>NZ_JASZYS010000001.1 GCF_030316845.1 Variovorax davisae
AGACCTCGGGGATCGAGCAGATCAACCAGGCGATCACGCAGATGGACCAGGTGACGCAGCAGAACGCGGCGCTGGTGGAAGAAGCAGCAGCCGCGGCCGCATCGCTGCAGGGCCAGGCCGGCGGCCTGTCGCAGGTGGTGGGCGTGTTCAAGCTGCGGGAGTCAGGCGTCGTTCAGCCTTCAACTTTCGGCTGAGGCGGCCGATATAGACCCTGAGGGCATTGCAGCGGCGATGCCGAGAAGCAACACCCACCCACACCCAACCAGGTAATCGATCCCATGTCAGGAAACTTGTTCTTCACGGGTCTGAGCGGCCTCAATGTCGCCCGGACCGCGCTGATGACGACGGCCCACAACACGGCCAACGTCTACACCACCGGCTACAGCCGGCAGGTCGCCGAGGTCGCCACCAACGCAGCGGTCGCCACCGGCTCGGGCTACGTCGGCACCGGCGCCGGCGTCACCACGATCAGCCGCAGCTACGACCGCTACCTGACCTCGCAGCTGGCCACGGCACAGTCCTCCTCGGCGGCCCTGAATGCCTACGGCACCGAGATCAACCGCATCGACTCGCTGCTGGCCGACAAGACCTCCGGCATCAGCGTGCTGATGCAGACCTTCTTCACCGCGGTGCAGGGCGTCGCCAACACGCCGGCCGACTCGGCCGCGCGCCAGCAGCTCATCAGCTCGGCGCAATCGCTGTCGAACAAGTTCCGTTCGACCGACCAGTACCTGAGCGACCTCAACGCGTCGGTCAACGACCAGATCTCGGGCAGCGTCTCGCAGATCAACACCTACTCGAGCAAGATCGCCAGCCTCAACCAGCAGATCAGCATGATGACCGCCGTCGCCGGCGGCCAGCCGCCGAACGACCTGCTGGACCAGCGCGACCAACTGGTGAGCGAGCTGAGCCAGATCGTCGACGTCAAGGTGCTCGAGCAGGACAACGGCAAGTACAACGTGTTCATGGGCAACGGCCAGTCGCTGGTGACCGGCGACCAGGCCGCGACCATGAAGGCCGTGCCTTCGGCCGCCGACCCGACCCGCACCACGGTGGCGCTGGTGGGCATCGCCGGCAACGTCTCGGAGCTCGGCAGCGACGTCATCACCGGTGGCTCGCTGGGCGGCCTGATGAACTTCCGCACCCAGACCCTGATCCCGGCCCAGAACGCCATCGGCCGGCTGGCGATGGCGGTCTCGGGTGCCTTCAACGATCAGCACGGCCTGGGCGTCGACCTCAACGGCGCGCTGGGCACCGACTTCTTCACCACCGCCACCCCCGGCGTGTTCTCGAACGCGAAGAACACCGGCAACATGGTGCTGTCGGGTGTCGTGACCGACACCGACAAGCTCAGCACCAGCGACTACTCGGTGCAGGTCACCAACGTGGCGGGCACGCTGAACTACTCGGTGACCCGGCTGTCGGACAAGCAGTCGATGGGCACCTTCACG
Source organism: Variovorax davisae (assembly GCF_030316845.1). Classification (GTDB taxonomy): domain Bacteria; phylum Pseudomonadota; class Gammaproteobacteria; order Burkholderiales; family Burkholderiaceae_C; genus Variovorax; species Variovorax davisae. The sequence continues at coordinate 1,452 of NZ_JASZYS010000001.1, forward strand.
AGCTTCCCGATCAGCTTCGACGGCGTGAGCCTGTCGCAGGCGAGCGGCACGGCGCAGGCCGGCGACTCCTTCCTGGTGCAGCCCACCCGCACCGGCGCGCGCGACATGGACGTGCTGGTGCTCGACCCGGCCAAGGTGGCGGCCGCCTCGCCGATCGTGACCGGCAACAGCGCCGGCAACCAGGGCAGCGCCAAGCTGGGCCCGGCGACCGTCGACGCGAGCTACCCGGCGACGCCGCTGGCCGCCAACCTGACGCTGAGCTACGACTCGGCGACCGGCGCGCTGTCGGGCTTTCCCGCCACCTCCGCCGTCACCGTGACGCTGGCCGACGGCACCGCGACCACCTACGCGGCCGGCGCCGCGGTGCCCTACACGGCGGGTGCCCAGATCAGCTTCGACGGCCTCAGCATGACGATGACCGGCACGCCGGCCAACGGCGACACCTTCACCATCGGCAAGAACGCGGGCGGCGTGTCCGACGGCAGCAACGCGCTGCTGCTCGGCGCCCTTCAGCGCCAGACCACGATGGGCAACGGCACCACCACCTTCAACGGCGCCTACTCGCAGCTGGTCAGCGAGGTCGGCAACAAGGCGATGGAGATCAAGGTCGCCACCAAGACGCAGGAGAGCGTGACCAGCCAGATCAAGGCCAGCCAGCAGTCGATCTCCGGCGTCAACCAGGACGAGGAAACCGCCAACCTGCTGATGTTCCAGCAGATGTACCAGGCCAACGCGAAGGTCATCCAGACCGCCTCGACCATCTTCGACGCGATCCTCGGCATCAGCAGCTGAAGCGCGCCGAACCCACCCAGATCCAAGGAGCCGTGATGCGTATCAGCACCAGTTCGTTCTACGAGCAGAACACCCTCGCGATGGGCCTGCAGCAGCAGAATCTCTTCAACGTCCAGCAACGCCTGTCGGCGGGCACGAAGTTCCTGACCGCCGGCGACGACCCGGTGGGTGCCGCGCGGGCACTCGGCGTCGCCCAGACGCTGGCCGAGTCGTCCCAGTACGCCACCAGCCGCGAGCGCGCGACCCTGTCTCTCAAGCGCGAGGAAACCGCGCTCGACAGCACCACCCTGATCCTGCAGAACATCAAGACCCTGACCGTGCAGGCGGGCAACGGCACCCTGTCGGATGCCGACCGCGCCTCGCTGGCCACGGCGATCCAGAGCAATCTCGACCAGCTGGTGGGCATCGCGAACTCCGACGACGGCAACGGCCAGTTCCTGTTCGCCGGCTACAAGAGCGCCAGTCCGCCGTTCGCGGCCCAGGCCGGCGGCGGCGTGCAGTATGTCGGCGACCAGGGCCAGCGCCTCATGCAGGTCGACGTGGCGCGCCAGCTGGCGACCTCCGACGACGGCCGCACGGTGTTCCAGTCGGTGCAGGGCGGCGCGGGCTACGTGACCTCGGGCGCCGCGGCCAACACCGGAACCGCCGTCTTCGGTGCGGTCAGCGTGGTCGATGCCACCCAGGCCAGCTACGGCCAGGACTTCACGATCAGCTTCTCGGGCGGCAACTACACGGTGTCGACCAACGAAACGCCCCCCGTGGTGGCCGCCAGCGGCGCCTTCACGGCCGGCTCGCCGATCTCCTTCGCCGGGCTGCAGATCAGCATGACCGGCACGCCGGCGGACGGCGACACCTTCAACGTCACGACCGCCAAGAATGCCGGCACCGACATCTTCGCGACCATCGGCGAGCTGGTCACGGCGCTGCGCACCCCGCTGAGCGGCGGCGGCGCAGCGGCGCAGGCCAAGCTGCAGAACGCCCTGAGCACCGCCAACGTCAAGGTCACGAACGCGCACGACAACGTGCTGACCGTGTTGTCGTCGGTGGGTTCGCGCATGAACGAGGTCGACGCCCTCGACGATGGCGGCGCGTCGCGCGTGCTGATGGACAAGAGCTACCTGTCCTCGATCGAGGACCTGGACCCGGCCAGCGCGATCTCGGAGTTCTACCAGCGCCAGACCTCGCTGCAGGCGACCCAGCTGACCTTTGCCAAGCTGGCGTCGATCTCCCTGTTCAACTATCTTTGAGGAAGAGGCGGTTGGCCGCTTGCCGACACATGCGGGTCGCTGCTTCGGCAGGTCGACCCGCAGGCCTTGGTCGCGGCCGAAGAAGGCATCCGGCAGATGGCGGTTCTTCTCTTGGCCGGCGCCGGCGCTGGCGGCCGCGGCTTGCGGCGACATGCCGATCGCCTGATCCGGCGTCATCCCCGCCTTTGCCACCCTCTGTTCAAGGAAGCCCGGGTCCATGGTGCGGCCCGGTGCCAGAGGCGTCGAAGTCCTGGGCCTGAACCCGGCTACGTCGAATTGCCGGCGGCACCTTGAGCGACGACGCCTTGGACGAGTTGGCTGCCCGGATGGAGGGCGGTCGGCCCTGACGGGCTTGGATCGAGGTTAAAGTAGGTACAAAATCATTACATCGCTCAATCCTGGCGCGAGCATGAACCTTGTTCCGAAAATGGCGAACCTGGCCGATCTGGATCCATCGTTCTCGGTGCCCTGCAGGCGGTGTGCTGCCATGCTGCAGAAGGGGAACCGGTTTTGCCCTTTTTGTTTCGAGGATCAGCTGGCGCCGGCCGACACCGGCGATGCCGACATCGGGCCGCCGCCGGCCACGCCCGGCCGCGGCCTCTCCGTGGCCAAGGAGGTGCCGGCCCCGATGGTCATCGACTTCAGGGACACGGTGCAGCCGGAAGCGGACGAAGTCATCCATATTCCCGGCCCCACGGGCACGGCCGAGCGGGAGGCCGACGCCGAGATCGGCATGGTCCGGCCGGGCGCCTTCTGGCAGACCGACGTGCCGGGCGGCGGCAAGTCGAGCTGGCTGGCCCGCTTCGCGACCCCCCAGCGCATGGTGGCGGGCATTGCACTCGCCCTGGTCGTGGCCGGGCTCGCCGTCGTGGGGCTCGAGCGCGTCTATGTCAGCGGTGAGAACGAAGCCGGCAGGGAGCGTGCGTTCAGAAACGATGTCGAGCGGGTGCAGGGCGCCCTGAAGCGCGGCGACCTGACCACCGCCGAGCAGGTGCTCGAGGGTCTGGACGCCGAGCATTCGGACGATCCGGCGGTGCAGGCGCTGTGGCAGGCTTTCGACCAGCGCGCGCAGGCGCAGGCCGGGGGCGGGGCGCCCCTGCCGGACGTTCCGCTGAAGGCGTCCAGGGCGATCCGGCTGGAGCAGGCCGCTGCGCCCCCGGGCCCCACGCGGCCGGAAGCGCCGGTGGAGCCCGCGCCGGCGCCGGCCGCCGGCGCGGCCGCGCCGCAGGACCCGGGGTGCAGTGAGGCGTTGGCGGCGCTGGCCCTGTGCGCGAAGAAATAGAGCGAGCAAGCAACCATGAGCCAGGCATCTCCTGGCGGTGTCAGCAACCTTCGACGGAGCCAACATGCCAACAAGAATCCTGTCCATCGGGCTGTTGTGGATGGCCTTTCTCGCGTGCGCGGCCGCGGCCCCCCGGGCAGAGTACAAGATCGTCACCGCGTCGAAAACCGGCACCTACATCCAGATCGGTCGGGATCTCGCGACCTGGATCGCGGACCCGGCCGACATCGATCTCGAGGTCCTCGAGTCGAAGGGGTCGGCCGAGAACGTTCAGCGCATGCGCTTCGAGCCGGGCGTCAAGCTGGCGCTGGTGCAGTCCGACGTCTACCAGGCCTTCCTGGACGAGGCGAAGGCGGGCAACGCCGAGGCCGGCAACATCATCCGTCCGCTGCGCCTGATCATGCCGCTCTATGACGAGGAGATCTACTTCGTGGCCCGCGCCGACTCGCCGCTCAACAGCATCCACGAGATCAAGAACCAGAAGATCGGCGTCGGCCCGCTGGGCAGCGGCACCGCGCTCACCTCGCGAACGCTCTACCAGCTGATGTTCGGCGAGCCGCTGCCGCCCGCCAACGCGCAGTACCTGACCAACGAAGAAGCGCTGGCCAGGCTCACCGTCGACAAGTCGATCGACGTCGCGATCATCGTCGCCGGGCAGCCGGCCAAGCTGTTCACGGACATGAAGGCGGAGGCGCGCAACTACATCAAGATCCTGAAGCTCGACGAGGCGGCGCCGGAGACGGCGCGGGCGAAGAAGACCTACTTCCCGGCCGTGATCCGCGCCTCCAGCTACTCGACATGGCTCAAGGCCGACGTGCCCACCCTGACCGTGAAGGCCTACCTGGTCACCTACGACTACGGCCTGCAGTCGACGGTGGGCGCCCTGAGCCGCTTTGCCGACTCGCTCTGCACCAACTTCGACAAGCTGCAGGCCAACGGCCATCCCAAATGGAAGCAGGTGCGCCTGGAACTGCCGCCGCTGAGCCAGGGGTGGCGCTACTACGGGCCGATGGAAAAGCGCATGCGCAACTGCATCGCCCACCGCAGTGCCGTCAGTGCAGCGGCAGCGGCGGCGCCACCGCCGCTGCCGCGCAACTGCACCGAGCAGGAGCTGGTGCTGGGCATCTGCAGGCGGTGAATCGGAAGGGTGTCGCCGCTCGCTGTGCATGCCATTGCCTTGCCGTGCTTGTCCAGGATGGATCGGGCGGATCATTTCATCGTGAATTCAGCAGTCCAGGCATTGGTCATGGCGTTGATGGATGTAATCCTGGCTGTGCATATTGCGCCGTTGCTGGGTGTGACGGTAGCGTTGCGGACGAGAGTGCCACCGGTCGAAGTCGTATTCACGTAGACCGTACCGAAGGCGCATCGCTTTCTCCCCATGACATACTGAACAGTCGCCGTGGTGGCGTCGGGGCTCAATCGACTCGTGACCGTGTAGCTGTCGTTGAACAATGGTCTAACGGTCTTGGCAGGCTTGGGCGACGCATCTCTCTCGGTCGAACTTTGATTGACGTTTTCTACGGTGTAGTTTGCGGTTTCTGTGGTGTTGAGATTTTTGAACGTGATGGTGACTGACGGTCCGGCTTGAGCTGCGGCAGCAAGAAAAGTCGAGGCGATCACGAGAAATTCAAGAAGCTTCATTATTTTCACTCCCTGTTGAGTAATGCGGATATATTGCGTTCGTGAATTCTTGGAAACCCACTGAGTTTCCTTTGAACAGTATGTCGATTTGGCACGCTTCCTCCTGCCACCCTCGCCTTCAAAAAATCCGTTGCCTGCCGGGCACGCTCCAATAATTCCGGATCATCAGTGGCGGGAACCTCCTTGTCGCGTTGCTCATGGAGCGAGAGGTCCCAGGCCGACGCAGCGAGCGCCTTTCCGAATTCGCCAGCCTTTTCGGCCAATTGCGAACGGGTGAGCGTCTTCGCGCGTTCATCCGCAATTGCCGCCCTGGCTTCCATGATTGGCTCTTTTTTCATGGGAAAAAGGTATATCCAATAATTAGGACGAAGATCAGTTCGACGCCGGCAATTCAACGTAGCCCGGCTTCAGCCAAAGACCTTGTGGACTGTTCTCGATCGCAGGACCAGTCTCAACCCTCCATGGGTCGGGTCGCTGGCCGGCCTTCACCTGCCTGCTTGTCCGTTGGATTTCCATGTGACCTGGCGGTGGTCGGCCGCGACGTCGCCAGCCATGCATGCAAGTCGCGCCGATCCGGTGGCCAAGAAGCCGCAACGCGGCCAGGATCGGACGCAGGCAGTGACTCGTGCCGCACGCCACCGCGTGCAATGCGTCGCCCCGCAAGACGGCCTGGCCAGCGCCGGCCGCACCGATCTCAGCGCCGCAAGGCCCCCGCGAATTGCACCATCGCATCGAGCCCGGCCGCGAAGCGCGGCTCCAGGAACGCGCCCAGGTGCGGCATCAGCAGCTGCAGCATGCCGATGCCGGCCAGCAGCGTCAGCGGGAAGCCCACGGCGAAGATGCTGAACTGGGGCGATGCGCGGTTCAGGATGCCCATCGCCAGGTTCAGGATCAGCAGGGCGGCCACCAGCGGCAGCGAGAGCATCATGCCGCTGGCAAAGATGCGGCTCGCGCCCGAGACCAGGACCATCCAGCCCTGCGCCGACAGCGGTGCATCGGCGATCGGCAGGGCCTGGAAGCTCTCGGCCAGCGCGGCGATCATCAGCAGGTGGCCGTCGACCGCGATGAAGATCAGCATCGCCAGCATGTTCAGCAGCCGCGCCACCACCATCGTGGCGCCGCCGTTCATGGGGTCGAAGAAGGAGGCGAAGGACAGGCCCATCTGCAGGCCGATGTACTCGCCCGCGGCGAGCACGGCGGTGAACACCATGCGCATCGTGAAGCCCATGGCGACGCCGACCAGCACCTGCTGGATGATGATCCAGACGCCGCCGGCGGAGACCACCGGCACGTCGGGCATCGGGCCCAGCGTCGGCGCCAGCACCAGCGCGAGCATCGCCGCGATCGCGACCTTGATCCGCCGCGACACCCACGTTTCGCCGAAGATCGGCGCCGTGCTGACCAGCGCCAGCATCCGCACGAACGGCCACAGGAAGCCCACCAGCCAGGCGGTGAGCTGCGCCGAGGTGACCTCGAAGACGGGGGGCATCAGCCTACGAGCTGGGGAATGCTCATGAAGAGGGCGCGGATGTAGTCCAGCATCTGGCCGAGCATCCAGGGGCCGGCGATGACCATGGTCGCGAACACCGCCAGCAGCTTCGGGATAAAGGACAGCGTGGCCTCGTTGATCTGGGTCGCCGCCTGGAAGATGCTGATGACGAGGCCGACGACCAGTGCCACCAGCAGCAGCGGTGCGCCGAGCGCGAGCGACACCATGATCGCCTGGTTGCCCATCGACATGATGGTTTCGGGGGTCATGTCGGGCCTCCCGCCGGGCCGCCCCAAGGGAGGCCTGCACCCCCTCGGGGGGCAGCGAAGACACGAAGTGCGGAGCGTGGGGGCATTCAGTCTCTTTCAGGTATAGAAGCTCTGCGCCAGCGCGCCGATCAGCAGCTGCCAGCCATCGGCCAGCACGAACAGCATCAGCTTGAAGGGCAGGGCGATGCTGGCCGGCGGCACCATCATCATGCCCATCGACATCAGCACGCTCGCCACCACCAGGTCGATGATCAGGAACGGAATGAAGATGGTGAAGCCGATCTGGAAGGCGGTCTTCAGTTCGCTGATCACGAACGAAGGCAGCAGGATGCGCAGCGGCACTTCCTCGGGGCCCTGCATGTCGGGCACCTTGGCGAGCTTGGCGAACAGCGCCAGGTCGTTCTCGCGGGTCTGGCGCAGCATGAAGGTCTTGAAGGGCTCGATGCCGCGTTCCAGGGCCTTGTCGGCGCTGATCTTGTTTTCGGAGAAGGGCTTGTAGGCCTCGGTGTAGACCTTGTCGAACACTGGGGACATGACGAAGAAGGTCAGGAACAGCGACAGCCCGACCAGGATCTGGTTCGGTGGCGACGACTGCGTGCCGATCGCGGTGCGCAGCAGCCCCAGCACGATCAGGATGCGCGTGAAGCTGGTCATGCACAGCAACAGGGCCGGCAGGAAGGACAGCGAGGTCAGCAGCACCAGCGTCTGGACGCTGAGCGACCAGGTCTGGCTGCCGCCGGGGCCGGGCGTGCTGATCAGCCCGGGCAGGCCCTGGGTCCAGGCGGCCATCGGCAGCGCGGCCGCGAGCAGCACCAGGCCGGCCTGCAAGCCGCGGCGAAGAGGCCTGTTCACCATGACGCGGGACGGGCCTTGCCGGTCAGCGATTCGCGCAGCTTCTGCGCGAACAGGTCGACCGGGTTGCGTGCCGCCGAAGCCGGCTCGGCGGCGGCGCTGGCCACCGCCTGCGCGGGCAGCGAATGCAGGGTGTGGACCTGGCTGGCCGTCACGCCCAGCACCAGCCAGGTGCCCGCGACCTCGACCACCACCACCCGCTCGCGCTGGCCGACGCTGGCGCTGGACACGACCTTGACCACCTGGCCGCCGCCGCCGAAGCGCTGCAGCCCGAAGCGGCGCGCCAGCCAGGCGCAGCCGAAGATCAGGCCGAGCACCACCAGCATGCCGAAGCCGGCCTGCAGCAGGCCCGAGGCGCCGACCGCCGGCGCCATCTCGACCGCATGGGAAGGCACCGTGGGCAAGCTCATGAACGTGCCAGCTTCTGCATCCGCTCCGACGGCGTGATGATGTCGGTCAGCCGGATGCCGTACTTGTCGTTGACGACCACCACTTCGCCCTGGGCGATCAGGTAGCCGTTGATCAGCACGTCGAGCGGCTGGCCGGCCAGGCCGTCGAGCTCGACCACCGAGCCCTGCGACAGCTGCAGCAGGCTCTTGATGGTGATGCGCGTGCGGCCGATCTCGGCGGTCAGCTGCACCGGCACGTCCATCACGCGCGCGATGTCCACGGCGGAGACGCTGGCGGTGGAGGCCGGCTCCTGGATCTGCTGGAAGACCTGTGCCGCGGCGGGCGCCGGCACGGGTTCGGCCGCCGGTGCGGCGGGCGTGGCGGCGGTCTGCTCGGCCAGCGCGCTGGCCCAGTCGTCCGCGTCGCTGGCGGAGGAAATGTTGTCAGTCATGGTCGTTCTTCACATCGCTGTCTTGGTGGGAGATCATGTTTTGCACGCGCAGGGCGTAGCGGTCGTTCGAGGTGCCGAAGCCGCACTCCATCACCGGCACGCCGTCGACCCGGGCGATGACGGAGGACGGCAGCTCGATCGGCAGCACGTCGCCGACCTGGAGCTTCAGGACCTCGCCGATGGTCGAGGACATCTTGACGAAGTCCGCGGTCAGCTCGACGTCGGCGGCCTGCATCTGCCTGGACATCTGCTTGACCCAGCGCTTGTCGATCTCGACCTCGTCCTGGATCGGGTTCGACAGCAGGTCGCGGATCGGCTCGATCATCGAGTAGGGGATGCATACGTGCAGGAAGCCGCCGATGGGGCCGAACTCGATCTGCAGCGTGGTGTTGATCACCACCTCGTTGGGCGCCACGATGTTGGCCAGCTTGCCGTGCATCTCGGCGCGCACGTAGTCGAAGTCGAGCGGGTAGACCGGCTGCCAGGCCTCGCCATAGCACTGCAGCGAGAGGTCGAGCAGGCGCTTGATGATGCGCTGCTCGGTGCGCGTGAAATCGCGCCCCTCGACCCGCACGTGGTAGCGGCCATCGCTGCCGAAGAGGTTGTCGACCACCAGGAAGACCAGCTTCGGATCGAACACGAACAGCGCCGTGCCGCGCAGCGGCTTCATGTGCATCATGTTGATGTTGGCCGGCACCGGCAGGTGGCGCACGAACTCGGCGTACTGCTGGATCTGCACCGGCCCGACCGAGATGTCGGGACTGCGGCGCATGAAGTTCAGCAGCGCGCTGCGCAGGCCGCGCGCGAAGCGTTCGTTGATGACCTCCAGCGTGTGCATGCGGCTGCGCACGACCCGGTCGGGCGCGCCGAGGTCGTAGGCCGGCAGGCCGTCCGACGGCTTGGCCGGCTTGGAGGTCTGGTCGACGCTGCCGCCGGTGACGCCTTGCAGCAGGGCATCGACCTCGTCCTGCGAGAGGACTTGTTCATAGGCCATGGGTGGCTCGCCTGTTGGGGGTCACTGCACCACGAAGGTGTTGAAGGCGACGCTGGTGATGCCCTGCTCGGGCAGGTCGGCGTTGAGCGGCCGGTTCAGCTCGGTGCGGATCTCCTCGGCCAGCTTGGACTTGTCGTCCGGCGAGACCAGCGAGTCGGCGGTCCGGTTCGACATCAGCATCAGGGCCCGGCTGCGCAGCTCCGGCATGAACTCGGTGATCTGCGCCTTCGATGGCTCGCCGCGCACCTTGAGCGCCATGCCGACGTGCAGGAACTTGGCGCGGCCTTCGCCCTGCAGGTTGACGGTGAACGGTTCCAGGGTCACGAAGATCGGCTTTTCGGGCACCGGCTTGGCGGCCTCGGTCGGGTGCGCCGCGGCGGCCTTGGGGCCGAGGAAGACGTAGGCGACCGCGCCGGCGGCCAGCAGGCTGACCCCGATCAGGAGGCCGATCAGCAGCTTCGAGGAACGAGGCGCGGCGGCGGTGGAAGCGTTGGGAGTGGTGGCCATGGTGAAGTTCGATTAACTTGTTCGGTCTATTCTTTGCGAACTGAAGGCTGGGCGAACGGTCGATCAGGGACGGAAAAGCGCCTCAGATCCGTTCATTGCCTTCTGTCTCGCAAGCGCTCAGGCGAAGGTGTCCAGGCCGGCGTTCGCCGCCCGCGAGGCACGGGCCGGGGACACAGGCTGCTCTGCGGCCGCGGCGGCATCGACGCCCTGTCCGGCACCGGGGTAGGCCGGCTGGCCGGACGAGCGTCCCGGGTTCTGCTCGGCGAACCCGCCCTGCGGCGAGGGCTGGCGGCTTTCGGCGCCGACCGAGGTGTGGCCCAGGCTGATGCCCTGGTCGGCCAGCGTCGTGCGCAGCTGCGGCAGGGCGGCCTCGACCGCCTTGCGCACGCCTTCGTGCGCCGAGACGAACATCGCCTGGGCCTGGTTGTCGCCCATCGTCAGCGTCACCTTGAGCGGGCCGAGGCCGGCCGGGTTGAGGTTCAGCTCGGCCACCTGGTGGCCGCTGGCGCTCATGCGGATCATCTGCTGGCCGATCGCGGGGCCCCACTCGTGGCTGCCCACGGGCGGGGCGACCGACAGCACGGGCGTGGCGTTGGCGGTGGCGGCGGCACGGTCGGCCGTGGCCGGCAGCGCCGAGGCGACGGGCTGCAGCGTCGGCGCGCTCGATGCAGCGTCGGCGTCGAGCGGCTCGGCGGCCTTGGGCCCGGCCGCGACCGCGATCGAGGTCGCGGCGCCGGCGGCGGCCTGGACCGTCGCGGTCTTGGGCGCGTCGGTGGGCGCCGCGGCGGCTGCGGCGACGGCCTCGCCGGCGGCCGGTGTCGCGGCCTTGGCGCCAGCCACCGGCGGCACGAACGAGGAAGCCAGTGGCGCGGCGGCCGGCTGCGCAGCAGCTTGCGCGGCGTCGGCCGCCGGTTGCGCCACGGCGGTCCGGCTGGCCGCATCGGCCGCGCCGGCGGTCCGGGCCGCGGGGACAGCGGCCGGGGCATCGGCCTTCGCCTGCGGGTCGCCGGCCGCAGCCGGCGCCGCCGCTTCGGCGTCTGCGGCCTGCGAGGCCACGGCGGCCGCGTCCTCGGCGGTGGTCAATGGGGTGGCCGAGGCGTCCGCCGCGGCGCCGTCCGGCAGCACGCCGGTGGGGGCGGTGCCGGCGCCGGCCGCGTTGCCGGTGGCCCGGCGGCCATCGGCCGGGGTGCCGACGATCGGCGCCGCGATCGGCGCGGCCAGCGGTGCCAGCATGGCCAGCACGTCGGCCGCGCTGAGTTCGCTCTTGCGCTCGCCGTCGCGCACCGGGCGCCGGGGCGCGGTGGTCTCGGTCGCGGCATCGGCCGCGGCCGCCTTCGGGGTGCCGCTGCCGGCGCGCGAGCGCTCGAGCATCGCGCCGAAGCTGCGGCCGTCGGGCTCCTCGGCACTGCGGCCACGGGGCCCGGCCTGCGAGGCTTGCGGGCTGGCGAGATTGACGGAGGGCGAAATGAGTGTGGGCATGGGCGAATCCGGTCGGGACTTCAAAGGGTCGGATGGGCGGCGCGGTCGAAGAACTTCCGGGCCGCGCGTTCGTCGCTGTCGCGCTGTTCGCGCTTGGCCTGCAACAGCATTTCCTGGCGGCGCACGCGCTCGGCCAGGGTGTCGAAGGAGTTGAGGCGGCGCTTGTGGTGCTGCCAGTCGCTGCGGCCGTGGTCGAGCCGGCTGTCGGCCTGGGCCACGATCGCGCGCTGCTGCTCGATCGCGCCGTCGAGGGTGCCGAGGAAGGCCTGGAAGTTGCGCCACTGGGCGGTCGGCAGGCCCTTGTTCATGAGCTGGTGCAGCTGGTCGTAGTAGTCCTGGCGGTACTGCAGCAGCAGTTCGAGCTTCTGGCCGGCCCCGAGCCGGGCGCTCTGCAGGGCGCCGAGGCGGCGCGCGGCCTCGTCGGTCTGGGTCCGTGCCAGATCGGTCAGGGTGTCGAGCGGGAGTTTCTGGGCCATCGGTGTCCTTCCTTGCTCAGGCGGGTTCGAACAGCTTCGTCATGCGCGCGATCGACGCCGGGTAGTCGGTGGCCTCTTCCATCGACTGCTGCAGGAAGGCCTCGATGCGCGGGTACATCGCGATCGCCTGGTCCAGCTGCAGGTCGTGGCCGGGCGCGTAGGCGCCGACGCTGATCAGGTCGCGGTTGCGCTGGTAGCGCGACAGCATCTGCTTGAAGCGGCGCACGGTGTCGAACTGCGAGGGCGGGATCAGCGCCGTCATCGCCCGGCTGATCGAGGCCTCGATGTCGATCGCCGGGTAGTGGCCGGCCTCGGCCAGGGTGCGCGACAGCACCACGTGGCCGTCGAGGATGGCGCGGGCCGAGTCGGCGATCGGGTCCTGCTGGTCGTCGCCTTCCGAGAGCACGGTGTAGAAGGCGGTGATCGAGCCGCCGCGGCCGTCGGCATCGCGGGCACCGTTGCCGGCGCGCTCGACCAGCGCCGGCAGCTTGGCGAACACCGAGGGCGGATAGCCCTTGGTGGCCGGCGGCTCGCCGACCGCGAGCGCGATCTCGCGCTGCGCCATCGCATAGCGCGTGAGCGAGTCCATGATCAGCAGCACGTCCTTGCCGAGGTCGCGGAAGTACTCGGCCAGGCAGGTCGCGTAGGCGGCGCCCTGCAGCCGCAGCAGCGGCGAGTTGTCGGCCGGCGCGGCGACCACCACCGCCCGCGCCAGGCCTTCCTCGCCGAGCGTGTTCTCGATGAAGTCCTTGACCTCGCGGCCGCGCTCGCCGATCAGGCCGACGACGATCACTTCGGCGCTGGTGTAGCGGGCCATCATGCCCAGCAGCACGCTCTTGCCGACGCCGGAGCCGGCGAACAGGCCCATGCGCTGGCCGCGGCCGACCGTGAGCATCGAATTGATGGCGCGCACGCCGACGTCCAGCACCGAGTCGATCGGCGCCCGCGTGAGCGGATTGACCGGCGGCGACGACAGCGGCACCTTGCGGCTGATGTCGAGCGGACCCAGACCGTCGAGCGGCCGGCCCACGGCGTCGACCACCCGGCCGAGCATGCCCTCGCCGACCGGCAGCCGCTTGGTGTGGGCCTCGCCGGCCAGGCCCGAGCCGGGCGCGGCGCTGCGCGGAAACACCCGGGCGCCGGGCACCAGCCCGGCCACTTCGGTCTGCGGCATCAGGAACAGCCGGTCGCCGGCGAAACCGACCACCTCGGCCTCGGCATGGCGCTGCGGATGGCCGGGCGGCAGTTCGATCAGGCAGTCGCTGCCGACCGGCAGCTGCAGGCCGACGGCCTCCAGCACCAGGCCGACGGCGCGCGTCAGGCGGCCCGAATGGGCCGTCATCGCGCACTGGCTGACATCGCTGCGGGCCCGCGCGAGCGTGCTCAGCAGCGATTGCAGATGGGGGTTGGGCGCGAGGCTGGTCATGGCTCAGACCTCCTGGGCGTCGACGTCGCGGTGCAGGGCCGCGGTCACGCTCTTCCAGCGGGTCTCGAGGCTGGCGTCCATCTCGCCGGTGGCCGACTGCACGCGGCAGCCGCCGCGGGTCATCGTCTCGTCGGGCCGGACCTGCCAGCCGGCGGCCTGCAGCTCGTTGCCGAGGCTGTTGCGGACCAGCGCCACGTCGTCCGGATGCAGCAGCAGCCGCGGCTCGCCCTGCAGCGCCGGTTCGGCATGCAGCAGGTCCTGCACCATCGGCAGCACCCATTCGGGTTCGGCGCGCAGGGTGCGATGCACCACCTGGCGCGCGACGTCGAGCGCCAGCGTGAGCACCGCGTCGGCCAGCTCGCTGTCGGCGCGCCGCAGCGCGGCGGGCAGGCTGGCGGCCAGCGCGCGCAACTGTTCGGCATGCACGCTGGCCGCGGCCAGGCCGGCCGCCAGCCCCTCGGTGCGGCCCTGCGCATAGCCTTCGGCATGGCCCTTGGCGTGGCCTTCGCGCCGGCCTTCGGCGTCGCCGGCGCTGCGCGCCTCGCGGCGCAGGCTCACCAGCTCGGCGGCATGCAGCAGCGCCACCGACGGCGGTGCTTCGACAGCCGGCGGCACGCTGCCGCGGCCGGCGGGGCCCGGGGCAGGGCGCGGCGCCGGTTCGTCCAGCGTGTCCATCTCCCAGCGTTGCCAGGCCGACAGCACCGGCTTGGCCGGCTTGGCGCTGGCCGCGCTGCGCACGGGCGGCGCGTAGGCCGTGGCCATGCGCGAGCGCGTGCCGAAGGGCGACGCGGCGGCGGAGGAGGGGTACTTAGACGAAGTCATCGGTGCCCGGCGCAGCAATCACGATTTCGCCGGCTTCCGCCAGGCGGCGCGCGACCTGCAGGATCGCCTTCTGTTCGGTCTCGACCTGCGAGACGCGCACCGGCCCGCTGAGCTCCATGTCCTCGCGCAGCGTCTCGGCGGCGCGCTGCGACATGTTGGCCAGGAACTTGTCGCGCAGCTCTTGCGGCGCGCCCTTGAGCGCGATGATGAGCGAGTCGGATTCGATGTCCTTGAGCAGGCGCTGGATGCTGCGGTCTTCCAGGCTCAGCAGGTTCTCGAACACGAACATCTCGTCGATGATCCGCTGCGCCAGCGCCTCGTCGTGCTCGCGCACATGGGCGATCGCTTCCTCTTCCTGGGTGCTGTTCATCAGGTTGACGATCTCGGCCGCGGTCCGCACGCCGCCCAGGCGGCTGCGCTTCAGGCCCTGGCCCGAGAGCATCTCGGTCAGCACGTCGGTCAGCTCGTGCAGCGCCGACGGCTGGACGCCGCCGAACGTGGCCACGCGCATGATGACGTCGTGGCGCAGGCGCGTCGGCAGCTTCTCGAGCACCTCCGAGGCCTTCATGCGGTCCAGGTGAATCAGCACGGTCGCCAGGATCTGCGGATGCTCGTCGCGGATCAGCTCGGCCACCTCGCTGGCCTCGAGCTGGTTCAGCCGCTCGATGCCGCTGTGCGGCTCGTCGTTCTGCAGGATGTCTTCCAGCAGGTTGCTGGCGCGGTCGTCGCCCAGCGCCTTCTTGAGCACGGCGCGGATGTAGCTGCTGGAGCCCAGGTGCAGCGCCGACAGCTGCTCGGTCTCGTGGCGGAACTCGGACAGCACCGTGTTCAGCTCGTTCTTGGAGACCGAGGCGAGCTTGGCCATCGCCAGGCCGAGGGTCTGGACCTCGCTGGTGGCGAGGTGGGCCAGCGCCGCGGCGGCGCGGTCTTCACCGAGGGCCATCAACAGGATGGCGCTCTTGCGGGTTCCGATTTCACTGATCATGGTTGTTCATCCAGTGCTGGATCAGCGTGGCGACCAGCTTGGGATCCTGTTCGGCGAGTTGATGGGCATAGTCGAGGTCGGCCTTCTGGCGCAGGGCCTCGCGCTGGCGCAGGGCCTCTTCGGCCGAGATCGCCGGTTCATCGGACTCGGGCGACGGGTCGCCGGCGGCTTCGCCGTCCGCGCCGGGTTCGACCGCGGCCGGTTCCGCAGCGGGTGGCGGCGCCAGGTGCTTGCGCAGCAGCGGCCGCAGCACCGCGAACCAGGCGAACAGGGCCAGGAAGGCGAGCAGCAGGTACTGGCCGATCGACTTGCCGAGGTCGAGGTTGTCGCGGTCGCGCCAGAACGGCACCGCGGCGGCGGTCGGCTCCTTGTTGTCGTCCGCGAAGGCGCTGTTCACCACGTTGAGCGAATCGCCGCGGTCCTGGCTGAAGCCCATGGCTTCGCGCGCCAGGTTGCGGATCTGCTCGATCTCGACCGGGGTCAGCGCCCGCGGGCTGCTCTTGCCGGCGCCGTCGGTCGCGTCCTTGTAGTTCACCACCACCGCCACCGACAGCCGCTTGATGCCGCCGGCACCCTGCTGCACGTGGCGGATCGAGCGGTCGAGCTCGTAGTTGGTCGTGACGTCCTTGCGCGTGCTGCTCGGCCCGGTGGCTGCCGAAGTGGTCGTGCTCGCCGTGTTCGCGGCGCCCGGCGCCGCCGCCGGGGCGCCGGGCGTGCCGGGCCTGGGAGCGGTGGTGATCGGCGCGCTCGGCGTGCCCGGCGGCTGGTTCGACAGCGCCCCGGGGACGCCGCCGGGCGGCGTGCCGCCCTGCTGGTTCGATTCGCTCGACTGCTGGCTGCGCATCGCGGCCTTGCCGGGCTCCTGGTTGGGCTTGTACTTCTCGTCGGTGTGCTCCATCACCGAGAAGTCGATGTCGGCCGCGACCTGGGCGCGCACGTTGTTGGCGCCCACGATCGGCTGCAGGATGGCCTCGATGCGGCGGATGTAGCCCTGCTCGATTTCCTGCACGTACTTGAGCTGGCTCACGTCCAGGCCGCGCGCGCTGCTGTTGGCCGCCGACAGCAGGTTGCCGCGCTGGTCGACCACCGTGACGCTCTTGGGGTCGAGTTCCGGCACGCTGCTGGAGATCATGTGGACGATGGCGCTGACCTGGCCCTCGTCGATGCTGCGGCCGCGCTGCAGGGTCAGCACCACCGACGCCGAAGGCTTCTTCTGCTCGCGCACGAACAGCGAGGGCTTGGGCAGGGCGAGGTGGACCCGGGCCGACTCCACCGTGCCGACCGATTCGATCGAGCGCGCGAGCTCGCCTTCGAGAGCGCGCTGGTAGTTGACCTGCTCGGCGAACTGGCTGGTGCCGAACTTCTGGTTGTCCATCAGTTCGAAGCCGACGCCGCCGGCCTTGGGCAGGCCCTGGGCCGCCAGCTTGAGCCGGACCTCGGGCACCTTGTCGCCGGCGATCAGGATCGCGCCGCCGCCCTCGGCGAACTTGTAGGGCACGTTCATCTGCTGCAGCGACGCGATGATCGCGCCGCCGTCGCGGTCCGACACGTTGGTGTAGAGCACCTTGTAGTCGGGGCCGCGGTTCATCAGCGTGAACGCGGCGGCGGCGGTCACCAGCGCGGCCGCGCCGATGATCATCGGCAGCTTGGGCTGGGCGCGCAGGCGCTCGAGCAGCGGAGGCAGCGTGGACGCCGCGGGCGCGGCGATCGCGGGGGCCGTCGCGCTCATGGGCGAATCCCCGCCATGGCCGGTGCGCCGGGACGGTGCGTGGTCATGCAGAGGGAGAGGTTTTGTTGTTCAGAGGTCATGCCGTAGGCCGTTGAAGTCGTCAGCGGGCTTGTCGTTTCGCGGTTGATTGTGAGCAGCCGTAACAAATTCGATGGACCGAACAACGGTGGGTTTAGCCGTCTGTTGGCTGCTTGTATCGGGGTCTTCCCTTGCTACGCTGAAAGGACGACGGAGCGCCTGGGCGCTTCTATAGCAACACCAAAGTAATCAAAGGAAAGCCATGTCGATCACCGCCATCGAATCCGTCCTGCAGCAGATGCGGGCCACCGCCGTGCAGGCCGGGTTCTCGCCCGCCGCCGCCGCGCCCGCCGAGAGCGGGGGCTTCGCGGCCGAACTCAAGCGCTCGCTGGACAGCATCAGCGGCGCCCAGACCAAGGCCTACGGCCAGGCCGAATCCTTCGAACTGGGCAAGCCCGGCATCGCCCTGAACGACGTCATGGTCGACCTGCAGAAGGCCAACGTGGCGTTCCAGACCGGGCTGCAGGTGCGCAACCGGCTGGTGAGCGCCTATCAGGAAGTGATGAACCTGCCGGCTTGAGCCGCCGGGGTCGTGAACCGGGGGCTGGCGATTTTTTGTGCCGGGTCCCTAAATGTTTCAAAGGGTGTGCCGATAACTGAACCAACGGTGGCCTGAGTCTCACGGTGAGAGAAGGTCCAACGTTACGGCCAGAGGCCGGAAGTAGTCCACAACCTTTGTAAACAGGAGTCGAGCATGGCGCAAGTCATCAATACCAACAGTCTCTCGCTGCTCACGCAGAACAACCTCAACAAGTCGCAATCGTCGCTGAACACCGCGATCGAGCGTCTGTCGTCCGGCATGCGCATCAACAGCGCGAAGGACGATGCCGCCGGCCAGGCCATCGCGAACCGCTTCACGGCCAACATCAAGGGCCTGACGCAAGCATCGCGCAACGCCAACGACGGCATCTCGATCGCTCAAACGACCGAAGGCGCGCTGACCGAAGTCAACAACAACCTGCAACGCGTTCGCGAACTGTCGGTGCAAGCCGCCACGGGCACGAACTCGCAGAGCGACCTGGACTCGATCCAGGGTGAAATCACGCAGCGCCTCGACGAAATCAACCGCGTCTCGGAACAGACCCAGTTCAACGGCGTGAAGGTCCTCTCGGCCGACGCCGGCAAGCTGACGGTGCAAGTCGGTGCCAACGACGGTGAAACCATCGACATCGACCTGCAAGAGATCAGCGCCAAGACGCTGGGCCTCGACGGCTTCAACGTCAACGGCAAGGGCTCGGCCAACAAGACCGCGACCGAATCGGATCTCCTGGTCGCAGGCTGGAACAAGGGCGCGACGACCAACGGCGCCACGGCCTACACGAAGGGCACCACCGCCGCCACGGCCAACGACGTGCTCGGCAAGATGCAGGACAAGGGCACCGTGGCGGTCGGCAATGCCACCTACACCTACAGCGCCGCATCGAAGAGCTACACGGTCGCCGAAACGGGCCGCAGCGGCTCCGCGCTGACCGACTCGCTGAAGCCGCCGGCCGGCCAGAGCTACTCGGCCACCGTGACCCTGGGCGGCAAGGCGACCGACATCAAGATCGACAGCTCCGGTGGCATCACCGCAGCCGACGGCTCGGCACTGTTCGTCGACGCCACCGACGGCAACCTGACGCCGACCGACAACGGCGGCACCGCCGTCGCTGCGACCGTCTCGTCGCTGACTCAGGCCATGGCGACCGCCGGCGACACGATCAAGCTCAACAACACGGGCACCGTGTTCACGGCCACGGCGACCGCCGGCACGATGGACGTCAAGGGCGAGCCCGCAGCGGCCTCGACGGTCAACGCACTGGTCAACACGCTCGCGGCAGCCGCCACGATCGACATCGACGGCGCCGCCGGCGGCACCGTTGCCTACACCGTGGCGCAAACCACGGGTGCCGTCTCGAACGGTGCCGCGCAGTTCGTCGACATCAGCGGCACGCTCACCGCCGCCACGTCGGAAACGATCACGATGCAGCAAAACGGCGTCGTGACCGACAGCAAGGCGAACACGGTCTACGCGGACTCGGCCAAGGTCGGCAAGCTGACCACCAACGCGGTCAGCAACACCACCGCGACGGCCGACCCGCTCGCCGCCATCGACTCCGCCCTGTCGAAGGTCGACAAGCTGCGCAGCTCGCTGGGTGCGGTGCAGAACCGTTTCGACTCGACGATCGCCAACCTCGGCACCACCATCACCAACCTGTCCTCGTCGCGCTCGCGCATCGAAGACGCGGACTACGCGGTGGAAGTGTCGAACATGACGCGCGCCCAGATCCTGCAGCAAGCCGGTACCTCGGTGCTGGCCCAGGCCAACCAGACCACGCAAGGCGTGCTGTCCCTCCTGCGTTGATCAACTAACCGTCAATGAAAGGAATGCCAGGTCCCTCCCGCAAGGGAAGGTCCTGGCGGCGCCAGGCCTCGCGGCCTGCGCTGTGCTCTGCGGCCATGCCCGCGGCGAGGCCCCAGAGCACAGCGAACCCCGCAACCAAGGTGGAAAAGATGTCGAACCCGCTTGCCCCGATTCCCGCGAAGGACAACCCATGGACGCAGCTGCTTGCCGGTCGCGCCACGGGTGCCGCCGCCGGTGCGGCGGCCGCGGACGAGGCGGCGCAGCCGGTCGAGGAAGCGACGCCGGCGCAGATCGAGACCGCGGTGCAGGCGGTCAATGCCTCGCTGGAAACGCGTTCGATCAGCCTGCAGTTCGAGATCGACAAGGACACCGACAAGGTCATCGTCAAGGTGGTCGACCAGACCAACGGCGTGGTGATCCGCCAGATCCCGACCGAGGAAGTGGTTCGCATCGCGAAGGTCATGGGCGAGGCGCCCGGGATGCTGGTGAGCCAGCAGGCTTGAGCCGGGTCTTCTCTCTTCACACGTAATTCAGGAAAGCAACAAGATGGCAACGATCACCAGCCTGGGCGTCGGCTCCAACCTCGACCTGGCCACCCTGCTCACCCAGCTCCAGACGGCGGAGAGCCAGCCGCTGGTGGCCCTCGAGGCGAAGGCGAAGAGCTACACCAGCAAGCTGTCGGCCTATGGCACCTTGCAAAGCGCGCTCGGCGTGCTGCAGACCGCCGCCAAGAAGCTGTCGGACCCGGCGCTGTTCCAGACGGTCACCGGCACCCCGACCGTGAGCGGCATCCTGGCCGCCACGTCCAACGACGCCAGCTCGGCCGGCAACTACAGCATCACGGTGTCGCAGCTGGCGCAGTCGCAGTCGGCGATCGCGGCCGGGCAGGCGAGCACCACGGTCCCGATCGGCAGCGGCAAGATCACGATCGACTTCGGCACCGTCACCGGCGGCACGCTGGACCCGGCAACCGGCAAGTACAGCGGCGCCAGCTTCGCCGCCGACACCTCGCGGGTGGCCAAGCCGATCACCATCGACGCCAGCAACAACACGCTGGCCGGCATCCGCGATGCGATCAACGGGGCCGATGCCGGGGTCACGGCCAGCATCGTCAACGACGGCAGCGGCATGCCCAATCGGCTGGTGCTGGTGTCGACCCAGACCGGCGAGGCTTCGAGCATGCGGATCTCGGTGGACGGCGACGCGGCCCTGCAGAACCTGCTGGGCAACGACCCGGCCGGCACCCAGAACCTGCAGCAGACCGTGGCGGCCCAGAACGCCAAGCTCACGGTCAACGGGATCGCGATCACCAGCGCCAGCAACACGGTCAAGGAAGCGATCCAGGGCAGCACGCTGACGCTGGTGAACACCGGCACGACCGGCTTGTCGATGAAGGCCAACACCAGCTCGGTGACGACCGCGATCAACGATTTCGTCAAGGCCTACAACAGCCTGCAGAGCACGGCGACCACCCTGACCGCCTATGACGCCGACACCAAGACCGGTGCCGCGCTGATGGGCGACTCGACCCTGCGCAACCTCCAGACCCGCATCCGCCAGGCGCTCACGACGCCGCAGGCCGGCGGCACCGACGGCTTCAAGGTGCTGACCGAGATCGGCGTCAGCTTCCAGAAGGACGGCACGCTGGCGGTCGACTCGACCAAGCTCGACAAGGCACTCAGCAGCAACCTGGAAGGCGTGTCGAAGCTCTTCGCCAGCGCCACCGGCAGCACCGCCGGCTACGGCAAGCAGATCGACGCCCTGGTGACCGACCTCAACAGCACCGGCGGCTCGCTCAAGGTGGCCTCGGATGGCGTCACGGCGACGATCAAGCAGCTCGACGAGCAGTACGACGCGATGCAGACGCGGGTCGACGACACGGTGGCGCGCTACCGCACGCAGTTCAACCAGCTCGACGTCCTGGTCAACAGCATGAACAGCACGATGAGCTACCTGAAGCAGCAGTTCGATGCGATGAACGCCAGCGCCAGCAGCTAACACCCTTCACGGAAAGCCGTCGATGTACACACCCCACACCTTCAGGACCGGCGCCGGCGCCTATGCGCGCGTCGGCGTGGAAACAGGCGTCATGAGCGCCTCGCCGCACCAGCTGATCTGCATGCTGTTCGACGGCGCCCGGTCGACCATCGGCATGGCCCGCCACCACATGTCGACGGGCGACATCGGCCCCAAGGGTCAGGCGATCTCCAAGGCGGTCGACATCGTCGACAACGGCCTCAAGGCGGCGCTCGACGCCAAGGCCGCGGGCCCCGAAGGCGAGGCCCTGGTGGCCAACCTGTCGGCGCTCTACGGCTACATCATCCAGCGGCTGCTGCAGGCCAACCTGCGCAACGACACGCAGGCGCTCGACGAGGCCGACGCGCTGCTCGAAAACATCGCATCGGCATGGCGCGAGATCGAAGCCGGCCCGGCGCGCGCCTGACGCGCGCCCGAACAACGACACAAGGGAACACCATGGCGACCAGGAGTGAAGTCGTGCATTGCTACGGGCAGCTGGCCTCGGGCGTTGCGCTCATGGCGGAACTGGCCCGCTCCAAGGAGTGGGGCCGGCTGCCGGCGCTCGAGGAGCAATGCGCCGCGATCGTCGAACGACTCAAGGTGCTGGTGCCGCTCGAAGCGCTGGAGCCGAGCCAGTTCGACGAAGCGCTGCGCTTGATCGAGCGCATCCGCGTCGACCAGGACGAGGTCTGCGGGCTGGTCAAGCCGCAGATCGAACAACTGCTCACCCGCATGGGTTACCTGCATCAGCAGCGCAACCTGGGCAAGGCCTACGGGCCGCCGCACTGAGGCGAGAGCGAGCTGACCATGAGCGGACTCACCGGACTCATCGATGCGCTGCTGGCCGTCAAGGCTTCGCCGCGTCTGGACGTGCTCGCGATCAAGGCCGAGGCCCAGATCGGTGCGCCCGGCGCGGTGGCGCAGGTGCTGAAGGTGGAGAACGACGTCCGCCTGCCTTCGAAGGCGGCGCTCGACCGCGTGCTGCCGGGCGGGCCGCCCGGCCTGCCGCCGGCCGCCGCGGCCCGGCCGGCGCCCGAGGCGGAGCTGTCGGTGGCGGCGCGCGTCATCAGCGCGGTGCTGGCCGACCTCGAGTCCGATGCCGGTCCGGTGCGCGGCGCCGCCCCGGCGTGGCCGTCGCGGCAGGCGCCCTCGGCGCCGGCGCTGGCCGGCGCGCTGGCGCAGACCGTGGCCCGGAGCGGCCTGTTCTATGAATCCCACCTGCTCGAGTTCGCCGCCGGCGCGCGGCCGCTGGCCCAGCTGATGCAAGAGCCGCAGGCGCGCTGGGCGACCCCGCTGGCGGCGCAGCGCGCCGCCGAGGCGGCGCCCGTCGCAGCGGCCGCCGCGCCCGCCGCGGACGTGCCCACTTCGGAAGAAGTCGCGATCGCGGCGGCCGCCGAGGCGACGCTGGATGAAGCCGGCGCCTTGCCGCGCAGTGCCCAGCCGTCGGCCGCCACGGCCATCGTCAGCCGCGCCGCGCCGGCGGCCGCAACTGCCGCCGCCGTGGACAACGGCACGCCGGACGCCGGCCCGGCACCGACGGCCGACGCCGCCCGGCTGCAGGCGGCCTACGGACGCGGCGAGGCGCCCGCCCCGGTGCCGGCACCGGACGCGCCGGCGGCCGAACGGGTGGAGGAGGCCGGTGCCGCCCGCCATGCGGCGGCGCTCGCCCCGAAGACCGCGGCCCCGCTGGCCGAAGTGATCCATCCCCAGGCCGTGAACCTGGTGCATCAGCAACTCGACCTGCTCGCCACGGCGGTGTTCCGCTGGAGCGGCGAGGCCTGGCCGGGCGTGGCGATGAACTGGACGCTCGAGAAGGAAGCGGCCGACCCGTCGTCCGAGGGATCGGCCGAGGACCCGCCGCAGCGGTGGTCGACCACGGTCGCCATGAGCCTGCCCCGGCTCGGCCAGGTCGATCTCCGGCTGAGCCTGGCGGGCCCCGGCGTGCAGGCCCGGCTGGCCGCCAGCGAGGCCGGCACGGTCGCGACCCTGCGCGCCGACGGCGGCGCGCTGGTGCAGCGCATGGAAGCCGCCGGCCTGCGCCTGCAGGATCTGCAGGTGGCGCCGATGGCGCCGGCAGGAGCTGCCTCGTGAGCACGCCCATGGACGACCGGCACAGCGCGGTGGCGCTGTCCCATGCCGACAAGAACCGGGCACCGGTGGTGGTGGCCAAGGGCTATGGCGTGGTCGCCGAATCGATCATGCGCGAGGCCCGGCAGAACGGCCTCTATGTCCATGCCTCGGCCGGCCTGGTCAAGCTGCTGATGCAGGTCAACCTCGACCAGCAGATCCCGCCCCAGCTCTACCGCGCCGTGGCCGAGGTCATGGCCTGGGTCCACGAACTCGAAGCCCGGGCGGATGTCGCCGGGGCCCCGCAGGCATGAGGCCGGCGCCGTCGATGTTTTCTAAATGATACGTTTTGTTTCAGTGTCAATGAATGTTCATTGGATTTCCAGCGAATTTTAATGATTAACACTTTGTAGTTCAATCCAATTTTTAATACTTTCTAATCATCCAATTGCACGTTCCCGCCTATTTTCACCGTAAGTAGTTTGGACTACTTTTCATTGGAGAAACGGGCCGTTTGTAAGTCGAGTCCGACGGTACGTCAGATAAGTCTCACTTTCTGGAATGGCAGACGTTTGGGGGGGTGGAGTTGTTAGAAATTGTGTATAGACTGCAGACTTGATTGAATGGAGTGGAGAGTGGAAATGGATATCGATGGCGGCGTAAATAATGGCGACATCTCGAAAGAGATCGGCGACATTAACCTGGCCTATATGCTGCTCGCTCAAAAGCTTGCCAAGCAGGATCGCGCCGCGGCAATGTACCGCCTGGGCGTCGGTCGTGAATTGGCGGATTTGCTGGCCAACATGTCCCTGACGCAGATTGTCAAATTGGCGACATCCAATTTCCTGCTCTGCAGTTTCCGGCTCGACGACCATCCGATGTTCGCGGTGTTCGGCGAAGGCAAGGACACCACGCTCCAGCAGGCGCACATGTCGATCCTGATGGCCGCCCGGCAGCTCCAGCCCCGTGACACGGACGCCCTGGCATGAGCACGAAAAGCGTCCTCGGCGAGGTCCGGCAGGTCCAGCTCGCGGTTGAATTGATCGAGCTCGGCGCCCGCCTTCAATTCCTGGAAGCGGAAGTCGAATTGAGCCGCGAACGGCTAATTCGCCTGTACAAGGAGCTGAAGGGCGTCTCGCCGCCAAAAGGCCTCTTGCCGTTTTCGACCGACTGGTACATGACCTGGCTGGCCAACATCCATTCGTCCATGTTCTACAACATGTACCGTTTCATGCTGCATGAAGCCAATGAGCCCAGGCTGCAGGCGCTGATCAAGGCCTACCGCCTTTATTCCGAGCAGATCGAGGCCCATGGCGGCGAATCCGTGCTGGATTTCACGCGTGCCTACACGATGGTCCGCTTTTTCGACAGCGACATGCTGCAGCTCAGTGCCTGCAGCCGCTGCGGCGGGAATTTCGTCGCGCATGCCCATGACCACAAGCATGGCTATGTCTGCGTGCTCTGCCGCCCGCCATCGCGCGCCGGCAAGGTGCGCGGCCCGAAGCGCAGCGACGAGGTGGTCAAGACGCCGCAAGTCGCGGCGCCTCCGATTCTGGCAGTGCATTCCGCGTTGGGTGCCAACGGAGCGCATTGAAAACGGCAATTTTTCGCTGATTCGGCAATTTCTTGATTTGATGCCTGCGGGCAAAAGGGGACGCGCGTGCTCGTGCTGGTTGGATACCTGGTAGTGATAGGGGCCGTTTTCGGCGGCTACGCCCTCATGGGCGGGCATTTCGGCGTCCTGTTCCAGCCGGTCGAGCTGCTGATGATCGGCGGCTCCGCGCTCGGCGCCTTCATCGCCGGCAACAACGGCAAGACGATCAAGGCGACGATGAAGGAGCTGCCGCTGCTGCTGCGTTCGTCGAAGCACAACCGCCAGCTCTACATGGACCTGCTGGCCCTGCTGTACGAGCTGCTCGCCAAGGCGCGCAAGGACGGCATGATGAAGCTCGAGAACGACGTCGAGAATCCGGCCGAGAGCGAGATCTTCGGGCGCTACCCGGCCCTCATGGCCGACCACGAGCTGATGGAGTTTCTCTGCGACTACCTGCGCCTGGTCATCAGCGGCAACACCGACCCGTTCGAGATCGAGGCCCTGATGGACCACGAGATCGAGACCATCCGCCACGAGGCCGCCGTGCCCCAGCACAGCCTGGCCGGCGTGGCCGACGCGCTGCCCGCGCTGGGCATCGTGGCCGCCGTGATGGGCGTGGTCCACGCGCTGGCCTCGGCCAACCTGCCGCCCGACGAGATGGGGGCGCTGATCGCGCACGCGCTGGTCGGCACCTTCCTGGGCGTGCTGCTGGCCTACGGCTTCGTGGCGCCGCTGGCTTCGCTGATCGGCCAGAAGGTCGAGGAAGCCATGAAGATCTACCAGTGCGCCAAGGTCACGCTGCTGGCGAGCCTGAACGGCTACGCACCCCAGCTGGCCGTCGAGTTCGGCCGCAAGGTGCTGTTCTCGACCGAACGTCCTTCCTTCACCGAACTGGATGACCATGTTCGGGAAGTCAAGGCCCGCTGAGCAACGGGGCGGCGAGCATGAGCGCAGAGAAGCACCGCGTCATCATCAAGAAGGTGGCCGCCCACGGAGGCGGCCATCATGGCGGCGCGTGGAAGATCGCCTATGCCGACTTCATGACCGCCATGATGGCCTTCTTCCTGGTCATGTGGCTGCTGGCGATCTCGACGCCGAAGCAGCGCGCCGGCATCGCCGAGCATTTCCGCATGCCGCTCAAGGTGGCGCTCTCCGGCGGCGAGAAGAGCAGCCTCAGCAGCAGCGTGATCCCGGGCGGCGGCCCCGACGTGATGGCGACCGAGGGCGAGGTCCAGAAGGCCGACCCGAGCGAGGAAGAGCTCGACGCCCAGCGGCTGGCCGACATGAAGCAGAAGCTCGACGCGCTGATCGAGAACAGCCCGGTCTTCAAGCAGTTCCGCTCGCAGATTCTGATCGACATCACGACCGAAGGCCTGCGGCTGCAGCTGGTCGACAGCGACAACCGCCCGATGTTCGACCTCGCCAGCGCCCGCGTGGTGCCGCACATGCGGGCCATCCTGCGCGAGCTCGGGCCGAAGCTCAACGAACTGCCGAACAAGATGACGCTGTCGGGCCACACCGATGCCATCGTCTACACCAACGGCGACAAGGCCTACGGCAACTGGGAGCTGTCGGCCGACCGCGCCAATGCCTCGCGGCGCGAACTGGTGATCGGCGGCATGTCGGAGTCGAAGGTGCTGCGCGTCGTCGGCCTGTCCGACAGCATGCACCTGAACAACGCCGATCCGCGCAATCCGATCAATCGCCGCATCAGCATCATCCTGCTGAACCGCCAGACCCAGGAGCGCATCGAGCGCGAGAACAGCGGCGACGGCGCCGCCGTGCGCGCCAGCGTGCTGAAGGCCGGCAGCTCCGGCACGTCCGGCGCGGCGAGCGAGATGAAGCCGACCTCCTTCAAGCCTTCGAGCCCGACGCAGTAACCAACGACAGACCCAACGCCGGCGTTTGCAGCGCCGGCACCGGAACACACAGATGGACCTCAGCCAGTTTTCCCAAGCCTTCTTTGTCGAAGCGATCGAGCTTCTGGCGCAGATGGAGCAACTGCTCCTGGAACTCGACGTCGACGCGCCGGACAGCGAGCAGCTCAACGCGATCTTTCGTGCGGCCCATTCGATCAAGGGCGGTGCGGCCACCTTCGGCTTCACCGCGCTGACCGAAACGACGCACGTGCTCGAAACCCTTTTGGACCGGGCACGCCATGGCCAGTTGCGCCTGAGCGGTCCGATGATCGATGCCTTTTTGGAAACGAAGGACGCCTTGCAAGAACAACTCACTGCCTACCAGGCGGGCAAAGAGCCTGAAGCCGAACGTGTGGCGCACATCTGCGCCGTGCTGCAGCAACTCGCGCGCGAGAACGGCGAGGGCGCCGCCGCGCCCGCACCCGCTGCGGCGCCGGTCGCAGTGGCCGTCGCCACGCCCGCGCCGGCCGCGGCAGCCCCGTCGACCGGCGCACTGCGCATCCGCTTCGCCCGCCTGTCGGACAGCGAATGCGAGCTGCTCGCCGGCGAACTCGCCAACCTCGGCACGCTGACCTCCCGCACCCGCAGCAACGACCAGCTCACGGTGATGCTGGAAACCAGCTGCGAGCCGGATGACATCATCGCCGTCTGCTGCTTCGTGATCGACGAGTCGCAGATCGACATCTCGCGCGAAACGCCCGAGCCGCAAGCCGTGGCCGCGCCGGCCGCCGCACCGGCCGCAGCGCCTGCGGCCGAGCCGCCCGCCAAGGCCGCCGCGCCGGCCGCAGCCGCACCGGCCGCGGCACCCGCGGCCGCCGCCAAGGAGTCGAGCTCGATCCGCGTCGACGTCGAGAAGGTCGACCAGCTCATCAACCTGGTGGGCGAACTGGTGATCACGCAGTCGATGCTGACCCAGGCCGCCACCATGCTCGACCCGGTGGTCTACGAGCGCTTCCTGAGCGGTCTCGGCCACCTGGAGCGCAATGCGCGCGACATGCAGGAGTCGGTGATGTCGATCCGCATGATGCCGATGGACTACGTGTTCAGCCGCTTCCCGCGGGTGATCCGCGACGTCAGCGCCAAGCTCGGCAAGCAGGTCCGCCTGGACACCTTCGGCAAGGAGACCGAGCTCGACAAGGGCCTGATCGAGCGCATCATCGACCCGCTCACGCACCTGGTGCGCAACAGCCTCGACCACGGCATCGAGACCCCCGACATCCGGCTCGCCAAGGGCAAGGAAGCCACCGGCCAGCTGCTGCTGTCGGCGCAGCACCATGGCGGCAACATCGTGATCGAGGTCAGCGACGACGGCGCCGGCCTGAACCGCGAGAAGATCCTGGCCAAGGCCATGCAGCAGGGGCTGGCGGTGAGCGAGACCATGCCCGACGAGGAAGTGTGGCAGCTGATCTTCGCGCCGGGCTTCTCCACCGCGGAGCAGGTCACGGACATCTCGGGCCGCGGCGTCGGCATGGACGTGGTCAAGCGCAACATCCAGGAGATGGGCGGCCACGTCGAGATCCAGTCGCGCGGCGGCCACGGAACCACCACCCGCATCGTGCTGCCGCTGACCCTGGCGATCCTGAACGGCATGTCGGTCAAGGTCGGCAGCGAGGCCTACATCCTGCCGCTGAGCTACGTGATCGAGTCGCTGCAGCCGCTCGCCGAGCACCTGCATTCGATCACCGCCGACGGCCACGTGATCAAGGTGCGCGGCGAGTACCTGCCGCTGATCGAGCTGCACCGGGTCTTCGACGTCGCGGGCGCCCAGGTCGATCCGACGCAGGGCATCCTGGTGATCGTCCAGGCCGACGACGCGCGCTTCGCGTTGCTGGTCGACGAGCTGCTGGGCCAGCACCAGGTGGTGGTGAAGAACCTCGAGACCAACTACCGCAAGGTGCCGGGCATCTCGGCCGCCACCATCCTGGGCGATGGCAGCGTGGCTTTCATCATCGACGTCGCCGCCATGCCGCGCATCCAGCGCGCACAGGCCGCCAGCGCCGCGGCGCTGGCGGGCGCCGCCCGCCCGGCGACGGTTGCCGCTTGAGCCCTTCGCACGCCATGCCGCGGACATCCCGTCGCGCTGAACGCCTGACCCGAACACCAGACGGAGCCATCTGCCATGCGCTTTGACTTCTTTCGATCCGCGGGCGCGGGCGCCGCGAACGACAAGGGTGTCGCCGGCCTGCCGGCGCCAACCCGGGAGGACCCGATGGACGAGCTCGGGGGCCTGCGTGAGGCGAGCGGCTACGTGCGCTACGCGCTGCAGCTCGACCCGCAGCAACGGGTCAGGGGCTATCGCATGGCCTGGCTCGCGACGCCGGGCGCCGAGCCGGTGCCCGATGCGTCCAGCCAGTTCATCGCCCTGCTCGACAACATCGGCCGGCACCTGAATCCGCCGCGCACGGGCTGGCGGCTCGGGCGGCTGGTGCTGTTCCTCGACGTCACGGTGGACGGGCTGTTCCTGGCCGAGCTGCAGTCGCTGCCGCCGGAAAACGTGGTGCTGTGCATGGGCCTCGGCGACCTGAGCGACGTCGACACGCGCTCGATGCTGCTGTTCCTGCGCGAGCAGGGCTTCGGCTTCATGCTGAAGGATGCCGACGGCCTGCCGGCCGATCCGGAGCTGCGCGAGATCATCACGCACCTCGACGTCGGCGACGGCGACCCGGAGCGCGTGGCGCGGGTGCGCGCCCAGGAGCAGCCGGGCCGCGCGCCGGTGCAGCTGATCGCCACCCGCATCGACACCTGGGCCCAGGCCGGGGCCTGCGCCGACCTGCGGGTGGACATCTTCGTCGAGGGTGCGCTCGCCCATCCACCGGTGAAGGAGGGCGGCGACGCGCTGCAGCCCGAGTCGGTGATGATCGTGCGGCTGATGCACATGATCCAGCGCAACGAAAACGTGCGCAGCATCGAATCGGCGCTCAAGCGCGATGCGGCCCTGACCTACCGGCTGCTGCGCCACATCAATTCGCCCGCCATTGGCGCCGGCGTCGAGATCCATTCGCTGCGCCACGCGGTGGCGATGCTGGGCTACGCGCCGCTGTTCCGCTGGCTGTCCGTCCTGCTGGCCACCAGCAACCGGGCCAGCGCGCCCTTCATGACCAAGAAGGCCATCACGCGCGGCCGCTTCGTCGAGCTGATGGGCCAGGGGATGCTGCCGCCCGGCGAGGCCGACAACCTGTTCGTGGTCGGCATGTTCTCGCTGATCGACCAGCTGCTCGGCGTGCCGATGAAGGAAGTGCTCGCCAAGGTGCAGCTCGCGGGGTCGGTGCAGCAGGCGATCCTGGCGCGCGAAGGCGTCTACGCGCCCTTTCTCGCGCTGGCCGAAGCCTGCGAGACCGACGCCGCCCAGGCCGCCCGGCTGTCGGAAGCCCTGTTCGTGGGATCGGGCCAAGTCAACGCCGCGCACCTGGCGGCGATGGTCTGGTCGCAAGAAGCCGACGCCCACGACGCAGGCTGAGCTGCAGCGCGAGCAGCAAGGTATTTGTCCCGTTGATCGAACCATTGGAAAAGAGGCTCGCTATGTACATTGAGACCCAGGCACCGACGTCCACCGTGAGCACCGAATTTCTCTTCACCGACAGCGATTTCTCGAAGGTCCGCGCGATGATCCATCGGCGCGCCGGGATCGCGCTGGGCGAGCAGAAGCGGCAGATGGTCTACAGCCGACTGTCGCGTCGGCTGCGCGAGCTGCGGCTGCCGGAGTTCTCCTCCTACCTCGAGCTGCTGGAGTCGCGCCAGGACGGCGACGAGTGGCAGTCGTTCATCAACTCGCTGACCACCAACCTGACCTCGTTCTTCCGCGAGGCGCACCATTTCCCGGTGCTGGCCGAGCACGTGCGCAAGGCCCGGGAGCCGGTCACGATCTGGTGCTCGGCGGCCTCGACCGGCGAGGAGCCGTATTCGATCGCGATCACGCTGATCGAGGCGCTGGGCGACAAGGCCAACGCGGCCCGGGTGATCTCGACCGACATCGACACCGCCGTGCTGGCCAAGGCCCAGGCGGGTGTCTTCACCACCGACCAGGTCAAGGCGCTGTCGCCCGAGCGGCTGCGCCGCTTCTTCAACAAGGGGACCGGTTCGAACGCCGGCAAGGTGCGCATCCGCCCCGAGGTGGCGCAGCTGGTGAAGTTCTCGCGCCTCAACCTGCTCGACCCGTCCTGGTCGGTCAAGGAGCCGTTGGATGCGATCTTCTGCCGCAACGTGATGATCTATTTCGACAAGCCGACGCAGAAGAAGGTGCTCGACCGCTTCGCGCCGCTGCTCAAGACCAACGGCCTGCTGTTCGCGGGCCATTCGGAGAACGCCTCGCTGGTCAACCAGACCTTCAGGCCGCTCGGGCAGACGGTGTACGAGCTCGCGCGTGCGAAGGGCAAGGCAGGTTCTCCATGAATGCGGTCGTGCCGGGGTCGCTGGCCAATCATCACTATTTCGACCGCGACGTCGGCAGCATGGCAGTCAAGCTGCTGCCTTCCGAGTACTTCGTGACCACCACCGACACGGTGCTGACCACGGTCCTCGGCTCGTGCGTGTCGGCGTGCATCCTCGACACCGACAACGGCGTCGCCGGCATGAACCACTTCATGCTGCCGGAGGAGGGCGACGCGGTCGCCCGCGACGCCACCGAGTCGATGCGCTACGGCGCCTACGCGATGGACGTCCTGATCCGCGAGCTGATCCGTTCCGGCGCACGCCGCGAGCGGCTGCAGGCCAAGGTGTTCGGCGGCGCCGCGGTGCTGGCCAACATGACGACCCTCAACATCGGCGACCGCAATGCCGATTTCGTGCTGCGCTACCTGAAGGCCGAACGCATCAGCGTCGCGGCGCAGGACCTGCGCGGCCAGCATGCGCGCCGCGTCTGCTTCATGCCGGCGAGCGGCAAGGCGGTGGTGCGCAAGCTGCGGGGGCAGAACGACGTGCAGGCGATCCAGCGCGAGGAGGGCGAGCTGCTGCGCATGGCCCTGCCGCGACCGGCGCTCGACCTGCGCAAACCCAACGGCCCGGCTGGCGAGAGCGCGCTGCCGGCCAGAAGCAAAGGAAGCTGGTGAGCGCAAACAAGATCAAGGTGCTGTGCGTCGACGACTCGGCGCTGATACGCAGCGTGATGACCGAAATCATCAACAGCCAGCCGGACATGACGGTCGTGGGAACGGCCGCCGATCCGCTGGTGGGGCGCGACCTCATCAAGGTCACCAACCCCGACGTGCTGACGCTGGACGTCGAGATGCCGCGCATGGACGGCCTCGAATTCCTCGAGAAGCTGATGCGGCTGCGGCCGATGCCGGTGGTGATGGTGTCGTCGCTGACCGAGCGCGGCTCGGAGATCGCGCTGCGTGCGCTCGAGCTGGGCGCGATCGACTTCGTGACCAAGCCGCGGCTGGGCGTGCGCGACGGCCTGCTCAACTACACCGAGCTGATCGCCGCCAAGATCCGGACCGCGGCCAGCGCCCGGCTGCTGCCGACGCGCCATGCCGCGTCGGCCCGCCCGGCAGGCGAGCATGCGCCCGAGGCGCTGCTGCGCAGCCCGCTGCTGAGCACCGAGAAGCTGATCATCATCGGCGCCTCCACCGGCGGCACCGAGGCGATCCGCGAGGTGCTGACGCCGCTGCCGCCGGACAGTCCCGCGATCCTGATCGCGCAGCACATGCCCTCGGGCTTCACCAAGTCCTTCGCCCAGCGGCTCGATGGGCTGTGCCGCATCACGGTCAAGGAAGCCGAGCACGGCGAGCGCGTGCTGCCTGGCTATGCCTACATCGCGCCGGGCGGCTTCCACCTGTCGCTGGGCCGCAGCGGCGCCAACTACGTGGCGCACCTCGACCAGGAGCCGCCGGTGAACCGGCACCGGCCCTCGATCGACGTGCTGTTCGACTCGGCGGCCAAGCACGCCGGCAAGAACGCGATCGGAATGATCCTCACCGGCATGGGCAAGGACGGCGCCGAAGGGCTGCTGCGCATGAAGCGCGCCGGTGCCCACACCTTTGCCCAGGACGAGGCGAGCTGCGTCGTCTTCGGCATGCCCAAGGAAGCCATCGCGATCGGCGCGGCCGACGAGGTGGCGCCGCTGGGCGAGATGGCGCGCCGCGTGCTGGCGCACCTGCGCACCTTCGGCGCGCGCACGAATCGGGTTTGACAACGAACTGTTTGAGTGGAGAGAAACGTGATTGACAAGAGCATCAAGATCCTGGTCGTGGATGACTTCCCGACCATGCGCCGCATCGTGCGCAACCTGTTGAAGGAGCTCGAATTCCTCAACGTCGACGAAGCCGAGGACGGCGCCGCCGGCCTCGAGAAGCTGCGCGGCGGCAGCTTCGGCTTCGTGGTGTCGGACTGGAACATGCCCAACATGGACGGCCTGACCATGTTGCAGAACATCCGCGCCGATCCCGAGCTCGGCAAGCTGCCGGTGCTGATGGTCACGGCCGAGGCCAAGAAGGAAAACATCGTCGCGGCGGCCCAGGCCGGCGCCAACGGCTACGTGGTCAAGCCTTTCACGGCCGCCACGCTCGAAGAGAAGATCACCAAGATCTTCGAGAAACTGGCGAAGGGGTAAGGCCATGAGCAAGAACGCGTTCGACGCCGAACAAGGGAACACCGCTGAAGAGTTGCTGGGCCGCATCGGGCAGTTGACGCGTCAGTTGCGCGAAGGCCTGCGCGAGCTGGGCCTCGACAAGGAGGTCGCCAAGGCGGCCCAGGCCATTCCCGATGCGCGCGACCGGCTGGCCTACGTGGCCGCCACCACCGAGCGGGCGGCACACCGCGCGCTCAACGCCATCGATGTCGCGCAGCCGCTGCAGGAAGGCCTGGCCAGCGATGCCAAGGGCCTCACCAAGCGCTGGGACGAGTGGTTCGCCAACCCGATCGAGCTCGACCATGCGCGCGAGCTCGTGCTGGACACGCGCGGCTTCCTGCAGGACGTGCCGCAGAAGACCAACGCGATCAACTCGCAGCTCATGGAAATCCTGATGGCGCAGGACTTCCAGGACCTGACCGGCCAGGTCATCAAGAAGATGATGGAAGTGGTCAACGACGTCGAGACCCAGCTGCTGCAGGTGCTGATCGACAATTCGCCGGCCGAGAAACGGCAGGAGGTGGTCAGCAACAGCTTGCAGAACGGCCCGCAGATCGTGCCCGGCAATCCCGATGCGGTGGCCGACCAGTCGCAGGTCGACGATCTGCTGGAGAGCCTGGGCTTCTGATCCAGCGAGAAGGAGGGCGATTGCGCTCTTGATCGGGCGATTGTTCCGGCCCTTCGAATCGAATAATCAGTCATGTGCAGGCGTTCCTCGCCTGCTGCTCCAGGAGCATGAATGGCTGAGGAAAGCGATCTCGAAAAAACGGAACCCGCCTCCGAGCGGCGCCTCGAAAAGGCGCGCGAGGAAGGCAATGTGGCCCGCTCCCGCGAGCTGACCACGCTGGTGATGCTGTCGACGGCCATCGGTGGGCTCTGGTTCACCGCCGAGTCGCTCGGCGGCACCCTCAGCGCCGCCTTGCGGCGCGGCCTGCAGTTCGAGCGCGGCATCGCCTACGAGCCCCAGCAGATGCTGGCGCGCACCGCCTGGATGGCGATGCAGACGCTGCTGGCGATGGCCCCCCTGTTCGCCATGATGGTGGTGGCCGCGGTGGTGGCGCCGATGATGCTCGGCGGCTGGCTGCTGTCGGGCAAGGCGGTCTCGCCGAACTTCGGCAAGCTCGACCCGCTGGCCGGCATCGCGCGCATGTTCTCGACCCAGTCGCTGGCCGAACTGATCAAGGCGCTCGCCAAGTCGCTCTTGATCGGCGGCGTCGCCTACCTGGTCATCATGGACGACCTCGAGCACGTCATGGCGCTGCTCGGCCAGCCCGAGTCGACCGCCCTGCCGCACACCATCATGCTGGTCGGACGCAGCTGCGCCCTGATCGCGACCGCGCTGTTGCTGGTGGCGCTGGTCGACGTGCCCTGGCAGCTCTGGACGTACTACAAGAAGCTGCGCATGTCGCGCGAGGACGTGCGCCAGGAGCACAAGGAGAGCGAGGGCGACCCGCACATCAAGGCCCAGATCCGCCGCCAGCAGCAGGCGATCGCCAAGCGCCGGATGATGGCCGACGTGCCGAAGGCGGACATCGTGGTCACCAACCCGACCCATTTCGCGGTCGCGCTCAAGTACGTCGACGGCGACATGCGCGCCCCGCGCGTGGTGGCCAAGGGCACCGACCTGGTGGCGCAGCGCATCCGCGAGATCGCGGCCGACAACAAGATCGCGATCCTCGAGGCGCCGCCGCTCACCCGGGCGCTCTACAAGCACACCCGCCTGGGCGACGAGATCCCCTCGGGCCTCTACACCGCCGTGGCCGAGGTGCTGGCCTGGGTCTACCAGCTCAAGCGCTGGAAATCCGAAGGCGGCGAGGCGCCGCGCACGCCGACCGACGTCGCGGTTCCCGAAGAACTCCAATACACCGTCCCCGTATGAACGCGATGACCAACCTGATGCGTCTGCCGACGCAGTTCTTCTCCGGCAGCCAGTTCAAGGGGCTGGCCGGGCCGATCCTCATCATCATGATCCTGAGCATGATGGTGCTGCCGCTGCCGGCCTTCCTGCTCGACCTGCTGTTCACCTTCAACATCGCCCTGTCGGTGATGGTGCTGCTGGTCAGCATGTACACGATGAAGGCGCTCGACTTCGCCGCCTTCCCGGCCGTGCTGCTGTTCTCGACCCTGCTGCGGCTGTCGCTCAACGTGGCCTCCACCCGCGTGGTGCTGATGCACGGCCATACCGGTCCCGACGCCGCGGGCAAGGTGATCGAGGCCTTCGGCCACTTCCTGGTCGGCGGCAACTTCGCCGTCGGCGTGATGGTCTTCATCATCCTGGTGCTGATCAACTTCATGGTGATCACCAAGGGTGCGGGCCGGATCGCCGAGGTCGGCGCGCGCTTCATGCTCGACGCCATGCCCGGCAAGCAGATGGCGATCGACGCCGACCTCAACGCCGGCCTGATCGGCGAGGACATCGCCCGCAAGCGCCGCACCGAAGTCGCGCAGGAAGCCGACTTCTACGGCTCGATGGACGGTGCCAGCAAGTTCGTGCGCGGCGACGCGGTGGCCGGCCTCCTGATCATGGTCATCAACATCATCGGCGGCCTGGTGGTCGGCGTGGTGCAGCACGGGCTCGACTTCTCGACCGCCGGCAAGACCTACACGCTGCTGGCCATCGGCGACGGCCTGGTGGCGCAGATCCCGGCGCTGGTGATCTCGACCGCGGCCGGCGTGATCGTCTCGCGCGTGACCACCGACGAGGACGTCGGCAGCCAGCTCACGGGCCAGCTGTTCTCCAACCCGCAAGTGCTGTTCCTGACTGCCGGCATCATCGGCCTGATGGGCCTGATCCCGGGCATGCCGAACCTGGCCTTCCTGCTGATCGCCGGCGGCCTCGCCTGGCTCGGCCACGGCCTGCTCAAGCGCAAGCCGAAGCAGGCGGCCGAGAAGGCGGCCGCCGCCCAGGCCGCGCTGCCGGCGGCGCCCGAGGCGGCCGAGGCCAGCTGGGACGACATCGCGCTGGTCGATCCGCTCGGCATGGAGGTCGGCTACCGGCTCATCCCGCTGGTCGACCAGTCGCAGCAGGGCGAGCTGCTCGGCCGCATCAAGAGCATTCGCAAGAAGATCGCGCAGGAGATCGGCTTCCTGGTGCCGGTGGTCCACATCCGCGACAACCTCGAGATCAAGCCGAACACCTACGTCATCAGCCTGAAGGGCGTGGAGATCGGCCGCGGCGAGGCCTTCCCGAACCAGTGGATGGCGATCAACCCGGGCCAGGTCACGGGCAGCCTGCCCGGCACGCCGACCCAGGACCCGGCCTTCGGCCTGCCCGCGGTGTGGATCGACGGCAACCTGCGCCAGCAGGCGCAGATCCACGGCTACACGGTGGTCGATGCCTGCACGGTGATGGCGACCCACCTGAACCACCTGATCCAGACCCATGCCGCCGAGCTGCTGGGCCGCCAGGAAGTGCAACAGCTGCTCGACCAGATCGCCAAGACGGCGCCGAAGCTGACCGAGGACCTGGTGCCGAAGCTGATCTCGCTGAGCACGCTGCACAAGGTGCTGCAGAACCTGCTCGAGGAAGAAGTGCCGATCCGCGACATGCGCACCATCCTCGACGTGCTGGCCGAGCATGCGCCGACCGTCAAGGACGCGACCGAACTCACGACGCTGGTCCGCCTGGCCCTGGGCCGCGCGATCACGCAGCAGCTGTTCCCGGGCGATGCCGAGCTGCAGGTGATCGGGCTCGACGGCTCGCTCGACAGCGTGCTGCAGCAGGCCATGACCAGCAGCAGCGGCATCGAGCCCGGCCTGGCCGACAACCTGCTGCGCCAGGCCCAGGCCGCGATCGTGCGCCAGGAGCAGATGGGCCTGGCGCCGGTGCTGGTCGTCCAACACGCATTGCGCGTGCTGCTGTCGCGCTTCCTGCGCCGCAGCCTGCCGCAACTCAAGGTGCTCTCCCATGCGGAGATCCCTGACTCTCGCAACATCAAGATCACCGCCACCATCGGAGGAAGAGTTTGAACATGTCTACAGACGTGCGGACCACGGCCCGCAAATTCGTCGCGGCCACCAGCCGCGAAGCCCTGCGCCTGGTCCGCGAGGCCCTGGGGGCCGAAGCCATCGTGCTGAACCACCGCGCGATTCCCGAAGGCGTCGAGATCGTCGCCATGGTCGAGGGCGAGATGACCCAGGCGCTGGCGAGCGCCGCGCCGGTGGCGGCCGCCAGGGCACCGCTGCCGGCTGCGCCGGTCGCGCCGGTCATGCCGGTCATGCCGGTCATGCCGGTCGCGACGGTCGCCCCGGCAATGCCGGCAATGCCGGTGAGGGTGAAGCCCGTCGCCGCGCCGGCCGTCGTGCCGGCCCCGGCAGTGGTTCACGTGCCCGCCGCCCCGGCCGCACCGGCCGACCTGGTCATGAACGAACTCCATTCGATGCGCGGCATGCTCGAGGAGCAGCTCGCCAGCGTGGTCTGGAACGACCGCCAGCGCCAGGACCCGGTGCGCGGGCGCCTGCTGCGCACCCTGCTCGGCGCCGGCTTCAGCGCCAAGCTGTCGAAGGCCATGCTCGAGAAGCTGCCCACCGGCCAGAGCTACGCCGAAGGCATGGCCTTCGCGCGGGCCGAACTGATCCGCGCAGTGCCGGTGCACGAGGACGAGGACGCGCTGCTCGCGCAAGGCGGCGTGTACGCGCTCATGGGCCCGACCGGGGTCGGCAAGACCACCACCACCGCCAAGCTGGCGGCGCGCTGCGTGATGCGCTTCGGCGCCGACAAGCTGGCGCTGGTGACCACCGACAGCTACCGCATCGGCGCCTACGAGCAGCTGCGCATCTACGGCCAGATCCTCGACGTGCCGGTGTTCGCGGTCAAGGATGCGGCCGACCTGCACCTGGTGCTGCAGGACCTGCGCGACAAGCACATGGTGCTGATCGACACGGTCGGCATGAGCCAGCGCGACCGCTCGGTGTCGGACCAGATCGCGATGCTGTGCAACAGCCACCGGCCGGTCAAGCGGCTGTTGCTGCTCAATGCCACCAGCCATGGCGACACGCTCAACGAAGTGGTGCATGCCTATCGCAACGGCGGTGGCGGCAACGAGCTGGCGGGCTGCATCTTCACCAAGGTCGACGAGGCCACCCACCCCGGGGCGCTGATCGACACCGTGATCCGCCACCGGCTGCCGGTGCACTACATCTCCAGCGGCCAGAAGGTGCCCGAGAACCTGATGCTGGCCGACCGCGCGCAGCTGGTCGACAGCGTGTTCCAGCCGCGCCGCCACAACCCCCTGTTCGTGCCGGCCGAGGTCGACATGCAGGACGAAGTCGCGGGCGCGGCGCCGTCGGCCCAGGTGGTGCAGGCCCAGGCCGAGGCCGAGCGGCTGCGGCTGCAGTACCAGAACCTGATCCGCGCCATGGCGCACGATGCCCAGGAACTGGCGACGGCGGCCGGTGCGCTGGCCGGTGCGCAGATCGGCTTCGAGGGCGCGCGCCGGCTGTGGCGCCACGCGGGCGACGAGGCGGTCGGCCAGAAGGCCGTGCTGGAGGACCTGATGGTGCAGGCGCGCAGCGAGGTCGCGGCCGGCTGCGACACGCACGTGCTGGCGCTGTCGGGCCAGGTCGGCCTGCGCTCCGACGAGGGCGGCGACGCCTACGAATGCCAGGGCAGCCTGTTGCTGTCGGACCGCAGCGGCCTGCCGCTGGCGGCGCCCAACCAGTGGCTGTCGACGGCGGCGGTGGCGGGGGGCGCGGAGACGCGGCGCAAGCCCGGCCTGCGCCAGGTCCAGTGGCTGCGCCAGCAGTCGCTCGGCCGCACGCTGGTGCACCTGCTGCCGCGGCTGCCGATGCCCGAGTCGATGGTCGAGTGGCAGGCCCAGGGCCAGCGCTGGCTGGCGCGTGTGCCCGGCTCGACGGCGGTGCTCGACCCGGTGACCGAAGCGCCGGGCAAGCTGGCGCGGCTCGGCCTCGAATTCGGGCCGGCGCGTGCCGTGAGCTTCCGCGGCAAGCCCGCGCTGCAGTGCGAGGCGCAGGCCGAGGTGCTGTTGCGCCTCGGCGCCTCGGCGACGATCGACCGCCGCGCGCTGCCGGTGCTGCGCTGCGTCGTCACGCGGGTGCTCGACGCTCGCGGCCAGAAGATCCTGGCCCAGAGCTACCTGTTGTCGAACCTCGGCAGCGAGGTGGGCGCGCAGCAGCTCGCGCAATGGCAGGGCTGGGCGGCCGAGGCCGAGCCCTGCTTCCGCCTGCTGCGCCAGGGCGTGCAGCTGGTCGGCGGCATGGGCGAGCTGGGCGACCCGGACATGATGAAGCGGCTGCTGATCGCCGGCCAGGTGGGCACCACCGTGTGGCGGCTGCTGCAGGCCGGGGGCGAGTGGGCGGACCGCACGCGGGTGCTGCTGAACCAGCTCACGGGGCGCCCGGCGCGCTCCAGCCGGCCGCTGACCGGCAACGCGCTGTACGTCGGCGTGGGCAAGCTCTTCATGCTGCTCGAGGCGCTCGGCACCGAGTCCACCGCGCCGACGCAGCAGGCCAGGGCGCTGGAGCCGCAAGGTTGAGGAGCCGCACATGACCAAGCTGGTTGCAGATCAGGCCGACGGATTGCGGCGCCTGCTGGCCCACACGCCCACGCGCGTCGTCGCGGTCGCGGCGATGGGCCCGGGCGGCGGCGCCACGGAGGCCGCCATGAACCTCGGCGCGGCCCTCGTCCAGCAGGGCAAGGACGTGCTGGTGCTAGACGAACACGGCGGAACGGCGGCGGCGATCTGCGCCGCCTGGGCCATCGACCCGCTCGGCGACCTGGCCGACGTGGCCGACCGGCGGCTGACCCGCGAGGGCGCGATCGCCCGGGCCGGCTGCGGTGTCGGCGTGCTGCCGGCGCCGCTCGGCGACCGGCATGCCGAGATCGATCCGCGCCTGCTGTGCCGCGGCGGCGTGGTGCTGATCGCCGCCCGGATCGACGGCGAAGGCCGGCTGTCGGCGCTGGCCCAGGCGGCCGACGAGCTGCTGCTGGTGCTGCAGCCGAACGCGGCGTCGATCACCTCGGCCTACGCGGGCATCAAGCGGCTGCACTACGCGCATGGACTGAAGCAGCTGCGCTTCCTGGTCGACGGCGTGGCCGGGCCCGAGGAGGCGCAGCAGATCACCACCAACCTCGCGAGCACCGGCAGCCGCTACCTCGCGGTGTCGCTCGAAGCGGCCGGGTGGGTGCGGGCCGATCCGCACCTGGCGGACGCCCGGCGGCTGCGCCAGAGCGTGGTCGAGGCCTTCCCGGCCAGCGCGGCGGCGGTCGACTTCCGCCGCGTCGCGGTCGACATGGGCGGCTGGCCCTGGCGCACGCGCGCGCCCACGGCCCGTCCCGCACGCGCCGCGGCGCCGCCATCGCACGGGCTACGGGCCGAGCTGCCCCGGGCCCGCGCGACGGCCGCGGCGCGCTCCGCCATCGCCTGAGCCGGCGAACCGAACAACCGACATGCAACGAAGGACCGCACGTGTACACCGCACAGGGCACCATTGAGAAGTCTCACCTGCTGGAGCAGCATCAACCGCTGGTCCGGCGCATCGCGCTGCAGATGATCGCCAAGCTGCCCGCCAGCGTCGAACTCGACGACCTCATCCAGGCCGGCATGCTGGGCCTGCTGGACGCATCGAGCCGCTACCAGGACAACAAGGGCGCGCAGTTCGAGACCTTCGTGAGCCAGCGCATCCGCGGCGCGATGCTCGACGAGCTGCGCGCGAGCGACTGGGGCTCGCGCGGACTGCGCCAGTCGGCGCGCGCGGTCGAGAAGGCGGTCCATTCGCTCGAGCACCGGCTCGGCCGGGCCCCCTCCGAAGGGGAGATCGCGAAGGAGATGAAGATCGACCTCGAGGCCTACCAGTCGCTGCTGCAGGAGATCCAGGGCTGCCAGCTGGTCTACGTCGAGGATTTCGCGAAAGGCGAGGCCGAGAACCCCTTCCTCGACCTGCATGCACAACAGGCGCGCAAGGGCCAGGGCGCGAGCGACGACCCGCTCGAGCAGCTGATGGAGAGCGGCTTCCGCCACCAGCTGATCGACGCCATCTCGGCCCTGCCCGAGCGCGACCAGCTGCTGCTGAACCTGTACTACGAGGAGGAGCTGAACCTGCGCGAGATCGGCGCCATCCTCGAGGTGAGTCAGAGCCGGGTCTGCCAGCTGCACAGCCAGGCGATCAGCCGGCTGCGGGCCAAGCTGAAGGACATTCTCTAGGCTGCAGATTCGCCACACCGGCGCGGATCGCTCGTCTATCATCGCCGGCGGAGCGGGTGCGCGACGCGCAGAGGAGCTGCCCAATGAAAAGAGCCAGTCTTGCGGCCATCGCGGGGAGTGCCTTGTGCGCCTCGGGCGCGGCCTTCGCCCAGGCCAGCCAGGTGCAGGGGCCGGTCACCGGCAGCAGCGTCACGCTGTTCGGCGTGGCCGACGCGGGGGTGGGCTACGGCAGCGGCAGCATCGCCACCAAGACCCAGCTGTTCAGCAGCGGCAACTCCGCCTCGCGCATCGGCTTTCGCGGCATCGAGGACCTCGGCGGCGGCCTGGGCGCGGGCTTCTGGCTCGAATCAGGGGTCAGCCTGGACACCGGCACCGGCGTCGCGGGCAACAGCAACAACCAGGCGGGCGGTGCCACCACGGCCGACGCCATGAGCTTCAACCGGCGCGCCACGGTCAGCCTGATCGATCTCTGGGGCGAGGTGCGGCTGGGCCGCGACTTCACGGCGCACTACCGCAACCGCACCGACGTCGATCCCTTCGACAACAACGGCGTCGGCACGATCCAGCCGCAGGCCGGCTCGATCGGCGGGCCGACCTCCACCCGGGCCTCGAACATCGTCGGCTACTTCCTGCCGCCGGGCCTGGGCGGCTTCTTCGGCGAAGTGCAGTACTTCATGGGCGAGAACCTGAAGGACACGCCGACCTCGGACGACGGCACCGGCTTCAGCGGCCGCGTGGGCTGGCGCTCGGGCCCCTTCGGGATCGCGGTCGCGATGGCCCGCACCGACTACCAGCAGACCGCGACCAACGGCGACATCCGATCGACCAATGTTGGCGCCAGCTACGACTTCCGGATCGTCGAGGTCTCGGCCGGCTACTACCGCGACAAGGTCGAAAGCGTGCAGCCGGTCACCGCGACCGGCTATGCGGTCGGCGTGATCGTGCCGGTCGGCTTCGACCAGATCAAGTTCGCCTGGTCGCGCTACGGCACCGACGCCCTGGGCGACCCGGCGGCGCGCAAGTTGTCGCTGGGCTATGTCTACAGTTTCTCGAAGCGCTCGGTGGCCTATGCGACCTACTCGCACCTGAGCAACAGCGGCGGCTCGGCGGTCGGCCTGAACGGCGCGATCACGGCGCCCGACCGCAGCTCGAACGGCTACGACCTGGGGTTGCGCCACAGCTTCTGATCGGCGCCGTTGCCGACCGTGGGGTGCGAGAAGCCACCTGCCTCCGGCCATCAAGTTTGTTACAGTATGTTGCGTTTCGGCGCAACACAACAACACACAGACTGATGGAGACAAGCGAATGAGACAGTGGAACCTTGCCGCTGGCATCCTGGCGGCGGTGGCTTTGGCATCGTGTGGCGGCGGTGGAGGGGGCGGCGGCGGCCTGGCGGGCATCGCCGCCAAACCGGCCTTGACCGCGTCGGTGAAAATCAACGGGCAGGCCGCGACGGCGCAGGGCGCCGACTCGTACGCCGTGAAGCCCGGCGACAAGGTGGAGATCACGCCCAGCCAGAGCGTCTCCTGGAGCGGCAGCAGTGCGCCGGCCGGCATCACCACCAACGCCCTGGCCAGCACGCCCTCCCAATGGAGCGCGCAGCTGGTCAACGAGACCTCCACGGCGGCCACCTACACGGTGACCGCCTCGGCGGCTGCCGATGCGGCCAGCACCAGGTCGCTGCAGTTCGCCGTCTCGGGCGGCGACGCCCGCAACGGAAGCTACAAGGCCTTCGCCACCAACGGCACGCGGCAAACGCTCGCGCTCAACTTCGACACCGGCGCCTACACCTGGACCGACGGCAACAACGCCGTGGTCGGCGGGAGCTTCGCCGCGGATGCCGCCGAGTCGGGGACTTACGTGTTCCAGTCCACACGGATCACCACCGTGGCGAACACCGCGCGCTTCCACCTCAACCAGGACACCGTGATCGGCGCATTTCCCTTCGCCGTGACCCAAGCGGCGAACGAGGCCTACGCGATCCAGCCCTTCGTGGCCTCGCGGGCACTCGAAACGCAGCAGGCGGCGCTGGACGGCGTCTACAACCGCTTCGGCATCGACGTCGGCCCGACCACCCAGACCTCCAACATCTCGCAGTTCGAGATCTCGGCAGGCGGAACGAAGCTGGTGCGCTGCAACGACATCAGCATCTCCCGGATCGAGCTCTGCCAGCCGGCCGACCAGCAGACCTGGCTGATTTCCCCGGGCAGCGCGAGCGGCCTGTGGACCATGGCGGAGGCGGCTTCGCCGTCGAACACCGCCAACATCGCACTCGCGCGCATCGGCAGCCAGAAGATCTTCCTGATCGCGGGCAAGTCGGCGAGCGACCCGCGCACCGCCGTGTTCCGGATCGGCGTGCCCGAGAGCACGGCCTGGCCTGCCGGCACCGGCTACGGTTCTGCCACGCCAGGCTCGTGGGGCCGCGTGCAGGTCGCGGCCGACAACACGTCGACCCGCAATGGCGTGGCGACCGATGGCAGCGCGGTGCAGACCTTCAACACCTTCCAACCGATGGGCACCGGCCGACCGAACGGCATGCGCCAGCTGCCCAACACGACCACCGGCGCGACCTACTTCGCCATGCAGGGCGCCAACATCTTCGCCATCATCGGCGCCAACGATCCCTCGCATGGCACCAATGGCTACCTGCAGCTCAGCTTGATGGACTGAGGCCGCGGCTCGCACGGGCTGTCAGCGCGGCGATCTGGCGGTCGTGC
This sequence comes from Variovorax davisae, assembly GCF_030316845.1. Taxonomy (GTDB): domain Bacteria; phylum Pseudomonadota; class Gammaproteobacteria; order Burkholderiales; family Burkholderiaceae_C; genus Variovorax; species Variovorax davisae. The sequence continues at coordinate 45,751 of NZ_JASZYS010000001.1, forward strand.
AGCCCGGTGAGCAGCAGCGCCGCCAGGGCGCCGACCAGCGCCATGAACATGTCCGACTGCGTGTCCCAGGGGTCGCCCTGGGTGCCGAGGAATTCGTCCGCGCCCTGTCCCATGGCCAGGGCGGCGGCCCACTCGATCAGCTCGTAGGCGGCGCTGATCGCCATCGCGATGCAGACCACCACGAAGGCGAGCATCCTGCGGCCCTGCACGTGGCGGCCGCGGATCAGGATCTCGCGCGCGATCAGCGCCGGCACGAAGCCCTGCATGAAGTGGCCGATCTTGTCGTAGGGATTGCGGCCCAGCTGCATCAGGTCCTGCAGCCAGAAGCCCAGCGGAACGCGCGCATAGCTGTAGGCGCCGCCGAGCATCAGCACGCAGCAGTGCACGAAGATCAGCGCGTACACCAGCGGCGTGAGCGGGAAGCGGCCGCGGGTGGCCCACAGCAGCGGCAGCGCGATCAGCACCGGCGCCACTTCCATCCACCAGGTCGCACGATCGTGCGGGTGCAGGCCCGAGAGGACGAGCAGGGCGATGAGCGCGAGCGTGGCGATGAGCAGGGTGGGGGTGCGGGTGGCGGGCATGGGGCGCGCTTCAGCGAGTTGGTGCGGAGCGAGCATTCTTCAGCATGCGGCCTGGCCTGGCCTCCAGCCGCGCCAGTTCGCCGGCCGCATTCGCGAAGCTGGCCCGGATGAAGTCGAAGGCCCGCGCGGCGGCAGGCACCAGCGTGCGGCCGGCGCGATGGACGATCCCGAGCGTCAGGTCCAGGTCGAGTCGCGGCGTCACGTCGATCGGCACCACGACGCCGGCCCTCAGCGGATCGAGCACTGCAATGGCGGTCGAGGGCGTGACGGCGTCGCTGGATGCCAGCAGCGCATGGACGGTGCCGAGATCGCTGGTGCTGAGGGCGAAGTGGTGGCCGATCGGCATGCCGAGGCCGTACAGGTCGGCGATCCGGCGCTCGACCGACTGGTCGGCATAGCCCGCGGCAACGAGCGGATAGGCCGCGAGCTCGGCCATCGTGACCTTGCGCCTGGCCGCCAGCGGATGCGCCGCGCGCGCGAACCAGCCGAAGGTGCACGGGTAGATCGGCTCGATCACCATGTCGCGCTCGCGCCCGGCGATGCGGACGTCGCCGATGAAGAAATCGAGCTGCTCCTTGCGCAAGGCCTCGTGCAGCACGTCGGTGCTCTGCACCATGGCGCTGACGCGCAGCCCCGGCGCCTTGGCCAGCATCTCCAGCATCAGCGGCGCGAGCAGGAACTTGGCGATCGACGAGCCCATGCCGAGCGCCAGCGAGCCGAGTTCGCCTTCGCGCATCAGCGCCAGGGCGCGCGCCCCCTCGTTGTCGTCGAACACGATGCGCCGCGCACGCTCCACGTAGGCGAGGGCATAGGGCGTCGGGCGCAGGCGCCGGTCCTGGCGGTCGAACAGGGGCACCCGCAGGACGTTCTCGAGCGCGCGCAGGCTGCGCGACAGCGCAGGCTGGCTCAGGTGCACCGCCTCGGCGGCGGCGCTCAGCGAGCCGAGGTCGATGACGGCCAGGAAATGCCTCAGTTGCCGGATGTTCATTTCAGCCTTGGCTTGCAGATCCTGCAAGTTGATGCTGAATATTATGCAATTTACGCAAGCCGGGCGAATTCCTAGACTGCCTTCCGCAGCCCTCATTCGCCATGAAAAACCTCCCGCACCCGTCCGCCAGCCTGCGACCCGTCGTCGTCATCTCGTCCGACCGCATCGAGCGCCACGGCCATCCGGCGCATGCCGCCCTGCACGGCTACGTTCACGCCGTGGGCGAAGTCTCGGGCGCGCTGCCGCTGGTGCTGCCCGCCGTGGCGGGCGGGCAGCTGGCCGCCACGCTGGCGGCGTCGATCGACGGCATCGTCCTCACCGGCAGCCCTTCCAACGTGGCGCCGGCGCGCTACGGCCAGCCGCTGCCGCACCGCGAGATGCTGCTCGACCATGACCGTGACGCCGCCATCCTGCCGCTGCTGCCCGCGCTGGTCGCGGCCGGCGTGCCCGTGCTGGCCGTGTGCCGCGGCTTCCAGGAGATCAATGTCGCCTGGGGCGGGACGCTGGAGCCCGCCGTGCACGAGCAGGCCGGCCGGCTCGACCACCGCGAAGGCGATCACGAGCGCCCGATCGAGCGCTGGTACGACGACAGCCACGACCTGGCCCTGGTCGAAGGCGGCCTGCTGGCCCGATTGGCCGGCCGTACCCGGACCCGGGTGAATTCGCTGCACCACCAGGGCATCGACCGCCTGGGCGCCGGCCTGAGGGTCGAGGCCCGCGCGCCCGACGGACTGGTCGAAGCCTTCTCCATCGCGGAGGCCGCCCAGTTCACGCTGGCCGTGCAGTGGCATCCCGAGATGCGCACCGGCGACAGCGCGTTCGCGCGCGCCATCTTCGAGGCCTTCGGCGACGCCTGCCGGCTGCGCCAGCGGCAGCGCCTCGCCCCATCCCTCTGACCCACAACGAACCGACGGAGACATATGGAAAAGGAAAACAATGCCTGGATCGACGGGCTCTTCAGCCACAGCTATGCCGAAGCGCGGCAGAAATTCCTGAGCGCCGCGGCGCGGCGCGGCCTGGCGGTCGAATCCCATGAACTGGCGCTCGCCGGCGCCGACGGCGAAACGCTGGCCACGGACGTCGTCCTGGACGGCCCAGCCGATGCATCGAGGATGCTGCTAGTGATCAGCGGCGTCCATGGCGTCGAGGGCTTCTGCGGATCGGCCGTCCAGACCGGGATGCTGCTGCGCGCCCGCGAGGGCGCCGATGCCTTGCGCGACACGGCCGTGCTGCACGTTCACGCGGTCAATCCCTTCGGCTTCTCGCATCTGCGTCGGGTCACGCAGGAGAACGTCGACCTCAACCGGAACTTCGTCGACTTCGACAAGCCCTTGCCGGTCAATCCCGGCTATGCGGAGATCCACGAACTCCTGCTGCCGGCCGTGTGGCCGCCGCAGGCCGAGGTCGAAGCCGCGCTCGCGGCCTACCGCGACCGGCACGGCGCGCGCGGCCTGCAACGGGCCATGAGCCTGGGCCAGCACGGCTTCGCCGATGGCATGTTCTTCGGGGGCCATCGGCCGACCTGGAGCAACGTCATCTTCCGCCGCATCCTCCAGCGACATGCGCCGAAGGTGCGCCAACTGGCCTCGATCGACGTCCACACCGGGCTCGGGGCGTATGGCGTCGGCGAGCGCATCTTCGCGAGTTTCGACGAAGACCCCGCCGTGCTGGCGCGGGCCGAGCGGTGGTGGGGCGAACTGACCTCGGTCACCAGCGGCACCTCGACCAGCATCCCGCTCACCGGACCGATCCAGACCGCGATCACCGAAGAGTGCCGCGGCGCGCAGCATCTGGGCATCTGCCTGGAGTACGGCACCTGGCCGAGCGAGCGGGTCACCGGCGCCTTGCGTGCCGAGCACTGGCTGCACCGGCACGGCGACACCGACCCGGCGCGGGCCGCCGCCATCAGGCAGGCGCTCAAGGATGCGTTCTATCCCGACGCCGCCGACTGGAAGCTCGCCGTATGGCAACAGGCTTCGCAAGCCTGCCTGCGCGCGCTCGAAGGCTTGCAGGAAGACGCGTCCCAGGCCATGCTGGCCTGACGCGCGTCCGTTCTCGATCCCGACCCCGAACGAACCACGGAACACCCCATGAACGCGTCCACCCTGAATCCCGCCGGCCTGCCCCAGGCCGTCACGGCTGCGCGCAGCGCGCACCCCGTCGCCAAGACCGCCATCAGCCGCAAGGCCGTCGCCGCCGCCGTCGCGGGCAACGCCCTCGAGTTCTACGATTTCGTCATCTACGCCTACTTCGCCGTCTACATCGGCCGCACCTTCTTCCCGGTCAGCGGGGAGTTCGGCAGCCTGCTGGTGGCGGTGGCCACCTTCGGGGTCGGGTTCTTCACGCGGCCGCTCGGCGGCGTGCTGATCGGCGCCTTCGCCGACCGGGCCGGGCGCAAGCCGGCCATGATCCTGACGGTGGCGCTGATCACCGTCGGCACGCTGGGCCTGGCCGCGACGCCCAGCTACGCGAGCATCGGCATCGCCGCACCGGTGATCGTCGTGTTCTGCCGCCTGCTGCAGGGCCTGGCGCTCGGCGGCGAGGTCGGGCCGGCCACCGCGCTGCTGCTGGAAGCGGCGCCGCCCGGACGGCGCGGCTTCTATTCGAGCTGGCAGATCGCCAGCCAGGGGCTCGCCGTCGCGGTGGGCGGGGCGTTCGGCGTGGCGCTGTCGCTGGTGCTCACGCAGGAGCAACTGTCGTCGTGGGGATGGCGCGTGCCGTTCCTGTTCAGCCTGGTGCTCGTTCCCATCGCGCTCTATATCCGCCGCGGCCTGCCCGAAACCCACGAAGGCAGCGGCGATCGCACCGGCGCCCAGATCGTCGGCTCGGTGTTCAGCAAGCACCGCCGCGTGCTGGTGCTGGGCGTGCTGCTCACGGCAGCGACGGCGGTGGCGTCGCAGGTCGGCAACTACATGGTCAGCTACGCGGTCCAGGTGCTGAAGCTGCCGCCGGCGCTGGCACAGGGCAGCGTGCTGATGGGCGGCGTCATGACCTTCGCCTTCGCCCTGGTCGGGGGTCTCCTGTGCGATCGCTACGGCAGAAAGGTCACCAACCAGCTGCCCCGCATCGCGCTGATGCTGGCTGTCGTTCCGCTGTTCATGTGGCTGTCGGGAGCACCCGGCGCCACCACGCTGCTGATGGTGTCGGCGATCCTGGCCGCGCTGACGGCGATGTTCGGCGCCGCGGGGCTGGTGACCGTGCCGGAACTCCTGCCCATCGCCGTGCGCAGCACGGGCCTGTCGCTGGTCTACGCGATCGGCACCTCGGTGTTCGGCGGCACCACCCAGTTCGTCGTCACGTGGCTGATCGCCGTGACGCACAATCCGATGGCCCCGGCCTACTACGTGGCCGCGATGTGCGCGGTCAGCGTGGTGGCGATGTGGATGCTGCCCGAGTCGCGCGATGTGGATGTGACGAAGTAGCCGCCGCCCCCTCCCACCACCCGCTCATCAAGCCCTCGGGCCGGCGCCCGGCGAACACCTTGGCGCTTGCCTCCCAGGCGTCGACCCGCACGTCCAGCCCGGCGAAGATCCCGTAGCCGGCGCCGGCGCGGATCTCTTCCTCGGCGTGCAGGCTCTCGCCGGCCTTGATCGCGCCCGCCGCGAGGATCGCGCCGCGCGAGCGGATGCCCCAGCCGGCCTCCAGGTGCCGGCCGCAGTCGATCGAGGCGCCGGCCTCGATGCCATGGCCGGCGCGCACCGTGTCGCGGACGTCGATGGCGCCGCCGGCGCGCAGGCCCTTGCCGCAGCCCACGGCGCCCTGGGCGACCAGGTCCTGCCCGATCGCCGCACCGCCCGCGATCTCGATCGAAGCGGCCCCGCGCAGGTCCCAGCCCGCGCGCAGGTTGCCGCCGCAGCGGATCGCGCCTTCGGCCTCGATGCCCCAGGCGGCCTTGAGGTGGCCGCCGGCATCCAGCATGGCGCCGCCGAAGACGCCTGCGGCCGATTCGATGTCCTCGCCGGCGACGATGGTGCCGCCGGCGCGGATGCCGCCACCGGCGCGGATCGTCCGCCCGGCGCGCAGCACGCCGGCGATGTCGATGCCGGCACGCACCTGCAGGGAGCCCGCGAAGACGATCGCGTCGGCCTCGAGCGCGTCGAGCGCGAGCAGCGCGTCGGTCGGCCCGAACTGCGTCAGCAGCCAGCAGGCGTCGTCGACGCGGCCGTCGGCGACCAGCGCGTCGAGCAGGTGTTGGTAGTCGCAGTTGTCTTGTCCGTGGCGGATGAACCAGCGGTAGCCGTCGGCGCAGGGGCGCTTGGCCTTGACGAAATTCTTGGTGAGTTCCATGGTGATCCCAGGCGTGCAGGTTGAAGCGCCGCGAAGCCCTTCGCGGCGGATGAAGTGCAGAGCCGTGCCGGGGAGATCAGGAAATGGCTTCTTCCCGCTTTCCCCGCACGGCGTGGGAAAGCAGGGCGGTCGAGCCGCAGGCCGCGCACGCGCGCAGCGCCGCGCCATGCGGGGCATGGCGGCGGCGGGGGGCGTGCGGAATAGTCGGCATGGACGGACCTGGAAGGGCCGCCATTGTACCGAGGGGCCTTCGGTCAGGCCGCCAGGAAGCGCTCGGTCAGGAGCGCCCAGTAGGCCGAGCCGATCGCCACGTTGTCGTCGTTGAAGTCGTAGCCCGGGTTGTGCACCATGCAGGCGCCGGCACTGTCGCCGTCGCCGTTGCCGATGAACAGGTAGCTGCCAGGCAGCTTCTCGAGCATGAAGGCGAAGTCCTCGCTGCCCGGCAGCGCCGGTCCCTGCAGCGTGACCTGGTCGGCGCCGACCAGCTCCAGCGCCACTTCGCGCGCGAAGGCGGTCTCCTCGGGCGTGTTGACCAGCACCGCATAGCCCGGCCGCCAGTCCACCTGCGCCTGGATGCCGAAGCTCTCGGCCTGCGCGGCGATCAGCGCCTTGACGCGCCGCTCGAGCGTGGCGCGCACCTCGCGGTCGAGCGCGCGGATGCTGATCTCCAGCGTGGCCTGCTGCGGGATCACGTTGTTGGCCTTGCCGGCATGGAGGGCGCCCACCGTGACCACCGCCATCTGCAGCGGATCGACGTTGCGCGACACCACCGTCTGCAGCGCCATCACGATGCTGGCCGCGGCGACCACCGGGTCGGCCGCGCGGTGCGGCATGGCGCCGTGGCCGCCGACGCCCGTGAGGGTGACGGTGGCGTAGTCGGACGAGGCCATCGTCGGGCCTTCGCGCAGCACCAGGCGGCCCTGCGGCATGCCCGGCATGTTGTGCATCGCGAAGATGGCGTCGCACGGGTATTTGTCGAACAGGCCGTCTTCCATCATCTTGACCGCGCCGCCGCCGCCTTCCTCGGCCGGCTGGAAGATCAGGTTCAGCGTGCCCGAGAAACGGCCCCGTTCGGACAGATGGTGCGCCGCCGCCAGCAGCATCGCGGTGTGGCCGTCGTGGCCGCACGCATGCATCACGCCGGCGTTGCAGCTGGCATAGCCGAGGCCGGTGGCCTCGTCGATCGGCAGGGCGTCCATGTCGGCGCGCAGGCCGAGGCGGCGCTGTCCGTCGCCGCGCACCAGCCGGCCGACGACGCCGGTGCCGCCGAGCCCGCGCTCGACCTCGTAGCCCCAGGCCTGCAGTTTCTCGGCCACCAGGGCCGAGGTGCGGTGCTCGTCGAAGGCGAGCTCGGGGTGGTGGTGGATGTCGCGCCGAAGCCCGATGAATTCATCCGACTGGCTGTGCATGTGATCGAGGAGTGCGCTCATCGGGGCCTCATTGCGGTTGCAGGTTGATCGACTTGGCGATGGCGCGGTAGCGCGCCGTCTCGGCCTCGTAGAACCTGGCCGCCTCGGCCAGCGACACCGGCGGCGAGGCCAGCTGCGTCTGGGCCGCCAGTTGCGCCCGCACGCCGGGGTCCTTCAGGGTCGCCTGGATGGCCTTGTGCAGGCGCTGCACCACGTCTTCGGGCGTGTTCTTCGGCACCATGAAGCCGCTCCAGATCTGGAACGCGAAGTCCTTCAGCTCCTTGCCTTCGCTGACCGTGGGCACGTTCTTCAGCAGTTCGGAGCGCTGGGCGCCGAGCTGGCCGATCACCTTGAGGCGGCCCTGGTCGGCCATCGCGCCCATGCCGGCGCTGTAGACCAGCACCGCGAAGTCGACCTGGCCGCCGCCGATGTCGGTCAAGAGCGGCGCGTTGCCCTTGTAGGGTGCATGGATCAGCTGGATGCCGGTGCGCTTCTGGACGTCCTCCAGGATCAGGTGGTAGAGCGAGCCGATGCCCACGCTGCCGTAGGTCAGCGGCTTGTCGGCGGACTTGCGCGCCAGCGCGATCAGCTCGTCGATGTTGTTGGCCGGCAGGTCCTTGCGGGCGACCACCACCATCACGGCGTCGGTCACCGGATGGACCAACCGGAAGTCCTCGGCCTTGAGCTTGACCGCGGCGTTGGCCAGCGGCGCGAGGATGACCTCGTTGGGCGAGCCCTGGAACAGGTAGTAGCCGTCGGCCGGCGCCGCCAGCACCTTCTGCGCGGCCAGCGCGCCGGACACGCCGCCGAGGTTGTCGACGATCACCTGCTGGCCCAACTCCTTGCCCAGCGGCGCGGTGAAGATCCGGGCGGCGGCATCCGAAGGCCCGCCCGCGGGGTACGGCACCATCAGGCTGACCGGCTTGGTCGGGTAGCTCTGGGAGAACGCGGCGCCTGCGGCCAGCAGCAGCAGGCCGGCGATCGAACGTTGGAAGAAGGTCTTCATGGGGTTCCTGATGACGATGGGCTGTGGGGCCGTCCCTCTGGGCGGGGACGCGCTTGCATCGTAGGAGCGGCGCGTGAGAACATCCAATGCATTGTTGTCCGCCAAATGATTACTTCAATGCATGCATCCCGCGGAGCCGCCCGATGACGCTGGTCCAGCTCCGGCACCTGCTCGCGCTGGCCGAGAGCGGCTCGTTCAGCAAGTCCGCGCAGGCGATGTGCATCACCCAGCCGGCCTTCAGCCGCAGCATCCGCGCGCTCGAGGACGAACTCGGCATGCCGCTGTTCGACCGCATCGGGCATCGCAGCGAGCTCACGCCTTTCGGCCGCGACGTGGTGCTGCGCGCCCGCCAGCTGGTGTCCGAGGCCGGCGAGCTGCGCGACAGCGGTCGGCAGATGCGCGAAGGGCAGGGCGGTGCGATCCGCATCGGCATGGGCTCGGGGCCGGGCGCCATGCTGATGACGCCGCTGCTGATGCACATGGCGACCCACCACCCGAAGGTGCGGGTGGTGGTGGCACGCGGCGGCACCGAGCTGCTGGCGCAGGCCCTGCGCGCCCGCACGCTCGACGCCCTGGTGCTCGATGCGCGCTCGCTGGCGCCGGGGGTCGACCTCGAGGTGAGCATGCTGCGCGAGATGCGCGGCGTCTTCATGTGCCGGCGCGGCCATCCGCTGGCGCGCAAGCGCCAGGGCGTGAGCTTCGACGCGGTGCAGCGCTATCCGATCGCCTCGACGCCGCTGAGCGACGAGGTGGCGCGCAGCCTGATCGAGACCTATGGGCCCGAGGCGCATCCGGGGCAGTGCGTGACCTTGCAGTGCGAGGAAGTCGCCAGCCTGGTCGAGGTGGCGCGCCAGACCGATACGGTGCTGCTGGCGATCCGGGCGGCGGCGCCCGACCTGGTCGAGCTGAGGATGCAGCCACCGATGGAACGCAGCGCGCGCTTCGGGCTGGTCACGCTGCGCCGGCGCACGCAGGCGCCGGGGCTGGCGATCGTGCGTGCCCTCATGCAGGAGCTGCTGCACGACTGATGGGCGGCGCGGCCCCGCCCCGGCCGCGCCGCTCGGCCGCTCAGGACGGGCAGGCGCCGCCGCTGCTGCCGATGAGGGCACGCAGCTTGGCGGTGCTCGACGTCGGGCCGCCGTCGTCGGCGGTGATGGTGTTGTTGGTAAAGGTGCAGCCGTAGTTCGCGTCGGACACAACTCCCGGCGTCACGACGTCGTCGCCTGCGGGCTTCGGACCGCCGCCTTCCCACTTGATCATGGCGTCGAAGGCGGCCACCTGCTCGGCGACCGTGAAGTCGCAGTGGGTGGCGCCGCGGATGGCGCGCTGCACCAGCCAGTTGCCGTTGCCCTTGGCGGCCACGCGCTTCTGGTAGATCTGCTCCATGCTGAAAGGCACGTACAGGTCGCCCAGCGTGTGCAGCGTCACGACCGGGATCTTGAACTCGCCGTTGGCCTTGGGAATCCAGCGCAGGCCGTCGGTGCGCAGCCGATTGGCGTCGGCCACGGCCGTGAGCTTGAGCGCCGAGGCGTTGATCTGGTTCGACGTCGTCGCATCGCCGTCGACGGTGTAGGTGAAGCGGTTGGTGTCGATCACGCTCTTGTTGAGGATGCCGGTGATCGTGCCGTCGCCGCCGAACACGCCCCACACGGCCGAGAACGAGCCGCCGTAGGCGAGGCCGAGGTTGAAGATCGGGCGCGGGCCGCCGGTGAGGTTCTGGATCACCTTGGCGTATTTATCGCCGGTCGGCGTCACGGCTACCGGCGTGCTCATGCTGGTGAACAGCGCTCCCGTCACCTGCGCCGAGATGTCCGACCAGTTGATGAACGGGTACTTCGGCACCCCGGCCAGTGCCTGCGCCGTGACCTGCGCCGCGGCGAAGTAGTCGAACAGCTCGGTGTCGCCGACCACACCGCACATCGGCACCGCGCCGTTGTACTTGACCTTGTGGTTGGCGGTGGCGTAGGCCTCGTCCTCGATCGCCGCGGCCGTGATGTGGCCGCCCATCGAATGGCCCGTGATGTAGATCTTGCCGGGCGCCGCCAGCGTGCGGCCGGCCGCGGCGGCGATCTTGTTGAACTCCAGCGCCAGTGCATTGGTGTCCTCGACGCCGACCCGCACGTCGTAGTAGTTCTTGCTGTAGCTCGAGGCCGCCCAGGCGTAGCCGTTCTGGATCAGGTAGCGGCGGATCGACGGATTGCCGACGCCCAGCGCATTGCCGGTGCCGGCGTAGCCGTGGGCGTACATGACGAGCTTGCCGTTCCAGTTGGCCGGCACCTCCACGCGGTAGGCCGCGCCGCCCAGCACGCCGGCCCAGCGGCTGGTGGTGCTGTTGTCGACCGTGTCGGCAGGGTCGGCCGCCATCGCCGCGAAGGTGGTCGCGCTCGGGTCCGCGGGCACGAAGCTGTTGCGGTTGTCCTGCTCGCGCTTTTCTTCTGCCACCGGCGCGGGCGCCGGGGCGGGTGCAGCGGCAGGCGCCGCCGCCGCGGCCGCGGGGGCCGGCGCGGGCGCGGCCGCAATGAACGGGACGGAGCTGCTGCCGCCACCGCCGCAAGCGGCGAGGCTCAAGGTGGTGGCCAAGGCCAGGAACTGGACACGACTGGGTTGCATGGGGATTTGTCTCCGGGATTTCTTGGTTGATTTGTTGGCAAACACGGGGGACGCGAACGCCGGCAACGTCTTCGGCCTGGACCGAGCGGCATCACCGGCGGTCGCAGCGTAGGGGCGCGCGCCGGCACGGCGCTGCGGAGTTACCCGCGGCCGCTATCACGTTGGCGACAGTGGCGTTCAGGTCAGAATCCGACTGCGCCACGGTCGGCGCGGAGGCTGCAGGTGGCGATATTCATTGACCAGTGCAAGCGGCTCGAGGCGGCGACGGAGATGGGGTCGGCCGGCGGGTCCATGCTGTCGACCGCGATGGCGTGGCTTGAATTCATCTACTTCCTGCCCGCCAAGCTGGTGCTGCTGATTCCCGACGGCAACAGCGCCCTGGGGCGCTACTTCGAACTCGACTGCAGCAGCGGCACGCACTGGGGCGGCGCGCTGTTCTCGGGCGTGGTCTGGGTGGCGCTGCTGGTCGGCGTCTCGTTCGCCTGGGACGGGCGGGCCGCGAAGGCCGACAAGAGCGAGCGCTAGCCGACCGGCCGCGGAATCAGTTCGAAGCCGCGAGCGGGTCGTTGACCAGTGCCTGGGCCCTGGCCGCGAGCTGGGTCCGGTTCTCGACCCGCAGCTTGCGGAAGGCGTTCGCAAGATGGAAGCGCACGGTCGGCAGCCCGACCGCCATGCGCTTGGCGATCAGCTTGTCGGGGCAGCCCGAGAGCACCAGCGCGGCGGCTTCGGCTTCGCGCTGGCTCAGGGCCGAGCGCCGCTGCAGCAGCTCGGTGACGCTTTCGCGGGCCTGCGGCGACAGCATCGGGTCGGCCTCCCACTGGAAGCGCGCCAGCGCGGCCGCGAAGGCGGGCTCGACCAGGCGCAGCGCCTCGATCTCGTTGTTGTCGAAGTTGCCGCGCTCGCGGCGCCGCCAGATCCGCATGTCGCCGGTGCATTCGCCATGCGCGAAGACGTAGACGTTGACGCCCCAGTGCATGTGGTCGCGGGCCAGGAAGTCGTTGAAGAACTCGGTCCGCGCGAGGTCGCTCTGGCACAGGATCTGGGTCGCGAGCGTGGGGTGGCGCCGCTCCATCATCGGGAAGGTGAGCGGATCGACGAAGCGGTAGTACTCGTCCCAGCTGCGCAGGTTCTCGATCGACATGTTGAGCGCCTTCACGCGGTCGAAGCGCTGGGCGATCCGGTCCCAGGTGAAGGAGACGTAGGTGTCGGCCCGCAGCAGGTCGAGCATGGGCAGCGCGAGGTCGCCGCGCAGGGCATCGGGGTCGGTGGCCTCGGCCAGCAGACGCATGACGTCACCGAGCGCGCGGGTCTGTGCCGTGGCGAGATACATGGCGTGGGTAAAGCAAAGACCGTGCAAAGGGGGCGGAAGGCCATGCTAGCCCGCCGTACGCCGGCCGGTATATCGGTGCCGACCCGTAGGGCCCCTATCAATCGTGATAGGTGTGCGGGCCGCCCCCGCTTCCTAGCATTCGCTGACACGACCAAGGAACAGGCCATGAAGCTCACACAACTCGGTGTCGCCGAACTGCGGCGCCAACTCCAGGCGGGCGCCGTCACCAGCGTGGCGGTCGCCGACGCCCTGATCGCCCGCACCGAAGCCCATGCCGCGCTGGGCGGCTACGTCGCCTTCGACGCCGAGGCGCTGCGGGCCCAGGCGCGGGCGGCCGATGCCCGCATCGCGGCGGGCGAAGACCTTCCGCTGCTCGGCGTGCCGGTGGCGCTCAAGGACAACATCGACGCCGTCGGGCTGCCCAGCGGCGCCGGCACCGGCGCCCTGCACGGCCTGCATCCGGCCGGCGACGCCGAAGTGGTGCGCCGCCTGCGCGCCGCCGGTGCACTGGTGTCCGGCAAGACCAGCATGCACGAGCTGGCTTTCGGCATCACGACCAACAACTGCGTGACCGGGGCGGCGCGCAATCCCTGGGACCCGTCGCGGATCCCCGGCGGCAGCAGCGGCGGCTCGGGGGTGGTGGTGGCCGCCGGGCTGGTGCCGGCCGCGATCGGCACCGACACCGGCGGATCGGTGCGCGTGCCGGCCGCCCTGTGCGGCGTGGTCGGCCTGCGGCCGACGGTGGGGCGCGTGCCGGGGCAGGGCATCGCCCCGATCTCCACCACCCGCGACACCGCCGGCCCGATCGCCCGCAGCGTCGCCGATTGCGCGCTGCTCGACGGCGTGCTGGCCGGTGGCGGCGAGCCGCTGGGGCCGGTGGCGCTCGCGGGCCTGCGGCTGGGGCTGCCGCGCGCGCCGTTCTGGGAGACGCTGGAGCCTGGCGTGCAGGCCGTGGCGTACGCCGCCGTCGAACGCCTGCGCGCGGCCGGCGCGCAGATCGTCGAGGTGGCGCTGCCGGGGTTGACCGAGCTCAACGGGGCGGCCGGATTCCCGATCGCGCTGTTCGAATTCGTGCGCGACATGGGCCGCTACCTGCGCGAGGCCGGCCGCGGCGTCGACCTCCAGCAGCTGGTCGACGGCATCGGCAGCCCCGACGTCGCGGCCATTGCGCGGCCGCTGCTGGCCGGCGGCGCGGTGCCCGAGGCCGCCTACCGGGAGGCCCTGCAAGCGCGCGCCAAGCTGCAGGCGCTCTATGCCGACGTCTTCGCCGCCTCGGGCGTGCAGGCGCTGCTGCTGCCGACCACGCCCCTGACCGCGGCGCCGGTGGGCGACGACGAGACGGTGCTGTTCAACGGCCAACGCTGCCCGACCTTTCCGACCTTCATCCGCAACACCGACCCGGGCAGCAACGCCGGCATTCCGGGCGTCACGCTGCCGGCCGGGCTGGCGGCGGGCCTGCCGGTCGGGCTGGCGCTCGACGGCCCGGCCGGCAGCGACCGCCGCCTGCTGGCGATCGCCGCGGCGATCGAGGCCATCCTGCCTGCCGAGCCCTCCGCCCCCTGGCTGCGCTGAAGGCCCCACCCCCGATCACCACAGAGGAGTTTCCATGGACCGTCGTACCTTTCTTCATGGCGCCGCGGCTGCCGCTGCCCTGGGCAGCGCGGGCGTGCGCGCGCAGTCGCCGCTGAACGTGGCCGTGATGCTGCCGCTGAGCGGGCCGGCGGGCCTGTTCGGCCCTTCGGCCAAGGCCTGCGCCGAGCTCGCGGTGCAGACCCTGAATGCCAAGGGCGGCTTGCTGGGCCGCAGCATCAACCTGCTGGTCGGCGATGCCGGGCTGCCGCCGGCCGAGGCCTCGCAGGCCGCGCTGAAGCTCTGGAAGGGCTCGGGCGCGCAGGTGGTGATCGGCATGCACGACAGCGCGGTGCGCGGCGCGCTGGTGGGACTGTTCAAGGGCCAGGTGCCGTACTTCTACACGCCGGTGTACGAGGGCGGCGAATGCGCCAAGGGCACCTACGTCAACGGCGAGACGCCGGCCCAGCAGCTGGCGCCCGTGATCCCCTGGCTGGCCGCGGAGCGCAAGCCGAAGAAGTGGTACATGATCGGCAACGACTACATCTGGGGCCGCAACACCAATGCCGCGGCCAAGGGCTACATCACCCAGACCGGCGCCCAGGTGGTGGGCGACGAGTACCTGCCGTTCACGGTCGACAACTTCGATTCGAGCCTGGCCCGGATCCGCGACAGCGGCGCCGACGCGGTGCTGGTGTCGCTGGTGGGCGGGGCCTCGGTCGGCTTCAACAAGGCCTTCGCGAGCTTTGGCCTGGCCGACAAGGCGATCCGCCTCGGCACCCTGATCGAGGAGAACACGCTGGCCGGCATCGGCGCCGCGAACGCGCGCAACCTCTATTCGAGCGCCGGCTATTTCGCCAACATCCAGACCCCGGCGGCCAAGGCCTTCTCGGAGGCCTACTTCAAGAAGTTCGGCGCCCAGGCGCCGGCCCTCAACGGCCTGGCCGAATCGGTGTACGAGGGCTTCCTGATGCTGGACGCGATCAGTGCCAAGGCCAAGTCGCTCGACGTCGCCAGGATGGACCCGGCCAGCGAGGGCGCGAGCTACAACGGCCCGCGCGGCGCCGTGACCATGCATGCGCGGCATGTCGAGCAGGACATCTACCTGGCCGACGTCGACGACAAGGGCTTCCGGGTCGTCAAGACCTTCCCGCACATCGCTTCCGGCCAGACCTGCAAGGTGTGACGCTGCGATGGACACCAGCTGGCTGCTGCATGCGCTGAACCTGGCCTACGAGCTCTCGACCTTGGCGCTCACGACGCTGGGCCTGGCGGTGGTGTTCGGCCTGCTCGGCGTCATGAACATGGCGCACGGCGAGTTCGTGATGCTGGGCGCCTATGCGGTGGTCACGGTGCAGGCCTGGGGCTGGCCGATCGCCACCGCGATGCCGCTGGCGATCGTCGTCTGCGGCCTGCTGGGCTGGGTGGTCGAGCGCTGGCTGATCCGCCCGCTCTATGCCCGGCCCTTCGACACCCTGCTGGCGACCTGGGGCCTGGCGATGGTGCTGCGCAAGCTGGTCGAGGCGATCTACGGCCGCGGCTACCGCAACGTCGAGAGCAGCCTGGCGGCCCCGGTCACGCTGGCCGGCCTGCAGTACCCCGGCTATCGGCTGGCGCTGATCGCCTTCGCGGTCCTGCTGATGATCGGCCTGGCCTTCTGGTACCGGCGCAGCGTGATGGGCCTGCGCGTGCGGGCGATGACCGGCAACCCGATGCTGGCCCAGGCGCTGGGCATCGACACCCGCCGCCTGGCCTCGCAGACCTTCGTCATCGGGGTGGTGCTGGCGGGCGCGGCGGGGGTGCTGCTGGCGCCGCTGGTGCGCATCGAGCCCGGCATCGGCGTCGACTACCTGCTCGACGCCTTCTTCGTGCTGGTGGTGGGCGGCCTCGGCACGCTGGGCGGCTTCGCCGGCGGTGTCGGCGTGATCGGCGGCAGCCAGTCGGTCGTCAGCAGCCTCGCCGGCCAGACCAGCGGCTACGCGGTGGTGCTGATCCTTTCGATTCTCTTTCTCTGGCTGAAGCCGAATGGACTCCTTGGACGCCGTTGAACCCCCTCCCTGCGCGCCCCTGCGCCGGCCGGCCCGGCGCTGGCGCCTGCCGGGCAGCGAAGCGCTGTGGCTGGGCGCCGCGCTGGTGGCGCTGCCCTTCGCCAGCAACGACTTCGTCGCCTACCAGATCGCGTTGTTCCTGATCTACGGCATCGCGACCCAGGGCGTGGCCCTGTGCTGGGGCCGGCTGGGCTTCCTGCCGCTCGGGCATGCGCTGTTCTTCGGCCTCGGCGCCTACCTGGCGGGCGGCACGCTGAAGGCGGCGCAGCAGCAGCCGCTCTGGTATGTCGCGCTGCCGCTGGCCCTTCTGCTGCCCGCGGCCGTCGCCTACCTGACGGCGCGGCTGGTGTTCGCGCGCAGCCATCGCAGCGGACCCTTCTTCTCGCTCATCACGCTGGCGATGACGATGCTGGGCTTCCTGGCGGCGCAGCAATGGAGCGCGGTCACCGGCGGCTTCAACGGCATGGCCGACATTCCCGAGCTGCCCGGCACCGAGCGCTACAGCAGCTTCTACTGGGTGGTCGCCGCCTGCGCGGTCGGCAGCACCGCCTTGCTGGGCGGGGTGCTGCGGCGGCCGCTGGGCATGCTGTGGAGCGCGGTGGCGCAGAACGAAGACCGGCTGCAGCTCTTCGGCTATGCGACCGACCGCATCAAGGCCAACGCCTTCGCCTTCTCGGCGCTGCTGGCCGCCGCCGCGGGTGCGCTGTTCGCGCTGCACCAGGGCATCGTGACGCCGCTCACCATGGGCTTCGTGCTGTCGACCGAGTTCGTGATCTGGGCGGCGGTCGGCGGCAAGGCCAGCCCGCTCGGGGCGCTGCTGGGCGCCGTCTTCATCGGCTACGCCTCGTCGGAGCTGCGCGACCATTTCGCCTACTGGGAGGTCGCGGTGGGTGCGATCTTCATCGGGGTGGTGCGTTTCCTGCCCGAGGGGCTGGCGGGGCTGGGCCGGTCGCTGTGGCGGCGCGGGCCCGACGCGGCGCCGGGCGTGCCGGCCACCGACGCGCCCGACCGGCGCCCGCCGGCCGGGCGCATCGGCCTGGCCTTCGAGCAGGTCCATGCCGCGCAGGGTGGCGTGCGGATCCTCGATGGCCTGGCGCTGGCGCTCGACGGCCCCGGTCTGCGCTGCGTGATCGGCCCGAACGGCGCCGGCAAGACCTCGGCCTTCAACGTCATGACCGGCCGGCTGCCGCTGCGCGCGGGGCGCATCGTGCTCGACGGCACCGACATCTCGGGCGCCACCGCCTGGCGGGTGGCGCGGCGCGGCGTCGGGCGCAAGCTGCAGATTCCATCGGTGTTCTCCGAGCTCAGCGTGAGCCAGAACCTGGACGTGGCGCTGTGGGCCGGGCGGCTCGGCCCGGCCGCGTCGCTGGCGCGGGCGCCGCTCGCCTGGCGCAGCCCGCTGCGCGACGAACTGCTCGACCTGTTCCCGGCGCTGCGCGAGCAGCTCGGCACCCGCGCGGGCAGCCTCTCGCAGGGCCAGCGCCAGGCGCTGGAGTTCGTCATGACCGTACTGCCGCAGCCGCGGCTGGTGCTGCTCGACGAGCCCTGCGCCGGCCTTTCGCCGGCCGAGACCCACCACATGATCGACGCCATCAAGACCGTGATCGACCGCCTGGGCGCGGCCGCGCTGGTGATCGAGCACGACATCAGCGCCGTGGCCGCGATCGGCGGCGACGTCTACGTGCTGCACCAGGGCCGGCTGCTGGCCCGGGGCACGCTGGCCGAGATCCAGGCCGATCCGGCGGTGCGGGCGGTGTATGCGGGGGCGCGCAAATGAGCGGGATGTTGAACTTCGATGCCTTGGTGTGCGGCTACGGCGACACCATGGTGCTGCGCCGCCTGAGCGGCAGCGCGGCCCCCGGCCGGGTGCTCGGCGTGCTCGGCCGCAACGGCGTCGGCAAGACCACGCTGATGCGCGCGCTGGCCGGCTTCCTGCCGCTGCGCGAAGGCACGTTGACCTTCGACGGGCATGACCTTTCGCGGCTGGCGCCGCACCAGCGGCTGGCGCTCGGCATGGCCTACGCGCCGCAGGAGGACGTGGTGTTCGGCGACCTCAGCGTGCAGGAGAACCTGTGGCTGCACCTCGACGACCGCGACCCGCAGCGCTACGCGGCCTGCCTGCAGGCCTTCCCGCGCCTGGGCGAGCGGAGGGCGCAGCGCGCCGGCTCGCTGAGCGGCGGCGAGCGCAAGCTGCTGTCCTTCACGCGCACCCTGGGCCTGCGCGCCGCGCTCAGCCTGCTCGACGAGCCGACCGAGGGCGTCCAGCCCGAGAACATCGAGCGCATGGCGGGTTTGTTGCGGGCCCGCAAGGCCGAAGGCGCCGCCTTCGTGATCGTCGAGCAGAATCTGGAGTTCCTGCTCGCGGTGGCCGACGACCTGATGGCGATCGACCACGGCGAATGCCTGCTGAAAGGGGCGGCATCGGAATTCGGTCGCGCAGCGCTGGAGGCCCACCTGATGGTCTGATGCCGCGCGCCGTCCCGGGCTCACCGTCTCGCGCGCGCCGCCTCCGCCACGCGCCGCGGCACCCGCACGGTCGCATCCAGCAGCATCTGCGCCATGCCCTTGCCCAGCGGGTCCATGCGCATCGACGACGGGCCGCCGCCGTCCAGCGCTTCGTGCAGCAGCAGGTTCATCGAGGCGATGCCGGGCAGGTGGAAGCGCTCGACCCGGCCGTGCACCAGGTGGGCGAAGTAGTCCCCCACGAACTGCGGCGTGACGCGCGACCACAGCAGCGGCAGCCACTCCGGCCGGCGCGCGACCAGGCCGATGTTCGACAGGTTGCCCTTGTCGCCGCTGCGGGCCCAGGCGAGTTCGATCAGCCGCACCTCGACCTGCTCGCCACCGTCCTCCTCGAAGGGCGGCGGTTCGGTGGCCGGCGAGGCCGCCGCGCCGTCGGCGGCGGCGGGAATTGCCACCGCCTGCCGTTCGCCCCCGAGCACGAAGGCCACCGGCAGCGCGGCCTTGGCCAGCGTGAAGGCGAAGGGCTTGATCAGCGGCGACACCGCCGGTCGCCCGCCGCCGGGGCTGGTGGTGCCCGGCGCCCACGAGGTGCCCGATGGCGCGATCTCGCGCGCGAACATCGCCAGCGCGGCCTTCTGCGGATGGTTGGCGATCACCCGCATCGTGACCTCGCGCACCTCCCGCGTGCGCGCGTGCGGGCCGTACAGCCATTCGGAGCCGATCACCTCGATGTGGGTCGAGGTGAAGGGCGGCAGGCCCATCTGCTGCAGGATCTCGCCGGTGCGCTCGATGATCGCCTCGGCGGTGCGCACCGCCTTCTTCTCGGCGTCGATGCCGACGAAGACCATGCTGCCGGCGCAGCGGAAACCATCGAGCTGCGTGGCCGAGACCTTGTAGCTGGGGGAGGGCGCGCGCCCGCGCGCCGGGCCGACCCGCACGCGGTCGGCGCCGACTTGCTCGATCGCGACATCGCGGAAGTCGCAGCTGACGTCGGGCAGCATGTAGGCCCCGGGGTCGCCGATCTCGTAGAGCAGCTGCTCGGCCACGTTGGCGCGGATCACCTTGCCGCCGGTTCCCTCGGGCTTGGTGACGACGAAGCTGCCGTCGGCATGGCATTCGACGATCGGGTAGCCCATGTGGGCCCAGTCGGGGATGTCTTCCCAGTCGGTGTGCAGCCCGCCGGTGGCCTGGCAGCCGCATTCGATGATGTGGCCCGCGAGGCTGCCCGAGGCCAGCAGGTCGTAGTCGCCAGCACGCCAGCCGAACTCGTGCATCAGCGGCCCGAGCGTGACCGCGCTGTCGACGCAGCGCCCGGTGATGACGACGTCGGCGCCGACCGCGAGCGCGGCGGCGATCGGCAGCGCGCCCAGGTAGGCGTTGGCGCTCAGGACCTTTTCTGGCAGCGCCTCGCCGGTGAACATGTCGCGGGTGCCGGCCTCGCGCAGCTGCGGCATCTGCGCGCTGACGTCGTCGCCCTCGACCACCGCGATCCGCAGCGCCACACCCTCGGCCTCGGCCAGCGCCTGCAGCGCGGCGGCGCAGCCGTGCGGATTGATGCCACCGGCATTGCTCACGACCTTGATTCCCTGGCGCTTGACCTCGGCCAGCACGGATTTCATCGCGATGTCGACGAAGTCGGTCGCATAGCCCAGCTCGGGTTTCTTGGCCCGGGCCGAGGCCAGGATCGACATCGTGGTCTCGGCCAGGAAGTCGAACACCAGGTAGTCGAGCCGGCCGAGCTTCACCAGCTGGGGCGCCGCCACCATGCTGTCGCCCCAGAAGCCGGAGGCGCCTCCGATGCGGACGGTTTTTGGCGGGGTCGGGGGGGTGGTCATGGCGGTCTCGCTCCTCGGTGTCGACGGGGTGTCGCTGGAGCAGGGAGCTTAGCCAGCCGCCCCGCCCGAGGCTTGCGCCAACTCGCTGTCGAGGCGCAGCCATTGGGCGCAAGACGCGGCCCGCGCGTCGATGGCATCATCGATGCTCCTGCCATGCCATTGCCGCCTTCTTCCGCCGAACGCACCGAGGTGCACGCCCGCACCATCACGATCCGCGGCCATCGCCGTGTCGATGGCCTCTGGGACGTCGAAGGCCATCTCGAGGACGTGCGGGCCCACGACTTCCGTTTTCCGGGCGGCGAGCGCCGCGGCGGGACGCCGATCCATTCGATGTGGCTGCGGCTCACGGTCGATGCCACGGCGTTGATCGTCGATGCGGTGGCCGCCACCGACGCGGCGCCGTTCGACGAGGTCTGCGGCGCGATCGCGCCCGACTATGCGGCGCTGGTCGGGCTGCGCGTGGGGCCGGGCTTCAACCGCGCCGCGGTGCGCCTGTTCGGCGGCGTGCGCGGCTGCACCCACATGTCGGAGCTGCTGCGGACCATGGGCACCGGCGTGCTGCAGACGCTGGCAGGTGCCGACCTCGCGGTCTCGCAGACGCAGAAGCCCTTCCAGCTCGATGGCTGCCACGCATTGGCCACCGACGGGCCGCAGGTGGCCCTGTTCTATCCGACCTGGTACCGAGCGACGGGCGAGGACGAGCCGTCGCCTTGAACTGGGTCAGGCCCGCACGAACGTGAGCCGCGCCTCGTGCGCCAGCCCGTCGCGCACGATGTCGCGTGCCTCGTCGTCGGCGAAGTCGAAGAGGGCGTCGGGGATCTCGTCTTCCTCGAGCGCGAAGAGGATCTCGATCGCCTCCTGCTGGGCTTCGGAGAAGGTCTTGCCCTGGGCCAGCCGATCGAACTTCGCGGCGGTCTCCTTCGGTGCCAGCTGCCGCAGCTCGAGCAACTCGAGCACGAGCTTGATCTGCGACGGGGTCAGGGGCTTGGGGGCAGCGGCGGAAGGCTTCATGGCGATCGATCCTTTTCGGTGGGGCAAGGGACTTTTCCTTGGCCTCGGAACCAGTCTCTTCGTCGATCCTTAAGCGTGGCTGAAAAGCGCGCCGAAGTGCATTCCCGCGCGCCGAAACATCGCCGGCGTGTGAGGAAAGTCTCGGGTTGTCCGATCGGCCGTCGGCATGGATGCGACACCTGCGGGGCCGGCACCGGGCTGCCCGCTGCATGGATATCGGCCGCGGGCGCGCTTTCTTTAGACGGCGGCTTCCGGCGGGGCGAGCAGGCCGGCCACCTTGGTCGGCACCTCCCGGATCAGGTCCAGCGCCTCCTGGTTGCAACTGCGCAGCCGGTCCTCGGCGTCGAGGTCCTTCTCCATCGATGCCCGCAATGCCGCATAGGTGTTGCCGCCCAGCGCGATCACCTGGCCGATATAGGGCGTGACCCGGGCATAGAGCGCGTGGTCGAGCGCCGCCAACTGCATCTGGGCGCCCACCAGGGTCGCCACCTCGCCGTGGAACTCGACTTCGAAGGAAGCGAGCGCCTCGCGGCTGGCCTTGCCCGAGGTCAGGACCTTGAAGGTGGCCCACACCATCGAATGGGCGGTGGAGGCCAGCGTGCGGGCCACGGTCGCCACCGCCTCCCGCGTGTCGCTGCGATGCTGGTCTTCGCGCGAGCGCGACCATTTCTCCAGTGCCAGCTTCGACTGGCGCCAGGCCGCGAGCGCACCGCCGACGATGCCGGCGAGGGCGCCGACGGCCACGCCGAGCACGACGGCAAAGCCGGTGTCGAGCGTCATGAGGCGCTCCTTGGCGAGGGCGGCTTGCGGGAGGCCGGCGCGAACGCGGTCGGCCGGGATTTGCGGGTTCTTGCCATCACGGGAATCGAAGAGAGGTTGTGTCTGCTTGTATCCCGATTCTGACGCAAGACCGGGCTGCACACGGCCGCCGTGCAGCCAGTCGGCGCAAGACCAGACCGGCCCGCGCCGCTAGCCTCGTGGCAGACAGGAGACACCATGGAATTTCTCGAGGCACCGCCGCTGCCCTTCTATTTCACGCCCGAACACGAACAGTTCCGCGCCACGCTGCGCGAATTCATCGCGCGCGAGATCACGCCCTTCGTCGCCGAGTGGGACGAGGCCGAGACCTTCCCGCGCGAGCTGTACGCGCGCGCCGCTGAACTCGGCGTGCAGGGCCTGGGCTACCCGGAGGCCTACGGCGGCACGCCGGCCGACGTCTTCTTCCAGCTGATCGTGGCCGAGGAGTTCGCACGCTGCGGCGGGGGCGGGCTGCAGGCCTCGCTGAACTCGCACAGCATCGCGCTGCCGCCGATCCTGCACGCGGGCAGCGAGGCGCTCAAGCAGCGTGTCATCCCGCCGGTGCTGGCCGGCGAGAAGATCGCGGCGCTGGCGGTCACCGAGCCCTCGGGCGGCTCCGACGTGGCGGCGCTCAAGACCACCGCGGTGCGCGACGGCGACCACTATGTGGTCAACGGCGAGAAGACCTTCATCACCTCGGGCATGCGGGCCGACTTCATCACCACGGCGGTGCGCACCGATCCGGCGAACAAGGGCGCGGGCGGCATTTCGGTGCTGCTGATCGACGGCGACACGCCGGGGCTTGCGCGCACCGCGCTCAAGAAGATGGGATGGTGGAGCTCGGACACCGCGCACCTGCGCTTCGACAACTGCCGGGTGCCGGTCGCCAACCTGGTCGGGATCGAGAACAAGGGCTTCAAGACCTTCATGAACAACTTCAACACCGAGCGGCTGTTCATGTCGGCGCTGGCCTGCGGTTTCGCCGAGGTGTGCCTGAAGGAAGCGGTCGACTGGACGCGCCAGCGCGTCTCCTTCGGCATGCCCCTGTCCGAGCGCCAGGTGGTGCGCCACAAGCTGATGGACATGACCTTGCGCATCGATGCATCGCGCACGCTGGTCTACGACCTGGCCTACCGCATCGAGCACAAGCTGGCCGATCCGGCGCGGCTGGTGGCGCGCGTCTGCCTGGCCAAGGTGCAGGCCACGCAGGCGATGCAGTTCTGCGCCGACCAGGCGGTGCAGCTGCTCGGCGGCATGGGCTTCATGCGCGGCACGCAGAGCGAGCGCATCTACCGCGAGGTCAAGGTGATGATGATCGGCGGCGGCTCGGAGGAGGTCATGAAGGACCTCGCGGCGCGGCAGCTGGGTCTTTGAAGTGAACCACCCCCGAAGCGCCTGCGGCGCTTCCCCCTCGAGGGGGCGATACCAGCGGCCCGGCAAAGCCGGTTTCGCGGTATCCCTGGCATCGATCCCTGCTGTTTCATGCGCTGCAGGCCATGCGAGAGCACCGGGGTCAACTGAAATCCAAGATCAGGAAGCACGATGAAAGACACCGCCGCCGACCTGCGCGCCGAGTACCGCGAACTCGCCGACCTCTGCCGCGGCCTGACGCCCGCGCAGTGGCGCCTGAAGAGCGACTTCTACGGCTGGACGCCCTGGGACGAGGTGGCGCACCTGTGCTACTTCGACCAGACGGCGACCCTCTCCGCGACCGACGCCGAAGCCTTCGCGCGCGACACCGCGGCGCTGACCGAGGTGCTGGCCACCGGCCGCGAGATCAGCGCCATCGCCCGCGAGAAGTACGGCCACCTCGACGGCGCCGCGCTGCTCGCGCACTGGGAGCCGATCGCGATGCGGCTCGTCGACCTGCTGGCCGCGCTCGACCCCAAGGCGCGGCTGCCGTGGTACGGGCCGAGCATGAGCGCGCGCTCCTTCGCGTCGGCGCGGCTGATGGAGACCTGGGCGCACGGGCAGGACGTGTGGGACGTGGTC
This sequence comes from Variovorax davisae, assembly GCF_030316845.1. Classification (GTDB taxonomy): domain Bacteria; phylum Pseudomonadota; class Gammaproteobacteria; order Burkholderiales; family Burkholderiaceae_C; genus Variovorax; species Variovorax davisae. The sequence continues at coordinate 69,678 of NZ_JASZYS010000001.1, forward strand.
GGCCGCGAGCGCGCCGGCACGCCGCGGCTCAAGCACATCGCCCACATCGGCGTCACCACCTTCGGCTGGAGCTTCGTCAACCGCAAGCTGCCGGTGCCGCCGGTGGTGCCGTTCATCTCGCTCGATGCGCCCGGCAACGACACATGGCACTGGGGCGATCCGGCCTCGCCCGAATTCGTGCGCGGCAGCGCGCTCGATTTCTGCCTGCTCGTGACGCAGCGACGCAACCTGGCCGACACCACGCTGCGCTACAGCCAGGGCTCGGCGCGCGCGTGGCTGTCGATCGCCCAGTGCTTCGCGGGGCCGCCGGCGGATGCGCCCGCGCCGGGCGTGCGCAAGGTGGCGCGCCCGGCTGCATGAGCGGGGTGCCGCTCACGTTGGCGCTGCAGGTGCCGATCGAGGCGGCGCTGGTGCGGCTGCGCGAAGGCAGCGCCGAGCAGTGCCTGTCGGACCATGCCTTCTCCAACCTCTACCTCTTCCGGGACGCGCACGACTACCGCTACCTGCCCGGCGACTGGCCCTGCATCTCGGGCCGGGCCTACGACGGCACGCGGCACCTGATGCCGCTGTTCGGGCTGCATGAAGCGCCGCTCGACGTGCTGCGCCGGCTGCTCGACGGCCACGATTGCCTGTACCCGATCGCACAGCGTGATGCCGAAAGGCTTTCGCCGTCGCAGTTCCGCCTGTGGAGTTCGGCCGACGACGCCGACTACCTGTTCGAGGCCGGGCAGTTCAGCGACTTTCCGGGCCGGGCGCTCGCCCGGAAGCGCAACCAGGTCCGGCAGCTGCTGGCGGCCTGCGCGCCGCGCTGCATGTCATTCGGGGTCGAGACGGCGGACGCCGCGCGGCAGGTACTGCGGGGCTGGATGGCGCAGAAGGGCAAGGCCCACGGCGAGGCCGACGAGTCCGCCTGCCTCGAGGCCATCGCCGCGGCCGCTACCTTCGGTCTCGAAGGCTTCGTGCATTTCGCGGGCGACCAGCCGCTGGGCTTCGTGCTGGCGCAGGAGCTCCAGCCCGAGGCCTTCGTGATGCGCTTCGCGAAGGGGCTGGACAGCCGCGTCGGCATCTATCCCTACATGTTCCAGCACTTCTGCCGCCACTTTGCGCGCCCGGTGCGATGGCTCAACTTCGAGCAGGACATGGGGCTGGCTGGGTTTCGGCGCAGCAAGCGCTCGTACGGCCCTGCGGCGTTGATTCCGAAGCTGCGGGTTGCGCTACGGGAGTGAGGCGCTGGCCTGCTCACTTCGCCTCCCGCCGACGTGCACCGTGTGGAAGGCCCTGGGCGTTTCGAAGACCATGCTTCCATGGCCGCGGTCCGTGTCTCGGCAATCGAGACCCGGACCGCTCACCGGCGGAATGCCGTTCGCGTACTGCCAGACCGGTGGCGCGAACAACCAGAGGGCGGAGAGCCTGTAGTCGTCCTGTCATGTGCCTCGGTCATCGCCCTGCACGCCGCGTGCCGCAAATCGTGGTGAAGGCTGTGTAGTAGCCGCGCCTCGCAGCAATTCGGTGAGCTTTGCAGGATCAGCGATCCCTAGCCGATCAGGTTCGCGCTCTCCACGTACGTACAAGCAAATCGAAGGCGACGGACGCATTCGTCCTGGTCTAGCAAGTACATCACCTGCTCCGCACGCAGTGGGGAGCGACCCATCGAAGTCGCAACACATACGACGTTGGCTATGAGCGTTGACGGAAGCCCTTCGCACGCCGCGGTCCTATCCAAAATGTTCGCCGACGATTCAAGAGTCCACTGAAAGGCGACCGCTTCGGCTTCATCTGCAGTTCGGCGCAATACCTGGCAAACCGTTTGATAGCAGCCGTTACCAGCGGCTATGAGTAAGACCCCGTCCACTCGTAGACGCCTGGTCAGCAGCGGCCATGCCGCCTCGAGCGCATCGGCAGTCGACAAACCTGATTCAGACAGCTGACGGATGATGGCGCTGAACCGTCTTTCTGCAAGAAGCTGTAAAGCAAGACGAACAGACTGCTCTGGTGGCGAACTCATACATCCCCCTGATTACGCCGCGGCCCTACTCGGCGCGTCTCGCATATCAAACTCAATTATTTACATTGATCCCACAATAAATTGATGACTGCAATCTATTGTCACGCTTCACCGCAATGCATCGCATCGTGCTTATCATATGCATCATAGGGGGCGGACCGACGTACTTACGCACCGTTACACTCGCCTAAGGAGGCACTCATGTTGAACAATAGCGAATTGCAGCATTCGCTGCAGGGCGACAGCGCGAACATTTATTCGCATTTCGATCGTGCGATGAAAAAAAACGGTGACCGAATAGCGGTAGCTTGCGGTAGTGAATTTCTTACCTATCGGCAGCTTGAACACGAAGTAGACAAAATCGCGTTGGCCTTGCTTGTTGCGGGGGCCGTACCGACTCAAAGAGTCGGCATTGCAGTCGCACATAGCCAACGGCTGGTTGCATCTATTCTTGCGGTCCTGAAAATAGGTTGCACCTATGTGCCCATCGACACAAGGCATCCTCGGTCGAGAATTTTCCACGTAGTTTAAGACAGTAGCGTCAGCTTCGTTCTCTACAGCCGCGACAACAGCGACCTAGTGTCCGCCCTACCAGTAGTCGGAGGCATTTGCGTAGATAGTCTGCCTCCGGCCGGAGATTCGAACATAGCTCCTACGGAGGGATCCTCTCTTGCCTACATTCTGTATACATCTGGATCGACTGGGAAGCCAAAGGGTGTCGGCATAAGTCACGCAAACCTCGCGAACTATGTGCTGTGGGCGAGTGAATTCTATATTCGTTCAGTTGACGACAGGATTGCCCTTTACACGACACTCGCATTCGATTTCACTGTAACGTGCATCTTTCCTCCATTAATTGTGGGCGCCTCTATCGGGATATTCGACGGTGTCGCTGATCCTATGATAATTTTGGAAATACTCGATGACGCGCACATCAATGTTCTAAAGATTACGCCCTCGTACTTGTCGATTCTGCTTCAGTTGCTAGACCAAGAGACAAAACTGGAGCGGCTGATTGTAGGAGGAGAGGATCTGAAGACCGGTCTGGCAGCTCGAGTGCTCGCGAAGTTGAAGCCGGGTGCTCAGGTGATCAACGAATACGGCCCTACAGAGGCAACGGTCGGATGCATTTTCCACGTCTTCGATCCCAACTGCGATGCCACACCCTCTGTTCCGATTGGACGTCCGATTCCCAACGTGGAAGCCTTCATTCTCAATGAAGAAGGCTATACCGATGCAGTCAACGCGGAAGGAGAACTATGCATCGCAGGAAAGAGCCTTGCCGCTGGCTATCTCAATCTGCCTCAAAGAACGCGTGAGGCATTTCATCCCATTCCGCAGCGTCCGTGTGAATTGATGTATAAAACGGGGGACATCGTCAGACGATGTTCAAATGGAAATCTTCTCTTTATTGGTCGACGCGATGAACAAGTCAAAATTCGAGGGCATCGTGTCGAGCTCGGCGAAATAACCACCGCCATTCTTGCGAATCCGAAAGCTGAGGCGGTTCATGTCATTGCAATTCCCCAGCACGGGACGCATGCACTCGCCGCATTGGTGGCGAGTCAGCAGGCACTTTCCGCGCCAGAACTCATTGCTGGCATGAGGAATCGGTTACCTGACTATATGCTGCCCTCAGTCATCAAAATCGTAAGCGAGCTACCTCTGACAGCAAATCAGAAAGTTGATAGCGCCAAAGCTATGAAGCTTTTCAAACAGGGAGATGACTAATGAATTCAATTTCCAACGAACATGACTACGAATGCGAAGAAGCTTTAACTCTGCTTTGGGCAGAGCTGCTGGAAATGAACCTCGCTGATGTTCGTTCCGACACGGACTTTTTCAAGGCTGGGGGGCATTCACTTTCTGCGATGTTGCTGATCGCGCGGGTCCAAAAAGGCTTAGGCAAATTGGTCCCGCTGTTTGCGTTGGTTGAAAATCCTACGCCCGCAACCCTCGCGCAGTACATCTCAAACATGGGAGATCGTAAGATTGTGGAAGAACCAAAAGCACCGGATGGTTCGGCATCTCAAACTGAACGATTGCTGGGATACAACAATGAAGAGCGGCGTGATCGACGAAATGCCTGGTTCGATAAATACTATTCCTTAGCAATCACCAGCGCCGCTCATGCGGAGTTCTGTCGAAGGATATATGGTGAAAACTTTGGACAGCATGGCATGGCAGATTTTGTCCAAATCGATCAACTACTGGCGTACATGAAGCCAATTCCCGGCGACGTTGTTCTCGACCTAGGCTGTGGCTACGGTCTGATATCAGAATATATCTTTAAGAAGACCGGTGCATCTGTTGTGGGCGTGGATTTGGCTCCCAAAGCCATCGCCTTCGCGCAGACGTTGGCTGAACGAAACAGCAAGCTTCGGTTTCATTTAATGGACATTCAAAACATCACGTTCCCGGCAGGCACATTCAGTCACATCGTTTCCATCGACACCATCTACTACGCCACTTCCACCAAAAGCATTCTCGAAAAGTTCATCGAGATTGGACAGCCTGCCGTCAAAGTTGGGATTCTTCGGACATTTCCAATTCGAACCTTCACTAAAGAGACCTGGCACCCGGACAGAACGGAGTTGGCTGTTCTGCTTTCTGGTGCTTTTGGTGGATATCACGCTTCAGACCTCAGCAAAGAAGAAAACGAACACTGGCGCAAGAAGGTGCAGGTTCTGGAGACGCTGCGAGACGACTTCATAAAAGAAGGCAACCAAGAACTCTATGAGTTTCGCTACAAGGAAGCTAAATACGAGGCAGGAATCGAGCAGTTTCGATACATGTTTGTGTCGGAGCGATCACTATGACGGCCTTGGCAGCAGCGGCATCCGGCCCACTGCCCATTCGCGAGCATCCGACCTCAAACCACATTTCGTTCAATCAGGAACAGATCTGCCTGCTGGAGGCGTTCTATCCGAACAAAGGCGCTTACAACGCGCTGACTAAGATCCACATTCAAGGAAGACTCGACGTCAACTGCTTGGAAAAGGCCGTCACTCACATCGTGGGCCGTCATGAAATGCTCAGAACGACCATTGCTCTTGAAACCGATGGCTTTCGCGCGAATGTGCACCCCCACCACACCGTGAACATCAGCATTGACGATCTATCGGCACTGCCTGAGAAAGCACAGCTGCAGGCGTTCGACGAATGCTTTCGACGTGCGCTCGCCAGGCGCTTCCGTGTGGAGCAGCTGCCGCTGTTTGAGATTTGCGCCATTAAGTTTGGACCTGAAGCCTGGAAGCTTATTCAAGTGGAGCACCATGCCGTTCACGACGGTTGGTCGTTTGGGCGCCTTTGGACAGAAATCCAAACTGCGTACAACGCCTTTGATTCTGGCGACAAACCCTCCTTGCCCGCGTTGCCGACCCAGTACCAGCAGTTCGTCCATTGGCAGCGTGAGCGCCTGGCGGGTTCATACGGGACGGCAGCGCTCGAGTTTTGGTGCAGCTATTTGGCGGAGTTTGATCACCATCGGGTGGTCACCGTGTCGAGCAAGTCGCAAAGACAGGGCAAGATCAGTAACTTCACAACAGAAGTCTCTGAATCTCACTGTGTCCGAGTCGAACTCGCAGCTCGCAAGCTTGGCGTGTCGGCATTCGTGTTGATGTTTTCGACATTCATTCTCCTACTCGCCCACCGAACTGCCCAAGAGGAATTGACCGTGGGCACCGCGGTGAGTGCTCGCACTGAGCCTGATCTTGAACCGCTGATAGGGATGATTGTCAATACGCTGCCTATCCGAGTCAGTCTCGGTCACGACCGCTCCATCAGGACGACCTGTCGGCTAGTTCAGACATCGTTGTTCAAGTCGTTGCGGTACCCCGATGTCCCTCTGTCACTGATCGTTCGCCGTCTCGGGTTAACGGAGACGCGCGGTCGCAACCCAGTCTTCCAGCAGTGCTTCAGTTTTCACGACTCAGTGATTCCGAGAATCGAGTTAAACGGTGCAACAGGATTGATTGAGGAAGAGCACAATTGCGTCTCAAAGTTCGACATCAACGTTGTAGCTATTCCTCCAAATATAGCTCGCGGCACCAAGAGCATGCGCATGTTCTGGCAGTTTGCTGAAGGACTGCTTAGTGAAAGTGAGTGTGTCCGCTTTGCGGACGAGTATGCAGCGCTTCTCGTTCAAGTCGTAGCCAGTGCGTAGATGTGCAACGCGCAGCTTAAATAGAGGGACGCAGCTATGACAGCGAATGGGAGGTTCATGCCGGCGGTGATTCTGGGCATGGGGGCCTTCATGGCGACGTTCGACATCACCGCCGTTTCCCTTGCCCTGCCGTCCATCGGAACGACATTGTCAATACCGACGAACGATCTTGTCTGGGTCATGAACGTCTACAGCATGACGTTTACCGTCGTTCTCATTGTCGCCGGAACTCTAGCTGATCAGTGGGGCCCAAAACCGGCGCTCATCTTCGGAACATCGATCTTCCTAATCTCTTCAGGCGGTTGCGGGTTTGCGGACTCGTTTCGACTCCTGATTGCAGGGCGCCTCGTACAAGGGATTGGCGCAGCTTTCATCTTATGCGGCGGCTACGCAATGATGAGCCAACTCTACTCGGAAAAAGCGCAGCGAATCCAGGCCTTCGCTATCATGGGCACCATCAGTGGCTCCGCAATGGCCGTTGGTCCAGGACTTGGCGGCATCCTCTCCAGCACCCTCGGGTGGCCCTGGATTTTCTTCTTGAACATTCCTGTTTGCTTGGTCATTGTTGGAGCCCTGTGCCGCGTCAATTGCGTCAAATCTTCGGACTGCGCGACCTCCATTGATTTCTTGGGAATTGCCGCTTTTGGCGTGCTGATGCTCGTCGCCTCGTGGTGCATGATTCACGGGCCTTCCCTCTTCGACGTGCGCCTGAGCCTCGCCGTGGCGGCGGGCCTCGTTGCGTTCCTGGCTGCCCTCTTCATCGTGATTGAACTGACAGTCCGGCGACCCGCGGTGGACCTTACGCTCCTTGCGCGCAGAACGTTTTGCGGACTGGCTATCGTCCCGATTTGCCTTGCCTTTTCCTATTGGGCGCCGTTGGTCTTTCTTCCCATCCTGTTGGAGTCTGTCTTTCGGCTTGACGGCCTTTCGGCGTCGTACGTGATGCTCGCGTTCACCTGCCCCATGTTCTTGGTTCCATACTTGGCGACCGGCCTCGCAACACGCATCCATGAGGGTGTCTTCTTCTCCTATGGCCTACTCGGTGTCGCCACAGGTAGCTTGTTGATATCAGCTGGCGCTCATTTCGTGAGCATCGGTCTTTCGATGCTGGGCATGGCGCTTGCGGGCTCAAGTGCAGCTGCCATCCAAAACCAGGTATCGGGGGCCTTGATAGCCGCAGCGCCTGCAGACCGATCGGGCACGGTCACAGCCCTCATGACTATCCTTAGACAGGGAGGTTTTGTACTTGGAACGGCCCTGTTGTCCGCCGTCATGAGCGTTCTGCAAGGTATCTCCTCCAACGAGTTCCCGTTTATGTTTGTGGTTTGCGCCTCGATTTCACTTGTCGGCGCTGTCGCAACCCGCATCCTCGTGTCGAGGGATGAGAAAAGTACGCGAGGAGGAGCCTATGCAAACTGAGCCTCGAGCAGGCGAGCAATCTGAAGTCAATCAGAGCGTCGCTTCTATATGGAAGTCGATCTTGTGTTGTACGGCCGTTGGGCCCAGTGATGACTTCTTCTCATCTGGAGGGACCTCTCTGGCCGCCGTCAAGTTTCTGGCTGCTTTGGAGAAATGCTTTGGTGCTGAAGTCTTGACTCCCGAAGAGTTATACAAGGTTCGCACATTCGGAGCGATAGCCTCGGCGGTGGAGCGCCATGTCCAGCGGTGAGCCGAGTCAGTCCCGCGGGGACTTCCTACACCAATCCATTTGCGACGTGTTTGCCCGCCAAGTTGCTCTCCGACCGGGCGCAGTGGCCATCAGAACTGAGAAGCAGGCTGTTTCCTACATCGAACTGGATGCCGCGGCTGAGAGGGTCTGCTGCCTTCTACTTGAACGCGGCATTGAGCCCGGGATGACGGTGTCGATTGCAATTCCCAGAACTCCGTCGTACATCGCTTCGCTCCTTGGGGTCCTCAAAGCTGGTGCTGCCTACCTTCCTGTAGATCCAGCTTGGCCGCCGACCCGCGTCGCGGCCGTGATAGACACCGCTGCCGCAGCATTGCTTGTCGTGGGTGAGCGCGCGCCATTGCCAGAGCTTCCCCATGTCCCACGAATGGTACTTTCGGAAGATATTTTCAATCCAGGGAAGTCCTCCGCAGCCGCCCCACCGCAGCGCCGCCGCCCAGTGTCGGGGGCGGACGTGGCATACGTATGCTTCACATCCGGATCCAGTGGAACACCGAAAGGCGCGTTGATCCCCCACCGGGGTGTCGTCAGTCTCGTCCTCGATCAGAACTATGCGCATTTTTCGGAACGCACGGTGACTTTGCACCACACTTCTCCGGGATTCGACGTCGCCGCCGCCGAGATATGGACGCCGCTTCTCAATGGAGGAACGTGTGTACTGCTGAGTGGCGAGCTCGTCAGCATTGGTCGCATCGGCGCAGCGATTCGAGCGGGTAACGTGAACACCATGTTCATTACCACGTCGCTTTTCAACGTCATCGTGGATACGTCAGTCGAGATTCTGGAACGTCTGACGAGTGTTTTCATTGGTGGCGAGGCTCAGTCACCTCGGCATGTTCGTACAGCTAGTGCTCGTCTCCCAAACGTGGAGATCATGAACTTGTACGGTCCAACTGAAGCTTCGGTCACAACGACATTTTTTCCGCTCGACAAGTTGGCGCCGAAAGCGAAGAACGTACCGATAGGACGCTCGATTCGTCATCGAGAGATCTTGCTGGTCGGAGCCAATGGCACGATTGCCCAGCCCGGCGAAGCCGGGGAGATCTGGATTGCGGGACCTGGTCTTGCGCTGGGGTATGTCAATCGGCCGGACCTCACGGCGGAGCGCTTCGTTTGCGCTGCCCTAGGGTCTTCCGAGACTCGAACCTTTTATCGCACAGGCGACCTGGGGCAATTCAACAATGAAGGGGATCTGGAGTTCGTTGGTCGTTTAGACAACCAAGTAAAACTGAACGGATACCGCATCGAGGTGGGCGAGATAGAGCGTGCGTTGACGATGCATGCTTGCATTCGTCAAGCCGCTGTGGTGGCCCAAGGCGTTGATCTAGCTCGCAAACTGAAGGCAGTGCTGGTTACAACTGCGTGGCCTTTGGAAGACGTCGGCGAGTTTCTTGCAGAAGTACTTCCCAAGTACATGATTCCTGCCGAGTATCGGCGCGTCCAGGAGCTGCCGCGCAACTCCAGTGGGAAAGTTGATCGCCAGGCGGTAGCGTTGCTGTTCGACGAAACATAGCGATGCGCGACACGCCGCAGCGTCAATGCGGCATCTTGGATCGACTTGAGGAACGAGCGGTCGACCCCGTGTTGGGCTCGATTGGCCTGTGCGCATAGGTGGCGCGAAACTGATCGGCGCCACGTCCATCATTGGCGTCGACACTGTGCCGGCCCGGCCCGCCGTCGCTCGCGCGCTCGGCACCGACCTCGTGGTCGACTTCCGCCTGAGCGGCCTGGTGGACCAGATCACGGCTGACCGCAGGCCGCGGGTGTCCCTCCGCGTCAGAACAGTTGTCGCCTCGATAGAACCAAGACCCCGGGGGCGGCGATAAGGATGAGTGGCTCGATATGGACAGGCATCCAAGTGACCAGGAGGTGCGCAGGGACGCTGAAACTCAGAGGCTCATGCGCGGGCGCCTGCGAGATCGTCACTCAGAGCACGCGCAGGCAGTGACCAGCAGGCCGGGGCACGAACCGCACCGGGAGAGGCCCGCCGATTGCCACAGGTGCAGATTCGTTGTCTGGGCAGTGGGCGACTCCGCTGCGGGGCCGGTCGTGGCAAGACATGCCGAGAGCATAGCCCGCTGCAATCGGATCGTCGCGGTCGGCCGCCGGGGCACAGGGGGGCGCGGAAGCTACCCCCGCTTGTTCCGTATCGGCAGCTTGATCTCCGACGCCGGAATCTCCCGCACCAGTTCGAGGATGTCCCACTCGTCCCCCTGCTGCGCCCGCTTCTTCATCTTGAAGTGGTACATCGGCATCATCGCCTGGTGGTCTTCCGGGCGGAAGGTCATCGTGCCCTTGGGGGTCTCGAAGTCCATGCCTTCCATCGCCGCGATCAGTTTCTCGGTGTCGGTCGAGCGGGCCTTGCGGATCGCGGTGACGACCGCGCTGGCGGCCGAGAACCCGCCGCAGACGAAGAAGTCCGGCGGCATCTTGTAGCGCTTCATGTGCTCGGTCACCAGCCAGTCGTTGGCCTTGTTGCGCGGGAACTTGTAGTGGTAGTAGGTGCCGCCCTCCAGGCCCTCGAACTCGCGCCAGGTCTGCATCACGCTCAGCAGCGAGCCGCCGGGCGACAACTCGATGCCGAAGCGCTCGGGATTCATGCCGGCCAGCTTGCGGATCGGGTGCTCGCCGCCCCACGGGATCACCAGCACCTTGCGCCCGCTCGCGCCCTTGAGCGAGTCGGCGATGCGCTGGAACGGCGCCGTGAAGTCGGTCGTGCCCTGCGGCACGAATTCCTCGTGCCCCATCTTGGCCTGCGGATTGAGCCGCGCGAAAGCCTCCTTGTAGGCCGTGACGTTGTCGCGGCCGAAGACGTTGTCCTGGGCCAGGAAAGCCACCGTCACCGGCCCGCCGAAGGCCGACACCGAGGCGGTGGCGTCCAGGCTGGTGGTGCGCGCGACGCGGAACACGTAGCGGTTCCACTTGTCGCCGGTGATCGAGTCGGCCGCAGACGGCTCGACGATCAGGATCTTCTTGTACTCCTCGGCGATCGGCAGCGCCGCCACCGTGCCCGACGAGCCCCCCGCGCCGACCGCGATGTCGACCTTGTCGTCGGCGTAGGCCTCGGCCAGCAGCGCCTTCGACAGGTCGGGCCGCAGCTGGTCGTCCTTGACGATGATCTGCACCTTGCGGCCGTCGATCGCCATGCTGCCGCCGGTGAGGTATTCGAGCCCTATGCGGAAGCCCAGCTCGTCCTGCTTGGCATAGGCCTCGAAGGGGCCGGTCTTGGCGACGATCAGCGCCACCTTGATGTCGCCGGTCTGGGCCAGCAGGGTGCCGCCCGCGGGCAGCAGCAGGCCGGCGGCGGTCGCCTGGCTGAATCTTCTTCTCGAAATCATGCGCTTCGTCTCCTGGTGAATGAAGGGGTCAGCCGGCCGTGCTGCGAACCTGCAGCGCGAGGCCGGCGCAAAGCTCGGCGACGCGGGCGCGCGCGGCCTCGTCGGCCACTGCCACCACGGCGACGACGCCGTGCGTGCGGTCGTCGCGCACCTCGATGCCGGCATGCGGCAGGTCGCCGGCGGCGAACAGTTCGCGCAGGGTGCGCGCGATGGCCTGCTTGCGCAGCGTCGGCTTGAAGATCTTGCCGACGGCGGTGACCGGCATGCTGTCGATGCACTCGACCCAGTGGGGCGCGGCGGCGCGCTCGGTGACATGCGCCTTGGCGAAGGCCTTGAGTTCTTCCGCATCGGCACGCGCGCCGTGGCGCAGCTTGACGTAGGCGACCGGCAGCTCGCCCGCATAGGCATCGGGGCGGCCGACCGCGGCCACCAGTTCGACCTCGGGGTGTCGGGCCAGCGCTTCCTCGATCATCGACGGGTCGATGTTGTGGCCGCCGCGGATGATCAGGTCCTTGGCCCGGCCCACCAGCCAGAAGTAGCCGTCGGCATCGCGCCGGCCGAGGTCGCCCGAATTGAGCCAGCCGCCCGGCAGCCAGAGGCCGGCGTCGTGGCGCGGATCGCGGTAGCCCGGCGTGAGGTGCGGCCCCAGGATCGCGACCACGCCGATCTCGTCGGTGGCGGCATCGCGCACGTAGGCGCCGAGCTCGTCGAGGATCACGGTCTTCATGCGCCCGTAGGGCACCGGCAGGCCGATCGAGCCGACCCGGCGCTCGCCGTCGCGCGGGTTCACCGAGGCGCAGGCGGTGGTCTCGGTCATGCCGAAGCCTTCGAGCAGCCGGATGCCGGTGGCGCGCTCGAAGCGCCGGAACAGCTCGACCGGCATCGGCGCCGCGCCGCAGATGCCGAAGCGCAGCGAGCCGAGGTCGGCGCCCGCGATCGGCACGTTGAGCAGCGCCGCGTAGACCGTCGGCACGCCCGAGAAGGTGGTGACCCGGAAGCGCTCGACCAGGCGCCAGAAGCCGGCGACGAGCTTCGGATTGCGAAAGCCCTCCCGGCCCGCGAGCAGCACCCGCGCGCCGTGCATGAAGGGCGCGAGCCCGGTGACGACCACCCCGTTGACGTGGAACAGCGGCAGGCCGCAGACCATCACGTCGCTGGGCCGGATGTCGAACATCTCGCCCAGCATCCAGCTGTTGACGATCAGCGCGCGGTGCGAGAGCTGGGCGATCTTCGGCGTGCCGGTGGTGCCGCCGGTGTGGAAGCAGGCGGCCAGGGCGGCCGGCTCGCGCAGGGGCTCGAACACGGGCTCGGCGGGTTGGGCGGCCAGGGCATCGTCGAAGCGGCGCACGCCCGGCGGCAGCGCGGCCGGATCGGCGGCGCCGACCCACAGCGTCTCGCGCAGGCCCGGCAGTCCGGCCAGCACCGGCCCGAGCTTGGCCCACAGGTCCGGTGCCTCGGCGGGCGAGGCGGTGACCACCACCCGGGCGTCCAGCGCCTGGAGCAGGTCGGCGATCTGCGCCGGCTCCAGGAAATGGTTGACCGCCGCCACCCGGCAGACCGCCTGGGCGCCCCAGATGCAGAAATGCGCCTCGGGCACGTTCGGCAGCAGGTAGGCGACGCAGTCGTCGCGCTGCAGTCCGAGCGAGGCCAGGTGGTTGGCGGTGCGGACGATGCGCTCGTGCAGCCGCGCGTAGCTGACGTCGACCGGCATGGCCTCGGCGCTGCCCTCGGGCACGAAGGTCAGCGCCGGGCGGTCGGGCCAGGCGGCGGCCGCCAGGCGAAAGACGTCGAGGGTCGAGTCGATGCCGGCGAAGCGCTGGTCGAGGGCGACCGCCTCGCGCGCCAGCAGGTCGGCGCCGTCGCGGACCGGCGTGCGGGTCGGCCGTTGGTCGGAAGGGTGGGGAAGGATGGACATGGTTGTCGGTGCGGGGGCCGCGGGGATGCCGGTCAAGGCTAGCGGGCGGGGGCGTCGAACGCTTGCGTCCAGGCGCTGAAAGTCGCTTCGCGGCAAGCCGCGCGCGCAGCGAGTTTGCGCAAGACCTCGCCGTGGCCGATGCCTAAGCTTGCCGGACACACACCATCGACCCGCTCCAGCGCGGCGGGCAAAGCGCACATGGCAACCATCGAATCGACCATTTCCCCCGGCAGCGAGGCCTTCCAGGCCAACCGCGATGGCATGCTCGCGCTGATCGAGCGCGTCCACGGCTACGAGCGGCGCAGCGTCGCCACCTCGGCCAGGTCGCGCGAGCGCTTCGAGAAGCGCGGCCAGCTGCTGCCGCGCGAGCGGCTGTCGCTGCTGCTCGACCCGGGCACGCCGTTCCTGGAGATCTCCTCCCTGGCGGGGCTGGGCCTCGACAATCCCGACCTCGAAAAGAGCGTGCCGGGCGGAGGCGTGATCGGCGGCATCGGCTGGGTCTCGGGGGTGCGGGTGATGATCAACGCCTCCGATTCCGGCATCGACGCCGGTGCGCTGCAGCCGATGGGCATTCCCAAGCAGCTGCGCATGCAGGAGCTGGCGCTGGAAAACAAGCTGCCCTACATCCAGCTGGTCGAAAGCGCCGGCGCCAACCTCATGACCTACAAGGTCGAGGAGTTCGTGACCGGCGGCAACCTGTTCCGCAACATCGCGCGCATCTCGGCGGCGGGGCTGCCGGTGCTCACGGTGACGCACGGCTCGTCCACGGCGGGCGGCGCCTACCAGACCGGCCTGTCGGACTACATCGTGATGGTGCGGGGCCGCTCGCGGGCCTTCCTGGCCGGCCCGCCGCTGCTCAAGGCCGCCACCGGCGAGGTCGCGACCGAGGAAGAACTGGGCGGTGCCGTGATGCACACCGCGATCTCGGGCCTGGGCGACTACCTGGCCGAGGACGACCGCGACGCGATCCGGATCGCCCGCGAGATCATGGCCAACATCGACTGGAACCGCGACTTGGCCGTGGAGCCGCCGCGCCGCTTCAAGCCGCCGCGCTACGACGCCGAGGAACTGCTGGGCATCATGCCGATGGACCACAAGCGCCCGGTCGACATGAAGCAGGTCATCGCCCGCATCGCCGACGATTCCGAGTTCCTCGAATTCGGCGAGAACTACGGCGGCGCCACCGTGGTCGGCCACATCAAGATCGAAGGGCTGCCGCTGGGCATCGTCACCAACAACGGCCCGATCGACCCGGCCGGCGCCACCAAGGCGACCCACTTCATCCAGGCCTGCTGCCAGTCGAAGACGCCGATCCTCTACCTCAACAACACGACCGGCTTCATGGTCGGGCGCGACTACGAGGAGGCCGGCATCATCAAGCACGGTTCCAAGATGATCCAGGCCGTGACCAACGCCACGGTGCCGCAGATCACCATCTATTGCGGCGCGTCCTTCGGCGCCGGCAACTACGGCATGTGCGGCCGCGGCTTTCATCCGCGCTTCTGCTTCTCGTGGCCGAATGCCAAGACCGCGGTGATGGGCGGCGAGCAGGCCGCCAAGACCATGGTCATCGTGACCGAGGCCGCGATGAAGCGAAAGGGCGAGGTCGACCAGGCCAAGCTCGACGACCTCGAGCGCCGCATCATCGACCGCTTCGACAGCCAGATGAGCGTCTTCACGACCAGCGCGCGGCTGCTCGACGACGGCGTGATCGACCCGCGCGACACCCGCGCCGTGCTGTCCAAGGTGCTGTCGATCTGCCGCGAAGCCGAACTGCGCGAGCCGCAGAAGATGCAGTTCTCCGTAGCACGTCCCTGAGGGCCACGGCATGCAACTGACCCCCGAACACGAAGCCCTGCGCGACACGCTGAACCGCTTCATCGACAAGGAGATCAATCCCCATGTCGACGAATGGGAGCGCGAAGAGATCTTCCCGGCCCACCAGGTCTTCCGGCAGCTGGGCGCGCTCGGCCTGCTGGGCCTGACCAAGCCGGTCGAGAACGGCGGCTCGGGCCTCGACCCATCCTATGGCGCCGTGCTGGCCGAGGGCCTGGCGCGCATCAATTGCGGCGGCATCCCGATGGCCATCGGCGTCCAGACCGACATGGCGACGCCCGCGCTGGCGCAGCGCGGCAGCAAGGAACTGCGCGACGAGTTCCTGGCACCGGCGATCAGCGGCGAGTACGTGGCCTGCCTCGGCGTCTCCGAAGTCGGCAGCGGCTCCGACGTGGCCTCGATCAAGACCACGGCACGCAAGGACGGCGGCGACTACGTCATCAACGGCGGCAAGATGTGGACCACCAACGGCACGCAGGCCGACTTCTGCTGCGTGCTGGCCAACACCTCCGACGGCGCGGCGCACCGCAACAAGTCGCTGATCGTGGTGCCGATGAAGACCAAGGGCGTGACGGTGGCGCGCAAGCTGCGCAAGATGGGCATGCATGCGTCCGACACCGCCCAGCTGCATTTCGACGACGTGCGGGTGCCGCAGCGCCACCGCATCGGCGAAGAGGGCATGGGCTTCATCTACCAGATGGAGCAGTTCCAGCTCGAGCGGCTGTGGGGTGCGCTCAACAGCGCCGGCATGGCGCAGCGCGCGATCGACACCACCATCGGCTACACCCGCGACCGCCAGGCCTTCGGCCGTTCGGTGCTCGACAACCAGTGGGTGCACTACCGGCTGGCCGAGCTGCAGACCGAGGTCGCCTGCCTGCGCGCGCTCTGCTGGCAGGGCGTGGCCGAGGTCACGGCCGGCCAGGACGCGACCCGCACCGCCACCATGGCCAAGCTCAAGGCCGGCCGCGTGATCCGCGAGGTGGCCGACAGCTGCCTGCAGTTCTGGGGCGGCATGGGCTTCATGGACGAGAGCCCGATCTCGCGCATCTTCCGCGATGGCCGGCTGACGTCGATCGGCGGCGGTGCCGACGAGGTGATGCTGCAGATCCTCAGCAAGTTCATGGGCATCTACCCCCAGCCGGCCTGAACGCAGGCCCTCATCCGGACCCACTCTCATGACTGCCCCAACTCTCTCTACCCCCTCCGCCACGCCCTTCCACAAGGTCCTGGTCGCCAACCGCGGCGAGATCGCGCTGCGCGTGATTCGCAGCGCGCGCGCCATGGGCTACCGCACGGTGGCCGTGTATTCCACCGCCGATGCCGGCGCCCGCCACGTGCAGGAGGCCGACCAGGCGGTCTGCATCGGCGAGCCGCTGCCGGCCCAGTCCTACCTGCGCATCCCGGCCATCGTCGAGGCGGCGAAGCTCAGCGGCGCCGACGCGGTGCACCCGGGCTACGGCTTCCTGGCCGAGAACGAGGATTTCGCGCAGGCCTGCAAGGACGCCGGGCTGGTCTTCATCGGGCCCTCGGCCGAGGCCATCGTCGCCATGGGCCACAAGGCCGGCGCCAAGACCTTGATGCAGGCGGCCGGCGTGCCCTGCATCCCGGGCTACCAGGGCGAGGACCAAGGCGAGGCCCGGCTGGCCGACGAGGCGGCCCGCATCGGCTTCCCGGTGATGATCAAGGCCACCGCCGGCGGCGGCGGCCGCGGCATGCGGCTGGTGCCTTCGGCGAAGGAGTTTCCCGAGCTGCTGCGCAGCGCGCGATCGGAAGCGCAGAGCGCCTTCGGCGACCCCGAAGTCATCCTCGAACGCGCCATCGTCGAGCCGCGCCACATCGAGATCCAGATCTTCGCCGACCGCCATGGCAACGCGATCCACCTGGGCGAGCGCGACTGCTCGGTGCAGCGCCGGCACCAGAAGCTGATCGAGGAGGCACCGTCGCCCGCGGTCGATGCCGCGCTGCGCGAACGCATGGGCGCGACCGCGGTGGCGGCGGTCAAGGCGATCCGCTACGAAGGTGCCGGCACCCTCGAATTCCTGCTCGACCGTGAGGGCAATTTCTACTTCATGGAGATGAACACGCGGCTGCAGGTCGAGCACCCGGTGACCGAAGCCGTGACCGGCCTCGACCTGGTCGAACTGCAGCTGCGGGTGGCGGCGGGGGAGCCCTTGCCGCTGACCCAGGCGCAGGTGCGTTTCGAGGGCCATGCGATCGAGGTGCGCTTGTGCGCCGAGGACGCCGACCAGGGCTTCATGCCGCAGAGCGGCACGGTGGCGCTGTGGAAGATGCCGGCGCAGCTGCGGGTCGAGGATGCGCTGCGTTCGGGCGCCGAGATCCCGCCGTACTACGACTCGATGATCGCCAAGATCATCAGCCATGGCCGCACCCGCGACGAGGCGCGGCGCAAGCTGGCGGCCGGCCTGGAAGACGCGGTGGCGCTCGGCGTGACCACCAACCAGGCCTTCCTGCGCAGCTGCCTCGCGCATCCGGTGTTCGCCGCGGGTGGCGCCACGACGGCGTTCATCGGCCAGCACCAGGACGCCTTGCTGGCGGAAGATGAGGCCCTGCAGGCGCGTGCCGCGGCGCTGGCGGCCGTGCTGCTCTACGAGACCACGGGCGAGCGCCGGCAGCGCGCGGCCGGCCGGCGCCTGTCGCACAACCTGCCGATCTCGCTGCGCTTCGACATCGGCGGCAAGGTGCAGAACGCGAGCGTGACCTTGCCGCGGCAGCACCACTTCGAGGTCGCCCTCGGCGAGCGCAGCGTCGCGATCGAAGGGGTGGCCATCGCCGCCGATTCGGTCCGCTTCACCTGCGACGGCCTGCAGGAGCAAGCGACCTGGTTCCGCGACGGCGCGACCCTGCTGCTGCAGTACCGGGGGCTGGCGCTGCGTATCGAAGACAAGACCCGCGCCGCCTCGGCGCGGCAGGGCGAGTCGGGCGGCGACGGCAAGCTGCGCGCCTCGATGAACGGCCGCGTGGTCGCGGTGCTCGCGACGGTCGGCGACATGGTGGAGGCGGGGCAGCCGATCGTCACGCTGGAGGCGATGAAGATGGAGCACGTCCATGCGGCGCCGGTCGCCGGGCGGCTCACGGCCGTGCATGTGTCGAACGGGGAGCAGGTGGCGGCCAGCCGCGTGGTGGCCGAGATCGAAGTGGTCGCGGCGGCGGCTGCATGAGCAAGGAGACCCCCATGACGGATCAAACCCAAGCCGTGCTGCACGAGAAGCGCGACAGCGCCTTCTGGATCACCATCAACCGCCCCGACAAGCGCAACGCGATCAACAAGGACGTGATCGAGGGCATCCGCGAGGGCTACCGCCAGGCCCATGCCGACCCCGAGGTGCGCGTGATCGTGCTGACAGCCGCCGGCGACAAGGCCTTCTGCGCCGGCGGCGACCTGCAGCCCGGCGCGGGCTTCGCCTTCGACCTGTCGCGGCCCAACATCGACTACGCCGACATGCTGCGCGAGGCACAGGATTCGACCTTGCCGAGCATCGCGCGCATCAACGGCGTCTGCATGGCCGGCGGACTGGGCCTGCTCTGCATGACCGACATGGCGGTCGCCGCCGACCATGTGCAGTTCGGCCTGCCCGAGGTCAAGATCGGCCTGTTCCCGATGCAGGTGCTGAGCCTGCTGCAGCGCATCGCCCCGCGCCGCACGGTGCGCGAATGGTGCCTGTCGGGCGAGCCCTTCGATGCCGCCGAAGCCCGGGCCAACGGCCTGCTCAACCATGTGGTGCCGGCCGCCGAGCTCGACGCCAAGACCCAGTGGCTGATCGACCGTCTCGCCAACAAGTCCCCGACCGCGATCCGCCGCGGCAAGTACGCGATGCGGGCGCTGGAGGCCATGTCCTTCGACGAAGGCATCGCCTACACCGAGAGCCAGATCGCGCTGCTCGCGATGACCGAGGACGCGAAAGAGGGCCTGGCCTCCTTCAACGAAAAGCGGAGGCCGACGTGGACCGGGCGCTGACCGGCGCACCCACCGACCGCAGCGCCCACGCGGTCGGCCTGCACGAATGGCTCTCGCGCCGCGCCGGGCGGGTTCCGGATCGTCCGGCGCTGAGCTGCGGCGATGTGCGCTGGACCTACGGCGAGCTGCAGCAGCGCATCGAAGCCATGTCGGCGGTGCTGGCGGCCGGCGGCGTCGCGGCTGGCGACCGGGTCGGCTACCTGGGCCTGAACGACCCGATGTTCGTGGTCGTGATGTTCGCCATTTCGCGGCTGGGCGGCGTCTTCGTGCCGCTCAACTTCCGCCTGAGCGGACCCGAGCTGGCCTGGATCATCGGCGACGCCGGCATCCACACCCTGGTCGCGGGCGAGGCGCACGTGGCGGTCATCGACGGCGTGCGCGGCACGCTGGCTTGTCAGCGATTCATCCACCGGGCCGGCGGTGCGCCAGGCTGGGAATCGGCCGATGCGCTGATGGCCCGGGCCGGCGCGGCGGCGGCGGCAGTGCCGGCCACGGCCGACACGCTGGCCGTCATCATGTACACCTCGGGCACCACCGGCCATCCGAAGGGCGCGATGCTCACGCACGGCAACTTCTGGGCCAACAACCTCAACGAGATGCTGTTGTGGGACATGGTCTCGACCGACGTCACCCTCAACTTCGCGCCGATGTTCCATGTCGGCGGCCTGCTGTGCGGCAGCCTCAGCACCTTGCTCGCGGGCGGGCACCTGGTGCTGCAGCGCGCCTTCGACGTCGCCGCCGTGTTGCAGGCGGTGCGCGAGCACCGCATCACGGTCAGCTTCGCGGTGCCGGCGATGCTGCTGTTCATCAGCCAGCATCCGGGCTTCGCCGACGCCGACCTGAGGTCGCTGCGGCTGATCGCGGTCGGCGGCGCGCCGATGCCCGAGCCGCTGCTGCGCCTCTATGGGGCACGCGGCATTCCGGTGCACCAGGGCTACGGCATGACCGAGACCGCCTCGATGATCACCTTCCTGAGCCCCGACCGCGCGACCGACAAGCTGGGCTCCAGCGGCACGCCGCCGCTGCTCACCGAGATCCGGCTGATCGACGCGGTGGGCGAGCCGATCACCGAGCCCGGTGCCGCGGGCGAGGTCTGCGTGCGCGGCGCCAACGTGATGGCCGGCTACTGGAAGCAGCCCGAGGCCACGGCCGCGGTGTTCACGCGCGACGGCTGGTTCCGCAGCGGCGACGTCGGCTATCGCGACGCCGAGGGCTTCCTCTACATCTGCGACCGGCTCAAGGACATGGTCATCAGCGGCGGGGAGAACATCTATCCGGCCGAGGTCGAGAGCGTGCTCTACGACCATCCCGACATCGCCGAGGTGGCGGTGATCGGCGCGCCCGACGAACGCTGGGGCGAGCGCGTGGTGGCGGTGGTGGCGGCCAAGCCGGGGCGGGCGATCACGCTCGAGGCCTTGCAGGCCTTCGCCGAGACGCGGCTGGCACGCTACAAGCTGCCGCGAGAGCTCCGCATCGTCGACGCGCTGCCGCGCAACCCGACAGGCAAGGTGCTCAAGGCCAAGCTGCGCACGCCCGCGAAGGAGGGCACCTGACATGGCCGGCCCCGATGCCGCCTTCTGGCAGGCCCGCTTCGAGACCGGCACCACGCCGTGGGACCGCGGCGCCGCCAGCCCGCAACTTCTGCGCTGGCGCGACGAGGGCGCCTTCACCGCCGGCAGCACCGTGCTGGTGCCCGGCTGCGGCAGCGGCTGGGAGGTGGCCGAGCTGGCGGCGGCCGGCGTCGACGTGACCGGCCTGGACTACGCCGCCGCGGCGGTCGATCGCAGCCGGCAGCACCTGGCCGGACGCGGCCTGCAGGCCCCGGTGCTGCAGGCCGACGTGCTGCAGTGGTCGCCGGCCGCGCCGGTCGATGCGGTCTACGAGCAGACCTGCCTGTGCGCGCTGCATCCCGACCACTGGACCGCCTATGCGGCGCAGCTGCATGCCTGGCTGAAGCCGGGCGGCCGGCTGCTGGCGCTCTTCATGCAGGCCCCCGCGGCGGGTGCGCCCGATGGCTTCGTGACCGGGCCGCCGTACCACTGCGACATCCACGCCATGCGGGCGCTGTTTCCGTCACCGCGCTGGTCCTGGCCCAAGCCGCCTTACGCGCGCATCACCCATCCGCTGGGCGCCCACGAACTCGCGCTGGTGCTGACACGCCTCTGAGCAAGGACGTCCGATGGACTTCACCCATTCCGAGCGCTCGCTGGCGGTGCAGCGGCGCGTCGACGACTTCATGCAGCAGCATGTCTACCCGGTCGAAAACGCCTACTACGACGAGGTGCGCGAGAGCGGCCATCCGTACCGCACGCCGCAGGTGCTGCAGGCGCTCAAGGCCAAGGCGCGCGAGGCCGGCCTGTGGAACCTGTTCCTGTCGGGGGCGCACGGCAGCGGCCTCAGCAACCTCGAGTACGCGCCGGTCAAGGAGATCATGGGCCGGGTGCTGTGGGCGCCGGAGATCTTCAACTGCTCGGCGCCCGACACCGGCAACATGGAGGTGCTGGCCAACTACGGCACCGAGGCCCAGCGCGACCAGTGGCTGGCGCCGCTGATGGCCGGCACGATCCGCTCGGCCTTTTCGATGACCGAGCCGGCCGTGGCCTCCAGCGACGCGACCAACATCCAGTGCGAGATCCGGCGCGACGGCGACCACTACGTCATCAACGGGCGCAAGTGGTTCACCTCCGGCGCGCTCAACGAGGACTGCACGCTGCTGATCGTGATGGGCAAGTCCGCGCCCGACCATCCGGAGCGGCACAAGCAGCAGTCGATGATCCTGGTGCCCAAGGCCACGCCGGGGGTGCGCATCGTGCGCGACCTCACGACCTTCGGCTACGACGACGCACCGGTCGGCCATCCCGAGATCGTCTACGACGACGTGCGGGTGCCGGCCTCGAACATCCTGCTCGGCGAAGGCCGCGGCTTCGAGATCGCGCAGGGCCGGCTCGGGCCCGGGCGCATCCACCACTGCATGCGGCTGATCGGCTGCGCCCAGCGCGCGCTGGAGCTGATGTGCCAGCGCGCCAGCACCCGCGTGGCCTTCGGCCGGACCCTGGGCGAGCAGGGCTCGGTGCGGGAGGACATCGCGCATTCGTTCTGCGAGATCGAGCAGGCCCGGCTGCTGACCTTGCAGGCGGCCGACAAGATGGACCGCGAGGGCAACAAGGCCGCGCGCGACCTGATCGCCGCCGCCAAGATCGTGGTGCCCAGCATGGCGGCGCGGGTGATCGACCGCGCGATCCAGGTCTTCGGCGGCGCCGGCGTGTCGCAGGACACCTTCCTGCCGCGGGCCTATGTCTATGCACGCTTCATCCGCATCGGCGACGGGCCCGACCAGGTCCATCTGTCGGCGGTGGGCCAGCAGATGCTGAAGCGGCACGGCGCGCCGCGATGACCCACAGCGTCGTCAGCGCACCGCCGCTGGACCTGGACCGGCTGGGCGCCTGGCTGCAGGCCCAGGTGCCCGCCTTCCACGGCCTGCGGGACGCGCAGCGGCTGATCGGCGGCAACTCGAATCCGATCTGGCGGCTGCGCGCCGCGAGCGGCGACTACATCCTGCGCACCCAACCGGCCGGCGAGCTGCTGAAGTCGGCGCATGCGCTGGACCGCGAGTTCCGGCTGCTGACGGCGCTGCACGGCAGCGCGGTGCCGGTGCCCCGAATCCACGTGCTGTGCAACGACCTCGACGTGGTCGGCGTGCAGTTCTACCTGATGGACTTCATCGAGGGCGTGGTGCACCGGCACGTGGCGCTGCCCGAGCTGCCGGTCGGGCGCCGCCGTGGGGTCTATGGCGCGGCCATCGATGCGCTGGCCGCGATCCATCGCACCGACATCGATGCGCTGGGCCTCGCCGACTTCGGCCGGCCGGGCAACTATTTCGAGCGCCAGTTCCATCGCTGGTGCCAGCAGTACCGCACTGCGATGCCCGAGGGCGACCCCGAGATGGAGCGCCTGATCGCCGCGCTCGAACGCACGATGCCGCATGGCGAGCACCGGGTGGTGCTGCTGCATGGCGACTCGCGGCTCGACAACCTGATGTTCGCCGCCGACGAGGAGGCGGCGCCGCGCGTGATCGCCGTGCTCGACTGGGAGCTGTCGACCCTCGGCCATCCGCTGGCCGACCTCGGGCAGTTCCTCGCGGTCCAGTCGCTGCCCGCCGACTATCTGCTGCCCGGACTGGCGGGCGTGGACCGCGCGGCGCAGGGCCTCCCGAGCGAGGCCGAACTGCGCGAACACTACTTGCGCGCCATGGGCGACAGCCCGGTGGCCGACCTGCGCTTCTTCAAGGCCTTCGCGATGTTCCGCCAGGCCGCGATGTCGGCTGGCCTGCGCCGCCGCGCCGCGCTGGGCACCGCGGTGGCCGAGAGCGCGCTGCAGTTCGGCGACACGCTGGCGGTGTTCGCGCGCGTCGGGCTCGACATCCTCGATCGCCCCGACTGAATCACAAGGACAAGCCATGCCCGCTCCCATCACCCCCTTCGACCTGCACGGCAAGGTCGCGCTGGTCACCGGCTCGACCCACGGCATCGGCGCCGCCACCGCCCGCGTGCTGGCCCAGGCCGGTGCGCATGTGCTGGTCAGCAGCCGCAAGCCCGACGAATGCGAACAGGTGGCCCAGGCGCTGCGCGACGAAGGCCTGAGCGCCGAGGCGCGGGCCTGCCACATCGGCCGGATGGAAGACATCGCGGCGATGTCGGCGCACCTCGCGGCCACGCACGGCGGGCTCGACATCCTGGTCAACAACGCGGTGCTGAGCCCCTGGCGCAGCATCGACGACACCGACCCGGCGCTGTTCATGAAGGCCGTCGAAGTCAACCTGCGCGGCTACTGGTACCTGTCGGTGGAGGCGACCCGGCGCATGAAGCCGCGCGGCGGCGGCAGCATCGTCAACATCTCGTCGCTGTCGGCCTGGCATCCCGAGAAGATGCTGGGCCTGTACGGCACGCTCAAGACCGCGCTGCTCGGCATGAGCCGGGTCTTCGCGCTCGAATACGGCGAGTTCGGCATCCGCGCCAACACCGTGCTGCCGGGCGTGATCGACACCCGGCTGGCGCAGGCCTTCGACGGCGAGGCGCGCGAGCGCATCCTGAAGAAGACGCCGGTGCAGCGCCTGGGCCTGCCCGAGGAGATCGGCTATGCGGTGCTGTACCTGAGTTCGCCGGCCGGCGCCTTCGTCACCGGCGCCAGCCTGGCGGTCGACGGCGGCATGTCGATCTCGATGATCTGAACCCCACCTCCAAGGAATCCTGCCATGAAAGCAGTGCTCGCCAAGCGCCACGGCCCGCCCGAATCGCTGGTGTTCGAAGAAGTCGCGTCGCCGGTGCCGGGCGCCGGCGAAGTGCTGGTGTCGGTGCATGCCAGCGCGGTCAATTTCCCCGACACGCTGATCATCGAGAACAAGTACCAGTTCAAGCCGGCGCTGCCGTTCTCGCCGGGCGGCGAGGTGGCGGGCACGGTCAAGGCGGTCGGCCCGGGCGTCGAAGGCTTCGCGCGCGGCGACCGCGTGATCGCCGTCTGCGGCTGGGGCGGCTACGCCGAGGAGGTGCTGACCGAGGCCCGCAAGCTGGTGCGGCTGCCGGCCGGCATCGCGATGGAGGCCGCCGCGGCGCTGGTCATCACCTACGGCACCTCGCACTACGCGCTCAAGGAGCGCGCCGACATCCGGCCCGGCGAGACGCTGCTGGTGCTCGGCGCGGCCGGCGGCACCGGCATCTCGGCAATCGAACTGGGCAAGCTCATGGGTGCGCGCGTGATCGCGGCGGCATCCTCCGAAGAAAAACTCGCCTTGTGCCGCCAGGCCGGCGCCGACGAGACGATCAACTACGCCAGCGAGGACCTGCGCGAGCGGCTCAAGGCGATCACCGGCGGGCGCGGGGTCGACGTGGTCTACGACCCCGTGGGCGGCGTCTACACCGAGCCGGCACTGCGCAGCATGGCCTGGAAGGGCCGCTACCTGGTGATCGGCTTCACCACCGGCGAGATCCCGCGGCCGCCGCTCAACCTGGCGCTGCTCAAGGGCTGCGCGATCGTCGGCGTGTTCTACGGCGGCTTCGCCCAGGCCGAGCCGCGGCGCTACGACGAACTGATGCAGGAACTGCTCGGATGGCTGGCCGAGGGGCGTATCCGGCCGGTGATCACCGGGCGCTATCCGCTGGAGCGCGCGGCCGAGGCGCTGCGGCTGGTGGCCGATCGCAAGGCGACCGGGAAGATCATGCTGACGACGGCGCTGGGGCGGGCGTCGGTCGCCTGATTCAGTCCACCGCGCCCTGCCAGCGCCGCATCCCCCGCAGCCAGCGCTCGGGATCGGCTGCCTTGCGCTGCATCTGCGCGTGGATGAAGGGCTGCGGCAGGATCAGGAAGCGCTCCTCGCGCAGGCCGGCCACCACCGCCTCGGCGACCGCGTCCGCGCTCACGATGCCGTCGGCCATCAGCGCGCGGCGCTCCGGCGTCTCGGCGTCGAGCAGCGGCGTGGCCACGCCGCCCGGGCACAGGCAGCTGACGCCGATGCCGCGCGCGCCGTAGGTGATCGACAGCCATTCGGCGAAGGCCACCGCCGCGTGCTTGCTGACCGCGTAGGGCGCATCGAACTGCGACAGCAGGCCGGCCGCCGAGGCCGTCTGCAGCAGGTAGCCGCCGCCGCGCGCCAGCATCCGCGGCAGCAGGGCGCGGGCGGCATGCACATGGGCCATCAGGTTGACGTCCATCACGCGCTGCCAGTCGGCGTCCGGCAACTCGGGGCCGCCGCGCGCCGTGATGCCGGCGTTGGAGCAGAACAGGTCGATGGCGCCGTGCCGGGCCTCGGTCTGGTCGATCAGGCGCAGCAGCTGGGCCTCGACCGTGACGTCGACTTCGGCTGCCTGGGCGCCGATGGCGGCGGCTAGCGCGGCGGCCTGCCCACCATGGCGGTCCGCCACCACCACGGCCCGGGCGCCTTCCTGCACGAAGCGCCGCGCCATCGCCGCGCCGATGCCGCTGGCGCCGCCGGTGACGACCACCACCTTGTCCTTCAGTTCCATGGGGTTGCTCCGCGATCGGGAAAGGCCATGACCCGAGGCTAGGCGGGGCAGGGCGCCGCCGTCTTGCGTCCAGCGGCTGCACACGTCAGCGGCTGGACGCAAGAAAGTTGCCGCCCGCGCCACCAGACTGCGGCCATGTCAGACCGAGAAGCCCCCGCCCCATGAAAGCCGCCGTCTTCCGCGGCGCCGACCGCCTGCTGGCCATCGAGGAGCTGCCGCTGCCCCAGGCCGGCGCCGGCGAACTGGTGCTGCGGGTGCACTACTGCGGCGTCTGCGGCTCCGACCTGCACGCCACCCACCCGGGCTTGTTCACGGTGAAGGAAGGCACGGTGCTGGGCCACGAGTTCGCGGGCGAGGTGGTCGAGAGCGGCGCCGCCGGTTGGAAGGTGGGCGAGCGGGTCACCGCGCTGCCCAACAACGCCTGCCGCAGCTGCACCGACGAGGGCTTTCGCGAATGCCGCGAGGGCCTGGGCATGATCTGCCCGCACAACCGCCTGACCGGCTTCAGCCCGAACCGGCCCGGCGCGCTGGCCGAGTACGTCAAGGTGCCGGCCGGCCAGGCGATCCGGCTGCCGGGTGCGGTGAACGCCCGCGAGGGCGCCATGATCGAGCCGCTGGCCGTCGGCCTGCACGCGGTGCAGTCGGGTCGGGTCGGCCTCGGCAGCAGGGTGCTGGTGATCGGCGCCGGACCCATCGGCCTGGCCGTGGCCGCCTTCGCGCGCCAGGCCGGCGCCACCCGGCTGGCGGTCAGCGAACGGGCCCCCGGCCGGCGCGAGGTCGCGGCGCGTTTCGGCGCCACGGCGCTGATCGATCCGGCGGCGGAGGAGGTCGGCCCGGCTTTCGCCCGCCACGCCGGCGGGCCGCCGGACGTGATCTTCGAATGCGTGGGCGTCGCCGGGCTGATCCAGCAGTGCATCGAACTGGCCCCGCCGCGCGGGCGCATCGTGGTGGTGGGCGTCTGCGCCACCGAGGACCGGGTGGTGCCGCAGCGCGCCATGGCCAAGGAGCTGAACCTGCAGTTCGTGATGGGCTACGCCAAGGCCGACTGGCGGCGGGTGCTGGACCTGCTCGACGCCGGGCGGGTCGATCCGTCGGCGATGCTGACCGACGTGGTCGGGCTGGCGCAGCTGCCCGCCGCCTTCGAGGCGCTGCGGCGCCCCACGACCCAGATCAAGCTGCTGGTGGCGCCGGGCGGCGAGCTCCCGGTCAGCCTGTAGACGCAAGAGATTTGAAAGTCCCTTTGCTACCTTCGACTGACTCCCTCAACCCTTCGCCCCACCCGACGCCATGACATCCCCCGTGACCCTGAGCCGCCATGGCGACATCGCGCTGCTGCGCATCGACAACCCGCCGGTCAACGCGCTGTCGCCGGCGGTGGTGGCCGGGCTGGTGGCCGCCGTCGATGCCTTCGAAGCCGACGCCAGCTACCAGGCCCTGCTGGTCCATGGCGAGGGCCGCACCTTCGTCGCCGGCGGCGACATCGCCTCCTTCGACCTGCCGGATTTCACCACCCAGCCCTTCAACGGCACGCTGGCACGGATCGAGGCGCTGGGCCGCCCGGTGGTGGCGGCGCTGCACGGCACGGTGCTGGGCGGCGGCCTGGAACTGGCACTCGCCTGCCACTGGCGCGTCGCCCATCCCAAGACCCAGCTGGGCCTGCCCGAGGTCAAGTTGGGCATCCTGCCGGGTTCGCTGGGCACCCAGCGCCTGCCGCGCGTGGTCGGCGCCGAACTGGCGCTCGACCTGATCGCCAGCGGCCGCAGCATCGGCACCGCCGAGGCGCGGGAACTCGGGCTGGTCGACGAACTGAGCGATGCCGCGCCGCTGCAAGCCGGCATCGCCTTCACCGAGGCCCTGCTCGCGCGCGGCGGCGGCCCGCGCCGCATCAGCGAGCGCACGGTGGCGACCGAGTCGCTGGCGCCGGACTTCTTCGATCGCGCGCTGGCCGACGCGGCGCGCCGCAAGCCTTTCCATCCGTCGGCGCGCAACATCGTGCGCGCGGTGCAGGCCTCGTTGCTGCCCTTCGCCGAAGGCGAGGCGGCGGAGGCGCGCCTGTTCGAGGAGCTGCGCGTCTCGCCCGAATCGAAGGCGATGCGCCACCTGTTCTTCGCCGAGCGGCTGGCCGCCAAGATCCCGGGCCTGCCGCGCGACACGGTGCTGCGGCCCGTGCGCACGGTGGGCGTGCTCGGCGCCGGCACCATGGGCGGCGGCATCGCGATGAATTTCGCCAATGCCGGCATCCCGACGGTGCTGGTCGAGACCTCGCAGGCGGCGCTCGACCGCGGCCTCGGCATCATCCGCGCCAACTACGAGGCCAGCGCCGCCAAGGGCCGGTTGACCGCGGCGCAGGTCGAGGCCCGCATGGCGCTGCTGCGCGGCTCGCTCGACGACGCGGCCCTGGCCGATTGCGACCTCGTGATCGAGGCCGTGTTCGAGGACATGGACCTCAAGAAGCAGGTCTGCGCCCGGCTCGGCGCGGTCTGCAAGCCCGGCGCCATCATCGCGACCAACACCTCGACCCTCGACGTCGATGTGCTGGCCGAGGCCACGGGCCGCCCGGCCGACGTGGTCGGCATGCATTTCTTCAGCCCCGCCAACGTGATGCGCCTGCTCGAAGTGGTGCGCGGCGCGAAGACCGCGCCCGAGGTGCTGGCCACCGTGATGCAGCTGGCGCGCACGATCGGCAAGGTGGCGGTGGTCTCGGGCGTCTGCTACGGCTTCATCGGCAACCGGATGGCCGAGGTCTACATGCGTGAGGCCGAGTTCCTGATGATGGAAGGCGCCAGCCCGGCGCAGATCGACGGCGCGGTCGAGGCGCTGGGCATGGCGATGGGCCCCTGCCGCATGCTCGACATGGCCGGCATCGACGTCGGCGCCAAGACCGTCATCGAGTACGGCAAGGCCGGCGGCTTGCCGCCCGACGACAGCTACCGCGCGGTGGTGCGCCGGATGTTCGAGCTCGGCCGCTTCGGCCAGAAGACCGGTGCCGGCTACTACCGCTACGAAGGCCGCAAGCCGGTCGACGATCCCGAGGCCGCGCGCATCGCCGCCGAGCTGGCGGCGCAGCACGGCATCGCGCGGCGCAGCGACATCCCGCCGCAGGAGATCGTCGAGCGCCTGCTGTATCCGCTGATCAACGAGGGCGCGCGCATCCTCGAGGAGGGCATCGCCTACCGCCCCGGCGACGTCGACATGGTGTGGGTCGCCGGCTACGGCTTTCCCGACCACCGCGGCGGCCCGATCCACATGGCCGATGCGATCGGCCTGCCGGAGATCGCCGAGCGGCTGGCGCACTACGCGAAGCTGCGCGGCGATCCCCACGGCTACTGGAGCGTTTCGCCGCTGCTGGCGTCGCTGGCCGTGCAAGGCCAACGGCTGTCCGATGGGCAGGCCGCCTGAATCCCCTCACTGGAAACCCCATGAAAGAAGCCGTCATCGTCTCCACCGCCCGCACGGGCATCGGCCGCGCCTACAAGGGCGCGCTCAACCACACGAAATCGCCGACCATGCTGGCGCACGCGATCGCCCATGCGGTGCAGCGCGCCGGCGTCGACGGCGCCGAGATCGAGGACGCGGTGATCGGCTGCGTCCTCTCGGCCGGCACCGCCGGCATGAACCTGGCGCGCAACGCGGTGCTGGCCGCGGGCCTGCCCGACACGGTCTCGGGCCAGACCATGGACCGGCAATGCGCCTCGGGCCTGATGGCGATTGCCACCGCGGCCAAGCAGGTCATGGTCGACGGCATGGACGTCGTGATCGCCGGCGGGCACGACAACATCACGGCGGTGCAGGAGGCCTACATGGGCTGGGTCGCCAAGGAGAAGGACCCGAAGGTGATCGCGCGCGCCGCCCATGCCTACATGCCGATGCTGCAGACCGCCGAGTTCGTGGCCAAGAAGTACGGCATCGGCCGCGAGGCGCAGGACCGCTATGCGCTGGCTTCGCAGCAGCGCACGGCCGATGCCCAGCAGGCCGGTCGCTTCGACGCCGAAATCGTGGCCTTCGAGACCACCATGGCGGTGGTCGACAAGAACACCAAGGAGGTTTCGTTCAAGGACGTGACGCTCACCCGCGACGA
This sequence comes from Variovorax davisae, assembly GCF_030316845.1. Lineage (GTDB taxonomy): Bacteria > Pseudomonadota > Gammaproteobacteria > Burkholderiales > Burkholderiaceae_C > Variovorax > Variovorax davisae. The sequence goes on from NZ_JASZYS010000001.1 coordinate 99,694, forward strand.
GGGCAACCGCCCCGAGACCACGCTCGAAGGCCTGGCATCGCTCAAGCCGGTGATCGAGGGCGGCGTGGTCACGGCCGGCAACGCCAGCCAGCTGTCGGACGGCGCCTCGGCCTGCGTGATCATGGAACGGGGCCTGGCCGAGCGCCGCGGCCTCGCGCCGCTGGGCATCTACCGTGGCATGGCGGTGGCCGGCTGCGCGCCCGAGGAGATGGGCATCGGTCCGGTCTATGCGATCCCGAAGCTGCTCAAGCAGCACGGCCTGAAGGTGGCCGACATCGGCCTCTGGGAACTCAACGAGGCCTTCGCCTGCCAGGCGATCTACTGCCGCGACCACCTGGGGATCGACCCGGCGATCTACAACGTCGACGGCGGCGGCATCTCGATCGGCCATCCCTACGGCATGACCGGCGCCCGCGTGGTCGGCCATGCGCTGATCGAGGGCAGGCGCCGCGGCGTGAAATACGTGGTGGCGACGATGTGCGTGGGCGGCGGCATGGGGGCCGCGGCACTGTTCGAAGTGGCATGAACATGGACGACCGCACCCTGATCGACAGCCTGCGGCGCCAGCTGCGCGAGCGCCCCGACGCGCTGGCCTACCGCCGGGGCGAGCGCAAGCTCAGCTTCATCGACGTGGAACGCACCACCAACCGCATCGCCAACGCGCTGGCCGCCATGGGCGTGGGCCGCGACAGCCGGGTCGCGGTGCTCACCAAGCACCACATCGAGACCCTGCTGCTGACCCTGGCGGCCTGCAAGCTCGGCGCGGTCTGCATGCCGGTCAACTGGCGGCTGGCGGCACCCGAGATCGCCTACATCCTGAAGAACGGCGCGGCCCCTTTCCTGATGGCCGACCAGGCCTTCATCGCCACGGTGCAGGCCGCCGGACTCGACAGCGTCCGCACGCTGGTCTGCACCGAGCAGGCGCACGATGGCCTGCCTTCCTTCGAAGACTGGTATGCGGCCCACGGCGACAGCTTCACGGCGGTCGAGGCCGACACCCACGACGCCGCGCTGCAGCTCTATTCGTCGGGCACCACCGGCCTGCCCAAGGGCATCGTGCTGAGCCATGCCGGGCTGCTGTCGACCTCGCGCGTGGTCGCCAAGGAGTGGGCGTTCGACCAGCGCCACGTGCTCGGCAACCCGCTGCCGGTGTTCCACGTCGCCGGCATGACCATGCTGCTGCTGACGCTCTACACCGGCGGCCAGACCAGCGCCTATTCGGAGTTCGATCCCGCCGGCTACATCCGCGCCATCGGCGAGCACGGCATCACCCACACCTTCATCGTGCCGGCGATGATCCTCTTCATGCTGCAGTCGCCCGAGGTGAAGCACGGCGACTACGGCCGCCTGCAGCTGATCGCCTACGGCGGCTCGCCGGTCAGCGAGACCACCTTGCAGCAGGCCTTCGAGACCTTCGGCTGCCAGTTCCTGCAGGTCTACGGCCTGACCGAGGTGTCGGGCCCGGCCACCTTCCTGATGCCCGCGGACCATCGCGCGGGCGATGCCGAACGGCTGCGCTCGGCCGGGCGCCCGATCGGCGGCGGGCGCCTGCGCATCGTCGACCCGGTGACGCTGAAGGACCTGCCGGACGGCGAAGTCGGCGAGATCTGGATCGAATCGGACCGCAACCTCAAGGAATACTGGCGCAACCCCGAAGCCACGGCCGCGGCCTACCCCGAAGGCCGCAACGCCAACGGCGGCTGGTTCCGCTCCGGCGACGGCGGCTACCTCAAGAACGGCTACCTCTACATCAACGACCGCATCAAGGACATGATCCTGTCGGGCGGCGAGAACATCTACCCGGCCGAGGTCGAGAACGTGCTGATGAAGCACCCGGCGGTGGCCGACGGCGCCGTCATCGGCGTGCCCGACCCCACCTGGGGCGAGGCCGTCAAGGCCTGCGTCGTGCCGCGTCCCGGCGTGGCCGTGACCGAGCGCGAGATCATCGATTTCATGCGCGCCAACCTGGCGCACTACAAGTGCCCCAAGTCGGTCGACCTCGTGACCGAGCTGCCGCGCAACCCGAGCGGCAAGGTGCTCAAGCGCCTGCTGCGCGAACCCTATTGGCGCGGCCAGTCGCGCGCCATCGGCTGAATTTGCCAAACCGAGAAACGACCCGGCGAGGTCGTCCCGCCCATCCACCTGGAGACATGACATGCCTTTGAAGAAACTGATCGCCGCCGCCTTCGGCGCCCTTGCGCTGCTGGGCGCGGTGTCCATCGCGCAGGCGCAGGACAAGCCCATCAAGATCGCGCTGATCGCGAGCAAGACCGGCCCGTCCGAAGCCTATGCGCGCGACACCGAGCGCGGCCTGCGCCTGGGCCTCGAATACCTCACGCAGGGTTCGATGACCGTGCTCGGCCGCAAGATCGAGGTGATCGTCAAGGACGACCAGATGAAGCCCGAGCTGTCGAAGGCGATGCTCACCGAGGCCCTGTCCGACGACAAGGCCGACATCGCGGTCGGCACCTCGTGGTCGGGCGGCGCGCTGTCGATGGCGCCGGTGGCCGAGGAGTACAAGAAGGTGCTGATGGTCGAGCCGGCGATTGCCGATTCGCTCACCGGCTCGGCCTGGAACCGCTACCTGTTCCGCGCCAGCCGCAACTCCTTCCAGGACGCGCTGGCCAGCGCCGCCGGCCTGAAGGAGGGCGACAACCTGGCCTTCCTGGCGCCCGACTACGTCTACGGGCGCGACGGCGTCAAGGCCTTCAAGGACGCGATGGCCGCGACCCAGAGCAAGGCCAGGATCCTGCACGAGGAGTTCATCCCGCTGTCGACCACCGACTTCACGGCGCCGATGCAGCGCATCTTCGACGGCATGAAGAACGCCACCGGCAAGAAGTACCTGGTCGTGATCTGGGGCGCGCCGAACCCGATCCGCAAGATCTCCGAGCTCAACCCGGGCCGCTACGGCATCGAGTTCCTGTCGATCGGCGGCGCCAACCTCGAGAACACCAAGCCCTGGAAGGGCCTGGACGTGAGCGGCGGCACCTTCTACTACTACGGCTTTCCGAAGAACCCGATGAACGACTGGCTGGTCACCGAGCACCAGAAGCGCTTCAAGATGCCGCCGGACCTGTTCACCGCGGGCGGCTTCGTCACGGCCAGCGCGATCATCGCGGGCCTCAAGAAGGCCGGCTCGGCCGACTCCGAGAAGCTGATCGCCGCCATGGAGGGCATGGACTTCGACACCCCCAAGGGCAAGATGACGTTCCGCAAGGAAGACCACCAGGCGATGCAGGCGCAGTACCAGTTCAAGATGAAGAAGGCGCCCGCCAGCGAGTGGGACCTGCTCGAACTGGTGCGCGAAATCCCGGCGTCCGAGATGCCGGTTCCGATCACCGTGAAGCGCTGAACATGGCGGCGCCCCGCGCGCCGGTGCTTTCCAGCACCGGGCTCAGCATCCAGTTCGGCGGCCACGTGGCGGTCAACGCGGTGACGACGCAGTTCGACGCCGGCAGCCTGACGGCCATCGTCGGCCCCAACGGGGCCGGCAAGACGACCTACTTCAACCTGCTGTCGGGCCAGCTGCGCGCCAGCGCCGGCAGCGTGCATTTCAAGGGCGAGGACATCACGCGGCTCGGCGCCCCGCAGCGCACCAGCAAGGGCATCGGCCGCGCCTTCCAGCTGACCAACCTGTTCCCGAAGCTCTCGGTGCTCGAGAACGTGCGCCTGGCGGTGCAGAGCCGCCACAACGCCGGCTTCAACATGCTGGCCGTGTGGCGCAGCCGCCGCGACCTGATCGACCAGGCGGCGCACTACGTGGCGCAGGTCGGGCTGGCGGCGCGCGCGGATGACGTCTCGGCCAAGCTGCCGCACGGCGACAAGCGCAAGCTGGAAGTCGCGATCCTGATGGCGCTGGAGCCCGAGATCCTGATGTTCGACGAGCCCACCGCGGGCATGAGCGTGGACGAGGTGCCGGTCATCCTCGAACTGATCGGCCGACTCAAGAAGCAGGGCGACAAGACGATCCTGCTGGTGGAGCACAAGATGGACGTGATTCATTCCCTGGCCGATCGCATCATCGTGCTGCACAACGGCCGGCTGGTGGCCGACGGCCTGCCGGCCGAGGTGATGGCCTCGCCGATCGTGCAGGAGGCCTACCTGGGCAAGCGCAGCGCGCCGCGGGCGGCGAAGGCGGTGGCCCATGCCTGAGCAGCACAACGACGCGGGCGGCCTGCTGCTGACGCTCGCCGGCGTCCACACCCACATCGGCGAATACCACATCCTGCAGGGTGTCGACCTGCAGGTGCCGCGCTCGGGCCTCACGGTGCTGCTGGGCCGCAACGGCGCCGGCAAGAGCACCACGCTGCGCACCATCATGGGCCTGTGGCACGCCAGCGCCGGGCGTATCGTGTTCGACGGCCAGGACATCACGGCGGCCGAGACGCCCGCGATCTCGCGCAGCGGCATCGCCTTCGTGCCCGAGGACATGGGCATCTTCTCGGGCCTCACGGTGCAGGAGAACCTGCGCCTGGCGGCCATCGGCGGCGCCTTCGACGACGAGCGGCTCGAATGGATCTTCTCGCTGTTCCCGGCCCTTAAGCGCTTCTGGCTGCGGCCGGGCGGCACGCTGTCGGGCGGCCAGAAGCAGATGGTCGCGATCGCCCGCGCCATCATCGAGCCGCGCAAGCTGCTGCTGATCGACGAGCCGACCAAGGGCCTCGCGCCCTCGATCGTCGACAACCTGGCGCAGGCCTTCGAGGAACTGAAGGCGCGCGACACCACCATCCTGCTGGTCGAACAGAACTTCAACTTCGTGCGCTCGCTCGGTGACCACGTGGCGGTGATGGACGACGGGCGCATGGTGCACAGCGGGTCGATGGAAGAACTGTCCGAGGACGAAGGCCTGCAGGCGCGCCTGCTCGGCCTGCATGCAGGAGCCGTGCATTGAACGCCGCCACCCACCCCATCCCCCCGCCGGCCGCCGAAGGCGCGCCCGCGCCCGAAGCGCTGGAGGCGCTGCCGGGCCGCCGGCGCGACCTCGTGCCCGGCCTGCTGATCCTCGCCTTCATCGGCCTGGCGCTGCCGGTCATCGGCAGCTTCCCGACCTGGGTCACGCTGACCGTCGCCGCGCTCGCGATGGGCATGATGCTGTTCATCATGGCCAGCGGCCTGACCCTGGTGTTCGGCCTGATGGACGTGATGAACCTCGGCCACGCCGCCTTCGTCGCGGTCGGCGCCTACACCGCCACGCTGCTGGTCGGGCCGCTCAAGGGGTTGCTCGAATCCGAGTCGGTCTGGGCCAGCCTGGCGGCCATCGCGGCGGTGATCCTGCTCTCGATGGGGGTGACGGCGGCGCTCGGCTGGGTCTACGAGCGGCTGTTCGTGCGGCCGGTCTATGGCGACCATCTGAAGCAGATCCTGATCACCATCGGCGCGATGATCATCATCGAGCAGATCGTGCTGGTGCTGTTCGGCGCCAACCAGATGATGCTGCCCATGCCCGAGGCGCTGCGCGGCTCGCTGCTGCTCGGCGACGTCGCGATCGAGCGCTACCGGCTGGTGGCGGTGGCGGTGGGGCTGGTGGTGTATGCCGGGCTCACGCTGCTGCTGACGCGCACGCGGGTCGGCCTGCTGATCCGCGCCGGGGTCGAGAACCGCTCGATGGTCGAGGCCCTGGGCTACCGCATCCGCAACATCTTCATCGCGGTCTTCGTCGGCGGCTCGGCGCTGGCCGGCCTGGGCGGCGTGATGTGGGGCTTCTACCGCGAGCAGTTCACCGTGGCCATCGGCGCCGAGGTGCTGGTGCAGATGCTGATCATCGTCATCATCGGCGGGCTCGGCTCGGTCACCGGCTGCTTCGCCGGCGCGATGCTGATCGCGCTCAGCACCAACTACGTGAGCTTCCTGCTGCCCGACATGGCACTGGTCTCCAACATCCTCGTGATGATGGTGGTGCTGCTGTGGCGGCCGCAGGGGCTCTATCCGGTCAACAAGCACTAGGCGGGCGCCATGTTCAATTCGATCCTTTCGGGCGACCTGCCGCGCAGTCGCTGGCTCACGGCGCTGCTGGTGCTGGTGGTGGCGTACCTCGCCACCGCGCCCTTCCTGTTCTCGGGCGCCCGCTCGCTCAACGTGGCGGCGACCATCTGCGTCTTCGTGGTGCTGGTGGCTTCCTTCGACCTGCTGCTGGGCTACTGCGGCGTGGTGTCGTTCGCCCACGCGATGTTCTACGGCATCGGCGCCTACGGCGTCGCGATCGCGATGTACAAGCTCGGGCCGACCTGGAGCGCGATGGGGGTCGGCGCGCTGTCGGGACTGGGCCTCTCGCTGGTGCTGTCGCTGCTGATCGCGCTGGTGTCGCTGCGTGTGAAGGCGATCTTCTACACGATGATGACGCTGGCCGTGGCCGCGGCCTTCGGTGCCCTGGTCACGCGCATGAGCGGCCTGACCGGCGGCGACGACGGCCGCACCTTCAAGCTGCCCGAGTCGCTGTCGCCGGGCTTCCGCCTGTTCGAGAACGACATCCTCGGCACCACGGTCAACGGCAAGGTGCTGGCGTACTACCTGGTCTTCGCGAGCGCCGTGCTGCTGTTCCTGCTGATGCTGCGGGTGGTCAATTCGCGCTTCGGCCGCGTGCTGGAGGCCATCCGCGAGAACGAGTTCCGCGCCGAGGCGATCGGCTACCGCACGCTCTACTACCGCGTGGCGATCAACTGCCTGGCGGCCGCGCTGGCCACCTGCGCCGGCATCCTGATGGCGCTGTGGCTGCGCTACGTCGGGCCGCAGACCACTGTCGGCTTCAACGTGATGCTCAACATCCTGCTGATGGCGGTGATCGGCGGCCTCGGCACGGTCTACGGCTCGGTGGTCGGGGTGGCGCTGTTCGTGGTGGCCGAGAACTACCTGCAGAGCCTGATGGGCGGCATGAGCAGTTCGCTCGGCGGGGTGCCGCTGCTGGCCGCGCTGTTCCATCCCGACCGCTGGCTGCTGTGGTTCGGCACGGTCTTCGTGCTGTCGGTGTACTTCTTTCCGAGCGGCATCGTCGGCAAGCTGCGGGCGTCCAACAGGGAGGCGACATGAATCCGCCGGTGGTCCTGGTCAGCGTGCAGGGCGCGGTCCAGGTCATCACGATCAACCGGCCAGCGGTGCGCAACGCGATCAACAAGGAGGTCGCGGTCGCGCTGGCGGCGGCCCTGGTCGAACTCGATGCGCGGCCCGAACTGCATGTCGGCATCCTCACCGGCGCCGCAGGCAACTTCTGCGCCGGCATGGACCTGAAGGCCTTCGCGGCCGGCGGCGACGAGCCGATCGTCGAGGGACGGGGCTTCGCCGGGATGTGCGAAGCGCCGCCCGCCAAGCCGTTGATCGCGGCGGTGGAGGGCCATGCGGTGGCCGGCGGCTTCGAGATCGCGCTGGCCTGCGACCTGATCGTGGCGGCGCGCGGCGCCAGCTTCGGCCTGCCCGAGGTCAAGCGCGGGCTGGTCGCGTCGTCCGGCGGCCTGATGCGGCTGCCGCACTGCGTCTCGCGCAACCTCGCCATGGAACTGGCGATCATCGGCGACCCGATCACGGCCGAGCAGGCGGCCGCCTGCGGGCTGGTCAACCGGCTGGTCGAGAACGGGGGCGCGCTCGACGCGGCGCTCGAACTCGCCCGCCGCATCGATGCCAACGCGCCGCTGGCGGTGGCGGCCAGCAAGCAGATCGTGGATGCTTCGCGCACCTGGACCGACGACGAGATGTTCGAGCGCCAGCGGCCGCTGGCGCGCAAGGTCAATGGCTCGTCGGATGCGCGGGAAGGCGCGACGGCCTTTGCGCAGAAGCGCGCGGCGGTCTGGCAGGGGCGCTGACGGCCCGCCTTCAGAGCAGCGAGAAACTGCTCATCCGCGGCAGCGTCCGCTCGCCGCTCTTCTGCAGATGGCGCCGCATGCGGCTCTCCGCCTTGGCCTCGTCGCCCTCGAGGATGGCTTCGGTGATGGCGCGGTACTCGGCCACCATCGCCTTGAGGTCGGCGGTGGTCAGCGAGTGATAGAACTGGGCCCGGAACAGATGCGCCCGTGCCTGCGGCAGCACGCGGTTCAGCTCGCTGCTGTCGGCGATCTCGAACATCACCTTGTAGTAGTTGGCGCGTTCGTCGAGCACGCGGTCCAGCCCCTCGGGCGTGCGGGCGCTGACCAGCTTCTGCGCTGCCGCCTCGAAGCGCTTCGCATTGCCCTCGCGGTGGATGTTGGCGGCCGCCAGCCGGGCGGCCAGGCCCGACAGCACCTCCAGCACGCCGAGCAGGCTGGCCGCATCCTCGCGCGTCAGCGAGCGGATCACGGCGCCGCGGTGCGGCGTCAGGTCGACCACGCCGCTCGACGCCAGGATGCGCAGCGCCTCGCGCACCGTGCTGCGGCTGACGCCGAGGTCGCGCGTGAGGTCGGCCTCGACCAGCCGCTGGCCCACCGTGAAGCGGCGCATCAGGATGCCCTTGCTGATGGCGTCGGCCACGCGGTCGGGCGTGCTGCGCGGGTGGCGCGTCTCGGGGGTCTTGGACGCAGCGGTCTTGGTGGTGGTCATGCGAATTCGCGCGCTCGGGCAAAGACCCGAAATTGTTGACGTGATTGTCAGGCAATTTTGCAGCCCCGAATCGCTCCGGCATCGGGTCCAACCCTTGAAAGCCCAAACTCGCAGCGAGTTGGCACAAGACGGGTGCCGGGGCCTTGCCTACGCTCGGCCATCGCTGCCAAGGGGCTGTGTTTTCACCGAGGTTCTGGATGTCCGACTCCGTACTGCTGGAGCGTGCAGGCGCCGTCGCACTGCTCACGCTCAACCGGCCCGAACGGGCCAATGTGCTCGATCTCGAGACCGGCCAGGCGCTGGTCGACTGCATCCAGCGGCTGGCCGCCGACACCGGCGTGCGCGCGGTGCTGCTGCGGGCCCGCGGCCGGCAGTTCTGCGCCGGCGGCAACATCGCCGACTTCGTCGCATCGCGAGACGACCTGGCCGGGCTGCTCGATCGCACGATCCCGCCGCTGCACCGTGCGATCCATGCGCTGGCGACCTTGCCGGTGCCGGTGGTCAGTGCGCTCAACGGGCCGGTCGGCGGCGGCGGCATCGGCCTCGCGCTGTGTGCCGACATCGTGCTGGCGGCCGAGTCGATGAAGCTGCGCGGCGGCTATTCGGCCATCGGCCTGACGCCGGACGCCGGTTCGTCCTGGCTGCTGGCGCGCCGGGTCGGCGCCGCGCGCGCCAAGGAAATCTTCCTGACCAACGAGCCGCTGAGCGCGCGCGAATGCCTGGCGATCGGCGCGGTGTCGCGCGTGGTGGCGGACGATGCCCTCGAGGCCCACGCCCTGGCGCTGGTGGAGGCATTGGCCGCGGGCGCCACCGCCGCGCTGGGGCGGACCAAGGCGCTGCTCGACGGCGTGGCCGGCCGTTCGCTCGAAGCCCAACTGCATGTCGAACATCGCGGCATGGTCGCCTCGGGGGCGACCGCCGACGCGGCCGAGGGCGTCACGGCCTTCCTAGAGAAACGAAAACCGTGCTTTATCGGGCGATAGTGTCGGACAAACCCTGATGTATTGTCAGACAATGTGGCCTACCATGGGCCGCATGCAAGGACTTGCCCAGTGAGTGCAGCGCTCCCCGAAACCGCCTCGCGGCCCCTGGACACGGGCCGCCTCGCCGAGTGGCTGCAGGGGCGGATTCCCGGCCTGCGCGGTCCGCTGGCCGCCCTCCGGTTCAAGGGCGGGCAGTCCAACCCGACCTATCAGCTGACCGATGCCGGCGGTGCGCGCTACGTCTTGCGCAAGCAGCCCGACGGCGCGCTGCTGCCCTCGGCCCATGCGGTCGACCGCGAGTACCGGGTGCTGCACGCCCTCCGCGGCACCGGGGTGCCGGTGGCCCGGGTGCATTGCTTCTGCGACGACCCGGCGGTCGTCGGCACGCCGTTCTACGTGATGGACTTCGTCGACGGCCGCGTGCTGTGGGACCCGGCGCTGCCCGGCATGCAGGTGCCTGAACGCACGGCCGTCTACGAAGAGATGAACCGCGTCGTCGCCGCGCTGCACGGCGTCGACTGCCACGCCGTCGGCCTGGCCGACTACGGCCGGCCCGGCGCCTTCTTCGAGCGCCAGATCGCGCGCTGGACGCGGCAGTACCAGGCGACGGTCGAAGGCCCCGGCGGCGTCGAGGCGATTCCCGCGATGGAGCGCCTGATCGAATGGCTGCCGGCGAACGTCCCCCCCGGCGACGAGAGTTGCCTCTTCCACGGCGACCTGCGCATCGACAACATGATCTTCCACCCGAGCGAGCCGCGCGTGCTGGCGCTGCTCGACTGGGAACTGTCCACGCTGGGCCACCCGCTGGCCGACTTCGCCTACCACGCGCTGCCCTGGCGCCTGGGTGCGCAGCAGTTCCGCGGCATGGCCGGCGCCGACTTCGCCGCGCTCGGCATCCCGGGCGAGCGCGCCTACCTCGATGCCTACTGCCGCCGCGTCGGCCGGGCGCCGGTCGATCCGTCGCACTGGGAGTTCTACCTGGCCTACGCGATGTTCCGGCTCGCCGCCATCCTGCAGGGCATCCTGAAACGCTCGCACGACGGCACGGCGTCGAGCGCCGAGGCGCGCGAGACCGGCGCCCGTGCGAAGCCGATCGCGCAGGCCGCATGGCGCCAGGTCGAAGCCCATTTCCCCAGGTCCGCGCGCTAGTCGCGGCCCCCATTCACTCCATCCGAAAGCCAATCCGTGTTCGAGTTCTCCCCCAAGGTCCAGGACCTCCAGCAACGTCTCGCCGCCTTCATGGACGAGCACATCTATCCGAACGAGAAGCGCTACTACCGCGAGGCCGAGGAACTGGGCCCGTGGAAGGTGGCGCCGGTGCTCGAGGAGCTCAAGCCCAAGGCGCGGGCGGCCGGCCTGTGGAACCTGTTCCTGCCCGAGTCCGCGCACGGTGCCGGCCTGACCAACTTCGAGTACGCGCCGCTGTGCGAGATCATGGGCCGCTCGCACCTGGCGCCCGAGGTCTTCAACTGCTCGGCGCCCGACACCGGCAACATGGAGGTGCTGGCGCGCTACGGCACGCCCGAGCAGCAGGCGCGATGGCTGGTGCCGCTGCTGGCCGGAGAGATCCGCTCCTGCTTCGCGATGACCGAGCCCGACGTGGCCTCCAGCGATGCGACCAACATCGCGTCGAGCATCGTGCGCGACGGCGACGACTACGTCATCAACGGCCGCAAGTGGTACACCACCAATGCCACCGATCCGCGCTGCAAGATCTGCATCTTCATGGGCAAGTCGGACCCCGACAACGCCGACCGCCACCAGCAACAGTCGATGATCCTGGTGCCGCTCGACACGCCGGGCGTCACCGTGGTGCGGCCGATCGCGGTGTTCGGCTTCTACGGCGTGCCCGACCGGGCATCGGAAGTCACCTTCGAGAACGTGCGCGTGCCGGCCTCGAACATGCTGCTCGGCGAAGGCCGCGGCTTCGAGATCGCCCAGGGCCGGCTCGGCCCGGGGCGCATCCACCACTGCATGCGGCTGGTCGGCCTGGCAGAGCGGATGCTCGAGCTGATGTGCCGCCGCAGCCTGTCGCGCGTGGCCTTCGGCAAGCCGGTGGCGCAGCAGGGCGTGACGGTCGAGCGCATCGCCGAGTCGCGCATCCTGATCGAGCAGGCCCGGCTGCTGACGCTGAACGCGGCGCACCGCATGGACACCGTTGGCAACAAGGTCGCCAAGGCCGAGATCGCGATGATCAAGGTGGCGGCGCCGAAGATGGCCTGCCAGGTGATCGACTGGACCATCCAGGCCTTCGGCGGCGGCGGCACCAACAACGACCACGGCATCGCCTCGGCCTATGCCACGGCGCGCCTGCTGCGGCTGGCCGACGGCCCGGACGAGGTGCACCGCAACCAGATCGGCCAGCTGGAGCTCAAGAAGTACCGCTAGGCAGGACCACGAACTGCCGCCGTCCACAGGCATCCCGGAATCGACAGAACAGACGCAAGGAGACAACCGTGCACATCGAACTCGACCCTTCCGCATCTCCCATCGCCTTGCCCGCCCAGGCGCCGGCCCGGCACGAGCCGCTGATGTGGCTCAACGCGGATCGCGTGCTGTACGTCGGCCTGCTCGGCGCGCCTTCGGTGCGCACCTTCGGTGCCTATTCGATCTACGTGTCGCTCAGCAAGCCGCACCGCATCAGCGTGGCCGGCGGCGCCTGGGAGGAGGCCGAGGTGTCGGTGGTCCCGCCCAGCGTGCCGCACCGCATCGCCGCCGGCGAACGCATGATCTGCAACATCCTGATCGAGACCGACAGCGTGGCGCCCGGCCGGTTGCCGGACTACATCGCCCGCGGTTGCGGCGAGGTGCGCGACCCCGACGTGCTGCGTGGCCTGCGCGCCGCGCTCGAGCGCTTCCGCTGCAGCGGCTCGCGCCAGTTTCCGCAGACCGCCGACTTCGACCGCAGCGTCTTCGGCGAGCCCCTGGTGCCGCGGGCCATCGACCGCCGCATCCGTGCCAGCCTGGCGCGCATCAAGGACGACCCCAACAGCCACACCTCGGCCCAGGATTGCGCCGACGCGTCGCACCTGTCGGTGTCGCGCTTCCTGCACCTGTTCAAGGCCGAGGTGGGCACGCCGTTCCGCAGCTTCCGCACCTGGCAGCGGGCCCGCAGCGTGCTCTATTACGTGACGCAGAACGCCAATCTCGCGAACATCGCGCTCGACGTCGGCTACCCCGACTCGACCCACTTCAGCCATTCGATCCGGCAGGTCTACGGCCTGACGCCGAAGTCGATCTTTGCCGGCAGCCGCAGGCTCGAGCTCTACGGCCGGGCGGCCGCGGGCTCGCCGCGCTATCAGTTCGCCTGATTCTTCATCGAGGGGGTGGTCGACATCGACCTGGTCGGCAGCTTCCACGTGCTGCGCCAGGCTCATGCCTGCGCGGCCAAGGCCGGCGTCGGCCAGCTCACGCGGGTGATGGCGCTCGAATGGGGCGGGGAGGGCGCGCGCATCAACTCGATCTCGCCCGAGGCGGCGGGCGCTGCGGCCGCCTAACCCTTGCCCGGCATCAGCGCGGCCACCCGCGCCGCGCCTTCCAGAACCGGCGGCTGGGGTGGAGGTCCGTCTGGCCGACCTCGCCCGGGTCCGCCCGCGCGGCCTGGCGGCCCCGGCCTGCCGGGCATCGGCCGCCGTTCGGGGACCGGGCGGGCCGTGGGGTCCGCCACCAGGGTCAGGCTGGCGACATAGCTTTCTGTTTCCTCGCGCACCGCCCCATGCACGGTCGGGCCGGCCTCCAGGGCGATGCCGTCGGTGCTGTTGAGGGTGTCGCGCAGGGTGGCGCGGCGGTAGTCCGGCAACTGCGTGTAGAGGTACTCGTTCAGCGCATCGGGCAGGAAGAACTGCGAGGTGAGCACCGGCCGGGCGGCGTCGAAGACCTTGAAATGGATGTGCGTCGTGCGGCCGTGGTACCAGCCCGGGTAGATGGTCGTGAAGGCGGCCACGCCGCTGGCGTCCGTCAGCAGGGAGCCGCGCAGGAAGGTCTGGCCCTCGGTGGACAGCCGGCGGTCCTCGCCCTGGCCGGCGTAGCCGGAGTAGAGGCCTTGCGCATCGCAATGCCAGATGTCGACGCGGGCGCCGCGCCAGGGCCTGAGCGCCAAGTCCAGGACCGTGAAGCGCACCGCCAGCGGCACGCCCGGCCGGCCCTCGGTGATGTCGGGGCGGAACTTGCGGGCATCGAAGTAGAAGGGGCCCTCGGTGGCGGCGGCGGTCGGCGGCGCCTGGCCGGCCTCGGCGGCCGCCGCGGCCGCGGGGCGGGACGACGTGGCGGCCACCGTGGCCGCCAGGCCGGAGATCAGGACACCGCGGCGCGCGGTGCGGAAGGAGTCGGGGTCGTTGGTTGGCATGGGCAGGTCCGTGGCTGGGGTGCGCCATCGATGCTGCCTGCGGATTGTCGAGACAAATGGGAGCACGTTGCATTTCCCGGCTGACGGCGTACAAAGGCCTTCCGGACCGGACGGGGCGCTGGTTCGCCCGGCCGTTGCGACGACCGGTCCAGGTCCCGCCTCGATTTCATGGGAATGGAGACGCGTATGCCCACCTACATGACGTGCTTCAGCTACAACACCGAAGGCTGGCAGAAGCTGGCCAGGAACCCCGAGGACCGCAGCGTGCCGGTCAAGGCGCTGCTGGAGAAGCTGGGCGGAAAACTGCTCAGCATGTACTACATGGCGGGCGACTACGACGGCTTCATCATCTACGAGGCGCCCGACGCCAAGGTGGCGGCCACCGCCATCGTCGGGGTCGAGCTGGCGGGCCATATCCGCACCCTCAAGACCTCGCAGCTCTTCACCGTGGCCGAGACGCTGGAGGTGCTGGGCAACGCCGGCAAGCTGGCCTACCCCGCGCCCAAGGGCTGATCAGCCTGCCGTCTTGCCCCGGGCGGCCTTCTTCGGGCTCTCCGGTGCCGCCGGGCCCGAGCCGGCGCCCGCCTGGTCGAGCCACAGCAGGGTGTCGACATAGGCCATGAACCGGTTGAGGTACTCGGGCGACAGGTCGCGCATCAGGGTCAGCGAGCGATGCACGAGGTGGTGCGAGTTGAGGGGGCCGGCATTCTCCGGCACCTTGGCCAGCGACTGCGTCAGCCGCCGCTCGGCGCTGAGCCTGGCCCAGGTGCTGCGGAAGTAGCCGAGCGTCTTCAGCTCGCCGGCCGCCGGCGCGTCGCCCGCGGACGCTGCCTGCCGGGCCACCTGCTCGACCAGCAGCGCGAGCGGGCCAGGGCGCGCCGGCAGCTTTTCGGTCGGCGGCGCCGCATCGCCGTCCGCGGCCCGGGCGGCTTCGAGCGCCGCGCCGTAGTCCGCCACCAGCCCGGCGACCCGGTCGTCGAGCAGGCGGCGCGCCTCGCCGTCGTGGGCGGCCGAGCGTCCGGCCAGCGCCTCGATGAAACGGAAGCGCACCGGATCGAAGCGGTGCGCGCCACTGTCGCGCCAGGCAGCGATCCGGGCGCCGGCCTCGCTGCTAGCCACGGGGTCGGGCCTGCGCGTTGCTCGGCCGCGGCGTGGGCGACATCTCGACGCGCCGGTTCTTCGATCGGCCATCGGCATCGGCGTTCGAAGCCACCGCCTGCTCGGAGCCGAAGGCGGCGGCGAACACCGACGAAGAAGGCAGGCCCTCTTCGATCAGCGCCCGCGTCACGGTCAGGGAGCGCTGGGCCGACAGCTCCCAGTTGTCGGCGAAGCGGCGCGCGCCGTCGCGCATCTGGCGGTCGTCGGTGAAGCCGCTGACCATCAGGATCTCGTCGCGGGCCCGCAGGTAGGCGGCCAGCGGGGCGGTCAGGCTGCGCAGCAGCTGCCGGCCTTCGGGCTGCAGCTCGGCGGAATTGAAGGCGAACAGCACGTTGCCGCTGATCCCGATGCGCCCATTGTTCAGGGTCACGCGGCCGGCGGCCAGGGGACCGGCCAGCGCCTGTTCGAGCGTCTGCAGCCGTTGCGCGGCCTCCTGCCGCTGCTTGACCTCGGCTTCGAGCTGGGACGCGAGATCGATCTGCATGCCGAGCACGCAGACCAGGATCAGCACGAAGGCGCCCAGCAGCCCCGACATCAGGTCGCCGAAGACGGCCCACACCGGCACCGACGGCTCCAGGCCGCCGTCGAGCTCTTCGGTCGTCACGCTTCGCTGCCTTCGGTGGCGCGCTGGCTGGCGATGCGCTGCAGGTCTTCGACGATCTGCTTCTGCGACATGATGCTGAGGTCGATGACCTCGCGCGCCTGCGCCACGTAGTAGGCCAGCTGCTCGTCGCTGCGGGCGATCGACTTGCTGAGCGCGCCTTCGACGCGCTGCAGCTGGGCCGCCAGCTTGTCGTTCGACTGGCTGAACAGCTGCACTCCGGTGCCGAAGGCCTCGCCCAGGCTCGCGACTTCCACCGCGCTGCCGGTGATCTGGGCGGCGACGCCGGCCATCTTGCCGGCTTCGGCAGCGACCGTGTCGGTGAAGCGCGTGCCGACGCGCTCCAGCAGCTCGGCCGAGGTGGCGACCAGCGCGTCGATCGCGCCGCGCTGTTCGGTGGCGGCATGGTTCACCGCGCCCAGCAGCGTATCGAGCGTCTCCAGGATGCGGGCGCGTTCGTCGAGCATCGCGTTGTCGCGCGCCATGCTGTCGGAGAGCTTCTGGCGCAGCTCGGCGATCACTTCGGCGGCGGCGCGAGGGGCCTCGGCGGCGGCCTGCATGAGCCCGGCGATCTCGGCGATGGTGCCCTTCGCGTGCGCTTCGGTCTGCGCCGAGATCTCGCGTGCGGTCTCGGCCAGCGTCTGGCAGATCGCCTGCTGCTGCTGCTCGCTGCGGGCGCCGGCCTGCTGCCATTCCTGCTGCAGCGCGGCGGCCATGGCCTCCAGCGCCTGGGTCCAGGCCGCGAGCCGCTGCTGGTCGCGCGAGGCGATCTCGGCCTGCAGGCCCGCATGCGCCTGGGCCACCGTGCCGAGCAGCGAAGTGCCATGCTGCTCGAAGCTGGCCGCGGCCGCCGCCAGGGCGCCCTGCGTGTCCTCCGACAGCTTTTCGCTCACGCGCTGCTGCTGCGCCAGCGCGCCACTCCAGCCTTCCGACAGCTGGCCGACCGTGCTTTCCAGCCGGCCGGCGACGCCGTCCACGAGCGCGGCCGAGCGTTGTTCGAAGGTCTGGCTGAACTGCTCGAGCGCAGCGCGCAGGTCATGGGACTGGGCCTCGCTGGTGCGCTGCTGGGCGGCGAGCGCGCCCTGCCAGAGTTCGGCCACGGTGGCGGTGCTGGCCTCGAAGCGGCTCGACAACCCGTCGAGCTGGCGCTGCACGCCGTGCTCGACCGTCTGGTGCAGTGCGGCCGCCTCGCGCGCGATGCCGGCCATGGTGGCCTCGACCACCGGCTGGATGGTCGCGCTGGCGGCGCGGGCGCTTTCGATCAGGCTCTGCTCCAGCGAGCGGCCGACCGTGGCGGCGAGCCCGGCATAGGCGGTCTCGGCCTTGCCGTGGAATGTGTCCTGGCTGGCGGCCAGCCGTTCGTGCAGGGCCTGGCTCTGGCGCTCCATCGTCGCCATCATGGCCTGCAGCCGGTCGACCAGCTGGGGCATCGCCTCGCTCTGCCGCTGCAGCAGCTGGAAGGATTGCTCGCGCTGATGGACCTGCGAGAAGCCGCGCAGGCTGGTCGCGATCCGCGTGTCGAGCCGCTGCCCGGCCTGCAGCCGGTCGCGCCGGCACAAGGCCGACAGCAGGCCCAGCATCGCCGACGCCGCCACGCCCGCGAGCGAGGTGCCGAAGGCCAGTCCCAGGCCCTTCACCGGGGCGGCCAGCGAGGCGCGGATGGCCTGCAGGTCGGACGCGCTCTCCAGCGCCGTGCCGGTGCCGCTCAGGGTCACCACCATGCCGAGGAAGGTGCCCAGCATGCCGAGCAGCACCAGCAGGCCGGTGAGGTAGGGCGTCAGGGCCGGGCCGGGCAGGGCGGCGCGTTCGCCTTCGACCCGCAGGCGCACCGCGTTCTGCAGCGAAGGATGGAGCGTGTCCAGCCAGGCCGCGAGGCTCGCCGGCGGCGCCGACACGGCCGCCACGGCGCTCGACAAGGTGGCAGTGGCCTGGTGGTAGCGGCGCAGTTCCAGCGCGCCCATCAGATAGAACGCGCCGATCAGCAGCGTGATCGCCAGCGCCAGCGGGTTCGAGCCGATGTAGCCGGCACCCACCCAGCAGACGGCGGCGAGGCCGACGAAGAAGGCGGCGTAGTGAAGAAATCTGGTCATGAAGGCCTGTCAGTCGGTCAGCGCTTGCGAAGGGCATCGAGCAGCCCTTCGATCGGTTGCAATCGGATATCCAGTTCGGCCAGCAGCACGCCCTGCATGTCGCGGCAGAAAACATCCAGCCAGGCGCCGGATGCGGTTGCGCCGTCGCTCTCGTCGGCCGGCCGCTCGGCGGCCTGGCGCAGGCGCTCGAAGTGCTTTTCGAGCAGGCCGGGCACGGTCGCGAGCAGGCGGTGCTCCTGCGCACCGAGCACCTGCTCCATGACCACGTCCAGCGCGGCCAGCCGGGCCATCTCGGGCGACGCGGACGCGAGCCTGGCCCGCAGCCGGCCGCGCAGGGGACCGATGGCGGTCTCCATGGCCTGTTGCCGGGCGAGATAGCGTCGACGCTGCGATGCGAAGTCGGACGCGAAGGCGCCGCGTTCGGCGATGGCTTTCGCCAAGGCCGCCCGCACCCCGTCGACTTCGCGTCGTTCGGCGTCGTCTGGGCCGCGCGAGCGCCTTGGCGCCGCCGCCGGACTGCCATCCAGCGCCGCCGAGAGCGAAATGGCGTGGGTCCAGCCGAACCACTGACTCAAGCGGTCCGCGAAGCCCTGGCGGGATTCGGGAACCGCGATGTCGTTCAGTCGAGCGAGCAAGCGAACCAGCGCCGAGTCGGTGAAACCTGTGCGCCTTGACACTTGCACCTACTGGAAAAACCGCCGATTTTACATCGGCGCCCGCAAAGCGGGTCCCCACATCAGCCCGCCATGAGCGCGATGACGACGGCGTTGACCAGGTCGATGAAGAAGCCGCAGACCAGCGGCACCACGATGAAGGCGCGCGGCGCCGCGCCATGTTCGCGCGTGACGGCGCTCATGTTGGCGATGGCGGTGGCGGTCGAGCCGAGCGCGATGCCGCCGAAGCCGGCCGAGACCACCGCCGCCTCGTAGTCGCGGCCCATGCAGAGGAAGACCACGAAGACGGCGAAGGCGATCGCCATCAGGATCTGCAGCGACACCGCCGTCAGCACGAAGACCGCCACGCCGTGCATCTGCCAGAGCTGCAGCCCCATCAGGGCCATGGTCAGGAAGACGCCGAGGCAGATGTCCGAGAGCAGGGCCACGCCGGCCTGCATGCGCTCCCAGTGCCACAGCTGGCCCTTCTGCTTGGTGAACAGCGCGCTGACGTTGCGCAGCACGATGCCCGCGATCAGGGCGCCGACGAAGCCCGGCAGCCGAAGGCGGGTCAGTGCGATGGCGTCGCTGACGACGCGGCCCAGGATCAGCGCCAGGTTGAGCCAGAGCAGCGCCAGCAGCACGCTGTTGTAGTCCAGGCGGCTGCGGTTCTCGTCCTCGTAGTGGGCGCCGGCCGGCAGCGCCGCTTCGGCCGACGACTTGAGCCGGTGCCGGCGCATCAGCCAGGCGGCGATCGGGCCGCCGATCGCGCAGGCCGAGATCAGGCCCGCCATGTTGCTGGCCAGGCCGATGGCCTCGGCGTTGACGATGCCCAGCTGCACGAAATGCGGCGCCCAGGCCAGCGTCGTGCCGACGCCGCCGGTGAGGGAGACCGAGCCGGTCAGCAGCCCGGCGCGGCGGTCGAGCCCGAAGCCGCTGGCCACCGCCATGCCGGCCAGGTTCTGCAGCACCATGAAGCCGGTCGCCAGCGCGACCAGGATCAGCAGCGGCCGGCCGCCCTGGCGCAAGGTCCGGACGTCGGAGGCCAGCCCGATGGCGGCGAAGAAATAGAGCAACAGCACGTCGCGCACGCCGAGCTGGAAGTCCACCTTGAGCCCGAACACCAGATACAGCGTGCTGACGACCACGATGCTGACCAGCCCGCCGATGACGGGCTCCGGGATGCTGTAGCGGCGCAGCAGCTCGAAGCGGCGGGTGCAGGCCTTGCCGACGAACAACAGCAGGATCGCCAGCGTGAAACTGACGTAGGCGTCGAGGTGCAGGTCGTGTGGCGGCAAGGCGGTGCTTCCGATGGCGGGGAGTGTGTCCTGCCAGAGCATAACGGCCCGGTTACGTAATTCCCCTCACCCGGGCGTCAGATTCCGATCAGCGAGCCGGCAACAACATCGGGTCGTCCCGGCAAGCCTGCATGGGGCGCAAGGCGGTCCGGCAGCGGGCCGCTTTCACGATCGGAAACAAACCATCTTGCGCGTATGAATAGAAATCTAGTCCGAGGCCTGTTCCTCGTGGCGATCTCGCTGGCCTTCGGCCTGCAGGCGCTGCGCTATCCCATTGGTGACTTCAGCCGCGCGGGGCCGGGATTGTTTCCCGCCATGGTGAGCGGGATCCTGCTCGTGATCGGCGCGGCGACCGTGGTCCGCTCGTTCTTCGTCGAGCGCGTGCGGCTCAGCATCAACTTCAGGAACATCGCGATCATCCTGGGCAGCCTCTGCGGCCTGGCCCTGATCTCGACCTACCTGAACATGATCGCCGGGATCGTCTTCATGGTGTTCTTCTCCTCCTTGGCCAGCAGCTCCGGCTTTTCGTGGATGCGCAACGTCAAGGTGTCCCTCGGGCTGGTCGCGATGGCCCTGGCTCTCCAGAAACTTCTCGGCCTGAACCTGCCGCTCTACTGACCATGGATGCCTTGAACAACCTGGCGTTTGGGTTTTCCCACGCCCTGACCCTCTCGAACCTGATGTACTGCGCCATCGGCTGCACGGTGGGCACGCTGGTCGGCCTGCTGCCCGGCCTGGGGCCGCTGGCCACCATCAGCCTCTTGCTGCCGCTGACCTATTCGATCCCGACCACCGGCGCGCTCATCATGCTGGCCGGCATCTACTACGGCGCGCAGTACGGCGACAGCGTGAGTGCGATCACGATGAAGATCCCGCACGCCAGCAGCATCGTGGCCTGTATCGACGGCTATGCGATGACGCTCAAGGGCAAGACCGGCCTGGCGCTGTTCACTGCGGGCTTCTCGAGCTTCATCGGCGGCACGGTCGCCATCCTGGTGCTGACCTTCCTGGCGCCGATGCTGGGCGAGGTGGCCTTCCTGTTCGGGCCCGCCGACTACGTCGCCATGATGCTGGTCGGCTTCGTGTGCGTGAGCTTCGTCACCACCGGCAGCCTGCTCAACGGGCTGGCCATGTGCATGATCGGCGTGCTGCTCGGCACCATCGGCACCGACGTCAACAGCGGCGCGCAGCGCTTCACGATGGACATGCCCTTCCTAGTCGACGGCGTCGGCATCGTCAGCATCGCGCTGGGCTGCTTCGGCATCGCCGAGATCACCAAGAACCTCGATTCGCGCGAAGAGCGATCGCCCTTCAACGGCAAGATCAACCTGATCCCGACCTGGTCGGAGTTCAAGCGGATCATCCCGAGCGCCCTGCGCGGCAGCGTGGTCGGCTCCTTCCTGGGCATCCTGCCGGGCGGCGGACCCACCATCGCGCAGTTCGCGGCCTATGCCATCGACAAGAAGGTCAGCAAGTACAAGCACGAGATCGGCAGCGGCTGCATCGAGGGCGTGGCCGGCCAGGCGGCGGCCGACGAAGCAGCGGCGCGCACCAGCTTCATCCCGCTGATGAGCATCGGCATCCCCGAGAACGCCGTCATGGCGCTGATGCTGGCGGCCTTCATCATCAAGGGCATCCAGCCGGGCCCGAACATGATCGCCAGCCACCCCGAACTGTTCTGGGGCCTGGTGGCCAGCATGTGGATCGGCAACGTCTTCCTGCTGGTGCTGAACGTGCCGCTGGTGCGCTACTGGCTGTCGGTGTTCAAGATTCCGTACGCCGTGCTGTTCCCGTCGATCCTGTTCTTCTGCTGCATCGGCACCTACAGCGTCAACAACAACCTCGAGGACATCTACATCACGTCGGCCTTCGGCTTCCTGGGCTACATGTTCATGCGGCTGGAACTCGATGCGGCGCCCTTGATGCTCGGCTTCATCCTCGGGCCGATGCTGGAGGAGAACTTCCGCCGCGCGCTGCTGATCAGCCGGGGCAGCTTCGGCACCTTCGTCACGCGGCCGATCAGCGGCACCCTGCTGAGCCTGGTCGCCATGTTCATCGTCTGGCAGCTGGTGGCCTTCGGCTTCAAGGTCTGGAAGCGCAACGCGCCTCGGGTTCAGGCAGCCTAGCCCCGGATGCGCTGCCGTTTTGGCAGGCACCGTGTCGCAGGCCGCGCCAGTCAACGATTCCGCTCGAAATCCGGGCGGTTGTCCCCAAAGTTGTCCCCCGCTGGCAGGGAGAACTTTGGGCGTTGGCGCCTGGGCCGGCCCTGCCGGCCGGCCGCTAGTCCAAGGACACGTTGCGGTACTCGGCCAGCATCGTGCGGCGGAATTCGGTCACCGGGATCAGCCGCTCGCCCAGGTCCGGAAAGAGGGCGCGGACATAGGACTTCTCGCGAACCCAGCAGCCGTTCGAGGTGCCGCCATCCCTGAAGGTCAGGTAGCACACGCGGCGAGGTGCCGGGCAGCCTTGCTCGGCGTCGGTCAGCTGCACCACCTGGAACGGGTTGCTTTCCGTCACGAACAGCACGTCTGGTTGCACGTCGCAGCCAGAAAGGGTGGTGCAGATGGTGACGACTGCCATGACGGACGACGTCTTCATACCTGCCTTCCTGGACGCTCGGGAAGCTTAGATTGAGCTCTTTAGTATTACTTGCGTCAACTCCCCAAGAGGGGGTGACGCGGGCATCGCAGAGGCCTTTGCCGGGCCACGGCAGGTGAGTTGCCGCTCGCATCGCGCTGTGGAAAAGATGCAGGCGACGCACCAAGCTGGCGTGCCGCGTTTTTCGGGCCCGACGCACCGAAGGCGTGCCCTTCCCAATGAGCGGGGTCATTGTGCACTGCACCAAAACACGAAAGTCAAGGCCCGGTTTTCCCCTTGGGCGGTGCATGACTCTGTGGATAACCGAGTGGGCAACCGGTCGGACCCGCATCCCGCTTGGGCTCCATTGCGATGCCCATGGAACGGGCAGTCGGCGGCGGCGGCCAGGTTTATTTGCCGGATCGGCGGCCGCGGCGCGCCGGCTCAGTTGCCAGCCGGGGCGGGCCCGACCGCTGGGCCGGGGTCGTCACCAGAACCGCCACCACGGCCGGGGGCGCAGGCGCACCGCCAGCGGGCGGGTGTCGAGCCGGTCGAGGATGCTGGCGGCCGCACCGAAGCGGCTCTGGGGATCGCCGGGCGAGCCCGTCGTGGTCCGGGGCCCGCCGTCGGCGGGCGTGCCGTCGCGCGGCGGGCGGGTCGGCGCCGGGGCGTCGCTGGCAGGGAGGGCGCCAAAGTCGGTCATGGGCCTGATTCTGGCGGTATTGCGGCCCGCAGGGCGCGAGGGCTGGAAAAACCCGCGTCCGGCAGTTGCCGGAGGAGAAGGGTTGTTTGCCCTTTGATCCGCCCATTGCTTCACGGCACCGCCGCGAACAATCCTCTTCATGAACGCATCCCCTGCATTGCAGCCGGCCGCCGGCCCGCGCGACACCCCGGTGTTCGACGCCCTGGCACAGGCGCTGGACGAGTCGTTGCGACTGGCGATGAATTTTCACCGGGCCGGCCAACTGGAACACGCCGAGACCCTGTACCGCGGCATCCTGGACGCGCTGCCGCAGCACGCCCAGGCGAACTACGGGCTGGCTCGGTTGGCGGTCCGTGCGGGGCAGGCGAGCCAAAGCCTGCCTCACTTCGCCGCGGCGCTGAAGGCGCAGCCGGACAACCCGAACTACCGGCTCGGCTGCATCGATGCGCTGATGCAGGCGGACCAGATCGACGTCGCGCAGGAGATGCTGGCGTCGGCGTTGAACGACGGCCTGCAGGGCGAGGTCGTGGAGGCGCTCGGCAGGCAACTGGAAGTCCGCACGCAGATCGCCCGCTCCATTCGCGACACCCAGGCCCCCGCCAAGGCGGCGCCGGCACCGCGGCCGCAGGCCGCCTCCACACCTGCGAGCCGCAAGGCCCAGCCGAGCCCTCGTGACCTCGGCCTGCTGGCGACCTGCGCGAGCCGCAAGGACCATGCGCAGGTCAAGGCGCTGGCGCGTTCGCTGACCCATCGCTTTCCCCGCCACGGAGCCGCCTGGAAGGCGCTGGGCGTCGCGGTCTGCTCGGAAGACGGCCCGCAGGAGGCGCTGCAGCCGATGGCGACCGCGGCGAGCCTGCTGCCGCAGGACGGCGACGCGCATTTCAATCTGGCCCTGACCCTGGCCTCGGTCGGGCGCAGGAAAGAAGCCGAAGCCAGTTTCCGCCGGGCCCTGGAGATCGACCCGATGAGCGCCAAGACGCACTGCACCCTGGGCTGGATGCTCCAGGCACAGGCTCGGCTGTTCGAGGCCGAGCTGCATTGCCGGCGTGCGCTGGAGATCGCGCCCTCGTATGTCGAAGCCTACCTGGAGTTGGGCGCGATCCTCAAGAACATGCAGCGGCCGCAAGAGGCCGAGGCGAGCTACCGCAAGGCGCTCGAGATCGATCCCGCCAGAGCCCTCGGCCACAACCGGCTGGGGCTGCTGCTGCTGGAACAGGACCGCTGGGCCGAAGCCGAAGCGGCGTTCCGGTGCGCGCTCGCGGCCGATCCGTCGCAGGGCTACCCGTACACCAACCTCGGCGCGGCGCTCGGTGCCCAGGGCCGGCAGGCCGAAGCGGATGCCAGTTATCGCAAGGCCCTGCAGCTCCAGCCGGACGACCACAATTCGCACAGCGCGCTGCTGTACAGCCTGAGCCTGGGCCAGTCTCTGGGCCCGGCGGCGCTGTTCGCCGAGCACCGCCGCTTCGGCGAGCAGTTCGAGACGCCGCTGCGCGCCGCATGGACGCCGCATGACGGATCGCGCGATCCCGATCGGCCGCTGCAGGTCGGCTTCGTGTCGGGCGACTTGTACAACCACGCGGTCGCCTCCTTTCTCGAGCCGGTCCTCCAGCATCTGGTGGGCGACAGCGCACTGGTGCTGCATGCCTATTCGACCCGGCGCGCCGCGGAAGACCACGTGAGCCAGCGCCTGCGAGGCTACGTCAGGCACTGGCACGCGGCCGGGGGACTGGACGACGCCGAACTGGCCGCCAAGGTGCGCGCCGACGGCATCGACATCCTGATCGACCTCTCGGGCCATACCGCCGACAACCGCCTGCCGGCCTTCGCCCGCCGGCCGGCGCCGCTGCAGGTCAGCTGGATGGGCTACCCGGGCACGACCGGCCTCGAGAGCATGGACTACTACCTGTGCGATCCCTTCATGCTGCCGCCGGGACGATTCGACAGCCAGTTCAGCGAGAAGCTGGTCTACCTGCCGGCCAATGCGCCCTTCCTGCCCTTGGCGGAGTCGCAGCCGGTGAACGACCTGCCGGCACTCCGTGCCGGCCACATGACCTTCGGCAGCTTCAACCGGCTGAACAAGATCAGCCGCGACGTGGTCGCCGTGTGGGCCCAGCTGCTGCGCGCCGTGCCCACGTCGCGCATGCTGTTCGGCGCCATGTCGGGCCAGGAGAACTGCGACGCGCTGATCGGCTGGTTCAGCGAGGAAGGGATCGCGCGCCAGCGGCTCGACTTCCATCAGCGCTGCGCCATGCCGCAGTACCTGGCGCTGCATCACCAGGTCGACCTCTGCCTCGACACCTTCCCCTACAACGGCGGGACCACCACCTTGCATGCCTTGTGGATGGGCGTGCCCACGCTGACGCTGGCCGGCGCCACCATGGCCGGCCGGGTCGGCGCCGGCGTGCTCGGGCATGTGGGCCTGGAGGAATTCATCGCTCCGGACGCCGCGGCGTTCGAGGCCCAGGGCGCGGCCTGGGCGCAGCGCCTGCCCGAGCTGGCACAGCTGCGCGCCGGCCTGCGCGATCGCTTCGCGCAGTCGGCCATCGGCCAGCCCGCGCTGATCGCCTCCGGCCTGCAGCAGGCCTTGCGCACGATGTGGCAGCGCTGGTGCGCCGGCCTGCCCGCCGCATCGTTCGAGGCCGGCCGCGATCAGGGGGGCCGCGCATGACGCCACCGCGCAAGGATCCGGTCTATGTGACGCAGCCCCACCTGCCGCCGCTGGACGAGTTCATCCCCTACCTGGAGACGATCTGGGCCAACAAGACGCTGACCAACGGCGGCCCGTTCCATCACCAGCTCGAGCAGGCCCTTTGCGACTACCTGGGCGTCAAGCACCTGTCCCTGTTCACCAACGGCACCATTGCCCTGGTCACGGCGTTGCAGGCCTTGCGCATCACGGGCGAGGTCATCACCACGCCGTACTCGTTCGTGGCGACTTCGCATTCGCTGTTGTGGAACGGCATCAAGCCGGTGTTCGCGGATGTCGATCCGGTGACCCTCAATCTCGATCCGGCCCGGATCGAGGCGGCCATCACGCCGCAGACGACGGCGATCATGCCGGTGCACGTGTATGGGCATCCGTGCGACGTCGAGGCCATCCAGACGATCGCGGACAACTACAACCTCAAGGTCATCTACGACGCGGCACACGCCTTCGGTGTCCAGGACGCCGGCGGCAGCATCCTGCGGCATGGCGACCTCTCGGTCCTGAGCTTTCATGCGACCAAGGTGTTCAACACCTTCGAAGGCGGCGCGATCATCTGTCCCGACGCCAAGACCAAGGTGCGGATCGATCAGTTGAAGAACTTCGGCCACGTCGGGGAGGTCACGGTGGTCGCGCCGGGCATCAACGGCAAGATGAGCGAGGTCAATGCCGCGTTCGGGCTGCTGCAACTGAAGTACATCGACCAGGCGCTCGCGCGCCGCGCGGAAATCGCTGCGCTCTACCGCGAACTGCTCGCGGGCATCGACGGCATCCGCTGCCTTCAGGATGCCGGCGAACGGGTCGCCAATCACGCCTACTTCCCGATCCTGGTCGAGCCCGGCTACCCGCTGAGCCGTGATGCGCTCAACCAGAAGCTGCGCGATCATCACATCTACGCGCGCCGCTACTTCTTCCCGCTGATCTCGGAATTTCCGATGTACCGCAGCCTGGCCTCGGCGCACCGCGACAACCTGCCGGTGGCGTCCGCTGCCACGCAGCAGGTGCTGTGCCTGCCGATCTATCCCGACCTGCGCAACGCGCAGGTGGAGGCGATCGCCGCGCTGATCGACATCGGGGGCGCACCCGAGGCCAGGACCGAGTCGCAGATCGAGGCATTTGCATGAGGGTGGCCATCATGCAGCCGTACTTCATGCCCTACATCGGCTACTTCCAGCTCATCGGCGCGGTCGACCTGTTCATCGTCTACGACAACATCAAGTACACGAAGAAGGGCTGGATCAATCGCAATCGCATGCTGCAGGACGGCCAGGACATCGTGTTCTCGCTGCCGCTGAAGGGCGGCTCGGACGCGCTCGACGTGCGCGACCGATCGCTGGCCGGCGACTTCGATCGCGCCAAGCTGCTGCGGCGCTTCGAGGAAGCGTACCGGCGCGCGCCTTACTTCAGGCAGGGCTTCGCGCTGGTCGAGCAAAGCCTCGGGTGTGCCGAGCAGAACCTGTTCGGCTTTCTCCATCACTCGATCGCGAGCGCCTGCGAACACCTGGGCATCGCGACCGAGATCCAGGCCTCGTCGAGCATCCCGATCGATCACGCGCTGAAGAACACCGACAAGGTCGTCGCCCTGTGCCAGGCGGTGGGTGCCCGAAGCTACGTCAATGCGATCGGCGGCACGGCGCTGTACGCCAAGGAAGAGTTTCGTGCGCACGGGCTCGACCTGGCCTTCGTCCAGTCGAGGCCGCTGCAGTACGCGCAGTTCGGCCAGCCCTTCGTGCCCTGGCTCTCGATCGTCGACGTCCTGATGTTCAATTCGCTCGATACCGTCCGCGGATGCGTCGAATCCGGCTACGACCTGATCTGAAGAGGCTGCCACCGTGTTCGTCTGGAAAAAAAGGGGCAAGGTCTTCACGCCGCAGGAGGTCGAAGGGCGCAGCTGGCTGAAGGAGTTCGCGCAGGCGCCGGCCACGCTGGTCTTCGACGACTTCGTGCGCGTCTATTTCTCGTGCCGTCCGCCGGCCGATGCCAACGGGCAGTACGTGAGCTACTCCGCCTGGGTCGACCTCGACCGCAAAGACCTGTTCAAGGTGCTGCGCGTCAGCGAGGCGCCGATCCTGGCGCTGGGCGGGCTGGGCGCGTTCGACGAGTTCGGCACCTACCCGGTCTCCGTCATCCGCGCGGGCGACGAGGTTCGCGCCTATTACGCCGGCTGGACGCGCTGCGAATCGGTGCCCTTCGACGTCGCGATCGGTTGCGCCGTCAGCCACGACCAGGGCAAGACCTTCACCAGGCTCGGCAGAGGCCCGGTCCTGGGCCGTTCGCCGCAGGAGCCCTTCGTGCTCAGCGGCCCGAAGATCCGCCGCTTCAACGACCTCTGGTGCCTCTGGTACATCGCCGGGCGCAAATGGAAGCGGGTCGCGGGCAAGCCCGAGCCGGTCTACAAGATCCGCATGGCGACGTCGCGCGACGGCATCCGCTGGACACCGCTGAACAAGGACCTGATCGAGAGCCGCATCGAGGAGGACGAGGCGCAGGCCAGTCCCGATGTGTTCTACGCCAACGGCAAGTACCACATGTTCTTCTGCTACCGCTACAGCAGCGACTACCGGGGCAAGGCCCATGGCTACCGGATCGGCTATGCGTCCAGCAGCAACCTGACCGACTGGGTGCGCGACGACGCGAAGGCCGGGATCGACGTCTCGGACCAGGGGTGGGATGCCGAGATGGTCAGCTATCCGCACGTCTTCGAACTGGACGGCAAGACCTGCCTCTTCTATCTGGGCGACCAGGTCGGCCGCCACGGCTTCGGGCTGGCCGAACTCGACGGCACACTGGCCTGAGGACGCACGCGATGAAGCTGAAGAAGCTCGGACAGATCTTCGATCCGACGCACCACACCCTGCCGAACGGCTGCGTCCAGTTCGCGCAGTCGCCGCAGGCCCTCGTGTTCGAGGATTTCGTGCGCATCTATTTCTCGACCCGCGCAGTGGACGAGGCCAACGGCAAGTACCTGAGCCACATCGCCTTTGTCGACATGCGCAAGAACCTGCGCGAGATCATCCGGGTCTCCGACAAGACCGTCATTCCGCTCGGCGGCCTGGGCTGCTTCGACGAGCACGGCATCTTCCCGATGAACGTGCTGCGCCATGGCGATCGGATCTACGGCTACACCTGCGGCTGGAGCCGGCGGGTGTCGGTGTCGGTCGACACCGGCATCGGCCTGGCCGTGAGCCGCGACGACGGCCTGACCTTCCAGCGCCTGGGCGAGGGGCCGGTGCTCGGGGCCTCCCTGCACGAGCCTTGCCTGGTCGGCGACGGCTTCGTGAAGGTGATCGGCGGGCGCTTTCACATGTGGTACATCTTCGGCACGGGCTGGCAGCGGCTCGCGCCCGGCGCCACGCCGGAGCGAACCTACAAGATCGGACACGCGGTCTCGGCGGACGGCATCCATTGGGCCAAGGAAGAGGCGCGGCAGATCATCGACGATCGCCTGGGCGCGGATGAAAGCCAGGCGCTGCCGACCGTGGTCGAGATCGGCGGGCGCCACCACATGTTCTTCTGCTATCGGGAGTCCTTCGACTTCCGCAAGACCCAGGGCCGGGGCTACCGCATCGGGCATGCCTGGTCCGACGACCTGAGCCAGTGGACGCGCGACGACGACTGTGCCTTGCCCGAGGCCAGCCCGGGCGACTGGGACTTCGAGATGCAGTGCTACCCGCATGCGTTCGAGTGCGACGGCAGTTTCTACCTGCTCTACAACGGCAACGCGTTCGGCCGCCGCGGCTTCGGCCTGGCGGAGATCGAGCCATGAGCGCGCCGGCGACAACCATCCGCGTGAACCGGGCCTCCGAGGCCCAGATCGCGGAGCACCTGCGGCGCTGCGACGCCGCCTTCGTGCCGCCGCTGGGCGAGCGGGTCGACATCGGCAGCTACGCCCGCAAACTGGCATCGCAGGCCGAGCGCTTCGAGGCCTGGGCGGCCGGCGTGCTGGTCGGCCTGGTCGCGGTCTATTGCAGCGACGCCGGGCGCCGGGCGGCCTTCATCACGAATGTCAGCGTGCTGCAGGAACGGCAGGGGCAGGGGATTGCATCGCGGCTGCTGGAGCGGGGCATCGGCCACGCGAAGGCGCTGGGCTTCGAGCGGCTGGCACTGGAGGTCGATCGCGGCAACGCCGGCGCGATCCATCTGTACGAGAAGGCGGGATTCAGGGTCGCCGAGGGGGACGGGCGCTCGCTGGCCATGCACCTCGCGACCGACCAAGGGCAACCATGAGCAGCAAGCAACGCGACTACGACCTCGAGATACGAGACACTGCCGACCACCAGTACGCCTACGGGTTCGACTTCGACGTCATGCACCCGTACATGATCCGGTCGTTCGAGCCCTTCTTCCGACAAGGCAGCCTGCTGGAACTGGGGAGCTTCAAGGGTGACTTCACCCGACGCTTCCTGCCGTACTTCGACGATGTGACCTGCGTCGAGGCCTCCGGCGTCGCCGTCGAGGCGGCCCGGCGCAAGCTGGGCGACAAGGTGCGCTTCGTGCATTCGCGCTTCGAAACCGCGAGCCTGCCGAGGCGCTTCGACAACATCGTCCTGACCCACGTGCTGGAGCACATCGACGATCCGGTGGGGCTGCTTCGGCGCATCAACGACGACTGGCTGGCCGAGGGCGGACGCCTGTTCCTGGTCTGCCCCAACGCCAACGCGCCGTCGCGCCAGATCGCCGTCAAGATGGGCTTGATCACGCACAACGCCGCCGTGACGCCGGCCGAGGCCGAACACGGCCATCTGCGCACCTACGCGCTGGACACGCTGGAGCGGGATGCCGCGGTGGCCGGCCTGAAGGTGGTGCACCGCTCGGGCATCTTCTTCAAGGCGCTGGCGAACTTCCAGTGGGACCAGCTGCTGTCGACGCCGATCATCTCCAAGGCATACCTGGAGGGCTGCTATCAGCTCGGGCAGCAGTATCCGGATCTTTGCGCCAGCGTGTTCCTGATGTGCGAGGCGGGGCGTCGGGAGGCATAGCGCTGCGTCTGGAGCCTGCTGGCACCGTCAGCCGGACAAGCGCCCGAGCTGAGGGAATTCTGTACGGCGTACGTCGGTCGTCGACGCCGTTGCGAGGGTCGAAAGCAAAAAAGCCCGCCGTCTTTCGACAGCGGGCTTTTTCACGTTTGGTGCCGGAGAGATGAATCGAACACCCGACCTTCTCATTACGAATGAGCTGCTCTACCGACTGAGCTACACCGGCTAAGCCTTCGATTATAGCGGATTGTGATAGCCAGTCAGCCGCTCGACCTCGTTTTTCGACCCCAACACAACAGCCACGCGCTCATGCAGCTTGGTCGGCTGCAGGTCCATGATGCGCTGGCGCCCGTTGGTCGACGCGCCGCCGGCCTGCTCGACCAGCCAGCTCATCGGGTTGGCCTCGTACATCAGGCGCAGCTTGCCGGCCTTCTCGGGTTCGCGCTTGTCCCAGGGGTACATGAAGACGCCGCCGCGCATCAGGATGCGGTGCACGTCGGCCACCATGCTGGCGATCCAGCGCATGTTGAAGTCCTTGCCGCGCGGTCCTTCCTTGCCGGCCAGGCATTCGTCGATGTAGCGCTTCACCGGGGCGTCCCAGTGGCGCATGTTGCTCATGTTGATCGCGAATTCCTTGGTGTCGGCCGGGATCTGGATGTCCTCCTGCGTCAGCATGAAGGAGCCTTGCTCGCGGTCGAGCGTGAACATGGCGACGCCGGCGCCCACGGTCAGCACCAGCGTGGTCTGCGGGCCGTAGATGCAGTAGCCGGCCGCCACCTGCTTGCTGCCCGCCTGCAGGAAGTCGGCCTCCTGCACGCCGGGCGTGTCGTCGGACTTCTTCAGCACGCTGAAGATGGTGCCGATGCTGACGTTGACGTCGATGTTGCTCGAGCCGTCGAGCGGGTCGAACAGCAGCAGGTATTCGCCCTGCGGGTAGCGGTTGGGCACCACGTGGATGCTCTCCATCTCCTCGCTGGCCATGGCGGCCAGGTGGCCGCCCCATTCGTTGGCCTCGATCAGCACCTCGTTGGCGATGATGTCGAGCTTCTTCTGGATCTCGCCCTGCACGTTCTCGCTCTCGGCCGTGCCGAGCACGCCGCCGAGCGCACCCTTGTTGACGGCCTGGCTGATGCTCTTGCAGGCGCGTGCCACCACTTCGAGCAGCAGGCGCAGCTGGCCGGGGATCAGGCCGTCGGCGCGTTGCTGCTCGACCAGGTAGCGGGTGAGGGATATCTTGGATTGGGCCATGGAGTTCGGGTCCTTGCGGGTTCAGTCAGATCGACAGCGCGCGGGTGACCACCTCGTGCGTGTCCTTGCTCAGGTCGGGGCGCGCAGCGACGCGGGCGATCGCCTCGCGGGCGGCGCTGCGGTAGGGCTCGGCCAGCTTGCTCCAGCGGTCGAGCGCGCGCGCCAGGCGGGCCGCGACCTGCGGGTTGATGGCGTCGAGCTCGATCACGCGGTCGCTCCAGAACACGTAGCCGGCCGCGTCGGGGCGGTGCAGGGCGCCGGGGTTGGCGCTGCAGTAGCTGAAGATCACGCTGCGCGCGCGGTTCGGGTTCTTGATCGAGAAGTCCGGGTGCTTCATGAGCTGCTTGACCAGCGGCAGGATGTCGCCGCCGCGGTCCGGCGCGCCGGCCTGCAGCGAGAACCACTTGTCGATCACCAGCGCCTCGTTCTTGAAGATCTCGTGGAAGCGCGCCAGCGCCTGCGCCGCCAGCGCATGGCCCGACGACACCAGCGCGTTGAGCGCATTGAAGCGGTCGGTCATGTTGCCCGCGTCCTTGAAGCGCTGCAGCGTCTTGCCCGGCCACACGCTGTCGCCCGAGGCCCGCGCCGCCAGGCACAGGTGGGTGAGGGCGATGCCCGCCAGCGCCCGGCGGCCCGAGGAGACCGGGTCGGGCGTGTAGGCGCCGGTGTCGCGGTTCTGCTCGTAGGCCTGCTCCCAGTCGGCGAACAGCGCGGTTGCGAGCTGCGACCGCATGGCTTCGCGCACCGCGTGCACGCGCTGCGGATCGACCACTTCGAGCTGCTCCGCGATGTAGGTCTCGGAGGGCAGCGTGAGCACCAGTTCCTTGAAGGCGGCGTCGAGCTGCGGATGGCGCAGCACGCTGCGCATCGCGTCGACGAAGGCCTGGTCCAGCGGCTGCTCGCCGGCCACGGCGGGCTCGGTGATCGCGCGGATGGCCGCCCGCAGCGCCAGGCGCTGGCCGGCTTCCCAGCGGTTGAAGGGGTCGGGGTCGTTGGCCAGCAGGGTGAGCAGTTGGGCGTCCGAGTAGGCGTAGTCGAGGATCACCGGCGCGCTGAAGCCGCGCAGGATCGAGGGCACGGGCTCGGCGTCGAGGCCGACGAAGGTGTACTGCTCGCCGGCGCGCGTGAGCACCAGCGTGCGGGTGCCCGGCGTGCCCTCGGCCTCGCCTTCGAGCTGCACCGGCAGTTCGCGGCCGTCGGCGCCCAGCAGGCCCAGGTTGACCGGGATCACGAACGGTTCCTTGGTCGCCTGGCCCGGTGTGGGCGCGCAGCTCTGCACGAAGCTCAGGGTGTAGCTGCGCGATGCCGAGTCGTACACCCCGTGGGCCGCGAGGCGCGGCGTGCCGGCCTGGCTGTACCAGCGCTTGAACTGCGGCAGCAGGCGCGCCAGCTCGGTGTCGGGGTTGGCGTCGGCGATGGCCTGGGCGAAGTCGTCGCAGGTCACGGCCTGCCCGTCATGGCGCTCGAAGTACAGCGTGATGCCGCGCTCGAAGCCCTTGCGGCCGACCAGCGTCTGCATCATGCGCACCACCTCGGCACCCTTCTCGTAGATGGTGACGGTGTAGAAGTTGCTGATCTCGATGTAGCTGTCGGGCCGCACCGGGTGCGCCATCGGGCCGGCATCTTCCGGGAACTGGGCGGTGCGCAGCACGCGCACGTCCTCGATGCGCTTGACGGCGCGCGCGGAAGGCTCGGCGCACAGGTCCTGGCTGAACTCCTGGTCTCGGAAGACCGTCAGGCCTTCTTTGAGCGACAGCTGGAACCAGTCGCGGCAGGTGACGCGGTCGCCGCTCCAGTTGTGGAAGTACTCGTGGCCGACCACGCTTTCGATGTTGCCGTAGTCGGCATCGGTAGCGGTGGCCTGGTTGGCGAGAACGTACTTCGTGTTGAAGATGTTCAGGCCCTTGTTCTCCATCGCGCCCATGTTGAAGTCGCTGGTGGCGACGATCATGAAGCGGTCGAGGTCGAGCGGCAGGCCGAAGCGGGCCTCGTCCCACAGCACCGAGTTGATCAGCGAGTTCATCGCATGCTCGGTCTTGTCGAGGTCGCCGGCGCGCACGTAGACCTGCAGCAGGTGTTCGCGGCCGTTGCGGGCCTTGATGTGCTGTTCGCGCGCCACCAGCTTGCCCGCGACCAGCGCGAACAGGTAGCTGGGCTTGCGGAAGGGGTCGACCCACTTCGCGAAGTGGCGGCCCTCGGGCAGGTCGCCCTGCTCGACCAGGTTGCCGTTCGACAGCAGCACCGGGTAGGCGGCCTTGGTGGCTCGCAGCGTCACGGTGTAGCTGGCCATCACGTCCGGGCGGTCGAGGAAGTAGGTGATGCGGCGGAAGCCCTCGGCCTCGCACTGCGTGAAGAAGGTGTCCTCGCTCACGAACAGGCCCATGAGCTTGGTGTTCTTGATCGGGCAGCAGGTGGTGAAGATCTCCAGCTCGAAGGCGTCGGGCAGGCTGTCGATCACCAGCTGGTCGGCCTCCATGCGGAACGACGCACCCTGGCCGTCGACCAGCACGCGGGCCAGGTTCAGCTCGTCGCCGTCGAGGCGCAGCGGCTCGGGCGCGACCTCGGGGTTGCGGCGCAGCCGCATGCGGTTGAGCACCCGGGTCTTGGCCGGATCGAGGTCGAAGGTCAGCTCGACCGTGTCGATCCAGTAGGCCGGCGCGCTGTAGTCCTCGCGGCGGATCGCGATCGGTTGGCCTTGGGCATCACGCAGCAGCATCGAGTGTCTCCAGGAAGTTTGAGTTGGCTAGTTCGTTGTAGTCACGCACGGCCGCGATCACGTGCGGCCCCGCGAGTTCGCTGGCGCTGTGGGTGGTGCAGACCGCCACCGCCAGCATGCCGCCGCGGCGGGCGGCCTCGATGCCGAAGGGCGCATCCTCGAACACGATGCAGCGCGACGGCGCGACGCCGATGCGGCGTGCGGCCTCGAGGAAGATCGCCGGCTGGGGCTTGCCGGGCAGGCCCTCGTCGCCGCCGACGATCGCCAGCGGTGCCGGATCGGGCCGCAGGTGGGACATCGTGAAGGCGATGTTGTGCCGGTCGCCCGCGGTGCCGACCGCGACCTTCAGCCCGCGCGCGACCGCGGCCCGGTTGAAGGCGCCGAAGCCCGGCACTTCGCGGAACTGGGCGCCGAAGAGCTCGCGGTAGATCGACTCCTTGTGGTGGGTGATCTCGGCGCTTTCGGCCTCGCTCACCTCGCGGCCCATGAGCTCGCAGGCGCACTCGAAGGCCGTGCGGCCGGTGGTCTGGCGCATGAACTTCGGGATGTCGATCTCGACCCCGTGGCGCAAGCCGTACTCGATCCATGCCTTGGCGTGCCAGGGCATGGAATCGACCATGGTGCCGTCCATGTCGAAGATCAGGGCTTCCACCTTGCGGGCCTGCATCAGACGCCCTGCTTCAGCGAAGCTTCGATGAAGGCATCGAGATCCCCGTCGAGCACCTTCTGCGTCGCCGAGATCTCGACGTTGGTGCGCAGGTCCTTGATGCGGCTGTTGTCCAGCACGTAGCTGCGGATCTGGTGGCCCCAGCCGACGTCGGTCTTGCTGTCTTCCAGCTTCTGCTGCTCTTCCTGGCGCTTGCGCATCTCGTGGTCGTACAGGCGCGAGCGCAGCCGCTTCCAGGCCACGTCGCGGTTGCTGTGCTGGCTGCGGCCGTCCTGGCACTGCACCACGATGCCGGTCGGGATGTGCGTGAGCCGCACCGCCGAATCGGTCTTGTTGATGTGCTGGCCGCCGGCGCCGCTGGCGCGGAAGGTGTCGGTGCGCACGTCCGACGGATTGATGTCGATCTCGATCGAGTCGTCGATCTCCGGGTAGACGAAGATGCTCGCGAAACTGGTGTGGCGCCCGCCCGAGGAGTCGAAGGGCGACTTGCGCACCAGCCGGTGCACGCCGGTCTCGGTGCGCAGCAGGCCGAAGGCGTAGTCGCCCTCGACCTTGATGGTCGCGCCCTTGATGCCCGCGGTGTCGCCCGGGGTCTCGTCCTCGATCTGGGTCTTGAAACCCTTGCGCTCGGCGTACTTCAGGTACTGGCGCAGCAGCATGCTGGCCCAGTCGCAGGCCTCGGTGCCGCCGGCGCCGGCCTGGATGTCGACGAAGGCGTTCAGCGGATCGGCCGGGTTGTTGAACATCCGGCGGAACTCGAGCTGCTTGATGTCGGCCTCGAGCTTGGCGGCGTCATCAGCGATGGCCTGCAGGCCGTCCATGTCGCCGTCTTCCTTCGACATCTCGAACAGTTCGGTGTTGTCCGACAGGCCGCTGGTGAGCCGGTCGAGCGTGACCACGACGTCGTCGAGCGCCTTCTTCTCTTTGCCCAGCTCCTGGGCCTTCTTGGGGTCGTTCCAGACGTTCGGGTCTTCGAGCGACGCGTTGACCGTCCTCAGTCGTTCAGCTTTGGCATCGTAGTCAAAGATACCTCCGTAAATCGACCGTGCGGGCGCTCAGGTCCGCGAGAGTTGCGCCGATTTGGTTGATTTGCTCTGCATCCATGGGGTGTCCTGACGGTGTTCGGGGGAAACCGCGTATTTTCTCATGCCCGGCATGGCCGGGTCCGGGGCAGGGGGGAGCGCGCTCAGGCGGCGGTGAATTCCTCGATCAGCCGGGCCACGGCGGCCGGCTGGTCGTGGTGCAGCATGTGGCCGGCGTCCTCGACCCGGGCGATGCGGGCGTCGGGCACGCTTTTCAGGCGCTCGTGGTACTCGTCCAGCGTGTAGCGGCCCTTCCACCACTGGCCCAGGCTGTCGTCCGAGGCCTCGACCGCCAGCAGCGGCGCCCGGATGGCGGCATACAGCGCCAGCATCTCGTCGACCCGGAACAGGTTGGCGTTGATGATCTTGTGGGCCGGGTCGCCGAGGATCTCCCAGCGCTGCTCGCCCCCGGCCGCCGGCCGCGCGGCCGACCAGTGGGCGGCCAGCCAGTCGGCCTTGTCCTGGCCGAGGCGCGGGTTGGTCTTCATGAGCCGGCGCGCCACGCCGTCGACCGCCGGGTAGCCGGCCAGCGCCATTTCGCCGCGGTGCAGGCGCTTGAGTTCGTCGATCCACTTGCCGAAGCGCTCCGGCGCCTGCTCGGGCTTCAGGGCCGGCATGCCGAAGCCTTCGAGGTTGACCAGACGACGCACGCGCTGCGGCCGGACGCCGGCGTACTGCATGACCGCGTTGCCGCCCATGCTGTGGCCGACCAGGTCGACCGGGGTGTCGCCGGCGTAGTGGTCCAGCAGCCAGTCGAGATCGGCGAGATAGTCCGGCATCCAGTAGTTGTCGACCGTCCCGCCGTCGGTGAGCCCGAAACCGCGCCAGTCGGCCGCGACCACGAAGCGGTCTTCGGACAGGGCGTCGACCACGAACTGCCAGGAGGCGGCGACGTCCATCCAGCCGTGCATCATGACCAGCGGCGGACGGGCGGCCGAGGGCTGGCCCCAGAGGCGCACGTGGTAGTTCAGGTGGCGGACCGGGACGAATTCGCTGCGGGAGGGGCGGAGGGCTTGGTACATCGAATCCGATGATAAGGACCCCGGGCGGGCGGCGCAGTCGACTGCAAGACAGGCGTTGCATCCACCCTGTAGCATTTCGGCCATGCAAAAAATCCAACTCGGTCAGAGCGACCTCCATGTCACGCCGATCTGCCTCGGCACCATGACCTTCGGCGAGCAGGTGGACGAGCCCACCGCCCACGCGATCCTCGATCGTTCCCTGGAACGCGGCGTCGACTTCATCGACACCGCCGAGATGTACGCGGTGCCGGCGCGCAAGGAAACCTTCGGCGCCACCGAAACCATCATCGGGAACTGGTTCGCCAAGAACCCGGGGGCGCGCCAGAAGCTGGTGCTGGCCACCAAGGTCGCGGGCCCGTCGCGCGGCATGCCCTGGGTGCGCGAGGGCAGCGGGATGACGCCGGCCGACATCGCCGCCTCCTGCGAGGCCAGCCTGAAGCGGCTCAAGACCGACGTCATCGACCTCTATCAGATCCACTGGCCCGAGCGCCATGTGCCGGCCTTCGGCCAGCTCTACTACGACCCGAAGCGCGAGACCTCGACCACCCCGATCCACGACCAGCTCGAAGCGCTGGGCAAGCTGGTCCAGGCCGGCAAGGTGCGCGCCATCGGCCTGTCGAACGAGACGCCCTACGGCGTGCACGAATTCGTGCGGCTGGCCGAGCAGCACGGCCTGCCGCGGGTGGCGACGGTGCAGAACGTCTATTGCCTGATCAGCCGCGCGGCCGAGAACGGGCTCGACGAGACCATGCACCGCCTGGGCGTGTCGCTGCTGGCCTATTCGCCGCTGGCCTTCGGCCTGCTGACCGGCAAGTACGACCTGGGCGGCACCGAGGGTCCGGACGCCCCCAAGGGCGCTCGCATCTCGAGCTACGAATCGGTGCGCAAGCAGCGCTGGGGCCGCCCCGATGCATTGAAGGCGGCGCGCCGCTACAACGCGCTGGCGCGCGAGCACGGCCTCACGCCGGCGCAGATGGCGCTGGCCTTCTGCTACACCAAGTGGCAGGTCGCGAGCACCATCATCGGCGTCACCTCGGTGGCCCAGCTGAACGAAGACCTGGACGCCTGGGGCACCACGCTGTCGCCCGAGCTGCTGGGCGAGATCGACAAGATTCGGTGGGAAATGCGCGACCCCGCCTCCTGAGACCTTGCGGGACAGACCAAGAAACTGCGCAGCAGTTTTTGCGCTGTCCTCAACTGACTGAAGACCGTGGCCAAGAAGACGCACGTTTCCGAAACGCCCGCCACCCAGCTGCTGCGGGCGAACGGCATCGCCTTCACCGAGCACCCCTACGAGTACCTCGAGCACGGCGGCGCCCAGCACAGCGCCGAGGTGCTCGGCCTCGACCCCTTCACGGTGGTCAAGACGCTGGTGATGCAAGACCAGGACGCCAAGCCGCTGATCGTGCTGATGCACGGCAACCGCACGGTCTCGACCAAGAACCTGGCGCGCCAGATCGGCGCCAAGTCGGTCGAGCCCTGCAAGCCCGAGGTCGCGAACCGCCACAGCGGCTACCTGGTCGGCGGCACCTCGCCCTTCGGCACGCGGCGCGCGATGCCGGTCTACATCGAGTCGACCATCCTCGACTTGCCGCGCATCGCGATCAACGGCGGTCGGCGCGGGTATCTCGTGGGCATCGACCCGCAGGTGTGCCTGAAGCTGCTCGGCGCCCAGCCGGTGCAGTGCGCGCTGGCAGAATAGCCGGCTGCCTCGAACGGAGGCGCCCGGAGAAACCGTGAGTTCCTACATCCCCTCGTTGATCGCGATCGTCCTGTCCTACCTGGTCGGCTCGCTCTCGTTTGCCGTCATCGTCAGCAAGTCACTCGGCATGGCCGACCCGCGCAGCTATGGCAGCAAGAACCCGGGCGCGACCAACGTGCTGCGCTCGGGCAACAAGGGCGCCGCGTTGGCGACCCTGCTGCTCGACGCGCTGAAGGGCTGGCTGCCGGTGTTCCTGATCCATCGCTTCGGCGCCGACCTGGGCCTGGGCGCGGGCACCGCGGCGGTGGCCGGCCTGGCGGCCTTCCTCGGCCACCTCTACCCGGTGTTCTTCGGTTTCCAGGGCGGCAAGGGGGTGGCGACCGCCGCCGGTGCGCTGGTCGGCATCGAGCCGCTGCTGGGCCTGGCGACCGGCGTTACCTGGCTGATCATCGCGGTCTTCTTCCGCTACTCGTCGCTGGCTTCCATCGTGGCCGCCTTCTTCGCGCCGGCCTACTACCTGATCGGCGGCCAGATCGCCTGGCCGCTCGACCTCGCGGTGCTTCTGGTGCTGGTGTCGATCAGCCTGCTGCTGGTGTGGCGCCACCGGGAGAACATCCGCCGCCTGGCGGCCGGCACCGAGTCCAGGCTCGGTTCGAAAAAGAAATAGCAACAAGGACACATCCCATGGCAACCCTCCAGCGCTTTCACGTCGGCCCGCGGCTCAGCGAGACCGCGGTCCACAACGACACGGTCTACCTTGCGGGCCAGGTGGCCGACGACCTGTCGCAGGACATCCGCGGCCAGACCGCGCAGGTGCTGGCGATGGTCGACCGCCTGCTGGCCGAGGCCGGCAGCGACAAGTCGCGCCTCCTGATGGTGCAGATCTTTCTTTCGGACATCACCGACATCGTCGCGATGAACGAGGTCTGGGACGCCTGGATCCCGGCGGGAAACACGCCGCCGCGCGCCACGGTGCAGGCCGCGATGGCCAAGCAGGGCTACAAGATCGAAATCGTGGTGACGGCGGCTGTGAGCTGAGCCCAACCTGGGGCGGGCTCAGAACCGTTTCTCGAGCACCATCTGGTCGGCATCGCGCCGCATCGAGAAGCGGTTGATGAAGCTGTTGCCCAGCAAGACGTAGGGCATGGGCTGCTGCGAGACGATGGCGTCGACGTCGTAGACCTCGACGTCGCCGACCCGCACCGAAGCGAGCTTCACCCGAAAGCCTTGCGACACGCCGTTGGCCGTGTTCATGCGCACCGGCTGGCCCTTGCTGAAATCGAGCCCGATGCGCTGCGCGTCGGCGGCCGACAGCGCGATGGTGGTGGCGCCCGTGTCGAGCATGAAATTGACGGTCCGGCCGTTGATGGCGCCCTGGGCCATGAAGTGCCCGCCGCTCGACGCCGGCAGCACGATGCGGGTGCCGCCGCCCGAGGACCCGCCGCCGCCGATGCTCACCGGCGTGTCCATGCGCAGCCCGACCCGCTTGCCCTCGGCCTCGACCGTGGCCTGCTCGCCCTGCAGCGAGACCAGCTTGACGCCCTGGAAGGTCTCGCCGACGGCCAGGGTCTTCGGTGCGCCGCCGTTCACGATCAGGATCGCGCGGCTGCCGATGGTGCCGGTCAGCGTGACCGACTGGGCCTGCGCCAGGGCGCAGGCTGCCGCGAACAGGAGCACGAGCAGCGGCTTTTTCATGGGGATGGAATCAGTCTCTGAAGTTGTTGAAGCTCAGCGGCATGTCGGGCACATCTTTCTTGATGAGCGCCATTGCCGCCTGCAGGTCGTCGCGCTTGGCGCCCGTGACGCGCACCGCGTCGCCCTGGATCGAGGCCTGCACCTTGAGCTTGCTGTCCTTGATCAGGCGCTGGATCTTCTTGGAGGTCTCGGTTTCGATGCCGCTCTTGACCTTGATGACCTGCTTGACCTTGTCGCCGCCGATCTTCTGGACGTCACCCTTGTCGAGGAAGCGGACGTCGACGCTGCGCTTGGTCAGCTTGGCGCGCAGGATGTCTTCCACCTGCACCAGCTGGAACTCGGCGTCGCCGATCATGGTGATTTCCTTGTCCTTGAGCTCGACCGAGGCGGCCGTGCCCTTGAAGTCGAAGCGGGTGCCGATTTCTTTCGCGGTGTTCTCGACCG
Source organism: Variovorax davisae (assembly GCF_030316845.1). Classification (GTDB taxonomy): domain Bacteria; phylum Pseudomonadota; class Gammaproteobacteria; order Burkholderiales; family Burkholderiaceae_C; genus Variovorax; species Variovorax davisae. The sequence goes on from NZ_JASZYS010000001.1 coordinate 140,860, forward strand.
CATTCTTGACCTCGGGCAAGTTGGGTTCACAAACGGTGTCGAAGGACGGCATGGATGAAAGGCTCCGGCAGCAACAAAAAAGAAGGAAAGGGGGCCGCGCGCGGGTCCGCGCGGTGTGCGAATGCGACAATTCTCCCATGATCGTGGAGCACAACGTACCGCTGCAGCAGCACAACAGCTTCGGCATCGTCGCGCGCGCCCAGCATCTGGTGCGCATTACCGGCGAGGCTGATGTCGCGGCGCTGCTGGCCGACGCGCAGTGGCGCGATGCGCCCAAGTTCGTGCTCGGCGGCGGCAGCAACATCGTGCTGACCGGCGACGTCAAGCCGCTGGTGCTGAAGGTCGAAATCAAGGGCCTGCGGCTGGTCGAGGAGACGCCCCGGGCCTGGATCGTCGAGGCCGGCGCCGGCGAGGTCTGGCACGACACGGTGCGCTGGACGCTCGATCAGGGCTTCCCGGGCCTCGAGAACCTGGCGCTGATTCCCGGCACGGTCGGCGGCTCGCCGGTGCAGAACATCGGCGCCTACGGCGTCGAGCTGCAGGACCGCTTCGAGTCGCTCGACGCCATCGACCTGCAGACCGGCCGCGCCTTCACCCTCGATGCCGCCCAGTGCGCCTTCGGCTACCGCGACTCGGTCTTCAAGCACGCGGCCAGCGGCGGCAACGATTTCGGCCTGGCGGGCCGGGCGCTGATCACGCGGGTGCGCTTCCGGCTGCCCAAGCCCTGGAAGCCGGTGCTGGGCTACCTGGACCTCGAGCGCAAGATGGACGAGACCGGCAATTTCCAGCCCGAGGCGATCGAGATCTTCGACTGGATCTGCGCCATCCGCCGCGCCAAGCTGCCCGACTGGCGAGTGCTCGGCAATGCCGGCAGCTTCTTCAAGAACCCGACCGTGACGCCCGAGCAGTGCGCCGACATCATCGCCCGCGATCCGAAGATCGTGCACTACCCGATGGCCGACGGCAGCATCAAGCTGGCGGCCGGCTGGCTGATCGATGCCTGCGGCTGGAAGGGCAAGTCGGTCGGCAATGCCGGCGTCTACGAGCGGCAGGCGCTGGTGCTGGTCAACCGCGGCGGCAGCGCCAACCCGGTCACCGGCGGCGAGGTGATGACGCTGGCCAAGGCGATCCAGACCAGCGTCTACGAGCGTTTCGGCATCCGGCTGGAGCCGGAACCGGTCGTGGTCTGACGACCGCGACCGCCCCGACTCACTTCGTTTCGTCGTTCTTCAGTTGGGGCAGGGACGCGCCCTGCGTCGACGACAGCAGCCCGGTCTGGGTGTAGATCGCCAGCTTGGCGCGGGTGTCGACGATGTCCAGGTTGCGCATCGTCAGCTGGCCGATGCGGTCCAGCGGGCTGAACGGCGCGTCCTCGACCTTTTCCATGGACAGGCGCTCGGGCGCATAGGTCAGGTTGGGGCTTTCGGTGTTGAGGATCGAGTAGTCGTTGCCGCGGCGCAGCTCGACCGTGACCTCGCCCGTGACCGCGCGCGCCACCCAGCGCTGGGCGGTCTCGCGCAGCATGATGGCCTGCGGGTCGAACCAGCGGCCCTGGTAGAGCAGGCGGCCGAGGCGGCGGCCATGGTCGCGGTACTGCTCGATCGTGTCCTCGTTGTGGATGCCGGTCACCAGCCGCTCGTAGGCGATGAACAGCAGCGCCAGGCCGGGGGCCTCGTAGATGCCGCGGCTCTTGGCCTCGATGATGCGGTTTTCGATCTGGTCGCTCATGCCCAGGCCGTGGCGGCCGCCGATGCGGTTGGCTTCGAGGATCAGGTCCACGAGGCTGGCGTACTCGATGCCGTTGAGGGCGACCGGACGGCCTTCCTCGAAGCGGACGCGGACCTCTTCGCGCTTGACCTCGACTTCGTCCTTCCAGAAGGCGACGCCCATGATCGGCTGCACGATCTTCATGCCGCTGTTCAGGAACTCGAGGTCCTTGGCCTCGTGCGTGGCCCCCAGCATGTTCGAGTCGGTCGAATAGGCCTTCTCGGTCGACATCTTGTAGGCGAAGCCGGCCTTCTGCATGAACTCCGACATCTCCTTGCGGCCGCCGAGTTCGTCGATGAAGGTCTGGTCGAGCCAGGGTTTGTAGATCTTCAGCGCCGGGTTGGTCAGCAGGCCGTAGCGGTAGAAGCGCTCGATGTCGTTGCCCTTGAAGGTGCTGCCGTCGCCCCAGATGTGGACGTCGTCTTCCTTCATGGCCGACACCAGCATGGTGCCGGTGACCGCGCGGCCCAGCGGCGTGGTGTTGAAGTAGGTCAGGCCGGCCGTCGTGACGTGGAAGGCGCCGGCCTGCAGCGCGGCGATGCCTTCGGCGGCCAGTTGGGTGCGGCAGTCGACCAGGCGCGCCTTCTCGGCGCCGTAGAGCATCGCCTTGCGCGGGATCTCGTCGTAGTCGGGCTCGTCGGGCTGGCCGAGGTTGGCGGTGTAGGCGTAGGGGATCGCGCCCTTGTTGCGCATCCAGTGCAGCGCGGCGCTGGTGTCGAGGCCGCCGGAGAAGGCGATGCCGACCTTCTGGCCGGCGGGAACGTTCTGGAGGATGGTGGAGGACATGCGCTGGGTTCCGTTCAGCCGAAGTGGCAGATGTAGCTGTAGGGCTCGCCGCTGACGCGGATCTGGAAGCTGGAGTTGCCCGGCACGCTGAACTTCTGGCCGGCGCCCGAGGCCACCCATTCGCTGCTGCCCGCGAGCAGGTACTCGCACTGGCCGCCGGCGCCTTCCATGGTTTCCGGCGCGCCGGTGTTGAAGGTCAGGGTCGACGGCAGGATCACGCCGACCGACTTCTTGCTGCCGTCGGCGAGCGTGAGATTGTGGCTCACGCATTTGCCGTCGAAGTACACGTTGGCCTTGGTCGAGACCGTGGCGCTCAGGAGGGATTCGGTAGTGCTCATGGGTAGAAGGGCCTGGCATTGCCTGCGTTGCGGCAAGCAAAAGGCGCGTTCCGAGGAAACGCGCCCGGGTGGGTTGGCAAAGCCGTTGATTTTAGGCTGGCCGGCCGGCCTTCCGGCCCGCAGCCGGGATCAGCGCCAGCGGCCGCCCCAGCCGCGCGAGTAGCCGAAGCCCAGCGAGATGCCGATCGGCGGGTAGGCATAGGCGGGTGCCGGGTAGTACGCCGGGGCCGGGTAGTACACCGGCGCGGCTGGCTGCACGTAGACCGGTGCCGGCGCATAGACCGGGGCCGCCTGGGCGTACATCGGCACCGGCGCCGGCGCGCCGCCGCCCGACACCACCAGGCCCGGTTCGGGCACGACGTTGCTCCAGTCCTGCGGTTGCTGCGCTTGCCCGTACGGCTGCGGCGCCTCGACCGGGCCGGCTGCCATCTGCGGCTGCGGCGCCACCGGCGAAGGGGTGGCGATGCCATAGGCGCTCGAATCGACCCAGATGCTGGCGCCGGGCGGGTTGCTGACGCGGGTGTTGTACTGGCGGCCTGCGTATTCGTAGGTCACGTTGTAGCGAATGACGCCGTTCGATTCGGTCACCGGCGAGCTCGTGATGACCCGTGCCTGCACCTGTTCGGCCTGGGCCAGCGTGCCGAAGCCGGCCAGCGCGGCCAGCAGCGACAGGGCGGTTGCGGTGCGTGCGGTTGTCTTGTTCATGTCAAATCTCCTGGATTCCCGGGGGGCGGGGGCGCCCTCTCCAGGGGGTTGGAGGCGTTCGGGCCTCCGGGGTTCCGACCCTTTACAAAGCGTGGCTTTTCCACTGGGTGGCGTCGAATCCGGTTGTAACGTCGCGGCCCGATCCCCAGTTGACCACCGGCCGCTTGATCAGGCTGGGGTTGGCCAGCAGCACCGCGCGGGCCGAGGCGGCGTCGACCACCGCGGCGCGGGTGGCGTCGTCCAGCCGCCGCCAGGTGGTGCCGCGGCGGTTGACCAGCGCCTCCCAGCCCGGCGCGGCCAGCCAGCGGTCGAGTTCGGCCTCCGGCACGCCGGCCTTCTTGAAGTCGTGGAAATCGTAGGCGATGCCATGGTCGTCGAGCCAGGCGCGGGCGCGCTTGACGGTGTCGCAATTCGGGATGCCGTAGAGGGTTGTCATCCGGCGATGATGCCCGCGGCGCCGGTCGGCGACAATTCCGGGCTCCATGAAAACCCTAGAAGACTGGTTGGCGCACGCCGAGCGCCTGCATCCCAAGAACATCGAGCTCGGCCTCGACCGGGTCCGCGCGGTCGCCCAGCGCCTGGGCCTGGCCTTCGACTGCCCGGTCATCACCGTGGCCGGCACCAACGGCAAGGGCTCGACCTGCGCCATGCTCGAGTCGATCCTGAGCCATGCCGGCTACCGCACCGCGGTGTTCACCTCGCCGCACCTGGTGCGTTTCGAAGAGCGGCTGCGGCTGCTCGGCGAAGCGGTCGACGCCGGCGTGCTGGCGCCGTTCTTCGAGCAGGTGGAGCAGGGGCGGGGCGAAGTCGCGCTGACCTACTTCGAATTCACCACGCTGGCGATCCTGCTGTGCATCGCCGCCAGCAAGCCGGACGTCGCGATCCTCGAAGTCGGGCTCGGCGGGCGGCTCGACGCGGTCAACATCGTCGATGCCGACTGCGCCGTCATCACCAGCATCGACCTCGACCACATGGAATTCCTCGGCAACGACCGCGAAGCCATCGGTTTCGAGAAGGCCGGCGTGATGCGCGCCGGCCGGCCGGCGATCGTCAGCGATCCGGTGCCGCCGCAGAGCGTGGTCGACCACGCCGAGGCGATCGGCGCCGACCTCTGGCGGGTCGGCCGCGACTTCAACGTGATGGGCGATCAACAGCAGTGGGGCTGGAGCGGCCGCGGCCGGCGCTACAGCGGGCTGGCCTACCCGGCGCTGCGCGGCGCCAACCAGCTGGTCAACGCGGCCGGGGTGCTGGCAGCGCTCGAGTCGCTGCGCCAGCGGCTGCCGATCACGGCCCAGGCGGTGCGCAACGGACTGGCGATGGTCGAGCTGCCGGGCCGCTTCCAGATCGTCCCGGGCGAGCCGGCGCTGGTGCTCGACGTCGCCCACAACCCGCATGCGGTGGCGGCGCTGGCCGAGAACCTCGACGCGATGGGCTTCTATCCGACCACCCATGCGGTGTTCGGCGTGATGGCCGACAAGGATCTGGCACCCATGTTCGCACGCATCGGGCCGATGATCGACCGCTGGTACTTCACCGACCTGCCGACCGCGCGGGCCGCCAAGGCCGACGACCTGATCGTGCGCTGGCAGGCCCAGAACAAGCGCCGCGACGTCTCGGCCAGCGTCCACGGCGCCCCGATGGAGGCGCTGCAGGCGGCCATCGATCGCGCGGACCCCGCTGATAGAATCGTGGTCTTCGGATCGTTCTTCACCGTGGGTGGTGTGCTCGAGCACGGAACACCCCGTCTGGGCGCCAGGCACCTGGCTCCCGGCTCCTGAAACAGCCTGATTTCCGGCGCCTCCTGCTTCCGTTTCTTCTCGTTTCAACCGCACGCTGCACCCTTCAGGAAAACGAATTTCATGGCGTTCTTCAAGTTCCGCACCCGCGGTCCTCAAGGCAACGAAGGGCGAAACACCGTCGCCGCCGCGCCGGCGGAGAGCATCGAGGCGATGCGCCGCCGGGCACGCCACCGGCTGCTGGGCGCCGCCGTCCTGGTGCTGATCGGCGTGGTGGGTTTCCCGCTGCTGTTCGACACCCAGCCACGCCCGATCTCGGTCGACATCCCGATCGACATTCCCGATCGCAACAAGGTCAAGCCGCTGGCCCTGCCGACGCCGGCGGCCACCGCCGCACCGGGCAGCGACAAGCCGGTCGCCGCGGCGCCGGCTGCCGCGAGCGCCGGCGGCATGATCACCGAGGCGGCCGACGGCAGCGAGCTCCCGTCGGGCAAGGTGGCCGCGGCGACGCCGGCCGCCGAACCCGCGCCGGAGCCCAAGCCGGCCCCCAAGGCCGAGGCCAGGCCGGAGCCCAAGCCCGAACCCAAGCCCAGGCCCGAAGCCAGGCCGGAGCCGAAGCCCGAACCCAAGCCTGAACCCAAGCCGGCGCCGAAGCCGGCCGCCGCAGACGACGCCGCCCGCGCCCGGGCGTTGCTCGAAGGCAAGCCGACCACCGTGGCGGCGGCCGCCGCCGCAGCCGCCAAGCCGGCCGACGACAACGGCCGCTTCGTGGTCCAGGTCGGCGCCTTCGCCGATGCGGACAAGGCCCGGGAAGTGCGCCAGAAGCTCGAAAAATCCGGCCTCAAGACCTACACCAGCGTCGCCAAGACCGCCGATGGCGAACGCACGCGTGTGCGTGTCGGACCCTTCGCCAGCCGTGCCGAGGCCGACCGGGCCGCGGCCAAGGTCAAGGGCTTGTCTTTGTCGGCCTCCGTCCTCAGCTTGTAGGCTCGCGCAGCGACGTGGCCACGCTCGACTGGATTGCCGTCGCGCTGCTCCTGGTGTCGATGCTGCTGGGCCTGGTGCGCGGATTGGTGTTCGAGGTGATTTCGCTGGCCGGCTGGGTGGTGGCCTTCGTGGCGGCGCAGTGGCTGGCCGAGGACGTGGGTCGCTGGCTGCCCTTCGGCGATCCGGCCGCGAGCTGGCGCTATGCGGCCGGCTTCGTGCTGGTGTTCGTCGGCGTGGCCTTCGGCGTCGGCTTGCTGGCGGCGCTCACGCGCAAGCTGGTCGCCGCCATCGGCCTGCGGCCGGTGGACCGGATCCTCGGCGGCGTGTTCGGCGTGGCGCGCGGCGCGGTGGCGATGCTCGCCGTCGCGGTGGTTGTTCATTTGCTGGCGTTGAGCGACAGTGCCTGGTGGCACGGATCGCGCAGCGCCATTGTTCTCGATGCGGCATTGCAGGGCCTGAAACCCGCCTTGCCAGATAAGTTGGCAAGCTACCTGCCCTGAGAGGATCGCTTCATGTGTGGAATCGTCGGCGTTGTCAGCAACGCGCCCGTCAATCAACTGCTCTACGACGCCTTGCTGCTGCTGCAGCACCGCGGCCAGGATGCCGCCGGCATCGTGACGCTGCTGGAGCACAAGTTCTTCATGCACAAGGCCAAGGGCATGGTGCGCGACGTCTTCCGCACCCGCAACATGCGCGGCCTGCCGGGCGACGTCGGGCTGGGGCAGGTGCGCTACCCGACCGCCGGCAACGCCTACAGCGAGGAAGAGGCCCAGCCCTTCTATGTCAACGCGCCCTTCGGCATCGTGCTGGTGCACAACGGCAACCTGACCAACGCCCATGCGCTGCGGACCGAGCTGTTCTCCACCGACCACCGCCACACCAACACCGAGAGCGACTCCGAGGTGCTGCTGAACGTGCTGGCGCACGAACTCGACCGCGCCACCCGTGGCGGCCTGCTCAATTCGGCCACCGTGTTCGAGGCGGTGCGCAACACCCAGCGCCGGCTGCGCGGCTCCTATGCGGTGGTGGCGCTGATCGCCGGCCATGGCCTGCTGGCCTTTCGCGACCCCTACGGCATCCGGCCGCTGGCCATGGGCCGCGGCGCCGACGGCACGATCATGGTGGCCAGCGAATCGGTCGCGCTCGAAGGCTCGGGCCATGTGTTCGAGCGCAACATCGCGCCCGGCGAGGCGGTCTTTGTCGACCTGCAGGGCCAGGTGCATGCCGAGCAGTGCGCCGATGCGCCGACGCTCAAACCCTGCATCTTCGAGTTCGTCTACCTGGCGCGTCCGGATTCCGTGCTCGACGGCATCTCGGTCTACCAGGCGCGGCTGAACCTGGGCGAGACGCTGGCCAAGCGCGTGGTCTCGACCGTGCCGCCGAGCGAGATCGACGTCATCATCCCGATCCCCGAATCGAGCCGGCCGAGCGCGACGCAGCTGGCCCACCTGCTGGGCGTGCCGTACCGCGAAGGCTTCGTCAAGAACCGCTACGTGGGCCGCACCTTCATCATGCCGGGGCAGGGCGTGCGCAAGAAGTCGGTGCGCCAGAAGCTCAACGTGATCGCCAGCGAGTTCAAGGGCCGGAACGTGCTGCTGGTCGACGACTCGATCGTGCGCGGCACCACCAGCCGCGAGATCGTCCAGATGGCACGCGACGCCGGTGCCCGCAAGGTCTACCTCGCGAGCGCGGCGCCGCCGGTGCGCTATCCGAATGTCTACGGCATCGACATGCCGACCAAGGACGAACTGGTCGCGCACGACCGCACGGTCGAGCAGATCCGCGAGCTGATCGGCTGCGACGCGCTGATCTACCAGGACGTCGACGCCATGAAGCGCGCCATCGGCTCGCTGAACCCGAAGCTCGACGGCTTCGATGCCTCCTGCTTCGACGGCGTGTACGTCACGGGCGACATCGACACCGAAGCCATCTCGCGCATGAACGGCAACCGGCCGCGCATCGAGGAGACCGGTGAAGACTCGTCGCGCCTGGCGCTGCCCAATCTCGCCGAGTGAAGCCGTGACCACCGATCGATCCCTGCCCCCCGGACTGCACCGCGACACGCTGGCGGTGCGCACCGCGCTCGAGCGCAGCCAGTACGGCGAGAACTCCGAGGCCCTGTTCCTCACCAGCAGCTTCGTGCAGCCCGACGCCGAGACCTCGGCGCGCCGCTTCGCCGGCACCGAAGAAGGCTTCACCTACACCCGCACCTCGAACCCGACCGTGGCCAGCTTAGAGCAGCGCCTGGCGGCGCTCGAAGGCACCGAGGCCGCGATCGGCGCCTCGAGCGGCATGGGCGCGATCCTCATGATGTGCATGGGCCTGCTGCGCGCGGGTGACCACGTCGTGTGCTCGCGCTCGGTGTTCGGCTCGACCTTGAACCTGATCGGCCGCGAGTTCGGCAAGTTCGGCGTCGAGACCACCTTCGTCTCGCAGACCGATGTGGCCGAATGGCAGGCCGCGATCCGCCCGAGCACCAAGCTGCTGTTCGCCGAGACGCCCACCAATCCGCTGACCGACGTCTGCGACATCCGCGCGCTGGCCGACCTGGCGCATGGCGCGGGCGCGCTGCTGGCGGTCGACAACTGCTTCTGCTCGCCGGCCCTGCAGCGGCCGACCGAACTCGGTGCCGACCTCGTGATCCATTCGGGGACCAAGTACCTCGAAGGGCAGGGGCGGGTGCTGGCGGGCGCCATCTGCGGCCCGTCGAAGCTGATCGACGATGTCTTCGGTCCGGTGGTGCGCACCGCCGGCATGGCGCTGTCGCCCTTCAACGCCTGGGTCGTGCTCAAGGGCCTCGAGACGCTGGGCATCCGGATGCAGGCACATTGCGCCGGTGCGCTGGCGCTGGCGCAATGGCTGGAGACGCAGCCGGGCATCGCCCGCGTGCACTACCCGGGCCTGGCCTCGCATCCGCAGCACGAACTGGCGATGCGCCAGCAGTCCGGGCTCGGCGGCGCGGTCGTTTCCTTCGACGTCCAGGGCGACGGCCCCGAAGCGGCGCGCGCCAACGCCTTCCACGTGATCGACAGCACGCGCGTGCTGAGCATCACGGCCAACCTCGGCGACACCAAGACCACCATCACCCATCCCGCCACCACCTCGCACGGGCGCCTCACCGAGGCGCAGCGGCAGGCGGCCGGCATCGGCCAGGGCCTGATCCGCGTGGCGGTGGGCCTCGACCATATCGATGACATCAAGGCCGACTTGCTGCGCGGCCTGAGCACCCTCGCATGACACAGAAGACCCGCACCCGTTTCGCACCGTCCCCGACCGGCTTCATCCATCTGGGCAACATCCGCTCGGCGCTCTATCCGTGGGCTTTCGCGCGCTCCACCGGCGGCGAGTTCATCCTGCGCATCGAGGACACCGACGTCGAGCGCTCGACCCAGGCCGCCGTCGACGTGATCCTCGAAGGCATGCAGTGGCTGGGCCTCGATCACGACGAGGGTCCGTACTACCAGATGCAGCGCATGGACCGCTACAAGGCGGTGCTGGCCGAGTTGCAGGCCGCGGACCAGGTCTACCCGTGCTACATGAGCATGGCCGAGCTCGACGCGCTGCGCGAGAAGCAGATGGCCGCGAAGGAAAAGCCGCGCTACGACGGCACCTGGCGGCCCGAGCCCGGCAAGACGCTGCCGCCGGTGCCGCAGGGCGTGCAGCCGGTGCTGCGCTTTCGCAATCCGCAGGGCGGCGCGGTGGCGTGGGACGACAAGGTCAAGGGCCGCATCGAGATCGGCAACGACGAACTCGACGATCTCGTGATCGCGCGGCCCGACGGCACGCCCACCTACAACTTCTGCGTCGTGGTCGATGACATCGACATGGCGATCACGCACGTGATCCGCGGCGATGACCACGTCAACAACACGCCGCGCCAGATCAACATCTTCCGCGCGCTCGGCAAGGAGCCGCCGGTGTATGCGCACCTGCCCACCGTGCTCAACGAGCAGGGCGAGAAGATGAGCAAGCGCAACGGCGCCAAGCCGGTGACGCAGTTCCGCGACGAGGGCTTCCTGCCCGAGGCGATGGTGAACTACCTCGCACGCCTGGGCTGGAGCCATGGCGACGACGAGATCTTCTCGCGCGCGCAGTTCGTCGAGTGGTTCAACCTCGACCACCTGGGCCGCAGCGCGGCGCAGTTCGACGAGACCAAGCTGCGCTGGGTCAACGCACAGCACCTGAAGGCGATGGCCGACGATGCGCTGGCACCGCTGGTTGCGGCGCATCTGCAGCAGCGCGGCATCGTGGCCGACGAACGCCTGCCGGCGATCTGCGGCCTCTTCAAAGACCGCTGCGACACCCTCGTCGCACTCGCGGGTTGGGCGGCTGCGTTCTATGCCGACGTGACCGTGAGCGATGCGGATCGCGAACAGCATATTTCTGCTGCTGTGCGCCCGGCAATCGCCGAACTTGCGGCTAAACTATCGGGCGTCGCTTGGGACAAGGCAGCGATCGCATCAGCCATCAAAGAGGTGCTGGTCGCGCAAGGTCTCAAGATGCCGGCATTAGCCATGCCGGTGCGGGTGCTCGTGATGGGCACGCCGCAGACGCCTTCTCTCGATTCGGTCCTCGCGCTCTTTTCTCGCGAAACTATTTTGAAGAGATTGAGAGAGGCCTGATTTTCAGGCTATAATTTGAGGCTCGACACCCAGGGGGGTATAGCTCAGCTGGGAGAGCGCTTGCATGGCATGCAAGAGGTCAGCGGTTCGATCCCGCTTACCTCCACCATCATGGTGTCGAGTTGAAGATTTTGAGTGAGTAACAAGCGCTGATCGCAGCGCGGTTCCTAAGGTTTTGACCCTATCGTCTAGAGGCCTAGGACACCACCCTTTCACGGTGGCTACCGGGGTTCGAATCCCCGTAGGGTCGCCAGTTTCACTGCAAGGTGAAGCAGGCACAAGTCGCAGCACTTGGCTCCTGTATGGAGTGAACGTTGTCTACCAGGAGTGGTAGTTCAGTTGGTTAGAATACCGGCCTGTCACGCCGGGGGTCGCGGGTTCGAGTCCCGTCCACTCCGCCAGATCGAAGCCCTTGCGAGTCAATGACTTGCAGGGGCTTTTCTCTTTGCGGCGCTGCGAGCGCATTCACAGCGTTTTCAGCCGCAACCGCCCGTCCGCGGTCTCGAAGGTATCCGCGCCGGTCCTGTTCACGCTGGCGCCCGTCGTGAGCCGGTATTCGGTTTCCGCCTGGTCCATCCGCTCACGCTCGGCGCTCGCTGCGCCGGGGTCGACCAGATCGACGTATTTCACGACGACGTGCCGCTTCCCGACCTGATCGGTGACCGAGATGCGTTCCGCCGGCGTCTTCTTCCTGCTCGGCATGGAGCCTCCTTTGCTGCAATGCAGCAATTCTGGCGGGGAAACGTGGCGCCGTGTGTAGGCAAATCGCGCGGCGCGCATCCCTAGGCGTGAGGAGGGGTGTGGGTGCAACTGTCTCGTGGTTGAAGCACAATCGCGCCATGACGTGCGTGCGCACCATCGAGGCCGTATCGGAGGCGTTGGACCGCAGTCCAGGTGCAGCGCTCGCGTATCTCAACGATGGCGTGCCGCACCGGTTCACTGCCGTCTACCGGTTCGCCGGGCCGCTGCTGCACAACGTCCTGCTGCACGACAAGGCGGGACGGATCCGGCCCGAGTTCCTGGCCGTCGTGCCGTTCAGCCGCAGCTATTGCCAGTATGTGGTCAGGGAAGCCGCCTTCCGCACCGACAACTCGCTCGCCGACCCTCGCCTGTTCGGCCACGCGCTGAGAGGCATCGTCGTTTCCTACCACAGCGTGCCCTTGCTCGACCCCGTGTCCGGCCAGCTGTGGGGGACGCTGTCCCATTTCGACATGCGCAGCCTGCCACTCGCCGACGAGGAGTTCGAACTCCTCCAGCAGGCGGCCAAGATGCTCTCGCCGGTGTTGACTGCTCTCTGACGGCGCTTCTCGCCGACTTGTTGCGCGAAGTCAAATCCGCGCCGTGCGCGGCGCGTCCAATGGAAGATCCCCGGCTACGAACCATTCGCCAAGCGGCGCCACGGTGTGCTCGAGGTGGCGATCACGCCCTGAGATGCGATTCAGCCGGCCCGCGCCATCTCGTGGTGGACCGCGAGGTGGGTCCGGTCGTCGAGCGTCGAGAAGACGAGCGCGAAGGCGATGCCCACCAACGCGCCGAGCACGGTGTCGAGGACGCGCGCCATCGGCATGCCGGCGCCGCTGGCCGGCGCCGCGAGCGAGGTCATGAGCAGGGCCATCGGCGTGACGCAGATCAGGCCGAAGACATAGTTGAAGCCGATCACCAGCTCGGTGACGAACTGCAGCACGACCACGGCCGCCAGCAATGGCCAGAACGTTGGCGGGCTCGCGAGAATCCCCCACGCCAGGGCGGCGCCGATCATGGTGCCGACCGTGCGCTGCACCGCGCGATGCATCGTGATGTGCAGGTGGCTGCCTTGCATCACGGCCGTGGCGCCGATCGCCGCCCAGGCGGGATGGGGCCAGCCGGCGGCGAGGGCCAGCAGCGCGGCACTGGCCGCGCAGAGCGCGATGCGCCCGGCTGCGATCCATTGATGCGGCAGCGGCCGGTCGCTGCCGGCGGCCGCGGGCAGCGGCACCTCGGAACGCAGCCGGTCGGTCGCGCCGCAGGCCGCCCATGCGACGGCGGCGCCCGCCATAGTGAAAAGCACGCGCGCGGCGACGGTGCGCCACGCATCCACGGGCCCGACTGCGGCGCAGGCCGCGAACACGAAGATCACTGCGCCGGGGGCGCCAAGCCGCCAGCGGTTCGTCAGCCAGGTCAGCGCGCCGGCGAGCAGCGCCAGGCAGATCAGCATCGTCGCCGGTGCCGCGCCGGCGATCGAGGCCGCCGACAGCACGCCGACCGAAGCGGCCAGCAGCAGACCGGCGAGGAAGACGACGGGCATCCGTCGGCCGGCGGGGGCGAAGCGCCCGAAGAGCGCGGCCAGCGCTCCCAGCGCGGGAAAGCCTTCCATGTGCGCCCAGGGCGACAGGTGGGTGGCGGCCACGGCGATCAGCAGCGCCAGGGAGGTCTGCATGCCGGCCACGGCGGCGTTGCGCAGCGAGGGTGGGCTCGCGACCGCGAAGCTCTCGCGCAGGCGCGCCAGTGCCAGCAGCCGGCGCAGCGATGCGCGGCGCGTGCGGACGAGGTCGAAGGCAGGAGGTGCGTGCATGGAGGGGCTCAGTTCATGGCGGCGATGCGGGCCTCGATCCGTTCGAACACGCGCAGCACGGCCTGTGCATCCTGTGCGTCGACGTCGGCCAGCAGCTCGGATTCGATGGCGTGCAATCGCTTGCGGATCGATGCCACAGTGCGTCGACCGGCGGGGGTCAGGTGGACCAGCTTCACGCGGCGGTCGACCGCGTGCGGACGCCGCTCGATCAGGTCCTGTTCGACCAGGATGTCCAGCAGGCGGACCAGGCTGGAGCCGTCGAGACCGACCGCGGCGGCCAGGTCGCTTTGCGAGATGCCGCTGCCCAGCTCGTGCAGGTGCATCAGCGGCGCCCAGGTGGCATCGCTCAGCCCGACCGCCGACAGCCGGGAGTCGAGCGCCTGACGCCAGCGCCGCGCCAGGCCGACCAGGCGGATGCCGATGCGCTGGTGCAGGTTGGCGGCGCTTTCGTCCTTCATGGGACGTATTCTATCAAAACCATTTGGATTCAAACGAAATGCCGGGGCGATGCTCGGGACATCGGCAGGAGGATCGCACCATGAAAAAAGCCCGCTCGAGGCGGGCTTTCGGGAATGTGGCCGTGGGCACTTACGCGACCCACGTTACGGCAAATGTTCACTTGCGGAAGTCACCTGTAGTTTTTCTCGTCGTGGTGGCTTCGACGCGCCGGCGTGAGATGCGGCTTGCCTGCGCAGGCAACCGAAAGAGGCCAGGGCATTTCGGGGAAGGGCGGATTATAGCAGAGTCGGCTTCGGGTTAACCTTGGGCTTCGATCAATGGCCGGAGATGCGCGTGAAAGAGGGCAGGCAGGACAGCGAGAAGGGGCTGCAGGCACGCGCCCCGGGCGAGCCCGGACGGCTGCTGAAGCTGCTGTGGCTGGCCGCCGGCTGGCTGAGCTTGGCGGCCGGATTCATCGGCATCTTCCTGCCGCTGCTGCCGACCGTGCCCTTCGTGCTGCTCGCGGCCTTCTGCTTCTCCCGCGGCAGTGCGCGCTGCGAGCGCTGGCTGCTCGGCCATCCGCGCTTCGGGCCGTGGATCGAGGACTGGCGCGCGAACCGCGCGGTGCCGCTGCGGGCCAAGCAATGCGCCACCGTGATGATGGCCGCCGGCGCCGTGGTGGCCGGCTTCCAGTTGCCGCCGGCCTGGTGCTGGGTGCCGGCGCTGGGCTGCGCGGCGGTCGCCGCCTGGCTCTGGCGGCTGCCGACCAAGGGCGCGCCCGCTTCCGCCGACCCTGCCAAGGTGCCCTGACCGCGGAGAAAATGGCGCATTTCAGGCGGAATGAGACGAAGCGGCATATAGTCCATCTGGAGGGGCTTGTAACCAAAAGTGTTATTAGTCATAATGTCTTACATGCACTCCACCCGCTCCTCCCAACTGCAATGGTCCACCAAAGGACTGCTGGGCATTCTCCGGGCCACCCGGGGGGCGCCCGCGCCGCGTTCCGCTCGAACGGTGGAAGACCCGCCCGAACCCTTGAGCGCAGAGGAGTTGAGCCAGATCGCCAAGAACTGGCGCAGCCGCTCCGGCCAGGACGAGGGTCGGGCGGACACCGTCGCCCAGGCGCTCGAATCGCTGGCAGAGCAGCGCCGGGCCGCCGCCGCACGCAGCCGCGCCCAGATCGTCGGCCAGCGGATCTCGGCCTTCATGAAGATCTGACCCGAAGGGCTCTGCCAAACCCTTCGCGCTTCTTGACTGGCCACGAGGGCCTGGTCAGAACGCGTTGATTCTCATCCTCGACGCGGACGCTTCCCGCAGACATCGGGCCCTGGTCTTCCTAGACTCTGCGGCCCATGATGATGACGATGAAGAGAAGGGCGGCCGGCTGCATGTTGGCCGCCGCCGCGCTGGCCACCGGCGGTTGCGGATCCCTCCTGGCCGAAAGCGCCTCCGCCGGCGCCGGCATCGCGAGCGGCGCGCTGGCCAATGCAATCACCGACAACCCCGGCGTGGCGACCGGCATCGGCATCGGCGTGCAGGCGGCGGTGCGCTCCGGGGTGCAGTACTACCAACGCAAGGTTCACGGCGAGGCCCAGGCGCAGATCGCCCAGGTCGCCGGGCCGCTCAAGGTCGGACAGGTCAAGCCATGGAAGACGACGCTCTCCCTGCCGCTCGAGAGCGAGGAGGCCGGTCGCGTCGTGGTCAGCCGCGTCATCAGCACGGGCGAACTCGACTGCAAGGAGATCGTCGTCTCGGTGGAGCAAAGCGGCACTGGCCCGTTGCCGGCGAGCGAGTTCTACGTGGCCTCGATCTGCCGCAACGGGAGCCGATGGGCGTGGGCCCAGGCCGAGCCTGCGACCGAGCGATGGGGCTCCCTGCAATGAGCCGCGCTGGCCTGGCGGTCGCCGCCCGCCTGAGCGCCGCGCTCGGATGCGCCGCCGTCCTCTCGGCCTGCAGTTCGGTCGCGGGCATCACGGGCGCCGTTGCCGGCGTGGCTTCCGGCTCGGCATCCGCCAGTCCGGCGGTGGGCGTGGCGGTCGGCATCGGCGTGCAGGCCGGCATCGATGCCAGCCTCAAGTTCGTGCTGCGCCGCTGGAGTCAGCAGGAGCAGGCGCGCATTGCGGACCAGGTCGGCGGCATGGCGGTCGGGCAACGCGGGCCCTGGGAAGTCCGCCACGCCGTGCCCTACGGCGACGGACAGGGCGAAGTGCAGGTGGTGCGCGCGTTCGCCACGCCGCTGGCGGACTGCAAGGAGGCCGTGTTCTCGGTCGATGACGCGGCAGCCCAGGCCGCCGGGGCGGCGCCGCCGCGCTTCGTCACCACCGTCTGCCGCGGAGACCACGGCTGGAAGTGGGCGGCCGCGGAGCCTGCGGTGGCGCGTTGGGGCGCGCTGCAATGAGGCAACGTGGGCCCCAGTAAGCATTTCGCCTCACTGTAGATTTCCGCCCGGCGGTCGATATCCAGTTGCAACCCGAGAGATCGCGCGCCGCCGTGGCGTGCCGTTCTCGGGCTGTGCGAGGCGGGGGCTTCCCTCCTTGCAGAACCGTGCAACGAGGAGAAGAAGATGCGCTGCAGATCACGGGCGGAATCGCCGTGGAGTGCGGCCGCCATGCTGGCGGTCGCCATGTCCCTGTCCGCCTGCGGCGGTGGCGGCGGTGGGGGCGGCGGCGTCGCGGTGCCGGTGGCGGCCGCGCCGCCTGCGGCGGTGAAGCCCGCCGATGGCGCGCCGGTCTCGACCTCCTGCAGTTCCTGCAGCCAGGTGGAGGTCGCCACTTTCTCCGGCTCGGGCACCAGCATCTGGCAAGGCGTCAACAAGTCGCAGGTCTCGGCGGACATTCCGTTGTCGATTTCGGGCCTGGACGGCCAGACCGTGACGCTGGTGCTGACCAACGAGAGCGCGTCCGACCAGTCGATGGGCGGCCTGGTCGTGCGATCCAGCAGCGAGCGCAGCATCGTGGCCAGCAAGTCGGCCCTGCAGGCTGACGATCATGCGGAAGCGCAGAACATGGCCATCGGCGAGTTCAACCGCGCCGGCTTCGACAAGCTGCTCGGCGCGCCGTCGAAGGACGCGATGGCGCTGTCGAAGTCGGTGGCGGCTTCCCCGCCCTATGCCGTCGCCGACGAGCGCCAGATCTACCTGTACGACCATTCCCAGCGAACCGTGAAGCTGGCGACCCAGCGCAACGCAAGCGATGGCACCCTGGTCAACCTCTGGGTCGAAGTGAGCGAACTGAGCCCGTCGCGCATCACGGCCGAACTGGCCCAGCGCATGGAAGACAAGTTCGCCGCGCCGGGCGGCATCCACGACCTGCTGGTGCGCACCGGCGGCCCGCTGTGGGGCGAACATCCGTTCAGCGAACTGATCGCGGGCAGCGGCCAGCCGGTGGACATCTTCCTGGTCAACTTCGACGGCAACGGCAAGCCCTATGGCGTCATCGGCTACTTCTGGGGCATGAACAACTTCAAGAAGGATGCCGGCGACCGGACCTGGAGCAATGAATCGCTGAGCCTCTACCTCGACACCGAGTCGCTCTACCTCGACGGCGAGGCCGGCGTGAAGCAGATCGCGACGACCATGGCGCACGAGGGCATGCACATGCAGAACTTCTATCGCCGCAGCGTGAAGATGGGATCGAAATACGCCTTCGCCACCTGGCTGGAAGAAATGTCGGCCCTGATGATGGAGGACTGGGCGAGCTTCAACATCGACCCCAGCCACAACGCGATTCGCGACTCGCGCTTTCCGTACTACCTGGCCTACAACGGCGCCGGCAGCTACAACTGCATGCTGTCCGAGTGGACGCCGATGGGTGCGAACTGCGAGAGCTATGCGCTGAACGGGTCGTTCGGCGGCTTCCTGAATCGCCAGCTCGGCCTGGACTTCTACAAGTCGCTGCTCAACAGCACGGGCATCGAGGACTCGGCCGCCATTCTCGAGACCGCGATCAAGGCGAAGCGCCCGGACTCGGGCACGGGGCAGGAGCTGCGCCGTTTCTCGGCCACCGCGGCCGGCGTCATTCCGCTTGGCGCGGGCCTGGCCGAGTACAGCATGCCGGCACGCAGCGAAGGCGGCTTCAGCTTGCCGGCGATCGACCCATCGAGCCTGGGCCGCGACAAGCGGGCCCTCCCGCAGGCGGTGCCGGACTGGCTGCGCAAGACGGGCAGCTTCCCGGTCGCGCGCCCCAACGTCAAGGGCACCTACACCGAGACCGTGCGCGTGCCGGCCGGAACCACGCTGTCGGTGGTGGTCAACTAGCGCGGGTCAGTTCGCGACGCCGACCCGGGCCGGCCGGCCCCACCCGCGCGGCAGCGCGTGCAACACCGCCTGCGCATCCAGCGAGGCGATCGCCACCCCGGTGTCGGCCGGGATCCGGCCCTGGGCCAGCAGCGCCTCGTAGCGCAGCGCACTGACCCGAAGGAAGGACGCGAAGTTGCCGACCTCGCCGCGGGCGGCGACCAGTTCGTCGTAGAGCTTCTCGATCAGCTGGACCACGCCCATGTCGTCGCGCCCGGCAATCTCCTCGAGCACCTGCCAGAACAGGTTCTCGAGCCGGATGCTGGTGACCACGCCGTGCAGGCGGAGCGAGCGGGTGCGGCTGTCGTAGCTTTGCGGGTCGGCGCTGATGAACACTTCGCACATGGCCATCTCCTCGTGGTGCGGGAACGGGTGTCGGTTGGCGCGACTGTAGCGCCGACCGGCGCGCGCTCAGCCTTCGATGCGGGTGCCGAGCACGCGGAGGAACTGGGCGATCCAGGCCGGATGCGCGGGCCAGGCGGGTGCGCTGACCAGGTTGCGATCGGTCACGGCCTGGTCGACCGGGATGTTCATGTACTCGGCGCCGGCCAGCTCGACCTCGGGCTGGCAGGCCGGGTAGGCCGAGACCTTGCGGCCCTTCAGCAGCCCGGTGACCGCCAGCAGCTGGGCGCCGTGGCAGACCGAGGCGACCGGCTTGTCGGTGGCCAGGAAGTGGCGCGCGATCTCGACCACGCGGGCGTTCAGGCGCAGGTACTCGGGTGCGCGGCCGCCGGGGATCACCAGGGCGTCGTAGGCCTCGGGCCGGACGTCCGAGAAATTCGCGTTCAGCGTGAAGCGGTGGCCCGGCTTCTCGCTGTAGGTCTGGGCACCCTCGAAGTCATGGATCGCGGTGTGGATCCAGTCGCCGGCCTTCTTGTCGGGCGCCACGGCGTGCACCGTGTGGCCCACCGCCTGCAGCGCCTGGAACGGCACCATGGTCTCGTAGTCCTCTGCGTAGTCGCCGCAGAGCATGAGGATCTTGCGTGTCATCGTTCGTCTCCATCGGGGATTCTGGAGACGCGATTGTTGGGAAGCTCGCGCCGTCGGTGGTAGCAGTCGGCTGTGATCCTGCGTCCGGCCCGGGCCTTGACGGCCAAGGTCGTCCAGCGGATCGGCAGGGCCGAGCAGGGGGCCGGCCGGCCCCCACCGGGCGCTGCTATTGGGCGGACGCGACCGAGGTCATGCCGCCGGTGGGCGTCGTGGGCGCCGAGGCGTCCGCCACGGCGGTGACGGCCTCGACCAGGCGAAGCTCGCCTTTGGCGGCCTCACCGCTGACGATGCCTGCCGCCGATGCCAGGGTCACTGCCCCGGCCAAGATGAAGTTCCATGTCGTGTTCATTGCTGCCTCTGTAGGCATCGATTGTGCGACCGGCAAGCGGCGCTGAAACGACACAAAAAGAACAGCAGTGTTCGCTCGATAGAAACAATGGCGGGGCGTCACTGGGTCGGGACCGCCGCCAGCTTGGCGCAGGTGTATCCCGGCTCGACCGAGCGGAAGCGCTCGACGACCATCTGCTCGCGCGGCGGCCCTTCCATGGCTTCGCGCACCTCGAGCCGGCCGTCGAAATTGACCAGCAGCGGGGCGGCGGGCGCCTGGCGCCAGGCGAGGTAGCTGCGCTGCAGGGCGACCGCGTCGGCCGTCATCGCCAGCGGCCAGCGCTGGCCGCTGGCGCAATCGGTGAACAGGGCGGCATCCGCGAAGTAGACCAGGTCGCCACGCCAGTGCGCGGGTTCGGCGTGCAGGCCCGCCGCCAGCGACAGAAGGACGCCGGCGGTCCAGGCCGCGATCGGGTGTGGGTGGGTCATCCGGATCTGCCTTTCAGGTTCGTGCGCAGGGTTCCACGCGCAAGGCGCAATTTACCCCCGGGCGCAGACGCCGGCGCTGCGGCGGGAAAATTCGAAGGCGGGCCGTTGTTGCGGCGCGCCCGCAGGCGGATGATGCCGGTCAAAGGAGCCCCAGCAATGCGACATGGATGGGACGACAGTCCGGCGCCCCGCGCGCCGTCGAGGCGGTGATGAACGCGGCCGGCGATCTCGGGGGGCTCGGTGCGGCCGACCCGACCGATCGCGCCCGTGCACTCGCCACGCTGGTGGTCGCCGGCCGGGCGTCGACGCCGGTGCTGCTCGACGCCCTTCGAAGCGCCGATGCCGGGGTGCGCGAGCTGGCTGCGCAGGGCCTCGCCGAGATCGCCGACCCCCGGGGCGCCGACGCCCTGCGGGCCGCGCTCGCCGACAGCGATCCGCTGGTGCGCGGGCGCGCCGCCCAGGCGCTGGCCGCCATTGGGACGCCCGATTCGCTCGCCGCGCTGGCCCTGACCTTCGACGACCACCCCGACGCATTGCGGGCCCCGCACACGCTCGCCACCTACGTGCTGATGGCGCGCGGCGCCGAGGCGCTGCCGGTGATCGCCCCGCTGCTCGATGCGCCGTCGCCGCTGACCCGCCAGCGCGCCTTCGCGGTGTTGCAGGCGGTGGTCCCCATGCTGCCGGGCGTCGACGAATGGGGCCCGGTCTGGCGCGCGCTCGGCGCCTTCGACCCGAACGACCCCGACCCCGCCGCCCGTGGCGCCGCCGCGGCGCAGTGGCGGCAATGGATCGAGGCCCACGGAGCCTAGCCCGCACCGCCCACGGCGGCGGGTACATTGCGTGATCCACAGTCGAAGCCGAAGGCCAACGCATGCGTCGTGTCGCGTCCCTGATCCTGGTCGTCCTGCTCGCCGCTTGCACGACCATCGCCCTCCACCGTTTCGATCAACTCTACGGGCCGGCCGACCCGACACGCTTCGACCGGCCCCCGGCCCCGCCGCCCGGCGAGTCCTATGCCCAGACCGTGCAGCCGATCCTCGACCGCCGCTGCGTGGTCTGCCATGCCTGCTATGACGGCCCCTGCCAGCTCAAGGCGACGGCCTGCGAGGGGCTGGCACGCGGCGCCACCAAGACGCCGGTGTACGACGCCACGCGCCTGCTGGCGGCGCAGCCCACGCGGCTCTTCGTCGATGCGCAGAAGCCCTCCGAATGGCGCGACCTGGGCTTCTTCCCGGTGCTCAACGAGCACCGGCCCACGCCCGAGATCAACCGCACGGCCGGGCTGATGCACCGCCTGCTGATGCTGAAGGAAAAGCACCCGCTGCCGACCCGCGGCACGGTGGGCGGCGGGCTCGATTTCTCGATCGACCGCGCAGCGATGTGCCCGGCCGGCGCCGAGATCGACGACTACGAGCGCAAGATGCCGCTCGGCGGCATGCCCTTCGGCCTGCCGGGGCTGAGCCCGTCCGAGCTGGGCGTGCTGACCCGCTGGATCGAGCGCGGCGCCCCCTTCGAGGGCGCGCCGGTGCTGCCGCCGCTGGCACTGCAGCGCATGGCGATGTGGGAGCGCTTCTTGAACGGCGATTCGCTGAAGGAGCGGCTTTTCAGCCGCTACGCCTACGAGCACCTGTTCCTCGCGCACCTGTATTTCGACGACGATCCGCAGCGCCAGTATTTCAAGCTGGTGCGCTCGGCCACGCCGCCGGGCGAGCCCGCGCAGCCGATCGCGACCCGCCGCCCGGTCGACGATCCCGGCGTCGAGCGCGTCTACTACCGCCTCGTGCCCGAGCGCGAGACCATCGTCGCCAAGACCCACATGCCCTATGCGCTCGGGGCGGCGCGCATGGCCCGCTGGCGATCGCTGTTCCTTGACGCGCCCTACGCGGTCGAACGGCTGCCGGGCTACAGCGCCGACACGGCGGCCAACCCCTTCGCGACCTTCGCCGCGCTGCCGGTGAATGCGCGCTACCGCTTCATGCTCGACGAGGCGGAGTTCACGATCATGGGTTTCATCAAGGGTCCGGTATGCCGCGGCCAGATGGCGCTCGATGTCATCGAGGATCGCTTCTGGGTGGCTTTTCTCGCGCCCTCGGAGGGCAAGGACCAGGCGCAGGCGGATCTGCTCGCGCGCGACGCCAACCTGCTGCGCCTGCCGACCGGCAGCAGCAACGAGGAGGTGGTGACGCCGTGGCTGCACTATGCGCGGCTCGAGAACGAGTACCTGCGCGCCAAGTCGGAGTTCCTGGCCCGCAGCCTGGGCGGCCCGCAGAACCTCGACCTGCGCCTGCTGTGGGATGGCGACGGCCGCAACGACAACGCCGCGCTCACCGTGTTCCGGCATTTCGACAGCGCCAGCGTGGTCAAGGGGCTGGTGGGCGACGCGCCGAAGACCGCCTGGGTCATCGGCTACCCGCTGCTCGAGCGCATCCATTACCTGCTGGTCGCCAACTACGATGTCTTCGGCAACATCGGGCACCAGCTCAATTCGCGCCTCTACATGGATTTCCTGCGGATGGAGGGCGAGTTCAATTTCCTCGTGCTGCTGCCGAAGTCGCAGCGCATCGCGACCCGCGACCTCTGGTACCGCGCCGACAGCCCTGCCACGCGCGAGCAGGTCTATGGCGGGCCGTCGACCACGCTGGCGCTCGACAGCGGCATCCGCTACCAGAGCGCCGACGCCCGGCTCGAACTGCTCGGCATGATCAAGGCGCGACTGGCGCCGGTGCTGGACCGGGGCTTCGAACTCGAGCGCGCGCCGCCGGCCTGGCAAGCGTCGCTGCGCGCGCTCGGCGGGGTGCGCGGCGCGTCCCTGCAATGGCTGCCGGAGGATGCGGCGCTTGTGGTCGAAGCGCCCGGCAGCGCGCCGGCCACCTTCAGCCTGCTGCGCGACACCGGGCATGCAAGCGTGTCGCACCTGCTCGGCGAGCGCAAGGAGCTTCGCCCCGACGAGAACGCGCTGACCCTGGTGCCCGGCGTGATCGGTGCCTATCCGAACGTGTTCCTGCGCGCCAGCCCGGCGCAGCTGCCGGCGCTGGCCGATGCGATCCGCAACCTGAGGTCCGAGGTCGACTACGCGGCCTTCGCCGAGCGCTTCGCGGTGCGGCGCACCAACACCGATTTCTGGGCCGTCAGCGACGCCCTGGTCGAACGCTACCGCCGCGACCAGCCGCTGCAGGCGGGCGTGCTCGACCTCAATCGCTACGAGAACCGTTAGTTATTGCACATCGGGGCGGTTTCCCGAAGGCGGTCAGTTGTTTCGGCTGCCGAAGGGGAAAGCTCCGAACGGCCGCACGCATGCGGCCCTCTTAGCATCCCCTGGCCGCCCGGCGAAGTGTTCCCGGCGGAGCGTCGCTGCGTCAGTGGCGGCAGAAACAGCAACAACAAAAGGGGAGCCGCAATGGCCAACGAGATCATCAACAAGACGACGGGCAACAACAACATCGTCACGGGCACGGGCAACGACCACATCGTGACCGGCATCGGCAACGACACCATCGATGCGGGCGCGGGCAACAACTACGTCTACGCCGGCGATGGCAACAACAAGGTCGTGACCACCACGGGCAACGACAGCATCTATGCCTACTTCGGCGACGACACGGTCGAGGCCGGCGACGGCGACAACTACATCCACGTCGACCATGGTGACAACCAGGTGCGGGCCGGCAAGAACAACGACACCGTGGTCGCCTACAGCGGCGACGACGTGATCGACGTCGGCGACGGCAACAACTATGTCTACGCGGGCTACGGCAACAACCAGGTCACGGGCGGCAAGAACAACGACTACGTCGAGGTGTACAGCGGCGACGACACGATCCATGCCGGCGACGGCAACAACACGGTGGCGGCGGGCAACGGCGACAACGAGATCACCAGCGGCAACGGCAACGATTTCATCTACGCGGGCTGGGGCAACGACAAGGTCGACGCCCAAGACGGCAACAAGTACATCGACGTCGGCTACGGCGACAACGTCGTGACCGCCGGCACCGGCGACAACACGGTGATCGCCTACAGCGGCAACGATCGTGTCGAGCTCGGCAACGGCAACAACAAGGTGTTGGCCGGCGAAGGCAACAACCAGGTCGTGACCGGTACCGGCAGCGACAGCATCTACGGCGGCATGGGCAACGACACGGTCGACGCCGGCGCGGGCAACAACTACGTCTATGCCGGCGAAGGCAGCAACAGCATCACCAGCGGCAGCGGCGCCGACTGGATCGAGGCCGGCCTCGGCGACGACATCGTGCAGGCTGGCGGCGGCAACAACCGCATCAGCGTGAGCGGCGGCAACAACCAGGTCACGACCGGCGAAGGCAACGACACCATCTACGCCGGTGGAACCCTGGGCAACACCAACCTCATCCACGCCGGTGGCGGCAACGACTACCTCGCGCTCGGCGACGCCAACGACACGGTCCACCTGGGGGCAGGCAACAGCACGCTGAGCGCCGGCAGCGGCAACGACAGCGTCTACCTGGCGTTCGGCGCCAACCTCGGCAAGAAGAACGTGCTGTCGGGCGGTGCCGGCAGCGACACGCTGGTGCTGAGCTTCAGCGCGGCCGAAAGGGCACTGCCGGCCGTCGAAGCCGATCTGGTCCGCTTCAAGGCCCACGTGGCCGCCGGCCTCGCGGCCAGCAGCTTCCAGTTCACCTCGATCGACCTCAAGGTCGACAACTGGGAAAAGATGGTCGTCCTGGTCAACGGCCTCCTCGAGAACGGCAGCCCCTGGGTCCCCCCGCTCGACCAGGAGATCGTGACGCGCGGCGCCGCCAGCGACGTCATCAACACCGGCAACGGCAACGACATCATCGACGCTGGCGCGGGGAACAACCTGGTGAACGCAGGCTATGGCAACAACACAGTGACCGCGGGCGACAACAACGACACCATCACCGCCTACAGCGGCGACGACGTGATCCATGCGGGCGGCGGCGACTTCAACTATGTCTATGCAGGCTATGGCAACAACCTGGTCACGGCCGCGGGCGGCAGCGACTACATCTACGCCTATGCCGGCGACGACACGGTCGAGGCCGGCAGCGGCAAGAACTACGTGGACGTGGGCTACGGCAACAACAAGGTCACGACCGGCAGGGACAACGACACCGTGATCGCCTACTCGGGCGACGACACGATCGACGTCGGTGCGGGCGACAACTACGTGCATGCCGGCGCCGGCAAGAACGTGATCAGCGCAGGCTCTGGCAACGACACGGTCTATGCCTTCGAGGGCGACGACAAGATCGACGCCGGTGGCGGCAACAACTACATCGAGGCCGGACACGGCAACAACCAGGTCGCGACGCTGGACGGCCACGACACGATCATTGCCGGCGTGGGCAACGACACGATCGTCGCGGGTGCGGGCAACAACTACATCGTCACGGGCGAGGGCAACGACACGGTGCGCACGGGGGCCGGCAACGACACCATCTTCGGCGGCTGCGTCGGCGACAGCGACATCGAGGCCGGTGACGGCCAGAACTACGTCAACCTGGGCGGCGGCAACAACGTGCTCGTGACCGGCAGTGGCAACGACACGATCATCGGCGGCGGCAACCTGGGCAACCACAACCTGATCACCGCCGGCGGCGGCAACGACTACCTGTGCCTGGGCGCCGCGGACGATACCGTGATGCTCGGCGCCGGCAACAGCACGCTGTTGGCCGGGGACGGCGACGACAGGGCGGTGCTGGTCTACAGCGAGAACCTGGCGACCAGGAACGAACTGTGGGGCGGCTGCGGCACCGACACGCTGGTGCTGCGCGCCACGCTGACCGAAATGCTGGCCGGCACGGCGCTGGCGGCGGACATCGAAAGGTACCAGCAGCACCTGGCGGCCGGCAAGGCCGACGTGGTGTTCCAGTTCAACGCCATCGACCTGAAGGTCCACAGCTGGGAGAAGTTCGAGGTCGAGGTGGTCAACGAGCCGCCGGTGCTGCCGAAGGATCCGGTGCTCATCGAGGGCAGGGAAGACAAGTTGGAGGAGATTCAGGACAAGCTGCTGCACGGCGTCAACGATGTCAACGGCGATCCGCTGAAGGTGGTGGCGGCGAGCGGCGCGGCCCATGGCACGGTGACGGTCCATCCCGACGGCACGGTCACGTACCAGGGCGACCCGAACTGGTCGGGTACCGACACCGTGACTTACACCGTGTCCGACGGCCAGGGCGGCCTCGCGACCGGCACCGCCACCATCACGATCGCCGGCGTGGCCGATGCGCCCGAACTGAGCGTGGCGCGCAACGACATCTTCACCTTCGACCTGCGCTCGGCCCTGACCGACACCGACGGCTCCGAGACGCTGTCGCTGGCGGTCGCCGGCCTGCCGTCGCACGTCCGGCTCAGCAAGGGCAGCTTCGACGCGGGCGAGGGCGTCTGGGTCATCGACCCGGCCGATGCCGGCACCATTCGCTTCCAGACCGACCCTGGCATCGAGGTCCCGCGTGACCTCGAAATGGTGGTGACCGCGACCTCGCGCGAGGCAGACGGCGACGAGATCTCGACCACCTACCGGCTCTTCGGCATGGACGACGACCGCGTGGCGCTCGATCGACTGCCGGGTGCCCACGAGATCGTCGATGGCGGCGCCGGCTTCGACACGCTGGTGTTCGACGCCATGCCCGATCTCGACCTGACGGCGCTGGCCACGAACTCGCTGCGCAGCCTCGAGAAGATCGACATGGCCGGCGGCGCCAGGACGCTGACGCTGTCGGCGGACAAGGTGTCGGAAATGACGTCGGCGAACAAGCTCTACGTCACGGGCGACGCGGGCGACCAGGTGAACCTGGTTGCCGGCGGCTGGAACCTGCAGAGCACCGCGACCGAGAACGGCATCTCGTACAACGTCTACCAGCACAACGCGGTGTCGTTGTATCTCGAGAACACGCTGACTGCCGTGATCTGAACCGTCCTGCACTGACGGCATGACGATGCCCCCGTCGGCCCTTCGCGGCGGACGGGGGCATTTTCTTGTGCGATGGGGCTGTTTCCCCGGGCCGCAAGGAAGCCTCCGATTGGCTGATCGTGCCCGCTGTCCTACGATGGGCCGCGCCTGGAGATCTCTCCTGGCGCTTCCAATTGCAATGCTCATCAAGAAAACCAAGGGATAGCGAAATGGCCAACCAGACCATCAGAAGAACCACCGGCGACAACCTCGTCACGACGGATGACGGCAACGACACCATCACGACCGGTGCGGGCAACGACACCATCGACGCCGGCAAGGGCAACAACTACATCAACGCGGGCAATGGCCGCAACACCATCACCAGCGGTCTGAACAACGACACGATCCATGGCGGTTCGGGCGTCGACATCATCCAGGCGGGCCATGGCAACAACCACGTCTACGCCTACGACGGCAACAACCAAGTCACGACCGGCGACGGCAAGGACTACATCTATGCGCTGAAGGGCGACGACACGATCGTGGCCGGCAACGGCGACAAGTACATCGACGCGGGCTACGGCAACAACGACATCACCGTCGGCAACGGCAAGGACACGATCATCGCGTACCACGGCAACGACGTGGTCCGGGCCGGCAATGGCAACAACGTCATCCATGTCCACGACGGCAAGAACGTCGTCACGGTGGGTGGCGGCAACAACAAGATCTACGCCGGCCGGGACGACGACGTCATCCAGGCCGGCGACGGTCACAACAGGATCGAGGCCGGCGAGGGCAACAACCGCGTCACGACCGGCGCCGGCAACGACACCATCGTCACCGGCTGCTACGGCAACGACACCATCGACGCCGGCGACGGCGACAACCATGTGACGGTGCATTCGGGCAGCAACGCGGTGAAGACTGGCAGCGGCAACGACAAGATCTACGCCAGCGGCAGCTACAAGGACTTCAATTTCATCGATGCCGGCGCCGGCAACGACTGCATCTCGCTGGGCTGCGCCAACGACACGGTCCTGATCGGCGCGGGCAGCGACACGCTGTACGCGGGCGGCGGCAACGACCGCGTCATCGTCACCTACGGCGAGAACGCGGGCTACAAGAACTACCTCGATGGCGGCTGCGGCAGCGACACGCTGGTGCTGCGTGTGACGGCCGCCGAGAAGGCGACCAACGCGGGCTTGGCGAAGGACATCGCGGACTACGAGAAGCACCTGGCTGCCGGCAAGGCCGGCGTGGTGTTCCAGTTCAAGTCCATCGACCTGAAGGTCCACAGCTGGGAGCGTTTCGTGGTCGAGGAGATCAACGAGGCGCCCGTGCTGCCCGCTGTGCTTGCCTTTGCCGGCAAGGAAGACGAGCCGCTCAGCTTCAACCTGCTGTCCACGGCGACCGACGTGAACGGCGATGCGCTGACGCTGGTCGACGTGCAGGGCTTCTCTCACGCTCTGGGCAACCCGACTGTCGCCGCCGACGGCACGGTCACGTACACGGGCGCCTCGAACTGGTCGGGCACCGAGACCGTGACCTACACCGTGTCCGACGGCAAGGGCGGCCTCTCGACCGGCACCGCCACCATCACGATCGCCGGCCTGGCCGATGCGCCCGAACTGAGCGTGGCGCGCAACGACATCTTCACCTTCGACCTGCGCTCGGCCCTAACCGACACCGACGGCTCCGAGACGCTGTCGCTGGCGGTCGCCGGCCTGCCGTCGCACGTCCGGCTCAGCAAGGGCAGCTTCGACGCGGGCGAGGGCGTCTGGGTCATCGACCCGGCCGATGCCGGCACCATTCGCTTCCAGACCGACCCTGGCATCGAGGTCCCGCGTGACCTCGAAATGGTGGTGACCGCGACCTCGCGCGAGGCAGACGGCGACGAGATCTCGACCACCTACCGGCTCTTCGGCATGGACGACGACCGCGTGGCGCTCGATCGACTGCCGGGTGTCCACGAGATCGTCGATGGCGGCGCCGGCTTCGACACGCTGGTGTTCGACGCCATGCCCGATCTCGACCTGACGGCGCTGGCCACGAACTCGCTGCGCAGCCTCGAGAAGATCGACATGGCCGGCGGCGCCAGGACGCTGACGCTGTCGGCGGACAAGGTGTCGGAAATGACGTCGGCGAACAAGCTCTACGTCACGGGCGACGCGGGCGACCAGGTGAACCTGGTTGCCGGCGGCTGGAACCTGCAGAGCACCGCGACCGAGAACGGCATCTCGTACAACGTCTACCAGCACAACGCGGTGTCGTTGTACCTCGAAAACACGCTGACTGCCGTGATCTGAACCGTCCTGCACTGACGGCATGACGATGCCCCCGTCGGCCCTTCGCGGCCGACGGGGGCATTTTTCATCCGGCCTTCATTCGGCCAGTTCGTCGAGGATCGGGCAATCGGGCCGGTGGTCGCCGTGGCAGCAGTCGGCCAGCCGCTCGAGTGTGCGCTGCATCGCGGTCATCTCCTCGATCCGGCGGTGCAGGTCGGCCGCGTGGGCCAGCGCGATGCGCTTGACGTCGGCGCTGGCGCGGCCCTTGTTCTGCCACAGCTTGAGCAGCTCGGCGATCTCGGCCATGCTGAAGCCCAGGTCGCGCGCGCGCCGGATGAAGCGCAGCGTGTGCACGTTGTTCTCGGTGTATTGCCGGTAGCCGGCGTCGGTGCGGGCCACCCGGGGCAGCAGGCCGAGCGATTCGTAGTGCCGCACCATCTCGGCCGAGACCCCCGAGCGGGACGCTGCCTCACCGATGTTGAAAGGCGTCTGGCTCATCTCGTGTGTCCCTTCCAGCGCCGCAGCAGCAGCGCATTGCCCACCACGCTGACGCTGCTGAAGGCCATCGCGGCGCCGGCGATGACCGGGTTGAGCAGCCCGAAGGCGGCCAGCGGTATTCCGACCACGTTGTAGGCGAAGGCCCAGAACAGGTTCTGGCGGATCTTGGCGTAGGTGCGGCGCGAGATGTCGATGGCGTCGCTGACCAGCGCCGGGTCGCCGCGCATCAGCGTGATGCCGGCCGCGTGCATCGCGACATCGGTGCCGGTCGACATCGCGATGCCGACGTCGGCCGCGGCCAGCGCCGGCGCGTCGTTGATGCCGTCGCCCACCATGGCGACCCGCGTGCCCTCGGCCTTCAGCTGTCCGATGATGGCGGCCTTGTCCTCCGGCAGCACCTCGGCGCGCACGGTGTCGATCTTCAGCAGCCGGGCCACCGCCTCGGCGCTGCCGCGGTTGTCGCCCGACACCAGCGCGGTGCGGATGCCCTGCGCGTGCAGCCGCTCGATGGCGGCCGCGGCATGGGCCTTGGGCTGGTCGCCGAAGGCCAGCAGGCCGACCAGGATGGGACGGCCGCCCAGGTCGGCCAGCCAGGACACGGTCCGGCCTTCGGACTGCAACTGCTGCGCCCGTTCGCCGAGCTTGCCCAGCGGCACCGAGAGTTCGCGCATGTAGCGGCCGCTGCCCAGCCGCAATTCGCGCCCGCCGACCTCGGCCGAGACGCCGCGCCCGGGCACCGCGCGCACCGCGTTCGCGCGCCCCGGTTCGATGCCGGCCTTGCGGGCCGCCTCCAGCACCGCGCGGGCGAGCGGATGCTCGCTGCCCGACTGCAGGGTTGCGCTCGCTTGCAGCAGGGCGCTGGCATCGCCGTCGACCGCCTCGCAGGCCACCAGTTCGGGCCGGCCCTCGGTCAGGGTGCCGGTCTTGTCGAAGGCGACGATGCCGACCGCGTGCGCCACTTCCAGCGCTTCGGCGTCCTTGATCAGCACGCCATGGCGGGCGGCGACGCCGGTGCCGGCCATGATCGCGGTCGGCGTCGCCAGCCCGAGCGCGCAGGGGCAGGCGATGACCAGCACCGCCACCGCGTTCAGGATGGCGCTCTCCCAGTCGCCGGTGCCGAGGCCCCAGCCCGCGAAGGTCAGCAGCGCGATGCCGATCACCACCGGCACGAAGACGCTGCTCACGCGGTCGACCAGGCGCTGGATCGGCGCCTTCTTCGCCTGCGCCGACTCGACCAGCCGGACGATTCGCGACAGCGTGGTCTCGGCGCCGACCGCGGTGGTTCGCACCAGCAGCAGCCCTTCGCCGTTGACCGAACCGCCGGTCACGCTGTCGTCTACCTGCTTGGCGACCGGCAGGCCTTCGCCCGTGATCAGCGATTCGTCGACTTCGCTGCGGCCTTCGACCACCCGGGCGTCGACCGGCACGCGCTCGCCCGGCCGGATGACGACCAGATCGTCGATGCGCACCTGCGCCAGCGCGACGTCCTGCTCGACGCCGCCGCGGCGCACGCGGGCGCGCTCGGGGCGCAGTGCATGCAGCGCGCGGATCGCCTCGGTGGTCTGGCGCTTGGCCCGGGTCTCGAGCCACTTGCCGAGCAGGACCAGCGTGACGACCACCGCCGAGGCCTCGAAGTACAGGTGCGGCGGCATGCCATGGCCGGCATGGGCGAAGAGCAGGTACAGGCTGAGCCCGTAGGCGGCGCTGGTGCCGAGGGCCACCAGCAGGTCCATGTTGCCGGCGCCGGCCTTCAGCGCCTTCCAGCCGGCGCGGTAGAAGCGCGCGCCGAGCCAGAACTGGACCGGTGTCGCGAGCACCAGCTGCAGCCAGCCGGGCAGCATCCAGTCGCTGCCGAACAGCATCCCGGCCATCGGCAGCACCAGCGGAGTCGACAGGATCGCCGCCGCGGCGACCCGCCAGCCTTCGTTGCTGCGGCGTGGCGGCGCAGCGGCGGCCGCGCCATCGTCGGCGCTCGGCGTCTCGCCTTCGAGATGGGCCTGGCCGACGCCGTAGCCGGCCTTCTCGATGGCGGCACGCAGGCTGGCGAGCGCCACCGAGCCGTCGGTGTGCACGCTGGCCTCCTCGGTCGCGAGGTTGACGCTGGCCTCGGTGACGCCGGTCACGGCGCCGAGCGCCTTTTCGACGCGCGCCACGCAGGACGCGCAGCTCATGCCCTCGATCGGCAGCGACCAGGCCTGCAGGCCGGTCGCCCCGGGTGGCATCGCCAGGGTGGTGTTCATTCGGAAAATCCTGTCCTTCACTAGCCGCCTTCGCGGGATGAAGGGAGTCTCAACCTTACCATCATGGGAGGGTCAAGCCGACGGGGTGCCCGCATCCACCTTTCGGCGTAGTCCGATCAGAAAATAGTAGTTTTTAGTTACGCGACGTATCCTTCTGCCGACTTGACGAAGAGGTGTCCTCATGGGCGCAAGCGAAATCGACAAGATGGCGAACCTGACGGCCGACTGCCGCCTCTGGGTGGACGATCCGGCCGGCTTCACCACCAGCAAGGTGGGCAGGCTGCACCACACCTACCACGAGCATCCGCTGTTCCAACTGCCCGAACTCGAGGCGCTGGCCGAGGAACTGATGCCGCTGAAGCAGTGCCGCTTCATCCGGCCGGGCATCAAGCAGTCGTCGGCCTTCGCGCACGCGCCCGAGCATCCCGAGGGGCTCAGCATCGCCGAGGTGTTCCGGCGCATCGAGGAGCCGGGCTCGTGGATCGCGCTCTACGACGTCGAGGTGATTCCGCGCTACAAGGCGCTGCTCGAGAACATCCTGGGCAATGTGCAATCGGTCATCGACCGGGAGCAGCCCGGCATGTTCCTGGTGACCGGCTTCATCTTCATCTCGGCGCCGCCTTCGGTGGTGCCCTTCCACATCGACCGCGAGAACAATTTCTGGCTGATGCTGCGGGGACGCAAGGTGATGAACGTCTGGGACCGCACCGACCGCGTGGTCATCCCCGCGAAGACGGTGGAGGACTACATCGTCGCCCACGTCGCCCGCGACGTCCGCCTGAAGGACGGATTCACCGAGCGCAGCCACGAGTTCGAGACCCGGCCGGGCGACGGCGTCTACTTTCCGAGCACCTCGCCGCACATGACGCGCACCGACCCGGGCTGGGCCGAGGCCGGGGAGGGCGTGGCGATATCGGTCGGCGTCAACTTCTACACCTCGGTCACGCGCCGGACGGCGCGCCTGCACCAGGTCAACCGCCTGCTGCGCAAGTGCGGGCTGTCGCCGAGCGACCCCGGGGAGTCGCCGCGGGTCGATGCGATCAAGGCGCCGATCGGCAGGCTGGTCGGCGCCACGCGCTGGAAGCTCACGCAGTTGCGCAGGCCCGAAAAAAGAGGCGAGCTGCCGCCCCCCGGCTCGTTCTGAGCGGGCTCAGCGGCGCAGCATTTCGCGCCCGCCGACCGCCGGCGCGTCGTTGCCCCACGCGCCGCGCACGAAGGTCAGCACGGCAGCGACCTCGTCGTCGTCCAGCGCCTGGTTGAAGGGCGGCATGCCATAGGGCCGTGGATTGCCCGCGGTGGCCGGCAGGAAGCCGCCATGCCGCACCACCTGGATCAGGTTGGCGGTCGAAGCCATGAGTACGGCCCGGTTGCCGGCCAGCGGCGGATAGGCGCCCAGCGCGCCCTGGCCGACGTCGCCGTGGCAGTAGGCGCAGCGCTGGTCGTAGATCTTGCTGCCGCGTTCCATCACGCGGGCGTCGCGGCGGATGGGCGCGGTGGCC
Organism: Variovorax davisae; assembly: GCF_030316845.1. Taxonomy (GTDB): domain Bacteria; phylum Pseudomonadota; class Gammaproteobacteria; order Burkholderiales; family Burkholderiaceae_C; genus Variovorax; species Variovorax davisae. The sequence goes on from NZ_JASZYS010000001.1 coordinate 174,310, forward strand.
GGCGCTGCCGCCTCCGATGCCGGCAGACCCTTCAGGTAGACGGCCATCGCCTGCAGGTCGGCTTCGTCGAGGTACTGGGTGCTGCGGAAGACCACGTCGGCCATCGGCCCCATGACCGAGCCGCGCGGCGAGGTCCCGGTCTTGAGCAGCGCCACGATGTCGTGCGGGTTCCAATCGGCGACGCCGGCCTCGCGCTTCGAGGTCAGCGACGGCGCATACCAGTTCTCGACCGGGATCAGCCCGCCCGAGAGGCCGAGCTTTTCTTCGGTGGCGCCGAGCACGTTGCGGGTGCCGTGGCAGGCGATGCAGTGGCCCAGGCCCTCGACCAGGTAGGCGCCGCGGTTCCATTCGGCCGGCCGCGCCGGATCGGCGGCGAAGCTGCCCGGTGTGAAGGACAGCGCGCGCCAGACCGCCAGCGCGGCCTGGGTGTCGTAGGGAAATCGCAGCTTGTGCGCCAGGTTCGGGGTCGGGGCGGGCGGGACGCTGCGGAGGTAGGCGAAGAGGGCGTCGGAATCCTCGCGCGTGACCCGCGTGAAGTTCGGGTAGGGGAAGGCGGGGTAGAGCAGGCGCCCGTCCTTCGAGCGGCCGTTGTGCATCGCGCGCCAGAAGTGGGCGGCGCTCCAGCTGCCGATGCCGGCCTGCGGGTCGGGCGTGAGGTTGCTCGAGAACACGGTGCCGAACGGCGTCTCGATGCCGACGCCGCCGGCATAGTCAGCGCCGCCGCGGGTGGTGTGGCAGCCGGCGCAGTTGCCGGCCAGGGCCAGGTAGCGGCCACGCTCGACCTGCGCCGCGCTCGGCGCGATCGGGGCGATCGGGGCGGCCGCGTCGGCGGGCAGCGGGTCCTCGCCGCGAATGTTCAGCGCGACCACGGCCACCACGGACAGCAGGGCGAGGGTGGCCAGGAAGACCAGTAGGAAGAAGAGACGTCGCATGGCGGGCTTCAGCGGTTCAGCGCGCTGCAGGGGATCGGCAGGGGGGCCGGTGGCGTGGCCGCCGGATGGCTGTCGGCCGGCACCGGCTGCAGCGCCAGCCAACTGGTCACCGCATTGATGTCGGCGGTCGTGAGCTTCCTGCCGACCTCGGCCATGCAGTCGGGCGGCAGCGCGTGGCGGTCGTTGGTGAGCCAGGCGCCGAGCTGGGAGGACAGATACAGCCGCGGCAGGCCGAGCAGGCCGGGGATGCCCGGCAGGACGCCGGTCAGCGCCTGGCCGTGGCATTGGACGCAGGCCGGGATGCCGCGCGCCGCGTCGCCCTGGAAAGCCAGCGCCAGCCCGCGCGCCAGCATTTCAGGCGTGGCATCGGTCGCGGCCGGCCTCGGCGGGTAAGGCAGGTCGAGCCCGGCGAAGTAGGCCGCGAGCTCGCGCAGATAGTCGTCCGACAGGTGCTGCACCATGTGCGTCATGTCGCTGTTGAAGCGGCGGCCGTCGCGAAAGCTGCGCAGCTGGTTGAACAGGTAGACCTCGGGCTTGCCCGACAGGCGCGGGAAATAGCCGCCGTCGGTGCTGGCGCCCTCGCGGCCATGGCAGGCGATGCAGGCCGCGGCCCGCTGGGCGATGGTGTCGGGCACCTGCATCGGGGGCGTGGCGGCAGATGCCGCCAGGCTCCAGGCGGCAAGCAGCAGGCTTTGCAGGAGGCGGGGGATTTTCATGCGTGGCGCCTTGATTCTCAGCCCTCGACTGTCGGCGATCGGCGCCGAAAAGAACAGGCTCAGTGCGACACCAATCGATCGGATCAGTTGAGCCGCTACAGTCGGCGCATGCGATGGCGATACCTTCAGATGCCAGGGTGGCTGCGGCTGCTGTGCGGCGCCGCGGCGGGCGTATTGGTCGGCCTCGGACTCGGGCTGATGCCGAAGCCGTTCGACGGCGTCGCGCGCGGGCTCCTGGGCTGGTGCGTCGGGGCCGCGGTCTACCTGCTGCCCGCCTGGTGGCTGGCCGAGACCTGCAATCCCGACCGCACCCGCGCACGGGCCCAGGCGCAGGACCAGCCCAGCGCCCTGATCCTGGCCATCATGGTGAGCGTGATCGGCGTCAGCATGGTGGTGATCGCCATGCTGCTGCGGAGCGTGCCGCAGCTGTGCGGCGCCCAGCGCATCGGCCACATCGCGCTCGGCCTGGTGGCGCTGACCGGCTCGTGGCTGATGATCCATACGATCTACGCCTTTCACTACGCCCACCGCTACTACCAGTCGGAGATCGCGCCGAACCGGCAGGGGCCGGGCCTCAAGTTTCCGGGCAAGCTGGCGCCCGACTACTTCGACTTCCTCTATCACTCCTTCGTGGTCGGCATGACCTCGCAGGTGTCCGACGTGCAGGTGACCTCGCGCGAGATGCGCCGCATCACGCTGGTGCACGGCGTGCTGTCGTTCGGCTTCAACATGCTGGTGCTGGCGCTGTCCATCAACGTCGTGGCCTCGTCGATGCAGGCCGGCGCGGGCGACGGCGGGTCAGCCGGCGGCCACGCGGCGACGGCCCAGCTTGACCAGTCCTGTCGATAGCGCGACGCCGCAGACGATCACCAGCGCGCAGATCAGCATCCACTGCGTGATCTGCTCGCCCAGAAACACCGCGCCGTAGAACAGCGCGAACACCGGCACCAGGAAGGTCACGGTCAACGCGCGTGCCGGGCCGGCGCGCTCGATCAGGCGAAAGAACAGGACGTAGGCCAGGCCGGTGCAGGCGGTGCCGACCGCCAGCAGCGCCAGCCAGGCCTTGGCGCTCGGCATCTGCGCCGGCCACAGCCAGACGGCGGGCAGCGCCAGCGCCAAGGTGGCGCCGACCTGGCTGCCGGCGGCGGTCGCCATCACCGGCACCCCGCTCAGGTACTTGCGCGTCAGGTTGGCCGCGAAGGCATAGCAGATGCAGGCCGCGAGGCAGGCCGCGATGGCCCAGCGGGCGGCGCTCTCGTCGGCGCCGGAATGGAAGCCGGCGGTGCGGCCGGCCAGCATCGCCACCCCGGCGAAGCCGATCACCAGGCCGAGGATGCGCGAGCCGTCGGGCCGGTCCTTGAACCAGCCCCAGGCCACCAGCGCGCCGAACATCGGCACCGTGGCATTGATCACCGCCGCCAGCCCGCTGTTGAGGGTCAGCAGTCCGAAGGCGAAGAAGGCGAAGGGCAGGCCGGAATTGAGGACGCCGATGCCGAGCGCGGGCTTCCAGTGCTGCCTGAAGGCCGGCCACTGGCCGCGCAGGAACATCAGCGGCAGCAGGCACAGCATCGCGATCGCGACCCGCACCGCGGCGGTCGGCAGCGCGCCGAACTCGGCCGCGCCGATGCGCATGAAAAGGAACGAGGCGCCCCACAGCGCGCCGAGCAGCAGCAGATCGACCAGCCAGGCGCGGCTGGCGGTCGGAGGGCTGGGGGTGATCGTGGGAGTCGCCGCGGTCGTTCCGCCGGCCGTGCATTCGCCTTCGCTCACAGAGCCCCTTCCAGTTCCAGCAGCGCGGTCTTGCGCTCGAGCCCGCCAGCATAGCCGGTGAGCGAACCGTCGGCGCCGAGCACGCGGTGACAGGGGACGATGACGCTGATCGGGTTGCGCCCGACCGCCGCACCGACCGCGCGCACCGCGGCCGGCTTGCCGACGCCGGCGCTCAGCGCCCCGTAGCTCGTGGTCCGGCCGGCCGGGATCGCGCGCAGCGCCTGCCACACCGACTGCTGGAAGGCGGTGCCGTGCGACAGGTCCAGCGGCAGGTCGAAGCTGTCGCGGCGGCCGGCGAAATAGTCGCCGAGCTGGGCCGCGGCCTGGCGCAGCAACGGGTGGGCATGGTCGGTCTGCCAGCCGCGGGTGTCGGGCCAGTGGCGCTGCTGGTCGAACCAGGCGCCGGCCAGGCCCTGGTCGGTGGCCGCCAGCGTGATGCTGCCGAGCGGACTGTCGATGTGGGTGGTGTAGAGGGTCGAGGTCTTGAACTTCATGGCAATCAGGCGATCGCGCCGGTGCGGGTTCGGGGTTCTTCGGCGAGCGCGGGAGCCGCCGCGACGGGCGTGGGGCGGTGCCAGGCGCGCAGCACGGCATAGCCGCGCCACGGCCGCCAGGCCTGCGACGCCTCGGCCGCGGCGCGCGCCGAGCCGACGCCGAGCGCCTTCTGCAGCGCCACGTCGCCGGCCGGGAAGGCGTCGGGCCAGCGCAGCGCCCGCATCGCGATGTATTGCGCCGTCCAGTCGCCGATGCCCGGCAGCGCCTGCAGCGCCGCCAGCGTGGTCGGCACGTCGGCGCCGGCGTGCAGCGTGAGCCGGCCCGCGAGCATCCCTTGCGCCAGGGCGAGCAGGGCGGCCTGGCGCTGGCGCACGATGCCGAGCCGGCCCAGGGCGTCGCCGCTGGCGCTGGCGATGGCCGCCGGCGTGGGGAACAGGCGGTCGAGGCCGTCGATCGGCGTCGCGATCGGCTCGCCGAAGGCCTCGACCAGGCGCGAGCCCAGCGTGCGCGCGGCGGCCACCGTGATCTGCTGGCCCAGCACCGCGCGGACGGCAAGTTCGAAGCCGTCGACCGTGCCGGGGACGCGCAGTCCGTCGCCGTCGGGGAAGCTGGCGTGCAGCACGCTGTTGATCACCATCGGCTCGGCATCCAGGTCGAGCAGCGCACGGACCCGGCTGATGACCGTCGGCAGCACCGTGGCCAGCGACTCGCCGACCTGCAGCAGGACCTGCTCGCGCCCGGGGTCGAAGCGCAGCTGCAGCCAGCCCGCGTGGCTGCGGCCGCCCTGGGCGACCCGCAGCGTGCGCGCGAACAGCGGCTGGCCGGCGCCTGCGGTCACCTGCTCGACGCCGCGCAGCGCCCGGCGGCCGAAGAAACCGAGCATCGCCTCGCTGTCGCAGGGCGGCCGGTAACCGAGCCGCACGCTGACCGAATCGCCTTGGCGCCCGCTGGCGGCGCCGGCGCGGCGCAGCGCGCTCGGGTTCAGGCCGTAGTGGGCGACGAAGGCGGCGTTGAAGCGGCGCACGCTGGCAAAGCCGCTGGACATCGCCACCTGCGTCATCGGCAGCCGGGTGTCGGCGATCAGCTGCTTGGCGGCCAGCAGGCGGCGGGTCTGCAGGTACTGCAGCGGCGAGACGCCGAACTGCGACTCGAAGATGCGGCGCAGGTGGCGGTCGCTGACGCCGAGCCGGGCCGCGATGCGCGCGGCGCCCGGTCCGTCGTCGCTCCAGGCGTCGGGCTCGTCGATCAGGCGCGCGGCCTGCAGCGCCAGGATGCGCGAGGCGTCCTCGGTCGACCAGTTGGCGGCGCGCGGCGCCAGCTCCGGCCGGCAGCGCAGGCAGGGCCTGAAGCCGGCGGCCTCGGCCTGCGCGGCATGGCGGAAGAAGCAGCAGTTTTCGCGCCGCGGCAGCTTGACCCGGCACACCGGCCGGCAATAGACGCCGGTCGAGGTCACGCCCGTGAAGAAAGAGCCGTCGAAGCGTGCATCGTGGGCCTTCATGGCCAGGTAGCAGGCATCGCTTTCGAGTCCGGCGGAGGAGGCGGGGGCGGCTGGCATGCATCGATGATACGGCTGCAGTTGGGCAAAAGTAGCCGTTTTCGGACATCTGGCCCGCTGGGGCGATGCCTACAATGTTCGACGTTTTAGGAACTTTCAGGGGATATCTTTCATGCAGCTCAGTGCGTCGATCTTCAAGGCCTATGACATCCGCGGCGTCGTGCCCGCCACGCTCGACGCGGAGGTCGCCGAGGCCCTCGGCAGGGCCTTCGGCAGTGCGGCGCGCGCCGCCGGCGAGACGACGGTGGCGGTGGGCCGGGACGGACGGCTGTCGGGGCCGGCGCTGGCCCAGGCGCTGATCCAGGGCCTGGTCGCCACGGGCATCGAGGTCATCGATGTCGGCGCGGTGACCACGCCGATGCTCTATTTCGCGGCCCACACGCTGTGCCGCAGCGGCATCCAGGTGACCGGCAGCCACAATCCGAAGGACTACAACGGCTTCAAGATGGTGCTGGCCGGCCGCGCCATCTACGGCGACGAGATCCAGGGCTTGCGCCGGGTCATGGAAGACGGCAGCGCCCGCCTGGCGGCCGGCGGCAGCGTGCGCAAGGTCGATGTCACCGAGGCCTACACGCAGCGCATCGCGGGCGACATCAAGCTCGCCCGGCCGCTGAAGATCGTGGTCGATTCGGGCAACGGCATCGCCGGCGCGTCGGCACCGGCCATCTTGCGCGCGATCGGCTGCGAGGTGGTCGAGCTGTTCAGCGAGGTCGACGGCGATTTCCCCAACCACCATCCCGACCCGAGCAAGCCCGAGAACCTCAGGGACCTGATCGCCGCGCTGAAGGCCGGAGACGCCGAGCTCGGCCTGGCCTTCGACGGCGACGGCGACCGCCTGGGCATCGTCACCAAGGACGGCAGCAACATCTACCCCGACCGCCAGATGATGCTGTTCGCGCAGGACGTGCTGTCGCGGGTGCCGGGCGGCACCATCGTCTACGACGTCAAGTGCTCGCAGCGCCTCGGCCCGGCGATCGCCGCCGCGGGCGGCCAGCCGCTGATCTACAAGACCGGCCACTCGCTGATCAAGGCGAAGATGAAGGAGATCGATTCGCCGCTGGGCGGCGAGATGAGCGGCCACATCTTCTTCAAGGAGCGCTGGTTCGGCTTCGACGACGGCACCTACGCCGGCTGCCGCCTGCTCGAGATCCTCAGCAAGAGCCCGAACGCGAGCGACGTGCTCAATGCGCTGCCGACCAGCTTCTCGACGCCCGAGCTCAACGTCGCCTGCGCCGAGGGCGAGCCGCACAGCGTGGTCGCCCAGCTGGTCGAGCGCGCGAAGTTCGCCCCGCCGGCGCAGGTCTCGACCATCGACGGCGTGCGGGTCGACTGGCCCGACGGCTTCGGCCTGGTCCGGGCATCGAACACGACGCCGGTGCTGGTGCTGCGTTTCGAAGGCCAGACCGAGGCCGCGCTGCACCGCATCGAGGCCGAGATGCTGGCGCTGCTGCGCAGCGTCAAGCCCGACGCGAAGCTGGCCGAAGCCGCGCACTGAGGCCGGCCCGAGCGTGCGTTCGCTGCTGCTGCGCCTCTACGGCGCCTTCACCACCCTGGCCCAGCCGCTGGTCCGGCGCAAGCTGCGGCGCCGCGCCGCGGCCGAGCCCGGCTACGCGCACGCGGTCGAGGAGCGCTTCGGCCACTACGACGCCGAGGCGACCGGCACCGGCTGGTGCTGGATCCACGCGGTGTCGCTCGGCGAGGCGCGGGCCGCCGGCATCCTGATCGAGGAATTGCGCCGCCAGTACCCGGGCATCCCGATCCTGCTCACCAACGGCACGGCCACCGGCCGCGAGGAGGGCGCTAAGCTGCTGCAGCCGGGCGACCTGCAGGTCTGGCAGCCCTGGGATGCGCCGGGCGCGGTGGCCCGCTTTCTCGATCGCTTCCGGCCGCGCATCGGCGTGCTGATGGAAACCGAGGTCTGGCCCGAGATGACCGCTGCCTGCACCGAGCGCGGCATTCCGCTGGTGCTGGCCAATGCGCGGCTGAACGAGAAGTCGCTGGCCGGGGCCGAGCGGCTCGCCTGGCTGGCGCGCCCGGCCTACTCGGCGCTGGCCGCCGTGTGGGCCCAGACCGAAGCCGATTCGCATCGGCTGGTGTCCCTGGGCGCCAAGGTCGCGGGCGTCTACGGCAACCTCAAGTTCGACGCCACGCCCGACATGCGGCAGCTCAACGCGGCGGCCAAGCTGCGCACGCAGCTGCCGCGGCCGATCGTGGTCTTCGCGAGTTCGCGCGACGGCGAGGAGCGGCAGCTGCTGGAGGTGCTCAAGCGCTTCGGCGCGCTGGCGCCGGTGCCGCCCGAGCAGGAGGCGGTCCGCTCGATCGCCCGGCGGGTGCACGACGTGCAGTGGATGATCGTGCCGCGGCACCCGCAGCGCTTCGACGAGGTCGCGGCGCTGGTCGAGTCGCATGGCTTCGCGGTGGCGCGGCGCAGCGCCGCCGGCGCCCCGGCGGAGGCCGAGATCTGGCTCGGCGATTCGCTCGGCGAGATGGCGCTGTACTACGGCCTGGCCGACGTCGCGCTGCTGGGCGGCAGTTTCGAGCCGCTGGGCGGCCAGAACCTGATCGAGGCCGCGGCCTGCGGCTGTCCGGTGATCATGGGGCCGTCGACCTTCAACTTCGCGGAAGCGGCCGAGTTGTCGCTGGCGGCGGGTGCTTCGCAGCGCGTGCCGGATATGGAGCATGCGGTGACGGCGGCGCTCAAGCTGACCGAGAACCCCGAGCGCCGCGAGGCGATGTCGCAGGCCGCGCTGGCCTTCGCCAACGCCAATCGCGGCGCGGCCGAGCGCACCGCCAGCGCGCTGCTGGCGATTGCGGAGGCGGCCTCGCCGGTGGGGGAGGAGCGGGCGGAGCCGCGGTTGGAGTAGGGGCAGGGGCGGACGCCGCGGCTTCGGCAAAATACGGTCGACCTCAATCGGAGCGACCCATGCGCATCGAACACATCGCCCTCTGGACCCAGGACCTCGAGCGCTTCAAGCGCTTCTACGTCGACTATTTCGGCGCTGCGGCGGGCAGCGGCTATGTCAATCCGGCCAAGGGCTTTGCATCCTGCTTCCTGAGCTTCGGCGACGGCGCGCGCATCGAGGCGATGACGACCACCACGCTGAATCCGATGGTCATCGAGCCAGGCGCCCAGCGCATGGGCCTGACACATTTCGCGGTATCGCTGGGCTCCGAGGCAGCGGTCGACGTGCTGACGCAGCGCCTGAAGGCCGACGGCTATCCGGTGCTCGACGGGCCGCGCAGGACCGGCGACGGCTACTACGAGAGCGTGGTGCTGGATCCGGACGGCAACCGGGTAGAGATCACCGCCTGAATCGAACGGGGCGTTTGACAGGATATTCTGGTTGTATATACTTTTGGTATATACGAAAAAGGAAATCGCATGACGTATGCCCGCGTCTTCCAGTCCGGCAACAGCCAGGCGGTGCGGCTGCCCAAGGAGTTCCGCTTCAATGCGGAGGAGGTGGAGATTTTTCGTCAGGGCAACGACGTTGTCCTGCGCGAGCGGCCCGTGAGCGCGGTCGCGATCCTCGACGCACTGGTCCGCATGCCCGCCGATTTCATGGCCGACGGCCGTGACGACGGCCCGCCACAGGAACGCGAGCTCCTTTGATGGCCATCCGCTTCCTGCTCGACACCAACATCTGCATCTACATCGCCAAGCACAACCCACCGGCCGTGCGGGCGCGTTTCGAGCAACTCGCGCCTGATGTGCTCGCGATGTCCGCCATCACCTTCGGCGAACTGCGATTCGGCGCCGAAAAGAGCCAGGCCCGCGGCAAGGCATTGGCGGCGTTGGAGCAGTTGCAAAGCGCCATCCGGATTGCGCCGCTGACCGAAGCGGCCAGCCAGCATTACGGCGAGATCCGCAGCCACCTCGAACGCATCGGCCAGCCGATCGGCAACAACGATCTCTGGATCGCGGCCCACGCACGCGCAGAAGGCTGGGTGCTCGTCACCAACAACGAGCGAGAGTTCCGCCGCGTGGAAGGGCTGTCGGTCGAGAACTGGGTGACGGCCCCCTGACGCTCAGCGTCCCGGCAACTCGACCCTGTGCGCGGGCGGCAGCAAATAACCATCGCGATACACCCCCTGGATCAGCCCGCTGACCCGGTCATTGGAGCGGGCCGTCACGAACTCCCGCTCCGAGGTCTGGTAGACCACGATCGTGCAGGGAGTGCGCTTGCTGAGCGTGCGGGCGACACCGGTCGCCTGGCTGGAGGTAGGGTAGGTGTTCATGAGAACCATATCGGCAGCGCGCCTGAATGCTGAAGGGCTGCGCCGCCGTATCGGGCTCAGGCGCCGCGACCCTGGAAGAACGCGTTCAATTCGTTGCCCGAAGCCGCCTCCGCGAAGCCGTCGAAGCGCCCCTCTTCGGCGATGCCGCGCGCCGCCCGGATGAACCCGCCCCAGGCCGCGCGGGCCATGGCGCCGCCGACGCTGACCCGCCGCACGCCCAGCGCCTCGATGTCCTTCATCGTGAGCTCGCTGGTCGCGCCGACCAGCAGGTTGACCGGCTTCGGCGCCACCGCGGCGACCACGGCCGCGATCTGCTCGCGGGTGCGGATGCCCGGGGCATAGAGGCAGTCGGCGCCGGCCTCCGAATACGCCTTCAGCCGCGCGATGGCGTCGTCCAGGTCGGGCCGGCCGGCGAAGAAGTTCTCGGCCCGCCCCACCAGCAGCACCTCGCCGCCGGCTTCGTCGATGGCGGCGCGGGCGGCGCGCAGGCGCGCCACCGCGACGTCGATGTCATGCAGCGGATGCGCAGGATCGCCGGTCGAGTCCTCGATCGACAGGCCGGCCACGCCGGTCGCGATCGCCATGCGCACGCTCTCTGCGACGCCCTGCGGATCGGCCGCAAAGCCACTTTCGAAGTCGGCGTTCACCGGCAGGTCGGTGGCCGCCGCGATGTCGCGCAGGTGGGCCAGCACCGCCTCTCGCGAGAGCGCGCCATCGGGGCGGCCCAGCGTCCAGGCGTAGCCCGAACTGGTGGTCGCCAGCGCCTGGAAGCCAAGGCCTTCGAGCCAGCGCGCGCTGCCGACGTCCCAGGGGTTCGGGATCGCGAAGCAGCCGGTACGGTGAAGCACGCGGAAGTCGGCGCGCCTTTCTGCAAGGGTGCGGGTCATGGGGAGCCTCCTGGCGCCGCATTGTGCGCCCTACCGCCCGGTAGGAGCGCGAGTCTCCAAGGCGACGCCGCCTCCGGAGAAACCTTAGGCGGCGCCGCCGCGCCCGCTTCCACAATGGCCCGGCGCGCTCGATGCCGACGCGGCTGCATCGCCTGGGCCAACCGAGGATTCATGTGGAAATGTTCTTTCAGCAACTCCTGAACGGCCTGACCGTCGGGGGCGTCTACAGCCTGGTGGCGCTGGGCCTGACGCTGGTCTACGGCATCCTGCACGTGCCGAACTTCGCCCATGGCGCGTTCTACATGTCGGGCGCGTTCGCGGGCTACTACCTGATGGCCAAGCTGGGCCTCAACTACTGGCTCGCGATGGCCGGTGCCGCCGCCATCGTGGCCGCCATCTCGATGCTGACGCAGCGGCTGGTGTTCCACCCGCTGCGCAACGCGCCCGAACTGCACGACATGATCGCCGCCATCGGCGTGCTGCTGTTCCTTGAGGCCGGCGCCCAGGCGCTGTTCGGTGCCGACTTCCACCGCATGCCGACGCCCTACGGCCAGATCGTCGAGGTCTTCGGCCTCACGGCGCCGCTGCAGCGCCTCTTGATCATCGCCGGCGCCTTCGGCCTGATGGTGCTGCTGCACCTGTTCCTCAACCACACGGTGATCGGCTCGACCATCATCGCGATGGCGCAGAACCGCGACGGCGCCGCCCTGGTGGGCATCGACGCCACCCGCGTGACCCTGCTGGTGTTCGCGATCTCGGGCGCGCTGGCGGCGGTCGCGGCGGTGCTCTATGCGCCCATCAACCTGGTCTACCCGGCGATGGGCAACCTGGTCATCACCAAGGCCTTCGTGATCATCATCCTGGGCGGCATGGGCAGCTTCCCGGGGGCGATCGTCGGCGGGCTGATCATCGGCATGGCCGAGAGCTTCGGCGGCTTCTACTTCTCGACCGACTACAAGGACATCATCGCCTTCGTGCTGCTGGTGGTCATCCTGTCGTTCCGCCCGCAGGGCCTGTTCACCGGGAAGGGAGCACGCTGATGAACTGGCTCCAAGGCAAGACCGGCTGGGCGCTGCTGGCCGTGGCGGCGCTCGCGTTCCCGCTGTTCGCGCAGAACAACTACCTGATCTCGGTGGCGACGCAGGCCTTCATCATGGCCATCGCCGCGCTCGGCATGAACCTGATCACCGGCTACACCGGGCAGTTCAACCTCGCGCACGGCGCCTTCATGGCGGTGGGCGCCTACACGGTCGGCATCCTCACGGTCGACCACCAGGTGCCGTTCTGGATCGCCTTCCTGGCGGCCGGCGTGGTGACCGCGGTGCTGGGCTTCTTCATCGGCCTCTTGTCGCTGCGCCTGCGCGGCCACTACTTCTCGATCTTCACGCTGTGCGTGAGCTACATCATGTTCCTGCTGATCGAGAAGTGGGAAAGCCTGACCCACGGGCCGGTCGGCATTATGGGGATCCCGGCGCCGACCGGCATCGGCCCGCTGCAGTTCGGCACGCCGCTCGCGCAGTATTACCTGGTGCTGGCCTTCCTGGTGCTCGGCCTGTGGATCATGTCGCGCATCGTGCGCTCGCTGCTGGGCCGCAGCTTCATGGCGGTGCGCAACAGCGACGACCTGGCCGAGGCGCTGGGCATCGACCTGATGCGCACCAAGACGCTGTCCTTCGTGCTGTCGGTGGTCTACGCCGGCTTCGCGGGCGCGCTGTATGCGGGCCAGGTGCGCTTTCTCGGGCCCGACCTGGCGAGCGAGGCCGTGACCTTCGACCTCGTGATGTTCGTGCTGGTCGGCGGCATCGGCACCTTGCTGGGGCCGCTGCTCGGCACCTTCCTCGTGACCTGGCTGACGCAGAGCCTGCAGTTCCTGCAGGACTACCGCATGGTGGTGTTCGGCCCGGTGCTGATCGCGCTGATCATCTTCCTGCCGGACGGCATCGTCGGCACCTGGCTCAAGCGGCGCGCCCAGCGCGCCGATGCGGCCCAGGCCGCGAAGGCAGCCACCCCGGGCGCCGCGGCGCAGGAGGCGCAGGGCAATGCTTGAAATCGAATCGCTGACCAAGCAGTTCTTCGGCCTCACGGCGGTCGACGACATCTCGACGCGCTTCGAGCGCGGGCAGGTGAGCGCGATCATCGGGCCCAACGGCGCCGGCAAGACCACCTTCTTCAACCTCGTGGCCGGCACCCACAAGCCGAGTTCCGGGCGCATCCGCTTCAACGGGCAGGATGTGACCGGCCTGCGCCCCGACCATGTGGCCAGGCTCGGCATCGCGCGCACCTTCCAGACCACGCACCTGTTCGACAACGCCACCGTGCTCGACAACCTGATCGTCGGCCATCGGCTGCGCACGAAGTCGGGCCTGTGGGATGTGCTCGCCAACACGCGGCGCTTGCAGGAAGAAGAACGGCTGTGCCGCGAGAAGGCGCGCGAGGCGCTCGACTTCGTCGGTCTCTCGCATGTGGCGACGCGCATCGCGGCCGACATCACGCAGGAGGAGCGCAAGCGCGTCGCCTTCGCGCTGGCGCTGGCGACCGACCCCGAACTGCTGCTGCTCGACGAACCGGCCGGCGGCGTGAATCCCGAGGAGACCGTGGGCCTCGCGGCCCTGATCCGCAAGCTGGTGGACCACGGCAAGACGGTCTGCCTGATCGAGCACAAGATGGACATGATCATGCGACTGGCCGACAAGATCGTCGTGCTGAACAACGGCGCCAAGATCGCCGAGGGCACGCCGGAGCAGATCCGGCGCGACCCGCAGGTGATCGATGCCTACCTGGGGGTCGACCATGCTGCGGTTTGAAGGCGTCGACCTGCACTACGGCAGCTTCCGCGCGCTCGCCGGCGTGACGCTGCACGCGGCGCCCGGCGAACTGGTGGTGCTGCTGGGCGCCAACGGCGCCGGCAAGACCTCGATCTTCATGGCCGCCAGCGGCATCCACAAGCCGAGCGCCGGCAGCATCCGCTTCGGCGAGCAGGAACTGGTCGGCCAGCGCCCGGCCCAGATCGTCGCCTCGGGCCTGGTGCACTGCCCCGAGGGACGCAAGCTGTTCCCGATGATGTCGGTGAAGAAGAACCTCACGCTCGGCGCCTACGTGCACCGGCGCGACAGCGCGGGCATCCAGCGCTCGCTCGACGAGGTGTTCGAGCTGTTCCCGATGCTGGCGCAGAAGCAGGACCACCCGGCCGGTTCGCTCTCGGGCGGCCAGCAGCAGATGGTGGCCATCGGCCGCGCCCTGCTGGGCCGCCCCAAGTTGCTGCTGCTCGACGAGCCCTCGCTGGGCCTGGCGCCGCTGATCGTCAAGCAGGTGTTCGAGGTCATCCAGCGCATCAACAAGGCCGGCACCACGGTGCTGCTGGCCGAGCAGAACGCCTATTCGGCCTTGGCGATCGCCGACCGCGCCTACGTCATCGAGCGCGGCCGCATCGCGCTCGAAGGCGACCGCGATTCGCTGCTGCACAACGAGGCGGTGCGTGCGGCGTATATCGGCGCCTGAGACCTTGCGGGACCGACTGAGACTTTGCGGGACAGACCAAGAAACTGCGCAGCAGTTTTTGCTCTGTCCTCAACTGATTAGAGAAACGTTCAACCACCTGGAGACACCCCTATGAGCATCACAACAAAAGCCTTGCCCCTCGTCGCCGCCCTCGCAGCGGCCTTCAGCGCCGGCAGCGCCTTCGCGCAGGAAACGGTCAAGATCGGCTTCACCGGCCCCTTGAGCGGCGGTGCCGCGCTCTACGGCAAGAACGTGGTCAACGGCATGGAGATGGCCATCAAGGAGATCAATGCCGCCGGCCTCGAGGTCGCCGGCAAGAAGGTCAAGCTCGAACTGGTGGCGCTGGACGACAAGTACGCGCCGGCCGAGGCCGCGATCAACGCCCGCCGGCTGGTGCAGCAGTACCAGAGCCCGGCGGTGTTCGTGCCGCACTCGGGCGGCATCTACGCGATGCAGGCCTTCAACGAGCAGGAGAAGTTCATCGTGATGGCGTACTCGAGCACGCCCAAGATCACCGAGACCGGCAACAAGCTCACGATCCGCATCCCGCCGACCTTCAACTCCTACATCGAGCCCTTCACCAGCTACGAGATGAAGAAGTTCGGCAAGAAGGTCGGCATGCTGCCGGGCGACCACGAATATGCGAAGAACTGGACCCAGCTCTTCGGCCCGGCCTGGGAGAAGGCGGGCGGCACGATCGCCTCGAACAACCCGATGTCCTACAACCGCTCGGCCGACTTCTACAGCGGCGTGAGCCGGGTGCTGGCCGAGAAGCCCGACGTGCTGTTCGTCGGCGGCCCGTCGGAGCCGACCGCGCTGGTGGTCAAGCAGGCGCGCGAGCTGGGCTTCAAGGGCGGCTTCCTGATCATGGACCAGGCCAAGCTCGACGAGATGGCCAAGGTCACGGGCGGCCTGGCGCCGCTGGAAGGCTCGATCGGCGTGCTGCCGGTGTCGTACGACGAAAGAGTCGGCCCCAAGACCTTCGCCGCCGCCTACCGCAAGGCCTACGGTGCCGACAAGGACCCGACCACCGAGTCTTCCTACAACTACACGCTGACGCACGCGCTGGCCGGCGCCATGAAGCTGGCCGGCACGACCACCGATGCGGCCGCGATCCGCGCCAAGATCGGCGAGGCGCTGACCAAGATGCCGACCGACACCAACGCGGGCGGGTTCAAGGGCGTCGACGCCGTGGGCGGCACGATCGTCGATCCGCTGGTCGCCACGGTCGAGGGCGGCAAGATCAAGCCGGTGAACCTGAGCGACCTGGCAAAGTAGGGCTGTCCGCCGACAGCAGCTTGGGTCAGGGCTCGACGACGTTGAACATCGGCTCGAACTCGTCGAGCATGCCCAGCAGCGCGTAGACCTTGTCGGCGTCGCCGTCGACCGCGATCTGCCCGGCCGCGATGCCGCTGGTGATCGCGGCGGCGATGCCGGCCTCGTTGGCCAGCAGCTTCGCCAGGCCGTCGCGGCTGACCGCGATCGACGCCTCGGCGGCGCTCGCGGCGCGGGCGTCGCAGGGCCGGTAGCTGAGGGCGGCGTTGGCCAGCGTCAGCGTCCAGCGCTCCCGCGCATCGACGATGTGCCAGGCCAGGCTCATCCGGTGGCCGCTCGCACGCTCCGCGACCAGGCGGATCGCCAGGCAATCCAGGAACATCTCCATCGGCACCGCCTTCAGCAGGTCGTAGCTCATGCTGCGGCGCCTGGCCGCCGGCACACCGACCCGAAGCTCGCGTGCGGCCAGCAGGTAGGCATTGCGCCAGGTGGCCGATTCGCTGGCGAAGCCGAGCGCCTCGAGCGCCGCGGCGCATAGCGTGCGCGCGGCCTGGTTGCCGGGGTCGGCGAACACCAGGTGGCTCGCGACCTCGGCGACCCAGCGGTGCTCGCCGCGCTGGAAGTCGGCCTGGGCGCGTTCGAGCAGCGCGTCGGCGCCGCCCATGTAGGCCACATAGCGCGCGCCGGCTTCGACCGGCGGCAGCGCATGCAGCCGCGACGGATTGCCGTCGTACCAGCCCAGGTAATGCTGCA
This sequence comes from Variovorax davisae, assembly GCF_030316845.1. Classification (GTDB taxonomy): domain Bacteria; phylum Pseudomonadota; class Gammaproteobacteria; order Burkholderiales; family Burkholderiaceae_C; genus Variovorax; species Variovorax davisae. The sequence goes on from NZ_JASZYS010000001.1 coordinate 190,430, forward strand.
CCACGGCCTTGACGTTGTGGACCAGCGTGCCGTAGTAGCCCTGCGCATGGTCGACGTCGATCAGTTCGGGCGGCAGCCGCAGCAGTTCGGCGATTTCGACCGCGGTATGGCCCTGGTTCATGAGCCGCACGGTCTGGTCGTGCACGTACTTGTACAGGTCGCGCTGCTGGGCGATGAAGCGGGTCAGCGTCTCCTGGCCCCAGGTCGGCCAGTTGTGCTGCGCGAAGACCACGTCGGCATGGGGTGCGAACTCGTGCAGCGCCTCGTCGAGGTAGCGCGACCAGAGCCGCGCATCGCGCACCTGGGCGCCGCGCAGCGGACACAGGTTGTGCATCGTGTGCTGGCCCAGTTCGGCGAGGTTCAGCGCCCGCAGCTGCGGAAAGAAGAAGAACATCTCCGCGGGCGCCTCGCTCTCGGGCGCCAAGGCAAAGACGATCTCGATGCCGTCGACCATGTGCCGCTCGCGCTCCTTCTCGATCGTGCGGGTCGGCGGGATCAGCGTCACGGTGCCGTGCGGCAGGCTCTTGCCGAGGCCGCAGTCGACCTGGCCGCAGACGCCGCGCTGCAGCGTGCTGCCGAACTGGAACTGCGAGCGGCGCGACATCGCGTTGCCGGCGATCATGTTCTCGGCCACGGTATGCCAGAGGAAGCCGGCCGGCGCGATGATCGGCACGCCGCGGCGGATCGCGTCCTGTTCGTCGATGACGCCGCGCACGCCGCCGAAGTGGTCGACGTGGCTGTGGCTGTAGATCACCGCCGTGACCGGCCTGTCGCCGCGCTGCTCGCGATACAGCCTGAGCGCGGCCGCCGCCGTCTCGGCGCAGGTCAGCGGGTCGATCACGATCACGCCGCGCTCGCCCTCGATGATCGTCATGTTGGCGAGGTCGAAGCCGCGCACCTGGTAGATGCGCTCGCACACCTCGAACAGGCCGTGCGCCATGTTGCGGCGGGCCTGCTGCCAGAGCCCGGGGTGGACCGTGGGCGCGGGCTCTTCGGCTTCGAGGAACTCGTAGCCGGCCAGGGTCCAGACGATGCGGCCGGTGGCGTCCCGGATCTCGGCATCGGGCCAGCTCGCAATGAAACCGCGGGTGGTGGGGTCGGGGTGCTGCATCTTCGTCTCAATCGAGTTTGGCGCCGGAGGCCTTCACGAGCCTTTCCCAGACCGGCCAGGCCGCCTCGTAGCTCTGGTGGAACTGCTCGGGCGTGCTGCCCATCGGCACCATGCCCAGCATCTCGAAGCGCTTGGCCAGCTCGGGCGAGGCCAGCGCCTGCTGCGAGGCCTGCTGCAGCCGCGCGACCACCGGCTTCGGCGTGCCGTGCGGCACCGCCAGCGCGAGCCAGCCCGACATGCGGTACTCGGCGTCGGCGAAGCCCGACTCTGCGAAGGTCGGCAGCGCGGGCCACTGCGGCATGCGCTGCTCGCCGGTGATCGCGATGGCACGCAGCTTGCCGCCGTCGAGGTAGGGCTTGGCCGAGACGATGCTCGCGAAGGTGAAGCCGAGCTGGCCCCCGACCAGGTCCTGCAGCATCGGCGCCTCGCCCTTGTAGGCCACGTGGGTGATCGCCGTCTTCCACGACTGCGCCATGTGCGCGCAAGTCAGGTGCGGGTAGGAGCCCGCGCCCCAGGAGCCGCAGTTGCCGCCGGCCGCCGTGGCGCGCATCTCGCGCTGCAGGTCGGCGACGTTCTGGATCTTCGAGGCCGCCGGCACCAGCAGCATCAGCGGCGCGGTGGCGATCTGCGTCACCAGGTCGAGCTCCTTGCGCGGGTCGTAGGGCAGCTTCTCGTAGAGGAACTGGTTGGTCAGCAGCGACTGCGTGAGCCCGACCAGCACGGTGTAGCCGTCGGGCGCGGCCTTGGCCACCGCCGCGGTGCCGAGGATGCCGCCGGCGCCGGGCTTGTTGTCGATGATCACCGGCTGGCCGAGCAGCCGGGTGATCTGCTCGGCCAGCGAGCGCGCCACCACGTCGGTGCCACCGCCCGCCGCATAGGGCACGACCATCGTCACCGCCTTGCGCGGGTAGTCGGGTGTTTGCGCCTGCGCGCCGGCCTGCCAGCCGATGCCGGCCAGCAGCAGGGCGGCCAGCTGCCATGTCGATGCCATCTTCATTGCGTCTCCTGGATGTGTAGCAACGGGCTCATTCTGGGCAAGCTTGAATCTGATGGCCAATGCAAAATAGGGACTTCAACTTGTACTTCAACGCAAAATGCAGCTGCGCCAGCTCCAGCACCTGGTCGCCTTGGCCGAGCAGGGCAGTTTCGGCCGCGCCGCCGAAGCCGCGCACCTGACGCAGCCGGCGCTCTCGCGCAGCATCGACAAGCTCGAGGAAGACCTGCAGGCGCGGCTGGTCGACCGCGCCTACGGCCAGGTGCGCTTCACCGCCGCGGGCGAGCTGGTGCTGGCCCGCGCCCGCGAACTGCTGGCCGACGCCGGCCAGGTCCGGCGCGACGTGCGCATGCTGCAGGGCTTGTCGACCGGCAGCCTGCAGGTCGGGCTCGGCCCCTTCGCCGCCGGCATGCTGGGCCGGCCGGCCCTGTCGCTGATGGCCCAGCGCCATCCGCAACTGGTGGTGCGCATCGATGTGGCCGACCCGAATTCACTCAGCGAGCGGCTGCACCGGCGCCAGCTGGACCTGTTCATCGCCGACACCCGCGATCTCAAGAAACAGCCCGGCCTGCAGTTCAAGCGGCTGCCCAACGTGGCGGCGTCGTTCTTCGTGCGCGAGGGCCATCCGCTGCTCGCGCACGGGGGCGTGACGCTCGACCAGGCAATGGACTATCCGGTGGCGAGCCCGAACCTGCCGGCGGCCGTGGCTTCGCACTTCGACAAGCAGGTGAAGCGCGTCGACCGGCCGGTGTTCAACATGGTGTGCGACGACCTCGGCACCTTGCGGCATCTGGCGCTGACCGCCGACGCCGTGATCCTGGCGCCCGACGCGGTCGGCCTGAACCACGGCACCGAATCCTTGCTGCGCCTGCGCGTGAAGCGGCTCACCCGCATGCAGACGCACTACAGCATCGTGATGCTGGCCAACCGCACGCTGTCGCCGGCGGCGCTGGCTTTCACCGCGCTGGTCCACGACATGATGGACCCGGCGGCTGGATCCACGTCTAGCGTTGCGGCAACTGCTCGATCACCGGCGGCGGGGGCGGCACCGGCATCGCCGGCGGCTGCGGGTTGAAGGGCGGCGTGACCACCGGCGGCACCACCGGCACGGCCGAGGTGCCCGGGCGCGGCAGCGAGGCCGGCGGCACCGGCACCGGGCTTTGCGTGGCGGCCGAGGGCTGGGTCGGCGAGGCTTCGCTCTGGACGCTCGCGCGGCCGCCGATCGCCAGCGTGTCGTTGATGGCCTGCAGGTCGTCGGCGCTCAGCGTGCCGTTGGCCTGGCGCAGCTTCAGGTTGCCCACCAGCACGTTGTAGCGCGCCACCGCCAGGTCGCGCTTGGTCTGGAACAGCTGCGCCTGCGAATTGAGCACGTCGATGTTGATGCGCACGCCCACTTGGTAGCCGAGCCGGTTGGCGTCGAGTGCGCTCTGGCTGGAGGCTTCGGCCGCTTCGAGCGCCTTCACCTGGCCGGCGCCCGAAATCAGTCCGAGGTAGGCCGAGCGCGTGGCCTGCGAGACGCTGCGGCGGGTCGACTCCAGCGTCTGGCGCGAGTTCTCCTCCAGCGCCAGCGTCTCCTTGACGCGGTTCTCGGTCGCGAAGCCCGCGAACAGCGGCATGTTAAACACCAGCGCGATGCTGGCGGCATTGACGCGCACCTTCCCGGTGGTGGTGCTGGTGGTGCTGCCGTTCGGGTTGTTCGTGACGTTGTAGCCCAGCTGCGCATCGAGCGTGGGCTTGTGGCCGGCCTGGGCCTTCTCGACCTCGAGCTTCGCGACTTCCAGGCCCAACCGCGCCTGGTCGATCGCCGGGTGGATGTCGTCGGCCTGCGTGACCCAGGCATTGATGTCGGCCGGCTGCACCGGCGGCAGCGCCACCGGTGCGGCCAGCGGGATCGGCTGGGTGCCGGTGCGGCCGACCAGCTGGTCGAGCACGATCTTCTTGACCTGCAGGTCGTTCTCGGCGGCGATCTCCTGCGCCAGCACCAGGTCGTAGCGGGCCTGGGCCTCGCGCGTGTCGGTGATGGTCGATGTGCCGACCTCGAAATTGCGCTTGGCCGAGGCCAGCTGCTCGGCCACGCCGATCTTCTGCGCCCGCACCAGGGCCAGGCTGTCCTGGCTCGAGAGCACGTCGAAGTAGGCCTGGCTCACGCGCACCACCAGGTCCTGCTCGGCGATCTTGAGGGTGTCCTCGGCGATGCCGAGCTGCCGCTTGCTCTGCTCCCAGACGGCCCAGTTGGCCGGCCGGTAAAGCGGCTGGGTGGCGTTGATGCCGGCGGCCTGCGTCGGGATACCGCGGTTCAGCGAGAGGGTGTCGGTCGACAGCTCCTGGTGGGTGGCCGTGGCATTGGCCGACAACCCGACCGCCGGCAGGATGCCGGCCTTGGCCTGCGCGGCCCGCGCCAGGTTGGCGTCGTACTGCGCCCGTGCGCCCTGGTAGGTGGCGTCGAAGCCGCGCGCGGCGTCGTAGAGTTCGATCAGGCTCTGGCCATGGGCCGGCAGCGCGATCGCCGCTGCGAACACGGTCGCGAGCGCTGCCGAAAGAGGAAGAGGCCTGGGCACGGGCATGAAGCGTCCTTGGGGATACGAAAATCGGGGCGGGGCGGCGGCGCGGGCCGCTCAGTAGCGGGGCACGGATGGGTCGTGCTGGGCCGACCAGGCATCGATGCCGCCGGCGATGTTCGCCACCTCGCCGAAGCCGTTCTGGGCCAGGAAGGCGGCCACCCGCTGGCTGCGTGCGCCGTGGTGGCAGAGGCAGGCGATGCGCTGGCCCGGATCGAGTTCGCTGACCCGGGCCGGGATCTCGTTCATCGGGATCGTCGCCAGCGTGAAGCCCTGTGGCGCCACGCTCGCGGTCTGCAGTTCCCAGGGTTCGCGCACGTCGAGCACCACCGGCCTCGCGTTCGGATTCCTGGCGAACCAGTCGGCAAGCTCGGTCGGGCGGATTTGGTCGATCATGAAGGGCAGGGGATCAGAAGTTGAAGCGCGAGGGCGCGGGGAAGTTCAGCAGGCGCGGCGCCACCGTGTCCCAGGGCTGCAGCACGTCCCACTTGCCTTCGCCGGTGCGGGTCACGAAGTGGGCGCGCATCATCGGTTCGTCGCCGACCACGGCCGCCAGCCGGCCGCCGATGTTGAGCGAGCCCAGCAGGCCCTGCGGGATGCGGGCGACCGAGCCGCTCAGCACGATGACGTCGAAGGTCGGCCCGCTGGCCAGCGGCATGGCGCCGTCGGCATGGCGCACCTCGGCGTTCGTGACGCCGTTGCGGCGCAGGTTGGCGGCGGCGAAGGCGGCCAGGCCGGGGTCGATCTCCAGGCTCAGCACCTGGGCCGCGCGATGGGCCAGCAGGGCGGCCATGAAGCCGGAGCCGGTACCGATCTCGAGCACGGTCTCGTGCTTCTGGATGTGCAGGTCCTGCAGCATGCGGGCCTCGACCTTGGGCGAGAGCATGCACTGGCCGGGTTCCCTGGCCGTGCTGGCGCCCTCGAGCGGGATTTCCATGTCGAAGAAGGCCAGCGCACGGTGCGCCTCGGGCACGTAGTCCTCGCGCCGGACCTGGGCCAGCAGGTCGAGGATGTCGAGATCGAGCACGTCCCAGGGACGGATCTGCTGTTCGATCATGTTGAAGCGCAGGCGCTCGAGCGTGGGGGTGGGGTTCATGGGGTCTCTCCTCGCGGACTCAGGACAAACTTTCGATTTTAGGCGCCGCCACGGCCGCGGTTTCGGCGGCCGGCTTCGGCTCGCCGGCCCAGCGGCGGCGGGCCCAGTTGGCCAGGTCGTCCATGTAGCAATAGACCACCGGCACCACCACCAGCGTCAGCAGCGACGAGGTGATGACGCCGCCGATCACCGCCTGGCCCATCGGCGCGCGCTGCTCGGAGCCCTCGCTGATCGCGAAGGCCAGCGGCACCATGCCGAAGATCATCGCCAGCGTGGTCATCAGGATCGGGCGCAGCCGCACCCGGGCCGCCAGCAGCAGGGCCTCGGCGCGCGGCAGGCCCGGCACCGGCGTGCCGTCTTCGGCGACGCCGGGCTCGCGCGAGCGGATCGCGAAGTCGACCAGGAGGATCGCGTTCTTGGTCACCAGGCCCATCAGCATGACCACGCCGATGATCGAGAACATCGACAGCGTCGAGCGGAAGATCAGCAGCGCCAGCACGACGCCGATCAGGGTCAGCGGCAGCGCCGTCATCAGCGCCAGCGGCTGCAGGAAGCTCTTGAACTGGCTGGCCAGGATCATGTAGATGAAGATCACCGCCAGCGCCAGCGCCGAGACCGCGTAGCCGAAGGACTCCTGCATGTTCTTGGTCGAGCCGCTGAACTGCCAGCCGTAGCCCGGCGGGAAGGCGATGCCGGCCAGCGCCGCGCGGATGTCGGCCGAGACCTCGCCGGCCGAGCGGCCGTCGACGTTGGCGTTGATGCCGACCTCGCGCGCCAGCGCCCGGCGGTTGATCTGGTTCGGCCCCGTCGATTCGCGCACCTCGGCCACCTGCGCCAGCCGCACGATGCGGCTCGAGCCGTCGGCGTTGGCGCCGACCGCGGTGCTCAGGAACGGCAGGCGGGCCAGGTCGGCCGGCGAATTGCGCACCTCGGGCGCCAGGCGCACGTTGACGTCGTAGGTCTGGTCGTCGGGCGCGCGCCAGTTGCCCACCGTGGTGCCGGCCACCAGCGTGCGCAGCGCGGCCGCGATCGGCGCCACGCCGAGGCCGAGGTCGGAGGCGGCGTCGCGCCGGATCACCACGCTGACCGTCGGCTTGTCGGGCTTCAGGCTGGAGTCGAGGTCGACCAGGCCGGGGATCGGGCGGATCTTGTCCATCACGCGCACGGTCAGGCGCTCGAGCTCCTTCAGGTCGGGCCCCTGCAGCGAGAACTCGATCGGCTTGTTGCCACCGACCGAGTCGCGCAGGCCGACGTGCGTGACCGTGATGCCCGGAATGGCGCGCAGCCGCTCGCGCAGCACGGTCGACATCTGGTCGACGCTGCGGCTGCGCGCGCGCCGGTCGACCAGCCGCACGTAGATGCTCGCGTAGATCTTGCCCTGGGCGTCGCCGCTGTTGATGGTGGTGAGCGTGTAGCGCACCTCGGGCATCTCGCGCAGCACCGTCTCGACCTGGCGTGCCTTGGCCTCGGTCACTTCGAGCGAGGAGCCGACCGGGGTGTAGAAGCTGATCGAGGTCTCGGAGAAGTCGGCCTTGGGCACGAACTCGGTGCCCAGCAGCGGCACCATGAAGATGCTGCCGATGAAGATGCCGATGGCCGCGAACACGGTGGCCAGCTTGTGCACCAGCGCCCAGCGCAGGATGCCCTGGTAGCCCTCGGCCAGCCGCTCGGTGGCGCGGTCGAACCAGCCGGTGACGCGGCCGATGGTCTTGTCGTAGAAAGTGACGGGTGCTTCGTTCTTGCCGTGCTTGTCGATGGCCGGGTCGTGCCAGATGCTCGACATCATCGGGTCGAGCGTGAAGCTCACGAACATCGAGATCATCACCGCCGCCACGATGGTGATGCCGAACTCGTGGAAGAACTTGCCGATGATGCCTTCCATGAAGCCGATCGGCAGGAACACCGCAACGATCGACAGCGTGGTCGCCAGCACCGCCAGCCCGATCTCCTGGGTGCCGTCGAGCGAGGCCTGGTAGGGCTTCTTGCCCATCTGCACGTGGCGCACGATGTTCTCGCGCACCACGATCGCGTCGTCGATCAAGAGGCCCACGCACAGCGACAGCGCCATCAGCGTGATCATGTTGATGGTGAAGCCGAACATCGCCATGAACCAGAAGGTGCCGATCAGCGCGATCGGCAGGGTCAGGCCGGTGATCACGGTCGAGCGCCAGGAGTTCAGGAACAGGAACACGATCAGCACCGTGAGCAGGGCGCCTTCGATCAGTGTCTTGCGCACGTTGTCGACCGCCACCCGGATCGGCCGCGAGGCATCGGCGATCGGCTCCAGCCGCACGCCCGGCGGCAGCTGCGGCTTGATCTCGGCGATCGCCTTGACCAGGCCGTCGACCACCTGGATGGTGTTCTCGTCCTGCGCCTTCTGCACCGACAGCAGCAGGGTGCGCTGGCCGTTGTAGAGCGCCAGGCTGTCGATCTCCTGGGCGCCGTCGCGCACCGTCGCGACCTGGTCGACCCGGATCGGCGCGCCGCCCTTGCGGGCGACGATGATGCGGCCGAAGTCCTCGGGCCGCTCCATGCGGGCGTCGATCTGCACCACCCGGTCTTGCTCGAGCGAGCGCACGGAGCCGACCGGCAGCGCCTGGTTCTCGCTGCGCACCGCATCGACCACCTGGCTGGCGCTGACGCCGAAGGCTTCCATCGCCTGCGGATTGAGGTAGATGTTGATCTCGCGCTTGGTGCCGCCCACCAGCGTCACGGAGCCGACGCCGCGCACGTTCTCCAGCCGCTTCTTGAGCACCTGGTCGGCCCAGTTGGTGAGTTCCACCGCGCTGGGCTGCTTGTCCTTGTCGCCCTCTGGCAGCACCGCCACCGACCAGACGGCGCGCGAGGCGGGGTCGAAGCGCAGCACGCGCGGGTCCTTGACCTCGTCGCGGAACAGCGGCCGCACGCCGGCCACCTTCTCGCGCACGTCCTCGGCCGCCTTGCGGCCGTCGACGTAGAGTTGGAACTCGATGATGACGACCGACTGGCCCTCATAGCTGCGCGAGGTCAGGGCGTTGATGCCGGCGATCGAGTTGACGCCTTCCTCGATCTTCTTGGTGACTTCGCTCTCGACGATCTCGGGCGAGGCGCCCGGATACTCGGTGATCACCACCACCACCGGGAAGTCGATGTTCGGGAACTGGTCGACCTGCAGGCGCTGGTAGGAGAAGGCGCCCAGCACCACCAGGGCGAGCATGAGCATGGTCGCGAAGACCGGATTCTTGAGGCTGACGCGGGTGAACCACATGCCTTGCCCGCCTCAGGGTGCGCTGCGCGGCGAAGCGGGGGGGGCCGGCGCGGCAGCGGCCGACACCGGCGTCAGGCGCACGGCCGTGCCCTGGCGCAGCGGCCCGAGGCTGCCGGCCACCACCACCGCGCCTTCTTCGATGCCGCGCACCGCGACCATCGTCTGGCCGTCGAGCTGGCCGCGCAGGCCGGTCTCGACCGGCCGGTGCGCGATGCGCCCGTCGATCACCACCTGCACGTAGGGCGCCGGCTTGTCGGTGCGCACCGCGGTCAGCGGCAGGGCCAGCGTCTCGGTGCGGCCGACGTCGATCGTGCCCTGCGCGAACAGGCCCTGGCGGAAGCCGGTGCTGCGGTCGAGCCGCAGGTAGACCAGCACGCTGCGGCTGCCGGCCTGGGCGCTCGGGTTGACGCGCACCACGCTGGCGCCGACGCTGCGTTCGCCGCTCTTCGGGTCGCTCACGCTGCTGCCCTCGATCTGCAGGGTGGCGCGCTGGCCGACCCGCACCGCCACCGAGTCGGCCGCGGCCAGCGTGGCTTCGACCTCGATGCGGCTGAGGTCCACGACCTCGATGATCTTGGCGTCGACGCCGACGCGCTCGCCCGACTGGGCGAGGCGCTGCGACACCTGGCCCGCGATCGGGCTCTTGAGCACGGTGTCGTCGAGCGACTTGCGGGTCATCTCGACGGCCGCCAGCGCGGCGCGATGCGTCGACAAGGCCGAATTGAGATTCGACTGCGAGGTTTCGAGCGCGGTGCGCGAGATGAAGCCCTGCTCGACCAGCGCCTTGTTGTTGTCGAAGGTGCGCTGCGCCACCTCGGCCTGGGCGCGGGACGAATCGGCCTGCTCCTGGGCCTGCCGCAGGCGCGACTGGTACTCGATCGGATCGATGCGCGCGATGACCTGGCCGGCGGTCACCGTGTCGCCCTCGCGCACCGTGAGCCCGATCAGCTCGCCGGCGACGCGGGCCTTAACCTGCGCCGAATCGACCGCCCGCAAGGTGCCCGAGACCGGCAGCGTCTCGGCCAGCTCGCGGCGCGCGACGCGCACCACGTCGGTGGCCGACAGCTCCACCACCGTTTCGGTCGCGGCCGAGCCGGCGCCGGCCGCCAGCTTGGCCTGCTGTGCCTTGCGCGCGCCGATGGCTCGCAGCGCGCCGCCCGCGATCAGCGCCAGGACCAGGGCCGCGATGGCCCATTTCATCGTTCTTTTCATTCGGCAGCCTTCGGCGTGCGGCAGAGACCGTGCAGCACGGTCTCGGCCTGGAGCGCCAGGTATTTCTCGGGATCGATCGTGGAGGTGTGATCGAAGCAGATCGCAGGCGAATGCTTGGTGAGCATCAGGAAGATCATCGGCGCGATGACGGTGTAGATCGCCAGGTCGACCTCGACCGGCGCGAACTCGCCGCGGTCGATGCCGCGCTGGACGATGCGCCGCAGCAGTTCGTGCCCCGGCTTGACGACTTCGCGGCGATAGAACTCGGCCAGCTCCGGAAAGTTGCGCCCTTCGCTCATCATCAGCTTGGTGAGGCCGGAGGCCTTGGTCGCGCCGACCCGCTCCCACCAGACGCGCATGCAGTAGCGCAGCATGTCGGCGGTGCTGCCCTCGTATTCGTCGAACTCGCGGTTCCATTCGGTGAAGCGGCCGGCCAGGTTCTCGATCACGACCGCCTTGAACAGCTCTTCCTTGCTCTGGAAATAGAGGAAGAGGGTGCCCTTGGACACGCCGGCGCGGGCCGCGACCTCCTCCGAACGGGTGGCGGCGAAGCCTTTCTCGACGAACAGGTCCAGCGCCGCCTCTAGCAGTTCGCCCGGACGGGCTTCCTTGCGCCGCTCGCGCTTGGCGCTCACGGGGCACAGCTTGTCCTTGAGGAATCGGGGGGCGGGCATGGTATTAATGACTGGCGGGTTAGTAATGTAGTGAGGGTGTTGCACTGCGTCAAGCCGGCACAATGTGCGATTGGTCTCGAAACTTCGCCGGAGTTGTCATGTCATCCCCCTCCTCGCCCACTGAAACCATCGTCCTCGGCGGCGGCTGCTTCTGGTGCACGGAAGCCGTGTTCGACCGCGTCCAGGGGGTGCTCGACGTCGAATCCGGCTACAGCAACGGCCAGACCGTGAATCCGAGCTACGAGCAGGTCTGCACTGGCCGCACCGGGCATTCCGAGGTGGTCAAGGTGACTTTCGACCCGGCCGAGATCTCGCTGCACGAGATCCTTGAGATCTTCTTCGTCGTCCACGACCCGACGACGCTCGATCGCCAGGGCAACGATGTCGGCACCCAGTACCGCAGCGGCATCTACTACCTCGATGCGGCGCAGAAGCAGGTCGCCGAGGACGTGATCCGCGAGATCGGCGAGAGCAAGACCTACCGCTCGCCGATCGTGACCGAGGTCGAGCCGCTGGCCAACTACTCGGCCGCCGAGGCCTACCACCAGGACTACTTCCTGAACAACCCGAACCAGGGCTACTGCGCCTTCGTGGTCGGCCCCAAGGTCGAGAAGTTCCAGAAGACCTTCGCGGCCCGGGTAAAGTCCTGAGTTCTTTCGGGACAGACCCGGAAACTGCGAAAGCGGTTTTTTGCTCTGTCCTCGACCAACCTGAGACCTTGCGGGACAGACCAACAAACTGCGAAAGCAGTTTTTGCCCTGTCCTCAACTGACTGATGCCCTTCGCCCAGCGCTCCCTCCGCAGCCGCACCATGTTGTGCGTGCTCGCGTTCGCGCTCTGGGCCGCCACCACCCTGGGCCTGCTGCACGGCACGCTGCATGGCGTGGCGGCGTCGGCCCATGCGGACGCCGCCACCGGCGCGGTGGCCGGCAAGGCGGCAGCCTCGCACGGGCTGTCGGCGCTGTTCGGCGTCCACACCGAGGCCGAGTGCCGGCTCTACGACCAGTTGTCCCACGGAGCGGCCGCGCCTTGCGTGCCACCGGTCTTCCTGCCGGTGCTGCTGCCGGCTGCCAGCTTCGTCTGGCTCGAGGGCGAGGTCTTCGCCCGCTGGATCGCGCTGTTCGACGCGCGCGGTCCGCCTTCCACTCGCTGAATCCCCCGTGTTTTCCGGTTGCCGCCCCCGCCTGGCGGGCCGCGGCCGGCTGTCCATCGATTCAACGAGTGTTTCTTCATGTCCATTCTTTTTCCACGCCACCGCGTCGGCGTCGCGGTGCTGTCCGTCCTGTCCTGCGCCTCCCCGGGTGCCTGGGCGCAAGCTGCGCCTGAAGCGCCCGCCGCCTCGCTCGGCGAGATCACCGTCACCGGCAACCCTTTGGGCGCCACCGACCTGATCGCGCCGACCACCTCGCTGACGAACGAGTCGCTGCTGCTGCGCTCGCAGTCCACCCTCGGCGAGACGCTCAACGGCCTGCCGGGCGTCGCCAGCACCTATTTCGGCCCCAACGCCAGCCGGCCGACGATCCGCGGCCAGGACGGCGACCGCATCCGCATCCTGCAGAACGGCGGCAGCGCGCCCGACGCCTCGGCGCTGAGCTACGACCACGCGGTGCCGGTCGACGCGCTGGTCACCGAGCGGCTCGAGGTGCTGCGCGGAACGGCCGCGCTGCAGTACGGCGGCAGCGCCGTCGGCGGCGTGGTCAACGTGATCGACAACCGGATCCCGACCGAGCCGATCGAGGGCTTCGGCGGCCGCGCCGACCTGGGCTACGCCACCGGCAACCGCGAGACGTCCGGCGGCGTGGTGCTCGAAGGCGGTACCGACCGCTATGCGCTGCACGTCGATGCGTTCCGGCGCGATTCGAGCGACGTCTCGGTACCGATCGAGCTGCCCTGCGAGAATCCGAAGCGCGCGGGTTTCGCGCGCAAGATCTGCAACTCGGCCAACGAGGCCGATGGCGGCGCCTTCGGCGGCACGCTGTTCTTCGACCAGGGCTGGCTCGGCGCCTCCGCCAGCACCTACCGCAGCACCTACGGCACGGTGGCCGAGGACGACGTCACGATCGGCATGCGCTCCGACCGCTACGCGCTCGAGGGTGAATGGCGGCCGGGCGGCTTTTTCAGCAGCGTGCATGCGAAGCTGAGCCGCACCGAGTACCGCCACACGGAGTACGAAGGCCAGGCGCCCGGCACCACCTTCGCCAACGACAGCAACGACCTGCGGATCGAGGCGCGGCACCGCCCGATCGGCGGCCTCGAAGGCATGGTCGGCTTCACGAGCGAGAGCGGGCGCTTCTCGGCCAACGGCGAGGAGGCTTTCGCCCCGAACAGTCGCACGACGTCGAATGCCTTGTTCCTGCACGAGGAGTTCGGCACCTCGTGGGGCCGGCTGAGCTTCGGGGCCCGCACCGAGGAGGTCAAGGTGCGCTCGCTGGGCGATCCGTCCGACCCGGAAGTCACGCGCTTCTTCGTCGGCGAGCGCGATTTCCGTCCGAGCAGCGCCGCGTTCGGGGGGCTGGTCAACCTGTCGCCGCAGTGGCAGTTGACCTCGAACCTGGCCTACACCGAGCGGGCGCCCAAGGACTACGAGCTGTTTGCCAACGGCCCGCACGTGGCGACCGCCGCCTGGGAGACCGGCGATCCGAACCTGAAGGTGGAAAAGTCGACCGGGCTGGACCTCGGCGCCCAGTGGAAGTCGGGCGCCAACACGGCCAAGCTCAATGCCTACGTGACCCGCTTCAGCAACTACATCGGTCTCAGTGCCACGGGCAATGTGCGCGGCGCGGACGGCGAGCTGAATCCACCGCCGGTCGAGACGGCCGAGGGGCTGCTGTTCCCCGAGGTGTTCGCGGACTACGTCTACCACGGGGTGCGGGCCCGCTTCACCGGCCTCGAAGCCAGCGGCACCTTGCAACTGCTCGGCGCCGACGGCTTCTCGCGCGCGGCCGACGGTTCGACGCTCGATCTCGAATGGCGCGGCGACCTGGTGCGGGCCACCAACACCGACACCGGGGAGCCGCTGCCGCGGATCGCACCGTGGCGCATCGGCAGCACGCTGGCCTACGGGCGCGGTGCGTGGACCGCGCGCCTGGGCTTCGACTACAACGCGGCGCAGAACCGCGTGCCGCCGATGGGCGACCGCGCGACCGAGGCCTACACGCTGTGGAACGCATCGGTCAGCTACAAGCAGCGGGTCCAGCGTGCCAACCTCACCTGGTACGCGCGGGTCGACAACATCGGCAACACGCTGGCCTACAGCGCGACCTCGATCCTGACGACGACGGTGTATCCGGCTGCACCGCTGCCGGGGCGCACCTTGAAGGTGGGGTTGAGGGCGACGTTCTAGGGAACCGGCCGGCCCGGCTTGCTGCCGTGGCAGTCGAGGCACCGGGTCGGCTATTCTCGAAAGGCTCATGAATGGTCTCGTCGTTTCCTCGCTGCTGCCCGTGGTCGTCCTCATCGCGGTCGGCTGGCTGGCAGGGAGGATGCGCTGGATCCGGGGCGACTCGGTCAAGGACCTGTCGAACCTGGTGTTCCTGCTGCTGGCACCGCCCCTGCTGTTCCGTTCGATGAGCACGGTGCGGATCGAGCAGCTGAGCCTGAAGCCGGTGGCGGCCTATTTCGTCGCCGCCGGCCTGATCTTCGCGGCCACGCTGGTCTGGCGCGGCTTCCATCGCACCGGTGTCGTGCTGGCGCTGGCCAACACCTACAGCAACACCGTGATGATCGGCATCGCGCTGGTCGGCCTGGCCTACGGTCCGCCGGGCATGGTGGTGCTGCTGACATTGATCTCGCTGCATTCGCTGGTGCTGCTGACCAGCGCCACCGTGTTCCTCGAACTCGCGCTGGCGCAGGATGATGCGCAACGCATCGCGCCGGGCGGGGCAGGGCGGCGCCCGATGGCGCGCACCGTGTTGCGCGCCCTGCGCAACGCGGTCATCCATCCGGTGCAGGCACCGATCCTGCTGGGCTTGCTGTTCGCCCAGACCGGGCTCGAGATCCCGGCCGCGATCGACAAGCCGATCGCCTTGCTCGGCCAGGCCTTCAGCCCGGTGGCGCTGATGCTGGTCGGCATCACGCTGGCCTTGACGCCGGTCGGCCAGCACTGGCGCGCCGCGCTGCTGCATGCCGCGATCAAGAACCTGGTGCACCCGGCGCTGGTCGCGGCGTTCGGCCTCGCCTTCGGCCTGCGCGGCCTGCCGCTGACGGTGATGGTGGTCGCGGCGTCGCTGCCGATCGGCGCCAACGTGTTCCTGTTCGCTCAGCGCTACCGGACCTCGGAGGCGCTGATCACCGCCAGCGTCGTGGTCTCGACCGTGATGGCGCTGGTTTCCCTGTCGGTCGTGATGGCGCTCGCCGGGCGCCTTTGAGGCCGGCTCAGGGCGCCAGCCGTTCGCGCACCCAGGCGCCGCCTTCGGCGCGATAGCGCAGCCGGTCGTGCAGGCGGCTCTTGCGGCCCTGCCAGAACTCCCAGCGATCGGGCACCAGCCGGAAGCCGCCCCAGTGCGGCGGCCGTGGCGGCGACAGCAGGTGCTTTGCGGCCTGCAGCGCGGCGTTCTTCACCAGCACGTCGCGGCCGCTGATGACCTCGCTCTGCGGGCTGGCCCAGGCGCCGATGCGGGAGTCGAGCGGGCGGCTGGCGAAGTAGGCGTCGCTCTCGGCCTCGTCGACCCTGGCGACCCGGCCCTCGATGCGCACCACGCGCTCGAGCTCGACCCAATGGAACTGCAGCGCCGCGTAGGGGTTGCCGGCCAGCTCCTGGCCCTTGCGGCTGTGGTAGTTGGTGTACCAGACGATGCCGCGGGCGTCGTAGCCCTTGACCAGCACGATCCGTGTCGAGGGGCGCAGGTCGCCGCCCACCGTGGCCAAGGTCATCGCGTTGGGTTCGGGCACCTGGGCGTCGATGGCCTCGGCCAGCCAGCGCTCGAACTGGTCGAGCGGATCGGCGGCGCTGCGGATTTCGTCGAGCTCGGCGCGCTCGTAGCTCTTGCGCAGGGCGGCCAGGGATTCATTGGGAGAAGGCATGGCGCCATTGTTGCGCAAGCGAAGCGTGGATACTTCGGCGCATGAATCCCGCCGCCCAACCGTTCCTGCCGACCGTCATCGTGCTCGCCTCGGGCCGCGGCGAGCGCTTCCGTGCCGCCGGCGGCAGCGGCCACAAGCTGCAGGCGGCGCTGGCCGGCGCCACGGTGCTCGACCACACGCTGGCCGCGGTGCGCGCCAGCGGGCTGCCCTGGCATCTCGAGGATGCCGGCCATCCGGGCATGGGCGACTCGATCGCCGCCGCCGTGCGGGCCACCGCCGGGGCTGCGGGCTGGCTGATCCTGCCGGCCGACCTGCCGCTGGTGCAGCCCGCCACCCTGCAGGCCGTGGCGACCGCGCTGGGCGGGTCGGTGCAGGCGGCGCAGCCGCACTACCGCGGGCAGCGCGGGCATCCGGTGGGCTTCGCCCCGAGCGCCTTCCTTGCGCTTTCGCGACTGTCGGGGAACCAGGGCGCCGCCCCGGTGCTGCGCGCGCTCCGGGAGGCGCGGCAGGTGGCCGACATCGAGGTCGACGACATCGGCGCGGTGACCGACATCGATACGCCGGACGAGCTGGCGCGGGCCGAGGCGCTGCTGGGCCAGCGTCCGCTCTAGCTTCGCGCGATCACCCCGCAGGCGATGCGCGGGCCCGAATTGCCCGCCGGCTGGGTCGTGAAGTCGTCACGGTCGCGGTGCACCACCAGCGCGCGCCCGATGATGTTGTTGACCGCGCCCTCGGTCATCGAAATGGTGTGGACGTCGACGCTGAAGCGCGCCACCCCGTTGGCGTCGGCCACCAGGCTGGGCAGTTCGCCTGCGTGGCTTCCCGGGGCGGCGAACTTGCCGTGGGTCCCGCCGGCCGGATTGAAGTGGCCGCCCGAGGCATTGCCGTTGTCGCCGCAGTCGCCCTTTTCGTGGATGTGGAAGCCATGCTCGGTGCCCGGTGCGAAGCCGCGCACTTCGCCCTTCACGCGCACGCCGTGCTCGAGCGCGGTGAAGCTCACCTTGCCCAGGGTCGGGTTCGGCGTGATCGCGCCGGTCGGCGCCAGTTCGGCGGTCGCGCCGGCTTTGGGCCCGAGCGTGCCGCAGGCGGCGAGCAGGCTGGCCGCGGCCACGGCGATGGCAGGGGCGATGAGGCGAGGGCGCATGGTCGGACTACTCCTTGAATTTGTCGGTGGGTGCTGAGCCCAGAGGGTATACCGGAGGCGCCGGCTCGGCGCTGTCGGCCGGGGCCGACAGCCGCGCTTGCGCCAGCTTGACCAGGCGTGCCAGCGCGGCATCGTGGATCGCATGGCGCCGCAATTCGAGCAGGGTCTGCTCGGCATAGTCGAGCGAGCTGCCGTAGCGGCCCACCGCGTTGGCGAAGATGTGGGCATAGCGCTCGTCACTGAGTTCGCCGGTGAAGTTGGGGCTGCGCCGCGACAGCGTGAAGGCCAGCGCCCGGACCCGCGAATGCGGCGTGGCGCAGTCGAGCCAGCGCGGGTCGTAGACCCCGGTGGGCATCTCGCGCAGCCAAAGCCGGCCGAGGGTCTCCAGCCCTTCGGCGGCCGGCACCCTGAACACCATGCCGCGGCAGCTGCCGCCGGAGAGCAGCCCGAACACCAGCCCCGGGGTCTCGACCGTGCCGCGGTTGATCCGGCTCCACATCTTGAGTGCGCGGTGCCAGCCATGGACCCGGGCCGGATGCCTTTCGACGAAGCCGAAGTCGGGCCGCCAGATCAGGGAGCCGTAGCCGAACAGCCACAGGTCCTCGTGTCCGCCCCATTCGTCGATCACGCGATCGAGCATCGGCTTGGGGTCGCGCAGGGGCGTGGGCAGGGGGTCCAGGCCGGGTGGCCCGGGGTCGCCGCCGGGGGGCCGGGGGGCGACGCCTACAATTTGGCGGTCATGGTTCACCGCACCATTATTTACCGACCCCTCAACTACGGAGATCCGCCCATGTCCGCCAACAGCGACGACGAGAGCCAGCAGAATTTCATCCTCGCCTTCGTGCTGGGCCTGATCGCCCTGGTGATCTTCTTCGTGATCGCGATCGTGCTCTACACCCGCGGCCACGCGGCAGGTCCGGCGGCGGCTCCGGTGGCTGCGGCCGCACCGGCCACCACGATCGCGGTGGTCACCGAGACGGTGACGGTCGTGATTCCCGACGGCGCCAGCATCCGCGTCGTCGGCGGCGTCGTGAATTTCTATTTCGCCACCGCCAGCGCCGACCTGGCGCCGGGCGCGGCGGAGGCCCTGGCGGTCGTCATCAAGGGGGTGGAAGGCGGCCACAAGGCCGTGATTTCGGGCTTCCACGACACCACCGGCGACGCCGCCATCAACGAGGCCCTGGCGAAGAAGCGCGCCGAGACGGTGCGCGATGTGCTGACCGGCCTGGGCGTGCCGGCCGACAAGGTCGACCTGCAGAAGCCGGGGGTGACGGCCGGCAGCGGCAACAATGCCGAGGCGCGCCGGGTCGAAGTCAAGCTGCTGGACTGAAGCCGCAGCGCGCCCCTCAGAAAAAGCCCGGCCTGTCCGGGCTTTTTCATGGGGGCTTGTTACCATGCACTTCCGAGCCGCCCCACGCTGGCTCACCGGCAGAGCGACACAGCCCATGAACACCCATCCCACCGTCCGCGCTGTCACCGAGCGCATTCGGGCGCGCAGTCTCAGCCTGCGCAGCGCCTATCTTCAGGACCTGGCCGACACCCGCGGCCGCGACCGGGGCTCCGACCGGATGGGCTGCGCCAACGTGGCGCATGCCGTCGCCGGCATCCCGGCCAACGACAAGTTCAGGGTGGTGAGCGAGCGGGCGCCCAACATCGGCATCGTCACGGCCTACAACGACATGCTCTCGGCCCATGCGCCGTACCAGGGCTATCCCGACATCGTCAAGCACGAGGCCCGCCGCCTCGGAGCCACGGCGCAGGTGGCGGGCGGCGTGCCGGCCATGTGCGACGGCGTCACCCAGGGCACGCCCGGCATGGAGCTGAGCCTGTTCAGCCGCGACGTGATCGCCATGGGCACCGCGGTGGCGCTCACGCACGACATGTTCGATGCCGCGCTGCTGCTCGGCGTGTGCGACAAGATCGTGCCGGGCCTCTTGATCGGCGCCCTGCATTTCGGCCACCTGCCGACGGTCTTCGTGCCGGCCGGGCCGATGCCTTCGGGCCTGTCGAACACGGCCAAGTCCAAGGTGCGGGAGCAGGCGGCGCAGGGGCTGGTGGGCCGCCAGGGCCTGCTCGACGCCGAGATGCAGGCCTACCACGCGCAAGGCACCTGCACCTTCTACGGCACCGCCAACAGCAACCAGATGCTGCTCGAGGCCATGGGCCTGCATGTGCCGGGCTCGGCCTTCATCCAGCCCGGCGACACGATGCGCGAGGCGCTCACGCGCGAAGCGGTGCGCACGGTGCTGGGCCGGGCCTCGGACACGGCCTTCGCGGTGCCGCCGATCGGCGAGCTGGTGGACGAGCGCGTGATCGTCAACGCGATGGCGGCGTTGCTGGCCACCGGCGGCTCGACCAACCACCTGATCCACTGGGTAGCGGTGGCGCGTGCCGCCGGCATCCTGATCGACTGGAACGACTTCGCCGAGCTGTCGGAGGTGGTGCCGCTGCTCACGCGGGTCTATCCCAACGGCAGCGCCGACGTCAACGGCTTCCAGGAAGCGGGCGGCCCCGGCTTCGTGATCGGTGAACTGCTCGACGCCGGCCTGATGCATGCCGACGTGCTCAGCGTGCGCGCCGGCGGCATCCGCGAGTTCGCCGGCATCCCGGTGCTGGCCGGCTCTGCTTCGGACGAGCGGCCGCTCAGCTGGAAGTCGGCCGCGCCGTCGAAGGACGACACCATTGCCCGCCCGGTCTCGGCGCCGTTCAGCGCCACCGGCGGGCTCAAGCTGCTGCAGGGCAACCTGGGGCGCAGCGTGATCAAGATCTCGTCGGTGCCCGGCGACCGCCACGTGATCGAGGCGCCGGCCCGGGTCTTCGATTCCCAGGCCGCGCTGCAGCAGGCCTTCACGGCCGGCGAGCTCGAACGCGACGTGGTGTGCGTGGTGCGCTGGCAGGGCCCGCAGGCCAACGGCATGCCCGAGCTGCACAAGCTCACGCCGCCGCTGTCGGTGCTGCAGGGCAAGGGCTTTCGGGTGGCGCTGGTGACCGACGGCCGCATGAGCGGCGCCTCGGGCAAGGTGCCAGCGGCCATCCATGTCTCGCCCGAGGCCGCGGCCGGCGGGCCGCTGGCCAAGGTGCGCGACGGCGACCTGATTCGGCTCGACGGCGTGGCGGGCACGCTCACGGTGCTGCTGCCCGAGGACGAGTGGGCGGCGCGAGAAATTCTGAAGATGCCCGACCAGGCACGCGCCGCCAACGGCCGCGGCCTGGGCCGCGACCTGTTCGCCGGCATGCGGCGCAATGCATTGACTGCTGAAGAAGGAGCCTGCTCATGGCTGTGAACGACAAGATTTCCGCGCTCGACGTGATGCGCGACGCCCCGGTGATTCCGGTCATCGTGCTGCACGACGTCAAGGACGCCGTGCCGCTGGCGCGTGCGCTGGTGGCCGGCGGCATCCGGATGCTCGAAGTGACCTTGCGCACGCGCGAGGCGCTCGAATGCATCGAGCTGATCTCCAAGGAGGTGCCCGAGGCCGTGGCCGGCGCCGGCACCATCCGCAGCGCGGCCGATGCGCAGGCCTCGGCGCTGGCCGGCGCGCGCTTCGGCGTCAGCCCGGGCTACACGCGGGCGGTCGGCAAGGCCTGCCACGACCTCGGCCTGCCGCTCTTGCCCGGCGTCGCGACCGGCAGCGAGATCATGATGGCCCAGGAAGACGGCCTGACCGAGCTCAAGTTCTTCCCGGCCGTGCAGGCCGGCGGCCTGGCGATGCTGAAGGCCTGGCAAGGCCCGTTCGGCGACGTCAAGTTCTGCCCCACCGGCGGCGTCCATGCGGGCAACGCGCACGAGTTCCTCGCGCTCGCCAACGTGGCCTGCGTGGGTGGGTCGTGGATCGTGCCGACCGACGCCATCGCCGCCGGCGACTGGGGCCGCATCGAGGCGCTGGCGCGCGAGGCCTGCCAGTTGGCGCGTTGAAGGTGGGGCGATGGGGGAGGTCGTGGACGGCAGCGAACTGAAGGTCATCGCCTTCGATGTCTTCGGCACCGTGGTCGACTGGTATTCCGGCATTGCGGCGGAGGCCGGGCGCCTGCTGCCCGGTGTCGACGGCGGCGCCTTCGCGCTGGCCTGGCGCGCCGGCTACCAGCCGGCGATGAAGGGCGTGATGGAGCGCCTGGCGGCCGGCGAGGGCGGCTTCACCTTGCTCGACGAACTGCACATGGGCATCCTCGGCCGCGTGCTGCAGGACTTCGGCCTGGCCGACCTCGACGCCGACACCAAGCGCGAACTCAACCGGGCCTGGCACCGGCTGCCGGCTTGGCCCGATGCGGTCGAGGGGCTGGCCCGGCTCAAGCGCAGGTACACGATCTGCACGCTCTCCAACGGCAACATCGGCCTGCTGACCGAAATGGCCAAGCGCGCCGGGCTGCCCTGGGACTGCGTGCTGTCGGCCGAGGTGTTCAAGGCCTACAAGCCCGACCCGCGCACCTACCTGGGCGTGGCGGCGGTGTTCGACGTCACGCCGGGGCAGGTGATGCTGGCGGCAGCACATCACGACGACCTGGCCGCAGCGCGGGCCTGCGGACTGCGCACCGGCTACATCGAGCGGCCCCAGGAGTTCGGCCCCGGACGGCCCAAGGATGTCTCGCCGCAGCCCGACAACACGCTGCATGCGCGGGACATCGGGGCGTTGGCGGATTTGCTGGGTTGTTGAGCCTCAGCGCAAGCCGCCCCCGGCCGCGCCTTCCGCCCGCTGGATCAGCTCGATCTTGTACCCATCCGGATCCGTCACGAACGCGATCACCGTCGAGCCGCCCTTCACCGGCCCGGCCTCGCGCGTGACGTTGCCGCCGGCCGCCTTGATCTTCTCGCAGGCCGCGTAGGCATCGGGCACGCCGAGCGCGATGTGGCCGTAGGCGGTGCCCATCTCGTAGCTGTCGGTGCCCCAGTTGTAGGTCAGCTCGATCTCGGCCTGGGCCGGGTTGCCCTCGTAGCCGACGAAGGCCAAGCTGTACTTGTACTCGGGGTTCTCCGACGTGCGCAGCAGCTGCATGCCCAGCACCTGGGTGTAGAAGTCGATCGAGCGCTGCAGGTTGCCGACGCGCAGCATGGTGTGGAGGAGTCGCATATCGTGGTCGTCTGGTTGTTGCTGCGACATTGTCGCGCCACTGCCTGTCGCTAGTCTTGCGCGGGGGTGTCCCAGGCGCTCAGCCGCCCCTCGTGCATCACGCCGATGCGATCGGCCATGGCGCGCGCCTCGGCTTCGTTGTGGGTCACCAGCACCGCGGTCTGGCCGGCGGCCTTGAGGATCTCGCGCACCTCGGTGGTCAGCCGCTCGCGGGTGGCGCCGTCGAGGTTCGAGAACGGCTCGTCGAGCAGCAGCAGCGCGGGCTCGGGCGCCAGCGCACGGGCCAGCGCGATGCGTTGCTGCTGGCCGCCCGAGAGCTGGTGGGGATGGCGCTGGCCGGCGTCCGGCAGGCCGACCAGCGCCAGCATCGCTGCCACGCGCCGCTGCTGCTTGGCGCGGGGCAGGCGGCGCAGCCCGAAGGCCACGTTGTGCGCCGCGTCCAGGTGCGGAAACAGTGCGTACTCCTGGAACATCATGCCGACGCGGCGCCGCTCGGGCGGCAGCTGGACCTCGGGCGAGGACAAGGTGACGCCGCCCAGCCGGATACGGCCGGCGCGCACCGGCTCGAAGCCGGCGATCGCCCGCAGCACCGTGGACTTGCCGCAGCCCGAAGGGCCGAGCAGGCAGCCGATGTCGCCGGCGTCGAGCGCCAGCGAGAAGTCCTCGACCACCGTGTGCAGCCCGGCTGCGCCGTCGTAGCCGAGGTGCAGACCGTCGATGGACAACGTTGCGCTCATGCGATGGGCTCCGACAATCCATGGCGCGCCAGCAGCACCACCGGCAGCAGCCCGGCGACCACGATCGCCAGCGCGGCGATCGCGCCTTCCTCGTAGGTGCCGCGCGCCGCCTCCGCGTAAAGCCAGGTGGCGAGCGTGTCGAAGTTGGCCGGCCGCAGCAGCAGGGTGGCGGGCAGCTCCTTCATGGCGTCGACGAACACCAGCAGCGCGCTGGCCGCGATCGCCGGCCGCAGCAGCGGCAGGTGGACGCGGCGCAAAGTGCCGCCGGTGTTTTCGCCGAGCAGGCGGGCGGCCTGCTCGAGCGCCGGCGGGATGCGCGCGAGGCCGGCCTCGATGCCGCCCACCGGCATCGCCAGGAAGCGGATCGCGCAGGCCACCACCAGCACCACGCCGGCGCCCATCAGCGGCAGGCCCGGGTGGCCGATCAGCCCGGCCAGCGCGGCGTCGGCGGCCAGCGCCGGGGTCAGCAGGCCGATCGCCAGCACGGTGCCCGGCACCGCGTAGCCCAGGGTGGCGGCCCGGCCCTGCCAGCGGGCGCCGTTGTGCGCCGAGCCTTGGGCCCGGACCGCCCAGGCGACCACCAGTCCGGCGGCCACCGCCACCGCGGTGACGCCGGCCGCGACGCCGAGCGTGTTGACCAGGCTGTCGATCAGCCCGCGCGAAATTCCGCTGCCCTGGCGCAGCCGCTTCACCGCTTCCCAGACCAGGTGGAGCGCCGGCGCCGCGAAGCCGAGCAGCACCGGCAGGGCCGCGGCGGCGCTGGCCAGCCAGGCCGCTGCACCGTGCAGGCGCCGCGGCTGGATGGCGCGCATGCGCTGGGCCGAGCCGAAGCGCTGGTGGCGCCGGCCGTGGCGCTCCAGCAGCACCAGCGCGACCACGAGCAGCAGCATCGCCGACGCGATCTGGGCCGCGCCGGCCAGGTCGGAGCGCGTGATCCAGGTGGTGTAGACCGCGACCGTGAGCGTGCGGATGCCGAGGAATTCGGAGGCGCCGATGTCGTTGAGGGTCTCCAGCAGCGCGAGGCTCAGGCCGACGGCGAGCGCCGGTCGGGCCAGCGGCAGCGCGACCCGGAAGAAGGCGCCGGCGCGGCTCTCGCCGAGCGAGCGCGCCGCCTCCATCAGGTGGGCCGGCTGGGTCATGAACATGGCGCGCGCGGTCATGTAGACATAGGGGTAGAGCACGAAGCCGAGCACGAGGATGGCGCCCGGCATCGAACGCAGGTCGGGCAGGCGAAACTGGCGCGGGCTGTCGAAGCCGAGCAGCCACCGCAGCGCGCCCTGCACCGGACCGAGCGGATGCAGCAGGTCGAGGTAGGCGAAGGCCACGATGTAGGTCGGCATCGCCAGCGGCAGCAGCAGGGCCCAGTGCAGCACGCCGCGGCCAGGGAAGTCGCAGCTGCTCACCAGCCAGGCGCAGCCGGTGCCGATCACCAGCACCAGCAGGCCGACGCCGGCCAGCAGCACGGCGGTGTCGAGCGCCGCCTGCGGCAGCACGTCGCGCACCAGCCCGGCCCAGTGGCCGAGCCCCGAGCCGAAGGCCAGCCACAGCAGGCTCAGCACCGGCGCCAGCACGCCGAGTGCGATCGCCATCGAAGCGGTCCGCCAGACCGGGCCGACCGGCCGCAACCGCGTCACTGGTCGAACGCGACCTTGTCGACCAGCGCGCTGGCCTGCTTGCGGTATTTGGCGATCTCGGCGACCGGCAGCGGATCGACCTTGAGCTCGCCGATGCTGCTGGCGATGATCGGATCGAGCGCGACGCCCTGGCGGACCGGGAATTCGTAGTTGGCTTCGGCGTAGAGCACCTGCGCCGGCGGCGACACCAGGAACTCGATCAGCTTGACCGCATTGGCGCGCTGGGGCGCGTTCTTCGCGACCGCGGCGCCGCTGATGTTGACGTGCGTGCCGCCGCCCTGGGCGAAGGTGGGCTTGACCACCTTGATCGCATCGCCCCATTTGCGGGCGTCCGTGCCTTCCTTGGCGCCCTTGAGCTGGCCGACGTAGTAGGAGTTGGCCAGGCCGACATCGCAGATGCCGCCGAGGATGTCGCGCGCCACGTCGCGGTCGCCGCCGGTGGCCTTGCGGCCCAGGTTGGCCTTGACGCCGCGCAGCCACTGCTCGGCCTTGGCTTCGCCGTCGTGGGCGATCATGGCCGACACCAGCGCCACGTTGTACGGATGCTGGCCCGAGCGGATGCAGACCTTGCCCTTGTACTTCGGGTTGGCGAGGTCCTCGTAGCGGAAGGCGGCCAGCGGCAGGCTCTTGTCGGCATACAGCACCCGGGCCCGCAGCGACAGCGCGAACCACTGGCCGTCGCTGCCCCGCAGGTTCGGCGGAATCGCGGTCTCGAGCGCGGCCGATCGCACCGGCTGCGTGACGCCGCCATCGACCAGGTCGACCAGGTTGCCGATGTCCACCGTCATCAGCACGTCGGCCGGCGAGCGCGCGCCTTCGGCCTTGACCCGTTCGAGCAGGCCGTCCTTCACGAAGACGGTGTTGACCTTGATGTCGTTCTGGGCACTGAAGGCCGCCAGCAGCGGCTGGACCAGGCCGGGCTCGCGCGTGGTGTAGAGCGTGACCTCGCCGGCCGCATGCGCCGGCACGGCGCTGGCCAGCAGGGTGAGGGCTGTCGCGCCGAGCGCGAGGGCCGCGCGGGCAGGCGCGCGAGGGCGTGCGGTCATGGGGCTTCTCCAGGGGACGGTGACGAAGGGCGCGGGCGCAGGGTTTGCGCGCGCCAATGCGAATAATTATCACTGTCGACTTTCGGACGCCCGGCCGATTCACCCACGAATTCGAAGTGTTCTCCGCGACGCCGGCGCGGGACCCGCCAGGGTCGGCCGGTCATTCGGTCCGGGGACCGGCCTTGCGTGCATAGAACGCCGAGACGTCCTCGATCTCCGCGTCCGTCATCGTGCGGGCCACGTTGCGCATCTGCGCCTCGGAATCGTTGCCGCGCTCACCCGACCGGAAGGCCTTGAGCTGCAGCACGAGATAGCCCTTGGGCATGCCCTCGAGCCACGGCGCGCCGAACTTCTGGTCGATGCCGCCATGGCAGGAGACGCAGGGCGCGATGTTGCGCAGCGGTGCGCCGACCCGCACCAGTGCGGGCAGCGCCTCGTCATAGGTCGTCGGCGCGGTTCGTGCCTTCGGCAGATAGGCGTAGTAGGCCGCCAGGTCGGCGATGTCCGTGTCCGACAGGTTCCTGGACAGCGCCACCATGATGGGGCTGCCGCGCTTGCCGCTGCGGTAGTCCATCAGCTGCTTGATGATCACTTCCGGGTATTGGCCGGAGAGGTTGGGCGCATCGGAGCTGCTCATGCCCTGGGCGCCGTGGCACATGGTGCAGTTGAGCGCCAGCGTCGCGCCGCGGCCGACCGCCTGCTGCGAGCCCTCCTTGCCCATCGATCGATCCAGCACGACATCGGTGGCGGTCGCGGCCTGCCGGGGCGCCGAGCCGAAGGACCAGTCGGCCGGCACCCCGGCCGCCCGGCAGATGCTCGCCCACATCCCCTTGGCGCTGAAGTCGCCGTGCACCGAAGGCAGCAGCACGAAGCCCGCCGCGAAGGCGCCCACGGTGAGGACGATGAGCCAGATGACGCTCTTGCGGACCCAGGGGTTGCGCCAGCCGGGCATGCCGTTCACCTTCATCACCGGCTCCCGATCGGTATCACCGGCACGGAGGCTTCCTTCAGCGAAGCCAGCTGCACGATCGGGTAGCCGTAGTTGACGATCGTGAGGCCGATCATCATCGCGACCCAGAGCCCGAAGCCGTTCAGTGCGACCGGCGTGTGCGCAGTCGGATGCGCCGCGCGGCTGAAGGTGAAGGGCGCCACCACCGTGCCTTCCTTCTTTCGCGCAGTGGCCAGCGTGTAGACCAGCAGGATGCCGGACGCGAGCAGGATGAAGCCGCCGATCGCCGACACGGTGACGGTCCAGGCCTGCGGCTGGATCTCGGGATGCGTGTAGTCGTAGTAGGCCATGCGCCGCGGCATCCCGAGCAGGCCGACCAGGTGCCATGGCATCGACAGCACCATCATGCCGACGAACCACAGCCAGATCTGCCACTTGATGAGCGCGGCCGACAGCGGCGCGCAGCCCGTGAGCTGCGGCCACAGCTCGTAGGCGACCATGAAGTACATCAGCACGATCGCGCCGGCGAAGATCAGGTGGAAATGGCCCGTCACCCACTGCGTGTTGTGGATGGTCTCGTTGAGCTGGTAGCTCATGTTGATGAGGCCGCCGGCGCCGCCGAAGCCGAGCATGATGAAGGAGAAGGTCACCGCCAGCATCATCGGGTTGTCCCACGGCAGCGTCCTGAGCCAGCCGAACATCCCCTTGCCGCCGCGCAGCCTGCCGGCGATCTCGACCGAGGCCACGATGGTGAACACCGTCAGCAATGTCGGCACCGACACCATCGCGGTCATCACCGCATGCACGAACTTGAAGCCCGCGCCCACCTGCGGGTCGGCGAAGAGGTGGTGGATGCCGATCGGCATCGAGAACACGAGGAAGAGCACGAAGGCCACCCGACCCATGGTGTCGCTGTATAGCCTGCCGCCGATGGCGCGCGGCACGATGGTGTAGAACGCGATGTAAGAGGGCATCAGCCAGAAGTACACGATGGCATGCAGCGTCCACGAGAAGAAGACGCGTGCGAGGCCGGCGTTGATCGTGTCGGTGAGTCCCAGCGAAGCCGGCAGGATCAGCACCAGGACCTCGATCGCAGCGCCGAGCGAGGTCCACGCCCACAGGTACGCACCGGCGACGTTGCCGAACATCGCCAGCGGAACGGGCTCGCCCGGGTTCTGCTTCTTCCAGGCGCGCAGGTTGATGGCCATGAGCGCGACCCAGATCCACGAGCCCACGACCACCAGCACCACGCCCAGGTAGTAGAACGGGCTCGCGAGCATCGGGGGGTAGAAGGTGTAGAGCACCGACGCCTTGCCCAGCGCCATCGTCACGGCCGCCACCGCCGTGCCGACCACGACGAGCCAGAAGCCCGCCCAGGCCCAGCGCAGGCCGATCAGCGGCTTCTTCAGCGCCAGCTCGGAGATGGCGTAGCCGAAGCCCATCGCGACCAGCGTCGGCAGCACGTAGGCCATGACCGTGCCGTGGCCGGTGACCGAGCGGTAGTAGTGCTCGGGGTTGTTGATCCAGGTCGACAGCGGGCTGCGGACGTACATCTGCCACGCGCCCAGAACCAGCGCGCCCAGGAAGGCGACGAAGGCCACCCAGAAGTGGGCCAGGACGAGTCTTCTAGCGTGGAACACAGCTGAGCCTTTCACCCGGCCGGGCCTTGGCCATGAATTCGTCCTGCGGCAGCACCTGCACGCGGGCCCACATGGCCTCGTGCCCGGTGCCGCAGTATTCGTGACAGGGCATCAACTGTTCGCCGGTGCGGCGAAACGATGTCGTGAAGGTCGCCACGAAGCCCGGCACGACCATCGTGTTGGCGTTGGTGCGGCCGATGATGAATCCGTGGATGGCGTCCGTCGCCGTGGCGCGGAAGGTCACGGGCGCATCGGCCGGCACCACGATGCATTGCGGCTCGAACGAATACTGCTGGGCGATGAGCCGCACGACCACCCGGCCGTCGGCCTCGATGGCCGTGCCGAGGTTGCTCTCGATGAACTCGCCGCGCAGGTGGAGCGTCTTCACGTCCACCGTCTCCACGCGCGATGGCGGCATGGTCGCCCAGTGCAGGCCGGTGACGACCATCATCAGGATCAGCACCGCGATGATGGCGCCGACGATCCAGGTCCAGCGCCGCTCGGCCGCGGCCGCGATCGCTTCCGACTCGTGCGAGGGCAGGGTCGCACTCATTGGACGGCACCGCGCGGCAGGTAGACCGCGAAATAGAAGATGAAGTAGATCGCCACGACGATGGCCGTCGCGATGCCCGCCACCGCGAACGCCCCCGTGGGCCCTCGGCGCACGATGTCGTCGACGCGGCGGTCTTCCTCTTGCTCATCGATGGGGGACATGGCGGGCTTCCTCATTCGGGCAGCAACTTGCGCAGTTCGCTGATCTGGGATGCGTCGACCGGCGTGCCGCTGTTGTCCCATGCCACGCGGATGTAGGTCACGACGGCGGCCGCCTGGTCATCGTCGAGGATGTGGCTGAAGGGCGGCATGCCGTGCGGGCGCGGGTTCTTGCGGGTCCCGGGCGCGTAGCCGCCGTTGAGCACCATGCGGATCGAGTTGACCGGCGAGGCCATCGTGATGGACTGGTTGCCCGCCAGCGGCGGGAACGACGGCGGATGCCCCTTGCCCTCTTCGCCATGGCACATCGCGCACTGCGTGCCGTAGATCTTGCGGCCCGTCTCCATCACGCTGGGGCTCACGAGCCGGGCCTGGCTGGTCGGCGGCGGCTCGGAGTCGCGCTGGGGCAGGGCCTTGAGGTAGACCGCCATCGCCTTGACGTCCTCGTCGCTGAGGTACTGCAGGCTGTTGTAGACCACCTCCGCCATCGGGCCGTAGGTGGTGCCGCGGTGCGAGACGCCGACCTGCAGCAGATCGGCGATTTCCTGGATCTCCCAGTTGCCGAGGCCCGCTTCGCGGTTGGAGGTGAGCGATGGCGCATACCAGTTCTGGTTCGGGATCATGCCCCCTTCGAAGGCCTTCGATTCGCTCGACCCGCCCAGCGCATTGATGGCCGTGTGGCACATCGCGCAATGGCCGAGCCCCTGGACGAGGTAGGCGCCACGGTTCCATTCGGCGTTCTGCTTCGGGTCCGGGACGAACTCGCCTTCCTTGAAGTAGAGCGTTCGCCATCCGATCAGGAGTTCCCGCTTGTTGAAGGGGAACTTGAGTTCATGCGGCCGGTTCTGCTGGCGCACCGGCGTGACGGACATCAGGTAGGCAAAGATGGCGTCGCTGTCCGCGCGCGTGACCTTGGTGTACGAGGCGAACGGCATGGCCGGATACAGCAGCGTGCCGTCCTTGGAGACGCCCGTGTGCATCATCCGGTAGAAGTCGTCGGGGGTCCAGCGGCCGATGCCGGTCTCGTCGTCCGGCGTGATGTTGGGCACGAAGAGGGCGCCGAAGGGCGTCGGCATCGCCCGTCCGCCCGCGAACGGCTTGCCGGTGGCCTCCGTGTGGCAGGCCACGCAGTCGCCGGCTCGCGCCAGGTATTCGCCGCGGGTGATGACTTCGGTGGTCGCATCCTTCGGGGCCGTGCTGGCCCGACCCTGATCGGGCAACGCGGCGGGCCGCAGCCACCACAAGACCGCGGCGCCCGCCACCGCCAGCACCGCGAACGCGAGGAGGATCTTGAAGGCCAGTTTCATGAGCGTCACTTCTGGCTGCCGCATGCCAGGGGCATGCGAACCACATTGGCCGGTTCCGGCGACGGGTCCCTGGGCGCCGCCTGCTGTGACAGCCAGGCCGCGACGGCATTCATGTCCGCGTCGCTGAGGCGCGTGGCCACCCGCTTCATGCAGTCGGGTTCGGCCGCGTGGCGCTCGCCGACGCGCCAGCGCGTGAGCTGGGCCACGACATAGGTCGGCCGCAGGCCGACCAGGCCGGGAATCCCCGGCTCCATCCCGGTCAGTCCGACGCCGTGGCAGGCGACGCAGGCGGGAATGCCCTTGCCGGCATCGCCGGCCGCCACCAGCGCGCCGCCCCTGCGCATGGTTTCCATGTCCGCCTTCATCGCTTCAGCGGGCCCGAACGGCGGGCGCTGGCTCGCGAAGTGCTGGGCGATCTCCTTCAGGTAGGCGTCCGGCAGGTAGGCGACGAGGTAGTTCATCGGCGCGTAGTGCCGCGTGCCGTCGCGAAACGCCACCAGCTGGTTGTACAGATAGCCCGCGGGCTTGCCGGCGATGCGGGGGAAGTAGCCGTTGTTGGTGCCCTGGCCGCTCTGGCCGTGGCAGGTCACGCAGCCCTGGACGCGGGCCTCCATGGAATCGACTTCCCGGAACGAGGGAATCGCCTCCGACTGGGCGAGCGCGGGGAGGCTGGCGCTGCCCCAGGCGATCGCCACGGTGGCGCAGGCCGCCGGCCAGTGAAGGCATCGGGGCTTCATCGTGGCTTCCTTTCGTATTCCACGGCAGCTCGGGCCGTACCGCTCAATGGCAGGGAGACGCGGAATGGATCGTAGCGACGGCCACCGTGCCTTGCAACAATTCATTCGAGCCCGGAATGGCGCCCTCCGGCCGGGAGCCGGTTCAGCGGTTCGGCATCTCGAACACCAGGCAGGTGGTGGTGGCGTGGGCGTAGAGCGTGCCGTCGGCGCCGACCAGGCGGGCTTCGGCGGTGGCCAGTTGGCGGCCGCAATGCAGCACCTTGCCCTCGGCGCGCACGCGCTGCACCTTGGGCGACAGCGCCTTGACCAGGTTCACGCCGAGTTCGGCGGTGGTGTAGCCGCGGCCGGCCGGCATCATGGTGTGGACCGCGCAGCCCAGCGCCGAGTCGAGCAGGGTGGCGAACCAGCCGCCGTGGATGGTGCCGAGCGGGTTCAGGTGCTCGGCCAGCGGCCGGCCCTGGAACACCGCGCGCCCCGGCCCGACCTCGATC
The DNA here is from genome assembly GCF_030316845.1 of Variovorax davisae. Classification (GTDB taxonomy): domain Bacteria; phylum Pseudomonadota; class Gammaproteobacteria; order Burkholderiales; family Burkholderiaceae_C; genus Variovorax; species Variovorax davisae. The sequence goes on from NZ_JASZYS010000001.1 coordinate 221,806, forward strand.
AGCTGGAAGGACAGTGTCTTGGCGATCGCGGCGTAGGGGATCTCGGCCCGCAGCATGGCCTCCATCATCTCGAGCCCGGTCTTGCCGGCGATCTGCTCCGGACGCGCCACGCCGGGGCCAGGCCCCGCGTTCAGGCGTTCGGAAATCGCGTCTTCCTCGGTGATCCAGGCTGCCAGTCGATCGGTCGTTGTCATTCAAAATCTCCTTTTACAGTTGCATATGCAATGATTGTAGCTACAATCATCCGCATGACTGCCATCGCCAAACCCCAGGGTTGCACCAATTTCCGGCTCCGGCACCTGGCGCGCCAGGTCTCGCGCCACTACGACGCCGAGGTCGCCCACAGCGGCCTGAAGACCTCGCAGTACTCGCTGCTGTCGCACGTGATGCACCTCGGTCCGATCCGGCCGGGCGACCTGGCCAAGGCGATGGGGGTCGACGCCTCGACGCTGACCCGCAACCTGAAGCCGATGGTGGCGGCCGGCTGGCTCACGCAGGGCGAGGGGCCCGATGCGCGCAGCCGGCTGGTCGAGATCACCGAGGACGGCCGCCGCAAGCGCGCCGAGGCGCAGCGCCACTGGCGCACCGCGCAGGAAAAGCTCAACGCGCTGCTCGGCATCGACCGGGTGCTGGCGCTGCATGCCCTGGTCGACGAAAGCATCGCGCTGCTGAGCGGCCTGGACGAAACGACCGAGGGAGATCGCGATGAATGACCAGACCACCGCAGGCCCGGCGCCCGTCGCGCGCTACGCCGTCTGGCTGGTGCTGCTGGCCGCGGCCGGCACCTTCGCCCTGACCATGGGGGTGCGCCAGACGATGGGGCTCTTCCTGTCGTCGCTGAACACCGCCACCGGCCTGGGCATCGGCAGCATCAGCCTCGCCTTCGCCTTCGGCCAGCTCTGGTGGGGCCTCACCCAGCCTTTCGCCGGCGCGGTGGCCGACCGCATCGGCACCGGCCGCGTGATCTTCATCGGCGTGCTGCTGGTGGCGGTCGGCACCTTCCTCACGCCGCTGATGACCACCACCGGCGGGCTGATCTTCGCGATCGGCGTGCTGGCCGCGGGCGGCGCGGGCATGGCCGGTCCCTCGGTGCTGATGGCCGCAACCACGCGCCTGGTGCCGGCCCACAAGCGCGGCCTCGCGACCGGCGTGGTGAACGCGGGCGGCTCCTTCGGCCAGTTCGCGATGGCGCCGATCGCGATCGGCCTGATGGCGACCGTCGGCTGGGCCAGCGCGATGCAGTGGCTGGCGATCCTGATCCTGCTGGCGCTGCCCGCGGTGTGGGTGCTCAAGGGCAATTCACAGCTACTGGCGGCGCAATCGGCGGCCGCCAGCGGCAGCAAGCCCCTGACCGCGCGCCAGGCCATCGGCCAGGCGCTGTCGACGCCGAGCTACCGCTACCTGAGCCTGGGCTTCATGGTCTGCGGCTTCCACGTCGCCTTCCTGGCCACCCACCTGCCGGGCGTGGTCGCGGCCTGCGGCCTGCCGCCCGAGATCGGCGGCTGGGCGCTCGGCATGATCGGCCTGTTCAACATCGTCGGCAGCCTGGCGATGGGCTGGGCCGTCGGCCGCTGGCGCATGAAGTCGCTGCTGGCGCTGCTCTATGCGGTGCGCGGCCTGGCGGTGCTGGCGTTCCTGCTGGCGCCCAAGACGCCGGCCGTGATGCTGGTCTTCGCGGCCGTGATGGGCGTCACCTTCCTGTCGACCGTGCCGCCGACCGCGGGCCTGGTCGCCAAGATGTTCGGCCCGGCCAACATGGCGATGCTGTTCGGCATCGTGATGCTGGCGCACCAGGTCGGCGGCTTCCTCGGCGCCTTCCTCGGCGGCTACGTGTTCCAGGCCACCGGCAGCTACGACATCGTGTGGTACATCGACATCGCGCTGGCGGCCGGCGCGGCGCTGGTCAACCTGCCGATCCGCGAAGCGCGGCCGGTGGGGGTGGCGAAGACGGCGGCGGCATGACGGCGCTCGATCCGCGCACCCGGCGCCTGCTCGAGGCGCCAATCGTGCCGACGCTGCTGAAGCTGGCCGCGCCCAACGTGGTGGTGATGGTTGCGCAGGCTTCGGTCGGGTTGATCGAGACCTTCTTCGTCGGCAAGCTCGGCACGGACGCGCTGGCCGGCATGGCGCTGGTGTTCCCGATCGTGATGCTGATGCAGATGACTTCGGCCGGCGCGATGGGCGGCGGCATCGCCTCGGCGATCGCGCGCGCGCTCGGCGCCCGGCGGCGCGAGGATGCCGATGCGCTGGTGCTGCATGCGATCGCGATCGCGGTCGGCTTCGGGCTGCTGTTCATGATCGCGATGCTGTTCGGCGGCCGTTGGCTGTTCACGCTGATGGGCGGCACCGGCGCCTCGCTCGAGGCGGCCCTGGTCTATTCGCACGTGGCCTTCGCGGGCGCGGTGCTGGTGTGGCTGTTCAACTCGCTGGCGGCGGTGGTGCGCGGCACCGGCAACATGGCGGTGCCGGCCAACGTGACGGTGGCCGGCGTGGTGCTGCTCGTGCCGCTGTCGCCGCTGCTGGTCTTCGGCTGGGGCCCGGTGCCCGGGCTGGGCATCGCCGGCGGGGCGGTGGCGCTGCTGCTGTACTACCTGGGCGGCACGCTGGCGCTGTGGGCCTACCTGCGCTCCGGGCGCAGCCTGCTGCGGCCTTCATGGGCCGGCATGCGACTGCGCTGGCCGCTGTTTCGCGACATCCTGCGCGTCGGCCTGGTCGCGGCCGTGTCGACCGTGGCGACCAACCTGTCGATCGGCATTGCGACCGCGCTGACCGGCCATTTCGGACCCGGCGCGATCGCCGGCTACGGCACGGCCTCGCGGCTCGAGTACCTGCTGGTGCCGCTGGTGTTCGGCCTCGGCGCCCCGCTGGTGGCGATGGTCGGCACCTGCATCGGCGCCGGCCAGCGCGAGCGGGCCCTGCGCGCCACCTGGGCCGGCGCGGCGATCGCCTTCGTGCTCTCGGGCGCCATCGGGCTCGCGGCGGCCCTGTTCCCGCGCCCCTGGCTGCTGCTGTTCGGAAACGACCCCGCGATGCTCGAGGCCGGCGCCCAGTACCTGCGCGCGGTCGGCCCGTTCTATGGCTTCTTCGGCGTCGGGCTGGTGCTGTACTTCGCGTCGCAGGGAGCGGGCCGGCTGCTGTGGCCGGTGCTCGGCAACCTGGCGCGGCTGCTGGTCGCCGGCCTCGGTGGCTGGCTGGCGCTGCGCTGGGGCGGCGACCTGGTGCATGTCTTCGCGGTGCAGGGCGCCGCGCTGGTGGTCTATGGCGTGGTCATCGCCTCGGCCATCGCGGGCGGCGCCTGGTTCGGCCGGGTCGGCTGGCCGCGCACCACCCGCGGGTTGATGCGCCGGATCCAGACCTCTTAACGACCGCCCTGCGCGGGGCGCGGCGTCGGCAGCAGGCGCCGAAGGGCCTCGAAGAACAGGTCGGACTGCTCGCGCTCGCCCTGGATCTGGGCCGCGACCTGCGCCGCCAGCACCGGATCGACCGGCACCAGCGGCCGGCCGGTGGACTGCGCGATCACCTGGTGCAGGCAGGCGCGTTCGAGGTAGTACAGGTCGTCGTAGGCATGGGCGATGCGCGCGCCCGCCACCACCACGCCGTGGTTGGCGAGGAAGGCCACGTCCTTGCCGGCCATCGCGCGGGCGATCCGCTCGCCCTCGCGGTCGTCGAGCGCCAGGCCGTTGTAGTCGGCATCGACCGCGATCCGGTCCATGAAGCGCATCGCGTTCTGGCTCAGGGTCGGATCGAGCGCGCGATCGACGGTCAGCGTCAGAGCGGTCGCATACGGCATGTGGCAATGCAGCACCACCGCATGGCCCGTGAGCCGATGCACCGCGCCGTGGATGAAGAGGGCGGTCGGCTCGACCCGGTGCCGGCCGGCGAGCACCTCGCCGTGGACGTCGATCAGCACGATGTCGTCGGCGCCGATCTCGCTCCAGTGCAGGCCGCGCGGGTTGATCAGGTAGCGGTCGCCGGCGCCTGGCAGCATGACGCTGAAATGGTTGCACACGCCTTCGGACAGGCCGTGGTGCGCGGCGGCGCGCAAGGCCAGCGCGAGGTCCTGGCGCAGGGTGCGCACGGCGGGGCTGGCGTAGTCGGAGTCTGCGGTCATGGCGGCGTGGCGTTGGAGAATGTCAGGCGCGCTGCGTGCGGTTGAACGCGGCGACGAAGCGCAGGGCATCCTCGTGCACCGCGGCGGCACTCTTGCCCGGCTTGTAGAGCGCCGAACCGATGCCGAAGCCGGCCGAGCCCGCGGCGCGCCAGGCGTCCATGTTGTCGGGTGTGATGCCGCCGACCGGCATCAGCGGCGTGTCCCTGGGTAGCACGGCGAGCAGGGCCTTGACCACCGCCGGCGAGGCCAGTTCGGCCGGGAACAGCTTGAGCCCGGTGGCGCCCGCGGCCAGGGCGCCGAAGGCCTCGGTCGGGGTCATCACGCCGGGCAGGCTCACCAGGCCCAGGCGCACGGCCTCGGCGATCACCTCGGCGTTGAAGTTCGGCGCCACGATCAGTTCGCCGCCCGCGCCCTGCACCGCGCGCACCTGCTGCGGGTCGAGCACCGTCCCGGCGCCGACCAGCGCCTGCGGGAAGCGCTGGCGCAAGAGGGCGATGCTCTCGAGCGGCTGCGGCGAATTGAGCGGCACCTCGAGCAGGCGGAAGCCGGCGTCGACGATCGCGTCGCCCACCGCGGGCGCTTCGGCCGGCGTGAGCCCGCGCAGGATCGCCACCAGCGGCAGGGCCTGCATGGCGGCGGAGAATTTGGCGAGCGGAATGGTCATGGCTTTCGGTGGCTGGTGGTGTGGAGGGCGTGCAGGCCGGCCCAGGTGGCCTCGGCGCCGAGCGTGCGGGCCTGGGTGCCCGAGGCCTGCAGCGCCAGCAGATAGCGCTGGGTGAGCGCGGGGCTGCCGATCAGCACCACGTCGACCGCGGCATGGACCGACTGGGTGCGCAGCTCTTCGCCGATCAGGATGCCCGACAGGTAGCTCGCGAGCTCGCGCGTCGGCATGCGGTCGAACAGCGCCAGGGTGCGCGCGCCGAAGGCGTTGTGCAGCAGCCCCTGGCCATTGTCGGACTGGGTCACGCCTTGCAGAAAGGCGGCCTCGTCGAGCGGCGCCGAGGTGTCGAGCGTGCGCGCCAGGATCGAATGCTGGCTCAGCAGCGCATACAGCTCGCCGGTCATGAAGGTGCGAAAGCCCGTCACCATGCCGTTCTTGACGCGGGCCCATTTGTTGTGCGTGCCGGGCAGCACGAACAGGCCGTCGCGCAACCCCGTCAGGGCCATGGCGCCGAAGATCTGGACCTCCTCGCCGCGCATCACGTCGGGCACGCCGTCGTGGCTGTCGCTGAGGCCCGGCACGATCGAGATCCGCCCGGGCTCGATCTCGAGCACCTTGGCGCGCACCTCGGACAGGCCCGCGGGGCAGGGGCAGTAGGGTGCCTCGACCCAGCCCTGCTTGCTGCCGGCCATGCCCGAGATCAGGCAGCGGGTGCCCTGCGGGCGCATCCAGCCGCCGAACAGGGTCTCGAAGACCTCGGTGAAGCCGCCGGGCTTGACGCTCAGGATGCCGCGCGGATGGCTTTGCTCCTCGCGCACGCGGCCGTCGGCATCGAGCAGCGCGCCGCGCAGCGAGCTGGTGCCCCAGTCGACGGCCACCAGGGGATGGGAAGTCATCGGCGCGGGCTCCGGTTCAGCCGCGCGGCTTGTAGGCCGTGACGTCGATCTCGACCTTGGCGTCGATCATCAGCCGCGCCTCGACGGTCGAACGCGCGGGTCGGTGTTCGCCCAGGCATTCCATGTAGACCCGGTTGAAGCTGCCGAAGTCGCGGGCGTCGTCGAGCCAGACGCTGACCTTGGCGACGTCGGCCAGCGTGCAATCGGCCAGCGCCAGGGCCTGCTCGATGCGCTTAAAGACCTGGCGCGTCTGGGCCTCGATGCCGCCGGTGATGACCTGGCCCTGGTCGTCGGTGGGCACCTGGCCGGAGACGAAGACGAAGTCGCCGGCGCGGGTGGCGGGCGACAGCGGACGGGCCTGGCGATCGGAGGCGATCGGCGACTGGCCGAGCATTTCAACTTTGGACATAGCGGTGAGATGTGTAATGAAATTACAGAAAAGATACGGGTAAACCCCTGTTTGACGCGCAATTCACGGAGAAATACGATCGCCGATGTAATGTTATTACTCACGGAGCCGCGATGCAATCTTCCGCCAACACTGTAGCCACATCTGGTTTTCTCCGGTTGAAGCCAACGCGTGGATCGCCATGGCGCCATCTCGCGGGCGCGCTCGCCGCCTGCGTCGCGCTCGGCGTCGGGGCCGCCGAACTGCCCAAGGGCGGGGCCGCCAACCTCGCCATGGTCGGCGAGCCGCAGGGCCTGGACCCGATGGTCAGCACCGCCGACCTGGTCGGCACCATCATGCAGCACGTCTACGAGCCGCTCTACACCTTCGACGCCAACTGGAACGTGGCGCCGATGCTGGCCGAGGGCCTGCCGGTGGTCTCGAAGGACGGCCTGAACTACAGCTTCACGATCCGCAAGGGCGTCAAGCTGCACAACGGGCGCGAGCTCAACGCCGACGACGTGGTGGCCTCGCTGCAGCGCTGGATGGAACTGTCGCCGCGCGGCAAGTCGGTCGCCAAGGAGGTCGAATCGCTGAGCGCCAAGGGCCCGCTCGGCGTCGAGCTGAAGCTCAAGAACCCGTATGCGCCGCTCTTGGCCCAGCTCGCGCTGCCGAGCGGCATGGCCGCCATCATGGCCAAGGAGAGCATCGCGCCGCAGCTCAAGGACTTCGTCGGCACCGGCCCCTACAAGTTCAAGGAACGCCGGCCCGACCAGTTCACGGTGCTGACCCGCTTCGACGGCTACAGCGCGCGCAAGGAAGCACCGAGCGGCTATGCCGGTCGCCGCGAAGCCGTGCTCGAGGAACTTCGCTTCGTGCCGGTGCCGAACGCCAACACCCGCGTCGAAGGCTCGCTGTCGGGCCAGTTCCAGTACGCCGACCTGCTGCCGGTCGAGGCCATCGGCCGGATCGAGAAGGGCGCGCCGGCGGTGGTGCCGATCGTCACCAAGAACTTCGGCTTCCCCTACATCGTGTTCAACACCAAGGAGGGCGTGCTGACCTCGCAGCCGCTGCGCCGCGCCGTGCAGACCGCGGTCGGGCAGGGGGAGCTGATGGCGGCCGGGTTCGGCGACAACCGCTTCTTCGTGGTCGAGCCGAACTTCTTCCCCAAGGGCACGCCGTACTACGCGGCGGCCGGCAGCAACGTCTACAACACGCGCAATCCGCAGGCCGCCAAGGAGGCCGCGGCCAAGGCCGGCTACAACGGCCAGCCGATCCGCATCATGGCCAGCCGCCAGTACGAGTTCCACTACAACATGGCGCTGGTGATGTCCGAGCAGCTCAAGAAGGCCGGCTTCAAGACCGACCTGCAGGTGGTCGACTGGGCCACGCTGGTGCAGCGGCGCAACGACCCGAAGCTGTGGGATGTGTACTTCACGCATTCGGGCCTGTTCCCGGAACCGATGCTGTCGCCGCCGCAACTCGGCGACGACGCGCCGGGCTGGTGGGATTCGGCGGCCAAGAAGTCCAGCCTCAAGGCCTTCAACCAGGAAACCGACGGTGCCAAGCGCGGCGCCTTGTGGGGCACGGTGCAGCAGACGGTGTATGACGAAGTGCCGTTCATCGAAGTCGGCAAGTTCAACGGGCTGTCGGCGCGCTCGGCCAAGCTCGAGGGCTACACGCCTGCCATCTGGCCGTTCTTCTGGAACACCGGCCTGGCCAAGTAGGCCGGAACGGACACTTCATGCTGCGCTTTCTGCTGACCCGCCTGGCGGGGGCCGTGCTGGTGCTCGCCATCGTCGCGGTGCTGGTCTTCGCGCTGACCCGGCTGGCGTCGGGCGATCCGGTCGCGCTGCTGCTCGGCGACCAGGCCACGACGGCCGACATCGCCCAGGCCCGCATCCAGTACGGGCTCGACAAGCCGCTGCCGACGCAGTTCGTGCTGTGGGTCGGCGAGCTGCTGCAGGGCAACCTCGGGCAGTCGCTGTTCCTGCAGCGGCCGGTCTCGCAGGCGCTGCTCGAGCGCGCCGAGCCGACCTTGTTCCTGGCCTTGTTCGCGGTCGGCATCGCGGCCCTGATCGGCATCCCGGCCGGCATGTCGGCGGCGATCTGGCGCGGCAGCGCGGCCGACCAGGCCGTGAGCGGCGTCGCGATGCTCGGCGCCAGCATCCCGAGCTTCTGGCTCGGCCTGATCCTGATCCAGTTCTTCGCCGTCAGGCTCGGCTGGTTCCCGGCCTCGGGCTATGGCGACCCCAGCGCATCGTTCGGCGAGCGCCTGCAGCACCTGCTGCTGCCGGCGCTGGTGCTGGGCCTGCTGAATTCGGCGCTGATCATCCGCTTCACGCGGGCCTCGATGCTCGACATCCTCGGCGAGGACTATGTGCGCACGGCCCGCGCCAAGGGGCTGCCCGAGCGGGTGATCATGGTCAAGCACGTGCTGCGCAACGCGCTGGTGCCGATCGTCACGGTGCTCGGCCTCACGCTGGCGCTGATGATCGGCGGCACGGTCGTGACCGAGACGGTCTTCAACCTGCCCGGCGTCGGCAACCTGGTGGTGCGCGCGGTGCTCAGGCGCGACTACCCGGTGATCCAGGGCACGCTGCTGGTCATCGCCGCCATCTACGTCTTCATCAACCTCGGTGTCGACTTCATCTACACGCTGGTCGATCCGCGCATCCGGCTGGAGGGCAAATGAGAGCCTCGCTTCTTTCCCGCTGGCGCGCTGCGATGCCGGTGGCACGGCGCCTGTTCGGGCGCAAGATCGTGCTGGCGGCGGCCCTGGTGCTGCTGCTGGTGGCCGGTGTCGCGGTGCTCTACCCGCTGCTGTCCGATGCCGACCCCGGCGCCATCGAGATCGGCCAGCGCCTGCATGCGCCTTCGCTCGAACACTGGGCCGGCACCGACGAGCTGGGCCGCGACGTGATGCTGCGCATCGTGCACGGCGCGCGCTACTCGCTGCTGATCGGCGTCGTGACGGCCGCCGGCGCGGTGCTGTTCGGCACCTTGATGGGCATGCTCGCTGGCTTCTTCCGCCGGCTCGACGCGCCGCTGATGCGGGTGGTCGACGCGATGATGTCCTTCCCCGACATCCTGTTGGGCATCGCGCTGGTGTCGATCCTCGGCGTCTCGCTGTGGAACGTGATGCTGGCGCTGGTGATCGTCTACACGCCGCGCGTGGCCCGCGTGGTGCGCGCCACCACGCTGGTGCTGCGCGAGCTGCTGTTCGTCGACGCGGCGCGGGCGCTCGGCGTGCGCACGCCGAAGATCCTGTGGAAGCACATCCTGCCGAACCTGATGTCGCCGATCCTGGTGCAGGTCACGTTCATCTTCGCCTACGCGATCCTGGCCGAGGCGGGCCTGTCCTTCCTCGGCGTCGGCGTGCCGCCCGACATCCCGACCTGGGGCACGATGATCGCCGGCAGCCTCGACTATGCCGACCGCGCCTTCTGGACCATCTTCTGTCCCGGCCTGGCCATCGTGCTGACGGCGTTGTCGCTGCAGATGCTGGGCGACGGCGTGCGCGACCTGCTCGACCCGAAGCTGAGGAAGGCCGCATGAACACCACAGCTCCGCGTCTTGAAGTGCAGGGCCTGTCGACCTCCTTCGCCACCGAGGCCGGCCGCATCCAGAGCGTGGCCGATGTCTCGTTCGCGATCCGTCCCGGCGAGACGCTGGCGCTGGTCGGCGAATCGGGTTCCGGCAAATCCGTCACCAGCCTCACGCTGATGGGCCTGCATGCCAAGACCTCGCACGCGCGGGTCGAGGGCCAGGCCTGGTTCGTGCGGCGCGACGGCCGGCGCGTCAACCTGCTCGACCTGCCCGAGTCCGAAAAGCGGGCCCTGCGCGGCAACGAGCTCGGCATGATCTTCCAGGAGCCGATGACCAGCCTGAACCCGGTGCTGACCATCGGCGAGCAGATCGCCGAATCGGTCCGCCTGCACCTGAAGCTCGACCGCAAGGCGGCGCACGCGCATGCGCAGCGCATGCTCGAACTGGTCGAGATCCCGGCCGCGGCGCAGCGGGTCAACGAGTACCCGCACCAGCTCTCGGGCGGCATGCGCCAGCGCGTGATGATCGCGCTGGCGATGGCCTGCAACCCGACCCTGCTGATCGCCGACGAGCCGACCACCGCGCTCGACGTCACGATCCAGGCGCAGATCCTGGCCCTGATGGGCCGGCTGCAGAAGGAGACCGGCATGAGCATGCTGTTCGTCACCCACAACCTGGGCGTGGTCGCGCAGTACGCCGATGCGGTGGCCGTGATGTATGCCGGGCGCATCGTCGAGTCGGCGCCGGTGCACGACCTGTTCGCCCGGCCCGCGCATCCGTACACGCGCGGCCTGCTGGCCTGCCTGCCGGGCGTGGCGCGGCGGCGCGGTACACCGGCAGTTGCCGGCAAACGGCCGCAGCTGGTGGCCATTCCGGGGCAGGTATCGAGCCCTTTCGCGCCGCCGCCGGGTTGCGCCTTCGCACCGCGCTGCGGCTTTCGCCGCGAGGCCTGCGATGCGCGCATGCCACCGCTGGCCACCTCGGGCGGCGAGCGCATGGTGCGCTGCATCGGATTCACCGAGGAGTTGGCCGCATGACGAGCGCGACATTGGCGAGCGAGAACCTGCTCGAGATCCGCAACCTGAAGAAATACTTCGGCAAGGGCAGCCATCCGGTGCGCGCGGTGGACGACGTGAGCTTCGACATCCGCAAGGGCGAGACGCTCGGGCTGGTCGGCGAATCGGGCTCGGGCAAGAGCACCATCGGGCGCCTGCTGACGCGGCTGGTCGATCCCACCGGCGGCGCGATGGCCTACCAGGCGCAGGGCTCGGACGCGCCGCCGCAGGACCTGGCGCAGCTGTCGCAGTCGCAGTTCCGCCCGCTGCGCTCCAAGGTGCAGATCATCTTCCAGGATCCCTACGCCAGCCTCAACCCGCGCATGCGCATCCGCGAAGTGCTGGCGGAGGCGCTCGACACCCACGGGCTGGCCAAGGGGGCGGCGCGCAAGCCGCGCATCGAGCAGCTGCTCCAGCAGGTCGGCCTGCGCCCCGAACACGCCGAGCGATTTCCGCACGAGTTCTCCGGCGGCCAGCGCCAGCGCATCGGCATCGCGCGGGCACTGGCGGTCGAGCCGCAGTTCATCGTCGCCGACGAGCCGCTGTCGGCGCTGGACGTCTCGATCCAGGCCCAGGTGGTGAACCTGCTGGGCGAACTGAAGGAGCAGCTCGGCCTCACCTTGCTCTTCATCTCGCACGATCTGGACGTGGTGGAATACCTGTGCGACCGCGTGGTGGTGCTGTACCTCGGCCGGGTCATGGAGATCGCGCCGACCGAAGCGCTCTACGCCAGCCCGCAACATCCCTACACGCGCGCGCTGCTGGCGGCGGCGCCGGTCCCCGACCCGGCCCAGCGCCGTGTCGTGCCGCTGCTGCAGGGCGACCTGCCGAGCCCGGCGAATCCGCCCTCGGGCTGCGTCTTCCGCACCCGCTGCCCGCTGGCCGAGGAGCGCTGCGCCAGCGCCGACATGCAGCTGCGCGAAGTGCAGCCCGGCCACTGGCACGCCTGCTGGCGCCACGATCTTTGAGTACGCTGGCGGCTCACCAAGCACCACCGATATCGGAAACGAACATGACAGACGCGCTGATCCTCGACCACTGCAACAAGAGCTATCCCCTGGGCGCCGCGCCGTGCCGCGCCGCCGACATCGGCCAGAAGGGCTGGAACGTGCTGGCGGACGACCTGGCCTATCCGCTGGCCGTGATCCGCCGCTCGGCGCTGGCGCACAACATCGCCTGGATGCAGGACTACGCCCGGCGCAAGGGCGTGACCCTGGCGCCGCACGGCAAGACCACCATGTCGCCCGAGTTGTTCGCGCAGCAGCTGGCCGGCGGCGCCTGGGGCCTGACCTTCGCGACCGTCTTCCAGCTCGCCGTGGGCGTCGAGGCGGGCGCGCGGCGCGCCATCATCGCCAACCAGGTGCTCGCCGATGCCGATCTCGATGGCCTCGACGTGCTGCTGGCCGGGCACGGCGACCTGCGGGTCTGGTTCCTGGTCGATTCGCTGGCGCAGCTGGCGTTGATCGAGGACTGGGCGCGGCGCCGGCAAAGCGCGCGGCGCTTCGACGTGCTGCTGGAGATCGGCATTCCCGGCCAGCGCACCGGCTGCCGCACGCTCGACGAAGCGCTGGCGCTGGCAGCCGCGATCTCGCGCTCGCCGGCCGTCCAACTCGGCGGCATCGAATGCTACGAAGGCGGCCTCGCCCGTTGCGACAGCGCGCACGACGCGCGTGAAGTCACGGCGCTGGTGCAGCGCGTGCTCGAGGTCGCGCGCTGCTGCGATGCGCAGAACCTGTTCGGCAGCGACGGCCTGATGCTCACGGCCGGCGGCTCCGCGGTGTTCGACCTGGTCGTGCCGCTGCTGCGGGCGCAGGGGCTGTCGCGCCCGGTGCTCGGCGTGCTGCGTTCGGGCTGCTATGTCACCCACGACAACGGCAACTACGCCCGCTTCCTGAAGCAGGTGGAGCAGCGCGAAGGGTTGGACGATTCGCTGCGTGCGGCGCTGGAGGTCTGGGCGATGGTGCAGTCGGTGCCCGAGCCCGGGCTGGCGCTGCTGACCTGCGGCCGCCGCGACATCTCCTACGACCTGGAACTGCCGGTGCCGGTGCGGCATGCGCCGCGCGGCGCGCGCGTGGCGTCGGATGCGCCGCACGGCTGGACCATCAGCGCGCTCAACGACCAGCACGCCTACCTGCGCTTCGATGCCGCGGGAGCGGTGCCGCAGGTCGGCGATCGCGTCGCGCTGGGCATCTCGCACCCCTGCACCACCTTCGACAAGTGGCGCTGGCTGGCGCTGGTCGACGACGACCTGGCGGTCAGCGGCGCCATCAGCACGCGCTTCTGAGGGCCGACATGCACAACCCTTCCGTCCATCTCCTGCAGCGCCTGCGCGAGCGCATGGAAGGCCTGCCGGCCGCGCAGCGCAGCGTGGTCCAGTGCGTGCTGGAAGACCCGCGCGCGGCGGTGGCCGCCACGGTCGAGCAGCTGGCGCAGCAGGCCGGTGTGTCGATGCCGACCATCGTGCGGACCTGTCGCAGCTTCGGTTTCGAGTCGGTGCGCGAGTTCATGCTGGCGCTGGCGCAGGACCTGGCCGTCACCGGCTCCTACCTGCACCGCAGCGTGCTGGCCGAGGACAGCGCGGGCGACGTGACGAGCAAGATCGTCCACGCCGCCGTGTCCTCGCTGACCGAACTGGGCCGTCGCATCGACGTCGAGGTGCTCGACCAGGTCGCGAACCGGCTGGCCGAGGCCCGGCGCATCGACTGCTACTCGGTGGGCGCGGCCTCGACCTTCATGGCGAACGAGTTGCAGAGCCGGCTGTTCAGGCTGGGCTGCACCGCCAATGCGATCTTCGACGCCCACCAGCAGCTGGTCTCGGCCAGCACGCTGGGGCCCGACGGCGTGGCCTTCGTGATCTCGCACGTGGGCCGCATGCCCTACACCCTCGAAGCCGCGCGTTTCGCGCGCTCCCAGGGCGCCACCGTGGTGGCGCTGACCCAGCCGGGCACCCCGCTGGCGGAGATCGCGGACCTGGTGCTCGCGGTCTCTGTGCCGCAGGACGCGGTGATGCGGGTCGGCACCGAAGCCTACCTGGCGCACCTGGTGGTGATCGAGATCCTAATGGTGCGGCTGGCGCAGAAGCTCGGGCCGGTCGCCACCCGCGGTCTTCAGCAGTTCAAGCAGCTGCTGCACAAGCACGGCTTCGACAGCGCCGAGTACTCGGGCGCGTCGGAGACATTCGAGGACGAACGATGACGATGCCACAAACGAGCGCCACAGGACCTGGCCACGCGACGCTGCTCCGGGGCGGCACGATCGTCGACGGCAGCGACAGCCCGGGCTGGCCGGGCGACGTGCTGCTGGCCGGCGAACGCATCGCGTCGGTGGCGGCGCCTGGCCAGACGCCTCCCGAACTGCTCGCGAGCCTGCGCGCCCGAGGCCCGATCGACGAGATCGATTGCACCGGCCGGGTGGTCGCGCCCGGCTTCATCGACGTCCATACGCACGACGACTCGGCTGCGATCGAGAAGGCGGACATGCTGCCCAAGATCTCGCAGGGCGTGACCACCGTGATCGTCGGCAACTGCGGCATCTCGCTCGCGCCGATGGTGACCGACACGCCGCCGGCTCCGTTGTCGCTGCTGGGCCGGGGCCAGTTCCGCCATGCGACGATGCGCGCCTACGCCGACGCGGTGAATGCGGCACGGCCGGCGGTCAACGTCGCTGCGCTGCTGGGGCACACGGCACTGCGGATGCGCCACATGCCGGTGCTCGACCGGGCGGCCAATGCGGCCGAGCGCGCGGCCATGGCGGCCGACATGCAGGAGGCGATGGACGCCGGTGCGCTGGGGCTGTCGTCGGGCGTGTTCTACGAAGAGGCGTTCGCCGCCGACGTCGACGAACTGGTCGCGGTCGCCAGCGTGGCGGCGCGCAACGGCGGCGTCTACGCCACCCACATCCGCGACGAACTGGCCGGCATCCTGCCGGCGCTGCAGGAGGCCGCGCTGACCGCGCGCCAGTCCGGCCTGCCGCTGGTGATCTCGCACCACAAATGCGCCGGACCCGCCAACTGGGGCCGCACGCGCGAGACCCTGCCGCTGATCGAAGCGCTGGCACGGGGCCAGGAGATCGGCATGGACGTCTACCCCTACACCGCTGGCTCGACCGTGCTGCGCGAGGACCTGGTCGACGGCATCATCGACATCCTGATCACCGGCAGCCAGCCGCACCCCGAGGTCGGCGGCCGCTACCTGGCCGACATCGCGGCGCAGTGGGGCGTCACGCAGCAGGAAGCGGCGCGGCGGCTGAAGCCCGGCAATGCCTGCTACTTCCAGATGCGCGAGGACGACGTGCAGCGCGTGCTGGCGCATCCGCTGGCGATGATCGGCTCCGACGGCCTGCCGAACGACGAGCGGCCGCATCCGCGCCTGTGGGGCGCGTTTCCGCGCGTGCTGGCCAGCTACTGGCGCGAGAAGGGCCTGCTGCGGCTCGAGGAGGCGGTGCACAAGATGACCGGCCTGTCGGCGGCGCGCTTTCGCATCGACGGGCGCGGCCTGCTGAAGGCCGGCCACATGGCCGACGTGGTGGTCTTCGACCCGCTGCGCGTGAAGGACGGCGCGACCTTCGAGCAGCCGCGCGAGTTCAGCGAAGGCATCGAGCGGGTCTGGGTCAACGGCGTGTTGAGCTACACCGCCGAAGGGCGCGCCACCGGTGCGCGTGCGGGGCGTTTCGTGCGGCGTGCAGTGGCCTGCGGCTGATCGCGGGCGATCAGGGTTTCTCCTGCCGGCCGTCGAAGTCAATCATCATATGATTTGATTCGAGGGCTCCGGGAGTGGGCTCCGCAGGAGACCATCCATGGCCCATTCATCGAACGCGGGGCGCCGGCAGTTGCTGCAGGGCCTCGGAGCCGCAGCCCTGCTGCCCTGGGTCCTGCCCGCGCAGGCCGAGGACTATCCGACCAAGCCGGTCGAGCTGGTGGTGCCGGCCTCGGCCGGCGGCGGGACCGACGCGCTGGCGCGCGCCTTCGCCGAAGCCGCGAAGAAGCATTTCCCGCAGCCGCTGGTCGTCAACGACCGGCCCGGCGCGAGCGGCGTGGTCGGCATGAGCGACGTGCTCAACGGCAAGCCCGACGGCTACAAGGTCAGCGTGGTGATCGCCGAGCTGGTGATCCTGCCGCACCTCGGCCTCTCGAAGTTCACCTACGCCGACTTCCAGCCGATCGCGCGCCTCAACGCCGACCCGGCCGCCATCACGGTGCAGTCCGACGCGCCCTGGAACACGATCGAGGAATTCCTCGCCGCCGCCAAGGCCAAGCCGGGCGAGATGAAGGTCGGCAATTCCGGCAACGGCTCGATCTGGCACCTCGCGGCCGCGGGCCTCGAAGACAAGACCGGCGTCAAGTTCAACCATGTGCCCTACCAGGGCGCGGCACCCGGCGTGGTGGCGCTGCTCGGCGGCCACATCGACGCGGTGGCCGTGAGCCCCGGCGAAGTGGCGGTCCATGTGCAGGCCGGCAAGCTCAAGATGCTCACGGTGATGGCCGACCAGCGCCTGAAGGCCTTCGACAAGGTGCCGACGCTGAAGGAGCGCAAGATCGACCTCTCGATCGGCACCTGGCGCGGGCTGGCCGTGCACAAGGCCACGCCGGCCGAGATCTCGACGGTGCTGCGCACCATGGCCCGCAAGGGCGCCGAGGAGCCGCTGCTGCGCGAGCAGCTCGACAAGCTCAACCTCGGCTTCGCCTACCTCGACGCCGAGGCCTTCGGCCAGGCGATGCAGCGCGACCACGACTATTTCAAGCAGCTGGTGCAGAAGCTGGGGATCAAGGTATGACGAGCGGGACCGACCGGCCCGAGCTGCTGCTCGTCGCGCCGCTGATGCCCTTCCTGCTCGACCAGCTGCGCCAGCACTACACCCTGCACGACCGCATCCACGTCAGCGACCCGGCCGCCTTCGCCGCCGCGGCGCCGCGCATCCGCGGCGTGGTCGCCAACGGCGAGGCCAAGGTGCCGCGCGAACTGATCGCGCAACTGCCGGCGCTGGAAGTGATCTCGGTCTTCGGCGTCGGCTACGACGGCATCGACGTGCCGGCCGCGCACGCCCGGGGCGTGCCGGTCACCAACACGCCGGCGGTCCTCAACGACGACGTGGCCGACCTCGCCATCGGCCTGCTGATCGCGACGGCGCGCCGCATCCCGCAGGCCGACCGCTTCGTGCGCGCCAACGAATGGACCCACGGCCCGATCGCGTTGAGCCGCAAGGTCACGGGCGGCCGGCTCGGCCTGGTCGGCATGGGCCGCATCGGCCAGGCGATCGCCGAGCGCGCGCTGGCCTTCAAGATGGAGGTCGCCTACACCTCGCGCTCGCCGCGTGCCGGCGTCCCCTACACCTACTACCCCGACCCGGTCGCGCTGGCCGCGGCGGTCGACTTCCTGGTCGTGATCACGCCCGGCGGCGCCGCCACCAAGGGCCTGATCGATGCCCGCGTGCTGCAGGCGCTGGGCCCCGAGGGCTACCTGGTCAACGTCGCGCGCGGCAGCGTGGTCGACGAGGCCGCCCTGATCGAGGCGCTGCGCCACGGCACCATCGCCGGTGCCGGGCTCGACGTCTTCGCCAACGAGCCGAACGTGCCCGAAGCCCTGCGCGCGCTGCCCAACGTGGTGCTGACGCCGCACATCGGCAGCGGCACCAGGCAGACCCGCGAGGCGATGGGCCAGCTCACCTTCGACAACCTGCACGCCCATTTCACGGGCCGGCCCCTGTTGACGCCGGTCGACGCCTGAGCTGCCTTCCATGGCCAAGAACACCCATGGCCGCACGCTGGACCTGCTGGGCGAGGCGATCGTCTCGCGCCGCTATGCGGTCGGCACGCCGATGCCGGCCGAGCCCCAGCTGTGCGAGGCTTTCGGCGTCAGCCGCACGGTGGTGCGCGAGGCCGTGAAGTCGCTGGTGGCCAAGGGACTGATCGTCACCGGCCCCAAGGTCGGCACCCGGGTGCTGCCCGACGAGCACTGGAACTGGTTCGACCCCGACGTGATCACCTGGCAGGCGCGTGCCGGCCTCACGCCCGAGTTCCTGCGCGACCTGCAGGACCTGCGGCGCGCGGTCGAGCCGGCCGCGGTGCGGCTGGCGGCCGAGCGCGCCACGGCCGAGGACATCGAAGAGATCGAGGCCGCCTACGCCGGCATGAAGCAGGCCGTGGAGTTCGGCGGCGACTACGTCAGCTTCGACCTGCGCTTTCACAACGGCCTGCTGCGCAGCGCCCGCAACCGGATGCTGGCGCAGATGAGCAAAGCCCTGCATGCGCTGCTGCGCACCAGCTTCGAGATCTCGACCAGCAAGAAGGACGGCCCGGCGCAGTCCTTGCCGATGCACCGCGCCGTGCTCGACGCCGTGATCGCGCGCGATCCGGTGCGGGCCGAGCGCGCCATCATCCAGCTGATCGACGGCGCGCGCGAGGACATCGACGAGGTGCTGGGCTCGCGCCGACGACTGCCCCGGTTGTCGCGTCCGCCGCCGCGCCTGCGGGCGGCGGCCTGACGCGCGGCAACGTTCTTTCTTCCCACCCCCAGGCTCGTGCATCGAGCTGTTCAGCTGCAAGAAAAAGGAGACAAGCGACATGAAATTCAAAGCACTCGTGGTCCCGACGATGATGGCCCTGGGCCTCGCCGTCGCCGGCCAGGCCTCGGCCCAGGAGAAGCTCACCGTCTGGTGGGTCAAGGGCTTCTACAAGGCCGAGGACGATGCCTTGTTCGCCGCCATCAAGAAGTTCGAGGACAAGCACAAGGGCGTCAAGGTCGAACTGTCGCAGTACCCGGTGCAGGACATGATCCCCAAGACCGTCTCGGCGCTCGACTCGGGCAGCCCGCCCGACGTCGCCTATGCCGACGTCTACGACTTCCAGGTCACGGGCAAGTGGGCCTTCGACGGCAAGCTCGAGGACATCAGCAGCGTGATCGCGCCGATGCAGGCCCGTTTCGCACCCAACACGGTCGAGACCACCTTCCTCTACAACGACCAGACGAAGTCGAAGGCCTACTACGCCTTCCCGATCAAGCAGCAGACGATGCACATCAACTACTGGCTCGACATGCTGGCCGAGGCGGGCTTCAAGGAGGCGGACATCCCGACCACCTGGAAGGACTACTGGTCGTTCTGGTGCGAGAAGGTGCAGCCGGCCAGCCGCCAGAAGAGCGGCAAGCGCACCTTCGGCATGGGCATGCCGATGGGCGTCGATTCGAGCGACTCGTTCTATTCGTTCCTGACCTTCGCCGACGCCTACAACGTCAAGATGGTCAACGACAGCGGCAAGCTGCTGGTGGATGACCCGGCCGTGCGCACCGGCCTCATCAACGCCATGACCGACTACGTGGCGCCCTACCAGAAGGGCTGCACGCCGCCGTCGTCGACGAGCTGGAAAGACCCGGACAACAACGTCGCCTTCCACAACAAGACCACCGTGATGACGCACAACGCGACCATCTCGCTGCCGGCCAAGTGGCTCGACGACTCCAACAACGCGTCGCTGACGCCGGAGCAGCGCGAGGAAGCCAAGAAGAACTACTTCGAGCGCATCCGCACCGCCGGCTTCCCGGCCAAGCCCGACGGCAGCAAGATGGTCTACCGCACCGCGGTGAAGACCGGCGTGGTCTTCAAGGACGGCAAGAACAAGCAGCGCGCCAAGGAGTTCGTGACCTTCCTCATGCAGGAAGAGAACCTCACGCCGTACGTCGAGGGTTCGCTCGGGCGCTGGTTCCCGGTCACCAAGGCGGGGCAGGCGAGCCCGTTCTGGCAGGCCGATTCGCACCGCAAGTCGGTCTTCAACCAGTACGCCGCCGGCACCGTGACCTTCGAGTTCACCAAGAACTACCGGTTCACGATCCTCAACAACGAGAACGTGTGGGCCAAGGCAATGAACCGCATCGTGAGCGACAAGGTGCCGGTGGACAAGGCGGTCGACGAGATGATCGAGCGCATCAAGACGGTCGCTCGCTGAGCTGACACGGCGGCCGACCATGAGTTCCACAGCAAGCGCCGTGACCGCGGCCGGCACCGCCGCGACACCCATCAAGCTCGGACGCTGGCAGTTCTGGGGGCGGATGATGGTCATCCCCTACCTGCTGGTGTTCGCCATCTTCGTGCTCTACCCGGTGTGCTACGGCCTCTGGCTGGCGCGCCATCCGCAGAGCTACGTGCACCTGGTCGAAGACCCGATCTTCTTCCGCTCGGTGCTCAACACCATCATCTTTCTGGTGGTCGCGATCAACGTCAAGATGCTCGTGGCACTGGTGCTGTCGGGCTTCTTCGTGCAGTCGCGCTGGTGGATCAAGATCCTCGCGGGGATCTTCATCCTGCCCTGGGCGGTGCCGTCGATCCCGACCATCCTGTCGGTGCGCTTCATGCTCAATCCCGAGTGGGGCGTGATCAACACCACCATCTTCCGCCTGACCGGTCTCGACGGGCCCAACTGGCTCAATGATCCGACGCTGGCGCTTTGCTTCGCGATGCTGATGCACATCTGGAAGTCGCTGCCCTTCTGGACCCTGATCCTGGTCGCCGGGCGGCTGGCGATCCCGGGCGAGCAGTACGAGGCGGCCTCGGTCGACGGCGCGAGCTCGTGGCAGAAGTTCCGCTTCATCAGCTGGCCGGCGCTGCGCACGCTCTACGTGACCTCGCTGATCCTGTCGATGATCTGGACGCTCGGCGACTTCAACAGCGTCTACCTGCTGACCGGTGGCGGGCCGGCCGACCTCACGCACGTGCTGGCGACGTTGGGCATACGCTACCTGCGCCTCGACCAGGTCGACCTGTCGATGGCCTCCATCGTCGTCGCCATGCCGCTGGTGCTGCCGCTGGTCTATTTCATGATGAAGAGGTTGTCGAAATGAGCCGCAAGCGCTGGACCGCCAAGGCCGTCGGCAACGAGGCCAAGCTGCTGCTGATCGGCATCCCGGTGCTGCTGTGGACGCTGATCCCGATCTACCACATGGTGCTGTTCGCGATCTCGCCGCGCGGCACCGCGACCAGCGGCCGCCTGTGGCCGACCTCGCCGACCTTCGACAACTTCGCCACCGTCTTCCATCAGAAGCACTTCTACCTCGACCATTTCTGGGTCCAGCTCGGCAACTCGCTGTTCATCGCGGTGGCGGTCGGCGTGATCACGCTGTTCGTCGCCACCACCGCGGCCTTCGCGATCAGCCGGCTGCGGGTGCGCGGCGGCCGCACGGTGATGAACATGGCGCTCTTCACCTACTTCATCCCGGCCGCGTTCCTGGCCGTGCCGATGTACAAGACCATGGGCAACTACGGCCTGCTCAACAGCCAGTGGGCGCTGATCCTCGCGATGGTCACCATCGCCTCGCCTTACTGCATCTGGGTGCTCAAGCAGGCCTCCGACAAGCTGCCCTACGAGCTCGACGAAGCGGCGCGCATGGACGGCGCCTCGCCGCTGCAGTTGTTCCGCCTGGTGTACCTGCCGCTGATGGTGCCCTCGCTGGTGGCGGTCGGCACCTATGCGCTGCTGCTGGCCTGGAACGAATACCTGTACGCCTTCCTGCTGCTGTCGAACGACCGCAGCGTGACGCTGGCCGTGGCGCTCGGCAATTTCCTCGCGGCCGACGATTCGCCCTGGGAGCTGCTGATGGCGACCGGCCTCATCTATGCGCTGCCGCCGGCGGCCATCTACTACACGTTCAAGCGCTACATGGTCGGCGGAATTACGGCTGGCGCGGTCAAGAGCTGATCCAGAAGGGAACAACACAACATGGCTTCAGTCACTTTTCGGGACGTCCAGAAGTCCTACGGCAAGACCCGGATCATCGAGCGCCTGGGCTTCGAGATCGAGGACGGGGAGTTCGTCGTGCTGGTCGGGCCCTCGGGCTGCGGCAAGTCGACGCTGCTGCGCATGCTGGCCGGCCTGGAGGACATCAGCGGCGGCCAGATCATGATCGACGGCCGGGTCGTCAACGAGCTCGAATCGAAAGATCGCGACATCGCGATGGTGTTCCAGAGCTATGCGCTGTATCCGCACATGACGGTCGGCGAGAACATGGGCTTCAGCCTGCGCCTGCGCAAGGCCGAGAAGGCGCTGACCGATCGCCGCGTGGCCGATGCCGCGAAGATCCTCAATCTCGACAAGCTGCTCGAACGCTATCCGCGCGAGCTGTCGGGCGGCCAGCGGCAGCGGGTCGCGATGGGCCGCGCGATCGTGCGCGACCCGAAGGTCTTCCTGTTCGACGAGCCGCTGTCCAACCTGGACGCCAAGCTGCGCGTCGCGATGCGGGCCGAGATCAAGGCGCTGCACCAGCGGCTCAAGACCACGACCGTCTACGTCACCCATGACCAGATCGAGGCCATGACGATGGCTGACCGCATCGTCGTCATGCACGACGGCGCGGTCGAGCAGATCGGCACGCCGCTCGAGCTCTACGACCGGCCCGACAACCTGTTCGTCGCCCAGTTCATCGGCTCGCCCTCGATGAACGTGCTGGAGGGCACGGTGCGGCGCGCCAACGGGCAGTGCAGGGTCGAGGCGCAGGGCGCCTCGTGGCCGGCACCGGCTGCCACCGTGGCGGTCGACGGGCAGGCCGTGCACTATGGCGTGCGGCCGGGCGACATCACGCTGGCGGAGCCCTCGCGCGGCGTGCCGGCGCGGGTGATCGTGGTCGAGCCGACCGGTGCCGAGACCGAATTGCTGGTCGACGTCGGGGGCGCCCAGCTGACGCTCGCGGTCCACGGCCGGGTCGACGCCCAGCCGGACCAGATGGTCGGGCTGCTGATCGGCAGCGAGAGCGTGCACCTGTTCGATCGCCAGACCGCCCAGCGGCTGGGCTGATACGGCTTTGCAGGGCGCGCGCCCCCCGCGCTTACTTTTCCGCCTTGAGGACCGTTCCGAGTTGCAGTTGCTTGACTTGGTACTTGCCTTGAACCTCGTCGATCTTGCTCACGCTGTTGCGCGCCATGATCACGCCCATCGAGGGCTCCTGCTGGATGTAGATGATGTCGCCGGGCTTGGCGCTGATCTCGGTGTCGGCCCAGTTCTCGGCCTTGGAATAGATCTTGTGCGTCCCGGGCTTGACGTTGAAATAGATGTACTGGCTCGACCGGGTGTAGCCCATCTCGGACGCGGCTTCCTGGTCGTCGACGAAGACGTTGAATCGGACCAGTCCGCCCACGCCGGATGGGCGCACGACGTAGACGATCGCCTTGCCGGACTCCGGCAGCTTGGGCAGTTGGAAGGAAGCGGTTTCGCTCTCCATGACCTCTGGCGAGGGCAGGCTCGCGCACCCGGCGAGCACGGCAAAGGCTGTTGCGAGAAAGACGGCGGAGATCGAACGGTCGAGTTTCATGGATGAAGGGAATCTTTGAGTTGGCTCAGTCGGTTATCGGCAGGCTTTGCGCAACCTGAAGGGTGGCCATCACGAAACAATGAAAAAGGGCGCCGAAGCGCCCTTTTTGGATGACTGGTCGAACTCTCAGCGACCGAAGGAGCGGCCACCGCCGCCACCGCCGTAGCCACCGCCGCTGCCGCCATAGCCGCCGCCCGAGCGGCCACCGCCACCCGAACGGCCACCGCCGCCGGAGCGGTTGCCGCCGTAGCCGCCACCGCCGGCACGACGGCCGCGGCCGCCCAGGCTGTCGACGCTGGTGCGCAACGGATCGGGCTGGCCGGCCGCGCCTGCCACCGCTTCGGCGCGCAGGTGCGCCACGGCGTCGGCTTGCGTCGGGCTGTGGCTGTTGCCGTGATGGCGCGGCTGGCGCTCTTCATGCGGCAGATGGTTCTGATGGTGCGTCGGGGCATGGTGCGGCGCGCGCGCCGGTCCCTGCGGTCCGCGTGCCGGGCCTTGGCCGCGGCCGGCCGGGCCGCGGGGGCCCTGGCCGCCACCGGCGTTGGCGCTGCGGCCGGCCGGGGCACCCTGGCCCTGGCCGTTGCCGCCGCCGCGACGCTGGCCACCGCCGTTGCCGCCGCCGCCACTGCGCTCGCCCTGGCCCGCCTTGTTGTCGCGGATGCGCTGCATCATCTCGGTGCGAGCCGCCTTGGCGGCGGCTTGCATCACCTCGCGGCTCGGCGGCCGGCCGGCGCCGCCCCAGATGGTCTGGCGGCCCATCGCGATGGGCTCGGCGCGTTCGCCGTCCTCGGGGCCGAAGCCGTCGATGACCTGGACCGGAATCGTCTGCTTGGTGAAGCGCTCGATCTCCTGCATGAAGCCTTCTTCATCCAGGCAGACGAAGCTCACGGCCTCGCCGCTCGAGCCGGCACGGCCGGTGCGGCCGATGCGGTGCACGTAGTCTTCGCTGACGTTCGGGATCTCGTAGTTGACGACGTGCGGCAGCTCGTCGATGTCGATGCCGCGGGCCGCGATGTCGGTCGCCACCAGGGCACGGATGTCGCCGCTCTTGAAGCCGGCCAGCGCCTGGGTGCGGGCGCTCTGGCTCTTGTTGCCGTGCAGCGCCATCGCCTCGATGCCGTTCTTGGTCAGGAACTCGGCCACGCTGTTGGCGCCGAACTTGGTGCGCGTGAAGACCAGCACCTGGCTCCACTTGTGCTCGTTGATGATGTGGGCGAGCAGCGCCTTCTTCTTGCCGCGGCCCACGGGGTGGATCACCTGCGTGATGCGCTGGACGGTGGTGTTGCGCGGCGTGACCTGGATGCTCTGCGGGTTCTTGAGCAGGGTGGCGGCGAGGTCGCGGATCTCGTCGCTGAAAGTGGCCGAGAACAGCAGGCTCTGCTTTTCCTTCGGCACCAGCGCGAGGATCTTCTTGACGTCGTGGATGAAGCCCATGTCGAGCATGCGGTCGGCTTCGTCGAGCACCAGCATCTGCACGGTCGACAGGTCGAGCATGCCCTGCTGCTGCAGGTCGAGCAGGCGGCCGGGCGTGGCGACCAGGATGTCGACGCCGCTCTTGAGCTTGCTGATCTGCGGGTTCATGCCGACGCCGCCGAAGATGACGGTGGAGGTCAGCTGGAGGTACTTGCCGTAGGTGCGGACCGATTCCTCGACCTGGGCCGCGAGTTCGCGCGTGGGGGTCAGCACCAGGGCACGGATGCCGGTGCCGCCGAACTTGTTGGTGGCGCTGCGGCTCATCGTGAGCTTGTGCAGCAGGGGGAGGGTGAAGGCAGCGGTCTTGCCGGTGCCGGTCTGGGCGCCGCCCAGAAGATCGTGGCCGTCGAGCACGGCCGGAATGGCCTGGGCCTGGATCGGCGTCGGCGTTTCGTAGCCCTGCTCATGCACGGCCTTCAAGATGGCCGGGGCCAGCTTCAGTTCATCAAAGTTCATTGAGTTCAACAAGCGCCCTACACGGCGCAGTGGTATCCACCCGCTCGGGCGTCTTGTTGACGTCGAGCCAGTAAGGGCAGATGAAGGTCAGAGGTGGGAGCCCGAAAGCCTGCAAAAGGCCGTCTTCGTCCCCGGCAGAGAGCCGGCGTTGCGGGCAACTGGACCCGGCAACAGGCGCTATTGTCTCATGAACCGCGTCGAAGCGCCTTTTCTCTGAAAACCGGCCATTGCCTCGGGACCGATGGACCTCAGCGACCGTCGCCGGTTCGCTGCAGATAGACGAACATGCCCTGGATCGCCTCGCGCTGGTCTTCGCGGATCGGTGCGTGGACCAACTGGACCAGATCGAAGCCGTGCCGCGCGGCCAGCCCGCGCAGGTAGCGCTCCGAGTGGGCGTAGCGCAGGCTGCTCAGCAGCTCGAAATCGACGCTCTCGGCGCCGCTGCGTTCGGCCGAGAAACAGAAGAGGCCGCCGGCCTCCAGCCGCTGCGCCAGCGCGGCGAAGACCGGCTCCAGGTCGCCCACGTAGATGAAGACGTCGGCGGCGCTGACCAGGTCGTAGCGGGCGTCGGTGCCGCGCAGGTAGGCCACGATGTCGGCATGCGCGAGATCGTCGTAGAGCCCGAGCGCCCGGGCCTTGTCCAGCATCTGGCTCGACAGGTCGACGCCCGTGAGCCGGTCCGCCATCGGCTTGAGCAGCGGCGCGCACAGGCCGGTTCCGCAGCCGAGGTCGAGGGCCGAGCGGAAGCGGCCCCGGCCCAGCGCAGCGAGGTGCCGGGCCAGGGTGCTGTGCGCCTGGTAGCCGAGCAGGCCCACCAGGTGGGCATCGAATTCGTCGGCGTAGTCGTCGAACAGGGTCTCGACGTAGTGGCCGGGCGCGGTCGCCGGCGCAGGGCCGTCGGAGACCGCAGCGAGGTAGTACCGGTGCAGCGCCGGATCGGCGCCGTGCGCCAGGGCCTGCTCGAAGGCGTGGGCGGCTTCCGGATGGCGCTTCGATTCCCGCAGGATGCTGCCGCGATTGCTCCAGGCCTGGGCGATCCCGGGATCGGCGGCCAGCGCACGGTCGTAGGAGGCGAGCGCCTCCCCGGGCCGGCCCAGCGCCTGCAGGGTCTGGCCATGGCGAAGCCACAGCTCGCCGGCGGGAAGCACGCCCAGCGACAGCAGCTTCTCGAAGGCCGCCAGGGCTTCCGGGTGCCGGTTCAGCTGCCCGAGGGCGCTGGCCTTGTGGAACCAGGCATCCGGGTCGTCGGCCTCGGCCTCCAGGGCCTGCTCGGCGGCCGCCAGGGCGGCCTGCGGGCGCGACAGCTTCAACTGCGTCGCGGCCAGATTGACCAGCGTCGAGACCCGGCCCGGCAGCAGTGCGAGCGACGACAGGAACAGCTGCTCCGCGGCCTCGAAGCGGGCTGCCTCGAGGGCCTTCAGCCCGTCGAGGAAGAACTGCCGGGCCTGGGCGAAGGCATCGGGGGCGGGGGTGGGATGCATGGGCGGGAGGGGGCAGCGGGCGGCGTCCGCAGAGCTCGGATGGGCCGGAGAATAGCAGCGGTGCGCGCGCATCTTCGGGGAATTCAAAGGGCCTGGGTTAGACTTGGCCCCAAACCCCGGTCGGAAAACGCGCTGCAGCAGCAAGCGCCTGCCACAAGGCAGATTCGCCATCGATCCTCGCGCAAGATCGTTGTCGGGTTGCCCGGCCACCCCGAACAGTCCCCATCACCGAACAGAGATAGACATGGCCCAGTACGTCTACACCATGAACAAGGTCAGCAAGACCGTGCCGCCCAAACGGCAGATCTTGAAGGACATTTCGCTCTCGTTTTTCCCCGGCGCCAAGATCGGCGTGCTCGGCCTGAACGGCTCGGGCAAATCGTCGTTGTTGAAGATCATGGCCGGCATCGACAAGGAGATCGAGGGCGAGGCGCTGCCGATGCCCGGTCTCACGATCGGCTACCTCGAGCAGGAGCCCAAGCTGAACGCCGCCCACTCGGTGCGCGAATCGGTCGAGGAAGCCATGGGCGCGGTCTACGCGGCCAAGGCGCGGCTGGAGGAGGTCTACGTGGCCTACGGCGCCGAAGACGCCGACTTCGACGCGCTGGCGGCCGAGCAGGCCGAGCTCGAAGCCATCATCGCCACCGCCGGCACCGACTCCGAGCATCAGCTCGAGATCGCCGCCGACGCCCTGCGCCTGCCGCCGTGGGACGCCAACATCGGCGTGCTGTCGGGCGGCGAGAAGCGCCGCGTCGCGCTGTGCCGCCTGCTGCTGAGCAAGCCCGACATGCTGCTGCTCGACGAACCGACCAACCACCTGGACGCCGAGTCGGTCGAGTGGCTCGAAGTGTTCCTGCAGCGCTTCCCCGGCACCGTGGTCGCCATCACCCACGATCGCTACTTCCTCGACAACGCGGCCGAGTGGATTCTCGAACTCGACCGCGGCCGTGGCATTCCCTGGAAGGGCAACTACAGCACCTGGCTCGAGCAGAAGGGCGAACGCCTGGCGCAGGAGCAGAAGAGCGAGGAAGCCCACGCCAAGGCCCTGAAGAAGGAACTCGAATGGTCGCGCCAGAACCCGAAGGCGCGCCAGGCCAAGAGCAAGTCGCGCCTGGCCCGCTTCGAGGAGCTGAGCGACTTCGAATACCAGAAGCGCAACGAGACGCAGGAAATCTTCATCCCCGTGGCCGAGCGCCTGGGCAACCAGGTGATCGAGTTCAAGAACGTCACCAAGTCCTTCGGCGACCGGGTGCTGATCGACAACCTGAGCTTCGAGATCCCGGCCGGCGCGATCGTCGGCATCATCGGCCCGAACGGCGCCGGCAAGTCGACCCTGTTCAAGCTGATCGCCGGCAAGGAAACGCCGGACTCCGGCGAGGTGGTGATCGGCCAGACGGTCAAGATGGCCTTCGTCGACCAGAACCGCGACGCGCTCGGCAACGAGAAGACGGTCTGGGAAGACATCTCCAACGGCCTCGACATCATCAACGTCGGCAAGTTCCAGATGGCCAGCCGGGCCTACGCCGGGCGCTTCAACTTCAACGGCGCCGACCAGCAGAAGAAGGTCGGCACCCTGTCGGGCGGTGAGCGCGGCCGGCTGCACCTGGCCAAGACGCTGATCGCGGGCGGCAACGTGCTGATGCTCGACGAACCGTCGAACGACCTCGACGTCGAAACCCTGCGGGCGCTGGAAGACGCGCTGCTCGAGTTCGCGGGCTCGGTGCTGGTCATCAGCCACGACCGCTGGTTCCTCGACCGGATCGCGACCCACATCCTGGCGGCCGAAGGCGACAGCCAGTGGACCTTCTTCAACGGCAACTACCAGGAGTACGAGGCCGACAAGAAGAAGCGCCTGGGCGAAGAAGGTGCCAAGCCGCACCGGATGCGCTTCAAGGCGCTGAAGTAACGACGGCAGGGCGGGGGACGAACCCGGGCGCCTCGCGGCGCCCTTTCCGAAGGAGCATGCCATGGCAGCAGCGACTCGGTATCTTCTGGCGACGGCGCTGGCCGCTGTGGCCGGTTGCGGCGGTGGCGGGGGCAGCGGCGTCGCCGTCTCCGCGTTCGGCGTCAACGCCGTGTCGACGCCGGCGGCGCCGGCCCCGGCCGGCAGCGGCGCCGCCGCACCCCCTGCGGGCACCGCACCGCCCGCGCCATCGTTCAAGGTCACCGAACTGGCGGCCGGCCTCGACAGCCCCTGGGCCCTGGCCTTCCTGCCCGACGGCCGGATGCTGATCACCCAGCGCGGCGGCCAGCTGCGGCTGCGCAATGCCGATGGCTCGGCCGTCAATGGCGGTGCCGACCAGGTCGCCGGCGTGCCCGCGGTCGCGGCGGCAGGGCAGGGCGGGCTGCTCGACGTCGCGGTGGACCCGGGCTTCGCCAGCAATCGCCGCATCTACCTCAGCTTCGCGGAGCGCGACGGCGCCGCTCCGAACCTCAACGGCACGGCGGTGGCCCGGGCCGAACTCGATGCGGCCAACCGCACGCTCGGCAACCTGACGGTGATCTACCGGCAAAGCCCCAAGGTCGACAGCACGGCGCACTTCGGTTCGCGGCTGGTGTTCGACCGCAACGGCTATCTGTTCGTGACCCTGGGCGAGCGCCTGCTCGACACCCAGCGCGGCTTCGCGCAAGACCTCTCGCGCGGCAACGGCAAGGTGGTGCGGATCACCACCGACGGCGCCCCCGCGCCCGGCAACCCGTTCGCCGCGACCGCCGGCGCGCAGCCCCACATCTGGAGTTACGGCCATCGCAATCCGCAGGGCGCGGCGCTGCATCCCGCAACCGGCGATCTCTGGACCCACGAGCATGGTCCGCAGGGCGGCGACGAGGTCAACCTGACGCTGGCGGGGCGCAACTACGGCTGGCCCGTCATCAGCTACGGGCAGGAATACGGCACGCTCACGCAGGTGGGCGAAGGCAGCGCCAAGGCGGGCCTCGAGCAGCCGCTGACCTACTGGGAAAAGATCGACGGCTCGGCCTGGACGCCGGGCACGCAGAAGTCGTCGATCGCGCCGAGCGGCATGGCCTTCTACACCGGCGATGCGCTGGCCGAATGGAAGGGCAACCTCTTCGTCGGCGCGCTGGCCGGCACCGCGCTCTGGCGGCTCAGGCTCGACGGCAACACGTTGGTCGGGCGCGAGCGATTGCTGGCCGAGCGCGGCGAGCGCATCCGCGACGTCCGGCAGGGCCCCGACGGCTGGCTCTACCTGTTGACCGACAGCAGCAACGGCAAGTTGCTGCGGGTGGAGCGCCAGTGAGTTGACGGCCAGGCTGTCGCGTCAGTGCGCCGCCTCGGCCGCGGCGAACACCTCGCGGGCCGCCCCGAGCCCGTTCAGCGCGGCCGGAAAGCCGGCGTACACCGCCATCTGCATGATGGTCTCGACGATCTCGGTCCGGCTCACGCCCACGTTCAACGCGCCCTGGATGTGCACCTTGAGCTGGGGCGCCGCATTGCCCAGGGCGGTGAGCGCGGCCACCACGGCGATCTCGCGCGAACGCAGGTCCAGGCCGGGCCGCGAATAGATGTCGCCGAATGGAAATTCGATCAGCAGCCGGGCGAAGTCGGGTGCGATGTCCGCGAGGCTCTCGACGACGCGCACGCCGCCTTCACCGTCGATCTCCTGCAGCTTGGCGAGTCCGCGCTGGTAGCGGGTGGTTTCCATGGTTTTCCTTTTCCGGGCCTGGGCCCTGTGAAAGGGAACGCTCGATGCCGGCGTAGTGCGCGATCTTCTGCGTGAGCGCATCGGCCGATTGCGCGAGCGACTGCATCTGCAGCCGCAATCCGGCCAGATGTGCTTCGAGCATCTCGCGACGCTCGCCGACGCTGGCGTTCCCCTGACTTCGAAGCCTGGCGAAGGCCTGCATGCCCTGGATGGACATGCCGGTCGTGCGCAGGCGCAGCAGGAAAGCGAGCCAGTCCATGTCGCTGTCCGCATAGCGGCGCTGGCCGCCCGGCGCGCGCGGCACGGCGGCGATCAGGCCGATGCGCTCGTAGTAGCGCAGCGTATGGGCCGTGAGGCCGGTGCGTCGCGCCACCTGGGCGATGGTCAGAAGTGGGGTCGGGCTCGTTTCCATGTCGGGCATTCTGGAAGTTCGAGCGCGCTCCAAGTCAAGCGGGTCCGGTGGAAAATTTCTGCCCGGCACCCGCTGCGGGCGGCGTACCCGCGAGCACGCGCCTGCGCACCGCCTCGATGTTGTTGCGCAGCGCATAGAGCTCGTCGGCGTAGGACAGCGGCACCGCCACCTTGTTGACCACGCGGTCGAGGTCGCCGAGCTCCT
The DNA here is from genome assembly GCF_030316845.1 of Variovorax davisae. Lineage (GTDB taxonomy): Bacteria > Pseudomonadota > Gammaproteobacteria > Burkholderiales > Burkholderiaceae_C > Variovorax > Variovorax davisae. The sequence continues at coordinate 252,441 of NZ_JASZYS010000001.1, forward strand.
TCAGCAGCGCCTCGGGGTCGCCCGTCTGCGCCTCCAGCTTGTGCTCGACCTCGCGCAGCCTGGCATACCAGCGGAACACGCGGCGCCGCACCCGGAACTGGTAGAGCGGCGGCACGATGCGGCTCAGCGGCAGCATCAGCACCAGCAGGCCACCCAGCACCAGCCACATCCGTTCGACCAGGTTGCTGGCCCAGAACGGCAGGTAGCGCTGCCAGAACGGCGGCGTGCCGTTGATGGCGCGGTCGCCTTCGGGGCTGACCGGCAGCTCGCTGGTGCGCGTGTTCGGGAAGTCGCGCGCGCGGTTGAACCAGCCGGCGCCGCCATGCAGGCTCTGCGCGGTCTGCGCGAACAGCTGGCGCAGCGCGGGATGGGTCTCCTCGCGCGAGAGCAGCGAGGTGGTGGCGGCCAGCAGCGACACGTCGTGCGACGGCAGGTCGGCCGCCAGGTCGACCACGCCGCGCGGCAGGTCCACCGGCTGCAGGAAGGCGAAACGCCGCGAATAGGCGTCGCTCTGCTGGAAGTCCATCAACTGGATGTCGGGCGCGCGCAGCAGCCGCTGCACCAGCGGCGATTGCGGGGCCGAGGCCAGCACGATCACGTCGATCAGCCCGGCCTCCAGGGCCTCGGTCGCGGGCGACTGTTCGAGGTTCGACAGGTTCAGCGTGGCCGGGTCCATGTGGTTGGCGTGGAACATCCGCTCCATGATGTCGGGCACGCCGCTGCCCGGCTTGTCGACATTGATGCGCAGGTCCTTGAGCTGCGTCAGCGAGGTCAGGGTGCCGGCCTTGCGGTCGACCCGCTTCGCCGCATCGGTCCGGTAGAAGAACCACAAGGGCTCGAAGAACAGGCTGCCCAGCGAGGTCAGGCCGGCTTGCTCGTCCTTCACCGGGTCGGCGCTGCCGCCGCGCACGAAGGCCACGTCGGCCCCCCCGCTGCGCAGCAGCTGCAGGTTGTCGAGCGAGCCATCGGTGGGCTTGAGTTCGACCTCGATGCCGTTGGCCTTGAGCGCCGCGGCGTAGCGCTTGCCGAACTCGGCATAGGCGCTGCCGGCCGGCCCGGTGGCCAGCGTCACGCGCTTGGGCGGCTGCGGCTGCAGCCACCAGTAGGCGGCGACCAGCAGTGCGATGACGAGGAAGATGACGGGCCCGGCGGAAGCGATCAGGTCGCGGATCGACAGCAGGAACAGGCGGATGGCTTGGGGCATGCGGAAAGTTGGAACGAGGCTCGGGGACACCGCGGTCGCGGCAGCGCATTTTCTGTGCTTTCCGCCCCCGGCTGGTTACAAAGCGCGTGTCGGGTGTCCGCGCCCGCCGTGCTCAGCCCAGGTCGGCGGCGGCCGGGAAGTAGCTGTCGCCGATGCGCACCGCGCGCGCCGCGCGCACCGCGCGCACGGTCGCCAGCGCCACCACCTCGGCGGCCATGGTGCCGAGCACCGTCATGCCGGGGGCGTCGCCGTCGAGCGGCACGTGGCCGGTGGCGAGCGCGAAGAGGGTGTCGCCGTCGCTCATCGTGTGCACCGGGTTGATCGCGCGCGCCAGGCCGTCGTGGGCCACGCTGGCCAGGCGGTTGGCCTGCACCTTGGTCAGCACGGCGTCGGTCGCGACCACGCCGAGGGTGGTGTTGGTGCCGGCCAGCAGCGGTTTCGGCAGCTCGCCGCGCAGCAGCGCGCGGCGGGTGTCGAGCAGGGCGCGGCCGTCTTCGGTGCGCGCCCCCGCCACGACCTGTGCGGTATCGGGATCGATCACGTCGCCGAGCGCATTGCAGGCGATCAGCGCGCCGACGGTCACACCCTTGACCGTGATCGACGCCGTGCCGATACCGCCCTTCATGGCCCGATCGATGCCGAACAGCTTGCCCACCAATGCGCCGCTGCCGGCGCCGACATTGCCTTCGGCCGGTGCCGCCTGCGATGCGGCTTCGCAGGCCGCATAGCCTGCATCGGCATCGGGCCGGATGCGGGCGTCGCCGACCGGCAGGTCGAACAGCACGGCCGCCGGAATGATCGGCAGGGTGCCGAAACGGACGTCGAAACCGACGCCGCGCTCCTCGAGCCAGCGCATCGCGCCGTCGGCGGCGGCCAGGCCCCAGGCGCTGCCGCCGGCGAGCATCACGGCGTGGACCTGCTGCACCAGGTTGCCCGGCGCCAGCAGGTCGGTCTCGCGGGTGCCGGGCGCGGCGCCGCGCACGTCGACGCCGGCCACCGCGCCGTCGCGCACGATGATCACGGTGCAGCCGGTGGGTCGGCGGGGGTCGCTGTAGTGGCCGACTTCGATGCCCGCGACATCGGTGATGGCGCCGGCGCGGGCGGAAGGGGAGGAGGCGTGTTCAGGCATCGGCGGCGATTATCGGGCGCGCTTCAGCGCCGGCGCGCGACGGGCAGGGCGACACCCCGCTCGGCGAGCAGGTCGCGCAGGATCGCCGGGTCGTCCGTGATGATGCCGTCCACGCCCCAATCCAGCAGCCGCGCCATGTCGGCGCGCTGGTTGACGGTCCAGGGCAGCACGGCCAGGCCGAGCGCATGCGCCTCCTGCACCAGGGCCGGGCTCAGGTCGTTGTGGGCCGGCGACCAGGTCACCGGCGCCGGGCCGTCGCCTGCGGCCGCCTTCACGAGCCGCGGCGCGCTGCCGAAATCCGCGAGCTTCAGGCCCGCGGTCCAGCGGCTGTCCTGCAGCGTGCGGCTGCTCGTGAGGTAGGCGCGCGGCAGCTGCGGCGCCGATTGGCCGACCAGCGCCAGCGTGCGCCAGTCGAAGCTCTGCACCGTCACGCGTCGGGCCATGCCGGCCTTGTCGATCTCGGCCAGCAGCGCGCGCACCATCTGCTCGGGCGATGCCGTTTCATCCGGCCGGCCGGGGTCCAGCTTGGTCTCGATATTGAAGCGGACCTCGGTCGCGCCGATGTCGTTGGCCCGCGCGAACAGCGCCGCGAGCGTCGGAATGCGCTCGCCGTCGTGCCACAGCTGCTTGGGGAAGGGCTTGCCGTAGCTGCTCGCGGGATCGATCCGGCCGACATCGTAGGTCTGCAGCTGCGCCAGCGACAGCGAGCGGATCGGAGGGCCCTTGGCGATCAGGAAGTTGCCCCGGGCGTCGCGCGTGTGGTCCGGGTTGAGCACCGTGTCGTGCGAGATCACGACCACGTCGTCGGCCGTGAGGCCGATGTCGAGCTCGAGCGTGGTGACGCCGATGGCGATCGCATGGGTGAAGGCGCTGAGCGTGTTCTCGGGCGCCAGGGCGCGCCCGCCGCGATGGGCCTGCAGGTCGACGGCAGGCGGGGTCTTCGGGCCCGGGGCCGCACAGCCGGCCAGCAGCACGGCCGAGGCGAGCCAAAGGGCCGGGCGGCTCATTTCAGCGCGACGGTGATGCCGTCGTCCTGAACGGTGATGTCGCCGATCTCGTAGGTCTTGCGGCCGACCGTGAGTTCCTCCGGCTTGAAGGTGCGCAGCGGCTGGTCGCGCAGCAGCTCCTGCGCGACCACGGCGCCGATCTGCTGCAGCCGCTCGGCGTCGCGGCCGCCCAGGCCCTGGAGCTCGATCCGGTCGGCCTGTGGCCGGTCGAGCCGGACCGCACGCGCCGCGGCGTCGTACTTGAGCGCGCTGCTCACCGTCACGATGCCCTCCACCTGCGAGGGCCGCAGCAGCGGGCTGGCGATCGAGAGCACCGCGGTGATCGCCGCCCGGTTGTTGCGGGCGTCGAGGCTCAGCTGGGGATCGCGCAGGGCGACCGTGAAGATCTCGGCGTAGCGCTGCTGCACCGGGAAGCGCTTGGCGACCTGCGCCTGCAGCTCCTCGCGGCTGGCGGTGTATTCGCTGGTGAAGAAGTTGAAGCCGGCCAGCGCGGCCAGCGGCGCGGCCAGGGCGGTGGCGCCCCACAGGGCGCGCAGCAGCTGTCGACGGGAATGGTGTGGCATACCGTTCCGAGCTTGCCACAGGCCGGGGGTTCCCGGCCGCGCCCCTCGATCAATCGTGCAACGATGAAAGAAACTGTTGCAGCTCCGGCGTCTTCGGGCTGCCGAACAGCGCCGCCGGCGGCCCCATCTCGTGCACCCGGCCCTGGTGCATGAAGATCACGCGGTCGCTGACCTTGCGCGCGAAGCTCATCTCGTGCGTCACCATCAGCAGGGTCATGCCCTCGACCGCCAGCGACTCCACCACCCGCAGCACCTCGCCCACCAGCTCGGGGTCGAGCGCCGAGGTGATCTCGTCGCACAGCAGCACCGCGGGCTCCATCGCCAGCGCGCGGGCGATCGCCACGCGCTGCTGCTGGCCGCCCGAGAGCTGGTCGGGCATGGCGTCGAATTTCTCGGCCAGGCCGACCCGCGCGAGCAGCTTGCGCGCCTGCGAGGCGGCCTCGATGGCGCTGCGCTTCTTGACCAGGGTCGGCGCCAGCATCACGTTCTTGCCGACCGTCAGGTGCGGGAACAGGTTGAAGCTCTGGAAGATCATGCCGACGCGCTGGCGCAGCTCGCGCATCGCCATCGCGCTCTCGTGCAGCAGCGGCTTGCCGTCGACCGTGAGCGAGCCTTCCTGGAACACCTCGAGGCCGTTGATGCAGCGCAGGAGCGTGCTCTTGCCGGAGCCGCTCTTGCCGATGATCGCGATCACCTCGCCGCGCCGGACTTCCAGGTCGATGCCCTTGAGCACTTCGTTGCTGCCGTAGGACTTGCGCAGCGCCGTGACGCGCACGATCGGCGCGGCGGAGACCCGCGCGGCGGCAGCGGCTTCGGATGCGGGGGCTTCAGCGACGAGCGACATTGATTTTCCTCTCGAGGTTCTTGGCGTACAGGCTCACGGGAAAGCACAGCACGAAATAAAGCAGGGCGACGCAGCTGAACACCACGAAGGGCTTGAAGGTGGCGTTCGAGATCATGCTGCCGGCCTTGGTGAGCTCGATGAAGCCGATCACCGAGGCCAGCGCGGTGCCTTTGATCACCTGCACCAGGAAGCCGACCGTGGGCGCGACCGCGATGCGCGTGGCCTGCGGCAGGATCACGTGGCGCATCTGCTCGCCGAAGCCGAGCGCCAGGCTGCCCGAGGCCTCCCACTGGCCCTTCGGGATGGAGGCCACGCAGCCGCGCCAGATCTCGGTCAGGAAGGCACTGGTGTAGAGCGTGAGCGCGACCGAGGCCGCGGTCCAGGCCGAGACGTCGATGCCGAACAGGGCGATGCCGAAGTAGGCCAGGAACAGCTGCATCAGCAGCGGCGTGCCCTGGAACACCTGCACGTAGAGGCCGATGAGCCGGTCGACGACCGGACCCCCGGACAGCCGCGCGAACAGCAGCAGGCCGCCGACCACGCCGCCGCCGACGAAGGCGATCAGCGACAGCACCACCGTCCAGCGCAGCGCCAGCAGCAGGTTGCGCAGGATGTCCCAGAGGGAGAAATCGGTCATGGGCGTTTCACCTGCCGAAGAAGTACTTGGGGCCGGCCCAGTTGAGCAGGCGGCGGGCGGCGACCGACAACGCGAGGTAGATCACGGTGGCGATGATGAAGGCCTCGAAGGCGCGGAAGTTGCGGCTCTGGATCAGGTTGGCCGCGTAGCTCAGCTCCTCGGTCGAGATCTGGCTGCACACCGCCGAGCCCAGCATCACGATGATGATCTGGCTCACCATCGCCGGCCAGACCTTCTTCATCGCCGGCGGCAGCACCACGCGCAGGAACACCTGCAGCTTGTTGAGCGCCAGGCTCACGGCGGCCTCGATCTGGCCGCGCGGCGTGGCTTCGATGCCGGCGCGGATGATCTCCGTTGCATAGGCGCCGAGGTTCAGCACCATCGCGATCACCGACGCCACTTCGGGCGACAGCTTGAAGCCGGCGGCGGGCAGGCCGAAGAAGATGAAGAACAGCTGCACGATGAACGGCGTGTTGCGGATCAGCTCGACGTAGCTGCCGACCACCCAGCGCAGCCACGTCGGGCCGCTGGCGCGCGACCAGGCGCAGGCGACGCCGACCCCCATGCCGATCACGGTCGCGATGGCCGTGAGCCCCAGCGTCCAGACCACGCCCCGCACGAGCAGGGGCCATTGGCCGAGGACGGCGCCGAAGTCGAAGTCGATGCCCATGGCGGGTGGCCGATCAGACCGGCAGGTCGCCGGCGGCGCGGCCGAGCCACTTCTTCGCCATGGCGTCGAGGGTGCCGTCCTTCTTGGCGTTGGCGATGATCTCGTTGACCTTGGCCTTCAGCGGCTCCTCGCCCTTGGCGATGCCGATGAAGCAGGGGCTGTCCTTGAGCAGCAGCTTGTACTCGGCGCCGAGCTGCGGGTTCTTCTGCATCATGTCGCCGGCGACCGCGGCGCTGGTGGCCAGGGTCTGGGTCTGGCCGGCCACGAAGGCGGCGATGGTGGCGTTGTTGTCCTCGAAGCGCTTGTATGCGAGGCTGGCCGGCGCGACCTTGGCGAGCTCCTGGTCTTCCATCGCGCCGCGGGTCACGGCGACGGTCTTGCCGCCCATGTCGGCGAAGCTCTTGATGTTGAGGTTCTTGCCGGCGTAGACCGCCTGGAAGAAGGGCGCGTAGGCCGACGAGAAGTCGATCACCTTTTCGCGCTCGGCATTCTTGCCCAGCGTGGAGATCACCAGGTCGGCCTTGCGCGTCTGCAGGTAGGGGATGCGGTTGGCGCTGGTCACGGGCACCAGTTCGACCTTGACGCCCAGCTTGCCCGCGATCAGCTGCGCCATCTCGACGTCCAGGCCCTGCGGCGTCATGGTCTTGTCGACCGAGCCGTAGGGCGGGTAGTCGGTCGGCACGGCGATCTTGATGAGCTTGGCCTTTATCACGTTGTCGAGTGCGCTCTGGGCCTGCGCGAGGCCGGTGGCGAACAAGGTGACGGCGGCGAGTGCGAGCGCGAAGCTGCGCTTGGATGGCTTCATGACAGGGCTCCTAGGTAGGTCGATGAATCGTCGGGTGAAGGTTCGGCTGCGGCCGCCTTGCGTCCCCGCCTGGCGGGGGTGGTACGCAAGAGCTGTGCCTCGCCGCGGGCGTCGGCAGCGGTGCCCTGCATCGGTGCCAGCGCGTCGCGCAGCTGGGCCAGCGGGTCGGTCGGTGTCGGCACGCGCAGGGCGGACTGCACGCTGCCGATGTGTTCGCTCATCAGCGCCTCGGCGGCGGCGCTGTCGCCGCGCTCGAGCGCAGCGACGATGCGCACATGGTCATCGCAGGACTGCGCGGCGTCGTGCGAGGACTGGTAGCGCATCGCGATCAGCGTGGTGCGGGCCGTGAAGTCGCGCAGCGTGTCGGCCAGCAGCGAGTTGCCCAGGCATTCGGCCAGGCAGACGTGGAAGTCGCCCAGCAGGTAGCTGCGCTGGCCGATGTCGCTGTCCTTCAGGGCCGCCTTCTCGCGCTTGAGATGCGCCTTGAGCGCGCGCAGCGCGTCGCGGTCGATGGCGCCGGCGCTGCGGATCAGGCCGGACTCGATCACGCGCCGCGCCTCGAAGGCCTCGCGCGCCTCGTCCTGCGACGGTTCGATCACGAACCAGCCGCGGCGCGCGCTCACGGTCACGATGCCGCGTGCCGCCAGCCGGGTCAGCGCCTCGCGCACGATGGTGCGGCTGCAGTCGAACAGCATCGCGAGCTGCTGCTCGCCGAGGCGGGCGCCGGGTGCGAGCTTCTGCGCCATCACCGCTTCGATGATGCGTGCACTGATGTCGGGAGCGCTGATGGACATGCCTGCCCATCAGCAGCTTTCATGCCTGCTTGTATGCAAGAAGCTGGTGCATGCGCGGGGGACGAAAAAAAGGCCCGCACGAGGCGGGCCTAACCTTGATTGCACTTGCAGCAATGACTAACACCCCGATTTTCGCGCTGTTGGGCGCTTTTGGGTGTGAAAAATTCGACAGTCGCTGACTGTTACCTGACCCTCACTACAAGCCCATGAACTCCGAAATGCGCCGGACGACGGATTTCGGGGGCGGGGCGGCGAACAGCGTTTCCACCGGCGGTGGCGCGCGCCGGGCGGCCAGGGTTTCCAGCGCCTGGGCGACCAGGATCGACGACCCGTCGGCCCGCCGCCGCCACGCCCGGGCCACCTGGGCCAGCTCGGCCGGGGTCAGCGGCTGGGGCGGACTGTCCGCGGCGCGCGGCCGATCCGGCTTCTCGGGCGCCAGCCGGGGGCGCCGGCCGCCGAACAGGCCGTCGGGTGCGGGGTCGGGGCGGCGAGAAAAGCAAAGATGATCCATGTAAGGCATTGTGACTACATGACTGGGGCGTTTGAAGCGTCCGAAAGTTGTAGGCAGCCGCCTCCGCCCCGGCCCGGCGTCAATCCATCTTCGCGCCCGACGCCTTCACCGCCTTGTCCCAGCGCGGGGTTTCCGCGGCCAGGAACCTGGCGAAGTCCTCGCTGCCCAGGAAGGCCGGATCGGCGCCCTGGCTTACCATGCGCTCGCGCACCTCGGGGCTGGTCAGCACCTGCCTGAAGGCGTCGCTGAGCCGGGCGACGACGTCCTTGGGCGTGCCCGCGGGCGCCAGGAAGCCATAGAAGCCGACCACCTCGAAGCCCTTGATGCCGGCCTCGATCACGGTCGGCACCTCGGGCAGGGCCGGATTGCGGGCGGCGCTGGTGACGGCCAGCGCGCGCACCTTGCCCTGTCTGTGGTAGTTGGCCGCCTGCGGGATCGACTCGGCCATGAACTGCACCTGCCCGCCCATCAGGTCGGTGAAGGCGGGCGCACTGCCGCGGTAGGGGATATGGACCATGAAGATGCCGGTCGCGCTCTTGAACATCTCGGGCACCAGGTGGCTGATGCCGCCGTTGCCGGCCGAGCCGTAGTTGAGCTGGCCGGGCCGGGCGCGGGCGTAGTCGACGAACTGGCGCAGGTTCTGGACCGGCAGCTTGGGCGTCACCAGCAGCGCGAGCGGCTGCATCGCGGTGCGCGCGATCGGCGTGAAGTCGCGCAGCGTGTCGTACGGCAGCTTGGCGTAGAGGGCGCCGTTGATCACCGCGACGCCGGTGTTGGCGAGCATCAGGGTGTAGCCGTCGGGCGCGCTCTTGGCGACCGCCTCGGCGCCGACCGAGCCGCCGGCGCCGGGCTTGTAGTCGACGATCAGGGGTTGGCCCAGCACGGCTTGCAGCTTGTCGGTGAGCAGGCGAGCGTGCTGGTCGAGCGGGCCGCCGGCCGGGAAGCCGATGACGATCTTGATCGGCTTGTCGGGGAAGGCGGCCAGGGCGGCCGTCGAAACCGTCAGCCACAGCAGTGCGGCGATGCCTTTGCGGGCCATGTTCATGCGTGTCTCCTCGTTGTGAGGCGATCATAAACAGCGGCCCGCAGCGGGCGTCGACCTCAGGACTTGAGCGTCGCCTTCAGGGTGATCTCCGGCACGCTGGCCAGCGCCTTCGACAACGGGCAGCCGGCCTTGGCGCCGGCCGCCAGTTCCTGGAACTTGGCCTCGTCGATGCCCGGCACCACGGCTTCGAGTTCGAGCTGGATGCGATCGATCTTGAAGCCCGGACCGTCCTTGGCCAGCCGCACCGCCGCCTTGGTGTCGATCGAGGTGGCCGTGAGCCCGGCGCCCTCGAGCGCGAAGGCGAAGGCCATCGTCAGGCAGCCGGCGTGCGCCGCGCCCAGGATCTCTTCGGGGTTGGTGCCGCGCTTGTCGTCCTCGAAGCGGCTGGCGAAGCCGTAGGGGTAGTCCTTGAGCGCACCGGTCTCGGTGCTGATCAGGCCTTTGCCGGTCTTGCCGGCGCCTTCCCAGTGAACGCTCGCGTGCTTGTCTGCAGCCATGGAAACTCCTCGTGGAATGGGTTGAGAGGCTGCTCTTTTACGGCAGATCGGGCGCCGCGTCTGTCGGTCGATGGAGGTAGCCACGATTTTCCCTGGCGGGCGAGGGAGTCGCCCAGGTGACGTCTGTCGGGGCTTCCCCGATGCGGCGGCGCGGCCGGGCATCGTAGGCTCTCACGCTCTCTGGAGACTGTATGGATCGACCGCACTACAAGTTCTGGCCCCAGCGCCTGCCCCATTCGATCACCGTGCCCGCGACCTCGCTCTGGCACAACCTGGCGGTCAACGCCGCGCGCTATCCGCGCAAGCCCGCGCTGGTCTTTTTCGGCAGCGAGATCAGCTATGCCGAGTTCGCGGCCCAGGCCGAGCGGCTGGCCGGCACCCTGCATGCGCTGGGCGTGCGGCGCGGCGACCGCGTCATTCTGGACATGCAGAACTGTCCGCAGCTGGTGATCGCGCATTTCGCGATCCTGCGGGCCAATGCGGTGGTGGTGCCGGTCAACCCGATGAACCGGGCCGAGGAGCTCAAGCACTACATCACCGACCCGGACGCCAAGTTCGCCATCACCACCGGCGACCTGGCACCCGAGCTGGCCAAGGCCAGCAATGCGCTCGACGCCAAGGACCGGCTGGCGCACATGATCGTCACCCAGTTCACCGACACCTTCGACCCCGAAGTGACCGGCGACGAGGCCCCGGCACCGGCCTGGCGCGACTGGCTGCTGACGCAGCATCCGCTGCCGGCGCTCGAAGGCGGCGCCGTGATGCATTGGACCGAGGCGCTCGCCGCCGGCCATGCGCCGCCCGAGCACGTGGTGGGTGCCGACGACATGGCGCTGCTGCCCTACACCAGCGGCACCACCGGCCTGCCCAAGGGCTGCGTCCACCACCATTCGAGCCTGATGCACAACGCCTGCGCCGGCCAGATCTGGGGCCTGGGATCGCCCGAGATGGTGGTGCTGGCCGTGGTGCCGATGTTCCACATCACCGGCGTGGTCAGCATGATGCACACGACGGTGCTGATCGGCGGCACGCTGGTCATCATGCCGCGTTGGGACCGCGACGTCGCCGGCCGCCTGATCTCGCGCCGCAAGGTCACGAGCTGGACCAACATCCCGACCATGGTCATCGACCTGATGGCCAGCCCGAATTTCGCCAGCTACGACCTGAGCAGCATGGTCTACATCGGCGGCGGCGGCGCCGCCATGCCGCAGGCCGTGGCCCAGCGCCTGTTCGAGCAGTTCGGCCTCAAGTACCAGGAAGGCTACGGCCTCACCGAGACCGCCGCGCCCTCGCATGCCAACCCGTTCGAGAACCCGAAGCAGCAGTGCCTGGGCATCCCCTACATGGGCACCGACGCGCGGGTCGTCGACCCCGACACCCTGGTCGAGATGCCGGTCGGCGAATCGGGCGAGATCATCATGCGCGGCCCGGGCGTGTTCGAGGGCTACTGGAAGCGGCCCGACGCCACGGCCGCGGCCTTCATCGAGTTCGAGGGCCAGCGCTTCTTCCGCTCGGGCGACATGGGGCGCATGGACGAGGACGGCTACTTCTTCATCACCGACCGCCTCAAGCGAATGATCAACGCCAGCGGCTTCAAGGTCTGGCCGGCCGAAGTCGAGCTGCTGATGTTCCGCCACCCGGCCATCCAGGAAGCCTGCGTGATCGGCACCAAGGATGCCTACCGCGGCGAGTCGGTCAAGGCGGTGGTGGTGCTGCGCCCGACCCACAAGGACACGACCGAGCAGCAGATCATCGACTGGTGCCGCGAGAACATGGCGGTGTACAAGATCCCGCGCGCGGTGCAGTTCGTCGACGCGCTGCCCAAGAGCGGCAGCGGCAAGGTGATGTGGCGGCTGCTGCAGGAAGCCGAGAGCGGCAGCGCCTGAGCCCGGCGCTGCCTGCCGCCGCGGGCCGGGGCGCGCAGCGCCGCCGGCCCATGCGCCTCAGGACTTGCCGCCGAAGTCCAGCGCGGCCGTCAGGTCGCCCATCGGATGGGCGCCGTTCTTCACCAGCGCCGCATCGCGCTCGAGCAGGCCCGGCAGCGGCGGCAGCGACCAGCGGTGGGTGATGAAGCGCAGGGTCGAGGCGGTGTCGTACGGGGTCTTGTCGACGTAGCCCTTCTTCGAGAAGGGCGAGACGATCAGCGCCGGGATGCGCGTCCCCGGGCCCCAGCGATCGCCCTTGGGCACCGCGGCGTGGTCGTAGAAGCCGCCGTTCTCGTCGTAGGTGACGACGACCAGCATGTGGCCCCATTGCGGGCTGGCCTTGAGCCTGGCGACCGCGCCACCGCGGGCTGGCGGCCAATGCCGATCCGGTCTTCCACGACCTCGGCCTGTGCGGGCCGATCCGCACCGACCTGCAGGACCACCCCGAATATTGCGGCCTGTTCCGCACGCCGAGCCTGCGCAACGTCGCGGTGCGCCAGGCGTTCTTCCACAACGGCGTGTTCCATTCGCTCGAAGAGGCGGTGCGCTTCTATGCGCAGCGCGACAGCGCCCCGGGGCGCTGGTACGCGCGCGACGCCAGGGGCCGGACGGTGCTGTTCGACGACCTGCCCGCGCGCTACCGCGGGAACATCAACGCCGAGCCGCCCTTCGGCCAGCATCGCGGCGACCGGCCGGCCTTGAGCGAAGCGGAGATCCGCGACGTGGTCGCGTTCCTGAAGACGCTGACGGACGCCGATCAGCTGCCGCCGTCGAACTCGACTTCGGCCTCGATCTCGACCGGGATGTCGAAGGGCAGTTCGGCCAGCCCGACCGCGCTGCGGGCGTGGGCCCCGACCTCGGGGCCGTAGAGGTCGAGGATCAGGTCCGAGAAGCCGTTGATCACGGCCGGCATGCGGTTGAAGCCGGCGGCGGCGTTGACCATGCCGAACACCCGCACCCAGGCGCTGACGCGGTCCAGGTCGCCGAGGGCGCGCTGCAGGCTGGCGAGGATGCCGAGCGCTGTCAGGCGCGCCGCTTCATAGCCCTGCTCGACGCTGAGTTCGCGCCCGACCTTGCCGAGGGGCAGGGCGAGTCCGCCGTCGCTCGCGGTCGGGCCGTGGCCAGAAACGAGCGCCCGCCGGCCGACCAGCCGGACCCACGGAAAGGGCAGCACGACCCCGGGCGGCAGCCGGGCGGGCGGCGGCAGCGACAGGCCGAGCTCCTGCAGTTTCTGTTCGATGCGAGCCATCAGTCTTTCCCCTTGGCGCGGACGTCCGCCACCACCCGCGCATAACGCTGGAAGCTCCAGTAGGCGCTGGCCCAGTCCATCAGCACCACGAAGCGGTTGCGGAAACCGATCAGGAAGTAGATGTGGGCGAACAGCCAGAACAGCCACGCCAGCTTGCCCGAAAAGCGCAGCGGCCCGAACGGGCTGCCGAGGTCGACCACGGCCGAATTGCGGCCGATGGTGGCGAGGTTGCCGTAGTCGCTGTAGCGGAAGGGTTCGGTGGGCTGGCCCGCGATCCGGCGCAGGATGTTCGAGGCCGCGGCGCGGCCCATCTGCTTGGCACCGGGCGAGACGCCCGGGACCGGCGTCGGTTCCTTGCCGGGCGCATGGCTCATCGCGGCGGCCAGGTCGCCGACCACGCTGATGTCCGGGCGGCCCGGCAGGCTCAGGTCGGGCAGGACCTGGACCCGGCCGGCGCGGTCGGTCTCGGCGCCGGTGGCCGCGGCCAGCATGCGGCCGAGCGGCGAGGCGGCGACGCCGGCGGCCCAGATCACGCAGCCGCAGTCGATGCGGTGGCTGCCGAGGCCGGCGCCGCCATCGCTGAACGGGGAGGCGATCTGCAGCCCGGTGCCGTCGATCGAGGTGACGCGGGCGTTGAGGCGGACCTGGACGCCGAGCTTCTGCAACTGCTCCAGCGCGCGCTGGCTCAGCGCCTCGGGCATCGCCTGCAGCACCCGGGCGCCACCTTCGATCAGCAGCACCTCGGCGCTGCTCGGGTCGATGTGGCGGAACTCGCCTTCGAGCGTGTGGCGCGCGATCTCGGCCAGCGTGCCGGCCATCTCGACGCCGGTCGGGCCGGCGCCGATGACCGCGAAGGTCAGCAGCGCGCGCCGCCGCACCGGGTCGGTCTCCACCTCGGCCGCTTCGAAGCTCACCAGCACGCGGCGGCGGATCTCGAAGGCGTCGGCCAGGGTCTTGAGTCCCGGTGCCATCGGCTCCCAGGCGTCGTTGCCGAAATAGCTGTGGGTGGAGCCGGCGGCGACGATCAGGTGGTCCCAGCCGAGCTGGCTGCCGTCGGCCAGCTGCACCGTGCGGGCCGCGGGATCGATCTGCGTCACCTCGCCGAGCAGCGTCGTCACGTTGGGCTGGCCGCGGAACAGCACCCGGATCGGCGCCGCGATGGATGGCGCGGCGAGGCCCGCGGTGGCCACCTGGTAGAGCAGCGGCTGGAACAGATGGTGGTTGGTCTTGTCGACGATCGTGATGTCCACGTCGGCCTTCTGCAGCTTGCGTGCCGCCTCCAGGCCGCCGAAGCCGCAGCCGACGATGAGGACATGGGGGCGGCCGGAAGCCGGGGCCGTCGGCGGGGGGGTGCTCATCCGGCGGATGATACGCAGGCCGGCGCCCGGGGGCCGCGGCTGGCAGGCCGGAGCGAGTTGTGCCAAAGTGGCGCGTTCCGGTCGGCGCGCGGGTGCGACCTTGTCCTACGGCGGCGCCCCGCCTGCATCGGATAGAACACTCAATTCAAACTGGAGAGTCCATGAACCTGATCCGGCCGAAGCTGCCGGCGGCAGAGGCGTTGCGCGAACTTTTCCAGGCCGTGCGCGCGCACAGCCTCGAACTGGCCGCGCCCCTGTCGGCCGAGGACCAGTGCATCCAGTCGATGCCCGACGCCAGCCCGACCAAGTGGCACCTGGCACACACCACCTGGTTCTTCGAGACCGTGCTGCTGCAGCCGCACGCGAGCGGCTACCGGGCGTTCGATGCGCGCTTCCACTATCTCTTCAATTCCTACTACGAGGCGCTCGGGCCGCGCCACCCACGGCCCCAGCGCGGCCTCCTGACGCGGCCCTCGCTCGACGAGGTGCATCAATACCGGCGCCATGTCGACCGCGCGGTGCTGGACCTGCTGGGGGGCGCCGGGGAAGCCGTCTGGGCCACCATCGAGCCGATCCTCACGCTCGGGCTGCACCACGAGCAGCAGCACCAGGAACTGATCGTCACCGACATCCTGCATGCGCTGTGGTGCAACCCGCTGCTGCCGGCCTACCGACCACCGGGCGGACCGGGGCTGCGGCTGGCATCGGCCACGCCGCCGCTGCACTGGCTGCCGCACCCGGGCGGCGTCGCCGAAGTCGGCCACGCCCAGGCCGGATTCGCCTTCGACAACGAGCTGCCGCGCCACCCCGTGCTGCTGCGCCCGCATGCGATCGCCGACCGGCTGGTGAATTGCGGCGACTTCGTCCAGTTCATCGCCGACGGCGGCTACCAGCGTCCCGAGCTCTGGCTGTCCGACGGCTGGGCCGCGGTGCAGGCGCAGGGTTGGCGCGCACCGGCCTACTGGCTGGCGGCCGACGACCCGCGGCTGGCGCACGAAGGCGTGCCGGGCGGCTGGCAGGTGTTCGGACTGCACGGGGTGCGGCCGCTCGAGCCCGAGGCGCCGGTGGCGCAGCTGAGTTTCTTCGAGGCCGCGGCCTACGCCGAATGGGCCGGCGCGCGGCTGCCGACCGAGTTCGAATGGGAGGCCGCGCACGACGCGCCCGGCATCAGCCAGATGAGCGGCCAGGTCTGGCAGTGGACCCGCTCTTCCTACGATCCCTACCCGGGGTTCCGGCCGCTGGCCGGCGTCGCGGCCGAATACAACGGCAAGTTCATGGTCGGCCAGCTGGTGCTTCGCGGCGGCAGCATCGCAACGCCGCCGGGGCACACGCGGGCCAGCTACCGGAACTTCTTCCCGCCGGCCGCACGCTGGCAGTTCTCCGGGCTGCGGCTCGCGAAAGACCTCTGATGGGCACTCCCGCTTTCAACCTCCATGCGTTTCGCGCCGCACAGCGCGCAGCGCCGCTGTCCGACTTCGCGCGCGAGCTGTACGCCGGCCTGAGCCTCGACACCCGCAGGATCTCGCCCAAGTTCTTCTACGACGTCGCGGGCTCGGCCCTGTTCGACCGCATCTGCGAGCTGCCGGAGTACTACCCGACGCGGACCGAACTGCGCATCCTCACCGAGAGCGCCTCGGAGATCGCCGCCCAGATCGGACCGGATGCCGAGATCATCGAGTTCGGCGCCGGTTCGCTCACGAAGGTGCGGCTGCTGCTCGACGCGCTCGAGTCGCCGCGGCGCTACGTGCCGATCGACATCTCCGGCGCCCATCTCGAGGCCGCGGCCGCGCGGCTGCGCGCCGACTATCCGCGGCTGGCAGTGCAGCCGGTGGTGGCCGACTACACCATGCCGCTGGTGTTGCCACCGGGGCGCGGGCAGAGCGCCGGCCAGCGGGTCGGATTCTTTCCGGGCTCGACCCTGGGCAATTTCTCGCCCGACGAGGCGCTGGCCTTCCTGCAGCTCGCGCACCGGCTGCTGCGCGGCGGCGGCCTGCTGCTGGGCGTCGACCTGGTCAAGGATCCGGCGCTGCTGCATGCCGCCTACAACGACGCCCAGGGCGTGACGGCGGCCTTCAACCTCAACCTGCTGCGGCGCGCCAACGCCGAGCTCGGCTGCGACTTCGATCTCGACGGCTTCACGCATGCGGCCTTCTACAACTCGCCGCTGCGGCGCATCGAGATGCACCTAGTGAGCCGCCGGGCGCAGGCGGTGTCGCTCGACGGCCAGCGATTCCAGTTCGACGAGGGCGAGACGCTGCACACCGAGAACTCGCACAAGTTCACGGTCGAGGGCCTGCGCGCGCTGGCCGTCAAGGCCGGCTTCCGGCCGGCGGCGGTGTGGACCGATCCCGAGCGCCTGTTCAGCGTCCACTGGCTGGAGGCGCCCGCGGCACAATAGGGCGCTGCCCCCGTTGTGGCGGGCACCGGAGAACCTGATGAAAGCAGTTTGGAACGGCGTCACCGTGGCGCAGAGCGACGACACGGTGCTGGTCGAAGGCAATCACTATTTCCCCATGCATTCGCTCAACCGCGACCATGTGACCTTCAGCAATCACAAGACCACCTGCGCCTGGAAGGGCACGGCGAGCTATTTCTCGCTGCTGGTCAACGGCGAGCTGCATGCGGACGCGGCCTGGTACTACGCCGATCCGAAGCCCGAGGCCGAGATGGTCAAGAACCGCGTCGCCTTCTGGAAGGACGTGAAGGTGACGGAGTGAGCCTTGCGTTCAGTCCCCCCTTCACACCGCCCGACCGCCTCGTTCCCACCCTGCGCCAGGACGGCTATGCGGTGCTGAGCCCGCAGGGGGTGGCCGACTGGCTGGGCACGCCGCTGGCGCAGCTCGAAGCCCTGCACGGCGACTGGTCCCATCTGCCGCCCGACGACTACCTGAAGGACGGCGGGCGCTATCGCACGCGGCGCCATGCCTGCTTCACGGTCGATGGCGCGACCCTCGAACAGGCGCCGCACCGCGCGCACTGGCAGCCGGTCGAATACAACGCGCTGCACGGCGGCATGCAGCGCTGGTTCGCGCCGATGGAGGCCGCGACCGTGGCGCAGCCGGCCTGGCAGCAGCTGATGCGCAGCCTCGGCGAGGTGGCCAGCGGCGTGCGCGGCGCGCAGCGCTGGTACGTCGAGGCGCACCAGTTCCGCATCGATACCGCCGACGGCATCGGCCGCCCGACGCCCGAGGGCGCCCACCGCGACGGCGTCGACCTGGTGGCGGTGGCGCTGGTCGGACGCCACAACATCAAGGGCGGCGAGACCCGCGTGTTCGAAGCCAGCGGCCGCCGCGGCGAACGCTTCACGCTGACCGAGCCGTGGACGCTGCTGCTGCTCGACGATGCCCGCATGATCCACGAGTCGACGCCGATCCAGCCCCTGATCGAGGGCGAGGCCGGCTGGCGCGACACGCTGGTCGTCACCTGCCGCAGCGGCGGCTTCCAGGGCGATTGACGCCGGCCTCCCCGCGCCGCAGTCGTCCTACAACCGATGGCCGTGCCTTGGATGTAAATTCGAGGCCCGGTTCGCGCGAACGAGCCCTGTAGAGAACCAAAGAGGTCCGCCATGTTCAATCACATCCTGGTCCCGATCGACGGGTCCGACACCTCGATGCTCGCGGTCAGCAAGGCCAGCGGGCTGGCGCTGGCGTTCGGCAGTCGCATCACGCTCATCCATGTGGTGGACAACTACCCCTTCATCGGCGTCGGCGCGGACTATGCGCTGGGCCAGAACGAATACCTCGCGGCGGCCACCAGCAGCGCCAACGCGGCGCTGGCGCGCGGCGTCGCGGCGCTGGCGGCCGAAGGCCTGCACAGCGACCAGCGCGTGATCGACGGCCACGTGGTGCACGAAGGCATCGTCGACACCGCGATCGCGATCGGCGCCGACCTGATCGTCATGGGCTCGCACGGGCGAACCGGCATCGAGAAGCTCCTGCTGGGCAGCGTCACGCAGCGCGTGCTGCAGGACGCCAAGTGCCCGGTGCTGGTGGTCCGCGGCGACCTCCACTGAAGCCCCTCAGGCGAACGGCAGCGGACTTTCGAAGCGCAGCGCCCGGCCGTCGGCCGGGTGGAGGAGGGCGAGCGCGGCCGCGTGCAGCAGCAGGCGGGGCGCACGCTGGCGGACCGCCTCGCTGCCGTAGAGCGCGTCGCCGAGGATCGGATGCCCGATCGACAGCAAATGCACGCGCAGCTGGTGGCTGCGCCCGGTCAGGGGCTCCAGCCACAGGTGGCTGGCATGGCGCGCGGGCAGCAGCCGCTTCACGCGCCAGCGCGTCTGGCTCGGCTTGCCGGCGGGATCGATCTTCTGCAGCGGCCGGCGCGGCCAGTCGGCTGCCAGCGGCGCGTCGATCAGCGACCAGTCCGTCGACACCGGCAGCAGGCCGTCGACGATCGCCTCATAGCCCTTGTGCACCTGCCGGGCCGCGAACGCATCGCCGAGCAGGCGCTGCATCTGGGCACTGCGCGCCATCAGCACCAGGCCGCTGGTCGCCATGTCGAGCCGGTGGACCACGAGCGCATCGGGCCATTGGCGCTGGGCCCGGGCACTGAGGCAGTCCTGCTTGTCCTCGCCGCGGCCGGGCACGCACAGCAGGCCGGCGGGTTTGTCGAGCACCAGCAGGTGCGGGTCTTCGTGGATCGGCTGCAGTTCGGTCATGAAGGGACCGAGTCTAGGCTCGGCTATCCTCGACGCCGATGTCTGCCGCCTCCGAACCCGCCCGCGCCCCGCGTTTTTCCGACCTGACGAGCGAGCGGCCCTTCATGCGGCTGTGGTCGGCGCGGCTGTTCGGCACGGCCGCCAGCCAGATGCTGCTGGTGGCGATCGGCTGGCACATGTACGAGCTCACCGGCAGTGCCTGGGATCTCGGGCTGGTCGGCCTCTACCAATTCGTTCCGGCCCTGCTGCTGGCGCTGCTGGCCGGCCACGTGGTCGACCGGCACCATCGCGGCCGCATCGTGGCGGCCTGCTTCGGGGTCCAGGGCGCGGTGGCGCTGGTGCTGCTGCTCGCGGTGCAGGCCCGGCACGACACCCGGGGCCTGCTGCTCGCCCTGTCGCTGGTGCTGGGCGCCGTGCGCGCCTTCCAGATGCCGGCGCAGCAGGCGCTGACGCCCCTGCTGGTGTCGCCGATGATGCTGCCGCGCGCGATGGCCTTCAGCTCGGCCGGCATGCAGGGCGCCATCATCGGCGGGCCGGCCCTGGGCGGGCTGCTGTTCGTGGCCGGCATGGCCGTCGTCTATGGGGTCGCGCTGGCCTTCTTCGCGCTGGCCGCCGCCCTGGTGCTGCGGCTGCGCTATGCGCACCTGCCGCCGGCGCGCGAGCCCGTCACCCTGCGCACGGTGCTGGCCGGCGTCGACTTCATCTGGAAGCGCAAGCCGGTGCTCGGGGCGGTCTCGCTCGACCTTTTCGCGGTGCTGCTCGGCGGCGCGGTGGCGCTGCTGCCGATCTATGCCAAGGACATCCTTCACACCGGGCCCTGGGGCCTCGGGCTGCTGCGCGGGGCGCCGGCGGTGGGCGCGCTGGCCACCTCGATCCTGCTGACGCGGCGGCCGGTCGAGCGGCAGGTGGGCCGCACGCTGCTGCTGGCGGTGGGGCTGTTCGGCGTCTGCATGGTGGTGTTCGGCATCTCGCGCAGCTTCACGGTGTCGCTGATCGCGCTGGCGGTCTCGGGCGGCGCCGACATGGTCAACGTCGTGATCCGGCAGACCCTGGTGCAGCTCGAGACGCCCGATGCCATGCGTGGCCGCGTGAGCGCGGTCAACTCGATCTTCATCGGCGCCAGCAACCAGCTCGGCGAATTCGAATCGGGCGCCACGGCGGCCTTGCTGGGGCCCGTGGGCTCGGTGGTGGCGGGCGGCGTCGGCACCGTGCTGGTGGCGCTGGCCTGGTTCCGGCTCTTTCCGTCGCTGGCGCAGCGCGACCGCCTGGTGCGCCCGAGGCCCTAGACGGCGGAGAACGCGTACGGCACGTCGAGCACGACGTCGCCCAGCGGCTCGGCCACGCACGGCAGGATCCAGCCCTCGGCCTTCTCGTCGACGCTGACGCCGGGCCACTCGATGCGATAGCGGATCCGGCCGCTCGCCAGCCGGCACAGGCAGGTGCGGCAGGTGCCGTTGCGGCACGAACTCGGCAGCTCGATGCCGGCGGCATCGGCGGCCTGCAGCAGCGTCTGGCCGGGGCCGCAGTCGAAGCGGAAGCCGCCCGGCCGGATCTCGGCCTTCATTCGGGGGGCTGGGCCGCCGATTGCTGGCGGCGCTGGTCGCGCAGCATGAAGAGGTACAGGCTCTCGACTTTCTCGCGCGCCCACGGCGTCTTGCGCAGGAACTTCAGGCTCGAGGCCACGCTCGGGTCGCTGGTGAAGCAGCGCAGCGGAATGCGCTCGCCGAGGCCGGCCCAGCCGTAGTGCGCCGCCAGCGCGGTCACGATGGCTTCCAGCGTGAGGCCGTGCAGGGGGTTGCGCGGCTGCTTCGGCGCGGCCGCGCCCGGATCGGGCGCGTCGCTCACTTGTTCTTGAGCTTGCCGCGCGGAATCACGGCGGTGGTGATGGTGCGCACCGGCTCGATGGCGGCGCCCGGCGGCTTCGGCGGCGAAGTGTCCTTCTTCGGTTTCTTGGCTTCCTTGCTGCTGCGCTGCTGACTCTTTGCCATGGTTTTCTCTCCGGAATAAATGCGAATGCGACGGTCAGTTTAGCGGGGCGGCGACAATAGGCCGCTTTACCGTTCCGTTTCCCGCATCCATGTCCGACTACGAAGTTCGCCCCGCCACCCTGCGCGATGCCAAAGCCATCGCCGAAGTCCACGCCGCCGCCGCCCGGGCCGCCTACGAAGGCATCCTGCCCGAGGACGAATTGCGCACGCTGGCGCCTGCCAGCCGCGAAGCCAAGTGGCGCGAGGCCATCGAATTCAGCGAGCCGCAGGTGCAGGTCGCGGTGCTCGACGGCGAAGTGGTCGGCTTCGTCGGCTTCGACCGTTCGCGCGATGCCAAGACGCCGTCGACCACCGGCGAGATCTGGGCCATCTATGTCCTGCCCGCGCACTGGGACAAGGGTGTGGGCGTCGCTCTCTGGGATGCCGCGCGCGACGGCCTCGAGGAAGAGGGCTGCACCGTGGTCACGGTCTGGGTGCCGCTGCGCAACGACCGCGCGATGCGCTTCCACGAACTCGCCGGCTTCAAGCGCGAGATGAAGACCGCCAAGACCACGGCCATCGGCAGCGTGAAGATCGAGGAAATCCGCCTCAAGCGCAGCGTCTAGCCGAACGCCACGCCATGGCCTCCAGCCTGCTGCTGCTGCTCGACGACATCGCGACGGTGCTCGACGATGTCTCGGTCCTGACCAAGGTCGCGGCCAAGAAGACCGCCGGCGTGCTCGGCGACGACCTGGCGCTGAATGCGCAGCAGGTGTCGGGCGTCAAGGCCAACCGGGAACTGCCGGTGGTGTGGGCGGTCTGCAAGGGCTCCTTCGTCAACAAGGCGATCCTGGTGCCGGCGGCCCTGGCCATCGGCAGCTGGCTGCCGTGGCTGGTGACGCCGCTGCTCATGGTCGGCGGCGCCTTCCTGTGCTTCGAGGGCTGCGAGAAGCTGGCCCACAAGTTCCTGCACAAGGAAGAGCACGCGCAGGACACGGCCCGGCACGAGCAGGCCGTGGCCGACGAGCGCGTCGACATCGCCGCGGTCGAGAAGCAGAAGGTCAAGGGCGCGGTGCGCACCGATTTCATCCTGTCGGCCGAGATCATCGCGATCACGCTGGGGACCGTGCAGGGCCAGCCCTTCCTGACCCAGCTCACGGTGCTGGTGGGCATCGCCCTGATCATGACCGTCGGGGTCTACGGCCTGGTCGCCGGCATCGTCAAGCTCGACGATGCCGGCCTCTACCTGAGCCAGCGCCAGGGCGCGGGCTCGCGCGCCATCGGCCGCGCCATCCTGGCCGCGGCCCCCTGGCTCATGAAGGGGCTCTCGATCGCCGGCACCGCGGCGATGTTCCTGGTCGGCGGCGGCATCCTGGTGCACGGCGTGCCGGCGCTGGCCCATGCGCTCGAGGCCTGGGCGGCGCCCCTCGGCGGTTTGCTGGGCGCCCTGGCCTCGATGGGCGCCAACGCCGCGGTCGGGATCGTCGCCGGCAGCATCGTGCTGGCCGGGGTCGAACTCGTGAAGCGGGCGCGCCGCACCCGCTAGAGCCAGGCCGGCGCCGGGCGTTTTTTCAGCGGTCCTGGCCCCGGGCCCGCTGCACCAGGGCCACGACCACCAGCGCGATGCCCAGCACCAGCGCGAACCAGCCCACCACGGAAGCCCCGCCCACCGTCTCGCGCCAGCCGGGCGAGCTCAGGAAGTGGGGTGTGATCAGCACCGCAGCGCCAATGAGGATGCACAGCACGCCGCGCTCGATCATGCGCGGGTTGCGGGAGGGTCGTCTAAAAGCCATCGTGCGAGTGTAGGGCGCCGGCCGGCTGTCACGGGCATGTGACAACGGAGCGCCCCGCGCGGGCGCGGCCCCGATGGGGTGCGAGATCGCCGATCGGCACGGTGACTGCTGGGGTCGCTGCTATCTGAATCATAGCGTTGTTAATCGAAAAGTGCACCATTTGTGCGCAATTCGTGAACTTGTTCCGTCGAAAAAGAGTACCTAACTACTACAGTCGTAAGTATTAGTTTTGGCCTCAGGGCCTCTCATTTTCGGAAGAGCAACTGCATGAACCGCGTTTTCAGTGTCGTCTGGAATTCCTCCCTTCAGGCCTGGGCCGTGGCTTCCGAACTGGCGCCGCGCGCCGGCAAGACGGCGACCCGCAGCGTCGCGGCAGGCGGGATTGCCGCCGCCCTGCTGGGCTTCGCCGGGGCCGCGGCGGCGGCCTGCACGACCAGCGCCGACGTGATCACCTGCGACACCAGCAGCACGCAGGCCACGACGGTGGGCGCGGGGCCCGGCACGCCGCTCAACACCTCGGTGATCGTGAACGCCGACGCCCAGGTCAGCACCGGCAACCAGACCGCCATCAGCATCGGCGACCACTCCAGCATCGTGATCCACGACAAAGCCACGGTCGAGAACGTGGCGTTGAACGGTTCCAACGGCTTCTATGGCACGGGTGCCAACACGATCGAGATGGGCTCGAACAACACGCTGACCATCGCGCAGGGCGCCAAGGTGCTGTCGAGCGGTTCGTCGGGCACGGCCGAGGCGATCAATCCGGTCGGCAGCGACAACCTGATCATCAACAACGGCGAGATCCGCTCGAGCGCCGGCGGCGGCGCCTTCTGGTTCGAGGCGACCACCGGCCGCAACACCATCGTCAATGGCGCCACCGGCATCATCGCGTTCACCGGCGGCTCGGACAACATCCTGGGTGCATCCGGCACGATGGCCCTGGACTTCACCAACAAGGGCCAGGTGCTGGGCTCGCTGACCTTCGCCGACGGCGACGACCGGCTCACCATCCACGACGGCTCGAAGATCACCGGCAGCATCGACGGCGGCAGCGGCAACAACACGCTGGCCCTCGGCGGCACCGGGGTCGGCACCTTCGACAAGGCGTTCTCCAACTTCCAGACCCTGGTCAAGGAGGACAGCGGCACCTGGACCTACAAGAACCCGCTGCCCGGTTCGGGCATCACCAGCACCCGCGTGGCCGGCGGCACGCTGGTGCTCGGGCTCGGTTCGAACGGGAGCGCCTATGCCGGCACCATGACGGTCGACGCAGCGGGCACGCTCGAAACCCCCGCCGCCTTCGCGCCCCTGGCGATCACCGACAACGGCCTGGTGCGTTTCGCGCAGCCCATCGACGCCAGCTACACCGGCCTGCTGAGCGGATCGGGCGGCATCGAGAAGACCGGCAGCGGCACCCTGACCTTGACCCGCGACCAGGCCATCACCGGCACCACCACGATCAGCGCCGGCACCTTGAAGCTGGGCACGGGTGTCACGGGCGGCACGGCGGGCAAGGTGGACGGGCCGATCGTCGACAACGGCGCGCTGGTGATCCACCGGTCGGACGCCGTCACCTTCGGGGCGCCGATCAGCGGCAGCGGCAGCGTGACGCAGCTCGGCGCCGGGGTCACCACCTTCACGGCCGACAACAGCTACCTGGGCGGCACCACCATCGCGGCCGGCACGCTGCAGCTCGGCAATGGCGGCTTCAGCGGCGGCGTGGTCGGCGCCATCGTCAACGACGCGGCCCTGGTCATCAACCGGTCGAACGCCCTGACCCTGGCCGGCACGATCAGCGGCAGCGGCAGCGTGATGCAGCGCGGCACCGGCAGCACGACCTTCACCGCCGACAACAGCTACAGCGGCGGCACGACCATCGTCGCCGGCGCCTTGCACCTCGGCGACGGCGGCACCACTGGCAGCGTGGCGGGCAACGTCCGCAACGATTCGATGCTGGTGCTGAACCGCTCGAACACGCTGCAGTTGGCCGGCGTGATCAGCGGCAGCGGCGACCTGCTGCAGATGGGCGGCGGCACTTCGCTGCTGTCCGGCGCCAACAGCTACAGCGGCGCGACCACGGTCGCGGCGGGCACGCTGAAGGCCGGTGCGGCGGGGGCGTTGAGCATGGCGTCGGCCCACACCGTGGCGGCCGGCGCGACGCTGGACACCGGCGGCTTCGACCAGGGCGTCGCCTCGCTGCGCAATGCCGGCACGGTCAGCCTGATCGGCGCCGCTGCGGGCAGCACCCTGACGGTGAACGGCGCCTACGTCGGCAGCGGCGGCGTGCTGAGCCTCGGCACCGTGCTGGGCGGCAGCGGCAGCCTCAGCGACCGCCTGGTGCTCAACGGCGTTGGCGCCAGCGCCAGCGGCAAGACCACGGTGCGGATCACCAACCTCGGCGGCCTCGGCGGCCTGACCACCGGCAACGGCATCGAGGTGGTGAGCGCCGTCGGCGGTGCCACCACCACGGCGCAGACCACGCGCGACGCCTTCGCCCTGGCCAATGGCCATGTCGATGCGGGCGCCTTCGAATACCGCCTCTATGCGGCCGACGCCTCGGGGGCGGGGGAGAACTGGTACCTGCGTTCGACGACGACCGTGTCGCCGATGCCGCCGGCGGTGCCGCCGGTGCTCGAGGACGGCAGCACGGGCAAGACCGAGTCGCCGGTCAACAGCGTGCCGACCTACCGCGCCGAGGTGCCGCTGTTCGCCGCCCTGCCGGCCCAGCTGCGTCAGTCCGACCTGGCGATGCTGGGCAACCTGCATCGGCGCGTGGGCGATGAAGCGGCGCCGGCGGCCGGCGATCCGGCGGGCGGCCGCCAGGCCTGGGCGCGCGCGGTCTACAGCGATCTCGACATCCGGCAGGAAGGTCCGGCCTCGGCCCAGAGCCAGGGCCACGTGAGCGGCGTCCAGGCCGGCACCGACCTGCTGGCCAGCGGCGGCTGGCGTGCCGGCCTCTACGTCGGCACGCTCGACGGCAATGTCAACGTGGTCGGCAATGCGCGGGGGCTGATCGCCTCGGTCGGCAGCAACGACCTGAAGTCGCGCTATCTCGGCGGCTATGCGACCTGGATGGACGGCAACGGCCTCTACGCCGACGCCGTGCTGCAGGGCGGCCGCCACAGCTACACCGTGCAGCCGTACGGCAGCCTGAATATCGACGGCAAGGCCAGCAGCCTCACGGCCTCGATCGAGACCGGCAAGGCGTTCGCCCTGGGCGAAGGCTGGACGATCGAGCCGCAGGCCCAGCTGATCCACCAGAGCAGCCGCTTCGACAACGTGCTGATCGGTGGCGCGCTGGTGACGCAGGATGCCGGCGACGGCTGGATCGGCCGCCTGGGCGTGCGCATCAAGGGTGACGTCATGACCGCGGCCGGCCGGCTCCAGCCCTATGGCCGCCTGAACGTCTACCGCGCCAGCTCGGGCACCGACGTCGCGAGCTTCATCGGGCCGGCGGCGAGCACCCCGATCGCCAGCCCGGTCGGCTACACCTCGACCGAGGTGGCCGCCGGCATGACCCTGGCGCTGACCTCCACCACCACGCTCTACGGCGAAATCGGGCAGATCTACAGCGTCAGCGGCGACGCCAAGGTGCAGTCGACGCTGCAGGGCTCGATCGGCATGCGGCTGCGCTGGTAGGCGGGCGGTCCGCGGGGGCCGGGTTTGGGTTCAAATACGCTTCCAGCGGCCGCCCGCGCCGGGCGGCCATCCGAAGCCATCGCCAGACCGGAACCCATGGACCTTTCTCGTACCCGACTTCCCGTTTCCCTCCGGCGCATCGTCGCGCCGCTGCTGCTCGCCGCCGCTGCCTCGGGCGCGCCCGCGCAGCAGGACGCCGACCGCTTTCCCGCCGCGGCGATGAGTTTCCTGGGCGGCGAGCTGCCGGCCATGGAAGCCGCCATCACCGCGCGTGACCGCGACTATTTCGAGGACGCGATGGGCCGGATGCTCGACTTCTCCGACAGCTGGGGCTTCAAGACGCGCGACAACCCGGCGCTGGCGCGCTTCCCGATGTGCACCGACGCGGTGTCGGATTTCCTGGTGGTCGGCATGTGCCGCATCATGACCACCAACTCGGCCTGCGAACCCGGCATGGCGGCGAAGTTCAACAGCAACCTGCAGAAGTGCCGCGAGCTCGCGGCGACGCGCTGACGACCCGAGGGACTGCACCATGGACTACGGCCACTACCGCACCCTGTCGATCAGCCGCCGCGGCGCGGCCGGCGCCGTGCTCGACATCCAGATGCGCGCCGCCAACGGCAAGCTGCCGACGGCCGGGCCCGACGGCCACCGCGAGCTGGCCGAGATCTGGCGCGACGTGGCGGCCGACGACAGCGTGCGCTGCGCCGTGCTGCGCGGCGAGGGCATGGGCTTCTCGGGCGGCGGCGACCTGGCGATGGTCGAGCAGATGGCGCTCGACGACGCGGTCCGCACCCGGGTCTGGAAGGAAGCGCGCGACCTGGTCTACAACCTGATCAACTGCGACAAGCCGATCGTCAGCGCCATGCATGGGCCGGCGGTCGGTGCCGGGCTGGTGGCCGGGCTGCTGGCCGACATCTCGATCGCCAGCAAGACGGCGAAGATCGTCGACGGCCACACGCGGCTGGGCGTCGCGGCCGGCGACCATGCGGCGATCGTCTGGCCGCTGCTGTGCGGCATGGCCAAGGCCAAGTACCACCTGCTGTTGTGCGAGCCGGTGAGCGGCGAGGAGGCCGAGCGCATCGGCCTGGTCTCGCTGGCGGTGGATGATGCCGAGCTGCTGCCGCGTGCCTACGAAGTGGCCGACCGGCTGGCGGCCGGCAGCCAGAGCGCCATCCGCTTCACCAAGTACGCGCTCAACAACTGGCTGCGCCAGGCCGGGCCGACCTTCGACGCCTCCCTGGCGCTCGAGTTCATGGGCTTCGCCGGGCCCGACGTGCGCGAAGGCGTGGCCTCGCTGCGCGAGCGGCGGGCGCCGAAGTTCGCCTGACCGGGCGGCCGCTCAGGCGGCCTTCAGGCCCTGCAGCGTCTGCAGCAGCACCACGCGGGTCTGCCCCAGCACCATGCCCTTCCATTCGTCGTTGTCGCAGTAGAAGGCGTCGCGCAGGTCCTGGCGGATGGCGCGCTGCTGGTCCGCCGGCGCTTCCGGATGGCGGCGCAGCCAGGTGTCGGCGCGCAGCCGGTTCAGCACCTCCAGGTCGGGCAGGGTGCCGAACTCCAGGCCCATCAGCGAGGCCCGGGCCTGCGGGCACTCGTCGTACACCGTCGACACCACCGGACCCGAGACATCGGGCGACGCCGAATTGCCCTCGAAGGGCGCGAACACGTCGGCGCCCCACCAGGCGCGCGCGCGGGCCAGGTCGGCCGCCGCGTTGCGCCCGGGGTAGATCTTCTCGCCGTGGCCGTAGGGACCGAGGCCGGTGTGAATGTCTATCCAGGCGATGTCGGTGGCGTTCGCCGCGTACTTGCGCAGGATCGCACGGACCGTGCGGTTGCTCCACGACGGTCCGGTGCCGCCGTAGAACACGCCGTCGGGCGAGGCGTACTGGCCGGCCGTGACCGCGGTGCGGTAGGCGCGCAGCCCGTGCTGCGCGATGTAGGCGGCCATCGCGGCCTCGTCGGCGGCGCCCGGCGGCCAGCTGGCCGGCAGCACGAAAGGCTCGACCTCGGCGTAGGCCGCGTTGGCCGGCAGCGGCGCATCGAAGGGGATGTGGTTGCGGTTGAGGTCGATGTTGTCTTCGTTGGTCCGGTGCAGGTGCGAGAAGCCGTGCGGGTTCACCGCATGCACCAGCAGCAGCGCGACGCCCGCCTGCGCCAGCCGGGCCAGCAGGTCGGCATCGTGCAGCGTCGCCACCTGGCAGCCGGAGCCGCTGAAGCCCTCGGGGCCATGGGTGCCGGAGCTCACGATCAGCAGCCTGGCGGCGCCGGGCGCGCCGAGCAGCGCGACGTCGGTGGCCAGCGTCTCGCCGAGTGCGCCGCGATGGGCGTCGAGCACGAAGGATTCGACCGTGGCGCCGCTTTCGGCGGCGGCGTCGAGGAACTTGCGCCGGGCCTCGGCGTAGGTGCCCGAAAAATGGCGGGTGGCGGCGGAACTGTGCATCGTGGGTCCTTGGAGAAGCGTTCGGGTTCAGGCCGGCTGATGGGCCCCGGCCGCGTCGATGTCCTTGCCGGTGAAGTCCTTGAGCCACAGCAGGCCCAGCAGCGACACCAGCGTCATCGCGAGAAGGTACCAGGCCGGCGCCAGCCGGTTGCCGGTGACGCCGAGCAGCCAGGTGCTGATGAAGGGCGAGAAGCCGCCGAACAGCGCCACGCCGACGCTGTAGACCAGCGACATGCCGCTGGCGCGCACATGCTTGGGGAACATCTCGGGCAGCATCGTGATCCCCGGCACGGTCTGGATCACCAGCGTGACGCTCAGCAGGCCGACCACGGTGAACAGGACCGCGGGCGTCGGCGACTGGTTGAGCCAGAGAAAGCCCGGATAGATCATCAGCACCAGCGCGATCCGGCTCCAGGCGATCAGCGGCTTGCGCCCGACCCGGTCCGACCAGCGGCCGACGAATGGCGCCAGGCCGAACGACAGCAAGCCCGTCAGCGCGGCGCCGAACAGCGCCACCGTGGGCGGCAGGCCGAGTTCGCGCACTGCATAGGTCGGCATGTAGAAAGTCACGACGTAGGCCGCCGCCGTGCCGCCGACGATGCTCAGGATGGCCGCCAGCACGGTGCGGCCGTGCGCGGTGCAGACCTCCGACAGGCTGCTGCGCCGCAGCTTCGCCTGCGCCGCCGGCGCTTCCACGTCCAGCGATTCCTCGAGGTGCCGGCGGATGTACATGCCGACTGGCGCGATCAGCATGCCGAGCAGGAACGGCACCCGCCAGCCCCAGCTTTCGAGCGCCGCCGGCGCCAGGGTGGCCGAGAGCAGGCCGACCACCACGGCGCCGAGCAGGATGCCCAGGCCCTGGCTCGCGAACTGCCAGCTCGCCATGTAGCCGCGATCGGCCGGCGTGGCGTGCTCGACCAGCAGGGTGGTCGAGGCACCGACCTCGCCGCCGGCCGAGAAACCCTGGATCAGCCGCGCCAGCACGATCAGCAGCGGCGCCGCGACGCCGATCTGGGCATAGGTGGGTGCCAGCGCGATCATCGCGCAGCCCAGGGCCATCAGGAAGATGGTCAGGGTCATCGCCTTCTTGCGGCCGGCCCGGTCGGCATAGGCGCCGATCACGATGCCGCCGAGCGGCCGCATGATGAAACCGACGCCGAAGGTGGCGGCGGTCAGCAGCAGCTGGCCGTAGCCGGTGGAGGTGGGGAAGAAGAGCCTGCCGATCAGCAGCGCCATGAAGCCGTAGACCGTGAAGTCGAAGAACTCCAGCGCATTGCCGATGGTGGTGGCGACGATGGTCTTGCGCCGGGTCATCGGTCGGTTTAGAGCAGGAGCTTTCATCTGGACATGTTTCGTGAGGTTGCCGCGGCCGGATGCTAGGCAAAGCTGGTGCTTGTGAAAAGACAATAATTGTTCTTGATCGATAACTTTTGGTTTTCATGAAGCCCAACCAGCTGCTGGCTTTCGTCGCCGTGGTCGAACACCTGAGCATCCGCGGCGCGGCGCGGACCCTCGGCCTCTCGCAGCCCGCGGTCACCAAGATCGTGCGCGAGCTCGAGCGCGAGGTCGGCGCACCGCTGGTCGAGCGCAGCGTCAAGGGCGTGAGCCTCACGCCCTACGGCGAGGCCTTCGCTCCGCGCGCGCGGCTGCTGCTGGCCGACATGCGCCGGGCCCGCGACGAGATCGCGCAGATTCGCGACGGCGCCACCGGCAAGGTGGCGGTCGCGGTCAGCACGTCGGTGGCGCTCACGATCCTGCCGGCCGCCTTCAAGGCCTACCACGCGCGCCTGCCCGCGGTCGATGTCCACTTCAGCGAGGCGGTGCTGCCCTGGATGCTGGCGCGCCTGCGCGACGGCCAGATCGACCTGGCGGTGGCCCATGTGATTCCCGGCACCCTCGATGCCGCCTTCGAAGCCATCGACCTGTTTCCGGTTCAGCTGGCGGTGGGCGTGCGCGACGGCCATCCGCTCGGCGGCGCGACATCGTTGCGGGAGCTGCATTCGGCCGAATGGGTGCTGCCCGGCGACGGCGAACTGGGCCGCGAGGCGGTGGCGCCGCTCTTTTCCCCGATCGGCCTGACCGCGCCGGCGCGCGTGATCCTCGGCGACTCGGTCACGGTGGCGCTCGGGCTGGTGGGCCACATGGACCTGGTCGGCCTGTTCGTCGAGCCGCTGGTCGGGCTCGCCTTCAGGCACCACGGCATCCGGCGCGTCGCCATCCGCGAGCAGCTGCCGCCGCTGCACGTCTGCGTGGTGAAACTGCGCAGCCATCGGCTGACGCCGGCGGCACGGCACTTCGTCGAGTGCGTGCAACTGGCTGCGAGGGCGCCTCAGGCGTAGCGCGCCAGCATCGCGTCGGTGTTGGTCTTGCGGTCGGCGTTGACCGTGATCACGTGCGGCCGCTGGCCCATGCGCTTCAGGTAGTCGCGCGCGGCGGGCAGCCGCTCGGCCAGCAGGTCGCGCCCGTAGATCAGCCGGGTCGCATTGGCGACCAGCGGCAGGTGCGTGATCGCGGCGCAATCGGCCAAGGTGAACTGGTCGCCGGCGATGAAGGGCGTGTCGAAGCGCGCCAGCTGGCCGAAGGCCGGGATGTTCTTCTCGAGCTGCTGGCCGATCTTCTCCTTGAGGCCGTCGCTGACCTTGCCGCCGAAGAAGGCCTCGGGGTAGAGGTTGCGGGCCACCAGTTCGAGGTGGAGCTCGAGGTAGAGATTGAGCTCGCGCACCTTGGCGGCGGCATAGGGGTCGGCCGGCAGCAAGGGAACCGAACGGTAGGCGGCCTCGATGTACTCGTTGATCGCGGCCGACTCGCACAACATGCCCTGGTCGGTGCGCAGGTACGGCACCTTGCCGAGCGGCGAGGCCGTCAGGTCGGTCTCGCCGATCCAGGCCAGTTCTTCGTCGAAACGGACGTTCTTTTCGAGCAGCGCCAGCTTGACCTTGTTGTAGTAGTTGCTGGCGGCGAAGCCGATGAGTGTCAGCATGCATGTCTCCTTCGTGGGTTCGGCCGCCATTGTGCCGCTCGCGCCCTGGGCCGGCGCCGCTAGCGCAGCGAGCGCCCGAAGCGCCCGGCCGCCGCCGAGGCCTCGTCCTCCGAGCGGACCTCGGCCGCCAGCGGCCGTGCGCCAGCCACCACCGACACGGCGATGGCCTTCTTCGGGCAGATGCCGAGGCAGCTGCATTGCACCACCCGCAGCCGCAGCGGCAGCTTGTGCAGTTCCTTCTTGAAGATCTTGCGCACCTGCTGGGCCTTGAGCTTCGACGGGCCGTTGCTGCGCTTCTCGCATTCGCCGCAGACCAGGGCGACGCCACCGAATTTCGCCTCGACGAGCAGGTCGTCGGCGGCCGCGCGATCGTGGGAGGGGTTCACTGCTTTTCCTTGTTGGCGCGCGAATGCTAGGCCCGAACGGTGCCGGCAAGCGTCAGCCAAGTTGCCGTCCTGCCGGAACCCGGGCCGATTTCTGCGGTAACTTCGGTGCCATGTCACATCCGCCCATCGAAATCGAAACCGGCCCGAACCCCACGGCCACCGTCCTCCTCATGCACGGCCTCGGCGCCGACGGCAACGACTTCGTGCCGATCGCCAACGAACTGGACCTGTCATCGGTCGGCCCGGTGCGGTTCGTGTTCCCGAACGCGCCCGTGATCCCGGTCACCGTCAACGGAGGCTACCGCATGCCGGCCTGGTACGACATCCTGGGCGCCGACCTCGCCAAGCGCGAGGACGAGGCCGGCCTGCGCCGCTCGCAAGAGACCCTCGAGGCGCTGATCGCCAATGAAAAGGCCCGCGGCATCCCGGCCTCCCGGACCGTGATCGCCGGCTTCTCCCAGGGCTGCGCGATGGCCTTCATGACCGGCCTGCGCCACCCGGAGCGGCTGGCCGGCATCGTCGGCCTGTCCGGCTACCTGCCGCTGGCCGACCTGACGGCCGCCGAGCGCCACCCGGCCAACCAGCAGACGCCGATCTTCCAGGCCCACGGCCAGCGCGACGGCGTGGTGGTGATCGCCCGCGCGATCCAGGGCCGCGACACCCTGAAGGCGCTGGGCTACGGGCTCGAATGGCACGAGTACCCCATGGAGCACTCGGTCTGCATGGAGGAGATCGCCGACCTGAACCGTTTCCTCGTCCGGGTGCTGGGCTGAAAACAGGGCGCCGGCGGCGGATTTCAGTCCGCCTGCGCGCCTTTTCCGGTCATGCTACCTTCCGTCCCCACGAAAGAACGATGGGTGATAACTATATGAGTAACTTCAAGGAGCGCCTGGACGCGCTCTCGCCTGCGCGGCTCCGGGGGGTGCGGCGCGGGATCGAGAAGGAAAGCCTGCGGGCGCAACCCGATGGCAAGCTGGCCCTGACACCGCATCCGGCGGCGCTGGGCTCGGCGCTCACGCACCCCCACATCACGACCGATTTCAGCGAATCGCAGCTGGAGCTGATCACCGGCGCCCATGCGGACGTCGATACGGCGCTGGACGAACTGGTGCGCGTGCACCAGTTCACCTACCGCGTGCTCGACGAAGCCGGCGACGAGCGGCTGTGGGTCTCGAGCATGCCCTGCGGCCTGCCGACCGACGAAACCATCCCGATCGGGCGCTACGGATCGTCCAACGTGGGCCGCGCCAAGAGCGTCTACCGCATGGGCCTGAGCCACCGCTACGGGCGGCGCATGCAGACCATCTCGGGCATCCACTACAACTGGTCGCTGCCGGATGTGTCGAGCGAGCAGTACTTCGCGCTGATCCGCAACTTCCGCCGCCACGCGTTCCTGCTGCTCTATCTGTTCGGCGCCTCGCCGGCGCTGTGTTCGAGTTTCGTCGACGGCCGGCCGCACGAGTTGCAGCCGCTGGGCGAGGGCAGCATGCACATGCCGCACGGCACCTCGCTGCGGATGGGCCGGCTGGGCTACCAGAGCGACGCGCAGGCCTCGCTGGCAGTGAGCTACAACAGCCTGGACGGCTACGGTGCGTCCCTGCAGGATGCGCTGACCCGGCCCTGGCCGGCCTACGAAGCGATCGGCATCCGCAACCTGGGCGGCGACTACAACCAGCTCGCCACCAGCCTGCTGCAGATCGAGAACGAGTTCTACGGCACGATCCGCCCCAAGCGCGTGATCTACCCGGGCGAGCGGCCGCTGCACGCGCTGCGCGAGCGCGGCGTCGAGTATGTGGAGGTCCGCCTGATGGACCTCGACCCCTTCGAGCCGGTCGGCATCAACGCCCAGACCATGCGCTTCCTCGATGTCTTCCTGCTGCACTGCCTGCTGTCCGACAGTCCGCCCGACACCCGCGAGGAGATCGCCGACCTGGCCCACAACCAGCACCTGACCGCCGCGCGCGGGCGCGAGCCCGGCCTGCGGCTGCGGCGCGGTGGCCGCGAGGCCAGCCTCACCGAGTGGGGCGCCGAACTGCTGGAGCAGTTCGGCCCGATCGCCGCCGCGCTCGACGCCGCCCACGGCGGCAGCCAGCATGCCGAGGCGGTGCGGGCGGCCGGGCAGGCGCTGGGCGACCCGGCCGTGCTGCCGTCGGCGCGCGTGCTCGAGGCCATGAAGGCCCACGGCGACTCCTTCGTCGGCTTCCTGCGCGCCCGCTCCGAGGCCACCCGCGAGGCGCTGCTCGCGCTGCCGTTCGCCGAGGCGCAGCGCAGCGCCTTCGAGCGCATGACGCAGACCTCGATCGAGGCCCAGAAGCGGATCGAGGCCAGCGACAGCATGCCGTTCGAGATCTACCGCGAGCAGTACGTGTCGCCCGCGCGGCTGGGCTTCAAGAACCACTGGGCCGAGACGCCGGCCGAACCGGTGAGCCAGCGCGCCGCCCTGTGAGCGGCGCATGGGGGTAGGCGGCTGCCTACCCGCATTGGCCGCCATGGCCCACCCGCGGGAGCGCGGCGCCGGGGATGATGGCAACAGAGACACACACACCGTTCTTTGTTGACATCCCACCATGACTTTCAAGACCTACCTGGTCGAAGACAACCCCGTCATCCGCGAGAACCTGGTCGGCTTTCTCGAAGAGATCGTCGATGCCACCGTCGTCGCCCACGCCAGCGGTGAGGACGAGGCCGTGGCCTGGCTGCGCCAGCACGGCGAAAGCTGGGACGTGGCGATCGTCGATCTCTTCCTCGACCAGGGCAACGGGCTCGGCGTGGTCGACGCCTGCCGCCAGCGTTCCGCCCACCAGAAGGTGCTGGTGGTCAGCAACTACGCCACCCCCGACGTGCGCGCCCGCTCGAAGGCGCTGGGTGCCGATGCCTTCTTCGACAAGTCGGCGGAAATCGACCTGCTGCTCGACTACTGCGAGCGCCTGAGTCGCCGAAACGACTGATCCGCCCGCCCGGGCCGCCGGACGGCCAGCTTTCTGGGGTAAAACGCGTCGCGTCAACGACTCCTACGAAAGCACTGAAAGCATGAGCAGCATCGATTTCAAGGGCCGCGTCGCCATCGTCACCGGCGCCGGCGGCGGCCTCGGCCGCCAGCATGCCCTGGCCTTGGCGGCACGCGGCGCCAAGGTGGTGGTCAACGACCTCGGCGGTGCCCGCGACGGCTCCGGCGGCTCGGTCAGCGCCGCCCAGGCGGTGGTCGACGAGATCGTCGCCGCCGGCGGCGAGGCGATCGCCAACGGCGCCTCGGTGACCGACTTCGAGGCCGTGCAGGCGATGGTCGCCCAGGCGGTCGCCGCCTGGGGCCGGGTCGACATCCTGGTCAACAACGCCGGCATCCTGCGCGACAAGAGCTTCGCCAAGATGGACCTGGCCGACTTCCGCCTGGTCGTCGACGTCCATCTCATGGGCGCGGTGAATTGCACCAAGGCGGTCTGGGCGCTCATGAACGAGCAGAAGTACGGCCGCATCGTGATGACCACCTCGTCCTCGGGCCTGTACGGCAACTTCGGCCAGAGCAACTACGGCGCCGCCAAGCTGGCGCTGGTGGGCCTGATGCAGACACTGTCGATCGAGGGCGCGAAGAACGACATCCGGGTCAACTGCCTGGCGCCGACCGCCGCCACCCGGATGACCGAGGACCTGATGCCCGAGGCCGTGCTGGAGGCCCTGAAGCCCGAGGCCGTGGTGCCCGCAATGCTGGTGCTGGCGGGCCAGGAGGCACCGAACCGCACCATCCTGTGCGCCGGCGCAGGCAGCTTCGAGGCGGCCCACATCACCTTGACCAACGGCGCCTGGATCGGCCTCGGCGACGATGCGCCGGAGCGGCTGGCCGCGCGGCTGGCCGAGGTGACCGAGCGCAGTGGCGAGATCGTCCCGCAGAGCGGCGCCGCGCAGGGCAGCAACGAGGTCGGCAAGGCGATGGCGAACGCCGGCCGGCCCTGAGGCCGGACCCGCGGCCCGCCGTCAGCTGAGCCTGAGCCAGCCGGACTCCCAGGCCAGCAGGGTGATGGCCGCCATCAGCGCGAGCGCCGCCAGCGCGGTCGCGACGCCACGCCGGTCGGCGTAGGGGTCGCGACCGAAGCGAAGGGCATGACGCGGCACCTGCGCCGTCTTCGACAGCGAGGCGCCGAGCCGCACGTTGACCTTCATGCGGCCGTTGATCGCCCAGCCGCTGGCGTCGAGGATCGGTCCCAGGCTGCGCTGGCGCAGCTTGAGCCAGGCGATCAGCATGCTGGGTCCCGAGATCGCGCAGACCATGCCGAGGATCGCGATCGGAATCCACTGCCCGAGGTCGATGAACTTGCTGAACAGCGCCACCAGCACCGCGCTGATGCTGCCCATCGCCACTCCGATCGCGGCCACGGTGCCGACGTCGATCCGGCTGCCCGCGGCCAGGCGCGCCGTCGCGGGCGCGGCCGCGCCCGGCACGGCGGCCTTGTCGGCGTTGGCCAGCGTGCTGGCCAGGGTGCCCAGCGTGCCCTGGGCCCCGGCCTCGCTGGCGGCCGCGCGCTTGGCGACCTGTTCCTCGATCAGGCGAACGAATTTCTTGTAGGGCGAGAAGAAGGCCTGCGCGACGCTGGTCGGGTTCTCGATCAGGCGCGTGATGGTGGCGTCCCAGTCACGCCCCTGGCGGTCGTAGAAGAGGCCGTTGCGGCCGACGAACAGGAAGTCGACGTCGCCCGCGGTGAAGGCCGCCACGATGCCCATGGTCCGCCCCTCGCGGCGGCACTCGCAGTAGGCCAGGCAGGTCTTGGCCAGGCCGGCCAGCACGGCGTGCTGCCTGGCGTCCGCCACCTGCACCGTGAGCTCGCAGCTGCGGCCGTCGAGGTAGAGCGTGCCGGCCTGGAAGATCGCCCCCTCGCGCCGGTAGAAGGCCTTGAACGACACGAAGTTGTCCAGCAGCCGCACCAGGTCGCGCTGGAAGCGCAGCAGGCGCTCGAGGTCGACCAGCCGGGCGTTGTGCTGCTCGACGCTCTCGTCCTCGTCGACCAGGGCCATCAGCGCGGCACGGCTGGCGAGCAGCGCCTCGATGCCGGCGCCGTCTTCGGCGGCCAGGGCGTTGGCGGGCTTGCGCGCCAGCCAGTTGCGGCAGGGCGCCAGGCGTTGCTGCAGGGCGACCCACTGGGCTTCGTCCAGGGCATCGGGCGCTGCGCCCAGCAGCGGTGCCAGGGCCTTGCGGCGCAGCTGCTCGAGCGCCGCGGCCCAGGCCGGATTCGCGCCTTCGCGCAGCGGCAGGCTGCGCCCGGGGCGGATCGCTGCCAGGGGCAGCGCCGCCAGGCCGTCGGCCTGCAGGCTCAGGGCCTGCGCCGCCAGCGCCTCGTAGGTCTCGCTGGAGGCGTTGAGCGCGGCCACGGCCTGGATGTCGTAGGCGGCCACGCGGCAGCGGGCGAAGAAGTCGTCGACCTTCTCGCGCACCGCGTCGACGGCCTCGGCCGCCTCGAGCATGCCGCCGCCCAGGCAGGCCGATGCATCGTCGCCGGCCTGCCAGGCGCGCATCGCCTCGGCGTCGGCGAAGAAGGCCTCGGCGCGCTGGCGGTCGATGCCGTCGCGGCCGTTGCGGTCCTTCAGGCTGCCGTGGGTCTGCATGATGCGCAGCAGGGTCCGCTGCACCGCGGCGTCGTCCTTCGCGGTCTCGGGCGTGACCACGCCGTCGCCGTTGAAGCGCATGGCGGCCAGGTGCTCGCTGCGCTCGGTCACCTCCTGCAAGGAAATCCGGCTGGCGCCTTCCCGTCCTGCCAGCGCCAGCACTCGGCGGGCTTCGTCGACCAGCTGGATCGATGCCGCCGGGTCGTCGGCCAGCGCCTCCAGCGCCAGCGTGTCGCCGCCCGCGAGCAGCAGGTCGGGATCGCGCAACTGGGCGCATGCCCATTCGCAGGCGGCGATCAGTTCGGGCGGGCGGATGCGGCCGTCGTGGTCCGTGTCGACCAGGTCGAGGGTGCGGGCATCGAACTCGATGCCGCGCGTGGGGCAGGCCAGCGCGACCCAGAGCTTCTGGTCGAGTTCGCCGATGTGCGCGATGTCGGCACCGCTGCGGATCACCACCTGGTCGACCCCGCCGGCGCTGAAGAATTGCCAGTGATGCGGCTCGGGCATGCGCGCGCCGCCCTTATTCGACCACCGCGTCGCCGTCCTTGCGGATCGAGTCGCGGTGGCGGTGGCCATAGAGGCGGCCCAGGGTGCTGTCGAGCGCGCGCTTGAGCTTCTCGGCGGCGCCGCGGAAGGCCTCGTCGAGGCCACCCGCATGGTGGCTCACGGCCAGCGGCTGGTGGCCGGCGAGGCGGGCTTCCATCGCGCAGCGCTTGTCGGCGCCGCCGCTGGCGGTGTGGTTCTCGTCGCTCAGGTGGATCTCGACGCGCGTGACCTCGGCCGCGAAGCGGGCCAGGGTCTGACGCATCTCGGTGTCGGCCCAGCGCTCCAGGGCCTCCTTGTTCTCGATGCCGTTGCTGGTGTTGATCTGGATCTGCATGGTGAGCGGTCCTTTTCTCGCAAAACCCTACTGTGCCCCGATCGGGGCGGGCGATACGTAAGCATTTGGGCAACGTGGTCGAGGTCGGAATGACCACACGCGCGGCGCGGCGACAATG
Organism: Variovorax davisae; assembly: GCF_030316845.1. GTDB lineage: Bacteria > Pseudomonadota > Gammaproteobacteria > Burkholderiales > Burkholderiaceae_C > Variovorax > Variovorax davisae. The sequence continues at coordinate 291,131 of NZ_JASZYS010000001.1, forward strand.
GCGGGCCGCATCTCGCAGACAGAGAAAGAAACCCCCGATGGCCATCCAGTGGTTCCCCGGTCACATGCACCTGACCCAGAAGGCCATCGCCGAACGGATCAAGGACATCGACGTCGTCATCGAGCTGCTCGACGCCCGCCTGCCCGGATCGAGCGCCAACCCGATGCTGGCCGAGCTCACCGGCCACAAGCCGGGGCTCAAGGTGCTCAACAAGCAGGACCTGGCCGACCCGGCCGGCACCGCGCTCTGGCTGGCCCACTACAACGCGCTGCCCGAGACGCGCGCGATCGGCCTCGACGCCAGCCAGACCACGCCGGCGCGCCAGCTGATCGATGCCTGCCATGCGCTGTCGCCGGCCCGCGGCGGCATGGCCAAGCCGATGCGGGTGCTGATCTGCGGCATTCCCAATGTCGGCAAGTCGACGCTCATCAACACCCTCACCGGCAGCCGCAAGGCCAAGACCGGCGACGAGGCCGGCATCACCAAGCTGGAGCAGCGCATCACGCTGGCCGACGACTTCTACCTGTGGGACACGCCGGGCATGCTGTGGCCGCGCATCATCGTCGCCAAGAGCGGCTACAACCTGGCGGCCAGCGGCGCCGTCGGGCGCAATGCCTTCGACGAGGAAGAGGTGGCGCTGGAACTGCTCGACTACCTCAAGGGGCACTACGCCGGCCTGGTCGAGGCGCGCTTCAAGATCGATCCGATCGGCGCGCTGAGCGACGAAGAGGTGCTCGAGGCGATCGGCCGCAAGCGCGGCGCGCTGCTCGGCAAGGGCCGCGTCAACCTGCAGAAGGCGGCCGAGATCGTGATGAGCGAATTCCGCAGCGGCAACATCGGCCGCATCACGCTGGAGACGCCCGCGGAGTTCGCCGAGTGGCTGGCGGCAGGACAGCTGCTCGATGCCGAACGCGCCGCGAAGAAGGCGGCCCGGGGGCGCAAGAAGGGGTCGGGGCGGCGCGAGGATCCGCTGCCGGATCCGGCGGACGACGCGGCCTGAGCAGCGCTGCGCTCAGGGGAGCGAGCACGAGGGCGGCGTCGCTTCGCGCGGCCGCCTGCACGATCGGCGGGACCCGCCTATGCTCGGCCGCTTCGACACAAGGAGTGTTTTCGATGCGCAACCATCCCCTGGGCCGCACCGGCCTATTCGTCTCCGAGCTCTGCCTCGGCACCATGACCTTCGGCGGCAGCGACGGCATCTGGAGCCAGATCGGCGACCTGCAGCAGGCCGACGCCGAGCGCCTGGTCGGCCAGGCGCTCGACGCCGGCATCAACTTCATCGACACCGCCGACGTCTATTCGGGCGGGCTGTCGGAACAGATCACCGGCCAGGCCCTCAAGAACCTCCAGGTGCCGCGCGACAGCGTCGTGGTCGCCACCAAGGTGTTCGGCGAGACCGGTCCCGGGCCGAACGCCCGCGGCGCCTCGCGCAGCCACATCATGGACGGCCTCAAGGCCAGCCTGAAGCGGCTGCAGCTCGACCATGTCGACCTCTACCAGATTCATGGCTTCGACCCCGCCACGCCGATCGAGGAGACCGTGCGGGCGCTCGACCAGCTGGTGCGCCAGGGCCATGTGCGCTACGTGGGCGTCTCCAACTGGGCCGCCTGGCAGATCGTCAAGGCGCTGGGCATCGCCGAGCGCTGGGGGCTGGCGCGCTTCGAATCGCTGCAGGCCTACTACACCGTGGCCGGCCGCGACCTGGAACGCGAACTGGTGCCGATGCTGAAGAGCGAAGGCGTGGGCCTGATGGTCTGGAGCCCGCTGGCCGGCGGCCTGCTGAGCGGGAAGTACGGGCGCGAGCAGCAGGCCGAGCAGGGCAGCCGGCGCGTGAGCTTCGACTTTCCGCCGGTCGACAAGGACCGGGCCTGGGACTGCGTCGATGCGATGCGCCCGATCGCTGCGGCGCACGGCGTCTCGGTGGCCCAGGTGGCGCTGGCCTGGCTGCTGCACCAGCCCCAGGTCACCAGCGTGATCGTCGGCGCCCGCCGCGCCGAACAGCTGGCCGACAACCTGGCGGCGACCCAGGTGGCGCTGAGCGCGGCCGAGCTGGCGCAGCTCGACCAGGTCAGCCGGCTGCCGGCCGAGTACCCCGGCTGGATGTTCGCGCGGCAGGGCGAGAACCGCCGCAAGCAGCTGGCCGGCGCGCCGGGTTGAGGCGCCGTCCGGCAGGTCCGGAGAAGGATATTTCCTATAGCGGTTTTAGGGTTGTCACTCTCTCCGGAAAACGTCTGTAACGGTATGTTCTGCAGACTACTTTTTCTCGACCCCTATTGGAGACATTCCCGATGCTGTTTCGATTCAAGCTTCTTGCCGTGGCAGGCGCCGTGGCCTTCAGCGCTGGCGCGTTCGCAGCCGACCCGATCAAGATCGGCGTCGACGGTCCGTTCACCGGCGGCTCGTCTTCGATGGGCGTCAGCATGCGCGACGGCGTGCGCCTCGCCACCGAGGAAATCAACAAGAGCGGCGGCGTCCTGGGCCGCCAGATCCAGCTGGTCGAACGCGACGACGAGGCCAAGAACGAGCGCGGCGTGCAGATCGCGCAGGAGTTCATCAACAAGGAAAAGGTCGTGGCCGTGGTCGGCTACATCAACACCGGCGTGGCCCTGGCGTCGCAGCGCTTCTTCCAGGAAGCCAAGATCCCGGTGCTGAACAACGTCGCGACCGGCTCGATCATCACGCACCAGTTCGACAAGGAGCCCGAGAACTACGTGTTCCGCAACGCGGCCCATGACAGCATCCAGGCGCCGATGATCGTCGAGGAAGCGGTCACCCGCCGCGGCTTCAAGAAGGTGGCGATCCTGGCCGACTCGACCAACTACGGCCAGCTGGGCCGCGAAGACCTCGAGAAGGCGCTCAAGGCCAAGGGCATCACGCCGGTGGCGGTCGAGAAGTTCAACATCAAGGACGTCGACATGACGGCCCAGCTGCTGAAGGCCAAGGAAGCCGGCGCCGAGGCGGTGCTGACCTACGGCATCGGCCCCGAGCTGGCGCAGATCGCCAACGGCATGACCAAGCTGGGCTGGAAGGTCCCGATGGTCGGCAGCTGGACCCTGTCGATGGCCAACTTCATCGACAACGCGGGCCCGGGCGGCGACGGCGCGCGCATGCCGCAGACCTTCATCCAGGAGCCCACCACGCCCAAGCGCAAGGCCTTCATCGCCAGCTACCTGGGCACCTTCAAGCCGAAGAACAACCGCATCGATTCGCCGGTCTCGGCGGCCCAGGGCTACGACTCCATCTACCTGCTGGCCGCCGCCATCAAGCAGGCCAACAGCACCGAGGGGCCGAAGATCCTGGCCGCGCTGGAAGACCTGAAGGCGCCGGTCGAGGGCGTGGTCACCACCTACACCAAGCCCTTCGCCAAGGGCGACCACGACGCCATCACCGCCAACATTCCGGTGTTCGGCGAGGTCAAGGGCGGCCGCGTGAACTACGCCAACGCCGACGACATGAAGAAGGCGGCCACGGTGCAGCTGAAGAACAACGCAGCCAACGACGCCCTGCTGAAGCCCTGATCCGCGCCTGCCTGACGGCGCCGCCCCGGATCGCTCCGCGGCGGCGCCTTTTCATGCCAACGCCTCCCGAAAGCCGTCATGCAAATCCTGACCCAACTCATCTTCAGCGGCATCGCGCTGGGCATGATCTACGCCGTCATCGCCTTCGGCTACCAGCTCACCTTCGCCACCTCGGACACCCTCAACTTCGGCCAGGGCGACGCGCTGATGCTCGGCGCCCTGGTGGGGCTCACGCTGGTCACGCTGGGCGTCAACTACTGGCTCATGATCCCGCTGGTGTGCCTGTTCGGCGCCGTGCAGGGGGCCGTGGTCGAGCGCATCGGCGTGCGGCCGGCGATCAAGATCAAGTCGGAATTCGGCTGGATCATGTCGACCATCGCGCTCGGCATCATCTTCAAGAACGTGGCCGAGAACGTCTGGGGCCGCGACGACCTCAAGTTCCCGTCGCCGCTGCCCGAGGCGCCGATCAAGTTCCTCAACGCCAACGTGCTGCCGATGGAGATCCTGGTGGTGGTGGGCGCCATCCTCATGATGCTGGCGGTCGAGCTGTTCAACCGCCGCTCGATCTACGGCAAGGCGGTGGTCGCGACCTTCAACGACCGCGATGCGGCCAAGCTGATGGGCATCAACACCGGCCTGGTCATCACCTTCTCGTATGCGCTGTCGTCGCTGACCGCGGCCTTCGCGGGCGTGCTGATCGCGCCGCTGACCCTGACCGGCGCCACCATGGGCGCGGTGCTGGGCCTGAAGGCCTTCGCGGTGGCGATCATCGGCGGGCTGACCAGCGGCATGGGCATCATCCTCGGCGGCATCATCCTGGGCATCGCCGAGACCACCACCGGCTTCTACCTGAGCACCGGCTACAAGGACGTGCCGGGCCTGGTGCTGCTGCTGATCGTGCTGGCGGTGCGCCCGGCCGGCCTGTTCGGCAAGACCGCGATCAAGAAGGTCTGACGCCCACATGAATACCAAAATCGGACGCTTTCTCCTCGCCCTCGTCGGTTTCGCGGCGCTGCTGCTGTTCCCGATCGGCATCGACAACCCGTACTACATCCACCTGCTCGAGACCATCATGATCTACGCGATCCTGCTGTTCGGGCTGGACATCGTGGTCGGCTACACCGGCCAGGTCTCGCTCGGCCATGCGGGCCTGTTCGGGCTCGGCGCCTACACCGCGGGCGTGCTGGTCTACAAGCTGGGCGCGCCGCTGATGGTGGCGCTGATCGCCTCGATCGGCGTCACGGCGCTGTTCGGCGCGCTGCTGGCCTTGCCGGCGCTGCGCGTCACGGGGCCGTACCTCGCGATGGTCACGCTGGCCTTCGGCACCATCATCCAGATCCTCATCAACGAGATGAGCTTCATCACCGAAGGGCCGATGGGCATCAAGCTCACCAAGCCGCCGCTGTTCGGCCACAAGCTCGACGAGCGCGAGTTCTACTGGCTGGTGGTCGTGATGCTGGTGCTGTCGCTGGTGGTGGTGCACCGCATCCTGCGCTCGCATCTCGGGCGCGCCTTCGAGGCGCTGCGCGGCAGCCCGGTGGCGTCGGACTGCATGGGCGTGTCGGTGTACCGCTACAAGGTCTATGCCTTCGTGATCAGCGCCGGCTTCGCCGGACTGGCCGGCAGCCTGTATGCCTATTCGGAGCAGTACATCTCGCCGAACACCTACAACTTCGAACTCACCGTGCTGTTCCTGCTGGCCGTCATCATGGGCGGGCGCAAGAGCCGCATCGGCGCCATGCTGGGCGCGACCATCATCGTGCTGCTGCCCAAGCTGCTCGACGACGTGGAGCTGTTCCGCTACGTGTCGGTGGCGCTGGCGGTGCTGGTCATGGTGGTGGCGGTGGTGGGCGTGCAGATGAAGCGCGTCACGCCGAAGCAGATGGCCATCCCGGTGGTCGGCAGTATCGCGCTCGCCGGGCTGGCGTTCTGGCTCCAGACCATGACCGACTGGCGGCTCTCGATCTTCGGCGTGATCATGCTGTTCGTCGTCTACTACCTGCAGGACGGCATCGTGGGCTTCGTGCGCAACGCGCTGAACCTGCGCCGGCCCAAGGCCCGGCTCGAGGTCGAGGGCGCCGGCATCGCCCCGTCCGATGCCGTGTCGACCGCCGCCATGGCCGGCGGCCAGCCCGAGGTGCTGCAGGCGGCGGGCGTGCTGATGCAGTTCGGCGGCTTGAAGGCGCTCAACAACGTCGACCTCGTGGTCAAGCGCGGCACCATCCACGGGCTGATCGGTCCGAACGGCTCCGGCAAGAGCACGATGATGAACGTGCTGACCGGCATCTACGTGCCGACCGCCGGTGCGATCAGCTTCGGCGGCCGTTCGCTGGTCGGGCGCACCTCGGCCGACATCGCGCTGTCGGGCATCGCGCGCACCTTCCAGAACGTGCAGTTGTTCGGCGAGATGACGGCGCAGCAGAACGTGCAGGTCGGCCTGCACCACACCTTCCGCAGCAACCTGTTCGATGTCGCGGTCCACACGCCGCGCTACAAGCGCGAGAGCGCAGCGGCGGCCAACCGGGCGCTGGGCCTGCTGAAGTTCGTCGGCCTCGAGGCCTTCGCGGCCGAGGAGGCGCGCAACCTGCCGTACGGCAAGCAGCGGCTGCTCGAGATCGCCCGCGCGCTGGCGCTCGACCCGCAGCTGCTGCTGCTCGACGAACCGGCGGCCGGCCTGACGGCGCCGGACATCAAGGAGCTGATCGCCATCATCCGCAAGATCCGCGAGCACGGCGTGACCGTGATCCTGATCGAGCACCACATGGACGTCGTGATGAGCATGTGCGACACGGTCTCGGTGCTCGACTTCGGCCAGAAGATCGCCGAAGGCGAGCCGGCCGCGGTGCAGGCCGACGCCAAGGTGATCGAAGCCTATCTGGGCGGCCAAGAAGCCGAGCCTGCCTGAGGACATCACGATGCTGACCATCCAGAATCTATCGGCCGGCTACGGCAAGGTGCAGGTGCTGCACGGCGTCTCGATCGAGGTGCCCAAGGGCAAGGTCGTGACCCTGATCGGCTCCAACGGCGCCGGCAAGACCACGACGATGCGCGCCGTGTCCGGCATGATCCAGCCGACCGCCGGCGAGATCACGCTCAACGGCAAGCGCATCGATGGCCTCGAGTCGTACCACATCGCCAAGCTCGGGCTCGCGCATTCGCCCGAAGGCCGGCGCGTGTTCGCCACCATGACCGTGACCGACAACCTCACGCTGGGCGCGTTCCCCCGGCTCACGGGCAGCCGGCCGCGCGGCGACGTCGCGGGCGACCTCGAGCGTGCGCTCGACCTGTTCCCGCGGCTCAAGGAGCGGCGCACCCAGCTGGCCGGCACCTTGTCGGGCGGCGAGCAGCAGATGCTCGCGATGGCCCGTGCGGTCATGCTGAACCCCGAGGTGGTGCTGCTCGACGAACCCTCGATGGGCCTGGCGCCGATCCTGGTGGCCGAGGTGTTCCGCATCATCGAGCGGCTCAAGCAGGAGGGCGTGACCATGCTGCTGGTCGAGCAGTTCGCGGCCGCCGCGCTCGGCGTGGCCGACTACGGCTACGTGCTCGAGAACGGCCGCATCTCGCTGCACGGGCCGGCCGAGAAGCTGCGCAACGATCCGGGCGTGAAGGCGGCGTACCTGGGCAGCGGGCACTAGGTTTCCCGCGGTGGCGGCGGCAGGCATCCATTCCATTCGGAAATGGATGCATGCGAAGCATTCGTTTGTGGGGCGCGGGGGGCGCCACTAGCATCGTTTCCATTCGAGCTTTGCAGAAATGGAGACAGACAATGCAGTGGATCACCGGTTCTCTCCTGGCCGTTGCGCTGGCCTGCCAGCCCGCGCTGGCCCAGTCGCGCGGCGACTACCCCAGCCAGCCCATCAAGATCGTGGTGCCGTTCGGCGCCGGCAGCGCATCCGACACCGTGGCGCGGGTTCTCTCCGAAGAACTGCGCCCCCGGTTCGGCACCATCGTGGTCGACAACAAGCCGGGCGCCAACGGCATCATCGGCGCTTCGTACGTGGCCAAGGCCGCCGCCGACGGCCACACGCTGGTACTGACCAGCAGCGCCACGCACTCGGGCATCGGCGCGCTCTACAAGCAGCCGGGCTACGACCCGATCGCCGACTTCGCGCACATCTCGCGCATCGCGACCATCCCGATGGTGCTCGTGGCACGGCCCGGGGCGCCGTTCAAGTCTGCGAAGGAACTGGCCGCCCAGGCGCGCAAGGCGCCGCTGCGCTACGGCTACGGCAGCGGTTCGGCGCAGATCGCCGCCGCCACCTTCAGCACCATCGCCGATGCACCGTCCGACGCGATTCCCTACAAGAGCCAGCCGCCCGCGATCACCGACCTGCTGGGCGGGCAGATCGACTACGTGCTGGCCGATGCGTCGGTCGTGACCTCGTTCCTGCAAGGCGGCCGCCTCGGCGGGCTCGCCATCACCGGAGCGCGTCGCCTGCCCGAGCTGCCCGCCGTGCCGACGATGGCAGAGGCGGGCTACAAGGACTTCGACCTGGTGGTCTGGGTCGGCCTGGCCGCGCCCGCGAAGACGCCGGCGCCGATCGTCGCCGAATGGAACCAGGAGATCCGGCGGGCGCTGCAGCGTCCCGGCGTGATGGCCAAGCTGTCGCGCCTGGGCATGGTGGCCAGCCCCAATACGGTGGACGAGCACCGGGCGTTCACGGTCGCGCAGCGCGACGTTTGGGTTTCGCGCGCCACCAAGGCGGGCATCGAGCAGCAATGACGGCCGCATCGCCTTTGCCTGCCGCAGCGGCAGGCGCGCTGGACGGCGTGCGCGTGCTCGACCTCACCTCGGTGATCATGGGGCCGGTCTGCACCCAGGTGCTGGCCGACTACGGCGCCCAGGTCGTCAAGGTGGAGCCGCCCGAGGGTGACGTCATGCGCCATGCGGGCGCCAAGGTCGAGGCCGCCATGGGTGCCATGTTCCTCCATGCCAACGAAGGCAAGCAGTCGGTGGTGATCGACCTCAAGTCGCCGGCGGCCCGGGCCCGCCTGCAGGCGATGCTGCCGTCCTTCGACGTGCTGATCCACAACATCCGGCCGCAGGCCATCCGCCGCCTCGGGCTGGACGAGGCCGCGGTGCGCGCGCTGCATCCGTCGGTCGTCTACGTCGAACTCACGGGCTACGGCGACGCCGGCCCGTGGGCGGGGCGGGCGGCCTACGACGACATCATCCAGGCACAGGTCGGGCTGGCCGACCTGCTGGGGCGCCAGTCGGGCGGCGCGCCGATGTACGTGCCGACGCTGATCGCGGACCGCGTGACCGGCCTCACCGCCGCCCACGCGACGCTGGCCGCGCTCTACCGGCGGCGCAGCACCGGGCAGGGCGAGACGGTCCGGGTGTCGATGTTCGAGACCATGGCGGCGTTCGTGCTGGGCGACCACCTCGGCGGCGCCTCCTTCGAGCCGCCCGCGGGGCCGATGGGCTACAGCCGCCTGCTGACCCGGCATCGCCGGCCCTACCGCACGCGCGACGGCTACCTGGCCGTCGTGGTCTACAACGACAAGCACTGGCGCTCGTTCTTCGAACTCGCCGGCGACCTGCAGACCTTCGAGTCCGATCCGCGCTTCCAGACCGCCGCCGCGCGGGCCGACCACTACGACGCCATCTACGCCCACCTCGCCGCCGTGCTGGCGACCCGCCCCAGCGCCGAATGGCTCGCACTGCTGCAGACGGCCGACATTCCGTGCGGCCCGGTCAACGCGATCGAGGACCTGCCGGACGATGCCCAGCTGCGCGCCGTCGGCTTCTTCGACGAGAGTCGCCACATGGCCGGCCACGCGCTGCGACGCATCGCGCCGCGCTTCCGGGCGCCGGGCCCACGGCGTGCCAGCGCGCTGCCCGCCCCCTCGATCGGCGCGCAGACCGCCGAACTGATCCCCTGACCGCCGCTTCCACCGGACACCCGCCAAGATGCCTCCTCTTCAGTATTCCTCCCTCTCCATCTCCGAACATGGCGTTGCCACGCTGCAGGTCGCGAACGGCAGCGCGCTGAACATTCTCGACAGCCCGACCATCCTCGAACTGACGCAGGCGCTGCGTAGGCTCGGCCGCGATCAGGCCGTGCGCATGCTGGTGCTGCGCGGCACGGGCGAGAAGACCTTCATCGGCGGCGCCGACATCAAGGAGTTGGCCGCGCTCGAGCCCGACACGGCGGTCGCCTTCATCACGCGGCTGCATGACCTGTGCGAGGCGGTGCGCGACTTTCCGGTGCCGACCCTCGCGCGGCTGCCCGGCTGGTGCATGGGCGGCGGCATGGAACTGGCCGCTGCCTGCGACCTCCGGATCGGCTCGACGGCGGCCCATTTCGCGATGCCGGAAGTGCGCATCGGCATCCCGTCGGTGATCCACGCCAACCTGCTGCCGCGCCTGATCGGCGAGGGCAACACCCGCTGGCTGCTGCTGAGCGGCAGCGCCATCGACGCGGCCAGGGCCCTGCAGTGGGGCTTCCTGAACGAGATGACGCCGGTCGACGGCCTCGATGCCGCGATCGACCATGCGGCCGCCGAGATCCTGCAATGCGGCCCCGCTGCCGTACGGGCGCAGAAGGCGCTGCTGCGCGGTTGGGAAGCGCCGACAATCGAACGCGGACTGAAGGACAGCATCGCCGCCTTCGGATCCATGTATGCGCAATCCGAGCCGGCCGAGTACATGCAGCGCTTCCTGGACCGCAAGCGCGCTGCCTGAGGCGCCGGGCGGCTGCGCGCAACGAGCCGAACCTTTCGCCCCCGAGGCGCCGTCATGAACCTCACCCTGAGAGAGCTGCGCGTCTTTCGCGCCGTCTACGAACTTCGCAGCTTCAGCACCGCCTCCGGCGCCATGCACATGACGCAGTCGGCCGTGAGCAAGGTGTGCCAGGAAATGGAAGCCAAGGTCGGCGGCGTGCTGTTCGAGCGCTCGTCGCGCAAGATGGCGCCGACCTCCCTGGCCGACCACCTGTACGGCTACGCCTGCGAGATCCTCGGCACCATGGACGCCGCCGAGCGCAGCCTCCGCAGCCTGCTGGACCTCGACGTCGGCGAGCTTCGCATCGCGGCCTCGCCGATGATGATGCACGGCCTGCTGACCGGGCCGGTGCGGACCTTTCACGGCCGCCATCCGGGCGTGCGCATCGGGCTGCACGAATTGTCGACCGACGAGACGGTGGCGCACGTGATCAGCGGCCAGGTCGACTTCGGCCTCGCGTCGATCCGCCAGCCGCACCCGAAGCTCAGCATCGAGCCGCTGTACGAGGAGCGCATGCAGCTGGTCTGCGCCGGCGATCACGTGCTGGCTTCGCAGGCCGAGGTGAGCTGGGAGCAGGCGGCTGCGCATCCGCACATCTCGCTGCACCGCAGCTTCAGCGTGCGCAGCACGGTGGACGGCATCCATGCGCTCAAGGGGCTCGAGGTCGCCTCGGTGATCGAGGCCGGCAGCGTGCTGTCGGTGCTCGCGCTGGTGCAGGCGGGCCTGGGTGTGGCCGTGCTGCCGGGCTACATCGAAGCTTTCGCGACCGATCTCGGGCTGGCCTGCCGCGCGCTGCCGGCCGCCGACTGCAGCCATCCGATCGCGCTCATCCAGCGCTGGAACGCGCGGCCGTCGATGGCTGCGGATCTGATGATCTCGCTGTTGAAGGCGTCGCTGGCCGGGCGCCGTGCTGCGCTCGCCGCCATAGATTTCATCAATGAACCGGGTTGAGGCCATCGAGACTGAGTTCTTGTAATGAGATTTTTGTCTCACTAGAGTTCAAGAACCGTCACCCCCGGAGGACCTGAACATGGCGCTCACCCCGACCGAGATGGACCGCAAGATCGACCAGCATTTCCGCTTCGAAGCCACGGACGATGTCGAAGGCGTGCTGGCGACGCTGTCGCCCGACGTGCTGCACGACATCGTCGGCGCTCCGTCGGGGCCGACGCACGGGCGCGACGGCGCCCGGCCTTTCTACGAAGCGCTGTTCCGGGACCTGTCCGACAGCCGTGTCGAATGCCTGCGGCGGCTCTACGGCGCCGATTTCCTGGTCGACGAATCGATCTGGCGCGGCAGGGCGCCCGGGCGACCCTTCGGCCTCGAAGGCCGTGGCCGGCCGCTGGAATTCAGGCTGCTCCATGTGGTCGAGTTCACCGACGCCGGGGACATCCGGCGCGAGAACGTGTGGCTCGATCTGGCGGCCATCGTGCAGCAGCTCCCACAGGATCCATGAGCGAAGACTCCAGCGGGAAAGCCGGCCGTCCCAACCAGCGCCGTCGCACGCGCAAGGACCTGCTGCAGGCCGCCGCGCGGCTGATGCAGGCGGGGCGCCAGCCCAGCCTCGAGGAGATCGCCGAGGCGGCGGCCGTGTCGCGGGCCACCGCCTACCGTTACTTTCCCAGCATCGAGGCGCTCCACCGCGAGGCCTCGCTCGACATCGCGGTGCCCGAGGCCGCCGCGGTGCTCGGCGACGCGCGCTCGCAGGACCCGGTGCAGCGGCTGGAACTCGTCGATGCGGCACTCAGCGGGATGATCGCCGCCAACGAGGCGCCCTTGCGCATGATGCTGGCGCAGTCGATGGAACGCGCGGTCCGCGGCGGGCACGACGCCGAATGGCCGGCGCGCCAGAACCGGCGCAGCCCGCTGATCGAGGCCGCGCTGGCCCCGGCCCGCGGCCAGTTCAGGCCGGCGGCCGTGAAGACGCTCGAGCAGGCGCTGGCGCTGGTGATCGGGACCGAATCGATGGTGGTCTGCAAGGACGTGTTGCAGCTCGACGACGCTCAGGCGCAGAAGGTCCGGCGCTGGGCGATCCGGGCGCTGGTGGAGGCGGCAAAGAAGCCTGGCTGACGCCGCCCGCCGTGCCGGATCGGCGCGCTTGTAGCAAACTGCTGCAATTCCGTCCCCTACCGAACCACCCCTCATGACCGACCCCCAACCCGCCCTCGAAGTCCTGCCGCGCGACATTTCCGCCTACCGCGAGGGCAACACGGGCATCGACTACGTACACCGGTTCGAATCCGGCCAGCCCGGTCCGCACGTGCTGATCAACGCGCTGACCCACGGCAACGAGATTTGCGGCATGGTGGCCGCCACCCATCTGCTGGACAGCGGCGTGCGGCCCCGGCTCGGCACGCTGACGGTCAGCTTCGCCCATGTCGAGGCTTACAACGCCTTCGATCCGGCCAAGCCTTTCGACAACCGGCAGATCGTCCACAACCTCAACCGCGTCTGGTCCGACGAATGGCTCGACGGCCCGGAGGACAGCCCCGAACTGCGGCGCGCCCGCGAACTGCGGCCGGTGGTGGCGGCGGCGGACCACATCCTCGACATCCACTCGACCAGCCAGGACGTGGTGCCGTTCTGGGTCTACCCGGACTTCGAGCGCAACGCGCGGGTGGCGATGGCGATCGGCCTGCCGCCGGTGCACCTGGTGATGCCGAGCGGCCTGGGCTCGGGCACGCCGCTGATCCAGCACGGCCTGCATGCCGGCGCCGATGCGCCGGGCGCCGCGATGGTGGTCGAGTGCGGCCAGCACTTCAAGCAGAGCGCGGCCGATCTGGCGACCGAAGTGACGCTGCGCTTCCTGGCGCACTTCGGCTTGATCGACAGGGCAGGGGCGAGGCCCGAAGCCGACACACAGCGCCGCTTCGAACTGCTGCAGACCCATGTGATCCAGTCCGAAGACTTCCGCTTCGTGCGCCCGCTGATCGGCTTCGAGACCTTCGCCAAGGGCGAGCTGATCGCGACCAACGGACCGGACGAGATCCGCGCGCCCTGCGACGACTGCACGATCTTCATGCCGGCACAGCGGGTGATCGTGGGGCGTGAGGCGGTGTATCTGACCAAGCCGCTCTGAGTCGGATGCGCCGCGGGCCGGCGAAGCGGGCGTTCTACGAGGACTGCAGCAGCTTCACGACCTGCACCCTGAGCGGAGGCAGATCGCGCAGGATGGTTTGCCAGACGATCGTGTGATCGACCGTGAAGTAGCCATGCGACAGCGCGTTGCGCATCTCGTACGCGAAGCGCCATGGCACATCTGAATGCGTCGCGGCAAACGCCGCGTGGTGCTTGACGATCTTGTTGCTGGCCTCACCGATCACTTCGAGGTTGCGCAGCACGGCATCCTGCGTCTTGCGGTCAGCAAGATAGCTGTCGAGAGTGGCACCGTGCGTGTAGTCGCGAATGCTGTCGATGGCCTGAAGGACGTGGCCCAGGTAGTCCGGCAGCCGCTGGGAGCCGCCGTGCTTCATACCGGCACAGCCTCGCGCAGCACCTGATCGCGAAACTTGCTTGGCAAGCCGTTGGGCGTAAGCACGTCCACCTCCATGCCCAGCAGAGTCTTCAGTTCGTGGCGGATGGCGCCGATGTCCATGAGCGTGGTCTGCGCGGTGGGCTCGACCAGCAGATCGAGATCGCTGTCGGGCCCATCGTCACCACGCAGAGCGGAGCCGAACACCCGAACGTCGCTGACATGATGGCTCAGCGCGATCTCGCGAATGCGGTCGCGATGTCGGGACAGAGCTTCTGAAGGGCGCATGCCGCCAAGTGTAGTGCGGCGGGTTCCGCGGCCTCAAGCCGCAATGAACAACGCCGGATCCACCATCGCCTGGTTCAGCATCACGCCCCAGTGCAGGTGGGGCCCGGTCACGCGGCCGGTGGCGCCCACGGCGGCCAGCCGCTCGCCGGTCTCGACCACGTCGCCGGCCTTCACGTCGATGCGGCTCAGGTGGCAGTACATCGTGAGCAGGCCGCCGCCGTGGTCGATCCAGACGGTGCCGCCGTTGAAGAAGTAGTCGCCGGTGTCGATCACCCGGCCCGGCAGCGGCGCCAGCACCGGCGTGCCGGTGGCGGCCGCGATGTCCATGCCGCTGTGCGGATTGCGCGATTGCCCGTTGAAGACGCGGCGCAGGCCGAAGGAACTGGAGCGCCGGCCCGGCACCGGCACCCGCATCTGCAGCGCCTGCGGCGCGGGTTCGCTGAAGGTGGCGATCACGGTCGCCTGGTGCGCGCGCTCGCGTTCGTAGCGCGCCTGGTCCGCGGGCGACAGGTCGACCGTGCCCGGCGCCACTTTCAGGCGCTGCTCGCTGTATTGCTTGGGTCCGATCGTGTAGTCGATCGGTCGCTCGGCGCCATCCCCCGCGCGCACCATGATGCGGGCCTTGCCCGGTACGGCCGCCAGCGGAATGCCGGCCAGCGCGGTCCATTCGATCGGGTCGCCCAGCACCAGCAGCAGGATGCCGGCCTCGGTGCGCGCCTGCGGCCGGGTCGCGGCGGGGCCGAGCGACAGCCGCGCCACGCCGCCCGGGACCTGGGCGCCATGCGGCCAGACCTGGGGTGTCTTAGCCGCGGTGCTTGCGGCCGGGGCGGCCCGGACCAGCGTCGCCGGCAGCGCCAGCAGGCCGGTCGAGCCGAGCACGAAGAAGCGGCGCTGCATGGCGTACCTCACTTGCCCCAGCTGTCCCGCATGCCCGCCGCGCGGTTGAACACGCGCTGGCCGGCGGCCGCCGCCTTGGCGTCGACCACGAAGTAGCCGTGGCGCTCGAACTGGAAGCCGGCCCCGCCCGGCGCAGCACTGGCCAGCGACGGTTCCACGAAGGCCTGGCAGGTGACCAGGCTCTCGCGGTTGAGCTCTTCGAGCAGCTCGCCGCTGCCCGGCTGGGCCGCCGCGAACAGGCGTTCGTAGAGGCGCACCTCGGCCTGCAGCGCATCGGCCGCCGCCACCCAGGTGATGTTGCCCTTGACCTTGATCGCGTCCGCGCCGGGCGTGCCGCTCTTGGTGTCGGGCACCAGCGTGGCCTGCACTTCCTGCAGCTTGCCCGAGGCGTCGCGGGTGCCGCCCGTGCAGACGATCGTGTGACCGTACTTCAGGCGCACCTTGTTGCCCGGGAACAGGCGGAAGAAGCCCTTGGGCTGCACGTCCTCGTAGTCGGTGCGCTCGATCCAGACCTCGCGCCCGATCTTGAAGCTGCGCTGGCCGCGCTCGGGGTGGTGCGGGTGTACCGGCGCCGTGCAGTCGTCGAGGAAGCCGGCGCCCATCAGCGCATCCCAGTTCGTGATGACCAGCTTGACCGGGTCCAGCACCGCCATCGCGCGCGGCGCGATCGGGTCCAGCGTGTCGCGCAGCGCAGCCTCGAGGCTCGCGTAGTCGATCCAGCCGCCGGACTTGGTGACGCCCGAACGCTCGCAGAACAGCTTCAGCGCCTCGGGCGTGTAGCCGCGGCGGCGCAGGCCGGCCAGGGTCGGCATGCGCGGGTCGTCCCAGCCGTCGACGTGGTTCTCCTCGACCAGCTGGCGCAGGCGGCGCTTGCTGGTGATCACGTGCGTGACGTTGAGCCGCGCGAATTCGTACTGCCGCGGATGCGGGGTGGCGACCAGGCCGCCTTCGGCCAGCCGGTCGAGCAGCCAGTCGTAGAAGGGCCGCTGGTCTTCGAACTCCAGCGTGCAGAAGCTGTGCGTGATCTGTTCCAGCGCGTCCTCGATCGGATGCGCGAAGGTGTACATCGGATAGATGCACCACTTGTCGCCGGTGTTGTGGTGGGTGGCGCGGCGGATCCGGTACAGCGCCGGGTCGCGCATGTTGATGTTGGGGCTCGCCATGTCGATGCGGGCCCGCAGCACGGCGGCGCCGTCGTCCAACTGGCCGTCGCGCATGGCGCGGAAGCGCGCCAGGTTGTCCTCGGGCGTGCGGTCGCGGAACGGGCTGTCGGTGCCGGGGGTGTTGAAGTCGCCGCGGTTGGCGCGGATCTGCTCGGCGCTCTGCTCGTCGACATAGGCCAGGCCGGCGCCGATCAGGTACTCGGCCGCCCGGTACATGAAGTCGAAGTAGTTACTCGCAAAGTACACATGGTCGTTGGCCTCGCCCGGCTTGGCGGGGTTGTCGGCCAGATGGGTGTCGTAGCCCAGCCATTGCACGGCGTCGCGGATGGCGTCGACGTATTCCTGCTCTTCCTTTTCGGGGTTGGTGTCGTCGAAGCGCAGATGGCAGACGCCGCCATATTCCTTCGCCAGCTCGAAGTTGAGCCAGATGCTCTTGGCGTGGCCGATGTGCAGGTAGCCGTTGGGCTCCGGCGGAAAGCGCATGCGGACCCCGGCCGGATCCTGCATGCCTTCGGCGTGATGGGCCGCGTCGCCCGGGGAGCCGCCCCATTTGCGGGTGGAATAATTGCCCTGTTCGAGGTCGCTTTCGATCACGTGGCGCAGGAAATTGCTCGGCTTGGTGCTGTCGTTGTCTGCAGGGGAAGTCATCCATCCATTCTAGGTGGGCCCCCAGGGGCGTTACCTTTGGCAACGATCTTCACGCAAGGTCGTGCACCGGGTACACACCTCGCGCGTTCAATACATACATGGGCGGCCAACACCCGCTTCACAGGAGTTTCACGATGAGCTTTACCCGCACCACCTTCTTCAAATGGGCTGCCGCCGGCGTTGTCGCCGCTGGCGCCTTGTTCGCCACGGCGTCGGCCAGTGCGGCCGTCGGCTGGTCGGTCGGCGTCAACGTGCCCGGCGTCGCGATCGGTGTCGCTACCCCGCAGCCCTACTACGCACCCGCCCCGGTGTACGTGGCGCCGGCGCCGGCCTACTACCCGCCGCCCCCGGTCTACTACCGTCCGGCCCCGGTCTACTACGCGCCGCCTGCCGCCTACTACCGTCCGGCACCAGGCTACTACCGTCCCGCCCCCGGCTACTACCGCCATCACGGGCACGGGCACGGGCACGGGTACAACCGCTGAGCGGCCGATAGCCCCTTTTTTCCTGCTGTCACCATGAAGAACCGGCCCCGTCGAACGGGCCGGTTTTTTCATGCCCGTCACATGGCACGGAACAGGTGGGCGTAGAGCCGGCTGACCGGGATCCGCTCGTCGCGGCCCCGCAGGCTGAGGTGCTGCCGGCCGGCCTCGTCTCGGTGCACGGCCTCGATCGCACTGCTGCGCACGACCACCGCGCGATGCACCTGCCAGAAGACATCGGCGTCGAGTTGCGGCAGCAACTGCTTCAGCGGCGTACGGATCAGGTATTCGTGCGCGGCGGTCAGGACGCGGACGTACTTGTCGGCCGCCTCGAAGTACAGCACCTCGTCCATCGGAACCATGCGCACCGTGGCGCCGCCGGCCTCGCTGGCGGCGATGAACCTGAGCGGTGCGCCGGCCGCGGGCGCGGCCGCTGCGGCGCCGGCCAGC
The DNA here is from genome assembly GCF_030316845.1 of Variovorax davisae. Lineage (GTDB taxonomy): Bacteria > Pseudomonadota > Gammaproteobacteria > Burkholderiales > Burkholderiaceae_C > Variovorax > Variovorax davisae. The sequence goes on from NZ_JASZYS010000001.1 coordinate 308,779, forward strand.
AACTGGCGCCATTGGGCCAGCGTCCGCTCCAGGGCGGCCGGCTCGGAGCCGGCCGCGGGCGCCTGGGCCGCCAGCGCCTGCTGGAGCCGGGCGACGGTCTTGCGCAGCCGTTCGGCCTGCACCGGCTTGAGCACGTAGTCGATCGCCTGGGTCTCGAAGGCGCGCGCCGCGTATTCGTCGTAGGCGGTGACGAACACCAGCTGCGGCATCGGCGCCTCGTCGGCCGGCCAGGTGTCGGCCAGTTCGGCGGCGGCGCCCAGGCCGTCCTGGCCCGGCATCCGGATGTCGAGGAACAGCACCTGCGGCAGCCGCTGCAAGGCCTCCCGCACGGCGCTGGCGCCGTCGCCGACGCAGGCGACGACCTCCAGGTCGGGCCAGGCGGCGGCCAGTTCGGCGCGCAGGGCCTGCGCGAGCAGTGGTTCGTCTTCGGCGATGAGGGCGGTGGCTTTCATGCGATCAGATGGGGAATACGACGGTGGCAAGGGTTCCGCCCGCGGCCGTGGCTTCGAGCGTCAGGCGGCCGCGCGCGCCATAGACCGTGGACAGGCGCTCGCGGACCTGCGTGACGCCGAAGCCGCCGCCGTCGGACGGCGGCGCGGCGCCGAGCCCGACGCCGGTGTCGAGGATCTCGATGCGGATCTGCGGCAGGCCGTCGGAGGCGCTGTTCTCGCGCCGCGCCCTGACGCTGATCTCGCCGCCTTCGACCTTCGGCTCGAGGCCGTGGCGGATGCTGTTTTCCACCAGGGGCTGCAGCAGCAGCGGCGGCACCGGCAGCTCGCGCAGGGCCTCGGGCAGGTCGAGCGCGAAGCGCAGGCGCGGACCCATGCGCACCGACATCAGTTCGAGGTAGTCGCGCAGGCGATCGAACTCGCAGGCCAGCGGATGCGCCGTGGCGCGCGAGGCGGCGAGCGTGACGCGCAGGTAGTTGTTGAGGTGGTCGAGCATCTCGACCGCCCGCGGCGGATCGACCGTGATCAGCGCCCGCAGGTTGGCCAGTGTGTTGAACAGCATGTGCGGCTCGAGCTGGGTCTCGAGCAGCTTGAGCCGGGCCTCGCCGGCGTCGCGCTCGGCGGTGGCGATCTTGGCGATCAGGGCGGCGGCCTTGCCGCGGGCGTGGAAGTAGAAGCTGGCGGCGGCGCCGGCGACCACCGTGATGACCAGGCTGATGGTGTTGTCGCGCGAAGACGGGACGTTGCGGTAGTTGAAGAGAAAATCGCCCACCCGGTCGCCCGCCAGGAAGCCGCAGGCGATGCCGATGGCCGTCAGCAGCAGGCCGCGCCAGCCTTGCGGCCAGCCATGGCCGCGGCCGGGGCCGCCGCCTTCGCAATGGCGCTCGTCGACCAGGTAGCGGCCGAATTCGATGACGCTCCAGGTGATGGTCCCGACCGACAGGGCATAGCCGACCTGCACCAGGTAGGTCTTGTTCGGCCAGATGGCGGTGGTCAGCACCGCCACCACGCAGCAGAACGCGATGACTTGCAGGTAATGCCGGCCCGCGCTGGACCAATGGATCTTCATGGCGCCAGATTCTGGACGAAGAAGCGGGCGATGGCGCCGTAGACGGCGGGGAGGCTGGCCCGGTCGAAGCCCGGCGGGTCGTCCAGCAGCCGGGCCGCGCGCGGCGGCAGGTCGGGCGGCTGCGGCGACAGGATCGAACCGTGGCCGGCCGTCGGCATGTCGGCGATGAGCACGCAGGTCGTGCAGGCGGCGCGCACCGCGTCGATGTGCCAGGGCGGCGCCAGCCATTCGTCCTTGCCGGCACGGACCAGGCCGAGCGGGATCCGCGGCGTCGCGATCGAGCCCATGTCGATCACTGCGGCCATGGGAACGGCGGCCACGGCGGCCGTGATGCGCGGATCGGTCCAGGACTCGAGCGTGGTCTGGCTGCCCAGCTTGAACTGGATCACGCGGCGGGCGACCGCCAGGCGCATGCCGTCGAGCAGGCCGCCCGTCAGGGCGGTCGCGAGGCCGACGCAGGCCGGGAAATCCTCGGCCAGGTGGGCCTGGCAATGGGCGTCCAGCAGGGCCGGCGACCAGCGGGCGCCGGCCAGCGTGAGGGCGGTCAGCCCACCCGCCGACATGCCGTAGACGCCGACGTGGCGGAAGTCCAGCAGCGGCGCGAAGCGCGCATCGGCGGCCATCGCGTCGATCGCCTGCGACACCTCCCGGGGCCGGTGGCGCCAGGTGGCGGGACCGACGTCGCGCATGTCGCGGTAGTTGTCGCCGGCGTGTTCCGGCATCGCCACCGTGAAGCCGGCGTCGACCAGGGCGATCGCCAGGTCGGCCTGCGGCCAGGGCGAGCCGCCCGAGCCGTGCGACATGACGATCAGGTGGCCGTTGCCGCGCAGCGCAGGCGCGTCGGACGCCAGCTCGAACGAGAACGGGCCGCGGACGAAGCGGGCGACCGGCGCGGCCGTCGGGTAGAACACCGTGACCGGGCCGGTGTCCGGCGGTGCCGGCAGCACGGAGACGCCGGTGGCGGCCGAGGCCGCGTGGCCCAGGGCGCCGAGCAGCGCCAGCGCCAGCAGACGCCGCAAGCCCGCCGTCACCATGGGTCCCCCTTGGCGCCGGCGGCCAGCTTGGCGCGCTCGCGCTCGACCATGCGGCCGAGCAGCGCGCCGCCCGGCGGCAGCATCCAGACCGACAGGCCGTGGGCCAGCAAGCCGACGCCCCAGCCGAGCAGCGGGTAGATCGCCCAGCTGCGGCCGTTGGCCAGCGACAGGGCGATCAGCCCGAAGTTGACGAGGGCGTAGATCGCCGCATGGGCGAACCAGCCCAGCTTGGCCTTGGCCCGCCGCCGGGCGAGTTTTTCGATCCGTGCTTGATCGGTGGACAACATGTGGAACTCCCGGGTCGAGTGGAATCAGGCGCCGCCGACGTTGTACAGCGCGCGATCCTCGCGCATTGCCAGCTTCCAGAGCCGGAGCGAGCGGCCGGCGAAGATGCCGCTGAAGCAACCGTACATCAGGGGGACCGCGAGCGCGAAGGCGGCGTCGTGGCGGACCCCGGGATGCATCGCGAGCGTGGCTCCGACGGCGTACTTGGTGAAGAAGATGCCCATCATCAGCGCCAGCGGCACCGCGCTGCCGGCCAGGTGGAAGGTGCGCGATGCCGGCATGTAGCGGGTGCCGGGCGGCAGCCCCCGCTGGAGCACCAGCGTCAGGGCCACGAGGGCGGTGGCGGCCCAGGCCAGCAGGGCGGTCGGCGAATCGCCGAAAGCCGAGGTCACGCCGAAGATCGACAGGCCGGTCATCACGATCGGCATGACCGTCACGCGGCCCAGTCCGACTGTATTGGCGAACAGCTGCTTGGCGCCGAGCCACACCAGGGTGGCGAACAGGACGAACACCCACTTGGGCGTGTGCAGGAAGATCTGGGTCAGCATGGCGGTTCTCCGAGGGAAGGTTGAAGGAAGGACGGTTCCGGCTCAGGCGATGCCCAGCCATTGGCCCCAGACGATCTGGCCGAGATAGCGGCTCGGCAGCAGCGTGAAGGCGCCGGCGACGATGCAGGCGCTGAGGTAGGTGGCCTGCATGGCGATGCGGTGGCCGCGGATGTCGCCCTTGGCGAGCTTCCAGAAGGCGCGCGACAGGCCGAAGAAGGTGGCCGGCACCAGCAGGTGCACCAGCGTGTAGCCGCCGATGTTCGGCAACCTGAAATCGCGGATGAACAGCGCCGACAGCGCGGCCATGACGATCAGCGTGACCCAGGCGTAGCCCAGCGCGCGGTGCAGGCGCGGGCGTTGGGTCCGGCTCTGGCGGGCCCAGAGCACCACCGGCCCGAGGGCCAGGGCGGAGGCGGCGGCGGCGAGGTGGACGGCGATCACGGGGGACATCTGCATGGCGGGCTCCTGAAGGCGATGGGCGGACTGTGCCGAGGGGGCAAGGCGCCCGCCATGGCCATGCGACGAGCTGCAGCCGGGCGGCGCCAGTTGCATTCCGAGATCGCCGGACGCACGCGGTCAACGCCGGCTTTACCGCGGCTTTACGGTTCGTAGGGGCTGGGCGCTACGATTCGGCGATCCACTACGGGCTGCCGAATCCATGCCCATTCACCGATGTCGTCCCCCATTTCCGAGCCCGCAACCGACCACCTCCCCGCGATCCGCCCCGTTCCCTCTCGACGGCGGCGCTGGCTCGGCAGCCTGGTGGCGCTGGCCGTGGTGGCGGGCCTGGCCGGGGGTGCCTGGTACCTGATCAAGCGCTCCGGCGAGCCGACCGGCGGCCGGCCGAACTTCGGCGGCGCCAGTTCCACGGTCGGCCACGCGGCCGCCAAGCGCATGCAGATGCCGATCGTGATCGACGCCCTCGGCACCGTGACGCCGCTGGCCACCATCACGCTCAAGCCGCAGGTCGGCGGCGTGCTGACCGAGGTGCTCTACACCGAGGGCCAGTCGGTCGCCAAGGGCCAGCTGCTGGCCCGCATCGACCCCCGTCCCTACGAGCAGGCGCTGATGCAGGCCCAGGGCACCCGGGTGCGCGACGAAGCCCAGCTCGAGGCCGCCCGCGTGACCCTGGCGCGCTACCGCACGCTGCTGACCCAGGACTCGATCGCCCGCCAGGACGTCGACACCCAGGCGGCGCTGGTCAAGCAGCTCGAGGGCGCCGTCATCAGCGACCGCGCCGCCGAAGCGGCCGCCAAGCTCAACCTCGACTACACCCGGATCACCGCGCCGGTGGCCGGCCGCATCGGGCTGCGCACGGTCGATCCGGGCAACAACGTGGCGGCCAACGCCAGCACCGGCATCGCGGTGATCACCCAGATGAACCCGATCGACGTCCAGTTCGCGGTGCCGCAGGACCGCGTGCCCGACATCCAGGCCCAGCTCGCCAAGGGCGAAGCGCTGCAGGTCAAGGCGCTCGACCGGGTGCGCAGCGCGGTGCTCGACACCGGCGTCTTCTCGACCCTCGACAACGTGGTCGACACCAGCACCGGCACGGTGCGGGCCAAGGCGCGTTTCGCCAACAACGGCACGCCGCTGTTCCCGAACCAGTTCGTCAACGTGCAGATGGTGCTGCGCACCGTCGATGCGCTGGTGGTGCCGGTCACCGCGGTGCGCATCGGGCCCAACGGCAACTTCGTCTACGTGGTCAACGAGGACCGCACGGTGTCGGTGCGCAACGTCAAGCGTGGCGACGCCACGGTCGACGTGGTGGCGATCCTCGACGGCCTGCAGGCCGGCGAGGACGTGGTCACCGAAGGCGGCGACCGCCTGAAGGACGGCGCCCGCGTGGCGCTGCAGGGCGACAAGCCGGCGACGGCGCCGCGGCCGGGCGCTTCCGGTCCGCGCGGCCCGCGCGCACCCGGCAGTCCGGGCGGCGAGGGCAGGCGCCAGCGGCCGCCGCAGTGAGGCCTACGTGCTGAGTCCTTCACGCCCCTTCATCGAGCGGCCGGTCGCGACCGCGCTGCTCATGGTCGCGATCGTGCTCGCGGGCCTGGTCGGTTTCCGATTTCTTCCGCTGGCGGCGCTGCCGCAGGTCGACTACCCGACCATCCAGGTGCAGACGCTCTACCCGGGCGCCAGCCCCGAGGTCATGAGCCGCACCGTGACCGCGCCGCTGGAGCGCCAGTTCGGCCAGATGGCGGGCCTGGACCGCATGAGCTCGACCAGCGCCACCGGTGTCTCGATCGTCACCCTGCAGTTCGCGCTCGACCAGACCCTGGACGTCGCCGAGCAGCAGGTGCAGGCGGCCATCAACGCCGGCGGCTCGCTGCTGCCGGCCGACCTGCCGGCGCCGCCGGTGTACGCCAAGGTCAACCCGGCCGACGCGCCGATCCTGACCCTGGCCGTGAGCTCCGAGACCATGCCGCTGACCGAGGTGCAGAACCTGGTCAACACCCGGCTGGCGCAGAAGATCAGCCAGGTCGGCGGGGTCGGGCTGGTGTCGCTGTCGGGCGGGCAGCGTCCGGCGGTGCGCATCCAGGCCAACACCAATGCGCTGGCCGCGGTCGGCATCGGCCTGGACACCCTGCGCACCGCGATCGCGGCCGCCAACGCCAACAGCGCCAAGGGCGGCTTCGACGGCCCGAAGCGGGCCTACACGATCAACGCCAACGACCAGCTGGTCACCGCGGCCGACTACAAGAACCTGATCGTCGCCTGGAAGAACGGCGCGCCGGTGCGCATGACCGACGTGGCGCGCGTCATCGACGGCGCCGAGAACACCCAGCTCGGCGCCTGGGCCGGCGCCCATTCGAGCGCCCGGCAGGGCGAGCAGGACGGCAAGCTCTATCCGGCCATCATCCTCAACGTGCAGCGCCAGCCCGGCGCCAATGTGATCGGCACGGTCGACGGCGTCAAGAAGCTGCTGCCCGAGCTCGAAGCCTCGCTGCCGGGCGCGCTGAAGGTCGAGGTGCTGAGCGACCGCACCACCGGCATTCGCGCGTCGGTGTACCACGTGCAGCTCGAGCTCGCGCTGGCGGTGGTGATGGTGGTGCTGGTGATCTTCTTCTTCCTGCACAGCCTGCGCGCCACCGTGATCGCCAGCATCGCGGTGCCGATCTCGCTGATCGGCACCTGCGGCCTGATGTACCTGCTGGGCTACAGCCTCAACAACCTGAGTCTGATGGCGCTGACCATCGCCACCGGCTTCGTGGTCGACGACGCGATCGTGATGATCGAGAACATCGCGCGCTACCTCGAAGAGGGCGAGCCGCCGTTCCAGGCCGCGCTCAAGGGCGCGACCCAGATCGGCTTCACCATCATCTCGCTGACGGTGTCGCTGGTCGCGGTGCTGATCCCGCTGCTGTTCATGGGCGACGTGGTGGGGCGGCTGTTCCGCGAGTTCGCCGTGACCCTGGCGATCACGATCCTGATCTCGGCCGTGGTCTCGCTGACCCTGGTGCCGATGATGTCGGCGCGCTGGCTCAAGCCGCAGGCCGAGGAGGGCGGGCGCTTCGGTGCGGCGGTGCAGCGCTTCTTCGACCGCGTCATCGCGCGCTACGACACCTGGCTGCAATGGGTGTTCCGCCACCAGCCGCTGACCCTGGTGGTGGCGCTGCTGACGCTGGCGGTCACGGTGGCGCTGTACGTGCTGATTCCCAAGGGCCTGTTCCCGACCCAGGACACCGGGCAGCTCAAGGCGCGGGTGCTGGCGGCGCAGGAAGTGTCCTATGCGCGGATGGCCGAGCTGCAGCAGTCGGCGGCCAACCTCGTGCTGGCCGACCCGGACGTGCAGAGCCTGAGTTCGGTGGTCGGCGTCGACGCCGCCAACAACATGGCGCTCAACACCGGCAGCATGCTGATCAACCTGCGGCCGGGCCACGACAGCCAGGCCGTGGTGATGCAGCGGCTGCGCGACCGGGTGCGCGACGGCGTGGCCGGCGTGTCGCTCTACCTGCAGCCGACGCAGGACCTGACCATCGATGCCGAGACCGGTCCGACCGAGTTCCGGGTCTCGCTCGAGGGTGCCGACACGGCGACGGTCAACACCTGGGCGCAGAAGCTGGTCGAGCGCCTGCGCAGCGAGCCGCAGGTGCGCAATCCGACCACCGATGCCGGCGCCAAGGGCCTGTCGGCCTACGTCGACATCGACCGCAACACGGCCTCGCGGCTGTCGGTGACGGCCAGTTCGGTCGACGATGCGCTCTACAGCGCCTTCGGCCAGCGGATCGTCTCCACCATCTTCACCGAGACCAACCAGTACCGCGTGATCTTGGAGGCCGACCGCGAGTCCCTGTCTTCGCCGGAGGGGCTGGGCACGCTGCAGTTGCGCACCGGCGCCGGCACGGCGACGCCGCTGTCGGCGCTGGCGACGGTGCGCGAGCAGTTCGCGCCGCTGCAGGTCACGCGCGTGGCCCAGTACCCGGCCGCCACCATCGGCTTCGACACGCCGCCGAACGTGGCGCTGGGCAAGTCGGTGGCGGCGATCCGCGCCGCGGCCAAGGACATCGCGCTGCCGCCGAGCGTGAGCATGCGCTTCCTCGGTGCCGCCGGGGCGTACGAGAAATCGCTGACCAACCAGCTGTGGCTGATCCTGGCGGCGGTGGTGTGCGTCTACATCGTGCTGGGGGTGCTCTACGAGAGCTACATCCACCCGCTGACCATCCTGTCGACCCTGCCGTCGGCCGGCGTCGGCGCCTTGCTGGCGCTGATGGTGACCGGCAACGACCTCGGGGTGATCGGCATCATCGGCATCATCCTGCTGATCGGCATCGTCAAGAAGAACGCGATCATGATGATCGACTTCGCGATCGACGCCGAGCGCAACCAGGGCAAGGGGCCGCTCGAGGCGATCCATCAGGCGGCGCTGCTGCGCTTCCGCCCGATCCTGATGACCACGCTGGCGGCGCTGTTCGCGGCGCTGCCGCTGATGCTGGGCTGGGGCGAGGGCGCCGAGCTGCGCCGTCCGCTGGGGCTGGCGATCTTCGGCGGGCTGGTGGTGAGCCAGGTGCTGACCTTGTTCACCACGCCGGTGATCTACCTGGGCTTCGACCGCCTGGGGCGGCGCTTCGGGCAGAAGGCTGCGGCATGAGCTTGCTGGCTGTTTTCTTCGTATGAACCTCTCCAAGCCCTTCGTAGAGCGCCCCATCGCCACGATGCTGCTGACCATCGGCATCGCGCTGGCCGGCATCGTCGCCTTCTTCGTGCTGCCGGTCTCGCCGCTGCCGCAAGTCGACTACCCGACCATTTCGGTGCAAGCCAGCCTGGCGGGCGCCAGCCCGAGCACCATGGCCTCCAGCGTCGCCACGCCGCTGGAGCGCAGGCTGGGCATCATCCCCGGGGTCAACGAACTGACCTCGACCAGCTCCAACGGCTCGGCCCGGGTCACGCTGCAGTTCGACCTGAGCCGCAACATCGACAGTGCCGCGCGCGAGGTTCAGGCGGCGATCAACGCCGCCCGCGCCGACCTGCCGGCCACGCTGCGCAGCAACCCGACCTACCGCAAGCGCAACCCGACCGCGGCCCCGGTCGTGATCCTGGCGCTGACCTCGAAGACCCGCACGCCGGGCCAGATCTACGAGGCGGTCTCGAACATCGTGAGCCAGCGGCTGTCGCAGGTCGAGGGCGTCGGCGAGGTCGAGATCGGCGGCGGTTCGCTGCCCGCGGTGCGGGTCGAGCTAGAGCCCTTCGCGCTGAACCGCTTCGGCATCAGCACCGAGGACGTGCGCGCCGCGATCCAGGCCAACAACGCCAACCGGCCCAAGGGCGCGATCGAGACCGCCGACCGCCGGCTGCAGATCTACACGCCGGCGCCGGGGCGCTATGCCGCCGAGTACCGCGACATGGTGATCGCCTGGCGCAACAACGCTGCAGTGCGCCTGGGCGACGTCGCCCGCGTGGTCGACAGCGTCGAGAACACGCGCACGCTGGGCCTGTTCAACGGCGAACCCGCGGTGATCGTGCTGGTGACGCAGTCGCCCGGCGCCAACATCATCGAGACCGTCGACGGCGTGCGCCAGCTGCTGCCCGAGCTGCGCGCGCAGCTGCCGCAGGACATCGACGTCCAGGTGGCGTCCGACCGCACCAACACCATCCGCGCCTCGCTGCGCGAGATCGAGATCACGCTGATGATCTCGGTGGCGCTGGTCGTGCTGGTGGTCGGCCTGTTCCTGCGCAAGGCGCGCGCCACCATCGTGCCGGCGGTGGCGACCGTGGTCTCGCTGCTCGGCACCTTCGGCATCATGTACCTGCTGGGCTACAGCCTCAACAACCTGAGCCTGATGGCGCTCACGGTCGCCACCGGCTTCGTCGTCGACGATGCGATCGTGGTGCTCGAGAACACCACCCGCCATGTCGAGGCCGGCATGAACCGCGTCGAGGCCGCGCTGCGCGGCGCCCGCGAGGTCGGCTTCACGGTGCTGTCGATCAGCCTGTCGCTGGTGGCGGTGTTCATCCCGCTGCTGTTCATGGGCGGGCAGGTCGGCCGGCTGTTCCGCGAGTTCGCGGTCACGCTGTCGGCCTCGGTGCTGATCTCGCTGGTGATCTCGCTCACCACCACGCCGATGCTGTGCGCCATGCTGCTGCGCAGCGAGGCCGATGAAGCCAAAGGCAAGCCGCCCGGGCGCCTGCGCGCCTGGTTCGGCCGGCAGGCCGAGCGGGCCTGGAACGGCACGCTGCGCACGTACGCCCACAGCCTCGACTGGGCCCTGGCCAGCAAGGGCGTGGTCGTGGTGGTGCTGCTGGCGGTGATCGGCCTCAACGTCTACCTGTTCAACGCCATTCCGAAGGGCTACTTCCCGCAGCAGGACAACGGCCAGCTCAACGCCGGGCTGCGTGCCGACCAGAGCATTTCGTCGGCGGCCATCGCCGACAAGCTGCGCCAGGCGGTGGACATCATCCGCAAGGACCCGGCGGTCGACACCGTGGTCGGCTTCTCGGGCGGCGGGCGTTCGGGCGGCGGCTTCATGTTCGTCAACCTCAAGCCGGTGTCGCAGCGCAGCGAAAAGACCCAGGCGGTGATCGACCGCCTGCGCCCCCAGCTCAACCAGCTGACCGGGCTGCGCGTGTTCCTGAGCCCGGTGCAGGACCTGCGCATGGGCGGACGCTCGAGCAACTCGAGCTACCAGTACACGCTCAAGAGCGACAACCTGGGCGACCTGCGCGCCTGGTCGACCAAGCTCGCCAACCGGCTGCGCGAAGAGACCGCGCTCACCGACGTCGACAGCGACGATGCGGACAACGGCGTCGAGACCTTCGTCGACGTCGACCGCGATGCCGCCGCCCGCCTCGGCGTGAGCTCGTCGGCCGTCGACAGCGCGCTCTACAACGCCTTCGGCCAGCGATCGGTGGCGACCATCTACGACGAGCTCAACCAGTACTCGGTGGTGATGGAATGGGCGCCGCGCTTCCAGCGCTCGCCGATCGTGCTGAAGGACCTGTACGTGCCCTCGACCTTGCAGACCAGCACCGACGCCAACGGCCAGTCGATCACCAGTTCGATCAAGAACACGACCGACGCCAACACCGGCACCTCGACCACGGTGTCGGCCAATCCGGCCCTCCGCACCGCTTCCACCGGGCAGCAGATCGCCACCGACACCACGCTCATGGTGCCGCTGTCGGCCTTCGCCAAGCTCAGCGAGCGGGCGGTGCCGACCTCGATCGACCACCAGGACACCGAGCTCGCGAGCACGGTCTCGTTCAGCCTGGCCGACGGCGTCAGCCTGTCGGACGCCAAGCGCATCGTGGCCCAGGCCGAGGCCGACATCGCGATGCCGATCAACGTGCGCGGCAGCTTCCAGGGCACGGCGCTGGCGGCCCAGCAGTCGCAGGGCCAGCAGTGGTTCCTGATCGTCGCGGCGCTGGTCGTGATCTACATCGTGCTCGGCGTGCTCTACGAAAGCCTGGTGCATCCGATCACCGTGCTGACCACGCTGCCCTCGGCCGGGGTCGGCGCGGTGCTGGCGCTCCTGATGTTCCGCATGGAGTTCTCGATCATCGCGCTGATCGGCGTCTTCCTCTTGATCGGCATCGTCAAGAAGAACGCGATCCTGATCATCGACTTCGCGCTCGAGGCCGAACGCTCGCGTGGTCTCAGCGCCGTGGAAGCGGTGCGCGAGGCCTGCCTGCTGCGCTTCCGACCGATCCTGATGACCACGCTGGCGGCCGCCCTCGGTGCGCTGCCGCTGGCGATCGGCTTCGGGCTGGGCTCGGAGCTTCGCCAGCCGCTGGGCGTCGCGATCATCGGCGGCCTGATCGCCAGCCAGCTGCTGACCCTCCTGACCACGCCGGTCGTCTACGTGTTGCTCGACAAGCTGCGCCGGCGGCCCGCCAACGAAAAGTCCCTGAGCCGCGATGCCGATTCCTCCCCGCCCGGCACGCCCGATATCGCCTTGAATCCATGATTGCAGCTACACGTTCCTTCCCCCGCCTTCCCCTGGCACTGGCTTTGGTGGCGCTGCTGGCCGGCTGCGCCGTCGGCCCGACCTACGAACGGCCGCCGGTGGCGGCGCCGGCGGCCTGGAGGTCGGCCCCGGCCGCCGCCGGCTGGCAACCCGCGGCCCCGGCCGATGCCTTCGACCGCGGCGAATGGTGGAAGCTTTTCGGCGACGCCACGCTCGACGACCTGGCGGCGCGCGTCCAGATCTCGAACCAGAACATTGCCGCCGCGGTCGCCAACCATGCGCAGGCCCAGGCACTGGTGCGCGGCCAGCGCGCCGCGCTGTTCCCGCAGGTCACGCTCGACGGCAGCGCGCGCCGTACCGGGGGCCGCGACATCTCGGCCGCCACCGCCTCCGCGGCCGCGCTGGGCGTCGACTGGCAGCCGGACGTCTGGGGCCGCCTGCGCCAGGCGGTCGACAGCGCGCAGGCCAACGCACAGGCCAGCGAGGCCGACCTGGCGGCGGCGCGGCTGTCGGCCGTGGGCGACCTGACCACCAACTACTTCTCGCTGCGCGAAGCCGATGCCGAACTGCAGATCCTCGACGACACGCTCGAGGGCTACCAGCGCAGCCTCCAGATCACGCGCAACCGCTATGCCGCCAGCATCGCCGCCCAGAGCGACGTGCTGCAGGCCGAGACGCTGTATGCCAATACCCAGGCCGAGCGCGCGGCGCTGAAGCGCAACCGCGATGCGCTCGAGCATGCGATCGCGGTGCTGGTCGGGGTCGCGCCGGCCGACTTCAGCCTGCCGGTGGCCGAGTGGAAGATGACGGTGCCCGGCGTGCCGGCCGAGCTGCCCTCGACCCTGCTCGAGCGCCGGCCCGACATCGCGGCGGCCGAGCGGCAGGTGGCGGCGGCGAACGCGCAGATCGGCATCGCCCGCTCGGCCTACTACCCGAACTTCAGCCTGAGCGGTGGCATCAGCAGCAGCGCATCGCGCATCGGCGACCTGTTCAATGCCTCCAACACGCTGTGGTCGCTCGGCCTGTCGGTCGCCCAGGTGGTGTTCGACGGCGGTGCGATCGGCGCCAGCGTCGATGCCGCCAAGGCCGGCCACGAGGCCACGGTGGCGCGCTACCGCCAGACCGTGCTGGCCGCCTTCCAGAGCGTCGAGGACCAACTGACTGCGGGCGGCAGCCTGGCGCAGCAGGAGGACCTGCGCCGCCAGAGCTCGGCCGCGGCCGACCGCACCGAGCAGCAGTTCCTGAACCGCTACCGCGCCGGCACCATCGACTACACCAGCGTGGTGGTGGCGCAGGTGTCGGCGCTCAACAGCCGGCGCGCGCTGCTGCAGGTGCAGGTCAACCGGCAGGTGGCGGCGGTCACGCTGATCCAGTCGCTGGGCGGGGGGTGGCATGCGGAGTGGATGGCGCCGGCGCCGCAGCCGGTCTCGGCGGCCGCGTTGCCCAAGTCCTGACTCAGGCGCCGCGCAGCCGCGGCGGCAGGGGGGCGCTGTGGACCGGGTGGTCGGTGGCATGATGAAATCGGGCGCGATGGAAAAGCTCTGCAACCGCTGGTTCATGTCGCCCATTCCACCGATGAACATCAACATCCAACTCCCCGCTCAACGCCAAGACCCCTGAGCACCGCCGATGACCCGTATCGCACTCATCCACGCCCTGGCGCATTCGGTCGCGCCGATCAACGAAGCGCTGGCGCGCGACTGGCCCGAGGCCCTGCGCATGAACCTGCTCGACGACAGCCTGTCGGGTGACCTCGCTCGCGGCGGGCGCGGGCTCGACGAAGCCATGCACGAGCGCTTCCAGCGGCTGGCGCAGTACGCGGTCGACTGCGGCGCGCAGGGCATTCTCTTCACCTGCTCGGCCTTCGGTCCGTGCATCGAGGCCGTGGCGCGGCGCCACGCTGGCATGCCGGTGCTGAAGCCGAACGAGGCGATGGTCGAGGAGGCCGCGGCCGGCGCCGGCCCGCTGGGCCTGATCGCGAGCTTCGGGCCCACGCTCGAATCGATGCCGGCCGAATTCCCGCCCGGCGTAGCGCTCGAACTGGCACTGGCCGAGGGCGCCCTCGAGGCCCTGAATGCCGGCGACGGCGAGCGCCACGATGCGCTGGTCGCCGCCCAGGCCCGGGCCCTGCGCGCGCGCGGCTGCACCCGCATCGCGTTGGCGCAGTTCAGCCTGGCACGCGCCCGGGCGGCCTGCGTAGCGGCATCGGGGCTGCCGGTGCTGACCACGGTCGACGGCGGGGTGCGCGCCCTGCGGCGGCGACTGGAGTCGTGATGAACGCGCTGCTCGACAACATCGCCTGGAACACGCTCTCGGGCCCGCATGCCGGCTTCGCCACCGGCACCGACCGTGCCCGCCGCTATGCGCCCGGCTTTTCTCCGATCGTCGGCTTCGCCAATGCCGCGCAGCCCGCGCTCGACGACCTCACGCCGTTCTGCGCGCCCGGCGATCATTTCTACTGCATGGACTGGTCGGGCAGCGCACCTGCGGGCTGGCGGATCGATCTGGACGCGACCATGTTCAGGATGGTGTGGCAGGGCGCGCTGCCGGACGAGGATCCGGCCCTCGACGCCAGGCCCTTGCGGCCGGAGCATGCGGCGCAGGCGGTCGAACTCGCCACGCTGACCCGCCCCGGCCCCTTCGGCCCGCGGACACCCGAGCTCGGCGACTACTTCGGCTGCTTCGAGGGCGAGCGCCTGATCGCCATGGCCGGCGAACGCATGTGCGCCGGCACGCTGCGCGAGATCAGCGGCATCTGCACCCATCCCGACTTCCAGGGGCGCGGGCTGGCGCGCCGGCTGGCCGCGAAGTTGATCCGCCGCCAGCTGCAGCGCGGCGAGACGCCGTTCCTGCATGTCATGCGCGACAACCAGGGCGCCCACGGGCTCTACCAGCGGATGGGCTTCCGGGACCACCGCGAGGTGGTGGTGCGTGTCATCTCGCCTTGCTGACCTGAACCCAACCTGACCGCCGCGATCGCGATAATCGACGCTCTTTCAAGGAGCGCGCGTGGATATCGTTTTGCTGGCCAAGGCCGCCATCATGGGCATCGTCGAGGGCCTGACCGAATTTCTTCCGATCTCGTCGACCGGCCACCTGATCCTCGCCGGCTCGCTGCTCGGCTTCGACGACGACAAGGCCAAGGTCTTCGACATCGCGATCCAGACCGGTGCCATCTTCGCGGTGGTGCTGGTCTTCTGGCACAAGATCCATTCGACCATCGTCGCGCTGCCGCGCCAGCCGAAGGCGCGGCGCTTCGTGCTCAACGTGCTGATCGCCTTCCTGCCGGCGGTGGTGCTGGGCCTGCTGTTCGGCAAGGCGATCAAGGCCCACCTGTTCACGCCGACCGTGGTGGCGAGCACCTTCATCCTCGGCGGCTTCATCATCCTGTGGGCCGAGCGGCGTCCGCCGGGCTCGGTTCGGATCGAGAACGTCGACGACATGACGCCCTGGGATGCGCTCAAGGTCGGCCTGGTGCAGTGCTTCGCGATGATCCCCGGCACCAGCCGCAGCGGCGCGACCATCATCGGCGGCATGCTGCTCGGGCTGTCGCGCAAGGCGGCGACCGACTTCTCCTTCTTCCTCGCGATCCCGACCCTGATCGGCGCCGGCGCCTACAGCCTCTACAAGGAGCGCGCGCTGCTGTCGGTGGCCGACATTCCGCTGTTCGCGGTCGGCCTGGTGTTCTCGTTCCTGAGCGCCTGGCTGTGCGTGCGCTGGCTGCTGCGCTACATCAGCACCCACGACTTCGTGCCCTTCGCCTGGTACCGGATCGCCTTCGGGATCGTGGTGCTGGCAACCGCGTGGAGCGGGGTCGTCACCTGGGCCGACTGATCGCCGGCCGCCGCCCGAAGGCGGCTAGGCCAGCAGGTTGCGCAGTGCCGCCTCGACCGCCGCGGCGGTGGCGATCGGTTTTTCCATCGGGAACAGGTGGGTGCCGTCGAGCATCATGATCCGGCCCTTGGTGACCTGCTGGGTCATCGCCATGCCGACGCGCTTCATCTCGACCGACTGGCGGCCGCCGACGAAGGCCGCGCGGCACTTGAGCGGATGGGCGCGCAGCAGGGCGCCCAGGTTGTGCGGGAGGGTGTCGTAGATCGCGGTCTCGACGTCGCGATCGAAACTCAGGGCCCGCGCATCGTCGACGTCAAAGGTGCCGTGCTCGATGTAGTCGCGCAGCACGCGCTCGTCCCACTTGGCGAAGGCCTTCTTGCTGCGGAAATGCTCGAACACCGCCTCGCTGTGCGCCCAGGTGTTCCTGCGCTTGCGGCTGATGGTGCCCGGGGACACGCTCTTCATCAGCGGCGTGCGCTTCATGAGGTTGATCGTGCCGGCGCGCCAGCCGCCGATCAGCGGCGAGTCGAGCAGCACCACGCCGCGGGCCAGCGCCGGATGCCGCGCTGCGCACATCAGGCTCAGGAAGCCGCCGAGCGAATGGCCGACCAGCAGCACCGGCGCGCCGGCCCGGTCGGCCCGCGCCTGGGCGAAGTCCGCCAGCTGCTGCACCAGGTGCGGCCAGTTGTCGGTGACCGGGTACTTGGGGTCGTGGCCGAATTTCTCGACCGCATCGATGTCGAACCCGCGATTGCGCAGGCTGTCGAGCATCACGCGATAGGTGCTCGCGGGAAAGCTGTTCCCGTGCGAGAAGATGACTGGAGGGAGCATGGCAAAGGGGCGCCGGCGGGCGGCGCCGGGCACGGTCAGATCAGCTTTTCTTCGGGCGTCGAGATCTTGCGCAGCGGGCTGTGCCGCGTGGCGGGCATCTTCAGCGGATGCTCGGTGTAGGCGTCGTCCCAGACCGGGTCCTCGATGCTGTCGAATACCTCGCGCAGCTTCTGGCCCCAGCTGTTGTGCATCATCCGGTAGTAGGGGTTGTCGGCGTCGATGCAGATCACCTTGTCGGTGCGCAGGGTGTTGGCCTCGTACACCACCAGGTCGAGCGGCAGGCCGACCGACAGGTTCGACTTCATGGTCGAGTCCATCGACACCAGCGCGCACTTGGCGGCTTCGTCGAGCGGGGTCTCGGGCGTCAGCACGCGGTCGAGCACCGGCTTGCCGTATTTCGATTCGCCGACCTGGAAGTAGGGCGTCTCGGTGGTCGCCTCGATGAAATTGCCGGCGGCGTAGACCAGGAACAGGCGCATGCCCTCGCCCTTGACCTGGCCGCCGAAGACGAAGGAGACGTTGAAGTCCAGCCCGGCATGCTTGAGCGCCTCGGCGTCGCGGTCGTAGACGTGGCGCACGGCCGAGCCGAGCACGCGGGCGGCGTCGAACATGCTCTTGGCGTTCCAGATGGTGATCGGCGGGCTTTCCTCGCCGTTCTCCTTGGTTTCGCGCAGCTCTTCGATCTGGAGGATCTCGCGCACCGACTGCGAGATGCTCAGGTTGCCGGCCGACAGCAGCACCATGACGCGGTCGCCGGGCTGCTCGTAGACGATCATCTTGCGGAAGGTGCTGATGTGGTCCACGCCCGCATTGGTGCGCGAATCGGACAGGAACACCAGTCCGGCGTTGAGTTTGATGCCGACGCAGTAGGTCATGAGTTCTTCTTGCACGAATCGAGCCATCAGCCCTGCTCGCGCGTCTGGAGTTTCTTCAGTGTGTAGAGGGCCTCGAGCGCTTCGCGCGGGCTCATCGCGTCGGGGTCGATCGCACTCAGCGCGGATTCTACGGCGCTCGCCAGCGGCGCCTCGGCCGCCGGCGGCGGCGCGAACAGGTCGACCTGGGCGCGGGTCTGGGTCTGCTGCGATTCCAGCGCCTCCAGCGCCTGCCGCGCGTGGTTGACCACAGCCGCCGGCATGCCGGCCAGCCGCGCCACCTGGATCCCGTAGCTCTTGCTCGCCGGGCCGGGCTGCATCTCGTGCAGGAACACGATGTCGCGGCCGGCCTCGGTGGCGCTCACGTGCATGTTGACCGCCCCGTGGTGCGTGGCCGGGAATTCGGTGAGCTCGAAATAGTGGGTCGCGAAGAGGGTGAAGGCGCGCGTGCGGTCGTGCAGCTGGGCGGCGATGCCGGCGGCCAGCGCCAGCCCGTCGAAGGTGCTGGTGCCGCGGCCGATCTCGTCCATCAGCACCAGCGAATGGGCGGTGGCGCCGTGCAGGATCTGCGCCGCCTCGGTCATCTCGAGCATGAAGGTCGACTGCGCGTTGGCCAGGTCGTCGGCCGCGCCGATGCGGGTGTGGATGGCGTCGATCGGCCCGAGCCGGCAGGCCGCGGCCGGCACGTGCGAGCCGATGGACGCCAGCAGCACGATGATCGCTACCTGCCGCATGTAGGTCGACTTGCCGCCCATGTTGGGGCCGGTGATGACCTGCATGCGCTGCTGGGGACCCAGGCGGGTGTCGTTGGCGATGAACGCGCCCGATGATTTTTCGGCCAACCGGGCCTCGACCACTGGATGGCGACCCTGCTCGATCTCGATACAGGGATGGGCGACGAAGCTGGGCGCGCGCCAGTGCAGCGCATGCGAGCGCTCGGCCAGCGCGCAGAGGGCGTCGAGCGTGGCGATCGCGCCGGCCAGCCGGGCCAGCGCGGCCACCGAGGGCTGCAGGGCGTCGAGCAGCTGCTCGTACAGCCACTTCTCGCGCGCCAGGGCGCGGTCCTGCGCCGACAGGGCCTTGTCCTCGAAGGCCTTGAGCTCGGGCGTGATGAAGCGCTCGGCGTTCTTCAGCGTCTGGCGCCGGCGGTAGTTGTCGGGCACCTTGGCCAGCGCGCTCTGCGTGACCTCGATGTAGAAGCCATGCACGCGATTGAACTGCACCCGCAGGTTGCTGATGCCGGTGCGCTCGCGCTCGCTGGCCTCGAGCTGGAGCAGGAAGTCGTCGCAGTTCTCGCTGATGGCGCGCAGCTCGTCGAGCTCGGCGTCGTGGCCGCTGGCGATCACGCCGCCGTCGCGCACCAGGGCCGATGGCTCCGGGATGATCGCGGCGACCAGCAGTTCGGCGCAGCCGGCGGGTGGCGCCAGCTGGTCGGCCAGCTGCGCCAGCAGCGCGGCCGCAGCGGGCAGCGCGGGCGCCAGCTGCTCGGCCTTGGCCAGCGCCATGCGCAGGGCCAGCAGCTCGCGCGGGCGCACCTGCCTGAGCGAGATGCGGGCCGCGATGCGTTCGACGTCGCTGGTGTTCTTGAGCTGGTCGCGCAGGGTGCGCCAGGGTACCGCGGTGCCGCCGGGCGGCGGCGCCTGCAGCGCGGCGATCGCTTCGAGCCGGGACTGGGCCGCGCCGCGGTCGCGCCGGGGCGCCAGCAGCCAGCGCTTGAGCAGCCGGCTGCCCATCCCGGTCATGCAGGTGTCGAGCAGCGAGAACAGGGTCGGCGACTCTTCGCCGCGCAGGGTCTGGACCAGTTCGAGGTTGCGCCGGGTGGTCGGCGGCAGCTCGATCAGTTCGCCGTCGCGCTCGACCGCGAGCCGCTGCACGTGGGCCAGCGCCCGGCCCTGGGTGTGCTCGGCATAGCCCAGCAGCGCGGCGGCGGCGGCGTGCGCGTTGGCGAGCGATTCGGCATTCCAGGCCGCCAGGTTGGTGCTGCCCATCTGTTCGCACAGCTTGCGCTCGCCGAGGCCGCCGTCGAACTGCCAGGCCGGCCGCAGCGACAGCGTGAAGGGGGTGGCGCTGCGCGCCGCCTTGAGGCGCTGCTCGAAGGCGGGCGTCACCTCGGCGCTGTAGAGCAGTTCGCTGGGCGCGATCCGCGCGATCCAGGCTTCGAGGGCGTCGGACGGGCATTCGGCCAGCCGCAGCTCGGCCCCGGTGACGCTGAGCCAGGCCAGGCCGCAGAAATTGCGCGCGCCCGCATGCACGGCCAGCAGCAGCGATTCGCTCTTGTCGTTGAGCAGTTCGGCGTCGGTCAGCGTGCCGGGCGTGACGACCCGCACCACCTTGCGCTCGACCGGGCCCTTGCTGGCCCCGACTTCGCCGACCTGTTCGCAGATGGCGACCGATTCGCCCAGCTTGATCAGCCGGCCGAGGTAGGTGTCGACGGCGTGAAAAGGCACGCCGCACATCACGACCGGCTGGCCGGCCGACTGGCCGCGCTGGGTCAGCGTGATGTCGAGCAGCCGGGCGGCCTTCTCGGCGTCGGCGTAGAACAGCTCGTAGAAGTCGCCCATCCGGTAGAAGAGGAGGGTGTCCGGGTGGTCGGCCTTGAGGCCGAGGTACTGCGCCATCATGGGCGTGTGGCCGGAAAGGTCAGGCTTCGCGGGCGCTTTCGCGGACATGCCTTTGGGCGCTATCCCATTGATTTCATTGGGGATATCGCGGTCTTCGACGATCTGGTTCAACTTGCGGGCACCTAACAATACTTGGCCGTTGCAGCCGGGCCCGCACATTATGGTGGACGGTCGTCCCGGGCCTTCTCCCGCCGAGGCGTACGCACAATCTGTATCAATTGCCCCCCAAGCACACTTTCCACCAGCCCCCGAGAATCCCCCAATGAACGAAAAAAGCGATTTCGGATTGATCGGCCTGGCCGTCATGGGCCAGAACCTAGTGCTGAACGTGGAAAGCCATGGCTTCCAGGTCAGCGTCTACAACCGCACCGAGGCCACCACCGAGGCCTTCGTCGCCGCCAACCCCGGCAAGAAGCTGGTGGGCGCCAAGACGCTCGAGGACTTCGTCCAGAGCCTGGCCCGGCCGCGCAAGATCCAGATCATGGTGAAGGCCGGCGCGCCGGTCGACCAGGTGATCGAGCAGCTCATCCCGCTGCTCGACAAGGACGACATCGTCATCGACGGCGGCAACAGCCTCTACACCGATACCGAGCGCCGCGACGCCTACCTGGCGAGCAAGGGCCTGCGCTTCATCGGCGCCGGCGTCTCGGGCGGCGAGGAAGGGGCCCGCAAGGGGCCTTCGATCATGCCGGGCGGACCGCTCTCCACCTGGGAAGTGATGAAGCCGATCTTCGAGAGCATCGCGGCCAAGGTGGACGGCGAACCCTGCGTGATCCACATCGGGCCGGGCGGCGCCGGGCACTACGTCAAGATGGTCCACAACGGCATCGAGTACGGCGACATGCAACTCATCTGCGAGGCCTACAGCCTGTTCAAGGCGGCCGGCTTCACGACCGACGAGATGGCCGCGATCTTCGACGAATGGAACGAGGGCGAGCTGCAGAGCTACCTGATCCAGATCACCGCCAAGGCGCTCCAACAGAAAGATCCGCAGACCGGCCAGCCGATCGTCGACGTCATCCTCGACAAGGCCGGCCAGAAGGGCACCGGCCAGTGGACGCTGATCAACGCGGCCGAGAACGCGGTGGTCATCAGCACCATCAACGCCGCCGTCGAGGCGCGGGTGCTGTCGTCGCAGAAGAAGCAGCGCGTGGCGGCCAGCCGGCTGCTGCAGGGCCCGAAGATCGCGCTGTCGATCGACAAGCAGGCGCTGGTGGCCAAGGTCCACGACGCCCTCTATGCGTCGAAGGTCATCAGCTACACCCAGGGCTTCGATCTCATCAAGACCATGGGCGACAAGAAGGCCTGGGGCCTCGACCTGGGCCGCATCGCGGCGATCTGGCGCGGCGGCTGCATCATCCGGGCGCGCTTCCTGAACCGCATCACCGACGCCTTTCGCACCGACCCCGCGCTCGGCAACCTGATGCTCGACCCCTTCTTCAAGGACCTGCTGAACCGGACCCAGCAGAACTGGCGCGAAGTGGTCGCGCTGGCGGTGGGCAACGGCATCCCGGTGCCGGCGTTCAGCGCCTCGCTGGCCTACTACGACAGCTACCGCACCGAGCGGCTGCCGGCGAACCTGCTGCAGGCGCAGCGCGACTTCTTCGGCGCCCACACCTACGAGCGCACCGACCAGCCCGAAGGCCGGTTCTTCCACACCGAATGGCCCGAAGTGATCGGCTGAACCACTAGGCGGAGTTTCGCCAGATGCGCCCGATCACGACCTGGTTGTTCAAGCTGAAGTCGTTGTAGGCGTCCAGTTCCTCTTGCGAGCGGTTCGCACGCCGGAGGGCTTCCGCGACCTCGCGGGCGTTGGTCTCGTGCCGCGCGTACAGCGTGCGCAGCGTTTCCACCGGCAATGCCTGCAGCAGGCTTTCCAGCAGGACGTTGCCGGCGATGAACTGGCCACGCAACTGCGCGAGCGACATCTCGTTCTTCACGTCGATCCCCTTCAAGAGTGGGTGGCACGGGCCGGTGACATTTTGCTTCGGAATGAATGCGGCGAGGGTCGAGCTTTTGCGCTACCTTTGCGGTCATGAGCAGCAAGTCCGCCCGCCGCGAATACCTCCAGGCCGTCGCCGAGTTCGACGCCGGCTGCGAGCGCTTCGCGCGGCGCATGGCCCGGATCCTCGAGACACCCCTGCCGACGGCGGTGAGCCTCGTTCAGTTGGGGCCGAGAAAGCCGGCGAAGCGGGCGCCGCGCCCCGAGCCAGCGCGTGACGGCGGCATCCGCAGGGCCTGATGCGGCGCCTCCCAAGAAATGATGAGGCGAGTCGCGAGGGCTGCAGTAAGCTGCCGGCGTGAAGCACCTCCAACCACTCCTCCTTTTCGGTGCCGTCGTCTTCGCTGGCCTTGCCTGGTCGGCGGAGCCTTCGACCCCGGCGCCGAAGTCCAATCGGGCCTGCCACTGGGACCGTCAGACCGGCCGGATGATCTGCCAGCGGGTCCGCGCACCCGGCACCGGCGCGCCGCCGCCGGTGGCGGAGCCGAAGCCCAAGCAAGGCGGAACGCCCTGACGATCTGCAGGATCCGCAGATGCAACTGGTGGCCCAGGCCGAGCGCCACTTCCGTGCCGGCCAGGTCGCACTGGCGGAGACCCTGCTGCGCCAAGCCATCGAGCGCGATCCCCGCCAAGCCAAGGCCTACGAACTGCTGGCCTACATCTGCGGCAACCGCCAGGACCTGGCGGACTGCGAGGATTTCCTGCAGAAGGCGGCCGCGCTCCCCGGATGTTCCGCCGAGGCCCTGTTCTACCTCGGGCGCGTCCAGGCCCAGCGCGACCGGCCGGTCGAGGCCGCCGCCGCCTTCGCCCGCTCGCTCAAGCTCGCGGGCCCGTATTTCGAGGGCCTGCACGAACTGGGCGTCGCCTATGGTGCCCTGTCGGCGCACGACCAGGCGCTGGACGCCTTCCGCCGCGCCGAGCGCCTGAACGCGCAGATCCCCGAACTGCAATCCAACCTGGCCGGCACGCTGGCCGCCCTGCACCGGTTCGGCGACGCGCTGCCGCACTACGACCGCGCCCTGGCGCTCGATCCCCTGCGCGTCGACGACTGGACCGACCGCGGCGCCGCGCTGACCGAACTCGGCCGCGGCGCCGAGGCGCTCGAAAGCTACCGGCGGGCCCTGTCGCTCGCGCCCGAGGACGTGCCGGCCTGGATGAACCAGGCCACCACGCTGACATTGCTCAAGCGGCCGGCCGAGGCGTTGGCGAGCTACGACCGGGTCGCCCGGCTGGCGCCGCAGTGGGACTACCTCGCCGGCCACCGGCTGCACGCCGCCATGGCCGTGTGCCAGTGGCAAGGCTGGGCGCAGCAGGTGGAGCGGGTGGTGGCCCGTGTCGAGGCCGGCGACAAGGCCGCGACGCCCTTCACCCTGATGCCGATGCCCGCCAGCGCCGCCACGCTGCTGCAGTGCGCCCGCACCTATGCCCGGGATCTTTATCCGTCGCAGCCGGCGGCGGCGCCCGCGCTCCCGCGCGATCCGGCGCGCAGGTTGCGGATCGGGTATTTCTCCTCCGACTTCCGCAACCATCCGATGTCGCAGCTGATCGCCCGGGTGCTCGAATGCCACGACCGGGAACGCTTCGAGACCTTCGGCTTCGCGCTCGGTTCGCACCCGATGGACGCCGTGGGCGCCCGGGTCGCGGCGGCGCTGGAGCACTTCAGCAACGTCGCCGCCCGCAGCGACGCCGAGATCGCGGCGCTGGCGCGCGGCGCCGGCATCGACATCGCGGTGGACCTGAACGGCTTCAGCGAAGGCGGCCGCCCCAGCATCTTCGCCGGCCGTGCGGCGCCGGTGCAGGTCAACTACCTCGGATTTCCGGGGTCGATGGGCTGCGACTACATGGACTACATCCTGGCCGATGCCACCGTCATCCCCGAAGACGACGTCGGCCACTACGCCGAAAAGGTGGCGTGGCTGCCGGACAGCTATTTCCCCAACGACGACACCAAGGCGATCGGCAGCGCCCCCGGCGGCCGCGCCGAGATGGGCCTGCCGCCGGAAGCGGCGGTGTTCGCCTGCTTCAACAGCAACCACAAGATCACGCCCGACGTGTTCGACGTCTGGATGCGGCTGCTGCGCGAAGTGCCCCGCAGCGTGCTGTGGCTGCTGAAGAGCAACGCCGAGGCGCAGCGCGCGCTCGGCGCCGAAGCGGCGCTGCGCGGCGTAGACCCGCAGCGCCTGGTCTGGGCCGAGCGCATGCCGCTGGCCGACCACCTGGCGCGCCACCGGCATGCCGACCTGTTCCTGGACACCTTCCACTACAACGCCCACACGACCTGCTGCGATGCGCTCTGGGGCGGCCTGCCGGTGCTGACGCTGGCCGGCACCACCTTCGCATCGCGCGTCGGTGCCAGCCTGCTGGCGGCCGTCGGCCTGCCCGAACTCGTGACACGCGACGTGGCGGCCTACGAACGCCTGGCGATCGAACTGGCGACCTCGCCGCTGCGCCTGGCCGACCTGCGCCAGCGGCTGGCGCAGCTGCGGACCTGCTCGCCGCTGTTCGACTCGGAACGCTTCGCGCGGCGCCTCGAGTCGGCCTTCGATGCGATGTGGCAGCGCCAGCGGCAGGGGCTGGCGCCGGACCACCTCCGGATCGCCGGCTGAAGCCAGGCGGACGCTCAGGCCTGGCCGCGCCGGCGGCGAGCCACGCGCACGGCCTCGACCCAGGTGTCGATGTTGAAACGCTGGCCCGATTCGGCGATGCGCGCCGAGGTGATGCGGTGCAGCGGCAGTCGCCGCGTGTCGCCCGGCAGCTCGCCGTGGCCGACGATGACCTTCTTCTGCAGGTCGAGCTGGTCGATCTGCAGGATGCATTCGATCTTCCGGTCGTGGCCATCGAAGTAGCGGACCCGGATGCGCGGCGTCTCGTCGACGATCGCGTGTTCACCCTTGCCCTGGATGAACCACTCGGGCAGGGTGTCGGGCACCGAGTCGCCCGAGGGGCCGCCGCCGCGCACGGTCGGGATTTCCAGCGGCACATGGCCCGATCGAACCCTTGCGGCCTCGATGCGGCGTTCCATTTCGCGGCGCCCGGCGACCCGTCGCCATGCCCACATCAGGCCCAACAGCAGCGCGCCAGTCAGCACGGCGATCAAGATCTGCCAGTGCGCAGGTCCGGTGCTCATCGCTCAACCCCCTCGGCGCATGCGCCGTCTAATTCCAAAGTATTCAGTTTATGGAATTTTGTGGCCATGGCGCGTCATCGTCAAACGGCCGCGCGGCATAGCGCGTTTGGGGGAGACGGCCGGCGTCAGTCCTCGTGGGTGTCGTGCGTGGCGGCGGCGCCGCGGCGCCAGTAGCCGGCCGCCTTGACCCATTTGGGGTGGGCGCCGCGCTCGCCCACGAGGTGGGCGCGGAGGGCCTTGGCGGCGCTCGACTCGCAGGCGACCCAGGCGTGGAAGTCACCCGCGGGCAGGGCCAGCCCGCGCAGCGCGTCGAGCAGCGGCTGCCCGGTGCCCGGCTCGGCGCCGCGGCGGTGCACCCACCTCAGGTCGAGCCCGGCCCGGGTTTCGAACGGGATTTCGTCGGCTTCGCTGTCGACCTCGGCCAGCACCACGGCGCGCGCGCCGGCCGGCAGTTCGGCCAGCCGGCGCGAGATCGCGGGCAGCGCCGTGTCGTCGCCGATCAGCAGGTGCCAGTCGAAGGCGGTCGGGATGATGAAGGAGCCGCGCGGGCCGCCGACGCCGATCACGTCGCCGGGGCGGGCCGCTTCGGCCCATTGCGTGGCCGGACCGGCGTCGTGCAGCGCGAAGTCGATCTCGAGCGTGCCGGCCTGGGCATCGTGGCGGCGCGGCGTGTAGTCGCGCATCGCCGGCTTCGCGCCGGGCGGCCAGACCGGGCCTTCGGGGCCGGCGGTCGGCACCGTGAGCTTTCCGGTGACGGCATCGGGAAAGAAGATCTTGGCGTGGTCGTCGAAGCCCGGGCTGGTGAAGCCGGCGAGGTCGTCGC
The DNA here is from genome assembly GCF_030316845.1 of Variovorax davisae. Taxonomy (GTDB): domain Bacteria; phylum Pseudomonadota; class Gammaproteobacteria; order Burkholderiales; family Burkholderiaceae_C; genus Variovorax; species Variovorax davisae. Next base: position 334,676 of record NZ_JASZYS010000001.1, read on the forward strand.
CGCCGAGCGTGATCCGGATCAGGTGCGGCGTGAGGCGCTGCACGGCACGGACCTCGAGCTTGCGGAAGCGCAGGTCGTGGCGCACCCGGCGCGGCAGCCGGTCGGGGGTGGAGGAGGCGATGGAAGTGTCGTTCATGCGTTTCCGATGCGGTCGAGTTGTTGGGCGGCGTGGTCGAGCACCGCGGCGAATTCGTGGGCCTGTTGTTCGGTGAGGGGGGCGCCGGCGAGGCGCAGGCGCATCGCCAGCTTGAGGTTCTCGATGGCGCGCACCACCTGCGGCGGACGGCCGGCGCGCGGGCCGGCACCGTCGACGCCGCCTGCCATGCGGGCCATCATCTCGTCGGTGGTCGCGCGATGGGTGGTGAGGTAATCCAGGCCGCCCGCGGTGACGCTGTAGCGCTTGCGCCCGCCGCCGTCGGCGGCATCGACGCTGACGTAGCCCAGTTCCTCGAGCAATGTCAGGGTCGGGTAGACGATGCCGGGGCTGGGGCTGTAGCGGCCGCCGAGGCGCTCTTCGATGGCCTTGATCAGCTCATAGCCGTGGCTCGGCTTGTCGGCGATCAGCTGCAGCAGCACGAAGCGCAGGCCGCCGTGGCCGAAGACCCGGCCGCCGCCGCCGCGCCCGCCGCGGTGGTCGCCTGCCTCGGCCCGGCCGCCGCCGAGCCCGTCGCCGTGTTCGGCGCGCCGGCTGCTGTGTAGAAAGTGTCTGCGATCTCGCATGGTGTGTCCTTGAAGTAATTATCTGATTGGCAAAAGATATATCTAAATTGAATCGGAGTCAAGCATGCCCGATCCACGCCAGGCCTATGTCGCGCGCATCCACCGCGTGACCGACCACATCGACAGCCATCTGGGGCAGCCGCTCGATCTGGCCGTGCTGGCTTCGGTGGCGAACTTCTCGGCCTGGCATTTCCATCGCGTCTTCCACGCGATCACCGGTGAAACGCTGGCCGACCGGGTGCGCCGGCGTCGCCTGGAGGTGGCGGCGGCGCGGCTGCAGCGCGTGCCGCCCGAGCCGGTGCTGGCGATCGCGCTCGAGGTCGGATTCGGTTCGGCCGCCGTGTTCTCGCGCGCCTTCCGCGCCCATTTCGGCGTCACCCCGACCGCCTGGCGCAGGGGCGCTTTTCGTGACTGGGCCGAGCGGCGCCGTGACCAGCTGGGTGCGATCCACCAAGCCGCCCGCCGCGTCGACCCGCCGCCCAAGGTCGAACTGAAGCGGCTGCCGGCGGTCCGGGTGGCCTGCCTGCGACATGTGGGCCCCTACGGCACCCCGGGCATCGTGCGCACCTGGCAGCGCTTCGCGGCCTGGTGCGAGCAGCAGGGCCTGACCCAGCCGCCGCGTCCGATGTACGGCATGGCCCACGACAACGCCGATGTCACGCCGCCCGCCCAATGCCGCTACGACGCCTGCATCGAGGTCGACGAGGGCTTTCGTCCGGCGGGCGAGATCGGGGTGCATCGGTGGCGCGGCGGCCTCCACGCCTGCACGGCCTTCCATGGCACTTCGGCCGAGATCCATGGCGCCTGGGTGGGCCTGGTCGACTGGCTGCCCGACAGCGGCTACCAGCCCGACGACGCCCCGCCGATCGAGATCTACCCCGGCGACTTCAGCATCGATTCCGAGTCCGGCGCCATTGCCTGCCAGCTCTGCATGCCGGTGCGACCGCTCTGATTTCAGGCCCCATTCCGGCGCCGAAACGTGACAGAGGCCCGGATTCCGCGGGGGTTGTCGGGCCTGGAAGGGCTTGAAATCTAGGGTAAACCCTTAAAATAGGGCCCATGACTCACTCCAACGCCTATTTCCATCGCAATCCGAAGTTCACCGACACCTTCGAACGCGAGCTGGCCAATGACGACGCCAGCCACCTGAACCGCAACGAACCGTCGGTCTTCGTGCCGCTTCTGAAGCATCTCGCGACCGGCCTCGCGGCCCTCTCGCAGACCGTGCACTTCCTGCGCGCATCGGCCCAGCGCCCCGCCCAGCGCTACCAGGCCAGCTGATGCTGCCGGGCGGCCCGGCGCCGGCTCAGCGCTGCGGCATGTCCTTGACCGAATAGCCCAGGCTCACCGTCGCATCCTCCGGGATCGGCGGCATGGTGGCGTTCCAGGCCAGCCAGTCGGCGCGCATCGCGGCCAGGCGTTCGGGTTCCTTCTTGGCCTGATTGGCCCGCTCGCGCTCGTCGGCCGGGATGTTGAACAGGTATTCGTTGCCGTCGACCTGCAGGTACTTCCAGTCGCCGTCGCGCAGCGCGCGCTGGCCGCAATGGTTCATGCGCCAGTGCAGCGGCCGCGCGAAGGTCTGGCCGGCGTCGCGCAGCACGGGCAGCAGCGACACGCCGTCGAGCGGGTAGCGCGGGTCGGCCGCCACGCCGGCGGCGGCGAGCATCGTCGCCGACCAGTCCATCGTCATGCATGGCTGCTCGGTCACGCCGCCGGCGCAGATGCCCTGCGGCCAATGCGCGATCCATGGCACCCGGATGCCGCCCTCGGTCAGGTCCATCTTGCCGCCCACCAGCGGCCAGTTGTCGGAGAAGCGCTCGCCGCCGTTGTCGCTGGTGAAGACCACCAGCGTGTTGTCGGCCATGCCGTGCTCCTCGAGCGCGGCCATGATCCAGCCGATGCCCTCGTCCATGTGGTGGATCATGCGGCGGTAGGTGTGGATGTTGCCGCCCGAGAGGTCGAACAGGTTGTCCTTCACCGCCGGCGCCTTGGCCGCGTCGTCGCGCGTCTCCCACGGCCAGTGCGGCGCCGTGTAGTGCAGGCTCAGGAAGAAGGGCGCCTCCTGCTGCGCCATCCGCTCGACGTAGTCGACCGCGCGGCGCGAGAGCAGGTCGGTGAGGTAGCCCTCCTGCGGGCAGTCTTCCTCGCCCGACCAGAGGTCGTGCCGGCCGCTCGAGTCGCAGTGCGTGAAGTAGTCGACGCCGCCCGACATCGGGCCGAAGAACTCCTCGTAGCCCGAGCGCAGCGGGCCGAAGTTGGGCGGAAAGCCCAGGTGCCACTTGCCGACCAGCGCCGTGCGGTAGCCGGCGCCGCGCAGCAGCGAGGGCAGGGTCGGGTGGTCGGTCGGCAGGCCGAGCGTGGCGCTGCCGCGGCTCTTGCTGTTGATCGGCTCCTCGGCCGCGCCGCGCAGGCGGTACTGGTAGCGCGCCGTGATCATCGCGAAGCGGGTCGGCGAGCAGACCGGCGAGTTGGCGTAGCCCTGCGTGAAGCGGATGCCCTTGGCCGCCAGGCCGTCGAGCACCGGCGAGACCGGCCCGAAGGCGGCGTCGCGGCCGCCGTAGCAGCCCAGGTCGGCATGGCCGAGGTCGTCGGCCACGATGAAGATGATGTTGGGTCGTTGCATGGGTTTCAGGGCTGGAAGCCGGATTTCTGCACCACCGGCGCCCATTGCGCGCGGTAGGCCTTGAGCATGGCCTCGGTCTGGGCCTGGGTGCTGACCACCGGCGTCATCAGCGTGTCCTTGAAGCGGCGCTGGGTGTCCGGGTCCTGCATCACTTCGCGGATCGCCTGCGACAGGCGCGCCACCTTGTCCTTCGGCATCGTGGCCGGGGCGAAGAAGGTGTTCCAGCCGGTGGCGACCAGGTCGAGGCCGGCCTCCTTGAAGGTCGGGATCTCCGGCGCGAAGGGCGAGCGCCTGGCACCCGACACCGCCAGGATGCGGATCTTGCCGGCCTGGTGCTGCGGCAGGTCGACGTCGAAGGTGTCGAAGGCAATCGGCACCTGGCCGCCGATCAGGTCGGTCAGCAGCGGGCCCGAGCCGCGGTAGCCGACCACCTCGGCCCGCACCTTGGCCTTGTCGCCCATCATGAGGCCGAAGAAATGCGGCAGGCTACCGGTGGCGGGAACGCCGAAGTTGGCCTTCTCGGGGTTGGCCCGCATCCAGGCCAGCAGGTGCGACAGCTCGCGCACCGGCACCGCGGTCGACACCGCCAGCGCGAACTCGTAGTCGTTGACGTGCGAGACCGGCACGAAGTCGCGTTCGGCGTCGTAGCCGTTGTCCTTGTAGACCAGCGGCGCCACCACCATCACGGCCGGATTGGCGAGCATCAGAACGTTCTGGCCGGCCGGCGTGGCCTTGGCCTGCTGCGCCGCCAGCCGGCCGCCGGCGCCGGGCTTGTTGTCGACGATCACCGGCACGCCGAGTTTGGCCTGCAGCTTGTCGCCGACGATGCGGGCCACGCGGTCGGTGGCGCCGCCGGCCGCATAGCCGACCACGATGTGCAGCGGCCCGCCTTCGAGGGCCTGGGCCTGGGCGCCGAGCACCACGGTGCCCAGGGCGAGGGCGGCGGCGAGGCGGGGAAACAATCGACGAGAAAACATGGGGGCTCCGATGCGAGGCAGGGTCAGTCGTTGGCCTGGAAGTTCACGGCCTTCATGATGCCGCCCCAGCGGGCGGTGTCCTCGCGCATTGTCTTCAACAAGGCCTCGGGGCCGTCGCCCACCGGATACATGCCGTTCTGCAGCAGCTGCTGTCGCACCTCGCGCGAATTGACGGCGCGGGTGAACTCGGCGCGCAGCTTGTCGACGATCGGCTGCGGCGTCTTGAGCGGCGCGAAGTAGGCGAACCACGCCGTCGCGACCACGCCCTTCAGCCCGGCCTCGGTGAAGGTCGGCAGGTCGGGCATCAGCGGCGAGCGCTTCTCGCCGCTGGTCGCGAGCACCTTCACGCGGCCGCCGGGCTGCATCTGCAGCGCGCCGCCGACGGTGTCGAAGTACACCGGGATCTGGCCGCCCATCACGTCCTGCCGCGCCGGCGTGGAGCCGCGATACGGCACATGGACCATCTTCAGCCCGGCCGAGCGATTGAGCATCTCGCCGAGGAAGTGCGAGGGCGTGCCCGCGCCGTACGAACCGAAGCTGAGCTTGTCGCCCTGCGCCTGCGCCCAGGCGATGAACTCGGCCAGCGTGTGGGCCGGCACGTCCTTGTTCACGACCAGCGCGAGTTCGAAGCGGGCCGCGTTGATGATCGGCACGAAGTCCTTGATCGGGTCGTACGAGAGCTTCGCGTAGGCGCTCGGGAACATCGTCATCATGCTGGCGGTGCCGAGCAGCAGCGTGCGGCCGTCGGGTGCGGCGGTCTTGACCGCCTCGACCGCGATGCGGCCCGAGGCGCCCGAGCGGTTGTCGACGATCAGCGGGCCGAGCGATTCGCGCACTTCGTGAGCGATGGCGCGGGTCAGCACGTCCTGCGTGCCGCCGGCCGGCACGCCGATCAGGACCTTGATCGGCTGGCCGGGGGTGAAGGCTTGCGCGCGGGCGAAGGGTGCCAGTGCCAGGCCGCCCAGGGCCGCGAGTGCGCGGCGGCGGTCGAATGCGTGGTGCATGGGTGCGTGTCTCCTTGGGATCGACTTTAGAGTCGTGCCATCCGATTGTTCTAATCAACCATTCCAAGGATTAACCACTAGATGAGCGCGCCACGCCGACCCCTGGACGACCTGCTGCTGTACCGCCTCTCGCGCCTGATCGCGGTCGGCGGGAGCATGGTCATCCGCCTTTGCGAAGGGCGCTTCGGCATCACGCGGCGCGAGTGGCGGCTGATCGCCACGCTCGCCAGCCGCGGCGAGCTGAGCTCCTCGCAGCTGGCCGGGCATGCCCAGCTCGACCGGGCCCGGACCTCGAAGGCGGTGGGATCGTTGCAGGCCAAGGGACTGCTGTCGCGCACCCATCCGGCGGGCGACCGGCGGCAGGTGGTGCTGGGCCTGACGGCACGCGGGCAAGCCCTGTACGACGAGCTCTTTCCGCTGGTGGCGCAGATCAACGGCGAACTGATGGCGGCGCTCGACGCCGACACCGCCGCCCGGCTCGACGAGGCGCTGCGGCTGCTGCAGGCGCGCGCCGAGCGCATGGCCGGCGAGGCGGATCTGCCCAAGGCCGATCGCGGCCGGCGCGGGGCGGCCGGCGGCTGATGCGGGGCGATCGCGCACTCAGTCCACCTTCATGCCGGTGGCCTTGACGATCCGTCCGTAGCGCTCGCCGCTGGCGGCCAGGCGCTGCGATGCCGCCGGGCCGGTTTCGCCGAGCGCGACCATGTCGAGGGTGGTCAGGCGCGACTTCAGTTCGGGCAGGGCCAGCGCGGACTGCAGCCCCTGGCGCAGCGTCTGCATCACCGGCTCGGGCGTGGCCGCCGGCACCATCGCCATGTAGAGCACCTCGAATTCGAGCTCCCTGAGGCCCAGTTCGCCGACCGTCGGCACCTGCGGCAGCAGCGGCGAGCGCTGGCGGCCGGTCACGGCCAGGGCCCGCACCTTGCCCGCCTGCACCTGCGACAGCAGCCCCGGCGTGGCCAGGATGCCGGCCTGCACCTCGTTCGACAGCAGCGCCATCACCGCCGGCGCATTGCCCTTGTACGGCACGTGCGTGATCTTGGCGCCGGTCGCGGTGGCGAAGATCTCGGCGGCGATGTGGCCGGGGCTGCCGTTGCCGGCGGAGCCGAAGGTGACGGCCTCGGCCTTGCTCTGCGCCACGAACTCGGGCAGCGTCTTCGCCGCCACCGCGCTGCCGGCGCCGAAGGTCAGGCCCGAGGAGCTGAAGATCATCAGCGGCTTCAGGTCCTTCGCCGCGAAGGGCATCGTGGCGTAGAGATGCGGATTGATGGTGAAGGTGCTGTCGATCGTCAGCAGCACCGTGTAGCCGTCGGCCGGGCTCTTGGCGACCAGGTCGGCGCCGATGTTGCCGCCGGCACCGGGCCGGTTGTCGACGATGAACGGCTGTTTGAGGTCTTTCTGCAGCGGCTCGGCGAGCGCCCGGCCGAGGATGTCGAGCGGGCCGCCGGCAGGGAAGTTGGTGACCAGCTTGACCGGCTTGGCGGGCCAGGCGGGGTCGGCATGGGCGACCGGGGCCAGGGGGCCCGCGGCCAGCAGGCCGCAGGCGGCCGCCAGGGCGAGGCGGCGCAGCGCGCCCGAAGGGAAAAGCGTCGTCATGGGTTCTGGTCTCCGTGGTCGGCGCCCGCGGCGCCCGATGTCCTGGCCACCACTCTAGGAGCAGCACCGGGGCGGCACAACTGAAAGCTGTTCCACGAGCTATTCCGGTTGGTTATATTTTGACCATCCAGCCAAAGGGAGGCGCTGCATGTCTGCCATGAATTTTTCTCGTCTCAAGCTCAGGCATCTCCAATGCCTCGCGATGGTGGCGCAGGAACGCAACCTGGTGCGCGCCGCCAAGGCCCTGGCGCTGACCCAGCCGGCCGTCTCCAAGACCATCGCCGAACTCGAGGACATCGTCGGCCGGCCCCTGCTGCTGCGGCGCCGCCGCGGCGTCGAACTGACGCCGGCGGCCGAGGTGCTGGTGCGGCACGCGGTCGCCGCCCTGCGCGGCCTGCGCGAAGGCTTCGGCCTCGCGCTCGACCAGCCCGAGGGCGACCAGGTCAGCGTCGCGGTCGGCGCCCTGCCCAACATGGCGGCCAACCTGCTGCCCGCGGCCGTGGCGGCGCTGCAGGCGTCGCAGCCGGCCCTGCGGGTCCGGGTGGTCAGCGGCACCAACGCGCAGCTGATGACCCAACTGCGCCAGGGCGAGATCGACCTGGTGCTGGGCCGCCTCGCGCAGGCCTCGGCGATGGCGGACCTGGCCTTCGAACAGCTCTACAACGAACCGTTGCTGATGGTCGTGCGGCCCGGCCATCCGCTGGCGGCGGCGCCGCGGCTGGCGCTCGATGCGCTGGCGGGCTTGCCGATGGTGATGCCCGTGGCGGGCACCTCGATTCGCCACACGGCGGACGGCTTGCTGCTGGCGCAGGGCATGGCGCCGCCGCGCTGCCTGGTGGAAGCCACCGACACCAGTTTCGCCTTCGGGCTGCTGCAGCGCACCGATACGGTCTGGTTCGCGCCGCAGGGCGCCGTCGAGGGCTATGTCGGGCGCGGCGAACTGGTCCGGCTGGCGATCGACACGGCCAGCACCGACGGCGCGGTCGGGATGACCCGGCGGCGCAGCGGCGAGACCGGGGAGGGCGCGCGCCTCCTGATCGAGGCGATCCGCGGCGTGCTGCGGCTCAGCGCTGCGCCGGCGCCGCCGGACGGGCGCCGTCGTCCTCGATCCGCATCCGGGGCAGGAACTGCGGGTACTCGCGCTGCATGAAGGCGATCAATCCCTCGCGCACCGTGCAGCGCAGGTCGAAGGCCAGCGCCGACGAGGCCGCGGTGCACAGCACGCGGATCTGCATCGTGCGCTCGGTGGCGTCGGTGACGCGCAGGTTGAAGAAGCGGCCGTCCCATTCGGGCGCCGCCTTGACGATGCGCTCGACCTCGGCCCGCAGCGGCGCCAGCGGCATGCCGTAGTCGGCGTAGACGAAGACCGAGCCGAGCAGCTGCGAATCGTGCCGGGTCCAGTTCTGGAACGGCTTCTCGATGAAGTAGGTGAGCGGCAGGATCAAACGGCGGTCGTCCCAGATGCGCAGCACCACGAAGGTCCCGGTGATCTCCTCGACCCGCCCCCATTCGCCCTCGACCACCAGCACGTCGTCGAGGCGGATCGGCTGCGCCAGCGCGATCTGCAGGCCGGCGATGAGATTGCTGAAGACCGGCTTGGCGGCCAGGCCGGCCACGATGCCGATCACGCCGGCCGAGGCCAGCAGGCTGGCGCCGACCTGGCGCGCCCCCGGGAAGGTCATCATCATCAGCGCCGCCCCGGCCACCACCAGCACGGTGTTGGCGGTGCGCGCCAGCACCCGCGCCTGGGTCAGGATGCGGCGTGCCTGGAGGTTGTCCCGCACGTCCGACGGATGCTGCTTGACCATGCCTTCGGCGAAGCCGCTGACCGCCCGCACGGCCAGCCAGGTCGCCGCCCCGATTAGCGCCAGGCCGTTGAGGTGGCGCACGTTGCCGACGAAGCGCAGGTCCTCGGGCGCCGCCTGCCAGACCAGCTGCAGCGCCACCAGCGGCAGCACGAACAGCGCCGGCCGCTTGATCGCCAGCAGGGTCGCGTGCAGCGTCGGCACCGAGCGGGTGAGGCGCTCGAGCACCAGGCCGGCGAGCCGGTGGCCCAGCAGCGCCAGCGGCACCGCCAGCAAGGCGGCGAGCAGCGGGGCGGACCACGGGTAGGCGAGCAGGGTCGTCATCATGCGGCGGTCCGGGGGCTGTCCTCGGCGGCGGGCTGCAGGATGCGCGCCGCGTCGTCGCGCAGCTGGGCGGCGATGCCGGTCGCCAGATCGAGCCGGCGCAGCAGCCAGGGCGTGACGTCGTTGTCGAAGGGGTCGGGCAGCGGGATCGGGCCGGCCAGCGTGGTGGCGGGCGCGCCCTCGGGCATCACCGGGCCGCTGGTGGGTGCGGCGCCGATGCTGGCCTCGATGCGCTGGGCCGTGCGGGCCAGCGGGCCTTCGATTTCGGCCGGCGTCAGCCGGTCGCGCCGCAGCACCAGCATCGACTTGACCGCGCTCAGCTGGGCCAGCAGCTGGTAGCTGTGGGCCTGCAGGTGTTCGAGCGGCTCCAGCGGGGGCCGCACCGCGCGCGGCTCCGAGAGCGAGCGTTGCGTGGCCTGCACCAGGGCCGACAGGCTGTCGTAGGCCTCGCGCCGGGCCAGCCGCCATTCGAGCTCCGGGCTGACGCCGACCGCGCGCAGCTGGCCGAGCCCCAGCGCCAGCCGCGCGTGCCGCGCCTGGGCGTTGAGCACCCGCGCCACCAGCGCCGGGATCTGCCCGCGCTCCCAGGACGGCAGCACGTAGCAGAAGGCCCAGGCCAGCGCGGCGCCGATCAGGGTGTCGGCGACGCGCTCGAACAGCGCGAAGGTGGTGCTCATGCCGGTGTTCAGGATGTGGGCCTGGACCAGGCCCAGCACGGTCGCCGCCACCGCCGTGACCAGGTAGCGCCGCACCGCGAAGCCGTGGGCGACCGCCTGCGCCAGCGTCATGGCGGCCAGCAGCGCCAGCGGCGACGGCTGGGCCGACAGCAGCGCCACCGCGAAGACGCAGCCCAGCAGCGTGCCGGCCACGCGGCTGTTGCGCCGCTCCAGGGTCTGCGAGAGGCTGCCCCGCAGCACCACCACGATGGTCAGCAGGATCCAGTAGTCGTGCGAGCCCCAGGGCAGGGCCAGCGCGATGCCGTAGCCGGCCGCGATCGCCAGCGCGGCGCGGATCGCATGGCGCAGCGGCGGCGCGTCCCAGCGCCAGAGGGCCAGAAAGGGCCGCAGCGACCATTCGGTCGGGCTCACGAACATCTGCCAGCTGGCCCGCACCACCGCCAGGTCGGGCTCGCGGTCGCCGCGCGCCAGCGCCGACAGGCGCAGCACCTCGTCGTTGATGTGGCCGATGCGGCTGGCCAGCCCGCGCGCCAGCATCGCTGGGGTCGGCCCGGCGTAGCTGCGCGGGCGCGCGGCGTCCTCGTCGAGGTGGATCGCCGTCAGCTGCGGCCGGCGGTCGGGCACCGTGGCTGGCGGGCGTCCGAGAAGCAGGGCGTCGGCCAGCGCCGCGGTGTCGGCGGCCAGGGCCTCCAGGATGCGCCGCATCTCCACCAGCGCCGCCGCATGGCCGGGATGGGTCTTGAGGGCGTCGAGATCGAGTTCGCTGGCCAGCAGCAGGTCGCGCAGTTCGAGCACCGTCATCAGCATGCCGGCGAGGCGCTGCCGGTAGGGCGTGCGCGGCGACTCGAGCACGATGTCGCGCGCCGCCTGCAGCAGGTCGGCCAGCGCGGCCTGTTCGCGCAGCAGCTGGCCGAGCAGCGAGGCCGGCACCTCGCGGATGTCGCCGGAGTCGTCGCGGGGCGTGAACTGGCGCGCCTCGGTCCGCATCAGGGCCGCCAGCGAGAGCAGCAGGTCGGCCATCACCTGCACCCGGTAGCGGGCGTTGAGCGCCAGGTTGGCGAGCACCGCGTAGATCACGTAGAGCCCGGCGCCGAGGCCGAAATACAGCGTGCGCTGCACCGCCTCGGCCATGTCGTCGGGCTTGGGCGTCGCCATCGAGAAGACCATCGAGAACATCACGGCGATCGCGATCGGGATGCCTCGCTTGCCCCAGGCCATCGCCAGGAAGGCCAGGAAGGTGGCCGGCACCAGCAGCAGGCCGAGTTCGAGCGGCCTGGCGTGCAGCAGCTGCACCAGGAAGAACAGCGGCAGCCCGATCAGCGGCGCCGGCAGCATCTGCAGCAGCTTGCCGCGGCGCGGGGCGGGCAGGTCGGGCGGCGCGGTCACGATGACCCCGACCGAGGCGGCCGAGGCGGCCAGGGTGCCCAGCAGCAGGTGCACGCCGCCGGAGATCAGCAGCAGCCCGAAGGCCACCGAGATGCCGTTGGCGATGTAGTGGCCCAGCGCCACGCGCAGGGCGGCACGGCTGCGGACGGCGGCCGTGCGGGGCGCCTCCATCACTTCGCGGCGGCGTCGCCCTCGGCGGGCGTCACGGGGTTGTCGCGGCGGATGCGGGTGAGCTTGCGCGGCGCCGGCGCCGCCTCGGCGGCCGGCTCGGCTTCGGGCGCCGCGGCCGGGGTGGCGTCGATGGTGCTGCGGGCGTAGGTGTCGCCGCCCTGGGCCGTGGGGTCGACCGCGCGCATCCGGTCGCTGGCGCGCAGCTTGTCGTCGAGGCCTGCGAACTTGGAGTACTTGGCCAGCAGCGGCACCAGCTGGCCGTAGATGCGCGGGGCGCCGGCCAGGCATTCGCGCTGGTCGAGGAACTCCGGCTCGCCGGTGAAGTTGCCGATCAGGCCGCCGGCCTCGGTGACCAGCAGCGAGCCGGCCGCCACGTCCCAGATGTTGAGGCCGGTCTCGAAGAAGCCGTCGGTGAAGCCGGCCGCGACATAGGCCAGGTCGAGCGCCGCCGCGCCCGGGCGGCGCAGGCCGGCCATGCGCGGCATCAGGTCCGCCATGATGGCCAGGTACTGCTTGAAGTTGTCGCCGGTGCGGAACGGGAAGCCGGTCGAGACCAGGCATTCGTTGAGGCGGGTGCGCTTGCTGACGCGGATGCGGCGCTCGTTCATGAAGGCGCCGCGGCCCTTGGTGGCGGTGAACAGGTCGTTGCGGCTCGGGTCGTAGATGACCGCCTGCTCGACCTTGCCGCGCACCGCGAGCGCGATCGACACGCAATAGACCGGGAAACCGTGGATGAAGTTGGTGGTGCCGTCGAGTGGATCGATGATCCAGACATAGTCGGAATCCTTGGCGCCGTGTTCGGAGCCCGATTCCTCGGCCAGGATGCCGTGCCCCGGGTAGGCGGTGAGCAGCGTCTCGATGATCGCTCGCTCGCTCGCATGATCGACTTCGGTGACGAAGTCGTTCACCTGCTTCTGCGAAATGCGCACCGCTTCGACGTCGAGCGCGGCGCGATTGATGATGGCGCCGGCGGCGCGGGCGGCCTTGACGGCCACGTTGAGCATGGGGTGCAGGTTGGGGGACGACATGAATTGTGTGAAGAACGGAAAAGGGGCGATCGGTTGATGCGGTGGCCCCCTGAAAAGCGGCCCGGCGATGCGGGCGGCGAGAATCGGGGGATTTTACCCGCAGCCATGCGCACCCGCTTCATCCTGATCCAGACCAGCCATGCCGGCAATGTCGGCGCCGCCGCCCGCGCCATGAAAACCATGGGCTTCGACGACCTGGTGCTGGTGGCGCCGCGCTGGGCCAATGTGCTGCGGCGCGAGGAGACCATCCAGCGCGCCAGCGGGGCGCTGGACGTGCTCGACAACGCGCGCATCGTCCAGACGCTGGACGAGGCGCTCGACGGCGTCACCCACCTGTGCGCCACCGCGATGATCCCGCGCGACTTCGGCCCGCCCACCCGGACGCCGCGCGAGCACCTGGAGCCGCTGGCCGGCGGCGAGGCGCAGCACGTGGCCTTCCTGTTCGGGTCGGAGCGCTTCGGCATGCGCAACGAGGACGTCTACCGCTGCAACGTCGCGCTCAGCATCCCCACCGACCCGAAGTTCGGCTCGCTGAACCTGGGCGCCGCGATCCAGGTGATCGCCTACGAATGGCGGCTGGCGCTGGGCGGCTACGGGGTGCGCGACGCCACCCCGGCGCCGGCCGCGGCCGACGCCCGGTCGGTGGCGGGCATGCTCGACCACTGGGAGCGTTCGCTGGTCGACATCGGCTTTCTCGACCCCGAGGCGCCCAAGAAGCTGATGCCGCGGCTGCAGCAGCTCTTCAACCGGGCCCGGCCGACGCCGGAGGAGATCCACATCCTGCGCGGCATCGCCAAGGCCATGACCGAGGCGGCCCAGGGGCGCCCGGGCGCCCCGAAAACCCCATCCGCCGTGCGCGAAGACCCGGCGGCTTAGACTTTCGGCCCCTATCGATATAACGACAAAGCATGTTTTCGCGCCTGCGCTCCGACATCCAGTGCATCCTCGACCGCGACCCGGCGGCCCGCACGCGCTGGGAGGTGTTGACCCTCTACCCGGGTTTGCATGCCGTGGTGCTGCATCGGCTGGCGCATTGGTGCTGGGGCCATGGCCTGAAGTGGGTCGGCCGCTTCGTCTCGCAGGTCTCGCGCTGGCTGACCGGGATCGAGATCCATCCCGGCGCGGTGGTCGGCGACCGCGTCTTCTTCGACCATGCGATGGGCGTGGTGGTCGGCGAGACCGCCGAGATCGGCGACGGCTGCACCATCTACCAGGGCGTGACCTTGGGCGGCACTTCGCTCTACAAGGGCACCAAGCGACATCCGACACTGGGCCGCAACGTCGTGGTCAGCGCCGGCGCCAAGGTGCTCGGCGGCTTCGTGGTGGGCGACGGCGCCAAGATCGGCAGCAACGCGGTGGTCATCAAGCCGGTGCCCGCGGGCGCCACGGCGGTCGGCATCCCGGCGCGCATCATCCCGTCGAAATCGGGCACCAGCGCCGATGTCACGGGCACGGAGAGCAAGTTCTCGGCCTACGGCATCACGCTGGAAGACGACCCGCTGTCGCTCGCGATGCGCGGCCTGATCGACAACGCCGCCGGCCAGGAGCACCAGATCGCGCTGCTCTGGCAGGCCATCGAGGCGCTGTCGAAGCAGCCCGGCAAGAAGGACTGCGTGCCGGGCGACGCCGCCCGCGACGAGAGCTTCGAGGCCGAGCGGTTGACGCAGCTGGTCGGGAAGTAGCCCGACCGCCGCCTCACATCCCCACGTAGTTCGGGCCGCCGCCGCCTTCGGGCGTGACCCAGACGATGTTCTGCGTCGGGTCCTTGATGTCGCACGTTTTGCAGTGCACGCAGTTCTGGGCGTTGATCTGCAGCTTTTCCTTGCCCTCGGCGTCCGGCACGAACTCGTACACGCCGGCCGGGCAGTAGCGGCTTTCGGGGCCGGCGTACTCGGGCAGGTTGATGGTGGTCGGCACCGCGGCGTTCTTCAGCGTCAGGTGCGCCGGCTGGTTCTCTTCATGGTTGGTGTTGCTGACGAACACCGAGGAAAGGCGGTCGAAGGTGAGCTTGCCGTCGGGCTTGGGGTAGGCGATTTTCTTGCAGGACGCCGCCGGCTTGAGCCGCTCGTGGTCGGCCTGGTGGCGGTGGATGGTCCACGGGATGTGGCCGCGCAGCACCAGCTGCTCGATGCCGGTCATCACCGTGCCGACCGCCAGGCCCTTCTTGAACCACTGCTTGAAGTTGCGCGCCTTGTTGAGCTCGGTGTGCAGCCAGCTCTTGTCGAAGGCGGCCGGGTAGGCCGAGAGCTCGTCGTGCTGGCGGCCGGCCATCACGGCCTCGTAGGCGGCCTCGGCGGCCAGCATGCCGGTCTTGATCGCGGCGTGGCTGCCCTTGATGCGGCTGGCGTTGAGGTAGCCGGCCTCGCAGCCGACCAGCGCGCCGCCCGGGAACACGGTCTTGGGCAGCGACAGCAGGCCGCCCGCGGTGATCGCCCGCGCGCCGTAGCTCAGCCGCTTGGGCGCCTTCAGGCCCTTGTCCTGGCCCTCGAAGTACCAGCGGATGTTGGGGTGGGTCTTGAAGCGCTGGAACTCCTCGAACGGGCTCATGTAGGGGTTCTGGTAGTCGAGCCCGACCACGTAGCCGATGATCAGCTGGTTGTTCTCGGCGTGGTACAGGAACGAGCCGCCGTAGGTGTCCGAGGGCAGCGGCCAGCCGGCCGTGTGCACCGCCAGGCCGGGCTCGTGGCGCGCCGGGTCGATCTCCCACAGCTCCTTGATGCCGATGCCGTAGCTTTGCGGGTCCTTGCCGTCGTCGAGCTTGTACTTGGCGATCAGCTGGCGGCCCAGGTGGCCGCGCGCGCCCTCCGCGAAGATGGTGTACTTGGCGTGCAGCTCCATGCCGAGCTGGAAGTTCTCGGTCGGCTCGCCGTCCTTGCCGATGCCGAGGTTGCCGGTGGCGACGCCGCGCACCTTGCCGTCGTCCGTATAGAGCACCTCGGCCGCCGGAAAGCCGGCGAAGATCTCGACGCCCGCCGCCTCGGCCTGCTGCGCCAGCCAGCGCACCACGTTGCCCAGGCTCACGATGTAGTTGCCTTCGTTGTGGAAGTTCTTCGGCAGCATGAAGTTCGGCGTCCGGGTGGCGCCGGTCTCGGTCATCATGAGGAAGGTGTCGCGCGTGACCGGCTGGTTCAGCGGCGCGCCGAGCTCCTCCCAGTCGGGCAGCAGCTCGTACAGCGCGCGCGGATCCATGATCGCGCCCGACAGGATGTGCGCACCGGGCTCCGAGCCCTTCTCGAGCACCACCACCGAGATGTCCTTGCCGTGCGAGGCGGCCAGCTGCTTCAGGCGGATCGCGGTGGCCAGGCCGCCGGGACCGGCGCCGACCACGACCACGTCGTACTCCATGGATTCGCGGGGGCCGAACTGGGCGAGGATTTCGTCATTCGTCATGTGGGGTCTCGTCGATAATGATTTGAGGGTGCGAGGCACCGCGGCGGGCCGGGCCATTTTATGCGTCACCCGCCCGCGCTCCGGGGCGTCGCCTCGGCGACTCCCTCAGGAGCTTTTCCCATGGCTTACAGCATCGATCTTTCCGGCCGCGTCGCCTTCGTCACGGGCGCATCGAGCGGTCTGGGCGCCCAGTTCGCGAAGACGCTGGCGCGCGCCGGCGCCGCCGTGGTGCTGGCCAGCCGCAACACCGACCGCCTGAAGGAGCTGCGCGCGCGCATCGAAGGCGAGGGCGGCGACGCCCACGTGGTCGAGCTCGACGTCACCGACCCGGCCAGCATCAAGGCGGCGGTGGCGCGGGCCGAGACCGAGGTCGGGCCGATCGACGTGCTGGTCAACAACTCCGGCGTGAGCCACACCCGGCGGCTGCAGGACGTCTCGGTCGACGACTACGACTTCATCTTCGACACCAACGTCAAGGGCTCCTTCTTCGTCGCCCAGGAGGTCGGCAAGCGCATGCTGGCCCGCGCCCAGGGGGCGGCGCCGGGCACCTACGTCGGCGGGCGGATCATCAACATCGCCTCGGTGGCGGCGCTCAAGGTGCTGCCGCAGATCGGCGTGTACTGCATGAGCAAGGCGGCGCTGGTGCAGATGACCAAGGCCATGGCGCTCGAGTGGGGCCGCTTCGGCATCAACGTCAATGCGCTGTGTCCGGGCTACATCGCCACCGAGCTCAACGAGGAGCACTGGGTCACCGACGGCGGCCAGAAGCTGGTCGGCATGCTGCCGCGCAAGCGGGTCGGCAAGCCCGAAGACCTCGACGGGCTGATCGTGCTGCTGGCCAGCGGCCAGAGCCATTTCGTCAATGGCGCCGTGATCGCGGCCGACGACGGGTTCGCGCTCTGACGCCGCGCGCGCTGGCGGGCGTCGCCGCCGGCCTGGCCGCGGGGGCGCTCTGGGGCCTGGTGTTCGTGGCGCCGCGCATGGTGGGCAACTTCGGCATGGTCGACATCGCGGCCGCGCGCTTCCTGGTCTTCGGCGCGGTCGCCGGCGTGGCCGTCGCCGCGCGCCCCGCGCTGCGGCGCTGGCCCAGCGGGCGGCAGGCGGGCGCGGCGCTCGCGCTCAGTGTGCTCGGCTTCACCGGCTACTACGTGCTGCTCGCCTTTGCGATCGACGGCGCGGGCACCGCGGTGCCGAGCCTGATCATCGGCACCATCCCGGTCTGGATGATGCTGCTGGGCCGGCCCGCGGGCCTGGCGCTGCGGGCCCTGCTGCCGGGCCTGGCGCTGACCGCAGCGGGCATCGGGCTGATGGTCGCGGCGGCGTGGCCGCAGACCGGCGTCGAGGCTGCGGGCGGGGCCGGCTTCGGCTCAGGCCTGTTGCTGGCCTTGCTGGCGATGGCGAGCTGGACGGCCTTCGGACTGCTCAATGCCGCGTGGCTGCGGCGGCACCCCGAGGTCCACGCCGCCGACTGGGCGAACTGGCTCGGCATCGCGACCGGGCTGGGCGCCGCCGTGCTCTGGCTGTCGGCGGGTTCCGGCTTCCAGGCGATGCGCGCGCAGCCGAACGGCGACCTGTTCCTGCTGCTGGCCCTGGCCGGGGGCATCGGCTCGTCATGGCTGGCCACGCTGCTGTGGAACGTCGCCAGCCAGCG
Organism: Variovorax davisae; assembly: GCF_030316845.1. GTDB lineage: Bacteria > Pseudomonadota > Gammaproteobacteria > Burkholderiales > Burkholderiaceae_C > Variovorax > Variovorax davisae. The sequence continues at coordinate 352,028 of NZ_JASZYS010000001.1, forward strand.
GCTCTCCGCCAGCCTCTGCGGCCAGCTGATCGTGAGCGAGACCCTGTTCGCGCTGCTCTATGCGTTCCTGTGGGACGGGCGCTGGCCGCTGGCGACCGAATGGCTGGCGGCGCTGCTGTTCGTGCTGGGCATCGTGGCGTCCATCAAGGCCCACCGATGACCGCAAAGCTCAAGCCGGGCGCAGCGCGATGCGCGCCTCGAAGCCCGAGGGCGCGCCCGACGGCGGCGAGCTCAGCTCGAGCCGGGCACCCAGCTTGTCGACGATGGTGCCGACGATCGACAGCCCGAGCCCGTAGCCGGCGCGGTCGGAACCATGGCGCACGTGGCGATGCTGCAGCGTGCGCAACTGCTCCGCGTTGACGCCGGGTCCGAAGTCGCGCACCGCCAGCGTGCAGGGCTCCAGCACTTCGACCACGACGCGGCCGCGTCCATAGCGCAAGGCGTTCTCGACCAGGTTGCGCAGCGCGATCGCGAGCGCGTCGACGTCACCGAGCGCCACCGGCGGCTCGCTGTCCGGGACCTTGAGCGACAGGCGCTCGTTGACGCGCGGGTCCTGCCAGAACTCCTGGGCCACGGTGCCGGCGAGCTGGACCAGGTCGATCGGCGCCCGGGTCAGCGAGGCCCCGGACTCGGCGCGCGACAGCTGCAGCAGCTTCTCGGTGCGGTGGCCCAGCATCTGCAGCGCATCGAGCGCGGCCTTCACGTCGTCGTGCTTCAGGTCGTGGTCGAGCGCGGTCTGCAGCCTGAGCCGGGCGGCGGCCAGCGGGGTGCGCAGCTCGTGGGCGGCGTTGGCGGCCAGCGCGCGCTCGACGTCCAGGGCCTGCGACAGGCGCTCGAGCAACTGGCTGACGTGGTCGGCCACCGAGCGCAGTTCCTTCGGCAGCCCGGGCAGCTGGATCGGGCGCAGGTCGACGCCGCTGCGCTGCTCGATTTCGCGGGCCAGCTGCTGCAGCACGCGCAGTTCGTTGCGCGCCACGTTGCGCAGCACCAGCGCCAGCAGGGGCAGCACGGCGCCGAGCGGGATGATGAGCCCGAACAGGGTCCGGTTGAGCGCGGTGCGGCGCTCGTCCAGCGGATCGGCGACCTGGAGGAAGAGCTCGCGCGTGGGATGCCGCACGGTGTAGATGCGCCAGGGCTCGGCGTTGGCGAAGCCGGCCGCCAGCGGGACGTCGAAGGCGTTGATCGGCGCCTCGGCCGAGCGCAGCAACACCTGTTCATGCAGGCTGACCACCTGGTAGATCACCGCATCGGTCGGATACAGCTGGGGCGGTGCGATCAAGGGCAGCCGCGCATTCGGGTTCTCGCTGCGCAGCTTGTCGAGCTCGTGCGCCGCCATGTCGAACATCCGGTGCGAGACCTCGATCAGCTCGCTGTCGAAGTTGTGGTTGATCTCGCGGTCCACATACCAGACCACCCCGAGCACGCACAGCAGCCAGACCCCGCCGACCCAGACGATCAGCGTGCGCGTCAGGCGCCCGGCCAGCGAATCGCGCCGGCCCAGCGGCTCGAAGCCCACCTGCTGCATCAGCTTGAGATTCATTCCTGCTCTTCTTCCGGTGCGAACGAGAGCCGGTAGCCCAGGCCGCGCAGGGTCTGGATGTGGTTGCGCCCGAGCTTTCTGCGCAGCCGGCTGATGAAAACCTCGAGCGTGTTGCTGTCGGCCTCGTCGCCGAAGCCGTAGAGCGCGTCGGCCAGGTTCTCGCGCGTGTGGATGCGGTCGGGACGGGTCGCCATGACGCGCAGCAGCGCCCATTCCTTCTGGGTCAGCGTGACCGGAAAGCCGTCCTTGCGCACCAGGTCGCGCGCCAGGTCGATCTCGAGCGTCCCGAGCCGCAGCACGGGGGCGCTGCTGGTGCTGCGGCGGCGCTCGACCGCCCGCAGCCGGGCCAGCAGCTCGGCCGGGTCGTAGGGCTTGATGAGGTAGTCGTCGGCGCCGGCATCGAGGCCGCGGATGCGGTCGGTCACCTGGTCGCGGGCGGTCAGGACGATCACGATCGGCCGCTCGCGCAGGGCGCGGATGGTCGGCAGCAGCGACAGGCCGTCGCCGTCGCCCAGGTGCAGGTCGAGCAGCACGGCCGCGTACTGCACCGCGGCCAGCGCGGCGCGGGCTTCCGCCAGGCCCGGTGCCACGTCGACCACGAAGGCCTTTGCCTGAAGATAACTGCAGACAGCGTCGGCCAGTCCGGTGTCGTCTTCGACCAGCAATATGCGCACGGCTCGCGTCCTTTCGAAAATGAGGAGTCTAGGGCCTGCCGGCCCCGGCTTCAGCCTGGGTTCATGCCCGGGCGCTAGGCTCGCGCCGCATGATTCGCTCTGCCTACGCCCGCCTGCTCGCCCTCACGCTGGTCGCCCTCGGGCTGCTGCTGCTGTGGGATGCCAGCGGGCTGGACCTCGTGCTGGCACGGATGGCGGGCACGCCCACGGGCTTTCCGTGGCGCGACGACTGGTTCCTGAACAAGGTAATGCACGAGGCCGCCAAGACGTTCAGCTGGCTGCTGGTGATCGGGCTGTTCGCCGCCATCCGGTGGCCGCTCGGCCTGCTTCGGCGCCTGCGCCAGGGCGAGCGGGTCCAGCTGGCCGCGACCGCGCTGGCCAGCGTGGTCTTCATCTCGCTGCTCAAGTTCAGCAGCCAGACCAGCTGCCCCTGGGATCTCCAGGCCTTCGGCGGCGCGGCGCAGCACGTGTCGCACTGGGCCTGGGGCGTGCGCGACGGCGGCTCGGGCCACTGCTTCCCGGCCGGCCATGCCTCGGCGGCCTTCGCCTACCTGGGCGGCTACTTCGTCTTTCGCCGCGCATCGCCCGGCGTCGCGCGGGTCTGGCTCGCCGGCGTGCTGGTCGCCGGGCTGGCCCTGGGCCTGTCCCAGCAGTGGCGGGGCGCCCACTTCATGAGCCACACCCTGTGGACCGCATGGTTGTGCTGGGTGACCGCCTTGGCGATCGATGCGCTGGTCCGGGCATTGTCCGGTCGGCGCACGCGGGCGAGCGCGTCGCCAAAGCTGAACGAAGCCTGATTCGTCGATTCAGGGAGGTTTCAGTCCTGCTCCGTAGTCTGCACGGATGCTTGGTTCCTCTTCGTCTTCCGTCGCGCTCCCGCGCAGCAACCCGGGGGTCGATGACCCGCTCGTACCCGTACCCGTCGCCGCGCTGCGTTCGCGCTGGCAAGCCGTCGACGCCTGGCTGGCGCGTCCGCGCACGGCTCGCCGCGTGGTCGTGTGGCTGAGCCTCTATCTCGCCTTCGCCACCAACTGGGCGCTGTGGATCGAACTCGCGCGCATCGGCGGCGCACCCAGCGTCTACCTGCCCTCGATTGCATCGATGCTGCTGCTCACGGTGTGCGGCAGCGTGGCGCTGCTGTCCTTCACCGCCTGGTCGCGCTGGATGAAGCCGGTCTGGCTCGGCGTCGTCGTGCTGGCGGCGGTGGTCCAGTACTACATGCTGAGCTACCACGTGGTGATGGACCCGAGCATGCTGGCCAATGCCATGCAGACCGACGCCAACGAGGTGCGCGACCTGATGAGCTGGCGCCTGGTGCTCAACGTGCTGCTGCTCGCTGCCCTGCCGGGGTGGGCGCTCTGGCGCCTTCGGCTGACGCCCCAGCCCCTGGTCTCGCAGGCCTGGCGCAACGTCGCGCTGCTGCTGGCCGTGGCGGTGCTGGCCGCAGGCGGTGCGATGGCCATGAATCGGCAACTGGCGCCGCTGATGCGCAACAACGTCAACCTGCGCTACATGATGAATCCGCTGGCGAGCCTCTATTCCGCCGGATCGGTGACCCTCGGGCCGCTCTTCAAGCACAACCGCCGGCTGATCCCGATGAGCGGCGGTGCCGTCCTGGGCGCCAGCTATGCCGGGCAGCCCAGGCCGCCGCTGTTCGTGCTGGTGGTGGGCGAGACCGCGCGCGCCGACCATTTCGGCCTCAACGGCTATGCGCGCGACACCACGCCGCAGCTGGCGGCGCGCAAGGTGCTGAGCTGGCGCGACGTCCATTCCTGCGGCACCAACACCCTGGCCTCCGTGCCCTGCATGTTCTCGCCGCTCGGCAAGCAGGGCTTCGAGGGGCGCAAGGACGACTACGAGAACCTGATGGACGTGCTGCAGGCCTCGGGCCTGGCGGTGTTCTGGCTCGACAACCAGGCCGGCGGCTGCAAGGGCGTGTGCGACCGCATTCCCCATGCCTCGGCCTTCGAGCCGCTGGACGCCAGTGTCAAGAGCGCCTTGTGCGACGGCGACGAATGCCTCGACGACGTCATGCTCAGGGGCCTGGACCAGCGCCTGGCCGCGCTGCCCGCCGAGCGCCGTGCCAAGGGCGTGGTGCTGGTGATGCACCAGATGGGCAGCCACGGCCCCTCGTACTTCAAGCGCTCGTCGCCGGACGCCAAGCGCTTCCTGCCCGAATGCCAGAGCAATGCGCTGGCCGAGTGCAGCCATTCCGAGCTGTTGAACGGCTACGACAACTCGATCGCCTACACCGACCGCTTCCTCGGCAAGACCATCGACTGGCTCCAGGGCCAGTCGGCGAAGTTCGATCCGGCGCTGCTCTACCTGAGCGACCACGGCGAATCGCTGGGCGAATACGGCCTGTTCCTGCATGGCGTGCCCTACGGGTTCGCGCCCGAAGTGCAGAAGCACGTGCCGATGGTGGCCTGGTTCGGCGAAGGCATGCAGGCCCGCCGGCAGCTGTCCGCCGGCTGCATGGCGGCGGGGCTGGACACGCCGCTCACGCACGACAACCTCTACCACACGGTGCTCGGCCTGATGGATGTCAGAACCCCCAGCTACCAGCCCGCGCTCGATGCGCTGGCGTCGTGCCGCGGGCACGATGCGGTGGCTGCTTCTTCTCGCGCGGCAGTCGGGCCCTCAGCAAGAACGCCGGGTCAGGGCCCGTTCACCGATCCGGGGGAGGCGGGGAGATGGAGCTCGCTGTCGTCCTTCAGCGCGACGCCGGTCAGTCCCCGGCGCAGGGCTTCGCGCAGCAGCCAGCCGAGCTTGAAGGCGGCCGATGCGTAAGGCAGCCCCTCGGGCCGCACGTTGGCGATGCAGTTGCGCTCGGCATCGTGGCGGCCACGGCGCGGCGCGTGCGTGATGTAGATCCCGAGGCTGTCGGGCGAACTCAGCCCCGGGCGTTCGCCGATCAGCATGACCGACAGCCGGGCGCCGAAGGCCTCGCCGATCTCGTCCGCCAGCGCGACCCGGGCCTGGGTCGCGATCACCACCGGCGCCAGCGTCAGGCCGGGCGGCAGATGCTCGCGCAGCGCCGCCAGCAGCGGGGCGGCATGGCGCGCCACCGCCAGCGAGGACAGGCCGTCGCCGACCACGATGCACAGGTCGGCCGGCGCTGCGGCGGCGGCGCGCAGCCGCTCGGCGTCGCCGGCATCGAGCTGCCGGCCGAGGTCGGGGCGGCGCAGGTAGGCGGTGCGGTCGGGGGCGCGGCTGCGCGCCTCGGCCACGGCCCAGCCGCCGTCGCGCAGCGCGGACCCGAGCGCCGGCACGTCGAGCGCAGCGTGGATCGCATCGCGCGCCATCGCATGCGCCCAGCCGAAGCGCAACACCTCGTCGGTCGGCATGCCGGCGCCGGCGCGGCCGAGCGCCAGCCGCGCCGGGGTGGCGCTGCGCCAGGCGCCCCAGGGGCTGGCGGTGACGATGTCGTTCATCGGGCCAGCGCCGCCAGGGCGCCCATGTCGGCCAGCAGGCGGTTGGCCGCGGGCGGGTGGAGCCGGCCCGCGGCGTCGCTGATCTGCATGCGCTGCAGCCAGGCCTCGAACTCGGGCGCCCGCTTCAGGCCCAGCGTCTGGCGCAGGAACAGCGCGTCGTGGAAGGAGGTGCTCTGGTAGTTGAGCATCACGTCGTCGGCACCCGGCACGCCCATGATGAAGTTGATGCCGGCCGTGCCGAGCAGCACCAGCAGCGTGTCCATGTCGTCCTGGTCGGCCTCGGCGTGGTTGGTGTAGCAGATGTCGCAGCCGATCGGCAGGCCCAGCAGCTTGCCGCAGAAGTGGTCCTCGAGGCCGGCGCGGATGATCTGCTTGCCGTCGTACAGGTACTCGGGGCCGATGAAGCCGACCACGGTGTTGATCAGCAAGGGCTGGTAGCGGCGGGCCAGGGCATAGGCACGCGCCTCGCAGGTCTGCTGGTCGACGCCGAAGTTGGCGTTGGCCGACAGCGCGCTGCCCTGGCCGGTCTCGAAGTACATGCAGTTGCGCCCCACGGTGCCGCGATTCAGCGATTGCGCAGCCGCATGGGCCTCGTCGAGCAACGCGGGCGTGACGCCGAACGAAACGTTCGTCTTCTCGGTGCCGCCGATCGACTGGAACACCAGGTCGATCGGCGCCCCGGACTCGGCCAGCTTCAGCGTGTTGGTGACGTGGGTCAGCACGCAGCTCTGGGTCGGGATCTCGAAGCGCTGGATCACCTCGTCGAGCAGGCGCAGCAGCTCGCCCAGGACCGGCATGCTGTCGGAGGCCGGGTTGAGCCCGATCACGGCATCGCCGGCGCCCATCAGCAGGCCATCGAGCGTGGAGGCGGCGACGCCGCGCAGGTCGTCGGTCGGGTGGTTGGGCTGCAGCCGCACCGAGAGATGGCCGGGCAGGCCGATGGTGTCCCGAAAGCGCGTGACCACGCTGCATTTGCGGGCCACGGCGACCAGGTCCTGGTTGCGCATGAGCTTGCAGGCCGCGGCCACCATCTCGGGCGTCAGGCCGGGCGCCAGCGCGCTCAATGCGGCGGTGTCGGCAAGGTCGGACAGCAGCCAGTTGCGGAAGTCGCCGACCGTCAGGTGCGCCACCGGCGCGAAGGCGGCGGCATCGTGGCCGTCGACGATCAGGCGCGTGATGTTGTCGGCCTCGTAGGGGATCAGCGCCTCGGTCAGGAACTGCTTGAGCGGCGTCTCGGCCAGCACATGGCGCGCGGCCATGCGCTGCTGCGCGGTGGCGGCGCCGACGCCCGCCAGGTAGTCGCCCGAGCGTGCCGGGCTGGCAAAGGCCATGACCTGCTTCAGGTCGTCGAAGTCGAATACCTGGGTGTCGATCGTGGTGCGGTAGCGCATGGTGCAGGCGGAGGGTCGATGAAGTGACGGCAACGATGTGCAAGAGCGGTGCCAGGCCGGCGCCACCCGGCAATAATGAGGCTCTTCGTCCAATCAACCAAGGGTTTGCCGTGCGATCAGTTCTTTGTGCCGCCGTCGTTTCGTTGTTCGTCTTGCCGAGCGCCTTCGCGCAGTCGGCGCCGGTCACCAAGCCCAGCGGGCTGGTGTTCCAGTCGCTGGTCGACGGCAAGGGCGCCTCGCCGGCCGCGACCGACGTGGTCAAGGTGCACTACCGCGGCACCTTCCCCGATGGCAAGGAGTTCGACAGCTCCTACAAGCGCGGCGAGCCGACCGAGTTCCCGCTCAACGGCGTGATCCCGTGCTGGACCGAAGGCGTGCAGCTGATGAAGGTCGGCGGCAAGGCCAAGCTGACCTGCCCGCCGGGCATCGCCTACGGCACGCGCGGGGCGAGCGGGGTGATCCCGCCGAATGCGACCTTGAATTTCGAGATCGAGTTGATTGCGGTGAAGGGGAAGTAGGGCGGCTCTCAACCCGGCTGAAACTGATACAGCCAGGTTTCCGACAAGGTCTGCTGCCCGTTCTTCAGGAACAGTCGCATGTCGACCGCTTCGCCGCCCTCCGGCGTGAAGTCGAACTGCGCCCGCCAATGCCCGGGCACGCCGTTCGGCACGGCTTCCGCGAAGACGTACGAGAACTTGCCGCGCGCCGCGGTCAGCACCAGTTCGGGCTTGACCCCGGAGGCGAGCGACTCCAGCGGCTTGCCGGCGAACTCCACCATGAACTTGCGCACCCCCGCCGGCCGGGGCCGGCCCGGCTGGCCGCCGCGGCCCATGCGGGTGGCGACGCAACGCGCGAGTGGTGAGGGGAAGGGCTCTTCGGCGCTCCAGTGGAGGCGGTACTTGAGCGTCACGCTCGAACCCGCGCTGGCCGGCGCCTTGGGCACCCAGCAGGCCAGCACGTTGTCGTGGATCTCGTCGTCGGTCGCGATCTCGATCAGCTGTATCTCACCTTCGCCCCAGGCACCGATCGGCTCGACCCACAGGCTCGGCCGCTTCTCGTAATAGACGCCGTCCTGGTAGTGGTCGAAGCTGCGGTCGCGCTGCAGCAGGCCGAAGCCCTTGGGATTGTTGTCGGTGAAGGTCGTGGCACGGGTCTGGCTCGGGTTGTTGAGAGGCCGCCAGATGCGCTCGCCGGCGCCGTTCCACATCGCCAGGCCGTCGGAGTCGTGCACCTCGGGCCGCCAGTCGATGCCGGTCGGCTTCACGGTCTCGGAGTACCAGTACATCGAAGTCAGCGGCGCGAGGCCGAAGCGGGCCACGTCGCGGCGCAGGAAGAGGCGGCACTCGATGTCCATCAGCACGCCCTTGCCGCGCTGCATCACGAACTTGTAGGCGCCGGTGATGCTCGGTCCTTCGAGCAGGGCGTAGACCGTCATGGCGTTCGAGCCCGGCGCCGGCGGCTCGAAGTAGAAGCGCGTGAAGTCGGGGAACTCCTCGGGTCGGTCGGGCACCGCCGCATCGAGCGCGATGCCGCGCGCCGACAGCCCGTACTGGTAGAGCTCGCCGATGGCACGGAAGTAGGAGGCGCCCTGGAAGGCCACCCAGTCGTTGTCCTGCCAGGGCCGCCCGGCCTGGTTGCCGAGCCGGCTCTCCTGCAGCCGGAAGCCGGCGAAGCCGGCACCGGCCGGCAACTGCCTGGCCGGGCTGTCGGCCGGCATGGTGAACAGCGCCGGGTCGTACAGGATCTCGCGCGCGAAGCCGTCGCCGCGCGCGTCCTCGAGCAGGTACACGTGGACCGGCACCGGCGCGAGGCGCCCCAGGTGGAAGAAGGTCACGGGAAACGCGCCGGGACCGTCCCGGAACAAGGCGTTGCGGGTGTCGAAGCGGATCTTGCCCTGGGCGTCGTAGTCGATGCGCTGCAGCACCTCGGCCGGCAGCGAGGCGTCGGCCACCCGTGGCTTGGCGGCCAGCGACTTGGACAAAGCGACCAGGCGTTCGAAGGAGAAGGGCGAGGGTTGGCCGAACCGGAGTCCGGCGGCCGCCCATGCGCCCGCCGGCATCCCGAGCGCGGCCAGCGCCAGCGAGGCCCCACCCGCGGCCAGAAGTGAGCGACGATCCATCTTCTGAATCTAGGGACGGTACGGACGGCGCTTCGTAGGCCGAAGGCTGATCACGCCGCAGGGGCGGTCTGGTCCTACAGTCGAATTCGAAAGCAAGACACGGAGTGCGTGGCGCCGCGGGCTTTCCTACAGTGAAGGCACCGATCCACAACATGCCGAGGACAAGATGAACATGAGCAACACCAATGAAATGCGGGCCCTCGCCACGGTGAGCGATCCGCGCTGGGCGGCGGTGGCCGCGCGCGACTTGGCCGCCGATGGCCGCTTCGTCTATTCGGTGCGGACCACCGGCGTCTACTGCCGGCCTTCGTGCGGCGCCCGTCCCGCGCGGCCCGAGAACGTCGACTTCCACGCCACCCCGGCCGACGCCGAGCGCGCCGGGTTCCGGCCCTGCATGCGCTGCCAGCCCGACCAGCCGGCGCGCGCCGAGCGGCAGGCGGTGCAGGTCGCCGACCTGTGCCGCTTCATCGAAAGCGCCGAGCAGGCGCCCACGCTCGACGAACTGGCCGAACGTGCCGGCCTGAGCGCGTCGCACGTGCAGCGGCTCTTCAAGGCGGTGACGGGGCTGACGCCGAAGGCCTACGCGGCCGCCCACCGCGCCCACCGCGTGCGCGAGTCGCTGGGCGGCAGCGAATCGGTCACGAGCGCCATCTACGACGCCGGCTACAACTCCAACGGCCGCTTCTACGAGGACGCCGACCGGACGCTGGGCATGACGCCCACCGCCTGGCGCGCCGGCGGTGCCGACACCGAGATCCGCTTCGCCATCGGCGCCTGCGCGCTGGGCGCCATCCTGGTGGCGCAAAGTGCGCGCGGGGTCTGCGCGATCGCACTCGGGGACGATCCCGATGCGCTGGCGCGCGACCTGCAGGACCGCTTCCCGAAGGCCCGGCTGATCGGCGGCGACCCGGCCTTCGAAGCACTGGTGGCGCGGGTCGTCGGCTTCGTCGAGGCACCGGGGCTCGGGCTCGACCTGCCGCTGGACCTGCGCGGCACGGCCTTCCAGCTGCGCGTGTGGCAGGCGCTGCGCGAGATCCCGGCCGGCGCGACCGCGAGCTACAGCCAGATCGCCGAGCGCATCGGCGCGCCGAAGTCGGTGCGCGCCGTGGCCCAGGCCTGCGGCGCCAACGCGCTGGCGGTGGCGATCCCGTGCCACCGCGTGGTGCGCAGCGACGGCGGCCTCTCGGGCTACCGCTGGGGCGTGGAGCGCAAGAGTGCGCTGCTGCAACGAGAGGCGGAACACTCGTGAGCGCACGCGACATCGACACGGTCGACTGGGCGCAGGTCGCGAGCGATCTCGACGAACAGGGCCATGCCGTCCTCCGGGCCCGGCTGACGCCCGAGCAGTGCCGGTCGATGGCTGCGCTCTACGCCGGGCCGGGCCCGTTTCGCAGCCGGGTCGTGATGGAGCGCCACGGCTTCGGGCGCGGCGAATACAAGTACTTCGACCATCCCTTGCCGGGCCTGGTCGCAGGGCTGCGCGAATCGGTCTACCCGCGGCTCGCGCCGATCGCCAACCGCTGGAACGAGGCCATGGGCATCGATGTGCGCTATCCGCAGCAGCATGCCGAGTTCATCGCGCGCTGCCATGCGGCGGGCCAGTCGAGGCCGACGCCGCTGCTGCTCCAGTACGGCCCCGGCGACTACAACTGCCTGCACCAGGACCTCTACGGCGAGCAGGTCTTTCCGCTGCAGCTGGTGGTGCTGCTGTCCGAGCCGGAGCGCGATTTCACGGGCGGAGAATTCGTCATGACCGAGCAGCGCCCGCGCATGCAGTCGCGGCCGATGGTGCTGCCGCTGCGCCAGGGCGACGCCGCGGTGATCGCCGTGCACCACCGGCCGGTGCAGGGCACGCGCGGCGCCTACCGGGTCAACCTGCGCCACGGCGTGAGCCTCGTGCGGTCTGGCCGCCGGCACACGCTGGGCATCATCTTCCACGACGCCACCTGAATGACCCTGGATCTGTTCGAACCCGATGCGCCTTCGCGGGGGCCGCTGGCGCCCGGCGCCGTCGTGCTGCGGCGTTTTGCCTGCCGGCACGATGCGGCCCTGCTCGCGGCCGTGCAGGCCGTCACCGCGCAGGCGCCGTTTCGCCATCTGGTGACGCCGGGCGGCTTCACGATGTCCGTCGCCATGAGCAACTGCGGTGCGCTGGGCTGGGTCAGCGATCGCAGCGGCTACCGCTACGACCCGATCGATCCCGACAGCGGGCGGCCCTGGCCGGCGATGCCGGCCGCCTTTGCCGCGCTGGCGGCGCAGGCGGCATCGGAGGCCGGCTTCGAAGGCTTCGTGCCCGATGCCTGCCTGGTCAATCGCTACCTGCCCGGCACCCGCCTGTCGCTGCACCAGGACCGCAACGAGCGCGATCTGCGGCAGCCGATCGTCTCCGTCTCGCTCGGCCTGCCCGCGCTGTTCCAGTTCGGCGGCCCGACGCGCAGCGACAGGCCGCGGCGCGTGCCGCTCGCGCACGGCGATGTCGTGGTGTGGGGCGGGCCGGCGCGGCTCAATTTCCACGGCGTGCTGCCGCTCAAGGAGGGCGAGCACCCGCTGCTCGGCGCCTCGCGCATCAACCTCACGTTTCGGAAAGCGGGCTGAACCCGCGACGCGGCGCCAGCCGGCGCGTCTCTCCGATCGCGGTCACGAAGAACTCCTCTTCCGCCAACCCTCTGGCCTCGCGCAACTCGGCCAGCTTGCGCGGCGGCTCGTCCAGCGCCTCGTCGGTCAGCTGAAACACGCCCCAGTGGATGCCGAGCGAGCGCTTGGCGCCGAGGTCGGCGTGGATGCGCAAGGCTTCGCCCACATCCACGTGCTGGTCGCGCATGAACCAGCGCGGCGCATAGGCGCCGATCGGGATCAGGGCAAGGTCGAAGCCGCCGCCTTGCGCCACGGTCTGCCGGTCGCTGAAGTGCTGGCGGATGTCGCCGAAGTCGCGCGAGTAGCCGGTGTCGCCCGTGAACAGCAGGTGGCAGTCGGGCGCCAGCACGGCGAAGCCGCCCCACAGCGTCGCCATGGCGTCGCGCGGGCTGCGCGAGGACCAGTGCTGGGCCGGCACCAGGGCCACCTCGACCGGACCCTGCGGGCCGTCGAGGCGCTGGCGGTCCCACCAGTCGAGTTCGATCGAGCGCGTGATGCCGCGCGCCGCCAGCCAATCCTTGAGGCCCAGCGGCACGACGAACAGCGGCGGTCCGCCCGGCTGCCGGTTCAGCGCCAGCACGGAGGCCGCATCGAGGTGGTCGTAGTGGTTGTGCGAGACCAGCACCAGATCGATGTGCGGCAGCTCGGCCAGCGCGAGTCCCGGGGCCGCATGGCGGCGCGGACCGACCAGCGGCAGCGGCGAGGCCCGGCCGGAGAACATCGGATCGGTCAGCACCGTCAGCCCGCCCAGCTGCACCATCGCGGTGGCATGGCCGATCCAGGTGACGGCCGGCGCCATCGCTGCGCCGGCGGCCGCATTGGCGCGCAGCCAGGCCAGCTCGGGCACCACCCGGGGCGTCGGCGCCAGCGGCGGCGGCGGCAGGTGGAGGCGGGCCGCTTCGCGGCGCCAGCGCAGCACCTCGGACAGGCTCTTGGGCTGGAACTCGATGTAGTTGTTCTGGAAGCCGTCCGCGCGGTGATGGGGCTTGGCGGGATCGTGGAAGGGGTTCATCGGTGGCGCGGATGCTAGCCCGCGATCAGTTTCTGCACCAGTTCGGCCGTGGTCGCCGCCGTGTACTTGCGCATCAGGCGGGCGCGGTGGATCTCGACCGTGCGGTGGCTGATCGCCAGGACCCGGCCGATCTCCTTCGAGGTCAGCCCCTTCATCACCTGCGCCGCGACCTCGCGCTCGCGCGGCGTCAGGTCGGCCTTGGCGGCCCGCCGCGAGCCCAGGTCCTCGAAGGTCCAGATGCCGGCCTCGTGCGGCGCCTCGCGGTTGAGCGCCTGGCCGCTGACGTGGCACCAGAAGGTTTCGCCCGCGAAGACGCCGTGCAGGTCGCCCAGGCGCTTCATCATGCGGTTGTCGGCATAGCGGCCGCTGGCGTTCAGGATCGGCTCCATGCGCTTGCCGATGCGCTCGAATTCGACGACGCTCGGGTACAGGACGCGAAACGACTGCCCGACCAGCGCGTCGCGCGTGGCTCCGAACATCTCGCACACGCGCAGGTTGCAGTCGACGATGATCCGATGGCGCGACAGCACCATGCCCACCGGCGCCTGCTCGAAGGCGAGCCGGTAGTCGATGGCGGCGGGCGCGGCGTCGGGTGTGTCCATTACGAAATACTACGTATGCCAGTACGTAGTATCGTCCGGGTTCGGATTTCGACCCGATTCAACCCCATCCCATCACCCAGCGAGGAACCATGGCGAACAAGATCTATCCCTCCGCCGACGCGGCGCTCAAGGGCGTCGTGGCCGACGGCCAGACCCTTGCCGTCGGCGGCTTCGGCCTGTGCGGCATCCCCGAGGCGCTGATCGATGCGCTGCACGACTCGGGCGTCAAGAACCTGACCTGCATCTCGAACAACGCCGGTGTCGACGGCTTCGGCCTTGGCAAGCTGCTCGAGACCCGGCAGATCAAGAAGATGGTCGCCAGCTATGTCGGCGAGAACAAGGAGTTCGAGCGCCAGTACCTGGCCGGCGAACTCGAGCTCGAATTCACGCCGCAGGGCACGCTGGCCGAGAAGCTGCGCGCGGGCGGCGCCGGCATCCCGGCCTTCTTCACCAAGACCGGCGTCGGCACGCAGGTCGCGGAAGGCAAGGAGCTGCGCGAGTTCGACGGCGAGACCTACGTCATGGAACGCTCGCTGGTCCCCGACGTGGCGCTGGTCAAGGCCGACGTGGCCGACAAGTCGGGCAACCTGCGCTTCCGCCTGACGGCGCGCAACTTCAACCCGGCCGCCGCGATGGCCGGCAAGGTCTGCATCGTCGAGGTCGAGAAGATCGTCGAGGTCGGCGAGCTGGCGCCCGACGACATCCACCTGCCGGGCATCTACGTGCACCGCATCGTGCTCAACGCCACGCCCGAGAAGCGCATCGAGAAGCGCACCGTGAGCGCATCGGTCGATGCCGCCGCCGCCAAGGTCGAGGCCCAGGCCGCGATCGCGCAGGCCGCCGCCGGCAGCGACGTCCCCGCGCCCATCAAGAACACCAAAGGAGCCTGACATGCCCTGGACCCAGGACCAGATGGCCGCACGCGCGGCCGAAGAACTCGAAGACGGCTTCTACGTCAACCTCGGCATCGGCATCCCGACCCTGGTCGCGAATTTCGTCGGCGACAAGGAAGTCTGGCTGCAGAGCGAGAACGGCATGCTCGGCATCGGCCCCTTCCCGACCGAGGACCAGGTCGACGCCGACCTGATCAACGCCGGCAAGCAGACTGTCACGACCTTGCCGGGTTCGGCCATCTTCGGCAGCCACGACAGCTTCGCGATGATCCGCGGCGGCAAGATCAACCTGTCGATCCTCGGCGCGATGCAGGTGAGCGAAAAGGGCGACCTCGCCAACTGGATGATCCCGGGCAAGATGGTCAAGGGCATGGGCGGCGCGATGGACCTGGTGGCCGGCGTCAAGCGCGTGATCATCCTGATGGAGCACGTCGCCCGCAAGAAGGACGGCACCGAGGACCTCAAGATCCTCGAGAAGTGCAGCCTGCCGCTGACCGGCGTCGGCGTGGTCGACCGCATCATCACCGACCTGGCCGTGATGGACGTCACGCCCGAAGGCCTGAAGGTGGTCGAACTCGCGCCTGGCGTGACATTCGACGCGCTGCAGGCCAAGACCGGCGCCAAGCTGCTGGCCTGAGGCCGCAAGCCGCTCAGGGCGTCGCCGCGGGCGGCGCAGCGGCCGGCACCGGCGGTGGATTCGGCGGCAGCTGGTAGCTCCATGTTTCGCTGATCGGCTGGTCGCCCTGCACCAGGGCGGCCCGCATCTCGACCGGCAAGGCCGGGTTCTTCACGCGCACCCGCAGCGCCACGCGCCAACCCTTGATCGCCGGGTTGCGTTCGATGCCGACGTCGATCAGCTCGGCGTTGTCGCCCACGCTGACCCGCGACTTGATCTCGGCACCGGCCGGCAGGCTGGCCAGCACCGGACCTTCGAAGTCGATCAGGAAGGCGCTGTTGCCGTCGAGCTTGCGGATCAGGTTGGCCTGCAGCTGCTCGCTGTCGGTGTGGAAGGTCTGGCGGACCCAGGCGTTGCCGGCATCGTGCAGCGCCGGCTCGTCGGTGGTCCAGTGCATGCGGTAGGCGAATTGCAGCATCTGGCCGCGCCGGGTGGGCGCCTCGGGGGTCCAGAAGGCGACGATGTTGTCGTTGGTCTCGTCCGGCGTCGGGATTTCCATCAGCGTGACGCGGCCCTTGCCCCACTGGCCCTGCGGCTCGATCCAGGCGCTCGGACGCAGGTCGTAGCGGTCCTTGAGGTCTTCGTAGCGCGAGAACTCGCGCCCGCGCTGCAGCAGGCCGAAGCCCTTCGGGTTCTCGACCTCGAAGGCGCTGATCGCGAGCTGGCGCGGGTTGTTGAGCGGCCGCCAGAGCCATTCGCCGCTGCCGGTGCGCAGCGCGAGGCCGTTCGAGTCGTGGATCGCGGGCCGGAAGCCGCGCTTGAGGTCCGACTGCTGGTTCGGGCCGTAGAGGAACATGCTGGTCAACGGCGCGATGCCCAGCGTCTGGATGTCGCCGCGCACGAAGATGTTGGCCTGCACGTCGACCACCGCGTCCTTGCCCGCGGGCGTGACGATGAACTGGTAGGCGCCGGTGGCGCGCGGCGAGTCGAGCAGCGCGTAGATCACCACCTGGCGGTCCTGCGGCGCCGGCCGCTGGATCCAGAACTCGCGGAAGTTCGGGAACTCCTCGCCGCCCGGCGGCGCGGTGTCGATCGCCAGCCCCCGGCTCGACAGCCCGTACACCTGGCCCTTGCCGACCACCCGGAAATAGCTGGCGCCGAGGAAGCTCACGATCTCGTCGAGCTTGTCGGGCTGGTTGATCGGGTAGAGCACCCGAAAGCCGGCGTAGCCCAGGGCCTGGGTCGCGCTGCGGTCGAAGGCCAGGCCGCCGAAGTCGAAGCGGTCGGGGTCGTACTTGATCTCCTGCACGCCATTGGCCGTGATCTCGTTGATCCGCACCGCCGAATTGAACTGCATGCCCTGGTGGTAGAAGTTCAGCCGGAACGGCGTGTCCAGGTCCTTCCATTCGAAGCGGTCGGCGCGCGGCTGCATCTTCTGGTAGTCGGCGAACTGCATGCCGCTGAAGGCCGGCGGCAGGTTGTTCACCGGCGCCACGTAGGGCTTGTTCATCAGGGCGCGCGCCTGGGCCGTGACGTCGTCGAGCGAGAAGGCCTGGGCCTGGCCGGCCCAGAGCAGCATGGCGGCGGAGGCCAGGGAGAGCAGCGCGAGCTTCGGTGCCTGGCGGGGTGCGGCTTTAACAATCATGGAAACCAACTTATGGAAACTTCCTGTCGCATCTCGGATCTGTCCGGGTCGACAAATATCGGCTTAGCTTAGCATCCAGGGCTAGAAGCCTGCCCGTTCGCAGAGGGACCGTGCGCGAGACGCATCGCCGCACGCGGCGATGAATCCATGAAAGAGACTGAATGAAGATGTCGTTTGTGCTGGCCCTGGCGGCCGGATTGGCCAGCCCGCTGGCCTTCGCCCAGGCGCAGCCCGCCGCACCGAAGAACAAGACGGCCCTGGTTGCCGACCTCATTTCAAGGATGACGCTCGACGAGAAGATAGGCCAGCTGCGCCTGATCAGCATCGGTCCCGAGATGCCGATCGCGCAGCTGGCCGACGAGATCGCGGCCGGCCGGGTCGGCGGCACCTTCAATTCGGTCAACCGCCCCGACAACCGGCGGCTGCAGGATGCAGCGATGAAGAGCCGGCTGAAGATCCCGATGTTCTACGCCTACGACGTGATCCACGGCCATCGCACCACCTTCCCGATCGGCCTCGGCCTGGCGTCCAGCTGGGACCTGGGCGCGGTCGACGTGATGGCGCGCACCGCCGCCCGCGAAGCCAGCGCCGACTCGATCGACATGACCTTCGCGCCGATGGTCGACATCGCGCGCGACCCGCGCTGGGGCCGCACCTCGGAGGGCTTCGGCGAGGACCCCTACCTGGTGTCCGAGATCGCCAAGGCGGCGGTCAAGGGCTTCCAGGGCGGCACGCTGCCGGTTCCCGGCGGCCACATCATGACGGCCGTGAAGCACTTCGCGCTGTACGGCGCGGTGGAAGGCGGGCGCGACTACAACACGGTCGACATGAGCCCGATGCGCATGTACCAGGACTACCTGCCGCCGTACCGCGCCGCGATCGATGCCGGCTCCGGCGGCGTGATGGTGGCGCTCAACTCGATCAACGGCGTGCCGGCCACTTCCAACACCTGGCTGATGCAGGACCTGCTGCGCAAGGACTGGGGCTTCAAGGGCGTGGCCGTGAGCGACCACGGCGCCATCATCGAGCTGATCCGCCATGGCGTGGCCAAGGACGAGCGCGAGGCGGCCAAGCTGGCGATCAACAACGGCATCGACCTCAGCATGGCCGATTCGGTCTACCTGAAGGAGCTGCCGGGCCTGGTCAAGTCCGGCGAGGTGAGCATGAAGGCCATCGACAACGCGGTGCGCGAGGTGCTGGGCGCCAAGTACGACATGGGCCTGTTCCGGGACCCGTACCTGCGCATCGGCGTGGCCAAGGACGACCCGCCGGACCTCAATGCCGACAGCCGCCTGAGCCGTCCGGCCGCGCGCGAGGTGGCGCGCAAGTCGATGGTGCTGCTCGAGAACCGCAACCGCACGCTGCCGCTGGCGCGCTCGGCCGCCATCGCGCTGGTCGGCCCGCTGGCCGACGCGCCGATCGACATGCTCGGCAGCTGGTCGGCGGCGGGCTACTCGAAGAACGCGGTCACCTTGCGCGCGGGCCTGAACGCCGCGGTGGCCAAGGACGGCAAGGGGCGCGTGATCTATGCGCGCGGCGCCAACATCACCAACGACGAGAGCATCGTCAAGTACCTCAACTTCCTCAACTGGGACACGCCCGAGGTGACGCAGGACCCGCGGGCGCCGGCCGAGATGATCGCCGAGGCGGTGAAGGCCGCGCAGCAGGCCGACGTGGTGGTGGCGGCGGTCGGCGAGGCGCGCGGCATGTCGCACGAGTCGTCGAGCCGCACCAGCCTGGACCTGCCGCAAAGCCAGCGCGACCTGATCACCGCGCTCAAGGCCACCGGCAAGCCGCTGGTGCTGGTGCTCATGAACGGCCGGCCGCTGGCGCTGGTGCGCGAACAGCAGGAGGCCGACGCGATCCTCGAGACCTGGTACACCGGCACCGAGGGCGGCAACGCGATCGCCGACGTGCTCTACGGCGACTACAACCCGGCGGGCAAGCTGCCGATCTCGTTCCCGCGCTCGGTCGGGCAGATCCCGACCTACTACAACCATCCGCGGCTGGGCCGCCCCTTCACGGAGGGCAAGCCGGGCAACTACACCTCGCAGTACTACGAGGAGGTGACCGGCCCGCTGTATCCCTTCGGCTATGGCCTGAGCTACACCGACTTCACGCTGTCGGACGTCACGCTGTCGAGCCCCACCATGGCGCGCAAGGGCAAGGTCGAAGCGACCGTGACCGTCAAGAACACGGGCCAGCGTGCGGGCGAGACCGTGGTGCAGCTCTATATCCAGGACGTGGCCGCGTCGGTGGTCCGTCCGGTCAAGGAGCTGAGGGATTTCCGCAAGCTCATGCTGCAGCCCGGCGAGGAGCGCCAAGTGCGCTTCACGGTCGACGAGGACAAGCTCAAGTTCTTCAACGCCCAGCTGCGCCGCGTGGCGGAGCCGGGCCGCTTCAACGTGCAGATCGGATTCGACTCGCAGAGCGTGCGCGAGCAGGGATTCGAACTGCTGCAGTGACAACCCGAGGAAAGGCCGCGCCATGAACGCCTTCGAAGCCCTGCGCAGCCTATGGCTGCAGGCCGGATTGCCCGAGGAGGCGCTGTCGCAGGCGCAGCTGTCGGGCGCCGATCCGGTGCTGCCTTCGTCCTTCGCGGTCGGCGCCGCGGCGCAGAGCAGCATCGCGGCGGCGGCGCTGGCGGCCTGCGAGCTCGGCCACCAGCGGGGTGCCGCACGCCAGGCGGTGAGCGTCGACATGCGGCATGCGGCGCTCGAATGCACCGGCTGGTTCAGCCTCGACGGCCGGGTGCCCGAGCTCTGGGATGCCTTCTCGGGCCTGTACCGCAGCGCGGATGGCTGGGTGCGCATCCATGCCAACTTCGCCCACCACCGCGAAGGCGCGCTGCGGCTGCTGGGCCTGGACCCGGAGCGCGCGCAGCGCGCCGATGCCGAAGCCGCGATGCGAGGCTGGAAGGCGGTCGATTTCGAGGACGCCGCGGCTGCGCAAGGCCTGGTCGCGACCGCGCTCAGGCGCTTCGAGGACTGGGATGCGACGCCGCAGGGCAGGGCGTTGGCCGGGCAGCCGCTGTTCACGATCGAACGCATCGGCGATGCATCGCCGCTGGCGCTGCCGCCACTGGCCGGCGACCAGCGCCCGCTCACCGGCGTGCGCGTTCTCGACCTGACGCGCATCCTGGCCGGCCCGGTGGGCGGGCGCGCGCTGGCGGCCTACGGCGCCGACGTGATGCTGGTCAACTCGCCGAAGCTGCCGAACATCGAGGCCATCGCCGACACCAGCCGCGGCAAGCTGTCGGCGCATGTCGACCTCGACACGGCTGAAGGCAAGGAGACGCTGGCGCGCCTGCTGGCCGACGCGCATGTGTTCGTTCAGGGCTATCGCCCCGGCGGACTCGCGGCACTGGGCTTCGGCCCGGAAGACACCTCGCGCATCCGGCCCGGCATCGTCCACGTCTCGCTCACGGCCTACGGCACGCGCGGACCCTGGGCGGGGCGCCGCGGCTTCGATTCGCTGGTGCAGACGGCGATGGGTTTCAATCACGCAGAGGGCGAGGCCGCCGGCGACGGCAAGCCCCGGCCGCTGCCGATGCAGATCCTCGACGAGGCCACCGGCTACCTGATCGCGATGGGCGCGGCGGCGGCGCTGTGGCGCCAGCAGCGCGAGGGCGGCAGCTGGCATGTGCAGGTGTCGCTGGCGCAGACCGGGCGCTGGCTGCGCGGGCTGGGGCGGGTCGAGGGCGGGCTCGGCGCGGCCGTGCCGGATCGGGCGCCCTACCTGGAGACCTCGGCCTCGGGTTTCGGCGCGCTGTGCGGGTTGAGGCACAGCGCGCAACTGGCGCGCACGCCGGCGGCGTGGACGCGGCCGTCGGTGCCGCCGGGGACGGATCCGGCGGTGTGGCCTTGAGGCGCAACCAGTCCCGTCCGCTTGACTTCAATACGACGCGGATCTACATTGGTACTTGTATATCCAAAGGGAGTGTCTATGCAAGTCTCGAAGTGGGGCAACAGTCTGGCCATTCGCTTGCCCGCAGCCTTGGTCAAGGAGTTGGAACTGGTGGATGGGGACGATGTGCAAGTGAGCGTGCGCGGTCCGCGCGAGCTGGTGCTGAGCAAGAAACCTGGAAAAGATCAGGTGCTTGCGGCACTGCGCGAGTTTCGCGGCCGATTGCCCGCTGATTTCTCATTCGACCGCGATCGCGCCAATGAGCGTTGAGCGGTTCGTCGACACCAACGTGGTCCTGTACCTGCTGTCGGAGGACGGCACGAAGGCGGATCGCGCCGAAGCGCTGCTGGCACAGGGGCCGGTTCTCAGCATCCAGGTCTTGAACGAGTTCACGAACGTAGCCCGACGCAAGCTGGGTATGTCATGGAGCGACATTGGCGACTTTTCGGAATTGCTGCGTGCACTGTGTCGCGTCGAACCGATCACAATCGCGACCCACGACCTCGGCCGCCAACTGGCCGAGCGATATCAACTCGCTGTCTACGACGCGATGATCGCGTCTTCCGCCTTGCTGGCTGGATGCGAGACGCTGTATTCGGAAGACATGCATGCCGGGCTTCGCATCGAGGGTCGCTTGACGATCGAGAATCCGTTCGACAGCCGGCCGCATTGATATCGAGCTCAGAGGTCGGCCACCAACAAACTCAAAGGAACACAACACATGGGCGCGCAATGGAAAGCCAAGCACAAGGACCTGGCGGCCAACGCCAAGGGCCGCCTGTTCGGCAAGCTCGCGAAAGAAATCATGATCGCCGCGCGCAGCGGGGCCGATCCGGGGTCGAACGCCCGGTTGCGGCTGGTGGTCGAGCAGGCGCGCAAGGTCTCGATGCCCAAGGACACGCTCGAGCGCGCCATCAAGAAGGGCGCCGGCCTGACCGGCGAGTCGGTGCATTTCGATCACGTGATCTACGAGGGCTTCGCGCCGCACCGGGTGCCGGTGATGGTCGAATGCCTGACCGACAACGTCAACCGCACCGCACCCGAGATGCGGGTGCTGTTCCGCAAGGGGCAGTTGGGTGCTTCGGGTTCGGTCGCATGGGACTTCGACCACCTCGGCATGATCGAAGCCGAGGCTCAGCAGGCCGGTGCCGACCCTGAGCTCGCGGCCATCGAGGCCGGGGCGCAGGACTTCGAGCCTGGCGAAGAGGGCGTCACGGTGTTCCTGACCAGCCCGGCGGACCTCGACCTGGTCAGCCGCGCGCTGCCGGCCCAGGGCTTCGTGGTGCTGTCGGCCAAGCTCGGCTACAAGGCCAAGAACCCGATCGATCCGGCCAGCCTGAGCGCCGAGCATCTCGAAGAGGTGGAGGCCTTCCTGGCCGCCATCGATGCCAACGACGACGTGCAGAACGTGTTCGTGGGCCTGGCGGGTTAGCACGACCTGCCGCCAGGCCTGCCGGGCGATCGCCCGGCTTGCTTGACCTTCCGGTGGCGGCGGCGTAGCGTCGCCATGTCCATTCCGGGCATTGCTGAACTCGGATGAGGTGATCGAATGATGGACCGGCGGATGTTCATCGGTGGCGTTGCGTTCGACGTCGTCGCCGTGCCGTTCGTGGCCGAGGCACAGCAGCCGCCCAAGGTCCATCGAATCGGCGTTCTCAGCCTCGCCACGTTCGACAACACCACGCTGGCGGCGGTGATCATCGAAGGCCTTGCCAGGCGCGGCCATGTGATCGGCCGCAACCTCGAGGTCGAGGAGCGCTTCGCCGACGGCAAGGTGGACCGGCTCCCGGCGCTTGCCGCCGATCTGGTGCGGCTCAGGGTCGACCTCATCGTCGCCGGCCACACCAGCGCCATTCGCGCGGCGCGCGACGTCACGGCGACGATCCCGATCGTCATGGCGTTCAGCGGCGACGACCCCGTCCAGAGCGGCTTCGTGGCCAGCCTCGCGCGCCCCGGCGGCAACGTCACCGGGGTCACGACCGTCGCGCGCGACCTGGTCCCGAAGACGATCGAGCTGCTCCGCGATGCCGTGTCGGGCCTCGTGCGGGTCGCGATCCTCACGAATCCGATCCGACCGGAACACCTGGCGTACGTCCGCATCGCCCACGCAGTGCGGCCGCCCGGCATGCAACTGCATGTGGTGGAGGCCGGGCGCCCGGACCAGTACGATGCGGCGTTCGCGGCGATGGCCCTGCAACGCGCCGAGGGGGTCCTCATCCTGGGCGACGTGATGTTCACGCGGGATGCAGGTCGGCTCGCCGAACTCGCACTGCGGCATCGGCTGCCATCCGTCTATCTGTACAAGCCGTTCGTGGTCGCGGGCGGACTGATGGCGTACGGGCCCGATCTCTATCAGATGCTCGATCTCGCCACGCAGTACGTCGACAAGATCATCAAGGGCGCGGATCCGGCCGAACTGCCGGTCCAGCAGCCGACGACCTTCAAGCTGGCGATCAACCTCAAGACTGCGAAGGCGCTCGGGCTGACGATCCCGCCGTCGTTGCGGCGGCGCGCGGATGCGGATGACGTGATCCAGTAGTGGGGCATGGCGCTGCGTTTCGCTGACTGCAGTCGGTCCACACGCAGCCGCCCATGGCAACAGTTCTCGGTGTTCAGTCTACGCCCGGCCTGCCCGATGGCTTCATGCGAGAGGCGCGGGCCGACTGGTGTCGGCAGGTGGGTACGCCGCCGTCTCGCCAGGAGCGGACCTCGCAGGCGCTGCCAGGCTGCGCTTCATCAGCCAAGGGACGCCGGGAATGCGCAGTCCCGTGGCGAACGCGACGTCCCGCCACATGCCTGCACCCTGCGCCTGGAAGCACGGGGTGAGCAGCCGACTCAAGGTCTGAAAACCCTGGGACCGCCGCAAGCGTCGGGCTGAGAACGCTTGCGTCGCTCCCGTCGCCCCGTGTCGCGCCACGGCATGGGCCAGCGCGAGGGCGTCTTCCACGGCCAGCGTCGTTCCCAGTCCGAGCTGAGGGCTCATGGCATGCGCCGCATCGCCGACCACGCACAGCGGGCCGGCGCCCATCGAGCGCGGCCAGGTGTGGCGATAGGTCGCGAACGCCAGGTCGTCGTGACGGCGAATCTGGCCCACCACGGGCTCGGACTCGGGCCAGAGCGACAGCACGTGCGCCCGCCACCCCGCCAGGTCCGCCGAGCGCCAGGCCGCGTAGCGGTCGCCGCGGATGCTCCAGAAGAAGGAAAGCCGGACGGCGCTGCCCGAAACCTCGGTCGGCAGAAGCCCCATCATTTCCGAGGTTCCCCGGAACCGCTGCAGAAGCACTTCGGCATCCTTCCAGGCGGGCACCCAGAACTGTCCCCACAGGGCGCCCCACCGGTAGGTCTTGGAAGGGCCGGCAAGGCCGGTACTCTCCCTCAAGCGCGAAGCGGCCCCATCCGCCATGGCGAACAGGTCGAAATCCGAAGCGCCGGTCTTCGTCGTCGCTCTCGCACGCCCATCCACCACATTCAAAGACTCGACATGCCGAGCCAGGGAGAAATGGACGCCGGCGGATTGGGCCGCCGCGTAGAGAACTCGGGCAAGCAGCGCCCGGCTGACGGCGCGAGCAGGGGCGTCCTCGTAGTCGATGTCGACCACGCGCCAACCGCGATGGCTGGTTCCGAGCAGCCGTGCGATGGGGACGCTGACCGCATCGAACTCGCGCCGCACGCCGAGTGCTTCGAGTGCGCGAAGTCCTTGGGGTTGGATGAGCAGCCCTGCGCCCAGGGGTTCGAGCGTCGGATGCTTCTCGAAAACCTCGACCCGATGGCCGAGCCTCGCCAGCGCGATGGAGGCCGCCAGGCCGGCGGGCCCGGCACCGGCGATTCCGATGTTCAGTTTTCTTTGCGGTGGCTGCATGCGACGGAGATGCGTGCACCAGCATATCAGCTGAAGATGCGTGCCGGGCGTTGGATTCTGCGCGCTTGGAGCGGGAGAATCGACCCCGCATCGGGCATCGTCCCCAGCAGCGACGATCCCGGCGAAGATGGAGGTTCCAACGATGCCAAGCGTCGCAATCATCGGGGCCGGGCCGGGCGGCCTGGTCGCCGCCCGCTATCTGCAATCGGAAGGCTTCGAGCCCGTGCTGTTCGAGCAGGCGCCATGGCCCGGCGGCCAATGGAGCGGCGACGCGATCTGCAGCGGCGTATGGCCATCGATGCGCACCAACACCAGCCGCGTCCTGACCCAGTTCAGCGACCTGCCGCACGCGCCGGGCCTCGCGGTGTATCCGTCCAATCGCGAGATCGGCGACTACCTGCAGCGCTATGCGGACCGGTTCCGTCTCTCGGGCCGCATACGTGTGGGTACCAAGGTGCACGAGGTCGCCGCCGTGTCCGGCGGTTGGGCCGTGCGCCATGGTGCGCACGGCGAAGAGATCTTCGAAAAAGTCGTGGTCGCCTGCGGCCGCTTCCAGCACGGGCGCATACCCGAGGTGCCGGGGCTGGCGTCATTTTCCGGCAGCGAGGGCGTCGCGCATACCAGTGCCTACAAGCATCCGGAGCGATACCGCGGCAAGCGCGTGCTGGTCGCCGGCTGCGCCATCAGCGCCCTCGAGATCGCCAGCGATCTCTGCATGCTCGGCGCGGCCAGGGTGGACCTGTGCCATCGCCGGCAGCGCTATGTGCTGCCGAAGCTCGTGGCGGGCGTGCCCTCGGACCATCGGGTGTTCACGCGCTACCAGGCGCTGGCGGAAGAGTCGCTGCCGCGCAGCGAATTCGGTGCCCTGCTCAAGGAGCTGGTGGTGGCGTGGGGCGGCAGTCCGGAACAGTTCGGCGCGCCGAAGCCGGCCGACAGCATCCTTGATGCGGGCCTGACATTGAGCCAGCATTTCCTGCCGCTGGTCGCCGAGGGCCGGATCGAGGTGCGCCCCTGGTTCGACCGGGTCGAAGGCACGCGGGTCTGCTTCAGCGACGGGTCCGCGCAGACCTACGACGGCATCCTCTTCGGGACCGGCTTCGAGCTGAGGATGCCCTTCCTGGGCGCGCCGATCCGCCGCATGCTGGGCATGGACGCCCAACGGCTCGATCTCTTCCGCCACACCTTCCATCCGCAGCTGCCCGGACTGGCGTTCGTCGGCATGTGGGACCAGTCGGGCCCGATGTTTCCGCCGGTCGAGCTGCAGGCCCGGTGGATCGCCTATGCGTGGGGCGGCGCCATCGCCGCGCCGACGCTCGAAGAGATGCACGCGGGTGTTGCGGAGTGCCGCGCACTGGGCCTGCCGCAGAAGACCAAGATGAACCTGATGGCCTTGCTGTTCGCGCGCGCCGCGGGCGTGGAGCCCGATCCGCAGCGCTGGCCCCAGCTCCGGCGTGCCCTGTTGTTCGGGCCGCTGGCGCCGGTGTCGTTCCGCCTCGAAGGTCGCGATGCGCTGCCGGATGCAGCCGACCGGTTCGCCGACGAGGCCAAGGCCTTCGGCTGCATGCGGTCTTCGCAGTTCGAGCAGGCCGAACTGCAGCAGCTGCGGCGACTGGCCGGCGTCGCGCAGTCTCCGCAGGCGGTGGCTTGGGCGGCCGCGCCGGCGTAGGCGGTCAGGCCGGAGAACCGACGGCCAGATCGGGCTGCGCGCACCAGCGCAGGCGGGCGTCGAGCGCCACCGCGCGATCCCCCCGCACGGCCAGCGGGTTGATGTCCATCTCCGGCATGCGCGCGCCCAGCTGGGCCGCCAGCAGCGAGATGCGGTGCCCGATCCGGACCAGCTTGTCCAGGTCCGCCGGCGCGCGGCCCCGGTAGCCGTCGAGCAGCGGGAAGCAGCGCAGTCCGCGGATCGCGCGCTCGATGGCCCGCGGGCTGGCCGGCGCGGGCAGAAGCTGCGTGTCCTTCATCAGTTCCACCAGCGTGCCGCCGGCACCGATCAGCAGGAAAGGGCCGAACTCGGCGTCGTACAAGGTGCCGATCATGAGCTCGGCCTCGGCCTGGACCATGGGCTGGACCAGGCAACCTCGGAAGATCGCGCCGGGCAGCCCCTCGGCGGCGCGCCGGATGCGCCCGAAGGCGGCGCGCACGGCGTCGGCATCGCGCAGGTCGAGCTGCACGCCGCCCATGTCGCTCTTGTGCGTCACGCCGTCGGCCACGATCTTGAGCACCACGGGGTAGCCCAGCGCGCCGGCCACGCTCACGGCGGCATCGGCATCGACCGCCAGTTCGCCCGCCGCCACGTCGATGCCCGCCAGCGCCAGCAGGCCCTTGCTGGTGTCTTCGTCCTGCATGCCTTCCGGCAGCGCCTGCGTGAAGGCTTGCAGTTGCGCCGACAACGCGGGAGTCGCATCCACCGGGTCGGGGCCGTCGTGGCTGCGCAGCCATTCAAGGTCGCGCAGCGTCAGGAAGGCTTCGTGCTGGCTCGGGAAGAAGGGCGCGCCCAGTCCGAGCAGCGCCTGGCGCATGTGCTCGGTGATGCCGCTGGCGCAGTTCGCCAGGAGCGCCGGCTTGCCGTACTTGCGGCCCAGTTCGGTGAACCGCCTTGCGATGTCGTCCATGCCGCCCTGGGGCGTCATCAAGTACACGCAGGCGCCGACGGAGGGGTCGGCGAAGATGGGCTCCATCGAACCGGTCAGCAGGTCGGGCCGGCCCTTGCCGGGGCCGGACGCCGCCGCACCCAGGTCATAGGGCAACTGCTGGTTGCTTGCGGTGAAGAAGGGCGCCAGCGCGGCGCGGGTGGCCGCGCTCAGCTCACCGGGGACCAGGCCATGGTCCGAGAGCGCGTCGCTGCCCAAGGCGCCTTGTCCGCCCGAGCCGCTGAACAGCGCCACGCCGGGAGCAGGCGGCAGCGGGAAGGCCTGCAGCGCTTGCGCGGTCAACAGCATCTGCAGCGCGTCGGTCTGCACCACGATGCCTTCGTTGCGGCAGCGCGCCAGGAAGGTGTCGTAGGTGCCGGCCATGCTGGCGGTGTGCGAAGCCACCGCCTTCTGGCCGTGCGGCGTGCGGCCGGCCTTGGTGATCAGCACCGGCTTGCCCGCCGCCCGTGCACGGCGCGCAATGGCGAGCATGCGCTCCACCGAGCGGGCGCTTTCCATGTAGAGGCAGATGACATCGGTCGCCGGGTCGTCCACCAGATAGTCGAAGAAATCGCAGATCTCCAGATCGGCCTGGTTGCCCAGCGACACGCAGCTGCTGAAGCCCGCGCCCACGAAGCCGGCGCGGGCGATCATCGCGCCCACCACCGCACCGCTCTGGCTCACCACGCCGATGCGGCCGCGCGGGATCTCGCTGAAATACTCCACCAGTGCGGTGGAGTTGAGCAGCGCCACGTTCTCGTTGGCGTTGAGCACGCCCATGCAGTTGGGGCCGATCATGGCAATGCCGGCCTGCCTGGCCACTGCCAGCACGCGCGCCTGCTTGGCCGCGCCTTCGGCGCCCGACTCGGCGAACTGCGAAGTCACCACCATCGCGGCGCGCACGCCGGCCGCCGCACACTCGCGCATGGCCTGCTCCACGCCATCCACGCCGATGGAGATCACGGCCAGGTCGATGGGCTGCCCGATCTCGCCCACGCTTCGGTAAGCGCGCAGGCCCTGGATGGTGTCGGCCTTCGGGTTGACGGGATAGACCGCGCCCGGGTAGTTGAACTTGCGCAGCACATGCAGCAGCACGCCGCCCCACTTGACGATGTCGTCCGATGCACCGATGAAGGCGATGGAGCGCGGATGGAGGATGGCGCGGATGCCCGCGCGGGTCTGTTCGGTAGGGAGGGTCATGGATTACTTCTTGCCGTAGCTCACCGACATGCCGGCACGCACGTCCGATTGCACTTCATACGGTGGGATGGGGTAGCGCAGGCCGTTGCGCGCCAGGGCGGCCAGCCCTTCCAGCGCCTTGGCCAGGTCCGCCGGCTTGAGGGCCATCAACATCTCGTCGTCGGGCACGCCGCCGTAGCGCCGTTCCGGAAAGCAGGGCAGCGACAGGCTGGGCTCGCCGGTGGCCAGTGCGCGGCCCCAGGAGTCGGCGCAGGCCGACTCGCCGACCGCGCCCCATTCCAGCTTGCGGTAGCCCGACCATTGCAGGCCGTTGATGAGCAGGATCATCTGCGCGGGGTTGGCGTACACCAGGCAGATGTCGGGATCGAGCCGCCCGCTGGCCAGCGGCGAAACCGCCATCGCCTGATAGCGCCCATACGGCACGCAATGCATGGCACGCTGGTGCGCGGCGGCGTCGGTTTCGGTGGCGAACCACACGCCCGCGAAGGGCTTGCCGGCCTGCCATTCCTCGGTCTGCGGCGCCAGGCCGATCACGGTGGCGCACTGCGGCCCCACCAGGTCGGCCGCGGTGATGCCCACGGTGAAGCCCAGCCGCGCGGCCTGGCCGACGATCTGGTCGGTGGTGTAGATGGCGCCGTTGGGGCGGCGGATCTTGGGCACGGCCTCCATGTCTTCCACCCGCTCGAACATCTGGATGCCCACGGGCGTGGTCTTCAGGCGCAGCAGGCGAAAGAGCTGGTCGGTGAGGGCGGAACCGTCGGTCGTGGGTGGCGTGGTTTCAGGCATGGCGGACTTCCGAAAGAAAAGCCTTGGCGCGCGGGCTGCGCGTGGCGGTGAAGAATGGCTCGGGCGGGGCGTCCTCGATGATCTGGCCGTCGGCCATGAAGACGATGCGATCGGCCACCTCGCGCGCGAAGCCCATCTCGTGCGTCACGCACAGCATGGTCATGCCCTCGCCGGCGAGCTGGCGCATGACGGCCAGCACCTCGCCCACCATCTCGGGGTCGAGCGCGCTGGTGGGTTCGTCGAACAGGATGATCGGCGGCTGCATGGCCAGGGTGCGCGCGATGGCCACGCGCTGCTGCTGGCCGCCCGAGAGCTGGTTGGGCGACGCATCGGCCTTGGACGCCAGCCCCACCCGCGTGAGCAGCGCCATGGCGCGCTCCCGGGCTTCCTTGTCGGACAGCTTGAGCAGCTGGCGCGGTGCCAGGCAGACGTTGTCCATCACCGTCAGGTGCGGGAACAGGTTGAAGCTCTGGAACACGAAGCCCACGCGCTGGCGCATCGCATTCACTTCCCTGGCCGAGTGGCCGGGCTCGCGGCCTTCGACCAGGATGCGGCCGGCATCGATGGTTTCCAGCCGCGTGATGGTGCGCAGCAAGGTCGACTTGCCCGAGCCCGAGGGGCCGCAGATCACCACCACCTCGCCCTGGTGGAAGTCGATGGAGATGTTCTTCAGGACCGGGTTGTCGCCAAAGCGTTTGCTGACGCCCTGGAACTCGATGGATTTGGGTTTTTCTGTCATCTTCGGCTCGTCGATGGGTCAGGCCTGGGCGGCGGGAGCGGAGGCGCTGCGGGACGGGCCGGCGAAGCGGCGTTCCAGGTGGCGGCCCAGCAGGGTGAGCGGATAGCACAGCACGAAGTACGAGATACCCAGCAGCGTGAAGATCGGGATGGCCTTATCGCCCAGGGTGTCGTTGAGCCCCATGAACTCCAGCGTCATCTCGTGCAGGCCGATGACCGAGCCGAGCGCCGTTTCCTTGATCAGCAGCACGAACTGGCTGACGATGCTGGGCAGCATGTTGCGCAGCGCCTGCGGCAGGATCACGTGCCGCATCGCCCGGCCATGCGGCAGGCCCAGCGAACGCGCGGCCTCGTACTGGCCCTTGGGCAGCGCCTCGATGCCGGCGCGGATGGTCTGCGACAGGTAGGCGCCGTTGAACAGCGTCATCACCACCAGCACCACCAGCCACAGCGGCGCGCCCTTGACCACCAGCGGCAGCAGGAAGTAGACCCACAGCAGGTGCACGATCAGCGGCACGCTGCGCATGTAGAACACGAAGAGGCTCACCGCCTGCGCCAGCGGCCGCCAGGGGCTGATGAGTCCCAGGCACACCGCCAGCCCCGCCGGCATCGCCAGCACCAGGCCCACGAGGGCCAGCATCAGCGTCATGGCCAGGCCGCCCAGCGGGCCGTCGGGGTAGTAGCCGATCAGCAGCTGCACCCAATAGGTTTCGAGAATCTCCCACATCGCTTCTTACCTCGCGGGATAACGGTGCTGATACCACTTGCCGAGCGCGGTGAGCACGATGGCGATCAGCAGGAAGAAGACCGTGGTGAAGGCATACACGCCCACGCTCAGGAAGGAGGCGTCGTTCACCGCGCGGGTGACGAAAGCCAGCTCGCCCACGCCCACCATCAATGCCACGGTGGTGTTCTTGGTGATGTTCATGGCCTGGCCCAGCAGCGGCGGCACGGTGGCGCGCAGCGCCTGCGGCAGGACGACCAGGCGAAAGGTGTCGAAGAAACCGAAGCCGAGCGAATTGGCTGCCTCGGCCTGCCCGTGCGGGATGCCGCGGATGCCGCTGCGGATGTCCTCGGAGATGAAGGCCGCCGAGTACAGGGTCAGCGCCGCCAGCGAGGCGTAGAAGCCCACGTCGTGCTTGTACAGCGCGCGCTTGAGCTCGTCGGGCAGCATCTCCGGCACGGCGAAGTACCAGAACATCACGTGCGCCAGCAGCGGAATGGTCCGCACCAGCTCGACGTAGGCGGTGGCCGGCAGCCGGATCCAGCGCGAGGACGCCAGCCGGCCGAAGGCCACCACCATGCCCAGCATCAGTCCGCCTGCGATGGCCCCGGCGGTGAGGGCCAGCGTGTACCGGATGCCCTTGAGCAGCATGCTGCGGTATTCGGGCCGGAGCATGACGCCCCAGTCGATGGATGCCAAGGCGTCCACGGGTTCGGTCTTCCTTCAGCGCCGGATCAGGGCTGCATGTAGGGCGCGAAGGTGAAGCTGCGCTTCATCTTGAGCTCGGAATCCTTGCCGAACCACTGGTCGAAGATCTGCGTGGCCTTGCCGCTTTTTTCCAGGTCGGCGAGCGTGTCGTTGACCGCCGCGACCATGCGCGGCTCGCCCTTGCGCACGCCGATGCCGATCTGCTGGGTGTCCACCGGCTGGTCGAGGATGCGCCACTTGGCCTGCTGGCCGCCGATCAGGCCGATGAGCG
Organism: Variovorax davisae; assembly: GCF_030316845.1. Taxonomy (GTDB): domain Bacteria; phylum Pseudomonadota; class Gammaproteobacteria; order Burkholderiales; family Burkholderiaceae_C; genus Variovorax; species Variovorax davisae. Next base: position 383,413 of record NZ_JASZYS010000001.1, read on the forward strand.
TGGTCTCGTCACCCACCATCGACTCCACCTTGCCCTGCTCCAGCGCCAGGTAGGCGTTGGCCGGCGAGGGGAAGACCTTCAGGTCGGCGCCGGTGATGACCTTGGGCACCTTCACTTCGTGGTTGGAGCCGCTGATGCCCGCGAGGCGCTTGTCGCCCAGGTCGGCGAAGCTCTTGATGGACGAGGAGGCCGGCACCATCACCTTCACCTGGCTGGCGAAATAGTTGTTGCTGAAGTCGACCAGCTGGGCGCGTTCCGGCGTGTGGGTCAGGTTGGCCAGCGCGATGTCGGTGCGGCCCGACTGCAGGTCGGTGACGCGGGTGGCGCCGGTGATGAAGACCAACTCGGGCTTGACGCCGATCTTGGCGGCGACGGCCTCGCAGATGTCGACGTCGTAGCCGACGAACTTGCGCGTCTTGGGGTCCTGCACGAAGGAGAAGGGCTTGTACTGCGAACCGACGCCGCACTTGAGCGAACCGGCCGCCTTGATGCTGTCGAGCTGGTCCGCGAGCGCGGCGCTGCCTGCGAAGCCGAGCAGCGCGGCGGCCGCGCCCATGGAGATCGCGTGGATCAATGTTTTCATCTGTTGTCTCGAGAGTTGTTGTTGAAGAAATCGTGCGTGCGCGCTGTCGGTGCGTCAGCCGGGGTGGTCTGACAGGCGCCGCAGGCCGGCGGCGAGGTCAGCGATCAGGTCTTCGGGATGCTCCAGCCCCACGTGGATCCGCAGGCCCACGTCGTCCGCGGCGATCGGGCCGCTCAAGCGATGGCTGCCCGGCTTGACCGGGATCACCAGGCTCTCGAAGCCGCCCCAGCTGAAGCCCATCTTGAACAGCTGCATGCCGTCGAGCATGGCGATCACGGCGGCCTCGGGGGCGGGCCGCAGCACGACGCCGAACAGGCCGCTGGCACCATGGAAGTCGCGCTTCCAGAGCGCGTGGCCCGGCGCGCCCGGCAGTGCGGGATACAGCACCTCGCGCACCTGGGGCTGCTCGCGCAGCCATCGGGCCACTTGCAGTGCGCTCTCCTGGTGCTGCCGCAGCCGCACGGCCAGGGTGCGCAGGCCGCGCAGGCCCAGGAAGGCGTCGTCGGGGGAGACCGTCAGGCCCAGCGCGCCGTGGAATGCGCGCACGTCCAGGTAGAGCTCGCGCGTGCGTGCCACGATCACGCCCAGCAGCGCGTCCGAATGGCCCACCACGTACTTGGTCAGCGAATGGATGGACAGGTCCACCCCGTGCTGCAGCGCCGGGAAGAGCAGGGCGGTGCCCCAGGTGTTGTCCATCAGCACGCGGGCACCGGCCGCATGGGCCGCTGCGCAGATGGCGGGGATGTCCTGCACCTCGAAGGTGCCGGAGCCGGGCGATTCGGTGTAGACGACCGTGGTGTTCGGCTGGATCAGTTCGGCGATGCCGGCGCCGACCAGCGGCGGGTAGTACGTGGTGGCTACGTTCATCTTCTTGAGCACCGTCGCGCAGAAGTTGCGCACCGGCGGATAGACGCTGTCCACCATCAGGATGTGGTCGCCGGGCTTCACGCTGGCCAGCAGGGCGGTGGTGACGGCCGACAGGCCCGATGGCGTGAGCATCGCGTTGGCGCCGCCTTCGAGCTGCGCCAGCGCCGATTCCAGCGCGCGGCCCGTGGGCGTCCCCCAGCGGCCGTAGGCGCGGTGCCCGCTGCTGTTCTTGAGCTGCTCCACCTTGTCGAACAGCACCGTCGAGCCGCGGTAGGGCGGAATGTTCACCAGGCCGTTGGACAGCTTGGCATCGCGGCCCACGTGGGTCACTCGGGTCTCGGGATGCAGAAGGGTGGCTGCGGAAGCTTCGCTCATCAATCGCTTTCTCGTGAGGGGGCAGCCGGGGAGCTGCATCGCTGGGGACGCCGTGCATCGGGAGGGGATGCGACAGCGGCCTGGCAGCGCGACTCGGGGCAGTATATTGATGCATCGAACGAGCGCAACAGCGAAAAATTCAAATCATTATTTCTTTGATGCAACAATAATAGATGATGGATACGGACAGCCTGGCCTTGATCTCGGTGTTTGTGCGGGTGGCGCGCTGCATGAGCTTTTCCGGCGCGGCGGCCGAGCTGCACATCTCCACCGGCACCGTGAGCCGGCAGATCGCCCGGCTGGAAAAGAAGATGGGCGTGCAACTGCTGGAGCGCAGCACCCGCCGGGTGGCGCTGACCGAGATCGGCAAGACCTTCTACGACTCGACCAGCCACATCCTGCTGCTGGCGGAGGAGTCGATGTCGCGCGTGCAGGATCTGCAGGTCGAGCCTCGCGGCACGCTGCGCCTGACGGCACCGATGCTGTTCAGCATCAAGCACCTGGGGCCGCTGATCTCGCGCTTTACCGAGCGCTACCCGCATGTCGAGGTGCAGCTCAAGATATCCGACCAGCTCGAAAGCCTGTCCGGGGGCGACTTCGACATCGCGGTGCGCATCACCAATCACCTGGACGACGGCGTGATCGCCAAGCGCCTGACCAGCGTCCACTGGGCGGTGTGCGCCAGCCCCGGCTACCTGGCCCAGCACGGCACGCCGACCACCCCCGCCGAACTGGCGGAGCACCAGTGCTACCACTACCCGAGCGTCATCAAGCACGGCCGCTGGAGCTTCACGCGGGGCGAGTCCCAGCACAACGTGCCGACCCATGCGCGCTTTCACGTCAACAGCAGCCAGATCATCGCCGACCACGCCCTGGCCGGCCTGGGCATTGCCTTGCTGCCGACCTACCTGGTCGGCGAGCACCTGCAGTCCGGCCGGCTCGTCCCGCTGCTCGCGGGCTACCATCCCACCGTCGACAGCGCGCTGTATGCCTTGTACCTGCCCAACCGCTACATGACGGCCAAGGTGCACTGCTTCCTGGAAATGCTCCAGGCGGCCTTCAGCGACCCGCCGTACTGGGATGCGCCGTTCCAGAAGAGCAGGGCTTAGAGGGACACGTCCTTGGGTTCGTTGTTCAGCACGCAGGCGAAGCGGCCCGAAGGCTCGGCGGGGACAGTCACATCAGGAGAACTCGGATGAAAGTGGACGGCCAATGCCATTGCGGCGCGATTGCATTCGAAGCGGAAGTTCAGGAAGGAAGCATGACAGTCTGCCACTGCACTGACTGTCAAACTCACTCGGGTTCCGCCTTTCGCGCCAACATCTCCGCACCCGCGGCCGGCTTCCGTCTGGTGAAGGGCGCTCCTCGCACCTATGTCAAGACCGCTGCCAGTGGTGCAAGGAGGGTTCTCGCATTCTGCGAAAACTGCGGCACCCCGCTGTATGCATGCGCAGTCGAAGCGCCGACAGCCTATTCGTTGCGAATCGGGACGCTCAAACAGCGGCATGAATTGGGCACGCCGAAGAGGCAGATATGGGTGCAACGACGCCTTCCGTGGGTGACGCTTGCGGAAAGCGCAGAGACTTTCCTTGGCCAGCCGTGATGGGAGGCGTCATGGCATTCGACGGATGGCGGTCGCTCCGTGCGTTTGGCAGATGACGGGCCTGAAGGTGAACGCTATGCCGCCGGAAGCGCGGGGCGGTTCTTGCGGTACGAGTTCTTGACGGCAATCTTTCCTTCCCGGAAAGTGAACACGTCGCATCCGTGGACCTCGACGCGCGAGCCGTCGGCCCGCGTCCCGGCGAATGTCCATTCGGACACCCCACGGTCGCCGCAAACGAAGTGACGAGGGTCCAGCCACCGCGCGTCGGGAAATGTCTTCCAAACGTCGGAAAATGCGGCCCGGACAGCCTCTGTGCCGATGTGCGAGGTTCCGCAGATGTCGGGGCCGGCGGACGCTTCAAACACACAGTCGTCCGTCATGAAGCTCATGAGGGCTTCGGCATCGTGGCTGTTCCAGGCATCGGCGAAGGCCTGCAGGGTTGCAACGCTGACATTCATGTTTCACCTCCAGTTTGGCGTGACTTGCGAATTGTTGCTCAGGTTAGCCGACTCCCTGCGCCCATCGCATGCGGCAGCGGCGGCGTCGCCGGAAGCTCCCGCACGCGATCCCGATGCAAGACTTCGACAAATTTATCGCCCCTGCGGTGGCTGGCGCATTGCGCTTCGGTCGTACTGAGCTGCGGGTTGCAGAGCTGCACGCGGCGGGCAGAATGCGGCAAGAAACCGGACCTCCGATGTTGACCTCCAATCGCAGCTGGCACCTTTTCGCAGCGCTCGTACTTCTCCACGCGGCAGGCGTGCTGTTTGCACCAGCTCCGTTGGCGCCACTCGTCGCGGCTTCGGTGTACTTGCCGCTCATGCCGCTGCAGCAAATGGGCGTCCCTGTCTTCGGCTCTGGCGAATCGGGAGGCTGGGCAGCTCCGTCGGTGCTTGGATGGGCAGCGGTCGTCGCCGTGTGGGCCGTCACCTGGTGGGCCGTCGCCCAGCTCGGCTTCGGACTGTGGCGCCGCGTCGGCAGTTCCAGGTCAGGCGAAGGAGTCTAGGTCGAATGCGCCACGACCGGAACGGTCACCGGCGCCTCGGAATGCGCGGGATGCCGGACGTTCGCGGTGCGCGCGAGGCGGCTTGGCTTGAAGGCTGCGAGGCCATTGCAACAGGGGGTGTCGTCCTGCATTGACTCCGCGATTCGGCTTGCATCGGCAGGCCCAGGCTTCGTGGCACCTTTCGACCACCAGGTTCCATCGAGCCGGAGGGCCCAATGACTGAGCAACAGAATCTCTTGACACCGGGCGCAGCGGAAGGCGTCGAGAAATCCCCTGCGGACTTGGGCCGTGCGGGCGGCTTCGCCAACCTCGAAGACAAGGGCGGATGGCTGACCTTCCGCGTGACGCGGGCGGGTGGTTCGATCCCGGTGCGCGCCACGCGAGAGGCGATGGAAGACCACTTTGGAGCAGGGCCGGGCGAGAAAGGTCTGGCCGAGGCCTACCTTCAACACAGCGAGGCCATCAACGCGAAGGTGTTGGAGCTCGCTCCAGCGGGCGACGTGTACTCCACGGAGAACCCCTTGAAGCTCGGCACTGGAGATTTCGAATAGGAATCCCGTCACCGCTCGAACGACCGCCGGATCTCGAGCGCATGTTCAGTTTCATATGCGCTGGGTGGCTGTGAAAGACACCTCGCGCAATCGCTGGTGGGCGGCGCCATCCATCGCGATGGGCTGCTGGTTCTTCGCATGCAGATAGTGTTGGGTGAATACCGCCAGGTAGGCTTCCAGCATTTGCTCGGCAGCGCGTTCGCCCGCCAGGTTCATGCACAAGGCGGCCACTTCGCTGGTGCAGAAGTGGTCGTTGCGGCCCGAGTTGCGCAGTTTGTATTGCGATGTCTGGTCGGGCTCCAGGCTCAGCACCGGCAGCCGGTCCAGGTAAGGGCTTCTTCGGAACATCTTGCGAGCCTCGGACCAGGTCCCGTCCAGGAGGATGAAGAGCGGGCGCTTCTTCCGGGCCTCATCCCGGAGGCTGGCGGGCGGTTGAACGGTGCGCACGACCCGCTCGGGCGCTGCATAGCGGCCGGGAAACACCACATAGGGATGCCATTGCGGGTCGCGCAACAGGGCCAGAAGGGCCGGGTCGGTTTCGGTGCGCTTCCAGCCGAAGGCAAAGGTATCTCGCACCACATCGGCGACCAGCCAGCCCGTGTTGCTTGGCTTGAGCGGCTCGATGTCCGCCATCAGCAGGCACACCCCAGCCGAAGTCGTCAGCGAAGGGCGCAAGGCACACATGCAGTGGCTGGGTACCAGCCGGCAGTCCGCGCAGCGCTCGCGCTTGAAACCACCACGGGCGAGAAAGGGTTTGGCGCTGCGCGCCAGGCGCGCGGCGCGCAGGTGGGAGACGGCGTGTGGCATGCGGAGATTCTCTTCGGGATCGTCGTGCGCGCGAGCGATCCGCCCGCCCTCAGCCGAGTGGCTCGGCCAGCCCGACGATGATGCCCTCGGGTCCACGAACACAGGCGAGGTCCGAACCCGACCGCGTCCGGCGTGTGGAATGTGTCCAGTTCGATTCGCTGCCCATCGGGCGTGCGCAGCATTGCGAGGGTGGCTCGGACGTCGCCAAGCCCTATGAGGCTCCCGATGGAAGGCCCTTCGACCGTGGTCTGGCCATCGAATTCGAGGCCCAACTCGACCACGCGGAACAATGCGGCTTCGTCGCCGGGCCTGAATCGTCGAATCTCCATGAGACCCGAAGATGCGACATCTTGCTCGCCGCCGGCGGCGTTGGCCTTCTCCGCGCCTCAAAAAGAGGGGACCGCCGGCGTCTCGTCGCGCTGCTGCGCCAGCGCCGCCTGAACCTGCGCGAAGCGCTCGCCGAAGTAGGCGTTGGAGGCCTCGGACAGTTCGGCCGCCGGGTTGGCCTGGCCGATTCCGGCCAGCGTGGGTGCGAGGTGTTGTGCGGCGTGTTCGTCGCAGGCGACCAACGTCAGCATGGTGCAGAGGGCGCCGGCGCACAGCGGGCGCTGAAAGATGCGAAGCATGGAAATCTCCCGAAACCGGCCCACGGCGGGCTCGGCATGCGTCGATGTTGGTCGCGGCTGTGCTCTGGAGCAAGGCGGCAAATGGCCAAGGCACCCCTGGCCTAGGCCGGCCGGCTGTAGGGACTACGACTGCATAGGCCGTTGGGCGATCTCGTGCCAGGCGCCGCAGCGCCCGACTCAGGGCACGATCAGCGCCGCCAGGTCGCGGGCCGTGCCGGACGCTTCGCGTTCGAGATGCTGGATCACGCTTCGGCGATCGGCCTCGGTGCGCTGTTGCGACAGGAAGAGCTTGCCGCTCAGCGCCAGGATGTCGATCTCGAAGCCGACCAATGCCTGCGCCGCGTCCGCTGCGAACGGCGCGGAGGTGTCCGCCATCGACCAGGGCTGCTCGCGATGCGCTTCCTGCCGCTCCATGAGCGAGGTCAGGTGCGCCAGCACCCATGCCGCGTCATCGATGAAGCGCAAGCGGCCGCGGGCCTGAACCGCAACGTAGTTCCAACTGGGCGCCAGCCGGCCGCTGCGCTGTCCGTTCACATACCAGCGGGGGGAGATATAGGCATTCGGCCCCTGGAAGACGGCCAGCGCGCTGTCGTCGGGGGCGTCTGCATACAGCGGGTGATGGCGTGCCACATGGCCTCGCAACAGGCCGCAGGTGCCGGCTTCGATCAGTTCCAGGGGCAGCAGATTGGCATCCAGCCCGTGGGATGTCTGGGTCGTCAGCGTGGCCAGCGGGTAGGCGCGGATCAGGCCGTGAAGTGCACGGATGTCGGTTTCGGCGAAGAGGGGCTGGATGTGCATGGAGGCTCCGTCAAGTCTCGCGCAGTGTCGGCGGATCGCGCCTCGGGGTCTTGAACGTTACGGCCACGCCGGATGGCGATCGATGGCCTCCACGACCGGTGCGGCGGCCGGCAATGCGGGCGTGAAGGCACCGAATCGGCGGAACTCCCGCGTCATGTGGGCCTGGTCCGAATACCCGGTATCGGCAGCCAGGTCTCCAAGGCTGGGCATCGTCCCCGCCTGGAGCCGGGCCATGGCACGCTGGAAGCGCAGGATGCCCCAGAGGGTGCGCAGCGACAGGCCGACATGATTGTTCACCCCGCGACGCAGCGTGCGCTCCGAGGTGCCGGTCCGGGCGCCCAGGGCGCTGATCGGCACGCCCCGCCGCAACAGCGCCACGGCTTCCAGGACGCTCGCATGCCCCGCGGCCGGCGAGGCGCGGGCGCTCACCGTGCGGGCGGCGTCCATCAGCGCGCGCTGCAACTCGTCCAGGCTGCCCGAGTGCAGCATCGATTGCGCGACCGGGCCGATCAGCGCCTCGGCGGCGCGCCCGACGACCACACGGTTGCGCATCGAGGCCGCTTCGAGGCCCAGGCACGCGCTCCCCCATCCGATGTGGAATCGCACGCCCAGGGTCACGGAACCCGCAGGGGCGACAACGAAACCGGGCCGGTCGGCGGGGCCTGCGACTGCGAGCTGAACCCTGGAGATCCGTCCGGAGGCGGTCAGGGTGCCACGCGCCACCAGATCGATCCGTCCATCGGGCAGCACGAGCTGCCGATGGACCATCTTGGCGCGGTAGCGCCACAACGCTTCGATGCGTTCCGCCGGCAGATGGTCGAGCGGCAGTTCCTCATAGGGCATGGAACTGGCGTGATTGTGGTGCATCGCGCGCCATGATAGGCAACCGCACTCGCCGAGCTTTCAGCCTTCGGGCCCCGGCGGCAGCAGGACATCGCGCTGCGACTCCACCGTCTCGCGCAGGAAATCCCACACCGCCTTCATCCGCGCCAGGTGCCGCGTCTCCGCCGGCACCGACATCCAGAAGGTGCGCGTGAAGTTGGCTTCATGGGGCAGCACCCGCCGCAGCGACTTGTCCCGCTCGGCGATGAAGGCCGGCAGCACCGCGATGCCGGCGCCGGCCGCCGTGGCCTGGTGCTGCGCCAGGATGCTGGTGCTGCGCAGCGCGAAGGAATCGGGCTTGTACAGCTCGTCGAGGTACTGCAGTTCCTTGCTGAACAGCAGGTCGTCGACGTAGCTGACGAAGGTGTGGCCGCGCAGGTCGTCGCGGCTGCGGATCGCGGCGTGGTTCGCCAGGTAGGCCTTCGAGGCATAGAGCCGCAGGACGTAGTCGCTGAGCTTGGTCACGACCACCGGGCCGCGGGCCGGCCGTTCGAGCGAGATCACGATGTCGGCCTCGCGCCGCGACAGGTGCACCAGCCGCGGCATCGCGAGCAGGTCGATCACCAGCTTCGGATGCGCCTGCGCGAACAGCGCCAGCTGCGGCGCCAGCACGACCGTGCCGAAGCCCTCGGTGGCACCGATCCGCACCAGGCCCGACAGGCCTTCCTGCGATGCCGGAGCCGAACGCTCGACGGTATGGAAGGCGGCCTCCATCGCCTCGACCTGCGGCTGCAGCCGGCGGCCGGCCTCGGTCAGGCGGTGGCCATCGGCCTCGCGCGAGAAGAGGGCGCTGCCGACCTGCTTCTCGAGCGACTGGATGCGGCGCGCCACCGTCGTGTGGTCGACCGCCAGCCGCCGGGCCGCGCCGACCAAGGTGCCGGTGCGCGAGAGTTCGAGAAAGAAGCGCAGGTTGTCCCAGTCCATGATCTGCAATTATGCAGATCGAAGGTGCATATTTGTCTATTGCCATCGCAAAAGTGCAAAGCTAGCATCGGCCGTTGACGACCCCCATTCCAAGGAGACACATACACATGGACGCCACCACCACCCCCGCGACGCAAGTCGCCACCGTCAAGCTGCTGATCGGCGGCAAGTTCGTCGATTCGAAGACCACCGAGTGGCGCGACATCGTCAACCCGGCCACGCAGGCCGTGCTGGCCAAGGTGCCGTTCGCGACGCCGGCCGAGGTCGATGCCGCCGTCGCCTCCGCCAAGGAGGCCTTCAAGACCTGGCGCAAGACGCCGATCGGCGCCCGGGCCCGCATCTTCCTCAAGTACCAGCAGCTGATCCGCGAGAACATGGCCGAGCTGGCCGCGATCCTCACGGCCGAACAGGGCAAGACGCTGCCGGACGCCGAAGGCGACGTGTTCCGCGGCCTCGAGGTGGTCGAGCATGCGGCCGCCATCGGCAACCTGCAGCTGGGCGAGATGGCCAACAACGTCGCCAACGGCGTCGACACCTACACGCTGATGCAGCCGCTGGGCGTCTGCGCCGGCATCACGCCCTTCAACTTCCCGGCGATGATCCCGCTGTGGATGTTCCCGATGGCGATCGTCACCGGCAACACCTTCGTGCTGAAGCCCTCGGAGCAGGACCCGATGGTCACGATGCGCCTGTGCGAACTGGCGCTCGAAGCCGGCATCCCGGCCGGCGTGCTCAACGTGGTGCACGGCGGCGAGCAGGTGGTGAATGCGATCTGCGACCACCAGGACATCAAGGCGATCTCCTTCGTCGGCTCGACCAAGGTCGGCACCCATGTCTACAACCGCGCCACGCTGGCCGGCAAGCGCGTGCAATGCATGATGGGCGCGAAGAACCACGCGATCGTGATGCCCGACGCCAACAAGGAGCAGACGCTCAACGCGCTGGCCGGCGCGAGCTTCGGTGCCGCCGGCCAGCGCTGCATGGCGGTGTCGGTGGCGGTGCTGGTGGGCGACGCGCAAAAGTGGGTGCCGGACCTGGTCGAAAAGGCCAAGTCCCTGAAGATCGGCGCCGGTACCGAGAAGGGGGTCGACGTCGGCCCGCTGGTCTCCTGCGCGGCTTACGACCGGGTCAACGGCCTGATCGAGCGCGGCGTGGCCGACGGCGCGACCCTGGCACTCGATGGCCGCAAGCCCGCCGTGCCCGGCTACGAGAAGGGCAACTTCGTCGGCCCGACCGTGTTCGCCGACGTCAAGCCCGGCATGACCATCTACGAGCAGGAAATCTTCGGCCCGGTGCTGTGCCTGGCCAATGCCGAGAGCATCGACGAGGCGATCGAGATGATCAACGCCAACCCGAACGGCAACGGCACCGCGATCTTCACGCAGTCGGGCGCCGCGGCGCGCCGCTTCCAGGAAGACATCGACGTCGGCCAGGTCGGCATCAACGTGCCGATCCCGGTGCCGGTGCCGATGTTCTCGTTCACGGGCTCGCGCGCTTCCAAGCTCGGCGACCTGGGTCCGTATGGCAAGCAGGTGATCCTGTTCTACACGCAGACCAAGACGGTGACGTCGCGCTGGTTCGACGACAGCACGGCGCACGGTCTCAACACCACGATCAGCCTCAAGTAAGCTCGTCCGCATGGACTTCGAGCTGACCGAGGAGCAGCGCGCCTTCGCGCAGACCGCGCGCGACTTCGCACTGAACGAATTCGCGCCGCATGCGGCGCGCTGGGACGCCGAGGCGATCTTCCCGAAGGAAGCCATCGCCAAGGCCGGCGAGCTCGGCTTCTGCGGGCTCTATGCGCCGGAAAGCATCGACGGCCTGGCCCTGCCGCGCCTCGATGCGACGCTGGTGTTCGAGGAGATGGCCGCGGTCGATCCCTCGACCACCGCCTTCATCACGATCCACAACATGGCGACCTGGATGCTCGGCACCTGGGGCGGCCCGGCGGTGCGCGAGCGCTGGGGTGCGGACCTCACCAGCGGGCGCAAGCTGGCCTCGTACTGCCTGACCGAGCCCGGCGCCGGCTCGGACGCCGCATCGCTCAAGACCCGCGCCGAGTTGCAGGGGGGCGAGTACGTCATCAACGGCGGCAAGGCCTTCATCTCGGGCGCCGGGTCGACCGACGTGCTGGTGCTGATGGCGCGCACCGGCGGTGGCGGGGCGGGTGGCATCTCGGCGCTGGCAGTGCCGGCCGATGCGCCCGGCATCCGCTACGGCAAGAAGGAGCACAAGATGGGCTGGAACAGCCAGCCTACGCGCACCATCGACTTCGACAACGTGCGGGTGCCGGCCGAGAACCTGCTGGGCAGCGAGGGCGAGGGCTTCCGCATCGCGATGAAGGGGCTGGATGGCGGCCGGATCAACATCGCGACCTGCTCGGTCGGCGCCGCGCAGGGTGCGCTCGACGCGGCCCGGCGCTACCTGCACGAGCGCCAGCAGTTCGGCAAGCCGCTGGCGAGTTTCCAGGCGCTGCAGTTCAAGCTCGCCGACATGGCGACCGAACTCGTGGCAGCTCGCCAGATGGTGCGGCTGGCGGCGAGCAAGCTCGACGCCGGCCATGCCGATGCGAGCACCTATTGCGCGATGGCGAAGCGCTTCGCGACCGATGCCGGCTTCAACGTCTGCAACGAGGCGCTGCAGCTGCACGGCGGCTACGGCTACCTGAGCGAATTCCCGCTGGAGCGGCTGGTGCGCGACGCGCGCGTGCACCAGATCCTCGAAGGCACCAATGAAATCATGCGCGTGATCGTCGCGCGCAAACTTCTCGAAGGCGATTGCGATATCCGATGACCGACTCCGTCATTCTCTTCAACGAAATCAAGACCGCCGACGGCCAGCGCTTCGGCGTTGCCACGCTCAATGCGCCGGCCTCGCTCAATTCCCTGTCGGTCGCGATGGTGCGGCTGCTGACACCGAAGCTGCGCGAGTGGGCGGCGGACGCGGGCATCGTCGGCGTGCTGCTCGATGCGGCGGGCGAGAAGGCCTTCTGCGCCGGCGGCGACCTGCGCCAGCTCTACCAGACGCTGCGCGACTGCGGCCCTGACCGCAACGAATATGCCGAGCGCTTCTTCGGCGAAGAGTACGAACTTGATTACCTCATCCACACCTTTCCCAAGCCCTTCCTGTGCTGGGGCCACGGCATCGTGATGGGCGGCGGCGTCGGCCTGATGGCGGGCTGCTCGCACCGGGTGGTCACGGCACAGAGCCGGGTCGCGATGCCCGAGATCAACATCGGCCTCTACCCGGACGTCGGCGGCAGCTGGTTCCTGCGCCGCATGCCGGGGCGGGTGGGGCTGTTCCTGGCCCTGACGGCGGCGCCGCTGAATGCCGCGGACGCGATCTTCTGCGGCCTGGCCGACCTGCTGGTGCCGCACGAGAACAAGGCGCAGGTCCTGTCCTCGATCGCTGCGACCGCATGGCGGTCCCAGGCGCAGGCCGATCGCGCCACGCTGTCCCGCCTGCTGGCGCAGGCCGGCGAAGGCGCCGCACCGCCGCCTTCGAAGCTGCGCGAGCACTTCGACACCATCAACGCGCTGATGGCCGGCGACGACCTGCTCGACATCGCGAAGCGCCTGCGCAGCCTGCAGCACGAAGACCCGTGGCTGCAGACCGCCGCCAAGACCTTCGCCAAGGGCGCGCCGAGTTCGGCCGCGCTGAGCTTCGCGCTCTGGCAGCGCGTGCACCGCATGTCGCTGGCCGAGGTGTTCCGGCTCGAGTACTGGGCCTCGCTGGGCTTCTGCGCCCACAAGGATTTTGCCGAGGGCATCCGCGCGGTGCTGGTCGACAAGGACCGCAATCCGAGCTGGAGCCCGGCCACCCTCGAGGAGATCACGCCGGCCTTCATCGAAGACCATCTGCGCCCGCGCGGCGAGATGGCGCCCGAACTGGTGTCGCTCAGCTGAGCGGGCCGCACGCATCCCCACAAGAACGGAGACACACGACATGAAGATCGCATTCATCGGCCTGGGCAACATGGGCGGGCCCATGGCCCTCAACCTGCTGAAGGCCGGCCACACGCTGAGCGCCTTCGACCTCTCGGCCGACGCCTGCAGGAAGTTCGCGGCCGAAGGCTTGGCCATCGCCGCCTCGGCGGCCGAGACCGTGGCCGGCGCCGAGGTCGTGATCAGCATGCTGCCGGCCAGCGCGCATGTCGAAGGGCTCTACCTGGGCAGCGACGGCCTGCTCGGGAAGATCGCACCGGGCGCGCTGGTGATCGACAGCAGCACCATCGCGGCCGCGACCTCGCGCAAGGTGGCCGAGGCCGGCGCCAAGCGCGGCATCGCGGTGATCGACGCGCCGGTGTCGGGCGGCACCGGCGGCGCCATCGCAGGCACGCTGACCTTCATGGTCGGCGGCGCCGAAGCCGACCTCGAGCGTGCCCGTCCGGTGCTCGAGAAGATGGGGGCCAACATCTTCCACGCCGGCGCCGCGGGTGCCGGCCAGACCGCCAAGATCTGCAACAACATGCTGCTCGGCATCCTGATGATCGGCACCTCGGAGGCGATCGCGCTGGGCGTGGCCAACGGCCTCGATCCCAAGGTGCTGTCCGAGATCATGCGGCGTTCTTCGGGCGGCAACTGGGCGCTCGAGAAGTACAACCCGCTGCCTGGCGTGATGGAAAACGCGCCGGCCTCCAAGGGCTATGCGGGCGGCTTCGGCACCGACCTGATGCTGAAGGACCTGGGCCTGGCGCAGGAGAACGCGGCCGCAGTGCGCGCCTCGACCCCGCTCGGCGGCCTGGCGCGCAACCTGTATGCCGCGCACAGCCTGGGCGGCCATGGCGCGCTCGATTTCTCGAGCGTGATCAAGCTGGTGCAGGCCAAGGCGGCCTGATCCAGAGGCAGCCCCGCCGCCTCAGGTCCCCAGCATCGGATTGCGCCGCGCCTCGTCGCGGCGCCGGTCCGCCCGCACCTCGTTGCAGCGCGGATGGCGTGTGTAGGCCGCCTGGTCGCAGTGCGCGGCTTCGCAGCGGGCGGCGGAGAAGAAGTTGAGGTTCTGGCAGCCCTGGCGCGGGTCGAGGGCGGCCGCGCGCGCCGGTGCGGCCGGCGCCGGCCGGCGTTCGACCGCCGCCGGCGTGGCGGGTGGCGGCGCTGGCGCGGCGGCGACGCCCGATGGCGGCACGGGCGGCTGCTGTTCGGTCACTTCCGCTTCGCCCGCGCCCAGCGACGAGCCGAGCGGTATCGGCACGGGCGCCGGCTCCGCCAGCCTGGGCGCCTCGGCGGCCTGCGCCGGCGGCGCGACCGCCACCGGCGCCGGGCGGCTGGCGGGCGCGGGGACCTTGCGCGTCACGTAGCCGAACCAGCCGCCGAATCCGACCGCCACCGCGAGCATGAGCGCCCCCAGCCCGAGCCAGAATTCGCGCGGCGCGTTCTGCCCGGCGAGGCCGGACGGATGCCCCGCGGCCGCGTCGGCCGGCCGCTGCGCGCGCAGGCCGTCCAGCAGCGAAGGCCCGGTGGCGGCGAAGCCGGGCAGCTTGCGGGCGCAGCCGTGGCAAAACTTCGCGGCCTCGCGGTTCTCGGTTTGACAGGCGGCGCAGATCACCGGCATCGGGACTCCTGGGGCAAGGGAACGCAAGCGTGCATTTTTCGGCCTGGTCGTCGCGCTGTCTGCCAGCCGCCGCCTACTTTTTCCGGTCGTAGACTTGCACGCCTGCCCCAAGTTCCCAGGCCGGACCCTCACCATGCATCGATTCACTTCTTCCGTTTTCTCGGTCGGCCTCGCGCTGGCCGTCGCCACCCCGTGGGCCGCCGCCGACACCCTCAAGAAGCCCGAGCTCGACCGCCTGGCCGCGACCCAGCAGGCGGCGCCTTCGGCCAGCTTCCGCGCCTTCCTGGCGCAGGCTGCCAAGGCCGATCCCAGGCTCAAGCCGGCCATTGCGGCCTACGAGGCCAGGCGGCCGCTCGCCGGCGATGACCTGACCCAGGTCGCGCGCCTGCTGGGGCTCTACAACCGCCTGCACAACCAGAAGGCGGTGCTGTCGTCGCTGGAGGCGATGGTCGCGATCCCGACGGTGCGCGACGACAAGGTGCCGCCGCACGAGAGCCCGCAGATCATCGAGTTCGGCCGCCTGGTCGAACGCATGGCCAAGGACTTCGGACTGCAGTACCGCAACGTCGACAACCGGATCTTCGAGGTCAAGCTGCCGGGCCGGGGCGCCGACGAGTTCGGCATCCTGACCCATGCCGACGTCGTGCCCGTGGTGGCCGACGAGTGGGTGCTCGACGACGGCACGCGGCTCGACCCCTTCAAGATGACGCGCGTGGGCGACACGCTCTACGGGCGCGGCACGATCGACGACAAGGGCTCGATCGCGGCGGTCCTGTATGCGATGAAGGCCGTGAAGGAAAGCGGCCTGCCGCTGGCCCGCACGATCCGCCTGATGATCGAGACCACCGAGGAAACCGGCGGCGACGGCATGAAGTACTACCGCGCGAAGACGCCGCTGCCCGACTACAACATCGTGCTCGACAGCAAGTACCCGGCCGTGGTCGCCGAGAAGGGCTCGGGCGCGCTCAAGGTCTTCTTCCCGGTCGAGGAGGCGGACGGCAGCAGCGCCGTGCGCACCGCCATCACCGCGATGGCGGGCGCCTCGTCGGCCAATGCGGTGCCGCAGACGGCGACCGCCACGCTGAAGGGGGGCGACCTGGCGCAGGTGGCGGCCCGGCTCGAATTCGTCAAGGGCCCGTTCATCCGCAAGTACGAGGGCCAGGGCGGCAAGTTCGGCATCGACATCGCGAAGGGCGCGGACAGCATCGAGGTCAAGGTCACCGGCGTGTCGGCGCACGGCTCGCGGCCGGAGGAGGGCGTCAATCCGCTGCCGCGGCTCGCGCTCTTCCTGCAGGAGTCCGGCGTGGTGACGGCGGGCAACCACTACACCAAGGCCGTCAGGTACCTGATCGACCTCTACGGCACCGGCTACCTCGGCGAGAAGATGGGCGTCGGCTACCAGGACGACTTCATGGGGCCGCTGACCCTGTCGCCCAACCTGATCCGCGAGAAGGACGGCAAGCTCGAAGTGACCACCAATGTGCGGATGCCGCGCGGCGGCACGCCCGAGCAGCTCACCGCCACGCTCAAGGCCAAGGTCGACGAGTGGGCCGCGGCGAGCCAGGCCCGGGTCGAGATCGACCATGCGCAGGGCGACTGGATGGCCCGCGACCCCAAGGGCGCCTGGCTGGCGACCTTGCTGAACATCTTCGGCGACACCACGGGCCTCGAAGCCAAGCCGGTGCCCACCGCGGGCAGCACCACCGCCAAGCTGATGCCCAACGCGATCAACTTCGGCCCGGCGATGCCCGGCAAGAAGTACACGGCGCACAACGCCAAGGAATACAAGGAGCTCGTCGACCTCGACGCCGACATGCAGATGTTCACCGAGATGCTGGTGCGGATCGGGAACCTGAAGACGATGCAGTAGGCGGCGGCGTCAGATCTCGCGCTCCAGCCCCTGGGCGCGCAGCACGCCCTTCAGCCGCCGCACCTCGTGCTCGAGGTCGAGGATCAGCGCAGCCGCATCGAGCCCGACGCCGAAGTCGCGCTCCAGCCGTCGCGCCTCCAGCGCGCACTGCAGGTCCGCGCCATGGAAGCGCCAGTCATCCGGTTGCTCGGCGGGCGTGCGCGATTCGATGATCCCGACCTCGACCAGCTGGACCACCCAGTCGAGCTGCGCGCCGCAGGCATGCGCGAGTTCGCCGGCGGCCAGGGGGTGCGAGGCGCTCAGGGTGGTGGTCGTGATGGAGACGGAGGAAGTCATGGTCGTCACACTCCGAGATGGCGCCGCGGATCGAAGGGCGCGGCCTGGGCGAGCTGCTCGTAGGCCTTGCGCGCGGCGTCGGTGTCGGCCGGCGGCAGGGCGATCTCCAGCAGCAGATACAGGTGGCCCGGCGGCTTGCCCGGCAGGCCGCGGTCCTTGAGGCGCAGCTTGAGTCCGTTGCGCGCCTTCGGCGGCACCGTGACCTCGACCACGCCGCCACTCGGCGTCGGCACCTTGACCTGCGCGCCGAGCGCGCCTTCGGTCGGCGTGATCGGCAGCGTCATGTAGAGATCGCGGTCCTCGACCCGGTACAGCGGATGCGGCGCGATGCGCACCTCGAGGTACAGGTCGCCGGCCGGCTCGCCGCCGTGGCCCGGCATGCCCTGGCCGGCCAGCCGGATGTACTGGCCCGGGTGCACGCCGGGCGGGATCTTGACGGACAGCGTGCGGGTCTTGAACTCGGGCCGGCCCTGGGCGTCGAGCTCCTGCGAGCGCAGCGTGATCTCGCGCTCGGCACCGTTGAGCGCATCTTCCAGCGCGATCTCGATGGCCGCGTGGTGGTCCTCGCCGCGGGCGCGGTAGTTGCGGCGTTCGGCACCGCGCCGTTCGGCGGCGCCGAACACCGAGGAGAAGAACTCGCTGAAGTCCGCATGGTCGGCCGGCCCCTGGTTGGCGCCCCGGTGGAACTCGAAGCCCTCGTCCCAGTTCGGCGGCGGCCGGAAGCTGCCGTCCGGGCTGCCGCCGCGCGCGACATGGTCGGCCAGCTGGTCGTAGGCGGCGCGCTTCTCCTTGTCGCGCAGCACGTCGTTGGCCTCGTTGATCTCGCGCATGCGCTGGTCGGCGTCGGCTTCCTTGCTGACGTCGGGGTGGTACTTGCGCGCCAGCTTGCGATAGGCCTTGCGCACCTCGTCTTCCGAGGCCCCGCGCTCGAGGCCCAGCGTCTTGTAGTAGTCCTTGAAGTCCATGGCGGATCCGCGAAGCGTTGTCAGGCAATGGCGGCGCCGCCGTCGACCTGCTGCAGCAGCGAGCGGACGCGCCAGCCGGCGCCATCGCGTTCGAAGCGCAGCGGCTGGGCGTTGCCGAGCAGTCCCATGTCGACCGGCACGCCGAGCAGCGCCGCCAGCACGTAGAGCGAGCCGCCGTGCGCCACGATCAGCACCGGCGCCGGCTGTGCGAGCGCCTCATCGAGGGCGGCCCGCTTGCGGGCCACGAACTCGGGCAGGGTCTCGCCGCCCGCGGGCGCGCAGGCCCAGTCGATGTTCGCCGACGAGCTGCCGATCAGCGCGCCGAAGTGGCGCTCGCGCAGGCCCTCGTGCACCCAGGGCGCGATGCCGTGCGGCGCCGACACCGCCTGCGCCGTGGTCAGTGCCCGCTGCACGTTGCTGCTCACGATGCTGCGGATCGGCTCGCCGGCCAGCAGCTCGGCGGCGCGCGCCGCCTGCTGCAGGCCGAGCGCGCTGAGCGGCTCGTCGGCGGCCTGGAAGATGCGCCGCGCATTGCACTCGGTCTGGCCGTGGCGCAGGAAGTAGAAGTGGTCGCAGGCCGGCGCCAGCGGGTGCGCGGCGGCCAGGGTGGCGAGTTGGAGCAGGCCGGGATTCATTCGGGTGGGTTCCGGGTAGAAAGCAGTCAGAGCAGCCATTCGATCGGCAGCACTTCGAGGACATCGATCCAGGTCCGCTTGAGGGCGCCGGCGCCGGGCTCGGTGGTGTAGCGCATCTGGCCCTGCGGCGTCTGCTCGATCCATTCCATGCCACGGCCGTCCGCCTGCAGCCGCACCTCGAAGGCCTTGGCCGGGATCACGGTGTCGAACTGCTGGGCCAGCTGGCCGGACAGGTTGCGGCTGTCGATGATCACGCCCATCTCGGTGTTGAGCCGGGCCGATCGGGGGTCGAGGTTGAAGGAGCCCACGAAGATGCGTTCGCGGTCGATCCCGAAAGTCTTGGCGTGCAGGCTGGAAGCCGAGCTGCCGCGGCTGCCGCTGCCCGGGAGTCCGCCGCCGCGTTCGCCGTCCTTGCCCTTGTCCTTCTCGGGCGGCGGCACGGCGTCGCCGGGCTTCAGCTCGTAGACCCGGACCCCGCCCTCGAGCAGCGCCTTGCGGTACTTGGCGTAGCCGGCGTGAACCGCACCGACGTCGGTCGCCGCCAGCGAGTTGGTCAGCACGCGCACCTGGATGCCGGAGCCGGCCATCCTCACCAGCGCCGCGGTGCCGTCCTTGCCGGGCACGAAGTAGGGCGAGACCAGGTCGAGTTCGCGCCGTGGCTGGCCGAAGGCCGCGACCAGCAGCGGCATCATCTGCAGGTCGCTGCGGTCGGTCGACTCGAGCACCTTGGCCGGGTCGTCGTGGATGACATGGGCGCTGGTCCAGTCGAGCGCCAGGCGGCCGTCGTTCAGGTCGCGCAGCAGCGGCGTCTGGCGCACGGCGTCGAGGTAGCGCGTGGCCTCGGGGTCGCGGTGGACCTGGTCCCAGCCGGCCCTCAGGTCGGCCTGCGCGGCCGGGCCCGGCGGCGCCAGCAGGCTGGCGGCGGGATAGGCCGAGGCGCTGTTCCAGAACAGGTCGAAGGCGGTCGAGACTTCGCGCACCACCGGGCCGACCGCCACCACGTCGAGGTCCTGGAAGCCGACTTCCATGTTGGCGCCGAAATACTCGTCGCCGATGTTGCGGCCGCCGACGATCGTGAGCTGGTTGTCGGCCGTGAAGGACTTGTTGTGCATGCGCCGGTTGACGCGCGAGAAGTCGAGGGCGAAGTCGCCGACCCGCAGGCCCCGGTTGGCGAAGGGATTGAAGAGCCGGACCTCGATGTGGGGGTGGGCGTCGAGCGCCGCCAGCATCGGGTCGAGCCCGCCGGTGTTGGCGTCGTCGAGCAGCACGCGCACCCGCACGCCGCGTTCGGCCGCGTCCCACAGCGCCTGCCACATGAGCTTGCCGGTGGTGTCGTTGCGCCAGATGTAGTACTGCAGGTCGAGGCTGCGGTCGGCATGGCGGGCCAGCAGGATGCGGGCCGCGAAGGCGTCCTCGGCCGACTGCAGCGCACGGATGCCGGATTGGTCCGGGTGGGCCGCCACCGCGGGACCGAAGGCCTTGGCCAGCCGGCTGTCGGCCGTGTTGACGAGGGCATGCGACTCGGTCCGTTCGACCTTGCCGGGCAGGCTGGCGCAGCCGGTGACGAGCAGGCCGAGAACGAAGGCGATCAGGACGCGTGAGGCTGAAATGGGCACGGCGCGTTTCGGACGGTGACTGTGCGGCCATTCTAGGCAGGTTGAAGCCGCAGGCCGGCGCCCGGCCGTCATCGCGGCGTCACAGCTTCGGGATGTGCAGCGTCTTGCTGATCATCAAGGTGCCCGAGAGTCCGAACAGCAGGGCGAGCGGATGCAGCACCCAGGGCCCGATCGACCAGGCGCCGCCCCAGATGGCGTCGCCGATGTGGCCCTGCCAGGCCGCCAGGGCCAGCAGGCCGACCAGCACCACGCTGGTCGGGATCGGCGTGCCTTCGAAATACTTGACCTTGTCCGCGCCTTCGGAGAGGGCTTCGGCCGTGACGTTGTAGCGCGCCAGGCGGCTCACGCCGCAGCAGACGAAATAGATCAGCAGCACGCAGTCCCAGCCGCCATCGAGGCCGGCCGCGAAGGCCAGGGTCGCCGGCAGCACGCCGAAGGAGATCACGTCGGCCAGCGAGTCGAGTTCGCGGCCCAGCGCCGAGTGGGTCTGGCGCCAGCGCGCGATGCGGCCGTCGAAGACATCGAAGACGAAGGCCGCGGGCGCCAGCGCCGCGGCCCAGAGGAAATGCGCCACCGACTGGCTGCGCATGAAGGCCATGGCCAGGAAGATGGCGCCGACGCCGCAGGCCGCGTTGCCGAGCGTGAACGCATCGGCGAGATGGAAGCCGCGGATCATCGAGAAATGCTTGCGGGCCGGCGCGGGGGCTGAAGTGGGCATGCTGGGTTCCATGGAGAAATGCGACTGCACCATAGCTCAACCGCGAGCCGGGGTGTGTAGTCGCATTCTGATGCCGAGCCGGCTCCGCGGGGGCACAGGGACCGGCCCTGCGAAGCGTGCTAACCCGCGGTCGCTGTCGCCAAGGCGTCGTGCGCCTCGGCGATGCGGGCAAAGCGGCCGAGCAGCCCGGCCGCCTGCGCGGTCGGCGCCACCCGCTCGCGCAGCGCCGCCGGATCGAGGCCCTGGCGGCGCAGGTCGTCGCCCAGGTGGTCGACATAGCCGCGCATGACCTCGGCGTCGAATTCGGGATGGAACTGCAGGCCCCAGGCCTGGTCGCCGACCCGGAAGGCCTGGGTCGGCTCGAAGCCGTTGCCGGCGAGGCGGACCGCGCCTTCGGGCAGCTGCAGCGCGCTCTGCCGATGCACCACATGGGCCTCGAAGCGCGCCGGCAGGCCGCCCATGAGGGCATCGTCGGCGGCCTCGGGCCGGAGCTCGACTTCGACCGTGCCGATCTCCAGGCCCCCCGGGTGGTCGCCGGCCTCGCCGCCGAGCGCATCGGCCAGCAGCTGATGGCCGAAGCAGATGCCGAGCACCGGCGTGCCGTGGGCGACCAGCTGCGCGAGCCAGCGGCCGGTGGCTTCGCTCCAGGGCGCGCGGTGCGAGACCATGGCATGCGAGCCGGAGACGATGGCGCCCGAGATCCGGTCGGGCGGGGGCAGCGCGTCGCCGCGGCGCGGGTCGAGCACCACGACCGGCAGCCGGGTGTCGCCGAGGCCGTCGGCCATCCAGTGTTCGAAGTCGCCGCGCCGTTCACGCAAGGCGTCGAAGGTTTCTCCGACCTTGATGATCGCGAGCGGGCGGGGAGGGGTGTTTTCCATGGCCGGGATGATGCCGGAATCCGGATCGCCCGGCGGGCGTGGGGTCGACCGGCTCAGGGGCCGGCCAGGGCCGCGAGCGCGGCCGGCACCTGGCGCGCGACCGCGGCCACCAGCGCCTGCCGCTGCGGCGTCTCGCGCCAGCGCAGGCCGCTGCCGGCCTCCCATGCCGGGTGGCTGCGCGCCGGTTGTGCCGCGTGCACCAGCTCGGCCAGCGCGCGCCGGGCCGCCGCGGCCGGCTCGCCGGGGGCGTTCGCGATGCGGTCGACCGCGGCGTGGCCGCGCGAGGCGAGCGCGCGCAGCAGTTCGAGCTGCCAGGCCGCCAGCACGAACAGCACCCGGTCCTCGACCGTCAGCTCATGGACGTCGCGCAGCTTGTTGACCAGCTTGCGGCCCAACGGCCCCAGGCCCTGCGAGACCGCGCCGCCGATGGCGCCGCCCAGCGCCGCGCCGGCGCCGAGCGACAGGCCGGCGAGCGCCAGGTCGGCCACCACGCCGACGGCGGCGCCCACCGCCACGCCCTTGCCGAGCAGGATGCCGGCATCCTTCAGCGCCTCGGGGTGGAAGAAATCCATGGCCCAGCGGCCTTCTAGCAACGGCAATGCGGCTTCGTCGGCGTCGCCTTCGCGAAAGCCATGGAGCGCCAGCAGGTCGTCGGCGCAGCGCTGCGCCTTGTCGAACACGGCCTTTTGCAGTCCGGCGATCAGGCGCTGGCGGGTCGGCGGGTCGGCGAAGGCGTCGGCCGAGGCGGTCCGCCGCATCGATGCGGCATCGACCAGCAACTCGGCGATGCGCGTGCTGGCGGCCTGGCGGCGCTGGGCCGCCTCCGCTTCGAGGGATTCGGCCACCCGGTCGAGCTGGGCGCGGCGGTCGCGCAGCAGGGTCGCCAGGTCGCGGTAGAGCTCGCGCTCGGCGCCGACGAAGGGTGCCGCCGCATCGAAGCGCACCACCACGTGCAGCCCGTAGGCCGACAGCAGCTCTTTCCAGGCCGCTTCGCGGCTGGCGGCATCGCGCACGAAATTCAGCACCGGCAGTACCGGACGCGCGCAGGCGTTGAGCAGTTCGATCTCGGCCCGGAACTTGGGCAGCACGGGCTCGCGCGCGTCGATCACGAGGAAGGCGGCGTCGACCTCGAGCAGGGCGCGCAGCACCTTCGCCTCCTGCTCGAACACCCCGTGCGCCTCCGGCCCCTGCAGGAACAGGCGGATCCGCTCGGGCGGCGTGGCCGCCTTGTCGAGGCCGTCGATGTGCTCGCGCAGTGCCACGCCGTCCTCCAGCCCCGGGGTGTCGAGGAAGCGGACGGCGGCCGCGCCGTCGACCCGCAGGTCGACCGCCTCGACATGGCGCGTGGTGCCGGGGCGCTCGGACACCTCGCCGAAGTCGACGCGCCGCGTCAGCGTGCGCAGCAGCGAAGTCTTGCCGGCATTGGCATGGCCGACCACGGCGATGCGGATCGGCGCCGTCATGCCCAGCCGTGCATCACGGCCTCCGGGGCTGCTTCGGCGCCGAGCGCGTCCAAGCCGGCGTCCGCCAGCCAGGCCTGCCAGCGCGAGCGGGCGGCGCTGTCGTCGGGCGCGCCGAGCAGCCACAGGCGGCATTCGCCGCACAGGGCCATGACCTCGCGCAGGAAGCGCTCGGTGCCGCGGTCCGGGCTGGCGGCGGCGCGGCAGCCGATCACGGCGCGGCGCGGGCGCAGGCGCGCCAGCGTGTCGAGCAGTTCGCGCCGCTGTGCCGCGCTGCCGTCGATGCGCAGCGCGCGCGTGGCGGCGGCTGCGAGCGCGGCCGGGGGCCAGTCCTGTTCCGGCGGCAGTTCGAAGCCGATCGCGACCAGGGCGTCGGCGGTGTCGCCGGCCGCCAGGTGCGCGGGCCGGCCGGGCGCGGTCCTGCCGGGATCGGCATCGACGATCTGGCGCGGGGCCAGGGCCTCGAAACGCGCCAGCAGCCGCTGGAAATAGGGTTCGGACAGGTCGGGTTGCAGCGCCTTGCTGCGCTGGGCGCAGACCGCGGCGCTCAGCAGCGCCAGCGCCAGCCGCGGCAGCAGCCCGTAGACCACGATGCAGCCGGTGAGCCACAAGGCCCAGGCTCGCTGGCCCGAAGCCGCCGCGAGCGGCGACAGCACGGCCTGCGCATCAGGCACCGGAAAGCCCAGCCAGGCCGGCGCCCGCCCGAGCAGCTGGACGCTGTGCACGAAGAAGCCGGGTTCGAGGATGGTGGTTTCCCAGCTCAGCGTGTAGTTGCGGAAGGCCAGCGCGAACAGCAACGCCGCCAGCACGACCGCGAACGACAGCGTCCAGATCGCATGGCTCGCCAGCCCCAGTGCCCAGGGCAGCAGCCGGGCGCGCGCCAGCAGCCGGGTGATGGCCCGCAGCAGCACCGGGGCCTGGCCCCGCCGGCCGCCGGCCACCCGGGCCGTGAGGTTCAGCCAGAGCCAGCCGAAGGAGGCCTGGAAAGCGCCCAGCGGCAGCACCAGCCCCGCCAGCCACAGCAGCAGGGTGAGCAGGTGCAGGCCCAGCAGGCTGGCCAGCGCCACCACGACGTTGATCTGCCGCTGGCCGCCGCCCAGCACGTTGCCCGCGAGCGTGAGCCCGGCGACCACGATCAGCGCCACCAGGCCCAGCAGCACCCACGGCGCCCAGGCGCGGGCGCGCGCCAGTTCGGCCTGCAGCCCGAGGCGCCGGCCCAGCAGCCGCGCGCGTTCGGCGATGCGGGCCGCCGCGTCGCCATGAAGCGCGATGGCCTGGCGCACCGCCTGTGCGTCGTCGAGCGGCCCCGTTGCCTCGATCAACTGGACGGCCTCGGTGATGGCGGCGTCCTGGAACGACGAGCGGGGCGCAACGGAATTCAACGGCTTCCTTCACAACGGGGAACGGTGTCGGCGCACCGGGGTGGAGCGCGAAATTATGCCCGTCGAAGCCGCGCCGCCCGGCCATGAAAAACGGGGCCGCAAGCGACCCCGTGAACCCCCGCTGGAGGGCGGAAAAAGAGGAAACGGGCGCGATCAGCGCAGGCCGAAGAACGACAGCACTGCAACCACGACCACGACCAGACCGACGATGTAGATGATGGAATTCACGGTGGAAACTCCTCTTTGTTGAAGACGCATCCACTGTGCGCGCTTCCCCGTGCGGCTGTGTGTAGTCGGCGGTCATCGCCCCCTGTAGGACTCCCGAGTCAGACCGTCGAGGGCTCCTCGACCGCACCGCTCTCCTGGTCGTCGTCCTCGTCGTTGCCGTCGCCGAGGAAGCCACCGCTCTGGTGCGCCCACAGCCGGGCATAGAGGCCGCCGCGGGCCAGCAGCGTCTTGTGGTCGCCTTCCTCCACCACCCGGCCCTGGTCGAGCACGATCAGCCGGTCCATCGCCGCGATGGTCGACAGCCGGTGCGCGATCGCGATCACCGTCTTGCCTTCCATCAGCCGGTAGAGGCTGGCCTGGATCGCCGCCTCGACCTCGGAGTCGAGCGCGCTGGTGGCCTCGTCGAGCAGCAGGATCGGCGCGTCCTTGAGCATCACCCGGGCGATCGCGATGCGCTGGCGCTGGCCGCCCGACAGCTTCACGCCGCGTTCGCCCACGTGGGCCTGGTAGCCGCGCCGGCCGCTGGCGTCGCCCAGCGTCTGGATGAACTCGTGCGCCTCGGCGCGCTCGGCGGCGGCGCGGATCGCGATCTCGCCGGCATCGGGCCGGCCATAGGCGATGTTGTCGGCCACCGAGCGGTGCATCAGCGAGGTGTCCTGCGTCACCATGCCGATGTGGGCGCGCAGGCTGTCCTGGGTGACGTGGGCGATGTCCTGGCCGTCGACCAGGATGCGGCCGCTGTCGAGGTCATGGAAGCGCAGCAGCAGGTTCACCAGCGTCGACTTGCCGGCGCCGGAGCGGCCGACCAAGCCGATCTTCTCGCCCGGCGCGACCGTGAGCGTCAGGTCGTCGATGACGCGGCGGCCCGCATCGGCGTAGCGGAAGCTGGCATGCTCGAAGCGCACTTCGCCGCGCGGGACTTCCAGCGTCTTCGCGTCGGCGGCGTCGAGCACCGTGCGCGGGCGCGACAGCGTGTTCATGCCGTCCTGCACGGTGCCGATGTTCTCGAACAGGCTGGTCATCTCCCACATGATCCAGTGCGACATGCCCTGCAGGCGCAGCGCCATCGCGGTCGCCGCGGCCACCGCGCCGACGCCGACCGCGCCCTGCGACCAGAGCCACAGCGCGGTGCCCGCCATGCCGGCGGTCAGGCCCATGCTGAGCGTGTGGTTGACGATCTCGAAGGCGCTCACCAGCCGCATCTGGGCATAGCCGGTGCCCATGAACTCCTTCATGGCCGAGCGCGCGAAGCCGGCTTCGCGCTGGGTGTGCGAGAACAGCTTGACGGTGGCGATGTTGGTGTAGGCGTCGGTGACGCGGCCGGTCATCGAGGCCCGCGCATCGGCCTGGGCCTTGCCGACCTTGCCCAGGCGCGGGACGAAGAACACCAGCGAGCCGATGTAGAACGCGAGCCAGACCAGGAAGGGCAGCATCAGCTGGCGGTCGAGCACCGCCGCCAGCACGATCATCGTCGCCACGTAGACCACCATGGCGACCAGCACGTCGGCCAGCACGAAGATGGTTTCGCGCACCGCCAGCGCGGTCTGCATCACCTTGGCCGTGATGCGGCCGGCGAACTCGTCCTGGTAGAAGGCCATGCTCTGGCCGAGCATCAGGCGGTGGAAGTTCCAGCGCAGCCGCATCGGCAGGTTGACCGCCAGCGTCTGGTGCTTGACGATGGTCTGCAGGCCCACCACGGCGATGCTCGCCGCCAGCGCGAAGGCCAGCCACATCAGCGTGGTGCCGCGCTCTTCCCACAGCCGTGCCGGCACCTGGCCGCCGAGCCAGTCGACGATGCGCCCGAGCATCGCGAACAGCAGCGCCTCGAAGGCCGACATCGCGGCCGTCAGCAGCGCCATCGCGGCGATCTTGCCGCGCAGGCCCTGGGTGCAGGCCCACAGGAAGGCGAGGAGGCCGCGCGGCGGCAATTCGGGTTCGGCGGCGGGGTAGGCGGGAAGCAGTTTTTCGAAGAAGCGGAACAAGGCGGACGGTCTCCAGTGAGGCGTCACTGTAGCGGCGGCCACGGGGCTGCGCGCACGAAAGGGATTTGTCAGGCGACGGCGGCGCCCAGCCGCTCGCCGAGGAAGTCGATGAAGCTGCGCAGCTTGGGCGCCATGTACTGCCGGCTGGTGTAGACCGCGAACAAGGTCACCGCCGGGGCCTTGAAGTCCGGCACCAGCCGCACCAGCCGGCCCTGCGCCAGGTCGTCGTCGATCAGCCATTCGGGCAGGAAGGCCATGCCGATGCCGGCGCGCACCGCGTGCAGGGTCAAGGTGGTGTCGTCGGACTTCATCACCGGCTGCAGCCGCAGCGGCGCCTGGCGGCCCTTGCCGTCCTTGAGCGCCAGGCCTTCGATGCTGACGTAGCTCGGCACGATGGCGTCGAGCTTCGCCAGGTCGGCCGGCAGCCGCGGCAGGCCGGCGCGGGCGATGCAGGCGGGCGCGGCCACCAGGTGGAACTGAAGGGTGCACAGCGGCCGGGCGATCAGCGCCGGCGAGAGTTCCTGCGTGGCGCGCAGCGCGAGGTCGTAGCCGTCGGCCGCGAGATCGACCTTGCGATTTTCCAGGTGCAGGTCGACCAGCACCTCCGGAAAGCGCTCACGGTAGCCGGCCAGCACGGCGGCGAAGCGCGGCGTGGCGCACCACACGGGCGCGCTGACCTTGAGCTGGCCGCGCGGTGCTTCGTTCTTCCGGCCGATCGCGTTCTCGGCGGCGTCGAGCAGGTCGAGCGCACGGCGGCTCTGCTCGTACCAGGCCTGGCCCGCCTCGGTCAGGCTCAGGTGCCGGCTCGAGCGATGCAGCAGGCGGGCGCCGAGCGATTTCTCGAGCTGCGCCACATGCTTGCTGGCCATGGGGGCCGAGATGGCGAGGCGCTCGGCAGCGGCGACGAAGCTGCCCGACTCCACCACCTCCCTGAAGACCCGCAAACCGGTCAGGCGGTCCATTTGATGATTTCCTCCTGGGAAACGAATCGATGAATCCTAGCCTATCGATTTCCTGAAGGGAAATCTCTAGACTTGGCTTCCAAGGAGCCTTCCATGACCACGACTTCCAGATTGCCCACCTATTTCATCTCGCACGGCGGCGGCCCCTGGCCGTGGATGAAGAAGGAAATGGGCGCCACCTACGCCAGGCTCGAAGCCTCATTGGCCGACATGCCGCGCCAGATCGGCCGCACGCCGGCCGCGATCCTGATGGTGTCCGCCCATTGGGAAGAGCCCGCCTTCACCGTGATGGGCAGCCCGCGCCCGCCGATGATCTACGACTACGGCGGCTTCCCGGCCCACACCTACCAGGTGCACTACGACGCGCCCGGTTCGCCCGAGCTGGCGCGCCGCGTGCAGTCGCTGCTCGAGGCGGCGGGACTGCCGGCGGCGTTCGATGGCGAGCGCGGCTTCGACCACGGCACCTTCTCGCCGATGGCGGCGATCTACCCGAAGGCCGAAGTGCCGGTGGTGCAGCTGTCGCTGCGGCGCGGGCTCGATCCGGCCGAGCACATCGCGCTGGGCCGGGCGATAGCGCCGTTGCGCGACGAGAACGTGCTGATCGTCGGCAGCGGCCTGAGCTATCACAACCTGCGCAATTTCGGTCCGCAGGCGCGCGACGTCTCGAAGGCCTTCGACGACTGGCTCGACGAGGCGGTGGTCGATGCGGCGCCCGGCGAGCGCGTCGAGCGCCTGCTGCACTGGGCGGCGGCGCCGGCGGCCCGGATCGCCCATCCGCGCGAGGAGCACCTGATCCCGCTGATGGTCGCGGTCGGCGCGGCCGAGGGCGAGGCCGGCGAGCGCGTCTATCACGAGGATGCGTTCATGGGCGGGATCTCGGTGTCGAGCTTCCGTTTCGGGTCGGCTTCCGCCTGAGCCCGCGGCACAATGCGGCGGTGCCCTATTTCTCGACCTTCGATCCCCAGGCCGAAGCCGGTGCGCTCGACCTGATCGCGCGCATCGATGCGCTGGCCACCCTCCACGACGTCGAGCACGATGGCCTGCGCGTGCGCTGGCGCCGCTTCGGCAGCGACAGCTCGCGGCCTCCGCTGGTGCTGCTGCACGGCGGCCATGGCAGCTGGATGCACTGGCTGCGCAACGTCGAGGCGCTGGCGGCCTCGCGCACGCTGTGGCTGCCCGACCTGCCGGGCTTCAACGAATCCGATGCGCCGCCGGCGCCGCGGGCGGGCCAGGCGGCGGTCGACCCTTTGCTGGACCTGCTTTCGGCGACGCTCGACCGCCTGATCGGTGCCGGGACCGAGGTCGATCTGGGCGGCTTCTCGTTCGGCGGCCTGGTGGCCGCCAAGTTCGGCCAGCGCCGGGGCCACATCCGGCGCATGGTGCTCGTGGGCAGCGGCGGCCACGGCACGCTGCGGCGCATGACGGTCGAGATGATCAACTGGCGCGCCGCCGAGGACCGCGACCAGGAGCGTGCCGCGCTGCTGCACAACCTGGCGGCGCTGATGCTGCATGACAAGTCGGCCATCGACGCGCTGGCTTTCGCGATCCACGACATCTCCTGCCATGGCACCCGCTTTCGCAGCAAGGAGGTCTCGCTGTCTGGCGGACTGCAGGCCGCGCTCGACGCGATCGGCGGGCCGCAGCTGCTGCTGTGGGGCGAGCATGACGTCACGGCCGATTCGCGGCCCCTGGTGGCACAGCTCGCGGCAGGACATCCGCTGCGCGAAGGCGTGGTGATCGACGGTGCCGGGCATTGGGTGCAGTTCGAGCGGGCCGGCGAGTTCAACGCGGCGCTGCTGCGCTTCCTGGATTAGGACGACACCGACGCCGCATGGCGCCGCCAGAAGTCGGCGTCCGGAAACGCGCCCGCGCCGGCCGCCGCGTTGTCCGCCATGTGCTCGGGCCGGCTGGTGCCGGGAATGGTGCAGGTCACGGCCGGATGGCTCAGCACGAACTTGATCAGCACCTGGGCCCAGCTGCTGCAGCCGATCTCGGCGGCCCAGGCGGGCAGGGGCTTGTCGCGCAGCCGGCGCAGCAGGCCCCCGCCGCCGAAAGGCATGTTGACGATCACGGCCGCGCCGCGCTCGGCCGCCAGCGGCAGCAGGCGCTGGGCGGCTTCGGGCGCATCGAGCGAATAGTTGATCTGCAGGAAGTCGAGCTTCTCGGCGCGCAGCACGGCCTCGACCTCGGCATGGGCCGAGGCCGTGTAGTGCGTGATGCCGATGTAGCGCACGCGGCCCTTCTCCTTCCAGCCGCGCAGGGTCTTGAGATGGACGCGCCAGTCGACCAGGTTGTGCACCTGCATCAGGTCGATGCGCTCGGTGCGCAGGCGCTGGAAGGACTGCTCCATCTGCGCGATGCCGGCCTCGCGGCCGGAGGTCCAGACCTTGGTGGCAATGAAGGCCTTGACGCGCTGGGGCGAGGCGGCCAGCAGGTCGCCGGTCACGGCCTCGGAGCGGCCGTACATCGGCGAGCTGTCGAGCACCGAGCCGCCGGCGGCGAACAGCGCCTCGATGACGCCGGGCAGCCGCTGGTATTCGGCGCTGCCGGGCGCGACGTCGAAGCCGATCCAGGTGCCGCAGCCGACGACGGGCAGGGCTTCGCGGGTGCTGGGGATGGGGCGGGTGTTCATGCGCTGGACTCCCGGGGGCTGGGCTGAGGCGGCTCCTGGCCAGGCGGCGCACAGCGAGAGCGCCGCGCCGAGGCGAAGCAGCGCGCCGCGGGTGAGGACGGGGGAAGAAGCCACACCGGACTATGCACTCCTTACAAAAAATCCTTCCATGACGCAGAGAATACTGTATAAAAATACAGTCTTCTCGATCCATCATGGGCCTCCCTTCTCTCGACCCTTTCTCCTCCTCCGCGCGCCACAAGGTCTGGCGTGCGGACGAGTTGGGCCTGGCCGATGCACAGGTCATCGGCACCGGCCATGCCGCGCTCGACGCCCAACTGCCCGGCGGCGGCTGGCCGGTCGGGGCCATGACCGAACTGCTGCAGTCGGCGCCCGAGGCGCATGCGTGGCAACTGCTGCTGCCCGCCCTGGCGCAGGCCGTTCAGGGCGGTACCGGCCCGGTGGTGCTGATTGGCGCACCGCACGAACCCTTCGGTCCCTCGCTGGCGGCCGCGGGCCTGCCGATCGAGGCACTGCTGTGGGTGCGCAGCGAGGCGCCCGCCGCCCGGCTCTGGGCCTGCGAACAGGCGCTGCGCTGCGCCGACGTGGCCGCCGTGCTGGCCTGGCTGCCGCAGGCGCGGGTGGGCGAATTGCGGCGGCTGCAGCTGGCGGCGGCGCAGCACGAGTCGCTGCTGTTCGTGTTCCGGCCGGCGAGCGCGGCGGCGTCCACCTCGCCGGCGCGCCTGCGGCTGCAACTGATGGCCTGCGAGGACGACCGGACGCAGATCGATGTCCACATCCTCAAGCGCCGCGGTCCGCCGCTGGCCTCGCCGATCCAGCTGCCGGCGCGCAGCCGGCGCATGACGGCGCTGCTGGCCGCGAACCAGTTGCGGCGCAAGCTGCTGCGGCAACAAGAAGGCGTGGGGCAGGCCGGCGAAGGTGCGACGGTGGTGCGCCTCGAGATTTTTTCAGGAAAACGGCATGCACTGGATCGCATTGCATTGGCCGCCTGAAGTGCAGCAGCCGTCCGATGAAGCGCTCGGCTGGTGGGCGCTGCAGTTCACGCCGCGCGTCGCCTGGGTCGACGAGGCCCTGCTGCTCGAGGTGTCGACCTGCGAGCGCCTGTGGGGTGGGCGGCTGGGCCTGATGCGGCAGATCGCCAGCCTCAATCCGGCGGCGCCGCAGCGTGTGCGGCAGGTGCAGGGCGCGACCAGCCTGGTCGCGCTCGCGCGGCTGCGCATGTTCGCGCGCGGCCAGCAGCCGCCGGTCGACCTGCCCGCGGGCCTGCCGCTCGACACGCTGAGTGCCGCGCACGAGCACCTCGGCGTGCTGGCGCACCTCGGCTGCCGCACCTGGGGCGAGGTGGCGGCGCTGCCGCGCGGCGGCCTCACGCGCCGCTTCGGCAAGGAACTGCGCGCGGCGCTCGATGCGGCCTGGGGCCTGGGTCCCGAAAGCCATCGCTGGCTGACGCTGCCCGACGTGTTCGAGCAGAAGCTGGAGCTGCCCGCGCTGGCCGAGGGCGCCAGCGAGCTCATGTGGTCGGCCAACCGGCTGCTCGCGGCGCTCTCGATCTGGCTGCGCGCCCGGCAGCGCGGCGCGGTGTCGCTCGAACTGCAATGGACGCTCGACCTCAAGCGCTTCAATGGCGTCGACCTGCCGCCGCACCAGCAGATCGTGGTGCGCACGGCCGAGCCGACGCAGGACATGGCGCACCTGCGCCGCCTGATGGCCGAGAAACTCGCGCTCACCACGCTGGCCGCACCGGCGAGCTGGCTGCGCCTGCGCACCCTCGACACCACGCCCTGGGCCGGGGCCAGCACCAGCTTCCTGCCCGAGGACAACCGCAAGGGCGACAAGCTGCACGAGCTGGTCGAGCGGCTCAGCGCGCGGCTCGGCCCGCAGCAGGTGCTGCGCGCGGTGGCGCAGGCCGATCACCGGCCCGAGCGCCGGCAGTCCTGGCAGCCGGCGCTGCGCACGGCGGGCAAGGCAGTGGCTCCATCGCCATCTCCGGCCGATGCGATCTACCCGGCGTGGCTGCTGCCCGAACCCCTGCGCCTCGAGATGGACGGCGAGCGTCCGTGCTACCGCGGACCGCTGCGCAAGCTGATCGGGCCCCAGCGGGTCGAGGCCGGCTGGTGGGGCGGCGTGGGGGAGGGCGGCCGGCCCGCGGTGCGCGACTACTACGTCGCCGAGAGCCCCGAAGCCGGACTGGTCTGGATCTTCCGCGAGCGCCCGACCGCCTGCTTTTCAGAGGGCGAGGTGCACTGGTACCTCCAAGGCCTCTATGCCTGAACTCAGCGACAAGAAGATCCGCTCGCTCACGCTCGGCGAGGTGCACCCGCTGCCGCAGCGCGATGCGCCGGTGCCGGGGCTGCCGGACTATGCCGAACTGCATGGCCTGACCAACTTCAGCTTCCAGCGCGGCGCTTCCACCCCCGAGGAAATGGTCGAGCGCGCCTATCAGCTCGGCTATGCGGCGCTGGCGATCACCGACGAATGCTCGGTGGCCGGCGTGGTGCGGGCCCATGTGGGCCTGCGTGAAC
The DNA here is from genome assembly GCF_030316845.1 of Variovorax davisae. Taxonomy (GTDB): domain Bacteria; phylum Pseudomonadota; class Gammaproteobacteria; order Burkholderiales; family Burkholderiaceae_C; genus Variovorax; species Variovorax davisae. The sequence goes on from NZ_JASZYS010000001.1 coordinate 416,168, forward strand.
TCCCGGCCAAGCTCGATGCCTGGGAGCGCGAGCATCCCGAAGAGCCGCCGATTCCGCGCCACCCGGATTTCCGCCTGCTGTTCGGCAGCGAGTTCCGCTTCGAGCGCTTCCGGCTGGTGGTGATCGCCAACGACACCGAGGGCTGGGGCAACCTGTGCGAGTTCATCACCGCGGCGCGCACGACCGAGTTGCCCAAGGGCGAGTACCGCGTGAGCTGGGAGGGCAGCGACGTGGCCTCGCTGCAGCGCTGCCAGGTGCTCCTGGTGCCGGATCGCGCGCCCGGCGCAGCGGTCGATGCCGATGCGCTGCATGCCGACCTGGGGGCCGCCAAGGCGCTGTTCGGCGGCAATCTCTGGCTGGCCCTGGAACTGCCGAACGAACTCGACGACGACCTCTGGTTCGTCGCGCTGTTCGAGGCCGGCCAGCGCGCCGGCGTGCCGCTGGTGGCGGCCGGCGACGTCCACATGCATTCGCGCTCGCGCAAGCCGCTGCACGACGTGCTGACCGCGGTGCGCGAAGGCCGGACCGTGGCCGACTGCGGCTTTGCCTTGCAGCCCAATGCCGAGCGCTATCTGCGCCCGCGCGTGCGGCTGGCCGGGCTCTACACGGCCGGGATGCTCGCCAACACCTTGGTCGTGGCCGATCGCTGCCGCTTCGATCCCGAGGTGATCCGCGAGAACTACAAGTACCCGCTCGAAAGCCTGGGGGCCGGCGAGACGCCGGCGCAGACGCTGGCACGCAAGACCTGGGAGGGCGCGCGCGCGCGATATCCCTCGGGCATTCCCGAGCCGGTGCGCCTCCAGGTCGAGCGCGAACTGGCGCTGATCCACGAACTCGACTACGAGATGTTCTTCCTCACGGTCGAGGACATCGTGCGTTTCGCGCGTTCGCAGAACATCCTTTGCCAGGGCCGCGGCTCCTCGGCCAACTCGGCGGTCTGCTATTGCCTGGGCATCACCGCGATCGATCCCGACAAGGGCACCCTGCTGTTCGAGCGTTTCCTGAGCCGGCACCGCAAGGAGCCGCCCGACATCGATGTCGACTTCGAGCACCAGCGGCGCGAAGTGGTGATCCAGTACATCTACGAGAAATACGGCCGCGAGCGGGCCGCCATCGCCGCGGTCGTGATCTGCTACCGCTCCCGCAGCGCATTGCGCGACGTCGGCAAGGCGCTCGGCATCGACGCCCGGCTGGTCGACGAATTCGCCAAGGACCACTACTGGTTCGACGAGACCGTGCTCGGCGAGCAGCTGCAGGCGGCGGGCGAGCGCGCGGGCGTCCGGGAAGACGCACTCAAGCTGCAGCAGTGGATCGATCTCACCGTCACCCTCAAGGGCTTCCCGCGCCACCTGAGCCAGCACGTCGGCGGCTTCGTGCTCACCCACACCCGGCTCACGCGCCTGGTGCCGGTCGAGAAGGCGTCGATGAAGGACCGCTCGGTCATCCAGTGGGAGAAGGACGACCTCGAGGCCATCGGCATGCTCAAGGTCGACGTGCTCGCGCTGGGCATGCTGAGCGCCATCCGCCGCGGGCTCGAGCTCATGAACCGCTGGCGCGGCAGCACCACCGAGATGCACCAGGTGCCGAACGACGATCCGAAGGTGTTCGACATGGTCTGCGACGCCGACACCGTCGGCGTATTCCAGATCGAAAGCCGGGCCCAGATGTCGATGCTGCCGCGCCTCAAGCCGCGCACCTATGAAGACCTGGTGATCGAGGTCGCGATCGTCCGGCCCGGACCGATACAAGGCGGCATGGTGCACCCCTACCTGAAGCAGCGCGAGCGGGTGAGCAAGGGGTTGCCGATCCATTACGAGAAGGAGGAACTGCGGCCCGCCCTGGCGCGCACGCTGGGCGTGCCGATCTTCCAGGAGCAGGTGATGCAGATCGCGATGATCGCGGCCGGGTTCACGGCCGACGAGGCCGACCAGCTGCGCCGCGCCATGGCCGCGTGGAAGCGCAAGGGCGGACTCGGCAAGTTCCACGACAAGCTGGTGGACGGCATGACTGGCAGAGGGTACAAGCCCGCCTTCGCCGAGGCGATCTTCAAGCAGATCCTCGGCTTCGGCGACTACGGCTTCCCCGAAAGCCACGCCGCCAGCTTCGCCCTGCTGGTCTGCGTCAGCGCCTGGCTCAAGCGCCACGAACCCGCCTGCTTCCTGGCTGCGCTGCTCGATGCCCAGCCGATGGGCTTCTACAGCCCATCGCAGCTGGTGCAGGATGCGCGGCGCCATGGCGTCGAGGTGCGGCCGGTCGACGTCACGGCCAGCGACATGGACAGCACGCTCGAGGCGCGCGCCCCCGATGCGCCGCGCATGCCCCCCGGCACCGATGCGCGCCACGCCGAACGCCTGGGCAACGACAACCAGCCGGCCGTGCGCCTGGGCCTGCGCCGCGTTTCAAGCCTCAGCGATGCGGGTGCGAAGCGCCTGCTGGCGGCACGCGCCCAAGCGCCCTTCACCAGCACCGAAGACCTGGCGTTGCGCGCCGAACTGGACGCCCGGGACATGGCGGCGCTGGCCGCGGCCGATGCCCTGATGGCGCTGTCGGGCCATCGCCGCCAGCAGGTGTGGGAGGCGACCGCGCAGCGCCGCGCGCCGGCCTTGCTCAAGGGCGTGCCGATCGACGAGCCGGCCTTGCGGTTGCCGGCCGCGCCCGAGGGCGAGGAGATCGTCGGCGACTACGCCGCGCTCGGCCTCACCCTGCGCCGCCATCCGCTGGCGCTGCTGCGTCCGCGGCTGGCGCGCATGCGGCTCATGAGTGCCGAGCAGCTGCGCCCGCTGCCCAGCGGCCAGACCGTGCGGGCCTGCGGCATCGTCAAGGGCCGCCAGCGCCCGCAGACCGCCAACGGCACGATCTTCGTCACCCTCGAGGACGAGACCGGCAACGTCAACGTGATCGTCTGGAGCCACGTGGTCGAGGCCTGGCGCGAGCCGCTGCTCAAGTCGCATCTGCTGGCGGTGCAGGGCACTTGGCAGCGCGACGTCGACAGCGGCGGCGAGGTGCGCCACCTGGTGGCGACCGGCTTCAAGGACCTGACGCCGCTGCTCGGGCGGCTGGCGGACAGCAACAGGAGCCGCGACTTCCACTAGGCCAGCCTGGCTGCCTCTGCCTCTTAGCCAAGGTCACTCGCGTGACATGGGAATTCGTGGGCCATTTCCTCCCGGGTTGCGCTGCACTGGAGATCGCCAATGAGTCGCATGACCGCATGTTCGCGCTGCCGCCTCAGCTTTTCGCCGCCCTGCTCGCGCCGCTACGGGCAACACGACTGAGTTCTCGTGCAGGCTGGCTGTATGCCTATTGCAATCACATCGACCGTGTCTTGGAAAGTCGGCGATGCGATGCTTGACTCGGCTATGGATTTGCGAACGGGGGAGTGATTCGGGTCGCCCTGCTCGATCAATCGAACGATGCGCGAGACGCGCGCCTGGGCTAGACGCTTGCTTCGGGAGTTTCCTTTTTCCACCTTCGCGAAGATCCACAAGTAATCGATCCCCAGTGACGCGTTTTCTCCGGTTTTCCAGATCGAGTACCACTCCGCGAGGGAGCGAATTTGTGCAACGTCCAATGTTGAGCTGCCAGGGCTCAAGTGAACTTCATGTTCCAGGTCGCCGGGCCTGCACGCGAGAGCGAATGAGGTTGCCAGCAGGCATGACAGGCTGATGATGGTCTTCTTGTTGATCATTCTTCCACCCCGACGATGTAGGAGGCAATGCTGTCTGCGTTGGACAGAAGGGCGGCGCGATTCTCGATCAACTTCGCTTGCGCGAGTGATTGCCTGCTGGTGTACCAGGTGTCGTGCGAGCTGAAGGTGTCGTCGAAGTGCGTGACTTCGTGGACCAACGTCAGGAGTTGGGTGTCGCCGAGGAGAATGGTCTGAGTGCCGAATCTCACAATATTCTGCGCCATGTCGCAAAACTTGGGAGCAATCGCGATAGTGCGCGTTGACAGATCCGGCTTGCAAACGGCGGCGACGGTGCCTCCATCGGCGTTGCTTGGGAAGGTACATCCAAGGTATTTTGAGTGGCCGGCTGAATACCTAACGAAGTTCTCGGCCTCTAGCCCTCTAAGCACGCGATCGCAGGCCATCACTCCCTTGCGCAAGTAGACACGAATGTCTTCGCTTGAGTGACCGAACCACTTCTTCACACGGACTTGCGCGCGTGAGTCCCAGCGATCAAGTTCACCGAGCCGTTGTGAGATCAGTGTGACTGCATCGTCACGCGTCTTCAGAATCCTGTCGCAGAACTCTCGATTGGTCATGTTCGGACAGATGTTCTCCGTCTGCTCAGCCTCAGGTGGGTACGTCACCTCCGAATCGACGAGCCGCTTGCTTGCGGCCATCGTGGATCTGTCCGCGCTCAGCCACCCCGGCGCGAGCATATGGGGCTCCAGTTCGCCAGCGCCGCCACCCATGTCTTCGAACCATGAGGTGTGCACGAGCGTCGCGATGATTGGCGGCGGAAGGGGGCAATGGCAGATCACCACGTCGCCCTCCAGGGCCACTTCGGAGATGAACTCCATGCGGCGGGGCCCGCCCGCCTTCGCGATGATGCCCACGCTGTTGCAACCCTCGCAGTAGGCGCGCCCGCCGATGAGTGCCACTTGATGTCCATGCAGGCTGTACTCGCGGCTGCTGTAGGGCAGCACGGCCCCACCCGGTGCCGGGCGGTCGCCGACGACGACCATCTTTCTCATCATTTCTTTTCTCCCTCTTTTACGGGCGTCGAGGGCAGCCGATCATTCGAGCTGCGTGGTTGGGCGGTAGATGATCAGCCCTTGATACGCGGGTTTTGGCCTTGACTCAGGATTTCAGGCGTTTCCCACGCGAGCGCAGGCCTTGTCGTGGTGACAGACCCAAAGCTTCCCGATGGATAGGGTGCGTATCAGCGAGCTTGCGGTCGAACCGGGCTACAGCGTTCAGGTGGCGTCGGATGGGGACTTCGACGAGCAACCCTGGCGACTGCCGGCGAGGGCGATGCCTGCGAAATACGGCGAAGGCTAGGCGCAGAAGTTTCGGACGAAGGTTCGGATCGGGTCGGTGCTTGATTGCGTGCGCTTGCGGTAGCGGCGCAGGCATACTGCGCGCGTCGCGTCGACAAGGGCGCGATCGGGTTTGGAAGCCCGCGAATGACGTCGCTATGGCGGAAGCTGCAGTTGCCTCTATGGCCTGCGGCTTCTCGCCGCTCGGCCCCTTTTAGGCGGCTCGGGCGGGAGGGCGCAAGCCCTGCCGGTTTTCTCGTAGCAACGTCCCCGGTCTTCCAACCCGTCCGAGCCGCCGCCCCTCCTTCGAGCGGGCGGCGGTTGAAGTTGCCGCAATCAGGGAGACCCAAAAAATGGCCAAGACCGTTCGCACGGCGGAGACGACATCCGCCAAGTCAAAAGGCATCAAGCGCAAAGTCGCCGGTGACGACCCGGCCAAAAGCGCCAAGACCAAGAAGCAAGCAAGGAACAAGGCAGCCAGCTCGGCGGCGTTGCTCGTCGAGGACGAGTTCAACAACCTGCGCTGGGCGCATCGCGCTTACGGCTGCGTCCATGACTTCCTGAAGCCCCTCAACATGCTGAACGTCGAGGAGTATCTTGGCGAGCCCCGGGGGCTGACGGCCTTGATGGAGTTGATCAATGCCGAGATGGATCGGCGAATCCAGACGTTGGAAAAGGCGATTCACGCGGCGCGGAAGGTGATTCACTGATGTGTGGTGAGGGCTTGGGCGCTTCTTGCGGCCGCCTCGACCACGTCAGGTCGTCCAACCCGTTCGAGCCGCCGCATCCCGTTTGATCGCTGAAGCACCGGGTGAGGGTGCATTCACTGGCAGGCAAAAAAAGCTTTTAGGCCGCCGGCTGCACGCGCTCCTGCGCCGTGACCGTGCGGGTCATCAGGCGGCCCTCGCGCAGCAGCGACACCTCGACCGGGCGCCCGATCCGCTCGGCGCCGAGCAGGCGCAGCAGGTCGTCGGCGCCCGCGATCGTCACGCCGTCCAGCGCCACCAGCAGGTCGCCCTGGCGCAGGCCGGCCCGCTCGGCGGCGCCGCCGGGCTGCAGCTCGCCGATCCGCACCGCGTGGGTGCCGGCGTGGATCAGGCGTGCGACGCGGCGCGGCAGCGGCACCGTCTGCGCCGCGATGCCCAGGTGCGCGCGCCGCACCCGGCCGTGGGCGATGAATTCCCCGATCACGAAGCGCGCGGTGTTGCTGGAGACCGCGAAGGCCAGCCCCTGGGCGCCGGCGATCATGGCGGTGTTGATGCCCACCACCTGCCCGGACGCGGCCACCAGCGCACCGCCGGAGTTGCCGGGATTGAGCGCCACGTCGGTCTGGATCACGTCGTCGATCAGGTGCCCGCTCTGAGAGCGCAGCGAGCGGCCGAGCGCCGACACGATGCCGGCCGTGATGGTCGATTCGAACCCGAGCGGATTGCCGATCGCCACCACCAGGTGGCCACGCTGCAGCCGCTTCGAATCGCCCAGCGACGCGGCCGCCGCGCCGCGCGGAAGCGCCACCCGCAGCAGCGCCAGGTCGGTGGCCGGATCGTCGCCCAGCACCTCGGCCTCGCTGTCGCCGCCCTCCGCCAGGCCGATGCGCACGCGCCGGGCGCCGGCCACCACGTGGCTGTTGGTGAGCACCAGTCCATCGCCCGCGATGACCACGCCCGAGCCCAGCCCGCCGCGCCGTCCGGGCGGCCCGCTCTGCACCCGCACCACCGCGGGACCGACGCTGTCGGCCACGCCCGACACCGCGCGCGAGTAGGCGTCGAGCAGCGCCTCCCGCGGCGCCTCGGGCAGGCCGCTCTCGTCGGCGGCATCGGTGGCAGGGCGTTCGTCGAACATGGGGTTCCTCAAAGATGGATGACGCCCTGGCGCACGGCCTGGGCCACGGCGTCGGTGCGGCCGGTGGCATCGAGCTTGTCGAGCAGCGAGCCGACGTGGAACTTGGCGGTGTGGACCGAGATGCCCAGCCGGCGCGCGATGCCCTTGTTCGAGGCGCCCTCGGCCAGCAGGTCCAGCACTTCGAGTTCGCGCCGGGTCAGGGCCGTGTCGGGCTCGGGCGCCGCCTGCGCACCGGCCGCCGCCAGCCGCAGGTCGGCCGGCTCGCCGGGCCGCGCCAGCCGCAGTTCGGGCAGCGGCGCCAGCAGCGCGAGCAGGCGCTCGGACAATCGCGGGTCGGCGATGTCGAGTGCGATCACGATCGGGTCCGGCGCGGTCGTCATGCTCAATCGGCCGGCCTTTCGCCCACGGTGAGCTGCGCTTCGAGCGGCTCGCCGCCGCGCTGCAGCGACAGCCGGGCCAGGCTGCCGACGCTGCCCGGCCCGAGCGCGCGCAGCAGCCGTCGCACGCCGTGCACCGGCTCGCCGTTCCAGGCCAGCAGCAGGTCGCCCTGGCGCAGCCCGGCGGCCGCGCCGGGGCCGCCGGGGGCTACGCCCATCACCATGGCGCCGGAGCCCGCCGGCTCGACCTTCACCGCTTGCAGCGCCAGGCCGAGGTAGCCGCGCGGCACCCGGCCGTGGGCTGCCAGCAGGCCGGCCACGCGCTCGATCGTCGGGCCCGGGATCACCAGCACGCGGCGGCGCGGGCCGAACACCGTCATGCCGATGGCCCGGCCGTGCGCATCCAGCGCCAGGCCGCCTTCGGCGCTGCGCCGCAGGCGCAGGTCGAGTTCGATCCGGGTGTCGATGTCGCCGCCGCGCAGGCTGCGCCAGGCTGGGCCGGCCAGCGCCACGATGCCGGCGGCCGCGACCGTGGCGCCATCGGCAGCGCCGACGCCGAGCGCGATGGCGCCGCTCTGCACCGGCTGGGCATCGAAGACCACGGGCGTGGGCGAGGCGCCTGTGATGCGCAGCAGCGCGACGTCGGTGGCGGGATCGCGGCCGACCAGCGTCGCGGCCGCGTGGCTGCCATCGGGCAGGCTGACGGCCAGCGCCACGTCGTCGGGTATCGCCTCCTCGCAGGTCACGATCAGGCCGTCGCGCCAGGCGAAGCCGGTGGCGCGCAGCCGCCCCGGTGGCACCGACTGCACCGCGACCACGCTGCGCGCGGCATGGGCCACGGCAGCGGCCATGGCGCTCGACAACTGCGCGAGCAGCGGGAGGGGAGAAGGGTCGATCGACATGGGAGCTCCTTAGATGGCTTCATTGTGGGAAGCCACAAGGCCCGCGCCAACTGCCCGGATGGGCAGGCGCACTCATGTCGGTTGCGCATCAATGCCCGCGCTCGATTTCATCGAGGAGAAAGCGTCGTCGGGTCTAGCATCGACGCACGACGAGGTGCGACCATGGTGCTGAATTTTCAAGGTGCGAACAACGGCGGTGCGACCGTGCTCGGGGAGCGTGCGCCCGCCACGCGCGCCGCCGAGGCCAGGCCGGCGCCGGCGCCCGCGCCCGCGCTGGGGCACCGCGCCGAGCGCGCCGATCCGATCGCCGAGTTCTTCGCCCGCGCGGCCGAAGAGCGCTACCGTCGCTGGGATGCCGTGGCCGACGTGGCGCATTGGGTCAGCGTGGCGGTCGGCGGCGCCTTCATGGCGGCGGCGGCTCTCGACTGGTTCTAGAAGCCGTGGAGCGCGGCCGGGTTGTCTGGCCGGCACGCGCCGGTTTTCGCTAACCTGTCGCCATGAACGCCATCGCCATGCAGTCCATCGGTGCCGGCACCCCGATCGGGCCGCCGCCGCCGGCGCCCGACCTGCCGGTGCCGCCGCCCACTCTCCCGCCCCCCGCCCCGGCGGGCGACCCGCCACAGGTCGAGCCGCCGCAGGTTGAGCCGGGTGCGCCGGCCCCGGTCGCCGACCCGCCGCCGGGCGCCTCGGCGCTCGGCCGGCTGCATGCGCGGCGGCTGCGCGAGGTCCATCGCTCGGCCGGTTGGCCCTGCTGCGATGCGATCGAGGTCGACCTGCTGGCCGCGGGCCTGCTGGCGCGCGTGCGTTCGGCCCATGGCCACGAGACGCTGCGCCTGACCGATGCGGGCATCGCGCAACTGGCGCGCACGGGCGTGGTCAACCGGGCCGCGCTGTCGCGGCACGAAGCGCTGGTCGAGCAGGTCGCGCGCGAGATGACGCGCGCCGGCCGCCTGGCCTGGCGCGGCTTGAGCCTGCGGGCCCGCCTGGCCGGTGCGGGCGAGGGCGACAAGCCACGCTGGTGCATCGCCCGCCCGGACGTGTTCTCGATCCGCAACACCAGCGTGGAGGCCTATGCGCAGCCGATCGTGCACGAGGTCAAGGTCCACCGGGCCGACCTGCTGAGCGATTTGCGCAAGCCCGACAAGCGCGCCGCCTACCTGGACCTGGGCGGCGAGTGCTGGTACGTGCTGGGTTGCGACGCCAAGGGGCGCCCGATCGGCGAGCCGGACGAGATCCCGCTCGAATGCGGCGTGCTGATCGCGCAGCAGGGGCGCCTGGTGGTCGCGCGCTCGGCGGTGCACCGGGCGCTGCCGCGCATGCCTTTCGCGGTCTGGATGGCACTGGCCAAGGCGCAGCCCGTGGCGGGCTTCGACGACGAGATGCAAGGGCTGCTGGGCGAATTCGACGACGGAATCCCGTCGATCTCGTGACTCGCATCACCGTGAAGTGTCTGCTGCCGGCGGGACTGCGTCACGGCATCTGGTCGCAGCCCCGCCGGCCGGACGCCCTCATGCATCGCGCCGGCTCGGCTTCGCGTAGCGTCGCAGCCCGTGCAGGCCGTCCTTCAGCTTGAGGAAGGGCGTCTCGATCAGCCAGTAGCTCAGCGTGGCGGCCGCGAACGCCTGCAGGATGTTGAGCGGAAAGCCCCAGGTGACGGGCGAAGCGTCGTGCAGGAACAGCTGCTGCCACAGATAGAGGCTGTACGAGATCGTGCCGACGAAGACGAACACCCGGGTGCGCAGCAGCCAGCACAGCCAGAAATCCTTCAGGTGGGTCAGGGCGACGATGATCAGCGCCATGAGGGCGGCGTTGAAGGTGGTGCCGTAGGTGTTCGACCAGTAACGGCCCAGGTTCACCCAGGGCAGCGCCAGCATCAGGACGAACAGCAGGCCCACCAGCAGATTGCGGTACTTGACCGAATCGAGGAAGGCCTTGATCGGTTCGCGCTTCAGCGAGGCGTAGCAGCCGATCAGGATCGAGTCGACGCCCGTGTGCAGCATCATGCCCAGCTGGCCTCGAAGGCCGGGCGCCAGGAAGTAGGACGCGACCCTGACCAAGGGGATGGCCAGGATGAGCACCGGAAGCAGCTTTTCGCTCTTGCGCAGCAGGATGAAGATCAGCAGCGGAGGCCAGAACCAGTAGAACTGCTCTTCGAGCGCGAGGCTCCAGAAATGGCCGAGGTACCAGGCGCCCTCGAGGTGGGCGTTGTTGACCGGCCCGACCCCCAGCATCTCCGCATAGTTCCAGGTGTAGGTGGCGGCAAAGACGAACTGCTGCCAGGCGATGTCGATCAGGCCGGCGTACGACAGCAGGACCAGCACGATGAGGAAGGCGTAGAAGGCCGGCCAGATCCGCAGCGCCCGCCGCAGGTAGAACTGCCAGAGGTCGATCCGCTTCCTGCTCCTGAACTCGGCCTCCAGGATGCCGGTGATCAGAAAGCCGCTGAGGACGAAGAAGATCTGGACGCCCATCGCCCCGCTCGAGAACAGGCTGAGCGGCGCGAGCCAGCCGTGGTACCCGTTGGGCGCCGTGTCGTTCGCATGCCCGAACACGACCATCATCACGGCGAGGCAGCGAAGGCCGGTCAGTTCAGGAACTCTGGTCATCTCTTTCCCGGGGCAAGGGCTGGAACGGTTGTTCGGCGCCGATACGCGTCCGTGCGGACGATCGGTTACTGGATGCTACATTTATATCACTTTTGCATTACAAATTGGGGCGCCATTGAAGACCAACGGCCATGTAACGCAACCGGGACCGGCTCAAGCGCGGCCCAGTGCCTTGCGCAGAAAGGATTTGAGGGGGCTGAGGCCGAACAGGAGGTCCGAAAAGGCGATGAACCCGCGCCTCGGCAAGACCAGGCCGCTGTAGTAGTAGAGGCGCATCTGGCTCGACGCGCGGCGCGTGTCCGGATGATTCAGCACCTTGTGCAGAAGTCCGTAATCGCGGCGTTCCCCGGACAGCCAGCGGGAAAGGAAGCACAGCCAGAGATAGCCTGGCTGCTGGTCCAGGGACGGCCAGGACGAGGACAGGCCCGGCTGGTGCCTGTCCAGCACCTGCCTGACCCAGGCGTCGAGGTCGGCATGGCCCCGGCGCGCGCGGCCGATCTGGTCGACATTCACCATCAGGCCGCCCGTTCTGTTCGTGGCGTGGGTCCGATAGCGCGTCAGCGACTCGGGAATCCAGGCGAGCGGGCTCAACAGCGCGGCACCGGTGCGCAACTGCAGGTCCTGCAGCATGTGGCGCCCATCGTCCAAGGGCAGCATCGCCGCCAGCAATTCGCGCCTGAAGGCGAGGCCGGAGGTGGGGGTGGCCACCGGGCTGCCGCCGGCGGCGAACACCTGGGCGGCGAGCAGGCCTTGCGGCGCCGCCTCGGCGTAGCGCGGCACCGGCCCCAGGTCGGGCTGCTCGCGCGTGAAGCGCAGCAGGTGGTGGTGCACCCATCCCGGCGGCCGCCCGTCGATGGGATCGCGCAGCGCGCGCAGGACCTTTTCGACGCGCTGCGCAAGCAGAATGTCGTCGGCATCGAGAAGGAGGACCACGTCGCCAGTGCAATTCGTCAGCGCCGTGTTGGTCGCGCCGACGATGCCGCGATTGACCTGGTGGATGCCGATGACGCTCGGGAAACGCGCCATGTAGTCCTGCAGGATGCGCTGGGTGTCGTCGGTCGATCCGTCGTCGACGACCACGATCTCGTCGACGCGCACCGTCTGGGCCAGGCAGCTGTCCAGGCACTCGGCCAGGAAGCTGCCGTAGTTGTACGAGATGATCGCGATGCTGACCTTGGGACTTGGCGGAAGCGCCGGCAAGTCCAGGGGCTCGGGGACGGGTACGGGCATGTGCAAGAGGAGTGGGACCAACCAGCCGCAATGGCATGAAAAGCAGAGCAGGGGGGCCGCCGCCTCTCGGCTTCGCGCTTCCTCGCGGCAGTGTATGCAAAGATCTCAAATTGTCAATTTGTTGCCTGGCCGGCGCGCAGGCTCGCGGCGCGGTCGGCGGTGGTGGCTAGAATGCTCCTGCCCACGTGACCGGCCCGCTGCACAACGCAGCGTGTCGTCCGGTGCCTGGGCCGACGGCTCGTCGCCATGGACGAGTCGGAGCATGCGGGTGTAGTTCAATGGTAGAACGGCAGCTTCCCAAGCTTCATACGAGGGTTCGATTCCCTTCACCCGCTCCACTTCCTGCGCCGCTGGCAGCGCCGATGGGTCCCATTCCATGAAACTTCGATTTCTGAAGCCGGATTCCACGCCCCTGGCCAGCGCCGACACCGCGCTGATCGATACCCTCCGGGCCGAGCTGCTGCAGCGCCCGGGGGTGGTCGAAGAAGACGACCCGGCCCTGGCCGATGCCCTGGTGATCCAGGAGCCCTGGGCCTTCAGGGAGTGGCGCTACATCGACCGGCTGATCGCCGACCCGGTGATCGGCCGCTTCTCCCACAAGGTCTACAGCGTCAACGGCGACGATGCCGCCGCGGGCTTGCTGCGCGGCATCTACACCTGCCTGCCGCGCAGCCGCTTCGACCCGGCGCTGCACGCGGCGACGCCGTTCCTGTCGCAGCCCAACGAGCAGGTGCTCGCGCATGCGGGCAGCCCGCGCGGGCCGGCCGCCTTCCTGGGCACCTGGCGCGGCAATCCCAAGTCCAACCGGCGGGTGAGGGGGCGCCTGCTGGATCTCCATGCAGGCTCGACCCGCTTCAAGATCGAGTCGACCGAAAGCTGGCTGAACCACGGGGCCGACGAGAAGCTGCGCTACGTCGAGTTGCTGCGCGCCGGCCAGTTCTCGCTGTGCCCGGGCGGATGGGCGGCGGCCTCGCTGCGGATCTTCGAGAGCATGGCGCTGGGCGTCGCGCCGGTCATCCTCGCCGACGAGTTCGTCGAGCCGGCGGGACCCGACTGGCAGGCATTCTCGCTGCGCGTCAGGGAGCGCGACCTGGGCTCGCTCGAAACGATCCTCCAGGCGCATGCCGGCCGCCACGAGGAGATGGGCGCACGCGCCTACGAAGCCTGGAAGCAGCACTTCCACCCCGACCTCCTGGTCGCCTACTACGCCGACGCGCTGCTCGGCTGCATCCGGGCCAACGCGGGATCGGGGTCGCCGGACGAGGACATCGAGCGCTGGCGCTCGCGCCGCATGTACAAGGCCAACGGATGGACCGCACCGCAACGCCTGTCGAGCAAGCTGAAGCGGCTGTTGCGGGTCTAGGTTGACGCTGCCGATGACGCTGCGGGAGTCGCTGCGCTCGCTGGCGTGGCTCGCCATCGGGCTTGGCGTGGCCGGGGGCGCCGCCTTCTGGCAGGCCCGCTACAACGAGTCGCTGGCCGAGACCCGCTTCGACGCCATGGCGCGGCGCGCGGTCGAGCAGGTGGCCGGCCGCATGCATGCCTTCGAATACGGCTTGCGCGGCGCCCGCGGCGCCGTGATCGCGGCCGGTGGCGAGGCCGGCATCACGCGGCTTCGCTTCGCCCAGTACAGCGCGTCGCAGGACATCGAGCGCGAGTTTCCCGGGTCCAGCGGCTTCGGCTTCGTGCGCCGGGTGCCGGTCGAACAGGAGGCGGACTTCGTCGCCGCCGCCCGCCTCGACGGCAAGCCCGACTTCCACATCCACCAGCTCGGGCCCAACGCGGGCGAGCGCTTCGTCATCCAGTACTTCGAGCCCTCCGATTCCGCTGTTCCCGCGATCGGGCTCGACCTCGCTTCGGAGCCGCGCCGCCGCGCCGCCGCCGAGCGCGCGATGCGGTCCGGCGAGATCGCGATGACGGCGCCGATCACGCTGGTGCAGGCCTCGCCCGGGCCCCGTTCGGTGCTGCTGCTGCTGCCGGTCTACAAGATCGAGGCGCCACTCGACGCGCTCAAGCAGCGCGATCGACGGTCGCTGCCGGCGCGGGGGACGCCCGAGCAGACCATCGGCTGGATCTACACGCCGGTCGTGCCGGCCGAGGTGCTGAAGGATTTCGACTTCGAGGGTGGCCAGTTCGCGATCAGCCTGGCCGACGCGACGGACGGCGGCGAGCCCGATCGCTTCTTCGTCTCGCCCCAGCAGCCGACCGCGGCCGGCCAGCTCAGAAGCGTGTTGGCGCTGGAGCTCTACGGGCGGACCTGGAACGTGGACGTGGTGGCCAAGCCGCAGTTCCTGAAGCAGCTCAACCTGCGCAGCCCCTGGCCGGTGTTCCTGATCGTCGCGACGGTGGCCCTGCTGGTGGCGCTGCTGTCCTTCATCGGCCAGCTGACCGAGCGTCGCAAGCTGCGCGAGAGCGAACAGCGCTCGCGGCTGGCGGCCATCGTGACCAGCTCCAACGACGCCATCATCGGCTGCGGCCTGGACGGCCGGATCACCGACTGGAACGACGCCGCGGCCAAGATCTTCGGCTACGCCGCCGACGAGGCGATCGGGCAGCTGACCCACGCCCTGCTGATGCCGGCCGACCACCGGCACGAGGAAGAGGCGCTGCTGCGCCATGTCGCCGAAGGCCGCTCGGTGGCCGCCTTCGAGACCTTCCGCCGGCACCGCGACGGCATGCCGGTGGCGGTTTCGGTGGCCGCCGCACCGATCCGCTCTGCCGACGGCGGCGTGGTCGGCGCCGCCCAGACCGTGCGCGACATCACGCACGAGAAAGCCACCAAGGCCCGCATCCTCGAGCTCAACGCGACCCTCGAGCAGCAGGTGAGCGAACGCACGGCGCAGCTGGTGGCGCTGTCGAGGCGCGAGCGGGCCATCCTGGCGGATGCGGCGAGCGCGATCATCGCGACCGACGTCGACGGCGTGGTCACGCTGTTCAACCCCGCGGCCGAAGCCCTGCTGGGCTACACGGCGGCCGAGGTGGTCGACCGCTTCGAGATGATCCGCTTCCACGACCCGGCCGAGGTCCGTGCCCGGGCCGAGGCACTCGCCGCCGGGCTCGACCGGCCGCTGCGCGTCGGCGAAGTCTTCGCCCATGCCGAGGCCGGCTTCGGCGCCCATCCGCGGGACTGGACATGGGTGCGCAAGGACGGCCGCCGGCTGCCGGTGCACCTGAACGTGAGCCCGCTGCGCGACGATGTCAACGCGGTGGTCGGCTTCATCGCGATCGGCTCCGACCTGTCGGAGCGCAAGCTGGCCGAGGAAAGGCTGCGCAGCAACGAGCGCTTCATGCGCATCGTGACCGACAACATCCCGGGCATCGTCGCCTACTGGACGACCGACATGCGCTGCACCTTCGCCAACAGCGCCTACCAGCGCTGGCTGGGGCGCACGGCCGAGCAGATGGTCGGCACCACGCAGCTGGAGCTGCTCGGGCCCGAGCAGTTCGGCATCAACGAGCCCCACATGCGCGCCGCGCTCGCCGGCGAGGAGCAGCGCGTGATGCGCACGCGCACCCTGGCCGATGGCTCGATCGCGCACTACTGGCTGCACTACGTTCCCGACCGCGACGAGGCCGGCGTGGTGCAGGGCTTCATCTCGGTGGCGGTGGACGTCACCGACATGCGGCGGGCGCAGGAGCAGCTCGAGGTGCTGAACCTGGCGCTCAAGGAGCGCAGCGCCCAGGCCGAGTCGGCGAGCCGGGCCAAGAGCGAATTCCTGGCCAACATGAGCCACGAGATCCGCTCGCCGCTGAACGCCGTGATCGGCCTGGCCTACCTGCTGCGCCAGACCCGGCTGGACGACACGCAGCGTGATTTCCTGCAGAAGATCGACGCCGCCAGCAGCGCGCTGCTGGGCGTCATCAACGACGTCCTCGACATCTCGAAGATCGAGGCCGGCGAGATGGCGCTCGACGAATCCGGCTTCAGGCTGCGGGAGCTGCTCGACGGCGTGATGGCGATGGCCTCGGTCAATGCCGGCGGCAAGGACATCGCGCTGCGGCTGGAGCTCGAGGACGGCCTGCCGGCGCAGCTGCGCGGCGACCAGGTGCGGCTGCGCCAGATCCTCGTCAACCTGATGAGCAATGCCGTCAAGTTCACGGCCGAGGGCGCGGTGCGCCTGTGCGTGACGCTCGAGGAGCGGCAGGGCCGGCAGCTGCGCCTGCGCTTTGCCGTGGTCGATACCGGCATCGGCATCGAGGCGCAGGTGCTGGAGCGCATCTTCGCGCCCTTCACGCAGGCCGACACCTCCACCACGCGCCGCTTCGGGGGCACCGGGCTGGGGCTGTCGATCGTCAAGAAGCTGGCCGAACTGATGGGCGGCGAGATCGGCGTCGCGAGCACGCCGGGGCAGGGCAGCGACTTCTGGGTCGTGCTGCCGCTGGAGATCGCCGACGACACGGCGGCGCCCGCGCCCGCGCAGCCCGACCTGGCGGACATCCGGGTGCTGGTGGTGGACGACAGCCCGGTCAACCTGCTGGTCTGCCAGAACATCCTGGCCCGCGCCGGCGCCGAGGTCAGCCTGGCGGGTGACGGCCGCGAGGCGGTCGAGAAGCTGCGCTCGGCGCCCGCCGCCTTCGACGTGGTGCTGATGGACGTGCACATGCCGGTGCTCGACGGCAACGAGGCGACCCGGCTGATCCGCGGCGAACTCGGCCTGGTCGCGCTGCCGGTGATCGCGCTGACCGCCAGCGCCCTGGTGGCCGAGCGCCTCCGGGCCTTCGAGGCGGGCATGAACGATTTCGTCAGCAAGCCCTTCGATGCCGAAGTGCTGATGCGCACGGTGCGGCGCTGCGTCGAGCGGGCGCGCCCAGGGGGGGCGGCCGGCCTGCAGGAGGCTGCGGCGCCGCCGGCTGCGGCGCCGCAGCCGGTGGTGTCCGTGCTGCGTCCCGAAGACCTGGCGGCGCTGATCGAGGCCCTGCGCGCGCGCAGCGCCTTGGCGCTGCCGCGCCTCGACGAACTGGCGCCGGCGCTGCGGGCCCACCTCGGCGAGCAGCGCTTCGGCGCCCTCGAGCGGGCGATGCAGACGCTCCGATTCCGGCGCGCCGCCGAGATACTCGAAGGGGCCGGCGCGGGCGGGCAGGCCCGAAACCTATAATCGCAGGCTCCAGCAGATCAAGCAGTCAGGTGGGTTCGAAGCAGGGGCTGCCCCCATCCGGCCGCCGTTGCACAAGCGAAAACCCAAGATGAGCCAGCCCACCTTCAGCGTCGCCGACATCCGCAAGTCGTTCCTCGATTTCTTCGCGACCAAGGGCCACACCGTCGTGCCCTCCAGTTCGCTGGTGCCGGGCAACGACCCGACCCTGATGTTCACGAACTCCGGCATGGTCCAGTTCAAGGACGTGTTCCTCGGCAGCGACCGCCGCCCCTACGTGCGCGCCGCCTCGGTCCAGGCCTGCCTGCGCGCCGGCGGCAAGCACAACGACCTCGAGAACGTCGGTTACACCGCGCGCCACCACACCTTCTTCGAGATGCTGGGCAACTGGAGCTTCGGCGACTACTTCAAGCGCGAATCGCTCAAGTGGGCGTTCGAGCTGCTGACCGAGGTCTACCGGCTGCCCGCCGAGAAGCTCTGGGCCACCGTCTACATCGAGGACGACGAGGCCTACGACATCTGGACCAAGGAGATCGGCCTGCCGCCCGAGCGCGTGGTGCGCATCGGCGACAACAAGGGCGGCCGCTACATGTCCGACAACTTCTGGATGATGGCCGACACCGGCCCCTGCGGGCCGTGCAGCGAGATCTTCTACGACCACGGCCCCGGGATCGCCGGCGGCCCGCCCGGCAGCCCCGACGAGGACGGCGACCGCTACATCGAGATCTGGAACAACGTGTTCATGCAGTTCGACATGCAGCCCGACGGCAGCGTCAAGCCGCTGCCGGCGCCCTGCGTCGACACCGGCATGGGCCTCGAGCGCCTGGCTGCGATCCTGCAGCACGTCCACAGCAACTACGAGATCGATCTCTTCGACGCCCTCATCAAGGCCGCGTCGCGCGAAACCGGCGAAAAAGACCTGGGCCACAAGAGCTTGCGCGTGATCGCCGACCACATCCGCGCCACCGCCTTCCTGGTGGCCGACGGCGTGATCCCGTCGAACGAAGGCCGCGGCTACGTGCAGCGCCGGATCGTGCGCCGCGCCATCCGCCACGGCTACAAGCTGGGCCAGAAGAAGCCCTTCTTCCACAAGCTGGTGCCCGACCTGGTGGCCCTGATGGGCGATGCCTACCCCAAGCTGCGCGCCGACGAGCAACGCATCACCGCCACCCTGAAGGCCGAGGAGGAGCGCTTCTTCGAGACCCTGGCCAACGGCATGGAGATCCTCGACGCCGCCCTGGCCGACGGTGCCAAGCTGCTGCCGGGCGAGGTCGCCTTCAAGCTGCACGACACCTACGGCTTCCCGCTCGACCTGTCGGCGGACGTCTGCCGCGAGCGCGGCGTGGCGGTCGACGAGGCCGGCTTCAATGCCGCGATGGAAAAGCAGAAGGCCGCCGGCCGCGCGGCCGGCAAGTTCAAGATGGAACGCGCCGTCGAATACGGCGGCGCCGGCAACGTCTTCACGGGCTACGAGCATCTCGAAGAGAAGGCGACCGTGGTCGCGCTGTACTTCGAAGGTGCGCCGGTGCAGCAGCTGAACGAAGGCCAGCCGGGCATCGTGGTGCTCGACACCACGCCGTTCTACGCCGAGAGCGGCGGCCAGGTCGGCGACCAGGGCGCGCTGGCGGCCGAAGGCCTGCAGTTCGGCGTCGAGGACACGCAGAAGATCAAGGCCGACGTGTTCGGCCACCACGGCACCCAGACCCAGGGCACGCTGAAGGTCGGCGACGCGGTCACGGCCCGCGTCGACACCGAGCGCCGCGCCGCCACCATGCGCAACCACAGCGTCACCCACCTGATGCACAAGGCCCTGCGCGAGGTGCTGGGCGAGCACGTGCAGCAGAAGGGCTCGCTGGTCGACGCCGACAAGACGCGCTTCGACTTCGCGCACAACGCCGCCGTCACGCCCGCGCAGATCCTCGAGATCGAGCGCCGCGTGAATGCCGAGATCCTCGCCAACCAGGCGACCCAGGCCCGGCTGATGGACATGGAGTCGGCCCAGAAGACCGGCGCCATGATGCTGTTCGGCGAGAAATACGGCGAGACGGTGCGGGTGCTCGACATCGGCAGCAGCCGCGAGCTCTGCGGCGGCACGCACGTGGCGCGCACCGGCGACATCGGGCTCTTCAAGATCACCAGCGAAGGCGGCGTGGCCGCCGGCGTGCGCCGGATCGAGGCGGTCACCGGCGCCAACGCGCTGGCCTATCTGCAGCAGCTCGAGGCCACCGTGCACAGCGCGGCCGCGACGCTGAAGACGCCGGCCTCGGAACTGCAGGGCCGGCTCGCGCAGGTGCTGGAGCAGGTGAGGGCGCTGGAGCGAGAGGTCGGCGCGCTCAAGGGCAAGCTGGCTTCCTCCAAGGGCGACGAACTGCTGGCGCAGGCGGTCGATGTCAACGGCGTCAAGGTGCTGGCCGCCAAGCTCGACGGCGCCGACGCCAAGACCTTGCGCGACACGATGGACAAGCTCAAGGACAAGCTCAAGACCGCGGCGATCGTGCTGGCGGCGGTCGACGGCGGCAAGGTCCAGATCGCGGCCGGCGTCACGGCCGACACCATGGGCCGCGTGAAGGCCGGCGAGCTGGTCAACTTCGTCGCCCAGCAGGTCGGCGGCAAGGGCGGCGGCAAGGCCGACATGGCGATGGCCGGCGGCACCGATGCAACGGGCGTCCCGGCGGCGCTGAAGTCGGTGCAGGGCTGGGTCGCGGAACGCCTCTAGCCATGGGGGGCGACGACGCGGCGCTCGACATCCTCGTGATGGGCGCCGGCACCATCGGCTCCTTCATCGGCGGCAGCCTGGCGGCGTCGGGGGTCCGGGTCGGCTTCGTCGGCCGGCCGCGCGTGCTCGGTGCCCTGGCGCTGCAGGGCCTCACGCTGACCGACCTCGAAGGCCATCGCACCCATGTGCCGCCAGCCGAGCTGCGTCTCTACGAACGCGTCCCTGCCGATATCCGCCCGGCGCTGGTGCTGCTCACGGTCAAGAGCGGCGCCACCGCCGAAGCCGCGGCCGAACTCGGCGCGGCGCTGCCGGCCGGCACGCCCGTGCTGTCGCTGCAGAACGGCGTGGCCAACGCGCGCGTCGCCGCCGAAGCCGGGCCGGGCCTGCGGGTGCTGCCGGCCATGGTCCCCTACAACGTGGCCGAAGTCGGGCCCGCGGCCTTCCATCGCGGCACCGAAGGACGGCTGGCGGCCCGGGACGATGCGGCGCTGCGGCCGTGGGTGGCGGTGTTCGAACGGGCCGGGGTGCCGATCGACCTGCATGCCGACCTGCTGCCGGTGCAGTGGGGCAAGCTGCTCTTCAATCTCAACAATCCGGTCAACGCGCTGTCGGGCCTGCCGCTGCGCGAGGAACTGCTGGAGCGCGGCTACCGGCGTTGCTTCGCGGCGCTGATCGACGAGGCGCTGGCCGTGCTCGGGCGCGCCGGCATCACGCCGGCCCAGCTGGGCGCGGTGCCGCCGGCGCGGATTCCGCCGATCCTGCGGCTGCCGACGCCGCTGTTCAGGCTGGTCGCGGCGCGCATGCTGCGCATCGACGCCCAGGCGCGCTCGAGCATGGCGGACGACCTGGCGCTGGGCCGGCGCACCGAGATCGACGTGCTCAGCGGCGAGGTGGTGCGGCTGGCCCAGAGCCACGGCATGCAGGCGCCGCTGAATGCGCGGATGGTCGAGCTGGTGGAGGCCTGGCCGGCCCGGCGCGAACGCTGGCCGGCGCGGCAACTGCTGACGCAGCTGGGGCTGTAGCGCGCCTCAGGACGCGGCGGCCGGCGCCACGCTGGCGCCCTGGATCCGGTGCCGCGCCAGCGCCTCGGCCACGAAGCCGCCGGCCTTCATCTCCTCGACGAAATCGGCCAGCGCGGCGGCCGCGGGTGCGCCGCGCGAGGCCGGCGTCCCCATGGCCTGCTGGATCACCATGAATCGGCCCGGCAGCAGGCGCAGGCCGGCGTCGCGCGCGGCCTCGGCTTCGAGCACCTGGCGGATGCCGGCCGCCACGTCGACCTCGCCGGCGCGCAGGCTCTGCATCACGCCCTGGGCACCTGGCACGCGCACGATCTGCGCCTGCCGGATCTCGCGCGTGAGGAACAGGTCGTAGGCGCTGCCGCTGCCGACCGCGATCCGCTGCCCCGCGCGGTCGACCTCGTCGTTGCCCTGCAGCGCCGAGTCCGCCGGCACCAGGTAGCTGCCTTCGATCAGCACATAGGGCGCCGTGAAGCGCAGGCCTTCGCTGCGCGCCGGGTCGATGGCGAAGAAGCCGATGTCGGCCTGCTCGGCGCGGACCGCATCGACCGAGGCCGCGGCCTTTTCGAAGACGACCAGCTCCAGCGCCACGCCCAGCCGCTGCGCGAAGGCGCGCGCCAGGTCGATCGAGACGCCGGCCGGCTCGCCGCTGGCGGGATCCCGGTTCGCCAGGATCGGATTGCCGAGGTTGATGGAGGCGCGCAAGGCGCCCGAAGGCGTGAGGGCCGAGACCACGGCCGGGGCGAGGGGAGTGCTCATCGCCCCGGATTCTGCCGCAGCGCAGGCCCGGTCAGGCCACCGAGGGCCGCCGTCCCTTGCGGTAGAGGATCAGCGTCGCCGTCAGGCCGCAGGCCGCGGCCACGCTGAGCCACCAGGCCGGCGCCGCCTTGTCGCCGCTGGTCTCGATCAGCCAGGTGGAGATCGCCGGCGTGAAGCCGCCGAAGACCGCGGTCGACAGGCTGTAGGCCAGCGAGAAGCCCACCACCCGGACTTCGACCGGCATCACCTCGGTAAGGGCCACCACCATGGCGCCGTTGTACATGCCGAACAGGAACGAGAACCACAGCAGCACGTCCAGCATGCGGCCGAAGCTGGGTGCCGCGGCCAGCCAGTGCATTGCCGGGTAGGCCGTGAAGAAGGCCAGCAGCGTGACCGCCAGCAGCAATGGCTTGCGCCCGATGCGGTCGGACAGGGCGCCGCCGATCGGCAGCCAGATGAAGTTGGTGACGGCCACCAGCAGGGTCACGACCAGGCTGTCGCGCGCGCTCAGGTGCAGGACGGTGCGCCCGAAGGTCGGCGTGTAGACCGTGATCAGGTAGAAGGTGGTGGTGGTCATCGCGACCAGCAGCATCCCGCACAGCACCACGCGCCAGTTGCGCGCCATCGACTGGAACACCTCGCGCGTCGTCGGATGGTGCTTGCGGGCCTGGAAGGCCTCGGTCTCCTGCAGCGAGCGGCGCAGCACGAAGATGCAGGGAATGATCATGCAGCCGACGAAGAACGGGATCCGCCAGCCCCAGTCGGCCAGCACGGCCGGCGACAGCATCTCGTTGAGCGCGAAGCCGAGCGCTGCGGCCAGCACGATCGCGACCTGCTGGCTGGCCGACTGCCAGGCGGTGTAGAAGCCCTTGTGGCCGGGCGTGGCCATCTCCGACAGGTAGACCGAGACGCCGCCGAGTTCGGCGCCGGCGGAAAAGCCCTGCAGCAGCCGGCCGAGCAGCACCAGCACCGGCGCCACCACCCCGATGGTCGCGTAGCCCGGCACGAAGGCGATCAGCACCGTGCCGCTGGCCATGATCGCCAGCGTGACGATCAGGCCCTTGCGCCGGCCGACCTCGTCGATGTAGGCGCCCAGCACGATGGCGCCCAGCGGCCGCATCAGGAAGCCGGCGCCGAACACCGCGAAGGTGAGCATCAGCGAGGCGAAATCGCTGCTGGCGGGGAAGAAGGCCTTGGAGATGTAGGTGGCATAGAAGCCGAACAGGAAGAAGTCGAACTGCTCGAGGAAATTGCCGCTCGTGACGCGCAGCACGGCGCCGAGCTTGGAGGCGCTGGCCGGCGGCGCCGGAGGGACGTTGGCAAGGGTGGCGGTGCTCATGGATGTCTCCTGCGGATCTGCGGCCCGGTGGCCGCAAGGTCCGTCCATCGTAGGAGGCCAAGCTGTCGATCAGCCGTCCTTGCGCTCGGGGTATGTCCCGCCCCGAGAGGTCAGGTCGTGCTCAGGGCTGCGGTGCTACCGCCGCATGTTTCCCAATGAAACATAGGGTTTTTACCTATATTTCATCGAGGTTTCACGTTCTATTCTTCGTCCATCGTTTCATTACTAAATCAGTGATTCATTAGTGAAACAGAGCGACATTTCCCCACCGCCAAGGAATCGCCTCCCATGATGATCAAGAACACCCGCCGCCAACTGCTGGCGCTCGCGCTCTGCGCCGCAGCCGCCGGCGCCGCCGGCCCCGGTTGGGCCCAGGCCTGGCCGACCAAGCCGATCACCCTCGTCGTGGCCTATCCGGCCGGTGGCGACACCGATGCGCTGGCCCGGCTGTTTGCCGAGAAGCTCTCGGCGCGGGTCGGCCAGCCGGTGGTGGTGGACAACCGCCCCGGTGCCAGCGGCGTCATCGGCAGCAGCTTCGTCGCCAAGGCGCCCGCGGACGGCTACACGCTGCTGGTCGCGCCGAGCACCTTCTCGATCGCCCAGATCGTGCTCAAGACCGGCGCCGGCGCCGGCTACGACGTGGTGAACGGCTTCACGCCCATCATCCAGACCGCGATGATGCCGTTGTTCCTGGTCTCGGGGCCCGGCAGCGGCGCCAAGAACCTGAAGGACATGGTGGCCGCCGCCCAGCGCAGCCCCGACCTGTCCTACGCCAGCCCCGGCAGCGGCTCGCCGATGCACATCCTGGGCGAGATGTTCAACAAGTCGGCCGGCCTGAGCATCAAGCACGTGCCCTACAAGGGCGTCGCGCCGGCGATCAACGACGTGCTCGGCGGCCATGTGCCGCTGACCGTGGTCACCTACGGCCCGATCGCGCCGTACCTGCCGAGCGGCAAGGTCACGCCGCTGGCGGTGGCCGACCGGGCCCGCTCGCCGCTCGCGCCCAACGTGCCGACCCTGGCGGAGCTGGGCTACAAGGACATCGAGGTGGTGGCCTGGAACGGCATCTTCGGTCCCAAGGGCCTGTCGCCCGAGATCGTGAAGACGCTCAACGGCCATTTCAACGAAATCCTCAAGATGCCCGATGTCGCCGCCAAGATGGCGGTCTTCGGCGCCCTGCCGCTGGGCGGCACGCCCGAGACCCTGGCCAGGACCAACGCCGCCGACTTCGAACGCTTCGGCCGCGTGATCAAGGAACTCGGCATCCAGGCCGATTGAGCATCGAGAGCACGACATGACCCAGCCCAGCGGCACCCCCGACCAGCAGAGCCTGCAAACCCTTCTTGCGGAACTGCCCGCCAACCTGCTGGCCGGCCGCAAGGTGCTGGTCACGGGCGCGGCGCGCGGCCTCGGCCTGGCGTTCGCCAAGTGCATCGCGGCCGCCGGCGGCGCCGTCGTGATGGCCGACATCCTGTCCGACCTGGTGCAGACCGAGGCCGAGGCGCTGCGCGCGGCCGGCTTCACCGCCCATGGGCTGGGGGTCGACCTGTCGGACCTGGCCTCGATCGACGGCTGCGCCGAAGCGGCCGTCGCCGCGCTCGGCGGCCTCGACGGCCTGGTCAACAACGCCGCCATCACCAACTCCGGCGGCCGCGACGCCCATGCGCTCGAGATCGACATGTGGGACCGCGTGATGGCCGTCAACGTCCGCGGCACCTGGCTCATGAGCCGCGCCTGCCAGCCGGCGCTGGCCCGGAGCGGCCGCGGCGCGATCGTCAACCTGGCGTCGGACACCGCGCTGTGGGGCGCGCCGAACCTGCTGGCCTATGCGTCGAGCAAGGGTGCCGTGGTCTCGATGACGCGCTCGCTGGCGCGCGAGTGGGGCGGCGAGGGCATCACGGTCAACGCCGTGGCGCCCGGCCTGACCCTGGTCGAGGCCACCGAATACGTGCCGATGGCGCGCCACCAGAAATACCTCGAAGGCCGCGCGATCCCGCGCGAGCAGCAGGCTGCCGACGTCTGCGGCGCGATGCTCTTTGCCCTCTCCGGCCTGTCGCGCTTCGTGACCGGCCAGCTGCTCGCCGTCAACGGCGGCTTCGTGATGCACTGATTTTTTCGACCAAGGAGTAAACCCGATGAGCGATTTGTCCGAACAACAGAAGATCGACGGCGCCGCCGACACCCTGGCGCAGCCCGAAGGCAGCAGCCTCCAGCAGTGGATGGAAACGCGCATCGCGCGCTATGCCACCCGCAAGTACGACTGGGACGCGCTCAAGTTCCAGGCCGACTTCGATCCCAAGTTCCGCCGCGCCCAGATGCGCTACGTGGGCACCGGCGGCACCGGCGTCGCCAAGGACGTGAACACCGTGCCGGCCGAGAGCTTCACCTTCTCGACCATGGTGATCCCGGCCGGCCACGAAGGCCCGCCGCACCTGCACACCGACGTGGAGGAAGTCTTCTTCCTGATCCGCGGCAAGCTCAAGGTCGTCATCGAGAAGGACGGCGAGCGCTTCGAGACCATCATGACCGACCGCGACCTGATCTCGGTGCCGCCGGGTGTCTACCGCGAAGAGATCAACATCGGCGACGAAGACGCGCTGATGTGCGTGATGCTCGGCGCCAAGAAGCCGGTGACGCCGACCTACCCGGCGGACCATCCGCTGGCCAAGATCAAGCGCTGACCTCCGGCATCGAGCACCCGCCCGTGAGCACCGCCGCCATGAACCCCGCCGCGACCCCGCCGCCCGCCGAACTGGCGCGCCTCGATGCGTGCTTCCCCGCGCGCGCCGTGGCGCTGCGCGACGGCGGCCGGATGTCGGTGCGCGAATGCGGCAGCGGGCCGGCGCTGGTCTGCCTGCACGGCATCGGCTCGGGCGCCGCCTCCTGGCTCGACACGGCCCTGCTGCTGGCGCCGCAGGCCCGCGTGCTGGCCTGGGATGCACCCGGCTACGGCGCCTCGACGCCGCTGGCGCCCGCGCTGCCCAGGGCCGCCGACTATGCCGAGCGGCTGGGCGCGATGCTCGACGCACTCGACATCGACCGCTGCACGCTGGTCGGCCATTCGCTCGGCGCCCTGACCGCGGCGTCGGCGGCGCGGCCGGGCTCGGCGCTGGCCGCGCGGATCGCCCGGCTGGTGCTGATCAGCCCGGCCGCCGGCTACGGCGCGCCCGAACGCGCTGACGAGCGCCGCCGCGTGCATGCGCAGCGCACCGAAGCCCTGTCCGGGGCCGGCATCGCCGGCATGGCGGCGCGCGCCGACACCCGGCTGCTGTCGGCCGGCGCCGGCGAACAGGCCCGGCAATGGGTGCGCTGGAACATGGCGCGCCTGAACGAGGGCGGCTTGCGGCAGGCGATCGAACTGCTGTGCGGCGGCGACCTGCTGGCCGACCTGCCGCCCGCCATGCCGGTGCGGGTGGCCTGCGGCGCGCTCGACGTCGTCACGCCGCCGGCCGGCTGCGCCGAGGCGGCCCGCCGGTGCGGCGTTGTGCTCGAGCTGATCGCCGACGCCGGGCATGCCAGCTACGTCGAGCGGCCGGAAGCCGTGGCGGCCCTGCTGCGCGACGCGCTCGCCGCCTGACCGATCCCAGATCCAACAAAGAGACACCATGGCAACCAACGACATCGAATCGATCGAAGAGGGCGCGGACCGCTACAACGTGCCGGCGCTGGAGCGCGGCCTGCGCCTGCTGTGCGAGTTCAGCCGCGAGCACCGCTCGCTGTCGGCGCCCGAACTCGCGCGCCGCTTCGACCTGCCGCGCTCGACCGTGTTCCGGCTCCTGACCACGCTCGAGAACATGGGCTTCCTCGAGCGCGCCGAAGGCGGCCGCGACTACCGGCTCGGCCTGGCCGTGCTGCGGCTCGGCTTCGAATACCTGGCCTCGCTCGAACTGACCCAGCTCGGCACGCCGCTGCTGCAGCGCCTGTGCGACGAACTGCGCACGCCCTGCAACCTGGTGGTGCGCGACGGCCGCTCGATCGTCTACGTCGCCAAGGTCGCGCCGCCCACGCCTTTCGCCAGCTCGGTCACGGTCGGTACGCGGCTGCCGGCGCACGCCACCGTGCTGGGCCGCATCCTGCTCGAGGACCTGACGCTGGTGCAGCTGCGCGCGCTCTATCCGGAAGACAAGCTCGAGTCCTTCTCGCCGCGCACCCCGGTCTCGGTCGACCAGCTGTTCGACATGGTGCAGGCCGACCGCCAGCGCGGCTACGTGCTGGGCGAGGGCTTCTTCGAATCCAACATCTCGACCATCGCCGCGCCGGTGCGCGACCACAGCGGCCACATCGTGGCGGCGCTGGGTGCCACCATCACCTCGGGCCACATCGAGGAAAGCCGCATGGACGAGATGGTGCAGCGCGTGCGCCAGACCGCCGACGAGATCGCCGGCCTGCTCAACTACGCGCCGGCCGCCAAGGGCCAGGTGATTCCGCTGCGCGGCGGCGACCTCGCAGCCTGAGTCGACGACCATGACGACACCCCGACTCTCCCCCAACCTGTTCGCCGCCGATGCGCTGGCGGGCCGCGTGGCCGTGGTCACGGGCGGTTCCTCCGGCATCGGCCTCGCAACCGTCGAGCTGCTGCTCGACAGCGGCGCCGCCGTGGCGCTGTGCGGCCGCGATGCCGGGCGGCTCGACCGCGCGCTGGCCGGCCTGCTCGCCACGCGTCCCGAAGCGCGCCTCTTCGCCCGCACCTGTGACGTGCTCGACGCGGCGTCGGTGCAGCGCTTCGCCGCCGACAGCGCAGCCGCGCTGGGCCCGGCGTCGATGCTGATCAACAACGCCGGGCAGGGCCGCGTCTCCACCTTCGCCGACACCGACGACCAGGCCTGGAGCGACGAGCTGCACCTGAAGTTCTTCTCGGTCATCCATCCGACCCGTGCCTTCCTGCCGCAGCTGGTGGCGCAGCGCGCCGCCCTGGGCGATGCCGCGATCGTCTGTGCCAACTCGCTGCTGGCGCGCCAGCCCGAGCCGCACATGGTCGCGACCTCGGCCGCGCGGGCCGGCCTGCAGAGCCTGGTGCGCTCGATGGCGACCGAGTTCGCGCCCCAGGGCGTGCGCGTCAACGGCATCCTGATCGGCCTGGTCGAGTCGGGCCAGTGGCGCCGCCGCTTCGAGGCCCGGGCGCAGACCGAACTCGACTGGGCCGCCTGGAGCGGCCAGCTCGCCCACGACAAGCACATCCCGCTGGGTCGCCTGGGGCTTCCGATCGAAGCCGCGCGCGCGATCCTCTTTCTCGCTTCACCGCTCGCGTCCTATACGACGGGCAGCCACATCGACATTTCCGGAGGCCATTCCCGCCATGCATAACCCCAACCCCACCGTCACGGTCGGCGCCGTCGTCGCCGCCTTTCTCGAGCAATGCGGCGTCAAGGCGGCATTCGGCGTCATCTCGATCCACAACATGCCGATCCTCGATGCCTTCGCGCAGCGCGGCGCGATCCGCTTCATCTCGGCGCGGGGCGAAGCGGGCGCGGGCAACATGGCCGATGCCTATGCGCGCTCCACGGCCAGCCTGGGCGTGTGCATCACCAGCACCGGCCCGGCCGCCGGCAACATCGCCGGCAGCATGGTCGAGGCCCTGACCGCCGGCGCACCGCTGCTGCACATCACCGGCCAGATCGAGACGCCGTACATCGACCGCGGCATGTCCTACATCCACGAGGCGCCCGACCAGCTCACGATGCTCAAGGCCATCTCCAAGGCGGCCTTCCGCGTGCGCAGCGTCGAGACCGTGCTCGGCACCCTCAAGCGCGCGGTGCAGGTCGCGATGACGGCCCCCACCGGCCCGGTCAGCGTCGAGATCCCGATCGACATCCAGTCCGCGCTCACCCAGATGCCGGCCGACCTGTCGCCGCTGGCCATCGAGGCCGCCGTGCCGTCGGAGGCCGGCCTCGACGCACTGGCCGCGAGCCTCGCCAAGGCCAAGCGGCCGCTGCTGTGGGTCGGCGGCGGTGCCCGCCACGCGCGGGCCGCGATCCAACGCCTGCAGAAGCTCGGCTTCGGCGTGGTCACCACCACCCAGGGCCGCGGCACGGTGCCCGAGGACGATGCCGGCTCGCTCGGCGCCTACAACATCCAGAAGCCGGTCGAGGCCCTCTACCAGAGCTGCGACGCGATGCTGGTGGTCGGCTCGCGCCTGCGCGGCAACGAAACGCTGAAGTACGAGCTGAAGCTGCCGCGCCCGCTCTACCGCATCGACGCCGATGCCGCCGCCGAAGGGCGCTGCTACGCCAGCGAGGCCTTCGTCTGCGGCGATTCCGCGCTGGCGCTCGAAGGCCTGGCCGATCGCCTCGAAGCGGCCGGGTACAAGGCCGATCCCCAGCTGCTGCTCGACCTGCGCGCCGCCCACGACCAGGCGGTCGCGACCCTGCGCGACGGCCTCGGCCCGTATGCCGAGCTGGTGCGCCAGATCCAGTCGGTGGCCGGACGCAGCTTCAACTGGGTGCGCGACGTGACCGTCTCCAACAGCACCTGGGGCAATCGCGAACTGCGCATCTTCGAACCCAGCGCTGGCGTGCACGCCACTGGCGGCGGCATCGGCCAGGGCATGCCGATGGCGATCGGCGCGGCGATCGGCGCGGCCGTGACCGGCTCGGGCCGGCGGACCTTCTGCCTGGCCGGCGACGGCGGCTTCATCCTGAACCTCGGCGAACTGGCCTGCATGGTGCAGGAGAAGGCGCCGATGGTGATCGTGCTGATGAACGACAAGAGCTACGGCGTCATCAAGAACATCCAGGACGCGCAGTACGGCGGCCGCCAGTGCTACGCCGAGCTGCACACGCCCGACTACGACCTGCTGTGCAAGTCGATCGCCCTGCCGCACGCCCGCGTGCAGAAGCTGGACGACCTGCCGGCGCGGCTGGACCAGGCCCTGGCCGCCGACGGTCCCTTCCTGCTCGAGATCGACATGCTGTCCATCGGCGGCTTCAAGAGCAGCTTCGCCGGCCCGCCGACCAACACGATCACGCAGATCCCTGCGCTCGGCACGGCCAAGTGAGCGGAGCCCTTCGCATGTCCACCCCCACGCGCATGGCGCTCATCGGCTGCGGTGCCATCGGCAGCGCGATGCTCGCGCTGCTGCAGGCCGATGCGGCCCTGGAGATCCGGGCGATCGTCGTGCCGGCCGATGCGGTCGCCGCGGCCCAGGCCGTGGCGCAGCGGCTCGCGCCCGGCGCGCAGGTCGTGTCTTCCGTCCCGCTCGACGGCATCGACCTGGTGGTCGAGGCCGCGGGCCATGCGGCGATCGAGGCGCATGTGCTGCCCGCCCTGCAGCGCGGCACGCCCTGCGTCGTGGCCTCGGTGGGCGCGCTCTCGGCCCCGGGCTTCGCTGAACGGCTCGAAGCCGCCGCGCTGGCCGGCGGCACCCAGGTGCAGTTGATCGCCGGTGCGATCGGCGCCATCGACGCGCTGGCCGCGGCCCGCATCGGCGGCCTCGACGAAGTGCGCTACACCGGCCGCAAGCCGCCGCAGGCCTGGAAGGGCACGCCGGCCGAGCAGGGCCGCGATCTCGCATCCCTGGTGCGCGAGACCGTGATCTTCGAGGGGAGCGCGCGCGAAGCGGCCACGCTCTACCCGAAAAACGCCAACGTGGCGGCCACCGTGTCGCTCGCCGGCCTCGGCCTGGACCGCACGCTGGTGCGCCTGATCGCCGATCCGGCGGTGGCCGACAACGTCCACGTGGTCGAGGCCCACGGCGCCTTCGGGAGCTTCGAACTCACGATGCGCAACAAGCCGCTGGCCGCCAATCCCAAGACCTCCGCGCTGACGGTCTACAGCGCCGTGCGGGCGCTGCGCAACCGCGTCGCGGCGCTGGCGATCTGAACCGAGGAACCCCGATGATTTCTTTCGAACTGCTTCCCCTCAACATCGCGGGCGAATGGCGCCTGGGCGGCGGCGACGTCTACGAGAGCCTGTACCCGGCCACCGGCGAGCCGATCGCGCGCCTGCGGGCCGCCAGCCTGGCCGACGTCGACGAGGCCATCGAACGCGCGCACCACGCCTTCCTCACCAGCGGCTGGGCGCAGATGCTGCCGCACCAGCGCGCCAGCGTGCTGCACCGCGTGGCCCAGCTGATCCGAGAGCAGAGCGAGACGCTGGCCCAGAAGCAGCGCCTCGACAACGGCAAGCCGATCAGCGAAACGCGCAACCTGGTGGCCAGCGCCGCCGGCACCTTCCAGTTCTTCGCCGCCGCGCTCGAGACGCTCGAAGACACGATCACGCCCTCGCGCGGCCCCTTCGTGACGATGAGCGTGCACGAGCCGATGGGCGTGGTGGCGGCGATCACGCCCTGGAACTCGCCGATCGCGAGCGAGGCGCAAAAGCTGGCGCCGGCACTGGCCGCGGGCAATGCGGTGGTGGTCAAGCCGGCCGAGGTCACGCCGCTGATGGCGCTCGAACTGGCGCGCATCTGCGAAGAGGCCGGCGTGCCCAAGGGCATCGTCAGCGTGCTGCCGGGCAAGGGCTCGGTGATCGGCGACGCCATCACGAAGCATCCGCTGGTCAAGCGCGTGTCCTTCACCGGCGGCACCACGACGGGCAAGCACATCGCGCACATCGCGGCCGACAAGATGATGCCGGTCTCGCTCGAACTCGGCGGCAAGTCGCCGACCATGGTGCTCGAAGACGCCGATCTCGACCACGCGGTCAACGGCGTGCTTTACGGCATCTTCAGCTCGTCGGGCGAATCGTGCATCGCGGGCTCGCGCCTGTTCGTCGCGCGTTCGATCTACGACGAATTCCTGACCCGGCTGGCCGAGGGCGCCAATGCGCTGCGCGTCGGCGACCCGGCGGCCGAGAGCACCCAGATGGGACCGTTGATCACGGCGAAGCACCGCGAGGGCATCGAGCGCTACGTCGAACTCGGCGTGTCCGAAGGCGGACGCATCCGCACCGGCGGCGTGCGCCCGCACGGCAACGGCCTCGACCGCGGCTACTTCTACACGCCGACGATCCTCGAGGGGCTGAGCAACAGCGCCCGCATCAGCCAGGAAGAGATCTTCGGCCCGGTGCTGGTCGCGATGCCTTTCGACGACGAGGAAGCGCTGATCCGGCAGGCCAACGACAGCGTCTACGCGCTGGCCGCGGGCGTCTGGAGCCGCGACTTCAAGCGCGCCTGGCGGCTCGGGCGCGCGGTGCAGGCGGGCACGGTCTGGGTCAACACCTACAAGCAGTTCTCGGTCTCGACCCCGTTCGGCGGCTGGCGCGACAGCGGCCTGGGCCGCGAGAAGGGACGCGAGGGCATCTTCCAGTACATGGAGCAGAAGAGCATGTACTGGGGCACCAACGCGCAGCCGCTGCCGTGGGCCAACTGAAAGGACAACCATCATGAGCGTACTGGGCATCGACCAGATCACCTATGCGGCCGAGGACCTCGCGGTCTGCCGCAGCTTCTTCCAGGACTGGGGCCTCGTGCTCAAGTCGGAGGCCGCCGACCAACTCGTCTTCGAATGCCTCAACGGCTGCAAGGTGGTGGTCGCGGCGTTGGACAAGCCCGGCCTGCCGCCCGGCATGGAAGAAGGCCCGACCCTGCGCGAAGTGGTCTGGGGCGTCGAGAACGAGGCCGACCTCGCTCGCTACGCGGTAGCGATCGCCCAGGACCCTGGCTATGTCGAAGGCGAAGTCGATGGCGCCCGCCGGATCGGCTGCATCGACCCGAACGGCCTCGCCGTGCGGCTGCAGGTCAGCCGCAAGCATGCGGTCGAGGTCGACTGCGGTGCCATGAACACCTGGAACGCCAAGCCGCGCATCAACCAGGCCGCGCCGGTGTACGAACGCGCGACGCCGATCGAGGTCGGCCACGTGGTGTTCTTCGTCAGCGACGTGAAGACCACCGGCGCCTTCTACAGCGACCGCTTCGGCTTCGTCGCCTCCGACAGCTACCCGAACCGCGGCGCCTTCATGCGCTGCGCGGCCGAAGGCGGCCACCACGACCTGTTCCTGCTGCAACTGCCGTCGGGCAAGCGCGGACTGAACCACGTGGCCTTCACCGTGCGCGACATCCACGAGGTGTTCGGCGGCGGGCTGCACTTCTCGCGCAAGGGCTGGGAGACGCAGCTCGGCCCGGGCCGCCATCCGGTGTCCTCGGCCTACTTCTGGTACTTCAAGAACCCGGCCGGCGGCCTGATCGAGTACTACGCCGACGAAGACCAGCTGACGGCCGAGTGGCAGCCGCGCGAGTTCGAGCCCGGCCCGACGGTGTTCGCCGAATGGGCGGTCGACGGTGGCCTCGACGGCCACACGCGCCGCCAGAAAAATGCCGAAGGCCCGAAGGGCGCCTTCCTGACCGAAAAGAAATGAGTGCAATGCCAATGACACGACGCATCCCCCTTTCCCGACTGCTCGGCGTCGCCGTGCTGGCGCTGGCGGCCACCACGGCCGTGCAGGCGCAGAACGAGGCCCAGAAGCAGCTCGCGGGCGACCGCTTCACGATCGTCTCGCCGTTCCCGCCCGGCGGGCCGGTCGACACGCTGGCGCGCGTCCTCTCCGAAGGGCTGGCGAAGCGCTATGGCCAGCCGGCCGTGGTCGAGAACGCCGCGGGCGCCGCCGGCAACATCGGCATCGACAAGGTCAAGCGCGCCAAGGGCGACGGCCACACGCTGCTGGTGGTGCCAGCCGGCAATCTCACGATCAACCCGACCCTGATGCCGAACTTCCCGTTCAACATCGAGAAGGATTTCGTGCCGGTCACCATGCTCGCGACCGCCCCCAACGTGCTGGTGGCGACGCCGGCCTCGGGCTTCAAGAACGCGAAGGAAGTCGTGGCCCAGGCCAAGGCCAAGCCCGGCACCCTGTCCTATGCATCGCCCGGCGTCGGCAGCGGCCTGCACCTGGCGGGCGAGCTGTTCAAGCAGCAGGCGGCGGTCGACCTGCTGCATGTGCCCTACAAGGGCACGGCGCCGGCGCTCAACGACGTGCTCGGCGGCGTGGTGCCGCTGATGTTCAGCAACCTGCCGGCGACGCTGCCCTTCATCAAGAGCGGCAAGCTGGTGGCGCTCGGCGTCACCGAAGCCAAGCGCAGCCCGGTCGCGCCCGAGATCCCGACCTTGGCCGAGCAGGGCATCCAGGGCGTCAACGTGACTTCCTGGTACGGCCTGCTCGCGCCGGCCGGGACCTCGCCTGCCGTCGCCGCGCAGCTCGCCAAGGACGCCGCCGAGATCCTCGCCGCGCCCGCCGTGCGCGAGCGCCTGATGGCGCAGGGCATGACCGATGCGTCGATGAAGCCGGGCGAGTTCGCCGCCGCGATCCGCGACGAAACCGCCGTCTGGGCCAAGATCATCAAGGCCCGGAACATCGTCGCCGAATAGCCAGAACGCCAGGAGACTCCCATGCAATGCAATGAATCCACCATCGGCATCGTCGGTGCCGGCATCGGCGGCCTGGTCGCCGGCATCGCGCTGCAGCGCGCCGGCCACGACGTGGTCGTGTTCGAGCAGGCGAAGCAGTTCGCCCGCGTCGGCGCCGACATCAACCTGACGCCCAATGCGGTGCGCGCCCTCGACGGCCTGGGCGTCGGCGAGGCGGCCCGCGTGACTGCCGCGCGGCCCAGCCACCGCATCAGCCGCACCTACGACAGCGGCGAGGAAACCTCGCGTCTCGAGATGGCCGATTCGGCCGAAGCCAGGTACGGCGCGCCGCAGCTCACGATCCACCGCGCCGACCTGCTGGCCGCGCTGGCCGACATGTTTCCGGCCGAACGCGTGGCGCTCGGCAAGCGGGCGCAGTCGATCACGCCGGACGCCGAAGGCGTCGACCTGCGCTTCGAGGACGGCAGCAGCGCGCGCGTCGGCATGCTGATCGGCGCCGACGGCATCCATTCGGCGGTGCGCACCGCGATGTTCGGCGCCGAGAGCCCGCGCTTCACGGGCATCGTGGCCTACCGCGCGGTGGTCCCGGCCGAGCGCGTCGCCGGCGTGCCGAACCTCGGCGCCTTCACCAAGTGGTGGGGGCCGAATCCGCAGAGCCAGATCGTCACCTTTCCACTGAACCGCGGGCGCGACATCTTCATCTTCGCCACCACGCCGCAGGACACCTGGCATCTCGAGTCGTGGACCGCACCCGGCAGTGTCGACGAACTTCGCGAGCAGTACGTGGCCTACCACCCGGACGCCCGCGCGCTGCTCGATGCCTGCGACACGGTGCTCAAGACCGCTCTCTACGAGCGCGATCCGATGCCCGCCTGGGCCCAGGGCCGGATGGCGCTGCTGGGCGACGCGGCCCACCCGATGCTGCCTTTCATGGCGCAGGGCGCCGGCATGGCGATCGAGGATGCCGTGGTGCTGGCCCGCCACCTCGAAGGCGTGTCGATGCGCGACGCCGCGGCCGCGCTGAAGCGCTACGAGCTGGCCCGCATCGAGCGCGCCAGCCAGGTGCAGCTCGGTTCGCGCGGCAACAACTGGCTGCGCGAGGGCGGCAACGCCGACTGGGTCTACGGCTACGACGCCTGGGCGGTGCCCGTGGCGGCGCAAGCGGCCTAGGCACAGGCCTCCCATGGCCACCCACCAACCTCTTCTTCCGATGGAGCGAACCATGACCGACCGTTACCTCGATCCCCACCAGGCGCGCCAGCGCACCCCCACCACCTACGAGGACCTGCTCGGCGACGTGATCGAGCGCGCCTTCGCTGCCGGTGTGCACGACCTCGCCGGCCTCGTCGAGCGCCTCAACGACAGCGGTCTCGCGAGCCCGAGCGGCAAGGCCTGGACCGAGGCCATCTACCGCGAAGAGATGGCCGCGCTCGGCGCCTGAGCGCCGCGACGCTTCTTTTCCCCTCAAGAGGAACCCCACCATGACCCCCTCCCGCGAAGACCCCGTCGACCAGCTGCTCGAGATCGGCTTGAAGGATCTCTGGTATCCGATCTGCCCCACCGGCTTCATCAAGGAATCGCCCGTCTCGCTGCGCCGGCTGGGCCGCAAGTTCGCCCTCTGGCGCGACCACGGCGGCAAGCTGCATGCGCTCGAAGACCGCTGCCCGCACCGCGGCGCGCCGCTGTCGCAGGGCGTGATCCTCGGCGACCGGCTCTCGTGCCCGTACCACGGCGTCGAGGTGCGCTGCGACGGCGTCGCCGTGCGCGTGCCCGGCAGCCCCGGCTGCAAGCTCGAGGGCTCGCAGGCCACGCGCTTCTTCCATGTCGAGGAGCGCGCCGGCGCGGTCTGGCTCTACAACGCGAAGGAGTCGGTGGCGACGCCGCCGCCGCTGGTGCTGCCCGAGCAGCTGACCGACGACGACGAGTACTCGAGCTTCCTTTGCTATGCCGAGTGGAAGGGCGACTACCGCTACGTGCTCGACAACGTGATGGACCCGATGCACGGCACCTACCTGCACAAGCAGTCGCATTCGATGGCCGAGGGCGATTCGACCGCCAAGTTCGGCATCCGCGCGACCGACACCGGCTTCGTGTTCGAGAAGGAAGGCCAGCGCAACGTCAACTTCGACTGGACCGAGTGGGCCGACACCGGCCTGCACTGGATGCGCCTGGAGATCCCGTACCCGAAGACCGGCGGCCCCGGCGGCAACTTCATCATCGTCGGCAGCTACACGCCGATCTCGCCCACGCTGTCGTGCGCCTTCCACTGGCGCGTGCGCAAGCTGGCCAAGGGCTGGGAGCGCGACACCTGGCGCTTCCTCTACAAGAACCGCCTCGAGGCGCGCCACTGGCACGTGCTCGAACAGGACCGCGTCCTGATCGAGAACATGGAGCCCGACGCCAACCAGCACGAGCAGCTCTACCAGCACGACCTCGGCATCGTGCGCCTGCGCCGCCACCTGCGCGGCCTGGCCCAGCAGCAGCTCGAAGGCACGAGCGCCTGATGAACGCACGGGCTGCGACGTCGAGGCGCGCGGCCCACTGACAAACCCATCGTCGAGGTTTCCCCATGTCTTCCCCCACGCTGAACGCCCTGGTGCACACGATGCGCTACGAAGCCGACGGCATCGTCAGCGTCGAGTTCCGTCCGGCTTCGCCCGAGGTGGACTTCCCCGCCTTCGAGGCCGGCTCCCACATCGACCTGCACCTGCCCAACGGGCTGGTGCGCAGCTATTCGCTGTGCAACCCCTCGACCGACCGCCAGCGCTACGTGGTCGGCGTGCTGAACGATCGCAAGAGCCGCGGCGGCTCGCGCTACGTGCACCAGCAACTGCGCGTGGGCATGACGCTCGCGATCTCGCATCCGCGCAACAACTTCAAGCTGGAAGAGGGCGCCGGGCGCTCGGTGCTGGTGGCCGGCGGCATCGGCGTGACGCCGATCTGGTGCATGCTGCAGCGGCTGGCCGCGATCGGCCAGCCGGCCGAGCTGATCTATTGCGCGCGCTCGCGCAAGGAGTCGGCCTTCGGCGAAGCGATCGCCGCGCTGGCGGCCGAGAAGGCGATTGCGCTCACCTGGCATTTCGACGAAGAGCAGGGCGGTCCGCCCGACCTCGCCGCGCTGCTGGGCGGCAAGGGCGCCGACAGCCACTACTACTGCTGCGGCCCGACGCCGATGCTCGACAACTTCGAGAAGACCTGCGAGCAGCTCGGGCTTGCGAACGCCCACATCGAACGCTTCGCGGCCGTGCACGTCGAGGCGCCGAGCGCCACCCAGAGCTACGTGGTCGAGTGCGCGAAAAGCGGCAAGACGGTCGAGGTGCCGCCCGGCAAGTCGATCCTCGACAGCCTGATCGATGCCGGCCTCAACCCCGACCACAGCTGCAAGGAAGGCGTCTGCGGCGCCTGCGAAACCAAGGTGCTCGATGGCGAAGTCGACCACCACGACGGCATCCTGACCAAGCTGGAGCGGGCGTCGAACAAGACCATGATGATCTGCGTCTCCGGCTGCAAGCGCGGCCCGCTGGTGCTCGACATCTAGGCAGGCAAGAGAAGAATTTCAATCCCCGAGGGAGACACATGAAGAGAACCGTTGTGGCCATGGCCGCATGCACCGCCGTGGCCTGGGCCCACGCGCAATCCAGCGTGACCCTGTTCGGCGTGCTCGATGCCGCCGTCACCTACACCACCGGCTCCGGCCCCGCGTCGTCGAGCAAATGGCAGCTCAGCAACAGCGCCAACACCTTCAGCCGGCTCGGCTTCCGCGGCACCGAAGACCTCGGCGGCGGCCTGGCGGCGAGCTTCTGGCTCGAGTCGGGCCTGCAGAACGACACCGGCACCAGCTTCGGCAGCAACACCAACAACCAGCGCAACGGCAACGTCGGCGATGGCGGCCTGATCTACGGCCGCCGCTCGACCGTCAGCCTGTCCGGCGTGTTCGGCGAACTGCGGCTGGGGCGCGACTACACGCCGACCTTCTGGAACACGGCGCTGTTCGATCCCTTCGGCACCGGCGGCGGCATCGGCGCGAACCAGATCTACTTCTCGGGCCTGGGCGGCCTGACCGCGCCCACCGGCACCCGCGCTTCCAACAGCGTCGGCTACTTCCTGCCGCCCACGCTGGGCGGCTTCTATGGCCAGGTGATGGTGGCGACGGGCGAGAACGCCTCCAACGCGGTGCTGGCGGGGCCGCTGCCCCTGTCGATCGAGGACGACGGCGACTACGCCGGCGTGCGCATCGGCTACCTCAGCGGTCCGGTCAACATCGCGCTCGCGACCGGCCGCACCAAGTACGCGACCGGCGACCTGCGGGTGTCGAACTTCGGCGCGTCCTACACCTTCGCCTCGCTGATGAACCTCCGGGTGATGGGCGAGTACTACACCGAGTCCCTCGGCCAGGTCGACGGCAAGGGCGCGCTGCTCGGCTTCATCCTGCCGATCGGCGCCAGCGAGATCAAGGCCTCGTATGCGCGCTACCGGCGCGAGCCGGGGCTCAACCTGCCCAACCCGACCACGGGCAAGTTCGCGCTCGGCTACGTCTACAACCTCTCGAAGCGCAGTGCCGTCTATGCGACCGCCGCCTGGCTGACCAACAGCAACGGCGCCGCGCAAGCCCTCGGTGGCGTCCTGACCTCTCCCGACCACGGCTCGCGTGGCACCGAGTTCGGGTTGCGCCACGCCTTCTAGTCCCTTCCTGCAGGAGCGTTTGCCATGCATCCCAGAGCATTGCGCTGGTACGGCGTCATCACGCTGTTCGTGATCGTCGCCATCTCGTACGTGGACCGGATCAAC
Source organism: Variovorax davisae (assembly GCF_030316845.1). Lineage (GTDB taxonomy): Bacteria > Pseudomonadota > Gammaproteobacteria > Burkholderiales > Burkholderiaceae_C > Variovorax > Variovorax davisae. The sequence continues at coordinate 455,119 of NZ_JASZYS010000001.1, forward strand.
ATCGCGGTGCTGATCACCGATGCCTCGTTCCTGCAGCACATCGGCATCGCGCCGTCCGACCGGGTCAGCCAGGGGCTGCTGGCGACCGCCTTCATGGTCGGCTACGGCGTCTCGGCCTTCGTCCTGACGCCGTTCTGCGCGGCGCTGTTCGGGGTCCGCAAGAGCCTGGTGTTCGGATTGATCGTGTGGGGCGTGGTCACCTTCATCACGCCCTGGTTCGACGGCTACGGCATGCTGCTGGCGTCGCGGATTCTGCTCGGGGTGTCCGAGGGGCCGCTGTTCTCGCTGGCCTCGTCCTACATCAAGGCGCATTTCGAGGACCACGAGAACGGCAAGCCGAACTCCTTCGTCAACATGGGCACCGGGCTCGGCCTCGCGCTAGGCTACCCGCTGATCGGCTTCCTGCTGGCGAGCTTCGACTGGCAGACGTCCTTCCATGTGCTGGGCGTGCTGAACATCGCGCTCGGCATTCCGCTGGTGGTGGCCTTCGTGAAAATGCCGAAGTCCTATGCCGGGATGGCCAAGCCGGAGTCCTTCGGCGATGCCATGCACAAGGTCGGCGACATCGTGAAGGGGGCACTCCACACGCGCTACCTGGTGCTGGTCACGGTGCTGACCTCGGCCGCGCTGGCCTACCTCTGGGGGGCCAGCAACTGGCTGCCGGCCTATCTGAAGGAAGTGCGCGGCTTCTCGCTGCGCGAGATGGGCTGGCTGGCCTCGCTGCCGCAGTACGCCACCGTGCTCGCGGTGCTGCTGGGCGGGGTGCTGATCGACCGCATCGAGCGCCAGCGCGTGCCCTTCATCTTCATGGCGGCGAGCGCGGGCGTGGCGCTGTCGGTGCTGCTGGCGATCAACGTGCACGACCCTTATGCGGCGGCCTACTGCCTGATCGCGGCCAACTTCTGCTGGGGGCTGCAAAGCCCGGCGATCCCGAGCACGGTGCAGTACTGCGCCCGTCCCGAGCACGTGGCCAGCGCCTTCGGCGTCGTCAACGGCACCGGCAGCCTGGTCGCCGGCTTCATGCCGGCGCTGATGGGCGGCGTGATCAGCGCGGTGTCGGCCGGCCCCGGCGCGTCGGGCGGCGCGGCCCACGGCTTCTTCGCCGGCTTCGCGCTGCTGATCGGCACCCAGGCGGTGGTGTTCGTCTGCGGCTTCGTCCTGTGGTGGCGCGAGCGCTCGCCCAGAGCCTCGGGCATGCACCCGACCCCGGCCTGACCGGGGCCGCGTGCGAGGCTAGTCCCGGTAGCTGCGGTCGGTCCGGTCCAGCTTGCGGATCAGCGAGGGCCAGACGAAGGCCCCGCCCATGCCGCCCGTCTGCACCTTCATGGCGTGGCCGACGCCGTCGACGATGCGCGGGTCGACCTGGGTCAGTTCGCCGCCGCCGGCTTGCGCCGCGATCTGGATCTGGCAGGTGTTCTCGAAGGTGTACATGCTCAGGAAGGCATCGGCCACGGTCTTGCCGACGGTCAGCAGGCCGTGGTTGCGCAGCATCAGGAAGTTGGCGTCGCCCATGTCGGCCTGCAGCCGCGGCTTCTCGTCGTCGCGGAAGGCCACGCCCTCGTAGTCGTGGTAGGCCAGCGAGGCCAGCACGAAGGTCGACTGCTGGCTGATCGGCAGCACGCCGTTCTTCTGCGCGCTGACCGCGATGCCGGCGCGGGTGTGGGTGTGCAGCACGCACTGCACGTCCTCGCGCGCCGCGTGGACCGCGCTGTGGATCACGAAGCCGGCCGGGTTCACGGGGTAGGGCGAATCGATCACCTTGTTGCAGTTCTGGTCGACCTTGATGAGGCTGGAGGCCGTGATCTCGTCGAACATCAGGCCGTAGGGGTTGATCAGGAAATGGTGCTCCGGCCCGGGCACGCGGGCGCTGATGTGCGTGAAGACGAGGTCGCTCCAGCCGTACAGCGCGACCAGGCGGTAGCAGGCGGCGAGGTCGACGCGCAGCTGCCATTCTTCGGCGCTGACGAGTTTCTGGATTTCGGTGGGGGTGGTGGCGTTCATGGGGTTCTCCTCGTAGGGCCGCCTCAGGCGGCGTGGGTCTGGGCCGGCGCTTTCGCGGCCTTGTAGATGCTCTGCTTCGGCTGGGCCATCACGCGCCTGAGCATGGGCTCGAACTCGCCGATCGGCAAGGTCTCGGCCTTGGGGTCGAAGGCCGGGTTGTCGTAGAGCTCGCAGAACTCGGCGGTGCGCTCGAAGCAGGGATGGCTGCGGAAGTTCTCGCGCAGGTCGCGGTCGAGGCCGATGTGATGGAAGAAGTAGTGGCCCTGGAAGATGCCGTGGTGCGCCACCATCCAGTGGTTCTCCTCGCTCACGAAGGGCTTGAGGATCGCCGCCGCGATGTCCGGGTGGTTCATGGTGCCGAGCGTGTCGCCGATGTCGTGCAGCAGGGCGCAGACCACGTATTCCTCGTCGCGGCCGTCGCGCAGTGCGCGGGTGGCGGTCTGCAGCGAATGGCTGTAGCGGTCGATCGGGAAGCCGCCGTAGTCGCCTTCGAGGATCTGCAGGTGCTTGATCACGCGCGCCGGCAGGCCCTGCGCGAACTGCATGAATTCGCCGCCGATCAGTTGCCAGTCCTGCTGCGTGCTGTCTTGCATGCGGACGAAATTGGCTCTTGCATTCATCGTGTGTCTCCGTGGGTTTGCAGCCCACTGTAGACCCGCACTTGACGGCCAACTGTCAAGAATTTGACAATGGAGCGCTCTGGTAAACCCCCGGACCCGTCCGAACTTCCATGCCGCTGCCTGCCGGGCGCCCGCTGTCCGCCGCCCACCGCGCCTCGATGGAGGCCAATCCCTGGTTCGCGTCGATGCCGCGCGCGCAGCGCGAAGCCCTGCTCGCGGCGGCCGAACTGATCCATCTGCGGCGCGGCGCGATGGTGTTCCGACAGGGCGATCCGGTGCATGCGGCCGGCGGCGGCTTCTATGGCCTGGCGGCCGGCATGATCAAGATCTCGACCCTGCGCCACGATGGCCGCGAGGCCATCCTGGCCGTGCTCGAACCCGGCAACTGGTTCGGCGAGATCAGCCTGATCGACGGCTCGCCGCGCACCCACGACGCCACGGCCCTCAGCGCGCTCGACCTGCTGGTGGTGCCGCACCAGGCCTTCGCGCAGCAGATGCAGGGCGCGCCCTTCGGGCGGGCGATCGCGGCCTTGCTCGCGGCCCGGGTGCGCGGGCTCTACGGCCTGATGGAAGACGCCACGCTGCGCGGGCTGCGCGCCCGGGTGGCCCGCCGCCTGCTGGCGCTGGCGCGCGGCGACGCGACCCAGTCGCCCGAGCCGAGGGTCTCGGTGGCGTTGCCGCAGGAAGCGCTGGCGATGATGCTGGGCGTGACGCGCCAGACCTTGTCGAAGGAACTCAACGCGCTGGCGAGCGAAGGCGTGATCGCGCTGGGCTATGGCCGCATCGACCTGCTGTCGCCTGCGGCGCTGCAGCAGATGGGCCACACGGGATAGCGCGTCAGAACACGATCTTGTCGCCGAACGCGATGCGCCGGATCCAGGCCTTCTTGTCGGTGACGGTTCGCGAGTCGCCCAGGTTGAAGTCCACCGCGGGTGTCGGCGTGATGCCGCCGGCGGTCGGGTTCTGGAAGTTGTAGATGCAGGCCTTGGGATAGGCGGCGATCAGGGCATCGAGGCTCAGCGGGCCGCCGGTGGAGTTGATCGCGGCGTTCAGCAGCACCGGCAGGCCGGTGGCCGGGAAGGGCTTGCTGCCGGACCGGGCCCACTTCACGTCGGCCGGCGTGGCGCCGTAGCTGGTGTAGCCGTCCGCGTCGGTGGTCGAAGGCCCCATGTCGGTGGCGGTCGTGACCAGGTTCAGCCAGTCGTTGCCGTCGCACTGCAGGCTCACGGTGTAGGTCACGTAGACGTCCTGCGGCAGCGTGGTGTCGCCGGTGTTGAGCTTCATCGCGAAGCGGATGCCGGGGAACTCCGACAGCTTGACCCCATGGAGCAGGTTGATCCCGTAGACCGACTTGTTGCCGGTGACCGCGTTGTTCTTGCTGGGCACGCTGGCCAGCGGATGGGCGGTGGTCTGCATCTCGATCACCTTCAGGCCATGGTCGTCGGCGATCGCGACCGAGGCCTGGTTGTCCGAGAAGTCGGTGGTGCAGGCCGGCAGCGTGGCGGCGCTCTGCGTGCAGTCGGCGTCCTTCCAGGTCTTGGGCGTCGTCGGGTCGGGAGCGGGCGCGGGTGCCGGAGCCGCTTCGATCGAGAGCGCCGGGGCCGGCGCAGCGACAGCCTGCGCCGCCGCGGGTGCCGCGACGGCCGTCGTCGCCACCGGCCACGCGCCGCCGCCGCCGCCTCCGCCGCATGCGGCCAATGCCGCTGCCGCGGCGGTGACCAGGGTCGCTCGGAGAGGGAAGGAGGAGTGGAAGTTCATTCGATGGCAGGACGGGTGCGATCGAACGACTGTAATAAAAGGTACCCACTGGGCGACCGCCGAAGTCGACGACGGCGTGACTTAATCGTCCATCGCGGCGCAAACCCCGCGCCGGCGTCGCCGCCGCACAACGCCACCCGCTCAGCGCAGGATCCGGCCCTCCTTGGTGATGCTGATCAGGTCGATGCTGCGCCCGGGGTCGCGCAGGCCGGGGCGCAGGTTGATGCGGAAGCCGCCGACGTCGTAGTCCGTCATGCCGGCCATCGCGCGCTGCAGGGTGGCGGGGGTGTAGGCCTTGCCGGCGCGGCGCACGGCCTCGGCCGCGGCCTTGGTGGCGATGAAGCCCTCGAGGCCCTCGTACGAAGGCGCCTGGTCCGAGTTCTCGATCGCCGCCAGGTATTCCTTGACGATCGGGATCGCCGACGGGCGCGGCGAAGGCACGACCTGCGAAATCACGATCCCGCCGATGTCCTTGCCCAGTTCCGCGTAGAGCGGATCGATGCCGACGATCGAGAACGCCGTGAAGCTGCCGGCGTAGCCGGTCTTGCGCAGCCGCCGGATCACGTCGGCGGTGGTGCTCGAGAGCGACACCAGCACGATGGCCTGCGGCGACTGCTTCTGGACCGCGGCCAGCGCCGATTCGAGCTTGTCGCCGCTGGCCGGCACCAGGGCGCTCGCCACCAGCGGCGCCAGCTTCAGATCGGACATCGCCTGCTGCACCGCCGCCAAGCCGGCCCGGCCCATGGCGTCGTCGTCGCCGATCAGCGCGATGCGGGTCTGGCCGACCGTTTCGCACTGGCGCACGATCTTGTAGGCCTCGTCCGCCATGCTGGGCCGGACGTGGAACACGTTGGGATGCGCGGTGCCGCGCAGGTTGTCGGCCGCCGCGAAGGGCGCGAACAGGACGCTGCCCTGCTTGGCCGCGACCGCCGCCCCGGCGTCGCTGCTGGCGGTGCCGACGAAGCCGAACAGCATGTCGGCCTTGTTCGCGTCGAGCAGCGTGCGGGCGTTGGCCGCGGCGCGGGTCGCGTCGTAGCCATCGTCCAGCTGCACCAGCTTCAGCTGGATCCCGCTGGCGGCGTTGCTGTCGTTGAATTCGGTCGCGTAGAGCCGCGCGCCGGCCGCGAAGGCCAGTCCGATCTCGCTGGCCGCGCCGGTCAGGGGCACCGATTGGCCGAGGACCACGGTGCGCGCCCCTGGCGCAGGCGCGCGCGGCGCCGTCTGGGCCTGGCTGCCGGCGGCCAGGCCGCCCAGCAGCAGCGCGGCGCCCGTGTTCGCCAGCCAGGTCCTGCGAGTCAGCATCATTGGAAGCCTTTCACTACATTTATTGAAAAATGTAGCAACTTTGGTACCTCCGACGAAGGCATTAAGTCACGTTGAGGTGGCCACGGGCGCCGGATGGGCCGCCGGTGGGCCCGTGATGGCTTCCAAAATTGTTAACTTTTGTATTTGAGTTGTGGCTTTTTGCACAGCGGCCCAGCGCTGTCCGCTGGCAACATCCTGGCTGTGCCGGAATGGCTCCGGATGGATCACATGAAGCAAACGTCAACTGAAATCGCACTGCTGGAAAGCGCACTGCTGGCCATCGAGAAAGTGCTGGCCCACGCCGACAGCGAACTCCACGGCACCCTCTACCTCGGGCCCACCGCCAACCTGCCGCTGGAGGCGCTGCGCACCGCGTCGCAGACCGACGAGCAGCGATTCCGCGCCAGTGCCGCCCAGACCGCGGCCAACATCTGCCTCAGTTCGGCGGCCGCCCTGGTCGACGTCAGCCAGGCGCTGCTGAACCGCCGCAGCGACCGTTCCGACCCGGAACTGGAGCGCGAGTGGCAGGCCCTCATCACCCACACCAAGATCGCGAGCCGCTCGGCCTACCGTGCCGCGCTCATCATGGCGGCGCAGAGAAACGTGCTGCAGGCGCAGGGCGTCGAGCCCGCGCCGGCGGGCCAGTTGCCCAGCCTCGCGCACTGAAGACCGGCGACGTCGTTCAGCGGCGTTCGAACACCACGTCCCACACGCCGTGGCCCAGCTTGAGGCCACGGTTCTCGAACTTGGTCAGCGGCCGGTAGTCCGGCTTGGGCGCATAGCCGGCGGCGCTGTTGCGCAGCAGCGGCTCGCCCGACAGCACCTCGAGCATCTGCTCGGCGTAGGGCTGCCAGTCGGTCGCGCAGTGCAGGTAGCCGCCGGGCGCCAGCCGGTCGGCCAGCTTGCGCACGAAAGGCGGCTGGATCAGGCGGCGCTTGTTGTGCCGGGTCTTGTGCCACGGGTCGGGAAAGAACACGTGCACCCCCGCCAGCGAGGCCGGCGGCAGCATGTGGTCGAGCACGTCGACCGCGTCGTGGGCGCAGATGCGAATGTTCTGCAGCTGCTGCTCGCCGATGCGCTTGAGCAGCGCGCCGACGCCGGGCTCGTGCACCTCGCAGCAGAGGAAGTTCTTCTCGGGCATCAGGGCCGCGATGTGCGCCGTGGCCTCGCCCATGCCGAAGCCGATCTCGAGCACGGTCGGGGCCTGGCGGCCGAAGGCGGCGGCGAAGTCGAGCGGCTCGGCGCGATAGGACAGCAGGAATTGCGGGCCGAACTGCTCGTAGGCGCGGGCCTGGCCCTCGGTGGTGCGGCCGCCGCGCTTGACGAAGCTCTTCAGCCGGCGGTGCAGCGGATGGGCCTCGCCGGTGGGTTTGTCGCCCGCGGGCGGATCGGCCGGCGGGTCGGTGGGGAGGTGGGTGGGGGAAGGGGAGGTCACGGCGGCGGATTGTAGAGACCGCGCCATTCGACCACCCAGGCGGCGAGGGCTTCGGACAGCGTCGCCGCGCCCTCCGGCTGCAGGCCGAGCACCCGCGCCGCCGCCTGCAGGGCGGCCAGCGCCTCGGCCGGCGTGCCGGTCGCCAGAGGGGCCGCGCCGTTCTGCTTGGACAGCTTGTCGCCGTCGGCGGCCAGCACCAGGGGCGCGTGCAGGTAGCTCGGCGTCGGCAGGCCGAGCGCGCGCTGCAGCAGGATCTGGCGCGCCGTGTTGTCCGCCAGGTCGGCGCCCCGCACGACGTCGGTCACGCCCTGGTCGGCGTCGTCGACCACCACCGCCAGCTGGTAGGCCCAGGGTCCGTCGGCGCGGCGCAGCACGAAATCGCCGACTTCGTCCCCGACCGCCTGCTGCTGGGGGCCCAGGCGCCGGTCGTGCCACCGCAGCAGCCCGGGTGGCTGCGAGGCCTCGAAGCGCGATGCCGCGAAGCGCCAGGCGCGCGCCGGCTTGCCGTGCAGGCCATCGCGGCAGGTGCCGGGATAGACCCGTTCGCCGTGGCGGGCGTGCGGCGTGCCGCGCGCGGCCAGTGCGAGGTCGATGTCCTTGCGCGAGCAGCCGCAGGGATAGGCCAGCCGCCCGGCCGCCAGCCGGTCGAGCGCCTCCTGGTAGAGGCCGGTGCGGCGGGTCTGCCATTGCGGCGGGGCATCGGGCCGCATGCCGCAGGCGGCCAACTGCGCGAGGATGCGCTGGTCCATGCCGGGCAGGCAGCGCTCGGTGTCGGCATCCTCGATGCGCACCAGCCAGCGTGCCTGCGGGCCGCGGGCCCGGACGTCGAGCCAGCTGGCGAGTGCCGCGACCAGCGAGCCGGCATGCAGCGGCCCGGTGGGCGAAGGCGCGAAACGGCCGATCCGGCGCATCGGTCCGGGGAGCGGATCAGGCCAGCTTGAGCGCCAGCGTCAGGCCCGAGAGGAAGGCGTCCTCGACCCGGTGGCCGGTGCACCAGTCGCCGGCGATGCCGATGCGGGCCTTGGCGTCCCACAGGTGCGGCTTGCCCACCGGCACCTGGGTCTGCGCCTCGGGCCAGCAGCGGGCCTGGGCGTGCGAAGGCTCGGCGCGGATGCCGGTGATCTCGGCGAAGGCGCGCAGCAGCTTGGCCTCGACCCGCGCGGCATCGTCGCGCAGGTGCTCCTGCGACCAGGCGGCGCTGGCCTGCAAGGTCCAGCGCTCGATCGGGTCGCGCCCGGGCTTGGACGATTCGCGCGCCAGCCAGGCCACGCGATGGTGGGTGCTGCGGGCGGCGTTCCATTGCGGACCCAGGTGCGACAGCGTCGGCTGGTTGGCCTGGGGGAAGGCGATCATCAGCGTCCAGCAGGGCGCGATGCGAACCGCCTCGATCCGGCGGCTGAGCTCGGCCGACAGTCCGCCGTCGCCCAGCAGCGCGCGGGCCCGCGCCGGCGGCACCGCCAGCAGCACGGCGTCGAATCCGGAATAGACATGCTGCGAATCGTCGGCACCGGCCGTGCGCAGCTGCCAGCGCCGGCCGTCGAGGGCGTCGCGCTCGATCTGCGTCACCTGGGTGCGCGTCACGAGCGCGTCGCCGAGCGGCGCCGCCCAGTGGGCGACCAGCGCATCCATGCCGGGCTGGGCGACGAAATGCGGTTCGCGCGCCGGCAGGGCGGCTTCGGCGACGCGGCCATGGGCGTCGAGCACGCGCACCAGGTTGGCGCTCCAGGGCTTGCAGATCTGGGGGGTGGTTTCCAGCACCCGCGCGAAGCGCGGATCGCGCACCGTGAAGTACTGGGCGCCGCTGTCGAAGCGGCCGAAGGGCGTGGACTCGCTCGCCATGCGGCCGCCGACGGCGGCTTCGCGTTCGAACACGGTCACGCGGTGGCCGGCCTGCAGCAGCGTTCGGGCACAGGCCACGCCGGCGATGCCGGCGCCGATGACGGCGTAGTGGCGGGAGGCGGGGGATCGGTGGCGGTCGGCGTCGGGGCGCAGTGTCATGGCAGTCTCTCGGTTGTTGCCATGTGACTCTAACCGGGTTGGCTAGCGCCCACGGTGGCGTTCGAGCAGGGCGCGGCGCGTGCCTTCGTTGTCGAAGCGCTCCAGCCACCACTGCATCGCGCGGCCGGGGCTGCCGGCGCTGCGCACCCGCCAGGCGCAGTGCATGGTCGCGACCGGCAGCACCCGCTCGGTCTTGCGTTCGACCAGGTGGCCGGCCTCGATGCACGGGCGTGCCATCGGCTCCGGCAGGAAGCCGCCGCCCAGCCCGTGCAGTTGGGCCGCCAGCTTGGCCTGCATGGTCGGCACCGTGAGCACGTCCTGGCCGCCGACCAGGTTGACCGTCATGCTCGGGCCCGCGCGCGCCGAGTCGGCCGCGGCCACCGCGCGATGCTGGCGCAGCACCTCGTCGCTGAGCGGCTCCGGCAGCCGGGCCAGCGGATGGTGCGGCGCCACCGCGTAGACGAAGAACAGCTGGCCCAGTGGCCGGCTGCGGATGCCGGTGGCGGTGAAGGCCAGGCTGGCGGCATCGAGCACCGCGCCGACGGCGAGGTCGGCCTCGCCGCTGGTCAGGGCCTCGATGGTGCCGAGCAGGGTCTCGTCGCGCAGCTTGAGCCGCGTCGGCGGCTCCAGGGCGTAGAAGGCGCTGACCAGGTCGAGCAGCGGATCGCGCGCGATCACGCTGTCGACCGCGATCGTCAGCATCGGCTCCCAGCCGGTGGCGATGCGCTTGACCCGGTTGGCGACCGCGTCGATCTCGCCCAGCAGGCGGGACGATTCGCGCAGCAGCTCGACGCCGGCCTCCGTCACCTGCGCCTGGCGTCCGCTGCGGTCGAACAGCAGCACGTCGAGCGCGTCCTCGATCAGCCGCACCCGGTAGCTCAGGGCGCTCGGCACCAGGTTCAGGGAGCGGGCGGCAGCGGCGAAGCTGCCGGTGCTGGCCACGGTCTGGAGCATGGCCAGGGCATCCGGCGTCAGCACGTCACGGGCGGTAGGCATCGGGCTCGATCATTCAAAAAAATTGAATGATGCCATCAAAGCCGGACGCTTTCAGGGCCGGGCGCGAACCCTAAAGTCGGTACATCCGCTGCGCACAGGGCGCGGCATTTCGGAAGGCCCTCCACGAGAGGGCAGGAGTTCGACGATGTTGCAGGTTCGCAAATCCCAGGAACGCGGTTACGCCGATCACGGCTGGCTGCGCTCCTTCCACAGCTTCTCGTTCGCGGGTTACTACGATCCGGCCCACATGGGCTTCGGCAACCTGCGCGTGATCAACGAGGACCGGGTCGCCGCCGGGGCCGGCTTCGGCACCCATGGCCACAAGGACATGGAGATCATCAGCTACGTCCTGTCCGGCGAGCTGGCGCACAAGGACAGCATGGGCAACGTGGAGTCGATCCCGCCCGGCGACGTCCAGCGCATGAGCGCCGGCCGCGGCGTGATGCACAGCGAGTTCAACCACAAGGCCGACCAGACCACGCACTTCCTGCAGATCTGGATCGAGCCGAACGTGCGCGGCATCGCGCCGGGCTACGAGCAGAAGACCTTCCCGGCCGAGGAGAAGCGCGGCAAGTTGCGGCTGGTCGCATCGCCCGACGGCGCCGAGGGTTCGGTGCTGGTGCATGCGGACGCGCGGCTTTTCGCCGGCCTGCTCGACGGCGACGAACAAGCCAGCCTGGCGCTGGACCCGAAGCGCAAGAGCTACGTGCACCTGGTGCGCGGCGAACTCGAAGCCAATGGCACGAAGCTCGCTACCGGTGATGCGGCCTTGCTCGAAGGCGAAAGCCAGTTGACGCTCGGCGCCGCGAAGGATGCCGAAGTGCTCGTGTTCGATCTTGCAGCCTGAAACCCATCGTTTTTTCAACCTAGAGGAGTCCATCCCATGTCCACCACCACCGCCCCCTACGCCGCCGCGCCCAGCGCCGGCGCCACGCAAGATTCGCTCGCGCTGCTCGGCCGGGTGCTGATCGCCTTGCTGTTCGTGCCGGCCGGCTTCGGCAAGATCGGCGGCTTCGCCGGCGTCGTCGGCTACATCGGCGCCGTCGGCCTGCCGTTGCCGCAACTCGGCGCGGTGATCGCGATCGTCGTGGAGCTCGGTCTCGGCCTGCTGCTGCTGGTCGGCTACAAGACGCGCATCGTGTCGATCGTGCTGGCTGTGTTCACGGTCGCGACGGCGGTGTTCTTCCACAACTTCTGGGCCATGCCCGCCGACAAGGCGTACGTGAACCAGCTGATGTTCTTCAAGAACATCGCCATCGCCGGTGGCCTGCTGGCGATCGCCGCCCTCGGCGCCGGCCGCTTCTCGATCGACAGGAAGTAACCGGGCTTTTGCGTACGATGCGCCATTGTTTTCTTCCAGGAAGTCATCGATGGCGGACATCGTCGTAGTGTTTCATTCGGGCTATGGCCACACGCAGCGCATCGCGCAGGCGGTGGCCGACGGCGCCGAGGCCCACATGCTGGCGATCGACGCCGACGGCAACCTCCCGGCCCACGGCTGGGCGCTGCTGGCGGCGGCCGATGCGATCATCATGGGCGCGCCCACCTACATGGGCGGGCCGAGCTGGCAGTTCAAGAAGTTCGCCGATGCCTCCTCCAAGGTCTGGTTCGTCCAGGGCTGGAAGGACAAGCTCTTCGCCGGCTTCAGCAACAGCGCCGCCATGAACGGCGACAAGGACGCCACGCTCACCTACCTCTGGCATCTGGCGATGCAGCACAGCGGGCTGTGGGTCAGCCTCGGGATCATGCCGAGCAACGACAAGGCGGCGACGCGCGACTCGCTCAACTACGTCGGCGGCTACAACGGCCTGCTGACGACCTCGCCGACGGATGCGAGCCCGGCCGAAATGGCCCGTGGCGACTTCGACACCGCGCGTGCATTCGGCGAGCGCATAGCGGAAGTGGCAAGATCGCGGGCCTGATCCCGCAACCGCCCCACGGAGAACCCCGATGACCGCACCGCTTCTGCTTCAACCCCACGACAAGGACCTGGGCGGCGGCTTCAAGGTGCGGCGGCTGCTGCCGGCGGCGAAGCAGCGCTCGGTCGGCCCCTTCGTCTTCTTCGATCATTTCGGACCGGCCACCGAGACCCCGGGCTCCGAGCACGACGTGCGCCCGCATCCGCACATCGGCCTGGCCACCGTCACCTATCTCTTCGAGGGCGCGATGATGCACCGCGACAGCCTCGGCAGCGTGCAGGAGATCCGCCCCGGCGCGATCAACTGGATGACCGCCGGGCGCGGCATCGTGCACTCCGAGCGCAAGCCCGAGGCCTTGCGCGAAGCCACCTACGTGAACCACGGCCTGCAGCTGTGGGTCGCTCTGCCGCAGGCCCACGAGGAGGTCGAGCCCAGCTTCGCGCACACCGCGGCGGCCGACATCCCGGCGCTGGACGTGCAGGGAGTGCCGGTCCGGGTCCTGGTCGGCGAGGCCTTCGGCGTGCGTTCGCCGGTGGCGACCCTCTCGCAAACCCTCTACCTCGACATCACGCTGCCGGCCGGCGGGCGGCTCGAATTGCCGGCGCTGGCGCCCCAACTCGCGGTCTACCCGGTGGATGGCGACATCACGCTCGATGGCGAGCCGGTCGCGCAGCACCGGATGGCGATGCTGCCCGAAGGGCAGGGCGGCGTGCTGGCCGCACAGGGCCCGGTGCGGCTGGTGGTGATCGGCGGCGAGCCGCTCGACGGGCCGCGCTTCATCACCTGGAACTTCGTCTCGAGCCGGCGCGAGCGCATCCTGGAAGCCGGCGCCGACTGGGCCGCCCAGCGCATGGGCCAGGTGCCCGGCGAAACCGAATTCATTCCGCTGCCCGGGCATCCGTTCCAGGTGCAGCAGGCCGCAGACACCGGCACGACGCCGGTCTGAGCCTCAGCCTTTTCGCGCCAGGTCCGGATCTTCGGGCGCTCGCGCGCTGGCCCGGTTCGAACGCGCGCTCAGGTCCGGCGCCAGCGATTCGCGGCCGTCGAAGACGAAGCACTCGCCGTGGTAGTGGGCGCCGCCGACCTGTTCGAAATACTTGAGGATCCCGCCTTCGAGCTGCAGCACGTCGGCCACGCCGGCTTCGCGCATCAGGATCGCGGCCTTCTCGCAGCGGATGCCGCCGGTGCAGAAGCTGACCACGGTCTTGCCGGCCAGTTCGTCGGCGTGCTTGTGCAGTGCCTTGGGGAATTCGGTGAACTTGCCGATCCGCCAGTCGATCGCGCCGTCGAAGGTGCCGTGGTCGACCTCGAAGGCATTGCGGGTGTCGAGCAGCGCGACCGGCTTGCCGGCATCGTCGTGCCCCTGGTCGAGCCAGCGCTTGAGGGTCGGCGCATCGACCCCGGGCGCCCGGCCGGCCGCCGGCTGGATCGCCGGGTGGTCCATCCGGATGATCTCGCGCTTGAGCTTGACCAGCATGCGCCGGAACGGCTGCGCCTGCGACCAGCTTTCCTTGGCTTCGAGGTCGGCAAAGCGCGGATCGGCGCGCAACTCGTCGAGGAAGGTGCGGACGTGGTCCTTTTCCCCGGCGAGGAAGAGGTTGATGCCCTCGGGCGCGAGCAGGACGGTGCCCTTGAGGGCGAGCGCATGGGTGCGGGCCCGCAGCTGCTCGCGCAGCTCGGCGCCGTCGGCGATGCCGACGAACTTGTAAGCCGCGATATTCAGTATTTCTTGCACGGGGCGCGATTGTAGGGATGCCCGCATCACATCGTGGAGGCGGCGTTTTCTACAATGGCCGGATGTTCGTTCACCTGCGCCTGCACACCGAGTTTTCCGTCGTCGACGGCACCAACCGCATCGATGAAGTCGTCAAGGCCGCGGCCGCCGACGGCCAGCCTTCGCTGGCGATCACCGACCTCAACAACCTGTTCGGCGCCGTCAAGTTCTACAAGGAGGCGCGCGGCAAGGGCGTCAAACCGGTGCTGGGCGCCGAAATTTTCATCGAAGGCCTGGGCGCCGAGCCGGGTGCGCTGACCCGCATCGTGCTGCTGGTGCAGAACAAGGAAGGCTACCTGCACCTGTCCGAACTGCTGGCGCGTGCCTGGACCCAGAACGTCGGCCGCGGCCAAGCCCAGGCGGCCTGCAAGCTGACCTGGCTGGAGGAACTGCAGGGCGGGCTGATCGCGCTGTCGGGCGCGCAGGCCGGACCGCTCGGCGCGGCGCTGCTGCAGGGCCAGGAAGAGCGCGCCGCCGAGATCGCGCTGCAGCTCGCCGGCCTGTTCCCGCACCGCTTCTACATCGAGCTGCAGCGCGCCGGCCGGCCCGAGGACGAGCCGCACGTGATCGCTGCCGTCAAGCTCGCCGCGCGCCTCAGGCTGCCGGTGGTCGCGACGCATCCGGTGCAGTTCGCCACCCCCGACGATTTCGAGGCGCACGAGGCGCGGGTCTGCATCTCCGAGGGCGAAATCCTCGGCAATCCGCGCCGGGTGCGCAAGTTCACGCGCGAGCAGTATTTCAAGTCGTCGGCCGAGATGGCCCAGCTCTTCGCTGACGTGCCGAGCGCGCTCGCCAACACGGTCGAGATCGCCAAGCGCTGCAACCTCACGCTGGTGCTCGGCAAGCCGCAGCTGCCGAACTTCCCGACGCCCGACGGCATGCCGATCGACGCCTACTTCCGCGTCGCCTCCTTCGAGGGGCTCGAGGAGCGCCTGGCCCACCTGTACCCCGACACCGCCAAGCGCGACGCCGAGCGGCCGCGCTACGTCGAGCGGCTCGAGTTCGAGATCAACACGATCCTGAAGATGGGCTTCCCGGGCTACTTCCTGATCGTCGGCGACTTCATCAACTGGGCCAAGAAGAACGGCTGCCCGGTCGGTCCGGGCCGGGGCTCGGGGGCCGGCTCGCTGGTCGCCTATGCGCTCAAGATCACCGACCTCGACCCGCTCGAGTACAAGCTGCTGTTCGAACGCTTCCTGAACCCCGAGCGGGTCTCGATGCCCGACTTCGACATCGACTTCTGCCAGGGCAACCGCGACCGCGTGATCGACTACGTCAAGGACAAGTACGGGCGCGACGCGGTGAGCCAGATCGCCACCTTCGGCACCATGGCCGCGCGGGCCGCGATCCGCGACGTCGGCCGGGTGCTCGACATGAGCTACATGTTCTGCGACGGCGTCAGCAAGCTGATCCCGAACAAGCCGGGCAAGCCAGTCACGATCCAGTACCCGCCCGCGGACCTGTCGGAAGCCGACCGGGAAAAGTACGCGATCGCCGCCGAGCCGCAGCTCGCCGCCCGGATCGAGAAGGAAGAAGAAGTCCGCATGCTGGTCGAGCTGGCGCAGAAGCTCGAAGGCATGACCCGCAACATCGGCATGCACGCGGGCGGCGTGCTGATCGCCCCGGGCAAGCTCACCGATTTCTGCCCGCTCTACCAGCAGCCGGGCAGCGATTCGGCCGTGAGCCAGTACGACAAGGACGACGTCGAGGCCGTCGGCCTGGTCAAGTTCGACTTCCTGGGCCTGGCCACGCTGACCATCCTGGAGATCGCCAAGGACTTCATCGTCGCCCGCCACAAGGGGCAGGAGAACTTCGCCTTCGAGAACATCCCGCTCAACGACGTGCCCACGTACAAGCTGTTCTCCGAGGGCAAGACCGAGGCCGTGTTCCAGTTCGAATCGCGCGGCATGCAGGGCATGCTGAAGGACGCGCGGCCGACCCGGCTCGAGGACCTGATCGCGCTCAACGCGCTGTACCGTCCCGGCCCGATGGACCTGATCCCGAGCTTCGTGGCGCGCAAGCACGGTCGCGAGTCGGTCGAGTATCCGCATCCTTTGGTGGCCGAGATGCTGTCCGAGACCTACGGCATCATGGTCTATCAAGAGCAGGTGATGCAGACCGCCCAGATCCTGGGCGGCTACTCGCTCGGCGGCGCCGACCTGCTGCGCCGCGCGATGGGCAAGAAGAAGGCCGAGGAGATGGCCGAGCACCGCGAGATCTTCCGCAAGGGTGCCGCCAAGAACGACATCGACCAGAAGAAGGCCGACGAGATCTTCGACCTGATGGAGAAGTTCGCGGGCTACGGCTTCAACAAGTCGCACGCGGCCGCCTACTCGCTGCTGGCGTACCACACGGGCTGGCTCAAGGTCCACTACACGGCCGAGTTCTTCTGCGCCAACATGACGGTGGAAATGGACGACACCGACAAGCTCAAGGTGCTGTTCGAGGACGCGCAGAAGAACTTCGGCATCAGCTTCGAGCCGCCGGACGTGAACCGCGGCAACTACCGCTTCGAGCCGGTCACCGACCGCGTGATCCGCTACGGGCTCGGCGCGGTCAAGGGCACCGGCCAGCTCGCGGTCGAGGCGATCGTGAAGGCGCGCGAGGAGGGCGGTGCCTTCACGAGCCTGTTCGACTTCTGCGTGCGGGTCGACCGCCAGCGCATCAACAAGCGCACCGTCGAGGCCCTGATCAAGGCCGGCGCCTTCGACGCGCTGCAGCAGAACCGGGCCTCGCTGATCGCTTCGGTCGACCGCGCCTTCGAGTTCGCCAACGCGACTCAGGCCAACGTGGCGCAGGCCGACATCTTCGGCGACTGCGAGCACGGCTCGGCGACCCAGGAGCCCGGGCTGGTCGACGCCACGCCCTGGGGCGTCAAGGAGCGGCTCACCTACGAAAAGACGGCCGTCGGCTTCTACCTGTCGGGCCACCTGTTCGACGAGGTCGAGCACGAGGTGCGGCGCTTCTGCAAGCGCGAGATCGACGAGCTGCTCGACAGCCGCGAGCCCCAGGTGATCGCCGGCATCGTGAGCGACTTCCGGGTCATCAACGGCCAGCGCGGCCGGCTCGCGATCTTCAAGCTCGACGACAAGTCGGGCGCCATCGACGGCACCGCCGACGAGGCGCTCTTCAATGCCAACCGCAACGTGCTCAAGGACGACGAATTGGTGATCGTCAGCGGTCGGCTGCAGCCCGGCCGTGGCGGCTTCGAGGCCCGCTTCCAGGTCCAGCAGGTGTGGGACCTGGCCACGGCGCGCTGCCGCTTCGGCAAGTTCCTGCGCGTGGCGGTGAACGGCAAGGCGCCGGACATCGCGCGGCTGGTCAAGGACTTCCCGCCGCGCACCGAGCAGAGCGAGCACGGCGAATTGCTGCAGGGGCTGGGCGTGCGCCTGTCGATGGCGCGCGGCGGCGCCCAGGTCGAACTGCAGCTGGGCGAGCGGGCCAAGTTCTTCCCCACCGATGCGGCGCTGGCCAGTTGGACGGCGCAGGCAGAGGCGGGCAAGGCGGCGGTGGTCTACGAGTAGGCCCGGGCATGTTCAGCCTCGACCGCGATCTGTTCCTGCTGTTGAACGCCGACGCGAACGCGCAGGGCTGGCTGATCGCCATGGGCTATTTCCTGGCCGTCCATGCGCACTGGCTGTTGCTGGCGTTGGTGCTGGGGCTGGCGCTCCACCGCTGGCGGCCGCTGCTCAGGCCGCTCGCGGGCGCCGTGCTGGCGATCGGGATCGGCAGCCTGGCCTGCGAGCTGATCGTGCTGCTGTGGGATCGACCGCGGCCCTTCGAACAGGGGCTGGGCTTTACCCACCTGTTCCACGTCGGCAGCCCGTCCTTTCCGAGCAGCCACGCCACGGCGTACGCGGCGCTGGCCTTCTCGTTCCTGCTGATGGCGAACTACCGCCAGGTCGGCGCGATCCTGCTCGTGCTGGCGGGGCTGGTGAGCGTGGCGCGCGTGGTGGTCGGCGTGCACTTTCCGCTGGACATCGCGGTCGGCGTTGCCATCGGGTGCCTGGCCGCGGTCGCCGCGCATCGCCTGCTCGAATGGATGTTCGGCATTGCCCGATCCAGGGGGATTCGCAAAAGCTCGTAGGGCGCCGATGCGCCAGAAGGCGCGGCCGGCCCTGCCGCGACGTCGACGCGATCAGCGCTTCGGCCGCAGCGTCACGATCAAGCGCGCGGGCACCGTGCCGTCGATGTCGCGCGGCAGCTTCTCGGTCTTTTGCAAGGCGCGCAGGGCGGCATCGTCCCAGTTCGGCAGGCCGCTGGACTTGAC
The DNA here is from genome assembly GCF_030316845.1 of Variovorax davisae. GTDB lineage: Bacteria > Pseudomonadota > Gammaproteobacteria > Burkholderiales > Burkholderiaceae_C > Variovorax > Variovorax davisae. The sequence continues at coordinate 473,195 of NZ_JASZYS010000001.1, forward strand.
CAGCGCCGGGGTGCCGACGATGGTGCCGTCGGGCGCCAGCCGGACGTCGAACTCGGCACCCGGATTGCCGCTCACCAGGTCGGCATCCGGAAACACCACGTTGGGCCGCACCGCGGCGGCGACCTTGCCGCCGTAGCTGCCCGACGGACCCGACGATTTCGCCGCGGCGCCTTCGCCGCCCGAGCCGGCCATGGCCTGCATCCGCTTGAGCGTGGCCGCCCGGTCGGCGGCCGCCTGCGCGGTCTGCTTGGCCTCGGCTTCCTTCTTCTTCGCGGCTTCGGCCTGCTTGGCGGCCTCGGCCTCCTGCTTGCGCTTCTGCTCGGCCAGCTTCTTCTGCTCGTCCTTCTTGCGCTCGGCCTCGTCCTCGGCGCGCTCGCGGGCCTCGGCCTCGCGCTTTTCCTGCGCCGCCTTCTTCTGGGCTTCGAGCTTCTTCTGCTGCTGGGCCTGCTGCTCGAGCTCGCGCTCCTTCTGCTCCTTCAGCTTCTTCTCGCGTTCGAGGGCGATGTCGGGCGTCTTCGGCGCGGGCGTCGGATCCGGCGGTCGAACTGCCTGGGGCGGTGGCGGTGGCGGTGGAGGCGGCGGTGGGGCCGGGGTCGGTGTCGGAGCCGGCGGCACCGGCACCGGTGCCACGGCGCGCGGCGCGGCCTGCTGCACGGTGGTCGACCACAGTTCGGCTTCGACGGCGTCGTTCTCGGCCTCGCGGCGCCAGTTGACGCCCCAGGTCAGGGCGGCGATCAGCAGCGCATGGGCGACCAGGGCCAGCGCGACGGCGCGCGGCGTGCCGCGCTGCGGCGGCGGCGCGAATTCGGGGCGGTCGGCGGCGAGCGACACTTACCGGGCGCCCGTGGTTTGGACCGACAGCCCGACCCGCTCGATGCCGCTGCGCTTGAGCTGGTTCATGGCTTTCACGACGGTCTCGTACTTGACGGTCTTGTCGGCGCTGATCACCACCGGCCGGTCGGCATCGCCGCCTTGGGCCTGCTTGGCGGCCGCGCCGATCTGCGTCATCGGGATCGAGTTGCCACCGCTGCCGGTCGAGGGGTCTTTCTTGATCTGCACCTCGTCGTCGCTCTTGATCACGATCTCGATCGGGCGGTCGGGCTGCTTGTTGGCCTTGTCGACGCTCGGCAGGTTGATCACGCTCGGCGTGATCAGCGGCGCCGTGACCATGAAGATGATCAGCAGCACCAGCATCACGTCGATGAACGGGACCATGTTGATCTCGTTGATCGTGCGGCGGCCGCGGCCGCGGGAGGACATGGCGGGCATGGTGCGGGGCTCCGGTTCAGCGGCCGGCCGGGGTCACCGTCGCCGGGTTGACGTGGGCCGTCAGGTTGCGCTGCAGGATGTTCGAGAACTCCTCGATGAAGGTCTCGAGCGCGATCGCGATCTTGTCGATCTCGCGGGCGAAGCGGTTGTAGGCGACCACGGCGGGGATCGCGGCGAACAGGCCGATGGCGGTGGCGACCAGGGCCTCGGCGATGCCGGGCGCGACGGTGGACAGCGTCACTTGGGCCAGTGCCGCCAGGCCGGTGAAGGCATGCATGATCCCCCAGACCGTGCCGAACAGGCCGACATAGGGAGAGACCGAGCCGACCGTGGCCAGGAAGGACAGGTTCTGCTCGACCGCGTCGAGTTCGCGCTGGTAGCTGGCCCGCATGGCGCGGCGCGAGCCGTCGAGCAGGGTGCCGGTGTCGGACACGTGGCGCTCGCGCAGCTTCTGGTACTCCCGCATGCCGGAGGCGAAGATGCGCTCCATCGGGCCGGCGAACTTGGCGTTCTGGGCCGCCGAGGAGAACAGCTCGTTGAGGCTGGTGCCGGACCAGAAGTCGCGCTCGAACTCCTCGTTGAGCGAGCGCGTGCGCTTGAGCGCGAAGTACTTGCGGAAGATCGCCGCCCAGCTGGCGACGGACACCACGATCAGCAGCAGCACCACGAGCTGCACCGGCAGGCTGGCGTGGAGCAGGAGGGAGAGTATCGACAGGTCTTGTTGATTCATGGCTTGAGAGGTTGAGACATGGAGCCGGCGAAGCGCTCGAGGGTTCCCGAAACTTGGCGCGGGATGCGTGCGGGCCGCAGGCTGGCCGCATCGACCCAGCCGATGCGGATCGTGCCTTCACACAGCAGGGCCGGGCCCGATGCCGTGAGTTGCTCTGAATTTGATAGCACGCGCTGGGCGATTATCAGGGACGCCGAGCCGATCTGGCGCAGCTCGGCTGTAACCAGCAGTTCATCGTCGAGCCGGGCCGGGCGGTGGTACTTGAGCTGCGTTTCGCTGACCACGAAGATGCCGCCGCTGTCCTCGCGCAGCTGCCGCTGGGCGATGCCCAGGGAGCGCAGCCACTCGGTGCGGGCGCGCTCCATGAACTTCAGGTAGTTGGCGTAGAACACGATGCCGCCGGCATCGGTGTCCTCCCAATAGACGCGGATGGGCAGCGCAAAGCTCATTCGGTCAGGCGGCAACGGCGGCGCCGGCCCAGGCGCGCAGGCGGGCCACCGACTCTTCGAGGTGCGCCATCGAGCTGGCGGTCGAGAAGCGGATGAAGCGCCCGGTCTGGTCGCTGCCGAAGTCGCGCCCGGGCGTGACCGCGACATGGGCCTGCTTCATCGCCTCGAAGGCGAAATTCCAGCTGCCGTCGATGCCGAGCTTCTCGGCGAAGGAGGCGCAGTCGGCCCAGGCGTAGAAGGCGCCGTCGGGCATCACCGGCACCTGCAGGCCGAGGCCGTTCAGCTGCGGAATGAACCAGTCGCGCCGCGCCTTGAACTGCGCCCGCCGGCGCTCGTACTCGGCGATGCTGTCGGGCTCGAAGCAGGCCAGCGCCGCGTATTGCGACACGGTGCTGGCGCAGATGAACAGGTTCTGCGCCAGGCGCTCGATCGCCGGCACCAGCGCATCGGGCACCACCAGCCAGCCGAGCCGCCAGCCGGTCATGTTGAAGTACTTGCTGAAGCTGTTGATGCTGATGACCTGGTCGTCGATCGCCAGCGCGGTCTGGCCGAACTGGTCGTCGTACGAAAGCCCGAGGTAGATCTCGTCGATCAGCGTGATCCCGCCGCGCGCGCTCACCACCTCGTGGATGCGGCGCAGTTCGCCGGGTGCGATCGAGGTGCCCGTCGGGTTCGAGGGCGAAGCCAGCAGCACGCCGCGGGTGCGCTCGGTCCAGGCGGCCTCGACCTTGGCCGCGCTGAGCTGGAAGCGCTCGGCCGCGGTGGTCGGCACCAGCACGGCGCGGCCGTCCGCCGCGGTCACGAAGTGGCGGTTGCAGGGGTAGCTGGGGTCGGGCAGCAGCATCTCGTCGCCGGCCTCGATCAGCGCCAGGCAGGCCAGCTGCAGCGCGGCCGAGGCACCGGCCGTGATGACGATGCGGCGGGCCGGCACGTCGACCTTGAAGCGCTCGGCATACCAGCCGCTGATGCGCTCGCGCAGGTGGTCGAGGCCGGTGGCCTGGGTGTACTGCGTGGCGCCGGCGCGGACCGCGCGCGCGGCCGCTTCCTGCACCAGCGGCGGCGCCGTGAAGTCGGGCTCGCCGATGTTCAGGAAGATCATCGGCCGGTCGGTGTGCGCGACTTCCCGCGCCAGCTTCGAAGCCGCCTTCGCCACTTCCATGACGTAGAACGGCTCGATGCGCTCGGCGCGCTGCGAAATCCTCATGGCTTGGCCTTGCCGCTCAGCCGGTCGGCTTCGACCTCGTCGGGCCGAAGCTTCGGTGCCAGGCCATTGAGCACCGCGTTGACGTACTTGTGGCCGTCGGTGCCGCCGAATTCCTTGGCCAGCTCGATGCATTCGTTGAGCACCACGCGCCAGGGCACGTCCAGGCAATGCTGGAACTCGTAGACGCCGATCCACATCACGCCGTGCTCGATCGGCGAGATCTCTTCCAGCTTGCGGTCGAGCAGCGGCACGATCAGGGCGTCGAGCACGTCGGCGTTTTCGATCGAGCCGTGCAGCAGCGCGTCGTAGTGGGCGGCGTCGGCCTTGTGGAAGCCGGCCAGGTCACGCGTGAACTGGTCGATCGAGGCCGCGTCGTTGCGTCCCACCAGGTGCTGGTAGAGGGCCTGCAAGGCGAACTCGCGGGCCCGGCTGCGGTTCGACTTGGCAGCCGCCTTGCGCGCCCCGGTGCTGGTGAGCCCGGTGCGGGTCTGGCGCGGCTTGCCGCTGGAGGGTTTGGTGTCTTCGGTCATGAAAGGGTGGCGAGCAGCTGCGCCATCTCGACCGCCACGCGCGCGGCGTCGCGGCCCTTGTCGGTCTGTCGCGCCACGGCCTGTTCGAGGTTCTCGGTGGTCAGGATCGCGTTGGCGATCGGAATGCGGTAGTCGAGGGCCAGTCGGCTCACGCTGGCGCCGGATTCGTTGGCCACCAGTTCGAAGTGGTAGGTCTCGCCGCGGATGATGCAGCCCAGCGCCACCAGGGCGTCGTAGCGCTCGCGCTCGGCCAGCGCCTGCAGCGCCACCGGGACTTCGAGCGCGCCGGGCACGCTCACGTGCTCGATGTCGTCGTCGGCGACGCCGAGTGCCGCGAGTTCATCCCGGCAGGCCTTGGCCAGCGCGTCCGTGATGTCTTCGTTGAAGCGCGCCTGCACGATCCCGATGCGCAGGCCCTTGCCGTCGAGCGCGACGTCGGCGCCCTTGTTTGCGTGTTGCATCAGCGTTCGTCTTTCGTGATGTAGCCGGCGATCTCGAGGCCGTAGCCGGCCGCCATGCTCGGCATGCGGCGCGGCGTGCCCAGCAGGTTCATGCGGTGGACGCCGCACTCGCGCAGGATCTGCGCGCCGATGCCGTAGCTGCGCAGGTCCATGCGGCCACGCTCGGGCGCCTGCGCCGGCCGCGCCGTGCCGTCGAATTGCGACAGCAGCTCGGCACCGGTCTCGCCGCAGTTCAGCAGCACCGCCACGCCCTTGCCCTGGGCCGCGAGATGCGCCAGGCTGGCGTCGAGGCTCCACGAGTGCAGCGCGCGGTTGAGTTCGAGCGCGTCGAGCACCGACAGCGGCTCGTGCACGCGCACGTCGACCGTGTCGTCGACGCTCCACTTGCCGCGCACCAGCGCCAGGTGGACGCCGTTGCTCGGCTTGTCCTTGAAGGCGTGGGCGGTGAAGGGGCCCCAGGCGGTCTGGATCTCTCGGCAGCCGACCTTCTCGACCAGGGTCTCGGTGCGGCTGCGGTGCTCGATCAGGGCGGCGATGGTGCCGATCTTGATGTCGTGCTCGGCCGCGAAAAGCTGCAGGTCCGGCAGGCGCGCCATCGTGCCGTCCTCGTTCATCACTTCGCAGATCACCGAGGCCGGCGAGCAGCCGGCCATGGCCGCCAGGTCGCAGCCGGCTTCGGTATGGCCGGCCCGCATCAGCACGCCGCCGTCGACCGCCTGCAGCGGGAAGATGTGACCCGGCTGGACCAGGTCGGCCGCGACCGCGTCGGGTGCCACCGCGGCCTGCACGGTGCGCGAACGGTCGGCCGCCGAGATGCCGGTGGTGACACCCTCGGCAGCCTCGATCGAGACCGTGAAGGCGGTCGAGTGCTTGGCGCCGTTGCGCGCCACCATCGGCGGCAGCTGCAGCCGTTCGCACATCTCGCGCGACAGCGTCAGGCAGATCAGGCCGCGGGCATGCCGGGCCATGAAGTTGATCGCCTCGGGCGTGACATGGTCGGCGGCCAGCACGATGTCGCCTTCGTTCTCGCGGTCTTCCTCGTCGACCAGGATCACCATGCGGCCGGCGCGCAGCTCGGCCACGATGTCTTCGACCGGAGAGATCGGCGCGGGGGCACGGCCGCTGCGCGGGGCGCCGATCGGCGTGACGGATGCATTCATGGGAGCTTGTCGGGGGTGGGTGGTTGGATGGCGCCGGCCTGGAGCATGCGCTCCACGTAGCGGGCAACGGTGTCGATCTCGAGGTTGACCCGGCTGCCTGCTTGCAGGCCGCCGAGCGCGGTGTTCTCGACCGTGTGGGGGATCAGGTTGATGCTGACTTCGCTGCCGTCGGCGACGTCGCTCACGCTGTTGACGGTGAGGCTGACGCCGTTGATCGTGATCGAGCCCTTGTAGGCCAGGAAGCGGGCCAGCGCGGGCGGCGCCAGCACGCGCAGCTCCCAGCTCTCGCCGACGGGCTCGAAGCGGCGCACCGTGCCGATGCCGTCGACATGGCCGGACACGATGTGGCCGCCCAGCCGGTCGCTGGCGCGCAGCGCCTTCTCGAGGTTGACCCGTGTCTGCGCTTCGGACAGGCCCGCGGTCTTGTCCAGCGATTCGGCCGAGATGTCGATGGTGAACAGCTTTTGCGCCGCGTCGAGGGTGGTGACGGTCATGCAGGCGCCGTTGAGCGCGATGCTGTCGCCGAGCCCGACGTCGTCCAGATAGCCGTCGGGCACCGCAATGCTGAGACGCTTGCCGTGGGAGGAAGAACTGCCGAGGTCGTGGACGGCGGCGATGCGCCCCACGCCGGTGATGATTCCGGTGAACATCTGCGCATTTTCGCAGAGATGCGGGGGCTGCCCGGCCCGGCGCCTAAAACTTGTCCCGGCCGGCGACGCGGGCGACGATCCGCAGGTCGGGGCCGATCGCATCGAGCGAGCGGAATTCGAGCGCCAGCACCTCGCCCAGCGCCGTCAGCGGGCCATCCGCATAGGGCCGGCTGGCGATGCCGAGGCCGTCGCCGATGAACTTCGGCGCCAGGTACAGCAGGATCTCGTCGACCAGGCCCTCGCGCATCAGCGAGCCATTGAGCTTGTGGCCGGCCTCGACGTGCAGTTCGTTGACCTCGCGCCGGGCCAGGTCGGCGAGCAGGGCGGCCAGGTCGACCTTGCCGCCGGCGTTGGCCAGGCAGCGCACGGTGGCGCCGCGGGCCTCGAGGGCCCGGGCCCTGGCTTCGTCGCGCGCGGCGGCGTAGATCCAGACCGGGCGTTCGATCTCGAACAGCCGGGCGTCGGGCGGGGTCTGCAGCCGGCTGTCGACGATCACCAGCGGCGGCTGGCGCGTCGTTTCGACCAGCCGGACGTCGAGGCGCGGGTCGTCCTCGATCACGGTGCCGACGCCGGTCAGGATGGCGCCGGCGCGGGCGCGCCAGGCGTGGCCGTCGGCGCGGGCCTGCTCGCCCGTGATCCACTGGCTGGTGCCGTTCTCGAGCGCGGTCTTGCCGTCGATCGAGGCCGCGGCCTTGAGCCGGACCCAGGGCGTGTGGCGGACCATCCGGCTGAAGAAGCCGAGGTTGAGTTCGCGCGCCTCCATCGCCAGCGGCCCGACCTCGACCTCGACGCCGGCGGCGCGCAGGCGCTCGAAGCCCTGGCCCGCCACCTTCGGATTGGGGTCGGCGAGCGAGGCGACGACCTTGCCGATGCCGGCCTGCACCAGCGCGTCGCAGCAGGGGCCGGTGCGGCCGTGGTGGGCGCAGGGCTCGAGTGTGACGAAGGCGGTCGCGCCCACTGTCGAGGCGCCACGCGCCGCGGCGTCGCGCAGGGCCATCACCTCGGCGTGCGGGCCGCCCGTGCGTTGGGTGTGTCCGCTGCCGACGATCCGGCCGTCGGCAGCCAGGATGACGCAGCCGACCGCCGGATTCGGAGGGGCCGTGGTGCGGGCCGCATGGGCCAGCGACAGGGCGAGGCGCATCGCCTCGTCGGCGGTCAGTGGCGAACTCGGGGAGGGCGACGGGTTCATGCGAAGGAGGGGTGTTTCAGCGGTTCCAGCATTCCGCCTTGAGTTCGTCCGAGGCGCCTGCGGCGGCGAGGCCGCGCACACCGGCGTGGTCGAGCGTGGAGCCGCCGCACCGGTCGCCGGCTTGGCTGCCCAGGGCAAGCGCGGTCAAAGTGTAGCCGCTGCCTTGCGCGTCGGCGGGCTCGAAGACGATCCGGTAGCGGCCTGAAGGGACGGCCCGGAGACTCTCGGGGAAGTCCGCGGCGTCGACGGGATAGGAGCCCGCGGCGGTGGCGGCGCGCTCGAGCCAGTGGGCCGCCTGCAGCAACCCGGCGCGGGCCTCCGCGCGCAGGCCGCGCTGCACATGGGCCTGGTAGTTCGGCAGCGCCAGCGCCGCCAGGATGGCGAGCAGCGCCACCACCCCCAGCAGTTCGATCAGCGTGAAGCCGGACCGGCGGTGGTGCGTCATTGCAGCTGCCGCCAGTTCGGGCGCAGCAGGATGCTCCCCAGGCGTTGCCTGGCCGGCGCCACCGGTTGGCCGGGCGCGGAGATCGATCGCTCGAGACGGTCGCTGCGGATGCCGATGCCGAGGCCGGCTTCCAGGCGCGACGGCTGGCCGTCGTTGGCGGCCGGCAGGTGGGCATAGAGCGTCGACCGGGGCGCCGAACCGTTGAGGATGTCGAGCGTGGTGCGCAAGCGCCTGGCCGGCGGCGGCATGTCGAGGCTGCCGTCGGGCGCGGGAACCTGGCTCCAGACATCGATCAGGTCGCCTTCGAACCAGCCCGGGTTCTGCACGACGCGCTCGCCCGACAGCGGCAGGTCGAGGAACCAGCCGCGCCGCGCTTCGCTGCCGGTGTACGGCACAGGGTTCGACGAGACGGCGCCGGCGTCGCCTGCGCCGCTCAGCTGCACGGTCTGGGCGACCAGGCCCAGGCGGCCGTTGGTGACGGGGCCCCGGCCGGCGCCGAAGCCCGGTGTCGGCTCGCCGGTCGGACCCGCCTTGGGATGGCGCAGGATCGGTGTGTCGTCGTGGATGCCGTAGATCGTCTGGCCCTGGAGACCCGGCCCTTCGCCGGGCGCGTCTCGACGGCCGGTGCCGAAGGCCACCAGCAGGCCGCCCTGCGGATGGGCCTTCCAGACCGGCGCTGCGGTGATCGGCTGGCGCACGGCCGCGGCGGACGCGTCCCGCGCCACGAACAGCGGCTTGCGTCGTTGGCTTGCGTCCCTTGGCCACGGCGGTGACTCGATAGATGTAGGGCTGGTCGGCATCGGGGGCCAGGCGCTCGGCCTCGCCGCCCGCCGTCGCCGCCGAAGTGTCGTAGGGCAGCAGTTCGACCCAGTACCAGCCCTGCGGCCGCGAGACCGCGACCTTCTTCATGGCCTCGAGCGCCGTGCGGTCGCTCCAGAAGCGCGGCGCGATCCCGCTGGGGATGCAGAGGCCCGCGGCGCACGAAGGGGTGAGCGCGTCGAGCGATGCCTGCAAGGCGAGCAGTTCGCTTCGGCTGCGGGGGTAGGCGTGCCTGCCGTTGGAATCTGCAGCGCCCACGCTGGCGTCTTCGCGCTGGATCCCTGACTCGGCAGCGCGAAGGAGTTCCTGCGCGCCTTCGAGTGCACGCTGGTAGTCGCTCTCGTTGCCGGTGGCGGCCTCGTCCAGCCGTACGGTTCGGGCGGCCGTCAGCACCAGCAGCGTGGCCAGCAGGGCCGTGACCATCACGACCGGCAGCGTGAAGCCGGCTTGCGATCGTTCGACGAACATGGCGCGCATGCTTCTGCCTTACCGGTTGCGCAGGTGGAAGAGGTTGCGAAAGACCAGGTGCGTTCGGCCGCCGTGCGGCCTTTCGTCGCCGCCGCAGCCGCGGTAGGCGCCGGCGGCCTGCAGGCCTTTCTCGTCGCCCCGCAGGTCGATGCACACTTCGACCGCCGTCACGGCGGGCCAGAGATTCGCCTTCTGGACCGCGCTCGCGTCCATGTGCCGGAAGCCCGCGCCGATGTCGACCCGGTAGTCGACCTGGAAATCGGCGACGTTGTCGATCACGGGTTGCGAGGTCTTCACGCCGCGGCACATCAGGTTGCCTTTGGCGTCGAGCGAAAAGGTAGCGCGGACCGAATCCTGGTCTTCGACATTGGTCCCGGTGCAGTCGTATTGGGCCCAGTGCCTCGGCGAGCCGCTGCCCGCGGGCCAGCGGCCTCGCGCGTAGGCGATCGATACGCTGTCGGGCTGGCCGCCCGCTCCCTCGGTGCCGGTGACCGGAGGCGGGGCGTCGCCGGGCTGGGCTGCGAAGGCGTACAGCGCGGTGGCGTCGTCGCGCCAGGGCTCCAGCGAGCGGGCCTGGCGCAGCTGCTGGCCGATGAGGTGCAGCGCATGCGAGCCCTGCTGCTGCAACTGGCTCAGCGCGCTGATGCCGGCGGCGGCGCTGCGCGTCAGCAGCAGCGTGGAGAAAGCGGTCGCGATGACGAGCAGGCCGACCGCCATGGCCGCCAACAGCTCGACCAGGCTCAAGCCGCGTTGCCGGCGGCGCTGGCCTGCGCGTGGATCAGGGATGGACATGGGCCAGATGACAAAGAAGGCCGGCGGGGCAGCGCTGGCCCGCGACCAGGGGATCGACTTTGAACGGCGCGTCGAGCGCCGGTTCGGACCCTGGATGCGCCTTGGCGCGCCAGGCGACCAGCACACCCAGCTTCCTCGCGGGATCGGCTGGCGGATGGGGGGGCGTCTCGAACACGATGCCGCGGCCCTGGGGCAGCGTGCCCGCAAGGGTCTGCTTCCAACCGAAGATGTCCCGGCGCGCGAGCGTGGCGGCGTCGCAGGCGGATTCTCGGCAGCCTGGCGGCGACGCGGGCAGCTCCCAGTGCGCGGCCTCGGCCGGCAAGGGGTTCATGCCGACGGGATGGGCGCGGATGCGCTCGGCCAGGTCCTCGATCAGCCGGACCGCCTGGGCCCGATGGGCGGTGGCTCGGGCATCGGCCAGGGCACGAAGCTGTGCGCCGAGCAGGCCGAAAGCGACCAGCGCGAGCAGGGCCAACGCGACCAGGGATTCGAGCAGCGTGAGGCCCTGCTGCAGGTGGGGGCGGCCGGCGAGGTTCAGCATTGGCTGCCTTGAAGGATCTGGAGCCGGCCGGCGGACGACATGCACAGGACGCGCGCGGCGCTGTCGTCGGTACTGCCCTGCGGCCTCAAGGTGAACCGGAAGGCGCCCAGGTTGTGGAAGCGGCCCATGCGGTTGAGGTTCAGGTAGGTCGAGGGGGAGGCGACGCTGACCGTCGCCTGGACGCCCTGGGGCGCTGTCCAGACCTGGATCGAGGCCTCGCCCGGGTCTTGCCGGCCGTTGCCGTCGGTGTCGGCGAACACCATCCAGCCACAACTCCAGTCCTGGTCGCCCGCCGGCGTGCAGCCGCCGCCCGAAGCCCGCCGCAACGTGACGCCGCCACCGCGCCGGATGGCCTCCGAGCGCGCCGCGTAGAGGGCGGCGCGCAGGCCTTCCTCGGCATCGCGCAGGCGGTAGCGCTCGAGGGTCCGGCCGAAGCCCGGCAGCGCGAGCCCGGCCAGGATCGCGACGATCGCGAGCACCACCAGCACTTCGACCAGCGTGAAGCCGGACATCGGCGCGAATCGGGACGGCGGGGCGGAGGCGGGCATGACGGCCCGGATGCTAGAAGCCGCAGCGGCGTCCGTGGCGTCGAGGCGCCTGCCGGGCCGCTGCCGCGGGCGAGCGGTCGCTGGCTGCGCCGCTGTGACGATTCAGGAAGAAGTTGGCGGCAACCTGACCCGCCGCGAACTCAGATGTCCCTGAGCAGCTGCCTGAACTCGTCCACGTCCTCGAAGCTGCGGTAGACCGAGGCGAAGCGCACGTAGGCCACCTTGTCGAGCCGCTTGAGTTCGCGCATGACCAGTTCACCGACCTTGGTCGAGTCGATCTCTCGCAAGCCGCTGGACAGCAGTTCCTGCTCGATGCGCAGCAGCGCGTTGTCGATCTGTTCGATGCCGACCGGCCGCTTGCGCAGGGCCAGCATCATCGAGGCCCGCACCTTGGCGGTGTCGAAGTCGGCCCGGCTGCCGTCCTTCTTGACCACCACCGGGAAGTTGACGTCGGGCCGCTCGTAGGTGGTGAAGCGCTTGTCGCAGCCACCGCACTGGCGCCGGCGGCGCACGAAGTCGCCGTCTTCCGAGACCCGGGTCTCCATGACCTGGGTTTCCAGATGACCGCAGAAGGGGCACTTCATGCGCTGTCGTGCCGGTTACTTGTAGACCGGGAAGCGGCTCGTGAGCGCGTGCACCTTGGCGCGCACCGCATCGATGTTCGCCGCGTCGCGCGGGTTCTCGAGCACGTCGGCGATCAGGTTGGCGGTGGCGCGCGCCTCTTCGTCCTTGAAGCCGCGGGTGGTCATCGCCGGCGTGCCGATGCGCACGCCGCTGGTGACCATCGGCTTCTCGGGGTCGTTCGGGATCGCGTTCTTGTTGATCGTCATGTGGGCGGCGCCCAGCACGGCTTCGGCTTCCTTGCCGGTGATGCCCTTGGCGCGCAGGTCGACCAGCATCACGTGGCTTTCGGTGCGGCCGCTGACGATGCGCAGGCCGCGCTCGGTCAGCGTCTCGGCGACGATCCGGGCGTTGGTCACGACCTGCTGCTGGTAGGCCTTGAACTCGGGCGAGAGCGCTTCCTTGAAGGCCACCGCCTTGGCCGCGATCACGTGCATCAGCGGGCCGCCCTGCAGGCCGGGGAAGATGGCGCTGTTGATCGCCTTCTCGTGCTGCGACTTCATCAGGATGATGCCGCCGCGCGGGCCGCGCAGGCTCTTGTGGGTGGTCGAGGTGACGACGTCGGCGTGCGGCACGGGATTCGGATAGACGCCCGCGGCCACCAGGCCGGCGTAGTGGGCGATGTCGACCATGAAGATGGCGCCGATGTCCTTGGCGACCTTGGCGAAGCGCTCGAAGTCGATGCGCAGCGAATAGGCCGAGGCCCCCGCGATGATGAGCTTGGGCAGGTGCTCGTGGGCCTTGCGCTCCATCGCGTCGTAGTCGATGGCTTCGTTGGCATCCAGGCCGTAGCTCACGACGTTGAACCACTTGCCGCTCATGTTGAGCGGCATGCCGTGGGTCAGGTGGCCGCCTTCGGCCAGGCTCATGCCCATGATCGTGTCGCCGGGTTTCAGGAAGGCCAGCAGGACGGCTTCGTTGGCCGAGGCGCCGCAATGCGGCTGCACGTTGGCGGCGTCGGCCCCGAAAATCTGCTTGATGCGGTCGATGGCCAGTTGTTCGGCGACGTCGACGTGCTCGCAGCCGCCGTAGTAACGCTTGCCGGGATAGCCCTCGGCGTACTTGTTGGTGAGCTGCGAGCCCTGGGCGGCCATGACGGCCGGCGAGGCGTAGTTCTCGCTGGCGATCAGCTCGATGTGGTGTTCCTGGCGGGCGTTTTCGGCCTGGATGGCAGCCCAGATTTCAGGATCGGTCTGTTCGACCAGGATGTTGCGGTGGTACATGGCAGTCCTTCGTGGACGTTGGTCCTTGTTCTTCAACCAAACAAGGGCTGCCCAGGCGAACGGCTGATCACCCGCAAGGTCACCGCGGGCGGCACGCTTCCCAGTGGTAGTCCACGTCAGCGCATTGCACCTGAAAAGGGTTGCGCCTATCGCCAGTCGCGTGCCGGCCGAGTGTAGCCGACGACGGGCGCCGGCGCGGCCCCAAGGGCTACGAATCCCCGAGCAGGGCGACTTGCTGGGGGTCCGGCTGGGCCGGCTTGGCCGCCGCCGGCGGCGCCACGACCTGGACCGGATTGGGGCGCGGCGCGGGCGTCGTCGTGGGCGGGGCGCGGCCGGCGATCACCTGGCGCAGGCGCTCGTGCTCGGCCAGCACCTTGCTGGTGTAGCCGCCGTCTTCGGTGAGGTTGGCGGCGCCGACGTAGTAGCGCAGGCCGCCCTCGAGGGAGCCGGCGCGGGCGATGCATTCCTGCAGCACCTTGACGCCGACGCGCATGTTGGTCACCGGATCGAAGGCGGTCAGCGTTCCGCCGGCGCTTTCGTACTTCTCGCCGTGGACCCGGGTCATGACCTGCATCAGCCCCTGGGCGCCGACCTGGCTTTGGGCGAAGGGGTTGAAGCTGGACTCGACCGCCATGATCGCCAGGATCAGGGTCGGGTCGAGCTTGGTCTTCTTGCCGAGGTCGAAGGCCTCGGCGACCAGCACGCTCAGCGGCTCGGCCGCCACGCGGTACTTCTTGCTGAGCCAGTAGGCCACCGCGGCCTGCTGCTTGGGGAGTTCGTGCGGGCTGGCGGCGGTGGTCCGCTCGATCGCGGTGGGCTCGAGGTCGCTGACCTCGATGACGGGCACGGGCTTGCGCGATTGCAGCCAGCCCATCAATTGCTCCTCGCCGGTCTGGCGCAGGTCCGGGCGGGCGGCCAGCGCCAGCACCGCGAACACGGTCGCCAGGCCGAGCAGGGCGAAGCTGTTGTGGGTGATCTCGAAGAAGCCGTCGACCACGTCGGACACGAAGGTCCTTAGCCCGCGGGCTGTGGCATCTAACGCCTGTTTCATCGCTCTTCCTTTCTGTGCGGCACCTGTTCGCAGCGCCACGAGGGCGAAAGCAGAAAGGAAGCGGCGCTTGGATTGGTACGAATCAGGCCCGCGCGAAAAAGAGGGGGAGAGCGCGGCCGCCTGATCAAGCCGGCAGATGCCGGCAGCGGATTGGGGGTGAGTCCGGCCACTCGGGGGCTCGGGAAAGGTTGGCATTCTAGGAGCGGCTAAATATCCGGTCAAGAATAAGAACTAGACCCAATATTCTAATTTCGATGTAAAGAAATGTATGAAATAGTGCACGAATCGGTGGCGCCAGGTCCATTGAAAACGCGATTTGCAATCCATCGGCGCAGCGCTTAGGCTCTAGTTGCCTGAGCTATCAGGCGTCTACCAAGGTCCAGTGACCCGACGAGCAAAATCCGACGGTCCAGCGGCTGAGGCCCAACGGTGGCAATCCCTTGCTGCCAGCATGATCGGAACGATTGAACTTCCGGTCGAGCGAAAAGATGGCATGGGTGTTTCGCCCGCCATCGAGCCCGGAGGCCTGACTTCGCGTCGAGCCGCCGGGCTTTCTCACTTTGGGGCAGCCATGGGTTTGGGGCACACTCCGCTTCGATGAATGCTGCTTTGCTGAAACAGAACAAATGGGTGCGGCGCGGGGTCTGGGCGCTGCTGATCCTGCTGGCGGTCTGGGTGATCGCGTGGCTAGCGGTGCCGCCGATCGTCAAGGGGCAGGTGCAGAAGATTGCCAGCGACAAGCTGGGCCGCCAGGTCACGGTGGGCAAGATCGAGTTCAAGCCCTGGACGCTCGAACTCGCGGTGAACGACCTGCGCATCGCCACCGCCGACGGCAGCCAGCCGCAGGTCGCGGTGAAACGCATCTACGTCGACGCCGAACTGCAGTCGATCCTGCGCCTGGCACCGGTGATCGATGCGGTCCGGATCGAGGCGCCGGCGATCCAGCTCACCCACCTGGCCGATGGCCGCTACGACATCGACGACATCCTGGCCCGGCTGACCCCGGCACCGGAGCCCGCCGATGCGCCCAAGAAGGACCCGCCGCGCTTCGCCGTCTACAACATCGCGATCACCGACGGCGCCTTCGACTTCAGCGACGAGACCGTCAAGCGCCGCCACGAACTGCGTGAGTTCGCGCTCAGCGTGCCCTTCCTGAGCAATCTGGCCTCCCAGCGCGAGATCAAGACCGCGCCGAAGCTGGCCTTCGTCCTCAACGGCAGCAAGTTCGATTCGGCCGCCGAGTCGACCCCCTTCGCCGACAACCGCAAGACCGACGCCCACATCAACTTCCAGGGGCTCGACCTGGTGCCCTACCTGGGCTACATCCCGGGCGGGCTGCCGGTGGCGCTGCAGGCCGGCAAGCTGGATGCCGACCTGAAGATCGATTTCGAGCAGGCGGCGACCGCCGGGCTCAAGATCACGGGCAGCATCGCGGCCAACGGCATCAAGGTGGCGGACTCGCAGGGGCGCGACCTGCTCGGCTTCGACGCGCTCAAGATCGCCCTGGCCGACGTCCGGCCGCTGGAGCGCGTGGTCCATCTGAGCGAAGTGGCGCTGGCCGGCCCCGACCTGGTCGTGGCCCGCGACACCGCGGGGCGCCTCAATCTGCTGGCGACCGACCGCCGCACCGGCGCGACCGAGAAGGCGGCGACCCTGCCGGCGCCGGCCGCCGACGGCGCGGCCGCAACGGCCGAGCCGCAGCCCTGGCGGATCCAGGTCGACAAGGTGGCCCTGACCGACGGCCAGATCGGCTGGCGCGACCAGACCACCCGGCCCGCCGCGGCCATCGACGTCAAGCAACTGGCGCTCGAGGTCCAGGCCGTGACCTGGCCGATGGAGAAGCCGGCCACCTTCAGCGGCTCGACCTCGGTGGGCGGCGCGCCCCTCAAGTTCAGCGGCGAGGCGACCGACAAGCGGGCCCGGGTCGCCACCGAGATCGAGGCGCTGCCGTTGTCGCTCGCCGCGCCGTACCTGGCGCAGAGCCTCGAACCCTCGCTCGACGGCAAGCTGAGCGGCAAGGTCGATGTCGAATGGACGCAGCCGGAGCTGAAGTTCAAGGCCCGCAGCGTGGTCGCCGATGGGCTGGCGCTGACGCAGGAGAAGACCGCGCTGGTCAGCGTCGGCCGCTTCGAACTGGTCGACGCCGAGGCCGACATGACGAAGCACACCCTGACGGTGGCCTCGTTCACCGCCTCGAACCCGAAGCTGCGGGTCGTGCGCGACAACGAGAAGCGCTGGATGTTCGAGCGCTGGCTGAAGGCGCCGGCGGACAGCAGCCAGGCCGGCACGGCCGACGCCAAGGTCGCGGCGCCCAAGGATCCGAGGGCGGCCGAGGGCGCGCCGCCGGCGGGCGCCAACACCACGCCATGGTCGCTTTCCATCGGCAAGCTGGCGGTCGACAACGGCGCGCTGAGCTACGAAGACAATGCCGGCGCCACGCCGGTGGCCTTCGAGATCAGCGCCTTCACCCTGAACGCGCAGAAGCTGGCGCCGAACACCGCCACCGTGTCGCCGCTCAAGCTGTCGGGACGGATCGCGGCCGGGCGGGCCGAGGCGGGGCGCTTCGAGTACGACGGCAACCTGGTGCTGAAGCCGATCGCGGCCGAAGGCCGGCTGCTGGTGGGATCGCTGCCGGCCCATGCCTTCAAGGCCTACTACGCGGACGCCCTCAATGTCGACATCCGCCGCGCCTTCGCCAGCTACCGCGGCACGGTCAAGGTCGCGACCCTGCCCGCGGGCCTGAGCGTCAATCTGGCCGGTGACACCGCGGTCGACGAATTCCGCGCCAACAGCGTCGTGCTGACGCAGGCGCCCGGCCTGTCGAGCAACCGGCAGTTGCTGAGCTGGAAGACGCTGGGCCTGCGCGGCCTGCAGGTGGCGATGGTGCCGGGCGCGCCGCTCAAGGTCGACGTCCGGGAGACCTCGCTGACCGATTTCTACGCCCGCGTGATCATCGATCCGACCGGCAAGCTCAACCTGCTGTACCTGGTCAAGCAGCCCGGGCAGCCGACGGCCGGGGAGGCGGCACCGGGCGTCGAGGTCGAGTCCAAGCGCAGCCTGGGCGGCACCACCACGACCACCGTCCGGCCGCGCTCGGCGCGGCCCCGCGCGCCGGCGCCGCCGGCACCGCCGCAGGAGCTGATGGTCGGCGGCGGCCCCGGCACCCCGGCCGCGGCACCGGCAGCGGCCGCGCCGGCGCCGGTCGACAACCCGATGGCGCCGGTCATCAATTTCGGCCCGATGAGCCTGGTCAACGGCAAGATCGACTTTTCCGACCTGTTCATCAAGCCCAACTATTCGGCCGACCTGACCGAGCTGACCGGCAAGCTGAGCGCCTTCTCGTCGAAGCCCCAGGGCGACAAGCCGGCGCTGGCCGATCTCGAACTGCGCGGCAAGGCCCAGCAGACCGCCTCGCTGGAGATCACCGGCAAGCTCAATCCGCTGGTCAAGCCGCTCGAACTCGACATCACGGCGCGGATGAAGGAGCTCGACCTGCCGCCGTTGTCGCCCTACACGATCCGCTTTGCCGGCCACGGGATCGAGCGCGGCAAGCTCAGCATGGACGTCAACTACAAGATCGCCCCCGACGGCACGCTGACCGCGAGCAACAAGCTGGTGCTGAACCAGCTGCAGTTCGGCGAGCAGGTCGAAGGCGCCCCCGCCAGCCTGCCGGTGCGGCTGGCGGTGGCGCTGCTGGCCGACCGCAACGGGGTGATCGACATCGACCTGCCGCTGCGCGGTTCGATCAACGACCCGCAGTTCAGCGTCGGCCCGCTGATCCTGAAGGCGATCGTCAACCTGCTCGCCAAGGCCGTCACCGCGCCTTTCGCGCTGCTGACCGGCGGCTTCGGCGGCGGCGGCGGGGACTCCAGCACGATCGCCTTCGCGCCGGGCAGCACCGCGCTGTCCAAGGAGGCGAAGGACAACCTCGACAAGGTGGCCAAGGCGCTGAACGACCGGCCGGGCCTGCAGATGACCGTGATCGGCACCGCCAGCCTCGACAAGGAGCGCGACGCCTACCAGCGCCAGCGGCTGCGCGAGATGACGCAGGCCGAGAAGCGCCGGGTCGCGATCCGCGCCGGCAAGGACGCGGCCGAGGTGGCGCCGGTCACCGACGCCGAATATCCGGAGCTGCTGACCGCCGTCTACAAGCGCTCGGAGGTCACCAAGCCGCGCAACATGGTCGGGCTGGCCAAGGACCTGCCGGTCAAGGACATGGAAGACCTGCTGCTGGCCAGCATTCCGGTCGACGAGGAGTCGATGCGGCAGCTGGCCGTGGCGCGGGGGGCCGCGGCCCGCGACTACCTGCTCGAACAGAAGCTGCCGAGCGAACGCATCTTCCTCGGCGCGGTCCGCACCAAGGCCGAAGGAGCCGACTGGAAACCCGGCGCCGAACTGAAACTGGCCACCCGTTGACCCGCAGCACCGCAAGTCGGTGAAAATGGAGCCATGCGCCGGCCTAATGCCGGCGCCTCGCTTTTTCCTCAAGATAACGACATTCGCTCAGTGACTTCAACTTCTTCCAAGCCTCACGACCTCCAGTCCCTCGACACCTTGACCGGGGGTGCCTTCACCGCGCCGACCTCCGGCGAGCGCGCCCAGCGCATCCGGGATTGGCTCGCGGCCAATCCGACGCCCGAGCAGATGCAGGACGTCTTCAAGGAGCTGAGCGGGCGCGACAAGGGCGCCGCCCGGCTGCTGCGCGAGAAGCTCGACGAGCTCAAGCGCGCCAAGGGCCAGGAGGCGATCGCCGTCGAATGGGCCCACAAGGCCGAGGCCCTTCTGGCGCAGCCGAAGCTCAACATCGCCGATGCGCTGGCCTGGCAGCGCGACGCCGCCAAGGCCGGCGCGCCGCTGTCGCGCGAGCCCCTGGCGGCTTTCAAGGCCCGGCTGGCCGAGCGCGTGAAGGGCATCGAGGACCTGCAGCACCGGGCCCAGGTCCATCGCGAAGCAGCGGTGCTGCTGGCGCAGCGCTTCGAGGTGCTCTCGACCAAGAGCTGGCGCGATGCCCAGGGCGTCGAGGAGGCCCTGCGGGCCGACGTGGCGCACTGGCAGCAGCAGGCGGGCGAGATCGCGGCCGACCCCAACTGGAGCAGTCTCGACGCCCGTTTCGCTCCCCAGCTGGAGTCGTCCAAGGCGCAGCTGCTGGTGGTGTCCGACGCCTTCCACGGCGCCCTGACCTTGGCCGTGGCCGCCGATGCGGACGCCGCGGCGCCGCTGCCGCCGGTGCCGGTCTGGGCCGACGAACTGCGGGTGGCCCGTGGCGGCACGCCCGAGGCCGCGCCGGCGCCGGCCAAGCCGCCCGCGCCCAAGGTCGACCCCGAGAAGCGTGCCGCGGCCCAGGATGCGGTCCAGGCCGCGCTCGCCAAGCTCGAGCAGGAAACCGCCGAGGGCCACGGCAAGGCCAGCGCCGGCGCCGCCGCCGCCCTGCGCGCGGTGCTCAAGGAACACGGCAAGCTGGTCGAGCCGCCGCTGGAGGCCCGCGTCCATGCGGCGCTGGTGGCCGCCGGCGAGCTCGAAGGCTGGCAGCGCTGGAGCGCCGACAAGGTGCGCGAAGACCTGGTCGCCAAGGCCGAAGGGCTGCTCAAGCGGCCCGAGGGCCAGGCGCTGGGCGGCCGCAAGATGCAGGAGACCCTGCGCGCCCTGCGCGATCAATGGAAGCAGGCCGACCAGGGCGGCGTGCCCAATCACGCGCTCTGGAAGCGTTTCGACGAAGCCTGCAACGAAGCCCACAAGGTGGTCGAGGCCTGGCTCGAGAAGGTGCGTGCCGACGCCGCCGAACATCGGGCGCTGCGCACCGCGCTGATCGAGGAAGTCAAGGCCTGGGCCGTCGAGCATACCCAGGCGTCCGACCTGAAGGCGCACAACCGCGCCCTGCACCAGTTCGCCGATCGCTGGCGCGATGCCGGCCATGTCGGCGAAAAGGTGTTCGCCGAGCTGCAGGCTCAGTGGAACGAAGCCTTCGGTGCCGCCCGCGCGCCCTTCGAATCGGCTCAGAAGGCCAGCGTCGAGCGGCGCCAGGCGATGATCGCCGAGGCGGCCGAACTCGGCGCCGCGCCGATGCTGCGCATCGACGCGGTCAAGGCGCTGCAGCAGCGCTGGCAGCACGAGGCGCAGTCGGTGCCTCTGGAGCGCCGCCACGAACAAAAGCTCTGGGACGCCTTCCGGGCCCCGATCGACGAGGCCTTCAATCGCAAGACGGCCGAGCGCGAGAAGGCCTCTGCCGCGATGAGCGAGCACGACCGCCATGTGCTGAATGCCTCCAAGGCGCTGGAGGCCGCCAACGGCACCGGCGATGCCCAGAAGATCCGCGCCGCGGTGGCGCAGCTCGAAGCCGCCCTGCGCGGCGAGGCGCCGCCGGCCGCGGCGCCCGCGGCCAGCGCGCCGAGCGACGGACCCGCGGTCGGTGCGACCGACGTGGTCGCCCCGGGGCAGGCCGCCGCCGAATTCGGCGAGAGCGCCGGCCAGGCGCCGGCGCCCGAGGATGCGGATGCGCTGCCGGCGACCGCGCCGGCCGACGCCCCCGCCGCGCAGGACCTGGTGGCGCCGGCCGATGGTGCCGACCCTTCCGCGCGTTCCGATGCCGAAGCGGCTCCGGCGCCAGCGGCGCCGCCGAAGCCGGCACCGAAGCCGGTGATCGCCGTGCGCGGGGACGACCGTCCCGGCAACAAGAAGGCCGAGGCCGTGCCCGCCGGGCGCGGCGGCAAGTTCGGCGACCGCCGCGATGCGCGCGGCGGCCCGGGCGGCCGCACCGGCGATCGCCCGGCACGGCCGGGCGAGCGTGGCGCGCCTGCCGGCGGCGGCCGCTTCGGCGACCGTCCGCCGCGCTTCGAAGACCGCGGTCCCCGCCTCGGCGACGCGGCGTTCCGGGCCCAGCGCGAAGCGCTGGAGCGGGCCGACTTCGCGCTGCGCAAGCTCGCGTCGCAGGCCCATGGCGAAGCGCTCACGCAGGTGCTCGGCGCCTGGGAGAAGCGCGACGCCGCGCAGCTGCCCAGCGTCCAGGAACTGGGCCGCGCGGTGACGCCGGCGGTGCGCAGCAGCTGGTCGCAGGCGATCGGCACTGCGCCGTCGGGCCAGGCGGCCGACGCCGCCGAAGCGCTGCTGCGGCTCGAGATGGCGGCCGAGGTGCCGACGCCGGCCGAGCAGCTCGACGCCCGCCGGGCGCTGCAGCTCAAGCTGCTGACGCGGCGCGGCGACCCGACCCCCGAACAGACCTGGGGCCAGGACGCCGGCAAGGTGCTGGCGGCCAGCCATGACGCCGCTTCGGCGCGTCGGTTGCAGAACGCCCTCAAGGCACTGCTGCGCAAGTGAGCGCGGCGGCCGTCCCGCAGGGGGCGGTCGTGCTCAGCGGCCTGGCGGCGTCTTGAAGAAGGCGTCGAACAGGCCCGCCAGGCCGGCGAATTCGGCCTCCAGCGCGGCGCGGTTCACGAAATAGGCCTCGCAGGCGACGGCGAAGAACTCGGCCGGCGATTGCGCGCCGTAGGGATCGAGCCACGGCGCCTCGCCGCCGAAGCGCTCGGCCACGATCGCCTTCTCGCGCAGGGCCTCGTAGGCCGGCTGCAGGGCCGCGAACCAGGCGGTGCGGGCCTCCCGCGCGCTGCGGGTGCCGAGAAAGCCGGGCGGCAGGGGCGGGCAGCCGTCGGCTTCGCCGCTGCGCATGTCGATCTTGTGGGCGAATTCGTGGATCACCACGTTGTAGCCCTCGGCCCGCGTGACGCTGCTGGCCAGCACGTCCTGCCAGCTCAGCATCACCGGCCCGCGGTCCATGGCCTCGCCGGCCACGATTTCGTCGTACTGGTGGACCACGCCGCTGGCGTCGGTGGTCGTGCGGTGCGCCACCACTTCGGACGGGTGCACCACGATGCCGACGAAATCGTCGTACCAGGCCAGCCCGCCCTTCAGGTGCAGCACCGGCAACACCGCCTGGGCGGCGATCGCCAGCGCCACCTCGTCGGTGATGACGAAGCCGTGGGCGCCATGGAATTCTTTGTCGCGCAGGAAGGCCGCCGCCAGCGCGCGCAGCCGTTCGAGGTCGGCCGCCGGGCGTTCGGCCAGGAAGCGATAGCGGGCCAGCGTGGCCTGCCAGAGGGCGTCGGGCAGGCGGGGGGGCGGGCGCAGCTTGCGCAGCCAGCCGAACATCAGCGCAGATCGACCCGCTGGGCGCCCGCGCTCGACAGGCACAGCAACTGGGCCCGCGGCGGATGGGCCGCCGCGTCCCAGTCGCTCAGCACGATGCGCCGCATGCCGTGCCCCAGGTCGTGGACCGCCGGCCGGTGGGTGTGGCCGTGCACCAGCGTGCTGGCGCCGGCCTGCCGCAGCCAGTCGCGCGCGGCATCGGGGTCGACATCGGCCCAGACCATGTCGGGGCTGCGCTTGCGGTCCTCGCTCTGGGCCCGGACCGAGCGCGCGAGCGTGCGCCGCTCCTCGAGCGGACGTGCCAGCAGCGCCTGCTGCCACTCGGGCGTGCGCACCTGGGCCCGGAAACGCAGGTAGTCCGTGTCTTCGAGGCACAGGGCGTCGCCGTGGCTGAGCAGCCAGCGCTCGCCGTGCAGCACCAGCACCGTCGGGTCGGCGACCAGCGTCATGCCGCAGCGCGCCGCGAATTCGGCGCCGACCAGGAAGTCGCGGTTGCCGTGCATGAAGAACAGCGGCCGGCGCGCGGATGCCGCCCGCAGCAGCTCGGCGCACTGGGCCTCGAAGCCGGGCAGGGCGGCGGCGTCGTCGCCGACCCAGACCTCGAACAGGTCGCCGAGGATGAAGACCGCGTCCGCCGGCGTCGTCTCCAGGTAGCCCTGCCAGGCCTCGACGGTGGCAGGCTCCGACGGCTGCAGGTGCAGGTCGGAGATCAGGTCGACCGTGCGCCACGCGGGTGGCGCGACGATCTCGGGAAATGCCATGCGCGGTCTCGTCAGGCTCAAGCCTTGACGACGGCCTTCTCGATCACGACGTCTTCGAGCGGCACGTCGTCGTGGAAGCCCTTGCGGCCGGTCTTGACGGCCTTGATGCCATCGACCACTTCCTTGCCGCCGACCACCTTGCCGAACACCGCATAGCCCCAGCCCTGGGCCGAGGGCGCCGTGTGGTTCAGGAAGCCGTTGTCGGCGACGTTGATGAAGAACTGCGCGGTGGCCGAGTGCGGCGCATTGGTGCGCGCCATGGCGACCGTGTAGTTGTCGTTCTTGAGGCCGTTGTTGGCTTCGTTCTGGATCTCGGCGCCGGTCGGCTTCTGGCTCATGCCGGGCTCGAAGCCGCCGCCTTGCACCATGAAGCCGGGGATGACGCGGTGGAACACGGTGTTGTCGTAGTGGCCCTTGGTCACGTACTCGAGGAAGTTGGCGACGGTGTTGGGCGCCTTGGCCTCGTCGAGTTCGAGCGTGATGACGCCCTTGTCCTTGATGTGCAGTTCGACTTGCGGGTTGCTCATGGCAGTGTTCCTTTGCTTATTTCGCCAGGGTGGCGGACTGGATGGTGATGGTTTCGAGCGGCACGTCCTGCATGCCGCCCTTGTTGCCGGTGCGCGCGGCGCGGATCTTGTCGACCACCTCGGTGCCCGAGACCACCTTGCCGAACACGGCGTAGCCATGGCCGTCGGGCTTCGGGGCGTCGAGATTGGGGTTGTCCTTGACGTTGATGAAGAACTGCGCGGTGGCCGAGTTCGGGTCGGAGGTGCGCGCCATCGCGATCGTGTATTTGTCGTTCTTGAGGCCGCTCTTGGCTTCGAGCGGGATCGGCGCGCGGGTCGGCTTTTCCTTCAGGTCGGCCGTGAAGCCGCCGCCCTGGATCATGAAGCCGTCGATGACGCGGTGGAACACCGTGCCGTCGTACTGCTTGTCCTTGACGTACTGCAGGAAGTTGTCGACCGTCTTGGGGGCCTTGTCGGGCGCCAGCTCGATCACGATGTCGCCGGCCGAGGTGGCGAGCTTGACGCGCGGGGCGCCCTGCGCCCAACTGGGCACGGCGGTCGTGGCGATGGCCAGCGTGGCGGCCAGGGCCAGGGCCCGGCGGCGCGAAAAGGCTTGAAGAATCACGGGTGGATCGCTTTCGAAGGAGTGCGCCGCGGCGCGTTCAGGAAAGAGGAAGGCTTCAGTTGCGCACCGGCTTGCGCACCACCGGCGTGGCCGGCGGCAGGGCGTCGGGCGCGGGTGCGCCGAACATCTGGCGCACCAGGGCGAGCTTCGGCGGCGCGGTGGTGTTGCCGGCCTCGAGCTTGAGCGCCCGGCCATAGGACTGGGCCGCCAGCCGCGCATAGACGTCGCCGAGGTTCTCGTGCGCGGTGGCGTAGTCGGGGTTGAGCTTGATCGCCATCTCGAGCGCGGCGCGCGCCTTGTCGAACTGGCTCTGGGCGGCGTAGAGCGCGGCCAGGTTGTTGTAGGGCTCGGGCAGTTCGGGGAAGTCCTGCGTCAGTGCCGTGAACACCACGATCGCGTCGGCCTGCTTGCCCTGCTCGGTCAGGATCACGCCGCGCAGGAAGCGCATCTGCGGGTCCCGCGGCTTGCCTGCGATGTAGGCATCGGCCTTGGCCAGGGCCTGGTCGGCCTTGCCCTGGCGCAGCAGGGTGTTGACGTCGGAATAGTCGTCGGCGTGGGCGATGCCGACCGTGAGCGCGACCACGAGCGCGGCGACGGCCCGGACGATGCGCAGGGGGGAGGAGGGGGCGGAAGCGGCGTGCGGCATGGTGTCTCGGGAGGTGGAGGGGATGGGCCTCGTAAACACGCGGAAAACATCCGGCGGTGGCCGTTTATACTTGGAAGATTGTAGCCGAGGGGCCTTTTCCAGCCGCTCGTCGCCACACCCCCGCCACCCCTGAAAAACCCCCAGCGTTCGCCCGTTCCCTGCACGTGCGCGAATCGACGTTTCCGAGCCTCATGAGTCTTCGCATCTACAACACGCTCTCGCGTGAACTGGAGGAATTCACCCCTCTGCAACCCGGCAGGGTGCGCATGTACGTGTGCGGCATGACGGTCTACGACTACTGCCATCTGGGCCATGCGCGCTCGATGATCGCCTTCGACGTGGTGCAGCGCTGGCTCCGGATCTCGGGGCTGGACGTGGACTACGTGCGCAACATTACCGACATCGACGACAAGATCATCCGCCGGGCGGTCGAGAACGGCGAGAGCATCCGGGCGCTGACCGACCGCATGATCGACGCCCTGCACGAGGATGCCGACGCGCTGGGGATCGAACGGCCTACACACGAGCCGCGGGCGACCGAGTTCATTCCCCAGATGCTGTCGATGATCTCCACGCTGGAGCACAAAGGCCTGGCCTATCGTTCGCCCAACGGCGACGTGAACTACGCGGTGCGCAAGTTTCCCGGCTACGGCAAGCTGAGCGGCAAGACCCTCGACGAGCTCCATGCCGGCGAGCGCGTCGCGGTGCTCGACGGCAAGGACGATCCGCTCGACCCGGTGCTCTGGAAGAGCGCCAAGGCCAGCGAACCCGACGAGGTCAAGTGGGCGAGCGAATTCGGCCCCGGCCGGCCCGGCTGGCACATCGAGTGCTCGGCCATGGCCTGCCAGCTGCTGGGCGAGACACTGGACATCCACGGCGGCGGCGCCGACCTGCAGTTCCCGCACCACGAGAACGAGATCGCCCAGAGCGAGGGTGCCAGCGGCAAGCCGCTGGCCCGCACCTGGATGCACAACGGCTTCATCAACATCGACGACGAGAAGATGTCCAAGAGCCTGGGCAACTTCTTCCTGATCCGCGACGTGCTCAAGAAGTTCGATGCCGAGACCGTGCGCTTCTTCGTCGTCCGGGCCCATTACCGCAGCCCGCTCAACTACAGCGACGTGCACCTGAACGATGCCCGCAATTCGCTGCGCCGGCTCTACAACGCGCTGGCGCTGGTGCCACCGGCGCCGGTCGCGATCGACTGGACCCAGGCCCATGCGGCGCGCTTCAAGGCCGCGCTGGACGAGGACTTCGGCACGCCCGACGCCGTGGCCGTGCTGTTCGACCTCGCGGGCGAGGTCAACCGCACGCAATCCGCCGAATCCGCCGGCCTGCTGAAGGCGCTGGCCGGCTGCCTGAACCTGCTGCAAGCCGACCCGCAAGCCTTCCTGCAGGCCGGCAGCATGCTCGACGACGCCACCATCCAGGCCCTGATCCAGCAGCGCGCGCAAGCCAAGGCGGCGAAGAACTTCGCCGAGGCCGACCGCATCCGCCGCGAACTGCTGGCCCAGGGCATCGAGCTCAAGGACTCGGCGAGCGGCACCACCTGGACCTCGGCCCAGTGAGCGCCGCCGCCCGAACCACGGCTGCCGTCAAGGAGCCGATCGTCCAGGTCTTCACGCCCGATTACTGGGAGGAAGCCTGCAAGCACCTGGGCAAGAAGGACCGCGTCATGAAGCGGCTGATCCCGCGCTTCGGCGACGTCCGCCTGGAGTCGCGCGGCGACGCTTTCACGACGCTCGCGCGCAGCATCGTCGGCCAGCAGATCTCGGTGCCGGCGGCGCAGACGGTCTGGCGCCGCTTCGTCGAACTGCCGCGCAAGCTGACGCCGGCCAGCGTGCTGAAGCTCAAGGTCGACGACATGCGCGGCGCCGGGCTGTCGGCGCGCAAGGTCGAATACCTGGTCGACCTGGCGATCCATTTCGACTCGGGCGCGGTGCACGTCGACGCCTGGGAGAACATGTCCGACGAGATGATCATCGCGGAACTGGTCGCGATCCGCGGCATCTCACGCTGGACCGCCGAGATGTTCCTGATCTTCCACCTGATGCGGCCCAACGTGCTGCCGCTGGACGACCCCGGCCTCATCAGCGGCATCAGCCAGAACTACTTTTCGGGCGATCCGGTCAGCCGCAGCGATGCCCGCGAGGTCGCCGTGGCCTGGGCCCCGTACTGCAGCGTGGCGACTTGGTATATTTGGCGATCGCTCGACCCGCTACCGGTCGCAATTTGAAAAACAGGAGAAGACGTTGGCGAAACGAACCTTTCTCGACTTCGAGCAGCCCGTGGCCGAGCTCGAAAGCAAGATCGAAGAACTGCGTTATGTCCAGACCGAATCCGCGGTCGACATCTCGGAAGAAATCGATCAGCTGGGCAAGAAAAGCCTGCAGCTCACCAAGGACATCTACAGCGACCTGACGCCCTGGCAGATCACCAAGATCGCCCGCCATCCGGAACGCCCCTACACGCTCGACTACGTCAACGAGATCTTCACCGATTTCGTCGAACTGCACGGCGACCGCCATTTCTCGGACGACCTGTCGATCGTCGGCGGCCTGGCGCGCTTCAACGGCACGCCCTGCATGGTGCTGGGCCACCAGAAGGGCCGCGACACCAGGGAGCGCACGGCGCGCAACTTCGGCATGAGCAAGCCCGAGGGCTACCGCAAGGCGCTGCGCCTCATGAAGACGGCCGAGAAGTTCAAGCTGCCGGTCTTTACCTTCGTCGACACGCCGGGCGCCTACCCGGGCATCGACGCCGAGGAGCGCGGCCAGTCCGAGGCCATCGGCCGCAACATCTTCGAGATGGCGCAGCTCGAGGTGCCGATCATCGTCACCATCATCGGCGAGGGCGGCTCCGGCGGCGCGCTGGCGATCTCGGTGGGCGACCAGCTGGTGATGCTCCAGTATTCGATCTATTCGGTGATCAGCCCCGAAGGCTGTGCCTCGATCCTCTGGAAGACCAGCGACAAGGCCCAGGAAGCGGCCGATGCGCTCGGCATCACCGCGCACCGGCTGAAGGCGCTCGGCCTCGTCGACAAGATCGTCAACGAGCCGGTCGGCGGCGCCCACCGCGACCATCGCCAGATGGCGGCCTTCCTCAAGCGGGCGCTCAACGATGCCTTCCGCCAGGTCAGCGACCTGTCGACCAAGGACCTGCTGAACCGCCGCTACGAGCGGCTCCAGGGCTACGGCCGCTTCGCCGACACCAAGGCCGACAGCAGCAAGTGAGGCGCTGGGCGCCGAGGCACGGCCCGGCGCACCGCCCGCTCTCCATGGAAAATCCGGCCGCCCAAGCTCTCGCATCCTGGGCGGCGGCGCCGTTGCCGCTGGCGATCGCCTACAGCGGCGGCGCCGATTCGACCGCGCTGCTGCACGCGGCCGCGGCCCGCTGGCCCGGGCAGGTGCATGCCCTGCACGTGCACCATGGCCTGCAGCAGGCGGCCGATGACTTCGAGGCGCACTGCGCCGCCGCCTGCGCGGCGCTCGGCGTGCCCCTGCATTCGGCCCGCGTCGACGCCCGCCACGCCCCCGGCCAGAGCCCGGAGGACGCGGCCCGCCGTGCCCGCTATGCCACGCTGGCGGCGCTGGCGCTGCCCCGCGGGCTGCGCCACGTGGCGCTGGCCCAGCATGCGGACGACCAGGTCGAGACGATGCTGATCGCGCTCGGCCGCGGCGCCGGCCTCGATGGCCTGGCGGGCATGCCGCGCTGCATCGAGCGGCACGGCGTGAGCTTCCACCGGCCGCTGCTCGACGTGCCGGCCGAAGCGCTGCGCGCCTGGCTCGCCGCCAGTGGCGTTGCCCATGTCGACGACCCGACCAACGCCGACCTGCGCTACACCCGCAACCGGATCCGCCAGCGGGTGCTGCCGGCGTTGGCGGCCGCGCTGCCGCAGTTCCGCGAGACCTTCGCCCGCTCGGCGCGCAATGCGGCGCGGGGCTCGGCGCTGCTGGCCGAGCTGGCGGCCCGGGACCTGGCCGACGCCGGCGCGCCGCCGTCGCTGGCCGTGCTGCGCGCGCTGCCGCGGGAGCGCCTGGCCAATGCGCTGCGCCACTGGCTGCGGCGCGACCACGGCGTGGTGCCCAGCGAGGCGCAGTTGGAGCAGCTGCAGGATCAGATCGCGGCCTGCAGCACGCGCGGGCACCGGATCCGCCTCAAGATCGCGTCCGGCCGGGTCGAGCGGGAGGGCGCCGTGCTGCGTTGGTACAATGCTTCGCCCTTGTCGCAGTCCGCCGCCCTGGCGCGAAAGCGCTGAAGCGATGAATCCGGCCGGCGGGCGCGCGAGTGCCTGCAGAGGCCAGCGAAGCCGGCAATGCGGCATCCGAATCCTTCTCTTTGACTTTCACCCATGGCATTGATCGTTCATAAATACGGCGGCACGTCGATGGGCTCGACCGAGCGCATCCGGAATGTCGCCAAGCGCGTTGCCAAGTGGGCACGCGCCGGCCACCAGATGGTGGTGGTCCCGAGCGCCATGAGCGGCGAGACCAACCGCCTGCTCGGCCTGGCCAAGGAACTGGCGCCCGCCAGCCCCGATGGCGGCCACTACCGCGAACTCGACATGCTCGCCGCCACCGGCGAGCAGGCTTCGTCAGCCCTGCTGGCGATCGCCTTGCAGGCCGAGGGCCTGGAGGCCGTGAGCTACGCCGGCTGGCAGGTCCAGGTGAAGACCGACAGCGCCTACACCAAGGCGCGCATCGAGAGCATCGACGACGAGCGCGTGCGCGCCGACCTCGATGCGGGCCGTGTCGTCGTCATCACCGGCTTCCAGGGTGTGGACGAAGGCGGCAACATCACGACCCTCGGGCGCGGCGGCAGCGACACCTCGGCGGTGGCGATCGCCGCGGCGCTGAAGGCCCACGAGTGCCTGACCTTTACCGACGTCGACGGCGTCTACACCACCGACCCGCGGGTCGAACCCGACGCCCGCCGGCTCAAGACCGTGAGCTTCGAAGAGATGCTCGAGATGGCCAGCCTGGGCTCCAAGGTGCTGCAGATCCGCTCGGTCGAGTTCGCAGGCAAGTACAAGGTGCCGCTGCGCGTGCTGTCGAGCTTCACGCCCTGGGACATCGACATCGAGGAAGAAGCCAAGTCCGGCACCCTGATCACTTTCGAGGAAGACGAAAACATGGAAAAAGCCGTCGTATCCGGCATTGCCTTCAACCGCGACGAGGCCAAGATCTCGGTGCTCGGCGTGCCCGACAAGCCGGGCATCGCCTACCACATCCTGGGCGCGGTGGCCGACGCCAACATCGAAGTCGACGTCATCATCCAGAACCTGAGCAAGGACGGCCGCACCGACTTCAGCTTCACGGTGCACCGCAACGACTACGCCCGCGCGGTCGACCTGCTCAAGGACAAGGTGCTGCCGACCCTGGGCGCCGCCGACATCGTCGGCGACACCAAGATCTGCAAGGTCAGCATCGTCGGCATCGGCATGCGCAGCCACGTCGGCGTGGCCAGCAAGATGTTCCGCGTGCTGAGCGAAGAGGGCATCAACATCCAGATGATCTCGACCAGCGAGATCAAGACTTCGGTCGTGATCGACGAGAAATACATGGAATTGGCGGTCCGCGCGTTGCATAAAGCCTTCGATCTGGACCAACCGACCGCCTGAAGATGGCATAATCCAAGGCTCAGGAACTGTGACCGAGTGGCCGAAGGTGCTCCCCTGCTAAGGGAGTATGGGGTGTAGAGCCTCATCGAGGGTTCGAATCCCTCCGGTTCCGCCAAATTGATCTTCGATGATCTTTGAAAGCCCCGACGCTGATCCAGCGCCGGGGCTTTTTCATTGGAACCGCCGACAAGGGCCGAGGGCCAAAGGCCAAGAAAAGCGAATGCAGATTCAGTACAGAGGGCCGTTTGCCCTGAGGGGCTACGGCAAGGTGCTCGACGACGGGCGCTTCGAGGCCGTCTTCGTGGTCACCGAGCCGACGGCGGCGGGCGAGATGGATTCGCACCATTCGACCCATCTGTTCTTCGACTCGGAGGCCGCTGCCGTGGCCGCCGCCGGTGCCGCCGCCGCGCAGTGGCTGGAGCGTCTCGTGGCGGCCGCCGCCTGAGTCCGCGCTGCCGCGCGCTACCATCCCCGGATGCCTGAATTCACCCTGGAACTCGCTTCCGTCGTTGCCGTGAGCTTCGCTGCCATCATGACCGTCGGCTTCGCCTGGCGCGAGCGCAAGTGGGGTCCGGCGCTGATGATGGTCGGCATCGTGGGCTTCCTGGCCATCATCGCCTACGGCATCGTGCCGAAGTTCTGATGCGGGTGAACGGGCCCTACTCGACGATCAGCCCCTTGAGGGCCGGGTCGGCGTCCGGCACGCGCAGCTTCATGTCCTTGAGCGTCTTCACCAGCAGCCCGGCGATCATCAGGTTGCGGTGGTGCTTGCTGTCGGCCGGGATCACGTGCCATGGCGCGTCGTCGGTCGAGGTGGCGGTCAGGGCCTTTTCGTAGGCCGCCTGGTAGGCCTCCCATTTCTTGCGCACCGCGAGGTCGTCGAGCGAGAACTTCCAGTGCTTGTCGGGGTCGTCGACCCGTGCCTGCAGGCGCACGCGCTGCTCCTGCTTGCTGATGTGCAGCATGCACTTGACGATGACGGTGCCGGTCTGGGTCAGCAGGCGCTCGAAGTCGTTGATCTGGGCATAGCGCTGCCGGGTCTGGCCCTTGTCGATCCAGCCTTCGACCACCGGCACCAGCACGTCCTCGTAGTGGCTGCGGTTCCAGACCGTGATCTCGCCGGTGCGCGGCACCGCGGCATGGCAGCGCCACAGGAAGTCGCGCGAGCGCTCTTCCTCCGTCGGCGCCTTGAAGGCCGCCACCTTGACGCCCAGCGGCGAGGTGCGCGAGAACACCCAGCGGATGGTGCCGTCCTTGCCGCTGGTGTCCAGCCCCTGCAGCACCAGCAGCAGCTTGCGCCGGCCCTCGGCGTGCAGCAGGTTCTGCAGCCGGTCGAGCTCGATGGCCAGGGCGTCGAGTTGCTCGCGCTGGGCATCGTCGCCGCCGCTGGAGAACGGCGTGGCGGCCGGATCGACGCCGGACAGCTTGAACTTGGGACCGACACGGAATTTCTTGAAACTGGCCATGGCAGGGAGTCCTTCAGGTCTCGTCGTCGGGGTCGATGGAGGCACTCCAGCGGCTGTCCCAGTCGGCGCGCCGTGCGCCGTCGAGGTCGCGCCGGTCGCGCTTGGTGGGGCGGCCCTGCTCGATGCTCAGCGCTGGTTCGCTGCCCAGCCGGCGCTGCTCGCGCGCGGCCGCCTGGGCCGCCAGGCTCTCGGGTGTTTCTTCATAGAGCAGCTGGGCGACCGGGGCCGGGCCGCGCTGGCCGCTGATGCCGCGCACCCAGACCACCCGCGACAGGCTGCCCAGGCGCAAGGTGACGGTATCGCCCACCTTGACCTCGCGCGAGGCCTTGGCGACGTCGCCGTTGACCTGCACGCGGTTCTTGCCGATCTCGTCGGCAGCCAGCGAGCGCGTCTTGAAGAAGCGCGCCGCCCAGAGCCATTTGTCGATTCGAAGTCGGTCCATGAGTTCAGCGATTGTCGCGCGCCAGCGGGATTCGCACGACAGCGTCCAGCCCGACGGTCCGGCCGTCGGCCTGGCGGTTGTCCAGCGCGATGCGCCCGCCCAGGGCCAGCACGATCTCGCGGCAGATCGCCAGTCCCAGGCCGGAGCCGCTGGCCACGTCGCCGGCCGCGAACGGCGCGAACAGCCGCTGGCGCAGCTCGTCGGAGATGCCGCGGCCCTGGTCGCTGACCTGCAGCAGCGCCAGTTCCCCTTCGGCCTGCACCCGCACCGTCAGCGCCGCTGCGCGCGGGCTGTGCTTGATGGCGTTGTGCAGCAGGTTGCGGGCGAGCTCCTGCAGCATCCAGAGGTGGGCGCGCACCGGCACCGGCCCCGGATCGGTCGACAGCTCGAAGTCGAGCGCCTTGTCGGCGACCAGCGGCGACAGGTCGAGCGCCACCGCGCGCACCGCCTCGGCCAGGTCCAAGGTGACCGACTCGGGCTGCTGGCGCAGCTGCTCGACCTTGGCCAGCGACAGCATCTGGTTGGCCAGCGCGGTCGCGCGCTCGACGGTCTCGCTGATCTCGCCCAGCGCCTGGTCGGGCGGGACGTCGCCGCGGCGGGCCGACTGCACCTGCGCCTTGAGCACCGCGAGCGGCGTGCGCAACTGGTGCGCGCTGTCGCGCACGAAGCGCTTCTGATGGTCCAGCAGCCGTTGCAGCCGGCCCATCACCTGGGTCGTGGCGTCGATCAGGGGGCGCAGTTCGCGCGGCGCATCGGGCGCGTCGATCGGCGACAGGTCGTCGGCGGCGCGGGCCTGGATCGCCTCGCCCAGCGCGCGCACCGGGCGGGTGGCGCGCTGCACCACGACGACCGTGACCGCGGCGATCACCCCCATCAGCACCAGCTGGCGCCACAGCATGTCGACCAGCAGCTTGCGCGCCAGCGTCTCGCGCAGCTCCAGCGTCTCCGCCACCTGCACCACGGCCATGGCGCGTCCGCGGGCGCTCGCGATGGGCTGCAGCAGCACGGCCACCCGCACCGGCATGCCGCGGAAGCCGGCGTCGTAGAAGTCGACCAGCGCGGCATAGGGCGGGCGGTTCGGCAGCTGGCCGCGCCAGAAGGGCAGTTCCTCGAAGCCCGAGACCAGCTGGCCGTCGAGCGCCGACACCCGGTAGTACATCCGGCTCTGGTTGTCGGCCTCGAAGGCCTCGAGGGCCGAGTAGGGAACGATGGCGCGCAGCGTGGCCGCCTCGTCGTAGCCCTCGACGTCGAGCTGCTCGCCGATGGTCTTGGCCGAGGCCAGCAGGGTGCGGTCGTAGGCGGTGGTGGCGGCGGCCAGGCTCTGGCGGTACAGGCTCACGCTGTTGATGACGATGAACACCGCGATCGGCCCCAGGATGCCCAGCAGCAGCCGGGCGCGCAGCGAGGTGGCCCGCATCACGCGTCTTCGCGCAGCAGGTAGCCCAGGCCGCGCAGCGTCATCAGCGTGGCGCCGGTGGCGGCGAGCTTCTTGCGCAGCCGGTAGACCACGACCTCGACGGCTTCGTACTGCACGTCGGCCTCGCCCGGAAACACCAGCTCGAACAGGCGCTCCTTGCTGACCGCATGGCCGGGCTTGGCCATCAGCGCCTTCAGCAGCGCCAGTTCGCGCGGCGTCAGTTCGAGCACCTCGGCGCGGTGGTAGATGGCGCCGCTGTCGGGCTCGTAGCGCAGGCCGCCGACCTCCGGCAGGCGCGCCGACGCCTCGGCGCCCTGGTGGCGCCGCCTGAGCGCCCGGATGCGGGCCTCGAGCTCGTCGAGGTCGAAGGGCTTGGGCAGGTAGTCGTCGGCGCCGGCATTGAGGCCGACGATGCGGTCGCCGACCGTGCCGCGGGCGGTGAGCAGCAGCACCGGCGTGCGCAGCCCGGCGGCGCGCGCCCGGGCCAGCACCTGCAGGCCGTCGAGCCCGGGCAGGCTGAGGTCGAGCGCCACCACGTCGGGTTCGAGCGCCTGCCACTGGGCCAGCGCCTAGGCGCCGTCGCCGCAGATCCGGACGTCGATCTGGCGCCGCCCGAGCGTGCGCTGCAAGGTGGTTTGCATCGACGGATCGTCTTCGACTAGCAGCAGCTTCATGGCGCGATTTTCGGTGTTTACCCCAGTCCGAAGGACAGCCAACTGACAGCAGGGCGGCGCATCATAGCGGCGTCAGCTTCCACTCAGCTTGCCAAAATCCAAGGAGACCTGCATGCGTCGCGATACCTTTCTGAAGTCCCTGGCCGCCCTGGCCGCCACCGGTGCCCTGCCGTTGTCGGCCTGGGCCGCTCCCAATGTCAAGATGATGATCCCCGCCAACCCGGGCGGCGGCTGGGACACCACCGGGCGGGCGCTGGGCAAGGCCCTGACCGACGCCAAGCTGGCCGACACCGTGACCTTCGACAACAAGGGCGGCGCCGCCGGTGCGCTGGGCCTGGCCCAGTTCGTCAACGGCTCCAAGGGCGATCCCAACGCGATGATGATCATGGGCGCCGTGATGCTGGGCGGCATCATCACCGGCAAGCCGCCGGTGAGCCTGTCGCAGGCGACGCCGATCGCCCGCATCACGAGCGAATACAACGTCTTCGTGCTGCCCGCCAGCTCGCCCCTGAAGACCATGAAGGACGTGGTCGAGCAGCTCAAGAAGGACCCGGGCAGCGTCAAGTGGGGCGGCGGCTCGCGCGGCTCCACCGAGCACATCGCCGCAGCCATGATCGCGCAGAAGGTGGGCGTCGATCCGTCCAAGATCAACTACGTGGCCTTCCGCGGCGGCGGCGAGGCCACGGCGGCGATCCTGGGCGGCAACGTCACGGTCGGCGGCAGCGGCTTCAGCGAATTCGCCGAGTACATCAACGCCGGCAAGATGCGCGCGATCGCCGTCACCTCGGCCCAGCGGCTGCCGGGCATCAACGTGCCGACGCTGAAGGAGCAGGGCATCGACGTCGAGATCGGCAACTGGCGCGGCGTCTACGGCGCGCCCGGCATCACGCCCGAGCAGCGCAAGGCCCTGACCGACATGGTGCTGGCGGCGCTCAAGACGCCGACTTGGGGCGAGGCCATGAAGAAGAACGACTGGACCCCGGCGGTGCTGTCCGGCGAAGCCTTCGCCAAGTTCGTCGACGACGAGTTCGCGAGCCTGCGCGCGACCATGGTCAAGTCGGGCATGGTGTGAGCGCCTGAATCGCTTCGCAACGGGCGCAGGCCGTCGAAACGGCCTGCGCCCTTTTTCCGCCCCCAGCGAGGTCCAGAAGAATGTCCAACATCGACGCACTCCCCCCTTCACCCCCGGCGTTGTGGCCGCAGACGCTGGTCGGCGCCGGGGTTCTCGTCACCGGGCTGGCGCTCGCCTTCGGTGCCATCGGCATTTCGTCCGAGGCCGGCTATGGCGGTGTCGGGCCCAACTTCCTGCCCTGGCTGGTGTCGATCGCACTGACCATCTGCGGCGCCTGGATCCTGTGGGAATCGCGCACCGGCGGCTTCCGCGAAATGGACGAGCCTTCGGGCGCCTCCGCGGCCTACTGGGCCGGCTTCGTCTGGGTCTCGGCGGGCCTGCTGCTCAACGCGGCGCTGATCACCAGCATCGGCTTCATCCTGAGCTGCACCCTGTGCTACGTGCTGGCGGTGCAGGGCCTGCGGCGCGCCAGCGGGCAGGGCGGCGTCAACGCGCCGCGGACCTGGCTCATCGACCTGGTGACCGGGCTGCTGATCGCGGCGCCGGTGTTCTGGACGTTCACGAAGTTCCTGGCGATCAACCTGCCGGGCCTGACGAGCACAGGCTGGATCTGACATGGAAATCTTCAACGCATTGATGCACGGCTTCGCGCTGGCGATCACGCCCGCGAACCTTCTCTGGTGCCTGGTCGGCTGCGCCCTGGGCACGGCGGTCGGCGTGCTGCCCGGCATCGGCCCGGCGGTCGCCGTCGCGATGCTGCTGCCGATCACCGGCAAGGTCGACGTCACCGCCTCGATGATCTTCTTCTCGGGGATCTACTACGGCGCGATGTACGGCGGCTCGACCACCTCGATCCTGCTCAACACGCCGGGCGAGACCGCCAGCATGGTGACGGCCATGGAGGGCAACAAGATGGCCAAGAGCGGGCGCGCCGGGGCCGCGCTCGCCACGGCGGCGATCGGCTCCTTCGTCGCCGGCACGATCGCCACCGTGATCGTCACGCTGTTCGCGCCCTTCGTGGCCGACTTCGCGGTGAAGCTCGGTCCGCCCGAGTATTTCCTGCTGATGCTGCTGGCCTTCACCACCGTGAGCGCGGTGCTCGGCAAGAGTACGCTGCGCGGCATGACGGCGCTGTTCATCGGCCTGGCGGCCGGCTGCATCGGGCTCGACCAGATCTCGGGCCAGGGCCGCTACACCGGCGGCATTCCCGAACTGCTCGACGGCATCGAGATCGTGCTGGTGGCGGTCGGCCTGTTCGCGGTTGCCGAGGTGCTGTATGCGGTGCTCTACGAGGGCAAGGTGGTCGAGGGGCAGAACAAGTTGAGCCGTGTCCACATGACGGCGCGCGACTGGAAGCGCTCGATCCCGGCCTGGCTGCGCGGCACCGCGATCGGCAC
The DNA here is from genome assembly GCF_030316845.1 of Variovorax davisae. Lineage (GTDB taxonomy): Bacteria > Pseudomonadota > Gammaproteobacteria > Burkholderiales > Burkholderiaceae_C > Variovorax > Variovorax davisae. Next base: position 510,107 of record NZ_JASZYS010000001.1, read on the forward strand.
GCCCTTCGGCTGCATCCCGGCCGGCGGCACCGAGATCCCGACCTTCCTGAGCTACGCGACCGAAAAGAAGCTGGCCAAGGATTCGGACGCCAAGGCCGAGTTCGGCACCAGCGGCGCGATCGAAGGCGTGGCCGGCCCCGAGGCGGCCAACAACGCCACCGTCACGGCGGCGCTGATTCCGCTGCTGACGCTCGGCATCCCGACCTCGAACACCACCGCCATCCTGCTCGGCGCCTTCCAGAACTACGGCATCCAGCCGGGGCCGCAGCTGTTCACGACCTCGGCGGCGCTGGTCTGGGCGCTGATCGCCTCGCTCTACATCGGCAACGTGATGCTGCTGGTGCTGAACCTGCCGATGGTCGGGCTGTGGGTCAAGCTGCTCAAGATCCCGAAGCCGCAGCTCTACGCGGGCATCCTGATCTTCGCCACGGTGGGGGCCTACGGCATGCGCCAGAGCGCCTTCGACCTGGTGCTGCTGTACGCGATCGGCGTGCTGGGCGTCGTGATGCGGCGCTACGACTTCCCGACGGCGCCGGTGGTGGTCGGCATGATCCTCGGGCCGCTGGCCGAAGCGCAGCTGCGCAACGCGATGTCGATCGGCGAGGGCAGCGCGGCGGTGTTCTTCCAGCGCCCGATGTCGATCGCGCTGGTGATCATCGTGCTGGCGGTGATGATCCTGCCGCGCGTGGCCAAGCGGCTGAGCGAGCGGCGCGCCGCCGGGGCGGCGGCCGCCTGAGGCCGCGGCGCGCAGATCAGTTCGCGGCCGGGCCCGCGCCGTACGGGGCGGTCGCGGTCTGCTGCATCCTGGCGCCCTGCAGGCGCTGCACCTCGGCCATGTATTCCGGGCCGCTGCGCATGCGCTGGTAGGCCGCCATCTGGGCGCGGTAGGCCGGGCTCGACGGATCGAAGCTGTCGCGGTTGGCGACCTGGCTCATGCCGGAGCGGATCCAGAGATTCGTGTCGGCGGCGACCTCGACCCGGCTCATCGCGCCGGTGGCGGGGTCGGCGGGGCCGACGCGGTACTCCTGCGGCGCACTCATCATCATCGACCGGCTGGCCGCCAGGTCGGCCGTCACGGCCGAACGGCTGTAGGCGCCGCCCGTGGTGGCGATGGGCGCTCCGACCCACTGCTCGGCCGGGACCGTCTGGGCAAAGGCGGCGGCGCCGGCCAGCGCGAGAACCGAGGCACCGAGAAGTTGCTTGGCATTCATGATGAAATCTCCCGAAGGCTTGGACGTGCAGTCGCGGACATCGCGGCCATCACAGGACGTGACTGTGACGATTCCGCGCCGTGGGGGCTGTGCGATTTCGCACGTCATTTCTCAATCCGCCCGATGCAACTGGGGGTTCCGCCATGGCGCTCCAACGTTCCTCCCTCGGCCTGCAGCACATCGCGCTGCTGCAGGGCCTGTCGGCCGGCCGGCTGGCGCAGCTGGCCGAGCGCTGCCAGTGGAAGAGCCTGCCGGCCGCGACGCCGGTGCTGCTGCGCTCCGAGCAGAAGAGCGATGTCTACTTCGTGGTCTCGGGCGCCCTGCGCGTGACCTCTTACGCGGCCAATGGCCGGCAGGTCACGTTCCGCGATCCGCAGGCGGGCGAGCATTTCGGCGACATCGCGGCGATCGACGGCCAGCCCCGCTCGGCGGACGTCGTCACGCTCACGCCCTCGGTGGTGGCCAGCCTGGACCGCACCGCCTTCCTCGAACTGCTGCGCGACGAGCCGGTGGTCGCCGAGCGCGTGATGCGGGGCCTGGCGGCGCTGGTGCGGCAACTGTCGGACCGGGTCATCGACCTGAGCACGCTCGGGGTGCAGAACCGCGTGCACGCGGAACTGCTGCGGCTCGCCCAGCAGGCCGGCGTGGTCGACAACCGCGCGCGGCTGGAGCCGGTGCCCACCCATGCCGAGCTGGCCGGCCGGATCAGCACCAACCGCGAACAGGTGACGCGGGAGCTCAACGCGCTGCGCCGCGAGGGCCTGCTCGCCAAGGATGGCAAGGCGCTGGTGGTGCCCGACGTGGCGCGGCTGGCCGGACTGGTGGCCGAAGTCCGGGGCTTCGACTAGCTCAGTTGTGCACGTGGCCGCCGTGCGCTTCGGCCGCGCTGCCGGCCGGCGTGCCGACCGGGACGTCGACCTGGAGCGCGCTCTTGACGCCCTTGGCATCCTCGAAGCGCAGGGTGAGCGGGATGCTGCCGCCCTTGGTGAACGGCTGCTTCAGGTCCATCAGCATCACGTGCAGGCCGCTGGGCTTGAGCTCCACGGTCTGCCGCGCTGGCAGTTCGAGCCCGCCGGTGACGGCGCGCATCTTCATGGTGTCGCCTTCCATCTTCATCTCGTGCACCTCGGCGACGCCGGCCGCGGGCGTCGAGGCGCCGACCAGCCGGGCCCCCGAGGGTGCCGTCAGCTTCATGAAGGCGCCGGTGCCGCTCTGGCCCGGCACCGTCTGGCGGACCCAGGCGTCGCGCACGTCGACTGCGGCCACGCCGGCCGGCAGCACGTCGAGGCGGGCCGCGGGCAGGGCCAGCTTCTCCGTCGAGCCCGCGACCGGCAGCTGGGCCCAGTCGGCGCTGCCGACGTCGCAGCTCTGCAGCACCTTGAAGTAGAGCGGGCCGGGCTTGTCGGTGAGCTTGCCGCGGACGATGAATTCGGCCCGTTCGGCGCCCGGCAATGCGGCCTGCGCCGAGTCGGCCTTCCACGACACCTCGCCCGGCGTGGCGGCCAGCGCCCAGCCCTGGCGCGGCTGGGCCTGGATCAGCGTGAAGCCCTGGGGCAGCTGGACCCGCAGGCCGGTGGTGGCCTTGGCGTCGGTGCAGGCATGGCCGACGCGGAAGGCGGCGTCGTAGTCGCTGCCGGCCGCAGCGCCGCCGGCGGGCAGGGTGACGTGGGCCATGGCGGCGGTGCTGCAGAGCAGGGCGCAGGCCGTGAGCGAACGGATGGCGGATGGGGTGGTCATGGTGCTCTCCTGGGGGCGGGGTTCAAAGGTCCCAGCGCAGTTCAGCCGTGTACGTGCGCTGCGGGTAGGGGTGGAAGTTCCAGTACTGGTAGTTGTTGGCATTGTCGATTCCGAAGGCGGCGGACCACTGCTTGTCGATCTGATAGCGCACGCGCAGGTCGACCGTGAAGTACTTGCTGGCGCCGAAGTAGGCGAAGCCGTTGACGTCGCTGTTGTCCAGCGTCGAATACTGCTTTCCGCTGTAGCGTGCCGCGGCCGTGAAGGCCCAGTGGGCGTCGGGCCGGTAGGTGGCGTAGACCGTCGAACGCCATTGCGGCACGCGCGGCTGCCACTTGCCCACGCTGGCCGGGAACAGCGGGTTCGCGACGATCTTCGAGTTCGCGTAGGTGAGGCTGGCACCCATGTCGAGGCCGCGCATCCACACGTCCTGCCCGGTGTACGACAACTCGAGGCCGGTGGTGCGCACCTTCTGGATGTTCTGCACCCGCGAGATGCTGGTGTTCGGGATCAGCTGGCTGTAGAGCGCGTCGTCGGTGGTCTCGTGGAACAGCGTGGCGCGCGCCAGGCCATTGCCCAGGTCCTTCTCGGCGCTCAGTTCGCTGGTCCAGGATTTCTCGGGCTTGAGCAACGGGTCGTTGATGAAGGACAGCGCGCCACCGCTGGTCGCGCCGTACAGCTCGCCCACGGTCGGGTAGCGCACGGCCCGGCCCAGCGAGGCCTTGAGCACCGTGTCGTCGGCCCACTGGTAGGCCAGCGCCGCCTTCGGCGAGGCGTCGGATTCGCTGCGCGAGGCGTAGGGCAGGGCGCTGGTCGCGGTGGCGGTGAAGCCGTTGCTGGCTTGCCAGTCCTCCCATCGCAAGCCCAGCACGGCCTTCCATCTCGGCGCGAAGGACCAGCTGTCCTGCACCCATCCGGCGACGGTCTCGGTGTTGCCGCCGACGTTGCTGACCAGCGTGCCCGAGGGGCCGGAGAGCCAGTTGCCGATCGCGTTGGTCTTGAGGATGCCGAGCTTGTAGGCATCGCGCTCGACGCCGAAATCGACGATGTGGGCGCCGCCCACTCCCTGCGGCCGCCAGGTGCCCTTGGCCGTCAGCGTATTCCAGCCCGTGGAACCGCCCTGGTCCTGCAGGGTGCCGGCGCCGCCGAAGGCCGCCAGCGGCAGCGCCACCGTGGGTGCGCGCTGCTGGTCCTTCGAGTAGTCGTAGAGGCTGGCGGCCACCTCCCAGTCCCACTCACCCTGGGTGTTGCTCCTGACCGAGAGGCCGTGCATGGTGTGCGTCTGCTCGTCGTTGGTGAGCGGAAAGGCCGTCGGCGCGAGCGTGAAGCTGCGCCCGAGGATGTTGACCAGCCCGCTGTAGACCGCCTGGCCCTGGGCGGTGCGCAGGTAGCTCTCCGGCCGGCCCTCGGAACTGTTCTGCCACCAGCCCAATGTGTAGGTGGCGGTGACGGTGGGCGAGAAGTCGTAGGCCAGCTTGAGCTTGGCATGGTCCTGGAGCGTGTGGTACTGGGTGCCGGTGCCCAGGATGTACCACGGCGTGTTGGTGGTGTTCAGGCCCGGCACGAAGCCCGCCACCGGGGTGCCGGCGCGCCCGGGCGTGCCCGAGGCCACCGTCGCGGTCGTGAAGGTCAGCGGCTGGCCCTGGCTGTCGCCCCGGCTCAGGTCGATGAACCACGACCAGTCGCCGCTGCGGCTGCCGAGCGAGGCGCTGGTCTGCCAGCTGTTGAAGGTCTTGCTTGTGGCGTAGAGGTCGTTGGGCTGCGACTGGTAGCCCATCTTGACGTGGGCCTCGAGCTGCGAGGGCATCCGGGTCACGTAGTCGACCACCGCGCCGGCCGAGTTGCCGGGGTAGGCGGCCGAGAAGGGGCCGTACATCACGTCGACCCGCTCGATCTCTTCGGGCGTGACGAGGCCCCAGCGCGGCGCATAGTTGCTGCCGTTGGCGATGCCGTTGCCGAGGTAGTTCGACAGCAGGATGCCGTCGGCGTAGACCGCCGAGCGGGCGCTGTTGCCGGTGCCCGAGGCGCGGGTCGACAGGATGGCGTGGTTGTAGTCGCCGATGTAGCGCTTGCGCACCAGCAGGCTGGGCAGGTACTTGAGCGCATCCTCGCTGTCGGTGGCGTTGATGCGGGTCTCGATCTCCTCGCGGGTGACGCCCTCGATGGTGGTCGGGATCTGGGTCGGCAGCGAGGTCGGCTGGCCGCCGGTCACGGTGACGACGCCGAGCGAGCGCGTGCGGTCGGGGGCCTCTTCGGCGGCACGCGATGCCGGCCGGTCCTGGGCCGACGCCGGCAGGGCCCACCAGGGGAAAGCCGCGCTCAACGCGAGCGACAGCAGGGTCTTGTCCATGGGAAGAATCTCCTCGGCAGCCTTGGGCTGCCTCCGCATTGCTGGAACGCGCAGCGCGGCGCCTTCCATGCGCCGCGTGCGTCAGGGCTGAAGCAAGCTCAGGAGAGAGGAGGTCCGCGCGCCGGCAGCGGGGCGGCGGTGGCCGCGGCGATGCGCGCGGCCGGAATGGGCTGGACCGCATGGCCCAGCGGCTGCAGCGTCGGCAACTGCACCAGCGGCAAGGCCGGCGGTGGTGCACCGGCCGGCAGGCACAGCGGGCAGTCGAGATGGCCGGCGGCGGGCGCCTTTGCGCCGTCGTCGGTCAGGACCACCAGCATGGTGGCGCCGGCGGCAGAGCAGACGATTTCCATCGGCTTCGGCTGCACCAGCGGAGAGGCCACGGCGACGCCGAGCGACAGCGCGAACCAGGCCAGCACGAAGCAGGCGAGGAGGCGGGCGCGGCGAAGGGCGGGCATGGGCGCGATTATGCGGCTTGGCGTGGACGGCCGGACTGGCGTCGTGCGGGCGGGGTCAGCGCGCGGGGGCGTCGGCCGGCACCACGGTGGTGGAGCGGCGCGAGCGGACCGTTTCGGTCGCGCCCGGCACCGGCTGGCCGGCCGGCGTGACCACCGTGGCGCGCCGGTCGGGCGTGCGCGTCGTGACGTTGGCCGGCGGTCCGCCGCGCGCGCGGTCCAGTGCCGCGCCGGCGTCGCGCACGCAGGCTTCGCGCTCGGGCGCCGGCAGCTTGCCGCTGTTGCACACGGCCAACTGCCGCTCGTGGCGCTCCTGGGCCTGCTGCAGGTCGGTCGGGGTCTGGGCCCAGGCGCCGAGCGCGGCGGCCAGCAGGACGCCGCAGGTCGCGGCACGGAAAACGGGTCGAGTCATGGTGTGGCTCCGTCGATGGACGGGGCTAGTCTATCCCGCGCTGTGGGCCGCGTCCGGCTTCGCTTCGGATGCGGCGGGCTGGCCGCGCAGCCGCCGCACCGTGCGCTTGATCCAGCCCTCGACGTCGTCGACATAGGTGAACACCGCCGGCACCACCAGCAGGCTCAGCACGGTGGAGGTGATCAGCCCGCCGATCACGGCCATCGCCATCGGCGCGCGGAAGCTGGAATCGGCGGCGCCGAGCCCGATCGCGATCGGCAGCATGCCCGCGCCCATCGCCAGCGTGGTCATGATGATCGGCCGGGCCCGCTTGTGGCAGGCGTCGCGCAGCGCGTCCCAGCGGCTCATGCCATGGTCGCGGCGCGCCACGATCGCGTACTCGACCAGCAGGATCGAGTTCTTGGTCGCGATGCCCATCAGCATGATGAGCCCGATCAGCGAGGGCATCGACAGCGCCTTCTGGCCGATCAGCAGGCCGACGAAGGCGCCGCCGAGCGCCAGCGGCAGCGCGCACAGGATCGTGATCGGGTGCAGGAAGTCCTTGAACAGCAGCACCAGCACGATGTAGATGCACAGCACGCCGGTCAGCATCGCCAGGCCGAAGCTCGCGAACAGCTCGGTCATGACCTCGGCGTCGCCGACCTCGGCCACCCGCACGCCGGGCGGCAGGCTGCGGATCGAGGGCAGCTTCATCGCCGCGTCCTTGGCGTCGCCGAGGCCGACGCCCGACAGTTCGATCTCGAAGTTGACGTTGCGCGAGCGGTCGTAGCGGTCGATCACGGCCGGGCCGCCCTCCATCGTGAGCGCCGCCACCTGGCTCAGCATCACCGGTCCGCGCGTGCCGGGCACCGCGAGCCGTTCGAGCAGCGCCAGGTCCTGCCGCGCCGAATCTTCCAGCTTGACCACGATCGGCACCTGCCGCTGTGCCAGGTTGAGCTTGGGCAGGTTCTGGTCGTAGTCGCCCAGGGTGGCGACGCGCAGCGTCTCGGCGATCGCCGAACTGGTGACGCCGAGGTCGGCGGCGCGCGCGAAGTCGGGCCTGACCGCGATCTCGGGCCGGATCAGGCTGGCGGTCGAGGTGATGTTGCCGAGGCCAGGAATGGTGCGCAGGTCGCGCTCCACCGCGCGCGCGGCGGTGGTCAGCGCGTTCGGGTCGTCGCCGCTGAGCGCCAGGATGTACTTCTCGCCCGAGCCGCCGAGGCCGACGGTGCTGCGCACGCCGGGCAGGGTTTCGAGCGCGGCCCGGATGCGGTTCTCGACCACCTGCTTGCGCGGGCGATCGCCGCGCGGATCGAGCTGGATCGTGAGCGTGGCCTTGCGGGTCTCGGGGGTGCCGAAGTTGGCGAAGGGGTCGCCGCCGGCGCTGCCGCCGCCGACCGTGGTGTAGACGCTGCGCACATGGTCGATCGCCATCAGGCGGCGGCGCGTCTCCTCGGCGGTCGCGGTGGTCTGGGCCAAGGTGGCGCCGGGCGCGAGCGACAGGTAGACCTGGGTTTGCGAGTTGTCGTCGGGCGGGATGAAGCCGGTCTTGAGCAGCGGGATCATCGCCACCGAGCCGAAGAAGAAGAGGGTGGCCAGCACCATCGTCGTGAAGCGGTGCTTCAGGCACCACTCGGCCATCCGCATGTAGATCCGGAGCCAGCGCGGCTCCTTCTCGGCGCCGACGATCGGCTTCAGGATGTAGGCCGCCATCATCGGCGTCAGCACGCGGGCCACCACCAGGGAGGCGAACACCGCGAGCGAGGCGGTCCACCCGAACTGCTTGAAGAACTTGCCGGCCACGCCGCTCATGAAGGCGGTCGGCAGGAACACCGCGATCAAGGTGAAGGTGGTGGCGATCACGGCCAGGCCGATCTCGTCGGCGGCTTCCATCGCCGCCTGGTAGGGCGTCTTGCCCATGCGCAGGTGGCGCACGATGTTCTCGACCTCGACGATCGCATCGTCCACCAGGATCCCGACCACCAGCGACAGGGCCAGCAGCGACACCACGTTGATCGAGAAGCCCAGCAGGTACATGCCCACGAAGGCCGGGATCACCGACATCGGAAGTGCCACCGCCGAAATGAAAGTCGCGCGCCAGTCGCGCAGGAACAGCCAGACCACGATGACGGCCAGGATCGCGCCTTCGTAGAGCAGGTGCAGCGAGCCTTCGTACTCCTCCTCGACCGGGGCGACGAAGTTGAAGGCCTCGGTGAGCTGGATGTCGGGGTGCTGCAGGCGCATCTCGCCAAGCGCCTTCTGGATCGCGGCGCCGACTTCGACCTCGCTGGCGCCGCGGCTGCGCGCCACCTCGAAGCCGACCACCGGACGGCCGTCGAGCAGCGCGGCCGCGCGCGGCTCGGCGATGGTGTCGCTGATGCGCGCCACTTCGTCGAGGCGGATGCGGCGGCCGTCGCCGAGCGCGATCTGCATGTCGGCCAGCTGGTCGGCCGACTGCACCGTGGCCAGCGTGCGCACCGGCTGCTCGCTGCCGCCGACGTCGGTGCGGCCGCCCGCGCTCTCGGTCTGCACCAGTCGCAGCTGGCGCGAGATGTCGGCCGCGGTGGCGCCGAGCGCCTGCAGCCTGGCCGGATCGAGATCGACATGCACCTGGCGCGTGACGCCGCCGACCCGGTTCACCGCGCCGACGCCGGGCAGCGCCAGCAGCTTCTTGGTGACGTCGTTGTCGACGAACCAGGACAGCGCCTCGTCGTCCATCTTGGACGACGCGATCGTGAAGGCCAGCACCGGCTGGGCCGCGAAGTCGAGCTTGGTGACCACCGGGTCGCGGACGTCGGCCGGCAGGTCGGCGCGCACCCGCTGCACCGCCGAGCGCACGTCGTCGACCGCTTCCTGCACCGGCTTCTCGAGCCGGAACTCGACGATCAGCGTGGCCGCGCCGTCCTGCACCTTGGTCGTGATGTGCTTGAGGCCCTGGATGGTGGCGATCGCGTTCTCGAGCTTGCGCGCGACATCGTTCTCAAGCTGCGAGGGCGCGGCGCCCGGCAGCGCGGCCGACACCGTGACGGTCGGCAGGTCGATGTCGGGGAAGTTCTGCACCTTCATGGCGTTGAAGGACAAGAGACCCGCGAAGGTCAGCAGCACGAACAGCATCACCGCCGGGATGGGGTTGCGGATGGACCAGGCCGAGACGTTCATCGTCGCTGCTCCTTACTTGGCGGCTTCGACCGTGGGCTTGGCAGCCGCCGCCGGCGCCTCGACCACGCGCACCAGGTCGCCGTCGTTGAGGAAGCCCGCGCCCTGGACCACCACCCGCGCGTCGGCCGGCAGTGCGGTCGTGATCTCGACCCGGTCGCCGACCCGGCGGCCGGTCTCGACCTTGCGCTGGGCGACCCGGTTGTCGGGCTGCAGCAGCAACAGGTAGTTGAAGCCGTCGCGCGGCACCACCGAGGCCTGCGGCACCGTCAGCGCGCTGGTGTGGCCGAGCTGGAAATCGCCGCGCGCGAACATGCCGGCCTTGAGGCCCGTGTTCTGCAGCACGTTGGGGATGTCGACATAGACCAGCGCGGCGCGGGTCTGCGGATCGACCGTCGGCGCGATGCTGCGGACCTTGCCGCTGACCTGGGCGCCGCTGGCGCTGGTGATCACGGCCGGCGTGCCGACCGCGATGCGGCCGAGCTCCGACGAGGTGACCTCGGCCCGCCATTCGAGGCGGCCCTGGCGGACCATGCGAAACAGCTCGGTGCCGGCGGCGACCACGCTGCCGACGGTGGCGGTGCGGGCCGAGATCACGCCGTCGTCGGGCGCGAGCACCTGCGTGTTGCGGCCGCGCACCTGCTGCGCGGCCAGCACCGCCTCGGCCGCCTCGACCCGCGCCTTGGCGGTCTGCTCGGCCGTCTGGTACTGGTTGATCTGCTGCTGGCTCATGGCGCCGGTGGCCTGCAGCGTGCGCGCCCGCGCCGCGGTGCCGGTGGCGTCGGCGGCGGTGGCGCGGGCCTCGGCCAGCGAGGCCTTGGCCTGGGCCACGTCGGCCTGCACGGATTCGGGCGAGAAGGTCGCGAGCAGCTGGCCCTTCTTGACCGCGTCGCCGACATTGACCCGCACCTCGGCCAGCTTGAGGCCGTTCGATTCGGAGCCGATGCTGGCCTCCTGCCAGGCCGCGACATTGCCGTTGGCCGCCAGCGTGACGCTCAGTTCGCTGGTCTCGGGCTTGGCGACCGTGACGGTCAATGAGGGCCGGGCCGTGGCCTCGGGCTTTTTCTCGGGTGCGGCGGCGGGCTTGCCGCGCAGCAGCCAGACAGCGCCGGCGACAAGCACCAGCACGGCAGCCAGCACGACGAGGAGGGTGGAACGCTTCATTCTTTTCATGGCGACGGTGCGGAGGCAGGGGCGGTGGAGGCCAGGGATTCGGGCCGCGTCCAGCCGCCGCCCATGGCGCGGTAGAGCGAGACCCAGGCTTCGGCGCGCTCGCGCTGCAGCGCGACGCGGGCGGTCTGCGAGACGAACAGGGTGCGCCGCGCATCCTCCAGGTCGAACAGGCTCGCCAGCCCGGTGTTGAAGCGGGCCTGGGTGGCGTCGAAGGAGGTCTGGTAGTTCTGCACCGCGGTGTCGGCGTCGGCGGCGCGGTCGTTGGTGCTCTGCAGGTTGATCAACGCCTGCTCGACCTCGCTCACGGCGCGCCGCACGTTGGCGCGGTAGAGCGACACGGATTCGTCGTAGCGCCCCTTGGCGGCGTCGTAGTTGGCCGCCAGGGTGCCGCCGTCGAAGATCGGGACGTTGAGCGCCAGCGGGCCCAGCGTCCAGGTGTTCAGCGATTCGCTGAAGCCACCGCCGCGCACCTTGAGCACGGCGATCGAGCCCTGCAGCGTCAGGCGCGGAAAGCGCTGGGCCAGCGCCGCGCCGGCTTCGGCGCTCGCCGCGGCGACGTCGAGTTCGGCCGCGTAGACGTCCGGCCGCTGCGCCAGCGCCTCGGCCGGCACGCTGTAGACCGCCTGCACGGCCGGCAGGGTGACGTCGATCGGAGCGGCGGCGAGCTTGGGCGCCAGGACCGCTCCCTCGATGCCGGTCAGCGCCACCAGCGCCTGCTGCTGCACGCTGCACAGCGCGCGCTGCTGGGTCAGCCTGCCGGCGGCCTCGGCGGCGCTGGCGCGGGCCAGTGCGGCATCGGCGGGCGCCGTGAAGCCGGCCTGCGCCGACAGCTCGGTCAGGCGCGCGGACTCGGCGCGCGATCGGGCATCCGAGGTCGACACCACCAGCTGGCGCCGGCAGGCACGCTCGGCCAGGTAGGCGTTGGCGGTCTCGGCCGCCACCGACACCCGGGCGTCGTGCCAGCGGGCGTCGGCGCCCGCATAGCGCGACTGGCTGGCGTCGCGGCTGCCGCGCAGGCCGCCGAACAGGTCGATCTCCCAGCTCGACTGCAGGCCGGCCTGCTGCGTGGTGAGGGGCGGGATGTCGGTGCCGGTGCTGCCGGTCGAGAAACCCGAGGTGGGCGAGTTGCCGCGGCTGGCCGACAGCGAGCCGTTGAGGTTCGGCACCAGCGCGGCACCGGCCGCGACGCGCGAGGCGCGGGCTTCGCCGATGCGGGCCTGGGCGCTGGCCACGGTCGGGCTGGCGGCCTCGGCGGCGACGATCAGCTCGACCAGCAGCGGGTCGTCGAGTTGCCGCCACCACTCGGCCAGCAAGGGCATGGAGCCGCCGTGGGGCAGGGCGGCGGTGCCGACCGGCAGGGGTGTCTGCCATTGCGCCGGCGTCGGCGCCGCGACCTGTTCGGGCGGCCGCGAAACGGCGCAGGCGGCGAGCAGCAGGGGGGCGACGAGCAGGAGCGCGGGGAGCCGGGAGTTCCTCATGAGATTCCGCAAGAAAGGAGTGACGTGCGCTGGCGGACGGGTGGTGGCGCCAGGGCGTCGGCAGGCGGCCGGTGGACCGTGCAAGGGGCGCAGCATAGCAAGGCCTCATGGGCGCTTCTGTAGTCGCGCACCGCATCTTCCAAAGCCATCGATGGTAGCGACTCGGCGAGCCGGAATTGTCCGATTCGGGCGTCGGATGGATGCACGCTACGATCCCGCCATGCCACCCGCTTCCGCCGCACCTCCTGCCCTGCCGCTCGACGCCGAAGGCATCCTCGCGCTCGCCGCGCGTTCGATGTTCCACCTGTTCTCCAGCATCAGCCAGGGCATGTTCCTGGTCGACCGGGGCGGGCGCATCGTCTGGGTCAACGAGGGCTACCGGCGCTTCCTGCCGGCGCTCGGTTTCTCGTCGATCGACCAGTTCCTGGGCCATCTGGTCGAGGACGTGATCCCGAACACGCAGATGCGCCGCGTGCTCGACACCGGCGAGCCGATCCTGATCGACCTGCTGACCAACAAGGCCGGCACGTTCGTGGTCAGCCGCATCCCGCTGCGCGAGGAGCGCGAGGGCGATGCCGGCGCGACGCCCGGCGAGGTGATCGGCGCCATCGGCATCGTGCTGTTCGACCATCCCGAGACCACGCTGCAGCCGCTGATCAGCAAGTTCGCGCTGCTGCAGCGCGACCTCGACGATGCCCGCCGCGAGCTCGCGAGCCAGCGCGCCAATCCGCTGTACCAGCAGTCGGCCGACGGGCAGCGGCGTTCCAAATACACCTTCGCCAGCTTCATCGGCAGCAGCCCGGCGGCGGTCGAGGTCAAGCGCCACGCACGGCGCGCGGCGCAGTCGTCGAGCCCGGTGCTGCTGCTCGGCGAGACCGGCACCGGCAAGGAGCTGCTGGCCCACGCGATCCATGCCGCCTCGGCCCGTGCCGGCGGCATGTTCGTCAGCGTCAACATCGCGGCCGTGCCCGACACCCTGCTGGAGGCCGAGTTCTTCGGCGTCGCGCCCGGTGCCTTCACCGGCGCCGACCGCAAGGCGCGCGAGGGCAAGTTCAAGCTGGCCGACGGCGGCACGCTGTTCCTCGACGAGATCGGCGACATGCCGCTGGGCCTGCAGGCCAAGCTGCTGCGCGCGCTGCAGGAGGGCGAGATCGAGCCACTGGGCTCGAACAAGCTGGTGCCCTTCGATGCCCGGGTGATCGCTGCGACCTCGCGCGACCTCGCTGCGCTGGTCAGGGATGGGCGTTTTCGCGAAGACCTGTACTACCGCCTCAACGTGCTGCCGGTGCGCGTGCCGCCGCTGCGCGAGCGCCGGGCCGACATCCCCGCGCTGGTCGAGGCGCTGGGCGAGGACATGGCGCTGCGCAGCGGCGAGGCGCCGCCCGAGCTCACGCCCGACGCGCTGGCGCTGCTGGCCGCGCAGCACTGGCGCGGCAATATCCGCGAACTGCGCAATGTGCTCGAGCAGGTGACCATGCGCAGCGATTCGCAGCGCATCGACGCCGCCCAGCTGGAGCGCATCCTGCGCGAGGCCGGGCAGGAAAAGATCGCCGCGCCCGAGCCGCTGCCGAGCGCCGCCCCCGACTCGGCCGAAGGCGCGGCGCTGCTGCGGCCGCTGGCCCAGCAGGTGGCCGAGCTCGAACGCCGGGCGATCGCCGCCGCCATGGCCGCGACCGGCGGCAACAAGCTCGCGACCTCGCGGCTGCTGGGCATCTCGCGCGCGACCCTCTACGAACGTCTGGAAAACCCTGAATAGAAAACATGCAATCGCCTGAAATTCAGACAATCCTTTTGTCCTGATTCCGGGCGTTCCGGAGGAAAACCAAGGGAAAGTCCTTTGTTTTCAAGGCGATGGCGGCTGGCACGAACTGTGCAATATTCAGCCATCACCTTCAGGAGACAAAGAATGCAACGTCGCTACCTCGTCGCGCTGGCCACCCTGGCTGCCGCAGGTGCCCTGGCCGCTCCGGCCTGGGCCCAGTCCAACGAGATCAAGATCGCCCACGTCTACAGCAAGACCGGTCCGCTGGAAGCCTACGGCAAGCAGACCCAGACCGGCCTGATGATGGGCCTGGACTACGCGACCGGCGGCACGATGACCGTCAACGGCAAGAAGATCGTCGTCATCGAAAAGGACGACCAGGGCAAGCCCGACCTCGGCAAGTCGCTGCTGGCCGCGGCCTACGCCGACGACAAGGCGGCGCTGGCGGTCGGCCCGACCTCCTCGGGCGTGGCGCTGGCGATGCTGCCGGTGGCCGAGGAATACAAGAAGATCCTGCTGGTCGAGCCGGCGGTGGCCGACTCGATCACCGGCGACAAGTGGAACAAGTACATCTTCCGCACCGGCCGCAACAGCTCGCAGGACGCGATCTCGAACGCGGTGGCGATCGACAAGCCCGGCGTCACGGTCGCCACGCTGGCGCAGGACAACGCCTTCGGCCGCGACGGTGTGAAGGCTTTCGGCAGCGCGCTGAAGAAGGCCAAGCTGGTCCATGAGGAATACCTGCCGCCGGCGACCACGGACTTCACCGCGGGTGCGCAGCGCTTGATCGACAAGCTCAAGGACCAGCCGGGCCGCAAGGTCATCTGGATCGTCTGGGCCGGCGCCGGCAATCCGTTCAAGATCGTCGACCTCGACCTCAAGCGCTACGGCATCGAGATCGCCACCGGCGGCAACATCCTGCCCGCCATGGCGGCCTACAAGGCGCTGCCGGGCATGGAAGGCGCGGCCTACTACTACTTCGGAATTCCGAAGAACCCGGTCAACGAGGCGATGGTCTCGATGCACTACAAGGAATTCAAGACGCCGCCGGACTTCTTCACGGCCGGCGGCTTCTCGGCCGCGATGGCGATCGTGACGGCGCTCAAGAAGACCGGCGGCGACACCGGCACCAACAAGCTGATCACGGCGATGGAAGGCATGAGCTTCGACACGCCCAAGGGCAAGATGACCTTCCGCAAGGAAGACCACCAGGCGATGCAGTCGATGTACCACTTCAAGATCAAGGTCGACCCGGCCTTCGCGTGGGGCGTGCCTGAACTGGTGCACGAGATCAAGCCCGAAGAGATGGACATTCCCATCAAAAACAAACGCTGACCCCCAGGTTGCCCGGCACTTCGTGTCCGGGCGCCCACCCCCTTTCAGGGGGCGACACCAGCGGCCCGGCAAAGCCGGTTCCGCGGTGTTCCACCAACACGGCCTGGCTGCGCCGGCCGGCTCAAGCCATGCTCGAAACCAAAGATCTCACCATCCGCTTCGGCGGACACGTGGCGGTGAATGCTGTCTCCTGCGCGTTCGCGCCGGGCACGCTGACCGCGATCGTCGGTCCCAACGGGGCCGGCAAGACCACGTACTTCAACCTGATCTCGGGCCAGCTCAAGGCGTCCGAGGGCACGGTGTCGCTCGACGGCCAGCTGCTGTCGGGTCTGCCGGCCTCGGCGCGCACGCGGGCCGGGCTCGGGCGGGCCTTCCAGTTGACGAACCTGTTCCCGAACCTCACGGTGCTCGAGAACGTGCGGCTCGCGGTGCAGGCGACGCGCGAGGGCGCGCACCGGCGCGGCCTCAACCTGTGGAGCATCTGGAGCGACCACCGCGCCTTGACCGAGCGCGCCGACCAGATCCTGGCCGACGTGGCGCTCAAGGCCAAGGAGCACGCGACCGTGGCCAGCCTGCCGCACGGCGACCAGCGCAAGCTCGAAGTGGCGCTGCTGATGGCGCTCGAACCCAAGGTCTTCATGTTCGACGAACCGACCGCGGGCATGAACGCGGCCGAGGCGCCGGTGATCCTCGACCTGATCCGCAAGCTCAAGCAGGACAAGCGCAAGACCATCCTGCTGGTCGAGCACAAGATGGACGTGGTGCGCGAACTGGCCGACCGCATCATCGTGCTGCACAACGGGCAGCTGGTGGCCGATGGCGAGCCGGCCGAGGTGATCGCCTCGCCGATCGTCCAGGAAGCCTATCTGGGCGTCGCGAAGGAGGCCTCCGCATGAACGCGAATCTTCTCGAGATGAAGGACGTGCACACGCACATCGGTGCCTACCACATCCTGCACGGCGTCGACCTGGCCGTCCCGCGCGGCCAGCTCACGATGCTGCTGGGTCGCAACGGCGCCGGCAAGACCACCACGCTGCGCACGCTGATGGGCCTTTGGCATGCCTCGCAGGGCAGCGTGCGCTTCGGGGACAAGGACATCACCGCCTTGCACACGCCGCAGATCGCCGAGCTCGGCATCGCCTACGTGCCCGAGAACATGGGCATCTTCTCGGACCTCACGGTCAAGGAGAACATGCTGCTCGCCGCTCGCAAGGCGAAGAACGCCGAGCAGATGGACGACGCGCGGCTGAAGTGGATCTTCAAGCTGTTCCCCGCGGTCGAGAAGTTCTGGAACCACCCGGCCGGCAAGCTCTCGGGCGGGCAGAAGCAGATGCTGGCCGTGTCGCGCGCGATCGTCGAGCCGCGCGAGCTGCTGGTGGTCGACGAGCCCAGCAAGGGGCTGGCGCCGGCCATCATCAACAACATGATCGATGCCTTCGGCGAGTTGAAGCGCAGCGGCGTGACGATCCTGCTGGTCGAGCAGAACATCAGCTTCGCGCAGCGCCTGGGCGACAAGGTGGCCGTGATGGACAACGGCCGCGTGGTGCACAGCGGCAGCATGGCCGCGTTCTCGGCCGACGAACAACTGCAGCAATCCCTGCTGGGACTCGCGCTATGAAAAACTCCGACTTCGACTGGAAGCCGCTCCTGCTGGTGCCGGTGCTCGCGCTGGTGGCGCTGCCGCTCACGGGCTCGGTCTCGACCTGGCTCACGCTGACGGTCGCCGGGCTGGCGATGGGCATGATCATCTTCATCATCGCGTCGGGTCTGACGCTGATCTTCGGGCTCATGGACGTGCTCAATTTCGGCCACGGCGTGTTCATCGCGCTCGGCGCCTTCGTGGCCAGCAGCGTGCTCGGCCTGATGGGTGACTGGACCGGCTCGGGCGAACTGTGGCGCAACCTGGTGGCCGTGTTCCCCGCCATGCTGGTCGCCATGCTGGTGGCCGGCGCAGTCGGCCTGGCCTTCGAGCGCTTCATCGTGCGGCCGGTGTACGGCCAGCACCTGAAGCAGATCCTGATCACGATGGGCGGCATGATCATCGGCGAGGAGCTGATCAAGGTCATCTGGGGCCCGGCGCAGATCCCGCTGCCGCTGCCCGAAGCCCTGCGCGGCTCGCTCCTGGTCGGCGACGCCGCGATCAGCAAGTACCGCATCCTCGCGGTGGTCATCGGCCTCTTCGTCTTCGGCCTGCTGGCCTGGACCCTGGGCCGCACCAAGATCGGCCTCTTGATCCGCGCCGGCGTGCAGGACCGCGAGATGGTCGAGTCGCTGGGCTACCGCATCGGGCGCCTGTTCGTCGGCGTCTTCGTGGTCGGCAGTGCGCTGGCCGGCCTGGGCGGCGTGATGTGGGGCCTGTTCCAGCAGAACCTGATCCCGCAGATGGGCGCGCAGGTCAACGTGCTGATCTTCATCGTGATCATCATCGGCGGGCTCGGCTCGACCGCCGGCGCGCTGATCGGTGCCTTGCTGGTCGGGCTGATGACCAACTACATCGGCTTCATCGTGCCCACCCTGACGCAGTTCGCGAGCATCTTCCTGATGGTGGCCGTGCTGCTGTGGCGTCCGCAGGGCGTCTATCCGGTCGCCAACCGCTGAAGGGAAACCGATGCTCTCCCGACTTCTTTCCAACGACCTGCCGCGCAGCCGCCTGCTGGCGCTGCTGCTCGCGGCCCTGGTGCTGGCCCTGGCCTTCGCACCCTTCCTGTTCCCGGGTGTCAAGGCGCTCAGCGTGGCGGCCAAGATCCTGGTCTTCATCGTGCTGGTCGCGAGCTTCGACCTGCTGCTGGGCTACACCGGGATCGTCAGCTTCGCGCACACCATGTTCTTCGGCATCGGCGCCTACGGCATCGCGATCTCGGCCAGCCGCCTGGGCGCCAACTGGGGCGCGGTGGCGGTCGGCCTCGGGGCCGCGCTGGCGATCTCGCTGGTGCTGTCGCTCGCGATCGGGCTGTTCTCGCTGCGGGTGCGGGCGATCTTCTTCGCCATGATCACGCTGGCCGTGGCCTCGGCCTTCCAGACCCTGGCCTCGCAGATGTCGGACTTCACGGGCGGCGAGGACGGCCTGACCTTCAAGCTGCCGGAGCTGATCTCGCCGAGCTTCGAGTTCGCCGAGGAGCCCTTCCTCGGCGTCTCGCTGGACGGCCGGCTGCTGTGCTACTACCTGCTCTTCGTGGCCACGGTGGTGCTGGTGCTGGCGCTGCTGCGGATCGTGAATTCGCCCTTCGGCCGGGTGCTGCAGGCCATCCGCGAGAACGAGTTCCGCGCCGAGGCGATCGGCTACCGCGTGGTGGTCTACCGCACCACGGCCTCGGTGCTGTCGGCGCTTTTCGCGACCCTGGCCGGCGCGATGCTGGCGATCTGGCTGCGCTACAACGGGCCCGACACCTCGCTCAGCTTCGAGATCATGGTCGACGTGCTGCTGATCGTGGTGATCGGCGGCATGGGCACGGTCTACGGGGCGGTGGTGGGCGCGGTGCTGTTCGTGATCGCCCAGAGCTACCTGCAGGACCTGCTGCGCATCGCCAGCGAGGCCGCGAGCGGCATCGGCTGGCTCGCCGCGCTGCTGTCGCCGGACCGCTGGCTCTTGTGGCTCGGCGTGCTGTTCGTTCTGTCCGTCTATTACTTCCCGACCGGCATCGTCGGCCGCCTGCGCGCGAGGGCCATGAAATGAACGCTCCGAGCTCGAACTACCTCCAACTCGCCGGCCGCGAAGTCCATTGGCTCGACTGGGGCCCGCGCGACGGCCCGGTGGTGGTGGCCTGGCATGGCCTGGCGCGCACCTGCCGCGACATGGACGAGCTGGCCGTGCATTTCGCCGGGCGCGGCTTCCGCGTGATCTGCCCCGACACCATCGGTCGCGGACTGAGCCAGTGGAGCCCGGCGCCGGACCAGGAATACCAGTTGTCCTTCTACGGCCGGCTCGCGCTCGAATTGTTCGACGCGTTGAAGCTCACCCGTGTCCACTGGATCGGCACCTCGATGGGCGGCGCCATCGGCATGGTCTGCGCCTCGGGCCTGCTCGAGCCGACGATGAAGCCGCGCATCGCGAGCCTGGTGCTCAACGACAACGCGCCGCAGATCGCCGCCGCTGCGGTCGAGCGCATCCGCTCGTATGCGGGCCAGCCGCCGGCGTTCGACACGGTGGTCGAGCTCGAGCAGTTCTTCCGCACCGTCTACAAGCCCTATGGCTGGCTGAGCGACGCCCAATGGCGCCGGCTGACCGAGAGTTCGACCCGCCGCCTGGCCGATGGCCGCGTCACGCCGCACTACGACCCGGCGATGGTGCGGCAGTTCGAGGCCCACCCGGACGACTATCTGATGTGGCCGCACTACGACGCGATCGAGGCGCCGGTGCTGTGCCTGCGCGGCGTCGACTCCGACCTGGTGCTGCCCGAGACGCTGGCGCAGATGCGCACCCGCGGCCCGGGCGCCGCCGGCCGCCTGCAGGTCATTGAGGTGCCGGGCTGCGGCCACGCGCCGGCGCTCAACGTCCCCGAGCATCTGCTGCCGATCGAGGCCTTCGTGCGCGCCGCCGGCACGTGAAGCGCGGCGGGCCGACAATCGGCCCGCTCAATCAATTCGGAGACTTCATCCATGGCGCTCTCGTTCTACGACATCTCGGTCCCGGTTTTCGTGCGCGGACTCGGTCAGCTCTCGCATGTGCTCGACAAGGGGCTGGCCCATGCGCAGGCCGGCGGCACCGAGCCGGCGGCCCTGTTCGATGCGCGGCTCGCGCCCGACATGTTCACCTTGGCCGGGCAGGTGCAGAGCGCCAGCGACGCCGCCAAGCTCGGCACGGCCCGCATCGCCGGCATCACGGCGCCGAGCTTCCCCGACACCGAAGCCAGCTACCCGGAGCTGCAGGCGCGGGTGGCCAGGACGATCGAATTCCTGAACGGCGTGGACCGGGCGCAGGTCGATGGCGCCGAGGCGCGCGAGATCGTGATGAAGGTGCGCGGCAACGAGCTCAAGTTCACGGCCGAGCGCTATCTGCTGCAGTTCGCGCTGCCGAACTTCTTCTTCCACATCACGACCGCGTATGGCGTCTTGCGCCACAGCGGCGTGCCGGTCGGCAAGCTCGACTACCTCGGCAGGTTCTGAGCCCCGGCGCGGGTCGGCCAGCCTTGCAGGTGGCGCTCGGCGATGCCACTGAGCGCCGTGATCCAGGCCGGACTGTCGTTCAGGCAGGGGATGTAGTGGAACGCCTTGCCGCCCGCTTGCAGGAAGGCCTCGCGGCCTTCCATCGCGATCTCTTCCAGCGTCTCCAGGCAATCCGCCGGAAAGCCGGGGCACATCACGTCGACCCTTGAAACGCCCGCTGCGCCGAGTTCGCGCAGTGTCGGCTCGGTGTAGGGCTCGAGCCACTTCGCGCGGCCGAAGCGCGACTGGAAGGTCACGCGGTATTGCGCCGCCGTGAGCGCGAGCCGCTCGGCCAGCAGCCGTGCGGTGGCCAGGCACTGCTGCTGGTACGGATCGCCGAGCCGGATGTTGCGCTCGGGGATGCCGTGGAAGCTCATCACGAGCTGGTCGCCGCGGCCGTTGCGCTGCCAGTGCTGTTGCACGCTCTGCGCCAGGGCGTCGATGTAGAGCGGGTCGTCGTGGTAGTCGTTGACGAAGCGGATCTCGGGCAGCCGCCGCACCCGCGCGCTCCACGCGTTGACCGCGTCGATCACGCTGGCGGTGGTGGTGGCCGAGTATTGGGGGTAGGCCTGCAGCACCAGCACCCGGGCCGCGCCTTCGGCCTGGAGTTCGTCCAGCCGGGCCGCGACCGAGGGCTGGCCGTAGCGCATGGCATCGCGCACCGTCAGGCGATGGCCGCGCTCCCCGAGCCAGCCGGCCAGCAGCACCGCCTGCTTGCGGGTCCAGACCTTGAGCGGCGACCCCTCGGGCGTCCAGATGCTGGCGTACTTGGCGGCCGACCTGGCCGGCCGGGTCCGCAGGATGATGCCGTGCAGGATCAGCGCCCAGAGCAGGCGCGGGATCTCGACCACGCGCGGATCGCCGAGGAAGTCCGCCAGGTACGGGCGCAGCGCCTTGGCGGTCGGCGCGTCGGGGGAGCCGAGGTTGCACCAGAGCACCGCGGTGCGCTCCGGGGTCATGGGGGCGGCGGGCGGTTCGTCTCGAAAGGGCATGCGATATTCTCGGTCATGGCCATCGCGACCCCCGACCCCCTTGCCCTCGACGTCCGGCGCATCGGCGCCATCTCGCTCGACCTGGACGATACCTTGTGGCCGATCTGGCCGACCATCGAACGCGCCGAGCGCGTGCTGCACGAGTGGCTGCTGCGCGAGGCGCCGAAGACCGCCGAACTGCTGCTGACGCCGGGCGTGCTGCGCGAGTTGCGCGAAGCCACCGGCCGGGAGCGCTCCGACCTCGCGCACGACCTGAGCGCGCTGCGCCGCGAGTCGATTCGCGGCGCGCTGCGGCGCGCCGGCGAAGACCCGGCGCTGGCCGAGCCGGCCTTCGAGGCCTTCTTCGAAGAGCGCCAGCGCGTCACGCTCTACGACGATGCGCTGCCGGCGCTCAAGTGGCTCAGCGAACGCTATCCGCTGGTGGCGGTCTCCAACGGCAATGCCGACGTCCATCGCACCGGTGTCGGACGCTGGTTCCGCACCGCCTTCAATGCGCGCGAGTTCGGCAGCGGCAAGCCGCATGCGCCGATCTTCCGCGCCGCCGCGGCGTCGGTCGGCTTGCTGCCCAAGGACATGCTCCATGTCGGCGACGATCCCGCGCTCGACGTGGTGGGCGCGCTGGACGCGGGCATGCAGGCCGCCTGGCTGGTGCGCGAGGAGCGGCCCTGGGAGCACGGCGCGCGGCCCCAGCTGATCGTGCCGAACCTGCACGCGCTGTGCATGGCGCTCGACACGGCCCGCGATTGAGCCGATCCGCTGCGGTCAGCGTGGCCCGGTGATCGCGCGCACCAGGCCGTCGCTCACGGGCGCCTGGGTGTTGAGGTTCTTGATCATGCCCAGCGCGTTGCTGCTGGCATCGATCACGGTCCGGTTCACGATGTGCTGGTTGTCCAGCGTGTTCTGGATCACGGTGCCCGAGCTTCCGGCCTGCTGCGGCAGGAAGCTGTTCCCGGGGCCGATCTGGATCAGGTTGATGGCCGCCATCTGCTTGCTGAGCTGCGCCGCCTGGGCCGCGCTCAGGTTGTTCAGCTGCCCGAAGTTGAGGGTGGTCTGCGTCACCAGGTCGCCGTTGACGTAGGTGGCGCGTGAGATGCCGAAGGTCACCATCAGGCCGTTGCCGGTGTCGAAGCCGCCACGCAGACTGTCGAGGGTGCTGTCGCCCACCGCCATCCATGTCTCGTTGTGCCGCTGCGCCGGGTCGGCCACGCCGTCGGCCCAGGCGGCGCAGGCGCCCACGAGCACCGACACGGCGAGCATCGTTCGCATCACCGACAGGGCACGTGCGCGGCGCATCAGAAGTCTCCGGGGCCGAGCTTCGGCAGCGAGAGGTCTGTGATGCCGTTGCGGGCCATGCCCGTGTCCATCGGTGGCCGCGGCGCGGCGCGCCAGTCGGCGGCAACGTTGAAACGTGCCGATTCCATGCGGTTGTGGATGACGAACAGCAGGCCGTTCTGCCACTTGCTCTCGAACACCTTGCGCGGCATGGCGCGCGTCCCCAGGGCGGGGTCGCCCAGCAGCACCCGGTCGTCCTGCACGCCCTTGACGACCACGAAGTGGTGGTAGCCGTCGGAATTGATCAGCACGATGGCCGGGACGCGGGCCTCGTTGAGCTTGTCCAGCGGCTGCTTGAAGCCGTCGGCCTGGAAGCCCTGGGCCTCGAGAAAGCGTTTCATGTCGAGCAGCGAGAAGCCTTCGGTGCGGATCTTGGCCTGGTCGCCATGCTCGTACATCTGCTGGAACACGGTCTGCTCGGTGACCGGAAAGCCGTAGTGGTGGGTGAGCAGCGTGGCGACTGCGGCCGAGCCGCAGCTGAAGTCGTATTTCTGGATCAGCGTGCGTCCCGTGCGGGACGCCTTCAGGGAAGTCAGCGGCAGCACCACGTCGCCCATGGCGATCGAGGGCATGTAGGCGCCGTCGGCGACGGCCAGATCGGCCGTCGCCAACAACGCGATGCAGAGCAACAGCCGACGCATGATGGAACGCCCTTCAGTTCATCTGCAGATTGAGGATCGTGGCGTTCTGGATCAGCACGTTGGCGCCGCTGTTCTGGATCACCGTCGGCAGCCCGCTCATGTTGGCGAACGAGCCGGCGCTGATGTTGTTGTCGCCTGTCGTGACGTTGCGTGCCGAGTTGTTGGCCGTGACGCCGCGCAGGGTCATGTCGTTGTTCACGACCTCGGCGCCACCGCGGGTGCGTGCCAGCGTGTCGGCGTCGACCGGTTGGGCGACGAAGGCCACGCTGTGGGTCCCGGCGCCGGTGGCGTCGGGTTCCGGCTGCGTGCGCTGCGCCGCCGCTGTCGCCGGCAGCATGATCCCGAGCGCCAGGCAAATGGGCCCGAGGCGGGTGATGGATGTCATCGTGTCTCCCTTCGGCCTGTGGTGAGGGCGGGCCGCTCCGCGCCGCGCGCCCGGTGACCCGGGACGCGCGGCGGTGATCGGTCCCGCGCTTCGATCAGCGACCCACGGACAGGTTGGCCTGCACGTTCACGCTTTGTTGCACCAGCGAGGACAAGCCACTGTTCTGGTTCGCGAGCATGACACCGGCGGCGCTCTGCCCGACGCTGGTCATCGTGTTCGACATGTTGAACGTGCCTGCATCGACGGTGATCGTCCCGCCGCCACCACCGGAGCCACCTTGGCCCACGCCACCGGTACCGCCTGCGGCGGTGTTGGTTCCACCATTGCCGCCGGTGCCACTGCCGCCGGTGCCGCTGCCGCCGTTGCCACCATTTCCGGCCGTGTTGTTGCCGTTGCTGGCGCTGCCATTGGTGGCGCTGCCGTTGGTGCTCGAGCCGCCGTTGCCGCCGGTGCCGTTGCCGGCCGTGCGGGTGCCGCCGGAGGTGCTGGTGGCCGTGCCGCCTGCGCCGCCTGCGCCGCCTGCGCCGCCTGCGCCCGTGGCACCGCTACCGCCGCCTGCGCCGGCCGTGCTGGTCCCGGAGCCCGCACCGCCTGCGCCGCTCGCGCCGCCCGCACCGGCCGTGCCACTGGTACCGCCTGCGCCGCCCGAACCGCCTGCGCCGCCGGCGCCCAGGGTGCCATCACCACCGGAACCGCCCGAGCCGCCGGAGGTGTTGCCGGTGCTGCCACCGCCGCCGCCGCCGCCGCTGCGGCCGCCCAGACCTGCGGCCAGGCTGCCGCTGCTGCCGCCGCGACCGCTGTCGCCGCTGGCGCCACCGCGTCCGCCATCGCCGCCGCTGGAGACGGCCCTGCCGCTTTCGCTGGAACCGCTGGCGCTGCCACCGGAGCCGCGACCGCCGTTGCCGGCGTCACCAGCACCGCCGTTGGTGGCGCTGCCATGGGTGATCGAGCCGTTGGAGGCAGTGCCGCCCACTGCGCCGACGGCGCCGTTGCCGACGCCACCGTTGCCGCTCGCGCCGCTTCCGGAGGCGGTGCCGCCAGCACCACGACCACCGGTGCCGCCATAGCCCTTGCCGCCCGCAGCAGAGCCGTTGTTGGTGGCCTGATTGCCGATGCCCCAGATGCCGTTGTTCGACACCGTGCCATTCAGCTCGCTGCTTGCCGTGGCCGTCGTCTTGTTGAAGTTGAAGGCGTTGTCGAAGGTGCCGGTGGAACCGTTGTTCAGCGCCGCGGATCGCGCCGCGCTGCTCACGGCGTCGCCGTTGGTACTGCTGTCGGTGCGCGTGTGCGTGCTGCTGTCAGTGCGGGTGCGCTGGCTGCTGTCGGTACGCGAATAGGTACTGCTGTCGCTGTAGTTGACGTTGACGTTGGTATCGGCGCCGGCACCCGATGGGCCGGCCGTCTGCTGCGCGAACGCGGCGCCACCAAATCCAAACGCTACAGCAATGGCTGAAGCCAGAAGTGACTTTTTCATGAACCCTCCAGTAAGTTGAACGGACAAGGCTTGACTTGATATGCGGCCGCAAATCGGAGGGGCCATGTGCAACTTCGGTGCCAGCAATTTACGGCTTGTTTCGCGCGGGCTCTCTGCCAGAGGCGAGGGCCCGCTTCGAACGCATTTCGCAGGGCCCGCGACCCGGGTCGCCAGGGCTGCGCGCTCAGCGAATGAGCACTCGACTTGTCACACTCCCTTGACGGCCGTTCGGTCTAGCGGCGGGGGCGTGCGCCGAGCGGTCCGACAACCCCCGGACCGGCTCCGGCGTGGGCTCGCCGTGCATTTCGTCACGCGTGTGTGACAGTCGATGGCGTCGAAGCAAGGCCTTGCTCGAAGGGCGCTCCTGTGGCGGTGAGGCCAGGCTTGGCGCCGCGCGCCGCGCAGGCGCCGACGACGGTCCGGATCGAAGTGCCACAAATCTGAGACAGCGCCCAAATCCGCTACAAATTGCTTACCTTTGTTTTCAACTTGTAGCTTGGTGTACTTGTTCTTTACGATTAGGCTGGCACGCGAATCGCTCGCAACAAGAAGCCAAGAGAGGGGACACCATGGAGACCTTCGGTCCGCACAGGGCGCTGGCATTGCTGGCCTGTTCGTCACTGGCATGGTCAGGTGCTCTCGCTCAGAGCCAGAGTGGCTCCTCGACCCGCAATGCGGCCAAGCGCCTGGAGGCGCTGCAGCAGCAGGTCAAGGACCAGGGCCGACAGATCGATGCACTGAAGGAGCAGGCCGACCAGCAGGAGGCCCGCTACCGTGAACTGCAGCAGCGGCTCGAGACCCAGGAGGCGCGCGGCGCGCCGGCCCCCGACGCCACCCGGACCGCAACCCGCAAGCCGGCCGCGGAGGGCGAGGTGGCCGACGCCGGCGCGAGGCCGGTGCAGGTCGGCGTCGCCCCCAGCGACGACACGCCCCAGCCGCCGCAATATGCACAGCTGTTCGACGAACCCGGCGTGCTCACGCCCAAGGGCAAGTTCGTCTTCGAGCCTTCGCTCTATTACGGCTATTCGTCCAGCAACCGCGCTTCGCTGGTGGGCTACACCGTGATCCCGGCCCTGCTGATCGGGCTGATCGACGTGCGCGAATTCAAGCGCAACACCTTCATCGGCACCTTGACCGGCCGCTGGGGCGCGACCAATCGGCTCGAGTTCGAAGCCAAGCTGCCCTACGTCTCGCGTTCGGACGACACGATCAGCCGCGAAATCTTCACCGGCTCGGCGTTCGACAACGTCTTCAACACCAAGGGCAAGGGCATCGGCGATGCCGAATTCGCGGCCCGCTACCAGATCACCGACGGCAAGGACGGCAAGCCCTACGTGATCGGCGGCTTGCGCTTCAAGTCCCGCACCGGCAAGGACCCCTTCGAGGTGGTCACCGACTGCGTGACGCGCTGCATCGGCAACACCAGCGGCACCGGCCTGCCGCTCGACCTGGCGACCGGCTCGGGCTTCTATTCGCTGCAGCCGGGCATCACCTGGCTGCTGCCCTCGGATCCCGCGGTGTTCTTCGGCGGCCTCAACTTCACCTACAACTTCTCCCGCAGCGGCATCAGCCGGCTGGTGCTCAACGGAGAGACCGAATTCATCGGCGACGTCAAGCCCGGCAACGTGTGGGGCTTGAACTTCGGCATGGGCCTGTCCATCAACGACCGTTCGTCCTTCAGCCTCGGCATGGAGCTGTATTCGATCGGTCCCACCGAGCAGAACGGCCAGCGCGTGATCGGCTCGGTGCGCACGCAACTGGCTTCGCTGCTGCTGGGCTACTCGTACCGCTACAGCCCCAAGACCACCTTGAACGTGACCGTGGGCGCAGGGCTGACGCGCGACACGCCCGACCTCCAGCTGACTGTCCGCGTGCCGATGTCGTTCTAGCGCGGCTGGGTGGTCACATGCAGCAACCAGGCAGCATTCTTTGCGTGACGCTCGGCGGCCATTCGGTCCGGGTGGCGGAGCAACTGCTCGCGCGTGGCTGGGACCTGGCCCAGGCGAGCGACCTGGCCGGTGCCGGCCGTCTGCAGGCGCATCGCAGCTTCATGCTCGGCCTGCTGGTGGTGGGGGCCGAATCGAGCGTGCCCGAGACGGCGGTGGAGGCCTGCATCGGCGCCTCGGGCGGCAGCGAGTGGGTGGTGGTGTGCGAGCCCCAGGCGCTGGAGTCGCCGGCCTTCCGTGACCTGGTCCTCGGGAGCTTTTTCGATCACCAGCTGATGCCCTTCGACCTGAACGAACTGGAGCTGGTGCTCGGCCACGCGACCCAGCGCGCCATCCTGCGGCAGCGCCACGACGCCGCCCGCCGGCATGCGGTGGATGCGCTCGGCATGGTCGGGCAGGGGCCCGCCATCACCCGCTTGCGCGACCAGATCCGCAAGGTCGCCGCCACCGAGGCGCCGGTGCTGATCGGCGGCGAAAGCGGCAGCGGCAAGGAGCTGGCGGCGCGCGCGATCCATCAGTGCTCGCACCGCTCGGCCGGGTCCTTCGTGGCCGTGAACTGCGGCGCGATATCGCCGTCGCTGATCCAGTCCGAACTGTTCGGCCACGAGCGCGGCGCCTTCACCGGCGCATCGTCGGAGCGCCGCGGGCTGATCGAAGCGGCCAGTGGCGGCACCATCTTCCTCGACGAGATCGGCGACCTGCCGATCGAACTGCAGACCAACCTGCTGCGCTTCCTGCAGGAGAAGACGATCAGCCGCGTGGGCGGCGTGCGCAACATCCATGTCGACGTGCGGGTGGTGGCCGCGTCGCACGTGGACCTGGCCGAAGCGGTCGCCGTCGGGCAGTTCCGGGAGGATCTGTTCTATCGGCTGAACGTGCTGTCGATCGACGTCGCGCCGCTGCGCCGGCGGATGGAGGACGTGCCGATCCTGGCCGAGTATTTCTTCCAGCGCTGCGTCGCCAAGAGCCGCACGCGGGTGCGCGGATTCAGCCGCCAGGCGCTGGCCGCGATGCTCGCCCACGGCTGGCCCGGCAACGTCCGGGAGCTGTTCAACCGGGTGCAGCGCGCGGTCGTCATGACCGACCGGCGCCTGATCGGGCCCACCGACCTGGGCCTGCAGGCGGTAGAGAACGTGGCCGGCATGGGGCTCGACCTGGCGCGAACGGCGGCCGAGCGCGACGTGATCTGCCTGACCCTGACGCGCGTCGGACGCAACATCACGCATGCCGCGCGCGAACTGGGGGTCTCGCGCATGACCTTGTACCGGCTGATGGAAAAGCACGGCATCGCGCTCGAATCGGAGTCGCGGCTCCACGTGGCCCCGGCCTGGCCGGAGCCGGCGCCGGTGATTCGATCGACGCCCTCGCCGCGGGTCGGCGATCCGCTCGAGGCCATGATGAAGGCGCCGGCCGCCGGCTTCCGCGCCGATTGGGCGGGTGCCGGCAAGCCGGCGGGGCGGGCTTAGGGCGTGAACACGCCCTGGTCGAGCATGCGCACGGCGTCGATGGCGCTGCGCACCGCGCCTTCGAGCGTGGCCGGATAGGCGCCATCCACATAGTCGCCGCAGGCCAGCAGGCCCGGCGCCAGCGCCTGCCGCGGACGGACCAGCCCCGGCACGCAGGCGAAGGTGGCGCGCCGCTCGACCACCGTCAGCACCGGCTCCAGGTCGACCAGGCCGAGCTGCTCGCGGGCCTGCGCCAGCACCTGCCGCTGCAGCTGTTCGCGGTCTGCACGGCTGGCACTGATCACGCAGGCGAGCAGGCCGCGCGGACCGCCGAGCTGGCCGCGATCGAAGACGAACTGCGCCGGCGCGTCCTCGCGGCTGCGCAGGGCGAGCATCGGCGCCGGCAGCGCGGCGTCGCCGTGCAGGTAGACGGTGGCGATGGCTTCGTGCGACAGCGCCTCGGCCGCGGCCGCCCAATCGGGCGCCGCGCCGGCCGCCAGCCGTGCCGCTTCCCAGGGCGGGCAGGCCAGCACCACGCGATCGAAGGGCTCGCCGTCGAGCTGCCAGCCGGCGCCGTGGCGCGCCAGCGAGCGCACCCGGCGGCCGGTCTCGGTGCGGGCGCCGTGCTGCCGCAGCCAGCGATCGGCGGCGTCGGGGAACAGCGCGCCGAGGTCGACCCGCGGCAGCAGCAGCTGCGAGCCGCCGGGCGTGTCGAACAGGGCGTCGGCCAGCACCCGCAGGAACACCCGGCCGCTGGCCTCGGCCGGCGGCGTGTTCAGGGCCGACAGGCACAGCGGCTCGGTGAGCTCGGCCTGCACGCGCGGCGTCAGGGTGGCGCACAGGTCGGCCACCGTGGCCGTGTCGGCGCAGGCGAAGCCTTGCCGCTGCCAGCGGGTCGAAGTCTGCAGCAGCGACAGCTTGTCGCGCCACGACCAGCCGCGCGCCGCCAGCACCCCGGCCAGCACGTCGAGCGGTGCCAGGCGGCGTGTCGCCCGGTCGAGCCAGTGCGGCAGCCGCGGCAGCGAAAGGCCTCCGCCATCCGGAAAGCGCAGCACCAGCGGGATCCGCTGCAGGGCCGCGCCGGCATCGACGCCGACCCGCGCCATCAGCGCCAGGGTCTCGGTGTAGGCGCCGATCAGGATGTGCTGGCCGTTGTCGAGCAGGAGCGGGGTGCCGTCGGGCAGCGTCGCCGGCAGCGCCCGCGCCCGCCCGCCCCATTGGCGCGCGGCCTCGAAGACCGTGACCGCATGGCCGGCCCGCACCGCCTCGACCGCGCAGGCCATGCCGGCCCAGCCGCCACCGACGACCGCCACAGTGCTCAAGTCACAGCTTCCCGAGTGCCTGGACCCGCCACGCCAGCCACAGCTTGCGCACCGGCGTCAGGCTCACGCGCTGGTCGAGCACCTTGAAGCCGTCGCGCGCGATCTCCTCGAGCAGGGTGCGATAGATGCTGGCCATCATCAGCCCGGGCTTCTGGGTTCGCCGGTCGGTCGCGGGCAGCAGCGCCAGGGCCTCGTCGTACGCTTCCAGCGCCCGGCCGGCCTGGAACTTCATGAGCGCCACGAAGCGCTCGGAGTGGACCCGGTTCAGGATCTCGTGGGCCTTGACGTCGAACTGCTGCAGCTCGTTGACCGGCAGGTAGATGCGCCCGCGCAGCGCGTCTTCGCCGACGTCGCGGATGATGTTGGTCAGCTGCAGCGCCAGGCCCAGCTTGTGGGCGTACTCGGTGGTCTGCGCATCGGTCTGGCCGAAGATGCGGGCCGCGCCTTCGCCGACCACGCCCGCCACCAGGTGGCAGTAGCGGCGCAGCGCCGGGAAGTCGAGATAGCGGGTCTGGTCGAGGTCCATCTGGCAGCCCTCGATCACCTGCTGCAGCTGGCGCTCCTCGATGCCGTAGGCGGCGGCGTGCGGCATCAGGGCCTGCATCACCGGATGGTGCGGCTGGCCGGCGAAGGACTGGGCGACCTCGCTGCGCCACCAGGCCAGCTTGGTCGCCGCGACGCCGGGGTCGCTGACCTCGTCGACCACGTCGTCGACCTCGCGGCAGAAGGCATAGAAAGCCGTGATCGCCGCGCGGCGCGGTTTCGGGAGAAACAGGAAAGCGTAGTAAAAGCTGCTGCCCGACGCAGCGGCCTTGTCCTGGACGTACTGCTCGGGGGTCATCGTGCGGGACTCTTCATGCGGCCGATTGTCTCCGCATCCGCAAGGCCCGCCAGGCCAGCAGCGCCGCGTCGCCGCGGCCGAGGGTCGGTCGGGCCGAGAAGCTGTCGCAGCCCAGGGCCTCGATCTTGTCGAGGATGCGGCTGCCGCCCTGGACCACGAAGCGCAGCTCCCAGCCGGCGCGCCCGGGCAGCCGGTGCACCAGCGGCGCGCCTTCCTGCATCAGCCCGCGGGCCCAGGCCACCTCGCTCGCCACCAGCGCGATGGCGGCGGACGGCGGCGCGGTCGTCGCCAGCGGCGCGAAACGGTCGAAATCGCCGTCCGCGAGCCCGTGGACGCGACAGTCCTCGCGCGGCAGGTAGCGGCGCCCGCGCGGCAGGTCGACGCTCAGGTCCTGCCAGAAGTTGATCAGCTGCAGCGCGCTGCAGATGGCGTCGCTCTGCGCCAGCGAGCGCCCGTCGGTGACGCCGTACAGATGCAGCAGCAGGCGCCCGATCGGGTTGGCCGAGCGGCGGCAGTAGTCCAGCAGCTCCGCGCGGTCGGCATAGCCGGCGCGATCGCGGGTCTTCTCGATGTCCTGCACGAAGGCCGACAGCAGGTCCGCCAACAGCTTCTCCGGCAGCGCGAACGCGCGCATGGCGAAGGCCAGGGGGCCGAACACCTCGGGCCAGCGGCCGGCGGGCGCTGCACCCTGCGCGGCGGCCGCCAGGTCGGCGCGGAAATGGCGCAGGGCCTCCAGCCGTTCGGCCGGGGCGGCATCGCCTTCGTCGGCGATGTCGTCCGCGGTGCGGGCGAAGGCGTAGATGGCCGCGATCGGCGGGCGCAGCCGCGGCGGGCAGAGCCAGGAGGCGACGGGGAAGTTCTCGTAGTGCGTGGGCGCGGCTGCGAGCGGGGGAGGGGAGAGGGATGACACGCAGCGGATTGTCCCGCAGGCTACGATCGGAGCGCCCACGAATCCCCCCGCCCATGCCCACATCGACGCCGCAGACGAATCTCGCCCACCCTGCGCCGCCGCGGCTGCCGCTGGTCATGGTCGCCGCCCTCGGGGTGGTCTTCGGCGACATCGGCACCTCGCCGCTCTATGCCTTCAAGGAGACGATGAACCCGGCGCATGGCGTGCCGTTCACGCCCGGCTCGGTGCTCGGGCTGCTGTCGCTGATCTTCTGGGGCCTGATGTTCGTCGTCACGCTGAAGTACGTGGTGTTCGTGCTGCGCGCCGACCACGACGGCGAAGGCGGCATCCTGGCGCTGCAGGCGCTGGCGGCCGGCGCGGTGTCCAGGCCGCCGCCGGCCCGGCGCTGGCTGGTGCAGGCCATCGGCGGGCTGGGCCTGGTGGGGGCCGCCACCTTCTATGGCGACAGCCTGATCACGCCCGCCATCTCGGTCCTGTCGGCGGTCGAGGGCCTGGAAGTCGAGGCGCCGGGGCTGCAGCCTTTCGTGATCCCGATCACGGTCTCGATCCTGATCGCCTTCTTCGCGGTCCAGCGCAAGGGCACCGGCGTGGTCGGCAACATCTTCGGGCCCGTGATGCTGCTGTGGTTCGTCCTGATCGCGCTGGCGGGCCTGTGGCAGGTGCTGCAGCAGCCGCAGGTGCTGGCGGCGCTCGACCCGCGGCATGCGATGGGCTTCCTGCTGCACCACCGGGCCCAGTCGCTGGCGGTGCTGGGCGCGGTGTTCCTGGCCTTCACCGGCGGCGAGGCGCTCTATGCCGACATGGGGCATTTCGGCGCCCGGCCGATCCGGCTGGCGTGGCTTTTCATCGCCTTGCCCGCGCTGGCCCTGAACTATTTCGGCCAGGGCGCGCTGGTGCTGGGCAATCCGGGCGCCATCGACAACCCGTTCTTCCGCCTTTTCCCGTCCTGGGGCGTGCTGCCGATGGTGGTGCTGGCCGCGATGGCCACCGTGATCGCTTCGCAGGCGGTGATTTCCGGCGCCTTCTCGATCACGGCGCAGGCCATGCGCATGGGCTACCTGCCGCGCATGCAGGTGGTCCAGACCTCCGGCCTGGCCATCGGGCAGATCTACGTGCCGACCATCAACTGGCTGCTGATGGCCGGCGTGCTGCTGCTGGTGATCGGCTTTCGCAGTTCGAGCGCGCTGTCGGCTGCCTACGGGATCGCGGTGTCGATCACGATGGTGACCACCACGCTGCTGACCGGCGTGGTGGCTTGGCGCCTCTGGCGCTGGAACCGGGTGGCGGTGCTGGCCGGGGTGCTGCTGTTCGCGCTGGTCGACCTCACCTTCGTCACGGCCAACAGCCTGAAGATCCTGCAGGGCGGCTGGCTCACGCTGGCCGTGGCGGTGGGGGTGATGCTCTTGTTCACGACCTGGGGCAAGGGCCGCCGGCTCGGGCTGGCCGCCGCGGAGGCCGAGCGGCTGCCGCTGGAGCCCTTCGTGCGCTCGCTGGAGGCCCACATGCCGCACCGGGTCCGCGGCACGGCGGTGTTTCTCAATCCCGATGCCGACTCGGTCCCGCACGCCTTGCTGCACAACCTCAAGCACAACCAGGTGCTGCACGAACAGGCGATCGTGCTGCGGGTGCTGCCCTGCAACACGCCGCGGGTCGACGCCGGCGAGCGGATCGAGGCCGCGTCGCTGGGCAGCGGCGTCTGGGTCGTCACCGCCCGCCACGGGTACGTGGAACGCCCCGACGTGCCCGAGTTCATCCGCATCCTGGCCTACCAGAAGGGCCTGGCCTGCGACTCGATGACGACCTCGTACTTCGTCTCGCGGGCCTCGGTCGTCGACGCCCACCTGCCGGGCATGAACCCCGTGCGCCGGGCCCTGTTCCGCTGGCTGCAGCGCAACGCGGGCCGGGCGTCGGACTATTTCGAGCTGCCGGGCAACCGGCTGGTGGAGATGGGGCAGCGGGCGTAGGCGGGCGCTGCGCGGACGGCCCGCGCCCCCCGATTCCGTTTGACATCGATTCGCGTTTACCCTAGATTACTAACCGGCTGGTCATTAATGACCCCCAGTCCAATCTCAAGGGTGCTTCATGACCGCGTCGTCCTCCCATCGAATTCCCGGCCGTGCCTGGCTCTTGCTGGCCGCGCTCGTGCTGGCCGGCTGCTCGCGCCCGCCGGCGGCCGAAGAACCCCTGCGTGCGGTCAAGGTGGTCCAGGTCGGGACCAGCGCCTACGACACCGAGCCGGAGTTTTCTGCCGAGGTGAAGGCCCGGGTCGAGTCGCGCCTCGGCTTCCGGGTCGCCGGCAAGATCGCGCGGCGCCAGGCGGAACTGGGCCAGCATGTCCAGGCCGGCCAGGTGCTGGCCCAGCTCGACCCGCAGGACTTCCGGCTGGCCGCCGAAGGCGCCCGCGCCGCCCATGCCGCGGCCTTGACCAACCGCGACCTCTCGCTGGCCGACCTGAAGCGCTATCGTGAACTGCGGGCGCAGAACTTCATCAGCGGTGCCGACCTCGAGCGCCGCGAAAGCACCTACAAGGCCGCCCAGGCGCAGCTCGAGCAGGCCCAGGCGCAGCTGTCGGCGCAGGGCAACCAGACCAGCTACACCTCGCTGGTGGCCGACGTGCCCGGCATCGTGACGGCGATCGAGGCCGAGCCCGGCCAGGTGGTCGCGGCCGGCGCGCCGGTGGTGCGGATCGCCCAGGACGGCGCCCGCGATGTGGTCTTCGCGGTGCCCGAGGACCGCGCGGCGCTGATCAAGCCGGGCTCGCCGGTGGCGGTGCGCGGCTGGTCGGGCGGCGGCGAACTCGAGGGCAAGGTGCGCGAGGTCGCGGCCAGCGCCGACGCCGTCACCCGCACCTATTCGGTCAAGGTGGCGATCGATGCCGCCACCGCGCCGGCGCTCGGCGCCACGGTCTACGCCCGGCCCAAGGCCCTGTCGCACAGCGGCACGCCGGTGCTCAAGCTGCCGACCAGCGCCCTGCGCCAGGAGGGCAGCGGCAGCGCCGTCTGGGTGCTCGATCCGGTCAGCCTGACGGTGCGCTCGCAGCCGGTGCAGGTGGCGACCGCCGACGGCAACGAGGCGGTCATCGCCGCCGGCCTCACCCCCGGCATGCTGGTGGTGGCCGCCGGCGTGCACGTGCTGTCGCCGGGGCAGAAGGTGTCGATCTACCGCGACAAGTCCGCGGCGGCGCCGGTGGCGGCGCGCTGAGGACCCGGCGATGAGCGCGCAGCAGAACGCCGATGCCGGCAAGGCCGGATTCAACCTTTCGAAATGGGCCCTCGAGCACGCGGCCCTCACCCGCTACCTGATGCTGGTGCTGATGCTGCTGGGCTTCGCGTCCTATTTCCAGCTCGGCCAGGACGAAGACCCGCCGTTCACGTTCCGGGCGATGGTGGTGCGCACCTACTGGCCCGGCGCCACCGCGCAGCAGGTCGCCGAGCAGGTCACCGACAAGCTCGAGCGCACGCTGCAGGAGGCGCCGTACGCCGACAAGATCCGCAGCTATTCCAAGCCCGGCGAGTCGCAGATCATCTTCGAAATCAAGGATTCGTCGAAGGCCGGCGATGTCGCCAACGTCTGGTACACGGTGCGCAAGAAGATCTCCGACATGCGCCAGACGCTGCCCGCGGGCGTCCAGGGTCCGTTCTTCAACGACGACTTCGGCGATGTCTACGGCGTGATCTACGCGCTCGAAAGCGACGGCTTCAGCTACGCCGAGCTCAAGACCTTCGCCGACGACGTGCGCCAGCGGCTGCTGCGGGTCAAGGACGTCGCCAAGGTCGAGCAGTTCGGGGTCCAGGACGAGAAGATCTTCATCGAGGTCTCGCAGAAGCGCATCGCCCAGCTGGGCCTGGACTTCAATGCGGTGCTGGCCCAGATCGGGTCGCAGAACGCGGTCGAGAGCGCCGGCACGATCCAGTCGCCGCAGGACGTGGTGCAGGTCCGGGTGGCGGGCCAGTTCACCAGCGTCGACCAGTTGCGTGGGATGCCGATCCGCGGCAGCTCCGGCAACCACCTGCGGCTGGGCGACATCGCCGAGATCCGCCGCGCCTACATCGACCCGCCGGCGATCAAGGTGCGGCACGAGGGCCGCGAGGTGATCGCGCTCGGCGTCTCGATGGCCAAGGGCGGCGACATCATCGCGCTCGGCAAGGCGCTGCGCGGCGCCACCACGGAAATCGACAAGCGGCTGCCGCTGGGCGTCAAGCTGGTGCAGGTGCAGGACCAGCCGGTGTCGGTGTCGCGCTCGGTCAACGAATTCGTCAGCGTCCTGATCGAGGCGGTGGCGATCGTGCTGGCGGTGAGCTTCGTCGCCCTCGGCCTGCACAAGGGCGGGCGCTTCGGCTGGTACGTCGACATCCGGCCCGGGCTGGTGGTGGCGATCACGATCCCGCTGGTGCTGGCCGTCACCTTCCTGGCGATGAACTACTTCGGCATCGGGCTGCACAAGATATCGCTGGGGTCGCTGATCATCGCGCTCGGCCTGCTGGTCGACGACGCGATCATCGCGGTCGAGATGATGGTGCGCAAGATGGAGGAGGGCTACGACAAGGTCCGCGCCGCCACCTTCGCCTACGACGTCACGGCCAAGCCGATGCTGACCGGCACGCTGATCACCGCGGCCGGCTTCCTGCCGATCGGGCTGGCGAAGTCGGTCACCGGCGAATACACCTTCGCGATCTTCGCGGTCACCGTGATCGCGCTGGTACTGAGCTGGTTCGTCTCGGTCTATTTCGTGCCCTACCTGGGCACGCTGCTGCTCAAGGTCAAGCCGCACGACCCCGACGCGCCGCCGCACGAGCTGTTCGACACGCCGTTCTACAACGCCTTCCGCCGCGCGGTGAACTGGTGCGTCGAGCACCGCTGGCTGACCATCGGCGCCACGGTGCTCGTGTTCGCGCTCGGCATCGTCGGCATGGGCAAGGTTCAGCAGCAGTTCTTCCCCGATTCCAGCCGGCCCGAGATCCTGGTCGAGCTCTGGTTCCCCGAGGGCACGTCGTTCGCCGCCAACGAGGAAGTGGTCAAGCGGGTCGAGCAGCGGATGAAGCAGGAGGAGGGCGTCGCCACCGTCACCAGCTGGATCGGCTCGGGCGTGCCGCGCTTCTATCTCCCGCTTGACCAGGTGTTCCAGCAGACCAACGTGTCGCAGCTGCTGCTGTTGTCCAAGGACCTGCATTGGCGCGAGAAGCTGCGCCTCAAGCTGCCGGCGGTGCTGGCGCAGGAATTCTCCGAGGCCCGCGGCCGCGTCAAGCTGCTGCCCAACGGCCCGCCGGTGCCGTACCCGGTGCAGTTCCGCGTGGTCGGCGCCGACCCGGCGCAGCTGCGCACGCGGGCCGACGAAGTCAAGGCCGTGATGCGCGAGAACGCCCACATGCGCGGCGTCAACGACAACTGGAACGAATCGGTCAAGGTGATCCGCCTGGAGGTCGACCAGGACAAGGCGCGCGCGCTCGGCGTCACCAGCCAGGCGATCGCGCAGGCCTCGCGCACCATGTTCAGCGGCACCACGGTCGGCCAGTTCCGCGAGAACGACCTGCTGATCGACATCGTGCTGCGCCAGTCGCCGGACGAGCGCGAGGCGATCTCGGACATCGGCAATGCCTACCTGCCGACCAGCTCGGGCCGCTCGATCCCGCTGACCCAGATCGCCAAGCCGGTGTTCAGCTGGGAGCCGGGCGTGATGTGGCGCTGGAACCGCGACTACGCGATCACCGTGCAGGGCGACATCGTCGAAGGCATGCAGGGCGCGACCGTCACCAACGAACTGCTGCCCCGGCTGCGCGCGCTGGAGGCTAAATGGGCCGCCGACGGCCAGGGCGCCTACCGCATCGACGTCGCCGGCGCGGTCGAGGAGAGCAGCAAGGGCTCGGCCTCGATCGTCGCCGGCGTGCCGATCATGCTGTTCCTGGTGTTCACCCTGCTGATGCTGCAGCTGCACAGCTTCAGCCGCTCGCTGCTGGTCTTCATCACCGGGCCGCTCGGCATCGTCGGCGTGGCCGGCGCGCTGCTGGCCCTGAACCGGCCCTTCGGCTTCGTGGCCCTGCTGGGCGTGATCGCGCTGATGGGCATGATCCAGCGCAATGCCGTGATCCTGATCGACCAGATCGAGAGCGACCGCGCCGCCGGCGTGCCGGCCTGGGACGCGATCGTCGAATCGGCGGTGCGGCGGCTGCGGCCGATCGTGCTGACCGCGGCGGCGGCAGTGCTGGCGATGATCCCGCTGTCGCGCAGCGTGTTCTGGGGCCCGATGGCGGTGGCCATCATGGGCGGGCTGATCGTCGCCACCGTGCTGACCCTGCTGGCGCTGCCGGCCATGTACGCGGCCTGCTTCCGCGTCAAGCGCGAGACGCCGTCGGCGTCAGGAATCGCTCCGGTTAGCGTTTAAAATACGCGGTTGACCGATTTCAGGCGGGTGGCGCGAGAGCCCATCCGCCGCTATTTACCGAAGGCGCGGCCTGTCCGAGGCGGGCCTTTCTCGGTATTCACCTGAAAAACTGGAACTGCGCGGGTGGCGAAATTGGTAGACGCACCAGGTTTAGGTCCTGACGTTCGCAAGAACGTGCCGGTTCGAGTCCGGCCCCGCGCACCAGCAAAAAAGACCCCTCAAAAGGAAGACTGAAATGACCGTGAACGTTGAAACCCTCGAGAAGCTCGAACGCAAGATCACGCTGACCTTGCCGGTCGGCACCATCCAGTCCGAGGTCGATTCGCGCCTCAAGAAGCTGGCCCGCACCGTCAAGATGGACGGTTTCCGTCCCGGCAAGGTGCCGATGAACGTCGTCGCCCAGCGTTACGGCTATTCGGTCCACTACGAAGTCATGAACGACAAGGTCGGCGAGGCCTTCTCGCAGGCCGCCAATGAAGCCAAGCTGCGCGTGGCCGGCCAGCCGCGCATCACCGAGAAGGAAGAGTCGCCCGAAGGCCAGCTCGCCTTCGACGCCGTGTTCGAAGTCTTTCCCGACGTCAAGATCAACGACCTGTCGGGCGCCGAAGTCGAGAAGATCGACGCCGAGGTGGGCGGCGAGGCGATCGACAAGACGCTCGACATCCTGCGCAAGCAGCGCCGCACCTTCGCCCAGCGCGCGCAGGACGCCGCCGTGGCCGACAACGACCGCGTGACGGTCGACTTCGAAGGCAAGATCGACGGCGAGACCTTCCAGGGCGGCAAGGCCGAGGACTTCCAGTTCATCGTCGGCGAAGGCCAGATGCTGAAGGAATTCGAAGACGCCGTGCGCGGCCTCAAGTCCGGCGACAGCCGCACCTTCCCGCTGTCGTTCCCGGCCGACTACCACGGCAAGGACGTGGCCGGCAAGCAGGCCGACTTCATGGTCACCGTGAAGAAGATCGAAGCCTCGCACCTGCCCGAAGTCAACGAACAGCTCGCCAAGTCGCTCGGCATCGCCGACGCCACGGTCGACGGCCTGCGCGCCGACATCAAGCGCAACCTCGTGCGCGAGGTCAAGTTCCGCCTGCTGGCGCGCAACAAGAACGCCGTCATGGACGCCCTGATCGCCAATGCCGAACTCGACCTGCCGAACTCCAGCGTGCAGGCCGAAGTCGACCGCATGGTCGAAGGCGCCCGCGCCGAGCTCAAGCAGCGCGGCATCACGGACGCCGACAAGGCGCCGATCCCCGACGACGTGTTCCGCCCCCAAGCCGAACGCCGCGTGCGCCTGGGCCTGGTGGTGGCCGAGCTGGTTCGCGCCAACAACCTGCAGGCCAAGCCCGAGCAGATCAAGGCCCACATCGACGAGTTGGCCGCCAGCTACGAGAAGCCGGCCGACGTGGTGCGCTGGTACTTCAGCGACAACCGCCGCCTGGCCGAAGTCGAAGCGGTGGTCATCGAGAACAACGTCACGGACTTCGTGCTCGGCAAGGCCAAGGTCAATGCCAAGTCGGTGTCCTTCGACGAACTGATGGCCCAGCAGGGTTGATCCTGCCCGCCGCCGCGCCCTGGGGCTTGTGCTTTTCGGCACGGGCCCCATGTCGTCTGGGTACCGTACAAAACCCCTCTGGAGAGCACACATGAGCGCACAGGACATTCAAGGCCTCGGCATGGTTCCGATGGTCATCGAGCAATCGGGCCGCGGCGAGCGTTCCTACGACATCTATTCGCGCCTGCTCAAGGAGCGCGTGATCTTCCTGGTCGGCGAAGTCAACGACCAGACCGCCAACCTGGTGGTGGCGCAGCTGCTGTTCCTCGAGAGCGAGAACCCGGACAAGGACATCTCGTTCTACATCAACTCCCCGGGCGGCAGCGTCAGCGCCGGCATGGCGATCTACGACACCATGCAGTTCATCAAGCCCGACGTCTCCACCCTGTGCATCGGCTTCGCGGCCAGCATGGGCGCCTTCCTGCTGGCGGCCGGCGAGAAGGGCAAGCGTTTCTCGCTGCCCAACTCCAAGATCATGATCCACCAGGTGCTCGGCGGCGCCCGCGGCCAGGCCACGGACATCGAAATCCATGCCCGCGACATCCTCAAGACCCGCGAGCAGATGAACCGCATCCTGGCCGACCGCACCGGCCAGTCGTTCGAGAAGATCGCCCGCGACACCGAGCGCGACTACTTCCTGACGGCCGACGAGTCCAAGGAATACGGCCTGATCGACCAGGTCATTGCCAAGCGCAGCTGAAAAAGCCCCCGCGCTGAGGCGCGCGAGCAACAACGGCGTTTTCCATAGGGGAAAGCGCCGTTTTTCTTCAGGTCACCGACGGGCTTGTGGGCTTTCATCTTCGCTATCATTGTTAAACCCCTGTTACGAGGCATCTGCCCATGGCCGAGAAAAAAGGCTCCTCCAGCGAAAAAACGCTTTACTGCTCGTTCTGCGGGAAGAGTCAGCACGAGGTCAAGAAGCTGATCGCCGGTCCGTCGGTGTTCATCTGCGACGAGTGCATCGACCTCTGCAACGAGATCATCCGCGACGAACTGCCCGCGGGTGAGGAGTCGCGCGAGGCCCGCAACGACCTGCCGACGCCGCTGGAGATCAAGGCCAACCTCGACAACTACGTGATCGGCCAGGAGCCGGCCAAGCGGATGCTCTCGGTGGCGGTCTACAACCACTACAAGCGGCTGCGCCACAAGGAAAAGTCCAAGGGCGACGACGTCGAGCTCAGCAAGAGCAACATCCTGCTGATCGGCCCGACCGGATCGGGCAAGACCTTGCTCGCGCAGACGCTCGCGCGGATGCTCGACGTCCCCTTCGTGATGGCCGATGCCACCACGCTGACCGAGGCCGGCTACGTCGGCGAGGACGTCGAGAACATCATCCAGAAGCTGCTGCAGAGCTGCAACTACGAGGTCGAGCGGGCCCAGCGCGGCATCGTCTACATCGACGAGATCGACAAGATCTCGCGCAAGTCGGACAACCCCTCGATCACCCGCGACGTCTCGGGCGAGGGCGTGCAGCAGGCGCTGCTGAAGCTGATCGAAGGCACCATGGCCAGCGTGCCGCCGCAGGGCGGGCGCAAGCACCCGAACCAGGATTTCCTGCAGATCGACACGACCAACATCCTGTTCATCTGCGGCGGCGCCTTCGCCGGCCTCGAAAAGGTCATCGAGAACCGCACCGAGGCCTCGGGCATCGGCTTCGGCGCCTCGGTCAAGAGCAAGCAGCAACGCAGCATCACCGAGGTGTTCCGCGAGGTCGAGCCCGAGGACCTGATCAAGTTCGGGCTGATTCCCGAACTGGTCGGCCGGATGCCGGTCGTCGCCTCGCTGGCCGAGCTCAGCGAAGACGCGCTGGTGCAGATCCTGACCGAGCCCAAGAACGCCGTCGTCAAGCAGTTCACCAAGCTGCTGCAGATGGAGGGT
The DNA here is from genome assembly GCF_030316845.1 of Variovorax davisae. Classification (GTDB taxonomy): domain Bacteria; phylum Pseudomonadota; class Gammaproteobacteria; order Burkholderiales; family Burkholderiaceae_C; genus Variovorax; species Variovorax davisae. The sequence goes on from NZ_JASZYS010000001.1 coordinate 551,385, forward strand.
GTCGACCTCGAGATCCGCCCGGCGGCGCTGAAGGCGATCGCCCGCAAGGCGCTGGCCCGCAAGACCGGCGCCCGCGGCCTGCGCTCGATCCTCGAGCAGTCGCTGATCGACACCATGTTCGAGCTGCCGAACGCGACCAACGTCGACAAGGTGGTGGTCGAAGAGTCCACGATCGACGAGAACAAGCCGCCGCTGCTGGTCTACCGCGAGGCGGCCAAGAAGGCCTGAATGCAGCACCGGACGTCCCCTTCCTGCCAGGCGTCCGGCGTCTTCGACGAAGACCGTGCCCGCGCACTTGAAAAGTGCGCGCGGCCAACCATCTCTCCATGATCAAGTAAAGGATTCCCATGTCCGGTCATACCCCCCTGCCTGCCACCGAGCTCGACCTGCCGCTGCTGCCGCTGCGCGACGTGGTCGTGTTCCCCCACATGGTCATCCCGCTGTTCGTCGGCCGGCCCAAGAGCATCAAGGCGCTCGAGCTGGCGATGGAGGCCGAGCGCCGCATCATGCTGGTGGCGCAGAAGGCCGCCGCCAAGGACGAGCCCTCGGTCGAGGACATGTTCGAGGTCGGCTGCATCTCGACCATCCTGCAGATGCTCAAGCTGCCCGACGGCACGGTGAAGGTGCTGGTCGAGGGCCAGCAGCGCGCCCGCGTGAACCGCATCGACGACGGCGAGACCCATTTCTCGGCCAACGTGACCCCGGTCGAAGTGGCCGAGGCCGCGACCCAGAAGGGCACCGAGATCGAGGCGCTGCGCCGGGCCGTGATGCAGCAATTCGACCAGTACGTCAAGCTCAACAAGAAGATCCCGCCCGAAATCCTGACCTCGATCTCGAGCATCGACGATCCGGGCCGGCTGGCCGACACCATCGCCGCCCACCTGCCGCTCAAGCTCGACAACAAGCAGGCGGTGCTCGACCTCGACGACATCAAGGCCCGGCTCGAGAACCTGTTCGGCCAGCTCGAGCGCGAAGTCGACATCCTCAACGTCGACAAGAAGATCCGCGGCCGCGTGAAGCGCCAGATGGAGAAGAACCAGCGCGACTTCTATCTCAACGAGCAGGTCAAGGCGATCCAGAAGGAGCTCGGCGAAGGCGAGGAGGGCGCGGACATCGAGGAGATCGAGAAGAAGATCAAGCTCGCCAAGATGCCCAAGGAAGCGCTCAAGAAGGCCGAGAGCGAACTCAAGAAGCTCAAGCTGATGTCGCCGATGTCGGCCGAGGCCACGGTGGTGCGCAACTACATCGACGTGCTGATCGGCCTGCCCTGGAGCAAGAAGACCAAGATCAAGCACGACCTCGCGAACGCCGAGGCGGTGCTCAACGAGGACCACTACGGGCTGGAGAAGGTCAAGGACCGCATCCTGGAATATCTCGCGGTGCAGCAGCGCGTCGACAAGGTGAAGGCGCCGATCCTGTGCCTGGTCGGCCCTCCGGGGGTCGGCAAGACCTCGCTCGGGCAGTCGATCGCCAAGGCGACCGGCCGCAAGTACACCCGCATGGCGCTGGGCGGCATGCGTGACGAGGCCGAGATCCGCGGCCACCGCCGCACCTACATCGGCGCGCTGCCGGGCAAGGTGCTGCAGAGCCTCAACAAGGTCGGCACGCGCAATCCGCTGTTCCTGCTCGACGAGATCGACAAGCTGGGCACCGACTTCCGCGGCGACCCGTCGAGCGCGCTGCTCGAAGTGCTCGACCCCGAGCAGAACCACACCTTCGGCGACCACTACGTCGAGGTCGACTTCGACCTCTCCGACGTGATGTTCGTCGCCACCTCGAACTCGATGAACATCCCGCCGGCGCTGCTGGACCGGATGGAAGTGATCCGCCTGGCGGGCTACACCGAGGACGAGAAGACCCACATCGCGCTGAAGTACCTGCTGCCCAAGCAGATGAAGAACAACGGCGTGAAGGAAGACGAGCTGCTGATCAACGAGGAAGCGGTGCGCGACATCGTGCGCTACTACACCCGCGAGGCCGGCGTGCGTTCGCTCGAACGCGAGCTGTCGAAGATCTGCCGCAAGGTGGTCAAGGGCCTGCTGCTCAAGAAGATGGAACCGAAGGTGCTGGTCACCGGCGCCAACCTCAACGACTTCCTGGGCGTGCGCAAGTACAGCTTCGGCCTGGCCGAGAAGCAGAACCAGGTCGGCCAGGTGGTCGGCCTCGCCTGGACCGAGGTCGGCGGCGACCTGCTGACCATCGAGGCGGTGACCATGCCCGGCAAGGGCGTGATCAGCCGCACCGGCTCGCTCGGCGACGTCATGAAGGAATCGGTGGAAGCGGCGCGCACCGTGGTGCGCAGCCGGGCCCGCCGGCTCGGCATCAAGGACGAGGTGTTCGAGAAGCGCGACATCCACATCCACGTGCCCGACGGCGCGACGCCCAAGGACGGCCCGAGCGCGGGCGCCGCGATGACCACCGCCTTCGTGTCGGCGCTGACCGGCATCCCGGTGCGCGGCGACGTCGCCATGACCGGCGAGATCACGCTGCGCGGCGAGGTCACGGCGATCGGCGGCCTGAAGGAAAAGCTGCTGGCCGCCCTGCGCGGCGGCATCAAGACCGTGCTGATCCCCGAGGAGAACGCCAAGGACCTGCAGGACATTCCCGAGAACGTGAAGAACGGCCTCGAGATCGTGCCCGTGAAGTGGATCGACAAGGTGCTGGAGATCGCGCTCGAGAAGATGCCGACGCCGTTGTCCGACGAAGAGGTCGCGGCATCGGCGGCTGCGGTGGCCGAACTGGCCAAGCAGCGCGCCGCGGCACCGGCCGAAGGATCCGTGAAGCATTGAGCCGCGAGGCTTGCGAGAGCTCGAAAAAATACTATATAATTCGAGGCTCGAAACGCGGGAATAGCTCAGTTGGTAGAGCGCAACCTTGCCAAGGTTGAGGTCGAGAGTTCGAGACTCTTTTCCCGCTCCAGTTTTGAAAAAGGGAAGCATCTGCTTCCCTTTTTTGCGCAACGAGAAGATTGCTGGCGCGATAGCAAAGCGGTTATGCAACGGATTGCAAATCCGTCTAGCCCGGTTCGACTCCGGGTCGCGCCTCCACCGACATCGGTACCGAAAGTGCAGCCCCGCCAACCCACGTTGCCGGGGCTGTGTTCGTTTGCGGTATCGTCGTCGTTCGACCGGAAGCCCGGATGGTGAAATTGGTAGACACATCGGACTTAAAATCCGCCGCTTCCTGAACAAGGGGCATACCGGTTCGACCCCGGTTCCGGGCACCACCACACTACAAGGGAGCAAGACATGCCTCGCTACAACGCTCCGTTCGAAATCCATGTGCACGGCGACGTGCCGCTGCGTTCCGACGTGAGCTTCGAGCAGATCCAGGAAGCGCTCGCGCCGCTCTGGAAATACGCCGGCGCCAAGTCGCTGGCCGATGGCGCCACCAGCGTCTACGAGGAAGAGCCGGGCATCCGCTTCGAGCAGAAGGAGCACATGCTCCAGATCTGCTGGACCGTGGCCGGCGACGAAGACTTCCGCCAGGCGCTCGACGAGATGTGCATGGCGCTCAACGAGCTGTCCGAGCAGGGCGCCGCGCTCGAGGTCACCTTCTACGACACCGACTTCGACGAGGAAGAGGGCGACCCCGACGAAGAATCGCGCGACGATTTCCTGATGCTGTTCGTCGGCCCGAACCCGGCCGCCATCATGCAGGTGCAGCGCGACCTGCTGGTGGAAGACGTGGTCAACCTCATGGAGCGCCACTTCGACGGCGCGGAACTCGGCGGCGTGGTGGCCGAGATCGACAAGCTCTTCGGCGAGCGCTTCGACGCGCTGGTCAATTCGCTCGAGATCGGCAAGCGCCCGCGCGGCGGCACCGGGGGCGCCGGCAGCGGCGGCCACGGCGGCGGCCGCCGTCCGCGCCACCTCCACTAGCGTCTCGGGTCACGGGCCGGCCACGCCGCTCCGCTATGCTCTGCGACCATCGTGTCGCGGAGTTCTCGCTTGGCCCTGTTTCCCCAGTCCGCCCTCCAACCCGGCGTGCGCAAGCGCGAGGTGTTCGGATGGGCGATGTACGACTTCGCCAATTCGGGCTACACCACGGTGGTCATCACCGCGGTGTTCGCCGCCTACTTCGTCGGCGGCATCGCCAAGGGCGCGCCCTGGGGGGCCTTCGCCTGGACCGCGGCGCTGAGCATTTCCTACGCGATCGTGATGCTCACGATGCCGGCGATCGGCGCCTGGGCCGACCTGCGCGCGGCCAAGAAGCGGGTGCTGGTCATCGTGACCATCGCCTGCGTGGCCGGCACCGCGGCGCTGGCGCTGACGCCGCGCCTGGCCGGGCCTTACGCGGTGGCGCTGGCGATGGCGCTGGTGGTCGTCTCCAACACCTTCTATTCCTACGGCGAGTCGCTCACTGGAGCCTTCCTGCCGGAGCTGGCCACGGCCGACGGCATGGGCAAGGTGAGCGGCTGGGGCTGGGGCTTCGGCTACCTCGGCGGCATGCTGGCCCTCGGCCTGTGCCTGGCCTACGTGCTCTGGTCCCAGGCCCGGGGCCTGCCGGCTTCGCACTTCGTGCCGGTCACGATGCTGATCACGGCCGCGCTCTATGGCGCGGCCGCCTGCGTCACGTTCGCGCTGCTGCCCGAGCGGGCCGTGCCGCAGCAGCGCGGCGCCGAACAAGGCGCCTGGCAGCAGCTGCGCGACACCTTCCGTGAAGCCCGCGCCTACCGCGACTTCATGTGGCTGCTGGCCTGCACCGTCTGCTACCAGGGCGGCGTTGCGGTGGCGATCACGCTGGCGGCGATCTACGCCGAGCAGGTGATCGGCTTCGTGCCCAGCGAGACGATGGTGCTGATCTTTGTGCTCAACATCGCGGCCGCGCTCGGCGCCTTCGGGTTCGGCTACCTGCAGGACCGGATCGGCCACCGGCGCTCGCTCGCGGGCGCGCTGGTGGCCTGGATCGCGGTCTGCCTGATCGCGGCCTCGGTCAGCACCAAGGGCGGCTTCTGGTGGGCCGCCACGATCGCCGGGCTGGCGATGGGCTCCAGCCAGTCGGCGGGGCGCGCCATGACCGGCATTCTTGCGCCGCCGCGGCAGCTGGCCGAATTCTTCGGCCTCTGGACCTTCGCCACCCGGCTGGCCAGCATCGTCGGCCCCTTGAGCTACGGCGCGATCACCTGGGCCACCGGCGGCAACCAGCGGATCGCGATCCTTTCGACCACGGTGCTGTTCGTCGGCGGCCTGCTGTTGCTGCTGCCGATCGACATGCGGCGCGGACGCGCGGCGGCGCTGCGCGCCTGAGCCTCAGTCGGCCGCGGCGCCCTTCGACAGCCGGTAGCGCGTGCCGTCGTAGCGCAGCAGGCGCGACTTGAAGGTCTGGCGCTGCTCCTGGCTCACGCATTCGTCGCCGAGCGGGCTCGATCGGCTTTCGGAGCGGGCCTGGCGCAGGACCAGATCGGCGTAGCCGTCGGTGGCGCTGCGGGCCACGGAAAGGCTGCCGCGCACGGTCTCGAAGCTGCCGGTGCAGTTGGTGTCCCACTCGCCCTGTTCCAGCGTGAGCTCGAGTCCGTCGAGCACCTTCGCGAGCTTGGGGCCCTGGGGCACGTAGAGCGCCAGGCTCTCGTTCGAATAGGGATTGGCCCGCGAAGAGCCCTGGCGCAGGATCCGCAGGCCGAAGGCGCGGGCATCGGGCGCCAGCGCATAGCGTGTGCCGTCGACCCGGATCTCGCTGATGCGAACCGCGTCCTCGGCCAGCACGTCTTCCTCGAACAGCCGGCTCACGATTCTTGCGCGCTCGGTGTTGCCGTTGTCGGCCTGCTGCACCACCAGCACGTCGAGATCGAACTGCGTCGTGCCCGGCTCGGTCGACGGGCGCGGCAGCGGCAGCACGACGATGAAGCGGCCCGGCAGGCCGCGCCAGGGCTCGCACACGGCACGCTCGTGGTCGAGCGTGCGCTTGGGGTGCAGCTTGGCGTGCATGCGTTCGGCCAGCCCGGTGTCGCAGGCGGCGTGGGCGGCGATGCCGCAGCCGACCAGCAGCCAGGCGGCGAACAGGGCGCGGCGCAGGCGGGGCATCAGGCGAGCGCCGTGAGCCAGCGGGCGGCCGCGGCGTCCAGGGAGCCGGGGGCGCCGCTGCCGAGCAGCCGGAGTTCGCCTCGGCCCCCGGTGCGCAAGGTGCCGGCCAGCTGCAGCAGCCGCCGCGTCTGCTGCGCCACGGGCGCGCCGGTGTCGATGAAGCGCACCGCGTCGCCTGTGTGGCGGCGCAGTTGGTCGGCGATGAAGGGGTAGTGGGTGCAGCCCAGCACCAAGGTGTCAAGTTCGCCGGCGCCGCTGCCGAAGCGTCCGGCGGCCGCCAGGTACTGCGCGCAGAGTGCCGCGATGCGGGCCTCGTCGGCGCGCTCGATGGCACCGGCCAGTCCGTCGCAGGGCACGATGCTGAAGCTGGCCTGTGCGGCGAGCGCGTCATGCAGGGCCCGGAACTTGGCGCTCTCGACCGTGACGCGGGTCGCCAGCACCGCGATGCGCCCGGTGCGGCTCAGCGCCACGGCCGGCTTCAGCGCCGGCTCGACGCCGACCATCGGCAGCGCCGGGTGGCCGGCCCTCAAGAGGTGGATGGCGGCCGCGGTGGCGGTGTTGCAGGCCACCACCAGGGCCTTGATCCGATGCGCTTCGATGAGCTCGCGGGCGACCGTGTCGCTGCGCGCGGCGACGAAGGCGTCGCCGCGCTCGCCGTACGGGGCATGGCCGGTGTCGGCGAAGTAGACGAAGCGCTCGTGCGGCAGCGCCTCGCGCAGCGCGTTGAGGACGCTCAGGCCCCCGACGCCGCTGTCGAACACGCCGATCGGATCATCGGCGCGCGAAGAACCGTCGACGGGCGCCAGGCTCAAGCCGGTTCCAGCGTGATGGTCTTGAATTCGCCGCTGGCGATGCGCTTCTGCCACTCGGCCGGGCCGGTGATGTGGGCGCTGGTGCCGCCGGCGTCGACCGCCACCGTCACCGGCATGTCGACCACGTCGAACTCGTAGATGGCTTCCATGCCGAGGTCGGCGAAGCCGACCACCTTGGCGGTCTTGATCGCCTTGCTCACCAGGTAGGCGGCGCCGCCCACCGCCATCAGGTAGGCGCTCTGGTGCTTCTTGATGGCCTCGATCGCGACCGGGCCGCGCTCGGCCTTGCCGATCATCGCGATCAGGCCGGTCTGGGCCAGCATCATCTCGGTGAAGCCGTCCATGCGGGTGGCGGTGGTCGGGCCGGCCGGACCGACCGCTTCGTTGCCGACCGGGTCGACCGGGCCGACGTAATAGATCACGCGGTTGGTGAAGTCCACCGGCAGCTTCTCGCCCTTGGCCAGCATGTCGGAGATGCGCTTGTGGGCGGCGTCGCGGCCGGTCAGCATCCTGCCGTTGAGCAGCAGGGTCTCGCCGGGCTTCCAGCTGGCGACCTCGGCCGGCGTCAGCTTGTCGAGGTCGACCCGCTTGCTCTTGTTGTAGTCGGGCGCCCAGTCGATCTTCGGCCACAGGTCGAGCGAGGGCGCCTCGAGGTAGACCGGGCCCGAACCGTCGAGCACGAAGTGGGCGTGGCGGGTGGCGGCGCAGTTCGGGATCATGGCCACCGGCTTGCTGGCGGCGTGCGTGGGGTACATCTGGATCTTGACGTCGAGCACGGTCGCCAGGCCGCCGAGGCCCTGGGCGCCGATGCCCAGCGCATTGACCTTCTCGTACAGCTCGATGCGCAGCGCCTCGACCTTGCTCAGCTCGGCGCCGGAGGCCTTCTTGGCCTGCAGCTCGTGCATGTCGAGATCGTCCATGAGGCTTTGCTTGGCCATCAGCGCGGCCTTCTCGGCGGTGCCGCCGATGCCGATGCCGAGCATGCCGGGCGGGCACCAGCCGGCGCCCATGGTCGGCACGGTCTTGAGCACCCAGTCGACGATGCTGTCGCCGGGGTTGAGCATCGCCAGCTTGCTCTTGTTCTCGCTGCCGCCGCCCTTGGCCGCGACCGTGACCTCGACCGTGTTGCCGGGCACGATCTCGGTGAAGATCACGGCCGGCGTGTTGTCCTTGGTGTTCTTGCGGTCGAACTGCGGGTCGGCCACGACCGAGGCGCGCAGCGTGTTGTCCGGGTGGTTGTAGCCGCGGCGCACGCCTTCGTTGATGGCGTCGTCGAGGCTGCCGGTGAAGCCGCCCCAGCGCACGTCCATGCCGACCTTGAGGAAGACGTTGACGATGCCGGTGTCCTGGCAGATCGGCCGGTGGCCGGTCGCGCTCATCTTGCTGTTGGTCAGGATCTGCGCCATCGCGTCCTTGGCCGCCGGGCTCTGCTCGCGCTCGTAGGCGCGGGCCAGGTGGGCGATGTAGTCGGCCGGGTGGTAGTAGCTGATGTATTGCAGCGCGGCGGAAACCGACTCGATCAGGTCGGCTTGCTGAATGGTGGTCATGGTGGGGGAGATTCTCGTGAGTGGGGGACGCCCCGCGATTATCTCAGCCCGAAAAAACCCGCGCCGGGCCTAGCTCGCGGCGGCCAGCGCCTGCGCGATCCAGCCGTCGAACAGTTGCCGGTGAACCCGGATCCAGCCGTCGACGTGGCGCTCGATGTCGCGCTGCGAGCCGGCGCCCTGGCTCATGCGCAGGTTCTGCGCATTGATGTCGGCGATCGGCAGCTGCATGAGCTCGAACAGCTTGCCGGCGGCCGGATTCTTCTCGACGAAGGCCCGGTTCGCCACGATCTGCTCCTGGTTGGCCTGGAAGCCGTAGTTCCTGCCGTTGGCCAGCGCGGTATCGGCGTTGCCGCCCGGCGAGGACGAGAACGGCACCTGCAGCCAGACCACGTCGGTGCCCGGGCGCAGCACGGCGCTGACCCAATAGGGCGTCCAGGTGTAGTAGAGGACCGGCCGGCCCTGCTTGTAGCGGGCGATGGTGTCGGCCATCAGCGCGGCATAGCTGCCCTGCTTGTGGGTCACGCGGTCGCGCAGCTGGTAGGCCGCGAGGTGGTTCTCGATCGCCCCTTCGCAGCCCCAGCCCGGGTTGCAGCCGGTGAGGTCGGCCTTGCCGTCGCCGTCGGTGTCGAACAGCTTGGCGATCGCGGGGTCCTTCAGCTGCGCGATGTTGGTGATGTCGTACTGGTCGGCCGTCTTCTTGTCGATCAGGTAGCCCTGGACCGCGCCGTCGGCGTAGACCCCGCGGCGCCACAGCTTGGCGTCGCCGCCGCTGTTCTTGTAGAAGTCGGCGTGCAGCAGGTTCCAGTGGCTGGCCATGAAGGTGGCGTCGCCGTTGGCGATCGCCAGGTGCTCGGTGGCTGGCTCCAGGTCCTTCATCGGCTGCACGTCGTAGCCGAGCCGCTCCAGCGCCCGGGACACCAGCAGCGTCTGGAAGGCCTCTTCGGCGAGCGAGCTCTTGAGCGGCTGCACGCTGACGCCCTGGCCCGGCAGCGCGCCCGCATCGGCCCGGGGGGCAAGGCCGAGGCCCAGGACGAGCGCGAGCAGGGCCGTGGCCAGCAGCCCGTGCGCGGCGGCGGGCTCTCGCGCGCCGGGCGACGGGCGCACCAGGCGGTGCAGCAGGCGCAGCGCGAGGCCGGCCGGTCCGGTGTGCCACCAGCGGCGCCCGGCGCTGCGGCGCGAGCGGCCCATGGCCTGCGTCAGGCGGTCGAGCGAGATCGCCAGCAGCACGATGCCCAGGCCGCCGACGGTCGCCAGGCCCATGTCCAGCCGGCCGATGCCGCGCAGCACCATCTGGCCGAGGCCGCCGACCGCGATCATCGAGGCGATCACCACCATCGACAGCGACAGCATCAGCGCCTGGTTGATGCCCGCCATGATCGAGGGCATCGCCAGCGGCAGCTTGACCTTGAGCAGCATCTGCCAGGGCGATGCGCCGTAGGCGCGGGCCGCCTCGACCAGGTCGGGCCGCACCTGGCGCAGGCCCAGGTTGGTCAGGCGCACCAGCGGCGCCAGCGCGAAGATGATGGTCACGATCACGCCCGGCACGTTGCCGATGCCGAACAGCATCACCACCGGCACCAGGTAGACGAAGGCGGGCGTGGTCTGCATCGCATCGAGCACCGGGCGCATCAGGCGCTGGGCCCGGTCGCTGCTGGCCAGCAGCACGCCAAGCGGCAGGCCGAGCGCCAGGCAGAAGACCAGCGAGGTCAGCACCAGCGAGAGCGTGACCATGGCCTCGGACCAGATGCCCAGCAGCGCCACCAACAGCAGCGACACCGCGGTCCCGACGGCCAGCTTGCGGCCGGCGAACTGCCAGGCCAGCAGGCCGATCAGCGCGATCATGGCCAGCGGCGGCAGGCCGTTGAGCAGGCCCTCGACCCGGGTCAGCGTGCCGTCGATCGGCAGCCGCACGGTCTGGAAGAAGGGGCGGAAGTGCTCGACCACCCAGCCGAGCCCCTGGTTGATCCAGGACTCGACGGGCAGGGAGCCGTCCCAGAGGCGGTGCAGCTGGAAGCCGGTCGCCGCGGGGTCGGCCGAGCCGGCCAATTGCCGGGCGCTGTCGACGGGCGCGTCGAGCCAGGCGCTGGCCGACGCCGTGTCTGGGGGGGCGGACAGGGCGGCCCAGGGGTCGCCGGCCGTGGGCGGGGGCAGCGCCGTCACGGGATCGTTCAAGGTGGCCAGTTCGGAAGGCAGTGCGGTGTCGTTCATCAAGGGGTCCTTCGCAAAGTCAGTGCGCTGCGGCGGTTTCGGGCGTGCGGGCAGCCGGCCGGGTGGCCGCGGCCTCGATCGGCGGCGTGTCGCGGTCGAGGAACTTCAGCAAGGTGGTCTTGCTGATCGCGCCGCAGAAGCGGCCGTCGCCGGCCACCACCGGCACGGCGCAGGGCGCCTGCGCCACCTGGCCGAACAAACCGGCCACCGGCGCGTCGGCGGCGATCGGCGCCAGCCCGTCCACGAACGCGTGCTGCAGGCCGAGCGGGCCCGAATGGCCGTCGAGCGCCGCGCGCAGCGTGTCGGCCGAGACCGTGCCCAGGTAGCGCCGGGTCGGGCTGACGACGTAGGCGAACTCGCGGTCCTGGTCCTCGATCGTCTTCAGCGCGGCGCGGGCGCCCCGGTCGCTGTGCTCGCAGACCACGGTCAGCGACTGGCGGGCGATGTCCGCGGCCTTGAAGACCGCCGCGGCATCGACGCCGCGCACGAAGCTGCGCACGTAGTCGTCGGCCGGACTGCGCAGGATCTCGTCGGGCGTGCCGACCTGGATCACCTGGCCGTCCTTCATGATCGCGATGCGGTCGCCGATGCGCATCGCCTCGTCGAGGTCGTGCGAGATGAAGACGATGGTGCGGCGCTGCTGCTGCTGCAGCCTCAGCAACTCGGACTGCATCTCGGTGCGGATGATCGGGTCGAGCGCCGAGAATGCCTCGTCCATCAGCAGGATCGACGGATCGGCGGCCAGCGCGCGCGCCAGCCCGACGCGCTGCTGCATGCCGCCGGAGAGTTCGTCGGGGTAGCTGTCGCCCCAGCCGGCCAGGCCCACCTGGGCCAGCGCCTGGTCGGCCTGTTCGAGCCGCTGCTTCCTGCCGGCGCCGGCCAGTTCCAGCCCGAAGGCGGTGTTCTCGCGCACCGTCATGTGCGGCATCAGCGCGAAGGACTGGAACACCATGCTGATGTCCTTGCGGCGCAGCGCCCGCAGCCTGGCATCCGAATGCTGGTTGATGTCGGCGCCATCGATCACGATGCGCCCGGCGGTCGGCTCGATCAGCCGGTTGAGCAGGCGCACCAGCGTCGACTTGCCGGAGCCCGAGAGGCCCATGATGACGAAGATCTCGCCGGCCTGGATCTCGAAGGTGGCGTCGAACACGCCGATCGACTGGCCGGTGCGCGCCAGGATCTCTTTCTTGGAAAAGCCTTGGTGGACCAGGTCCAGGGCCTGTTGCGGCGCGTCGCCGAAGACCTTGAAGACGTGGTCGATCAGAATTGCTTTGGCCATGGGCCGGGCTCCTTTCGTGCAGGCCACGCCGTCGGCCGATCGGGCCGCCCGGACGCGCAGGCGGCGGTCCGGCAAGCCCCGAGGGCTGCCGACAGGCACTGAAGACGACTTGGCGACGAACCAGTGCCCGCCGGAGGCTTCATTCGCAGGGCAGCGGGCCTGGTCGAGGGGCGCCGCCTGGATGAGCGAGACGTGGCAGTGGGGCCGGAACGTTCCGGCCGATTTGCCGGGCGCGGGACCCGGCGGCGAGAACCTGCACCGCGACGGGATTCGGGATCCGCGAGTAGTGCAGGGCAATCAACATGACTTGTTGATCGTCTGAGAGGTTGGATTATAACTTTCCGGTATGACGGTTGTCAAGGCGGAGGCAGGCAAATGAGAGCCATTCTTGTTTGCGACGATACTCGGTGCAGATCCCGGTCCGCCGGGCGTACCCTCCCATCCGAACTCCGGAGCCATCCATGACGACATCCTCCAAGACCCGTGTCGAACGCGACACATTCGGCCCGATCGAAGTCCCGGCCGACCAGCTGTGGGGCGCCCAGACCCAGCGTTCGCTGCAGAACTTCGACATCTCCGGCGAACGGCAGCCGCGCGAAATCATCCGCGCCCTGGCGCAGGTCAAGCGCGCCTCGGCGGTCGTGAACCATGCGCTGGGCCTGCAGGATGAGGCAAAGACCCAGGCCATCGCGGCCGCCGCCGACGAGGTGATCGCCGACCGGCACCCGGACGAATTCCCGCTGGTGGTCTGGCAGACCGGCTCCGGCACCCAGACCAACATGAACGTCAACGAGGTGCTGGCCAACCGGGCCAGCGAGCTGCTGGGCGGCGAGCGCGGGGAAGGGCGGCGGGTGCACCCGAACGACGACGTCAACCGCAGCCAGTCGTCGAACGACGTCTTCCCGACGGCGATGCACGTGGCGGCGGTCGAGGCGATCACGCACCGGCTGCTGCCGGCGATCGCCAAGCTGCGCGGCACGCTCGACCAGAAGTCGAAGGACTTCGCCGACATCGTCAAGATCGGCCGCACCCACCTGCAGGACGCGACCCCGCTGACCTTGGGCCAGGAGTTCTCGGGCTATGCGGCCCAACTGGCCCACGGCGAGGCCCATGTGCGGGCCTCGCTGCCGCACCTGTGCGAGTTGGCGCTCGGCGGCACCGCGGTCGGCACCGGCCTCAACGCCCCCAAGGGCTATGCGGAGCAGGTGGCGGCCGAGCTCGCGAAGCTCACCGGCCTGCCGTTCGTCACGGCGCCCAACAAGTTCGAGGCCATGGCCTCGGTCGATGCGCTGGTCCATGCGCACGGGGCGCTCAAGACCCTGGCCGCCAGCCTGATGAAGATCGCCAACGACGTGCGCTGGCTGGCCAGCGGGCCGCGCAGCGGCATCGGCGAGCTGAGCATCCCGGAGAACGAGCCGGGCTCCTCGATCATGCCGGGCAAGGTCAACCCGACCCAGAGCGAGGCCGTGACGATGCTGGCGGCGCAGGTGTTCGGCAACGACGTGGCGATCAACATCGGCGGCGCCTCGGGCAACTTCGAGCTCAACGTGTTCCGCCCGATGGTGGCCCACAACTTCCTGCAGAGCGTGCGGCTGCTGGCTGACGGCATGGTGAGCTTCAACGACCATTGCGCGGTCGGCATCGAGCCGAACCGCGAGCGCATCACCGAGCTGGTCCAGCGTTCGCTGATGCTGGTGACGGCGCTCAACACCCACATCGGCTACGACAAGGCGGCCTTCATCGCCAAGAAGGCGCACAAGGAAGGCAGCAGCCTGCGCGAGGCGGCGATCGCCTCGGGGCACCTGACGGCCGAGCAGTTCGACCAGTGGGTGGTGCCGGAAAACATGACGGGGCGATAGCCCGGCCGGCGGCGCGCGTCAGTGCGCGTCGTCCGGCGCCCGGTACATCAGCTTGTCGGTGTAGGCGATCGCCATCGCCGACAGCAAGAAGGTGATGTGGATCGCGGTCTGCGCGATCAGCACCCGGTCGGTGTAGTTGTCGGCGTTGATGAAGGTCTTGAGCAGGTGGATCGAGCTGATGCCGATGATCGCGGTCGCCAGCTTGACCTTCAGCACCGAGGCGTTGACGTGGCTGAGCCATTCGGGCTGGTCGCGATGGCCCTCGAGGTTCATGCGGCTGACGAAGGTCTCGTAGCCGCCGACGATCACCATGATCAGCAGGTTGGAGATCATGACGACGTCGATCAGCGCCAGCACCACCAGCATGATCACGGTCTCGTTGAGCGTCGTGACCGGTGCCGCGGTCTTGTAGCCGATGCTCGTGATCAGCGACTCCAGCGCATCCTTGCTGCCGAATGCGGCCTCGACCAGGTGCGTCAGCTCGACCAGGAAATGCATCACGTAGACGGCCTGCGCCACGATCAGGCCGAGGTACAGCGGCAGCTGCAGCCAACGGCTGGCGAAGATCAGGTTGGGCAGCGGACGCAGCGGCGAGACCTTGCCGGTCCGGGGAAGGAGAGGATCGTCGTTTGACATCGAAAGGTTTCGGTGAACTTGCGAACAGCTGTAAAACGGCGATTCTAGGGGCGGCCCGTGACCGCGCGGTGCAATGCCCCGTGTCGTTAACATGGCCCGTCAGTCGTCCGTAAGTGCGGAATCCGACATTACGACCCGTCATCACGTTTGGTACAGGAGACAAGAATGAGCAGCGCATCGACGATCGAATCCGTCCTGGTCGAGAACCGTGTCTTTCCGCCCGACGCGCGGGCCAGCCAGGGGGCGCGCATCGCCAGCATGGCGGCCTACGACGCGCTCTGCAAGGAGGCCGCGGACGACTTCGACGGCTTCTGGGCCCGCCAGGCGAAGGCCAACGTGGCATGGACCAAGCCCTTCACCCGCACCCTCGACGAGTCGAACGCGCCCTTCTACAAGTGGTTCGAGGACGGCGAGCTCAACGCCTCGGCCAACTGCCTCGACAAGCACATCGGCACCCCGGTCGAGAACAAGACCGCCATCATCTTCGAGGCCGACGACGGCACCGTGACCCAGGTCACTTACAAGGAACTGCTGGCGCGGGTCGCGCAGTTCGCCAACGCGCTCAAGGCCGAGGGCATCCAGAAGGGCGACCGGGTCATCATCTACATGCCGATGACCATCGAAGGCGTGATCGCCATGCAGGCCTGTGCCCGCATCGGTGCCACGCACAGCGTGGTCTTCGGCGGCTTCTCGGCCAAGGCGCTGCAGGAGCGCATCATCGATGCCGGCGCGGTGGCGGTCATCACGGCCAACTACCAGCTGCGCGGCGGCAAGGAACTGCCGCTGAAGGCGATCGTCGACGACGGCATCGCGCTCGGCGGCTGCGAATCGATCCGCAGCGTGCTGGTCTACCAGCGCACCGCCACCGCCTGCAACATGGTCGCCGGACGCGACAAGACCTTCGCCGAGGCACTGAAAGGCCAGTCGGGCGAATGCCCGCCGGTGCCGGTCGGCGCCGAGCATCCGCTGTTCATCCTCTACACCTCGGGCTCGACCGGCAAGCCCAAGGGCGTGCAGCATGCCACCGGCGGCTACCTGCTGTGGGCCAAGCTGACGATGGACTGGACCTTCGACATCCGTCCCGAAGACGTCTTTTGGTGCACCGCCGACATCGGCTGGATCACCGGCCACACCTACGTCGCCTACGGCCCGCTCGCCGCCGGCGCGACCCAGGTGGTGTTCGAAGGCATCCCGACCTTCCCGCACGCCGGGCGCTTCTGGCAGATGATCGAGAAGCACAAGGTCTCGATCTTCTACACCGCGCCGACGGCGATCCGCTCGCTGATCAAGGCCGCCGACAGCGACGAGAAGGTGCACCCGAAGAACTGGGACCTGTCGTCGCTGCGCATCCTCGGCACCGTGGGCGAGCCGATCAATCCGGAGGCCTGGATGTGGTACCACCGGAACATCGGCGCCGAGAAGTGCCCGATCGTCGACACCTTCTGGCAGACCGAGACCGGCGGCCACGTCATCACGCCGCTGCCGGGCGCCACGCCGCTGGTGCCGGGCTCGTGCACGCTGCCGCTGCCCGGCATCATGGCCGCGATCGTCGACGAGACCGGCAAGGACATCCCCAACGGCGCCGGCGGCATGCTGGTCATCAAGCGGCCCTGGCCCTCGATGATCCGCACCATCTGGAACGACCCCGAGCGCTTCAAGAAGAGCTATTTCCCCGAGGAGATGGGCGGCACGATCTACCTGGCGGGCGACGGCGCGGTGCGCAGCGCCGACCGCGGCTACTTCCGCATCACGGGGCGCATCGACGACGTGCTCAACGTCTCGGGCCACCGGCTCGGCACCATGGAGATCGAGTCCGCGCTGGTCGCCAAGACCGACCTGGTGGCCGAGGCGGCCGTGGTGGGGCGGCCCGACGACGTGACGGGCGAGGCGGTCTGCGCCTTCGTGGTGCTCAAGCGCGGACGGCCGACGAGCGACGAGGAGGCGCGCAAGATCGCGACCGAGCTGCGCAATTGGGTGGCGAAGGAGATCGGTCCGATCGCGAAGCCGAAAGACATCCGCTTCGGGGAGAATCTTCCGAAGACGCGCAGCGGTAAGATCATGCGGCGCCTGCTGCGCAGCCTCGCCAAGGGCGAGGCCATCACGCAGGACACCTCGACGCTGGAGAATCCGGCCATTCTGGAACAGCTGGGCCAGGCGTACTGAGCGGGGGGGCGCTGCCAGCGGATCAACTTCAGGGAAAAACACAATGGGCTTGAGAACTGCCGTCTTGCTGATCGTGGTGCTGCTGATCGCAGCGCTGGCGGCGTTGAACTGGGGCACGATCGCAACGCCCACCCTGATCTCGATCGGCTTCATGCAGGTCACTGCGCCGCTGGGCCTGATCATGTTGGGCCTGACGGCGCTGCTCGGCATCTTCTTCGTGGCCTACGTGGTCTACCTGCAAAGCTCGATCCTGATGGAGACGCGCCGCCACACCAAGGAAATGCAGGCCCAGCGCGACCTCGCGGACAAGGCCGAGGCCTCGCGCTTCACCGAGCTGCGCAGCTTCCTCGAAACCCAGGAAAACGTTCACATGGCGCGCAATGCCGAGCGGCATGCGGCCTTGCTGGCGCGCATCGAACAGGTGGAGACGGCGGCCCGGCAGCGCGCCGACCAGTCCGAGAACACCATCGCGGCGCACATCGGGCAACTCGAGGATCGCCTGGAGCGGCGCCCGGCACCGACGCCGGCCGCGATGCCGCCGGCGGTCTGAGCCGGCGCGGGGCCCGTGGCTACTTGGTCGACAGCACCCAGGCCGCGAGCTTCTTCGCGTCGGCTTCGCTGACCTGGTTGTTGGCCGGCATCGGCACCGGACCCCAGACGCCCGCGCCGCCCTTCATGATCTTGGTCGCCAGCAGGTCGGCGGCGCCCTTGTCGTCCTTGTATTTCGCGGCCACGTCCTTGAACGAGGGGCCCAGCACCTTGCGATCGACCGCGTGGCAGCTCATGCAGTTCTTCGACGTCGCCAACGCCAGGTCGGCGAAGGCGGGCGCGGCGCAGGCCAGGCCGGCCGCAACGAACAGGAGCGCTTTTTTCATGGGTGACCGATGCGTGGGTGCGTTAAAGTTGTATCAACGCGATTGTAGGCAGGGCGGTGCACCGTCCTTGCGCGTCGTGTCCCTGACTCAACGGAGAAGTTCGCGATGTGGTTTCTGATGCTGGGCCTGCTGGGTGTGGCGCTCAAGTTCCTCGAGATCGGCCCCGTCGCCACCTGGAGCTGGTGGGTGGTGCTGATTCCCTTCGCGCTCGCGATCGCCTGGTGGGCCTGGGCCGATGCCTCGGGCTACACCAAGCGCAAGGTGGTCGAGAAGGAGAACCAGCGGCGCCAGGACCGCATCGACCGGCAGCGCAGCAACCTCGGCATGCTCACCAGCCGCTCCAACCGCAAGCGGCGCTGAGGAGACAGGCGCCTCCAACGCGCTCTTCGCCAGAAACACCGCGGAACCGGCTTTGCCGGGCCGCTGGGGTTGCCCCCGGTAGGGGGTGGGCGCCCGGACACGCAGTGCCGGGCAACCTGGGGGCGAGCTCAGTACTTGTCGAGCACCGCGCCGGAGCTCGCGCTCGAGGCATTGAAGGCGAACTTCGCCTGCACCCCTCGCGTGTAGCGCGGCGCCGGTGCCTTCCAGCCTTCGCGCCGCTTGGCGATCTCGGCTTCCGGCACGTTGAGTTCGAGCTTCAGCTCATGGGCGTCGATCGTGATCGAGTCGCCTTCGTTGACGAAGGCGATGGTGCCGCCGGCCGCCGCTTCGGGCGCCACGTGGCCGACCACCATGCCCCAGGTGCCGCCCGAGAAGCGGCCGTCGGTGATCAGGCCCACGCTTTCGCCGAGGCCGGCGCCGATCAGCGCGCCGGTCGGCGCCAGCATCTCGGGCATGCCCGGGCCGCCCTTGGGGCCCAGGTAGCGCAGCACCATCACGTCGCCGGCCTTGATCTTGCCCGCGAGGATCGCCGCCAGGGCCGACTGCTCGTCGTCGAAGACGCGCGCCGGGCCGGTGATGACCGGGTTCTTGAGGCCGGTGATCTTGGCCACCGCGCCTTCGGGCGACAGGTTGCCCTTGAGGATCGCGAGGTGGCCTTCGGCGTACATCGGGTTGCCGATCGGGCGGATCACGTCCTGGTCGGCGCGCGGCTGGTCGGGCACGTCATTCAGCACGTCGGCGATGGTCTGGCCGCTGATCGTCAGGCAGTCGCCGTGCAGCAGGCCGGCGTTGAGCAGCACCTTCATGACCTGCGGGATGCCGCCGGCCTGGTGCAGGTCGACCGCCAGGTACTTGCCGCTGGGCTTCAGGTCGCACAGCACCGGCACCTTCTTGCGCATGCGCTCGAAGTCGTCGATCGACCAGTCCACGCCGGCCGCATGGGCGATCGCCAGAAAATGCAGCACCGCATTGGTCGAGCCCCCGGTGGCCATGATGACGGCCACCGCGTTCTCGATCGCCTTCTTGGTGACGATGTCACGCGGCTTGATGTCCTTCTTGATCGCCTCGATCAGCACCTTGGCCGATTCCTTGGCCGAGTTGGCCTTCTCGTCGTGCGGGTTGGCCATGGTCGAGGAGTAGGGCAGCGAGATGCCCAGCGCCTCGAAGGCCGAGCTCATGGTGTTGGCCGTGTACATGCCGCCACAGGAGCCGGTGCCGGGGATGGCGCGCATCTCGATCTCGCGCAGGTCCTCGTCGCTGAGGTTGCCGGCGGCGTTCTGGCCGACCGCCTCGAACACGCTCACGATGTTCAGGTCCTGGCCCTTGTACCGGCCCGGCAGGATGGTGCCGCCGTAGACGTAGATTGCCGGCACGTTGGCGCGCAGCATGCCCATCAGGCCGCCGGGCATGTTCTTGTCGCAGCCGCCGACCACCAGCACGCCGTCCATCCACTGGCCGCCGACGCAGGTCTCGATGCAGTCGGAGATCACTTCGCGGCTGACCAGCGAGTACTTCATGCCCTCGGTGCCCATCGCCATGCCGTCCGAGATGGTGGGCGTGCCGAACACCTGCGCGTTGCCGCCGGCTTCCTCGATGCCTTCGATGGCGGCATCGGCCAGCTTCTGCAGGCCCGAGTTGCAGGGGGTGATGGTGCTGTGCCCGTTGGCGACGCCGACCATCGGCTTCTTGAAGTCGCCCTCCTGGTAGCCCATGGCGTAGAACATCGAGCGGTTCGGCGCCCGGCTCTTGCCTTCGACGATGTTGGCGCTGCGGCGGTTGATCTGGATCGGTTTCGTGTCCATCGGGGTTCTCGCGTTCGTGATCGGGGGACGCCAAGTATCGGACGATTGATTGATTGGTTCCAATCCTATTTCATGGGGTCATTGATATGCTCGGCATATGAAAGAAACGTTGATCGACCTGCGGGCCTGGCGCCAGTTCGTGGCGGTCGCCGAGGAGCTCCATTTCGGCCGCGCCGCGCTGCGCCTGCACATGACCCAGCCGCCCGTCACCCAGGCGATCGCGCAGCTCGAGAAGACGCTGGAGGTGCAGCTCTTCGACCGCACCCGGCGCCGGGTGGTGCTGACCGCAGCCGGCGAGGCGCTGCTGCCCGAGGTGCGCGAACTGCTGGCGCGCGCCCAGGCGCTGCCGGCGCGGGCCCGCGCGGCGGCGGCCGGCGAGGTCGGGCGGGTGCGCCTCGCCTTCGTTTCGACCATCGGCTTCGACCAGCTGCCGGGCTGGGTGCGGGCGTTCCGCGAACACAGCCCGCAGGTGGTGCTGGAACTGGTCGAGGCCACGGGCGACGTGCAGCTGCGCGACCTGGCGCGCAGCGCCATCGACGCCGGCCTGATGCTGCATTCGCCGGGCTTCGCGCCGCCGGGCCTGCACCATCTGCGGGTGGTGGTCGAGCCGATGGTGCTGGCGCTGCCCGAGCACCATCCGCTGGCGAGCGCGCCCCAACTGCCCTGGGAGGCGGTGCTGGGCGAGCCGCTGGTGATCTTTCCGCGCCGCATCGCGCCGTCGCTGCACGATGCGGTGTTCGGGCTCTACCACGCGGCGGGCCGGCTGCCGGTGGTGGCGCAGGAGGCGATCCAGATGCAGACCATCGTCAACCTGGTCTCGGCCGGTCTGGGGCTGGCCTGGGTGCCCGAAAGCGTGATGCAGTTCCGGCGCCCCGGCGTGATCTACCGGACGCCGGACCCCGCCGGCGGGCGCGGCCCGAAGCGGCCTGCCGCGCCGCTGTGCGAGACCAGCCTGGTCTGGCTGGAAGGCGATGGGCAGCCGGCGCTGGAGCGCTTCGTGGACTTCGTGCGCGCGCAGTTGGCCGGCAGCTGAAGCCGCTCAGCCTTCGGACTGGGTCTGGAGATAGTTCTGCAGCCCGACCTTGTCGATCAGCCCGAGTTGCTTCTCGAGCCAGTAGGCATGGTCTTCCTCGGTGTCGCGCAGCTGTGCCAGCAGCAGGTCGCGGCTGACATAGTCGCCGACGCTCTCGCACAGCGCCATGCCCTGCTTCAGCGCCTCGCGCACCTCGTATTCGGTGTCCAGGTCTTTCTGCAGCATCTCGGGCACGGTCTGCCCGGGCGTGAATTCCTTCGGGCGCATGTCCGGCAGGCCGCCGAGCAGCAGGATGCGGCGGATCAGCGCATCGGCGTGCTGGGTTTCCTCCTGCATCTCGTGGTCGAGGCGCGCGTAGAGCTTGACGAAGCCCTGGTCCTCGTAGATGCGCGAATGGATGAAGTACTGGTCGCGGGCGGCGAGTTCGCCGCGCACGAGCTGCTTGAAGTAGTCGATGACCTGTGGGTTTCCCTGCATGGGACTGACCTTGTTGTTCTAGGTGAAGACCCGAGTATCGCGTCGAACCGGGCCGCCGGGGAAGATGTCCCCCTTTCCGCGGTCTGCATGGGTCTGTGTCTCAGAAGCGTTCGCATCGGGGCGGCACAATCGGCCCCATGCTCATGTACCCGCAGATCAATCCCATCGCCCTGCAGCTCGGGCCGGTCGCCATCCACTGGTATGGCCTGACCTACCTGGCGGCCTTCGCGCTGTTCTACTTTCTGGGCACCCGCCGGCTCGGGCACGAGCCCTTCCGCTCGATCACCGGCCCCGGCGCCTGGACCCGCAAGGATGTCGAGGACATCCTGTTCCTCGGCGTGATGGGCGTGATCGTCGGTGGCCGGCTCGGCTACTGCCTGTTCTACAAGCCGGGCTACTACCTCACGCACCCGCTGGAGATCTTCTTCGTCTGGCAGGGCGGCATGAGCTTTCACGGCGGGCTGCTGGGCGTGATCGCCTCGATGGTGTGGTTCTCGCGTTCGCGCGCCCGGCCGTTCTGGCAGGTGATGGATTTCGTGGCGCCCTGCGTGCCCACCGGGCTGGCGGCCGGGCGGGTGGGCAACTTCATCAATGGCGAACTGTGGGGCCGCTTCAGCAACCCCGAGCTGCCCTGGGGCATGGTGTTTCCCCAGAGCGGCTCGATGCTGCCGCGCCATCCCTCTCAGGTCTACCAGTTCCTGCTCGAGGGCCTGTTGCTGTTCGTGCTGCTGTGGCTCTATGCCCGCAAGGACCGCGGCGAGCGGCGCGTGTCGGCGGTGTTCCTGATCGGCTACGGCCTGATGCGCTTCATCGCCGAGTACTTCCGCGAGCCCGACGACTTCCTCGGCCTGCTGGCGCTCAACATGAGCATGGGGCAGTGGCTGTGCGTGCCGATGATCGCCTTCGGCCTCTGGCTCTATGCCAGCGCCCGCCCGGCGCGGGTGGCCGGCGCGCTCAGGGGGTGAGGGCGGGGCGCCGGGGCCGGGTATTTCCGAGGCCCCGGGGCGTTGCGCATGGGGCTCCGCATTCACATAATTACGCGTAATTACGGAATTCGCCTATGCGCCTGGTCCAGAACTCCCTGCACGACGAAGTCGCCGCCACCCTGCGCGAAGAGATCTTCGGCGGCGTGCTGGTGCCGGGCGCCTTCATCGACGAGGCGTCGGTGTGCGAGCGCCTGCAGATCTCGCGCACGCCCTTGCGCGAGGCGCTCAAGGTGCTGACGGCCGAAGGGCTGCTGCGGCACGAGCCGCGCCGCGGCTGCTTCGTCGCCGAGGTCACGCAGCGCGACCTCGACGAGATCTTCCCGGTGATCGCGCTGCTCGAAGGCCGCTGCGCCTGGGAGGCCGCGCGCCATGCCAGCGACGACGATCTCGCCGCGCTCGAGGCGCTCCACGACCGGCTCGCCAAACACGCGCGGGCGCGCCGCATCAACGACTACTACGCGACCAATTTCGCGATCCACGAGGCGATCATCATGCTGGCCGACAACCGCTGGCTGGCGCAGGTGATCGGCGACCTGCGCAAGATCCTCAAGCTGGCGCGGCAGCAGCAACTGCATGCGCCGGGACGGCTCGAGCAGAGCCTGTCCGAACATCTCGCGGTGTTCGCCGCCCTCAAGGCGCGCGACAGCGACGGCGCCGAGGCCGCGATGCGGACCCACCTGAACCGCCAGCGCGAGGCCCTGCGGGCGGTCGCGCTGCAACAGAAAGCGAAGCTCATCTCATGAATGCCGGCGACTGGATCACCCGCGGGGTCTCCCTGCTGCGCCCGGGCCACGCGCCCGATGGCGCCAAGGCGGCCAACGATTCGACCAAGGGGAAGCGGGCCGGCGGGCCGCGCCCGCTCGGCGAGCGGCTCGAGGCGACGCTGCGCCGTCCCGGCGAGGCACTGGCGCCGCGGGCCTTGCGCAACGCGCTGGTCGAACTGCAGGCGGTGGTCGACCCGCGCATCAGCGAGGTCGAGGCCGGCCGCCGCGCCCATGCGGTGGTGCAGTGGTACGGCGAGCGCGAGCTCGACGAGCGGCGCGACATCTGGCTCTTGATGAGCGAACGCTTCGCGCCCGACGTGCACAAGCTCAGCACGGCGCGCGACCGCCACGAGGCCGCGGTCGGCACGCCGGACGAGGGCCAGGCCGAGATCGGGCTGCGGCGCGCCCTGGCGTCGCCGCGCGCGCGGCTGCTGCAGCGCTTCGCGATCGATCCCGACGGCATGCGCTTCCTGGTCGACCTGCGCGCTGAACTGCTGCCGCACCTGAAGGGCGACCGCCGGCTGCTGCCGCTCGAGGCCGAACTCGAGCACCTGTTCTCGACCTGGTTCGACATGGCCTTTCTCGACCTGCGGCGCATCAGTTGGGACTCGCCGGCCTCGCTGATCGAGAAGCTGATCCAGTACGAGGCGGTGCACGACATCAAGAGCTGGGCCGACGTCAAGAACCGGCTCGACAGCGATCGCCGCTGCTACGGCTTCTTCCATCCGCGCCTGCCCAACACGCCGCTGATCTTCGTCGAGGTGGCGCTGGTCGACGGCATCAGCGAGGGCATCGTGCCGCTGCTCGACGAGGCGGCCGCCCTGGTCCGCCCCGACAAGGCGACGACCGCGATCTTCTATTCGATCAGCAACACGCAGGCCGGGCTCAAGGGCGTGAGTTTCGGCGATTCGCTGATCAAGCGCGTGGTCGAGACGCTGCAGGACGAGCTGCCTCGGTTGAAGGTCTTCGCGACCCTGTCGCCGATCCCCGGCTTTCGCGGCTGGCTGGCGAAGCAGGCCGACGGCATCGTCGCGCGGCTGGACGAGAAGCGGGCCGCCGAACTGGGGCGCGCCGTGGGCTCGCTGCCGCCGACCGGCGAGCGTTTCCTCGCCGCGGCCGACGAGGCGCTGGCCCTCGACGCCCGCTCGCCGGTGCGACAGCTGCTGCAGCACGCGGCGGCCGAATACCTCGGACGGGCCACGGCCGATGGCAAGCCGGTCGATCCGGTGGCGCGCTTCCATCTCGGCAACGGTGCGCGGGTGGAGCGGCTCAACTGGGGCGGCGACCCGTCGCCGAAGGGCCTCAGGCAGTCCTACGGCCTGATGGTCAACTACCTCTACGATCTCAAGCGGCTCGACAAGCACCGCGCCTTGCTCGCGCAGGGCAAGGTGGCCGTCTCGGGCGGTATCGACGACTTGTTCCTCAAGGGTTGAGAGAACATTGGGGCCCTTCCAACCTGGCGCGCTGCGGGCCCCGGCGCAAGACATTCCAACGACAACAGGAGACAACCGATGACCTCAGGCATTCAACGGCGGGACGTGCTGCGCCTGGCGGCGGCGAGCGCCGCGATGGCGGCGGGCGGCGTGCGGGCCCAGTCGCACTGGCCGACCCGGCCGGTGATGATGATCGTGCCGTTCCCGGCCGGCGGCGGCACCGACGCCTTCGCGCGGCCGCTGTCGGCGCAGTTCACCAAGCTCACCGGCCAGACGCTGGTGATCGACAACCGCGGCGGCGCCGGCGGCACCGTGGGTGCCAGCATCGCGGCCAAGGCGGCGCCGGACGGCTACACGCTCTTCATGGGGGCGGTGCATCACGCGATCGCGCCGTCGATCTACCCCAAGCTCGACTACGACCTCGAAAAGGACTTCGTGCCGCTGCTGCTTTTGGCCAACGTGCCGCAGGTGGTGGTGGTGAATCCGAAGCGGATCACCGAGACCACGCTGAAGGCTTTCGTCGCCAACGCCAAGCAGAACCCGGGCAAGCTCAACTACGCCTCGGCCGGCGCCGGCACCTCGCATCACCTGGCGGGCGAGCTGTTCAAGCTGCAGACCGGCACCTTCATCACGCACATTCCCTATCGCGGCGCCGGGCCGGCGCTGCAGGACCTGATCGCCGGCAACGTCGACGTGATGTTCGACGGCCTCGGCTCGTCGGCCCAGCACATCAAGGCCGGTCGCATCAAGGCGCTGATGGTGGCCGGCAGCAAGCGCAATCCCGCCTTCCCCGACGTGCCCTGCGCCGCCGAGGTGGGCTTGCCCGACTACACCGTGACGACCTGGTACGGGCTCTGGGCGCCCAAGGGCACGACAGCGGAGGTGCAGGCCCGGATCGTCGACGACATGAAGAAGGCGCTCGCCAGCGACGAACTGAAGACGATCTGGGCCAGCAACGGCTCGGAGATCCCGAACGTCACCAACGCCGCCTATGCCGCTTTCGTGAATGCGGAGATCAAGCGCTGGGCGGCGGTGGTCAAGGCCTCGGGGGCCAAGCTGGAATGACGGCTTCCATCGGGTTGCGCGTGGAGGGGCCGCTGGCCTTCGTGACCCTGGCGAACAGCGGCCGGCTCAATGCCATGACGCGCGCCATGTGGCGCGAGCTGCGCGCGGTCTTCGGGCGTCTCGCGCAGCTGCCGGCGCTGCGCTGCGTGGTCGTGGGCGGGGAGGGCGGGGCCTTCTGCGCCGGCGGCGACATCTCCGAATATCCCTCGTTCCGCTTCGAGGTCGAGCCGCTGCGCGCCTTCCACGAGGACGAGGTCTGGGCGGCGCTGGCCGCCATGCTGGCCTGCGAGCTGCCGCTGGTCGCATGCATCGAAGGCGCCTGCATGGGCGCCGGGCTCGAGATCGCGAGCTGCTGCGACATCCGGCTGGCCGCCGCGTCGGCGAAGTTCGGCGCGCCGATCGCCAAGCTCGGCTTTCCGATGGCGCCGCGCGAGGCGGCGCTGGTGCAGGGCGCGATCGGCGACGTGCTGGCGCGCGACATGCTGCTGGCAGCCGGCGTGCACGGCGCCGAGCGCCTGCGCGAGGCGGGGTTCCTGCTGCGCGTGCTGCCCGATGCCGAACTCCAGGCCGAGGTGCTGGCCTGCGCGAATCGCATCGCCGCGCTGGCGCCTGCGGCGGCGCGCCTCAACAAGGCCACCTTCGCCGCCCTGCGCCAGGCCGGCGCCCAGGCGGGCGTCGCGCCGCTGCTGGCGACCGCCTACGATTACGCCGACAGCGCCGAGCATCGCGAAGGCATCGCCGCCTTCCTCGCCAAGCGGCCTCCCGTCTTTTGAGATCGACATGACCGACACTCCCAACGCCAATCTGTTCGCCGTGCTGCGCGCGGCCTTTCCCTCCGACCTCGACGCGGTCGCGGTCGAGACCGACGACGGCCTGCGCTATTCGTGGCGCGACCTGGACCGCGCCAGCGCCATGATCGCCAACCTGCTGGACGCTCTGGACCTCGAGGCCGGCGCCCGCATCGCGGTCCAGGTCGAGAAGTCGGTCGAAGCGATGATGCTGTACCTGGCGACCCTGCGCGCCGGCTATGTCTTCCTGCCGCTCAACACCGCCTACCGGGGCGCCGAGATCGAATACTTCATCGGCAACGCCGAGCCGGCCGTCGTGGTCTGCAGCAGCGCCAACGCATCCTGGGTGGCGCCGATCGCCACCGCGGCGGGCACCCGCCATGTCTTCACGCTGGACGACGACCGCAGCGGCACCTTGCTCGAAGTGGCGGCCCGCTGCAGCGACCGCCACGCGATCGCTGCGAAGCAGGAGGACGATCTCGCCGCCATCCTCTACACCAGCGGCACCACCGGCCGCAGCAAGGGCGCGATGCTCACGCACCGCAACCTGTCGTCGAACGCCGAGGTGCTGAAGGACTACTGGGGCTGGCGCAGCGGCGACGTGCTGATCCACGCGCTGCCGATCTTCCATGTGCACGGGCTCTTCGTCGCCATCCATGGCGCGCTGATCAGCGGCAGCCGCATGATCTGGCTCAACCGCTTCGACCCCGCCCGCGTGGTGGCCCGGCTGCCCGAGGCGACGGTCTTCATGGGCGTGCCCACCTTGTACGTCCGGCTGCTGGCCGAGCGCGGGCTGACGAAGAAGGCCTGCCGCCGGATGCGGGTCTTCATCTCCGGCTCGGCGCCGCTCCTGATCGACACCTTCGATGCCTGGCGCGAGCGCACCGGCCACACCATCCTCGAGCGCTACGGCATGAGCGAGACCGCGATGCTGACTTCCAACCCCTACAGCCCGGTCCAGGGTGCGCGGCGTGGCGGCACGGTCGGCTTTCCGCTGCCCGGCGTGCAGCTGCGGGTGCGCGACGATGCCGGCGCGCCTTGCCCGACCGACGAGATCGGCCACATCGAGGTCGACGGGCCCAATGTGTTCGCGGGCTACTGGCGCATGCCCGAGAAGACCCGGGAGGAGTTCACCGCCGATGGCTACTTCAAGACCGGCGACGTCGGCAAGATCGACGGTCTGGGCTACGTCACGATCGTCGGCCGCAGCAAGGACCTGATCATCAGCGGCGGCTACAACGTCTATCCGGCCGAAATCGAAGGCTTCATCAACGAGTTGGCCGGCGTCGCCGAGAGCGCGATCGTCGGCGTGCCGCATGCCGACTTCGGCGAGGTCGGCGTGGCCATCGTGACGGCACGCCCCGGTGCCGCGATCGACGGCGAGGCGATCATTGCCGAGCTGAAGCAAAAGCTGGCCAACTTCAAGATTCCGAAGCGCTGCTTCGTGGTCGACGAACTGCCGCGCAACGCGATGGGCAAGGTGCAGAAGGCGCTGCTGCGGGAGCAGCACAAGGCCTTGTTCAAGGCCTGAGGTCGCGCCCTACTGGACCAGCAGCACGGAGATGTCGGTCTCGGCCACCACCTTGGTCGCGACCGAGCCCATCAGCGCCCGGCCGAACAGGCCGTGGCCGTGCGTGCCCATCACGATCAGTTCGGCGCCGGACTCGGTGGCGGCCTTGAGGATTTCCTCGGCGGCATGGCCATGGCGATGGTCGACCCTGTATGCCGTGATGCCGGCGCCCGCCAGCGTCGCCTTGACCGGATCGAGAACCTTGGCCGTTTCCTCGGCGTAGTAGTCGCGCACGATCTCCTTGCTGAGATGGCGGGTCACGTGGCCGGGCACGCCGATGCACACGTGCACCACGACGAGTTCGTTGCCGTCGATGAACATGGCGCGGTTCTTCGCCAGGTAGTCGATGGCTTTCTGGGTGTGCGCGCTGCCGTCGACGGCGATCAGGATCTTCATGCGAGGCCTCTCGTTGTTCTGAATGGGATGACGGGGCCGGACTCAGCGCAGGACCAGGACCGGCAGGTCCGAATGGGTGAGCACATGCTGGGTCTCGCTGCCCAGCAGCAGGCGCTTGATGCCCTGGCGCCCATGCGAGGCCATGACGATCGTGTCGCTCTCGTGCTTCTTCGCGGCGGCGATGATGGCGTCGCCGACCAGGTCGGCGCTGACCGTCGACGTCTTGACCTTGACGCCGCTGGCTTCGGCCTGTTGGGCGATCTCGTCGAGCGACGCCTGGGCCGCCTCGGCCCATTGCTTCTCGATCCGCCCGATGTCCTCGGGCGTGAACACGGCGGCACCGTCGAAGTAGTTGGTCGGGTAGCGTGGCACCACGGTCAGGGCAACCAGCTCGGCGCCGTTCTGCGCGGCCAGCGCGATGGCGCTCGCCACCGCCTTCTTGGACAGGGGGGAGCCGTCGGTGGCGACCAGGATTCGCTTGAACATGAATGCTCCTGTGGTTGGACCGCCAACAGCTTAATACAAGGGTCGCCGGGACGGTCCTGATTCACATCAAGCCGACGGGGGAAAGCGCCGCCGCCTGCCGCCGCGCAGCCATTTTCTCGAACTGGCGGGCCGAAAAAAAGCCACGGCGCCTGTCGCGGGGCCGTGGCTTTCGATGAAAGGTGTCTGCGAGTGTGAGCCGAACCCGCATCCTGAACCAGGGTTCAGGTGGGCGAGGTCAGCAAGGCTTCGGGTTCATCTGACGCGAGATGATCACACCCGCCAAGCGATGTTCCAAGCCCTGCTCCGGAGAGCATTGGTACAAGGAAATATAGAGCCCAGCTTCGCACCGCAGACGAAGCGTATTTTACGCCCGCTGCCGCCGGCGCGCCCAGGCTTCAGAGTAAATGTCCGTCGCCGGCGAGGGCCTGGTCGAGGCGCTGGACCAGCTGCGCGGCGCGGGCTTCGTCTTCGGCCGTGGCGGCGGGCGCTGCGGCAGGCGGCGCAGGCGGCGCGGGCGCGGCTTCGCGCTGCACCAGGTCGAACGCGAGGTTCAGCGAGGCCAGCACCGCGATCCGGTCGCGCGCCTTGACCTTGCCGGCATCGCGGATCTTGCACATGGCGGCGTCGACGCGTTCGACCGCTTCGCGCAATTGCGGCTCGCCGCCTTCGGGGCAGCCGAGCAGGTAGCTCTGGCCCATGATCTGGACTTCGATTTGTTTCATCAGGGAGCGCTGGCGTCTTGGCCGGGATCGGCGGGCAGGTGGTCGAGCAGGGCATCGAGCCGCGTGCGCGCGGCGGCAAGCCGCGATTTGAGGGTGTCGCGTTCGCGCGTGAGCGCGTCGACCTGGTCCTGGAGCAGCGCATTGGTGCGCTGTACTTCCTCATGGCGCACGAGCAGGCGTTCGACGCGCTCGGCGATCTGGTCAATACGGCTCGGTGCAGGCATGGAGGACGATTGTAGTTACCGGCGCCGGCGGCTTGGCATCGTCGCGCGCAAGGCGGGTGCCGGGAAACCCTACAATTCCGCGGTTGGTGCTCGCGCCGCGGTTCACGCGGCGCAGTTCAACGGGAAGCAGGAGGCGGAGCCCATCGGGCCGAGCCAGCCTGCGCTGCCCCCGCAACGGTCAAGCAGTCGGCATCTTCGGATGCCACCTTCGTCAATCAGCCACTGGGCGCCCTGAAACAGGCACCTGGGAAGGCGGCGAGGGCCGCGCTGCCAGCCCGGATACCGGCCAACGAGGCGGCCGCCGCATGGAGAGAAGCATGACGGCAGCCATGACGTCCAACCGCCGGCGGGGAAGCCGGCGACGGGCATTGATCTTTGTCGCTTCCATGAAATCTGTCCCTTCTTCCAACTGCGCCGCTCGCAGCGCTTGGCCGTGCCCCCCCGCGCGTGCCCATGCCATCGCGCTGGCGATCGTATCGTTGACCGCGCTGCCGACCCTGGCCTCGGCCCAGGACGCCGCCACCCCGGCCCTGCCCGAGACGGTGGTGACGGCGACACGCACGCCGACCCGCATCGACGAGCTCGTGTCGGACACCGTCGTCATCGAACGGGCCCAGATCGAGCAGCAGGCCAGCCGCACCCTGCCCGAGATCCTGGCCCGCATGGCGGGCGTGCAGATCTCGGCCAACGGGGGCCCGGGCAAGGGCAGCAGCGTGTACATCCGCGGCGCCGAGGCGCGCCACACGATCCTGCTGATCGACGGCGTGCGCTACGGCTCGGCCACGCTCGGCACGCCGGTCTGGGACAACATCCCGGTCGAGCTGATCGACCGCATCGAAGTGGTCAAGGGACCCGGCTCGGCGCTCTACGGCAGCGACGGCGTCGGTGGCGTGGTGCAGATCTTCACGCGCAAGGCGGCACCGGGCGAGCCGGTGTTCGACCCGCGCGCCTCCACCACCCTCGGCAGCGACAGCTACAAGCAGATCACCGGCGGCTTCAGCGGCGCCGCGGGCGCGGCGACCTACTCGCTCGACGTCACGCGCACGCTGGTCGACAGCTTCTCGGCCACCAACCGCAACGTGCAGTTCGGCAATTTCAACGCCGATCGCGATCCGTTCTCGCAGACCGGTGCCAACGCGTCGTTCGGCTACCAGTTCACGCCGGACTGGAAGTTCGACGCCGGCGTGCTCTACGCCGATGGCCTGAACCATTACGACGACGGCCCCGGCCGCGACACGCGCGGCACCCTGCGCAGCCAGACGGGTTATGCCGGGGTCAATGGCCGGGTGCTGTCGAACTGGACCACCCAGCTGCGCTATTCGCGCAGCGAAGACGACACGCGCGCCATCGTGGCGGCGCCGTTCAACCTGCCGGGCCTGTTCAACACGACGCAGGACCAGTACCTCTGGCAGAACGACATCGCGACCCCGATCGGGACCGTGGTGGCCGGGCTCGAGCGGCTGGAACAGAAGGTCAAGAGCGACATCGCCTACACGGTGACCGAGCGCACGATCGACGCCGGCTTCGTCGGCCTGAACGGCAATGCCGGCGCCCACAGCTGGCAGCTCAACGCGCGCCACGACAGCAACTCGCAGTTCGGCGACGACGACACCTGGTATGCCGGCTACGCCTACCGCATCACGCCGAACTGGCGCGTCAGCGTCTCGCACGGCACCAGCTTCGTGGCGCCGTCGTTCAACCAGCTCTACTACCCGGGTTTCGGCAACCCGGCGCTCAAGCCGGAAGAGGGCAAGAACACCGATGTCGGCCTCACCTGGACCGAGGGCGTCCACACCGTCAAGCTGGTCGGCTACGACAACAAGATCCAGGGCTTCATCACCAACACGACACTGCCGCAGAACATTCCCGAGGCCCGCATCACCGGCGGCACGCTGAGCTACGACGGCCAGTTCGACGCCGTGGGCCTGCATGCCAGCTACGACTCGCTCGACCCGCGCAACGAGGTCAGCGGCAAGCAGCTGCCGCGCCGGGCCAAGAACCAGGCGACGCTGGCGATCGACTACACCACCGGCCCTTGGAAGTTCGGGGCTTCGGCCCTGAGCGTGGGCAGCCGCTTTGACGACGTGGCCAACACGCGCACACTCGGCGCCTACACCACGATCGACCTCTATGTGGACTACCGCTTCGCCAAGGACTGGTCGGTGCAGGGCCGCATCACCAACCTGACCGATGAACACTACGAGACCGCCTATGGCTACAACCAGGCCGGATTCGGCGCCTACCTGACCCTGCGGTGGCAGCCGAAGAAATGAGCGCAGCGCCGGGCCGCCCCCAGCAAGCTCGCGCCCCCTCGGGGGGCAGCGAGGACACGGAAGTGCCGAGCGTGGGAGCTTCAATGAACATCGCGCGCCGCGAACTGATCCTCGGCGGTCAGAAGAGCGGCAAGTCGCGCCGCGGCGAGCAACTGGCCGCGGCGTGGCTGGCGCGCTCGCCCTCGCACCGCGCGGTGCTGGTGGCGACCGCGCGGGCGCTCGACGAGGAAATGCTGGCGCGCGTGACCCGCCATCGCGAGGATCGCGCGGCGCGCCTGCCGGCCTTGGAAACGGTCGAGGAGCCGGTGGCGCTGGCACAGGCGATCCGCGAGCACGCCGCGCCCGGCACGCTGGTGCTGGTCGATTGCCTCACCCTCTGGCTGACCAACCAGATGATGCCTCTAGGCGCGCCGCGTGCGTCGCTGGCGGCCGACCGCGCGGTCGCCGAGCTGCTGCGGGCGATCAACGAGTCGCCCGGCCCGCTGGTCCTGGTCGGCAACGAGATCGGTCTCGGCGTGATTCCGCTGGGCCGCGAGGTGCGCGCCTTCGTCGACGCCCTGGGCCTGCTCAACCAGCAGGTCGCCGCCACCTGCGAGCGCGTCACGCTGATGGCCGCCGGGCTGCCGCTGACCCTGAAGGAAGCGCCATGAAGCGGATCGCCCGGCTCTGGTTCGCCGGCTGGCTGTGCGCGCTGGCGCTGGCGGCCCAGGCGACGGTCGTGGTCGACGAGCGCGGCGTGCGTATCGACCTGCCGCGGCCGCCGCAGCGCGTCGTGACCGTGCTGCCGTCGCTGACCGAATCGGTCTGCGCGCTGGGCGCCTGCGACCGGCTGGTGGGAGTCGACCGCTATTCGAACTGGCCGGCGTCGGTGCGGGCGCTGCCGCAGGTCGGCGGCGGCATCGATCCGAACGTCGAGGCCATCGTCGCGCTCAAGCCCGACGTGGTGCTGCTGGCGAAATCCTCGCGCGTCACCGACCGGCTCGAGGCGCTGGGCCTCAAGGTGGTGGTGCTCGAACCCAAGAACCATGCCGATGTCCGGCGCGTGCTGGACGCGCTCGCCGGGGTGCTCGGCACGGGCGACGCCCCGGCGGTCTGGCGCGCCATCGATGCCAGCGTCTCGGCGGCGGCCCAGTCGCTGCCCGAGCGGGTGAAGCGCACGCGGGTGTATTTCGAGATCAACAGCGCCCCGTATGCGGCCGGCGAAGCCTCCTTCATCGGCGAGACCCTGGCGCGGCTGGGTGCCAGGAACATCGTGCCGGCGGCGCTGGGGCCGTTTCCCAAGCTCAACCCCGAGTTCGTGGTCCGCGCCGATCCCGACCTCATCATGGTCGGCGAGCGCAGCGCCCAGGGGCTGGAGCAACGGCCGGGCTGGGGCCGCATCAAGGCCGTGCGCGAAGGCCGGATCTGCCGCTTCACGGCCGAGCAGTCGGACGTGCTGGTCCGGCCCGGGCCGCGCATGGGCGAGGCGGCGCGCCTGATGGCCGGCTGCCTGCAGGAGCACGGGTGAAGGGGCAGCAGCGCCGCGCCTGGGGGCTGGGCATCGTGCTGGTGGCGCTGGCCGGCGCGCTGCTGGTGCTGGGCACGGGCATCGGCAGCACGGGTTTCGAGAACCTGCTGGCGGCCGGCGACGACCCGGTGGCGCTGCAGATCGTGCGCGACATCCGGCTGCCGCGCACGCTCGGTGCGTGGCTGGCGGGCGCGCTGCTGGGGCTGGCGGGCGCGGTGGCGCAAGGGCTGTTCCGCAATCCATTGGCCGATCCCTACCTGCTGGGCAGCGCCTCGGGCGCTTCGCTCGGCGTCGCGCTGGCGCTCTCGCTCTTCGGCCTGTCGCCGACCAGCACGCAATGGGTGGTGCGCCTGGGCCTGACCGGCGCGGCCTTCCTCGGTGCGGTGCTGGCGGTGCTGCTGACCTTGCTGCTGGCGCGCGGCGTCCAGCAGACCCTGCGGCTCTTGCTGGCGGGCGTGATCGTCGGGGTGGTGCTGGGCGCCGCCAAGGATCTGCTGACCATCGCCTCGGCCGACATCCTGCAGGCCATCCAGGGTTTCATGCTCGGCAGCACCGGACTGGTCGGCTGGAGCGCCTGCGCCGTGATGGGCGGGCTCGGCGCGGTCTGCCTGCTGCTGGGGTGGGCGTTGGCGCCGGTGCTTGACGGCCTGGCGCTCGGCGAGTCGACGGCGGCCAGCCTCGGGCTGCCGCTCGGCGCCATGCGCGCCGCGCTGGTCGCGGTGCTGGCGCTGGCGACCGGCAGCGCGGTGGCGCAGACCGGGCTGATCGCCTTCGTCGGGCTGGCGGCGCCGCACCTGGTGCGCTCGGTGGTCAAGACCACCCATGGGCGCCTGATCGTGCTGTCCAGCGCGATGGGCGGCCTGCTGCTGATGGCGGCCGACCTGCTGGCGCGCTGGATGATCGCGCCGCAGGAGCTGCCGGTCGGCGTCCTGACCGCGGTGCTGGGCGGCAGCTATCTGCTGTGGCTGATGCACCGGCGCAGCGCGCGGGGCGGCCTGTGAGCACGCCGGCCGCGCTCGAGGCCCGCGGCGTGACGGCCCGGCTGGGCCTGGCCGAGGTGCTGCACGGCATCGACCTCTCGCTGGCGGCGGGGCGCTGGACCAGCATCGTCGGGCCCAACGGCGCCGGCAAGTCGACCTTGCTCAAGGTGCTCGCCGGCCTGCTGGTCCATGGGGGCGAGGTGCGCCTGCATGGGCAGCCCTTGAGCACGCTCCCGGGCCGGGCCCGGGCGCAGCGGCTGTCGTGGCTGGGCCAGGGCGTGGCGGGCGAGGGCAGTGCCGACGACCTGACCGTCTACGACGTCGCGATGCTCGGCCGCCTGCCGCACCAGCGCTGGCTGGCGGCCCCGAGCGCGGCCGATCGGGCGGCGGTCGAGCGGGCCCTGCGCAGCACCCAGGCCTGGGACTGGCGCGAGCGGCCGCTCGGCCAGCTGTCGGGCGGCGAACGCCAGCGGGTGCTGCTGGCGCGGGCGCTGGCTGTGGAGGCCGGACTGCTGCTGATGGACGAGCCGCTCGCCAACCTCGACCCGCCGCACCAGGCCGACTGGATGCGCACGGTGCAGGCGCTGGTGGCTGAAGGCAAGACCGTGGTCAGCGTGCTGCACGAACTCAACGCCGCGCTCGCCGCCGATGCGATGGTCGTGATGGCGGCGGGCCGCGTGACCCACCACGGCGGCTGCGGCGAGGCCGCGACCCATCGGGCGCTCGAAGCGGTGTTCGACCACCGGATCGCCTTTCACCACGTGGCGGGCCAGTGGCTGGCCGTGCCGCACTGACAACCGACACCCATGCAAATCGAGACTCCGCCCAGCGAGAAACCCTACGAGAAGCCCGAAGGCGAGCGCCGCGGGCTGGTGATCGTCAACACCGGCGACGGCAAGGGCAAGAGCACCGCCGCCTTCGGGCTCGCCCTGCGCGCCCACGGCCGCGGCAAGGCCGTCAAGATCTACCAGTTCATGAAGGTGCCGAGCGCGCGCTTCGGCGAGCACCGGATGTTCGAGCAGCTCGGCATCCCGATCGAAGGCCTCGGCGACGGCTTCAGCTGGAAAACCCAGGACCTGGACCATTCGGCGCAGCTGGCGCGCGACGGCTGGGAGCGGGCCCGCGCCGCGATCCTTTCGGGCGCGCACTTCCTGGTCGTGCTCGACGAGATCACCTATCCGCTGATCTATGGCTGGCTGCCGCTCGAGGGCGTGCTGGAGACGCTGCGCGCGCGGCCGAAGCAGGTGCACGTGGTGCTGACCGGCCGCCGCTGTCCGCCCGAGATCGTCGAGCTGGCCGACACCGTGACCGAGATGCGGATGGTCAAGCACGCGTTCAAGGCCGGCATCCCCGCCCAGCGCGGGATCGAGGATTGAGCGCCATCGCCGCCCTCTGGCTGGCGCTGGCCATCGACCGATGGTTTGGCGAGCCGCCGGCGCGCTGGCATCCGGTAGTCTGGATCGGC
This sequence comes from Variovorax davisae, assembly GCF_030316845.1. Taxonomy (GTDB): domain Bacteria; phylum Pseudomonadota; class Gammaproteobacteria; order Burkholderiales; family Burkholderiaceae_C; genus Variovorax; species Variovorax davisae. The sequence continues at coordinate 587,139 of NZ_JASZYS010000001.1, forward strand.
CGCTACCTGGGCTGGGCCGGCCGGTGCGTCGCACCGCCGGCCGAGGCGCCGGCGCGCGCGCGGGCGGCCTTTGCCGGCGGCGCGCTCGCCTGGTGTGCCGGTGCCGTGCTGGTCGCGGCCGCCGCCTGCGCGCTCGCCGAGACGGTGAGCCGGCTGCCGGCCTGGGCCGGCCTGCTGCTGACCGGCGTCGCCCTGAAGCCGCTGCTCGCTTGGCGCATGCTGCGCGACGAGGTGCTGGCGGTCGAGGCCGCCCTGGGCCGCTCGCTCGACGAAGGCCGCGGCCGGCTGGCGCGGCTGGTGAGCCGCGACGTGGGCGCGCTGGACACGGTCGGCGTGCGCGAAAGCGCGATCGAATCGCTGGCCGAGAACCTCAACGATTCGCTGGTGGCGCCGCTGTTCTGGTTCGCGCTGTTCGGCCTGCCGGGCGCGGCGCTCTACCGCTTCGCCAACACCGCGGACGCGATGTGGGGCTATCGCGGCGAGCGCGAAGGCCGGCAGTGGACCTGGGCCGGCAAGTGGGCCGCCCGCGCCGACGACCTGCTGTCGTGGCTGCCAGCCCGCCTGACGGCCCTGTTCCTGTGGGGTGCGTCGGCGGCGCCGGGCGCAGGGCTCGGGACCTTGCGCCGCGAAGCCGGCCGGACGCCGTCGCCCAACAGCGGCTGGCCCATGGCCGCGATGGCGCTTCGGCTGGGCATCCGGCTGGCCAAGCCCGGGGTCTATGTGCTGAATGAAGGCGGCCGCGCCGCCGCTGCGGCCGACACCGCGCAGGCGGCGCGGCTGGCCGCCCGCGGGGTGGCGCTGGCGGGCGCCGGCGCCACGGTGGCGATCGGCTGCCTGGCGCTGCGGGGCGTGGCATGAGGGGCTCCGAGATGTTCGAGTTCATGCACGGCGGACCCGACGCCCAGGGCGCGGTCCCGCACGATTTCTCGACCAACGGCAATGCCTGCGGGCCCTGTCCCGCCGCGCTGCAGGCGCTGCAGGCGGTGGACGCCAGCCGCTACCCCGACCCGCACTACCTCGACCTGCGCGAGCGCCTGGCCGGCTTCCACGGCGTCGAGGCCCGGCGGGTCGTGATCGCCGCCAGCGCCAGCGAATTCATCGGCCGTGTCACGGCCGCCGTGTCGCAGGGCGGCGGGGGGCGGGTTCGGCTGCCGCGGCACGGCTACGGCGACTACGCGCGGGCCGCCAAGGCCTGGCATTTCCAGCCGGCGGTGGCCGACGGCGCGGCCGACCTGGTCTGGTGCTGCGACCCCGGCAGCCCGTTGGGGCAGCCGGAGGAGGACCTGGCCGGCCGCGTGGACCGGCTGGCTCTCCACGCCACCTGCGTGCTCGACCTGGCCTACGAACCGCTTCGCCTCGACGGCGCGCTGGCGCTGGACGCGGGGCAGCGCGACCGCGTCTGGCAGCTCTGGACCCCCAACAAGGCGCTCGGGCTGACCGGCGTCCGGGCCGCCTACGCGATCGCCCCGGTGGCGGCGCAGGAACTGGGCGCGCGACTGGCGCGGCTGGCGCCGTCCTGGCCGCTCGGCGCCCATGGCGTGGCCCTGCTCGAGGCCTGGACCGGCGCGGCGGCACGGCGGTGGCTCGACGACAGCCTGTGCACCCTGCGGGCCTGGAAGGCGGCGCAGCGCAGCGCGTGCGAATCGCTGGGCTGGCGCCTGCTGCCCGGCGACGCCAACTTCTTCTGCGCCGAGCCGGAGCTCGCGCTGACGCCGGCACGCAGCGCGGCGCTGCGGCAGGCGGGCGTCAAGCTGCGCGACACGGCCTCGTTCGGGCTGCCGGGACTGGTGCGGCTGGGCGTCCTGCCGCCCGCCAGCCAGGAGGCGCTTCGGCAGGCCTGGCGCGCCGCGCGGCGCTGAATCAGATCCGCTGCAACTGGGGGTGCTGGGCGAACAGCTCCGCCGCCCAGTCGACGAAGGCGCGCACCTTCGCGCTCAGGTGGCGGTTGGGCGGGTACACCACGTGCACCGGCAGCGGCGGCCGTGTCCAGTCGGGCAGGATCTGCACCAGTTCGCCGCTGGCGATGAAGGGCTCGGCCATGTAGGTGATGACCTGCGACAACCCGAAGCCGCCCAGCACCGCCGTCATGTGGGCGTTGCTGTCGTTGACCGAGACGCGGTAGGGCCCGGTGATCTCGAACTTCTCGTCGCCCCGGTGGAACTCCTCCGGAAACATGCGCCGCGTGCTGCCCGAGAAGAAGCCCACCACCAGGTGGCGCTTCTCGATGTCCGTGGGATGCTGCGGAGCGCCGTAGCGCTTCAGGTAGGCCGGCGAGGCCACCGTCATCCAGGGCAGGTTGCCGATCCGGCGCGCCACCAGCGACTGGTCGGTCAGGTCGCCGCCGCGGATCACGCAGTCGACGTTGTCGGAGATCAGGTCCACCGCCCGGTCGCTGACCCCGACGTCGACCTGGATGTCGGGGTAGCGGTCGCAGAAGGTCGCCAGGGCCGGCAGGATCACCAGCCGGGCCATCGACGAGCCGACGTCGATGCGCAGGCGGCCCGTCGGGTTGGACTGGGCGTTGGTCATGCTGGCCTCGATGTCGTCGAAGTCGTTCAACAGCCGGGCGGTCCGTTCGTAGTAGGCAGCGCCGTCGGGCGTGACCGTGACGCGCCGGGTGGTGCGGTTGAGGAGCTTGACGTGCAGCCGCGACTCCAGCGCCTGGATCTGCTTGGTGACCGTGCCCTTGGGCAGGCCGAGCGAATCCGCGGCGCGGGTGAAAGTGCCGGCTTCGACGACGCGGACGAATATCCGCATGCCCTGGATCTGGTCCATCTATGCTGCTCCTGGGGGTGGCGGAATGCCTTGGGGGAGCGGATTCTCACACGCGCTCCGGCCGCGATTGTTAGTCGGATGGAAACAGAGTGGGGCCCGGTGTCTGTTTGAACCCACCCTGCGCCGCCTTATATTTCGTTCATCGTCCATCCACCGAGGTCGTCCATGTCCAGCCGTTCCATTGAGCAACCCGTTGCCGCCGCCTCCACGGCGGCTGCCCGGGGCGCCGAGACCGATATCCGCATCGAATTGCCGGATCGGGAGCCGGTGCAGGCCCGCCTGTACGGCGTGCGGCCGCGCGGGGCGACCGTGCCGCTGGTGCTGCATTTCCATGGCGGCACCTTCGTCTGCGGCGACCTCGACAACGGCCGCAACGTGGCCCGGCTGCTGGCCGGTGCCGGCGCCGTGGTGGTCTCGCTGGACTACCCGCTGGCGCCCAAGGCGCCGTTCCCGGAGCCGATCGAGGTCGGCTTCGCGGCGCTCGAATGGCTCTACAAGCAGCGCGCCAAGCTGGCCGGCAAGGGCGCCGAGGTGTTCCTGGCGGGCGAGGAGGCCGGTGGCAACCTGGCAGCCGCGGTGGCGCTGATGGCGCGCGACCGGGCCCACCCGCCGTTGGCCGGCCAGATCCTGCTGTCGCCGATGCTGGACCCCTGCGCCGGCACCGCGTCGCTGCGCCAGGCCACGGGCGACGCCACCCAGTGCAAATGGGCCTCGGGGTGGCAGGAATACCTCAAGCGCCCGGTCAATGCGACCCATCCCTATGCGGTGCCGGGCGGGTCGCTCCGGCTGGCGCAGGTGGCGCGGACCCTGGTGCTGGTCGGCAAGGACGACCCGATGCGCGACGAGGCGCTGAACTTCGCGCGCCGGCTCGGCGAAGCCGGCATCGCGGTCACCAGCAGCGTGCTGCCCGGCGCGGCGAACTGGCCCGAGGCGCTCTACGAACCCGAGGGTTCGGGCTGCGCGGCCTGCGAGGCGGCGGTGCAGAAGCACTTCCGCGACTTCTTCAGCGCGGCGCCACCGCCGCACTGAGCGACGGCGCACGGCAGGCCGTGCGCCGCAGGTTCCGGTCACACGGAACTCCCTGAACAGACCGAGGTGAAGGCACCTCGAAACCGACGGCGCCAGTCCGCCGCGGGGCGGCGTTCGCCCCGCAACTTTTTCCCTACCGCTGTCCTGCGCCACCCGCGCGGGAGGGCGGCGTGTTTTCCAAGCGTCACCCCAAAGGACCTTCATCATGTCGAACCCTCAACCTTCCTCCCCGGCCCGACGCCGCCTCTGGCCCGCCGTGACGGGCGTCACGGCGCTGGTGGCGATCGCCTGCGCCGCGCTCGGCTTCCACAGCCTGCATGCCCAGGCCAGCGACGCCACGGCCGTGGCGGCGCCGCGTGCCACGCCGGTGTCGGTGGCGACGGTGGCCGCGACCGAAGTCAACACCTGGGACGAGTTCTCGGGCCGGCTCGAGGCGGTCGAGCGGGTCGACGTGCGATCGCGGGTGGCCGGCGCCGTGCAGGCGGTGCACTTCCGCGAAGGGGCGCTGGTCAAGCAGGGCGAACTGCTGATCACCATCGACCCGGCGCCCTATGCGGCCGAAGTGGACCGTGCCGAAGCCCAGGTCGCCTCGGCCCAGGCCCGCGTCTCGTTCACGCGCAGCGAGCAGGAGCGCGCCCGCCGCCTGTGGGACGAGAAGGCGATCGCCCAGCGCGAGCTCGACGAGCGCACCAATGCCGGCCGCGAGGCCGAGGCCAACCTGCGCGCCGCCCAGGCCTCGCTGCAGAGCGCGCGCCTGAACCTCGGCTACACCCAGGTCCGGGCCCCGGTCGCGGGGCGCACCGGCAAGCTCGAGGTGACGGTCGGCAACCTGGTCGCGGCCGGTCCCGGCGCGCCGGTGCTGACCACGCTGGTGTCGGTCAGCCCGATCTATGCGAGCTTCGATGCCGACGAGCAGGTCGTGGTGCGGGCCCTGAAGGAGATGCCCGGCGGCGCCAGTGCGCGCGGTCGCATCGAGGGCATCCCGGTGCAGATGGGCACCGCGGCCAGCGACGGCACGCCGTTCCAGGGCCGGCTGCAGCTGATCGACAACCAGGTCGACGCCAAGAGCGGCACGGTGCGGGTGCGCGCCGCCTTCGACAACGCCGACGGCGCCTTGATTCCCGGCCAGTTCGCGCGCATCCGCATGGGCCAGGCGCGCAACGACACGGCCCTGCTGGTCAACGAACGGGCGGTCGGCACCGACCAGAACAAGAAGTTCGTGCTGGTGGTCGGCGCCGACAACAAGGCCGAGTACCGCGAGGTCGCGCTGGGCGCGCCGGTGGATGGGCTGCGGGTGGTCACCAAGGGCCTGAAGGCGGGCGAGCGGGTGGTCGTCAACGGCCTGCAGCACGTGCGCCCGGGCGCACTGGTGGCGCCGCAGGCGGTGGGCATGGACGCCAAGGCCGAACTGGCGCCGCCGACGCAGCGCGTGGCGGACGCGAAATCCTGATCCCGCGGGCGGGGGAAACATCATGAATCTATCCAAGTTCTTCATCGACCGGCCGATCTTTGCCGGCGTGCTGTCGCTGCTGATGCTGATCGCCGGCCTGATCGCGCTGCGCGGGCTGCCGATCTCCGAGTACCCGGAAGTGGCCCCGCCGTCGGTGGTGGTGCGGGCCCAGTACCCGGGCGCCAATCCGAAGGTGATCGCCGAGACCGTGGCGACGCCGCTGGAGGAGTCGATCAACGGCGTCGAAGGCATGCTCTACATGGGCAGCCAGGCGACCACCGACGGTGTGATGACGCTGACCGTCACCTTCAAGCTCGGCACCGACCCCGACAAGGCGCAGCAGCTGGTGCAGAACCGCGTCTCGCAAGCCGAGCCGCGGCTGCCCGAGGAAGTGCGCCGGCTCGGCGTCACGACCGTGAAAAGCGCACCCGACCTGACGATGGTGGTGCACCTGGTGTCGCCCAACGACCGCTACGACATCAACTACCTGCGCAACTACGCGGTGCTGAACGTCAAGGACCGGCTGGCGCGCATCCCCGGCGTCGGGCAGGTGCAGATCTTCGGCGGCGGCGAGTACTCGATGCGGGTCTGGCTCGATCCGCAGAAGGTGGCGCAGCGCGGCCTCTCGGCCAGCGACGTGGTGGCCGCGATCCGCGGCCAGAACGTGCAGGCCGCGGCCGGCGTGGTCGGCGCCTCGCCGGGCCTGTCGGGCGTCGACATGCAGTTGTCGATCAATGCCCAGGGCCGCCTGCAGAGCGAGGAAGAGTTCGGCGACATCATCGTCAAGACCGGCACCGACGGCGCCGTGACGCGGCTGCGCGACATCGGCCGCCTCGAGATGGGCGCGGCCGACTACTCGCTGCGCTCGCTGCTGAACAACGACGCGGCGGTCGGCATCGGCGTGTTCCAGGCACCGGGCTCCAACGCGCTGGACATCTCGCGCGACGTCCGCAAGACCATGGACGAGATCGCCAGGAACATGCCCGAGGGCGTGGAGTTTCGCATCGCCTACGACCCGACCCAGTTCGTGCGGGCCTCGATCGAATCGGTGGTCCACACGCTGCTGGAGGCGATCGCGCTGGTGGTGCTGGTGGTGATCCTGTTCCTGCAGACCTGGCGCGCCTCGATCATCCCGCTGCTGGCGGTGCCGGTGTCGGTGATCGGCACCTTCGCCGTGCTGCACCTGCTGGGCTTCTCGATCAACGCGCTGAGCCTGTTCGGGCTGGTGCTGGCGATCGGCATCGTGGTCGACGACGCGATCGTGGTGGTGGAGAACGTCGAGCGCAACATCGAGGCCGGCCTGACGCCGCGCGAAGCCACGTACCGCGCGATGCGCGAGGTGTCGGGGCCGATCATCGCGATCGCGCTGGTGCTGGTCGCGGTGTTCGTTCCGCTGGCCTTCATCAGCGGGCTCACGGGCCAGTTCTACCGCCAGTTCGCGGTCACGATCGCGATCTCGACGGTGATCTCGGCGATCAACTCGCTGACCTTGTCGCCAGCGCTCGCGGCGCTGCTGCTGCGCAGCCACGACGCGCCCCGGGACGCGCTGACGCGCGGCATGGACCGGGTCTTCGGCGGCGTCTTCCGCGGCTTCAACAAGCTCTTCCACCGCGGCGCCGAGGCCTACAGCGGCGGCGTGCGGCGCGTGATCTCGCGCAAGACGCTGATGCTGGTGGTCTACCTGGCGCTGGTCGGCGTCACCTTCGGCCTCTTCAAGGCGGTGCCCAGCGGCTTCGTGCCGGCGCAGGACAAGCAGTACCTGATCGGCTTCGCGCAGCTGCCCGACGGCGCCACGCTGGACCGCACCGAGGACGTGATCCAGCGCATGGGCGAGATCATGAAGAAGAACCCGAACGTCGAGGACGCGATCGCCTTCCCGGGCCTGTCGATCAACGGCTTCACCAACAGCTCCAACTCCGGCATCGTGTTCGCGACGCTCAAGCCCTTTGCCGAGCGCAAGCGGGCCGACCAGAGCGGCGGCGCCATCGCCGGCCAGCTGAACCAGCAGTTCGCCGGCATCCAGGAGGCCTTCATCGTGATGTTCCCGCCGCCGCCGGTGGCCGGGCTCGGCACCACGGGCGGCTTCAAGCTGCAGCTGGAGGATCGCGCATCGGTCGGCTACGAGGCGATGGACGGCGCGGTCAAGGCCTTCATGGCCAAGGCCTCGCAGGCGCCCGAGCTCACGGGCCTGTTCACCAGCTGGCAGGTCAACGTGCCGCAGCTCTACGCCGACATCGACCGCACCAAGGCGCGGCAGCTCGGCGTGCCGGTGACCGACATCTTCGACACCATGCAGATCTACCTCGGCAGCCTGTATGCGAACGACTTCAACAAGTTCGGCCGCACCTACAGCGTGCGGGTCCAGGCCGATGCGCCGTACCGCGCCCGCGCCGAGGACGTGGGCCTGCTGAAGGTGCGCTCGACCTCGGGCGAGATGGTGCCGCTGTCGGCGCTCATGAAGGTCAATTCGAGCTTCGGGCCGGAACGCGCCATGCGCTACAACGGCTACCTGGCCGCCGACGTCAACGGCGGGCCGGCACCGGGCTATTCCTCGGGCCAGGCGCAGGACGCGATCGAGCGCATCGCGGCCGAGACCCTGCCCAAGGGCGTGAGCTACGAATGGACCGAACTGACCTACCAGGAGATCCTGGCCGGGAACTCGGCGCTGCTGGTGTTCCCGCTGGCGATCCTGCTGGTGTTCCTGGTGCTGGCGGCGCAGTACGAGAGCCTGACCCTGCCGCTGGCGATCATCCTGATCGTGCCGATGGGCATCCTGGCCGCGATGACCGGCGTCTGGCTGTCCCACGGCGACAACAACGTCTTCACGCAGATCGGGCTGATCGTGCTGGTCGGGCTGAGTGCCAAGAACGCGATCCTGATCGTGGAGTTCGCGCGCGAACTCGAGTTCGCCGGGCGCCCGCCGATCCAGGCCGCGATCGAGGCCAGCCGGCTGCGGCTGCGCCCGATCCTGATGACCTCGCTGGCCTTCGTGATGGGCGTGCTGCCGCTGGTGCTCGCCACCGGCGCCGGCGCCGAGATGCGCTCGGCGATGGGGGTGGCGGTGTTCGCCGGGATGATCGGCGTGACCGCCTTCGGCCTGTTCCTGACGCCGGTTTTCTATGTCGCGGTGCGAAAGATGGCCGGCAACCGCCCGCTCAAGCTGCATGGCGAGGTGCCGCACGTCGATGCCTTCGTGTCGGCCGACCATCCGGCCGGCGGCGGCGGCGCGGGCGGCGGACTGCACCCTGCGCCTGCCGCACCGCTGCATGACAACGTCTAGGCCCTCCTGCCTTCCCAAAGAAAGTCGATCATGAAATCAACCATCGAAACCCGAGGCGGGACCTGGCGCGCCACGCTGCTGCCCTTGCTCGCCGCGCTGGTGCTGGCCGGCTGCGCGACCGCGCCGGCCGAACTGCCGACCTTCACCCCGCCGGCCCAGTTCAAGGAGCAGGCCGCCGACACCCAGGGCAACTGGACCCGGACCCAGCCGGCCGAGGCGCAGCCGCGCGGCGACTGGTGGCGCAGCTTCAACGACCCGGTGCTCGACCGGCTGGTCGAGCGCGCGGACGCCCGCAACACCAGCATCCAGGCGGCGGCGGCGCGGCTGGCCGAGGCGCGGGCCCTGGCGCGCAGCACCGATGCCGACCGCGCGCCGCAGATCGGCCTGGGCGCCGGGGCCTCGCGCAGTGCCGGGCTCGACCGGAACCAGAGCCCGCGGCCCTCGACCCTGGTGCGGGCCGGCGTCGATTTCTCCTACGAACTCGATCTGTTCGGCAAGCTCTCGGGCGCCAGCGATGCCGCGCGCCTCGACGCCGATTCGCGCGCCGGCCTGCTGCAGAGCACGCGCCTGCTGGTCCAGGCCGAGGTGGCCCAGACCTACCTGGCGCTGCGCGCGGTCGATGCCGAGCGGGTGCTGGTGCGCGACACGGTCGCGGCCTACCGCGACACGCTGCGCCTGACGCAGAGCCGCGAGCGGGCGGGCGACGTGGCCGAGCTCGATGTGGCGCGGGTCGAGACCGAGGTCGCTTCCAACGAGTCCGATGCGATGACGCTGGACCGCCGCCGGGCCGAACTGGAGCACGCCCTGGCGGTGCTGGTCGGCGACCTGGCGTCCGACTTCGACGTCGGCGCCGGCGAGTGGTCCACCGCCTTGCCGACGATCCCGCCGGGCGTGCCCGCCACCGTGCTGACCCGCCGGCCCGACATCTCGGCGGCGCAGAAGTCGGTGCTGGCGGCGCAGGCGCGGGTCGGCGTCGCGCAGGCGGCCTGGTTCCCCGACATCGCGCTGACCGGCGGCGGCGGCTATGCCTCCTCCGACATCGGCGACCTGCTGAAGTGGTCGGCGCGCTCCTGGGGCATCGGGGCCTTGCTGGCGCTGCCGGTGTTCGACGGCGGCCGGCGCGAGGCGGGCGTGCAGGGCGCGTCGGCGCAGCTCGACGGCGCACTGGCCAGCTACCGCACGCAGGTGCTGGTCGCCTTCAAGGAAGTGGAGGACCAGCTGTCGTCGCTGCGCATCCTCGCCCAGCAGTCTGGCGTGCAGGCCAAGGCCGTGGCGTCGGCCGAGCGCGCCACCACGCTGTCGGACTCGCGCTACCGCAACGGCATGATCAGCCAGCTCGACCTGCTCGACGCGCGCCGCAGCGAACTCAGCAACCGGCGCCAGGCGCTGCAGGTGAAGTCGGCGCAGTACCAGGCGACCGTGGGCCTGATCCGGGCGCTGGGCGGCAGCTGGGATGCGCAGGCGGTGGCGCTCGCGCCGCCGGGCGACCGGCAGGCGCAGGTGGCGGCGCGCTGAGCGGCCCCGGCCGTGCGGCCGTTCAGCGCCCCATCGGCAGGCCGTGGAAGGCGCTGTGCGCCCAGCCGTCGGGATCGGCCAGCTTGCGCAGCTGGTGCGCGCCCATCACGAGCGCGTTCGCGTAGCTGGCCTGCGGGTTGGCGGCGCAGTAGATGCCGGTGTAGTGGATCGCTTCGGCGGCGTCGCTGGGGAGGGCTTCCAGGATCACCCAGAAGAACTGGTTCTTGTCGCGCTCTTCGACCGTGAGCGCTATGTCGCGTAAGCCTGGCATTCGCCGTGGTTCCCTTTTTTCGTCATGGCGTCGAAGGTAAGGGTGAAATGCATGAATGCTTTAGGATTCATTTCAAGCCGGTTGCGGGGATCGTGAGGAAGATCACGTAAAGGACAATCGCGCTCATGAATTCCAAAGTGCCAGGCGGCCGGGCCCGCTGCGTCATGGTCCTCGGCACCACCAGCGGCGCCGGCAAGAGCTGGCTGGCGACCGCGCTGTGCCGCTGGTTCGCGCGCCAGGGCCTGCGGGTGGCGCCGTTCAAGGCGCAGAACATGAGCAACAACGCCCGCGTGGTGGCGGGCGGGGAGATCGGCAGCGCCCAGTACTTCCAGGCGCTGGCGGCGCGCGCCGAGCCCGATGTGCGCATGAACCCGCTGCTGCTCAAGCCCGAGCGCGACACCCACAGCCAGGTGGTGCTGATGGGGCAGGTGAGCCCCGAGCTCACGGCCTTGCCCTGGCGCGGACGCAGCGAGCGCGTGTGGCCGCAGATCGCGCAAGCGCTCGATGCATTGCGTGCCGAGAACGACGTGGTGGTCATCGAGGGCGCGGGCTCGCCCGCCGAGATCAACCTGATGGCCAGCGACATCGTCAACCTGCGCGTGGCGCGGCACGCCGATGCGCGCTGCCTGCTGGTCACCGACATCGACCGGGGCGGGGCCTTCGCGCATCTCTACGGCACCTGGGCGCTGATGCCGGCTGCCGACCGCGCTTTGATCGCCGGCTTCGTGCTCAACAAGTTCCGCGGCGATGCCGCGCTGCTCGCGCCGGCGCCGCAGGAACTGCAGGCGCTGACCGGCGTGCCGACGGTGGCGACGCTGCCCATGTGGTGGCAGCACGGCCTGCCGGAAGAGGACGGCGTCTTCGACGACCGCAGCGTGGCGACGGGCGGCGCGGTCACGCGCACCATCGCCGTGGTCGCCTATCCGCGGATCAGCAACCTGGATGAATTCCAGCCGCTCAAGAACATCGCCGGGGTGCGCCTGCGCTGGGCCCGCAGCCCGGCCGACGTGGCCGGCGCCGACTGGATCATCCTGCCCGGCTCGAAGAACACGAGCGGCGATCTCGCCTGGCTGCGCGCGCAGGGCCTCGATCGCGCGGTGGCGGCGCATGCGGCCCGCGGCGGCGCCGTGCTCGGCATCTGCGGCGGGCTGCAGATGCTCGGCGAGGCGCTGATCGATCCGCACGGGGTCGACGGCAACGGGCCGGGGCTCGGGCTGCTGCCGGTGGTCACCGTCTTTGCCGCCGACAAGACCGTTCGCCACCGCGAGGCGACGTTCTCGACGCTGACCGGCCCGTGGGCCGCGTTGTCCGGCCTGCGCGTGCGCGGCTACGAGATCCATCATGGCCGGACGGCCGAGCATGCCGCCATGGCGGCCGCCGGCGACCGTGCCACGGCGGTCATGGCAGACGATCTCGCGTGGCAGAACGGTGCCGGCCATGTGCTCGGCCTCTACCTGCACGGCCTCTTCGAGGACCCCGGGGCGCTCCAGGCGATGTTCGGCGTCGAGGCGCGTACCCTCGACGCCGTGTTCGACGGCCTGGCCGATCACATCGATTCCCACTTTGAACCGGGCGTGCTGCGCGCCCTCATCGAATGACAACGCTTCAACTTCCCCCCATCGACAGCATCGACGACACCGCCTTCGCGGCACGACTGCAACAGCTGCTCGACAACAAGACCAAGCCCGTCGGCGCACTCGGCCGGCTGGAGGCGCTGGCGCTGCGCGTCGGGTGCATCCTCGGCAGCCAGGCGCCGGTGCTGGAGGCGCCGCAGATGCTGGTCTGCGCCGGGGACCACGGACTCGCGGCGCGCGGCGTGTCGGCCTATCCCAGCGACGTGACCTGGCAGATGGTGGAGAACTTCCTGGCCGGCGGCGCGGCCGTGAGCGTGCTGGCCCGGCAGCATGGCCTGAACCTGACGGTGGTCGATTGCGGCGTGCGGCACGACTTCGCGCCGCGCCACGGGCTGCTGGTGCGCAAGCTCGCGCCGGGCACCGCCGATGCCTCCGTGGGGCCGGCGATGAGCATGGCGCAGTGCGAGCAGGCGATCGCGAACGGCATGGCGCTGATGCGCGATCTGCCCGGCAATGCGGTGCTGCTGGGCGAGATGGGCATCGGCAATTCGTCCGCGGCGGCGATGCTGCTGGCCCGGATTTCCGGCCAGGACATCGATGCCTGCACCGGCGCCGGGACCGGCCTCGATGCCGCCGGGCGGGCCCACAAGCGCAAGGTGCTGCGCGGCGTGCTCGAGTTGCACGCCGCGGCCACCGACCCGCTGGCCGCGTTGGCCGCCTTCGGCGGCTTCGAGATCGCCACGTTGGTGGGCGCGGTGCTGCAGGCGGCGCAGGAGCGGCGGGTGATCGTGCTCGACGGCTTCATCGCCAGTGCCGCGGTGCTGGTGGCGCGCGCGCTGCGCCCGCATGTCGTGCAGCGCTGCGTCGCGGCGCACGAGTCGGCCGAGCCGGGTCACCGGCTGTTGTTGAACTGCCTGGAGCTGCAGCCGCTGCTGCAGCTGGACCTGCGCCTGGGCGAAGGGTCCGGTGCGGCGCTGGCGTGGCCATTGCTGGCGTCCGCCTGCTGCATCCTGCGCGAGATGGCGAGCTTCGAATCGGCCGGTGTTTCGAGGCAGGAGCCGGCATGAACGGCGTGCGCCACTTTCTGCTGGCGCTGCAGTTCTTCACCCGGGTCCCGGTCACCGGGTCGCTCGCGGGGTGGGTCGGGTTCAGCCCGGCGATGCTGCGCGCGAGCGCGGCGCATTTCCCGGGCGTCGGCTGGCTGGTGGGTGCCGTCGCCGCCGGCGTGTTCTGCATCGCGCAGGCCGGGCTTCCAGGCTTCGCCGGCGCGCTGGTGGCGGCGGCGCTGTCGACCATCGCCACCGTGCTCCTGACCGGCGCGTTCCACGAGGACGGCTTGGCCGACGTCGCGGACGGCCTCGGCGGTTCGGCCGACCGCGCGCGGGCGCTGGAGATCATGAAGGACTCGCGGATCGGCGCCTTCGGCGCGATCGCGCTGGTGCTGGCGCTGGGCCTGAAGGTGCTGCTGCTGGGGATGCTGGCGGGGCAGGGCGCACCGAACCTGGTGCTCGCGCTCGTGAGCGCCCATGTGCTGTCGCGCCTGGCGCCGCTGTTCCTGATCCGCTGGCTGCCCTACGTGGGGGACGAGAACGCGGCGAGCAAGTCGAAGCCGCTGGCCGACGCGATCGGCCATGGCGCCTTGCTGGTCGGCGTGGCGTGGTCGCTGCCGGCGGTGGGCTGGCTGGTGATGGCGCACGGCACCCTGCGGGGATTGGCGCCGGTGCTGCTGTGCGCGCTGGCCGCGTGGCTGGTCGCACGGCTGCTGCGGCGCCGGCTGCGCGGCTTCACGGGAGATGGCCTCGGTGCCACGCAGCAGGTGTGCGAACTGGCGATCTACCTTGCCCTGGCGTGGCAGGCATGAGGCTGCTGCTGGTGCGCCATGCACGGACCACTGCCGTCGATGGCTTCTGCTACGGGCGAACGGATGTGCCCGTGCTGCCCGAAATGACCCGTGCCGTGGCTGAGCGCGTGGCGCCGCTGCTGCCCGAGGGGGTTGCGCTGAGCTGTTCGCCCTTGTCGCGCTGCGCGGATCTGGCGCAAGCCATCGTCGCGCTGCGTCCCGACCTGGACGGGGTCGGCGCCGACCCGCGCATCGCCGAGATGGACCTGGGCGGGTGGGAAGAGCGGCTCTGGTCGGCCATCGACCGTGCCGAGATCGACGCCTGGACGCGCGAATTCGCGGACTTGCGCGCGGGGCGCAGCGGGGAGAGCACGCGGCAGTTCATGCGGCGGGTGGGCGAGGCCTTCGATGCCTGGCGCGCCGGCGGCCGCGATGCGGTCTGGATCACGCATGCCGGCGTGATTCGTTGCGCCTGGTTGCTGCGCGATGGCGTCCGTGCCGTCGAACGGTCCGATCAATGGCCGGGCCAGCCGATCGCTTTCGGCGAGTGCGTCACGATCGACATGTGAATGGCGGGCTCAGGGGGCTGGCGTCTTGGGCTTGTAGTCGCAGTAGGGTGACACGGCGCACTGCCAGCACAGCGGCTTGCGCGCCACGCAGGTGTAGCGCCCGTGCAGGATCAGCCAGTGGTGGGCGTGCAGCCGGTAGGGCTCGGGCACCCGCTTCTCGAGCTTGAGTTCGACCTCGAGCGGCGTCTTGCCGGGCGCCAGCCCGGTGCGGTTGCCGACCCGGAAGATGTGGGTGTCGACGGCCATGGTCGGCTCGCCGAAAGCGACGTTGAGCACCACGTTGGCGGTCTTGCGGCCGACTCCGGGCAGGGCTTCGAGCTCGGGTCGCGTGCGCGGCACTTCGCCTCCGTGCAGTTCGACCAGCATCCGGCAGGCCTCGACCAGGTGCTTGGCCTTGCTGCGGTACAGGCCGATGGTCTTGATGTAGCCCTCGAGCCCCTCGACGCCCAGGTCCAGGATCGCCTGCGGCGTGTTGGCGACCGGAAACAGCAGGCGGGTGGCCTTGTTGACCCCGACGTCGGTGGCCTGGGCGGACAGCAGCACGGCGGCCAGCAACTCGAAGGGCGTGTCGTATTCGAGTTCCGTCTCGGGGCTCGGATTGGCCGCCTGCAAGGTGGCGAAGAACGGCTCTATGTCGGTTTTCTTCATCGTGGCGGGGAGTTTAGGGGGCTGCGACAATCGCAGGCTGCAACTCCTCCCAAGAAGGCTCTCATGCAATTCGCTTCCCGCCTCGACAACGTCGAAACCTCCGCCATCCGCGAACTCTTCAAGCTGCTGGGCACGCCCGGCATCATCAGCTTTGCGGGCGGCTTTCCGGACAGCGCGATGTTCGACGTCGAAGGGCTGAAGGAGGCCAGCGCCAAGGCGCTCGCCGAAGAGCCGGGCGGGGCCCTGCAGTATGGCGCCACCGAGGGCTACGAGCCGCTGCGCACGCAGCTCTCGGCCTTCATGAAGACCAAGGGCGTCGAGGTCGACCCGAGCGGCCTGATCGTGACCACCGGCAGCCAGCAGGCGCTCGACCTGCTCGGCAAGACGCTGATCTCGCCCGGCGACAAGGTGATCGTCGAAGGCCCCACCTTCCTGGCGACGATCCAGTGCTTCCGCCTCTACGGCGCGCAGCTCATCAGCGCGCCGGTCGACGCCGACGGCGTGCGCACCGACGAGCTCGAGAAGCTGATCGCCGAACACAAGCCGAAGTTCGTCTACCTGATCCCCACCTTCGGCAATCCCAGCGGCGCGATGCTGAGCCTGGAGCGCCGCCGCAAGGTGCTCGAGATGGCGGTGCGCTACCAGACGCTGATCGTCGAGGACGACCCCTATGGCGACCTCTACTTCGACCAGGCGCCGCCGCCCTCGATCATGTCGCTGACCCAGGACGTCCCGGGCAGCCGCGCGCTGGTGGCACATTGCGGCAGCCTCAGCAAGGTGCTGAGCCCCGGCCTGCGCATCGGCTGGATGATCGGCCCGGCCGAGCTGCTCGCCAAGGCGACCATGTGCAAGCAGTTCAGCGACGCCCACACCAGCACCTTCGCCCAGGCGACCGCCGCGCAGTACCTCAAGAGCGGCCGGATGCCGGCCACGCTGGCCAACGTGCGCAAGGTCTACGCAGAGCGCGCGCTGGCGATGGGCGAGGCGCTGCAGCGCGAACTGGGCGACGCCATCACCTTCACGCAGCCGGGCGGCGGCCTGTTCTTCTGGGCCCGCCTGACCGGTGCCGGCGGCAAGGTCGCGGACGCCAACGTGCTGGCCAAGCGGGCGATCGAGAAACTCGTGGCCTTCGTGCCGGGCGCGCCCTTTTTCGCCGAGAAGCCGGATGTGGCCACGCTGCGCCTGAGTTTCGCGACCGCCAATGTGGAGAAGATCCGCGAAGGCATCGCGCGGCTCGGCGCTGCGCTGTAGACCTTCGCGCGCTTCGGCACGGGCCAAGGCGCCGTCACGTCACTGACACATCGCTTTCGTCTCCGCGTCATCTGTCGTGGCTACCTTCATGGGTTGATATCCAGAACGTCAATCCGATGAAAGAAGTACACACCGAATGACCGCGAAAAACCCGTCCGAAGTCCCGTCGATCGACCTGGACGATATCGGCTACAACAAGACCTCGAATCCTTCCTTCAGCGATCTGGTCGAGGCCCGCCTGAGCCGCCGCAACCTGTTCGGACTCGGCGTCGGCAGTGCCAGCGTGGCGCTGTTGCAGGCCTGTGGCGGCGGCGGCAGCAATGGCTTCATTCCTGTCGCCGCCTCGGCACCGGCTCCGGCCCCGGCACCCGCGCCGGCACCCGCGCCCGCCCCGGCTGCCGCCAAGCTCGGTTTCACCGCCGTGCCGAAAAGCCTGGACGATGTGGTCTCGGTGCCCGCCGGCTACACGGCCAGCGTGCTGTACCGTCTCGGCGACCCGATCGCCACCGGCGTGCCGGCCTACCTCAACGACGGCACCGATGCGCCCGCCAGCTATGACCGTCGGGCCGGCGACCACCACGACGGCATGACCTTCTTCGGCATCGACGCCTCGAACAAGTGGGACCCGGCCGCCGCGGCCCGCGGCCTGCTCGCGATGAACCACGAAGCCATCACGGCGCTGTTCCTGCATCCCACCGGCCAGACCATCGTCGGCACCGGCAACGCTGCCGTGCGCAGCGTCGCTGCAGAGGTGCAACGCGAATTCTTCGTCCATGGCGTGAGCGTGATCGAAGTCGCCAAGAGCGGCACCGCCTGGAACTACAAGCAGGACTCGGGCTTCAACCGCCGCGTCCACACGCTGACCGAGATGCAGTTCTCCGGCCCGGCGGCAAGGACCGACTACCTGAAGACCAAGTTCTCGAGCGACGGCAGCACGACCCGCGGCACGGTCAACAACTGCGCCAACGGCACCACGCCGTGGGGCACCTACCTCACTTGCGAGGAAAACTGGGCGGGCTACTTCCGCCGCATCGCGGCCACCGACAACCCCAACCGCAGCGCGAAGGAGATTGCGGCCTTCGGACGCTACGGCGTCGCCGGCACCGGCCGCGAGCTCTGGGCCACCGTCACGCCCGACACCAGCGACAACCTCTATGGCCGCTGGAACACGGAGGTGGTCAGCGGCGCGGCCAGCGCCGTGGACGACTACCGCAACGGCGCCAACACCTATGGCTGGGTGGTGGAGATCGACCCCTTCACGCCCGCCAGCACGCCGAAGAAGCGCACCGCGCTGGGCCGTTTCGGCCACGAGGGCGCCTGCCTCGGCCCGGTCGTGGTCGGCAAGCCGCTGGTCTGGTACATGGGCGACGACGCGCAGAACGAGTACATCTACAAGTTCGTCTCGACCAAGGCGTGGAACGCGGCCGACATCAACGGCGGCATCGCCGCCGGCGACAAGTACATGGACGACGGCAAGCTCTACGTCGCGCGCTTCAACGCCGACGGCACGGGCAACTGGCTCGAACTCGCGCTGGGCGTCAACGGCATCACGGCCGGCAACCCGGCGTACGCCTTCGCCGATGCCGCGGACGTGCTGATCAACGTTCGTCTCGCGGCGGACGCGGCGGGCGCGACCAAGATGGACCGGCCGGAGTGGACCGCCGTCAATCCGAAGAACGGCGAGGTGTACGTGACCCTCACCAACAACACGGCGCGACCCGTCGGTGGCACCGATGCCGCCAACCCGCGCTCGTACAACGATCCCAAGGGCCCGACCCAGACCGCGCAGAAGGGCAATCCGAACGGCCACGTCGTGCGCTTCGCGGATGCCGGCGGCAACCCGGCCGCGACGACCTTCAAGTGGGACGTCTATCTGTTCGGCGCTCGCTCCACGGCATCGGCCGACGTCAACCTGTCGAGCCTGGTTGCAGACAACGACTTCTCGAGCCCGGACGGCATGTGGTTCAGCTCGGCGACCGCCGGGCTGCTCTGGCTCGAGACCGACGACAGCAAGTACACCGACGTGACCAACTGCATGATGCTGGCCGCCCTGCCGGGCCAGGTCGGCGATGGCGGCGCGAAGACGATCACCAACGTCGACGGCGCGACCAGTGCCACGCAGGCGACCCTGGTCGGCAAAGCGCCGGGCACGGACGGCCTGCGCCGCTTCCTCGTGGGGCCGAAGGATTGCGAGATCACCGGCATTGCCGAGTCCGGCGACGGCCGCGCGCTGTTCGTGAACATCCAGCACCCGGGCGAGACCACGCCGGCCGCCAACATCGGCGACCCCAGCAAGTTCGGCAGTCACTGGCCCGGGGGCGGCACGGCGCGTCCGCGCTCGGCGACGGTGGTGATCACCCGGGACGATGGCGGCCTGATCGGGCTCTGACGCGAAGCGGTCCCGGGGTCAGGCGATGGCCTGCGCGAAGTCGGCGATGAGCTCATCGGCGGCTTCGAGCCCGACCGAAACCCGGACCAGCCCGTCGGCGATCCCCATCTCGGCGCGCACCACGGGCCCCGCTTCCCAGTAGATCGTCGGCGCCACCGGGATCACCAGCGTCCGGTTGTCGCCCAGGCCGGTGGCCTTGATGGCCAGTTGCAGGCGGTCGAGCGCGGCCGGCATGCGCGCGTTGTCGCGCAGTTCGAAGGCCAGCAGCCATGAGCCGGCCCGGAACAGCTTCAGGGCCAGCGCATGTTGCGGATGGCTTTCGAGCATCGGGTAGTGCACCTTGGCGACCGCCGGATGGGCTTCGAGAAAGCGCGCCAGCGCCAGTGCCGTCGCGCTGGTCTGCGCCACCCGCAGCGCCAGCGTCTCGGCACCCAGGCTGATGCGGTGGGCCTGCTCGGGCGCCAAGGTGCCGCCCATGTCGCGCAGCCCCTTCTTGCGGATCTGCTGCAGTCCCCATTGCCGGGGGTCGAGCCCGCGGTAGCTGGCGGCGATGTTGGGATAGGTGCCCCAGTCGAATTCGCCGGTGTCGGTGACCGCGCCGCCCAGCGCCGCGCCGTGGCCGGCGATGGTCTTGGTCAGCGAGTTCACGACCAGCCCGGCGCCGACGCTGCGCGGCCGGAAGAGGGCGGGGGAGGTGATCGTGTTGTCCACCACGTAGAGCAGTCCGCGCTCGCGGCACAGGGCGCCGATCGCCTCGAGGTCGGGGACCTGGGTGCCGGGGTTGGCGATGGTCTCGACGAACACCATGCGCGTCTGCGGCCGCAGGGCGTCGCGCACGCGGTCGACCGAGCCCGCATCGACCTTGTCGACCGCCACGCCCAGCCCGGCCAGCGTGCCGAACAGGCTGTTGGTGTTGCCGAAGACGAAATGGCTGGAGACGACGTGGTCGCCGGCGCGCAGCAAGGTGAGGAAGAGCGCGCTCAGCGCCGCCATGCCGCTGGCGAAGCAGATGCTGCCGAGGCCCTGCTCGAGCTGCGTCACCTTGGCTTCGAGCGCCGCCGTGGTCGGCGTGCCCTGACGGGCATAGCTGAAGCTGTTCTTGAGCGTGCCCTGGAAGACGCCGATCAGGTCCTCGGTGCGCTCGTAGCCGTACTGCACCGAGGTGTGGATCGGCTTGTGGATCGCGCCGTGCTCGACGCCGCCGCGGCGATCGCCGTGCAAGGTCGCGGAGGCGGGCGGCGGGCGCTGCTCGTCGGCCATGGGCTCACCGCAGCACTTCGAGCAGGCGGTCGAGGCCGCCCTCGTTGATCGCCACCATCGCCTGCTCGCGCACCAACGGCTTCGCGTGGAAGGCCACCGAGAGGCCGGCTTCGCCCATCATCGGCAGGTCGTTGGCGCCGTCGCCGACGGCGATCGCCTCGGCCGCGGAGATGCCCAGCAGCGAGGCCACCTCGAGCAGCGTGCGGCGCTTCTCGGCGCCATCGCAGATGTCGCCCCAGGGCTGCTGCACGACCTGGCCCGTGAGCAGGCCGTCGGCTTCGTCGAGCAGGTTGGATCGCGCGAAATCGATGCCGAGGCGATCCTTCACCCGGTTGGCGAAGAAGGTGAAGCCGCCCGACACCAGCAGCACCTTGAGCCCCGCAGCCTTGCAGGCCGCGACCAGTTGCCCGGCCCCCGGGTTGAGCTGCAGGCGCTGGTCGTAGACCTGCTGCAGGGCGGCCACCGGAACGCCCTTGAGCAGCGCGACGCGGCGCCGCAGGCTGTCCTTGAAGTCCTTGATCTCGCCGCGCATCGTGGCCTCGGTGATGGCCGCGACCTCGGCCTTCTTGCCCACCGCATCGGCGATCTCGTCGATGCATTCGATGTTGATCAGGGTCGAATCCATGTCGAACGCGATCAGCTTGAAATCGGCGAGCGCGAGCGGCGGCGTGAAGCGCTGCACGACGAGGCCGGGGGAGAGTTCTTTCATGCCGGTGTCGGCTCCTGTACTTTGGGTTGGCCCAGGCTGCGCAAGACGTCGCGCACCATCTGCGCGCGCTCCTTGGGCTCCTTCAGCTCGCGCTCGATGCGCAGCTTTTCGTTGCCCGCGAGCTTGATGTGCTTGTTCTTCTGGATCAGGTGGATGATGTTCATCGAATCGATCGGCGGGTCCTTCTTGAAGGTGATGTGGATCACCCCCGGCGCGGCATCGACCTTGATCACGCCGTAGGGCCGCGCCAGCACCCGCAGCCGGTGCACGTCGATCAAGGTCTGCGCCTGCGGCGGCAGCTTGCCGAAGCGGTCGACGATCTCTTCGAGCAGGGTGTCGATCTGGTCCGGCGTCTTGGCGGTCGCCAGCTTCTTGTAGAAGGACAGCCGCAGGTGCACGTCGCCGCAGTAGTCGTCGGGCAGCAGGGCCGGCGCGTGCAGGTTGATCTCGGTCGTGACCGACAGCGGCGCCAGCAGGTCGGGCTCCTGCCCGGCCTTGAGCGAGCGCACCGCCTCGGCCAGCATCTCGTTGTAGAGCTGGAAGCCGATCTCCATCATGTTGCCGCTCTGGTTCTCGCCCAGCACCTCGCCGGCGCCGCGGATCTCCAGGTCGTGCATCGCGAGGTAGAACCCGGAGCCCAGCTCTTCCATCTGCTGGATGGCGTCGAGCCGCTGCGCCGCCTGCTTGGTCAGGCCCTCGATGTCCGGCACCATCAGGTACGCATAGGCCTGGTGGTGGCTGCGGCCGACCCGGCCGCGCAACTGGTGCAGCTGCGCCAGGCCGAACTTGTCGGCCCGGCTCATCACGATGGTGTTGGCGGTCGGCACGTCGATGCCGGTCTCGATGATGGTCGAGCACAGGAGCAGGTTGTAGCGCTGGGCCACGAAGTCACGCATCACGCGCTCGAGTTCGCGCTCGGGCATCTGGCCGTGGGCCACGGCGATGCGCGCCTCGGGCAGGATCTGCTCGAGCTTCTGGCGCCGGTTCTCGATCGTCTCGACCTCGTTGTGCAGGAAGTAGACCTGGCCGCCGCGCTTGAGTTCGCGCAGCACGGCTTCCCGGATCACGCCGGTGCCCTCGTTGCGGACGAAGGTCTTGATCGCCAGCCGCCGCTGCGGCGCGGTGGCGATCACGCTCAGGTCGCGCAGGCCTTCGAGCGCCATGCCCAGCGTGCGGGGGATCGGCGTGGCGGTCAAGGTCAGCACGTCGACCTCGGCCCGCATCGCCTTCATCGCCTCCTTGTGGCGCACGCCGAAGCGGTGCTCCTCGTCGATGATCAGGAGGCCCAGGTTCTTGAACTTGACCGACTGCGACAGCAGCTTGTGCGTGCCCACCACGATGTCCACGCTGCCGTCGTCCAGCCCCTTGGCGGCCGCCGTGATCTCCTTGGCGGAGCGGAAGCGGCTCATCTCGGCGACTTTCACCGGCCACTTGGCGAAGCGGTCGACCAGCGTCTGGTAGTGCTGTTCGGCCAGCAGGGTGGTCGGCGCCAGGAAGGCCACCTGCTTGCCGCCTGTGACGGCCACGAAAGCGGCCCGCAGCGCGACCTCGGTCTTGCCGAAGCCGACATCGCCGCAGACCAGCCGGTCCATCGGCTGGGGCGAGATCATGTCCTGGATCACGGCATGGATCGCGGCCTTCTGGTCGGCCGTCTCGTCGAAGCCGAAGTCGTTGGCGAAGACCTCGTAGTCGGCGGCCGAGAAGCGGAAGGCGTAGCCCTCGCGCGCCGCGCGCCGGGCATAGATGTTGAGCAGCTCGGCGGCGGAGTCGCGCACCTGCTCGGCGGCGCGGCGCTTGGCCTTGTCCCACTGGCCCGAGCCCAGCTTGTGCAGCGGCGCCTCGTCGGCGCTGACGCCGGTGTAGCGGCTCACCAGGTGCAGCTGCGAGACCGGCACGTAGAGCGTGGCCTTGTCGGCGTACTCCAGGTGCAGCATCTCCTGCAGCAGCGGCTTGCCCTCGGCGTCCTTGCCCTGGCCGAGGTCCATGTTGACCAGTCCGCGGTAGCGGCCGATGCCGTGGGCCGAATGCACCACCGGGTCGCCGATCGCCAGTTCGCTCAGGTCCTTGATCAGCGCCTCGACGTCGCTGACCTGTTCCTGCTTCTTGTTGCGCCGGCGGGTGGCCGGCGCGGTCGCGAAGAGCTCGGTCTCGGTGACGAAATCGATGCCCTGTTCGCGCCACGCGAAGCCGGCCACCAGGGCCGCGGTCGCGATGCCGATCTTCTCGTCGGGCTGGGCCTCGAACTCGGCCAGCGAGTCGAAGGCCGGCGGCCCGACGCCGCTGGCGCGCAGGAAGTCGAGCAGGCTCTCGCGCCGGCCGTCGCTCTCGGCGATCACGAGCACGCGGTGCGGCGTGCCCGCGATGTGCGCCTTGAGCTTGACCAGCGGATCGTCGGCGCCGCGCACCACGGCGAAGGGCGGCAGGGTGTCGAACTCGGCGTAGGGCGGCGCCTCGGCGTCGGCCTCGCCACGGATCGCCAGCTGCGCATGCGGCTTGGCCCGCTGGTAGAACTGTTCGGCGTTCAGGAACAGCGCCTCGGGCGGCAGGGCGGGCCGCTCGGGGTCGCCGCGCACCAGCCGGTAGCGCTCCGCCGTGTCCTGCCAGAAATGCTGGAAGGCCGGCTCCAGCTCGCCGTGCAGCACCACCGTGGCGTCGGGCCCCAGGTAGTCGAAGACGGTCGCGGTCTCTTCGAAGAACAGCGGCAGGTAGTACTCGATGCCGGCGGTGGCGACGCCGTTTCCCATGTCCTTGTAGATCCGGCTGCGGGTCGGATCGCCCTCGAGCAGCTCGCGCCAGCGGCTGCGAAAGCGCGCCCGGGCGTCGTCGTCCATCGGGAATTCGCGGCCCGGCAGCAGCCGCACTTCGGGCACCGGGTACAGGCTGCGCTGGGTGTCGGGGTCGAAGGTGCGGATGGAATCGATCTCGTCGTCGAACAGGTCGACCCGGAACGGCACCGGCGAGCCCATCGGGAACAGGTCGATCAGGCCGCCGCGCACCGCGTACTCGCCCGGGCTCACGACCTGCGTCACATGGGTGTAGCCGGCCAGCGTGAGCTGGGCCTTGAGCTTCGAATCCTGCAGCTTCTGCCCGCTCTTGAACTGGAAGGTATAGCCGGCGAGAAAGGCCGGCGGCGCCAGCCGGTAGAGCGCGGTGGTGGCGGGCACCAGCACCACGTCGGCCTCCTTCTGGCTGATGCGCCAGAGCGTCGCCAGCCGTTCGCTGATCAGGTCCTGGTGCGGCGAGAAGCTGTCGTAGGGCAGGGTCTCCCAGTCGGGGAACAGGGCGCAGCGCAGTTCGGGCGCGAAGAAGGCGATCTCGTCGATCAGGCGCTGGGCGTCGTTGGCGTCGGCGGTGAAGACGGCGGTGGCCCGGCCGCTCGCTTTTTCGCGTTCGGCCAGTTGCGCCAGCATCAGCGCATCGGCCGACAGCGGGGGGCGCGGCAGCGTGAATCGCTTGCCCGCGGTGAGGTGGGGTAGGTCCATGAAGTGCCCGGGAAATGCACAACACCCCGCGCCGGCCGGCGAGGGGTGTGCATGGGGTCGATTCTAGAATGGCTGTCCTTTTGCCGCTGGTCGCCCTCGCTCCCCCATGTCCGCCTCCCGCCTTTTCGTCCTGATTCCCTGCGCCGGTTCCGGCAGCCGTGCCGGCAGCGCCGGCCCCAAGCAGTACCGGCGGATCGCCGGCCGGCCGATGGTCGAGCACACGCTGGAGGCGTTTCGCGCGCTGGCCGGGACCTTTGCCGCCCTGGCGCTGGTGGTGGCGCCCGACGATGCCGACGTCGGCAGCGCGCTGCCGCGCTTTCCGGCCGCCGGCGAGCACCTGCTGCGGGTCGGCGGCGCCAGCCGCGCCGCCACCGTGCGCAACGGCCTGCGCGCGCTGCGCCAGCTCGGCGCCGGCCCGCACGACTGGGTGCTGGTGCACGATGCCGCGCGCTGCCTGGTCACGCCCAGCCAGATCGAGGCCCTGATCGCGGCCTGCGAGCATGACGCCGTCGGCGGCCTGCTGGCCCACCGGCTGGCCGACACGCTCAAGGTCGCCACGCCCGAGGGCCGGGTGGCGAGCACGCCGACCCGGGCCGACAAGTGGCTGGCCCAGACCCCGCAGATGTTCCGCATCGGGATGCTGCTCGATGCGCTGGAGCGCAGCGGCGACGCCGTGACCGACGAGGCCAGCGCGATCGAGGGCGTGGGCCTGGCGCCGCTGCTGGTGCCGGGCAGCGCGCAGAACTTCAAGCTCACCTATGCCGAGGACTTCGCGCTCGCCGAGGCGGTCCTGCAGAGCCGCCGGAGCCGCCCATGAGCGGGTTGGACATCCGCGTCGGCGAAGGCTGGGACGTCCACCAGCTGGTGGCCGGCCGCAAGCTGATCCTCGGCGGGGTCGAGGTGCCCCACGCAACGGGTCTGCTGGGCCACTCGGACGCCGACGTGCTGCTGCATGCGATCACCGACGCGCTGCTCGGTGGCGCCGGCCTCGGCGACATCGGCCGCCATTTCCCCGACACCGATCCGCAGTTCCGCGGCGCCGACTCGTCGGTGCTGCTGGCCGAGGCGGCGCGCCGCGTGCGGGCCGCCGGCTGGCAGATCGGCAATGTCGACAGCACCGTGATCGCCCAGGCGCCGAAGCTGGCGCCGCACATCCCGGCGATGTGCCAGCGCATCGCGGCGACGCTTGGCCTGGCGGTCGAGCAGGTCAACGTCAAGGCCAAGACGGCCGAGAAGCTCGGTCCGGTGGGCGAGGGCCGGGCGATGGAAGCGCGCGCCGTGGCGCTGCTGCACCGCGGGGGCGGCCCGGCGTCGACGTAGCGCCTCTGCCGCGCCGCGGCACGAAAGTCGCCGCGCCTTGACGTGGCGCAAGGCAGGCATTCGGATTTGCAGCCAGCATGGCGTGGCAACGCAGGTCCTGGCGCCATGCAGCGTGCCGCGCGCTGCATGGCAAGGAGTCCCTCATGACGCATGCCACCGTCGACATCATCCTGCGCGAACACCGGGCGCTCTCGGCCATGCTGCGGGCGATCCTCCTGCTGCTCGGCGAGCATCGGCGCCGGAACACGGTGCCCGATCTCTCCGCCTTGCAGGCCATGCTCTTCTACATCGGCGAATTTCCGGAGAAGCTGCACCACCCCAAGGAAAGCCAGCTGCTGTTCCCCCGGTTGCGCGGGCGCGACGGCCAGCTGGATGAGGTACTCGATCGCCTCGACCGCGACCATGCGAATGGCGAACGGGCGTTGCGCGAACTCGAGCACGCGCTGCTCGGCATCCAGGTCCTGAGGGAAACGACGGGGCGCAACGCCGGCTGGGAGGCGTTCGAAGCCGCCATGCGCCAGTACGTCGGCAGCTACCTCGAGCACATGCATGTCGAGGAAGCGGAGATCCTGCCGCGGGCGGAGGCCGCGCTCGGCGAGGCCGACTGGGCCGAGCTCGATGCCGCTTTCAGCGCCAACCGCGACCCGCTGACCGGCTGCGAGGCCGACGAGGCCTACCGGCCGCTCTTCAGGAAGATCGTCAGCGCGCTGGAGAAGTCGGGCGGCGTCGGCTCGGCGCTCGAGGCCTTCGCCGGCGCCTCGCAGCCGAAGTTCGCCGACCATCGCCCGGACGGGCGACACTAGGCCTTGCTGGCCGGTCCCGCCGCGGGCACCGGCTTGTCCTTGGCCGCCAGGGGATCGATCTTGATCGACGCCGCGCGCGGCATCCGGATGTGGGCCGCCAGCCCGCGCCCCGGCGTGCTGGTGAGCGCGAAGGTGCCGCCCATGCGCTCGATGTTCTTGGTCACGATCGACAGCCCCAGCCCGGCCCCGGCGGCCGAGGTGCGGGCCACGTCGCCGCGGAAGAAGGGCTTGCTGAGCTGCGACAGCATCGAGGCCGCCACCCCGGCCCCGTGGTCGCGCACCTTGATCAGCACCGCGTCGTTGTGGGCCTGGGCCTGGATCGTGATGTCGGCCACCCCGGTGGAGGGTGTCTTGCCGTAGCGGCGCGCGTTCTCCACCAGGTTGGAGATCACCCGCTGCAGCTCGACCTCGTCGGCCATCACCCGCAGGTCGGCCGGCACGTCGACCGTGATCTTGATGTCCTCGTGGTCCTGGACCGCGTAGGTGCAGGCGTCGATCACGTCGCGCAGCAGCACCGGGCGGAAGTCGACGTGGTCGGGCCGCGCGTAGTCGAGGAACTTGTCGATGATGGCGTCGAGCTGGGCGATGTCCGCCGCCATGTGGTCGCGCGCATCCTCGTCGGCCACGCTCATCTCGGTTTCCAGGCGCAGCCGCGCCAGCGGCGTGCGCAGGTCGTGCGAGATGCCGGCCAGCATCACGGCGCGGTCCTGCTCGATCTTGGCCAGCTGGTCGGCCATCCGGTTGAAGCCCACGTTGACTGCCCGGATCTCGTTGGTGCGGGCCCGCTCGTCCAGCCGGTGGGCCTCGTACTCGCCCTCGCGCACCTGCAGCGTGGCCTGCGACAGCTGCTTCAAGGGCCGGTTGATCAGCCGCGTGATCAGCGCCGCGCCGGCCAGCGACAGCGCCATCGTGGTGGCCAGCCAGATCATCCAGGTGCGCCGGTCGAGGCGGCTGAAGCGGGTCGGGTCGACCAGCAGCCAGTAGGTGTCGCTCTCGATCGTGAAGCCGACCCACAGGCCCGGCTCGTCGTTGACCCGGCTAGCGACCGTCGTGCCTTCGCCCAGTCGCGCGATCAGTTCCTCGGTCACGCGCTGGTCGAGCGCGCCGCTGGTGTAGGGCAGGAAGCGGTCGCCCGGCTCGCGCGGGAGGATGCGCACGCCCTCCTGGTCGGCCAGCGTCTTGATCAAGGAGACCCGGGTGATGGCATCGGAATAGACCAGCGCCGCCCGCGTCAGGTTGACCAGCGAGGCGATCTGGTGGGCGGTCTGGATGGCGCGCGGCTCGTATTCGAGCGCCCGGAAGGTCTGCAGCCAGGCCACCGTGCAGCCGACCAGCAGCAGCACCAGCAGGAAGAAGGTGCGCCAGAAGAGGCTGAGGCCCAGGTGCAGCCGCTTCCGGCGGCGGCGCGCGCCGATGCTTCCCAGCGGGCTCGGCAGCGTGCCCTGGGTGCTGTCCTCGAGCGGGCTGGGCTGGGTGGTCTGGGGCCCGATAGCCACGTCCGTCAGCGCTTCAGGTCGTGCCGTCCGGCACGAACACGTAGCCGACGCCCCAGACGGTCTGGATGTAGCGCGGCGCCGCGGCGTCGGACTCGACCAGCTTGCGCAGGCGCGAGATCTGCACGTCCAGGCTGCGGTCGAAGGGCTCGAACTCGCGCCCGCGTGCCAGTTGGGCCAGCTTCTCGCGCGACAGCGGCTGCCGCGGATGGCGCACCAGCGCCTTCAGCATCGCGAACTCGCCGGTGGTCAGCGACAGCTCCTCGCCGTCCTTCTTGAGCGTGCGCGAGCCGAGGTCGAAGCTGAAGGGGCCGAAATTGACGGTCTCGTTGTCGGTCGACGGCGCGCCGGGCGCCTCCAGCGGCGGCCGGCGGCGCAGCACCGCGTGGACCCGGGCCAGCAGTTCGCGCGGGTTGAAGGGCTTGCCGAGGTAGTCGTCGGCGCCGACCTCGAGGCCGACGATGCGGTCGACGTCCTCGCCCTTGGCCGTCAGCATGATGATCGGAGTGCGGTCGTTGGCCGCCCGCAGGCGGCGGCACACCGAGAGGCCGTCTTCGCCCGGCATCATCAGGTCGAGCACGATCAGGTCGACCGTGTCGCGCAGCAGGATGCGGTTGAGCGCCTTGCCGTCTTCGGCCACGATGACCTCGAAACCTTCCTGGGTCAGGTAGCGGCGGAGCAGGTCGCGGATGCGCGCGTCGTCGTCGACGATCACGATCTTGTCTGTGCGAGCGGGGGCTTGATTCATTTTCACAACGCCGAATTTGTAACAACGCCAATTCTGAAGCCGTTGTGGGCTCATTGGCCCGCTTTGGGGTAGGTGTTGACACTAAGTTACAAAACTTGCGGCCGCTAGCGGGTGGGACGTCTGCACCTTGCAAGGCGATGGCACAGTGACCTTGTCGTCACAATTTGCCGCCATGAAATCCAAGCTTGTCATGTTGTCGTTGATGGTTGCCACTTCGGGCTTGCCGGCTTGGGCCGGGCCGCCCGGCTGGCTGGCAGTGGGCGGTGCGACCGGCGGGGAAGGGCGCGGCGCCGGCGCCGGCCGACGCCTGACGCCCGCCGAGCTGGCCCAGTTGAGGCAGCAGGTGCGCCAGCAATGGGCGCCGTCCCAAAGCATGGCGCAGTCGGCCGGAGCGCCGGCGGGCGGGCGCATGATGCCGGACGCGCCGGCCCCGGGCGCGTTGACCGCTCCGCGCAACCAGCGGCCTTGAGCCGCGGCCCGCGTGGGGCCTCTTTTGTTTTTCCAAGGAATTGCCGACTTGAACAATCTCAAATGGATGGCGGCCTGTGCCGTCTGGATGGCTGCCGGCGTTGCCGCGGCCCAGACCGTGTCGATCGCACCGCCGCAGAACGTGCTCCAGCTGTCCGCCAACTCGACGGTGGAGGTCCAGCAGGACTTGCTCACGATGACGCTCAGCACCACCCGCGAAGCCGCCGATGCAGCGACCGTCCAGACGCAGTTGCGCACCGCGCTCGATGCCGCGCTGGTCGAGGCACGCAAGGGCGCCCAGCCGGGCCAGCTTGACGTCCGCACGGGCAACTTCAACCTGGCGCCGCGCTTCAACCGCGAAGGCAAGATGACCGGCTGGCGCGGCGCTGCGTCGCTGGTGCTCGAAGGGCGCGACTTCCCGCGCATCACCCAGACGGCCGGGCGCATCAGCACCCTGTCGATCGCCAACATCGGCTTCGGCCTGAGCCGCGAACAGCAGGCCAAGACCGAGACCGAGGCCCAGTCGGTGGCGATCGACAACTTCAAGCAGCGCGCCGACGAACTCGCCAAGGGCTTCGGCTTCAGCGGCTACACGCTGCGCGAAGTCTCGGTCAACGCCCATCTGGGCGGGCCGGTGCAGCCGCGCATGATGGCGATGGAGGCGATGGCCAAGGCCGCCTCCGATGCCCCGGTCCCGATCGAGGCGGGCAAGGCCAACGTGGTGGTCAACGTCTCGGGCTCGGTGCAGCTGAAGTAGGCCTTACTGCGCGGTCCAGCCGCCGTCCACCTGCCAGGCGACGCCGCGCACCTGGTCGGCGGCCGGCGAGCACATGAACACCGCCAGCCCGGCCAGTTGTTCGACCGTCGTGAACTGCAGCGAGGGCTGCTTCTCGCCCAGCAGCTCGTTCTGCGCCTGGGCCAGCGAAATCCCTTCGCGGGCCGAGCGGTCGTCGATCTGCTTCTGGACCAGCGCGGTCAGCACCCAGCCGGGGCAGATCGCGTTGCAGGTGACGCCGGTGGTGGCCGTCTCCAGCGCCACCGACTTGGTGAAGCCGACGATGCCGTGCTTGGCGGCCACGTAGGCCGACTTCTGCGCCGACGCCACCAGGCCGTGCGCCGAGGCGATGTTGATGATGCGGCCCCAGTTGGCCTCGCGCATCGCCGGCAGCGCGAGCCGGGTGGTGTGGAAGGCGCTGCTGAGGTTGATCGCGATCACCGCGTCCCAGCGTTCCACCGGGAAGTCCTCGACCTTCGCCACATGCTGGATGCCGGCGTTGTTGACGAGCACGTCGACACGGCCGAAGCGGCTGGCGGCGAACTTCATCATGTCCTCGATGTCGCCTGCGCGGCTCATGTCGGCGCCGTGATGTTCGACCTTCACGCCGAGCGCGGCGATCTCGGCCTTGGGGCCTTCCGCGTCGCCGAATCCGTTGAGGACGATGTTCGCGCCCTGGCCGGCCAGGGCTTTCGCGATGCCGAGCCCGATGCCACTGGTGGACCCCGTGACAAGCGCGGTTTTGCCTTTGAGCATGATGACAATCTCCGAATGAATTAGGATGCAACGAGCCCATTATCTTCATCGCGATTTCGCCTTTCCCTCCATGACCGTGCCCGCCCTTTCTCACGTGCCTCGTGAAGCTCGCGGGCCCGTCGGGCGGCGCTTGCTATCCGTGCGGGGCGCCCGGTGAAGCGCGAGCAATCCAACCTGCACGTGCCGGCGCCGTCGGAATCGCTGGTGGTCGACTACCCGCTGTCGGCCGCCACCGCCGATCGCACGCCGGTGATGGCCAACATGCTGGCGCGCGCGCGCGCCTTCGCCGAGCCGCTGATCGCCGACGAGACCCTGGACACCGGCGAGAACACGCTGGCGCACGCCGACGCGGTGGCCGCGATCGTGCGTGCCATGGGCGGCTCCGAGGCCATGCAGGCGGCCAGCTACCTGGTCTATTCGTGCCAGCACCTGAACCGGCCGCAAGAGGTGATCGCCAAGGTGTTCGGCGAGAACTTCGCGGCGCTGGCGGTCGAGACCACCAAGCTCGTGCACGTGCAGAAGCAGGCCCGCTCGGCCACGGCGAACGCCCAGCCGGAGGCCGCCGGCACCCAGACCGAGAACGTGCGCAAGATGCTGCTGGCGTTCTCGCGCGACCTGCGCGTCGTGATGCTGCGGCTGGCCTCGCGCCTGCAGACCTTGCGACATGCGGCGGCCAGCAAGCGGCCATTGCCCGAGAACGTGGCGCGCGAATCGCTGCAGGTGTTCGCGCCACTGGCCAACCGGCTCGGCATCTGGCAGGTCAAGTGGGAGATCGAGGACCTGTCGTTCCGCTTCCTCGAACCCGAGACCTACAAGCTGATCGCGCGCCTGCTCGACGAGAAGCGCATCGAGCGCGAAGGCTATGTCGAGCAGCTGCGTGCGCGCCTCGAGCGCGACCTGGCGGCCGAGGGCGTCAAGGCCACGGTGCAGGGCCGGCCCAAGAACATCTACAGCATCGTCAAGAAGATGCGCGGCAAGTCGCTCGACTTCGCGCAGGTGTTCGACATCATGGCGCTGCGCGTGGTGGTGGCCGACGTCAAGGACTGCTATGCGGCGCTGGCCTGGGTGCACTCCCACTTCCAGCCGATCGACGAGGAGTTCGACGACTACATCGCGCGGCCCAAGCCCAACGGCTACCAGTCGCTGCACACGGTGGTGCGCGAGGTCGTCGGCGGCCATGCCGGCAAGCCGATCGAGATCCAGATCCGCACCGAGCAGATGCACGACCATGCCGAGCATGGGGTGGCCGCGCACTGGGCCTACAAGGAAGCCGGCCACAAGGGCTACGCGGGCGTCTGGGCCAGCGGCGAGTACGACGCCAAGATCGCGGTGCTGCGGCAGCTGCTGGCCTGGGAGCGCGATCTCTCGGGCGGCCAGCGCGGCCAGGGCCTGTTCGACGATCGCATCTACGTGCTCACGCCCGACGCCGCCATCGTCGAGCTGCCGCAGGGCGCGACCGCGGTCGACTTCGCCTACACCGTGCACACCAGCCTCGGCCATCGCTGCCGCGGCGCGCGCGTCGACGGCGCGATGGTGCCGCTCAACACGCCGCTGCAGAACGGCCAGACGGTCGAGATCATTGCCGCCAAGGAAGGCGGGCCGTCGCGCGACTGGCTCAATGCCGACCTCGGCTACCTCGCCAGCCATCGGGCGCGCGCCAAGGTGCGCGCCTGGTTCAACGCCCAGATCACCCACGAGACCGTCGCGCGCGGCCGCGAGGCGGTCGAGAAGCTGCTGCAGCGCGAAGGCAAGACTGCACTGAGGCTCGACGACCTGGCGTCGCAGCTGGGCTTCAAGTCGGCCGACAACCTGTTCGAGGTGGTCGGCAAGGACGAGTTCTCGCTGCGCAACATCGAGATGCTGCTGCGCCCGCCCGAGCCGCCACCCGGGCCGGACGACGGCGTCATCATCAAGAAGGCGCGCGGCAGCGAGCAGTCGGGGCGCGGCGGCGTGCTGGTGGTGGGCGTCTCGTCGCTGATGACGCAGCTGGCCAAGTGCTGCAAGCCGGCGCCACCGGATGCGATCCGCGGCTTCGTCACCAAGGGCCACGGCGTCAGCGTGCACCGCGCCGATTGCAGCAACTTCCGCACGATGGCGGCGCAGAACGGCGAGCGCGTGATCGACGTCGAGTGGGGCGCGCAGAAGGGCGGCGACGCGGGCTCGGTCTACGCGGTCGACGTGGCGGTCGAGGCGGCCGACCGGCAGGGCCTGCTGCGCGACATCTCGGACGTGCTGGCGCGCGAGAAGATGAACGTGATCGGCGTGCAGACGCAGTCGGTGAAGGGCACGGCGTGGATGACCTTCACGGTCGAGATCGCCGATGTCACGCGGCTCAAGCAGGTGCTCGCGGTGGTCGCTGCGGTGCCTGGTGTGCGATCTGCGCGACGGCGCTGAAAAGTGGCTTCAGAAGCCTGCTATACTTCGGCCTCTCGAATACAACCTCAGGCGCGTAGCTCAGCTGGTTAGAGCACCACCTTGACATGGTGGGGGTCGTTGGTTCGAGTCCAATCGCGCCTACCAAATTTCCCCTCTGAGAGTGACCAGCTCTCAGGCCTACGGGGAAATTTTTCTCCGACTCCGGTCGGTTCCCATCGATTCTGCATCGGCCGTGAAGAAAATTTTCGCGTGCCCGATCGCATCGTGGAGGCTGCGCCGGGCCATCGATAATCCGGCCGCATGAAATCACTCAAGCCCGTGACCCTGGCGGCCATTGTTCTCGCTGGCTGCGCGACCAGCGCCCCGAAGCCGGCGCTGAACGCGCAGGGGAGCCCGGCCACCCTCGCGGACGCTGGGCCGCGACCGGCGTCGACCGCGATCCACGTCGATGCCTTCAAGCGCCAGCTCAAGGACCCGGAGGGCGTGCGCATTCGCGGCGTGCAGGCGCCGGGCTTCCTGAGCGCGGAGTCCTCGATCTTCAGCCGGGCCTTCTACGGCTGGGCGATCTGCTTCGACATGAACACCCGCAACGGCATGGGCGGCTATGGCGGCTTTCGCAAGCAATTGATCGTGGTGCGCAACGGCGAACTGGTGGCCGCCGCGTCGGAAGATCCGGGGCGCAAGACCCAGGCGGCCTGGCTGCTGGACCTCTGCGAGCAAGCCAAGCTCGCCGCCGCGAAAAGCTAGGGGATCCCAAGCCGGGCGGCGATCGGTCCGGCGGGCGGGTTGTTGGCGAATCTTCGTAAGAGATTGCAGAAGGCTCCGAATGCAGATGCAGATCCTCAAGCCTCTGCGTCCCCTTGCTTGCGAGGCTATTCGACGGTTCAAGAATGATTTCGTCGAAGTCGGCGCTTTCGATGCCTGCAGTGCCATGGCTTCGAGCGGCCGGACGCCCGCGGGCCCGGTCCCGGCGACGGCAGTGAGACAGCGTCAATGAAGATCGAACAACTTCCGGATGAAGAACTGGCCAGGCAGGCCAAGGATTGGCGACGGCGCGCCCTGCATGGCGAGGCGGACGCCAAGGGCCTGGCGCACCGCTGCGAGGTCGAGCTGCGCCGCCGCTTCGGGATGCCCGAGCAGGCCATGCTCGAATTGCAGCCGCCGTCGTTGGACGTGCCGATTCCTGCGCCCAGGGCGCCGCGCTGGCGCCGGCGCCTGATCTGAAGCCGACATCCCGATCCGTGTGGTCCGCAAGCGCCCTCGGCGATCCGGCTTCAGATCACGCCTTGCGCCAGCATGGCATCGGCCACCTTGACGAAGCCCGCCACATTGGCGCCATCGACGTAGCTCACCGTGCCGTCTTCGCGGCGGCCGTGGCGCAAGCAGTCTTCGTGGATGCTGCGCATGATCGAGCGCAGGCGCGTATCGACTTCCTCGCGCGGCCACGAAATGCGCATGGCGTTCTGGCTCATCTCCAGGCCCGAGGTCGCCACGCCGCCGGCGTTGCTCGCCTTGCCGGGCGCGAACAGCACGCCATGGTGCTCGAACAGCGCGATCGCCTCCATCGTCGAGGGCATGTTCGCACCCTCGGCGACGCAGGCCACGCCATTCTTCACCAGCGTGGCGGCGTCGTCGGCATTGAGCTCGTTCTGCGTCGCGCAGGGCAGGGCGACGTCGACCGGCACGTGCCAGGGGCTGCGCCCGGGCAGGAACTGCGCGCCGACCTGCCCGGCATAGTCGCCGACGCGTCCGTAGTGCCGGTTCTTCACCTCCATCAGCTGGGCCAGCTTGGCCGGCGTGAAGCCGGCCTGGTCGAACACGGTGCCGCTCGAATCGGACACGGTGACCACCTTGGCGCCCAGCGCCATTGCCTTCTCGATCGCGAACTGCGCCACGTTGCCCGAGCCGGACACGCCCACGCGCAGGCCCTCCAGCCCGAGGCCCTTCTGGCGCAGCATTTCCTCGGCGAAGTAGACCGTGCCGTAGCCCGTGGCTTCGGGACGCATGAGCGAGCCGCCGAAGCTCAGGCCCTTGCCGGTGAAGACGCAGTCGGCGGCGTTGCTGAGCTTCTTCATCATCCCGGCCATGAAGCCGATCTCGCGTGCGCCGACCCCGATGTCGCCGGCCGGAACGTCCCGGTCGGCCCCGATGTGGCGGAACAGCTCGGCCACGAAGGCCTGGCAGAAACGCATGATCTCGCCGGGGCTCTTGCCCTTGGGGTCGAAGTCGGAGCCGCCCTTGCCGCCGCCCATCGGCAGCGTCGTGAGGGCGTTCTTCAGGGTCTGCTCGAAGGCCAGGAACTTCAGGATCGAGAGATTGACCGAGGGATGGAAGCGCAGCCCGCCCTTGTAGGGGCCGATCGCCGAGCTGTGCTGCACGCGGTAGCCGCGCTGCACCTGGACCTCGCCGCGGTCGTCGACCCAGGACACCCGGAAGATGATGATCCGCTCCGGCTCGACCAGCCGATCGAGCAGGCCGTGCTCGGCGTAGCCGGGATGCTTCTCGATGTAGGGCCACAGGCTCTTCATCACTTCGGCGATGGCCTGCTGGTATTCGGGCTGGGCGGGATTGCGCGCCTGCGCGCAGTTCAGGAATTCTTCCAGCGTCTTGTATTTCATTCTCGTGCGCCATTCGGGCTTGGACAGGGAGCGGCGATTCTGGAGATGAAGCGCCCGGGCGTCTGTGCGATATGCCCTCAAGGACGAAGGGAATTGTCCGGAGCGGGAAATGTCCTGAGCAGGGCACCGGCTGGAAGAAGGGCCTATGGCATTCGGCAACTGGCAGCGCCGACTTCAGTTGTGGTACCTTGGACTCCCGTCACCTCCTTCAGCATCTGATTCAGGGCACCGATGAACTCCCCCGCGGCCGAGATTGACTCCACGCTCGAAGAACTCCGCATCGCGGCCTTGGTGCGCCAGGCACCGCTCGAATTTGCGCGGGTGGTATATGGGCTCAACGACCGGGCCAACGGCCGGGCGGGCACCATGGCCGCCGAAGACGTGGCGCGCACGGTCCGCCAGGGCGTGCCCGTCACGCGCGAGCGGGCCGAGCAGCGTGCGCGGGCCTTCCTGCCGCTGGCAGGGCAGGAACACTGCCCGCGCTGCTGGGTCTTCCACGGCATCAAGAGCCCGCTGCACTATCGCGAAGGCACCGACGAGCGCCCCGAGTGCGGCGGCTGCAAGGTCTGCGGCGCGGAATACGCCACCACCCTCGACTAGCAGAATCGGCGGCGCGCCCCGAGCGGCCCCCGGGATTTTCCGGTCAGGGTAAACCTAGGCGCGGCGCGGCGAAGCCCCTCCCTAGAATGGCTCGCGCGCCGTGGCGCCCAACCAGAAGGAGTTCCTAGTGCAGAGCAAGAAGTCCGGCACCAAGCCGGCCCAGCGGGTGATCAAGAAGTATCCGAACCGAAGGCTCTACGACACTGAAACCTCCAGCTACATCACGCTCGCAGAGGTCAAGCAGCTGGTCATGAACAAGGCCTCGTTCGTGGTCCGCGACGCCAAGAGCGGCGACGACCTCACGCGCAGCATCCTCTTGCAGGTGATCCTCGAGGAGGAGGCCGGCGGGGCGCCGATGTTCACCGAGCAGGTGCTGGCCAGCATCATCCGCTTCTACGGCCAGGCGATGCAGAGCTACATGGGGCCCTACCTCGAGAAGAACATCCAGGCGATGTCCGAGGTCCAGGCGCAGCTGAGCGAGAAGGCGGAAAGCCTGAGCCCCGAGATGTGGACCCAGTTCATGGCGGTGCAGTCCCCGATGCTCCAGGGCCTGATGGGGAATTACGTCGAGCAGTCGAAGAGCGTCTTCCTGCAGATGCAGGAGCAGATGCAGAAGAACACCGAGCAGGTGCTGGGCGCTTTCGGCCTGAAACGCCCCTGATCGCGCTGCGGCGCCCGATAGCTGGGACAATAGGGGGATATGAGCGAAGTTGCCTCCCCTGAACGAACAGCCGCGCCGACGGTCCCCAAAGTCGGCTTCGTGAGCCTGGGCTGCCCCAAGGCCCTGACCGATTCCGAACTGATCCTGACCCAATTGAGCGCCGAGGGCTACCAGACCTCCAAGACCTTCGAGGGCGCCGATCTCGTCATCGTCAACACCTGCGGCTTCATCGACGACGCGGTCAAGGAAAGCCTCGACACCATCGGCGAGGCGCTGGCGGAGAACGGCCGCGTGATCGTCACCGGGTGCCTGGGCGCCAAGACCGGGGAGCAGGGCGGCAACCTGGTGCGCCAGATGCACCCCAGCGTGCTGGCCGTGACCGGCCCCCATGCCACCCAGGAGGTGATGGACGCGGTGCACGCCAACCTGCCCAAGCCGCACGATCCCTTCATCGACCTGGTGCCGCAGGCCTTCGGCATCGCCGGCCTCAAGCTCACGCCGCGCCACTACGCCTACCTGAAGATCAGCGAAGGCTGCAACCACCGCTGCACCTTCTGCATCATCCCGTCGATGCGCGGCGACCTGGTGTCGCGGCCCGTCGGCGACGTCCTGTCCGAGGCCAAGGCCCTGTTCGAGGGCGGGGTGCGCGAACTGCTGGTGATCAGCCAGGACACCTCGGCCTACGGGGTCGACGTCAAGTACCGCACCGGCTTCTGGGACGGCAAGCCGGTCAAGACCCGGATGCTCGAACTGGTGCGCACGCTGGGCGAAATCGCCGAGCCCTATGGTGCCTGGGTACGGCTGCACTACGTCTACCCCTATCCCAGCGTCGACGAGGTCATCCCGTTGATGGCCAGCGGCCAGGTGCTGCCCTATCTCGACGTGCCGCTGCAGCACAGCCATCCGGATGTGCTCAAGCGCATGAAGCGGCCGGCCAGCGGCGAGAAGAACCTCGAGCGCATCGCGCGCTGGCGCGAGGTCTGCCCCGAACTGGTCATCCGCAGCACCTTCATCGCCGGCTTCCCGGGCGAGACCGAGGCCGAATTCGACCACCTGCTCGACTTCATCCGCGAGGCCGGGATCGACCGCGCCGGCTGCTTTGCCTACAGCCCGGTGCAGGGCGCGGCCGCCAACGACATCCCGGGCATGCTGCCCGAAGCCGAGCGCGAGGCGCGCCGGGCGCGCTTCATGGAGGTCGCCGAAGCGGTCTCGATCGCCAAGCTGCGCCAGCGCATCGGCGCCACCATGCAGGTGCTGGTCGACTCGGCGCCGGCCCTGGGGCGCAAGGGCGGCGTCGGCCGCAGCTACGCCGATGCCCCCGAGATCGATGGCATCGTCCGGCTGCTGCCGCCCGAGAAGATCAGCAAGACGCTCAAGGTGGGCGAATTCACCCGGGCCCGCATCGTCGGCGCCGAGGGTCACGACCTGATCGCGCTGCCCATCTGATCGAATCCGACGTGGACCGGCTCGGCAACAGCGACGACCCGCAGGACATCGCCCGCGACGTCGCGGCCGTGGGCCGGATCAGCGCGGTGCCCTCGCTGCTCAGGCTGATCTGCCAGAACAGCGGCATGGGCTTCGCCGCCGTCGCCCGGGTCACCGACGGCACCTGGACGGCCTGCGCGGTGCAGGACGACATCCAGTTCGGCCTGGCGCCGGGCGGCCAGCTCGACGTCCAGACCACCCTGTGCCGCGAGTCGCGCGCCGCCCGGCAGCCGGTGGTGATCGACCACGCCAGCCAGGACCCGGTGTACGCCGAGCACCACACGCCGAAGCTCTACAAGATCGAGAGCTACATCTCGGTGCCGATCGTGCGGCCGGGCGGCGACTACTTCGGCAACCTGTGCGCGATCGATCCGCGGCCGCGCATCGTCTCGGACCCTCGCACCGTGACCATGTTCACGGTGTTCGCGGAGCTGATCGCGCTGCAGCTCGAGAGCGAGGACCACCAGGTCGAGGTCGAACAGGCGCTCGCGCTCGAGCGCGCCACGGCCGAACTGCGCGAGCAGTTCATCGCGGTGCTCGGGCACGACCTGCGCAATCCGCTGGCGGCGGTCGGCGCCACGGCCGAACTCATGATCCGCAGCAGCGCCGAGCCGCCGATGATCGCGCTCGGCACGCGGCTGCGTTCCACCGCGAGGCGCATGTCGCAGCTGATCGACGACGTGCTCGACTTCGCCCGCGGCCGGCTCGGCGCCGGCATCGGCATCGAGGCCCAGGAAGTGCCGGACCTCGCGAGCTACCTGCGGGACGTGGTGGCCGAGCTGCGGGAGGCCCATCCGGAGCGCACCGTGATCGAGCGCATCACCATCGACCGCGCAGTGCGCTGCGACCGCGGGCGGCTGCAGCAGCTGCTGTCGAACCTGCTGGGCAATGCGCTGACCTATGGTGCTGCCGATCGCCCGGTGGTGGTCTCGGCCGCCATCGATGATCGGACCTTGGTGCTCATGGTGGCCAACGAGGGCGAGCCGATCGAGCCCGAGAACCTTGCCCAGGTGTTCGAACCGTACTGGCGCCCGCGCAGCAGCAAGCCCGGCGGTGGGCTGGGCCTTGGCCTTTACATCGGTGCCCAGATCGTCAAGGCCCACGGCGGCGAGCTCCAGGTGCGCTCGTCGGCGGAAGCCGGCACCGTCTTCGAGGCCTGCCTGCCGATCGTGCTGCCTCGCTGAGGGCGCTCAGGACTTCCGGGCCGCCTTGAGCTTGCGCAACTGCGCTTCGGCGCGTTCGAGCTCGAGGCGCAGCTGCTGCACTTCCTGCTCCTGGCGCTTGATCTGCGTCGCCGGATCCTTGGCCGCCATGATCGCGTCGCAGTGAACCTGCAAGGCGGCCAGGGCGTCGGTGAGCTGGCGGCGCCGAAGCATCTGTCCGCGGGCGCGCGCCTGCGCGATGTCCTGGTCGAGGGTGGCTTCCTCGGCCTTGCAACTGGCGGCATCCGTCGGTTCCGCCGCCTGGGCGAACGAAGCATGGGCCGCAAGGAGGAGCGTGATGGCCAGGAGGCCGGATTTCAAGCGCATGGCGAGACTGCCTGACAGAAGAGGGGGTTGAACGAAACGCTTTCCGATTCTGCACCCGGTCCAGGCCGCTCAGCGGATTTCGACGCCGGCGCCGTCCGCCACGTCGATGCCGCTGCGCACGATGCCGCTGCGGCTGCGATAGGCCAGGATGCCGCGTCCGCGCGCGTCCGCGTTGACGCCGAAGACCGTCGAACGCTCGCCGTTCGCGAGTTCGAACGGGTTTCCTTCGACCGGGCGGGTACCGCCGTTGAGCGTGTCGAAGACATGCACCAGCTGGGCTTGGCCCGTGAGGTTGACGACGGTGATCTTGAGTTGGGGCATCCGGAGAATTCTGCCCGAGGCGGTGCGAAGGCAAAGACTGGATAAAAAAACAGTACTTTGTTATTCTGGGCACATGGAACGAGATGACTGGATTGCAGTCTGTGCCCACCAGCTGCAGCGCCAATGGCGCACCGTGGACCCCGATCAGCTCGACGAGGTGGCGGCCGATCTGTGGCGCGATCCGCGCTTGCGCGCCATGCCACCGGCGCAGGCCGCCGTGGCGTGGCTGGCGCCGGTGGCCCATCTGCCGCGCCGGCCCGAGGGCGCCGAACGGCGTATGGGCGAGTGCTGAGCCCGATGGGAGAATTTCTCATGGACAAGCTCAGTGACGATCAACTGGCTGCGTTGGCTTTCGCGTGGCGGCGCCGGTCGCTGCAGGGCGAGCCGCGCGCCGGCGCGGTCGCGCACCGGATGGAAAAGGAGCTCCAGCGGCGCTTCGGCGCGCCGTCGACCGTGGCGGCCGGGCTGGAGGCCAGGCCGTGCGCGCGAGCGAGGCCCTGGTGGCGGGTCTGGTAGCGCCGCTGCGCAGGCGCCGGGCAGTACATTTCCGTCATGTGCAGCCACTACCAGGCGGAAAAGCGCCGCAAGCAGATCGAGAAGCACTTCGGCATCCGGCTGCCGCCGGGCTGGGAGCCGCCGCCCGGTGGCCTGCACATCTACCCGACCCAGCTGGCGCCCTTCATTCGCCGGCCGCGCGAGCGCGATTCGGGCGACGACGCGGTCCCGGCCATGGAGATCGTCGAAGGCCATTTCGGCTTGCTCCCAGGCTTCGCCAAAGACGCGAAATACGGCATGCGCACCTACAACGCCCGTGTCGAGACGGTCGACCAGCTCGCCAGCTTCAAGCACGCCTGGGCCCAGGCCAGGCATTGCATCGTGCCCTGCGAGGCGATCTACGAGCCCGACTGGCGCAGTGGGACCCATGTCCCGACCCGCTTCACGGCGGCCAACGACGAGACGCTGGGCGTCGCCGGCCTCTGGGCGCCCTGGAAGGACCCGGTGACCGGGAAGTGGGCGGACAGCTTCACGATGCTGACGATCAATGCCGACACGCACCCGATGTTCAAGGAGATGCACCGGCCCGATCCGGCGCGGCCGCTGCACGCCCAGGACAAGCGCATGGTCGTGATCCTGCCGGAGGCCCAGTACGAGGCCTGGCTGGACGCACCGGCGCAGCGCTCGATGGATTTCATGAACCAGTTCCCGGCCGAGCGGCTCGCGATGGTGGCCGAAGCACTGCCGCCGGCGCAGCCCAAGCCCAGGCCGGCGCGCGCGGCGCCGCCGCCGCCGCCGCCGCAGTCGTCGCTGTTCTGACGCACCGAGACCAAGTCGCGCGCCCGCCCGGGCAGACGACGTGTTAAGGTGCAGGTCGGCGTCACGGCCGGCGGAGTTGCGCAAGACGCGCGTCTCCTGTGTCGTACGCGGCGGCCTCTTGCGAGCCCGCCCCGCGCTCCGGGCCTCATGGCAGGGGCCCACTTCCATCCACTTCCGATCCTTGACCGCATGGTTGAACGCCGCGCGCATCAGGCCGAGCGCCAGGTTCACCGTTGCGCGAACCCGGATGTTCAGGCTGCGCGCGAGCCATTCGTTGAAATCGTGCGTCAGAATGTCGGAATGCCTCCTGCTCGCGGGAGGCGCCTTGCATCACTTCATGAGACGAAGCCCGTTCCACTTGCCTGATTCCGTGTCCTTGGCCACCGCCACCCCGTGCGGCGCGCGCACCATGGCGTGGGGCGAGGGGCTGCGGCTTTCGGAGGGCGGCGTCGGAGGTCGTGGTGCGAGCGAAGTGGGCCGTTTGTCGGCCGTGCGCGCGCTGGAAACAAAAAACCCCGGCAAGTCGATGACTGGCCGGGGTTCTTGTGCTATCGCTATGGTGCCCAGAAGAGGACTCGAACCTCCACGATGTTACTCGCTAGTACCTGAAACTAGTGCGTCTACCAATTCCGCCATCTGGGCCCACATGCTGCTTGGAATGAATCCTTGCAGCAGGTTTTGAATTTCAGGAACGAAGGAGATCATATCAAAAATATTGGCCATTCCGGCGCCTTGCTGGATGAAATTGAAGGAACCGTCCAAGGACATCGCGACGGGCACGGTTTCGTACAACGCGATGACGGCGATGCCGACATCTATCTGCCCCCCAACGAAATGCGCGCGGTGCTGCACAAGGACCGCGTCAAGGCGCGGGTCGTGCGCCAGGATCGACGCGGTCGTCCCGAGGGGCGCGTGGTCGAGATCATCGAGCGGCCCGAGCAGCCGATCATCGGGCGCCTGCTGCATGAAGGCGGCGTCTGGCTGGTCGCGCCCGAGGACAAGCGCTACGGCCAGGACGTCCTGATTCCCAAGGGCGCGACCGGCACCGCCAAGGTCGGACAGGTGGTCGTGGTGCAGCTCACCGAGC
Organism: Variovorax davisae; assembly: GCF_030316845.1. Classification (GTDB taxonomy): domain Bacteria; phylum Pseudomonadota; class Gammaproteobacteria; order Burkholderiales; family Burkholderiaceae_C; genus Variovorax; species Variovorax davisae. The sequence continues at coordinate 629,535 of NZ_JASZYS010000001.1, forward strand.
CGCCCGCGCTGTTCGGCCAGCCGGTCGGCCGCGTCAAGGAAGTGCTCGGCGAGATCGACGACCCGGGCATGGAGATCGAGATCGCGGTGCGCAAGTACGGCGTCCCGCACGAGTTCTCCGAGGCCTGCCTGGCCGAGGCAAAGGCGATTCCCGACAAGGTGCGCCCGGCCGACAAGCACGGCCGCATCGACCTTACCGACGTGCCGCTGGTCACCATCGACGGCGAGGACGCGCGCGACTTCGACGATGCCGTGTACTGCGAGCCGGCCAAGGTCGGCCGCGGCAAGGGCTGGCGCCTGCTGGTCGCGATCGCCGACGTCAGCGCCTATGTGCAGACCGGATCGGCGATCGACATCGATGCCTACGACCGCGCCACCAGCGTCTACTTCCCGCGTCGCGTGATTCCGATGCTGCCCGAGAAGCTGTCCAACGGCCTGTGCTCGCTCAACCCCGAAGTCGAGCGCCTGTGCATGGTGTGCGACATGCTGGTGGCGGCCGACGGCGAGATCTACGCCTACCAGTTCTACCCGGCCGTGATGTGGAGCCATGCCCGCTTCACCTACACCGAGGTGGCGGCGATCCTCGGCAACACGCGCGGGCCGGAGGCGCTGAAGCGCAAGGAGCGCGTCAAGGACCTGCTGAACCTGCACGACGTGTATCGCGCGCTGCTGAAGCAGCGCGGCAAGCGCGGCGCGGTCGACTTCGAAACCACCGAGACGCAGATCATCTGCGACGATGCCGGGCGCATCGAGAAGATCGTGCCGCGCACGCGCAACGAGGCGCACCGGCTGATCGAGGAAGCGATGCTGGCGGCCAACGTCTGCAGCGCCGACTTCATCGCCGAGGGCAAGCATCCCGGCCTCTTCCGGGTACACGAGGGCCCCACGCCCGAAAAGAAGGAAATCCTGCGCGGCTACCTCAAGGCCATGGGGGTGGGCCTGTCGATCACCGACGATCCGAAGCCGGGCGAGTTCCAGGCGATCGCCGAGGCGACAAAGGACCGGCCCGACTCGCAGCAGATCCACACGATGCTGCTGCGCTCGATGCAGCAGGCCATCTACACGCCGATCAACAGCGGCCACTTCGGTCTCGCCTACGAGGCCTACACGCACTTCACGAGCCCGATCCGCCGCTATCCCGACTTGCTGGTGCATCGGGTGATCAAGGCGATCCTCGGCAAGACCAAGTACCAGCTGCCGATGCTGCCGACCCCGGGCGAGGCGCATGCCAAGCTAGCCAAGCGGCTCGCTTCGCGCGTGAAGGCGCCGACCAGCAAGCCGCAGAAGGCCACGGTCGCGCCGACCAAGGAGACGCTGGCCTGGGAGGCCGCGGGCCTGCATTGCAGCGCCAACGAGCGGCGCGCCGACGAGGCCAGCCGCGACGTCGAGGCCTGGCTCAAGTGCAAGTACATGCGCGAGCACCTCGGCGAGGAATATGGCGGCGTGGTCACGGCCGCGACCACCTTCGGCATCTTCGTCACGCTCGACGCCATGTACGTCGAGGGCCTGGTGCACATCACCGAGCTCGGCGGCGAATACTTCAAGTTCGACGAGCACCGCCAGGAACTGCGCGGCGAGCGCACCGGCATCCGCTATGCGATCGGCACCCGGGTCCGGGTGCAGGTGAGCCGGGTCGACCTCGATGGCCGCAAGATCGATTTCCGCCTGATGCGCGAAGGCGAGGAACTGACGGCGCGGGCGATGAAGGACAAGGGCGCGTCCAGCGGCGGCGTGCCGGCCAAGGCCTCGACCAAGCGCTCGCGCAGCAAGGCCGAGGCGCCGCCCGAGCGCACCGAACGCCCGGAGCGCGGCGACCGGGTCGAGCGGGCGGACCGCGTCGCCGCGGCGGCGCCACAATCCGCGATGCAGGCATTCAGAACCGCCGTCAAGAAGGCGGCCAACAAGATGAAGGGGCGCAAGCCGCGCCGCTGAAAACCAGGAGCACAGGAATGAGTGGAGAGAAACCAGGCCGGATCGCGGTCGTCACGGGCGCCGGCAGCGGCATCGGCCGCGCGGCTGCGCTGGCCCTGCTGGGCGATGGCTGGAGCGTGGTGCTGGCCGGTCGCCGGCCGGAGCCGCTCGAACAGGTCGCCAAGGAGTCGGGCGCCGGCGCCAGGGCGCTGGCAGTGCCCACCGACGTGGCCGATGCGGCATCGGTCAAGGCGCTGTTCGATGCGGCGGTCGAACGCTTCGGGCGGGTCGACCTGCTGTTCAACAACGCCGGCGTCGGCAACCCGCCGGGACCGTTCGAGGACTGGACGCCCGAGCAGTGGCAGGGCGTGGTCGACATCAACCTGACCGGCATGTTCTTCTGCATCCAGCAGGCCTTCCGCACCATGAAGACGCAGACGCCGCGCGGCGGCCGCATCATCAACAACGGCTCGATCTCGGCCACCACGCCGCGGCCCAACTCGATCGCCTACACCGCGACCAAGCACGCCGTGAAGGGGCTGACCAAGACCGCTTCGCTGGACGGCCGCAAGTACGACATCGCCGTCGGCCAGGTCGACGTCGGCAACGCAATGACCGAACTGGCGGCCCGGATGACCAAGGGCGTGCCGCAGGCCAGCGGCGAGATCGCCATCGAGCCCGTGATCGATGTCGCCATCGTCGGGCAGTCGGTGCTCTACATGGCCAACCTGCCGCTGGAAGCCAACGTGTTGTTCCACACGATCATGGCGACCAAGATGCCCTTCGTCGGGCGAGGCTAGCGCAAGGGCAGGCCGCCACCGGCCAGTGCGCCGGCGGTGAGCGGGACGCCGGCGGGCCAGCGGTCGGCCAGGTCGCCGTGCGTCCAGACGGCTTCGCTGGCCGCGGCCAGTGCCGGCCGGCCCGCGGCCAGCCGGGCCCCGACCATGCCCGCCAGCACGTCGCCGGTGCCGGCCGTGGCGAGCCGCGCGTTGCCGCTCGGATTGATCACCGGCAGCTCGCCGGCTGCGGCGACGACCGTGCCGGAGCCTTTCAGCACCACCACCGCCCCGAAGCGCGCCGCCAGCCGCGCGGCCGCGCCGAGACGGTCGGCCTGGACTTGGGCGGTGCGCGTGCCCAGCAGCCGCGCCGCCTCGAGCGGATGGGGGGTCAGCACTGTCGACCGGCCGGCCTGCTGCCGGGCCAGCAACTGCCCCTGCAGGCTGGCATCGCCGGCGATGGCGTTGAGGGCGTCCGCATCGAGCACCAGCGCGCCGGCCTCGGCCAGCACGCGCGGCAGCACCGCGGCGACCGCGCTGCCGCCGCCGCAGCCGCAGACCACGGTCATCAGGCCCAGGTCCAGGGCTTCGGGGCGGCGGAACATCAGCTCGGGGCGCATCGGGTCGATCGGTGCGATGCCGCTGTCCAGCGGGGCGACGAACACCCGCCCGGCGCCGGCCGAGAGCGCGGCCGTGGCCGCCAGCAGGGCGGCCCCCGCCATGCCGGGCGCGCCGCCGATGACCGCGACGTCGCCGTAGCTGCCCTTGTGGGAGGACTGCGGCCGGCTGGCGGCGGGCGTCGCGCCGGGCAGGCGCGCCACCGGCGCCTCGGCGCCAAGCGCCAGCCCCAGGTCGTCGAACCAGACCTCGCCGGCGGCATCGCGGCCCTGGGCGGTGAAGAGGCCGGGCTTCAGGGTCAGCAGGCTCAGGCAGAGGCGAAGGGCCGGCGCCCGGGCCGGCAGCTCGAACGACAGCACGCCGGTGTCGGTGTCCAGCCCCGAAGGCGTGTCCACGCTCAGCACCGGCACCGGGCCGGCGTGCATGCGACGCAGCCACTCGAGCATCTGTCCTTCGGGCGCCCGGGCCGCGCCGATGCCCAGCAGGGCGTCGATCGCCAGCTCGCAGTGCGCCGGCGGCGCGTCGGCGAAGACGACACCGGCGTCGCGCGCGCGCTGCAGCGACGCGCGGGCATCGGCCGGGCGTCGCGCGTCGTCGCCGATGCAACTGACGACCGGCGCGAAACCGCGTGCGCGCAACTGCGCCGCGGCCTCGAAGCCGTCGCCGCCGTTGTTGCCCGGGCCGCAGGCGATCCAGATCGTCCGCGCCTGCGGCGCGATCGCCATGGCGAGGCGCGCCACCGCCAGGCCGGCGCGCTGCATCAGCGCGTGGGGCGGCAGGGCGGCGGCGGCCGCCTGTTCGATCCGCCGCGTGGCCGCGATGTCGAACAGGTGGCCGGCGCTGGCGGACGTGATGCGGTGCATGAGGCCCTCAGTGCTGCAGCAGGCGCTCGATGCCGAGCCCTTCGAGGTCGATCCCGGGGTCCTGGCCGGCGATGAGGTCGGCCAGCACCCGGGCACTGCCGCAGGACAGCGCCCAGCCGCTCGAGCCATGGCCGAGGTTGAGCCAGACGCCGGGCACCCCGCTGGCGCCGAGGATCGGCGGGCCGTCCGGCAGCATCGGGCGTGCGCCCTTCCACTGCTGGACGCCGGAGCGCAGCGTCACCGCGCCCGGGAACCAGTCCTGCAGCACCTTGTAGAGCGTCTGCAGCGAGGCCGGATTCAGCTGGGCGCCGGAACCGCCGAGTTCGGCGCTGCCGGCCACCCGCACGCGCAGTCCGAGCCGCGAGATCGCCACCTTGTAGCGTTCGTCCATCACGGCGCTGCGCGGCGCGTTGAGCGGCTCGCGGATCTGGGCGCTGACCGAATGGCCGTACACCGGCGCCAGCGGGATGCGCAAGCCCAGCGGCTTCAGCAGCGCGGCCGAGTCGACGCCGGCGCAGACCACCACGGCGTCGAAGCGATGGGCCTCCGAACCCGAGGCCAGCGACAGCGAGGTCGGGGCCGACCGGCTCATCGGGGCCAGGTCGCAATTGAAATGGAACTGGGCGCCGAGCGCCTCGGCCTCCCACTTGAGCAACAGGGCGAACTGCCGGCAGTTGGCGACTTCGTCGTCCGGCAGGTGGATCGCGCCGGCCAGCGCCGTGTCGGTGCTGAGCGCCGGCTCGATCTTGCGGGCCTCGTCGGCATCGAGCTCGCGGAAGCTGGCGCCCGCGGCCCGCAGCACGTCGAGCCCGGCCTGCACCAGCTTCTTCTCGCGCTTGGAGCGCAGCAGCACCATGTAGCCGTCGCTGCGCTCGTACTCGAGCTCGCAGGCCTCGGTGATCGCGTGCAGGCGGTTGCGGCTGTAGAAGGCCAGGCGCTGCATCCGCGAGCGGTTGGCCAGGTAGGTCTCGAGCTTGCAGGCGCGCTGCCAACGCGCCATGAAGCCGAGGTCCCGGGACGACAGGGGCCAGCGCAGCTTGATCGCGCCATGCGTGGACAGCAGCGAGCGCAGCACCTTGCCGCGCATGCCCGGGCCGGCCCAGGGAGTGACGTAGCCGGGCGCGACCACGCCCGCGTTGGCGAAGCTCGATTCCTCGGCGGCGGCGCCACGGCGCTCGAAGACGGCCACCTCGTGGCCGTCCGAGGCCAGCTCCCATGCTGTGGTGACGCCGATGATCCCGGCTCCCACGATCGCGATTTTCATTCGTTTCTTTGGCGGTGAAATGTGTGGTGCGGCGCTTCCTCCTGAAGCCACGCCGACCCTGCCGACTTTATAGCGCCCGCTCGACCTGCCGCGCGACGGCGAGCACGGCGTCGTCGTGCAGCGCTGCATGCCACAGCATCAGGCCCACCGGCAGTTCGTCGGCGGCCTGGCAGGGCAGCGAGATGGCGCAGCCGTCGAGCATGTTGACCACCGAGGGATTGCGCAGCAGCAGGGCGTTCAGCCGGAAGAACGCGTCGTCGCGCGCCTCGCCGGGCGCGACCTCGGCGATCGCCGGCGCCGTGACCGGCACGGTGGGCGACAGCACGGCGTCGAAGGGCGACAGCGCGTGCGCCATGCGGCCGATCCATTCGTTCCGGGCCCGGACCAGGTCGAGGTACTCGTACGCCCTCATGTTGGCGCCCAGGAGAATTCGCCGCGCCACGCGCGGGTCGTAGCCGGCGCCGCTGCGTTCCAGCAGCAGGCGGTGCCAGGCGTAGGCTTCGGCGGGCGAGAAGCCGCCGGTGGCATTGATCGCGGGCAGGTCGGCCAGCGCCGGCAGGTCGATCTCCTCGATCCGTGCGCCGGCAGCGCCGAGCCGGCTCAAGGTCCGCTCGAAGGCCCTGGCGACCACCGGGTCGAGGCCGTCCTGGAACAGGGAGCGCGCCACCGCCAGGCGGTAGGCGCTCAGCGGCGCGGCGCCGGGCGTCACGCGGCGTGCCGCCAGGATCTCGTGCGCCGTGACCGCATCGCGCACCGAGCGCGTCATGGCGCAGACGGTGTCGAGCGTGGTCGACAGGGGCAGGGCGCCCTGCGTCGGCACCAGCCGGGCGGTACTCTTGAAGCCGACGATGCCGTTGAGCGCCGCCGGGATCCGGATCGAGCCGCCGGTGTCGGAGCCGAGCCCGACGAAGGCCGCGCCGCTGGCCACCGAGATCGCGGCGCCGGACGAGGAGCCGCCCGGGATGCGCGGCGTGGCCGGATCACAGAGATTGGCCGGCGTGCCGTGGTGCGGGTTGATGCCGACGCCCGAAAAGGCGAACTCGGTCATGTTGGTGCGGCCCAGCAGGGCGCCGCCGGCGGCCCGCAGGCGCGCCACGGCGACCGCGTCGGCACGGGCGGCCGGCGCATGGGCCAGCACCACCGAGCCGGCCGGCGTAGGCTGGCCGGCGACATCGAACAGGTCCTTGACCGAGAAGGCCAGTCCGGCGAGCGGCTGGCTCGGACGGGCCGCCACGGCGTCCCGGGCGGCTTCCTCCGGCAGGATGCGGGTGAAGGCATGGGCGCAGCCCGGGGCGGCGGCGGCCGCCAGGCTGTGCGCCATTTCGGTGCGTGCGTCGGAGGTGGCCGCCAGCAGGGCGAGGCGGGTGGCGTGCAGGTCTGGGCGCATGGTGAGGGGAGGGGGTGAAAGAGGGGGGGCAAGAGCGCGGCGTGCTATACTCCTTGGGTTTCGCCCACCGGCCGCTGGGGCCTAGCGAGCGAGACGCATCCGCAAACCAGCCCAATCAAGGTGTTGTGAGGCTTTCCCGAATGGAAAGGCGCACAAAACGGGCTGGATTTTAGACCCAACCTTTGGAGTTATTCCTATGTCGACCACCATGCGCGAAATGCTGGAAGCCGGTGTCCATTTCGGTCACCAGACCCGCTTCTGGAACCCCAAGATGGCCCCGTTCATCTTCGGCCATCGCAACAAGATCCACATCATCAACCTGGAAAAGTCGCTTCCGATGTTCCAGGATGCGATGAAGTACGCCAAGCAGCTCACCGCCAACCGCGGCACCATCCTGATGGTCGGCACCAAGCGCCAGGCGCGCGAAATCGTGGCTGCCGAAGCCCGTCGCGCCGGCGTGCCCTTCGTCGACACCCGCTGGCTCGGCGGCATGCTGACCAACTTCAAGACGGTCAAGACCTCGATCAAGCGCCTGAAGGACATGAAGGCCCAGCAGGAAGCCGGCCTCGACAGCCTGAGCAAGAAAGAGCAGCTGACCTTCTCGCGCGAGATCGCCAAGCTGGAAAAGGACATCGGCGGCATCCAGGACATGACCGCGCTGCCCGACGCCATCTTCGTGATCGACGTCGGCTTCCACAAGATCGCCGTTGCCGAAGCCAAGAAGCTCGGCATCCCGCTGATCGGCGTGGTCGACTCCAACCACTCGCCTGAAGGCATCGACTACGTGATCCCGGGCAACGACGACTCGTCGAAGGCCGTCACGCTGTACGCCCGCGGCATCGCCGACGCCATCATCGAAGGCCGCAACAGCGGCGTGAACGACGTCGTCAAGGCCGTGGCCGAAGGCAGCGGCGACGAATTCGTCGAAGTCGAAGAGGGCGCTTCGGCCTGATTCGAGCTCGCTCGAGCCTGAAGAAGGGGCTTGTTGCCCCTTTTTTTTAATCTGATTTTCGCGGCCGCCCCCGGGGCGCCCGCCACTGACAAACCGAACGGAGAACACTCATGGCAACGATCACCGCAAGCATGGTTGGCGAACTGCGCGCAAAAACCGACGCCCCGATGATGGAGTGCAAGAAGGCCCTGACCGAGGCCGACGGCAACATGGACAAGGCCGAAGAGCTGCTGCGCATCAAGCTCGGCAACAAGGCCGGCAAGGCCTCGGGCCGCATCACGGCCGAAGGCGTGGTCACGGCTTTCGTCGACGGCGATGCCGGCGCGATGATCGAGATCAACTGCGAAACCGACTTCGTCACCAAGAACGACAGCTTCCTCGCGCTGGCCAACGCCGCCGCCATGCTGGTCGCCAAGAACAACCCGGCCGACATCGCCGCGCTGGGCGCCCTGGCCTACGAGCAGGACGGCTTCGGCCCCACGCTGGAAGACGTGCGCAAGGGCCTGATCGGCAAGATCGGCGAGAACATGAGCTTCCGCCGCTTCAAGCGCTTTGCCGGCAACGGCAAGCTGGCTTCGTACCTGCACGGCACGCGCATCGGCGTGATGGTCGAGTTCGAAGGCGACGACACCTCGGCCAAGGACGTCGCGATGCACATCGCCGCCATGAAGCCGGTGGCGATCTCGGCCTCGGACGTGCCCGCCGACCTGATCGAGAAGGAACGCGCGGTCGCCGCCGGCAAGGCCGAGGAAGACCGCAAGGTCGCCGAAGCTGCGGGCAAGCAGCCGCAGCCGGCCGACATCGTTGCCAAGCGCATCGAAGGCGGCGTGCAGAAGTACCTCAAGGAGGTCTCGTTGCACAACCAGCCTTTCGTCAAGAACGACAAGCAGACCGTCGAGCAGATGCTCAAGGCCGCCAGCACCTCGATCAAGGGCTTCACGCTCTACGTGGTCGGCGAAGGCATCGAGAAGAAGGTCGACGACTTCGCCGCCGAAGTGGCGGCGCAGGTCGCGGCCGCCAAGGCTGCGGCCTGAGTCGCGCCGCAGGGCGGCAGCGCCCGTGACGCGCTGCCGCTTTTTCACAGTCACGTCTTACACTCGCCCCCGCCAACTCCAAAGGATCCATCCATGTCAGAAGCCCGCCCAGCCCACAAGCGAATCTTGTTGAAGCTGTCGGGCGAGGCGTTGATGGGCGACGACGCCTTCGGCATCAATCGCGCGACCATCGTGCGCATGGTCGGCGAGGTGGCCGAGGTCGTGAACATGGGCGTCGAGGTGGCGGTCGTGATCGGCGGCGGCAACATCTTCCGCGGCGTCGCCGGCGGCTCGGTGGGCATGGACCGCGCCACGGCCGACTACATGGGCATGCTTGCCACGGTCATGAACGCGCTGGCGCTGGCCGACGCCATGAACAAGCAGGGCCTGATCGCCCGCGTGATGTCGGCGATCGCGATCGAGCAGGTGGTCGAGCCCTACGTGCGCCCCAAGGCCTTGCAGTACCTCGAAGAGGGCAAGGTCGTGATCTTCGCGGCCGGCACCGGCAACCCCTTCTTCACGACCGACACCGCCGCCGCACTGCGCGGCGCCGAGATCGGCGCCGAGCTGGTGCTGAAGGCCACCAAGGTCGACGGCGTCTACACCGCCGACCCCAAGAAGGACCCGGACGCGACGCGCTACACCAACCTGAGCTTCGACGAAGCCATTGCCCAGAACCTCGGCATCATGGACGCCACGGCCTTCGCGCTGTGCCGTGACCAGAACCTGCCGATCAAGGTGTTCTCGATCTTCAAGAACGGCGCCCTCAAGCGCGTCGTGATGGGCGAGGACGAAGGTACCCTCGTGCACGCTTGAGGAAAATGAATCCATGACCACCATTGCAGAAATCCGCAGCGCGACCGACGCCAAGATGAACCAGTCGCTCGCCGCCTTCCAGAACAACCTGACCAAGATCCGCACCGGCCGCGCCAATCCGGCGCTGCTGGACTCGATCCATGTCGACTACTACGGCTCGGCCGTGCCGCTGTCGCAGGTAGCCAACGTATCGCTGCTCGACTCCCGCACGATCAGCGTCCAGCCCTGGGAAAAGGGCATGGGCGCCAAGATCGAGAAGGCCATCCGCGAAAGCGACCTGGGCCTGAACCCGGCCTCGATGGGCGACCTGATCCGCGTGCCGCTGCCGCCGATGAGCGAAGAGCGCCGCAAGGAAATGACCAAGCTGGTGCGCAACGAAGGCGAGGGCGCCAAGATCGCGACCCGCAACCTGCGCCGCGACGCCAACGACGCGATCAAGAAGCTGGTCAAGGACAAGCTGGCCTCGGAAGACGACCAGAAGCGGGCCGAGACCGAGATCCAGAAGGTCACCGACCGCCACATCGCCGAAATCGACCGCCTGGTAACGTCCAAAGAAGCCGAGATCATGGCGGTCTGAGATGAAGAAAATCGCTCCAGCGGTTCCCCATCACATCGCCATCGTCATGGATGGCAATGGCCGCTGGGCGACGCGCCGCTTCCTGCCCCGGGTGGCGGGGCACAAGCAGGGTGTCGAGTCGTTGCGGCGCTGCGTCAAGGCCTGTGCGGCGCGCGACGTCCGGGTGCTGACCGTGTTCGCCTTCTCGTCCGAGAACTGGAACCGGCCGGTCGAGGAAGTCTCCGGCCTGATGGAGCTGATGGTCGGCGCGCTGGGCCGCGAGGTGCCGAAGCTGAGCCAGGACGGGGTGCGGCTGCACTTCATCGGCGAGCGCGGCGGGCTGTCCGACAAGATGATCGCCGGCCTGGTCCAGGCCGAGACGGCGACCGCCCACAACACCCGGCTGGTACTCAACGTCTGCTTCAACTATGGCGGCCGCTGGGACATCGCCCGCGCCGCCGCCCAGCTGGCGGCCCGCGGCGAGCCGCTGACCGAGGCCAACCTCGACGCCGCCATGGCGCTTGCCCACGTGCCCGACCCCGACCTGTTCATCCGCACCGGCGGCGAGCAGCGGCTGTCGAACTTCCTGCTCTGGCAAAGCGCCTACGCCGAGCTCTACTTCAGCGACAAGCTGTGGCCCGAGTTCGACGAGGCGGCACTGGACGACGCGATCGCCGCCTTCCAGCGGCGCGAGCGCCGCTACGGCCAGACCTCCGAGCAACTCGGCGCGGTGGGCCCGCGCGATCAGCAGGCCGCCTGAGCGCATGCTCAAACAACGCATCATCACGGCGATCGTCCTGTTGGCGATCCTGCTGCCCGCGCTCTTCTATCCCTCGTACGTGCCCTTCGCCTGCGTGATGCTGGTGCTGATCGGCGCCGCCGCCTGGGAGTGGGGCCGCCTCAACGACTACGGCCCCCGCATGTCGCTGTTCCTCGGTGCCGAGATGGTGCTGCTGTGCGCGCTGTCCTGGTGGCTGGGCCTGCTGCAGGGCTCGCTGCTCGGGGTCTGGATCGTCGCCAGCGCGGCCTGGGTGCTCGGCGGCGCCGCGCTCCTGCGCGTGGCGGTGCCGGGGTGGCCGCGCGTGCCCCGGGGCCTGCGCCTGGTCGGCGGTCTGCTGGCGTTGTGGGTCGCCTGGCTGGCGGCGGTGCAGGCCCGCATGGTCGGCATCAACTTCCTGCTCTCGATCCTGGTGCTGGTCTGGGTGGCCGACGTCTTCGCCTATTTCACCGGCCGCGCCTTCGGGCTCAAGTTCACCCGCAACAAGCTGGCCCCGACCATCAGTCCCGGCAAGAGCTGGGAGGGCGTCTGGGGCGGCATGGCCGGCGTTGTCGTGCTGGCACTCGCCTGGGCCTGGAGCGACTCGGCCGCCCAGGCCGGCGTCGCCAGCCTCTACACCCGGCTGGCCGAGCGCGGCTGGTGGCTGCTGTTGATCGGGGCGGTCTTCATGGCGGCCATGAGCGTGGTCGGCGACCTGGTCGAGTCGCTGATCAAGCGCAGCGCGGGCGCCAAGGACAGCAGCGCCCTGCTGCCGGGCCACGGCGGCGTCCTCGACCGGATCGACGCATTGCTGCCGACGCTGCCGATCGCCATGATGTTGGCCTTCCTATGAATTCAGTCAAACAACGCGTCACGGTGCTCGGTTCGACCGGCTCCGTCGGCGCCAGCACGCTCGACGTGATCGCGCGCCATCCTGGGCGCTTCGAGGTCTTCGCGCTGTCGGCCGCCACCAAGGTGGACGAGCTGCTGGCCCAGTGCGTGCGCTTCGCGCCGCAGTTCGCGGTGATGGCGAGCGCGCCGCACGCCGCGCAGCTGGCCGACAAGCTCCGCCACAGCGGCCTGCCCACCCGGGTGCTGAGCGGCGCGGGCGCGCTCGAGGAGATCGCCGCCCACCCGCAGACCGATGCGGTCATGGCCGCCATCGTCGGCGCCGCGGGGCTCGGGCCCTGCCTGGCGGCCGCGCGGGCCGGCAAGCGGCTGCTGCTGGCCAACAAGGAAGCACTGGTGGTCGGCGGCGAACTGTTCATGCGCACGGTGCAGGAGGGCGGTGCCACGCTGCTGCCGATCGACAGCGAGCACTCGGCGATCTTCCAGTGCCTGCCCGAGGACCGCGCCACCTGGGCCGAACGGGTCGACCACGTGCTGCTGACCGCATCGGGCGGACCGTTCCGCCAGCGCGATCCGCGCACGCTGGCCGAGATCACGCCCGAGCAGGCCTGCGCGCATCCGAATTTCTCGATGGGGCGCAAGATCTCGGTCGACTCGGCCACCATGATGAACAAGGCGCTCGAGGTGATCGAGGCCCGCTGGCTGTTCGACCTGACGCCCGAGCAGGTCAAGGTGGTGATCCACCCGCAGCAGATCATCCACTCGATGGTGCAGTTCCAGGATTCGTCGGTGATCGCGCAGCTCGGCACGCCCGACATGCGGGTGCCGATCGCCTGCGGCCTGGCCTGGCCGGAGCGCATCGAGAGCGGTGCCGGCAAGCTGGACTTCGCGTCGCTGGCGGCCCTGACCTTCGAAGCCGCCGACGAAGCCCGCTTTCCCGGCTTGCACCTGGCCTGGCATGCCCTGCGCGCCGCGCCGGGGACCACGGCGGTGCTGAACGCCGCCAACGAAGTGGCGGTCGAGGCCTTTCTCGAGCGCCGGCTGCGCTTCGACCGCATTCATGCGGTCAACCTGGAAACTTTGGAGCGCGTGCGCCCCTCCAAGCTCTCGTCGCTCGCGGACTTGCTGGCCCTCGACGCCAGCGCCCGGGCCGCAGCCAGCGCCGCGGCGCTGCGTTTCGCGACCTGACCCACCAACCCGGGGAACCCGATGCTCACAGTCGTTGCCTTCATCGTCGCCCTCGGCCTCCTGATCGCCGTGCACGAGTACGGCCACTACCGGGTCGCGGTGGCCTGCGGCGTCAAGGTGCTGCGCTTCTCGGTCGGCTTCGGCAAGACGCTCTATCGCTGGAGCCCCAAGCGCCAGCATCCGGGCCAGAACACCGAATTCGTGATCGGCGCCTTCCCCCTGGGCGGCTACGTGAAGATGCTCGACGAGCGCGAGGGCCCGGTGCCGGCCGAGGAGCGCCACCGCGCCTTCAACACCCAGCCGTTGCGCTCGCGGGCCGCCATCGTCGCGGCCGGACCGATCGCCAACCTGCTGCTGGCGGTCGTGCTCTACACCCTGGTCAACTGGATCGGCGTCCAGGAGCCGGCCGCGACCCTGGCCCGGCCGGTGGCCGCATCGCTGGCCGAGCAGGCCGGGCTGAGGGGCGGCGAACACATCACGCGGGCCGGCTTCGACGGCGAACTCGACGCCGTCCAGTCCTTCGAGGACCTGCGCTGGCGCATGACCCGCGGCGCCCTCGATGGCCGCGACCTGACGCTCGAGATCGCGGGCGAGGGCGGTCGTCCGGCGCGCGAACTGGTGCTGCCGCTGAGCCGCATCGAGGCCAAGGATGCGGACGCCCAGATGTTCCGCAAGATCGGCGTCATCACGCCGATGACCCGCCCCGAGATCGGCGAGGTGATGCCCGGCAGCGCCGCCGAGCGCGCGGGGCTGCGCAACGGCGACCTGGTGCGCCTGGTCGGCACGACGCCGATCGTCGACGGCCAGCAGCTGCGCGAGATCATCCGGGCCTCGGTCGATGGCGGCCAGCCGCGCATGCAGACCTGGCAGGTCGAGCGCGGTGGGCAGTCGCTGCGCATCGATGTCACGCCCGAGCTGCGCGACGATGCCAGCGGCAAGATCGGCCGCATCGGTGCCTATGTCGGCGCGCCGCCCGCGATGGTGCTGGTGCGCCAGGGCGTGGTCGACGGCGTCTGGCGCGGGGTGGTCCGCACCTGGGAGGTGTCGGCGCTGACCGTGCGCATGATGGGCAAGATGGTCATCGGCGAGGCCTCGCTCAAGAATCTCAGCGGACCGCTCACGATCGCCGACTATGCCGGCAAGTCCGCCAGCCTCGGCTTGACGCAGTACATGGTGTTCCTGGCCCTGATCAGCGTGAGCCTGGGGGTGCTGAACCTCATGCCGCTGCCGGTCCTCGATGGTGGACACCTGATGTATTATCTTTGGGAGGGCCTGACCGGCAAGAGCGTCTCCGACGCCTGGATGGAAAGGTTTCAGCGCGGCGGTGTCGCGCTGCTGCTGGTCATGATGTCGATCGCACTCTTCAACGACGTCACGCGGCTCTTTGGTTAACTTTTCTGCCAGCCCTTTCCGGCCCTGGCGCAATTCACAGATGAACACAACAATCAGTCGCTTTCGCCTGCGCAGCGTTGCCGCGGTGGTGGCCAGCGCCCTGGCGGCCACGGCAGCCTGGGCCGTCGAGCCTTTCACCGTGCGCGACATTCGTGTCGAAGGCCTGCAGCGCGTCGAGCCGGGAACGATCTTCGCCTCGATGCCCTTGCGCGTGGGGGACATCTACAACGACGACCGCGGCTCGGCCGCCATCCGGGCGCTGTTCGACCTCGGCCTGTTCAAGGACGTGCGCATCGACGTCAACGGCAACGTGCTGGTGGTGATCGTCGAGGAGCGGCCGACCATCGCCGACGTCGACTTCGTCGGCACCAAGGAATTCGAGAAGGCGAACCTGCAAAAGGCGCTGCGCGAAGTCGGCCTGGCCGACGGCCGGCCCTACGACAAGGCGCTGGCCGACCGGGCCGAGCAGGAGCTCAAGCGCCAGTACGTGAGCCGCAGCCTCTACAACGCCCAGGTCGTGACCACGGTCACGCCGATCGAGCGCAACCGCGTCAACCTGACCTTCACCGTGACCGAGGGCGAGCCCGCGCGGATCCGCGAAGTGCACATCGCCGGCAACAAGGATTTCAGCGAATCGACCCTGCTGAGCCTGTTCGACCAGGATAGCGGCGGCTGGCTCAGCTGGTACACCAAGTCGAACCAGTATTCGCGCGCGAAGCTCAATGCCGACCTGGAGACCCTGCGCTCTTACTACCTGTCGCGCGGCTACCTCGAGTTCCGCATCGACTCCACGCAGGTGGCGATCTCGCCCGACCGGCAGGACCTCTCGGTCACGGTCAATATCAGCGAGGGCGAGAAGTTCGTGGTGTCCGGCGTGAAGCTCGACGGCAACTACCTCGGCCGCGACGAGGAGTTCAAGACCCTGGTCACCATCAAGCCGGGCGAGCCGTACAACGCCGAGCAGGTCACCCAGACCACGAAGGCCTTCTCCGACTACTTCGGCTCCTTCGGCTATGCCTTCGCCCGCGTGCAGGCCACGCCCGAAATCGACCGCACGACCAATCGGGTGGCACTGACGCTCAAGGCCGAGCCCGAGCGCCGGGTCTACGTGCGCCGCGTCGCCGTGGGCGGCAACAACCGCACCCGCGACGAAGTGATCCGGCGCGAGTTCCGCCAATACGAGGCCTCCTGGTACGACGGCGACAAGATCAAGCTGTCGCGCGACCGGGTCGACCGGCTCGGCTTCTTCACCGAGGTCACGGTCGACACGCAGGAAGTTCCGGGCGTGCCCGACCAGGTCGACCTGACGGTCAACGTGACCGAGAAGCCGACCGGCTCGCTGCAGTTGGGCGCCGGTTTCTCGAGCGCCGACAAGGTCAGCCTGACCTTCGGCATCTCGCAGGAAAACGTGTTCGGCTCGGGCAACTATCTTGGTGTGCAGGTCAACACCAGCAAGTACAACCGCACGCTGTCCCTGGTGACGACCGATCCCTACTTCACCAAGGAAGGGATCTCGCGCAGCTTCAGCCTCTACACCACGACCACCCAGCCCTACTACAGCAGCATCGACGGCAACTACAAGCTGACCACCGAGGGCGCGACCATCCGCTTCGGCGTGCCGTTCAGCGAACGCGACACGGTGTTCTTCGGCGCCGGCCTGGAGCGCTACCGCTTCGATCCGGGCACCTCGTTCGCCGGCTACGTTCCCTATTCGTACCAGCAGTACTTCGGCTGCGTGACGTCGAACGGCCAGTTGGGCCTCCTCTATTGCGGCAACCCCTCGGTCTCGGGCATTCCGCTGACCATCGGCTGGGCCCGCGACGACCGCGACAGCGCACTGGTCCCGACCAGCGGCGTGCTGCAGAGCGCCAACCTCGAGGTCGGCGCCGGTTCGGAAATGAAGTACTACAAGGCCAACTACAAGTACCAGCAGTTCTTCCCGATCAACAAGCAGTACACCTTCGCGATCAACGGCGACGTCGGCTACGCCGGCGCCTTCAGCGGCCAGGTGTACCCGATCTTCAAGAACTTCTACGCCGGCGGCCTGGGTTCGGTGCGCGGCTTCGAGCAGAACTCGCTCGGTCCGCGCGACATTCCGCTGTTCGGCCAGACCGAAGGCGCGGCGCTGGGCGGGACCAAGAAGGCGATCTTCAATGCCGAATTGAGCACACCGTTCCCCGGCGCCGGCAACGACCGCACCCTGCGTCTGTACGGCTTCCTGGATGCCGGCAACGTGTTCGGCGACCGCACCGCCTGGTCGACCGACGCCCAATGGGATTCGATCAAGAAGATCCGCGCGTCGGTGGGCCTGGGCATCAGCTGGATTTCGCCGCTCGGGCCACTGCGGCTGGCCTATGCCATCCCGGTCGTCTACGAGAAGGGGGATGTCGGCCAGCTGATCCCGGAGGATAGAATTCAACGCCTGCAATTCCAGATCGGAACGACTTTCTAATGACTCCATTGCTTCGTGCCGCCGGTGCGCTGCTTGTTCCTGTCTTCATGGCGGCGGGGCTGCCGGCCGCCCATGCGCAGGACACCTTCCGCATCGGATTCGTCAATCCGGACCGGGTGCTGCGCGAGGCGCAGCCGGCGAAAGCCGCCCAGGCCAAGCTGGAGGCCGAGTTCCTCAAGCGCGAAAAGGATCTGACGGCGCAGGGCGCGGCATTGAAGGCGGCTTCCGAGCAGTTCGAACGCGAGGCTTCGACGCTCTCCGAGACCCAGCGCGTGACCCGCCAGCGGCAGCTGGTCGACCAGGACCGCGACTTCCAGCGTCGCCGTCGCGAATTCCAGGAAGATCTGAACGCGCGCAAGAACGAAGAGCTGCAACAGGTCTACGAGCGCGCCAACCGCGTGGTCAAGCAGGTGGCCGAGGCCGAGAAGTACGACGCCATCCTCCAGGAGGCGATCTACATCAACCCCAAGCACGACATCACCGAAAAGGTGATCAAGGCGCTCAACGCCTCGACCAACACGCCCACCACCCCGTCGGCCAACGGGTCGGCGACCCCGGCCGGCGGCAAGTAGCGCCGCGACAACGGCGTGGCACTGCGGCTAGGCGCAATCGTTGAGGCCCTCGGAGGCGAGCTCCAGGGCGATCCCGGGCTGTCGATCGAGCGCCTGGCGCCGCTGGCGGCGGCCGAGGGCGATGCGATCGCCTTCCTGAGCCATCCCAAGTACCAGAAGGAGCTCGCCGCCTCCCGGGCCGCCTGCGTGATCGTGGCGCCGGCGATGCGCGAGGCCGCCGCCGCGCGCGGCGCCTTCATCGAGACGCCCGATCCCTATCTCTATTTCGCCCGCCTGACCCAGCTCTGGAAGAAGGCCCATGCCCGGCCCGAAGCGCAGCGCATCCACCCCAGCGCGGTGATCGATCCCGAAGCCGTCATCGATCCCAGCGCCCGCATCGGCGCGCTGTGCGTGGTCGAGCGCGGGGCCCGCATCGGGGCCGACACGGTGCTCAAGTCCGGCGTCACCGTGAGCGAGGACTGCGTCATCGGCGCCCGCTGCCTGCTGCATCCGGGCGTGGTGATCGGCGCCGACGGCTTCGGGCTCGCGCCGCACGAAGGGGCCTGGGTCAAGATCGAGCAGCTGGGTGCGGTGCGCATCGGCGACGACGTCGAGATCGGCGCCAACACCTGCATCGATCGCGGCGCCCTCGGAGACACGGTGATCGAGGACGGCGTCAAGCTCGACAACCTGATCCAGATCGGCCACAACGTGCGCATCGGCAGGCACACCGCCATGGCCGGCTGCGCCGCGGTGGCGGGCAGCGCCACCATCGGCGCCCACTGCACGTTGGGCGGCCGGGCCGGCGTGCTCGGGCACCTGACCATTGCCGACCACGTGAACATCTCGTCGAACTCGCTGGTGACGCGCTCCATCCACAAGCCCGGTCACTACACCGGCGTGTTTCCCATCGACGACAATGCGGCCTGGGAGAAAAACGCTGCCACGCTCAAGCAACTGCACAGTCTGCGGGAGCGCCTCAAGGCGCTGGAAAAAATGACGATGCAGGACAAGAAATCATGACGACGCTCGATATCCATCAAATCCTCAAGCTGCTGCCCCACCGATACCCGTTCCTCCTGGTGGACCGCGTGCTCGAGATGGAAAAGGGCAAGCGCATCACGGCACTCAAGAACGTGACCATGAACGAGCCCTTCTTCAACGGCCACTTTCCGCATCGCCCGGTGATGCCGGGCGTGCTGATGCTCGAAGCCATGGCGCAGGCGGCGGCGCTGCTGTCCTTCCATTCGCTCGACATCGTGCCCGACGACAACACGGTCTACTACTTCGCCGCCATCGATGGCGCCCGCTTCAAGCGGCCGGTCGAGCCCGGCGACCAGCTCACGCTGGAGGTCGAGATCGAGCGCATGAAGGCCGGCATCTCCAAGTTCAAGGGCCGCGCGCTGGTCGGCCCCGAACTGGCCTGCGAAGCGACATTGATGTGCGCGATGCGCCAGATCAGCTGAACCTGCCGGCATGACCCTGATTCATTCGACGGCGATCGTCGACCCTCAGGCCGAACTCGACCCGACGGTCGGTGTCGGTCCCTACGCCGTGATCGGCCCGCACGTGCGGGTCGGCGCCGGCACCACGATCGGCGCGCACTGCGTGATCGAGGGCAGGACCACCATCGGCCGCGACAACCGGATCTTCCAGTTCGCTTCGTTGGGGGCGGTACCGCAAGACAAGAAATACGCCGGCGAGCCCACGCAACTGGTCATCGGCGATCGCAACGTGATCCGCGAGTTCTGCACCTTCAACATCGGCGTGCCGGGGGCAGGCGGCGTCACGCGGGTGGGCAACGACAACTGGATCATGGCGTACACGCACATCGCGCACGACTGCCGCGTCGACGACCACACCACGCTCGCCAACAACACGACGCTGGCCGGCCACGTGCACCTGGCCGACTGGGTGACGGTGGGCGGGCTGACCGGCATCCACCAGTTCGTGTCGATCGGTGCCCACGCGATGCTGGGTTTTGCCAGCGCGGTCACGCAGGACGTACCGCCCTTCATGCTGGTGGACGGCAATCCGCTGGCCGTCCGCGGGTTCAACGTGGTCGGCTTGCGGCGCCGGGAGTTCTCGCCCGCCCGGATCGCGGCGGTCAAGCAGATGCACCGGCTCCTGTACCGCCAGGGCAAGACGCTGGACGAGGCGCGCACCGCGATCGAGGCCCTCGCCGCCGAAGTGCCCGAATCGGCACCCGACGTGGCGATGATGAGTGAATTCCTCGCCGGCGCCACGCGCGGCATCGCGCGCTGAGTCGTCGCATGCCTGACACGCAGCGGCAGTTTTCGCTGGTCGCCGGCGAGGCTTCGGGCGACCTGCTGGCGGGCCTGATGCTCGACGGGCTGCAGGCGCGCTGGCCCACCATGAAGGCCGTCGGCATCGGGGGACCCCAAATGCTCTCGCGCGGCTTCGAGACCTGGTGGCCGCAGGAGAAGCTCGCCGTCAGCGGCTACGTGGAGGTGCTGCGGCACTATCCCGAGATCGCCGGCATCCGGCGCCAGCTGCGGGCCCGGCTGCTGCGCGAGCGGCCTGAGATCTTCATCGGGGTCGACGCGCCCGATTTCAACCTCGACCTGGAAGCCGGCCTGCGCGAGCGCGGCATCAAGACCGCGCATTTCGTCTGCCCCTCGATCTGGGCCTGGCGGCCGGAGCGGGTCGTCAAGCTGCGCGCGGCCGCCGACCACGTGCTGTGCATCTTCCCGTTCGAGCCGGCCTTGCTCGAGCAGCACGGCATTGCCGCGACCTACGTGGGCCATCCGCTGGCCAAGGTGATCCCGATGACGCCGGACCGCGCGGCCGCGCGCGCGGCGCTCGGGCTGGACCCGGACGCCGAGGTGGTCGCCATCCTGCCGGGCAGCCGGCGCTCGGAAGTGCGCCAGCTGGCGCCCCTGTTCTTCGCGGCCGCCGCCCTCATGCTGAAGGCCCGGCCCGGGCTGCGCTTCATCTGCCCGGTGCTGCCGAACCTTCGCCCGGAGATGGAGCAGGCGCTGGCGGCGAGCGAGCTGGCCGGCCGCGTGACCCTGCTCGACCGCCAGTCCCATGCCGCGCTGGCGGCCTGCGACCTCACGCTGATCGCCAGCGGCACGGCGACCCTGGAGGCGGCGCTCTTCAAGCGTCCCATGGTGATCTCCTACCGCGTGAACTCCCTGACCTGGCGGCTGGTGATGCAGCGCAAGCAGCTGCAGCCGTGGGTCGGCCTGCCCAACATCCTCAGCGGCGAATTCGTGGTGCCCGAAATCCTGCAGGACGCCGCCACGCCGCAGGCGCTGGCCGATGCGATGCTGGCCTGGCTGGCTTCACCGGACAAGGTTCACGCCTTGCAACAACGTTTTTGCGCCATGCATGCCGAATTGCTGCGCGATACGCCCACACTGTGCGCCGATGCGATCCAGAAAGTTCTTGCAGGCTGAACAGGCGACGCTGGTCTGGGACGGTCCCGGGCTCATGGCCGGGGTCGACGAGGCCGGCCGCGGGCCGCTGGCCGGGCCGGTGGTGGCCGCGGCCGTCATCCTCGACGACCTGCGGCCGATCCGCGGCCTGGCCGATTCCAAGACGCTGACCGCCCGCCAGCGCGAGCGCCTGCACGACCAGATCCTGGCCAAGGCGCTGTGCTGCTCGGTGGCCCAGGCCAGCGTCGAGGAGATCGACACCCACAACATCCTGCAGGCCACGATGCTGGCGATGCGGCGCGCGGTCGAGGGGCTGCGGCTGAAGCCGGTCAAGGTGCTGGTCGACGGCAACCGGCTGCCGACGCTCAACGTGCTGGCCGAAGCGATCGTCAAGGGCGACGCCCGGGTCAAGGCGATCTCGGCCGCCTCGATCCTGGCCAAGGTGCACCGCGACCGGCTGTGCGAAGAGCTGCACGTGGAGTTTCCGCACTACGGCTTTGCCGGCCACAAGGGCTACGGAACGCCCGAGCACCTCGACGCGCTGCTGCGCCACGGCGCCTGCGTCCACCACCGCAAGTCGTTCAGCCCGGTCGCCGCGGCGCTGGCGCGCGGGTCCGCGCCGGCCGAGGCCATGGCCGGTGTCGAGGGAGCGCTTCGATGAGCGTCGACGAGGTCAGCCACGTCACGTCCAAGGACAACCCGCTGCTCAAGGAATTGCGCAAGCTGGCGCACGACCCGGGCGCCTACCGCAAGGCCGGCCGGATCTGGCTCGAAGGCGACCACCTGTGCCGGGCGGCCCGCGAGCGCGGCGTGCGGCCGGCGGTGGCCGTGTTCGCCGAATCGCTCTGGCCCGCGGCGCGCCACGAATGGGCCGGCGCCGCGCCGAAGACGGTGGTGCTGGCCGATGCCCTGCTGGCGGGCGTGAGCGGGCTCGAATCGCCGGCGCCGATGGGTTTCGTGCTCGACCTGCCGGCCCGGCCCGCGGTCGAAGCGGCGTCGCCCACCGTCGTGCTGGACCGGCTGCAGGATGCCGGCAACGTGGGCTCGATCCTGCGCAGCGCGGCCGCCTTCGGCTTTGCGCAGGTGGTCGCGCTCAAGGGCACGGCGGCGCTGTGGGCGCCCAAGGTGCTGCGCGCCGGGATGGGGGCCCACTTCGGCCTGCGGCTGATCGAAGGGGTCGAGATCGAGGCGCTCGATGCGCTCGAGGTGCCCCTGATCGCCACCAGTTCGCATCGCGGCGATTGGCTGCATCGGGCCGAACTGCCGTTTCCCTGCGCCTGGCTGATGGGGCATGAAGGGCAGGGCGTTTCGGCCGCCCTCGAAGCCAGGGCGGCGCGCCATGTCCGCATTGCCCAGCCGGGCGGCGAGGAGTCGCTCAACGTCGCGGCGGCGGCGGCGATCTGCTTGTATGCAAGTGCTGCGGGGGCGGATTCCGAGGCCTCGGGCCGGCTATAATCAAGGGCTTTCCCGCTCACACCCCGCCCACAGCGCACGCAAGCCAACTCCTCGACGAAGGTCGCAGCCCAAAGTCTTTCTTGGGTTCGCTTTGGGCGTCATCCATCCGGAGATCCCAGTGCTTTTGTCTCTCAAGGGAAAATTCCCGCCCGCCATCCTGGCGCTTGCAGACGGCACGGTCTTTCTCGGCAACTCGATCGGCGCCACCGGCGCCACGACCGGCGAAGTGGTGTTCAACACCGCCATGACCGGTTACCAGGAAATCCTGACCGACCCGAGCTATTGCCAGCAGATCGTGACCCTCACGTATCCGCACATCGGCAACTACGGCGTCAACGAGGAAGACATCGAGTCCGACAAGATCCATGCCGCGGGCCTGATCATCAAGGACCTGCCGCTGGTCGCTTCCAACTTCCGCAAGAGCGAGACGTTGAACCAGTATCTGGTGCGCGGCAAGACGGTCGCCATCGCCGACATCGACACCCGCAAGCTGACC
Organism: Variovorax davisae; assembly: GCF_030316845.1. Classification (GTDB taxonomy): domain Bacteria; phylum Pseudomonadota; class Gammaproteobacteria; order Burkholderiales; family Burkholderiaceae_C; genus Variovorax; species Variovorax davisae. The sequence continues at coordinate 652,252 of NZ_JASZYS010000001.1, forward strand.
CGCCACCTGCGCACGAACGGGGCCCAGAACGGCTGCATCCTGGGTCTCGCCGAAGGCGAGCAGGTCACGCAGGCCCTGATCGACAAGGCCGTGGCCGCCGCCAAGGGCGCGCCCAGCATGGCCGGGCTCGACCTCGCCAAGGTCGTCTCGGTCAAGGAAACCTACGAGTGGACCCAGACCGAGTGGAAGCTCGGCTCGGGCTACGGCGTGCAGATCACGCCCAAGTTCCACGTCGTGGCCTTCGACTACGGCGTCAAGAAGAACATCTTGCGCATGATCGCCCAGCGCGGCGCCCGCATCACCGTGGTGCCGGCCCAGACGCCCGCGGCCGACGTGCTCAAGCTGCGTCCGGACGGCATCTTCCTGGCCAACGGCCCGGGCGACCCGGAGCCCTGCGACTACGCGGTCTCGGCGGTCAAGGAATTGATCGAGACCGGCATCCCGACCTTCGGCATCTGCCTGGGCCACCAGATCATGGCGCTGGCCTCGGGCGCCAAGACCTTCAAGATGAAGTTCGGCCACCACGGCGCCAACCATCCCGTGAAGGACCTGGACAACGGCCGCGTGAGCATCACCAGCCAGAACCACGGCTTCGCGGTCGACGAGAAGAGCCTGCCGGCCAACCTGCGTCCGACCCACGTCAGCCTGTTCGACAACACGCTGCAGGGCCTGGCGCGCACCGACCGCCCGGCCTTCTGCTTCCAGGGCCACCCCGAGGCCTCGCCCGGCCCGCATGACATCGGCTACCTGTTCGACCGCTTCACGGCACTCATGCAAAGTCACAAAGAAGGACAGAAGAATGCCTAAGCGCACAGACCTGAAGAGCATCCTCATCATCGGCGCCGGCCCGATCATCATCGGCCAGGCCTGCGAATTCGACTACTCCGGCGTGCAGGCCTGCAAGGCGCTGCGCGAGGAGGGCTACAAGGTCATCCTGATCAACAGCAACCCGGCGACGATCATGACCGACCCGGCCACGGCCGACGTCATCTACATCGAGCCCATCAGCTGGCAGACGGTCGAGAAGATCATCGCCAAGGAGCGTCCGGACGCGATCCTGCCGACCATGGGCGGCCAGACCGCGCTCAACTGCGCGCTCGACCTGTGGCGCAACGGCGTGCTCGACAAGTACAAGGTCGAGCTGGTCGGCGCCACGCCCGAGGCCATCGACAAGGCCGAGGACCGGCTGAAGTTCAAGGACGCGATGACCAAGATCGGTCTCGGTTCGGCCCGTTCGGGCATCGCGCACTCGATGGACGAGGCTTGGGGCGTGCAGAAGAGCGTCGGCTTCCCGACCGTGATCCGCCCCAGCTTCACGCTCGGCGGCACCGGTGGCGGCATTGCCTACAACCCCGAAGAGTTCGAGATAATCTGCAAGCGCGGCCTGGAGGCGTCTCCGACCAACGAGCTGCTGATCGAGGAATCGCTGCTCGGCTGGAAAGAGTACGAGATGGAGGTCGTGCGCGACAAGGCCGACAACTGCATCATCGTCTGCTCGATCGAGAACCTCGACCCGATGGGCGTGCACACCGGCGACTCGATCACGGTGGCGCCGGCCCAGACCCTGTCCGACAAGGAATACCAGATTCTCCGCAACGCGTCGCTTGCGGTGCTGCGCGAGATCGGCGTCGACACCGGCGGCTCGAACGTGCAGTTCTCGATCAACCCGAAGGACGGCCGGATGGTCGTGATCGAGATGAACCCGCGCGTCTCGCGCTCGTCCGCGCTGGCTTCCAAGGCCACCGGCTTCCCGATCGCCAAGGTGGCGGCCAAGCTGGCCGTCGGCTACACGCTCGACGAGCTGCGCAACGAGATCACGGGCGGCGCCACGCCGGCCAGCTTCGAGCCCAGCATCGACTACGTGGTCACCAAGATCCCGCGCTTCGCGTTCGAGAAGTTCCCGCAGGCCGATTCGCGCCTGACGACCCAGATGAAGTCGGTCGGCGAGGTGATGGCGATGGGCCGCACTTTCCAGGAGTCCTTCCAGAAGGCCCTGCGCGGCCTCGAGGTCGGCGTCGACGGCCTGAACGAGAAGACCCAGGACCGCGAAGTGCTCGAGAAGGAACTCGGCGAGCCCGGCCCGGACCGCATCTGGTACGTCGGCGATGCGTTCGCGATGGGCCTGAGCGTCGACGAGGTGTTCGCGCTCACCAAGATCGACCCCTGGTTCCTGGTGCAGATCGAGGAGATCGTGAAGATCGAGCTCGAGCTCGAAACCAAGTCGCTGGCCGACATCGACCGCGACACGCTGCTCGCGCTGAAGAAGAAGGGCTTCTCCGACCGCCGCCTGGCGCGCCAACTGAAGACCACCGACACCGCGGTCCGCGAGAAGCGCCGCGCGCTCAACGTGCGCCCGGTCTACAAGCGGGTCGACACCTGCGCGGCCGAGTTCGCGACCAACACCGCCTACATGTACTCGACCTACGAGGACGAATGCGAGGCCGCGCCCACGACCAACAAGAAGATCATGGTGCTCGGCGGCGGCCCGAACCGCATCGGCCAGGGCATCGAGTTCGACTACTGCTGCGTGCATGCGGCGCTGGCGATGCGCGAGGACGGCTACGAGACCATCATGGTCAACTGCAACCCCGAGACCGTGTCGACCGACTACGACACCAGCGACCGGCTCTACTTCGAGCCGCTGACGCTCGAAGACGTGCTGGAGATCGTCGACAAGGAAAAGCCGACCGGCGTGATCGTGCAGTACGGCGGCCAGACCCCGCTCAAGCTCGCGCTCGACCTGGAAGCCAACGGCGTGCCGATCATCGGCACCAGCCCCGACATGATCGACGCCGCCGAGGACCGCGAGCGCTTCCAGAAGCTGCTGCACGAACTCGGCCTGCGCCAGCCGCCGAACGCCACCGCGCGCACCGAGCCGGAAGCGCTCGAGAAGGCCGCGGCCCTCGGCTATCCGCTGGTGGTGCGCCCGAGCTACGTGCTCGGCGGCCGGGCGATGGAGATCGTCCACGAGCAGCGCGACCTCGAGCGCTACATGCGCGAGGCGGTCAAGGTCAGCAACGATTCGCCGGTGCTGCTCGACCGCTTCCTCAACGACGCGGTCGAATGCGACGTCGACTGCCTGCGCGATGCCGAGGGCACGACCCTGATCGGCGGCGTGATGGAACACATCGAGCAGGCCGGCGTGCACTCGGGCGACTCCGCCTGTTCGCTGCCGCCCTACAGCCTGAAGGCCGAGACCGTGGCCGAGCTCAAGCGCCAGAGCGCCGCGATGGCCAAGGCCCTGAACGTGGTCGGGCTCATGAACGTCCAGTTCGCGATCCAGGAAAAGGACGGCCAGGACGTGATCTACGTCCTCGAAGTCAATCCGCGCGCCTCGCGCACGGTACCCTACGTGAGCAAGGCGACCGGCATCCAGCTGGCCAAGGTCGCGGCGCGCTGCATGGCCGGCCAGTCGCTGAAGTCGCAGGGCGTGACGAAGGAAGTCACGCCGCCGTACTTCAGCGTCAAGGAAGCCGTGTTCCCGTTCGTCAAGTTCCCGGGCGTCGACACCATCCTCGGCCCGGAAATGAAGTCCACCGGCGAGGTGATGGGCGTCGGCAAGACCTTCGGCGAAGCCTTCGTCAAGTCGCAGATCGGCGCCGGCACGATCCTGCCCAAGTCGGGCAAGGTGTTCGTGTCGGTCAAGAACAACGACAAGGCGCGCGCGGTCGAGGTCGCGCGCGGCCTCGCCAAGCTGGGCTTCGAGCTGATCGCGACCAAGGGCACGGCGGCGGCGATCAGCGCGGCCGGCATCGCCTGCGCGGTGGTCAACAAGGTGACCGAGGGCCGCCCGCACATCGTCGACATGATCAAGAACAACGAGATTGCGCTGGTCATCAACACGGTGGAAGAGCGCCGCAACGCGATCGCCGACTCGCGCCAGATCCGCACCTCGGCGCTGCTGGCCCGCGTGACCACCTTCACCACGATCTTCGGCGCCGAAGCGGCGGTCGAAGGGATGCAGCACATGGACGAACTCGGCGTCATTTCGATCCAGGAAATGCACGCGCAGCTAGCCTGATCGAGCGCAAGGTCTTGCCGGCGGGATGGCCGCAGAATCAGGTCGAAGGAGACTTTTGCATGGAGAACCAACTCGTCGAGCTCGGGCTGAGCGACTGGAACGCGGCCACGCCGAACGAGGCCTGGATCGCGGCGCTCGAGGCCGGCAAGGTCTTGTACTTTCCGCAGCTCGGCTTCCGGTTGCAGCCCGACGAGCAGGTGCTGCTGACGCCCGCCGTGCTGTCGCCCGACGTGCGCAACATCAGCCTGGACGCCAACGGCCGGATCAAGGGCGTGGCCGGCGACGAGGCGCGGCAACAGGCGGTGGCGGCCATGGTCGGGCGCTTCCGGACGCAGGCGCAGGCCTTGATCCACGGCCTGCTGCCGCACTACGTGCCGGCGCTGCGGCTGGCGCCGACCAGCTACCGGCCGGCCCAGGTCGAGACCCGCGTGCAGTCATGGCGCGCCGACGACCGCCGGCTGCACGTCGATTCGTTTCCCTCGCGACCCAACTACGGCGAGCGCATCCTGCGCGTCTTCACCAACGCCAATCCGCAGGGCGCGCCCCGCGTCTGGCGGGTCGGCGAGCCGTTCGAGGCGGTGGCCGCGCGCTTCCTGCCGCGCGCCAAGCCTTATTCGCGCTGGCAGGCGAAGATGCTGCGGGCGCTGCGCGTGACCAAGTCGCTGCGCAGCGAGTACGACCACCTGATGCTGCAACTGCACGACGGCATGAAGTCGGACCTGGATTACCAGGAGAAGTGCGAGCAGCAGACCGTGCCGTTCCCGGCCGGGTCGGTGTGGGTCTGTTTTTCGGACCAGACCTCGCATGCCGTGATGTCGGGCCAGTACATGCTCGAGCAGACCCTGCATCTGCCTGCCGCAAGGCAATACAATCCCGATTCCAGCCCGCTCGCGATCCTGAGCCGGCTGACCGGACGCACGCTCGTCTGAGCTTTTTTCTCCCTTCGACCGCCGAACGGCAGCGTTCGGCGGTTTCGCTTTCTGGAGCAACGAAATGGCCACCATCCCGATCACCAAGCTGGGCGCACAGAAACTGCGCGAAGAACTCCAGCGTCTGAAGACCGTCGACCGCCCCTGGGTCATCAACGCCATCGCCGAGGCCCGTGCACAGGGCGACCTGAGCGAAAACGCCGAGTACGAGGTCGCCAAGGACCGGCAGGGCTTCATCGAGGGCCGCATCCAGGACATCGAGGGCAAGCTGTCGGCGGCGCAGATCATCGACCCGAGCGAACTCGACGCGGGTGGCAAGGTGGTCTTCGGCTCCACGGTCGAACTCGAGGAAGAAAAGACCGGTGAAGCCGTCAGATACCAGATCGTCGGCGAGGACGAGGCCGACCTCAAGCTGGGCCTGATCAACGTCTCCAGCCCGATCGCGCGGGCGCTGATCGGCAAGGAAGAGGGCGACACCGCCGAGGTGCAGGCCCCCGGCGGCGTCAAGCGCTACGAGATCGTCGCCGTCAGCTACCTTTGAGCGGCTTCGGCCTCCCGCGCCCATGAAGGACCGCATCGCCCTGCTGGTCGCCGCCTTCTGGTGGGGCAGCCTGTCGACCATCGGCTTCCTGGTGGTGCCGATGCTGTTCGCCCGCCTGGGCAGCCCGGCCGTGGCCGGCAACATGGCGGGCCAGCTGTTCGCGGCCCAGACCTGGGTGGCGCTGGCCTGCGGGCTGGTGCTGCTGGTGCACTTCCGGGCCCAGGCCGGCGAGCGGATGGATGCCGCCGCGCGGACGATCACCGGCTGGGTGGTCACCGCCTTGCTGCTGGCCCTGCTGCAGCAGTACGCGGTCGCCCCGCGCATCCTGGCGCGCGAGAACCTCAGGCTCTGGCACTCGCTGGGCAGCGCCATGTACCTGGGTCAATGGCTCTGCGCCGGCGTCGTGCTCTGGCGCATGGGGCGCCGGACGGCCTGATCAGGCCTTCCAGAAGCTGGTGATCCAGCGCGCCGGCCGGATGAACCGGAAGCGCCGGTTGCGCCGTCCGGCCAGGGCGTCGGGCGGATTGCATTCGCCGTGAAAGACCATGATCCGCGCGCCTTCGGGCACGAAGGGCTCGCGCCAGTAGTTGGTCGGCCAGGTCGGGATGCCGTGGTACTTGAAGCTCGGGCACCAGGCTTCGGGCCAGTAGGCGAGCTTGCCCTGGCGGTGCATGTAGTCCGACAGGTAGGCCTGCTCGTTGCGGTATTCGGCCTGCACCGCATCCATGTTCTGGCGGAAATGCGCCAGCACGTCGGGATGGGCTCCTAGTTCGAAGCGGTACACCGAGGAGTTCCCGGTGATGCGCCGGCGCCGCCAGGGGCGCTCGTAGTCGTGGATGATCAGGAACTCGCCCGGCTGCTCGAAGAAGGCGTCCAGGCTGCCGACCACGACGACGTCGAGGTCGACGAACAGGGCGGTGCCGCGCAGCCCGTGCAGGTCGGCCTCGAAGGTGGTCAGCTTCTTCCAGGCCCGGTCGGGCTGGCCCGGCGCCAGTTCCAGATCGAGCGGCGGGATCGGAAAGCACTTCACCTCGCTGCGGATGCCCTTGGCGTCATCGGTCAGGCAGACGAAGCTGAAGTCGCCCGTGAGGTGGCGCCGCACCATCGCATAGAGGCGATTGACGTAGTCGGGCCCGTACTTGGTGCCCCACTTCATGCACAGGACGTGCCGTTGGCGCGGGAGCTGGCCCGCCGTCTCGCTCGGCATCCTCAGTCTGCCTGGTTCCGCTTCTTGGCCGACAGCGGCCGCTTGGCCTTGGCACGCTTGATCGTGCCGCCGGGCGTCAGGCGCTGGTTGCCGAGCACCCGCAGGGTCTTGATCTCGGGCCGCTGGCCGGCGCGCTTGCTGTACTTGATGATCTTGACGTCGCGCGGGCCGGGCATCCGGTCCTCGTCGATCGTGCGTTCCTTCTCGGGGATCGGCCGCCAGAGCACCAGCAGCTTGCCGATGTGCTGGATCGGCGCGGCGTCCAACTGGTCGGAAAGGGTCTGGAGCATGGCTTCGCGCGCCGCGCGGTCGTCGGAGAAGACGCGCACCTTGATCAGGCCATGGGCCTTGAGCGCGGCGTCGGCTTCCTTCACGACGGCGGGGGTCAGCCCGTCGCCGCCGACCATGACGATCGGGTCCAGATGGTGCGCTTCGGAGCGGTGCACCTTGCGCTGCGCAGGGGTAAGTTGAATGGCGGGCATCCCCGTATTATCGAGTGTCAATGAATCCCAAACCGAAAACGAAGAAGCTGAACAAGGCTTGGCTGCACGATCACCTCAACGATCCCTACGTGAAACTGGCCAACCGGGAGGGCTACCGGGCCCGCGCCGCCTACAAGCTGAAGGAGATCGACGAGACCCTGGGCCTGATCAAGCCCGGCCAGCTGGTGGTCGACCTGGGGTCGACGCCGGGCGCCTGGAGCCAGTACGTCAGGCGCCGGATGTCGCCGGCAGGCGCGGCGTCGGGCGAACTGGCCGGCACCATCATCGCGCTCGACATCCTGCCGATGGAGCCGATCGAGGGCGTCACCTTCCTGCAGGGAGACTTCCGGGAGGACGAGGTGCTGGCCCGGCTGGCCACCGCCATGGACGGTCGGCTGGCCGACGTGGTGGTGTCCGACATGGCGCCCAACCTGTCGGGCATCGCCTCGGCCGACACCGCCCGCATCGCCCACCTGATCGAGTTGGCCATCGACTTCGCCCGCCAGCACATGAAACCCGAGGGCGCGCTGGTCGCCAAGCTGTTCCACGGCAGCGGCTACGCCGAGCTGACCCGGCTGTTCAAGGACAACTTCCGGACCGTGAAACCCATGAAACCCAAGGCTTCGCGGGACAAATCCTCGGAAACCTTCATGGTCGGCATCGGCCTCAAGCGCCCGGATACCAATTGATACCTGTCAAAAACCGCTTGTGTCCTATGGCTGCTCTAGGGAATTCACGGGTTTTCGCAGGTTGAAAAGCCTAAAATGGGCGCCAATTGCCGCAGACAGTGCGCTTTTTTTCGTTCCCTAATTTTTTGCGCGCCCCCGACTGGAGTTTCGTTTGAACAATCAGTGGTTTTCCAAAGTTGCCGTATGGCTCGTCATCGCGATGGTGTTGTTCACTGTGTTCAAGCAGTTCGACACCCGCGGCGCAGCCGGCGCAGGCAACATCGGCTACAGCGACTTCCTCGAGGAAGTTCGCGGCAACCGCATCAAGAGCGCCACGATCCAGGAAGGCCAGGGAGGCAGCGAGATCGTCGCCATCACCAATGACGACCGCAAGATCCGCACCACCGCCACCTACCTCGACCGCGGGCTGGTCGGCGACCTGATCGCCAACAACGTCAAGTTCGACGTCAAGCCGCGCGAAGAGGGCTCGCTGCTCATGACCCTGCTGGTCAGCTGGGGCCCGATGCTGCTGCTGATCGGCGTCTGGGTCTACTTCATGCGACAGATGCAGGGCGGCGGCAAGGGCGGCGCCTTCAGCTTCGGCAAGAGCAAGGCCCGCATGCTCGACGAGAACACCAACCAGGTCACTTTCGCCGACGTCGCGGGTTGCGACGAGGCCAAGGAAGAAGTCAAGGAGGTGGTCGACTTCCTGAAGGACCCGGCCCGCTTCCAGAAGCTCGGCGGCCGCATCCCGCGCGGCCTGCTGCTGGTCGGCCCTCCGGGCACCGGCAAGACCCTGCTGGCCAAGAGCATCGCCGGCGAGGCCAAGGTGCCGTTCTTCTCGATCTCGGGCTCCGACTTCGTCGAGATGTTCGTCGGCGTGGGTGCGGCCCGCGTGCGCGACATGTTCGAGAACGCCAAGAAGAACGCCCCCTGCATCATCTTCATCGACGAAATCGACGCCGTCGGCCGCCAGCGCGGTGCCGGCCTCGGTGGCGGCAACGACGAGCGCGAACAGACGCTGAACCAGATGCTGGTCGAGATGGACGGCTTCGAGACCAACCTCGGCGTGATCGTGGTCGCCGCGACCAACCGCCCGGACATCCTCGACGCCGCCTTGCTGCGTCCGGGTCGTTTCGACCGCCAGGTCTATGTCACGCTGCCGGACATCCGCGGCCGCGAGCAGATCCTCAATGTCCACATGCGCAAGGTGCCGCTCGGCCAGGACGTGAACCCGAGCATCATCGCCCGCGGCACGCCCGGCATGTCGGGCGCCGACCTGGCCAACCTCTGCAACGAAGCCGCGCTGATGGCCGCCCGCCGCAATGCGCGCGTGGTCGAGATGCAGGACTTCGAAAAGGCCAAGGACAAGATCTTCATGGGCCCCGAGCGCAAGAGCATGGTGATGCCCGAGGAAGAGCGCCGCAACACGGCCTATCACGAGTCCGGCCACGCGCTCATCGGCAAGCTGCTGCCCAAGTGCGACCCGGTCCACAAGGTCACGATCATCCCGCGCGGCCGCGCGCTCGGCGTGACCATGAGCCTGCCGGCCCAAGACCGCTACAGCTACGACCGCGAGTACATGCTGAACCAGATCAGCATGCTCTTCGGCGGCCGCATCGCCGAGGAAGTGTTCATGCACCAGATGACCACCGGCGCCAGCAATGACTTCGAGCGCGCGACGCAGATCGCCCGCGACATGGTGATGCGCTACGGCATGACCGAATCGCTGGGCCCGATGGTCTACGCCGAGAACGAGGGCGAGGTGTTCCTGGGCCGCTCGGTCACCAAGACCACCAACATGAGCGAGTCGACCATGCAGAAGGTCGATGCCGAAGTGCGCCGCATCATCGACGAGCAGTACGCCCTGGCGCGCCGCCTGATCGAGGAGAACAGCGACAAGATGCACGCCATGGCCAAGGCCCTGCTCGAATGGGAAACCATCGACACCGAGCAGCTCGACGACATCATGGCCGGCCGCGCGCCGCGCCCGCCCAAGGACTGGACGCCGCGCATCCCGCCGTCGGGCAGCGGCGGCGGCAGTGGCGGCACCCCGGCGGTGAACCCGGATCCGGCGCCCACCGCCGCCTGAGCATGATGCTCTGGCAGATCACGGGGCCTCGGGCCCCGTTTTTCTTTGGGGCCGGGCGCGCATGACGTCGGTCTGGCGCACGACCCGCTTCGCCATCGACCTGGCGCGTCCCCAGGTGATGGGCATCGTCAACGTCACGCCGGACTCGTTCTCCGACGGTGGCGCGCATGCGTCGACGGCCGCCGCGGCCGCGCATTGCGTGCGGCTGGTCGAGGAGGGCGCCGACATCCTGGACATCGGCGGCGAGTCGACGCGACCCGGCAGTCCCGCCGTGCCGCTCGACGTCGAACTCGCGCGTGTGCTACCGGTGGTGCGCGAGGCCGTCACGCTGGGCGTGCCGGTCTCGGTCGACACCTACAAGCCCGAGGTGATGCGCGCCGTGCTGGACCTGGGCGCCGACATCGTGAACGACATCTGGGCGCTGCGCCAGCCTGGCGCGATGCAGGCGGTGGCGGCGCATCCGGCCTGCGGGATTTGCCTGATGCACATGCACCGCGATCCCCAGACGATGCAGTCGGCGCCGATGGACGGCGACGTGGTGCCCGAGGTGCGCAGCTTTCTCGAACGGCAGGCGCGGTCGCTGGCCGCGCTGGGGGTCGAGGCGTCGCGGATCGTGCTCGATCCGGGCATCGGCTTCGGCAAGACCGTGGCGCAGAATTTCTCGCTGCTGGCGCGCCAGCGCGAACTGCTCGCGGCGGGCTGGCCGCTGCTGGTCGGCTGGTCGCGCAAGTCCTCGATCGGCAGCGTCACCGGCATCGCGCAGGCCGGCGAGCGGCTGGTTCCCAGCGTGGCCGCGGCGGTGCTGGCGGTCGATCGCGGCGCGGCGATCGTGCGCGTGCACGATGTGCGCGAGACCGTGGCCGCGCTCGCCGTCTGGCGGGCGATGGCCGAGCAACAACAAGAACAGGAAACGAACCCATGACAAGGCAATACTTCGGCACCGACGGCATCCGCGGCACGGTCGGCCAGCCACCGATCACGCCGGACTTCGTGCTGCGGCTCGCCCATGCGGTCGGCCGGGTGCTCAAGAAGACCGAGTCGCGGCCGACCGTGCTGATCGGCAAGGACACCCGCATCTCGGGCTACATGCTCGAATCAGCGCTGGAATCCGGCTTCAATTCGGCCGGCGTCGACGTCGTCCTGCTCGGCCCGCTGCCGACCCCCGGCGTGGCCTACCTGACGCGCGCCCAACGGGCCAGCCTGGGCGTGGTGATCAGCGCCAGCCACAACGCCTTTCCCGACAACGGCATCAAGTTCTTCAGCGCCCAGGGGACCAAGCTCAGCGACGAGTGGGAGCTGGCGGTCGAAGCGGCGCTCGAAGAGGCGCCGGTGTGGGCGGATTCGGCCCAGCTCGGCAAGGCGCGCCGCCTCAACGATGCACCGGGGCGCTACACCGAGTTCTGCAAAAGTACTTTCGCCAACGACCTGACGCTGCGCGGCATGAAGCTGGTGGTCGATGCCGCGCACGGGGCGGCCTACCAGGTGGCGCCGCAGGTCTTCCACGAACTGGGCGCCGATGTGATCAGCATCGGCTGTTCGCCCGACGGCCTCAACATCAACAAGGGATTCGGCGCCACCCATCCGCAGGCGCTGATCGATGCCGTGCGGGCGCAGGGCGCGCACTACGGCATCGCGCTCGACGGCGATGCCGACCGGCTGCAGCTGGTGGATGCCGAAGGGCGCCTCTTCAACGGCGACGAACTGCTCTACCTGATGGTGATGGAGCGCATCGCGCGCGGCGACAAGCCGGCCGGCGTAGTCGGCACTTTGATGACCAACAAGGCGGTCGAGGTGGCGCTGAAGGGGCAGGGGATCGAGTTCGTGCGGGCCAAGGTCGGCGACCGCTATGTGCTCGAAGAGCTCGAGAAGCGCCGCTGGCTGCTCGGCGGCGAAGGCTCGGGCCACCTGCTGGCGCTCGACCGCCACACCACCGGCGACGGCATCGTGAGTGCACTCCAGGTGCTGCAGGCTTGCGTGCGCAGCGGACGGAGCGTGGGCGAATTGCTGGCTGGTGTGACGCTGTTCCCCCAGACGCTGATCAACGTGCGGCTGGCGGAGGGGCAGGACTGGAAATCCAACGCGGCGCTGTCCGCCGAGAGCGAACGCGTCGAGCGGGAGCTCGGCGACAGCGGGCGGGTGCTGATCCGTGCCAGCGGCACCGAGCCGCTGCTGCGGGTCATGGTCGAGGCGCGCGATGCGGCGCAGGCCGAGCGCTGCGCGCGCAGCATCGCCGAGACGCTGAACCTCGCCTAGCGCAACGCCATGAGCGCCACCGGTGTGATCGAGATCGTCAAGGCCGACTATCGGGATCCTGCGCACGCGCAGGCACTGGTATCGCTGCTGGACGCCTATGCGCGTGATCCTGCAGGCGGGGGCACGCCGCTGGCCGAGGAGGTGCTTGCCGGCCTGCCCGCGGCGCTGGCGGCCAGGCCGCAGGCCTTCAGCGTGCTGGCCTGGGCCGGCGACCAGCCGGTCGGCCTGGTCAATTGCATCGAGGGCTTCTCGACCTTCGCCTGCCGGCCGCTGGTCAACGTGCACGACGTCGTGGTGCTGGCCAGCCACCGCGGCCAGCGCATCACGCAGCGGATGCTGCAGCGCGTCGAGCAGGAGGCCCACGCGCGTGGCGCCTGCAAGCTCACGCTCGAAGTGCTGTCGGGCAACCGCAGCGCCTTGCGGGCCTACGAGCGGGAGGGCTTCGCGAGCTATCAACTCGATCCGGCCTTCGGCTCGGCCATGTTCCTGCAGAAGAAGCTCTGAACGAAAAAGCCGCCGGCACCCGAGGGTGCGCGGCGGCCCGATACGGCGCAACGCGCTCAGAACCGGGTCACGGGCATCGCTTCGTCGCCCGGCTTGGCCGGCGCGTACTTGCCCAGCTCCCACTTGGCGATCGCGTTGCGGTGGACTTCGTCCGGGCCGTCGGCGAAGCGCAGCGTGCGGGCGCCCGCGTAGGCGTAGGCCAGCGGGAAATCGTCGCACATGCCGCCGCCGCCATGCACCTGCATCGCCCAGTCGATCACCTGGCAGGCCATGTTGGGTGCCACCACCTTGATCATCGCGATCTCGGTCTTGGCGACCTTGTTGCCGGCCACGTCCATCAGCCAGGCGGCCTTGAGCGTCAGCAGGCGCGCCATGTCGATCTTGCAGCGGGCTTCGGCGATGCGTTCCTGGGTCACGGTCTGCGAGGCGACGGTCTTGCCGAAGGCCACGCGCGACGAGGCGCGCCGGCACATCAGTTCGAGGGCGCGCTCGGCCAGGCCGATCAGGCGCATGCAGTGATGGATGCGTCCGGGGCCGAGTCGGCCCTGGGCGATCTCGAAGCCGCGGCCCTCGCCGAGCAGGATGTTGCCGACCGGCACGCGGACGTTCTCGAACACCATCTCGACGTGGCCGTGCGGCGCGTCGTCATAGCCCATCACGTTGAGCGGACGGATGATCTTGATGCCCTTGGCATCCGCCGGCACGATCACCATGCTCTGCTGCGAATGCTTGGGCGCGTCGGGTTCCGACTTGCCCATCGTGATGAAGACCTTGCAGCGCGGGTCGGCAGCGCCGGAGATCCACCACTTGCGGCCATTGATGACGTACTCGTCGCCCTGGCGCTCGATGCGGGTCGAGATGTTGGTGGCGTCGCTGGACGCCACGTCGGGTTCGGTCATCGCGAAGGCCGAGCGGATCTCGCCTTCGAGCAGTGGCTTGAGCCAGCGCGCCTTGATCTCTTCGGAGCCGTAGCGGGCGATGGTCTCCATGTTGCCGGTGTCGGGCGCCGAGCAGTTGAAGGCTTCGCTGGCCCATGGCACCCGGCCCATGATCTCGGCCAGCGGCGCGTATTCCTGGTTGGTCAGGCCGGCGCCGGCGTAGCCCGAGGCCGCGGCGCTGTCGACCGGCAGGAACAGGTTCCACAGACCCTGGGACTTGGCCTTGGCCTTGACCTTCTCGACCGTCTCGAGCGCGCTCCAGCGCTTGCCGGCCGCCGTGTTGGCAGCCAGTTCGGCCGAGTAGGCGGCCTCGGCAGGGTAGATGTGCTCGTCCATGAAGGCGCTGACGCGCTTTTGCAGCTCTTGGGTCTTGGCCGAGTCTTCGAAGTCCATGTCGTCTCCAGGTGGGTAATCGTTCAGGCGGCCGCGGCCGCGCCGCTCATGCTTTCTTGGCGAACTGCCAGGCCATCTCGGCCATCGGCCGCGCGCCGCGGCCCGACGCCACGGCCTGTTCGCTCGATGCGGTGCCGGCTTCGACCCGCTTGGCGATCCCTTGCAGGATCGCGGCGATGCGGAACATGTTGTAGGCCAGGTAGAAGTTCCAGTCCGGTGCCAGCGCCTCGGGCGTCGTGAGCCCGGTGCGGTCGCAGTAGCGGCGGATGTAGTCGCTTTCGGTCGGGATGCCCAGGCTCTTCAGGTCGAGGCCGCCGACTCCGCGCGACATCGCGTGCGGAATGTGCCAGGCCATGCAGTGGTAGCTGAAGTCGGCGAGCGGGTGGCCGAGCGTGGACAGTTCCCAGTCGAGCACCGCGATCGCGCGTGGCTCGGTGGCATGGAACATCAGGTTGTCGAGCCGGAAGTCGCCGTGCACGATCGACGTCATCGATTCGTCGCGCGCGCTGGCCGGGATGTGGGCCGGCAGCCATTCCATCAGGCGGTCCATCTCGGGGATCGGCTGCGTCACCGAGGCCACGTACTGCTTGCTCCAGCGGCCGATCTGGCGCTCGAAATAGTTGCCGGGCTTGCCGTAGTCGGCCAGTCCGCGCTCGGCGAACTTGACCGTGTGCAGGGCGGCGATGACGCGGTTCATCTCGTCGTAAATGGCCGCGCGGGTCGCGTTGTCCGTGCCGGGCAGCGACTGGTCCCAGAGCACCCGGCCCGCCATGAACTCCATCACGTAGAAGGCGCGGCCGATGATGGATTCGTCCTCGCACAGGCAGTACATGCGCGGCACCGGCACGTCGGTGCCGGCCAGCCCGCTCATGACCTTGAACTCGCGCTCGACCGCATGCGCCGAAGGCAGCAGCTTGGCCACCGGGCCCGGCTTGGCGCGCATCACGTAGCTTTGCGACGGCGTCAGGAGCTTGTAGGTCGGGTTCGATTGCCCGCCCTTGAACATCTCGACGGTGAGCGGGCCCTGGAAGCCCTCGAGGTTCTTTTCGAGCCAAGCGGTCAGGGCGGCGATGTCGACCTGGTGCTGTTGCGAGACGGCACGCGTGCCGACGAAATTGTCGAAGTCCTGGGTCATGTCTCTTCTTTATTGGTCATCGGCTTCGGAGATCCGCATCAGTGCGGCGCGGTCGAGCACCACCAGGCCGCCCGATTCGATGCGGATCGCCTCCTCGCGCTCCATCGCCTTGAGTTCCTGGTTGACGCGCTGGCGCGAGGCGCCGAGCAACTGGGCGAGCTCTTCCTGCGCCAGGTGCAGGCCGATGCGCATCTGGCTGCCGTCCGCCAGGTTGGGCACCCCGTAGCTGCGCACCAGATGGATCAGCTGCTTGGCCAGCCGCGCCCGCAGGGGCAGGGTGTTGAGGTCCTCGACCAGCCCGAACAGCTGCCGGATGCGCCGCGCCTGCAGCCGCATCAGCGCTTCGTAGAGCTCGACGTGGTTCGACAGGATCTTCTGGAAGTCGGCCCGCGCCACGCAAAGGATCGTCGAGTCGCCATGCGCGTAGGCATCGTGCGTGCGCCGGTCGCCGTCGAAGATCGCCACGTCGCCGAACCAGATGCCCGGCTCGACGTAGGTCAGCGTGACCTGCTTGCCCGACACCGCCGTCGAGCTCACGCGCACCGCCCCCTTGGCGCAGGCGATCCACTGTTCGGGCGGATCGCCGCGAGCGGCGATCAACTCGCCGTCCTTGTAGCGTTTGACGAAGGCACATCGGAGGATGTCGTGGCGCAGAGAGGGTGAAAGGGATGAGAACCAGCGACCACCGTTGATCGCTTCACGTTCTTCGATGGTAAGAATGGGGTCGTCCATGGACTGTCCTGTCGGTGACTGAAAGGCAAGGGCTTGTCGCGCGAGCGACCGGCGCTCATTGGTAGCGCGGCGTTTCCTTGGCGAGGAAGGCCGCGATGCCGATGCCGGCGTTGGCATGGTGCAGGTTGCGCACGAAGTGGTCGCGCTCCTGCGCCAGCTGCGACACCAGCGTCGCGCCGCGGGAGTCGCTGAGCAGCTCCTTGATGCTGGCGAGTGCGTTCGGCGCCCGCGCATTGAGCTTGGCCGCCAGCGCCAACGCGGCCGCCAGCGCCTGCCCGCTCTCGGTCAGCTGGTTGACCAGCCCGAGCTCATGCAGCCGCGCCGGTTCCAGCCGCTCGCCCTGCATCAGCCATTCGCTCGCCAGTTGGCGCGGCAGCGCCCGCGCCAGGTGCCAGCTCAGGCCGCCGTCCGGCGACAGGCCGACGTTGCTGTACGAGGCGGCGAACACCGCGTCGCGCGCCGACACCACGAAGTCGCAGGCCAGTGCCAGCGAAAAGCCGGCCCCGGCCGCCGCACCCTCGACCGCCGCGATGACCGGCTTCGGAAAGGTGCGGATCGTGTCGATCCAGGCATGGAGCGCCTCGATGCTCTCGGCCTGCACCGAGGGCTCGCGGTCGCGGTTGGCCGACAGGCGCTGCAGCGAGCCGCCGGCGCAGAACCACTTGCCTTCGCCGACGATCACGACGCTCTTGATCTCCTGGCTGCTTTCGGCGCCGTTCAGCGCCTCGACACCGGCGGCGTACATCTCGGGGCCCAGTGCGTTGCGCATCGAGGGATTGGAGAGGGTCAGCACCATCGTGCCCCCCTCGCTGGTGCTCTTCAGTTCTGCGGTCATGGCTTGCTTGGTTACTCTTCGGGGTGGGTGAGGCTGAGGCCAAGGGCGCCGCGGCGGCGCAGCCAGGGGCTCGGGCGGTAGCGCGGATCGCCGTAGACGGTCTGCAGGTTGAACAGGACTTCGAGCATGTTGGTCGGGCCGTACAGGTCACCCATGGCCAGCGGGCCCTGCGGATAGCCCAGGCCGAGGCGCACCGCCAGGTCGAGGTCGGCCGGCGAGCAGACGCCCTGCTGGCACATGTCGGACGCGATGTTGACGATGGTCGCCACCACGCGCTGGGTGACGAAGCCGCCGCTGTCGCGGATCACGCTGACGGCCTTGCCGTCGCTCGCGAACAACGCGTGGGCGGCGTCGCGCATGTCGCGCCGGGTCGCCGGATTGGTCGCCAGCACGCGGCGCTTGGTGGCGGCATCGTCCACCATGAGGTCGATGCCCACGGTGCGGGTGGCGTCGAGGCGTTCGACCGCGGCCACCGTGGTGACGTCGAAGCCGAGCGGCGCGACCAGGATCAGCGCCGCGGCGGAGGGCGCGGCGCCACTCTCCAGTGGTGCCCCCAGTGCATGCACCAGGCGCAGCAGTTCGGGGCGCCGGGCCGCGCGTGGCGACACCCAGACTGGCGGCAGGGCGTCGACCTTCGGCACCGGCGGCTCCGGCATCGGCTCCTGGTTGCCTTCGGGATAGCGGTAGAAGCCGGCGCCTGACTTGCGTCCCAGGGCCCCCGCGGCCACCCGCTGCGCGGCGATCGGGCTCGGCCGGTAGCGCGGCTCCTCGTAGTACTGGCGGTAGATTGACTCCATCACCGGGTGGGAGACGTCGAGCCCGGTCAGGTCGAGCAGCTCGAAGGGGCCGAGCCTGAAGCCGGCCTGGTCCTTGAGGATGCGGTCGATGGTCGCGAAGTCGGCCACGCCTTCGCCGGCGATGCGCAGCGCCTCGGTGCCGTAGCCGCGACCGGCGTGGTTGACGATGAAGCCCGGCGTGTCCTTGGCCTGGACCGCGCTGTGGCCCATCTGCGCCGCGTAGCCGGCCAGTCGGATGCAGACCTCGGGCTCCGTCTTGAAGCCGGCCACGACCTCGACCACCTTCATCAGCGGGACCGGATTGAAGAAGTGGAAGCCGGCCATCCGCCCCGGCTGCCTCAATGCGGTCGCGATCGCCGTGACCGACAGCGACGAGGTGTTGGTGACCAGCGTGGCCGACGGCGAGACCACGGCCTCGAGTTCGCGGAACAGCTGGCGCTTGATTTCGAGGTCCTCGACGACGGCCTCGATCACCAGGTCGCAGCCCGCCAGCGCTTGCACCGAATCCGCGGCTTGCACCCGGGCGGCCAGGGCGTCGCGCCCGGCGGCGTCGAGCTTGCCTTTTTCGTGTAGCTTCTGCCACTGCGCGAGGAGGGCCTCGCGCCCGCGCGCCGCCGCGCCTTCGAAGCTGTCGAGCAGCAGCACCTGGCTTCCGGCTTGCGCCGCGATCTGGGCGATGCCTCGGCCCATGGCACCGGCGCCGATGACGCCGACGTTGGAAAAGTTCACGGTCATTTGATAATTGTCTCTCTGTGGTTCATCGGTCCTGACCCTCGTGTCAGAATGTGTCAACTTTCGATTGCTATTTGCTGCCCATTTTGCAATTCCCACGCCTCGCGGCGAGCCTGCTGATTGTCGGCTTTGCCCTTGATTCTTACGCCTTGACGATCGGTCGGCCCCAAGGAGCCGTCTGGATCGGCAAGCCGATGGACGTGGCGATTCCGCTGTCACTCGACGGCGTCGACGCGGGCGGGTCGCTCTGCCTCGAGGCCGACGTGCTGCAGGGCGACAGCCCGATGCCCGACCGGCGCGTGACTGTATCGTTCGAGCAGGGCGCCGGTGGCGCCCGCATGCGGGTGCGCTCCACCGTGCCGATCGAGGAGCCGGTGGTCACGCTGAACGTGCGTGCCGGCTGCGACCTGAAGTCCACGCGCCACTACGTGCTGCTGGCCGATGTGCCGGTCGATGCCGCCTTGCCCGCAGTGGCGGCGCCGTCGATGCGTCCGTTCCCCGAGTCCGCGCCGCTGCCGCGGCCGGTGGCGCGGGCAGTGCCCCGCAGCACGGCGGGCGATGGCGGCGTGTCCGGGTCGGAGGGCGCCAGCCCACCGCCGGCCCCGCGCCGCAGCAACCCGCCGCCGCCACGCCCACCGGCGGCCGCCGAGGATGTGCCGCCGCGGCCGCGGCGCTCTCCCGCGGCCGAAGCCGCTGCCGCCGCCAGACGCACGGCAGCCGCGGTGCCTGCCCCCGCCACACGCGTCACGCCGCCGCCGTCGCCACCCGCCGCCGCCGAAGCCGCGCCACGCGAGGCCGGCGCCGGACGGCCGCGACTGCAGGTGGAGGCGCTGGAGCCCGCGCCGGCGCGGGCCGGCAACCTGAGGGCGACGCCCGAACTGAACCTGCCCGACGCGCCGGACCCGGTCCGCCGGGCGGCCGCTGCCGCGCTCTGGAATGCGCTCGATCCCGCCGCCGAAGAAGCGCAGCGCGAGGCCAAGCGCGCCAAGGACACGGACGCCGCGCTGGCCGCATTGCGCGAGCAGGCCGCGCAGAACCAGCGCACCCTGCTCGAGATGCGCAGCGAACTGGCCCAGGCGCGCGAAAGCCGCTACGCCAATCCGCTGGTCTACGCCCTCGCGGCGCTGCTGTTGCTGGCCTTGATCGGCATGTTCATGCTGTGGCGCCTGGCGCGCCGCGCGAGCGCTCCGGCCTGGTGGAGAGAAGCGCCGCCGGGCGTGGGCGACCCGCGCCGGCCGCGCCCGCACGGCGGCCTGCTCGACGACGAGATGGACCTGGACTCAGAGCCGCCCCGCAGCCGGCGCAGCGTCGGCCCCAGGACCTTCGGGCCGACGCCGTTCGCGCCGCTCGCGCCGGACGACGACGACCTCGACAGCGGCCCGCACGCGCCGCTGCCGCACCCGGCCCAGCTGGCCGAAGGCACCCCGGTGCGGCCGGTCAACACCGAAGAGCTGTTCGACGTCCAGCAGCAATCCGATTTCTTCCTGTCGCTGGGCCAGCACGACCAGGCGATCGCGGTCCTGCGCGAGCACATCGCCGCCAATCCCGGCACCAGTGCGCTGGCCTATCTCGATCTGCTGCGGATCTTCCATTCGCTCGAACGCGAGGACGACTACACGCGGCTGGCCCAGGACTTCGAACGCGTCTTCAATGCCGATGTGCCGTCCTTCGCCCACTTCACCGACACCGGCAAGGGCCTGGAGCACTACCGCGGTGCGCTGGCGCGCATCGAGGCGCTGTGGCCCGCGCCCGGGACCCTGGCGCTGATCGAGGAGCTGGTGTTCCGCAAGCCCGGCCACAACGACGATGGCGCCTTCGACCTGGCGGCCTACCAGGAGCTGCTGCTGCTCTATTCGGTGGCCAAGGAAGTCATCGATCCCGCCAGCGCGCCGCCCGCGGCCTACGGGCCCCATGCCTTCGCCGACACCCTCGTGCGCGAGGACCCGCCGACCGCGACCGCCCCGCTGGACACCGAACCGGCGCCGCCGGCGATCGCCGAAGGCCCGGTGCTGCCGCCCTCCATCTACGGCTCGATCGATCAAGGCATGCAGCATGAAACGGTGATGGATCCGGAGGCGCAGTTGTCGCCGGCCGCGCCGGCCCCGACCGTTCGGCCGGCGGTGCTGCCCGATCTGGAGATGGACCTCGGCGCCTTCGACAAGACGGCCTACGAGACGATGCCCAGTCCGATCGAGCCGGCCAAGGCGCCGACGCCCTCGAACGATCCGCACGTGATCGACTTCGAACTGTTCGATCCGAGCACCGAAGCGGAAATCGCCCCGCGACCGATCAAGCGCTGAAGGCGGGCGCGCGGCGCTGCGCACGGTCGACCGCCATGCTCAACCCGATCGCCAGCAGCACGGTGACCAGGCCGACCCAGTTCATCCAGGCGGTGGCGTCGTGGGCCAGCAGCCAGCCTCCGGCCGCCGCGCCCACCGCCTGGCCGACATAGATGCCGGAACTGTTCAGTGCCACCGAGCCCGGCGCCAGCGCGGGCGAGAGCGAGACCAGCCGCGCCTGCTGGGCCGAATTGGTGGCGAAGCAACCCAGGCCCCAGGGCACCAGGATCAGCGCCAGTGTCGCGAAGCTGACCGCCAGCGGCCACAGCAGCAGGCTGAGCGCGATCAGCACCGTGGTGACCAGCACCATGCGGGCCGCCCCGAGGCGGTCGATGTAGCGGCTCACGGCCATGTTGCCCAGCAGGCCGCAGAGGCCGAACCAGCCCCACAGCAGGCCCATCTGCGTCGCATCGGCGCCCAGGCTCTCGCGCACGATCGGCGCGAAGTAGCTGAACAGCACGAACTGGCCGGCGCCCTGCAGCGCCGTGACGCAGACCACGCCCATCAGCAGCGGGCTTCGGAGGACGCTGCCCCAGGCCGCGCGCGACAGCGCCGCGGGGCGGATGCCGGTGGGCAGCTGGCGCCAGATCCAGGCCGCGCTCACCACCGACAGCGCGGCAATCACCCCGAAGGCCGCCCGCCAGCCGAAGTGCCCGCCGACCAGCGCGCCGATCGGCAGGCCCAGCACCGAGGCCATCGACCAGCCGAGGAAGACGAAGGTGACGGCGCGGCCGCGCTGCTCGGCCGGCACCAGCAGCCCGGCGCAGGCTGCGGCCTGCGCGGTGAAGACCGCCGGCGCGACGACCGTCAGCATGCGCACCAGCAGCAGGCTGCCGAAGTTCGGCATCAGCGTTGCCAGCAGGTGGCCGGCGGCATACCAGAGCATGGTGAAGGCGAGCAGCCGGCGGCGATCCCAGCCGGCAACCCAGGCTGCCAGCAGCGGGGCGCCGAGGCACATGACGATCGCACCGGCGGTGATCAGCTGGCCGGCGGCGGCCGCGCCGACCTGCAGCGACTGGCTCAGCTCGTTGAGCGTGCCCGGCACCACCATCACGCCGGTGCCGATCACGAAATTGCCTGCCAGCAAGGCCCACAAGGTGGCCGGCAGCGCAGGCCGGCTCAACGACGGACCTGCAGTGCGCCAGGATTGACGATGTTGGTCGGGTTGCCCTTGATGAAGCTCACGACGTTGTCGAAAGCCTGGCCGAAATACATCTCGTAGCTGTCCTGCTCGACATAGCCGATGTGCGGCGTGCAGATGCAGTTCTCGAGCCGCAGCAGCGCGTGGCCCTGCAGCGGCGGTTCGCTCTCGAAGACGTCGATGGCGGCCAGCCCGGGCCGGCCGCGGTTCAGGGCTGCCAGCAAGGCGTCCTGTTCGACCAGTTCGGCGCGCGAGGTGTTGACGAACAGCGCGGTCGGCTTCATGCGCGACAGGTCTTCGAGCGTCACCAGGCCGCGCGTCTCGTCGCTCAGCCGCAGGTGCACCGACAGCACGTCGGCGGCGGCGAAGAAGGCTTCGCGGTTGGGTGCCACCTGGAAGCCGTCGGAGCGCGCCTTGGCGCAGCTCTGCTCACGTCCCCAGATCACGACCTGCATGCCGAAGGCCTGGCCATAGCGCGCCACCAGCTGGCCGATGCGCCCATAGCCCCAGATGCACAGGGTCTTGCCCTTGAGCACCGAGCCGAGGCCGAAGTTCGGCGGCATCGACGCCGACTTGAGGCCGGCCTGCTGCCAGGCGCCATGCTTGAGATTGCTGATGTACTGGGGCAGGCGCCGCATCGCGGCCATGATCAGCGCCCAGGTGAGCTCGGCCGGCGCCAGCGGCGAGCCCGACCCCTCGGCGACGGCGATGCCCTGCTCGGTACAGGCGTTGATGTCGATATGCCCGCCGGCCCGGCCGGTCTGCGAGATCAGCTTGAGCTTGGGCAGCTTCTCGATCAACTGCCTGGTGATCTGGGTGCGCTCGCGGATCAGCACGATCACGTCGGCGTCCTTGAGCCGGACCGACAGCTGGCCGATGCCCTTGACCGTGTTCGTGTAGACCTTGGCCGCGTAGGCGTCGAGCTTGGCGGCGCAGTTGAGCTTGCGCACGGCATCCTGATAGTCGTCGAGGATCACAATGTTCATGGCATGCCATTGTGCCTTGCACGAACGGCATGCTGGGCCAGCCGGACGACTTTGTGTCGTTCAGTGCAGGTGGGCGACCTGCGGCAGCGTCTGGGCGGCCTCCAGCGCGACCAGCCGGTCGAGTTCGGCGCAGACATCGGCCATCCGCCCCGAGATCACCATGCGGCCGGCGGCGCGGCCTGGCTGCTGGGCGTCGACCATGCGGACGACGCGCAGCGGGCGCGCCGCGGCCCCCGCGGCGGCGACCGGACCGGCGGCGCCTTGGCGCAGCGGGCAGCTCGGGCGGATGCCGACGTAGCGCAGACCCGACGACATCGCCCGGCTCGAGCGGCGCCGGGGCATCCAGCGGTCGGCCAGCGATTGCAGCGGCGTCAGAAAGTCAGCGATGCTGAGGAGAGCGATTCCCATGTGAACTCCAGATAAGTCAGAGGTTGAACACAGGCAGGATTGCTTTCATCGGCCAGGACAGGGTGATGGCTCTTCGCCATACGCCCGCCACCTGTCGCGGCCGGACCGGGTGCGCACGCGGGACCGCATGCGCGAATGGAAGCTGGGCCTACATCAGCATCGTGTTGCGGATCAGGCCGACCGCCAGTCCTTCGATCTCGAAGGGCTCGCCAGGCTGGACCACGATGGTGGGGTAGTCGGGGTTCTCGGCATGCAGCTCGATGACCTGCTTGTTGCGCTTGAGACGCTTGACCGTGACCTCGTCGCCGAGGCGGGCCACCACGATCTGCCCGTTGCGGGCTTCCTTGGTGGACTGGACTGCCAGCAGGTCGCCATCCATGATGCCGGCGTCGCGCATGGACATGCCGCGCACCTTGAGCAGGTAGTCGGGCTGGCGCTGGAAGAGGGTGTTCTCGACGTAGTAGGTCTGGTCGACGTGTTCCTGGGCCAGGATGGGCGAACCGGCCGCCACGCGGCCGATCAGGGGCAGCGCCAGCTGCGCCATGCCGGGCAGCGAGAGCGAGAACTGGTTGTTGCGTGATTCGTTGAGGGAGCGCAGGGCGTCGCCCTTGAGCCGGATGCCGCGGGACGTGCCGCTGACCAGCTCGATGACGCCCTTGCGGGCCAGCGCCTGCAAGTGCTCTTCGGCCGCGTTGGCCGACTTGAAGCCGAGCTCGGCGGCGATCTCGGCCCGGGTGGGCGGCGCGCCGGTGCGGGCGATGGCACTCTGGATCAAATCGAGGATCTGCTGCTGGCGGGCTGTAAGCTTGACGGCGAACTGCATGTGGGCTCCTGTGGAGGCACTGGCTAAACGTCCAGTACCTGTATTTTTAACCAGTTTCGAGAAGTTGGCAAGCAATGGATCAGATCTCCGTGGACCCGGTGCGTCGCGTGGTGGTGCTGGGCACCGGCGGCACCATCTCGGGCCGCGCCGGCGCGGCGGGCGACAACATCGGCTACACGGCCGGGGAGGTCGGCGTCGCCGACCTGCTGCACGGCATCGACGCGCCGCCGGGCATCGGGCTCGTGGCGGAGCAGGTGGCGCAGGTCGACAGCAAGGACATGAGCTTCGCGATCTGGCGCACCCTGGCCCAGCGCTGCGCCCGCTGGCTGGCCTCGCCGGACGTCGCCGGCCTGGTCATCACCCACGGCACCGATACGCTGGAAGAGACCGCGTTCTTCCTGCAGTCCGTGCTCGCGCCTTCGAAGCCGGTGGTCCTGACCTGCGCGATGCGGCCGGCGAGCGCGCTGGCGCCCGACGGGCCGCAGAACCTGCGTGACGCGATCGCCGTCGCCGCGGCACCGGATGCGCGGGGCGTGGTCGTGGTGTGCGCCGGCACGGTCCACAGCGCCTTCGAGGTGCAGAAGGTCCACACCTACCGCCTCGACGCCTTCGATTCCGGCGATGCCGGGCCGCTGGCCTATGTCGAGGAAGGCGCGCTCCGCCAGCTCAGGGATTGGCCGCGTCCGGACCCGGCGGCGACTTCGTCCTTCGATCGGATCGCCGCGACGACCGCCTGGCCGCGGGTCGAGATCCTGTTGAGCCACGCCGAGGCGCGCGGCGGCCTGATCGAGGCGCTGCTCGAGGAGCGCCGCCGCGGCGGCGCCGAGCCGGTGCAGGGCATCGTGCTCGCCGCGACCGGCAACGGCACCTTGCACCAGGCGCTGGAGGCGGCGGCGCTGCGGGCCCAGGCCGAGGGCGTCGCGGTGCTGCGCGCGACGCGCTGCGTCGAGGGGCGGATCCTCCCGAAGCCCGGCCAGCGCCTGCGCGACGCCGGCGCCCTGACGCCCGTCAAGGCGCGCATCGCCCTGATGCTGGAACTGCTGGCGGGCGGCGCCGCCGCCTGAGCCCGTGCTCGACCTGCTGCGCACGATCCCCTGGGCCTACCCGGCCCTGGAGGTGGTGCACATCGTCGGCATCGCCTTGCTGCTCGGCAACCTGGTGGCGCTCGAGGCACGGGTCCTCGGCCGTGCCGCCACGCTGCCGGTGCAGGGGCTGGCCAGGCTGTCGCTGACCCTCGCCCTGTCCGGCTTCGCGCTGGCGGCGGCCAGCGGATCGCTGATGTTCGCCACCCAGCCGGCCGAGTTGCTCGCGAACCCGGTGTTCCTGGTCAAGATGGGCCTGCTGCTGGTGGCCGGCGCCAATGCGCTGTGGTTCCATGGCCGCCGCTCGCTGGCCAAACTCGACCTGCTGGCGCGGGTACAGATGTTGTCGTCCACTGCGATCTGGCTGGCGGTCGTGTTCTGCGGCCGCTGGATCGCGTATTGAGCAGGTCACGCAACCCGAAGGAGTTCCCGCATGAAACGTCGCAGCCTCATGTTCGCCGCCGTCACCCTGCCGGGCGCCATGCCCTTCGCCTGGGCCCACCACGGCTGGAGCAGTTTCGACCAGGACCGCCCGCTCTACCTGGAAGGGAAGGTGCTGAGTTCGCGCTGGCAGAACCCGCATGCCGAACTGATCATCGAAGTGCCCGCCGATCTCCGCTTGCCTGCCGACCTGGCCAAGCGCGCGCTGCCGGCGCAGAGCGCGCCGGTCGATGGGCCCGGCCTGCTCGCCAAGGCGGGGCTGCCGCGGCGCAAGGACCGTCAATGGGAACTCGAACTGGCGCCGCTCACGCGCATGGAGGCCTGGCAGGTGCGCGAGATCAAGCCCGGCACCCCGGTCTCGGTCATCGGCTTCGGCACCAAGGAAGACAAGGGCGATGCCGTGATGCGCGTCGAGTACCTGTTCGTCGACGGCAAGGCCTACGGGCTGCGCTCCAGCCCGGCCTGATCAGCTGGCCAGGGCGGCCAGGGCGCGCTGCGTGATGTCGTCGACGCTGCCGACGCCGCTGATCGCCCGGTACTTCGGCGCCGCGGCCGGCTCGACCCGGGCCCAGTTCGAGTAGTAGTCGACCAGCGGACGCGTCTGCTGGCTGTAGACCTCGAGGCGCTTGCGCACGGTCTCTTCCTTGTCGTCCTCGCGCTGGATCAGGTCTTCGCCGGTGAGGTCGTCCTTGCCCTCGGTCTTCGGCGGATTGAACTTCAGGTGGTAGGTGCGTCCCGAGGCCGGGTGCGAGCGGCGTCCGCTCATGCGTTCGATGATGTCGGTGAAGGGCACGTCGATCTCGAGCACGTAGTCGAGCCGGACGCCGGCCGCGCGCATCGCCTCGGCCTGCGGAATGGTGCGCGGGAAGCCGTCGAACAGGAAGCCCTGGGCGCAGTCCGGCAGCGCGATCCGCTCCTGGACCAGGTTGATGATCAGGTCGTCGCTGACCAGCGCACCCGAGGCCATCACGGCCTGGGCCTGCTGCCCGAGCGGCGTGCCGGCCTTGACGGCGGCGCGCAGCATGTCGCCGGTGGAGATCTGGGGGATGCCGTACTTCTGGCAAATGAAGGCCGCTTGCGTGCCTTTTCCTGCCCCGGGGGCGCCCAACAAAATCAGTCTCATGGTGTCCTCGGAAGGTTCTTCGATTTCTGTCGCGCCATGGCACGCGCACGGGGCGCGGCGCAAAGGCGGAGTTGCTTCGAGGATAGCATGGGGTGCGGGCCGTTCCGCCGGCCGCGCACGGGCGAAGTCAGGCCGCGAAGAGGGCGCGAACCCGGGCCAGATCCTCGGGCGTGTCGATGCCGGGCCCGGGGGCGTGGGCGCTGACGTGGACCGCGATCCGGTGGCCGTGCCAGAGCGCGCGCATCTGCTCCAGGGCTTCGGTGGTTTCGACCGGCGCCGGCGGCAGGCCGGGAAAGCCGCGCACGAAACCGGCCCGGTAGCCGTAGATGCCGATGTGGCGCAGCGGCGCCGGCGCGCTCGGCAGCGAGGTCGGGCCGCTGGCCGCGAAGCCGTCGCGCCACCAGGGGATCGGCGCGCGGCTGAAATAGAGCGCATGGCCGCGGGCGTCGAGCACGGTCTTGACCACGTTCGGATTGAGGAAGTCCGCGAGCGCGTCGATGGCGTGCGCCGCGGTGCTCATCGCGGCATCGGGATGGGCGGCCAGCGTGTCGGCCACCGCGTCGATCAGGTCGGGCGCGATCAGCGGCTCGTCGCCCTGGACGTTGACGACGATCGCGTCGTCGGCCAGGCCGAGCTGGGTGCAGGCTTCGGCCAGCCGGTCGCTGCCGCTCGCGTGGTCGGTGCGCGTGAGCAGCACCCGCACGCCATGGGCGCGGCAGGCGTCGACGATGCGCGCGTCGTCGGCCGCCACCACCACGCTGGCGGCGCCCGACAGCGCGGCCTGCCGGGCGACCCGCACCACCATCGGCACGCCGGCGATGTCGGCCAAGGGCTTGTCGGGCAGCCGGGTCGAGGCCAGCCGGGCCGGGATCAGGACCGTGAATGCGGTACGCGAAGTCAAAGGCCGAGCTCTTCGTCGGAAAGGGTGCGGGCCTCGGTCTCCAGCAGCACCGGGATGCCGTCGCGCACCGGGTAGGCGAGGCGGGCGCTGCGCGAAGCCAGTTCCTGCTTCTCGGGGTTCCAGGTCAGCGGCCCCTTGGTGACGGGGCAGACGAGCAATTCAAGCAGCTTGGTGTCCATCGCTCGATGATAGCTTTGCGTCGAGTGCGGCGAAGAAGCCTGGCTCGGGTTCGAACACCAGCGGCACGGCCAGCGCGGCGGGGCTCCGGCGCCACAGCTTGACGGCGTCTTTCTCGGTACACAGCAGGACCTGGCCGGTGTCCGCCGGCGGATGCCAGTGGCTGAAATCGTCGTGGTCGGGCAGGGCGATGCCCTGTGCCAGGACCAGCCCGCGCGCGCGCAGCATCTGGAAGAAGGCCTCGGGCTTGGCGATCGCCGCGACCGCGACCAGCGGCCGTCCGGCCAGGGCGGCCAGCGGCACGCGGGTGCCGTCGCTATGGAGCGCATGGTCGGCGAGCGTGCGGCGGGCCCGGAAGCCGGCAAAGGCCGGCCGGTCGCCGGTATGCAGGACCAGGTCGCAGCGCCGCGGCCAGGGCTCGCGCAGCAGCCCGGCCGGCAGCAGCCAGCCGTTGCCGACACCGCGGTCGTCGAACACGCAGATCTCCACGTCGCGGCCCAGCGCGAGGTGCTGCAGGCCGTCGTCGCTTACGATGACCTGGGTGGCCGGGTGGCGCGCGAGCAGGGCGCGGGCCGCCTCGATGCGGCGCCGGGCCACGAACACCGGGGCGCCGGTGGCGCGGCGGATCAGCGCCGGCTCGTCGCCGACCTCCGCCGGGTCGCTGTGGTCGTGCACCTCCCGGCAATCGCGGGTGTTGCGGCCGTAGCCGCGCGACACCACGCCGGTGCGCAGGCCGCGCGCCTCCAGGTGCCGCACCACCGCCATCACCACCGGCGTCTTGCCCGAGCCGCCGGCGATCACGTTGCCGACCACGACCACCGGCACACCGACGTGCTCGGT
This sequence comes from Variovorax davisae, assembly GCF_030316845.1. Taxonomy (GTDB): domain Bacteria; phylum Pseudomonadota; class Gammaproteobacteria; order Burkholderiales; family Burkholderiaceae_C; genus Variovorax; species Variovorax davisae. The sequence goes on from NZ_JASZYS010000001.1 coordinate 680,772, forward strand.
GCGCAGCAGGCCCAGGCGGTAGAGGCTGCGGCGCAGCGCGGCCAGGCCGCCGTACAGCAGCGACAGCGGCCACAACAAGCGCGCCGGCGCGCCGCGTTGCAGCCAGGCTTGCGGCAACTAGCGCCCCGCCTGCGCGGCCGACTGGGTGGCGAAGGTGATCTGCATCAGGCCGGCGCGGCGTGCCGCTTCCATCACGGTGATGACCGATTGATGGGCGGCGCTGGCGTCGGCGCTGATGATCACCACGTTGTCCTTGGCGCCGCCGGCCGCCGCCGCCAGCGCGGCGGTCACGGTCTCGACGCTGCGGTCCGGCAGCGCGGTCCTGTTGATCGAATAGCGGCCGTCGGCCGACACCGCGACGATGACTTCCTTCGGGTAGTCGCGCTGGGCCTCGACGTCGGCCACCGGCAGCCGCAGCTGCATCTCGGTGAACTTGCTGTAGGTGGTCGACAGCATCAGGAAGATCAGCACGACCAGCAGCACGTCGATGAACGGGATCAGGTTGATCTCGGGCTCTTCGCGCGAGCCGTGGCGGAAGTGCATCCTCATCGGCGCAGCGTGTCCAGGTGGCGGGCGAAGCGCTCGCCGGCCAGTTCGAGGTTCAGCAGGTACTCGTCGACCCGGCTGCGGAAGTAGCGCCAGAAGATCAAAGCAGGAATGGCGATGATCAGGCCGAAGGCCGTGTTGTAGAGCGCGATCGAGATCCCGTGCGCCAGCTGCGCCGGATTGCCCGAGCCGACCGCGCCGTTGGCCGGCGACTGGGAGCCGAAGATCTCGATCATCCCGATCACGGTGCCGAGCAGGCCGAGCAGGGGCGCCGCCGAGGCGATGGTGGCCAGCGCCGGCAGGTAGCGCTCGAGCCGGTGCGCCACCACGCGGCCGGCGGATTCCATCGAGACACGCAGGTCGTCCTCGGTCGCCATCGGGTTGGTGTTGAGGGCGCGGAAGCCGGCGGCGAGCACTTCACCGAGGCCGGAGTTCTTTTCCAGCTTGGTGACCACGTCGGGACCGGGAATCGTGGTGCGCGAGACCGTGATGGCTTCGTCGAGCAGCTTGGGCGGAAGCACCTTGGAGGTCTTGAGACTGGTGAAACGTTCGATGACGAGCGCCATCCCGATCACCGAACAAGCGAGCAGCGGCCAGATTGGCCAACCCGCAGCAACTATGATGGAAAACAAAAAATCCTCCGGCCCGTGGACTGCAAATGCGCGGCGATTATCCACCGAGGCGGCGCTGGGTCACGACAAGTTCTTCATGTAGGCCAAGACGCACAGAAACTGTGGATAACTTTGTGACTAACACGCAGGGCAACTCGCCCGGAGCCGCACGGGCCGGGCATCTCCTTGGATCGACTGAATTTTGAGCAGCACTTTTCGTAATCAAATCAAGGGCTTGCACGACAACCCGCGCCTGCGGTGCCGTTCCTGCCTCCGACCCAGGCGCGTCGGGGCGCTTGTGGACGAATCGTTAGCCGAAAGTGAGATGGTCCATGGCGGAACGTGAGCAGCCGCCCTCGTCCGGCGCCAGAGTCTGGGCCGTCGGCGCCTTGTGCCGGGCGATCGCCGACGCGCTCGATGCGCGCTTCAACCCGGTCAGCGTGCGCGGCGAGATCTCGGGCTTTTCGCGCGCGGCCAGCGGCCACTGCTACTTCTCGCTGAAGGACGAATCCGGCCAGTTGCGCTGCGCCATGTTCCGCCGCGCGGCGAGCCTGCTCGATTTCTCGCCGCGCGACGGCGACCAGGTCGAGGTGCGCGGCCGGCTCGCGGTCTACGAGCCGCGCGGCGACCTGCAGCTGGTGGTCGAAAGCCTGCGCCGGGCCGGGCAGGGCGCCCTGTTCGAGCAGTTCATGCAGCGCAAGGCCCGGCTGGAGGCCGAGGGCCTGTTCGATCCGGCCCGCAAGCGGGCGCTGCCGACGCTGCCCCGGGCGATCGGCCTGGTGACCTCGCTCGGCGCCGCGGCGCTGCACGACGTCGTCACCGCGCTGCGCCGGCGCGTGCCGCACATCCCGGTGGTGCTGGCGCCGGCGGCGGTGCAGGGGCCCGGCGCGCCGGCCGAGCTGGTGCGCTCGCTGCAGGGCCTCTACGCGCTGGAACCGAAGGTCGACGTCATCCTGCTGGTGCGCGGCGGCGGCTCGATCGAGGACTTGTGGGCCTTCAACGACGAGGCCCTGGCCCGCGCCATCGTGCAGAGCCCGGTGCCCGTGGTCAGCGGCGTCGGCCATGAGACCGACTTCACGATCGCCGACTTCTGCGCCGACCTGCGCGCACCCACCCCGACCGCCGCCGCCGAACTGGTCGCCGCGCCGCGCGAGCTGTGGCTGGGCGCACTGGAGCTGATCGAGGAGCGCCTGCGCGACGCCGTCGCGACGCGGGTCGACCTGCTGAGCCAGCGCCTGGACCAGGCCACCGCCCGGCTCGGGCGCCCGTCGGCGCTGGCGGCCCGCCAGCGCCTGGGTCTGGCGCACCAGGCGCAGCGGCTGCACTATGCGGTGCTGGCGCGGACCGGGCGCTTCGCGCAGGCCCAGCAGGCCCTGGCGGCGAGGGGGCCGCTCGGATTGCGCGCCACGCTGACGCGCCACCACGAGCGGCTCGATCGCGCGGCGCTGCGCCTGCAACTGCTCGACCCGGCGCTGGTGCTGCAGCGCGGCTACGCCTGGCTGACCGATGAGGAGGGCCGGGCGGTCATGCACGCGGCCGATCTGGCGCCCGACGACCATGTGACGGCGCGGCTTGCCGACGGCACGGTGGCCCTGAAAGTGATGCAATAGGGCGTGCATCGGGGACATCGCGGCAGCGTCCGACGCCCCTTGCCCGAATCCTTCCTAGAATCTCCGATCCCTTCAACCAACCCGCGAGAAAAAAACATGGAACACGTTCTTCCTCCCCTGCCGTATCCGCTCGACGCCCTGGCGCCCGAGTATTCGAAGGAAACGATGGAATACCACTACGGCAAGCACCACAACGCTTACGTCGTGAACCTGAACAACCTGCAGAAGGGCACCGAATTCGAGAGCATGACGCTCGAGGAAATCGTCAAGAAGTCCAGCGGCGGGATCTACAACAACGCGGCCCAGATCTGGAACCACACTTTCTTCTGGAACTGCATGAAGCCCGCCGGCGGCGGCGAACCGACCGGTGCGCTCGCCAAGGCGATCGACGCCAAGTGGGGCAGCTACGCGGCGTTCAAGGAAGCCTTCGTGAAGTCGGCCGTGGGCAACTTCGGCTCCGGCTGGACCTGGCTCGTGAAGAAGGCCGACGGTTCGGTCGACATCGTCAACACCGGTGCCGCCGGCACGCCGCTGACCACCGCCGACAAGGCGCTGCTGACGGTCGACGTCTGGGAGCACGCCTACTACATCGACTACCGCAACCTGCGCCCCAAGTTCGTCGAGACCTTCCTCGCGAAGCTCGTGAACTGGGACTTCGTGGCCAAGAACTTCGGCTGATCCGGTTCTGCGCCGACGCGAGAAAAGCCGACCCCTGGGTCGGCTTTTTTCATGGGGCCGGCCGCGGCCTCAGCGCCGGCCGGCGAACAACTCGCCGCCGAGCTTGCTGCCGGCCTTGATGTTCTTGTGCGCGAACCAGCCCTGGTTCATCTCCAGAACGAAGCGCACCGGCTCTTTCGAGCAGTGCGAATCCTCGGTCATCGGCTGCATGTCGACCAGGTTCACGATGCGGCCGTCGTCGGCGACGAAGGCGGCCGTCAGGGGCAGCAGCGTGTTTCTCATCCAGAAGCACTGCGTGGCGGGCTGTTCGAAGACGAACACCATGCCCTCGGTCGGCGGCATTTCCTTGCGGAACATCAGGCCGATCTCGCGTTCCCGGGGCGACTGCGCCACCTGGGCGTCGATCTGGTACATGCCGGCCGATATGCGCGTGCGCGGCAATTGGCTTTGGGGCTGCTGGGCATGGGAAATAGCCGTCAATGAAACAGACAGCGCGAGAAGACTGAAAAAACGCAAGAACATGGTCGACTTTCGGGGACGGCAACGCAAACAAGAATGCCCGCGGAGGCGGGCATGATCGATTGGACGCAAAGCTTACCTCCTATTGGCCAGCATTGCCTGACCGATAAGGACAGGGTCGCTTCCTCGGGACGAAAAAAAGCGCTCCGGGGGAGCGCTTTTTCTCAATAGCCGGACGAATCCGATTACTGCGGCGTGCCGCCTTGCGGGTTCAGCTTGCGAACGCTGCCGTCCTTGTTGCGGCGACGGTCGCTGCGGGTTTCGGCGCGAGCCTGGCCAGCGGTTGCTGCCTTGCTCGGGGCCAGGCCGCCGCTGCCTTCAGCGGTCTTGGGGGTATCGCCACCTTGAGGACGCACTTCGCCTTGCGGCTTCGCGGCACGGCGCTCGACGGCGCGCTGCTGCGGCTTGGAGTTCGTGATCGGCTGTTGTTCCGACGAGGTGCCGGCCGGATTTTGCGCATAGGCACCAGCTGCGAACAGGCCGGCCATCATGACTGCGAGAACTTTGCTCATTACGGATTCCTCAATGGAAATGGTTTGAAAACGCCTCCCGGCCAGCAGAAGGTCTGCCAACAACGGAGCCGGGCCGGCGGTGGTTGACACATCCTTCGGGCTCCTCCGGTTGCGTCTAAAATTCTAAGGGTATTCAGGCGATTGCAAACTCATTGTCTTCCCGTCCTTCCACACCCGGAGTCCTCGTCCCCATGTCCAGGTACCAGCACATCAAAGTCCCGACCGAGGGCCAGAAGGTCACGGTCAACGCCGACAACTCGCTCCAGGTGCCGGACCAGCCGATCATTCCCTTCATCGAGGGCGACGGCACCGGACTGGACATCACGCCGGTCATGTTGAAGGTGGTCGATGCGGCGGTCGCCAAGGCCTACGGCGGCAAGCGCAAGATCCAGTGGATGGAGGTCTACGCCGGCGAAAAAGCGACCCGGATCTACGGCCCCGACGTCTGGCTCCCCGAGGAAACCCTGCACGCCGTTCGCGACTACGTGGTCTCGATCAAGGGCCCGCTGACGACCCCGGTGGGCGGCGGCATCCGCTCGCTCAACGTGGCGCTGCGCCAGGAGCTGGATCTGTACGTTTGCCTGCGGCCGATCCAGTATTTCGAGGGCGTTCCCAGCCCCGTGAAGGAGCCCCAGAAGACCCACATGGTGATCTTCCGGGAGAACTCCGAGGACATCTATGCCGGCATCGAATTCGAGGCCGAGAGCGACAAGGCCAAGCGGCTGATCAAGTTCCTGCAGGAGGAGTTCGGGGTCAAGAAGATCCGCTTCCCGGACACTTCCGGGATCGGCATCAAGCCGGTGTCTCGCGAAGGCACGGAGCGGCTGGTCCGCAAGGCGATCCAGTACGCGATCGACAACGACAAGCCGAGCGTCACGATCGTCCACAAGGGCAACATCATGAAGTTCACCGAGGGCAGTTTCCGCGACTGGGCCTACGGTCTGGCGGCCAAGGAATTCGGCGCCGAACTGATCGACGGCGGTCCCTGGATGCGCTTCAAGAGCCCGAAATCGGGCAAAGAAATAACCGTGAAAGATTCGATCGCTGATGCTTTCCTGCAACAGATTTTGCTGCGGCCGGCCGAATACAGCGTGATCGCGACCCTGAACCTGAACGGCGACTACATTTCCGACGCCCTGGCGGCGCAGGTCGGCGGCATCGGGATCGCCCCCGGCGCCAACCTCAGCGACACGGTCGCGATGTTCGAGGCCACCCACGGCACCGCCCCGAAATACGCCGGCAAGGACTACGTGAACCCGGGCTCCGAGATCCTCTCGGCCGAAATGATGCTGCGCCACATGGGCTGGACCGAGGCGGCCGACCTGGTCATCAGTTCGATGGAAAAGTCGATCGCCAGCAAGAAGGTCACCTACGACTTCGCCCGCCTCATGGAGGGCGCCACCCAGGTCAGCTGCTCGGGCTTCGGGCAGGTGATGATCGACAACATGTAAAGATGGCGGCGGCGTCCGGACCGACGCCCGCCCACGCAGCCCCGGGACCCCAGGTGCCGGGGCTTTTTTCATGGGCCGGAAAAACCCCAGGAGCAGCAGCCTCCGCACCTTCGGGGCATGCTGCTTGCATGGGCGTGAGCCTGCTGATCCGGCCGCATTCGCCTTGAATGTCACAAAGCCGCCACCAGTTGTGCCACATCGTCGAGTGCAACCCGCGGCGGCTCTATAAAATGAATTTCATGGCTACCAGAATCCCTTCGACCCCCAAGACGCCGCCGGCTGCCAAGCCGAGGCGGGACGATGGCGACGCGGTCGTGCTCGAGCGGCGACCGCAAAAGACCGCGCCGCCCCAGATGTTCCAGGTCGTGATGCTGAACGACGACTACACGCCGATGGAATTCGTGATCGTCGTGATCCAGGAGTTCTTCAGCAAGGACCGCGAAACCGCGACCCAGATCATGCTCAAGATCCATCTCGATGGCCGGGGCGTCTGCGGCGTTTACTCCCGCGACATGGCGGCCACCAAGGTCAATCAGGTGATGGAAGCGGCCCACCAGGCCGGGCATCCGTTGCAGTGCGTGAGCGAACCGGTCGAATGAACCTGTTGAATTGCGCGCGCTCCAACCCATCTGAGAAATTATTTACAGCAAGGCAAAAGGAAATCACATGATTGCCCAGGAACTGGAAGTCAGCCTGCACATGGCTTTTGTAGAAGCCAGGCAGCAGCGCCACGAGTTCATCACGGTGGAGCACCTGCTGCTCGCTTTGCTGGACAACCCGAGCGCCGCAGAGGTTCTGCGCGCCTGCTCGGCCAACGTCGACGACCTGCGGGCGTCGCTCACCAACTTCATCAAGGACAACACGCCCCAGGTGGCGGGTACCGACGATGTCGACACCCAGCCGACGCTGGGTTTCCAGCGCGTCATCCAGCGCGCCATCATGCATGTGCAGTCCACCGGCAACGGCAAGAAGGAAGTCACCGGCGCCAACGTGCTGGTCGCGATCTTCGGCGAGAAGGATTCGCATGCCGTGTACTACCTGCACCAGCAGGGCGTGACGCGCCTCGACGTCGTGAACTTCATCGCCCACGGCATCAAGAAGAGCGATCCGCCTGAAGCCGCCAAGGGCAGCAGCGACGCCTCCTCGGGCGAAAGCGAAGAGGGCGGCGGCGAGAAGAACGAGAAGTCGTCTCCGCTCGAGCAGTTCACGCAGAACCTGAACCAGCTGGCCAAGGACGGCAAGATCGATCCGCTGATCGGCCGCGAGTACGAGGTCGAGCGCGTGATCCAGATCCTGTGCCGCCGGCGCAAGAACAACCCGCTGCTGGTCGGCGAGGCCGGCGTCGGCAAGACCGCGATCGCCGAGGGCCTGGCCTGGCGCATCACCCAGAACGACGTGCCGGAGATCCTGGCCGAGTCGAACGTGTACTCGCTCGACATGGGCGCGCTGCTGGCCGGCACCAAGTACCGCGGCGACTTCGAGCAGCGCCTGAAGGGCGTGCTCAAGTCGCTCAAGGACAAGCCGAACGCGATCCTGTTCATCGACGAGATCCACACGCTGATCGGCGCCGGCGCGGCCTCGGGCGGCACGCTCGACGCGTCCAACCTGCTCAAGCCGGCGCTCTCCAGCGGCCAGCTCAAGTGCATCGGCGCGACCACCTTCACCGAATACCGCGGCATCTTCGAGAAGGATGCGGCCCTGTCGCGGCGCTTCCAGAAGGTCGACGTGGTCGAGCCGACGGTGCAGGAAACGGTCGACATCCTCAAGGGCCTGAAGTCGCGCTTCGAGGAACACCATGGCGTGAAGTACGGCGTGGCCGCACTGCAGGCCGCGGCCGAGCTGAGCGCCAAGTACATCAACGACCGTCACCTGCCCGACAAGGCGATCGACGTCATCGATGAAGCCGGTGCTGCCCAGCGCATCCTGCCCGCCAACAAGCGCAAGAAGACCATCAGCAAGACCGAGGTCGAGGAAATCGTCGCCAAGATCGCGCGCATTCCCCCGGCCAACGTCTCGAACGACGACCGCGGCAAGCTGCAGACCATCGAGCGCGACCTGAAGAGCGTGGTGTTCGGCCAGGACAAGGCGCTCGAAGTGCTGGCCTCCGCGGTCAAGATGGCGCGTTCGGGCCTGGGCCGGGAAGACAAGCCGATCGGCTCCTTCCTGTTCAGCGGCCCCACGGGCGTCGGCAAGACCGAGGCGGCCAAGCAGCTGGCCTACATCATGGGCATCGAGCTGATCCGCTTCGACATGTCGGAGTACATGGAGCGCCATGCAGTGAGCCGGCTGATCGGCGCGCCTCCGGGCTATGTCGGGTTCGACCAGGGCGGCCTGCTGACCGAAGCCATCACGAAGAAGCCGCACGCGGTGCTGCTGCTCGACGAGATCGAGAAGGCGCACCCGGACATCTTCAACGTGCTGCTGCAGGTCATGGACCACGGCACCCTGACGGACAACAACGGACGCAAGGCCGACTTCCGCAACGTGATCATCGTGATGACCACCAACGCGGGTGCCGAGACCATGAACAAGGCGACCATCGGCTTCACCAACCCGCGCCAGGCGGGCGACGAGATGGCCGACATCAAGCGCCTGTTCACGCCGGAGTTCCGCAACCGCCTCGATGCGACCGTGAGCTTCAAGGCGCTCGACGAGCAGATCATCCTGCGCGTGGTGGACAAGTTCCTGCTGCAGCTGGAGACGCAGCTGGCCGAGAAGAAGGTCGACGTGACCTTCACCGACGCCCTGCGCAAGCACCTGGCGAAGAAGGGCTTCGATCCGCTGATGGGCGCGCGGCCGATGCAGCGCCTGATCCAGGACACGATCCGTCGCGCCCTGGCCGACGAACTGCTCTTCGGTCGCCTGCAGGAAGGCGGTCGCCTGACCGTCGACCTCGACGACAAGGAAGAAGTGCAGCTCGACATCCAGCCGCTGCCGAAGAAGGAAGGCCGGGCCAAGCCCGAGGCCGAAGAAGCGGCGACGGGTTGAGCGCCTTCCGCCCCCTGCGGCGGAAGCATCCGATCGGAAGGCCGGTAGCATTGCTGCCGGCCTTTTTCGTTTCACCTCGAGATTTCTCAACTTGATCGTCCCCGAGCTCAGCCAGGAATGGAAGACCGGCCTCTCCCTGGCATGGAGCGGCTACATCGCAGTGCTTTCGGTCTGGATCGTGATGCAGAAGCGTGCACCGGTCTCGACCATGAGCTGGATCCTCTCGCTGGCGCTGCTGCCTTTCGCGGGCTTTCTCATCTATTACTTCCTGGGCCCGCAGCGGCTCAAGAAGCAGCGCCTCAAGCGGCTTCGCAGCCGGGCCAGCGTGCTGGCACCCGCCGACGTGGTGATGCTGCGCGAGGCGAGGGCGCACGCGCCGCCAGCCTTGCGCCAGATGGCCGCGCTCGGGATGGCGGCTTGCGGGCTGCCGGTGTCGAGCGCCACCTCGGCCCGGCTGCTGTCGGGCGGCGCGACCACCTTCGATGCGATCTTCGACGCCATCCGCGCGGCCCGAGACCACGTCCATCTCGAGTACTACATCTTCGAGCCCGACCGGATCGGCACGGCCCTGCGCGACCTGCTCATCGAGCGCGCCCGGGCCGGCGTCAGGGTGCGGCTGCTGCTCGATGCGCTCGGCTCCCAGCGGGTCGGGCGCAAGTTCATGGCGCCGATGCAGGCGGCCGGTGTCCATGTCGCGCTGTTCCACGAGACCCGCATCGGCCGGCGGCTGCGGCCGGTGACCAACTACCGGACCCACCGCAAGATCGTGGTCTGCGACGGCCGGGTGGGCTTCACGGGCGGCGTCAACATCACCGACGCCGAGGACGCCCGGACCCGGGCCGATGCGTACCACGACGTCCACCTGCGCATCGAGGGCAGCGCAGTGCGCTGGCTGCAGACCACCTTTCTCGAAGACTGGACCTACGCGACCGGCGAGGACCCGCGCCAGATCGACAACGCGCTGCCGCTGCTGCTGCCGGACCTGCCGCTGGGCGAGGCGGCCGGCGAAATCCCGGTGCAGATCGTCACCAGCGGGCCCGACAGCCCGCTCGAGGCGATCCACCGCATGCATCTCGCGGCGATCCATTCCTCGGAGCGGCGCGCCTGGCTCACCACGCCTTACTTCGTGCCCGGCGAGCCGGCCCTGATGGCGCTGACCAGCGCCGCGCTGCGCGGCGTCGACGTCCGGCTGCTGGTGCCGCGGCGCAGCGATTCGCTGGTCGTGAGCGCGGCGGCCCGCTCCTACTACGACGAGCTGATCGCCGCCGGCGTCAAGGTCTGGGAGTACAAGGCGCGCATGCTGCACTCCAAGACGCTGGTGGTGGACGACCACTGCGCGATGATCGGCACGGCCAATTTCGACAATCGCAGCTTCAGGCTCAATTTCGAAGTGATGGCCGTGATCTACGGGACGACGCTGGCCGAGCCCCTGGTGGCGCAGTTCGAGACCGACCTCCGAAGCGCGTCGCCGATCCGGGCCAACCGGCGCCAGAAGTTCCTGCGCCGCCTGGCCGACGCCACCGCCCGCCTGTTTTCTCCTTTGCTTTGAACATGCCTTCACACACCTTTCTCTGGCACGACTACGAAACCTTCGGCGCGGTGCCGCGCCGCGACCGGCCGTCGCAGTTTGCGGCCATCCGCACCGACGCCGAGCTCAACGAGGTCGGCGAGCCGCTGATGGTCTATTGCCAGCCCGCGCCCGACTACCTGCCCAGTCCCGAGGCCTGCCTGATCACCGGCATCACGCCCCAGCAGTGCCTGGAACTCGGCATTCCCGAGCACGAGTTCGCGGCCCGGATCGAGCAGGCCTTCTCGCAGCCCGGCACCATCGGCGTCGGCTACAACACGATCCGCTTCGACGACGAGGTGACGCGCTTCATGTTCTGGCGCAACCTGATCGATCCCTATGCCCGCGAGTGGCAGAACGACTGCGGCCGCTGGGACCTGCTCGACGTGGTGCGGCTGACCTATGCCCTGCGCCCCGACGGCATCGTCTGGCCGACCAAGGCGGACGGCAGCCAGAGCTTCAAGCTCGAGGACCTGGCGCGCGCCAACGGGCTGCTGCACGAGGCGGCGCACGATGCGCTGTCGGACGTGCGCGCCACCATCGCGCTGGCCCGGCTGATCCGCGACAAGCAGCCCCGGCTGTTCGACTTCGCGTTTGGGCTGCACCGCAAGGACCGGGTGGCGGCCGAGCTCGGCCTGCCGGCGACGCGCGAAAGCGCGCGGCCCTTCCTTCACGTCTCGGGCATGTTTCCGGCCGAGCGCGGCTGCCTGGCCGTGATGTGGCCGCTGGCCAGCCATCCGACCAACAAGAACGAATTGCTGGCCTGGGACCTGGCCCACGACCCGAGCGAGCTGCGCGACCTCGACGTCGAGAACCTGCGCCTGCGCCTGTTCACGCGCAGCGCCGACCTGCCCGAGGGCGTGCGCCGCCTGCCGCTCAAGGGTATCCACCTGAACAAGTCGCCGATGGTGGTCGGCAACCTCAAGACGCTGGCGCCGGCGATGGCGGCGCGCTGGGGCATCGACATCGAGGCGGCACTGAAGAACGCCGCGCTCGCGGCCGCGCTGCCCGACATGAGCGCGATCTGGCCGCAGGTCTACGAGCGGCCGCGCGAGGGCGCGCCGGATGTCGACGAGGATCTCTACGGCGGTTTCGTCGGCAACGGCGACCGGCGCCGCCTGAACCAGCTGCGCGGCCTGTCGCCGGGCGAGCTCGCGCGCGCCCGAACCGGCTTCGACGACCCGCGGCTGGAGGAGCTGGTGTTCCGCTACCGGGCGCGCAATTTCCTCGATTCGCTGAGCGAAGAGGAGGCCGGGCGCTGGGAGGCGCACCGGGCCGCGCGGCTGCTCGAAGGCGAGGGCGGTGCGCGCAACGTCGATGCCCTGTTCGCCGAGATCGATGCACTGGCCGAGACCGCGGACGAGCGCGCCGAAGCCATCCTGGGCGCGCTCTACGAGTACGCCGAGGCGATCGCCCCGGAGGTCTGAACCGCCATGACCGTGCGCCGACTGCTGCCTGCCGATGCCGCCGCCTACCGGGCCTTGATGCTCGAAGCCTATGCGCGCCATCCGGATGCCTTCACCTCCAGCGCCGAGGAGCGCGCGGCCCTGCCGCTGGCCTGGTGGGAAACGCGGCTCGACGCAGCGCCGCAGGCCGGCCAAGTCGTGCTCGGTGCCTTCGATGGCGACCGGCTGGCCGGTGCCGCCGGGCTCGAATTCGAATCGCGCGCCAAGGCCCGTCACAAGGCGCATCTCTTCGGCATGTACGTGGCGCCCGATGCCCGGGCGGGCGGCCATGGCCGGCAACTGGTGCAGGGCCTGCTGGACGTGGCGGCCGCCAGGGAAGGCGTCAAGCTCGTCCAGCTGACCGTGACCGAAGGCAACGCCGCGGCGCAGTCGCTCTACGAACGCTGCGGCTTCGCGGTGTTCGGTGTCGAGCCCTTCGCCGTCGCGGTCGATGGCCGCTATCTGTCGAAATGCCACATGTGGCGGCTGCTCGAGGGCGAGCCCAGCTGACAGGATTGTCATCCTTGCGTCAGCTTGCCGTCCCGGGCGGGTGCCTACAGTGGGCGGCATGCGAATACTGTGTCTGGCCCTGGCGGCATCCCTGGCAGGCTGCGCCGTCGGGCCCGATTACCGGCGGCCCTCATTGCCCGAAGGCGTGTCGGCGCCGGCTTTCAAGGAAACCGGCGCCTGGAAGACGGCGGCGCCCGGCACCGTCGATGCGGCCCATCCCTGGTGGACCGGTTTCGGCGACCCGCGCCTCGATGCGCTGATCGCGGAGGCGAACGGCGCGAACCAGAGCCTGCGGCTGGCCGAGGCCCAGTACCGCGAGGCCCAGGCGCTGGTCCAGAACGCGCAGGCGGGCTGGGCGCCGACGCTCGGGCTGGACGTCTCGGGCCAGCGGGCGCGCAGCCTGAGCTCGACCGGCGCGCCGGTGCAGGGCAACACGCACGCCTGGTCGCTGCAGGCGGCCTGGGAGCCCGACCTCTGGGGTCGGGTGCGGCGGGCGGTCGAAGGCGCCGCGGACAGCGCGCAGGCCAGCGAAGCCGACCTGGCCGCGGCACGGCTCGCGGTGCAGGCCGCGCTGGCCAACGACTACCTCCAGCTGCGCATGACCGACGCCCAGCAGCGGCTCTACGACCGGACCCTCGAGGCCTACCGCAAGTCGCTGCAGATCACCCAGAGCCAGTACCGAGCGGGCGTGGTGACGCGGGCCGATGTCGACCTGGCCGACACCACCCTGCAATCGACGCAGGCGCTGGCCATCGACACCCAGCTGACGCGCCGGCAGCTGGAGCACGCGATCGCGGTGCTGCTGGGCAAGACGCCGTCGCAGTTCTCCATTGCGGCCGACGACAGCCTGCCCGGCCTGCCCGCGGTGCCGATGGCCGTGCCGTCGGAACTGCTCGAGCGCCGGCCCGACATTGCAGGGGCCGAACGCCGGGCGGCATCGGCCAATGCGGGCATCGGCTATGCACAGGCCGCCTACTACCCGAACCTGTCGCTGACCGCCGCGGGCGGTTTCGCCGGCGCCGGCTTCGGCAACTGGTTCGCCGCGCCCGGCAAGGTCTGGGCGCTGGGCGCGGCGGTGGCGCAAAGCCTGTTCGACGGCGGCCAGCGCGGCGCGCAGGTGGCGCAGGCGCGCGCGGCCTTCGATGCCGCGTCGGCCAGCTATCGCCAGACCGTGCTGGCCGGCTTCCAGGAGGTCGAAGACAACCTGGCCGCACTCGACGTGCTGGCGCAGGAGCGCCAGGTGCAGGACGGCGCGGTCGCCTCGGCGCGCAACGCCGAACGCGTGTCGCTGAGCCAGTTCCGCGCCGGCACGACCACCTACCTGGCGGTCATCACATCGCAAACGCTGGCGCTCAACAACGAGCGCACCGCGCTGCAGTTGCAGAGCCGGCAGTTCGCGGCCCAGGTGGCCCTGGTCAAGGCGCTCGGCGGCGGCTGGAACGCCAGCCAGCTGCAGGCCAGCGCCGACGCCAGCCCGGCGGCCGCATCCCCCTCTTCGAAATCCGAGTGAACCTCATGGACAGTCCTTCTTCCGCTCCCCGCCGGCGTCCGCGCTGGCTGCTTCATGCCGGCTGGCTGCTGGTCGCCGTGCTGCTCGCCGTGGGCGCCTGGCGCCTGATGCGGCATCCAGCCCTGCCGGTGGCCGCGGGGCCCGCGGGCGTGCCGGCGACCACCGTCCAGGTCGCCAGCGAGACGGTGCCGATCGCGCGCAGCGGCGTCGGCACGGTGCTGCCGGTGGCTTCGGTGACGGTGCGCACGCGGGTCGACGGGCAGCTCGACAGCGTCGAATTCAAGGAAGGGCAGGAGGTCAAGGCCGGGCAGGTGCTGGTGCGCATCGATCCGCGCACCTTCCAGGCCCAGCTCGAACAGCTGGTGGCGCAGAAGGCCAAGGACGAGGCCACGCTGGCCAACGCCCGCGCCGACCTGCAACGCTACGGCGAGCTGATCAAGGAAGACGCCACCACCCAGCAGACGCTGGACACCCAGCGCGCGCTGGTCAATCAGCTGCAGGCTTCCCTGAAGAGCGACGAGGCGCAGATCCACCTGGCCCAGGTGCAGCTCGGCTTCACCACCATCATCGCGCCGATCAGCGGGCGGATCGGCGCCCGGCTGGTCGACCCGGGCAACATCGTCCACGCGGCCGATACCAACGGCCTGCTGGTGATCAACCAGATCGATCCGATCGCGGTCCAGTTCACCCTGCCCGAAAGCAGCTTCCAGGCGGTCAACAAGGCGCTCGAAGGCAGCCACGAACCGCTGGCGGTCGAGGCCATCGACCGCGACACCCGCGACGTGCTGGCCACCGGCCGGCTGGTGCTGCTGAACAACCAGATCGACACCGCCACCGGCACCATCTCGCTGAAGGCGCAGTTCGCCAATGCCGGCCATGCGCTGTGGCCGGGCCAGTCGGTCGACGCCCGGGTGGTGCTCGGCGAGCGGGCCGACGCGCTGACGGTGCCATCCGTGGTGGTGCAGCGCAACCAGGATGGCTTCTTCGCCTACGTGGTCGGCCCCGACGACAAGGTGCGGGCGCAGCCGCTGACGGTGGCCGACACGGTCAAGGGCCGGGCGGTGATCGAGACCGGCCTGGCGGCCGGCGACCGGGTGGTGCTGGACGGCCAGTACCGCCTGACGCCCGGCGCACGGATCGTCGAGAAGGCCGCCGTCGTGCCGGTCGCCTCTGCGGGAGCCAAGCCTTGAACATCTCGGCCGCCTTCATCAAGCGCCCGATCGGCACCTCGCTGCTGGCCGCGGCCGTGCTGCTGATCGGGCTGGTCGCCTGGCCGCTGCTGCCGGTGGCGCCGCTGCCGCAGGTCGACTTCCCGACGCTGCAGGTGACGGGCCGCCTGCCCGGCGCCAGCCCTGAGACCATGGCGGCCAACGTGGCCCAGCCGCTGGAACGCCAGTTCTCGCTGATCGCCGGGCTGTCGCAGATGACGTCCAGCAGTTCGCTCGGCCTGACCCAGATCACCTTGCAGTTCGACCTCGACCGCAACATCGACGGTGCCGCGCTCGACGTGCAGACCGCGATCAATGCGGCGCAGGGGCAGCTGCCCAACAACCTGCCGAGCCCGCCGAGCTTTCGCAAGATCAACCCGGCCGATTCGCCGGTGCTGATCCTCGGCGTGCAGTCCAAGGTGCTGCCGCTGGTGCAGGTCAACGACTATGCCGACAACGTGCTGGCACAGCAGATCTCGCGCATCTCGGGCGTCGGGCTGGTCAACATCTTCGGCGTCCAGAAGCCGTCGGTGCGCATCCAGGTCGATCCGGCCAAGATCAAGGCGGTCGGCATGAGCCTGGAGGACGTGCGCGGCGTGATCGCCGCCACCACCGTCAGCGCGCCGACCGGCACCATCGACGGCGAGCGCCAGGCCTTCAACGTCTATACCAACGACCAGCTGCTCAAGGCCGCGCCCTGGAACGACATGGTGCTGGCCTGGCGCAACGGGGCGCCGATCCGGGTGCGCGACATCGGCGTCGCGGTCGACGGGCCGGAGAACAGCAAGGTGGCGGCCTGGGGCTTCGCCGGACCGGCGGCCGCCGAGGGCAACGACATCGCCAACGGACGCGCCATCATGCTGGCGATCACCAAGTCGCCGGGTGCCAACGTGATCGAGACGGTCGACCGCATCCAGGCGGCGATGCCGAAACTGAAGGCGGCGATTCCGCCCAGCATCAGCGTCAACACGCTGGTCGACCGCACGCAGACCATCCGGGCCTCGGTGAAGGACGTCGAATTCACTCTGCTGCTGTCGATCGCGCTGGTGGTGGCGGTGATCTTCGTCTTCCTGCGCAACGTCACGGTGACGCTGATCCCGAGCGTGACCGTGCCGCTGGCGCTGCTCGGCACGGCGGCCGTGATGTATGTCGTCGGCTACAGCCTGGACAACCTGTCGCTGATGGCGCTGACGATCGCGGTCGGCTTCGTGGTCGACGACGCGATCGTGATGCTCGAGAACATCTACCGCCACATCGAGGACGGCATGGCGCCGATGGAAGCGGCGCTGCAGGGCGCCGGCGAGATCGGCTTCACGATCATCTCGATCTCGGTCTCGCTGGTGGCGGTGTTCATCCCGCTGCTGCTGATGGGCGGCATCGTCGGGCGGCTGTTCCGCGAGTTCGCGGTCACGGTGACGCTGACCATCGTGGTGTCGGTGCTGATCTCGCTGACCTTGACGCCGATGCTCTGCGCGCGCTTCCTGAAGCCGCACGTGCCGACCGAGAAGCACGGCCGGCTCTACCTGCTGCTCGAACGCGGCTTCGATGCCATGCTCGATGGCTACAAGCGCGGGCTGGGCGTGGTGCTGCGCCATCCCTTCATCACCTTGATGAGCTTCATCGCCACGGTGGCGGCGACGGTGGCGCTGTTCGTCGTGATCCCCAAGGGCTTCTTTCCGCAGCAGGACACCGGGTTCCTGTTCGGCAGCGCCGACGCCGCGCAGGATTCGTCGTCGAACGCGATGCGCGACCGGATGCTCAAGATCGCCGACATCATCCGCCAGGACCCCGACGTCACGAGCTTCGGCATGCAGGCCGGCGCGAGCACCTTCAACTCGGGCAATTTCTTCATCGGCCTCCGGCCGAAGGACGAAGGACGCACCGCCAGCGCGGACGAGGTGATCGGCAGGCTGCGGCCCAAGCTGGCACCGGTGCAGGGCATCACGCTGTTCATGCAGGCCGGGCAGGACATCAGCGTCGGCGGCCGGCCGTCGCGCACCCAGTACCAGTACACGCTGACCGACACCGACCTGAACGAGCTCAACACCTGGGCGCCGAAGGTGCTGGCCCGGCTGCGCGAGCTGCCGCAGCTGACCGACGTGACCTCCGACCAGCAGAACGCCGCGCCGACCGCCCAGGTGACGATCGACCGCCAGCGGGCGTCGAGCTACGGCATCACGCCGGCGATGGTCGATGCCATCATCTACGACGCCATCGGCCAGCGCCAGGTGGCGCAGTACTTCACGCAGCTCAACAGCTACAACGTGGTGCTGGAAGTCACGCCGGAACTGCAGCGCGATCCCTCGCTGTTCGACCACCTCTACCTGACGTCGCCGATCACCGGCCAGCAGGTGCCGCTGTCGACCTTCGTCAAGCTCGACACCAGCAAGACCGGCTACCTGTCGATCAGCCACCAGGGCCAGTTCCCGGCGGTGACCGTGTCCTTCAACCTGAAGCCGGGCACCTCGCTGGGCCCGGCGGTCGATGCGATCAACGCGGCCCAGGCGCAGATGGGCGTGCCGGCGACCCTCAGCGGCACCTTCCAGGGCACGGCGCAGGCCTTCGGCGATTCGCTGCGCACCCAGCCCTACCTGATCCTGGCGGCGCTGATCTCGGTCTACATCGTGCTGGGGCTGCTCTACGAGAGCTACATCCATCCGCTGACCATCCTGTCGACCCTGCCGTCGGCCGGCGTGGGCGCATTGCTGATCCTGATGGCCGGCGGTTACGATCTCAGCGTGATCGCACTGATCGGCATCATCCTGTTGATCGGGATCGTGAAAAAGAACGGCATCATGATCGTGGACTTCGCCCTGCACGCCGAGCGCGACCGCGGCATGTCGCCGCGCGATGCGATCTTCGAGGCCTGCATCCTGCGTTTCCGCCCGATCATGATGACCACCATGTGCGCACTGCTGAGCGGACTGCCGCTGATGCTGGGCCACGGCGCCGGCTCCGAGCTGCGCCGGCCGCTGGGCTACGCGATGGTCGGCGGGCTGATCCTGTCGCAGATGCTGACCCTGTTCACCACGCCGGTGATCTATCTGTACCTCGACCGTGCCCATCACTGGTACGTGCGGCGCAAGGCGGCGCGCCAGCAGCGCCGGTTGTCGCCGGCCGCGGGAGTGCTGATCGAATGAAGGTCCTGATCGTCGAGGACGAGCGCAAGACGGCCGACTACCTGTACCAGGGGCTGACCGAGCAGGGCTGCACCGTCGATCTCGCCTTCGACGGCATCGACGGCCAGCACCTGGCCTTGCACTACGACTTCGACGTGATCGTGCTCGACGTGATGCTGCCTGGGCTGGACGGCTTCACGGTGCTCAAGTCGCTGCGCAGCGTGAAGAACACGCCGGTGATCATGCTGACGGCCCGCGACGGCGTGGCCGACAGGGTGCGCGGGCTGCAGGACGGCGCCGACGACTACCTGGTCAAGCCCTTCTCGTTCCTCGAACTGCTGGCCCGGCTGCAGGCGCTGACGCGGCGCGGCCGCAGCCAGGAAACCACGCTGCTGCGGGTCGGCGACCTGCGGGTCGACCTGCTGAGCCGCAAGGCCATTCGCCAGGAGCAGCGCATCGACCTGACGGCCAAGGAGTTCGCGCTGCTGGCGGTGCTGGCGCGGCGACAGGGCGAGATCCTGTCGAAGACGGTGATCGCCGAGCTGGTCTGGGACATGAATTTCGACAGCAACACCAACGTGGTCGAAGTGGCGATCAAGCGCCTGCGCGCCAAGATCGATGCACCCTTCGGCAAGAGCCTGCTGCACACCATCCGTGGCATGGGCTACGTGCTGGAGAACCGCAGCGGTCCGGAGCCGGAATGAGGAACTCGATCGCGATCAGGCTGGCCGCGATGTTCGCGGCCGCGGCGCTGGTGGCCTTCGCGCTGCTGGGCGGCGCGCTGCACCGGGTGCTGTCGGGCGAGCTGGCGCGCCACCAGCAGGCCCAGATCGACGGCCGGCTGGAAGACATGGCCTACATGCTCGAGCATGGCCGGGCCGCCGGCCTCGGCGAGCGCATCCGCGACAAGCTCGACACGCTGGGTGCCGCCGATCCGCGCACCCGCTCGTGGCTGGTCAGCGAGGACCCGGCCTTCCGATACGGCGAAGACCTGCCGCTGGTGGCGGCCGCGATCGAAGCCGGTCGCGACAGCGTCGAGCTGCCGGTCGGCATGCCGCCCCGGCTGACCCGGATGCGGATCCGCGGCGGGGAACTGGCGGCCAACGGGGGGCGGCCCGCGGTGCGCTACATCGCCGGCGTGGATGCCGAGCCTTTCGGCCACACCCTGCGCACCTTCGAGACGGCGGTGGTGCTGCTGACCTTGGCCGGCACGGCGCTGGCGGCGGCGCTCGGCTACTGGATCGCGCGCATCGGGCTCGGCCCGGTGCAGCGGCTGTCGGGCGACGCCCAGCGCATCGGGCCGGACGACCGGGCGCGGCGGCTGCAGCTGCCGGCGCTGCCGAGGGAGCTGGCCGATCTCGGCCGCTCGTTCAATGCCGCGCTGGACCGGCTCGATGCCGCCTACCGGCAGCTCGCCACCTTCAGCGACGACGTGGCGCACGAACTGCGCACGCCGCTGGCCAACCTGATCGGCCAGACCCAGGTGGCGCTGGCCCGCGAGCGCAACGCGGTCGAGTTGCGCGAGGTGCTGCAGTCGAACCTCGAAGAGCTCGAACGGCTGCGCGCCATCGTCGCCGACATGCTGTTCCTGGCGCGGGCCGAGCAGGGCGTGCGCGCGCGCGACCTGGTGGCCTCGTCGATCGCGCAGGAGGTGGGCAAGACGGTGGAGTTCCTCGACCTGCTGCTCGACGAGGCCGGCATGTGGGTGCAGGTGGAGGGCGATGCGGTGGCGCCGATCGAGACCTCGCTGTTCCGGCGCGCGCTGACCAACCTGCTGCAGAACGCGATCCAGCATTCGCGCCCGGGCAGCCGCGTGCTGGTGCAGATCGGTGGCGACGAGCGTTCGGCGGCGGTCAGCTTCTCGAACCCGAGCGCGCCGATCGCGCCCGAACAGCTGCCGCGGCTGTTCGATCGCTTCTACCGCGTCGACAGCTCGCGCCGCAACAGCGGCGAGAACCACGGGCTCGGGCTGTCGATCGTCAAGGCGGTGGCGGTGATGCACAACGGCACGGTGTTCGCGCGCTCGCACGACGGCATGACCACGGTCGGCTTCAGCGTGGCACTGAAAGCCTGAAGCGGATCAGGCGCGCGGGTTCATCCAGCTGGTGGCGGGTGCCCGCCCGGCCAGATGCAGCGCCGCCGTCGCCGCCGGCGTCTCGGCCAGCAGCCGGCCACGCCGGTAGACCTTGAGCCGGGTCGCCCGCAGCCGGATCGCCTCGACCGGATCGCGCGCCTGCAGCAGCACGAAGCTGGCGTGGCAGCCGGCCTCCAGCCCATGGCCTTCGAGCTGCATCACCCGGGCGGCGTTGACGGTCACGGCATCGAAGCACTGCCGGATGCCGGCCTGGCTGGTCATCTGGGCCACGTGCAGGCCCATGTGCGCGACCTCCAGCATGTCGCCCGAGCCCATGCCGTACCAGGGGTCCATCACGCAGTCGTGGCCGAAGGCGACGTTGACGCCGGCGGCCATCAGCTCGGGCACGCGGGTCATGCCGCGGCGCTTGGGGTAGCTGTCGTGGCGGCCCTGCAGCGTGATGTTGATCAGCGGGTTCGACACCACGGCGACGCCGCTCTCGGCGATCAGTGGCAGCAGCTTGCTGACGTAGTAGTTGTCCATCGAATGCATCGAGGTGCAGTGCGAGCCCGTGACCCGGCCCTGGAGGCCGAGCCGCTGGGCCTCGAAGGCCAGGGTCTCGATGTGGCGCGAGAGCGGGTCGTCGGATTCGTCGCAGTGCATGTCGACCAGCTTGCCGCGCTCGGCGGCGATCTCGCACAGCAGCTTCACGCTGGCGGCGCCGTCGGCCATCGTGCGTTCGAAGTGCGGAATGCCGCCGACCACGTCGACGCCCTTGTCGAGCGCGCGCTTCAGGTTGTCGACGCCGCCGGGCGAACGCAGCACGCCATCCTGCGGGAAGGCCACCAGCTGCAGGTCGAGGTAGGGCGCCACCCGGCGCTTGACTTCCAGCAGGGCGTCGACCGCCAACAGGCTGGCGTCGCTGGTGTCCACATGGCTGCGGATCGCCAGCAGCCCCTTGGCCACGGCCCAGTCGCAGTAGGCCAGCGCGCGCTCGATCAAGGCCTCGGCCTTGAGCAGCGGCTTGAGTTCGCCCCACAGCGCGATGCCTTCGAGCAGCGTCCCGCTCTGGTTGACGCGCGGCAGGCCGTAGCTCAGCGTGGCGTCCATGTGGAAGTGCGGGTCGACGAAGGGCGGGCTGAGCAGCAGGCCGCCGGCATCGAGGACCTCGCGGGCCGGCGCCTGGAGGCCCCGGGTGACTTCGACGATGCGGCCGTCGCGCACTGCCACCGACATGCCGGTGGCGCCGTCGGGCAGGGTGGCGTTGTGGACGAGGAGGTCGAGCATCGTTGCCTATCCGTAGTGCCGATACACCTTCGCCCCGCCGCCACGGGTGAGCAGCAGCACGTCGAAGGCGTCCTTCCGGCCGCCGTAGGCCGGGCCGTCCATGCCGGGCGAGCCCACCGGCATGCCCGGCACCGCGAGTCCTATCGCGACCGGGCGCTCCTTCAGCAGCCGCCTGATTTCCGGCGCCGGCACATGCCCCTCGATGGCGTAGCCGCCGACCAGGCCCGTGTGGCATGAGCCGAACTTGCGGTCGATGCCCAGGCGCTGGCGCGCCGCGTCGTTGCCCGCTTCATGGACCTGGACGGTGAAGCCGCTGCCTTCGAGGTGCGTGACCCAGTCCTGGCAGCAGCCGCAATTCGGGTCTTTCCAGACCTCGATCGCCGTCCGCGCGGCGCTGCCTTGCGCAAAGGCCGGTGCGAAGCCCAGGGCCAGCATGGCGGCCAGCACGCTGCGGCGGGTGTTCGGTGGTGTGTGCATCGATGGGGTCCTTCGCTTTCCTCGGCTTTCCATGATAGGACCCATTCAGCGCTCGCCCTTGCGATAGGGCTTCATCAGCGCCTGGGGATAGCTGGCCTTGCGCGCGACCAGCACCAGCGCCAGGATCGACAGCAGGTAGGGCAGCATCAGGTAGAGCTGGTAGGGCAGCACGGCATCGCCCGACTGCTGCAGCCGCAGCTGCAGCGCATCGAAGAAGGCGAACAGCAGCGCGCCCAGCAGCGCCTTGCCCGGCCGCCAGGACGCGAACACCACCAGCGCCACGCAGATCCAGCCGCGGCCGTTGACCATGTTGAAGAAGAAGGCGTTGAAGGCCGACAGCGTGAGGAAGGAGCCCGCCACGCCCATCAGCGCCGAGCCGGCGACGATGGCGCCGGTGCGCGTGGCCGCGACCGACACGCCCTGGCCCTCGGCCGCCTGCGGGTTCTCGCCGACCATGCGCACGGCCAGCCCGACCGGCGTGCGGTACAGCACCCAGCCGAGCAGCGGCACCAGCAGCAGCGCCAGCAGGGTGAGCGGCGTCTGCGCCGCCAGCACCGGCAGCTGCAGCCAGTCCATCGGCGCGAACGGCGTCACGGTCGGCGGCGTGTTGACCTTCGGGAAGCTCACGCGGTAGCCGTAGTAGCTCAGCGCGGTCGCCAGCAGCGTGATGCCCAGCCCCGACACATGCTGCGACAGCGCCAGGCCAACCGTCAGGAAGGCATGCAGCAGCCCGAACACGGCACCCGCCAGTGCCGCGACGCCGACCCCGGCCCACAGCGGTGCGCCGGCGTAGACCGCCAGCCAGCCGGTGAAGGCGCCGGCGACCATGATGCCCTCGATGCCGAGGTTCAGCACGCCGGCGCGCTCGCACAGCAGCACGCCCAGGGTGCCGAAGATCAGCGGCGTGGCGATGCGCAGCACCGCGACCCAGAACGAGGCGTTCGAGAGGATGTCGGCGATGTCGCTCATTTCAAGCGCACCCGATACTGCGTGAGGAGGGTGGCGACCAGCACCGCGATCAGCGAGGCGGCGACGATCACGTCGGCGATGTAGGTCGGCACGCCGATCGCGCGGCTCATGGTGTCGGCGCCGACCAGCACGCCGGCCACGAACACGCCCGCCGCCAGCACGCCGAGCGGATGCAGCCCGGCCAGCATCGCGATCACGATGCCGCTGTAGCCGTAGCCGGGCGACATGTCGAGGGTGACGTAGCTGGTGCGCCCGGCGACCTCGATCGCGCCGGCGAGGCCGGCCAGGGCGCCCGACAGCAGCGCCACCCACACCACGGTGCGCGTCACCGGAACGCCGGCGAAGGCCGCGGCGCGGGCGTTGGCGCCGACGGCGCGGATGTCGAAGCCGATCACGGTGTACTTGAACAGCAGCCAGACCAGCACCGCCAGCCCGGCGGCCCACAGCAGCCCGGTGTGGATGCGGGTCTGGACGACCAGCTTGGCCAGTTCGAGCTCCGACTGCAGCGAGACGCTCTGCGGCCAGCCCATGGCGCTCGGGTCCTTCATCGGCCCGTCGAGCATCGCCGAGACGCCGAGCAGGACGATGAAGTTGATCAGCAGCGTGGTCACCACCTCGTCGACGCCGAGCCGGCTCTTCATGAGCGCCGGCCCCAGCAGCAGCAGCGCGCCGGCGAGGGCGGCGGCGGCCATCATGAGCGGGAACAGCAGCCAGGCCGGCAGCTCGAAGCCGGTGCCGCCATGCAGGCCGCCGACCGCCACCGCGGCCAGCGCCCCGGCATAGAGCTGGCCTTCGGCGCCGATGTTGAAGAGCCGGGCCTTGAAGGCCACGGTGGCCGCCAGGCCGGTGAGGATCAGCGGCACGGCGCGGGTCAGGGTCTCGCTCCAGGCGAAGACCGAGCCGAAGCCGCCCTGCAGCAGCAGCGCATAGGTGCGGCCGACCGGGGCGCCGGCCCAGAGCACCAGCAGGGCGCTGACCAGCAGGGTGAACGCGACCGCGCCGACCGGCGCCAGCAGCAGCGCGGCGCGCGAGCTTCGATGCCGGCGCTCGAGCCTCATGAGCCCGCCATCGCCAGGCCGATGGCCTCGCGCGTCCAGGCGGCGGCGGGCCGCGGCTCGCCGAGCTGGCCGCCGTGCATCACGGCGACCCGGTCGCCCAGCGTCAGCACCTCGTCGAGGTCGTCGGAGATCAGCAGCACCGCCGCGCCGGCATCGCGCGCCGCGATCAGCTGCTGCTGCACATAGGCGACGGCACCGATGTCCAGGCCCCAGGTCGGCTGGTGGGCGACGATCAGCCGCGGTATCCGCTTGTTCGCGCTGGCCGAGGCCGGCGCCATCAGCGCCCGGCCGAGGATCAGCTTCTGCATGTTGCCGCCCGACAGCGCCCGGGCCGGCGCCTCCAGCCCGGCGCCGCGCACGTCGTAGGCCTTCTCGACACTGCGCGCGTGGGCCTTGGCGGCGCCGCGGCGGACCCACAGCCAGCGCGAGAAGGCCCGGCTGCGCAGCCGCTCCGAGACCGCGTTCTCCCACACGGGCAGGTCGCCGACCACGCCGACCGCATGGCGGTCCTCCGGGATTCGGGCCACGCCGCGCTGCACCAGCCGGGCCGGCGAGGGCGGCAGTTCGCGGCCCATCAGCCGGACCGTGCCGGCGCTGGCGCGCCGGGTGCCGCTCAGCAGTTCGGCCAGCGCCACCTGGCCATTGCCCGAGACGCCCGCGACCGCGACGATCTCGCCCGCGCGCAGCGTCAGGCTCACCTCCTGCAGGCGGTCATGGCCGCTGCCCGCGGTGCGCACGCGGTCGAGCACGCAGACCGCATCGCCGACCCGGCCGGCCGGACGGCGCACCGTGTGCTCGATCGCATGGCCGACCATCCACAGCGCCAGCTGCGCCTGCGTGGTGTCGCCGGCGCGGGCCTCGGCCACCAGCCGGCCGCCGCGCAGCACCGCGATCCGGTGCGACACCCGCAGCACCTCGGGCAGCTTGTGGCTGATGAAGATGATCGACAGGCCCTGGGCCACCATCTGGGCCAGGGTGTCGAACAGCGCCTCGCTCTCCTGCGGCGTCAGCACCGCCGTCGGCTCGTCGAGGATCAGGATGCGGGCGTCGCGGTACAGCGCCTTGAGGATCTCGACCCGTTGCCGTTCGCCGACCGACAGGCTGCCGACCTTGGCGTCGGGTTGCACCGGAAGGCCGAAGCGCTGCGCCACGTCCAGCAGCTTGGTCCGCGCTGTGCTGCGGCGCGAGAAGGGCTGCCAGAGCGGCTCGGTGCCCATCAGCACGTTGTCGAGCACGCTGAGGTTGTCGGCCAGCGTGAAATGCTGGTGCACCATGCCGATGCCGGCGGCCAGCGCCGCCTTCGGATTGCCCGGCGCCAGCGGCCGGCCGAAGGCCTCGATCTCGCCCGCGTCGGCCACGTAGTGCCCGAACAGGATCGACATCAGGGTCGACTTGCCAGCGCCGTTTTCGCCGAGCAGGGCCAGCACCTCGCCGCCCTGCAGCGTGAGCGAGATGCCGTCGTTGGCCACCAGCGCGCCGAAGCGCTTGGTGATGCCGCGCAGCGACAGCACCGTCACCGGCGGCGCTGCGCCGCTCACTTGGCGGTCGACTTGGGCTGGCTGTCGTCCACCTTGACGGTGGTCTTGCCGGCCAGGATGTCGGCCTGCTTGGCTTTCACCTTGGCGACGATGTCGGCCGGCACCTTGGCCTCGAAGGTGCCGAGCGGCGCGAGTTCCGAGCCCTTGTGCTTCATCATCGAATAGGGGCCGTAGTCCTCGGCCGTGAACTTGCCTTCCTTCACCAGCTTGATCGCGCGGTCGGCCGAGGGCTCGAAGTTCCAGAGCGCGGAGGCGACCACGGTGTCGGGGTACTTGTCCTGGGTGTTGATCACGTTGCCGATGGCGAGCTTGCCTTTTTCCTTGGCCGCATCGCTGACGCCGAAGCGCTCGGCATACATCACGTCGGCGCCCTTGTCGATCATCGCGAAGGCGGCTTCCTTGGCCTTGGGCGGATCGAACCAGCTGTTGATGAAGCTGACGCTGAACTCGACCTTCGGATTGGTCTCCTTGGCGCCGGCCATGAAGGCGTTCATGAGGCGGTTCACCTCGGGGATCGGAAAGCCGCCGACCATGCCGATCTTGTTGCTCTTGGTCATGCCGCCGGCGACCATGCCCGACAGGTAGGCCGGCTCCTGGATGTAGTTGTCGAACACCGAGAAGTTGGGCGCCTGCGGCTTCAGCGAGGAGCCCATCAGGAAGGCGGTCTTGGGGAAGTCCTTGGCGACCTTGCGCGCCGCGGCCTCGACGCCGAAGACCTCGCCGAGGATGAGCTGGTTGCCGGCGGTCGCGTACTCGCGCATCACGCGCTCGTAGTCGGCGTTGGCGACGTTCTCGGTCGCCGTGTACTCGATCTCGCCGCGCGCCTCGGCCGCCTTGAGCGCCTTGTGGATGCGCCCCACCCATTGCTGCTCGAACGGCACGGTGTACACCGCCGCCACCTTGAGCTTGGCCTGGGCCAGCGCGAGGCCCGGCGCCCCCACGGCGAGCGCGGCTGCGATGGCGACCGAACGGATGATCAGATGGCGGCGTAGGGACACGGGAGACTCCTCGTTTCGAGTTGAAGTTATTTGGTGCCGAAGATCCGGTCGCCGGCGTCGCCGAGGCCGGGCAGGATGTAGCCATGGCTGTTGAGCTCGCGGTCGATGGCGGCGGTGTAGATCGGCACGTCGGGGTGCGCGTCCTGCATGGTCTTGACGCCCTCGGGGCAGGTCAGAAGGCAGACGAACTTGATCGACTTCGGGTTCAGCTCCTTGAGCCGCTCCACGGCGGCGACCGCCGAATTGCCGGTGGCCAGCATCGGGTCGACCACGATCGCATCGCGCTCCTCCATGCCGCCGGGCATCTTGAAGTAGTACTCGACCGCGGTCAGCGTCTTGGGGTCGCGGTACAGGCCGATGTGGCCCACGCGGGCGCCCGGGATGACGCTCAGCATGCCGTCGAGGATGCCGGTGCCCGCGCGCAGGATCGACACCAGCACCACCTTCTTGCCGTCGATCACCTTGGCGTGCATGGTTTCCAGTGGCGTCTCGATCTCGATGTCCTGCATCGCCATGTCGCGCGTGACCTCGTAGGCCATGAGCATGCTGATCTCGTTGAGGAGCCGGCGGAAGCTGTTGGTGCTGGCCTCCTTGCGGCGCATCAGCGTGAGCTTGTGCTGGACGAGGGGGTGGTCGACGAGGTGGACGTTGCTCATGGATGTGGACGAAGGCGCGAGGGCGTTCTTGTCGTTGTGAAAAAAAGAGGTGAAGTCTAGAAGACGGTGCCGTCGCTCTCGATGCGCAGGGGAGGTGCGCCCTCACGCAAGCGCTGTGCCATGACGCGGCCGGCGGCCCAGGTGCCGCCTTCGAGCACGCGGGCCAGGGGCAGGTCCTGCTCGCTGAGTTCCATCACCCGGCGCACGCGCGCCGCGACCTCGTCGAGCAGGGCCACGGTCAGCGCCCGCCACTCGACGATGAACTCGTCGCCGACTTTCCACGAGCGCTGGAGGAATGCGGGGCTGCGCGGCACGATCAAGCCGCTGTCGATCAGCAGGCCGCCGTTGCGGTATTCGGGCAGCGCGGTCAGGGCCTCGACATGGCGCACCTTGACGCCGGCCCATTCGAACGGCTCCAGCATGGAGTAGGTGAGCCACTGCGAGAGCTTGTGAAAGGGCATCCAGCCGTTGGTGAGGCCGGGCCCGCGCACGCCGCGGTGGCGCCAGCAGTCGCCCAGCGCCAGGGCCGGGTCGCCCGAAGCGATCGCGCCCGGTGCATCGCAGCCGTCGGCCGCGATGCTGTCGATCGCGTTGGCGGCGGGCCAGATGCCCGACAGCGAGTCGAGCAGCAAGGACAGGATCTCGTGGGCCGCGATCTCGGCGGTGGGGGGCGCGGCCGGGCCGTACGGCCCGATCAGCGCATCGAACAGGCCGCCGGGCCGACCATCGTCGCCGAACACCTCGGGCCGCTCGTTCATCGCTTCGCCGAGCCGGCGCAGCAGCGTGGCCCGGCCCCCCAGCCCGACCAGCGGATTGACCGCGCTGACCTGGAAGGCGTCGCCCAGCCGGTCGGTGACCAGGGCGCGCAGCCCGGCGGCATCGGCCTGCAGCGGATGGGCGGGGTCGGACGAGAACAGCCCGCTGGTGAAGGCATGGAAGCTGGCGACGCCCAGGCCCTCGGAGCGCGTGAAGCGCTGGCCGCTGGTGGCCTCGAAGTAATGCCAGTCGGGGCCGGCGCCGGCGTCGAGCAGTACGCTGACCAGCACCAGGTCGAGGTGGGCGCGGGCGCGCTGGCGCGCCGTGACGGCGCCGAGCAACTGGTCGAGGGCGGCCACCCGGTTGACGCCGCCGGCCTCGAAATGGCGCCAGCGGCTGTGGTAGGGGATAGGGCCCCAGGCATAGCGGTCGCGCGTGACCTCGGCCACCGTGCGGGCCGTGTCCTCCAGGGCGTCGTCGTTGCCGATCGTGAACCATTCGGACTCGCCCGCGCGGGCCCGTGCCAGCAGCGCTGCGGCGCGGCTGCGCACCGCCTGGGTGGTGCGCAGGAAGGCGGCAGCACCGGCCGGATGCGCC
The DNA here is from genome assembly GCF_030316845.1 of Variovorax davisae. GTDB lineage: Bacteria > Pseudomonadota > Gammaproteobacteria > Burkholderiales > Burkholderiaceae_C > Variovorax > Variovorax davisae. The sequence goes on from NZ_JASZYS010000001.1 coordinate 709,456, forward strand.
GTGTCGCCGACGAACTCGACCGCCGGGTCGACATGGCCTTCGGCGTCGGCGCTCAGCACGCCGGGATTGGCGGTCGGCCGTTCGGGGTCGACGCCGTAGTTGCTGCCGCTCATTGGTCGAGCCCCCGGCCCTTGGCCTTCTTGAGTTCCTCGGCGTCGGGCACCGCGCCGGGCGTGAAGTAGCCGGCCGCCATCTTGGCGTCCATCTCGACCCGGGCGTCGGCCGGGATCAGCTCGTCGGGGATGTTGACCCGGGTGCCGATCTCGATGCCCGAGCCCGTGATGGCGTCGAACTTCATGTTGCTCATCGACACCAGGCGGTGGATCTTGCGGATGCCGAGCCAGTGGAAGACGTCGGGCATCAGCTCCTGGAAGCGCATGTCCTGGACGCCGGCCACGCACTCGGTACGGGCGAAGTACTGGTCGGCGGTGTCGCCGCCGACCTGCCGCTTGCGCGCGTTGTAGACCAGGAACTTGGTGACTTCGCCGAGCGCGCGGCCTTCCTTGCGCGAGTAGGCGATCAGGCCGACGCCGCCGCGCTGGGCGCCCTGGATGCACTCCTCGATGGCGTGCGTCAGGTAGGGGCGGCAGGTGCAGATGTCGGAGCCGAAGACATCCGAGCCGTTGCACTCGTCGTGGATGCGGGCGGTGAGCTCGACCTCCGGGTTGGCGAGGTCGCGCGCATTGCCGAAAATGTAGAGGGTCTGGCCGCCGATGGGCGGCAGGAACACCTCCAGGTCGGAGCGGGTGACGAGCTCGGGGTACATGCCGCCGGTCTCCTCGAACAGCACGCGGCGCAGGTCGGTCTCGGAGCAGCCGAAGCGCTGGGCCACCGCGGGCAGGTACCAGACCGGCTCGATCGCGGCCTTGGTGACCATCGCCGCGCCGCCGGCGGTCAGGAACTTGCCGTCGGCCTTCAGGCGGCCGCTCTGCAGCGCCTCGATCACCTCGGGCAGGATCACGTGGGCTTTGGTGATCGCGATGGTCGGACGGATGTCGTAGCCAGCCGCGAGTTCGCTGGCGAAGGCGTCGGCCACCAGCGCGCCCCAGGGGTCGAGCGAGACGATCTTGCCGGGCTCGCTCCATTGCGGGTAGGGGCCGATGGCGTCGGTCGGCGAGGTGTTGGTGAGGTCGGCCTTGTGGTGCGGCGAGAGTGCGCCGGCGGCCACGGCCAGGGCCCGGTAGACGCTGTACGACCCGCTGTGGGTGCCGATGACGTTGCGATGGGCGCGCTTGGTGGTGGTGCCGACCACCGGGCCGCGCTCGGCTGCGGTCGCGGCGCCCCACTGGATCGGCAGGGCGCCGAAGCCGCCGGCATGCGAGGTCAGGCGGATGTGGCTGCGGGGGGGAGGGGTCGCGGGAAGGATGGGGGAGAGCGCGGCCGGCTCGGGCGGCACGGCGTCGGGGGAGGGCTGGGAAGCGGTCGGAACGGAAGCGGAAGAAGGAGTCGGAACGGTGTCTACGGACATTGCGGGCCCTCAAAAAACACAATGTACCGATGGCTCCCGCAACTGGCAAGCCGGCGCATACGCCATTTGCCGTAAACCGCGGGTCGCCGCGGATCGGCCTGCCGCCACGGCACAATCCGCCGGTCTTCTTTTTTTGGCTGCGCCTGTAACCGGCCGCGGCCGTTGCGCGAATGTCAGAGAGAAGCCCGATGGCGAAGAGCGAAGCGGAGCTGCGGCTGCACGGCTTGTTCGTGCGCGGGCTCGATGGCGACGCGGCCGCCTATCGCAGCTTCCTGGAGCAGCTTGCCTCGCACCTTCGCGCCTTCCTGGGCCGGCGCCTGTTCGGTTGGCCCGACGATGTCGAGGACCTGGTCCAGGAATGCCTTCTCGCCATGCACAACCAGCGCCACACCTACCAGCCCGATCAGCCCCTCACCGCCTGGGTGCATGCGATCGCGCGCTACAAGATGATCGACCTGCTGCGGGCCCGGGCCGGGCGCGAGGCGCTGCACGAGCCGCTGGACGACGAGCTTGCCGTGTTCGCCGAGTCGGCCACCGAGGCCAGCGATGCGCGGCGCGACCTGGCGGGCCTGCTGGCGACGCTGCCGGACCGCCATCGGCTGCCGATCGTCCACACCCGGCTCGAAGGGCTGTCGGTCGCCGAAACCGCGCGCCTGACCGGGATGTCGGAATCGGCGGTCAAGGTGGGCGTCCATCGCGGCCTGAAGGCGCTGGCGCAGAAGATCAGGGGGGGCCGATGAGAACCGACCAGCTGGTTGCCCTGCTGGCGGCCGACCCCGCCCCGGTGCGCCGGCGCGCGGTGTCGCGCCGGCTGGGGGTGGCGCTGGCGATCGCGCTGCCGGTCTCCGCGGCCTGGATGCTGCTGGCCTATGGCCTGCGGCGCGACCTGATCGAGGCCATGTTCTGGCCGATGTTCTGGGTCCGCCTGCTGTTCGGTGCCGGCGTCGCGCTGGCGGGCTTCGTGGTGGTGCAGCGGCTGGCGCGTCCGGGCGTGCAGGTGCGCGGCGCCTGGCTGGGGCTGGCGGCCCCGGTGCTGTTGATCTGGCTGCTGGCCCTGGTGGCGCTGCTCTCGGCGCCGGTCGAAGAGCGTGCGGCGCTGGTGATGGGCCACACCTGGCGAAGCTGCGCGATCGACATCGCCGTCGTGTCGCTGCCGGTGTTCGCGGCCCTGCTGTGGGCCCTCAAGGGCCTGGCGCCGACCCGGCCGGCGCTGGCGGGGGCGGCGGCCGGCGCGCTGGCCGGTGGCGCCGGGGCGATGGTTTACGCCCTCCATTGCCCGGAACTGGCGGCGCCGTACATCGCGGTCTGGTACGTGGCGGGCATCGCGCTGCCGGTGGTGGCCGGCGCCCTGATCGGGCCCCGGCTGCTGCGCTGGTGAGCCGGGGCGTCAAGGCCTTGGGGCGGCCGTGTGGCTCAGGGCGCCGTGCAATAGCGCGCCGGCACCGACGCCGGGAGGCTCGGTGCAGATCGGCTCCAGGTGTTGACGGGGGTCACCGCCACGCTGCAGTTGTCGCTGACGGTCAGGGTGAACGCGGTCCAGAACCAGGTGTTGCCGGTCTCGCCAGCGCCCGGCGAGTAGCTGGAAATGGAACTGCCCTGGCTCAACTCGACCCGGATCGGGGAAGTCGTCATGCTGCCGGCGGGGCCGCTGTAGTTGTTGACGCCGTAGGTGTAGGTGCCGACCATGAGCTTGCGGATCGTCACCACCTCGGGGCCGAAGCTGCCGGTGTCGTCCACGTCCAGGTTGGCGTAGGGCGGGTTCACGAGCGAGCCGTCGTTGGCGAAGTACACGTGGCTGCCATCGGGCGCATACAGGTGCGAATCCGCATCCCTGGGCCTTTCGCCCCAGGTGAGCTTGATGGAGATCGCCTGGGTGTCCGTCGTCAAGGTCAGGCAGTCGCCTGAAAGGCCGAAGTCGGTCTCGGAAGGCCCTGCCGTGAGGCTGTTGGAGAACAGTCGGCCCGTCTGGGCGCTGATGATCGCTCTGCCCGCGCGCTTGATCGGCAGGCTGAACTGGCCGTTGGCGTCGGACATCGCCCAGGACGAGCCGGAGTAGTCGATCCCGTCGCTGAAGACGCGCGCATTGGCGAGCTTGCTGCCGGACTCGTCCCTCAGGCAGCCATTGACCTGGACCGTGTTCATCAACTGGTCCGCATTCCAGTAGCTGAAGTGGCTGACCGTGCCTTCGTAGTATTGAGCGTTCGCGGAGCCGGCCAGCGTGGCCGAGCCTTCTTCGCGCCAGTAGCCTGTGACTTCGTCGAAATAGAACAGCGGAATGGTCGCTGCCGGGCTGGGGTGGCGCGTCGACAAGGGGATGCGCAGCACCGCCGTCTGGCCGGCGCCCAGGTTCAGCTTGTTGCCGTCGGCGTCGCGCAGGTCGATCGCCATGGCGCCGAAGCTCTCCATGATGCCGCTCGGGCCACCGGGGGAGGCCACTCGGTAGTCGCCGGGCATCGCGTTGACGTCCAGCGCGGGCTGGATGGCGGTCAGCGAGACCTCGATGCTGCCGCTGGCCGGGCTCCCGTCGGGCTTCACCAGGCTGTTGGCCGTGAGCGAGAGGCGGCCCGGCGAACCGGGGATCGTGACCACGCTGTCGCTGGCCGCGTCGACGGTCTGCGTCACGTCCACCGGCTGCAGGCGCACATTCACGACCGCGCCATCGGCGCCGAGCGCCGTGGTGCGAAAGCCGGCGGAGAAACCGGCCGCCGTGACCTCGACCACGGTGCGCGCGGCCTGGGCCACCTCGCCCAGCGTGAAGCGGCCGTCGGCGTCGGTGGTCGCGCGGCGGTCGCCGCTGCGCACCTCGGCATCGGCGACCGGCGCGTTGGTCTGGTTGTTGGTGACCTGGCCTGTCAGGGTGGCGGTGTCGGCCGCCGGCGTGACGACGGGTTGGGCCGGGTCCTTGGGCGAAACCACGTCGGGCTCCTTGACGGATACCGCAGGCACGCCCGTGCCGTCGCTGCCACCACCGCAAGCCGCCAGCATCCCCGTGATGCTCGCGATCAGGGCAAAACGTTTGAGTTTTTTGGCGAACGAGTCGTCGCCTGTCAGTGAATAATTCACTTGTCCTCCGAAATATCAATAATTCCAATGAAATGAGGCATTCAAGCCATCATTTCATCCCTCGAATTGCTCGAATTGGCAATTGCTGCCAATCATAGAATTTCAATTCGAAGGAATTATTAAAATATCGGGCGGGAATTTTCTGAATTATCAATAGGCAGGCGCGCAGAGCCGTCGCATGTGATAGCGCCTTTTGGCCGGTGTGGATTTGATCTGGGTCAACGTGGCCGGAATGGCGCCCGGCGGCGTTTCAGCGCCGGCTCTTCGACCCGAAGATCCCGCCCAGCACCCCTCGCAGGATCTCGCGCCCCACCGTCGTGCCCATGGTCCGCACGGCCGACTTCGCCATGGTCTGCGCCAGGCCGTCGTGCTTGCCGCCGCGCGGCCCGGTGGAGCCGAACAGGAGTTCGTTGAGGCTGCCCATGACACCGCCGGCCTCCGGCGCCGCCGGCGCGCCGGCCTTGCCGGCGGCGGGCGCATCGGGGGCGCTCGCGGCGCGGCCTTTGAGCTTCTCGTAGGCCGACTCGCGATCGACTGCTTTCTCGTAGACGCCCGCCACCAGCGAATTGGCGATCAAGGCCTGCCGCTGGCCCGGCGTGATGGGACCGATCTGGCTGCCCGGCGGCAGCACGAAGACGCGCTCGGTGACGCTCGGGCGCCCCTTGTCGTCGAGGAAGCTCACCAGCGCCTCGCCGACCGCGAGTTCGGTGATCGCCGCCTCGATGTCCAGCCCCGGCTTCTGGCGCATGGTGGTGGCGGTCGCCTTGACCGCCTTCTGGTCGCGCGGCGTGAAGGCCCGCAGCGCATGCTGAACGCGGTTGCCGAGCTGCGCCAGCACCGAATCCGGGATGTCCAGCGGGTTCTGGGTGACGAAGAAAACGCCCACGCCCTTGGAGCGCACCAGCCGCACCACCAGTTCGATGCGCTCGACCAGCGCCTTGGGGGCCTCGTTGAAGAGCAGGTGGGCCTCGTCGAAGAAGAACACCAGCTTGGGCTGCTCGGGATCGCCGATCTCGGGCAATTGCTCGAACAGCTCCGACAGCATCCACAGCAGGAAGGTGGCGTAGAGGCGCGGCGAGTTCATGAGCTTGTCGGCCGCCAGGATGTTGATCACCCCCTTGCCGTCCACCGACTGCATGAAATCGGCGATGTTGAGCATCGGCTCGCCGAAGAACTTGTCGCCGCCCTGGGTCTCGATCGCCAGCAATCCGCGCTGGATCGCGCCGACGCTGGCCGCGCTGATGTTGCCGTACTCGGTCGTGAACTGGCTGGCGTTCTCGCCGACGTGCTGCAGCATGGCCCGCAGGTCTTTCAGGTCGAGCAGCAGCAGGCCGTTGTCGTCGGCGATCTTGAACACCAGGTTCAGCACGCCCGACTGCGTTTCGTTCAGGTTGAGCATCCGGCCCAGCAGCAACGGCCCCATGTCGGACACCGTGGCCCGCACCGGGTGGCCCTGCTCGCCGAAGACGTCCCACAGCGTGACCGGGCAGGCCAAGGGCGTCGGCAGGTCGAGGCCGCGCTCCTTGAGGATGCCCGCCATCTTCCCGCCGATGCTGCCCGCCTGGCTGGCGCCGGTGAGGTCGCCCTTGACGTCGGCCATGAACACCGGCACCCCGATCGAAGAGAGCTGTTCGGCGATGGTCTGGAGCGTGACGGTCTTGCCGGTGCCGGTGGCGCCGGTGATCAGGCCGTGGCGGTTGGCCAGCGCCGGGAGCAGGGTGCATTCGATGCTGCCGTGGCGGGCAATGAGGAGTGGGGCGGCCATGGGGTGTTCCGGTCTTTCGAAGGGGCCCAGTCTAGCGAAGCCGGCCTCCTATAATCGCGACCCCATGCGAAGCTTCCTGCGGTGTCACCGCGGGTGTCTTCGCGTATCCCTTTGCGACAATTCCCCAAGACCCGGAGTTCTCCTTTGTCATCGACTGCCCAATCCCCCGTTCCCGCCGCTGGCGACGCCTCCGAACAGTCACCCCTCGAGAATGAATTGGCGGTCCTCCTGGTCGAGTCGCTCAACCTGGAAGTCGCGCCGGCCGACATCGTGCCGACCGCGCCGCTGTATGGCGAAGGGCTCGGGCTCGATTCGATCGACATCCTGGAAGTGGCGCTGGAGGTGTCGCGCAAGTACGGCTTCCAGCTGCGCTCGGACGACGAGCGCAACCAGCAGATCTTCGAATCCTTGCGCAGCCTGGCCGCGCATGTCGCGGCGCACCGCGGCACCTCCTGATCCATGTCCCGTTGGCGCATGGCGCTCCTGCTGCTGGCGGGGGTGAGCTATGCCTGCGTGTCGCACTGGATGATGCTCTACCACGCGGCCGAACCCTGGGCCGTGGTGGTCCTGCTGGGGCCGCTGTGGCTCACCGCGCTCGGTCTCGCAGGCAGCCGCTTCGGCCGCTGGGGGCTGGCGCTGGCCGGCCTGGCCGGGGTGGCGGGCTTCGCGCTGGTGCTGCTGGGCGAGGCCGGTGACCCGAACCGGCTCTACGTGCTGCAGCATGCAGGCATCAACGCCTTGCTCTGCGGCTGGTTCGGCGGCACGCTGCGGGGCGACCGGCTGTCGCTGATCGGCCAGTTCGCCCAGCGCGTGCATCCGCTGTCGCCGGCCATGCGCATCTACACCGCCCAGGTCACGCGGGTCTGGACGCTGTACTTCGCCTTGATGGTGGTGGCGTCGATCGCGGTCTACGCGAGCCTGTCATTCGCCGCCTGGTCGGTGCTGGCCAACCTGCTGACGCCGCTGCTGGTGGCCGGCCTGTTCGTCGGCGAACACCTGATGCGCTACCGGCTGCATCCCGAATTCGAGCGCACCCGCCTGATCGACGCGGTGCGCGCCTTCTACGGTGCGCCGGCGGACCCCACCGTGCGGCGCTGAACCTGGCGAATCCCTTGAGTCCCGACACTTTCCTGCCGCTGCTGGCGCCACGCGACCTCGACCAACCCCTGGCCTGGCGCGCCGGCATCCCGGTGAGCGCGCGCGAGTTCCTGGCCGACGTCGAGCGCTTCGCGCCGGCGCTGCTGCCCGGTGGCCCGGTGGTCAACCTGTGCGTCGACCGCTACGCCTTCGCGGTCGCGCTGGCCGCAGCCCTGGTGCGCGGCGAAGCCAGCCTGCTGCCCCCCGATGCGCGCCCCGACACGCTGGCGCGGCTGCATGAAATCGGCGACCCCGCCTACGCGGTGATCGACGACCCGGCGCTGGCCACGCCCGGCCTGCCGCAGGTGCGGGTCGACGACCGTGCCCCGCCGGTCGACGGCCCCGAGCCGCCGTTGCCGTCCTTCGCTGCCGGGATGCACGCCGTGAGCCTGCTGACCTCGGGTTCCACCGGCGCACCGCAGCCGCATGCCAAGACCTGGGGCACCCTGGTCGGCGATGTCCAGGCCGCGGTCGGCCGGCTGGCCGGCCTGCTCGGGCGGCCCTCGCTGGCCGGGCTGACGCTGGTCGCCACCGTGCCGGTCCAGCACAGCTACGGCATCGAGTCCTCGGTGCTGCTCGCGCTGCTGGGCGGCGCGGCCTTCGACAGCGGGCGGCCCTTCTTTCCCGCCGATGTGGCCGAGGCGCTGGCCTCGGTGCCGCAGCCACGGGCGCTGGTGACGACGCCGTTCCACCTCAAGACGCTGCTGCTGTCCGGCATCGCGCTGCCGCCGGTGGACCTGATCCTGTCGGCCACGGCCCCGCTGTCGCCCCAGCTCGCGGCCCAAGCCGAGCAGGCGATGGGCGGGGCGCTGATCGAGATCTACGGCAGCACCGAGTCGGGCCAGGTCGCAACCCGCCGGCCGACCCGGAGCGAGGTCTGGGAAACCTTCGGCGAGATCCGGGTCCAGGCCGAGCATGACGCGGCGGGCGCCGAGCGCTTCATCTTCTCGGGCGACTTCATTCCCGAGCCGACGCCGATGGCCGACATCCTGGAACTGGTCGACGACCGGCGCTTCCGGCTGCTCGGCCGGGCCAACGACCTGATCCACGTGGCCGGGCGGCGCAGCTCGCTGGGCTACCTGAACCATCATCTCAACAGCATCCCGGGCGTGGTCGACGGCGCTTTCTGGCTGCCGGACGACGTCGCGGACGGCGTGGTGCGGCCGGTGGCCTTCGTGGTCGCGCCCGCACTCGATGCCGCGGCCATCATCGCCGCGCTGCGCGAGCGCGTCGAGGCAGTCTTCGTGCCGCGCCGCGTGGTGCATGTGGCGGCCTTCCCGCGCGAGGGCACGGGCAAGCTGACGGCGCGCTCGCTGCGCGAGTTCGCGCTGGCCCAGCTGGCGGCCGACGGCACGCCGGTGCAGGTCACGCGCGAGGTGCCTGCGGACCACCCGGCCTTCGCCGGCCACTTTCCCGGCCAGCCGCTGATGCCCGGTGCCCTGCTGCTGGCCGAGGTGCTGGAAGCGGTGCATGGCGTGCCCGCGCTGGCGGCGCGCCTCGGCGCCGAGCCGACGCTGGCCGCGGCCAAGTTCCTGGCGCCGGTGCGCCCGGGCAGCACGCTGGTGATCGACCTGGTGCCCGAGCCCGGCGCCGCCCGGGGCCTGCGCTTCGAGGTCCGCAGCGGCGCGGTGGTGGCGGTCAGCGGACGCTGGGTGCCTGGCGCAGTCGCATGAGCCCCCGCCCGGCCGCCCCGAAGGGGGCTCGCGCCGCTGTGCGCAGCACGGAGGTCAGCCAGTGAGCGCAACGCCGCCCGAGCCGGGCGATGCGAAGTCGCGCCAGGCCGAGTGGTCGCGCGCGCCCGAGCGCAGCAACATGCTCGCGCTGCGCGTCATCTGCGCGATCGCGATCCTCTGCGGGCGGCCGTTGACGCGGCTGATCCTGCATCCGATCTCGCTCTACTTCCTGCTGTTCTCGCCGACCCAGCGGCGCCACATCAAGCGCTACCTGTTCCGCGCCGTCGGTCCGAAGGCCGGCTGGGCCGACGGCTATCGCCTGCTGCACGCCTTCGCCTCCACCGTGCTCGACCGGCTCTATTTCCTGCGCGGGCGCATGGACCTGTTCGACATCCGGGTCTTCGGCAACGCGCCGGTCGAGGTCGAGGTCAATGCCGGCCGCGGCGCCTTCATGCTCGGCGCCCATGTCGGCAGCTTCGAGGCGCTGGGCGCGTGCAAGCACCGCGCCGGCGCGCCGGCCGACCTGCGGCCCGCGATGGTCATGTACCCCGACAACGCGCAGCAGATCAACGCGGTGCTGAACGCCATCAGCCTGCCCGAGCTGCGGCCGCACATGATCGCGCTCGGGCGCCCGCATTCGATGCTGGACCTGCGCGACTGGCTCGATTCCGGCGGCCTGGCCGGCTTGCTGGCCGACCGCACCCTGGCCGGGCCCGAGGAGGCCGGACAGCAGCGCGGCAGCAGCATCGAACTGCCTTTCCTCGGCCAGCCGGCATTGTTCAACGACGGGCCGTTCCGGCTCGCCGCCTTGCTGCGGCGCAAGGTCTTCTTCATGGCCGGCCTCTACGTGGGCGGCGCCCGCTACGATGTGCTGTTCGAGCCGCTGGCCGATTTCAGCGAGCGCGCGAGCGGCCCCGAGCGGGAACGGCGCATCCGTGCGGCGCTCGAAGCCTACGTGGCCCGGCTCGAGGCGCTGTGTCGCGCCTATCCGTACAACTGGTTCAACTTTCATGATTTCTGGCTCGAAGATCCGCATTGAACGCTGGGGCAGGGCGCTGGCCGCGCTGGCGCTGTCCGGGCTGTTCGCCTCGTCGGCCTGGGCCTTCGACCTGCCCGAGCTGATGGGCCTGCTGGCGCAGCAGAAGAGCGGCGAGGCCCGCTTCACGGAGCAGCGCTTCGTGCGGGGCCTGGAAGGCCCGCTGGACGCGAGCGGCGTGCTGAGCTTCACCGCCCCCGACCGCCTGATCCGCCGCACGCTGTCGCCGCGCCAGGAGACGATGAGCGTCGAGGGCAACACGCTGACCCTGTCGCGCGGTGGCCGCACGCGCACGCTGGCCCTGGACAGCATGCCCGAGCTGCTCGGCATGGTCGAGGCCATGCGCGGCACGCTGAGCGGCAACGGCCAGAGCCTGCAGCGCTACTTCCGCAGCACGCTCTCGGGCTCGGCCGCCGGCTGGCACCTGGACCTGGAGCCGATCGACCCGCGGCTGGCGGCCCAGGTGCGTTCGATGCGCCTGAGCGGACGCGGCGGCGAGGTGCTGGGCGTCGACATGGAGTTCATCGGCGGCGACCGCTCGGTGATGGCCATCACGCCCGAACGCGGCGCCGGCACGGCGGGCGTTCCTGCGGCCCCTTCCGCGGCCCCGGCGCGCGCCACCCCGTGACCCGCGCCGCTGCCGCCCCTGGTCGCCGCCGCGTGGCGTTGACCCTGGGCCTCTGGCTGCTGGCGCTGCTGGCGGGTGCCACGCTGATCGCGCGCACCCATTTCAGCGCCGACCTCTCGGCCTTCCTGCCGGCCAGCCCCGATGCGCGGCAGCAGATCCTGATCGAGCAGCTGCAGAGCGGCATCGCCTCGCGCACCATCTTCATCGGCATCGAAGGCGGCCAGGACGCGGCGCAACGCGCCGCGGTGTCGCGCACGGTCGCCCGGGCGATGCGCGACAGCCGGCTGTTCGACCTGGTCCAGAACGGCGACACCAGCGACTGGAAGGACACCGGCACCTGGGTCTTCGACCACCGCTACCTGCTGGCGGCCGGGCTGACCCCCGAGCGCTTCGGCGCCGCCGGCCTGCGCGACGCGATCCTCGACAGCCTGTCGATGCTCGGCACGCCGGCGGGCAACGCGCTCAAGCCGCTGCTCGAGCGCGATCCCACCGGCGAGACCCAGCGCATCGCCGAAGGCCTGATTCCCGCCAGCTCGCCGCGCAGCGAGGAGGGCGTCTGGGTGTCGCGCAGCGCGCCGCGGGCGCTGATCCTCGCCACCACCCATGCCGCCGGCAGCGACCTCGACGCCATCGCCCAGGCGATCGCGCGGGTGCAGGGCGCCTTCGACGAGGCCACGCGCGGGCTGGCCGGCGCCGGCCCGAAGCTCGAGATGACGGGCGCGCCCGTGTTCTCGGTCCAGAGCCGCGACCAGATCAAGGGCGAGGCGATCCACCTGGCGCTGGTGGGCGGCATCGTCATGGGCGCCTTGCTGCTGCTCGCCTTCGCCTCGCCGCGGGCGCTGGTGATCGCGCTGCTGCCGGTCGCCACCGGCGTGGTCGGCGGCACGGCGGCGGTGAGCCTGGTCTTCGGCGAAGTGCACGGCCTGACGATGGGCTTCGGCAGCACGCTGATCGGCGAAACCGTCGACTACGCGATCTACTACCTGATCCAGGCCCGCGGCGCCGCCATTGCCGGCACCGGCTGGCAGCGCTGGCGCGACATCCATTGGCCCACGGTGCGGCTCGGGCTGCTGACTTCGGTCTGCGGATTCGCGGCGCTGGTGTTCTCGGGCTTTCCGGGGCTGGCGCAGCTCGGCGTGTTCTCGATCGCCGGCCTGGTCGCGGCGGCGCTGGTCGCGCGCTTCGTGCTGCCGGTGCTGGCGCCCGATGGCGCCACCGGGATGGGCATGCGGCGCCAGATGGCCCAGCTGGCCGGCTTCCTGGTGCGCGGGCTGCCGCGCCTGCGCTGGCTGCTCTCCGGCCTCGGCGTGGCGGCGCTGGCGCTGGTGCTGTGGCAGGGCGGCTACCTCTGGCGCGCCGACCTGGGGGCGATGAGCCCGGTGCCGAAGGCGATGCAGGCGCTCGACGCCGAACTGCGCGCCGACATCGGCGCCAGCGACGGCGGCACCCTGGTCGTGGTCCACGGCCACGACATGCAGGCCACGCTGCGCAGCACCGAGGCGGCTGGCCAGCGGCTCGAGGCGCTGGTCGACAAGGGCGAACTGTCGGGCTTCGAGACCGTCACCCGCGTGCTGCCGAGCGAGGCCGCGCAGGCGGCGCGCATCGCCAGCCTGCCGGACGCGGCGACCCTGCGCAGCCGGTTGGCGGAAGCGACGCAGGGTCTGCCGCTGCCGGCCGCGCGCCTGGAACCCTTCATCGCCGACGTTCAGGCGGCCCGGGCGTTGCCGATGATCCGGCGCGCCGACCTGGTGGGCACGCCGCTCGATGCGCTGGTCGGGGCGCTGATGTTCGAGCGCGCCGCCGGCGGCTGGTCGACCCTGATCTCGCTGCACCCGGGCGCCGGCTTCGACCCCGCCCGGCTGGCGGCCGCGCTCGACGGCCTGCCCGACGTACAGGTGGTCAACGTCGGCGACGAGCTGTCGGGGCTCTACAAGCGCTACCTGCGCGAAGCTTTCGTCCAGGTGATGCTGGGCGCGCTCGCGGTGGTGGTGCTGCTGGCCGCCTGGCTGCGCTCGGGGCGCCGCCTGCTGGCGGTCTGCCTGCCGCTGGTGGTCGCCGTGGTGCTGACGCTCGGCGGCATGGCGGCCCTGCACGTGCCGCTCGGCATCCTGCACCTGGTCGGGCTGCTGCTGATCGTGGCGGTGGGGTCGAACTACGCGCTGTTCTTCGACCAGCTGCGCGAGACCGGACGGGCCGACGAGGACACCCTGGCCTCGCTGATGCTGGCCAACCTGACGACCGTGGTGTCGTTCGGGCTGATCGCGATCTCCGACATTCCGGCGCTGTCCTCGATCGGCCGCGTGGTCGCGCCCGGCGCCTTGCTGGCACTGCTGTTGTCGGCGGCGTTCGCGCGCACCGCGGCTCTTGCCGGCCGCGGCCCGCGCTGATGGGAAAATCAAGCCCCATGGCTGCCGTCGTTCCTGTTCCTCCTTCCCCGACCCGCTGGTCGTGGCCGCCCCTGGTGCGCGCCAGCGTCGGCTGGCACCTGCTCGCCTTCGGCGCCGCGTTCACGGTGCCCGGTGCGCTGCCCTGGGCCATCGCCGCGCTGGTGTTGAACCATGCGCTGATCACCGCCGCCGGGCTGACGCCGCGCAGCAGCCTGCTGGGCCCGAACATGACGCGGCTGCCGGCGGCCGCCGCGGCGCGCCGCGAGGTCGCGCTCACGATCGACGACGGGCCCGACCCGGAGGTCACGCCCCAGGTGCTCGACTTGCTGGACGCCCACGGGCAACGCGCCACCTTCTTCTGCATCGCGGAGCGCGTGGCCGCGCATCCGGCGTTGGCGCGCGAGATCATCGCCCGCGGCCACAGCATCCAGAACCACACGGCCAGGCACCGCCACGACTTCTCGCTGCTGGGGCCGCGCGGCTTCGAGGCCGAGATCGCGCGTGCCCAGGCCCTGCTGTTCGAGGTCACGGGCGAGCGGGCGCGCTGCTTCCGGGCCCCGGCCGGCTTGCGCAATCCTTTCCTGGCCCCGGTGCTGCACCGGCTGGGCCTGTCGCTGGTGAGCTGGACCCGGCGCGGCTTCGACACCCGCGAGGGCGATCCCGCGACCGTGCTGGCGCGGCTCGTGCAGGGCCTGAAGGCCGGCGACATATTGCTGCTGCACGACGGCCATGCCGCGCGCACCCCGAGCGGCCACGCGGTGGTGCTGGAGGTGCTGCCTCCGCTGCTGGCCAGAATCCGATCCGACGGCCTGCGCGCCGTGACCCTGCCCGAGGCCCTGGCTGAACGATGAACCCGGTTTCCACCGACGCCGCCTGGCGTCAGATCCACGAGCACGCGACCGCGCCGTACCGCAAGGCCGGCCAGTTCGCCTGGCATTTCGCGCGCGGCAAGCTGGGCCGCGACCCGGTCTTTCGCGGCCTGGTCGAGCGCGGCCTGATCGGTGCGCACCACCGCCGGGTGGTCGACATCGGCTGCGGGCAGGGCCTGTTCGCGAGCCTGCTGTCGGCCCTCGGCACGATGCAGTCGCGACCGGGTGCGTGGCCCGCCGCCTGGAGCGCAGCGCCGGCCGCGATCCGCTACACCGGCATCGAGCTGATGCCGAAGGACGTGGCCCGGGCCCAGGCGTCGATCGGCCACCTGCAGCCGGCGCCGGAGTTCGTCTGCGCCGACATGTGCCGGGCCGTGCTGCCGCCCAGCGACCTGGTCGTGATCCTCGACGTGCTGCACTACGTCGATCTCGAGGCCCAGGAGGGCGTGCTGCGCCGCGTGCGCGACGCCCTGCAGCCCGGGGGACGTTTGCTGCTGCGGGTCGGCGATGCCGCCAGCCGGCGCGGTTTCGCGATCAGCCAGTGGGTCGACCGCACCGTGACCCGGATCCGCGGCCACCGCGTGTCGCCGACCTGGGGCCGGCCGCTCGATGACTGGATGCGGCTGCTGGAGCGGCTCGGATTCAAAGTCCACAGCATCCCGATGAGCGCGGGCACGCCCTTCGCCAACGTGCTGCTCGTGGCCGATATCAAGGAAGCCGGATGACCGCCCCCCAGACCCTCGACCGCGCCGGCATCGCGCGGCGCATCCCGCACAGCGGCAGCATGTGCCTGCTCGACCGGCTCGCCGCCTGGGACGCCGAATCCATCCACTGCACGACGGCCAGCCATGCGCATCCGGACAACCCGCTGCGCACCGCCTCCGGCCTGCTCTCGCCGAACCTGATCGAGTACGCGGCGCAGGCCATGGCGCTGCACGGCGGCCTGCTGGCGGCGCCGGGCAGCCAGCCCTCGGCCGGATTCCTGGCCAGTGCGCGCAATGTGCGCCTGAGTGTGGCGCGGATCGACGACATCGCCGGCGAACTGCAGGTGCATGCCCAGCGACTCACGGGCGACCAGAGCCAGGTCCTCTACCAGTTCACCGTCAAGGATGCCGCCGGCCGGCCGCTGGCCGAAGGCCGGGCGGTCGTCGTCCTGAACACCCCGCTTGCCATGGAAAACAACGCATGAGCCTCATCGGAAAACGTGCCCTGATCACCGGCGCCAGCGGCGCCCTGGGCGCCGCCATCGCCCAGCGGCTGGCGCGCAACGGCGCCACCGTGCTGCTGCACGCCAATTCGCGCCCGGAGTCGGTGGCGCAACTGGCCGCCACCATCACCGCCGCCGGCGGCAAGGCCGAATGCGTGGTCTTCGACCTGCGCAGCGACGACGCCGCGCAGGCGGCCTGCCTGCGCCTGCTCGAGGGCGGGCCGGTGCAGGTCATCGTCAACAATGCCGGCGTGCACGATGACGCCGTCCTGCCGGGCATGCGGCCCGAGCAGTGGCACAAGGTGATCGACGTCTCGCTCAACGGCTTCTTCCGCGTCACGCAGCCGCTGCTGCTGCCGATGCTGCGCACCCGCTGGGGCCGCATCCTCAACATCTCTTCGGTCGCCTCGCTCACCGGCAACCGCGGACAGGTCAACTATGCGGCGGCCAAGGGCGCGCTCAACAGCGCGACCAAGGCCTTGTCGCTCGAAGTGGCGGCGCGTGGCGTGACCGTCAATGCGATCGCGCCCGGGATCATCGCGTCGCCGATGGCCGACGGCGTGTTCGACGCGGCGATGATCAACCAGATGGTGCCCGCGAAGCGGGCCGGGACGCCGGACGAGGTGGCTGCGCTGGCCGGCTTCCTGGCGAGCGACGAGGCCGCCTACATCACGGGGCAGGTGATCTCGATCAATGGCGGGATGATCTAGGCGCCGCGTCTCGCCGCGCAAGCAAGCTCAAGCCTGAAACGGCGCCACCCCCCGCAGCTTGCGAACCACCAACCCCGGCAGCCGCAGCACGAACTCCACCATCAGCCGCGTGTGCATCCAGGTCAGCAGCAGGTTGTCGCGCCCATAGCGGAAGTGCGACACGCCGCCTTCCTCCGCCGTGAGGTACTTCACCGGCGCATCGATGTTGACCGGTTTGACGCCGCGCCAGGCCAGCCGGACCACCGCTTCGGTGTCGAAGTCGAAGCGGCGCATCCAGGGCTGCCGCGCCATGACCGCGATCAGGTCCGCCACCGGGTAGACGCGAAAGCCGTAGAGCGAATCGCCCACGCCCGCGAACAGGGTCTCCAGCTGCGTCCATCCGTTCGACACCCGGCGCCCGCGCACACGCAGCAGCGGGGCGCTGGCATCGAAGACCGGACGCCCGAGCACCATCGTCTCGGGCCGGGCCTGCGAGGCCGCCATGAACGCCGGGATCAGGTCCGCCGGATGCTGGCCGTCGGAGTCCATGGTCAGTGCGTGGGTGAAGCCGGCCTGCTGCGCCTCGCGCAGGCCATGCAGCACGGCGGCCCCCTTGCCCTGGTTGTGCGGCAGCACCCGCACGCGCAGCCCGGGGTCTTCCGCGGCCATGCGCTGCAGCCGCTCGCCGGTGCCGTCGGTGCTGCCGTCGACCACCACCCACACCGGGTTCCATTGCGCGCGTGCCGCCTTGACGGTCGAGAACAGGCGTTCTCCTGTGTTGTAGCTCGGGATCAGGACAAGGTGGGTGCGCGAGACGTCTGGCATGCGGGCTGCGCGTCGGGGGCGCGCTGTTCCATGGATTGGCGGTAATAGAGTTCGATCTGCTGCAGCAGCGCGTTGCTGTCCTGCGAGGGCGCGAAACGCTGGCCCAGGCTCAGGCGGAACACGATCGGCAGCGGCGGCACCCGCCACAAGGGCCAGCCCTTGCCCAGGTAGGGCGAATCGGTGTCGATGAAGACGGTCTGGATCGGCGCCTGGGCGAGCTTGGCGATCAGCGTGACGCCCGGCCTGAACGTGTTGAGCGGCGGCGTCACGGTGCGCGTGCCCTCGGGGAAGATCACCAGCTGGCCGCCGTTGCGCAGGTCGTCGACCGCCAGCCGCACCATCGTGCGCGCCGAGTCGTTGCGGATGTAGCGCGCCAGCCGGGCGCCCGCGCCCAGGAAGATGTTGCGCATCAGGTCGGCCTTCATGATGCAGGCGCTGCGCGGCAGGCGGGCCACCAGCAGCAGCGCGTCGAGCATGGTCGGATGGTTGGCCACGAAGATCAGCCCGCGCTCCTCGCGCAGGGCGTCGAGGCAGTCGGCGTCGATGCGCATCATGCCGCTGAGCGACGCGGCAGCCCAGAAGAAGCGGTAGGCGAACGCGATGGCGCGGCGGCCGAGCGCGCGCCCGGTGGCCACCGGCAGCACCGGATAGAGCAGCATCGCCGCGATGTTCCATGGCAGCGAGATGGCGCCGAGCAGCACCAGCAGCGCGTACAGCGGCAGCGCGAACGGGATCGACAGTCCCAGACGAAGCAGCCGGTTCATCGAAGGCCTCGACCCATCAGGGGCGCAGGGCGCCGCTGGCCACCGCATGGGCCTCGATCTCCACCAGCAGGTCCTGGCGGCAGATGTCGGCTTCGAGGTAGACCGCATGGCTCACCGTGTGCGCCGCCGGGCCCAGTGCGGCCTCGAGCGCCTGCCGCACCCGAGGCGCATCGGCGGCATGGCGCACGTAGACCACGCAGTCGAGTGCCGAAAGATCGAAGACGGCGCTGGTGCGCGCGTTGGCGGCCGCGATCACGGCGGCGAGGTTGCGCAGCGTCTCCTCGACCTGCGGCAGCAACTCGCCCACGTGCACGGTCTCGTGGCCGACGATGCTGGCCGTGCCCGAGATGAAGAGCGCGACGTCGCCGCCGCCGATCTCGGCCAGCGCCGCGCGCGAGAAGGTCGGCGCGCGCGGCCCGTAGGCCGGCGGGTAGCGGTAGGCGGAGACCTGGCGCGGGTTCTCGACCGCCAGCGGGGCGGTGCGGCCGGCCAGGAAGCGGATGCTCAGCGCGCCCTGGTGGATGCCCAGCGCGCAGGCCGCCGGGGCGCCGTCGAAGGCGGCCTGGCCGGCGTCGACGAAGGCCTGCTGCCGTCCGGCATTGAACTGCCGGTAGCGCTCCAGCCCGCCGCCGTCGCCGTTGATCTGCGGCAGGTAGTTCCAGATCCGCAGCAGATGGCCGCAGCCGGTGGCTTCCAGCGCGGCGAAGAGATCGCGGTAGGCGCGCTCGGCCAGGGCGGCGACGCCGCTGCGCTCGACGCTCTCGTCGAGGTCGATGGCGCCCAGCATCCAGTGGCCGTCGCAGCGCCAGCGCACCGTGCCGGTGGTGCCGGACTCGATGTGTTCGCTGGCATGCCAGACATCGGCCATCGGGAGGCCGCCGGTCAGCACGCGGGCGTTCACGGTCGGCATCCAGGCGAGCCCGTCGGGCGTGCCGTAGCCCAGGGCGCCGAACAGCGAAGGGCTGTCGGCGGCGAGGGCCAGGCCCTGCGCCAGGCTGAGGCGCTGCACGCGCAGGGGCGGCGTGGTCAGGGGGAGTCGTGCGGTCACTGGGCCTCGACGATGTTTTCGCCGGCGAGCGGCCCGAGATCGCGGATGTTGCGCCGCCGGCGCTGCCAGGCGGCCCAGGTCCGGCGCGGATGGCCGGCGCAGACCGCGAAGTAGATCGTCTTCAGGACGCGCAGCGAACGCCAAATGGGCGTCTTGCCATAGATGTCGCCGGCCAGCAGCGACATCAGCGCCTCCTTGACGCGCAGGGGGTTCGATGGATACATGAAGAACTCGCGCATGGTCGGATTCGTGACCCGGAAGATGAACCACGAGAACTCCCGCGGGCCCTTGCGCATTTCCGCCTCGAAGCGCCGCCGTTCGGCCGCCGCCCGGGCCGGCTGGTCGAGCGCCGTGGCGACCACCTCGGCGCCGACGAAGGCGCTGTGCATCGCCAGGTAGACGCCGGAGGAGAACACCGGATCGATGAAGGCATAGGCATCGCCCAGCATCAGGTAGCGCTCGCCGCTGCAATGGGTGCTCGTGTAGGAGTAGTTGCCGGTGGCGTAGACCGCGTCGTCGACCAGCGCGGCGTCTTTCAGGCGCTGCGTCAGCGGCTCGCACATGGCGATGGTGTCGGCGAAGAAATCCTTCAGCGGCTTCTTGCGCGACTTCAGGTAGTAGGGCCAGCAGACCGCGCCCACGCTGGTGCTGCCGTCGGCCAGCGGGATGTACCAGAACCAGCCGTGCTGGAACCAGAAGATCGTGATGTTGCCCTCGAGCTTGCCCGGCGCCCGCTCGGCGTTCGTGAAGTGGCCGAACAGCGCCGAGCTGTTGTGCTTCGGGTTCTTCTGCTTGGCCTTGAGCTTGTTCGACAGGAAGGTGTCGCGGCCCGAGGCGTCGATGACGAAACGCGCGCGCCAGCGGCGCGGCGCGCCGTCGTCCAGCACCGCCTGCACATCGGCGCCGTCGGCGTCGAAGGCGACCTCGCGCACGCGGCAGCCCTCGACGGCCTGGGCGCCTTGGGCGGCGGCATGGCGGAACAGGATCTCGTCCATCTCGGAGCGCCGCACCTGCCAGGCGTAGGGCATGGTCTTGTCCCAGGCCTCGGAGAACTCGAGCCGGGTGATGTGGTCGTGGTCCGGCGAGACGAACTCGACGCCCCACTTGGGCATGCCGATGCGCTCGAGCTCGTCGCGCAGGCCGAGCTTGTCGAACAGCGCCACGTTGGCCGGCAGCAGGGATTCACCGATGTGGAAGCGCGGATGGTGCGCTTTCTCGAGCATCACGACGCTGCGGCCCTGGCGCGCCAGCAGGGCGGCAGCGGTGGCGCCGGCCGGGCCGCCGCCGATGATGAGAACGTCGCATGGCGCGGGGTCGGGCGAGCCGGGAGCGGCGGTCGGCGGGGGATTGTTCATGCGCGTGGGCTGGAAGACTGGGAAAAAGTGGGTCGCGCAGACGCGCATCAGGCTCGGATTATCCCCAAAAGGCACTGGCGCTCCTGTCGGACGCCCCCGGCAGTTGCGTCCGCCGGACAGTAAACTCGCTGCCTGGTTTGAAAACACAAGATTGCGAGAGAGAGAGCCATGGCCGGACACAGCAAATGGGCGAACATTCAGCACCGGAAGGGCCGTCAGGACGAAAAGCGCGGCAAGCTCTGGACCCGCGCCATCCGTGAAATCATGGTCGCCGCGCGCACCGGCGGCGGCGACCTGGGCGGCAATCCGCGGCTGCGGCTGGCGGTCGAGAAAGCCAAGGCGGTCAACCTGCCGATCGACACGATCAAGCGCAACATCGACAAGGCCACCGGCAACCTCGAAGGCGTGAACTACGAGGAAATCCGCTACGAGGGCTATGGCATCGGCGGCGCCGCGATCATCGTCGACACCATGACCGACAACCGCGTGCGCACCGTCGCCGAGGTGCGCCATGCCTTTTCCAAGCATGGCGGCAATATGGGCACCGAAGGCTCGGTGGCGTTCCAGTTCAAGCATTGCGGCCAACTCGTGTTCGGGCCCGGCACCAGCGAAGACAAGGTGATGGAAGTCGCGCTCGAGGCCGGCGCCGAGGACGTGCTGAGCGACGACGACGGCGCCATCGAGGTGCTGACCGCGGTCGCCGACTTCGAGGCCGTCAAGAACGCGCTCGAGGCCGCCGGCCTGAAGCCCGAGGTGGCCGAGGTCACGATGCGGGCCGAGAACACCATCGAGCTCGCCGGCGAGGAAGCCGCCCGCATGCAGAAGCTGCTCGACGTCCTGGAAGACCTGGACGACGTGCAGGATGTCTATCACAACGCCGCGCTGTCCGAATGACGGCTGGCGAAACGAAAGCCCGCGAATGAAGGTACTGGTGATTGGAGGCGGCGGCCGCGAGCACGCCCTGGCGTGGCGGCTGGCGCAGTCGGTGCGGGTCAGCCGGGTCTACGTGGCGCCGGGCAACGGCGGCACGCGCTCCGATACGCGCTACGAATGCGTGGACATCACGGCGCCGGCCGACCTGCGGGCCTGGGCCCAGAAGGAAAAGATCGGCCTGACCGTGGTCGGCCCCGAGGCGCCGCTGGCGGCCGGCGTGGTCGACGAGTTCCGCGCCCACGGCCTGCGCATCTTCGGCCCGACCCAGGCCGCGGCGCAGCTCGAAAGCTCGAAGGCCTTCTCGAAGGCCTTCATGAAGCGGCACGCGATCCCGACCGCCGAATACGCGGCCTTCACGGACGCCGCAGCGGCCCATGCCTACGTCGACGCCAAGGGCGCGCCGATCGTGGTCAAGGCCGACGGCCTGGCCGCCGGCAAGGGCGTGGTGGTGGCGCTGACGGCCGCCGAGGCGCACGAGGCGATCGACTTCATGCTGCTCGACAACAAGTTCGGCGTCTCGCACAACGAGGGCGGGGCGCGCGTCGTCATCGAGGAGTTCCTCACGGGCGAGGAGGCCAGCTTCATCGTGCTGTGCGACGGCAAGAACGTCACGGCGCTGGCCACCAGCCAGGACCACAAGCGCCTGCTCGACGGCGACGAAGGGCCGAACACCGGCGGCATGGGCGCCTATTCGCCGGCCCCGGTGGTGACGGCCGAAGTGCACGCCCGGGCGATGCGCGAGATCATCCTGCCGACCATCCGCGGCATGGAGAAGGACGGCATTCCCTACACCGGCTTCCTCTACGCCGGCCTCATGATCGACGCCAAGGGCCATCCCAAGACGCTCGAGTTCAACTGCCGCATGGGCGACCCCGAGACCCAGCCGATCATGCTGCGCCTCAAGTCCGACCTGTTCGAGGTCTTCTGGCACGCCACCGACGGCACGCTCGACCAGGTCGAGCTCGAGTGGGACCGCCGGGTCGCCCTCGGCGTCGTGATGGCCGCGCACGGCTATCCGCTGGCGCCGCGCAAGGGCGACCGCATCACGGGCATCCCGCCCGAGGCGCCGGACGCCGTGGTGTTCCATGCGGGCACCACGCTCGACGGCGGCGAGCTCACGACCAGCGGCGGGCGCGTGCTCTGCGTCACGGTGCTGGCCGACAGCGTCAAGCTGGCGCAGCAGCGGGCCTACGCGGTCGCGGCGCGGATCCAGTTCGACGGCGCCCAGTACCGCAAGGACATCGGGCACCGCGCGGTCCACGCGCGCGGCCGCGAGGCCTGATGCCAGCCGCCGAGGACACCCGACCCGAGGCGGTGGCCGCCTACCTGCGCGGCCTGCAGCAGCGCATCGTCGAGGCGGTCGAGGCGGCCGACGGCGGGCATTGCGTGCGCGACCCGTGGCACAAGGCGCCCGGCGAGCCCCTGCAGGGCAGCGGCCTGACCTGCATCCTCGAAGGCGGCGCACTGTTCGAGCGCGCCGGCTGCGGCTTCTCGCAGGTGCGCGGGCCGCGGCTGCCGCCCTCGGCGACCCAGCACCGGCCCGAGCTGGCCGGCGCGCCTTTCGAGGCGATGGGCGTGTCGCTGGTCTTCCATCCGCGCAACCCGTACGTGCCGATCGTCCACATGAACGTGCGCATGCTGGCCGCGCTGCCGGCCGATGCCGCGCCGGTGTGCTGGTTCGGCGGCGGCATGGACCTGACGCCGTGCTACGGCTTCGAGGAGGACGCGGTGCATTTCCACCGCAGCTGCCGCGATGCCCTGGCGCCCTTCGGCGACGACAAGTACCCGCGCTTCAAGGCCTGGTGCGACGACTACTTCACGCTCAAGCATCGCCAGGAGCAGCGCGGCGTCGGCGGGATCTTCTTCGACGACTTCGCCGAGCCGGACTTCGAGCGGAGCTTTGCGCTGCTGCGCTCGGTCGGCGATGCCTTCCTGCCGGCCTACCTGCCGATCGTCGAACGGCGCCGCGACACACCGTACGGCGAGCGCGAGCGCGCCTTTCAGCTCTACCGTCGCGGCCGCTATGTCGAGTTCAACCTGGTCTGGGACCGCGGCACGCACTTCGGCCTGCAGTCGGGCGGGCGCACCGAGTCGATCCTGCTGTCGATGCCGCCGCTGGCCAGCTGGGCCTATCGCCAGCAGCCCGAGCCGGGCAGCCCCGAGGCGGCGCTCTACAGCGACTTCATCGTGCGGCGCGAATGGCTCTGACCCCGCGGCGCGTCGGTGTCTTCGGCGGGGCCTTCGACCCGCCGCACAACGCGCACGTGGCCCTGGTGCGCTCGGCGCTGGCCCAGCTGGACCTGGCCGAGCTGCGCATCTTCCCGACCGGGCAGGCCTGGCACAAGGCGCGCCCGTTGAGCGCCGCCGCCGACCGCCTCGCGATGGCGCGGCTGGCCTTCGACGGCATCGCCGGCGCCGTGGTCGACGCCCGCGAGATCGAGCGCCCCGGGCCGACCTACACGCTCGACACCCTGCGCGAGTTGCAGCAGGCGCAACCCGGCGTGCAGCTGGTGCTGATCGTTGGGGCCGACCAGGCGCGCTCGCTGCCGCGCTGGCACGGTTACGAGGCGATCCTCGCGACCGCTATAATTTCGGTAGCTGATCGCGCACTGCCCACGGGCTCCTCCGGCCCATTCGATCCAGCAACCCTGGCATCCCTGCCGTCCGGCGCGCGATTCGAGCAACTCCAAATCCAGCCGATGGACACCAGCGCGACCGACATCCGGGCGCGCGCTGCGCGTGGCGAGGACCTCGATGGTCTGGTTCCGGCGGCGGTTGCACGCTATATTGACAGACACCACCTCTACCGACCCGCCTGATGACCACTGAAGCCGCCGCAAAAAAAGACATCCAGAAACTCCAGAGGGCCATCGTCGACGGGCTCGAGGACGTCAAGGCGCAGGACATCCAGGTTTTCGACACTGAACATCTGTCGCCGCTGTTCGAGCGCGTGATCGTCGCCTCGGGCACCTCCAACCGCCAGACCAAGGCGCTGGCCTCCAGCGTGCGGGATGCGGTGCGCGATGCCGGCTTCAACAAGCCGCGGGTCGAGGGCGAGGCGAACGGCGAGTGGATCATCGTCGACTGCGGTGCGGCCGTGGCCCACATCATGCAGCCGGCCATCCGGCGCTACTACCACCTCGAGGAGATCTGGGGCGACAAGCCGGTGCGCACCAAGCTCGGCGCCGCCAAGCCGGCCGTGGCCCAGGCCTCCGAGGAGAAGGCGCCTGCGGCCAAGAAGGTGCCGACCTCGCTGCGCCGCTCCAGCGCCGCCAAGACCGCGATCCGCTCGGCCGAGCAGGCCGCCAAGGCGGAAAAACAGAAGCCCGCCGCCAAGAAGACCGCCGCCCGCAAGACGAGCGCGGCCAAGTCCCCCGTGAAGACCGTGGTGGTCAACAAGGCCCCGGCCAAGAAGGCGGCGCCCAAGAAGGCCGCGCCGGCAGCGAAGAAGGCCGCACGCAAGACGACCTCGCCGAGGTCATGAAGCTGCTGGTGGTCGCGGTCGGGCAGCGCATGCCCGACTGGGCGCAGACCGCCTGGGACGACTACGCCAAGCGCTTCCCGCCCGAACTCAAGCTCGAACTGCGCGCGGTCAAGACCGAGCCGCGCGGCTCCAAGACGCTCGAAACCCTCCATGCGGCGGAGCGCGAGCGCATCGAAGGCGCGATCGCCAAGGGCATGCGGATCGTCGCGCTCGACGAGCGCGGCACGGCGCTCACCACCAAGGCCCTGGCGGCGCGGCTTTCGGCCTGGCAAGGCGAGGGCGACGACGTGGCGCTGGTGATCGGCGGCCCCGACGGCCTCGACCCGGCCTTCAAGGCGGCCGCGCACGAGCGCATCCGGCTGTCCGACCTCACCCTGCCGCATGCGATGGCGCGCGTGCTGCTCGTCGAGCAGCTGTATCGCGCGTGGTCGGTCAATGCCGGCCATCCGTACCACCGCGAATGAGCGCTGATCCGCCCTTCATCTACCTGGCCTCGCAAAGCCCGCGCCGCGCCCAGCTCCTCGGGCAGCTCGGCGTGCGGCATGAACTGCTGCTGGCCAGCGCCGAGGAGGATGCCGAGTCGCTGGAAGCCGTGCTGACGGGCGAATCGCCGACCGCCTACGTGCAGCGCGTCACGGCGCTGAAGCTCGATGCCGCCGTGCGGCGGCGCGCGGCGCGCGGCCTGCCGGCGGCGCCGATCCTGTGCGCCGACACGACGGTGGCGATCGGCCGCACCATCCTCGGCAAGCCGGAGGACGCCGCCGATGCCGCCCGCATGCTGGCCTCGCTGGCCGGGCGCACCCACCGCGTGATGACCGCGATCGCGCTGCAGCATGGCGATCGGCGGCTGGCGGCGCTGAACGTCTCGCATGTCCGCTTCTCGGCCATCGGCCCGGCGCGAATCGCCGCCTATGTCGCCAGCGGAGAGCCCCTGGGCAAGGCCGGCGCCTACGGCATCCAGGGGCGAGCCGCGGCCTTCATCGAACACATCAGCGGCTCGCATTCGGGCATCATGGGCCTCCCGATGTTCGAGACCGCCGAGCTGTTGCGCCAAGCCGGCTTCGAGAGCTATTGAGACCTTGCGGGACAGACCAAGAAACTGCGCAGCGGTTTTTGCTCTGTCCTCAACTGACTAGAAAACATGCAAGACATCCTGATCAACTGGTCCCCCCAGGAGACCCGCGTCGCGCTGGTCGAGCACGGCGCGGTGCAGGAGCTCCACGTGGAGCGCACCCTCGAGCGCGGGCTGGTCGGCAACATCTACCTGGGCAAGGTGTCGCGGGTGCTGCCGGGCATGCAGTCGGCCTTCATCGACATCGGGCTCGACCGCACCGCCTTCCTGCACGTGGCCGACATCGTCGCCCCGTTCACGCCGGGCTCGCGGCCGAGCACCCAGGCGCCCGATCGCGACCATCGCAACGGCGGCGCCATGGTGCCGATCGAGAAGCAGGTGTTCGAGGGCCAGTCGCTGCTGGTGCAGGTCATCAAGGATCCGATCGGCACCAAGGGCGCGCGGCTGTCGACCCAGATCAGCATCGCCGGGCGGCTGCTGGTCTTCCTGCCGCAGGACAACCACATCGGCGTGTCGCAGAAAATCCCGCCCGACCTGCGCGATGCGCTGCGCGGCCGCATGCAGGCGCTGATCGAGGCCGCCGCCGCGGCCGACAGCGGCGGCGTGGTGCCGGCCAACACCGGCGGCTTCATCCTGCGCACCAACGGCGAGGATTCGAGCGACGCCGAACTGGCCGAGGACATCGCCTACCTGCGCAAGACCTGGACCCGGATCCGCGAGCTGTCGGCGCGCATGCCGCCGATGTCGCTGCTGCACCAGGACCTGAGCCTGCTGCAGCGCGTGCTGCGCGACATGACCAGCGAGGACACCCAGACCATCCGCATCGACTCGCGCGAGCAGTTCGACTCGCTGCTCAAGTTCGGCCTCGAGTTCATGCCGCAGGCGGCCGGCAAGCTCCAGCTGTACAAGGGCGAGCGGCCGATCTTCGACCTCTATTCGATCGACGAGGAGATCGCCAAGGCGCTGGGCCGCCGGGTCGACCTCAAGTCGGGCGGCTACCTGGTGGTCGACCAGACCGAGGCGCTGACCACGGTCGACGTCAACACCGGCGGCTTCGTCGGCGCGCGCAACTTCGACGACACCATCTTCAAGACCAACCTGGAGGCCGCGCAGGCGATCGCGCGGCAACTGCGGCTGCGCAACCTGGGCGGCATCGTGATCGTCGACTTCATCGACATGGCGCGCGACGACCACCGCGAGCAGGTGCTGGCCGAATTCCGCAAGCAGCTGGCGCGCGACCGCGTCAAGACCACGGCCGGCGGCTTCTCGCAGCTGGGCCTGGTCGAGATGACGCGCAAGCGCACCCGCGAATCATTGGCCCACATGCTGTGCGAGCCCTGCCTGGCCTGCAACGGGCAGGGCATCGTGAAGACCGCCCGCAGCGTCGCCTACGACGTGCTGCGGGAGATCCTGCGCGAGGCCCGGCAGTTCACGCCGCGCGAGTTCCGCATCGTCTCGTCGCCGCAGGTGATCGAACTGTTCCTCGACGAAGAGAGCCAGCATTTGGCGGGCTTGAGCGACTTCATCGGCAAGCCGATCTCGCTCCAGGCCGAGCCCGCCATGGGCCAGGGCCAGTACGACATCGTCCTGCTGTAGCGGCGTTCAGAGAATCGCCGGCTGGCCCGCCGGCGCCGTACGGACGGCGTTGGTCTGCAGCCGCGCGTAGAGGCCGTCGAGCGCCATCAACTGCTCGTGCGTGCCATGCTCGGCGATGCGGCCATGCTCCATCACGACGATGCGGTCGGCGTGCTGGATGGTCGACAGGCGGTGGGCCACGATCAGCGTGGTGCGGCCCTGCATGAGGCGCTGCAGCGCTTCCTGAACCTGCCGCTCGGACTCGGTGTCGAGCGCCGACGTGGCTTCGTCGAGCAGCAGGATCGGCGCGTTCTTGTAGAGCGCGCGCGCGATCGCCAGGCGCTGCCGCTGGCCGCCCGACAGCTGCGTCGCGTTGTGGCCCAGCACGGTGTCGATGCCCTGCGGCAGGCCTTCCACGTGGACGGCCAGGTTGGCGGCAGCGACGCATTCGAGCACACGCTCGCGGTCGATGGCGGCGCCGAGCGCCACGTTCGCGGCCAGGCTGTCGTTGAGCATCACCACGTCCTGGCTGACCATCGCGAACTGCGAGCGCAGGCTGGCAAGCTGCCATTCGCCGACCGCGTGGCCGTCGAGCAGCACCTCGCCGGCGCTCGGCAGCACGAAGCGCGGCAGCAGGTTGACCAGCGTCGTCTTGCCGGAGCCCGAGGGGCCGACGAAGGCGATCACCTCGCCGGGGTCGATCGCCAGGCTGACGCCGTCGAGGGCGCGCGCCTCGTCGTCGCCGCGGTAGTTGACGCAGACGCGCCGCAGCTCGATGTGGCCGGCCGCGCGTTCGAGCACGAACCGGCCCTGCGTTTCCGAGGGCACCTCGTCGATCAGCGCCAGGCCGCGCTCGAGCGCCGCCAGCCCGCGCGTGATCGGATTGGCCATGTCGGCGAGGCGCCGGATCGGCGCGATCAGCATCAGCATCGCCGTCACGTACGAGATGAAGCCGCCGACCGTCAGCCCCTTCTCTCCGGCCTGCCAGAGCGCGATCATGACGACGATCGACAGCGCGAAGGCGGCGAAGAGCTGGGTCAGCGGCGTCATCGCGGCCTGGGCGATGGTCGACTTCACGGCCAGCCGGTTGAGGCTGTGGCTCAGGCGCTCGAAGCGCTCGCTCTGGCTGGCTTCGGCGCGATGCAGCCGCACCATCTTGTGGGCCAGGACGTTCTCCTCGACCACGTAGGCCAGTTCGTCGGTGGCATGCTGGCCGAGGCGCGTCAGGTGGTAGAGCCGCTTGGACAGCACCTTCATGATCCAGGCCACGCCCGGCACCATCACGCCGACGATCAGCGTGAGCTTCCAGTTCAGGTAGACCAGGTAGCACAGCAGCGCCACCGTCACGAAGCCGTCGCGCGACAGGCTCAGCAGCGCCTGGACCAGCAGCATGGCGCCGGTCTGCACCTCGTAGACCACCGTGTTCGACAGGGTGCTGGCCGACTGGCGCGAGAACAGCGCCAGTTCCGCCTCGAGCAGACGCTGGAACAGCATGCGCCGCAGTCCCTGCATGCCTTCGTTGGCGATGCGCGCAAGGGCATATTGCGAGATGAACTGCGCCACGCCGCGGACCAGGAAAAGCAGGATGATCGCCACCGGCACGATCCACAGCGCCAGCTGTCCGCGCGTGAAGCCGCGATCGAAGAGCGGCTTCAGCATCGCGGCCAGCAGGGGCTCGGTGAGGGCGGCGACCGCGGCGGTCGCGATGCCCAGCGCCCACCAGCGGCGCGAGCTGCCGAACCAGGTCATCAGGCGCGCGAGTCGTCGCGTCAGGGGGAGGCGCACCGTATCGGTGGCGGGGGAGGGCTGCATGGCGGCGCATTCTACGGGCCGGAGCCTGTAGGACCCGGCCGCCTCCATACACGTTTTGTGACGAGAGGGCCATCGCAACATGTACCATGTGCACTGTTTTTGTCCGAGACAAGAAACTTAAACCTCGGAAACCTCTCCGAACCGCATGAAAAAGCCGTTGCAAGACTTCCCCCCAACCCCTTCTTCATCGTTCTTCGCACGCCGCGCCTTGGTCGCGGCCCTCGCTGCCACCCCCGTGATTCCCGCCCTGGCCCAGTTCCGGGTCGAGGTCTCGGGCGTCGGCGTGACGCAGTTGCCGATCGCGATCGCGCCCTTCAAGGGCGAGGAGTCCTCGCCGCAGAAGATCTCGGCGATCGTGCTGGCCGACCTCGAGCGCAGCGGGCAGTTCCGCGGCGTCGACGCGTCCGGCCAGGCCCTCGATGAAAGCTCCCGCCCCGACCTCAGCTTGTGGCGCCAGCGCACTGCCGATTCGCTCGCGGTCGGCAGCGTGACGCGCTTGGCCGATGGTCGCTTCGACGTCCGCTTCCGCCTCTGGGACGTGGTGCGCGGGCAAGACCTGGGCGGCCAGAGCTACACCGTGCCCCAGGGCGACCTGCGGCTGGCCTCGCACCGCATCGCCGACTACATCTACGAGAAGCTCACGGGCGAGAAGGGCATCTTCTCGACCCGCATCGCCTACGTCACCAAGGGCGGCACCCGCTACACGCTGTGGGTGGCCGACGCCGACGGCGAGAACGCGCAGGCGGCGCTGGCCAGCCCCGAGCCGATCATTTCGCCGCGCTGGTCGTCCAACGGCAGCCAGCTCGCCTACGTGTCCTTCGAGTCGCGCAAGCCGGTGGTGTACGTCCACAACGTCGCCAGCGGCCAGCGCCGGCTGGTGGCCAACTTCCGCGGCTCCAACAGCGCGCCGGCCTGGGCGCCGGACGGCAGCACGCTGGCCGTCACCCTGAGCCGCGACGGCGGCTCGCAGCTCTACACCATCTCGTCCAGCGGCGGCGAGCCGCGCCGTCTCACGCAGAGCAACAGCATCGACACCGAGCCGGTGTTCTCGGCCGACGGCGGCACGATCTACTTCGTCAGCGACCGCGGCGGTGCGCCGCAGATCTACAAGATGGGCGCCGGCGGCGGCAACCCGACCCGGGTCACGTTCAGCGGCACCTACAACATTTCTCCGTCGATCAGCGGCGATGGCCGGTGGTTGGCCTACATCTCGCGCGTCGGCGGGGCGTTCAAACTCCACGTGATGGAGTTGGCGACCGGCAACGTGCAGGCGATCACCGACACCACCGCCGACGAGCGCCCGAGTTTCGCGCCGAACAGCAAATTGATCGTCTACGCCACCAAGCTGCAGGGCCGCGAGGCGCTGATGACCACGACCCTGGACGGCAAGATCAAGGCGCGGTTGGCGGGGCAGGCGGGAGACATCCGGGAACCGGACTGGGGTCCGTTTCAAAAGCAATGATTAACTTGAGGAGTCCGAAGAATGTTTAAACGTACGATTTATTCGCTGGCCATCGTGGCCCTGATCGCTGGCTGCTCGTCCGGCACCAAGCTGAACGACACCCCGGTGGTGGACCGCGGCGCTGCGGGCCAGGGCGGCGGCGCTGCCAGCGGCGTGGCGCCGGTCACCATCGACCCGAATGCGCAGAACGCGCAAGGCCCGGTCGGCGTGGCACGGATCATCTATTTCGACTTCGACAGCTACACGGTCAAGCCCGAGTTCCAGCAATTGATCGACGGCCACGCGCGCTTCCTGAAGGCCAATCCGAACCGCCGCGTGTCGATCGAAGGACACACCGACGAACGCGGCGGCCGCGAGTACAACCTCGCCTTGGGCCAGAAGCGCTCCGAGGCCGTGCGCCGGGCACTGGTCCTGGTCGGTGTCAGCGACGCCCAGATCGAAGCCGTGAGCTTCGGCAAGGAAAAGCCGGCAGCCCAGGGCAGCGGTGAGGACGCCTGGGCGCAAAACCGCCGCGCCGAGATCACGTACCGTTGATGATGCGCGGCCTTACTTTGCGAGGCGCGGCCCTCGCAGCCGCGTTGCTGTGCGCTTCGCTGGGGGCGCAGGCCGCGCTGTTCGAGGACGACGAGGCGCGGCGCGCCATCCTGGACCTGCGCCAGCGGGTCGAGACCATGCGCCAGCAGGCCGAGCAGCGGCAAAGCGAGGAAAGCGCGCAGTTGCGCCGCAGCATGCTCGATCTGCAGAACCAGATCGAGCAGATGCGCGGCGACCTGGCGCGCATGACCGGCCAGAACGAGCAGCTCACGAAGACCGTCACCGATCTTCAGCAGCGCCAGACCGACGCCGACACCCGGGCCAAGAGCAACGAGCCGTCGAAGGTGGCCGTCGACGGTCGCGAGTTCAACGCCGATCCGAAGGAGAAGGCCGACTTCGACGCGGCGCTCGGCATCTTCCGCGCCGGCCAGTTCGCGCAGGCGCAGACCGCGTTCGCCGATTTCGTGAAGCGTTATCCGCAGAGCGGCTACAACGCCTCGGCGCTGTTCTGGCTCGGCAACGCGCAGTACGCGACGCGCAACTACAACGAAGCCATCGCCAATTTCAGGTCGATGCTGTCGCTGGCGCCGGACCATGCCAAGGCCCCCGAGGCCGTGCTGTCGATCGCGAACTGCCAGATCGAGTTGAAAGACACGAAGGCCGCACGCCGCACGCTCGAGGACCTGACCAAGGCCTATCCGCAGTCGGAGGCAGCGCAGGCTGGCCGCGAGCGGCTGTCGCGCCTGCGCTAGCCCTTTGAGCACCGAGAGCCCCGTCGCCGCCGCCGACGACGCCGACCTGGCCCGCCGTTTCGGCGGGCTGGAGCGCTTGTACGGCGTGACCGGCGCGGCGCGGATTCGCGAGGCGCACGTGCTGGTGGCGGGCATCGGCGGCGTGGGCTCGTGGGCCGTCGAAGCGTTGGCGCGCAGCGGGGTCGGGCGGCTGAGCCTGGTCGACCTCGATCACATCGCCGAATCCAACATCAACCGCCAGATCCACGCGCTCGATTCGACCGTGGGCCAGGCCAAGGTGGAGGCCATGCGCGATCGCATCGCCCACATCAATCCGGCCTGCCGGGTGCTGGCCATCGACGAGTTCGTCGAGCCTGACAACTGGCAGTCCCTGCTGGCCGGCGCCGAAGGCGCGAACGGGCCGGTGACCGCGGTTCTCGATGCCTGCGACCAGGTGAAGGCCAAGCTTGCGATGGCCGCATGGGCGCGCGGCGCCCGCGCAGGCTTCATCACCGTCGGTGCCGCCGGCGGCAAGCGCCTGGCGCACCGGGTCGAGATCGACGACCTCGCCCTGGTCACGCACGACCCCTTGCTGGCGCAGCTTCGCCAGCGACTGCGCAAGGCGCATGGAGCGCCGCGCGAAGGCCGCAAGATCGGCGTCGCCTGCGTCTTCAGCCGCGAGAGCGTGGCACCGCCGGACGCCTCCTGCGCGATCGAGGGCGACGGTTCGCTCAACTGCCACGGCTACGGATCGGTGGTGGCGGTGACGGCCACCTTCGGGCAATGTGCGGCAGGGTGGGTGCTCGACCGAATCGCCCGAAATGACACGCTATAATTTCAGGCTTTGCCGGATTCGACACCGGCGGAGAAAAGGGGTATCGGGACGTTAGCTCAGTTGGTAGAGCAGCGGACTTTTAATCCGTTGGTCACTGGTTCGAATCCAGTACGTCCTACCAGATACCCCGCGCGGACATTGGATTCCTTGCTACAAAAAACGTAGCGCGCGAAAGCCTCCGGCGCTGATTTGGGTAATGTTTCACTCGGCGACAGTTTCCGACGCTGCCGCCGCAGCCGGCGCAGGGCTTGCAGCCGCCGCGCTGCCCGCCGCCATGAGGGCCTGCATCCGCTCCATCGCGAGATCGATCTCCGCGTCTCTTGTGTGCGTGTAACGCATCACCATCGAGAGCGTCTTGTGGCCGCTCATCTTCTGAACCACCTGGAGATCGGCGCCTGACTTCACGAAAGCGGTGATTGCCGTATGCCTTAACGAATGGCGCACCAGCTTGTGCCCGATCTCCTCCTCGGTCAGCCCGGCCGCCTTGATCACGCGCGGCCAAACGCTGGCGATGGACATGCGCCGGCCCTCTTTTGACTTCGGCGTGCCATCGCGCTTGAGGGCGCTCGGGAAAAGCCAATCCGTGCGCTTGAGGCCTCGGCGCTTGATCCGGTCTTGCAGGTGCTCGACGAGGATGGGCGGCATCGGCTGCTCGCGCGCCCCCGCCTTCGCCTCATGGATCGAGATCCGCAAGCGGTCGAAGTCGATATCCCCCACCTTGATGCGCAAGACTTCCGAGAGCCGCGCCGAGGTATTGGCCGCGACCATCACGAACGTGTGAATGTCGGCGTCCGGATCGAGCCGGGCTGCTTCCAGCAGCTTGGCGGTCTGGATCGCGTTCAGGGCGCCGCGCGTCCCGTCCGCCTCCTTGGTCGGCTTGGCGGCCAGGGCGTGCGGCGGTATCAGCTTCCAGCGAACGCCCGAGTTGAGCGCATGCCGCAGCGTGGAAAGCTCGCGGTTGACGGTCGCGTCAGTCGTCAGCCGCTCGCGGTGGAGTACCTTTTCGGCCCGCCGCTTCTTGCGATAGCCGCCGAATGCGTGCTCATCGATGCTCGCGGCGGGGAGGGCGCCCAAATGCGGCAGCAGGTGAAGCTCGAAGTGCGCCCGCTTTATCCCTACGTTCTTGCCGTCGCCCGCCTCAAGGCGCCCGAGGTAGATCTCGGCCAGTTCCGAGAGCAGGAGGCCGGTTTTCCGCGCGACTGGCAATTGCAGCGCGCCCTCCCGGGCCCGGCTGCGCAGGCTCGCCAGGACGGCCCGGGCATCGTCCAGCGTGAAGCCCTCGGACTCGAAGCCGATGGCGCGCGAGACGCGCTCCCGGTTGATCTGCGTCGCGATCTTGAATCTCAGGTCGCCCGACTTCAGGCGCTCGATGGTCAAGCCCTCGCCGCTGAGCGATTGGCCCGGCTCCAGCGCCTTGAGGGCCTTTACTGAAAGGGCGGCGTTTTTCTTCATCGATCTTTCCCCACGATCTCTTTCGCTGCCTGTCGAATCGCGGCGGTTAAGGCATCGAGGAATGCCTCGGGCGGTACGCCTTTCGCTGCGGCCTCCTCCATCGCCTTCATTGCATCGGCCCGATACTCTTCGAATTGGGCGGGCCAGAGCGGGGCCGTGCGCAGGCTCTCGGCCGCGCGAGCCGCGCAGGCCGCGAGGGCAGTGCGGTCGATGTGCTTCGGGCCAATCGTCGCGTGAATCGCGTCCCACTCTTCGAGGGCGGCGTCGGCTAGCTGCTCGCGACTGAGCGGCCTACCGGCCTTCGCGGCAGCGGATTTCATAAAGGATCGCAGGGCGTCCGCCTGCATGCGCTCCCCGCCGGTAGGAATGGCCTGCTCTGGCAGTAGCTGCGCGCGATTCACCGTGCGCCGCCTCGCATCCTCGGCCCACTCGCCGAGCACGAAATCCAGCGCATTCGTCTGGCTACCCGGAAAGGGAAGGAAATCCGGGAGCATCGTCTTCACGCAATCGCGCGCGAGCAAATAGTTCACGTATTCGGAGAGGGAGGGAAGCCCGTGTGCCGTCATGGCCAGCGCTGAAGCTTCTCGCAGCAGGGGGCCGACGCGGATCGAGACAGTCTCCGCCGCGCCGCCGAGCTTTGCGGCGCGAATGGCCCGGCGCTCGTCGGGCGTGAGGTCGTCGTCTTGAGCGATGGGCTTTTTCTTGCGGCTCGCTCGCGGCTTGGGATCCGGGTTTGTACCTGCTCTGTTGGTCATCTGATATCGCAATTTATGGCTGCATATGCCGCCAAGGCGCACTCTAACATAGACCAGGAAAATTGCGATAGCATGGCATAACGCAATGTAAACGCATTGCGTTAACAGATGCCGAAGGAGAGTTGCGATGGCAATCGATCTGGACAAGATGCAGGCCGAAATCGAGCAGCGTCGGCGCGTCGCGGAAATGTTCGCCGGCCTCCCGCCGATGACCCTGCTCAACACAACGCAAGCCGCTGCGTATCTGGGTCTCCGGCCGCAGACGCTGGCGCAGTGGCGGTGCGAGGGGATCGGGCCGACCCACAGCGGCGGCAGGCCGCTCCATTACTCCGTTGCGGCGCTGGACGCCTTTGCGGCCGCGCGCCGGAAGGCGGCCGAAACCCCGGGCGCAGCCAGTGCGCGGCAGGCGCAGGCCCTGCGCCGGGTTAGTGCTCCTGCTGGGCATGGGCGCAAGGCATCGCCAGCAACGTAAAAAAAGGCCGGTAGCGGTTGCGCGCTGCCGGCCCTCGGGCTTTCCACGGGGGCGCGGAAAACACCCGAAGGGTAACGGTTCCGGGCGCGGCAGGCGACCGGCCATGGAGAATTCCATGGCAACTGCATCCGTGATTCCAATTCAGCGCCAGCGCGTCTTCGCGCTCGGCCGGTATCGGCTTTTTGTAGTCGATCTTGGGTTCGCCGCCGAGTACGCCGGGTCAAGTCTGAGGCCGCGCGCCTTCACGATTCACTGGACGCCCGGGCCGCCCACGCCTGCTGAGCGCGAGGCAATGGACGGGGCGATTCGCCGCGCGGTGAGCGAAGCGCTGAGCGGGTTTTCGGCCGCGCTCGGCCATCAGGGTCGGCTGATGTTGCTCGGGGACCTGTTATGAGCGGTCCTGACGGCGACGCCGCCGAGTTCGCCCGCCTGCGCGCGGATCTCGCGCTGCTCGGCCATACGGTGGCCAGGATGCCGTCAGGCGGCTTTGTCGTCGCCCGCTGGGGGCTGAGCCGCTACTGCGCCGATCTGGCCGCCCTGCGGGCCTTCGCGGCCGTTGTCGGGGCGGAGGGCGCGCGATGAGCTACGACCGCAGCCGCTTGCCCGACCCGGCGGCTTTCTACGTGGAACATCGCGGGCTCAAGCTGCTGCCCGGCAAGCTCTGGCGCAGCGGCGGCCCGTGCGAGTTCCATGGGGGCGGCCGCGACTGCATGCGAGTGAATGTGCGCACGGGCGCTTTCAAGTGCATGAACTGCGAGATCGGCGGCGGCGATGTGGTCGCCTATCTGATGGCCGTCGAGTGCATCGGCTTCATCGAAGCGGCCAAGCAGTTGGGCGCATGGACGGATGACGGCAAGCCTGCGCCGAGGAACCCGATGCCTTTCAGCGCCCGCGATGCGCTTGCCGTCTGCGACTTCGAAATCACGTTCGCGGCGATTGCCGCCGGCAACATGGCGCACGGCATCCCGCTCACCGACGCAGACCGGGCGCGCCTGCTGCTCTGCGCGAACCGCCTCTGTCGCGTTCATGAATGGATCGCCCGATGACTCGCAGCACCAATCCTCTGAAAGCGGCGCAGGCGCGAGTGGATGCCGCTCGCGCGCTGCCCGCGCCGCC
Organism: Variovorax davisae; assembly: GCF_030316845.1. Lineage (GTDB taxonomy): Bacteria > Pseudomonadota > Gammaproteobacteria > Burkholderiales > Burkholderiaceae_C > Variovorax > Variovorax davisae. The sequence goes on from NZ_JASZYS010000001.1 coordinate 745,603, forward strand.
CGCGCCCCTCGATGCTGTCGAAGCGCACCGCATCGGGCTCAACGGCTACGACGACACCGCCGAGCGCAGCGTGGTGTTCCCCGACCAGTCGCCGAGAGCCGGCCGCCTCGCCACTGCTCCCATCGAGTGGAAGTTTCCCGCGCCGATCTCGATGGAGGAGCTACTGAGCGCCAAGCTGGCGCCCGACGAGATCATCGAGGGCTTCCTGTGGGCCGATCTCGCGCTGCTCATCGGCAGCGGCGGCACCGGCAAGACGGTTTGGCTCTTGACGATGGCTGTCTGCATCGCGCTCGGGCGGGCGTTCTTCGGGCATGCGGTGCTCAAGCCCGGACGGACCCTTTTCCTGACTGGCGAGGACCCGAAACACGTGGTCGTTGCCGCCATTCGCCAAATTTGCCGCGCGATGGCTCTCTGCGAGGAGGAGATCGGGATCGTGCTCGACCGCGTTCGCATCTCCGATGTGACCGGCGGCAAAGCAAAGCTCTCGGCCGTCAGGGAGAACCTCGTGGTTCCCTCGGAACTGCCGACGATCATCGGAAACGCGGCGCGCGATCAGGATGTGGTGGTCGTGATGTTCGATCCCACCATCTCTTTTGCGGCCGGCGAATCTCGCGTGAATGACTCCGAGCAGGGGATCGTCGAGTCCGGGCGCATCGTTCGGGATCTGTTGAATTGCGCCGTGGTTTTCAGCCATCACACCGGCCAGAACCCGGCGAAGGAACGCAACTTCTCGATGTACGCCTCGCGCAACGGCTCGGCGCTGCCCGATGGCTGTCGAATGGAATGGGTGATGCATCGCCCCGATTCCGTGAAGCAGTGGGTTCAGTTGACCGGCCGCTCGCTGGCGCCGCCCCGCTACGGCTTCGAGATGGCCGTCGCGCGCTGCCAGTATGCCGCGCCTCCGCCGGAGCACTACTTTTTTGAGCGCGAGGGCCACGCCATCGAGCGGGTCAAGGGGCGCGATCCATTCCTCGCGAGCGATGCTGAGCCCATTGATGCGCTCGATGCGTTGAGAGGGCGCATCGAGCAGGGCCTGAACCTGCTGTTGAGCGAGTTCGAGCAGGGCATGAGGCATACCGGCGCGACGGCCGTGCCGGCGCTCCAGGCGCGCCTCGGTGTCGCCCGCCAGCCTGCCCGGGATGTGGTCTCCGCTCTGGTCGATGCCGGCCTGCTCGTGGAGTGCATGCTGCCCCATCCGCCCGAGCACGGCGCGCGGACGTACCTGCATCCGCTCAGGCGCGGCGCGGCGCTCCCCGCCGATGTGAAGCTCGCCCCGCCCAAGGCGACCGCCGCAAGCGCGGCGAGCCGGCGGCGAAGCGGGGCCGAACCATGACGCCGCCTTGCCGAAAAGGGAGGTTTCACCGCCTCGCCGCCACCGCCTCGCCGCCCTATAGGGAAAAGAGAGCCGGCGAGGCGGCCTCTCTCTTTCCCCTCTACGGCGCGGTCGCCGCTTCGCCGTTTTCGATGGCGAGGCGGCGGCGAAGCGGCGAGGCGGAATCGGCCCTTGCTGTCGCTACGTGCTTGCGCTTGCATGGGACCAATGCGAGCGATGCGAGCGATGCGAGCGCAACGATCCGATGCGAGCGCAGCGCCAAAACGGTTGTCAGGCCATTGGGAGAAGGATTGAACACTCAAGGTTTCTCGCCCGTGCGCTTTCGCCGATCGACGAGCTGGCGGGCGCCTTCGAGCACGCTCTTCGGAATCTCCATCCACAGCGCGACCTGACCCGCAAGTTCGGGATACAGCCACAGCGGGGAATTGACGCCTTGAAAGCCTCGCGTGAACCACACCTTCGTGCGCGGCTTCACGCAGTACCAAGCGTTCGCCCATACCAACGCATCTCTTGATGCATGCTTTCTGTCGGCAAGAATTTGCTCAAGTTTCCCGGCTGGCACGTGACCGGCCTGAGCCGGGCCACTCATTCCCGCTTCGATCCTTTTGATGTTGCTTGCAAGCACTTGCGGGCTCGGCGGATCGGCATAGTGAACGACGTCAAGCGGTTGGCAATACTGCCGCAGCTTCCAGACGAGCCGATCAAGCCGAAGCAACTCAGAGTCAAAAAGATGGTACGACTGCAGCAGGTAACGGTCGCCGTTCCACTCCACCAGGCGATCGACGAATTCCTGCTCTGCGGGATCGAGCCGGATGGCGAATGGCAGCGAGGCGTTGATGCGATCCAACGCTTCCGCAATCTTGTGCTTCAGCCCGATCGTGCTTTGTCGATTCAGCATCAGGATGCACTTGAGGTACTTCTCGATCGAATGAAGCGCAGACCACAAGAATGGACCCGCAAGCCGCGCGCGCATAGCAGCGCGGGCTGCGATGTAGTCTGCATCAGCGGTGTCGCGGAAGCACGCGATCGCGAACTGATTGATGCGCGCGTGATCGGTCGGCGGTCGCCAAGTTGAAGGGTTCACCACGTTCGATACGGTATGTCCGCCGCCGTTATTTGCCTCGTACCTTCAACTCGGGAACTCAGAAAGCCCGACAGCGAACCGATTGCGAGGTTCGGGTGGGGCGTGGGTCCGGCGTACACATGCGGAAGAAGCAGCTTTCCGTTCGGCGCGGTTGGCAGCCTGAAGGCCACGTAGGGGATCAGCATTGACGTCCCGGGTCTGTGGAAAACTTCGGGAAGATTGGTCCGAGCCACATCCTCAGACACGACCCGCCACTCCTGTTCTTCGAAGAAAGCCCCATGCTTCAACGCGGCAGCAACTTTTAGCAGGTCGGATTCCATCGATTCGAAGGCGGGGTAAAACCGATTGTCCGAGTGACGCTCGGCGTCCGTCCCGCCAGCTGCTCTGGCGTGCTTCGCGACAGCGGCCACCACTTCTTCGAGAACCCTTCGTTGTTCGTCCCGATCGTAGATGCATCGGACGAGCGAAAAGCGCTGCGCCTTTGCAACCTCCGCCAAGTCATTGGGGTCGAACCCTAGGCTGTACCCATTGCCCGCTGGGCAGTAACCCCGCCACTGGCTCAGCAAGTTACCTCGTTCGCTAAAGCACGCTGCGAACAGTGCATGCCCGTTCTTGAAACGGTGACCAACCCAAACCGCGAATTGGTGCAGCACCTCAGCATCCTGAATCAAACCAGCATGCAACATGTTGGCGGAGACGCTCGCAATCAGCCTCGCAGCAGTATCCAGTTCGGACGCATCGGACATGTAGCGGATATCACTCGCCCAAAGCTGCTTTCCTTCGACGATGTTCTTCACGTTCCCGAGGGTTGCATAGTGGAAAAGGTGGGTGGTCGGCCGCATCCCATAGATGCGTTCCACGATTGCACTTAAGGGCGAGGTTGTTGTGGCGTTCATGAGGTGTTGGATGGCACATCGAGTTTCGGGGCCGACTGTAGCCGGTCCCTCGGGGCCCTCACGCCGGGGCTCGCTTCGAGCGGGGGGAGAGGCGCTTGCTCACAGCGGCCGCTTGAAACCTAGCTCCCATCCCGATTGCGGATTATTTTTCGGCCAAAAAAAGAGGCCCCGGGCCGCTGCCAAGCGGACTTTCGAACTCAGCGATTTTGCGCGATGATCGCGCAACGGCTTCTGATTGCCTCCGAAGCAGAGGCTTCGCAAGTTGTTCTCGGCGCATCGTGCGCCGCTGGCCGCGAAAGGATCTAATCCATGGAAGCGCCCGCACCGCTGTACGAGCGGCCCTCGCTGCGCATCGCCTTCTGGGGCCAGAACGGCCCGGCCGTCAACCAAGCAGCCGCCGCAGAGATCGCGCTGTGCATGCAGGCGTGGCACGTCGAGCAGCGCCGCCGGCAGGAAGCCGAGCAATTGGCCGGGCTCGTGCGAGATCGCGTGCTCGAAGGCTCGCTCGCTCCGGCCGCTCTGCGGGCATTGCTCGCCGATCCCGCGCCGCCGGCTCTCAAGCTGCGCGGGCGCATCGCCGCCGCCTTGCGCGCACTCTTCCCGCCCGTTCGCAAAGGAGCTATCCACCATGCCTGAGACCCGACAGATGAGCGCCCTTGTCTGGGGCGACAGCGAGGACGATCCCGGCGCGGCCGACATCGTCGCTCGCGAGATGCATCGCAACGCGCTCGCGATGCAGGAGACGGCGCGGCGCGAGGCCGCCGCCGGGCGCTGCGCCGAGGCCGCGCGGGCCGCCGTTTTGCGCGGAGATCCGCCCGAGGCGCTCGCCGCCGCTGTGGTGGCGGCGCTCGACGCACCCTTCGAGCCGCCCGCCATCTACTCGACCGGCAGCCGCAGCACGTTCGGCTTCGAGCCTTCGCATCGGTGAGCGTGATCGTGAGCTACCTCACCGCCGATCTCGCGCCGCATGCCGCCTCCCTGCAACGGGACCGCGCCGGCTTCTATGTCGTCGGCCGCGAGCGCACGCGCAGGCTTGATATCGCGCTGTTGCTGGCACAGCGCCCCTCAGCGCCCGCAGGAGTGCGCGCAAGGGCAGGCCGATCCCAACGTCATGCCGAGGTGCTTTCGCGCGCTCAGCGGGCCATCGTGCGCGCTCGGGAGGCCATCGTGCGCGGGGCTCCCATCGCGACGACCAAGCCGCTGACGCCCGCGCAGCGCGCGGCATTGGATCGCCTGACCGGATCGCGCCTGCTCGATACCTTGGGCAGCGTGCTCGGGCGCGAACTCGCCGCGAGGGATGCGCGGATCGAGGCGCTTGAATCGAAGATCAGGGGTACGCCGGCCGGGCGCGCCGAGACGATCGCGAGGGCGCGCGCGGCGCTCCAGCTATGACCACAATGCGCAGCAGCCTCGGGCACGACGAGAAGGCCTTGCTCGCCTACGGGCGTCGGCTCGGCCTCGATCTCGCGGCCGAGCTTTTGAAGGCCGAGCTAGAGCAGCAGGCGCTGCACTCCAATCCGAAGGCCGCGAGCAAGCAGTCGGCCTCGCGCTCATTGCCGCCCGGCCCCGCCGCTGCCGGCTACATCACGAAGGCTTGACAATGCCGCCCGTCGATTGCGTCACGCTGTGGGTGTATCGCAGGAATGTCGCGGAGGTCGGCGGCCAAGTCGGCTACGTGCAGGCCGAGCGCTGCATCGCGCAGGCGCTTATCGCACGCGGCGTGGCCGTCGATTTGTTCAAGGCGACGAGCCTCCTGCCCGAGGTCGAAGGCTTCGAGTTTCCGCGCCGAGCCAAGCGCGAGCAATCAGCAACATCGGCGACGGTGCTCCCGGCCTCGGAGGGGAGCGCTGACCATGACCAGCCGCAACCGACCCGGGCGCGCCGAGCGCCAGCAGCAGCCGAGCCCGCGCGCCCTCGATCTGGAAAGGCTCGCCCGCGTACAGCTTGAGGCCGGGCGCCTAGAGGCCGCGAAGCGGACGCTCGCACGGGCGGCGCAGCGGAAAGCCGGCTCATCATGAGGGTCTCGAAGGGGCGCGCCGCGCCGGGCGTGAGCTTCCCGCGCCTGTTCGCCTGCGAGCCGCTGACGCTCGATGAGTGCGGCCGGCTCTTGGGCATATCCCGCGAGCGTGTGCGCCAAGTCGAAGCCGAGGCGCTCGCAAAGTGCGCCGCGCGCCTGCGCGACAAGGGCTACCGGATTGAGGATCTTCTCGGCGAGGATCGGGATGCGCCGGGCCTGCGAGGGCGGCGCATTTACCGCAGCGAGTAATGCGCGATGCTCAGAACAGGGACCGCAAGGAATAGATCAGCGCCACCCATGTCAACCCCACGAGGCAGCACAGAGCGACGATCAGCTTTTCGAGTCGATTCATTGCGAACCACAGAATACGCGAAGTCTCCGAGAAAAGCCCCGTATAGCGTTTTTCCGGGCCGCCGCTGCCTCGCATCGGGCGCGCCGAGAATCACGCCTGCGGAGGCGCTACCCGCGGCTCAGCGGGCGTCGGCGCCCAGAACTCGCGGGCCATCTCGGATAGCTGCTTGTCGAGCGTCTCCCAAGCGAAGCCGGCATTGCGAACGACCATGCCAACGAGGGCGACCGCTTGCTGGAGGGAGGCGATGGTCGGGGCGATCTCTCGCCACTTGAGCCCGAGCGCGGGGATATCGAGAAGTTGGTACTTGTCGGCAACGAAGCGGATCTCCGTATGCGCCGTCACCTTGTCCCGGATGGTGCGGAAGGCTTTCACTTCCGGCGAATCGGCGAGTTGCGAGACCAAGGCGAGCAGATCGCGAAGGTGCCGGTCGAACTCGTCCGCCCGCCCCGCGCGCTCGTCGATCTCCAGCAGTCGCAATGCCTCGGCGATCTCCGGATCTGTCTCGTTCTCGATGGACGGAATCACCCACGCGGCATAGCGGGCCTTGAGCGCGGCGGCGAACTTTTCATCCCGCAGCGCCAATGCGATGTTGGAAAGGCTCGGCGCCCGCTCGTCGTTGTCCGTCGCCAGCTTCGCGATATCTTGAGCGCAGGAGAGGAACAGGGTGGTGCGCAAGGCGACCAGGCCGCGCCACTGCCGGCCGGAGCCGCGAGCGGCGCAGACGGCCTGATCGAACAACAGGGGATCGAGCATCGCGTAGCGCTCGCGCAGCGCCAGGAAGGCGTCCAGCAAATGCTCCGCGTGCGCCTCTAGCTTCTCGATCTGGGTTGGCATGTCCGCTCCGCGCCCGACCATCGGGCCGGCGGATTCTCACCTACTTGCCGGCCCGGCCTTCAATGCCTCGGCGCGGCTGCCGCCGCAGCGTTCGCTCGCGCCACTCCTTCGGCGATCAGAGCCGACCCGCCACTGAGGCTCGCCAGGAATCCGAGCGTCACCTCGTTGGCAAGCTCCTCGGCGTTGCCGCGCGCCATGCCGCCGCCTTCGAGGCGCTCGGCGAGCCGCTCGCTCAAGTTGAGGAAAACCATAGCCGCCTGCGCGGCGATGCAATGGCGCGGCCCGACGATCTCGGCGAGGACGCGGGGTTTCGGATCTGCTTCCATGGGGGCTACCTCCGGGGAGTGGTGCGCCGCATCTGGCGAATTGAATTGCTTAAAAGTTGAGCAACTTTGCGATGCTGATTTGGGTAATGTTGCACCCAAAATAGCCATATTTGCCCATATTTTAGGCAAAGAGGGAAGAGCGCGAGACTGCCAGTTTTCTTAGACGCGACATAGACTTACATACGTTCGCGTAAGTAGGCATATACCTGCATCGTCGCCCTTTTAATCCGTTGGTCACAAGTTCGAATCTTGTACGTCCTACCACGATACCGCCTGTAGATACTGGAAAGCCTGCTATTGAAAAGATAGCAGGCTTTTTTCTTGAGGGTGCCGCGCAGGCGCATGGCAAAGCCGATCGGTCTCAGCGCGCTGCCACCCGCACCAGCCGGGCCGCCTCTTCGGCGCGCGCGTCGTCGACCTCGCGCAGCACGCCGCCCAGATCCACCGGCCCGCTCGGGCGCGCGAAGGTGCCCGTCAGGGCCGAGCCGGGGTGCAACTCGCCGCGTTCGTAGAGGTTCCATATCTCCTCGCCGTAGCGGGTGGCAAGCAACTCGGGCGCGGCCTGACCGAAGAAGGCGGCGAGGTTCGCCACGTCACGCAGCAGCATCCGCCGCGCGTGGTTGTTGCCCGCGGCATCGACCGCCTGCGGCAAGTCGATGATCACGGGGCCGTCGGCGGCCAGCAGCACGTTGAACTCCGAGAGATCGCCGTGCACCACACCCGCACACAGCATGCGAACCACTTCCGCCAGCAGCGTCGCGTGGTGCAGTCGGGCGTCCTCGGGCGAGAACACCACGTCGTTCAGGCGCGGTGCGGCATCGCCCTGCGCGTCGGCGACCAGTTCCATCAGCAGCACGCCATCGCAGAAGTTGTGAGGCTGCGGCACGCGCACGCCGGCGGCGGCCAGCCTGTAGAGGGCGTCGACTTCGGCGCTTTGCCACGCGGCCTCGGTCGCCTGCCGGCCGAATTTCGTGCCCTTGGCCATCGCGCGCTGCAGGCGCGTGTTCTTGACCTTGCGGTTCTCGGTGTAGTCCACTGCCTGGCGAAAGCTGCGCTGGGTGGCTTCCTTGTAGATCTTGGCGCAGCGTGTCTCGTCGCCGCAGCGCACCACGTAGACCATCGCTTCCTTGCCGCTCATGAGCTGGCGAACCACGCTGTCGATCAGTCCTTCGTCGATGAGCGCTTGCAGTCGGGGGGGTGCTTTCATGGCGCATTCTGCCTGCCCGGCGCTTCGCCTCGCGTCGAGGACGCCGGCGCCTGCAGCGGCAAGGGCGCCGAGGGCTTGTCGAGGTCGAGCCTGGACACCCAGGATGCGACGGCATAGATGCGGAGCAGGCAGGCCGAGTACGCCCCCCACGCCGCGCGGTGCCGGCACTCCAGTTCATCGAGCGCCGCGATTTCCTGCTCGCTCGGGGCCGGGCACCCGGTGCACAGGTGGTCCCCCGCCTGTTCGATCAGGCGCTCGCGCTCGGCGGCTGCGCTGGCCCTGCTGGCGAGCCACGCCCCCCACAGGCGGGCCAGCTCTGCCCGGTCGTTCGAATCCAAGGTGCGTCCTTCAATGACACCTAAAATTAGTACATTTGGGTTACTTTGTCTGTAGGCCACGTGTGCTCGCGGATCTCGCTTCGGGAGGCGGGCTGCGTCCAGCGTCCCGGCGAAACGCAACCTGCAGTTGCGCCCGTTTACGCCACCTTTGCAGTTCTTCGGTGCACGCCGTCCGACGCACCCGCGTTGACTGTGAACGGGGCAGTTGCCTCGCACAGGAGATTCGAATGCATGCAGGTCGCTCGGTGTTGGTCAAGTTGGCAGCGGTCGGCGTTCTCGCCGTCGCAGCACTCTCAGGCGCCGCTTCGGCCAGCGCTGGCACGAACTGGTCGGTGGGCATCGCCTTGCCTGGCGTGGTCGTCGGCGCGGGCGAGTCGGCGCCGTATTACCAGCCGGCGCCTGTCTATGCGCCTCCAGCCCCCGTGTACTACCAGCCGGCGCCGGTGTACCGCACGGCGCCCCCGATGACCTACGCACCAGCGCCCGTCTACTATGAGCCGGGGTATCGCGGCGAGGGGCGCCGCAGCTATCGATCGGAATGGGATGGCGGTCGCCGCTGGGACCGTCGCGACTGGCGGCATGAACGCCGCGAGGAACGCCGCGAGGAACGCCGCGAGGAACGCCGCGGATGGGGCGATCGCGACTGAGCGAGGACTGAACCCGCACGACAAAAAGGCCGTTCAAGACGGCCTTTGCTCTGCGTGGGGGGTCGGGGACTTACACGGCTTCGTTGCCGTCCAGCGCGGCAGAGTGGCGGGAGCCCGCGATCGCCGACACCACGCCCACGGCGCTGGCACGCAGCAGTTCCTGGCGCAAGGCCGCCTCCAGCAACCTGCGTGCCGTGTCCGGCCGGTCGTGGTCGTACTCTTCATCCAACTCGCAGTGCAGGTAGTAGTCGACCCTGGCCATGAGCCTCTCGACCGACGCTGCGAGGTCTGTCTCGTTCATATTCCCGCTCCTCCGAACCAGTCGCGCGGATACGACCTTGGTTTGATCTCGACTTCCTCTTTGTCACACGCTCGACGCATTCAAGCGCCAAGTGTGCGAGTCATCTCATTATCCGCCCGCTCGTGCAATAGCCTCCCATCCGTTGTCGTCGTAGGCCAACAACTCGTTCACATTGATAATTTTCCAACTCTTTGGTACTAGCGCAGCCGGAGTCGATTCCATGCGCTGGTCAGCCTGGAGGGTCGCACGGGCGGCGTCGGCCGCTCGGCCGGGGGCGGCGGCAGCTGGTGCCGCACGGCCTGCGCCACCCGGACGCAGTCCTTGATGTGCAGTTCGCCCAGCGAGCGGAGGGCGGCGTAACTGAGTGTGGCAGAGACCACTTGCCCGGCCAGCGGAACGAAGCGGGCCGCCTGGCTGGCGGTCAGCTTGACACCGGCATGGCGCGCCAGCGCGACCAACAGGTCGCGGGTCACCAGGCGGCCCACCAGCAGCGCGCCGACGGTGGCCGCGGCCTTGCGGATGCGCTCGCGCTCATGCGGCGCCAGTCGCTCGACCTGGGTGACTGAAAGCCCGAATTCGGTACTGATCTGCGGCACCACGCGGGCCAGCAGGGCCGCGTCGGCGGCCCAGTCGAGTCCCGGAATGGGCATCGCGCCGATGGCCGCCGCCATCATCGCCTTGCGGCCCAGCAGCCGGCGGCTGCGCCGGATGGCGGCAATCAGCTGGGGGTCACCCTGCGCGAGTTCGATGGCGGAAGACATTCCGCCCCATTATCAGGCGGCCAGGGCCTCGAGCTGGTCCGACAGCGCCAGCCAACGCTCCTCGAGGCGCGCGATCTCGTCGCCGAGCGCCTTCAGTCGCTTGCCGGCCTCGGCGATCTCCGGGGCCGGCAGGGCTTGGGCCAGCCGTTCTTCCAGGGCCGCCTTTTCGCTGCTGGCGGCCGCCAGGCGCTGGTCGACCTGGGTCAGCTCGCGCTTCAGGGGCTTGGCCTGGTCGCTGCGCTGCTGGCGGTCCTGGGCGTCCTGCTTGCGCTGGTTCTTGCCCGACGGGGTGCCTTCGGCCGCCCTGGGCGCCGGCGCTTCGGCGGGCGGGGCGACGGCTTCGACCGCCACCGCGGCCGCGGCATCGCGGGTCGCCACCTTGGCCTCCTCGCGCAGCCGCTTGGCTTCGTCGAGCAGGTAGCGCTGGTAGTCGTCGAGGTCGCCGTCGAAGTCCGTGACCACGCCCCGGCCGACCAGCCAGAACTCGTCGCAGACCGAGCGCAGCAGCGCGCGGTCGTGGCTGACCAGCATCAAGGTGCCTTCGAACTCGTTGAGCGCCACGGCGAGCGCCTCGCGGGTGGCCAGGTCCAGGTGGTTGGTGGGCTCGTCGAGCAGCAGCAGGTTGGGTCGCTGCCAGACCATCATGGCCAGCACCAGGCGCGCCTTCTCGCCGCCACTCATGGTGCCGACCGGCTGCTTGACCATGTCGCCGCTGAAATTGAAGCTGCCGAGGAAGCCGCGCAGCGCCTGCTCGCCGGTGCCTTCCCGGGCGGCGCTGCCGAGCTCGCGCGCCATCCGCACCATGTGCTCCAGCGGGTTGTCCTGCGGGCGCAGCACGTCGAGTTCCTGCTGCGCGAAGTAGCCGATGTTGAGGCCCTTGCCCTCGGTGACGGTGCCGGCGAGCGCGCCCATCTCGCGCGCGATGGTCTTCACCAGCGTCGACTTGCCCTGGCCGTTGGCGCCCAGGATGCCGATCCGCTGGCCGGCCAGCACCGAGCGGTTCACGCCGCGCAGGATGGTCTTCGGCGGCTCGTCCTCGATCTCGTAGCCGAAGCTGGCGTCGCTGATCGACAGCATCGGATTCGGGATGTTGCCCGGCTCCTTGAATTCGAAGGTGAAGTCGGCCTCGGCCAGCAGCGGCGCGACCCGTTCCATGCGCTCGAGCGCCTTGACCCGGCTCTGCGCCTGCTTGGCCTTGCTGGCCTTGGCCTTGAAGCGGTCGATGAACTTCTGCAGGTGGGCGATCTTGTCCTGCTGCTTGCTGAACGCGACCTGCTGCTGTTCCATCTGCAGCGCGCGCATGTCCTCGAACTTGCTGTAGTTGCCGCCGTAGCGCGTGAGCTGGGCGTTGGCAATGTGCAGGGTGACGTCGGTCACGGCGTCGAGGAACTCGCGGTCGTGGCTGATCACGATCATGGTGCCGGCATAGCGCTGCAGCCAGGCTTCGAGCCAGACCAGGGCGTCGAGGTCCAGGTGGTTGGTGGGTTCGTCGAGCAGCAGCAGGTCGCTCGGGCACATCAGCGCGCGTGCCAGCTGCAGCCGCATGCGCCAGCCGCCGGAGAAGCTGTTGACGGGCTCGTCGAGCTCGTGCGACTTGAAGCCCAGGCCGAGGATCAGTGCCTGGGCGCGCGGCACGGCATCGTGCTCGCCGGCGTCCGCCAGGTCGGTGTAGGCGTGGGCCAGCTCCATGCCGATGTCGGGGTCGTCCGGGTTGGCTTCGTAGGCGGCTTCGATGGCCGCCAGCGCCGCCCGCAGCTCGCCGAGGCGGGTGTCGCCGCCGACCACGAATTCGGTCGCCGATTCGTCGGTCTCGGGCATGTTCTGCGCCACCTGCGCCATGCGCCAGTGCCTGGGCACGGAAAAATCGCCGCCGTCCTCGTGCAGCGTGCCGTTGAGCAGGGCGAACAAGGTGGACTTGCCGGCGCCGTTGCGCCCCACCAGGCCGACCTTCTCGCCCGGGTTGAGGGTGACGGTGGCGCCGTCGAGCAGGACCTTGGCGCTGCGGCGAAGAATGACGTTTCTGAGAGTGATCATGGATAGGGGACCGTAGGGGCGATTATCCCGTGCGCGGCCAGGCGGCCTGGCGCGAGGGGGCATCGCCCGATGCAAGGGGCGCAGCCGAAGCTGCAGGAAGGCGGCGGAAGACGGGCGTCGCTAAGGCTGGCCGGCGGCCGCCAGCAGGGCCTCGCGGGTCACGAGCAGGACCTGGTCCTCGCCGGCCGAGCTTTCGAGCCAGACCACTTCGAGCTGCCCGAAGGCGGCCTCGAAATGGGCGCGCTCGTTGCCGATCTCGAGCACCAGCACGGCCTGCGCGCTCATGCGCGACGGCGCGTCGGCGAACAACCGCCGCACGAAGTCCATGCCGTCGCTGCCGCCGGCCAGCGCCAGCTCGGGTTCGGCCCGGTATTCGGCCGGCAGCGCGGCCATGCTCGCGCTGTTGACGTAGGGCGGGTTGCACAGCACCAGGTCGTACGGGCCGGGCACTTCGGCCAGGCCATCGGAATGGACCAGCCTGACGCGGGCGTCGAGCTGGTGCCGGCTGACGTTGATCGCCGCCACTTCGAGCGCCTCGAGCGACAGGTCGGCCGCGTCCACGCTGACCTCCGGATAGGTCAGGGCGGCGAGGATCGCCAGGCTGCCGTTGCCGGTGCACAGGTCGAGCACGCACCGGGTGTGGTCGCCGAGCCAGTAGTCGATGGAACCGTCGGCGATCAGTTCGGCGATGAAGCTGCGCGGCACGATGGCGCGTTCGTCGACGTAGAAGGGCACGCCCTGCAGCCAGGCCTCCCGGGTCAGGTAGGCGGCCGGCTTGCGGGTGGCGATGCGCTGCGCGAACAGCTCGCCGATGCGCGCCGCATCGGCGGGCGATACCGCCTGCTCGGCCACCGCGTCGAGTTCGTCCAGCGGCAGGCCCAGGCGCCATAGCACCAGCCAGACCGCTTCGTCGAAGGCGTTGTCGGTGCCGTGGCCGAAGGCCACGCCGGCGTCGGCCAGCTGCTTGGCACCGGCCTCGATCAAGGCAATGACGGTGCTCATGTCGCCAGCGCTTCGAGCCGTTCGAGCGTGCGGCGGTAGATGTTCTTGAGCGGCTCGATGTCGGCCACCGCGATGTGCTCGTCGATCTTGTGAATGCTGGCGTTGACCGGGCCGAGTTCGACCACCTGGCGGCAGATCTTGGCGATGAAGCGCGCGTCGCTGGTGCCGCCGCTGGTCGACAGCTCGGTCTGGAGGCCGGTCTCGTCGCGGATCGCCTGTTGCACCGCTTCGACCAGCGCGCCGGGCACCGTGAGGAAGGGCAGGCCGCCGACCGTCCAGGCCAGCTGGTGGTCGAGGCCGTGGGCGTCGAGCACCGAGGCCACGCGCTGCTGCAGCGACTCGGGGGTCGATTCGGTCGAGAAGCGGAAGTTGAAATCGATCACGGCCGCGCCCGGGATCACATTGCTGGCGCCGGTGCCCGCATGGATGTTGCTGATCTGCCAGCTGGTCGGCTGGAAATGATCGTTGCCGGCGTCCCAGCCGCCGGCCGCGTTGAGCGCGACCAGTTCGGCCAGCGCCGGCGCGAAGGCATGCACCGGGTTCTTCGCCAGGTGCGGGTAGGCGATGTGGCCCTGCACGCCGTGGACCGTGAGCCGGCCGCTCATGGTGCCGCGGCGGCCGTTCTTGATCATGTCGCCGCAGCGCTCGACCGAGGTCGGCTCGCCGACGATGCAGTAGTCGATCGCCTCGCCGCGCGCGGCCAGATGGTTGCAGACCACCACCGTGCCATCGACGCCGGGGCCTTCCTCGTCGCTGGTGAGGAGCAGCGCCAGGGTGAGGCGCGGGCTGGGCGTGGCGGACAGGAATTCCTCGATGGCGACCACGAAGGCGGCCAGCGAAGTCTTCATGTCGCAGGCGCCGCGGCCGTACAGGCGGCCGTCCCGGTGGGTCGGGGTGAACGGGTGGCTGCTCCACTGCTCGATCGGGCCGGTCGGCACGACGTCGGTGTGGCCGGCGAAGGCCATGGTCTTGGGCCGGTCGCCGCTGCCGGGGCGCACCGCCCACAGGTTGGTGACGCGGAAGTCGGCCGGGCCGCTTTCGATGGTCTCGAGCCGGAAGCCGAGCCGCGCCAGGCGCTCGCCGAGGATCTGCTGGCAGCCGCCGTCGTCGGGCGTGACCGAGGGGCGGGAGATCAGTTGTTCGGCGAGCTGGAGCGTTCGGGACATCGAGGGAGCAGGTGGGTCAGGACCGCACGTCGAGCGTGATGTCCGTGAAGGTGGGCTCCTCGACCTGGTCGAGGAGGGAGCGTTCTTCGTTGCGGGCGGGCGGCGCCTTGCGGTTCTGCAGGCGCCACATGAGATTGGTCGGCGAATCGGCCTGGGACAGGCCTTCCTCGCGCGTCACCAGGTCCTCGGTGATGAGCCGGGCGATGTCTTCCTCGAAGGTCTGGGAGCCTTCGGCCATCGATTGCTCCATCGCTTCCTTGACGGCCGAGAAGTCGCCCTTGCCGATCAATTCGGCCACCAGCGCGGTGTTCAGCAGCACTTCGAGGGCCGGCACGCGGGCGCCATTGGGCGTGCGCAGCAGGCGCTGGGCCACGATGGCGCGCAGCGCGCCGCCGAGATCGCCCAGCAGCGTGGCGCGCACTTCCACCGGGTAGAAGCTCAGGATCCGGTTCAGCGCCCGGTAGCTGTTGTTGGCGTGCAGCGTGGCGACGCACAAGTGGCCCGACTGCGCATAGGCGATCGCGGCGGTCATGGTCTCGCGGTCGCGGATCTCGCCGATCTGGATCACGTCGGGCGCCTGGCGCAGCGCGTTCTTGAGCGCGATCTGCAGCGACTGGGTGTCGCTGCCGACGTCGCGCTGGTTCACCATCGACTTCTTGTTGGTGAAGGTGAATTCGATCGGCTCCTCGACCGTCAGGATGTGGCCGGTGGCGTTCTCGTTGCGGTAGTCGAGCATCGAGGCCAGCGTGGTGCTCTTGCCGGCGCCGGTCGAGCCGACCATGAGGATCAGGCCGCGCTTCTCCATCACCAGGGTCTTGAGGATCTCGGGCAGGTTGAGATCCTCGAAGCTCGGGATGGTCGAGGCGATGTGGCGCACCACCACCGCGTAGCTGCCGCGCTGGCGCATGGCGCTGATGCGGAAGTTGCCCGAGCCTTCGAGCGCGATCGCCATGTTGAGCTCGCCGGTGCGCTCCAGCTCGGCGATGCGGTTCTCGTGCACCACTTCGGAAAGCAGGCTGAGCGGCGCCTCGGGCGGCAGCACCTGGGCGTTGATCGGCATGCAGTTGCCGTTGATCCGGATCAGGGCCGGGGAGTTGGCCGAAAGGTAGATGTCCGAAGCCTTGCGCTCGGCCATCAGACGAAGAATGCGCTCCATCGTGTTCATCGGCTCTCTCTCCTCGGCGTTGTGGTTCTGGATCGGTGGCTCGAAGGGCCCGCCCCCTCAGGCGGCCCGGGATTTCAGTCGCGCAGCAGGTCGTTCAGCGACGTCGACGAGCGCGTCTTGGCGTCGACCTTCTTCATGATGATGGCGGCGTAGGTGCTGTACTTGCCGCCCGGCTTGGGCAGCGTGCCTGCGACCACCACCGAACCGGCCGGCACGCGGCCGAAGCTGACGGTGTCGGTGGCGCGGTCGTAGATCGGGGTGCTCTGGCCGATGAAGACGCCCA
Organism: Variovorax davisae; assembly: GCF_030316845.1. Classification (GTDB taxonomy): domain Bacteria; phylum Pseudomonadota; class Gammaproteobacteria; order Burkholderiales; family Burkholderiaceae_C; genus Variovorax; species Variovorax davisae. Next base: position 761,349 of record NZ_JASZYS010000001.1, read on the forward strand.
TCGACAGCACCGAGTTCTCTTCGACGATCACGCCCTCGACCACCTCGGAGCGGGCGCCGATGAAGCAGTTGTCCTCGATGATGGTCGGGCCGGCCTGCAGCGGCTCGAGCACGCCGCCGATGCCGACGCCACCCGACAGGTGCACGTTGGCGCCGATCTGGGCGCAGGAGCCAACCGTGGCCCAGGTGTCGACCATGGTGCCTTCGCCGACGTAGGCGCCGATGTTGACGTAGGAGGGCATCAGGATCGCGCCCTTGGCGATGTAGCTGCCGCGGCGCGCCACGGCCGGCGGCACGATGCGCACGCCGGCTTCCTTGAGCTCGTTGGCCGACAGGTGCGAGAACTTGGTCGGCACCTTGTCGTAGAAGCCCAGTGCGCCGGCCTGGATCTGTTCGTTGTCCTTGAGGCGGAAGGACAGCAGCACGGCCTTCTTGATCCACTGGTGCACGGTCCACTGGCCGACGGCTTCGCGGGTGGCGACGCGCAGGTGGCCGTTGTTGAGTTCGGCGATCACGTGGTCGACGGCGTCGCGCACTTCCTTGGAAGCGCTGGCGGCGGAGATGTTGGCGCGGTCTTCCCACGCGGCGTCGATGGTCTGCTGGAGTTGTTGGGTCATGGAAGAGCTCAGTTCTGGATGAAGTTCACGATGCGTTTCGCGGCCTCGGTGCATTCGGCCGTGTCGGCGACCAGCGCCATGCGGATGCGGCCGCGGCCCGGGTTGGCGCCGCCAGCCTCGCGCGCGAGGTAGCTGCCGGGCAGCACCGTCACATTGTATTGAGCGTAGAGCGCCCGGGCGAAGCCGGCGTCGTCGCCCTGCCACGAAGGCGGGATGCCGGCCCAGAGGTAGAAGCTGGCGTCGGGCAGGCGGACATCGAGCACCGGCTCGAGCAGCGGCGTCACGGCGGCGAACTTGGCGCGGTACTGAGCGCGGTTGTCGACCACGTGGAGTTCGTCGTTCCAGGCCGCGATGCTGGCGGCGGCCACGGTGCCGCTCATGGCGCTGCCGTGGTACGTGCGATAGAGCAGGAAGGACTTGATGATCGTGGCGTCGCCGGCCACGAAGCCGCTGCGCAGGCCCGGCACGTTGCTGCGTTTGGACAGCGAGGTCAGGGCGATCAGGTTGCGGAAGTCGCCGCGGCCCAGCCTGGCGGCGGCCTCGAGGCCGCCGAGCGGGGGCTCGTCGCGGAAGTAGATCTCGCTGTAGCACTCGTCGGCCGCGATCACGAAACCGTGCCGGTCGGACAGCGCAAAGAGCTTTTCCCATTCGCCGATCGGCATCACGGCACCGGTCGGATTGCCGGGCGAGCAGACGAAGACCAGTTGCGTGCGGGCCCAGACCGCGTCCGGCACGCTGTCCCAGTCGACCGCGAAATTGCGCGCCGGCACGCTGGGCACGTAGTACGGTTCGGCGCCCGAGAGCAGCGCCGCGCCTTCGTAGATCTGATAGAACGGATTGGGCGACAGCACCACCGGCGCCGGCGTCCGGCTGGCGTCGACCACGGTCTGGGCCAGCGCGAACAGGGCCTCGCGCGAGCCGTTGACCGGCAGCACCTGGGTGGCCGGGTCGAGCGCCAGGCCGTAGCGCCGCGCCAGCCAGCCGGTGAACGACTGGCGCAGCGGCAGGTCGCCGGCGGTGGCCGGGTAGGTCGCCAGGGCCCCCATGCCGGCGGCCAGCGCGTCCTGGATGAAGGCCGGCGTCGGGTGCTTGGGTTCGCCGATGCCGAGGCTGATCGGGGCGAATTCGGGGTTCGGGGTGACGCCGGCGAACAGTTGTCGCAGCCGCTCGAAGGGGTAGGGCTGCAGTTTGGCGAGCAGGGGATTCATGGGCCTCGATTATCGCGTTACAGCTTCTTCACCAGCACCTGGCTCTTGCGGTCCCAGTTGTATTTGCGCTTGCGGGCCTCGGGCAGCCAGTCGGGGTTGACCTGCTGGAAGCCGCGCTTGAGGAACCAGTGCATGGTGCGGGTGGTGAGCACGAAGATGCTGTCCAGCCCCGACGCCTTGGCGCGCTGCTCGACCCGCTTCAGGATGCGTTCGCCGTCGCCCTGGGCCTGCGACTGCGGGGACACGGTCAGCGCGGCCATCTCGGCGGTCCGGGCTTCGGGATAGGGGTAGAGCGCGGCGCAGCCGAAGATCACGCCGTCGTGCTCGATCACCGTGTACTGGTCGATGTCGCGCTCGATCTCGGTGCGGCTGCGCTTGACCAGCGTGCCGTCGCGCTCGAAGGGCTCGATCAGCTGCAGGATGCCGCCGATGTCGTCGGCGGTGGCCTCGCGCAGCGATTCGAGCTTTTCGTCGATCACCATGGTGCCGATGCCGTCGTGCACGTAGACCTCGAGCAGCAGGGAGCCGTCGACCGAGAAGGGCAGGATGTGGTTGCGCTCGATCCCGGCCTCGCAGGCCTTCACGCAGTGCTGCAGGTAGAAGGCGGTGTCGGTCGGGCGCTGGGCCGGCGGCAGCGCCGCCAGCAGCTTGCGGGCGGCGTCGAGGGGCAGCTCGGTGTCGATGGGGTTGTCCTCGCTGATCGGCAGGGCCGGGTCCTGGGCGATGCCGGGCACCTCGGTCAGGAAGATCAGCTTGTCCGCCTGGATCGAGATCGCCACGCTGGTGGCGACTTCTTCCATCGTGAGGTTGAAGGCCTCGCCGGTGGGCGAGAAGCCGAACGGCGACATCAGCACCATCGAGCCGAAGTCGAGCGCGCGGCGGATGCCGGCGGCATCGACCTTGCGCACCAGGCCCGAATGCTGGAAGTCGACGCCGTCGACCACGCCGACCGGCCGGGCGGTGATGAAGTTGCCGGAGATCACGCGGATGGTCGAGCCGGCCATCGGCGTGTTGGGCAGGCCCTGGCTGAAGGCGGCCTCGATCTCGTAGCGCAGCTGGCCGGCCGCCTCCTGGGCGCAGTCGAGCGCCACCTCGTCGGTGATGCGGATGCCGTGCGAGTACTTCGCCTCGTGGCCCTTGGCGCGCAGCTGCTCGTTGACCTGGGGCCGGAAGCCGTGCACCAGCACGACCTTGACGCCCATGCTCTGGATCAGCGCCAGGTCCTGGGCGATGCTGGCCAGCTTGCCGGCGGCGATCGCCTCGCCGGCCAGCGCGACCACGAAGGTCTTGCCGCGATGCATGTGGATATAGGGCGCGACCGAGCGGAACCAGGGGACGAAGGTGAAGTTGAAGACGGTGGACATGAAGGGACTGTGAATGAGGCGTGTGTCAGGTCGTCGAGAACGGATTCTCGACGACAAGCTTGCCGAAGCGCTGGCCGTGCTGGCCGTCCTGCGACACCAGCACGTCGGCGTTGCCGCGCAGCGCGGCTTCGAGGATCAGCGCATCCCACCACTGGAGCCGGTGCTTCTGCACCAGCTCGGTCGCAGCCAGCACGCTTTCGGCCGTGGCGCCGATGACCTGGAAGGCGGCCAGCTGGCCGAGCTGGCTCGCGGCCTCGCGCGGGCTCAGAGGCGGTTTCAGCTTGCGGGTCGTGATGTTGTAGAACTCCTGCAGCACCTGCGTGCTGAGCAGGACGGCGTCGTCCTTGACCGCCCTGGCGAAGCGGTCGATGGCGATTTCCCGCCGCGCCGGGTCGCCGGCATCGACCGCGTACACCAGCACGTTGGTATCGAAGAAGACGTTCATGCGGCGCCGGGCGACGGGTAGGGCCGGTCGTGGGCGTCTTCGCGCGTCCAGGCGGCGCCTTCGCTGTTGGCCTTGCTGCGCCGTGCCGCCGCAATGAAGGCCTCGCCGGCGATCTGCTGGCGGTCGTTGCCCTGTGCGTAGTCCGACAGGAACTCGCGCACCCGGGCGCTCACGGAGGTGCCTTCGTTGATGGCGCGGATGCGCGCCTTGCGCACGATCGTTTCGTCGATGGCGATGGTCAGGTTGGTCATGGCGGTTCCTCGGATGCCCGCAGGCGATCACGGAAACAAGTGTAGCACGTGAACCTGTGAGATGAGATAATCCGCCTGTTCATGAGTTCCCATCCCCCCGCTCCCCGTCGACCGGCGCCGCCGCTCGCCATCGAATTCCCCGAGTCCCTGCCGGTGTCGGCCCGGCGCGACGAAATCAGGGCCGCCATCGAGGCGCACCAGGTCGTCATCGTCTGCGGCGAGACCGGGTCGGGCAAGACCACGCAGCTGCCCAAGATCGTGCTCGAACTGGGCCGCGGCAAGCTGAACGCGCCGCCGGGCAAGGGCCGGCTGATCGGCCACACCCAGCCGCGCCGGATCGCCGCCACCTCGGTCGCCAAGCGCATCGCCGAGGAGCTGAAGACGCCGCTGGGCGAGGTGGTCGGCTACAAGGTGCGGTTCCAGGACCGGCTGTCGCGCGACGCCTCGGTCAAGCTCATGACCGACGGCATCCTGCTGGCCGAGACCCAGACCGACCCGCTGCTCAAGGCCTACGACACGATCATCATCGACGAGGCGCACGAGCGCTCGCTGAACATCGACTTCCTGCTCGGCTACCTGCGCGAGATCCTGCCGCGGCGGCCGGACCTGAAGGTGATCGTGACCTCGGCGACCATCGACGCGGATCGATTCGCGCAGCATTTCGCGTCCGCGAAGGGGCCGGCACCGACGATCATGGTCTCGGGGCGCACCTTCCCGGTCGAGCAGCGCTATCGCCCGTTCGAGGAGTCGCGTGACCACGATCTCAGCGACGCCATCGCCGACGGCGTCGACGAGCTCTGGCGTGACCCGCACAACGCCGGCGACATCCTGGTCTTCCTGCCCGGCGAGCGCGAGATCCGCGAGGCGGCCGATCATCTGCGCAAGCATCTCAGCCACCAGCCGCTGATGCGCAGCGCCGAGGTGCTGCCGCTGTTCGCGCGGCTGTCGCAGGCCGAGCAGGAACGCATCTTCGACAGCCACAGCGGCCGGCGCATCGTGCTGGCCACCAACGTGGCCGAGACCTCGCTGACCGTGCCCGGCATCCGCTACGTGATCGACACCGGCACGGCGCGGGTCAAGCGCTATTCGTTCCGCAGCAAGGTCGAGCAGCTGCTGGTCGAGCCGATCAGCCAGGCGGCCGCCAACCAGCGCGCGGGGCGCTGCGGGCGGGTCGCCAACGGCATCTGCATCCGGCTCTACGACGAGAAGGATTTCGAGGGCCGGCCGCGCTTCACCGACCCGGAAATCCTGCGCTCCTCGCTGGCCGGCGTGATCCTGCGCATGAAGTCGCTGCACCTGGGCGATGTCGAGCGCTTTCCGTTCCTGGAAGCGCCGCAGCGGCGCGCGATCGCCGACGGCTACCAGCTGCTCAACGAACTCGGCGCGGTCGACGACGCCAACGAGCTGACGCCGATGGGCGCCGAGCTGGCCCGGCTGCCGCTCGACCCGCGGGTCGCCCGCATGATCGTCGAGGCCCGCACGCGCGGCGCGCTCGAGGAGGTGCTGGTGATCGCCAGCGCCCTGTCGGTGCAGGACGTGCGCGACCGGCCGATGGAGATGCAGCAGCAGGCCGACCAGGCGCATTCGAAGTTCGACGACGAGAAGAGCGAATTCAGCGGCTACCTGCGGCTGTGGAAGTGGATCCTGGATGCGCGCGGCGGGCATGGAGACACTCACAAGCTCTCGAACCGGCAGTACGAGCAGCTGCTGCGGCAGAACTTCATCAACATCCGCCGCGTGCGCGAGTGGCGTGACATCCACTCGCAGCTGCTCACGGTGGTGACCGAGCACAAGTGGCGCATCAACACGCTGCCGGCCGGCTACGAGCCGTTGCACCTGTCGATGCTCTCGGGGCTGCTCGGCAACATCGGCTGGAAGCTGGAGGACGACGAGGCCTACCTGGGCGCGCGCGGCATCAAGTTCTACCGCCATCCAGGCGCCCACCTGAAGAAGAAGCCGGGCCGCTGGATCGTCGCCTCCGAGCTGGTCGAGACCACGCGGCTGTTCGGCCGCGGCATCGCCAACATCGAGCCGCAGTGGCTTGAACAGGTGGCGGGCCATCTGCTGAAGAAGCAGCTGCTCGACCCACACTGGGAAAAGAAGGGCGCCCAGGTTGCGGCGCTCGAGCGCGCCACGCTCTACGGCCTCGTGGTCTACAGCGGGCGCCGGGTCGACTTCAGCAAGGTCGATCCGGTCGCGGCGCGCGAGATCTTCATCCGCGAGGCGCTGGTCGGCGGGCAGTGGGAAAGCAAGCTGCCCTTCCTGGCGGCCAATCGCAAGCTGGTGCGCGAGGTCGAGGGCCTGGAGCACAAGTCGCGCCGGCAGGACGTGCTGGTCGACGACGAGCTGATCTACGCCTTCTACGACGCCCAGCTGCCGGCCGACGTGTCGAGCGGCGTCACGTTCGAGAACTGGTACCGCGGCCAGTCGCGCGAAGAGCCGCGGCTGCTCTACCTGACGCGCGAGGAGCTGATGCGCCACCAGGCGGCCGGCATCACGACCCAATCCTTTCCGCCGACCGTGCGGCTGGGCGGCGTCGATTGCGCGGCGACCTACCTGCACGAGCCGGGCGATGCCAAGGACGGGCTGACCGTCAGCGTGCCGCTGTTCGTGCTGAACCAGGTCAGCGACGAACGCTGCGAGTGGCTGGTCAGCGGCATGCTGAAGGACAAGATCCAGGCGCTGCTGAAGAGCCTGCCGCAGAAGCCGCGCGCGCGGCTGGTGCCGCTGCCCGAATCGGCGGCGCGCTTCACCGAGATGCTGTCGGCGCCCGAGGTCTTCGGCCACGGGTCGCTGACCGACGCGCTCCTGAAGCAGGTGCGCGACCAGACCAGCCTGGACGTCAAGCGTGCCGACTTCAAGCTGGACATGCTGCCGCCGCACCTCTTCATGAACCTGCGGGTGGTCGACGAGCATGGCCGCCAGCTCGGCATGGGGCGCAACCTCGGCGCCCTGAAGGCCGAGCTGGGCACGCAGGCGCGCGGTGCCTTCCAGGCCCTGGCCGGACTCAACGTGCGCGCTGCCCCGCAGCCGCCCCAGGCCGGGGCGGGGGCCCAGGCCCGGCCCGCAGCGAAGGCCGCGGTCGAGGCGCCGGCGCCGCCGGCCCTGCCGGCCGGCCAGCGCTACAGCGCCTGGACCTTCGGCGAACTGCCCGAACTGATGGAAGTGCGGCGCGGCGCGCAATCGCTGATCGGCTTCCCGGCGCTGCTCGACGGCAGCGACGCGGTGACCATCGAGGTCTTCGACGAGCCCGCCGTGGCCGCCGCCAAGCACCGCGCGGGCCTGCGGCGGCTGTTCGCCCTGCAGCTCAAGGACGCCCTGAAGTACCTCGAGAAGAACATCCCCGACCTGCAGAAGATGGCGGTCGCCTACATGCCGCTCGGCACTGCCGAAGAACTGCGGGCGCAGATCATCGAAGTGGCGATCGACCGCGCCTTCCTGCAGGAGCCGCTGCCGACCGACGAGTTCGCTTTCAAGCGGCGGCTGGAGGAGGGGCGCGGGCGCCTGACGCTGATCGCCAACGAGGTGGCCCGGCTGGCGGGCACGATCCTGGTCGAGTACGGGCTGGCGCTGCGCAAGATCAAGGACACCAAGGTCCAGCCCGAGGCCACCGCCGACGCCACCCAGCAGCTGCAGCGGCTGGTGGGCAAGCGCTTCATCGCCGACACGCCCTGGCCGCGGCTGCAGCACTTCGCGCGCTACCTGAAGGCGATCACCCTGCGGCTCGACAAGCTGCGCGCCGACCCGGCGCGCGATGCCCAGCGGCTGGCCGAACTGCGGCCCCAGGAGCAGCGCTACTGGCGCCTGCTGGCCGAGCGCAAGGGCGCGGCCGACGAGCGCATGAGCGAATTCCGCTGGCTGCTGGAAGAGTTGCGCGTGAGCTTCTTCGCCCAGGAGCTGCGCACGCCGCAGCCGGTGAGCGTGAAGCGGCTGGACAAGCTGTGGGCGCAGCTGGGGCATTGAGCCTTCCCGGGCCGACAACAAAAAGCCCGCCGAAGCGGGCTGTCCTTGCGGCAGGCGCCAAGGGCTATATCCGCCCCATCAGCAGCAGCACGATCACCACCAGCAGCACCAGGCCCAGACCCCCGCTGGGCCCGTAGCCCCAGCTGCGGCTGTAGCCCCAGCTCGGCAGCGCGCCCACCAGCAGCAGGATCAGGACGATCAGCAGAATCAACGAGAGGGACATGGACTTCTCCTAGGGCTTGTGTTTGAAGCCCTCATGGTCCGCCTCCCGCGTCGAATCGATCGCGGGAAGCGGCGCTCTCCCGCGGTCAGGACTCGCCTTGCGTTCGTGTCAGAGCCGGGCCAATCGCTCGATCGCCATCTGCAGCGTTTCGTCCTTCTTGGCGAAGCAGAAGCGCACCACGCGCTGGTCGAAGCCGTCGCCGTAGAAGGCCGACAGCGGGATTGCCGCCACGCCGATCTCGCGCGTGAGCCATTGGCAGAAATCCGCTTCGCCGAGCGCGCTGACCTCGCTGATGTCGACGCACTGGAAATAGGTGCCGGCGCTGGGCAGCAGCCTGAAGCGCGTCTTCGCCAGGCCCTCGGCGAACAGGTCGCGCTTGCGCTGGTAGAAGGCCGGCAGTTCCAGGTACGGGGCGGGATCGGCCATGTAGCCGGACAGCGCGTGCTGCATCGGCGTGTTGACCGTGAAGACGTTGAACTGGTGCACCTTGCGGAACTCGGCGCTGAGCGCGGCCGGCGCCGCCACGTAGCCGACCTTCCAGCCGGTCACGTGGTAGGTCTTGCCGAAGCTGCTGACGATGAAGCTGCGCGCCGCCAGGCCCGGGAAGCGCGCCGCGCTCTCGTGGCGGGCACCGGCGTAGACCATGTGCTCGTAGACCTCGTCGCTGATCACCAGCACCTCGGTCGGCGCCAGCAGCGCTTCGAGCTGGCGCATCTCGGCCTCGGTCCAGACCGTGGCGCTCGGGTTGTGCGGCGTGTTGACGATGATGGCGCGGGTGCGCGGCGTGAGCGCCGCGGCGATCTTCGCGAAGTCGGGACGGAAGCTGCCCGGCGTGAGCGGCACGCGCACCACGGTGCCGCCAGCCAGGTCGATGTTCGGCACGTAGCTGTCGTAGCAGGGCTCCAGCACGATCACCTCGTCGCCCGGCCGGACCACGGCCAGGATCGCCGTGATGATGGCCTGGGTGGCGCCGGCGGTCACGGTGATCTCGCTCTGCGGGTCGTAGCGGTGGCCGTACAGCGCCGCCATCTTGGCCGCGATCGCCTCGCGCAGCGGCAGGATGCCGGGCATCGGCGGGTACTGGTTGTGGCCCGCCGCCATGGCGTCGGTCACGGCCTGCAGCAGTTGCGGGTCGCAGTTGAAATCGGGAAAGCCCTGGCCGAGGTTCACCGCGTTCTTCTCGGCCGCCAGCGCCGACATCACGGTGAAGATCGTCGTGCCCACGGCGGGCAGCTTGGTTTGCACTTCGGGGGTGCGGACGGTCGCTCGGCTCACAGTTCGTAGTCCTGGTGTTGACCGCTCAAGGCCTTGGCGATCAGGTTGCGATCGAGCCGGTCGGAGAGCAGCTCGGCGAATTTGAAGACGAAGTTGCGCAGGTAGGCGCTGCGCTTGAAGGCGACGCGGGCGATGTTGATGCCGAAGATGTGGCCCATCGGCCGCACCACCAGGTCAGCGTTGGTGTCGTCGCGCACCGCCATCTCGGCCACGATGCCGACGCCCAGCCCGAGCCGCACGTAGGTCTTGATGACGTCGGAGTCGATCGCCTCGAGCGCGATGCGCGGGGTCAGCTTCTTCTGCGCGAAGGCGTGGTCGATGCGGGTGCGCCCGGTGAACGACGGGTGGTAGGTGATGATCGGCTCGTGGGCCAGGTCCTCGAGCGAGATGCGCTCCTTGTCCGCCAGCGGATGGCCCTGCGGCAGCACCAGCACGTGCTGCCATTCGTAGCAGGGCATGGTCACGAGCTCGGTGTAGTCGGCCAGCGACTCGGTGGCGATGCCGATCTCGGCCACCTCGTCGATCACCATCCGCGCCACCTGGTCCGGCGAGCCCTGGTGCAGGCTCACGTTGACCTTCGGATAGGCTTCGCGCAGTTTCGCGACCGGCACCGGCAGCACGTAGCGGGCCTGCGTGTGGGTGGTGGCGATCGACAGGGTACCGCTGTCCTGGGCGCTGAACTGCTCGCCGATGCGCTTGAGGTTGCCGACCTCGCGCATGATGAGCTCGATGCTGGCGAGCACATGCTGGCCGGGTTCGGTGACGCGCTTCAGGCGCTTGCCGTGGCGGGCGAAGATCTCGACGCCGAGTTCTTCCTCGAGCTCGATGATCGCCTTCGAGACGCCCGGCTGCGAGGTGTGGAGCGCCTTGGCAGCCTCGGTCAGGTTCAGGTTGCGCCTGACGGCTTCCTGAACGAACTTGAACTGATGGAGATTCATAACGGATTCCGTATTATTTTCGGATTCATTATGCCTTCTCAGTCTATGAAAATCACCGCAAGTTCAGAATTCGAGTGCTTTCAGCGCCAGCAGGGCGATCACTTCGGGGTCTTCGCCGACGGCTGGGCGTAGCGAAAACGCGACGTCCGGATGCAGCGCCTGCAGTTCGTCGACCAGCGCCGGCAGGTCTTCGCGGACATGCCGGCCCATGCCCAGGAACAGCGGCACGATCCGGATCCGCCGGGCGCCGGCGGCCACCAGCGCCTGTGCCGCGGTGCGCAGGTCGGGCGCGACCAGTTCGAGGTAGGCGCAGGCGACCCGGGCCGTGGGGTCGAGCGCGGCCACCTGGCGCGCCACCGCCTCCACCGGCGCGCGCCAGCGTTCGTCGCGCGAACCGTGCGCGAACAGCACGATGCCCAGGGGTGTCTGCATGGCGGCCCTGGTCGCTAGCGTCTCAGCACCAGCCAGCTGAAGGCGCCGAGCGACATCACGGAATAGATCAGGCCGGGGGCCGCCGCGGTGATCCATGGCCACCAGTTGCCGAGATTGCCGAGGTAGCCGAAGACGTTGTTCAGCAGGAAGAAGCTGATGCCGATCATCACCCCGCCGAACATGTAGGTGGTGATGCCGGCCTGCCGGAAGTGCAGGTAGGCGAAGGGCAGGGCCAGCACGATCATCACCAGGCAGGACAGGGGATAGAAGACCTTGCGCCAGAATTCGATCTCGTAGCGCTGCGCGGTCTGGCCGTTGGCGTCGAGGTGGCGGATGTAGTCGAACAGGTCGAGCGTGCGCATGCGGTCCGGGCGCAGCAGCGCCACCGACACCATCTCGTTGCTGAGCGACGTCGGCCACTCGAGCACCGGCACGGTGGTGCGCACGATGCGCGGCGCGCCGGGGCCACGGGTTTCATACACCTGGCGCTCGGCGTTGACCAGGGTCCAGTGTCCGCGGTCGACCTTGGCGCCCGGCGCGGAGGTCTGCGACACCAGGAAGCCCTTGCCGTCGAATTCGAGGATCCGGGGATCCTTCAGGATGCCGTTGCGCCCCATCGAGACCACGTTGACCGCGAAGGAGGTGTCGCCCTGGCGCTCCTTGAGCCAGGCGCCGGTATTGCCGATCAGTGCGAGCGGGCCCTGGTAGCGGGCCTTGAGCAGCTGGGCCGTGCGGTCCGACGCGGGCGCCACGTAGTCGCCGACCGCGAAGGTCAGCACCACGAAGGCGGCCCCGAGCAGCAGCAGCGTGCGCAGGGCCCGCCAGGGGCCGAGGCCGCTGGTGCGAAGGATCGTGTACTCGGAACTCTGCGCCAGCCGGGCCATGACGAAGATGGTGCCGATCAGCACTGCGATCGGCAGCAGTTCGTAGAGGTGGCTGGGAATCAGCAGCGCCACGTAGAGCAGCGCCTGGGGCGCCCCGTAGCCGAGCGAATCGGGCTTGCCGATGGACTGCAGTTCGTCGACGAAGTCGAAGAAGAAGAACAGGCTCAGGAAGCCCAGGGCGACGAAGGCGACGGCCTTCAGCACCTCCGCGTAGATCAGGCGGCGGATGGTTTTCACGCGTTCGAGGTGGTTGCAGGCCGCACCGCGACGCGGCGGCGCGTCGGAAAGCCCCAGTTGAAATGCCGCTTGGCGAGCCAGACCAGGCCCAGCACCAGGACGCCGCCATGCAGCGCGAGCAGGAAGCCGCCGACGCTGAAGCGCCCCGACCCGACCCAGCTCTGGCCCAGATTGAGCAGATTGAAGTAGAGGACGAAGGCGAACAGCGCGAACAGCAGGCTGCCGCTGCGGCCGACGCGCGGGTTGACGCTCGACAGCGCGAGCGCCAGCAGCACGAAATTGGCGCCCGCGAACAGCAGGCCGATGCGCCAGGCGAGCTCGGCGCGGTTGACCGGATTCGGGTCGCGCAGCAGGGTCAGCGTGGTGCGGGCGCGCACCGGCGTCACGTCCAGCGCGTCGCCCGAGCGGCCGCCGACCCGGGCGCCGTAAGTTTCGAACTCGCTGACCTTGATGCCGGTCGGCTGCAGCGGCTCCTCGATGCGCTGGCCGTTGCTCAGCATCAGGTAGCGGATGCCGTCCAGGTCTTCCATGCGGCCGCTGCGCGCCGAGGTGACGATGCGCAGGTTGCGCTCGATCGACGAGATGAACACGTTGCTGGCGGTGGCGCTGTCCGGGGCGTCCTTGTCGATGAAGAAGACCCGCAGCCGGCCGGCCGATTCGCGGAACTCACCGGGCGCGACACGCTCGATGTCGCTGCGCCGCTCGTAGCGCTCGCGCATGTTCTGGGTCTGCGAATTGGCCCAGGGCCAGCCGATCAGGGAGAACAGGGCGATCAGCAGCAGGATCGGCCAGGCGAAGCGCAACAGCGGGCGCAGGAAGTCCGCCAGGCCGCGCCCGCTCGAGAACCAGATCACCATCTCGCTGTCGCGGTACATGCGCGACAGCGTGCCGACGATCGAGATGAACAGGCAGAGGCTGAGGATGGTCGGCATGTAGCCGAGCACGGTGTAGGTCATCACCAGGAAGACCTCGGAGGGATTCACGCTGCCCTTGGCCGCCAGTCCGAGGGTGCGGATCAGCATCATCGTCATCACGATGGTGACCAGCACCACCAGCGTGGCGCCGAAGCTGCGCGACAGCTCCTTGCGTAGAGAGGAATGGAATAACATCGTCGAGGGAAAAAAAGGATTATGGACTTTCAACTCAAGACCCTCTCCATCGCCCAGGCCGCCACTGAGAAAGCCGATGTCCTCATCGTGCTGGTGGCCGCCGGAACCAGCAGCGCCAAAGACGCGCTCTCCACCCTGGCGGCCGAGGCCCGCAAGGCCGGCGACCTGCCCGACAAGGCCGGCAAGCTGCTCGCGCTGTACCGGCCGACCGGCATCGCGGCAGCGCGCGTGCTGCTGGCGGCGGTGGGGGACGGCGGCGCGCCTGCGGTCCGGACCGCCGTCCTCGCGGCCGTCAACGCCGCCAAGGGCGCCAGCCCGAAGCGCGTGGCGATCGTCTTTGCCGGCGCGCCCGACGCCGCAAGCCTGGCCAGCGCGGTGCTGGCCTCGGCCGACGCCAGCTATGTCTACACCGAGACCAAGTCCAAGGCCGAACCGCGCACGATCCGCCAGTTGACCGTGGGCGTGCCGGAGGCGGCCGCGTTGCGCGAGGCCTTCGACCGGGCCACCGCGACGGTCGCCGGGGTCGAGCTGGCCAAGGAATGGGGCAACCGGCCCGGAAACTACTGCACCCCCACGATGCTGGCCGATGCCGCGAAGGAACTGGCCGAACTGCCGAACCTGAAGTGCGAGGTGCTGGGCCCGAAGGAAGTGGCCAAGCTCGGCATGGGCGCCTTCGCCGCGGTCTCGCAAGGCTCGGCCGAGCCGCTGCGCTTCATCGTGCTGCGCTACCACGGCGCCCCCAAGGACCAGGCACCCGTGGTGCTGGTCGGCAAGGGCATCACCTTCGACACCGGCGGCGTCTCGCTCAAGCCGGCGGCGGAGATGGATGAGATGAAGTTCGACATGTGCGGAGCGGCCAGCGTGCTGGGCGTGTTCCGCGCCCTCGGCGACATCCAGCCCGCGATCAACGTGATCGGGCTGGTGCCCTCGTGCGAGAACATGAACGACGGCCGGGCGCTGAAGCCGGGCGACGTCGTCACCAGCATGAGCGGCCAGACCATCGAGGTGCTCAACACCGACGCCGAGGGGCGCCTGATCCTGTGCGATGCGCTGACCTACGCCAAGCGCTTCGGGCCGGCGGCGGTGATCGACATCGCCACCCTCACCGGCGCCTGCGTGGTGGCCCTGGGCGGCGTGCGCAGCGGGCTGTTCTCGAGCGATGACGCCCTGTCCGGTGCCCTCGAGGCGGCCGGCGAGGCGTCGCAGGACCGCTGCTGGCGGATGCCGCTCGACGACGACTATGCCGAAGGGCTCAAGACCCATTTCGCCGATGTCGCCAACGTGGCCGGGCGTGCCGGTGGTGCCGTCACTGCGGCCAAGTTCCTGCAGCGCTTCGCCGGCGACTACCCCTGGGCGCACCTGGACATCGCCGGCACGGCGTGGAAGAGCGGTGCCGCCAAGGGCTCCACCGGCCGCCCGGTGGGCCTGCTGCTGAGCTATCTGCTGGCCCAGGCCGCCAAGGCGGCGCCCGCCAAGACGCCGAAGGCCGCCAAGCCGCGGTCACGCAAGTGACCGAGATCGACGGCCACTACAACATGCCCGACAAGGTGGGCTATGCCTGCCGGCTGTTGCGCAAGGCGGTGAGCGCGCATGGCGCGCGGCTGGTGGTGGTGGCGGACGCGGCTTTGCTGGAGACGATCGACATGGCCTTGTGGAAGCTCTCGCCGACCGACTTCGTCGCCCACTGCCGCAGCGATGATGCGGCTTTCATCGTCGAGCGTTCGCCGGTGGTGCTGGCGGACAGCGCCGCCAGCGCGCTGCCCGACCGGCCGATCCTCGTCAATCTCGGCGCCGAGCTGCCCGCGCGCTTCGAACGCTTCGAGCGGCTGATCGACATCGTCGGCAGCGACGACGCCGACCGCCAGGCCGGCCGCGCCCGCTGGCGGCACTACAAGGATCGCGGCTACGCGATCCGCACCCATGCCTACGCGGGTGGGACGAACGCATGACCGGCGCCCCGCGGACACCGCCGCGCTTCGTGCCCACGCTGACGACGGTGCTCGAGCCGGCGGCGCCGGAGGCAACGGCTGCCGAGGCGCCGCCCGTGTCCTTCGCCACCGAGGCGACCGTGACCGAGCCCTCGCAGGCCGTCGCGCTGAGCCCCGAAGCCCAGCTGTCCGAGGCCGAAGCCTTCCGCCTCGAAGAACAATTGCTGCACCGCGTGCTGCAGCGCGTCGACCTGTCGCTCGAGGAGCGCGTGAGCGATGCCGTGTCAGCTGCCGTTCAGCAGCACCTCGACACGATGATCCCCGGTCTGCGCCGTGAAATCGAGGCCGTTTTGCGTGCTTTGGTGAGTGAAGCGCTGGCCCGCGAGCTTTCGGACAACCCCGGGTCTACGCCAGCATTCGGGCGTGAAACCTTGGGCTAAACTGCGCGCCGGGTCGAAAAGCGCGAGGGCGCTGCGCATCCGCGGCGCGATACTTGCTCAAGGTTTGTGCCCGGATCCAAAGACCGGTTTTCAACTCTATCTTCATCAATGTTCTGGAGGTTTCCCATGCAATTGAAATGGACTGCTGTCGCCCTGGCCGCTCTCGCGCTCGTGGCCTGTGGCAAGAAGGAAGAAGCCGCGGCGCCCGCGGCGCCTGCACCGACCGCAGCCGCTCCCGCTCCCGCCGCACCCCCGGCCGATGCCCTGGTCGTGAAGATCGGCCACGTCGCTCCCACCAGCGGCGCCATCGCCCACCTCGGCAAGGACAACGAATTCGGCGCTCGCATGGCGATCGAGGACCTCAATGCCAAGGGCATCAAGATCGGCGACAAGGTCGCCAAGTTCGAGCTGCTCGCCGAAGACGACGCAGCCGATCCGAAGCAAGGCACGGCCGTGGCCCAGAAGCTGGTCGACAGCAAGGTCAACGGCGTCGTCGGCCACCTGAACTCCGGCACCACCATCCCGGCCTCCAAGCTCTACAGCGACGCCGGCATTCCGCAGATCTCGCCGTCGGCGACCAACCCCAAGTACACCCGCCAGGGCTTCAAGACCACGTTCCGCGTGGTCGCCGACGACACGCAGCTGGGCGGCACGCTCGGCAAGTACGCCGTCGAGACGCTCAAGGGCAAGAACATCGCCGTGATCGACGACCGCACGGCCTACGGCCAAGGCGTCGCCGAGGAATTCGAGAAGGCCGCCAAGGCCGCCGGCGGCACCATCGTCGGCCACGAGTTCACGACCGACAAGTCGACCGACTTCAACGCCATCCTGACCAAGCTGAAGGGCGCCCAGCCCGACATCCTGTTCTTCGGCGGCATGGACGCCGTCGGCGGCCCGATGCTCAAGCAGGTCAAACAGCTCGGCATGAACGTCAAGTTCATGGGCGGCGACGGCCTGTGCACCGGCGAACTGGCCAAGCTGGCCGGCGACGCGATCGGCGAAGACATGGTGGTCTGTGCCGAAGCCGGCGGCGTGGACGGCGACTTCAAGGCGCCGCTGGAAGCCTGGAAGACCAAGTTCAAGGAAAAGAACGGCGTCGACGTGCAGATCTACGCCCCGTACGTCTACGACGCCGTGCAGGTGCTCGCCGCCGCGATGGCCAAGGCCGGCTCGTCCGATCCCGAGAAGTACCTGCCCGAAGTCGGCAAGGTCCAGTACAACGGCCTGACGGGCCCGATCGCCTTCGACGAAAAGGGCGACATCAAGAACGGTGCGCTGACGCTCTACACCTACAAGAACGGTGCGCGCACGCAGATCGCCGTGGTGCGCTGAGCGCCTCGCGCTCGCAACCTGAAAAGGGGCCTTCGGGCCCCTTTTTTCTGGGGCCCCGATCAGGCGCGATCCGGGTGGGTGCAGTAGTCGAAGAAGGTCTCGAGGTCCCTGGACTTGTCGAACACCGCGTCGGCACCGAGCGCCATGCAGCGGGCGCGGATGTCGGCGCTGACGAAGTTGCTCAGCACCACCACGCGCTGGGATGCCCGTCGGTCCTGGCACGCTCTCAGGACGCCCAGGCCGGAGCCTTCCCGCAGGAACAGGTCCACGATCAGGAGCTGCCACTCGTCGGCATGCGCCGCCAGCCAGGCGGCGGCTTCGGTCTCGGACTCGGCGATGCCGAGCACGCGGGCGCCGACCAAGTCTTCGAGCGCAGGGATCAGGTTGTCTCGGATGGTCCGGTTGTCTTCGACGAGGTAGGTGAGAAGCGCCATGCCGGATGCTGCCTGTACGGAGCCCGAAGCCTAGCCGGCCGTGGCGCCGGGGCCAAGGCCGCACGGCTTGCGATGGCGTAGGAGAAAGACGGCGGTTGCGCGTTCGCAGCGCAGCGGCGCGAGCACAAAAAAGCCCCGGCAAGCGGGGCTTTCAGGACGTATCCGTGTCGCAGGTGGAGGCTGCAGGAGACGATTTTTCTGGCGGAGCAGGCGGGATTCGAACCCGCGGAGGGCTATTAACCCTCACACGCTTTCCAGGCGTGCGACTTAAACCGCTCATCCACCGCTCCGAGCCTTCGATTGTAGCAGTGCCGGCGGGCGGTTTTCGGCCGTCCACGCGGGTGCCGGCCGCCGGCACGGACGCCCGCTCGTCAACTTCTCCAGCCGGCTGACCGGATCCTTCATCTGAATTCCGTACACTTCGCGCCTATTTGCCAGTCCGGAGCCCTGCCCCATGAAATTTCGCTTTCCCATCGTCATCATCGACGAGGACTTCCGCTCCGAGAACACGTCGGGCCTGGGTATCCGAGCCCTGGCGCAGGCCTTCGAGAGCGAAGGCTTCGAGGTGCTGGGCGTCACCAGCTACGGCGACCTCAGCCAGTTCGCGCAGCAGCAAAGCCGCGCCAGCGCCTTCATCCTGTCGATCGACGACGAGGAGTTCACCGTCGGGCCGGACCTTGACCCCGCGGTGCTGAGCCTGCGCACCTTCATCGGCGAAGTGCGGCGCAAGAACGCCGACGTGCCGATCTACATCTACGGCGAGACCAAGACCTCGCGCCACATCCCGAACGACATCCTGCGCGAGCTGCACGGCTTCATCCACATGTTCGAGGACACGCCGGAGTTCGTGGCGCGCCACATCATCCGGGAGGCCAAGAGCTACCTCGAAGGCGTGCAGCCGCCGTTCTTCAAGGCGCTGATCGACTATGCCGAGGACGGGTCGTACTCGTGGCACTGCCCCGGCCATTCGGGGGGGGTCGCCTTCCTGAAGAGCCCGGTGGGCCAGATGTTCCACCAGTTCTTCGGCGAGAACATGCTGCGCGCCGACGTCTGCAACGCGGTGGAGGAACTCGGCCAGCTGCTCGACCACACCGGCCCGGTGGCCGCCAGCGAGCGCAACGCGGCGCGCATCTTCAACGCCGACCACTGCTTCTTCGTCACCAACGGCACCAGCACCAGCAACAAGATGGTCTGGCACCACACGGTGGCGCCCGACGACGTGGTGGTGGTCGACCGCAACTGCCACAAGTCGATCCTGCACGCGATCATCATGACCGGCGCGATTCCGGTCTTCATGAAGCCCACGCGCAACCACTTCGGCATCATCGGTCCGATTCCCAAGAGCGAGTTCGAACCGGCGGCGATCAAGGCCAAGATCGCGGCCAATCCGCTGCTCTCGCACGTCGACGCCAACAAGGTCAAGCCGCGCGTGATGACGCTCACGCAGTCGACCTACGACGGCGTGATCTACAACACCGAGACCATCAAGAACATGCTCGACGGCTACGTCGACACGCTGCACTTCGACGAGGCCTGGCTGCCGCATGCGGCCTTCCACCCGTTCTACGGCGCCTACCACGCGATGGGCAAGCGCCGGGTGCGGCCGCGGGACTCGCTGGTCTTCGCGACCCAGTCGACCCACAAGCTGCTGGCCGGCATCAGCCAGGCCAGCCACGTGCTGGTGCAGGATTCGCAGAACCGGGCGCTCGACCGCGACCTGTTCAACGAGGCCTACCTGATGCATTCGTCGACCAGCCCGCAGTACGCGATCATCGCCAGCTGCGACGTCGCCGCCGCGATGATGGAGCCGCCCGGGGGCACCGCGCTGGTCGAGGAGAGCATCCTCGAGGCGCTGGACTTCCGCCGCGCCATGCGCAAGGTCGAGGCCGAGTTCGGCAAGGACGAGTGGTGGTTCAAGGTCTGGGGCCCCGAGAAGCTGGTCGACGAAGGCATCGGCCGGGCCGACGACTGGATCATCAAGGGCGAGTCGCGCACCGCCAAGTGGCACGGCTTCGGCAAGCTGGCCGACGGCTTCAACATGCTGGACCCGATCAAGTCGACCATCGTGACGCCGGGCCTCGATCTCAACGGCAAGTTCGCCAAGACCGGCATCCCGGCCAGCATCGTCACCAAGTTCCTGGCCGAGCACGGCGTGATCGTCGAGAAGACCGGGCTCTACAGCTTCTTCATCATGTTCACGATCGGCATCACCAAGGGCCGCTGGAACACGCTGTTGACGGCGCTGCAGCAGTTCAAGGACGACTACGCGCGCAACCAGCCGATGTGGCGGATCATGCCGGAGTTCTGCCAGGCGCACCCCAAGTACGAGCGCCTGGGCCTGCGCGACCTGTGCCACCACATCCATGAGCTGTACGCGCGCTTCGACGTCGCGCGCCTGACCACCGAGATGTACCTGAGCGACCTGACGCCGGCGATGAAGCCGAGCGATGCCTTCGCCCACATCGCGCACCGCAAGACCGAGCGGGTCGAGATCGACCACCTCGAAGGCCGCATCACGACCAGCCTGATCACGCCGTACCCGCCGGGCATCCCGCTGCTGATCCCGGGCGAGGTCTTCAACAAGAAGATCGTCGACTACCTGAAGTTCGCGCGCGAGTTCAACACCGAGTGCCCGGGCTTCGAGACCGACATCCACGGGCTGGTCGGGCGCATCGACGAGACCACCGGCAAGAAGCGCTACTACGCCGACTGCGTGAGGGCCGAGCCGCCGGTGGTGGTGGTGGCCAGCGTCAAGCCAGCCGCAAAGTCATCACGCCCGCGACGATGACCACGGTGCCGGCAGCACGCTGCCAGCCGAAGGGCTCGCGCAGGAAGAGGGTGCCGATGACCGCGGCGAACAGCACCGAGGTCTCGCGCAGCGCCGCGACCACGGCGACCGGCGCCTGGGTCATCGCCCACAGCGCGATGCCGTAGCTGCCCAGCGACGCCGCCGTGCCGACCAGCGCGATCTTCCAGCGCCCCGCCATGTAGGCCAGCGCGGCGCCCCGCCGGCCGGGGCGCCGCCACAGCACCAGCAGCAGGTAGGGCAGGCCGTCGAACACGAACAGGCCGGCCACGTAGGCCAGGGCGTCGCCCGAGGCGCGCACGCCGATGCCGTCGATTACGGTGTAGAGCGCGATGATCGCGGCATTCGCCAGCGCGAAGCCGAGCGCCTTGCGCCGCTGCCTTTCGTCGCTGTCGCGCAGGGCCGAGCGCGACAGGCCCAGCGTCACCACCCCGGCGCAGATCACGAGCACGCCGGCCCAGCCCGCCACCGAGATGCCTTCGCCGATGAAGGGCAGGCTGCCCATCGCCACCAGCAGCGGTGCGCAGCCGCGCATTACCGGGTAGGTGAGCCCCAGGTCGCCGTGCTTGTAGGCCCCGGCCAGCGCGATGTAGTAGCCGAGGTGGATCACCAGCGAGGCCGCCATGTAGGGCCAGGCGGCCGGCGCGGGCAGGCCCGTGTGGTAGAGCAGCGGAACGGAGATGAAGAAGCCCAGGCTGTGGATCAGCGCGGTGTCGAGCGACTTGTCGCCGCCGGCCTTGATGAGCGCGTTCCAGCCCGCATGCAGCAGCGCGCCGAACAGCACGGCGCCGACGATCGAGGCGCCGAGCGTCACTTGAGCATGCAGCGCTGCGCGCGCGCCAGGAAGTGCGAGAGCGGTGGTGTGGGGCAGCCGGCTTCCTTGGCGAGGTCGTCCCACAGGCGCAGCCGGACCGCCTCGGGAGCATGGGGCTGGGCGATGAAGCGCTCGGCCTGGTCGGCGCTGAAGACGCCGCCCTGCAGTTCGAGGCTGCGCTTCGAATCGGCCGACAGGCCGGCCCGGTAGCGCGCGCGCGTGGCGCAGAGGTAGCGCTTGGCGTCCACGTGCCACTGGATCGGCGCCAGCACCCGGTCGCTGAAGACGCCGCGCAGGAAGGGCAGGGCGTAGAACTGGTGCAGGTCGTCGATGCCGCGCAGGCTGGGCGATTCACCCTGCTCGTTGAGCAGGTGGCCGAGGTCGTGCAGCAGCGCCGCCGTGACCAGTTCGTCGTCGGCGCCGTCGCATTCGGCCCGCAGCGCGGTCTGCAGCGCATGCGCGAGCTGGGTGACCGGCTCGCCGCTGTACTGCTCGCCGCCGCGGCGCGCGAACAGGGTCTCGATATCCGGAATGCTCAGTGCCATCGGGTCCTCGGGATGAGATCGCGCCCGGCATGTTAGCGGCCATTTCACTTTGGCAAGGCCTGGCGGAGCAGATCGCACCGGGGGTCGAGGCTTGTCATATTGCCGTATCCCGCATCGGGCAGACTGCTCGACCGATGACAGACACCTCCACCCATTTCGACCTCGTGGTCGTCGGCGCCGGCATCGTCGGCCTGGCCCACGCCTACACTGCCGCGCGGCGCGGACTCAAGGTCTGCGTGGTCGAGCGCGACGCGGCCTGCGTCGGTGCCTCGATCCGCAACTTCGGCTTCATCACCGTCACCGGGCAGGGCGCCGGCGACACCTGGCGCCGGGCCCGGCGCTCGCGCGAGATCTGGGGCGAGATCGCCCCCGCCGCGGGCATCGAGGCCCTGCACCACGGCCTCTGGCTCACGGCCTTCCGGCCCCAGGCACTCGTAGTGCTGCAAGAGTTCATGGCGACGCCGATGGCCGAGGGCTGCGAGCTGCTCGAGGTCGCCGAGGCGGCCTCGCGGGCGCCGGTGCTGCGGCTGGACGACGCCCAGGGCGTGCTCTACAGCCCGCACGAGATGCGGGTCGAGTCGCGCACCGCGATCGGGCTGCTGGCACGCTGGCTGGCCGAGGCCATGGGCGTGGTCTTCCGGTTCGGAGAGGCCGTGCTGGAGGTGGCAGCGCCGCGGGTTCGCACCTCGCGCGCCGTGCTGCACGGCGAGCGGGTCGCGGTCTGCACCAACACCGACCTCCACGGCCTGTTCGCCGGGCGCCTGGCGTCGCACGGGCTGCAGCTGTGCCAGTTGCACATGCTGCGGGTGCAGCCCGAGCCGGGCTTCAAGCTGCCCGGTTCGGTGATGGCCGACCTGAGCCTGGTGCGCTACCACGGCTACAGCAAGCTGCCGGCCGCCGCCGCGCTGCTCGAGCAGATCCGCCGGGAGGAGGCGGAGTCGCTCGCCAACGGCATCCACCTGATCGTGGTGCAGAGCGCCGACGGCTCGCTGGTGGTCGGCGACTCGCATCACTATGGCGCCGCGCCCGAACCCTTTGCCGACCAACGGGTCGACGACCTGATCTTCGAGCACCTGCATCGCACGCTGCAACTTCGACAGGCCCGCGTGAGCGAGCGCTGGGTCGGCCTCTATCCCTCGTCGGCCAGCACCGATTGCCTGATCGATACCCCCGACGACGCGACGCGGCTGGTGCTGGTCACCAGCGGCACCGGCGCCAGCACCGCCTTCGGCATCGCCGAGGACGTGTTCGCGCGCTGGTAGACCATCCACCCAGACAAAGAGACCATGACTTCTCCCGCATCCAGCCTCCGCGCCGTCGTCTTCGACTGGGCCGGCACCATCATCGACTTCGGTTCCTGCGCCCCGATGGGCGCCTTCGTGAAGTTGTTCAGGCAGTTCGACATCGCGATCACGATCGAGGATGCGCGCGGCCCCATGGGCGTCGCCAAGTGGGACCACATCAAGGCCCTGGGCTCGCTGCCGCATGTCGCGGCCCAATGGGCCGAACGCCACGGCAAGCCTTTCGCCGATGCCGACGTCGACCGGCTCTACGAGATCTTCACGCCCATGAACGCGGCCATCGTGGCGGACTTCGCCGACTTCATCCCGGGCGCCGTGGAGGTGGTCGACGCCGTGCGCGCGCGCGGCCTGAAGATCGGTTCGACCACCGGCTACAACCGCCCGATCATGGACATCGTGACCCCGATCGCGGCCGCCGGCGGCTACGTGCCGGACAACCTGGTGTGTGCCGGCGACCTCGCCGCGGGCCGGCCGAGCCCCTTGATGATGTACCGCAGCTTCGCCGATCTCGGCGTCTGGCCGCCGTCGACGGTGGTGAAGGTGGACGACACCGGGGTCGGCATCGAAGAGGGCGTGCACGCCGGCACCTGGACCGTCGGGCTGGCCGTGAGCGGCAACGCGGTCGGCCTGCCGCTGGCCGACTGGCAAGCCCTCGACCCCGACCGCCAGCAGGCATTGCGCGCCGCCGCCACGGCCAGGCTGAAAGCCTCGGGCGCGCACTACGTGATCGACAGCGTGGCCGACCTGTTGCCGGTGCTGGACGACATCGAAGCCAGGTTGGCGCAGGGCCTCGGGCCCTGAACTCAGTCGCCCAGGTCCGGGCGCTCGCGCAGGAAGCGCGCAAAGCGCGGCAGGCCGTTGGAGGTGGTTCCGTTGTAGCGGTAGCTCACCCAGCTGCCGATCGCCGGCGGCTTCTCGCGTTCGGCGTCGCTGAAGCCGCTGCCGAGCTTGAAGCGCTTGCCGTCTTCGGTCTCGACCCACAGCGCGCCCATCCGGGCGGCGTGCTTGCCGCGGCCCGGCACGTAGGAAACGACGCGCGCGTCGGCGTCCTCGAAGGGCTTGACCTTGACCAGGTCGGTATTGCGTTCGGCCCGGTAGAGCGAGCCGCCACGGTGCAGCATCAGGCCTTCGCCACCCATGCGCACCGTCTTGTCGAGCAGCGCCTGCAGCTCTTCGTCGGTGGTCGCGCGCAGTTGCGGCACCGCCACGATCCAGGGCGCCTCGGTGATCGGCAGCAGCTTGCGCAAGGCTGCGAGCCGGGCCGTGAAGTCGCCGGGCGAAGCGGGCAGGTCGAACACCATGAAGCGCATCTCGCGCCAGGCGCCGTCGACCGGCTTCTCGCTGCGCACGGTCGAGACCGCATGGGCGAAGCGGCCGCGGCCGGCCCACAGCTCGCCATCCATCGGCACGGCGGGCAATGACGCGGTGAACCAGGCCGGTGCCTCGACCCGCTCGCCGCCGCGGGTCCACAGCTGCTTGCCGTCCCAGTAGCCGCGAACACCGTCGTACTTCTCGCTGACCCAGTAGTCCGCCAGCGGCAGGCCGCGGCGGTACACCCCGGCCAGCATCAGCGGCGGCGCGCTGCCGGCCATCGCCGCCGGCGCCAGCCAAGCCAGCGCCGCGAGGACGAAAGCCCGTCGATCCATCTTGTTCATTGACAAGTCCTTCCTCCCCGCCTCCCGCCCGGGCGCCATCGCGCCCCTGGGGCCTAAGCTTCCGAAACGCCGCCGACCACCTGGCTGAAGCCGCCGTCCACGTAGGTGATCTCGGCGGTCACGCCGCTGGCCAGGTCGCTCAGCAGGAAGGCCGCCACGTTGCCGACCTCTTCGATGGTCACGTTGCGGCGCATCGGCGCCACCTTGGAGATCGCCGACAAGAGCTTGCCGAAGTCCTTGATGCCGCTGGCGGCCAGGGTCTTGATCGGGCCGGCGCTGATGCCGTTGACACGCATGCCCTTCGGGCCCAGCGATTCGGCCAGGTAGCGTACCGAGGCCTCGAGCGAGGCCTTGGCCAGGCCCATGGTGTTGTAGTTGGGCAGCGCGCGGATGGCGCCCAGGTAGGTCAGGGTCAGCAGGGCCGACTTGTCGTTGAGATAGGGCAGGGCGGCCTTGGCCATCGCCGGGAAGCTGTAGGCGCTGATGTCGTGCGCGATCTTGAAACCGTCGCGCGACAGGCCCTCGAGGAAGTCGCCGGCGATGGCTTCGCGCGGCGCGAAGCCGATGCTGTGGACGAAGCCGTCGAAGGCGGGCCAGGTCTGGGCCAGGTCGGCGAACAGCTTCTCGATCTGGGCATCGTCGCCGACGTCGCAGTCGAACACCAGCTGGGAGCCGAAATCGGCCGCGAACTCGGTGATCCGGTCCTTGAAGCGCTCGCCCACGTAGCTGAAAGCCAGTTCGGCGCCTTGCGCATGGCAGGCCTTGGCGATGCCGTACGCGATCGAGCGGTTGCTCAGAACGCCCGTGATCAGAAGTTTTTTGCCGGAAAGAAAGCCCATGGGACGACCTCGTGTAAATCTTGGGCAGAATTCTCGCATGCGAGCCTGGCTTCTTTTCGTGTTGGCGCTGTGGGCCTGCCCCACCTGGGCGGCGCATGCCTACGCCCAGTTCGGCGACATCAAGTACCCGCCGGGCTTCACCCATTTCGACTACGTCAATCCCCAGGCCCCCAAGGGCGGCGAGATCCGCATGGTGCCGCCGACGCGGCCGACCAATTTCGACAAGTTCAATCCGTTCACGCTCAAGGGCACGGCGCCGTACGGCATCGGCGGCCTGATGTTCGAGAGCCTGCTGACCGGCAATTCGGAGGAGCCGACCACCGCCTACGGCCTGCTGGCCGAGGATGTCGAGGTCGCGGCCGACAAGAAATCGGCCACCTTCAGGATCCACCCCAAGGCGCGCTTCAACGACGGCAGCCCGGTGCTGGCGGCGGACGTGGTCCATTCGTTCAACACGCTGATCGGCAAGCTGGCGGCACCGCAGTTCAAGACCATCTACGCGGAGGTCCAGGGCGTCAAGGCGGTGGACGAGCGCACGGTGCGCTTCGATTTCAAGAGCCCCAACCCCGAGCTGCCGCTGGTGGTGGGGGGCATGCCGGTGTTCAGCCGCGCCTGGGGCGGCGGCAAGCCCTTCGACCAGATCACGACCGACGTGCCGATCGGCTCGGGACCGTACAAGCTCGTCAACCCCCGCATGGGCCGCGACATCACCTACACCCGCGATCCGGGCTACTGGGGCGCCGACCTGCCGGTGCGCCGGGGCTTCTTCAACTTCGATCGCGTCACCTACCGGATCTACCTCGACGAGACCGCCAAGTTCGAAGGGCTCAAGGCCGGCGAGTTCGACTACATGCGCGAGTTCACCTCGCGCAACTGGGCCCGGCAGTACAAGGGCAAGCAGTTCGATTCCGGCGAGATCCTGAAGCGCGCGTTCGAGAACAAGAACCCCGGCGATTTCCAGGGCTATGTCTTCAATGCCCGCAATCCCAAGTTCCAGGACATCCGGGTGCGCCAGGCGATCGGGCTGGCGGTGGACTTCGAATGGCTCAACCGGCAGCTCTTCTATGGGCTGTACAAGCGCGTCGAGGGCTATTTCCCGAACAGCGAGTTCCATGCCGAAGGCCTGCCGACGCCGGAAGAACTCGCGTTGCTCGAACCCTTGCGCGGCAAGTTGCGGCCCGAGGTCTTCGGTCCGGCCGTGGTGTCGCCGAGCACGGCGCCGCCCGGCAGCCTGCGCGACAACCTGCGCAAGGCACGCGACTTGCTCGCGCAAGCCGGATGGACCTACCGCGACGGCGCCTTGCGCAATGCGAAGGGCGAGCCCTTCACGATCGAATTCCTCAACGACCAGCCGTCGCTGATCCGCGTCGCGACGCCGTTCCAGACCGCGCTGCAGAAGCTCGGCATCCAGATGAACTTCCGCACGGTCGATTTTTCGCTGTCCCAGCAGCGCATGGACAACTTCGATTTCGAAATGACGACGGTGCGGCTGCCGGGCAGCACGGCGCCGGGCGGCGAACTGCTGGAGCTGTTCGGCTCCGAGGCCGCCACCACGCCGGGTTCGCGCAACATCTGGGGCATTGCCGACCCCGCCGTCGACGCGCTGGTGCAGAAGGTGGTGAGCGCCACCACCCGGCCCGAGCTCAGTGCGGCGATGCGCGCGCTGGACCGGGTGCTGTCGCATGGCTACTACTCGATCCCGCAGTACTACGGCGGCATGTTCCTGATCGGCTACCGTCCGAAGCCCTTCGTGCTGCCCGAGGTGATTCCGCCCTACTACGACGCCGATGGCTGGGCCATGAGCACCTGGTGGGCATCGCCCGCCAACAAATAGGAAGGCCATGGCCAGCTACATCCTCAAACGCCTGCTGCTGATGGTGCCCACCTTGTTCGGCGTGCTGCTGCTGACCTTCGTCGTGATCCAGTTCGTGCCGGGCGGGCCGGTCGAGCAGATGGTGTCGCAGCTGCAGGGGCGCGATTCCGGCGGCGAGCGCGCGGCCACCAGCGGCGCCGGCTACCGCGGCCGGCAGGGGCTGGACCCGCAGCGCATCGAGGAGATCAGGCAGCTCTACGGCTTCGACAAGCCGCCGCTGGTGCGCTTCTGGCAGATGCTCAAGTCCTATGCGCGCTTCGACCTCGGCACCAGCTTCTACCAGCGCAAGGCGGTGTGGGACCTGGTCAAGGAGAAGATGCCGGTGTCGATCAGCCTCGGACTCTGGACCTTCTTCATCAGCTACCTGATCGCCGTGCCCCTGGGCGTCGCGAAGGCGGTGCGGGCCGGCACGCGCTTCGACTTCCTGACCACGCTGGTGGTGCTGGTCGGCTATGCGATCCCGGGCTTCGTGCTCGGCGTTGCGCTGCTGGTGATCTTCGGCGGCCAGCTCCAGTGGTTCCCGCTGCGCGGCCTGACCTCGCCGAACTGGGAATCGATGGGGTGGGGCGCGCGGATCGTCGACTACCTCTGGCACATCGCGCTGCCGGTGACGGCCATGGTGCTGGGCAGCTTCGCGGTCACGGCCATGCTGACCAAGAACTCCTTTCTGGAGGAAATTCGCAAACAGTACGTGCTGACCGCGCGCGCCAAGGGGCTGAGCGAACGCGACGTGCTGT
This sequence comes from Variovorax davisae, assembly GCF_030316845.1. Lineage (GTDB taxonomy): Bacteria > Pseudomonadota > Gammaproteobacteria > Burkholderiales > Burkholderiaceae_C > Variovorax > Variovorax davisae. The sequence goes on from NZ_JASZYS010000001.1 coordinate 788,998, forward strand.
GGAAGCACGTGTTCCGCAACGCCCTGATCCCGATCGTCACGGGCTTCCCGGCGGCCTTCATCGGCGCCTTCTTCACGGGCTCGCTGCTGATCGAGACGCTGTTCTCGCTCGACGGCCTGGGCCTGCTGAGCTACGAGAGCGTGATCCGGCGCGACTACCCGGTGGTGCTGGGCACGCTCTACCTGTTCACGCTGATCGGCCTGTTGACCAAGCTGATCAGCGATCTCTGCTACGTGATGGTGGATCCGAGGGTGAAGTTTGACTAGCGGCGGCGTCACCGTGTCGCCGGGGCGCCGCGCCTGGCTGCGCTTCAGGCGCAACCGGATCGGCTACTGGAGCCTCGTCCTGTTCACGCTGCTGGTGGTGCTGAGCCTCTTCGCGGAGCTGATCTCCACCGACCGGCCGCTGGTGGTGCGCTACGACGGCCAGACCTACTTTCCGGTCCTGCGCGACTATTCGGAGAAGACCTTCGGCGGCGACTTCGAGACCCCGGCCGACTACCTCGACCCGTTCATCCGCGAGCGGATCACCTCGGGCGGCAACTGGGCACTCTACGCGCCGAATCCCTACGGCCCCAAGACGCTCAACTATTTCGCCAAGTCCCCCAACCCGGCGGCGCCTTCGGCCGAAAACCTGCTGGGCAGCGACGACCGTGGGCGGGACCTGCTGGCGCAGCTGATCTACGGCTTCCGGGTGAGCGTGCTGTTCGCGCTGGCGCTGACGGCGATCGGCACCGTGCTGGGCATCGTCACCGGCGCCATCCAGGGCTTCTTCGCCGGCAAGACCGACCTGGCGTTCCAGCGCTTCATCGAAATCTGGGGCTCGATGCCCGAGTTGTACCTGCTGATCATCTTCAGCGCCATCTTCGCACCCAGCGTCGCGCTGCTGCTCATCCTGCTCAGCCTGTTCGGCTGGATGGGCCTGTCGGACTACGTGCGGGCCGAGTTCCTGCGCAATCGGCAGATGGACTACGTGCGCGCCGCGCGCGCGCTCGGCGTCGGCAACCTGCAGATCATGTGGAAGCACATCCTGCCCAACAGCATGACGCCGGTCGTGACCTTCCTGCCTTTTCGCATGAGCGCGGCGATCCTGGCGCTGACCTCGCTCGACTTCCTCGGCCTCGGCGTGCCGCCGGGCACCCCGTCGCTGGGCGAACTGCTGAGCCAGGGCAAGGCCAACATCGACGCCTGGTGGATCTCGATGTCGACCTTCGGCGTGCTGGTCGTCACCTTGATGCTGCTGACCTTCATGGGCGATGCCCTGCGCGATGCGCTCGATCCGCGGAAGGCCGACCAATGAACGGCGCCCTGCTGGAGGTCCAGGGCCTGCGCGTCGCCTTCGGCGGCAAGGAAGTGGTGCACGGCATCGATTTCGAGATCGCGCCGGGCGAGAAGCTGGCGCTGGTCGGCGAATCGGGCTCGGGCAAGACCGTCACCGCGCTGAGCCTGCTGCGGCTGGTGCAGAACGCCGACATCGCCGGCACGGCGCGCTTCGCGGGCCCGGATGCGGGCGGTGCCGCGCGCGAACTGCTGTCGCTGCCCGAGCGCACGCTGCGCGGCATCCGCGGCAAGGAGATCGCGATGATCTTCCAGGAGCCGATGACCGCGCTGAATGCGCTCTATTCGGTCGGCGACCAGATCGCGGAGGTGCTCGAACTGCACCAGGGCCTGTCGGCGCAGGCGGCGCACGAGGCGGCGGTGCAGCTGCTGGCCGACACCGGCATCCCCGAGCCGGCGCGGCGGGCGAGGGCGTTCCCGCACCAGCTCTCGGGCGGCCAGCGCCAGCGCGCGATGATCGCGATGGCGCTGGCCTGCAAGCCGCGGCTGCTGCTGGCCGACGAGCCGACCACCGCGCTCGACGTCACGGTGCGTGCCCAGATCCTCGACCTGCTGGCCGACCTGCAGCGCCAGCACGGCATGGCGGTGCTGCTGATCACCCACGACCTGAACCTGGTGCGGCGCTTCGCCGACCGGGTGGCGGTGATGGAGAACGGCCACGTGGTCGAGCACGGACCCGTGGCGACGGTCTTCGGCGCACCGCAGCACCCCTACACGCGCCGGCTGATCGACAGCCGGCCGACCCGCGACGTGGCGCCGGTGCCGGTCGACCCGGCGGCGCCGCCGGTGCTCTCTGCCAGCGGGCTGCGCGTGATCTACCCGGTGCCGCGGCCCGGCATCCGGGGATGGTTCGGCAAGGGCGAGTTCGTGGCGGTGCAGGGCGCCGACTTCCGCATCGCGCCGGGCCAGACCCTGGGCGTGGTCGGCGAGTCCGGCTCGGGCAAGTCGACGCTGGCGCTGGCGGCCCTCGGGCTGCTGAAGCACCAGGGGCAGCTCGACGTCGCCGGCCGCCAATGGGCCGCGGGCGGGGCCAGCGACCGTGGGTTGCGGCGCCTGATGCAGGTCGTCTTCCAGGACCCGTTCTCGTCCCTGTCGCCGCGCATGACGGTCGAGCAGATCGTCGGCGAAGGCCTGACGGTGCATGCGCCCGAGCTCGACGTCCGCGCCCGCCGCGCCCGGTCGCTGGCGGCGCTGGCCGAGGTCGGCCTGAGCGAGACCCAGTTCCCGGCCCTGCTGGAGCGCTATCCGCACGAATTCTCCGGCGGCCAGCGGCAGCGCCTTGCGATCGCGCGGGCCCTGATCGTCGAGCCCAGACTGCTGGTGCTCGACGAGCCGACCAGTGCCCTCGACGTCACGATCCAGAAGCAGGTGCTGGGCTTGCTGCAGCGGCTGCAGCGCGAGCGGGGGCTGAGCTACCTGCTGATCACCCACGACGTCGAAGTGATCCGCGCCATGGCGCACGAAGTCATCGTCATGAAGGACGGCGCGATCCTCGAATCGGGCCCGGTCGGGCGCGTGCTCGATGCGCCCGTCCATCCCTATACGCAGAAACTGGTGGCTGCGGCCTTGGCGGAATGACCTCGATCGGCTACGACAGGCGCGCCGCCTGGCGCGCGGCTCTGGGCTGCATGGTGACGCTGGCGGTGGCCATGGGCCTGGGGCGCTTCGCCTTCACGCCGATGCTGCCGGTCATGCTGCACGAAGGCAAGCTCGACCTGCAGGCCGGCGGCCTGCTGGCCTCGCTCAACTACCTCGGCTACTTCCTGGGCGCGCTGAGCTGCGCCGCGATCCGGGCCAAGCCGGCGCACATGGTGCGCGGCGGCCTGGTGGCCACGGCCGTGCTGCTGCTCGGCATGGGCCTGCTGCAGGGCTTCGGTTTCTGGGGCCTGCTGCGCACCGCGGCCGGCGTGATGAGCGCCTGGACCTTCGTCTTCGCCTCCGGCTGGGGCCTGCGCCGGCTGGCGGAAACCGGCGCGCCGGCCCTGGCCGGCGTGATCTACACCGGCCCCGGCATCGGCATCGCCGCCACCGGGCTGCTGGGCGGTGCACTCGGGCGCTGGGGCTCGGAGGCCGGCTGGGTCGGCTTCGGGCTGCTGTCGCTGGCCCTGATCGCGCTCATCTGGCGGATCTTCGGCGACGGCGAGCAGGCCCATGCCGGCGCTCCTGCGCCGGCGGCGGCCCCGCCGTCGGCCCGGGCATCGGCTGCCGCGCGCAGCGACGCGCGCTGGCTGGTCGGGCTCTACGGGCTGGCGGGCTTCGGCTACATCATCACCGCGACCTTCCTGCCGGTGATCGCCCGCCAGGCGCTGCCCGGTTCGCCGTGGCCGGATCTCTTCTGGCCGTTGTTCGGGCTGGCCATCGTGCCGGGCGCGCTGATCGGCGCCCGGGCGCCGATCCACTGGGACAACCGGCTGCTGCTGGCCGCCGCCTATGCGCTGCAGGCCGTCGGCGTCGTGCTGTCGGTGGCCTGGCCGACGATCTGGGGGTTCGGCCTCGGCAGCCTGCTGCTGGGCATGCCTTTCACCGCCATCACTCTTTTCGCGATGCGGGATGCACGCCGGCTGCGCGGAAACGCCTCGGCCGGACTGATCGGCTACGCGACCGCCTCCTATGGCGTCGGCCAGATCCTCGGCCCCCTGTTTGCCGCGCCGCTGGCGCAGCGCACGGGATCCTTCGCGGTGCCCCTCGGGTTCGCCGCGGCGGTCCTGGCGGTGGGCGCGTTGCTTTTTGCAATGGTTTGGTGGCGCTCCGCAAGGGCCGAAGCGGTCCAAATGCCGTAGAAACCCCTGTTTCTGTAACGCATTTGGCATATAATTCGAGGCTCACGACCAAACGGGCGGGTACCAACCGCCCGTTTTTTATTGGTCGAAGCATTTTCGATGCGGCTGGCGCGACCCAAGGCGAGTGGGAAATCCGGCGGCATCGCGTGAACTCAAAGGCGAACAAAGACACGTGGCATTGCAGCAGACAGTGGAACAAACCGTGGCCGGCCTCGGCTACGACCTGGTCGAGATCGAGCGCTCGGCCGGAGGGCTGCTGCGCGTCACGATTGATTTGCCCTGGACCGGCCCCAACTCTGAAGCTGCCGCTGCAGGAGCGCCCGAGCCCTTCGTCACGGTCGAAGATTGCGAGAAGGTCACGCGCCAGCTGCAGTTCGCGCTCGAGGTCGACGGCGCGGAATACAAGCGGCTCGAGGTGTCGTCGCCGGGCATCGACCGGCCGTTGCGCAATGAACAGGATTTCGAGCGTTTTGCCGGCGAGGTGATCGACATCACGCTGAAGGCGCCGATGGGCGCGGCGGCGGCGGGCCAGGTGTCGGCCAACCGCAAGAAGTTTCGCGGCACGCTGGAGCGTGTCGCGGCCGCGGACGGTACGCCCGGATGGCAGATCGTCTGGAGCGACGAGCCGGCGGCAAAGCCCGGGCAGAAGATCAGCAAGAAGCGCGTGCCTGCCCCCCTGCAGGCGCTCGGTTTTGCTTTGGACGAGTTGCGCGAAGCGCGTCTCGCCCCGATAGTGGATTTCAATGGGCGCAGGCCAAAACCCGGCGCCGCGGTGTCGGACTGAATGAGGAGAGTGGTGGCATGAATCGCGAAATGTTGATGTTGGTGGATGCGATCTCGCGCGAGAAGAACGTCGAGCGCGACGTCGTCTTCGGCGCAGTCGAATCCGCCCTGGCGCAAGCCACCAAGAAGCTCTATCAGGGCGACGTGGACATTCGCGTCGCCGTCGACCGCGACAGCGGCGACTACGAGACCTTCCGCCGCTGGCACGTGGTCCCCGACGAGGCCGGCCTGCAGCTGCCCGACCAGGAAATCCTGCTGTTCGAGGCCAAGGAAGAGATGCCCGACATCGAGGTCGACGAGTACATCGAGGAAGCGGTGGACTCGGTGCCGATCGGCCGCATCGGCGCCATGGCGGCCAAGCAGGTGATCCTGCAGAAGATCCGTGACGCCGAGCGCGAGATGCTGCTCAACGACTTCATGTCGCGCGGCGAGAAGATCTTCACCGGCACCGTCAAGCGCCTGGACAAGGGCGACATCATCGTGGAAGCGGGCCGGGTCGAAGGCCGCCTGCGCCGCAGCGAGATGATCGCCAAGGAAAACCTGCGCAACGGCGACCGCGTGCGGGCCATGATCATGGAGGTCGACCTGACCTTGCGCGGGGCGCCGATCATCCTGTCGCGCTCGGCCCCCGAGTTCATGATCGAGCTGTTCCGCCAGGAAGTGCCCGAGATCGAACAGGGCCTGCTCGAGATCAAGAGCTGCGCCCGCGACCCCGGTTCGCGCGCCAAGATCGCGGTGCTCTCGCACGACAAGCGGGTCGACCCGATCGGCACCTGCGTCGGCGTGCGCGGCACCCGGGTCAACGCGGTGACCAACGAACTCGCCGGCGAGCGCGTCGACATCGTGCTGTGGAGCGAGGACCCGGCCCAGTTCGTGATCGGCGCCCTGGCGCCGGCCAACGTGTCGTCGATCGTGGTCGACGAAGAGAAACATGCGATGGACGTGGTGGTCGACGAGGAAAACCTCGCGATCGCGATCGGCCGTGGCGGCCAGAACGTGAGGCTCGCCTCCGACCTGACCGGCTGGAAGATCAACATCATGGACGCCAACGAGTCGGCCCAGAAGCAGGCGACCGAGACCGATGCCAGCCGCAAGCTGTTCATGGAGAAGCTCGACGTCGACGAGGAAATCGCCGACATCCTGATCTCCGAAGGTTTCACCAGCCTCGAGGAAGTGGCCTACGTGCCGATCTCCGAGCTGCTCGAGATCGAGAGCTTCGACGAAGACACCATCAACGAGCTGCGTTCGCGCGCCAAGGATGCGCTGTTGACGGCGGAGATCGCCCGTGAAGAGGACGTCGAGAGCGTTTCGCAGGATCTGCGCGACCTCGCCGGGCTCGATGCGGCCCTGATTCCCAAATTGGCCGAGGCGGGTGTGCACACCCGTGACGACCTGGCCGACCTCGCGGTCGATGAACTCACCGAAATCACCGGCCAGAGCGCCGATGAGGCCAAGAACCTGATCTTGAAAGCCCGCGAACATTGGTTCGCCGGCCAAGAGTGACGGTCATGGAGGCACGAAACCAATATGTCCAGTACCACTGTCGCCGAGTTCGCGAACGAACTCAAGAAGACTCCCGAAACCTTGCTTGACCAGCTCAAGAGCGCAGGCGTGCCCAAGCAGGCCGTCACCGATGCGCTGAGCGAGGCCGACAAGCAGCGCCTGCTCGGCTTCCTGAAGGCCAGCCACGGCACGGTCGAGCCCGAGCGCAAGAAGATCACGCTGACCAAGAAGTCGACCAGCGAGATCAAGCAGGCCGACGCCACCGGCCGCGCCCGCACCATCCAGGTCGAGGTGCGCAAGAAGCGCACCTTCATCCAGCGCGACGAAGGCCACCCGGCCGTGTCCGAAGCGACCGCCGCGGCCGAGGCCGAGGCGCCCGTCGCCGCTCCCGCCGCGCCCCAGATCGACGAAGCCGAACTCGCCCGCCGCGAAGAAGACGCACGCCGCCAGGCCGAACTGATCCGCCGCCAGGAAGAAGAGCTGGTCGAGAAGCGTCGCCTGCGCGAAGAAGCCGAAGCCCGCGAACGCGAGAAGGCCGAGCGCGCCGAGCAGGCCGAGCAGGAGGCCAAGGCCGCCCGCAAGAAGGCCGCCGAAGCCGCGACCCCGGTGACCGAGGGCGCGCCCGAAGCGCCCGAGGAAGCCCCGGCCGTGACCGACCGCAAGGTCGCCGCCGAAGCCGCCGCGGCGCAAGCCAAGGACGACGCCAAGGCCAAGGCTGCCGCCGAATCGAAGGCCCGTGCCGACGAGGAAGCCGCCCGCGCCAAGGACCTCGACGAACGCCGCCGCAAGGCGCTGGCCGAAGCCGAAGCCATCCGCGCCATGATGAACGCACCGGCCCGCGTGCTGGTGCCGCACAAGGCGCCCGAGAAGCCCGCGCCCGAAAAGGCGGCCGTCAAGGGCACGCTGCACAAGCCGACCGCACCGCCGGCGCGCCCCGGTGCGCCCGCTGCGCCCGGCGCTGCGGCCGCGCCCGGCGCCGGCAAGGAAGTCAAGTCGGCCAAGCTCTCGTCGAGCTGGGCTGGCGACACGGCCAAGAAAAAGGAAATCAAGACCCGCGGCGATGCCAGCGGGGGCGTCGGCCGCGGCAACTGGCGCGGTGGTCCGCGCGGACGCCGTGGCAACGACCGCGGCGGCCACGAGGAGCGCATGCCGGCGGCACCGGTCGAGGCGCGCGTGCTCGAAGTGCACGTGCCCGAGACCATCACGGTGGCGGAGCTCGCGCACAAGATGGCGGTCAAGGCGTCGGAAGTCATCAAGCAACTGATGAAGCTCGGCCAGATGGCGACCATCAACCAGTCGCTCGACCAGGACACCGCGATGATCATCGTGGAAGACATGGGCCACACGGCCGTGGTCGCCGCGCTGGACGATCCGGAAGCCTTCACCGACGACGACGTCTCGGCGACCCAGGCCGAAGCCCTGCCGCGGGCGCCGGTCGTGACCGTCATGGGCCACGTCGACCACGGCAAGACCTCGCTGCTGGACTACATCCGCCGCGCCAAGGTCGCCGCGGGCGAAGCCGGCGGCATCACGCAGCACATCGGGGCGTACCACGTCCAGACCGCTCGCGGGATGGTGTCCTTCCTCGACACCCCGGGCCACGAGGCGTTCACCGCCATGCGGGCCCGCGGTGCGCAGGCCACCGACATCGTGATCCTGGTGGTGGCGGCCGACGACGGCGTCATGCCGCAGACCAAGGAAGCCATCAAGCACGCGAAGGCGGCGGGTGTGCCGATCGTGGTCGCGATCAACAAGATCGACAAGCCCGATGCCAACCTGGACCGCGTCAAGCAGGAACTGGTGGCCGAAGAAGTCGTGCCCGAAGAGTACGGCGGCGACGTGCCGTTCGTGCCGGTCTCGGCCAAGACGGGGCAGGGCGTCGACGACCTGCTCGAGCAGGTGCTGCTGCAGGCCGAAGTGCTGGAACTCAAGGCGCCGGTCGATGCCGCCGCCAAGGGCCTGGTCATCGAAGCCCAGCTCGACAAGGGCCGCGGCCCGGTGGCGACCGTGCTGGTCCAGTCCGGCACGCTCAAGACCGGCGACGTGGTGCTGGCCGGCTCGACCTATGGCCGCGTGCGCGCCATGATCGACGAGGACGGCAAGACCATCAAGACCGCGGGTCCGTCGATCCCGGTCGAGATCCAGGGCCTGACCGAGGTGCCGCAAGCCGGCGACGAATTCATGGTGATGGCCGACGAGCGCCGGGCGCGCGAGATCGCCACCTACCGCGCCGGCAAGTTCCGCAACACCAAGCTGGCGAAGGCCCAGGCGGCGAACCTGCAGAACATGTTCACCGACCTCTCGGCCGGCGAAGTGCAGACGCTGCGGATCATCATCAAGGCCGACGTCCAGGGCTCGCAGGAAGCATTGGCGCAGTCGCTGCTCAAGCTGGCGACCGAGGAAGTCAAGGTGCAGATGGTGTACGCCGGGGTCGGCGGCATCAGCGAAAGCGACATCAACCTCGCGATCGCCTCCAAGGCCATCGTGATCGGCTTCAACGTGCGCGCCGATGCCGGTGCGCGCAAGCTGGCCGAGAGCAACGGCGTGCAGCTGCACTACTACAGCATCATCTATGACGCTGTGGACGACATCAAGGTCGCCATGTCCGGCATGCTGGCACCCGAGCGGCGCGAAGAGATCATCGGCTCGGCCGAGATCCGCACCGTGTTCGTGGCCTCCAAGATCGGCACGGTCGCGGGTTGCATGGTCACCGCCGGCTCGGTCAACCGCAGCGCGCATTTCCGCCTGCTGCGCGACAACGTGGTGATCTACACCGGCGAAGTCGACTCGATCAAGCGGCTCAAGGACGACGTGCGCGAAGTGCGCGAAGGCTTCGAGTGCGGTATCAAGCTCAAGAACTACAACGACATCAAGGAAGGTGATCAGCTGGAGTTCTTCGAGATCAAGGAAATCGCCCGGACGCTGTAAGCGTTCCGCAGCGACCCCCGCCATGCCCAAACGCAAAGCCGCAGCCCCGAACCGCGCCTTCAAGGTCGCCGACCAGATCCAGCGCGATCTGACGGAACTGATCGCGCGCGAACTGAAGGACCCGCGGGTGGGCATGGTCACGATCCAGGCGGTCGAGGTCACGCCCGACTACGCGCATGCGAAGGTCTTCTTCAGCCTGCTCGTGGGCGATCCGGCCGAGACCACCGAAGCGCTGAACCAGGCCGCGGGCTTCCTGCGCAACGGCCTGTTCAAGCGCCTGCACATCCACACCGTGCCGACCTTGCATTTCCAGTTCGACCGCACCACCGAGCGTGCGGCCGACATGAATGCGCTGATCGCGCAGGCCGTCGCTTCTCGCTCGAAAGACGACTGAAGATGAACGCGCCACGCACAAGGGTGCAGCGGCGCCCTGTGCATGGGGTGTTGCTGCTCGACAAACCGCTGGGTCTCTCCAGCAACCAGGCCTTGCAGAAGGCCAAGTGGTTGCTGCGCGCCGAAAAGGCCGGCCACACCGGCACGCTCGATCCGCTCGCCACCGGCGTGCTGCCGTTGTGCTTCGGCTCGGCCACCAAGTTCAGCCAGCTCCACCTGGACGCCGACAAGACCTACGAGGCGACTGCCCGCCTGGGCCTGAAGACCGCCACCGGCGACGCCGAGGGCGATGTGATCGCCGAGCGTCCGGTCGCCGTGAATGCCGACGACCTGGCACGCGTGCAGGCGCGCTTCACGGGACCGATCCGCCAGGTGCCGCCGATGCACAGCGCGCTCAAGAAGGACGGCCGCGCGCTCTACGAATACGCCCGCGAGGGCATCGAGGTCGAGCGCGCACCGCGCGACGTCGTGATCTACCAACTCGCGCTCGAAGCGGCGTCCCCGAACGACATCCGCATCCGGGCGACCGTGAGCAAAGGCACCTACATCCGCACGCTCGGCGAGGACATCGGTGAAGCGCTCGGCTGCGGCGCCCACCTCACGTCGCTGCGGCGCACCGCCACTGGCGGCTTCGACGCTTCGCAGTGCATCACGCTCGAAGCGCTCGAGGCCATGGACGAGGACGAGCGGCTGGCCTGCCTGCGGCCGACCGAAGCCCTGGTGGCCGATCACACGCGCGTCACGCTCGGCGCCGAAGATGCCGCACGTTTCCTGTCGGGCCTGCGCCGCCGCGGCCCCTGGCCCGACGCGCCCGCGGTGGCCGTGTTCGGCCGCCAGCCCGAAGCCTTCCTGGGCACGGCCCACGTGAAGGCCGGCGAACTGATCCCGGGGCGGCTGCTGAGCCCCATCGAAATCCAGCAGACATTACTTTTGACCGAAGCGACACCATGACCCAACAGATTCGCAACATCGCCATCATCGCCCACGTGGACCATGGCAAGACCACCATGGTCGACCAGCTGCTGCGCCAGTCCGGCACCTTCGCCGAGCACGAGAAGGTGGTCGACACCGTGATGGACAACAACGCGATCGAAAAAGAACGCGGCATCACGATCCTGGCCAAGAACTGCGCCGTGACCTGGGAAGGCACCCACATCAACATCGTCGACACCCCGGGCCACGCGGACTTCGGCGGCGAGGTCGAACGTGCGCTCAGCATGGTCGACGGCGTGGTGCTGCTGATCGACGCGCAAGAGGGCCCGATGCCCCAGACCCGCTTCGTGACCAAGAAGGCGCTGGCCCTCGGCCTGAAGCCGATCCTGGTGGTGAACAAGGTCGACAAGCCCGGCGCGCGTCCCGACTACGTGGTCAACGCGGCCTTCGACCTGTTCGACAAGCTCGGCGCGACCGACGAACAGCTCGACTTCCCGGTGGTCTATGCCTCGGGCATCAACGGCTGGTCGTCGCTCGAAGAAGGCGGCCAGGGCGAGCAGTGGGGTCCCGACATGTCGGCCCTGTTCAACACCATCCTGAAGCATGTGCCGGCGCAGAAGGGCGACCCGAAGGCGCCGCTGCAGCTGCAGATCTCGGCGCTGGACTTCTCGACCTTCGTCGGCCGCATCGGCGTCGGCCGCATCAGCCAGGGCACCATCAAGCCCATGATGGACGTGGTGGTGATGGAAGGCCCGGACGGCAAGACCGTCAAGGGCCGCGTCAACCAGGTGTTGACCTTCCAGGGCCTTGAGCGCGTGCAGGCCACCGAGGCCGGCCCGGGCGAGATCGTGCTGATCAACGGCATCGCCGACATCGGCATCGGCGTCACCGTGACCGACCCGTCGAACCCGGCGCCGCTGCCGATGCTCAAGGTCGACGAGCCGACCCTGACCATGAATTTCTGCGTCAACACCAGCCCGCTGGCCGGCCGCGAAGGCAAGTACGTCACCAGCCGCCAGATCTGGGACCGGCTGCAGAAGGAACTGCAGCACAACGTGGCGCTGCGGGTCAGCGAGACCGACGAGGAAGGCATCTTCGAGGTCATGGGCCGCGGTGAACTGCACTTGACCATCCTGCTGGAGAACATGCGCCGCGAAGGCTTCGAGATGGCTGTCTCCAAGCCGCGCGTGGTGTTCCGCGACATCGACGGCGAGAAGCACGAGCCGATCGAGCTCGTCACGGCCGACATCGAGGACCAGCACCAGGGCGGCGTGATGCAGGCGCTGGGCGAGCGCAAGGGCGAACTGGTCAACATGGAACCGGACGGCCGCGGCCGCGTGCGCCTCGAGTACCGGATTCCGGCGCGGGGCCTGATCGGCTTCACCAACGAATTCCTGAACCTGACGCGCGGCTCGGGCCTGATCTCGAACATCTTCGACAAGTACGAACCCTTCAAGGGCGAGATCGGCAGCCGCAAGAACGGCGTGCTGATCTCGATGGACGACGGCGAGATCTTCACCTACGCGCTGGGCAAGCTGGACGACCGCGGCCGCATGTTCGTGCGCGCCAACGACCCGGTGTACGAAGGCATGATCGTCGGCATCCACAGCCGCGACAACGACCTGGTGGTGAACGCCACGCGCACCAAGCAGCTGACCAACTTCCGCGTCTCGGGCAAGGAAGACGCGATCAAGATCACGCCGCCGATCGAGCTCACGCTGGAATACGGCGTCGAGTTCATCGAGGACGACGAACTGGTCGAGATCACGCCCAAGAGCGTGCGCCTGCGCAAGCGCTACCTGAAGGAACACGAGCGCAAGCGCGCTTCGCGCGAGTAAGTTCGAAGGCCATGGGCAGACCTGGTTTGACTCATGGGAGGGCCGTCTGGCTGATGGTGGTCGTGACCCTGATGTGGGCCACGGCCGGCGTCGTCACGCGGCACCTGGAGCATGCGCGCAGCTTCGAGGTGACCTTCTGGCGCAGCTTCTTCACCTTGCTGTCACTGGCCGTGATCCTGCCGCTGTGGCAGGGCCGCACGGTGTTCGCCAAGATCCGGCAGGGCGGCCGCGCGCTGTGGATCTCGGGCATCTGCTGGAGCGTGATGTTCACGGCCTTCATGGTCGCGCTCACGCTGACCAGCGTCGCCAACGTGCTGGTGACGATGGCCCTGGGCCCGCTGCTGACCGCACTCGGCGCCCGGCTGTTCATCGGCCACAGGCTGCCTGCGCGCACCTGGGCGGCCATCGTGGTGGCGGGCCTGGGCATCGGCTGGATGTACGGCACCCAGCTCGGCGAGGGGCAGCTGCTGGGGACCCTGGTGGCGCTGTGCGTGCCGCTGGCCGGCGCCTGCAACTGGACCGTGGTGCAGCATGCGCACGCCAAGGGCCACGACATCGACCTCGTGCCCGCGGTGCTGATCGGCGCAGTCATTTCATCGGCGGTCACCCTGCCGCTGGCCTGGCCCTTCCAGGCCAATGCGCACGACCTCGGCCTGCTGGCCTTTCTCGGATTGTTCCAGCTGGCCATCCCCTGCGTCCTGTCGGTGCTGTGCGCGCGCGTCCTGAAGGCGCCGGAGGTGGCATTGCTGGCCCTGCTCGAGGTGATCTTCGGCATTGCGCTGGCCTGGATCGGCGCCGGCGAGGAGCCCGAGCCGGCCGTGCTGACGGGCGGCGCACTGGTCATCGGCGCGCTGGTCTTCAATGAATGGCTGGGCTTGCGGGACCGGCGCGAGGCCTCCCGACAGGCGCTTCCCACGGCGCATTGAGCAAGAAAAAAGGCCGGCGCATGACGCCGGCCTTCTTCATTGCGGATGCGCCTCCCGGGCGCAGGGCGCTCAGGGACGAGCGAGCTTCCAGACGCCGTTGACGCCGTCGCCGGTCTTGTCGCCGGCCTTGGTGTCCTTCGACCAGTAGTAGAGCGGCGCGCCCTTGTAGGCCCATTGCTTGGTGCCGTCGTCGCGCGTGATGATGGTGTAGGCGCCCATCGGCTTGGCCGTGTCGGCCACCTTGAGGGCCGGCCAGGCGGTGATGCAAGGTCCGTTGCAGGCGGACTTGCCGCTGCCGACGACGTCGCGGTCGAAGGTGTAGAGCGTCATGCCGGAGGGGCCGATCAGCACGCCGTCGGCGGTGCGGGTCGGAGTGTCCGGCGCCTTGCCGGACATGCTGCCGCAACCGGCGAGCAGGGCAGCGGCAAGAATCGAGGCGCTGAGCAGTTTCATGAAGTTTCTCCTTCGGTTAAAAAAACGGAATGCAGCCCGGACAGTCTAGCCGCCGGCATTTTCGAGCTGGCGGTGGACGGTGGTCGCGAGGCCCAGCAAGGCATCGCGCGCAAGCGCGCCCGCCAGAGCGTAGCCGAAGCCGCGATCGACCCAGTAGAAGCTCGGCACCGGGCCCTCGGTGGCGAAGCGGAAGGCGGTTTCGCCGGCCGCCGAGCCCGCCGCGCCATCGAGGCTGCCGACATACAGCGTCACACGCTCGCCGCCGGCGCCCTCGAACATGAACTGCGCCCGCGGCCCCTGGCTGCCCGGCAGCAGCCGGCCGCCGACCAGCGTGTAGCCCTGGGCCGACAGGTCGGGCAGTCTCAAGGGCCGGTCGAGCCGCCTGGACAGCCACTGCACCAGGTGCTGCTGCTCGGCCGCGGCGACTTCCACCGGATGCCGCTTCTCGGGCGCGTAGACCGCATGCGCGACCGCTGCCGCATGCACGAACTCCTGCGCGGCCGGCACGGCGCGCGCCAGACGCGCCGTGCTGCCGGTGGCGCGCAGCCACTGCGAATTGGCGATCCAGCCGGCGCCAAAGGCGATCAGCACGGCGGCCGCCATGGCACCCCAGCGCAGCCATGGGGCGTCGGCGCCGCGCGGCGCCGCCCCGGCGCCCGCCGCCGCCAGCAGGGCCGCGGGCACGGGCTCGTCGAGCACCTCGCGGTGCAGCTGGCGCAGGGCGTCGCGCTGGGCCAGCCAGGCGTGCGGATCGTCGTCGTCGAGGGGCGGAGGTGGGATGTTCATGGCGGGCGGCCGTTACTTGAGGCGGCGCAGGGCCGTACGGCCGGCGACCGGCGGCGCCTCGTCCATCAGGGCCTGCAGGCGGGTGCGCGCCCGCGACAGGCGCGACATGACGGTGCCGGCCGGGATGCCGAGGACCTTCGCCACCTGGGCGTACGACAGGTCTTCGAGCGCGACCAGCAGCAGCACCGCGCGCTGGTCCTCGGGCAGCAGCAGCAAGCAGCGCTGCAGGTCGATCGCCTGGTCGCGCTGGGCGTCGGCGGCGCGCAGTTCATGCGCGGCCTCGTCGATGTCGACCATGGCGCGCGGCGGCGCCCGCCGCAGCTGGCTGGCGAACTGGTTGTGCATGATCGTGAACAGCCAGGCCCGCAGGTCGGTGCCCAGGCTCCAGAGCCGCCATTTGCTGCAGGCGCGCTCCAGCGTGTCCTGCACCAGGTCGTCGGCCGCCCAGGCGTCGCCGGTCAGCGCGCGCGCGTAACGCCGCAGGCTCGGGATGTGGGGGACGAGGGCGCGTGGATCCATGGATGATGTACCTGATGCACGAACGCCAACGGGCCGCCGTTTATTCCACCGGCCGCGAAAAAAACTTTGTCGTCAACGGCTGCGGCTCTTCATGGCGCGCTCGACCTCGCGCTTGCCTTCGCGGTCCTTGATGGTGTCGCGCTTGTCGTGCTCGGCCTTGCCCTTGGCCAGGGCGATCTCGCACTTGACCTTGCCGGCCTTCCAGTGGAGGTTGAGCGGCACCAGCGTGTAGCCCTTCTGCTCGACCTTGCCGATCAGGCGGCGGATCTGCTCCTTGTGCAGCAGCAGCTTCTTGGTGCGCACCGAGTCCGGGTTGATGTGGGTCGAGGCCGACTTGAGCGGGTTGATCTGGCAGCCGATCACGTAGAGCTCGCCTTCGCGGATCACGACGTAGCCGTCGGTCAGCTGCACCTTGCCTTCGCGCAGCGACTTGACCTCCCAGCCTTCGAGCACCATGCCGGCCTCGAAGCGCTCTTCGAAGAAATAGTTGTACGCGGCCTTCTTGTTGTCGGCGATGCGGGAGGAGGGGTCTTGCTTCTTTTTGGTGGCCATGGTGTTTCAGGTGAGGGCTGCATGGCTTCAATACAATCCGTCGCGCACGCTGTGCCGATTCTATGAAAACAGTCCACAAGTCCGTTCTTATCTGGTACAGCGCCGAAGAGATGTACGCGCTCGTCACCGACGTGGCGAAGTATCCCGAGTTCCTGCCGTGGTGCGACCGCTCCAAGGTCATCGAGCAGAGCGAGCTCGGCATGACGGCCGAGGTCGGCCTCGCCTTCAGCGGCTTTCACCAGAGCTTCACCACCCGCAACACCCACGTACCGGGCCGCGAGGTGCACCTGAAGCTGGTCGACGGCCCGTTCTCCAACCTCGATGGCGTCTGGACCTTCACGCCGGTCGGCGAGGAGGGCGAACGCGCCTGCCGGGTCGAGCTCAACCTGAGCTACGGCTTCAGCAATTTCGCGCTGCAGGCGCTGGTCGGCCCGGTGTTCGACAAGATTGCCTCGAACCTGGTGGAGGCCTTCGTGAAGCGCGCCGAGCACGTCTACGGGGCCACCTGATGCCCCGGGTCACGGTGGCCTGTTCGCCGGCAGCGCGCGAGGTCTTCGAGCAGGTGCTCGACGTCGCGCCGGGTGCGACGGTGCGCGATGCCGTCATGGCCAGCGGATTGGCGCAGGCGCTGCCCGGTCTCGGCTGGGCCGCGTTGTCGCCGGGCATCTGGGGCCGCGCGGTGGCATGGGAGCAGGCCGTGCGCGACCTGGACCGGGTCGAGCTGTGCCGCCCGCTCACGGTCGATCCGAAGGTGGCGCGCCGCGAGCGTTTCCGCCAGCAGGGCGCGCGCGGCACGGGGCTCTTCGCGAACCGCCGCAAGGGCGGCAAGGCAGGGTACTGAACCGTCCGCCCACGGGCGGCGGTCGCTACTTGCAGTCGGAGGCGATGACGGCGTCGAGGCGCTTCTGCTCGCTGGCGCGCGCCTCGTCGTCCATGATGATGCGCTCGCCCTGGGCATTCACGCGGGCGACGCGGATGCCGCTGTCCATGGTCGCCTTGCCCTGGCGCGCCCGGCTGCAGTTCTCGGCCCTGGCCTGGGCGATCTTCTGCGCCTCGGCGGCCTGCTTGGCCTTCTCGGCTTCCTCGGCCTTGCGGGCCTTCTCCTCGAGTTCCTTGTCGACGCCGGCACCCTTGGCAGCGCCAGCGGGGGCAGGGGCAGGGCCGGCCGCCGGCGGTGCGGCCGGCGCGGTGTCGGTCGCCTCGCCTGCTGGCGACGGCGCGCTGAAGTTCAGCCGCTTGGGCGGCGCGTTGGGCCGGCGCAGGATGTTCTTGTCGGGGATGTCCGGCGGCGGCGCCTGGTCGCTGAAGACCTTCTTGTTGTCCTTGTCGAGCCACTGCCACTGGGCGTGCGCACCCAGGGGCAGCAGGAAAACGGACCCGATGAGGAGCAACTGCGCGAGCTTCATGCGCCAAGTTTAGCGCCGCCTTACGTTTTGCAACGTGCTTGCTGGCGTATTTGCAACGCTCGGGCGGCATTTGGCCGCACCGGGACCACCGCTCGCCGCCACGGCTTGTCCCTCCAACTGCCCGGACGCCGAGCCCTCGTTACAATCCATCTTTTGGAGCTTCACCCATGCGCCTTCTCGGCAAAGCGCTCACCTTCGACGACGTGTTGCTGGTGCCAGCGTTCTCCCAGGTCCTGCCCAAGGACACCTCCCTCGCCACCCGGCTCTCCCGCAACATCACGCTCAATCTGCCGCTGGTTTCAGCCGCGATGGACACCGTGACCGAAGCCCGCCTCGCGATCGCCATCGCGCAGGAAGGCGGCATCGGCATCGTTCACAAGAACCTGACCCCCGCCGAACAGGCCGCCCAGGTGGCCAAGGTGAAGCGCTACGAATCGGGCGTGCTGCGCGATCCGGTGGTGATCACGCCGACGCACACGGTGCGCCAGGTGATGGCGCTGTCGGATCAGCTCGGCATCTCGGGCTTCCCGGTCTGCGACGCCGGCAAGGTGGTCGGCATCGTCACCGGCCGCGACCTGCGTTTCGAGAGCCGCTACGACGTGCCGGTCAGCGAGATCATGACGCAGCGCGACAGGCTCATCACGGTGCCCGACGGCACCACGCTGGCCGATGCCAAGGCGCTGCTCAACAAGTACAAGCTCGAACGCCTGCTGGTGATCAACGAGGCCTGGGAGCTCAAGGGCCTGATCACGGTGAAGGACATCACCAAGCAGACCAGCTTCCCGAACGCGGCGCGCGACTCCAGCGGCCGCCTGCGCGTAGGCGCTGCGGTGGGCGTGGGCGAAGGCACCGAGGAGCGCGTCGAGGCGCTGGTGAAGGCCGGCGTCGACGCCATCGTGGTCGACACCGCGCACGGCCACAGCGCCGGCGTGATCGAGCGCGTGCGCTGGGTCAAGCAGAACTATCCGCAGGTCGACGTGATCGGCGGCAACATCGCCACCGGCGACGCCGCCCGGGCACTGGCCGACGCCGGCGCCGACGCGGTCAAGGTCGGCATCGGCCCCGGCTCGATCTGCACCACCCGCATCGTGGCCGGCGTGGGCGTGCCGCAGATCATGGCGATCGACAACGTCGCCACCGCGCTGCAGGGCACCGGCGTGCCGCTGATCGCCGATGGCGGCGTGCGCTATTCGGGCGACATCGCGAAGGCGATCGCGGCCGGCGCCAGCACCGTGATGATGGGCGGCATGTTCGCCGGCACCGAAGAGGCGCCGGGCGAGATCGTGCTGTTCCAGGGCCGCAGCTACAAGAGCTACCGCGGCATGGGCTCGATCGGCGCGATGCAGCAGGGCAGCGCCGACCGCTACTTCCAGGAATCGACCACCGGCAACCCGAACGCCGACAAGCTGGTGCCCGAAGGCATCGAAGGCCGCGTGCCCTACAAGGGCTCGATGGTCTCGATCGTCTACCAGATGTCCGGCGGGCTGCGCGCCAGCATGGGCTACTGCGGCTGCGCCACGATCGACGACATGAAGAACAAGGCCGAGTTCGTCGAGATCACCACGGCCGGCATCCGCGAGAGCCACGTGCACGACGTGCAGATCACCAAGGAAGCGCCGAACTACAGGGCCGAGTAAGCCTGATCTGGCCAGAGTTTGAGATTCAGGCCAGACTGGCGTTAGAATTTGGGCCAGATCACTATTTTCTGGCCCAAATGCAATCCCTCGGCATCGCTGAAGCCAAGAACAACTTCTCGGCCCTGATCGACCTGGTCGAGAAGGGCGAGGAAGTGCGCATCACGCGCCACGGCAAGGAAGTCGTGCGCATGCTGCCGGTACGCCGCAAGCCGGTCATCACCGACGAGCAGATCGCCCGTGAACTGGGCCAGATCGATGCGCTGCACGCCACCATCCGGCCGGGTTCCGACGCGCGCGCCTTGCGCGACGAAGGGCGCGCGGCATGACCGCCTTCGTGATGGACGCCTCGGTCACGGCGGCCTGGCTGCTGCCCGACCAGGCCAGCGAGCACACCCGCAAGCTCTACGCCGCGATCCGCCGCGACGAGGTCGAGCCGCAGGCACCCAACGCCTGGCAGTGGGAGTGCGCCAACATCCTGGCCAACGGCGTGCGCAGCGGGCGCATTCCGTCGGCGGCGGTCGAAGGGCTGTGGAGCGTGCTCGATGCCATCCGGCATCGGGTCGAGCTGCACGAGCTGGCGCCGGCCCAGCACAAGGCCGTGCTGGCCGTGGCCATCGACGCCGGTGTCTCGCAGTACGACGCGGGCTATCTCTGGCTGGCCCGCTCGCTCGACCTTCCCCTCGCCACCTTCGACCCGCAGCTCATCCGGGCGGCGCCGCAAGCGGGTGTCCGCCTCTTCGACATTTCAACGCTCTGAGTCTTCGCCATGCAACACGACAAGATCCTCATCCTCGACTTCGGCTCGCAAGTCACCCAGCTGATCGCGCGCCGCGTGCGCGAGGCGAACGTGTTTTCCGAGGTCCACCCCTGCGACGTCAGCGACGACTGGGTGCGGGAGTTCGCCAAGGACGGCACGCTCAAGGGCGTGATCCTTTCGGGCAGCCACGCCAGCGTCTATGAAGACACCACCGACAAGGCGCCGCAGGCGGTGTTCGAGCTCGGCGTGCCCGTGCTCGGCATCTGCTACGGCATGCAGACCATGGCGCACCAGCTGGGCGGCAAGGTCGAGGGCGGCCACAAGCGCGAGTTCGGCTTCGCGGCAGTGCGCGCGCGCGGCCACACCGAGCTGCTGCGCGACATCGCCGACTTCACGACGGACGAGGGGCACGGCATGCTCAACGTCTGGATGAGCCACGGCGACAAGGTCACCGAACTGCCGCCGGGCTTCAAGCTGATGGCCTCGACCGAGAGCTGCCCGATCGCCGGCATGGCCGACGAGGCGCGGCACTTCTATGCGGTGCAGTTCCACCCCGAGGTCACGCACACGCAGCAGGGCCAGGCGATCCTCGAGCGCTTCGTGGTCGACATCTGCGCGGCGCGGCGCGACTGGGTGATGCGCGACCACATCGCCGAGGCGGTGGAGGCGATCCGCCAGCAGGTGGGCGACGAGGAGGTGATCCTCGGCCTCTCGGGCGGCGTCGATTCGTCGGTGGCCGCGGCGCTGATCCATCGCGCCATCGGCGACCAGCTGACCTGCGTCTTCGTCGACCACGGCCTGCTGCGCTTGAACGAGGGCGACATGGTGATGGACATGTTCGTCGGCCAGTTGCATGCCAAGGTGATCCGTGTCGATGCCAGCGAGCTGTTCCTCGGCAAGCTGGCCGGCGTGAGCGATCCCGAAGCCAAGCGCAAGATCATCGGCGGCGAGTTCGTCACGGTGTTCAAGCAGGAGGCGGCAAAGCTCACCAGCGCGGGCGCGAAGGGCGCCAAGTGGCTGGCCCAGGGCACGATCTATCCGGACGTGATCGAGTCGGGCGGCGCCAAGAGCAAGAAGGCCGTGACGATCAAGAGCCATCACAACGTCGGCGGCCTGCCCGAGCAACTGGGCCTGAAGCTGCTGGAGCCGCTGCGCGACCTGTTCAAGGACGAGGTCCGCGAGCTCGGCGTGGCGCTCGGCCTGCCGCACGGCATGGTGTACCGCCATCCGTTCCCGGGCCCGGGCCTGGGCGTGCGCATCCTCGGCGAGATCAAGAAGGAATACGCCGACCTGCTGCGCCGCGCCGACGCGATCTTCATCGAGGAACTGCACAACTTCATCGACCCGGCGAGCGGCAAGACCTGGTACGACCTCACGAGCCAGGCCTTCACGGTGTTCCTGCCGGTCAAGAGCGTCGGCGTGATGGGCGACGGCCGCACCTACGACTACGTGGTGGCGCTGCGCGCGGTGCAGACCAGCGACTTCATGACCGCCGACTGGGCCGAGCTGCCCTATGCGCTGCTGAAGAAGGTGTCGGGGCGGATCATCAACGAGGTGCGCGGGATCAACCGCGTGACCTACGACGTGAGCAGCAAGCCGCCGGCGACGATCGAGTGGGAGTGAAAACCCGCGGTCGACGAGCAACGCGAGGTTCGTTGATGGCGTGAAAAGATCACTCTGAGTGATCTTTTTAGATTCTTGTCAAACTGATCGGCCTTGGCAACCTGCCGGAGCAGTCGGTGGCGCCTGTGGCCTGGAAGGCCCGCGAGTTCGTCCTGATCCAGAGCTTCGTCGGCCAGGGTCGGCATGTGCCGCTCGGGCGCTGGCCCTTGCACGGCTGATCGCCGGGTGCCTCAGCACTCCACGACGTTGACCGCCAGGCCCCCCAGCGAAGTCTCCTTGTACTTCGACTTCATGTCCTCGCCGGTCTGCATCATGGTCCTGATGACGGCGTCGAGCGACACGTAGTGGCTGCCGTCGCCGCGCAGCGCCAGGCGCGCGGCGTTGATGGCCTTGACCGCGCCCATGGCGTTGCGTTCGATGCACGGAATCTGCACCAGCCCGCCCACCGGATCGCAGGTCAGGCCCAGGTTGTGCTCCATGCCGATCTCGGCCGCATTCTCGACCTGCGCCGGCGTGCCGCCGAGCACGGCCGCCAGCGCCCCGGCGGCCATCGAGCAAGCGACACCGACCTCGCCCTGGCAGCCCACCTCGGCACCCGAGATCGACGCGTTGGCCTTGTAGAGCATGCCGATGGCGGCTGCGGTGAGCAGGAAGTCGACCACGCCGTCTTCCGAGGCGCCGGGGCAGAACTTCTGGTAGTAGTGCAGCACTGCCGGGATGACGCCCGCCGCGCCGTTGGTCGGCGCCGTGACCACGCGGCCGCCGGCGGCGTTTTCCTCGTTGACCGCCATCGCGAAGGCATTGACCCAGTCCATCGCTGCCAGCGGGTCGGCGCCAGCGGCGCCGGCATCGCGCGCCAACAGCTCCCGGTGCAGCTGCGGGGCACGGCGGCGGATGTTGAGGTTGCCGGGCAGGCGCTCGGAAGCGCTGGCGTTGTCGATGCCGAGGCCGCGGCGCACGCACTGCTGCATGACGTCCCAGATGCGCAGGACACCGGCTCGGACCTCGCCCGGGGCGCGCCAGGCGCCTTCGTTGTCCAGCATGAGCCGCGCCACGGTCAGGCCCTGCTGGCTGGCGCGCGAGATGAGTTCGTCACCGGTTCGGAAGGGATGGGGCCACGCCAGGCCGGCGGAGGCATCGGAAGGCGCCGCGGCGGCGCCGCCTTCGACCACGAAGCCGCCGCCGACCGAGAAGTAGCAGCGGTCGGCCAGCACCGCGCCCGCGGCGTCGAGCGCGACCATCCGCATGCCGTTGGGATGCTCGGCCAGCGATTCGTGGCCGACGAATTCAATGTCGCGGCCCGGTTCGAAGTCGATCAAATGGCGGCCGAGCAGGGCCAGCTGGCCGCTGCGGCGCAGCGCATCGAGGCGCGGCCGGACGGTGGCCGGGTCGACCGTGTCCGGCGCCTCGCCCATCAATCCGAGCATCGCGCCCACGTCCGTCGCATGGCCGTGCCCGGTCGCACCGAGCGAGCCGTAGAGCCGCACGCGCACGCCGGCCGTCGCCGCCAGCAAGCCTTCGGCGTCGAGCGCCCGCGCGAACATCAGCGCCGCCCGCATCGGCCCGACGGTGTGCGAACTCGACGGACCGATGCCGACCTTGAAGATGTCGAAGACGGACAGCATCAGCGCACTATGCGACCGAAAGCTGTTGCTTGACCAGTGCCACCCAGTAGGCTGCGCCGAGCGGCAGGATCCGGTCGTTGAAGTCGTAGTAGGGGTTGTGGATCGGCGGGTCGTTCGGCCCTTCGCCGGCGCCGATGCCGATGTAGGCGCCGGGCCGCTTCTGCAGCATGAAGGCGAAGTCTTCCGAACCCATCGCCGGCTTGATGTCGGTGTGGACCTGCGCCTCGCCGACCAGGCTGGCGGCGGCGGCCGCGGCGGCCGCGGTCTCGGCGGCCGTGTTGACCACGCCGGGGTAGCCGCGCATGTACTTGAGCGCCACCTCGGCGCCGTGGGTCTGGGCCATGCCGGCGCAGATCTGCCCCATGGCGGCCTCCAGCCGGTCCTGGATCGCGGCGTCGAGCGTGCGCGCCGTGCCGCGCAGCACCACGCTCTCGGGCACCACGTTCCAGGTGTCGCCGCCATGGATCTGGGTCACGCTGACCACCGCCGAATCGGTGGCGGCGACGCGCCGGCTCACGATGGTCTGCAGGGCATTGACCAGCTGCGCCGAGATCATCACCGGGTCGATGCCGGTCTCGGGCATCGCGCCGTGGCACCCCTTGCCGGTGATCACGATCTCGAAGGTGTCGAGGAAGGCGGTCATGGTGCCGGTGCGGATGCCGAACTGGCCGCGTGGCATGCCGGGAAAGTTGTGCATGCCGTAGACCGCGTCGGCCGGGAACTGCTCGAACAGGCCTTCGTCGACCATGCGGCGGCCGCCGCCTTCATTCTCCTCGGCCGGCTGGAAGACGAAGTGCACCGTGCCCTTGAAGGGCTTGTGGCGCGCCAGGTGGTCGGCCGCGCCGAGCAGCATCGCGGTGTGGCCGTCGTGGCCGCAGCCGTGCATCTTGCCCACGCAGGTGGACTTGTGGGCGCGCTCGCCGAGCTCGGTCATGTTCAGGGCGTCGAGGTCGGCGCGCAGCGCGATGCTCGGGCCCTCGCCGTTCGTCAGCGTGCCCACCACGCCGGTGCCGGCGAGGCCGCGGTGCACCGGGATGCCCATCAGCATCAGGGCATTGGCGACCACGTTCGCGGTGCGGTGCTCCTCGAAGGCGGTCTCGGGGTTGGCATGGATGTCGTGGCGCCAGGCCAGCATGCGTTGGCGCGTGTCTTCGGCAATCTCGGGTTCGCGGTACATGGGCGATTCGTCTCGGTGGGGTCAGTGGAAGAATTCGGCGATCAGCGTGGCGCCGAGGAAGGTGCCGGCGGTGGCGGTCAGCGAGACCACCACGATGCGCCAGCCGAGCAGGCGGAACATCGGCAGGTCCTTGGCGACCGAAAAGCCGGCCAGCGCCAGCACCGGCGTGGTGAAGGCGAGGAAGTTGAGCTTGGCCGTGACCGCGATCAGCGCATCCGAAAACGGCAGCAGGCCCGGAATGCCGGCCACCGTCGCCACCAGCGAGAGCACCAGCACCATCGGCATCTTCGGCAGCAGGCGCTTGACCAGCCCGACCACCGCCACCACGGCGATGACGGCGAGCATGCCGACCAGCGAGTCCAGCAGCGGCACCTTGAACGACAGCAGGTTGCCGATCATCACGCCGCCGGCCATCACGATCCAGGCGACCAGGGTGTCGGCCAAGCGCATCTCGGGGGCGGCGACGCCGGCCATTCGCACCCGCAGCCGATCCAGGCGCTGGTGCTCGAGAGCCATCCGCTGGCGCGGCTGGGCCGGCCGCTGCGGCTGGCCGATCTGGTGCCCTACCCGGGGGCGACCCTGCAGCGCAGCTTCGGGGTGCGCCAGCACATCGAGGCGGCCGAGATCGGCGAGGGCGTGCGGCTGCCGACCCTGCTGACGACCAGTTCGTTCAGCGCGCTGGGCTACTTCGTGGTCGCCGGCCTGGGCTATGCGCTGAGCACCCGCATGTCGCTGCCGCCGCACCTCGACTCGGCCGCGGTGCTCGAACTGCCGATGCGCAATCCGCTGCTGCACCAGGGCCGCTCGCACGTGATCTCGCGCCACGGCCGGATGCTGGCGCCGGCCGCCACCGAACTGCTGCGGCTGATCGTGGACGACATGGCCCGCACCATGGGCGCGGCCAGCCGCGAAGCGCCGCCCGATCAGGGCTCGGGCACGTACTTGTTGCCGGCCGCCTTGTAGCGGCCGATCGCCGCCTGCAGGTCTTCGAGTTCCTCGCAGGGCACGGTGCAGATCTTCGTCAGCCTGGCTTGCCGCTCCTCGGCCCGCGGCAGGTCGCCCAGGATCAGGAACAGCTCGCCCGAGTATTCGAGCGCCCCGCGGTGCATCGGGTCGATGCGCAGGGCGGCGTCGTAATAGCGGCCGGCCGCCGCATAGTCGGGGTTCGGGCCCTTGCGCACGCTGTAGCCCATGAGGTTGTTCCAGTCGGCGCTGCGGGTGTCCTTGACGCGCTCGAGTTCGGCGATGGCCGCCGGCCAGTTCTTGGCGGCGATCTGCGAGCGGGCGGCGGCCAGCTGCAGCGCCGGCGGCGCCGAGACGGTGTCGGCCGCCTGCGCGGCCTGGATGGCCAGTGCGGCCAGCACCGCACCGAAGGCAAGTTGCTTGTTCATGGTGCGCTCACTCCTTCGACTTGTGCTTTTTCGGCTTGTCCGGCGCCGGTTCGCCGGCGCCGTCGAGCACCAGCCGGCTCGGGTCCAGCTGGCGCTTCTGCAGGTCGTGCAGCAGGCCCGCGTCGCTGAGGTCGATCTTGTGCGAGGAGGCCCAGTCGCGCTGGGCGGTCTGCGCCAGCCGCTGCACGGTGCCGTCGTGGTCGGTCTCGATCGCCAGCTCGCGCCGGCCGTCGAAGCTGCCCGGCGCCAGGTTGATCGAGCCGACGATGGCGCGCCGGCCGTCGGCCAGCATCATCTTCGCGTGCAGCTTCAGGTGCTTCATGGTGTGCACCTTGGCGCCGACGTCCTGCAGGATCCGCAGCCCTCCCACGCCCTCGATCAGCTTCTCGGCCTTGAGCGAATGCGGCGGCTTGGTCAGGATGTGGACCTTCACGCCCCGGGTCGCCGCGCGCACCAGCCGCTCGATGATCACCATGTCCTGGTAGCGCTCGTTCTGCACCCAGAGCGAGTCCTGGGCGCCGTCGATGAACGCGGCGACGCGCTGGCGGCCGTTGTCGGGGCACCAGATCAGGCGCGACTCGGGATGCGGCATGAAGTCCTCGTGCGCCCAGTCGGCGTCGAAGCAGTCCACCATCTCGCGGGTCTCGAGGTCGTGCGTCGTGACCACCGCGTAGTCGCGCGTCTCGGTCAGGTCCTTGGGCTCCCAGTTGAGCGATTCCACGAAGCCGACCTGGTTGTCGATCACCATCGACTTCTGGTGCGTCAGGTCGAACTTGGGGTTGCTGTCGCGCACCTCGATGCCCGCATCCACGAGCGCCTTGCGGGCGGCTTCGTTCTCGGTCTCGCCGGTTCGCCGCGCCGGGTTCAGCATCACGCGCACCTTGACGCCGCGCTGCTTGGCGGCGATGACCGCGCCGATCAGGGTCTCGTCGGTGAACAGGAACATCCGGATGTTCAACGCCAGCTTGGCCGCGTTGATCGCGTCCAGGATCGGCTTGGCGGTGTCGTCGGGCAGAACGATCAGTCGGTGGGACATGGCGGCCTCAGGCGGTGGCGGCCGCGTGGGCCGCCGGGTCTTGGTACTGGATGCGGTGCAGCTCGGCATAGACGCCGCCGAGGGCCACCAGTTCGTCGTTGGTGCCTTCCTCGACCACGACGCCGTCCTTCAGGACGATGATCTTGTCGGCGTTGCGCAGGGTGCTCAGGCGGTGGGCGATCATGATCACGGTGCGGCCCTGCATCAGCCGCTCCAGGCCCTCGATCACCAGCCGCTCGGATTCGGTGTCGAGCGCGGCCGTGGGCTCGTCGAGGATCATGATCGGGCTGTTGCGGATCACCGCCCGCGCGATGCCGATGCGCTGGCGCTGGCCGCCCGACAGCGTGTCGCCGCGTTCGCCCACCATCGAATCGTAGCCGTGGGGCATGCGGGCGATGAACTCGTCGGCGTTGGCCAGCCGGGCGGCGGCCACGACCTCGTCGCGGG
The DNA here is from genome assembly GCF_030316845.1 of Variovorax davisae. Lineage (GTDB taxonomy): Bacteria > Pseudomonadota > Gammaproteobacteria > Burkholderiales > Burkholderiaceae_C > Variovorax > Variovorax davisae. Next base: position 815,828 of record NZ_JASZYS010000001.1, read on the forward strand.
TCGCGCCCGGCTTGCCGTAGGCGATGTTGTCGCCGATGGTGCCGCGAAACAGCACCGTCTCCTGCAGCACGAAGCCGATCTGGGCGCGCAAGGGCGCCAGCTTGCGGTGGCTGATGTCGACGCCGTCGATCAGCACCCGCCCCGAGGTCGGGTCGTAGAAGCGCGGCATCAGGCTCACGACCGTCGACTTGCCGCTGCCGGTCGGGCCCACGATGCCGACCACCTGGCCGGGCTGGATCGTGAAGCTGACATCGCGCAGCACCGGCGCCTCGCTGCCATAGCCGAAGGCCACGTGCTCGAAGCGGACCTCGCCCCGGGCGCGGCCGGGGTCGCTCGCGTCCGCGCGCTCGCGGATGATGTCGTCGGCGCCGAGGATCTTCTGGATCCGCTCCAGCGCGACCGTGGTCTGGGCAATGGTGCTGGCCATGCCGGCGAGGTCCTTCACCGGCTTGAAGAACTTGCTCAGGTAGGCCAGGTACACGGTCAGCGCGCCGGCGGTCATGGTGCCGGCGATGATCAGCGCCGTGCCCTTCCAGAGCACGATGCCGGTGCACAGGGCGACCACCACGGCGACCACCGGCGACAGCAGCGACTTGATGCGCCGGGCCTTCAGCGCGGCCTCGGTGCTGGCCTGGCTGGCCGCCGCCATGTGCGTCACCTCGAGGTCCTGGCGGCCGAAGGCCTTGATCGCGCGCACCGAGCCCAGGCCTTCCTGCACCACGGCGACGATCTCGCTCTGCTTGACGCGCACCTCGCGCGTCACTTCCTTCACGGCCTTCTTGAAGCGGAACACGAACAGCAGCAGGAAGGGCATCACCGCGATCGCGATCAGCGTGAAGTCCCAGTCGAGCCAGATCATCAGCCCCAGCATGAAGACGATGGTGACGATGTCCACCACGATCGACAGCGTCGACGACGAGGCGAAGCTCTGCACCGTCGCGACGTCGCTGGTGATGGTCGACATCAGGGTGCCGGTCTTGGCGGTGTCGTAGAAGGCCAGCGAGAGCCGGTGCAGGTGCTCGTAGATGCGCAGCCGCAGGTCGTTGGCGACCCACTGCCCGATGCTGGTGGTGTAGTAGTTGTCGATGTAGCTCGCGATGCCGCCGATGACCGCGATCGCCAGGGTCGCGAGGCCGGCGAACAGCGCCACCCCGAGCGTATGGCGGCCGATGCCCAGCTGGTGCGCCCATTCGAGCCAGCTCGGCAGATGGTGGGTGCCGAGCGCGTCGTCGAGCACCAGCTTGAGCGGCCAGGGCGCGGCCAGGCTCATGAGGATCTCGACCAGCATCGCCGCCAGCACGATCGCGAGCCAGCCGCGGTAGGGCTTGAGCAGGCCCCGCACCAGCCGGGTCGTGTCCTGGCCCTGCGCCAGGGCGGCGTGCCGGGCCACCCGGGTGGCGGAATGCTGTGGCGTCTCCGGGGCCGCCGGCAATTCTGCGGGTAGAGGTGTGGACATGCGAAGCCTGGAGGGAGTGGAGGGCGCCTGGGCGTGACGGATTGTGGGCTGAGGTCCGCAGCCGACGCAAGCACCGCCCCGGCCCCGCCGGCGGCCCGGGCACAATCCCCCGCCATGAGGCAATGGTTGCGTACGCAAGGGGGCTGGTGGCTCGCATGGCTGCTGGTCTCCGGCGCCGGCGCGGTCTGGCTCGCGCGCGGCGAGCTGCGGCAGTTGCGCGAGGACTTCGAGGTCAACGGACGCATCGCCCACCGGCTCATGAGCCAGCAGGTGGTGCAGTACGACGCCGTGCTGGCCACGCTGGCGCTGCTGGAGCCGGTGCCGGGCGCGGCCCGCTCCGAGCGCCGGCTGCCATCGGTCTACCCGTCGATCCTCGACGTCGAGCGGCGCGAGGCCGGCGCCGCGTGGCTCGACCCGTCGCTGGCGCCGGCCGAAGCCCGTTCGCGCCAGCTGCAGCGTCCCGAATTCGTCGCCGGCGACTTCGCGAGCGGCCGCTACCGGCTGGTGATCGGCGCCTTGCCGGTCAGCTATGCGCTGGCCATCGACCTGGCCACGGCCGTGCCCTGGCGCGACTGGCCGATGGACCCGAAGACCAGCCCGGTGCGGGTGACGCTCGAGCACGGGGGGCAGCGCTTCGTGGTGCAGCCGGGCGCCGCGGCCGCCGAGGGCGGCTGGCATTTCGACTTCCGCAAGGTGCTGGCCTCGGACAGCCAGGCCTTCGAGCTGGTTGCCGAACAGCGGGTGGCCTGGACCGGACTGCCCTGGGCCGCGATGGCCGCCTGGTCGCTGGCCGTGGCCGCCGCGCTGGGCGGCGCCTACGCGCTGCGGCGCCAGCGGATTGCGCGGCGCCGCGCCGAGGAACTGCTGCGGCTGGGCCAGGTCGCGCGGCTCAACGCGCTCGGCGAGCTGGCGGCCGGGATGGCCCATGAACTGAACCAGCCGCTGACCGCGGTGCTGGCCAACACCCAGGCCGCCCAGCGGCTGCTGGCCGAGGAGCCGCCCGAACTGGCGACCGCGCGCTCGGCGATGAAGCAGGCGGCCGAGCAGGCACGCCGGGCCGCCGACGTGGTGGGCCGGCTGCGGCGGGTGATCGAGCGGCCCGACCGGCAGGCCGAGCTGCAGCCCGTGGCGCTGCAGGAAGCGCTGCGCAGCGCACTCCACCTGCTGGCGCCCGAACTGGCCAGGCGCGCCGTGACGCCGTCCATCGACGACACGGCAGCGGCCCCGGTCTGGGTGCTGGCCGAGCCGGTGGCGCTCGAGCAGATCGTCCACAACCTGCTGATGAACGCGCTGCAGGCGCTCGACGAGGTGCCGTCCGGCGAGCGCCGCCTGCGCCTGTCCGTTGGCGTCGAGGCCGGCCGCGGCCTGCTCGCCGTGAGCGACAACGGCGCCGGGTTGTCGCCCGAAGCCATGCCGCGGGTCTTCGAGCCGTTCTTCAGCACCCGCGAGGGTGGGCTCGGGCTCGGCCTGAGCCTGTCCGAAACGCTGGCGAGCGGCATGGGCGGCGCGCTCGAAGCGGCCCATGCCGAGCCGCGCGGCGCCCGTTTCACGCTGCGGCTGCCGCTCGCCGGCGGCCGTGCCCAGGAGATGCATCGATGAGCGGACCGCTGTCCCCGCTGATCCACCTGATCGACGACGACCTCGCGGTGCGCGAGAGCCTGGCGCTGCTGATCGGCACGGTCGGCCTGCGCACCCAGACCTGGGGCGATCCGCAGGCCTTCCTCGACCAGTTCGACCGCGCGAGCATCGGCGCCATCGTGCTCGACGTCCGCATGCCCGGCATCGGCGGCCTCGCCTTGCTCGACACGCTGGTCGGGCAGGGCGTCGACCAGCCGGTGATCATGCTCACCGGCCATGGCACGGTGGAGATGTGCCGCCGCGCCTTCAAGGCCGGGGCGGCGGAATTCCTCGAGAAGCCGGTCGACGACGAGCAGCTTCTCGAGGCGCTCCAGCAGGCGGTGCGCCGCCACGTCGACTCGCGCGAGCGCACGCAGGCCGACCAGGCCGCCCGCGAGCGCTACCAGCAGCTGTCCGAGCGCGAGCGCGAGGTGCTGGGCTTCATCGTCGCGGGGCTCACCAACAAGGAGATCGCGCGCGCGCTGGCGCTCTCGCCGCGCACCGTGGAGACGCACCGGGCCAATCTCTTTGCCAAGCTCGAATGCGATTCGCTGGCGCAGCTGATCCGGCGTTATGCGGGGCTGGTCGAGGCGGCCGGTTGAGCGCTCGCGCGGCGCTCCGTATTTCTACGGAGCGGCGAGGGTAGCCGTACGAATGGGCGGCCGGGGCGGCAGTTCCCAAAATTGCGCCACCGCCGGCGATGTGCCGGCGTGTCTCGATCCCAACCTTCGGAGAACTCCATGAACCCGTCCCTTCGCCTCGGCAGCCTCGCCGTCCTGCTCGCCGCTTCCGTCCTGGGCGTCCAGGCCCAGACCGCGGCACCGGCCCCGGCGCCGAGCCCGGCCGTGCGCGCCGAGAAGAACATGTCGCTCGAACTGGCGAACGAGATCGCCGGTGCGGCGGTGGCCGCCTGCGCCGCCAACGGCTACGCGGTCGCCGCCACGGTGGTCGATCGCGCCGGCACCGTGCGTGCCGTCCAGCGCGCCAACAACGCCGGCTCGCACACGCTGGGCGCCAGCGAGCGCAAGGCCTGGACCTCGGCCTCGGCCAAGGCGCCGACCCTGGCGATGATGGAAAACGCGCAGAAGAACCCCGCCGCCGCCAACCTCGTCAACATCCCGGGCTTCCTGCTGCTCGGCGGCGGCGTGCCGGTCAAGGCGGGCAACGAGGTCATCGGCGCCGTCGGCGTTGGCGGCGCGCCGGGCGGCCAGCTCGACGAGCAATGCGCCAACGCGGCGCTCGACAAGGTCAAGGGCCAGCTGGGTTGATGCCGATGAAGGCCGTGGCCGTCGCTCTGGCGCTGTTGGCTGCCGGGCTGGCCGTTCCGGCGCCGGCCCAGGTGGCGCCGGCCGCCGCCGAGGCGCAGGCCTACCAGGGCCTGCACCGCGCCGCCTGGCGCGGCGACCTGCCGCAGCTGAAGGCGCTGATCGCCGGCGGCGCCGACCTGGAGGCGCGCGACGCCATGGGCCGCACGCCGCTGCACGTGGCCAGCTATGCGCGGCAGCGCGAGGCCATCGGCGTGCTGGCCAGGGCCGGCGCCAGGCTCGACGCCTTCGAGAACGACCGCTACGACGCCGTCACCATCGCCGCGGTCGCCGACGACGTGCCCACCCTGGCGCTGCTGCTGTCGCTCGGCGCCAACCCCGGCCAGACCACCAGCCGCTACGACGGCACGGCCTTGATCGCCGCGGCCCATCTCGGGCACGACGAGGTGGTGCGCCGGCTGATCGCCGCCGGCGCGCCCCTCGACCAGGTCAACAACCTGCACTGGACCGCGCTGATCGAGGCCATCGTGCTCGGCGACGGCGGGGCGCGCCACCAGCGCACGCTGGTCGCGCTGGTCGACGCCGGCGCCAACCTGCAGCTGGCCGATCGCCAGGGCCACACGCCGCTGCAGCTCGCGAGTGCACGGGGCTACGCCGCGATGGTCGAAAAGCTGCGGGCCGCAGGCGCCAGATAGGGGCGGCTCGGGGACAATCGAGCGGTCCTTTCGAGGGATCGCAGGAACCAGCCCCATGTACATGCCACCGCAGTTCAACGTCACCGACCGCGCCGTCGCCGCGCGGCTGATGCGCGACCATCCGTTCGCCACCCTGATCTCGAACGACGACCAGGGCCTGCCCTACGTCACGCACCTGCCGCTGGTGCTCGAGGAACGGGGCGCGGACGACTTCGTGCTCTGGGGCCACTGCGCCAAGCCCAATGCGCAATGGCGCTACCTGAAGGCGCGGCCGCGGGCGCTGGTGAGCTTTCTCGGCCCGCATGCCTACCTCTCGCCGTCGGTCTATCCCGACCTGGCGCGGGTGCCGACCTGGAACTACCTGGCCGTGAACTGCACGGTCGAAGCGCGCCTGGTCGAGGACCCCGACGAGAAGGATGCGCTGCTCAAGCGCCTGATCGGCCAGCACGAGCCCGCCTACGCGCAGCAATGGCGCGACCTCGGGCAGGAGTTCCAGCACAAGATGCTCAACGGCATCGTCGGCTTCGAGCTGAAGGTGACGGCGCTGCAGTGCAAGGTCAAGCTGAACCAGCATCGCAAGGAAGCGCATGCCGCGACCTTCGATGTCTACCGCCAGGGCAGCCCCGACGAGCGCGCGTTGGCGGAGTGGATGCAGCGTCTCGGCATCACCGGGGAGGCCTGACATGCGCATGATCGGTCTGGTCGGTTTGCTGGTCGCACTGGTTGTCGTCGGGCTGCTGGCCAGGAAGCAATTGGGCGGGGTCGCCGCGCCGGTGCTCCCGACCGGCAGCACGGCGACGGGGGATGCGCGGGCGCAGAGCCGGCAGATCCAGCAGCAGTTCAAGCAGTCGCTCGACGCCGCGGTGCAGGCCCGGCCGGTCCCGGATGACAACTGACGCCGACTGGATGGCGCTGGCGCTGGCCGAAGCGCGCCAGGCCGCGCAGGCCGGCGAAGTGCCGATCGGTGCCGTGCTGGTCAAGGACGGCCGGGTCGTCGCCCGCGGACGCAATGCGCCGATCGCGCGGCACGACCCGAGCGCGCATGCCGAGATCAACGCGCTGCGCGCCGGCGGGGCCGCGCTCGGCAACTACCGGCTCGACGGCTGCGAGCTGTTCGTGACGCTGGAGCCCTGCGCGATGTGCGCCGGCGCCATGCTGCATGCGCGGCTGGCCCGGGTCGTGTTCGGCGCCGCCGACCCCAAGACCGGTGCCGCCGGCTCGGTGATCGACCTGTTTCGCGAGGCCCGGCTCAACCACCGCACGGCGGTGCAGGGCGGGCTGCTCGCCGACGAAGCGCAGGCGCTTTTGCAGGACTTCTTCCAGGCCCGCCGCAGCGCCGCCCGCGAAGCGGCCGAGCCCTTGCGCGACGACGCCTTGCGCACCGCCGACTCGCGCTTCGCCGGGTTGGCCGACCTCGGCCCCGCGCCGCTGCAGGTGAGCGAGCTGCCAAGCCAGGGCGGCTGGCGGATGCGCTACCTCGACCACGGCCCGCCGGACGCGCCCTGCACCTGCCTCTGCCTGCACGGGCCGGGCGAGTGGCGCTACTTTTTCCGCCACCTCGCCGGCGCCCCGGGACTGCGGCTGCTGGCGCCCGACCTGATCGGCTTCGGGCAGAGCGACAAACCCAAGCGCGAAGCGGTGCACCAGCTCGAATGGCACTGGCGCCTGCTGGCCGAATGGCTGGCGTGGCTCGAGCGCACGCAGCAGCTCGCCCCCGGCCCCCTGGCGCTGCTGCACAGCCCCGGCGCCGCCGCCTGGGCCGCGTCGCTGGCCGGGACCCTGCCGGCCCGCTTCGCGACCGTGATGGCCGTGCCCGACGATGCCGCCGCAGTGCCGGAGGCCTGGCGTGCACCGTTCCCCGACCGCGGCTACGAGGCCGCGCTGCGGGCCCTGGGCCCGATCCCGAAGCGCGCCTCCGGCCCGACGCCGGCGCAGGCGGCGGCCCTGGCCCGGCGGGTGCGCGAGGCAATGGGATACTTCGGCCCGTGAAAAAACACATCTACATCTATTCGCCCTCCAGCGCCGTGCGCGACAAGGCCGCGTTCAAGCGCGGCGTCAAGCGGCTCCAGGCCCTGGGCCACGAGGTCGAACTCGACGAGGCCGCTCTGGCCTCCCACCAGCGCTTCGCGGGCGACGACGCCACGCGGCTGGCGGCGATCGCGCGCGCGGCGGCCAGTGGCGCCGACGTGGCGCTGATATCGCGCGGCGGCTACGGCCTCACGCGCATCCTCGACCAGATTCCCTACAAGGCCGTGGCCAAGGCGATCGATCGCGGCACCGAATTCGTCGGGCTCAGCGACTTCACCGCCTTCCAGAGCGCGCTGCTGGCCAAGACCGGCGCCGTCACCTGGGCCGGCCCCGCGGTCGGCGAGGACTTCGGCGCCGAAGCCGGTGCTGACGACATCATGGAGGCCTGCTTCGACGACCTGCTGGGCGGCCAGGGCGAGGGCTCCGGATGGCGCATGCCGGCACGCGACAGCGCCGACCTGCCGGCGTTCCGGTCCATCCACGACGCGGTGCTCTGGGGCGGCAACCTGTGCGTGCTGGCCAGCCTGCTCGGCACGCCCTGGTTTCCCGCCATCGACAAGGGCGTGCTGTTCCTGGAGGACGTCAACGAGCACCCCTACCGGGTCGAGCGCATGCTCGACCAGCTGCGTCACGCCGGGGTGCTGGGGCGCCAGAAGGCGATCGTGTTCGGGCAGTTCACGGGCATCCGCAAGGTTCCGCACGATCGGGGCTTCGGCATGCAGGCGGTCGTCGCCCGCCTGCGCGGCCTGGTCAAGCCGCCGGTGTTGACCGGGCTGCCGTTCGGCCACGTGCCGACCAAGGTGCTGCTGCCCGTGGGTGCGAAGGTGGAAGTGGCCGCCGACGGCCGGGACGTGTTCATGGTCTGGGGCCACCGGCACCACCACCATCACTGAGAGCCGGGCGGGCTCGCTGGCGCGGGCCGCTCGACGCAGGGTCAGCCGTGGACCCTGTGGTGGGTGCGGGGCTCCATGCTGCCGGGAAGTCCACCCTTGAACAGGCGGTTGATCTGGCGCATCTGGCGCCGGGCGGCGACTTCGCCGTCGACCGCGCTGAGGGCGGTCAGCACGTCCTGGCGCAGGTACCACAGCGCTTCGAGGTCGCCGGCGAAACGCACGCGCTGCGCCACGCGCTGCATCGTGTGGCCGCCGTGGACCTGGAGCAGTGACAGCATCGCCGTGCGGATCTGCCCCATCTGACGATCCGCGGAACGGCGCAAGCCGAAACCGGGGAAGCTCAGAAAGCGAAGGAGACTGCTGGGTGACACCATGGACGGAAGGCGTATTGCCAAAACCTGGACAGGTGCTACGTTAAGGCTGGCCTCGGAGCGGCACAAGCATCGACACGACATTTCATGTTCAAAAACAACATACTTCACGAAACTGCTCATGAAGCGCTTGAACAACTAATGCCTTAGTTCTACTTTTGTAGCTAAAACCAAACTTACACCGTGTGACGAAATGAAAAAGCAACAGCTTGGCTCTCCGGCGGCCCGATTTGAGGCTCCGAGACCGTGTTTCGGCGCCGCTTTGCCATAATCGAACAGCGAGAGCTACCAAAAACTGCACAACATGGGCGCCAATTCCACTGTCGTATTTGCCGATCTGACGGGAAGTACCAGAGTCTTCGAGGCTATGGGGAATGCGCGCGCCACCGAAACCGTGACGCGCCTGACGCAGTGGATCGGCGGCGTCTGCGAAGCGCATGGGGGCCGTGTCGTCAAATCGTTGGGCGATGGCGTCTTTGCGATATTCGCCGAAGGCGTCAGCGCCACCCGTGCCGTGCTCGAGATGCAGCGCAACCACCAGAAGCGCCTGCAAACCTGGCCCGCGCCGCTGCGCATGGAACTGCAGATCGGCGTCGCCAGCGGCGAGGTGGTGGAGGTCGATGGCGACTGCTACGGCGATGCGGTCAACCTAGCGTCGCGCCTGAGCGACCTGGCCGGGCCGGGGCAGATCTGGGCGACCGAATCGGTGATCGAGCAGCTGCACGGTGGCGAAGTCCGCCACCGCAGCCTGGGGCCGATCAACATTCGCGGCAAGAACGAGATGCCGGTGGTGCACCGGGTCGACTGGCAGGACGAGGTGTCGGAGTTCCTGACGATGCCCGCCTCGCTGGTGCACCAGCCGCGCGGCCCGGATTCGTCCTTCGGACAGATCGAGCTGGCCTGGCTCGACGTTCGCTCGATGTTCCGTGCTGCCGAACTTCCGATCCACCTGGGCCGGGTTGACGAAGCGCAGTTCGTGGTCAACGACCCGCGGGTGTCGCGCCTGCATGCGCGTATCGAGGCCCGCCAGGGCAGCTGCGTGCTGGTCGACGTCAGCACCTACGGCACCTGGGTGCGCTTCCATGGCACCGCCGGCGCCAGCGGCGAGATCGCGCTGCGGCGCGACGAGTGCGTGCTGCACGGCAGCGGCGAGATCGGCCTGGGCGCGCCGCTCAGCGATTTCAGCGCGCCCACCATCTCGTTCAACACCACCGGCGGCAACGTGCTGCTGGCGCGCCGCGACCTGCGCTAGTCGATCGGCCGCAGCACGCGGCCATCGCCGATGAAAGACTCGCCCACCAGCATCCTGAAGCTGGCTTCGGCCTGAAACTTGGGCAGCGCCAGCTGCGGCGCAAGAAACTCCACTTCGAGCGCCTGCGGGCTGCCACGCCGGAACGAGCGGTCCGGCAGGACCCACCAGCGGGCCGAAAACGCCTCGTTCCCGACCACCAGCGCACAGCGATGCTCGCCCGCAGGCACCGGGACGTCTTCCGCCGGCAGCTTCGGCGGCCGCAGCGTGAGTTCGACCAGCAACTGGGGCGCGAAGGCGGGCCGCTCGTCGAAGGGGGAGGGCACGACCGCGGCCGGGCGCCTCAGCCGCGCGATCAGCCACGAGATCACGTTGCCGATGATCGGCACCCACAGGAGCATCAGCAGGGTGCCGACGTCCCGCGCCGTGGAGCCGGGCGCGGCGAAATGCCGCAGCGCCGCACCACCGACGGCGACGCACAGCAGGATGATCACGATGAGCTTGCGCCGGGACTGGATGGTCGTCATGACGCCGAGCTTAACCATCCGGCGCGGGCACCGACCGGGGTCGGGCCGCGGGGTCTGACCCCTCAGCTGATCAGCTGGTTCTTGAGCGCGTAGTAGGTGAGGTCGCTGTTGGAGGCCAGGTTCATCTTCTCCATCAGGCGGCTGCGGTAGGTGCTCACGGTCTTGACCGACAGCGACAGGTGCTCGGCGATGCTGCCCGCGGTCTCGCCGGTGGCCAGCTTCAGGAAGACCTGGAACTCGCGCTCGGAAAGCTGTTCGTGCGGGGCGGTGTCGGTGTTGCGGTCGAGCTGGCGGGCCAGCAGTTCGGCCACGCCCGGCGTGATGTAGCGGCGACCGAGCGAAATCGTGCGGATCGCCTCGACGATTTCCTTCGGGTCGCATTCCTTGTTGAGGTAGCCGCTCGCGCCCTGTCGGATCAGGCTCATCGCGTAGTGCTCCTCCGGATAGCCGCTCAGGATCAGGATGCCGGTGTCGGGCGCCTTCGCCCGGACCATGGCGATGGCGTCGATGCCGCTCTGGCCCGGCATGGAGAGATCCATCACCAGGACGTCGATCTCGTGGTTGCGCACGAGGTCGATGGCTTCGCGCCCGCTGGCAGCTTCCCCGACCACGCGCAGGTCGACGTGCTGCGAAAAGAAGTCGCGCAGGCCCGAACGCACGATGGCATGGTCGTCCACGATTCCGATCTTGATCATTTTTTGCTCCTCGAATGATGGTGTCGGGGGAGCATGCGGGCCGATGCGGCCGGCGCGCGTCTGCCGACAGCCCGAGTCGGCGTAGGAAAGACGCGAATGCAAGTCGGGCAATCGGATGACACGCGGCGCGGGCAGGGCCGCGGCGCAACTCCCGGGACTCAGCGCAGCAGCCTGAACGCAGCCACCGCGGCCGCCACGCCACCGAGCACCAGCAGGCCCTTGGCCCTGGAGAAGCGGGACGCCCGCCCGGCGCGATAACCTTCGAGCCGCGCAGGGAGGGTGCGAAGGTCGTCGATCGGCCCTTGCGGGCCGAGGCGCTCTTCGGCGTCGATCGCTTGCAGGATCGCGGCCAGCACGGCGGGGCTCTTGTCGTCGTGCTCGTAGGCGGTCGGGGGTTCGCCGCGCGCCCGCTGCACGTGGGCCAGGAACAGCTTGCCCTTGGCGGTCGGGCCGATGTCTTCGCCACTCATCACGAGCAGTCCGTGCTCGAGCAGGGCGTCGAGGCCGCGCCGCACGCCGGGCCGCTCGTTGACGGGCACGCTGGCCTGCAGCCCGGTGCGCGAGGTCTTGCCACTGCCGGACGAGGCCGCCCGCTGGCGAACCAGCATCATCAGCACGCCGGCGACGGTTTCGTGGTCTGAAAGCGCTTGTCCCATGGCGAGCAAATTATTCCCGCGAACGCGCCCGAGCGCGAGAGGAAGAATTCCTCATGTGCCGGCGATTTGTCGTCGGCGCAACTGCGCCTGCACGGGCCGCGTTCGAAATGCCTTCGCCCGGCCCGCGATTGCGGCAAAAACGCACGCACCCCGGGGTGATCCCGAGTTGCGATGTCGTTGACAAACAGGGAGCCTCCAAGACTCCGAAACTCAGGATTCCGGGATGACCTCCGAGGCGTCGCTCCACGCAAGCCCGGCATTCGCGCGCGCGCAGGTCTCCACCCGCGCCCGACCCGGCCGCGACCCGGTCCCCGGCGACATCGAGGACGATGCGCCCGGCCTGCGCGCCCGCTGGATCCAGGGCCAGCTGACGCGCAGCTTCATGCGCCAGTCGCGCGAACGCCAGCCGCTGGGCCTGCTGCTGATGCTGACCATGGCCGCGCTGTGCTGGGGCAGCGGCAGCCATCTCGCCGTGTCGGCGTGGCTGGCGGTCGGCTTGCTGATCGCGGCGATGCGCCGGCGCGTGGTGGCCCTGCATGCCCGCGACCACCAGGGCGACGGCGCCGACTCGCTCCACCTCTTCCTCGCCCGGGCGGCGCCGGTCTTCATCCTCGAGGCCCCATTCTGGGGCGTCTCGGTGCTGCTGTTCTTTGCCCGCATTCCGGAGGCGAACCAGCTCGGTTGCTGGCTGGTCCTGACGCTGGTGGTGTACGGGCCGATCACCCGCCTGGCGCTGGTGCCCTTCCTGCTCTACTGGTCGATGAACGGATTCTTCGTCGTGATGCTGGCCTGCGTGCTGTACGGCGTGTTCCTCGGGCCGATGCAGGGTTCGCTCAACTACTGGTTCGTGGGGCTGACCTTGTTGCACTGGGCCGTGATCCTCGGCCTCGGCAGGGCGATCCACGCCAACCAGGAAGAACACTTCGGACTCCAGTACGACCTGGCGCTGAGGGAGCGCCAGGCCACCGAGGCGGTCAGCACCAAGAACCGTTTTCTCGCCGCCGCGACCCACGACCTGCGCCAGCCCGTCTCGGCCCTGGCGCTCTATGCCGACTTCCTCAAGGAGAACCCCGAGACGCATGCCGAACTCGCGCCCAAGATTGCCAAGGCCACGGCGGCGGTCAGCCACCTGTTCGATTCGCTGTTCGACCTGTCGGTGCTCGACAGCGGCAAGGTCCAGCTGTCGGTCGAGCCGGTGCAGATCGCCGACGTGGTGCGTGACCTGCAGCTGCAGTACGAGCCGCTGGCGGAGGCGAAGAACATCCGGCTGCGCGTGCGCACCGGGCAGGCGACGATCCAGTCGGACCCGGTGCGCCTGCGGCGGATGGTCGGCAACGTGCTGTCGAACGCGATCAAGTACAGCTCGCCGGGCAAGAAGATCCTGCTGGCCGCGCGGCTGCAGCAGGGCGATGTCGTGGTCGAGGTCTTCGACCAGGGCATCGGCATCCCGGCCGACCAGATCGAGAAGGTGTTCGAGGAGTTCTACCGCGTCAACGATGCGGCCACGCCGGCGGCCGACGGCGTCGGGCTCGGCCTGTCGCTGGTCGCGCGGCTGGCGAAGGCGCTCAAGTCCGAGGTCCGGCTCGACTCGGTGGCAGGGCGCGGAACGCGCTGCTCGATGCGCCTGGGCAACCTGCCTGGCGGCGACCCGGCGAATGGGCCGGGTGGGTGACGACCTACGCCGCCTGGACGACGGTGCCGACATGCTGTGGCCGTGCGGGAACCTATCACTGGATGCATGTGCGACGCCGATCGCATTGCATTTCTAGAAAAGGACTTCCCATGCAGAGCACGAATTTCACTGACTACAAGAGTCCCGAGCAAATCGCCGAAGCGACGCGCCAGGCCGTGCGCGACACCGCCGATGGCGCCGACGCCTACACCGCGGGCGTCGCCCATGCGGCCGGGCCCTCGAAGCAGGGGCGGGCCGGCCAGTTGCTCGACGAGCTCCGGTCGCGCGGCCGGCAATGGCGCGAGCAGGGCGGCCACTACGTCTCCGATCGGCCGGTCCGCTCGATGGTGATGGCGGCGGCGGGCGGCGCCGCGGTGACCACGTTGATGCTCGCAGCGCTGCGCGGCAGTCGCCGCTGAGAACGCCAGCGCACGCGGCTCAGGGGTTGGCCGCCGCCTGCACCGACAGCGCCACGGCCACCACGTGGTCGACCGTGAAGCCGAACTCCCGCTGCAGCGCCGCCAGCGGTGCCGAGGCCCCGAAGGTCTGCATGCCCACCACTTGGCCGATCGCGCCGACGTAGCGCTCCCAGCCGAAGGCCGAGGCCTGCTCGACCGCGACCCGCGCGCTCACGCCCGGCGGCAACACGCTGGCCCGGTAGGCGGGCGTCTGCTGCTCGAACAGCTCCCACGAGGGCATCGACACCAGTCGCGCGCGCACCCCCCGGGCCTCCAGCGCCTCGTGCGCCTGGAGAGCCAGCGCGAGCTCGCTGCCGCTGGCGATCAGGATCAGTTGGGGGTCGCCTTCGCCCGCGGCTTCGGCCAGCACATAGGCGCCCCTGGCGACGCCCGCGGCGGGCGCAAGCCGGCTGCGGTCGAGGGTCGGCAGGGCTTGGCGCGACAGCACCATCGCGGTCGGACGGTGCGGCGATCGCAGGGCCACCCGGTAGGCCTCCACCACTTCGTTGGCGTCGCCCGGGCGCAGCACCGTGAGGCCGGGCATCGCCCGCAGCGAGGCCAGCTGCTCGATCGGCTGGTGGGTCGGGCCGTCCTCGCCATCGCCCATCGCATCGTGGGTGAAGACGAACAGCGATGGCAGTTCCATCAGCGCGGCCAGCCGGATCGCCGGCCGCGCGTAGTCGCTGAAGATGAAGAAGGTGGCGCCGAAGGGCCGCAGCTTGGACAGCGCCATGCCGTTGACGGCCGCCGCCATCGCATGCTCGCGGATACCGAAGTGCAGGTTCTTGCCGCTCGGGCTGCCGGGCTGGAAATCGCCCGCACCCGGGTATTTGAGCGTGGTCTTGTTCGACGAACCGAGATCGGCCGAGCCCCCGATGAACCAGGGCACGCTCTGCGCCAGCAGGTTGAGCACCTGGCCCGAGGCGTCGCGCCCGGCCAGGCCCTTCGGGTCGGCCGCAAAGACCGGCAACTGGCTGTCCCAGCCGTCCGGCAATTCTCGGCGCTGCATCTGGTCGATCTCGAGCGCCAGGGCCGGCGAGCGGGCGCGCAAGGCCGCGGCGGCCTCGTTCCAGGCCGCATGCGCTGCGGCGCCGCGGGCGCCGATGCCGGCATCGAAATGCGCGCGCACGCCCTCCGGCACCAGGAATTTCGCGTCCTCCGGCCAACCGTAGGCGCGCTTGACCAGCCGGACCTCGTCGTCGCCGAGCGGCTCGCCGTGCGCGGCCGCCGTGTCCTGGCGGTGCGGAGAGCCCCAGCCGATGTGGCTGTCGAGGATGATCAGCGTGGGCTGGCCCTGGGTGCGCCTGAAGGTGGCCAGCGCCGCTTCGATCAGGCCGAGGTCGTTGGCATCGCCGACCCGCAGCACGTTCCAGCCGTAGGCGGCGAAGCGCATCCCCACGTCCTCGGTGAAGGTGATCTCGGTGCGGCCTTCGATCGTGATGTGGTTGTTGTCGTAGATCCAGCACAGCCGGTCGAGCCCCAGATGGCCGGCCAGCGACGCGGCCTCGGAGCCGACGCCTTCCATCAGGCAGCCGTCGCCGCAGACCGCATAGACGTCGTAGTCGAACAGGGCAGGGCCGCCCGGGTCGTAGCGGTTGGCCAGCCAGCGCTGCGCCATCGCCATGCCGACGCTGGTCGCGATCCCCTGGCCGAGCGGGCCGGTGGTGGTCTCCACGCCCGACACCCAGTGGTACTCGGGGTGGCCCGGCGCCTTGCTGCCGAACTGGCGGAAGCGCCGGATGTCGTCCAGCGTCACCGCGGGCGCACCGAGCAGTTCGTACTCGGCGTTGACGGCCACTGTGCCGCTGAGGTGCAGCGCCGACCACAGCAGCATCGAGGCATGGCCGTTGGACAGCACGAAGCGGTCGCGGCCGGGCCAGATCGGGTCCTTCGGGTCGAAGCGCATGACCCGGTTCCACAGGGTGTAGACCAGCGGCGCCAGCGCCATCGGCGTGCCCGGGTGGCCGGAGTTGGCGGCCTGGACGGCATCGATCGACAGCGTGCGGATGGTGTTGATGCACAGGGTGTCGAGCTCGGCATCGGTCATCGGGGCGGCTCCGTGGGGTGTGCCTTGCGAGGGCGTGGACGAGCGAGAAGCAAGGCATTGGAAGAGGGGAGTCATCATGCACCGAACCAACTCGGCCTGCTGCCGCGGGCGCCAGGCGACCCATAATCGGCCGATCCAAGGCCTTCACTCATTTTCGGGATTCACGCGAATGTCCACTGTCATCCCTGCCACCCTGATTCCCGGCGACGGCATCGGCCCCGAGATCGTGGATGCCACGCTCGCGGTCCTCGACGCCCTCGGCGCGCCCTTCGAATGGGATCGCCAGCTCGGCGGACTGGCCGGCGTGCAAGCCGCCGGCGATCCCTTGCCCGAAGCCACGCTGGCCAGCATCCGCCGAACCCGCCTGGCGCTCAAGGGGCCGCTGGAGACGCCGTCCGGCGGCGGCTACCGATCCTCGAACGTGCGCTTGCGAGAAGAGTTCGGGCTCTACGCCAACCTGCGGCCGGCGCGCACCCTGGTGCCCGGCGGCCGCTTCGACGACATCGATCTCGTGGTGGTGCGCGAGAACCTCGAGGGCCTCTACATCGGGCACGAGCACTACGTGCCGATCGACGGCGACCCGCACGCGGTCGCGATGGCCACCGGCATCAACACCCGCCAGGGCAGCCGGCGGCTGCTCGAGTTCGCTTTCGAGACCGCGGTCGCGACCGGCCGCAAGAAGGTCTCGATCGTGCACAAGGCCAACATCATGAAGGCCCTGACCGGCATCTTCCTGGAGACCGGGCTCGAACTCTACGAACGCAAGTACAAGGGCAAGTTCGAGCTCGACACGGTCATCATCGACGCCTGTGCCATGAAGCTGGTGCTGAACCCGTGGCAGTTCGACATGCTGGTCACGACCAACCTGTTCGGCGACATCCTGTCGGACCTGGTGGCCGGGCTGGTCGGCGGCCTGGGGATGGCGCCGGGCGCCAACATCGGTGCCGACGCGGCCATCTTCGAGGCCGTCCACGGATCGGCGCCCGACATCGCGGGCAAGGGCATCGCCAACCCGACCGCGCTGATGCTCGCTGCAGCATTGATGCTCGACCACTGCAAGCGGCCGGACCTGTCGGCGCGCTTGCGGCGCG
This sequence comes from Variovorax davisae, assembly GCF_030316845.1. Taxonomy (GTDB): domain Bacteria; phylum Pseudomonadota; class Gammaproteobacteria; order Burkholderiales; family Burkholderiaceae_C; genus Variovorax; species Variovorax davisae. The sequence goes on from NZ_JASZYS010000001.1 coordinate 832,548, forward strand.
CGATCGACGAGACGCTGAACATCGACAAGGTGCGCACCGGCGACCTGGGCGGCAGCGCCGGGACCGCGGCGTACGCGAAGGCGCTGGTGAGCCGGCTTTCGGGCGGGTGAGCGCAAGGGGTTCGGCGCCCCTTGGTGCGGTTCAACTATTTAACATAATCAACATTGTGTTATTTTCCGATGGTTCGAGCCGGCACGGCCTCGCGGCCGTCATCACCACTTGCCGTCCGCAGGTTGCTTCGGCTTGGCGGCCGCGCCGAGCAACTGGATCGCATCCGGCCGCTTGCCCCGTTCGGCGAAGTCGGCCGCGGTCATGCCTTGCTCGTTCTTCATCGCGACGTCGGCGCCTTCGTCGAGCAGCAACCGCACCGCGGCCGCCGAGCCGTACATCGCGGCCATCATCAGCGGGGTCGTGCCGTTCGGCGACTGGGCGTTGATGAAGGCATCCTTGTCGAGCAGCTGCTTCATGATCGCGACCTGGCCGCTGGTCGCCGCGTAGTGCAGCGGCGTCCAGCCCGGCTTGTTGATGTCGGCATCGCGCGCGATGAGCTTGGTCACCAGGTCCTGCTGGCCCTTGATGGCAGCCAGCATCAGCGGACTCTCGTCCTTCGCGTTGCGGGCCTCGACATTGGTCTTCGGAAAGTCGATCAGCACCTCGATCACCTTCGGCGAGGGCTCGCGCATCGCGATCAGCAAGGCGGTCTGGCCCTTGTCGTCGCGCGTGTTGGGATCGAAGCCCCTGGCCAGCAGGCTCTTCATGCCGCTGGCGTTGTCGGCGCGCGCGGCCCGGAAGAAATCATCGTAGTCGCTGGCGTTTGCGGCAAAAGAAGCAGCAATAACAACAAGATAAATGAATTTTTTAAAGTGATTTGTCATGTCTTCGCCCCGCTGAACAGGGCTTCGAAATTGTCGCTGGTGGCCTTCGCGATCGCCTCGACCGGCAATTGGCGCAGCTGGGCGATCTGCTGCGCGACGAAGGGCACGTACGACGGGTTGTTGGTCTTGCCGCGGTACGGCACCGGCGCCAGGTAGGGGCTGTCGGTCTCGATCAGCATCCGGTCGAGCGGCACGAAGGCCGCCACGTCGCGCAGGTCCTGCGCCTTCTTGAAGGTCAGGATGCCCGAGAACGAAATGTAGAAGCCGAGGTCGAGTGCCGCGCGCGCCACCTCGGCGGTCTCGGTGAAGCAATGGAAGACGCCGCCGGCGGCCTGGCCGCTGCCGGTCTCGCCCTCCTCCTTCAAGATGGCCAGCGTGTCGGCCGATGCTTCTCGGGTATGGATGACCAGCGGCTTGCGGGTCTGCCGGGCGGCCCGGATATGGACCCGGAAGCGGTCGCGCTGCCATTCCATGTCGGCGATGCTGCGGCCGCCCTTGCGCTCTTCCATCTGGTAGTAGTCGAGCCCGGTCTCGCCGATGGCGATCACCTTGGGCAGTGCGGCGCGCTGCACCAGCCCCTCGACCGTGGGTTCGAGGATGTCTTCGTTGTCGGGGTGGACGCCGACGCTGGCCCAGAAGTTGTCATGCCGCTCGGCCAGCGCCTGGACTTCGGGGAATTCCTCCAGCGTGGTGCAGATGCACAGCGCCCGGTCGACCTGGGCGGCCGCCATCGCGGCGCGGATCTGCGGCATCTGGTCCGCGAATTCGGGAAAGGTCAGGTGGCAGTGGGAGTCGGTGAACATCGCGGCAAACGTCGTCGGAACGGCGCGGCCGCCGCGGCAAGCGGCGGCGCGCCCTGGGGAGCGGAACTCAGATGGTTTGAGTCGGGCGGTCGGAGGCCAGGGTGGCGCCCAGTGCCTCTTCGATGCGCGCCTTGAGCTGGCGCGACTTGTCGTCGGAAGGAAAACGGATGCCGACCCCGGGCGCCCGGTTGCCCGCGGCGCGGGCCGGCGTGATCCAGGCGACCTTGCCGGCGACCGGATAGCGCTGGGGGTCGTCGGGCAGCGTCAGCAGCACGTAGACGTCGTCGCCCAGCCGGTACTCGCGCGCGGTCGGGATGAAGATCCCGCCTTCGGCGAACAGCGGGATGTACGCCGCGTAGAGCGCGCCTTTTTCCTTGATCGCCAACTGGATGACGCTGGGCCGGACGGGCGCGGAGGGGGTGGGGGCGGCAGGTGTGTTCATGGGCGGCGGCGTGCCGAGTTTAGGGTGGTTCGCGCCTCGCTCACAAGGGCTTCGAGCATCAGGCCCGCATTGAACGGGTGTTCTGCGGTTTTTGCCGCACTGGCGAGCGACCGTGACCAGCGCGCCAGGGCGGCCCGCGGCGGCGCCGGCGGCAGGTCGGCGGGCTCGAAAAAGCGCGGCAGCGCGCCGCAATCGACCGCCATCAGGTCGTGGCAGAGCTTCTGCAGCGCTCCGATGGCCTGGGCCGGCGCATGGTCGGACAGCGCGCCGACCTCGCCGCGCGACATGGCCTTGGGCAGCAGCGACCAGGCCTTGGGCGATTGGCCCTGGCTGGCCAGGCGCAAGGCGTCGCTGGGCCGGCCGCCGGCCGCGCGCAGCAGGCCGGGCGCGTCGGCCGCGGGCACGCCCTGCCCCGCCAGCCAGTCCTGCGCCTGGCCGCTGTCGGGCCAGGGCAGCGTGAAGCCCAGGCAACGGCTGCGGATGGTGGGCAGCAACTGCCAGGCGGCTTCGCTGGCCAGCACGAAGCGGACCTCACCTACCGGCTCCTCCAGCGTCTTCAGCAAGGCGTTGGCCGTGATGTTGTTCATGCGCTCGGCCGGATAGACCAGCACCGCCTTGCCGCGGCCGCGGGCGCTGGTGCGCTGGGCGAAGCCGATGGCGTCGCGCATCGCCTCGACCCGGATCTCGCGGCTGGGCTTGCGCTTCTTGTCGTCGATGTCGGCCTGCGACTTCTCGTCCAGCGGCCAGCCCAGGGCCTGCATCGCGACCTCGGGCATCAGCACGCAGAGGTCGGCGTGGGTGCGCACCTGGATCGCGTGGCAGCTCGGGCAATGGCCGCAGGCGCCATGCGCCTTGGCCTCCTCGGGCTGCTCGCAGAGCCAGGCCGCTGCCAGCGCCAGGCCGAGCTCGTACTGGCCCAGGCCCGACGGGCCCTGCAGCAGCCAGGCATGGCCGCGCTGGCGCAGCAGCTCGGCCAGCGGCTGGCGCAGCCAGGGCGGCAGAGAATCGGCCGTCATGCCCGTGCTCCCGAACCGGCCACCAGCCCGCGCTCGGCCAGCACCGCCTCGACCTGCAGCCAGACCTGCTCGCGCGAGCGGCTGGCGTCGATGCGGGCGAAGCGCGGCGCCGCCGCGGCGCGCGCGGCATAGCCGGCCGCCACCCGGCGGAAGAACGCCACCGGCTGCGATTCGAACTTGTCGGGCAGCCGGGCGCCGGCCAGGCGCTCGGCCGCGGTCTCGGGCGGCAGGTCGAACCACAAGGTGATGTCGGGCTGCAGCAAGGCCTGCGGCGCCGCCTGCACCCAGGCTTCGAGCGTCGACAGCACGGCCGGATCGAAACCGCGGCCCGCGCCCTGGTAGGCGAAGGTGGCGTCGGTGAAGCGGTCGCACAGCACCACGTCGCCGCGCGCCAGCGCCGGATCGATCACCCGCACCACGTGGTCCCGGCGGGCCGCGAAGACCAGCAGCGACTCGGTCAGCGGGTCCATCGGCTGTTCGAGGATCATCGTGCGCAGGCTCTCGGCCAGCGGCGTGCCGCCGGGCTCGCGGGTGCGCGTGACCGCGCGGCCCCGGGCCTTGAACAGCGCCTCGAGCGCGTCGATATGGCTCGATTTGCCGGCACCGTCGATGCCCTCGAGGGTCAGGAAAAGCCCCTTCATTGCCCGCTCCGCTGGTTGGGGTCGGTGTTGCCGCCGCCGCGCTGGTAGCGGTTCACGGCCCGGTTGTGGTCGTCCAGCGAACTGCTGAACTGGCTCGTGCCGTCGCCTCGGGACACGAAATAGAGCGACTTGCTCTGCGCCGGCTGCACCGCCGCCAGCAAGGCCGCCTTGCCGGGCATCGCGATCGGCGTGGGCGGCAGGCCGTTGCGGGTGTAGGTGTTCCAGGGCGTGTCGGCCTGGAGGTCGCGCTTGCGCAGGTTGCCGTCGAAGCGCGTGCCGAGTCCGTAGATCACGGTCGGATCGGTCTGCAGCGGCATGCCCAGGCGCAGGCGGTTGGTGAAGACGGCGGCGATCTCGGCCCGGTCCTGGGCCTTGCCTGTCTCCTTTTCGACAATGCTGGCCAGGATCAGCGCCTCATCGGGCGTCTTCAGCGGCAGGTCGGAGGCCCGGGCGGCCCAGGCGGCCTCCAGCTTCTTGTCCATGGCGCGCATCGCGCGCTGCAGCAAGGCGACGTCGGTCGAGCCCTTGGAGTAGGTGTAGGTGTCGGGAAAGAAGCGCCCTTCGGGATGCACGCCCGGCCGGCCGACCCGTGCCATGACCTCCTCGTCGCTGAGCCCGACGGTTTCGGGCTTGAGCTGCTCGGCCTTGGCCAGCGCCGCACGGACCTGGCGGAAGTTCCAGCCTTCGACCAGCGCCAGGCTGCGCGTGGCTTCCTCGCCGCGCACCAGGATGTTGAGCAGCAGGCGCGGCGTCACGCCGCGGTCGAGCTCGTAGCTGCCGGCGCGCATCTGGCGGTCCTGGCCGGAAAAGCGAAACCACAGGTAGAGCAGTTGCGGCGGGACGTCGACGCCGGCATCGGCCACCGCCTGCGCGATGCCGCGCGGCGTGGTCCCGGGCTCGACCGACAGGTCGACGTTGGCCGCGGGCAGCTTGAGGGGCTGGTTGACCCACCAGAGCCCGGCGGCCCCGGTGCCGAGCACGATCAGGGCAGCCAGCAGGAAAAGGGTGAGGAAAAAGCGGCGCACGGGTTCCGGGAAGGGAGGCGAACGGATGACGGTAGCAAGAACGGCTAAGCCCTGTGGGCCGAACGGAAGGCAGCCGCCCATGATAATTCAGCGATGACCTCTGTCGTTCCGAATGGCGTCACCGCCCTCTCCCACCTCGGCGTGATCCGTGCCGAGGGTCCCGATGCCGCCAGCTTCCTGCATGGCCAGCTGACCCAGGATTTCGTGTTGCTCGATGCCTCCGAGGCGCGCCTGGCGGCGCTCTGCACGGCCAAGGGCCGCGCGATCGCGAGCTTCGTCGGCATCCGGCCCGAACCCGAACGCATCCTGCTGGTCTGCAGCCGCGACATCCTGGCCGCGACCCTCAAGCGCCTGTCGATGTACGTGCTGCGGGCCAAGGCCAAGCTCAGCGATGCCAGCGCCGATTTCGCGCTTTATGGGTTGACCGGCACCGCGCTGGCCGCCAATGGCGTCGACGCCGGGGCGCTTCCGGGGCGCGCCAGCGCCGTCGGCGAGGCGCAGGTGGTGTCGCTCTATCCGTCCGACGGCGTGCCGCGCGCCCTGTGGATCGCACCTGCCGGCGGTCCCGCCCCCCAGGGGGCCGAACTCGATCCGGCGATCTGGCCATGGAGCGAGGTGCGCAGCGGTATCGTGACCCTGACCAGCCCGGTGGTCGAGGCCTTCGTGCCGCAGATGATCAACTACGAGTCGGTCGGCGGCGTGAACTTCAAGAAGGGCTGCTACCCGGGCCAGGAGATCGTGGCCCGCAGCCAGTTCCGCGGCACCCTGAAGCGCCGGACCTACCTGGTCCAGGCCGACGACGCGCTCGCGGCCGGCGAGGAAGTCTTTGCCGCCAACGACCCGGCGCAGCCGGTCGGCACCGTGGCGCAGGCCGCGCGAGCTCCCGAGGGCGGCTGGGCGGCCTTGATCTCGATCCAGATCGCGGCGATCGATGCTGGCGGGCTGCACGCGCGGGCGGTCGACGGGCCGGCGCTGACGGTGGAGCCACTGCCCTACCCGCTGCTCGAAGACATCTGACGTGCCGCGCTACGTCGCCTTTCTTCGCGGCGTGAGCCCGATGAACGCCAAGATGCCGGAACTCAAGCGCTGCTTCGAAAGCGCGGGCTTCACGGAGGTGAAGACATTGCTGTCGAGCGGCAACGTGGCGTTCAATGCGCGTGCCATGGCGCGGGCGACGCTCGAACGCAAGGCCGAGGCGGCCATGGAAGCGGAGCTCGGACGGCGCTTTCTCACCATCGTGCGTTCGTCCGACGCCCTGCGCGAGTTGCTGGCCGCCGACCCCTGGGCGGCGCACCAGCTGCCCGCCGGCGCAAAGCGGGTCGTGACCTTCCTGCGTGAACCACGCGCCACCCGGCTGGCGCTGCCGATCGAGTTCGAAGCGGCGCGGATCCTCGCCATGGACGAGATGCAGGTGTTATCGGCTTATGTGCCGGGGCCGCGCGGCCCTGTGTTCATGACGCTGATCGAGAAGACCTTCGGGACGGAGCTGACGACACGGACTTGGGAGACGGTGAGGAAGTGCGCGGGGGCTTGAGCTCTCAACGCCCTGGCGTCTCGTGCAAGCGGCGACATCGCTTAAACTGTTCAGGTTAGCTACTTCTGAAGAACATCATGATGCAAGTATCTTCGGTCGAGGCTCAGAACCGTTTCGGGCAACTGCTCGACAAGGCCCAGCGCGAGCCGATCATCATTACCCGCCATGGGCGACCTGCTGCCTATCTCATTTCTCCGCAGGACATGGAAGCGCTTCAACGCGCGCGTGCCGCCCTTGGCGAAGTTCCAGGCCATCCGGAATGGGCCATCGCCTGCGCGGAGGCATGGAACAGGGTGGAGGAGGAGTTGGGGTCTTTCGCCGACGAGCACTCCACGCTGTAGGCGAAGACGTGCCGCAGTTCGACATCCATCGCAACAAGGGCAGGCAGAGCAGCAGCATCCCCTACGTCGTGGTGGTTCAGTCGGCCCAGTTCGATCGCTACCGCCGTCGTGTCGTGGTCCCGCTGGTCCTGCGCAGCGCGTTGCCCGCAGGAGCGCAGGTCGCCGGCACCCGCATGAACCCCATCTTTGTTTTCGATGGCCTGGATCTGGTGCTGCATCCGCTAGACACGGTGTCAGTGGCCATCGGCGATCTGGGCCCTTGTGTCGGGTCGCTGGCCGCGCATGGCCAGCAGATCACCGACGCCTTGGACGAACTGCTGACCCGGTCGTGGGGGTGAGGGACGCGGGAACGGGGCATGGCAGGCTTCGGATTGCGACAAGTTCCGATCTTTCTGACGACTTCTGTTCTGGTTCTTCTAGCATGCTTGGCTGCGTCCCTCCGGTGCGCTGGCAGCAGAACGAACCGGCCTCGAAGTTGAAGTTCACACCGTGAATGCGCTGATGGTGACCCGCACCCCACCTGACCTGGAACTCCCATGATCCTGTACGTCGACTCGCAGTTCGCATTGCCCTATGCCATGTCGGTCTTCGTGGCATTGACCGACAAGCAGCTGCCGTTCGACATTGAGCGCATTGATCTCGCAGTTGGGGCGAATCGCAGCGCGACGTTTGCAAGCATGTCTCTCACTCAGCGGGTGCCAACCTTGCTTGACGGTGATTTCGCGCTCTCCGAGTCTTCCGCCATCACCGAGTACCTCGATGAAGCCTATCCGCGCCCCGCCGATCTATCCCGTCGAGCCCAGGGCTCGCGGGCTTGCGCGCCAGGTACAGGCGTGGTTGCGAAGCGATCTGATGCCGATCCGGGCGGAAAGGCCGACCGATGTCATCTTCTATCGGCCAGTGCAGGGCCCGCTTTCCCCGGCTGCGCACGCAGCGTCGCATGTGGAACGAATGGAAACGAAGGCAAGCATGAGCAAACTCAAAGGCTTGGTGTCTCATCACGACAAGGAAGTCGCAGAACTGCGTGGTGACCGCGAACTGGCTGTTGCGTACATGAAGGCAGCGATGCAACCACTGGAGGACCCGGAGGACCGTGCGGCCGGACTGCTCGCCCTGCGGGCCGTCGTGGAAGCCTACGGCGGTCTGGGTGCGGTCGCGGCCGAGGCCGGGATCAGCCGCGAGACTCTTTATCGCACGCTGTCGCCCAAGGGCAATCCGACGCTGAAGACGCTGTTGGCGGTGCTGAAGACAGTGGGAATGCGGCTTTCCGTGGAATCCGCGCAGCGCGTGCACGCCTGACTTCCTCACGCAGCGAATGCCGACCTGACCTATACCGACCATGCTCACCGCCCTGCGCACCTCGGACAACGACAAAGTCCTGCACGGTCCAGCACGAAGCCCGATGCACCATTCATCTGTCCGGCATGCCGCCGTGAAGTGGTGTTGCACCAGGGCCTGATCCGCATCCATCACTTCGCCCACAAGGCCCGCGTCGCATGCCGGCTCGGTGCAGGCGAAACCGAAGACCATCTGCTGACCAAGCTGAGCCTCTTCGACGCCTTGCGGAAGGAGTCCAACGTGCAGGACGTCGAACTCGAGAAAAACTTCGGGACTGCGGTCGCCGATGTCTTCGCGGTCATCTCCGGCGTGCCTGTGGCCGTCGAGATGCAGCGCAGCGCGCTGGCGGTCAGCGAGATCACCGCCCGGACCGCGGAGTACCACCGGCTCGGCATCGCGGTCCTCTGGATCGACATCCCGAACGGCGACCTCGGTTTGTCGAGATACAGCCCGGCCGCCTGGGAGCGCTGGTGCCACGCAGCGTATTTCGGACGCGTCTACTACTGGGCGGGCGGACAGACTTTGCGGCCTGTTCACTACGCGCCACTTGCTCTGCGCGTGGAAGAAACCAGTTGGCGCACAAACGGTCAAATCCATTCGGGCGGTGGCTACTACAGGCGCTCAAGACGCTGGCGAACACCTCGACCCGGCCAACCGGTGCTGCTGTTGAAAGGCTTCCAGAGAAGCTTGCGACACGCCTGGACCGGCGGCTCGGTGCATGGCCCGGAATGCACGCTCTTCATCGACCGGCAGCCGAACTGGTGGGATCAATGAGGCGTGACCCTCAACAGCACCGTCCCTTCCCTCCCCCATACCGCGCCTCCAGCCGCTCCCTGAAGAAGGCCTCGTAGCTCATCGCCTCCTGCCCCGGGTGCGTGCGCGCCATGTGGCTCAGGTAGGTGTCGTAGTCCGGCATGCCCACCATCAGCCGCAGGGACTGCGCCAGCGAGCGGGTCAGGTAGCGCCCGGTCTCGGCCAGGCTGGCGCCGGAGTTCCTCATCATGCCGCGGCGATCGGTTCGAACGGCGTCTCGCGCGCGGTCGGATGGTTGGCGCGGCGCGCGGCCAGGCAGGTGCGCACGCTGTAGACCAGCACGCTCAGCACCACGAAGATGAAGAGCGCGCACAGGCCGGCGTCGAGGCGGTCGTTGAAGACGATCCGCGACATCGCCTCGGGCGTCTTGGCCGGGGCGATCAGCACGCCCTGGGCCAGGCCGTCGGCGTACTTCGAGGCGTGCGACAGGAAGCCCACCTTCGGATCGGGCGAGAAGATCTTCAGCCAGCCCGCGGTCAGCGTGCAGATCAGCAGCCAGGCCGCCGGCGCTGCAGCCACCCAGGCGTAGCGCTCGCGCTTCATGCGGAACAGCACCACCACGCCGAGCATCAGCGCCACCGCAGCCAGCATCTGGTTGGAGATGCCGAACAGCGGCCACAGCGTGTTGATGCCGCCCAGCGGATCGACCACGCCCTGGTACAGGAAATAGCCCCAGGCCGCGACGCAGAGGAAGGTCGCGATCAGGTTGGCCGGCAGCGAGTCGGTGCGCTTGAGGGCCGGCACGAAGCTGCCCAGCAGGTCCTGCAGCATGAAGCGGCCGGCGCGGGTGCCGGCATCCACGGCGGTCAGGATGAACAGGGCTTCGAACAGGATCGCGAAGTGGTACCAGAAGGCCATCATGGCCTGGCCGCCGATCACCTGGTGCAGGATGTGCGCCATGCCGACTGCCAGGGTCGGGGCGCCGCCGGCGCGCCCGAGGATGGTGGTCTCGCCGACGTTCTTGGCGGTCTGCAGCAGCATGTCCGGCGTGACGGCGAAGCCCCAGCCCGAGATCGTCTGCGCCACCGCTTCGGGCGTGCTGCCGACCAGTGCGGCCGGGCTGTTCATCGCGAAGTACACGCCCGGGTCGATGCAGGCCGCGGCCACCAGCGCCATCACGGCGACGAAGGATTCGGCCAGCATGCCGCCGTAGCCGATGAAGCGCGCGTTCAGCTCGTTGTCGAGCATCTTCGGCGTCGTGCCCGAAGAGATCAGCGCATGGAAGCCCGACACCGCGCCGCAGGCGATGGTGATGAACAGGAAGGGAAACAGGTTGCCCGACCAGACCGGGCCGTTGCCCTGGGCGAACTGGGTCACGGCCGGCATCTGCAGGGTCGGCGCGACGAACACGATGCCGATCGCCAGCGCGATGATGGTGCCGATCTTGAGAAACGTCGACAGGTAGTCGCGCGGTGCCAGCAGCAGCCACACCGGCAGGCTGGCGGCGATGAAGCCGTAGCCGATCAGCATCCAGGTCAGGGCCTTGCCGTCGAAGGTGAACATCGGGCCCCAGACCGGGCTCTGGCTCACCGCCTGGCCGCCGAAGATCGCCGCCATCAGCAGCACGAAGCCGATCACCGAGATCTCGCCGATGCGGCCCGGGCGGATGTAGCGCAGGTAGACGCCCATGAACAGCGCCACCGGAATGGTCGCCGCCACCGTGAAGGTGCCCCAGGGCGATTCGGCCAGCGCCTTGACCACGATCAGCGCCAGCACCGCCAGGATGATGATCATGATCATGAAGGTGCCGAACAGCGCGATCATGCCGGGCACGGTGCCCATCTCCTGCTTGATCAGGTCGCCGAGCGAGCGGCCGTCGCGCCGGGTCGAGATGAACAGCACGATGAAGTCCTGCACCGCGCCCGCGAACACCACGCCGGCCAGGATCCACAACAGCCCCGGCAGGTAGCCCATCTGCGCCGCGAGCACCGGGCCGACCAGCGGACCGGCGCCGGCGATGGCCGCGAAGTGATGGCCGAACAGCACGTTCTTGTTGGTCGGCACGTAGTCCAGGCCGTCGTTGTGGCGGTGCGCTGGCGTCTTGCGGTTGCCGTCGAGCCCGAGCACGCGGGTGGCGATGAACAGGCTGTAGTAGCGGTAGGCGATCAGGTAGGTGCAGATCGCCGCGACCACGATCCAGAGCGCGTTGATGGCCTCCCCGCGCGAAAGGGCCACGGTGCCGAGCGCAAAGGCGCCGACCACCGCCACGACGAGCCACACCAGGTGGCGGCGGATGCTGTGCATTGGATGTCTCCGGAAGATGAACCCCGGAAGTGTCGCGAGCCGGCAGCATCGCTGCATCGGTTGCACCGCGCGAGCCGGGCGCGTGCCATCACCTAAGGGATAACCCTGGAAATCTTCAACTCTTCTTGAACTCGCGGGCGTGCTCGACCGCGTACTTGATCAGCGCCGACTGGCCCTCCAGCCCGAGCCGACGCTTGATGCTCTGGCGGTGCGCCTCGACCGTGCGCACGCTCAGGTCCAGGTCGCGCGCGATCTGCTTGCTCGAGTCGCCGCGGCCCAGCGCCGACAGGATCTCGCTCTCGCGCGGGGTCAGCAGCGGCCGTGGCTGCCGGGTCGCGAACAGCCGGTGCGACACGGCCGAACTCAGGAAGGTCCCGCCGGCCGCCACCGCCTCGATCGCGGCGACGATCTCCGCCGCCGGCGCGTCCTTGAGCACGTAGCCGCGGGCCCCCGCCTGCAGCGCCTGCTGCACGTACTCGGGGTTGTCGTACATGCTGAGCATCAAGACCCGGACTTCAGGCTGACGTTCCTGCAAGAGCGATGCCAGCTCTATGCCGCTCATCCCCTTCATGCCGACGTCGGCCAGCACCAGGTCCGGCCGCGCCTGGGCGATCGCTTCGAGCGCTTCCGCCGCGCTGCCGGCCTCGCCGACGATCTCGAGGCTCGGCAAGGGTCCGAGGCGGGCCCGCAGGCCGTCGCGCACCAGCGGATGGTCGTCGACCAGGAACAGCCGGATCACCGCCGGCGTCATGCGGCCTCCTCCTTCTCGACCGGCACCTCGGCCAGGATCGAAGTGCCGTCGGCGTCGGAGCGCACGCCGAGCGAGCCGCCGATGGCCGCCACCCGTTCGCGCATGTTGCGCAGGCCGATGCCGCGCTTCGGGTCGAGCTCGAGCGCGGCAGGGTCGAAGCCGGTGCCGTCGTCGCCGACTTCCAGTTGCACCGCCCTGCCCTCGAAGGCCAGCACGATGCGCACCTGGCGCGCACCTGCGTGCTTGCGCACGTTGGTCAGCGCCTCTTGCGCGACGCGGAACAGCGCGGTCTTCACTTCCTGCGGCAGTTCGCGCGACCGCCCCTGCACGGTGACCGAAGCGGCGACGCCGCCCTCCTCGCCGAACTCCGCGCCCAGCCGCTCGAGCGCCGCCGGCAGGCCCAGGGTGTCGAGCAGCGCAGGACGCAGCCGGTGCGAGATGCGCCGCACTTCCACCAGCGACTCGTTCAGCCGCTGCAGCGCCTTGCCGAGCGCCGGCGGCACCTGCTCGCGCGCCCGCTCCAGCGCATCGACCGCCGACTCGACCATCAGCTTGGCCGACACCAGCGTCTGGCTGGTGCCGTCGTGCAGCTCGCGCGCCAGGTGGGCGCGCTCGTCTTCCTGCGACTGCACGACCTGGCGCGCCAGCAGCCGCAGCCGGGCCTCGGCGATGCGGTGCTCGCTGAGGTTCAGCAGCAAGCCGGTGGCGCTGACCACGGCCAGGCAGAGCGCGGCGATGCCGGCGATCCAGAGCATCGTGGTCGTGACGTTGGTGTTCATCTGGCGGTCGAGCGTCTGCATCGCGGCCTCGATATCGTCGAGGTAGAGCCCGGTGCCGACCATCCAGTTCCAGCGCGGCAGGGCCGTGACGTAGCCCAGCTTGGGCGCCAGCTGCGCGCTCGACGGCTTGCGCCACTGGTACTCGACATAGCCGCCGCCTTCGCTGGCGCGCGCGATCAGGTCCTGGATGGTGAGGCGGCCCTGCGAATCTCGCAGGTCCCACAGCGTCTGGCCGACCAACTCGGGCTGGCGCGAATGCATCAGCGAGCGGCCCTGCAGGTCGTAGACGAAGAAATAGCCATCGTTGCCGTAGTCGAGCGCGGCCAGCCGGCGCAGCGCCTCGGCACGCGTCGCCTCGTCGTCGAGGCCGGCGTCGTAGAGCGGCTTCACCGTGCTCACCGCGAGATCGACGTAGCTGCGCAGTTCGTTGCGCCGCTGGGTCATGTAGGTCTGCTCGATCAGCGCCCGTTCACGCTGGGCCAGGTCGCGCTCCTGGTGGCGCACCGCGAAGGCCACCAGCATCAGCGCGACCAGCAGCGGTGCCACGGCGAGCGCGACGATCTTGGTCCTCAGGTTCATGGGGCGGCAAGACTAACATTGGGCGGCCCGTGCCCCTCGGCCAGGTCAGGCCGCCAGCTTCACCAACTCCGCAGCAAGCTCCTTGGGCATGTCGACCATCACGTCATGGCTGCACGGCATCTTCACCACCCGCCATCCCGCCGCCTTCTCGCAGTTGGCGGCGAAGTAGCGGAACGGGCTCGGGTCCCAGCCGTCGGCCAGGATGTAGAGCCGGTTCGCGATCTTGTCGCCGCCACCGGTCAACAGCAGCGGCACCTCGAACGTGGCCAGCGCCTGCGGCCGGCACAGGCGGTCGACCCGTTCGCGGTTGGCTTGCGCGATGTTGAACATCTCGGCCGGGATCGGCTGCATCAGCCCGCCGTGGTCCAGCACCGCCGTGCCGCGGAAGGCGCCGATGAACCGCGCCGCCACCTCCGGCACCAGCGCCTTCGACAGCAGCCCGATCAGCGAGTCGCCATGCTCCGGCACGAAGGCGTCGAGGTAGACCAGCGAACGGATCCGCTCGCTCATCCGGTCGGCGACGCCCGTGATGACCATGCCGCCGTACGAATGGCCGACCAGGATCACGTCGCTCAGCTCTTCCCATTCGATGCAGCCGCAGACATCGCGGATGTGGGTTTCGAGCGTGATGTTCTCGGCCGACTGATGAAAGCGCTCGCCGACGCCGGTGTGGGTGGGCGTGAACACCGTGTGTCCGGCCGCCCTCAGCGCCGCCGCGGTTTCCCGGTAGCACCAGCCGCCGTGCCAGGCGCCATGAACCAGAACGAAGTTGGCCATCGATGTGTCTCCGGAAGAAGCTGAGAGGCGCACATCTTGGGCGCGCCGCCCGGCGGCTGCCATCGGGTAATCCCGGCGCGCAGCTTCAGAGTTTCCGGCGCATCTCGACGTGGGTGATGCCCGCTTCCTCGAACGGCCTGCCATGCGGCACGTAGCCCAGCCGCCGGTAGAAGGACTCGGCGCTGCGCTGCGCATGCAGCATCACCTCGCTGTCGCCGCGTACCGCGGCCGCGGCCTCGAGCGCGCGCAGCACCGCCTCGCCATGGCCGCCGCCGCGCAGCGCGCGGTGCACCGCCATGCGGCCGATGCGGCCCAGCCCGGGCGCCTCGGCGACCAGCCGGCCGGTGGCGATCACCTGGCCCAGGCGGTTGCGGGCCACGGCATGCAGCGCCACCGCATCGTGCGCGTCCCACTCCAGTTCCTTGGGGATGCGCTGCTCCTCGATGAAGACCTCGCGCCGCACCTTGCCGGCGCCGTCGCCCCACTGTTCCCAGTCGCCGGTGGCCACCTCGCGCATCGGTTCGCCGGCCTCGTAGGCGGCCAGGATCTCGCGCAGCAGCGGCGGGACCGGCTTCGAGGTCTGGGTCGCCGGATCGGCGAAGACGTAGACCAGTTCGCAACTCACCAGCAAGTCGTCGCCGCGGAACAGGCCGCCGTGGAACACGATCGAGGAGTTGCCCACGCGCAGGCATTTCATGCCGACGTCGAGCACATCGTCGGCCCGCGCCGAGGCATTGAACTCGACCGTGGCCTTGCGCACGTACAGGTCGCCTTCCAGGGCCCGCATCGCCTCTTCATAAGGCAGGGCCATCGCGCGCCAGTAGTCGGCGATCGCGGTGTCGAAGTACATCAGGTAGTGGGCGTTGAAGACGATCTTCTGCATGTCCACCTCGGCCCAGCGCACGCGCAGGCGGTGAAAGAAGCGGAAGTCGGATTTGCGGTGCAGTTCGGTCATGGCGGTCAGGGTTGCAGGGCTTGTTTCAGGGCCAGGGCCGCATCGGCGTGGGCTTGCAGGGCCTCGGGGATGGCGCGGCCCATCTTGACGAATTCATGGATCACGCCGCGGTAGATTTCAAGGTCGACCGCGACGCCGGCGGCGCGCAGCTTGTCGGCATAGGCGATGCCCTCGTCGACCACCGGATCGATCTCGGCCAGGCCGATCCAGGCCGGTGCGACGTCTTCGAGGTCATCCGCGTTCAACGGCGCGAAGCGCCAGTCGTCACGCTCGGCGCGCGAATGCACGTAGAGGCCGAAGAACCAGCTGATCAGCGCCTCGCCGAGCAGCGGGCCCTCGGCAAAGCGCCGGTGCGAGTCGGTGTCCTGGTGGGCGGCCATGCCGGGATAGAACAGCAGCTGCAGCGCGATCGGCAGCCCGGCGTCGCGCGCCAGGATCGCGCACACCGCCGCCAGCGTGCCGCCGGCGCTGTCGCCGCCGACCGCGATCCGGCTGCCGTCCAGGCCCCATTGCGCAGCGTTGCCTGCGATGTGCGCGAGCGCGTCCCAGGCGTCATTGGACGCGGTCGGGAACCGGTGCGCCGGGGCCAGCCGGTAGTCGACCGAGAGCACGGCGCAGCCGCTGCGCTGGCTGAGCACCCGGCACAGCGTGTCGTGGGTGGCGATGCTGCCGACCGTGAAGCCGCCGCCATGGAAGAACAGCAGCAGCGGCAGCCGCTCGGCCGAAGGCGCGTAGAGCCGCACCGGCAGTGCATGGCCGTCGCGCGCCGGGATGCTGAAGTCGTCCACCCGCGCGAGCTGCGGCTTCGGGACTTCGAGCACGCCGGCGCCCTTCTCGTAGGCGGCCCTGGCTTCGTCCGGCGTCAGCTGGTTCAGCGGCGGCCGTCCGGCGCGGGCCATGCGCTCGACCACGCTGGCCATCTTGGCGGTCAGCGCTGCCATGGCCAGCCTGTACCGCTGGTGACAAGCGCAAGGGTTTTTTTCGTGTCCAAGGGGGTCCGTGCTTGTTAGATTCGAAGAGTCGCATCGTACCGTCGGCAGCACCGGCATCATCCCCATGGCTCTCATCCAGTACCTGACCCAGATCCAGTTCGACTTCGGCGCCATCCGGCTGCTGCGCAGCGAATGCGAGCGCATCGGCATCACGCGGCCCCTGGTCGTGACCGACGCCGGCGTGCGCGCCGCCGGCATCCTGCAAAAGGCGCTCGACGCCCTCGGCGACCTGCCGGTCGCGGTGTTCGACCAGACGCCTTCGAACCCGACCGAAGCCGCTGTCCGGCTGGCCGCGGCCCAGTACCGCGAGGCGGGCTGCGACGGCCTGATCGCGGTCGGCGGCGGCTCGGCCATCGACTGCGCCAAGGGCGTGGCGATCGCGGCCACGCACGAAGGCCCGCTCAAGACCTACGCCACCATCGAGGGCGGCTCGACCAGGATCACCGAGCGCGTGGCGCCGCTGATCGCCGTGCCCACCACCAGCGGCACCGGCAGCGAGGTCGCGCGCGGCGCCATCGTGATCGTCGACGACCACCGCAAGCTCGGCTTCCACAACTGGTTCCTGATGCCCAAGGCGGCCATCTGCGATCCCGAACTCACGCTCGGCCTGCCGCCCAAGCTGACCGCCGCCACCGGCATGGACGCGATCGCGCACTGCATGGAGACCTTCATGTCGGCGGCGTTCAACCCGCCGGCCGACGGCATCGCGCTGGATGGCCTCGAGCGCGCCTGGGGCCACATCGAGCGCGCCACCCGCGACGGCAGCGACCGCGAGGCGCGGCTCAACCTCATGAGCGCCTCGATGCAGGGGGCGATGGCCTTCCAGAAGGGGCTGGGTTGCGTCCATTCGCTGAGCCACAGCCTGGGCGGGGTCGACCCGCGGCTGCACCACGGCACCCTCAACGCCCTCTTCCTGCCGGCCGTGATCCACTTCAACGCCGGCGCCGAATCGGTGCAGAAAGAGCAGCGCCTGCAGCGCATGGCACAGGCCATGCACCTCGATTCGGCCGGCGACGTCGGCGACGCGATCCGCGACATGAGCGCGCGGCTGGGCCTGCCCAAGGGGCTGGCCGAAGTCGGCGTCACGCCCGCGCTGTTCGAGCAGGTGATCGACGGCGCGATGGTGGACCACTGCCACAAGACCAACCCGCGGCTCGCCAGCCGCGACGACTACCGGCAGATGCTCGAAGCGTCGATGTAGGCCTCAGCCGGCCGGCGAGGCCGCGGCACCCGCCTGCGCGAGCAGCCAGTCGCGGAACAGCGCCATCGCCGGACTCGCCGGCCGCGACCGCAGCCGGGTGAGCCAGTAGCTGCCGGTCGCGACCGAGATGCCGACCGGCCGGACCAGCCGCCCCTCCTGCAGTTCGCGCTCGAACATCGAGGCCGGCGCCAGCGCGACCCCTGCGCCCTGGACGGCGGCTTCGACCATCAGCCGCGAGGAGTCGAACACCGGCCCGCGGATGGCGGGGCAGTCCAGCCCCGCTGCGGCGAACCAGCCCGGCCAGTCCTCCGCCCGGTAGGAGCGCAGCAGCGTCTCGTGCGCCAGGTCCTGCGGGCGGCGCACGCGGGCCGCCACCGCCGGGGCGCACAGCACGCTCAGCGGCGCTTCCATCAAGGCCTCGGCCTGCAGTCCCGGCCAGTTGCCATCGCCGAAGCGGATTGCGAAGTCCAGCCCTTCGCCTGCCAGGTCGACCACGTTGTTGTGGGTCATCAGGCGCAGGTCGATGAAGGGACAGCTGTCGCGGAACAGCCGCAACCGGGGCAGCAGCCAGCCGACCGCGAAGGTACCGACCACGCCCACGCTCAGCACCTCGAAGAAATGGCCGTTGTCGAACTGCTGGATCACCGATTCGATGCGGCCGAAGGCGTCGACCAGCACCGGCAGCAGCGCCAATCCTTCGTCGGTGAGCGCGAGGCCGCGCGGCAGCCGCCGGAACAGGGCGACGCCCAGCCGGGCCTCGAGCCCGCGCACCTGCTGGCTGACCGCCGCCTGCGTGACGTTCAATTCGGCCGCTGCCAGCGTGAAGCTGAGGTGGCGGGCGGCGCATTCGAAGGCGCGCAGGGCATTGAGCGGCAGGTGGGTGCGGGCCATCGGTTCAAAGATAGTTTTTCTTTTGCGAAACAGAAAATACCATCGTTTGTCCAGGCATCCTCGATCGCGCACAGTACGCCGCTTTCCAAGGAGACTTTTATGATCGATCGCCGACATTTCTCGGCCACCCTGCTCGCCGCGCTGGCGAGCGCGCCGGCCCTGGCGCGGGCCGATGGCCAGACCGACCTGCAACTGCAACTGGCCGCCATCGAGAAGGCCAGCGGCGGCCGCCTGGGCGTGTGCATCCTCGACACCGGCAGCGGCCAGCGCGCCGGCCACCGCGCGGACGAGCGCTTCCCGATGTGCAGCACCTTCAAGTTCCTGGCCGCCGCGGCCGTGCTGAGCCGCGTCGACCAGGGCAAGGAGCGGCTGGATCGGCGCGTCGTCGTCGGCCAGCGCGACCTGATTCCGCACGCCCCGCTGACCGGGAAGCACGTCGGCGGGCCGGGCCTGACCATGGCCGAACTCTGCGAGGCGGCGGTCACCTTGAGCGACAACCCGGCCGCGAACCTGATGCTCGCGAGCTTCGGCGGCCCGGCCGGCCTGACGCGCTATCTGCGCGGCCTCGGCGACACCCAGACGCGGCTCGACCGCAACGAGCCCGGCCTCAACGAGTCGCTGCCCGGCGACCCGCGCGACACCACCACGCCGACCGCGATGCTGGGCGACATGCAGAAGATCCTCTTGGGTGATGCGCTCCGGCCCGCCTCCCGGGCGCGGATCCAGGCCTGGCTCGACGGCTGCCAGACCGGCGACAAGCGGCTGCGGGCCGGCGTGCCCGCGGACTGGGTCGTCGGCGACAAGACCGGGTCCGGCAGCCGCGGCAGCACCTGCGACATCGCCATCTTCCGGCCGCCGCGCCGCGCGCCGATCCTGGTGACGGCCTACCTGACCGGCACCGAAGCCTCGATGGAGGCCCGCGACGCTGCGCTCGCGGCGGTCGGCGCCCTGGTGGTCAATCGGGCTTGACGCCGGCGGTCTTGATCACCTGCGCCCACTTCGCCGTCTCGGCGGCGATGAAGGCATCGAATTCCTCGGGCGTGCTGCCGGCCGGGAAGGTGCCCATGGCTTCCAGCTTGGCGCGGGTCTCGTCGCTCTTGATGATCCGCGCCACCTCCTCCGACATGCGCTTGACGATCTCGCGCGGCGTGCCGGCGGGGGCCAGCATGCCGGCCCAGGTGCTGCCGGTGAACCCGGCGAAGCCCTGCTCGATGAAGGTCGGCACCTCCGGCAGCACCGGCAGCCGCCGCTCGCTGGCGACCCCGATCAGGCGCACCTTGCCGGCCTTGCCCTGGTTGATGAGACCCGTCGGTGCATCGAAGAAGAGCTGGATCTGGCCGCCCATCAGGTCGGTCAGCGCCGGCACCGCGCCGCGATACGGGATGTGGATCATGTAGGTCTTGGTGAGCGACTTCCACAGCTCGCTCGTGAGGTGCGCCGCCGAGCCGTTGCCCGACGAGCCGAAGCTCACCTTGCCAGGGTTGGCGCGCGCGTAGTCGATCAGCTCCTTCGCGGTCTTGAAGGGCGCGTCGTTGTTGACCGCGGCGAGCAGCGGCGACACCCCCATCAGCGAGACGCCGACCAGGTCGCGGCGCGGGTCGTAGGGCAGCTTCGGGTAGAGCGTGGTGTTGGCCGCGTAGGCCGCGATCACGACGCCGAAGGTGCTGCCGTCGGGCGCCGCCTTGGCGACCGCGTCGACCCCGATCAGGCTGTTGGCGCCGGGCTTGTTGTCGATGATGACGGTCTGGCCGAGCCGGCTCTGCAGCCCGGGCTGGATCAGCCGCGCCATCTGGTCGGTGAAGCCGCCGGGCGTGTAGGGCACGACGATGCGGATCGGCTTGCTCGGCCAGGCGGACTGGCCCAGCGACGGTGCCGCGACGGTGACGGCGGCCGCAGCGGCCGAAAGGTTGAAGACGCGACGGGACAGGCGGGCATGGGGCATCGGGGACTCTCCGGAAAGTTCGGCCCATTCTGGAAGGCGGCCCGCCGGTCGATGCTCAGGGTTTGCCCGCCGCGGGCATGGCTGCAGCCAGGACGCACAAGACGAGGCGCCGCGTGTCGGAGTTTCCGCGCACCGGCGCCGGCAAGCTGCAGAAGCACCTGATCCGCGGGCAGCACCAGGGCTTGTCCCAGCGCTGAGCCACGCTAGCATGCACGCATGGCACATGACCACGAACACGACCATTCCGACGACCACAGCGAACTCGGCGAGATGGACCTGCGGGTCCGCGCCCTCGAGACCGTGCTCACGCAGAAGGGCTACATCGACCCGGCCGCGCTCGACGTCCTGATCGACACCTACCAGACGAAGATCGGCCCGCGCAACGGTGCCCGCGTGGTGGCGCGGGCCTGGGTCGACCCGGCCTTCCGCGACTGGCTGCTGAAGGACGCCACCGCGGCGATCGCCTCGCTCGGCTATGGCGGCCGCCAGGGCGAGCACATGATCGCGGTCGCCAACACCGACGGCCAGCACCACATGGTCGTCTGCACCTTGTGCAGCTGCTACCCCTGGCCGGTGCTGGGCCTGCCGCCGACCTGGTACAAGAGCGCGCCCTACCGCTCGCGGGCGGTGAAGGATCCGCGCGGCGTGCTGGCCGAGTTCGACGTGCAACTGCCCGCTTCGACCGCGATTCGGGTCTGGGACTCCACGGCCGAGGTGCGGTACCTCGTGATACCGCAGCGCCCGGACGGCACCGCGGGCTGGAGCGAAGAAGCCTTGGCCGATCTGGTCACGCGCGATTCGATGATCGGCACCGGGCTGGCCCGCAGGCCGGAGGCCGCGCCATGAGCTACGTCTCTCATGCCGACCTCGGCGGCCGCGCTCTGCCTGGCGCGATCGTCCCCGAACCCGAGGGCGAGATCTTCCACGCGCCATGGGAAGCCCGTGCGCTGGCCCTGACGCTGGCGATGGGCGGCACCGGCTCATGGAACATCGACGCCAGCCGCAGCGCGCGCGAGACCCTGCCCGGCTATGCCCGGCTGAGCTACTACCAGATCTGGCTCGCGGCGCTCGAAAAGCTGATGGGCGAGCGCCATCAACTCCTGCCCGATGAACTGGCCGCGGGGCAGATGCTGCATGCCCCGCAGCCGGTCAAGCGGGTGCTTCAGGCGGCCGACGTGCCGGCGGCGCTGGCCCGCGGCACGGCCACCGAGCGACCCCCCACCGCCCCGGCGCGCTTCGCGCCCGGCCAGCGCGTGCGCACCCGCAGCGCTGCGGTCGGGCACCACACCCGCCTGCCCGGCTACGTGCAGGGCAAGGTCGGCACCATCGAGCACCTGCACGGCATGCACGTCTTCGCCGACGCGCACGCGCAAGGCCTGGGCGAACAGCCCCAATGGCTCTACACGGTGGTCTTCGGCGGCGCGGCGTTGTGGGGCGAAGGCGCCCAGCCCGGGCTCAGCGTCTCGGTCGACGCCTGGGAAAGCTACCTGGAGCCGGCCGAATGAACGAAGCGATCTCGCTGCTTCCCGGCATGCCGAGCGACGACGGCACCGAGCCGGTGTTCCGCGAACCCTGGGAGGCGCACGCCTTCGCGCTGGCCGTCTCGCTGCACCAGCGCGGCCTCTTCACCTGGCCCGAATGGGCCAAGGCGCTGGCGCGGCAGATCGGTGCCGCCCAGGCGGCCGGCGACGCCGACTTGGGCGACACCTACTACCGCCATTGGCTCGCCGCGCTGGAATCGCTGGTCGCGGACAAGGGCGCGAGTTCGGCGGCGGAACTCGAACGCTACCGGCATGCCTGGGACCGGGCGGCGGATCGCACGCCGCATGGGCGGGCGATCGAGTTGGGGTCGCAGGATTTCGGCTGAGCCCGGCGCAGGCTTCAGCGCTTGCGTCCTCCCACCACCACCAGCACGCCACCCACGACGATCGCGCCGATGCCGGCCCAGATCGGAAGCTCGATGTCCCGCTTCTCCTTGACCGCCAGCTCGACCGGTCCGATCTTGATCTGGTGGGTCGACTTGGTGAAGCTGACATGACCCAGGGCGAGCGACAGGATGCCGGCGAAGATCAGAAGGAGGCCGAGAATTCGAAGCGGGTTCATGGTTTCTCGAAGCAGCGCGGTATGCGGCGACTGTAACGCGCCGAGCAGGGGCAGTGGACCCGAGGAGGATGCCTACGGCAGACTTTCGTGCAGTTCGGATCGTGTCGTCACCGTGGGCGGCGACCGCCGGGATTCGCAGGCCTCGATCAGGGCCAGCGTGTCCGCAGCCAGTCCGCGCCAGATCCAACTTATATGGGCCAGCGGCTTTCGGGGAACCGATGGCGCTGGGTTGCAGTGGCTCTGTGCCTGGCGTGTGCCGGCGCCGCCGCCTGCGGGAGCGGCACATGCCGTGAGCAGCGCGAGGCATGCCACGGCGATCAGGGCGCGGCCTGGCGCCAGGAGCGACACTGGCAGTCGATTCGAAGGACGGCGGGAACCGCGAGCCCGACGCCACAGTTCAGGACGGATCATCGTTTACTCTCCCCAACAGTCGGCGACCGCATCCGGATTCGGCGGTCTGCTCTCACTGTTGGGGTTTCTTGCCGATCGATCCACCCCCCGGACGCAGGGGATGACAGGCGTCGCATTCTCTGATCGATTTCCGATCAGAGCGACAGAATCTCGCTATCGCTTCCGTTGCCGCAAAGCGAGGCCTGGATCGTCGCCAGCACCGCGCCGAGGGTCGGCGTGCGCGTGCCCTCATGCATATGTGCAAGGAGCAACACAAAGTCGCGCCTCGGCTCGTCACTCGCTGCCGCCTTCCATGCCGTCATAGACGATTTCCTCGAAGCGGCTGTTGCGGATCTCGCTGTCCTGCATGCGGCCATCGGCCATGCGCCAGACGCCGGTTCCCTGGCAACCGTCGAACAGCACCGTGGCCGACAGGAGCGCGCCCCGCTTGCGCGGCCGTCCGACGACGAAGGTCATGCTGCCGAACTGGCAGTTCTCCACGGTCAACCGGGTGCCCGACACCAGGACTTCGCCCTGGCCGGTGCATCCCCGGAACGTGACTTCGCCCGTGCAGCCGATGCCCTCGAAGGATCGAGGCGCAGCAGCGCCGCCGGAGAAGCTGCACCCCTCGAACAGCACACCCGTGCTGCCATCGGTGCCGCCGAAGATCGAGCGGCCCACCGACTGGCACTGCGTGAAGCTGACGTTCGTCATCTTGCCGAAGTCGTGATCGGGCGCGAGGAAGCTGCAATCGACGAAGCGGCAGTTGCGCATCGCGCTGAGTTGGATGTTCTTGGTGCCGGCGAAGTCGCAGCCGGTGAAGCTGAGGTTCTCCCAGACGCCCGCGAAGCTGCTGCCGGCCATGTCGGCATTGGCAATCGTCATGGCCGAGGCGCCGCCTTCGAGCAGGCGCTTGTATTCGGGTTTGAGTTGGAGGATGGGGGTGGGCATGGAAGCGATCTTTCGACGAAGACGGAGGCTGTGTTTGCCGCGCGGCATCGGGACGGTTGGGGGAGCGCTCCGCGTCAGCCGTGGCCGGGGCCCGTGTCGTCTTCGTCAGGCGCGGTCCCGAGAAGGCGGATCACGCCTCCACCCTCGCTGCGCATGTGCATGTCCCGACTGACGGTTTCGAGGACCTTGTCCTTGCCGTCCATCATGAAGCTGAAGCTGCCGCCGCCCGCAAACTGGATGTGGTGGGAAACGGTCTCATGGACGGTCGTGATGCCGTGGCCCGTCACCAATCGGAGATCGTCCACTTCGATGCGGCTGATGGCGGGCTGGGTCGTCTCGATATCACCGCCCCTGGCCGTCGTGATGCTGCCGTCGAGGCGGTGGATGGCCACGCCCTCATGGTCGGCCACGATGATGCCGATGCGCGTCACCGTGATCTCAGGGGGATCGCCGGGCTTGATGTGGTTCGAACTGATGATCAGTTGTTTGCCTTCTTCGATCGTGCCATTGCGAATGATGGGAATGGCGCCTTGGCGACCTCTAGGATTCGCTTCAAAATCTGAATCAACAGATCATGTGTTTTGCTGTCGAGCGGCATGGTCGGCTTCGTCATTGGCGGAATATCGCATACGCGATTCAGAATAAAGTTGAAAGAAATTGTTGGTTCTAAACCTTGCGAGCCATATCTCATCGTCATCAATCAATTCTCGATGACAGCACTAAATTTTTGAAACTTTCATTTTGTTCCGGGATTCGAAAGTCGTCGATGTTGATGCCCCCAAGAATTCGCCCGGTGCAATCAACTCGCCTCCCTTGCCTTCCATTTGCGCCACAGCCACGGCAACAATACAAACCATTGCCAATAGCCCGCAACAACGCACGTGAGGGACACAAGTAACGCATCAGCCATGCCGATTAGGTCAAACCCTACAAGACTCACAATCGAACCGACCGCGGCAGTCAAAACCCAGCCACTTGGTAGCGTTAATAAGAGCATCACAAGTCCATGGCGAAGAAGTATTTCGTCCCTCAACTCAGGAACAACCTGTGCGTGATAGCTGACCATAGTCCACGCGAATATGGACACGGCGCCAACCAGCCACAGCAATAGGAAGATAGGACGCCTAGTAGCCATTGTTACCGCCGCACGCAGCGCCTCTCACAGGTACTGACAACATCCTCTGTGTACTCTTGGCAATCGGTACCCGAAGGGCCAACCCCATATTTCGGTCGTGTTGGTTTTTTCAGCTCATTCGCGATGCACGTTTCTATGCAGCTATCTTGGCCTTGGCGCCTCTCGCATGCTTCGGGTTTGTAGTAGTCAGTAACTGACGTCGTGGGCTTGCCGGGGCTACTACCAAAAATGTTGCTTATCGCTCCGCCGCTCGACGCCGTTGTGCTTCCACAGGTCATATTCGCTCCGCTGCCAACGCATACATAGGTATGGTTTAGAACTGGTGGCGCGTACGATCCGGGTGCCCCACCCAATGGACGCGTGCAGATATAGGTCTCTAACCCCGTCGGGTCCGTGTACGAAAGCGGATTCCCACCCACATACCCAAACTGATTCGATCCGCCGTTTAGCCCAATCGGATCTTTCGAGATGTACCGTCCCGCACCCGGGTTGTAATACCGATACCGGTTGTAGTGCATCCCCGTCTCTTCATCGAAGTACTGCCCCTGGAACCGGATGTTGTTCGTGAAGCCATCGAAGCTCGTCGCTTTTGCTTTGCCGAAGGCCTTGTAGTCCCCCTCCCAGACGATCTTTCCCTTGTCGTCGGTCAGTTCCATCGGCGTGCCCAGGTGGCCGCACTGGTACCAGGCCAAGCGCTGCGGCCCCCATTGGTTCCCCCGCGCCTCGCGCCGCAGCTGCACCATCGGCACGAAGCTAGCGCCCGGCTCATAGAGGTAGTGAACCAACGCCCGCGCGCTGCACTCCCAGGCCAGCGCATCGCCATCCCAGCCGAAGGTGGTCATGCCGTAGCCGCGCTCGGAGTTGATGCGCGCAATCTCTGCCGGGCGCCAGCCCCTGCCCGCCGAGTAGTTCGGCGGCACCACCGCACAGCTCGCCTTGCCGATGCGTCGGCCCAGCGGGTCATAGGTGGGAGCGCACCTGTTGACCCATTCCCGAGCCTTCACCTTTGCCTTCGCGAAGCGCATATTAGCAACTCGCTGTTGCACAAATCATTTACACCGACCCACATCGCCAAGTGCATCTTTGGTGATAAAGAAGGTTTTTCTCATCAACTCAGAAATCGTCTCTTCAATGTCCGTGAATTCATATTTCATATAAATTCCAAGCGGCGCATCAGCCAATGCGTGCTTTATGCGTGGAAATCTGGATGACAATTCAATTGAACCAACCATGGTTTCGCCTGGCTGAAGCAGAACTCGCTTGGGAGAAGGATCATCCACATAAGGACGAGCCTCGACCCTCTCGAATCCCCATGTGTCCAAGAACACCATGAAACGCGCAGCGGAGCTAGATCCCCAAGGCAAGCTTGACATGTAGGTCTCGATGGGTCGTTTAGTTCGATTGGAAATTGTGGTGCGAATAGTCGGCCCAGACTCAGCGGTGCCCCGCAAAACGCAGGCATCAATGAAAATTGACCCTGTTTCTTTTTTGAAAGTCGCGCATCCAGTCGCGAACAATGCAGCCAGTATAGCGAAGAGCGTCAGTTTTTTACTTTTTGAATCCATCTCGATATTTCTCCATCTGTTTAATTCGATCGCGTATTATTTTTCTGCCATATGGGTCCGTGGCTGCCCCCAGTCTGGTATTGAGGCAATCTATTTCCACATTGGATGCAATTACTTCGCCAATTTTCTGTTTTCTATCGTTGTCGAACTTAACGAATTCATTGGTCTTTTTTCCTATGCAGATGCCGGGCTGCTCCTTCGAAAAATCCTCAGCGTGGCTTTGTTCATGTGCCCGAATGCAATCGTTGAGATAGAGTTCATTTAGCGGGTCTGAAGGAGCGACCTGCACCACCACGTTACCTCGGCCATCGCAAACCACCGTGTTGA
This sequence comes from Variovorax davisae, assembly GCF_030316845.1. Classification (GTDB taxonomy): domain Bacteria; phylum Pseudomonadota; class Gammaproteobacteria; order Burkholderiales; family Burkholderiaceae_C; genus Variovorax; species Variovorax davisae. The sequence continues at coordinate 858,958 of NZ_JASZYS010000001.1, forward strand.
GGTCAGGTGTCGAGAGCGTGCCATCAGTGACTGCCAATCCCACGGCGTCGACGGCATTGATTGGGCTTGACGCGACATACGAGAAGAGATTTCTTCCACCCACCAACCCAATCGGATCCTTCGAGATGTACCGTCCCGCACCCGGGTTGTAATACCGATACCGGTTGTAGTGCATCCCCGTCTCTTCATCGAAGTACTGCCCCTGGAAGCGCAGGTTGTTGGTGAACCCATCGAAGCTCGTCGCCTTGGCCTTTCCGAAGGCCTTGTAGTCCCCCTCCCAGACGATCTTTCCCTTGTCGTCGGTCAGTTCCATCGGCGTGCCCAGGTGGTCGCACTGGAACCAGGCCAAGCGCTGCGGCCCCCATTGATTTCCCTGCGCCTCGCGCCGCAGCTGCACCATCGGCACGAAGCTAGCGCCCGGCTCATAGAGGTAGTGAACCAACGCCCGCGCGCTGCACTCCCAGGCCAGCGCATCGCCATCCCAGCCGAAGGTGGTCATGCCGTAGCCGCGCTCGGAGTTGATGCGCGCAATCTCTGCCGGGCGCCAGCCCCTGCCCGCCGAGTAGTTCGGCGGCACCACCGCACAGCTCGCCTTGCCGATGCGTCGGCCCAGCGGGTCGTAGAAGTAGCGCATCTCGGAGTCGTGCAGGGTCTCGAAGCGCCGCAGGCGTCCGAAGCCATCCCACTCGAAGATCTGGCTGGGCTCGCTCGGGTGGTCGACCCGGACCCACTGGCCGCGCTCGTCGTGCGTGACGCTGGCGTCGCCAAGCTTGCGCAGCAGGTTGTCCAGCAGCGAGGAGGTCGGTGTGGGCACGGTGCGCAGCAGCCCCCACTCCTGTGCCTGGGCTTGCGCCTTCGCCAGGTCCTGGGCCACGCGCTGCGGCTCGCCCAGCAGGTTGCCCGCGGGGTCGAACTCGAAGCTCTCCAGACCCAGGCCGTTGCGCGCCTCGATCAGACGCCCCACCGCGTCGTACTTGTAGGCCAGCATTCCACGCCGGGCGTCGTTGATCGTCTGCAGTTGGCCGCTTGGGTCGTAGGCGTACTCGCGTGTGATGCCGCGCAGGTTGGCCGGGGGTGCGGTTCCCGCTTCACCCTTGCCGGTGATGGGCGTGGCCCCATAGCGCTGCAGCTTCAGTCGTCCGGCCGGGTCATAGACGCTGTGCTGCGTCAATCCGTTGCCCTGGATGCGCGCGGTCTCCCGGTGCAGCGCATCGCGCTCGAAGCCCA
>NZ_JASZYS010000010.1 GCF_030316845.1 Variovorax davisae
GCACGGTGGCGATCGCCGCCGTCAGCGTCGTCTTGCCATGGTCCACGTGACCGATCGTGCCCACGTTGACGTGCGGCTTCGTGCGGGTGAATTTTCCTTTTGCCATTTTCTATCCTTGAAAGAGCATGGCCCGTGTGAGGTTTAACGTCTGCACCCTGTTGCTGGTTCTTCCGCCACGGGCAGCGGAAGGCACAGGATCGCAGACGGCGGGGCCCAAGCCCCTGATGTCTTACTTCGAGCGCGAGGCCACGATGGCTTCGGCCACGTTGCGCGGTGCTTCGGAGTAGTGCTTGAATTCCATCGTGTACGTGGCGCGGCCTTGCGTGGCCGAGCGCAGCGTGGTCGAGTAGCCGAACATTTCCGACAGCGGGACTTCAGCCTTGATGAGCTTGCCGCCGCCGATCATGTCGTCCATGCCCTGCACCATGCCGCGACGCGACGAGAGGTCGCCCATCACGTTGCCGGCGTAGTCTTCGGGCGTTTCGACTTCCACGGCCATCATCGGCTCGAGGATCACCGGCGAAGCCTTGCGGGCGCCTTCCTTGAAACCGAAGATCGCGGCCATCTTGAACGCCATTTCGTTCGAGTCCACGTCGTGGTACGAACCGAAGTGCAAGGTGACCTTGACGTCGACGACCGGGTAGCCGGCCAAGACGCCTTGCGTCAGCGCTTCGATCACGCCCTTTTCCACCGCCGGGATGTACTCGCGCGGCACCACGCCGCCCTTGATCGCGTCGACGAACTCGAAGCCCTTGCCGGCTTCGTTCGGCTCGAGCTTGAGCACCACGTGGCCGTACTGGCCCTTGCCGCCCGACTGGCGCACGAACTTGCCTTCGGCATCTTCGACCGTCTTGCGGATGGTTTCGCGGTAGGCCACCTGCGGCTTGCCGACGTTGGCTTCGACGCCGAACTCGCGCTTCATGCGGTCGACGATGATTTCGAGGTGAAGCTCGCCCATGCCGGAGATGATGGTCTGGCCGGATTCTTCGTCGGAACGCACGCGGAACGACGGATCTTCGGAGGCCAGGCGCTGCAGCGCGATGCCCATCTTTTCCTGGTCGGCCTTGGTCTTCGGCTCGACGGCCTGCGAGATCACGGGCTCCGGGAACTCCATGCGCTCGAGCGTGATGATGGCGTCCGGGTCGCACAGCGTTTCGCCGGTCGTGACGTCCTTCAGGCCCACGCAGGCGGCGATGTCGCCGGCGCGGATTTCGTCGATTTCGAGGCGTTCGTTGGCGTGCATCTGCACGATACGGCCGATGCGTTCCTTCTTGCCCTTGACCGGGTTGTAGACGGTGTCGCCCTTGCTCAGCACGCCCGAGTAGACGCGCACGAAGGTCAGCTGGCCGACATACGGGTCGGTCATCAGCTTGAAGGCCAGCGCCGAGAACTTTTCCTCGTCGGCGGGCTTGCGGCTGGTTTCCTTCTCGTCGTCGTCGGTGCCTTCGACCGGCGGGATGTCCATCGGCGAGGGCATCAGTTCGATCACGGCGTCGAGCATGCGCTGCACGCCCTTGTTCTTGAACGCGCTGCCGCACATCATCGGCTGGATCTCGCCGGCGATGGTGCGGGTGCGCAGGCCGAGCGTGATCTCGGCTTCGGAGAGGTCGCCCTCTTCGAGGTACTTGTTCATGAGCTCTTCCGACGCTTCGGCGGCGCTCTCGACCATCTTCTCGCGCCATTCCTTGGCGGACTCGAGCAGCTCGGCCGGAATCTCGCGGTAGTCGAACTTCATGCCTTGCGAGGCTTCATCCCAGTAGATGGCCTTCATCTTGCGAAGGTCGACCACGCCCTGGAACTTGTCTTCGGCACCGATCGGAATCACGATCGGCACGGGGTTGGCCTTCAGGCGGTCGACCATCATCTGGCGCACGCGGAAGAAGTTGGCGCCGATGCGGTCCATCTTGTTGACGAACGCGAGGCGGGGCACCTGGTACTTGTTGGCCTGGCGCCAGACGGTTTCGGACTGGGGCTGCACGCCGCCGACCGAGTCGTACACCATCACGGCACCGTCGAGCACGCGCATCGAGCGCTCGACTTCGATCGTGAAGTCCACGTGGCCCGGGGTGTCGATGATGTTGATGCGGTGCTCGGGCATCGAGTGGTCCATGCCCTTCCAGAAGCAGGTCACGGCCGCCGAGGTGATCGTGATGCCGCGCTCTTGTTCCTGCTCCATCCAGTCGGTGGTGGCGGCGCCGTCATGCACCTCGCCCAGCTTGTGGGTCACGCCGGTGTAGAACAGGATGCGTTCGGTGGTGGTCGTTTTGCCGGCGTCGATGTGCGCCGAGATACCGATGTTGCGGTAGCGCTCGATGGGGGTCTTGCGTGCCATGAAATTTACTCCGTTAACGGATGAAAGCCCGCCCACCGCTCTCGGTGGGTCGGGCTTCCAGCCTGTCTGATTTGGGGGGAACGACTCTTAGAAGCGGAAGTGGCTGAAGGCCTTGTTGGCCTCGGCCATGCGGTGCACTTCGTCGCGCTTCTTCATGGCGCCGCCACGACCTTCCGTGGCTTCCATGAGTTCGTTGGCCAGACGCAGGGCCATCGACTTTTCGCCGCGCTTGCGGGCGGCTTCCTTGATCCAGCGCATCGACAGCGCCAGACGACGGACCGGGCGGACTTCGACCGGCACCTGGTAGTTCGCACCGCCGACGCGGCGCGACTTCACTTCGACCATCGGCTTCACGTTGTTGATGGCGATGGTGAAGGCTTCCAGCGGGTCCTTGCCCGGGTTCTTCTTCTCGATCTGGTCGAGCGCACCGTAGATGATGCGCTCGGCGATCGCCTTCTTGCCGCCTTCCATGATCACGTTCATGAACTTCGACAGCTCGACATTGCCGTACTTGGGATCCGGCAGGATTTCACGTTTGGGGACTTCGCGACGACGTGGCATGTTACTAACCTCTTTGCTTCAGTTGGCGCCTTTTCAGACACCGCGAGAGCCAACAAGAACTCTCACTTACTCGACCCAATATCGGGTCACTTCGTTCGATGCGCCGGCCAGGGCACCCGAACACCGCTGAATGGAATACAGAAAGCCTTAGGCCTTCTTCGGGCGCTTCGCGCCGTACTTGGAACGCGACTGCTTGCGGTCTTTCACGCCTTGCAAGTCGAGCGAACCGCGCACGATGTGGTAGCGAACACCGGGCAAGTCCTTGACACGACCGCCGCGAACCAGCACGACGCTGTGTTCCTGCAGGTTGTGGCCTTCGCCGCCGATGTAGGAAATGACTTCGAAGCCGTTGGTCAGGCGCACCTTGGCGACCTTACGCAGCGCCGAGTTCGGCTTTTTCGGGGTCGTGGTGTAGACCCGGGTGCAGACACCGCGACGTTGCGGCGAGTTCTGCATGGCAGGGCTCTTCGAATTGATCTTTTCGACCGTCCGACCCTGACGCACCAGTTGATTGATGGTTGGCATGAATGAAATAAGTCCCAAAACTGCCCCCGAAGGCCCTAGGCGTGAACCGGCCCGGACGGGGGAACGACCAGAAGTTGGCCGAAAACGTGAATCCCTTCGGAATTTCCGAAAAGCCCGCGAGTATAGCACTGGCCCGGGCGCTTGCCCACCCCGGGCCGCGTCGCGGCCGTGGCTACTTGATCCAGAGGCGCACGGCGTCCCAGGCCCGGCCCAGGACACCGGCTTGCTGCACGGCGTCGAGCGCCACCAGCGGCACCTCGGCCACCGGCTCGTCGCCCAGCGTGACCTTCAGCATGCCGATCGGCTGGAACTTGGTGAAAGGCGCGACCAGCGGGTCGGGCCGGACCACCTGGGTCTTGATCTTGGCGGCCGCGCCGGCCGGGACGGCGACCACGATGGCGTCGGGGCGGCCCAGCTTGACGGTGTTTTCGTTGCCTTTCCAGACCGGGGGCGTCGCCACCGCCTGGTTGGCGTCGAACAGGCGGACCGCGTCGAAAGCCGTGTACCCCCAGTTCAGCAGCTTCTGCGACTCGTTGGCGCGCGCGTTCTCGCTGGCCGTGCCCAGCACGATCGACAGCAGGCGGCGGCCGCCCGTCAGGTTCGGGAAATCGCGCTTGGCGGTGACGACCATGCCGTAGCCGGCGGCCTGGGTGTGGCCGGTCTTGAGGCCGTCGACGGTCGGGTCGCGGAACAGCAGCAGATTGCGGTTGGTCTCGTTGGTCGAGGGCGTGCCCGGGAAGCGGTACTTCTTGATCGCGTAGTAGTGCAGGTACTCGGGGAAGTCGCGCATCAGGCGGGTCGCCAGGATGCCCAGGTCGCGCGCGGTGGTGGCGTGGCCGGGCTCGGCCAGGCCTTCGGGGTTCTTGTAGCTCGTGTTCTTCATGCCGAGGGCCTTGGCCTGCTCGTTCATGAGTTCGACGAAGTGCTCCACCGTGCCGCCCACGCCTTCGGCCAGCGCCACCGTGGCGTCGTTGCCCGACTGCACGATCAGGCCCTTGATCAGGTCCTCGACCGGAACCTGCATCTTCGGGTCGATGAACATCCGCGCGCCGGGCATCTTCCAGGCCCGCACGCTGACCGGCAGGGTCTGCGTCAGGGTGATCTTCCTGGCCCGCAGCGCATCGAAGACCAGATAGGCCGACATCAGCTTGGTCAGCGACGCCGGCTCGACGGCGGCGTCGATGTCTTTCTGGGCCAGCGTCTGGTTGGCCGTGACATCGATCAGCAGGAAGCTGCGGGCCGCCACCTCGGGCGGCGTCGGCACCTGGGCCCCGGCGGCAAGAGACAAAAATGCGGCAGCGGCCACTGCGAACGCGCGCAGCGCTTCGACGAAACGATTCATGGGGGTGCGGCTAGCCCGCGCGCAGGTGGCGGACGACCAGATTCTTGAGCAGCGGCAATTGTCCGTGAAAGAAATGGCCGCCCCCGGGAACGACTGTGACAGGAAGTGACTGCGGCCGCGCCCAGTCCATGACGGCGGCCAGCGGCACCGTGTCGTCCTGCTCGCCGTGCACCACCAGCGCGCGCTCGTGGGCCGCGGGCGGCAAGCTCGCCACCGCGAAGCGGGAGGCCGCCGTTCCGACCAGCACCACCTGGCGGATCTCGCGCGCCGCCCAGAGCCGGTCGATGGTGCAGCTGGCGACGAAGGCGCCGAAGGAAAAGCCGGCGATCGCCAGCGGCCCCTCGGGCGCCAGCTGCGCGACCACCTCGCGCATGTCCTCGCATTCGCCGCGCCCTTCGTCGTGCACGCCCTCGCTGGCGCCGACGCCGCGGAAATTGAAGCGCACCGCGGTCCAGCCGCAGCCGACGAAGGCGCGCGCCAGGGTCTGGACGACCTTGTTGTCCATGGTGCCGCCGAACAGCGGATGGGGATGGGCGATCACCGCCACCCCCAGCGCCGGCGTACCGTCGGCGGCACGGTCGCGCAGCACCTCGATGGCGCCGGCGGCGCCCTGGATGCGGAGCTTCTCGGTCTGCGAATTCATGCCCGACCGCCCCTCAGCGCCCGACGTCGGGCGCGAGCAGCAGCCGCTCGACCACTTGGCCGTTCTTCAGGTGCGACTCGACGATCTCGTCGATGTCGTCGGCATCGAAGAAGGTGTACCAGACCGCCTCCGGATAGACCACCGCGACCGGGCCGCCCGCGCAGCGGTCCAGGCAGCCGGCCTTGTTGACCCGGACCTTGCCCGGCCCGGCCAGGCCGGCCTCCTTGACGCGCGACTTGCAGCGGTCGAAACCGGCCTGCGCCTCGTGCTTGGAGCAGGAGTCCTCGCCGCCCTTGCGTTCGTTCAGGCAGAAGAAGATGTGGCGGCCGTAGTAACCCGCCGGCGGGGGAGTGCTGGAACTCGACATCGCTCGATTCTATGGAGCCGGCGCCCCCGGTGCGCGGCGCGAGAGAACAGCCAGCACGTAAGCGAGGGTTGCAAACGGCCAGAGCCATCCCACCCACTGCGCCAGCCCGTGGAAGCGGATGAAGCGCCCCTGCTCCCAGGTCGCCAGCGTCTGGGCGAAATAGGCGCTCTCGGGCGCCTGGTTCAGCAGGCTCAGGTGCACCACCAGCGCGATCAGCAGCAGGGCCGCGCAAAGCCGGCGCGGCGCGCCGAGCAGCAGCACGCCGACGATCAGGGCTGCCGCGATCCCGACCTGGACCGGCAGGCTCAGCCAGGCCCAGGCGTGCGGGGGCCCGTAGCTCAGGGACGCCGACAGCGCCGAGGCCGCCACCCCGGCCAGCAGGATCGAGGGCAGCAGGATCGCCCGCCGGGCGACCGAGCGCGTGATCAGGAAGCCGAGCAGGCAGGGCACCAGCGCGCCCAGCATCACGCACAGCAGCTCGACCCCCGGCACCAGCGGCTCGAGCTCGAACTGGCGCACCGGCATCCACTCGATGAAGGGCGTGTCGACCAGCCAGTCGGCGATGGCGGCCTCGAGCCGCTCGAACACCTGGCCCAGGCCGAAGCTGACCGCGGCCGGAAACAGCAGCGCGACCGGCCACAGTGCCAGCAGCACCAGGCCGCCGCGCGAATCCTCGACGAACCAGTTGGAGCGGGTCCGATGCCAGTGCGCCACGGCGCCGAAGCGCTCGAGCGCCGCCGCCGTCACCGCACCGGCCAGAGCGCCGGCGATGTTGAGCCCGAGGTCGACATTGGACGGAATGCGCGCCGGCAGGTAGCTCTGCAGCGTTTCCATGGCGAACGAGATCGCCGCCCCGACCGCGGTGGCCCGCAGCACCGCACCCACGGCGCCGGTGCCCGGCCGGTTGCGGATCACCGCGATCGCGGCCAGGAAGCCCAGCGGCATGTAGCCGACGACGTTGATGCCGAAGTCGAAGGCGGTCCAGTACTTGGGCCAGGGCGCCGCCAGGTAGGCCCAGGGCCCGATGCCCTGGTCGCGCCAGTCGGAGAAGGGGTAGAGGCTAGCGTAGACGATCAGCGCCGCATAGGCGAGCGCCAGGGGCAAGGCAACGGACTTGTGCGGGGTGGCCACCGAACTCAGAACGGCTTGACGACCACCAGGATCACGATCCCCAGCAGCAGCAGCACCGGCAGCTCGTTGAACCAGCGGTAGAAGCGGTGGCTGCGGCGGTCGGTGCCGGCGACGAAGCGGCGCAGCAACACGCCGCAGCCGTGGTGGTAGCCCAGCACCACCACCACCAGGGCCAGCTTGGCATGCATCCAGCCGTTGCCCGGTCCGCGCCCGATGCCGTAGCCGAGCCACAGCCAGAGGCCGAACCCGAGCGCCGGCAACGCCAGCAAGGTGGTGAAGCGGAACAACTTGCGCGCCATCAGCAGCAGCCGGCTGCGCTCGGCGACCGATTCGGGCGCCACCAGCGCCAAGTTGACGAAGATCCGCGGCAGGTAGAACAGGCCGGCGAACCAGCTGGCGATGAAGACGATGTGCAGCGATTTGACCCAGAGCATGGCGGCAGTTTAGTGGTCGCGTTTCGCCGCGTGGCCGCGGCCCTCCGCAGGCGGACGCGCAAAAAAAAGCCCGACGTCAAAACGTCGGGCTTGGGAAGCCCTTTTGCTGTCACACATCAAGGCACCCGCTCAGGGAGGAAAAGCGGGGGGCAGCAAGCCGCCCAAGACAGAATTTAACAAAGGCAAAACAACCTATCAAGCAAGGATTGCCATTTTTTTGAACTTATGGCTGAAAGCCTTAGTACAAACAGGCTCGTTATTGACTGGTTATAAACAGAAACAGACAGCGGCCCCCGCCAACGCGCCCTCTTCCGGCCGCGGCGCGCGCTTGGGGCACAATTTTCGCCATGACCCTTCTTGCCCCCTTCCCCGCGGGTCGCCCCCGCCGCCTGCGCCGGGACGCGTTCACGCGCAATCTGGTGCGTGAGCATTCGCTCTCTTCCCATGACCTGATCTACCCGGTCTTCGTCCAGGAGGGGGACAAGCGGCGCGACGCGGTCGCCTCGATGCCGGGCGTCGAGCGCCTGAGCCTCGACCTGCTGCTGCCGGTCGCCGAGCAGTGCGTGGCGCTCGGCATCCCGGTGATGGCCCTGTTCCCGGTGATCGATGCCCGCCTCAAGACGCCGGCCGGCGACGAAGCCTTCAATCCCGATGGCCTGATTCCGCGCGTCGTGGCCGCGCTCAAGTCGCGCTTTCCGGAACTGGGGGTGATGACCGACGTGGCGCTGGACCCCTACACCAGCCACGGCCAGGACGGCCTGCTCGACGACAACGGCTACATCCTCAACGACCCGACCGTCGAGGTGCTGGTCCGGCAGGCGCTCGCGCAATCGCGCGCCGGCGTCGACATCGTGGCGCCGAGCGACATGATGGACGGCCGGATCGGGGCGATCCGCACCGCGCTCGAGGCGCGCGGCGACGTCCACACGCGCATCATGGCCTACAGCGCCAAGTTCGCGAGCGCCTTCTACGGCCCGTTCCGCGATGCCGTCGGCTCGGCCGCCAACCTCGGCAAGAGCAACAAGAAGGTCTACCAGATGGACCCGGGCAACAGCGACGAGGCGCTGCGCGAGGTCGCGATCGACATCGCCGAGGGCGCCGACATGGTGATGGTGAAGCCCGGCATGCCCTACCTGGACATCGTGCGCCGGGTGAAGGACGAATTCCGCGTGCCGACCTTCGCCTACCAGGTCAGCGGCGAATACGCGATGCTGAAGGCCGCGGCGCAGAACGGCTGGCTGGACCATGACGCGGTGATGCTCGAAAGCCTGCTGGCCTTCAAGCGCGCCGGCGCCGACGGGGTCCTGACCTATTTCGCGCTCGACGCTGCCAGATTGCTCAAACAGCATTCTTGAGGTCTTGCGGGACAGACCAGGAAAACTGCGCAGCAGTTTTTTGCTCTGTCCTCAACTGACGAGGAAATCGGCAATCTCCATGCGCATCTTCAAGATCGACGGCACCCAGGTCACCGAGCACGACGCCCTGGCCCCGATGGCCGCGCCCGGCGCCTGCGAGCGGGGCTACCTGTGGCTGTCGCTGACGCGGGCGGAGTTCCGGGCCTCGCTGCCGCAGGTGCAGGAGGTGCTGCAGTCGCTGTGCGGCACCCTGCTGCTCGACCTGCACGTGAGCGACCTGCTGAACGACCAACTGCCCTCGCGCTACGACTACACCTCGCAGTACGACCTGCTGGTGTTCCGCCGGCTGGCGGCTTCCAACGGCAAGGAGCCGGTGCCCAAGGCCGACCTGCGGGGCGGACCGCCGGTGCTGCGCCGGGTCGACACCCGGCCGGTGGGCTTCGCGGTGTTCGACCGGGTGCTGCTGTCGGTGCATCCCGAGGACGGCACCGTGCGCGACACCTTCGCCGCCAAGCTGCTGGCGGCGGCCGCGCCGGACGGCCGCGGCGCGGTCCCGGCGCTGGACGTACGCGCCGTCTCGGCGCGCATCCCCACCGGGCCGGCCGACCTGATGCTGCGGGTGATCAACCAGATCGTCGACGCCTACCTCGACCTGCGGCGCGAACTGACCCGCCAGCTCGACCACTGGCAGGCCGAACTGATCGACCCGCACAGCCGCTTCACCAACTGGAGCGCGCTGATGGATTCACGCCAGTCGCTCTACCACCTCGACGAGATCTGCGAAGACCAGCGCGCGGCGATCCAGGACTGGACCGACGCGCTCGAGACCCTGCCGGCGCCCACCGGCGCCGGCGAGCAACGCGAGCGCGAGTTGATCATGGTGCGCAGCCGCGACGTGCTCGAGCACATCGAGCGGGTGGTGCACCACGTGCGGCGCCTCGAGCAGAACGCCGAGACCGCGGTCCAGATGCATTTCAGCGTCCAGGGCCACCGGGCCAACGACATCATGCGGGTGCTGACCGTGCTGACCGCCGTCTTCCTGCCGCTCAACCTGATCGCCGGCATCTTCGGCATGAACTTCGAGTTCATCCCCCTGGTGCACAAGGCCGACGGCTTCTGGATCGCGATGGGGTCGATGGGCGTGATCGCGATCGCGCTGGTCCTGATCTTCTGGCGCAAGCGCTACCTGGCCCGCACCCGATAGAAAACGACCGCTAAAAAAGAAGAAAGCCCGGCGAAGCCCGGGCTTTGTTCGTGAAACACCGCGGAACCGGCTCCGCCGGGCCGCTGGTGTTGCCCCCGGCGAGGGGGTGGGCGGCCACACGCAGTGAGCCAACCTGGGGGAGAACTTACTTCCCGGCTTGAACGCGCGGCTCGGCCGACTTGTTCATGGTCGAGATCACGCGGCTGTTGACGCGCGAACCGCCGACCACGTTCTGGTCGGGCGCATTGGCGGTGGCAACGGCCTGGGCGCGCACGGCTTCAGGGTTGGCGACCGAGGTGAAGGCCTCGGCGCCGCGCGAGCCGCGCACCACGTTCTGGTTCGGAGCGGCTGCAGTGCGAGCGGCTTCGGCGCTGACTTCGTCGCGGCTCTTGGCCGAGGCACCGGTGTGCACGCCTTGGTAGGCTTCGGCATGGGCGCCGGCGGCAGCGAGGAGGGACAGGGCGGCAGCGGCGAGGAGGCGGGAGGTCTTCATTTCGTTTCCTTGGAGTTCGTCGGAGTTGGATTCAAACCAGGCTCGCTGTCGCTGGCCTGTGCGAGCAAGTGTCGAGCGGAATCCCTAGGGGAAAACACCAAGAAAAGAGACACGGAGTTTCCCTATTCGAAACAATGACGGTTCCCACAGCCCTTATGGAAAAGGCCGGCCTGCGCTTTCGCGCGGCCGGCCCGGGGGCAACACCGCGGATCAGAGACCGGCTTGCTGCGTCACCGAACGGGTGATGCTGTATTGCGACGGCACCACGCTGTTCACGAAGGCCTTGCGGTCCAGGTTCTGGTTCGGCTCGTGCGCGGTGGCGACGGCTTGCGAGCGGATCGCGGCGCGGTCGGCCGATGCGGTGAGCGCCGGGGCGACGCGCGAAGACACGCCGTCGGCGTACGGGTTTTCGCTGCGCGCAGCGACCATGGCCTGGGCATTCACCTCGGCGCGGCTGTTGGACGACACCGGGGCTTGCACGCCTTGGTAGGTTTCGGCCTGGGCAGCGGCGGCGGCCAGGATCGACAGGGCGGCGGCGGCGATGATCTTCGAGTTCTTCATTTCGATGTCTTTTGTGGGGTGAGGGGAGCCTGGGCTCAATGGGATAGAGTTTGCCTCGTCTTTATAGGTAGAAACCCTATGATTTTGAATCAAGGTGTTCATCAAATCGAAACAATGGAGTGCCATGGACGGTCTGGAACTGCTCAAAACCTTTCGTGAGGTCGCCCTGCGCGGCAGCTTCTCGCGCGCCGCCACGTCGCTCGGGATGTCGAAGGCCAACGCCAGCAAGTACGTGGCACAGCTGGAAACCCGCTTCGGCGTCCGGCTGCTGAATCGCTCGACGCGCTCGGTCAGCCTGACCGATGCCGGCCACCTGCTGCTCGAGCGCAGCAAGCCCCTGCTCGAGATGATCGAGCGCACCGAATCCGAATTGCAGGGCCACGCCGGCCACCCACGCGGCCGGCTGCGGGTGACGGCGCCGCACGGGCTGGGCAGCAGCAGCTTCTCGGGGCTGATCGGCGAGTTCATGGTCACCTACCCCGACGTCCACGTGAGCCTGCACCTGAGCAACCGGGTGATCGACCTGGTCGAGGAAGGCGTCGACGTCGCCCTGCGGCTGGGCCGCATCCGCGACGAGAACGTGATCGTCCGCCGGCTGCGCCAGATGGACCTGGCGCTGTGCGCGACGCCAGGCTACTGGGCCCGCCGCGGCATGCCGAAGAAGCCCGACGACATGCGCCGGCACGATGTCCTGACCTACTCGCTGGCGGCTGGCGGGCCGCAGCTGCCGTTCGAGGTCGACGGCCAGCCCTACAGCGTGCCGGTGACCAGCCGGATGGACGCCAACGACGCCGCGCCGCTGATCGGCGTCGCGCTGGCCGGGCTCGGCGCGATCTGCGTGCCGGTCATGATGGCGCAGTCGCACATCGAGCGCGGCGCCCTGGTGCCGGTGCTGAAGGATTTCATGCCGCGCGATCTCTGGCTGTACGCGGCCTATTCGCAGCGCCGCCACAACAGCGCCGCACTGCGGGCGCTGCTGGATTTCCTCGAGGCGCGGGTGCGGGACCCGGAGCCGGTCACCTGACGCCGAACAGCGCCGCCGCATTGCCCCAGGCGATGCGCTGCGCGACTTCGGGCGGCAGGTCGCCGAGCCAGGTGCGGTAGCCGCGCATGAGCTCGTCGTAGGCGCTCCAGCGCTGGTTGACCCAGGTGTCGGAACCGACCAGGAAGCGCTCCGGGTACTTCAGGATCAGCGCCCGCCACTCGGGGCACAGCGTGCCGCCGTCGCAGGTGAGGCCCGGCCGGTACGACAGCTCGCCCATCAGCAGCGGATAGCGCTCGAGCAGCGCCTGGACGCGCGCGACCGGCGGCCCGCCGATGCCGGTGTGGGCCCAGATCAGCCGCAGCGACCGGCCCCGGGACGGCGCGTTGGCCATCAGCAGGTCGATCGCCACGTCGTCCACATGCGCCAGCACCGCCAGCTGCCGCTGCTCGGCCAGCGCGATCAGCTTGCGGGCCACCGGCCCGTTCGCGTTGGCGCTGTCATAGAGATGGAACTCGCCCAGCCCCTTGTAGGGTCCGCTCGCCGTGCCACGGGCCAGTTCGGCCTGCACCATCTCGTAGATGCTGTCGTCGCGGAACCAGTTGTCGTAGTCGTCGCGGTTGCGGTAGAGCCGCACGAAGGGCACCACCGTCACGCCGGCAGCGCGGGTCTCGCGGGCGGCCGCGAGCGTCTGGGTGCCGGCATTGGGGCGCGAGTTGGCGACGATCGCCCGGACCCCGTTGCGCTGCATCCGGGCCAGCGCCTCGGCCGGCGGATAGGGGCCGGCGTGGCCGTCCCAGGCTTCCTGGTTGTAGTGCAGGTGGGTGTCGAACAGCGGGCCGGCGTAGTCGGCCGCCCCGGCCCAGGGTGCCAGCAGCGCCGCCGCCAGGGCGAACGGCGCGCAGCGAAGACGTCTGCCGGCCACGGCCCGCGCGCCGCTCAGCCGAGGTGCTTGGCGAAGAAGGCCAGCGTGCGCTCGCGGGCGAGCTTGGCAGCCGCCGCATCGTAGGAACCACGTTGGTCGCAGTTGAAGCCATGGCCGCATTCGTAGACATGGACCTCGACCTCCGGATGGGCCTTCTTGAAGGCGTCGACGGTGTCGAGCGGAATCCAATGGTCGTTGTTGCCGAAATGGGCCAGCACCGGCACCTTGGGCTGGCGCGCCGTTTCCTCCGGGCTGGTCATGCCGCCGCCGTAGTAGGGTGCCGCCGCCGACAGGCCCGACACCTCGGCCGCCGCGCGCCAGGTCAGCAGCCCGCCCCAGCAGTAGCCGACGATGCCGACCTTGCCGGCCTTCGATGCGTAGTCGACCGCGGCCTGGAGGTCCTGCAGCACGCCCGGCGCCGGCAGCGCCTCGACCGCGGTCTTGAGGCCGAAGCCGTTCTTCATGTCGTCCTCGGTGTAGCCCAGCTCGACGTCCTGCTTCACGCGGTGGAAGGTGGCGGGCGCGACCGCCAGGTAGCCCTCGGCGGCGTAGCCGTCGGCCACCGAGCGGATGTGCGAATTGACGCCGAAGATCTCCTGGACGACCACCACCGCGCCCTTGGGCTTGCCCGCCGGCTCGGCGACGTAGGCGGGAAAGGTGAAGCCGTCTTTGGCGGTGAGATCGATGAATTGACCCATGGTCATGCTCCTTGCGTGGCAGGTTGTTGTTTCAATGCGCGTTCGACGAAATCGAGCCGGTCCTGGCCCCAGAAGATCTCGCCGTCGATGACGTAGCTGGGGGCGCCGAAGACCTTGCAGTCGATGGCCTGCTGGGTGTAGTCCTCGTAGCGCTCCTGCACCGCCTGGCTCTGCGCCTGGTCGACCCGGCGGGCGTCGAGCCCGCATTCTGCCGCCAGTGCCTCCAGCACTTTCGGGTCTGCGATGTTGCGCTCCTGGACCCAGACCGCGGCGAACACCGCGCCGCACAGCGCCATGGCCTGTTCGGTGCCGTCGTGCAGGTCGGTGGCGATGATCAGGCGGGCGGCGTCGTCACTGGCCACCGGGAAGAACTTGGGCTTGGGGTTGAGCTCGATGTCGAGGTGCTTCGAGAAGCGCGCCAGGTCGACCAGCCGGTAGGCCTGCCGCTGCGGCGCCCGCTTGCCGAGCGGCAGGCCGCCCGAGACCGGGAACACGGAGCCGAAATCGATCGGCCGGACGCGCACGGCGGCGCCGGCGGCCTTGGCGATGGCAGCGAAGCGCGCATGTCCGAGGTAGGTCCAGGGGCTGTGCGGCGTGAAGTAGTAGTCGATGGTGCGGCTCAAGAGCGTCTCCTCGATGATGTAATCCGACGCAGACGGTTTTAACTGACGCACGGCTTCCGTGCAGGAGGTGGGTTTTGGACCAGGTACTCCTGATCACCGGCGCCAGCCGGGGCATCGGCGCGGCGACCGCGCTGCAGGCCGCGCGCCGCGGCTGGGCGGTGGCGGTCAACTATGCCAGCAACTCGCTGGCCGCGGACGAGGTGGTGCGCAGCATCCGCGCCGCCGGCGGCAGCGCGATCACGGTCCAGGCCGATGTCGGCGACGAGGCCCAGGTGATGGCGATGTTCGAGAAGGTCGACGCCAAGCTGGGCCGCCTGACGGCGCTGGTCAACAACGCCGGCGTGGTCGACATGCAGGCCCGGGTCGACCAGATGACGGTGGCGCGGCTCGAGCGCATGCTGCGCATCAACGTGATCGGCAGCTTCGTCTGCGCCCGCGAGGCGGTGCGGCGCATGAGCACCCGGCACGGCGGCAGCGGCGGCGCGATCGTCAACCTCTCGAGCGCGGCCGCCCGGCTCGGCTCGCCCGGGCAGTACGTGGACTACGCCGCCAGCAAGGGGGCGATCGAGAGCTTCACGGTCGGGCTGGCCAAGGAGGTGGCCGACGAGGGCATTCGCGTCAACGCGGTGCGCCCGGGCCTGATCGACACCGAGATCCATGCCTCCGGCGGCCTGCCCGACCGCGCCTTCCAGCTCGCCGCCACCGTGCCGATGAAGCGCACCGGCAGCGCCGACGAGGTGGCCAGCGGCATCGTCTGGCTGCTGTCGGCCGAGGCCAGCTATGTGACCGGAACCTTTCTCGACGTCACGGGCGGCCGCTGATGGCCACGCCTGCGATGGACATGATCAAGCCGCTGATCACGCTGCTGGCCATCGTGAACCCGCTGGCGATCGTGCCTTTCTTCATCCACTACACGCAGGGCTGCACCGACCTGCAGCGCAAGCGCACCGCCTGGGTGTCGGCCTTCAGCGCCTTCGTCGTGATCGCGGTCAGCGCGCTGCTGGGGCTGCAGCTGCTGTCGTTCTTCGGCATCTCAATCGCCAGCTTCCAGGTCGGCGGCGGCATGCTGCTCCTGATCAGCTCGCTGTCGATGCTGAACGCCGAGCCGGCGGAGTCGAAGACCAGCAAGGACGAGATCCGCGCCACCGAGGTCAAGGCCTCGCTCGGCGCCTCGATCGCGGTCGTGCCGCTGACCATCCCGCTGCTGACCGGTCCGGCCACGATGTCGACGGTGGTGATCTTCGCCGACCGCACCCAGCATGTCTGGGAGCTGGCGATCCTGGTCGGCTACGGCGTGGTGATCGGCCTGGCGACCGGCGTCACCTTCTCGCTGGCCGAGCCGATCGCGCGGGTGCTCGGCAAGACCGGCATCAACGTGATGACGCGGCTGATGGGGCTGATCCTCGCGGCGCTGGCGGTCGAGGTGATGGCCGATGGACTGGGCACCCTGTTTCCCGTGCTGCACCGCGCCGCCTGACTAGCTCCCCAGCGCGACCAGCCGCGGCGCGGCCTTCCCGCCCTCGATCCGCAGCTCGGCGATCGAGATCGGCAGCTTGAAGCGGCGCGGGCCGGCGCTGCCAGGATTGAGGTACAGCACCGGTCCGCGCTGCGCCGCCAGCGGGCGGTGCGAATGGCCGCTGACCACGACGTCGATGCGGTCGGCCACCGGATCGATGGGGAGCAGCGCCAGGTCGTGGATCGCGAACAGCCGCAGCCCCCCCACTTCCAGCAGCGCCGTTTCCGGCACGCCATCGGCCCAGGCGGCGCCGTCGTTGTTGCCGCGGACCGCGGTCAGCGGCGCGATCGCCGCCAGGGCGTCGAGGATGTGCGGATCGCCGATGTCGCCGCCGTGCACGATCCGGTCGCATCCCTGCAGGAAGGCCAGCGCCTCGGGCCGCAGCAGCCCGTGGGTGTCGGAGATCACGCCGATTCGCATGCGGCCGCCGACGGCGCGGGTGTCAGCGCGCCTGGTCGACCCAGGCCACCAGCTCGGCCACCACCGCATCGCTGGCCGCGGCCAGCGCCTTGACGCCGCCGGGACCGTCGGCGGTCGGGGCCGGCTTGCGGGCGGTGAAGCTGCGCTGGGCCAGCACCCGGTCGCCGCTCGGCTGGTTGCGGGTCAGGGTGGCGCTGACGCGGACCAGGCCGACGCTGCGCTCGGGCGATTCGAAGTACTGGCTGAACTCCTCCAGCGTCACCCGCAGGGCGTCGGGCAGGCGGCCCTCGGAGCGGGCGATGGTGGCGCTCTCCTCGGGGCCGAGCACCGTGTGGCCGGCCGAGAGCCCCTCGCGCAGGCGCTGGCGCAGCAACTGCGCCGGCGGCTGGCTCCAGCGCGACTGGCCGTAGGGCCGCAGTTCGTTCGAGTCGGCATAGCCCAGGCGGTACAGGAGCTGGGTGCCGTCGAGCCGCGAATTGGCGTCGATCTCGGCCAGCGCGATCATCGGCAGCGCGCGCGGCGCCGGCCCGGCGGCGCTCGCCGCAGGCGCGGCCGGTGCCGCCGGGCCGGGCCCGAAATCGTAGAGCGCGGAGCGCGCGGGCTTGTCGGGCAGCGCGCCGCAGCCGGCCAGGCAGAGCGCCGCCAAGAGGCCGGCCAGGGGGTTCTTCAGGGTCATGGACGTCATGGAAGGGACCTTCACGGACGGGCGGACGCCGCCGGCGCCGAAAAGCCGGGCTCGCCCGGACCGGCCACCACGCCGCCGTTGCCGAACAGCAGCGATTGCGGGTTGTCGCTGATGCCGTCGGCGGCGCGGCCGAGGCGGCGCACCGCGCGCGAGGTGTCGTCGGCGACCCGGTTCACGCGCGGCAGGGTGGCGTTGTTGAACGAATCGACGGCCTGCGCCAGGGCCTTGGTGCCGTCGCCGAGGCGCTCGATCGGGCCGTCCTTGGCATTCAGGCGGGTCGCTGTCGCGTTGAAATTGTTGGCGACCCGCGAGATGTCGCCGGCCGCGCCCTTGACCGCGACCATGGTGTCGCGGGTGCGGTCGACCAGCGGCGGCAGCGCCTTGAGCGCCGGGTTCAGCCCGGTCTTGACCGTGTTGTCGAGCGACTTGGTGAGCTGGTTGGCGCTGGTCGCGGCGGCCGCGATGTTCTCGAGCGCGTCGGCGATGCGCTGCTGGTTGTCTTCGCCGAGCAGCAGGTTGACCTTCTTGGTGACCTCTTCGACGCGGCCGATGATGACCTCGCCACGGTCCTGCAGTTGGGCCAGCAGCGAGGGCTTGAGCGGGATGCGCGGCGGATTGGCGTTGTCGGGCTGCAGCGAGACCTGCGATTCGCCCTTGTCGTCGAGCGCGATGAAGGCCAGCCCGGTGACGCCCTGGTAGCTCAGGGTCGCGAAGGTCGAGGTGGTGAGCGGCACCCGCTCGTCGACCGAGATGCGCACCCGCACGTTGCCCTTGACCTTCGGATCGAAGTCGATCGAGCTGACCCGGCCGACGGCGATGCCGCGGTAGCGCACCATGGCCTGCGGCTGCAGGCCGCTGACCGCGTCGCGGGTGGACAGCTCGTACACGTTGCGCACCGTGTCGTCGCGCGTGAGCCAGACCACCAGCGCGACGAGCACGGCGACCAGGCCGAGCACGAAGGCCCCGGCGGCGATGGCATGGGACTTGTTTTCCATGGCGGCTACCTTTCAGACAACGGGGCCGGCCGGCTGGCCGCCCCTTCGTGCAGTGCTTCCATGGCGCGCTGGCCGCGGCCACCGAGGAAGTACTCGTGGATGAACGGATGCGGATAGGCGATCACGTCGCGCGTGGTCCCGGAGACGATCACCTTCTGGTCGGCCAGCACGGCGATCCGGCTGCTGAGGTCGAACAGGGTGTCGAGGTCGTGCGTGATCATCACCACCGTGAGGCCGAGTTCGCGGTGCAGCCCGCGCAGCAGGTCGCAGAAGCCGTCGGCGCTCTCGGGGTCCAGCCCGGCGGTGGGCTCGTCGAGCAGCAGCAGGGGCGGGTCCATGATCAGCGCGCGCGCCAGCGCCACCCGCTTGATCATGCCGCCCGACAGGTCGGACGGGCTCTTGGTGGCCTGCTGCGGACTCAGGCCGACCATCTGCAGCTTCACCAGCGCGGCATCGCGGATGAGGTCGTCGGGCAGCAGCTTGAGTTCGCGCAGCGGAAAGGCGATGTTGTCGAGCACGCTGAAGGCCGAGAACAGCGCTCCGTGCTGGAACAGCATGCCGACATTGGCGGCGCCCATCGCGCTCAGCCGCGTGGGCGGGTGGCCGAGCACGGTGACCTCGCCCTTCGTCGGATGCTCGAGCCCGAGGATCTGGCGCAGCAGCACGGTCTTGCCGGTGCCCGAGCCGCCGACCAGCGACAGCACCTCGCCGCGCACGATCGTCAGGTCGAGGTCGCGATGCACCACCTGGTCGCCGTCGGGCGACCTGAAGACGGTCCACAGCTTGCGGATCTCGACCACGCGCTCGGCATCAGGAGGAATGACAAAGGTCATCAGCGCAACCCCACGCCCTTGAACAGCACGGCGAACAGCGCGTCGACCAGGATCACCACCGTGATCGAGGTCACCACCGACGAGGTGGTGCCGCGGCCCAGGCTCTCGGTGTTGGGCTTCACCTTCATGCCGAAATAGCAGCCGATCAGCGCGATCAGGATGCCGAACACCGCCGACTTGGACAGGGCGAGGTACAGGTTCGACATCGGCACCGCGCGCGGCAGCGCCGACAGGAAGTAGGCCGGCGAGATATCCAGCGCCAGGTCGGCCGCGATCATGCCGCCGAACAGCGCCGCCATCGAGGTCCACATGCTGATCAAGGGCATCGTGATGGCCAGCGCCAGCACCCGCGGCATCACCAGCCGGAAACCGTGCGGGATGCCCATCACGCGCATCGCGTCGAGTTCCTCGGTGACCCGCATGACGCCGATCTGCGCCGTGATGGCCGAGCCCGAGCGGCCGGCGATCAGCACCGCCGCCAGCACCGGGCCGAGTTCGCGGATCAGCGACAGCCCGAGGATGTTGACGATGAAGGTCTCGGCACCGTACTGGCGCAGCTGCTGCGAAGTCAGGTAGGCCAGCACCACGCCGATCAGCAGGCCGACCAGCGCGGTGATCGGCAGCGCCGTGGTGCCGAACTGGTAGATCTGGCCCGAGAAGTCGCGCCACGGGCCGCGCAGCGGCGCACGCAGCAGCTTGCCGACGTCGAGCACCAGCTGGCCGATGAGGCCGAGGAAATCACGCGCCACGAACATCATGCGCGACCCGTTGTGGGCGAAGTGCCTGAAGCGTTCGGCCAGCGTCACCCCGGGGTCGACCGGCGCGCTGCAGGTGTAGAGCGCGACCTGGTCCAGCACCGCCTTGTGCTGCGAATCCATTTCGAGCCGCGCCGGCCAGGCCTGGCCCCAGTGGTTCCACAACAGCTGGGCGCCGATGTGGTCGAGCTGCTCGATCGGCCGCAGGTCCCAGGCTTGGCCCTGCTGCGCCGGCACGCCTTTCAGGCTGTCCGACAGCGTGGTCCAGGCCGGCATCGACGACATCGCCAGCACGGTCCACCGGCCGCTGGCGACCGCCCAGCGCCCGCCCGCCTGTTCGCGTTCGTCGACGCGCGGTTGCGCGCCCTGCGCTTCTTGCGCTTCGGCGGGCATCGGCGAATCGGTCGGCATGGGGGGCGGCAGACGTAGAGCGAACTTGAAGAACGCAGCATCGTAACCGGGTGCGTCCACGCCCCGACTCCGGATTTCCGCCCCTGCGCGTAGGCGTTTCGCGCAACCCCCGGCGCTTTGCCACAATCGAAGGCTGGGCCCGATGGCCGCCGAATTCCCCTTTTCCTTCCCCCACTCGCCGGCGGCGCCGGCAGGAGAACGCCATGCAGATGAGCAAGACCCCGATCCACCACTTCGTCGGCGGCCGCATCGCGGCCCCCCGGTCCGCGCGCACCCAGGATGTCTTCAACCCGGCGACCGGGGCCGCCACCGGCAGCGTCGCGCTGGCCAACCGGGCCGACGTCGATGCCGCGGTGGCCGCCGCCCAGGCCGCCTTCCCGGCCTGGGCCGACACGCCGCCGATCCGCCGCGCCCGCGTGATGTTCAAGTTCCTCGAGCTGCTCAACCGCCACAAGGACGAGCTGGCCCACCTGATCACCGCCGAGCACGGCAAGGTCTTCACCGACGCCCAGGGCGAGGTCACCCGCGGCATCGACATCGTCGAGTTCGCCTGCGGCATCCCGCAGCTGCTCAAGGGCGACTTCACCGACCAGGTGTCCACCGGCATCGACAACTGGACCCTGCGCCAGCCGCTCGGCGTGGTGGCCGGCATCACGCCCTTCAATTTCCCGGTGATGGTGCCGATGTGGATGTTCCCGGTGGCGATCGCCGCCGGCAACACCTTCGTGCTCAAGCCCAGCCCGACCGACCCGAGCCCCTCGCTGCGCATGGCCGAGCTGCTCAAGGAGGCCGGCCTGCCCGACGGCGTCTTCAATGTCGTGCAGGGCGACAAGGAGGCGGTCGACGCGCTGCTGGAGCATCCCGACGTCAAGGCCATCAGCTTCGTGGGCTCGACGCCGATCGCCAACTACATCTACGAGACGGGCGCGCGCCACGGCAAGCGGGTGCAGGCCCTGGGCGGCGCCAAGAACCACATGGTCGTGATGCCCGACGCCGACATCGAGCAGACGGTCGACGCCCTGATCGGCTCCGGCTACGGCTCGGCCGGCGAGCGCTGCATGGCGATCTCGGTGGCGGTGCTGGTGGGCGACGTGGCCGACCGCGTGATGCCGTTGCTGACCGAGCGGGCGAAGACGCTCAAGGTGCTCAACGGCACCAACCTGGCCGCCGAGATGGGCCCGATCGTCACCCGTGCGGCGCACGAGCGCATCACGGGCTACATCGCCCAGGGCGAGCAGGAAGGCGCCCAGCTGGTGGTGGACGGCCGCGGCTTCGACGCCAGCGCCGCCGGCGAAGGCTGCGGCGAGGGCTTCTGGATGGGCGGCACGCTGTTCGACCACGTCACGCCCGAGATGCGGATCTACAAGGAAGAGATCTTCGGCCCGGTGCTGTCCTGCGTGCGGGTGCACGACCTCAAGGAAGCGGTGGACCTGATCAACGCCCACGAGTTCGGCAACGGCGTGTCCTGCTTCACGCGCGACGGCAACGTGGCGCGCGAGTTCAGCCGGCGCATCCAGGTCGGCATGGTGGGCATCAACGTGCCGATCCCGGTGCCGATGGCCTGGCACGGCTTCGGCGGCTGGAAGAAGAGCCTGTTCGGCGACATGCACGCCTACGGCGAGGAAGGCGTGCGCTTCTACACCAAGCAGAAGTCGATCATGCAGCGCTGGCCGGAGAGCACGCCCAAGGGGGCCGAGTTCGTGATGCCGACCGCGAAGTAGGCCGCGCCCCCCGCCGGCGGTGGCCGGCTCTCCCATAACGACAAGAGACAAGCAAGACCCGAATGAGCGACACCACTTTCGACTACATCGTGATCGGCGGCGGCACCGCCGGCGCACTGATGTGCAACCGCCTGACCCGCAGCAAGCAGCAGCGCACCCTGCTGATCGAGGCCGGGCGCAAGGACGACTACCACTGGATCCACATCCCGGTGGGCTACCTCTACTGCATCGGCAATCCGCGCACCGACTGGCTCTACAGCACCGAGCCCGATGCCGGGCTGAACGGCCGCACGCTGCGCTACCCGCGCGGCAAGACGCTGGGCGGCTGCTCGAGCATCAACGGCATGATCTACATGCGCGGCCAGTCGCGCGACTACGAGCAGTGGGCCGCGCTCACCGGCGACGACACCTGGCGCTGGAACAACGTGCTGCCCGCCTTCCGGCAGCACGAGGACTACTACCTCGGCGCCGACGAGATGCACGGCGCCGGCGGCGAGTGGCGGGTCGAGAAGCAGCGCCTGCGCTGGGACATCCTCGACGCCTTCGCGCAGGCGGCGCAGGAAGCCGGCATTCCGCACAGCAGCGACTTCAACCGCGGCAGCAACGAGGGCGTGGGCTACTTCCAGGTCAACCAGAAGGACGGCTGGCGCTGGAACACGGCCAAGGCCTTCCTGCGGCCGACCTGCTACGGCCGGCCCAACTTCGAGATGTGGGTCAACGCCCACGTGACGAAGCTGATCGTCGAGACCCAGGCCGACGGCAGCCGGCGCTGCACCGGCGTGCAGGTCTGGGACGGCCACGAGATGGTCACGGCGCACGCCACGCGCGAGGTGCTGCTGTGCGCCGGCAGCATCGGCTCGCCGCAGCTGCTGCAGCTCTCGGGCATCGGCCCGGCCGCGCTGCTGCGCCAGCACGGCATCGAAGTGGTCGCCGACCTGCCGGGCGTCGGCGCCAACCTGCAGGACCACCTGCAGATCCGCGCGGTCTACAAGATCAAGGACGCGCCGACCCTCAATGTGCTGGCCTCCTCGCTCTACGGCAAGGCGAAGATCGGCATGGAGTACCTGTTCAAGCGCAGCGGCCCGATGAGCATGGCGCCCTCGCAGCTCGGCGCCTTCACGCGCAGCTCGCCCGAGCTGGAATGGCCGAACCTCGAGTACCACGTGCAGCCGCTGTCGCTCGACGCCTTCGGCGAGCCGCTGCACAGCTTCCCGGCCTTCACCGCCAGCGTCTGCAACCTGAACCCGACCAGCCGCGGCACGGTGCGCATCAAGAGCGGCAAGTTCAGCGATGCACCGGCGATCGCGCCCAACTACCTGAGCACCGACGAAGACCGCAAGGTGGCGGCCGATTCGCTGCGCGTCACGCGCCGCATCGCGGCCCAGCCGGCGCTGGCGAAATACGCCCCCGAGGAATGGAAGCCGGGGGTGCAATACCAGAGCGACGAAGAGCTGGCGCGGCTGGCTGGCGACATCGCGACCACCATCTTCCATCCGGTGGGCACCACGAAGATGGGCGCCGACGGCGACCCGATGGCGGTGCTCGATTCACGGCTGCGGGTGCGCGGCATCCAGGGGCTGCGGGTGGTCGACGCCGGCGCCATGCCGACGATCACCAGCGGCAACACCAACAGCCCGACGTTGATGATGGCCGAGAAGGCGGCCGGCTGGCTGCGCGAAGACGCGGTGTGACTTGGCGGTGTATCAATTGGTTTCTGTTGGCGGGTAATCCCCGATGCACTGCCACGGTGCGCCGAATTAAAGTATCGGTACTCGCAAACGGGCCAGCCCGCAGCGCGGGGGACCGAGGAGACAATCTTTCGGAGAACCAGAAAAAGATCACACAAGGCATCCGCACGAGATGCCGTTTTTTTGACAAGGCGCCGCTGGTCGGCGCCTTTTCTTTGGGCGATCGGCAAGCGGTGGCGCCGCGGTAGCGCTATCAAATGGATAGCAAGCCGGAATGAGACAATCCGGCCCGCATGGAAACTCTGGTGCTGTCCCTCGCCTCGCTGTTCGCGGGTTTCATCGATTCCATCGTCGGCGGCGGCGGCCTGATCCTGGTGCCGGCGCTGTTCAGCGTGCTGCCGGGCACCGCCCCGGCCACCCTGCTGGGCACCAACAAGAGCGCCTCGGTCTGGGGCACGGCCGCGGCCGCGGCGCAGTTCCACCGCCGGGTCGGCCTGCGCTGGCGCAACCTGCTGCCGGCCGGGGTGCTGGCCTTCGCGGGCTCGCTGGCCGGGGCCTGGGCCGTGACGGTGGTGCCGGGCGAGTTCCTGCGCAAGCTGCTGCCGGTGATCCTGGTCGCGCTGCTGGTCTACACGCTGGCCCGCAAGGACATGGGCGTGCACCATGCGCCGCGCTTCAGCGGCCGCGCCGAACTGCTCGCCACCGCCACCATCGGCGCCCTGCTCGGCATCTACGACGGCTTCTTCGGGCCCGGCACCGGCAGCTTCTTCGTCTTCCTGTTCGTGCGCTGGCTGGGCTACGACTTCCTCAACGCGGCCGGCTCGGCCAAGCTGCTCAACGTCATGACCAATCTGGGCGCGCTGCTGCTGCTCGGGCTCAAGGGCCATGTGCTGTGGCAGCTGGGGCTGACGATGGCGGTGGCCAACGTGGCCGGCAGCGTGATCGGGGCCCGGGTCGCCATCAAGCATGGCGCCACCTTCGTGCGCAAGGTCTTCATCGGCGTCGTCGCGGCCTTGATCCTGAAGACAGCCTACGACGCCTTCCTGCGCTGAAGTTCAGGGTGCGGCCGCCGCCTGAGTGGCGCTGCCGGCGGGCGGCCAGGCGACTTCGCTGGCCACCCGCGGCTTGCCGATCGGGGCGGTCGCCTTGCCGATCTGGATCGCGGCCATGTCGGCCTCGCTCGGGTACTGGTTCATGAGCCAGTAGTCGAACACCCGGCGCGCGATCGGGGCCGCTGCGCCGGCGCCCCAGCCAGCGTTCTCGACGATCAGGGCGACCGCGATCTTCGGGTCGTTGACCGGCGCGAAGGCCATGAACAGGGCGTGGTCGCGCTGGTGCTCCTCGAGTGCCTTGGCGTTGTACTTGGTGTTTTGTGCCTGCGTCACGGCCTGCGCGGTCCCGGTCTTGCCGGCCGCCTGGTAGGCGGCGCCGGCGAACACGCCGCGCGCGGTGCCGCCGGTCACGACCGCGGTCAGGCCCTCGCGGATCACCGCGACGTCGGCCGCCCGGTAGCCGAGGTTGATGGCCGGCGGCTGCTCGACCGGCTTGACCTCGCCCGTGACGGTGTCGCGAATGCCGAGCACCAGGTGCGGCTTGTGCTTGATGCCGCCGTCGGCCACGATCGCCGTGGCCTGCGCCAACTGCAGCATCGTGAAGGCGTTGTAGCCCTGGCCGATGCCGAGCGAAATGGTCTCGCCGGCATACCACTTGCGCTGCTCGGGCCGGCGGTAGGCATTGCGTTTCCACTCGGTGCTCGGCAGCACGCCCCGCACCTCGCCGCCGATGTCGATGCCGGTGATCTGGCCGAAGCCCAGCGGCTTCATCGCGTCGTGGATCAGGTCCACGCCCATCTCGTTGGCCAGCGAGTAGTAGTAGATGTTGCTCGACAGCTGGATCGAGCGGCGCATGTCGACGTTGCCGATGTTGCCCTCGGGGCTGCCGAAGCGGTGGCCGCCGAAATTGAAGTAGCCCGGGTCGTTGACCAGCACGCTGGGGCCGCGCTTGCCGGTCTGCAGCGCCGCCAATGCCATGAAGGGCTTGTAGGTCGAGCCCGGCGGGTAGGTGCCGCGCAGCGCCCGGTTGAGCAGCGGCTTGTCGAGCGATTCGCTGAGCTCCTTCCAGCTCTCGACATCGATGCCCTCGACGAACAGGTTGGGATCGAAGGTCGGCTTGCTCACGAAGGCCAGGATCTCGCCGGTCTTGGGATCGAAGGCGACCAGCGCGCCGCGGCGCTCGCCGTACATGTCCTCGATCAGCTTCTGCAGCTTGATGTCGAGCGACAGCATGACCGTGTTGCCGGGCGTCGCCGGATGGGCCGCCAGCCGGCGCACCGCGCGGCCGCCGGCCGAGGTTTCCATCTGCTCGACGCCGGTCTGGCCGTGCAGCGTCTTCTCGTAGCTCTGCTCGATGCCGAGCTTGCCGATGTACTCGGTGCCCTTGTAGTTGGCGAGGTCCTCGTCCTCCCAGTCTTCCATGGCCGTCTTCTCGGCCTGGTTGATGCGGCCGATGTAGCCCAGCACGTGGCTGGCGAGCTCGCCGTGGGGGTAGTTGCGGAACAGCCGGGCCTTGATCTCGACGCCCGGGAAACGGTAGCGCTGGGCCGCGAAGCGGGCCACTTCCTCGTCGCTCAGGCGGGTGCGGATCGGCACCGAGTCGAAGCTGCGCGAGTCTTCGCGCAGCCGCTTGAAGCGCCGGCGGTCGCGCGGCGAGATCTCGAGCACTTCGGTCAGGGCGTCGATCGTGTCCTCGAGGTTGCCGGCCTTGGACGGCGTGATCTCGAGCGTGTAGGCCGAGTAGTTGGACGCCAGCGTGATGCCGTTGCGGTCCAGGATCAGGCCGCGGTTCGGCACCACCGGCACGATCGCGGTGCGGTTGCTCTCGGCCTGCTCGGCGAGGTCTTCGTGCCGCACCACCTGGAGGTAGCCCAGCCGGGCGCACAGCAGCCCGAAGCAGACCAGCACGACCGCGCCGATCACGAACACCCGCCGCCTGAAGCGGGAGAGGTCGGCGGCAACGTTGCGGATCTCGGTCATTGGGATTTGGAGCTTAGGCCGCAGGACGGCCGCAGGCAATGGGCTGCGGACCGCCGGGCAGGCTGTCAGAGTGGTCTGTTGGCGTCGGGTTCCGGCGTTCGGCGCTGCGGCGCCAAAAGAACCAGGCTGACCAGCGGCCACAGGGCCGCTTCCAGCGCCGGCGCCACCAGCAGCGACCAACCGGGAAAGGCGCCGCCGCCGATCATCCGGATCGCCAGTTCGATCAGGTGCGACAGCGCGAACAGCGGCAGCACCTGCAGGGCCTGCGAGACCAGCGGGAACCACAGCAGGCGCCGGTGGATCATGGTCGCCAGGAAGCCGAGGGTGGTGTAGGACAGCGCATGCTGGCCGAGCATGGCGGCCTGGTGCACGTCCATCAGCAGGCCGAACACGAAGGCCGCGCCGATGCCGATGCGCGCCGGCTGGTGCACGCTCCAGAAGACGATCACCAGCGCCAGCAGGTCGGGCGTCCAGGCGGCGCGGCCGATCGGCACCATGTTGACCAGCAGCGCGACGACCAGGCTGGTCCACATGAACAGCGGGCTGACGGGCAGCAGGAGCTGCTGTTGGCCGGGGCGCATGATCATCGCGGACCTGCTTCCTTCTTGTCGGTCTTCCTGGCGGCCTTGGCGTCCGCCTTGGCATCCGCCTTGGCGTCGGCCTTGTCGGCCTTCTTCTTGGCGGCGACCGCCGAGGGCGTGTTGGCCGGCGTGGGCTTCGGCACCGACTGGGCCCCCGTGGGCGCCAGCACCAGCACGTAGCGGGCGGCCGTGACCTTGGCCAGCGGCTCGCAATGGATGCGTGCGAAGGCCGAGTCGGCGCGGCGCTCGATGCGATCGATCTTCGCCACCGGCAGGCCCGGCGGGTAGACGCCGTCGACGCCGCTGGTGGTCAGCACGTCGCCTTCCTGGACATCCGAATTGGCCTGCATGAAGCGCAGTTCGAGCCCGCCGCCATGGGCGCTGGCGTCACCGAAGGCCACGCTGCGGGCGCCGGTGCGCACGTTCTGCACCGGGATCGCGAGGTCGCGGTCGATCACCAGCGTGATCTCGCTGGAGAACGGCTGCACCTGCGTCACCTGGCCCAGCACGCCGTGCTCGTCGATCACCGGCGAGCCGGCCGCGATGCCGTTCATGAGGCCCTGGTCGATCACCAGCTTGCGGGTGTAGGGGTCGGCGGCGTCATACAGCACCTCGGCCGCCCGGCCCGGGGTCTGCGTCACCTGGCGCAGTTCGAGCAGCGAGCGCAGCCGGGCGTTCTCCTGGGCCAGGGTGTCGGCCTGGCTGGCGCGCTCGGACTGCAGCGCGAGCGCCTTGCGGGCGTCGGCCTCGTGGCCCTGGGCGGTCTGCAGGTCTTCGAGGTAGCGGCCGCCGCCGACCACCAGCTGCACCGGCTTGAGCGCCAGCCACTGCACCGGATACAGCACCGTGCCGATCGCCAGCCGGATCGGCTGCACGAGGTGGAAGCGGGCGTCGGCCACCATCAGGAACAGCGCCAGCGCGCTGAAGAAGATCAGCTTGCTCAGCGCCGACGGCCCCTGGTTGAAGAGGGGCGGTGCGGTGCGGTCCAGAGTGCCGAGCGGCATGACGCGTTATGCCACGAGAGCTGCGCTGTTTGTAGGGGTGGAAAGGGGTTGTGGCGGATCCGGCTCCGCCGGACCTTCACTCGCTGGTGAAGATGCTTCCTAGGCGGTCCATGCGCTCGAGGGCGATGCCGCAGCCGCGCACCACGCAGGTCAACGGGTCTTCGGCCACCAGCACCGGCAGGCCGGTTTCCTCGGCCAGCAGGCGGTCGAGGTCGCGCAGCAGGGCGCCGCCGCCGGTCAGCATCATGCCGCGCTCGGCGATGTCGGCGCCCAGTTCGGGCGGCGTCTGCTCGAGCGCGTTCTTGACCGCGGAGACGATGTTGTTGAGCGGATCGGTCAGGGCTTCCAGCACTTCGTTGCTGCTGATCGTGAAGCTGCGCGGCACGCCTTCGCTGAGGTTGCGGCCCTTGACTTCCATCTCCTTGACTTCGGAGCCCGGGAAGGCCGAACCGATGTTCTTCTTGATGACTTCGGCCGTCGGCTCGCCGATCAGCATGCCGTAGTTGCGGCGGATGTAGTTGATGATGGCCTCGTCGAAGCGGTCGCCGCCGACGCGCACGCTGCCCTTGTAGACCATGCCGCCGAGCGAGATCACGCCCACTTCGGTGGTGCCGCCGCCGATGTCGACCACCATCGAGCCGCTGGCCTCCGACACCGGCAGGCCGGCGCCGATGGCGGCCGCCATGGGTTCTTCGATGAGATAGACCGAGGTGGCGCCGGCGGCTTCGGCCGCGTCCTTGATGGCGCGGCGCTCGACCTGGGTCGAGCCGCAGGGCACGCAGATGATGATCCGCGGGCTCGGCGTGAGCAGCGAGCGCGGGTGCACCATCTTGATGAACTGCTTGATCATCTGCTCGGTGATGACGAAATCGGCGATCACGCCGTCCTTCATCGGGCGGATGGCCTCGATGTTGCCGGGCACCTTGCCGAGCATCGCCTTGGCCTCGCGGCCCACGGCCTGGATCACCTTCTTGCCGTGCGGGCCGCCTTCATGGCGGATGGCGACGACCGAGGGTTCGTCGAGCACGATGCCCTTGTTGCGGGCGAAGATGAGGGTGTTGGCGGTGCCGAGGTCGATCGCCAGGTCGGTAGAAAAATACCGACGAAAAGCTCCAAACATTGTGGAATCCTCTGGGGCACGGCATGCGCACCGGCATGCCGTCGCCTTATTTTTGGTCGTGTGACGGGTGGTTTGAAACGTTTTTGCGGCAAATGCCGGCGCGTTCGCGGGGGTTGCGGCAAAGGCGGGATAATAACCGAATCCCCTGACAGCTCCGCGTTTCAGAGCCCTTTTACGGGGTGCGAAAGCACCTCGATCCGGCCCGGAAACGCCAATTTTCGATGTCCCTCACCTCCACAGATATCGCCCGCATCGCCTCGCTGGCGCGGCTCCAACTGGCCCCCGACGAAAGCGAGCGGATGCGTGGCCAGATCAACGGCTTCTTCGACCTGGTCGAGCGCATGCGCGCGGTCGACACCACCGGCGTCGAACCCCTGGCCCATCCCGTGGCCGCGATCGAGGACATCACGCTTCGGCTGGCCGAGGACGTGGTGACCGAGCCCAACAACCGCGAAGCCAACCAGCGCAGCGCGCCGGCGGTCGAAAACGGCCTGTTCCTGGTCCCGAAGGTGATCGAATGAGCGCCGAACTGCACCAGATGGGCGTGGCGGGGCTCGCCCGCGCCCTGCGCGAGCGCAAGGTCTCGGCGGTCGAGGCCGCCCACCACCACCTGTCGCGCATCCGCGCCCACCAGGATCTCGGCGCCTTCATCGCGATCGACGAGCAGCTCACGCTGTCCCAGGCCCGCGCCGCCGACGACCGCATCGCCGCCGGCTCGCCCGCGCCCCTCGAAGGCGTCCCGATCGCCCACAAGGACATCTTCGTCACCGCCGACCTGCCGACCACCGCCGGCTCGCGCATCCTGGCCGGCTACCGCTCGCCCTTCGACGCCACCGTGGTGCGCAAGCTGGCCGAGGCCGGCGCCGTGACGCTGGGCAAGCTCAGCTGCGACGAGTTCGCGATGGGCTCGGCCAACGAGAACGTCGCCGTGCCGGCGCTCGGCTTCGACCACCCGGTGCCGGTGCGCAACCCCTGGGACACCGGCCGCATCCCCGGCGGCTCGTCGGGCGGCAGCGCCGTGGCCGTGGCCGCCGGCCTGGCTCCGGGCGCCACCGGCACCGACACCGGCGGCTCGATCCGCCAGCCGGCCTCGTTCTGCGGCGTCACCGGCATCAAGCCGACCTATGGCCGGGCCTCGCGCTACGGCATGGTCGCGTTCGCGTCCAGCCTCGACCAGGCCGGCCCGATGGCCCGCTCGGCCGAGGACTGCGCCCTGCTGCTGTCGGCCATGTGCGGGCCCGACCCCGAGCGTGACGCGACCTCGCTGGCCCGCCCGGCGGAAAACTTTTCGCGCCAGCTCGCGGGTTCGCTCGACGGCCTGCGCATCGGCGTGCCGAAGGAGTTCTTCGGCGCCGGCGTGGCGCCGGGCGTGCGCGCCGCGGTCGATGCCGCGCTGGCCGAATACGAGAAGCTCGGCGCCCGCCGGGTCGAGATCACGCTGCCGCGCACCGAACTGTCGATCCCGGTCTACTACATCATCGCGGCGGCCGAGGCCTCGAGCAACCTGAGCCGCTTCGACGGCGTCAAGTTCGGCCACCGCGCCAAGGACTATCGCGACCTGGCCGACATGTACGCCCAGACCCGCGAGGAGGGCTTCGGCGACGAGGTCAAGCGCCGCATCATGATCGGCACCTACGTGCTCTCGCACGGCTACTACGACGCCTACTACCTTCAGGCGCAGAAGGTGCGCCGCATGATCGCCGACGACTTCCAGCAGGCCTTCGCGCAATGCGACCTGATCGCCGGCCCGGCCGCGCCCAGCGTGGCCTGGAAGCTCGGCGAGCACGGCGGCGACCCGGTGGCCGACTACCTGGCCGACATCTTCACCCTGCCCGCCTCGCTGGCCGGCCTGCCCGGCATGAGCGTGCCGGCCGGCTTCGACGGCGGCCTGCCGGTCGGCCTGCAGCTGATCGGCAACTACTTCGCCGAGGCGAAGCTGCTCAACGCGGCGCACGCGTTCCAGCAGGCGACCGACTGGCACCTGCGCACCCCGGCGGGCTTTTGATGGCGAAGAACTGACATGAGCGAAATCAACACTTTCGAAGCCGCGCAAAGCGGCCGCCCGACAGGCCCGCTGGTACGCGGCTACGAAGTCATCATCGGCTTCGAGACCCACGCCCAGCTCTCGACCGCCTCGAAGATCTTCAGCCGGGCCTCGACCGCCTTCGGCGCCGAGCCCAACACCCAGGCCTGCGCGGTCGACCTGGCGCTGCCGGGCACGCTGCCGGTGATGAACAAGGGCGCCGTCGAGCGCGCCATCAAGCTCGGCCTCGCGCTGGGCTCGACGATCGCGCCGCGCAGCGTGTTCGCGCGCAAGAACTACTTCTACCCCGACCTGCCGAAGGGCTACCAGATCAGCCAGTTCGAGATCCCCGTGGTGCAGGGCGGCTCGGTGAGCTTCTTCGTCGGCGACGAGCCCAAGACCGTGCGCCTGGTGCGCGCGCATCTCGAGGAAGACGCCGGCAAGTCGCTGCACGAGGACTTCGTCGGCCAGTCGGGCATCGACCTGAACCGCGCCGGCACGCCGCTGCTGGAGATCGTGACCGAGCCCGACATGCGCTCCACCGCCGAGGCCGTGGCCTATGCGCGCGAGCTGCACAAGATCGTCACCTGGATCGGCATCTGCGACGGCAACATGCAGGAAGGCAGCTTCCGCTGCGACGCCAACGTGTCGGTGCGCCGGCCCGGCGACAAGCTCGGCACCCGGCGCGAGATCAAGAACCTGAACAGCTTCAAGTTCATGCAGCAGGCGATCGACTACGAGATCCGCTGGCAGATCGAGGAGATCGAGGACGGCCGCGCGATCCAGCAGGCGACCGTGCTGTTCGATCCCGACAGCGGCGAGACCCGCGCGATGCGCACCAAGGAAGACGCCGCCGACTACCGCTATTTCCCCGACCCCGACCTGCCGCCGCTGGCGATCGCCGCCGACTGGATCGAGCGCGTGCGCGCCGACATGCCCGAGCTGCCGCGCGCGATGGCCGAGCGCTACGTGCGCGAGCACGGCCTGTCGGACTACGATGCCGCCCAGCTCACCCAGAGCCCGGCCCTGGCCGCCTACTTCCAGGGCGCGGTGGCCGCCGGTGCCAATGCCAAGCTGGCGAGCAACTGGATCACCGGCGAGATCGCGCGGCGCCTGAACCAGCAGGACATGGCGATCACCGAGGCACCGGTGACGGCGCCCCAGCTGGCCCGGCTGGTCGCGCGCATCGGCGACGGCACGATCTCCAACAGTGCGGCGCGGCAGGTGTTCGACGCCCTCTGGACCGGCGAAGGCCAGGACGTCGATGCGGTCATCGAGGCCAAGGGCCTGAAGCAGATGAGCGACTCGGGCGCGCTGGAAAAGATCATCGACCAGGTGCTCGCGACCAACGAGAAGAACATCGCCGAATACCGCGCCGGCAAGGACAAGGCCTTCAACGCGCTGGTCGGCCAGGTCATGAAGGCCAGCCAGGGCAAGGCCAACCCGGCCCAGGTCAATGCGCTGCTGAAGGCGAAGCTGGGCTAGGGGCGGCTCACTTCGACTTCTGGGCCGCCGACGTGTTCGCGGTCCAGAGCGGCGCGAGCTTGGCCTGCTCCTCGTCGAAGCGCGCGTTGACGCGCTTCTTCTCGTCTTCCTGCTCGCCGATGAAGCGGTTCTGGACCGCCACGCTGCGGGCGATGTCCTCGGTCCGTCGCCGCAGCGCATCGGGCGCCTTGGCCGGGTCTTTCTTGTAGAACTCGAGCTCGTCGTCGACCCGCTTGCGGTCCTCGCCGAGTTCGGCCAGCCGTTTGCGGGCGGCCTGGATCACGACGTCGATCTGCACCAGCGCCTCGGCGCGCTCCCGGTCGTGGGCCGCGGGGTTCGGGTAGCGCACCAGCAGGGCGCGCTCGCGCCGCCGCTCCTCCACCAGCCGGGCCGCCTGCAGCTGCGCCGCCCGTTCACGGTCCTCGCGCTCGGCCTGCTCGCGCGCGGTGTAGGAGGGCTCGACCATGCGGCGCGTGGTGCCGCTCGGGTTGAGTTCGCGCTGCTCGCGGTCGAGGCAGTCGGGGATCGGCCGGTCGGCGGTGATCGTCCGGCCCTTGGCGTCGGTGCAGCTGTAGATGCCCGCCGCATTGGGCGCCCCGCGCGCGCCGGACCCTTGTTGCGCGTGCGCCATGCCGGCTGCGGCCAGCGAAAGGGCCAGGAATGCCTTCAGTGCTTGGGTGCTCGCCAACATCGGTCCTTCAGACGGGTTGAATCAGCCCGCGCCGTAGCGCGCCCGGTACGCCAGCACGTTCTGGCGGTGGGCGCCCAGCTCGTCGTCCGCGCGGCCTGACAGATACTGTAACAAGTCGTCCAGCGTCGCGATGGAAATAACTGCAAGGCCGAGCTGATTGCGTACATATTGCACGGCGCTGTGGTCTACGTCGGCGCCGTTCTCGGTCGCCTTCTCCTGGCGGTCGAGCGCGATCGCCACCGCGTGCGGGGTGGCTCCGGCGGTGCGGATGGCCGCAATCGACTCGCGCACCGCGGTGCCGGCCGACATCACGTCGTCGACGATCAGCACCCGGCCCCGGAGCGGGGCGCCGACCAGGGTGCCGCCCTCGCCATGGTCCTTGGCTTCCTTGCGGTTGTAGGCGAAGGGCACATTGCGGCCGCGGCGCGCCAGTTCGGCCGCCACCGTGGCACCCAGCGGAATGCCCTTGTAGGCCGGCCCGAAGATCATGTCGAACTCGAGCCCGCTGGCGATCAGCCGGTCTGCATAGAATTCTGCCAGCCGCGCGAGCTTGGCGCCATCGTCGAACAGGCCGGCATTGAAAAAATAGGGACTGATGCGGCCAGCCTTGGTCTTGAACTGGCCGAAGCGCAGCACTCCCGACTCCAGCGCGAACTGCACGAACGCCTGAGCCAGTGCGCCGCCCTCTTCAATCTTCTCAGCCATAGGAATTCCTCGTGTTCAAACTGACCAGCCTCAACCTCAACGGCCTGCGATCGGCTGCCACCAAGGGCGTCGCCGATTGGGTCGGCGGACTGGGGCCGGATTGTATTTGCATGCAGGAAATCCGGGTCCAGGCCAGCGACATCGAAGGCCGCTTCGAAGAAATGGCCGGGCTCAAGGGGCATTTCCATTTCGCCGAGAAGAAGGGCTATGCGGGCACCGCGATCTACACCCGGCATGCGCCCAGCGACGTGGTGGTGGGCTGGGGCGACGCCGAGTTCGACGCCGAGGGCCGCTACCTCGAGCTGCGCTTCGACACCCCGAAGCGCAAACTGTCGATCATCAGCTGCTATTTCCCGAGCGGGTCCTCGGGCGAAGAGCGGCAGCAGGCGAAATTCCGCTTCCTCAAGG
This sequence comes from Variovorax davisae, assembly GCF_030316845.1. Taxonomy (GTDB): domain Bacteria; phylum Pseudomonadota; class Gammaproteobacteria; order Burkholderiales; family Burkholderiaceae_C; genus Variovorax; species Variovorax davisae. The sequence goes on from NZ_JASZYS010000010.1 coordinate 34,250, forward strand.
GCTTCTTCCCGCACCTGAACGCGCTCAAGCGGGAGCGCGAGTTCATTCTCTGCGGCGACATCAACATCGCCCACAAGGAGATCGACCTCAAGAACTGGCGCGGCAACCAGAAGAACAGCGGCTTCCTGCCCGAGGAGCGGGCCTGGATGACGACGCTGCTCGACGCCGGCGCCGATGGCGCGGGCCTGGTCGACGTCTACCGGATGCTCAAGCCCGAGACCACGGGCGAGGCCTACACCTGGTGGAGCAACCGCGGCCAGGCCTACGCCAACAACGTCGGGTGGCGGCTCGACTACCACCTGGCGACGCCGAAGCTGGCGGCGCTGGCGCGCGAGGAGCAGATCTTCAAGACCATCAAGTTCAGCGACCACGCGCCGATCACGGTGGACTACGACTTCACGCTGTAGGGCACACGGCCCGCATGGCGCGCCATGTGGACCTGGTGCAGCGTGATCTTGCGCACCTCCGCCTGGCTGGTCTCGATGTGGGCGCGCAGCAGCATCGCGGCCTGGTCGCCGCGGTTGGCGCGGATCGCCTTCAGGATCTTGGCGTGCTCGTCGTAGGTGGCGTCGATGCGCGGCTGCTTGGTGAAATCGAGCCGGCGGATGATCCGGATGCGGTCGGTCACGTCGCGGTGGACGCGGGCCATCTCGCCGTTGCCGGCGGCCGCGACCAGCGAGCAATGGAAGGCCTCGTCCCACTGCGCCACCTGCACGGTGTCGGCGCTGCGCTGCGCCGCCGGCACCAGCCAGATCCCGGCCAGCGTGTCGAGCAGGCTGCGGTCGACCCGGTGGTCGCTCTCGCACAGGCGGTGCACGGCGGTGGTCTCGAGCACCATGCGCAGGTCGTAGAGCTGCTCGAACTGGTCGAAGTCGAAGGGCAGCACGCGCCAGCCGCTGCGGAACAGCACCTCGACGAAGCCCTCCTGCTGCAGCCGAAAGAGCGCCTGCCGGACCGGCGTGCGCGAGACGCCGAGGCGCTCGCTGATCTCGTTCTCGGTGAAGCGGTCGCCGGGGACCAGGCTGAATTCGGCGACATCGCGCTTGAGCTGCGCGTAGACCTCGTCGGCCCGGGTGCGGAACACGGGATCTGCGGCTGGTGGCTTGGAAGCAATTCGATCGGTCGACACGAAGGCCATGTTAGTGGGTGCCGAGCGCAGACAGCAAGGCGGCACTCGGCGCGGTCCAGCCGACGATGCCGCCCTGGGCGCGCAGCATCTCGACCGTGGCCGCCTTGAAGGCGGGAAAGTAGCTCTCGGTGCAGTCTTCGAGCAGCAGGCAGTCGTAGCCGCGGTCGTTGGCCTCGCGCATGCTGGTCTGCACGCAGACCTCGGTGGTGACGCCGCCGAACAGCAGGTGGGTGATGCCGCGCCGCTTCAGCGTCTCGTGCAGGCCGGTGGCATGGAAGGCGCCCTTGCCGGGCTTGTCGACCACGATCTCGCCTTCGACCGGCGCCAGCGCGTCGATGATCTGGTTGCCGGGCTCGCCCATCACCAGGATCCGGCCCATCGGGCCGGCGTCGCCGATGCGCAATGTGGGATTGCCGCGATTTCGTTTGGCAGGGGGGCAGTCGGAGAGGTCGGGTTGGTGGGCCTCCCGCGTGTGGACGACCAGGCCGCCGGCCGTTCGCCAGGCTTCGAGCGTCTTCTTCGTCGCGGGGACGATGGCTTCGAGCAGCGACACGTCGTTGCCCAGGGTTTCGCCGAAGCCGCCGGGTTCGATGAAGTCCCTCTGCATGTCGATCAGGACCAGGGCGGTCTTGGCGATGTCGAATTCGTAGGGGAAGGGCTGTGCTTCTAGCTGCATCTGGGGCTTTCGCATCGTTCAAGTTCGGACGCGGGGTGGGCGGCGGCGGGAGGCCTCATGCAGCCATCGGCGCATGGTGATCGCCCCCACCCATGTGCGCCCCCAGCACGTGTCTTTCGGCCGTGGCGGCGTCCGTCTCGTAGACCACCCGCCCCTCGCTCATCACCACGATCCGGTCCGCCATCTCCAGCAACTCGTCGAGGTCCTCGCTGATCAGCAGCACCGCGCCCCCGCGTGCGCGCACCTGCACGATGCGGCTGTGGATTTCGGCCACCGCCGCGAAGTCCAGCCCGAACACCGGGTTGGCCGCGATCAGCACGTTGATCTCGCCCGCCAGCTCGCGCGCCAGCACCGCGCGCTGCACGTTGCCGCCCGACAGGCTGCGGATCGGCGCGCCCTCGCCCTGGGTCTTGACGCCGTACTCGGCGATCCATTCGCGCGCCCGGCTGCGCCACAGCGGGAAGTTCAGCACGTCGGCGCCGAACGCCGGCCAGGCCAGCGGCGGCTGGTCGAAGTCGCGCAGGGCCATGTTCTCGGCCACGCTGAGGTCGCCGACGCAGGCGTTGCGCAGCGGCTCCTCGGGCAGGCTGCGCACCTTGAGGCGGCGGTTCTCCTCGCGCCTGGCTTCGTAGGGCTCGCCCATCACGGTGACGCGGCCGGCGAGCCGCGGCCGCTGGCCGACCAGCGCTTCCACCAGTTCACGCTGGCCGTTGCCCGACACGCCGGCCACGCCGAGGATCTCGCCCGAGCGCACCGACAGGCTCAGGTCGTGCACGGCCAGCGTGCCGCGGTCGCCCAGGGCGCGCAGGCCGGCCACATGCAGTGCGATCGGGGCATTGGGTGCGACCGGCCGGGTGGCATGCAGCGCGCGGCCGGTCGGCGCCTCGACGTCGCCTTCGGCGGGCGGCGGCGCTTCGCCCTCGCCCATCATCGCCGCCGCGAGGCGCGCCGGGTTGGTGTCGGCCACCTGGCAGTGGTGCACCGCCTTGCCGCGCCGCAGCACCGTGACGCTGTCGGCATAGGCCATCACCTCGCGGAACTTGTGGGTGATGATGAGCACGGTGCACAGGCCGCTCCTGGCGAACTCGCGCACATGGCCCAGCACCTCGTCGGCCTCCTGCGGCGTCAGCACCGAGGTCGGCTCGTCGAGGATCAGGAGGCGCGGCTTCAGGTAGAGCTGCTTCAGCAGTTCGAGCTTCTGCTTCTCGCCGGCGGCGAGCTCCGACGGGCGCGCGTCGAGGTCGAGGCTGAAGGGCGTGGTCGCGAGAAAATCCTGGAGCTCGGCGCGCTTGCGCTTCCAGTCGATCAGCGCCGGCGTCTTGCCGCCGGCCAGCAGCAGGTTCTCGGCCACCGTCATGCCGGGCGCCAGCGTGAAGTGCTGGTAGACCATGCCGATGCCCAGCGCGCGCGCCACCACCGGGTTGGCGATGTCCTGCTCGCGGCCGTCGATCAGGATGGCGCCCTCCTCGGCGCGCTGGAAGCCGGCCACGCATTTCACCAACGTGCTCTTGCCGGCGCCGTTCTCGCCCAGCAGCGCGTGCACCGTGCCCGGCGCCACGTGCAGGGTCACGCGGTCCATCGCGGTGAAGCTGCCGAAGCGCTTGGTCAGCTCGTAGGTGTCGAGCGCCAGCGCGCCGGTGGCAAGGGGAGGCGGTGCGACGGGGGCGATCATGGCGGGGCTCTCCGTTCTACGACAGGGGCAGCGCGTCGAGCAGCGCCGCCGAACTCGCATGGGCGCCGAAGACGCCGCCCTGCATCGTGATCATCTTGAGCGCCGCCAGGTGGTTGCCGTGGTCGGTGGCCGCGGTGCAGTCCGACAGCAACAGGCATTCGAAGCCGCGGTCGTTGGCGTCGCGCATGGTCGTGTGGACGCAGACATCGGTCGTGATGCCGGCCAGGATCAGGTTCTCGATGCCGCGCGTGCGCAGCACCAGTTCGAGGTCGGTCGCATAGAAGGAGCCCTTGCCGGGCTTGTCGATCACCACCTCGCCGGCCAGCGGGGCCAGCGCCGGGATGATCTCCCAGCCCGGCTCGCCGCGCACCAGGATCCGCCCGCACGGACCGTCGTCGCCGATGCCCACGCCATGGGCGCCGATCTGCCGCGAGCGCCAGCGCTTGTTGGCCGGCAGGTCGGCGAGGTCGGGGCGGTGCCCTTCGCGCGTGTGGATGATGTGGAAGCCCAGCGGCCGCAGCCGCGCCAGGGTGCGCGCGATCGGCGCGATCGGCGCCTGCACCAGCGCGAGGTCGTAGCCCATGACGTCGACATAGCCGCCCTTGCCGCAGAAGTCGGTCTGCATGTCGATCACGATCAGCGCCGTGTTGTCGGGCCGCAGCGCGCCGTTGTAGGGCCAGCGGTACGGGTCGGCGCAAACGTAGGTGCTGCTCATGATGAACCCGGAACGAGTGGCGCCCTGGGCACCAGCGGGTGCTCCTCGGGGCCCTTGTAGCTGCGCAGCGGCGCCGCGAAGCCGAAGCCGCTGCCGTCCGTGACCTGGACCTGCTCGCCCCAGGGCAGCCGGTAGCGGCCGGCCGCCATGTCCTGCATGTAGGTGTAGGGGCAGTCCTGCGCGCCGCCCTTCACCGCCACGTAGCCGCGGTGGTAGAGCTGGTAGATGTTGTTCTCGACGCCCCAGCCGGTGCGGGCCTCGCGCACCAGGTCGGGCCGCAGTTCGGCCGTGATGATCTCGTCGGGCCGCCCGCCCCCCTCGACCAGCACGGTGCCGTCGAAGTTGCAGAACATGCCCTCGCCCATCGAGTCGAAGGTGCCGTCGCTGCCGCACATGCAGACGCTCGCGGTGTACGCCAGGTTGCAGAAGGCGTTGGCCTGGTTCGTGATGCGCCAGGCGTGGCGGATCGGCGCCGTGTAGCCCGCCGTGCGAATGATGATCTCGGCCCCCTTGTACGCCGCCTCGCGCGCCATCTCGGGCAGCATGCCGTCGTGGCAGATGATCAGCGCCAGCTTGCTGCCGTTGGGACCGTCGCACACCGGGATGCCGAGGTTGCCCGGCTCCCAGGGCTCGACCGGCACCCACGGATGCATCTTGCGGTAGTAGAGCCGGATGGCGCCGTGGTCGTCGATGACCAGGCCGCTGTTGTACGGGTTGCCCTCGGGGTTGGCTTCCATGATCGAGAAGCAGCCCCAGATCCGGTTGTCGATGCAGGCCTGCCGGAAAGCCGCGACCTCGGGGCCGTCGAGCGAACACATGATCTCGGGCGAGGTGTCCATCGACAGGCCGTGCAGCGCGTACTCGGGGAACACGACCAGATCCATCGTGCCCTGGTTGCGGCGCGCCTTGGCGACCAGCTCGCAGATGCGCCGGGTCTGCGCCGCCAGGTCGGCCGGCGTCTCGACGACCGGCAGCTGCAGCTGCACCAGGCCGACGACCACGCCCTGCGCCGATTTGTTGAGACCACCGAGTCCGCTCATCGATCTGTTTCCTTGTCTGTTCAGCGCGTGGACGAGAGTTCGCCCGGGCTGCCCACCGCCACGCTGCCCGGCTTGCAGGTCAGCACCAGGATCACCAGCGTGAGCACGTAAGGCACGGTGTTGAACAGGTGGTAGCCCCAGCCGACGCCGATCGACTGCAGGGCCGGCCCGATCGCGCCGGCGCCGCCGAACAGCAGCGCCGCGCCGATGCAGCGCAGCGGGCTCCAGCGCGCGAAGATCACCAGCGCCACCGCGATCAGGCCCTGCCCGCTCGAGATGCCCTCGTTCCAGCTGCCCGGATAGAAGAGCGTCAGCGAAGCGCCGCCGAGCCCGGCGATGAAGCCGCCGGCGGTGGTGGCAGCGATGCGCAGACCGGCCACCGAGTAGCCGAGCGCCCGCGTCGCATTGGCCGAATCGCCCGCCATGCGCACCAGCAGCCCGGCACGGGTGCGCGCGAAGCCCCACCACAGGAACACCGCCAGCACGATGCCGACCGGCACCAGCGCGTTGACCTGCAGCGCCGAGCGGATCACCGGGTTGTCGCTCCAGTCGCCGAGCGGGATCGCCGGCAGCTGCGGCGCCTGCGGCTGGATCAGCGGCTTGCCCAGGTAGAAGGCCAGGCCGGTGCCGAACAGCATCAGCGCGATGCCGGTGGCGACGTCGTTGACGCGGTCGAGCGAGCACAGCAGGCCGTGCAGCAGCGCGAGCAGCGCGCCGGCGGCGCCGCCGATCAGCACGCCGAGCCAGGCCGAGCCGGTGAGCCAGGAACCACCGAAGGCGGCCATCGCCGAGAGCACCAGCACGCCTTCGAGGCCGAGGTTGATGCGGCCGGACTTCTCGGTCAGGCACTCGCCCAGGCTGACGAAGAGGAAGGGCGCGCCGACGCGCAGGGCGCCGCCGACGATGCCCGCCACCAACGCGATCCACTGGTCTGCGGTCATGGAGCAACCTCCGCGCTGCGCGCTGCGGTATTCGACTTGGGAGCGGCCCGGCGTCTCATGCAGCCTCCTTCGTCAGCCGCGGCTGGACCGCCCGCGGCATGCGGTTCTTCAGCAGCGTCTTCCAGTCGACCATCCGCAGCCCTTCGCTCGCCAGGATCAGCACGAACGCCAGGCCCTGCAGCACCAGCACCGAGGCATCGGGCAGGCCGAGGCGGCGCTGCAGCAGGCTGCCCGCGGCGCCGAAGCCGCCGAACAGGATCGCCACCGGGATCACCGCCACCGGGTTGTGGCGCGCGATGAAGGACACCAGGATGCCGGCGTAGCCGTAGCCCGCGATCAGCGAGGCGTTGGCGTTGGTGTGCACCGCGACCACCTCCACCGCGCCGGCCACGCCCGCGCAGGCGCCCCCGATCCCGCAGGCGGCCAGGATCAAGCCGCTCGCCGGCAGGCCGACCAGCTGCGCGGTGCGCGGATTGCCGCCGACCACGCGCACCGAGAAGCCCGATGCGGTGGCGCGCAGCCAGAGTCCGGAGACCAGGCCGGCGACGATGCCGATCACCAGCCCCCAGTGCACGTCGGAGCCGCCGATGCCGCCGATGCCGAGGCCCTCGGCGATCGAACGGGTGGCGGGCTTGTTGAGGCTGGCCGGGTCGCGCAGCACGCCTTCGACCAGGTGCTTGAAGAGCCCGATCGCGATGTAGGCCAGCAGCAGGCTGCTGATGGTCTCGTTGATGCCGCGGTACTGGCGCAGCCAGCCCGCCAGCGCGATCCAGGCCGCGCCGGCCAGGGCGCCGGCGACGCACAGCGCCAGCGTGCCGACGAGGTTCGCCGGCAGCGGCAGCGCATAGGGCAAGGCCGCGGCGGCCAGCCCGCCGAGCACCAGCGCACCCTCGCCGCCGATGATCACCAGCCCGGCGCGCGCCGGAATCGCGACGCACAGCGCGGTCAGCATCAGAGGCGCGGCGCGCTGCAGCGTGTTCTGCCAGGAGAACCAGTCGCCGAAGGCCCCCTTGAAGAGGATGACCCAGACCTCCAGCGGACTCACGCCGGCGAACCAGACGAAGACGCCGAAGAGCAGCAGTGCGGCCGCGATGGCGAACACCGGCAGCGCGATCTCTTTCAATGCGTTTCGCATCGTCGGCTCGCGGGGTGGTGAAGGCGGCGCCCGGTCAGGCCACCGAGCCGACGACGCCTTCGACCAGGTAGTTCATCTTCTCGAGTTCGAGGTCGGTCTGCTTGAGCGCCTTGCCGGCCGGGATCACGACCGTGCCCTTGTTGTCCTTGAGCCCGCCCGTGAAGATGTCGAAGCTGCCCGCCAGCATCTTGCCCTTGATGTCGTCGGCGTTCTTCTTCGCGGCATCGGTGACCATCGCCCCGTAGGGCGACATCTTCACGTAGCCTTCCTTGAGCCCGCCGCGCAGGAAGTTGGGATGCGGCTTGTCGGCCTGGGCCGCGTCGACGATGGCCTTGTAGGCCGTGATCCAGTTCCATTCGGCGCCGGTCAGGTAGGCATTGGGCGCCAGCTTGGCCTGGCTGGCGTGGTAGCCGCAGACCATCTTGCCGCGCTTGGCAGCCGTCTCGACCACCACCTTGGGGCCGTCCACGTGCATCGTGAAGACGTCGCAGCCCTGGTCGGCCAGGCTGTTGGTGGCCTCGGCCTCCTTGACCGCCATCGACCAGTCGCCGGTGAAGATCACGCTGCAGGTGATGCCCGGCTTGACCGAGCGCGCGCCGAGCGTGAAGGCGTTGATGTTGCGCAGCACCTGCGGGATCGGCTTGGCGGCGACGAAGGCGATCTTGTTGCTCTTCGTCATGTGGCCGGCGATCACGCCATTGAGGAACTGGCACTCGTCGATGTAGCCGAAGAAGCTGCCGACGTTCTTCGGGTGCTTGCCCTCGGTCCACATGCCGCCGCAATGCGAGAAGCGCACGTCGGGATTCTTCGGCGCCACCGCGAGGATGTGCGGATCGAAGTAGCCGAAGGAGGTCGGGAACAGCAGCTTGGCGCCGTCCTGGGAAATCATCCCGGTCATGGTCTTCTGCACCGCCGCGGTCTCGGGCACGTTCTCTTCCTCGACCACCTTGAGGCCCGGCATCTTCTTGAGCTCGGCCGCCGCCAGCGCATGCGACTGGTTGTAGCCGTAGTCGTCGCGCGGGCCGACATAGATCACGCCGACGGTGAGCGGCTTCTGGGCGCTGGCGAGCGTGCTCCAACCGCCCAGCGTGGTGGCGGAGGCCAGGGCGGCCAGGGACTTGAGGGAATCGCGACGGTTGAACTGGCTCATGGTGCTTGCTCCAGGTGATTGAGTGAGAAATCAGAGGGCCGGGATGTCCTGTCTTGGATACAAGATGGTGTGCATAAACCGTACCAGCGCTTTGGCGGCCGAATCGGCCTGCGGCGCGCCAGCCTTGTGCGGCGCGCTCGCCCGTGTGGCTCCGGCGCCCCGTCTTTGTGCCCGCGGGGCGCTTCGCATGTCAGGCCAGCGCCGCGACGGGGGAATGCACGAGGCCGGCGGATTCGAGCGCCGCCGCCACCCGCAGCACCAGGTCCTCGCGCCACGGCGCGGCGATCACCTGGACCCCGATCGGCAGGTCCGGGTGGGCGCCCCAGACCGGCACCGCGCACACCGGCAGGCCGATGCACGAGATCGGCTGGGTCAGCAGGCCCATGTTGGGCCGCACCGGCAGTCGGTGGCCGTTGATCTCGAAGAACTCGGCACCGATCGGCGTCGCCGCCGAGGGCGTCGCGGCGGCCAGCAAGACGTCGAAGTGCTCGAACACCCGCGCCACCTGCTCGGCATAGAGGCGCCGCACCCGCTGCGCGCGCGCCACCCAGGCCGCCGGCAGCAGCGCGCCGGCCAGGAAGCGGTCGCGCGACAGGGGCTCGAAGTCCTGCGCGCGGCGGCGCAGGTCGGGCAGGTGCAGGGCCGCGCCTTCGGAATTGGTGATCAGGAAGGCCGCGGCCCGGCCGGCCTCGACCATCGGCAGCTCGACCGTGCGGCTGGCCCCCAGCGCCTGGGCCACGGCATCGACCGCGGTCAGCGCTTCGGGCTGGGCATGCTGGCGGAAGTAGCCGCCGAGCACGCCGATGCGCAGGCCCTGCGTGCCCAGTGCCAGCGCCGCGCCGACCGGCTCGGCCGCCCGCTGGGCGCAGCCCGGGTCGTGCGGGCCGCCCTCCTCGGGGCCCTGCATCGCGTCGTAGGCCAGCGCCAGGTCGCGCGCCGAACGCGCGAACGGCCCCAGGTGGTCGAGGCTGGAGACGAACGGGAAGCTGCCGGTGCGCGGCAGCCGCCCGAAGGTGGGCTTGAGCCCGAACACGCCGCACAGCGAGGCGGGCACGCGGATCGAGCCGTTGGTGTCGGAGCCCAGCGTGAGCGGCACCTGGCCGGCCGCGACCGCGGCGCCCGAACCGCCCGACGAGCCGCCCGCGATGCGGCTCAGGTCGTGCGGGTTGTGGCAGGGGCCGGCGTGGCTGTTCTCGGTCGTGAAGCCGTAGGCGTACTCGTCCATGTTGAGCGCGCCGACCAGCACTGCGCCAGCGCTCTCGAGCCGCCGCACCAGGGCCGCGTCGTCGCGCGGCGGCGTGTGCTCGCGTTCGATCTTCGAGCCCGCGAGGGTCGCCAGGCCGGCGATGTCGAACAGGTTCTTGACCGCGAAAGGCACGCCCAGCAGCGGCAGTTCGCGCGTCCGCGCGCCATGGGCCGAGGCCAGCGAGGCATCGACCTGCGCCGCGCGCCGCAGCGCACGCTCGCGCAGCACCGCGGTGAAGGCGTTGACGCGGCGGTCCGTGGCCTCGATGCGGTCCAGGCTGGCCTGCACCAGCGCCACGGCGCCGACCGCGTTGCCACGCACCGCGGCGGCCATCGCGGATGCGTCCTGGCGCAGCAGTTCGGACGCGCTCATTGCGCTGTCTCCCGCGGCGACACCGGCGCAAAGCTCAACGCGGGCTCGTCGCGCTCGCTGAGCGGCACGGCCTCGACCAGCGCCGCGAACTCCGCCGCCAGCGCGAAGTAGCGCAGCACGCCGGGTCGATGGTCCGGCCTGAGCTTCAGGCCGAGCGCGGCCGCCGAGGCATCGACATAGGCTTCGATCTCCGAGGGCGTCATGCTGGCATCTCCTAGCGGCGCACTTCGCGCTGGAAAATTTCCAGGCTGAGTTTCTTCATGGCCACGAAGCTCGCCGAGCTCAATGTCTCCAGCGTGCGCGGCCGCTCGTCGCGGTAGTCGAGGATCTCGGCCACCCGGGTCGGCCGCTTGGTCAGCAGCAGCACCTGGTCGGCGAGGTAGACCGCTTCCTCGAGGTCGTGCGACACCAGCAGCATCGTGGTGCCGGTCTTCATGAACACCTCCTGCAGCTTCTCTCGGATGAAGAGGGTCATCTCGAAGTCGAGCGCCGAGAAGGGCTCGTCGAGGAACAGCACCTCGGGGTTCGGCGCCAGCGCGCGCATGATCGACGCCGTCTGCTGCTGGCCGCCCGACAGCTCGTAGGGGTAGCGCTTGAGGTCGAACTTGACGTCGAAGGAGGCCACCAGCTCTTCCATGCGCCGGTCCACCTCGGCCTTGGAACGGCCTTCGAGCTTGAGCGGATAGGCGATGTTGTCGATGGTGCGCATCCACGGGAACATCGCCTCGCGGTAGTTCTGGAACACGTAGCCGATCTTGGTGTCCTTGAGCGACTTGCCGTCGAACAGGATCTCGCCCGCGTCGATCGGGATCAGCCCCGCGATCATGTTGATCAGGGTCGACTTGCCGCAGCCGTTGGGGCCGAACACCGAGACGATCTTCTGCTTCGGGATGTCGAGGTCGAAGTTCTCGTACAGCGGCCAGCCGGCGAAGTACTTGGTCAGCCCGCGGATCGTGATGTGGGTGCCGGCAGGGCCCGGGACAAAGGCCGGCTTCGGCACGTCGGCATAGACCGGGCCGTTGATGACGTTGTCGACGGTGGCTCTCATCTTCCGCTCCAGTGCACGATGCGGCGCTCGGCCACGAGGAAAAGGATGTTCAGCGCATAGCCCAGCGCGCCCGCCGCGAGGATCGAGGCGTACATGTCCTTGACGTTCATCACCTGCTGCGAGTTGATGATGCGATGCCCGAGGCCGCTGTCGGAGCCGATGAACATCTCGGCCACGATCACGATCACCAGCGCCATCGAGACCGCCGAACGCAAGCCGACGAAGGTCGGCTGCAGGCTCTCCCAGACCAGCACGTCGCGGAAGATCTGCCAGCGCGAGGCGCCCATCACCTTGGCCGCCATGACCCGCTGCTTGCGCGCGTTCATCACGCCGTAGGCGCTGTTGAAGACCACGATGAGCAGCGCGCCGAAGGCCGCGATCGCGACCTTGTTGACGTCCGAGACGCCGAAGATCATCAGGAACAGCGGGATCAGCGCCGACGAGGGCGTCGAGCGGAAGAAGTCGATCAGGAACTCGACGCTGCGGTAGGCCCGCTCGTTGCTGCCGAGCAGCACGCCCAGCGGCACGCCGACGACGGCGGCGACCAGGAAGGCCTGCAGCGTGCGCCAGACCGTGACCGCGAAGTCGCCCAGCAGCGCGCCGCCCGCCAGGCCCGACAGCAGCGTCAGCAGCGTGTCGCCCGGCATCGGCAGCAGGATGGCCTTGATGAGGCCGAAGCGCACCACCAGGTCCCAGACGATGAACAGCGCCACCGGGCCGATGAAGGGCAGCGCCTTGACCCAGTGCGATTCGCGCGGCGGCGCGGACGCGGATGCGCTGGCGGCAGGAGGCGACCAGGGCGCCGCGGGCGTGGGGGTGCTCATGGCCTCAGCCCTTGTAGAGCATCGAGTCGACCATCAGGCGCGACGAGAAGATGCCCTTGTCGGCGAACAGGTCGAAGAACTTCTGGAAGTACGCGATGTCGCCTTGGGTGAACTCGTTGTACATCGTGTACGCCGCCAGCGGCACCTCGCCGGTCAGCGGGCCCTCGATCGCGGTGTAGCCCTTGAGGTACTGGCGCGCCTCGGCCGGCTTGCTGCGCACGAAGGCCACGCCCTGGCCGTAGGCGGTGATGAACTTCTTCGCCGCCTCGGGGTTCTTCTTGATGAGCGCCGAGGTCAGCGAAGCCGAGCCGCCGAACCACGGCGCCATCGGATCGCCCAGCACGTATTTGGCGATCACGCCGGCCTCGAGCACCCGCGTGCTGCCGTTCAGGCGGCCGATGGTGCCGGTCGGCTCCAGCGTGTAGCAGCCGTCGACCTGGCCGGCGGCGAGCGCGGCCACGTGCTGGCCGATCGGCAGCTCGACCACCGTGGCGCCGGTCGCGCCGCCGCGTTCGAGCACCGCCTTGGCCAGCGTCACGTTCTGGATGCCGGGGCCCGAGGCGACCCGCTTGCCCTTCAGGTCGGCCATCACCTTGGCGCTGCTGGCGGTGGGCACCAGCACCTGGTCGAGCACGTTCTTCACGTTGCTGGGGTTGGAGCAGAAGATCTTGAAGCTGCCCGGCGCCGCGATCTCGCCGATCGCGATGTTGGCCGAGCCGGTGCCGTTGGCGCTGCCGTCGCAGCGGTCGGCCAGCATCGCTTCCATGATCTGCTGGGCGCCGGCATAGCGCTGCACCTCGACGTCGAGGCCGGCGGCCTTGAAGTAGCCCAGCTCGACGGCCGAATAGAAGGGCAGGCCGGCCGCGATCGGCCAGTAGCCGATGCGGATCTTCGGTGCCCCCTGGGCGCGCACGATGGCCGGGGCCGCGAGCACGGCCAAGCCGGCGGCGCCGGCCTGCAGCAGCTGGCGCCGCGAGGCCGGGGTGGCGAGGGTCGGGGGTTTCTTGCTGAGGGCCATGGCGTACTCCGGATGAAGAAAGTGAGGAAGGAATTCAGGTCGCCGCGGCGTCGCGCGCCGCGATGTAGGCGCGCCAGCCGCCGAGCGCGGTGATGTCGTCGGCGCCGGCCACCGCCAGCGCCTCGCAGACGAAGCCCTGGACGCTGCGGCCGTCGGCCAGCCGCAGGCTGCCGATGCCGAGCGGCGCCGGGATCAGGGCGACGAAGCTGCCGTAGTGCGAGAGCGGCATCTCCCAGATCTCGATCGCGATCGCCGCACCCTCGCCGGCCGCCACGCGCAGCAGCCCCGGCTTGGGTGGCACGGTGCCGGGCAGCGCGTACAGGCGATAGTCCGGCGCCGTATGGGTGGCCGCGACCAGCCGGGCGCCGCGCTCGGTGAGCTGGCCGTTGAGCGGCATGCCCGACAGGTGGGCGCCGACCACCGCGACCTGCACGGTCGGCGGCACCGCGACCAGCGGCAGTGGCTCGGTCGCGGGCAGCGGCTCGCGCGTCGCGCCGAGCGGCAGCCCGGTGGCGTGGTGGAAGCGCTGGCCCAGTTCGGCCAGCTGGAAGTCGCTGCCGGCGCGGCCGATCAGCGTGATGCCGAAGGGCAGGCCGTCGGCGCGCAGGCTGGCCGGCACCGAGATCGCCGCGTAGTCGAGCAGGTTGACGAAGTTGGTGTACTCGCCCAGGTTGCGGTTGAGCACCACCGGGTCGGCCTGCATCGCCTCGATCGTGTAGTGGGCCGGCGCCGTCGGCACCGCCAGCACGTCGATGTCGTTCCACATCGCCTCGGCCTGCTGCCCGAGCGCCTGCAGCCGGGTGCGCGCGGCGACGAAATCGGCGGCGCTGTAGCGGCGGCCCTGGGCCAGGATGCTGCGCACCGGCTCCACCACCTCGGTCTCGTGGGCGTCGAAGAACTCGCGCACCGCGGCGTAGCGCTCGGCCACCAGCGCACTGTCGTAGAGCAGCGCCGCGGCCTCGGCCAGGGGCGCGTAGTCGATCTCGATCGGTTCGCCGCCGAGCGCGCACAGCTGGCCGATGGCCTGTTCGAAGGCCGCCCGCGACAGCGCGTCACCGAAGAAGTTCAAGGTCGAGGGCACGCCGAAGCGAAAGCCCGCGGGCAGCGGCGCGGTGGCGAGCGCCAGGCTGCGGGCGTAGGGGTCCGCCGGGTCGAAGCCCATCGCCGCCTGCAGCACCCGGGCCGCCACCGCCACGGTGCGGGCGAAGATCGAGACGCAGTCGACGCTCTGCGCCGCCGGCACCACGCCGCGCGCGCTGAGCAGCCCGCGCGAGGGCTTGATGCCGACGATGTTGTTGAGCCCGGCCGGCACCCGGCCCGAGCCCGCGGTGTCGGTGCCGAGCGCGAAGTCGGCCTGCGCGGTTGCCACCACATAGGCCGACCCCGAACTCGACCCGCCCGAGACATAGCGTGAATCGAAGCTGTTGGGCACCGGCCCGTAGGGCGAACGGGTGCCGTTCAGGCCGCAGGCGAACTGGTCGAGGTTGGTCTTGCCGAGCAGCGACGCACCGGCGTCGAGCAGGCGCTGCACCACGTGGGCGTGGGCGGTCGGCGTGCGGGCGAAAGCAAGGCAGGCCGCCGTGGTCGGCACGCCGGCGACGTCGATGTTGTCCTTGGCGGCAAAGCGCAGGCCGGCCAGCGGGCCCCCGCCGGCGCCGGCCAGCGGCGTCGTGAGCCGCGTGATCCACGCCGCGCTCGCCCGTCCTTCCACCCGCGGCCCGGCATCGCCGAGGCGCACCGCCTGTTCATGCACCATCATCAAGCATCCTGTCTTGTGTACAAGATGCCTTGCAAAGGATGTGCCAGGCGTGCTCGGCGCCGGACATTGGTACGCTTCGGTTGTCAGATCAAGTTGAAATGTCCACGCCGCAATCTGCCGACCACCCGAACTCCGCAACGATCGCGCCTGCGGACGCAGGTGACGTCGAGGTCATCAGGAACCTCACCCGATCCGCGTATGGCAGGTGGGTGCCCTTGATCGGACGAGAGCCGCTTCCGATGAAGGTTGACTATGCAGTGGCCCTCCAATCCCACCGCTTCGATCTATTGATCGATAGAGAGCAGGTGGTCGGCCTGATAGAAACCGTGCGGCAGGATCAACACCTGCTGATAGTGAACGTTGCGATCGAACCCGCATGCCAGGGCCGAGGCTTCGGGCGCAGGCTGATAGCGCATGCCGAATCGCTCGCATCGGCGTCAGGCTTGGAGAGCGTTCGTCTCTACACGAACATCCATTTCGCCGAGAACATCCGTCTCTATGCATCGCTCGGGTACGAGGTGGAGCGCGAGGAGGCGCTAAACGGTGGAGTTGCGGTCCACATGACGAAGAAACTCGATCAACGACGGTAGCCGGGTCGCAGCAGACCTTCCCGTCCGTCGCACCGTCTTGGTGATTCAGAGATTTCCGATGTCATCGGGTCTCGCGCGTCCGTACGATGACAAGCCACCTCCTGCCTGCTGATGAATCAATCCGTCGGAACCGCCGTTCTCATCCTGGGTCTTTTGATGACCATTGGAGCGCAATTGGCCGTTTGTATACGGGCCTTCACCTTGAGTCCGCTCAAGGGAATCCTTTGCTTGATCGTGCCCCTCTACGTTTACGTTTTCGCGAAGAGGCATGCAGTCGGCGCCTGGTTCATGGGCACTTGGTTCACCGGCATTGCGCTGTGGATTGCTGGCGCGGTGATCGCGTCCTAGACTACGCCCGGCCACGAGCGGACGTTCGCCTCCTCATTCCCGGAGACTTGGCAATGGATGAAGACCTTGATTCGCTGTCTCGCGAGGAACTCGTCGCTGAAGTGCGGAAGCTGCGCGCGGCGATCCGGCTGCACAGAGACTCCAGCAGCCACGACCTTTGCTGGCACCACCCGGCGCTCTGGGCGTTGTTGCCAGACACGGTGGACCCCACGATTGTCATCCCCGCCTGGCCGCAATTCATGCGCGGATGCATCAGGTATCGACAGTCGCTCGACGAACAAGCGCCTGATGCGCCTCGCACAGATCAGGAGTTCGAATGATGAACTCGACCATGAGCAGACTGCGACATTGACCTTCTGGATTTGTCCTGACGCACGCCCTGAGGTGCCTGCCGTCGCCTATTCATACCGACGACGAGCCACATTCGAGTCGGCGTTTTGCATCAGAGGCTCCGTCTATACGATGGTGACGGCGCGCTGTCTCGCATCCTGTGGCTGGATGGGCTGGTCACTGGCCTGAATCGCGGTGGTTCCGTGGACACCCTGAGACGCGATATCTACATCCACGGGACCGCCGACGAGCATCAGCTCGGCGTGCCCACCTCCCACGGTTGCATTCGCATGGCGAACTCGGACGTCATTAACCTCTTCGGTCGCGTCAGCGTGGGAAGCTTGGTGACGGTCGAGGACTAGGCTGCATGTATCGACGGCGCATCCGATCAAGCCGCCCTTCGGCCGCCGGCCCGTCGGATCGCGGCGTCTCGTTCAGGCGCTGATATGCAGGTGTGCGAACGACTTCACCAAGTCGTCCAACGCCTTCAACTGCGTCAGGAATGACTCTAGCTGGTCCAACGGCAGAGCGCTGGGGCCGTCGCATTTGGCCTGTGAGGGGTCAGGATGAGCTTCAAGAAAGAGGCCGGCCAAGCCGACGGCCAGGCCGGCACGCGCCAGTTCAAGCACTTGCTCGCGTCGCCCGCCAGAGGCGATGGCGTTCGCCTCGCGTTGCTGGAGAGCATGGGTAACGTCGAAGATGACCGGCAAATTCCCGGTCACCTTCTTCATGACACCGAAGCCAAGCATGTCCACCACTAGGTTGTCGTAACCGAAGCAAGTTCCTCGGTCGCACAGAATGACGGGGGAACTCCCCGCCTCCCTGATTTTTTCGACGATGTTGAGCACTTGGGGTGGGCTCAGGAACTGCGGCTTCTTGACGTTGATGACCTTGCCCGTCCTGGCAAGAGCGACGACCAAATCAGTCTGGCGGGCAAGAAACGCAGGTAGCTGTAGCACGTCCACCACTTCGGCCACGGGATTCGCCTGCCATGGCTCGTGCACGTCGGTGAGGACGGGGACGCCGAACTCTGCCTTGACGGCCTCGAAGATTTTCAGACCCTCTTCCAAACCAGGGCCTCGGAAGGAGTGAATGGACGAGCGATTCGCCTTGTCGAAACTCGCCTTGAAAACGTATGGGATGCCAAGCTTTCGCGTGACTCGGAAGTATTCTTCTGCCGCACGCAGGGCCATGTCCTTCGTCTCGAGGACGTTCACGCCGCCAAACAGGACGAAGCCATTGCTGTTGCTGACGTTGATTGCGGAGGTGATGGCGACGGTCGTCAAAAGAGTTCTCCTGGAGAGTCATCCGCATTCTCGCGCTCCGGGCGGCCGACGCGGACGCCACCCCCAGCGCATGCGGGAATAATGCAAGGCATCAACCTCCGCACCCGCATGTCCGCACCCCAGGCTGCCGAAGCCCCCCCTTCCCTGCCCTGGCGCGATGCGCTCAAGGTCTATCTCGAACCCGCCTCGCTGCGCATGCTGGCGCTGGGCTTCTCGGCCGGCCTGCCGCTGCTGCTGGTGCTGGGCACGCTCAGCTTCCGGCTGCGCGAAGCCGGCGTCGACCGCTCGACCATCGGCTTCCTGAGCTGGGTCGGGCTCGCCTACGGCTTCAAGTGGGTCTGGGCGCCGCTGGTCGACCGCTTGCCGATACCGCCGCTGACCACCCTGCTCGGGCGCCGCCGCGGCTGGCTGCTGCTGGCGCAGATGGCGGTGATCGCCGGCTTGGCCGGCATGGCCTTCAACGACCCGCGCGACGGCCTGCCGCCGCTGGTGTGGTGCGCGCTGCTGACCGCCTTCGGTTCGGCCACCCAGGACATCGCGCTGGACGCCTTCCGCATCGAATCGGCCGCCACCCGCAAGCAGGCCGCGCTGGCCGCCTGCTACCAGACCGGTTACCGGCTGGCGATGATCTGGGCCGGCGCCGGCGTGCTGTGGGTCGCCGCCTGGGCCGAATTGCCGGGCCTGGCGGGCTACCAGAACGGCGCCTGGAAGACCGCCTACCTCGTCATGGCCGGCTCGATGGCGATCGGGATCGTCACGGTGCTGCTGTCGCCCGAACCGGTGCGCGTGGCGCTGCCGAAGCCGAAGAACGCCGGCGAATGGCTGCGGAGCGTGCTGATCGAGCCTTTTGCCGACTTCATCCGCCGCTACCGCTGGCAGGCGGCGCTGATCCTGTCGCTGATCGCGGTCTACCGGATCAGCGACGTCGTGATGGGCATCATGGCCAACCCCTTCTACGTCGACATGGGCTTCACCAAGGACGAGGTCGCGACGGTCAGCAAGATCTACGGCGTGGTGATGACGCTGGCCGGCGCCTTCGTCGGCGGGGTGCTCTCGATGCGGCTGGGCGTGATGCGGGTGCTGATGCTGGGGGCGGTGCTCAGCGCCGCCAGCAACCTCCTGTTCGCCGGGCTGGCCTCGCGCGGCCACGACCTGACGGCGCTGGTGCTGGTGGTGTCAGCCGACAACCTGGCCGGCGGCATCGCCTCGGCGGCCTTCATCGCCTACCTGTCGAGCCTGACCAACATCAGCTATTCGGCCACCCAGTACGCGCTCTTCAGCTCGCTGATGCTGCTGCTGCCGAAGTTCATCGCCGGCTATTCGGGCGTCTTCGTCGACGCCTACGGCTACCAGGCCTTCTTCGTCGGCACCGCCGCCCTCGGCCTGCCGGTGCTGGTCCTGGTGGCGCTGGCGTCGAGAGCGGCGGCGAATGGCAAGACAGCCGGACAGACATCCGCACAGAGATCCGAATTGGCGCCATAATGGCGCCAATTCGGAGGTAGAGTGCATGGCCAACCTGTCAGTGAAGGACGTCCCGGACGACCTGGCCGAGCGCCTGCGCCAGCGCGCGGCCCGCAACCATCGCTCGCTGCAGGGCGAACTGATGGCGATCATCGAGCAGGCTGTGCGAGACGCGGATGACGCGCCCTGGCCCGCAATCGCGCCGGCACAGGAGGTGGGCGTGGGCTGGGGCGGCCGGCCCATCGTGCGGCGCGGCGGCAAGCCGATCGAGCAGATCGCCGCCGAGCACCGCGCCCGCTTCCCGTCGCCGATCGGCGCCGGCCCGCTCGGGGTCGACATCGTGCGCGCCGACCGGGACGCCCGTTGAGCGCGCCTGCGCTGCACGTGGCCGAGCCGCCGGCCGCCTATCGGCTGCGCCCGCCGATGGTGGTGGACTGCAGCGCGATCGTTGCCATCTTGTTCGACGAGCCGGCGCGCGACGCCGCGCTGGCTCGCCTGGCCGGCCATGCGCTGCACGCACCCAACCTGCTCGACCACGAGATCGTCAGCGTCGCGCTCAAGAAGCGCCGGCAGGACTGGCCGGCCGAATCGCTGGCGCTGGCGCTGGCCGACTATGCCGGCTACGCCATCGACCTGCACCCGGTCGATCTCGGCGCCCAATACGAGCTGGCGGCGCGCTACAGCCTCTCGGCCTATGACGCCGCCTACCTCTGGCTCGCGGCCGAGTTGAAGGCACCGCTGGCCACCTTCGACGCCAAGCTCGCCGCCGCCGCACAGGCGCACCTGAGCGCCCTGCCCTGAACCGCCAGGCGGCACAGGGTCGAGGCCTTGGCCGACTGCGGCGGGCGCCGGGCTGCTGGTAGGCTGTGGTGTTTTACCCACCGCCCCCGCCCAACGTGACACCTTCACGCATCCCTCCCTTGCAGATCAGCGCCTTCACCGCGACCTCGGCCGTCGGTGTGGGCAAGACCGCCCTCACCGACGCGCTCGCGCAATCGCGCAGCGGCCTGCGGGCCAACGACTTCGGCGCCGCGCCGCTGCCGACCTGGATCGGCCGGGTCGACGGGCTCGAAGAGCTCCGCCTGCCCGAAGCACTCGCCGACTGGGATTGCCGCAACAACCGGCTGGCCTGGCTGGGCCTGCAGGCCGACGGCTTCATGGAAGCGGTCGCGGCCGCCCGCAAGCGCTACGGCCCGACCCGCATCGCGCTGATCCTCGGCACCTCGACCTCCAGCATCGGCGAGACCGAGCTGGCCTATACGCAGTTGGTCGACGGCGCCTTCCCCGCCGGCCAGCAGCGTCCCAAGGTGCACACGCCGCATTCGCTCTCGCTCTTCGTGCAGCAGGCGCTGGGCCTCGAAGGTCCGGCCGAGACGATCTCCACCGCCTGTTCGTCCAGCGCCAAGGTGTTCGCCTCGGCCGAGCGCCTGATCCGCCTGGGCCTGGTCGACGCGGCCGTGGTCGGCGGCGTCGACACGCTGTGCGGCAGCGTGCTGTTCGGCTTCAACTCGCTCGAACTGGTGTCGCCCGAGCCCTGCCGGCCCTTCGACGCCACGCGCAACGGCATCAGCCTGGGCGAGGCCGCTGGCTTCGCGCTGGTCGAACGCGGCCGCGGCGCGCTCGAGCTGCTGGGCTACGGCGAGGCCAGCGACGCCCACCACATGTCGACCCCGCATCCCGAAGGCCTGGGCGCCGAAAAGGCGCTCGACGACGCCCTGGCACGCGCCGGCCTGGCCGCCGACGCCATCGACTACATCAACATGCACGGCACCGCCAGCACCAAGAACGACGAAGTCGAAGGGGCCCTGGTGGCGCGGCGCTTTCCCGACACCACGCACGCCAGCTCGACCAAGGGCTTCACCGGCCACACGCTGGGCGCGGCCGGCATCGTCGAGGCCGTGATCAGCCTGCTGGCGATCGAGACCGGCCTCAAGCCGGGCAACGTCAACACCACCACGCTCGACGCCGAGTGCGGCCCGCAGATCAAGCTGCAGCCCGCCCGCGGCGAGGTGCACTATGCACTGAGCAATTCCTTCGGCTTCGGCGGCAACAACTGCTCGCTGGTCTTCGGCAAGGGAGCCGCGGCATGACGACGAACAAGACCCCCACCCTCTACATCGAGGGTCCCGCCTTCTGGTCCGCGACGCTGCCGGGCTGGGAGATCGCCAGCGCGGTGTTCCGCGGCGACGGCGCGCCGGCCGACCCGCCGGCCAAGCGGCCATCGCCGCAACTGCTGGCACCGGCCGAGCGCCGCCGCGCGCCCGACACGGTGGCGCTGGCGCTCGAAGTGGCGGGCGCCGCGGTCGCGGCCTCCGGCCGCAACGCGGCCGACCTGCCGTGCGTCTTCGCCTCGGCGCACGGCGACCTCGGCATCAACGACTACATGTGCGGCACGCTGGCGGCCGACCCGCTGCTGCTGTCGCCGATCAAGTTCCACAACTCGGTGCACAACGCCGCGGTCGGCTACTGGACCATCGGCACCGGCTGCATGGCGGCCAGCAATTCGCTCGCCGCCTACGAGAGCAGCTTCGCCTCCGGCCTGCTCGAGGCGGCGGCGCAGTGCGCGGCCGACCAGCGCGCCGTGCTGCTGGCCGGCTACGACATGCCGGCGGTGGGCGCGCTGGCCTCGGTGACCACCAGCCGCGAGATGCTGGCCGTGGCCCTGGTGATTTCGCCGACGCGCAGCGCGCGCACCGTGGCGTCCTTCGAATGGTCGCTGGCGGCCGGCGCGCTGCCGGCGACGCCGGTGCGCAGCGACGCGGCGCGCGCGCTGCAGGTCAACGCGATGGCCGATGCGCTGCCGCTGTTCGAGGCCCTGGCGCGCGGCGAATCCGAATCGCTCGCGCTGCCGCTGTCGGCCACGCTGTCGCTGCAGGTCCAGCTGCAACCCGAACTCCAGCTCGAAGCGCAGAGCTGACGGCCATGGACCCGAGCCGCCCCGCGCACGACGTCGCCATCATGGGCGGCGGGCTCGCGGGGCTGACGCTGGCGCTGCAGCTGCGCCAGCGCTTTCCCGGCATCGACGTG
This sequence comes from Variovorax davisae, assembly GCF_030316845.1. Classification (GTDB taxonomy): domain Bacteria; phylum Pseudomonadota; class Gammaproteobacteria; order Burkholderiales; family Burkholderiaceae_C; genus Variovorax; species Variovorax davisae. The sequence continues at coordinate 56,017 of NZ_JASZYS010000010.1, forward strand.
GTGGTGCTCGAGCGGCGCGCCCATCCGGTGCCGCACGCGACCCACAAGGTGGGCGAGTCGTCGGTCGAGATCGGGGCCCACTACTTCGACACGGTGCTGGGCCTCAAGCCGCACCTGCACGGCGCCCAGCTGCGCAAGTTCGGCTTTCGCTTCTTCTTCAGCGAGAGGCGGCGCGACATCGACCAGGTGACCGAGATCGGCGCCAGCCGCTACCTCTCGGTGCCGAGCTACCAGATCGACCGCGGCATCTTCGAGAATTTCCTGGCCGAGGAGGCCGCGCGCCAGGGCGTGCGCTTCATCGACGGCGCGACCGTGCGCCGCATCGAGCTGGCCGACGACACCCGGGCGCCGCACCGCCTCGAATGGTGGGACGGCGAGCGCACGCATGCGATCCAATCGCGCTGGCTGGTCGACGCCTGCGGCCGTGCCGGCATGCTCAAGCGCAAGCTCGGCCTGCAGCAGCCCAACGCGCACGAATGCAACGCGGTGTGGTTCCGCATCGGCGAGCGCATCGCGATCGACGACTGGTCCGACGAGCCCGGCTGGCGCGCGCGCTGCGAGCCCGGCGCGCGCTGGCTGTCGACCAACCACCTGGTCGGCGCCGGCTACTGGGTGTGGCTGATCCCGCTGGCCTCGGGCTCGCATTCGGTCGGCATCGTGGCCGACCCGCGGCTGCATCCGCTCGAACGCATGGACAGCTTCGAGCGGGCGATGCAGTGGCTCGAGACCTGGCAGCCCCGGCTGCACGATGCGCTCGCCGACAAGCGACACCTGCTGCAGGACTTCGCCTTCCTGCGCAACTTCTCGTACGGCTGCAAGCAGGTGTTCTCGGGCCAGCGCTGGGCGCTCACCGGCGAGGCCGGGCTGTTCCTCGACCCCTTCTATTCGCCGGGCAGCGACTTCATCGCCGTCGGCAACACCTACATCTGCGACCTGGTCGCGCACGACCGCGCCGGCCATCCGCTGGAGGCGCGGGCCCGGCTCTACGACCAGATCTACCACTCGTTCTACGAGAGCACGCTGGCGCTCTACACCGACCAGTACCCGCTGTTCGGCGACCCGGAAGTGCTGCCGGTCAAGGTCATCTGGGACTACACCTACTACTGGGGCGTGCTGGCGCAGATCTTCTTCCAGCAGCGCCTCACCGACCTGGCCGTGCTGGGGCGGCTGCGCGACGAGCTGCATCACTGCCAGCGGCTCAACCTCGCGACGCAGGCCTTCTTTCGCGACTGGTCGGCCGTCAGCCACCGGCGCAACCCGGCCGTGATGCTCGACCAGGCGGCGCTGCCATGGTTCGCGGAACTCAACCGCAGCCTCAACGACCGGCTCGACGACGACGCCTTCGTGCGCCGCATGCGCCAGTCGGTCGACCGGCTGACGATCCTGGCGAGCGAGCTGCTCGGGCGCGCGACCCGAGACCATCCGGGCCTGGACGGCGCGGCGCTGGCCAGCCTGCTGGCCCAGGCGCCCGCGCCGGCCGAGGGCGCGCCGTCCGAGCCGCTTCTCTTTGCGCCCTGATGAAAGCGACACCGCCGTCACCAAGGTTTACCCAACTTTACGCAGCGTTCAAGCCCGCGCGACCGCGTGGGGCCAAGCTACTCTTCTGAGCCCAACCGCCGTGGCACCCGGCACGGAGACACACCGATGAGCACGCCCCAACTCCTGATGATCGAAGACGATGCCCGCCTGGCGCAGATGGTGGGCGAATACCTGACCCAGTCGGGCTTCGGCTTCGCGCATGCGCTCGACGGCGCCAGCGGGCTCGAGCTGCTGCAGCAGCGCTCGCCCGACCTCGTGATCCTCGACCTGATGCTGCCGGACACCGATGGCCTCGAGGTCTGCCGCCGCATCCGTGCGCTGCCCGGCGGCCAGGCCAAGGTGGCGGTGCTGATGCTGACCGCCAAGGGCGACCCCATGGACCGCATCATCGGCCTGGAGATCGGCGCCGACGACTACCTGCCCAAGCCCTTCGAGCCGCGTGAGCTGCTGGCGCGCATCCGCGCCGTGCTGCGCCGCCGCGGCGAGACCCCGAGCGCGGCCGAAGGCCCGGCCGTGCTGCGCTTCGGCTCGCTGGACATCGACCGCAACGCACGCAGCGTCACGGTGGCCGGAGAGCCGGCCGACCTCACCTCCTACCAGTTCGACCTGCTGGTGGCGATGGCCGAGCGCGCCGGCCGCGTGCTCACGCGCGACCAGATCATGGAGGCCGTGCGCGGCCGCGAGCTCGAGGCCTTCGACCGCTCGATCGACGTCCACATGGGCCGCATCCGCGCCGCGATCGAGGTCGATGCCAAGAACCCGAAGCGCATCCTCACGGTGCGCGGCGTCGGCTACGTCTTCGCCAAGCAGCAGGACTAGAAGTCTGGCGGCGCACTGACATGCTGCTCAACCTCTACCGCCGCCACCTCTACGTCCGCATCTGGCTGGCGGTGGTGGCCGGCGTCTTCATCCTCACCTTGACGGCCAACTGGATCGTGCGCGAGGCCGCCGAGAGCGAGCGCGAGCGGCTGGCGCCGCTGCCGCGCGAAGTCGCGGTGCTCGATGCGAACGACAAGCAGATCGGCTCGGGCACGGCCACGCGCGTGCCGGGCGCCGGGCTCACCTTCGACGTCACGCTCGACGACGGCCGCGCCCTCACCATGCAGGTGGCACCGCGCGGCCGCCCGCCGGGCCCGCCGCCGGGCCTCCTGGCCTGGCGCACGCCCTTCGGCCTGGGCTGGATGGTGGCGATCGTGGGCTTCATCGTGGCGCTGGGCGTCTACCCGATCGTGCGCCGGCTCACCAAGCGGCTCGAGCTGCTGCAGCGGGGCGTCCAGCGCTGGGGCGAGGGCGACCTGTCGGTGCGCGTGCCCGAGGAGGGGCAGGACGAGGTGGCCGACCTCTCCAACGGCTTCAATGCCGCCGCGGCCCGCATCGAGCAGCTGGTGCGCTCGCACAAGTCGCTGCTGGCCAATGCCTCGCACGAGCTGCGCTCGCCGCTGACCCGCATCCGCATGAGCCTCGAGCTGATGGGCGAGCGGCCCAACCCGGGCGCACGCGCCGAGATCTCGCGCAACATCGCCGAGCTGGACCAGCTGATCGACGAGATCCTGCTGGCCAGCCGGCTCGATGCCAGGGAGGCCGACATGGGCACCGTCGAGACGGTCGACCTGACCGGCCTCGCGGCCGAGGAGTGCGCCCGCGTCGATGCCGACCTCGAAGTGAGGGAAGGCACCGACAGCAACGCGCTCACGGTGCTCGGCGTGCCTCGGCTGCTGCGCCGCGCGATCCGCAACCTGCTCGAGAACGCCGGGCGCTACGGCGCCGGCGAGACCAGCGTCGAGATCGGCAGCCGCGCCGGCCAGACCGAAATCCGCGTCAACGACCGCGGGCCCGGCGTGCCGGTGGCGCAGCGCGAGCGCATCTTCGAGCCCTTCTACCGGTTGCCGGGCGCCAGCGAGCGCAACGGCGGCGTCGGGCTCGGCCTGGCGCTGGTGAAGTCGATCACCGAGCGCCACGGCGGCAGCGTGCGCTGCGAGGACCGGCCCGGCGGCGGCGCGAGCTTCGTCATCTCGTTGCCGCACTGACTCGCCCCCGGCCGGGGTTCAACGCCGCCGGCCCGAGTTGCGCCGGCCTCTAAAATCCGCCCCCTATGCAGAGATCGCACATCGTTCGCGCCGCAGCCATGTTCTGGGGGCTGACGGTGTTCATGCCGGTCGGCGTGACCTATGTGTCCTTCCTGCTGCTGATGGTCGCGCTGCTGGTCGCGGGCGGCTGGCGCGAGCGGGCCATCCGCCTGCGCGGCAACCCGATGTGGTGGCCGGTGATGGCCTACGTGGCCTGGACGCTGGCCGTGCTGGCGCTGGAGCCGCACTACCCCGAGACCGCCTCCAACCTGTTCCACGGGCTGCGCATCGCGGCCACCATCCTGATGGCCCTGGCCCTGACCCGCGACGAGGCGATCTGGGCCCTGCGCGGCTTCTGGACCATCGGGCTGGTCAACATCGTGATGATCGCGCTGTACTACTCGGTAGGCTTCCCGATGCTGGAGCCCTGGCGCGGCGTGCTGGTCCTGATCGGCAACAAGTCGATCAGCAACGCGCTGCTGTTCACGATCATGGCCGCCACGGCCGCGGTGTACGGACTCCAGTCGCTCGCGGGGCATCGCCGCTGGCGGGCCGTCGCGGCGTTCGCGCTGGTGCCCGCCGTGATGGCGATCATCACCTTCAGCCTGCCCTCGCGGACCTCGCTGCTGGCGCTGCTGCTGGTGATCCCGGCCGCCTGCGTGCACCAGTGGCGCCGCCAGCTCAAGGTGCTGGCGCTGGTGCTGATGGCCGGCGGCGTGATCGCGGCCGGCGTGCTGTGGAACTCACCCGTGGTGCAGCAGAAATTCGCGGTCGGCATCCAGGAGATCGAGGCCGCCCAGGCCGGCGAGATCTCCGAGGCCAGCTGGGTGGTGCGCTACTACATGTACCGCGACACCGCCCGGATGATGATCGACCGGCCCTTCGCCGGCTGGGGCATCGGCGGCTGGACCGAGCAGTGGCACCTGCGCGGGCCCAAGCTGCTCGACTACAAGAACATGCCCCACAACGACTTCCTGTGGATGGGTGCCCAGAGCGGCTTTCCCGGTGCGCTGAGCCTGCTCGTGATCATGTTGGCCGCGGTCTGGATCGCCTGGCGCCGCGACGACCTGGCCGGGCGCCAGGCCTTCGTCGCCACGCTGGTGTTGCTGATCGCCACCAGCGTCAACTCGGCGCTGCGCGATGCGCAGATCGGGCTGGCGCTGCTGTGGGTCGCGATGGTCTACCTGCGGCTGGCGCAGGCGCCGGGGGATTCCTGGCGCGGGCTGCTGCCTTCGCTGCGGCGCTCGTAGCCCACGAACGGACCGAAGAAGACCATCTCGCTGTCGAGGCCGGCGGCGAGTTCTTCCTGCTTGGGCAATGCATCGATGAACTCGGGCCACGACTGCGCCACATGGCGCGACCACTCGCGCGGGTCGAGCCGGCTGACCGGGCCCTGGGTGGCCAGGAACTCGAAGCCTTTGGAGGTCAGCTTGGTGACCGCGAGCCGGGTGGCCGACTCGGGGTCCGGCGCCGTCGCGTAGGCCGACACGTAGGCACCCGCGAGGGTCGACGGCAGGGTGCCGTTCGAGCCCCGGCCGAGCTTGACGTTGACAAGGTACAAGCCGCGCACAGCCACCCCGCCACGCTCAGTGGTGGTGGCCCGCCGCCTCGCCGGCCTTGAGGCGGTAGACCGTGCCGCAGTACGGGCACTTGGCCTCGCCGGTGCGCGCGACGTCGAGGTAGACCTTGGGGTGCGCGCTCCACAGCTGCATGTCGGCCTTGGGGTTCGGGCAGAACACGCCGCCCTGGTCGTTCAGGTCGCGGGCGAGGAGTTCGATGGTGCTCTTGGGGGTGGACATCGCTTTTTTCAGACCTTGGTGAGCCAGTGGGCGTATTTGGGATTCTTGCCGTTCACGATGTCGAAGAAGGCGCTCTGGATCTTCTCGGTGACGGGCCCGCGCGAGCCGATGCCGATCTCGACGCGGTCGAGTTCGCGGATCGGCGTGACCTCGGCCGCGGTGCCGGTGAAGAAGGCTTCATCGGCGATGTAGACCTCGTCGCGCGTGATGCGCTTTTGCACCACCTCGAGCCCCAGGTCCTTGCAGATGTGCAGGATGGTGTTGCGCGTGATGCCGTTGAGCGCGCCGGCCGACAGGTCAGGCGTGTAGACCACGCCACCCTTGACCACGAAGATGTTCTCGCCCGCGCCTTCGGAGACGAAGCCGCTGGCATCGAGCAGCAGCGCTTCGTCGTAGCCGTCGTCGAGCGCTTCCATGTTGGCCAGGATCGAGTTGCTGTAGTTGCTGACCGCCTTGGCCTGCGTCATCGTGATGTTGACGTGATGGCGCGTGTAGCTGGAGGTCTTGACGCGGATGCCGCGCTTCATGCCCTCTTCGCCGAGGTAGGCGCCCCAGGCCCAGGCCGCGACCATGGCGTGGATCTTGTTGCCCTTGGGGCTGACGCCGAGCTTCTCGGAGCCGATCCAGACCAGCGGGCGCAGGTAGCAGCTGTCGAGCTTGTTTTCGCGCACCACCTGCTTCTGGGCCTCGTTGACCTGTTCCTGGCTGAACGGGATCTTCATGCGCAGGATCTTGGCGCTGTTGAACAGCCGCTCGGTGTGCTCGGCCAGCCGGAAAATGGCGGTGCCGTCGACCGTGTGGTAGGCGCGCACGCCCTCGAAGACGCCGCAGCCGTAGTGCAGCGTGTGGCTCAGCACGTGGATCTTGGCGTCGCGCCATTCCACGAGTTCGCCATCCATCCAGATCTTGCCGTCACGGTCGTCCAGTGCGGGGGGCAGTGCGCTCATGTCTTTGTCCTTCAACCGGGGGGGTATGTCGCAAAAGCTTTCGATTTTACGGCGGCGGGCCGGGGGCGTCGGACCGACAATGGTCGGTTTTGCCAACCAGCCAGATAAAAGGGTTTCCGTGTCCGTCTTCAAGAACGTCATCGTCTACCGCATCGAAGCCACGTGGTCGCAGTCGCTCGACCAGGTCGAGCAGGGGCTGGCCACGCAGCGCTTCGTGCCCTGCAGCCCGTCGCAGGAAAAGGCCGCCGGCTGGGTCGAGCCCCGCGGCCAGGAACACGGCCCGCTGGCCGAATCGGTCGCCGGCCAGTGGCTGCTCGAATACATGGTCGAGACCAAGACGCTGCCGGCCTCGGTCGTGCGCCGCAAGGTCGACGAGCGCGCCGCGCAGATCGAGGCCACCACCGGCCGCAAGCCCGGCAAGAAGGAAAAGAAGGAACTCAAGGAAGAGGTCACCCACGAGTTGCTGCCGCTGGCTTTCACGCGCCATGCGCGGGTCGCGGTGTGGATCGACCCCGCGGCCCGCCGCCTGGTGGTGAATTCGAGCAATGCCGCGCGCGCCGACGAAGTGGTCACCAGCCTCGTCAAGTCGCTCGACGGCTTCGCGGTGGCGCTGGTCAACTCGCAGGTCGAGCCCGCGGCGGCGATGTCCGAATGGCTGTCCAGCCAGGAGCCGCCCGCGGGCTTCACGATCGACCGCGAATGCGAGCTCAAGGCCACCGACGAATCGAAGGCCGTGGTGCGCTACGCCAAGCACCCGCTGGACATCGACGAGGTGCGCGAGCACATCGCCGCCGGCAAGCGCCCGACCCGGCTCGCGATGACCTGGGACGACCGGGTCTCGTTCGAGCTCACCGAAGGCCTGCAGATCCGCAAGATCGTGTTCCTCGAAGGCACGCTGGACGATGCGCCGGCCGCCTCGGGCAAGGGCAAGGAAGACGACTTCGATGCCAACGCGGCGATCGCGACCGGCGAACTGGGCCAGCTGGTGCCTGAACTGCTGGACGCCTTGGGCGGCGAGATGAAGCTGGGGACCGCGGCCGCGGCACCGGCCGCCGCCCCGGCCAAGGCCGGCGCCGAAGAAGCGCTGGTCGACGAGTCGGCCCCGTTCTGAGGCCGGCCCTTACATCGGCGGGCGCAGCGCGTCCGCCGCGCCGGGCTTGACCGCATCCGCGCTCGGTGCGTCGGCCGCGGCGTCGTCCTCGGCCACTTCCGGCCGGGTCAGCTTCCACTCGACCAGCTTGCCGCCCGCGAAGGTGCAATCGACCCAGGAGCCGCCGGCATCGGTCCAGCGGAACAGCTCGGGCTGGGTGTCCTTCGGCGACCGCAGTTCGCCCAGCGCGCGCGTCATCGCGATCACGTGCAGCAGGGTCACCTTGGGCTTGAGCTTGGCGTTGAGCATCACGGCGCTGGCGACGGTGCCGATCGGCCGGTCGGCCGCGCGCTTGAGGACCTGCATCGTGCGGTTGAAATGCATCAGCAGGAACATGACGATCGCGCCGCCGACCAGCGCCACGCCGCCCCAGCTGTAGCTGCGCCAGGCCAGGCCGAGCAGCACCAGGCCGCCGACGGGAACGAGGATTCTTCCGAAATTCATGGGCTGGATTGTCGCTCGGCCGCCCGGCGGCTTGACCGCCGCGCCGGCGCCACCGAGACTTCCGCCATCCAAGCAACCCCCACGACGATGCGACTGGCTCGCGCGCTCCTGCTCCCGATGGCGTTCTGCGCGTTGTCCAGCGGCTGCGCGCTGCTGCAGGCCGACCGCCACATGAAGCGGCTCGGCGAGGCGGTGTACTTCACCGGCATCGTCGAGACCGAGCAGGAGGCCCGCGGCCCCATCGTGGTCGTGCTGTACACCCTCGACAACCCGCCCGAGCCGGTGTTTCTCGACGTCGTGCCGCGCACGCGCGGCGTCTACCACCTGGCCGCACCGCCGGGCCGCTACGGCATCCTGGCGTTCGAGGACCTCAACCGCGACCTGGCCTACCAGGCCGGCGAGCCCGCCAGCCTCTACGAGGGCACCGCCCTTCCGCTGACAGCGGTCGACGAGCCGCCCACCGCCACGACCGGCCTGGGCCGCATCAAGATTGCGTCCAGGCCGCCCGACGTTGCCCTGCCGGCCATCTTCGGCGACGCCTACGCCGCGCTGGCCCGGCGCCGCAACGAGGAGTTCGGCGCCCCCGCCCTCATCGACGAGGGACGCTTCGCGCCGGCGCGGGTGCGCGAGGGCATGTTCCAGCCCCTGCGCTTCCTCGAGGAAGGCCGCGCGGGCCTCTTCATGCTCGAGCCCTTCGACCCCAAGCGCGTGCCGGTGATCTTCGTGCACGGCATCGGCGGCTCGCCGCGCGACTGGGAATACGTCATCGCGCAACTCGACCGCACGCGCTTCCAGCCCTGGGTCTTCTTCTACCCCTCGGGCGTCTCCATCGGGCTGTCGACCCTGCTGCTGAACAACGCGTTCGACGAGCTGCACTACCGCCACGGCTTCCCGACCAGCATCGTGGTCGCCCACAGCATGGGCGGCGTGGTGGCCCGCGGCACCCTGAACGTCATCCAGCGCGAGGGCCGCACGCCGCCGGTGCACCACGTGGTGACGATCTCCACGCCGTGGCAGGGCCACGCGGCGGCGCGCTGGGCCGACATCGGGCCGACGCGGGTGCCCGGATCGTGGCTCGACATGGCGCCCGACTCCGCCTACCTGCGCGAGCTGGCGGTGGTGGCGCGGCCGGCCGACATCCGCTACACGCTCTTCTTCGGCTACGGCGGCCGTTCGCGCTTCGTCTCCGGCAACAACGACGGCGTGGTGTCGCTGCAGAGCATGCTGGGCGGCGGCATGCAGTCGCGGGCCGATGTGGTCCACGGCTTCGACGAGGACCACAGCGCGATCCTGCAGTCCAAAGAGCTGGTCGACATGCTCCAGCAGCGCATGCGGGAAGAGCTCGACCGCCTGCCGCGCCGCTGAGGCTCAGCGCCGGCGCAGGATCACATGCGTCGCGCGCTCGCCGGCGATGCTCTCGGCGACCTCATAGCCCAAGGCCGGCAGGTCGAGCCCCTGGAACAGCGCCTCGCCGGCGCCGAGCAGCACCGGCCGCACGGCCAGGTGGAGTTCGTCGATCAGCCCGGCGCCCAGGTACTGCCGCACGGTCGACACGCCGCCGCCGAGGCGCACGTCGAGGCCGCCCGCGGCCGCCCGGGCCTGCTCGAGCGCCGCGTGGATGCCTTCGGTGACGAAGCGGAACTCGGTGCCGCCGGCCATCTTCAGCGGCGCGCGCGGATGGTGCGTGAGGACGAACACCGGCGTGTGGTACGGCGGCTCGTCGCCCCACCAACCCTTCCAGCTGTCGTCCGGCCACGGGCCGCGCACCGGGCCGAACATGTTGCGCCCGAGGATCCAGGCGCCGATGCCTTCGAAACCCTGCTCGGCCATGCGGTTGTCGACGCCGGTCTCGCCGCCCGCCTGCCCGCCCTGCATGGTCTGCCACAGGCGCGTGGGAAAGAACCACTCCATCAGTTCGGGGCCGCGCAGCCCGAGCGGATGCTCGAGATCCTGGTCCGGCCCGGCGCCGTAGCCGTCGAGGGAGACCGCAAAACTGCGGACGCAAAGCTTGGCCATGGGGTGTTTCCTCGGGTTCAGGCGCGCGAGACTTCGATGCTGTAGAGGCCCCAGGGGCACAGGGCGAAGCGCTCCTTGAGCGGCTTGTCCTTGAAGGCGGCCAGCGTGTCGGCCTCGTAGATGGCCCATTGCGGGCCCAGTCCGCCCAGCGCGAGCGGCTTTCCGTCCATCTCGGTGGCCACGATCATGCGGTAGGCGCGCGCGTCGGCCAGGCGCAGCGGCACCACATAGCCGTCGACCGCCCGCAGGCCGAGCATCACGTCGCCGCTGACGCCCGCCACCTCCAGCACGCTGGCCAGCAGCGGACCGGCGAGCGCATGCCGCCTGGCGTCGTATTCGAGCGTGGCCTGGATGCCGACCGCCGGCAGCCGGCCCAGGGCCTCGGCGTCCAGCACATAGGCCTGGTCGAACTTGACGCCGTGCTTGACCATGAGCTGGTCGAGCGCCGGATCGACCGGCCCCCGGTTGGTCTTGCCGACCATCCCGCTGACGGTCAGCAGGCCCGGACCGCGCCGCGCCGGCTCCGCCGCCGACACGCCGGCCACGGGCCATAGCCCGGCGAGCGCCGCACTGCCCAGGAAATTTCGTTTGTCCATCGGACGATTGTGAAGCGATGCGCCCGCCGCCGTCCACCGCGATCGCGGTAGCCTGTCGCCATGGATTCCCTGATTTCCGCTTCGGCGCGGGCGCTCGCCGCCGGCGATGCGCTGGGCGCCCTCAAGCGGATCGCGCTGCGCGACGACCCGCCGGCGCTGGCCCTGCGCGGCATCGCCATGGCCCAGCTCGGCGAGCATCCGCGCTCGCGCGAACTGCTCCGGCTGGCGGCCCGCGGCTTCGGCGCCCACGAAGCGCTGGCGCGGGCCCGCTGCGTGGTCGCCGAGGCCGAGGTGGCGCTGGCGATGCGCGACCTCGGCGGCCCGCCGCGTGCGCTGGCGGCGGCGGCCGCCACGCTCGAAGCGCATGCCGACCCGGCCAACGCGATGCAGGCGCGGCTGATCGCAGTGCGCCGGCTGCTGCTGCTCGGCCGCCTCGACGAAGCGACGGCGGCGCTGGCGCCGCTGGATGCCCAGGGCCTGCCGGCGTCGCTGGCGGCGGTGGCCGAGCTGGCCGCGGCCGAGCTGGCGCTGCGCTCGCTGCGCACCGACGCGGCGCAGGCGGCGCTGGCGCGCGCCCACGCGGCGGCCGGCCGCGCGCGCGTGCCGGCCCTGCTGGCCGAGGTGGCCGAGGCGCGGGCGGCACTCGAACGCCCGGCCGCCCGGCGCCTCTCCCGCGACGGCGAAGAGGCGCTGCGCCTCGACGAGGTGGCGGCCCTGCTGGCCTCGGGCGCACTGGTGATCGATGCCTGCCGCCACGGGCTGCGCACCCGTGACACGTGGCTGCCGCTGGCGCGCCGGCCGGTGCTGTTCGCACTGGCGCGCGCACTGGCCGAAGCCTGGCCCGGCGCTGCCGATCGGGAGGCCCTGATCGCGCGCGCCTTCCGCACCCGCCACCCCGACGAGACGCACCGGGCGCGGCTGCGGGTCGAGATCGGGCGCCTGCGGGCGCTGGTCGCAGCGCTGGCGCGGATCGAGGCCACCGCGCGCGGCTTCGTCCTGAGGCCGTGCGACCAGCGGCAGGCCGTGGTGCTGGCGCCACCCATCGACGGCGACCAGGCCTCGCTGGTGGCGCTGCTGTCCGACGGTGCGGCCTGGTCGACCTCGGCCCTGGCGCTGGCGCTCGGGGCCAGCCAGCGCACCGTCCAGCGTGCCTTGGCCGAGCTCGAGGCCGAAGGCCGGGTGCGCGCCATCGGGCAGGCCCGGGCGCGGCGCTGGCTGGCGCCGCCGCTGGCGGGTTTCACGACGATCTTGTTACTCCCCACGGCGCTGCCGATTGAATAGAGTCGCGCCAAGGCCCCGGTCCGAGGCCCCCCAACAGGAGCCAGAGCGATGACCCGTCAGACAGCCAACGACACCCCCCAGGCCACGGCGCAAGCGGCCGAGATCGTGCGCGAGTACGGCCCGTTCCCCGGCGCCGACAAGGTGAACGGCGTCACCCACGATGGCCGCCATGTGTGGGCCGCCACCGGCGCCCGGCTGGTCGCCTTCGACCCCGCCAGCGGCGCACCCACGCGCACGCTGGACCATGCCTGCGATGCCGGCACCGCCTTCGACGGCAGCTACCTCTACCAGATCGCCGAGTCGCGGATCGACAAGATCGACCCGGCCACCGGCGCGGTGGTGGCGTCGATCCCGGCCCCCGGCCACGGCTGCGACTCGGGCCTCACCTGGGCCGAGGGCAGCCTGTGGGTGGGGCAGTACCGCGATCGCAAGATCCACCAGATCGACCCGGCGACCGGCGCGGTCAAGCGCACCATCGAGTCGAACCGCTTCGTCACCGGCGTGACCTGGGTCGACGGCGACCTCTGGCACGCCACCTGGGAAGGCGACGAGAGCGAGCTGCGCCGCATCCATCCGCAGAGCGGTGCGGTGCTCGAGCGGCTGGAGATGCCGCCCGGCGTCGGCATCAGCGGACTCGAATCCGACGGCGCGGATCTCTTCTATTGCGGCGGCGGCCACAGCGGCAAGGTGCGTGCCGTGCGCCGCCCGCGGTCCACGCGCGAGGCCGGGACGGCCGCGTGCTGCGCCTCACGCCCTTGAACGCGCGAGCGGGTGATGGAAAGCCTCTGGCCCTGGCTGGCGATCGCCGGCATCGGCGCGCTGCACGGCCTGAACCCGGCGAACGGCTGGATGCTCGCGGCCGCCTGGGGCCTGCGTTCGCATGACCGGGCGCAGGCGCTGCGGGCGCTGCTGCCGATCGCGGCCGGCCACGCCGCATCGGTCGCGCTGGTGGCGGCGGCGGTGGCCTTCGGCCTGTCGCTGGACCGCCCGCTGCTGCAGGCCCTGGCGGGCGGTACGCTGGTGCTGATCGCGGGACTGCACCTCCGGCGCCGCCGGCTCGCCCGGGCCTGGGCACCGGCCGGGCATGCCGGGCTGGCGCTCTGGTCCTTCATGATGTCCACCACCCATGGGGCCGGCCTGATGCTGGTGCCGGCGCTGGTGCCTTTGTGCATCGGCGCCGCGCCGGGCGGCGCGACCGGCGCGACGGGGCCGCTCGCGCTGGCCCTGGTGGCCGTCGTCGTCCACGGCGCGGCGATGCTGGCCGTCACCGGCCTGCTGGCCAGGGGGGCCTGCCGCGGCTACGACAGCGCGGCCGGCTGGCTTCGGCGCCGGCTCAACCGGGCTGCTTGGTGGTGCGCAGATAGGGCTTCAGGGTCTTGAAGCCGGGGAAGGCCTTCTCGGCCTCTTCGTTGGTGACCGCCGTGGTGATGATCACGTCCTCGCCGTTCTTCCAGTTGACCGGCGTCGCCACCTTGTACTTGACGGTGAGCTGCATCGAGTCGAGCACACGCAGGATCTCGTCGAAGTTGCGGCCGGTGGTCATCGGGTAGGTCAGCATCAGCTTGATCTTCTTGTCCGGCCCGATGACGAACACCGAGCGCACCGTGGCGTTGGTGGCGGCCGTGCGGCCGTCGGAGGTGCCCGGCTCCTCGGCCGGCAGCATGTTGTAGAGCTTGGCCACCGCCAGGTCGGTGTCGCCGATCATCGGGTACTTGACCACGGCGCCCTGCGTCTCCTCGATGTCGGCGACCCACTTGCCATGGCTGTCGACCGGATCGACCGACAGCCCGATGAGCTTGCAATTGCGCTTCGTGAACTCCGGCTCGATCTTGGCCATGTAGCCCAGCTCGGTGGTGCACACGGGCGTGAAATCCTTGGGATGCGAGAACAGGATCGCCCAGCTGTCGCCGATCCAGTCGTGGAAGTCGATGCTGCCCTGCGTGGTGAGGGCCGTGAAGTTGGGGGCGGTGTCGTTGATGCGAAGGGACATGGCTGGCTCCAGTGGTTCGGATGCGAATGGGGGACCGATTCGAAGCATAGCGCGACGGCGCACGACAGGAAACCGGCCGCCGAAGTCCGCGCTGCGCAGCGCGCCTTTCCCCAGCCGGACGGGCGGCCGCGATCGTTCGGGCCTCGGCCGGCTCACCAGTTGTTGCGCAGTTCGCGCAGCTTGGCGAACACCGTCTTCGGGTCCGGCTGCTCGGGCAGGTCGGGGAAGGCCTCGCGCAGCGCTGCGATGACGCTGGGGCTGGTCAGGCGCAGGAAGGTGTTGATCTGCTTTTCCTCCTGCAGCGTCGTGACCCGGGCCGTCGCCGGGTCCTGCGCCGCCACCTGGGGCAGCAGTGCCTGGGCGGCCGCGTTGTCGGGCTCGCGCGCGAGCGTGAAGCGCAGGTTGTTCTCGATGTAGTCGTGGCCCGGGTAGACGCGCGTGTCGGCGGGCAGCTTCGCGAGCTGGTCGGCGAAGCTGGCGTACAGGTGCTCGACGTTGCCGCCGTTGTGGCAGTTGCCCGCGCCGGCATTGAACAGCGTGTCGCCCGAGAACAGGGCCGGGCTGTCGGTGTGGGAGCGCAGGCAGATGTGGCACATGGTGTGGCCGGGCGTGTCGAGGCATTCGAGCTCGACGGTGCGGCCGACCTTGATCACGTCGCCGGCCTTGACGCCGCGGTCCACGCCGGCGATGCGCGAGCCCGACTGGTGGTGCGCGATCACCTTGGCTCCGGTCGCCGCCACCACGGCCGCGTTGCCGCCGGTGTGGTCGTGGTGCTCGTGCGTGTTGAGGATCTGCGTGATCTGCCAGCCCTTGTCCTTGGCGGCGGCCAGGCATTTCTGGTGGTCCAGCGGATCGATGGCCAGGGCCTCGCCGCTCTCCGGGCAGACGATGAGGTAGTTGTAGTTGCGGTAGGCGTTGCCGGTCCAGATGCGCTCGACGATCATGGGTGCTCCAGGCTGTCAAAGAGAGGGGTGGCGGGAGCATACGTCGGCCGCCCGGACGCTGCGGGCGAAGGGGCAAGCCCCTCGCCCGCCCTCGCTCAGAAGCGGTCCGCCAGCCCCATCGCCGGATCGCTGACCGAATGCCGGCCCGTTTCCAGGCGGCCGGCCAGGCGCCGGTGGAAGGCGGGGTCGGCATCGCAGGTCACGACGAAGTCGTACCACTGGCCGCTGGCGTCCAGGCTCCAGCGCATGCGGGTGTCGCCGCCGCCCTGGACCCGGATGCTCCACGAGCCGTCCTTGTTGCCGTTGTAGCGGCCGCGCTCGTCGCGCTCGTCGTTGCCATGGCCGTGGTCCTCATGGCGGTCCTTGCCGCCGCCTTCGTAGGCCTCGGGGCGGGCATAGAGCTTGTTGGACTGCACGGTGAAGCGGCAATCGCGACGCCCGTCGTTGCGCAGCTGGAGGTAGAGGTCGCCCTGGCGCCGCTCGTAGCCGACGCGGATCTCGGGCAGCGCCACGCCGCCGGCGCGCAGCCGGTTCAGGTCGCCCTTGAAGTGGCGGTGGAAGCCGTTCGGCCCCAGCACCCAGAGGTCGTACAGGCCGGCGTCGTCGGTCATCGACGCCCAGTCGCCGGCCAGCTGCTTGCCGGGCTCGACCACGTAGCGGCGCGGCAGCCGGTCCGACAGGTGCAGCTTGTCGTACACGTGGAACACCGCGGCGGCCCGGCCGCTGTTGGCGAACAGCAGCTGCACGCGGCCGTTGAGCGCGTCGGTGCGCGCGCTGGCGTGCAGCTCGTAGGGCAGCGCGCGCGAGGGCCGCACGCCGGTGGCCTGCACCGGCAGCGCGGCGTCGGCGGCCGGGACGATCTTCGGCAGCGCCTGCTGGGCCACGGTCAGCGCGTCGGCATCGCCCTTGCTCGTGTGGCCGGCCAGGGTCGGCAGCGGCTCGTTGTTGGGGCGCTCGAAGTTGAAGGCGCTGGTGAGGTCGCTGCAGACGGCGCGGCGGTACTTGCTGATCTGCGGCTCGACCACGCCGAAGCACTTCTCGAGGAACATCAGCGTCGAGGTGTGGTCGCAGACCTGCGAGTTGACCCAGCCGCCGCGGCTCCAGGGCGAGACCACCCACATCGGCACCCGCGGGCCGGGGCCGTAGGGCCGGCCGTCGACCGCGGGCTGGCTGGTGGTGGCGGGCGCGAAGTCGTGGTACTCGACCGCCACGTCGGCGGCGGCCAGCGTGCAGCCGCCGGCCAGCGTGCCGTCGGCATTGCGCGAAGGCACGGCCGGCGACGGCAGGTGGTCGAAGAAGCCGTCGTTCTCGTCGAAGTTGACCAGCAGTACGGTTTTGCTCCAGACCTCGGGGTTGGATGTCAGCGCATCCAGCACCTCCTGCACGTACCAGCCGCCCTTGGCCGGGCTCGACGGCCCGGGATGCTCGCTGTAGGCCGAAGGCGAGATGATCCACGACACCGCCGGCAGGGTGCCGTTCCTGATGTCCTCGCGGAAGGTCTCCAGGAAGCCTTGCGGCATGGTGTTGCCGAAGCCCTTGGCCAGCGGGCTGAGCGCATCGTCGACCGCAGCGTCGTAGAGCGGGCCGGCCGCATCGACCGGCTGCGTGATGTCGGTGGCCGCCACGTAGACCGGGCGCCGCGCCGGCGGCATCTGCTCGATGGCGGCGCGCCAGTGGCGGAAGCCCATCATCTCGTTGCAGCCGTAGTTGTCGATCAGGCTCTGGTAGACCTTCCACTTCACGCCGGCCTTCTCGAGCCGGTCGGCGTAGGTGGTCCAGGTCCAGCCCTGGGTCGACGGGCCGATGTCGTTGCCGCCGTTGAACTGGTTGTTCAGCGCCGCCACCTCGACCTTGCTGCCGTCGACCGGGCTGATGCCGTTCGGGCCGTTGGTGCCGCTCCAGTAGAACAGGCGGTTCGCGATGGTGCCCGTGTGCATGCCGCAGTGGTAGTGGTCGCACAAGGTGAAGGCTTCGGCCAGCGCCCGCTGGAACGGGACTTCGGCGCCGTCGTAGTAGCCCAGCGACAGCAGGTTCTTGGCATCCGGCCACTTGTACATCCGGCCGTGGTCCCACGCCGCCTGCGAATCGGCCCAGGTGTGGGGCGTGCTGCCGGCGCGCTGGGCGTTGCCCTTGCTCGCGTCGAGGCGGTAGGGGACGTAGGTGCTCGGCGGCGTGGTCTTGGTATAGCTCTGGTAGAAGACGTTCTTGCCATTGGGCGCCGGGACCGCCATGCGGTCGCCGTAGCCGCGCACCCCCTTGAAGGTGCCGAAATAGCTGTCGAAGGAACGGTTCTCCTGCATCAGCAAGACCACGTGCTTGACGTCCTTGATGGTGCCGGTGTCGTGGTGGGCCGGGATCGCCAGCGCACGGCGGATGCTGGGCGGAAAGGCGGCCAGCGTGGCGGCGGCAATGCCGGTGGTGGTGGCGCTCTGGAGGAAATTGCGGCGTGAGGTCATGTCGGTGCGAGTGTCGGGGATCGGGCGGCGGGGGTCAGGGGGCGTAGCTCACGCTGGGCTGGCTGCCCGCGTCGGCGGCCGCCGGAGCGGCGTCGGTGGTGGTCTTGCCGGTGGTGGTGCCGGCCGCGGCGGCGGCGGTGCCGGTGCTGCTGCCGCCACCGCAGGCGGTCAGGGCGCAGGCCAGGGTCGACAGCGCAGCCAGGGCGCGAAAGGTGGGCCATGGGGACATAGGGGGAACACTCCGTGTCTTGGAATCGTGGGGCATTCGAAGGCTAGGCAAGCGCCGTGACGTTGCGATGAAGCGACGATGACATTGCGCTGCGCGGGCTAAGATCGGCGCCTCTTTCAACCACCGACCGGAGGCCACCATGGAAAGCCACATCGCCCCATCCATCGCGCTCACCCGGTCCGTCGCGTCCCACCTGGCTGGCTGAAGCTGGCGGCCCTGCGCCGCGGCCCCCGCCTCACCGCCGCGAACCGCCTGAGTTCCAGCGGCCGCCGCCGACACGAGCCGGCAGCGGCCCTGTCGTCTTTGACATCGAGGCATACCCCCCATGTTTGGAAACGAAAGAGATTCGATCGCGGTCCGCTTCTTTGATCCCGAGGCCGCTTCACCCGAGGACTGGGCGAGGCTGCACGCATTCCGCCGCGCCCGCCAGGCCGAAGACCATCCCGGCGAGCCGGTGCTGCCCGACGCCGACTTCGAGCGCGAACTGCACCTGCAGCGCCCGCTGGGCGAGTCGCGCCGCTTCATCGCCACCCGGCAGGGCGAATTCGTCGGCAACCTGATCCTGATGTTTCGCCGTGACGGCTCGCCCGGCTGCGAGGACTTCGCCGCCCACGTGGACGCGGCCGGCGGCGTGCTGCGTGCGCACCGCCGCCAGGGCATCGGCCGGGCGCTGGCCGGGACGCTGCTCGCGTTCATGCAGGCACAAGGCCGGACGACGGCCACCTTCAAGGTGCACCTGCCGGACGGCAACGCGTTCATGGCGGCCCTCGGCGCCGTCAGCAGGTACCACAGCGCCGAGAACCGCCTGCGCCTCGATGCGCTCGACTGGCCCGCGCTCGCGCGCTGGCGCGAGGCGGTGCCGCTGGCCGCCGACGGGCTGCGCTGGGAGGTGCACGCAGGGCGGGTGCCGATGGCGCGGCTGGCCCCGCTGATGGCGCCCTTCTCGGCGCTGATCGACGAGCAACCGCTCGACGCGCTGGAGGTGCCGCGCATGCGCTACGAGCTGCCGGGCTACGTGAGCTGGTACGAGGACATGGACCGCCGGGGCGGCGAGCACTTCCTGGTGCTGCTGTGCCACGGCGACGAGGTGGCCGCGATGTGCGATGCCAGCTGGGACGCGCGCTTTCCGGAGCGGGTCTACCAGCAGCTCACGGCCGTGGCCCGGCCCTGGCGCGGCCGGGGCCTGGCCAAGGCGGTGAAGGCCGCCATGCTGGAGCTCGTCCACGCGCGGCACCCGGGCGTCGGGACCATGATCACCCACAACGCGCACGCCAACGCGCCCATGCTGTCGATCAACGAGCGCCTGGGCTTCGCGCGGCATCGCGACGACCGCACCTACCAACTCGACCGCACGATGCTGGCGTCGGCCCTGGCGCGCTAGGGGCGGGGCGCGCGCCCGCGCAGTCGCAGCAGGATCGCCGCGTTGTCGAGTTCGCCCTCGCCCTGCGCCACGGCCTCCTCCAGCAGCTGCGCGTGAACGCGCGAGAACGGCAGCTCCAGCGCCGCGGCGCCGGCGCTGTCCAGCATCAGCCGCACGTCCTTCAGGTGCTGGCGGATGCGCGAGCGCGGCGCGAAGTCGCCGTCGACCATCAGCGGGCCCTTGATCCTGGCGGCCTCGGAATTCGCCGGGCTGGCCAGCACCAGGTCGAGGAACTGCCGGGGGTCGAGGCCCAGGCTCTGCGCGAACGCCAGGCCCTCGGCGAAGACGGCGCGGTTGAGCCCCAGCACCAGGTTGGTGGCCAGCTTGGCCTTGGCGCCCATGCCGGGCGGCCCGACGTGGATCCAGCGGTGGGCGAGCGCCGACAGCACGGGCGCGGCCCGCGCCACGGCGGCGTCATCGGCGCCGACGAGGGCCGTCGCCTCGCCCGCGCCGATCTGCTCGCTCGACCCCGAGAGCGGCGCCTCGACCAGGTCGATGCCGCGCGCCTGCAGCCGGCGGCCCAGTGCCACCAGCAGGTCCGGCGAGCCGGTGGAACAGTCGATCACCAGGGCGACCCGGCTGCCCGGGCCCAGCAGCCCGTGCTCGCCTTCGAGCACCTGGAGCGCGCCGTGGGTGTCGAACACCGCCAGCACGACCGTGTCGACCGATCGACCCAGCGCCGGCAGCGAGCCGGCGCCCTCCCCGCCCGCGGCCTCGAAGGCCTGCGCCGCCTCCGGCCGCAGGTCGTGGCCCAGCGTGCGCCAGCCGGCGGCCCGCAGGCGCTGACCGAGCGCCTGGCCGACCAGGCCGAGGCCGACGATGCCGATGGTGGCGGGCTGCATCTAGGCCTCCAGCGAAGCGCCGCCGCAGACCTGGATGTCCTGCCCGGTGATCGCCGCGGCGAGCGGCGAGAGCAGAAAGGCCACCAGCGCGGCGACCTCCTCGGGCCGGATCAGCCGCCCCATGGGCGTCAGCCGGGGCTGCGCCGACTGGCGCCGAGGGTCCTGCGTCATGGCCGTCTCGGTGGCCGCCGGCGAGACCACGTTGACCGTGATGCCCGCGGCCGCCACCTCCGCCGCCCAGCTGCGCGCCAGCGAGACCAGGGCCGCCTTGGTGGCCGCGTACTGGCTGCGGCCGGCAATGCCGCGCGCGACCCGGCTGCCCACCAGCACCACCCGCCCGCCGCCGGCGCTCGCCATCTGGGGCACCAGCCGGTCGGCCAGGCGAGCGGCCGCATCCACGTGCAGCCGCCACATCTGCTCGCCCGCGGCGCCGTTGAGTTGGCCCAGCCGGCCAACCCGCAGCACGCCCGCAGCGTGCACCAGCGCCTGCACCGGCCTCTGCGCCCGCAGCGCGGCCTCGGTCGCAGCGGCGTCGCACAGGTCCAGCTCGACGCCATGGAAGCGGCAGTCCTCGATCTGCGCCGGCGCGCGGTCGAGGCCGGTCACCGACCAGCCGTCGGCCAGCAGGGCACGGCTGATGGCCAGCCCGATGCCCGAGCTGCTGCCGCTCACCAGCGCCCGCCGTTCCTCATTCGACACGGATCTGCCCCTCGGTGATGATCTTCTGCGACTTGGCCATGTCGGCCGCCTGGAAGCGGGCGAAGTCCTCCACCGAGCCGGGCGTGAAGACCAGCCCCTGCTGCGTGAAGCGCTCCCGCAGCTCCGAGGCCAGCGCCTTGTTCACTTCGGCGTTGAGCCGCTTGACGATCTCGGGCGGCGTCTTGGCCGGCGCCCAGAAGCCGTACCAGCTGTAGAACTCGAAGCCCGGCAGGCTCTCGGCCACGGTCGGCACCTCGGGCAGGCTGGCGGCGCGCTTGTCGGAGGTCACGGCGATCACCCGCAACATGCCCGAGCGGTGGTATTGCAGCGAGCCGAGGATCGGGTCGATGAAGCCGCCGATCTGGCCGCCGATCAGGTCCTGGAAGGCCGGCGCCGTGCCCTTGTACGGCACCACCAGGTAGTCGATGCCGGCCGAGCGCTTCAGCAGCTCGGTGGCCAGGTGCCCGGCCGATCCGATCGAGCCGACGGCGAAGGTCATCTTGCCGGGGTTGGCCTTGGCGTAGGCCTGCAGGGAGGCGATGTCGGTCACCGGCAGGCTCTTGCTGATCGCCACCGACAGCGGCGCCTTGGCGACCAGCGCCACCGGCGCGAAGTCCTGCGTGACCGCATACGGCACCGACTTCATGGTCATGGGCGCGGTCACGAAGGTGGAGGCATTGAACAGCAGCGTGTGGCCGTCCGCCGCCGCCTTGGCGACCTGGTCGGCGCCGATCACGCCGTTGCCGCCGGCCCGGTTCTCGATCACGAAGGGCTGGCCGAGCTGGTCCTGCAGCTTCTGGGCCACGGCGCGTCCGAGGGTGTCGAGGGTGCCTCCGGGCGGGAACGGAATGATCACCCGCACCGGGTGCGAGGGATAGGTCTGGGCCGACGCCGACCAGGCGCAAAGGCCCAGCACGACGGCGCCGAGCAGGCGGGTGGCGATCTTCATCCGGTTGTCTCCTGTTGTGGCCGGCGCGTCCCGCGGAAGGCGCGCCGTGGCCCTAATCTAGGAACGAGAGGCAATCAGGTCAAATAATGTTTTCTGACATTGCCATCAATCCAACTGATACCGTAGCGCATGGACCAGCGACAGATCCAGTACTTCGTCTGCCTCTACGAGGAGGGCTCGGTGACGCGGGCCGCCCAGCGGCTGCACATCGTGCAGCCGGCGCTGAGCATGCAGATCGCCAAGCTCGAGGACGAACTGGGCCGCCAGCTGTTCGTGCGCGGCAGCAAGGGCATGACGCCGACGGCGCACGCCACCCACATGTACGCGCTGTTCCTGCCCGTGCTGGCCGATTTCGAGCGCGCGCGGGCCCAGCTGCTCGCGACCAGCAGCGAACTGGCAGGGCACGCGCGCATCGGCCTGCCGGCCAGCATCGCGCAAGACCTCCTGGCGCCGGCGCTGCTCGCGTTCTCTTCCATGCACCCGCAGGTGAGCGTCTCGGTGACGGAGGCCTACACCGAGGCGCTGGTGCAGGGCGTCGCCGCCGGCCAGCTCGACGCCGCGATCCTCAACAAGCCGCGGCGGCTGATGCTGAAGGCGCAGCCGGTGCTGCGCGAGGGCCTGGTGCTGGTCACCGCGACCTCGCACCGGCCCCTGCCGGCCCAGGTGAGCTTCCGCCAGGCCGTGAAGATGCCGCTGGTGCTGCCGACGCGCCAGCACGGCCTGCGGGCGATCGTCGAGAGCGCCTGCGAGGCCGCCGGCCTGCAGGTGCACTGCGCCTGGGAGGTCGACTCGCTGGGCGCGATCATGCAGCTGGTGCAGCAGCGGCCCGAACTCGCCTCGCTGCTGCCGCGCACCGCCGTGCGCAGCCGGCTGGCGGAGGGCAGCCTGCGGGCGCACCGGGTGGTCGGCCCGGCGCTGGCGCGCGAGCTGGTCTGCGTCTCGCATCCGACGCGGCCGGTCGCGCCGCCGGCGGCGGCCTTCCTGGAGGTGCTGATCCGGCAGATCCGGGAGAGCGGCGGGCGCTGAGGCCTACTTGGCGAGCCGGGCGGCCGTGTCCGCCGTGCCGACCCAGCGGCTGATCTTGCTGCCGTCCTTCCAGCTGAAGACCTGGACCCATTCGGACTCGTGCACCTTGCCGTCCGGCAGCGCCCGGCCCTTGGTGCGGCCCAGCACAGTCACGTGGCCGGGGCCTTCGAGGAACTCGCGCGGCTCGAACTCCAGGATCTCGTCGGCCTGCGCCAGCTTGCCGAAGAACTCGGCCACCTGCTGCTTGCCCCTGCAGGTGCCGCCGTAGGGCGTGCCGGTTTCCGGGCTGGCCAGGAATCGCCATTCGACGTCGTCGGCAAGGAGCTCGAGCAACGCCGGAATGTCACGGCGGCCGAATGCGGCGTAGCCCTGCTTCGCGATCTCGGTGGGAGTACCCATGGCGACTCTCCTTGCAAATTTGAGGGCGAGTATTTTAGTACTACATGACTTCACTCCGTCATTCGACGACGACCACCTCCGCGAGCAAGGGCGCCGCACCGGCCAGGGCCAGCTCGATCGCCGTGACCACGAACGGCTCGACGCGCGGAGTCCGGAAGTCGAGCAGCAGCCGGGTCGCATGAATGGTGGCTTCGTTGGCATGCAGGAAGGCGACGATCTGGTCCCTGAGGGCGATCGGGTCCTCGGCAGCGCGCACCAGTGCGCGCGGAACCGCGCTCACCGGGGCCCGCGGGTGCAGCGAGCCGGGTTCGCCCAGCCGGTTGACGTCGTCGGCGAAGTCGCTCAGGGTCGTGCTGTCGATGCCGTATTCCCGCGCGTAGAGGCTCAGGGGCGCCAGGCCGCCCTCGGCATAGGTGAGCACGTGGAACTCCTTGCGGCGCGGCCAGATGGCGCCCTGCGTCGTCCGCGCGATGGCCAGGGCCGGGCCGGCCGCCGCCTGCGGCTGCCGCGGCGGCGCGCGAAGACGGATCGACGTCGGCGACAGCACCTCCACCGAGATCGACGCCGACACCGTGGCCGCCGCCTGGAACCAGCTGCGGAGGCCGGCCCCGCCCATGATCCGGGGCGCTGCGTTGCTGTTGGCACGGCGGTTGATGGTGCCGAGGATCGGCTGCGGGTCGTCGCCCAGGAACATCTCGAGGGTCTCGCCGTCCTGCCCCAGCAGGCGCTGGGCCGCGACGCCGACATTGAAGAAGCCCTGCGCGAAGTAGGTGGGCTGCAGGATGAAGGTGAAACCGCCGACGGCCCCGGCCGTGGGTTCGGCCGCTTCGTCCTCGCCGCGGGCGCGCTCCTCGGGCGTCGCCGGGGGATGGACGCCGTCGTCCACCTGGCCGCCGTTCCAGGGCGGATCGATCACGCGGACGAGGTCGTCCTCCAGGGCGGCGGCCAGGTTCAGGTGAAACTGGCCGTAGTGCAGCAGGCCGTTGTCGGGCAGGGCCAGGATCTCGACCGCCGAGCCACGCTCGAGCAGGGCCAGGATGTTCTGGTGGTTGCGGGCGTTGGTGCTTTGGGTCGGCGCCGGCCGTCGATAACCGGCCATGCGCCGGGCCAGCGGCTGCACCGTCTTGCCGACATACATGACCTGGCCGTCGCAGACGAAGGCGTAGAGGATGTTGCGCTGGGTCGAATGCCGCGCCAGCGAAAAGTCCAGCGCACTGCCGTCCAGCAGCCAGTGCCCTGCGGGGTCGAAGCCGATTTCGAGCAGTCTGTTCATGCGCGTGAGGTTTGCATCCGACGACGGGCGGGCCGGCGCAAGCGTACGCCAAAGCGGCGCCGGGTTGGCGCAGAATGCTCCGCCCGTGCAGCAAAAAAACCGGGCTCGCGGCTTCATCAGCTCGAGACAAGGAGGCAGACATGGCATTCAATGGTTCGGCGATCGCGGCACTGCTGGACGCAGCCGTCACCAAGGGCGCCTTGCACGGCGTGGCGGCGGTGGTGGTCGACCGCAACGGCCCGCTGTTCCATCACGCCGCCGGCGAAGCGAGCGAACGCAGCCTGTTCCGCAATGCGTCGATGACCAAGGCGGCGGCCACGACGGCCGCGCTGCAGCTCATGGAACAGGGGCGGCTGAGTCTCGATGCCACCGTCGAATCGATCCTGCCGGAGTTCGGCCGGCTGTCGGTGCTGGACGGCTTCGACGGCGACCAGCCGCGCCTGCGGCCACCCGCCAGCCAGGCCACGGTGCGCCAGCTCATGACGCACACGGCCGGCCTGGGCTACTTCTTCACCAACGAGAAGCTGCTGCGCTACCACGCGCTGACGGGCGAGCCGAACCCGCTGTCGGGCCTGAAGCGCAGCCTCTCGGTGCCGCTGGTGAACGACCCCGGCACCGCGTGGGAGTACGGCGTCAACCCCGACTGGCTGGGCCTGATCGTCGAGAAGATCTCGGGCCAGAGCCTGGGCAGCTACCTGCGCGAGTTCGTCTGGGGGCCGCTCGGCATGAACGACTCGACCTTCGCACCCAGCGCCGAGCAGCGCGGCCGCCTGCTGCGCGTGATGCAGCGCCAGCCCGACGGCCGGCTCGCGCCCTCGGCGCTCGACCTGCCGGCCAGCTCGGAGTGGGAAGCCGCCGGCCACGGCTCCTACGGCACGGTGCAGGACTATGGCCGCTTCGTGCAGGCCTGGCTCAAGGATGGCGCCGGCATCCTGAAACCCGCCACGGTCGCGCTGGCGCTGCAGAACCACATCGGCCAGATCCAGCTGCCGGCGCTGATGAAGTCGACCGTGCCGGAGCTGTCGAACGACGTGCCCGGACTGCCGGTCCCGCAGGGCTGGGGCCTGGGCTTCCACCTCACGCTGGCCGACCTGCCGGGCATGCGCAGCAACGGCACCGGCGACTGGGCCGGCGTCTTCAACTCGTTCTACTGGATCGACCGTTTCAAGGGCATCGGCGGGGTGCTGATGACGCAGGTGCTGCCCTTCTTCGACATGCCGGTGGTCGAGACGCTGATCGGCTTCGAGTTGGCGGTGTACCAGCAGGTGGGCGCGGCCCTGCCCGCGGCCTGACCTGCGCGGCCTACTTCTGCGCGCCGACCGGAGCCGCGCCCTGCACCTGGCCTTCGACCGCGGCGGCGGCGCTGCCCGATCCGCCCACGGCGGATGCGCTCATCCCGGCAGCTGCGCCGGACTTGCCTCGCGCGGCCGCCTCGGCCGCTTCGGTCCGCACGCGGGGATCCGGCCCGGCGGTCTGCTTCGGAACCGGCTTGACGTTGACATCGACGCCGGCGTCGGCAGCGATGCCCACGCCCAGGTTCGGCGTCACGACCGGTTGCGCATGCGCGACCCCGCCTGCTGACAGGGCGCCCGCCAGCAAGGTGCCGAGAAGAATCGGGTGGTGTGGTTGCAACTTCATCGCTGACTGTCCCTTTCGAATGGTTGGGTTTCTGGCTGGACGAACCGTAGGGACCCGGGGGATGGCGCCTTGTGCGCCACATCCACCGCCGCGCGTGGGAACCGGCCGTCGGCGGCCCGCGTTTCCGGACCTATCATGTCGACGCATGAAGACCCAGTACTACACCGCCTGCAGCCTGGACGGCTTCATCGCGACGGACGACCATTCGCTGGAATGGCTGTTCCCGCTCGGTGACATCAACGACACCAGCTACCCCGCCTTCATCCAGGGGGTCGGTGCCCTCGCGATGGGATCGTCGACCTACGAATGGATGCTGCGCCACGTCGTCGCGGCGGGCGCCGCATGGCCCTACAGCCAAACCGCCTGGGTGTTCAGCAGCCGCACGCTGCCCGGCGTGCCCTCTGCGGCCATCCACTTCGTGCAAGGCGATGTGCGGCCGGTGCACGATGCCATGACGCGGGCGGCCGGGGGCCAGAACATCTGGCTGGTCGGCGGCGGCGACCTGGTCGGCCAGTTCCATGACGCCGGGCTGCTCGACGAGGTCATCGTCCAGGTCGGCTCCGTGACGCTGGGCTCGGGCAAGCCCCTGCTTCCGCGCCGCATCGTGTCGCCGTCCCTGCAGCTCAAGGCGGCGAAGTTCGTCGGGCCGGGTTTTGCGGAGCTCACCTATTCGGTGCCATCTGCCGCTGCGCCATCCAACCCCACACGCTGAGTTCTCACATGGTCACCTGCTACCTGCGCTACGTCATCGATCCGTTCAAGCTCAAGGAATTCGAGCACTACGGAAAGCTGTGGATTCCCCTGGTCGAGAAGTTCGGCGGCAAGCACCATGGCTATTTCCTGCCATCGGAAGGCGCGAACAACATCGCACTCGCGATGTTCACGTTCCCGAGCCTCGCGGCCTACGAGGAATATCGGGCCTTGTCCACGGCCGACCCGGCGTGCCAGGCGGCGTTCAAGTATGCGGAAGACACACGCTGCATCCACAGCTACGAACGCAGCTTCTTCAGGCCCGTCTTCGACTGAGTCTGCCGCGCCAGCGCCGCGCCCCGCGCGCCCGTGCAACCTGATGTGAACGCTTGTAAGCGATTGCCTCACGCGATCGCTTCGCTGCTTCCTACGGGCAGCGGTGCGATCGCGCACTGAAATGCTTCATCTCCGGCGGGAGCCATGGCGCGGAGGTCGCGACGGGCTCGCCGGGGGCTCAAGGAGCAAGCCATGCCCGATGCCACCGGTCCGCGTGCCCCGGCCAAGGAACCCGCCTCCACACCGACGTCCGGCGAGGCTTCGCGCCGGGGCTTCATTCGCAACGCGATCCTCTACGCCATGTTCGCCGGCAGCGGCGTCAGCATGTATGGCTGCGGTGGCGGCGGCGGCGGCGGCGGCGGCTTTGTCCCAGGCGGTGCCGGTGCGGGAGGCACGCCGCCCGAGACGACGCCGACCTTTGCCCATGGCGTCGGCAGCGGGGACCCGCTGTCCGATCGCGTCATCCTCTGGACCCGCGTCACGGTCGCCAGCCCCGGAGCGCTCAACCTCAGCTGGGAAGTCGCGAGCGATGCCAGCTTCGGCGCCATCGTCGCCCGCGGCACGGTCGGCACCGGGCCCGAGCAGGACTACACCGTCAACGTGGACGCGACCGGACTGCAGGCCGCGAGCGTCTACTTCTACCGCTTCATGCTCGGTGCCGAGCTCTCCCCGGTGGGGCGCACCCGGACCTTGCCGGTGGGCGGCGTGGCCCGGCTGCGGCTCGGCGTCGTCTCGTGCTCGAACTTTCCGTCGGGCTATTTCAATGTCTGTGCCGATCTCGCCAAGCGCACCGACATCGATGTCGTGCTGCACCTGGGCGACTACATCTACGAGTACGGCCCGCTCGGCTATGCATCGCAGCTGGCGATCGCGATCGACCGCGAGTCGGCGCCGTCGCACGAGATCCTGTCGCTCGAAGACTATCGGCAGCGCCATCGCCAGAACCGCTCCGACCCGGACCTGATCGCGCTGCATGCGAAGCTGCCCGTGATCGCCGTCTGGGACGACCACGACGTGGCGGACAACGCATGGTCCGGCGGGGCGAAAACCCACGACCCGGCCAGCGAGGGGAGCTTCGCGGCCCGGCGCGCCGCGGCGACGCAGGCATTCCGCGAATGGCTTCCCGTGCGCATGCCGGACCCGGCCGATCTGCAGAAGATCTATCGCTCGTTCGACTTCGGCACGCTCGCGTCGCTGCACATGCTCGACACGCGGCTCTTCGGCCGCGACGAACAGGTGAGCCTGGACACCTATCTTGCGGGCGGTGCCTCCGCGCCGACGCGCCAGCTGCTCGGCGCCGACCAGGCCGCCTGGCTGTCGACGCGCATGGCCGCCTCCGCCGCGACCTGGCAGTTGCTGGGCTCGCAGGTCCTGATGGCCCGCATGGAGATCCCGCTGAGCGTGGCGAGCGCCTTCAACGCGCAGACCCTGGGCGACTTCCTGCTGGCGCAATCGACCCCCGAGCCGCTGCGCAGCGACGAGCAACGCGCGCTGCTGGCGCAGCGGCGCGTGCCCTACAACCTGGATGCATGGGACGGCTACCCGGCCGCGCGCGAGAGCGTGCTGGCCGCCGCGCGTTCGGCGGGCAAGAACCTGGTCTCGCTCGCCGGCGACACGCACAACGCGTGGGCGAGCAACCTGACCGACGCCAGCGGCCAGCGCGTGGGCGTGGAGTTCGCGACCGCCTCCATCTCGTCGCCGGGCTTCGAGCGCGTGCTGCCCATCATCAGCAGCACGGTGCTGTCCGATGCCTTTCCGAAGATGGTGAACGACCTGCGCTATGCGGAGACGAGCAAGCGCGGCTATCTCGTCGTCACGCTGACGCCGGCCGACGCCCGCGCCGATTTCGTGGAAATCAGCACCGTGCTGAGCCATGACTACAGCGCCCGGGTCGCGATGAGCCTCCATGCCCTGCCCGGCGCCGGCGGCCTCGACGTGCTGCCGGCTTAGCACGAAGAAAGGGGATTCCTGATGGAACGCATTGTCTGGCTTGGCTCGTGGCTGGTCTTCGGCATGTTGGCCGCCCAGGAGATCGGCCTGCGCGACACGGCGTCCGACAGCGAGCCGGCCCTGGCGGTGTTCTACGGGGTGGTGGCCGTGCTGGCGCTCTGGATGATGGTCCGAAGCGCGGTGCGCGCGAGGCGCCCGGGTCGCCTTCTTCTGCCATTGGCACTGAGCCTGGCCGGCCCGGCCGCCTTCGCCTGGCTGCTGCGCCACAGAAAGCCCGCGCCGGAATGGATCGACGCGCTCTTCGGTGCGTCCGGCTTTCTCGCCGTCTCCGCCTGCGTCATCCTGGTCTGCATCGTCGTCGCCTGGCGCCGGCGCGAGGCGGATCGCGATCGGCGCCACAGGGACATGCGGGCGTCGGCGCGACGGCGCATGCTGGAGCGGCCGTCGACGGGGCCGCTGCAGGAGCTCGCCGCCGAGCTCGAATATCCGCCCGCCGTGGATGACGCGGATCTGCTGCCTGCGCGGGTGGTCAAACGCTGAGGTGGATGGCCCGCAGACGCGGCGGCAGCGGGTAACCTCCATCGCGATGAGCCCGCAAGAATCCCGCCCCGCCTCGGTCTGGAACCGCTTCTGGTCACCGAAGAGCTTTCTCGCGCCGTTTCCGCCTGGTGCCTCCGACGAAGAGGCCGAAGCCATCGCACAACGCAACGATCTCTGGCTCAAGACCTACATGGACCTGTACATCCTCCGCTGGGGCGCCCTGTGGGCGGCCTCGGTGGTGGTGGCGCTGCTGCTGCTGGAAGCGGGGGGCCTGTTGTTCGCGCTCGCCCTGGCGGTGAACCTCGCGGCGCTGGTGGGGCTGGCCGCGATGATTGCGACCTATCGGCGAGCGGCGGGGGCTGTGCTGGGGCGGAGTCGGAAACTCAAGTAGAGCGCAGGCTCATGGCAGGCCGCCCTTGAGCAAGCGCCAGCAGGTCTCCGAATCAAGTCAGCGCAGCGACGCATCGGGCCCGGAGGGCCTGCCGGTCGATCGCGGGTAGGCCGCCAGCCTACTTCGCCAGGAAACTGGTACACCACTGCTGCTCGCAGGGAACACCGTCGTGATTCCCGTCCATTCGAGTGCCGGGACAGTTCTTCAGGAAGAACTTGGCCTCGCTGCAAGATGTCATCTGCGAGCAAAGCTTGCGGCCGCCGTCTCGCGGCGCGATGAAGCCGTAGCCACGCTCGTCGTTCCAGGTTCTGAGTTTTCCGGTGAATGCCATGTTCGACGAGGCGTCGTTGTTGAAGGTGCCAGCGCCGCGAAACTATACCGACGGCTTTCGACTCGCTGCTCGACCGCGTGCTCATTTGCATGAACTTGAGGCCGCCAAGATCACGCGGATGGTCAATCCGAAACCAGGTCAGTGATTGCACCTCCCCAAAACTGTGGAGGCGCGATGGTCCAGTCGTCAGGGAGACTGAAGTCCGCGCCAGCACCTCGACGCCTTGGCGCAAACACGAGGGACCCTGCCGTCCGAGGGCAGTTGCTGGAGGAGATCATGCGCAAAGCAGCATCCGGGCTCGTCAATGTCCGCGCCATCAGCGGCACGCACGTCGTCTTTCTCGCCTTCGACATGCGCGAGCAAGATGCACGGCGACTCATGGGTTTCGCCATCCAACGGACAGACTTGATCGAAGACGAGACCATCTGGCTGCGCGGCAACAAGACGTTTGCCAGCATTCGTCCTCCTACTGGGTTCGAAGACGCGAGCAGCCGGCAGCATCCCTTCCAGGTCTTCCAATGGGCAGACTACACCGCAAAGCCCGGCTACAGGTACAAGTACCGCGTCATCCCCACGTTCGGTCGCCCCGGGAGCCTGGAAGAGCAGCAAGCGACAGATGTGACGATCGAAACGGAGCCATTGAGTGCAGGCAAGCATGACCTCCACTTCAACCGTGGCGCCATCGCTTCACAGGCTTTCGTGCAGCGCTTTCCCGGGCAAACACTGGACGAGGCCGGCGCACCCGCATACACCTGGCTTGCGCGTGACCTGGTGCCAGCGCTGATCGAATTCATCGCTTTGGCGAAAGACGAAAGCTACAGCCTGCACGCGGCCCTCTACGAGCTCAGCCTCCCGGACGGTCAGCCCTGGACCGATGTGTTGTCAGCGATCAAAGGGGCCAGCGCCTCCGGCGCAGAGGTCAAGCTCATCTACCACGCCGGCAGCGACGTGACCGGAACAAAGAACGGCAAGGTCCTCAAGAAGGTCAAGTTCAAGAGCGGCATCGCCATCGCACGCAAGAAGGCCAAGCTGATGCACAACAAGTTCATCGTGCTGAGCCGCAACGGCAAACCGGTTGCCGTCTGGACCGGCTCCACGAACATCAGCCGCAATGCCCTGTACGGGCAATTGAACTTTGGCCACGTCGTCCGGGACAAGGCCGTGGCCGCTCGCTATCTTGCATACTGGCAGAAGCTGCACGAAGACCCTGACCCCGAAGAGCTCAAGGACTGGACCGAAGCTGAAAATGCGCTCCCTCCGATCGACGATGGCGACGAGATTCTGCCCATCTTCTCGCCTCACCGCGGCGAGGGCGTATTCAAGTGGTGGATCGAGCTCGCATCGGCTGGCCGTCCCCTGTTCATGACGTTTCCGTTTGGAATCGTCAAGGATTTCCGGCCGGCCTTCGATGTGAGTGACGGGGTGCTTCGGTTTGCGCTGCTCGACAAGTACGTCAATGGCGGCAACAAAGCGTCCCGAGCTGCGGCGATCGAAGACATCGAACGAATTCGCCGTCATCCGAACATCGGCATGGCGCTCGGGAATCACATCCATGTCGATTGGATCGACGGCTGGCGGAAGGAGAGCGATCCCATCGGAGTGAATGTCAACTGGATTCACACCAAGTTCATGCTGATCGATCCGTTGGGAGACAAGCCGGTCACCCTCGCCGGCTCCGCAAATTTCAGCGCTGCCAGCGTGAACGAGAACGACGAGAACATGTTGTTGATCCGGGGAGACACGCGGGTCGCCGACATCTTCTTCGGTGAGTTCATGCGGGTCTTCGCGCACCATCGCTTTCGTGAATCCGTGAAGCGGCACCTCGCAGAGGTAGGAAGCGCGGCACGCAACACCTGGAAGCCGCAAGACCTGTTCGAATCGCCCCGAGAATGGGTTCCCACGCATTTCAAGAAGGGTTCCGAGAAGGACATCAAGCGCCGCTACTTCATTGGGGGGTAGCTCGTTTCGCGATCAATGAATCGAACGAGGCTCGCGCCTTTCACTCCCCAAAAACGCCGCGCCCGGCCCTACCCGGCGCTGACAACAACCCGCCCAGGCACGGCTGTGGGCCATTTCCATAGAGGAGGAAGTCGATGTCCGCAAACCAGACCGCGAACTGGAATGCCTTCGACCTCTGGCGCCAGTGGTTGCAACAGCCGCCCGGTGCCTTCGTCCAGCCCATCCTGCCCGGCTGGTCGCTGAACATCAACAGCAACAACTCCACCGCGCCCGAGACCGAAGTCGACATCGTTGCCAAGCACAGCTACGGTCGCCAGATCGGCCGCATCTCGGATGCGCTTCGCGCACTGATCCTCGATGCGCATCCCAAGCCGCCCGAGACCGGGCCTCTAGGGGAATTCATGACGATGTGGGACGAGATCGAGAAAGTGAAGGTCGATGGGGCGGCGGAGCGGCTCGGGCGGATTGCGTCCGACCTGGCGTTGCTGAAGGACAAGGATCGCGATGGGTACCTGAAACTGCGGGATGCTTTGGGGCGCGCGTTGAAGCAGACGGATTGAGCGGCTTTGGCGCTGCGGGCGGGTAGCTCGTTTTCGGCTCGCTGCTCGACCGCGAGGTGGGCGTACCTGGCCGACTACTGCCTCACCGCATTCGCCACAATCAGCCGCGAAGTCGCCCGCGTCGCCCCCACATAGAACAGTCGCATCTCCTCCAGCGGATCCCCCTCCTCCGCCGCGCTGCCACGCCCACCCGCCATGGCCTGCCGCGCCCCCATCACCGCCACCACCGGAAACTCCAGCCCCTTGCTCGCATGCAGGGTCATCACCTTGATGGTGTCGGCCAACGGGTCGAAGTCGCGCGCGCCCTTGCGCACCTTGTGCGGCAGGCGGCGGCGGTTCAGTGCCTTCGCGCATTCGTCCATCAGGGCCCAGCTGCGGCACAGCACCGCCATGTCGCCCCAGGCATGGCCTTCGTTGTGGGCGCTGGCCATCAGCTCGGCGATACGCTCGGCCTGCTCGCGCGGGGTCGGCAGGTCGATGACGATCGGCTCGGAGCCGTCGCGGCCGCAGCTCACGGGGTGCAGCAGCGGGATGCCGTCGTCGTCCTTCTCCTGCGGGCGCAGCAGATCGGTCGCCATCACGCTGGCGGCCTGCAGGATCTGGCGGGTGTTGCGGTAGTTGATCTTCAGGATGGTGGTTCGGCCCTGCGCCTGCACGCCCACGCTCTTGAAGCTGAAGGGCTTACCGCCGCGCCGCTTGTCGTAGATGCTCTGCGCATCGTCGTACAGCAGCAGCAGGCTGTTGGTGTGGGGGTCGACCATCTGCGTGACCAGCTTGAGCCATTCGGGCGCGAAGTCGTGGCCCTCGTCGACCAGCACCGCCAGGTACTGGCCCGAAGGGATCATGCGGCGATCGACGCCGTCGATGACGTTCTGCACCATCTGCTCCATGAACGGGCCCACGGGCAAGCCGTTGGGCGGCAGCGGCTGGCCGAAGGCCACCAGCTGGTCGCGGCACCACTTGTGGAAGTGCCGCACATGCACACGGCCGGCCAACTGCCTGGCCTGCATCACGGCCTGCAGCTTGACCGCCAGCGGCTCGTTGTAGCAAAGCACGAGCACCGGCTTGGCCGCGTCGGCGCCGGCAGCGGCCTTGGCCAGGTACTCCGCGCGGTAGCCCAGGATCATGGTCTTGCCGGAGCCGGCCACGCCGTGGATCACGCGGTGGCCGTCGCCGAGGCTGCGCGCCAGCTGCTCCTGCTGCAGGTCCATCACGCGCAGGAAGTCGGGGATGGTGGCGGCTTCGTCCGCATCGTCGAACGGCGATGCCGCGAAGAGCGTACCCTGCTCGGCCACGCGCACTTCGGGGAACAGGTTCCAGCGCACGCGGTCGATCTGGGGCAGCGAGAGCGTGCCGCTCATGAGCCGCGGAAACATCTCCCACAACCGGCGCTGGAAGGGCTCGGGCTCGCATTCCTCCAGCATTTCGTCGGAGCAGATCACGCGGTTCGGCTCGATCGCATTGCCGAGGCCGGCCGCATCGAACTGCTTGCGCGTGATGCGCGTGAAGACCACGCCGTAGCTCCACGGGAAGGTGAGCATGCCTTGCCACTTGCCCTCGTGAACGATCAGCTGCGCGTCGCGCTTGAGGGCATCGACCACCTGCAGCGTCTGGTGGCGGGCCTGCTCGATGGGGTTGGGCACGCTCTTGGGGACGCCGTCGGGCGCGATCACCCAGTCGCCCCGGCTGGCCTTCCGGATGGTGTCGAGGCGCCAGTCCTTGGTCTCCAGGATCAAGAGGCCTCGGCGCGGGTGCAGCACGACGAAGTCGGGATGGCACTGCCTGGGGCCGATGGGCACGTCGTACCAGAGCAGGTAGTCGTCGTCGAGCTTCTGCTGCAGGCGCTCGGCGAGGCGGCGCTCGCCGGAGGTCATGCGGGCGACGCAAGTGCTGAGTACGGGGAGGAGGACGGCCATGGGTTTTGAAGGCGATGAGCTGGGCATCATGGCGTTGTCGAGTCCTGGCCGGACGCGACGTCGCGATCAATCAAGCAGGAACTGTGCAATATGTCCGAGCCTGAGCGTGGGGCCAAAGCTGATCTCTGGTCCAACCGTTGCGCCAAGCGAAGCGATCTTTCCTGCCTCAGTCGGGCGCCTGGGCGACGTTGGGGTTGTGGACGGTGGCACCACCATCGAGCGGCGAGCACTGGGCTTGCACAGTGCTCTTGCTGCATTTCGGCTCGCGCACCTGCGCCCACAAGGGGGCGCAGGCCAGAACCAACACGATCACGGCCAGGCGTTTCATGGCTCAGTATTGGCGCGGACGCGTGCCGTACACGCCGGTGTACGGGTTCACATTGCCCTGGGTGCCGTAGTTGTCGTTGACCGTACCGTTCGGGCTCGACTGGTAGTGCGGCTGCACGTAGGTGCCGTTGCTCGTGGTGTAGCCGCGGTGGTAGACCTGCGCAGAGGCAGCGAACGATGCAGCGATGAGGGCCGCGGCGATGATGATTTTCTTCATTTCAGATTCCTGTTGGTGGTCCGAGCCCGGACTTCGGGACGGGGGGAGAGCTTCCCGCGATGCACGCTGCGACGGGCATCAGGTGAGGCTCGATTGGGCGACTGGCGAACGCACCTTGAAAGCTGGGTCGGAATCGCTGAAACGGAGTCTCCGTTGCCGAATGGAGAGGTCGCCCCTCCCTTTCGGAGGGGGAGGTGCATCGCCGGCGATTGAACCTGCGATCGTGTGACAAAGTTCCGGTCCGCACTCCTTCCGCTCTCACCTCGCGACGCCCGGAACCCAACGGCCCCTGCAGCACTTGAAGCCTCCGAACTGACGAACTGCACTCAGCGTTCGGGCCTGCCAAGACGCGTCTGGTCTGGTGAAAGGAGGCATCCCAGGCGCAGGTGCTCCACGGCGCCCGAGACCGAGACCGAGGCCGACATCGTTGCCAAGCACAGCTACGGTTGCCAGATCGGCCGCGTCTCGGATGCTCTTCGCGTACTGATCCTCGATGCGCACCCAAGCCGCCTGAGACCGGGCCGCTGGGGGAATTCATGACGATGCGGGACGAGATCGAGAACGTGAAGCTCGACGGCGCGGCGGAACGACTCGGGCGGATCGCGTCCGACCTGGCGTTGCTGAAAGACAAGGACCACGTCGCATACCTGCAGCTGCACGATGCCTTGCGGCGGGCGTTGAAGCAAACGGATTGAAGGCCTCCTGCGCAGGGCCGCCGGCTGCTCTTTCTGAAGGCTCATCACGCACGGAAGCCGGGGATGGTGGTGGCTTCATCCGCATCGTCGAAGACGAGGCGTTCCTGCAAATCTTGAGGGCCTCAAATTCAGGCCAGCCCTACTCCCCTGAATGAGGGCACGCGCTCAATTTTTCCAAGATGCGGGCGGCGATGCGAGACAGATCTGGTTCTGTCGAAAGAGTGTTCCGGAAATGCAGACCTCAATGCCTGGTTGCGTCTGCCATGCGATACCGTGCAGCGGGTCAGGCGCACGTCGCTTGCCTGACATTCAGGGAACGAAAATACATGTCGCAAGATATTTTTCTGAAAGTGAACGGCATTGCCGGTGAATCACAAGATGCCACCCATAAGGATGAAATTGAAGTCCTGGATTGGGAGTGGGAGATCACACAGCAATCCACCATGCACGCTGGCAGCGGTGGCGGCGCAGGCAAGGCCACCGTCAGCGACCTCACCTTTGACCACTACGTGGATCGAGCGAGCCCCAACCTGCTCAAGTATTGCCTGACGGGCAAGCACATCGAAACGGCCATCCTTGTCGTGAGAAAGGCCGGGGGCTCACCGCTGGAGTACCTCACGATCACGTTGGGCAATGTGATCGTCACCAAGGTTGCGCCCGCGCTCACCGCCACCATGTCGCGCCCGCGAGAAGCAGTCAGCCTCGCCTTTGCCCGCGTGAAGCAGGAATACGTCATGCAGAACCAGCAGGGCGGTTCCGGGGGCACGGTATCAGCCGGCTACGACATTCAACAGAATCACGAACTGTGAAAGGAGACAAGAATGCTTTACATCACTAGAGCGGGCCACGTCGACGCAGAGAAAATCAAGGTGAAAATCTTCCCAAGCATCGAGCGCAGAAAGATGGACAAAGTCAACGGAATAATAGTCCATCAAACCGACGGATCAACTGCCGACTCTGCCTTTAATAGCTACAAGGGTGCCGGCGCAAATGGCGCACATTTTTTAATTGATAAAGATGGATCGATCTACCAAACGGCCTCACTCTACAAGACCACGAATCACGCAGGAATGGCCCGATCGCGCTGCCTCAATACTCAGAAATGCACGCCTGCCGAACTCAAGACAATGAGCGGACTGGAGAAAGCATGGAAGCCGCAGGCCATTTCGGACAGGGAGTACAAAAAGCAATGGCCAGATCGCTATCCTTTAAATATGGATTCAATTGGAATAGAAATTGTCGGGATTTCTCAAAAGACTCCCGAACAAAAGGAAAAGGTTTACGAGCCCGTCAACGATCAACAGAACGCTTCATTGAAGTGGCTGGTGCGCGAGCTTTCGGAGACATTGAATGTCTCCATGAGCGAAATATATCGCCATCCCGAGCTAGCAAGAAAGAACGCCACGGAAGCAAGTACCGCCAAATGGTAAAAAAACATAGGGCACCGACCATTAAAGCAGCGTTTGCTCTTTTTGCCCTGATGGTCATGGGGCATAGCCACGCAAGGACCGTGAAGAGCATCGAAATTGACGCAGTCGGATTGAACCTCGATTCCGTACAGAACGAAAATGCGGCAAGGGCCTGCAAGAAATTTAGGCCCACGAAGAATCAAGCAATAAGATTCTTCAACAGGGCCTATCCGGTTGAATCCTACGTTCTAACGACCGATCGCTTCAGCTCCTGCTACGCGGAAGGTTCACTGAAATTCAGCGATGGCTCGTTTGGAAAATGGATTTTATATTCCAGCGGCACTGCGCTTTTCACCTTCAACAGGGGCGACGTTGTGAATCTCTATTACAAGCACAACAATTGGCACGATCCATATGCTTGCACCTATGGACTGAGCGATAAAGGTGAGTGTTGACCAAAATCGGAAAGGCATCACGCGCAGAAGTTGGGGATGGTGGCGGTTTCATCCGCAACGTCAAAAGAGGAGACGGGGCGATGAGCGTGCCCTGGTCGGCACGCGCACTTCGAGCAACAGGTTCCAGCGCACACGGCCGCATGAAGGGCCCAAGCCCTCCCCACACGTCAGTGCATCACCTTGCGCGCCGCGTGAATCGCCTTCTCCACCGTCTGGATGCGCCGCCCCATTTCTGCATTGACCAGTTCCACCAAGGCCGTCAACTCACGAGGCTCGACAAGCAGCCCCTCGGCGTTCCGCGTGTTGAGCGACGCCAGGAAACTCTGTACGCAGTCGTAGGCGCAATGCGCCCAGCGCAAGTTGTAGAACGCGCCCTCGACGCGCAACGCCGCCGCGATGACGGCCTCTTTCTTGGCGTGCTTCTTTGTTTCGGCGCTTCTTGCCGGGTCGTCGCCCGCGGCCGTGCGCTTGGTGGTTTTTGACCTGGCGGATTTGGTCGCCGTGGTGCGAACGGTCTTGGCCATTTTTTGGGCCTCCCTGGAGATTGCAGCTTGCTGAAACTGCCGCACCCGCTTCCGAACGAAGGCGGCAGCTCGAACAGGTTGGAAGACCGGGCAATCTCTGGCAAGAAACCGGCAGGACTTTCGTCCTCCCGTTCGAGCCGCCAAAAATGAAGGCACGAACGAAGAAGCCGCATGCCGTAGAGGCAAATGCGGCTTCAGCCGAGAGATTGAATTTCGGGCTTCCAAACCCGATCACGCCGTTGCCGACGCGACTCGCACAGTATGCCAGCGCCTCTCGTATCTGGCGCACGACCGGGTACCGCCGCGATCCGAACCATCCCCCGGAATCGTCTGCGTCCACCTTTCGCTCCATCAATTCGCCGGCATCGCCCTCACCAGCAGCCGCCAAAGTTGCTCGTCAAAGTCCCGATCCGACGCGACCAGCCCCGTGCGCACGACGACCAGCTTGCGGCTCGGCACGACGAACAGCCTGCGATCCAGCGCGCCTATCGCCGCGACCATGTCCGCCGGAGCGGCCGCGACCAAGGGACCGGGCCGGCGACGCGGATCGGCGCCGGCGCCCACAGTTTCAACGCCGCCATTGAGCCACCACAGGCGCCCATAAGAAGGATTCGTCTTCGTCGGCACGAACAGCGCGTCGAGTCGCGCCTTCGAGATCACACGCACGCCCGCGTCCGTCACTCCTCCATTCAACACGACCTGCCCCATGCGGGCGATATCCCCCGGCGTCGTGACCAGGCCGGTTGGGTTGCCGACGTCGGCCATCAGCGCCGGGCGCTTGCGCCAGGCCGTGTCATGCATGGCGGCGGGGCGCGCAAGCCAGGCTTGCGTGATCTCATCGAGCGGTAGCTTCGCAGCCGCTTCGAGCACCGGCTTCATCACCGCATAGCCTGGCGTGTTGTAGAAGAACTTCGTGTCCGGCGCCGCGTCGAAGCTCAGGTCTTCCTTCAACCCCGAATTCATCTCCATCAGGTTGCGCACGGCAATCGCGGCCTCCTGCTGCGGCGTCGCCTTCGACCACCCGGCGCCGATGTACGACGACACGGGCCGCGACACATCCAGCAGGCCCTTGTCGACCGCGATGCCGGCGAGGATCGCGACGAAGCTCTTCTGCTGCGAGGCGACGTCCTCCAGCGTTGCGCCGTCCGCCGCCGTGCCGTGCACGAAGGCGGCGCGGAATCCCCTCGCATCCGCGGCCGGCGGCCAGAGTTTCTCGGCGATGAGCTTGTCGTCCTGGAAGATGACCAGGCCGGTCGACTTCTGGCGGGCGACATAGTCGATCAGCGCGTCCAGCGCCGCGGCGTTCCAGCCCGCGCCGACGGGGTCGACGCGGGCCGGCTCGGCGCGTGTCGACCCGGCCGGCAGGGCGATGGCGCAGAG
The DNA here is from genome assembly GCF_030316845.1 of Variovorax davisae. Taxonomy (GTDB): domain Bacteria; phylum Pseudomonadota; class Gammaproteobacteria; order Burkholderiales; family Burkholderiaceae_C; genus Variovorax; species Variovorax davisae. Next base: position 95,400 of record NZ_JASZYS010000010.1, read on the forward strand.
CGTGGCCAGCGCCACCGCGCAGAGGCTTGCCATCGATCTGCGCACGGGCCCGCTCGTCTTCAAGCCAGCTTGAAAGGCAGCGCCCGCACCGCCTTGCCCGTGATCGCCGCCACTGCATTCGCAAACGCCGGCGCCAGCGGCGGCAACCCCGGCTCGCCCATCCCCGTAGGCGCATCCGCACTCGGCACCGTGAACACCGCAATCTGCGGCATGTCCGTCATCCGCGGCACCACGAAGTCGCCGAAGTTGCTCTGCTGCACCACGCCGTCCTTCAAGGTGATCGCGGCACCCGGCAGGCACATCGACAGCGCCATCACCGCACCGCCCTGCACCTGCGCCTCCACGCTTTTCGGATTGACCACCAGGTTGCAGTGCACGCCCGCCGTCACGTTGTGCAGCGTGGGCGTGCCGTCCTTCACCGAAGCCTCGACCACATAGGCGACCACCGAGTCGAAAGACTCGTGCACCGCCACGCCCCAGGCGCGGCCGGCTTCGAGCTTCTTCTTGCCGTAGCCGGACTTGTCGACCGCCAGCTGCAGCGCCGCCTTGTGGCGCGGGTGCTTGTCGCCGATGAGCTTCATGCGGTAGGCGACCGGGTCCTGCTTGGTGGTGCGCGCGATCTCGTCGAGCAGCGTCTCCATGACGAAGGCGGTGTGGGTCGAACCCACGCTGCGCCACCACAGCACCGGCACGTTGAGTTTGGGGTGGTGCACCGTGAGCCGCATCGGCAGCGCGTAGGGCTCTTTCATGCCCTCGACCGCGGTGGCGTCGATGCCGTCCTTGACCATCATCGGCTCGAACATGCTGCCCATCAGCAGCGACTGCCCGACGATGACGTGGTCCCAGCCCGTGACATTGCCCTGCGCGTCGAAGCCGATCTTGGCGGTGTGCAGGTGCATCGGGCGGTAGTAGCCGCCCTTGATGTCGTCCTCGCGGCTCCACAAGGTGCGGATCGGCGCCTTGATGCCCGCCGCCTGCGCAGCCTTGACCACGCCGCAGGCCTCGACCACGAAGTCGCTGGTCAAGAGGCCGCGCCGGCCGAAGCCGCCGCCCGCCATCTGCACGTTGACCTTGACGTTCTCGGGCGGCACGCCCAGCACCTTGGCGGCTGCCAGGCCGTCGATGCCGGGCATCTGCGTGCCGGTCCAGACGACCGCCTTGCCGCCGACCAGGTGGACGGTGCAGTTGAGCGGCTCCATCGGCGCATGCGCGAGGTAGGGGAAGACGAACTCGGCATCGATCTTGTGCGGCGCGCTGGCGATCTTCGAGACGTCGGCGTCGTACTTGCGCGCGCCGGGCTTGGTGGCGAGTTCGCGGTACTGCACCAGCTGCTTGTCGCTGTCGACCTTCTCGACGGCGCTCGCGTCCCATTCGATCTTGAGCGCATCGCGGCCCTGCTTGGCGGGCCAGTAGCCATCGGCGACCACGGCCACGCCTTCGGCGCCGCGGTCGAGCGGCACGCGCAGCACGGCCTTGACGCCCTTGATCGCCTTCGCGGCGCTGTCGTCCACCGACTTCACCTTGGCGCCGAACACCGGCGGATGGGCCACCACGGCGGTCAGCATGCCGGGCAGCTTGATGTCGATGCCGTAGTTCTGGTGGCCGCTGGACTTGGCCTTGGCATCGAGCCGGCCGGTGGGCTTGCCGATGAGGCGAAAGTCCTTCGGGTCCTTGAGCTTGACCGTCTCGGGCACGGGCTGCTTCATCGCCGATTCGGCCAGCTCGCCGTAGCCGAGCTTCTTGCCGAGGGGGCTGATGACGAAGCCGTCGCGCGTCTGCAGCGAGGCCGGGGCGAGCTTCCACTGGGCCGCCGCCGCGCCGACCAGCATGGCGCGCATGCGGGCACCGAGTTCGCGGTACTGCGTGTACGAGTTCTTGATCGAGCCCGAGCCGCCCGTGATGTGCATGCCGAAGGCGGGGTCGACGTAGGCCGGGTCGTTGCTGCCGTGCACGCTCTTGACCTTCGACCAGTCGGCGTCGAGTTCTTCGGCCAGGATCATCGGCAGGCCGGTCTGCACGCCCTGCCCGAAGTCGAGCCGGTTGATGGTGATGGTGGTGGTGCCGTCGCGGTCGATGTGCACGAAGGCGGCCGGCTGCTGCAGCGGCTTCAGGCCGGCGGGCTTGGCGGGTGCTGCGGCGGCTGCGTTCTTGCTGTCGTCCTGCGCCAGCACGGCCGCCGGGAAGACGCCGAGCGCGAAGCCGCCCGCCGCCGTGAGCTTGAGGAAGCTGCGGCGCGGGAGGCCCTGGGGTTCGGCGTGGTCGTCGTCGCGCGTCGTCACGCGTGCGCGCAGGTTGGCGGGGAGTTCGAAGGTGGCTGGGTCGAAGTTCATGGTGACTCCTTTGTTCTTCAAGCCAGGGCCTTGGCGGCGTCGGCGACCGCGGCGCGGATGCGCGCGTAGGTGCCGCAGCGGCAGATGTTGCCGGCCATCGCCGAATCGATGTCGGCATCGCTGGGCAGCTTGCCGGGCGCGACCGTCTTGAGGAAGGCGGTGGCCGACATGATCTGCCCGCTTTGACAGTAGCCGCACTGCGCCACGTCATGCTTGACCCAGGCGGCGCTCACGGCCTTGCCGACCTTGTCGCTGCCGTCGGTGACGGCTTCGATGGTGGTGATCTTCTGGCCCGCCGCGGCCGAGATCGGCGTCACGCACGAACGGATCGGCTGGCCGTTGAGATGCACCGTGCAGGCGCCGCACAGCGCCGCGCCGCAGCCGAACTTGGTGCCGGTCATGCCCAGCGTGTCGCGCAAGGCCCAGAGGATGGGGGTGGAGGGGTCGGCGTCGACCTGGCGGTCCTTGCCGTTGATGCTGAGGGTGGTCATGGTGGGGTTCTCTTCTTTTGGGTGAACAAAAATTCAGCTAAACAATAGACCTGTGGCTTGGGGAGGTCAAGAGGGTTCAGGCCTTGATGCCGTCCCAGCAGAGGCCGAAGGCCATCGCCAGGTTGGCGTCGGTGCGTTTCAGTGCGCCCGAGCGCAACAGGTTGGCGGTCTCGCGCACCGAGCCGCCGAAGCTGTTGATGAGCAGCACGGTGGGCACGTCTTTCAATATCTGCTGCGACTTGGCGCTCTCGATCAGGTCGATCCAGCCCTTGATGAGCCGGGCCGAGAGATTGCGGCTCTCTTCGCTGAACCAGGGGGAGTTGTAGTACTGCTCGATGAACACGACTTGCGCATAGTGCGTGAGGCGGTGGTCGAGCCAGTTCATCCACATGTGCTGGAAGCGGCTGCGAAACGGCGCCTGGGTGTCGTCGCCCTGCATCAGGCTGGCGGTGGTCGAAGTCTTGGCCTGCTCGTACAGCGCGACCATCAGCTCTTCCTTGGACTTGAAGTAGACGTAGAGCGTGCCCGTGGCCAGGCCCGCCTCGCGCGCGATGGCCGCCATGGTGAGGCCGCTCAGGCCGGTCTGCTCGACCAGCGTGAACGTGGCCTCGGCGATGGCGCGGAGCTTTTCTTCGTCCTTGGGTTTCACGGGGCGATCTTAGGGCTTTCCGACGGTTTGGTGAACAATTATTCGCTCAAAGGGTAACAACGGCCCAGCGCATTGCATCGCCTGCCAAGGCCACAATCCATGCAGAACCGGTCGAAAGGAACAGCATGGCGATGTCGAACGAAGCAGTGGTCGTCAGCCAGGCGGTCGATGTCCCGGCCGACGTCGTCTACGCCTTTGCCCGCCAGATGGACAAGCTGCCGCTCTGGGCGTCCGGCCTGGCCAAGGGCATCGCGCAGCGCGGCGGCGAATGGTTCGCCGACTCGCCGATGGGCGAGGTCAAGGTCGCGATGGCGCCCCCCAATGACTTCGGCGTGCTCGACCACGACGTCACGCTGCCCAACGGCGTCAGCGTCCACAACGCGTTCCGGGTCACGCCCTGCGGCGACGGCAGCCTGCTGAGTTTCGTCGTCCTTCGGCCGGCGGATGCCAGCGCGCAGAGCTTCGAGGCGGACGTCGCCCACGTGCGGCGCGACCTGGCGGCGTTGAAGCAATTGGTCGAGCGGCAGCCCCCATGACCACCCCGATCCGAGCGCAACTGGGCGGTGGAGACGCGCGAGTCCGGGGGCTTCATCGCGCAACCCACCGGCCTGGCGCGGCCGCGAGTCAGGCGCCTCAACCCGGGATGTTCGGCTCGACCAACTGGGCCAGCGCCACCAGCGACTCCTGCCAGCCCAGATAGCACATCTCGACGGGAATCATCTCGGGGATGCCTTCCTGCACGATGGCCACGTCGGTGCCGCAGGACACGGCGGTGAGGGTCACGGTGGTCTTCATGGTGCCCGGCAGGTTGGGGTCGTCGAAGCTCGCGTCGTAGGCGATGCGCTGGCCTGGCACGAGTTCGAGGTACTTGCCGCCGAACGAGTGGCTGTGGCCGCTGCCGAAGGTGGTGAACGACATGCGCCAGGCGCCGCCGACCACGGGCTCCATGCTGTGGACTTCGCCGGTGAAGCCGAAGGGCGGGAGCCAGCGCTCGAAGGCCTTGGGTTCGACGAAGGCGCGGTAGACCCGGTCGGGTGGGGTGCGCAGCACGCGGTGCAGACGGACGGTTTGGGTAGCCATGGTTGCGTTCTCCTGGATGTGCAGAGGATGACCCTCGATGGGTACGTCGAATGAGCCTGCGGCGATTCGACACCAGATACCGAGAAAAAACAGCCCCGGTGCCCGCCGAACACACCCATCGTTCGGTTTTCCCGAAAGCCAAGATCGCCATCCAACGGCTACCCCAAACGATCCCTCAACCCCACACTTCATCCATCGCTTCCATTCACCCCGCAATCAAAGGATCCACCATGAACCGTCTCGAAGGAAAAGTCGCCCTCATCACCGGCGCCAGCGCCGGCATCGGCCATGCGACCGCCAAGCTGTTCGCCGCGGAAGGCGCCCGACTGGTGGTCGGCGCACGCCGCGCGGCCGAACTCGACCAGCTGGTGGCCGAGATCCGCGCCGCCGGCGGCCAAGCCGTCGCGCTGGCCGGCGACGTGCGCTCGGAAGACTACGCCCGCGCCCTGGTCGCGCTGGCCGTGTCGACCTACGGCCGCCTCGACGTCGCCTTCAACAACGCCGGCACCCTGGGCGAAGGCGGCCCCAGCACCGGCATCACCGAAGCCGGCTGGACCGACACCCTGGCCATCAACCTGACCGGCGCCTTCCTCGGTGCCAAGCACCAGGTCGCGCAGATGCTGGAGAACGGAGGCGGGTCGGTGATCTTCACCTCGACCTTCGTCGGCCACAGCTTCGCCTTCCCCGGCGTGGCCGCCTATGCGGCGAGCAAGTCGGGCCTGGTCGGATTGACCCAGGCACTGGCCGCCGAGTACGGCCCGCAAGGCGTGCGCGTCAATGCGATCCTGCCGGGCGCGGTCGACACCGACATGTACCGCACGATGAACGACACCAAGGAGTCGCAGTCCTTCGTCACCCACCTGCACGCGCTCAAGCGCGTGGCGCGGCCCGAGGAGCTGGCGCGTTCGGTGCTGTACCTGGCCTCGGACGACGCTTCCTTCGTCACCGGCACCGCATCGCTGGTCGACGGCGGCGCCTCCATCACCCGCACCTGAGGCGAAGGCGGTCCTTGGCGCCCGGCAGGCAGGAACGACTAAAGTGCTTGCCGTGCGTGACAACAAGGACCCTGGGCATGGTGAAGCTGGATGGCATGGCCACCTTCGTGGCGGTCGCGGAGTCTGGCTCCATCAGCGAAGCCTCGCGGCGACTGAACTTCTCGAAGTCGGTCGTCAGCGAGCGCCTGGCCGACCTTGAGAAAGAGCTCGGCGTCCGGCTGCTGCACCGCTCGACGCGCAAGCTCACGCTCACCGAAGACGGCGCCACCTTCCTGGCGCGGGCCTCGGCCATCATGCGGGAGATCGAGGAGGCCACTGCCGAGCTGGCGCAGCGGCGCGGCACGCTAGTCGGCCCGCTGCGGATTTCCGCGCCGGTCACCTTCGGGCGCATGCACCTGGGTCCGGCGCTCTATCCCTTCATCGCGGCCCACCCGGGCGTCGAGCTGACGCTCGAACTCGACGACCGGCGCGTCGATGCCGCATCGGATGGCTACGACGGCGTGGTCCGCAACGGGCCCCTGACCGATTCACGCCTGGTGGCGTGGACGCTGGCGCGCAGCCGCCGCGCACTGGTCGCCTCGCCGGACTACCTGGCGCAGCACGGCCAGCCCTCGAGCGCCGAGGACCTGCAGCGCCACCGCGGCGTCTTCTATACCAACCGCGGCGCGGCCGACTGGCAGTTCCGCCGCGATGGCGAGCTGGTGTCGGTGCGCGCCTCGCGCGCCCTGCGCGTGAACAACGGCGACATGATGCGCGACGCCTGCGAGGCCGGCCTGGGCATTGCGCTGCTGCCCACCTTCATCGTCGGCGCGTCGCTGCGTGCCGGAAGGCTGCGGGCGCTCGACATCGGCCTGCCTTCGGAGGAGGAATTCCTGTACGTGGCGCATCCCGAAGGTCGCTCGCCCTCGACCAAGCTGCGGGCGATGACGGATGCGCTCAAGGCGGCGTTCGGCGATCCGCCCTATTGGGATTCGGTCGGCTGACGGCCGCCCGGGCGGCGCCTACTGCAGCTGCCGCACGATATCCAGCGCCTCTTCGATCCGCTCCACGGCGTGGATCGTCAGCCCCTCGATCTCCTTGGTGCCCTTGCGCGGCGCATTGGCCCTGGGCACCACCGCCACGCTGAAGCCCAGCTTGGCCGCCTCGCGCAGCCGCTCCTGCCCGCGCGGCGCCGGCCGCACTTCGCCCGCCAGGCCCACTTCGCCGAAGGCGATGAAGCCCTTGGGCAGCGGCTTGCCGCGCAGGCTGGACGTGATCGCGAGCATCACGGCCAGGTCGGCCGCGGGCTCGCTGATGCGCACGCCGCCCACCGCGTTGACGAACACGTCCTGGTCCATGCAGGCCACGCCCGCATGCCGGTGCAGCACCGCCAGCAGCATCGCCAGCCGGTCGCGGTCCAGGCCCACCGACAGGCGCCGCGGGCTGGGCCCGCCGTCGTCGACCAGCGCCTGGATCTCGACCAGCATCGGCCGCGTGCCTTCCAGCGTGACCAGCACCACGCTGCCGGGCACCGGCTCGGCGTGCTGGCTCAGGAAGATCGCGCTCGGGTTGGCCACGCCCTTCAAGCCGCGCTCGGTCATCGCGAAGACGCCGATCTCGTTGACCGCGCCGAAGCGGTTCTTGATGGCGCGCACCAGCCGGAAGCTCGAATGCGTGTCGCCCTCGAAGTACAGCACCGTGTCGACCATGTGCTCCAGCACGCGCGGGCCGGCCAGCGCGCCCTCCTTGGTGACGTGGCCCACCAGCACGATGGCGGTGCCGCTGGCCTTGGCGAAGCGCGTGAGGTGCGCGGCGCATTCGCGCACCTGCGCCACCGAGCCCGGGGCCGAGGTGAGCTGGTCGGAGTAGACGGTCTGGATCGAGTCGATCACCGCGATCGCCGGGCGGTGCGCGTCCAGCGTGGCGATGATCTTCTCCAGCTGGATCTCGGCCAGCACCTGCACCTGCGAATGGTCGAGGCCGAGCCGGCGCGAGCGCAGCGCCACCTGCGCGCCGCTCTCCTCGCCCGTGACGTAGAGCGCGTTGCGGCCGGCGTGCTGCAGCGCGTCGACCGCCTGCAGCAGCAAGGTCGACTTGCCGATGCCAGGGTCGCCGCCGATCAGGGTCACGCCGCCGTCGACGATGCCGCCACCCAGCACGCGGTCGAGTTCGTCGATGCCGGTGGGCGTGCGGGCGATGTCGGTGGCTTCGATTTCGGACAGGGTCGCGAGTTCGGCCGAGCCGGCCAGCGAGTTGAACTGGGTGCCGAAGCGGTTGTTGGCCGGCGCGCCCGGGGCCGGGCCGACCTGTTCGATCAATGTGTTCCAGGCGCCGCAGCTCGGGCATTTACCGAGCCACTTGGGGCTGGTGCCGCCGCATTCGCTGCAGACGAAGAGGGTTTTTTCCTTGGCCATGGGGGGTGAGTGTAGGGATGCGCGGCGGGCGCTCCGGGCCGACAATGCGGGCGCACTTGCAAGGAGCCCGACATGACCCCGACCCTGACGCTCGTGATCTACATGGCCCTCCTGACCTGGCTCGCCCTGCTCGTGGCCAGCCTCATCCGGGTCAAGGGCTGGACGCCTTCGGGCACCCTGCTCGCGTTGGGCAACCGCGAGAACCTTCCGCCCGCCACGCCGCTCGCAGGGCGTGCCGAGCGCGCAGCCCGCAACACGCTGGAGAACTTCGTGCTGTTCGCCGCCATCGCGCTGGTGGCGCATGCGGCGGGCGCGACCAGTCCGAAGGTGGCGATGGGCGCGCAGATCTTCTTCTGGGCGCGGGTGCTGTACCTGCCGGTCTACTGCGCCGGCATCGCCTATCTGCGCACGGCGATTTGGGTGCTCAGCATCGTGGGGCTGGCGATGATGGTCCTGGGCCTGCTGTAGCCGGCAGCCGCTCAGCCCGGCTTGCGCCGCCCGCCGCGGTCGCCGTGGCGCGGAATCCAGTAGCCCAGCGTCGCCGCCGCGGCCAGGGCCATCAGCCCGACCACCGCGATCCCCGACGCCAGCGACAGGCTGGCGGCCAGGAAGGACAGCAGCGCCGGGCCGCTGGACGAGCCGATGTCGGACATCAGCCGCCACACGCCCAGGAAGTGCGCGCGCCCGTGGCGCGGCGAATGGTCGGCGCCGACGGTCATGATGATCCCCGAGCCGATGCCGTTGCCGAAGCCGATGGCCAGCGCCGCGCACAGCAGCGTCAGGGCGCCGGTGCTCAGGGGCATCAGCAGCATCGCCAGCCCCATGATCAGCATCGACGGCACCGCGACCCAGACCCGGCCCTTCAGGTCCATCACCTTGCCGGCCGGATAGAACACCAGCATGTCGATGCCGCCGGCCAGCCCGTAGATCAGCGAGGCCACCGAGGGCGCCAGCGCCAGGTGGTCGGCCCACAGCGGGATCACGGCCTGGCGCGATGCGCGCACGGCGCTGATCAGCACCACGCCGATGCCCAGGGTCAGGAAGACATGCTTGCGGTCGCGCAGGGTCGAGGCGATGGTCGGCGCGGCCGCCGCCGCATGGCCCGCCGGCAGCGGCGGCGCCTCGAGGTCGGGAATGCGTGCGCCCACGATCGCCGCCCCCATGGCACCGACGATGCCGACGACGTAGGCGGCCTGCAGGCCGAAGCCATGCACCGCCGCCGCCGCCAGGAACGGGCCGATGAACATGCCGATGCGCATCACGCCGCCCAAGGTCGACAGCGCCCGCGCCCGGTAGGCGATGGGCACGGCCTCGGTCATGTAGCTCTGGCGCGCCAGGTTGTAGATCGCCTGCGACATGCCGACCATGAAACAGCCGGCCCCGAACAGGGCCAGGTGCGAGGTCCAGACGCACAGCGCCATGCCGAGCGCGCTCCAGACGCCGGCCGCGACGATGGCCCAGCGCTCGCCCCAGCGCATCGTGATGAACGAGGCCGGGATGTTGTTGAGCAGCGAGCCGATGCCGATCAGCGCCACCATCAGCGCCGCCATCGGGACGGAGGCCCCGAGGTCGCGCGCCGTGAGCGGCACGATCGGCAGGATGGCGCCCTCGCCGATGCCGAACAGCAGCGACGGGCCGAAGGCCGGGACGGCGATGCGACGCAGGGAGAACGGGGACGACGGGGACGAGGCAGGCGAAGCGGCGGACGGGGATGGCATGCGCGGAGGGGTTCGGGTGGGAGGCCCCGGCCCGCGCCGGCGGACAAAGGCGCGCCATTGTCTCGCCGATGGCGGATGTCTGCAGGGATGGGGGCACTGCCGGCCGGCCAGGTTGACGTCGCGGTCGACGGCACCCTAGCATCGGCCAGCAACGCCTGTGGCGGTGCGAAAAGGGGGATTGCCTATGAACACCGCCTCGTCGACCTTCGTCGCCAGCGACGCCGATGCGTACGAAAAGCTCATGGGCCGCTGGAGCCGCCAGCTGGCGCTGCCCTTCCTGGATTTCGTGGGCAGCGCCGATGGCGAGCGGGTGCTCGACGTCGGCTGCGGCACCGGCCACCTGGCCTTCGCGGTCACGCGCCGGACCGGCGCCGGCGAGGTGCGGGGCATCGACCTGGCCGAGCCCTACATCGCCCATGCGCGGCGCCACAACCAGGACCCGCGGATCGTCTTCGAGGTCGGCGACGCCTGCGCCCTGCCCTACCCGGACCGGCACTTCGACCGCGTGCTGTCGCTGCTGGTGCTGCACTTCGTGCCGGACACGGCCAAGGCGATTGCCGAGATGCGGCGGGTCGCCAAGCCCGGGGCGGTGGTCGGCGCGGCCGTGTGGGACGCGCGCGGCGGCTTCGTCTCGAACCGCATGTTTTTCGACACCGCGGCCGCGCTGGACCCGGCAGGCAGGGAGCGCCGCGCCAGCAGCTACACGCGGCCGATGACGCGGCCGGGTGAACTGGGCAAGGCATGGCGCGACGCCGGGCTGAAGTCCGTCTCCGAGACCTCGCTTTCAATCCGCATGGAGTTCGCGTCCTTCGCGGACTACTGGACGCCCTTCGAAGGCCGGGACGGCCCGGTCGCCGAGTACCTGGCCACGCTGGACCCGGAGCAGCGCGCCCGGCTGCGCGAGGCGGTCGAGTCGGCCTACCTCGACGGCGAGGCCGACGGGCCGCGCTCGTACGCGGCGCTCGCCTGGGCCGTCAAGGGCCAGGCGCCGGCCTGAGGCCCCGTCAGCCCGCGTTCTTCAGCGACTGCTTGGCCTTGTCGGCCGAGGCCTTCGAGCGGTTCTTGTGATAGCCGGACTTGACGTTGTTGACCGCCTTGCCGACCGGGCCGCTCTTCTCGGCCTCGCTGTCCGCGCGCTTCTCGTCGATCTTGTGCTTGGCCGCGTCGGTGGCCTCCGAGGCGGCCTTGCCGACCTGGGCGCCGGCGCTCAGGACGGTGAGGGAGGCGGCGAGTGCGAACAGCATCTTCTTCATGGAATCTTTCGGGGTTGGGTGGTGAAGACCGATGGTTCCATGCGGCCGGGGTCGGGGCGCGTCAGCCGTTGCCGCGAATGGCTTCGCCTCGGGGGCTACGGGGCGTGTCAGGATTTGGCGCTTCGACCCAAGGGTTTCCCCGCATCCTCCATCGCTTGACCCAACTATTTAATATATTAAATAATCCGCTCCAACATGGACATGCGCAGCACCGCCTTCTCCCACCGCAACCTGCCGCGCCTGCTGCTGCAGGCGCGCGAGGCGGTCATGGGCCATACGCGGCCGAGCCTGCGCGAGCATGCGCTGTCCGACCAGCAATGGCGCGTGCTGCGGGTGCTGGGCGAACATGGCGCAGTCGAGACCGGCCGGGTGGCGCGCGAGGCCTTCATCCTCGGGCCGAGCCTGACCGGCGTGCTCGCCCGCATGGAGCGCGACGGCCTCATCGCCCGCAGCCGCGACCCCGAGGACCAGCGCCGCACCGTGGTCGAGGCCACGGCCCGCGGACGCCAGTTGGTGGCGCAGCTCTCGACCAGCATCGAGGCCCACTACGCGTGGATGGAAGAGGCGATGGGCAAGCAGAAGCTGGCCCAGCTCTACCAACTGCTCGACGAACTGATTGCATTGGAGCAACCATGAGCTTTACTCCGACCGGCACCGTCTACGGCGTGCTGCTGAACTTCCGCGCCGAGGTCGAGGCCCTCGCGCCGCAGATGAACCAGCCGCCCTACAAGGCGCCGCCGAAGGCGCCCGTGCTCTACGTCAAGACCGCCAACACCTGGAGCCCGCACGGCAGCGCGATCGCCGTGCCGGCGCAGGTCGATGCGGTCGAGATCGGCGCCACCGTCGCGATGGTGATCGGCGTCGACAACGACGTCGAAGGCTTCGTGCTCATGAACGACCTGTCGATCCCGCATGCGAGCTTCTTCCGCCCGCCGGTCAAGTTCAAGTGCGTCGACGGCTTCCTGGGCATCGGCGCGGCGATGCGCGATGCGCAGGAGGTGGCCGACCCGGCGCAGTTCCGGCTCGAGGTGCGCATCAACGGCGAACTGAAGCAGTCGATCGACTTCTCGCAGACGGTGCGCAGCGCCGCGCAGCTGCTGGCCGATGTCGGCGAGTTCATGACGCTCGCGCATGGCGAGGTGCTGATGCTCGGCTGCGACGCCGGCCGCCCGCTGGCACGCCCCGGCGACCGCATCGAGATCAGCGCGCCCGGCTTTGAGGCCCTGGCCAACACCCTCGTGAAGGAGCAGGCATGAAGCACGCGCGCATCCTGTTCGAAAACGCGGTGCACGACGCCGTGGAAGACGGAGGCCGCCTGCGCCTCGCCGACGGCCGGCATGTTGAGGCCGATGCGGTCTCGTGGCTGCCGCCGCTTCAGCCGGTGCCGCGCCCGCGCACCATCCTCGCGCTGGGACTCAACTACGCCGACCACGCCAAGGAGCTGGAATTCAAGGCACCCGAAGAGCCGCTGGTCTTCGTCAAGGGCGAGAGCACGCTCACCGGCCATCGCCAGCTCACCTACCGGCCGGCGGAGGTCCAGTTCATGCACTACGAATGCGAACTGGTGATCGTGGTCGGCAAGACCGCGAAGAAGGTCCGGCGCGACGACGCCTATGACTTCATCGGCGGTTATACCGTGGCCAACGACTACGCGATCCGCGACTACCTCGAGAACTGGTACCGCCCCAACCTCCGCGTGAAGAACCGCGACACCTGCACGCCGATCGGCCCCTGGCGGGTCGACGCCAACGACGTCGCCGACCCGATGGCGCTGGCGCTCAGCACCACGGTCAACGGCAAGCTCACGCAGTCGGGCAACACCAAGGACATGATCTTCGACGCGCCCTTCCTGATCGAGTACTTCAGCAGCTTCATGACCTTGCAGCCTGGCGACCTGATCCTCACGGGCACGCCCGATGGCGTGGTCGACTGCCGGCCGGGCGACGTCATCGTGACCGAGATCGCGCAGATCGGCGCGCTGGTCAACACCATCGCAGCGGCCTGAGCCGTTCATCCCCGAAAGAGACACGCACACCATGCAGATCGACCACCTCATCGACGGCAAGCCGGTCGCCGGCCGCGACTATTTCCAGACCGTCAACCCGGCGACGCAAGAAGTGCTGGCCGAGGTCGCCTCGGGCGGCGAGGCCGAAGTGAACGCGGCCGTGGCCGCCGCCAAGGAGGCCTTCCCGAAGTGGGCCGGCCTGCCCGCGCCCGAGCGCGCCAAGCTGATCCGCAAGCTCGGCGACCTGATCGCCAGGAACGTGCCCGAGATCGCGCAGACCGAGACCAACGACTGCGGCCAGGTCATCGCGCAAACGGGCAAGCAACTGGTGCCGCGCGCGGCCGACAACTTCTACTACTTCGCCGAGATGTGCACCCGGGTCGACGGCCACACCTACCCGACGCCCACGCACCTGAACTACACGCTGTTCCACCCGGTGGGCGTGTGCGCGCTGATCTCGCCGTGGAACGTGCCCTTCATGACCGCCACCTGGAAGGTCGCGCCCTGCCTGGCCTTCGGCAACACGGCGGTGCTGAAGATGAGCGAGCTGTCGCCGCTGACCGCCGCGCGCCTGGGCGAGCTGGCGCTCGAGGCCGGCATCCCGGCCGGCGTGCTGAACCTGGTGCACGGCTACGGCAAGGAAGCCGGCGAGCCGCTGGTGGCGCACCCCGACGTCCGGGCGATCTCGTTCACCGGATCGACCGCCACCGGCAACCGCATCGTGAAGAGCGCCGGCCTGAAGAAGTTCAGCATGGAGCTGGGCGGCAAGAGCCCGTTCGTGATCTTCGACGACGCCGACCTCGACCGCGCGCTCGATGCGGCGGTCTTCATGATCTTCAGCAACAACGGCGAGCGCTGCACGGCCGGCTCCCGCATCCTGGTGCAGCAGTCGATCTATGCCGACTTCGCGGCGAAGTTCGCCGAGCGCGCCAGGCGCATCGCGGTCGGCGACCCGCTCGACGAGAAGACCATCGTCGGCCCGATGATCTCGCAGGCGCACCTGGCCAAGGTGCGCAGCTACATCGAGCTGGGACCGAAGGAAGGCGCGACGCTCCTGTGCGGTGGCCTCGGCGCGCCCGAGCTTCCCGACCGGGTCAAGAAGGGCAACTACGTGCTGCCCACCGTCTTCGCCGATGTCGACAACCGCATGAAGATCGCCCAGGACGAGATCTTCGGGCCGGTGGCCTGCCTGATCCCGTTCAAGGACGAGGCGGATGCGATCCAGCTCGCCAACGACATCGCCTACGGGCTGTCGAGCTACGTCTGGACCGAGAACATCGGCAAGGCGCACCGGGTCGCCGCGGCGGTCGAGGCCGGCATGTGCTTCGTCAACAGCCAGAACGTGCGCGACCTGCGCCAGCCCTTCGGCGGCACCAAGGCCTCGGGCACCGGCCGCGAGGGCGGCACGTGGAGTTACGAGGTCTTCTGCGAACCGAAGAACGTGGCGGTGAGCCTGGGCAGCCACCACATTCCGCATTGGGGCGTGTGAGGAGCGCGGCCATGAGCCTCTATGCCATGCAGAAGTTCCTGTTCGCGCTGAACCGCGAACCCGAGGTGCAGCGCCTCTATGCCGATGGCGGCGCGGCGCGCGCCACGCTGCTCGACGGCTACGATTTGAACGCCGAAGAGCGCGAGGCGATCGACAGCGGCGACATCGGCAAGCTCTATGTACTGGGCTGCAACGGGCAGCTGCTGATGCACTTCGCGCCCCTGCTCGGCATGCCCTGGGCGGACTACATCGCGGCGATGCGCGAGGGCGTGCAGAAATACGGGCCGGTGCGCGCAGGCATCTATGCCATGACCACCGCCCACGATGAAAAGGTGGCAGGGGTATGAGCCTCGTATTCGCGGGCGTGTGCAGTCACGCTCCCGGCATCACGGGCCGGGCCCACCTGGCCGATCCGGCCGTCAAGGACGAGTTCCATGCGCAGTTCCGGCGCATGGGCGAGGCGCTGCATGCGACAAAGCCCGACGCCGTGATCGTGATCGCGGCCGAGCACTTCGCGAACTTCTTCATGAACAACATGCCGGCCTATGCGATCGGCATGGCCGACAGCTACGAAGGCCCGATCGAGGACCCGAAGTGGCTCGGCATCGAAAAGACCCGCGTTCCGGGCGACGCCGCCCTGTCGCAGCGGCTGATCCGCGAGGTGATGCAGACGGTCGACGTGGCCTATGCCGAAGAATGGAAGTTCGATCACGGGATCATCGTGCCGCTCCATTTCCTGACGCCGAAGTTCGACACCAAGGTGATCCCGGTCAACATCAATTGCCAGGGGCCGCCGCTGACGCCGCTGCACCGGGCCTGGGCCTTCGGCGAAGCGCTGCGCCGCGCCTGCGACAAGGCGCCCGAGCGCATCGCGATCATCGGCACCGGGGGCATCTCGCACTGGCCGGCCACGCCCGACTCGGGCAAGGTCAACGAAGAATGGGACCGCAGCTTCATGGAACGCTGGTGCGCCAACGACCGCGAGGCCCTGCTCTCCCAGGCCGACTACAACGACGAGGCCACCTACCGCGAAGCGGGCCAGGGCGGCTTCGAGATCCGCACCTTTCTCACGGTGGCCGCCGCCGCCCGCGGCAAGGGCACCATCCTGCACATGAAGGCGATTCCGATCTTCGCGGTGACCTGCACCGCCGCGACGATGGCGATCGAGTAGACAAATGCCACATCTGGTGATCCTTTACACCCCCAGCATCGAGCGCGAGACCGACATGTCGGCACTCTGCCGCGCGCTGGCCGACTGCATGCTCGAACAGCGCGACGACGAGGGCCGGCAGGTCTACCCGACCGGCGGCACCCGCGTGCTGGCCTACCCGGCGGCGCACCATGCGGTGGCCGACGGCCGCGCCGACTACGCCTTCGTCTACCTCAACCTGCGGATGGGCGCGGGCCGAAGCGCCGCGGTGCACCAGCGCGTCGGCGACGCCCTGCTGGGCGTGACCAAGGCGCACTTCGCGCCGGTCTTCGACCAACGCCACATCGGCATCACGCTGCAGATCGACGAGAGCCCCGGCCAGGTCTACGACGGCAAGCACAGCAACCTGCATCCCCTCTTCAACAAGGCCTGAACCATGCTCGCACCCGAACTCATCCGCCAGCTGGCCGCCGAACTGCACGAAAGCGAGAAGTCGCGCGTGCAGGTCGAGCATTTCTCCAAGCGCCATCCCGCGATGACGATCGAGGACGGCTACGCGATCTCGCGCGAATGGGTCAAGGCCAAGATCGCCGAAGGCCGCAGCGTCAAGGGCCACAAGATCGGCCTGACCTCGCGCGCCATGCAGCTGTCGAGCCAGATCGACGAGCCCGACTACGGCACGCTGCTCGACGACATGTTCTTCGAGCAGGGCGGCGACATCCCGTTCTCGCGCTTCATCGCGCCGCGGGTGGAGGTCGAGCTGGCCTTCAAGCTCGGCAAGCGGCTCCAGGGGCCGAACGTGACGATCTTCGACGTGCTGGACGCCACCGACTACGTCGTGCCGGCGATCGAGATCATCGACGCCCGCATCGAGCAGTTCGACCGCCACACCCAGCAGATGCGCAAGGTCTACGACACCATCGCCGACAACGCGGCCAATGCCGGCATCGTGACCGGCGGGCGGCCGGTGAAGCCGGACGCGGTCGACCTGCGCTGGGTCAGCGCGCTGCTCTACAAGAACGGCGTCATCGAGGAATCCGGGGTCGCGGCCGCGGTGCTGAACCACCCCGCCACCGGCGTCGCCTGGCTCGCCAACAAGCTGGCACCCTGGGACGAGTGCCTGGAGGCCGGCGAGATCGTGCTCGGCGGCTCGTTCACGCGGCCGACCAGCGCCCTGCCGGGCGATACATTCCATGCGGACTACGGCCCCCTGGGCGCCATCTCCTTCCGCTTCGTCTGAAAGACCCCCCATGACCACACCCACCAACCCCTTCAAGCAAGCCCTGGCCGAGAAGCGCGCGCAGATCGGCCTCTGGCTCGGCCTGGCCGACGCCTACAGCGCCGAGATCTGCGCCGGAGCCGGCTTCGACTGGCTGCTGATCGACGGCGAGCATTCGCCCAATGGCCTCGCCAGCATCCTGCAGCAGGCGCAGGCGATCGCCGGCTATCCGGGCGTCCACGCGATCGCCCGCGTGCCGCTGGGCCATGGCGACGCAGGCGCGGCGCTGATCAAGCAGTACCTCGACCTCGGCCTGCAGACCCTGCTGGTGCCGATGGTCGACACGCCCGAGCAGGCGCGCGCGATCGTGCGCGCGATGCGCTACCCGCCCGAGGGCATCCGCGGCATGGGCGGCGCCCGCGCCTCGCGCTGGGGCCGCTACCCCGCCTATGCGAAGGAAGCCAACGACCGCGTCTGCCTGCTGGTGCAGGCCGAGTCGCGCGAGGCGCTGGCGCAGCTGGACGCGATCGCGGCGGTCGACGGCGTCGACGGGGTCTTCATCGGGCCGGCCGACCTGTCGGCTTCGATGGGCCACGTGGGCGACTCCGACCACCCCGAGGTTCAGGCGGCGATCGAGGACGCGATCGCCCGCATCCAGCGCGCCGGCAAGGCCGCGGGCATCCTCACGCCCAACGAGGCGCTGGCGCGCAAGTACCTGGCGCTGGGCGCGACCTTCGTCGCCGTCGGGCTGGACACCAACCTGCTGGTGCGCAGCACCAGCGCGCTGGCGGCGAGCTTCAAGAACACGGCCAAGCCGGCCGCCGGCGGTGGCACCTACTGAGCCCGGCGTGGTGGATGCGGAACCCTGGTGCCCGATACGTGAGGTAAACGCGGGTGTGCGGCGCAACAAGTTGCGGGAAAAATACGCCCTTTCCAACGCATCGATCACCCGAGGAGACATCCCAATGACCATCACCCGCCGCCACCTGCTGCAGACCACCAGCGCCTCCGCGCTGCTGGCCAGCCTGGGCCAGCAGGTTTTCGCCCAGTCGCAAGCCTTCCCCTTCGAGACCGCGCGCCTGATCACCGGCTTCGCGGCCGGCGGCACTTCCGACACCACCTGCCGCCGTGTCGCCACCCGCCTGCAGCCCGACTACGGACGCGCCGTCGTGGTGGAGAACCGCACCGGCGCCGGCGGCCAGATCGCGGTCACCTACGTCAAGAGCCAGCCGGCCGACGGCGCCACGATCCTGCAGACCCCGACCTCGATCCTCACGATCTATCCGCACATCTACAAGAAGCTGCCGTACGACCCGCTGGTCGACCTGTCGCCGGTGACCATCGCCTGCGTGTTCGACTTCGGCTTCGCGGTCGGGCCGGCGGTGCCGCTCACGATCAAGACCGTGCCCGAGTTCCTCGCCTGGGCCAAGACCCATCCCGAAGGCGCCAACTTCGGCTCGCCGGCCGCCGGCTCGACGCCGCACTTCATCGGCGCGCTGCTGGGCAAGAGCGCGGGCGTGGAGCTCAAGCACGCGGCCTACCGCGGCACCCAGCCCGCGATGCTCGACCTGCTGGGCGGCAACATCGCGGCGGTGTCGGGCCCGATCGGCGACATCACGCAGCACCTGCCGACCGGCAAGGTGCGCATCCTCGGCGTCTCGGGCGCCAAGCGAAGCCGCTTCGCGCCCGACGTGCCGACCTTCGAGGAGCAGGGCATCAAGGACATGACGCACAGCGAGTGGTTCGCCTTCCTGCTGCCGGCCAAGGCCTCGCCCGAGGTGGTGGCGCGCGCCAATGCCGCCTTCAAGCAGGCGCTGGCACAGAAGGACGTGATCGACGGCCTGGCGGGCTTCGGCCTGGAGGCGATGTCGTCGACGCCGGGCGAGCTGACGGAGCTGATCAAGAAAGACACCGCCAAGTGGGCGCCGATCGTCAAGCAGGTCGGCTTCACCGCGGAAGGATAGCCATGAAAAGGAACTGCAGATGAACACACTCGCCACCCCATCGCCCTCGGCGCTGGTGCATCCCGCCCTCCACCCCGACGAGCGCGCCGCCCGGCTGCAGCTCGCCGCCTGCTACCGCGTGTTCGCGATGCTGGGCTGGACCGAGATGATCTACAACCACATCACGGTGCGGCTGCCCGACAGCGTGACCGGTGGCGAGAAGCAGTTCCTGATCAACCCCTTCGGCCTGCACTACAGCGAGGTCACGGCCAGCAACCTGGTCAAGATCGACCTCCAGGGCCGGGTGCTCGACGGCTCCACCCATGCGGTGAACCCGGCCGGCTTCACGGTGCATGCCGCGATCCACGACGGCCTGCCGGATGCGCATTGCGTGATGCACGTCCACACCACCGCCGGCGTGGCGGTGGCCTGCCTGCAGGGCGGCCTGCAGCAGACCAATTTCTATACGGCGCAGCTGCACGGCATGGTCGCGTACCACGCGTTCGAGGGCATCACGATCCATGCCGACGAAGGGCCGCGCCTGCTCAAGAGCATCGGCGAGCGCAAGGCCGTGATCCTGCGCAACCACGGCCTGCTGGCCTGGGGCGAGACGCTGCCCCAGACCTTCGCGATCCTCTGGACCTTGCAGCGCGCCTGCGAGATCCAGCTGGCGACGCTGTCGATGGGCGCGCCGATCCCGGTCTCCGAGGCCATCGCCGAGCGCTGCACGCGCGACGCGCTGCAGTTCAACCCGGCGCACGGCGCCGGCCAGGATGTGTTCGACGCCCTCGTGCGCCAGGTCGACCGCATCGACGACAGCTACAAGCTATAGAGCTCCCCCCAGGTTGGCTCACTTCGTGTAGCCGCCCACCCCCCGCCGGGGGCAACACCAGCGGCCCGGCAAAGCCGGTTCCGCGGTGTTCCCGGAAGGGGCCGGGGCGAGCCTCAAGCCAAGCGCAAAGGAATCTCCCGAAAATGAAAATCTGCATCTACGGCGCCGGCGCCATCGGCGGCTGGATCGGCGCCAAGCTCGCGCGGGCCGGCTCGGCGATCAACGTGGTGGCGCGCGGCGCCACGCTGGAGGCCCTGCAGCGCGACGGGCTCACCCTGGCCAGCGGCGATTCGCGCGTGAGCGTGCCCGTCAACGCCAGCGCGGACCCGTCGGCGCTCGGCGTCCAGGACCTCGTGATCGTCGCCGTCAAGGCGCCCTCGCTGCCGGCCGTGGCGCAGCAGATCGCGCCGCTGCTGGGCCCCGACACGATCGTGCTGACGGCCATGAACGGCGTTCCGTGGTGGTTCCTGCAGGGCGGCTTCGGCGGCCCGCTGGCCGGTGCCCAGCTCGAGGCGGTCGACCCGGGCGGCAAGATCGATGCGGCGATCCCCGCCCGGCACGTGATCGGCTGCGTGGTGCACGCCAGCTGCGCGCTCGACGCGCCGGGCGTGGTGCGGCATCACTTCGGCAACGGCCTGATCGTCGGCGAGCCCTCCGGCGAGGCGACGCCGCGCGCCAGGGCGCTGCGCGACCTGCTGGCCGGCGCGGGCATCGACACCCAGCTCTCGCCGCAGATCCAGAAAGACGTCTGGTACAAGCTCTGGGGCAACATGACGGTCAACCCGATCAGCCTGCTGACCGGCGCCACCACCGACCTGATCCTGGGCGACGACCTGGTGCGCGGCTTCATCTCGACCATCATGCTGGAGGCCAAGGAGGTCGGCGCCCGGATCGGCGTGCCGATCGCCGACACGCCGGAAGATCGCCACGCGGTCACGCGCAAGCTCGGCGCCTTCAAGACCTCGATGCTGCAGGACGTGGAAGCCGGCCGCGCGGTCGAGCTCGACGCGCTGGTGTCCTCGGTGCGCGAACTCGGCGAACGCGCCGGCGTGGCGACGCCGTTCACCGATGCGCTGCTGGGGCTGGCGCGGCTGCGGGCGCGGCAGTTGGGCTTGTACTGAGCCGACGGACAGACTCAGGGCTCGCAGGTGTCGCCGGACGGGTAGGTCGTGGAACTTCCGGACTGGGCTGCGTTGTACTGCGCATAGCGCGCGGCACGCTCTCGCGTATTCGCAGTCATCGCTTCGATCTTCTGCGTGTACCCGTACGATTCGCTGCGCGGGTCAAAGCGATCGCCAGCGCACTTCGTCGATGCCATCAGCTGATCACCGCTGCGGTCCAGGCCGGCCTTGTCCTTGAGATCAACAAGAAGAGTCATCTGCAGATCCCTGGCTTTCTGCATCAGCGCCCGGCGCTGGCTCTCGTTGATGGGCCGCGTGTGGATCCATGCCTCGATGTCATCGCGCACGCCGTTTCGATTGAAATCCGGCCCTGAGATATCTCGCGACCGGTCAAGCGCCGGAACCGTACCGATTCGCTCCAGGGCAACGATCTGATCCTTGAGCGCCAACGATCCTGCGATCGGGGGTGGCGGAGGAACTACGGCGCCGGGGCCCTCCGCCAATGCCTCCGCCGTCGGTGCGCCAGTTGGGACCACGGCGGTCTCATCGCCGCTGCCGCCACAGGCGACGAGCAGTGCAGGCAGCACGCCGACCGCCCTCATTGCCACGGCGCGGCCCAGTCGAGTCTTCGACACATGGGTCATATTCGCTCTCCCTCAAGGACCTGCAAGCCCATCAAACGCTGACGCTACCAACGCCTTGACCTTGGCGCGGCCCTCACGCGCGGCGTCCAGGTAAGTGGGCACCAACATATGGCCGCTCGCATCGACCGAACTGAACGGAAGGCTCCAATTGGCAGCCCTCACGCTAT
Source organism: Variovorax davisae (assembly GCF_030316845.1). GTDB lineage: Bacteria > Pseudomonadota > Gammaproteobacteria > Burkholderiales > Burkholderiaceae_C > Variovorax > Variovorax davisae. The sequence continues at coordinate 116,879 of NZ_JASZYS010000010.1, forward strand.
TGCCCCCTTGGAAACGAAGCGCATTGACCACCAGATCCCGATCAGACAGTCCGTACTCTCCACGCGTGGTAGGCGAAGCGGGGGCGACATGGACGACCTTGACCGCCACGCGCGGGTCACTGGCCAGCAGCCCGTCGTGTGCCGCGTTGGCGAAGAGGTTTCCCTGCGAATGCGCCAAGAGGACAAGATGGGCATCGTCGCCGGCCAAGATTCGCAATTGGGCCAACTGGGAGTTCAGGTCGGCTTCGGTCGGCGGATCGCTGAGCAAGCGAGCCCAACCCCCGACGATCTGGCCCAAGGTGGCATTGAAGGTCGCGTCGAGCAAGCGCGCGAGCGCCAAGCCACCGCTGCCCAGTCCCTTGATCAGGCTTCCGGTCAATGAATTGGGGTTGCCATGCCGGCCAGCAAGCAGATCCCAGTAGTGCTCCCACCGATCGTTCAACACGCCATCGAGCTCGACGCCGCGCTGCACGAAAGTTTCAGCAATGTCTTGAAGTGGGCTCCCAGAGCCGCCTTTTGCAGTCTGGTTGTAGAAGGATACGTAGCGAATCGGAGCATTGTCATGGCTGGGGCCCACCAATTTCTTGAGGGCATCCAGGCCCATTCCGGCCTCCTCTTTGGTATTCCAAATTCCGTTGAAAAACCCGAGCACCTTCGGTGGTCCCGTCACCGTGATCGTCGAGCTTGCCGTTGAATTGCAGCCAACGCAGTCGCCGGTGACCGTCTCGATCGTCGCTCTCCTGGCGGGGGCTTCGTATACGCAACCCAGATTGCCTTTGGCGTCGGTGGCATTGGCACAAAACAGACTGCCATTGATGGCTGCGGGCGCGAGTCTGGCTTTCGCGCCTTTGAAGGGGATCGGCGTGCCCTGCGTCTGGATTCGCACGCGCAGATGGGCCGTCTTTCCCACTCTGAGCTCAAGCGGTTCGATAACGACGTCCGGCCTGCTCACGCGTGTGACGCAAATCGTTCCGGCGCCGCGGGCATCGTCTCCGAAGCCGGCTGAGTCCACGCCAGAAAACCTGTCCGTGGTTGTTTGGACCTTGCATTGGCCTCTGTCGAGCCACGGCGCGGTCCGAATCCTGTCGTGATAGGTCACGCTGTAGGCGTTGCCACCAGAATCACCCCCGAACGGGACCCAAAAATCGCTTCCCAGGTTGAGGTAGCCGAACGGGCCAGCGCTTTGCACGGTGCGGAGCGTCGCGTTGCCGCACACATTGGACTCCCCGGTTGGGCCATCTCGCTCAGTCGCACTGAGCATGATGTTCGATCGGTCAACGTCATCGAGGGATATGAAGGTGGGCCCAACGGCCAGGCTCGGGTCGACGCGCACGTCCCCGTGGTAGATCAAACAGCGGGTTTCGACTTGGGCACTTGTCGCCGCGCAAAACAGACTGAGCGCTATGCCGCACGGGATTCGACAGTCGAATGCAAACACATCCAGCCCCATCGTTCGCGACGGAGAAACACCTTCGGAAGGCGCGCAGGCCTTCACTGACCGCAGGCGGATTCGCATATGGGCACTCCCTGAATCTTCTAGTTGCCCGCGCACTGGTCGTGCGCATTCGCCGCAACTATAGGATCCCTCGCGCCATCGCGCTACCGCCCCATCCGCGCCCGCAGCGCCGCCGGCAGCGAGTTCACCTGCGGCATGAAGCGGTCGATCGCGGCGCCGAGCAGCACCGCGCACAGCAGCGCGCCGAGCAGCGGCTTCCAGCTGAGCCGCTCCGCCGCGGCGAACCAGCCCTCGCGCGCGATCCGCACCGCGGCGCGCGCCGAGACGTACGAGAAGGCGATCTCGATCGCCACCGCGAGCAGCGCGTCCCAGCCGAAGTAGAGCAGCACCAGCGCGCCGGCGCCGCACACGATGGCGACGCCGATCAGGAAGATCGCCACGACCGGCACCACGAAGAGCGCGCCCTCGTCGAGACCGCCCGCGATGTCGAGCGCGCCACCGCCCACGTCGGGCAGGTCACAGGCTTCGAACTGGCCCCCGGTGCGACGACGGACCCTCGAAGGTGCAGGGGTCCGGCAGGTCGGGATCGAAGTTCGTGTTGCGCTGCACCAATCTTCCAGCCCACCAGCGCAAGAGCAGCAGGTAGGCGGCGTAGCCGCCCCCCCAGCGCCCCCGCATGGCGCAGCGCCAGCGCATCGACGCCCAGCCGCATCTGCAGGTGCGACATCAGCCACATCAGCAGCAGGATGGCGGCGCCGATCGCAAAGCCGTGCAGGCGCAGGTCGCGGCTGCGATGCAGCGCCTGCTCGACGCGCGACTCCCAGATCTGCACCGAGCGCGAGAGCGGGCGGCGGGCTTCAGTCCGCCGTGATCGGCACCCGCGGCGCGACGGCGCACATGAGTTCGTAGCCGACGGTGTTGCCGGCCCGTGCCACTTCGTCGATCGGCAGCACGGAGCCGGACGCCGAGCGGCCCCACAGCGTGACTTCGGCGCCGAATCCGGCGTCGGGCACCGGCGTCAGGTCGACCGTGATCATGTCCATGCTGACCCGCCCGACCATGCGCGTGCGCACGCCGTTCACCAGCACCGGCGTGCCCGTGCTGCAGTGCCGCGGGTAGCCGTCGGCATAGCCGACCGCGGCGACGCCGATGCGCAGTGGGCCCTCGGCGCGGAAGCTGGAGCCGTAGCCGATGGTGTCGCCGGCCTGCAGCGTCTGCACCGCGATCAGCCGGGTGGCGAGCGTCATGGCTGGCTGCAGCTGCCAGTGGGCGGCGTCGTGCTCGGGGAAATCGGGGGCGCTGCCGTACAGCACGATGCCGGGGCGCACCCAGTCGGCCCGGGTCCGGGGCGCGTGGCGCAAGGTCGCGGCGCTGTTGGCGACCGTGCGCTCGCCGGGCAGGTCCTGCGCGGCGCGCTCGAAGACCTCGATCTGGTGCGCGATGCCGCGCTCGCCGTCGGCGTCGCTGAAGTGCGTCATGAGCGAGATCTCGTCGACCTGCGGCAGCGCGTTCAGCCGGGTCCAGGCCGAGCGAAAGCGCTCGGGCGTGAAGCCCAGGCGGTTCATGCCGGAGTTCATCTTGAGAAAGACGCGCTGCGGCACCTGGGTCTTGTGGGCGGCCAGCATGTCGATCTGGGCGTCGCAGTGGACGGTGTGCCAGAGGCCGAGGCGGGAGCACAGCTCGAGGTCGCGCGGCTCGAACACGCCCTCGAGCAGCAGGATCGGCCCGCGCCAGCCCAGGGCGCGCACCCGCTCGGCCTCCGCCAGGTCGAGCAGGGCGAAGCCGTCGGCGGCGCGGAAGGCGTCGAAAACCCGCTCGATCCCGTGCCCGTAGGCGTTGGCCTTGACCACCGCCCAGACCCGGGAATCGAGCGCGCAACGACGGGCCCGGTCGAGGTTGTGGCGCAGGGCGGCGGCATGGACAGTGGCAAGGATCGGACGCGGCACTTCAAAAAACCCGGTGAAAAGCTGAAAACACTCACACAACAAAGCCCGGCGTTGGGGCCGGAAAGCGCCATTCTGACATCGCGCACCCCATGCTATAACCGCGCACCCGCCTCTGATGCGGGCCCCTTTTTTCACTACCGCCAGCCCTCCCCATCTGGCCAGCCAGCTCATCGATGAAGCGCGGTTTCTACACCATCATGTCGGCCCAGTTCTTTTCGTCACTGGCCGACAACGCGCTTTTCGTTGCTGCTGTGGAGCTGATGCGGACCAGCGGCGCGCCGGAGTGGCAGCGCGCCGCGCTGGTGCCGATCTTCACCGTCTTCTACGTGGCGCTGGCGCCGCTGGTGGGCGCCTTCGCCGACGCCTTGCCCAAGGGCCAGGTGATGTTCATCAGCAATGCGATCAAGGTGGTCGGCTGCGTGATGATGCTGTTCGGCTCGCACCCGCTGATGGCCTACGCCATCGTCGGGCTCGGCGCCGCCGCCTATTCGCCGGCCAAGTACGGCATCCTGACCGAGCTGCTGCCGGCCTCCCAGCTGGTCAAGGCCAACGGCTGGATCGAGGGGCTGACCATCGCCTCGATCATCCTGGGCATCGTGCTCGGCGGGCAGCTGGTCGGGCATGCGCTGTCGAGCCACCTGCTGGCGTTCGACCTGCCGTTCGTCGACACCGGCGTCAACACGCCGCCCGAGGCCGCGATCTCGGCGCTGATCCTGGTCTACATCGTGGCCGCCTGGTTCAACACCCGCATCCCGCTGACGGGCGTCGAGATGCGGCCGCTGCGCTCCAACCCGCAGCACGGCATCGTGCGCAACGTGTTCGCCCTGCTGCCCGACTTCTGGCAGTGCAACTCGCGCCTGTGGCGCGACAAGCTGGGCCAGATCTCGCTCGCCACCACCACCCTGTTCTGGGGCGCCGGCGGCAACCTCAAGTACATCGTGCTGGCCTGGGCCTCGCTGGCGCTGGGCTACAACACGGCGCAGGCCTCGTCGCTGACCGGCGTGGTGGCGATCGGCACCGCGGTCGGCGCCATCGTGGCCTCGATGAAGATGCGGCTGGACATGGCCACCCGCGTGATCCCGATGGGCATCGGCATGGGCCTGCTGGTGATCGGCATGAACTTCATCGGCAGCATCTGGCTCGCCGTGCCCTTCCTGATCCTGCTCGGCGGCCTGGGCGGCTTCCTGGTGGTGCCGATGAACGCGCTGCTGCAGCACCGCGGCCACAACCTGATGGGGGCCGGCCGCTCGATCGCGGTGCAGAACTTCAACGAGCAGTCGTGCATCCTGGTGCTGGGCGCGTTCTACAGCGCCTGCACCGGCATCGGCCTGTCGGCCTACTCGGCCATCACCGCCTTCGGCATCGTGGTGGCCGGCTTCATGTGGCTCATCAAGCGCTGGCACCAGCACAATCTGAGGCGCCATCCGGAAGAGGTCGAGCACCTGCTCGCCATCGCGCGCAGCGACAAGCACCACTGACCCGTTCCCGCTTCCCTTGCCCGCTCTCGCGCTGATCTTCAACGCCTTCGTCTGGGGCGTCTCCTGGTTTCCCTTCCGTCAACTCGAGGGGCATGGCCTGCATCCGGTGTGGGCGACCTGCCTGATCTATGCCGCCATCACGCTCGCGATGGCGCTGCTGCGGCGGCGCGCCTGGGGCCTGTTCGCGCGCCAGCCCGCACTGCTGGGGCTGGGGCTGGCGGCGGGCCTGACCAATGTCGGCTTCAACTGGGCCGTGACGCAGGGCGACGTGGTGCGGGTGGTGCTGCTGTTCTACCTGATGCCGCTGTGGAGCGTCCTGCTGGCCTGGGCCTTCCTGGGCGAGCGGCCGAGCCTCGCCGCGCTCGCCCGGGTGGCGCTGGCGCTGGTCGGCGTGGCGGTGGTGCTGAAGTCGCCGGAGGCCGACTGGCCGGTGCCGGCGAGCCTGCCGGACTGGCTGGGCGTGGCCGCCGGCTTCGGCTTCGCCGTGACCAACATCCTGCTGCGCCGGCTGCGCAGCGCCCCCGGCGAGGCCCGGGCGCTGGCGATGTTCGGCGGCTGCGCCGTGATGGCCGGCGCCACCGCCCTGGCCGGCACGGCGCTCGGCGCGATGGCGCCGCCGCCGCTGGCCGACCCGGGCTGGTGGGGCTGGGCCCTGCTGCTGGGCACCGGCTTCGTGTTCGCCAACGTCTGCCTGCAGTACGGCGCGGCCCGGCTGGCGGCCAGCGCCACCTCGGTGATCATGCTGTCGGAGGTGCTGTTCGCGAGCGTCTCGTCGGTGGCGCTGGGCGCGGCCACGATGGAGGCGCGGATCTGGCTCGGCGGCGCGCTGATCGTGGCGGCGGCGGTGTGGTCGTCGTTTGCACGCGCCCCGGCGGCCGGCGATGATCGGCGGATGCTTTCCCCCCAGGACTTGCCATGACCAGCATCTACGACTTCGAGGCCCGCCGCATCGACGGCCGGCCGGCACCGCTTTCCGAATACCGCGGCCGCGTGCTGCTGATCGTCAACACCGCCAGCCAATGCGGCTTCACGCCGCAGTTCGAGGGGCTGGAGGCGCTCTACAAGAAGTACGCCGGGCAGGGCCTGGCCGTGCTGGGCTTTCCGTCCAACCAGTTCATGCACCAGGACCCGGGCACCAACGCGGAGATCGGCGCGTTCTGCACCGAGCAGTACGGCGTCAGCTTCCCGATGATGGAGAAGATCGACGTCAACGGTGCCGCCGCCGCACCGCTCTACAAGTGGCTGGTCAAGGAGGCGCCGGGGCTGCTGGGCAGCACCGCCATCAAGTGGAACTTCACCAAGTTCCTGGTCGGCCGCGACGGCCGGGTGCGCAAGCGCTATGCGCCGCTCGACAAGCCCGAGTCGATCGCCGCCGACATCGAGGCAGCGCTGAAGGCGGACTGATCAGAACCTGAAGTCGGCGGTCTTGGCGCCGGCGCCCAGCGTCACGGTCTGGCTCTTGGTCACGCCCTCGCTCGCGGCCTCGACCGTGTAACGGCCGGCCGGCAGGTCGACCAGGCAGACCGGGCCGGTGGCGCGCATCGCCATCGCGGTGCCGCCCTTGGCGTCCTTCACCATGACGTCGACGTCGGCCAGGTAGGCGCCGCTGGCGCGGGCGAACAGCAGCGACAGCGGATGGTCCTTCATGGCGGCGCGCATCGCGACCGACTCGTCGGAGCCGACGCCGCCGCAGACGTAGCGCCCGGCATCCTGGACCTTCATGGCCGGCGCCACGGCCGGGGTCTGGGCCTGGACCAGCCAGGGCGCGGCGGCGCAGGCGCACAGCGCAGCGGCGCGCACCAGGTGTCGTGAAGAGGCATGCATGAGAAGTCTCCGGTAGGAACACGCCTGCATGCTGCCGCGGCGCCGTCACGCCGGGCGTCGGACCAGAACCCTCGAAGATGTCCGCTCAGGCCGCCAGGGCGGCGTCGAGCAGCTCGACCCAGTGCCGCACGGGCGTCTGCGTGCCGCTTTGCAGGTGGGTGATGCAGCCGATGTTGGCCGAGGCGATGGCACTGGGCTGCAGCTGGTTCAAATGGCCCAGCTTGCGGTCGCGCAGCGGGTAGGCCAGCTCGGGCTGCAGCACCGAATAGGTGCCGGCCGAGCCGCAGCACAGGTGCGATTCGCTGGCCGCCACCCGGATGTCGAAGCCGAGCGCGCGCAGGTTGAGTTCGACCCCGTTGCGCAGCTTCTGGCCGTGCTGCAGCGTGCACGGCGGGTGGTAGGCGATCACCCCGGCCGGCGCCGCCACGCGGTCCTTGAGCGCCGGCACCAGTTCGGGCAGCAGTTCGCTCAGGTCGCGGGTCAGGGCGCTGATGCGTTCGGCCTTGGCGGCGTAGGCCGGGTCGTCCTTCAGCATGTGGCCGTACTCGCGCACCGTGACGCCGCAGCCCGAGGCGTTCATGACGATCGCCTCGACCGCGCCGCCCTCGACCTGCGGCCACCAGGCGTCGATGTTGGCGCGCATCTGCACCCGGCCGCCGTCCTGGTCGTTGAGGTGGAACTTGACGGCGCCGCAGCAGCCGGCGTTCGGCGCCACCACGGCCTGGATGCCGGCGGCGTCGAGCACGCGCGCGGTGGCGCTGTTGATGTTGGGCGCCATCGACGGCTGCACGCAGCCGGCCAGCATCAGCACCTTGCGGGCATGCGTGCGGGTGGGCCAGGCGCCCGCGGGCCGCGGCGCCGGCACCTTGGCCTTGAGCGAGGCCGGCAGCAGGCCGCGCACCGACTGCCCCAGCTTCATCGCGGGGCCGAAGAGCGGCGAAGGCAGGGCCTCCTTGAGCGTCCACCGCACGGCGCTCTCGCCCGCCGGCCGCGGCACCTTCTGGTCGACGATCTTGCGGCCGATGTCGACCAGGTGGCCGTACTGCACGCCGCTCGGGCAGGTGCTCTCGCAGTTGCGGCAGGTCAGGCAGCGGTCGAGGTGCAGCTGGGTGCTGCGCGTCGGCGCCTTGCCTTCGAGCACCTGCTTGATCAGATAGATGCGCCCGCGCGGGCCGTCGAGCTCGTCGCCGAGCAGCTGGTAGGTCGGGCAGGTGGCGGTGCAAAAGCCGCAGTGCACGCACTTGCGCAGGATCGCCTCGGCTTCGCGGCCGTCGGCGGTGCCCTGGAATTCGGGAGCGAGTTCGGTTTGCATGCGGGGGCTTCAGTGCGCGGTGGGGGTGGCAGGGAGGAGCCGGCCGCGGTCGAACACGGCATCGGGATCGAATTCGTTCATGAGCGCGCGGTGGATGCGCTCGACCGGTGCGCTCAAGGCGTCGAAGCGGGGCTCGTGGCGGGCCCCGGGCGCGGGCCTGAAAAGCGTCGCATGGCCGCCGGCGGCGCGCGCCGCGGCACGCACCCGCTGCGATTCGCCGGGGCTGGCATGGACCCAGCGCTGGCCGCCGTGCCACTCGACCAGCGGCGCGCCGCCGAGGTCGAGCACCGGTGCGGTCTGCGGCACCGACAGGCGCCACAAGGCGCCCGTGCCGGCGCCGAACCAGGGGTGCTGCTGGTCGCGCAGCGACTGCCAGCCGGCCGCCGCGCGCCCGGCGTCCTGGCGCTCGCCGCCCAGTTGGGCGCAGGCCGCGTCGACCGCCGCCACCGCGCCGCGCAGGCGCAGCGACAGCACGCCGACGCCGTCGCGCTCGCGCCAGGCGCTGGCGTTGAGGGGCAGCGGCCGGCCGCCCCATTCGTTGAGCAGGCGCAGCGCATCGGCCTGGCTGCAGGCGAAGTCGAGCGTGGCCTCGGCCGGTGCCACCGGCAGCACCTTGAGGCTGGCCTGCGCCACCAGCCCGAGGGCGCCCATCGAACCGGCCAGCACCCGCGACACGTCGTAGCCGGCGACGTTCTTCATGACCTGGCCGCCGAAGACCAGCACCTCGCCGCGGCCGCTGACCAGCGTGAGGCCCAGCAAGTAGTCGCGCACCGCGCCGACGCTGGCGCGCGCCGGGCCGCTGAGGCCGGCCGCGATCATTCCACCGACCGTGCCGCCGGGCGCGAAGCGCGGCGGCTCGAAGGGCAGGCACTGGCCCTGCCCGGCCAGCAGCGCCTCCAGTTCGGCCAGCGGCGTGCCGGCCCCGACGGTGACGACCAGTTCGCTGGGCTCGTAGCTGACGACGCCGGCCAGCGCGGCGGTCTCGAGGGCCTCGCCGTGCGCGGCTTCGCCGTAGAAGGCCTTGGTGTTGCCGCCGCGGATGCTCAGGGTCGTGCGGTCGGCGGCGGCGGCGCGGATGCGCTCGGCGATCCGGGTGAGGGCTGGGGATTCCATCAAGATGACTCAGAACCTGGGGAGGTCCGGGAAGGCCATGGGCTGCCCGGCGCGGAACACCTGCTTGCCGTACTCGGCGCAGCGCGACAGCGTCGGGATCACCTTGCCCGGGTTCAGCAAGCCGGCCGGATCGAAGGCGCGCTTGACGCCGAACATCTGCGCGTTCTCGGCCGCAGTGAACTGGACGCACATGCTGTTGAGCTTCTCGACGCCGACGCCATGCTCGCCCGACACCGTGCCGCCCATCGCGACGCTGGTCTCGAGGATGTCGGCGCCGAACAGCTCGCAGCGGTGCAGCTCGTCGGGGTCGTTGGCGTCGAACAGCACCAGCGGATGCAGGTTGCCGTCGCCGGCGTGGAACACGTTGCAGCAGCGCAGGCCGTACTTGATCTCCATCTGCTGGATCGCGAGCAGGATGTCGGCCAGCCGCTTGCGCGGGATCGTCGAGTCGAGGCACATGTAGTCGGGGCTGATGCGGCCCGAGGCCGGGAAGGCGTTCTTGCGCCCGCTCCAGAACTTGAGCCGCTCGTCCTCGTTCTCGCTGCAGGCGATCGCGGTGGCGCCGCACTGGCGCAGCACCCCGGTCATGCGGCCGATCTCTTCCTCGACCTCCTCGGGCGTGCCGTCCGATTCGCACAGCAGGATGGCGGCGGCGTCGAGGTCGTAGCCGGCGCGCACGAAGTCCTCGACCGCGGCGGTCATCGGCTTGTCCATCATCTCGAGGCCAGCCGGGATGATGCCGGCCGCGATCACCGCGGCCACCGCGTCGCCGGCCTTGCGGACGTCGTCGAAGCTGGCCATGATGCAGCGCGCCAGCTGCGGCTTGGGCACCAGCTTGACCGTGACCTCGGTGGTGACGGCCAGCATGCCCTCGCTGCCGATCACCAGCGCCAGCAGGTCGAGGCCGGCGCAGTCGAGCGCCTCGCTGCCGAATTCGATCGCCTCTCCCTCGGCCGTGAAGCCGCGCACCCGCAGCACGTTGTGCAGGGTGAGGCCGTACTTGAGGCAGTGCACGCCGCCCGAGTTCTCGGCCACGTTGCCGCCGATGGTGCAGGCGATCTGGCTCGAGGGGTCGGGCGCGTAGTACAGGTTGAAGGGCGCGGCCGCCTCGCTGATCGCCAGGTTGCGCACGCCGCACTGGACCACCGCGGTGCGGCTGACCGGGTCGATCTTCACGATCCGGTTGAACTTGGCGAGCGACATCGTGACGCCCAGCGCATGCGGCATCGCGCCGCCCGACAGCCCGGTGCCGGCACCGCGCGCCACCACCGGCACGCCGAGCCCGTGGCAGGCCTTGAGCACGGCCGAGACCTGGGCCTCGGTCTCGGGCAGGGCCACGACCAGCGGGCGCTGGCGGTAGGCCGTGAGGCCGTCGCACTCGTAGGGCACGGTGTCCTCGTCGTGCCAGATCAGCGCATGGACGGGCAGATGCGGCCGCAGCGCCTGCACCACCTGGGCCTGGCGGGCCGAGGCCGACAACGAAGACTGTGCGGCGGAACCGAGCGGCGCATTCATGGCGAAACTTTCAACGCACGACCATCAAGGTGAACGGCCAGACGTAGGCCTGCAGGGTGACGTAGAGGCCGACCAGGCAGGCCAGCGCGATCGAGTGGAAAAACACGAAGCGCAGGATATCGCCTTCGTGGTTGAACCAGCGGGTGGCGGTGGAGGCGACCACGATCGACTGGGCGTCGATCATCTTGCCCATCACGCCGCCCGAGCTGTTGGCCGCGCCCATCAGGTTGGGCGACAGGCCGAGCTGCTCGGCCGCCACCTTCTGCATGCCGCCGAACAGCACGTTGGAGGCGGTGTCGGAGCCCGTCATCGCGACGCCGATCCAGCCCATCAGGGTGCCGAAGAAGGGATAGAAGGCGCCGGTGTTGGCGAAGGCCAGGCCCAGCGTGGTGTCGGTGCCCGAGAAGCGCGTGAGCGTGCCGAGCGCCAGCATGAGCACGATGGTCAACAGCGAATAGCGCACCAGCCACAAGGTGCGAAAGAAGATGCGCACGATCTCGACCGGGTTGTAGCGCATGAAGAAGGCGCTGACCACGGCCGACAGCAGGATGCCGGTGCCGGTCGCCGACAGGATGTTCAGCACGTAGACCGCGCCTTCCTTGGTCGGCGCGGCCACCACCGGCGGCATCTTCTCGATCATGTTGTGCAGGCCGGCCATCGGGAACGAGGGCGCGAACAGGCCGTTGAGCGCGGTCTTGACCGCGGGCAGCCCCCAGACGAAGACGAACACCGACAGGATCAGCCACGGGGTCCAGGCGCGGACCAGCGCCGCGCGCTCGTGCACCACCACCGGCGCCGGCGGCTTGGCCTCGTGGGCGCTGACGTCGTGGCCCTTGAGCGAGGGCGAATGCCAGATCGTGCGCGGCTGCCAGACGCGCAGGAACAGCACCAGGCAGACCATCGAGACGATGGCCGCGATGATGTCGACCAGCTCCGGGCCGATGAAGTTCGACACCAGGTACTGCGGGATCGCGAAGCTCAGGCCGGTGACCAGGATCGCCGGCCAGATCTCCCACATCGCCTTGCGGCCGGCGAAGGCCCAGATCAGCCAGAACGGCACCAGCAGCGAGAAGAAGGGCAGCTGGCGGCCGATCATCGCCGTGACCTCCATCAGGTCGTAGCCATGCACCTTGGCCAGCGTGATGACCGGCGTGCCGAGCGCGCCGAAGGCGACCGGCGCCGTGTTGGCGATCAGGCTCAGGCCCGAGGCCGCCAGCGGCGAGAAGCCCAGCCCGATCAGGATGCCCGCGGTGACCGCGACCGGCGTGCCGAAGCCCGCCGCGCCCTCGAAGAAGGCGCCGAAGCAGAAGGCGATCAGCAGCAGCTGGATGCGCCGGTCCTCGGTGATGCCCGAGAGCGAATCCTGCAGCACCTTGAAGCTGCCGTTCTGCTCCGCCAGCTGCTGCAGGAAGATGATGTTGAGCACGATCCAGCCGATCGGCAGCAGCCCGGTGAAGCCTCCGAACAGCGCCGCGCGGCCCGCCATGTCGACCGGCATGCCGTAGGCGAAGACCGCGACCGCGATCGCCGCCAGCAGGCCCAGCCCGGCCGCGATGTGGGCCTTGATGTGGAAGAAGCCGAGGCAGGCCAGCATCACCACCACCGGAATCGCGGCCAGCGCGGTGGAAATGATCATGTTGCCGAAGGGGTCGTAGATCTGCTGCCAGGTCATGGCTTGCTCCCAGAATGTGGATGTCTCGTATCTGGATCGAACTTTAAGGACGCGCAGGCCCGCCGAATTGAAGGTTTTTGGCGGCGGGCTTGAAATTTGGTTGATCTAGCTCAGGGTTTGTACCAGCCACTCGGCAAAGGCCTCGCATTCCCAGCGCTCCAGCGTGCCGGCCTGCCAGCAGATGTAGTGCCGCAGCGGCGAGGGCACGGGCCGGTCCGACAGCGGCACCAGCCGCCCCGACTCGAGCCATTGCGCGCCCAGCTTCTGCCGCACCAGCGCCACGCCGAAACCGCTGGCGGCGGCGTCGTAGACCAGGCCCAGGTCGTTGAACTGGGCGCCCACCTGCGGCTCGGGATGGTCCAGCCCGCAGCTCGCGAACCAGGTGCCCCAGGGTTCCAGGGGGCTGCGGATCAGCCGCGCGGCGGCGATCTCCGCCTCGGTGCGAAAGCCGGTGAAAGGGCCGAACTCGTTGAGGTAGCTCGGGCTGCAGGCCGGCACCACCGACTCCTCGAGCACCAGCCGGCTCTCGCAGTCGGCGTAGTTGCCGCCGCCGTAGCGCACCTCGAGGTCGGCCTGCTCGGCGGTCACGTCCAGCAGCGGGATCGAGACCTGCATCACCAGCTCGACATCGGGATAGATGTTGCGGAACAGCTCCAGGTGCGGCATCAGCATCTGGCGGCTGAAGGTCGGCGTGACCGCCAGCCGCAGCTGGGTCGAGCGCCGCGCGGCGTCGCGGTTCGGCACCGCCTGCAGGGCGGCGAGGCCGGTGCGCACGTTGGCGAGGTAGACCGCGCCGTCGGCCGTCAGGTTGAAGTCGCTGCGGCCGAAGAGCTTGATGCCGACATGCGATTCGAGCTGGCGGATGCGATGGCTCACCGCGCTCGGGGTGACGCACAGCTCGTCGGCCGCGCGGCCCGCGTGGCGCAGCCGCGCCACCGCCTCGAAGGTCAGCAGGCACTGGATCGGCGGGATGTGCTGGAGGGCCACTGTCAGTCCTCGAAGAAGGCGACCGGCCGCCCCGGGGTCTCGACGCGCATGCGGATCACGCAGCCCGAGGCCGGGCGTTCCTCGAGCTCGGCCGCCGGCCGGCCGCGGCGGGCGCTGGTGACGAACAGCGTGCGCAGGTCGTCGCCGCCGAAGCAGGGCATGGTCGGGCATTGGACCGGAGTCGCCAGCGCCGCCACCCGCTCGCCCGAGGGCGCGAAGCGCAGCAGCTGTCCGCCCTCGAACATCGCCACCCAATAGTGGCCTTGCGCATCCACGGTGGCGCCGTCGGGCCGGCCTTCGTAGCGCAGCGGCGAGGCCGGCGTCCAGCCCTGGGGCTTGTCCTCGAACTGCTGGAAGACGCGCTCGTGCGACAGGGTGTTGACACGCGCGGCCCAGGCCCACGCCCGCACCCGGTGGGCGGCGGTGTCGGCCCAGTAGGCGGTGGCGTCGTCGGGCGCGAAGGCCAGGCCGTTGGCGGTGGTGGCCTGGTTGGCCATCGGCCGCAGCGCCGGCGCGCGGCCGCCGCGGGCGTCGAGGCAGTAGAGCGTGGCGTTGGCCCGGTCCTTGGCTTCGTTGATGGTGCCGGCCCAGAAGCGACCCAGCGCGTCGCACTTGCCGTCGTTGAAGCGCATGGTGCGGACGTCATGGTCGACCCGCGCCAGCGGCCGCAATTCGGCGCCCCAGTCGGCTGCGCGATAGACCCCGTCGCGCAGCGCGATCACCAGCCCGCCGCGGCGCGCCGGTGCCATGCAGCCGGGCTCGGTCGGCAGGTCCCAGCGCTCGACCGTCGGCGTGCCGTCGATGTCGCCGCGGGTGCGCAGCACCGCGCGGCCGGGAATGTCGAGCCAGTAGAGCGCGCGTTCGCCGGGATGCCAGAACGGCGATTCGCCGAGCTGGCTCAGACTGTCGTCGAGGGTGGTCCACATCCGCGAGAGCTTAGGCCAATTCGCCCGCCCTGCGCCCCCCAAAAAAACAGCCCGCAGGCCGAAGCGTGCGGGCTGAACTTCCAGAGGAGACTCTCGCAGACAATTTTTCTTGCCGCGGAAGCGGGCCGCACGCGGCGGCCCGGAGGCTTCAGCGGTTGTAGGCGGTTTCGCCGTGGGAGGTGATGTCGAGGCCTTCGCGCTCTTCTTCTTCCGACACCCGCAGACCGATGGTCAGGTCGGCGATCTTGAAGGAGATGAAAGCCACCACGCCCGACCAGACGATGGTCAGCAGCACGGCCTTGAGCTGGATCCAGACCTGGGCACCGATGCCATTGGAGATCACGCCTGCCGTGACCCAGTCGCCGACCAGGCCGGGGCCGCCGAGGGCCTGGGTGTTGAACACGCCGGTGAGCAGCGCGCCGACGATGCCGCCGACACCGTGGACGCCGAAGACGTCCAGCGAGTCGTCCGCCTTGAGCATCTTCTTGAGGCCATGGACGCCCCACAGGCAGGCGAAGCCGGCGACGAAGCCGATGATGATCGCGCCCATCAGGCCGACGTTGCCGGCGGCCGGGGTGATCGCCACCAGGCCGGCGACGGCGCCGGAAGCGGCACCCAGCATCGAGGCCTTGCCGCGCATCAGTGCTTCACCGATGGACCATGCGAGCACGGCGGCGGCGGTGGCCGAGAAGGTGTTCATGAAGGCCAGCACGGCGCTGGTGCCGGCTTCCAGGGCCGAGCCGGCGTTGAAGCCGAACCAGCCCACCCACAGCAGCGAGGCACCCACCATCGTCAAGGTCAGCGAATGCGGCGTGAACGATTCCTTGCCGTAGCCGATGCGCTTGCCGACCAGGTAGGCACCGACCAGGCCGGCGACGGCGGCGTTGATGTGCACCACGGTGCCGCCCGCGAAGTCGAGCGCGCCCCACTGCCAGATCAGGCCGGCCTTGTCGTTCAGGCCGTCGACCACTTCCTTGGTGGTGTAGGCGTCCGGACCCATCCAGAACCAGACCATGTGGGCGATCGGCGCATAGCTGAAGGTGAACCAGAGCACCATGAACAGCAGCACGGCCGAGAACTTGATGCGCTCGGCGAAGGCGCCGACGATCAGGCAGCAGGTGATGCCGGCGAAGGTGGCCTGGAATGCGGCGAACAGCAGCTCGGGGATGTAGACGCCCTTGCTGAAGGTCGCGCCGGGCGCGAACACGCCGGTGGCCGGATCGAAGATGCCCTTCATGAAGAGGCGGTCGAAGCCGCCGATGAAGGCGTTGCCCTCGGTGAAGGCGAGGCTGTAGCCGTAGATCAGCCACAGGACCACGATCATCGAGAACGTGACCATGACCTGCATCAGCACCGACAGCATGTTCTTGCTGCGCACCAGGCCGCCGTAGAACAGCGCCAGGCCGGGCACGGTCATCATGATCACGAGCAGGGTCGAGACCATCATCCAGGCGGTGTCGCCCTTGTTGAACGATGGTGCCGGTGCGGCAGCGGCCGCATCGGCCGGGGCTGCTGCAGCGGCTGCGGGCGCGGCGGCAGCGGGTGCGGCGGCTGGGGCTGCGGCGGGCGCCGACGCTTCCGCCGCGGGTGCCGCTGCTGGCGCCTGCGCGAAGCCGGACGTGCCGGCGCCGAGCAGGCTCAGGCCCAGCGCGAGTGAGACAAGGAATTTTTTCATTTCGGTTTTATCTTTCGTGCCTTGCGTGTCAGAGGGCTTCGCGGCCCGTTTCACCGGTGCGGATGCGCACGACCTGCTCCAGGTCGTAGACGAAAACCTTGCCGTCGCCGATCTTGCCGGTGCGCGCCGCGCTCTCGACCGCCTCGATGACGCGCTCCACCAGTTCATCGGCCACGGCCGCTTCGATCTTGACCTTCGGCAGGAAGTCGACGACGTACTCGGCGCCGCGATAGAGCTCGGTGTGGCCCTTCTGGCGGCCGAAGCCCTTGACCTCGGTGACCGTGATGCCCTGCACGCCGATGGCGGACAGCGCCTCGCGCACTTCGTCGAGCTTGAAGGGTTTGATGATGGCTGTGACCAGCTTCATGATGTTTCTCCTACGAATGAAAGAAGACGGCGCGGCGGCGGGCCGCGCCGTGTGCGACTACAGCGTCTTGGTCAGCATCAGGATGAAGCGGGTCTTGTTGGGCGAGAAGGTGCTCTGGCCGAAGGTGACGCCGTTGACTTCCACGCCCGGGTTGGTGACCACGTTGAACGCGCTCTGCTCGCTGCCGCCCTGGATGTAGCCGCCCAGCGTCAGGCCGCTGCCGAAGTCGTAGGCGGCGCCGACGTTGTAGTCGAGGTAGTCCTTGTAGCCAAGGCTGCGGATGTCGCTGGTGAAGAAGGTGTAGCCGACCGCCGCCTTGAACGTCACCTTGGGAATGATCTCCTTGGTGTAGGCCAGGTTCAGGTAGCCGGTGTTGGTGCCGTCCAGGCCCGAGCCGCCCTTGTTGCCGGCGTAGTTGAAGTAGTCCTTGGACACGGTCCAGGAATACTTCGCGGTGAAGGCGCCGAAGGACTCGTTGGCCCAGGTGCCCGCGCCGTAGATCTCGGTCGTGTTGCCGGCGGTGCTGCCCGGGTAGACATAGGTCAGGACGCCGACGTCCCAGTCGATCGGGCCGCCCTTGAACTTGTAGCCGCCGTAGAAGTCCATCTCGATCGAGTTGCCCTTCATCCAGTTGACGCTGGAGTTCCAGTTGCCGACATAGAAGCCGCTGTCGCCGAAGGCGTAGTCCAGGCCGCCCTGGATCGCCGGCTTGAAGTAGCTGTCCTTGGCGAAGTCGTTGTTGCCGATCATGTCCTGGTCCTGGCCACGGAACTTGTAGTTGGTCGTCAGCGCGACGTTGCCCGTGAGATTCGGCGCCGGTGCGGCTGCCGCGTCGGCGGCGGCCTGCGCGCTGGCGAGCATCGGCAGGGCGGCGAGCGCGCCCAAAGCCAGGATCTGGACGGATTTGCGGTGCATCATCGAGCGAACTCCTAGTGTTTTGAAAGTGGGTAGGAATCCCCTTCAAAGCAGGGAGCGTGCCAAAGCGCATCCTCCCAACGAGGCAGGGTCGGATGCCCGATGCACTTGGTCACAATCAAGAACAAGAGATGGCACGCACCATCTTGGTGAAAGGGAGCGAAATGAGTCTGTGTTTGGTGCAGAGCCGCGCCTTGCTGGGCCTCGAAGCCGCCGAAGTCACGGTCGAGGTGCATCTGGCGAACGGATTGCCCAGCTTCACGCTGGTCGGACTGGTCGACGTCGAGGTCAAGGAGGCGCGCGAGCGGGTCCGCTGCGCGATCCAGAATGCCGGGCTCGACTTTCCGACCAACAAGCGCATCACGGTCAACCTGGCGCCGGCCGACCTGCCGAAGGATTCCGGCCGCTTCGACCTGCCGATCGCCCTCGGCATCCTCGCGGCCAGCGGCCAGATCGAGGCCGGGCGGCTGGGCGGCCATGAATTCGCCGGCGAACTCTCCTTGTCGGGGCAATTGCGGCCCGTGCGTGGTGCACTGGCGATGGCGCTGGCCCTGCATCTGCGCGGCATTGCCGCGCGGCTGGTGCTGCCGGCCGAGAGCGCGCAGGAGGCCGCGCTGGTGCCGGACGCCGAGGTCTACGGGGCCCGCCACCTGCTGGACGTGGTGCGGCAGTTCCTGCCGGCGGGCGCCGTGCCGCCGGCCCCGGACGCCGCCGGCGACGGCTGGGCCCGCGTGCGGGCGGCGCCGCCCGGCCCGGCTTCGCGCCCGGCGGACCTGGGCGACGTCAAGGGACACGCGGGCGCCAAGCGGGCGCTGGAGATCGCCGCGGCCGGCGGCCACAGCCTGCTGATGGTGGGCCCGCCCGGCTCGGGCAAGTCGATGCTGGCGCAGCGCTTCGCCGGGCTGCTGCCGGCGATGAGCGTGGACGAAGCGCTGGAGAGCGCAGCGGTCGCCAGCCTGGGCGGCCGCTTCGAGACCGGGCAATGGATGCGGCGGCCGACCGCCAGCCCGCACCACACGGCCAGCGCGGTGGCGATGGTGGGCGGCGGGTCGCCGCCGCGGCCGGGCGAGATCTCGCTGGCGCACCACGGCGTGCTGTTCCTGGACGAGTTCCCCGAGTTCTCGCGCGCCGCGCTGGAGGCGCTGCGCGAACCGCTGGAGACCGGCACCATCACGATTTCCCGCGCCGCCCGCCGCGCGGAGTTCCCGGCCCGGTTCCAGCTGATCGCCGCGATGAACCCCTGCCCCTGCGGCTACCTGGGCTCGACGCTCAGGACCTGCCGCTGCACGCCGGACCAGGTGGCCCGCTACCAGGGCAAGCTCAGCGGCCCGCTGCTGGACCGCATCGACCTGCACGTCGAGGTGCCCGGGGTGTCGGCGCAACAGCTGCTGGAGGCCACGGCCGGCGAGCCGAGCGCGGCCATCCGCGGCCGCGCGGTGGCGGCGCGCGAGCGTGCCCTGGCCCGCCAGGGCGGGCCGAACCAGGCGCTTGCGGGGGCCGAGATCGACCGCCATGCCGCGCTGGCGCCGGCGGCGCTCCAGTTCCTGCACCAGGCCGCGACGCGGCTCGGCTGGTCGGCCCGCAGCACCCACCGGGCGCTCAAGGTGGCGCGCACGATCGCCGACCTGGCCGGCGCCGATGCCGTCGAGGTGGCGCACCTGGCGGAGGCGGTGCAGTACCGGCGGGCGCTGCAGTCGGGGTAGATGCGCTTCGAACGCTAGCGCCCGGCGTGCAGCCGCGCCATCCAGCGCGAGCGCGCCAGGGCAACGAACTCGATCGCGCCCCAGAGCGCGGCCGACCCGATGCCGCGCAGGAGTCGGCTGGCGGATCGGGGATGAAGTCGTTGCATGGTCACGCTACCGTAGCGTGCGTGTGTGACGCTTTGATGGCGGCCCCTGCCGCTAACCTGCGACCCACCCACCTCTGCCACGCCCGAGTGACCGCGACCGAACTCCCCGAACTGCTCGCGCTGCGCCAGCTCGCCGAACTGGCCGGCCCGCGCATGACGCGGCGCCTGCTGTGCGACATCGAAGCGGACGGGCGGCGCTTCCCGGTGGAGGCCTTCATGCTGGGCAGCGCCAGCCCGGACGCGCCGGCGGTCGGATTCTTCGGCGGCGTGCACGGCCTGGAGCGCATCGGCGCCGAGGTGACCATCGCCTACCTCCGCAGCCTGGTGATGCGCCTGCCCTGGGACGACACGCTGCACCGCCAGCTGGAGACGGTGCGGCTGGTGTTCATGCCGCTGGTCAACCCGGGCGGACTGTGGCTGGGCACGCGGGCGAATCCGAACGGGGTCGACCTGATGCGCAATGCGCCGGTCGAGTCCGCCGAGCGCGTGCCCTTCCTGATCGGCGGCCAGCGCATCAGCGCCGCCCTGCCCTGGTACCGGGGCGCGCCCGGTGCGCCCATGGAAGCCGAGAGCGCCGCCCTGTGCGCACTGGTGGAGGCCGAACTGATGGGCCGGCCCTTCAGCATGGCGGTCGACTGCCATTCGGGCTTCGGCCTCGCCGACCGCATCTGGTTTCCGTTCGCCCACACGGCGCGGCCGATCGCGCACCTGGCGGAAGTGCATGCGCTGGGCGAGATCCACGACGACACCCTGCCCCACCACCGCTTCGTGCTGGAGCCGCAGAGCCGCCAGTACCTCACGCACGGCGACCTGTGGGACCACCTCTACCTGCGCGCCTGCGACCGGCCCGGCATGTTCCTGCCGTTGACGCTGGAGATGGGCTCGTGGCTGTGGATCAAGAAGAACCCGCGCCAGCTCTTCTCGCGCCACGGCATCTTCAACCCGGTCATCGCCCACCGTCAGCAACGGGTGCTGCGCCGCCATGTCGCGTGGCTGGACTTCATCGTGCGCGCCGCCTGCAGCCACGCGCGCTGGGTGCCGACCGGCGCCCAGCGCGCGGACCATGGACGGCGCGCGCTGGCGCGCTGGTACGCAGGCCGGGAGGCTCGATGACCACCTGGGTGCTGCTGCGCGGGCTGACGCGCGAGGTCGGGCACTGGGGCGAATTCCCGCAGTTGCTGCGCGAGCGGCTGCCCGGCGCGCGCGTGCTGGCGATCGACCTGCCGGGCAACGGGCGCCTGAACCGCGAGGCGAGCCCGCTGCGCATCGAGGCCATGGTGCAGCACTGCCGCGCGCAGCTTCGGGCGCTCGGGGTCCCGACGCCGGTCCACCTGCTCGCCATGTCGCTGGGCGGGATGGTGGCGGTCGACTGGGCCCGCCGCCACCCCGGCGAGCTGGCCGGCTGCGTGCTCGTCAACACTAGCCTGCGCCCGTTCAGCCCGTGGTACTGGCGCCTGCGGCCGGCGAACTACCCGGCCTTGCTCGGATTGCTGCGCCCGTGGTCGAGCCAGCGGCAGCGCGAGCAGACGATCCTGCGCATCACCAGCCGCCATCCGCCGCCGGACGTCGACGTCGTCGAGCAATGGGTCGCCTTGCGCGAGGCCCGGCCGGTCAGCGGCGCCAACGCGCTGCGGCAACTGATCGCGGCCACCCGTTACCGCGCGCAGGCGCAGGCGCCGGCCGTGCCGCTGCTGGTGCTGGCGAGCCGCGGTGATGCCCTGGTCGACGTACGCTGCTCGCACCGACTGGCGCGCCAATGGCGAGCCGACATCGTGGAACATCCGAGCGCCGGGCACGACCTGCCGCTGGACGACGGACCCTGGCTCGCGCGGGCCGTCGGGGCATGGTGGGCGTCGCGAGTCGATTACAAAAACTAACACCGCGTATCAGCTTCGCATGCCTTCGGCGCTTCCGCAGAGGTCTGACAGGCGAAGAAAACCCGGGCTTCCGTGAACAACGGCGCATCGCCACGACCCGCCCCGCAGCGCCGGCTTTCATCTTCCGATCGGCTCCCTAGAATCCGGCCGCCCTCGGCCTCGGCCGGCGGGCTTGTTTGTCACACATGAAGATTCAGGGATCAAAAAATATATGGAACACAGTACCTTCAAGAAGCTGTCGGCCGAGTTCATCGGCACGTTCTGGCTCGTTTTCGGCGGTTGCGGCAGTGCGGTATTGGCCGCTGCCTTTCCAGGCCTGGGCATCGGCTTCGTCGGTGTCTCGCTGGCCTTCGGCCTCACGGTGCTGACCGGCGCCTATGCGCTCGGTCCGATCTCCGGGGGCCACTTCAATCCCGCGGTGTCGGTGGGCCTGGTGGTGGGCGGGCGCTTCCGCGCCGCCGAGCTGCCCGGCTACGTCGTCGCCCAGGTGCTCGGCGCCATCGCCGCGGCCTTCGTGCTCTACCTGATCGCCACCGGCAAGCCCGGCGCCGAGATCGGCGGCTTCGCCACCAACGGCTTCGGCGCGCATTCGCCGGGCGGCTTCGGCGTCAAGGCGGCGCTGCTGACGGAGGTCGTGCTGACCGCGGTCTTCCTGATCGTGATCCTGGGCGCCACCGCCAGGCACAGCGCCGCGGGCTTCGGCGGCCTGGCGATCGGCCTCTGCCTGACGCTGATCCACCTGATCTCGATTCCGGTCACCAACACCTCGGTCAATCCGGCACGCAGCACCGGGCCGGCGCTGTTCGGCCCGGCCATCGCGCTCGACCAGCTGTGGCTGTTCTGGGTGGCGCCGATCATGGGGGCGGTGATCGGGGCGGTGATCTACAGGGTGCTGCTGGCGACCCCGGCTGGCGAGGCACGCGTGGCCTCGGGGCTCAAGACGGCGGGTTGAAGGCCGATGCCGGTGCCCGATGTGCGTGCCGGTTTGCCGAGGCTCGCTAGCCGGACTTGAAAGGCGGCTGTGTTCGGCGGAACAGATTCAGAGTTCGCCCAGCTTCGCGCCGTCGACCGGCTTCAGCAGCCATTTGGCGATGTCACCGCCCAGCGCATAGGTCACCACACCGACCATGCTGCAGGTTGTGCGCGGCAAGCCGAAATAGATGAACATCTGTCGTTGCGCCGAGAACTGGACCGGCGCCTCGCCCCGACGCTCCAGCACACCGTGAAGCTGCACGATCTTGGGGCCGCCATAGAGCCCGCCGGCATTGGCCAAGATGTCGGTGATCTGCACCTTCAGCACAGGAGCCCCTTCGGCGCTCGCCGGGGGCTGAGCAACGACGAACTCGAAGGGTTCGAGCAGTTGGTCTTGCACGGCCTGCTGCAATGACGCGGGCACATCGCAGGGGTCATCCTTTTTGGACAGTTGCAACCCTTCGCCGGTCCTGCCGTAGGAGATGGGTGGCATCACCACCGTGTTGTGCACCGAGGCGGTCGGCGGGGGCGGCTCCGGCATGGATGGCTGGCGGGTTCCGCAGGCCGTCAAGCCACCCATGACCAGTGCCGTTGCGATTGCATTGCGCATGAGATGTCGTTTCATTTGAGTCTTCTCCGTGTGCGCATGGGGGTTCGAAAGCCATGCGGGCAAGAAAAAAAGCGCGGCAGATGCCGCGTCGCCGGGATTCTGGTTTCCACAACCCCGTCCAGGCGGCCATCGCCTGAGAAGCAGCCCTTTCCCCCGCAGACACGGAAACATCGGCCCGTCGCGTGCGACTTCGCCAAGCACGCGAACCCCGCCCGCTAGAGTTCGCCAATGGCTGTCTCCCCCTCCCCGCCGCCCCCCTACGACCGCCGCCTCGTCGGCTGGCTCTCCCTCGGCCAGCTCATCACCTGGGGCAGCGTCTTCTATACCTTCGCGCTCCTGATGGAGCCGGTCGAGCGCGAGCTCGGCCTGAGCCGCGCGCAGTCCTCGCTGGCGTTCAGCCTGGCGCTGCTGGCGGAGGGGTTCATGGCCTGGCCGGTCGGCCGCTGGATCGACCGCGGCCACGAGCGCGCCGTGATGGCCGGCGGCTCGCTGCTGATCGCCGCCGGCCTGCTGCTGCACAGCGTGGTGCATAGCGCCGCCGGCTTCTACGCGGCCTGGCTGCTGCTCGGCGCGGCGCTTGCGGCCACGCTCTACACGCCGGCCTTCGCGGTCGTCACGCGCCGCTTCCCCCTCGACTTTCGCCGCGCGATCATCACGCTCACCTTCCTCGGCGGGCTGGCCAGCACGGTCTTCATTCCGCTGGATGCCTGGCTGATCGCGCAGTTCGGCTGGCGCCATGCGCTGTGGGTGCTCGCCGCGGTCCATCTGCTGCTGTGCGCGCCGCTGCATGCGTCGATCCTTCGGCACGCACCGAAGCGCAGCATCGGCGTGCCGTTGGCAGGCGCCGTGGCCGCGCGGCGTCCCGTCGGCCACTACCTGCGCAGCGCGCCCTTCCTGCTGATCGGCGTCTTCACCGTGCTGCTGATGGCCGTGACCGCCGCGCTGCCGCCGCACATGGTGAGCCTGCTGCGCGGCGCCGGGCTGTCGGAGACCTGGGCCATCGCGGTGCCGGCCGCGATCGGCATCGTGCAGGTGTTCGGCCGCGCCCTGCTCTACTTCTTCGAGCACCACTTCGACCTGCACCTGGCCAACCGGCTCATTCCCTGCCTGATCCCGATCGGCCTCGCGACCCTGCTGGCCGGCGCCGGGCATCCGGCCGCAGCGCTGGCCTTCGTGCTGTTCTACGGCATGGGCAACGGCATGCTGACGATCGTCAAGGGCACCGCGATCGCGCAGTACGTGAACCGCGAGCACGTGGCGACGCTCAACGGCGCGCTGGGCCTGCCGAGCGCGATCGCCCGCGCCCTCGCGCCGCTGATGCTGGGGCTGCTGTGGACGCCTGCGGGCGGCTACACGGCCGGGCTGTGGATCCTGCTGGCGGCCAGCCTGGTCGCCGTGCTGGCGCTGCTCGCCGCCCAGCGGCGGCGCGTCAGATGATCCCTCGACCGGCCAGGTTGCGCATGAGCGCGCCGATGCCGAAGGTCCATCGCGGCGCCTGGTCCGCATGCACCACGCGGTTGTGCAGCGCGCCGAGTTCGGGCGCCGAGATCGTCACCCGGTCGCCGACCACGTGCGTGAAGCCCTGGCCCGGCCCGTGGCGGTCCTGGGTCGGCGCGAACATGGTGCCGAGGAACAGCATCAATCCATCGGGATAGGCATGGTGCGGGCCGATGGCTTGCGACACCAGGTCGAGCGGGTCGCGGCTGATTTTCGACAGCGAGCTCGCGCCGTCGAGCGTGAAGCCCTCGGGCCCCTCCACCCGCAGCGCCACCGTGATGCGGCGAACGTCGTCGATGCCGAAGTGCTCGTCGAACAGGCGGATGAAGGGCCCGATCGCGCACGACGCGTTGTTGTCCTTGGCCTTGC
Organism: Variovorax davisae; assembly: GCF_030316845.1. Lineage (GTDB taxonomy): Bacteria > Pseudomonadota > Gammaproteobacteria > Burkholderiales > Burkholderiaceae_C > Variovorax > Variovorax davisae. The sequence goes on from NZ_JASZYS010000010.1 coordinate 141,239, forward strand.
CCAGCAGCAGCGCGCTGCGGCCCTCGAAGTCGCGCAGGTTGACGTCGTTGCCCAGCGCCGCGCCGAGCGTGCGGCCGCGGCTGTCGACGGCCAGCACCACCTCGGGCTCAGGGTTGTTCCAGACCGAACCCGAATGGATGCCGACGTCGGCGCCGGTGCCCACCGCGGCCAGCACCGGCGCCTTGGTGAAGATCTCGGCGTCGGGTCCGATGCCGACCTCGAGGTACTGCGACCAGGCGCCCTGCGCGATCAGCACGTCCTTGACCTTGGCGGCCTGCGGCGAGCCGGGCACGATGCCCGCCAGGTTGTCGCCCAGCACGCCGCCGAGCGCGGCGCGGATCGATTCGGCCTTGGAGGCATCGCCGCGCGACTGCTCCTCGATCACGCGCTCCAGCAGGCTGGCGATGAAGGTCACGCCGCTGGCCTTGACCGCTTGCAGGTCGCAGGGCGCGAGCAGCCACGGGTGCTGCGGGTCGCGGCGGGTCTCGTCGCTGTTGGCCAGCGCCTGCTCGAGCGACGCCACGCGCTGGGTGCGCTCGTCGCGCAGGGCCTCGCGCACCGCGCCGACCGGGTCGTCCAGCTCCAGCAGCTGGCTCGCGGTGGCGGCGACGCGCGACAGGTCGTGCAGGCCGCCTTCGTGCACCGCGACCAGCACCGGGCCGATGTCGGGCTGCCAGAGGCGCCCGACCAGGGTGGCGCGCTCGGCATCGCGAGGCAGGGACTGGGCGGGCGAAAGCATCGAGGTCATGCGAAGGTCTCCAGGGGCGCAGCCGGTGATTCGGCCTCTGCGCCCCGGATCGTACGGGAGTCTCAGCGTCGCGGGGCGCTCGGCGTGTCGGCCCGCAGGCGCGCCACCCGCCCGGGCAGGTCCGCCCAGGCCGGTTCCCGCGGCGCGAAGCGGGCCCGCATGTAGCCGGCCAGTTCGGCGATCTGGGCATCGTCGAGCGCCTCGCGGAAGGCCGGCATGAAGCCGATGTCGCGCGAAGCCGGCTCGCGCACGCCGTCGAGGATGGTGCGCAGCAGGTTGTCGGGCCGCGCGCTGGTGAGGTTGCTGTTGAGCGCCAGCGGCGTGTTCACGCCGAGCAGCGTCGGCCCGTCGCCGTCGTGGTGGCAGGCGGCGCAGGCGCTGTCGAACATGCGCTGCGCGGGCCCGAGCAGCCGGCCTTGCTGCGCCGCCGCGTCGGCCACCACGCGCTGCGCCTGCGCATCTGCGGTGGCCTGCGGCGTGGCCGGGTTGAAGGCAGCGAGGTAGGTGGCCATGGCGCGGATGTCGGCATCGGGCACCAGCGCCAGCTCGCGCACCACCTCGGCCATCGGACCGCCGGCGATGCCGTGCGCTTTCGCATGGCCGCGGCGCAGGTAGTCGTAGAGCGCGTCGGCGGTCCACGGCACGCCGGCGGTCGACAGCGCGGTCAGCGCCGGCGCCTCCCAGCCGTCGATCATCGCCCCCGACAGCGCGGCGCTGCCGCCCTGCTCGGCGCCGAGCGCATTGCGCGGCGTGTGGCAGGCGCCGCAATGGCCCAGGCCGTTGACCAGGTAGGCGCCTCGGTTCCATTCGGCGCTCTGCGTCGCCACCGGCCGGTAGGGCGCGGGGTCGTGGAACAGCGCGTTCCAGCCGGCCATCAGCGGGCGCAGGCCGAAAGGAAACCTGAGCGCCGCCGGCGGCGTCTCGGCCCGCATCGGCGGCAGCGACATGAAGTAGGCGTAGAGCGCCTGCAGGTCGTCGTCGCTGGTCTTGGCAAAGGCGGTGTACGGGAAGGCCGGGTACAGGTGATGGCCGTCGCGCGAGATGCCTTCACGCATCGCCCGCTGAAAGGCCGTGAACGACCAGCGGCCGAGGCCGGTGTCGGCATCGGGCGTGAGGTTGGTGGTGTGGAGGGTGCCGAAGGGCGTCTCCATCGCCCGGCCGCCCGCGTTGGGCGTGCCGCCCGGCGCCGTGTGGCAGACCGCGCAGTCGCCCATCGCTGCGAGCACACGGCCGCGTTCGATCGTCGCCTCGCTGTAGGCCGGCGCGCTGAAGCTGACCGGCGCGATCGCCGAGCGCCAGCCCACGAGCCCGGCGACCACGCCGATGCCGCCGACGATCAGCGCGCCGGCGCCGGCCCACAGGCCGCGGCGCTTCGGCCATGGCGCGGAGGCCGGCGGCTGCCGCCGGATCGCGCCAGTGTGGGTTTCGGCGCTGGCCGGCGCAGGCAGCGGATTGAGCGCCGCCCGCACCACTTCGGGCGTGAACGGCGGCGACCGGAAGCGCACGCCGGTGGCATCGAAGATCGCGTTCGCGATCGCGGCGGTGCCCGGCACCGAGGACGATTCGCCGGCGCCCAGCGACGGCTCGCCGGGCCGCTGCAGGTGCATCACCTCGATCACCGGCACTTCGCGGAAATTGATGATCGGGTAGCTGCCCCATTCGCGGCTGGCGACCACGCCCGACGGCGGCTGGCCGGGCTGCAGCGCCGGCCCGGGCGCGGCCTGCGGCGCGAAGCGCACCTGCTCCTTGAGCGCGCGGCTGGTGGTCTGGATGACGTTGCCGTGGATCTGGTGCTCGACGCCGGCCGGGTTGACCATCAGCCCGGCGTCGTGGCCGACCACCACGCGGCGCACGTGCACCTCGCCGGTCTTGCGGTTGACCTCGACATCGGCCACCCAGGCCGACCAGGCGGCGCCGAAGCCCGGCCACTTGCTGTGCACGTAGCGCGCATAGGCGAAGCCCTGGCCGAACAGCACGTCGCCGCCCGGGCCGAGGCCGTTGTCGGCGTTCTCCTGCGGGCCCGTGCGCATGCGCCAGCCGGCCTTCTGCGCGGTCTCGCGCACCAGCTCGGCGGCGCGCGGATCGCGCAGATGGCGCAGCCGGAAGGCCACCGGGTCGACGCCCGCGGCGGTCGCGAGCTCGTCGACATAGGACTCGTGGGCGAACGAGCTCGGCAGCGCCGACACCCCGCGCAGCCAGGAGGCGCGCACGATCGGCGCCATGTCGTTGACCTTCACCCGCAGGTTCGCATAGCTGTAGGGCGGCCGCGCGGTGCGGTCGCCCATCTCGAAGGCCTGCGCCACCGGCTCGACGGTCCGGGTGAGCAGCAAGGCCAGCGTGGGCGCGCCGTTCGAGGGGTAGGAGGTCTCGAAGTCGTAGGCCGCGACACCGCCCTCTGCATCGAGCCCGCCCTGGATGCGCATCAGCTGCGCCGCGCCCTTGGGCTCCCACAGATGCTCCTGCTCGCGCGTGAGCTGCACCCGCACCGGCGCACCGGCCGCGCGCGCCAGCAGGGCCGCATCGGCCGCGACGTCGTCGGCGCCGTTGCGGCCGTAGCAGCCGGCGGCCTCCATGCGCACCACGTCGACCGTGGTGTCGTCCAGGCCCATGAGCCTGGCGAGGTCGGCGCGCAGCACGTGCGGGTTCTGCGAGCCGGCCCAGACGCGCAGCGCGGCACCGTCGCCCGGCTGCCAATGCGCCAGCGCGCACGAAGGACCGATCGACGCATGCATCTGGTAGGGCCAGACGTAGGTGCGCGGCATCGGCTGCGCCGCCGCCGCGAGCGCGGCCTCGACATCGCCTTCGTCGACCAGCAGGCGCTGCGTCGACGGATTGGCGCTGATCGCGCCTTCGAGGTCGTCCAGCGGCGGCAGGCCGGGCCAGGCCTTCCAGTGCACGCGCAGTTCGCGCAGCGCCTGTTCGGCGTGCTCCTCGCGCTCGGCGACGATGCCGACGAAGTCGCGGATCACGACCACCGCGCGGATGCCGGGGATGTGCGCGATCGAGGCCTCGTCGACCGCCTCCAGCGTGTTGCCGATGTAGTCGCCATGGTCCGCGCCCGCATAGGGCGGCCGCACGACGCGGCCGTGCAGCATGCCGGGCAGCCGCATGTCGTGCACGAAGACGGTCTCGCCGGCCAGCTTGGCAGGGATGTCGACGCGCGGCTGCGAGCGGCCGACGATGCGGTAGTCGGCCGGGTCCTTCGGCTTCGCCAACGGGTCCAGCTGCAGCACGCTGCGGCCGCCGGCCACCAGTTCGCCGATGCCGAGGCCGAAGGCCGGGTCGTCGCAATGCTGGACGCGGCCGTCGCGCAGCGTCAGCAGCGCGGGCTGCACGCCCAGCTGCTCGGCCGCCTGCGCGATCAGCCAGCCGCGCGCCTGTGCCGCCGCATGACGCAGCGGCGCGGCGTGGATCTGGATCGAGGCGCTGGCGATCGTCGCCCCCTGGTTGGGCGCGCGCGCGGTATCGCCGAGCACCATGCGGACCTGCGCCATCGGCAGGTCGAGCTCCTCGGCCACGATCTGCGACAGGGCGGTCTGGATGCCGGTGCCGAGGTCGACGTGGCCGTTCAGCGCCGTGACGCTGCCGTCGTCCCAGACCGCGAGCAGCACCTCCGGCCCCTCGGCCGGATTGCCCGCCACCAGCGCCGGCTGGCCCGGTGACGGCGGCGGCGCCGGCGGCGTCTCGCGCACGACGACGAGAACGCCGTCGGCCTGGAGGAATTCGCTGCGCGTGCGGGGCAGGTCGGCGCGGCGCGTCACGTGCCGGCGCCTTCCGCGATCCGCAGCGCGGCGCGCTGCACCGCGGCCAGGATCTCGACGTGCGTGCCGCAACGGCACAGATTGCCTGACAGCTCGCTGCGGATGCGCGCCTCGCCGGGATTCGGCTCGCGCGCCAGCAGCGCCGCGGCCTGCATCACCATGCCGTTGAGGCAGTAGCCGCACTGCGCGGCCTGGGCGTCTTCGAAGCCCTGCTGCACGGGGTGCCAATGGTCACGGGTGCCCAAACCTTCCAGCGTGGTGATCTCGCGGCCGGCCACGCCATGCGCCGGAATCACGCAGGCCCGCGCCGCCCGGCCGTCGACCCACACCGTGCAGGCGCCGCACTGGCCGAGGCCGCAGCCGAACTTGGGCCCGTTGAGCCCGAGGTCGTTGCGCAGCACGTGCAGCAGCGAGGCCTCGTGCGAGGCCGCGAGCTCGACGCCGCGTCCGTTGACCTTCAGTGCGAGCCCCGGCATCTTCCTGGGCGGCTCAGACGATGTCCGTGGACTGGATGCGCTTCACGCCCTTGGCCGCCATCTGCTTCCATGCCGCGGCCAGCGAGCCGTGGAGGTCGATGGCGCGCGTCGCGTCCTCGATCACGTAGACCTCGAAGCCCGCCTTGCGCGCATCCATCGCGGTCCAGGCGACGCAGAAGTCGGTCGCCAGCCCGGTGACGAACACGGTCTTGACGCCGCGCGCCTTGAGGTAGCCGGCCAGGCCGGTGGGGGTCTTGTGGTCGGCCTCCTCGAAGGCCGAGTAGCTGTCCATGCCCTTGTGATAGCCCTTGCGGATGATCAGCTGCGCGGTCGGCAGCTTGAGTTCCTTGTGCAGGCCGGCGTCGTCGCTGCCCTGCACGCAATGGTCCGGCCACAGCACCTGGTTGCCGTAGCTGAGCTTGGTGGTCTCGAAGGGCTTCTTGCCGGCGTGGGTGCTGGCGAACGAGGCATGGCCCGGCGTGTGCCAGTCCTGCGTGACCACGATGTTGCCGAAGGACTCGGCCAGCTTGTTGATGACCGGCACCACGTCGGCGCCGCCCTTCACCGGCAGCGTACCGCCTTCGATGAAGCAGTTCTGCACGTCGACCACGATCAGCGCCGAATTGGCCGCCGGCTTGATCTTGGCGGCCGCGAACAGCGGCATCGAGATGCCAAGGCCACCCACAAGGCCGAAGGCGGCCGCGGATTTCAGGACGGTTCTGCGTTGCATGTTGTCGCTCCTCGGGTTGAACAAAGACTCAGACGCTCAGGTAGGCGCGGCGGACTTCGTCGTTGGCCGCCAGCTCGGCCATCGACGCCTGGTACCGGATCTGCCCCTTCTCGAGCACATAGGCCCGGTCGGACACCAGCTCCGCGAAGTGCATGTTCTGCTCCGACAGCAGGATGCTCACGCCCTGTGCCTTCAGTTCCAGGATCATGTTCGCCATCTGCTCGACGATCACGGGCGCGACACCCTCCGAGGGTTCGTCGAGCAGCACCAGGTAGGGGTTGCCCATCAGCGTGCGCGCCACGGTCAGCATCTGCTGCTCGCCGCCGCTCATGCGGCCGCCGGGCCGGTTCGGCATCTCGCCGAGGTTCGGGAACAGCTTGAACAGGCGCTCGGGCGTCCACAGCGGCGCATCGGTGCCGTCGTTCCAGCGCCGGGCCGGCTGCTTGCCGACCTCGAGGTTCTCCATCACGCTGAGGTCGGTGAACACGCGCCGGTCCTCGGGCACGAAGCCCAGGCCCAGCCGGGCCGCCACATGCGGCTCGCTCTTGGAGATGTCGTGGCCGAGGAATCGCACCGCGCCGCGGCGCTTGGCCAGCATGCCGATCAGCGCCTTGAGCGTGGTCGACTTGCCGGCGCCGTTGCGGCCCATCAGCGCCACCACTTCGCCGCGCCGGACTTCGAGGTCGACGTCGTAGAGGATCTGCGCCGCGCCGTACCAGGCGCACAGCGCCTTGGCTTCGAGCAGGGTCTCGTGCGAACTCATGCGTGCTCCCCGACCGCCGCGTTCACCGCGGCCGCTTTCTCTGCAATCTTCTCGAAGGTCTTGCCGCTGCCGAAGTACACCTCCTGCACCTTGGGATGGTCGCGGATCTCGAGCGGCTTGCCCTGCGCGATCAGCCGCCCCCGCGCCAGCACGATCATGCGGTCGGCGTAGGCGAACACCACGTCCATGCTGTGCTCGGTGAAAAGCACCGCCATGCCGCGGTCGATCACCAGCTGCTTGGTCAGGGCCATCAGCGAGTTGCGCTCCTTGGGCGCCATGCCGGCGGTGGGCTCGTCCATCAGCAGCAGCTTCGGGCTGTTGGCCATCGCGATCGCGAGCTCGACCCGCTTGACGTCGCCGTAGGCCAGCACGCTGCAGGGCCGGTCGGCCTGGGCCTTCATGCCGACCTGGTCGAGCAGCGACAGGGCCTCGTCGCGCTTGTGGTCGGACGCCCGGCGCCAGGTCGAGAACAGCTGGTGGTCGTGCGACAGCAAGGCCATCTGCACGTTCTCGGCCACGGTGAGCGAGGCGAAGGTCTCGGCGATCTGGAAGGTGCGGCCCACGCCCAGGCGCCAGATCTCGCGCGGCTTGCGACCGACCAGTTCCTGGCCGTCGAGCAGGATCGAGCCGCGATCGGCCTTGAGCTGGCCGTTGACCATGTTGAAGGTGGTGGACTTGCCGGCGCCGTTGGGGCCGATCAGTGCCAGCAGTTCGCCGGCCGCGAGCTCGAAGCTGATGCCGTCGACCGCCTTCACGCCGCCGAAGGACTTGCCGAGTTCGTTGACTTTCAACAGGCTCATGCCTTGGCCTCCTTGAGGTCGGCGGCTTCGGCGCCATGCCGACGCCGGTCGAAGAGCTGCTTGGCGAAGCCCGCGATGCCTTGCGGGAACAGCAGCACCAGCAAGAGGATGATGCCGCCCAGCATCGCGCGCCAGTAGTCGGTGTTGCGTGCCACGGTGTCGTGCAGCCAGGTGAAAGTGACCGCGCCCACCACCGGGCCGGCCAGGGTCTGGATGCCGCCGAGCAGCACCATCACCAGCCCGTCGACCGACTTGCCGACGCTCAGCGATTCGGGCGAGATGCTGCCCTTGGAGAAGGCGTAGAGCGCCCCCGCCAGGCCCGCCGCGGTGCCGGCGATCACGAAGGCCGCCCACTGCATGCGCTTGACGTCGATACCGATCGCGTCGGCGCGCAGCTGCGAATCGCGGCCGGCGCGCAGCGCATAGCCGAAGGGCGAGAACAGCACGCGCCGCAGCCACCACACGCCCAGCCCGACCAGCGCCAGCGTGACCCAGTAGTAGGTCCGCTTGTCGGCCAGCCACTCGGACGGCCAGACGCCCGTGAGGCCGTTGCTGCCGCCGGTGAAGCTGTCCCACTGGTAGGTGATGGCCCAGGTGATCTGGGCGAAGGCCAAGGTGAGCATCGCCAGGTAGACCCCGGACAGCCGCACCGCGAACCAGCCGTAGACGAAGGCGCCGGCCGCCGCCACCAGCGGCGCGACGACCAGGGCCAGCTCCATCGGCATCCCGCTGGCGCGCACCAGCAGCGCGGCGCCGTAGGCCCCGAGCCCGAAGTAGGCCGCATGGCCGAAGGAATGCATGCCGGCCGGGCCCATGATGAAGTGCAGGCTGGCCGCGAACAGGGCGGCGATCAGCAGGTCGATCAGCAGCACGGTGGTGTAGGGCGAGCCGGCCGTGAGCAGCGGCATCGCCACCAGCACCAGGCCGAACAGCGCGGCCCCGATCACGTAGGCGCGGCCGGGCCGGCGCAACGGCTCTTCCTGCATGCCGACGTAGCGGCTCGGCGCCTGCGGCTTGCCGAACAGGCCCCAGGGCCGCCAGACCAGCACCACGGCCATGACCAGGAAGTCGACCACCAGCGTGAGCTTGGAGAACGACACCGGGATGCCGAACACGTCGACCACGCCGAGCCAGATGCAGATCGCCTTGATCTCGGCGATCAGCAGCGCGGCGGCGTAGGCGCCGGGGATCGAGCCCATGCCGCCGACCACCACGACGACGAAGGCCGCGCCGATGGTGTTGAGGTCCATCTCGAGCGTGGCCGGCTCGCGCGGCAGCTGCAGCGCACCGCCCAGGCCCGCGAGCAATGCGCCGAGCGCGAACACCGCGGTGAACAGCCAGGCCTGGTTGACGCCCAGCGCGCTGACCATCTCGCGGTCTTGCGTGGCGGCGCGCACCAGGGTGCCGAAGCGGGTGCGGGTGAGCAGCAGCCAGACCAGGCCGAGCACCACCGGGCCGACCACGATCAGGAACAGGTCGTAGGACGGAAACTGCCGCCCGAGGATCATGACCGAGCCCGCGAGGCCCGGCGCCCGCGGCCCCAGCAGCTCGTCGGGACCCCAGAGCCACAGCACCGCGTCCTTGATGACCAGCACCAGCGCGAAGGTGGCCAGCAGCTGGAACAGTTCGGGCGCCTTGTAGATGCGGCGCAGCAGCACCACCTCGATCAGCGCGCCCAGCACGCCGACCGCCAGCGCCGCCATCACCAGCGCCGGCCAGAAGCCGAAGCCGGTGCCCAGCCGGTCGACCAGCGTGTAGGCGACGTAGATGCCGACCATGAAGAACGAGCCATGGGCGAAGTTCACGATGCGCGTGACGCCGAAGATCAGCGACAGCCCGGCCGCCACGAGGAACAGCGAGGACGCGCTCGCCAGCCCGTTGAGCAGCTGGACGATGAAACCTGAAAAACTCATGACCCGTTCGTTCCTGCTCAGTCCGCCGCGCGCGACTTCTTCACGTCAGCCGCGGAAGGCTGGTACTTGGCGTCGGCGCCGTCGAGGTACACGTAGTCGACCATCACGCCCTTGCCGCCGTCGTTCTTGGTGCGGCCCACGAAGGCGCCCATGGTCGACTGGTTGTCCTCGGGGCGGTAGGTGATCTTGCCGAAAGGCGTGTCGACCTGCAGGCCCTTGAAGGCCGCGACCACCTTCTCGGTGTCGGTGCTCTTGGCCTTGGCGATGCCGGCGGCGGCCGACTTGATCATGCTGTAGCCGACCACCGAGCCCAGGCGCGGATAGTCCTTGAACTTGGCCTGGTAGGCCTGCTCGAACTTCTTGTGATCGGCCGTCGTGATGCCGTACCACGGGTAGCCGGTGACGATCCAGCCGTTGGGCGCCTCGTCCTTCAGCGGGTCCATGTATTCGGGCTCGCCGGTCAGCACGCTGACCACCTCGCGGTCCTTGAACAGGCCGCGGGTGTTGCCCTCGCGCACGAACTTCGACAGGTCGGCGCCGAACAGCACGTTGAAGATCGCGTCGGGCTTGGCATCGGCCAGCGCCTGCACCACGCTGCCGGCGTCGACCTTGCCCAGCGGCGTGGCCTGCTCGGCGACGAACTCGACGTCGGGCTGGGCCGCCTTGAGCAGCGTCTTGAAGGCCGCCACGGCCGACTGGCCGTATTCGTAGTTGGGGTACACCACGGCCCAGCGCTTCTTCTTGAGCTTGGCCGCCTCGGGCACCAGCATCGCGGCCTGCATGTAGGTGCCGGGACGCAGGCGCACGGTGTAAGCGTTGCCGCCCTGCCAGGTGAGCTTGTCGGTCAGCGGCTCGCCGGCCAGGAAGAAGAACTTCTTCTGCTTGGCGAAGTCGGCCACCGCCATGCCGGTGTTCGACAGGAAGGTGCCGGCCAGGATGTCGACCTTCTCGCGCGAGACCAGCTCCTCGGCCACGCGCACCGCGTCGCCGGGGTTGGCGTTGTCGTCGCGGCTGATCAGCTCGATCTTCCTGCCGTTGACGCCGCCGGCCGCGTTGATCTCGTCGACCGCCAGCTCCATCCCCTTCTTGTAGGGCTCGAGGAAGGCGGGCTGCGCCTTGTAGCTGTTGATCTCGCCGATCTTGATCACGCCCTGCGCATGCGCCGGAGCGAGTGCGGTGGCGAGCGTGGCGACGGCGGCCGCGGTGAAGGCTAGGCGCATGGGATTCATCGGGAACTCCTTGGGATCGAACGGAAATGAAAACTCGTCGGCGGACGGTGCTCAGCGCAAACCGTCTTCGCCCTTGATCTCGGACGCTTGAAGACCGCCGATGCGCGGCAGCGGCCGGCCGCTGTCGGTGACCGCCACCGCGACCACGATCTCGTTGGCGCGCGGCGCATCCGACACGCGGGCCTCGATGGCGTCGAAATGGCTGCGCACGAAGGCCGCGTCCTTGTGGCCCAGCGGCACGTCGATGGCGGTGCCCAGCGTGCCGCGCTTCTTGCTCGACGGCACCAGCGCGGCGCCCTTCTCGACCGCCACGCGCAGCGGCGCGCCGAGCTTCGGATGGAGGATGGCCGCGGCATGCTCGAGCTCGCCGGCCTCGCCGACGATCGCCGCCTTGCCATAGCTCTGGGCCTGGCCGGGCTCGATACCGAGCGCGGCCACGGCCTTCTGGCCCAGCAGCGCGCCGAGTTCCTCGCCGATCGCGATCAGCTCGTCGAGCGATTCGCTGTAGCGGCCGGCGTAGGGGTTGTCGATGACGGCGATGGCGACCGCACGGCGCGTGGGCGGATCGATCGCCTGGCCCATTTCCTTGCGGGTCTCGTCGACCTGGATGACGAGCTTGCGGATGTTTGCACTCATGGTTTGTTCCTTGTCTCTGTCGGGTTCAGCGAAGGCCGTCCCACTTGGAAATGTTCTCGGCGCGCAGACCGCCGACGCGATCATGCACGCGGTAGCCGGTGCTCATCGCCAGAATGAAGACGATCTCGTCGGCCGCCGGCGCGCCCGGCACGCGGACCTCGATGGCGTCGAACTGGCCGCGCACGTAGCTGGCGTTGATGTTGGTCAGCGGCACGTCGAGCGCAGCGCCCGGCGGGCCGACCTTCTTGGTCGACGGCACGATCGACAGCGCATTGCCGGGCTGGCCGGTCTTCTCTTCGGCCTTGCCCTGCCGGTAGGCGTCGCGGTCGCCCTTCCAGCCGAGCAGCTCGCGCATCGCATAGCCGCCGGGCACGTGCCAGAGCGCGCCGTGCTCGAGTTCGCCGGCGGCACCCACGATGGCGCCCTTGCCGTAGGTGGCGATCTGCTCCACGGGCACGTCCATGGCGGCGCGCAGGCGGTGCGCCATGTCGACGCCGACCGGATCGAGCAGCGCCATCATCGGCAGGATGTCGGGCTCGTAGCGGCCCGCGAAGGGATTGGTCAGCACCGCGCCGATGGCGCCCCGCACCAGCGGCGTTGCGGCGCGCGGTCCGAACTCGTGGTGGATGTGCTCGACATGGGTGAAGACGCGGCGGATATCGATCATGAAAAGGTGTCCTGCTTTTCGTTAAGCAAATACTGAACCAACTGCAGCGGCGGCGATGCCGCCCGCACCCTGCGGCGGCAGCCCCGCCAACCCGGAGCTTAAGGGCTGGACGACCCGCCACTGCCCCTGGCAGACCAGCACCACGGAGGCCACCAGCCCGAGGCGCTGCAGGGCCTCGGCGCGCTCGGCGCCCGCATCCAGTGCACGATGCACTTTGGCGGGCGGGAGTGCGCCCACGGCGACCGTCACCGGGATGTCACCCAGGTCGCTGTCATCCTTGCATTCGTTCGCCGGCCGGCGCTCGATGCCGTCATCGGCCACGTCGACCGCATTGGCGATCACGGTGGCGGCGGCGTCGGCCTGAGCCGCGGTGGCGGCCAGCACCGTCACGCTGTCGGCGATGCCGAGCGAGAAGCTGCGGCCGCGCCAGCCGCTGGTGGCGACGCCGCGCACCGGCTGTTCGGCACGCACTTCGAACTGGCCGTCGGTGGCGATCGGGCCCAGCGCCCGCAGGTCGAAGCGCGCGAGGTCGGCGAACAGGCCGATGCGCGCGCTCTGGCCGGGCGCCAGGTGCAGGGCGATGTCGCCGCCGTTGTTGAGCCAGGCGCGCTCGATGCCCGGCCGCTGGTAGCAGCCGATCAGCTCCTGCGCCACCGCGCCGGCGACCGCGGCCATCGGCGTGATGAAGCCGGCGCGAAACGGCGCGCAGGCTTCCCACATGCGGCGCGCCACCGGCCCGCGCAGCAGGCAGTCGCCGTCGGCCACCGGCCGCCGCAGCTGGGGCAGCTCGGCCACCAGCTCGTCGAGCAGCACGGCGAAGCGGCGCCAGACATGCTCGTGCGCCACCGCGACTTCGACCGCATCGCCATGCGCCTCGGCGATGAGATCGATCGGCCCGTGGTGGAGGTGCCAGCGGTTGGCGTCGAGCGCCGTTCTTTGAGCTGACACGGCGTCAGCCCAGCATCGGCGGCTGGCCCAGCGGCCAGGGATTGGCCGCATCCATGCGCAGCCACCGGCGCGCCAGCGGCGCACCGTCGTCCTGCCAGGCGCCGCGGGCCAGGGCCTGTTCGAGCGAGAACACATGCTCCATGTGGCCCCCCAGCGCCGCATAGTCCTCGCGCCGCATGCTGAATTCGATCGGCGCGACGATCGCCGGGGTCGGCACCGTGCCGAAGCTGTTGTCGGGCATGCGCAGCACGTCGGCCATCACCGTGATGCCGCCGCCGGGCCACACGTAGGCCGGCGCGCCGCCGCAGGTCACGTTGACCAGCGCCCGCTTGATGGCGCGCGTGAGCAGCACCGGGTTTTCGGTCACGCCGGCGCGCAGGGAGCCCCCGGCGCCGCCCAGGAACAGCACCGTGCACAGCGAGGGCTCGCAGTTCTCGCCGATGCGCTCGACGATGCGGCGCACCTCGGCCGGCATCGGCTGCTCGACCGGCTGCAGCTGCGCGTCGAGCACGTACCACTGTGCGTGTTCGCCGGTGGTCGATGTCATGAGCAGGCGCAGGCCCGGCCGGGCCACGCCCTCTTCCCAGCCTTCGATGATCGACAGCGGGTCGTCGATGTCGGTGCCGCCCCAGCCGTTGCCCGGATTGGCGACCTGGAAATAGCGCCCCGGCGTCGACTTGCGCCCGCGCATCTGGATGCCCGAGGGCGCCATGTCGAGGCAGCGCCCGGCCTGGTGCTCGGTCAGCACACCGGTGATGTGGTCGTCGACCACCACCACCTCGTCGGCATGGCCGAACAGCTGGCGCGCGAAGATGCCCACCGCCGCCGAGCCGCAGCCCACGCGCATGCGCTGCTCCTCGACGCCATTGACGATCGGCGCGCGGCCGGCCTGGATCACCATGCTGGCGCCGCCGTCGATCACGCATTCGACCGCCTTCTTGTTGCCCAGCAGCTGCATCAGCTCGCAGGTCATGCGGCCTTCCTTCTTGCTGCCGCCCGTGAGGTGGTGCACGCCGCCCAGCGACAGCATCTGCGAGCCGTACTCGGCCGTGGTGACATGGCCGACCACCTCGCCCTTGTAGCGGACGTTGGCCTGCTCGGCGCCGAGGAAGCGGTCGGTGTCGATCTTCACCTTGAAGCTGCAATAGCTGAAGATGCCTTCGGTGACCACCGTCACCATGTCGACGCCCTGCGCCTTCGAGGCGACGATGAAAGGCGCCGGCTTGTAGTCCGGATAGGTGGTGGAGGAACCCACGCCGGTCACGAAGACCTCGTCGGCATGCAGGAGATCGCCGTCCCAGTCGGCATCGGCCACCGGCGCCTCGGCGGGCCCGGCCTCGCCGGCCTCGTTGCCGATGCGCGCGAACGGCACCAGTGCCGGCGATTCGCTCGCCAGTTCGCGCCGCAGCAGCACCACCGGGTCGACCCGCACCAGCACCCCGGCCCGGTTGGCGTAGCGGTCGCAGGCACCGGTGCGGCCGTCGGAGATCTGGCACAGCACCGGGCAGGCGTTGCACTCGACCTTGCTGGTGCTCATGCGCTCGTTGCGCAGCGGCGCGCGGCCCAGGGCTTCGGGCACCACCGGCATGTCCATGCCGGGCAATCCATCTGTCTTGGTGTGTTCGGTCATCGCGGGGGTCTCGTGGCAGTCTGGGGAGGGAAGGCGAGCGGAAGTGCAACATCTGTGCCGGCCGCCCGCTGGCACCTTCTCTTGTGCTGGAACTGACGTTTGTGTAGCATTCCCTACACTTTCATGTGGTGAACGCTACATTTATTGATCCAATGTAGCAAACGGGCCCGATGCTTGCATTGGGGTTTTCGCGGGCATCGCCGACAATTGGTGCATCCCTTTTTCGTTCATAACCATTCCTGACCCTTATGAGTGCATTCAGCGAAGAACGCGTGCTCAGCGTCCACCACTGGACCGACCGGCTGTTCACCTTCACCACCACCCGCGATTCGGCCCTGCGTTTCTCCAACGGCCACTTCACGATGATCGGCCTGAAGGTCAACAACAAGCCGCTGCTGCGCGCCTACAGCATCGTCAGCCCCAACTACGAGGAGCACCTGGAGTTCCTCAGCATCAAGGTTGAAGAAGGCCCGCTGACCTCCCGGCTGCAGCACATCCAGGTCGGCGACACGATCATCGTGGGCCGCAAGCCCACCGGCACGCTGCTGATCGACTACACGCTGCCGGGCAAGCGGCTGTACCTGTTCGGCACCGGCACGGGCCTGGCGCCGTTCATGAGCATCATCCGCGACCCCGAGACCTACGAGAAGTTCGAGCAGGTCATCCTGGTGCACGGCGTGCGCCAGATCGACGAGCTGGCCTACCACGACCTCGTCACCGACCACCTGCCCAAGCACGAGATCCTGGGCGAGATGATCGAGAAGCAGCTGCTCTACTACCCGACCGTGACGCGCGAGGAGTTCCGCAACATGGGCCGCATCACCGAGCTGATCGAGAGCAACAAGCTCACCGACGACCTCGGCCTGCCGCCGCTCAATGCCGCCGAAGACCGCGTGATGCTGTGCGGCAGCCCGGGCCTGCTGGTCGACCTCAAGCACATCCTCGAGGCCCGCGGCTTCAAGGAAGGCAACACCTCGACGCCGGGCGACTTCGTCGTCGAGCGCGCCTTCGCCGAGAAGTAGAGCGAAGCCGCAGATGCCCGAGGCCAAGGCAGCCGCACGCAAGGGCGCGCCCAAGCCCGCGACCCGCCGCACCGGCGTGCGCGAGGCCGCGGCGCAGGCCACCCGCGAGAGCATCCTGCGCGCGGCCACCAAGGTGTTCGCGAAGTACGGCTACGACGGCGGCAGCGTCGAGAAGATCTCGAAGGCCGCCAAGTCGTACGACCGCATGATCTACTACTACTTCGGCAGCAAGGAAGGCCTGTTCATCGCGGTCCTCGAAGGCATCTACCGGCGCATGGACGACGCCGAGGCCGCGATCGACCTCGACGCCACGCGGCCGGTGGAGTCGCTCACCGCGCTGATCCGCTTCGTGCTCGGCTACTACCGCAAGAACCCCGAGTTCGTCACGCTGCTCAACACCGAGAACCTGCACAAGGGCCGGCACATCGCCAAGTCGCTGCGGGCCCGCGAATACTCGTCGCGGGCGATCTCGATCATCAGCGAGATCGTCGCCGCGGGCGTCCAGCAGGGGCTGTTCCGCGACGACGTGGCGCCGCGCGACCTGTACCTGCTGATCGCCTCGACCGGCTATTTCTACACGTCGAACCGGCACACGCTGACCGCGTTCCTCGGCGAGCCGCTCGAGACGCCGGAGGCCGTCGCGCATTGGGAAGACTTCGTGATCGAGACAGTGCTGCGCACGGTCGATGCCGGAGCCCCCGACGAAGAAACATCACAACCCCACGAGGTCAAGAAATGGCAGAAGTCGCAACCGGCGCCAAGTCGGGCAAGGTCGTCATCCGGAACATAGGTCTGCTGCTGTCGGGCGACATCGACAAGCCCATCCTGGATGCCGACACCATCGTCGTCAACGACGGGCTGATCGTCGCCGTCGGCAAGGAGAAGGACTGCGACCTCGAAGGCGCGAAGACCGTCATCGACTGCAGGAGGACCTGTGTCGCGCCGGGCCTGATCGACAGCCACGTGCATCCGGTGTTCGGCGACTGGACCCCGCGCCAGGGCCAGATCGGCTGGATCGACTCGACCATGAACGGCGGCGTCACCACCATGATCTCGGCCGGCGAAGTGCACCTGCCGGGCCGGCCCAAGGACATCGTCGGGCTGAAGGCACTGGCCATCACCGCGCAGCGCGCCTTCGACAACTTCCGCCCCGGCGGCGTGAAGGTGCTGGCCGGCGCGCCGGTGATCGAGAAGGGCATGGTCGAGAGCGACTTCAAGGAACTGGCCGAGGCCGGCGTGGGCCTGCTGGGCGAAGTGGGCCTGGGCTCGGTCAAGGCCGGCTACGAGGCCAAGGAGATGGTGGCCTGGGCCCGCAAGTACGGCATCCAGAGCACCATCCACACGGGCGGTCCGTCCATTCCCGGCTCGGGCCTGATCGACAAGGACGTGGTGCTGGAGGCCGACGCCGACATCATCGGCCACATCAACGGCGGCCACACCTCGCTGCCGGAGGCGCATGTGTGCGAACTGTGCGAGAAGTCGTCGCGGGCGATCGAGATCGTGCACAACGGCAACGAGCGCGTCGCCATCGCGGCGGCCAAGGCGGCGCTCGACCTCAAGTGCCCGCACCGCGTGATCCTCGGCACCGACGGGCCGGCCGGCTCGGGCGTGCAGCCGCTGGGCATCCTGCGCATGGTGGCGATGCTGTCCTCCATCGCGAACATCCCGGCCGAGCTGGTGTTCTGCTTCGCGACCGGCAACACGGCGCGCATCCGCAAGCTCAACTGCGGACTGGTCGAAGTCGGCTGCGATGCCGACTTCGTCTTCATGGACCGGGCCCAGCACTCGCCCGCGCCCGGCTTGCTCGAGAGCGTGCAGCTGGGCGACATCCCGGGCGTCGGGATGGTCATGATCGACGGCATCGTGCGCTGCGGGCGCAGCCGCAACACGCCGCCGGCGACGGAGATTCCGGTGGTGGTGTCAGGCGGGCATTGAGGCAGCGACAGAATCAATGTATGGACGTTGTCCATACATTTCCCTAAGATGACTACATGTCCACCTCTGCCACCCACACCATCAGTCTGCGCACGCCGCCCGCGCAGCGGGAACTGATCGACCGCGCCGCGCGTCTGGCGGGAAAGAGCCGCACGGACTTCATGCTGGAGGCTGCCAGCGAAAAAGCGCAACAGGTCCTCCTGGACCAGACGCATTTCGAGGTGCCGCCGGAGAAATACGAAGCCTTCGAAGCCCTGATGTCGGCGCCGCTGTCGAACAATGGCGCCATTCAGCGCTTGCTGGCAACGCGCGCGCCTTGGGACAAGTGAACCCCGGCGCGTTGGGCGCACCCACGCCCCTGACCGCAGCGCACGAGACATCGCAATTCGTCTGCAGACATCCCGCTCTGTCCAGTTGGCTCGCAAGGCGCGCTCTCGCCAACGCCGTCGGCGGGGCATCGAGGACCTACGTGGTCTGCGCACCGGATCAACGCGTCGTGGGCTTCTATGCGCTGGCGGCCGGGTCCGTCGAACTCCAGGCCTCACCCAGCAAGCTGCGTCGGAACATGCCCGATCCTTTGCCGGTGATCGTGCTCGGACGGTTGGCTGTGCATACCGACTGGGCCGGTCGAGGGCTGGGCACGGCGCTGCTCAAGGATGCGGTGATGCGTTCAGTGCAAGCGGCTGAACTCATTGGCGTGCGTGCCATGCTCTGTCACGCCATCGACGACAAGGCCAAGGCCTTCTACTTGAAGCACGGATTCGCAGAGAGCCCGACCGACCCGCTGACAGTCATCCTCGGATTGAGACCCTGAGCCGGATTCGGCCATGTCTCAACCCGCCTTGGTCGCGCCCTTGAACACCAGAAATCGCGCCGTCACGAAATTGACGGCCAACCCAGCGCAGCTGCCGAGCGCCACGCCGAGCGCCGGGGCCAGCGGCCCGCCCAGCCAGTGCAAGGTCAGCACGTACGCCCCGTAGTTGACCAGCGCACCCGCCATCATCGTCAGCAGGTAGCGCAGGTACTCGCCCGCGATCGACGCGCCCGAGTGCCTGCCGGCGAAGGTGAAGCGCCGGTTCAGCGCCCAGGTGACGGTGGCGGCGGCGAGGAAGGACAGCCCGCGCCCGCCATACCAGCCGAGCGCCGGCGCCACCACGTAGAGCACGCCGAGGTCGACGACGAAGCCGATCGTGCCGACGACCGCGAACGACAGGAACTCCCGCCCGAGCCTCATGGCCGGCCGGCGGCGGACCGGACGCCGGGGATCCCCAGGTAGCACAGCCGCTTGGCCTCGCGCCGGCCGATGGTCACGGTGTGCAGCACCACGCCGCAGACGAAGGCCAGCATCGCCATCAGCATCATCCCGGTGACCAGCACCGCGGTCGGCTGCCGCGGCACCAGGCCCGTGTTGAGGTAGGTGGAGACCAGCGGCTCCGCGAGGATCAGAGACAGCAGCACCAGCAGGCCCGCGGCGCCGGAGAAGAATTGCAGCGGCCGCTCGCTCACGAACAGCTTGCAGATCGTCTTGAGGATGCGCCAGCCGTCGCGGTAGGTCGACAGCTTGCTCTCGGAGCCTTCGGGCCGCGAGCGGTAGGGCACCGGGATTTCGGCGTAGGGCATGCGCAGTTCGAGGGCGTGGACGGTCAGCTCGGTCTCGATCTCGAAGCCCCTGGACAGCGCCGGGAAGGACTTCGCGTAGCGCCTGGAAAAGACCCGATAGCCCGACAGCATGTCGGTCATCCGACCGTCGAAGAGGCTCGCCACCGCGCCGGTCAGCAAGGCGTTGCCGAAGCGGTGGCCACGCCGGTAGGTCTGCATGTCGGCGCCGTCGTCGACCCGCGAGCCGACCACCATGTCGAGGTTGCCTTCGACCATCAGCGCGATCAGCCGGCGCACCTGGCCGACGTCGTAGGTGGCGTCGCCGTCGACCATCACGTAGATGTCGGCCTCGACGTCCGCGAACATCCGCCGCGCCACATTGCCCTTGCCGCGCAGCGGCACGTGCGTCACGTTCGCGCCGGCGGCCCGGGCCACGGCCGCGGTGTCGTCGGTCGAGTTGTTGTCGAAGACATGGATCTCGGCCTCGGGCAGGGCAGCCTGGAACTCCGCCACCACCTGCGCGATGGCCAGCGCCTCGTTGAAGCACGGGATCACGGCGGCGATGCGCAGCGGGCGCGGGTCGGAAGGTTCAGTCATTCTTGGCAGGCAGGATGCGGTAGGCCCTGGCACCGGCTTTGTCGTACATCAAGGCGAAATGGTCAAGGAAGCCGGGCTGGGCGGCGAGCATCGGGGCGGCGCTGGCGCCGACCGCGATGGCCTCGAAGCCCAGGCCGCGCAGCTTGCGCGCGAATTCGGCCGGCGGCAGCACGATGAAGTCGGCATAGCGCCAGGGCCCGATCGCATCACCCCAGACCGGCGCCGGCCCATAGTAGGTGGCTTCGCTGAGCGCGACCTGGTAGACCCGCCCGGTCGCGTGTTGGCGCAGGTAGTTCATGACCTCGTAGCCGGGCACGTGGGCGTCGAGGAAGGCAGTGCGCTCGGCCGGCGTGGTCGCGATCGCCGCCACGCTGCGCCGCGTCATGTAGAACGAGCCGCCGACGCCCACCGCCAGCAGCAGCACGCCGAGCCAGCGGCCGGCGCGGTCGAGCAGGCCGCGGGCGTTCCAGGCGGGCAGCGCGCGCCGCAGCGCGTCGGCCAGGCGGGCCAGCAGCGCCTGCCAGCCGACCACCGACACCAGCGCGATCAGCGGCACCGAGGCCGCCAGGTAGCGCGGATAGCGCGAGGTCAAGGCCCAGACACCCAGCGAGTAGAGGCTGAACACGGCCGCCGCGCGCACCGCCGGCGACCGCTTCCATGCCAGCGCCAGCGGCGCGAACAGCACGCCCCACAGGAAGCCGTTCGGCCACGCGGCATGGGCGCGCACGTCGTCGAACTGGTTCTTGTAATCGGCCGCGTTCCAGTTGGTGAAGCCGAACAGGCGCGCGCCGATCGGATTGAACGGGTCGCCCGTCAGTACCGCGTTGCGCGCATACCAGTAGATGCAGGGGACCAGGAAGCACACCAGCGCCAGGCCCCAGACCCGGAGCCGGCGCTCGCGCCGGACCACGAACACGGCCACCAGCGGCAGCACGGTGAGGGCCTGGTACTTGGAGCCCGCTGCGACGCCGAGGAAGAAGGCCGCCAGCGCCAGCCAGCGCGGCCCGCGCGCCGGATCGTCGGACTCGCGCCACCACCACAGGGCGGTGCAGGCGGCCAGCACGAAGAGGGCGACGCTGATGTCGATCAGCGCGCTTTCGTAGTCGCCGATGCCGAGCCAGATCGCGGCCGCGGCCAGTCC
This sequence comes from Variovorax davisae, assembly GCF_030316845.1. Lineage (GTDB taxonomy): Bacteria > Pseudomonadota > Gammaproteobacteria > Burkholderiales > Burkholderiaceae_C > Variovorax > Variovorax davisae. The sequence goes on from NZ_JASZYS010000010.1 coordinate 161,834, forward strand.
GGTCAGCCGGCTCGCATGCTGCACGCCCAGCCGGTAGACCATCGCCACCGACAGCCAGCCCGCCAGGGCGCTCAGCAGGTGCGGCAGGACATCGTCGCCGACCGCCAGCGCGCCGGCATGGATCAGGTTGTAGTTGTACGGAAACCAGGGATAGCGCAGCCACTCGTGGACGCCGAGCCGCCCGCTCTGCGCCACTTCGCGCGCATAGGGCAGGTGGTACATCAGTTCGTCGAAGGCCGCCGGCGGCGCCAGCGGCTCGACCAGGGCCGGCAGCGCGGTCAGTACCAGGGCCACGAGCGCCAGTTTCTCGACGAAGCCGAAGGGCTCGGACGGCCCGCGCGGGCCGCGCTCGCGCCGCCAGGCCGGCCATTGCAGCACGGCCGCCAGCAGGCCGAGCGCCACCGTGCCGAGGACGGCGCCGCGGCCGAACAGCCCGGCGATGGCGATGGCCTGGAAGACGCAGACACAGAGCCCGAGCCCGGCCGCGGCCGTCATCGCGGCTTCGAGCGCGGCGTCGCGCCGCCCGGGCGCGCCGATGCGCGCCAGCAGCGCGCGCCCGAGCCCCCAGCAGGCCACCGCGAAGACCGCCATCGCCGCATAGTGGGCGGCCCCGAACATCAGCTTTTGAATAGGAACTCCCGCTCGCCGGTCGTTCTCGCGACGGCTTGGCGCATCACAGGTTCGGCGCCAGCAGGCGCTCCAGCTCGGCCTCGCTCTGGTGGCGTCGCGCCGCCTGGTCCTGCAGCTGGTCGTGGCCGATCTTGCCGACGTTGAAGTAGGTCGAATCGGGGTGGCTCAGGTAGAAGCCGCTGACGCTGGCGGCCGGCATCATGGCGAGGCTTTCGGTCACGCTCATGCCGATCTCGGCGCAGTTCAGCAGCTCGAACATCGGGCCCTTGACGCTGTGGTCGGGGCAGGCAGGATAGCCGGGCGCGGGCCGGATGCCGCGGTACTTCTCGTCGATCATGTCGACGTTGCTGAGCGTCTCGTCGGGCGCGTAGCCCCACAGGTCGGTGCGCACGCGGTGGTGCATCGCCTCGGCGAAGGCCTCGGCCAGCCGGTCGGCCAGCGACTTCAGCATGATCGCCGAATAGTCGTCGAGGTCGTCGATGAAGTACTTCTCCTTCTTCTCGATGCCGATGCCCGCGGTGACCGCGAACATGCCCACGTAGTCCTTGAGCCCGCTCTCGCGCGGCGCCACGAAGTCGGCCAGGCAGCGGCTCGGGCGCGTCACGCCCTCGATCACCTGTTTCTCGGCCTGCTGGCGCATGCCCCACCAGGTGAGCGCGGGCTCGCTGCGCGACTCGTCGGTGTAGAGCACGATGTCGTCGTCGCGCTCGGTGTTGGCGGGCCAGAAGCCGATCACGCCGCTGGCCGTGAGCCAGCGGCCTTCGATCAGGCGCTTGAGCATGCGCTGGCCGTCGGCGTAGACCCGCACCGCCTCGGTGCCGACCACCTCGTCCTTCAGGATGGCGGGGAACGGCCCGGCCAGGTCCCAGGTCTGGAAGAAGGGCCCCCAGTCGATGTACTTGGCGAGTTCGGTCAGGTCGAAGTTGCGGAACACGCGCCGTCCGATGAACTTCGGCACCGGCGGCACATAGCCGGCCCAGTCGACCGGCGTCTTGTTGGCGCGCGCCTTGGCCAGCGGCCACAGCGCCACCTGCTTCTTGTTGGCGTGCTGGTGGCGCACCTTGTCGTAGTCGGCGTTGAGCTCGTCGATGTAGTTCGCCGCCTGGTCCGACAGCAGCGACTGCGCCACGCTCACGCTGCGCGAAGCGTCGGGCACGTAGACCACCGGGCCTTCGTAGTGGGGCGCGATCTTCACGGCCGTGTGGACCCGGCTGGTGGTGGCGCCGCCGATCATCAGCGGGATCTTCTTGATGCGGAAATGCTCGTCCTTCTGCATCTCGCCAGCGACGTACTGCATCTCCTCGAGGCTGGGCGTGATCAGGCCCGAGAGCCCGACGATGTCGGCGCCCTCGACCTTCGCGCGCGCCAGGATCTCGTGGCAGGGCACCATCACGCCCATGTTCACGACCTCGAAGTTGTTGCACTGGAGCACGACCGTGACGATGTTCTTGCCGATGTCGTGGACGTCGCCCTTGACCGTCGCGATGACGATCTTGCCCTTGGTCCGGACGTCGCGGCCGGCGGCCTCGTCCTGGCGCTTTTCTTCCTCGATGTAGGGAATGAGATGCGCCACCGCGGACTTCATCACCCGCGCCGACTTCACCACCTGCGGCAGGAACATCTTGCCCTGGCCGAACAGGTCGCCGACGATGTTCATGCCGGCCATCAGCGGGCCTTCGATCACGTGCAGCGGACGCCCCCCGGTCGCCAGGATCTGCTGGTAGGCCTCCTCGGTGTCCTCGACGATGAAGTCGGTGATGCCGTGCACCATGGCGTGCGACAGGCGCTGGTTGACGTGCACCGGCTGCTCGGGTGTGCCGCGCCATTCGAGCTTCTTGCTCTCGTCCTTGGCGCCGCTCTTGGCGGTCTCGGCCACTTCGACCAGCCGTTCGCCGGCGTCGGGGCGGCGATTCAGCACCACGTCCTCGACCCGCTCGCGCAGCTCGGCCTCGAGGTCGTCATAGACGCCGACCATGCCGGCGTTGACGATGCCCATGTCCATGCCGGCCTGGATCGCGTGGTACAGGAACACGGTATGGATGGCTTCCCGCACGGGGTCGTTGCCGCGGAAGCTGAAGCTCACGTTCGAGACGCCGCCCGACACCTTGGCGCCGGGCAGGTTCTGCTTGATCCAGCGCACCGCGTTGATGAAGTCGACCGCGTAGTTGTTGTGCTCCTCGATGCCGGTGGCGATCGCGAAGATGTTCGGGTCGAAGATGATGTCCTCGGGCGGAAAGCCGATCTCGTCGACCAGGATGCGGTAGGCCCGCTCGCAGATCTCGATCTTGCGCTCGTAGGTGTCGGCCTGGCCCTTCTCGTCGAAGGCCATCACCACCGCCGCCGCGCCGTAGCGGCGCAGCAGCCGGGCCTGGTGGCGGAACTGGTCCTCGCCCTCCTTCATGCTGATCGAGTTGACGATGCCCTTGCCCTGGATGCAGCGCAGGCCGGCCTCGATCACCTCCCACTTCGAGCTGTCGACCATGATCGGCACGCGGGCGATGTCGGGCTCGCTGGCGATCAGGTTCAGGAAGCGCACCATCGCGGCCTTGCTGTCGAGCATGGCCTCGTCCATGTTGATGTCGATGACCTGGGCGCCGTTCTCGACCTGCTGGCGCGCCACCGCCAGCGCTTCCTCGAACTGGCCGTTGAGGATCATCCGCGCGAAGGCCTTGGAGCCGGTGACGTTGGTGCGCTCGCCGATGTTGACGAACAGCGCGCCCTCGCCGATCTGCACCGGCTCGAGGCCGGACAGCTTCATCGGGGGCGGAATCTGGGATGCGGAAGAATCGGTTGGCATGGGCTCACCTGCAGGACGTTGGGGTCAGGCGAGCGTCGTTGCACTCCAGGGACTGGAAGCCCAAGCCTGACGCGGCCGTCCGGGCTGACGGCGGCGCTGCAACGCTCCTTGGGAGCCGGGGATTTTACGCCGGCTGGGCGGCGCCGGCGGCCGATGCCGGCAAGCCGAAGATGGCGTCGAAGGCCCAGTTGAAGACGAAGGTGTAGACCAGGAAGAAAACCACCAGCCCGAGGTCCATCACCAGCGCCTCCCAGAGGCTGACGTCCAGCCACCAGGCGAACATCGGCACCAGGAAGGCCACCAGGCCGCCCTCGAAGCCGATGGCGTGGGCGATCCGGCGGCGCACGCTGCGCCCGCGCACCGCCTGGCCGGACTCCCAGCGCTCGAACAAGGCATTGAACGTCAGGTTCCAGAGCACGGCGATGACCGACGCGATTACCGCCAGCACGCCCGAATGGCCCAGGCCCTGGCCCGACATCAGCGCCAGGCCCGCGCTGGCCGCCACGATGGCGATGCCCTCGTAGAGGCTGATGTAGACGACGCGGCGCTTGAGCCCTTGCATGAAATCGATCCTTTGTTGGTTGGCGTTGAAGAGGACTTTATGTTTGTTCGTCTGATATATAAAGTCATCTTCTTTCAGATATATTGATAGATTGGGGTGACCATGGGTTTTTCCAGCGACAACGTGGCGGTGTTTCTCGCGGTGGTCGACCATGGCTCCTTCTCGGCGGCCGCCCGGGCGCTGGGCCGGGTGCCCTCGGCGGTCAGCATGGCGATCGCCAGCCTCGAAGCCGAACTCGACCTCAGCCTGTTCGACCGCAGCGGCCGCGAGCCGCAGCCGACCGCATCGGCCCGATCGCTGGAGCCGCAGGCGCGCCTGCTGGCGGCGCAGCTCAAGCAGCTTCAGGTGCAGGCGCTGGCGCTGACGCAGGGGCTGGAGAACCGGCTCACGCTGGCCATCGCGCCCGAGCTGCTGGCCGCGCCCTGGAGCGGACCGCTGGCCGCCCTGGCGGCCGAATACCCGCTGCTGGAAGTCGAGGTGCTGGCCGCGCCGCAGGCCGATGCGCTGGCCCTCCTGCACAGCGGCCGGGCCCAGCTGGCCCTGGTGTTCGAGCGCCCCAGCCTCGACGGCCGGGAGGGTTTCCAGGAGGTGGCCAGCGACACCATGGTGGCCGTGATGGCGCCCGACCATCCGGTGCTGGCCGCGGCCGGCGGCCGGCTGCGCGAAGAGCACCTGACGACCACGCGGCAGATCGTGGTCGCCGGCCGCGACCTCGCCACCAGCGACCCGCGCTTCGTCTTCGCGCGCCATGTCTGGCGCACCGACAACGCGCTGGCCGCGCTGAGCCTGATCACCGCCGGCCTGGGCTGGGGCTGGCTGCCGCGCAATTTCGCGCGGCCGCACGTGGCGGCAGGCGCACTGGTCGAGATTCCGTTCGAGAACCTGTCGAACGGGCTCGACCTGTGGGTCGACGTGGTGTGGTCGCGCGAGCGGCCGCTAGGCCTGGGGGCGCAGCGCTTCGTGGCGCTGATCGCCCGCAAGAAGGACTGAGGCCGGCAGTCAGCTAGCCACCGCGGCCGCCGCCTCCACCGCCGTGACCGCCGCCGTGACCGCCACCTCCACCTCCGTGCCCCCCGCCCTGGCCGCCACCGTGGCCGCCGCCATTGCCGCCCCCATGGCCACCTCCGCGACCACCCCCATGGCCGCCGCCGTTGCCGCCCCCATCGCCGCGTCCGCCGCGATGGCCGCCGTCACCGTATCCACCCCCCGGCGGCCTGCCGCCGGTCTGGAAGCCCGGCCCGGGCGGACGTGCATCGGGCGGACGTGGACCGCCGCCATGCGGCGGCCGCACGCCCTGGGACGGCGGAGGCCGGAAGCCGGGAGCCGGCGGCGGCCGGAACCCAGGCGATGGCGGCGGACCGAAGCCAGGCGACGACGGCGGCCGGAAGCCCGGCGGATGCGGCGCATAGCCCGGCCAAGGATTGGGACGCCAGCCCGGCACCGGCGGCGGCGGTGGGCGCCAGCCGGGCGCCGGCGGCGGCGGCGGCCGGCCGCCCCACCAGCGCGGCTGGTTGTACCAGGGGCGGTCGCGGTAGTAGTTGGACCAGTAGCTGCCGATGGCGAAGGTCACGAGCGGCACGCCGATGACCGCGCCATAGGTCGCCAGCGGGACGCGCTGCTCCTGGTAGGCGTATTCGAGGCTGGCCGCATAGGACCAGCCGCGCAGGCCGTCCGGCAGCACCACGTCGCACCAGCCGTAGCCGGCGGTGCAGCCCATCACCTGCAGCGACTGACCGGGCCCGAGCGTGGCCACCAGCGGGTAGGTATCGCCGGGACCGGCGCGCAGGTTGACCGGCCCGCGGGTGAATGCCTGCTGGGCCGACACGGCCAGCGGCACCGCCAGCGCGATGGTGGCCAGGCCGAACCATCGCATTGCCTTGTTGTTCATGAAGATTTCCTTTGCGTGTCCAGGGTAGAGAGGGCTTGCGCCCGATGTCAATCAGCCACGGCCTTCATCCAGAACGCCGCAGCGCGCGTCTCCGCGCACACGCGGAACGTCTGGAGACCTTCTTCATCCCGGCTTCACATGCGCCGGGCGCGGCGAGCTCAGGCGGCTTCGCTGTAGAAGGCGGTGCGGTGCAGGCTGCGGCCGGCCAGCGGTGCCACCGCCTGGCCGATGGCCGCGATGTGCTCCGGCGTGGTGCCGCAGCAGCCGCCGACGATGTTGACCAGCCCCTCGGCCGCGAACTCGTGCAGCAGGCGCGAAGTGACGTCGGGGGTCTCGTCGAAGCCGGTCTCGCTCATCGGGTTGGGCAGGCCGGCGTTGGGGTAGCAGCTGATGAAGGTGTCGTCGGCGACGCGCGCCAGCTCCTGGATGTAGGGCCGCATCAGCGCGGCGCCCAGCGCGCAATTGAGGCCGATGGCCAGCGGCCGTGCATGGCGCACGCTGTGCCAGAAGGCGGTGACGGTCTGGCCGCTCAGGATTCGGCCGGAGGCGTCGGTCACGGTGCCGCTGATGATCAGCGGCAGCCGCTCGCCGCTGGCCTCGAAGTACTCGTCGACGGCGAACAGCGCCGCCTTGGCGTTCAGCGTGTCGAAGATGGTCTCGACCAGCAGCACGTCGGAGCCGCCTTCGACCAGGGCCTCGACCTGCTCGTAGTAGGAAGCCCGCAGCTCCTCGAAGTTCACGTTGCGCGCACCGGGGTCGTTGACGTCGGGGCTGATGCTGGCGGTCTTGGGCGTCGGGCCGAGGGCGCCGGCGACGAAGCGGGGCTTGTCGGGCGTGCTGAACTTGTCGCAGGCGGCGCGTGCGAGCTTGGCGGATTCGAGATTCATCTCGCGCGCGAGGTCGGCCATCTTGTAGTCCTCCTGCGCGATCCGGGTGGCGCCGAAGGTGTTGGTCTCGATCAGGTCGGCGCCGGCCGCGAGATAGCCCTCGTGGATGTCGCGGATGACGTCGGGCCGGGTCAGCGAGAGCAGTTCGTTGTTGCCCTTGACGTCGCGCGGGAAGTCCTTGAAGCGCTCGCCGCGGTACTGCGCCTCGGTCAGCCTGAAGCGCTGGATCATGGTGCCCATGGCGCCATCGAGGATGGCGATGCGTTGGGCCAGGATGGCAGGGAGTTGCTGGGCGCGGGTATAGACGACGGGCTTCATGACCCGATTGTAGGAAGCACCGCCGCACCCGCCGCGGCGGCGGGTCTTGTCAGGCCGGCGCGCCGGCGATCTCGGCCAGGGCGCCGAGGAAGCGCGCGTTCTCTTCCGGCGTGCCGATCGAGACCCGGATGAAGGTCTCGAAGCCGGACTCCTTCCACGGCTTGACGATGATGCCGCGCGCCAGCAGCGCTTCATTGACCGGGCCGTTCGGACGCGCCAGGTCGATGAACAGGAAATTGGCCGCCGAAGGCGCGACGCGCAGGCCCGGCCAGGCCATCGCACGCAGCGCCCGGGCCATCGCGTCGCGCCGCTTCACCGTCTCGGCGACCGCATGGACCATGAAGGCCTCGTCGCCCCAGGCGGCCAGCGCGGCGGCCTGCGCCGCCAGGTTGACGTTGAAGGGCGTGCGCACCCGGTCCAGCAGCTGGACCAGCGCGGCATCCGACGCGATGCCGTAGCCGACCCGCAGGCCCGCCAGCCCCCAGGCCTTGGAAAAGGTGCGCAACACGATCCAGGGCCGCTGCTGCGCGCGCAGCGCGGCCAGCGCGTCGGGAAAGCCGGGCGCGGTCCGCGCGTATTCGTAGTAGGCCTCGTCGAGCACCAGCAGCGTGGCCGGCGGCATGGCGGCGAGCAGCCGGTCGAACGCGCCCGCATCGAACATGCAGCCCACCGGATTCGACGGGTTCGCCAGCATCACCAGCTTCGGGCCGCGCGCCAGGGCCTCGCACCAGGCCTCGATGTCGAAGCCCAGCGCGGGCGTCAACGCCAGCGCTTCGACCTGCGCGCCCATCATGCGCGGGTAGATCTCGTGCAGGCCGAAGGCGGGCCGCTGCGTGAGCACCCGGTCGCCGGGCGACAGGAAGGCCTGGCACAGCATCTGGAGGATGTCCTCGGAGCCGTTGCCGATCACCACCTGCTCGGCCCGGGCGCCGCTGCCTTGCGCGATCGCGGCGCGCAGCGCGCTGCAGTTCGCATCGGGGTAGATGCCGACCTGCAGCGCCAGGTCGACCAGCGCGCGCGCCACCGCGGGACTGGCGCCGAAGGGGTTCTCGTTGCTGGCCAGCCGCGCGATCTCGCTGACCCCGTAGCGCGCGCGCACCGCCTGCGACGACGGGCCGGCGTTGTAGGCGGGCAGCGCAGGCACCTCGGGGCGCGCGAGCGCGTGGATGGCGGACGTGCTCATCGGTCTTGCTTGTGTTCGACGAAGTCCAGCACGGCTACGAGCAGCCGCCGCACATGCGGCTGCACGCGCTGCGCCACCTCGGGCAGGTAGTCGAAGGGCAGGGCTTCCTGCATGTAGCTGCACTGCGTCATCTCGAGCTGCACCGCGTGCACGCCCTGCCCCGGCTGGCCGTGGTGGCGCGTGATGTAGCCGCCCGTGAAGCGGCCGTTGAGCACCGCGCTGAAGCCGCTCGCCTCGCCGGCGATCTGCTTCAGCCGCTGCGCCAGCGCCGGGTCGCAGCTCGCGCCGTTGGCGGTGCCGAGGTTCAGGTCGGGCAGCCTGCCGTCGAAGAAGCGCGGCAGCACCGAGCGGATCGAGTGCGCGTCCCACAGCGCGGCGATGCCGTGCTCGGCCTTGAGGCGGGCCAGTTCGGCCGCGAGCTGGCGGTGGTACGGCTGCCAGACGGCCTCGCGGCGCGCGGCGATCTCGGCCTCGCCGGGCACATCGCCGGCCGCATAGAGCGGCGTGTCGTCGAATGTGTCGACCGGGCACAGGCCGGTGACGCTCTGGCCCGGATAGAGGCTGGCGCCATCGGGCGGGCGGTTCAGGTCGACCACGTAGCGCGAGTGCGTGGCGACCAGCACCGAGGCGCCGAGTTCGTCCGCGAAGTCGTAGAGGCGTTCCAGATGCCAGTCGGTGTCGGGTACCTGCCGCGCCTCGTCGGTGAGGCGCGCCGCGAGCTCGGGCGGCACGTGGGTGCCGACATGCGGCATCGAGATCAGCAGGGGGCGCCGGCCGGCACGGAAGCGGAACGGCGGCTCGGTGGTGATGAAGCGCATGGGTCTCAATCCTTCAGAAGTTGGCTGCGCGCGGCGACGAAAGCGGCCGCGGCCTGGTCGTGCAGGGCATGCCGGCCGGCGGCGACACGCGGCTGGCCGGCGACCCACACGGCATCGATCGCCGAGGTGCGGTGGCTCGCGAAGACATGGGCCGAGAGCATGTCGGGCGCGGCGAGGCCCTGCAGCGCGATGTGCGCGGCATCGAGCACCACGAAGTCCGCCTGCTGGCCCGGCGCCAGGCCGCCGATCGCGCGGCCCGCGGCCCGCGCGCCGCCGCGCAAGGCCGCCAGCGTGAGCGCGGTCGCGACCTGCGGCTGCGCCGCATCGGCGCCGACATTGCGCTGGCGCGTGGCCAGGCGCTGGCTGTATTCGAGCAGCATCAGCTCCTCGGCCGCGTTGACGCAGGCATGGCTGTCCGAGCCCACGCCCCAGGCGCCGCCATGGCTGCGCCAGGCCGCGAAGTCGAAGAGGCCGTCGCCGAGGTTGGCCTCGGTCGTGGGGCACAGGCCGGCGACTGCGCCGCTCATGGCCGCGCGCCGGTACTCCTGCGCGTCCATGTGCGTGGCATGCACCAGGCACCAGCGCGCATCGACCGGCGCATGGTCGAGCAGCCAGGCGACGGGCCGCTGGCCGCTCCAGGCGACGCAGTCGTCGACCTCCTGCGTCTGCTCCGCGATGTGGATGTGGATCGGCGCCGAGGCGTCGAGCGCATCGAGGCCGGCGAGCGCGGCGCGCAAGGCATCGGGCGGCACCGCGCGCAGCGAATGCGGCGCCAGGCCCAGGCGTGCGCCCTGCGCATCGCAGGCCGGCTTGAGCGCTTCGAGCAGGCCCAGCATCGAGTCGGTCGAGCGGATGAAGCGGTGCTGGCCCGGGTTCGGCGGCTGGCCGCCGAACCCGCTGGTCTGGTAGAGCACGGGCAGCAAGGTGAAGCCGATGCCGGTGCGCTGCGCCGCGCGCAGCAGCGCCAGGCTCAGCGTGGCGTCGTCGGCATAGGGGCGGCCGTCGCCGTCGTGGTGCACGTACTGGAACTCGCAGACGCCGGTGTAGCCGGCTTCGAGCATCTCGGCATAGAGCCAGGTCGCGATGGCTTCCATCGGCTCGGGCCCGAGGCGGGCGGCGAAGCGGTACATCAGCGTGCGCCAGCTCCAGAAGCTGTCCTGCTGCTCGGCGCGGTGCTCGGTGAGGCCGGCGAAGGCGCGCTGGAAGGCGTGCGAGTGCAGGTTCGGCATGCCGGGGATCAGCGGGCCGTGCACCGTGGTGGCCCCGGATGGCCGTGCCGCATCGGCTTGCACCTGCGTCAGCCGGCCGCTGTCGTCCCATGCCAGCAGCACGTTCTTCGCCCATCCGGTCGGCAGCAGCGCATCGGCCGCGAACAGGGTGCGCGTCATGCGGCCACCCCCGCGGCGATCCGGCCCTGCCGCACCGCGGTGCGCAGCGGGCGCTGGCCGAACCAGTACGCGAGCTCGGCCGCGTCCTCGACGTTCCACAGCACGAAGTTGGCCGGCTGGCCGACGTGCAAGGCGCCGTGCGTGTGCTGCAGGCCCAGCGCGCGGGCCGCATGGCGGGTCACGCCGGCCAGCGCCTCGGGCACGGTGAGGCGGAACAGGGTGCAGGCCATGTTCACCATCAGCAGCAGGCTCAGTGCCGGCGAGGTGCCGGGGTTGTGGTCGGTCGAGACGGCCATCGGCACGCCCGCGGCGCGCAGCGCCTCGATCGGTGGCAGATGGGTGTCGCGCAGCGTGTAGTAGGCGCCGGGCAGCAGCACGGCGACCGTGCCGGCCGCGCGCATCGCTTCGATGCCTTCGGCCGACAGGTGCTCGATGTGGTCGCAGGACAGCGCACCGTAGCGCGCCGCCAGCGCGGCCCCGCCCATGTCCGACAGCTGCTCGGCATGCAGCTTGACCGGCAGGCCCAGCGCCTGCGCGGCCTGGAACACGCGCTCGGTCTCGGCCAGCGAGAAGGCGATGCGCTCGCAGAAGACGTCGACCGCATCGACCAGCCCTTCGGCCGCCAGCGCCGGCAGCATCTCGCGGCAGACGAGGTCGATGTAGTCGCCGCTGCGCCCCGCGTATTCGGGCGGCAGCGCATGGGCGCCGAGAAAGGTGGTGCGCACCGTCACGCCGTAGGCCCCGGCCAGCCGCCGCGCGACACGCAGCTGCTTGCGTTCGTGGTCGAGCGCGAGGCCGTAGCCCGACTTGATCTCGATCGCGCAGACGCCGTCGGCCAGCAGTTGTTCGAGCCGCGCCGCGGCCTGGGCGAACAGCAGGTCTTCATCGGCCTCGCGCGTGGCGCGCACCGACGACACGATGCCGCCGCCGGCCTTCGCGACCTCTTCGTAGCTGGCGCCGGCCAGCCGCAGCGCGAATTCGTTGGCGCGCTGCCCGCCGTAGACCAGGTGGGTGTGGCAGTCGACCAGGCCCGGCGTGACGAGCGCGCCGCCGCCATCGAAGCGCCGCAGGCCGGCATGCTGGGCGGGCAGCGACGCACGTTCGCCGATCCATTCGATCCGGCCGTCGAGGACGACGATCGCCGCATCGGCAGCCAGCGCGCGGTCGTCGGCCAGCGCCCCGGGCGCGAGCCGCAGCCGCTCCCAGACACCGTCGGCGGAAAGAGACGCGGAATGAGTCATGGTGTTCAGGTGGAAGGAGTGAGCGCCTCGAAGCGGACCGCGACCAGCGCGGCCTCGGCATCGAGGGGGGTCGCGTGCCATCCGGCCGGGCCCTGGGCCCACCAGAGTCCCGCGCCGGGTTCGAGGGTGGTCGTGTCGTCGCCCTGCAGCTGCCATCGGCCGCGCAGCGCGAGCAGCAGGCCGGCCGGTGCCGCCCCGACCGGGCTGTCGCCGGCCAGCACGCGCACTTCGGCGCGCAGGCGGCCGCGCCGCGTCATCACGTTGAAGTCTGTCGAGGTGCCGCCGAGCAGTTCGCAATCGAGCGCCACGTCGCCTGCAAAGGCGAAGGGCGCATGGGGCCGATCGAGCCGGTGGTCGATCCGGCCGTCGCCCGAGCGCAGCCGCACGCCGCTGCCGTCGAGCAGCATGATCACGCGGTCGACGCCGGCAAAGGAGGAAAACGGCCCCGCCTGGTCGATGGTCGCGATGCTCACCCGCCAGTCGAAGCCGTCGATGCCGGCGCCCTCGGGCCAGGCGGCGATCTCGCGCGTGGTCCCGCCGCCGTTCTTCCACGGCGTGGCGGCCAGCGCAGCGGTGTCGAAGCGATGGATGCGCACGGCCGGCCTGGCTACTTGACCATCGGCAGGTTGAGCCCCTGCTTCTTCGCGGTCGCGACCGCGATGTCGTAGCCGGCATCGGCATGGCGCATGACGCCGGTGGCCGGGTCGTTCCACAGCACGCGCTCGATGCGCTTGGCGGCGGCCTCGGTGCCGTCGCAGACGATCACCACACCCGAGTGCTGCGAATAGCCCATGCCGACGCCGCCGCCATGGTGCAGGCTGACCCAGGTCGCGCCGCCCGCTGTGTTGAGCAGCGCGTTGAGCAGCGGCCAGTCGGAGACCGCATCGCTGCCGTCCTTCATGCTCTCGGTCTCGCGGTTCGGGCTGGCGACCGAGCCGGTGTCGAGGTGGTCGCGGCCGATCACGATCGGGCCCTTGAGTTCGCCCGACTTGACCATTTCGTTGAAGGCCAGGCCGGCCAGGTGCCGCTCGCCCAGGCCGAGCCAGCAGATGCGCGCCGGCAGCCCCTGGAAGGCGATGCGCTCGCGCGCCATGTCGAGCCAGCGGTGGGTGTGCTTGTTGTCCGGGAACAGTTCCTTGATCTTGGCGTCGGTCTTGTAGATGTCTTCCGGGTCGCCCGAGAGCGCGACCCAGCGGAACGGGCCCTTGCCTTCGCAGAACAGCGGCCGGATGTAGGCCGGCACGAAGCCCGGGAAGTCGAAGGCGTTCTTGACGCCTTCGTCGAACGCCACCTGGCGGATGTTGTTGCCGTAGTCGACCGTCGGGATGCCCATGGCCTGGAAGTCGAGCATCGCCTGCACGTGCACGGCGCAGGACTTGGCGGCTGCCTGGCGCAGGGTCGGGTGCTGCGTGGCGTCGGCCTTGGCGGCCTCCCATCGGGCCAGGGTCCAGCCGATCGGCAGGTAGCCGCTCGCGAGGTCGTGGGCCGAGGTCTGGTCGGTCACGAGGTCGGGCTTGAGGCCGCCGGCCTGGGCGCGCCTCACCAGCTCCGGCAGGATTTCTGCCGCATTGCCCAGCAGGCCGATCGAGATCGCTTCCTTCGCGGCCGTGTGCTGCTTGATGAGCGCGATCGCGTCGTCGATGTCCTTGGCCTGCTTGTCGAGGTAGCGCGTGCGCAGCCGGAAGTCGATGCTGGCCTGCTGGCATTCGATGTTGAGCGACACGGCGCCGGCCAAGGTCGCGGCCAGCGGCTGCGCGCCGCCCATGCCGCCGAGGCCGGCGGTCAGGATCCACTTGCCCGCGAGGTCGTTGCCGTAGTGCTGGCGGCCGGCTTCGACGAAGGTCTCGAAGGTGCCCTGCACGATGCCCTGGCTGCCGATGTAGATCCAGCTGCCGGCCGTCATCTGGCCGTACATCATCAGGCCCTTGCGGTCGAGCTCGCTGAAGTGCTCCCAGGTGGCCCACTTGGGCACCAGGTTCGAATTGGCCAGCAGCACCCGCGGCGCGTTCTCGTGGGTCTTGAACACCCCCACCGGCTTGCCCGACTGGATCAGCAGGGTCTCGTCGTCATTCAGCTGCTTGAGCGATTCGAGGATCTGGTCGAACGAGGCCCAGTCGCGCGCGGCGCGGCCGATGCCGCCGTACACCACGAGGTCCTGCGGACGCTCGGCCACCTCGGGGTCGAGGTTGTTCTGCAGCATGCGGAATGCGGCTTCGGTGAGCCAGCTCTTGCAGTTCAGCGTGCTGCCGCGCGGCGAGCGGATGACGCGGCTCGCGTCATGGCGGGGATCGGTGGCGGCGGCGAGGAATTTGTCGGGTGCGTTCATGGCGAGATGTCCTTTCGATGAGCGGGATCGTTGATTCAGGCGTGGCTGGGGAGGATGGCCTGCACCGCTTCGGGCCACTGGCCCTGGCGTGCCCACTGGCGCATGGCTTCGATGGTCGGTGCGAAATAGATGTCCTGGTCGATGAAGGGAACCCGCTCGCGGATGGCGGCGAATTCGGCTTCGAGCAAGGGCGAGCTTTTCGGTCCCCTTTTCAGTTCGATCCCTTGCACGGCGGCCATCGCCTCGATGCCGACCACGACCGCGGTGTTGTCCACCATGTCGCCGAGCCGGCGGCCGGCGAAGGTCGCCATCGACACATGGTCTTCCTGGTTGGCCGAAGTCGGCAGGCTGTCGACGCTGGCCGGATGGGCCAGCGACTTGTTCTCCGAAGCCAGCGCCGCCGCCGTGACCTGGGCGATCATGAAGCCGGAGTTGACGCCGCCGTCGCGCACCAGGAATGGCGGCAGGCCCGACAGTCCGCTGTCCAGCAGCAGCGCCATGCGGCGCTCGGAGATGGCGCCGATCTCGGCCACCGACAGCGCGATGATGTCGGCCGCGAAAGCCACCGGCTCGGCGTGGAAGTTGCCGCCCGAGATCACGTCGCCGTTGTCGAACACCAGCGGGTTGTCGGAGGCCGCATTGGCCTCGATGCGCAGCACGCGCGCCGCATGGGCGAGGTTGTCGAGGCAGGCGCCCATCACCTGCGGCACGCAGCGGATCGAGTACGGGTCCTGCACCCGGCCGCAGTCGGCATGCGAGGGCAGGATCTCGCTGCCTTCGAGCAGCGCGCGCACCGCGCCCGCCACTGCGATCTGGCCCGGCTGGCCGCGCGCGGCGTGGATGCGGGCATCGAAGGGCTTGATCGAGCCCTGGATCGCCTCGAGCGACAGCGCACCCGCCATCAGGCCGGCCGCGAACACATCCTCGGCGCCGAACAGCCCCGCCAGCGCCAGCGCGGTCGACACCTGCGTGCCGTTGAGCAGCGCCAGGCCTTCCTTGGGACCGAGCACGAAGGGCGCGAGGCCGATACGGCGCAGCGCGTCGGTGCCGCCGATGACTTCGCCGTCGGGCGCCGTGACCTCGCCCTCGCCGATCAGCACGCAGGCCAGGTGCGCCAGCGGCGCCAGGTCACCGGAGGCGCCGACCGAGCCCTTCGATGGAATGCGCGGCAGCAGGCCGGCGTTCGACAACGCCAGCAGCGCGTCGACGATCTCGGGCCGTACGCCCGAATGGCCGCGCGCCAGGCTCACGGCCTTGGTCGCGAGCACCAGCCGCACCACGCCGGCCGCCAGCGGCTCGCCGGTGCCGGCGCTGTGCGACAGCACCAGGTTGCGCTGCAGCTCGGCCAGCCGCTCGGGCGGGATGATGGTCTGGGCCAGCTTGCCGAAGCCGGTGTTGATGCCGTAGACCACTTCGCCGGCAGCCACGATGCGCTGGACCGTGGCCTGGGCCGCCCGCAGGCCGGCGCGCGCCGAGGGATCGAGCGCGAGCTGCACGCCGCCGGCATGCACGCGGCGCAAGGTGGCGAGGTCGACCGCGCCGGGCGCGAGGACGATGGTCGCGGCATCGAGGGTGGGCATGTTCATGGGGTTCTCCTGTCTATACAAGTAGGCGCGCGCGAACGCGAAGGGGGTGTGCGCCGGTTCAGCCGAACGAAGGGTTGCCGTCGGCCCGGAAGCGGCTGCCGAGCCGGTAGCGCGAGGCCGGATGCAGGCAGCGCACCACCGTCACCGGCAAGGTGCGGGTCCAGGTGCGGCGCGTCAGCAGCAGGCAGGGGTCGGTCACCGGCATCGCCAGCCGCTCGGCCTGCTCGGGGGTGGGCAGCACGGCGTCCACCACATGCTCGATCTGGTCGAAGGGCACGTTGCGCACCAGGTATTCGCTCGGCGGCACCAGCGAGAAATCCTGGTCGAGGAAGTCGGGCACCACGCGCGGGTTGACGTAGCGGTCTTCCAGCTGCACCGGGATCTCGTTTTCCATGTGCAGGCAGACCGTGTGGAACACCGACTCGCCGGGCCGCAGGTCGAGCCAGACCGCCACGTCGGGCGCGGCCGCGATGCGCTCGGCGGCGAGGAACTCGCAGCGGTAGTCGTGGCCGCGGTCGCGGATCTCGCTGGCGATGTTGGCGATCTGCAGCAGGGTCGACTGCGGCTTGTCCTCGGCGACGAAGCTGCCGACACCCGCCACCCGCACGATGCGCCCCTGCTCGACCAGTTCGCGCAGCGCGCGGTTGACCGTCATGCGCGCCACGCCGAACTGCGCCACCAGCTCGCTCTCGGACGGCAGGCGGTGGCCGGCGCCCCAGGAGCCGTCCTGGATCTTGTGGGTGATGAAGGCCTTGATCTGCTCGTACAGCGCCAGCGCGGGCGACGTCGAGGCCGCCGCGCGCCCAGGCGCGGTGCGATGGGCGTCGGAGACTTTGCGGAGGCTGGCGGCGGTCATTCGGTCTTTCTCGGGACTGGGGATCAATGCTCGGCGGCGGCCATCGATTCGGCGCGGATCTCTTCGGTGAGCCGGGCCTTGATGTCCATGAACTCGGGCGAGGTCTTGATGGTGTAGTGGCGCGGGTGGCCGAAGTCGACCGGGATCTCGGTCTTGATGCGGCCGGGCCGGGCGCTGAACACGGCCACGCGGTTGGCCATGAAGATCGCCTCGTCGATGTCATGGGTGACGAACAGCACCGTCTTGCGGGCCGACTCCCAGATGCCGAGCAGCAGCTCCTGCATCAGCACGCGGGTCTGGTTGTCGAGCGCGCCGAAGGGCTCGTCGAGCAGCAGCATCTTGGGGTCGTTGGCCAGCGCGCGCGCGATCGCGGTGCGCTGCTGCATGCCGCCCGACAGCTGCTTGGGGAAATGGTTCTCGAAGCCGCGCAGGCCGACCTTGGCAATGAAGAAATCGCTGCGCTCCTTCTGGTCGGCCTCGGACATGCCGCGTTCGCGCAGGCCGAAGCGGATGTTCTGCGCGATCGTGAGCCAGGGGAACAGGGTGTAGCTCTGGAACACCACGCCGCGGTCCGCGCCCGGCCCTTCGATGGTCTGGCCGTCGAGCAGCACGCGGCCTTCGGTCGGGTAGTCGAGGCCGGCGACGATGCGCAGCAGGGTGGACTTGCCGCAGCCCGAGGGGCCGAGGATGGTGACGAAATCGTTCTCGCGCACCTCGAAGTCGATCGGCAGCAGCGCCTGCGTGGTCTGGCCGCGCGTGCCGGTGAAGGTGCGCGAGACGCCGCGAATGGAAAGCTGGTTCATCAGATCGTGCTCCAGGCGAAGAGGCGGCGGTTGAGCGCCTTGAAAGCGAAGTCGGAAATGAGCCCGATGACGCCGATGACGATGATCCCGAAGATGATCTGGCCGGTGTTCAACAACGCCTGGCTGTCGGTGATCATGTGGCCGATGCCCGACGACGAGCCGATCAGCTCGGCCACGATCACGTAGGTCCAGGCCCAGCCCAGCACCAGGCGCAGCGTCTCGGCGATGCCCGGCGCGGCGCCCGGGATCAGCACCCGCAGCACGATGCCGCGGCTGTTGGCGCCCAGCGTGTAGGCGGCCTCGACCAGGTCGCGCCGCGCGCTGCCGACCGTGACCGCCACCATCAGCGTGATCTGGAACACCGAGCCGATGAAGATCACCAGCAGCTTCTGCGTCTCGCCGATGCCGGCCCAGAGGATCAAGAGCGGAATGAAGGCCGAGGCCGGCAGGTAGCGGCAGAACGAGACGAAGGGCTCGAAGAAGGCCTCGACGCTCTTCCAGGTGCCCATCGCGATGCCCAGCGGCACCGCCACGACGGTGGCCAGCACGAAGCCGCCGAACACGCGCCAGACGGTCATGCCGATGTCGTGGCCGAAGTTGAACTCGGTGAAGAGCAGCACGGCTTCCTTGACCATCGTGACCGGGCTGGCCAGGAAGGTCGGCGACACGAAGCCGCCGAGCGTGAAGAGCGCCCAGACCGCGACGAAGAGCACGAAGAAGCCGACGCCCAGCAGCCAGCGCGCCCGCGCGCCGACGGGCTCCAGCGGCGCCAGCGCACGGCGCCGCCGCGGCGCCGTCGATGCGGCCGGCACCGCTGCGTGCACCGGATGGGATGAGTTCATGACAGGCGTCGCGCTCATGGTGATCTCGCTCTGCTTACTTGATGAAGCTGGTGTCGAAGGTCGCGTTCAGGTCGTCCGGCGCCTTGCGGATCACGCCCGACTCCAGCAGGATCACCTGCGCGTCCTTCATGAACGGGACGATGTCGTTGGCGAAGAACTTCTGGTTCGCCGCCTTGTCCGACCAGCGCAGGTTGGCCGACGACTTGGCGAACTGCTCGCCGCTCTGCTTGACCGCGGCGCCCATGATCTCGTTGGCCTTGGCCGGGTCGGTCTTGATCATGTCGAGGGCCTCGAAGTACGAATTGGCCAGCGCCTGGGCGGCCTTGGCGTTGGACTTGAGCCAGGTCGGGGCGCAGCCGACCGTGTCCATCACCATCGGGTAGTCGAGCGTGGTGGCCAGGATCTTGCCGGCGGCGGGGTTGGCGCGCACGGTCGAGAGGTAGGGCTCGTAGGTCATCGCGCCGTCGTTCTGGCCGGCCACGAAGGCCTGGGCGGCGGGCTGCGGCTCGAGCGAGACCAGCTTCACGTCCTTCATGCTCATGCCGTTCTTGTTGAGCATCCAGGCCAGGCCGAAGTACGGCGCGGTGCCCGGCGCGCTGACGCCGATCGCCTTGCCCTTCAGGTCGGCGAAGCTCTTGACGTCGTTGCGCACGGCCAGGCCGTCGGCGCCGTAGGACTTGTCCATCTGGAAGATCTGGACGATCGGCACGCCGTTGGCGTTCCAGGCCACGTGCGTCTCGACCGTGGTGGCGGCGCACTGGATCGCGCCCGAGGCCAGCGCCAGGTGGCGGTCCTTCTGCGGGATCATGCGCAGGTCGACCTCCAGGCCGTTCTTCTTGAAGATGCCCGCCTTGTCGGCCAGCGTCAGCGGCGCGAAGCCGGTCCAGCCCGACATGCCCAGCGTGATCTTGGTGTCCTCGGCATGGGCGCTCGCCGCCATGCCCGCGATGCATGCACCAGCCGCCACCAGCGAAGCGATTTTTCCGACCGTCTTGACCATTCAGGTTCTCCTGTTGCGTTTCAAAAGTTTTCGGCTAGCCGCGCAGGAAAAAGTATTCGTCGTCCAGCAGGGCCACCGAGTGTCATTCCCCGTGCTGCACCTGTATATACAGGTTAACCCGGAATCCCGGTCGATGGCAAGTGGTGCTTTGCCCCTTCGCAGTGCGCGAAAGCGGTTTCATGCACCAAAAGTTGTCTAGACAGGAGCAGCTGCGGCGAACATGGCCATGGGTCGCAAGCGCCGTGCCAGGGCGGGACGGGCCGGCCACTCCATAATTCACGTTGGCGCCAACGTCAGTTCCAGCCCCGATGCCTGCCACCTTCGTTCCCCCGGACCCCGACTACGCGCAACGCGTGCGCCAGAGCTTCGAGCGCCAGGGCGCCATGGCCACGCTCGGCGCCCGGCTGGGCGAGATCGCGCCCGGCCGGGTGGCGATCGAACTCGAATGGGCCGCCGGCCTGACCCAGCAGCACGGCTTCCTGCATGCCGGCATGGTGGCGACCGCGCTCGATTCGGCCTGCGGCTACGCCGGCTTCACGCTGATGCCGGCCGACGCCGCGGTGCTGACCATCGAATACAAGATCAACCTGCTCGGGCCCGCCAAGGGCCAGACCTTCCGCATGGTCGGCAGCGTGGTCAAGCCCGGGCGCACGGTCACGGTGTGCGAGGGCCATGCCTACGCGCTGGACGAGGGCCGCGAGAAACTGGTGGCCACCATGGCGTGCACGCTGATGGCGGTTTTCGGCCGCGAAAACATCCGCAGCTGACAGCCGGCAGGCGCCGCCAAGCGACAATGAGGGCCGGCCCGCCGCCGCATGCTGGCGGGCCGGCCCTCATCCAACGCCGAACCGTGTCCGCCTTGCCCCTCGCCTCTCCCGACTCCGCGCCTTCGTCCGGCGCCGACGATCCGCAGTCGATCCTCCACGAGATCTTCGGCTACGCGCAGTTCCGCGGCCCGCAGCAGGCGATCGTCGACCACGTCGTGGCCGGCGGGGACGCCCTGGTGCTGATGCCCACCGGCGGCGGCAAGTCGCTGTGCTACCAGATCCCCGCCATCGCCCGTCAGCGCGCCGGCCATGGCGTGACCGTGGTCGTGTCGCCGCTGATCGCGCTGATGCACGACCAGGTCGGCGCCCTGCACGAGGCCGGCGTCGATGCCGCCTTCCTCAATTCCACGCTCGACTGGGAGCAGACCCAGGACGTCGAGCGCCGCATGCTGCGCGGCGAGATCACCCTGCTGTACGCGGCGCCCGAGCGGGTCAACACGCCGCGCTTCCTGTCGCAGCTCGATTCGCTCCGGGAGCGCGGCAAGCTGGCGCTGTTCGCCATCGACGAGGCCCATTGCGTGAGCCAGTGGGGCCACGACTTCCGGCCCGAGTACCGCGCGCTCACGGTGCTGCACGAGCGCTATGCCGGCGTGCCGCGGATCGCGCTCACCGCCACCGCCGACGCGCTCACGCGCGCCGACATCGTCGAGCGGCTGCAGTTGGAGGAAGCGCGCCAGTTCGTCTCCAGCTTCGACCGGCCGAACATCCGCTACACCATCGTCGAGAAAAAGGAAGCCACCACCCAGCTGCTGCGCTTCATCGAGCGCGAGCACGAGGGTGACGCGGGCGTGGTCTATTGCCAGTCGCGCAAGCGCGTCGAGGACGTGGCCCAGACCCTGGTCGACGC
This sequence comes from Variovorax davisae, assembly GCF_030316845.1. GTDB lineage: Bacteria > Pseudomonadota > Gammaproteobacteria > Burkholderiales > Burkholderiaceae_C > Variovorax > Variovorax davisae. The sequence continues at coordinate 182,633 of NZ_JASZYS010000010.1, forward strand.
CGGCATCAACGCCCTGCCCTACCACGCCGGGCTCGACGCCGCGTTGCGCCAGAAGCACCAGGACCGCTTCCTGCGCGACGAAGGCATCGTGATGGTCGCCACCATCGCCTTCGGCATGGGCATCGACAAGCCCGACGTGCGCTTCGTGGCCCACCTCGACATGCCGAAGAACATCGAGGGCTACTACCAGGAGACCGGCCGCGCCGGCCGCGACGGCGCATCGGCCGACGCCTGGATGGCCTACGGCCTGCAGGACGTCGTCAACCAGCGCCGCATGATCGACGAGAGCCCGGCCGGCGAGGAGTTCAAGCAGGTGATGCGCGGCAAGCTCGATGCGCTGCTGTCGCTGGCCGAAGCCAGCGACTGCCGGCGCGTGCGGCTGCTCGGCTATTTCGGCGAAAAAAGCACGCCCTGCGGCAATTGCGACAACTGCATCACCCCGCCCCAGGTGTGGGATGGCACGGATGCGGCGCGCAAGCTGCTCTCCACCATCTACCGGGTGCAGCAGCAAAGCGGCATCAGCTTCGGTGCCGGCCACATCATGGACATCCTGCGCGGCAAGGCCACCGAGAAGGTCAAGCAGTTCGGCCACGAGCGCGTCAGCACCTTCGGCATCGGCGACGACTTCAGCGAGGCGCAGCTGCGCGGCGTGCTGCGCCAGCTGATCGCCACCGGCGCGCTCTCGGTCGACGCCCAGGCCTACAACACCCTGCAGCTCACCGACGGCTCGCGGGCCGTGCTCAAGGGCGAGGTCCAGGTGATGCTGCGCGAATCGATCTCCTCGCCGGCCGAGCGCAAGTCGCGGCGCGAAAAGAGCGCGCGCGGCGCGCCCTCGCCGGCCGCCGCCACGCTCGACGCCGCCGGCCAGGCCCGCTTCACGGCGCTCAAGGCCTGGCGCGGCGAGGTCGCGAAGGAGCACAACCTGCCGGCCTACGTGATCTTCCACGACGCCACCCTGGCCGCGATCGCCGAGCGCGCGCCCGCGACGCTCGAAGACCTGCAGGGCATCAGCGGCATCGGCAGCAAGAAGCTCGAGGCCTACGGCACCGACGTGCTGCGCGTCTGTGCCGCCTTCTAGGGCCGTGAAATGATCCGGTTCTCGCGCAGGGGTGAGCGGATCAGGTAGGGCGTTTCGGCAGCCGCCGCCTTGCCGAGCGCGCTGCCGCCCCGGGCCTGCGGCGCGGCCGGGCAGGCGCCCGTGCTGCGAAAGCTCAACGCGGCGGCGAGCCGGCTCTCGGCGGCGTCGCCCAGCGCATGGCCGAAGTCGTCCGCCACCGTGCAGGTGGGCGCGAAGCCGTCGCCATAGTCGCCGAAGCCCTGCTGGTTCACGCCCTGGAACTGGATCGCGAAATAGGTCGTGCCGCAGTTGTCCTGCGGGTAGAAGCCGTACGGCTTGCCACAGGTGCCGCCACCGATCAGGTTCACCGTGATCCCGATACCGCGCAAGCCGTTGACCACCGATTCACTGGCCGAACAAGTGTCGGGCCCCGCCAGCACGGTGACGCGCGACAGGCCCAGCTGCGGCAGCGGCTGGCCGGCCGAGGCCGAGAAGCCGCGCGTGGTCGCATGGAAGGGCACGATGGCCTGCGCCGCCGTGATCCGGAACGGGTTCTTGCTGTTGAACTGCAGCACCTCGAAGACCGCGCCGCGGGTGGCCGCCGGCGTGGCGACCATGTAGGCCAGTTCGCTGGCGATGTCCAGAAAGCCGCCGCCGTTGTAGCGCATGTCGATCACGAGGTCGGTGACCGACGCGGCCTTGAACTGCTCGATCGCCGCGATCAGCTGCGCTTCAGCGCCCGAGGTGTGGTCGTTGAACAGCAGGTAGCCGACCGGGCCGCTGTCGGTGGCGATCGTCTTCACGTTCTGCACCGAGGTGCGGGTGACGGCGGCCGCCGTCAGGCTCGCGCTGCGCAGGCTGCCGTCGGGCGCCTGCAGCCTGAAGCTGTGGGTCTCGCCGACCCGCGTGGGCGACAGCGCGGCGTTGAGTGCCGCCGCGTCCGCGCCCGCCACCACGTCGATGCCGTCGATCTCGACCAGCCTGAGGCCGCGATCGAAGCCCGCCTGGGCCGCCGGCGAGCCGGGCTCGGTGAAGGCCACGCGGATGTCGCGCGGTGGCACGGCGCTCAGGAAGGCGAGTTCGAGTCCGTAGCCGATCAGGACGCCGCCTTGCGACAGGGCCCGGTATTGCGCGGTGTCGGCGGTGAAATGGTAGCGGTCCTTGGGCCTGCCCGAGGGGGTCGACAGCGGTGTCTTGAGGACGTTGAAGTAGGCGAGCGGCGTCGCGTACTCGCTGGCCACCACCGTGGTGGGCACTTCGGCATACCAGAGGTAGGTTTCGTCGATCCAGGCCCGCAGCCAGCGCTTCTCGGTGGTCGCCGAACCGGGCTGGTCGGGAAACGATGCGCCGGTGTCCGGATCGATGCCGCCGCGCGGCGCCGCGCACTGGCCCTGCACGCTGGACGAAGGGACGATCGGGTCGTCGCCCGGGGCCACGGCGGCCGGCGCGGCCAGCGGCAGGGCGGCGGCGCCGCCGCCGCCGCCGCCGCCGCCGCCGCCACCCCCGCCACAGGCGCCGAGCAGACCCAGCAGCGCCAGCGCGGCGGCGCCCAAGACACGGCGCGCCGCGCCCATTCGCCGGACAGTCCGGACAGCCCTCATCGATCGCTCCCCCTCGTGCGCGGCCAGTCGCGCTTTTCTTGTGTGCAACCTTACTGGACGAAGCCGATGCCGCGCGACTCGCGCACTTCGGGCTTGATCCGGTGCTCGGCATCGAGCTGGTCGAGAAACTCGTCGGCCGAGAAGGCCACCGACAGGATGTCGGTCTGGCGCTTGACGGCCGCGAAGTCGCCCGGACACAACTGCGGCAGCCTGGCGAGCCGAAGCTTGATGTCATGGGTCAACCGGGCTGCATCGCCGGCCAGCGCCTCGGTGACGAACATCCGCTCGCGCTGCTCGCCCGTCAGCGGCATGAACTTGATCTTGAAGGTGAAGCGGCGCAGCGCCGCCTGGTCGAGCCGGTCGAGCAGGTTGGTGGTGCAGACGAAGATGCCGTCGAAGCGCTCCATGCCCTGCAGCATCTCGTTGACTTCGGTCACCTCGTAGGTGCGCTGGGCTCCGCGGCGGTCCTGCAGGAAGCTGTCGGCCTCGTCGAGCAGCAGCACCGCCTTCTCGGCCTCGGCCTCCTTGAACATGGCCGCCATGTTCTGCTCGGTCTCGCCGACGTATTTGCTCATCAGGTCGCTGGCCTGCTTGATGATCAGCGGCCGGCCGATCGCCTTCGCGATGTGCTCCGCCAGGGCGGTCTTGCCGGTGCCGGGCGCACCATAGAAGCACAGCGTGCCGTGGCCGCGGGCCTTCAGGGCCTCGACGATGCGCGGGATCTCGAAGCGGGTCTCGACATTGAGCATGTCGAGGTCGTAGGTCGTGACGCTGCGGCGCGCGCCCAGGGCATCGGGCGTGCCGAGCGCGAGATCGGCGTTCTTGAGCTGGCGCTCGATCAGGTTCTCGACCGAGCCGCCCTCGGTCATCGCCAGCTCGGCGAAGCGCACCGCGGTGCGGATCTGCGCCGGTGTCAGGCCCTTGCGCCCGGCCAGCTTGGCGGTGAAGGCCTCGGACACCGAGACGCCTTCGAGCGTCTTGCGCACCAGCTGCTCGCGCGCGCCGGGTGGCGGCGACTTGAGCTCGAGGTGGTAGGCGAAGCGGCGCCGGAAGGCCGGGTCGATCTGCTCGATGCGGTTGGTGACCCACAAGGTCGGCACCGCGTTCGATTCGAGGATCTGGTTGACCCAGGCCTTGCCGCTGACGCTGCCGCTGGCCGGCGAGGGAATCTGTTCGGCGCGCGCCATCAGTTGGGCGGCCTCGGTGCTGATCGGCGGAAACACGTCCTCGACCTCGTCGAACAGCAGCGCCGACTGCTCGCTGCCCTTGAGGAACACCTGTGCGATCTGCAGCGAACGGTAGCGGTCGCGGCCCGACAGCGAGTTCCCATCGCGGTCGGCATACTCGACCTCGAACAGCTCCAGCCCCGCGGCCTGCGCCACCACCTTGGCGAGTTCGGTCTTGCCGGTGCCGGGCGGGCCGTAGAGCAGCACGTTGACGCCGGGCTCCTTGCGCGCGACCGCCGCCCGCAGCAGGGTGACCAGCATCCGGGCCTCGTCCTCGACGAAGGAGAAGTCGTGCACCGAGAGGCTGCTCTTGGCGGACGGGCGGGTGAACACCGCCATCAGCTCGTTGCGGTCGCGGTACTCGCGCATCAGCACCGGCGGCAGCTTCTCGCTGACCTTCATGAGGTCGGCCAGGTCGGTGATGTTGTGCTCGGAGATCAGGTTCTCGACCAGCCCGATGCGCTCCAGCCGCGAGCCCGCGCGCAGCGCCTCGCCGACTTCGCTGGCATTGACGCCGGCCACCTCGGCGATCGCGGCGTAGGCCTCCGGCGCGTTGTTGACCTTGAACTCGACCAGCAGCGAACGCAGGTCGCGCTGGTAGCGCGCCAGGGTGCCGTAGAGCAGCAGCGCGCGCTCGGCCTTGTTGAGCTGCAGCAGGCCGGCCAGCGCATCGATGTTCTTCTCGACCAGGGTCGACTGCTTGCGCAGCGCATGGGTGAGCCAGTCGCGCGTGACCGACAGCACCGACAGCAGGTCCTTGGGCTGGTCCTTGGCGTATTCGTCGAGGTAGAAGAACAGCGTGCCTTCTTCGTAGGGCCCGCGCCAGACGCCGTGGCGGTCGAGCAGCGTGCGGCCGTCGAAATCCTCGACCCCTTTCCAGACCTCGTTGCCGACGCAACGCCGGCCGAGGAACTCGCGCAGCCGGTGCAGCACCGGCAGCGGCCAGACCAGATGGCGGCCGGTGAGCGACAGCAGGCCGTTGAGGTCGCGGCGCACGTTGAAGCGCGGGCCCTGCTTGGCCGCGAGCGTGAGCACGAAGTGCGAACACATGAGTTCGAGCACCGGCGCTTCCTTGAGTCCGGGCGACGGCAGTGCATGGCCGCGGGAAGCCGCAGCCACTGCATCGACACCGGAACGCTTGACCATCTGGCAACCTCCCCCGAGGGGATGTGTGAATCTGGAAGCGACCATAACGCAGAGTATTGGCTTCGGGAAGCCTGCGGACACGAAATACCAGGATGTTGCGATTCCGTCCACAATGGCGCCGATGGTTGGAATCGAAGACATCGAGCGCGCGGCCCTGCGTCTCCACGGGCAGTTGCTAGAAACCCCCTGCGTCGAATCGCGGACCCTGTCCGAGATCGTCGGCGCCCAGGTCTTCCTGAAGTTCGAGAACCTGCAGTTCACCGCCTCGTTCAAGGAGCGCGGCGCATGTAACAAGCTGGTCGACCTGGCCGAAGGCGGCACCCGTGGCGTGATCGCCATGTCGGCCGGCAACCACGCGCAGGGCGTGGCCTACCACGCGCAGCGCCTGGGCCTGCGAGCCCTGATCGTCATGCCGCGCTTCACGCCGGGCGTGAAGATCGAACGCACGCGCGGCTTCGGCGCCGAAGTGGTGCTGCACGGCGACACGCTGGACGCCGCCCGCGCGCACGCGCTGGCATTGGCCGAACGCGAGGGATTGGCCTTCGTCCACCCCTACGACGACGAGGCGATCATCGCCGGCCAGGGCACGGTGGCGCTCGAGATGCTCGACGCGGTCCCCGACCTGGACGTGCTGGTGGTGTCGGTCGGCGGCGGCGGCCTGGCCGCGGGCATGGCGCTGGCCGCCAAGGCGCGCAAGCCCGGCATCCGCATCGTGGGCGTCCAGACCTCGCGCTTTCCGGCCATGGTGAACGCGGTGCAGGGCACCCACCATCCCCAGGGGACCAGCACCATCGCCGAGGGCATCGCCGTCGGCACGCCCGGCGTGCTGACGCGCGACATCATCGCCCGGGAGGTCGACGAGCTGCTGCTGGTCGACGAGGGCGACATCGAGCAGGCGGTGCTGATGCTGCTGGAGATCGAGAAGACGCTGGTCGAGGGCGCGGGCGCCGCCGGCCTGGCCGCGCTGATCCGCCATCCCGACCGCTTCCGGGGCCAGCGCGTGGGCCTGGTGCTGTCGGGCGGCAACATCGACCCGCTGCTGCTGGCGGCGATCATCGAGCGCGGCATGGTGCGCGCCGGCCGGCTCGCCCGCGTGCGGGTCAGCGCCCGCGACGTGCCGGGCTCGCTGGCCCATATCACGGCCACTGTCGCAGAAGCGGGCGCCAACATCGACGAAGTCCACCATCAGCGCGCCTTCACCATGCTGGCAGCGCAGAACGTCGACGTCGAGCTGGTGCTGCAGACCCGTGGGCGGGAGCATCTGGCGGCCGTGCTGGAGGCCCTGGCGGCGGCAGGCTTCGAAGCCGTCGAGCAGCGCTAAGAACGGGTCGGCCGGCTCTTCGGAATTTTCGGTTCGTTCGCCTGAAAGGGCTCCCTCGCGCTCGACCGGAAGGGTTGGCGCCGCTTCGCCATTAGCCTCGGGGCGACATGATCGAACGCGGAATCCACGCCTTCCGAGGGCAAGGCGTCCTCCTGCTGCAAGGACCGGTAGGACCTTTTTTCAGCCGCCTGGCCCAGGACCTGAAACTGGCCGGCGCCCGCGTCTTCAAGGTCAACTTCAATGCCGGCGACCGCCTGTTCTACCGGCGCGGCGCCTTCTCGTTCAAGGGCGCGATGGCCGACTGGCCGGCCTGGCTGGAAGCCCTGCTCGACGAGTTGGACATCGACGTGATCCTGCTGTTCGGCGATTGCCGCCCGATCCACGTGGTGGCACACGAGATCGCCATGCGGCGCGGGCTGGAGGTCGGCGTGTTCGAAGAGGGCTACCTGCGCCCGCACTACATGACCTTCGAGCGCCACGGCGTGAACGGCCACTCGCAGGTGCCCCGCCAGCCGTCGTTCTACCTGGCGCAGCCCGAGGCCGCCCGCCCCCGCCGCAAGGCACTGGGCAACACCTATTGGCACATGGCGGGGTGGGCGTTCCTGTATTTTTCGATCGGCAGCCTGGGCAAGCCCTGGTTTCCCCGCTATGAGCACCATCGCACGCTCGCGCTGACCGAAGCCTGGCCCTGGGTCCGCTCGGGCTGGCGCAAGCTCAAGTACAGGGCGCTGCAGCACGGCATGCTGGAGCGCCTCTGCACTCGCTGGGACAAGCACTTCTTCCTGGTGCCGCTGCAGGTCTTCAACGACGCGCAGATCTTCGTGCATTCGAGCTTCGACTCGGTGGAAGCTTTCGTCGAGGAGGTGCTCGTCTCGTTCGCCCGCCACGCCCCCGCCGACACCGCCCTGGTGATCAAGCACCACCCCATGAGCCGCGGCTACACCGACTACGCCGCCCTGGTACGGCGGCTCGCCCGGGCGCACGGGATCGCCCAGCGCTGCTTCTACATCCACGACCAGCATCTGCCGACGCTGCTCAGGCACGCCCGCGGCGTGGTGGTGGTCAACAGCACGACGGGGCTGCAAGCCCTGGAGCACCACGTTCCGGTCAAGGCCCTGGGCGAGGCGATCTACGACATGCCGGGCCTGTGCCACCAGGGCCCGCTCGACGCCTTCTGGCATGAAGCGCCCCACAGCGGGCCCGACCGGGTGCTGCTGCGGCGCTTCGTCAATTTCCTGATCGCCCGCAGCCAGCTCAACGGCAGCTTCTACAAGGCTTGGCCGAAGGCGGCAGCGAAATCCGAGAACCCGTGGTGCGCCACCGACTGGGGGGATTGGCTCGATCGCTCGCCCCCGGGGCCGGCAAAAGGTCTGGCAACCCCCTAGACCGAGGCCCGCGGCCCAGCCGGTAAAATGGCCCCAGTCTTGAGAACCCAAGGAAGCCAGATGTCGAACCCCACCCCCATCGAACCCGGCCACGCCGCCGCCGTCGAACAAGACGCGGTCGAGTCGATCGTGCCCCTCATGCCCCTGGTGCTGCCGCTGGTGGGCGGGGTGCTGATGCTCCTCCTGGCCTCCATCGCCATCTACATGGCCTGAACCCGGCGGCGCCACCGCGCGGCATTGCATGCCGCCAGCGGGGTGCCCCCTGCCGCAGCCGGGCCGGCCGTCACTGCCACGACCCATCCCCCGGTCCGCACGGTCTTCCATCCAGCCCCTCCCTAGACGGAAGCGTTTTCTCCAACGGATCTCGATCGCCCCGTGGCCTCGCGTCCCGTTCGAAAAGACGATTTACAACTTAGGAGATAGACGATGAACGCACCGCTGAAGGGTCTTGCCATGCAGGCACCCTCCTACGTCAAGAACGCGAAACTGATCGCGTGGGTGGCCGAGATGGCTGCCCTGTGCAAGCCCGAGCGCATCCACTGGTGCGACGGCAGCCAGGAAGAATACGACCGCCTCTGCCAGCAGATGGTCGACGCCGGCACCTTCAAGAAGCTCGATCCGGCCAAGCGCCCCAATTCCTTCCTCGCCACCTCCGACCCGAGCGACGTCGCCCGCGTCGAAGACCGCACCTTCATCTGCTCGGCCCGCAAGGAAGACGCCGGCCCGACCAACAACTGGATGGCGCCGGCCGAGATGCGCGCCACCCTGCAGCCCCTGTTCGACGGCTGCATGAAGGGCCGCACGATGTACGTGGTGCCGTTCAGCATGGGCCCGCTGGGCTCGCCCATTGCCCACATCGGCATCGAACTGTCCGACAGCCCCTATGTGGCGGTCAACATGAAGATCATGACGCGCATGGGCCGTGCCGTGTTCGACGTGCTGGGCGACGACGGCGAGTTCGTGCCCTGCGTCCACACGGTCGGCGCACCGCTGGAAGCCGGCCAGAAAGACGTGGCCTGGCCCTGCAACAAGACCAAGTACATCGTCCACTACCCGGAGACGCGCGAGATCTGGAGCTACGGCTCGGGCTATGGCGGCAACGCCCTGCTCGGCAAGAAGTGCTTCGCGCTGCGCATCGCCTCGAACATGGGCCGCGACGAAGGCTGGCTGGCCGAGCACATGCTGATCCTCGGCGTGACCAATCCGCAGGGCCAGAAATACCACGTGGCGGCCGCCTTCCCGAGCGCCTGCGGCAAGACCAACTTCGCGATGCTGATCCCGCCGGCCGGCTTCGACGGCTGGAAGGTCACGACCATCGGCGACGACATCGCCTGGATCAAGCCCGGCGCCGACGGCAAGCTCCACGCGATCAATCCCGAAGCCGGCTACTTCGGCGTCGCGCCCGGCACCAACATGCAGACCAATCCGAACTGCATGGCCAGCCTCGACCGCGACGTGATCTTCACCAACGTCGCGCTGACCGACGACGGGGACGTCTGGTGGGAAGGCATGGGCGAAGCACCGGCCCACGCGATCGACTGGCAAGGCAAGGACTGGACGCCCGCGATCGCCAAGGAGACCGGCGCCAAGGCCGCCCATCCGAACGCCCGCTTCACGGTGGCCGCCATCAACAACCCGGCGCTCGACGCCGCCTGGGACGATCCGAAGGGCGTCGCCATCGATGCCTTCATCTTCGGCGGCCGCCGCTCGACCACGGTGCCGCTGGTGACCGAGGCCCGCAACTGGGTGGAGGGCGTCTACATGGCCGCGACCATGGGCTCCGAGACCACCGCCGCGGCCGCCGGCCAGCAGGGCGTGGTGCGGCGCGATCCGTTCGCGATGCTGCCCTTCGCCGGCTACAACATGAGCGATTACTTCCAGCACTGGCTGGACCTCGGCAAGAAGCTCGAAGCCTCGGGCGCTAGGCTGCCGAAGATCTACACCACCAACTGGTTCCGCAAGGGCGAGGACGGCAAGTTCGTCTGGCCGGGCTACGGCGAGAACATGCGCGTGCTCAAGTGGATGATCGACCGCATCGAGCACAAGGCCGAAGGCAGCGAGCACGTGTTCGGCGTCAGCCCGCGCTACGAAGACCTGAACTGGACCGGGCTGGACTTCAGCGCCAAGCAGTTCGACACCGTCACCAGCATCGACAAGGCCGCCTGGCAGGCCGAGCTCGAGCTGCACGCGGAACTGTTCGAGGAGTTGTCGCACCATCTGCCGCAGGAGTTGCCGGCGACGAAGGCAGCGATCGAGAAGCGCCTGGCCGCCTGAGCCCGGCGAGCGCCCACGAAAAAGCCGCCCGAGGGCGGCTTTTTTGCGTCATGCCCGAGGGCAGGATCAATAGTACTGGCCGAGGTTGACGCGGCGCATGGCTTCGTGGAGCGTCGGGGTGCGAACCTCGGCGGAGCGCTTCGCGATCCGGGCGAGCGACTGGTCCTTGGCCGTGACCAGCGGCTCGGCGTCGGCCACTTGCTGGTGCGTGGCGATGACGTGCAGCTCGTTCAGGATGCGCGGGTCGTGCTTGGCGTAGGCCAGGAAGCGCTCGTCGGCGCGCGCTGCGGCGCGGCGCTGGGCCACGTTCCGGCCGGCGGCGATGGCGCGGACCGCCAGCGAACGTGCCGTGCCGGCGAAGAAGGCCAGTCCGATGAAGGCCACGGCCCACAGCACCAGCCAGGCCACCATCAGGCCGCCTTCCTGGGTGATCGACACCAGCCGGTCGGCGACCACCAGCAGCGAGGACACGATCGCGGCCAGCAGCAGGGCGGCCAGGCCACGCGCGCCGTCGAAGCCGCGGCGGGCTGCGCGCACCTGTTCGAACGCCGCCTCGGCGCGAACGATGCCGGGATGGGTGGCGGGCTGGTCAACGTGGATGAAGCTGGTCATGGTGTTCCTCCTGAAAGGACGAGTGGCCGAAGCCGATGCCCTGATATTAGGGGTTACCCTAATGTTTTGCCACTTTATCCTGCTGATGTTTATCATTCACGTTGCTTATGGACGTAAACTTTCGCACGCTCGACCTCAACCTGCTTCGCGTCTTCGACGAAGTGATGGCGGAGCGCAATCTCACGCGCGCGGCCCGCAACCTGGCGATCACCCAGCCGGCGGTCAGCAATGCGCTGCGGCGCCTGCGCGAGGTGCTGGGCGATGAACTGGTCCGGCGCGCCGGCGCGGGGGTCGAGCCCACGCCGCGGGCGCTGGCGCTCTGGCCGACGGTGCGCGACGCGCTGCGGCAGCTCCAGCACACGCTGGCGCCGGGCGAATTTGATGCCGGCATCGCCGACACGACCTTCCTGCTGGCGATGGCCGACGCCACCGCCGCCGAGCTGATGCCCGGGCTGATCCGGATCGTCGAGGAGGAGGCGCGCGCCGTGTCGCTGCGCGTGCTGCCGCTGACCACCCGCGATCCGCGCCGGATGCTGGAGCAGGAGGAGGTCGATGTCGCGATCGGCTACTTTCCGGCCGTGATCGCCAGCCTGGCGGCGCGCGGGCAGTCCGGCGTCGGCGAGCCCTTCGAGACCCAGCGGCTGTATGTCGGGCAGTACGTGTGCGTGATGCGCCGGGGCCATCCGCTGGCCGACGCCCCGCTGACGCTCGACAGCTTCTGCGCCGCGCGCCACCTGCTGGTCAGCTTCTCGGGGCGGCCCTACGGCTTCATCGACCAGACCCTGGGCGCGCTGGGGCGCGAACGGCGCATCGTGGTCACGGTGAACCAGTTCTTCACGGCCGGGCGCGTGGTGGCCAATTCGGACCTGCTGACGGTGATGCCGAGGCACTTCGCCCGGGTGACCGGGATCGACGACCACCTGGTGCTGCGCGAGCTGCCCTTCGACCAGCCCCTGGTGCACGTGGATGCGCTCTGGCATCGGCGGGCGCAGCATGCGCATGCGCACGGCTGGCTGCGGCAGGCGCTGCTGCGATCCGCGCAGGCCGCGTTCGCGGGCGCTTAGCGGACGACGCTGAGCCAGGCGCTGGCGGCGGCGCGCAGTTCCTGCGCGTGATGGGCGTCGAGACCGGCGCGGCGGTCGGCGTTCTGCATCAGGATGGCGGCCGGGCTGGCATCGACAGCCTGCAGGGTCGGACGGAAAAAACGGGCCACGAGGGCAAGAAGGTGAAACATGATGGTGCGCTGCCCCAATGGGCGGCGCCGAGTGACGATGAATCAAGAATAAGGGTTTTCCCCATGTATTCAAGTTGGGCGCCATGCACAAAACGCATAACCTCATCCGCTAGACTGCATCCGCACCCATGAAGCTTCAGCTGCTCTCGGACCTCCACATCGAGGTCCATCCGCATCTCCAGGTTGCGCCGGCGGTCGGCGCCGACCTGCTGGTGCTGGCCGGCGACATCGGCTCCTACCAGGCCGGCTCGTCGCTGGCCGAACCCGATTTCGGCCTGGCCCGCTTCTCGCCGCGCCACGGCTGGCCGACGCCGGTGATCTACGTCCCGGGCAACCACGAGTACGACAACGCCGATTTCGATGACGTCCACCAGCGGCTGCGCGCGACCTGCGAGGCGCTGGACATCCTCTGGCTGGAACGCGAAACGCGGGTCATCGACGGCGTGCGCTTCGTCGGCACCACGTTGTGGGCCGACTTCGACGCCCTGGTCGAGCCCGGCGACGGCCTGGCCGAGGCCCTCAAGAAGCGCGGCAAGGCGATGCGCGCCGCCAACTTCTATTTGCAGAAGGCGGCCACCACGCGCGGCGGCCAGATCTTTCTCGCCGACGCCCTGAGGGAGCAGGCGCTGGCCTGCCAGGCCTGGCTGCGCGAGGCGCTCGCCCAACCCTTCGAAGGCACGACGGTGGCGATCACGCATTTCGCGCCGAGCCTGGCGAGCGCCGATCCCCGCTATGGCCTGAGTCCGGGCACGGCTGGCTTCTGCAACAGCCTCGACGAACTGCTGCCTCAGGCCGACCTGTGGTTGCACGGCCACCTCCATTGCCAGTTCGACTACCTGAAGGACGGGTGTCGCGTGGTCGCGAATCCGCTCGGCTACCTGGGCAAGGGGGAGCAGGACAACTTCGACCCGGCGCTGCTGGTCGAGGTGCCGCGCCCCCGCGCATCCGCTGCCGGGCGCTAGGCGTGCTCAACGGCCTGTGGCTCGGCTTCTTCCTGACCGCGGTGGCCGCGGCGCTCGGCCGCTGGCTGCTGGGCGGCGACGCCGGCGTGTTCGCCTCGATGGTCGAAAGCCTGTTCGCGATGGCCAGGCTGTCGGTCGAGGTCATGGTGCTGCTGTTCGGCACGCTGACCCTGTGGCTCGGCTTCCTGCGCATCGCCGAGGCGGCGGGCGTCGTCGACCGGCTGGCGCGGCTGCTCGGCCCGCTGTTCCGCCGGCTGATGCCCGAGGTGCCGGCCGGGCACCCGGCGCTCGGCCTGATCACGCTCAACTTCGCCGCCAACGCACTCGGACTCGACAACGCCGCCACGCCGATCGGACTCAAGGCGATGCGCGAACTGCAGACCCTGAACCCGAGCGCGAGCAGCGCGAGCAACGCGCAGATCCTGTTCCTGGTGCTCAACGCCTCCTCGCTGACCTTGCTGCCGGTGACGATCTTCATGTACCGGGCGCAGCAGGGCGCGCCGGATCCGACGCTGGTGTTCCTGCCGATCCTGCTGGCGACCAGCGCCTCGACGCTGGTCGGGCTGCTGTCCGTGGCCTTCATGCAGCGCCTGCGGCTGTGGGATCCGGTGGTGCTGGCCTACCTGCTGCCGGGCGCGCTGCTGCTCGGCGGCTTCATGGCGCTGCTGGCGACCCTGTCGGCCGCGGCGCTGGCCGCGCTGTCCTCGCTGCTGGGCAACCTGGTGCTGTTCGGGCTCATCATCTTCTTCCTGGCGGTCGGCGCGCTGCGGCGGGTGAAGGTCTACGAGTGCTTCATCGAAGGCGCCAAGGAAGGCTTCGACGTCGCCAAGAACCTGCTGCCCTACCTGGTCGCGATGCTCAGCGCGGTCGGCGTGCTGCGCGCCTCGGGAGCGCTCGACATGGCGCTCGAAGGCATCCGCTGGGTGGTCGCGCGCACCGGCTGGGACACCCGCTTCGTCGACGCCCTGCCGACCGCGCTGGTCAAGCCCTTCTCGGGCAGCGCGGCGCGCGCGATGCTGATCGAGACCATGCAGAGCCACGGCGTCGACAGCTTCGCGGCCCAGGTCGCCGCCACCATCCAGGGCAGCACCGAGACCACGTTCTATGTGCTGGCGGTGTATTTCGGCGCGGTCGGCATCCAGCGGGCACGCCATGCGGTCGGCTGCGCGCTGCTGGCGGAACTGGCCGGCGTGGTGGCCGCGATCGCGGTCGGCTACTGGTTCTTCGGCTGAGCGTTCCGGCCGGCGCCAGCGACCGCGCGGCCGATCGGCCAAAATGGACCTCCAACTGCCCCCCTCTTCCGTGACCGCTCCCGCCCAGGCGCAACCGCCTTCCTTCTCCATCGACGAGTTTCGCGCCTCGCTCGGCATGTTCGCCACCGGCGTGACCATCGTCACGGCGCGGGCGGCGAACGGGGCCCTGGTGGGCCTGACCGCCAACTCCTTCAACTCGGTCTCGCTCGATCCCCCGCTGGTGCTGTGGAGCCTGGCGCGCAGCGCGGCCTCGATGGCGGCGCTGAGCACCGGTTCGCACTATGCGATCAACATCCTCGCGGCCAACCAGAAGAGCCTGGCCGAGCGCTTCGCGGCCAAGGACATCGACCGCTGGGCCGACGTCGACTTCACCGAGGGCGTCGGCGGGGCGCCGGTGCTGGTGGGCGCCGCGGCCAGCTTCGAGTGCTTCAACCGCAGCCGCTACGACGAGGGCGACCACGTGATCTTCGTCGGCGAGGTCGAGCGCTGCATGCACAGCGCGGGCGCCTCGCCGCTGCTGTTCCACGGCGGGCGCTTCTACACGGAGCATCCGCTTTGAAGGCCGCGCCGGCCGTGCTGCTGGCGGTGGCCTGCGCCGTCGAACCCGCGCCGGCCCAGGAGCCGCCACGGCCGCTCAAGCAGAACTGGTTCGACGACCCCTTCTTCCAGGTCGCGTCGGGCATGCGCAGCTGCCCGGTGCCCGAAGGGCCGCTCTTGACCGCCGAGGAGCGGCGCGCGCAGATGCACTCCCGCCTCGAACGCGGCACCAGCTGCTGGCTGGCCGGCCGCTGCGCCGACAGCAACGCCTACCGCTACGACAAGCCGCTGGCGCCCAAGGTGCAGGCGGCGCTGGCCGCGGTGCCGGGCGTGCGGCGCGCCAGCGTCTGGGTCGTGATCCAGCGCCGCTGGGTCTACCTGCAGGGCTGCGTGCCCTCGCGCGCCATGGCCGCCGCGCTGGACCGCGCCGCCCGCAGCGTGCCCGACGTGGAGGTGGTGCTGCCCGAACTGATGGTCGGCACGCGCGGCCACCCGCCCTATGCGCTCGCGTCCCCCTGACACCGCCCCGCCGGCCCCCGGCGGCGCCACGAGAAGAACAGAACCCCCCGGAATGATCGAACGCAAGGAACACCTCGACACCCGCGCCACCGCCCTGCTGATCGCCTGCTGCGCGTTCTGGGGCCTGCAGCAGATCCTCATCAAGACCACCGTCGGCGAGGTGCCGCCGCTGTGGCAGGCCTCGATCCGCATGACGGGCGCGGTGGTGCTCCTGTGGGCCTGGTGCGCGCGGCGCGGCGTGCCGCTGTTCGAGCGCGACGGCACGCTGCCCGGCGGCCTGCTGGCGGGCGCGCTGTTCGCGGGCGAATTCACCTGCATCTACCTCGGGCTGCAGCTCACCACCGCCTCGCGGCTCACGGTGTTCCTCTACACCTCGCCCTTCGTGGTGGCCGTGCTGCTGCCGCGCTGGGTGCCGGCCGAACGGCTGCGGGGCCTGCAGTGGGTGGGGCTGGCGATCGCCTTCGCGGGCGTGGTGGTGGCCTTCAGCGAGAGCTTCGGCCACAGCACCTCGGCGCAGCTGCGCGGCGATGCCCTGGCGCTGGCCGGCGGCGTGCTGTGGGGCCTGACGACGCTGGCGATCCGCGCCACCCGGCTCGCCACCGCCAGCGCCGAGAAGACGCTGTTCTATCAAATCGCCGTGACGGCGGCGGTCTCGCCGCTGCTGTCGCTGCTGCTCGGCGAGCGCTGGGGCTTCGCGTATTCGGGCTACGCCTGGTTCTCGATCGGCCTGCAGACCGTGATCGGCGCCTTCGCCAGCTACCTGGCCTGGATGTGGCTGCTGCGGCACTATCCGGCCACGCGGATCTCTTCCTTCACCTTCCTGACGCCGCTGTTCGCGCTGGTGTTCGGCGTCGTGCTGCTGGCCGAACCGCTGACCTTGCAGCTGGTGCTGGCGCTGTGCGGCGTGGCGCTCGGCATCGTGCTCGTGAACCGGCGCCCGGGAGCCAAGCCATGAATTTCCAGCCCGTGCTCGACGCCATCGAGGCCGAGATCCGTCCGCTGCTGGGCGCCGAGGGCCAGGTGGCCAGCTACATCCCGGCGCTGGCGCGGGTGCCGGCGCAGCAGTTCGGCATCGCCCTGCGGACCT
Source organism: Variovorax davisae (assembly GCF_030316845.1). GTDB lineage: Bacteria > Pseudomonadota > Gammaproteobacteria > Burkholderiales > Burkholderiaceae_C > Variovorax > Variovorax davisae. Next base: position 198,847 of record NZ_JASZYS010000010.1, read on the forward strand.
GCGAGGGCCAGGAGGCCGCGGCCGGCGATGCCGACACGCCGTTCTCGATCCAGAGCATCTCGAAGCTGTTCACGCTGACCCTGGCGATGCGCCGACTCGGCGATGCGCTGTGGGAGCGCATCGGCCGCGAGCCCTCGGGCAACCCGTTCAATTCGCTGGTCCAACTGGAGAACGAGCAGGGCAAGCCGCGCAATCCCTTCATCAATGCCGGCGCCATCGCGGTGGCCGACCGGCTGGTGAGCCTGGGGCACGCCCAGGCCGACCTGATCGCGCTGATGTCGAACCTCTGCGGCGAAGCCGTCGCCTACGACGAGGAGGTCGCCGCCTCGGAAGCCGTGACCGGCTTTCGCAACGTCGCGCTGGCGAACTTCATGAAAAGCTTCGGCAAGATCGACAACGACGTGCGCGAGGTGCTGAGCCTCTACTTCCACCAGTGCGCGATCCGGATGTGCTGCCGGCAGCTGGCGCGTGCCGCCGGCTTCCTGTGCCGCGACGGCGCCCACCCGATCGACGGCGAAGCCGAGGTCACGAGCGAGCGCCATGCGCGCCGCATCAATTCGCTGATGCTCACCTGCGGCACCTACGACGCCGCCGGCGACGTCGCCTTCTCGATCGGCCTGCCGTGCAAGAGCGGCGTCGGCGGCGGCATCGTCGCCGTGGTGCCCGACAAGCTGACGCTGTGCGTCTGGTCGCCGGCCCTCGACGGCAACGGCAATTCGCTGCTCGGGCTGAAGGCGCTCGAGCTGTTCACGGCCCGCACCGGCCTTTCCATTTTTTGAATGCCTTCATGACAGACACTGCCACCCCGATCCAGGAAGCCACCCTCTGGAGCGACGCGCTCTGGACCGCCCGCGTGATCAAGAACGAGGACGACGACGGCTGGGCCGTCGCGATGACCCGCCAGGGCGACCCGGAGCCCGCGCTGGTCGGTCCCTGGACCATGGGCCGCGACAAGAAGAACCCGAAGCCGCTCGACGCGCCGGCCTTCCACACGCTGGTGAAGACCGCCAACGAGGTGCTGCGCCGCCACGAGCAGCAGCTGCATGCGCGACTGAACAAGCATGTCAGCGTGGGCGCCGGCTCCGGGCGCATCCGCGTGTCGCTGCAGATCGTGCCCGACGAGGACAACCCGCACGCGATGCTGCGCGCGCATGACGAATCCGGCAGCGAACTCGCCGAGCTGCGCGTGAAGCCGGACTTCAGGCTCAGCGCCGCCAGCGCCGAGGCCTGGATCGAGAGCGGCTTCGACAAGCCCCGCTGAACCAGCGGGCCATCGGCGTTCTGGTCTACGCTACGCCATGCCCCTCCTTCCCGCCCTCCTGCTGTTCCTCCACCTGCTCGCCGCCGCCTTCTGGGTCGGCGGCATGGCGACGATGCACTTCGCGGTCCGCCCCGCCGCGGTCGCGCGGCTCGAGCCGCCGCTGCGGCTGCCGTTCATGGCGGCGGCGCTGTCGCGCTTCTTCGTCGGCGTCTCGAGCGCCATCGGCGTGCTGCTGGCGAGCGGCCTGCTGCTGGTCTGGGCCGGCGGCGGCTTCGCGCGGATGCACTGGAGCGTGCATGCGATGTTCACCCTCGGGCTGGTGATGATGGCGTTGTTCCTGCACCTGCGCTTCGCGCCCTATCCGCGGCTGCTGCGCGCGGTGGCGGCCGGCGAGTGGCCGGTGGCGGCCGCGAACCTGAACCTGATCCGCAAGCTGGTCGCCACCAACCTGGCGCTGGGCGTGCTCGTGTTCGCGCTGGCGGTGGTCGGGCGGGCGCTCTGAGCGGCAACGCCGCGAACGCGCTGCCTACCGCTGGCTGAACCGCTCGAGGATCTGGAGCACGCATTCGGTCGCTCCGTCGAGCGTCGCGCGCGGCCGGTGCGCGATGCCCAGATGCCGGGTCAGCTTCGGGCTCAGCGGCAACACCTGCAGCCGCTCGTTGAAGTCCGCCCCCACCGGCTGGTGCAACGGCAGCACCGCCGCACCGTAGCCGGCCGCCACCAGCGCGAGCATCGCCGCGTCGAAGTTGAGCTCGATGCGCGGGCGCGGCGATTCGCCGATCGCCGCGAACCATTCCATCGTCAGCCGGTACATGTGGGTGGTCGCGTCATTGAAGATCAAGGGCTTCTCTGCCAGCCAACGCGGCGTGGCCCGCTTCGGCGCCGCCCACTTTTTCGGCACGAAAGCCATCATCGACTGGCTGCGCCAGCGCGTGACCGTCAGGTCGCGCATCGGTGGCTGCGGAATCGCCACCAGGCCGATGTCCAGCGTACCCATCGCGAGGCGCGACATGGCCTCGGACGAGCCGAGGATGCAGACCTCGACATCGATGCCGGGGTGGTCGCGCTCCAGCTCCTCGAGCACCTGCGGCAACAGTTCGACCACGATGCCCGTCGAAGTGCCCAGCCGGACGCGGCCCGTCCGCCCTTCGGCCTGGCGCCGCACGGCGTCCACGGCGTCGTCGGCATCGCGCAGCAGGCGCCGCGCGCGCTCGACCAGTGCGGCGCCCGCAGCCGTGGGCGCGATGCGCCGGCCGCCCCGCACCACCAGCCGGGTGTCCAGGCGCGATTCGAGTTCGCTGACGTGCAGGCTGACCGTGGGTTGCGCCAGGTGCAGGGCCCGGGCGGCGGCCGAGAAGCTGCCGAGGTCGGCGATGGCCACCAGGGTGCGCAGTTGGTCGAGGTTGAGTTGCCGCATCAGGAAAGCTGATTGGAAGTGACAGGATTCTCAACTTCCACAATAGCACGCGGGCCTGCAAGATGGCTTTCCATTCAAGGAGCCATGCCATGCCGCCGACCCGGTCCGCCCTCGTCACCCGCCTGTTCGGAGGGGTTCGCGCGCTGCGTCGCTGCTGGCTGGACCAGCGCCTGCTGCGGTCGATGAGCGAGATCGAGTTGCGCGACCTGGGCGTGGGCCGCAGCGAGATCCCGTGGCTGCTCAGCGATGCTGCGGCACCGCCGCGCGCGCCACGCAGCCATGCGCCGTGTGCTGCGGATGCTCGGCCAGCAAGGCGGCCGTGACGCCATTGGTCCAGCCGAAACCGTCCTGCAGCGGGTACTCGCCGCCGGCGCCGCCCGCGGTGTCGTCGCGCTCGACGCGCCGCAGGGCATATTTCTCGACCAGCTTGCCTTCGCGCTCGTAGAGCGCGGCCACGGTCGCGAGCCAGCGCCTGGCGATGGTGCGCGACAGCGCCTCGTGGCCGTAGTCGGCCAGCCCGCGGACCGCCATCCATTGCAGCGCCGCCCAGCCGTTGGGGCGGTCCCATTGCTGGTCGCTGCCGCACTCGGTGGTCGACAGCCCGCCGTGCGCCAGCAGCCGCTGCGACAGGGTCTCGGCCAGCGCCTCGGCCTGGGCGGCGGTCGCGAGGCCGACGAACAGCGGCACCACGCTGGCCGCGGTCAGGCAGCTGCGGCGCGTGCCCTGCCGCCAGTCGTGGTCGAAGAAGGCGCCCTGCTGCGGGTCCCAGAAGAGCGCGCCGATGGCGTCGCGGCGCGCCTCGGCCTGCTGCGCATGGGCTTGCGCGGCGGCGGCGTCGCCGGCCTGCGCGCTCAGGGTGGCGAGCGTGCATTCGAGCTGGTGCAGGAAGGCGTTCAGGTCGACCGGCAGGATGTCGGTGGTGCACAGCGAGGCCAGCGAGGCGGCCGTGGCGGCGCGCACATGGGCGCCGCAGGGCTGGGCGTCGCCCGGCGGCGGCGGCTCGCGCATCCAGCGGGTGCTGAAGTCCCAGCCCGACTCGCAGGCCGCGCGGATGTCGCGGTAGATCAGGGCCGGCTCGCGATCGCAGGCCTGCGCCGTGGCCACGTCCTCGATCCACGACTCCTCGCGCGGCGTGTCGCGCTCGTCCCAATAGCGGTTGAGCAGGACGCCGCCGGGCAGCCGCACCACGCGCCGGCTGGCCTCGCCCGGGGCCAGGCCCTCGCTGCCGGCCATCCACCACGCATGCTCGCGCCGCAGCTGCGGCAGAAAGTCGAGCGCATCGACCGCGCCCTGCCGCTGCGCGAGTTCGACCATCAGCGCGAACACCGGCGGCTGCGAGCGGCCGAGGTAGTAGCTGCGGGTGCCGTTCGGCACATGGCCGTGGGTGTCGATCAGGTAGGCGAAGTTCTCCACCATGCCGCGCACCAGCGGCCGGTGGTGTTCGCCGGACAGGCCCAGCAAGGTGAAGTAGGAATCCCAGTAATAGAGCTCGCGGAAGCGCCCGCCCGGCACCAGGTACGGGTGCGGCAGCTGCAGCAGCGAGGAGCGCGGCGGGTGCACCTGGGGATGCCGCGTCAGCACCGGCCACAGGTCGGCGATGTGGGCCGCGATCGGCTGCCCCGGCACCGAGACGTAGTCGCTGGGCGCCGGCTCGATCAGTTCGAAGTTGGCCTGCACGAAGGCCGCGAGATCGAAGCCGGCTTCGCCGCACTGCGCCCGGTAGGCCGCGAGGATGGCTTCCGGCTCGGCGCGCGGCGCGCAGTCGACGAAGGTCTTGCTGTCGGCGAAGACGCGGCCCGACTGGACCGCGACGAAGAGTTCCTGGTAGCGGTCGGCCGGCGTCAGGGTGTCGGGCGCGGGCGCCGCCGCGGCGCGCGTCGAGCGCTTCGCGGTGGAAGCGCCCGGCGCGGTCAAAGCACGCCTGCCGTTCGCAATGCCGCGCGCTGCGCCGCGTCGATGCCGAGTTCGGCGAGCACCTCGTCGGTGTGCTGGCCCAGCGCCGGCGGCGCGTTGCGCAGCACCGGCGGCGTGGACTGCAGGCGCAGCGGGCTGGCCACGCCGACGATGTGTTCGATGCCGTCGCCGGCGTCGCGCGGCAGCGTCACCGCCAGGCCGCGCGCCTTGACCTGGTCGTCCTCGAAGGCCTGGGCAATGTCGTTGATCGGGCCGCAGGGCACGGCCTTGTCCTCGAGCAGCGCGATCCACTGCGCCGTGCTGCGGGTGCGCGTGACGGACTCCATCTGCGGGATCAGCACTTCGCGGTGCTTGACGCGCAGCGTGTTGGTGGCGAAGCGTGGATCGGCGGCCCACTCCGGCTGCCCGGCGGCTTCGCAGAAACGAGTGAACTGGCCGTTGTTGCCGATCGCCAGCAGCATCGCACCGTCGGCGGTGCGGAAGTCCTGGTAGGGCGCCAGGCTCGGATGGCTGTTGCCCTGGCGCTGCGGCGCCACGCCGGTGTTGAGGAAGGCGCTGGCCTGGTTGGCCAGGATCGCCATGCCGACGTCGAGCAGCGCCATGTCGATGTGCTGGCCCTCGCCGGTGCGGTGCCGGACCTCGATCGCGGCCAGGATCGCGGTGCTGGCGTAGACGCCGGTGAACAGGTCGGTGAGCGCGACGCCGACCCGCAGCGGCCCGCCGCCGGGCACGTCGTCGGGCCGGCCGGTGATGCTCATCATGCCGGTGGTGGCCTGGATCATCAGGTCGTAGCCGGCGCGCATGGCATGCGGGCCGTCGTGGCCGAAGCCGGTCACGCTGCAGTAGATGAGGCGCGGATTGGCGGCGCGCAGGCTCTCGTGGTCGAGGCCGTACTGCTTGAGGCCGCCGGTCTTGAAGTTCTCGACCAGGATGTCGCTCTCGGCCGCCATGCGCTGGAGCAGCGCCTGGCCGTCGGGCGTGGCCATGTCGATCGTGACCGAGCGCTTGTTGCGGTTGCAGGCCGTGAAGTAGGTCGCCTGGTGGGTGTCGTTGCCGTCCGCATCCTTGAGGAAGGGCGGGCCCCAGCCGCGGGTGTCGTCGCCGACGCCCGGGCGCTCGATCTTGATCACGTCGGCGCCCAGGTCGGCCAGGATCTGGGTGCACCACGGCCCGGCGAGCACGCGCGACAGGTCGAGCACCTTGAGGCCCGCGAGGGCGCCTGGCGTGGCGGCGGGGGCGGTCATCAGTTCGCGAAGGCGGCGATGCCGGTTTGCGCACGGCCCAGGATGAGGGCGTGGATGTCGTGCGTGCCTTCGTAGGTGTTGACCACCTCGAGGTTCACCAGGTGGCGCGCCACGCCGAACTCGTCGCTGATGCCGTTGCCGCCCATCATGTCGCGCGCCAGGCGGGCGATGTCGAGCGCCTTGCCGCAGGAGTTGCGCTTGAGCAGCGAGGTGACCTCGACCGAGGCCGTGCCTTCGTCCTTCATGCGGCCCAGGCGCAGGCAGCCCTGCAGGCCCAGCGTGATCTCGGTCTGCATGTCGGCCAGCTTCTTCTGGATCAGCTGGTTGGCGGCCAGCGGGCGGCCGAACTGCTTGCGGTCGAGCGTGTACTGGCGGGCGCGGTGCCAGCAGTCTTCGGCGGCGCCGAGCGCGCCCCAGGAGATGCCGTAGCGGGCGCTGTTGAGGCAGGTGAACGGGCCCTTCAAGCCCTGCACCTCGGGGAAGGCGTTTTCTTCCGGGCAGAACACGTTGTCCATCACGATCTCGCCGGTGATGGAGGCGCGCAGGCCGACCTTGCCGTGGATCGCCGGGGCGCTCAGGCCCTTCGCGCCCTTCTCGAGCACGAAGCCGCGGATCGGGCCGACCGTGCCGCTCTCGCTGACTTCCTTGGCCCAGACCACGAAGACGTCGGCGATCGGGCTGTTGCTGATCCACATCTTGGCGCCGCTGAGCGCATAGCCGCCCGGCACCTTCTTGGCGCGCGTGACCATGCTGCCGGGGTCGGAGCCATGGTCGGGTTCGGTCAGGCCGAAGCAGCCGATCCATTCGCCGGTGGCCAGCTTGGGCAGGTACTTCTGCTTTTGCGCCTCGGTGCCGAATTCGTTGATCGGCACCATCACCAGCGAGCTCTGCACGCTGGCCATCGAGCGGTAGCCCGAATCGACGCGCTCGACTTCGCGGGCGATCAGGCCGTAGCAGACGTAGTTGAGGCCGGGGCCGCCGTACTGCTCGGGGATGGTCGGACCCAGCAGGCCCAGGGCGCCCATCTCGCGGAAGATGGCCGGATCGGTTTCACCGGTACGGAAGCCTTCGATCACGCGCGGGGCGAGGCGCTCCTGGCAGTAGGCGTTGGCGGCATCGCGCACCATGCGCTCGTCGTCCGTGAGTTGCTGGTCGAGCAGGAGGGGGTCGTCCCATTGAAAAGCGGCGTGGGCCATCTGAAAGTCTCCGATGAGGGGGTGCTGGAAGTCGGCCCTGATCGTAAGCGCCAGGGACAGGGAGCGCAAACGACGATTGCACACCCAGTTATGAGTTTGCCGCACTTCAAAGCACAATGTGCCACCCTACCGCCGCTGGCGCGACCTGCCCATCAACTATGTAGCTCCCGCATACCATGCGCCGAAAGATCCCCTCCACCCAGGCCCTCATCTGCTTCGAGGCCGCCGCCCGCCACGAAAGCTACACGCGGGCGGCGCAGGAACTGGCGCTGACGCAGAGCGCGGTGTCGCGCCAGATCACGGCGCTGGAAGACTTCCTCGGCATGGCGCTGTTCCGCCGCACCCGCCACGGCGTGGCGCTGACGCCGGCCGGGGCCGACTATGCGCGCCAGATCGCGCGCCAGCTCGACACCATGGAGCGCGACACCCTCGACGCCATGGCCCGGCAGGGGCTGGGGGGCTCGCTGCAGCTGGCCGCGGTGCCGACCTTCGCCACCCGCTGGCTGATCCCGCGGCTGCCGGACTTCGCGGCCCGGCATCCCGACATCACGGTCCACATCGAGACCCGCACCCGGCCCTTCCTGTTCAACGAGACGCCCTTCGATGCGGCGCTCTACACCGGCACGCCGGCGCAGGCGGCCAACTGGGCCGGCACGCGCTCCACGGCGCTGCTCAGCGAGGACGTGCTGCCGGTCTGCAGCCCGGCGCTGATAGCGCCGCATGGCCAGCTGTCGCCGGCGGACGTCGCCCGGCTGCCGCTGCTGCAGCAGAGCACCCGCCCCGACGGCTGGCGCCAGTGGTTCGATGCCCAGCAGGTCGAGGCGCCGCGCGCCCGCAGCGGCCCGCGCTACGAGCTGTTCTCGATGCTCGCCGAGGCCGCGGCGCACGGCCTCGGCGTGGCGCTGATGCCGCGCCTGCTGATCGAGGCCGAGCTCGATCGCGGCGAGCTGGTCGTGGCCTGCGACCGGCCGCTGCGCGGCGAGCGCAGCTACTTCCTGGTGACGCCGGCGGCGCAAGACGAACGGCCGGCGCTGACGCTGTTTCGGGACTGGCTGCTGGCGCAGGCGGGTGCCGACGCCGGCGCGCGCTGACCGGCCGCCAGCGTTCAGCTCGCCAACGCCGACGCGCCGACCGCGGCCACCAGGGCATCCTGCGTGGACTGCATGCCGGAGACCCCGATGCCGCCGATCACGGCGCCATCCTTGACGAGCGGGAGGCCTCCTTCCAGGGGACAGGCGCCCTCGGTCGCGAGCAGCCTCAGGCCGATGCCACCCGCGGCCAACGCCTCTTCGAACGCTCTGGTTGGCCTCTTGAACCGCACCGCGCTGGCCGCCTTGTGCTGCGCGATCGCCACGCTGCCGGTTTGCGCGTGATCCATCTTGTAGAGCGCCACCAGGTTGCTGCCGCTGTCGGTGACCGCGATCACCATGGGCCAACCCTGCCTGCCCGCTTCATCCATCGCCGCCGATGCGACCCGGCGGGCCTCCTCCAGCGTGATCGGAAAACCATAGGGAATCGGCTGTGCGAGTTGATTCATTGCGTGCTCCATGTATAAGGAATGTCGTGATGCTACGGACCGTCTTCATTCGTGAGAACTCTCAAGATGCGCACAAGTGATGTGCAAAAATACCCCATCGCCGGAGCGCCCTTCGCCGCCTGGGACGACGTCCGCTTCTTCATCGAGGTCGCGCGCCAGGGAAGCCTGTCGGGGGCCGCACGGACCCTGGGCGTCGAGCATTCGACCGCGGCGCGCCGGATCGCCGGCCTCGAATCCGGCATCGGTCTGCGGCTGTTCGACCGGCTCGCCACCCGCTGGCGACTGACGCCGCAAGGCGAGGCGCTCCTTCCGGCGGCACGCCGCATCGAAGCCGAAGCCCTTGCATTCGGCCGCACCGCGGCTTCCGCCACCGCCGCCGGCGCGACGGTCTGTGTCTCGGCGCCGCCGATGTTCGCCAGCCACTTCCTGGTGCCGCAGTTGGCGACGCGCTTCGACCGCTGGCACGACATCCGGCTCGAGATCGTCGGAGAAGTCCGCTTCGCCGATCACCAGCGCCGCGAAGCGGATCTGGCGCTGCGCTTCATGCGTCCGACGGAGACCGGGTTGGCCGGGCGCAAGCTCGGCGAGCTGGACTTCCGGGTCTACGCCACCGCGGACTGGCTCGGCCGCCCCGAATCGGCCTGGCGCTTCGTCGGCTACAACGACCCGCTCGCGGACGTGCCGCACCAGAAGGCGCTGGCGGCGTTCGCCGGATCCAGGCCGTTCGTGCTTCGCAGCAACAACCTGGGCGCACTGCACAGCGCCTGCCGCTCGGGCCTGGGCCTGGCCATGCTGCCCGGCTTTCTGGCGCATGGCGACGAGCGGCTGGTCGAAGTGCAGGGCGCACCGAGCTCGACGCGCGAGTTGTGGTCCGTGGTCCACCCGGACGTGCGTCGGGATCCCCGCGTCAAGCGGATCAAGGACCTGATCGCGGAGCTGCTCGCCGAGACGCGGGGAAATTGAAGCCGAGGCAAGGCCGGCCAGGCTGCCTAGACGCTCGATGCCGTGCGCCGCGCGCCCCGCCCGGCCTTCGCGCCCGGCGGTGGCGGCCGATGCACAGCCGCCATCGCCTCCAGTCCGGCCATCGCGTAGCGGATGAAATCGTCGGCCAGACCGCCGCTTTCTTTGGCGACCGCTGGCAGCACCCGGGCCGGCACCTCCTTCGGCGCCACCAGGATCACCAGGCAGGGCAGCAGCGCGAACATCAGGCCGCGCTGGACCGCGGGGTGTTCGGGCGGCAGGCCCAGCACCTGGCCGATCAGGCCCAGCAGCACCCGGGACTTGGGCCGGATCGCCTGGTCGATCAGCACCGAGACCGCGGCCGTCGGCGTCATGATCTCGCGCAGCACGACCCGGAAACCCCAGGGCGCCGCGCCCTGCGCCGCGAAGCCGATCAGACGGGTCAGCAGCAGGCGCAGCTTCTGGGCCGGCTCGCCCGGACCCTGGGTCAGGGCCAGCAGGTCGTCCAGCGCCATCACCTGCCGATGGGCCTCGAGCAGCACCGCCTCGTACAGGCTCTCGCGGCTGCCGAAGTGGTAGTTGACCGACGCCATCGGGGTGCCGGCGCGCTCGCAGATCTCCTTGCTGGTGCCGTCGGCAAAGCCGCGTTCGGCGAACACCTGGCCGGCCGTTTCGAGCAGCAGGGCGCGGGTGGCGTCGCCATCGGGGCGCGGCGTGCGCGCGGCGGGCTTCTTCTTGGCGGGGGCGGGCATGCGGGCCGTCGAGCGTAAGTTTGAATTTAAATTCGGATTCTCGCAGCGAGTCTACTGCAGCCACCCCCGCCCTTCGTGGATGATCCTGCGCATGACATTGGATTACCTGGATTTCGACTACAGCGAAGACACCGAGGGCGTCGGCGTGTTCGACGCCATGGCGAGCACCGGCGCCCAGGAGGTCGCCGCCGTGCAGGCCGAGGTGGTGCTGGTGCTGGACTGGGCGCATGCCGGCTTCGGCGCGCCGCGCGGGCCGGTCGGCGACGGCGGCGACTGGGACTACGACCTGCAGGGCGTGCAGGAGAGCAGCGTGGCGCAGTCGATGGTCTTCGACCCGACCGAGCGCCGACTGCGCGTGCAGCCCGGCGCGCCGGGCGTGGTGCGGCACACGGTCACCTTGTCGATCAGCGGGACCGAGGCCTTCTGCGCCGCCTTCCGCGAAGCCTTCGCGCTCGGCTAAGCTCTGGCCATGGCCTTTGCAGGCCAATGTTAGCGCCACCATCCGACACCACCTTGAACGACTCCCACGCGCCGCCACGCCCGAGCCGCCGCAGCAGCGGCGGCATCACCCTCGACGATGTCTCCAAGCTCGCCGGCGTGTCCGCGATCACGGTCTCGCGGGCGCTGAACACGCCGGACCTGGTTTCGCCCAAGACCCGCGAGAAGGTCCGGCTGGCGGTGGAACGCACGGGCTACGTGCCGAACCTGCTGGCCGGCGGCCTGGCCTCGAACCGCAGCCGGCTGGTGGCCGCGCTGGTGCCGACGATTGCCGGGCCGGTGTTCCTGGAGACCATCCAGGCCCTGACCGAGGCCCTGGCCGAGGCCGGCTACCAGCTGATGCTGGGTCAGGCCGGCTACCACAACTCGCGCGAGGACGCGCTGATCGACGCCATCGTCGGACGTCGGCCGGACGGCATCGTGCTGACCGGCATCATGCGCTCGGCCGAGGGCCGCCGGCGCCTGCTGGCCTCGGGCATCCCGGTAGTCGAGACCTGGGACCTGACGCCGACGCCGGTCGACATGCTGGTCGGCTTCTCGCATGAGAAAGTGGGCGCTGACATAGCGAATTACATCCATCGCAAGGGCTATCGCCACCCGGCCGTGGTCACGGGCGACGACCAGCGCGCCAACCTGCGCCGGGCCGGCTTCGAGCAGGCCTGGCAGGCGCTGGGCGGCGCCGCGCCCCGGGTGCAGACCGTCCCCGCGCCGACCACGCTGGGTGGCGGCCGCACCGCCCTGAGCGAGTTGCTGGCGGCGGATCCGGCGGTCGACGTGCTGGTCTGCAGCTCGGACGCGCTGGCGCACGGCGTGATCACCGAGGCCCAGGCGCGCGGCCTGCGGGTGCCCCAGGACATCGCCGCCATGGGCTTCGGCGACCTCGCCTTCGCCCGCCATGCCCATCCCGCCATCTCGACGGTGCGGATCGACGGCACCGCCATCGGCCGGCAGGCCGCGCGCTTCATCATCGACCGCGCCGAAGGCCGGCCCGTCGAGCAGAAGGTGCTCGACCTCGGCTTTTCGCTGATCGAGCGCGACAGCGCCTGAAGCCGCGCCCCTCCGGCGCGCAAATACCCTGTTGACTCCGAGCCCGTCCGCGCCTTAAGATAAAAATGACAGCGCTAACATTCAGAGAGGCAACCCCGATGAGCGATCCGCAATCCCCCACGCCGGCCGACCCGGGCGACGGCCGCAAGAAGCCCGAGCAGCTGCGCTCCCACCGCTGGTACGGCACCAAGGACCTGCGCGGCTTCGGCCACCGCTCGCGCACCGCGCAGATGGGCCTCTCGCGTGACGACTACCTGGGCAAGCCGGTGATCGCGATCCTCAACACCTGGAGCGACATGAACTCCTGCCACACCCACTTCCGGCAACGGGCCGAAGAGGTGAAGCGCGGCGTCTGGCAGGCCGGCGGCTTCCCGGTGGAGATCCCGGCCATGAGCCTGGGCGAGGCGTTCCAGAAGCCGACCACCATGCTGTACCGCAACCTGCTCGCGATGGAGGCCGAGGAACTGCTGCGCTCCTACCCGGCCGACGGCTGCGTGCTGATGGGCGGCTGCGACAAGACCACCCCGGGCCTGGTGATGGGCGCGCTGGCCATGAACCTGCCGACCATCTTCGTGCCCGCCGGGCCGATGCTGCGCGGCGACTACAAGGGCCAGTTCCTGGGCTCGGGCTCCGACACCTGGAAGTACTGGGCCGAGCTGCGGGCGGGCAACATCAGCGAGCAGGACTGGCAGGACGTCGAGGACGGCATCGCGCGCTCGCCCGGCACCTGCATGACCATGGGCACGGCCAGCACCATGACCAGCGCCACCGAGGTGCTGGGGCTCACGCTGCCCGGCGCCTCCTCGATTCCGGCGGCCGATTCGCGCCACGCGATGATGGCCACCCACACCGGACGCCGCATCGTCGAGATGGTCTGGGAGGACCTGAAGCCGCTCGACCTGCTGACCGCGGCCTCGTTCGACAACGCCGTGACCGCGGTGCTGGGCCTGGGCGGCTCGACCAACGCGATCGTCCACCTGATCGCGATGGCGCGGCGCGCCGGCGTGGCGCTCGACCTGGCGCGCTTCGACGCCCTGGCGCGCAGCACGCCGGTGATCGCCAACCTGCGGCCCGGCGGCAAGTACCTGATGGAAGACTTCTACTACGCCGGCGGCCTGCGCGCCTTCCTGCGCCAGATGGGCGAGCTGATCGACGGCAGCCAGCGCACCTGCAACGGCCGCACGCTGGGGCAGAACATCGAGGGCGCCGAGGTCTACAACGCGGACGTGATCCGGCCGCGCGCCGAGGCCCTGCTCGAGAGCGGCGGGCTGGCCGTGCTGCACGGCAACCTGGCGCCGAACGGCGCGGTGATCAAGCCGGCGGCGATGGAGCCCCAGCTGCGCCGCCACACCGGCCCGGCGCTGGTGTTCCGGAACTACGACGACCTGGCGGCGCGCATCGACGACCCCGAGCTGCCGGTCACCCGCGACAGCGTGATCGTGCTGCAGAGCGCCGGCCCGCAGGGCGCGCCCGGCATGCCCGAGTGGGGCCAGCTGCCGATCCCGCAGAAGCTGCTGAAGGAAGGCGTGCGCGACATGGTGCGCATCAGCGATGCCCGCATGAGCGGCACCAGCTACGGCGCCTGCGTGCTGCACGTGACGCCCGAATCGCATGTCGGCGGCCCGCTGGCGCTGGTGCGCGACGGCGACCTGGTGACGCTCGACATCGAGGCCCGCCGCATCGACATGCAGGTGAGCGAGGACGAGCTCTCCCGCCGCCGCGCCGATTGGCACAAGCCGATCCCGAAGTTCAGCCGCGGCTACGGCGTGATGTTCCTGAAGCACGTGCAGCAGGCCGACACCGGCTGCGACTTCGACTTCCTGGCGCCCGACTACCGCGCGGACGCGGCCGATGGCCAGCCCGGAGGCGAGCCCGAGATCCATTGATCGAAACGCGACCGGTCCAGCCGGCGCCCGCGGCCAGCGATGCCGCCCCCATCCATTCATCCCGGAGCGAGACACATGAACCCTGCCATCCCCCGCCCACCCGCCTCAGCGCGGCGGCTCTGCGCCCTGGCGCTGCTGCTGGCCGGCGCCACCCTGGCGCAGGCGCAGACGGCGCCCGCCGGCGAGCCCTACCCGAGCCGCACCGTGACCATCGTCGTGCCCTTCCCGGCCGGCGGCGGCACCGACCTCGGCGCCCGCCTGCTGGCCCAGAAGCTGGCGCAGAAATGGGGCCAGGGCGTGGTGGTCGACAACCGCGGCGGCGCGGCCGGCCTGGTCGGCGCCGACACGGTGGCCAAGGCCAGGCCCGACGGCTACACGCTGCTGATCGGCAATGTCGGCACCCAGTCGATCAACCCGTCGCTCTACAAGAAGATGCCCTACGACCCCGACCGCGCCTTCGCGCCGGTGTCGCTGGTGGCGGACCTGCCCTTCGTGATGATGGTCAGCCCGACGCTGCCGGCGAAGAGCGTCAAGGAGTTCGTCGCCCTGGCCAAGGCGACGCCCGACAAGCTCATGTTCGCCAGCTCGGGCAGCGGCGGCTCGCCGCACCTCACGGGCGAGATCTTCGCGGCCGCGGCCGGGGTCCGCATGACGCACGTGCCCTACAAGGGCGGCACGCCGGCCATGACCGACCTGATGGGCGGCCACGTCGACGTGCTGTTCGCCTCGATCCTCGAGTCGGCCAGCTACATCAAGGCCGGCAAGCTGCGCGGCCTGGCCGTGACCGGCAGCACCCGCTCGCCGACCTTGCCGGACTTGCCCACGCTGGCAGAGGCCGGCGTGCCCCATGCGGTCTCGGGCTCGTGGATCGGGCTGCTGGCGCCGGCCGGCACGCCGCAGGCGGTGATCGACAAGCTGGCCGCCGACGTCAAGAGCGTGCTCGCGGTCGAGGCCACCCGCCAGACCCTGGTCGAGCAGGGCGCGGTGCCGCGCGGCACCGGACCGGACGAGCTGAAGGCGTTGATCGAGGCCGACCGTGCGCGCTACGGCCGCGTGATCCGCGACAAGAACATCGGCGTCGAATGAGCATGGCCCCCACCTCCCTCCCGCGCCGCGCCGCGCTCCAGGTCCTCGGCGCCGCCGGCCTGGCGGCCGCCCTCCCCGCCGTCGCCCGCGCCCAGTCGGCCGACGCCTGGCCGAGCCGCCCGATCACCTACGTGGTGCCCTTCACGCCCGGCGGCTCGACCGACGTGATCGGCCGCCTGATCGCCCAGAAGCTCGCCGAGGCGCTGGGCCAACCGGTGGTGGTCGACAACAAGCCCGGCGCCGCCGGCGCCAGCTACGTGGCCAAGGCCAAGGCCGACGGCTACACGCTCTTCGGCGGCACCATCAGCACGCATGCGATCAACGCCAGCCTCTACAAGAACCTGCCCTACGACCCGGTGAAGGACTTCGAGCCGATCTCGCTGGTGGCCTTCCTGCCGAACGTGCTGATCGTCGATCCGAACCTGGGCGTGCGCTCGGTGGCCGAGCTGATCGCGCTGCTGAAGAAGGACCCCGCGAAGCGCAGCTTCGCCTCGTCGGGCGCCGGCACCTCGACCCACCTGGCGGGCGAGATGCTGGGCGACATGATCGGCGTCAAGCTGACCCACATCCCCTACAAGGGCACGCCGCCCGCGATGCTGGACGTGTCTTCCGGCCAGGTGACCTTCATGTTCGACCAGATCACGGCCGCCTTGCCGCTGGTGCAGGCCGGCAAGCTCAAGCTGCTGGCGGTCACCACGTCCAAACGCATGGCGCTGGCGCCCGAGCTGCCGACCATGTCGGAGGCCGGCGTGCCGGGCTTCGAGATGGCCTCCTGGCAGGCGGTGTATGCGCCGAAGAACCTGCCGCCGGCGATCTCGCAGCGGCTGGCGGCCGAGATCACGCGCATCCTCCAGCAGCCCGAGGTGCGCGACAAGCTCACGAACCAGCTCGGCATGGAGGTGGTGGCCGGTTCGCCCGCCCAGCTGGCGGCGCTGATGCAGAAGGAAATCCCGCGCTGGGGCGAGCTGGTGCGCAAGTCCGGCGCCACCGCCAACTGATCCACATCCCCGACCCGACCCGACGAAGAAGCATGACCATGACCGACACCCCCCGAACACCCCTGTCCGACGCCACCCGGGAACTGCTGCGCCACGTGAGCGTCGCCACGCTGTGCACCCAGCTGTTCAAGCGCGGCTTCCGCAATGTCTACCTGCAGGGCGTGGGCCGGCTCACCACACCCCGCGGCGGCAACCTGGTCGGCCCGGCCTTCACGATGCGCAACATCCCGGCGCGCGAAGACCTGGACCAGATCAGCGCCTTCGACGATCCGAACCATCCGCAGCGCAAGGGCATCGAGAGCGTGCCGCCCGGCCACGTGCTGGTGATCGACTGCCGCGGCGAGACCCGCGTGGCCTCGGGCGGCCAGATCCTCACCACCCGGCTCAAGGTGCGCGGCGCGGCCGGGCTGGTGTCGGACGGCCCGGTGCGCGACAGCGGGCCGATCTCGCAGATGGACTTCCCGGTGTACTGCGCCGGCGGCAGCGCGCCGCTGAACCTGATCCACCATCACGCGATCGACCTCGACGTGCCGATCGGCTGCGGCGGCGTGGCGGTCTATCCGGGCGATGTGGTGGTCGGCGACGACGAAGGCGTGGTGGTGGTGCCGCAGCACCTGGCCGAGGAGGTGGCGCGCGACGCCACCGAGCAGGAAAAGATGGAGGCCTTCATCCTGGCGCGCATCGAGGGCGGCGCGAAGCTCGCGGGCACCTACCCGCCGAACGCCGAGACGCGGGCCGCCTACGAAGCCTCGCGCCACACGAAAGGCGGCTGAGATGCAGCGCCGCCCATTCGCGCTCGCCGCGGCCGCCGCCTTCGGCTTCTGCTGCTCGCTGCCGTCGTTCGCGCAGACCTATCCGACCAAGCCGATCACTCTGGTCGTGCCGGCCTCGCCCGGCGGCGCGATCGACCTGAGCGCCCGGCTCATCGGCCAGAAGCTCACCGACGCCTGGGGCCAGTCGGTGGTGATCGACAACCGCGCCGGCGCCACCGGCATCATCGGCACCGACCTGGTGGCCAAGAGCCCGCCCGACGGCCAGATGCTGGCGCTGGTGGCGAGCAGCCACGCGATCAATCCGGGCATGGTGAAGAAGCTGCCCTTCGACACCGTCAGGAGCTTCGAGCCGGTGGTGCTGACCCACGTGGTGCCGCTGGTGCTGGTGGTGTCGCCGACCCTGCCGGTGAACTCGCTCAAGGAATTGATCGCCTACGGCAAGGCGAACCCGGGCAAGCTGAGCTTCGCCTCCAGCGGCAGCGGCGGCGCGCCGCATTTCTCGGGCGAGCTGTTCAAGAGCCTGACCGGCATCGAGATGACGCACATCCCCTACAAGGGCAGCACGCTCGCCCACCCCGACCTGATCAGCGGGCGCACCGCGCTGATGTTCGACACCGTGGCCGCGGTCAACGTGCAGGTCAAGGCCGGGCGGCTGCGGCCGCTGGCGGTGACGACGGCGCAGCGCTCGTCGATCCTGCCCGATGTGCCCACCATGAAGGAGGCCGGCCTGGCCGGCTACGAGACCAGCACCTGGGGCGGCCTGCTGGCGCCGGCCGGCACGCCCAAGGCGACGGTCGCGAAGCTCAACACCGAGGTCAACCGGATCCTCGCCCTGCCCGACGTCAGGAAGACGATGCTGGACAACGGCATCGAGCCGGGCGGCGGCACGCCGCAGCAGTTCAGCGACTTCATCGGCACCGAGATGGTCAAGTGGGCCCAGGTCGCCAAAGATGCCGGGATCCAGCCCGAATGAAAGCCAACCCACCCATGCGACACCGTGTCCTGCAGCACGGCCGGCTGCTGCCGGCCCTCGAAACCCGCCTGGCGGCGCAGTACGAACTCCATCCGCTCTGGCAGGAGGCCGACCCGCAGGCCTTCCTGGCCGCCCACGGCAGCGGCTTCACCGGGCTTGCGACCTCGGCCCGCTTCGGCGCCGACGCGGCGCTGATCGCGGCGCTGCCGGCGCTGAAGGTGATCTCCAGCTTCGGCGTCGGGCTCGACACCATCGACCTCGATGCGGCGCGGCGGCGCGGCATCGAGGTCGGCTACACGCCGGAGGTGCTCAACGACTGCGTGGCCGACACCGCCTTCGCGCTGGTGATGGACGTGGCGCGCCGCATCAGCGCCTCGGACCGCTTCGTGCGGCGCGGCGACTGGCTCAAGGGGCAGTTTCCGCTCGCCACCAAGGTCTCGGGCAAGCGGCTGGGCATCCTCGGCATGGGCCGGATCGGCCGCGTGATCGCGCGCCGCGCCGCCGGCTTCGACATGCCGGTGCGCTACCACAACCGGCGCCCGCTGGCCGACGTCGAACAGGGCTACGCCGCGAGCCTGAAGGAACTGGCCGAGTGGTCGGACTTCCTGGTGGTCGCCAGCGCCGGCGGCGCCGAGACGCGCGGCCTGGTGTCGCGCGAGATCCTGGCGGCGCTCGGGCCCGAGGGCTTCCTGGTCAACATCTCGCGCGGCAGCGTGGTCGACCAGGCCGCGCTGGTGGAGGCCCTGCAGCAGCAGCGGATCGCAGGCGCCGGCCTCGACGTGTTCGAGCACGAGCCGCAGGTGCCCGAGGCCCTGTTCGGGCTCGACAACGTGGTGCTGCTGCCGCACCTGGCGAGCAACACGCACGAGACGCGTGCCGCGATGGCGCAGCGGGTGGAGGACAACCTGGCGGCCTTCTTCGGCGGCCGGCCGCTGGTCAGCGCGGCGGCCTGAAGGGCGAACTGGGGCGCCAAAGCCCCGTTGTTCGCCCGATTCCAAAAGCGGCGCCGGACCCACAATCGGGCATGAGCATCCACAGCCTGCACTTCACGGGACCGGATCTGGGGCCCTGCGTGCTGGGCCAGCCCATGCTCGCGCATTACGGCGAGACCCACATCGGCACCCTGGATCCGGTGCCGGTGAGCCGAGGCGGCACCGAAATGCGCATCGAGCACTTCAAGCCCGCCGACACCGACGCCAGCCGGCGGCTGCACAAGGTGAAGATCGGCCGGGTCCTGCTGCCCCGGCTGGTGGCCTTCATCGCCGAGCATTTCGCGAGCATCACCCTGATCCAGATCTCGCTGGCGCGCGACATCGCGGGCTATGGCGAAGGCTTCAGGCTGGCGGCCGAACGCGCCGCGGTGCTGCAGGCCATGGGGGCCGGCCGGATCCTGATCACGCCCATGCCCGACACCCAGCGCATGGGCCATTTCGTGGTCGCCGGCGTCTGGGAATACAAGCAGGCCAACCTGGCCGCACTGGCGGCGACACTGCAGAAGGAATGGGCCGCGTTCGAAGAACGACAGGCCGCCGCCGCCCGCGGACCCGCCCGCAAGCGCCGCTGGTTCTTCGCCCGCCGGCCGCTCGGCGGCGGGGCCCGCTGGCCACGGCGCTAGGCCGCTTCGAGTTCGCGGAAGCAGGCCAGCATCGCCGCCACGCCGGGGGCGTCGACCGGCCCCTGCCGCCAATCGGGCGCCTCGTGGTCCATCTGGACGCAGAGGTCGTCCCAGGCCTGGGCGAGCGCCGCCCATTCGGTCACGCCGGGCTCGGCGATGCGCTGCGCCAGCAGCGGCAGCGCATGCCGCAGGGACGGCACCTGCTCGATCAGCAGCCGGCAGCGCCGGAACGCGCCGCCGTCGCGCGGCAGCACCGGCAACCGGTGCCGGTAGTGGCGGGGCCGCACGCCGGTCAGCAGCACGAACAGCGAGAGGCTGGCCGGCCCCTGTTCGCCGGCCGCCAGCCAGCGCAGGGATTGCGGGTCGAGCCGCAGCGCGGCGCGGCCCAGCTGGGCGCGCATCCGTTCGATGGCGGGGGGCGTTTCACGCAGGCGCAGCCGCGCCAGTGCCCCGGGGGTGCCGATGACGGCGGTGGCGTCCAGCATGCGCGCCATGCCGGCGTGCAGCAGCTCGGTGTCGTGGGCCTGCTTCATCAGGGCCAGGAACTCGGGCAGCGGCATGTGCCCATAGACCACCCGGCATCCTTCGCGCATCAGGATGCGATAACCGGGCTCGCCGGATGGGGGAAGGCTCCGAGTGTCCACCCCAAGCTATCGGCAGCAGCGCCGTGCGCGAACAGGGGGGCGGCGAAAAAAATCGCGCGGCCTGGTGCACACTGGCCGCCGGCCCCCACCAGGAACCCCGCCATGAACGCCGCCGCGACACCCCGACGCCCGCTGATCCTCCGGCACGCCGACCGGCTGGTCACCATGGACGCCGCCCGGCGCGAGATCCCCGACGGCGCGCTCGTGACCGAGGGCCCGGCGGTGGCCTGGGTCGGCGCCACGGCGGAGCTGCCAGCGGTCTACGCGGAGGCCTTGGCGCGCGGCAAGGCCGACGCGATCGACCTGCGCGGCCACGTGGCGATGCCCGGGCTGGTCAACACCCACCACCACATGTACCAGAGCCTGACGCGGGCCGTGCCCGAGGCCCAGGACGCCGAGCTGTTCGGCTGGCTCACGAACCTGTACCTGCTCTGGGCCCGGCTCACGCCCGAGATGATCCGGGTCTCGACCCGGACCGCGATGGCCGAGCTGATGCTGTCGGGCTGCACCACGTCGAGCGACCATCTCTACCTGTTTCCGAACGGCGCGCGGCTCGACGACTCGATCGAGGCCGCCGAGGCCATGGGCATGCGCTTCCATGCGGCGCGCGGCAGCATGAGCGTGGGCAAGAGCCTGGGCGGCCTGCCGCCCGACGAGGTGGTCGAGAGCGAGGACGCGATCCTGCGCGACAGCGAGCGCCTGATCGGCCGCTGGCACGATCCGTCGCGCCACGCGATGCGCCGCATCGTGCTGGCGCCCTGCTCGCCGTTCTCGGTCTCGCGCGACCTGATGCGGCTGTCGGCCGAACTGGCGCGCGAGCGCGGCGTCTCGCTGCACACCCACCTGGCCGAGAACGACAACGACATCGCCTACTCGCGCGAGAAGTTCGGCATGACGCCGGCCGAGTACGCCGAGGACCTGGGCTGGGTCGGACCCGACGTCTGGCATGCCCACTGCGTCAAGCTCGACGCGGCCGGCATCGCCCTGTTCGGCCGCACCGGCACCGGGGTCGCGCACTGCCCGTGCTCCAACATGCGGCTGGCCTCGGGCATCGCGCCGATCGGCGCCATGCGGCGCGCCGGCGTGCCGGTCGGCCTGGGGGTCGACGGCAGCGCCTCGAACGACGGCGCCCACCTGCTCGGCGAAGCGCGCCAGGCGATGCTGCTGCAGCGCGTGGGCTTCGGCCCGGCCGCGATGACCGCCCGCGAGGCGCTCGAGATCGCCACCCTGGGCGGTGCCCGCGTGCTCGGGCGCGACGACATCGGCGCGCTGGCGCCGGGCATGTCGGCCGACGTCGTGGCCTTCGACCTGCGCGGTGTCGGGCATGCGGGCGCCGGCCACGACCCGGTCGCCGCGCTGGTCTTCTGCCAGCCGGGCGCCGCCGCCCTGAGCGTGGTCGATGGGCGGGTGCGGATCCGGGACGGCCGCTTCACCGACCTCGACCTCGCGCCGCTGCTGGCGCGGCACCGCGAACTGGCCCGTACGCTGTATGAGCAGGCGCGCCACCCGCATCTGGCCTGAGCCACGGCAGCCGGCACCCGCTCACCGTTTTCCGTGATGGCGCGATCGCGGATCTCTTTGTATCTTCGAGGGTTCCGCCCGGGGGTGGAGCCAATCAACGAAGTCATCGGAATCTGGAAGAGTGAGCCATGCAGCCTGAGGTCGAGATCACGAAACGCGCGGACGGCAACTTCAAGGCGACCGTCGGGACCGGCGACGGCACCCACCACTACGCGCGCGAAGGACTGGTCTCGCTCGCCGAGTGCCTGCAGGACGCGGCCTCGGTGCTCGGCGACGAATTCAGCTACGCGACCGTCATCTACGACCGCCTGCGCATCGGCAGCTACCCGGTGGCCGTGATGGAGCACCGGGCCTTCGAACTGGCGGATGAGCTGATGGTGAAGTTGTCGAACCGGCGCGCGGAGGGCAGAGCGGCGCCGATATGATGGCCGGGTCATCTACGAACGAACCGCGAGCCCCGTCATGCTGAATTCCCTGGCGCCCTTTCTCCTGCATTGGGCCATCACGGCCCTCTCGCTCTGGGTCGCCAGCTACATCTTTCGCGGCCTCAAGTTCGAGAGCACCGGCTCGCTGGTGATCTCGGCGCTGCTGCTCGGCTTCGCCAACGCGGTGGTCAAGCCGCTGCTGATCATCCTGACCCTGCCGCTGACCTTGCTGACCTTCGGCCTGTTCCTGCTCGTGATCAACGCGCTGATGATCCTGCTGGTGTCGGCGCTGGTGCGCGGCTTCAGGGTGTCGGGCTTCTGGACCGCGCTGTTCGCGAGCATCTTCATCTCTCTGCTGAGCGTGTTCCTGGGTGCGCTGGTCGACACCAGTGGCCCGGATGCGATCCAGATGCCCAGCAGCGGCAACTGGCTCTGAACGCCGAGCGCCTCTAGCGCGCGACTTTGATCAGCATCAGGCTGGCCGTGCTGCCCTGGCCCTGGGTCAGCACGGGGTGCGCGGTGTCGGTGACGAACAGCAGCTGGCCGCCCTGCAGGATGCGGGCCGACACCGTGTAGCGCATGCGCGGGTCGATGCGGGCCGGATCGACGCCGAGCTCGAACTGGAACGGCACCTGCCGGCCGCCAGCACGGATGCGCTGCTCGGCAAGCACCACGGCGGCCACGTCCATGCGTGACACGTCGAGCAGTTGGACGACGACCTCGGCCTCGGGGTCGAGCGCGATGCGCTCGCGGTAGGCGACCGAGCCGGTCACGCGCAGGGGCACGGGCGCGCCCGGCGCTGCCGCGCAGCCCGCCAGCAGCACGGCGACGGCGCCGCCCAGGCCGAACAGGATCGAGCGTTTCTTCATGCGGCCGGATTGTGCGCCTGCGCATGGCGCGCGGCGAACGCCACGTACCAGTCGAGGCTGCCGGGGTTGGCCATCGCCTCGCGGTTCACCACCTTGTCGATCGGCTGCCCCAGCAGCAGCTTCTTGATCGGCAGCTCCTGCTTCTTGCCCGACAGCGTGCGCGGGATCTCCGCCACCTGGAAGATGTCGTCGGGCACGAAGCGCGGCGACAGCGAGCTGCGGATCGACTGCTCGAGCCGGCCGCGCAGCGCGTCGTCGAGCGCCACGCCCGGACGCAGCACCACGAACAAGGGCATGTAGCTCTCGCGGCCGAGGTATTCGAGGTCGACCACCATCGAGTCGAGCACCTCGGGCAGGGCCTCGACCGCGTTGTAGATCTCGCTGGTGCCCATGCGCAGGCCCTGGCGGTTGATGGTCGCGTCGCTGCGGCCGTAGATGATGCAGCCGCCGTCCTCGCCGATCCTGATCCAGTCGCCGTGGCGCCAGACGCCGGGGTAGGTGTCGAAGTAGCTCGACAGGTAGCGCGCATTGCCTTCGTCGCCCCAGAAGAAGAGCGGCATCGACGGGATCGGCCGGGTGCAGACCAGCTCGCCGACCTCGCCGATCACCGGTTGGCCCTGGTCGTTCCAGGCCTCGACCGCATGGCCGAGCTCGCGGCACTGCATCTGGCCCGGCACCTCGGGCAGCTCGCGGTTGCCGCCGACGAAGGCGCCGCAGAAGTCGGTGCCGCCAGAGATGTTGCACCACCACACGTTCTGCGCGCCCGCGTCGAGCACCTGCTGAGAGCCCCAGCGCTGCACTTCCTCCGGCAGCGGCGAGCCGGTGCTGCCGAGCGCGCGCACGCGCGACAGATCGCCGCAGTCCCTGGCGACCAGGCCGGCCTTCATGCAGTGGGTGAAGTAGGCCGCGCCGGCACCGAAGAAAGTGACCCGGTGCCGCGCGACGAAGCGCCACAGCACGCCCCAATCGGGCTTCTCCTTGCTGCCCGCCGGGTTGCCGTCGTAGATGCAGATGGTGGCGCCGAAGGCCAGGCCCGAGAGCTGCGAGTTCCACATCACCCAGCCGGTGGAGCTGTACCAGTGGTAGCGCTCGCCGAAGTTGTTGGCGCCATAGCTGGCGCCGACGTCGTTGTGCAGGCCACAGGCACGCATCGTGAGGAGGATGCCGCCCTGCCCGTGGACGATGGGCTTGGGCAGTCCGGTG
The DNA here is from genome assembly GCF_030316845.1 of Variovorax davisae. Classification (GTDB taxonomy): domain Bacteria; phylum Pseudomonadota; class Gammaproteobacteria; order Burkholderiales; family Burkholderiaceae_C; genus Variovorax; species Variovorax davisae. The sequence continues at coordinate 222,666 of NZ_JASZYS010000010.1, forward strand.
GTGCCGCTCGAATAGACGATCCAGATCGGATGGTCGAAGGGCAGCCACTCGGGCTCGAAGGCCGCCACCTCGCCGTCGTCGCGCTCGGCGGCCTGCGTCCACTCGACATCGTGGGCCACCTCGGCGGCGGCGAACGGGGTCTTCACCAGCAGCAGCTTCTGCACGCTCGGCAGCTGGCCGCGCAGCGCCTGCAGCACCGCGCTGCGGTCGAGCGGCTTGCCGCCGTAGTGCACGCCGTCGACGGCGATCAGCAGCTTGGGCTCGATCTGGCCGAAGCGGTCGGCCACGGCCGGCGTGCCCATGTCGGGGGCGCACACGCTCCAGATCGCGCCGATGCTGGAGCAGGCCAGGAAGGCGACCATGGTCTCGGGCCGGTTGGGCATGTAGGCCGCGACCCGATCGCCGCGCCCCACGCCGAGCGAGCGGAGCGTGAGCGCCACCGAGGCGACCTGGCGGCGCAGTTCGGGCCACGACATCTCGCGCACCTCGCCGAGTTCGTTGTCGCTCACGATGGCCGGCATGCCCGCGGCATGGGCGGCGTCGGCGTGGCGCAGCACCTCGCGCGCGTAGTTGACCTGGGCACCGGGGAACCAGCGCGCGCCGGGCATGCGGGCGTCGGCCAGCACCGCCGCGTGCGGCGTCGGCGAGCGCAGCCCGGCGTAGTCCCAGATGCTCTGCCAGAAGGCATCGAGCTCGGTGACGGACCAGTGCCAGAGCGCGCCGTAGTCGTCGAAGCGAAGGCCGCGGGTCTGGTGCAGCCAGTCCTGGTACAGGCGGATCTGGGGAATGTGGGGGGCGCGCATGCACCAAGCCTAGCGCCGCGGCCGGCCGCGCTCAATCGGGGTTGACCTCAGGGTTTGTACGTGTGTTCAATTTTTTTGTACAACCGTTCAATACGACCCATGAGCACCCGCCCCCTGCCGGTCAAGCGCCGGGCGACCCGAGCCACCGCCGCCGAGGCGGCGCGGCCCGATCGCAAGCAGGCGATCCTGCTGGCGGCCGAGAAGCTGTTCGCGCGCCACGGCTACCACGTGGTGACGATCCGCCAGATCGCCGAGGAAGCCGGCGTGCCGCTGGCGCTGGTGGGCTACTACTACGGCCAGAAGCACGAGCTCTTCCACGCCATCTTCGCGCACTGGGGCCACTCGATCGAGGAACGCCTCGACGGCCTGCGCGCGGTCGACAACGACCCGGCCGACCCGCGCACCTTGCCGCGCATCATCGAGGCCTTCACCGGCCCGGTGCTGGCCCTGCGCGCCAGCGCCGAAGGCGAGTACTACGCGCTGCTGGTGGCGCGCGAGCTGTACCACGCGACCGAGGAGGCCGACCGCGTGCTGCGCGGCTACTTCGACCCCCTGGCCGAGGCCTACATCGACGCCCTGCACATCGCGCTGCCGCATGCCACGCGCGGCGAGGTCGCCTGGGGCTACCAGTTCGCGCTCGGCGCCCTCTTGCACCACCTGAGCGACAACCGCATCGAACGGCTGTCGCGCGGCGAGAACCGGCGCGGCGATCCGGCGGCGGCGCCGATGCTGGTGCGCTTCATCGTCGGCGGCCTGCGCGCCGCGCTGCCGCGGCCCCGGACCCCGAACAAGAAAACCCACCCCAGGAGACAGACATGATGAAACGACGCAAGCTGCTGTCGGCGCTCGGCGCCGCCGGCGTCGCGGCGGCGCTGCCCGCGCACGCCCAACCCGCCGGCCGGATCGTGTTCGGCTACACCGCCGTGACCGATTTCGCCTCGGTCTTCGTGGCCGCCGAGGAGGGTTACTTCAAGAAGCGCAACCTCGACGTCGAGCTCAAGTTCATCCCGCTGAACTCCACCATCCCGGCCGCGCTGCAGTCCGACTCGCTGCAGATCGGCGGGCCGACGCCGTCGGTGTTCCTGCAGGCGGTCGATGGCGGGCTCGACCTGGTGCTGGTGGCGGGCGGTGGCCTGACCTCCAAGACCATCACCGGCTTCGGCCTGGTGGCGCGCGCCGGCTCGGGCATCAAGACGGCGCAGGACTGCGTCGGCAAGAAGATCGGCGTGCCGGGACTCGGCGCCTTCCTGCACGTGACCTTCCGCGCCTACCTGAAGGACAACGGCGTCGACTACCGCAAGGTGAACTTCGTCGAGGCCGCGTTCCCGCAGCACGGCGACCTGCTGCGCGGCGGCTCGGTCGACGCGGTGGTGTCGGCGGACCCGTTCATGAGCCGCATCACCGACAGCGGCGCCGGCTACGTGGCCTCGTACTACTCGACCTTCCTGCCCGAAGGCAACCAGACCATCGTGCACGCCGCCAAGCGCGAATGGGTGCAGAAGAACGGCGCCGCGGCGCGCGGCTTCCGCGAGGCGGTGCAGGAGGGCGCGGCCTTCATGCAGCAGCCGAAGAACGACGCCCGCGTGCGCGCCAGCATCGGCAAGTACATCAAGCTGCCGCCCGAGGTGCTGGCCAAGGTGCAGATCTCGCCGCCCGGTCCGCTGGTGAGCGAGAAGCAGCTCGCCTACTGGGTCGGCCTGATGAAGGAGCAGGAGATGCTCAAGACCGCGCTCGACGTCACGCAACTGGTCGTGAAGTGAACGCCCGCGAGACCCGGGCGCCGGAGCTGCTCCGCATCGAGGGCGTCAGCATCCGCTACGACGGCCGCGAGGTGCTGTCGCCGACCTCCTTCGAGGTGGCGCGCGGCGAGTTCGTGTGCATCGTCGGGCCGAGCGGCTGCGGCAAGACCACCCTGCTGCGCGCCGCCAGCGGACTGGTCGCACCCAGCGGCGGCGCGGTGCGGCGCCACGGCCTGCCGATGACCGGGCCGTCGCGGGAGGTGGCTTTCGTGTTCCAGGACTACGGCCGCGCCCTGCTGCCCTGGCGCACGGTCGAAGGCAACGTGAGCCTGGCGCTGGAGGCCGCCGGCGTGCCCGCGGGCCTGCGCGCGCCGCGCATCGCCGAGGCGCTGGACAAGGTCGGCCTGGGCCGCCATGCGCGCAAGTTCCCGCTGCAGCTGTCGGGCGGCATGCAGCAGCGGGCGCAGATCGCGCGCTGCCTGGCCCAGAAGCCCGAGCTGATGATGATGGACGAGCCCTTCGGCGCGCTCGATGCACTCACCCGCCAGGGCCTGCAGGACGAACTGGCCCGGCTGGTGCGCGAGGACGGCCTCACGGTGCTCTTCGTCACCCACGACCTCGAGGAGGCGATCTACCTCGGCGACCGCGTGATCGCGCTGCAGGCCGACCCCGGGCCGGGGCGCCCGAGCATGGCGCGGATGATCGAGGTCGCCATCCCGCGTCCGCGCGACCAGCTGACGACCAAGGAACACCCCGAGTTCCTGCGGCTGCGGCGCGAGCTGTTCTCCTTCATCGCGCAGGGCCATGACTGAGCCACGCCGCGCAGTCTCCTTGCTGCGGCCCTGGGTGCTGCCGGCCTTGCTGCTGGGTGCCTTCGAGTGGTACGCGCGCCGCGCCGCCGCCCTCGGCAGCGATGCGCTGGCGCCGCCGAGTGCCGCGGCGCGGGCCTTCGCGGGTGCGGCCCTCGATGGCTCGCTGTGGCAGGCCACGGCGTTCACGCTCAGCACCGCGGCGCTCGGTTTGCTGCTCGGCGCCGTGCTCGGCATCGGCGGCGGCATCGTGCTCGGGCTCTCGCGCCGTGCCGCCGACCTCGGAATGCTGTCGATCGAGGTGCTGCGACCGGTGCCCTCGGTGGCACTGATCCCGCTGGCGATGCTGATGTTCGGCTTCGGCGTGCGCATGGAGCTGGCGATCGTCGCCTTCGCCACCTTCTGGCCGATGCTGATCCTGGTGCAGGCGGCGGTGCGGCAGGTCGACCCGCGCCTGCTGGAGGTCAGCCGCGTGCTGGGCCTGTCGAAGCGCGACCGGGCTTGGAAGATCGTGCTGCCGGCGATCGTGCCGCGGCTGTTCGTGGCGCTGCGCCTGGGCGTGGCGGTGGCGCTGGTGGTCGCGGTGACGGTCGAGATCGCCGCCAACCCGAACGGCATGGGCTACGCGATGATGATCGCGCAGCAGAGCTTCGACCCGGCCCTGATGCTGGCCTGGCTGGGCTGGATCGGCCTGGTCGGCTATGCGATCAACGCCGCGATGCAGTGGCTGCAGCGGCGCGTGGCGCGGCGCATGGGCGCCACGCCATGAACCGTCGCCTCGGCCCCTGGATCGGCTCGGCCGGCGTGCTTGCGGCGCTGGTCGCGCTGTGGTGGGCCGCCAGCCACGCCGGCTGGGTCAGCCGCGTGTTCCTGCCCACGCCCGAGGCCACGGCGGAGAGCCTCGCCGAGGGCCTGCGCGGCGACCTGCTCGGCTACACGCTGGCGACCGTCGGCCGCATGCTCGAAGGCTGGCTGCTGGCCTCGGTCTTCGGCGTCGTGCTCGGCGCCGCCATCGGCGTTTCGCCGTCGGTGCGCGCCTGGGTCCAGCCGACGCTCGAATTCATCCGCCCGCTGCCGGCCTCGGCGCTGCTGCCGCTGGCGATCTCGATCTTCGGACTCAACCCCGGCATGGTGCTGTTCGTGGTGGCCTTCGGTGCCATGTGGCCGGTGCTGCTGGCGACCGTGCACGGCTTCGCGGCCGTCGAGCCGCGGCTGTCCGAGGTGGCGCGCTGCCTGCAGCTGCCGCGCGCCGCCTTTGTCTGGAAGATCGGCCTGCCGAATGCGCTGCCCGACATCCTGGCCGGCATGCGGCTGTCGATGACCATTTCGCTGATCGTCGCCGTGGTCGGCGAGATGATCGCCTCGCAGAGCGGGCTGGGCCAGGCCATCCTGCTGGCGGCGCGCAGCTTTCGCGCCAGCGAGCTGTTCGCCGGCATCGCGCTGCTGGGCCTGATCGGCTTTGCCAGCAACGCGCTGCTGGCGGTCGCGGAGAAGAAATTGCTGCGCTGGCAGCACACGTGAGACCTTGCTCTGTCCCCAACTGACCCCAAAAAGGAGCCCCACCATGACCCGCAAGTTCGTCGACCTGTCCATCTTCCTCGAGAACGACGTGATGTCGGACCCGCCCGCCTTCGCGCCGAAGATCCAGTACTTCACGCACGAGCAGACCTACGAGCAGATCGAGCCCTTCTTCCCCGGCCTGAAGAAAGAGGACCTGCCCGACGGCGAAGGCTGGGCCGTGGAGCTGGTGCAGCTGTCGACCCACAATGGCACCCACCTCGACGCGCCCTACCACTTCCACTCCACCATGGACAAGGCCCTGGGCGACAAGAAGCCCGCGATCGCGATCCACGACGTGCCGCTCGAGTGGTGCTTCCAGCCCGCGGTGAAGCTGGACTTCCGCCATTTCGAGGATGGCTACGTGGTGACGGCCGACGACGTCGAGGCCGAGCTGAAGCGCATCCGCCACACGCTCAAGCCGCTGGAGATCGTGGTGGTCAATACCCGCGCCGGCTCGCGCTACGGCCACAACGACTACGTGTCGGCCGGCGCCGGCATGGGCTACGAAGCGACGATGTACCTGCTGGAGCGTGGCGTGCGCCTGACCGGCACCGACGCCTGGAGCTGGGATGCGCCCTTCGTCCACACCGCGAAGAAGTACGGCGAGACGCAGGATGCCTCGCTGATCTGGGAAGGCCACAAGGCCGGCCGCGACATCGGCTACTGCCACATCGAGAAGCTGCACAACCTCGAAGTGCTGCCGCCCGACGGCTTCTTCATCAGCTGCTTTCCGCACAAGATCCGCGGCGCCTCGGCCGGCTGGACGCGCGCGGTCGCGATCTTCGACGATGCGCTGATGGCCAGCGAGTGAATGCCGCCATGCCGCTCGACCACACGCACGACCCCGCGGCCCGCAGCTGGCTCGCCTCGGCCCAGGCCGCGCGCTGCGACTTTCCGATCCAGAACCTGCCGTTCGCGGTGTTCCGCGTGGCCGGCAGCGGCGAGGCCTTCCGTGGCGGGGTGGCGATCGGCGACCAGGTCGTCGACCTGGCGGCGCTGGCCGATCTCGGAACGCTCGATGGCCCGGCCCTGCAGGCCGCACGCGCGTGCGCGCAGCCTGTTCTCAACGACTTCTTCGCCCTCGGCCCGGCCGCCTGGCGCGCGCTGCGCCACGCGCTGTTCGCCGCGTTGGCGGCAGACGCCGCCGCGGCCACCGCCGACGCGATGCGCGCCTGCCTGCGGCCCCAGTCGGCGGCCGAATTCACCCTGCCGGCGCGCATCGGCGACTACACCGATTTCTACACCTCGATCGACCATGCGCTGAACATCGGCCGCCTGCTCAAGCCCGACGATCCGATCACGCCGAACTTCCAGTGGATCCCGATCGCCTACCACGGGCGCGTGTCGACGCTGGGCGTCAGCGGCCAGCGCTTCCACCGGCCGATGGGCCAGACGATGGCACCCGGGGCCGGCGCGCCGGTCTACGGCCCCTGCGCACGGCTCGACTACGAGCTCGAACTCGGGATCTACATCGGCCGGGGCAACGCGGCCGGCGAAGCCATCCCGCTCGACCGCGCCGAAGACCACGTCTTCGGCCTCTGCCTGCTCAACGACTGGTCGGCGCGCGACATCCAGTTCTGGGAGATGGCGCCGCTCGGGCCTTTCCTGGCGAAGAACTTCGCCACCACGGTGTCGCCGTGGATCGTCACCCTGGACGCACTGGCCCCCTACCGCAGCGCCTGGACCCGGCCGGCCGACCATCCGCAGCCGCTGGACTACCTCGAGGGCGCGGCCAACCGCGCGCAGGGTGCGATCGACATCCGGCTCGAGGTCTGGCTGGAGAGCGCGCGCGACCGCGCCGCCGGCAGCGGGCCGACGCGCCTGTCGGGGACCAGCTTCCGCCACCAGTACTGGAGCATCGCCCAGATGGTGGCGCACCACACGGTGGGCGGCTGCAGCCTGAACCCGGGCGACCTGTTCGGCAGCGGCACGATCTCCGGGCCCGGGCCGGGCGAGGCCGGCGCCATGATCGAGCTCACCCGCGGCGGGCAGGCGCCGGTGGCGCTCGCCGGCGGCGACACGCGCGCCTTCCTCCAGGACGACGACGCCGTGATGCTGCGCGGGTGGTGCGAGAAGCCGGGCGCGGCACGGATCGGCTTCGGCGAGAGCCGGGGGACGGTGCTGCCGGCCCGCGGGTCGACGCCGGCCTGACGCCGCGCCTTGTCCGGGCTGGCCGATCGTGGTGTACTTTCCGCCACCCCAGCGCAAAGGAACGACTTCGGGATGGCCTTTCCACTCGTCTGCTTCTTCATGCTTCCCGTGGCGCGCCTGCGCCGGTGCGCCTGGCTGCTGGCCTTCGCGATGAGTGCGGCGGCAGTTGCCGCAGCCGCCCAGGAAGCCCCGCCCACCGGCGCCACGCTCAAGGTCTGGAACCGCACGGTCTTCGTCTTCCGGATGCCGATGTTCGGCCTTTCGCCGCAGCAGCGCGCCGACCGGGCCGCCGAGCGCATCGGCGACCTCCCGCTGGCCAGCCTCGGTGCGCCGGTCGAGGTCGCCAACTTCAGCCACGAAGGCGTGCCCGGCTATGCGGTGATGCTGGACGGCGGCACGCTGTTCGCGGTGTTCGCCAACGACCTGGAGCCCGGCGACCCGGCGCTGGCGCAGGTGGCTGCGCAGGCGGCCTCGCGGCTGCACCAGGCGCTGCTGGCGCGCCAGGCACAGGCCAGCAAGCGCCAGTTCGCGATCGCGCTCGGCGGGGCCGCGCTCGCCACGCTGGTGCTCGCGGCGGTGGTGCTGGCGCTGCAGTTCATGGCCGGGCGCATCGAGGCGCGGATGCGGGGCCCGCGCGAGCGGGCGTCGGCACGGCCCCTGTTCGATGCCCGCCGGATCGCCGTGACCTTGCTGGGCTATGCCGTCCAGTGGCTCAAGGTCGGCCTGATCCTGATGGCGGCCTATGTCTGGCTGGCCTACGTGCTGACCCGCTTTCCCTACACCCACCCCTGGGGCGACACGCTCGACGCCTCGCTGGTCGGGGTCGCCTCCCGGGTCGCGGTCGCGGTGCTGCACGCCATGCCCGACCTGGCGATGGTGGCCGTGATCTTCTTCCTCGCGCACCTGGCGGTGCGCGGCCTGCACACGCTCTTCAACGCCGCGCATGCGAGCGGCGTGAAGGTCGCCGCGCTGCAGAGCGACACCATCGGCGCCACCCGGCGGCTGACGGTGGTGCTGGTCTGGCTGTTCGCGGCGGTGGTCGCCTACCCCTTCATCCCGGGGTCGGACTCCAACGCGTTCAAGGGGCTCAGCGTCTTCTTCGGGGTGCTGGTCACGCTCGGGTCGTCGGGCGTGGTGTCGCAGATCATGTCGGGCTTCGTGCTGATCTACTCGCGCGCGCTGCGGCCCGGCGACTACGTCCAGATCGGCGAATCCGAGGGCTACGTGGTCGAACTCGGCACCCTCTCGACCAAACTGCGCAACCGGCTCGACCAGGAAGTCACGCTGCCCAATTCGGTGGTGGTCGCCACCCGGATCCTGAATTCGAGCGACACCACCAAGGCCAGCGACGGCGGCATCGCGCTGGCGACCTCGGTCACGATCGGCTACGACAGCCCCTGGCGCCAGGTGCAGGCGATGCTGCTGATGGCCGCCGGCCGCACGCCCGACCTGCTGGCCGCGCCGGCGCCGACGGTGCGGCAGGTGCAGCTGCAGGACTTCTACATCGCCTACGAACTGAATGTCTTCATGCGCGTGGGCGCGCCCAAGTACGACGTGCTGGATGCGCTGCACGGCCACATCCAGGACGTCTTCAACGAGTACGGCGTGCAGATCATGTCGCCGCACTTCGCGCTCCAGCCGCCGGAGCCGGTGCTGGTGCCCAGGGAAGGCTGGCGGCCGGCGCCGGCGGAGTGAGGGCGGACACGGTCAGCCTGGCGCGGACTTGTCGCCGGTCCGCAAAAGGATCATCCTCTCTGCGCGAAAGGGGCCGCAGCCCCGCCACAGGAGGACCCGATGACCGCGTCGTTCCGTGATTTCGAGCATGCGGGCTGGACCGACCCCGCGGTGTGCGCCAGCTACGACGACCTCATGGCGGGCCTGACGGCCCAATCGATCGAGGCCCTGCTCGACGGCGCCGGCGTGGCCCCCGGTCAGTCGGTGCTCGACGTGGCGACCGGCGCCGGGCACGCGGCCGGCGCGGCCCAGGCACGCGGCGCCGAGGTCACGGGGATCGACTTCTCGGCCGAGCAGGTGCGCCTCGCCAGGCGCCGCCACCCCGCCGTGCATTTCGAGGAAGGCGATGCCGGCCGGCTGCCGTTCGAGGACCAGCGCTTCGACGCCGTCATCGCCAACTACGGCGTGCTGCATTTCCCCGAGCCCGAGCGCTTTTTCGGCGAGGCCTTCCGGGTGCTGAAACCGGGCGGGCGGCTGGCCTTCACGGTCTGGGATCTGCCGCCGAAGACCCGGCTGTTCGGCGCCGTGCTCGATGCCATCCGCATCCACGGCGCGCTCGACGTCGGGCTGCCGGCGGGCCCCGGCATGTTCATGTTCGCCGACCCGTCGGTGAGCCGCCCCGTGCTCGCCGCGGCCGGCTTCGTGGCGTGCTTCGTGACGCCGGTCCCGCAGACCTTCAGGGCCGCCTCCGGCGAAGCCATCCTGCGGACCCTCAAGACCGCCACGGTGCGCACGCGCGGCACCCTGCAGCGCCAGCAGGACGGCAGCGCGGACGCCATCGACGCCGCGATCCTGCAGGCGCTCGCGCCCTGCCGCAACGCCGAGGGCTACGCGGTGCCGATGCCCGCCATCCTCACGGTGGCGACGCGGCCCTGATCACGAGCCTTGTCAGGACGGCAGCCGGAACAGGCTGGTCGCCTCGAGGTCGAGCACCGGCAGCTCGCGCTGGTTGAAGAGGCGCCAGCGCCAGCGCAGGATGCCCAGGTGCGGCCGCTTCTCGGAGCGCCGTACCTCGATCACGTCGGCCACCAGCCGCAGGCTGTCGCCCGGTCGCACCGGGTTCGGCCACTTGAGGAAGGCCAGCCCCGGCGAGGCGAACGACTCGGAGCCCGCCAGCGCGGCATCGGTGACCAGCCGCATCGCGATCGCGCTGGTGTGCCAGCCGCTCGCGATCAAGCCGCCGAAAGGGCCTTCGCTGGCCGCCTCGGCATCGGTGTGGAACCACTGCGGGTCGTAGGCCCGGGCGAATTGCAGGACTTCCGCTTCGGTGACGAGGTAGGGGCCGGCCTCGATGGCCTGGCCTTCGTGGAAGTCCGCAAATTTCATTAGTAGGTTTCCAGGTGCAGCCGGCCTTCCCGCTTCAGGCCCATGCCGACCTGGTCCCAGTCCAGCCCGGCCTCGGTCGCGACATCGCGCAGCGCGAGCACCACGCCCTCTTCCATGCTCTTCAGGCCGCAGACGTAGAAGTGGGTCTGGCCATCCTTCAGCAGCTCGGCCAGGTCGGCGGCGCGTTCGCGCATCAGGTCCTGCACGTAGCGCTTGGGTTGGCCGGCCGTGCGCGAGAAGGCGAAGTTGATGTCGATGAAGTCCTTCGGCAGGGTCTGCAGCGGACCGAAGTACGGCAGCTCCTGCTGGGTGCGGGCACCGAAGAACAGCATCAGCTTGCCGCCCTCGAACTTGCCGCTCTTGCGCAGCCGCCGGCGCCATTCGGTCATCGCGCGCATCGGCGCGCTGCCGGTGCCGGTGCAGATCATGACGATGTGCGACTTCGGGTGGTTCGGCATCAGGAAGGACGATCCGAAGGGCCCGATCACCTGCACCTTGTCGCCGACCTTGAGGTCGCACACGTAGTTGCTGGCGACGCCGCGCACCGGCTTGCCCTGGTGGTCTTCCAGCACCCGCTTGACGGTCAGCGAGATGTTGTTGTAGCCGGGCCGCTCGCCGTTGCGCGGGCTGGCGATCGAGTACTGGCGCGCGAAATGCGCCTTGCCGTTGGCATCGGTGCCGGGCGGGATGATGCCGATCGACTGGCCTTCCAGCACCGGGAACGGCATGGCGCCGAAGTCGAGCACGATGTGGTGGGTCTGGTTCTCGTAGCCGGCCTCGGTGCAGTTGAAGTTGCCGACCACGGTGGCCGTGGTCGGGCTCTTCGGCGGATGCAGGTTGGTGTAGGCATGGGCCGCCGACCAGGGCGGCACGGTGGCGCCGTACTGGGCCGAATTGAAAGCCACTTCGCCCGCCTCTGCCGCTGGCTGCGGTGGCGCCGCCGGCACCTGCTGCAGCGCCTCCTGCGGCTCGCCCACGCCTTCGGCTTCCAGCTGCTCGGGCGTGAGTTCGGCCGGGAGTTCGTCCCAGGTCAGCTGCTCCTCGATCGAATAGGCGCGCACCACGGGCATGGTGCGCCAGTTGTCGATCGAGCCGGTCGGGCACGGCGAGATGCAGGCCATGCAGCCGTTGCAGACATCGGCGCGGACGACGTAGTTCCGGTCGTCGTGCGTGATCGCATCGACCGGGCAGGTGGCTTCGCAGGTGTTGCAGCGAATGCAGATCTCGGGGTCGATCAGGTGCTGCCTGATGACCGAAACGTCGACTGCCATGTCCATCGTGAGTCTCCTTTATGTCGCCGCGGGGCCGCCTTTCGACGGCGCCGCGGCGCCGTCGATGGTCAACCGAAACGGACGTATTCGAAATCGACCGGCTGGCGGTTGATGCCCATCACCGGCGGCGCGATCCAGCCGGCGAACTTGCCCGGATCGACCACCCGGCCCATCAACGATGCCACGAAAGCGAAGTCGTCGGGCGTCGGCAGCCATTCGTTCTTCTTGGCCGCCCATTCGGCCTCGTTCACCACCCGGCCATCGGGCGACATCTTGATGCCGGCCAGGGCGCCGATCTGGCGGTTGAAGGCCTTGTGCGGCACGGTCAGGCGGGTCGGGATGCCGGCCTTCTCGAGCACCTTGTTCCAGCGCTGCACGCCGGCCACCGAATCCTTGATGAAGTCGTCGCGCAGCACTTCGTTGAGCGCGTTGAGCATCGGCACGTCTTTTTCGACCAGCTGGCCGTTGACCACTTCGAGCACCTTGTAGGTCTGGCCCTTGAGCACGTGGTCGTCGGTGCGCTTGCCCTCTTCGTAGCGGCCCTTGAGGCCCGAGCTGTAGAAGATGGCGGCATTGCTCGACTGGTCGGCGCCGAACAGGTCGATGGTCACGCTGTAGTGGAAGTTCAGGTAGCGCTGGATGGTGCCGAGGTCGATGGCGCCGGCCGCGCGCACCTTCTGCGGGTCGTCGGTCTTGAGCTCGTTCATCACCTGGGCGGTGCGCTGCAGCACCCGCGACACGCCGCTCTCGCCCACGAACATGTGGTGCGCCTCTTCGGTCAGCATGAACTTGGTGGTGCGCGCCAGCGGATCGAAGGCGCTCTCGGCCAGCGCCGACAGCTGGAACTTGCCGTCGCGGTCGGTGAAGTAGGTGAACATGAAGAAGGCCAGCCAGTCGGGCGTCTTCTCGTTGAAGGCGCCCAGGATGCGCGGGTTGTTGGCATCGCCCGACTGGCGCTGCAGCAGCGCCTCGGCTTCCTCGCGGCCGTCGCGGCCGAAGTGCTTGTGCAGCAGGTAGACCATCGCCCACAGGTGGCGGCCCTCCTCGACATTGATCTGGTAGAGGTTGCGCAGGTCGTACATGCTGGGCGCGGTCAGGCCCAGGTGGCGCTGCTGCTCGACCGAGGCCGGCTCGGTGTCGCCCTGCGTGACGATGATGCGGCGCAGGTTGGCGCGGTGCTCGCCGGGCACGTCCTGCCAGGCCTTCTCGCCCTTGTGGTCGCCGAAGTGGATCTCGCGGTTGGCGTCGCCCGGATTCAGGAAGATGCCCCAGCGGTAGTCGCGCATCTTGACGTGGCCGAACTGGGCCCAGCCCTGCGGGTCGACGCTGACGGCCGTGCGCAGGTAGACCTCGTAGGCGGTCGAGCCGTCCGGGCCGACGTCGTCCCACCAGTTGACGAAGTTCGGCTGCCAGCCTTCGAGCGCACGCTGCAGGGTGCGGTCTTCGCCGAGGTTGACGTTATTGGGGATCTTTTCGCTGTAGTTGACCGTGCTCATTTCGTTGTCCTTGGTTCGTTGCGAAGCGGGTGGGATCAGACGCGGTTCAAGTCGAAGCCGGCCTTCTCGCCGGTGCCGTAGACCTTCAGCGCGCCCTTGGGGCCGACCGCGTTCGGGCGGTTGAAGATCCAGTTCTGCCAGGCGGTGAGGCGGCCGAAGATGCGGGTGTTCATGTTCTCCTTGCTGGCGAAGCGCAGGTTGGCCTCCAGGCCGGTCAGCGCGTCGGGCGACATGGCGGCGCGTTCCTCGATCGCCATGCGGATCTCGTCGGCCCAGTCGATGTCGTCGGGCGCCATCGTGACCAGGCCGAGCTGGAGCGCCTCGTCGGCGTCGAGGGCCTTGCCGGCGGCACCGCGGGCGGCTTCCAGCGGCGCGCTCTCTTCATAGAAGCGGCGCTGCAGGCGGCTCTGGTCGTTGACCATCGGGAAGAAGCCGAAATTGAGTTCGTTCAAGCTCAGCTTGGGCGCCTTCTCGGGCGCGTCGGGCAGCGCCAGCATGTAGGCGCGGTCGGCCGCGAAGGCCAGCTCGGCCAGGGTGCCGGCGAAGCAGGAGCCCTCTTCGACCAGTGCGAACAGGCTGCGCGACGAGACGTCGAGCCGGGCCAGCGTGCGGCGCAGTGCGCCGATGGTTTCGCGCACCAGCCAGTGGTCCTGGTGGGCGACCAGCGTGGCGTCGCTGGCCAGCACGGCCTGGGCGTCGCCCTCGGTCTTGAGCAGCCAGGTGCCGATGTCGAGTTCGTTGGTGCGCAGGTTCAGGATCGCGTCGTCGAGCTGGCGCGCCATCGCCAGCGGCCACCAGGCGGCGCCGGCGGCTTCGATCGCGGCGATGTCGGTGGGTTGCGTGCCGGTGGGCGCCTTGATGGTCAGCGTCGCGGTGCGGCGGGCGCGGTCGATGTCGACCGAGACATGGGCGTAGCGCAGGCTGTCGGCGCCGTCCTGGCGCTCCAGGCGGGTCAGGCTCACGCCCTTGCCGTTGGCCGGGCGGTCGCTGCCCTCGGCCAGCTTGGCGGCGCGCTCCTGCACCGCGGCGCCGAACTGGGCCGGCTTGGCGATCGCGTCGACCAGCCGCCAGTCGACCGCGCGCTGGCCGCGCACGCCTTCGACGCTGGTGCAGAAGATGTCGGCCAGGTCATGGCGCACGCGGCGCTTGTCGGTGACGCGGGTCAGGCCGCCGGTGCCGGGCAGCACGCCGAGCAGCGGCACTTCGGGCAGCGAGACCGAGGACGAGCGGTCGTCGACCAGGATGATCTCGTCGCAGGCCAGCGCCAGCTCGTAGCCGCCGCCGGCGCAGGCGCCGTTGACCGCGGCGATGAACTTGAGGCCCGAATGCTTCGAGGTGTCCTCGATGCCGTTGCGGGTCTCGTTGGTGAACTTGCAGAAGTTCACCTTCCAGGCGTGGCTGGAGACGCCGAGCATGAAGATGTTGGCGCCCGAGCAGAAGATCCGGTCCTTGCCGCTGGTGACGATCACCGAGCGGACTTCAGGGTGTTCGAAGCGCACGCGGTTGAGTGCGTCGTTGAGCTCGATGTCGACGCCCAGGTCGTAGCTGTTGAGCTTGAGCTTGTAGCCGGGGCGGATCCCGCCGTCTTCCGCGATGTCGAGCGACAGCCGGGCCACCGGGCCCTCGACGCTGAGCTTCCAGTGGCGGTACTGGGTGGGGTCGGTGCGGTAATCCACGCGAAGGGCTGGGGTGCTGTCGGTCATGCAGGTCTCCTGGGGTGTCGGGGGGCTGGCTAGGAACAATAGTGCACTTATCGATCGCCAGAACATGCATCATGCTGCATGTTCTGGCGCACGTCAACCCTTCGCAGACTTTTTTACCTATGAAAAGACTCAGTCGGCCTGCGCCATCGCCTCGCGCACCGCGGTTCGCAAACGGGCGAAGCTCTGCGCCAGGTCCTGCCCGCCGGTGTCGACGCTGAGGTCGGCCTTCGAATAGAACGCGGCCCGCCCGCTCAGGATGCGCCGCAGGTCGTCCATGGCTTCCTTGCTGGCCGCCATCGGGCGGGTGTCGCCCTGGGCCGCCACCCGGCCCATGTGCTCCTCGGGCGCGGCCTGCAGCCAGACCGTGGTGCAGTGCGCCAGCAGCTGGTTGAAGGTGGCCGGGTCGGAGACGATGCCGCCGGGCGTGGCGATCACCACCTCGCCGTAGATCTGCACGGTTTCCTCGAGCGCGCGGCGCTCGTAGCGGCGGTAGGCGTTGGTGCCGTAGAGGTCGTGGATCTCGCGCACGCTGCAGCCGGCGATCTTCTCGATCTCGCGGCTCAGCTCGATGAAGGGCATGTCCAGGTCGTCGGCCAGCATCTGGCCGAGCGTGGACTTGCCGGCGCCGCGCAGCCCGATCAGCGCGATGCGCCGGTGCCGCGCCGGGTCGCCGGCCGCGGTGCCGAGCAGTTCGCCGAGCGCGATCCGGGCCCGCCGCAGGTCGGCCTCGCTGCGGTCCTCGAGCAGTTCGCGGATCAGCAGCCACTCGGGCGAAATGGTCGTGACGTCGCCGACCAGCTCGGCCAGCGAGCACTGCAACGCGCTCGCGACCTGCTGCAGCACCAGGATCGAGGCGTTGCCGATCCCGTATTCGAGGTTCGCCAGGTGGCGCTCCGAGACGTCGGCCGCCAGCGCCACCGCCTTGCGCGTGAGGCCGCGGCGCGCACGCAGGTTGCGCACGCGCTCGCCGAGCGCCGCCAGCAGGGGGTTCTTGGCTTCCTCGGCCGGCGCCGGGACTTCGGGAGAGGCGGACAGCACCGCCTCCTCAGCTCGCTGGTTCATGACTCGCTTTCGCTCTGCCGGCGCTTCGGCTTCAGGGTTAACACCAGTACATGCATTATATTGCTTGACACCTCAGGAGTCGGTGCTTATGGTTCGCTCACAGGCAAGATACTGCACGCAGGCAATTGCCGCAAGTTCAACCCCACGCATGAACACGCCCATGTCCAAAGACAGCTTCCACCAACTCGTTGCGGACCTCACCGGCCAGATCGCCGGCCGCCCGCTCGACCAGGATCTCGACCAGTGGCTCAACAGCCAGCACGGCGCCGGCAGCCCCAGCTTCGAAAAGCTCCGGCAGGCCTGCATCGACGGCGTCGCCGAAGGCTGGCTGTGCGAGCGCGAAGGCGGCGGCATCCGCTACGGGCGGGTCTTCAAGGCCGAGGATGCACTGAGCCGATTCTCGGTCGACGTGGTCGACATGCGCGACCTCGCCGGGCCGCACCACACGCATCCCAACGGCGAGATCGATTTGATCATGCCGCTCGAGGGCGACGCGACCTTCGACGGTCGGCCGGCCGGCTGGTGCGTCTACCCGCCCGGCAGCGCCCATCACCCGACCGTCGCCCAGGGACGCGCGCTGGTCCTCTATCTGCTGCCCGAAGGGCAGATCAGCTTCACGAAATGACCGAACTCCTCCCCAACCACGTCGCCGGCCGCTGGCAGGCCGGCAGCGGCGCCGGCACGGCGCTCTTCGATCCGGTGCTCGGCACTGAACTGGCGCGGGTCGACGCCACCGGGCTCGACCTGCCCGCCGCCTTCCGCTTCGCCCGCGACAGCGGCGGGGCCGCGCTGCGCGCCCTGACCTACCGCGAACGCGCCGGCCTGCTGGCCGCGATCGTCAAGGTGCTGCAGGCCAACCGCGACAGCTACTACGAGATCGCCACCGCCAACTCGGGCACGGTGAAGAACGATTCGGCGGTCGACATCGACGGCGCGATCTTCACGCTCGGCCAGTACGCCAAGTGGGGCGATGCGCTCGGCGACGTGCGCGCGCTGCGCGACGGCGATGCCGCCAGGCTCGGCAAGGAGCCGGTCTTCCTGTCGCAGCACCTGCAGGTGCCGACGCGCGGCGTGGCGCTGTTCATCAACGCCTTCAACTTCCCCTCCTGGGGCCTCTGGGAGAAGGCCGCCCCGGCGCTGCTGTCGGGCGTGCCGGTGATCGTCAAGCCCGCCACCTCGACCGCCTGGCTCACGCAGCGCATGGTGCGCGACGTGGTCGAGGCCGGCGTGCTGCCGGCCGGCGCCCTGTCGGTGATCTGCGGCAGCTCGGCCGGCCTGATGGACCAGCTCCAGCCCTTCGACGTGGTGTCCTTCACCGGCTCGGCCGAAACCGGCGCCGTGATCCGCTCGCACCCGGCCGTGGCCCAGCGCTCGGCGCGCGTCAACATCGAGGCCGACAGCCTCAACTCGGCGCTGCTGCTGCCCGACGCCGCGCCCGGCAGCGAGGCCTTCAACCTGCTGGTGCGCGAAGTGGTGCGCGAGATGACCGTGAAGTCGGGCCAGAAGTGCACCGCGATCCGTCGCATCCTGGTGCCCGCCGCGGTCTACGACGCGGCCGCCGAAGCCATCGGCGCCAAGCTGGCGGGCGTCACGGTCGGCAATCCGCGCAACGAGAGCGTGCGCATGGGCGCGCTGGTGAGCCGGGCCCAGCTGGCCGCGGTGCGCGAGGGGCTGGCAGCGCTCAAGACCCAGGCCGCCGTGCTGCACGACGGCAGCGGCAAGGCCTTGGTCGACGCCGACCCGGCCGTCGCAGCCTGCATCGGCCCGGTGCTGCTCGGCGCACGCGATGCCGACGCGGCCGGTCGCGTGCACGACATCGAGGTCTTCGGCCCGGTCGCCACGCTGCTGCCCTACCGCGATCTCGACCATGCGGTGGCGCTCGCCCAGCGCGGCCAGGGCTCGCTCGTGACCTCGTTGTACGGCGCCGACGATGCCGCGCTCGGCCAGGCGGCGGTGCAGCTGGCCGCCAGCCACGGCCGCGTGCACGTGATCTCGCCCGAGGTGGCGCAGGCCCAGACCGGCCACGGCAACGTGATGCCGATGTCGATGCACGGCGGCCCGGGCCGCGCCGGCGGCGGCGCCGAGCTCGGCGGCCTGCGGGCGCTGGACTTCTATCACCGCAAGAGCGCGGTGCAGGCCAGCCCCGCGGTGCTGGCGCAGCTCGGCATCCAGTAGGCCGAAGCAAGACGAGACGATCCGAGGAGACGCACGATGACCCTGCCCGACACCTTCAACTTCGCCGAGCACCTGTTCGCGCTGAACCGCGGCCGCGCCACCAAGGCGGCCTACATCGACGACCGCGGCGCGCTCGGCTACGGCCAGCTCGAGGACCGCGCGCGCCGGCTGGCCACCGCCCTCCTCGCCAGCGGCATCCGCCGCGAGGACCGCGTGCTGCTGCTGATGCTCGACGGCAGCGACTGGCCGGTCAGCTTCCTGGGCAGCCTCTATGCGGGCGTGGTGCCGGTGGCGGTCAACACGCTGCTCACGGCCGACGACTACGCCTACATGCTGGCCCACAGCGGCGCCACCGCGGCGCTGGTGTCGGGCGCGCTGCTGCCGGTGCTGCAGGAGGCGATCGAAAAGGGCGCCCACCCGCTTCGCGCGCTGTTCGTGTCGCAGCCGACGGGCGCCCTGCCCGACGGTGCGCAGAACTTCGACTCGGCCATCGCGGCCAGCGAGCCGCTCGCGGCGCCGGCCGCCACCACGCCGCAGGACCATGCCTTCTGGCTCTATTCCTCGGGCTCCACCGGCAAGCCCAAGGGCACGGTCCACACCCACGGCAACCCCTGGTGGACCGCCGAGCTGTACGGCAAGCCGGTGCTGGGCCTGGCCGAGGACGACGTCTGCTTCTCGGCCGCCAAGATGTACTTCGCCTACGGCCTGGGCAACGCGCTGACCTTCCCGCTGTCGGTCGGCGCCACGGTGCTGCTGATGGCCGAGCGGCCGACGCCCGATGCCACCTTCAAGCGCTGGACGGGTGCGCACAAGCCAACCGTCTTCTTCGGTGCCCCCACCGGCTTCGCCGGCATGCTGGCCTCGCCCCATCTGCCGGCGCGCGAGGCGGTCGCGCTGCGCATGTGCTCCTCGGCCGGCGAAGCCCTGCCGGGCGAGATCGCCCAGCGCTTCAAGGCCCACTTCGGCTGCGAGATCGTCGACGGGATCGGTTCGACCGAGATGCTGCACATCTTCATCTCCAACCGGCCCGGCGACATCCGCTACGGAACCACCGGCCGCCCGGTCGAGGGCTACGAGATCGCGCTGCGCGGCGAGGACGGCCAGCCGGTCGCGGACGGCGAAGTCGGCGACCTCTACATCAAGGGCCCGAGCACGGCCACCATGTACTGGGGCAACCCGGAGAAAAGCGCCGAGACCTTCCGAGACGGCTGGACCAAGAGCGGCGACAAGTACTCGCGCGACGCCGACGGCTACTACACCTACGCCGGCCGCAGCGACGACATGCTCAAGGTGAGCGGCATCTACGTCTCGCCCTTCGAGGTCGAGGCCACGCTGATGCAGCACCCGGCGGTGCTCGAGGCCGCGGTGATCGGCAAGGAAGACGCCGACGGCCTGACCAAGACCAAGGCCTACGTGGTGTGCAAGGACGGCCAGTCGGTCGGCGAGGACGCGCTCAAGGCCTTCGTCAAGGAGCGCCTGGCGCCCTACAAGTACCCGCGCTTCATCGAGTTCGTGGACGAACTGCCGAAGACCGCCACGGGCAAGATCCAGCGCTTCCGCCTGCGCGAACGGGAACAGCAAAAGTGACGCCCGACTCCGAATTTGCCGCCATCCGCTGGCGGGGGAAAGAGGTGCGCGTCGAATACCAGCGCATCGCACCCGAGCGCAGCGAGGCCCCGCTGCTGGTCTTCCTGCACGAAGGCCTGGGCTCGATCTCGATGTGGAAGGATTTCCCCGAGCGCCTGTGCACCGCCGGCGGCTTCCGCGGCCTGGTGTTCTCGCGCCCCGGCTACGGCCGCTCGACGCCGCGCGATGCCGACGAGACCTGGGACGTCGACTTCATGCACCGCCAGGCGCACGAGGTGCTGCCGGCCTTCTTCGAGGCCATCGGCCTCGAGGAAAAGCCCTGGCTGTTCGGCCACAGCGACGGCGGCTCGATCGCGCTGCTGTACGCGGCGCGCTTCCCCGACCGCGTGGCCGGGCTGGTGGTCATGGCGCCGCACATCCTGGTCGAGGACGTGACGGTCGCCAACATCGAGCTGGCGCGCCAGGCCTACCTGGAGACCGACCTGCGGCAGAAGCTCGGGCGCTACCACGACGACGTCGACTCCGCCTTCTGGGGCTGGAACCGGATCTGGCTGCACCCGCCCTTCAGGCTATGGAACATCGAGCCCGAGCTCGACGCCATCCGCTGCCCGGTGCTGGCGATCCAGGGCGTCGACGACGAGTACGGCACCCTGCGCCAGATCCGCGGCATCGCCGAGCGCGTGCCCCAGACCCGGCTGCTGGAGATTCCCGACTGCGGGCATTCCCCGCATCGCGATCAGCCCGAAACGGCGATAGTGGCGACCGCTTCATTTGTCAAGGCAGAAAACTCCCCCTGAAGACCCGCCCGCCCGCGCGAGCGGAACGGTGTCCCTGGGGGAAACTCTTACTTGAGTCATGAATAGTTTAGCTGTAAAGTAATTTCAATCAACCGAAGGAGACAGTTCATGAGCCACCGCATCGCTCGCACCACCCTCACCGCCCTGGCGCTCGCATGTGTCGCCACGCTCGGGCACGCCCAGCAGGGCAAGCTGAAGGTGGGCCTGATGCTGCCTTTCAGCGGCACCTACGCCGCGCTCGGCGTCGCGATCGAGAACGGCTTCCGGCTGCGCCTGGAGGAGCAGGGCGGCAAGTTCGCCGGCCGCGAGATCGAATTCGTCAAGGTCGACGACGAGTCGGACCCGGCCAAGGCCACCGACAACGTCAACAAGCTGATCAAGCGCGACAACGTCGACGTCATCATCGGCACGGTGCATTCGGGCGTGGCGATGGCGATGGCCAAGGCGGCCAAGGAAAGCGGCACCGTGCTGATCGTGCCGAACGCCGGCGCCGACGCGGTCACCGGCCCGATGTGCGCCCAGAACATCTTCCGCAGCTCGTTCTCGAACTGGCAGCCGGCCTACGCGATGGGCGAGGTCTCCGGCAAGCAGGGCAAGAAGAAGGCGATGACCATCACCTGGAAGTACGCGGCCGGCGACGAATCGGTGGCCGGCTTCAAGGAAGGCTTCGAGAAGGCCGGCGGCAAGGTCGACAAGCAGCTCACGGTGCCGTTCCCGAACGTCGAGTTCCAGGCTCTCTTGACCGAGATCGCGGCGGCCAAGCCCGACGTGGTGTATGCCTTCTTCGCCGGCGGCGGCGCGGTCAAGTTCGTCAAGGACTATGCGGCGGCCGGCCTCAACAAGACCATCCCGCTGGTCGGCCCCGGCTTCCTGACCGACGGCACGCTCGAAGCGCAGGGCGATGCTGCCCAAGGCATGCAGACCACGCTGCACTACGCCGACGGCCTGAACACGCCGCGCGACACGGCCTTCCGCACCGCCTACGCCAAGAGCTTCAAGCTGCAGCCCGATGTGTACGCGGTGCAGGGCTATGACGCGGCGCAGATCCTCGGCATCGGCCTCGCGGCCGTGAAGGGCGACATCTCGAAGAAGGCCGAGTTCGCCGCCGCGGTCGAGAAGGCCAAGATCGACAGCCCGCGCGGCACGTTCACCATGAACAAGGCGCACAACCCGGTGCAGGACGTCTACCTGCGCAAGGTCGAGGGCAACGAGAACAAGCTGGTGAACATCGCCGTCAAGAACCTCGCCGACCCCGCGCGCGGCTGCAAGCTGTAATCGAGAGCGAAGACACTGCATGGACTTCGGTACCTTTCTCGTTCAGTGCCTGAACTCCGTGCAGTACGGACTGCTGCTGTTCCTGGTCGCTTCCGGCCTGACGCTGATCTTCGGCATCATGGGCGTCATCAACCTGGCGCACGGCAGCTTCTACATGCTCGGGGCCTACATGGCCTTCGCGCTGTCGCCGCTGTTCGGTGACCAGTTCATCGTGATGCTGGCGGCCGGCGTGGTGCTGGCCGCCGTGTTCGGCTACCTGCTCGAGTGGGCGTTCTTCAGCTACCTCTACCAGCGCGACCACCTGCAGCAGGTGCTCATGACCTACGGGCTGATCCTGGTGTTCGAGGAGCTGCGCTCGATCCTGGTCGGCAACGACGTCCACGGCGTCAAGGCGCCGCCCTGGCTCGAGGGCAGCTTCGCGCTCGGCGACCTGATGAGCTACCCCTGGTACCGGCTGTTCGCCTCGGCCGCCTGCGTGGTGCTGGCGGTCGGGCTCTACTACGTGGTCAACCGCACGCGCCTGGGCATGATGATCCGCGCCGGCGCCAGCAACCGCGACATGGTGCGCGGGCTGGGCATCGACATCCGCCGGCTCTACCGCATCGTGTTCGCGGCCGGCGTCGCGCTCGCCGCGCTGGCCGGCATGATCGCGGCGCCGATGTCGTCGGTCTACCCGGGCATGGGCGCCAGCGTCCTGATCATCTGTTTCGTGGTGGTGGTGATCGGCGGCATCGGCTCGATCACCGGCGCCCTGGTGGCCTCGCTGCTGGTCGGCTTCGTCGACACCTTCGGCAAGGTCTTCTTCGCCGAGCTGAGCGGCATGGGCGTCTACGTGCTGATGGCGATCGTTCTGATATGGCGCCCGGAAGGCCTGATGGGGCGCAAGGTCTGACATGCAACGCCTCTCCCATTCCATCCCCCTCTTGTGCGCCATCGTGCTGGCGGTGTTCGGCCCCATGCTGAGCCCCTACCTGTCCGACCTGGTGGTCAAGGTGATGATCCTGTCGATCTTCGCTTTGAGCCTCGAACTGCTGGTCGGCATGACCGGCCTCGTGAGCCTGGGCCACGCGGCCTTCTACGGCATCGGCGCCTACGCGACGGTGCTCGGCTCGGGCAAGGACGGCGGCTCGATCGCACTGCTGCTGCCCCTGGCCATGGGCTCGGCCGCGGCCTATGCGCTGGCGGTCGGGGCGCTGAGCCTGCGCACCCGCGGCGTCTACTTCATCATGGTCACGCTGGCGTTCGCGCAGATGGCCTTCTTCGTCTTCCACGACACCGCCCTGGGCGGCGGCAGCGACGGCATCTACATGTACATCCGCCCGACCCTCGGCGCCCTCGACATGGAAAACCGCTACACGCAGTTCTACGTCGTGCTGGCCGCGCTGGTGCTGACCTACGGCCTGCTGGCGCTGATCCGGCGCTCGCGCTTCGGTGCCGCGCTGGCCGGCATCCGGGTCAACGAGCAGCGCATGCGCGCGGCCGGCTTCGCGGTCTACGGCTACAAGCTCGCGGCCTTCGTGATCGCCGGCGCGCTGGCCGGGCTCGCGGGCTTCCTGCTGGCGTCGCGCGACGGCGTCGTCAACCCCGAACTGCTGGCCTGGCACAACTCGGGCGAGGTGCTGCTGATGATCATCCTGGGCGGCCTCGGCCACCTGCGCGGCGCGGTGATCGGCGCGGTCGCCTTCACGCTGCTGAAAGAGCTGCTCTCCACCCATGCGCTGGTCGGGCCGCTGGCCGACCACTGGCAGCTCACGCTGGGGCTGGCGATCATCGCCTTCGTGGCGCTGCTGCCCAAGGGGATCATCGGCATCGCGGCGCGCCTGTCGCCCGCGGCGGCCAAGCCGCCGAAGGGAGCTGCCGCATGACCACCCTGCTCGCGGTCGAATCGCTCACCCGCCGCTTCGGTGGCCTGGTCGCGGTCAATGCGGTCAACCTGGACCTGCGGCGCGGCGAGGTGCACGCGGTGATCGGCACCAACGGCGCCGGCAAGTCGACCCTGATCAACATGCTCTCGGGCGAGATCGATGCGTCGGACGGCCGCATCTCGCTCGACGGCGAAGACATCACGACCCGCGCGCAGTTCCGCCGCGCGCTGGCCGGCGTCGGCCGCAGCTACCAGCGGACCACGATCTTCCCCGAGTTCACGGTGCTGGAAAACTGCCGGCTCGCGGCGCAGGCCGCGAATCCGCGGCCGTGGGCCATCTGGCAATCGTCCAGCCACTGCGCCGAAAGCAATGCGTCGGCCCGCGAGGCGCTGGCCGCGGCCGGCCTCGACGGCGTGGCCGAGCGCATCGCCGGCACGCTGAGCCATGGCGCCAAGCGCCAGCTCGAGGTCGCGATGTGCCTGGCGACCCGGCCGCGCGTGCTGCTGCTCGACGAACCGCTGGCCGGCATGGGCGCCGAGGAAACCGAGCGCATGCTGGGGCTGCTCACGCGGCTCAAGGCCTCGCACGCGATCCTGCTGGTGGAGCATGACATGGACGCGGTGTTCCGCATCGCCGACCGCATCACGGTGATGGTCAACGGCACCGTGATCGCGACCGGCGACCCGGATGCGATCCGGACCAATCCCGAAGTGCGGACGGCCTACCTCGGCGAGGACCACTGATGCTCCAGATCGAAGCCCTCAACACCTACTACGGCGACAGCCACATCCTGCGCGGTGTCGACGTCGCGATGCCGGCCGCCACCTCGGTCGGCCTGCTCGGACGCAACGGCATGGGCAAGACCACGCTGATCCGCTCGCTGATGGGCTACGTGCGGCCGGCCTCGGGGCGCGTGCGGCTCGACGACCAGGACGTGACCGGCTGGACGCCCGAGAAGATGGCGCGGCGCGGCATCGGCTACGTGCCCGAAGGGCGCGGCATCTTCCCCAACCTGTCGGTGCGCGAGAACCTCGTGATGAGCGCACGCGCCGGCATCGACGGCCAGCGAGACTGGACCTTCGACCGCGTGATGGCGACCTTCCCGCGGCTCACCGAGCGGCTGTCGCACGGCGGCCAGCAGCTGTCGGGCGGCGAGCAGCAGATGCTGTCGATCGGCCGCGCGCTGATGACCAACCCGCGGCTCATGATCCTCGACGAGGCCACCGAAGGCCTGGCGCCGCTGATCGTGGCCGAGATCTGGCGCGTGATCGCCGGCATCCGCTCGACCGGCATCGCGACCCTGATCGTCGACCGCGACTGGCGCCGCGTGCTCGGCCACACCGACCTCGCGGTGGTGATGGAAAAGGGCCGCATCGTGCGCCACGGGGCGTCGGCCGAACTGCTCGCCGAGCCGGCCGTGCTGGAAGAACTGCTGGGCGTCTGAGCGGGGTCGCGCTGCTCGCGCGCAGGCCCGATCCTTCAAGGAATCGCGCGGCGCTCCCCGCCCGTTCCCGGAACCAAGGAAGAAAAATGCCGAACAACCGCCGACGCGTGGCCGCCCTCCTTGTCGCCGCCTTCCTCGGAACCCTCGCCGCAGGCGCCTCGGCGGCCGCCGGGGAAACGCTCAAAAGCGGCGCCTAACTCGTGACGGTCGGCGGCCGCACCGACTGCCACACGCCCGACCTTCGTCATCAACGTGCTGCCGGCCGACGCCTACAACGCCATGCCCGAAGCCGCCGCCCGGCAAGTAGGACGTCACGGTGCCGCCGCGAGGCTGGCGGTCTGTGCCCCCCAGCCACCGCCCAGGGCCTTGAACAAGCCCACCGACGCCTGCAGCCGCGCCAGCTGCAGCTGCGCCCCGCCGTCGAGCACCGCGTACAGCGTGCGCTGCGCATCGAGCAGCGTGAGCGAGGTCTCGGCGCCTGCGCGGTAGCGCGACTCGGCGATCGCGAGCGCCCGCCGCGCCTGCTTCTCCTGCTCGGCCTGGGTCGCGCGCTGCGCCTCCAGGCTGGCGAGCGCCTGCAGCGCCGCGTGCGCGTCGGCGAAGGCGGCCACGATGCTTGCCCGGTAGCCGGCCAGCAGTTCCTCTTTGCGCGCCACGGCGAGGTCGCGCCCGGACGCCAGCCTCCCGGCATCGAAGATTGGCGCCGCCAGACCCGCCGCCAGCGTGTACAGCGGCGACTCGAACAGGTCGCGCCAGCGCCCGCCCCCGGTGCCCACGCCGCCCGACAGCGACAGGCTCGGCAGCATCGCCGCCCGCGCCACCGCGATGTCGGCATCGGCGGCGGCCAGCCGGGCCTCGGCGCGGGCGACGTCCGGCCGCCGCGCCAACAGGTCCGAGGGCAGGCCGTCGTCGACGTCCGGCACCCGCAGGGCGACGAGGCTGCCGGCCGCCGGCGCCGTCGGCGCCTGCCGGCCCAGCCAGGTCGCCAGCACGATGCGGCTGTCGTCGGCCTCGCGTTGCAGCTGCTGCAGCGCGCGCCGCTGGGCCGCCACGATGCCGCGCTGCTGCGCCAGTTCGAGCGGCGCCGCGGCCCCCGCGCGCTGGCGTGCCTCGACCAGCGCCAGCAGCCGCTCGGCATCCGCGAGATTGAGTTCGGCGATCGCCACCCGGTCGCGCAGGCCGACGGTCTGCAGCCACGCGGCGACCGTGCCCGCGGTCACCGTGAGGGCCACCGCGTCGCGCTCGAAGCGGCTGGCGCGCCAGTCGGCGTGCGCGCCTTCGCGCAAGCCGCCCAGGCCGCCCCAGAGATCGACCTCGTAGCGCGCGACCAGGCTGGCGGCGTAGGCATTGCCGGCCACCGGCGCATCGCCGCGCCAGCGCCCTTCGCGGCTGGCGCCGGCCGCCAGCGAGACGCTGGGCCACAGGCTGGCGTCGGCGCCGCGCGCCAGCGCCCCGGCCTGGCGCACGCGCGCCGCCGCGGCCGCGACGTCGAGGTTCTGCGCCTGCGCTTCGGCGACCAGCGCGGCCAGCTCGGTGCTGCCGAAGGCGTGCCACCAGGCCTGGTGGTCGGCGCTGGCGGCACCGGGCGCTGTCGGCGCGGGTGGGGCAGCGGCACAGGCGGCCAGGACCAGCACCATCGGGACCAGCAGGCCGCGCAGCCAGGGGTTCGTCATTCTTGTCTTCCTCATTCGCTCGACAGTGCGACCACCGGGTCGAGTCCCGCCGCCTGGCGCGCCGGCATGAACCCGAACACCAGCCCGGTGGCGGTGGCGCAGACAAAGGCGCCGGCGATCGCGCGCAGCGAGAAGATCAGGGGCACGCCCGCGACGATCAGCCCGGCGCCGATCGCCAGCCCGATGAGCACGCCGGCGCTGCCCCCGACCACCGACACCAGCACCGCCTCGGTCAGGAACTGGCGCAGGATGTCGCTGCGGCGGGCACCGGTCGCCATCCGGATGCCGATCTCGCGGGTGCGCTCGCGCACGGTCATCAGCATCACGTTCATCACGCCGATGCCGCCGACCAGCAGCGAGACGGCGGCGATCAGGCCCAGCAGCAGGGTCATCGTGTCCTCGGTCCTGGCCTTGGCCGCGATCGCGGCGGCGGCGTTGCCGATGCGGTAGTCGCGGATGCCGTGGCGCTCGAACATCAGCTCGTCGACCGCCTTCTCGGCCGCGTCGACGCTGGCGCCTTCACGCACCGCCATCGCGGTGTAGGTCGGCTCGCGCTGGCCGAAGACTTTCACGCCCGCGGTCGAGAAGGGCATCAGCAGCAGGTCGTCGTAGCTCTGGTCGCCCGCGGCGGCGCCCTTCTCGGCCATCACGCCGACGACCTGGAACGGCATGTTCTCGATCAGGATGCGGCGGCCGACCGGGTTCGGCACCTCGGGCATCAGGTCGCGCGCCAGCTTGTGGCCGAGCACCGCCACCGCCGCCAGGTCGCGGTCGTCCTCGGCGCTGAAGAAGCCGCCGAGCCGCACCGGCCAGCTCTGCACCTCGGGCATCGCGGCGCCGGTGCCGCGCACGTAGGTCTGCAGGTCCTTCTCGCCAAAGCGCACCACCTTGTTGCCGGTGACGTTGGGCAGCACATGCGACAGCAGCGGCAGATCGCCCACCGCCTGCAGGTCGGCCAGGGTGACGCTGCGGCCCGGAATGCGCGAGCTGGCGCCGACCGAGCTCATGTAGAGCAGGTTGGCGCCGAAGGCGCTGGCCTGCGCCACCACCTGGTGGCGGGCGCCGAGGCCGACGGCCAGCATCACGATCACCGAGGCGACGCCGATCACGATGCCCAGCAGGGTCAGGCTGGTGCGGAAGCGGTTGATCCACATCACGCGCCAGGCGGCCCGGCAGGCGTCGCGCAGCTCGGTCGAGAGCGACGGGCCCCGCGATTCGCCCGCCGGCTCGACCTGGGCACGCGCGGCCGACCGCGGCGGCGCCGCGCGCGCGCTGTCGGCCACGACGAGGCCGTCGCGGATCTCGACCACGCGCCGCGCGGCGGCGGCGACTTCGCGGTCGTGCGTGATGATGACCACGGTGTGGCCGGCATCGGCCAGCTCCTCCAGCAAGGCCATCACTTCGGCGCCGCTCTTCGAGTCGAGCGCGCCGGTCGGCTCGTCGGCCAGGATCACGCGGCCGCCGTTCATGAGCGCCCGCGCGATCGACACCCGCTGCTGCTGCCCGCCCGACAGCTGGTGCGGCCGGTGGCCGAGCCGGTCGCCCAGGCCCAGCCGGTCGAGCAGGGCCTGCGAGCGCGCGTGGCGCGCCGCTTCGGGCTGGCCGGCATAGATCGCCGGCACCTCGACGTTCTCCTGCGCCGACTCGGTGGCGATCAGGTGATAGCCCTGGAACACGAAGCCGAAGGCCTCGCGCCGCAGCCGGGCCAGCTCGTCGGCATCGAGCATCGCGACGTCGCGGCCGTCGAAGCGGTAGGTGCCGGCGCTCGGCCGGTCGAGGCAGCCCAGCAGGTGCATCAAGGTCGACTTGCCCGAGCCCGAGGCGCCGACGATGGCGACGAACTCGCCGGCCTCGATGCGCAGCGACACGCCGCGCAGCACCTCGACCGCCGGCGCGCCGCCGCGGCCGCCGTAGTGCTTGCGCAGGCCGTCGAGCGCGATCAGCGGCGGGCGCGGGCCAGCCTCGGCGTTCAAAACTGGAATCTCCGCACGCCGCTGCCCGCGGGCCGCTCGGCCGTCACCAGCCGGTCGCCCTCGGCCAGCCCCTCGAGCACCTCGGCCGTGAGCCGGTCGCGCACGCCGATGCGCAGTTCGCGCGGCTCGGGCTGGCCGTCGGCACGCAGCACGCGCGCCTTGTAGCGGCCCGGCTGCCCGGCCACCGGCTGCAGCGCCGGCAATGGCGCGGTCAGCACGCCGCGCGCCGCGGCCGTCACGAAGGACACCTGCGCCGTCATCTGCGGCATCAGTTCGCCGTCGGCATTCTCGACGTCGAACAGCACCGTGTAGAGCACGACCTTGCTGGTGGTCGGCGCGAGCGCCGTCCCGGCGGCCTTGCCTTCCGGCTGCTGCGGCGCCGGCAGCACCTGCCGGACCGTGCCGCTCCAGCGCCGCTTGGCCTGCCCCGGCGTGCCGCCGAGGGTGCTGAAGTGCACCGGCATGCCGGCCCGCACCCGCCGCACCTCGGCCTCGGACACCTCGGTCCACACGGTCATCGCCGACAGGTCGGCGATGCGCAGCACGTTGGGCGTCTGGTAGGCGGCGTTGAGGGTCTGGCCCTCGCGGGCGTCGAGCGCCACCACGGTGCCGGCCATGGGCGCGTCGATGCGGGTGTAGCCGAGCTGGGCCAGGTTGCCCTTCAGGGTCGACTGCGCCTGGTCGATCTGGGCCTTCAGGTGGTCGATGCGCGCGGCGGTCCGGTCGCGCTCGGCCTCGGCGGCCTGCACGTCCTCGTCGCGGGTGGCGCCGTCGCGCGCCATCTGCTGCTGGCGCGCATGCTGGTGGCGTGCGAGGCGATGGCTGGCCTGCTGGTCGGCCAGCTGCGCCTGGAGCCCGGCCAGCGCCGCGCGGCTGGCGTCCACGGTCGACTGCTGCACCGTGGGGTCGATCTCGGCCAGCAGCTGCCCCTTCGCGACCGCGTCGCCGGCGCGCACGTGCAGCCGCCGCACCTGGCCCGAGACCTGGGCGCCGACGTCGACGTACTTGCGCGGCTGCAGCGTGCCGATGGCGTCCACGGTGGCCTCGATGTCGCCGCGGCCGATGGTGGCGGTCTCGTAGCCGCCGTCGCCGGCGCGGCCGCCGGCCCACAGTGCCGCCGCCCCGGCCAGCGCCAGCAGCGCGACCAGGGCCGCCCAGCGCCGTCGGCGGGCGGGGCTTCGGCCAGGCCGCGCGGGGCCCGGGTTCATGGGGTTCTGAAAGCTCATGCAGGGATGACGCGCGAGCCGGGATTTCGGGTAGTCCGGCGCAGCCTTGAAGGAGTACTTACATCTATAATGCGAATCGTTATCAATTGCATCCGCAAAAGTCCTCTGCCAGAAAGCCGATCCGTGTCGCCGCACCATCAGGAATTCCATGATCTGTACGTGGCGCACCACGGATGGCTGCGCGGCTGGCTCATGGGCCGGCTGCGCTGCGGCTTCACGGCCGCCGACCTGACGCAGGACACCTTCGTCAACCTGATGGAGCAGCCGGCGCCGCCGGTGCTGCGGCAGCCGCGCGCCTTCCTGCAGGTGGTCGCCAGCCGGCTCATGATCAACCGATTCCGGCGCATGACCATCGAGGCCGAGGTGCTGCGCACGATCGGCTGGATGGCCGAGGACGAGCAGGCGGCCAGCGCCGAAGACCTGGCCTCGACCCGCCAGCTGCTGGGCCAGGTGCTGGCCATGCTGGCCAACGAGCTCGACGTCAAGAGCCGCACCGCCTTCCTCATGGCACGGGTCGACGGCCATTCCTACCGCGAGATCGCGGCGCATCTGGGGGTGTCCGAAACCCGCGTCAAGCAGTACCTGGCCAAGGTGCTGCTGCACTTCCACGCCCGCATGGCGAGCGCCGCGGCCCAGCCCGTCGCCTGCCATGACTGAGGCGGCGCTGGCGCCGCAGAGCATCGAGGAGCAGGCCGCACTCTGGGTCGTGCGGCTCGACGAGGCGGCGGCCGACGGCGCCACCCGCGCCGACTGCGCCCGCTGGTGCGCCGAGGACCCCCGGCACGCGCGCGCGCTCGACGCCATGCGCCGCATGTGGGAGGCGGTGACGCCGCAGACGCCGGTGCCGGCGCGGCGTGCGGCGCGCCCGCTCGGCGCGCGCCATGCGGGGGCCCTGCTGGCGGTCGTCGCCGGCATGGCCTGGCTGGGCAGCGCCCTGCCCCTGCGCGTCTGGCTGGCCGACGAGCGCACCGCGGTCGGCGAGGTGCGCCAGCTGACGCTGGCCGACGGCAGCCGGGTCACGCTCAACAGCGACAGCGCCATCGACATCGACTTCTCCGGCGACAAGCGCCGCCTGCGGCTGCGCCGCGGCGAGGTCTACGTCGAGGTGGCGAAGAGCAGTGCCCCCTTCGTGGTGATCGACCGCGACGGTGCCGCCCGCGCACTCGGCACCCGCTACGCGGTGCGGCGCGACGCCGACGAGACGACCGTGACCGTGACCGAGTCGCGCGTCTGGGTGCGGCCGCGGGCGGCGGTGGACAAGGGCGCCGAGTTGTCGGCCGGCGAGCAGGCCGCCTTCGACCGCAACGGCATGACCCGCCCGGCCGAAGCCGCGCCGCCCGGCGCGCTGGCCTGGCGCCAGGGACGGCTGGTGTTCCAGGATGCGCCGGTGGCCGAGGTGCTGCGCCAGCTGGCGCGCTACCGCTCGGGCCTGCTGCTGGCCGACGAGCCCGCGCTGGCCGGCCTGCGCTTCACCGGCGTGCTGCCGGCGACGCAGGGCGACGAGGCGCTGGCGGTGCTGGCGGCCGCGCTGCCGCTCGAGGTGTCGCGCCTCTCGCCCTGGCTGGTGCGGGTGTCGGCGCGCCCGCGTCCGCCCGCGCCCCAGGCCGCGCGCTGAAGGAATTTGCGCCGGCCCCTACCCGAAATCGCGGGCCGATTGTCATAGGTGGTGAGAAGGAGTTCACCCATCCATGACAGGAAGCCGGAAATGAATCAAAGCAAGAAGAAGATCGGCCGCCCAGCGCGTCCGCTGCATCGCCTCTCGGCGTTCGCGCTCGCGCTGGGCGTGGCGGCCGGCGGCGCCTGGGCGCAATCGCCGGCCGCCGACAGCCAGGCCGTCGAATGGCACCAG
Organism: Variovorax davisae; assembly: GCF_030316845.1. Classification (GTDB taxonomy): domain Bacteria; phylum Pseudomonadota; class Gammaproteobacteria; order Burkholderiales; family Burkholderiaceae_C; genus Variovorax; species Variovorax davisae. The sequence goes on from NZ_JASZYS010000010.1 coordinate 254,184, forward strand.
CCCGCCCAGCCGCTGGGCAGCGCGCTGACCGCGCTGGCGGTCCACACCGGCCTGCTGGTGGGCGTCGACGCCGACGCGGTGCGCGGCAAGCAGGCACCGGCGATCGAGGGCCGCCACACGCCGCGCCAGGCGCTGCTGCTGCTGCTCGAAGGCAGCGGGCTCGAAGCGGTGCGCGGCAGCACCGGCGGCTACACCGTGCGCCCCGCCGCGCCGCAGCCGCGCGTCGAAGCCGCCGGCAGCGAGCAGCATGCCGCGGGCGGCGGTTCGCTCGACACCGTCACCGTGACGGCCGGCCGCGACACCGTCAGCGAGGGCACCGGCTCCTTCACCGTCGACGGCCCGATCGGCACCGCCACCGGCCTGCCGCTGACGCTGCGCGAGACGCCGCAGTCGGTCACGGTCATCACCCGCCAGCGCATGGAAGACCAGAGCATCCGCCAGGTCAGCGACGTGCTGCGCAACACCACCGGCCTGAGCTTCGTGCAGAGCGGCAACGCCGGCACCGACGCCAACGCGGTCTATTCGCGCGGCTTCCAGGTCGAGAACTACCAGATCGACGGCATCCCGCAACTGGGCAGCTGGCTGACGCAGACCGGCGACCTCGCGCCCTACGACCGGGTCGAGGTGGTGCGCGGCGCCACCGGCCTCATGAACGGCGTCGGCACGCCTGCGGCCACCATCAACCTGGTGCGCAAGCGGCCGACCCAGCAGTTCCAGGCCAGCGCCTCGATCGCCGCCGGCTCGTGGAACTACTACCGCGGCGAGGTCGACATCGGCGGCGCGCTGAACGAGGCCGGCACCGTGCGCGGCCGGGTGGTGGCGGCGCTGCAGGACAACGCGTCGTGGATCGACCGCTACCAGGAGAAGAAGCAGATCTTCTACGGCATCGTCGAGGCCGACCTCACGCCCGCCACCCGGCTCACCGCCGGCGTCGACCTGCAGCAGCACGACAACGACGGCTCGGCGCGCAGCGGCCTGCCGCTGTTCTTCAGCGACGGCTCGCTCGCCAACTTCGATCGTTCGCAAAGCGCGGCCGCGAGCTGGGCCCACTCCTACCAGGACCAGCGCCAGTACTTCCTGGCGCTCGACCACCGCTTCGACAACGGCTGGACCGCGCACGCGGCCTTCAACCGTTCGGAGCGCGGCTACGACGACGTGATCGGCTACGCGGCGCGCGGCTACGTCAACCGCAGCACCGGCGCCGGCCTGGCGCTGTGGCCCAACCAGTGGAACTCGAACCCGGTGCAGAACGCGGCCGACTTCCACGCCACCGGTCCCTTCGAGCTGTTCGGCCGCAAGCACGACCTGGTGGTGGGCTACAACATCTCGCGCACCGTCGACCAGCCGCCGAGCTATACCAACTGGTACATCCCCAACTACGACGCATCGATCCCGAACTTCTTCCTCTGGAACGGCGACCTCCCGGCGCAGCCCTTCAACCCGCAGACCGGCACCAACGAGACCGCGACCAACCAGTCGGGCGCCTATGCCACGGCGCGGCTGCGGCCGACCGATGCGCTGTCGGTGATCCTCGGCGCCCGCGTGAGCGACTGGAGCGAGAAGACGCGCCGGATCCCGTTCGTCGGCAAGGCCACCTTCGGCTCGCGCAGCGAGAACGGCGTGGTCACGCCCTACGCCGGCCTGGTGTACGACCTCAGCGACCACTGGTCGGTCTACACCAGCTACACCGACATCTTCAAGCCGCAGACCAACAAGACCCTGAGCGGCGACAACCTCGCGCCGCTCGAAGGCGTGGCCTACGAGGCGGGCGTGAAGGGCTCGTTCTACAACGACCAGCTGAACCTCAGCGCCGCGGTGTTCCAGATCGACCAGGACAACCTGCCGGTGCTGATCCCGAACCAGTTCGCGCCCGACGGCTCGGCCGCCTACCGCGCGGCGCAGGGCACGCAGTCGCGCGGCTACGAACTGGAGGCCGCGGGCGAGCTCATGCCCGGCTGGCAGATCGGCTCCGGCTTCTCGCGCAGCGTGGCCCGCGATGCCGCCGGCGTGCGGCTCAACACCGGCGTGCCGAACCAGCTGTTCAAGCTGTTCACCACCTACCGCATCGCCGGCATCGGCAACGGCCTGACGGTGGGCGGCGGCGTCAACTGGCAGAGCGAGACCTACACCAGCAACCTCGGGCCGACGGGCAAGGCGACCTTCACGCAGCCCAGCTACGCCACGGTCGACCTGATGGCGCGCTACCCGGTCAGCAAGAACCTGTCGATCGCGGTGGCGCTGAACAACGTCTTCGACAAGAAGTACTACACGAGCACCAGCAGCAGCTTCTACGGTGCGCCGCGCAACGTGATGGTGACCCTGCGTGGCTCCTTCTGACCCTTCCTCCAACCTGCCACCCACTCCCCAAGGACCCTCCATGACACTCAAGAAAACCCTGCTCGCCCTCTCGCTGGTGCTCTCCGGCGCGGCCCACGCCCATTTCGTCTGGCTGGAACCCGCGGCGGCGGGCGGCGAGGCCAAGGCCTACTTCGGCGAGTGGGCCGATGACCTGCGCGAGACCGAGGCCGGCCACCTCAAGCTCGTGGCCGCGCCGCGCGCGGTCGCGGCCGACGGCAAGCAAGCGCCCGCCACCCGCCACAGCGACCACTTCTCGGTGCCGGCCGGCGCCAGCGGCGACGCCCGGCTGGTCGGCGGCTATGTCAGCGACAAGGGCGTGGTGAGCCTCTACCAGGCCCGCACCGGCCGCACCGAGACCACGGCGCGCCACGCGCTCGAGCTGGTGCCGCAGGCGCCGGGCAGCAACGGCTTCACGCTGCTGCTCAACGGCAAGCCGCTCGCCAAGACCAAGGTGGTGGTGTTCGGCCCGCCCAAGTGGGAGAAGAGCTTCTACAGCGACGACGCCGGCCAGCTCACGCTGCAGACGCCGTGGCCGGGCCAGTACGTGGCCGAGGTCTCGCACACCGACAAGGACGCGGCAGGCAGCTGGGACGGCAAGCCCTACACCCAGACCCGCCATGTCGCGACGCTGAGCTTCATCGCCAAGTGAGCGGCAGCAAGCTGGGGGTGGCATCGCGCGCGGTCGCGGCCATCGGCGGCGGCTACGCCGTCGGCGGCCTGAGCGCCGCCGTGCTCGCGCTCTGGCTGCCCACGACGCCCGCCGAAGCCGCGCTGACCGGCACGCTGGCCTCGTTCGTGGTCTACGTCTGCGCCGTGCTGTGGGTCTTCGCGGCGCCCACCGCCGGGCGCGCCTGGATCGGGCTGGCCGTGCCGGCGACCGCGCTCGGCGCGCTGCTGCTCGCGGGCCGCAGCGGGAGCCTCGCATGAAGGAAGGCTTCCGCCAGTCGATGGCCTGGCTGCACACCTGGTCCGGCCTGCTGGTCGGCTGGGTGCTGTTCCTGGTGTTCGGCGCCGGCACCGCCGCCTACTACCGCGACGAGATCACCTTCTGGATGCAGCCCGAGCTGCACGCGGCCTCGCGCGCGCCGGTGCCGCAGGCCGAGGCGCTCGCGCATGCGGTGGACTTCCTGCAGCAGCGCGGCCCCGGGAGCCCGCGCTGGTTCATCACCCTGCCGACCGAACGCGAACCCACGGTGCGCCTGTTCTGGAGCGGCCCGCCGCCGCCGCCGGCCGCGCCCGGCGAGAAGCGGCCGCGCACGCGCTTCGAGAACGCCGCGCTCGACCCGGCCAGCGGCGAGGCCGCGAGCGCGGCGCGCGCCACGCGCGGCGGCGAGTTCATCTACCGCCTGCACTTCGACCTGCACTACATCCCGACGCTGTGGGCGCGCTGGATCGTCGGCTTCTGCGCGATGTTCATGCTGGTCGCGATCGTCAGCGGCATCGTCACGCACAAGCGGATCTTCAAGGACTTCTTCACCTTCAGGCCGAAGAAGGGCCAGCGCAGCTGGCTCGACGCCCACAACGCGACCGCGGTGCTGGCGCTGCCCTATCACCTGATGATCACCTACACCGGGCTGGTCACGCTGATGTTCATGTACATGCCGTGGGGCCCGCAGGTGGCCTACAAGGACCATGGCGGCATCGACGCCTTCTTCGCCGACGTGTTCCCCGCGGGCGGGCCGCGCGATGCCAAGGCCGCCGGCCGGCACGCCACGCTCGCGCCGCTGGCGCCGATGCTGGCGCAGGCCCGCGCCCACTGGGACGGCGCGCCGGCCGGCCGCATCGTCGTCAGTCATCCGAACGATGCCCACGCGAGCGTGAGCATCACGCGCCAGGAAGGCCGCGGCATGTCGCAGAACCAGCCTTCGGTGCTGTTCGACGGCGTCAGCGGCGCGCTGCTGTCGACCGCGGGCGACGCGCCCAGGGCGGCGGCCGAGACGCGCGGCGTGCTGTACGGCCTGCACATCGCGCGCTTCTCCGATCCCCTGCTGCGCGCGCTGTTCTTCGTCTCCGGTCTGGCGGGCTGCCTGATGGTGGCCACCGGGCTGCTGCTGTGGGCGGTGAAGGAGCGGCAGAAGTACGCCAAGCGGCTGAAGCAGGGTGGGCGCATCGGCGTCGGCCTGCGGCTGGTGGACGGGCTCAACCTCGGCACCATCGCGGGCGTGCCGATCGCCTTCGGCGCCTACTTCTGGGCCAACCGCCTGCTGCCGGTGGGCATCGACGACCGCGCGGCGGTCGAGATCCGCTGGTTCTTCATCGCCTGGGGCGCCGCCCTGCTGGCTGGCCTGGCGCGGCCGACCCGGCGCATGTGGCAGGCGCAGCTGGTCTTCGGCGCGCTGCTGTTCGCGGGCATTCCGATGCTCAATGCGCTGACCACGGCGACCCACCTGGGCGTGTCGCTGCGCGCCGGGCTGTGGCCGGTGGCGGGCTTCGACCTGGTGTCGCTCGCGCTGGGCCTCGGGCTCGGCGCGGCGGCGTGGTTCACCGGCCGGGTGCGGCGCAAGGCGAAGCCGGCCGCGGCCGCGCAGGCCTTGGAGGCGACGCCATGAACACGCTGCTGCTGGTCTGCGCGGCCTTCGCGGGGGCGCTGGCCGGCTTCCTGGCGCTGGGCCTGGCGATGGACCGGCACCACGAGGACGCCTACGGCCGCGGCAGCACGCCGGGCCGGCGCCGGCCCTGGCTGCGCGCCGCGGGCGCCGCCTTGCTGCTGCTCTCGCTCTGGGCGAGCCTGGGCCTGCAAGGAAGCACCCAAGGCTGGGTGCTGTGGTTCGGCGTGCTCACCGCGGCGGCCTTGGCCGCGGCCGGCATCCTCGCCTCGCGGCCGCAGCGCGCGGCGGCCATCGGGGTCGGCGCGTCGCTGCTGGCGCTGGCGAGCCTGCCACCCGGGCTGCTGGCGGGCTGAACCTCCGCGCCGTCAATCCACGAGATCGGGATCGCTGCGGATGATCTCGTCCCAGAGCGTCTGGAACGACAGCCAGCCGAAGGTCGGCGATCCGAGCACCGACGCCAGCCAGCGGGCGTCCTCGGGCGCCCACTGGGTCGGCGTGCCCGCCGCCTCGGCGAGCAGCTGCGCTTCGCAGCAGCGGTTCATCAGCACGAACCACCAGGCGGCCTCGTCGATGGACTGGCCGGTCGTGAAGATGCCGTGGCCGCCATGGATGGCCATGCGGTGCGGGCCGAAGCCCTCGGCGAAGCGGCGCGCCGCGTCGGCGTCCCGCACCACGCGCGGCGCCAGGATCAGCGCCTGGTTCTCGAAGAAGATGCAGGCGTCCTGGGTGATGGGGTCCAGCCGGCGCTCGAAGGCCGACCAGGTCGAGGCGTGCAGCGCATGGGCGTGGCAGACCGCGTTGACCTCCGGGCGCGCCCGGTGCACCGCCGTGTGGAGCAGCAGGCCGACCGGGTTGACCATGCCGCTGCCGCGCACCACCCGGCCTTGCGGGTCGACCTGGACCAGGTGCGAGACCTTGACCTGGTGCATGGCGACTCCCACCGGGTTGACCCAGAAATGGTCGTGCAGCTCGGGGTCGCGCAAGGTGACGTGTCCCAGCAGCCCGTCGGAGAAGCCGCGCCGGCCGAAGATGCGGCAGGTGGCCGCGAGGCGCTGCAGCGCATGCGCGCGCTCGGCCTCCGTGGATTCGAAGCGCGGCGGGGCACGGGTCGCGAAGTTCTCGACGCCGATCTGCATGGTCGCGCTCCTTGGGATGGCCGACGCGCGACCTTACTCCGAAGGCAGCGCCGGGCCAAGCGGTGCACAATCGCCTGCGCACCACCGAGGAGCCCCGCCATGACAGCCTCACCGACCCCGGCCGTGGAACTCGCGAAGCAGGCGAAGACGCCCTTCCCTGGCGCCTCGGCCGACTACGAGACGGCCCGCCAGGCCCTGCTGGCGCAGGAGATCGAGTTCCGTCGCCACATGACGCGCCTGACCGCCCAGCGCCGCGCGCTGCCGCCCGGGCCGGTGATCGAGAAGGACTACCGCTTCAAGGACGAGCAGGCCTTCGAGGTCGGCCTGGTCGACCTCTTCGGCGACAAGGACACGCTGGTCACCTATTTCTGGATGTACGGGCCGCAGCGCGAACGGCCGTGCCCGATGTGCACCAACTGGCTCGGCGCCGTGAACGGCAACGCCGCCGACATCAAGCAGCGGGTGGCGCTCAAGATCCTGGGGCGCTCGCCGGTCGAGCGGCAGTACGCCTTCGCGCAGGAACGCGGCTGGCGCGACCTGAACTTCGTCCAGACCGTGGGCGACGACTACGCCCGGGACCTCGGTATCCTGATGCCGGACGGCAGCGAGTATCCGGCGCTGACCGTGTACCGGCGCGATGGCGACCGGGTGCGGCTGTTCTGGGCCAGCGAGATGACGCGCGAGATGGCCGACCCCGGCCAGGACCCGCGCGACGCGCCCGATATCGCCTCGCTCTGGTCGGTGCTGGACCTGACGCCGGGCGGCCGCGGCACCGATTGGTATCCGAAGCTCAACTACTGACCAGGCATCGATGAGAACCTTGCACCACCTGTTCGCGGCCGGCGTCCTCGGCCTGTCCCTGGGCGCCGCGGCCCAGCCTCCCGCCGGCGGCCCCTGCCGCGCGAAGTACGACGAGATCAACGCCCAGCTGGCCGAGGCCAAGGCGCAAGGTCAGCGGCAGCGCGCGCGGGGCCTGCAGCGCGCGCTCGACGAAGTGTCCCGCAGCTGCACCGACGACCGCCTGAAGGCCGAGCACGCGCAACGCATCCGCAAGCAGGAGCAGGAGGTCGCCAGGCGCCAGCGCGACCTCGAACAGGCGCAGAAGCAGGGACGCAGCGACAAGGTGGCGAGCCGCCAGGCCAAGCTGCAGGCGGCGCAGGACGAACTGGCGCGCCTGTCGCAGCCCTAGGTGCACGCAGGCGCGTAGGGCCGCTCGGCGCCGACGTAGCGCCGCCACTCCTCCAGCGTCAACCGGCGCCCGGCCAGTCTGCAAGACACCTGCGCCCAGTGGCCGAGGCCGGCCTCGAAGAAGAAGCGCTCCTGCGCCTGCGGATCGGCGCCGGCGATCCAGCCCGCGCCATCCGGCGCCGCACCGAGCAGCCGGGCGCCCGGCGGCAGCGCGAGCGCGGCATCCAGCGGCGCGGCGGCGGGCAGGTCCCAGAACAGCAGCCGGCCACCCACCTGCACCGCGACGCGGGCGCTGTCGGCCGCGAACACGGGGTTGCCGGCGATCGATTCGCCCATCTCGCCCGGCAGCTCGGCGCCGTCCACCACCGGCTGGCGGTCGCTCGCGCGGATGACGGTCAATCGCGGCACTTCCACGCTGGAGAGGCCGCTGGTGTCGACGCTGAAGGGCGCCGGCGGCGGCGCCGTGGTGCCGGGCCAGGCGATCCAGCGGCCGTCCGGGCTGCGCACGCCGCGCGCCTCGGACTGCTGCGGCGCAGGCGCCGGCCCCGCCCATCGCTGCCAGCGGCCCAGGTCGACCGGCAGCGTCACGAACAGCCGGCCGTCCTGGCCGGCCGACACCAGCGTGCGTCCGTCGGCCGCAAACGCCAGGCCGCGCACGGCGCCCGCATGGCGCAGCAGCGCCTGCCCCGGCCAAGGCTGAGCGTCTTGGGTCCAGGACCAGCGCATCACCGCGCCGTTGCCGTGGCCGGTGACGACGAAGCGGCCGTCCGGGGACACCGCCATCCGCTCGAGCGCGCCCTGCCCGGGCACGTCCTGCTTCGCAATGCGCTCGCCGCTCAGGGCGTCGAACACCTCGATGCGTCCGCCGCGCGAGGCGGCGAACACCCAGCGGCCGGAGGCGTCGAAGGCCAGCCCCGCCACGGCGCCGATGGCCGACGTCGCCAGCCTGGGAACGGCAGCGCCGGGCGCGACCGCGACGGCCTGCATGAAGCCCTGGTCGCCGCCCGCGACGACCCAGCGGCCATCGGGACTGAACGCCACGGCCGTGAGGTCGACCGCCGCGTTCAGCAGCAGCCGGGCGCTGCGGCTGGCGAGCTCGTGCAGCCGCAGCGACCTGCCACTCGACACGGCGGCCAGCGTCGCGCCGTCCGGGCTGAACGCCAGCCCGAAGACGAAGCTCGGCGTCGACTCGCCGATCTTGTCGCCATCCGGCAGGGTGCTGCTGCCCGTGGCCTGGTGGACGGTGATCTCGCGGCTCGATCCGGCATGGGCCCAGGTCCGGCCGTCCGGCGCGAAGGCGATGGCCGTGACGGCGCCGTAGAGGTTGATGCCGGTCGTCGGTGGCACGACGGTCTCGACGGCCGGCCGGTCCAGCGCGCCGCGCAGCACCGCGCCATGCGCGTCGGCCAGCACCAGCGCATCGCCCTGGGGGCTCACCGCCAGGGCGGCGAAGGCCGCCGGGTGCTGCTGCAGGCGCGCGACGGGCAAGGACGACATGACCCCCAGCAAGGCGCCGTCCGACGCCGGCGTGCGCACGATCGCCTGCGATTGCACCGCCAGCAGCAGCGCGCGAACCGGATCGCGCACCAGCGACGCCGTCGACTGCGCCGCGAGCTGGCGCGAGAGCGCCTGGTCGCGCAGTGCGTTGGCCCGGTCGCGCTCGCGCAGGGCGACCAGGGCCTGCCACACCGCCAGGGCCGCCAGCACGGCCAGGCCCAGGCCCACCGCGCCCACGAAGGCACGCCACAGCCGGTTCGCCGTCAGCCGGCGCGGGGCCGTGAGCAGCCGGGCCACGAGCGGGTCGGTCGCCAGGCCCCGGGCCGCGGAATCGGGCTGCTCGTCGAGCCAGATGCTTCCGCCGTGCTGCAGCCAGGGCTGCGCGGCTTCGGACAGCACGGGGTCGCGAAAGCTGCCATCGAGGCAGACCGGGATCACGGGCCGGCCCGGCCGCTCGGCCCTGAAGGTCTCGACCTCGGTGCGCACCCAATTGGGCAGCGCCAGCGTGCCGCGGTTGACGACCACCACCAGCAGCTTCGAGCGCAGCAGCGCCCGCCGCAGGGTGTCGGACAACGGTGCGCCGGGGGGCGCCTCGTCTTCGCTGAAGAACACGCTCAGGTCCCGCTCGCGCAGCCGCCGGGCCAGGTCCGACGCGTAGCTCTGCGAGCCGCGCGGCGGTCCGCCGAGCGCGAAGGAGACGAACACGTCGTAGCCGAACAGACGCGAGGCGAACGAGGCCTTCGGGGCTTGCGGGGAAGGCGATGGGGCCGGCGTTTCCTTCACGCGGCCATTCTGGCGGATGGCGCCGGCTGGCGCACGCGGCGCCCCTCGCCGGGAGGATGCGCAAACGCGCGCCTTGCCTAGACTGGGAGGCCATGAAGTGGGAGATGATCATGGTGACCCAACCACCGCAACCGCTGGCTCGCGCGCCCCTGCGCTGGGCCAGCGTCGTACTCGCAGCCGCCGCCTTGGGCGCGCATTCGCCAGCCACCGAGGCCCAGCCCGCCGGCTGCAACTACGGCCCGGACACCTGCGCGCAAGGCTATGTCTGGCGCGAAGCCGATGGCCGCGACCATGTCTGCGTGAAGCCCGAAATCCGGGCCCAGACAGCCGCCGAGAACCGCGCGGCGCCGACGCGCGTGGCAGGCTCGGGGGCCTACGGGCCGAACACCTGCCGGCAAGGCTTCGTCTGGCGCGAAGCCTTCCGGGGCGACGTGGTCTGCGTCATCCCCGAAGCGCGCGCGCAGGCGGCCAGCGACAACGCGCAGGCCGCCCGTCGCCGGGCCTGCCGCCAGTAGGCTCTCACTCGAAGTCGCCGCGGAAGACGACGGCTTCGGAGCGCATGGGCCTGGGTCGGCGACCTCGTGATCAGATCTGGTCCACGAACCGCCGCAGCCCTTCCAGGTCGACCACGGTGATTCCCCCGTACTCGATCTGCAGCAGCCCCGCCGCCCGCAGCCGGTTCAAGGCCGCGTTGCACCGCTGCCGCGACAGCCCGGAGAGATTGGCGATCTCCTCCTGCGAGGTCTCCAGGTGCGCCTGCCCCAGCGGATGCAGCCAAGGGTGGAACAGCCCCGCGATCGCCCTGGCCACCTGGCTGTCGGCGTCCAGCAGCCGCTGCGCCGCGTAGTTGCCCATGAACCAGTGCAGCCGCTCGTTGATCTGCACCAGCAGGAAGTGGTTGAAGCTCAGCTGCGTGCGGTGCAGCCACTCGAAGGTCTCGATCGGCAGCACCGCCACCCGGCTGTCGCGCAGCGCGATGATGTCGGCCGTGCGCGGCACGGCGCGCAGCAGCGTGCCCTCGCCGGCCCAGCTGCCGACCGACAGGCCGCCGAAGGTCACCGAGCGGCCGTCGTCCGAGGTGATCGACCATTTGAGCAGGCCTTCGAGCGTGCCGTACCAGTGCAGCGGGGTCTCGCCGCGCCGGCACAGCGCCGCGCCGGCCGCCACGTGCTCTTCGCGCATCTCGTCCAGCACCCGGGCCTGGGCGTCGGCATCGAGCTCCGCGAACCAGCCCGAGACCTCGAGCAGGCCCGGGATGGAGAGGGAAAGGGAGGCGTGCTGTCTCTGATGGTGAGGCTTGTGGGGCATGGGCGATCCTCGCCTCGTAAACCCTGATCCAGAATGTCGTCGCGATGACTGCCAGGGGGATGCAGGCCAAAAATAATACCCTGCTGTTCACAGGAGACCCACCGATGTCGAAGCGCAAAGTGATCGTGACCATCGCCCCCACCGGCGGCATGGCCCACAAGTCGCAGAACCCCCACCTGCCCACCCAGCCGGCCGAGATCGCCGCCGACGTGGTGGCCTGCTGGCGCGCCGGCGCCAGCGTGGTCGCGCTGCACGCCCGCCGCCCCGACGACGGCGCCACCTGCAACGCCGACGTCTACCGCGACATCAACACCCGCATCCGGGCGGCCGGCTGCGACATCGTCATCAACAACTCCACCGGCGGCGGGGTGCACGGCGACATGATCAAGCCGCTGCCGGGCGACCGCTGGGAGATCGCCTTCGAGGAGCGCATCAAGGGCATGGACGCCGGCGCCGAGATGTGCACGCTCGACGCCACCACGCTCAACCTCTCCTTCGAGGGCCGCGAGATCCTCATGGACACGCCGCTGACCAAGGGCCGGGCCCTGGCCGCCGGCATGAAGGCCCGCGGCATCAAGCCCGAGTGGGAGGTGTTCAGCCCCACCCACATCCTGCAGGACACGACCACCCTGATCCAGGAAGGGCTGGACGACGAGCCCTACTTCATCAACCTGGTGATGAACGTGCACCGCAACTTCCAGAACGCGATGCCCTACTCGCCGCGCAACCTGCAGATGATGGTCGACACCCTGCCCAAGGGCGCGATCTTCGGCGTCAGCGGCATCGGCCCGTCGCAGCTCGAGGCCAACATCGCGGCGCTGCTGCTGGGCGGCCATGCGCGCGTGGGGCTGGAAGACAACCTCTACTACCGCCACGGCGAGCTGGCCACCAACCTGCAGCTGACCGAGCGCATCGTGCGGATCATCCGCGAGATGGACATGGAACCCGCCACGCCGGCCGAGGCGCGCGAGATCATGGGCCTGCCGCGCGTCGGCGCGCCCCGGCCCGAGTTCGCGCCGCGCTGAACAGGACACCGACATGAGCAACACGCCATCGGACGTGCAACGGGTGGCGGTGGTCGCCACCGGCGTCATCGGCGCGAGCTGGGCCGCCTACTTCCTGGCGCGCGGGCTCGACGTCGAGGCCACCGACCCTTCGCCCGGCGCCGAGGCGCGGCTGCGCGGCGCAGTGGCGCAGCACTGGCCGACGATGGTCCGCTTCGGGCTCGCCGACGGCGCCTCGCCCGAGCGGCTGCGCTTCCACGCCCGGCTGGAGGACGCGGTCGCCCAGGCCGACTTCGTGCAGGAAAACGGCCCCGAGCGCATCGACATCAAGATCGACCTGTTCCGCCGCATGGATGCGGCGGCGCCGCCCGCCACCCTGCTGGCGTCGAGCTCCTCGGGGCTGGCAATCAGCGCGGTGCAGTCCGAATGCCGCCACCCCCAGCGCGTGGTGCTGGGCCATCCCTTCAACCCGCCGCACCTGATCCCGCTGGTCGAAGTGGTCGGCGGCGCGCACACCTCGGCCGAGGCGATCGCGCGGGCGATGGCCTTCTACGCGGCCATCGGCAAGCGCCCGATCCATGTCCGGCGCGAGGTCAAGGGCCACATCGCGAACCGGCTGCAGGCGGCGCTGTGGCGCGAGGCCTTCCACCTGGTCGAGCAGGGCGTGGCCTCGGTCGCCGACATCGACACCGCGATCGCGCACGGCCCGGGCCTGCGCTGGGCGCTGATGGGCCCGTTCATGAACCTGCACCTGTCGGGCGGCGCCGGCGGCATCGCCCACCTGCTCGACCACCTGGGCGGACCGATCGAGGACTGGTGGCACGACCTCGGCGCCCCCGCGATGACGGCCGAGCTCAAGCGCCAGGTGACCGAGGGCATGGCCGACGAACTGGACGGGCGGCGCAGCGCCGACCTCGAAGCGGCGCGCGACACCCTGCTGCTGGATTTGATCCGCGCCAAGGCCGCCTCGGCCACCCTCGAATAACACAAGACAACAAGGCCCGACAACGGCCTGGAGACACGCCATGGCCAGCATCGGCTTCCTGGACGACGCGCGCCAGATCGCGCCGCCGCGCGCGCTGCGCATCGACTTCGACGACGGCTCCTTCGCCTTGCGCTCGCCGGTGGCGCTGCGGCCCTACGCCCGCTGCGTCGGCGAGTGGCTCGAGCGCTGGGCGCGCGAGACGCCCGACGCGATCGCGCTGGCCGAGCGCGACGACAGCGGCGAGGCCTGGCGCCGGCTCGACTACCGCGCCCTGCGGCAGGCCGTGGGCGCGGTGGCGCAGGGCCTGCTCGACCTGGGCGTGCCGCCGCAGCGGCCGGTGGTGATCCTCTCCGACAACGCGATCGACCATGCCGTGCTGATGCTGGCGACCCTGCACATCGGCCGCACCGCCTGCTCGCTGTCGAGCGCCTATTCGCGCATGGCCCGCGACCCGGCCCGGCTGCACGGCCTGCTGCGCGCGCTCGACCCGGCGCTGGTCTATGCGTCGGACGCCCGGCTCTACGGCGCCGCGCTCGACGGCCTGGCGCTCGACGCGCCGCGGGTCTTCAGCCGCCATGCCGACACCGTGCCTGGCGCGCTGTCTTTCGAGCGCCTGCTGCAGACGCCCGAGACGCCGGCCGTCATGCAGGCCTTCGAGGCGATCCTGCCCGACGACCATGCCAAGTACCTGCTGACCTCGGGCTCGACCGGGCGGCCCAAGGTGGTGATCAACACCCACCGCATGCTGTGCGCCAACCAGCAGATGATGGCGCAGACCTGGCGCTTCCTGGACGACGAGAAGCCGGTGCTGGTCGACTGGCTGCCGTGGAGCCACACCTTCGGCGGCAACCACAACCTGCACATGGTGCTGAGCCATGGCGGCGCGCTCTACATCGACGAGGGCCGGCCGGCGCCGGGCCTGATCGAGAAGACGCTGCGCAACCTGCGCGAGGTGCGCCCGACCTTGCTGTTCAACGTGCCGCGCGGCTTCGACATGCTGCTGCCCTTTCTCGAAGCCGACGATGCGCTGGCCGCGGAGGTGATGTCGCGGCTGCGCCTGGCCTTCTATGCCGCCGCGGCGCTGGCGCCGTCGACCTGGCAGAGGCTGGAGGCGGTCGCGCGGCGCGTGCGGCCGGCCGAGCCGCTGTGGCTCACCACCTCGTGGGGCGCCACCGAGACCTCGCCGGCCATCACCTCGGCGCACTGGCGGCTCGACGGCGCCGGCTGCATCGGCGCGCCGCTGCCGGGGCTGGAGCTGAAGTTCGTGCCGAACGGCGACAAGCTGGAGATGCGGGTCAAGGGCGTGTCGGTGTTTCCCGGCTACCGCAACGCGCCGCGCGAGACCGCCGAGGCCTTCGACGACGAGGGCTACTACCGCATCGGCGACGCCGGCTACCTGGCGGACCCGGCGCGGCCCGAGCGCGGCGTGATGTTCCACGGCCGCGTGGCCGAGGACTTCAAGCTCGCGAGCGGCACCTGGGTCTCGGTCGGCACGCTGCGGGTCGACCTGGTGTCGCGGCTGGCGCCGCTGGTGCAGGACATCGTGGTCACGGGCCACGACCGCAGCGAGATCGGGCTGCTCGTGTTCGCCAGCCCGCAGGCCGCGGCGCAGCCGCGCGAGGCCCTGCACGCCGCGCTGCTTCGGGTGATGCGCGAGCTGCGCGATGCCGGCGCCGGCTCCTCGCAATGCCCGGTGCGGGCGCTGGTGCTGGGCGCCCCGCCCGACATCGATGCCGGCGAGATCACCGACAAGGGCTACATCAACCAGCGCGCGGTGCTCGCGCGGCGCGCCGCCGAGGTCGTGCGGCTGCATGGGGAGGCCGACGACCCGGAGGTGGTCAGACTCGCGTAAGCGGCGCGCGGCCGCCGCTGGCTAGAATCGAAAATTCATCGCCAGCGGAGATTTCTCGACGTGAGAAGGTGGTTCGTGTTGCTCGGATTGATCGCCAGCCAGGCCCAGGCGCAGCCCCTGTGGTTCACCGTCACGGGCAATCCGGACGATCCCGGCGTGGACACGGTCGAGGTCGACCCGGTCGCGGTGCGCACCGACGGCGCGCTCAAGACCATGAACGTGCGCGTGAGCCGTGCCGCCGAGCGGCGCAACTGGGACGGCCTGCCCTACCGCTCCTACGAATCCCGGGTGGTGTTCGACTGCCGGGCCCGCAAGGGTTCCTACGTCGAGGCGACCTTCTATCCCGTGCCGCTGTGGCGCGGGGCTCCCAAGCCCACGGTCGACTACAGCGCCAATCCCCGGCCGATGCTGTTCCTCGACGTCGAGCCCAACCCGACCCAGCGGCTGATCCGCGCCGCCTGCCGCTCGCACTAGCGTTTCGGCGCCCCCGGCGGGAAGTCCGCGAACAGGCGGTCGAGCGTGCGCTGCACCGTGGCGTCGAGCCGCGACGCATCGTCGGGCAGCACGCCCTCGGCGCTGCCGCGCCAGATCGCGCGCCGGCTCCTGGCGTCGAACATGTCGACCACCAGCGTGCCGGCCCGGTAGTTGTCGACCGACATCGTCACGCTGTCGCGCGCGCCGCTGAAGCCGAGCCAGCGCAGGTCGTGGCCGATGCCGCTGTAGAAGTTGTTGAAGGTCTGGCCGTCGCGGGTGGTGACGTGGGCCGCGACATGCACCTCGCCATCGGCGACCCGCTTCCAGCCGCGCGCCTGCAGCCGGGTGTCGATGCCCTGGATGACGCTCTGCGGCACCAGGGCCGGATCGCCCGCCGGCTCGGCGATCCAGCTGTAGCTGCGATAGCCGTCGAAGCTGGCCTTGGCGTCGAAGTCGGTCTTGACGGTCACCGGGCTCGCGCAGGCCGCCAGCAGGCTCGCCAGCGCGAGGGCAAGGAATCGTCGTCCGATCATGGGTTCTCCTGGGTGGCGAGCGTCCGGCGGACGCCATGCAGCAGGATGGTACAGCCGGGCCGGCGCGGCCCCGGGCTCAGGCGACGCTGGCGAGCGCGTTCGACGCCAGGTGGCCGTTGGTGCGCGCGTAGTGCAGCGCCTGGGTGCGGCTGTTGACGCCGATGCGGCGGTACAGGCGCCACATGTGGACCTTGACCGTGTCCTCGCTGATCTCGAGCCGCTCGGCCATCTCGCGATTGCCCAGCCCCTCGGCGATCAGCTGCACCAGCTGGACCTGGCGCCGGGTCAGGCTGGCGCTGCTTTCGGGCGCGGCGGCCGGGGCTTCGTCCCGGTCCTGCTCGGACTTCAGCACGCTGCGCAGGCCCTTGATCAGGCCGGCCGCATCGGAAGCCTTCTCGATGTAGATGTCGGCACCGGCCGAGAGGCACAGCGCCTCCATGTCGGCCGCCGGCAGCGCGGAATAGACCGCGATCGGCACCTCGGGGTGCTCGCGCCGCGCCGCCTCGACGCCGTCGCAGCCCTTGGTGTCGGGCAGGTTGAGGTCGAGGCAGATCAGGTCGGCGGCGCCGTTGCGCTCGACCGCGCCGGCCAGCTTGTCGAGCCGATCGATCTCGATGATGCCCGCCGCCGGTTGCAGCCGCCGCAGCATCAGGGCAATGGCATCTCTCATCATCGGGTGGTCGTCCACCACGTAGAAGACATTGCGCGCTTTTCTCATTACCAGGTTCTTTCCGACACTCGAGAGGGCTACGGCGAATCAGTTCGCCGAAAGGGCCGAGCGTAGTGGACGAAACAACCGATTGGGAGCCCTTCGCCGCCTCCGGACCCCGGCGAGCGCGACCTAAGTCTCAGTTTTCGGAACTCGATCGACTTCAGGAATCGCCCACCGTTGCCGAAATGCGATCACCTCAACCAACCGAGCAACGAGATTGAAATGTCCAGACTCATCGTCCTGACCCGCCACGGAAGCGTCCGGCAGGTCAACATCAAGGGCCCGATCACCACGATCGGGCGCGACCCGTCATGCGGGGTCCACATCGACAGTCTGGGGGTCAGCCGTCATCACGCGGCGATCCACTGGACGGGCGACCGCTTCGTGCTGACCGACCTGGCCAGCCGCAACGGCACCTTCGTCAACAAGACGCGGATCCGCGAGCGCGCCCTGGCCAACGGCGACGCGATCAGCACCGGCGACTGCCAGCTGCGCTTCCTGTACGAGACCCGGCCGCTGCCTACCGAGGAAGCGCTGCGTCTGGTCACGCTGTCGCACGCGCCGGTCGACATCGATGCCGCCGTGCGCGAGCGCAGCGACTGGGCGACCTTCTTCCGCCAGGGCGCGCGGTCCCGGCATGGCGACGGCCATCGCTCCGGCCGCGGCGAGCGGCGCGTCTGACCGCCCCGCCCCACCCGCCCGCCCCGATCCGTCGGGGCGGTTTTCCTTGGGGCAAAAAAATGGCCCGCACGAAGCGGGCCGAATGATCTCTGGTTAGAAGATCCCTGGAGAACCAGCCTTGTTATCGACAGATCGGCGAAAAACTTGAGGCTTGGCGGCAGGATCCAGAATTGTTACCGAGGTGACACCGGGAAGTGAACCCTTGCTCAGCCAACTTATCCTATGGACTCCCCTCGCTACCCACTCCCACACGGACATCAAATGAAGACGAAGTTTTTTGCACTCGCAGCCCTTGCCGCCCTCGGATCGGGCAGTGCCCTGGCCCAGAAGGCCGGTGACTGGCAGGTCGGTGCCGGCTGGCTGCATTTCGCGCCGCAGGATTCGAGCAAGCCGCTCACGTTCACCTCGCCGGTCGCCGCCGTAGTGCCGGGCTCCGGTGCCAGCGTCGGCACCTCCGACACCCTGGGCCTGAACCTCACCTATTTCATCGACAGCCACTGGGCGGTCGAAGGCGTGATGGGCGTGCCGCCGAAGTTCAAGCTCTCCGGCGAAGGCACGCTGGGCCCGATCGGCGAACTCGGCGAAGCCCGCCAGTGGAGCCCGACCGTGCTGGCCAAGTACTACTTCAACGACGGCGATGCCAAGTTCCGCCCCTACGTCGGCCTCGGCGCCACCTACGTCTGGTACAGCGACGTCAAGCTCACGCCCGGCCTGCAGGGCGCGCTGGCCAACCGCCTGGGCCTGCCGGCCTCGGCGCTGTCGGCGACCACGGCCAAGCTCGACAGCTCGTTCACGGCGGTGTTCAACGCCGGTGTCGCCTACCAGTTCGATCCGCACTGGGGCATGGCCTTCTCGGTCTCCTACATTCCGCTCAAGACCACGGCCAAGCTGACCACCACCGCCCGCGGCTTCCCGGTGGCGACCAGCGAGTCGAGCCTGAAGGTGAATCCGATCGTTCCGTACCTGGCGGTCACCTACAAGTTCTGAGGCGGGTTCCCGAGCGCGCTCGGCGGTCTTGGTTCAGGCGGACGAGGCAGGGCCTCAAGTATTTCGGCAGGCTGCCGATATACCTGGGCTGTCCCCCTTTGTCCCATCTGGAATCACGACCATGTTCTTGAACAATTTTTCGATAGGCAGGCGCCTGGCCCTCGTGCTGGGTGCCATCCTGGCCCTGTTCCTCGCCACCAGCGTGTTCGCGGTGCTGAAGCTGCGCGAGCTCGGCGTCGAGATCGAGGGCATGGTGACCGACAACGTCAAGACCGAGCGCGCCGGCTCGGACTGGCTGCGCCACACCAACTCGGGCGTGCAGCGCGCGGCCGCGATCGCCAAGAGCAGCGATCCCAGCCTGATCGCGTACTTCGCGCCGGCCACGGCGGCCTCGATCAAGGACACCAACGCGCTGCAGAAATTCATCGAAGGCCAGATGACCGCGCCCGAGGAACGGGCGCTGTTCCAGAAGGTCGGCGAGCTGCGCAAGGACTACCTCGCCGCCCGCGAGGAGGTGAGCAAGCTCAAGCTCGCGGGCGACCTCGAAGGCGCCGAGCGCGTCTTCACGTCGCGTTTCGAACCGACCTCGGTCAACTACCTGGCCGGCGTCCAGCAGATGGTCGACCTGCAGCGCGCCGCCCTCGACGCCGCCGCCCAGCGGGCCGAGGCCATGCGCGCGCAGACCACCACGCTGCTGATCGTCTGCTCGGCGGTGACGCTGGTGCTCGGCAGCCTGCTGGCCTGGGGCCTGTCGCGCAGCATCACGCGGCCGCTGCGCCGCGCCGAGGCCACCGCCCAGGCGATCGGCGCGATGGACCTGAGCGGCACCGCCGAAGCCAGCTACGCCAAGGACGAGACCGGCCTGCTGCTGCGCGCCATCGACGGCATGCGCACGGCCCTGCAGGCGTCGCTGCAGCAGGTGCATGGCGTGGTCGCGAACGTGTCGACCGCCAGCACGCAGATCGCGACCGGCAACCAGGATCTCTCGTCGCGCACCGAGCAGCAGGCCAGCTCGCTGGAAGAGACCGCCGCCTCGATGGAAGAGCTGACCTCCACCGTCAAGCAGAACGCCGACAACGCCCGCCAGGCCAATCAACTCGCGGTTTCGGCTTCGGAAGTCGCCGTCAAGGGCGGCAGCGTGGTC
>NZ_JASZYS010000011.1 GCF_030316845.1 Variovorax davisae
CCAAGCTGCGCGAGAAGGTCAAGCCGGTGATCGACAAGCACGCCGCCGCGGTCGGCGAGCCGACCGTCAAGGAGCTGATGGCGGAGATCGCCAAGGTGCGCAAGTAGGGGGGCGGCCTTGGCCGCGGTGCGGCCGGCGACACAATGGAGCCTTCGGCGTTTCGTCCCGGAATGCCACCGGACCCACCATCGTCATGAGCCAGATCACCATCTATCACAACCCCGCCTGCGGCACCTCGAGAAACGTGCTGGCGCTGATCCGCGAGGCGGGCGAAGCGCCCACCGTCGTCGAATACCTGAAGCATCCGCCCGACCGCGCGACGCTCGAGCAACTCGTCGCCGCCACGGGCGGTTCCGTGCGTGCGCTGCTGCGCCAGAAGGGCACGCCCTACGAGGAGCTCGGCCTGGGCGATGCGAAGTGGTCGGACGAAGCGCTGATCGACTTCATGCTGGCGCATCCGATCCTGCTCAATCGGCCGATCGTGGTAACGCCGCTGGGCACGCGCCTGTGCCGCCCCTCCGAGTCGGTGCTCGACATCCTGCCGCGCCGGTAGACGGCGGCCGATGGGCGCTGGGTCCCGCTGCCCGGGCTCAGGTCCGCGCGGTGGCCTTCGCGCCGATGCCGGCGCCGCTCGGCGCACCCGGCCCGGCCTGGGTCACGCGCCAGATGCCGTAGCACACGAGCACCAGCGCGAGGCCGTTGCGCCACTCGAGAATGCTCTCGCCGAGAAAGACCGCCGACAGCAGCGCGCCGAACACCGGCACCATGAAGTTGAACGCGGTGACCAGGCTCACGCGGTTGTACTTGAGCAGCAGGCTCCAGATCGAGATCGCGAGCGACGACAGCAGCGCCAGGTAGGCCAGCAGCGCCGACGACGCCAGCGTGAAGCCCGCCAACCCGCCGCCCATCGCATAGCCGGCCGCCAGCAGCGCCGCACCGCCGATCGCCAACTGCCAGCCGGTCATGACGATCGGATCGAGGCCCTGCGAGATGCGCTTGCCGTAGATGCTGGCGGCCGCCAGCACGAAGGCCGCGATCACCACGAAGCCCTCGCCGAGCAGCGTGAAATCGAGCTCGAGCAGGCCGCCCAGGCCGTTGCCCAGGTTGACGACCATCACGCCCGCGAAGCCCACCGCGCAGCCCACGGCCTTGCCGTAGCTGAGGCGGTCGTTCCGGTACAGGAAATGCGCCATCAGCACGCTGAAGAAGGTGCCGGTGGCGTTCATGATCGAACCCTTCACACCCGTGGTGTGGGCCAGGCCGATGTAGAAGAAGACGTACTGCAGGGTGGTCTGGGCCAGCCCCAGGAGCGCGATCTGTCCCCAGGCCCGGGCGCCGAGCCCGCGCACCGGCTTGCCGCTGAGCGCGGCGTAGGCCACGAGGGACAGGCCGGCGATCGCGAAGCGCCAGCCGGCGAACACCAGCTTCGACGCGACGTCGGCCGGGGCGATGCCGAACAGGGCGTAGCCGTTCTTGATCGCGGGGAAGGAACTGCCCCACAGCAGGCAGCAGAACAGGGCCAGCAGGAAGACGACCTTGCGGTCGGCGAGGAACGGGTGTTTGGGGGACGGCAAGGCGGGGCTCCGGAGGCGGCGTGATGAGGCGGTCACCTGCCCCAGAGCGGTGCATTCTATTCGTCCGCCATCGGGCTGCCTCAGGCCACGGTGTCGATCCTGCTGCCGGAGGTCAGGCTCGCGTTCGAGGGCGCGCTGCCCGACGCCGTGCTGCCAGCTGCCTGGACGCCCCCCTGCGGGGCCGCTTTCTGCGCTGCGGCGGCCTGCAGGGCGGCGATCTGCGCCTCGATCAGCGCGATCTGCTGGGCGACGAGCATCGTCTGCTGCTGCGTCGCCGCCGTGTCCTCGCCCTCCTGCAGGGTGGTGAGCTGCTTTTGCAGGGCAGTGAGCTGGCGCTGCAACACGGCCAGCTGGGAGCCAGTGTCTTTGGATGCGGATGCGGCAGTGCCGGAGGACGAGACAGCGGAAACCATGATTTCTCCCTAAGGGTCACGTCGATCCTGCGGCAAGAATTAGGAGAAATCGAGGATATCGACCGGAGCGGGCCCGGCCGATGGGGTTCGACATTTCTCCGAGTACTATTGCTTTATCACATGGTGTCAGCCATTGAACCAGAATTGTTTGGCCTGAGAAATGAAACGTGACAATCCGCTTGATCATTGCCGATGACCATCCCCTCATCCGAATTGGATTGAGGATGTTGCTAAAAAACAGGTCGGAATTTTCTATAATTGCAGAAGCCAATTCTTCAAATGCATTGTTGGATGCGCTGCGCCAGCATTCGGCCGATCTCCTGATCACCGATTTCTCGATGCCGGACGGGGAGACGCCCGACGGCCTCGGTTTGATCCAGCGACTGCGGCGCGACCACCGGGACTTGCCGATCATCGTGCTCACGATGATCGCCAATGCGGGCGTGCACGCCAGCATGCTGCGAAGCGGCGTCCGCGGCCTGGTCGACAAGTCGTCCGACATCGGCGAAGTCGTGCTGGCCCTCGATGCCGTCAATGCGGGACGGGACTATGTCAGTCCGTCGTTCCGAAAGAGCCTGTTGGATATGAAGCACCCGTGCCGCGACGGGATGTCGGCCCGGCTGTCGCCGCGCGAAACCGAGGTGCTGCGGCTTTTCGCCTCCGGGCTGACGGTGTCGTCGATCTCCGAGCGGCTGTCGCGCAGCGTCAAGACGGTGAGCAGCCAGAAATCGGTCGCGATGATGAAACTCGGCCTGAAGACCGACCACGACATCTTTTTCTATGCGCGCGAGCACGGCATGAAGTACTGACCCGGCCTGGCCCGCCCCGTGGAGCGCCGTGCGGCTCCTTTGTTTTAGGAATGTTCCGATGGGTTTCGACGGCTGCAGCTTTTAGATTGCATCTCGTGCGTATTGGGCAGTAAACCGCTGCATGAACGCCTGGAAAAAAAGCCGAACGTGAATTCCGAACATTTCGACGTCGAGTACGTGGAGGCCGCCAAGGCTCCCGCCCTGGACGCCTGCGGGGACGAGAACCTGTTGTGCAACTATCCCGGCCCGGGTTTTCTGCGCCTGCGCTGGGCCGAGTGGTGCGGCCTGGCGCGCGACTGCAAGGGAAACTGGCTCGAACTGCCCGACGCCGCGCAGCAGCGGGCGGCGCACAAGGTCAGGGTGGCCATCGTCCAGGGCGCCGCCATGGCGCCGGTCTACGTCGTCGATGCGCTGCGCGTCGACCCGCCGGCACTGGCGGTCTGAGTCCAGGCTGCGCGACCGGCGGACAGGACCACGTTCACGAGGTCAGCCCGTGCTCGCTGGCGTAGACGAAGATGTCGAGGTCGTTCTTGAGCCCGAGCTTGACCATCGCATCGTTCTTCTGCCGGCTCACGGTCTTGATGCTGCGCGACAGGCGCTCCGCGATGTCCGACACCGTGAGCCCGGATGCGAACAGCCGCAGCACTTCGACTTCGCGCGGAGAAAGCCGCGCGGATTCGCCGCTGTCCCGGTCGAACTGGCTCTGGCGCAGCCCTTCCCTGAAGGTCTCGCTGACGTAGTTGCGGCCCTGCGCGACCGCCTGGATGGCCAGCGAGATCTCGGCCATGCCCGCACCCTTGTCGATCAGGCCGCGCGCGCCGGCCTCGAGGATGGTGCCGTGCACGCCGACATTGGCGAGCATGGTCAGCACGATGATGGGCAGTGCCGGATGGTCGCGGCGCACCCTCTGGATCAGCCCGAGGCCATCCGCCGCCTGTCCGCCGGGCATCGAGAAATCGGTGATCAGCAGGTCGGCGGGGGTTTCGCGCAGCACCGACAGCAGCCGGTCCGCCGAATCGGCCTCGGCCACCACCGCGAGCCCGGGGTCGTTGCCAAGCAGTACCCGCACGCCGGCCCGGATCAGCGGATGGTCGTCGGCGAGGATCACGCGCAGGGTCATGGCGGTAGGGGCTTCGTCCTGAGGGTGTGACGATACCGTCCATGCCGCAGCCGTAGGGAATTTTTCTGATTCGCTTCGACGAAAAAGCCCAATGCTGCTCGGATCCGGCCCGGACCCCGGCGAGCGCGCCTGGGGCCTTGCGGCTCAGCGCAGCATCCAGGCCGCGGCGCCGTCGAGCACCTCGGCCATCACCTCGGCGTCGCTGCGGCCCGAGCGCACCAGCACGTGAAAGGAATGATCGGCCTCGGCGATCCGCAGCAGCGTGGCGGCGGGACCGAGCTTCGCCACCAACTGCTCGATGCGGTCGAACGCCGCCAGCTTGTCGCGCGTGCCCTGGACGAACAGCATCGGCACCCGCACGTCGAACAGGTGGCGCGCGCGATCGCTGGACGGCGCGCCGGCCGGATGGAGCGGAAAGCCCAGGAACACCAGGCCCGCGACGCCCGGCAGCGGCGCCAGCGACTGCGCCTGCGAAGTCATGCGGCCGCCGAATGACTTGCCGCCCGCGAACAGCGGCAGCCCGGGCCACCGGCCCGCGGCATGCGCCACGGCGGCGCGCACCGCGGCGTGGGCGACGGCCGGCGCGTCGGTGCGCTTCGAGCCGCGCTCCATGTAGGGGAACTGGTAGCGCAGCGTCGCGATGCCGCGCTGCGCCAAACCATCGGCCGCCCCGGCCATGAACGCGTGCGCCATGCCGGCGCCGGCCCCATGGGCGAGCACGTAGCAGGCGCGCGCCGCGGGCGGCGACAGCAGCAGGGCGGAGACGGTCTGCCCGTCGTCGAGGCGGAGGGTGGCGGACTGGGCGTCGGTCGTCATGGGCGGGGTCTCCGGAGGTCTGCGCCGGCTCGGCGCGGTCGTCAATACGCAATCTGGCGGTGCGCGGCGCGGCCGTTTGCGTCGGTCTGCGGGCCTTGCCGCGCCGGCCCGGACCCGACAATGCGAGCTCCGTCGCTGCAGCCCCCGTCGTGCGCATTCTCCTCGTCTCCGACCTTCACTACGCCTTGCCCCAACTCGACTGGGTGGTGCGCTCGGCCCCCTCCTTCGACCTGGTGGTGCTGGCCGGCGACCACCTGGACGTCGGCTCGGCGGTGTCGCTCGACGCCCAGTCGGTCGTCCTGCTGCGCTACTTTTCGCTGATGCGGCCGGCCCTGTCGCTGGTGGTGGCCTCGGGCAACCACGACCTGACGGGGCCGGACCGGCACGGCGAACGGGCGGCCCTGTGGCTGGCGGAGTGTCGACGCGCCGGGGTCTCGACCGACGGCGAATCGCTGGCCATCGGTGACACCCTGATCACCATCTGCCCCTGGTGGGATGGCCCGGCCGGGCGCGCGGCGCTCGAACGGCAGCTGGCCGCGGATGCGGCAAGACGCCCCGTGCGCTGGGTCTGGATCTACCACTGGCCGCCGCTGGGCTCGCCGACCTGCTGGACCGGCAAGCGTGAATATGGCGACGCCGACCTGGCGGCCTGGATTGCCGAGTACCAACCCGAGCTGGTGCTGTGCGGCCACGTGCACGAGCCGCCGTTCAAGCCGGCGGGCGCCTGGGCCGACCGCATGGGCGCCACCTGGGTGTTCAATGCCGGCAAGCAGATCGGGCCGGTGCCGGCCCACATCGTGATCGACCTGGCCGCCGGCTCGGCCTCCTGGCATTCGATGATGGGCGAGGAAGCGCTGGCGCTGGAGGCCGAGCGCGCCCCCGTGCGTTCGGTCTTCTGAGCCCCCACGCTCCGGCGCTTCGTGTGGGTCGCCGCCCTCCGAGGGGGCCGCAGGCCGCCCTGGGGTGGCCCGGCGCCTGAGCCTCCAACGGCGCGATCGGGGCGTCAGTAGTCGGGATTGGGCTCGCGCGCCGAGCCGGCTCGCGCCGGCGGCCCCTGGCGGTGGGCCAGGTGGCCCAGCACCTCGGACACCATGGCCAGGCCCGGCGAATCGCCGTACTGGTGCTTGAGATCGACGAGGTAGGTGGTGACCAGATTCAGGCGCTCGGCCAGGCCGGCGGCGATGACCCGGGTGATGGCCGGGTCGCTCATCAGAAAGGCCCGGCCGTCGGCCGCGAAGCGAACGATGCTGGGGGCGCTCGCCACCACCGTGGCGCTGTAGGGCGAGTCCAGCAGCAGGGAGATCTCGCCGATCGCCGCCCCGGGGCGGCTGACCGAATTGATCGCCACGCCCGCCTTGCTGACCAGCAACGTGCCCGAGACCAGGATCCAGAGGCCGTCGCCCGCCTCGCCTTCGCGCACCACCGTGTCGCCGGCCGCAAGCCTGATTTCAGGCAGACCGGCGCAGCGCTGAAGGAGTTCGTCCATCCGCCGATGTTAGGCCAACGGCCGCCGGACGACGAGGCCGGGGCGCCGCCGTCCTACCGGGCGGGTGCGGCATTTCGCCACGGCAGCAGGTGGCGCCGTGGCGGCGCCGCCTTCGCCGTCGGACGGCCCGCCGCGGCGGCCGGCTTGCCCTCGGCCTGGGCGCAGCTCGAGGGCGCGCCGCTGAGGGGGCGCAGCATCGGCGCCAGCAGCGTGATGCCGCCGGTCGCCGCCGCCGCGCCGACGTTGGCCGCCTGGCGCACCGCGCCGCGCGGGTTGATGCTGAGGACGGGGGCGTCGAGCGGGCCCTGCAGCACCAGCAGGTCGACCAGGCTGCCCGGATTCAGGTCGAGGCCGCGCTTGACCTGCGGATGGAACGCGAGCGAGAGGGTGCGCCGGGCGAGGTTGATCTCGCCGCTGGCCGAGATCGCCATCTGCCGCGTCTCGACCGCGATCGAACGGTCGATGGCCGCCACCCCGTTGCGCAGCGCAAGCCGCACCACGGCGCATTGCACGAGCAGGTTGTCGCGCGACTGGCCGGTCGGGATCAGGGCGTCGATCAGGCGCGCCAGGATGTCGCGATCCATCGAGGCGGCCCGGCCGACCAGCCCGACGTCGCGGGCGGTCAGCAGCGCTTCGCCGCTCGACGAGCCGGCCAGCGCCCAGGCCGTGCGGCCGCTCATCGCGAGCTTGGCGTCGAGGTTGGCACGGCCGCCCTTGAACAGCCGGGCGCCGCCGCGCACGGCCTCCAGCGATTCGATCGCCATCGATCGGGCGCTCAGCTGCAAGTCGATGCGCGGCGCGGCGTCCGGCGGCAGCCCGACCCGAAGCTGGCCGCGGGCCTGGCCGCCCGCGATCGTGAAGCTGAACGGCTCGACCTCCAGCCGACCGGGTTCGAAGGCGACCCGGGCCTGGAGCGCCGACAGGGCCGGCAGGCCCGCGACGGCCCAGGTCGGCGCCGAGAGTTCGGCCTCGAGCCGGATGGGCGAGCCTGCCGAGGCCTTCAGGCTGGCGTGGCCGGCCAGGCGCTGCCCGGCCAGCGACAGCTGGATCGCATCGGCGCGCCATTGCCCCGGCGTGTGCGTGAGCGTGGCCTGCCACGCGAGGGGGAGGGGGACCGTGGCCGCCGCGTCGCCCCAGGGCGCCAGCGCCTTGGCGGACGTGACCTGCAGCGCCACCTTGGCATCCAGCGCCCCCGCGTGCGCGCCGGTGCCCATGCTTCCTTGCAGCGACGCCGATACGCCCTCGCCCGTGGCCCGCAGGTCGAGCGGCCACTCGGCGGCGCCGGCCAGCAGGGCATCGAGCGGGCCGGTGTGGCCTTCGACGGCCCAGCGCTGGGGGCCCAGCGCCAGGCCGGCGTTCAGCTGGCTGCGCCCGTCGCCCGCCGCCTCGGCGACCAGCGATTCGATGTGCAGTTCCTGCGCAGCGCCGTCGCGGCCCTGGCGATAGCTGATGCGGGCATCGGTCGCGGCCAGCCGGTCGAGCGAGATTTGCGGCACCGCCCGGCCGGGGCCGCCCCCGCCGGCCGCTGCCGCCAGGCGCCAGTTGTACCGGCCGCTGCCATCGGATTCGAAGCGCAGTTCGCCGCCCTCGATGTCGACGCTGCGGATGCGCACGATGCCCGACAGCAGCTCGCGCAGATCGATCTCGAAGCCGATGTGGCGGGCCCGCAGCATGTCGGGCTCCGTGCCCCACTCGGCATTGGCGAGGGCCACCTGGGTGGCGTCGATCGTGAGCCGGGGCAGCAGGTGCAGCGTGAGTTCGCCGTCGATGCGAAAGGCGCGCCCGGTCGCTGTCGTGACGCTCTCCGCGAGCATCGCCGCCAGCCGTTGCGGGGGGTAGGCCCGCCGCAGCGCGACCCAGGCAGCGGCCAGCAGCAGGCCGAGGATGCACAGCGCGATCAGCACCCCGCGCGCGATGCGCCGCGCGCGGCCTGGCTCCTCGCGGACGGGGCTGTTCTCCATCCGCGCATTCTGCGGCCTGCCCGGGTCACTTGAAGGGTTGGTCGCGGATCGTCTCGGCCGACTTGCGCAGTTGGGCCTCGATCTCCTGTGCGATGTCGTCGCGGCGCTGCCTGCGGAGATAGACCGCCACAGCCCCGACCAGCACCGCGGACAGTGCGACAAAGCCGTAGACGCCCACTTCCATCTCCCGCTCTCCCTGTTGCCGGCTGGGGGACCCAACGAAAGGCCCTCCGCCGACTTTCGTCCGCGCGGAGGGCCCCCGCGGTCCCGGAGTGCCCGATGGGGTGTTGCCGAGACCGTGGAGCGACTATGCGACGGGTGGGGCGGCCCCGGGGTTCAGCGGCGAACGCAAGAACAGGACGGACGTTTCCTACTCGACCGTACCCGAAGCACCGCGCCGCGATGGATGCCGGCATACTGTTGCGCTCAACGAGGAAGAGACAGGACCGTGGCCCCAGCTGAACTGACCTTCGTCTACAAGGGCTACCGGGTGCTGACCTCCACCAGCGCGTCGCCGTACCGCCGCTACTGGGCGTGGGTGTCCTTCGATCTCTTCCCCGGCATCCCCGGCGCGCATCCGCGGCATCTCGTGCCCGGCGAATTTTCCGACCCGCACGCCGCCCTCGTCGCCGCCGACGGCTACGCCAAGGCCAAGATCGACCGTGGCGAGGTGTGGAGCTGATCGGCCCGCGCAGCGCACCCTGACTCTCTTCCACCGACGTCGCCTGGCAGCGACGCAGGACGCCTCTGCGCTTGTCAAAGCGCTGACATGTGGCGCGGCCATCATTGTGGCATCCAGAGTGTTTGTGGAAATTCGTGCAAATGCAAGTGTTGCCTCATTGGCAACGAGACGCACCCGGCGCGCTCTGGAGGTTCGCCCACCCGACATCCACTCACGAAAGAAAGAGATTCCATGCCTGCGCGTTTCGCTTCCTCCTTCTCCGAACCCCGGCCCGGTTGGCGTGCGGTTCTGCTCGGCCTCGCAACCGTCTTCGCGCTGAGCGCCTGCGGCGGCGGCGGCAGCAGCGCTGCGATCGCACCGGTCACCGGCGGCACCGCGACCGCGCCGGGGACCGCCGGCACGCCCGCGGCGCCGGACACCTCCGCCAAACCCGAAATGCGCTGCGCGCCCTGATCCCGTACGGAACCCCCCCATGACTTCACGACGCAATTTCCTGCGCGGCGCCGCCACCACCGGCATCGCCGCCGCCACGCTCGCCTCCTTTCCGCCCGCCATCCGCCGCGCGCTCGCCATTCCCGCCAACAACGCGACCGGAACGATCATGGACGTCGAGCACGTCGTGATCCTGATGCAGGAGAACCGCTCGTTCGACCACTACTTCGGCACGCTCGCCGGCGTGCGTGGCTTCGGCGACCGGTTCACGATCCCGCTGCCCGACGGCCGCACGGTGTGGGAGCAGGAATACCTGGCCGGCCAGATCGTGACGCCCTACTACCTCGACAGCACCAAGGGCAACGCGCTGCGCGTCAAGGGCACGCCGCACGACTGGAACGACGGCCAGAACGCCTGGGACGGCGGCCGCCTGAGCAAGTGGCCCACCTACAAGAAGACATCGACCGCGCCCTTCACGCAGTCGATGGGCTACTACCGCGAGGCCGAACTGAAGTTCCAGTTCGCGCTGGCCAATGCCTTCACGGTGTGCGATGCCTACCACTGCGCGATGCACACCGGCACCAACTCCAACCGCAGCTTCCACTGGACCGGCACCAACGGCCCGACCGGCGCCAACGTGGCGATGGTCACCAACGAATGGGACGACATCGGCCCCTCGACCCAGGGCTACGACTGGACCACCTACCCCGAGCGCCTCGAGAAGGCCGGCGTCAGCTGGATCGTCTACCAGAACATGCCGTCGAACTACACCGACAACCCGCTGTGCGGCTTCAAGCAGTACCGCCTTGCCAACGAGGCCTCGGGCAAGCCCGTGAGCCACGACGGCAGCGTGGTGTCGCCGGCCTACGACCCGGCCACCGACAACGTCGGCAACCCGCTCTACAAGGGCATCGCCAACACGATGCCGGACGGCGGCTTCCTCGCCACTTTCAAGCAGGACATCCTGAACGGCAAGCTGCCGCAGGTCAGCTGGGTGGTCGGGCCCTCGACCTACTCGGAGCACCCGAGCCCGTCGAGCCCGGTGCAGGGCGCCTGGTACATCCAGGAGGTGCTGGACGCGCTCACCGCCGTGCCCGAGGTCTGGAGCAAGACCGTGCTGATCGTCAACTTCGACGAGAACGACGGCTTCTTCGACCACGTCCCTTCGCCGGCGGCGCCTTCGAAGGATGCGGGTGGCGTGGCCGCCGGCAAGACCACGCTGAGCGATGCCGACATGGGCGTCGAGTACTTCACCCATCCGGCGCCCCCCGGCACGGCCGACCAGGACACGCCGGACGGCCGCGTGTACGGCCCCGGCATGCGCGTGCCGATGTACGTCATCTCGCCCTGGAGCCGCGGCGGCTGGGTCAACTCGCAGGCCTTCGACC
Organism: Variovorax davisae; assembly: GCF_030316845.1. GTDB lineage: Bacteria > Pseudomonadota > Gammaproteobacteria > Burkholderiales > Burkholderiaceae_C > Variovorax > Variovorax davisae. The sequence goes on from NZ_JASZYS010000011.1 coordinate 10,682, forward strand.
ACACCTCGGTGCTGCGCTTCCTCGAGGCCCGCTTCGGCGTCAAGGAGAACAACATCAGCGCGTTCCGGCGCGCGGTGTGCGGCGACCTCACGAGCGTCTTCAACTTCGCGACGCCGAACACCGAGGTGCTGCCGACGCTGGCCGGGCGCACGACCAAGGCCGACGCCGACACGCTGCGGGCGTCGCAGGATGCCCTCACGCAGGTGGCGCTGCCCGGCACCGCGACATTGCCCAAGCAGGCCACCGGCACGCGTCCCTCGCGCGCGCTGCCCTACGAGCTGCACACCAGCGCGCGCTGCGACGCCACGAGCGGCAAGGTGCAGCTGCTGTTCGCCAACACCGGCAAGCAGGCCGCGGTGTTCCACGTCTACGACAAGCTGCACCTGGACCGTCTGCCGCGCCGCTACATGGTGGAAGCGGGCAAGACGCTGGATGACAGCTGGGCCGCGATAACCGACGACGCCGGCCTCTACGACCTCTGGGTGCTCGGGCCAAACGGCTTCCACCGCCACTTCAAGGGCGATCTCAACGCGCTGCGCGCCAACGACGTGGCCCAGCCCGAAGTGCGGGTGTGCTACGACATCACTAACGGCAATGTGTACCTGACGATGATCAACACGGGCAAGAAGGCGGCCGGCTTCACGGTCAAGGCCAAGGCCTATCGCGGCGATGGTCCGTGGACGGTCCCGGTCGCCGGCAACACCACGGTCGACCAGCATTGGGAGCTCGCGGCCAGCGGCCAGTGGTATGACTTCGCCGTGACCTGCGACACCGACCCGCGCTACTACCGGCGCTTCGCCGGCCGGGTCGAGACCGGCAAGCACACGGTCAGCGATCCGGCCATGGGCATGGCCGACCTCTGACCGGGGCGGCGCCGCGGCGTGCATCATGGCGCTTGTCGCCGCGGCGCCCCAACCTCCTCCCATGCTTCAAGAAGAACGATTGCTGCGCATCCGCAGCCTGCTGGCCACCTTCTCCCGCCTGAGCGTCGAGCGGGTGGTTCAGGACCTGGACGTGTCGCGCGAAACCGTGCGGCGCGACCTGGTCGCGCTCGAGGGGCTCGGCGAGCTGCGCCGGGTCCATGGTGGCGCCGTCGCCACCACGCCGTCCCCCGAGCCGCCGCTGGCGCTGCGGCTGATCGCGCGGCAGAAGGAGAAGCGCGCCATCGCCAAGGCCGCGCTCGGCCTGCTGCAGCCGGGCCAGACCGTGTTCCTCGATGCCGGCAGCACGACGGCGATCCTGGCCGAGGAGATCGCCGGCCTCAGCGGCATGACGGTGATCACGAACTCGCTCGCCATCGCGCTCAAGCTGGCGGGTGCCGACGAGGGCCGCGTGTCGGGCAACGCGGTGCGGCTGCTGGGCGGCCAGATCGACGTCAAGACGCAGGCCACCCACGGCGACGGCACGCTCGAGGACCTCCGCCGCTTCCGTGCCGACCTCGCCCTGCTGTCGCCGGTGGGCCTGCATCCGAAGCACGGCGCCATGAGCTTCGAGCACCACGAAGCCGCCGTCGCGCGCGCCATGGCGCAACAGGCGCAGCAGGTGGTGATCCTGGCCGACCACAGCAAGATCGGCCAGGCCAGCCGCGTGACCTACGTTCGCAGCGCCGACATCGACATCATGGTCACCGACGCCAGGTCGCGCGAGATCGCGGCGCTGGCGGCGCTGCGCAAGGTCTGCGCGCGGGTGATCGTGGCCTGAGGGCAAGGGTAATCACCAAGCGGCCCGCGAGACGACACATTCGTATGATGACCGTGCCTCCCGCGCGCCGGACGACGCGCGGGGGGTGCACGGCATTGTTCGTCCGACGGCCGGTCCTGCGCGACCGAGCCTCCCAAGGAGACAGCAATGATCTTTCGCACACGCATTGCCGCGGCGGTCGCCGCATGCCTCGCCACCGGCGCCGTCATGGCGGCCGGCCCGGCAGTGGTCGGCGGACCCGGCGAGAACCCGGCCTGCTTCAAGCCCTGGGACGCCAGCACCAAGTACTTCCAGTGGCCGGCCAAGAAGGGGCCGTACCGCATCGCGCTGGCCAACGGCTTCGTCGGCAACACCTGGCGCATCCAGATGATCAAGATGGCCAAGGCCTACGCGGCGACGCCGGAGATGAAGCCGCAGATCAAGGAATTCAAGATCGTCTCCACCGGCACCGACGTCGCCGCCCAGATCGCGGCCATGGACAACTTCATCAACTCGGGCTACGACGCCATCGTCACGATCGCGGTCAATCCGACGGCCTTCGCGCCGGTCATCAAGCGCGCCAACGCCGCGGGCATCGTCGTCGTGCCTTTCGACAACGTGCTCGACAGCACCGAGGTGATGATGGTCAACGAAGACCAGAACGCGATGGGCGCGCAGTCGGGCGAATGGCTGGTCAAGAACATCCCGTCGAAGAGCGGCCGGCTGCTCGAAGTGCGCGGCGTTCCGGGCAACTCGGTCGACCGCGACCGCCACTTGGGCTTCCGCAAGGTGGTCGAGGCGCCGGGCAACAAGTTCGAGGTCGTCGAAGTGGTCGGCAACTGGGACGACGGCACGGCGCAGAAGGCGGTGGCCGACGCCGTGGCGGTGCACAAGAGCTTCGACGGCATGTACACGCAAGGCGGATCGACCGGCTCGGTGCGGGCGCTGATCGATGCCAAGCACAAGATGATTCCGGTGGCCGGCGAGGCCGAGAACGGCTTCCGCAAGCTGTGCGTCGAGCGCGCCAAGGACGGCCTGCTCTGCACCTCGATGGGCCAGTCGCCGGGGCTGGTCGCGATCTCGATGAAGGCGGCCGTCGCGGCGCTGCAGGGCAAGGTGATGCCGCAGCTGATCTCGGTGCCGATCCCGACCGCCACCCACCCCGACTTCAAGGCCGGCGAGAACTACTTCCCCGACCTGACCGACAACTTCTTCACCACCAACGACTTCCCGCCCTGCGGCGTGACCTTGAAAGCGACCGACATCATGTCGAAGGACGAGAAGAACAACTGACGCCACGGACGCTTCGGTTTGGCCCCGGTCCTCGAGCTGGTCGACGTCTCCAAGCGCTATGGCGGCGTGCGGGCGCTCGACCACGCGCAGTTCGCCTGTGCGCCGGGGCGCATCCATGCGCTGCTGGGCGAGAACGGCGCCGGCAAGTCGACCCTGATCAAGATCATGGCCGGGGTCGTGCAGCCCGACGAGGGCCGCATCGTGCTCGAAGGCACCGATCGCCGCTTCGCGCATCCGCAGCACGCGGTGGCGGCGGGGATCGCCTGCATCTTCCAGGAGCTGTCGCTGATGCCGCACCTGAGCGTGGCCGACAACATCTGCATCACCAATCCGCCGACGCGCCTCGGCCTGATCGACCGCCGGGCCCAGCGCCGCGTGGCCGAGGCGGCGCTGGCGCGCGCCGGGGCAGAGGACGTCCATCCGCTGGCGCCGGTCGACAGCCTCTCGCTGTCGCGCCGCCAGATGGTCGAGATCGCCAAGGCCCTGTCGCGTGAGCCGAAGATCCTGATCCTCGACGAGGCCACCTCGGCCCTCACCGCGGCCGACGTGCAGCGGGTCTACGGCCTGCTCAAGCGGCTGCGCGACGAGGGCCTAGCGATCGTCTACATCTCGCACCGCATGAACGAGATTGCGGAACTGGCGGACGAATGCTCGGTGTTCCGCAACGGCCGGCACGTGGCGACCTTCGCCGCCGGCAGCCAGAGCGATGCGCAGACGGTCGAGATGATGATCGGCCGCGACATCGCGCATGCCTTCCCGCCCAAGCCGCCGGCCCGCAGCGCCGCCGAGACGGCGCCGCCCGCGCTCGACGTGCGCGGCCTGTGCTGGAGCGGCCGGCTGCACGACATCCGGCTGGCCGTCCACCCGGGCGAGATCGTCGGCCTCGGCGGGCTCGACGGCCAGGGCCAGCGCGAATTCTTCCTGGCGCTGTTCGGCGTCCTGCGCGGCGTGACGGGCGAGGTGCGCCAGGGCGGCGAGACGGTCTCGGCCGGCAGCCCGCGACAGGCCAAGCGCCGCGGGATCGGCATCGCCCTGGTGCCGGAGGACCGCAAGACCGACGGCCTGATGCTGCCGATGTCGGTGCGCGACAACCTGAGCTTCGCGGCGCTCGAGCGCCTGAGCCGGGCCGGTGTCGTCATCGCGTCGGCGGAGGCCGAGGCCACGGCCGCGATGGTCCGCAGGCTGTCGATCAAGGCGCCCGAACTCGGCGAGCCGGCGGCCACGCTGTCGGGCGGCAACCAGCAGAAGGTCGTGATCGCCAAGTGGCTGATGAACGCGCCGCGCATCGTGCTGCTCAGCGACCCCACGCGCGGCATCGATGTCGGCACCAAGCAGGAGATCTATGTGCTGCTTCGGCGCTTGGCGGAGGAGGGCGCCGCCGTGCTGCTGTATTCGACCGACTATGCCGAGCTGATCGGCTGCTGCGACCGGGTCGCCGTGTTCTTCGACGGCCGCATCGTGCGCTGGCTGGCCGGCGCCGAGCTGACCGATCATGCGCTGGTGGCCAGTGCCCTCAACCTCACGGCGGAGACCTTGCATTGATGCGCGGCGACTGGCGCTTCCGGTTGCGCGAGCAGCGCGCCTGCTGGACCGCCGCCGCCCTGTTCGTGCTGATCTTCGCGCTCTACATCGCCAAGCACCAGACCGGCTGGAACGTGCCGGTGCTGACCACCGCCGCCAACAAGGGCGTGCTGCTGGCGATCGTCGCGATGGCGCAGACCTTGCCGGTGCTGACCTCGGGCATCGACCTGTCGGTCGGCATGGTGTTCGTGCTGGCGAACTGCCTCGCCTCGCACCTGGTGGTCGGCACGCCCCTGCAGGCGGCGGCCGGCGTGCTCGCCGTGCTGGCCGTCGGCGCGCTGTGCGGCTGGATCAACGGCGCGATCATCGTCTATGGCCGGCTGCAGCCGATCATCACGACGCTGGCCACCGGCGCGATCTATTTCGGCTTCGCGCTGGGCCTGCGGCCGGTGCCGGGCGGCGATGTCCACGCCGGGCTGGCCGACGCGCTCACCGGCGCGCTGCCGGGCGGCGTGCCGGCGATGGGGGTGGTGCTGCTGGCGGTGGTGCTGCTGGTCTGGGTGCCTTACCGCCGCTCGGCGGTCGGCCGCGCGGCGCTGGCGATCGGCTCGGCCGAGGCGGCCGCCTACATGTCGGGCGTGAACATCGGCCGCACCCGGCTCGTGACCTACACGCTGGCCGGCTTCCTGGCCTCGATCGGCGGGCTGCTGCTGACCTTCGTCACCTATTCCGGCGAGGCCTCGGCGGCGATCGGCGGCGTCTACACGCTGAATTCCATCGCCGCCGTGGTCATCGGCGGCACCTCGCTGGCGGGCGGCGCGGGCAGCGCCATCGGCTCGGTGTTCGGCGCACTGGTGCTGCGCACCATCGGCGACCTGCTCTTCGTGTTCGATCTCGAGCCGCTGTGGCAGCCGCTGTTCCAGGGCGTCATCCTGCTGGCCGCGGTCAGCCTCGGGGCGCTGCGGCTGCTCAAGGTGGGCAACCGGCTCGACCTCTTCAAGTGACGCCGCCACCGTGACCGCGCTCGCCCTTCGCCTGAGGCGTTCCCGCCACCTGCCGGTCGTTGCGGCGGCGGCCTGCACGCTCGGGCTGCTGCTGGTCGGCAGCCTCTACTCGCGGAACTTCCTGTCGGCCGACTATCTGTTGCTGCAGTTGCAGATCGCCTCGTTCCTGGGCCTCATCGCGACCGGCGCGATGCTGGTCATCCTGCTCGGCGGCATCGACCTGTCGGTGCCATGGCTGGTGACCGTCGGTGGTGTGATGTCGGCGGCCGCGGCCGGCTGGTGGGGGAGTGCCGGGGAGTGGCTCGCGATGCCCTTCGGCATTCTCTGCGGCGGACTGTTCGGGGTCGTCAACGGCATCGGCGTGGCCTACCTGCGGGTGCCGTCGATGATCTTCACGCTCGGCATCAATGCGGTGGCCCAGGGGCTGATCGTGGTCCAGACCGGCGGCTTCGCGCCGCAGGACCGCGCCACGCCGGCCATGCACCTGCTGGCCACCGGGCGGTCGCTGCTCGGCATTCCCAACCCGCTGCTGGTGTGGATCGTGGTCGGCGGCTGCACCCTGTTCCTGCTGCATCGCACGACGCTGGGCCGCGCCATCTACGGCGTCGGCAACAGCGAGCGCGCCGCCTACCTGTCGGGAGTGGACACGCGGCGGGTCACGCTGCTGTGCTTCGCGATCGCCGGCGCCTGCTCGGCGGCGGCCGGCGTGCTGTTGACCGGCTATTCGACCAAGGCCTACCAGGCCATGGGCGACGCCTACCAGCTGCCCGCGATCGCCGCGGTGGTGCTGGGCGGCACCCACATCCTCGGCGGCCGGGGCTCCTATGTCGGCACGGTGGTGGGCGTGATCCTGATCACGCTGCTGCAGTCGATCCTGTCCGTGATGCAGATCCCCGAGATGGGACGCCAGGTGATCTACGGCGCCGTGATCATCGCGATGCTGCTGATGTATGGCCGGGGGCGCCGGCATTCGCAGTAGGCTCCAGCGGATAGCCGGCCTCGCGCCAGGCCTTCATGCCGCCGTCCAGCGCCACCGCGTGCAGGAAGCCCATCTCCCGCAGCGTGGCCGCTGCCAAGGTCGAGATGTAGCCCAGCTCGCAGCAGGTCAGGATGCGCCGCGTCGGGTCCGGCAACTCCTGGTTGACGCGCAGTTCGAGCTGCCCGCGCGGCAGCAGCCGGGCGCCGGGGATGTGGCCGGCCTCGAAGGCATCGCGCTCGCGCACGTCGAGCACGATCAGGTCGTCTTCGGCGGCCTCGACGCGGCCCTTGAGCTCGACCAGCGACATGAAGGGCACCGACGACGTGGCCTCGGCCAGCAGCCGCGCCACGGTCTTGCCGCCGCTCATGTTGGTGCGCAGGGCCTCCGTGATGTGGGTCGGCATCGTCAGGTTGAGGCTGCGCATCATCTCGACGAAGGCGGCGCGTTCGCGTTTCTGCAGCCGCGGGTTCGACGCCAGCTCCTCGGCGATCGTCGAATGGCTGCGGCCCTTGTAGTCGTGGGCCGGGTACACCTTGAGCGCCGGATCGAGATGCAGCACGCGGTTGAAGAGGCTGTCGTAAAGCGCCTCGGGGTCGCCGCTCGGCAGATCGGTGCGGCCGGTGCCGCCGATCAGCAAGGTGTCGCCGGTGAAGAGCCGGTCGCCGACCTGGATGCACATCGAGTCGGCCGTGTGGCCGGGCGTGTGCAGCACCTGCAGGCGCATCTCGCCGACCACGATCATCTCGCCGTCGCCAAGCCGCATGTCGACGAAGGGCGCCGGGCTGGCGCGCTGCATCACGACCGGCACGGCGAGCTGGCGCGCCAGTTCCTTGGTGGCCGAGAAATGATCGGCGTGGGTGTGGGTGTCGATGAGGTAGCGGATGCGCACCCCGTTCTGGGCGGCGAGGGCCACGTAGTGGTCGATCTGGCTCAGCGCCGGATCGATCAGGACGGCGGCGCGGGTCTGGTCGCAGCCCACGAGGTAGGACTGACAGCCGCCGGTTGCAACTTGCTCGAAGATCATGGTGGGCCTCGCTGGCGGTCGAGTCTAGCGGGCTCTGCGGCCAGGGCAAAGCGCCCTTACGATAGCCGCATGTCCGACCTGCCACCGCTCGCCATCCTCGCCGCCCGCGTCGGCGCCACCCTGAAGGAGCGCGGCCAGACGGTCGCGGTCACCGAATCCTCGGCCGGCGGGCTGGTCTCGGCGGCGCTGCTGGCGATCCCCGGGGCCTCGGCCTTCTTCCTCGGCGGTGCCGTGGTCTACACCCGGCGCGCCGGCAAGGCCCTGCTCGGCCTCACGCCCGCCGACGTCGCCGGCCTGCGCGGTGAGACCGAGCCCTATGCCGCGCTGGTCGCCAACCGGGTCCGCCAGCAGCTGCGAGCCACCTGGGGCCTGGCCGAAAGCGGGGCGGCGGGCCCGTCGGGCAGCCCCTACGGCGACGCGCCCGGCCATGTGTGCCTGGCGGTGGCGGGCGCGGAGACGTCGACCCGGACCATCGCGACCGGCGAAGCCGAACGGGCGCTCAACATGGACCTGTTCGCGCGCCATCTGCTGGCGCTGTTCGACAACGTCCTGCAGGCGCAGGCTTAGGCCGGCGCTGCGGGCTCCTTGCCCGCCAGCGCCTGCGCGAACTCCGCCGACAGGCCGCGCAGGTGCAGGTCGCTCTGCGGCCGGGGCACCTCGATGCCGGCTTCCGCCAGGCCTTCGCGCACCGCCACCGCCAGGTTGCTGCGCACCACCACCCAGCTGACGCTGTCGGTGGTCCAGGCGCGCAGGCTGAAGTCGAGGGCGCCGGCGGTCAGGCCGGTCATGAGGGCGGCAGGTTCCGGCACGGTGGCCACGCCATCGACGGCGCGGGCGATCGCGAGCAGCAGCTCGATGGTGGTGCGCGGCGGCACGTCGGGGCCGGTGCTGACGTTGATGTCGATGCGCCGGCGCGTGCCCCGCAGCGTCCAGTTGACCAGCTTGTCGGCCAGCAGCATGCCGTTGGGCACCACCACGTCGGCGCCTTCGAAGGTGGTCACGATGGTGGCCCGCATGCCGATCTGGCGCACCGTGCCCGACATGCCCGCGACGTCGACCACGTCGCCCGGCTGGATCGGCCGCTCGAACATCAGGATCAGGCCGGCGACGAAGTTCTTCACGATGTCCTGCAGCCCGAAGCCGATGCCGACGCCGAGGGCGCCGAACACGATGGCCAGCTGCCCGATCGGGAAGCCCAGCACGGCCAGCGCCGACAGCAGGCCGACCAGCAGGATCGTGTAGTAGCTCAGGGTCGAGATGCTGTTGCCCACGCCGCGCGTGAGGGCGAGCGAGGGCAGGATGTCTTCGGCCAGCAGCATGCGGATCGTGCGCGCCAGCCAGAAGGCCAGGAAGGCGGCGGCGACGAAAGCCGCGATGTTGCCGAGGCTGAGCGACACCACGCCGATCGTGAAGCCGTAGGAGAGGATCGCCAGCAGGAAATCCGACAGCGGGCGATAGATGCGAAAGGCCTGCAGCCCGATGACGACGCAGGCGACCGCCATCAGCGTGCGGCCGATCCTGGCGCCGGCGTCGATCAGCGAACTGGTGTTGCGCGCGCCCGGGCGCGCCGGCCCGGGTCGCGCCAGCAGCACCCTGAACAGCGCCACCAGCACCGTGGCGCCGGCGTACATGACCAGGGCGAGGTAGCTGGTGTCGAGCACGGCGCTGGTCAGCATGGTCGCCAGCGACACGTTGCCCAGCAGGTTCGAGACCGCGGCCGCCGCCAGCACCACCGAGGCGGCGCCGAGCAGGTAGATCATCGGGGGCGGACTGGACGGCGCCTCCGCCGTGCCGGCGGCGCGGCGCGCCCGCGCGACCAGCCAGACCAGGGTGCCGGCCATCGCCAGGTCCATCAGGAGCAGCATGCTGCGGTAGAGGAACTCGTTGCCGAGCAGCAGCGAGGCCAGCACGTTCAGGAAGTAGAACACCGCGCTGAGGTAGGCCCAGGGGCCGACGGCCTGCAGGATCCGCTCGGGCAGCAGCCGCAGCACGGGCACCCAGGCCAGCAGCATGGCGGCCTGCTGGCGGATGGCCGGACCCTGGAAGTCGAACACCACCGCGCCGAGCGCCAGCAGCACCAGCCAGGCCGCCCAGGGGCGGGTCAGCGCCTGCAGCGAGGCGGCGCTCGCATGGCCCTGGGCGATCAGCTGCCCGGCGCGAAGGCGCAGCCAGAACAGCAGCGGCAGCAGCACCAGGCCGACCGCCACCAGCACCCGCAGCACGGGGGCGTTGGCGGCATCGTGGTCGCGCGCGAACGCGGTCTCGATGGCCAGGCTCTTGCGCAGGCTCACGTTGGCGGTCTCGGCGGCGTGCCCGGCGGCAGCGCCCTGCCACAGGGCCGGCGAATCCATCGACAGCAGGCGCCGGTCGAGTTCCTCGACCTGGGTCAGCACTGCCGTCTGGCCGGCCTCGACCTCGGCCGCCAGCACGCTCGCCTGGCGCCCGAGATCCAGCAGTTCGGCCAGCGGTTGCGCGACCCGCTGCTCGGCCTGCTCGATCTGCGCGACCAGCTCGTCGATGCGCTGCAGCAGCGCCGGCGCCAGCTCGGCCGACCCCGCGCGCGTGGCCTGCCAGGCGGCACGGCGGGCGGCCAGCGAGGCGGCATCCTCGGCGTGCGCGTGGGTGGTGCGCGAGAGGCGGGCGCGGCCGTCGGCGATCTCGCGGGCATAGAGCTGCCAGTGCCGCTGCAGGCTTTCGAGGCGGCGCACCGGCAGCGCGGAGAGGTCGGTGCCGGTGGCCAGCGTCGACAGCTGCTCGACGGCGGCGGACTGGCGGGCCAGCACGTCGTGCGAGCGCTGCAGGTCTTCAGGCGACGCGGTCCGGCGCATGGCCGCCTGGACGAACTGCTCGTCGGCGTCGGCGCGGGCCGTGATGTCGGCGGTGGCGATCGGGGCGGCCGCCGTGGCGGCGGGCGGTGCGTCGGCTGCCGTCGCCGCCGGTGCGCCGACGAGCCACAGCGCGCAGGCGATGAAGGCGAGGAGGCGCGTGGGCATGGTGGGTCGCGGCGATGTTGCTTTCGAAGCCGCCAGCGTGTCAAGGCGATCGAAGAGGCCGGCGCACGCCGTGCAGCAGCCGCAGGCCGTTGGCCACCACCAGCAGGCTGGCGCCCATGTCGGCGAAGACGGCCATCCACATGGTCGCGCTGCCGAACACCGCCAGCACGAAGAACACCGCCTTGATGCCGAGCGCCAGCGCGATGTTCTGCCACAGCACCGCGTGCGTGCGGCGCGACAGGCGGATCGTCTCCGCGATCCGGCCGAGGTCGTCGTTCATGATCACGACGTCGGCCGCTTCCATCGCGGTGTCGGTGCCGGCGCCGCCCATCGCGAAGCCGATGTCGGCCTGCGCCAGGGCCGGCGCGTCGTTGATGCCGTCGCCGGTCATGGCCGTCGGGCCGTAGCGCTGGCGCATGCCCTGGATGGCCGCCAGCTTGTCTTCCGGCAGCAGGCCGCCGCGGGCATCGTCGATGCCGGCCTCGCGAGCGACCGCGAGCGCGGTCGCCTGGTTGTCGCCGGTCAGCATGACGGGGGTGACGCCGAGCGCGCGCAGCGCGGCGATGGCCTTCACCGAACCGGGCTTGATCGTGTCGGCCACCGCGAACAGCGCCAGCACGCCGCCCTCGTCCGCCAGCAGGGTGACGGTGCGGCCCTGGGCTTCGTGGACCGCCAGTTCGGCTTCGAGCGCCGGATCGGCCTGGCCGCGTTCGCTGACCAGGCGGTGGTTGCCGAGCACCATCGTGCGGCCGTCGACCACGCCCTCGACGCCGCGGCCCGGCAGGGCCTTGAAGCCGTCCACCGCCAGCGCGTCGCCCTCGATGCCCAGGGCGATCGCGGCCGACACCGGATGGTCGGAGCGCGCCGCGAGGCGCTTGGCCCATTGCCGGGCCTGGTGCTCGTCGGTCGCGCGCCACGCCTTGGAGGCCACCAGCCTCGGCTTGCCTTCGGTCAGGGTGCCGGTCTTGTCGAGCGCCACCGCCTTGAGCCGGCGGGCCTGCTCGAGGTGGCTGCCGCCCTTGATCAGGATGCCGCGCCGCGCAGCCGCCGCCAGCCCGCTGACCACCGTGACCGGCGTGGAAATCACCAGCGCGCAGGGGCAGGCGATCACCAGCAGCACCAGCGCCTTGTAGATGGCGGCCAGCCAGGGCCAGCCCAGCAGCAGCGGCGGCAGCAGCGCCACCGCCAGCGCGAGGGCGAACACGGCGGGCGTGTAGATGGCGGCGAAGCGGTCGACGAAGCGCTGGGTCGGGGCGCGCGTGCCTTGCGCTTCCTCGACGGCGTGGATGATCCGCGCCAGCGTCGAGTCGCTGGCGGCCGCGGTGACGCGGAACGCCAGCTCGCCGTTCTGGTTGATCGTGCCGGCGAAGACCGGGCTGCCCGGCGCCTTGTCGGCCGGAATGCTCTCGCCGGTGACCGGCGCCTGGTCGATGCTGCTGTGGCCCTGCGTGACCACGCCGTCGAGCACCACCCGCTCGCCGGGCTTGACGCGCGCGATCGCGCCGATCGCGATCTCGGTTGCCAGCATGCGGCGCCAGCTGCCGTCGGGCTGTGCCACCTCGGCGTCGGCGGGCGCGAGATCGACCAGCCCCTTGATCGCGTTGCGAGCCCGGTCCACCGCCCGCGCCTCGATCAGCTCGGCGATGGCATACAGGGCCATCACCATGGCGGCTTCCGGCCACTGGCCGATGACGAAGGCGCCGGTGACGGCGACCGACATCAGGGCGTTGATGTTGAGCTTGCCGTGCCTGAGCGCGCCCAGGCCCTTGGCGTAGGTCTCGACCCCGGCCAGCCAGATCGCCGCGGCCGCGATCGCCATGCCGGCCGCCTTCCAGGCCACGAGGTCGGGGGCGAAGAAGGAGATCGCCTCGGCAGCCGCCGCCAGCGCGAGGGCCGTCGCCAACCGCAGGTGGCCGCCGGTCGCGCCGTGCGCGTGCAGCGCGTCTTCAGACGCTGGCGCCGGCTGGGCCGCCGTCGCCAGCGGCTCGGGCACGAAGCCGGCCTTGCGGATGGCCGCCAGCGCGAGCGGCACCGCGGCGTCGCTGCCGTCGATGCGCAGCGTGCGCTGGCCGAGGCGGAAATGCAGTCCGCGAATCCCGGCGATCGGCTCCACCAGGCGGCGAATCTCGGACTCTTCCACCGTGCAGTCCATGGTGGCGATGCGGAAGGTGTTCGCCGCCGCGCCGGGCTCGGCCCGCGCCGGCTCGGGCGCGCGCAGCGGCGTGGCCGCGCAGCAGGCATCCGCTGCGGCCGCCGGGGCGTGGGGGTGGTGGTGTTGGGCCATGTCGTCGTCGCTTTCGGGGGGTATTTCACACCCTATACCCAGTACAAGGTCAAGCCGGGCGGGCTCGGGTGTCGGGCAGGCTGGTCAAAGGGTTCTGCCTGCCGGACAATCCAGCTCACCCTCACCGAGGAGCAGCACCATGACCCCCAGCCCCGTGCATGCGGTGATCACTTGCGTCGCCCTGGTGGCGAGCACGGCGGCGCTCGCACAATCCGGTCTCGACGCCGCCCAGGCGCGCTACGAGCGCACGATGGCGTACTGCAACGGCGGAAACCTGCCGCGCCCGCAACGCGATGCCTGCGTGCGCGATGCGGGGATGGCGTGGGACCGGGCCCAACGCGGACTGCCGCCCCTGGAAGACGTCACTTCGCCCGGCGGCCGTGCCGTGGTGGTCGTTCCGCGAGGCGCGCCGCCGCCCTTGAGCGACTCCGACACCGTGACCTCGCCGGACGGCGACTCGACGATCGTCCTGCCGGCGGACGGCTCCAGGCCCTTGGCGCAGTGACGGCCTGAATCGGCCCTCCAGGAGGGCGGCCGGCGAGCGCTGGTCAGAGCACCCTGAAGCTGATGCCCAGGAAAGCGCACAGTCCCGTGACCGCCATGATCAGCGCCATGACGAACGAGGGCTGGAACATGCGGAAGTCCTTGGCCTCGCGCAGCTTCTTGATCCGGTACCCGTACTCGAGCACGCCCATCAGCATCGCCACCGTTCCCAGGCCGGTCAGGAACAGCCCCATGTCGCGCGGCACGTGGCTTGCCGTCACGGTACCGCCCTGTTCACGGAAGCCTTCGAGAATCTTGTAGATCGTGAAGCCGAAGCTGATCATGGACAGCGCCGTCCGCACCCATGCCATCAGCGAGCGGTCCGCAGCCATCAAGGTGCGATCGATCGCCAGATCGGTGTTGAACTGCGCCAGCTCGCTGGAGGACATCTGCGGTCGTGCGGCCCCGTCCGGGGTCGAGGTGGTCGGCGTGGCTGGAGGTGGGCCTTGCATGGGGATCCGTTTCGCATGGTTGCGCGCTGCGACAGGGGCATTGTGCCAAGTCCCGTCCCGACGGACCCCTGGTTGACGCCATCATTTGAAAGATGGAGCATGTCTTCACTTAATCTCACGACACCATGAAGATCGGCGACCTGAGCAATGCAACCGGTGTCGACGTCGGCACCATCCGCTTCTACGAACGGGCCGGCCTGCTGGCAGCGCCCGCGCGCCAGCCCAACGGCTACCGGGCCTACGGGCAGGCGCACCTGGAGGGCCTGTCCTTCGTGCGCCATTGCCGGGCGCTGGACATTCCCCTGAGCGACATCAAGAAGCTGCTGGATTTCGCGGCAACGCCGCGGCAGGACTGCGCCGACATCAACCAGTTGGTCGACGAGCAGATCGAGCGCGTGCGCGCCCGCCTCAAGAGCCTCCAGGCCCTGGAGAAGCAGCTGACCGTGCTGCGCGGGCGCTGCTCGCAGCCGCACGCCACCCAGGAGTGCGGCATCCTCAGCGAGCTCGTTTCGGCAGCGCACGGCGAGGCCTGCGCCTGCCACTCATGATGAAACACCCCCGAAGCGCCTGCGGCGCCGCCACCTCGAGGGGGCGATAGCAGCGGCCCGGCAAAGCCGGTTCCGCGGCATCCCTGGCGTTTGGCTGTGCCGGTTTCATGCATCGGTGATATGCACCGCGCCCGCGGTGCGCTCACTTCCCGGCCAGCTGCAGCCCCAGCAGGACCACCGTGGCCGCGCCCAGCAGCGCGGTGGCGCACTGCCAGAACCGCACCGGGTGCCGCTCGATCAGCGGCGCGCTGCGGGGCCGCAGGAACTCCGGCCCCGGCGCCTTCAGGTCGTGCACGAATTCCGACACCGCCTGCTGGCGCCGGGCCGGGTCCGGGTGCAGCGCCTTCTGCAGCACCGCATCGACCCAGGCCGGCAGGTCGGGCCGGAACTGGCGCACCGGCAGGTAGCGCAGGCGCTTCGCGTCGGCGCCCGAACGCACGCGTGATGCGTGCAGGCCGTACGGCAATTGCTTCGTGAGCATCTGATAGACGATCACGGCCAGCGAGAACAGGTCGGAGCGCGTGCTGCCGCCCTGGCCGACGAAGTATTCCGGCGCGGTGTACTGCAAGGTGCCGGCGATGGCGAGCGCGCGCCGGTCCCGGGCGCTGTCGGCCAGGCCCGCCACGTGCGTCGATGCCAGGTCGATGATCTTGACGGTGCCGGCGCGATCGATCATCACGTTCTCGGGCCGGATGTCCTGGTGCAGCATCTCCTTGCCATGCAGCGCCTGCAGCCCCTTGGCCAACTGGGCGACGATGCTGCGCACGCTGTCCAGCGAAGGCCTGTGATGGTCGACCATCCATTGCGCCAGCGTCTGGCCATCGACGTACTCCATGGCGACGAACAGGTGGCCGCGCGTGCGTTCGACCGTGCCGGCCTTGACGACGTGGGCGCTGTCGACCCGGCGTGCCACCCATTCCTCGAGGACGAAGCGGTCCAGGTAGTCGGGGTCGTCGCGCAGGTCGACCGACGGCAGCTTGAGCACCACCTGCTGCCCGCGCGCCTCGTCCACCGCCAGGTGCACGTGGCTGCGGGCGCTGACCTGAAGCTCGCGCACCAGGGTGAAGCCCTCGAAGCGCGCCCGCGGCGCGAGCGCGGGCGGGATCGCCAGCCCCTCGCGCTGCGCCTGCAGCTGCGCGGCATCGGCCGCCGGCAGCTCATCGATGCGCAGCAGCTGCACGGTGCGGTCGTCGTCGCCCCGCGCGCCCGCCACCAGCAGGCGGGCGGCTTCGTCGAGGTCGTCACCGTAGCGCGCGAGCGCATGGTGCACCGCGCGGGCGTCGAGGCCGGCGCAGGCGCCGTCCGTGGCCAGCAGGTAGACCTCGCCGACTTCCGCCTCCCAGCAGCGGTAGTCGATCTCCACGTTGGGGCCCGCCCCCAGGGCGCGCCCGAGGTACGACTCGACCGACGACAGGTGAACCCGGTGGTCCTCCGTGAGCTGCTCCAGGGCCTGCGGATGCAGCCGGTAGATGCGCGCGTCGCCGACGTGCAGCAGGTGCACCTCCCGGCCCTTGAGGACCAGGGCGCTGAAGGTGCAGACGTAGCCGCTGTCCTTGTCGAAGCGGGCGTCGCTGCGCATCGTCTGGGCATGCAGCCAGGCGTTGGTGGCGGCCAGCACCCGCTGGGCGGAGCGGCGCACCGACCAGGCCTCGGAGGTCGCGTAGTAGTCGTCGAGGAAGCCGCGCACCGCCGCGGCGCTGGCGACCTGGCTGACGCGGCTGGAGCCGATGCCGTCGGCGATCGCGATCGCGATGCCCTTGGTCGCCCGCAGCGATCCCTCCGCCAGCATGGCACCGTGAAAATCCTGGTTGACCCGCCCCGGTCCGGCCAGCGATTGCTGGCCGAGCGTCACGCGCAAGGCGCTGCCCATGGCGCTGGCTTGTTCAGCCCACGACGCGCTTCGGCGCCGTCTTGTAGTGCGTCGCGTACAGCGTCGCGCCGACGAAGGTCAGGCCGCCGACCAGGTTGCCGAGCACGGTCGGGATCTCGTTCCAGATCAGGTAGTCCATCAGCGTGAACTTGCCGCCCAGCAGCAGGCCGGTGGGGAACAGGAACATGTTGACGATCGAATGCTCGAAGCCCATGTAGAAGAAGATCATCACGGGCATCCACATGCCGATGGCCTTGCCCGACACCGTGGTCGACATCATCGCGGCGACCACGCCGGTGGACACCATCCAATTGCACATCACGCCGCGGATGAACAGGGTCAGCATGCCGGCGGCGCCGTGCGCGGCATAGCCCAGCGTGCGGCCCTCGCCGATGTGGCCGAGCTTCTCGCCGACGGCGTTGGGCGCCTCGCTGAAGCCGAAGGTGAAGATGATCGCCATGAAGACCGCGACCGTCAGCGCGCCGGCGAAGTTGCCGACGAACACCAGCCCCCAGTTGCGAAAGCATCCGCGCCAGGTCGCGCCGGGGCGCTTGTCGAGCACGGCCAGCGGCACCAGCGTGAAGACGCCCGTCAGCAGGTCGAAGCCCATCAGGTACAGCATGATGAAGCCGACCGGGAACAGCATCGCGCCGACCAGCGGGTTGCCGGTGTTGACGGTCACGGTCACGGCGAAGGCCGCCGCCAGCGCCAGGATGGCACCGGCCATGTAGGAGCGGATCAGCGTGTCGCGGGTGGACATCAGCAGCTTGGATTCGCCGGCGTCGACCATCTTGGTCACGAACTCGGCAGGGGCTAGGTAGGCCATGGGGATTCCTTGGAAGCTTGAAGAAGAAGTGGAGCCGTGCAGGCAGCGGGGATCAGGCGAGCGCGACCAGCACGCGGCCTTCGTGGACGCGCACCGCATGGGCGCGCACCGAGTGCTCGGGCGCCTCGAGGCATTCGCCGCTCTGCAGGTCGAAGTGGTTCTTGTAGAGCGGCGAGGCGACGACGATGCGCTCGCCGATGCTGCCCACCAGCCCGCGCGAGAGCACGCTGGCGCCGGCCTTCGGGTCGACGTTGTCGATGGCATAGAGCGCCTGTGGCCGGCCGACCCGGAAGATCGCGACATGCACGCCCTCGACCAGGGCGCAGACGCCGGTATCGGGCAGGATGTCGCCGTCGGCGCAGACGGCGGTCCAGTGGCGTGCTTCGGTGGTGGTCATCTCGAATGTCCTCGTGTGTTGTTCAGGCGGTGGCGACATCGGCATCGGCGCGTTCATCGACGCGGGCCGGCCGGATCTGGCCGCGCTCCTGCACGAAGACGATGTGCTCGTCCGGCTTCTCGCTGTTGACGAAGGAGCGGAAGCGCGCGCGCGTGTCCGGGTCGTTCACCGCCGTCTTCCACTCGCACTGGTAGGTGTCGACCACGTGCTGCATCTGGGCTTCGAGCTCCGCGCCGAGCCCCAGTGTGTCCTCGATCAGCACGCCCTTCAGGTAGTCGAGGCCGCCCTCGAGGTTGTCGCGCCAGGTGCTGGTGCGCTGCAGGCGGTCGGCGGTGCGCACGTAGAACATCAGGAAGCGGTCGATCAGCCGGACCAGTTCTTCCTTGCCGAGGTCCGAGGCGATCAGTTCGGCATGGCGCGGCTTCATGCCGCCGTTGCCGCAGACGTAGAGGTTCCAGCCCTTGTCGGTGGCGATGATGCCGACGTCCTTGCCCTGCGCCTCGGCGCATTCGCGGGTGCAGCCCGAGACGCCGAACTTGATCTTGTGCGGCGCCCGCAGGCCCTTGTAGCGGTTCTCCAGCTCCACCGCGAGGCCCACGCTGTCGGCCACGCCGAAGCGGCACCAGGTCGAGCCGACGCAGCTCTTCACGGTGCGCAGCGACTTGCCGTAGGCATGGCCCGATTCGAAGCCGGCGGCGATCAGCTCCTCCCAGATCGGCGGCAGCTGCTCGACGCGGGCGCCGAACAGGTCCACGCGCTGGCCGCCGGTGATCTTGGTGTAGAGGCCGTACTTCTTCGCCACCTGGCCGACCGCGATCAGGCCTTCGGGCGTGACTTCGCCGCCGGGCATGCGCGGCACCACCGAGTAGCTGCCGTCCTTCTGGATGTTGCCGAGGAAGTAGTCGTTGCTGTCCTGCAGCGCCGCCAGGTCCTTCTTGAGCACGAACTCGTTCCAGCAGGACGCGAAGATGCTGGCGGCGGTGGGCTTGCAGACCACGCAGCCCAGGCCCTTGCCATGCCTGGCCAGCAGGTCGTCGAAGCTGCGGATCTCGCCGACGCGGATCAGGTGGTAGAGCTCCTGGCGCGAATAGGGGAAGTGCTCGCAGAGGTGGTTGTCGACCGCCAGGCCGCGCCTGGCCATCTCGGCCTTCATCACCTGGGCCACCAGCGGCACGCAGCCGCCGCAGGTGGCGCCGGCCTTGGTGCAGGCCTTGAGGTCGGCGGTGCTGCAGGCGCCTTCGCCGACGGCCGCGCAGATCTGTCCCTTGGTGACGCTGTTGCACGAGCAGATCTGGGCGCTGTCGGGCAGTGAATCGACGCCCAGGCCGGGCTTGGCCTTGCCGTCGCTCGAAGGCAGGATCAGGAATTCAGGCTCGGTCGGAAGCTGGATGCCGTTGAGCGCCATCTGCAGCAGGGTGCCGTACTCGGCCGCGTCGCCGACCAGCACCGCACCCAGCAGCTGCTTGCCGTCCTCGCTGACCACGATCTTCTTGTAGATCTGCTTGTGCTCGTTGACGTACTGGTAGGCGCGCGACTTGGGCGTCCTGCCGTGGGCGTCGCCGATGCTGGCCACGTCCACGCCCATCAGCTTGAGCTTGGTGCTCATGTCGGCGCCGGTGAAGGCGGCGTCGTCCTGCCCGGCGATGTGCCTGGCGGCCACGCGGGCCATGTCGTAGCCCGGCGCCACCAGGCCGAAGGTCTGCTCGTTCCAGGAGGCGCATTCGCCGATGGCGTAGACGTTGCGGTCGCTGGTGCGGCAGTGGCTGTCGATCGCCACGCCGCCGCGCGGACCGACTGCCAGCTGGCACTGGCGCGCCAGCTCGTCGCGCGGCCGGATGCCGGCGGAGAACACGATCATGTCGGTCTCCAGATGCGTGCCGTCCGCGAACACCATGCGATGTCGCGCGGTCGCGCCGTCGGTGATCTCGACCGTGTTGCGGCCGGTGTGCACGTGCAGGCCCAGGCCCTCGATGCTGTTGCGCAGCGCGCGGCCGCCGCCCTCGTCGACCTGGACCGCCATCAGCCGCGGCGAGAACTCGACCACGTGGGTCTCCAGGCCCATGTCGCGCAGCGCCTTGGCGCATTCGAGGCCCAGCAGGCCGCCGCCCACCACCACGCCGGTCTTCGAGCGGGCGCCGCTGGCCTTCATGGCCTCCAGGTCCTCGATGGTGCGGTAGACGAAGCAGTGCGGGCGGTCGCGGCCCGGCACCGCCGGCACGAAGGGCGCCGAGCCGGTGGCCAGCACCAGCTTGTCGTAATGCACCACTTCGCCGTCGGCCGTGGTGATCGTGTTGTTGCGGCGTTCGATGGCCGCGGCCCTGGCGGCCAGCCGCAGCGTGAAGCCGCTGCGCTCGAAGAAGCCGGGTTCGACCAGCGAGAGGTCTTCGGCGGTCTTGCCAGCGAAGAATTCGGACAGGTGCACCCGGTCGTAGGCCGGGCGGGGCTCCTCGCACAGCACGGTGACCTGCGCCTGCGAAAGCCCGAGCTCATGGAGTTGCTCGAGAAACTTGTGGCCCACCATGCCGTGGCCAATCACTGCGATTTTCATGTCGGATCCTGCACGCATCCGCCCGTGGCCGGGTGCAGGCCGCCATGACTGGCTGTGGATCAGCCGATGGCAGCAGGCCCCCGCGTGGAACGGATGCGACTTGGGTTGGAACAGGCGAACCGGCGGCGTCGTTGCTCTCGGTTCACTCGGATCCCTCGCCATCGTTAGCGGAGGCACTGCAAAAATCCGCGACAACGGCGTCGGCGGAACAGCGATGGATTCCAAGCAACATCCGTGCCTGCGTCTTTGGCCTGGCGGGGGGCGCCTTCGCAGGGAAATCCGGCGCCCCGGTTCTCGCAGCCGTGCACCATGCGCCGATGTGGCGCAGCGCTCGCCGGTTTGGTGCGGGCGAGGTCGTCCTGTACACTGCCCGACCATGTCGTGCCGATTCCTCCCTGCCGCATCGAGCGCCGCCCCCATGGGCCGCATGATGTCGCCTGCCTTCGCGCGGGCGAATGGGGCATTGGGTACACGAATGATTACCACCATTACCACCGCGGCCACCTGAGCACGCGCAGGTGGCCGTTTCGGCAGCCACCTGGTGTTCTCGCTCTCCCCGAACGAATCCGACCCAGCTCTGGCAGCTGGGTTTTTTGTTTGTTCGTCCGTTCGGAGATCTTCATGTACCGCGATCCAGTCCAGTCCCTCGAGTCCGCCTGCAGCCGCCTTCCCGCGGCGACCCGTCCCTTGCGCGTCGGCATGATCGGCATCGGCACCGTGGGTTCGGGCACCTTCCGCGTGCTGGCACGCAACCAGGCCGAGATCGCGGGGCGGGCGGGGCGCGGGATCGAGGTGGTGATCGTGGCGGCCCGCAACCTCGGGCGGGCCGCGACCATCGTCGACGGCCGAGCCGCATTGACCGCCGACCCGCTGCAGGTCGCGACCCATCCCGAAGTCGACGTGGTGGTGGAAGTGGCCGGCGGCACCGGCCCGGCGCGCGACTGGGTGCTGGCGGCCATCGCGCACGGCAAGCACGTGGTCACGGCCAACAAGGCGCTGCTGGCGGTGCACGGCGGCGAGATCTTCGCCGCCGCCCGGCAGCGCGGCGTCAGCGTGGCCTATGAAGCGGCGGTGGCCGTGAGCATCCCGATCATCAAGGCGCTGCGCGAGGGCCTGACGGCCAACCGCATCGAATGGGTGGCGGGCATCATCAATGGCACCACCAACTTCATCCTCGGCAAGATGCGCGACGAGGGCATCGACTTCGGCAGCGCGCTCGCGCAGGCCCAGGCCCTGGGCTATGCCGAGGCCGACCCGGGCTTCGACATCGAGGGCGTCGATGCCGCCCACAAGCTCACGCTACTGGCCGCCAATGCCTTCGGCATGCCGCTGCGTTTCGCGGATGCGCAGGTGGAGGGCATCGCGGCCCTGCAGGCGCTGGACGTGGCCGGCGCCGGGCAACTGGGCTATCGCGTGAAGCTGCTGGGCATCGCCCGGCGCCGCGCGGAGGGCGTGGAACTGCGCGTGCAGCCGGCGCTGGTGCCCGCCGCCCACCTCATGGCGCAGGTCGATGGCGCGATGAACGCCATCATGGTCAAGGCCGATGCGGCGGGACTCACGATGTACTACGGCGCGGGCGCCGGATCGGAGCAGACCGCGTCGGCCGTGATCGCCGACCTGGTCGACGTGGCGCGGCTGGACGGCACCCGGGCGGCGCAGCGCGTGCCGCACCTGGGTTTCCATGTCCATGCCATGCAGGCCCTGCCGGTGCTGTCGCGCGCGGCCGTGTGCAGTGCGCACTATCTGCGGGTGCCGCTGCAGGCTGCGTCTCAGGCGGAGGCGCTGGGCGCCTTGCTGGCGGAGCAGGGCGTGCCCGTGCGCCGGGTGCTGCTGGCGGCCGGGGAGGCGGGCCATGGCCCGCAGGCGCTGGTGTTGACGGCGGCGGCGGCGCAGGGGGCGGTCGACCGGGCGGTGCATGCGCTGCAGGGCCATGCGGCGGTGGCTGGCGCGATCGTCACGCTGCGGGTCGAGGAACTGGCCCCCTGAGGCGGGCCGGCGCGGCTACGGCAGCAGCCGCCAGTTCGCGCTGGTTTGTTCGAACTCCCGCGCCCGCTGGGCATCTATCTTCCGTGCCGCGAGCTGGGCGCACATCTCGAGCTTCTTGAGGTCGCGCTCGGTCAGGGCCTGGTTGGCCGAGAAGCTGAAGCAGCAGAAGGTGCCGTAGACCCGCCCGTCGGTCAGCACGATCGGCGTGCTCATGTGGGCGCCGATCGGAAAGTCCGTCGCTGGCAACTCGGCCTTGTCCGGCAGGGATGCCACGTCGTGGACCAGGCGCGGCATGCGGCCATCGACCACCCGCTGGCAGAAGCCCTCCTCGAGCGAGGAGGAGCCGCCTTCGGCGATCACCGCGGCCCCGGGTCGGGTTTCGACGCGGCGGAACACGCGACGGCCATCGACGAACTCCGAGACGAACACCACGTCCATCTTGAGGTGGTCCTTGACCAGCCGCAGCACTTCGGAGACGGAAGGGTCGATCAGCGCGTCCGCGCCTTCGGAGGTGGCGACCAGCAGCTCGGAGATGCGGACTTCGAAGGCGTCGGGGGGGAAGTAGTCAAGCGCGTCGAAACTCATCTGAAACGGGATTCTCGAGTGGAGGAGATGTCCAAGCATAAGACAGTCGTCGACGCGCCGACACGGGATCGCCTGCTAACGCCTTGTCCTGCAGTTGCTCAGGACCACTGAAAAATCGTCGTCGTCCATGCCGATGCTCGCCTCTTCGAACGTGCCGTAGATGGTCGCCCCGACCTTGAAGCTCTTGTCGAACTTCTCGCAGTTGTAGGCAACGACGAACTCCTTGCGAGGCTTGATGGCCTGGAACGCCCAGTTGTTGGGAAGTGCTTCCTTGTAGTGCTTGACCACCTTCAGCTCGACGAGCTTGTCCTCGAGTTGCCGCGTCGACTTGGACGCGCCGCCATCGCCCCCTGCGTATTGGCTGCCCTTTCTTGCCGCCGCGGCGTTCGTCTTGAGGATGCCTTCCAGTTCCTGCGCCTTCATCGGGACAAGGGCCGGGTCCGGCGCGGGCGCGCTGCCCGCGCTGCAGCCGGTCAGGAAAATCTTCAAGTCGAGATACGCGTCCGTCTTCGTGCGCACGGCGACGCGCTAGATCGTGCCGTTGACCCATCCAGCCTGCTCGAAGCCCTTGTTCCACGTGTCGCAGCCGTACACGACGGACGGGTCGCGCCGTGAAGAGCTGACGAACACGTTCTTCTCGTTGCTGAGGGTGTGCTGCATCTGGTGCAGCGGGCCATGGTGCAGGGGCGCGCGCAACTGGACGGACTCAGCGACGACGAAGAACGAGTCTTCGCGCGGCCTGAAGGCAAGGCCTTCCTGGCCCTGTTTCCGGTGCTCTCGAGCTCGATCGAGCGGCTCGACGAGAAGATCGACAAGGCCAAGCTGAACCTGTTGGAGCAGCAGGCCGGACGCGAGCTGCATGGCGCTCGCGGGGTCTACGAGACCTACGGCGCGGCCATGAAGGAGCTGCGCAAGCAGTGGACCAACTATGCCAACGGGACCAGTCCGCAGCTGGACGAAGAAGTCAGGCGCCAGCAGCGCGAGGGCTGGGAGCGCTACGAGAAGGACTTGGCGCGCCGAGGCTGGAAACCCTGGAGCGTGCCGTCCCGATACCGGCCTGCGGTGGCCAATCAGGTCCGCAAAGACCTGCCAGTGCCGGCGGACTGGCAGCCCCATGACATCCGCGGCTTCTACAGGGCCGTGGACGAGCAGGTCAGGGACAAGGCGCGTCGCCGGTCCGACGGTTCCATCCGCGTCGGCGGCCAGCGCGTGCCGGCGGGGCTGGAGTTCAAGGACTTCGTGCTGCATCCGGCGATCCAGGGCGACCTGCGGCGTCAGCTGGAATTGCCGGACAAGGTGGTGGTGGCACCCGGCTACGAATCGGGCGAGCAGTTCGTCGCCCAGTTCTACAAGCCGCTGGTGCAAGCTGTCGCCTCCGAGCCATTGCAGCGTTACACGGCGCCCCTGGCTTCGTTCGAAGCAGGCGGCATCCACGAGAGCCTCGGACGCGACGCGGCCCGGGCTGCGCTGGTTCCCCCGATCGCGCTCCTGTGCTCGCTCATGGGCGCCATGGGTCATCTCGCCAAGCTCCTCTTTCTCGGCGTCAAGGCGCCGGGGACCGTTCTCGACTCGGGCAGGGCCCGCGCCTGCTTCCGATGGGCATGGCTCGTGCCGGTGGTCACGGTCGTGTCGCTGTGGACGGCGTTGAGCGTCATGGGCCGGGCACGACGATTCGACCTATCGGCGCTTCCTGCCCGTGGGGGACGTCCTGAGCGGCTTCGAGCACAGGCTCGGCCATCAGTATCGATGCGAGGTCTGCAGTGGCCAGGGGCAGTTGCGCTGCAGCGGCTGCAGCGGCCGTGGCAACGTTCGATGCTTTTCCTGCCATGGCCAGGGCAGGCTCGACTGCTCGGTCTGCGGCGGCACGAGCAAGCGGGAATGCAGTCGATGCAGCGGAAGAGGGAGCTACAACGAAAGCTACACCCATCAGGTCTGGGACACGGCCGCCAAGATGTATGTCAGCAAGAGCGACTGGCGATGGGTCGCCTGCCCGGCATGCAACGGGGGCAAAGTCAACTGCAACCACTGCGACTATGCCGGGAAGGTTCAATGCGCGGGTTGCGCAGGCCGAGGCGTCTGCGACTGCGGCGCCTGCAATGCGACGGGGCGGGTCGATTGCAGTCATTGCGCCGCGATGGGATGCCGCCATTGCCTGGGACGCCTGAGCTGCAAGATCGAGTCGCAGGACCAACTGACGCTGCTCCACGGCGACCAGGAGGCGATGGACCTGGTGCTGGCCAACATCGACGTGAAACGGCTGCCCGAGTACGGTCGCCGCGGCCGGGCGAGCCACCACCGGCGCGGCGAGCGCGCCGTCGACAGCACCTACCCGGTGAGCGTGGAGGTCACGCGGGCGCACATGGCCGCCGCAGAGCGGTCTTTCGCGATTCACGCCTTCGGCAAACAGCACGAGATCTTCGATTTCAAGAACATCGTCGGGCATCTGCTCGCCAAGGACCTGCACGGCTTGCAGACCTGCGTGCAGCCCGGTCATCGCGATGCCGCCGGGCTGACGCGCCTCGTCGATCGGGCCAATGCATTCCTGGAATCCGAGATCAACCTGCAGATCGCCGAAAGCGTTCTCGCATCGAAGAGCGCCGAGCAGGCGATCGCGCAGGTGCGGTCTCGCCACCAGGGTCTGGTGGACGAACGCTATGTCGCGCAGGCCTCCGCCGCGCTGCAGCAGACGCTGGAGAAGCTGTTCGGCGCCCGGATGCTCAAGCCGGGGATGTACTGGGTGGGTTTGCTGACGATGGCCACCTGTGCCCTGACGCTCTCCCATGGGTCGGGCGGCTGGTACAACGTGGCCGTCTCCGTGCTCGGCGCGGGTCCGGTCTGGGCTGGCATGGAGTGGCAAGCGCGGCGGCGCGTTGGCGCGGACTTCGACAGTTTGGCGCTGGGGGCGCGCATGAAGACCCTCATCGACAAATCGGGGCTCGCGTGGCGGATGCGCGGCGCTGCCTTCCTCATCGCATGCGCCTTCGCCGGCGCGGCTTTCTGGGCAACCCAGTATCTGGGCTCAAGGTACAAGGCGCACTTCGGCGGACCTGAAGGCGTCGCGGCCCGGAGCGAGGCACCGCAGCAGCATCGGGTCGTGCGTCAGCCGCGCGAAGCCGCAAGCTCCGCTTGATCGACCGGTCGCCCGTGCCGCGCTGCCAGCCTCCGGGCGACGCCGGAGCCTGGCCCGTCCCTCACTGGGGCGCGTTTCTTCGAGCCTCCGCGCGCACCTGGGCTGCATTGGGCATGGTCGAGACGACCTTGCTGTTCACGCGCGATCCGCTGGTCACGTTCTGATCGGGGGCGGCCGCAGCAGCTTCCGCCTGGGCGCGGACCACGGCGGGGTCGGCCGTCGAGGTGAAGGGGTCCGCGCCGCGCGAGCCGCGCGTCACGTTCTGATTCGGGGCGCGCGCCGTGTCGACGGCCTGCTGCTGGACTGCCGCGGGGTCGGCCACCGAATTGAACGCTTCGGCGCCGCGCGATCCGCGGGTGACGTTCTGGTTGGGAGCATGGGCGGCGGCGATCGCTTCGGCCTCGACCTCGGCGCGGCTGCGGCCGGCCTGTGCATGCACCGAGCTTGCAAGCATCCATGCAATGGCCGTGGTCGTGACGATCTTGATGATGGGCGAGGCTTTCATGTCGGGTTCCTTGGAATGACGCAGCGGCTGATGTGCCGGCTTCGACCCAAGGCTATGGGCCGCGCATTGCGCGCCGATGACGGCCTGCGATACCCCTTCGTTGCGTGGGTGCTTCGGCATCGTGACCGTGGGCTGCGGCGTCGGCCGCGTCGCGCGAAGCGCTCGGCCCGAACCTGTCGCGCCCCCTGCGGGCGAGGTCAAGATGCAGGCTGCAGTTGATCGAGGCCGATCCAGAGATAGTTCGCGGGCCGTCCGGCCTTGCGATCGCCGTCGTCGCTGACCATGATGATGCCCGCCGCCTTGTCGATGACCGCGGGGCTCACGCCCTCGACGCGCGCCAGGTCCTTCAGGCCCGGAACCACGAGCCGGCGCACGGCATTGCTTCGCCAGCCATTCCAGAGCCAGAGAGAGAAGCGGCCGGGCGCGCGCGATACGGGGCCGCCGACGACCAGGTACTGCCCCAGCGCGGGAAGGAACGACAGGGCGCGGATGCCGTCGCCATCGAGATCCAGTTCATCGAGTTGGGGCGAGAGGCGGGGCTCCTCGCCCGCCTCGAAGATGGCCGTCGGATTGACGATCCCGGCAATGATCGCGCGGCCTTCGTGCAGCGGGCTGCGAAAGCCGACCAGCAGATGATGCTCGAACGGGTCGAATTCCAGCGCCTCGATGTTGAGTCCGCCAGCGGCCTTGACCTCCCGGATCTCGGCCGCCGAGGCCAGCACGGGATGCTGCGTCGTCATGGCTTGCTTCAGTCCCCCGACGACCCTGGGAGCGACGACCCGGTTGCCGTCGACCCGGAAGCGCACCAGTCGCTCGCGCGACTTCTTCGCATGACCTTCATCGTCACGAGAATGGGAGGTGATGGCGTAGGCGAAGCCGGATCGATCCAGGGCGAGCCCTTCGAGATCGTCCAGCTTCCAGAAGTCGCTGAAGGTCTGGAGCAGGGTGGCGGTGAGCGCCACGCTGTGGACGTCGCCCGCGTCGATCGTGACCAGCGTGAAGGGGTGGTCCTTCTCGTCCTCGACGACGAGAAGACGCCCATCCGGCAATTGCCGGATCGCGGACGGCTCGTAGACGCCGGTCAAGGGTCGAAATTGCGGTGGTTCCAGGTTGGCCACCGCTGCATTATCTGCTCATGGGTCCGCTTTCGCCGCCCCATCGGCGCTTCCTATAATCCGCCCCGACGGAAGATCGCTCCCTGCTGGAGCGACCTCCGCCACGGTTCGAAGGTGCCCCCCAGGCCGGCCATGGTCCGGGAGGTTAAACGGGAAGCAGGTGCGCGCGTCATGACGCGCAATGCCTGCGCTGCCCCCGCAACGGTCAGCGGATAGAGAAGTTTCGAGTGAGCACCTGCGGGTGTTCGCAGCCACTGCGTTCGGATCGAACGTGGGAAGGCGAGGCTTCTGTCGTCGTGCGCATGCGCATGACGGCAACCCGCGAGCCCGGATACCGGCCTTCGCAATCGCCTTCGGACGCTGCGGGAGTGCGTTTGTCCGGGCTGCTCGGCACCTGCGTGCCGGGTCGGCATCGGCTCGTGCAATTGCGGCGTGTGTCTCTTTGAAAAGCCCAGCGGGAATGCGGGCTAGAGGAACAGCCAATGTGCAAGTCTGCCGAACTCGGCATCCGGACCCGGGTTTCGGGTCCGTTCGCGTCCCCCCACATCACGATCCCGGGCCTTGTCGCTCTGCTCGCCAGCAGCCCGGCGCTGGCGCAAGAGAGCCTGCGACCCGTCGAGGTGACGGCCACCCTGCAGGATCAGGCGCCGGCGCTCCGGGCAACCACCGAGGTGGCCGGCAGGCTGGGCCTGAGCGTCATGGAAACGCCGGCTTCGGTCGAGGTGATCAGCCAGGAGACCATGGAACGGCGCGGCGCGCGGACCTTCGAGGAGGCCTTGCGCGGCGGCGTGGGCATCACCGCCGGCGGCGCGCCGGGATCGCCCTCGGTGATCTCGACGCGCGGCTTCACCGGCGGCTTCATCACCTATCTGTTCGACGGCGATCGCATTGCGGTGCCGACGATGGTGAGCCGGCCCCAGGACAGCTGGAACTACGAGCGCATCGAAGTCCTGAAAGGCCCCTCCTCGGTGCTCTACGGCGAAGGCGCCATCGGCGCGGCCGTCAACTTCGTGACCAAGCGCCCCGACCGCAACAACCCCGGGGCCGAGGCCATGCTGTCGTACGGAAGCTTCGGCACGGTGCGCGCCGGCGTCGGCCTGGGCGTCAACGTGGGTGAGTCGAGCGCCTTGCGGCTGGACTACAGCCACCAGGAGACCGATGGCTACATCGAGCGCAACAAGCAGCGCTACGACAACCTCACCCTGGGCTACACCACGGCACTGACGCGCGACCTCACCCTGGACCTGTCGATGGACTACGCCAGGGACAGTGCGCTGTCCTACCAGGGCACGCCGCTGGTGCCGCGTGCCTACGCGCTCCAGCCCACGGACATCGTCAGCGATGCCAACGGGCGGGTGGTGGACCGCGGCATCGCGTTTCGCAACTACAACGTCGACGATGCCGAGATGAGCGCGAACAGCCTCTGGACGCGCGCCAGGCTCGGCTGGCAGATCGCGCCGGAGTGGAAGCTGCGCAACCAGCT
Organism: Variovorax davisae; assembly: GCF_030316845.1. Classification (GTDB taxonomy): domain Bacteria; phylum Pseudomonadota; class Gammaproteobacteria; order Burkholderiales; family Burkholderiaceae_C; genus Variovorax; species Variovorax davisae. Next base: position 39,448 of record NZ_JASZYS010000011.1, read on the forward strand.
GTCCTACTACACGGCCGACAGGGCCTGGCGCAACTCGGAGTCCCATGCCTTCGTCGCCCCGGGCCGCATCGTGCGCGACCTGGTCGGCATCACGCACGACCACCAGATCCTGACCGACCGGCTCGATCTCACGAACACCTCGCCGGTCGGGGGAATGAAGAACCGGTTCGTGGCGGGGCTCGAATACACGAAGACCGACTTCTCCTCCGACCGCGATTTCTCCAACGGATCGAGCGCGGCCAACGATGCGCTCTCGGTGGGCGAGTTCGCCACCATCCCGGGAAGCTACCGGCTCTTCGCCGCCAAGCCCGCCCTGTTCGCGGGTGCCGGCAATCGGACCATCTTCGACGCCCGGATTCCCACCGGCTCGCTCTTCATGGAAGACGCCCTGTCCGTCAGCGATCGCTGGACCCTCGTGGGCGGCCTGCGGCAGGACCACGTGAAGCTGGAGCGCCAGAACCTGGACCTCAACACCGGGGCCCAGGCATCGTTCACGCAAAGGTACAAGCCCACATCGGCGCGCCTGGGCGTGGTGTTCGCGATCGACCCCGACACCTCCGTCTACGCCCAGTACTCGAACGCGAGTGCGCCGGTCGGCACGGGCAATCTTCTGCTGCTCTCGGCGGCCAACGCCGCCTTCAGTCTCTCGACCGGCAAGCAGCTGGAGCTCGGCCTCAAGCAGTCGGCGCTGGAAGGCCGTCTCGACTACACGCTGGCGGCCTACCGGATCGCGCTCGACAACGTGCTGTCGCGCGATTTCGGCAACCCGACGCTGACGGTCAACAGCGGCAGGCAGTCGGCGCAGGGCCTGGAACTCGCCGCGGCCTGGAAGGCGACGCGCGAGCTCACGTTGAGCGGCAATCTGGCATGGGTCGATGCGCAGTTCGACAGCCTCATCGAGGCCGGCAACGTCTCGCGCGCGGGCAACATCCCGCCGAACGTGCCGGGCACGGTGGCCAACCTCTGGGTCGACTACAGGGTGCCGGGATGGCCGCTGCGCATCGGCGGCGGCGTCAACCGAACCGGCCACGCCTACGCCAACAACGCCAACACGGTCCGCATGAACGGGTTCACGACGGCGACCGCCTATGCGACCTGGCGCCTGCAGAAGGGCGAAGTCACCTTTCGCGTTCGCAATCTGAGCGACGCGCTCTACGCCTACTGGAGCGGCGCCAATTCGAACAACCAGGTCCTGATCGGCGCGCCGCGCAGCTTCGAACTCAGCTACCGGGCGGCCTTCTGAGCGGCAACGCCGGCGGCACGGACATGAAGCGCACATTGATCTGGGTCCACAAGTGGCTCGGCATTTCGTTGGCCCTGCTGTTCCTGATGTGGTTCGTCAGCGGGATCGTGCTGTACTACGTGCCGTTCCCGAATCTCTCCCAGGCCGAGCGGCGCGCGGGACTGCAGCCCCTGGCGCTGGGCGCCGGTTGCTGCCTGACCGCCGAAGCGGCCGCCGGGCGGGCCGGCCTGGGCTTCACCGAGGCACGCCTGGGCATGGCCGACGCCGGGGAGCCGGTCTGGCGGCTGCTGGTCGATGCCGGCCAGGGGCAGGGCGCGCGGTGGCAGGCCCTCGATGCCCGCACCGGCAGCGCGAAGGCGCCGCTCGGCGCCGGGCAGGCCATGAAGGTGGCCGAGGTCTTCAGCGGCCGGCGCGCGCTGGCGGCCGAAGCGCTGGCGCGTGACCAATGGACGGTGCCGCAGGCCTTCGATCCCTACCGCCCGCTCTTCAAGGTCAGCCTGGAAGGAGACGACGGCCTCGAACTGTACGTGTCGAGCGCCGCCGCCGAAGTGGTGCGCGACACCCGCCGCAGCGAGCGCTTCTGGAACTGGATCGGCGCGGTCCCGCACTGGATCTACCCGACCGTGCTGCGGCAGTTTCCGCAGGCGTGGAACCAGGTGGTCGTCTGGCTGTCGATCCCCGGCGTGGTGCTGGCCGCGACCGGACTGGCGCTGGGCATCTGGCAACTGTTCCTGAACCGGACGCGCTGGATTCCCTATCGCAAGTCCTGGATGCGCTGGCACCACATCGCGGGCCTGGTGGCCGCCGTGTTCACGCTGACCTGGATCTTCTCGGGCCTGATGTCGATGAATCCCTATGGCGTGTTTTCGCCGCGCGGGCTGTCGGCTGCCGAGCGCGAGCGTTGGCTCGGCCCCAGCCGGGAGGCGGTCCTGCCGCCGCCGCTTGCCCTGGCCGCGGTCCGGGCCGGCGAGGCCGGGGCGCAGCCATTGGAACTCGAGCGGATTCGCGTCGACGGGCAGGTCTGGTATCGACTTCAGGGCGCGGAGCGGCGGTGGTGGGTGCGCGCCGACGATGCACGCGCTGCTTCGACAGTGCATCCGGCGCTGCCGGACCCCTTGGTATCGGACCTGCTGCGGCAATTGCGCGGTGCAGACAGACCACCTTCGCGCGTGGAGCGGATCGATCGCTACGACGATGTCTACTACGCGAAGAACCCCGGCTCGGCCGAAGCCGCGGAGGCCCGGCCGCTGCCGGTCTGGCGCGCGCATGGGTCGGACGGCACCGACCTTTATGCCGATCCCGCCTCGGGCAGGGTGCTGTTGCGGGTCGATTCCTCGGGACGATGGCAGCGCTTCATGTACCAGGGCTTGCACAGCCTCGACTTCGAGCCGCTGCGCGAGCGACCCCGCTGGCGCGAAGCCTTGGTGCTGACCCTGTCCGCCCTGGGCATCGCCTTGTGCATCACGTCGTGCGTCATCGGCTGGCGCGCGCTGGCGCCCAGGGCCGCGGCGCGCCGGACAGACCGGCGGCGCAGCGCCTGAGCGAAGGTGTTCCGCTATGATCGGCCCGTTGGTGCTCGCTTCGTCCTTCAGGTCGAAGCAGTTCAACGGGAATCAGGAGGGGTCGCGTGGCAAGCCATCGCACGCCCTAACCTGAGCTGCCCCCGCAACGGTAAGCGAACGTGAGCCCTCGTGCTCGCCGCTCGTGTCTGCAACCCACTGAGTACATCCGCGCAATCGGTGCCTGGGAAGGGAACACGGGTCGTCTTCGCCAGCCCGGATACCGGCCAACGAGGCGGCGCGCCGTGCGAACGGCGCGTCTTGTGGTGCGTACCTGCGGGGAAGCGGGTGAGCATGGCTGGCGCAGTGTTTTCTCTATGACTCCCATCCCGTCCCGGCGACATGGCCCGGGCTCAAGCCGCTGTCCCGCGCTGCTGGTCACGGCACCGGCATCTGGCCAAGGCAAGACCACCGTCACTGCGGCGTTGGCGCATTGGCATCGCAGCCAGGGACGGCGTGTGCGCGTGTTCAAGACCGGGCCGGATTTTCTCGACCCCATGGTCCTCGAACGTGCCAGCGGCGCGCCGGTGCAGCCGCTCGACCTGTGGATGGGCGGGGAGGCGCACTGTGCCGAACTCCTGCACGGTGCGGCGGCGCAGGCCGACCTGATCCTGGTCGAAGGTGCGATGGGGCTGCACGATGGCACGCCGTCGAGTGCCGATCTGGCGCTGCATTTCGGACTGCCGGTGCTGGCCGTGATCGATGCCTCGTCGATGGCGCAGACCTTCGGCGCCGTCGCCCACGGGCTGGCGACCTATCGCCCCGGCCTGCAGCTGGCGGGCGTGCTGGCCAACCGCGTGGGCAGCGCGGGCCATGCGCAGATGGTGCGCGAGAGCCTGCCGGCCGGCATGGCCTGGTACGGCGCGCTGCCGCGCGGCGGCCACTATGCGCTGCCATCGCGCCACCTCGGCCTCGTGCAGGCCGGCGAGGTGGACGACCTCGCCGAGCGCATCGCCGCCGCCGCTCGGGCGCTGGCCGAGCATGGGCCGCTGCCGATGCCGCCTGCGGTGGAATTCGAGGCGCCGCCGCACGCGGCGCCGGATTCCGGCCTGCCCGGCGCACTCGCCGGCGTCACCATCGCCATCGCGCAGGACGCCGCCTTCTCGTTCGTCTATGCCGCCAATCTGGCGCTGCTGCGCCAGCTGGGCGCGCAACTGCGCTTCTTTTCGCCGCTGGCCAACCAGCCGGTGCCGCAAGGGGCGCACGCGCTGTACCTGCCGGGCGGCTACCCGGAGCTGCATTTGCAGGCGCTGGCCGACAATGCGGCGACGCGTGAATCGATTGCCGCGCACCACGCCGCGGGTCGCCCGCTGGTTGCGGAGTGCGGCGGCATGCTGGTGCTGCTGGAGTCGCTGCGCGACGCCGCCGGCCGCGAGGCGCCCATGCTGGGCTTGCTGCCGGGACAAGGCGCGATGTCCGACCGGCTGATCAACCTCGGCATGCACAGCCTGTCGCTGCCCGAAGGCGAGGTCCGCGGCCACACCTTTCATCACGCCCGCATCGACACGCCCGCGCCGGCCGCACTGCACACGCGGGCCCGGCGCCACCACGGCCAGGCCGAAGCGGTGTTCCGCCAGAAGCGCCTGTTCGCGTCCTTCATGCATCTGTACTTTCCGAGCAATCCGGCGGCCATCGCCGCGTTGTTCAAGCCCTGATCGCGATCGACCTCATCGAACCACCCCAGCCCATGCAAACCTCGACGCCCATGCCCACGCCAAGCCGCAAGATCCCCGCCACCATCGTCACCGGCTTTCTCGGCAGCGGCAAGACCACGCTGCTGCGCCACCTGCTGCAGAACGCCCAGGGCCGCCGCATCGCGGTCATCGTCAACGAGTTCGGCGAACTGGGCATCGACGGCGAGCTGCTGCGCGGCTGCGGCATCGGGTGCGACGAGACGGGGGCGCCGGACGGGCAGTTGTTCGAGCTGGCCAACGGCTGCCTGTGCTGCACCGTGCAGGAAGAGTTCGCGCCGGTGATGGAGCAACTGGCCGCGCGGCGCGACCAGATCGATCACCTGGTCATCGAGACCTCGGGCCTGGCCTTGCCCAAGCCCCTGGTGCAGGCCTTCCAGTGGCCGGCGCTGCGCAATGCCTTCACGGTGGATGCCGTGATCACGGTGGTGGATGCACCGGCCGTGGCCGCCGGCCGCTTCGCGCACGACCCGCTGGCGGTGGATGCCCAGCGCCGCGCCGACGAGAACCTCGACCATGAGTCACCGCTGTCGGAGTTGTTCGAAGACCAGCTGGCGACCGCCGACCTGGTGGTCGTGCACAAGACCGACGGGCTCGACGCGGCGGTGCTGGCCGGCGTGGAGGCCGTCATCCGCGCCGAGACCGCGGCCGGCGTGAAGCTGGTGCAGGCGCAGCATGGTCGCATCGACCTGGATGTGCTGCTGGGCATGGCGCGTGCGGTAGAAGATGCGATCGACCAGCGCAAGACCCACCACGACGAGGAGGAAGACCACGACCACGACGCCTTCGACTCGGTCTCGGTGAGCCTGCAGGTCGCTGACCGCGGCCGCCTGCTGGCCGCCTTGCAGGGGCTGGTCGGGCGCCACGAGATCTACCGAGCCAAGGGCTTCGTCGCACTGCCCGGCGCGGCGATGCGGCTGGTGGTGCAAGGCGTGGGCGCGCGCTTCGACAGCTACTTCGACCGGCCCTGGCGCGCCGGCGAGGCGCGGCAGACGCGCCTGGTCCTGATCGGGGCCGGCCTCGATGCGGCGGCCCTGCAAGCCGAACTGGACGCGGCGCTGGTCGCGGCCGCGGCGGCCTGACGCGTCACCGGAAGCCCTGCATGCACCTGCTGTCCACCCGCCCCGGCGGCCACGTCGAAGACGGCGGCCAGGGCGTCGTGCGCGTGGCGCAGACGCCGGCCCCGGTGGTCGTGCTCAGCGCCGCCGACACCACCCTGTCGCTGCTCGCCGACGCGGCCGGGCAGATGGGCGCCGGCTTTCCCGGCGTGCGCCTGGCCAACCTGATGTGGCTGCGGCAGCCGGCTTCGGTGGACATGTATGTCGACGACGTGCTGCGCCATGCCCGCGTGGTGGTGATCGACCACCTGGGGACGCCGAGCGACTGGGCCTACCTGGTGGAGCGCGCCATGTCCTCGGCCCGCGAACGCGGTCAATGGCTGGCGATGTTCTCGGGCGATGCCTTCGAAGACGTGCAACTGCTGATGCGCAGCAGTGCGCCGCACGACGATTGCCGCCACCTCTGGCGCTGCCTGCGCGAAGGCGGGCTGGCCAACGCGAAGGCCTTCTTCTCGCTGGTCGGCCACGCGGCGTTCGGGCTGGGCAGCCGGCCGGCGCCACCAATGCCGCTGCCGTCGGCGCTGCGCTATCGGCCACCGGAGGCGGCCGGCCGCAGCCCGTGGAAGGCCGGCGCGCCGGTGGCGCTGCTGCTGTTCTACCGCGCCCATCTGCAGGCGGGCAACACGGCGGTGTTCGACGCGATGCTGGACGCGCTGTCGGCCGCCGGCCTGAACCCGCTCGCACTCGCCGTGGATTCGCTCAAGAACCCCGACAGCCACGCCGCGGTGCAGGCCCTGGCGGCCGAACACCGCGTGGCGATCGTGCTGAACGCGACCCACTTCGCGGTGGCCTCGATCGACGGCCGCGACGAGGGGCGTGCGGGCGACGGCGACAGCTTGCTCGCCACGCTGGCCGGTGATGCCCCCGTGCTGCAACTCATCACTGCGGGCGGCACGCACGAACAGTGGCTGGCCGACCCGCACGGCCTCGCGCCGCGCGATCTGGCGATGCAGGTGGTGCTGCCCGAGGTGGATGGGCGCATCCTCACGCGCGCCATCAGCTTCAAGGGCATGGCCTGGCGCTGCGAGCACACCGAGCTCGACGTGCTTCGCTACCAGGCCGAGCCCGGCCGGATGGCCTTCGTGGCCGAACTGGCGCGCCGCTGGTGCGTGCTGCGCGACAAGCCCAACGCCGACAAGCGGATCGCGCTGATCCTGGCCAACTACCCGATCGACGATGCGCGCATCGCCAATGGCGTCGGCCTGGACACGCCGGCGTCGACCGTGGGCGTGCTGCAGGCACTGCGGGCCGCCGGCTACCGGACCGGGGAACTGCCCGCCAGCGGTGACGCCCTGGTCGCGGCGCTGCTGCGCGGCATCACCAACAACGCCGACGCCAACGACGCCCGGCCTGCGGCGCAGAGCTTCTCGCTGGCCGACTACCTGGAAGATTTCGATCGCTTGCCCGCCGAGAGCAGGGCGGCGGTCCATGCCCGCTGGGGCGCACCCGAGCAGGAGCCGACGCTGCGCAGCGGGCGCTTCACGATCGCGGGCCTGCGCTTCGGTCATGTCTTCGTCGGCATCCAGCCGGCGCGCGGGCGGGGCGTGGACCTGGCGGCCACCTACCACGACGCCGACCTGGTGCCGCCCCACCACTACCTCGCCTTCTACTTCTGGCTGCGCCGCGCCTTCGCGGTCGACGCGATGGTCCATGTGGGCACGCACGGCAATCTGGAGTGGCTGCCGGGCAAGAGCGTGGCATTGAGCGAGGCCTGCTGGCCCGATGCCATCCTGGGCCCGCTGCCGCATCTCTATCCCTTCATCGTCAACGATCCGGGCGAAGGCAGCCAGGCCAAGCGGCGCACCCAGGCCGTGATCATCGACCACCTGATGCCGGCGATGACCCGCGCCGAGACCTATGGCCCGCTGCAGCAGCTGGAGCGGCAGATGGACGAGTACTACGAAGCCTTGTCGCTCGACCCGCGGCGCGCGCGGCTGCTGCGCGAGGACATCCTCGGGCGCACCGTGCGCGAAGGCTTGCACGAGGAACTGGGCTTCGCGTCGCCGACCGACGAGGGCGCCCGCGAGCGCCTGCTGCAGGGGCTGGACGCCTATCTTTGCGAGATCAAGGAATCCCAGATTCGCGACGGCCTGCATGTGCTGGGGCGTTCGCCGCAAGGCCGCCAGCGCATCGACACGCTGCTGGCGCTGGCGCGCTTTCCGGGCGGCACGGCCGCCAGCCAGAAAAGCCTGCTGGTCGCACTGGCGCAAGACCTCGGCGTGGAGGGCGCGGACGGCTTCAGCGTGCTGGGGCCGGACTGGGCAGTGCCGTGGCGAGGCCCGCGTCCGCAGGTGTTGCAGGCGCTCGGTGCCGAGGCGTGGCGCCACGCCGGCCACACGCGCGAGCGGCTGGAACGGCTGGCGGCGCGCCTGGTGGCGGCGCAGACGGTGCCCGGCGGCACCCGGGCGGGTGCTGCGGACGACGCCTTCGATATCGATGCCTGGCCGCAGGCAGCACCGGTGCTGCAGCGCTTGAAAGAGGTGCTGGCGCCCCGCCTGGACGCCTGCGGTCCGCAGGAGATGACGCAATTGCTGCGCGGCCTGGCCGGACGCTTCGTGCCGCCTGGACCGAGCGGCGCGCCCTCGCGCGGCCGGCCCGACGTGCTGCCCACGGGACGCAATTTCTACAGCGTCGACACCCGTGCCGTGCCTACGCCCACGGCCTACGCCATGGGTGCGGCGGCGGCGGAAAGACTGGTCGAGCGGCACCTGCAGGACCACGGCGCGATGCCTGGCGAGGTGGGCCTGTCGGTCTGGGGCACCAGCACCATGCGCACCGGCGGCGAAGACGTGGCGCAGGCTTTCGCGCTGCTGGGCGTGCGGCCGAAGTGGGCCGACGGCAGCGCGCGGGTGATCGACATCGACGTGCTGCCGATGGCCATCCGCCATCGGCCGCGGGTGGACGTGACCCTGCGCGTGTCGGGCTTTTTCCGCGATGCCTTTCCCAACGTGATCGACCTGTTCGACACCGCCGTGCGCGCCGTCGCCGCGATCAGCGAAGACGACGAGTCCGACGAGGTGAATCCGATCCGGGCCCGCGTTCGGCGCGAGGCCGCCGAGGCCCTGGCGGCCGGACGGCCGGCCGATGAGGCACAGCGCCAGGCCACCTGGCGCGTGTTCGGTCCGCGCCCCGGCGGCTACGGCGTGGGCGTGCAGGCGGTGCTGGACAGCGGTCGATGGCAGCAAGGCGCCGACATCGCCCAGGCCTATCTGCAGGCCGGCGCCTTTGCCTACGGGCAGGGCGGCCACGGCGTGGCCGCGCGCGGCCCGTTCGAGCAGCGGCTGGGGCAACTCGATGCGGTGCTGCACAACCAGGACAATCGCGAGCACGACCTGCTCGACGCTGCCGATCACGCACAGTTCCAGGGCGGGATGGCGGCCGCCGTGACGCATCTGGCGGGCGCACCGGCGGCGCTCTACCACGGCGATTTCAGCGTGCCGGGCTCGCCGCGCATCCGCAGCCTGCGCGAAGAGCTCGCGCGCGTGCTGCGCTCGCGCGCCGTCAATCCGAAGTGGCTGGAGGGCGTGCGCCGGCATGGCTACAAGGGCGCGGCGGAGATCGCCACCACCGTGGACAACCTGTTCGCCTACAGCGCCACCACGGACGTGGTCGGCGACCACCAGTACGCGCTGGTGGCCGATGCCTACCTGCACGACGACCAGACGCGCGCGTTCCTGCAGCAGCACAACCCGCTGGCCTTGCGCAGCATCGGCGAACGGCTGCTGGACGCGATGCGGCGTGGCCTGTGGCAAGAGGCCGGCGACCACCGCGAGCGCATCGAACACCACCTGCTGGCGCTGGAGCGCCGGCTCGAGGAACACGGCGAAGGACCGACCTGATGACATTCCATTCCACCGAAGCGACCACCGGCGCGCGGCTCGAAGCCGCCAGCCGACCGACCTTCCCCTTCAGTGCGCTGATCGGCCAACCCCTGCTGCAGCGCGCACTGTTGCTGGCGGCCATCGACCCCGGCATCGGCGGCGTGCTCATCAGCGGACCGCGCGGCACCGCGAAGTCGACCGCGGCGCGGGCCCTGGCCGCGCTGCTGCCGCCGCCGCCCGCCGCTTCGGCCGCGCCCTTCGTCACCCTGCCGCTGTCCGCCAGCGTCGAACAGCTGGTGGGAACGCTGAACGTCGAGGACGTGCTGCGCGATGGGCGGCTGCGCCTGGCACCGGGCCTCGTGACGCGTGCCCACGGTGGCGTGCTGTACGTCGATGAAGTCAATCTGCTGCCCGATGCACTGGTCGACGCCTTGCTCGACGTCGCCGCCAGCGGCATCCATACCGTGGAGCGCGACGGCATCTCGCAACAGCACGCCGCACGCTTCGTGCTGGTCGGCACCATGAACCCCGAGGAAGGCGAATTGCGCCCGCAGCTGCTCGATCGCTTCGGCCTGTCGGTGGCGCTGGCTAACGCCAGCGAAGCCGCTCAGCGGACGGCGATCGTGCGCGCGCGTTTGCGCTTCGACGAAGACCCGCACGGGGTGGCCGAAGCCCATGCCGGCGAACAGGCCCGCCTGGCCGCGGCAGTCGTTGCAGCCCAGGCCGGGCTGGCGCGCCTGGCGTGGTCGGACGCCGTGCTGCGGCGCGCCGCCGAATGCGCGCTGGCGGCGGGCGTGGACGGGATGCGGGCCGACCTGGTGATGCTCCGGGCGGCGCGTGCGCTGGCTGCCTTCGAGGGGCGCAGCGAAGTCACGGCCGACGATGTGGATGCGGTGGCCGAACTGGCATTGGCCCATCGACGGGAGGAGGGCAGGCGCAGCCCGGCGCCGGAGCCGAAAGGCGGCACGCGGCAGGCGGCGCCGATGCCCTCCGGCAGTTCCGGGCCGTCGGCCCACGGTACCCCCCTGGGTGACTGGGGCGCGCTGCCGCCGATCCCCGAAGCCACGGCCCGCGTGCGGCCCGAAGGAGGGTGGCCGGCAAAAAAAGCCTGAGCCGCCGCAGCCGCCTCATGCGCGCCGGGCGCGGAGGTCTGCGGTGGCTGACGCCACCTGCGCAGCCACTGCTCGCTGCGTCCACGCACATCGATGCCGGGCCTGCGCGGTCTGCCATCGCATGGCTGCCCACCCTGCTGGCCAAGGGTCCGCAGCCCTTGCAGGGCGGGCACCTGCGCTATGGCCAGCGCCCGGTACAGGCGGCGCGCCTGCACCTGATCGTGCTCGACACTTCCGGCTCGATGCGCCAGCGCGGCCGACTGGCGCTGGCCAAGGGCCATGCCACCTGGCTGATCGGGCAGGCGGCGCGTGCCGGCGACAGGGTGGCCATGCTGAGCTTCGGCGGCCAGGGCGTCGAGCTGCAGCTGCCCCCCGGCCGGGCGCGCGCGTCCGGCCGGGAAAAGGTGCGCGCGCTGGGCGGTGGCGGGGGCACGCCGCTGGCGCATGCCCTGGCCCGGGCCGACGAGCTGCTGCGCCGCGCCGAGCGCCGCGACGGCCCCGTGGAATCCTGGCTCTGGCTGTTGACCGATGGCCGGACCCTGGAGCAGCCGGCGCCCCCCGAGGCGCCGCAGCATGTCGTCATCGTCGACTTCGACGAACCCGCGCGCCCCATTGGTCGCTGCGCCGCCTGGGCGCAGCGCTGGGGCGCGGAGCATCGCCTCGCCAGCCGCCCCGAGTGACCCCCGAAAAAAGAGCCATGTCCCACGCAGCCCCTCCCGCGCCCACCGCACCCGTCACCGAAGTCATCGTCTGCACCACCTGCCGACCGGCGGGTGCGTCGCGCGATCTGCCGGCGGCCGGCCAGGTCTTGCTGGACAGCGTGCGGTCGCTGCAGGGCGAAGACCGCCGTGCCGGCGTGCAGGTGCGCGGCATCGCCTGCATGAGCGGCTGCGCGAGGGCCTGCACGGTGGCCTTGCAGGCCGCCGGCAAGCCCACCTACTTCTTCGGCGATCTGCTTGCCGATGCCGAAACGGCGGCCCAGGTCCTGGCCTGTGCCGGCCTGCACGCGCGCAGCGTCGACGGCGCGCTGCCGCGCAGCCAGCGCCCCGAGCGTCTGCGCAGCGGCATCCTCGCCAAGCTGCCGCCGTTCCTTGGGGCGGTGGTCGCATGACACGGTTCGATCCTTCCGCAGCGGACTCGCTGCGCCCTGCCGCCAAGGGCTGGTGCCCCGGCGCGCATCGCGCCATGGCTTCGGGCGATGGCCTGCTGGTGCGTGTGCGCCCGCAGCTGGCGCGCCTGACGAGCGCGCAGGCCCTGGGGCTGTGCGCGCTGGCCCGGCGCCTGGGCTCGGGGCTGATCGACCTGACCCATCGCGCCAACCTGCAGTTGCGTGGCGTGAAGCCGCACGACCACGGCGCGGTGGTCGATGCGCTCTGTGCCCTGGGCCTGGCGGATGCGGACGCCGCGCGGGAGACCCGGCCGCCGGTTCTCGTGGCGCCTTGCTGGCAGGCGGGCGATGACACCGAAGGCATCGCCACGGAACTGCTGTCGCGCCTGGACGAACTCCCCGTGCTGCCGCCCAAGTTCGGGTTCGCCGTGGATGCGGGGCCGGCGCCGGTGCTGGCGGCGGCCCCGGCGGACGTGCGCATCGAGCGGGCCCGCTCGGGTGGCCTGCTGGTGCGCGCCGACGGCGCCACGGCGGGACATCCGGTGTCCCGCGCCGGGGCGGTGGATGCGGCGCTTGCGATGGCCGCCTGGTTCGCCGCGACGGCCCAGGGGGTCGAACCGCCATCACGGCGGATGCGTGGCCATCAACGGACCCTCGGCTGGGCCGAGGGCCCGCAGCCGCTCGAAGCCGCAGCCGCCTCGGTCGCGCTGCCCGCCCCCGGCATGTCCGCGCTCGGACCGGTCTACGGCGTGCCTTTCGGCCGGATCGAGGCTGCGGCCCTCGCGACGCTGCTGCACGACAGCGGCGCCTCGGGGCTGCGCCTGACGCCGCATCGCGCCCTGGTCCTGGAAGGGGGCCGGTGGTGCGATGCCAGGGCTTTCATCACCGTGGCCGACGATCCCTTGCTGCGCGTCGATGCCTGTCCTGGCGCACCCTCGTGCGCCTCGGCGACGGTGGCGACCCATGCCGTCGCCCGCGCGCTGGCTTCGGGAATGGCGGCGGCGGCGGGCGGCGCTGCACCGCGCAGCCTGCACGTGTCCGGCTGCGCCAAGGGCTGCGCGCGGGCGCGCCCGGCCGATGCCACCCTGGTGGGCCGCGACGGCGCCTTCGATCTGGTGCGCGGCGGCTGCGCCTGGGATGCGCCCGTGCAGACCCGACTGCCCCCTGGAGCCCTGCGCTCACTCATCACCGGAACGCCCTGATGCACGTCTATGAAACCGATGGCGCGGAAATCTACCGTCGCTCTTTCGCCATGATCCGGGCCGAGGCCGAGCTCTCGCGCTTCGATGCCGACGACGAGCCGGTCGCGGTGCGCATGATCCACGCCGCCGGCCTGATCGAGCTGGCCGCGCAGCTGCGATTCCAGCCCGGCTTCACGCACGCGGCGCGGGCGGCGCTGGCGGCCGGCGCACCCATCCTGTGCGACGCGCGCATGGTCAGCGAGGGCGTGACCCGCGCGCGCATGCCGGGCGGGAACGAGGTGCTGTGCACCCTGCACGACCCGGCGGTGCCCGGCCTGGCCGCGGCCATGTCGACCACCCGCTCGGCCGCGGCGCTGGAACTGTGGCGGCCCCGGCTGCAGGGCGCCGTGGTGGCCATCGGCAATGCGCCGACGGCCCTGTTCCATCTGCTGAACATGCTGCAGGATCCGGCCTGCCCGCGGCCGGCGGCGATCATCGGTTGCCCGGTCGGCTTCGTCGGCGCGGCCGAATCGAAGGACGCGCTGTGGGCCGGGCAGCCCGCGCCCTGCTGCATCGTGGCGGGGCGCCTGGGCGGCAGCGCCATCACGGTGGCGGCGATCAACGCGTTGGGGAGTCGCCTGGAATGAGCCCGCGCGGCACCCTGTACGGACTGGGCCTGGGCCCCGGGGAACCGGACCTGATGACGGTGCGCGCGCACCGCCTGTTGCAGCGCGCGACCCATGTCGCCTACTTCCGCAAGGCCGGCCGGCCCGGGCAGGCGCGCCGCATCGTGGACGGCCTGCTGCCCGAAGGCGTGACGGAGCATGCGATGGAATACCCCGTCACCACCGAGATCCCGGTCGACGACCCGGCCTACAACCAGCAGCTGTCCGCCTTCTATGCCCAGTGCGCGGCGCGGCTGCGGGCGCTGTCGGACGCCGGCTGCGAGGTGGTCGTGCTGTGCGAGGGCGATCCGTTCTTCTACGGCTCGTTCATGCACCTCTACACCCGGCTGGTCGAGACCCACCCGGTGCAGGTGGTGCCGGCGATCACGGGCATGTCGGGTGCCTGGACCGCCACCGGCCAGCCCATCACCTGGGGCGACGACGTGTTGACGGTGCTGATGGGCACGCTGCCCGAGGCGCGGCTGGCGCGCCACATGGCCGACAGCGAGGCGCTGGTCGTGATGAAGATCGGCCGCCACATCGACAAGGTGCGCCGCGCGTTGACCACGGCGGGCCGGCTGCAGGACGCCTGGCTGGTCGAGTTCGCCACCATGCCGGGCCAGAAGGTGATGCGGCTGGCGGAGGCCGACGGCCGCGTCACGCCATATTTCTCGATCGTGCTGGTGCACGGGAAGGGACGGCGGCCATGAGCGCCGCCCGGCCGCCCGAAGGCGCTCGCACCGCAGTGCGCAGCACGGAGGTCTCCTGATGAGCCTGGCGACGAACACGACCGCGGGCTGGCTGGTCATCGCCGGGCTCGGCCCGGGCGCCATTGCCTGCGTGACGCCCGAGGTGAGCGCGGCCCTGGCCGAGGCCACCGACGTGGTCGGCTACATCCCCTACGTCGCCCGGGTGGCGCCGCGCGCCGGACTCCGGCTGCACCCGAGCGACAACCGGGTCGAGCTCGAACGCGCCGCCCATGCGCTGCGACTGGCGGCCGAAGGCCGGCGCGTGGTGGTGGTGTCGTCGGGCGACCCGGGCGTGTTCGCGATGGCCTCGGCGGTGTTCGAGGCGGCCGAGGCCGGCGATGCGGCATGGCGACGGCTGGACGTGCGGGTGCTGCCCGGCATCACGGCGATGCTGGCCGCCGCCGCGCGCGCCGGTGCGCCGCTGGGTCACGACTTCTGCGCCATCAACCTGTCGGACAACCTGAAGCCCTGGGCGCTGGTGGAACGCCGCCTGCGGCTGGCGGTGCAGGCCGATTTCGCAATGGCTTTCTACAACCCGCGTTCGCGGGCGCGGCCGGAAGGCTTCGCGCGAACGCTGGCGGTGCTGCGCGAGGCCTGCGGTGCGGCCGGAAGCCCGGCGCGTCCGGTGATCTTCGCCCATGCGGTGTCCACGCCCGACGAGCGCCTGCGCGTGGTCGCGCTGCAGGACGCCCAGCCGGAGATGGCCGACATGCGCACCGTCGTCATCGTCGGCTCCAGCCTGACGCGGGTCATCGCCCGCACCGGCCGGCCCTGGGTCTACACGCCGCGCTCGGCGCCGCCCGAGGGGGCCGCATGACGGGGCGCCTCCAGCCACTGCAGCACCTCGGCCACCCGGGTCGCTTCCTGTCGCGGGGGCAGCGCTGGCCGCGCCACCATCACGACCGGCAGTTCGAGCGCGCGGGCCGCCTGCAGCTTGGCCTCGGCACCGGTGCCGCCGGCGTTCTTGCAGACCAGGACGTCGACGCGCTGCGCGCGCATCAGGGCGATGTCGCCCTCCAGGTCGAAGGGGCCGCGCGAGACGATCACCGTGTGGCGCGGCAAGGGCGGCCGCAACTCGGGCCGGTCGACCAGGCGCAGGATGTAGTGATGCTGCGGCTGTGCCGCGAAGGCCGCCAGGTGCATGCGGCCCAAGGCCAGCATCACGCGCCGCGGTGGCCCGCTCAGCGCGGCGACGGCCGCGGGCAGGTCGGGCACGGGCTGCCAGCGGTCGCCGGGGCCGGCCTGCCAGGCGGGGCGCGTCAAGGCCAGCAAGGGCAGGCCGCACTGCGCGCAAGCCGCGACCGCGTTCGCGCTCATGCGGGCGGCGAAGGGATGGGTGGCGTCCACGACGTGCGTCACCTGCGCGTCGCGCAGATGGCGCACCAGGCCTCCCACGCCGCCGAAGCCACCCACGCGCACGGCGATGGGCTGCGCCTTGGGCTGGGCCACCCGGCCGGCATAGGACAGCACGGCGCGTTCGCCTCGTTCGGCAAGCGAGCGCGCCAGCGCGCTCGCTTCGAGCGTGCCGCCCAGGACCAGGACATTGCGCATGGCTGAATTCACTCAAACTACCCCGTGGTTGACGATCATCGGCCTCGGCGAAGACGGCTGGGAGGGCCTGCCTGGCGCCAGCCGCACGGCGCTCGATGCGGCCGAACTGGTGGCCGGCAGCGCCCGGCACCTGGCGCTGTTGCCCGGCCTGCGCGCCGAGCGGCTCGAATGGCCGGTGCCGTTCGCCGATGGCATCCCGATCCTACTGGCACGGCGCGGTCTCCGCGTGGCGATGCTGGTCTCCGGCGACCCGTTCTGGTTCGGCGCGGGCAGCGCGGTGACGCGCCATCTCGGCGCGCACGAATGGCATGCGCTGCCCGCTCCTTCGACCTTCGGCCTGGCGGCTGCGCGCCTGGGTTGGCCGCTGGAGCAGCTCACGTGCCTGGGTCTGCACGCCGCGCCGCTGGCGCGCCTGCGACCGCAGCTGCACACCGGCGAGCGGCTGCTGCTGCTGCTGCGCGACGGCGCCGCCGTGGCGGCGCTGGCACGCTACCTGGTCGACAACGATTTCGGCGCCAGCACGATGAGCGTGCTGGAAGCGCTCGGTGGTCCGAACGAGCGGCGCCGCGACGTCGCTGCGCACGGCTTCGACCTCGTCGACGTGCGGCATCCGGTGGCCGTGGCGGTGCAGCTGTCCGGCACGGGCATGGCCCTGCCGTGCCGCGCCGGCCTGCCGGACGAGGCCTTTGGGCACGACGGCCAGATCACGAAGCAGAAGCTGCGCGCCCTGGCCCTGTGCGCCCTGGCGCCGCGGCCCGGCGAGCGGCTGTGGGACATCGGCGCGGGCTCCGGGTCGATCGGCATCGAGTGGCTGCTGGCGCATCCGCGGTGCGAGGCCGTGGCCATCGAGGGCGACCCCGGGCGCGCGCTGCGGCTGCGCGCCAATGCCGACCGGCTGGGCGTCGATCGGCTCGTCGTGGTGACCGGCCGCGCACCCGAGGCCCTGGCCGGCCTGCCGCCGCCGGATGCGGTCTTCATCGGTGGCGGACTCAGCGACGCGCTGCTGGCGCATCTGTGGCGCCTGCTGCCGCAAGGCTGCCGCGTGGTGGCCCATGCGGTGACGCTGGAATCCGAAGCACTGCTGGGCGACTGGCACGCGCGCGCCGGCGGCAGCCTGACGCGCATCGAGCTGGCGGAGGCCGCGCCGTTGGGCACGCGGCGCGCCTGGCGCGCTTCCTACCCGATCGTGCAATGGAGCGCGACGCGATGAGGGTGGCGGGGTTCGGCTTCAGAAGCGGCGCGACGCTGGCATCGCTGCGCGATGCGTTGGCGCACGCGACCGCGGCCCTGCAGCCCGCGCTGCCGGTGCATTCGATCGAGCTGCTCGCCACCGCACACGACAAGGCCGACGCCCCGTGCCTGCGCGCGCTGGCCGATGCGCTGGGCGTGCCGGTGTGCGGCGTCGAGGCTGCGCGGATCAACGCCACCGCCACGCTGACCGACCACGCCACGGTGCGTGCGCTGCGCGGCAGCGGCAGCACCGCCGAGGCCGCGGCCCTGGCGGCGGCCCTGATCCACGGCGGTCCGGGCGCCGCGCTGCTTCATCCGCGCGCGGTGTCGACCGACCGCCTGGCCACCTGCGCGATCGCCGCGCGAACCCAACCACCGGAGTCTCGACCATGACCATCCACTTCATCGGCGCCGGCCCTGGCGCGCCGGACCTGCTGACCCTGCGCGGGCGCGACCTCATCGGCCGCTGCCCGGTCTGCCTCTATGCCGGCTCGCTGGTGCCCGAAGAAATCCTGGCGCACTGTCCGCCCGGCGCGCGCATCGTCAACACCGCGCCACTCGATCTCGACGCCATCGTCGCCGAATGCGTCGCCGCCCATGCGGCGGGGCAGGACGTGGCGCGACTGCATTCGGGCGACCTGTCCGTCTGGTCGGCGATGGGCGAGCAATTGCGCCGCCTGCGGGCCGCCGGCATCCCCTGCACCGTCACGCCCGGCGTGCCCTCGTTCGCCGCCGCGGCGGCCGCGCTGGGAGCCGAGCTCACGCTGCCGGGCCTGGCGCAGTCGGTGGTGCTCACGCGCACATCGGGGCGCGCCTCGCCCATGCCGTCGGGCGAGACCCTGGCCGGCTTTGCAGCCACCGGCGCCACGCTGGCCCTGCACCTGTCCATCCACAAGCTGGCCGAGGTGGTGGCGGAACTGGTGCCGTTCTACGGCGCCGGATGTCCGGTGGCCGTGGTCTATCGCGCGAGCTGGCCGGACGAGCAGGTCTTCCGTGCGACCCTGGCCACCATCGACGCGGCGATGGGCGAGGGCGTGGAACGCACCGCGCTGATCCTCGTCGGCCCCGCGCTGGCCGCGGAAGGTTTTGCCGAAAGCCGCCTCTATGCCGGCGACTACGACCGCAGATTCCGGCCGACGCGCGCCGGGTCGGGCGGCTCGCCAGCCGCCTGAGACTTGCCCTTTCCCTTCGTCCATCCCTTTCCATCCACCCCCCCCGCAGCGCCGCTCGCCGGACTGCACTCACCTCACGGAGAACCCGCCATGCACATGGAACCCGGAATCGTCGACGGCAGCAAGATCCTGCTGTCCTATGCCACGGCGAGCGCCTGCGCGCTCCATGCAGCGAAGCTGTCGCTGAACCACATTCGCGAGGAGGGTGCGGGCTCGCTGGTGCTGCGCAGCGTACTGGCCGCCCTGCTGGTCTTCGTCTTCTTCGAGGTGTTCCCGCACGTGCCGGTCGGCGTGTCGGAGGTTCACCTGATCCTGGGCTCGTCGCTGTTCCTGGTCCTGGGCGCAGCACCCACCGCCATCGGCCTGGCCGCGGGGCTGGCGCTGCAGAGCCTCTTCTTCGAGCCGCAAGACCTGCCGCAGTACGGCATGAACGTCACCACCTTGCTGGCCGCCCTGTTTGCCATGCAGGCGGTGGCGAAGCGGGTGCTGCCCGCCGGGCTGCCCTATGTCGAGCTGGGCTACGTGCATGTGCTCAAGATGTCGGTGGTGTTCCAGGGCGGGATCGTCGCCTGGGTGGCTTTCTGGACGATCTGCGGCCGCGGCTTCGGTGCCGAGACGCTGCAGGCCGTGGGCAGCTTCGGCGCCGCCTACATGACGGTCGTGCTGCTGGAGCCGCTGGTCGACCTGGCCGTGCTGGCCGCCGCCAAGGGGCTGCGCGGGCGGGCAGGGCAGGGCGGCTCGGTGCTGCTGGCGCGGCGCCTGCACCACACGGCCTGACCACGAACGGGACGATTGCCGCGCAGGCTCTCTGATGGATGCCATTCCCACGATCGAGCTGATGCTGATCGGCATCGGCACCGGCCATCCCGAGCATCTCACGCTCCAGGCCATCGGTGCACTGAAACGCGCCGACCTCGTCCTGATCCCGCGCAAGGGCGCCGACAAGGCCGATCTCGCCGAGCTGCGCCGCGAGGTCTGCGCGACGCATCTGGACGGCCAGGCCCGACTGGTGGAGTTCGACCTGCCCGTGCGCGACAGCGCCGCGTCCCGCTATCTCGATGGCGTGCAAGCATGGCACGCGGCCATCGCCGCCGTGTGGGCGGAGCGGATCGCCACCGGCCTGCCACAGGGCGGTCGCGTGGCACTGCTGGTCTGGGGCGACCCTTCCCTCTACGACTCCAGCCTGCGCATTGCCGAACGGCTGCAGTCGGCTGGCATGGCGCTGCGGGTCGAGGTGATCCCCGGCCTGAGCAGCGTCCAGCTGCTGACCGCCGCCCACGCCATCCCGCTCAACACGCTGGGCGCCTCGGTGCTGATCACCACCGGACGCCAGCTGCGGGCCGGCGGCTGGCCGGCGGGCCTGGACACGGTCGTGGTCCTGCTCGACGGTGCCTGTGCCTTTCAGGTCCTGCCCCCGGAAGGCATCGAGATCTATTGGGCGGCCTATCTCGGAATGCCGCATCAGTTGCTTCTTGCCGGTCCCCTGGCCAGCACCGGTCCGCGCATCGCTGCGCTTCGCGCAGGCGCCCGCGAGGCGCACGGCTGGATCATGGACAGCTACCTTCTTCGACGCAGCGCACGCAGCCCGGCTGGCGCCGGGTGACGAACGGGGCAGCCAGCCCTGTCGAGGCGCCACTGGCGATCGGCCCGAAAATGAAACGACATGAGCGATGCTCATATGTCCGTCCCAGTCCCCTGCATTCCCGTGACCAGGACCACCAGACCCGATCAGCCAGCGAGAAGGCAGCCGCGCCAAGCGCGCGCTCGGCACAAGGTCGAACTCGTCCTGGAAGCGGCCACGCGGCTCCTGGATGGTCTCGACCTCGGGGCGTTGACGACCAACGCCGTCGCCGAAATGGCCTTGGCATCGCTCAAGGGAGAGCCGCCCGCGACGCCGGGTGAACGCACTCGCCGCGTGGTGCGCGCTGTCTTGGGGGCCTATGGCGGGCGCAAGCGGGCGCATCGGCTGTTGATGGAATACGGACTGAGTCGCGGCACCAGTTCACGCCTAATCCGCTCTACGCGAGCATCGCATCCATCCTGGCTTCCGATGGCGTGGCCGGTGCCGGTGGCAAGCCACGGACCATCGGCCAGGCGGACGCCTTCGTGCGGACCTATGCGATTGCAGGCGTGCTGCGCGCCGACGTCGCCCTTGGCGAGGCGCCGGCTGGCAAGCAGGAAATGGAAGATGCACTGGTGCGCCTGACGGTGAAAGTCCCGCGGCAGGGGCGTCGCTGGCTGCAAGGAGGCATGCCAGGTCCGAATGGCCGGTTCAGCCATTTTGTCCAAGCCGCTCGATCGCTGCGTAGACCGCACGCACGGTGCCGCGGTCGAGTTCCTTGGCCAGCTCCGACAGTGCTTCGTAGGGAACCATGAGCTCGTCGCCGCGCTCATCCTTGCGGGACGCCACGCCCTGGGCACGCTTGGTTTCCATCCAGGCAGAATGCACTTCTGCGGCGACGAGTTCGATGTCTGGCAGCTTCATGCTGCTTTCCCTTTCGAAGGCACCCTGGTTGCCGCGCAGGAAGTTGACGGCCGCGGCGTCCTGGGATTTGACACCCGCGTGAGTCTACGCGCCAGCCGCCTCCATGCGCAGCCCTGGCGGCGGTCGCCGATCAAGCCCGGAAGATCTCCCCCAGCCAGCCGCAGCACTCCTGGGTGAGCCGGAGCGATTCGAGCGAATGTCGCGGTGCCAATCCTTGGCCTGCGAGGCGAAGACCGGCGAGTCTCCGGCGCCGAGTATCGAGAGGAACGGCAGGGTGACCCGCGTGGCGTCGGCCTTCATGTTCGCGGTCCGCGCGATGAACTCTTACGGCGTGGCCGCACCCGCCTTCCAGAACGAGGATGTCCGGCCGCCCGCGCAACGAAATAGCCGCCCAGGCTCAGGCCGAGGAGGGCGATGCGTCCGGGACGGGCCGAGAAGCACGGTTGCGCCGCGTGCTTCGGGCGGCCGGGACTCAGGTATGCGACGCCCTCCGGGTCGCAGTCGCTCGGTCGCCCGGGCGGGAGTCGCCGGCGCGGACCGCGGCGGTGGCCTCGATGGGCCCGCCGCGCCGCAGCGTGTTGTAGATCGGGCAGGTGCCGGTGAAGGCATCGACCAGCGACCGGGCGGTCGGCAGGTCGACCCCGTCGAGCACGAAGGCCAGCCGGATGGCCGCGTAGCGCGTGCCGTCGTCCGGGTCGCGCTCGAACGAGACCTCGACCTCGGCGGCCTTCAGCGCCAGCTCGCGTTCGCGCGCCGTCTTCTGTACCAGCCCGAGCCCGCAGGAGGCCAGCGAGGCCAGCAGCAGCTCGCCCGCCTGCACCGCATCGCCGGGCCCGCCGGCCGCCGCCTTCGCGTCGGAGACGAAGTGATGCTGGCGCGCGCTCACGAGGAAGCGGCCGAAAGTGTCGAGGGTGCGCGCGCTCACCGTCACGATCTCGCCGATCGCGGCCGATCCGGTCACGGCCGCTTCGGTCATGCCGCCCTCCTGGCCTGGACGCCCGAGGCGGCCCGCTCCTTCCACGCGCCGACGCCCGGGCGCTCGAGGCCGAGGTTCTCGCGCAGGGTCGCGCCCTCGTAGGCGGTGCGGTAGAGGCCGCGCCGCTGCAGCTCGGGCACCACCAGCCGCACGAAGTCCTCGAAGCCGCCGGGCTGGTAGGGCGCGCTGACCATGAAGCCGTCGCACGCGCCTTCGCGGAACCAGCGCTCCATGCCGTCGGCCACCTTCTCCGGCGTTCCGATCAGGTCGCCTTCGTAGCGGCTGCCGTAGCGCTTGCCGAGGTCGCGCAGCGTGAGCCGGTCGCGCTCGGTGGCTTCGCGCACCTCCTGGTAGTGGCCCTGCACGCCGGGCACGTCGATGTCGGGCAGCGACGCATCGAGCGGGTACTTCGACAGGTCGACGTCGAGGTGGTAGGAGAGTGTCGAGAGTCCTGCATGCGGATCGACCAGCGCCCGCAGCGCGCGGTCCTTCTCGTCGGCGATCGCCTGCGTCTCGCCGACCAGCGGCGTCGCCGCCGGCAGCACCTTGAGCGAATCGGGGTCGCGGCCGTGCGAGCGCACCCGGTCCTTGATCTCCTTGTAGAAGGCCTTGGCGCTGTCCAGCGAGTCGTGGCTCACGAAGATCGCGTCGGCCCACTGCGCCGCGAAGTCGCGGCCGCGGTCGGAGGCGCCGGCCTGCAGGATCACCGGGTAGCCCTGCGGCGGCCGCGACACGTTCAGCGGCCCCTTGACGCTGAACCATTCGCCCTCGTGGTCGACGTAGTTCACCTTGGCCGGGTCGGCGAACAGTGGCGTCTTGCGGTCCTGCACCAGCGCGTCGTCCTGCCAGCTGTCCCACAGCTTGAAGACCACTTCGAGAAACTCGTCGGCGCGGTCGTAGCGCTTGTTGCGCGGGACCTGCTGCTTCTTCGAGAAGTTGCGGGCCTCGGCATCCTGGAAGGAGGTGACCACGTTCCAGGCGGCGCGCCCGGCGCTCAGGTGGTCGAGCGTCGCGAACGAGCGCGCGACCTCGAAGGGCTCGTAGTGGCTGGTCGAGCGGGTCGAGGCCAGCCCGAGGTGCCGCGTCGCGGCCGCCATGATCGACAGCACCACCACCGGGTCCAGCCGCAGCGACCCGAGCGCGCCGTAGCGCAGCTGGGTGTCGTTGCTGCCCTGGTAGCGGTCGGGCACGGCGAGGATGTCGGCGAAGAAGGCGAGGTCGAACAGGCCTTTTTCGAGCGTGCGTGCGATGCCCTGGTAGTAGTCGGCATCGAGCCAGCCGCTTTCGGATGCCGGGTAGCGCCAGCCGCCCGGGCGGCCGGGGCCGGCCGTGACGAAGGCCGCGAGGTGGATCTTCCTGTCGCTGGGTCGGGTCATGAATCAGGCTCCCAGTTCGGCGGTGACGAGCTTCTTGATCGCATCGAACTTCGGGTCGAGCAGGAAGCTGCGCACGTCGACCTTGTTCGGCAGCACGCCGAGCGACTGGAAGTTGTCGGCCAGGTCCTGCGTCGAGTCGGCGGCCGCGGCGTCGATCGGCTTGAGCACGACGGCCCCCGAGTCGGACAGGCGGGCGTCGACGATGAGCTGGCGATAGACCTTCTCCTCGACGCTGCCGGCCTCGAAGCCCCCGAGCTTGGCCCAGGAGGCCACCGTCTCGTCCGGATGCGCGACCGCGTACTGCTGCGCCTCGCGGATCAGCCGCACCAGCCGGGCCACCACCTGCGGGTTCTTGTCGGCGAAGTCGGTGCGCGCCACGTAGAAGGCGTAGTCGTAGGTCTTGACGTTCGGCAAGGTGCGCGCCTTGTCGCCGAGCTTGGCCAGGGCCAGGCCGCTGGCCGGCTGCCAGTGGATCCAGGCGTCCACGCTGCCCTGGGCGAAGGCGGTGTAGGCGTCCGCGCCGCTGAGGCTGACCGCCTGCACGTCGGCCAGCCGCAGGCCCGCGCTTTCGAGGTACTTGATCAGGCTGTAGGTGCCGGTGGTGCCGTTCTGATGGGCGATCTTCCTGCCCTTCAGGTCGGCGGCGGAGCGGATCGGCGAATCCTTCGCCACCAGCACGTCGACCTCGGTGGCCGGCAGCGGGTAGGCCGCCAGCGGCACGATCGGAACGTCGGCCGCGACCGCGTTGACGATCGCCGTGGCGGTCGCGAAGCTGAAGTCGACCCCGCCGGCCTTGATGCCTTCCATGACCGGCAGCGATGCGGTGAAGCCCGGCTGCCACACCACCTTGGCCGCGATCTCGTCTTCGAGCTTGCGGCCGCCGTCGCCAGCGCGCAGCGACGCGAAGACGCCCGTGCGGCCGTCGCCGATGATCGCGATCGTGAGTTGCGGTGGGGCGGCGGCGGTCGGTGCGGCGGGTGCCGGGGCTGCGGGCGCGGCGGCCGGGGCGTCGCCCTTGCCGCAGCCGACCAGCGCCAGCGCGCCGGCGCCGCCGGCCAGTGCCAGCCCGCTCAGGCTGAGGAAACGACGCCTGGCGGCCAGGGACTCGGTGTCGGGAGGGAGGTGCTTGTCGATCGGCATGGCAGAAAGTCCTGTGATGGGCTTGAAAAGAAAAGGGGGTGGGGAACGGCTCAGGCGCCGGCCTGCGCGGCCTGCGCAGTCACCAGGCCTTCGAGCAGCTCTTCCTTGAGCGCGGCCAGTTCCGGGTCGCCGCGATGGCGCGGCCGCTCGCGGTCGATGGCCAGGTCGCGGGCCACGCGGCCGTCGCGCATCAGCAGCACGCGGTCGGCCAGGATCAGCGCCTCCTCGACGTCGTGCGTGACCAGCAGCACGGTGCGCGGCCGGCGCGCGAGCAGGCCTTCGAGCAGCAGCTGCATCGACGCCCGCGTGATCGCATCGAGCGCGCCGAAGGGTTCGTCGAGCAGCAGCAGCTCGGGCTCGTGGATCAGCGCGCGCGCCAGCGCCACGCGCTGGCGCTGGCCGCCGGACAGCACCACCGGATAGTCGTCGTCGCGACCGGCCAGGCCCACCGCGGCCAGCAGCGCGCGGGCATCGTCGTCGCGGCCGCGCAGGCCCAGCGTCACGTTGCGCAGCACCGAGCGCCAGGGCATCAGCCGGTCTTCCTGGAACATCATGCGGATGTCCGGCGCGGGGCTGCGCGAGCGCAGCTCGACCCGGCCCGAGGTCGGTGGCTCCAGTCCCGCCACGATGCGCAGCAGGGTCGACTTGCCGACGCCGCTGGCGCCGATCAGGGCGACGAACTGGCCGGCCGGAATCTCGAGCTCGAGCGCATGCAGCACGCTGCGTTCGCCGAAGGCCTTGGCGACACCCAGCAGGCTGAGTCCGTCGCCTTGGGGCGATGTGCGGGTCATCGGGCCGCTCCCTTGGCGTAGTTCGGATGCCAGCGCAGCAGGCGCCGCTCGATGGCGCGCGTGATCGAGTCGGCCAGCCAGCCGGCGATGGCGTACAGCACGATCGCCAGCAGGATGACGTCGGTGCGCAGCAACTCCCGCGCGTTCTGCACCATGTAGCCGATGCCGTCGCGCGAGGCGATGGTCTCGCCGACCACCAATGTCAGCCAGGCCACGCCGAGCGCATAGCGGATGCCGGTCAGGATCGGCGCCAGCGCGCCCGGCAGCACCACGCCGGCGATCAGGCCGAAGGGCCCGAGTCCGTACGAGCGGCCGAGCTCGATCAGCTTGGGGTCGACGCCGCGGATGCCGCTCATCGTGTTGATGTAGACCGGGAACAGCGAGCCCATCGCCACCAGCAGCACGCGCGGCTCCTCGCCGATGCCGAACCACAGGATCATCAGCGGCACCAGCGCCAGGTGCGGAATGGTGCGCACCATCTGCAGCGAGCGGTCGAGCAGGCCGTGCGCCAGGCTCGACAGGCCGACCAGGAAGCCCAGCACCAGCCCGGTCGCGGCACCGGTCAGGAAGCCGATGGCGACGCGGCGCAGGCTGACCAGGATGTCGCGCTGCAGTTCGCCGCGCTCGGCGAGCACCCAGGCGGCGCGCAGCACGTCGGACGGTGCCGGCAGGATGCCCGCGGGCAGCCGGCCGATGGCCGAGAAGTACTGCCAGAGCGCGACCAGCACGACCGGCAGCAGCCAGGGCAGCAGCAGGCGCCAGCGGCTCGGCGCGCTGCGCACCGAAGCCCCTTGCTTCGGTGCGCGCGCGGCATCCGCGATGACGGTGATGTGGCTCGCGGAAACAGCGGCGGGCGGGGCGGCGGGTGGCTCGGCGGACAGGCGGGGGAGGACGGCACTCATGGAAGGCGATGCGAAGTGCGCGCGCGGATGCAGCGGCACGAACAGCGTGCGGGTCGGACACACGGGGCGAGGGCCAACCTTATCGCCCGCGGTCCTCGGCGTGAACTTGGTTTTCCGACTGTCGATATGAGAAAAACAGGTTTGCGGGACCTTCGGGTCAGTTGAGCCGCTGGCCGCCGGCCGCGTCGAACAGGTGCGCCTCGCCGGCCACCGGCCAGAGCGCCAGTCGGTCGCCCGGGCGGGCGCCGATCCGGTCGCGGAAGGCCGCCATGACGGTCTGGCCGGCCAGGCGAAGCGCGACCTGGGTCTCGGCGCCGGTGGGCTCGACCACGATCACGTCGGCGGAAAGTCCGCGGCTCGGGTCGATCGTGAAATGTTCGGGGCGCGTGCCGTAGAGCACGCGATCGCCGTGCGCGCCGCGGGCTGCCGACGCCAACGGCAGCCGCAGGCCATCGTCCGTCAGGACCGACGGCGCGCCGTCGAGCTGCAGGCGCCCCGGGATGAAGTTCATCGCCGGCGAACCGATGAAGCCCGCCACGAAGGCATTGCGGGGCCGGTCGTAGAGTTCGAGCGGTGCGCCGACCTGCTCGATCAAGCCGTCCTTCAGCACCACGATGCGGTCGGCCATGGTCATCGCCTCGACCTGATCGTGGGTCACGTAGACCGTGGTCGTGCCCAGGCGCTGGTGCAGGGCCTTGATCTCGGTGCGCATCTGCACCCGCAGCTTGGCGTCGAGATTCGACAGCGGCTCGTCGAACAGGAAGGCCTGGGGCTGCCGCACGATGGCGCGGCCCATGGCGACGCGCTGGCGCTGGCCGCCCGAGAGCTGGCGCGGCCGGCGATCGAGCAGCTCGCCGAGGCCCAGCGTCTCGGCCGCCTGCCGCACGCGGCGGGCGATGTCGGCGGGCTTCAAGCCCTGGATCGTCAGGCCGAAACCCAGGTTCTGCCCGACCGTCATGTGCGGATACAGCGCGTAGTTCTGGAACACCATCGCGACGTCCCGGTCGCGCGGCGCCACGTCGTTGATGCGCCGCTCGCCCAGCAGGATCTCGCCCGCGTCGATGCTCTCGAGGCCGGCGATCATGCGCAGCAGTGTGGACTTGCCGCAGCCGGAAGGGCCGACCAGGGCGACGAACTCGCCGTCGCGGATGTCGATGTCGATGCCGCGGATGACGGGCGCAGGCCCGAAATTCTTGGCGAGTTGGCGGATGGTGATGGAGGCCATGAAGAGTTCGGAAAGGGAAGGGGTCAGTCCTTGACGCCGCCGGCCGTGAGGCCGCGCACCAGGTACTTGCGGACCAGCACGGTGAAGACCACGACGGGCAGCATCACGAGCGTGCCGCTGGCGGCGATCTTGGTCCACTCCCAGCCTTCGTACTGCAGGAAATTGACGATCGCCACCGGCGCCGTGATCGCGTTGGTGCGGGTCAGGATCAGCGCGTAGAAGAAGTCGTTCCACGAGAAGATGAAGCACAGCACCGCGGTGGCCGCGAGCCCGGGAGCGGTGAGCGGCAGCGACACCCGCCAGAAGGCTTGCCAGATGCCGCAGCCGTCGATCCAGGCGGCTTCCTCCAGGGTCGCGGGCACCGCCTCGAAGAAGGTCTGCATCAGCCAGATCACGATCGCCAGGTTGAAGGTCAGGTAGACGATCGCGAGACCGACCACGGTGTCCTGCAGGCCGAGGTACTGGTAGGCCAGGAAGAAGGGAATCGTGAAGGCGATCGGCGGCGCCATGCGGGTCACCAGGATCCACAGCGCGATGCGGTCGCGGCCCTTGAAGTTCCAGCGCGTCAGCGCGTAGGCCGCCGGCACGCCGATCACGAGCGAGAAGCCGGTCGACAGCGTGCTGACCAGCAGGCTGTTGCCGAAGGACTTCGGGAAGTTGCCCTGCAGCAGGCTGAGGAAGCCGTCCAGCGTCGGCGTGAACAGCAGGCTGTCCTCGAAGATGTCGGCCGCCGGCCGGAAGGCCAGTTGCACCAGCCACAGGAAGGGCGACAGCACGGCCAGCAGCAGCAGCGCCACCGCGAGTGCGCGCCCATGGCGCGAGAGCCAGGATCGAGGCCGTGCGGTGCGCGCAGGGCGCGCGGCGATGCCTTCGTCGTGGCCGAGCGCGATCTCGTCGGCGCGCCAGGTGCCGCTAGCGCTTGTCATGGTCGCTCCAGCCCAGCTTGCCGACCAGCCAGCTCAAGAGGAAGACACCCACCAGCATCACGGTCGCGATGGCGCTCGCATAGCCCCAGTAGGAGAAGTTGAAGGCCTGGATGAAGCCGTAGAAGTTCGTGACCTCGGTGACGCTGCCCGGGCCGCCGTTGGTCAGCACGTAGATCAGCGGGAAGGCCTTGAAGCTGTCGATCAGGCGAAACAGCGCGCACACCACCAGCACCGGGCGGATGTACGGCAGCACGATATGGCGGAACAGTTGCCAGCGATTGGCGCCTTCGAGCGTGGCCGCCTCGATGGGATCGTCCGGGATCATCTGCAGCGAGGCCAGCACCATCAGCATGGTGAACGGGAACCACTGCCAGGTGTCGGCCAGCGAGATGGCCCACAGCGCCGTGTCCGGGTTGGCGATCAGCGAGCGGACCGGCCAGCCCAGCGCTTCGAGGCCGCGGTGGAGCGGACTGATGTCGGGCGTGTACATGATCTTCCAGATCAGCGCGACCACGATCGGCGGCAGCACCATCGGGATCAGGAACACCGTCCTGGCGCCTTCGAGCACGCGCGACTTGCCGTTCAGCAGCAGCGCCAGGCCCAGGCCCGCGGCCAGCTGCAGGACCACGCTCGACACCGACAGCTTCAGCTGCACGGCGATCGATGCAAGGAAGCGGCCGTCGTGCAGCAGCTGCCGGTAGTTGACCAGCGGATCGTCGAAGCGGAAGGTGCCGGCGGGATCGGTGAGCTGCAGCGGCGTGAAGCTGGCCACCAGCAAGGCGGCCGCCGGCACCAGGGTGATCAGCAGCAGCACCGCCAGCGCGGGCGACAGCCCGGCCAGGAAGGCCCGCCGCCGCTCGCCCTGCCAGCCGGCCGCGGAGAGTGCGTGCGCCATCGTTCAGGCCCTCACAGCTTGGCGCCCGAACGCTTGAGTTCCGCGATGGTGTTGGCCTGCGCCTGCTGGAAGGCCTGCTTGGCCGACAGCTGCCCGCTGGCGATCAGCTCGATGGCCTTGTTGAGCTGCTGGTCGACCTGCGGATAGACCGACACCGTGCGGTACTTCATGTGGCCGGTCTTGGCGGCGAGCTCGATCGAGTCGAGCGACAGCTTCGCGAGGTCGCTGCCGTTGATGACCTGCTTCTCGCGGAAGGCCGCCGAGTCGATGTCGGAGCGCCGCGCCGGCGACCCGTAGCCCGCGGCCACGGCGCGGCCCGTGGTCTGCTTGCTCAGCGCCCACTGGATGAAGGCCCAGGCGGCCTCCTTGTTCTTCGAGCCGGCCGGAATGCCGAGGCCGTGCACGGCAGTGCCCGGGAACCGGCCCGCCGGGCCCTTGGGCACCAGGCCGAACTTCACGGTCTTGATCGTCTTGCTGGTGGCCGGGTCGCCCAGTTGCGCGAGGTGCAGCTGGCCGGCATCGGTGAAGTTGACCCGGCCCAGCTTGAGCGCCTGCGTGACCTGGTCCGGCTGGTAGGTGATCGCTCCGTCGGGGCCGAATTCCTTCAGCAGGTTGGCGTAGTACTCGCCGGCGGCGATCGCCTCGGGCGTGTCCAGCGTCGGGAACAGGTCGTCGGGCGCCTTGCGGAAGACGTCGCCGCCGAAGGCATGCAGGTAGGGCACGAAGGTCCAGCCGTAGTGGTTGTCGGCGACGAAACCGGCCACGCGCTCCTTCCTGTTGACCGCGCGCAGCACCTTGACGAGGTCGTCGGTGGTGTCGGGAAAGCCCAGGCCGGCTTTCTCGACCAGGTCGAAGCGCGACGAGGCGGTGAGCAGGGCCTCGGCGGTCCAGGGAATGCCGTAGAGCTTGCCGTCGCGGCCGGTCTCGGGCGCGCGGGCACCGGCCAGGAAGTCGTTGACGTCCCAGTCGGCGGCGGTCAGGTTGGGGTTGCGGATGAAGTCGTCGAGCGGCGTCAGCCAGCCCGAGTTGATCCAGCGGCTCGAGTAGATGAAGGTGACGTTGACGACGTCGTAGGCCGAGCCCTTGGTCGACAGCTCGAGGTCGGCGCGCTGGTTGTAGACCGGGAAGGACGGCGCATCGAAGTTCACCTTGGCGCCGGTGGCGGCCTCGAACTCGGGCAGCCAGCGCTGCAGCAGCGTGGGGTAGGCGGCGCTGAAGGTCGAGACGTTGAGCGTCACGCCGGCGAATTTCTTCGCGCCACCCTGGGCGGCGGCCAGGCGCGGCAGCAGCAGCGCGCCGGCGCCGAGTGCGGCACCGGCCTGCAGCAGGCCGCGGCGGCGGCGGTCGAAAGTCGGGAGTTCTTGGGTCATGACAGGTTGCAGGTTCAGGCGGTGGCGGAAATGACTTCGTCGATGCGCGCGTCGTTGGTGGCTTCGGGCCGGCTGCGGGTGCGGCTGCGCTGGCCATCGATCGAGACCGCGGTCTCGCCGTGCACCGTGACGCGGCGCACCAGGCGCGGCTGGTTGCCGTAGTCGTTGATCGCGAAATGCTGGGTCGCGCGGTTGTCCCAGATCGCGACGTCGTCCTGCTGCCAGCTCCAGCGCACGGTGTTCTCGAGCCGCGTCACGCGGTTCTGCAGGATCTCGAAGATGCGGGCCGATTCCGCGCTCGACAGGCCGACCAGCTTCTTGACGAAATGGCCGAGCAGCAGCGAACGCTCGCCCGACACCGGGTGCACGTGCACCACCGGATGCTCGGCCTCGTAGACCGCCGAGACGAACACCTTGCGGTGGTGGGTCAGGCGTTCGGCCTCGACCACCACGCGATCGGCGCCGTAGTCGTAGTCGTTGCTGTGCACGGCCCAGAGCTGGTCGGCGAGCTGCTTGAGGTGGGCCGGCAGGCGCTCGTAGGCCAGGGCCGTGTTGGCCCAGACGGTGTCGCCGCCATAGGCCGGGATCCGGACCGCGCGCAGGATCGAGATCTTCGGAAAGGCATCGACGAAGGTCACGTCGGTGTGCCAGGAGTCGGCCCGCCCGCCGCCCTTGGA
Source organism: Variovorax davisae (assembly GCF_030316845.1). Classification (GTDB taxonomy): domain Bacteria; phylum Pseudomonadota; class Gammaproteobacteria; order Burkholderiales; family Burkholderiaceae_C; genus Variovorax; species Variovorax davisae. Next base: position 70,411 of record NZ_JASZYS010000011.1, read on the forward strand.
GGCGTCGAGTTCGAACAGCTTCGTGCCCTGGGGCGACGGCACCGTGGGATGCGCGACGGTGCGCCCGAAGCGGGCGCCGAAGGCCTGGTGCTCGTTGTCGTCCAGATGGCCCTGGCCTCGGAAGAACAACACCTTGTGCTTCACCAGCGCGGCGTTCAGCTGCTCGACGACGTCGGCGGGCAGGTCGGCACGCAGCGCGATGTCCTGCACCTCGCCGCCGATGTGGCCCGCCACGCGCCGGATGCGCAGGTCGCCGATGCTGGTGTCGAGGGATGAAGCGGTGTCGTGGCTCATCGAGGGATCTCCTGGAGGTAGGGAAGTCGTCGGTCGGGATTCGGCGGCCGATTCTGCGGGCCATGCAGCGGATCTCGAACGACCGAATCGTTGAATCCGAATAAGCGAATGATCTGAGCCGCCGAGCGCGCTCAGAACAGCCGGAACCGGACCGTGGGGTCTTGCGCGACCCTGGCGCTGAGGCCGCGCTCCCACCTCAGGTAGTCGGTCCATGCGCGGTCGCGATGCAAGGCCGACACCCGCATCACCGAGCCCCAGTCGTCCTCGAACGGCGTCAGCCGTTGCGCCGGCGCCCAGTCCTGCGTGGTTGGCCAGCCGGCGGCCTGCCATGCCGCAGTGCCTCCGCGCAGCCAGTCGAACGGGCGATCGGGCCAGCGTTCGCGGGCCTGGGCCGCGACCCATCGGGCCGCATGACCGTCCGGTGACGTGAAGACGATGCGCAGCCCGGCGTCCAGCAATGCGTCCAACGGTGCCAGCGTGTGGGGCAGCAGGAAGTCTGCGCCCGGCAGGTGCACGCGTTCGAAATCAGCACTGGGACCCACGTCGACCACCCGCACGCGGGCCGGCTCGGAGGCCCGCAGCGCGGCCACGTCGTCGGGCGCCAGACCTGCGCCGGCGGCTGCCGCGATGGCGTCGAACGTGGCGGTCGATGCGGCGCTTGCGGTCCACGAGGCAGGCGGATCGCCATCGAGGATCCACACCTCGCACTGGTTGAGCTGGCGCAGCCAGAAGGCGGTGACGGCCGCGCGCAGGCGGTGCGCATCGTCCAGCAGCACGATGCGGGCCCCGCGGGTGCCGATCAGGCTTTCGAAATGCATCAGCAGTTGACCGCCGGCGACGCTGCGGATGCCGGGCGCGGCTTGGGCGCCCGGCCGCAGGTCGAACAGGTAAAGCGTCCGATCGCTCTCCGAACGCAACCGCGGCAGTGCGTCCGGCGGCAGCGAGGGCAGTTCATGGCGCTCGATCAGCGCTTCGGCGCGACGTCGCAGTTCCTCGTCGGGCGCGATGGGCAGATCGGCAGCGGGCTGCGCGTCGCTCAGCACCGGCGCGCCGTCCAGTGCCCACTGCATCACGCCGTCTTCCAGGAAGTGCACATCGGCGTGACCGAGCAGCCGCAAGGTGGTGCTGCCGATGATGCCGCGGGTGCGGCTGAAGCAGTGGACCAGCCAGGGTCCGCCTTGCCCTTCGGTGGGCCACTGGCGCAGTGCGAGTTCGGTGCCGGCGTGGTTGTGGCCACCGGGCAGCGACAGGAAGGCGTATTCGTCGGCCGGCCGCGCATCGACCAGGGTCGCCGCACGGCCGGCTTCGCGCAGGGCCCGCAAGGCGGCGCCAGGGAGGGTCGGCGTCGCGTGGCGCGCCAGCACCTGGCCACCGAAGGCCTTGACCAGGGTGGCGTAGCCGTCGATCAGCGCCAGGCCTGCCGCCTGCCAGGCCACCGTTCCGCCGGCCAGCACGCGCACATCCGTGTAGCCGAGGCGGGCCAGCAGCGTCGCGGCACGCGGTGCCGGACCCTGCGGGTCACCCGCGTCGACCAGCACCACCGGTGTGCCCAGGCGTGGAACCAACGCCTGGACCTCGAGCCCCAGCGAGGACAGCGGCGCGAGCCGCGCGAGATTCAGGTGACCGCTGACGAAGGCACGCGCCTCCCGCACGTCGAGCAGCGCGAGTTCCTGGTCGCCGAGCAGCAGGGCATGGAGCGCCGGGGCCGTGATCGACGAGGGCGAGGAGGAGGAGGGCATGGCCACGCGAAGCTACTCCACATGGCGGCCGCGGCCAAGCAGGCTGGGCGCATTTGCTCATGCGCAATGGGAGCAAGCCAAGGCGTCGAATGGCCCCAAGATCGGCCGTCCATCGCCGCCCGACCTGCCCGCATGACCACGCTCGCTCGCACCCTCTCCTCGGATGTCAGGGGCGCCGCGCGCTGGTGGCAGCGCTGCGAAGCGCCGACCCTGGTGCTGGCCGTGGGGGTCTACGTGGCCTGGGCGGCGCTGGTGTACTGGCATGCCGCCATCCCCACCGGCGTCCTGTTCGTGGTGGGTGGCTGCGTCGCCCAGTTGCACGCCTCGCTGCAGCACGAGGCGATCCATGCGCTGCGCCGGATTCCGCGGCGCCTTCGATGGGCCCTGGTCTGGCCGCCGCTCAGCCTGTGGCTGCCGTATCCGCTCTTCCATCGCAGCCACAGCGTGCATCACGTCAACTTCCATCTCACCCATCCGCAGAAGGATTCGGAGAGCGTCTACCACTCCGCCGCAGCGTGGGCCGGCTACGGAGCGCTGCGCCGGGCGGTCATCGCCGCCAACCAGACCCTGGCCTTCCGGCTGATCGTCGGGCCCTGGCTCTGCCTGGGCGACCTGATGCGATCGGAACTGCGCCGATGCGTGGCTGGCGACTTCTCCCACCTCGGCATCTGGCTTGTGCACGCGGTGAGCGTGGCGCCGATCCTCTGGTTCGTGATGTCGGTATCGGACATGGGCCTGGGCCGCTACCTGCTCTGCTTCGTCTACCCGGGCATGATGCTGGGCGCCCTGCGTTCCTTCACCGAACACCGCTGGGACGATTCGCCGCACGAGCGGGTGGCCATCGTCGAGTCGAACGGCGTCTTCGGGCTGCTGTTTCTCAACAACAACCTGCACCATGTGCATCACCGTTGCCCGACGATGCCGTGGTACGAGATACCCGGCCACTTTCGCCGCAACCGGACTGCGGTGCTGGAGGCCAATGGCCACTTCTACTACCGCGGCTACTGGCAGATCGTCAGGCGTTATCTGTGGCGGCCGATCTTCGAGCCGGTTCATCCGCACTGGTGAGGTCGCGAGGACCCGCGCCTTCCCGCCGCCCGTCGCGGCAGGCCCAGGCGGCCAGCGCCAGCAGCAGCGCGGCCGGTGCATAGATCCATACCGGCGCGACGAGCGGGAGCAGCAGGCCTGCCAGCAAAGGCCCGGTGCCGGCGCCGATGTCGCGCCACACCGAACGCGCGGCGAGCGCCTGCACGCGCTGCGGTCCGGGCGTGCGCCGCGCCACGATCGGCGGCAGCAGCGGCAGTTGCAGCGCGCGCAGCACCACGATCAACGCCGCGCAGCTCCACAGCCAGCCGAGTCCGAAGCCGACCAGCGCCAGCGCGGTCACCAGGGACAGCACCACCAGCAGCCGTTCGGCGCCGACGCGTTCGGCGAGATGGCCGCCGGCCGGACCGAGCAGGATCTCGGCCAGATAGCGCGTGGCCATCAGCACGCCCGCGACCACCACCGCGCTGCCGGGCAGCAGGTCCTTGCCCAGGTAGGCCAGGCCGATGATGAACAGGCCGTCGAGCGTGAACCCCTCCATGAACGACCAGAAGTCGAGCGGCGTCGGCCACCGGATGCGTCGGCCGGTGGCCGGTGCACGCGGATGCGGGAGTGCCGGCAGGCTTCGCGTGGCCCACAGCCCGAGCAGGGACACGGCGGCCAGTGCGAAGAAGATCGCGCGTGGTCCGATCCATTGGGCCAGCACGGCGCCGAGCGGCAGCGCCAGCACCGGCCCCATCGCGATGAAGGCGCGCGAGCGTCCGCTGCGCCGCGCGGCACCGATCGGGTCGGCGGTCGCCAGCGCCTGGGTCGAGAGATTCAGCGCCGCGAAGCACAAGCCCCACAGCAGCCGCAACGGCAGCAGTGCCCAGAAGCCCGACAGCGTCGCGTAGCCGAGGGCGCAGAAGGCGGCCGCGACGACGGCGAGGGTGCAGGTCGGCCGGTCGCCGTGCCGCGCATAGAAACGCGCCACCCAACCATAGCCCGCGATGCGGACCAGCCGGTTGGCCGCCAGCAGCATGCCGGCCTCGGCCAGCGTGATCCCGAACTGCGCCGCATACATGGGCAGCAGCAGGTACAGCACGGTGTCCCCGGGCAGCGAGAGGCCGAGCGCGATGGCGGCGTTGCGGGAATGGCGATCGGTGTTCGGGGAGCAGTTCGGAGCCATTCAAGCACTGTCCGTGAGGCCATGGGGCGCTCATTCTCGATCACTTCGCGCCGCGGTGCTCGATCGCTGCGGCCGGCAGCGAGCAAGGCGCGAAGGAAGCTTGCACAATCGATCGTTCCTTTCCTTCGACTCCTCGCATGACCTACCTTGCATCCCCCACGCGCTACGACGACATGCCCTACCGCCGGGTCGGTCGCAGCGGCCTCGTGCTGCCGGCCATCTCGCTCGGGCTGTGGCACAACTTCGGCGACAGCACGCCCCTGGAACTCCAGCGCCGGCTGCTGCGTACCGCCTTCGACCACGGCATCACCCACTTCGACCTGGCGAACAACTACGGCCCGCCCTACGGCAGCGCCGAGCGCAATTTCGGGCGTCTGCTGCGCGAGGACTTCAAGTCGCATCGCGACGAACTGGTGATCTCGACCAAGGCGGGATGGGACATGTGGCCCGGGCCGTACGGCAAGGGCGGCGGCTCCCGCAAGCATGTGCTGAACAGCCTCGACCAGAGCCTGCAGCGACTGGGCGTCGACCACGTCGACATCTTCTACTCGCACCGCTTCGATCCCGAGACACCGCTGGAGGAGACGGCCGGCGCGCTGGCGCAGGCGGTGCGCCAGGGCAAGGCCCTCTACATCGGCATCTCCTCGTACTCCGCGGGCAAGACGCGCGAGATCGCTGCGCTGTTGCGCGCATGGAAGGTGCCGCTGCTGATCCACCAGCCGGCCTACAACCTGCTGAACCGCTGGGCCGAGAAGGACCTGCTGGCAGCGACCGACGAACTGGGTGCGGGCGTGATCGCATTCACCCCACTGGCGCAAGGCCTGCTGACCGACAAGTACCTCGACGGCGTGCCCGCCGATGCGCGCGTCCATCGTCCCGGCGGCGGCTCGCTCAAGCCGGAGCATCTGTCCGAGGCCAATGTGGCGCGGGCGCGCGCGTTGAACGTCATCGCCCAGCGGCGCGGGCAGACGCTGGCCCAGCTCGCCCTGGCCTGGACCTTGAGGGACCCGCGCGTGAGCTCGGCGCTGATCGGCGCCAGCCGGCCGGAACAGATCGTCGACAACGTCGCGGCGCTGCGGGGCCCGGCATTCACCGCCGACGAGCTGGCCGAGATCGATCGCCATGCGGTCGAAGGCGGGGTCAACCTGTGGGAGAAGCCGTCGACCGACTACGCCTGACGGTCTCCGCGCCGGCGCAACGGACAAAGCTGCCGACGTCTATGGATATCCGATATCCGTCGTTGGCAACCGTGCTCGCCGCCGCTATCGTCAAGGTGTTCTCTCCGCAATCGAAGACAGGTTGTCTCCTCGTCGCCTCCGTGCGACGTTCACGGGTCTTCGGGCCCTTTTTTTATCGACCATGACCGACATCACGCTGCCGATGACACGCACTGCCGACTTGGCCCCCGCCGGGCACGCCCGTCGCGTGATCGCGCAAACGGCGTCGGCCTGGAACATCGCACCGGCCTCGCCGCTTGCGTTGGCCCGGCGGGTGCCGCGCGGCCATGTCCCGATCCGGACCTTGCGGCGCATGCGGGCGGCCGTCGCCGAAGCGGCAGCCAACGAGGCCCGGCTGGAGGACGCCTTGACGCAGGGTCTGCGCTGGGCCATCTGACGGGCGCGTTGTCTCGACCCTTCCACTCCCTCTTGCGATGACCACACTCCAAGCCATTCCGGACGCCGCACTCGACCAGCTGTTTCGCCAGGCACGCACCGTGCATGCCTTCAAGCCGGTGCCGGTGACCGACCAGACCTTGCGAGCCCTCTACGATCTCGTGAAATGGGGCCCGACCGCATTCAACGCGCAGCCCGCGCGCTTCGTGTTCGTGCGCAGCACCGAGGCCAAGGAACGCCTTCGGCCGGCGCTGTCGGCGGGCAACACCGCGCAGACGCTGGCCGCGGCGGTGACCGTGATCGTCGCGCACGACACGCGCTTCTACGACCATCTGCCGCACCAGTTCCCGGCCTACGACGCCAAGCCGATCTTCGAGGGCAACGCCGACGCTGCCCAGGCGACGGCCTTTCGCAACGGCAGCCTGCAGGGCGCCTACCTGGTGCTGGCGGCCCGGGCACTGGGACTCGATGCCGGCCCGCAGTCCGGCTTCAACGCCGACCTGGTCGACAAGACCTTCTTCCCGGACGGCCGCTGGCGCACCAATTTTCTCGTCAACCTGGGCGTCGCCGATCCGTCGGGCACCTTCCCGCGGGGGCCCCGGCTGCCGTTCGACGAGGTTGCGCAGATTCTCTGACTGGAGGGCGCGGCAGCCATGGGTGTTCTTGCCACCTTCGATGAAGAGGCCCGATGGGCACAGACCCGTGTGTGCGACGGCCTCGTGCGGGAAGGCCTGCATGCGCTGGGCCTGACGTGGGACCGCCGGACCGGGGTGGAGTCGCTGCAGAGCGGCGAGGTCGAGTTCCGGCAGTTGCGCGAGCGCTTCGATACCCGAGCGCTCGATCGAATTCGCCTCTCGCCTGAAACATCCGCCTGGGCGGAGCGCCGCCGCGACTGGCGCCGGCTGCGCGCCCGCGGCGGGGTGGTGGTGCTGGGGGTGCTGGAAGGCACGCTGCTGGTCTACCTTCGAACCGACAGCGGCTATGCCGGCGTGCTCTGCGAGGCGGGTGAATGGCTGGCGATTCCTGCCGGCCATGCGTACGCGCTCGACGCCGGTGAAAGCCCCGATCTGGATGCGCTGGTGCTGTCCGGGTCGGCTGCCGATCTCGCGCCGGGCGAAGAGGGCGACGAGGTGCCGGCCTTGCCTTCGCTCGATGCCTTCGTGGAGACGATGCTCGAGATGACCGGCCACGCGGCCGACGACTAGCTCCGGCGGCGGCGCTTCGCTTCAGTCCGCAGGCGTCAGCGCGGACTGATGCCGCCGCATCCACAAGGCCAGCGCGTCCAGCGGCGGCCGCAGCGTCTTCCCGAGCGCCGTCACCCTGTACTCCACGCGCGGAGGCACCTCCGCGTAGACCTTGCGCCGCACCAGGCCCCGGGCCTCGAAGAGGCGCAGCTGCCGCGTCAGTTCCTTCTGGGTGATGGGCGCGACCGCGCGCTGCAGGTCGCCGAAGCGGACCGGGCCTTCGATCACGATCAGCCGGTACAGGATCGGGATGGCCCACTTGCCGGAGATCAGGCCGACGAACTGAACCATCGGGCAGGGCTCGATGGCCTTGTCCGGACTGTCGCTTCGGGAATCCATGGTGTGGTCGTGCCTCCTTAGTATCCAAACGGTGCCTACTTCCTTTTGGATACTAATAGAGTGACACTGCGCATTCAACACGCATCTGGAATGACAACGCATGACACGACGATTGACGGGGAAGTACGCACTGGTCACGGGCGCGACCGAGGGCATCGGGCTGGAGACCGCGCGCCAGTTCCTGGCGGAGGGCGCCACGGTGGCCATCACCGCGCGCAGCCAGGCGGGCCTGGACGCTGCCGGACGCGCGCTCGGCAGCGACGTCCTGTGCCTGCGCAGCGACGCGGGCGATCCGGCCGCCCAGCGGGCATTGGCCGCCTCGCTCGCCGCCCGCTGGCCCCGGCTCGACGTGGCCTACCTGAATGCCGCCGACGTCACCCATCGGCCGATGCAGGACTGGGACGAGGCCACCTTCGACCGCCTGATGGCGACCAATCTGAAAGGACCCTTCTTCCTGCTGCAGTCGCTGCTGCCGCTGTTCTCCAATCCGTCGTCGGTGATCCTCTGCGGCTCGGTCAGCGCCCACATCGGCCTGCCCCAGAGCAGCGCCTATGCCGCGAGCAAGTCGGGGCTGTTGTCGCTGGCGCGCACGCTGTCCGGCGAATGGCTCGGGCGCGGCATCCGGGTGAACGGCCTGAGCCCGGGACCGACGCAGACGTCGGCGCTGCAGAAGCTCGGGCTGCCGGCGCGCGAGTTGTCCGACTTGAACGAAGAGATCCTCAAGCTGGTGCCGCTGAAGCGCTTCGGAGCGCCGATCGAAGTGGCGAAGGCCGCCGTCTTCCTGGCCTCGGACGAATCGTCGTTCGTGGTCGGCACCGAACTGCTGGTCGACGGCGGCGTGGCCAACATCTGAAATGTGTCAGGCGGCGGCGCGCTCGGCGCTGCGGCCCGCCGGACGCGGCAGGCCGAAGTGGTCGCGCAGGGTCTCGCCTTCGTACGCGGTGCGAAAGATGCCGCGCCGCTGGAGCAGCGGCACCACACCGTCGACGAAGGCCTGGAGGCCGTCCGGCAGCACGTCCGGCATCAGGTTGAAGCCGTCGGCGGCGCCGGCTCGGAACCAGCGCTCGATGTCGTCGGCGATCTGTTCCGGCGTGCCGACGATCACCCGGTGCCCGCCGCCGCCCGCCAGTTCCCGGATCAGCTCGCGCGTCGTGAGGTCGAGCCGCCGCGCGGTCGCGAGCGTGGCATGGAAGAAGGTGTGGTTGCCGTTGCCGCCGCCGGGCAGCGACAGGTTCTCGGGCAGCCGCTGGTCGAGCTGGAGCCGGTCGGGCGTGATGCCCAGGATCCCGGCCAGCCTGGTCAGGCTGTAGTCCCAGGGGATCAGGTCGACCAGCTCGTCGCGACGGCGGCGCGCCGCCGCCTCGGTGTCGCCGATGATGGTGGTCAGGCCCGGCAGCACGCGCAAGGCCTCGGGGCCGCGGCCCAGCGCCGCGGCACGGGACTTGAGGTCGCGCGCATAGGCCAGCGCTTCCTCGAAGGACTGCGAGGCCGAGAACACCGCTTCGGCATGGCGCGCCGCCAGCGCGCGGCCGTCGCCGGAACCGCCGGCCTGCACCAGCACCGGGTGGCCCTGCGGCGTGCGCGGCAGGTTGAGCGGCCCCTGGACCGAGAAGAACTCGCCGTGGTGGGCGATCGGCTGCACCTTGGCGTCGTCGACGAAGCGGCCCGCGGCCTGGTCGCCGATGAAGGCGTCGTCCTCCCAGCTGTTCCAGAGCGACTTGACGATGGCGGTGAACTCGGCGGCGCGGCCATAGCGCCGCGCATGGTCGGGTACCGCGTCGCGGCCGAAATTGCGCGCCGATGGCAGGTCGGCGGTGGTGACCACGTTCCAGCCCGCGCGTCCGCCGCTCACGTGGTCCAGCGTGGCGAAGCGCCGGGCGATGTTGTAGGGCTCGTTGTAGCTGGTGGAGGCGGTCGCGATCAGCCCGATGTGGCGGGTCGCCGCCGCCACGCTGGCCAGCAGCACGGTCGGCTCCAAGGCCGTGATCGGCCGGAAATGGATCTGGTCGACGATGGCGGCGTTGTCGGCCAGGAACACGGCGTCGAGCTTGCCCGCCTCGGCGATCTGCGCCACGCGGATGTAGTGCCGCACGTCGATGAAGGCCCGCGGGTCGCTGCCCGCCGGCCGCCAGGCCGACGGCAGGAAGCCCGAGTGCAGGATGTTGACGTTCAGGTGCAGGCGGCGCGGCACGGCGGCGGTCATGGCTCGGTGAACCCTTGGGAATCGGTGGCGCTACTTCGAGAAGTAGTCGGGCAGCCGGTAGCCGGCCCAGGCCGGGTTGGCCTTGAAGACCTGCTGGAACTCGGCCGACTGGTAGGCGAGGGCGATGTCCTTGGCGAACTGCGCGTTCTCGTTGCCGCGCTTGACGGCCACCACGTTCACGTAGGGCAGCGTCATGTCTTCCTGCTTGAGCGCATCGGTGAGCTTGAGCCCCGATGCCACGGCGAAATTGCCCTGCACCGCGGCGAGGTCGGCATCGCTCAGCGAGCGCGGCGCCTGTGCGGCGTCGAGCGGCACCAGGCGCAGCCGCTTGCGGTTGGCGACGATGTCGCGCTCCGACACGCTGAGCGGGCTCACGCCCGGCTTGAGTTCGATCCAGCCGATGGCGGCGAGGATGTTCAAGGCGCGCGCGGCATTCACCGGATCGGCCGGCAGGGTCACGGTGGCGCCGTCCGGCACCGCGTCGAGCGTCTTGTGGCGCTGCGAGTACAGGCCCATCGGCGGCGTCGGCACCTGCACCACCGGCACCAGGTCGAAGCCCTGCTGCTTGTTGGTGGCGTTCAGGTAGAGCGTGTGCTGGAAGATGTTGGCGTCGATCTGGCCGCGCTCGACCGCGTCGTTGGGCTGGACGCCCTGGCTGAACTCGACGTACCGGATGGTGTAGCCCTGCTTCTTGAGCAGCGGCTCGATGCCTTTGGCGAAGGCGTCGCGGTAGGGCCCCGGCATGAAGCCGACGCTCAGGTCGGCGGCGTGGGCGGCGCCCGCCAGCAGCAGGGACAGCAGCAGGCCGCCGAGGCGGGGGACGCCGCGCGGGGAGCGGGTGCGTGGGTAAGTCATGGTCTGGACCTCAGGCGGTGCCGACGCGGTAGAAGGTCGGCGGCGGCGCGCCGTTCACCGCGAAGGCGCCGGCCTGGCGCTCGCGGTAGATGCGCGGGTTGTGCGAGGAGATGGTGCGCGCGTTGCGCCAGTAGCGGTCGAGCCCGTGGGTGCGCAGGGTGGCCGATGCGCCCAGCGCGTCGAACAGCACGGTGCTCGCGTCCAGCACCAGGCTGGTGACCACCGAGACGGCCTGGTCGACCTCGACATGGGCGGAGAGTGCGGCGGCGGCGCGTGCCGGCTCGGCGGCCTGCGGGTCGAGATGGGCGTCGTGCGCGCGCTGCAGCGCCGCCGCGGCCTGCAGCACGATGGCGCCGGCACCGTAGGCCGCACCGCGCACGCGGCCGACCACCTGCAGGATCTGCGGGTCGTCGGCGACGCGGGCCGCGTTGCCGTGGCTGTAGGTGCGGTCGCGCTGGCGCACGCGTTCGGCCAGGTCCTCGGCCAGCGCCCGTCCGATGCCCGCCAGCGAGGCCAGGTGCACCATCTGGTAGTAGGCCGCGGCATAGGGAAATCGAACGGTGTTCGGATTGATCCACTGCGGGTCGATGGCGACGTCGTCGAACTGCGCCGTGCCGCTGGCGGTGAGCGCTTGGCCGAAGCCGTCCCAGTCGTCCAGCACCGCCACGCCGGCGGCACTGCGTGGCACCGCGACCATCACCGGCGTGCCTTCGTCGTCGTCGGCGACCGTGTTGATCCAATCGGCGAACAGCGATCCGGTGGTGTAGAACTTGCGCCCCGACAGGCGCCAGCCGGCGTCGGTGCGGCGCAGCCGGGTCGAGAAGGCGCTGACCTTGGCGTCGCCCGATTCGGAGAAGCCGGAGCCCAGCAAGTCGCCGTTCGACAGCCGGTCGAGCCACTGGGCGCGCCAGGGCGAGTCCGCAGCGAGCAGCAGGTCTTCGGTGAAGCCGAAGTGCGCCCGCAGGGCGTTCACGACGTTGGTGTCGGCCGCGCCGAGTTCGATGAAGAGCGCGAACAGCTCGGGCAGGCTGGCGTCCGCCCCGCCGAACGCGGTGGGCAGCCGCAGCCGGGTGAAGCCGGCCTCTCTGAGCCAGCCGATCTCCTCGCGCGGCAGCCGGTGGGCGAGGTCGCGCTCGACGGCGCCCGCGCGGATGCGCGCGAACACAGGTCGGAAGCGTTCGGCGAGCGCTTCATAGCGACTCGTGGGCGGTGCGCCCCAGGGATGGTCGAGTGCGGCGGGAAGGTTCAGGGTCATACAGAGGAGGTGTCAGAAGGGCCGGCTGCCGGCGAGGCTGATGCGCTTGAGCAAGCGGCGCTCCCCGTTGTCGAAGGCATTGCGGGCGTGCAGCGTGGCCTGGTTGTCCCAGTACACGATGTCGCCCACCGACCAGCGATGCGTGTAGGCGTGGCGCGGCTGCAGCAGGTGCTCGCGCAGGCGGGCGATCAGCGCCGCGCCGTACTGCGGCTCGACGCCGACGATCTCGACCTCGGTGCGCGCGCCCAGGTGCAGGATGCGTCGGCCGCTGTCCGGATGGGTGCGCACCAGCGGATGCACCTCGAATGGGGAAAGTGGCTCGATGTCCGGCGTGCGGTAGAGCGGGAAGCCCGCCGCGAGCGGCTTGAGCTTGCGCAGGAAGGGGTTGTAGGTGATCAGCTGCAACCCTTCGATCTCGCGCCGCGTCCCGGCGTCGAGCTCGTCGTAGGCCCGCGCCAGGTTGTACCAGGTGGTGTCGCCGCCGACCGAGGGAACCTCGACCGCATAGAGCAGCGAGCCGGAGGAGGGCGTGGGCGTCCAGTGGTGGTCGGCATGGGCCGAGAGCTCGTCGTGGCCCAGCACGCCGCCGGCCAGGTTGGACACGTGCACGATGTCCGGCGTGTTGCCCCCATAGGGATCGGACCCCAGCACGGGCACGTTGGCCGGCGGATGGAACACGCTGCCGAAATAGCTCGCGAGCCGGGCGAAGGCGTCGTCCTCGAGCTGCTGGTCCTTGATGACCAGCACGTGGTGTTCGAGCAGCGCCTGCTTGAGCGCCAGCACCTGGCTCGCGGGCAAGGGGCGCGTGGCGTCGAGGCCCGTCACCTGGGCGCCGAGCGCGGCCTGCAGCGGCGCGATGCGGAAGACGGCCGCCGGAGGCGAAGGATCGGAAGCAGCCGGTGGGATCGGCCGGGCAAGGTCGAGCGTCGAAGAGTGGGTCATGGCGGGGACGAGGTAGGAGCGCGAAGGCCTGGATTGTTCGGCCGATCGGGGCGCGGCGATAGAAGGGATTCGAGTCTGCTTATGCGCGCAAGGCGCAAGGCCGGCTGCGCTCAGAACAGGCCGGTGGTCGGCGGACCTTCGCCCTTGAGATGCCAGGCGCCCGAAGCGGCGGCCTTCCACTGGCGCGGATTGTGGTTGGCCACCGTGCGCGCATTGCGCCAGTGGCGATCGATGTTGTGGCGCCGGTCGGTGGCGGAGGCGCCGCCGACGTCGAAGGCGAGCTCGGCGGCGCGCAGGGCGGCCTCGACCGCGAAGTACTGGGCCTGGGCAACCGCCACCGAGGCTTCGGTCAAGGCGGCGTCGGCCAGCCGGTCCGCCCAGGCGGCGTCGATCGCATCGGCGGCGCGCAGCACGGTGGCTTCGGCCGCATAGGCCTGCGATGCGATCTGGCCGACGGTCTCCTGCACATAGGGGTCGTCGACCGACTTCTCGGCGCTGCTGTGGCGGATCGGCCTCGCCTTGTGCCGTGCGAAGTGCACCGCGTCGTGCAGCGCGTTGCGCGCGATGCCGGCATGGACCGCCGCCAGGAACAGCTGGAACAGCGGCGTCACCGGGTTGCGCCGGTCGCGCTGGATGTAGCGCGGGCGGATCTCCTCGGCGCGCACCACGGCATCGTGGAAGCGCGTGGTGCCGCTGGCGGTGAGGCGCTGGCCGATGGTGTCGAAGTCGTCGACCAGCTCGACGCCGGCGCGCTCGCGCGGAACGATGAAGTGGGTCTCCCTGCCCTCCTCGTCGAGCGCGATGGAGGCGATCCAGTCCGCGAACAGGGCGCCGGTGCTGTAGTACTTGGTGCCGCTGACACGGAACTGCCCGCCGTCGGGCCGGATGCGCGCACTGATCGCGCCGTGTGCGCCGCCGCGCTCCACGCCGCCGTTGCCGAAGATGTCGCCGGCCAGCAGCCGGGGGAACCAGTGCCGGCGCTCCTGTTCGCTGCCCGAGAACAGCAGGCCGTCGATGATCCCGTAGTTGGGCCGCAGGGCCTGGGCGATGTTGGAGTCGACGGCCGCGAGGTCGATCACGAAGCGGATCACGTCGCGCACCGAGGCCCCGGGTCCGCCGTACTCCCTGGGGATGCGGAAAGTCAGCAGGCCGGCCTCGGCGATGCGGCGCACCAGTGCGTAGGGCAGTTCGCGTGCCTGCTCGCGGGCGGCCGCGCCTTCGGCGATCTCGGGCAGCAGTGCGGCAGCGCGTGCGAACAGGACACTCGCATCGCCGGCCGCAGGCGCGGCCTGTTGGCGGGGCGCAGGATGAGGGGTCGGCGAGGGCCGTGGCGAGACTTCGGCGTCGTGCAACGCCGCGGTGGAGGAGGGCATGGAAATCCTGGATCGAGGGCGGCGGCCGGAGTGCCCGGGCGGTGCGCGAAGCCTGGCATCTTAGGCAGGCCGGTCCTTCGAAATCCGAATATGCAAGCGCGGTTTTCTTCTCTGCACCGGCTCGAACGGCTTCGATAATTTTGGGCTTGACTGCACGAAACCTCTCCCGCCCGATCCTGCTGAACGCGTTCACGATGAGCGCGGTCTCGCACCTCAACTACGGCCTGTGGCGCCACCCCGACGACCAGAGCTGGCGCTACAACGAACTCGACCACTGGACCGGACTGGCCCGCACGCTGGAAGACGGCGGCTTCGACAGCCTCTTCATCGCCGATGCGCTCGGCCTGCTCGACACCCATGGCGGCAGCGCCGACGCATCGCTGCGCACCGGCACGCAGTCGCCGCTGGCCGACCCGCTGCTGCTGGTGTCGGCCATGGCCGCGGCCACCCGGCATCTGGGCATCGGCGTCACGGTGTCCACCACCTACGAGCACCCCTACCTGCTGGCGCGCAAGTTCACCACGCTCGACCAGCTCAGCAACGGGCGCATCGGCTGGAACATCGTCACCTCGCAGCTCGAGAGCGCGGCGCGCAACCTCGGGCTGGACGCGCAGCTGCCGCACGACGAGCGCTACGACCGCGCCGACGAGTTCCTCGACGTGGTCTACAAGCTGTGGGAAGGCTCGTGGGAAGACGATGCGGTGCGGCGCGATCGTGCCCAAGGCATCTACACCGATCCGCGCAAGGTGCACCCGATCCGGCACCAGGGCCGCTGGTACAGCGTGCCGGACGCCCATCTCAGCGAGCCCAGTCCGCAGCGCACGCCGGTGCTGTTCCAGGCCGGCGGCTCGCCGCGCGGCCAGCGCTTCGCGGCGCGGCATGCGGAGCTGGTCTTCGTCGCCGGCGCCAACGCCGCGGGCATCCGGCGCAGTGTCGACGCGATCCGCGCCCTGGCCGTCGAGGCCGGCCGGGCACCGGAGGCGATCCGCTTCGTGGCGCCCCTGGCGGTGGTCACCGGCGCCGACGACCGGGCTGCGGCCGACAAGCTCGCCGACTACCGGCGGCACTACGACGTCGAGGGCGCGATCGTCCACTACTCCGCCAGCACCGGCATCGACTTCTCCACCCACGACCTGGACGCGCCGCTGCGCTACCAGGAAACCAACTCCAACCGCTCCTTGCTGACCCACCTCACGAACGACCCGACCCGCGACCGGCCCTGGACCCTGCGCGAAGCCCTCGCACCTGCCCATGGCCTCGGCCGCCACAAGACCCTGGTGGGCGGCCCTTCGACCGTGGCGGATGCGCTCGAAGCCTGGCTGCGCGAGACCGGCACCGACGGCATCAACCTGGCGGCGGTGGTGAATCCGGGCAGCTTCGCCGACTTCGCCGAGTTCGTGGTGCCCGAGCTGCGTCGCCGCGGTCTCGTGGCCGAGCGGCCCGCAACGCCCGCGACCCTGCGCGAGCGGCTGTTCGGCCAGGCGCGGCTGCGCGCCGACCATCCGGGCCATCGCCATGGGGTGGCGGCATGACCGCGCCGTTGATCCTCAACGGCTTCGGCATGAACGTGGTGGGCCACGTCTCCGCCGGCCTGTGGCGGCATCCGCGCGACCAGGCGCATCGCTACACGACGCTCGACCACTGGGTGAAGCTGGCCCGGCTGCTGGAGCGCGGCGGCTTCGACGGCATCTTCCTGGCCGACGCGGTCGGCCACCTCGATGTCTATGGCGGCAACGCCGACGCTTCGCTGCGCACGGCCGCGCAGTCGCCGGTCAACGATCCCCTGCTGCTGGTCTCCGCGATGGCGGCCGCCACCGAGCACCTGGGCTTCGGCATCACGGTGTCGACCACCTACGAGCAGCCTTACCTGCTGGCGCGCAAGTTCAGCACGCTCGACCACCTCACCAAGGGCCGCGTGGCGTGGAACGTCGTCACCTCCATGCTGGAGAGCGCGGCGCGCAACCTGGGCCTGGGCCAGCAGATCGACCATGACGAGCGCTACGACCGCGCGCAGGAATTCCTCGAGGTGAGCTACAAGCTCTGGGAGGGTTCGTGGGAGGAGGACGCCGTGGTGCGCGACCGCGCGCGCGGGATCTACACCGACCCGCGCAAGGTGCATCCGATCGGCCACCAGGGCCGCTGGTACCAGGTGCCCGGCGCGCACCTGAGCGAACCCAGTCCGCAGCGCACCCCGGTGATCTACCAGGCCGGCACCTCGCCGCGCGGCAAGCAGTTCGCCGCGCTCAACGCCGAGGTGGTCTTCGTGGGCGGCACCAACCCGGCGCTGATCCGCCGCAACATCGAGGCCATCCGGGCGCAGGCGGTGGCGCTGGGCCGCGCGCCCGATGCCATCAAGTTCATCACCGCGGTCAGCGTGGTGGCGGCGGCCACCGATGCCGAGGCCGAGGAGAAGTACCGCGACTATCTCTCCTACACCAGCACCGAGGCGGCGCTGGCGCTGTTCTCGGCCTGGACCGGCGTCGACTGGTCGGTGTATCCGCTCGACCATCCGCTGGAGAACATCGAGACCAACGCCAGCCGCTCGATCCTCGCGGCGCTGTCGCAGGTGGACGCGGGCCGGCGCTGGACGGTGGGCGGCATCGCCGAATACATCGGCGTCGGCGGCATCCATCCGACATTGGTCGGCGGCCCGAAGAAGGTCGCCGACGAACTCGAGGCGCTGGCCGAGGCGGCCGGCGTCGACGGCTTCAACCTGGCCTATGCCATCAGCCCGGGCTCGTTCGAGGAGTTCGTCGAGTTCGTGGTGCCCGAACTGCGTGCGCGCGGCCGCATCAAGGAGCGCCCCGCGCGGCCGCGCACCTTGCGCGAACGCTTCCAGGGCGACGGCCAGCGGCGGCTGCGCGACGACCATCCGGGCGAGGCCTTCCGCTCGCTGGCGGCGAGCATCGCGCGCGCTTGACCGGCGTGCTCCAAGTCCCCCATTTCCTTCATCTTTTCCGGAGCGGCCTTGCAAGGCCGGAGTTGCAGTGACGCCTGATTCGAGAATCCCACCCAGCCCGGCCGAGCCCGTGGACGCCGTGCACGGCCGCCGCCATTTCATGACCGCGATGGCGGCCATGGCCGGCGTCGTCTCGCTCCATCTGCAGGACGCCTCGGCGCAGGAGAAAAAGGGCGCGCCGCGGCGCGGCGGCACGCTGGTGGTCGGCCTCAGCAGCGAACCGTCGGTGTTCGATCCGAACCGCCAGTTCAGCTACGAGACCTACCGCGTCGACCTGCACATCTACGAATCGCTGGTGGCCGAGAACCTGGCCCGCCCCTTCAAGGAGGGCCCGCCCGAGATCGTTCCGGCGCTGGCCGAGAGCTGGCAGGTCAGCGCCGACGCCCGGACCTTCACCTTCAAGCTGCGCCGGGGCGTCAAGTTCCACGACGGCACCGACTTCGACGCCGAGGCGGTGCGCTTCAACGTGCGGCGCTTCACCGACCCCACCTTCGAGTTCTACGACGTGCGCTCCAACGGCTCCATGAAGCCGGTGTACGGCGGCCTGAAGGAGATCAAGGTGCTGGACTCGCACACCGTGCAGTACGTGTTCGAGCATCCGTTCATCGACTTCCTGCGCCTGCTGCCGCAGGGCAATTTCGTCTCCGGCATCTTCAGCCCGGCGGCGCTGAAGAAGCACGGGCAGGACGGGCTGGCAGAGAACCCGACGGGCACCGGGCCGTACCGCTTCGTGACACGGGTGCGCAACGAGAAGACCGAACTGGTGCGCAACACCGGCTACTGGGGCGCGCAGCCCTGGCTCGACAAGCTGATCTTCCGCCCGATCAACGACGACGCCACGCGCCTGTCGGCGCTGCGCTCGGGCCAGATCGACATCCTGAGCAAGATTCCGGCCGACGGCGTCGAGGGCCTGCGCAAGTCCGGCTACACGGTCCACGACAGCCCGGGCGCCAACCAGCTGTTCCTGAGCTGGTACTTCGGCAACCGCTTCGCCAAGGACAAGGCGGTGCGCCAGGCTTTCGTCAAGGCCATCGACCGCGAAGGCCTGGTGAAGTCGCTCTTCAAGGGCCTGGCTTTTCCCTCGTACAGCATCTTCAACGCCGGCAGCACGGCCTACGACCCGGCGCAGAAGGACTTCGCCTACGACCCCCAGGGGGCGCGCAGCCTGCTGGCCGATGCGGGCTACAAGGACGGCGAGATCGAGTTCTCGATCATCACCTACACGCTGCAGCAGCCGGTGATCGAATGGATCCAGCGCGACCTGGCCAAGGTCGGCATCAAGATCAACATCATCTCGCTCGAATGGCTGACCTACGCGAGCAAGCTGGCAACGCCGGCACCCGAGACGGCGCTGTTCACGATGGAGTGGGGCTTCATCACCCCCTACTGGCTCAAGCTCGCCTACCAGACCTACATCGTGTCGCGCGGCAACGGCGAGAAGGTCGTCGACCCGGCCCTCGGCCCGGCCATCGCCAGCGCCGCGGCCCAGACCAGCGAGCCGCTCGCGATCGCAGCGTGGAAGAAGGCCAACCTGATCGCCCAGCGCGACGCCGCCTTCGTGCCGCTGCTGTCGCCCACCGTCAACTTCATCAGCGGCAGGAAGGTGCACGACTTCAACGTGCCGCTGCAGAACTTCTACGACCT
Source organism: Variovorax davisae (assembly GCF_030316845.1). Taxonomy (GTDB): domain Bacteria; phylum Pseudomonadota; class Gammaproteobacteria; order Burkholderiales; family Burkholderiaceae_C; genus Variovorax; species Variovorax davisae. The sequence continues at coordinate 89,083 of NZ_JASZYS010000011.1, forward strand.
GAGCAAGGTCTGGCTCGAGAAGTAGGCGCTGCATGGTCCTGCGCTCCATTGCCGGCCGTTTCCTGCAGGCGATCCCGGTCTTCCTCGCCATCTCGGTGCTGGTGTTCTTCATCTCGCACCTGGGCGGCGGCGATGCGGTCACCAATGCGCTGGCCGGCATCCTGCCGCAGGATGCGCTCGACGCCATCCGGCGCGAGTACGGGCTCGACCAGCCGGTGCATGTGCAGTACCTGCGCTGGCTCCAGCACCTGTTCGCCGGCGACTGGGGGCTGTCGCTCAGCTTGCGCGTGCCGGTCTACGACGTGCTCGGAAAGGCCTTCGCCAACACCTTGCTGCTGACCGTGGCGGCCGTGCTCGTCTGCCTGGTGGCGGGGGTGCTGGTGGGCGTCGTCGCGGGCCTCAAGCGCGGTTCGGTGATCGATGGCCTGACGATGCTGGTGATCCAGCTCGGCCACAACGTGCCGGTGTTCTGGTCGGGGCTGGTGCTGATCTGGGTCTTTGCCGTGCGGCTCGACTGGCTGCCCGCCTCCGGCATGTACGACCTGCGCGGCGACGAGGACCTGGCCGACCTGCTGCGCCACCTGGTGCTGCCGGCCTTCTCGGCGGCCATCGTGTCGATGCTGATCCTGGCGCAGCTGGTGCGCTCGTCGGTCATCGAGATCGTCGGCTCGGACTACATCCGGACCTACTGCTCGCAGGGCTTCGCCCGCGCCACCCTCCTGCGCCGGCACCTCGGGCGCAACCTGCTGAGCCCGGTGGTCAACATCACGGGCCTGCAGATCGGCTACCTGCTCGGCGGCGTGATCTTCGTCGAGAACGTCTTCGCCTGGCCCGGCATCGGCACGCACCTGTACAACGCCGCGGCCGGCAAGGACTACCCGATGACCCAGGCCGGCGTGATGCTCATCACCGGCTGCTACCTGGCCGTCAACCTCGCGACCGACGTGATCCTCGATCTGCTCAACCCGCGCCTGCGCGCCTGAGGCCGTTGCCCATGTCACTTCCCGCTTCCACCTCCGACGCCGTGGTCCTGGCCATCGCCGGGGTCGACCCGTCCACCGACGCATCGCCCGCCGCGCGAGAGGGTGGCCGCTGGTCCCGCCTGCGATCGCACAGGCTCGCGCTGGCCAGCCTGGGCTTCATCGGGCTGGCGCTTCTGGTGTCGGCGTTCGCCCCCTGGATCGCGCCCCACGACCCGAACGCGGTGGCGGACCCTTCGCTGCGGCTGCTGCCCCCGGGAACGCCCGGCCATCTGCTCGGGCTCGACGGCCAGGGCCGCGACCTGCTCAGCCGCGTGATCTGGGGCGGCCGCGCATCGCTGCTGTCGACCATCGCGCCGGTGGCGATCGCCGTGCTGCTGAGCCTCGCACTCGGCCTGTTCGCCGGCTACACCCGCGGCCGCGCCTCGGCGCTGGTGATGCGCGTGGTCGACATCCTGTTCGCCTTTCCGATGGTGCTGCTGGCCATCGGGCTGGCCACTGCGCTGGGGCCGGGTTTCTGGACCATCGCGCTGACCATCGTGTTCTCGGCCACGCCCTACCTCACGCGCGTCGTGTATGCGGGGGTGCGCGCCGAGCGCGACAAGGAATACGTCGAGGCCGCGCGGGCGCTCGGCGCTTCGACCTTCACGGTGCTGTTCGCCGAGATCCTGCCGAACGTGGCGACCGCCGCGGTGGTGTACGGCACCACGCTGGTCGGCAGCATGATCGTCTTCCTGTCGGGGCTGAGCTTCCTCGGCCTCGGCACGCAGCCGCCGACGGCCGACTGGGGCCGGATGGTCAGCGAAGGCGCGCAGGTGCTGGTGCTGGACGCCCCCCACGTGGCCACGGTGCCCGCGCTGGCGATCGTGTTCGTGGCCCTGGCCTTCAACTGGCTCGGCAATGGCCTGCGCGACGTGCTCGACCCGAGAGACTGACCCTTCATGACCGTGCTTTCCATCCGCGATCTCGAGATCGATTTCGCCAGCCGCAGCGGGCGCAGCGAACCCGCCGTGCGCCAGCTCAGCCTCTCGGTCGAGGCCGGCGAGATCGTGGCGCTGGTGGGCGAATCCGGCTCCGGCAAGAGCGTGACGGCCGCTTCCGTGCTCGGGCTGCTGCCGCCGCGCATCGCCACCGTGCGCGGCAGCATCGCCTTCGAGGGGCGCGAGCTGCTCGGCCTGTCGGAGCCGCAGCTCAACACCGTGCGCGGGCAGGGCATCGGCATCATCTTCCAGAACTCCCTGACGTCGCTGGACCCTTCGCTGCGGGTCGGCGAGCAGTTGCAGGTCTGCGCCGCGCACCGGCGCAAGCTGAAGGCCGCGCAGGCACGCGCGCTGGTGCTGACCTGGCTGGACCGGGTCGGCATCCGCGACCCGCAGCGGGTGCTGCGCTGCTACCCGCACGAGCTCAGCGGCGGCATGCGCCAGCGCGTGATGATCGCCATCGCGGCGATGGCGAATCCCCGGCTGCTCATTGCCGACGAGCCCACCACCGCGCTCGACGCCACGATCCAGAAGCAGATCCTGGCGCTGCTCAAGGACATCAACCAGCGCTATGGCACGGCCATCCTCCTCATCACGCACGACTTCGGCGTGGTGTCGTACCTGAGCCACCGGGTGGCCGTGATGCGGGGCGGCGAGATCGTCGAACAGGGGCCGACGGCGCAGCTGCTGCGCGCGCCGGCGAACGACTACACGCGGCGCCTGATCCACGCCGTCCCCGAGATCGGGGAGCGCATCGCCGATCCTTCGCCTTCGCGCCGGCTCGGCGCGGTTGCCGCGCCGCGTCCGGCGCTGCAAGTGGTGCAGGAGGCCGTCCCGCTCGCGCCGGTGATGCTGGAGGTGCAGGACCTGTCGAAGACCTTCGTGATCGACAGGAACCTGTTCCACCGCAGCGGCAAGGCGGTGCACGCGGTCAACGAAGTGAGCCTGCAGGTGCGGCGGGGCGAGATCTTCGGCCTGATCGGCGAGTCGGGCTCGGGCAAGTCCACGCTCGCGCGGCTGGTGGCGCAGCTGCTGCCCGCCAGCTCGGGCAGCGTGCGCTTCGGCGGACTGGACGCGAACGGGCTCGCAGGCGAAGCGCTGCGGGCCTTCCGGCGCCGGCTGCAGTTCGTGTTCCAGGACAGCACGGCATCGCTCAATCCGCGCCGCACCGTGGCCAGCCAGCTGGTCGATCCGGCGCTGCGCCTGGGCGTGGCGGCAAGCCGCGCCGAGGCGCTGAAGCTGGCGGCGGACGCGCTCGACCGCGTGGGCCTCGCGCAGCGCTACCTCGACCGTTACCCGCACGAATTCTCGGGCGGCCAGCGCCAGCGCATCGGCATCGCGCGCGCCCTGATCGTGAAGCCGGAGTTCGTCATCCTCGACGAGCCGACCTCGGCGCTGGACGTCTCGATCCAGGCGCAGATCCTCAACCTGCTGCTCGACCTGCGCCAGCAGCTCGACCTGACCTATCTCTTCATCGGCCACAACCTGCCCGTGATCGAGTTCCTGTGCGACCGGGTCGCGGTCATGGACCAGGGCCGCATCGTCGAGACCTTCGATGCCGGCGACCTCTTCGCCAACGCCCGCCATCCGGTCACGCGCAAGCTGCTCGACGCGGTGCTGCCCGTGCGCCGGGCGGCATTGCGCGAGGCGCTGGCCGCCTAGACTCCCAGCCATGAACTTCACGACCCAGCTCACCGACAGCGCGGACGACAGCGCACGCGTTGCCATCGTGCGCAACCTGCTCGCCTACAACCACAGCCAGACCGGCATCGCCGACCATCGGCCGCTGGCCGTGCTCGTCCATGACGAGGAAGGTCGCGTCATCGGCGGGCTCAGGGGCCGCACGGCCTATGGCTGGCTGTTCACCGAACTGCTGTTCGTGCCGGAAGCGTTGCGCGCCCGGGGCGTCGGCAAGTCCCTGCTGCTGCAAGCCGAGGCGGAGGCGCTGGCCCGCGGCTGCCGGGGCGCCTGGCTCGACACCTTCGACTTCCAGGCGCGGCCCTTCTACGAGCGCCTGGGCTACCGATGCTTCGGCGAGATCGGCGACTACCCGCCGGGTTTCTCGCGCCATTTCATGAAGAAGGTGCTCGCCGAGGCCTGACGGGGTCACGCCGCCAGCAGTGCCCGCGCGGGGTGCACCGGGCGCTTCAGGCCCAGGTGCTCGCGCAGGGTACGGCCCTCGTACTCATTGCGAAACAGGCCACGGCGGCGCAGTTCGGGCAGCACGCCGTCGATGAAATCGTCCAGGCCGCCCGGGAACCACGGCGACATGATGTTGAAGCCGTCGGCGCCGCCCTCCTCGAACCACTGCTGCAGCTGGTCGGCGATGCGCGCGGGCGTGCCGACCACCTGCTGGTGGCCACGCGCACCGGCGATGTGCAGGTACAGGTCGCGGATGCTGAGGTTGTCGCGCCGCGCCAGATCGACCAGCAGCCGCTGGCGGCTCTTCGGGCCGTTGGTCTCGGGCAGTTCGGGCAGCGGACCATCCACCGGGTAGCCCGACAGGTCGAAGCCCCCGACCACGGTGGACAGTAGCTCGAGGCCGACCGTCGGGTGGACCAGGTCCTGCAACTGCTGGAACTTCTCGTCGGCCTCGGCCTGGGTGCGGCCGACGACCGGAAAGATGCCGGGCATGATCTTCACGTCCTCGGGGTGGCGGCCGTGCTGCCGCACGCGGGCCTTGATGTCGGCGTAGAACGCCTTGGCCTCGCCGAAGGTCTGGTGGGCGACGAAGATCACCTCCGCGGTGCGCGCGGCCAGGTCCTTGCCGGCCTCCGACGCACCGGCCTGCACCACCACCGGACGACCCTGCGGCGAGCGCGAGACATTGAGCGGACCGCGCACCGAGAAGTGCTTGCCCTTGTGGCCGAGCACGTGCAGCTTGTCGGGGTCGAGGTAGAGGCCGCTGTCGGGGTCGCGCGTGAAGCTGTCGTCTTCCCAGCTGTCCCACAGGCCGGTGACGACGTCGTGGAACTCCGCGGCGCGCTCGTAGCGCAGGGCGTGGTCCAGGTGCTCGTCGCGATTGAAGTTCTGCGCCTCGGCGCCGCCGCTGGAGGTCACCAGGTTCCAGCCCGAACGCCCGCCGCTGATCTGGTCGAGCGACGCGAACTTGCGCGCCACGTTGAAGGGTTCGTTGAAGGAGGTCGAGACGGTGGCGATCAGGCCGATGCGATCGGTCACCGCAGCGAGCGCGGACAGCAGCGTGAGCGGCTCGAAATGGTCGGCGCGTGCGGTGCGCGCGAGCGAGGGCAGGTTGGTGCTGCGCACGCCCACCGCATCGGCGAGGAAGATCGCATCGAACTTGGCGGCCTCGGCCTTTTGCACCAGCTCGACATAGTGGCGGAAGTTGCTGCCGGCATCGGCTTGGGCATAGGGATGGCGCCAGGCGGCGATGTGGTGGCCGGTCTGCATGAGAAAGGCGCCGAGCTTGATCTGGCGCGTGGAAGCGGTCATGGTCTTGGATCCTGAAATGGCTTTGGAAAAGGGGTCGCGCCGCTCACCAGGCCAGCTGCAGGCCGGACGGCCCGATGGCGGACGGCCAGCGTGGCGCGTCTGGCGCCGGTCCGGGTGGAGGCTCTGTCCGGACGTCGAGGAAATCGCCCAGCACGTCGTCGCGCAGCCGGATGAAGCGCGGGTCGCTGCGGTTGCGCGGGTGCGGAAGATCGACGTCGACGATGCGCCGGATGCGCCCCGGCGAGGGCTGCATCACCACCACCTGGTCGCCGAGGAAGACCGCTTCCTCGACGTCGTGGGTGACCAGCAGCATCGTGATGCGCTCCTTCTGCCAGATCTGCTGCAGCTCGTTCTGCAGCCGCGAGCGGGTCAGCGCGTCCAGCGCGCCGAAGGGCTCGTCCAGCAGCAGCACGCGCGGCCGGTTGACCAGGCCGCGCGCGATCGCCACGCGCTGCGCCATGCCGCCGGAGATCTGGTGCGGCCAGGACTTCTCGAAGCCCTGCAGGCCGACCAGTTCGACATGCTCGGCCACCAGCGCCCGCTTCTGGGCGGCCGTGAAGGGCGCATTGCGCAGGCCGACGGCGATGTTCTGCTCGACCGAGAGCCAGGGGAAAAGGCGGTGGTCCTGGAAGACGATGCCCCGCTCGGGCCCGGTGCCGGTGATCGGCTGGCCGTCGAGCAGGATCCGGCCTTCGTACTGGTCGTCGAGCCCGAGCACGAGCCGCAGCAGCGTGGACTTGCCGCAGCCGCTGGCGCCGACGATGCTGACGAAGCGGCCCGCAGGCACGTGCAGGTCGATGCCTTGGAGCACCTGCAGTTCGCCGTGCTCGCTCTGGCTGTTGGCGTAGCGCTTGCCGACGCCGCGGATATCGAGTTCATTGGAGGCGCGCGTTGCGATCTCGGTCATGCCATGTGCCTTGCAAGTGTTTTCAGGTGCGGCCGGTCCAGCGCGACAGCCGTCGCTCCAGCCGCCGCGCGAAGGCGTTCATCAGCCAGCCGACCAGGCCGATCACGAACATGCCGAAGATCACCAGGTCCATCTGGAAATGCTCGCTGCCCTCGATCAGCAGGTTGCCGATGCCGCGGCCGGCCACCAGCAGGTACTCGGCGCCGATGGTGGCGAGCCACGAATAGATCAGCGCCAGGTAGATGCCGGTGAAGATCGCGGGCATGGCCGCCGGCAGCACCACCTCCAGGAGGGTCTGCCGGCGCGAATAGCCATAGACCCGCGCCACCTCGAGCAGCCCCGGCGGCGTGGTGCGGATGCCGTCGCAGGTGTTCACCACCACCGGCACCAGCGCGGCGAGCGAGAGGAACACCACCTTGGCCACGTCGCCGAGCCCGAACCACACCGAGATCAGCGGGATCCAGGCGAACAGCGAGATCTGCTTGAAGGTGTTGAAGCTCGGCCCGACGATGCGGTTGAACAGCGGCGACAGCCCGAGCAGCGCGCCGAGCAGCAGGCCTAGCATGGTGCCGATCGCGAAGCCGGTCGCCTCGCGCGCCAGGCTCGCGCCCAGGGCGCGCCAGAGGCGCCCGCTCGTGATCTGGTCGAGCGCGGTCGCGAGCACCTTGGCGGGCGACACCAGCAGCGCCGAGTTCACCAGGTCCAGCTGCGCGGCGAGCCACCACAGGGCGATGGCCGCGATCGGCAGGACCAGGCCGCGCCAGCGGCGGGTGTCGACCGGCCGCAGCGGCTGGAGGGTGGCCCGTTCGGCGGTATCGCGCGAGAGGCCCCCGGCCCCCGGTGCACTCATCGCGCCGCTCCCGGCCGACGGCGGTGGGCGGCGCGCTCGACGGCATCGAGCAGCCGGTCGATCGCATAGCCGATGGCACCGACGACAATGACGGCCGCCATCACGAGGTCGAGCTGGAACAGCTGCCGCCCGTAGACGATCAGGTAGCCCAGCCCTTCGCTGGAGGCCACGAGCTCGACCACCACCAGCGACAGCCAGGCCTTGGTGAAGCCCAGGCGCAGGCCCGTGAACAGCGTCGGGATCGCATGCGGCAGCACGATCTCCAGCACCTGCTGGCGGCGGCTGTAGCCGCAGGCCTGGCCCACCTCGCGCAGGGCCGTGGGGGTCTGCCGGAATCCTTGCAGCGTATTGAGCGCCACCGGCACCATCGCGGCCTTGGCGATCAGGATGTACTTGAGCGGCTCGCCGATGCCCACCAGCAGCAGCACGAAGGGCAGCCAGCCGAGCACCGGGATCTGAACCAGTGCGTTGAAGGTCGGCAGCACGTAGGCTTCGAAGCGGCGCGAAAGGCCCATGGCCGCGCCCAGCAGCAGACCGAGCAGCGCGCCGGCCGCGAAGCCGACCAGCACGCGCTGCAGGCTGGCGCTCACGTGGAGCCAGAGGTCGCCGCTGGTCGCCAGGTCGCGCAGCGTCTCGCCGACGAACTGCGGCGACGGCAGGACCTGCGGCGAGATCCAGCCTTGCGCGGCACCCACGGTCCAGAGCACCAGCAGGGTGGCGGGCAGCAGCCAGGGCAGCAGGGCGTCGACCGCGCGCCGCCAGCGCGGCGCCGGGTCGGCGAGCGTCGGTTTCGCGCGCCGCGCCAAGGGGCGGCTCGTCGGCGCCGCTTCCAGGCGGCCACCCGCGGCGATGGCCGTGGGCTCAGCGGCCATTGGCAGTCGCCACCGACTGCTGCGGCTTGTCGGCCTTCGGCTGGCCCTTGGCGTCGTAGGCGGGCCAGTAGTTCTCCAGGCCCTGCTTCTTGAGCGCGTTGCGCAGATAGCGGGTGTCGAACCAGTCGTCCACCGTGACCGAATGGCGGATCAGCTTGAGCTTGAGCGCGTCGGCGACGACCGCCTTGTAGCGGCCGAGAATGAACTCGTCCACCAGCGGTGAATTTCGGCTGGCGAGCGACTGCTTGTCGAACTCCGCCGCCCAGGAGGCGACCGGCACGCCGCTGCGCGACCAGACCTTGAACAACGCGTCGCGGTTCTTTTCCTCGGACGCCCAGTGGGCGGCGCGCACGAAGACGTCGACCACGCGCTGCACCTCCGCCTGGTGGGCCTCCTCGAACTCGCTGCGCACCAGCAGCGAGGCCTGGCGGGTCAGTGCCGGGTCCTGGCCCTGGGTCGAGTAGACGATCTGGGCCAGCCCGGCGTCGCGCACCTTGAACCACTCGTAGCCGCCGAAAGCGGCGTCCACGCCGCTGGAGACCAGCGCCGCCTGGGCGCTGCCGGCATCGAGGTTGACCACCTTCAGGTCGCGCTCCGCGAGGCCGTTGGCGGCCAGCACGTTGATGGCCACGAGGTGGCCGTTGGTGCCGCGGAAGATCGAGACCTTGCGGTCCTTGAGGTCCTTGATCGAGCGGATCGCGGAATCCTTCGGCGTGACGACATAGAGGTTGTTGCGCGCGCCGCTGACCGCCGGCAGCTTGGTCTTCAGGCCGTTGGAGCGCCCGACGATCTGCGGCAGGTCGCCCTGGTAGGCGAAGTCGATCTGCTTGTTGGACAGCGCCTCGTTCACGGCCGGGCCGGCGCCCTTGAAGAACAGCCACTCGACCTGGATGCCGGAGGACTTGAACTCCTCTTCCAGCCAGTTGTTGACCCGCACCAGCCCGCCGGGCGAACCGCCGAAGGTGACAGGGTCGCCGCCGCCGGCGGAGGCGACGCCGATGCGGATCACCTCGGGCGGTGCGGCCTGGACCTGGGCCGCCTCCAGTGACAGCAGGACCAGGACGGACAGGGCGGCGGCCCATCGGCGCAGGCGGGGCGCGGCGAGTTGCATGGGGTTCCTTGGAAAGTCGACCAACAGGTGCGGATCAGGCGGCGGGCTGGCCGAGCTTGCGGCCGACCTCCGTGCCCTCGAAGAAGCGCGGATTGGCCTCGGTGTAGAAGCGGTAGGGGTTGTCGAACACCAGCGCCTTGAAGTCGGCCGCCGTGATCACGCCCTGCGCGACCAGGTCCCAGCTCTCGGCCAGCGGTTCGGTGAACTCCGGCACGTCCCAGTGGCCGACATCGGACGACCAGATGGCGTTGATCTTCACGCCCAGCGGGTTCACGCGGTCGTTGAAGGCTGCCGCCACGGTGCGGTCGTCGGCCTCGGAGCCGAAGTAGAAGCTGTTCACCCAGCGGTCCCGGATGTCTTCGACGCGCTCGATGCCGGCCAGTGCGAAGTCGTCGATCTCGGCGTCGTTCGGCTCGCGGCTGTGCGGCAGCGCCGAAATGCCGAGGCTGTCGCGCAGCAGGGTCGACTTGTCGATGGACCGGCCCTTGAGCAGGTCGCCGCCATAGCGTTCGAACAGCGACGCCAGCAGCTCGACGTCGGCCTCGGCGGGATCGTAGTTGCGCACCGCGATCCGGTTGCGCTTCTCGAAGCGGTCGACCAGGTGGGTGTAGACATGCGAGCCCCAGTCGGCCCCGCCTTCGAGCAGCCCCACGCGCAGGCCCGGGAAGCGCCGGGTCACGCCGCCGAAGAACAGCGCCTTGGCGAAGGCCTGCGAACCGTCGGCGAAATGGCCGATGTGGTTGTTCATGTAGTTGCTGATCGACTGGCGCCCGGTCCAGCCCTGGCTGCCGTAGTGCGTGGTGACCGGCACGCCGAGTTCCACCACCTTGGCCCAGAACGGGTCGTAGTCGTGCTCGCTGTCGATGCCGTAGAAATCGATGTAGCCCGCCTGCTTGGCGATCTCGGGGTGTTCCCTGGCCGGGTACCTGTCGGCGATGGCGCGGATCGGCCGCCGCACGCCGCCGGCGATGTTGATCACCTTCAGGCCCAGCGTCCTGACCGCGAACTCCAGTTCCTCGATGCCTTCCTGCGGCGTGTGGAGCGGGATGCCGGCCACCGGCGTCAGGCGGTCCGCATAGGCGCGGTACTGGTCGGCGTGGAAGTGGTTGATGGCGCGATGCAGGGGCTGGCGAAACTCGCTGCCGGCCGCGGCCGGCGACAGCACGTCGTTCGGGAACAGGACCGAGTAGTCGGAACCCTGCTCGGCCAGCCGCTCGTGCAGCAGCGCGGGCAGCGTGTAGGTCGCGAGGTCGTAGGTGTTGCGCGTGACCCGCGCCCACCACGGCGCTCTCAAGGTGCGGTGGTACTGGCGCTCGTCGGGCGTCTGCTGGTACCAGTCCTTGCCGCCGCCGTTGCGCGTGACGAAGCGTCCGCCCAGGGCCTTGCGCAGGGCGTCCACCAGGGCATTGCCGCCATAGTGCTGGATGTAGTCCTCGAGGGCCGGTGCGTAGTCGTTGACGTGCACGTCGGTGTCGATCACCGGGTGCTGGAGGCCGGCCTTGACGGCGGCGGATCGCGATGCGCGCAGGGGGCTCAATCGGTCGTTCACGGGTGTCTCCTTCGACGTGACCTGGATGCGACGGGCAGGTTAAGTGCGGGTGTCGCGTCGCCCAAGGAAGGCTTTCGCGCTTGCTTAGGTGCGCTGCGCATATCGGCCCGGCGGGCCGCCGAACAGCGGCGCGGCCGCGGCCAGCGCCGCGGTGTAGGGATGCGCCGGATGGTCGAGCACCTGCGCGGTCTCGCCGGCCTCGACCAGGCGCCCCCGGTACATCACGAGCACGCGCTGGCACAGCAGCCGCACCACCTGCAGGTCGTGCGAGACGAACAAGTAGCCGATGCCGAGCTCGCGCCTGAGCTCGTCGAGCAGGCGCAGGATGCCGACCTGGATCGAGACGTCGAGCGCGCTGGTGGGCTCGTCGAGGATCAGCAGCGCCGGCTCGAGCGCCACCGCGCGCGCGATCCCCACGCGCGCGGCCTGGCCGCCCGAGAGTTGGTGCGGGCGCCGCGCCAGCAGGGCGGCCGGCAGGCGGGCCTGCTCGGCGGCGGCATGCACGCGCCGGCGCAGTGCGTCGCCCGTGAAGCCCTTGAGCCGGCGCAGCGGCGCCGCGATGGCGTCGAAGGCGTTCAGCCGCGGGTCCAGGCTGTCGCCCGGGTCCTGGAACACCATCTGGATGTCGGTGCGCCAGGGCGCATGCGCGGCCTTGCGCGCCGGCCAGCGCGCGAGGTCTTGCCCCTGGAAGCGGATTTCGCCACCGTCGGGATCGTCGAGGCGGGCGATGAGGCCGGCCACCGTCGACTTGCCGCTGCCGGACTCGCCGACCAGTCCGAGCGCCTCGCCACGGGCGATTTCGAAACTCAGGTCGTCGACGGCCTGCAGCCGGGGCGCCGGCGCACCGGACAGCCAGCGCGCCGGTGCCGCGCCGGCCATGGAAAAGCTCTTGCGCAGGTGGCGCACTTCGAGCAGCGGCTCGCTCACAGCGGGTTCCAGCATGCGCTTTGATGACCGTCGGCAAGGCGGGTCACCGGGGGTGGCCGGTCGCAGTCGCCGTCGATGCGGCGTTCGCAGCGTTCGGCAAAGCGGCAGGCCGGGAGATCGTCGCGCGCGAGGTCGGGCAGTTCGCCCGGCACCGGGCGCAAGCCCTGCAGCGACAGGCCGCGTCGGGGGGTGGCATCGATCAGGTGCTGGGTGTAGGGATGGGCCGGTGCCTCGAAGAGCCGCCGCACCGGCGCCACCTCGACCAGATGGCCCGCATGCATCACGGCGACGCGGTCGCAGTATTCGGAGGCCAGTGCCAGGTCGTGCGTGATCAGCAGCGTGGCCATGCGGCGCGCCCGCGCCTGCGCCGCGATCAGTGTCATCACGGCGGCCTGCGTCGTCACGTCCAGGCCGGTGGTGGGCTCGTCGGCCACCAGCAGCGCCGGCTCGCCGCTGAGCGCCAGCGCGATCATCACGCGCTGGCACATGCCGCCGGACAGCTGCCATGGATAGGCGCGCGCGCGCGCCGCGGGGTCGGCGATGCCGACCTGCGCCAGGGCTTCGATCGCCTGGGCATGGGCCTGGCGCGCCGGCCGTGGGCGTCGCGCCTGCAGCGCATCCGCGATCTGGTCGCCGACCCGGCGGATCGGGTTCAGCGAGCGGCGCGGGTTCTGGAAGATCAGCGCGATCTGGCTGCCGCGCACGCATCGCAGCGCCGGCTCGCCGGCACCCAGCAGTTCGCGCCCCCGCAGGCGCACGCTGCCCCCCAGGATTTCGGCCGACGGTTCCAGCAGGCCGGCCAGCGCGAGCGCCGTGACGGACTTGCCGGACCCCGACTCGCCGACGAGTGCGAGGGTCTCGCCGGCGGCGAGGTCGAAAGTGACGTTGTCCAGCGCGTGCACGTGGGCGCCGTCGGCGCGCCGGAAGCGCACCGAGAGCCCCTGCACTTCGAGCAGTACCCCGGAGGCGGTCACGTGCGCTGCCTCGGGTCGAGCCGGTCGCGCAGGGCATCGCCGGCCAGCGTGAACGCGTAGACCGCCGCGAACAGCGCCAGGCCCGGGAAGAGCGCGACCCACCATTGGCCGGTGAGGATGAACTGGGCGCCTTCGCCCACCAGCACGCCCCATTCGGGCGTCGGCGGGCGCACCCCCAGGCCGATGAAGGACAGCCCGGCGCCGTTGAGGATCGCCCATCCCAGGTTGAGTGACACCTGGACGGCCAGCATCGGCAGCACGTTGGGCAGCAGCACGCCGAACAGCAGGCGGGCATCGCCGGCGCCGCCGAGGCGCGCGGCCTGCACGTAGCTGGCGTGGCGCCGGACCGCCACTTCGGCGCGTGACAGCCGGATGTAGAAGGGCAGGTTGATGAGCGCGGTGGCGTAGATGACGCTGCCCACCGAATTGCCGAGCGCGGCGACCAGCGCCATGGCCACCACGAACAGCGGAAAGGCCATCAGCACGTCGACCAGCCGGCCGACCCAGCGGTCCAGCGCGCCGCCCAGGAAGCCGCAGGTGGCGCCCACCAGGTTGCCGGCAACGGCCGAGATCAGCACGGCCGAGAACGCGATCGCCATGTCGAGCCGCGTGGCCCAGATCACCCGGCTCAGCACGTCGCGCCCGAGCTGGTCGGTGCCGAACCAGTGCGCGGCCGAGGGCGGCTGCAGGCCGATGGCGACGTCGGTGGCGAACGGGTCCTGCGGCACGATGGCCGGACCCAGGAGCGCGAGCAGCAGCAAGGCGGCCGCCGGCAACAGCGGCAACCCGCGGTGCGCGCCATGGCGCCGGTGTCGAAGCGGCTTCATCGCGCGGCCGACAGGCGCGGGTCGGCGGCGGCGCCTGCCAGGTCGACCAGCAGGTTGACGAGGGCGAAGAGCGTCGCCACCAGCAGCACGAAGCCCTGCACCGGCGCCGGGTCCGAGGCCATGAGCGCGTCGAGCGCGTAGCTGCCGATGCCCGGCCAGGCGAACAGCTTCTCGACCACGACGTTGGCGCCGAGCATGTACGAGAAGACCATGCCCAGCGTGGTGAGCACCGGCAGCAGCGCGTTGCGCAGCGCATAGCCGAAAAGCACGCGGCGGCGGGGAAGACCGAGCGCGCGAGCGCTGCGCATGAAGTCGCTGGCCAGCACCGCGAGCATCGCCGAGCGCGTGATGCGCGCCAGCGGTGCCACCGAGAACAGGGCCATCGAGAGGCCGGGCAGCAGCAGGTGCGACAAGGCCGATCGCCAGGCGGCGCCGTCGCCCGCGAGCAGCGCGTCGACCAGCAGGAAGCCGCTGCGTGTCGGTGGCGGCGCCACCAGGGCGTCGATGCGCCCGATGGGCTCGGCCGCCCAGCCCAGCAGGAAGTAGAAGGCGTAGATCAGCAGCAGGCCGACGACGAAGGTCGGCGCGCAGCTGCCGGCCGTGCCGATCGCGCGGCACAGGTGGTCGATCCAGGAGCCCGGCCGCGTGGCGGCGGCCACGCCGAGCGGGATGCCGGTGGCGAGCGCCAGCCCGAAAGCGAAGAAGGTCAGTTCGAGCGAAGCGGGCAGCCGCTGCAGCAGGTCGGCCGTGACCGCCTGCCCGGTGGTGAACGAACGCCCCCAATCGCCCCGCGCCAGCTGGGCCAGGTAGTGCAGCAGCTGTTCGGGCAGCGGGCGGTCGAGCCCGAGCGACTGGCGCAGCTGTGCGACCTCGGCCGGCGTGGCCTGCCCCGAGGCGAGGAACGACGCCGCATCGCCGGGCAGGACGCGCGTGAGGAAGAAGGTGAACACCGCGGCGCCGATCAGGATCGGCACCGTGGCGAGCAAGCGCCGCACGATCATGGGAAAGGCGGCCGCGTCACGTCCGCGTGAGCGGCCGGAAGTCGACCTGGCCGTGGATGTAGTAGGTGAAGTTGGCCAGGTCGGGCTGCAGCGCGATATCGTACGAAGGCAGCCACAGCGGCACGATCGGCAGTTCCCGGAAGACGATCTGGATCGCCTGGCGGATCAGCGCGTCGTACTTGGCCTTGTCGGTCTCCCAGCGCGCCTGCTCGACCAGCCGGGCGAGTTCGGGATTCTCGAAGGCGCCGAAGTTCCAGCGCCAGTCGCCCTGGAAGAAGATCCGGAAGAAGTAGTCCGGGTCGTTGAACCAGGCCGAGGAGGTGTCGATGTAGAAGGGCAGCTTCTTGTCGGTCTGCAGCGTGCCCCATTGGGCGCCGGGCACCTTCTCGATGGTCACGGCGATGCCGATCTTCGACAGGGCCTCCTGCACCAGCAGCGCCGCCGGCTCGCCGATGGTGGCGTCGCCGACGTTGTAGCTGAAGCTGGTCTTGAAGCCCTGGGGGTAGCCGGCCGCGGCGAGCAGCTCCCTGGCCTTCTGCAACTGCGTGTCGTAGGGGTAGGCCTGCGGAAAGGCGCTGCTGGCGGGCTTGGCCGACGGCGCGCCGAAGAGCGGCTGGCCGTGGCCGAAGCTGGCGCCGCGGAACAGGCTGGTGTAGGGCAGCGCATAGGCCACGGCCTGGCGCACGCGCACGTCGTCGAAGGGCTTGGCGCGGGTGTTGAAGGCGATGAAGCGGAACGAATTGGTGACCGGCACCGACACCACCTGCAGCGTGTGGAGCTCCGCCAGCGCGTCGATGTCCTTGGGCGGCAACTGCAGGGCGACGTCGGCGTCGCCGCGCTGCAGGGCGGCCGAGCGCGTCGCCGCGGTGGGCACGGTCTGGAACACGGCCCGCCGCACGTACGGCAGCGCGCCGCTCTTCCAGTCGTCGAAGCGGGCGTAGACCACCTGCTGGCCCGGGGTCCACGATTCGATCCGATAGGCACCGCCGCCGGCTGCGTTGTTGCGCACCCATTCGGCTGCCCACGGATCGGCGGCGGTCGCATGCTTCTTGGCCAGCTCGGCATTCAGCACCGAGGCAAAAGTCAGGGCCAGGTTCGGCAGCGTGTAGCGGTCGGCGCGCGGCAGCGTGATGCGCAGGGTGTGGGCATCCACGACCGTGAACTGCGCGGGATCGGTCAGCGACCCGGTGGCCAGCTGGCGCTTGGAGGCCGGCAGGCTCACGGCCCGGTCGAGCGACCACTTGACATCGTTCGCGGTCACGGGCGATCCGTCATGAAACGTCGCGTTCCGGCGCAGGTGGAAGGTGAGCGTCTTGCCGTCGGCCGACTGCTCGAAGCGTTCGGCCAGTTCGCCCTTGAAGCGCGCGTAGTCGTAGCGGTACACGCCCGACGGCAGCTTGATGCGGTCGAAGTGGATCAGGCGGTCGTAGATGTTGGTGAAGGTGCCGAGCGATTCCCGGCTCACGCCCTCGCCGTGCGGGTCGCGCGAGTTGGGGGTGCCTTCGGCCAGCACGCGCACGGTTTCCTTGCGGGACTGGGCGTGGGCGAGCGCAAGGGTGGCGGGCAGGGCGGCCAGGAAGCCGGCGCCCGAGCCGGCCTGGAGCAGATGGCGTCGTTGCATGGAGGGTTCGATCCGGAAGGTGAAGGAGCGGGCTGCCTCAGAGCGAGGCGTGGCGGCGCGGCGCGGTGCCGTTCAGCCAGAAGTCGCCGACGGCATGGAATTTCCAGCGCAGCGGGTCGTGCACGGTGTGGGTGCGGGCGTTGCGCCAGTGGCGGTCGAGGTTGTGTTCGGCCAGCGTCGACTGGGTGCCGCCGAGCTCGATCAGGCTGCTGCTGGCGTCGAGCGCGATCTGGGTCGTCGCCACCTTCGCCTCCGCCACCGCGATCGACGCCTCGGTCACCGAGGCCGCGCCCGCGTCGTCGCGCGCCGTGTCCAGATGGCCGGCGGCGCGTTCCTGCAGCAGCTCGGCCGCGTGCAGCCGGATCACGAGTTCGCCGACGCGCGACAGCGTGAGCGGGTCCTGGGCGGCATGCGCGACCCCGCTGTCGGCCCAGGGCCGCGCGCGTTCGCGCACCCAGTGGCGCAGGTCGGCGAGCGCCGCGCGCGCGATGCCGAGGTCGATCGCCGAGTGCAGCAGCTGGGCGAAGGCGCCGTGGATCGTCGGTGGCTCGAACAGGCGGTGCCGGGCCACGACCTGCAGCGGCGTCACGGCCACGTTGTCGGCGATCACCGTGCCGCTGGCCGTGGTGCGCTGGCCGAAGCCGTTCCAGTCGTCCTCGACCATCAGGCCGGGGGCGTGGCGCTCGACGAACACCAGCACCTGCCGGCCCTCGTCGTCGAGGGCCGCCACCGGCACCCAGTGCGCGAACAGCGCGCCGGTCGAATAGGCCTTGCGGCCATCGAGGCGCAGGCCGCCGGGCGTGCGCGCCAACCGGGTCTTGACCACCTTGGCGTTGGCCGTCCCGGTCTCCGACACGGCATTGCCGAAACGCCGTCCGGCCAGCGCCTCGGCGAAGAAGAAGCGCTGCTGCTCCGGGGTGCCGACCAGCCGGATCGCATCGACCAGGCAGTGGTGGTTCTGCGGGATCTGGCCGATCGCCGGGTCGGCCTCGGAAATCAGGGCCGTCACCTCGGACAGGGTCAGGTGCGACACCGCCGGGCCGCCGAAGGCACGCGGCACGGCGAGCCCCCAGAGGCCGCTCTGTGCGTAGCGGTCGATTTCGGCGAAGGGCAGGCTGCGCTGCCGGTCGCGCTCGGCCGCGCCGGGTGCAAAACGGGCGGCCAGTTCACGGGCGACCGCCAGGGCGTGCGCGTCGTCGCGGATCAGGGTGGCGGTCGGCGCATCGGCCGTGGCGTGGGAGGGGAGGGCAGACACGGGGTCTTTCTGATGTTCAGGGGTTGCGGCGCCAGGCGGCACCGGGATGGGGAAGGGCGAGCCGCGGCGGGCCACCCAGCAGCTTCTCGCGCAGCGTGCCGGGCGCGTAGGCGCGCTTGAACCGCCCGCGCGTTTGCAGTTCGGGCACCAGCAGGTCGGCGATGTCGGCGAAGCCCTCGGGCGTCACGGTGCGCACCAGATTGAAGCCATCGACCCCTGTCGCATCGGCCCAGTCGATGAGCTCGGTCGCGACCTCGGCGGCGGCGCCGACGATCGGCGTGAAGCGCCCGCCGAGCGTCATCCCGGCCAGCAGCCGGTTCACCGTCCAGGCGCCCGTGGCGCTGCCGCGGGTGATCGCGTCGTGCGCCGACTGGATCGCTTCGCCGCCCGCGGGGCGGATCGGCTCGTCGCCTTCGTAGCGCGACAGGTCGATGCCGGTGGCGCTGGCGAACTGGGCCAGTGCCGCGCGCGGCTCGGCATGGCGGCGGTAGTCGGCCAGCTTGTCGTTCGCCTCGGCACCGGTCTGTCCGACGATCACTTCCAGGCTCGTGAGGATGCGCACGGAGCCCGGGTCGCGGCCGGCCTCGGCGATGCGTTCGCGCAGTGTCTTCACCAGGCTCGCGGTGGCTGCCCGCCCCTGGTTGGGGATGAACAGGCACTCGGCGTGCTTGATCGCGAAGGCGATGCCGCGCGCGGAGGCGCCGGCCTGGTAGAGCACCGGCGTGCGCTGCGGCGATGGCTCGCTCAGGTGGATCGCGTCGATCTGGTAGTGCGGGCCGTCGTGCCTCACGCGGTGCACGCGCGAGGGCTCCGCGTACACGCCGCGCAGCGCGTCGGCCACCACCGCGTCGTCGTCCCAGCTGGCCTCCCAGAGCTGGTAGACCACGTCCATGAACTCGTCGGCGCGTTCGTAGCGGGCGTCGTGGCCGGTCAACCCCGAGCTGCCCGTGGCGCGCGCGCTGCTGTCGAGAAAGCCGGTCACGATGTTCCAGCCGAGGCGGCCGCGCGAGAGATGGTCGAGCGTCGACATGCGGCGCGCGAACAGATAGGGGGGCTCGTGGCTGAGGTTGACCGTGATGCCGAAACCCAAGTGTTCGGTCACCGCGGCCATCGCCGGCACCAGCACCGCCGGATCGTTGGCCGGCAGCTGGATCGCGTGTCGCAGTGCGGCGTCGGCGCTGCCGCCATAGACGTCGTAGACGCCCGTGGTGTCGGCCAGGAACAGGCCGTCGAACAGGCCGCGCTCGAGCGTGCGCGCCAGGTCCTGCCAGTAGGCGATGTCCTTGTAGTCGGTGGCGCGGTCGCGCGGGTGCCGCCACAGCCCATGGGCGAGGTGGCCGACCGTGTTCATGTCGAACGCGTTGAGCAGCAATTCGCGGCAGGCCAAATCGGGTCGTCTCTCGGAAGAATGTGCGGTGGCGGGGTCGGGCGGCAGCGCCGCTCCAGTGTGTGAGAAGGCGCTTTTTCTGCGGCCCGTTCGGCGTCCGCGACTCTAGGTGCGCGGCGCGACGCGGCCAACGAAGCTTTGCGCATGTGCTCATGCGCAAAGGGAGCAAGCGCAGGCGACGAAGCGCCGCCGAGTGGAGGAAGCGTGCGCTGGGCGGCGGGCTGCGGTGAGGCTGGCCCTCAGCCCGCTCCCTTGTCCAGCTTCAGGAACAGGTCCCGGTCGGGCGCGAAATTGGCATGCAGCGGCAGCAGCGCGCCGCCCAGCGCGCGGGCGTCCGAGCCGGTGGTGCCCGGCAGCAGCTGCGGACATTCGACGCCTTCCCAGCTGTAGCGGCTGCGCGCCGCCGACACCGCCTCGAGCAGCGCCTCGAGCAGCTCGCGGCTGAACGAGCCGTCGATGATCACGCCCTCGAGGTCGAGCAGGCAGGCGGCGTCGTGGATCGCCAGCACGATCGCAGGTGCGGCCTCCTCCAGCCAGGCCTGCGTGATCGGCTGCCAGGGCACCTGCAGCGCGCGCCGGTCGGACACCGCGGCCGGGTCCAGCCCGGCCTGCTCGAAGCGCCGCTCCAGCATGATCAGCGAGGCCACGCTGAGCAGCTGCGGCGGTGGCGCGGTGTCGCCCGGCAGCGCCCGGTGCAGGGCCAGCGAGCCGATCGCGCCGGCGTTGCCGTTGAGCCCACCGCGCAGGTGGCTGTCGATCACCAGTCCGCCGCCGACGAAGGTGTCGACGAAGATGTAGACGAAGCTGCGCACGCTGCGTCCGCGCCCGGCCACCAGCTCGGCCACGCAGGCGGCCGCGGTGTCCTTGACGAAGCTCACCGGCAAGGTCGACAGCGCCGCCACCCGCGCCCGCACGTCGGTGCGGTTCCAGGCCGCGGCGCGGTCGGCCTCCACGCCCAGCAGCGCCTGCCAGCCGCCCAGCGACAGCGGCGCCGCGATGCCGATGCCCTGCAGCCGCTCCTGCTCGGCGGCGCCCAGCAGCGCATGGAACTCGGCCAGCCGCGCCGCGATCTCGCTGAACACCGCCTCGGGCCGGGGATAGTCGTAGCTCAGGCTGCGCCGCGCCCGCACCGCGCCGGTGAAGTCGACCAGCAGCATGTCGAGGCTGCGCCGGCCCAGCTTGATGCCGATCGAGAAGGCGCCGTCCGGGTTCAGCGCCAGCGGCACCGAGGGCTGGCCGACCTTGCCGCGCAACAGGGCGCCGCGCAGCAGCAGGCCGTCGTCGAGCAGCCGCTTGGTGATCAGCGAGATGGTCTGCGGCGTCAGCCGGGTGAGCCGCGCCAGCTCGGCGCCGGGCATCGGGCCGTGGTTGCGGATCGCCTGCAGCACCACGCGCTCGTTGTACTGGCGCAGGCCGCCCTGGCTCGAGCCGCGCGGGCGCAGCCGGGTCGCCTCGGGCGACCCGTCGTCGGCCGATGGGGGGGCCGTCATCGCACGCACCGCCCCGCTCACGCCAGGCATTCGGCGGGCAGTTGCTCGGGCGGCAGGGCCCCGGTCATGACCGCCACCGTGTCGCTCATGCTGATCTTCTTCGGGTTCAGCACCGCGCCGCGCTTGCCGAGGCGGGCCACATGGATGCGGTCGGCGATCTCGAACACATGCGGCATGTTGTGGCTGATCAGAACCACCGGCAGGCCCTTGTCGCGCACCCGGCGGATCAGCTCGAGCACCATGTTGCCTTCCTTGACGCCGAGCGCCGCGGTCGGCTCGTCGAGGATCACGACGTGGTTGGCAAAGGCCGCCGCGCGCGCCACCGCCACGCACTGGCGCTGGCCGCCCGACAGCGTCTCGACCGCCTGCGTCATCGAGCGGATGCCGACCTTGAGGTCGTTCATGCGGGCGATGCTCTGCTCCAGCATCTTCTTCTTGTCGAGCATCCGCAGCACGTTGCCGAGGAAGCCCTCGCGCCGGATCTCGCGGCCCAGGAACAGGTTCTCGGCGATGGTCATGGCGGGCGCCACGGCCAGGTCCTGGTAGACCGTCTCGATGCCTTCGCGGCGGGCGTCGATGGGGGCCTTGAAATGGATCGGCTTGCCGTCCAGCAGGATCTGGCCCTCGTCGGGCACCGTGGCGCCCGACAGGCACTTGATCAGCGAGGACTTGCCGGCGCCGTTGTCGCCGATCACGGCCAGGATCTCGCCGGCGCGCAGCTCGAAGTCGGCGCCGTCCAGCGCCGTGACCTGGCCGTAGCGCTTGACCAGGCCCTTGGCCTGCATCACGAGGGGTGCGGTGGTGGCGGTCATGTCAGCGGCCTCCCTTGCGTGAAAGCTGATCGACGGTCACGGCGACGATCACCAGGATGCCGGTGATCAGCACCTGGTAGACCGAGGACACGCCCATCAGCGTGAGGCCGTTGCGCAGCACGCCCACCACGACGGCGCCGACCAGCGAACCGAGGATCATGCCGCGGCCGCCGAACAGGCTGGTGCCGCCGAGCACCACCGCGGTGATGGCGTCGAGGTTCTCGGTCTGGCCCGCGTTGGGGTCGCCGACGCCGGTGCGCGCCACCGACATCAGCGAGGCGATGCCGTAGAACACGCCGGCCAGCACGTAGACGCCGAGCAGCACGCGCTCGGGCGGGATGCCGACCAGGCGGGTCGCTTCCGGGTTGTTGCCGACCGCGTACACGTGCCGCCCGGCGCCGGTCTCGCGCAGCCAGAACCAGACGCCCAGGTAGAGCAGGATCATCAGCACGGTGCCGTAGGCGACGTTGGTGCCGCCCAGCGCGAAGGTGCTGCCGAACCAGGTCATCATCGGCGGCACCTCGGTCACGGTCTGTGCGCCTGAATACAGCTGGGTGATCGCGAAGGCGATGTTGAAGGTGCCCAGCGTGACGATGAAGGGCGGCAGCTTGATGCGCGTCACCAGCAGGCCGTTGACGAGCCCGAAGCCGGCCGTCACCGCGATGCCGGCCAGGATCGCCAGCGGCGCGGGCAGCCCCATGTCGGCCGCCAGCTTGGTCATCACGATGCTGCCCAGCGCCATGATCATGCCGCACGACAGGTCGATCCCGGCCGTGAGGATGATCAGGGTCTGGCCGATCGCGATCACGCCGACCACTGTCACCTGCTGGAGGATCAGCGAGAAGTTCTCGCCGCTGAAGAACTGGTCGGTCGTGAAGCCGAAGGCGATACACGCGATCAGCAGGGCGATGAACGGGCCCAGCTGTCCCAGCGGGGGCAGCTTGGCATTCAGGGTGGTGGCGGTCATGGTGTGCTGTTCCGTGCGGCGGCAGCGCCTACTTCTTGCCCCAGCAGAGCTCGGTGCCCACCTTGGTGTCCTTGCTCTCGACGCCGCCCACCGGCTTGGCGGCGATCAAGGTGACGCCGGTGTCGGTGTAGCCGCTGACCTTCTTTCCGCTGGTGGCGTAGTCGACGCCGGCGGCCACGCCCATGGCGGCCATCTTCAGCGGGTACTGCTGCGAGGTGGCGGCGATCTTGCCGGCCGCCACGTCCTTGATGCCGTCGCAGCCGCCGTCGACCGAGACGATCATCACGTTCTTGTCCTTGCCCGACTTTTGCAGCGCGTTGAAGGCGCCGGCGGCGGCCGGCTCGTTGATGGTGTAGACCAGGTTGATGTCGGGGTTCTTCTGCAGGCAGTTCTCCATCGCGGTCTGGCCCTTGGCGCGGTCTCCGAAGCTGTCGGCCATGCAGACCACCTCGGCCGGGCGGGCCAGTTCGTTGTTCTTGGCGTCGTTGCTCTTGAGCCCGAAGCCCTGCAGGAAGCCGTTGTGACGCTGGGCACCCACCGGGTGGCCCGGGAACAGGTCGAGCGTCGCGATCTTCACCGGCTTGCCGGCCATGGCCGCCTTGGCGTATTGGCCGATCAGCACGCCGGCCTGGTAGTTGTCGGTGGCGAAGAGGGCGTCGGTGGCGCTCTGCGGATCGGTGGGGCTGTCGAGCGCGATCACCATCACGCCTTTTTCCTGGGCCTTCTTAATGGCCGGGATGATGGCCTTGGCGTCGCTCGGCGTGATCAGGATGGTCTTCGCGCCGGCCGCGATCATGTTCTCCATCGCCGCCACCTGGCCGGCGTTGTCGCCGTCGGTCTTGCCGGCCCCGGACAGCAGCTTGGCGCCCTTGGCCTTGGCCTCGGCCGAGGCGCCTTCCTTCATTTTCACGAAGAAGGGGTTGGTCTCGGTCTTGGTGATCAGGCCGATCACGGGCTCGGCGGCCTGGACGGGGAACTGGGCGGCCAGCGCGGCAGAGGTCAACGCGGCGGCGAGGGTGAGCTTGAGCATCGGTTTTGTCTCCTGTTTGCCAAAAAAGTATTGAGGACGGGCAACAGAGTTTGGAATCCCGTAGTTAATAAATCAAGTGGATTGATTAATGGAAAACCCGGGGTTTGGTGACGGGGTATTTCAGGGCGGGTTGAGGCGGCTGCTCCGACGCGCTGCATTGCGTAACTCTCTGTTACCAAATGTCCAGGTGCCCGCCTTGCGAGAACGACCCCTCCCATTGCGAGAAAGGCGTTCAATCTGAGCTCATCACAATTCACTGGGGAGCGCGATGTCGAGGGCCACTGCAGCGCCAACAGCCGACTCCGTGAATCGGGATTCGGGTCCATCGCCGTCCCGTGCGCTGCATGTCGCGGCGCCGTGATGGCGCACGACGTTCCGCAGGAGCCCGCAAATGACGAAATACTGCGACTCGTGCCACACGGCCAACAAGGACCGCGCCAGATACTGCCATGGCTGCGCGGGCAAGTTCTCCGGTCTGCGCTTCGACGCGGCGGCCTTTCTTCCGACCTTGCCGGACGCGCGCGCGGCGCGGGCCGTGCCCCCGCCCAGGCCGGCGGGTCCAGCGCCTGCACGCGCACCGCTTCGAAAGCCGGTGCCGACACGTGGCCCACGGCCAGCGCTGCCTTCCAGGATCGGCGTCCCGCTGCTGTCGCTGTTCTTCGTCCTCTTCGCCTCGGCGGCGAGCTTCGTGTATTGGTATTCGACCCGCACGGTGCGTGAGGCGCCGGTCGCGGGTTCGCAGCAGCGCCTCCTTCAGGCGGCGCCCGAGACCCGGGACCCGGCCGTGGACGCTGGGTTGCCAGCCCCGAACCCGTCGCCCGTGTCGCTGCAGACCTCGCTCGCATCCGCGCCTCAGGAGGCGCCCCAGAGCCCCGTCGCTGAAACGACGATCGAAGGCGCGCCGCTGCCGGGTCCGGAGCCGCAGCCCGACGCCCGTGCGGACGAACCCCTGAAGTCTGCGAGCTCGCAGGCGACCGGGGTCGAGGCGTCGGCCAGCCGGGACCGGGTCGCTGCCAAGCCGTCGTCGAACCCTCGGCGTCGCGACGAGGTCGCCGCTTCGGCGCCGAAGCGGCGCGTGGCGGCGACCAAGGTCGAGATCATTCCCCGGGCGCCTGCGCCACCTGCGGCGGTGGAGGCTGAGCCGGTGCGACCGAGGGCGCCCGAAAGCTCGCAGGCGCTGCGCTCGGGCATGGCGTCCAGAGCCGTGGGCAACCTGCCCTGCGATCGCTACAACCCCTTCGGGGAGGCCGTTTGCTCGAGCACGATCCAGCCGCCAGGCCAGCCGACGCCGCAATGGGCGGCCACCGAGTCATCGATCGCCAGCGCCCGGGGAACGGGATCGCCTGCGCTGCGCGCCGCGGCCGTGGCGAGCGGCGGTGGAACGCCAGGCATGGCCGATGGCGGCGGCGCAGGCGGCGGCGGCTCGGGCGGTGGAGGCGCGGGGGCGGGTGCGGGTGCCGGAGGTGGCGGCGCAGGCGGCGGCGGATCGGGTGGAGGGGCCGGTGCTGGGGCCGGTGGCGGAGCGGGAGCGGGCGGTGGCGCTGGTGGGGGCGCCGGAGCGGGGGCGGGTGCTGGTGCTGGTGCTGGTGCTGGCGCTGGAGCTGGAGCTGGAGCTGGAGCTGGAGCTGGAGCTGGAGCTGGAGCTGGAGCTGGAGCTGGAGCTGGAGCTGGAGCTGGAGCTGGAGCGGGCGCAGGCGCAGGCGCAGGCGCAGGCGCAGGCGCGGGTGCAGGTGCCGGAGCCGGAGCCGGAGCCGGAGCCGGAGCCGGAGCCGGGCCGGGCGCCGGTCCTGGAGGTGCAGGTGGCGCCGGCGGGGCGGGGGCTGGTCCCGGAGGCGGAGCCGGCGGCGGCGCGGGAGGGGCCGGTGGTGCGGGCGGCGGCCCCGGGGGCGGTGCCGCCGGGCGCTAGATCCGCTGAGGGTAAATCTGGGAACCCGCGCCCGGGAGAGCATGCACACTGGGCGGCCGCAGGCCTGCGAAGACGGGCAACTGCTGCAAGACAAGGGGCAGTCGATGATGAACCTCGATGCGCTGGTCGAGCCCGACCGCGTCCACAAGACCGTCTACACCGATGCCGGGATCTTCGATGCCGAGATGGAGAAGATCTGGGAACGCATCTGGGTCTATTGCGGCCATGTGTCGCAGGTGCCCGATCCCGGCGACTACCACGCCGTCACCATCGGCCGCCAGCCGATGTTCATGGTGCGGCAGGCCGACGGCTCGGTGCAGGTGCTGCACAACCGCTGCCCGCATCGGGGCGTGCAGCTGGTGGGCAACCTGAAGGGCAACACCGGGCACAGCATCGTCTGCTCCTACCACGCGTGGAGCTTCCACCTGGACGGCCGCGTGCGTGCGATCCCGCTGGCCCAGGGCTATGAAGGCACGCGCATGACGCACGACAACCCCGATTGCGGCGTGAAGCGCGCGGCGCGCGTGGAGAGCTATCGGGGCTTCGTCTTTGCCAGCCTGGCGGCCGACGGCCCCTCGTTGAAGGAGTTCCTCGGCGAGGCGCGCGTCGCCTTCGACGACATGTGCGACCGCTCGCCGGTCGGCGAGGTGGAGGTGGTGCCGATCTGCCATCGTGTGATCCAGCATTCGAACTGGAAGTTCTTCATGGAGAACCAGCTCGACGCGCTGCATCCCTCGGTCACGCACCAGTCGACCGGCATCGCGGCCGGGCGGGTCGAGAAGCGGCTGAAGTCGCAGCAGGAGAAGGTGCCGCTGTACTACCACTACCTCTCGGCCTTCGCGTCGAGCTTCGAGCAATGGGACGCGGTGCAGACGATCAACTTCCCGCACGGGCACGGCATCCTGAAGGCCTACATGGGCCTGCGCCCGCAGGACCCCGACACGCTCGCGCACGAGGCCCTGCTGAAGCAGGCCTACGGCGAGCAGCGCGCCGAGGAGTACCTGTCGCGCAGCATCCATCACGTGCTGATCTATCCCTACCTGTCGGTGCAATCACCCTTGCAGCAGCTGCGCTGCCTGCGGCCGATCGCGCCGGACAAGACGCTGTCGGAGATCTGGCACTTCCGCCTGAAGGGTGCGCCCGAGGCCATCTACCGCCGCAGCCTCTGGTACTACAACCTCGTGAACTCCCCCGCCACGATGATCAATGCCGACGACCTGGAGAACTGGACCAAGGGGCAGTGGGGTCTGCAGTCGAATGGCGGCGACTGGGTCAGCTTCCATCGCTACTTCGGCGACGACCGCGAGGAGGGCGGCGTGACCTATTCCAACCATGGCACTTCCGAGGCGGTGATGCGAAGCCAGTTTCGCGCCTGGTCGGCCTACATGGCTTCATAGCGCAGGAGCACCGCCATGAGACCACATGCCTCCGACGGCCCGGGCGCCGCCATTCCGAACGCCGGCCCGGACTTCGAGCACCTGCTCGCGCAGGACGTGGTGATCGAGGCCGCGAGCGGCGATGCGGCCACCGGCGCGCAGGTGATCGCGCCCGACCATTCGCCGCGCGCGCCGCAGCCCGGGGCTGCGCCGGCGGTGCCGCGGGCCGGCCTGGTCGCGGGCAACGACCTGCAGCGCGAGGTCGAGCAGCTGCTCTACCTGCAGGCCGAGCTGCTCGACCGCAAGCTCTGGCAGGCATGGATGGACCTGTTCGACGAACGCGGCGTCTACTGGATGCCGGTCACGCCCGAGCAGACCGAGTGGGAGGACTCGCCCTCGATCTTCGCCGAGGACAAGCTGATGATGGAGATCCGCAAGGGCCGCGTCTCCCACCCCAACGCCTGGTCGCAGGCGCCGATGTGGGAGACCAACCACATCGTCGGCAACGTCGCGATCGAGTCGGTGGACGGCGGGGCGGTCCAGGTGCGCTCGCGCTTCCACCTGATGGAGCTGCGCCGCGACACGGTGCGGCATTTCGGGGGCAGCTACCGGCACACGCTGGTGCGCGACGCGGCTGGCGCGCTGCGCATCGTGCTGCAGCGGGTCGACCTCTTCAACGGGCAGGCGCCGTTCGACTACGTGCTGCAGATCTGGGTCTAGCCGAGGTGCCGTGAAGCCCCTCGAGCGGGTGCAGGACGCGGCGGTGTCGGAGAGCGCCTACGGCTTGTGGGGCTCCTGTCTCGCAACCAAATCTGAGAACCTTTTTCTTATACTGCAAGCCCGCGATTCGTAACAATTCATGACATGAAACAGAGCTTCGACGATTGGGAGAGTCAGTGGTCCTCGGCGCGTCGGCGCGAGCAACTTGCCACCGAGAGGCAGCATCTCGAACAAGAGAGATATGTCGCGGGATGGCGGCGCAACCTGGCCGTTCTGGCCGTCATGGTCGTGGTTCTTGCCGTCCTGCTGATCCGCCACTTTGCCTAGCCGAGGGCGGCCTGCAGCGCAACGGCGCAGTGCCCGCCCGCCAGGGCCCGGCAGAAACATCCACCGGCCAACCGCTGCTTTGGCTGGCGTAGTTCAGACAATTCACCGAATTCCGCCCAACCAAGACACATCCCCTCTAAGCTTATGGGAAGGAAGTATTTGTAGTTGGCATGATAAATGGTTGATGATTATCAATATGGATAGTCAACCCCGTGGAACTGCGGCAGCTTGAGGCTTTTGCCGCCGTCATGTCGACCGGGAGCGTCACAGGCGCCGCCCGGCTGCTGGCGCGCTCGCAGCCGGCGGTGTCCAGGCTGGTGCAGGAGCTGGAAGCCGAGATCGGCTATGCGCTGTTCACCCGCCACGGCCCGCGCGTGACGCCCAGCGAGCAGGGCTTCCTGCTCTATGAAGACGTGGAGCGCGCCCTGGGCGGCCTGCAGCAGATCCACCTGCGCGCCGCCGAGATCGCGCGCGGCAACGCGCAGCCCCTGCTGCTGGCCGCCACCTCCGCGCTGGCGGTCGGCCTGCTGCCGCAGGCCTTGCAGCGCCTGGAGGCCCAGGCCGGCGCCGTCCCGATCCAGCTGCGCAGCGCCGCGCCCGAACAGGTCGTCCATGCGGTGCTCAGCGGCGCGGTCCAGCTGGGCGCCAGCAGCCTGCCGCTGGAGCATCGCGGCCTCGACGTGCATTGGATCGGCGAGATGCCCTGCGTGGCCGTGCTGCCGCACGACGATCCGCTGGCCGCCCACGCGGTGGTGCCGCTGGAGGCGCTGGCGCGGCGCCGGCTGATCACGATGAGCAATCCCTTTCGCCTGCGCCGCCGGCTCGACGCCACCCTGGCGCGCGCCGGCCACCCGCCGACCCAGCAGGCCGCGCTGATCGAGACCAACTCCTCGGTCAACGCGCAGGCCCTGGCGCGGGCCGGCCTCGGCGTGGCGGTGCTGGAGCCGCTGACCGCCCGCGGCGCCCCGCTGGAGGGTCTGGCGGTGCGGCCGCTGGACACCGACATCCCCTTCATCTTCGGCGTGGTCACGCCGCAGGCCCGGCCGGTCACGCCGCCCGTGCGCGCGTTGATCGACGCGCTGCTCGAAGCCGCCAGCGCGCTGCCGCATTTCGTGCGCCACGACCCCTCCGCCCATGCGGCCCTGTTGCAGAGCGTCTATGGCGACTCTGCGCGGCCGCCCGGCGACGACCCCTCTTTCTGAAAGCATCCGCGATGAAGGCCACCCTCCCACCACCGATCGCCGCTGCCCCCGCGGGGCTGGCGGCGCTCGAAGCACGCCTGCGCCAGGACCTGGCCTGGCTCGGCCTGCCCGCCAAGGCCTGGGTGCCCGTGAACGACGGGCCGGGCGAGGCGCCGCTGGACGTGGCCATCGTCGGCGGCGGCATGGCGGGCCTGGCCCTGCTGGCAACGCTCACGCACCTGGGCCTCCGCGCGCGCATCTACGACCGTTCGCCGGCCGGCTTCGAGGGCCCCTGGGCCACGACCGCGCGGATGGAGACGCTGCGCTCGCCCAAGGAACTCACCGGTCCCGCGCTGGGCCTGCCGGCGCTGACCTTCCGCGCCTGGTTCGAGGCCCGGTTCGGGCTGGCGGCCTGGGACACGCTCGACAAGATCCCGCGCCTGCAGTGGGCCGAGTACCTGCGCTGGTACCGCCGCGTGCTGGGCCTGGACGTGCGCAACGACCAGCAGGTGCGGGCGGTGCTGCCGCGCGCCGACGGCGTGGTGCGGCTCGACCTGCTGGACGGCACGGCCGACGGCAAGGCCTACAGCGTCCAGGCGCGCCACGTGGTGCTCGCCACCGGCCGCGACGGCCTGGGCGGCGCCTGGGTGCCCGACTGGGCGGCCGCGCTGCCGCGTGACCAATGGGGGCATTCGTCCGATCTCTGGGATGCCGAGAGCCTGCGCGGCCGGCGGGTCGCGGTGGTCGGCGGCGGGGCTTCGGCGATGGACGCCGCCGCCTCGGCGCTCGAAGCCGGCGCCGCGCGGGTCGACCTGCTGATCCGGCGCGCCGACCTGCCGCGCGTCAACAAGGGCAAGGGCGCGGGCAGCCCGGGGATGGTGCATGGCTTCTGGCAGCTGCCGGACGAATGGAAATGGCGCATGCGCCACTACATCAACGTCCAGCAGGTGCCGCCGCCGCACGGCAGCACGCTGCGCGTGTCGCGCCATGCCGCCGCCCATTTCCAGCTCGGCACCTCGGTGCTCGGCGCCGCCCGGCGAGCCGACGGCGCGCTGCGGCTCGACACCAGCCGGGGCCCGCTGGCGGTCGACTTCGTGGTCTTCAGCACGGGCTTTCGCACCGACTGGGCGCTGCGCCCCGAGTTCGCCGCCTTCGCGCCGCAGGTGCGGGTCTGGCAGGACCGCTTCGCGGCGCCCGAGGGCATGGCCGACACCGAACTGGCCGAGTCGCCCGACCTCGGCCCGCTGTTCGAGTTCCAGCCGAAGACGCCGGGCGCCTGCCCGGGGCTGGAGCGCGTGCACTGCTTCAACTACGCCGCCTCGCTCTCGCACGGCGCCGCCGCCGGCGACATTCCGCAGATCACCGACGGCGCCCAGCGGCTGGCGCGCGGCTTGGCGGCGAAGCTGCTGAGCGAGGACGCCGAGCAGCATTTCGCCGCGATGCAAAGCTACGCCGAGCCTGAGCTCGATGGCGACGAATGGACGCCCTCGGTGCTGCCGCCGTACGTCGAGGCGGCCGACCGCGAGGTCGCGCAGTGACCGGCTGGCTGCTGCGCCGGCTGCTGCAGGCGCTGCTGGTGGTGGTGGCGATGACGCTGATCGTCTTCCTCGGCCTGCACGCCATCGGCAACCCGATCGACATCCTGATCGGCGAGGACATGAACCAGCAGGAGCGGCTGGCCGCCATCGCCCGGCTCGGGCTCGACCAGCCGCTGTGGCGCCAGTACCTGGCCTTCGTGGACGGCGCGCTGCACGGCAGCCTGGGCCGCAGCTTCGTCTACCAGGAGGACGCGGTGCGCCTGATCCTGCAGCGGCTGCCGGCGACCATGGAGCTGGCCTTCGCCGCGCTGCTGATGGCGATCGTGGTCGGCGTGCCGCTGGGGCTGTTCGCCGGCATGAAGCCGGAGCACCCGGTGTCGCGCGCGCTGATGGCGACCAGCATCGTCGGCTTCTCGCTGCCGGCCTTCTGGGTGGCGCTGATGCTGATCATGGTCTTCAGCGTGCAGCTCGGCTGGCTGCCGGCCAGCGGCCGCGGCGAGACCCGGGCGCTGTTCGGCGTGCAGTGGTCCTGGCTCACGCTCGACGGGCTGCAGCACCTGCTGCTGCCGGCCTTCAACCTCGCGCTGTTCAAGATCTCGCTGGTGCTGCGGCTCACGCGCGCCGGCGTGCGCGAGGTGCTGCCGCAGGACTTCGTGAAGTTCGCGCGCGCCAAGGGCCTCTCGCCCACCCGCGTGATGGTGATGCACGTGCTGCGCAACACCATGATCCCGCTGGTCACCGTGCTCGGGCTGGAGCTGGGCGCGACCATCGCCTACGCGGTGGTCACCGAGTCCATCTTCGCCTGGCCGGGGGCCGGCAAGCTGATCCTCGACAGCATCAACTCGCTCGACCGGCCGGTGGTGGTGGCCTACCTGATGGTGGTGGTCGTGATCTTCGTGACCTTGAACCTGATCGTGGCCCTGCTCTACAAGCTGCTGGACCCGCGGGTCCGGCTGGAAGGCGCCCGATGAGCGGCGTGAACGTGGCGAAGACCTACGACGAGCGTTCCATCTGGTGGCGGGTCGCGGCCGACTTCCTGCATTCGCGCATCGCGGTGGGCGGGCTGGTGGTGCTGGGCCTCGTGGTGCTGGCCGCGCTGCTGGCGCCCTGGATCACACCGCAGAACCCCTACGACCTGCTGCAGCTGGACGTGCTCGACGCCCGCCTGCCGCCGGGCTCGCCCAGCAGCGAGGGCGGCTACACCTACTGGCTCGGCACCGACGGCCAGGGCCGGGACCTGTACTCGGCCATCATCTACGGGCTGCGCATCAGCCTGACGGTCGGCGTCGGCTCGGCGCTGATCGCCGCGGTGATCGGCACCCTGGTCGGGCTGGTGGCCGCCTACGCGGGCGGCAAGGTCGACGCGCTGCTGATGCGGCTGGTCGACCTGCTGCTGTCGTTCCCGACCATCCTGATGGCGCTGATGATCCTGGCCTATGTCGGCAAGGGCGTGGGCAACGTCATGCTGACGCTGGTGCTGCTCGAATGGGCCTACTACGCGCGCACCGCGCGGGGCCAGGCCCTGGTCGAGGCGCGGCGCGAGTACGTCGATGCGGCGCAGGGGCAGGGCATTCCGCGCTGGCGCATCCTCACCGGCCACATCCTGCCGAACT
Organism: Variovorax davisae; assembly: GCF_030316845.1. Lineage (GTDB taxonomy): Bacteria > Pseudomonadota > Gammaproteobacteria > Burkholderiales > Burkholderiaceae_C > Variovorax > Variovorax davisae. The sequence continues at coordinate 120,737 of NZ_JASZYS010000011.1, forward strand.
GCCTGCCGCCGCTGCTGGTCATCGGCGCGCTGCAGATCGCGCGCGCCATCACGCTGGAGGCGACGCTGTCCTTCCTGGGGCTGGGCGTGCCGATCACCGAGCCCTCGCTCGGCCTGCTTATTTCCAACGGCTACCAGTACCTGCTGTCGAACGAGTACTGGATCAGCTTCTTTCCCGGCGTTGCCCTGCTGGCCGCCATCGTCGCGATCAACCTGGTGGGCGACCAGCTGCGCGACGTGCTCAACCCGAGGCTGCAGAAATGAGCGCCGTTCTCGCACAGGAACCGGAAGTGCCGACGCTGGAGGTGCGCAACCTGCAGACCCGCTTCCACACCCGCGCCGGCGTGCTGCCGGTGGTCGACGGCGTGTCCTTCACGCTGGGCCGCGGCAAGGTGCTGGGGCTGGTGGGCGAGTCGGGCTCGGGCAAGTCGGTGACCGGCTTCTCGATCATGGGCCTGGTCGATCCGCCGGGCCGGGTGGAAGGCGGCCAGGTGCTGTTCCAGGGCCGCGACCTGACGCAGCTGGCGGCCGGCGAACGGCGCGCGCTGCGGGGCAATCGCATCGCGATGATCTTCCAGGACCCGATGGCCACGCTCAACCCGGTGCTGCGGGTCGACACGCAGATGATCGAGGCGGTGCAGGCGCACCGGCGGGTCTCGGCCGAAGAAGCGCGCCGCCATGCCCGCGACACGCTGGGGCGGATGGGCATCCCGAGCCCGGACGAACGGCTGCGCGCCTACCCGCACCAGCTCTCGGGCGGCATGCGCCAGCGGGTGGCGATCGCCATCGCGATGCTGCACGGCCCCGACCTGATCATCGCGGACGAACCGACCACGGCGCTCGACGTCACGATCCAGGCGCAGATCCTCTCCGAGGTGCAGAAGCTGGTGCGTGACACCGGCACCTCGCTGATCTGGATCAGCCACGACCTGTCGGTGGTGGCGGGCCTGGCCGACGAGATCGCCGTGATGTACGCGGGACGCATCGTCGAGCACGGCACGGTGGACGACGTGCTCGACCATCCCCGCCATCCTTACACCCGCGGGCTGATCGACAGCCTGCCGGGCGCCAACGCGCGCGGCGCGCGGCTGCGGCAGATCCAGGGCATGACGCCCAGCCTGCTGAAGATGCCGGCCGGCTGCGCCTTCGCGCCGCGCTGCCCCCATGCGGACGCGGCCTGCGAGGCGCGCCCGGAGCTCTCGCGGCCGCGCCCCGAAGCGCCGTGGCACGAGGTGCGCTGCTTCCATCCGCAGCACGGCAGGCAGGCGGCGCCGGCCGCGGTGCGCCTTCCGGCCGCGCCGCGGGCGCCGGCGGCCAACGACCAGGCGCCGCCGCTGATCGCGCTGCGGCAGGTCGCGCAGCGCTTCGGCGCCACGCCGCCGCCCGGGGTGGTGGGGCGCGCGCTGCGCAGCGTCGGCTGGAGCCGGCCGCCGGTGGTCACGCATGCGGTCGACGGCGTCGACCTGTCGGTGCGGCCCGGCGAAGTGGTCGGGCTGGTCGGCGAATCCGGCTGCGGCAAGTCGACCCTGGGCCGCATCGCGGCCGGCCTGCTCGCGCCCACCGAAGGCGAGGTGATCGTCGACGGCACGCCGGCCGCGGACTTCACGCCGGCCGAGCAGCTGGCCGCGCGGCTGCGCATCCAGATGGTGTTCCAGGACCCGTATGCGAGCCTGAACCCGCGGCTGCGCGTCTCGCGCATCGTCGGCGAGGCCGCCTTGCTGCATGGTCTGACCGACGCGGCCGGGCTCGACGACTACGTCTGCGCCCAGCTGCAGCGCGCCGGACTCGACCCCGCGCTGCGCCACCGCTACCCGCACCAGTTCAGCGGCGGCCAGCGCCAGCGCATCGGCATCGCCCGGGCGCTGGCGGTGCAGCCATCGATGCTGGTGAGCGACGAGGCGGTGGCGGCGCTGGACGTGTCGATCCAGGCCCAGATCCTGAACCTCTTCATGGACCTGCGCGACCAGCTGGGCCTGGCCTACCTGTTCATCAGCCATGACCTCGGCGTGATCGAGCACCTGTGCGACCGCGTGGCCGTGATGTACCTCGGCCGGGTGGTCGAGAGCGCGCCGGTGGCCGAGCTGTTCGCGCGCCCCGCGCATCCCTACACCCAGGCGCTGCTGGCCGAGATTCCGAGCATCGCCGCGCGCGGCGCGCGCTTCAGCGCGATCCGCGGCGAGATCCCGAGCCCGATCGCGCCGCCCTCCGGCTGCCACTTCCACCCGCGCTGCCCGCACGCGATGCCGCGCTGCCGCACCGAGGCGCCGCGGCTGCGCGGCATCGCCATCCACCACACGAGCGCGTGCCACCTGCACGACGCCCACTGAGTCCCTGCTTCACTTGTCCTTATTGAGGGTATCCACATGAACCGCCTGCTTCCCATCGTTGCCGCCGCGCTGCTCGCCAGCGGGGTCGCCGCGTCCGCCCAGACCCTGTCCATCGGCTTCGCCGACCCGATCTCCTCGGTCGACCCGGAGCTCAACAACCATGCGGGCGACCGTTCGCTGGCGCTGCATTTCTGGGACTCGATCATCAATTCGCGCGACGGCGGCAAGCTGGAGCCCGCGCTGGCAACGAGCTGGAAGGCGCTCGACGACAAGACCTGGGAATTCAAGCTGCGCACCGACATCAAGTGGCAGGACGGCCGGCCCTTCACGGCCGACGACATCGTGTTCTCCTTCCAGCGCGCGCGCAACGTGCCGGGCAGCGTGGCCTCGTATTCGGGCGCGCTGCGCACGGTCGAATCGGCCACCGCCAAGGACCCGGCGACGCTGATCGTCAAGACCAGCACGCCCAACCCGATGCTGCCGCTGGACATCGCGTCGATCTACATCGTGAGCAAGCATGTCGGCGAGAAGTCCAAGACCGAGGACTACAACGCCGGCCGCGCCGTGGTCGGCTCGGGCCCCTACAAGTTCATCTCCTACGTGCCGGGCGATCGCACGGTGTTCGAGCGCAATCCCGGCTACTACGGGCCGAAGCCGCTGTGGGAGAAGGTCAACTACCGCTTCATCAGCAACGGCGCGGCGCGCACGGCGGCCCTGCTGGCCGGCGACGTCGACGTGATCGACAAGGTCGCGGTGACCGACGTGGAGAAGCTGCGCAAGGACCCGAAGGTCAGTGTCTACACCTACCCGGGCCTGCGCGTGCTGCTGCTGCAGCCGAACTTCAAGGCCGGGGCCAACGAGTTCATCACCGACAACGCGGGCAAGCCGCTGGAGAAGAACCCGCTGCTCGACGTCCGGGTTCGCCAGGCGCTGTCGCTGGCCATCAACCGCAAGGCGATCGTCGACCGCATCCTGCAGGGCACCGTGACCGAAGCCAACCAGTGGATGCCCAAGGGCAGCTTCGGCTACAACCCCGAGGTGGCCGCCATCCCCTACAACATCGAGCAGGCCAAGAAACTGCTGGCCGAGGCGGGCTTTCCGCAGGGCTTCCAGATCACGATCCACGTGCCGGGCGACCGCTATCCGCAGGCCCCCGAGACGGTGCAGGCCGTGGCGCAGTTCTGGAGCCGCATCGGCGTGAAGACCAAGGTCGAGGTGGTGCCCTGGTCGGTGTATTCGAGCCGCGCCACCAAGAACGAGTACGCGGTCAGCGTGATAGCCTGGGGCAACGGCACCGGCGAGGCCGGCTACGGCCTGCTGCAGACCCTGGCCACGCCAGACGCCAAGCGCGGACGCGGCTCGAACAACTGGGGTGGCTACAGCAACGAGGCAGTCGACAAGGCGCTGGATGCCGCCACCGTCGAGTTCGATGCCAAGCGCCGCGAAGCCATCTTCCGCCATGCCGCCAAGCTGGTGACCGACGACGTGGGCCAGATCCCGCTTTATCACTACCAGAACATCTGGGCCGCGAAGAAGGGCCTGAAGGTCGTGCCGCTGCTGAGCGACCGCACGACCGCGATGCAGGTCACGCAGCTCAAGTGAAGGCTTGGCGCATGAAGCTGAGCATCACGCCCGATGACGCGCTGATCGACGTGCCGCGGCGCATCGCGCTCGATGGCCTGGCGCCGGGCGAGCAGGTCGAGGTCGCCAGCTGCACGCTGCGCGGGGCGGGCGTGCCGTGGCGCGCTTCGGCGCGTTTCGTCGCCGATGCCGCAGGCACGGTCGACCTGGGGCGAGACGCGCCGGTCGCGGGCAGCTACCAGGGCGTGTCGGCGATGGGCCTGGTCTGGTCGCAGGTGCCGGACTCGCCCGGTGCGCGCGAGCTCTTCGGCGGCGAGCCGGCGGCAGCGCTGCGCACCGACATCCAGGCGCGGCGCGACGGCGATGCGCAGCCGCTGCGCGGCGGCTTCGTGCAGCGCCTGGCCGCGGAGGGCGTGACGCGCCGCGAAGTGCGCGAAGAGGGCCTGGTCGGCACGCTCTTCCTGCCCGCCGGGCCCGGTCCGCATCCCGCCGTGATGATCCTCAACGGCTCGGGCGGCGGCATCAACGAGCCGCGGGCCGCCCTGTATGCCTCGCATGGCTACACGGCCTTCGCGCTCGGCTACTTCAAGGCACCGGGCCTGTCGGACTACATCTCGGCCACCCGGCTCGAGTACTTCGAGACCGCGCTGGCCTGGATGCATCGCACGCTGAAGCCGCTGCGGGGCTTCGTCGCCCTCAGCGGCCAGTCGCGCGGCGGCGAACTGGTGCTGCTGCTGGGCACGCTGTTCCCGGCGTCCGTGTCGGCCGTGATCGGCTATGTGCCGGGCGCCGTGGTGCATTGCGCGCAGAACGCCTGCGATCCGGCGCTCGGCCGCGAAGGCCCGGCCTGGATCTTCCGAGGCCGCCCGCTGCCGCATGTGTGGGAGAACAACCGCACGGCGACCTGGGCGCCCTGGGACGAAGGCCCCGAGCCGCGCCGCCATGCCGATGCGCTGCTGACGGCGCTGCAGGACCCGGACGCCGTCGAACGCGCGCGCATCCCGGTGGAGAAGATCCGCGGCCCGGTGATGCTGCTGTCGGCCACGGACGACGGCTCCTGGCCGTCCAGCCTCTACGGCCGCATGGTGGCCGAGCGGCTCGCGCAGTTCGGGCACCCGCATGCGGTGTCGCACCTGGACTTCGAAGGCGCGGGCCATTCGATCCTGTTCCCCTGCGTGCCGACCACGCAGCTCGGCTATGCGCACCCGGTGTCGGGCCGGCGCAGCACGTCGGGCGGCACGCCCGCCCACAACGCGCATGCGGACGAGGCTTCCTGGCAGGGCGTGCTGCGCTTCCTGCAGCAGGCCGTGGCCGCGCGCATCGCATCCCCTGGAGACACAGCCCATGACTGATTCGCATCCTTCCGTCGACCTCGTCGACGCCTCCGTGCCGCTCGCGGCGGGCAGTGCCACGCATGCCGTGCGCCATCAGCGCCACAAGGTGGTGGCCGCCACGCAAGGCAGCTACGAAGCCCTGTTCGAACCCGAGCTGTCGGGCTCGCCGCTGGTCGAGCGGCTGCTGGTCGCCGTCGCCATCGCGCGCAGTGCCGGCAGCGACGCGCTGCACGCGCACTACCGCGCGCGGCTCGATGCGCTGGCGCCGCTGAGCCCGGCCCAGCAGGCCGCGGCAGATGGCGCAGCGCCCGAATCGCTCAGCCAGGACCCGCGCCTGCAGGCCGTCCTGACTTTCGCCCGCACGCTCACCGATCGTCCGGTCGAGGGCGATCGCGAAGCGCTGCTGAAGCTGCCGGCGGCCGGCCTGTCGACGCCGGAGGTGGTGGCGCTGGCGCAGCTGATCGCCTTCGTCGCCTACCAGGTGCGGGTGGTCGCGGGCCTGCGGGCCCTGGCCGAACTGGGCGGCGACGGCGCCGCGCCGGCCGCGGACGAAGCCACGGCGCCGTTCGTTCATCCGGCGAATCTGCCGCCGCCCGGCGCGCCTCTGCGCATCAACGGCTACACCAGCGAGACGCTGGGCTGGAAGGCCTGGCTGCCGACCCTCGACCTCACGCAGGCATCGCCCGAGCAGGTGCGCGTGCTCGACAGCAGCCACCCGAAGGCGCGCAGCTCCGACTACTACCTGCTGCTGGTGCTGCAGCCGCGCATCCTGCAGGAGCGGGCGACGGTGTTCAACGCGATCATGTACGCGCCCGGCGGCCTGTCGCGCGCCGAGCGCGAACTGGCGAGCGCCGTGGTCTCGCGCATCAACGGCTGCGTCTACTGCGCCTCGGTGCACGCGCAGCGCTTCGAGCAACTCGCGCGGCGCAACGACGTGATCGCGCAGGTGTTCGAGGACCCGGAGACGGCCGGCACCACGGCGCGCGAGCGTGCGATCGTCCGGCTGGCGATCGCGCTCACCCGCGACCCGGCGGGATTCGGCGCCGGCCAGCTCCAGGCGGCGCGCGCCGCCGGGCTCACCGACCTCGAGATCCTCGACACCCTCCACGCCGTCGCGATCTTTGCCTGGGCCAACCGGCTGATGCTCAACCTGGGCGAGCCGGTGTACGGCTGATCATCGCCCGGCGTCGCCGGCGGGCTTCCTGCCATCCGGCTGCGGGATCGAAAGCGGCGTCACTTCGACCGGCGCCACGCCGTCTTCCCGCGAGATGCCGATCTGGCGCGCCGTGGCGGGGGAGAGGTCGACGATCCGGCCCTTCACGTAGGGGCCGCGATCCTGGATGGTGACCACCGCGCTGCGCCCGGTCTCCAGGTTGGTCACCCGGGCGGTGGTGCCGAGCGGCAGCGTCTTGCTGGCCGCGTTGTCGTCTTGCGGGTCCATCCGGCTGCCGTCTGCCATCTTCCGGCCGCTGAACTTGTCGGCGTAGAACGACGCCTTCCCGACCTGCTTGCTGCCGCTGCGGTCGAGGCCGGGCTTCGTCGCGGCGGGGGCTGGTTTCGGCGCCGGCAGGGTGGCCTGTGGCGGGACCTGGGCCGGCCGCTCCTGTGGGGTCGGCGCCGTTGCGCAGCCGGCGACCAGGCATCCGATGCAGACCGCTGCCGCGAGGCGCTGCGATGAAGGGGGCGTTGACATGGCACGCAGACCGCGTGGGCGCTACAGGTACCGGGCGCTGCCCGCGTCTTCGGAGTCGCTGGGCGCCAACAGGTCGGCGTCGTCGAGCTGCCCCTGCAGGGCCGCGCTGCCCTTGGCGGTGATCGCCAGGACCTGGGCGGCCTTCTGCATCTCTGCGCCGGAGCGCATCGCCTCGGCGGGTGGAATGAAGGCAGTGACCAGGCCGGCGGCGCGCAGCACGCGCAGCTTGTCGATGTCTGCGGGTGCAAAGACCGTGAACGGCAGTTTCTCTTCGGCGACCTGGCGAAGAAGCTCCATCGGCATGGCGTCTCCTTTCTGGAAATCCCTGAAGCTGCAAAGTGGAAGGGGCGGGTGTTCGATCGGAACCGGTACAGAAAGTTTGGTCCGCCGCCGAACGGCCGAGGGCAGGAGGAGTCCGCCAACCTGGCGCCGCGCTGTCCGACTGCCGTCGGCGCCAGCCTACCGCGGGCCGGCGCCCCGGCTCGCGCCGCGGCCCCTGCCATGCGGCGGATTGCCGTCCGCAGGGGCTTCAGCCTATGCTGCGAGCACCATGCGCAGCCAGCAATCGCCGTATTTCGTCGGGCCACCCGACCGGCGCCCGCCCTGGAAAAAAGCCGCGGGCCGGCCGGCCCGATGGCTGCGCCAGATCGTGCTGTTCGTGGCCGCCTGCATCGCGACCTACTGGCTGGAGCACACGGTCATCCACTATCTGGCCCATTCGGAAGGTGCGGCGACGACCTTGTCGCAGTCCCTGTTCGGCGGCCGGGAGCTCTACCGCAGCGCGGTGGCGGCTTGGCCGCGCCGGCTGGTGCCGCGCTACACGGCCCTGGTCTACATCGACCCCCAGGCCGACCCGACGGCGGACGGACTGGCCGGCAACATCTGCGAGCAGCGCGACTACCTGGCGCAACTGCTGCCCGCGATCGTCGAGCGGCAGCCGGCCCTGATCGTGATCGACCGCAGCTTCTCGCGCGCACCCTGCCGCAGCAACGACCCGACGCCGCGGCTGCAGGCCGCCATCGCCCAGGCCAGCGCCCGCCTGCCCGTGGTGGTGGGTCTGTTCATCGACAAGGAAGAGGCGGCCGGCGGCGAAGCCGGCGCGCCGGTGCGTTCCGTGCTGAAGACGATGGTGCTGCCGGTGGCGCCCCTGCTGCGCGAAGGCATCATGAACCTCGATACCGACACCACGCGCATCGCGCTGGGCTGGACGGTCCGGCGCGAGGAGGGCGCCACGCCGGCCTGGGTCGACGGCCTGGCCTTGGCCGCCGCGGGCGCCTACGACCCGCTGCTGCTCCAGAAGTACCCGCGCCTGCGTGCGCTCGTTGCGGCGCGCAGCAACCCCTACATGAGCCTGATCGAGCCCAGGGACCTGGTGGTCTTCCAGGGCGGCGACCTGCTCTGTGCGCTGGCGGCGCCGACGGCGCGGATGCAGCCGCCCTGCGCCGAGCGCCGGGTGGCCGACGTCGACGTCGACTACCTGCGCGGCCGCATCGTGATCGTCGGCGAGCGCAGTCCGACCCTGGACCGCCACCGCTCGGTGATCGGCGATGGCGGCGACGTCCAGGGGATGGACCTGCAGGCCAATGCGCTCGAGGCCCTGCTCGACCAGCGCTACTTCGCGCCGGTGCCGAACTGGATCAACTACCTGGTGGGCTTCCTGTTCTTCGTCGCCATCGAGGCGGCGCTGGTGAGCGCGGGCGGCGTCGTGCGGACCTTGCTGTGGATCGCGGCGGCCGCCGCGGTCACCTTCTTGCTGATGTCGCTCACAGTGCGCTATCTTGGCTTCTACGTGAATCCGGTGACGGTCAGCCTGCCGGTGCTGATCGTCAAGCTGCTCGGCTGGATCAGCGAACTGACCTATCGCTTTGTTGGAGGCCGCCACCATGAAGCCTGACAGACCTCGCATGCGGATGCGCCCCGGTGCGGCCGGACGCTCGCTGCTGGCCGGCGCCGTCCTGGCCTGCGGCGCGTGCTGGGCGGCCGATCCCGCGACCCCGCCCCCCATGCCCTCCGCACCGGCGCCGCCACCACCGCCCGAGCCCAAGGTGGGACCCGCCGGCGGCACCATCGGCCGGTCGATGTCCGACAGCCCCGGCGGCTTGCTGCGCTCCGAGACGATGCGCTCCGGCGCGACCGCCAACATCGAGCGGCGCGCGGCGCCCGCGGCCAAGGCCAAGGCGAGGGCGGCGGACCCGACCGAGCCGGCCGACACGCCGCCCCGCAGCGACCCGCCGCGGGTCAGGCCTTGATGAACGCCAGCAGGTCGGCGTTGATCGTCTCGGCGTGCGTGGTGGGCATGCCGTGGGGCAGCCCGGGGTAGCTCTTGAGCGTCCCGTGCTTCAGGAACTTGACCGATTCGGCACCGGTGGTCGGGAAGGGGCAGATCTGGTCGTCCTCGCCGTGCATCACCAGGACCGGCACCTCGATCGCCCGGAGATCGTCGTAGAACTCGGTTTCGGAGAGCACCCGGATGCACTCGTACTGGGCCTGGATGCTGCCCATCATGCCCTGGCGCCACCAGTTCTCCCGGATGCCCTCGGAGATCGTCGCGCCCGGCCGGTTGAAGCCGTAGAACGGCATCGTGATGTCCTTGTAGAACTGGGAACGGTGGTTCGCCGTGCCGTCGCGGATGCCGTCGACCACCTCCTTCGGGACGCCGTGGGGGTTCTTCTCCGACTTCATGAAGAGCGGGGCAATCGCGCTGATCAGGACCGCCTTCGCGACCCTCCCCTGGCCGAACCGGGCGACGTAGCGCGTCACCTCGCCGCCCCCGGTGGAGTGGCCGATGTGGACCGCGTTGCGCAGGTCGAGCGCCTGGGTCACCGCGGCCACGTCGGCGGCATAGGTGTCCATGTCGTGGCCGCTGGCCGTCTGCGTCGAACGGCCGTGGCCTCGCCTGTCATGGGCAATCACGCGGTAGCCGCGGGCCAGGAAGAACATCATCTGTGCGTCCCAGTCGTCGGCCGACAGCGGCCAGCCGTGATGGAAGAACAGCGGCTGGCCGGTGCCCCAGTCCTTGTAGAAGATCTCGGTGCCGTCGGCGGTGGTGACGTAGGAACCTCGCGCTTGCTGAGCCATCTCGCAGTCCTTTCGGTGGGCGTTCAAAAATGGGGTGCAGGTCGCTAAGATCCGGCGACCTGCCGACCCAGCGTAGGGGCAGCCGGTGTGCTCGACAACGGACGGATCGGACAAAAAGCATGGCTGAATCGGCAATCGCGCCCCTCGCGCAACTGGAAATCGGCCTGGCGTGCGACGCCGGCAGCTCTCCCGCCGGCATCCACGGGCTGGGCGATCTGTTCCGGTACGCGAGCGAGTTCGCGGCGCGGCAGCGTCCCGGGGCGGGCGCGGCGCCGGTACGCCTCACGCATTGGCTGGCCGACGACGCCGATGGCGAGGTGCGCTGCATCCACGACAGCTGCCCGGGCACCCCGCACGCCCCCGCCGTGCTGGTGATCCCGGGCAACGAGCGGGCCACCCGGCAGACGAAGGCGGACGACCCGCTGGCGTCCTGGCTGCGCCGGCAGCACGCCCAAGGCGTCGTGCTCGCGGCGGTCTGCGGCGGGGTCTTCATCCTGGCGCGGACCGGCCTGCTGGCCGGCCGCCAGGCGACCACCCACTGGGCGTTCAGCGAGCAGTTCGCGCACCAGTTTCCCGACGTGCTGACCGAGAGCGACCGCATGGTCATCGACTATGGCGACGTGGTGACCGCCGGCGGCGTGCTCGCCTGGGCGGATCTCGGGCTCCGGCTGGTGGAGCGCTTCCTCGGCCCGGCGGTCATGATGGCGACCGCGCGCTACATGCTCGTCGACCCGCCCGGGCGGGAGCAGCGCTTCTACAGCGACTTCCATCCGCGCACCGCGCACGGCGACGGCGCAGTGCTCAAGGCCCAGCTCTGGCTCGCCTCCCAGCGGGAGCAGGCCGTGAGCGTGGCGGACATCGCGCGCTACGCCTGCCTCGAGCCGAGGACGCTGCTGCGCCGCTTCCTCCGGGCCACGGGCATGCGGCCCAGCGAGTACCAGCAGAACCTTCGGATCAGCCGGGCCCGGGAACTGCTGGAATTCTCGCGGCGCAGCATCAGCGAGATCGCATCGGCCGTCGGCTATGACGACGTCGGGGGCTTTCGCCGCGTGTTCCAGCGGACCACGGGTCTGTCGCCGTCCGACTATCGCCGGCGCTTCCGCCTGAACGTCGAAGTGTCGCGCGGGCCGGACGCGCCCTCGGGTCGGCCGGCGAGGGCGCGGCCTCGGTCGGCGGCCGTCCCCTGCGGCGGCGGACACCCCGCTGCTTGATGGCCCCCGGTTTGCAAGACGCGGCCGCGTCCGACAGAAAGACGCCGCGCGCCGGACCATATTTCAGCCAGGTTCTCCGGTGCGCCTCTCACGTAGGCAACGCAGCCTCTCGCAGGCAAACGCAGCACCCCGCGAGAACCCGGGCCCGGCGGGGCGACCCGCCGGGCTTCTTCGTTTCCGGCGCCTAGGAAGCCGACTCCGGCACCGGCTGCACCTTGTCGCGGATGGCCCGCGCGGTGAAGGTCGTCTTCATGCCGAGCTGGTCGGAGACCTCGGCATCGTTCATGCCGCGCGCGATCAGCCGCGCGGCATAGGCGTTGCGCACGAACTGCGGGCCATGGAAGGCGGCCTCGTGGCCCAGCGATTCGAGGGTGCGCTTGACGCAACTGGTCACGACCCGCTCGGCCAGGTCGGGCGCCACCGGGCTGCAGGCGGCGCCGAGCCCGCCGCCGACCAGCTCGGCCGACTGCACCATGTCGGCCTGCCCGAGGAACAGGCGGTTGGAGTTGCGCGCGTTCTCTTCGCGCTCGCGCCGGGTCCGCACCACCCGCAGCGTGCTCCGGGTGGCCAGCCAGCGCTGCAGCGCCTTCGCCAGGGGGGCGCGGCCGACCAGCACGCGCGCCTCGACCTGGCGGTGCCCGGGGGCGCGGACCACGACGCTGCCGTCGGGCCGCAGCGTGATGTTGCGCGGGATCAGCTTGCAGACTTCGGACAGCTTGAGGCCGCACTCCGCCACCACCAGGCGCAGGGCCAGGTTGCGCGCCGGCGTCCAGCCGTCGGGCAACTGGGCTGATTCCTCCTCGAACAGTCGCGCGGCCATCCGCTCGTAGGACGCCAGGAAGCTGGTGCCGGGCGGCAGCGGAGGGTCGGTGGCGAAGCGGGTCTCGGGCTGGCGCCGCTTGTGTTCGAGCACCACGGAGGCGGGGTTCGCCGCCACGATGCCGATGGCTTGCAGGTGCGTGAACACGCGATGGATCTCGGCCAGGTAGGTGCGCATGGTGCGCACGCTGGCGGGCGCATCGGAACGGCCGCGCAAGCTGTCCAGGAACGTTTCGACATGGGCCTGGCTGACCTCGTCGAGCCGCAGCGAGCGCCCTGCCAGCCAGCGGCAGAACTTGCCCCAGAACGACTGGTAGAGCTTGTTGCTGTGCGCGGTGTAGAGCGGCGCGTCGTCGCTGCCGGCGTCTTTCTTCCAGCTCAGCGTCGCGCGCCACTGGCGGTGGGCTTCGAGCGGGTTCTGGAGCCAGGGCAGGGGCGCTTGGCGGGAGACGGCGATGGTGTGGGGCATGGTTGGAGCGGCAGCATACCGAGCGCCGGCCGCGCTGTCCATTGCGCGGTATATCATGAAAAAGCTCCGTACCGGGCGCCGCTGCCGCCACGCGCGGGGCTCACATCGACCGGCCGTCGTGCTGCGAAACGGGGATCGCCTGCAGGTCGATGCCCTCGATGCAGCGGATGTTGATGGCCGCCATCGCCTCGCCCGTGGGTGCCGTGCCTTCGCCGTACGGATGGATGCCGCAGGTCGGGCAGAAGCGGTGCCGGATCAGGTGCTTGTTGAAGAGGTAGGTGCGGGCGTTGTCGTCGGGCGTGAGCAGCCGCAACGCGCTGTGCGGGACGAACCACAGCAGCGAACCCCTGCGCTGGCAGATCGAGCAGTTGCATGCCATTGCCGACGAGAGTTCTCCCTCGACTTCGAATCTGACCTGGCCGCAGTGGCAGCTTCCCTGGTATTTCATCTGGGGTCTCCGGTGGAGGGGCCTCCGCTTGGGCTGTTTCAGTGAACCAAAGAGTTCAGTATCACCGGGCGGCATCGCCGTGTCAAGCGCGGCGCTGCGCCTTCACACCACGAGCCGGTACCCCACCGCGATCTCGGTGATCAGGTGCTTCGGCTGCGCGGGGTCGCGCTCCAGCTTCTGCCGCAGGTGCCCCATGTAGATCCGCAGGTAGTGGCTCTGCTCGCCATGCGACGGCCCCCACACCTCGCGCAGCAACTGGCGCTGGGTCAGCACCCGCCCCGCATTGGCCACCAGCACCGTCAGCAGACGGTACTCGGTCGGCGTCAGGTGCACCTCGGCGCCGGCCCGCCGCACCAGCCGGGCACTGCGATCGATCTCGACCTCGCCGAAGCGGAACACGGCCTCGGGCTCCTCGCCCCCTGCTGCCGCCCGCGGCCGGCGCAGGTTGGCGCGCACCCGGGCCAGCAGTTCGCCGGTGCCGAAGGGCTTGGTGAGGTAGTCGTCGGCGCCCGCGTCGAGGGCGGCGATCTTGTCGGCCTCGTCGGTGCGCGCCGAGAGCACGATGATCGGCACCGCCGACCAGCCGCGCACGTCACGGATCAATGAGACGCCGTCGCCGTCGGGCAGGCCGAGGTCCAGCACCAGCAGGTCGGGCTGCCGGGTGCCGGCGGCCGCCAGGCCATCGCGCAAGGTGCCGGCCTCGTGCACCTGCCAGCCCTCGGCCTCGAGGGCGCCGCGCACGAAGCGGCGGATCTGCGGCTCGTCCTCGATCACGATGGCAACGGGCGTGGGCATGGTTCAGGCGGGAAGTTCGATCGGATCGGGCGGCGCGCGGCGCGGCAGCGTGACCGTGAATTCTGCCCCGCCGCCGACCGCGTTGGCGGCCTCGATCTCGCCGCCGTGGGCGTTGACCACCGCCTTGCAGATCGCCAGCCCGAGCCCGACCCCCGGCGTCGCCGATTCGGCCTGGCCGCGCGTGAACTTGTCGAACAGGGTGGCCTCCCGACCCTCCAAGCCGGGGGGCAGGCCGGCTCCGTGGTCGCGCACCCGCAGCACCAGCGCCCGCTCGGTCGCCTGCGCCCCGACCTCGATCGGCGCCGCGCCGTACTTGGCCGCGTTCTCCAGCAGGTTGACCAGCACGCGCTCGATCAGCACCGCGTCGAATTCGACCAGCGGCAGGTCCACCGGCAGCGCCGTCTGCACCGGCAGGTCGCCGAGCGCCGGCCGAGCCGAACGGATCGCCGACCCCACCACCTCCTCGACCGACTGCCAGTCCCGGCGCAGGTTGACGGCGCCGCCGGCGATGCCGCTTTCGAGCCGCGCCATGTCCAGCAGGTTGCTGACCAGCGCATGCAGCTGGTGCGCCTGGGCCACGATGGCCCGGGCCGCCGCCTGCCGCGCCTCCGCGCCCTCGGGCAGCGTCTGCAGCGATTCGGCCAGCGCGATGAGGGCGGTCAGCGGGGTGCGGACGTCGTGCGAGATCGCTCCCAGCAGCGCATTGCGCAGGCGCTCCGACTCGATCTCGACCACCGCCTGCTGCGCCACCTCCACGTAGTGCACCCGCTCCAGCGCGATCGCGATCTGGCGCGCCAGCGTGTCGAGCTGCTGGGCCTGCTCGGGAATCAGCAGCCAGCGCGGCTGCGCCGGCGCCAGCGCGAGCACGCCGCGCACCCGCATCGGGGCCTGCAGCGGCACATAGTGCCAGGGCTGGGCGGCCAGCGTGGCGGTGCCCAGCCCGGCCGGCTGGCCGTGCCGGAAACTCCAGTCGGCCACGCTGGCATCGAAGCCCGTCGGGGCCGGCTCGGGCATCGTCAGCCGATCGCCGGCGTCGGTCACCAGCACCACCGCCCGGCCGCCGAAATGGCCCTGCACCGCGGCCGCGCCGAGCGTGACCACCTGCGCGCTCTCGAGCGCCGCCGACAGCTCGCGGGTGAGCTCGAACAGCGAGCGCGCGCGCCGCTCGCGGCTGGTCGACACGCCGGCCGCGAAGCGCAAGCCTGCGGTCAGCTGGCCCACCAGCAGCCCGACCACCAGCATGACGCCGAAGGTCACGAGGTACTGCACGTCGCTGACCGCCAGCGACAGGCGCGGCGAGACGAAGAAGAAGTCGAAAGCCGCCACGTTGAGCAGCGCCGACAGGGCGGCCGGCCCGCGGCCGAAGCGCACCGCCACGCCCACGACGCCGAGCAGGAACAGCATGACGATGTTGGTCAGTTCCAGCACGTTGGCCAGCGGCGTGGCCAGCAGCGTGATGGCGGCGCCGACCAGCACCGTCCAGGCGTAGCCCGGCCAGCGCGCCCGCGCCGCGCCGGTCTCTTCGTGCGGCTCGCCGTCGCCGCGCGCGGCCGGCCGCAGCTTCGCCAGGCGGCGCGAACTGTGGACGGGCGCGACTTCGACGATGTCGACGGCCGGCGCGTGGCGAGCGAGTTCGCGCACCAGCAGCGTCCCCGGCCACCAGCGGGCCCAGCCCCGGGCCGGCTCGGCGCGGCCGACCACCAGCGTGGCGCAGTTGAGCCGCTGCGCCTGCGCCGCCAGCGCCTGCGCGATGTCGACGCCGGTCAGCACCGCGGTCTGCGCGCCGAGCTCCTCGGCCAGCTTGAGCACGGCCAGGATGCGGTCGCGCTCGGCGGCGGCCAGGCGCTGCAGCCGGGGCGTCTCCACATAGGCCGCGTGCCAGCGCACGTTGAGCTGGCCGGCCAGCCGGGCGGCGGTGCGCACGGTCTGTCCCGCGCCTTCGTGCGGGCCGACGCAGGCGAGGATGGCGCCCGAGGTGTTCCAGGCCGGCGGCCCCGCGTCGCCCTGCGGGCCCGACTGCTCGACCCGCCAGCCGCGCACGTCGTCCTCCACATGTTCGGCGGTGCGCCGCAGGGCGATCTCGCGCAGCGCGATGAGGTTGCCCTTGCGGAAGAAGTTCTGCGCCGCGCGCTCGGCCTGCTGCGGCAGGTAGACCTTGCCGGCGGCCAGCCGCGCCGTGAGCTCGTCCGGCGTGACGTCGACCAGCACCACCTCGTCGGCATCGTCGAGCACGCTGTCGGGCACGGTCTCCTGCACCCGCACGCCGGTGATGGCGCCCACGGTGCCGTTCAGGCTCTCCAGGTGCTGCACGTTGAGCGCCGACCAGACCTCGATGCCGGCGGCGAGCAGCTCCTGCACGTCCTGCCAGCGCTTGGCATGGCGCGAGCCGGGCGCGTTGGTGTGCGCCAGTTCGTCGACCAGCAGCAGCGCCGGCTGACGCGCCAGCGCGGCGTCGAGGTCGAACTCGCCGAGCGTGCGGCCGCGGTAGGCGACTTCGCGCAGGGGCAGCGATTCGAGCCCGGCCAGCAGGGCCGCGGTTTCGCTGCGGCCGTGGGTCTCGACCACGCCGACCAGCAGGTCGCGCCCGGCGGCGCGTTCGCGCTGCGCGGCGCTCAGCATGGCCCAGGTCTTGCCGACACCGGCGCTGGCGCCGAAGTAGATGCGCAGCCGGCCGCGCCTTGCGCGCTGCGCGTCCGCGCGCAACTGGGCGATCAGGGCATCGGGGTCGGGGCGGGTGTCGTCGATCATGGAACGGGCAGGGGGCCGAAGGTTATCTCATCGGCCGCCGCACCCGCCATCACGGCGCGGGCTGCAGGTCGAGCGCCAGGTTGAGCGCCAGCACGTTCACGCGCGGCTCGCCGAGCAGGCGCCACAGCGGCGCTTCGGTGTGGGCGTCGATCAGGCGCTCGACGGCCTCGAGCGGCAGCTGCCGCTGCCTGGCCACGCGCGGCGCCTGGTAGTGCGCGGCGGCCGGGCTGATGTGCGGGTCGAGCCCGCTCGCCGAGCTCGTCACCAGGTCGACCGGCACCGGCACGCTGTTGCCCGGATCGGCCGCGCGCAGCGCTTCGACGCGCGCCTTGACCGCATCGACCAGCGCCGGATTCAGCGGCCCCTGGTTGGCGCCTCCCGAGGCGGCCGCGTTGTAGGGCATCGGCGCCGTGGCCGACGGCCGGCCCCAGAAGTGGGCGGGGTCGCTGAAGTTCTGGCCGATCAGCGTCGAGCCGATCGGCGCGCCGTCGCGCAGCACCAGGCTGCCGGCCGCCTGGGCCGGGAACACCGCCTGCGCGACGCCGGTCACGGCCAGTGGATAGACGATGCCGGTGAGCGCGCCGAGCAGCGCGAACAGGACCAGCGCGGGACGAAGGATGTTGGCCATGGAGATGCTTTCAGACCAGCCCGGCCGCAACCAGCAGCCAGTCGATGAGCTTGATGCCGATGAAGGGAACGACCAGGCCGCCGAGGCCGTAGATCGCGAGGTTGCGGCGCAGCAGGGCCGCCGCGCCGACCGGGCGGTAGCGCACGCCCTTGAGCGCCAGCGGGATCAGGAACACGATCACCAGCGCATTGAAGATCACCGCCGACAGGATCGCCGACGACGGGCTCGCCAGCCGCATCAGGTTCAGCGCCCCGAGCTGCGGGTAGGTCGACACGAAGATCGCCGGGATGATCGCGAAGTACTTCGCCACGTCGTTGGCGATCGAGAAGGTGGTCAGCGAGCCGCGCGTCATCAAGAGCGCCTTGCCGGTCTCCACCACCTCCAGCAGCTTGGTCGGGTTGGAGTCGAGGTCGACCATGTTGCCGGCCTCCTTGGCGGCCTGGGTGCCGCTGCCCATCGCCACGGCGACGTCGGCCTGCGCCAGCGCCGGGGCGTCGTTGGTGCCGTCGCCGGTCATCGCGACCAGCCGGCCCTCGGCCTGGTAGCGGCGGATCAGCGCCAGCTTGTCCTCGGGCGTGGCCTCGGCCAGGAAGTCGTCGACCCCGGCCTCGGCGGCGATCGCCGCCGCCGTGAGCTTGTTGTCGCCGGTGATCATCACGGTCTTGATGCCCATGCGGCGCAGCTCCGAGAAGCGCTCCTTGATGCCGGTCTTGACGATGTCCTTGAGCTCGACGATCCCGAGCACGCGCGCCCCCTCGGCCACCGCCAGCGGCGTGCTGCCGCGCCGCGCCACCTGGTCGGCGGCCTGCAACAGGGCGCCGGGCACCGTGCCGCCGAGCGCCTCGACATGCCGGCGCACCGCTTCGACCGCGCCCTTGCGCAAGACGATCGCCTCGGCGTCCAGGCTGTCCGGCGCGGCCGGCAGGTTGGCGCCGCTCATGCGGGTCTGCGCCGTGAAGGGAACGAAAGTGGCGCCCTCCACGCCCTTGTCGTCGACGCCGCCGCGACGCGCCAGCTCGACGATGCTGCGCCCTTCAGGCGTCTCGTCGGCCAGCGACGCCAGCACCGCGGCCCGCGCCAACCGGGCTTGCGACACGCCCGGCGCCGTCAGGAAGGCGCTGGCCTGCCGGTTGCCGTGCGTGATGGTGCCGGTCTTGTCGAGCAGCAGCACGTCGACGTCGCCCGCGGCCTCGACCGCGCGGCCCGAGGTGGCGATCACGTTGGCCTGCATCATGCGGCTCATGCCGGCCACGCCGACGGCCGACAGCAGGCCGCCGATGGTGGTCGGGATCAGGCACACCAGCAGCGCCACCAGCGCCGTCAGCGACACCACCGTGCCGGCACCGGCCGCGCCGACGCTGAACTGCGAGAAGGGCAGCAGCGTGGCCGTGACCACCAGGAACACCAGCGTCAGCGCCACCAGCAGGATCGTCAGCGCGATCTCGTTGGGCGTCTTCTGGCGCTTGGCCGCTTCCACCATGCCGATCATGCGGTCGAGGAAGGACTCGCCCGGGTTCACCGCGATGCGCACCACCAGCCAGTCCGACAGCACCCGCGTGCCGCCGGTCACGGCCGAGAAGTCGCCGCCCGACTCGCGCACCACCGGCGCCGATTCGCCGGTGATCGCGCTCTCGTCGACCGAGGCCACGCCCTCGATCACCTCGCCGTCGAGCGGGACCACGTCGCCGGCCTCGACCAGCACCACGTCGCCGCGGCGCAGGTTGGGCGCCTGCTCGGGCAGGAAGGCGGCGCCATGGAAGGGCTGGGTCAGCTTCTTGGCCCAGGTGTCCTTGCGCAGGCCGCGCAGGGAGGCGGCCTGGGCCTTGCTGCGGCCCTCGGCCAGCGCCTCGGCGAAGTTGGCGAACAGCACGGTGAACCAGAGCCAGACCGACACCGCGAGCACGAAGGCCGGCGGCATGCCGCCGTCGCCCTCGAAGCCGAGGGCGTGCAGCCACAGCAGCGTGGTCAGGATGCTGCCGATGTAGACGATGAACATCACCGGATTGCGCCACTGCACCCGCGGGCTGAGCTTGGTGACGGCGGCCCACAGGGCGGGGCGGACCAGCGAGGCGTCGAACATCGACGCGGGAATGGAAGTCTTGATCATGGTCGGGGCCTCACTTCGCCCACAGCATCAGGTGCTCGACCACCGGCCCGAGGGCCAGCGCCGGCACATAGTTCAGGAGTCCCACCAGCAGCACGGTGCCCACCAGCAGGGTGACGAACAGCGGGCCGTGCGTGGGCATCGTTCCGGCCGTGACCGGCAGCCGCTTCTTGGCCGCCAGGGCGCCGGCGATCGCCAGCACCGGCACGATCACCGCGAAGCGGCCGAACCACATCGCCACCGCCAGCAGCGCGTTGTAGAAGGGCGTGTTGGCCGACAGGCCCGCGAAGGCGCTGCCGTTGTTGTTGCCGGCCGAGGTCAGCGCATAGAGGATCTCGGAGAAGCCATGGGCGCCCGGGTTGGCGATGCCGGCCTTGCCGGCGTCGGCGATCACCGCCACCGCGGTGCCCGCCAGCACCAGGATCGGCGTCACCAGGATCGCGATCGAGGTCAGCTTCATCTCGTGCACCTCGATCTTCTTGCCGAGGTACTCCGGCGTGCGGCCGATCATCAGGCCGGCGATGAACACCGCCAGGATCGCGAACACCAGCATGCTGTAGAGCCCGGTGCCGACGCCGCCGAAGACCACCTCGCCGAGCTGCATCAGCACCATCGGCACCATGCCGCCGAGCGGCGTGAAGGCTTCGTGCATGGCGTTCACCGCGCCGCACGAGGCGGCCGTGGTGACGGCGGCGAAGAGGGCCGAGGCGGTGATGCCGAAGCGCAGCTCCTTGCCCTCCATGTTGCCGCCGGCCTGCAGCGCGCTGGCGGCCTGGTCGACGCCGAGGCTGCCGAAGAGCGGGTTGCCCGCCTGCTCGGCCGGGATCACCAGCACCACCGCGGCGACGAACAGCACGGTCATGGCCGCCAGCACCGCCCAGCCCTGGCGCAGGTCGCCCACCACCCGCCCGAAGGCGAAGCACAGCGCGGCCGGAATCAGGAAGATCGCCAGCATCTGGGCCAGGTTGGCGAGCGCCGTCGGGTTCTCGTAGGGATGCGCCGAATTGGCGTTGAAGAAGCCGCCGCCGTTGGTGCCCAACATCTTGATCGCCTCCTGCGAGGCGACCGGGCCCATCGCCAGCGTCTGGGTCGCCGTGCGGGCGTCTTCCAGCACCGGGTTGCCCGCTGCGTCCTTCAGCGGCTGGCCCGCCGGGTCCAGCCTGGGATTCTGGTAGGCGGTGGCCTCGACCGTGGCGACGGTCTTGTAGGCCTCGAAGTTCTGGATCACGCCCTGGGCCGAGAAGAAGAGCGCCAGCACGAAGGACAGCGGCAGCAGCAGCCACAGGGTGATGCGCGTGAGGTCGACCCAGAAGTTGCCGACCACGCCGCGGCCGTCGGTGCTGCGCGCCGCGAAGCCGCGGGCCAGCGCGAAGGCCACCGCGATGCCGGTGGCGGCGGAGAAGAAGTTCTGCACCGTGAGGCCGAGCATCTGCGTCAGGTAGCTCATCGTCGACTCGCCGGCATAGCCTTGCCAGTTGGTGTTCGAGACGAAGCTGACGGCGGTGTTGAACGAGGAGTCCGGCGACACCGCCGCCAGGCCCGCGGGGTCCAGCGGCAGCACGGCCTGCAGCCGCTGCAGGCCGTAGAGCGCCAGCGCGCCGATGGCGTTGAAGCCCAGCAGCGCCAGGGCGTAGGGGCGCCAGTGCATCGGCTGGCCGGGCGAGGTGCCGGCGAGCCGGAACAGCGGCGTTTCGACGCGCTGCATCCAGCGCGGCAGCGCGCCGTTGCACAGCAGCGCCAGGTAGCGGCCGAGCGGCCAGGCCAGCAGGCCCAGCACGGTCAGGAAGAGGGCCAGCAGGCCCCAGGCCGGGGTGTCCATCAGAACTCCTCGGCGCAGATCAGGGCGAAGACCAGGTAGGCGAACAGCGCGATCGCGATCAGCCCGGCGAAGCCGTACAGCACTTCGAGGCCGATCATGAGCGCTCTCCCCTGGGCGCTTCCAGCCGGCCGAGCGCCCACACCAGGGCCGCGGTCGCGGCCCACATCGCCGCCAGGGCGGCTATCCACACGATGTCCATCGATCACTCTCCTGCATACGAATCAGGCAGCCAGTGTCGGAAGACGGGCGTAAAGACGGGGAACAGACTGGGGGAGGGGGCGTAAAGAAAGCGTAAATGCGGCGGCGCCGCCGGATCTGCCACGGTCGAATCGTCGCGATCTGCTTCTTTACCCGGCCACGGCGATGGGCCACAGTGCCCCATGTCCAGGTTTTTTCGCTATCTGCGCGCGGTCCTGTGGGGATTCATCGGCCTGGGCGGCCGGCGGGCCGACGCCGACGAGCGGGTCGACCAGGCCGGCGCGATACCGACCATCGCCATCGCGCTGGTGCTGGCACTGCTGCTGGTGGCCGGCCTGATCGGGCTGGCCAAGTTCGCCGCCGGGACCTGATTCAAGCCTCGGCCCCGGGGCGGCGAAAGGGCTCAGCGCTTGGCCAGCAGCGCGCCCATCGCGAACACCGAGTTCGGCGCATTCACCGGCGGCGACTTGACCCGGCCCGGGACCACCGGCACGCTGGCCTTGCGGGCCGCCCGCACGCCCTTGCTGATCTGCTCGTCGACCAGGCTCTGCAAGGTGATCGACTCCAGGAACTCGACCGCGCGGCGGTTGACCGATTCCCACAGCTCGTCGGTGGTGCAGCGGTGCAGGGCGCCCGGCGCGTCGGGGCGCTGGGCGCGGTTCTTGAGTTCGGTCTCGTCTTCGATCGACAGGATGATTTCGGCCACGCTGATGGCCGAGGCCTGGCGCCCCAGCGAATAGCCGCCGCCGGGCCCGCGGGTCGATTCGACCAGCCCCTGGCGGCGCAGCTTGCCGAACAGCTGCTCGAGATAGGACAACGAGATCCGCTGGCGCTGGTGGATGGAAGACAGGTTGACCGGGCCGGTGCGGCCGTTGAGTGCCACGTCGATCATGGCGGTGACTGCGAAGCGGCCTTTGGTGGTGAGACGCATCGATGATTCTTTCTGAGTGGGGCGCGATGGCGCCGCCGGGGGGGTGCAGGCCGACGTGAGAGACGTCTTGCTGCGGGGTGCTGGCGGGCGAGGGAACGCGGCGGTTCCCCGCGCGCAGCGGGCCTGGGGCGGGGAAGGCCTAGGCGCGGGGTGGCCGCTTCGGGTGCTCGAGGAAGGCCGAGGCACCCAGGGCCGGCGGCGCCGGCGCCGCGGGCTCCGACATCGCCACCGGGACGAAGAGTCCCGAGACGCCGATCAGGATCTCGCTGCAGTCGTGGCGCTGCTCGTCGTTGCCGGGGGATTCGTCCCCGGATTCGCTCGGCATCCCGGCATCGAAGGCCTTCGCCAGCACCGGATCGAGCGTCTGCCCCGCGGCCACGGCGTCGCAGCCGTGCTGGCGCGCACCCGCGTGCCCCTGGGCCGCGGCGGAGAAGCCGAGGCAGCAGAGCACGAAGGCGAGGACAGCGGTGACGAGCCAGCGGGGCATGGGAACGGATTTTAACAATCTGCGGGCGGGGACGGCCGCGTCCGCGAGTCACCGTTGACTTCGCTCCATCTCGATATTAAAGTGATATCACTTTCCTGGAGGAGACCGAATGACCGAAGCCCCCGCCCCTGCGCGCGTCGTCCGCAGCGAACGCCGCTACCAGTCCATCAGCGGCTACGCCATGGCCCTGGCCGCGCTGCTTCTGTTCGGCTTCGGCGCACTGGTGTTCGCCCGCCACCTGGCCCACCCGGCGGTGGGCGTGGTGCTGGTGCTCGCCGGCGCCGCGCTGGTGCCCGGCTTCTACATGCTCAAGCCGAACGAGGGCATCATCTTCACGCTGTTCGGCGAGTACAAGGGCACCGACCGCTCCGAGGGCCTGCGCTGGACCCACCCGCTGCTGAGCGGCCAGAAGATCTCGCTGCGCGCGCGCAACCTCAACACGCCGCCCCTGAAGGTCAACGACAAGCGCGGCAACCCGGTGGAGATCGGCGCCGCGGTGGTCTGGCGCGTGCACGACACGGCCCAGGCGGTGTTCGAGATCGACGACTACACCAAGTTCGTCAGCATCCAGGCCGAGGCGGCGATCCGCCACCTGGCCACGCTCTATGCCTACGACAGCGGCGAGGATCTCGAAGGCGACGAGACCACGCTGCGGGCCGGCCTCGACGTGGTGGCGGATGCCCTCAAGGCCGAACTCAACCAGCGCTTCGCCAGCGCCGGGGTCGAGGTGCTCGATGCCAAGCTCACCCACCTGGCCTACGCGCCCGAGATCGCCCAGGTGATGCTGCGGCGCCAGCAGGCCACGGCCATCGTCAGCGCCCGGCACCAGATCGTGGCAGGCGCGGTGGGCATGGTCGAGGCGGCGCTCAAGGGCCTGTCCGAACGCAACCTCGTGACCCTGGACGACGAGCGCAAGGCGGCGATGGTGTCGAACCTGCTGGTGGTGCTGTGCTCGGACAACGACGCCCAACCCGTGATCAACACCGGCACGCTGTACACCTGAGCCGCAGCGGCGCGTTCGTCCGATGGCCAGCCCAGGCAAGAAGTCCTTTCCATTGCGCATCGATCCCGTGTTGTGGGCCGAGATCGAGCGGCTCGCGGCCCGGGAGCTGCGCAGCGCGAATGCGCAGGTCGAGTTCATGCTGCGCGAGGGACTGGAGCGAAGAGGGCACCTGCCGGCCCGCGCTGCGGCCCCCAGGAAAAAGGAGACCCCATGAAGCGCCTCGCACGCCTGCTCCGGCTCGGCTGGCTGCCGATGCTGGCCCTGCTCGCGCCGGCCTTGTGCGCCGCCCAGTTGCGCGCTGCCTCGCCCGCCGAGCAGGCGCTGGACGCCGAAGCCTTCCAGGGCATGGACCAGGCCATCGCCGAGCGCCTGCCGGACGTGCAGGCGGCGGTCGTGCTGCTGAAGGGGCGCGTCGTCTATGCCTATCACCGCGACGGCCGTCCCGACACCCTGCACGACGTGCAGTCGGTGGCCAAGAGCGCCCTGTCGGCGCTGGTCGGGATCGCGCTGGGGCAGGGCCTCCTCGCGAGCCTGGACCAGCCGGTGCTGGCGCTGATGCCCGAATGGGCCGCGCTGAACCCCGATCCGCGCGCTGCCGAGATCACGCTGCGCCACCTGCTCACCATGACGGCAGGCTTCGCCATCGACGACCCGACGGGCACGGCGGCGCCCGGCCGGCCGCAGGGCGCCTGGGCCCGCCCGCTCGGCAGCGCCCCCGGCCAGCGCTTCGCCTACGACAACGCCCTGGTCCCCGTGCTGGCGGCGGTGCTCGAAAAAGCGACCGGTATGCCGCTGGCCGACTATGCCCGGCGCGAACTCGTGGCGCCGCTCGCGATGCAGGAGCCCTCGTACCGGCGCGGCCTGCACCTGCGCACCGAAGACATGGCCCGGCTCGGCCAGCTGTTCCTGCAGAAGGGCGCCTGGAATGGCAAGGTGCTGGTGCCCGAGCCCTACGTCATGGCCGCCACCCAGCCGCAGAACGCGGGCGGCCCGCCGGCGTCGATGCCCTACGGCTACCTGTGGTGGGTGCTGCCGACCGAGGCGCCGCGGCGCACCTTCATGGCCAGCGGCTATGGTGGCCAGGCGATCTGGGTCCATCCGCCGCTGGACCTGGTGATCGCGACCAGCGCGACCGCCTCCGTCGAAAGCCAGCGCCGGGGCCAGGCAGTGCAGCTGCTGCGCACCCGCCTGTTCGCCGCCGCGCAGAAGCGCTCCGCGGCGGTCGAGCGCTAGTTACTGACGCCGCCGGGCAGGCCCGCCGGCGTCGTCCGCTTCGCCAGGCCGCGCAGCTGCAGCACGCAGCCGATCACCAGCAGCACGAAGCACGCGCCCACCGCCTTCTGAAGGCTCGGGTCGTCCGGCCCGCTGAACCAGGGCGCGCCCTGCGGCAGCCGGGTGAAGGTCTCGGTGAGACCGGGGATCATGTGGAAGAACAGGGTGGTCGAGTACGCGACCATCTCGATCGGGCGCGAAGCGCGGCCGAACCTGCCGCCGCCGGCCAGCGCCGCCACCGCCAGCACGAGCAGCGTGAGGATGCCCAGCGCATGCGGGGCGCCGACGCCGCCGTGCCGGAAGATGCCGAAGCCGGTGACGCAGGTCAGCACCGTGGCCCAGACATAGGTGCGGCCGAGTGGATGCCGGGCCGCGATCTCTCCGAAGCGCAGCAGGGAAGCGAGGCCGGCCGCCAGGGCCACCAGGCTGATGGCGGTGTGGACGAGGCCGAGCGGGGTCAAGCCGAACATGGGGACTCCTTCGATGGGGTGGCGATTGCGCCGCCCGCATCATCCCGGTTTCGAGGTCTTTTGTCGCGCCCCGCGTGCGGGCGCGGCCGCGCTCAGCGATCGCAGACGAACAGCACGCCGCTTTCCGCCGGCGCCTTGCCGACCACCCGCAGGGTCGTGCGGTCCTTCTGGCAGTACGCGGCCGCCTCGGCGGTGGTGGTGGCTCGGAGCACGCCGTCGCGCGTGCGGACGACTTCGTGGGACGGTGCGCCGCAGCCGGCGAGCGCGATGGCGAGGGTCAGGAGAAGGAGCCGGTTCATGAGCCGGACTTTAGCGCACGCCTAAGGCGTCTCCGACGGATCGAAATCCAGCTCCACCTTGGCCCCGCTCGGGTCGTGGCAGAACAGCTGCCAGGTGCCCGCGCCGGCCTGCTGGCGCAGGTCGTACTTGACGCCGGCCTGGTCGAAGCGGGCCTTGACCGCACGCAGGTCCTGCGCCGTGAACGCCATGTGGTCGATGACGCCGGTGCGCTGCGCCGGCACCGGCCGGCCGAAGTACAGGTGCAGCACCGCCTGCGGTCCGCTGCCGTAGAGCCAGGCCCCCGGAAAGCCCAGGTCCGGCCGGTGGCCGACGCGCAGCCCGAGCAGGCCGGTGTAGAAGGCCAGCGTCTTCTGCTCGTCCTCCGCGGTCACGGTGAAATGGTTCATGCCGACGATCATGTCGTTGACTCCTTGGTTCGAGCGTTCAGGGCAGCAGCACCAGCGCACCGATGCTGGCGCGTGATTCAAGACGGGCGTGCGCCTCGGCGGCTGCGTCGAGCGCAAAGCGCTCGATCGGCGGCAGGCGGATCGCGCCGTCGGCGAGCGCCTGCCAGACCCGCTGCGCGCGCTCGGCGAGCTGGGCCTGGGTGGCGACATAGTCGAACACCACGGGGCGCGAGAAGCTCAGCGACTTGGCCACCAGCGCGTCCGGCGCGAGCGGCGCCAGCGGCCCGCTGGCCTGGCCGAGGCTGATCCAGTGGCCGCGGCGCGCCAGGGCTGCCAGGTTCTCGTCGCGGGCGGCGTCGCCCAGGCCGTCGATCACCACGTCGGCGCCGCCGCAGACGCGCTGCACCGCCTCCGCGAAGCGGTAGTCGCGGGTCACGATCACGTGCTCGCAGCCGTGCGCGCGCGCCACCCGGGCCTTGTCCTCGCTCGACACCGTGCCGATCACGACGGCGCCCAGGCGCCGCGCCCAGGCGCAGACCAGCAGGCCGACGCCGCCGGCCGCGGCGTGCACCAGCAGCCGGGTGCCGCGCTGCACATGACCCAGGTCATGCAGCAGGTAGTCGGCCGTGATGCCCTTGAGCAGCAGCGCAGCGGCCGTCTCGTCCTCGATCTCCGGCGGCAGCCGCACCACCCAGTCGGCCGGCACGCTGCGCACGCCGCAGTAGGCGCCCGGCACCGGTCCGAGGTAGGCGACGCGGTCGCCGGGCAGCAAGCCCGAGACCTGCGGGCCCACATCGAGCACGCCGCCCGCGGCCTCCATGCCCGGGACGCCCGGCGCACCCTCGGACACAGGGAACATCGAAGGCACCCAGCCGCGCCGCAGGTAGATATCGATGAAATTGACGCCCACCGCCCGCTGCCGGATGCGCACTTCGCCGGCACCGGGCGCCGCGGCCTCGGCGTTCTGTGGCCACAGCACCTCCGGGCCGCCATACCGCGCGACGGCGATGCGGCGGCTGGGCAGCGGCAGCGCCGTCGGCATCGGGCCGGCACCGGGCGAGCGCTGGTCCGCGCCGCCGCGCAGGTAGCGCCGCAGGTCCTCGAAGCCGGTCTCGTAGACACCCTGAGCCACGGTGTCGCGCAGTTCGCGCTCCATGCCCGGCGGCGTCGCGAAGCTCGACGTCCAGTGCCAGAAGGTCCGGTCACCGTCGGTCACGGGCTTCAGCGTCACTGTCGCCACGTAGCGCTGCAGCGGCAGGCTGGCCTCGACGATGCAGTAGGTGCTCTGGTGCTCGCGGTCGGACAGGGTCAGCAGCTGTTCGCGGATGTGGTGGCCGTCCTTCAGGGTGAAGTTGCGCACGCAGCCGACCTGGTCGCTGCGCTCGCCGCCCTCGATGTGGCTGGAAGCGATCGCGCTGTGCCACTGGTCATGGCTGTTGAAGTCGCGCAGCACGGCCCAGACGCGTTCGATCGGCGCATCGATGATGGCGGAGCGGACGACCTTCTGCAGCATGGCACGTGTCAGCGCAGCGAGCGCCGCTTCAGGGCATCGAAGCCGGCCTGGAACACGCCCTGGCCGATCGATTGCGTCAGCTCGCCTTCGCGGCCGGGGTCGCAGTCGAACTCGGCGCTCCACTCGGCAAAGCAGCGCCCGCCGTCGGTCACCGGCGTGAGCTTGAGGGTGGCGGTGTAGTTGGCCACGCCCATCGGGCTTTCGAGGATCTCGTAGGTGCAGCTGTAGTCGTAGTCCGAGAGCGCCAGCAGCCGCTCGCGGATCATGCCGCCGTCCTTCAGGTGGAAGTGCCGGATGCAGCCGACGCGGTCGGCCGGCTGGCCGTTCTCGATCCGGCTGTCGGCGATGGCCGGATGCCATTGCGGCAGGCCGTTGAAGTCGCGCAAGCGCGTCCAGACGCTGTCGGCGCCGGCATCGATCACGCTGGACACATAGACGTTGACCATGCGCTATTCCTTCGGTGCGGCCGAGGGCAGGGCGGCATGGGCGCCGCTGGCATCGCCGACCAGGCGCTGGATGTCGCCGCCCTCGATGCCGATCTCGCGCAGCAGCTGGTCGACCAGCGGCGCCTGGGCCCGGAAGCGCAGCGCCGAGTTGACCAGCCCGTCGGCGAAGCCGCCGCCCTCGCCATTGCGCCCGCCGTCGCCCGACGAACCACCGAGTCCGTCCACATGCAGGATCTTGATGCCCTCGATGCGCTCCAGCGGCCGCACCGATTCGCGGATGATCGCCTCGGCCTTCTCGACCAGCTTCATGCGCAGCGCCGACATCCGCGCCTCGGGCGACAGCATGTTGTGCGACTCGTTCATCATGCGCGCCGCCTCGGCCTCGATCTCGGCGCGCACCCGCATCGCCATCGAACGGATCTTGTCGGCGTCGGCATCGGCCTCGGCCTGGGCCCGCACCGCGGCGCCGCGGGCGGCGCTGGCATCGCTCTCGGCCTGCGCCGCGGAGGTCAGGCGCAGCGCATCGCGCTCGGCCACCTGCTGGGCGCCGATCAGGTCGATGGCCTTCTTGCGCTCGGCCATTTCGACCTCGCGCGCGGTGAACACCTTTTCTTCGGCCGACACCGCCAGCGCGCGGGCGACCTCGGCCTCGGCCTGGGCCTCGCTCTGGGCCTTGCTCTCGCGCGCGACCGAGATCGCGCGCTGCTGCTCGGCGAGCTCGAGCGACATGCGCCGTTCGATCTCGGCGCCCTGGATCGCGCGCTCCTTGCCGATGCGGTCTTCCTCCAGCGTCTGCTCGGAGCGGATGCGGGCCTGGTCGATGCTCTGCTTGGCGGCGATCTGCGCCGCTTCGGCGTCCTGCTCGCGCTGGGCCCGCTCGGCCGACACTTCGGCGCGCTGGCGGGCGCGCGCGATCTCCAGCTCGCGCTGCTGCGCCAGGCGCGCATGCTCGCCCTCGCGGTCGATGTCCAGCGACAGCTTCTCGGCTTCGAGGTTCTTGTTGCGGATGGCGATCAGCGTGTCCTGCTCGACGTCGTTGCGCTGCTTCTTGCGGTGCTCGATCTGCTCGGTCAGCCGGGTCAGGCCCTCGGCGTCGAAGGCATTGCTCGGGTTGAAGAACTCCATGCCGGTCTGGTCGAGCTGGGTCAGCGAGGCGGCTTCGAGTTCGAGGCCGTTCTTGGTCAGGTCTTCGGCGACCGCATCGCGCACCCGCTTGACGTAGGCGCCGCGCCGTTCGTGCAGTTCTTCCATCGTCATCTCGGCGGCCGCCGTGCGCAGGGCGTCGACGAACTTGCCTTCGACCAGTTCGCGCAACTGGTCGGGCTCCAACGTGCGCAGGCCGAGTGTCTGCGCCGCGGCCGCCACCGCCTCCTCGCTGGTCGCCACCCGGACATAGAACTCGGCCATCACGTCGACCCGCATCCGGTCCTTGGTGATCAGCGCCTTGTCGCGGCCGCGGCTGACCTCCAGGCGCAGCGTGTTCATGTTGACCGGGATCACGTCGTGCACGATCGGCAGCACGAAGGCGCCGCCGCCCAGCACCACCTTCTGGCCGCCGAGGCCGGTGCGCACGAAGGACCGTTCCTTGGAGCTGCGCAGGTAGAGCCAGTGCAGCAGCCAGACCGCGATCGCCACGACGATCGCGACGACGATCAGCGCGAGGATGAAACTTCCGAATTGAGCGCCTGACATGGATCTGGTCTCCTGTTATCTCGTCATTCCAACGAAGCGACGCGTGGTCTCGGTGAGGGCCACCTCGGTCGGCAGCCGCTCCATCGAACTCGCGCCATAGAAGCCGTGGCACGCGGGGCAGCGCGCGAGCACGTACTGCGCGTCCTCGGGGGTGGCGATCGGGCCGCCGTGGCACAGCACGATCACCTCCGGGTTTACCGCCTGCGCCGCCGCCGCCCAGGCGTTGATCCGCGGCACGCAGTCGGCCAGCGTGAGCGCGGTGCCGGCACCGATCGCGCCACCGGTCGTGAGTCCAAGGTGGCACACCACGATGTCGGCCCCGGCCGCCGCCATGGCACGCGCATCGGCCTCGCAGAACACGTAGGGCGTGGTCAGCAGGTCGAGCGCACGGGCGCGGGCAATCAGCTCGACCTCGAGCCCGTAGCCCATGCCGGTCTCTTCGAGGTTGGCGCGGAAGACGCCGTCGATCAGCCCGACGGTCGGAAAGTTCTGCACGCCCGAGAAGCCCAGCGACACCAGCCGGGCCAGGAATTCGTCGGGAATCATGAACGGGTCGGTGCCGTTCACGCCGGCCAGCACCGGCGTGTGCCGCACCACCGGCAGCACCTCGCGCGCCATCTCGCAGACGATCTCGTTGGCGTTGCCGTAGGCCAGCAGGCCGGCCAGCGAGCCGCGCCCGGCCATGCGGTAGCGGCCCGAGTTGTAGATCACGATCAGGTCGATGCCGCCGGCCTCCTCGCACTTGGCCGACAGGCCGGTGCCGGCGCCGCCGCCGATGATCGGCCGGCCGGACTCGATCTTGGCGCGCAGGCCGGCCAGCAGGGTCGAGCGGGAGATGCGTGGCATGGGCGGTTTCCTCCTCGTGGGCCTTCAGGCGCGCCGGGCGCCGGCCGGCGCGCGCGACACCGCGTGCCAGGCCGCCACCAGGGCCGCGGCGAAGGCCTCGTCGTTGATGTGCAGCGGCAGCCGCTGCAGCTGGCGGTCGGGGCCGCTGCGGAAGCCCCGCTCGATGCTGTCGAACAGCTGCCGGTCGGCCTCGGGGTCGTGGAAGGGCTGGCCGGGCCGGTCGATCGCCGACACGCCGCCCTCGGGGATCAGGAAGCGCACCG
Organism: Variovorax davisae; assembly: GCF_030316845.1. Lineage (GTDB taxonomy): Bacteria > Pseudomonadota > Gammaproteobacteria > Burkholderiales > Burkholderiaceae_C > Variovorax > Variovorax davisae. The sequence goes on from NZ_JASZYS010000011.1 coordinate 151,597, forward strand.
GGCCGCGCATCGCATTGAGCTTGGCGGCGATGAACTCGCCGATCGCCCGGCATTCGTCGGCCGAGGTCCGCATCAGGGTCACGGTCGGGTTGTGGCGGTAGAGCCGGCGGCCCTTGAAGCGCTCGGGCACCGTGTCCCAGGCGCCGAAGTTGGCCATGTCGAGCGCACCGCAGGAGCCGACGTAGGGCAGGGCATGGCGCGCGAACACGTCGAGCCGGGTGGGGCCGGCCGACAGCACGCCGCCGGCGATCTCGTCGGCGATCTCGGTGGTCGAGACGTCGATCACGCCGGCGATCAGGCCGGACTCGGCCAGCTTCTCCATCGACTGGCCGCCGACGCCGGTGGCGTGGAACACGAGGCAGTCGTAGGCCTCTTCGAGGCGATGGGTCACGGCCTGCACGCAGGGCGTGGTGACGCCGAACATCGTCAGCCCGATCGCCGCCTTGGTCACGGTCGACTCGACCGGCGGATGGGCGATCATGCCGGCCAGCGCATGGGCCGCGTTGGCCAGCACGCGCTCGCTGATGCGGTGGATGCCCTGCACGTCGGTGACCGAATACATCATGCAGATGTCGCTCGGGCCGACATAGGGGCGGGTGTCGCCGCTGGCCATGGTCGAGACCATCATCTTCGGCACGCCGATCGGCAGGGCGCGCATGCCCTGGGTCGCCATCGAGGTACCGCCGCTGCCGCCGGCCGAGATGATGCCGCCGAGGTCGCGGCGGGTGCCGAGAAAGGCCTCGAAGGCCAGCGCCATCGCGGCGGTGGCGCTGCCCCGGTCGTTGCTGAACACCGCCGATTCGCCCTGCGGATGGTGCCGTGCCACCTCGCGCGGATGGACGCTGGCGGGCGAGGGCTTGCCGGAGGTCGACAGGTCGACCGTGACCACGCGCAACCCGAGCTTCTCGATGCACTGGCGCAGGAAGGACAGCTCGCGGCCCTTAGTGTCGAAGGTGCCCACCACATAGGCCGGGCGCTCGCTGCTGGCCGCGACCGGGAACTCGAACACGCGCGGCGACGCGGCCGCCGCCGGCGGCGGCGCGGGTTCCGGCGCGGGCGGCACCAGGCGCACGATGTCGGCTACCGGCGCGGCCGTGCCGCCGGCGTTCCAGCGCGTGAAGCCGCGCACCGTGCTCGGCGCCAGGTCGTCGAGCGACGGGGCGCCGTCGCCATGGGCACGGCGGACGGTGAAGACCTGGGTCGGGGGCGGTCCGTCGTCCGCCGGGGCGGCCGACGGGTCCTCGAACTCCTCGCCCGCGCCGCCGGAACGCACGCCGAGCAGCCGCTCCTGCAGTTCGCGGTCGGCCGCCAGTTCGGCCGCCGGCATCTCCCTGGTGATGCGGCCATTGACCATCAGGCCGATGCGGTCGGCCACCGAGATGGCGACACCGAGGTTCTGCTCGATCAGCAGCACCGCGATGCGGCCTTCGGCCGACAGGTCGCGCAGCGCCTGCGCCACCTGCTCGACGATCACGGGCGCCAGCCCTTCGGTCGGCTCGTCCATCACCAGCAGCTTCGGGTTCAGCAGCAGCGCGCGCCCGATCGCCAGCATCTGCTGCTCGCCGCCCGACAGCTGGGCGCCGCCATGGCCGCGTCGCTCGGCCAGCCGCGGGAACATGGCATAGACGCGGTCGACGTCGCGCCGGCGGCCGGCCACCAGCCGCAGGGTCTCGTCGACCGACAGCGACGGCCAGACCCGGCGCCCCTGCGGCACGTAGGCGATGCCGCGCTTCGTGATTTCGTTCGGCGCCAGGCCGAGGATCTGCTCGCCCGCGAGCCGGATGCTGCCGCGCGCCGGCACCAGCCCGGTGATCGCGTTGCACAGCGTGGTCTTGCCCATGCCGTTGCGCCCGACGATGCCCAGCACGCCGCGCTCCAGGGTCAGGGCCACGCCCTGCAGCGCATGGGCGCGGCCGTAGTACACGTCGAGGCCGTCGATCGCGAGGATCGGCGCGGCGCTGGCCGCGCCCGCTTCGCGGTCGCTGCGAAACCATGCCATCAGTGCCTGCTCCCCATGTAGATCGCCTGCACCTGCGCGTCGTTCTCGATCTCGGCCGGCGTCCCGGTGCGCAGCACCCGGCCGTTGTGCATCACGGTGACTCGGTCGACCACGCGCAGCGCGATGTCGAGGTCGTGCTCGATCAGCACGAAGCTCATGTGGGCCGGCAGCGAAGCGAGCAGGGCGACCAGTTCGCGCCGCTCGACCGGCGACAGGCCGGCCGCCGGCTCGTCGAACAGGATCAGCCGCGGCGCGCCGGCCAGCGCCATGCCGATCTCGAGCTGGCGCTGCTGTCCGTGGGCCAGGTTGGCCACGCGCTCGTCGGCGATGTGGCTCAGGCGCGCCCGTTCGAGCAGGTCGCGGGTGGCGCGGGTCGAGGCGTGGCCGGCGCGCGCCCGCAGGAAGCTGAAGCGGCCGCTGGCCACCCCGCGCACCGCCAGGAACAGGTTGTCGCGCACCGTCAGGTCGCGAAACAGCAGCGAGGACTGGTAGGTGCGCCGCAGCCCCTTGCGGATGCGGTCCTGCGGCGCCAGTTCGGTGATGTCCTCGCCGAAGAAATGGATGCGCCCCGCCGTCGGCGGGAAGTCGCCCGTGACGGCGTTGAAGAGCGTGGTCTTGCCGGCCCCGTTGGAGCCGAGGATCGCGTACTTCTGCCCCGCCGCGACGGTCAGCGACACGTCGTCGACCGCGCGCAGGGCGCCGAAGGCGCGCGTCACCCCGTCCAGCCGCAGCGCATCGCCCGAGAGCAGCTGCGCGCCGGCGCCGGAAGCCGCGCCGCCGCGTGCGGCGCCGGGCTTGAGCGGGGTGATGGTGGCCATGCCTGTCGCGGTCCTACGTGCGGCAGTCGGGGACGTCGCGCGTCCCGAGGCCCATCTTCTTGAAGTCCGCCTCCGGCAGGCCCAGCGTCTGCGAGATGTTGGGCACCTGCTTCACGACCTTGTTGTAGAACGAGCCGTCGGGTGCCTTCGTCACTTCGGTGATGTAGGTGGTGCCGACGCCGTTGCGGTTGGCGTCGATCTTGACGTCGCCGGCCGGGCCCTTGAAGTTGGTCTTCTGCAGCGCATCGCGGTAGGCCTTCTGGCCGTTCGACAGGTCGCCCTTGACCGCATCGAGGCCGTCGAGCGCGGCCTTGGTGTTGATGTAGTACAGGTAGGCGAACAGCGACGGGCTCGGGAAGCCGTCCTTGAAGTTGGCCTTGTAGTCGGCCACGAACTTCTTCCACTCGGGGGTGTCGATCGAATCGGCCATCGGCCCGGCGGACGCGGTGCCGAGCAGCGACTCGCGCCGCTTGCCCTTGAAGTTCAGCACCGTCTGGTCGACCGTGATCGAGCCGCCGACCATCGGCTTGTCGCCGCCGGCCTGCTCGTACTGCGTGAGGAAGTTGACCGCGTCCGAGCCGCCCAGCACCACCACCAGCGCGTCGACGTCCTTCGGGATCTTGGCGATCACCGAGGCGTAGTCCTTGGTGCCCAGCGGCACCCAGGCCTTGTCGACCACCTTGCCGCCCTTGGCGCAGTAGCTGGCCATGAAGCCCTGCACCTGCGAGTAGGGGAAGCCGTAGTCCTCGGCGATCAGGAAGGTTTTCTTGTAGCCCTTGGAGAGCGCATGCTCGCCCAGGCCCACCATCCACTGCGCGCCTTCGGTGTTGAAGCGGTAGAAGTTCGCCGCCGGGTCGCCCAGCGTCGCTGCCTGCGCGCCCGACGAACCGTTGATGAAGGTGATGTTGGGCTGGGTCTTGGCGTAGTTCTTGACCGCGATGCCTTCGTCGCCCGACAGCGGGCCGATCATGATCTGGACCTTGTCCTGCTCGACCGCCTTGCGCGTCGAGTTGACCGCCTTGTCGGGGGTCGCGTCGGACGACACCTTGACGAATTCGATCTTCTTGCCCCCGGCCATGCCGTTCTTTTCCTTCAGCGCCAGGTCGGCGCCGCGCATGCCGTCCTGCCCGGGCGCCGCGAACGGTCCCTCCAGCGACGCCAGCAGGCCGATCTTCAAGGTCTCCTGGGCCTGCGCGAGGCCGCCCATCGTGACCATCACTGCGGCAGCCACGATGCTGCGCCCGAACACTGTCTTGCCTCTGCTCATGTCTCGCTCCTTCTTTTCATCGATGAATGCGGCCACGGCCGCGGGGGGTGAAAGAGGCGCCCAGACGATGGCGCAGGCCCTGCCAGAGGCCCAGCAATCCGTCGGGGGAAAACAGCACGATCGCGAGGAAGACCCCGCCGATCACGAGATTGAAGCGTTCGCGGTCGACCAGGTCGATGGCGAAGTTCTGCAGCAGCACGAACACGATCGCGCCGACGAAGGCACCGATCGGATGCTTCATGCCGCCGAGCACGGCGATGATGAGGATGTTGATCATCGCGCCCACACCCACGGTGCCGGGCGAGATGCGGCCGTTGTACCAGACCATCAGCACGCCGCCGACCGCCGCCAGCAAGCCCGCCACCGCGTAGGCCGCCACCCGGTGCGCCGTGACGTCGAAGCCCAGCGCCTGCATGCGGCGCGGGTTGTCGCGGATGCCCTGCAGCGCGATGCCGAAGGGCGCGCGGACCAGGTGCTTGACGAAGAAGTAGCCCGCCAGCGCGCAGGCCAGCACCAGGAAGTAGAAGGGCATCGGCTCGTGCAGGTCGAGGCCGAACACGGTCGGCGGCGCGATCCGGCTGAAGCCCTGGAAGCCGTTGAAGACCGTGTAGTTCTGCTGTGCGAGGTAGAAGAAGGCCACGCCCACCGCGAGCGTGATCATGATGGTGTAGATGCCCTCGGTGCGCACCGACAGCCAGCCGATGGCCGCGGCCACCACGGTGGCCAGCGCGAGCGCGACGACCAGCGCCAGCCACCAGGGCCAACCCAGGCTGATCGCCAGGTTGCTGCTGCTGCCGAAGATCGCCAGCATGTAGGCGGCGAAGCCGGCGACCGTCATCTGGGCCAGCGACACCATGCCGCCGTAGCCGCCTAGGAAGGTGAGCGACAGCGCGATCAGGCCCAGCGCCAGCGACTGGGCGCCGATCTGGAAGGTGAAGAAGGGCGTGGCCACGAAGGGGTAGCCGACCACGAACACCAGCACCAGCAGGTGGCGCAGCCGGATGGCCGCGAGCGCCCGGCGCCACCAGGCCATGGCGGGTGCCGACGCTGCGGCACCGGCGCCAAGGGGCAGGGACGGCATCGGCACCACTGCGGACCCGCGGCCGCCGCGGGCCGCCGCGGCCGCGCCCGCCGACCCGCCCATCGCCCGCCGCCAGCGTGCCGCGCTCACTGGCTCTTCCCCATCAGCCCGCGCGGCTTGAAGGCCAGCGCGATCACCATGATCACGAAGGTGAAGACCACGCTGTAGGTCGGCGCGTAGGCCAGACCGAACTGCTCGGCCAGGCCGATCAGCAGCGCGCCGATCGCCGCCCCCACGACGCTGCCCATGCCGCCCACGATCACCACCACCAGCGAGGCCAGCAGGTAGCGCGTGTCCTCGCCGGGCGAGATCGACAGCGCCGTGCCGCCGACCACGCCGGCCAGCCCGGCCAGTCCGGCGCCGATCGCGAAGGTCAGCGCGAAGACCCGCTGCACGTTGACACCCGAAGCGGCCAGCATCGCGCGGTCGTCGACGCCGGCGCGGATCATCATGCCGATCCGCGTGCGCGCCAGCAGCAGCCAGAGGCCGACGCCGATCACGATCGAGGCCAGCAGGACGAACAGGCGGTAGGTCGGGAACTTGGCGACCAGCGGCAGCGTGGTCGAGCCGTAGATCCACGCCGGCGGATCGAAGGTGTAGATCTCGGCGCCCCAGATCCACAGCATCAGGTCGGCCAGCACGATCGACAGGCCGATCGTGACCAGGGTCTGGCGCAGGTCCTGGCCCTGCATGTGGCGAAACACCAGCACCTGCATCAGCAGGCCCATCAGCGCCGCGGCGAGGAAGCCGGCGATGACCGCCAGCACCCAGGAGCCGGTGCGCTCGCCGACGAACCATCCCACGTAGGCGCCGAAGAGGTAGAGCGAGCCGTGCGCCAGGTTGACGTTGCGCATCAGGCCGAACACCAGGGTGAAGCCGCTGGCGACCAGGAAGTAGAGCGACGCCAGGGTCAGGCCGTTCAGGAAGGTCTTGAAGAACAGGGTGTGGTTGTCCGAGATCGCCCAGACCACGAACACCGCGATCGGCACGCCGAAAAGCAGCCAGAGGGCGAGGCCTTTCCTGTTTCTCACGCAGCGCGCTCCCAGGCCCGCCGCGAGGCGATCTCGGGCGCCTTGGCGAACTCGCCGTCCTTCATCACGGCGAGGATGCGCTTCGGGTCGCGCAGGATCGACAGGTTGGCCAGCGGGTCGCCGTCGACCAGCATCAGGTCGGCCAGGTAGCCGTCCTTGATGCAGCCGAGCTCGTCGGGCCGCATCATGATCTGGCCGCCGTACAGCGTGGTCGAGCGGATCGCCTCCATCGGCGTGAAGCCCAGGTACTTGACGAAGAATTCGAGGTCGCGCGCGTTCTGGCAATGCGGCGTGAAGGCAAAACCGTAGTCGCCGCCGGGCAGCACCCGGATGCCGCGCTTGTGCATCTTCGCGAGCGACACCACCGCGGCTTCCCACTCGGCCTCGTAGCCCATGCCGACCGCCATGTCGTGCGTGACGCCGTAGGGCTCGGCCTCGTACAGCATGGCGTAGAGGATCGCGATGCCCGGCGCCACGAAGACCCGGTCCTTGGCGGCTTCCAGCATGTCGATCGCCTCGTCGTCTACGAAGCTGGCGTGGTAGATCAGGTCGATGCCGTGGCGCAGCGCCTGCTTGACGCTCTCGGACGAGCGCGCATGCGCGATGCCGCGCTTGCCGCGGATGCGCACCTCGCGCATCGCGGCCGCGACCTCCTCGTCCATCATCCAGGTGGTCTCGGACGGCGATTGCGGCGTGAAGTTGTCGCCCGACAGGTTCATCTTGACCGAGTCGACGCCGTACTTCAGGAACAGTCGCACCGCCTTGCGCATCTCCTCGGGCCCCGAGATGTTGACGCCGAAGCTGAACTCGGGGAAGGGCAGGTGAGGCAGCGTCTCGTCGCCGAGGCCCCCGACCACGGTGATCTCCTGGCTGGCTGCGAGATAGCGCGGGCCCGGGATCTGCCCGGCGTTGATCGCGTTGCGGATCACGACGTCGAGCCGCGGCTTGGCGCAGGCGGCGCCGACGCAGGACGTGAAGCCGGCCTCGAGGTAGCGCCTGGCGACCTTGGCGCACCACAGCACGTGCTCCTCCAGCGGCAGGGTCTGGATCTCGGCCAAGGTGGCGGCGTCGTTCCAGGAGAAATGGGTGTGGGCCTCGCACATGCCGGGCATCAGGGTGGCGCCGGCGCCGTCGATCACGGTGGCGCCGCCGGGCGCGATCGGCGCCGTGCTGCGGCCGACCTGGCGGATGCGGTTGCCGCGCACCAGCACGCTGCCGGTGTAGGGGTTCTGCCCCGTGCCGTCGAGGATGCGGACGTTGGTGAAGACGACATCGGCCATGGGCTTCTCCTGTCAGGCCGTGGCCCAGCGCGTGGTGCGCGCCGAGCGCAGCGGCGGCGCGCGGTGGAACTCGCCGTCCTTCATGACGGCCATGATGCGGGCCTTGTCCTGCAGCACCGTGATGTCGGCCAGCGGATCGCCGTCGATCAGCAGGATGTCGGCCAGGTAGCCTTCGCGGATGTGGCCGAGCACCTTGCCCATGCGCATCATCGGACCGCCCCAGGCGGTGGCCGACAGCAGCGCTTCCATGGGGCTCATGCCGACGTACTTGACGAAGTATTCGAGGTCCTTGGCGTTGGTGCCGTGCGGCGTCCAGGCGAAGCCGTAGTCGCCGCCGGGCAGGATGCGAACGCCGCGCCGGCGCAGCGCGCGCATGCTCTCGACCGCCGCCTCGAGCTCGCGGTGGTAGCCCATCTTCTTCGTCACCTCCGGCGTCAGGCCCCACTGGCTCGCGTGATGGGAGGTGTTGATGAGCCAGGCCAGTCCCGGCGCGATGAAGTGCTCGGTCTTGTGGGCCTCGAGCATGTCGAGCGCCTCGGTGTCGGTGAAGCTGGCGTGGTAGATGACCTCGATGCCCTGCTTGACGCACTGCTTGATCGACCAGGTGGAGCGCGCATGCGCGGCGACGCGCTTGCCCCAGGCCTTGGCCTCCTGCACGCAGACCGTGATCTCTTCCTCGGTGAACTGGCTCATCTCGCTCGGCATGCCGGTGATCGACTCGCCCGAGAGATTGATCTTGAGCGAATCGACCCCGTACTTGGCGAACATCCGCACGCAGCGCCGCATCTCCTCGGCGCCGCTGACGATCGCGCCGAAGGCGAACTCCGGCTGCGGCAGGTGCGGCCGGGTGGTGTCGCCCAGGCCGCCGGGCACGGTGATCTCCTGGCTGGCCGCGAGGTAGCGCGGCCCGACGATGGTGCCGTCGTTGATCGCGTTGCGGATCACGACGTCGAGCCGCGGCTTGGCCGTGGCGGCGCCGACGCAGCTGGTCCAGCCCATGTCGAGGTAGCGCTTGGCCACCTCGGCGCACCACAGGATGTGCTCCTCCGGCGGCATGCGCTGGATGGCGTCGAGGCTGGGCTGGTCGTTCCACGAGAAATGCGTGTGGGCCTCGACCATCCCGGGCATCAGGAAGGCGCCGGCGCCGTCGATCACCTGCGCCCCGGACACCGGTGCCGGCCGCGCCCCGTAGCCGGTCTTGACGACCCGCGCGATGCGGTTTCCCTGCACCAGCACGTCGCCGCTGAAGGGCGCCTCGCCGCCGCCGTCGAAGATCCGCACGTTGGTGAAGAGGACGTCGGCCATGGTCAGATGCTCCTTGCCTGCGCCGCGAGAAAGTCGCGCAGCTCGCGCTGGCACTCTTCGGGCCGCTCGATCGGGGTCCAGTGGCCGCAGCGCGGCAGCACCACCACCCGCTTGCTGGCGGCACGGTGCAGCCGCTCGGCCATCGCTCGCACGGCCTGCGGGGGCGCGACGCCGTCCTCGTCGCCGGTCACGAGCAGCACCGGCGCCTCGATCTGTTCGACCGCCGCCGCCTGGGCGCCGGCCAGCGCCTCGCAGCTGCGCGCATAGGCCTCGCCGTCCTGGCGCATCAGGCTCTCGCGCACGTAGGCGACCGCCACCGGCAGCCGCTGGCGGGTGTCGGCGGAGATGGCGCCCTGCAGCAGCGCCTGGGTGATCTCGTGCATGCCGGCCGCGCCCTCGCGCGCCTTGGCGGCCCGCGCCGTCATCGCGGCGCGCGCGGCATCGGGCGGCGCGATCAGCGGACCGAAGAGCGCCACGCTCGCGACCCGCTTCGGGTGGGCGGCGGCGATGTGCTGGCAGACGATGGTGCCCATCGAATGGCCGATCCAGTGGGCGCGAGCCACCTTGAGGCGATCGCAGACATCGAGCAGCGTCCCGACATAGCGCTCGATCGACAGCGCGCCCTCGGCCCGCTGCGACCGGCCGCTGCCCGGCAGGTCGATGCGGACCACCCGGTGCCGCGCGAGCGCCGGCATCAGCGGCGTGTAGGTGTTGCCGCTGCCGCCGAGCCCGTGCACGCAGACCACGGCCGGGCCGTCGCCTTCTTCTTCCACCGCGATGCGGTCGATCAGCTGGAAGCCCATGGCCTACTCGAACCGGTTCTCGATGACGCCGATGCCATCGATCTCGATGCGCACCACGTCGCCCGCGCGCAGCCACTGCGGCGGCTTCAGTCCCATGCCCACGCCCGAGGGCGTGCCGGTGGCGATGACGTCGCCCGGGTGCAGCGTGATGCCGCGCGAGCAGGTCTCGATCAGGGTCGGGATGTCGAAGATCATGTCGCGGGTCTGGCCGTCCTGGCGCAGCGCGCCGTTGACCCAGCCGCGCACGCGGGTGGCGCGGCCGTCGAGTTCGTCGGCGGTCGCGATCCACGGGCCCATGGGGCAGAAGGTGTCGAAGCTCTTGCCGAGGTCCCACTGCTGGTGGCGCATCTGGACGTCGCGGGCCGTGACGTCGTTGACCACCGTGTAGCCGAACACGTGGTCCATCGCATGGGCCGCCAGGATGTCACGCCCGCCGCGGCCGATCACCACCGCGAGTTCGGACTCGTAGTCGATCTGGATCGAGGCGGCGGGGGAGGGCAGGCGCACCGCGTCGTGCGGGCCGACCACGCATTCGCCGAGCTTGCCGAAGACGATCGGCCAGGGGTCGGTCTCGGGCATCGCGGCGCGGAACACCGAGCCGGCCAGCTCGGCCGCGTGGGCGTGGTAGTTGCGTCCGACGCAGAACAGGCTGCGCAAGGGGCGCGGCAGCGGCGCGCGCAGCGTGATCACCTCGACCGGCAGCCGCGTGCCCGAAGGCTGCGGCAGCGGCTCGCCGGCGGCCAGCGCCTGGATCAGCGGCAAGGCCCCGAGCGAAGGGTCGCGCACGCCCAGGGGCGTGGCCTCCCGCCCGTCGGGCGAGATCGTTCCCACGTGGTCGCGTCCACCCCAATTCCAGCTTGCCAGGCGCATCGACTTTGTCTCCATATCGCTCCGGGGTCCGGCGGCGTGCGCCGCGGCCTCGAAGTCTCGGAAGTCATGTTTGAGACTTGCGTCTCAAATCGGGATCGCTGCATCATACGATCCGGCATCCGCTGTTCACAATAGATTCCAGGCCCTCCAAAGCCCCGTACAAACCCGATGGCGAGACTGAAACACAAGCTGAGCGAACCCCCGCTCCCCCCCGAGCGCGGGGTCAAGGCGGCCACCTTCCGGCTGCTGCTCGACACCGCCATGACGATCATCCAGGAGAGCGGCCACATCCCCTCGGTGGCCGAGGCGGCGGCCCGCTCGAAGGTGTCGCGGGCCACCGCCTACCGCTATTTCCCGAGCCGCAGCGCGCTGGTCACGGCGGTGATCGACAGCTCGCTCGGGCCGGTGCGCAAGCTGGCGTCGGCCAACCCGAACGGCCGCGACCGGGTGCACGAACTGTTCCTGCAGACCTTCCCGCGCTTCAAGGAGTTCGAGGCCCAACTGCGCGCCGCCGCCCAGCTGTCGCTGGAACAGTGGGGACTCGAGCGGGCCGGCCTGCTGGAGGAGGAGCCCTACCGCCGCGGCCACCGCGTGCGCATCCTGGAGCATGCGATCGAGCCGCTGGCGCCCTTGATGAGCCCGGCCGTGCGCGACCGGCTGCACCACGCGCTGTCGGTGGTCTACGGCATCGAGCCCTACGTGATCCTGAAGGACATCTGGGGCCTGGGCGACCGCGAGGTGGAACGCACCGCCCTGTGGATGGCCGACGCGCTGATCGACGCCGCGCTGCGCGATGCCGAGCAGAAGCCGGCCCGCCGCCGGCCGGCCAACAAGGCCCATGGCGCACGCGCGACGGCGTTGGCTGCCAAGGGCGGTTGAACGGCATGCCGCGCCCATCGCCTGCGTGGTTCGATGCCCAGTACAACGCCCGGGCCGGCATTCCCGGGCATCCCGCGATCCTGCGCCATTGGGCCGAGGCCTCCGCCCGTGCACTGGCCCGGCCGGGCTGGGTGTTCGACCTGGCCTACGGCGACGACGCCAGCGAACGGCTCGACATCCTGCCGGCCGCGGGCGCAGCGGCGCCGGTGCTGGTCTACATCCACGGCGGCTACTGGCGCGCGCTCGACAAGCGCGACCAGGCCTTCGTGGCGCCGCCCTTGGCCGATGCCGGCGCGATGGTGGTGCAGCTCAACTACGCCCTGTGTCCGGCCGTCGGCATCGAACACATCGCGCTGCAGCTGACGCAGGCGCTGGCCTGGGTCTGGCGGCATGCGGCCGATCACGGCGGCGACCGCGGGCGCATCGTGGTGGCCGGCCATTCGGCGGGCGGGCATCTGGCGGCCATGCTGCTGGGCTGCGACTGGCGAGCGGTGGCGCCCGGCCTGCCCGCGGACCTGGTCAAGTCGGCGCTGGCCATCTCCGGCCTCTATGAACTGGAGCCGCTGCGGCATGCCCCCTTCCTGGCCGCCGACATCGGCCTCAGTGCAGCGTCGGCACGGCGCCTCAGCCCGGCACTGTGGCCTGCGCCCGCGCGCGGCAGGCTCGCCACCGTGGTCGGTGGCGACGAGAGCGAGGAGTTCCGGCGCCAGGCCGGGCTGATCGCACGCGCCTGGGGGCCGGACGTGGTGGTGGCCAGCGAAACGGTGGCGGGGCGCAACCACATGGACGTGCTGCACGAGGTCGCCGACCCGCGCTCGCGCACGCACGCGATGGCGCTGGAACTGCTCGGAATCCCTTGAGCGCGCCCTAGAACTTGTACGTCACCGCGAGGTACGGGACGATCGGGTTGAGCTTCAGGCTGGCTTCGCTGTTGGCCACTGGGATGCCGCGGGCCGTGGTGGTGAGCTTGGCCGTGGTCTTCAGGGGGATGTAGGAGACCGAGAAGGCCATGCCCCAGTGCGGATCGAACTGGTAGGCCACGCCGGCGTTGAAGACCGCCGCGAACGAGCTGTCGAGCTTGGCCGTGGTCGCCGACAGCGCCGAGGCCGGCAGGCCCAGGCGGTTGGCCAGCGCGCCCTGCAGGCCGGGCGTGAGCTTGACGTCGCTGTACCAGACGTAGGTGGCGCCGAGGCCGACGTAGGGGCGGAACTTGGCATCGCCGTCGTTGAAGTAGTACTTGGCCAGCACGGTCGGGCTCCACTGGCGGGCTTCGCCGAGTTCGCCGATCGGGCCCAGCGTGCCTTCGCCGGAGAGCTTGAACTTCGGCGGCACGCCCATCACGCCTTCGACCGCCCAGTGGCTGTCGATGAAATAGGTGAGGTTCAGGCCCAGGGTGTCGGAGGTGCCGACGCTGGCGCCGGAGCCCGGCACCACGGCGGCGACTGGCGAGGTGAACGTGAGAGGCTTGCTCGAGTCCTGTGGGGCGAAGTGCAGCCAGCCGGCACCGACTTGCCAGTCGCCGGCCTTTTGTGCGAGTGCGCTGCCGGAACCGAGGGCAGCCATGGCCGCCAATGCAAGGAATCCAATCTTCATGAGTTGTGGATGTTGTGGATCCAAGAGGAGAACCTGGGACAAGCGGTCCGCTCGAATGATTCCGACTGCCGCGTCGCCTCCCGAACATCGCGGCGGCCTCGATGGCTTGCCTCGTCTTTCTGGTCTTACGCGAGGCTGTAGATAGCAAGGCTGGTTCTCCAAAGATCTTCTCATCGGAGATCATGCTGGCCCGCTGGGTGCGGGCCGCTTTTTGACTCAGACGAGTCTGTCGTCGCAGACGTTTCGTCGCACCTCGCCGCGCCGCGCTCTGCCGCCCTGGCAGTTCGAAGTGGATTCGGTGAAGCCGGGCTTGCCGACGATCGCCCGGGTGCTGGAGGATGAATCGGCCGGCGCGCGCGGCTGTCCGACAGCGACTCCACGCGCGACCACATGGGGCCGGCACGCTGATCCTGTCGGGCGGCATCACCGGGGCGGTGGCGGTGCAAGCCGGCGAGTCGGGGGACGCCCGCCCTCATTCGAAGACGGGATGCGCCTGGTAGTGAATGGTCTGGCCGGCACGAAGCGGTCGCGTGATAGCTGCGGGTGCTATAGAAGAAGGTGATGGTCCAGGTGCGGGTTGGACAGCGCTCATCGGGGGTTCACCTTCGTCTTCCGCGCAACCTTGCAGCACCCCGAGCACGGCCATCAACGTTGCAGTCGCGAGCCTCCGGCGTGTCTCTTTTCTATCCAGATGGCTCACGATTGGATCTTCATTTGGGGGCGTTTTTTATAGCCCCTCGGCGGCCAAACGAAATCCATTTTTCGTTCAGAAATTTCCCTTTGATTTTCGAGAAATCTCTTGCATCCGATGGTTGCCTTCCCTGCGCCAGCATCGTCCCATTTCCCGGGAGGAGCGGGGCCGCGCGCTGCGACCTCGTGCGAATCTCGGCCAGAATTCCCGGATGCGAAATTGGCTGATCGGATTGTTGGCTGCCCTGGCGCTGCCCGCCTGGGCGGCCCACGGATTGGGCATGGGATACGAGCCGAAGTACCCGGCCTCGTTCAAGCATTTCGACTATGTCTATCCTGACGCGCCCAAGGGCGGACACTTGACGCTTTCAGCAAGCGGGAGCTTCGACAAGCTCAACCCCTTCACCCTCAAGGGCACCCCCCCGGCCGGCATGGGTTACAGCAGCAACGGTTTCGTGTTCTCCGAGTACGGCCTGGTCTTCGATTCATTGATGACGCCCAGTGAAGACGAGCCTTTTTCGAGCTACGGGCTGCTGGCGGAAGACGTGCTCGTCGCCCCTGACCAGATGAGCGTCACTTTCCGCCTGAATCCCAAAGCCCGCTTCTCGGACAACACACCCGTCCTGGCGCAGGACGTGAAGCACTCCTTCGACACCTTGATGAGCCAGCAGGCCGGCCCGACCTTTCGTTCCTATTGGAGCGACATCAAGGCGGCTGTCGTGGTCGACGATCACAGGATTCGCTTCGAGTTCAAGCGCCGCAATTCGGAGCTGCACATGATCATCGGGCAATTGCCCGTGTTCTCCCGAGCCTGGGGTCGAGGCAAGGCGTTCGATCAGAACGTCGATGAGCCGCCAGTGGCCAGCGGGCCCTACGTCATCGACAAGGTGAATCTGGGCAAGTCCATTTCCTACCGGCGACGACCGGACTACTGGGCCGCCGATCTTCCCGTTCGCAAGGGAATGTTCAACTTCGACGAGGTCAGCTATCAGTACTTCAGGGATCGACTCGGGGAGGAAGAGTCGATGAAGGTGGGGGCGCTCGACGCCCTTGAAGAGGGATCGATCACCGCCTGGATTCGCCGCTACAAGGGCCGCCGCTTCGACTCTGGCGAAATCGTCAAGGCCGAGATCGCGCATCGCCGCTTCACCGGCATGCAGGGCCTGGTCGTGAACCTGCGCCAGCCCCGCTTCGCCGATATCCGGGTGCGTCAGGCGCTGGCGCTGGCCTTCGACTTCGACTGGCTGAACCAGCATCTCTTTTATGGTCGCAGGGCTCGGACCTTCAGCTACTTCCAGAACAGCGACGACCTGATGGCAAAGCCCGAGCTCGGCTCGGACGAGCAGGCGCTGATCGCGCGGCTCGTGCACAAACAGGCCTATCTCAAGATCGTGCAAGGGGCATTGCCCCGACCCGCTGAGACCGGCAACACGGCCGAGGGCCTGCGAAGCAACCTGATCGCAGCGCAGGCGCTGCTGAAAGAGGCGGGTTGGTCCTACGGTGATGGCGCGCTGCGCGACGGCGGCGGCACACCCTTCGTGATCGAGATCGACATCGTCGACCGCAGTTCCGAGCCCGTGCTGGCGCCCTACGCCAGAAACCTGAGCAAGCTCGGGATCTCGCTGCAGTCTCGCCTTCGTGATGCCAGCCTGATGAAGAAGAAGCTCGACGATTTCGACTTCGACATGGCCATTCAGATCCTTGGTGGCTCGTCGAGTCCCGGCAACGAGCTCTATGACGATCTGGGCTCGAAGTCCGCGGCCGAAAAGGGAAGTCAGAACATCAGCGGGATCAGCGATCCGGTGATCGATGAACTGATCGAAATCATCGTCGCAAGCCCTGACCGCACTTCCCTTGCCACTGCCGTCCGGCTGCTCGACAGGTTGTTGCTGCATCAGCACTACGTGGTCCCCATGTACTACGGCAAGCAGTACTACATCGTCCACAAGCGCAACCTGAGGCGCCCCAAGGCCGAGTTGCCGCAGCGTCTGCTGGCGGGCTCTGCCTTGCTGACGACTTGGTGGATGGACCCGGCGACGATGAGTGCGCGTGATTGAGTACCTGCTGCGGCGACCGCTCCTCATGACCTGATCCGCGCCCCGACTGCTCGCAATCCCTCGAACGCGCGGCGCATCTCCCGCCCTATCATCCGGCCCGGCCAAGGTTCGTTCGCGCCCCTCGACGGAGACAGACGATGCAGTCCACCATGATGCCGGTGCAGCTCAGCACCAACCAGATCCTCGACCGCGCCGGCACCTATTTCGGCGAGCAGAGCGTGCTGGGCCGGCTGCCCGACAAGTCGACCTACAGGCGCAGCTACCGCGAGATCCGGCGCCGGGCCCGGCAGCTGGCGCAGGCCCTGCGCGACAAGGCCGGCATCGCCCGCGGCGACCCGGTCGCCACCATGAGCTGGAACCACGCCTGGCACCTCGAGAGCTACTTCGGCATCCCGGCCGCGGGGGCGGTGCTGCACACGCTGAACCTGCGGCTGTCGCCGGAGGACATCGCCTACATCATGGACGATGCCGGCGACCGCGTGCTGATCGTCGACGACGTGCTGCTGCCGGTCTGGGAGCGGGTGTCGCCGCTGCTCAGGCGGCAGCCGCGGGTCATCGTCGTGCCGTTCAGCGGTGCCGCCTTGCCCGCGGGCCAGGAGAGCTACGAAGACTTCATCGAAGGCGACGCCACCGACTACCGGTACCCCGAGCAGGACGAGAACGAGGCGGTCGGCATGTGCTACACCTCGGGCACCACGGGCCGGCCGAAGGGCGTGGTGTACTCGCACCGCTCGATGGTGCTGCACGCCATCACCGGCTGCATCCCCGACCTGTTCGCGCTGTCGGCGCGCGACCAGGTGATGATGGTCACGCCGATGTTCCACGCCAATGCCTGGGCCGTGCCGTTCTCGGCCATGATGGTCGGCGCCGGCCAGGTGCTGCCCGGCCCCCATCTCGGCGGCGAGGACCTGCTCGACCTGATGGAAGAAGGGCAGGTCACGATGGCGCTCGGCGTGCCGACCATCTGGATGATGATCTGGCAGGCCATGCAGAAGCCGACGCGCGAGCGCCGGCTGGTAAAGGGCATGCGGATGCTGATCGGCGGCGCCGCGGTGCCGCAGACGATGATCGCCAACTTCGCTTCGCACGACATGCACATCGTCCAGGGCTGGGGCATGACCGAGACCTCGCCGCTCGGCAGCGTGCCGGTCATCAAGCCGAAGCATCTCGCGCTGCCCGACGAGGCGCGGCATGCGCTGCGCGCCATGCAGGGCATCGCCACGCCGCTGGTCGAGATGCGCATCGTCGACGAGGCCGCGGGCCTGCAGCCATGGGACGGCAAGGCCTCGGGCGAGGTGCAGGTGCGCGGGCCGTGGGTCACGGGCGCCTACCACGCGACGCCGAACGACCCGGGCAAGTTCACCGCCGACGGCTGGCTGCGCACCGGCGACATCGGCACCATCGACCCCGAGGGCTACATGCACCTGGTCGACCGCAGCAAGGACATGATCAAGTCGGGCGGCGAATGGATCAGCTCGGTCGAGCTCGAGAACCTGGTCATGGGCCATCCCGCGGTGGCCGAGGCCTCGGTGGTCGCGATCGCGCACCCGAAGTGGGGCGAACGGCCGCTGGTGGTGGCGGTGCGGCGCCCGGGCGCCGAGGTCGACGGCGCGGCGCTGCGCGAATTCCTGCGGCCGAAGCTGGCGCGCTTCCAGCTGCCGGACGACTTCGAATGGGTCGAGGCGATCCCCAAGACCGCGACCGGCAAGTTCCTGAAGACCCGGCTGCGCGAGATGTACCGCGACCGGGTGTCGCAGTCGCCGGACTGATCCCGGGGCAGGGGAAAGGTCGCGATCGCTGGCCGCTCTTGCCGCCAGGAAGCTTCAGATCGTCCGCGTGATTCCGGGGAAACTTCCTCTGCGTGGCTCGCCCCGACATTGGTGCCGCAGCGACGGCTAGCATCCGCGGATTTCCCCCTGTCGATGAAGCTCCTTCTGATCCATCAGAACTTTCCTGGCCAGTTCCGTCACCTGGTCCAGGATCTCCAACAGTCCGCAGAACACGAATTGCTGGCCATCGGCCGCGACACCGCGCCGGGCCTGCCGGGCGTCGAACTGCTGCGCTACGCGCCCAGGCGCCAGGCCTCGACCCAGACGCACCCCTACCTGATCAGCTCCGAGGACGCGGTGCTGCACGGCCAGCAGGTGCTGCGCGTGCTGCTCGAGCTCAAGGCGCGGGGCTATGTGCCCGATGTCATCCTGGCGCACCCGGGCTGGGGCGAGACCTTGTTCGCCAAGGAGGCCTTCCCCGGCGCGCGCCTGGTCCACTTCTGCGAGTACTACTACCACGGTCGTGGTGCCGATGCCGGCTTCGATCCCGAGTTCCCGCTGTCGATCGACGGCGCGGCGCGCATCCGGGCCCGCAATGCCATGCACCTGCTGAACCTGGAGCAGTGCGATGCCGGCATCACGCCCACGCACTGGCAGCACGGCCTGCATCCCGCGGCCTATCGCGACAAGATCTCGGTGGTCCACGAGGGCGTCGACGTCGAAACCCTGCGGCCCGACCCGGCTGCCGGCCTGAGGATGGCCAGCGGGGCGCTGCTGGCGGCCGGCCAGCCCATCGTCACCTACGTGGCGCGCAACCTGGAGCCCTTGCGCGGCTTCCATGTCTTCATGCGGGCCGCCAGGCAGATCCTGGGCCGCCATCCCGGTTGCCGGATCGTGGTCGTCGGCGGCGACGCGGTCAGCTATGGCAGCCGCCCCGCCGATGCCGAGAACTGGCGCGCGAAGATGCTGGCGGAAACCGGCATCGACACCACGCGCGTCCATTTCCTCGGACAGATCCCGCACGCGCTCTACCTCAAGGTGCTGCAGGTCTCTGCCGCCCATGTCTACCTGACCTATCCCTTCGTGCTCTCATGGTCGATGCTGGAGGCCATGGCCTCGGGCTGCCTGCTGGTCGGCTCGGACACCGCGCCGGTGCGCGAAGTCCTGAGGGACGGCGAGAACGGCCACCTGGTCGACTTCTTCGACGTGCAGGGCATCGCGCACAAGGTGCTCGAGGTGCTGCATTCGCCGCAGCGGCAGATCCCGCTGCGCGCCAACGCCCGCGAGACGGCCGCCCGCTACGGCATTCGGCGCGGGATCGAGGCCTACCGGCGCCTGCTCTTCGAGGCCGCGCCACCGGCCTGAGGCGCAGCCGGCTCAAGCGACGCCGCGCTTCGCCCCGGTCGTCAGCGAGGCCACCGACGGCGCGATCCAGCGCGGCTCGTCGAGCACCTGCCGCATGCGCTCGCGCAGCCATCGATGCGCCGGGTCTGCGCTCTGCCGTGGGTGCCAGGCCATGCGCATGGCCTCGGAGGGGACCGTGACCGGCAGCGCGAAGACCTGCAGGCCGAGCGAGGGCGCCATGCCGCGCGCCGTGCGCTCCGGCACGCTGGCGACCAGGTCGGTGCGCGAGGCGGCGATCAGCGCCGAGAAGGAACTGGGCACCAGCAGCGCCACCTGCCGTGCGAGGCCCAGTGCGTCCAGCGCAACGTCGACCGGCGACAGCTCCCCCGAACGCGGCGTCACGCCGACGTGGCGCGCGGCGGCGAAGCGCTGCGTCGTCATGGGCCGCTTCTTGGGCATCGCGAGCAGCGGGTGGCCCGTGCGCACCGCGCCCACCAGCGTCTGCTGCGACAGGACCTGGCTCTCGGTTTCGGGGTCGGTGTTGCGGAAGCTGCCGACGTCGAGGTCCAGCCGCCCTTCGCGCAAGGCACCCGGGTCGGCTTGCGTTTCGGGCAGGAACTGCAGGGTGGCCAGCGGCATGTCGATCTCCAGCGCGCGCGACAGGCTGGCGCCGAACACCACCGCGATGCCCTCGGGCGCCCGGACCACGAAACGGCGCCGGACCGACGCCAGCCCCTGCGCGTCGACCGGTGCCCGCAGCGCCTGGGCCTGCGCCAGCAGCGCCCGCACCGGCTCCACCAGGGCCAGGGCGCGCGGCGTCGGCACCAGCTTGCGGCCGGCACGCACCAGGATCGGATCGCCGAAGGCCTCGCGAATGCGCGCCAGCGTGTGGCTCATCGCCGGCGTGCTCAGGTGCATGCGGGCCGCGGCCTGCGTCACGCTGCCGGTGGCGAGCAGGGCGTCGAGCGCGGTCAGCAGGTTGAGGTCGTAGGTGTTCACGTGGCGAAATCATATGTTCAATTCATTGCACTGTACAAAATCAAGGTCGCTGCCGACACTGGCGTCCCCCTGCCCGAAAGCCATTCCCGTGAAACACCCGCCGTCCCCCCTGTGGCCATTCGCCATGCTCGTATTGACGCTGGTCCTGGCCGCGCTCGACCAGACCATCCTGTCGACGGCACTGCCGGTGATGGCGCGCGAGCTCCCCGGCGGATGGCCGCTGGCCTGGGTGTTCTCCGCCTACCTGCTCGCGGCCACCGTGGTGATCGCGCTGTACGGCCGGCTGGCCGACCTGCTGGGCAGGAAGCCCATGCTGCTGCTGGCGATCGGGCTGTTCCTGCTCGGCTCGCTGGCTTGCGGCGCGAGCCACGACCTGCGCCAACTGGTGCTCGCGCGGGCGCTGCAGGGCGCGGGCGGCGGCGGCCTGATGACCCTGGCCATGCTGACCGTGCCCGACCTGTTCGGACCCGACCAGCGCGGTCGCTACCAGGCCCTGCTGGGCGCGACCTATGGCGTGGCGACGATGCTCGGTCCCTTGGTCGGCGGCGCCCTGGTGCAATACCTGTCGTGGCACTGGGCCTTCTGGCTCAACGTGCCGCTGGCGGCGCTGGCCTGGGGCGTGCTGGCGCTGACCCTGCCGCCGAAGCAGGCGTCGCCGCTGCCGGGCCCGCGGCCTCGCATCGACGGGCTCGGCGCCGTGCTGCTCGCGGCCGCGCTCGTGAGCCTGCTGCTGGCGACGCAGCACGACCGGCTGGACCTGCCCGAGCGCGTCTCGTTGGGGCTGCTGCTGGCGCTGGGCGCCAAGTTCACGCTGGCTTTCGTGTGGCGGCAGCGCCGCGCGGCGCATCCCCTGCTGCCGTTGTCGCTGTTCGCCCGTCCGGCCTATGCGGCGGCCTGCTTCATCGGCTTGACCAGCGGGGTCGCCCTGTATGCCGCGGTGGTGTTCCTGCCGCAGTACCTGCAGAACGGGCTGCACTTGTCGCCCACGGCCTCGGCCTGGCACCTGCTCCCGCTGATGGCCGGCATCACGGTCGCCGCCGTGGCTTGCGGCAAGCTGCTGCGGGCGCAGACGCCGGCCGCCGCGCTGGCGCGGCTGGCGTGCGCGCTGGTGCTGCTGTCCATGGGCTTGCTGATCGCCGCGCTGCACTGGCTGCCGCGGCAGCCGGCGGCGATCTCCGCCGGCCTGCTGCCCCTGGGCCTCGGCCTGGGCCTGCTGTTCCCGATCGTCACCGTGGTGGCGCAGCGCGTCTCGCCGGTCGAGCACATGGGCATCGCCACCGCAGCGCCGATCATGCTGCGCAGCCTCGGCGGGGCGGCCGGGGTGGCGCTGCTGGCCGCGCCGGGCCATGGCTTGCAGCCGGTCTTCGCCTGCGTCGGCGGGGTGGTGCTGGTGGCGCTCGTGGCTTGTCGGGGGTTGCCGCGCGGTGGCCGGCGGCCGGCAGCGCAGCGCGCCGGCCTCCCGCAGGCGGCATCCTGAGTCAAGGCAGGACTAGCATCCCCTCCCATGGGAATGCTCGACCGCCTGCTGGCCGACGCCGTGCTGCTGTTGCACGGGTCGTTCATCCTGTTCGCCGTCTTCGGCGGCCTGGGCGTGTGGCGCTGGCCGTGGCTGGCATGGCTTCACCTGCCGGCGGCCGCCTGGGCCGGCTGGGTGGTCGCGGCCGGCTGGATCTGCCCGCTGACGCCGCTCGAGAACAGCTTGCGCCGCAGTGCCGGCGAAGCGGGCTATGACGGCGGCTTCATCGAGCACTACCTGCTCGGCCTGATCTATCCGGAAGGCCTGACGCGGCCGGTGCAGGTCGGGCTGGGGGCGGGCGTGCTGCTGTTCAACGCGGTGCTCTACGGCTGGCTGGTTGTGCGCCGGATCCGGGCGGCTCGGGCGTCAGGCCGATGAAGGCCAGCAGCGGCGGCAACACCGGCCCGCCGATCCATTCGAGCGGCTTTGCGATCGCACCGATCAGCGTGACGTGGTCGAGGTCGCCGAACTCGCGCACCTCGACCTTCACGCCGGCCGCCCGCAGCCGCTCGGCCATCCGGCCCGTGTTGCGCGCCGGATCGACCAGCCGGTCGTGGGCGGCCACCATCAGCAAGGCCGGTGGCGAAGCGGCGGACGCATGGGCGAGCGGCTGCGAGCTCGGCGCCGTCTGCGGCCACTCGAAAGCCGCCTGCGTCCTCGGGTCCCCGATCGGCAGGAAATCGTAGGGACCAGCCAGGCCGATCCAGCCGGCGAGCTGCGACGGATCGCCACCGTCGGCGCGCAGCCAGCGGGCGTCCAGCGCCACCATCGCAGCCAGGTAGGCGCCGGCGCTGTGTCCCATCACGAAGACCTGCCTCGGATCGGCACCCAGCCGCGCCGCGTTGTCGATGCCCCATCGGGTGGCCCTCGCACTGTCGCTGACGAAGGCCGGGTAGGTCGCCTGCGGCGACAGCCGGTAGTCCGGAATCACCACCACGGCACCGCGTGCCGCCAGCGCCTCGCCGACGAACCTGTAGTCGGCCCGCTCGCCGGTGGTCCAGTTGCCGCCGTAGAAGAAGACGACCAGTGGACGCTGGCCGTCGGCCGGAGGGCGGTCGGCGAGCGGGCGGTAGACGTCGAGTCGCTGGCGTGGCTGGGGGCCGTAGGCCAGGCCGGCTTCCGACCGGTAGCTGCTGCTGGGCACCAGGCCGTTGACGATCCGCGCCGGCGAACAACCCGCCAGCAGGGCGCCGGCCAGCGCGGCGGCCCAGGAGAAATGCAGCGTCATGCGGGCTGATACGCACGCCGGCCGCCGCCGGATCACCAGAGGGCGCCCGCCGGTCTCAGCGGCGGGCCGTGCCCAGCAGCGCCAGCAGCGCCAGCAGGACCACGCCGCCTGCGAACTCGTACGCCGTCATGACGATGTTGCCCTGGTGCGCCACGCCGTACCCTGCCACCATCGCCGGCAGCCCCATCGCCAGATAGGCGATCACGAACAGCACCGAGAGCACGCCGGCACGCTCCTGCGGTGTGATCAGCAGCACCACGCTGCGCAGCGCGCCCTGGAAGCCGGTGCCGAACCCCAGCCCGGCGACCGCGCTGCCAAGCAGGAACAGCAGCACCGAGTGGTGCGCGATCGCGGTCATCACGAGGGCCATGCCGGCGATCAGGGCCAGGGCGCCGAGCCGCATCAGCGCCCTGGGCGAGGCTTCGCGGATCAGGTACACCGCCAGTGCGCCGCTGCCGGCCAGCACGAACAGCGCGAATCCGCCGAGCAGGATCGAGGTGGTGCCCGCGAAGCTGCGGATCAGCGTCGGCCCGAGCGAGGCGTAGAAGCCGGCCATGGCCCAGACCGCGACCAGTGCAGGGGCCGCCAGCAGCAACGGCCCGCGCACCGCGAGCGGCACCGCCAGCCGGGGCCGGAGCGAGGCCCAGGCGCCGGGCCGAACGGGGGCCGTCTCTGCCATGAAGAACACCGCGACGCCCTGCAGCACGAAGATGCTGCCGAGCAGCGCGTAGACCAGGTGCATCGGCGCCGGCAGGTACTGGATCATCAACCCCGCGACCAGGCCGCCGGCCGCCGTGCCCATCATCGGCGCGACCGAGTTCGCGATCGCACCCCGGCCCTTGTCGATGTCGAGCAGGCCGGCGCCGGCCGCCGCGATCGCGGCGCCGGCCGAGAGGCCCTGGACCACGCGCGCCAGCAGCAGGTCGGACAGGCCGTCGGCGGTCGCGAACACCCCCATGCTCACGGCCTGCGCGACGGCGGCGCCGATCAGGATCGGCCGCCGCCCGACGTGGTCCGACAGCCGGCCGCCGACCAGCAGCGCCGACAGCACCGCCAGGGCGTAGATGCCGAAGGCCAGCGTCAGCATCGTGGCCGAGAAGCCCCATTGCTTCTGGTAGATCGCATAGAAGGGCGTCGGCGCGCTCGATCCGGCCAGGAAGCCCAGCGTCATCGATGCCTGCAGCAGGAAGGCCGCGTTCGGCGAGAGGCGGCGGCGTGCGGGCGCAGCGGCGGAGGCGGTCGGGCAGAGGGAGGTCATGGGCGTGCTCCGGAACTCAAGAAACTATACAGACCGATCTGTCTGGTGCTTGCAGTGTACAGACCGGTCTGGTAATGTCAAGCCCATGGAAACGAAACAAGCGGTGGCGCCGGAACGCCGCTCGGCGCGCGACCGCCTGCTGGCGGCGGCGGACGAGCTTTTCTACGAAGGCAGCATCCACACGGTCGGCATCGAGCGCGTGATCGAACGCGCGGGCGTGGCCAAGGCCTCGCTCTACGACACCTTCGGCAGCAAGGAGGAACTGATCCGGGCCTACCTCGAGGCCCGCCAGGCGGCCCGCAAGGCGCGCATCAGCGCCAGGCTGGCGACCTGTGCCACCCCGCGCGACCGGCTGCTGGGCGTCTTCGATGCAATGGAAGACTTGATGGCCACGCCGGGTTATCGCGGCTGCGCCTTCAACCGGGCGGCGGCGGAGTCGAAGCCGGGCACCCCGGTCAAGAGCGCCTGCGACGACGCCCGCAGCTGGATGAGGGAACTGTTCACCAACCTGGCCCGCGATGCCGGCGCGGCCGATCCCGACCACCTGGCGAGCCAGCTGGTGCTGCTCTACGACGGCGCCTCGGTGTCCGGTCAGATGGGGGCGGGCGGCAGCGCGGCGGTCGCGGCGCGCGAGATGGCGGCATTGCTGCTGGATGCGGCGACGGCGAAGACGTCCCCGCCAAGACCAGGCGGCGCGAAGGCCGCGTTCAGATCTCGATGATCTGATTCAAGGTTTCGCAAGCCGCTTCGAAGACCGAAGGAGGCACCTGTTTCCAGGGGTGCGCCTTGGCTCCGCGCAGGCGCCAATCGAAGGACTTCGGCTGGTGCGCGACGGATGCCGTCAACCGCAGCGCCAGGTCATTGCCCCAATCCTGGATGGTTTGCTCGGCCTTGACCTGGCCGGGAGACATGGCTTCCCATTCATACGAAGGTGACTCTATCTTCTCGACTTCGACGTATCGACAGGTAGAAGCGGCTGTCGTGCAGCCTCGGTTTTGCTCACGATCGTCATCTCGCGCTCGTTGGCCGTGACCTCGAACATCGACAGCAGTTCCTGGCCGAGCAGGGCCTCCGGCGACTTGCCGCCCAGCGACCCCACGACCACCGTCGCCTGGCGCACCCGGAACGGACCGAAGGTCATCGGGATTCCTTCGACCCGGCGCCCTTCCATGATGCCGCCGCTGGTCTGGACATGGGCCGGCGCGCCGCCGATCAGGTTGGCGCGGGCGGCGAAGGCCTCGGTGACGGCGACGCCGGCCTGCACGGTCGATGCCTTGTCGATCACGAACTGCACCGGGAAGCCGTTGACCGAGCCGCGGATCCAGAAGCGGCCGTCCTGGCCGATCGGGACCGTGATCTGGCGGGAACCGTCGATCGCGATGTCGGCCGTCTTGGCGGCCTGCGGCCGGTCCGGGTCGACCAGCACGCAGCCGCGCGATTTGAGCTGCGCCGGCCCTTCGCCGGACGGCACGTTGGTGTAGGTCTTGCCGCATTTGAAGATCGGGTCCGCGGCGGCCGGCTGCAGGAGCAGGACGCCAGCGGCCATGGCGGCCGCCGCGCCCAGGCGGCGCAGCGTGGATCGGGCGTGCTGGGAAATGCGGTTCATGGAGCACCTCGCGCGACAAGGGACAAGCCGGACGATGCCTCAATCGATCGCGACGCGGCGTCGGCCGGCTTCGGCGGCAGCCGAGCGGTGGACTGGACGCGCCGGACGGCGCCCGGATTCAGAACTGCAGGGCGAGCGCGCCGAGGTCCGCGAAATGCAGTGCCACGCGCTCCCCTGGGGCGGCGTCGCCCAGGCCGCTCCAGCTGCCGGTGGTGACCACGGTGCCGGCGGGCACCGTGCGGCCGCCGCGGGTCGCATGGGCCAGCCACGGCGGCAGCAGCCAGGCCGGGCCGCCCAGCGGATGGGTGCCCTCGAACGACTGCGGCGGGGCATCGCCGATCCGCAGTTCGCAGCGCTGGCGCGACCAGTCGCGGTCGTCGAAAGCGCGCCATTCCCCGAGCACCAGCGCGCCGTGCGACTGCTGGTCGGCCAGCTTCAGCCAGGCGACGTCCTGCGCCTCCGGCGCCGGCGGGGCCCAGCGCGTGTCCACCACCTCGACCGAGACCGCCATCGCGTCGACGAGCTCATGCGCCGGCGGGATCTGGCCGGTGGCCCAGGTGGCGACTTCCGCGGCCGTGACGTCGCGCCGCGTGCGCAGCGCGACCTCGGCCTCGATGCCGCGACGGTGAAAGTGCTGCCCCTGCAGCGAGGCCGTCTGCCCCGGCGCCACGGCCTGCACGCCCGCCGGCGGCAGGCCGGCATGCGTGAGCGCCGTTTGGCGCGAAGGCCCGCCCGACTTCCAGAAACGCGGCGGCGCGCCGCCGAACCAGCCGAGCGCGGCGGCCACGCGGTCCTGCACCGCATAGGCCTCGTCGGCATCGCGCAGGCCGCCGAGCCACGGCGCCATCGGCAGGGCCTGCCCACGGCGCCGCGCGCCGACGAGCGCATCGGCCAGGCGCTGGATGCCGTCGTCGCCGATCACAGCATCAGGCTCACGTGCGCCGACACCACGCGCCAGCCGTCCGCCATCCGCACCCAGGTCTGGCTCTGGCGGCCGATGCGCTCGCTGCCTTCGCGGCGGAACTCGATGTTGGCGACCGCGAAGTCCTGCCCGAAGGTGGTGATCGCGCGGGCCGTGATGGTGCGATCGAGGTTGTTCGCCGGCCGGCCGCGGCGAAAGGCCTGGATCGCCTCGAAGCCATAGAGGTTCTCGCCGGCGCCGTAGCGCAGGGTGTGGGGGGAGACCCAGAACAGGCGGTCGAGCGCGGGCACGTCGTTGCTGGTGAGCGCGCGCTCGTATGCGTCGAAGACGGCCTCGACTTCGGCGAGGACGGGCGGCAGGTTGATGGCGGGATCCATGGTGTTCGGATGAAGTGGTGGGGGTTCAGTGGCGCGGCACTTCGCGCTGGAAGATGTCGAGGCATCGGGCCTTGATCTCGACGAAGCGGGGATCGGCCAAGGTCGCCGCGCTGCGCGCGCGCGGCACGTCGACATCGACCCAGGCCGCGATGCGGGTGGGGCGGCGCGTGAGCAGCAGCACGCGGTCGGCGATGTAGACCGCCTCTTCGAGGTCGTGCGAGACCAGCACCATGGTCGTGCCGGTCTGCTGGAAGATCGATTGCAGCTTGTCGCGCATGAACAGCGTCATCTCGTAGTCGAGCGCCGAGAAGGGCTCGTCCAGGAACAGCACCTCGGGCTCGGGCGCCAGGGCCCGCATGATCGACACCAGTTGCTGCTGTCCGCCGGAGAGTTCATAGGGGTAGCGGTTGAGGTCGAAACGCACGTCGAAGGAGCGTACCAGTTCCTCGAGCCGGGCCTCGGTCTCGCCGCGCGTGCGCCCGGCCAGCCGGAGCGCGTAGCGGATGTTGTCGGCGGCGCGCTTCCAGGGCAGCAGGGCCTCGCGGTAGTTCTGGAACACGTAGCCGATCTGCGTCTCGCGCAGCGTCTTGCCTTCGAACAGCGCCTCGCCGCCGTCCATCGGGACCAGGCCGGCCACCATGTTGATCAAGGTCGACTTGCCGCAGCCGTTGGGCCCGAAGACCGAGACGATGCGGCCCTTCGGGATGTCGAGGTCGAAGTGCTCGTAGAGCGGCTGGCCGGCGAAGGACTTGCGCAGCCCGCGAACCGTGATGTGGGTGCCGTGCGGCCCGGGCACGAAGGGCCGGGTGGCGGGTTCGGTCTCGGCGCGCGACCTGGCGGCCAAGGGGACAGAGGGGTGGACGGCGAGGGTGTTCATGCAAGGCTTTCTTCCCGCCGCGCGCGCCCCAGGCGCTCGCTGTCGCGGTACATGTGCGCGAGTTGCGCGAGAAAGGCGGGCTCGCGCTTGGCGGCTTCGCTCAGGGCCGGCCGCGCGCCGGCCAGCATCGAGTCGCTGGCCGCCCAGGACAGGCGGGCGATGAAGGCCACCCGCTCGGCGCGGCGGGCCGCCACCGCCCGGCTGATCGCCGGCGCCTGCGGCCGGCCGCCATCGAGGGCGGCGCACAGTTCGTCGACCACCGCCACCGCGTCCTCCAGCGCCTGGGTCGCGCCCTGGCCCAGGGTCGGCGCCATCGGATGGGCGGCGTCGCCGACCAGCAGCAGGCGGCCGCTCGCATCGTGGAAGGCTGCGTCGGCTTCCTGCACCCGCGACCAGTGCAGGGCTCCGGGGTCGGCGCAGAGCTGGTCGACGATGTAGGCCGCCTGCGGGCACAGCCGCGCGCCGGGCGGTGCCAGCGCCGCGCGCAGCGTGTCGGGCTGCTTCGTGGCCTCGGGAATCGGCTCGCCGGGCTGCAGCGGGTAGGAGGTCGTGAGGTAGAGCTGGTCGCCCGGCACCTTGAAGGCGAACAGGCGGTGCGGTCCGCTGAACCACTGGGCGTAGTCGTCGAACAGGCCGCCCGACGCATCGGGCAGCAGCGAGCGGCCCAGCGCGATGCCCAGGTGCCGCACCGCGGGCCGGCCCATGAGCGTCTCGCGCAGCATCGAGTAGCGGCCGTCGCCGGCGATCACCAGGTCGAAGCCGGTCTCCCATTGCGCCAGGCCGTTCTCCTCGACCTGCAATTCGAGCGTCCGCCCCCCGGGGCCGAAGCGCAGGTCCCGCACCTCGCTGCGGAACTGCACGCGCGGCGCGACCAGCCCGCGCAGGAAGCCGTACAGGCCGGCCCAGCGGATGCGGATGCCGGGGTTGTCGGCCACCGAGAGCAGGTCGAGGTCGAAGACCGGCGTGCCGTCGGCCAGGCTCACGGCCCAGCGCCGCCAGGGCAGGCTGCGGGCCGCGAACTCCGCCGCCAGCGCCGGGTCGAGGCTGGCCAGCGCCTTCACGCCGTTGGGGCCGATGTTGAGCCCGGTGCCGGCGTCGACCTGGTCGGCGGTCGCCACTTTCTCGAAGCAGACGATCTCGACGTCGTCGCGTTCTCGCAGCCCGTGCAGCACCACGCTGCCGGCCACGCCGCAGCCGACGATGGCAATGCGCATCCGGCTCATTTGCCGCCCCAGTGCACGAAGCGGCGTTCGATCAGCAGGAACACCAGGTTGAGGCCGTAGCCGAGGATGCCCGCGGCCAGGATGGCGGCGTACATGGTCGGCATCTCGAACACCATCTGGGCATTGAGCACGCGCTGGCCGAGGCCGTCGACCGAGCCGATGAACATCTCGGCCACGATCACGATGATCAGCGCGAAGGAGATGCCGGCACGCATGCCGATGAAGGTCTGCGGCAGCGATTCGAGCAGGGTCACGTCGACCATGATGCGCAGCCGGCCGGCGCCCATCACGCGGGCGGCGGCCTGGCGGGTCTTGCGCGCGTTCATCACGCCGTAGGCGACATTGAACAGGATCGTGAGCCCGGCGCCGAAGGCGGCCACCGCCACCTTGGTCTTCTCGCCGACGCCGAACAGCACCAGGAACAGCGGGAACAGCGCCGAGGCCGGTGTCGAGCGGAAAAAATCGATCAGGAACTCGACGTAGCCGTAGAGCCGCTTCGACGAGCCGAGCACGATGCCGCAAGGCACGGCGATGGCCAGCGCGATCACGAAGGACAGCAGGGTGCGCTGCACCGTCACCAGGAAGTCGTGGACCATGGCGCCGCCGACGAAGCCGTCCCACAGGGCGCGCAGCACGGCGCCCGGGGTCGGCAGCAGCACCGGGTCGACCAGCTTGAGCGCGCAGGCCCACCACCAGAGCGCGACGAAGGCGAGGGCGCCGACCAGCGGCGACAGGGCGCGCAGGCGGCCCGGCCAGGCAGAGATCGTCCCGCTCATCAATAGGCCTTGAGGAAGGTCTTGACGTCGATCTTTTCCTTGACGACGCCGAAGCCGACGCCGAGGTCGACGAAGCGCTGGAAGTCGGCCAGGTCCTCGGGCTTGAGGTCCCTGACCATGGTGAACTTGACCATCGGCACGATCGGCGCCACCGTGGGCGCGATGTTCATGTGCTGGACGAAGAGGGCGCGCGTCGACGGGTCGCTGTTGGCGTCCTGGATGCCCTGCGACCAGGCCTTGGCATAGCGGGCCGCGACCTCCGGGCGATCGGCGATGAACTTGCTGGTCACGGCGCCGCCGGCCGCGTACGAGAACGCGTCCTTGCGCTCGAGCAGGTAGGTCGAGATCACGCCGGCCTCGAGCCGCCGCGCCACGCCCTGCGAGATCGCCACCGTGGCGACCGGCTCGATCACGTAGCCGCCGTCGAAGAGGCCGGCCTGCAGCGCGCCGACCTGCACGCCGCCCTGCTGTTCCTGGATCGTGAAGTCCTTGCCGTCGACCAGCCCCACCTTGGCCAGCACCGCGCGCGCGGTGCCGATGTTGGCCGGGCCCGCGGCCGACAGCAGCTTGGTGCCCTTCAGGTCCTTGAGCGACTGCGCCGTGCTGCCGGTGCGCACGATGAACTGCTCGGTCATGTACTGGGCGTTCTGGCCGTTGATCGAGATGTAGACCGCGGTGCCGGGGCGGCGCGTGTTGATGTTGGCGCCTTCCAGCGTGACCAGGTTGGCGACCGCATCGATGTCGCCCGACACCATGGCCTGGATCATCAGCGGATAGGTCGCGAACACCACCGCCTCGGTCTCCAGGCCGGCCTGCTTGAAGTAGCCGCGGTCGGCGGCGACGAAGTAGGGCAGGGCCGAGTTGCCCAGGAACACGCCGACCTTGACCTTGTCGGCCGCGAAGGCGGGCGTCGAGGCCAGGCCCGCGGCCAGCACGCAGGCGCTGGCGAGATGGAGGGCGCCGCGCCGGCTGGCGCAGAGGAAGTCAGGCAGTCTCATCGGGAAGGGCTCCGGAACGTTGAAGGGAGGAAAGAGGCGGGTAGGACGAGGCATCGAAGAACGAGCCGCCCGCGCGGTAGCGGCGCGCCGGCGACATGTCGGGCGCGGCGCCATGCTCCACCGCGCCTTCGAAGGTCAGTTCGAGCTGCACGCCGCTCGGGTCGTAGACGAAAAGCTGCCACAGCGTGGTCCCGGGCACGAGGAATTCGCGCCAGTCGAGGCCGGCGGCGCGCAAGCGCGCGACGTAGGCATGGAAGCCGCTGCATGACAGCGACACGTGGTCGATGGCGCCGCTGCCCGGCGGCACGCGGCCCGAGTCGCCCAGCGCCGGTCCGCCGGCGTAGACGTGGACGATGGCTTGCCCGCCCGGCTGGCCGCAGGCGAGCCAGGCGCCGGGGTAGCCGAAGTCGGGCCGGGCCACTTCGCGCAGGCCCATCACGCCGACCCAGAAGGCCAGCGTGCGCGGCAGGTCGGCGGTCTTGATCGCCAGGTGGAACAGGCCGTGGGTGAGGGCGGACGTCATGCGGCTTCGGGCCAGCAGGTTGCGTGCCACGCCGGCGTCGGTCGGCGAAGGGTCAGGGATGCGGGGAGGAGGAGGAGGTCGGGCATGGATGCTGCGGTGCAACAGATGACCGCAGTATGGGCAGCCGTGCTGCAAACCTCCAGCGCATAGTTTCGCTCGGACCGAGCGCAAATTGTGTGCAGTACGCGAATTCAGCCCGGCAGCGCTGCCAGCCGGTTCACCAGCGCCTCGACGAACGACAGGGTGGCGATCGGCAGCATCCGCGTCGCCCGGGCGGCCAGCACCAGCCGGCTGTGCGTGAGCGCGCGGTCGCTCAGCGGGATCGCCACCAGCTCGCCGCGCCGCACTTCGTTCTGGGTGCCGATCTGGAACTGGAAGCTGATCGCGCCGGTCTGGCGCGTGAATTCCTTCAGCGCCTGGACCGTGCTGGCTTCGACCGCGATCTGCAGCGCGATGCGCGAACGCGCCATCACGCCGTCGAGCAGCCGCCGGCTGCCGAAGCTGCGGTCGCTCAGCGCCACCGGGTACTTCTGGCAGTCGGCCAGCCGCAGCGTCTCGCGGCCGGCCAGCGGATGGTCGGGCCGCAGCATCGCGCACAGCGGCTGCGCCAGGGCACTGATCACGCGCAGGGTTTCGGAGGGTTCGGGGTCGTGCACCAGCACCAGATCGATGTCGTCGGCCATCAGCGACGCGACCAGCCTGGCGGTGACGCTGGTGGCGATCTGGAACTGCACCCCCGGATGGGCCAGCTGGTACTGGGCGATGGTGGCCGGGATCAGGTCGCTGGCCACCGACTCGGCGCAGCCGATGCGCACCGTGCCGCGCACCAGGCCGCGCAGCTGCTCGATCTGCGATTCGGCCGAGCGCATGTCGGCCATGCTGCGCCGGACCGCGGCGATCAGCACCTCGCCGGCGGCCGTGAGCCGCACGCCGCGCGGCAGGCGCTCGAACAGCGGCGTGCCGACATCGGACTCGATCTCGAGGATTTTCCGGTTGAGTGCCGTCGAGGCGACGTGCAGGGTCTCGGCCGCCTTGCGGATGGAGCCGGCGCGGGCGACGGCGTCGAGGTAGACGAAATGGCGGGGCGGATGGAGCATCCGGATCAGCAGGTGACGCCGCCGTCGATGACCAGGCTCTGCCCGGTCATGAAGGCGCCGGCCTGCGAGGCCAGGAAGACCGCCGCGCCGGCGATCTCGTCGGGCTCGCCGATGCGCCGCAGCGGCGTGCCGGCGGTGCGGCGCTGCAGGGTCTCGGGGTCTTCCCAGAGGGCGCGCGCGAAATCGGTCCGGATCAGGCCGGGCGCGATGCAGTTGACGCGCACGTTGTGCGGCCCGTACTCGACGGCCAGGTTGCGCGCCAGCTGGAAGTCGGCCGCCTTCGAGACGTTGTAGGCGCCGATCACCGGCGAGCCGCGCAGCCCGCCGATCGACGACACGATGATGATCGAACCCTCCTTGCGCTCGATCATCTGCGGCACGGCGAAGTTGATCAGCCAGTGGTTGGCGATCACGTTGTTCTCGAGGATCTTGCGGAACTGGTCGTCCTCGATGCCGCCGAGCGGGCCGTAGTAGGGGTTCGACGCCGCGTTGCACACCACGATGTCGACCCGGCCCAGCTGCCGCGTGGTCTCGTCGACCAGGTGCTTGAGCTCGTCCTTGGACGAGATGTTGGCGGGGATGGACACGGCCGCGCCGGCACCCCGGGCGCGGTTGATCTCGTCGCGCACCTCGGCGCAGGCGTCGGCCTTGCGCGACGAGATCACGACCCTGGCGCCGTGCTCGGCCAGGCGCAGGGCGATGGCGCGGCCGATGCCGCGCGACGAGCCGGTGACGATGGCCACCTTGCCGGCCAGCGAGAACAGGGACATGGAACTCTCCGTTGGAAATGGGCACGCCGGGCCCGGCAAGAGCCGGCGCGCGCCGGCCTGGGTCAGTCGCTCACGATTCGGCCCGCCAGCCGGCGATCAGGCGCCGGATCACGCCGGCACCGCCCTGGGGGTCGGAGCCGACGGGCCGATCGCGGTACAGCGCGCGCAGTTCGCAGAGCACCTCGTTCAGCGCGGCGAGGTTGCGTTCGGTGTAGAGCCAGACGCCGGTGACGACGAAGTGCCCGGGCACGGTGGACGGCTTGGGCGCGACCTGGACGTCCTCGATGCCGATGCGATGCATGATCTCCGCCCGATCGGCCGAGTGCTGGGTGGCGCCGGCCAGCACCGTCACCGGGCGCGAAAAGGCAAAACTCACGGCCTGCACCTGTTCGAAGTGCTCGACCACGAAGGCGCAGATCTCCAGGAACACCAGCCGGCCCAGATGCCGCGCCTCCTCCAGGCCGCTCAGCGGCGGCGTGAAATGCTCGACCCGGATCTCGGCCCCCGACGGGCTGACCGGCACCGGGTCCAGGGTGCAGACCAGCACCTCGCCATCGTGCACCAGCATGGGGTCGCCCAGCCTGTACGTCGCCCCTCCAGGGCCGGTGATCCGAAGTTTCTTTGTCTTCATCGCCACATGCACGGACCCGCGCCCGCTTCCTCCAAACCGTATGACCACCGACTGTAGTGGATCGCGCCGACCCCGGGCAGCGCCGAGGCGACAGCCGCCGGATCTTCTCTAGTTCTTCTTGAGGAAGAGCCGCACGGCTTCGGCGCTGTCGCCGACCGCCTTGACGGCTTCCCGGAGCTGTTCGGCGGTACAGCCGAGGGTTTCGGACCAGCTGCGCACTTCGTGCGGCTCGTGGATGGCGATCAGCTTCCGGTCGAGACCGGTTTTCTTCGGGTCGTCTGCCATGGTGGTCTCCAAAATCACGAGACAGCCAGTTTTTCGTGCCGCGCCGGCATGGCTGTCCGCCATTTCCCGGCCTTCATGTCGGCCAAGGCCCCGTCCAGGACGTCAGGCGTTGCTGGTCGCGCGCACCTCGGCGAGGGTCGTGAGCCCCTGCAGCACCTTCTCGATGCCATCCTGGCGCAGGGTGTGCATGCCGCCGGCCTGCGCCGCCGCGAGGATCGTCTCGAGCGGGGAGCGGGCCTGCACCAGGCGGCGCAGATCCTTGGACATCGCCATCAGTTCATGGATGCCGATCCGCCCGCGGAAGCCGGTCTGGCCGCAGGCTTCGCAGCCCGGGCAGGTCGAGGTCATGAGCTGGCCTTCGCGGCCGAAGCGGCGCAGCCAATGCGCCAGCACGGCATCGCGCGCCGGCGGCGCCAGGCCCTCCGCGAAGGCGCGCAGGTAGTCCGCCAGCAGCGCGTCCACCTCGGCCGCCGTCGCCGGGCGGCTGGTGACGCACTTCGCACAGAGCTTGCGCACCAGCCGCTGCGCCTGGATGGCCAGCAGCGAATCGGCGAAGTTGAAGGCGTCCAGGCCCATGTCGAGCAGCCGGGTCACGGTCTCCGCGGCGCTGTTCGTGTGCAGCGTCGACAGCACCAGGTGGCCGGTGAGCGAGGCCTCGATGGCCATCTTCGCGGTCTCCTCGTCGCGGATCTCGCCCACCATCACCACGTCCGGATCGGCCCGCAGGAAGGCGCGCAAGGCCTTGGCGAAGGTCCAGTCGATGCGCGGGTTCACCTGGACCTGCCGCAGCCCGGGCTGCGTGATCTCGACCGGGTCCTCGGCGGTCCAGATCTTCCGGTCGGGCGTGTTGATGTGCATCAGCGCCGAATGCAGGGTCGTCGTCTTGCCCGAGCCGGTGGGGCCCACGCACAGCACCAGTCCGTACGGGCGCTCGACGGCTTCGCGCAGCTTCTGCAGGTTGCGCGGCGACAGGCCCAGGTTCTCCAGGGCGATCGCATTGGCCGAGGCGAGCAGGCGCATCACCACGTCTTCGAGGCCGTTGTTGGTCGGAATGGTCGCCACCCGCAGCTCGAGCGGATGCTGGGCCGAAAACTTCGAGAAGATGATCTTGCCGTCCTGCGGCTTGCGCTTCTCGCTGATGTCCAGGTCGCACATGATCTTGATCCGCGCGATGATGGCATTGCGGTAGTTCGGCGGCAGCTCGAGATAGGTGTGGAGGCGGCCGTCGCGCCGAAAGCGGATGCGGATCTTCTCTCGCCCCGGATAGCTCTCGATGTGGATGTCCGAGACGCCCTCGGCGTGGGCCTCGATGATCATCCGGTTCACCATCCGCACCAGCGAGTTGTCCGACTGCTCGATGGGCAGCTCCTCGCTGGTCTGCTCGCGCCCCTCCTTCTCGAGCGTCTCGAGCAGCTCGCTGGCGTCGATGTCGAACTCGAGCGGCCGGGACGGATCGTCGGCGGCGGCCTTGGCGTCCATGGCGCCGATCGCCTCGTAGGCCTTCTTGAGCACCTGGTCGAGGTTGCGGCAATGGGCGAGCACGGGCACCACCTTCGCCTGGGCGATGAACTCGAGCTCGTCGATGGCGGCACGCCGGCCCGAGGGGTCGTCCAGCGCCGCGATCAAGCGCCCGTTCGACACCATCAAGGGCATGACCTGCAGCCGCTGCGCCGCGCCGTGACCCACCTTGCGCAGGGCCTCCACCGCGGCCGGGAAGCGGTCGAGGTCGACCAGGGGGTAGCCCATCTTGTGGGCGAGGGCCGATTGCAGGTCGCTGCGGGACATGACGCCCATGCGAACCAGCGTTTCGCCGAGCGGCACGGCGCGGTCGAGCTGCTGCGCGGCCAGGCCGGCGTTCAGTTGCGCGTCCGTGATGATGCCGAGCGAGGTCAGCGCCTGCCCGATCCGCACCAGTGGCATCCGGCCCTGCGCCTCCAGGCGGGTCAGCAGTTCCTCGGGCGTGCGCACTTCGGTCATCGACGGCGTGCTGCGAGAAGGGGCTGCAGGCACAGTGGTTGCGGTCATCGGTCTTTCCTGTTGAGCTTGCCGACGCGCCATCGAAGACGCTCCCGAAGCCAGTTCGAGGCGGGCGCTGCCTCTGCTATCGGCAGCGCCCGCGATTCCTGAAGGCTCCGGTGCCGGAAAAAATGCGCGCCTCAGAGCAACCAGTCGAGCGGCAGCGGTTCGAGCAGGCGCACGGCGGCGCGCTGCCACCAGCTCGTCAGGGGTTCGACCGCCACCGACCGGCCCGTGGCGTCGACCCAGCGCAGGCCTGCGCTCCCCGGATCGAGCCGCAGCTCCCAGCTGCTGCGCGGAACGCGCAGCTCGAAGACATGCGCGATGGCGGCGGCCAGCTCCGGGCTGTCGATGATCAGGCCCAGCTCGGTGTTCAGCCGGGCCGAGCGCGGATCGAAGTTGAACGAACCGACGAAGACGCGTTCCATGTCGACACCGAAGGTCTTCGCATGCAGGCTGGAGCCGGAGCTGCCGGATCCGCCGGGCATGCGCGGGCCGTCGTCCCGGCGCGCCGCCTTGGCGGCCTGGTCACGCGGGTCCGGCCGGAGCTCGTACAGCGCCACGCCCGCCGCCAGCAGCGGCTGCCGATGGCGCGCGTAGCCCGAATGCACCACCAGGACGTCGGTGGCGGCCAGCGAATTGGTGAGGATGCGCACCCGCACGCCGCGCCGGGCCAGGCCGGCGAAGTAGTCGGTGCCGGCCTCGGTGGGCACGAAGTACGGCGACACCAGGTCGAGGCTGCGCGCCGGCACGCCGACCGCCTGCGCCATGTGATGCAGCAGCAGCTGCTCCGGCTGGGCCAGGGCCAGGCCCTTGGACGGGTCGTCGACCACCAGGTGCGCGGGGGCCCAGACCAGCGGATAGTCCTTGCGGACCAGGCTGCCGTAGAAGGGCAGCTCGCGCACCGCCTGCTTGTAGGTCGCGGCGGCTTCGGAGCGCTCCACCAGGGCCGTGCGCTGCCCGATGGCGGCCAGGACCTCGGCCGAGGGCGGCGTCACCAGCGAAGCGATCGGATAGGACGAGGCGCTGGCCCAGTAGGCGTCGAAAGCGCTCGACACCTGCGCCACCGCCGGCCCCATCGCCAGCACGTCGAGGTCGGCGAACAGGACGCCATCGGTGGCGCCGAAGTACTCGTCGCCGACGTTGCGCCCGCCCACGATGGTGATCCCGTTGTCGGCCGTGAAACTCTTGTTGTGCATCCGCCGGTTGGCGCGCGAGAAGTCGGTGACGAAGCCCAGCGGCTTGAAGGCACGCAACAGGAAGGGATTGAAGAGCCGCACCTCCACCTGGGGGTGCGCGTCCAGCGCCGCCAGCTCTTCGTCCAGCCCCGCATGGCCGTGGTCGTCCAGCAGCAGGCGCACGCGCACCCCGCGATCGGC
The DNA here is from genome assembly GCF_030316845.1 of Variovorax davisae. GTDB lineage: Bacteria > Pseudomonadota > Gammaproteobacteria > Burkholderiales > Burkholderiaceae_C > Variovorax > Variovorax davisae. The sequence continues at coordinate 188,864 of NZ_JASZYS010000011.1, forward strand.
GGCCGCGCGCAAGGCCTCGAGGAGCAGGTGGCCGGTGGTGTCGTCGCGCCAGATGTAGTACTGCACATCCAGCGTGCGCTGGGCGAGCTGCGCCATCTGCACCCGCGCCGCGAAGGCTTCGCGCGGGTCTTCCAGCGTATGGATGCCCGTCAGGCCCGGATGCTGCGCCGCCAGGTCGCCGACCGCCCGGCCGAGCGGGGTTTCGCGCGCCTCGACGGCCGACAGGGCCTGCGACTCGCTGCGCCCCTCGAGCGGCGGCAGCGAGCAGCCGGCCAGCAGGCCCGCCAGCGCCAGTGCCAGCAGCCAACGCCCCACGGCGCAGGGGCTCACAGGTCGAGCTTGCTGATCTTGGTTCCGTCGAGACTCAGGTTGGCCATCAGTCCGGCATTGCTCAGGGCGAAGCCCACGATGGGCTGTTGCGCGGTCTGGGTGTCGATGCTGGCCGAGGCGCCCACCTTGAGCATGGTGACCGAGGCATCGGCGCCGGCGGTCCAGCCATTGCTCGCGCGGAATTTGTCGAGTGCATCCTGGGTCATGAAGAGCAGGAAGACCGCCTTGGAGTCGGCCCCGGCCAGCAGGCCGACCGACGCGGCGGTGGTGCTGTAGTAGCCGACGGACTTGCCGCCGACGCGCAGCGCACCCTGTCCGTAGGAGCCGCCGACGCCCAGCCCGGCCGAGACCACCGAGGGGAACACCAGCACCCCCCTGGCCTTGGCCGTCAGTTCGCGCGAGCCCGGCACCTGGGCATAGAGCCTGGTCATCGCGCTGTCGACCGAGGCGTCGATGCTGCTGCGTCTGGCCGCAGGATCGCCGCCGGTGGTGGAGGTGGTGGTGCATGCGGACGCGAGCACCGCCAGAAGCCCGCACGCGAGGAAGGAACGCTTGTCCATGACTCACTCTCCTGTCGTTGTTGGAGCGGTCATTGTGCGCGCCGGGTCGGTATCGCTCAAGCCGTGCGCGCCGCTGGCCCGCCGCCTTGGCACGCAACCTGCAACGATGAAGCCGCATCCAGGAGAAATGCGCCGTCCATGAACAAAGACGGTGCATTACCGAAGGCGAGTTCCCACGAACGCTCAGGTTCCAGGACTGGATGCACGAAAACGCTGGAGAGCGCTGCCCCGGGCATCCGGGCCAGCCGCCGAAGGGGCAAGCCGCAGGCGCACGGGGCGCGGGCGGTGAATCTCTCAGGCACAAGGGACGGCGAGGGATGAGGGCTGCGCCATGGCGCGCCCGCGCACCCTTTGTCGAGGTCATTGTGTCGCTGTCGCTTCTTCCTGGTTCCCGCTTCCGTTGCGCCTGCAACGCACGCTGATGGTGCGGACGCCTTGGCACGCTTGCTGCTGTTTGTTCGTCCAACAGTTGCGAACGGCAACTGTTGCCGGACGCACCTGATCGCACATCCAACGGAGCAGCACATGGCGGGCCTTGCCGATTTCCTCACCTTCCGGATCGACGTCTTCAACGACCAGGCCAAGCAGCTGGCCACCGAGGTCTACGAGCAGGCCCATGGCGTCAGCCTGCGCGAACTGCGGGTGCTGCGGCTGGCGCATGCCACGCCGGGCATCACGCAGGGCGAGGTGGTGGCGGCCAGCCGGTTGGAGAAGACGCTGGTGTCCAAGCTGGTCACCGCGCTGGTCCGGCGCCAGCTGCTGCTGCGCGAGATCGGCGCGCAGGACGCCCGCTGGGTCCATCTGCATCTGACCGAGGCGGGCCGCAGCACGGTGCAGCAGTGCAACCGGCTGGGCCGGAAGATGGAGCGCTCCCTGCTGCGCGTGCTGAGCGAATCGGAACTCGCACTGTTCGACAGCTGCCTCGCGCGCCTGACCGCCCAGGTCGAGCGCGATGCGCTCGACGCCCGGCGCTTCATCGGCTGAAGGCCCTGGCCCGCCATCGCTTTTCTTTTCTTTCTTCATTCACCAGGAGTTGATCCATGTTCAAGAAGTCTCTGGCCGCCGTCCTGCTTGGCGCCGCCCTCGCTGGCCTCGCGCCGCTCGCCCAGGCCGAGGACAAGGTGCTGCGCATCGTGCCGCAGTCCGACCTGAAGATCCTCGACCCGATCTGGACCACCGCCTTCATCACGCGCAACCACGGCTACGCCGTGTATGACACCCTCTTCGGCGTCGATGCGCAGGGCAAGGTGCAGCCGCAGATGGTGGGCGACTACAACCGCAGCGCCGACGGCAGCACCTGGACCTTCACGCTGCGCGACGGCCTGGCCTTCCATGACGGCAAGCCGGTCACCTCGGCCGACGTCATCCAGTCGATCAAGCGCTGGGGCCAGCGCGACGGGCTGGGCCAGAAGATGATGGCCGCGCTCGGCAGCATGGAGGCGAAGAACGACAAGACCTTCGTCATGAGCTTCAAGGAGCCCTTCGGGATGGTGCTGGAGGCGCTGTCCAAGCCCTCGTCCAACCCGCCCTTCATCATGCCCAAGGCGGTGGCCGAGACGCCGGCCGACCAGCAGATCAGCAGCACCATCGGCTCGGGGCCGTACATCTTCAAGGCCGACGAATACCGTCCGGGCGAGAAGATCGTCTATGTCAAGAACAGCAAGTACCTGCCGCGCAAGGAAGCCGCCAGCGGCACCGCGGGCGGCAAGGTGGTCAACGTCGACCGCATGGAGTGGGTGGTGCTCAACGACGCGCAGACCCAGGCCAACGCCCTGGCCAACGGCGAGGTGGACATGATCGAGTGGGTGCCCTCGGAACAGTACCAGGCGCTCAGGGACGACCCCCGGATCGAGCTGGCCAGCCCGGTGCCCACGGGTTCTTACGCCCTGCACCTGAACCGCCTGGTGCCGCCCTTCAACAACGTGAAGATCGCGCAGGCCGCCCTCATGGCGATGAACCAGGAGGCGCTGCTGCGCGCCCAGATGGTGCACAAGGAGCTGTACGCCGCCAACCCCTCCATCTACCCGGCAGGCACCCTCTACCACTCGACCAAGACCTCCTACTTCACCGGCAAGCCGCAGTTCGAGAAGGCCAAGGCGCTGCTGAAGGAGGCCGGCTACAAGGGCGAGCCGATCGTCTTCCTGTATCCGGCCAACTTCCCGGCCATCAACAAGTTCCCGCCGGTGATGGCGGCGCTGCTCAAGCAGGCGGGCTTCAACGTCGACCTGCAGTCGATGGACTGGCCCACCCTGGTCACCCGCCGCGCGGTCAAGAAGCCCGCCAGCGAGGGCGGCTGGAACGCCTTCATCACCGGCTGGGGCCTGGCCGACAACATCAATCCGATGTTCTTCGCGCCGATGACCGGCAACGGCGAGAAGGGCTGGTTCGGCTGGACCACCGACGACGAACTCGAACGGCTCAAGGGCGAGTTCCTCAAGACCAGCGACGAGGCCCAGCGCAAGGCGCTCGCCACCAAGATCCAGGAGCGCGTGTACGACGCGGCGGTGTTCGCGCCGGTCGGCGAGTACAAGCCGCTGACCGCCTATCGCAAGGGCGTCGTCTCGGGCCTCGTCACGGGTCCGGTGGGCGTGCTCTGGGGCATCCGGAAGAACTGACCATGATCGCCTTCCTGCTGCGGCGCATCGTCGCCACCCTGCCGGTGCTGGTGGTGGTGGCGCTGATCGTCTTCCTGATGACGCGGCTGGCCCCGGGCGATCCGGCGGCCGCCATCGTGGGCGACAACGCCACCACCGAGAACCTGGCGCAGGTGCGCAAGAACCTCGGCCTGACCGACTCGCTGCCGGTGCAGTTCGGCCGCTGGAGCGCGCAGCTGCTGCAGGGCAACCTGGGCGAGTCCTTCTTCATGAAGAAGCCGGTGGTCGAGCTGATCGGCCAGCGCATCGAGCCGACCCTGGCGCTGGCCGGCGTGACGCTGCTGCTCACGCTGCTGATCGCGGTGCCGCTGGGGGTGCTGGCGGCATGGCGCCACGGCGGCTGGCTGGACCGCACGCTGATGGGGTTTTCGGCCCTGGGCTTCTCGGTGCCGGTGTTCGTGGTCGGCTACCTGCTGATCTGGTTGTTCGCCCTCCAGCTGCAATGGCTGCCGGTGCAGGGCTACAACCGCATCGCCGACGGATTCTGGCCCTGGCTGCGCAATCTCGTCATGCCGGCGGTGGCGCTGTCGGTGATCTACGTGGCGCTGATCGCGCGCGTCACGCGGGCGGCGGTGGCCGAGGCACTGACCGAGGACTACATCCGCACCGCGCGCGCCAAGGGCATCCCGGAAGTGCGGGTGCTGATGCGCCACGCACTGACCAATGCGGCGGTGCCCATCGTCACGGTCATCGGCATCGGCATCGCGCTGCTGATCGGCGGGGTGGTGGTCACCGAGTCGGTGTTCGCGATTCCCGGGCTGGGATCGCTCACGGTGGACGCCGTGCTCTCGCGCGACTTCCCGCTGATCCAGGGCATCACGCTGTTCTTCTCGGTGATCTACGTGCTGGTCAACCTGCTGGTGGACCTGAGCTACCTGGTCTTCGACCCCCGCATCCGTTACTGAGAACCGCCCATGACCCCCGCCATCCTCGACCCCGACGCCATCGATCCCTCCGCCGGCGCGCCGCCCGCGCCCCGGCGCAAGCCGTTGTGGCGCCGCGTGCTGGCCAACGGCGCCGTGCGCTTCGGCGGCTGCGCCCTGGTGCTGCTGGTGGCGATGGCCGCCGCCGCGCCCTGGCTCGGCACCATCGACCCCACCGCCATGGACCCCGGCAGCGGCAACCTGATGCCCGGCAGCCGGGGCGACTTCAACAACCTCTCGGGCGACGTGATCGAGAATCACCGGTTCGTGATGGGCACCGACAGCCTGGGCCGCGACATCTGGAGCCGTACGCTCTACGGCGCGCGGGTCTCGATCACGGTGGGCCTCGCGGCGGCCGCGGCCGCGCTGGCGGCCGGACTGGTGGTGGGCCTGCTGGCCGGCTACTTCCGCCGCCTCGACGGCATCGCCATGCGGCTCATGGACGGCGTGATGGCGATCCCCGGCATCCTGTTCGCGGTCAGCCTGGTGGCGCTCTTCGGCGGCACGCTGGCCACCGTGGTGTTCGCCATCGCCGTGCCGGAGATCCCGCGCGTGGCCCGGCTGGTGCGCTCGGTGGTGCTGAGCGTGCGCGAGGAGCCCTATGTCGAAGCCGCGATCGCGCTCGACACGCCCACCTGGAGGGTGCTGGCGAAGCACATCATGCCGAACGCGATCGCGCCGCTGATCATCCAGGGCACCTACGTGTGCGCCTCGGCGATCCTGGTGGAGGCCATCCTGTCGTTCCTGGGCGTCGGCCTGCCGGCCGAGATGGCCACCTGGGGCAACATCATGGCCGAGGGCCGGGCCCAGTTCAACCAGTACCCGCACAACGTGCTCTTCCCGGGCATCTTCCTGGCCGTCACCGTGCTGGCCGTCAACATCCTGGGCGACGGTCTGCGCGACACGCTCGACCCCAAGTTCAACAAGCGCGCGGAGTAGCCACATGGACATGACTGTCGAGATGGAAGTGGTGGAGGCCGCCGGCGCGAGCGCCGCCCGGCCGGTGTTGTCGGTGCGCGACCTGGCCGTGGCCTTGCCGCGCGGGGGCGACCGTGCGCACGCGGTGGCGCAGATCAGCTTCGACGTGCCGCCGGGGCAGATCGTCTGCCTGCTGGGCGAATCGGGCTCGGGCAAGTCGGTGCTCGCCGGCGCCGTGATGGGCCTGCTGCCGCCCGGCCTGGTGCCGGTGGCGGGGTCGATCCAGCTGCACGGCCGCGAGCTGGTCGGCGCCTCGCAGGCCGAGTTCCGCGCGCTGCGCGGGCCGACCATGGCGATGGTGTTCCAGGAGCCGATGACCGCGCTGAACCCGGTCATGACCTGCGGCCAGCAGATCGACGAGATGCTCAGCGAACACGTGCGGATGGACCGGGCGCGACGCCGCGAAGCCATCCTCGACATCATGGTGCGCGTGCGGCTGCCCGAGCCGCAGCGCATCTACGATTCGTATCCGCACCAGCTGTCGGGCGGCCAGCGCCAGCGCATCGTGATCGCCATCGCGCTGATCCTCAAGCCGGCGCTGCTGATCTGCGACGAGCCGACCACCGCGCTGGACGTGACCACGCAGGCCGAGATCCTGAAGCTGATCCGCGAGCTGCAGACCGAGAACGGCACGGCGGTGCTGTTCATCACCCACGATTTCGGCGTCGTGGCCGAGATCGCGGACCAGGTCGTGGTGCTGCAGCTGGGCCGGATGATCGAGCGCGGCGCCGCGCGCACGGTGCTCACGCAGCCGCGCGACCCCTACACGAAGATGCTGCTGGCCGCCGTGCCCGAACTGGAGGTGCATCCGCGGCCGCCCATCACCGACAACTTCCCGCTGCTGGACGCGCGTGGCATCGTCAAGACCTACGTCAGCGGCAGCTGGCCCGGAAAGCGGCGCGAAGTGCAGGCCGTCAAGGAAGCGTCGCTGGTGGTGCGGCCGAAGGAGACCGTGGGCATCGTGGGCGAATCGGGCTCGGGCAAGTCGACGCTGGCGCGCTGCATCGCGCGGCTGATCGATCCGACCGCCGGTGAGATCCATGCCAACGGCCGTTCCGTGGCCCACCTGCGCGGGCGCCTGCTGTCGCCCTTCCGGCGCGACGTGCAGGTGATTTTCCAGGACCCCTACCGCTCGCTCAACCCGCGCCAGACGGTCGGTGCTTCGATCATCGAGGGGCCCCTGAACTTCGGCGTGCCCTACGACGTGGCCTGGCAGCGGGCCGAGGCGCTGATGCACCTGGTGCGGCTCCAGCCCGCGGCCCTTCGCCGCTACCCGAGCGAGTTCTCCGGCGGGCAGCGCCAGCGCATCTGCATCGCGCGCTCGCTGGCCTGCGAGCCCAAGCTGCTGATCGCCGACGAGGCGGTGTCGGCGCTCGATGTCTCGGTGCAGGCGCAGATCCTGAAGCTGCTGGACGAGATCCAGCAGCAGACCGGCGTCGGCATCCTGTTCATCACGCACGACCTGCGCGTGGCCAGCCAGATCTGCGACCGGGTGATCGTGATGCGGCAGGGCGTTATCGTCGAGCAGGGCCCGGCGCGCGACGTGCTGCTCTCGCCACGCGAGGACTACACCCGCGCCCTGCTGGCCGCCGCGCCCGGGCGGGGCTTTGCCTTCGGCCGGGGTTGAGTTCGCGCAAGAAAGGAGCTGTACTCATGTCCTCGACCCGCCTCTTCGAACTGTCTGCCGTCGAGCTGCTGGCCCGCTACCGCGACCGGTCCCTGTCGCCGGTGGAGGTGGTGCAGTCCGTGCTCGACCGCATCGGGCTGTGGGAGCCGCACATCCGCGCCACCTATGCCCTCGACGCCCAGGGCGCGCTGCAGGCCGCCCGGGCCTCCGAGCAGCGTTGGGCGAAGGGCGCGCCGCAAGGCGATCTCGATGGGGTGCCGATCACGCTGAAGGAGAACATCGCCACCCGCGGCACCCCGGTGCCGCTGGGCAGCGCCGCCACCGAGCTCAAGCCCGCCGCCGACGACGCGCCGGCGGCGGCCCGGGTGCGCGAGGCGGGCGCCGTCATCGTGACGAAGACCACCATGCCGGACTTCGGCTTCCTCGGCGCTGCGCCGTCGAGCTTCCACGCCCTGACGCGCAACCCCTGGAACACGGCGCACAGCACCGGCGGCTCCAGTTCGGGCGCCGGCGCCGCGGCGGCCGCCGGCTACGGGCCGCTGCACCTGGGCACCGACATCGGCGGCTCGGTGCGCATCCCCGCCAGCTTCTGCGGCGTGTTCGGGCTCAAGCCCAGCCATGGCCGGGTGCCGGTCGACCCGCCCGCGCCCGCCCGGGTGATCGGGCCGATGACCCGCACCGTGGCCGATGCCGCGCTGCTCATGCAGGTCGTCTCGCGCCCCGATCCGCGCGACTACCTCGGCCTGCCGCCGCAGGACGTCGCCTGGCAGCGCCTGGCCCGCGGGCCCGCCGGCCTGCGCATCGGCCTGTGGGTCGAACCGCCGGCGTCGGACTGGCAGGTGGACCCGGAGATCCTCGCCGCGGTGCAGGCGGCGGCGCGCTGCTTCGAGGCGGCCGGCGCCATCGTCGAGCCGCTGAAGGACTGGAGCACCGACGAGATGCAACTGGGGCTGGTGCACTTCTTCACGATGCGCTGCCGCGTCGACCTGGCCGCCCTGCCGCCCGAGCGAGCCAGGAAGGCAGCCGCCTATATCCACGCAGCGGCCGGGTTCGCGGCCTCGTTGACACCGGAAGACACCTTCCGCGCCTTCACGCGGATGCAGGCGATGCAGGCGGCCACGGCGGCGGCCACGCAGCCGTACGACTTCGTGCTGTCGCCGGTCTCGCCGGTGCTGCCCTTCGCGGCGGCGTCGACCGGCAGCGATGCGGAGATGTCCACGCGCGACTCCCATTTCACGGTGCCCTTCAACCAGTCCGGCCAGCCGGCGGCGTCCATCCGCTGCGGGCACTCGGCCTCGGGACTGCCGATCGGCCTGCAGATCGTCGGACGTCGTTTCGACGATCTGGGCGTGCTGCAGATGGCCCATTTCTACGAGTCGGTGCGCGGACCGCAGGCGCCCTGGCCCGAACCCCGCTGATCTCCAAGGTCGATCCATGAACGTCTTCATCGCCGGTTTCCAGCACGAAACCAACACCTTCGCCCCCACCCTGGCCGACTGGGCCGCCTTCCAGGCGGGCTCGGGCTTTCCGCCCTATCGGCGCGGCCCCGAGATCGTCGAGGCCTACCGGGGCAAGGCCATTCCCATCGGCGGCTTCATCGTCGAGGCCGAGGCCCGGGGCTGGTCGCTCATCGCCTCGGGCTGGGCCGGTGCCAATCCCTCCGCGCACGTCACGCGCGATGCCTTCGAGCGCATCGCCGGCGACATCGACGAGGACCTGCGGGCCGCGCTGGCCGGACCGGGCGTGGACGCGGTCTACCTCGACCTGCACGGCGCGGCCGTGGCCGAGCACCTGGACGATCCCGAGGGCGAACTGCTGGCCCGCGTGCGCGCCCTGGTGGGCCCGCAAGTGCCGATCGTCGCCAGCCTGGACCTGCATGCCAACGTCACGGCCCGGATGCTGGCGCTGGCCGATGCGCTGGCCGCCTACCGCACCTACCCGCACGTCGACATGAAGGACACCGGCGCCCTGGCGGCGACGCTGCTGGCCCGCCGGCTCGAACGCGGCGCGCGCGAGCCGCTGGCCGTGCGGCGGCTGGACTTCCTGTTGCCGCTCAATGCCCAGAGCACCATGACGGCGCCGGCCGACGCGGTGTACGACGAGCTCCTTCGGCTCGACGCGACGCATGGCAGCGTGCTGAGCTTCGCGATGGGCTTTCCCGCCGCCGACATCGCCGAATGCGGCCCGGTGATCTGGGCCCATGGCGAGGCGGCGGCGACGGCCGTCGACGCGCTCTTCGCGCGCGTGGACCAGCCCCGCAGCCAATGGCGCCTGGACCTGAAGACGCCCGAGGCGGCGGTGCGCGAGGCGCTGGCGCTTGCCGCCGGCGCAGACCAGCCGGTCGTGATCGCCGACACCCAGGACAACCCGGGCGCGGGCGGCGACAGCAACACCACCGGCATGCTGCACGCGCTGCTGGCCGCCGGCGCCGGGGAGCGCTTCCCGGGCCAGGTGGCGATCGGCCTGCTGGCCGACCCCGAAGCCGCCGCCCAGGCCCACGCGGCCGGCGAGGGCGCGCAGATCGAGGTCCGGCTCGGCCGCAGCGTGCCCACCTGGGGCGGGCGGCACAGCGATGCGCCGGTGACGGCGCGCGCCACCGTGCGCCGGCTCGCCGACGGACAGGTCACGCTCAAGGGCCCGATGGGCATGGGCGGCGAAGTGCGGCTCGGTCCGAGCGCCTGCCTGGAGGTGCAGGGCGTGCTGGTCGGCGTGTGCAGCCGCAAGACCCAGATGCTGGACCGGGAGCTGTTCCGCTTCCTGGGCATCGCGCCCGAGTCGATGAAGCTCCTGATCAACAAGAGCTCGGTGCACTTCCGCGCCGATTTCGCCCCCATCGCCAGCCACATCCTGGTGGCCAAGGCGGCGGGCCCGATGGCGGCCGACCCGGCCGACCTGCCGTGGACCCGGCTGCCCGCCACGATGTCCCTGCGTCCCTGAACCCGAACCAAAGGAAAGCCTGTGCCCAAGAGTCCCGAACACTACCTGCAATACATGCGCGACCACGCCCCGGAATTCGTCACCGTGCGGCAGACCATTCACCAGAACCCCGAACTGGGCTTCGAGGAGCACGGCACCAGCGCGCTGGTGGCGGAGCGCCTGCAGCAGTGGGGCTACGAGGTCCAGCGCGGCGTGGGCGGCACCGGCGTGGTCGGCCGGCTGCGGCGCGGCAGCGGCGGCAAGAGCGTGGGCATCCGCGCCGACATGGACGCGCTGCCGATCGAGGAGAAGACCGGCCTGGCCTACAGCAGCCGGCGGCCCGGCATCATGCACGCCTGCGGGCACGACGGCCACACGGCCATGCTGCTCGGCGCCGCCCAGTACCTGGCGACCGAAGGCGACTTCTCCGGCACGCTCAACTTGATCTTCCAGCCGGCCGAGGAAGGCATGGGCGGTGCCGTGCGCATGATGGACGACGGCCTGTTCGAGAACTACCCCTGCGATGCCATCTTCGCGATGCACAACATGCCCGGCCGGCGCCAGGGCGACCTGGCCTTCCGCGACGGGCCGACCATGGCCTCGTCCGACTACGCCACGGTCACCTTGCACGGCGTGGGCGGCCACGGCGCCATGCCGCAGCACACGCGCGATCCGATCGTGGCCGCCGCCAGCATCGTGATGGCCTTGCAGACGCTGGTCTCCCGCAATGCCGATCCGCAGCAGACCGCCATCGTCACCGTGGGGGCGATCCACAGCGGCAAGGCCAACAACGTGATCCCGCAGACCGCCACCCTCGAAATCAGCATGCGCGCGCTCACGCGCGAGACCCGCGTGCTGCTCGAGCAGCGGCTGAAGGCGGTGGTGCAGGCGCAGGCGGAGAGCTTCGGCGTGCGCGCCGAGATCGACTTCCGCCCAGGCTACGCGGTGCTGGTGAACACGCTGGAAGAGACCGAGTTCGCGCGCGCCATCGGCCGCCAGCTGGTGGGCGATGCGCACGTGGAGCTCCAGGCGCCGCCGGTGACCGGCAGCGAGGACTTCGCCTTCATGCTCGAGAAGCGGCCCGGCTGCTACCTGATGATCGGCAACGGGCGCGGCGGCGAGCACGGCGGCTGCATGGTCCACAACCCGGGCTACGACTTCAACGACAGCAACCTGCCCATCGGCGCGGCCTACTGGGCCATGCTCACGGAACACTACCTGGCGCGCGGCTGAGCCGCGCCGAAGGCCAGGGCCGCGCCGACCCGGGCGCGCCGGCCGCCGACAAGGCGGCGACGGCTTCCGATCCGACACATCGACGATCCCGATCTTCGTCATCGGCGCGACGCCCTGGGCCCGATCCCGTGCGGGTGCCGATCTTCCGCCGCTGCCCGCACCGCTGCGCAGCGCCTCGGAAGAAGGGAAAACCCTGATGCCAAGTGCCAGTGCATCGAGGGTGCGCCTGCGCGCGCCGAAGAACAATGGTCCTCATCGGAGCGAGCAGCCCGAGACCCATGCGCAAGACCCACAACGGAGGCAACATGCAGTTCTACCTGAATGGCTACGCTCCCGGCGACCCCGACATCATCAAAGAGGCGCTCCCCGACAGCGTCGACGTCCTCATCGTCGGCAGCGGGCCCGCAGGGGCCTTGCTGGCGGCTCAGCTGTCGAACTTCCCGCGCATCAGCACCCGGCTGGTCGAGCGCCGCGACGGCCCGCTCAAGGTCGGCCAGGCCGACGGCATCGCCTGCCGCACGGTCGAGATGTTCGAGGCCTTCGGTCTGGCGCAGAAGCTCATCCGCGAGGCCTACTGGGTCAACGAGACCGTCTTCTGGCGGCCGTCGAAGCAGGACCGCACGCGCATCGAGCGCACCGGCCGGGTGCAGGACACCGAGGACGGCCTGTCCGAGTTTCCGCACCTGATCGTCAACCAGGCCCGGCTGCAGCAGTACCTGCTCGACCACATGCGCATGTCGCCGACCCGGCTCGAGGCCAGCTACGGACTGGAATTCGTCGCCCTGACGGTGGAGCCCGAGGGCGAGCACCCGGTCGTCGTGACCTTGCGCGACGTCGCCAAGGGCGCCGAGACCACGGTCCGCGCGCGCTACGTGGTGGGCTGCGACGGCGCGCGCAGCGGGGTGCGCCAATCGATCGGCGCCATGCCGCACGGCGACTTCGCCAACCATGCCTGGGGCGTCGTCGACATGCTGGCCGTGACCGACTTCCCGGACATCCGGCTCAAGGCCGCCATCCAGTCCGCGGACGAGGGCAACATCCTGCTCATCCCGCGCGAGGGCGGCTACATGGTGCGGCTCTATGTCGACCTCGGCGACATCGACCCGGACCATCGCGAGGCCATCAGGGACTTTACCCAGGAGAAGGTCATCGCGACCGCCCAGCGCGTGCTGCACCCGTACTCGCTCGACGTCAAGCGGGTGGTGTGGTTCGCGGTGTACCAGGTGGGCCAGCGCGTCACCGACCGCTTCGACGATGTGCCCGCGGACCAGGCCGGCGCGCGCCTGCCGCGCGTCTTCATCGCCGGCGATGCCTGCCACACTCATAGCGCGAAGGCCGGCCAGGGCATGAACGTCTCGATGCAGGACGCCTTCAACCTGGGCTGGAAGCTCGCCGCGGTGCTCGAGGGACGCGCCGGCGCGGAACTGCTGCGCACCTACAACGTCGAGCGCCATGCGATCGCGCAGCGGCTGATCGACTTCGACAAGGAGTGGTCGAAGATCATGGCCTCGCAGCCGTTGGATCCGGACCATCCGGAACTCGGCGGTGTCGATCCGCAGGAGCTTCAGGCCTACTTCGTGAAGTCCGGCCGCTACACGGCCGGCGTCGCGACGCACTACACGCCGACGACGGCGCTGACGGCCGAGGCCACCCACCAGGACCTCGCGCGCGGCTTCACGATCGGCATGCGCTTCCACTCGGCCCCGGTCGTGCGCCTGGCCGATGCCAAGCCGGTCCAGCTCGGCCATGCCGCCCGCGCCGATGGCGCCTGGCGCCTCTATGCGTTCGCCGATGCGGCCGGCCGGCGCCTGCGCGAGCTCATGGCCTTCCTGGCGGATTCGGCGGCTTCGCCGATCCGCCGCTTCACGCCCGCCGGGGCCGATGTCGACATCGACAGCGTCATCGACGTGCGCGCGGTCTTCCAGCAGGGGCACCTCGCGCTCAAGGTGGAGGCGCTGCCGTCGATCCTGCTGCCGCGCAAGGGCTGCTTCGGCCTCGTCGACTACGAGAAGGCCTACTGCCCCGACCTCCGGAACGGCCCCGACATCTTCGACCTGCGCGGCATCGACCGTGCGCAGGGTGCGATGGTGGTCGTGCGTCCCGACCAGTACGTCTCGAACGTGCTCCCGCTCGACGCACACGACGAACTCGCCGCCTTCTTCGGGCGCTTCCTGCTCGACCAGCGGCCGTCGCGCAGGCCATAGCGCTCCAGAGTTTTCCTCATATGAATAGCTGAAATGCTTCTAGCCCGGCAGGGCTGGAACGCGCGCGTTGGCGGCACAGTCGGATATCCAACAACTTCGCGCAGCGCGAGCTCCCCCTGTCATGGCCCACAAACTCAAGATCGTCGCCGTCTCCGGCGGCCTGCAGCGCCCGTCCCGCACGCTGGCATTGGTCGAGCAGCTGCTCGAAGGACTCACCGACGCGCTTCCGGCCGAAGCGCGCCTGATCCAGCTCGGCGACATCGTGCCCAAGTTCGGCAGCGTGCTGCAGCGCAAGCATCTGCCGGCCGAGGTCGAATCGCATCTGCGCGACATCGAGACCGCCGACCTCCTGCTGGTGGCGAGTCCGATCTACCGGGGCTCCTACACGGGCCTCTTCAAGCACCTGTTCGATTTCGTCCATCACGAGTCGCTGATCGACGTCCCGGTGCTGCTCGCCGCCACCGGCGGCAGCGACCGGCATGCGCTCGCCATCGACCATCAGCTGCGCCCGCTGTTTAGCTTCTTCCAGGCGCACACGCTGCCGATCGGGGTCTATGCGACCGACAAGGAGTTCGACGACTACCGTGTCGCCAGCGCCTCGCTGCAGGCACGCATCGACCTGGCGGTCGAACGCGCGCTGCCGGTGCTGCGCCAGCGCGCCAGGGGCGCCGCGGCCGTGTCCGTGCTCTCGCTGGCCTGAGCCGCCTCGGCGCGCCGCCGCGCCGACCTGTCGGGTCAGTGCTGGGCGTGCGCCAGCAGCTGCTCCAGCGCCGATTCCGGAACGGCCTCGCCCTCGTCGGCCGCACGGTTTCCGAGTGCTTCTTCCACCGCCGCGCGCGACAGGGTGGGGGAGAAGGCCTCGATGAAGGCGTAGACGTAGGCCCGCAGATAGGTGCCACGCCGCACCGCCACCTTGGTCAGGTTGATCCCGAACAAGCGGCCCGCATCGACGGCGCGCAAGCGGGTGTCGCGCTCGGTTTCGAAGGCGATGCCGGCGACGATCCCGATGCCCAGGCCGAGTTCCACGTAGGTCTTGATGACGTCGGCATCCATGGCGGTGATGGCCAGGTTGGGCTTCAGGCCGGCATCGGCGAAGGCCTTGTCGATGCGCGTGCGGCCGGTGAAGCCGCTGTCGTAGGTGACCAGCGGATAGGCCGCCAGCCGCTCCAGGCTCAGCGGGCCGTCGAGCAGGGGATGCCCGGGCGGCGCGATGATCGAATGGGTCCAGCGAAAGCTCGGCAGGGCGACCAGCTGCGGATAGTCGCTGAGCGCCTCGGTCGCGATGCCGACGTCGGCCTCGCCGTCCAGCAGCATCTGCGCGACCTGCTTGGGCGAGCCCTGCCGCAGGTGCAGCTGCACGTTGGGAAACCGGCCCCTGAACTCCTGCACCGCCACCGGCAAGGCGTAGCGGGCCTGCGAGTGGGTGGCGGCGATCGACAGCAAGCCCTCGTCCTGGGCCAGAAACTCCTGTCCGGCCTGGCGCAGGTTGTGGCTCTCCAGCAGCATGCGTTCGATGATCGGCAGCAGGTGATCCCCGGGCGCCGTCAGTCCGGTCAGCCGCTTGCCGGCGCGAGCGAACAGCGCGATGCCCAGTTCGTCTTCCAGTTCACGGATCTGGCGGCTGACGCCCGGCTGCGAGGTATGCAGCGCATGGGCTGCTTCGGTGAGGTTGAAGCCGCAGCGCACGGCTTCGCGCACGGAGCGCAACTGTTGGAAATTCATGGCGTCCAGGCAAGCAAGCAAGAAAGAAGTGCCCGATGGCACTCGGCGGCCGATTGTGCGTTTGCCGTCCTGAATCCCGAACGAATGAATCGTTGATTTCAAATAAGCGAATGATCTGAGGGCCTTGCCCTCACGCCGGAAAGAAGCGGTTCGGCGGCCGCGGCAGCCCGAGGTTCTCGCGCAGGGTGCGGCCTTCGTATTCGCGCCGGAAGATGCCGCGCCGCTGCAGTTCCGGCACCACCTTGTCGGCGAAGGCGTCGAGCCCGCCCGGCAGCCATGGAAACATGATGTTGAAGCCGTCCGCGCCTTCGCGCTCCAGCCACTCCTGCATCTCGTCGGCAATCGTCTGCGCAGTGCCGACGAAAGCCAGTCCGCCATAGCCACCCAGGCGCTGGGCCAGCTGGCGCACCGTGAGGCCCTCGCGCCGCGCCAGCGCGATCACGCGCTCGCGGCTGCTCCGGCTGGCGTTGGTCTCGGGCACCTCGGGCAGCGGCTGGTCGAGGTCGAAGCCGGAGACGTCGTGGCCGAGGGCGACCGACAGCGAGGCGATGGCGCTGTGCGCATGCACCAGGCTGTCGAGCCGGGCGCGCTGGGCGCGGGCTTCTGCCACCGTGTCGCCCACCACGACGAAGGCGGCCGGCAGGATCTTGAGGTGGTCGCGCTCGCGGCCCAGCGCCGCGAGCCGGCCCTTGACGTCGGCGTAGAAGGCGCGCCCCTCGTCCAGCGTGCCGTGGGCCGCGAAGATCACCTCGGCGGTTTCGGCCGCCAGCTGGCGGCCGGGCTCCGAGGCACCGGCCTGCACGATCACCGGCCAGCCCTGCACCGGCCGCGCGATGTGCAGCGGGCCGCGCACCGAGAAGTACTTGCCCTTGTGGTTCAGGGTGTGCAGCCGCTGCGGATCGAAGTACTGTCCGCTGGCCGCATCGCGCACGAAGGCGTCGTCGGCCCAGCTGTCCCACAGCCCGGTCACGACATCGTGGAACTCGCGTGCCCGGGCGTAGCGCTCGTCGTGCGGCATGTGGTCCTCGAGGCCGAAGTTGAGCGCCGCGTCGGGGTTGGAAGTGGTCACGATGTTCCAGCCGGCGCGCCCTTCGCTGAGATGGTCGAGCGACGCGAAGCGGCGCGCGACATGGAAGGGCTCGTCGAAGGTGGTGGAGGCAGTGGCGACCAGTCCGATGTGCCGGGTGGCCTGGCTCAGCGCCGACAACAGCGTGAACGGCTCGAAGGAGCTGACGGTGTGGCTGCGCTGGAGTGCCTCCATCGGCATGTTGAGGAGCGCCAGGTGGTCGGCCATGAAGAAGGCGTCGAAGCGCGCGCGCTCCAGCGTCTGCGCGAAACGCCGCAGGTGCGCGAAATTGAAGTTGGCGTCGGCGAAGGCGCCCGGATAGCGCCAGGCGCCGGTGTGGATGCTGACGGGGCGCATGAAGGCGCCCAGCCTGAGCTGGCGGGTGGAGGTCATGGTGGGCGCTTTTACGCCGGTCCGGCGCGGCTGCCAAAGACCGATTGCTTCGATGCTTATGCGCCCCTGGCGAGGGCCACCTGATCTCGGGCGGCGCGCGGGGATGGTTGATTTGGCTATATCCAACTGACGAATCGGTCGTTCCCCTTCTGCCTGCCCTTTTCGACAATCGCGCCTCCAAGAACAAAAGACCGGACGCCCTTGATGCTGCCCACCCTCACCGAAGACTTCGAACTCGATCCCTCCGGCGTCTCCATCTGGCAGACCCTGCGCGCACTGGCGCTCGGCGCGCTGGTGGCCTTGGCGCTGGCATTGATCGCCAGCTTTCTGGTGGTCACGGGCGCCCATGCACAGCAGGCCAGGGGCGAGCTTCGCATCGGCTACCAGAAGTCGGCCAGCCTGTTCGTGCTGCAGAAGGCCCAGGGCAGCCTGGAGAAGAAGCTCGCGCCGCTGGGCTTCGGCGTCAAGTGGGTCGAGTTCCCGGCCGGACCGCAATTGCTCGAAGGCCTGAACGTCGGCGCGGTCGACGTCGGCTACGTCGGCGAGGCGCCGCCGATCTTCGCCCAGGCCGCGGGCGCCAGGTTCGTCTACTTCGGCTTCGACCCGGCCGCGCCGCGGGCCGAGGCCATCCTGGTGACGAAGGATTCGCCGATCCGTTCGGTGGCCGATCTCAAGGGCAAGAAGGTCGCGCTGAACAAGGGCAGCAACGTGCACTACCTGCTGGTGAAGCAGCTCGAAAAGAATGGGCTCAAGCCGACCGACATCCAGCCCGTCTATCTGGCGCCGGCCGACGGCCGTGCCGCCTTCGAGAGCAAGAACGTCGATGCCTGGGTGATCTGGGACCCGTTCCAGGCCGCCGCGGAGAAAGCCACCGGGGCCCGCGTGCTGGCCGACGGCGCGCCGGACGTGGTGAACAACTACCAGTACTACCTGGGCGAGCGCGGCTTCGTCGGCAAGAACCCGAAGGTCATCGAAGCGCTGTTCGAGGATTCGGTCTCCCAGGGCATCTGGCTCAAGAAGAACCTGCGGCAGGCGGCCGAGCTGATCGCGCCGCTGCAGGGGCTGCCGGTCGACGTGGTCGAGCTCGCGCTGCAGCGCTACGAGTTCAACGTCAAGCCGATCACGCCGGCCGTGGCGGCGGACCAGCAAAAGATCGCCGACACCTTCTTCGACCTGAAATTGATTCCCAAGGCCATCCGGATCAGCGACGCGGTCGTGGTGGCGAAGCCCTGAATCCGAACCGAGTCTTCCGATGACGCAGCTCGCCCCTTCGACCCCCGCCGAGCAGGCCCGCGCCGTGATCGCGCGCACGGCCACCGCGTGGCGCATCGCCCCGGCCTCGCCGCGCGCGGTGGCCCGGCGGGCGCCGCACGGCCACGTGCCCGTGCGCATCCTGCGGCGCATCGGCGCCAGCGCGCGGGCGCCCGGCCTGCCGGTCTTCGCGCATTCCTGGTGAAACCGGCAAGGACCCCGAGACCATGCACATCCATCGCATCCTTCGCAGCGTCGCGCTCGTCGCCGCCTTCGCCCTGAGCGGCACCGTCGCGCTGGCCCAGAACAGCGCCGTGGTGCGCATCGGCTACCAGAAGTCATCGACCCTGATCGCGGTGCTCAAGGCGCAGGGCGTGCTTGAGAAGGAACTCGCGCCGCTCGGCGTCAAGCTGAGCTGGCACGAGTTCACCAGCGGCCTGCCGCTGCTCGAGGCGCTGAACCTCGACAACCTCGACTTCAGCGCCGACGTGGCCGACACGGTGCCCGTGTTCGCGCAGGCCGCCGGCGCGCAACTCAGCTTCGTGGCCCAGGAGGCGCCGTCGCCGACCGCGCAGGCGATCGTGGTGCGGGCCGATTCGCCGATCCGGTCGCTGGGCGACCTGAAGGGCCGGAAGATCGGCGTCGCCAAGGGCTCGGGCGGCCACTACCTGCTGCTGGCCGCGCTCGACAAGGCCGGCATTCCGCTGAAGGAAGTCGAGACCGCCTACCTCACGCCGGCCGACGGCCGCGCAGCCTTCGAGAAAGGCGCGATCGACGCCTGGGTGACCTGGGACCCGTTCTTCGCGGCGGCGCAGCGCCAGGCCGGCGTGCGCGTGCTCGCCGATGGCACCGGCATCGCCTCCTACCAGCGCTACTACCTGGCCTCGACGAAGTTCGCGCAGGCCCGCCCGGACGTGCTGGGCGTCATCTATGCAGCACTCGGCAAGGCCGGCCGGTGGGTCAAGCAGAACCCGCGCGAGGCGGCCGAACTGCTGGCGCCGGTCTGGGGGCTGGACGTGGCCACCATCGAGCAGGCCAACGCGCGGCGCAGCTACCAGGTCCGCCCGGTGGTGGCCGCCGGCGTCGGCGAGCAGCAGCGCATCGCCGATGCCTTCTTCGCCGAGAAGCTGCTGCCGCGCCGGGTCGACACCCTGCAGGCGAGCTTCTTCCAGCCGCCCGCCCCATGAGCGCCCCCTCTTCAACTCACTCCTGGACCTGAGCATGTCGAACAACTGGAAATTCGAAACCCTGTCGGTGCATGCCGGCTATTCGCCCGAGCCGACCACGCGTGCCGTGGCGCCGCCGATCTACCAGACCGTGGCCTACGCCTTCGACAGTGCCCAGCACGGCGCCGACCTGTTCGACCTCAAGGTGCCCGGCAACATCTACAGCCGCATCAACAACCCGACCCAGGACGTGCTCGAGCAGCGGGTCGCGGCCCTCGAAGGCGGCATCGCGGCGCTGGCCGTGGCGTCGGGGCAGGCGGCCGTGACCTACGCGATCCAGACCATCGCCGAGGCGGGCGACAACATCGTCTCGAGCACCGCGCTCTACGGCGGCACCTACAACCTGTTCGCCCACACGCTGCCGCAGTTCGGCATCACGACCCGCTTTGCCGACCACCGCGATCCGGCCAGCTTCGAGAAGCTCTTCGACACGAGGACCAAGGCGGTGTTCGTGGAGTCGCTCGGCAACCCCGCGGGCAACGTCACCGACATCGCCGCCATCGCCGAGATCGCGCACCGCCACGGCGTGCCGCTGATCGTCGACAACACGGTGCCGTCGCCCTACCTGAGCCGGCCGATCGAGCACGGCGCGGACATCGTCGTGCATTCGCTGACCAAGTACCTCGGCGGCCACGGCACCAGCATCGGCGGCGCGATCGTCGACTCGGGCAAGTTCCCGTGGGCCGAGCACAAGGAGCGCTTCAAGCGCCTCAACGAGCCCGACGTCAGCTACCACGGGGTGGTCTACACCGAGGCGCTGGGCGCCGCGGCCTACATCGGGCGGGCGCGCGTCGTGCCGCTGCGCAACACCGGCGCGGCGATCTCGCCCTTCAATGCCTTCCTGATCCTGCAGGGCATCGAGACGCTGGCGCTGCGGGTCGACCGCATCAGCGCCAACGCGCTGGCCGTGGCCCAGCACCTGCGTTCGAGCAAGGCCGTGAAGTGGGTCAACTATGCCGGCCTCGAAGACCATCCGGACCATGCGCTGGCGAAGAAGTACCTGGGCGGCAAGGCCAGCGGCGTGCTGACCTTCGGCCTGGCCAGCCAGGGCGGCGATGCCCGCGCCGCCGGCGCCCGCTTCCTCGATGCGCTGCAGCTGTTCACGCGGCTGGTCAACATCGGCGACGTGCGCTCGCTGGCGACCCATCCGGCGTCGACCACGCACCGCCAGCTCGGGCCCGACGAGCTGGCCCGGGCCGGTGTCTCGGAAGACACGGTGCGCCTGTCGGTCGGCATCGAGCACATCGACGACCTGCTGGCCGACCTGGACCAGGCGCTGGCCAAGCTCTGAGCCTGCCGCGTGTCGATCCCGTCCGCCGACCTGTCCCTGATGGCCGCCGCCGGGCGGTCGTCGCCCGTTTCGGCCTGGCGGCGGCTGCAAGAGCGCATCGCGCCCCGCCTGGTGGCCTGGCCGTTCCCGCTCGCGGTGCTGCTGCTGTGGTACCTCGGCGCCCGCTTCGAGTGGATCGCGCCGCAGGTGCTGCCGTCGCCGGCCGCGGTCTGGGCGACCTTGCTCGACCTGTTGCGCACCGGCGAGATCTGGGGTCATCTGCAAGTCAGCATGACGCGCGTGTTCGCGGGCTTCGCCGTGGGGCTGGCCGTCGGCGGCGCGCTGGGGGTGGCGATGGGCCTGTCGCCGACCTTCAAGGACTACGTCTATCCGCTCTTCAAGGCCTTCAGCCAGGTGCCGGTGCTGGGCTGGCTGCCGCTGCTGATGCTGCTGGTGGGCATCGACGAGGCGCTCAAGATCATCCTCATCGCCAAGGCGGCGCTGGTGCCGATCGCACTCAACACCTGCAAGGGCATCCAGGGCGTGCCCACGCGCTACATCGAAGTCGCGCGGGTGCTGCGCTTCACGCGCTGGCAGCTGCTCACCAAGGTGGTGCTGCCGTCCGCCTTTGCGCCGATCTGGAGCGGCGTGCGCTATGGCTTCACCCACGCCTGGCTGGCGCTGGTGGTGGTCGAGCTGCTGGCGTCCAGCGAAGGGATCGGTTTCCTGATCGTCTATGGCCGGCAGTTGTTCCAGCTCGACGTCGTGCTGGCCGCGGTGGTGGTGGTCGGCATCGTCGGCTACCTGCTCGACAAGGCGCTGGCGCTGGTCGAGCTGCGGCTCACGCGCTGGCGGCGGGCCGGGTTCTGAACATGGCGACACGGCCGCATCCCGTGCCCAAGGCCCTGCGGGGTTGGGTGTTGCCGCTCGGGCTGCTGCTGCTCTGGTGGTTCGCGGCGCGCTTCGGCTGGAGCAGCTCGCCGATGCTGGTCGCGCCGGAGGCGGTCTGGGCGCGGGCCGTGCGCTACACGGCGAGCGGCGAGCTCCGCAGCGCACTGGGATCGAGCCTGTGGCGCAATCTCGCGGGCTTCGCGATCGGCGCCTCCGGCGGCCTGCTGTTCGGCGCGGCGCTGGGCTTCTCGCGCCTGTTCGAGCGCGCCGTGGGACCGAGCTTCCACACGCTCAAGCAGATTTCCCTGTTCGCGTGGATTCCGCTGATCTCGGTCTGGTTCGGGCTCGGCGATGCGGCCAAGGTGGCCTTCCTGTCGCTGGCCGCCTTCTTCCCGGTGGTGCTGAACACCTTCGAGGGCATTCGCAGCGTGCCGCGCGAGTTCATCGAGGTGGCGCGGGTGCTGAAGTTCAGCCGCCGGCAACTGCTCGGGCGGGTGGTGCTGCCGAGCGCCTCGCCATCGATCTTCGCGGGCATCCACCTGGCCCTGATCTACGCCTGGCTGGCCACGCTGGGCGCCGAGTACCTGCTGGTGGCCGGCAAAGGCATCGGCAACACCATGATCGACGGCCGCGAACATTTCCAGATGGACCTGGTGATCTTCGGCGTGATCGTGGTCGGCGCGGTGGGCTTCACGCTCAATTGGATCGCGACCCGCATCGAGACCCGTCTGCTCGCCTGGCGCGGGCGGTCGGTCGCGCAGTTCTGAACCCGGAGACGCACGCATGGCCGACAAGGCAGGAACCCTGGACATTCGCCACCTCGGCAAGCAGTACGTGGTCGAGGGCGCACCGCTGCAGGTGCTGAGCGACATCACGCTGCGCATCGAGCCGGGCGAGTTCGTGAGCATCGTGGGCGCCAGCGGCTGCGGCAAGTCGACGCTGCTGCGCCTGGTGGTGGGCCTCGAGGAAGACTACCGCGGCGAGCTGCTGCTCGACGGCCAGCGCATCGCCGGCACCAGCCTGGACCGCGGCATCGTGTTCCAGGAGCACCGGCTCTTTCCCTGGCTGACGGTCGAGGACAACATCGGGCTGGGCCTGCTCAACGCGCCCTTGACCGAGGGACAGAAACGCATGCAGGTCCGCGAGCACATCGAGCTGGTCGGGCTGCAGGGCTTCGCCAAGGCCTGGCCGCACCAGCTCTCGGGCGGCATGGCGCAGCGCGTGGCGATCGCCAGGGCGCTGGTGAACCGGCCCGAGATCCTGCTGCTCGACGAGCCCTTCGGCGCGCTCGACGCGATCACCCGCGCCCACCTGCAGCAGGAGCTGCACCGCATCTGGCGCGCCGAGGGCATCACCACGATCCTGGTCACGCACGACGTCGAAGAGGCGGTGTTCCTCGGCGACAAGGTGGTGGTGATGGAACCCCGGCCGGGCCGCATCCGGCGCATCGTCCCGGTGCCGCTGCCACATCCGCGCCATCGTGCGTCGCGCGACTTCGCCGACGTCAAGGAGACGGTGCTGGCCGAGTTCGGGGCCGAGGCGGCCGTCTTCTAGACCTTCTTCATTTTTCCCTTCCGGACCTTCACATGACTTCCTTCGAACTTTCCCGCGGCCGCCGGCCGTTCCTGGCGACCGCCCTGGCGCTGGCCGGGCTGCTGGCCGCCGCGGCCACGCCGACGGCCGGCGCGGCCGACCTGCCCAAGGTGATCCGACTGGCCGCGCCCGAACAGGGCAGCGCCGGCAAATCCTTCGCCGGCGCCGGCCCGGTGTCGCTGGCCTATGCGAGCAAGGCGATCGAGGCCGAGTTCGCGAAGGACGGCGTCCAGGTCGAATGGAAGTTCTTCAAGGGCGCCGGCCCCGCCATCAACGAGGCGCTCGCCACCGGCCAGCTCGACGTGGTGTTCCTGGGCGACCTGGCCGGCGTGATCGGCCGCGCCAGCGGGCTCAAGACGCGGCTGGTGCTGGCCGGCGGGCGCGGCAGCAACAGCTACCTGGCGACGGCGCTGGGCGCCAACATCCAGAGCTTCAAGGACCTCAAGGGCAAGCGGGTCGCGGTGCTGCGCGGCACGGCCTACCAGCTGTCCTTCAACCGCCTGCTCGAAGACCAGGGCCTGACCGAGAAGGACGTGCGCTTCACCAACCTCGACTGGCCGACCTCGAAGGCGGCGCTGGTCAGCAAGGACATCGACGCCACCTTCGGCGGCTCGGACCTGCAGCTGCTCAAGATCGCGGGCACGGCCGACATTCCGGTCAGCACGCGGGGCAGGGGGCCGATCTACGGCATCAACTCGGGCACCATCGCCACCGACGACTTCGCGAAGAAGTACCCGCAGGCGCTGACCCGCCTCGTCAAGGTGATCGTGCAGCAGGCCCATGCCGCCTCGCTCGACGAGGGCCAGCGGGCCGCGCTGTTCACCCGCTTCCACGACATCAGCGGCCTGCCGGTGGCGCTGTTTGCCAGCGATTTCGAAGGCACCGTGATCAAGGAGCGCTATTCGCCACTGCTCGACAACGGCTTCGTGTCGCACTACACGGACGTGATCGACGGCGCGCGCAAGCTCGGCATCATCCGCCAGACCTACGACGCACAGGCCTGGGCCGACCCGAGCTTCCTGAACCAGGCCTTGAAGGAGCTGAAGCTCGAGACCTTCTGGACGCCGACCAACGCGGCCGGGCTGGTGGCGTCGCGATGAGCGTCGAAGCCCGCGAGCCGGTGGCATGGATCGCCGGCGTCGGTGCCGGCGCCGGGCTCGGCGCCGCCCTGGCGCGGCGCTTCGCGCGCGGCGGCTTCAGCGTCGCGCTCACCGGACGCACCGGCGAGCAGCTGCAGGCCAACGGCATTCCCGGCACCGCGCCCGGCGGTCGCGGCACGCTGCTGTTCACGGGCGCGACGGCCGCGCTGCGCGGCAAGCCTCCGTTCGCGGCCTTCGCCGCAGCCAAGGCCGGGCTGCGCTCGCTGAGCCAGAGCCTGGCGCGCGAGTTCGGGCCAGAGGGCATTCACGTCGCGCACGTGGTCATTGACGGCGGCATCGACGGCGAGCGCCTGCGCACCAGCGCGCCGCAGCGGGTGGCGCAGGCCGGCGACGACGGCCTGCTGCAGCTCGACGCCATCGCCGAGAGCTACTGGCAGCTGCATCTGCAGCACCGCAGCGCCTGGACCCAGGAGATCGACCTGCGCCCGTTCAAGGAACCTTTCTGAGGAGATCGCCATGAGTGCCGTATTGAATCCCTGGCCCGGCGTGCACACGATCCCGGCCGTGCAGGCGGAGCTCAACTACCTGGCCCCGGGGGTGGCGCGTCCTGTCAGCTACACCTTCGAGCCGCCCCCCGGCGTGCCCTGGAGCACCGGGGAGCTGGTGCCGAAGCGGGTCGTGATCCACGACGGTCGCCCGCTGGCCGCGCTGGGCGAGCTGTCGCTCGACCGCAGCGGCTTCGCGCAGCTGTCGCACCGCAGCGCCGTGACCGCCTTCTCGGACGAGGCGGCGATCCGCTCGGTGTACTACGCCGAGTCGGCCGCGCTGCTGCGCGAAGCCACCGGGGCCGAGAAGGTGGTGGTGTTCGACCACACCCTGCGCGACAGCGCGCACGGGTCGCGCGCCAACGCATCGCTGCGCGAACCGGTGCGGCGCGTGCACAACGACCAGACCTTCGTCTCCGGGCCGCGCCGCGTGCGCGATCACCTGCCCGCGGCAGAGGCGGCGGAACGCCTGCAGCACCGCTTCGCCATCATCAACCTGTGGCGGCCGCTGGCGACCGTGGAGCAGCTGCCGCTGGCGCTGTGCGATGCGCGCTCGATCGCACCCGCCGACCTGGTGCCGAGCGACCTGGTCTACCGCGACAAGGTGGGCGAGACCTACGCGTTCCTGCACAACCCGGCGCACCGCTGGTACTGGTTCCCGCGCCTGCGCGGCGACGAGGCGCTGCTGCTGAAGATCTACGACTCGCGCGACGACGGCACCGCGCGGTTGACGGCGCACACCGCCTTCGTCCACCCGGACACGCCCGCCGATGCGCCGGCGCGCCGCAGCATCGAGCTGCGGGCGCTGGTGTTCTGGCCCGCCGACGGCGGACCGTCCCCTGACCCTTCCCCATGACCGCATCCCAAAGACACATGCATCTCGGCGCCTTCTTCTTCGGCGTCGGCCATCACCTCGCGGCCTGGCGCCACCCCGACGTCGATCCCGGCGCGGCCAGCCGGATCGAGGCGCTGAAGGAATGGACCCGGATCGCGGAGGAGGCCAAGTTCGATGCCATCTTCTTCGCCGACAACGTCGGCCTGCCCGGACCGCCCGACGCCGTGGTGGCGAAGAACGCGCTCTGGTATCCGCTCGACCCGCTGATCTCGCTGGCGGCGCTGTCGCAGTCGACCACCCACATCGGGCTGGTGGCCACGGTCTCGTCGACCTACCTGCCGCCCTATCACCTGGCGCGCAAGTACGCCTCGCTGGACCAGGTCAGCGGCGGCCGCAGCGGCTGGAACCTGGTCACCTCGGGCAGCGACTTCGAGGCCCGCAGCTTCGGCCTCGACCAGCAGCTGGCCCATGCCCACCGCTATGCGCGGGCGCACGAGTACGTGAAGATCGTCAAGGGCCTGTGGGACAGCTGGGAAGACGATGCCTTCATCCACGACAAGGCCGCCAACCGCTTCTTCGATCCGGCCCGGCTGCACCGCGTGGCGCACGAGGGCGAGCACTACAAGGTGCATGGCGCGCTGCAGACGCCGCGTGCGCCGCAGGGCTACCCGGTGCTGGTGCAGGCCGGCTCGTCGGGCGACGGCCAGGAGCTGGCCGCGGCCACGGCCGAGGTGGTGTTCACGGCGCAGCAGACGGTCGAGGACGCGCGGGCCTTCTACGCCGGGCTCAAGTCGCGGCTGGCCGCCCACGGGCGCACGCCGGACCAGCTCAAGATCCTGCCCGGCATCTCGCCCTTCGTGGGCCGCAGCCAGCAGGAGGCCCAGGAGAAGTTCGAACAGCTGCAGGGCCTGATCGACCCGGTGCTCGGCGTCGGCCTGTTGTCGACCTTTCTGGGCAACGTCGATCTCTCGGGCCACGACATCGACGGGCCCTTCCCTCAGGACCTGCCCGTGACCGAGGGGTGGAAGAGCCGCCAGGAACTGTTCGCAGCGATGGCCAAGCGCGACAACCTGTCGATCCGCCAGCTCTACGAAAAAGTGGCCGGCGCGCGCGGCCACTGGACGATCGTCGGCACCGCCGAATCGATCGCCGACCAGCTCGAGCACTGGTTCAGCACCGGCGCGGCCGACGGCTTCAACGTCCTGGCGCCCACCTTGCCGTTCGGGCTGCGGGACTTCGCGGAGCTGGTCATTCCGGAACTGCAGCGGCGAGGGCTCTTCCGCACCGCCTACACGGGCCGCACCTTGCGCGACCACCTCGGCTTGAAGCGGCCCGCGCATCCGCACCGCCATGCCCTCGAAGCCGCCATCACAGATGAATAGGTTCTAAGGAATTCACTTTTCAGTAGTTTGTGTCTGATGGCGGCCCCCCTAAAGTGGGCCATCGCCATCCGGCGAAGCCCACTCACTACTTTTCGACGGAGCGCCTTTTCATGTCATCGGAAGCCGAAACCCTTGCATTGCCAGAGGCCCTGGAGCAGGCCAGAAGCCAGGCGGAACAGCAGAAGCTGCCCTACGCGGGCGGCGTCGTGCCGCCGGTGGCCTGGCAGCTGGTCCAGCGCCGCGAGGCAGTCCTGGTGGATGTGCGTTCCGGCGAAGAGCGCAAGTTCGTCGGCCAGGTGCCGGACAGCCTGCACGTGCCGTGGGCCACCGGCACCGCGCTCACGCGCAATCCGCGCTTCGTGCGGGAGCTCGAAGCCAAGCTGGCCAAGGACGGCGGCAAGGACGCGGTGGTGCTGCTGCTGTGCCGCAGCGGCAAGCGCTCGGCGCTGGCGGCGGAAGCCGCGGCCAAGGCCGGTTTCACCCATGTCTTCAACGTGCTCGAAGGATTCGAAGGCGAGATCGACGCCCGGCAGCATCGCGGCGGCTCCGACGGCTGGCGCTTCCACGGGCTGCCGTGGATCCAGGACTGACCGTCCGGGACCCACCAGGAGCCAACCATGTCCGCATTCGACGTTGACCAGGTGGTCAGCGCGCTGCGCCGCGTGCGCGGCGAATGGCGCGATGCCCAGAAGCGCTCGCGCGAGCCCGCTGGCCGGGAGTTCCCGTCGCGCGAATCGCTGGCGGCGGTGGTCGCGCAGCTCAAGGGCGCGCTCTTTCCGATGCGGCTCGGGCCCTCGGACCTGCGCCACGACGGCGAGGACTTCTATGTCGCGCACACGCTGGATGCCGCCCTGCACACGCTGCTGGAGCAGGCGCGGCTGGAGCTGCACTACGTGGCGCGGCACGCACCGCGCACCGCGGCGGACATCGATGCGCAGGCGCGCCAGGCCGTGCACGACTTCGGTGCGGCGCTGCCCGGCATCCGCCGGCTGCTCGACAGCGACGTGATCGCCGCCTACCACGGCGACCCGGCCGCGCACAGCGTCGACGAAGTGCTGCTGTGTTATCCCGGCGTGCTGGCCATGATCTTCCACCGACTGGCGCACCAGCTCTACCGGCTGCAGCTGCCGCTGCTCGCGCGCATCGTCGCCGAGCTCGCGCATGCCGAGACCGGCATCGACATCCATCCCGGCGCGCGGATCGGCTCGGGCTTGTTCATCGACCATGGCACCGGCGTCGTCATCGGCGAGACCGCGGTGATCGGCGAGCGCGTGCGCATCTACCAGGCCGTGACGCTGGACGCCAAGCGCTTCCCGACCGACGCCCACGGCGTGCTGCAAAAGGGCCTGCCGCGCCACCCGGTGGTCGAGGACGAGGTCGTCATCTATGCCGGCGCCACCATCCTGGGACGGGTCACGATCGGCCGCGGCGCCGTCATCGGCGGCAACGTCTGGCTGACCGAGGACGTTCCGGCCGGCGCCAGCGTGACCCAGGCCGGCGTGCGCAACTCGGCGTCGGCGACCGCGGCGGCGCTCGCACGGTGAGCGCCGCTCGACACTTTCCCGCGATTCCTTTTCGACTTCCTTTCCACCCCTACGGAGTTTTCCCTCATGACAGCAACAGTCGGCGGAACGCACGCCCTCGGCGACAGCGCCGCACGCCAGCTCGCCAATGCCACCAAGAGCGTTCCCCAACTCGAGACGATCAGCCCGCGCTGGCTCACGCATCTTCTTCAGTGGGTTCCGGTGGAAGCCGGCATCTACCGCCTGAACAAGGTCAAGAACCCGGAATCGATCCAGGTCGTCTGCACGGCCAAGGAAAGCGAGAACCAGCTGCCGCGCACCTGGGTCGACTACGAGGAGCAGCCGCGCGAGTACAACCTCAACGCGGTGAGCACGGTGCTCGACGTCCACACCCGCATTTCCGACCTCTACAGCAGCCCGCACGACCAGATCAAGGAACAGCTGCGCCTGACGATCGAGACGATCAAGGAAAACCAGGAAAGCGAGCTGATCAACAACCCGGACTACGGCCTGCTGTCGCAGGTGACCGAAGAGCAGCGCATCTTCCCGTTGACCGGCGCGCCCACGCCCGACGACCTCGACGAACTGCTGACCAAGGTCTGGAAGGAGCCGGCCTTTTTCCTCACCCATCCGCTGGCGATCGCCGCCTTCGGCCGCGAAGCCACGCGCCGCGGCACGCCGCCGCCGACCGTGAGCCTGTTCGGCTCGCAGTTCATCACCTGGCGCGGCATTCCGCTGATCCCGTCGAACAAGGTGCCGGTCGCCGACGGCAAGAGCAAGATCCTGCTGCTGCGCGTGGGCGACAAGCGCCAGGGCGTGATCGGCCTGTTCCAGCCGGGCCTGGCGGGCGAACAGAGCCCGGGGCTGTCGGTGCGCTTCATGGGCATCAACAACCATGCGATCGCCTCCTACCTGATCTCGCTGTACTGCTCGGTGGCGGTGCTGACGACCGACGCACTGGCGGTGCTCGACGACGTCGAGGTCGGCAGGTACCACGACTATTCCGTCCTCGACACCTACAAGTAAGAAGCCGCACCGTGAGCATGTCCGACTTCCCACCCGGCCCGACCGGGGCGCCGTTCGATCCGGCCGTCCTCGCGCGCCTGGCGACGCAGCTGTTCGCCGCGCTGCCCGGCGAGGTCGCGGCGCCCGCCGGCCTGCATTCGGCGGGGGGCCTGCCGGGCACGCCGCCCACCGGCTTCACCAGCCTGCCGGGCGTGGCGCCGGGCCTGCAGGCGCCCGCCAACATCGCGCCGCCGGGGTCGCCCCTCGTGAGCCCGGCCGGCTTCGGGCCCAGCGTGCCGGGCACGCCGATCCCGCAGGGCCAGATCCCCGGCATCAACCTGATCCCGGCCTCGCCGACCCAGGTGCTGTCGCTCGGCCACCGCGCGCCGGCGCTGTTGCCGCACGCCACGTCTGCGAACGGCGTCCCCGACCAGGTGACCAGCGCCGTTCCCGCCTACGAGCCGCGCTTCGGCAGCGGGCTGCTCGGCGTGCCCGAAGCCCAGGCGGCGTCGCCGTTCTACTTCCTCGGCGCCGGCTACGGGCAACCGTCGCCGGGCGGCCGCGGTGCCGACGGCGCCAGCGCGCCGGTGCACGACGAGCTGGCGCGCTTTCCCTTTGCGCAGCCCGACGGCGCTGACGTGCGGGCGCTGCTGGCGACGCAGGCCCCGAGCCAGCCCACCCCGTCGAGCGAGCCCCAGTACTACTTCGTCGACTCGGTGCGTCTGACCAGCGGCCACGTGACGCCGGCCATGCCGTCTCCTCGGGACGATGTCCCGACGGCCACCGTGGGCCAGCGGCAGCCTTTCGACGTCCATGCGGTGCGGCGCGACTTCCCCGTGCTGCAGGAGCGCGTGAACGGCCGCCAGCTGGTGTGGTTCGACAACGCCGCCACCACGCACAAGCCGCAGTCGGTGATCGACCGGATCAGCCACTTCTACGCCCACGAGAACTCCAACATCCACCGCGCCGCGCACGCGCTCGCCGCGCGCGCCACGGATGCCTACGAAGGCGCGCGCGAGCGGGTGCGGCGCTTCATCAACGCGCCGGAGGCGGACGAAGTCATCTTCGTGCGCGGCACCACCGAGGCCATCAACCTGGTGGCCAAGAGCTGGGGCGGCCAGCACGTGGGCGAGGGCGACGAGATCGTCGTCTCGCACCTGGAGCACCACGCCAACATCGTGCCGTGGCAGCAGCTGGCGGCCGCCAAGGGCGCGAAGCTGCGCGTCATCCCGGTGGACGATTCGGGCCAGGTGCTGCTCGACGAGTACCGCAAGCTGCTCAACGACCGCACCAAGATCGTGGCCGTCACGCAGGTCTCCAATGCCCTCGGCACCGTGGTGCCGGTGAAGGAGATCGTCGAACTGGCGCACCGCGCCGGCGCCAAGGCGCTGGTCGACGGGGCGCAGTCGGTGTCGCACATGCGCGTGGACGTGCAGGACCTGGGCGCGGACTTCTTCGTCTTCTCGGGCCACAAGGTGTTCGGGCCGACCGGCATCGGCGTCGTGTGGGGCAGGCGCGAGGTGCTGGAGGACATGCCGCCCTGGCAGGGCGGCGGCAACATGATCGCCGACGTGACCTTCGAGAAGACCGTGTTCCAGCCGATTCCCAACAAGTTCGAGGCCGGCACCGGCAACATCGCCGATGCGGTGGGGCTCGGCGCGGCGATCGACTACGTGAACAAGGTCGGCATCGAGAACATCGCGCGCTACGAGCATGAACTGCTGGTCTACGGCATGCAGCAACTCGGGGCGATCCGGGGTGTGCGGCTGATCGGCACCGCGGCGGACAAGGCCAGCGTGATGTCCTTCGTGCTGGCCGGCCACAGCACCGAGGAAGTGGGCCAGGCGCTGAACGACGAAGGGATCGCGGTGCGCACCGGCCACCATTGCGCGCAGCCGATCCTGCGGCGCAACGGGGTCGAGACCACGGTGCGGCCCTCGCTGGCGTTCTACAACACCTTCGACGAGATCGATCGGATGGTGGCGGTGATGCGCCGCCTGGCCAGCCAGCGGCGCGCGGGATGAGCCGCCGGGGCCGGATCGGAGGCTGCTTCAGATGAGTTTTTCATAAGCAAGCGAGAATTCAGTCGTTCCCCGTTGGTTGCGCGATCTTTAGAGTGGCGGACTTGTTCACTTGTCCGTCGCTTCCATGGCCGTCGCAACCGCCCCCACGGCACCCGCCCAGACTTTCGAGATTCGCCGCTTCGACGCCCCCGTCGGCGCCGAGATCATCGGCCTCGACATCTCGAAGCCGATCAACGCGGATGATTTCGCGCGCATCCACCGCGCCCACCTCGACCACCACGTGCTGGTCTTTCGCGACCAGCAGGTCGCACCGGCGGACCACGTGGCCTTCAGCCGCCGCTTCGGGCCGCTGGAGATCCACGTGCTGCACCAGTTCCAGCTCCCCGGCCAGCCGGAGATCCTGATCGTCTCCAACATCAAGGAGAAGGGCGAACCCATCGGGCTGGGCGACGCCGGCGTCTACTGGCACTCCGACATCTCCTACAAGGACAAGCCCAGCCTGGGCTCGCTGCTGCATGCGCAGGAGCTGCCGAGCGAAGGCGGCGACACGCTCTTCGCCGACCAGCACCTGGCGTGGGAGGCACTCGATCCGGCATTGCAGCAGCGCATCCTCGGCCTGAAGGCCGAGCACAGCTACCTGGCCAAGTACGAGGAACTGCGGTCCAAGAACCCGTGGCGCCCCAAGCTCTCGCAGGCCCAGATCGACCAGGTCGCGCCCGCCATCCAGCCGGTGGTCCGCACCCATCCCGAGACCGGCCGCAAGGCGCTCTTCGTCAGCGAGCATTTCACGACCCGCATCGTCGGCCTGCCGCAGGACGAGAGCGAGGCCCTGCTGGCCGAACTGTTCGCCCACAGCGTCAAGCCGGAATTCGTCTACCGCCACCAGTGGGCGCCCCACGACCTGGTGTTCTGGGACAACCGCTCGCTCATGCACCTGGCCGCCGGCACGCCGGACGCGCTGCGCCGCAAGCTCTATCGAACCACCATCCAGGGCGACACGCCCTTCTGATCCGCACCATGAAGAACATCATTCGCAAGACCGCCACGGTCATCGCCGGCCTCGGCCTGCTGGCCGGCAGCCTGGCGGCCCGCGCCGAAGGCCAGATCCGCATCGCCGAGCAGTTCGGCGTCGTCTACCTGCTGCTCAATGTGGCGCAGGACCAGAAGCTCATCGAAAAGCACGCCAAGGCGGCCGGCATCGATGCCAAGGTCGAGTGGGTCAAGCTGTCGGGCGGCTCGGCGGTGAACGACGCGCTGCTCTCGGGCAACATCGAGATCGCCGGCGCCGGGGTCGGGCCGCTGCTCACCATCTGGGACCGCACCAAGGGCCGGCAGAACGTGAAGGGCGTGGCCTCGCTCGGCAACTTCCCTTACTACCTGGTCAGCAACAACCCCGCCGTGAAGAGCATCGCCGACTTCACCGACAAGGACCGCATCGCGGTGCCCGCGGTCGGCGTGTCGGTGCAGTCGCGCGTGCTGCAGCTGGCGTCGGCCAAGCTGTGGGGCGACAAGGACTTCGCCCGCCTCGACAAGATCAGCGTGGCGCTGCCGCATCCCGATGCGGCCGCGGCGATCATCAAGGGCGGCACCGAAATCACCGGCCATTTCGGCAACCCGCCATTCCAGGAGCAGGAACTCGCCGGCAACCCGCAGGCGCACATCGTGCTCAATTCGTACCAGGTGCTCGGCGGGCCGGCCTCGGCCACGGTGCTGTATGCCACCGAGAAGTTCCGCGCCGAGAACCCGAAGACCTACCAGGCCTTCATCGATGCGCTGAACGATGCGGCGCAGTTCGTCGCCGCCAACCCCGAGAAGGCGGCCGACATCTACATCAAGGTGAGCAACGCCAAGATCGACCGCGACCTGCTGGTGAAGATCATCAAGAACCCCGAAGTCCAGTTCAAGACCACGCCGCAGAACACCTACCAACTGGCCGAGTTCATGCACCGCGTCGGCGCCATCAAGAACAAGCCCGCCTCGGTCAAGGATTACTTCTTCGACGACGCCCAGAACGCGGCGGGGAACTGAGCGCATGACGACGACGATGCTGCGCGCCGGTCCGGCCTTTGCGCCGCCGGTGCCCGCGGCGCAGACCGCAGCGCCCGAACGCGCCGCGCAGGCCGCGGCGCTGGGCGCGCCGCTGCTGCAAGTCGACGGCGTGAGTCTTGAATACCGCACCCGCGAGCGCGTGGTGCGCGCCACCCACCGCGTGAGCTTCGACATGCACGAGGCCGACCGCTTCGTGCTGCTGGGCCCCTCGGGCTGCGGCAAGTCGACGCTGCTCAAGGCGATCGGCGGCTTCATCCGGCCGGTCGAAGGCGAGATCCGGCTCGACGGCCGCAGCGTCAGCGCGCCGGGACCCGACCGGATCGTGGTGTTCCAGGAATTCGACCAGCTTCCGCCGTGGAAGACGGTCCATCAGAACGTGATGTTCCCGCTGCTGGCCTCGCGCACGATAGGCCGCAAGGAAGCCGCCGAGCGCGCGCTGCACTACCTCGACAAGGTGGGCCTGGCCAAGTTCGCCGACGTGCATCCGCACCAGCTCTCCGGTGGCATGAAGCAGCGCGTGGCGATCGCCCGCGCGCTGGCGATGCAGCCGCGTGTGCTGCTGATGGACGAGCCCTTCGCCGCCCTCGACGCGCTCACCCGCCGCAAGATGCAGGAAGAGCTGCTCGCGCTGTGGGACGAGGTGCGCTTCACGCTCCTGTTCGTCACCCATTCGATCGAGGAGGCGCTGGTGGTGGGCAACCGCATCGCGCTGCTGTCGCCGCATCCGGGGCGCATGCGGGCCGAGATCAACAGCCACGGCTTCACGCTCGACAGCCTGGGCGGCGGCGAGTTCCAGGCAGCGGCGCAGCGCATCCACCGGATGCTGTTCGAAGAAGAGGGCGTCGACGCATGAGTGCTTTGCTGGATCCGCCGGTCCGTGGCGAATACGAGCGCAGGCTGGAGCCGTTCACCGAAGTGCCGGTCGAACGCGCGCTGCCTTGGGCGACCCGCATCTGGGCGCAGGGCGCGGTGCGCAAGGGCCTGATCCTGGCGCTGCTCGCCGTGCTGTGGGAGCTGCTGGCGCGCTGGCAGGACAACGACCTGCTGCTGCCGACCTTCAGCGCCACCGCGCGCGCGCTGGTCGACGGCCTCGCAAGCGGCGAGTTGATCGAGAAGGTGCGCATCTCCTTCGCCGTGCTGCTGCAGGGCTACCTGGTCGGCGTGCTGCTGGCCTTCGTCCTGACCACCCTCGCGGTGTCGACCCAGCTCGGGCGCGACCTGCTGGACACGCTGACCTCGATGTTCAACCCGCTGCCCGCGATCGCGCTGCTGCCGCTGGCGCTGCTGTGGTTCGGGCTGGGCCGCGGCAGCCTGGTTTTCGTGCTGATCCATTCGGTCTTGTGGCCGCTGGCGCTGAACACCTACGCCGGCTTCCAGGGGGTGCCCGAGACCCTGCGCATGGCGGGCCGCAACTACGGCCTGCGCGGCCTGCGCTACGTGCTGCAGATCCTGGTGCCGGCCGCATTGCCCGCGATCCTGTCGGGGCTGAAGATCGGATGGGCTTTCGCGTGGCGCACGCTGATCGCGGCCGAACTGGTGTTCGGCGCCTCGTCGGGCAAGGGCGGCCTCGGCTGGTACATCTTCCAGAACCGCAACGAGCTCTACACCGACCGGGTGTTCGCCGGCCTCGCCATGGTGGTCCTGATCGGGCTGCTGGTGGAAAGCCTCGGCTTCGCGACATTGGAACGCCTGACGGTCCGGCGCTGGGGCCAGCAGCGATAGCGCCCGTCCGCCCTCAGGCGGCCAGCCGCTGCTGGGCGGCGGCCTCGGCCGCGTCGCGTGCGCGCCGGGCTTCGTAGCTGCGCAACTGGGCGTAGGCCAGGGGCAGCAGCACGGTGTCGGCGGTGGACCAGCGCCCGCGGCGCAGGAAGTCGCCCAGGATGTGATCGCCTTCGGTCGGCGCGCCGCGCTCGATGTCCTTCAGCAGGGACGCGCTGAGGGTGGAGCCCGGCGCGGTGACGGCGGCGCGCGTGCGGCCCAGCGCCTCGGCGCCGGGCGGGAAGCCGTTGTGCGCGGCGATGCGGCTGCATTCGTTGAGCAGCTCCAGCGCGACGTCCTGCGCCCCGGCCTGGACGATGTCGCCCACGCTGGCGCGCATCAGGCTGGTGGCACTGGCCAGGGTGGCGATGTGCACCCATTTCTCCCACATCGCCTGCAGGATCCTGTCGCTGGGCTGGCTGTCGAAACGGGCCGAGGCGAAGGCGGCCGCGATCGCGTCGACCCGGGCGCTGCGCACGCCGTCGAGCTCGCCGAAGGCCAGCTGGTGGTCGCGGCTGAGGTGCAGCACCTCGCCGCGCGCGTCGAGGGCGGCGGAGATGACGCCCAGGCCGCCCAGCACCCGCTGGTAGCCGAAGCGCTCGGTGAGCCGGTCCAGGTGCCGCAGCCCGTTGAGCAGCGGCAGGATGGCGGTTTCGGGACCGACCGCCGGCGCGAATGCAGCGATGGTGGCCTCGAGGTCGTAGGCCTTGCAACCCACGATCACCAGGTCGTAGCTCGACCGGACCTGCGCGGCGAGCAGGGCGGGCGGCGAGGGCAGGTGGGCGTCGCCCTGGGGACTGTGGATGGCGAGGCCGCCGGCGGCGAGCTGCCGGGCGCGCGCGGGCCGCACCAGAAAAGTCACGTCCTGCCCGGCCTGCAGCAGCCGGCCGCCGAAGTAACCGCCCAGGGCGCCGGCGCCCACCACCAGGATCTTCATGGATCGCCCTTTGTGTGTCAGAAGGCCGGCACCAGGGCGCCGTTGAACTTGGTTTCGATGAAGCTTTTGACTTCCGGCGAGTGGTAGGCCTTGACCAGCTGCTGGGCCCAGGGCTTGTCCTTGTCCGCGCGGCGCACCGCGATGATGTTGGCGTAGGGCCCCTTCGGCGACTCCTTGATCACGGCGTCCTTGGCCAGCGTGAGGCCGGCCTTCTCTGCGTAGTCGTTGTTGATCGAGGCGATCGCCAGGTCGTCCAGCGAACGCGGCAGCTGGGCGGCGTCGAGCGGAACCAGCTTGAGCTTCTTCGGGTTCGAGACCACGTCGAGCGGCGTCGCGGTGTTGTTCTTGACCGCCTCGGGCTTGAGCGTGATGAGCTTGGCCTCTTGCAGCAGCAGCAGTGCGCGGTTGCCGTTGGAGGGGTCGTTCTGGATGCCCACCGAGGCGCCGTCGGGCAGGTCGGCAACTGACTTGATCTTGCGCGAGTAGAAGCCCAGCGGCGCCGTGATCGTCAGGCCCACGGGCACGATGTCGAAGCCGCGCGACTTGTTCTGGTTGTCCAGGAAGGGCTGGTGCTGGAAGGCGTTGGCGTCCAGGTCGCCCGCGGCCAGCGCGGCATTCGGCAGCTGGTAGTCGTTGAACACGATGACGTCGAGCGTCAGCCCTTCCCGGGCGGCGGCCTTCTTGACCACTTCGAAGATCTGTTCGCCGCTGCCGACGGACACGCCTACCTTGAGCGTCTTCTTCTCCTGCGCGTGCAGCGCGCCGCCGGCGCTGAAGAGGGCGGCGGTGGCGACGGACAGGGCGGCGGCGATGGCGGTACGGCGGCGGAAGAAAGGAAGCATGGAAGTACGCAGTCTGGTGAAAGAAGCAAGACTGTGCCTGCCGAGGGCCCGCCCCGGAACGAAGGAAAACATGCAACCTTATGCGGCGCCTGCTCGCACGACGAACGCATATCGTTGGATGCAATTCTTCTTTGCCCGCCCAGGCGTCGATCGCTAAGGTCCTTTTCCTTTAGCAGTCGAGGACCAGCGACCATGGGTGCCAGAGATTTCGAGCGGCAGCTTCTGTCGGGAGCGGACGGTGCCGCCCGGCACCGGGCCGACGTGCTGGTGATCGGCGGCGGGCCGGCCGGCGCGTGGGCCGCGGTGAGCGCGGCGGCGCAAGGGGCGCGCGTGCTGCTGGCCGACAAGGGCTTCTGCGGCACCTCGGGCGCCACGGCGCCTTCGGGCACCGGGCTCTGGCATGTGTCGCCGGAGGGTCCGGCGCGCGAAGAAGCCAAGGCCAGCCGCTTCGCCATGGGCGGCCAGCTGGCCGAGCAGGCCTGGATGGACCGGGTGCTGGCGCAGACCTGGGACAACGTCGAACGGCTCAAGGACTGGGGCTACCCTTTTCCGGCCGACGACCAGGGCGTGCTGCGCTGCACCTCGCTGCAGGGCCCGGAATACATGCGCCTGATGCGCAAGCGCGTGAAGGCGTCGGGCGCGCGCATCCTGGACCACAGCCCGGCGCTCGAGCTGCTGGTGGACGAACACGGCGCCGTCTGCGGTGCCACCGGCGTGAACCGGCAGAGCGGCGACACCTGGGTGGTGCGCGCCGGCGCGGTGGTCATCGCCACCGGGGGCTGCGCCTTCCTGAGCCGCGCGCTGGGCTGCAACGTGCTCACCGGCGACGGCCAGTTGATGGCGGCCGAAGTGGGCGCGTCGCTGTCGGGCATGGAATTCTCGAATGCCTACGGGCTGGGGCCGGCGTTCTCGTCGGTCACGAAATCGCTCTTCTACAACTGGGCGACCTTCTACACGGCGGACGGCGTGGCGATCGAGGGAGCGGGCTCGTCGAAGGGACGCGGCGTGATCGCCCAGACCTTGCAGTCGCAACCCGTGTTCGCCTGCCTCGACCGCGCCGACGCCCAGATCCGCGCCTGGATGCGCAGCGCCCAACCCAACTTCTTCGTCTCCTTCGACCGGCAAGGCATCGATCCGTTCACGCAGCATTTCCCGGTGACGCTGCGGCTCGAAGGCACGGTGCGCGGCACGGGCGGGCTGCACCTGGTCGACGATGCGTGCGCGACCTCCGTGCCCGGCCTCTATGCGGCCGGCGACGCGGCCACGCGCGAACTGATCTGCGGTGGGTTCACGGGCGGCGGCAGCCACAACGCGGCCTGGGCGCTGTCCTCCGGCTTCTGGGCCGGCGCGGGTGCGGCGGCCTTCGGCCGCGATGCCCGGGCCCGGGCCGATCGCAGCGCCTTGCGCGCGGGCGGCGTTGCGCTGGCGACGCGCGGCGCCACGCCGTTCGACAGCCAGGCGGTGATCCGCGCGGTGCAGGCCGAGGTCTTTCCGTACGAGCGCAACTGGTTCCGCGAGGGCGACGCGCTGCGCGACTCGCTGGCCCGGCTCGATGCCCTGTGGGCCCGCCTGCGCGCCAGCGCGCCCGCCGCCACGGCCACCGAGGCGGTGCGCGCACGCGAAGCCGCCGCCATGCTGGCCACCTCGCGCTGGATGTACCGCAGCGCCTTGCAGCGCACCGAGACGCGCGGCATGCACCGGCGCCGGGAGCATGGCGCGCTCGACCCCGCCCAGCGGCATCGGCTGCTGAGCGGCGGGCTCGACGAAGTGTGGGTGCGGCCGCAGGCCGTGCAGGAGGCCGCATGATCGAGCTCGTCAGCGCCGAGCGCTGCACCGCCTGCAACATCTGCGTGAACGCCTGCCCGACCAATGTGTTCGAGGCGGTGCCGGGCGGACCGCCGCGCATCGCGCGGCAGGACGATTGCCAGACCTGCTTCATGTGCGAGCTGTACTGCCCGGAAGACGCACTCTATGTCGCGCCCATCGCCGACCGCAGCGCCACCGCCGAGGAGCGCGACGCCGCGGCCGCGGCCCTGATGGGCAGCTACCGCAGCGCCATCGGATGGGGCCGGGGCCGCCGGTCGACCGCGTCGGCCGACGCCAGCTTCGAGCTGCTGCGGCGCGCGCACTGATCCTTCGCACCCACTCAGGAGTGGCAGACGAAGCCATCCTTGAGCAGCGTGATCTCGAACTGCAGGTTGCCCGCCCGCGCACCGCGCGCCTGGGCCAGCGTGCCGTCCGCGCGCCACCGGCGCAGCGCGGCGGCCAGGTAGTCGCGCGAGACGGCGTCGCCTTCGGGCAGGCGGATGGCGGCATCCGAAGGCGGTCGCAGCCCGCTCGCGAACGGCTTGTAGAAGCGCCATTCGTCGTTCTTCAGCAGGCGCTCCAGCACCTCGGCGTCCTCGGCCAGCGCCGCGCATTCGCCCGCCATGAAGGCCGACACGGCATGCACGGAAGAGGGATAGCTGCGCGGCTCGGCCCCGTAGCGCAGCGCCACGGCACCGGCATAGCCCGATCCCTCGCCCACGCAGACCCGTGCGCCGCGCAGCGCCGGCGCGTCCTGCACGCGGCCCTTGCGCAGCGCCACCACCAGGCCGCTGCCGGTGTCGTAGCTGCCGGGCGCGGCATCGATGCCTTGGGTCGCCCCCTGGGCCGGCACGCCGGCGACCAGCAGGTCGACCCGGCCTGCGCGCAGGGCGGCGCCCTGGTCGGCTGCATCGAGGCCCACCAGCTCGAGCCCCACGCCCAGGGAGCGGGCCAGGTCGCGTGCCAGCGACGCATCGAAAGCATCGGGTTCGGGCGGCGTGGGCGCGTCGGCCGGCGCGGGCCGGGGATAGCGGCGCACGCCAACCCGGAGCGTGCCGCGCTCGATGGCCTTGGCGAGCACCGGCCCCTTGGGCAGCGCGTCCAGCCGGCCGCCGGAGGCCCAGGAGGCGCCGAGCCCGGCCACCGCCACGGCCGCGGCCAGCGACGCGCCCTCCAGCAGGAAGCGGCGCTTGCGCGAAGGCGTGCGAGGCGAGGGGGGCGACAAGGCCGTGGATTCACTCATCGAGACTCAGGCCCCGGCGCCAGCGCAGCAGCCGGCGCTCCAGCGATGCGAGCAGGTAGTTGAGCACCAGCCCCAGCACCGCCAGCAGCAGGATGCCTGCGTACATGGTCGGGATCTGGAAGGTCTCCTGGGAATTCAGCGTGAGGAAGCCCAGCCCCGAGTGCGCACCGATCATCTCGGCCGCCACCAGCGCGGTGATGCTGTAGGCGCCCGCGAGCCGCACGCCGGTGAGGATCGATGGCAGCGAGGCCGGCAGTACCACCTTGAAGAACACGAAGCGGCGCGACGCGCCCATCGACAGCGCCGAATTCACGAGCAGCCGGTCGACCTGCTTCACGCCGCTCACGGTGCTCAGCAGCACCGGCCAGAACGAGGCCCAGAAGATGATCGCCACCTTCGACAGTTCGCCGATGCCCAGGAACAGGATGAACACCGGGAACAGCGCGAAGGCCGAGGTCTGGCGGAACAGCTGGAGCAGCGGGTCGACGATCGCCGCCAGCCGCCGGAAGCCGCCGACCAGCAGCCCCAGCACCACGCCGGCGCTGCTCGCCAGCACCAGGCCCCACAGCGAGCGCTGCAGGCTGGCGGCCACGTGCTTCCAGAGCTGGCCGTTGTCCAGCAGCTGCACGATGCTCGAGAGCACCGCGGACGGCGGGCTCAGGTAGGCCTCGCTCACGATGCCCAGGCGCGGCAGGGCTTCCCAGAGCGCAAGGAACAGCACGATGCCGAGGCCGCGCTCGGCCAGGCGACCGGCGCTGCGCAACTGGCGGGCGAAGCGGCGCAGCGCCGAAGCCGGGCGCGGTGCCGGCGGCGCGTCGAGCACGGCGCTCATCGGGCCACCGCCTGCGGCGGACGCGGCGCCGGCGGCACGCCCAGCTGCACTTCGTCCTTCAGGACCTCCCAGGCGCGCTGCCGCAGTGCCGCGAAGTCGGGCGAATGCCGCAGCTCGGCGGAACGCGGGCGGGCGAGCGGGATGTCGATGATGTCCTTGATCCGGCCGGGCCGCTGGGTCATCACCGCCACCCGGTCCGAGAGGTACACGGCTTCCTCCAGGCTGTGGGTGATGAAGACGATGGTCTTGCGGTGCTGCTCCCAGATGCGCAGCAGCTCCCCCTGCAGGACCTCGCGCGTCTGCGCGTCGAGGGCGGCGAAGGGCTCGTCCATCAGCAGCACGTCGGGTTCGTAGGCCAGCGAGCGCGCGATGGCCACGCGCTGCTTCATGCCGCCCGAGATCTCGTGCGGATAGCGCTCGCCGAAGCCGTGCAGGCCCACCAGCTCGAGGTATTCCTGCGCGGCGCGGCGGCGCGCGGTCTTGCCGACGCCGCGGATGTCGAGCCCGACGGCGATGTTGTCGAGCACGCTCAGCCACGGAAACAGCGCGTAGCCCTGGAACACCACGCCCTGGTTGCGGTTGACGCCGGCGAGCGGCTGGCCGTCGATCGCGATGCGCCCGCCGGTGCGCTCGGTCAGCCCGGCCAGGATGCCCAGGAAGGTCGACTTGCCGCAGCCCGAGGGGCCGAGCACCGACAGGAATTCGCCGTCGCGGACCTCGAGGTCGAAGTCCTCGAGCACGCGCACCCGCTCGCTCGCACCGCGAGCCGCGTAGTCCATCCGCAGGTCGCGGGCAGAGATCTTGATGGCCATCGGTGCGCGCTCAGGTCTTCTTCGCGAACGGGTTGAATTCGTTCGTGTAGACGTCCTTCACCGCGACCTTGCCGGCGGCGAGCTTGCCTTCGGACTGCAGGATGTCGACGTAGTACTGGATCGGCGGCTCGGTCACCACCAGGTCGTCCACGTAGGCGTAGCGGTCCACGTTCTTGAGGTCCATGTTGATGCGCTTGCCGATCAGCTTGCGCGCTTCCTCGGTGTTCGCATTCACCCAGTTGCCGGCCTTGGCGAGCGCGGTCACGACGTCGCGCACGGCTTCGGGGTGCTGGCGGATGAACTCGCCGTGGGCGCTGTACGGCGCCATGCCGCCCAGGCCGCCGTCGAGGTCGAAGTCGCTCCACAGCCGCACCAGCTGCTCGGCGTTGTCGGCGCGGCCGGAGTAGGGCGCGTGGATGATCGCCAGGTCGGTGTTGCCGGTCACCAGGGTCTGCTCGGCCTGCTCGTCGGGAATGACGACGAAGTTGATCTTGTTCACGTCCACGCCGTGCTGGCGCAGGTACTTCTTGGTCACGAACTCGGCGCAGGCGCCGAAGCTGTTGAAGCCGATGGTCTTGCCCTCGAGGTCCTTCGGCGCGCGGATGCCCGAGTCCTTGCGCACGAAGTATTTCATGTGCGGCGCTTCCTGC
The DNA here is from genome assembly GCF_030316845.1 of Variovorax davisae. Lineage (GTDB taxonomy): Bacteria > Pseudomonadota > Gammaproteobacteria > Burkholderiales > Burkholderiaceae_C > Variovorax > Variovorax davisae. The sequence continues at coordinate 231,044 of NZ_JASZYS010000011.1, forward strand.
AGCGTCTTGCCGCCGGCGGCCACCACCTTGAGGTCGGCGCCCGAGGCGATGGCGGAGATGACCAGCGGCACCATGCGGCTGCCGAAGTCGATCTCGCCGGTTCCGACCAGCGGGATGATCTGCGGCGCGGCGATCTTGCCCACATAGTCGGGGCGCGTGTTCGTGCCCTCGAAGTAGCCCAGTTCGTCGGCCAGGTAGATCAGGTCGAACGACGGGTTGTTGGGATACTTGAAGCCGACCTTGTCGCCGCTCTTCTTCACCACGGCCGGGCCGCCGGCCGCGGCGCCCTTGTCGTCGCCGCGCGAGCAGCCGGCGAGCGCCAGGCTGCCCACGGCCGCGAGCGACGCGAAGGTCTGGAGCGCCCGGCGCCGCGACGGGCGGGCAGGGGCAGGGTGCACGGGAAGGGTGTCGATCGTCATGGCGGCTCGCTCTGGCGCGGAGCGTTCGAAGGGTTGGGAAGCAGGCATCGTAGGAAGCGCCTTCGGCCGGACCAACGAAGAAAATCGTGCATGCATATGCGCCCGGGCATGGCGTCGCATGGATATGCGAAATCGCCATACCGAAAGAACAAGATGTTCGTTGGCCTGTACGGCGCGCGGCCGAACAATGCGTGCCTTCCTCCACTCACTCCACCCTCCAGATGGCCACCCTTCGTCTCGGCGACACCGCCCCCGACTTCACCCAGGACTCCAGCGACGGCCCGATCGACTTCCACCGATGGGCGGGCGACGCATGGGTGGTGCTGTTCTCCCATCCGGCCGATTTCACGCCCGTGTGCACCACCGAGCTGGGCAAGACGGCGGCCTTGTCGGGCGAGTTCGCCAAGCGGGGCGTCAAGCCCATCGCGATCAGCGTCGATCCTGTGGACAAGCACAGGCAATGGATCGGCGACATCGACGAGACCCAGAACACCACGGTGAACTTCCCGATCCTGGCCGACGCCGACCGCAAGGTCGCCGACCTGTATGACCTGATTCACCCGAACGCCTCCACCACGGCCACGGTGCGAAGCGTCTTCATCATCGATCCGAAGAAAGTCATCCGGACCACGATCACCTATCCGGCCAGCACGGGCCGCAACTTCGACGAGATCCTGCGCGTGATCGATTCGCTGCAGCTCACCGACAGCCACAAGGTGGCCACGCCGGCGAACTGGCAGGACGGGGACGACGTGGTCATCATCCCGAGCGTGCAGGACCCGGCCGAGATCGCCGAACGCTTCCCCAAGGGATTCAAGGCGGTCCGGCCGTACCTGCGGATCACGCCCCAGCCGAACAGGTGAGCCTCGACGACCCGGCCGGCCAGCCGGCTGCGGGCGACGGGCCGTGAATTCCTCTACACAGGAGGCGCGAAATCGCCGACACTCGGTCTCGCACGGCAACTGCTCCCTAGACTGCCCGCCGATGGCAGCCTTCGAACGCCCCTTCGGGGGCGTTTGTCGTTGGGCATGCCACGCCCACGCGCGCGCCAAACTGCAACCGCCCGTCGCGCCGCTGGACGCAGAGCCGAGGACATACTCCACGCATGACGCCCGCTTTCCCCGCCCATTCCTCCGACCTCGCCGACTTCTGCTGGCCGCTTCCTGCCCGACCGGGCGACCCGCTGGACGCGGTGGACACGCCCGCGCTGTTGCTCGACCTGGATGCCTTCGATCGCAACCTGGCGCGGATGCAGGGTGCCGCCGATGCCGCCGGCGTGGCACTGCGGCCGCATGCCAAGGCGCACAAGTGCCCGGCCATTGCCCAGGCGCAGATCGCGCGGGGCGCCCGCGGCATCTGCTGCCAGAAGACGAGCGAGGCGCTGCCTTTTCTCCAGGCGGGCATCACGGACATCCACATCAGCAACGAAGTGGTGGGGCCCGTCAAGGCGCGGCGCCTCGCATCGATGGCGCGGCACGGCCGGTTCAGCGTCTGTGTCGACGACCTCTCGCAGGTCGAGATCCTGGCGCACGCGGCGGCCGAAGAGGGCAGTCGGCTTGGCGTTTTCATCGAGGTCAACATCGGCCAGGACCGCTGCGGCGTGAACGACGCCGCTGCGGCCTTGCGGCTGCTGGAGGCCATCTCGAAGCACGCGCAGCTCGCCTTTGCCGGCCTGCAGGCCTACCACGGCGGCCTCCAGCACCTGCGCAGCCGCAGCGAGCGGCGGCTCGCAGTGGCCCGGGCCAGCGTGCGAACGACCGCGTTCGTGGATGCCCTGGCGGGCCGGGGCGTGCCGTGCCCCACGGTCACCGGCGCCGGCAGCGGCAGCGTCGAGTTCGACCTGGCGGAGGGGGTCTACACCGAGGTTCAGCCGGGTTCGTACGTCTTCATGGACGGCGACTACGGCCGCAACGAGCACGGCCAGCTGCAGTTCGAGCACAGCCTGTTCGTCGCGGCCGCTGTGATGAGCGACAGGCGCGATGGCCAGGTCGTCGTCGACGCAGGCTTGAAGTCGCTGGCCGTCGACTCCGGACTGCCATCGGTGTGGGGAGAGCCATCGCTGCGCTACGCAGCCGCCAACGACGAGCACGGCATCGTCCAGCGGGTCGAAGCGGGCGCCCCTCGCCCCGCACTGGGCAGCCTGTTGCGGCTGGTGCCCGGCCATTGCGACCCCACCTTGAATCTGCACGATCACCTGGTCGGCTATCGCGCAGACCGGGTCGAGTGCGTGTGGCACGTGGCCGCGCGCGGCATGAGCCGCTAGCCTCCGGACCCCGATCGGCTAGCAGTTGTGAAGATGCCCGCCGTGCAGCGCCACGTGCCGCACGTAGTTCCGCCACGCCTCCTGTGCCGCCCGGGCACTGGCTTTGGCGGTTTCGATGGTCTGGTCCGGGGACGCGACATCGTCGTATTTCAGGAACACCCTCAAGGCTTCGTCGGCGGCCTTCTTCGCCCGTCTTGCCAAGGCATCCGCCCTCATCGCCGTCGCCCTGAGTTGGGCAGCATCGTCGCTAAGCACGTCCATACGCACCTCCATGTACGAATTAGGTTCTCATTTCATGTAACGCAGTGTACGTGTGTCGCAAAATGTGAGAAGACCCCGGAAGAGATAGGCGAGACGGAATACGCGAGCGGGCATCGATGGCGAGTCGGTTGCTTGTCGGTCAAGGTCACGCGCTCTTTTCCGACAGGATCGCATCTGCTTCGCGCGCACCTTGGCGTCCTCGCCATGCCACCCAACCCCTCGCCCCCGGAAGGTAGCCAGATGAAAAGCCTCCAGCATGCGGCATCTTTCACGACGATCGGGGCGCCGGGCCCGGGCCAGGCCGGGTACGTCATGGAGTGGGTCGTCGATCCGGCGCACTATTGCGCCGCGCACGAGCGCATCACGCGCCGCGCCCTGGCCGAGCGCATCGCCGCCTTGCAGGGCATGCAGTACTTCGGTCCGGTCAGTCACCGACCACCGCCCGGCGGGCCGCTGTACTTCATACCGAGCGATACCGTCGAGAGCCACCGGGCGCAGGCCATCGGCATTCGCAGCGAGCAGGATTTCTTCGGCGGGGCGGTGCCGCTGCGCTATGTCGCCACCAAGGCCATCAGCCACCCCTTGCTCGATGCGCAGGCCCAGGGGCCGCACGACTGGGTCGAGTCCTTCGCCCCGCGCGTCGCCAGCTGCGTCCTGCCGGGCACGACGGCTTTCAGCGAGGCCGACGCGCGCCGCGCGGGTCGCGCCCTGTTGCGAGGCGGCGAGGTGCGGATCAAGCCCGTGCGAGCCACCGGCGGGAACGGACAGACGGTGGTGCAGGATGCCGGCGCTCTCGACGACACGCTGGCCCAGGTTCCCGAGATCGCGAGCGAGGGCGTGGTGCTCGAACGCAATCTCCGAGAGCCCCGCACGCTGAGCATTGGCCAGGTCCGGGTCGGTCCCTTGACCATGAGCTACTACGGCCTGCAGCGAACCACGCAGAACCATCGCGGCGAGTGGGTTTACGGAGGCTCCGACCTGACGGCCGTGCGTGGGACTTTCGACGCGCTCACCCAGCTGCCGCTCGAGCCGTCGCTGCGCCTGGCGATCGACCAGGCCGCGGTGTTTCATGCCGCCGTGCGCGAGAGCTTCCCCGGTTTCATGGCATCCCGCATCAACTATGACGTGGCGCAGGGTCAGGATCGCTCGGGCCTCTGGTATTCGGGCGTGCTGGAGCAATCCTGGCGCGTGGGCGGCGCGACCGGTGCCGAGGTCGCGGCGCTGGAAGTCCTCAAGGCCCAGCCGGAGCGTTCGCTGGTGCGGGCATCCTGCTTCGAGGTGTTCGGCGAGACCGAGCTTCCGCCGGGGGCCTGTGTCAATTACAGCGGCGACGACCCGGAGGTGGGCCGCCTGACCAAGTACAGTTTTGTCGATGCCCATGCCGACGCGGCATAAACAGGTCGAGATCGCCGTCGACGGGCAGCATATCGACGGAACGCTCGTCGCGGCCTCCAATTCCGTGCCCGGCGTGTTGCTCGTGCATGGCTGGGACGGCAGCCAGGAGCAGTACAAGGCGCGCGCCTATGAGATCGCGGCGCTCGGCTGTGTGTGCCTCACCTTCGACTTGCGCGGCCACGCCCGCCACGCCGAGCAGCGGCAATCGGTCAGTCGCGAAGACAACCTGCGCGACGTGCTCGCGGCCTACGATGTGCTCGTCCATCATCCGACGGTGGACCCTGCGTCGATCGCGATCGTCGGCAGCAGCTACGGCGGGTACCTGGCTGCCATTGCCACCACCCTGCGCCCGGTGCGCTGGCTGGCGCTTCGCGTGCCCGCCCTCTACCCGGACGCTCAATGGGAGGTTCCCAAGGGCAAGCTGAGCCGCAGCGAGCTGGCCGAATACAGAAAGTCGATGGTGGCGGCGCCCGACAACCGCGCGTTGGCCGCGTGCGCCCGGTTCCGCGGCGATGCGCTGATCGTCGAGTCCGAGCACGACAAGACGGTGCCGCATCCGGTGATCGAGAGCTATCTCGGCGCTTTCAAGCACGTCAAATCGGTGACCTATCGCTGCATCGCAGGGGCCGACCATGCGCTGTCGGACGAGCGAAGCCGCCAGGCCTACGGCATGCTGCTGGTTTCGTGGATGACGGAAATGACGCTCGGTGCGCGGGCGGCCAGCGGGTTGCTGAGGCCGGCGCCGAGCAGCCCGGCATGAAGGTTTCAGGCGCTGCCGATCGGGCATGGGCGCGTGACCCAGGGCCGGACGCGGCGTGAACGCCCCGGGGCTTGCGCCACCATGGCTCAAAGCGGGAGACTTCGGGGTTCCAGCCAAGGAGCCACCATGACGCAGTCCCATCAACTTCAGGCCACGGTCGAGGCCCTCGTTCGCCAGGGGAAGGGCATCCTTGCCGCTGACGAGAGCGGCCCGACCATCGCCAAGCGCTTCGCGGCGATCGGTGTGGATTCCACGCCCGATAACCGCCGTGCCTACCGCAGCCTGCTCTTGGCCACACCCGGGCTCGGCGACTTCGTGAGCGGAGTCATCCTGTACGAGGAGACGCTGGGCCAGTGCGCCGAGGACGGCGAGCCATTGCCGGCACTGGCCGCGCGGCAGGGCATCGTGCCGGGCATCAAGGTCGATACCGGCAAGGGCCCGCTGGCGCTTGCGCCCGGCGACGAGATCACCCACGGTCTCGACGGACTCGCCGAACGCCTCGAGGCTCATGCGAAGCTGGGGGCGCGCTTCGCGAAGTGGCGCGCCGTCTACAACGTCTCCGACAGCCTGCCCGGCCGGGCGGCGATCGAGGCCAATGCGGAGTCGCTCGCGCGCTACGCGGCGATCTGCCAGGCCCAGGGCGTGGTGCCGATCGTCGAGCCGGAGGTGCTGATCGACGGCGACCATGGCCAGGCGCGCTGTGCAGCGGTCACGCAGGAGGTGCTGCTCGCGGTATTCCGGGCCTTGCATCGCCACCGCGTGGCGCTCGAGCACATGCTGCTCAAACCCAGCATGGTGGTGCCGGGCAAGGCGCATGTGCGGCCAGCGGGGCCGGAGGAGGTGGCCCATGAGACCCTGCGCGTGCTGCGGCGGACGGTGCCCGCGGCAGTGCCGGGCATCGTCTTTCTGTCCGGGGGGCAGTCGGCCGTCGAAGCGACGGTCAACCTCGATGCGATCAACCGCCTGGGCCCGCAACCCTGGCGGCTGAGCTTTTCCTATGGGCGAGCGCTTCAGGATCCCGTGCTGCAGGCATGGCGGGGGCAGCCCGCCCAGGTTCAAGCGGCGCAAGAAGCGTTGCGCCAGCGAGCTCGATTGAACGCCCTCGCCAGCCGCGGCGAGTACGACGCGGCGATGGAGAAATCGGCCTAGGGTCTCCAAATCGCTGCCATCCGGCGATGGTCAACATCCGGCCCTCGGACGCGTTCAGGCTGTTGCAGCTCGCGCTGCAACAGCCGGAGCCGACCCTGGGACGGATCATCGCCCGTCTGCTGGCTGACGCAGGCATCGCCGTCCACGACTCCATTCATGCAGCGATAGAAGCTGCCGAACCGAAGGTATGGGTCGTCAATCAGTTTGCCGAGGCGAGCGCCGAGGCTGGCGATGTCGAGACGCTCGAGGCGCTGCTGCGGCAACGAACCGGCGAGGTCAGGCGGCACGCCGCCCGGCTTCTCGCTCGCCATGGAAACCTGGCCCATGTGGCGGCGCTTCGCGAGGCTTGGGAGGCCGAGTCGCTCGCGAGCGTGGGCAGCGAGATGCAGGCTGCGCTGGCAGTGCTGGAACGCCAAGGCGCGGTGCAACGGCAAGCAGCCGTGGCGCTGGACCGCGATGACGAACTCTGCCTTCGGCTGTTGCTCGAACGCCCTGTGGGTCGGGAGGATGCCGCGGGATGGGCGAGGCTGTTCCTTTGCGATTCACGATTCGTGGCGACTCTCGCAGTCGGTGCGGCAAAGAAAGACCCATCTGCAACAGCCGTCCAGGCCTTGCTGGAGGCGCTGCCGAAGGCCTGCGCCCCGGTGCAGGTCGGTCTTGCCAGCATCCTCCTCGAAAAAGACCGGGGGCTCGCTCTCCAGGCCCTGCACGCCTCATGGGACGGAACGGTCGCGCCGGACAGCGAAATGCTTCAGGCGCTGATCACGACGCGCGATGCACGCGCCGCGGACATCATCGCCCGATCCATCGCAGGTGCGCGCGACAAGGACGAACCTCGGCGCGCCCTGGCCTCGATGGGTCATGAAGGTTACATGGCCCTGCTTCGGGCCTTTCGCAGCGACGAGCGGATCCGGCGCTCGGAAGCCGATCTTCTGGGACGCCTGGGCGGCGAGCTGGCGATCGAGCCGCTGATCGAGGCGCTCCGGGATGACGCGCAGGGCACACGAGGCGCAGCGGCCGAGGCGCTGAGCGCCCAGCTCGAGGCGGCCCGCCAGCCCCTGCATCGCGCGCTGGAGGCATCGCAGTTCGGCTCATCGGTCGTGGACTTGCTCATCGAAGCCGACGATCCGGACCTTCCCGGTCGCTTGCTCGCGATGTGTTCGACAGGCGACATGGAGCAGCGGGCGTTCGCGATGCGCATGCTCTGCAAAGTCCACGAAGCGCAAGCTCACGAGGTGGTCCGGGGCGCGGCGATCGACGCGAACTGGCAGCTGCGAGCCGCGGCCGCGATCGCGTTGGCAGACATTGCACACGCGTTCGACGACGTCTGGGACATTCTCGCCTCGTTGTCGGCGGACATTCATGAAGCGGTCTGGCGCCCGGCCATCGATGCCATCGAATCGATGGCAGCCACGGACAGGGGCGCGGCAACCCGGCTGTTGCTCGGCCTGCTGATCGATCGCCCGCCAACGCGCGACCTGGTCATGCGCAAGCTGCGCAGCGTTGGCGACTCCGCGGCGATCGGCGAGGCCAGGAACGATCCCAGGTTCGGCGACGCCGCCGTCGCAGCCGGGCTCTCGGAGATTCTCGAAGAACGGGCGCCACGGCCACTTTCGCTGAGGCATGGCGAATCGTCCGGGGCCTATTCGATCAGACCCGCCGACGGTTCCCTCTCCGATTTCGGCAAGCCTGGACCGATACGCGGCCGTCGGCAGGCGATCTCCGGCGCCGTCACGCATGCCACCTGCTTCACCGTGACGACCGCACGGTCCGGGGCGCCCGGGACGAACCTGCTGCTGGACGTTTGGGCTCACGCGGATGCTCTTCGCGACAAGGTCCTGCGCCGGGCACGGGGTCCGTTGGGCGGCGCACGGCTCTACAGCAAATCCGTCGGTCCGGCCTCGGTCGAGTCGGGGGCAATTCTCGAGGTCGATCTGGTCGTCCCAAGCTTGCGGTACCGCGAGGCCGCCCACATGCTGTGGCTGGGCGAGATCAGCAACTGCTCGTTCATGGTTGCGATTCCGGACGAGGCGGCGCCGGGGGCGTGTACGGCCTGGGCGGACATCAAGATCGAGCGGATGCGCATCGCCCGGCTCCATTTCGAGGTCATGGTGGGAGCGCCGAGCCTGTCGGTCTGCCATCCCGGGTTGCGTGAACACCGCGCGAAGACCGCCTTCGCCTCGTATGCGAGCGAGGACCGGCATCAGGTCCTCGGGCGGGTGCAGGGCATGCAGAAGATCGTCCCGGAGCTGGACATCTTCCTCGATGTGGTCGCGCTCAGGTCGGGCGACGACTGGGCGAAGAGGATCGACAGCGAGATCTCGCGCCGCGACGTGTTCTATCTGTTCTGGTCCGGCTATGCGCAGCAGTCCCCTCATGTGGACCACGAGTGGCGCACCGCGCTGAAACTGAAGGGAATCAAGGGCATCGATCCCGTGCCCCTGGTTCCCCCCAGGCAAGTGCCGCCACCCGCAGAACTTGCCCAACTGCACTTCGGCGACTGGACGGTCGCCATGCAGACCGCGGACCCCCGGTAACGCTCGGACACTTTCGCTCGCGCGTCCGCGATCGTCATCCATGCCAACGCAAACCCTTACACGGGACAACCCGCATTTGATTTGAAGCGCTTCAAGTAAAGAATGTGACCCGCTCAGGCCGCTAGATCCAGCGAAACAAGCCGATCGCCTGAAGCGCTTCATCAGCACGGCAATCCACAGGAGACGTCCATGTTCAATGCTTTGCGCCGCGTCGCGGCCGCCATCGGAATCGGTTGCGCGCTGGCGGGTGCCCCCGCCCACGCCCAGGAACTCAAGCTGGGAGCGCTGTTCCCGTTCAGCGGTGGGCTTGCGCTGCTCGGCGACGAGAGCTTCCGCGGGGTGCAGCTGGCGGTCGACGAACGCAATGCCGCCGGCGGCATCAACGGTCGGCAGATCACCCTCGTCAAGGCCGATGCGGTGGACGCGAGCCAGGCCGTCGGCGAAGCGCGCCGCCTGACTTCGGTCGAGAACGTCGCGGCCGTCTTCGGCAGCTACGCCTCGGGCATCTCGCAAGCGGCCACGCAGGTGACCGAGCTGGCGGGCGTGCCGTACTTCGAACTCGGCGCCACCGCCGACACGATCACCGGGCGCGGCTTCAAGTACCTGTTCCGCGTCAACCCGACCGCCAAGAACATCGGCGATCGCACCCTCGAGGCATTGGTGAAGGTGGTCGGTCCGACGATGAAGGTCGATCCGAAGACCCTCAAGCTCGCGATCCTCCATGAGGACGGGCCGTACGGCGCCCTGGTCGCCGCCGCGCAAAAGGAAGGCGCCGCGAAGCTCGGTTTCAACGTCGTCGAGGTCCAGGCCTATTCCGCCAAGACCGTGGACCTGTCGTCGGTGATCCTGCGCCTGAAGGGCGCGGGCGCCGACGTGGTGCTGCACACCGGCTACCAGAACGACGTGGTGCTGTTCTTCCGCCAGGCGACCGCGGCAGGCTACAAGCCGAAGGCGGTGATCGGCGGTGGCGGCGGCCACTCGCTGACCGACACGGCCCAGGCAGTGGGTGCGCCGATGGAAGGCGTGTACGACGTCGACTTTCCGCAGATCACGATGAACGCGGCCGGCGCCCCCGGCCTCGGCGAATTCGTCGCGGCCTACCAGAAGAAGTATTCCTCGGCACCCCGCTCGGGCCACAGCCTCGCCAACTACGTGGGGGCCAAGGCGATGCTCGAGGTGCTGGCGCGGGCCAAGTCGAGCGACAAGGACAAGATCCGCGAGGCGGCGCTCGCCTACCGCGTACCGGCCGGCAGCACCGCAGCGGGTTGGGGTGTCCAGTTCAACGAGATCGGTCAGAACACGGCGGCCACGCTGAACCTGATGCAGTGGCAGCAGGGCAAGCTGGCGACCGTGTTCCCCGAAGCGGTGGCCAACGCCAAGCCCATCGCTTCGAACTGACCTTCCACGCCATCGGAGCGCGGGTGCCGCCCGCGCGCGGAAAATCCCATGTCATTGCTGCTTCAGCTGGTGGCGAACGGCCTGCTGCTCGGGGGCGCGTTCGCGATCATCAGCATCGGTCTGACGCTGATCTTCGGGGTCGTGCGCGTGGTCAACTTCGCGCACGGCGAGTTCCTGATGGTGGGCATGTACGTGGCCTGGCTGTGCGCCAGCCGCCTCGGCCTGCATCCTTACCTGGCGGTCCCGATCGTCGTGGTCTGCCTGTTCGCGGCGGGCGCCGCGATGCAGCGCTACGTGATCCAGCCACTGCTCTCGGCGGACGCCCACATCCAGGTGTTCGCGACGGTCGGCGTCTCGACCGCACTGCTCAACCTGGCGCTGCTCATGTTCGGTGCCGACATCCGCAAGGTCGAATTCGGATTCGGCAACCAGAACCTGAGCATCGGCTCGCTGACCTTCGTCAGCGGCCAGGTCATCACCTTCGTGGTGGCGATCGCGGTGGCCTTCGCGATGCACCTCTATCTGACGCGCACCTACACCGGCCGTGCCTTCCGCGCGCTGGCGCAGAACCGCACCGCGGCGGCGCTGATGGGCGTGGATGTCAACAAGACCTACGTGCTCGCATTCGGCATCGGCGCCGGGCTGGTCGGCATCGCGTCGTGCCTGCTTTCGCTGCAGTACCCGGTGTTCCCCACGGTTGGCACGTACTTCGTGCTGACCGCGTTCGTGATCGTGGTGCTCGGCGGCATGGGCAGTCTGCCGGGTGCGGTGATCGGCTCGATGTTCATCGGGCTGATCGACAGCCTCGCCGGCTTCTACGTCGGGCCCGACCTGAAGGAGGTCGTGTACTTCGTGATCTTCCTGGTCATCCTGATCGTGCGACCGACCGGCCTGTTCGGCCTGGGCCGCGGCTCCGAATGACGCGGCTTCCAACGAATCACGCAGCATGATCCCCCATCCACTTCAGCCACGCGCCTATGTCGCGTACATCGCCCTCGCGGCACTGCTGCTGTTGCCGATCGCGACGCAGTCGCCGTTCGTCATCCACCTCGCGATCCAGGTCTGCGTCTTCGCAGCGCTGGCGTCGGCCTGGAACATCGTCGGCGGCTTCGCGGGGCAGCTGTCGCTCGGGCACGCCGTGTACTACGGCATCGGCAGCTACGCGGCCGGGCTGCTGGTGCTGCAGTTCGGCATCTCGCCGTGGGTCGGCATGTTCGCGGGCGTCGCGGTGTCGGCGCTCGCCGCGCTCGTGATCGCCTATCCCACGCTGCGTCTGCGCGGGCCGTTCTTCTCGCTGGCCTCGATCGCGTTCCTCGAGGTCGCGCGGCTGCTGGTGAATCACGAAGAGTCGTGGACCCACGGGGCGGGCGGCCTCAACGTGCCGCTGCAGATCGGCCTGAAGTGGATGATCTTCCGCGAGAAGTGGGCCTACCTGCTGGTCGCGTTCGCCTTCCTGATCGTGGTGCTCTGGATCTGCCGCGCGATCCGCCATTCGCGCTTCGGCTACTACCTGATCGCGGTGCGCGAACGCGAGGATGCAGCGCGCGCGATCGGCATCAACCCGGTGAAGGTCAAGATCGCCGCGGCCGTGATCTCGGCCTGCCTGACGAGCCTGGTCGGCAGCTTCCACGGCATGTACCTCACCTTCATCGAACCGTCCTCCGCCTTCTCGCTGGAGCTCTCGATCCAGATCGCGATGTTCGCGCTGATCGGCGGGCTCGGCACCGTCGCCGGGCCGGTGCTCGGCACGGTCGTCGTGCTGCCGATCGCGGAGCTGGCGCGCGGCTGGCTGAGCGCGTTCGGCAATGGCACCCACGGCTTCGTCTATGGCGTGGTGCTGGTCGCGGTGGTGCTGTTCTTCCCGCGCGGGCTGGTCGGCCAACTCGGTGAACGCGTCTCGCGCTGGATCGACAAGCTGCCCGATCTTTCGCGGCCCCGCCGCGTCGGTGGGGCGCCAGCGCCGGCCGCCTCCCGTGCCAGCGCGACCAAGGGCGAGTCGATCCTGAAGGCCGACAACATCGAGAAGCGCTTCGGCGGCCTGAAGGCGACCGACAAGGTCTCGCTGACCTTGCACGAGGGCGAGATCCTCGGCGTGATCGGGCCGAACGGCGCAGGCAAGACGACGGTCTTCAACCAGCTCTCCGGCTTCCTGCGCCCGGATGCCGGCGCGATCACGATCCGCGACGCTGCCGGCCACTGGACCGCGCCGCGCAACCCGGAGGGCTTCGCGCGCGCCGGGGTCGGGCGCACCTTCCAGATCGTCCAGCCGTTCGCCGGCCTCACGGTGCTCGAGAACCTGTTGCTCGGGGCCTTCATGCGCACCAAGAGCCGCGACGAGGCCGAGGCGCTGGCGCGCTCGGTGGCCGAGCTCACCGAGTTGACGCCCCTGCTCGATACCGAAGCCCGCAGCCTGACGGTGGGCGGGATGAAGCGGCTCGAGATCGCGCGCGCGCTGGCCACCTCGCCGCGCGTGCTGCTGCTCGACGAAGTCCTCGCCGGGTTGAACCCGGCCGACGTGGCGCGCGCGATCGTGATGATCCGGCGCATTCGTGATTCGGGCGTGTCGGTGCTGATGATCGAACACCTGATGCAGGCCACGATGGCGCTCTCCGACCGCATCGTCGTCATCCACCTCGGCAAGGTCCTCAAGGAAGGCCTGCCGGCAGAAGTCGCGAACGATGTCGAGGTCATCCAGGCCTACCTTGGAAAGGGCTACACCCATGCTGCAGGTTCGTGATCTGCACGCCGGCTACGGCAAGAGCGAAGTCCTGCGCGGCATCTCGTTCGATGTGCAGCGCGGCGAGATCGTCACCATCGTCGGCGCCAACGGCGCGGGCAAGACGACGACGCTGCGCGCCTTGTGCGGCATCGTGCGCGCGACCGGCGGCAGCATCGAACTCGACGGCGTGGCGATCAACAGCCGGCAGCCGCACGAGATCGTCGAGCTCGGCATCACGATGATCCCCGAGGGCCGCCAGCTCTTCCCCTTCCTGACGGTCGAAGAGAATCTGCGCATGGGTTCGTTCAAGAAGACGGCACGCGACGTGCATGCGCAGCGCCTCGAAGAAGTGCTGGCGCTGTTCCCGAAGGTCAAGGAGCGACTGAAGCAGCTGGCGGTCTCGCTGTCGGGCGGCGAGCAGCAGATGGTCGCGATCGCGCGCGGCATGATGGCCGGGCCGCGCCTGCTGATCTTCGACGAGCCGTCGCTGGGCCTGTCGCCGCTGCTGGTGGAGCAGATGTTCGAGATCGTCCGCAAGGTCGCCGAGCGCGGCACGACGGTGCTGCTCGTCGAGCAGAACGTGTTCCATACGCTGCAGCTCGCCGACCGCGGCTACGTGTTCGAGAATGGCGCGGTCGCCTTGTCCGGGACGGGCAAGGAACTGCTCGTCAACCCGCACGTCCGCAAGGCTTACCTCGGCCATTGAGATGACGCCCCCCAGCCTCGAAATCACCGGCCGCACACGCCTTCTCGCGATCGTGGCCGATCCGATCCACCACGTGAAGACACCGCAGCGCATCAACGCACTGTTGCGCGCCCAAGGCATCGACGCGGTGATGGTGCCGATGCACGTCGGCCCCGATCGACTCGCGACGGTGATGAACGCGTTGCGCCACGTCGGCAACTTCGACGGTTGCGTCGTGACCGTGCCGCACAAGACCGAGGCGCTGCGCTTTTGCGATCAGCTCAGCGACGAGGCGCGTCTCATCGGTGCGGTCAATGTCGTGCATCGGCTGCCCGATGGCCGCTTGCGCGGCGGCATGCTCGACGGGATCGCCTTCGTCGACGGTCTGCGCGGTGCGGGCATCGAAGTGGCCGGCACTTCCGTCTACCTCGCGGGCGCTGGCGGCGCCGCCTGTGCGATCGCCTTCGCGCTGGCGCAGAGCGGTGTGCGCCGGCTGACGGTGGCCAACCGCAGTGTCGACAAGGCCAGGGACCTGGTCGAACGCCTGCGTGCCGGGCACGCCACGCTCGAGATCGCCGTGGGCAGCGCCGATCCGTCGGGCCACGATCTGGTGGTCAACGCCACGTCGCTCGGCTTGCGCGCCGGCGACCCGCTGCCGCTCGACGTGTCGCAGCTGACGCCGCGCCAGACCGTGGCCGAGATCATCATGGACCCGGCGGAAACGGCGCTGCTGATCGAGGCGCGCGCGCGGGGCTGTCGCATTCACGAGGGCGCGCCGATGCTCGCCAGCCAGATTCCGCACATGGCGGCCTTCATGCTCGGGCTCGGGCATCCTCCCGGCGCCGAGCGATGAGCGACCCCGGCCAAGGTCCATCCCCGCGCCCCCGACTGAACCGGAGCCCTGAGTGGAACCCTTCGACTACGTGATCGTCGGCGGCGGTGCCGCTGGCTGCATCCTCGCCCATCGCCTGACCCAGGACGGACGGCAGCGCGTGCTGTTGCTCGAAGCCGGCGGCGAGCCCGACAGCCGCTGGATCTCGATCCCGGCCGGCTTCAGCAAGCTGCTGACCAACCCGCGCTACAACTGGCTGTTCAAGACCGAGCCGGAGCCCAACACGCACGACCGCATCATCTCGGTCCCGCGCGGCAAGGGGCTGGGCGGCTCGACCCTGATCAACGGCATGATCTACGTGCGCGGCCAGCCCGCGGACTACGACGCGTGGGAAGGCGCGGGCGCTGCAGGTTGGGGCCATCGTGAGGTCGAGCCGTACTTCCGCAAGCTCGAAGGCTACGGCGGCGGCGGCGCGGCCCGGGGCAGGGACGGTCCGCTGAGCCTCGAACAAGTGCGCGAACGCTTTCCGATCGCGCAAGGCTTTCTCGACGCGGCAGCCGAGGATGGGCAGCGGCTGAACGACGACTACAACGGACCCGAGCAAGAGGGCTTCGGCTACTACCAGGTCAACCAGCGCGAGGGTCGGCGCTGGAGTGCCTACGATGCCTACCTCGCGCCGGCGCGGCGGCGTCCCAACCTCGTCGTGGTGACCGACGCGCAGGTGCAACGGTTGAGCTTCGACGGCGGCAGGTGCGTCGGCGTGGTCTACCGTCGAGGCCACGAAACGCTCTCGGCGCAGGCCAGGCTCGAGGTGGTCTTGTGCGCCGGCGCTTTCCAGTCGCCGCAGTTGCTGGAGCTGTCCGGCATCGGCCGTGCCGACGTGCTGGGCCCGCTCGGCATTCCCATGCGCCTCGACGCGCCGGGCGTCGGCGAAAACTACGTCGACCACTACGCGACCCGCATGAACTGGCGCGTGCGCGACGCCGTCACGCTGAACGAGATGTCGCGCGGCTGGCGGCTGATGCAGCAGGTGGCGCGCTACTACACGCAGCATCGCGGGATCCTCACCCTGGGGACCGGCCTGGTCCATGGCTTCGTGAAGACCCGGGCCGAGATGGATCGGCCCGACGCGCAGTATTTCTTCATGCACGCAAGCTATGCCAACGCCGCCGAGCGCATCCTGGATCGGGCGCCGGGAATGACCATCGGCGTGACGCAGCTGCGGCCCGAATCGGTCGGCAGCGTCCACGCGAGATCGCCCGACCCGCAGGCCGCGCCGGCGATCCGGCCGAACTTCCTGGCCAGCCCGGTCGACCAGGATTGCATGGTGGAAGCGATGAAGATCGCGCGCCGCATCGTCGGCCGCCCCGCGATGCGCCCCTATGTCGCGCACGAGATGAGCCCCGGCGACGCCGCGCAGGACGATGCCGCGTGGCTGGACTTCGCGCGCCGCAACGGCCAGACCATCTACCATCCGGTCGGTACCTGCCGCATGGGCAGCGATGCCGGTGCGGTGGTCGATGCACGGCTGCGCGTCAACGGCCTGCACGGCCTGCGCGTCGTCGATGCGTCCGTGATTCCGAAGATGGTCTCGGGCAACATCCAGGCGGCGGTGATGATGGTGGCCGAGAAGGGCGCCGATCTGATCCTCGCGGACCGGCCGCGATGAACCGCAAGGCCACACGATGACCAAGAAACGCGCCACGCTCGAAGACGTCGCCCGTCTGGCGGGCGTCTCCCTGGGCAGCGCCTCGCGCTCGCTGTCGATGCCTGATGAGGTCCGGTCCGACACGCTCGAGCGTGTGCAGCGCGCGGTCGCTCAACTGGGCTATGTGCGCAACGGCGCGGCCCAGGCGCTCGCGTCGCGGCGCACGAAGACCATCGCCGCGATCTACCCGACCCTCGACAATCCGATCTTCGCCGTCTCGATCCAGGCCTTGCAGCAGACGCTGTGGGCCCTGGGCTACCACCTGATCGTCGCCAGCCATGACTACGAGCCCGAGCGGGAGGCCGACCTGCTTCGCCGGATCGTCGAGCGCGGAGTCGACGGCATCGTGCTGGTCGGCACCGATCACGCGGATGCGGTCTACGACCTGCAGCGGCAGTACCAGCTGCCGTACGTGCTGAGCTGGGCCGTCGACGACGCCCGGGCCGGGCAGTGCGTGGGTTTCTCGTATCTCGACGCGGCGCAGCGCATGGCCAGCCTCGTTGTCGAGCAAGGCCACACCCGGATCGCGCTGTGCCCCGGCATCGCGGCGAGCAACGAGCGCGTGCGCGCTCGCATCCAGGGCACGCGCGCTGCGCTGAGTGCGCACGGGCTCCCGTTGCGCAACGACTGGATCGTCGAGGGGCCCTTTACCTTCGAAGGGGGGCGCGACGCCGTTGCCCAACTGTGTCGAACCGACGACCGGCCGACCGCGTTGATCTGCGGCACTGACATCCAGGCGGTCGGCGCGATCGGCGAATGCCGCGATCGAGGCATCCGCGTCCCCGACGATCTTTCGATCACCGGCTCCGACGACATCGAGCTGGCCAGCCTGGTGGAGCCGAGGCTGACCACCGTGCACGTGCCCACCTCGGAGATCGGACGCCTGTCGGCGCGACGCATCGTCGATCTGATCGAGGGGCGTTCCACCGGCGAACCCGCGGCATTGCAGACCACCCTGGTTCAGCGCGAGAGCCTGCGGCGCGTCGGGCGGACCGATTCAGAAACCCAACAGGAGCGACGCAAATGAAACGCATAGCGCATGGAGCCGGCGGCAATGCCGACGTGATGCAATTGGTCGACGACGAGCGTCCGGCCCCCGGCCCCGGCGAGGTGCTGATCGAGGTGCACGTGGCCGGCGTCAATCGGCCCGACGTGCTGCAGCGCTCCGGCAACTACCCGCCGCCGAAGGGCGCCTCGCCGCATCTCGGGCTCGAGGTGGCCGGCGTGATCGCCGCGGTGGGCAGCGGCGTCGACAGCTGGCGGGTGGGCGACCCTGTCTGCGCGCTGACCCCGGGCGGCGGCTATGCGGAGTTCTGCCTGACCGATGCGCGGCATTGCCTGCCGGTGCCCGAGGGCTTGAGCCTGCTGCAGGCCGCCGCCCTGCCCGAGACCTACCTGACGGTCTGGGCTAACCTGTTCGACCGCGCGCGCCTGGCGTCGGGGCAATCGGTGCTGGTGCATGGCGGGTCGAGCGGCATCGGCCTCACGGCGATCCAGCTCGCACGCGAGTTCGGCGCCACGGTCTACGCGACCGTTGGCAATGCCGAGAAGGCGGCCGCCTGCGTGGCAGCGGGTGCGCGCCGCGCGATCAACTACCGCGAAGAGGATTTCGCCGCGGTCGTCGCACAGGAGACCGACGGCCGCGGTGTCGACGTGATCGTCGACATGGTCGGCGCGCCCTACATCGTGCGCAACATCGCGAGCCTGGCGCTCGAGGGCTGCCTGCTGCAGCTGGCCTTCCTCGAAGGCAGCAAGTTCGAGTTCGACGCGACCCCGGTGATGCTGAGGCGGCTGACGCTCACCGGCTCGACGCTGCGTGCGCGCACCGCCGAACAGAAGGCGGCGATCGTGGAGCGGCTGCGCGCGCAGGTGTGGCCGGTGCTCGCACAGGGCCGCTGCCTGCCGGTCATCCACGCGGTGTTCCCGCTCGCACGCGCGACCGAGGCGCACCTGCTGATGGAAAGCAGCAAGCACATCGGCAAGATCATGCTGACGGTCAAGGAGTAGATCGAATGCGGCACGCTGATCGGGTCGTCCTCGTGACGGGTGGGAGTGGCGGCATCGGCGCGGCCATCGTCGAACGCTATGTGGCCGAAGGCGCATCGGTCGGCATCGTCGATTTCAACGGCGACGCCGGCGAACGGCTGGCCGCCGAATGGCGCGCAAAGGGCCACCGCGTGCATTTTGCGGCGGCCGACGTGGCCGACTACACGAACTGCGAGCAGGCCCAGCGCGAGATCGAATCGGCGCTCGGCCCTGTCGACATCCTGATCAACAACGCGGGCATCTCGCCCAAGCACGACGGAAAGCCCGCGCCGATCCACCGCATGGACCCGGCCGAGTGGCAACGCGTCGTCGGCGTGAACCTCACCGGCGCGTTCAACTTCTCGCGCCTGCTGACCGGCGGCATGATCGCCCGGCGCTACGGACGCATCGTCTCCATGTCGTCGGTGGCCGGCAAGGCCTACCTCGGCGACATCGTGGCCTGCCACTACAGCGCGACGAAGGCGGCGCTGATCGGCTTCACCCGCCACCTCGCCGGCGAGCTCGGGCCGCACGGGATCACGGTCAACGCAATGGCGCCGGGCCGCATCGCCACGCCGCTGGTGCGCACGGTGTCCGACGCGGCGAACAACGCGGTGGTCGACGTGACGCCGCTGCGCCGCCTGGGCGAGCCGTCCGAGGTCGCCGACCTGTGCTGCTACCTCACGTCCCCGGACGCTGCGTTCGTGACCGGCCAGGTGGTCGACGTCGCGGGCGGCTGGCTGATGACCTGAACCAGGGAGGCCCCATGGCATTCGACCGTCCCGAACTCGCCAAGCACCAGACCCAGGAAGGAGCTGCCCCATGACCGCCACGCTGGCCGATCGACGCGCCCTCGTCACCGCCGGCGCCGCCGGCATCGGGTTGGCGATCGCCAGCGCCTTCGATGCCGCGGGCGCCCGCGTCGTCGTCTGCGATGTCGATGCCGCGGCGCTCGAACGCACGCGGCAGGCGCACCCGGACTGGGGCGTGCTGCACTGCGACGTGTCGCGGCGCGATGAAGTCGACACGATGTTCACCGGGCTGGCCGAGCGCTTCGGTGGCGCGCTCGACATCCTCGTCAACAACGCCGGCATCGCAGGGCCCACCGGCGGCATCGAGACGATCGAGCCGCAGGACTGGGAGCGCGCGATCGCCATCAACCTGACCGGCGCCTTCCTCGTCACGCGCCGCGCCGTGCCGCTGCTGCGCGCGGCTGGCGGCGGCGCGATCATCAACCTGTCGTCGGCGGCGGGAAAACTCGGCTTCCCGCTGCGCACGCCGTACTCGGCCAGCAAGTTCGGCATCGTCGGGCTCACCGAGACGCTCGCGATGGAGCTCGGCCCGGACCAGATCCGTGTCAACGCGATCCTGCCCGGCGTGGTCGCCGGCGATCGCCAGGACCGCGTGCTCGCCGCCAAGGCGCAGGCCAACGGCATCAGCCTCGACGAGCAGCGCCAGCGCGCCGTCTCGCGCGTGTCGATGCGCGTGATGGTGCAGGCGGACGACATCGCGCAGGCCGCGCTCTACCTCGCCGGCCCGGCCGGGCGCTACGTGAGCGGCGAGCGCCTGAGCGTTGGCGGAAATCTCGAATCGCTGAGCTGAACCGTTTCACCCCGGAGAGACACCCCATGGCACGCAAAGTCATCATCACCTGCGCCGTCACCGGCGCGATCCACACGCCGTCGATGTCGCCCTACCTGCCGATCACGCCCGAGGAGATCGCGCAGGCCGCCATCGGCGCCGCCGAAGCCGGCGCGGCGATCGTGCACCTGCATGCGCGCAACCCGGTCGACGGCAGCCCGTCTCAGGACCCGGCGTTGTTCAGGCAGTTCCTGCCGCGCATCAAGGCGGCCAGCGACGTGGTCGTCAACCTGACCACCGGCGGCGCGCCGACGATGACGCTGGAAGACCGGCTGCGCCCGGCGCATGAGTTCAGCCCCGAAGTGGCCTCGCTGAACATGGGCTCGATGAACTTCGGCCTGTACCCGATGCTCGGGCGGTTCAAGGCGTTCAAGCACGCCTGGGAAGAGCCCTACCTGGCGGGCAGCCACGACCGCATCTTCAAGAACACCTTCAGCGACATTGCGCACATCCTGCAATCGTGCAGCGACAACGGCACGCGCTTCGAGATCGAGTGCTACGACATCGGCCACCTCTACACGGCGGCGCACTTCATCGACCGCGGGCTGATCAAGCCGCCGTTCCTGATCCAGTCGGTGTTCGGCATCCTCGGCGGCATCGGCGCGCACCCGGAAGACGTGCTGCACATGCGGCGCACTGCGGACCGCCTGTTCGGCGACGCCTACCAATGGTCGGTGCTCCCCGCCGGGCGCAACCAGATGAGCATCGGCGCCCAGGCCGCGGCCATGGGTGGGCATGTGCGCGTGGGCCTGGAAGATTCGCTGTGGGACGGCCCCGGCGAACTCGCGCGCACCAATGCCGACCAGGTCCGACGCGTCCGCGGCATCCTCGAAGGCCTCTCGCTCACCGTGGCGACGCCGGCTGACGCGCGGGAGATCCTTCAGCTCAAGGGGGGTGCGAACGTCGCGTTCTGATGGGGCGCGCGCCGATCTCGGCGACCAGGCGATCGCGCGCGTCGGGGTCGGTGAGGCGGCGCGATCCGCCCGCAGTTCGGGCGAGATCGCTGCAGGTTCCGAGGTCAACTTCTTCGCATCGGCGTCACGGGACGTGGGGTTTCGACCGTGCGAACGCGCCGAGGAGGCGAGGAGGCGAGGATCACCCGCTTTCGCAACGCGCGGAAGAAAAGCCTCCGGCGGAACTGCGTGCAATCGTCTGAAAGCCCATGGCGGCGTACCGCGAAACCACGACCTCCTTCGCAACGTGAAGCAGGCCGCACGCGAACGGACTTCCTGGCCCGCCATCGCGTCCTGGGTCTTCAAAGTTGCGCGGACAGCAGCGAGGCCAGGTGTTCCAGGGCTTTCTCGGACATGGGGCGCTCGCGCCATTCTTCGAAAGTGATGCGTTTCGACTGCTTCAGATCCGCCTCGAACTGGATCCTTTGCATGGATGCGAACGCTTCATCGTAGATATTGAGGTTCGCCTCGTCGTTGAGACGGAACGAGCGGTTGTCGAAGTTCGTCGAGCCGACCGAGACCAACAACCCGTCGACCGTGAAGACCTTGCAATGGAACATCGTCGGCTGGTATTCGCTGATCTCTGCGCCAGCTTCGAGCAGCGGGCCCCAAGCGGCACGCGACGCCCCGCGAACGGTCTTGGAATCGATGATCGGGCCCGGCGTGATGATCCGCACCCGCACGCCACGCTGCATGGCGGCGACGAGGGCTCCGACAGTCAGGTCGTCCGGCACGAAGTAGGCGCTGGCGAGATCGATGCTCTTCGTCGCCGCGGCGATGGACAGCAGGTACATCAGGTGCATGCTCTCGCTCCCCCCGGAGGGAGAGCTGCTGAACATCTGGGCCCGACCGCTGCCCATGCTGGCGATCGGCGGAAAGTACCGTTCCCCGTGCAGCACGTCGCCCGAAACCTTGATCCAGTTGTCCATGAACACGGCCTGCATCTGGGCGACGACGGGCCCTTCGACCTTGAAGTGGGAATCGCGCCAGTGCTCCGGGTCCTGGGCATCGCCTGTCCAGGCGGGGGCGATGCCGACGCCGCCGGTGAAGCCGACACGGCCATCGACCACCAGCAGCTTGCGGTGGGTGCGGTTGTTCATGCGGGTGATGTCGTACCAGTTTGGCTTGTGGAACTTGCGGATCTGTACGCCCGCGTCCTCCATCTCCTTCACGAACTCCTCGTTCACCTTCGCGCTGCCCACCCAGTCGAGGAGCACGTGCACCTTGACGCCGGCTCGCGACCGCTCGGACAAGGCATCGGCGAACGCGCGCCCGATGTCGCCCGACCAGTAGATGTAGGTTTCGAAAGTGATGCTCTGTCGGGCGCTCCGAATGGCCGCCAGCATGGGAGGGAAGATCCGGTCGCCGTTGTGCAGCGCCTCGAATCGATTGCCCTCCGTGATGGGCGGTCCGAGCATGACGCCGAGAGCGCGCTGGTACTGTGCGTCGTGCAGCGCGTATTCACGCCTTACCTGCTCGTCGAGCTTCTTTTCACCGCCGGTGAAGGCGAGCACAAGTGTGGTCGCGGCGACCGACAGGACGAGCGTCCAGAGTATGGCTTTCGTGCGATTTCGCAGGGCGTTCATGTGGCTTGCGACGTGTCTTGTGGTCTTGGGAGGGAACGACGGCTCGACGGAGTCTGCGCCCCGAATGTCCGCCTTTGGCAACCGGCGGGCCACCAGTGTCGGTAGGACGCCGCCGCGAGAGGGGCGGGACGCGCTTCCCAAGACCGTGAGGGGATCCAATCTTGAAACGCGGAAATCCCCTCGGCAGGGAGGGTCTCCTTGGCGGCCGGCAAAGGCCGCCGCCAATGCGGCCTCGCGGGGGCGAGGCGCATAATTTCTCATCCCCACCCTCCACGGGCACTGACATGGAAAAGCTCGATCAAGCGAAGGTCGTCTCCGTGCTCAACCGGCTGCTCGAAGCCGAGTTGGCCGGCGTGGTGCGCTACACCCACTACTCCTTCCTGGTGTTCGGATTCGGCCGGATTCCCATCGTCTCGTGGCTGCGCGAACAGGCCAACGAATCGCTGCTGCATGCGCAGCAGGTCGGCGAGTGGATCACCACGCTCGGCGAGTACCCCTCGCTCGCCATCGGATCGCTGCTCGATTCGCACCAGCACGACATCGCGGCCATGCTGCGCGAATCGCTCGACACCGAGGCGCGTGCACTGGCCCTGTATCGCGAGCTCCTGTCGCAGGTGGAAGGCCGTTCCGTGGCACTGGAGGAGTTCGCGCGCCAGATGATCCACGCCGAGGAGTTGCACGCCGCGGACGTCGACAAGATGCTGCGCAAGCCAGGCGATGTCGCGGCGTTCTCGGCGAAGCCGGCGCCGTGAGTCCCCGACCGCCCACGGTCGGCGGCGCGATTCGCGCCGAAACCGGATGCCGCGGTCTGGGACTCGAGAAATGAGATGACCCGTCGAGCCACTTCGGTGGGCGCTTCGATCGCGGCGATGTGCCCGATATCGGACCTGACTTGAACGCGCGGCTCGCGCAGGAACTCGGCGACGCTCGCGTCGCGGCATTGGGGATCAAGCCGTCCTTCTCGCCCATGGGCATGCGAGCGCCGACATGGGGGACGTGGGTGGAGAAGAAGCGATGGTGGACGAGGGCAGGGGGACGTCCTGACCAAGGGGGGAAGAACCCCTATCGACGAGTCTCGCCGCCCTGGTCTATCCTTGGTCATACCACGGTAAGGCAGCAACATGTCCAGAGACGAATCACGCTCACCGCACGCGAACGAGGTTCCACGCTGGCCGGCAATCGGCTTGGCGAACGACCACGCCGGGTTCCTCCTGAAGGCCTTTGTCTCGAACGTCCTTGCGCAGCATTGCGATCAAGTCATCGATGTCGGCGCGACTTCGGACTCGCCAGTCGATTTTCCGGATGTCACTCGAAAGGCCATCTCCCTTATCCAGGAGGGCAAGGTCAGACGGGTCATCCTCGTCTGCGGCACGGGCGCAGGCGCTTGCATCGCTGCCAACAAGATCCCCGGGATTCGTGCGGCGGTGTGCCACGACACTTTCGTGGCTCGCCAGGCCGTCGAGCACGACGACGTCAATGTGCTGTGCATCGGTGCGTGGATCATCGGGCCGCAGGTGGCGCGCGATGTGATCGAGACGTTCCTGGCATCCGAGTTCAGCACGGAAGAGCACTTCCGCCGCCGCGTCGACAAGCTCGGCGATCTGGAGCGCGAAGCGGCAAGGGCGTTGGTCGAAGGTCGGCGTTTCCCCTGAACGGATCGCGCGATGAACAAGCCGGTCAAGATCGTCCAGCAGTCCGACGGCAGTGAAGACGGCTATGACCGCGTCGTGTCGTTCCTGCGCGAACAACTGGTGACCGGTCAACTGAAGACCGGCGATCGGCTCCTGCCGGAACGCGACCTCGCGAGCGCGCTCGGAGTGAGCCGGCCGGTGATCCGGGAGGCGTTGCGCGCGCTGGCCACGCTGGGCGCGCTGGAGATCAAGCGCGGCTTCGGCACTGTGGTGCGCGAGCCGAACTTCACGGCACTCTCCGACTACTTCGGCCTCGTCCTGGCCCAGCAAGCGGGAGCCGTGGACGACGTGATGCAGGCGCGCATTGCGATCGAGCGGCAGGCGATCCGCTTGGCGTGTTCGCGTGCCCTCACGCAGGACCTGGACAAACTCACGCAAGCCGTGCAGGCCATCAAGGAAACCATCGGCGACCCGGTCAAGGGCGGGGCGGCGGATTTTTACTTCCACACGTTGATCGTGGACGCGGCGCACTCGCCGGCACTCTCCAGTGTTTACGCGGCCGTCGCCAAGCTGCTGCAGCAATCGCATACGGAACGCAGGCGGGTCATTGCCAGCGTGCCGGGCGTCGACGCGTATCTCGTTGACCATCACGAGGCCATCATGCTGGCGATCCGGCGCAAGAACGCGTCCGAAGCGGATGCGCTGCTCGCCGAGCACTTCGAGATCGGCGCGAACCTGCGCGAGAACGCGGCCGACATGGGCACACAGCGGCGAAGCAAGCCGCACGCCACCCAACGGGTGCCCTGAGTGGTCGCTTCCATCGTCGTCTTCGGAAGTCTGAACATGGACCTGATGGTCCGCGTGGCGCGTGCACCACGGGCCGGCGAGACGATGCGCGGGCTCGGCTTTCTCACGAACCCCGGTGGAAAAGGCGCGAACCAGGCGGTGGCTTGCGCCCGGCAAGGCGCCAGGGTGGCGATGGTGGGATGCGTCGGCGAAGACGACTTTGGCGATGCCTTGCGCGATGCGCTCGCTTCCGACGGAGTCGATGTCACCAACGTCCGCACTGTCCCAGGCAGCACGGGCGTGGCCGTCGTGATGGTCGACGCCGAGGGCGAGAACCGCATCACGCTCGTACCCGGCGCCAACGAGTTGCTGAAGGCAGGCCCCGAGGCGCTTGCAGGCCAGTTCCTGCTGCTGCAATGCGAAGTCCCGATGGGCGAGGTCGTGATGGCTGCCAAGTGCATGCATGCACAGGGGGCGGTCGTGGTGATGAACCCGGCGCCTGTCTGCCAACTGCCCGACGAACTTTGGTCGCTGGTCGACATCATCGTCATGAACGAGATCGAGGCTGGCGAGCTCGCCGACCTGCCGGTGACCGACCCCGCGAACGCGGCAATCGCTGCGTCGGCGATTCGCAAGCGCGGACCTTCGACGGCGATCGTGACACTGGGCAGTCAGGGCGTAGTGCTCGCCGACGACGGCGGCTGTCGTCACTTCCCCGCGATGGAAGTTCAGGTGGTGGATACCACTGCAGCCGGTGACACGTTCATCGGCGCGATGTGCGCGGCACGCGCCGCGGGGGCGTCCATGGACGCTGCCGTCATGCGTGGCATTCAGGCCGCAACGATCTGCGTCACGCGGTCCGGCGCGCAGGCGTCCATTCCCTATCTCCACGAAATGGTCGAGCGGTGACCTACAAGTTCGACTTCACCAGCGTCCTGGCGCAATGGCCGCTGTTCGTCCACGGCGCGTGGCTCACGATCAAGCTGTCGGTGGCCGCGACACTGCTGGGCCTGTTCATCGGTACGCTGTGCGCCATCGGCCGTGGCAGCCACAACCGCCTGATGGCGCGAGCGTGCGCGATCTACGTCGAGGCGATACGCAATACGCCGCTACTGGTGCAGATTTTCCTCGTGTACTTCGGCTTGGCGAGCATCGGCCTGAAGGTGCCAGCCTTCGTTGCCGCGGTACTGGCGATGGTCATCAACATCGGTGCCTATACCGCCGAAATCATGCGCGCGGGCATCGAGTCGATCCACAGGAGCCAGATCGAGGCTGCCGAGTGTCTCGCGCTCTCGCGTGCACAGGTCTACTGGCACGTGATCCTGCGTCCGGCGATGGAGCGCGTCTATCCCGCACTCACCAGCCAGTTCGTGCTTCTGATGCTGGCAACCTCCATCACGTCGCAGATCTCGGCGGAAGAGCTGACGGCCATTGCGAACCGGGTGCAGTCCGATACCTTCCGATCGTTCGAAACGTACGCCGTGGTCGCGGTGTTCTACCTCGTGCTGTCCATGCTGATGCGCGGCGCGTTCTGGGCCGCCGGGCAGGCGCTTTTCACCCGCCGCCGCAAGCTGGGAACGCCACTGTGAGCAGCGCGTTCAACGCCAATCACCTCGTTTTCCTGCTGCAAGGCGCAAAATGGACCCTGGTGCTTTCGCTGATCGCCTTCGTCGGTGGCGGATTCCTCGGGTTCATCGTGGCCCTGTGCCGCGTCTCGCCGGTCCGCCCGGTGCGTTGGCTCTCGATGGCCTACGTGCAACTGGTGCAAGGCACGCCACTTCTGATCCTGATGTTCCTCGCGTATTTCGGCCTGAGCATCATCGGCCTGAGCCTGTCCGCGTTGGTGGCGGCCGGAATCTCCATGACGATCTACGTCAGCGCGTACATCGGCGAGATCTGGCGCGGCTGCATCCAGGCCGTGCCCCGCACGCAGTGGGAAGCCGCCGAGTGCCTTGCACTTTCAAGGGTGCAGCGCATGGGACTGGTGGTCCTGCCGCAGGCCTTGCGCATTGCGACGCCTCCCACGGTGGGCTTCATGGTGCAGATCGTCAAGAACACATCCCTCGCCTCGGTGGTCGGCTTCGTCGAGCTGGCCCGCGCCGGACAAGTCGTCAACAACTCGCTCTTCGAGCCGTTCGTGGTCTACATGCTCGTTGCCGGTCTGTACTTCATGCTTTGTTTCCCATTGTCGTGGTGGAGCCGGCAGCTCGAACGTCGTCTGCTGGTCGCCCATCGCGTGGAGGTCGCCCCGGCATGAGCATCATCCTGCTCGAGAACGTCCACAAGAGCTTCGGCGCCCTGAAGGTGCTGGATGGCGTGAGCTTCAGTGTGAACAAGGGCGAGGTGTTCGCCATCATCGGACGCAGCGGCTCGGGCAAGAGCACGGCGTTGCGCTGCATCGACCGGCTCGAGCGCATCGATCAGGGCCGCATCCAGGTGGCCGGGCACGAGGTGAGCGATCCCAAGCTCGACCTGCGCCAACTGCGCCGAGATGTGGGCATTGTCTTCCAGAGCTACAACCTGTTCCCGCACTTGACGGCGGCGGAGAACATCGCGCTGGCGCCGCGTCACAGCAAAGGCAAGACACGCGACGAAGCGAAGGAACTGACCGAGCGCGTCCTTGCGCAGGTCGGCCTGTCTGACAAGGCGAAGAGCTACCCGGAGCAGCTTTCTGGCGGGCAGCAGCAGCGTGTGGCCATCGCACGATCACTCGCGATGGAGCCCCAGGTGATGCTGTTCGACGAAGTAACGTCGGCGCTGGACCCACAACTCACGGGCGAGGTCCTCAAGGTGATGGCCGATCTCGCCGCCGGAGGCATGACCATGGTTCTGGTCACCCATGAAATGGCCTTCGCTCGCAACGTCGCCGACACGACCCTGTTCATGCACAAGGGTCGCGTCTGGGAGCAAGGCGGCCGCGAGATGTTCGACCGGCCGCAGACACAGGAACTGCAGGAGTTCCTCGGGACCGGCCTTTGAGAGTTCTTCCCCCCACAACCACAGGAGACATCATGACCCTCAAGCACCTGTTCCGCCGCGCACTGATGCTGGCTGCCTTGTCCGCCGTCGCCTTTGGCGCACAGGCGGATACGCTCGACAAGATCCGCGCGGACAAGAAGATCCGTGTGTCGGTTGACTTGGCGGTGCCGCCTTCGGGCATGACCGACGCGAACATGAAGCCGACCGGCTCCGACTACGACGTCGCCGTGCTGCTGGCGAAGGACCTCGGCGTCGCCCTCGAAGTGGTGCCGACCGTTGGCGCCACGCGCATCCCCAACCTGCAGACCGGCAAGGCGGACATCATCATTTCCACGCTGGCTTGGACCCCCGAGCGTGCCAAGGTGATCGACTACTCGATCCCGTACGCTCCGCAGATCTCGCTGGTGGGCGGGATCAAGAGCGCCAACGTGAAGAGCATGGCCGACCTGGCCGGCAAGAGCGTTGCCGTCAACCGCAGCACGACACAGGACACCGACCTCACCCAGAATGCCAAAGGCGCGACTGTCGTTCGCTATGACGACGATGCCGGCGTGATCACGGCCGTGGTGACCGGCCAGGCCGACCTCGTGGGTACGTCGAACGCGCTCTTCCAGACCATGAAGGAGAAGGCACCCAACCGGCAACTCGAGCAGAAGTTCGTGCTGCGCGTCAATGACCTGGGCATCGGCGTGCGCAAGGACGATGCACAGCTTCTGGCGTGGGTGAACAACTGGGTGAAGGCGAACCACGCCAACGGCAAGCTCAACGAAATCTTCAAGAAGTACCACGGCGCCGAGATCCCGACGGACGTCGTGGAGAAATGGGTCAAGTGAAGCGCGAACGGTGATGGCCGATGCTGTCACGGCGGGCGTGAACCTGCTCGGTAGCGTAGTTCTGGATGTGATCGAGATGTTCGGCGTTGATCGCTGCATGTTCGCAAGCAACTACCCCGTGGACGGCTTGCGTGCATCGTTCCAGGACATCTTCGACGGCTTTGCGTCATGCGTCCGTGAATTCAGCGGCGAGGAGCAGGCGAAGCTCTTCGTGGAGAACGCGCGCCGCATTCATCGCATCGGGGTGGGTCGCCGGTCGCAAGCGCCGCGAAACCTGCACGCCCCCGCCTAGATTGCCTTCAACGCTTCTGCACCCGGTGCGGTCATGCTCGGTGTGAATTCGATGACGTCCACCTGAGCGCATCCGCTCTTGGCGAAAGGGTCTTGCTCCAAGATGGAGTCGAGTTCTTGTCGGTTGCCTGAGCGCGCGAGTATCACGCCGCCTGTGCGGGGCACCCGCCGTCCCGACGCGATGAAGAGGCCGCTGGCGTAGTGCTTCTTCAACCAGGCGACGTGCTGGGACATCAGCGCGTCCAGCTCCTCGAGCGGACGGATGTACGTCAGAGTAACGATGAACATGGGGACCTCGTTCCTGGATTGGAAATGGGGAGAAGCGTGTTGACTCGCCACGCGAGTATGAGGCTCCTGGAAAACCGGCCAGTGTCCGCTTGCAGGGCCGGATGAGGCGCGACCACGGAGAGGACGGCCGACTCGCGTCGGCCGCGTCGCTTCGATTCATCGGAGAAGCGAACAGCCAGTGCGATTGGCCGCGAGACGCTGCAGACGCTCCAGCCACTGGCCGACTTGCTCGGCCCGGCAGTCTCTGGAGAGGGTCATCGAGGCGGTGCTCGAGCGGTGCTCCGCAGGGCGTCGAGCGGATTCAGCGCTTCGCCCTTCCACCACTGCCTTTCCGGCCCGAGGAGGAAGACCGCGAAATGCAGGTGCGGCGCATCGCTGGCCGCGTTGCCGGTCGTGCCGACGTAGCCGATCAGCTGGCCCCGCTGCAGCTGCATGCCTTCGTGCAAGCCCTCGGCGTAGCGGTCGAGATGCGCGTAGTAGTAGGCCAGCTGCCCGGCCGGGTCGAACTGGTAGATGGTGAGCCCGCCCGGCTTGCTGTCGAAGAGCTTGACCAGTTGGCCGTCGTCCACGGCACGCACCGGGGTGCCGCGCGGGGCCATGATGTCGAGCGCCTCGTGGCGATGGCCTGGCCGGCCATCTTCGAAGGTGTCACGCATGGTCTCGGGGCGGATGCCGTCGACCGGGAACTGCAAGGGTCGGGCCGCGAGCAGCGCCGGCCCGGCGCTCGCGATGCCGGATTGCGCCATCGAGCCGCCCCATGCCGTCAGAAAGGCCGCAGCCATCGCCAGCGCAGGTCGCGACAACGGCATGCCGGCCTCCCTGTCAGGCCTTGACCTCGACTGCGAAGCCCGCTTTTGCGAGCTGTGACAGGCGCGCCGCGTCCCAGTTGGTCATGTGGATGCAGCCATTCGTCTCCTCGTGTCCGACGCGATCGGGCGCCGGCGTGCCATGGATGCCCCAGTGCGGCTTGGACAGCCCCATCCAGACGTTGCCGATCGGGTTGTTCGGGCCGGCCGCGATGTCGACCTTCGCCGCGTCGGCCGGCGCTTTCTTGAGGATCGACGGATCGTAGGTGAAGGTCGGGTCCTTGACCTCATTGATGATCTTCATCCGCCCGAGGGGCAGTGGGTCGAGCGGTCCGCCGATGCTGATGGGGAAGCCGGCCAACGGCTTGCCCGCTGCGTCGAGAACGAACAGCATGTGCTGGTTCTTGGCGATCTCGATCGACTTCGCCGCCTTGACGACGCTGGCATCCGCCGCGCCGGTGATGTTGACGACCACGATCTCGTCGCCCGACTGGAACTTCGCTGTGCGGTTCAGGTCGGCCAGTGCTTTCGGCGACATGTGGTGCTTCTCCGAGAGGGCTTCCCGCAGGTTCTCGTAGCCCATCGACGTGAGCCTGGCGCGGTCTCCCATCTCCTTGGGCGTGGGGGCGTAGGGACCCGCCACGTCCTTTTCGGTCAGGACATAGGTGGTGAACAGTGGCGCGCTGTTGTCGGCCCGCAGCGCCGCCCAGGTCGCGGCGTCGACCTTGCCGTTCTCGGCCAGGCCGGCGGACCTCTGGTAGGCCGCCACGACGCGGCGCATGTTGGCGCCATAGCCACCATCGATCTCGCCGGGCGAGAACCAGGCGCGGTCGAGCAGGATCTGCGCGCGCATGACGGCGGCGCCCCGCGAGCCCTGTGCCAGCAGCGGCGTGTCGCTGGCCGCATTGAGCCGGTCGAGGGCGGGCGGCCCCGCCGCAGCACTTGCGAGGTTCGACGGGGTGACTGTGGCGGCTTCGGACCGCCAAGGCGTGGCGGCCGCCGCACTTGCGACGAAGCAGGCTGCGGTGCAGAGAAAAGACCGGCGTTGAGAAATTGACATGACGAGCGCGGCGCTTACTTGTCCTTGGCAGGCGTGACCGAGACCTTCGGTACCTCGATCACCTTCTCCTCTGTCTTCACCGTGGGGACCGTGACGACCTTCTCCTCCTTGGTCACCTTCACGTCGGGAGTCGTCACGTCGTATTTGGGAAGTGTCACGTCGCCGGACTGCGTTTTTTCGTACTTCGGCATCGTGACGTTCCCGTCTGCGGTTTTCTTCACGTCGCATGCGCTGAGCGACAAGGCCGTTCCGATGGCGATCGCGAGGGAGGCAATGGTTTTCATGGAATGTCCTCTGAGTTGTTGCCAGCCATTCTGAGACGCATGCGGGGCTGGCTTGTAAGACCGAACCGCATGTCTTCGGAGGCGTGCGGCGTCGCGCGCTGTGGGGCACCCTTGCAGTGCCCGCATCGGCCCTCCTGCGCTTTTGCGGGCTTCATGACGTACAACGCCCGCACGTCGACTTCGTGCCAGGCTGCGCTTTGCGAGGGTAGGGCGGTTGTCCCTGCTTGGTGTGCGAAGGCGTTTTCCTGCGGCAGTCGCGCTGCGCCTGCAGCAGTTGCGCGGCCTGCAGCGCGTGGCTCAATCGCTTGTTCTCCACGATCGCCGCAGCGTCGATCTGGGGCAGGGGGTCATAGCGTTCGTGCCGCAGGACTTGGCCATCTGCGCGCTTTTTCTGGGTTCCCTGATGTCGTGCTGATGTTCGTAGGTCTCGTCGTTTTCGCTGCGACCTGGCATGGGTTGGGGCGGCCAAGCTCGATTTCCGAGTACCGCTTTCTCGGCCGCCTTTCACATGGGCAGACAAGTCAGCATCTGGACCTAGGGTTGCTGATGCCTGGGGATTGGGAGCTGGTGTGCGACGCGCACGGGTACGCCGGGAGCTTCTATCTGGAGAAGTACGGTCGAGAGTACCCTGCAGTCGGCGAACCCGATGACGGCGCATGGGGCCTTGTGTTCATCGATGCCGACGGGTCCTATACATCTGCTTCCGGCACCTGCAAGGCCGGAGCCCTTCTTTTCTTGGAAGGTTGCGCAAAGCGCGGGCAAGCGATTTTGCAGCGGGATGCGAGAGTGTTGAACTGTCCGTCGTTCAGTAACTAAGATGGACGCAGCGAATGGCTGACAGGCTCCAGTCGGCCAAGGCCAATGGGATGGACGCCCCCGCCCGAACCGGCATCGATGTGCCAAAGTGGAAGTGTCACCAAACACTTGAACCGAGCCGAGCGCCATCATGGTTCAGCTGCCCGCGTCACTCCCCTCGGGCGGTCGAGCAAGAGCGGACCGTCGAACCGAAATCTCCGCGTGACTGGCATGCTGTAGGCAGCAGCCGTGCTCGGTTTGCCAAGACCACCGGCAACGGCTATCCTTACTCGCCATGGCTCGCTCGCACGCCACGTCGATTATTCGCACCATCCAAAGGATGGTGGGTTAGCGCGCGGCCTGAGTAGCCATAAGCAACCCGCCCCGTGAGGCGGTTTTTTTCTGTCTCCCGGGGCTTTCAGTGCGACAGGAGATTGGAATGAGCGAACTCGATGCGACGCGGACCAGAACGGCCCTTTCGGTGCCCGCGGTGCTTCATATGGTCTGCGGGAAGATTGGAGCTGGGAAGTCAACGTTGACCCAGCGACTCGCGACGGAACCGAAGACGGTTCTCATCAGTGAGGACGATTGGCTCGCACGTCTGTACCCGAACGAGATTGATGGTATCGAAGACTACGTGCGCTGTGCCGGCAGGTTGCGTGAAGCGATGGCCGGCCACATCGAGGCGCTGCTTGCAGCTGGCACGTCGGTCGTGCTCGATTTCCCCTCGAACACTGTCAAGACCAGAGCTTGGGCTCGCAGCGTTTTTGAGAGAGCTGGGGCAGCCCATTGCCTGCACTACCTGGATGCGCCCGATGAGGTCTGCAAGGCGCGCCTGCGTGCTCGGAACCTCTCGGGAGAACACCCCTTCGAAACGACAGATGAGGAATTCGACCAAATTACCAGTTACTTCGTCGCGCCAACGGCGGATGAAGGCTACAACGTCGTCCGCTATAGTTGAGCGGCAGCGCTGGGGATGCCCGTGCCGGTCTGCTGAGGTCGACTGTGACTGGCAGAACGAAGCCGGACCGGCCTTCCGCCCCGTTCCCTCATCAGTTCGGCCACTTTCTCTGCCGCGCGTCCACTTCTTCACGGCGCAAGATGGTCTTAGGGGCGCAAACTGAGCCCCATGCTCAGGGTTCTGTTTCTCATTCTTGCTGTCCTCATGCCGATTGGCTTGGTCTACGCGTTCGGCGCGTGGAGCTTGCTCGTCCTGTTCGGGGCAGCAGTCGCGACGCTGTTGCTATCGACCAGGAAAGCTCAAGGCGCTGAGGCGACTCAAGGCGGCAATCTCACCGGATATCAAACCACAACATCGGCGAACTTCTAGGCTCCGCTCGCGGAGCGAGGAGCCCCCTTGTGAAGCGTGGTGGACGGGCAGAATGCGGCCGAGGCTGTGTGGAAACTCCCTTGATGGTCGCCTATATTGAGCCAACCCGTCTGAACGAGGTGGTGGTCCATGAAGAGATTCATCGAAGGCGAAGACCGACAGC
>NZ_JASZYS010000012.1 GCF_030316845.1 Variovorax davisae
GTCGCCACCGAAGTAGACGCTGTTGACGTAGGTGAACAACGGCTTCAGGTCGATGAACGCCACCTTCTGCTCCGACTTCGAGACCACCACCGCCACGCCGCCCTTGGCGTAGCGGCCGTAGTTGCTGCCGCCGCTCAGGAAGCTCTGGCGGTTGCTCTGGCTCGTCAGCGGCGTCTGCCACGCGATGCCTCGGCCATTCACGTCCAGGGTGGCCCATTGGTTCAGGCCGGTGGTGACGGCGATCTCGGTCGGCGCCGCCATGCCCGGCAGGTCGACATAGCCCAGGATCTTCATGAAGGCGATGTCGCCGACGTTGAAGAGCCCGGGGTACGGTGCCGCCCATTCGTACCAGTAGTTGTAGATGTTCGCCGACGAGTAGGGGCTGCAGCCATTGCACAGGCCGGCCAGCGCGACCACCGCGACCTGGCCCTTGAGCGCGGTCGTGTCCCACACCGTCACCAGTGCGAACTCGTTGTCGTTGGTGATGGCGATGCTGGTCGGCACCTTGTTGGCGGGCAGCTTGGTCGTCGTCTTGTTGTTCGCCGTGTTGTTGCCGGAGGTGCCGATCACGCCGTTCTGGTAGGCCACCAGCGACTGGTTGCAGAAGCCGGTCTGCCCTTCGCAGCGGCCGATCGCCACCGGGTCGCCGCTGACGATGCCGGACTGCTTGTAGCTCGCGGCGTTCAGGCTGTCGATGTAGTTGGCCGTCGCGCCGCCCGTGGTCCAGCTGAGCTGCGGCGTCTGGGCGAAGGTGTTGTACTGGTAGCCGGTCACCTGCAGGTCGGTGACGCCCATGCGCTGCGCCGGGTTGTCGGCCACATAGGTCAGGTTGGCCGAGCTGGTCGAATAGAGGCCGGCGTCGGCCGTCAGCGGACCACCGATCTGCCAGGTACCGGCCAAGGTGCCGCGACCCGGCACATTCAGCGGATTGGCAGGATCGCGGGCGTACAGCGTCGGAATGCCGATGTTGCCGACCGCCGTTTCGCCGGCGGGGGGGCCGTAGCGGTAGGCGATGCCGGCGTCCTTGCTCATCTGAGCCGCCATGGCCCGGTAGGACGAGGCGATGACGTTCATCGACGAATCCACGACGTCGCCCGAGATGGGGGCGGGAGCCGGTGCGGGCGCGGGTGCGGGTGCCGGAGCGGGCGCCGGAGCCGGTGCCGGTGCGGGAGCCGGTGCAGCCGGAGCGGGCGCCGGAGCCGGTGCGGGCGCGGGGGTTCCCGCCGTCAGCGATTCGCAGACACGCGGCGCGGCCACGCCGGGCTCGCCGAAGATCTGGGCGCCGCAGTAGACCGCCGTGTTCGCGGGGGCGTAGGTGAAGGACCACGACGTGCCCTTGCCGAAGCGCACGAGCGTCGTGGTCGGCAGGGTGAAAACCTGACCCTCGTTCGCGACCTGCTTCGCGACTTGGCCTGCTGGCGCTGGCGCTGGTGCCGGCGCTGGTGCCGGCGCGGGCGCCGGGGCTGCTGGAGCCGGAGCCGGTGCAGGTGCGGGGGCTGGCGCGGGTGCCGGCGTGCCGGCCGCCGTCAGCGCTTCGCAGACACGCGGTGCCGCGACGCCGGGATTGCCGAAGATGGCGGCGCCGCAATAGACGGCCATGTTGGCGGGCGCATAGGTGGCGGCCCAGGACGAGTCCTTGCCGAAGCGGACCAGCGTGGTGGTCGGCAGCGTGAAGACTTCACCTTCGTTGGCGACGTGCGTCGCCACTTGGCCGGCGGGCGCAGGGTAGGTGACGACCGCGGTGACAGCGGCGAGAACCGTACCGTCCTTTTTGTCGGTCGATGCAGGCACCGCAGCGCTCGCGTCGGCGATCAGCGTGCCGGTTCCATCCACGGTGGAGGCAGACTCGACCTTGTCGACGCTGCCCGGCGCGGCGACACCCAGTCCGCCGCTGCTTCCCCCACCCCCACAACCTGCCAATGTCCCTGCTGCAATAAGAAGCAGAAGCGAACTTTTATCTAATGTTTTCAACAAAAAGACCTCGAGATTAAGACGAATACCGGTTTGTACGTGGGAAGGGTCCTACGCAGCAAGTATTCTTTCAATTCCTTTCGTTATGTGTTTAAACGACTTGAGCGTTGTTACAACCGTATTGGCTGGTGACGAATTCAGCGACAACTGCGTTCTATTTTCTGGAAAAGGCATGTAAGCGCAGGCAACATTCTGTCATTTGATTTCATCATGCGAGATTAATAGATTCGTATTCAGCCTACAGTGGAATTGGGCCTTTTTCCGCCGCCGTCAATGCAGGGGTGATGGACAGAATTCGCGGACGCGAGAAGCCCGTTGGAGGCACCCTCGCGCTCACCGTGAAAAGGAGGATCTGCAATGAGCAAGCAATGGATCGGCGGCGTGGTGGCAGCAGGCTGCCTGGTCGGTCTGATCGCGTGCACGGACCGGGGCGGAGATGCGACGCGCCGGCCGCCGGACGCCGTCGGCCAGGCCGAGAAGGCGGCGGCCGCCGCCGGCAACAAGGCAGCTGAAATGGCCGAACTGGCGCGTGACAAGACCCGTGCCTTCATCACCTCGCCCGAGGTCAGGCAGGATGCCGCGGCGGTCGGGAGTGCGCTCAAGAATGCCGGCAACGCGGCCGTGGCGACCGTCGACGACGCCGCCATCACCGCGTCGGTGACCCAGGCCCTGGCCAGGGATGCGGAGCTCAAGGCGAGCCGGATCGAGGTCCAGACCCGCGGTGGCGTCGTGCACCTGGCGGGTCAGGCGTCCAGCGCGGCCGCCAAGGCGCGCGCGGCTGAACTGGCGGGCGGCGTCCAGGGGGTGAGCGCCGTCGACAACGCGCTCGACGTCCGGGCGCTCTGACTCAATCCCAAGCCGGCGCCAGGCCCTCGGGACTGGTGAGCCGGCCGTTGCGGTCCAGTGCGGCGATCTTGGCCATCTCGGGCTCGCTCAGACGCAGTTCGCGCGCCAGCAGGTTGCTGGCCAGGTTGGCACGCCGGGTCGACGACGGGATCACGGCATAGCCCAGTTGCATGGCCCAGGCCAGCGTGACCTGGGCCGGGGTCGCCTGCCGCGCCGCGGCGATTTCGCCTATCACCGGGTCTTTCAGCACCGAGCCGTAGCCGAGCGTCATGTAGGACGTGGTGGGGATGCCCTGGCTGTGGGCGAACGCCACCACCTTGCGGTTCTGCAGGTAGGGATGCAATTCGATCTGGTGGGTGGCGATCTCGCCGGCGCCCACTGCCGCGATGGCTTGCCGCAGCAGTTCGATGTTGAAGTTCGAGACCCCGATCTGCGTCGCCAGGCCGCGCGCCTTGGCGTCGGCCAGTGCGCCCATGAACTCGGCCACCGCCACGGCACCGCCCGGCGACGGCCAGTGGATCAGCACCAGGTCCGCGTGGTCGGTGCGCAGCTTGGCGAGGCTGTCCTTCAGGCTCGGGACCAGCTTGTCGGCCGGGTAGTTGTCGGTCCAGATCTTGGTGGTCAGGAACAGCGCGTCGCGCGCCACTCCGCTGGCGGCGATGGCCTGTCCGACCTCGGCCTCGTTGCCGTAGATCTGGGCCGTGTCGACGGCGCGGTAGCCCAGTTCCAGGCCGGTCGCGACCGAATCGATGGCGGCCTGGCCCTGGAGGCGGAAGGTGCCGAGGCCGAAGGGAGGAAGGGTGTGGGTCATGATGTGGTCCTTGGTTGACGGAAATCGAGGGGTGGGGCCGGGCGGGCGCGGTCGAGCCGCCCGCTCCAGGCCGTGAGGGCCAGCGCGACCAGCACCACCAGCGCCCCGATCCAGCCCGTGTGGACCAGACCCAGGTGCGTGACCACCAGGCCACCGGCCCAGGCCGCGCCGGCGATCCCGAGGTTGAAGGCCGCGATGTTGAGGCCCGAGGCGACGTCGACCGCCTGCGGCGCGTGGCGTTCGGCCTGCTGCACCACGTAGACCTGCAGGCCGGGCACGTTGCCGAAGGCCACGGCGCCCCACAACAGCACGGTGGCGAGGGCCAGCCACTTGTGCGGCGCCGTGAATGTCAGCAACAGCAGCACCGCCGCCAACAGGGCGAAGATGATCTTGAGCGCCGGCACCGGGCCCAGCCGGTCGGCCAGCTTGCCGCCCCAGAGGTTGCCGGCGGCCACCGAGAGCCCGTACACCAGCATCACGCCGCCGACGGCACCGGGGCTGAAGCCCGATACCTCGGTGAGGATCGGTGCCAGGAAGGTGAAGGGAATGAACGAGCCGCCGTAGCCGATCGCGGTCTTGGCGTAGACCAGCAGCAGGCGCGGCTCGGCCAGCACCCGGAGTTGCTGCCCCAGCGAGGCGGGCGGCCGGTGGCGGATGTCGCTGGGCACGAACAGCGCGCTGCCGATGAAGGCGATCACGCCGAGCGCCGCGACGGCGAGAAAGGTCTCGCGCCAGCCGAAATGCTGGCCGATGAAGGTGCCCAGCGGCACGCCGGTGACCAGCGCCACCGTCAGGCCGGTGAACATGAGGGCGATCGCGCTGGCGGCCTTTTCCTTCGGCACCAGGCCGGTGGCGATGGTGGAGCCGATCGAGAAGAACACGCCGTGGGCGAGCCCGGTCAGGATGCGCGCGGCGATCAGCGTCTCGTAGCCCGGCGCCTTCCAGGCCAGCAGGTTGCCGAGCGTGAACAGTGCCATCAGGCCGAGCAGCAAGGCCTTGCGCGGCAGCTTGCCGGTCAGCGCGGTGAGCACCGGCGCGCCGATGGCGACGCCGAGCGCGTAGAGGCTGACCAGCAGGCCGGCGGAGGGCAGCCCGATCTGCAAATCGGCCGCGATGGTGGGGATCAGGCCGACGATCACGAATTCGGTCGTCCCGATGGCGAAGGCGCTGATCGTCAGCGCCAGCAAAGCAATGGGCATGAATGCACTCCTTGGAATCAGGGTGCGAGTGTGGCGGCCTGACCTTTGCAGAATAAGAGGGTCTGTAGCAGAATTTAATTGACTTGAAATCAATAATGAGAAGCCTGTGAAAACCACTGTCGAGGAGTTGCAAGCCCTGGTCGCGGTAGTCGATGGCGGTTCCATCACCGCGGCGGCCGAGCAGCTCGGCCAGACGGTGTCGGGCGTGAGCCGTGCGCTCGGGCGCCTCGAGCGCAAGCTGGCCACCACGCTGCTGCGCCGGACCACGCGCCGGCTCGAGCTCACCGAGGAGGGGCGTGCCTTCCTGGCGCGGGCGCGCGCGATCCTGGCGGCGATCGACGAGGCCGAGGAGCAGATGGCGGCGCGGCGCCAGCAGCCCGCCGGCCGGCTGCGCGTCAACGCGGCGTCGCCGTTCATGCTGCATGCCATCGTGCCGCTGGTGCCGGCGTTCCGGCGGGCCTATCCGCAGATCGAACTCGAGCTCGACAGCGACGAACTCAACATCGACCTGCTGGAGCGCCGCACCGACATCGCGATCCGCATCGGCGCGCTGCGCGATTCGACGCTGCACGCGCGCCCGCTCGCCACCAGCCGGCTGCGGGTGCTGGCGAGCCCGGCCTACCTCGCCGAGCAGGGCCGGCCGAAGAGCGTGGCGGGCCTCGCCCGCCACCAGCTGCTGGGCTTCACGCAGCCCGAGTCGCTCAACCGCTGGCCGCTGCGCGGGCCGCAGGGCGACGAATGGCCGATCACGCCGGCGCTCACGGCCTCGAGCGGCGAGACGCTGCGCCAGCTCGCGCTGGCCGGGGCGGGCATCGTCTGCCTGGCCGACTTCATGACCGCGGCCGATTGCGCCCGGGGCGACCTGGTGCAGCTGCTGGCGCGCGACACCGTCGAGGTGCGCCAGCCGATCAACGCGGTCTACTACCGCAACACGCAGCTGTCGGCCCGGATCACCTGCTTCCTCGACTTCGTGGGCGAGCGCCTGGGCGGCGGCGGGGTTCTGGAAAACCCTGTGTGAAAAAAAGACAAGCGTCTGAAAAAACAACAAGACGATTGTTCTCTATTCAGTCGAAACACTTGATTCTGCAGGGAAAATCCACGAAACAGGGGCCTCCCGGGCTTGGCATGAACTGTGCAAGTTCCAGCCATCGTTTTCAGGAGGCATCGCCATGGATCCACGCCACCCCGCCCACGCCGCCACGCCGGACCCGGTCCTCGACGCCGACATCGCCGTCCTTCGACTGTGCGACCGCACCACCAACCTGCTGCGGGTCAACGAGCTCAACACGGTCCGCGACCTGGTCCGGCTGCCGGCGCGCAAGCTGTTCGCGTTGTCGCGGCTGGGCCGCAATTCGCTGCGCGAGATCGTCGACAGCATCGACCGCCAGGGCCTGCGGCTCGCGGAATGAGCCGGCGGCCGGGCGGTCCCGGTTTCAGCGACCCTGGTTCAGGCGTTCGCGGCCCTGTTCGGTCAGGAACTTGCCGCCCTGCCGGTCGCAGCCGACCAGTCCGTTCGACAGCAGGCGCTCCGACACGCTGATCGCCTCGGTCGGCGAGCGCCGCGTATGGGCCTCGTGAAGGGCCAGCAGCGTGCGCCATTGTTCGTCATTGAGCTGAATCTTCTTGACCAAGTAAAACCTCCGTCGACGCGCGGGAGTGTGGCGCAATCGGCGGCCGCCTTCCTCCCCCCTCCAGACGAGGCGCGAAGCTGGTAAAACGGCAGCCGACCTCGCATGAATCCAGCTCATCACTCCCCCCCGTTGGCGCCCCGGCGCCCGATCCGTTTCGCGGCCACGCTGATCGTCCTGCGCGATGGGGCCGCCGGCCTCGAGGTGCTGATGCTGCGCCGTGCCGAGGAGGAGGGCGACCAGAACAGCGGCGCCAGCGTCTTTCCCGGTGGCGGTGTCGACCCCCAGGACCGCCTGCTGCATGCCTGCTGCGACGCGCCCGACGATGCCGCGGCGAGCCAGCGGCTGGCGTTGCCGGAGGGGGGACTCGATTTCTACGCCGCGGCGATCCGCGAATGCTTCGAAGAGGCCGGCCTGCTGTTCGCCAGCGGGGCCGACGGCCGCCCGGTTGCCCTCGACGCGCTGCCCGACGCCGAGCTCGCGGCGCTGCGGGCCACCACGGAAGAGGGCGCGGCCTCGCTGCGCGGGTTGTGTGCCGAGCGTGGCTGGCGGCTGGCGGCCGATCGGCTGGCCTATTTCGCCCATTGGCTGACGCCGCCCGGCATGCCGCGGCGTTTCGACACCCGCTTCTTCGTCGCGCTGGCGCCGCAGCGGCAGCAGGCCCGCCCCGACGGCCGGGAAACGGTGGAGCACTTCTGGCTGCGGCCGGCCGAGGCCCTCGATCCGGCCCGCGGCCTGCGGCTCATGAACGTGCAGCGCCGGGTGCTGCAGCAACTGGCGGCCTTCGACAGTGCCGAGGCTTGCATGGCGCACGCCCGCGGGTTGCCGCAGATCCCGCTGGTCATGCCGCGCCGCGCCCTGGCGGCGGACGGCTTGCGCGCCGTGAATCCCGACGAGCCCGCCTATGCCGAGATCGCCCGCATCGACCCGGAGGGCGAGGGCCACGGCCGCTGCGAACTGGACGATGGCCTGGTGATGTCGCTGTCGCCGCGGGTGCTGCGAGCGACGGTGCGCCGGGGCGGCCAGCTGGTCA
Source organism: Variovorax davisae (assembly GCF_030316845.1). Classification (GTDB taxonomy): domain Bacteria; phylum Pseudomonadota; class Gammaproteobacteria; order Burkholderiales; family Burkholderiaceae_C; genus Variovorax; species Variovorax davisae. Next base: position 7,489 of record NZ_JASZYS010000012.1, read on the forward strand.
ATGGCTACCTGGTGGGTGGCGAGCGCAACGAGTGGGCGCTGATCGACGTCGACGGCGGCGACGAGCGGCACCGCGCCTTGCTGCTGTCGTCGGCGCCCGGGCCGGTGCGCTGGGTGCTCTCGGCGCACGGCATGCCGACAGCCCCGGGCGAGCGCATCGACCTCGGCGGCTGCCGGCTGCGCGTGCTGCGCCAGGGATGGCTGCTGGAAGAAGAGCGGATGCTGTTCGCCGCCGAGGCGCCATCGGCGCCGGGCCTGGCCGCCGGCGAGGTCGAGTGGCTGGCCTTGCGCAGCGGCTTCCTGCTGCGCGTCTGAGATGCTGGCGGGACGGACCAAGCCTCGCTAGAGGCTCTGGATCACCGCCATGATGTTGCCCTCGCTGTCCTTGAACCACGCGGCCCTGGCGCCGCCCTGGGTCACGATGCCGCTGGCGTCCTCGCCCGGCATGCCGTAGCGCTCGAAGACCACGCCGCGCGCCTTCAGCTCGGCGACCTCGCGCTCGATGTCGGCCACTTGCCAGAAGGCCTGGCTGGCCTGCGAAGTGCCGGCGTTGGGCGTCGGGTAGAGAAAGCAGCCGGTGCCGCCCGCGAACGCGTAGTGCACGCCGCCGGCGATCTCGGCCGCGGGCGTGAAGCCCAGCTGTTCTTCGTAGAAGCGGCGCGCCCGTGCCATGTCGCGGGCGGGAATGTAGGCGTACAAGGGGGATTGCTGCAGCATCGATGTCTCCTGGTCGGGAATCACGTGCAATGGCGCGGCGGACAGGAATCGAACCCGTAACCCCCAGCTTAGAAGGCTGGTGCTCTATCCGGTTGAGCTACCGCCGCGCAGAGAAACTGAAAAGCCGCGACCGGGCCTGCCGGGGCAGCGGGTGCGCGACCGCGATTCTACGGTGGCCGCGGGGCGCCGGAGTTGGCGGCGGCGAGGCGGCCGGGGATACTGGCGGGCGGCGCGAACCCGACCTGCAGGAGGCCTTCATGGACACACCCAGTTCCGACGCGAACTTCGCGGGCTCGATTCCCGAGCTCTACGACACCCAACTGGTGCCCCTGATCTTCGAACCCTATGCGCTCGACCTCGCGCGCCGGGCGGCGGCGCTGGCGCCGGGCCGGGTGCTGGAGACGGCGGCCGGCACGGGGGTCGTCACCCGCGCGCTGGCCAGGACGCTCCCGCCGCAGGTCGCGCTGGTGGCCACCGACCTGAACCCGCCGATGCTGGCGCGCGCGGCCGCCGTCGGCACCGCGCGGCCGGTGGTCTGGCAGCCGGCCGACGCGATGCAGCTGCCGTTCGCGGCGGGGGCGTTCGACCTGGTGGTGTGCCAGTTCGGCGTCATGTTCTTTCCCGACAAGCCGGCCGCCTTCGCCGAGGCGCGGCGGGTGCTTCGGCCCGGCGGCGCACTGTTGTTCAATGTTTGGGACCGGATCGAGGTCAACGAATTCGCGGACGTGGTCACCGCCGCGCTCGCTGCGCTCTATCCCGACGACCCCCCGCGTTTCATGGCACGCACGCCCCACGGCTATTTCGAACCCGAACGGATCGCGCGCGACCTGGCCGACGCGGGATTCGCGGCGGCACCGGTGATCGAGACCGTGACGGCCCGCAGCCGCGCCCCCTCGGCCCAGGCGGTGGCGCTGGCCTACTGCCAGGGGACGCCGCTGCGCAACGAGATCGAGGCGCGCGCGGCCGACGGGTTGGCCGCCGCCACCAGCGCCTGTGCCCGGGCCCTGGAAGCGCGCTTCGGCAGCGGCGCGGTCGACGGGCGGATCCAGGCCCAGGTGGTCATGGCAAGCAACTGAAGCAGGGCGCCGGACTGAACCTTCGCGCCCGCCTGGCAGTCGAAAGAGGGTCGCCGCGATCATGCGACGTCAGGAGGTTAGAGCCATGAAGCACGTCAAACACTGGCAGGATCCGCTGAACGCGGTGCTCGGTGTCTGGTTGATCCTGTCGCCCTGGGTGGTGGGCTTCCAGGACCAGGCCACGCCATCCATGAACGCGGTGGCCGTGGGCATCCTGCTGGGCGCCACCGCGCTGGGCGCCACCTTCGTTCCCCGCGCGTGGGAAGAATGGACCGAAGGCGCGTTGGGGCTGTGGATGGTCATCTCGCCGTGGGCGCTCGGCTTCGCCGCGATGCGCGAGCCCAAGATGGCGGCCGTGTGCACGGGGGTCGCGGTGGTCGTCCTGGCGCTCTGGGTGCTGGCGACCGACAAGGACTACATCCACAGAGGCAAGCCGGCGCACTGACGGCTGGCGCGTCCGCCGCGAAAAGCAAAACGCCTGCAAGAACCGGAGTCCTTGCAGGCGTTCACTTTTTGATGGTCGGGGCGAAAGGATTCGAACCTTCGACCCTCTGGTCCCAAACCAGATGCGCTACCAGGCTGCGCTACACCCCGACGAGCCTTCGATTCTAACCCGGGAATCGAAGGCTCGGCCGGGCAAACCGCCTCAGCGCCGCTGATACTGCTTGCTGCCAAACAGGATTTCGCGTTCCTTGTCGCCCGTGATCGGCTGCCGCAGGTCGGCCAGCACCTTGACGCCGCGCTGCACCGCGGGCCGCGCGGCGATGCCGTCGAACCACTTCTTCAAATGCGGGTAGTCGGCCAGCACGATGCCCTGGTTCTCCCAGCTGCGCAGCCACGGGAAGATCGCGATGTCGGCGATCGAATAGCTCTCGCCGGCGATGAACGGGTGGCTCGACAGCTGTTTGTCGATCACGCCGTAGAGCCGCTTGGCCTCGTTGCTGTAGCGCTCGATCGCATAGCCGATCTTCTCGGGCGCATAAAGGCGGAAATGATGGGCCTGGCCGAGCATCGGGCCGACGCCGCCCATCTGGAACATCAGCCACTGCAGCACCGCGTAGCGCTCGCGGTCGCCGGTCGGCAGGAACTTGCCGGTCTTGCCGGCCAGATAGACCAGGATCGCACCCGACTCGAACAGCGAAATCGGCTGGCCGTCGGGTCCGTGGGGGTCGGTGATGGCGGGGATCTTGTTGTTCGGGCTGATCTTCAGGAATGCGGGCTCGAACTGGTCGCCCTTGCCGATGTGGATCGGGTGCGCGCGGTAGGGCAGGCCGCACTCCTCCAGCATGATGTGGACCTTGTGGCCGTTGGGCGTGGGCCAGGAATAGACGTCGATGGGGGCTTGGGTCATGGTGCGTCGGGATGAAAAGCCGGCCAGCATAGCCCCGGCCGGGAATTCGTGCCGGCCGTCGCCCAGTTCGCCTACCCGACCTGGCTCCCGTGGGCATAGCACCACATCCAGTCCTCGTCCGGCTCCAGCGACGCGACCACGGCATGCCCGGTGGCGTGGAAATGGCGCGTCGCGTGCCGGTTCTTCGACGAATCGCAGCAGCCCACATGGCCGCAATGCACGCACAGCCGCAGGTGGACCCAGGTGTCGCCGAGCGCGAGGCATTCCTCGCAGCCGGCCGACGAAGGCGGCACGATCACGTTCGGCACGTGGGAGCAGGGGTAGACGGACATCGAGGGAACTCCTTGGTCGTCGGGCGCGTCAGGCCGCCGTCGCGGCTGCAGCAGCCAGATGCTGATGGATCAGGGCGACCACCGCGGCGCCTTCGCCGATGGCGCCGCCGACGCGCTTGACCGAGCCCGAGCGCACGTCGCCGACCGCGAACACGCCGGGCACGCTCGATTCGAGCGCCGCCGCGGTCTTGGCCGGAAAGCCGCCGCGCGCCACCTGGCCCGTGAGCACGAAGCCGTGCTTGTCGAGCGCCACTCCGCAGCCCTCGAGCCAGTCGGTCTCGGGCACGGCGCCGATGAAGAGGAAGATGTTGCGTGCCGGGCAGTCTTCCTGCAGGCCGCTGCGCCGGTCTCGCCAGGTGGCGCCGTTCAGGCCGCTGCCCGGCTCGCCGTGCAGCGCCACCAGCTCGGTGTGCGGGTGCAGCTCGATGTTGTCGCTGGCCTCGATGCGATCGATCAGGTAGCGCGACATGGTGGCGGCCAGCGAGGGTCCGCGCACCAGCACGTTGACCTTGGCCGCATGCTGCGACAGGAAGACCGCCGCCTGGCCGGCCGAGTTGCCGCCGCCGACCAGCGCGACCTCCTGCCGGGCGCAGAGCTTGGCCTCCAGCGCCGAGGCCCAGTACCAGATGCCCCGGCCCTCGAAATCGGCCAGCCGCGGCACCTCGGGCCGGCGGTAGCGCGCGCCGCTGGCGATCACCAGCGTCTTCGACCTCAGGCGCCGGCCGTCGGCCAGCAGCACCGAGACTTCGCCGCGCGTTTCGGCGGCGCTGCAGTCGAGCGATTCGACCTGGGCCGGGATCAGCATCTCGACGCCGAACTTCTGCGCCTGCACATAGGCGCGCCCGGCCAGCGCCCCGCCCGAGATGCCGGTCGGGAAGCCCAGGTAGTTCTCGATCCGGGCGCTGGCGCCGGCCTGGCCGCCGAAGAAGCGGCAGTCGACCACGATCACGCGCAGGCCTTCGGAGGCCGCGTAGACCGCGGTGGCGAGCCCCGCCGGGCCGGCGCCGACCACCAGCACGTCGAACAGGTCTTCGTGCTCGATGCTGTCGACCATGCCCAGGCAGCGGGCCAGCGCGTGCTCGGTCGGGTTCGGCATCACGCTGCCGTCGGGGCAGACGGCCAGCAGTTCGGCCTCGCCGTACTGCTCGAGCAGCGCCGCCGCATCGGCGTCCTGGGTGGCATCGACCACGTGGTACGGGTAGCCGTTGCGGCCCAGGAAGTTCTGCAGCCGCAGCACGCCGGCCGACTGCGGCGGCCCGATCAGCACCGGCCCGCTGGCGCCGGACTCGATCAGCGCCACCCGGCGCAGGATCATCGCCCGCACCAGCCGCTCACCCAGGTCGGCCTCGGCGATGATCAGCGCGCGCAACTGGTCCGGCGGCACCAGCAGGGTCTCGACGTCTTCCTCGGCGTGGCCGTCGACCAGGGCGGGACGCCCCGACAGCTGGGCGATCTCGGCCAGGAAATGCCCCGGGCCCTGGTGTTCGATCGGCACCACGTGGCCCAGGCCGTCGCGCTGCGTGATGGCGACCACGCCTTCGAGCACGACGAACATTCCGGGCCCGGGCTCGCCGGCGCGGAACAGGCAGTCGCCGCGCGCGAAGCGCCGCACGCTGCCGAAGCGCCGGATGCGCCCGATGTCCTGCGCGCTCAGGACCGGAAACATCTGGTGGCGGCGGGTCTCGACTTCAATTCTTGTTTCGGTGGCCATCGGCTCTCCATGGGAACGAATCTGCGGAATTAAACGCTGAAGCGGCCGGCAGCGCCCGCCGTCATCGAATTGCCTTCGAACGGACATGCTTGTTTCACCGCGGGTGCCGAGACTGCCTTCGCAGAAAGGGTCCCCATGAAAGAACTGCCCACGCCCACCTTCCCGTTTTCGCAGCTGGGCCTGCGCGGCGCCCTGTGGCCCGCGCCGGAACCGGCACGCCATGCCGATGCAATTGCCGTGCCGCGCGCCCGGCCAGCGGCCGCCGACAGCGCCGCTGGCATCAGCGTGAGCTGGGCCCGCCACCAGGACGAGGTCCGCGCCGCCCAGCGGCTGCGCTACACGGTGTTCGCCGGAGAGATGGGCGCGCGGCTGACGACGCCGGTCGCCGGGCATGACATCGACCTCTTCGACGACTTCTGCGAGCACCTGCTGGTGCGCGACGACGCCAGCGGCCAGGTGATCGGCACCTACCGGGTGCTGACGCCGGCCCAGGCCCGGCGCGTCGGCAGCACCTACAGCGACATCGAATTCGACCTGACCCGGCTGCGCGACCTGCGCGAGCGCATGGTCGAGCTGGGCCGCAGCTGCGTCCATGCCGAGCATCGCCAAGGCGGCGTGATCCTGGCGCTCTGGGGCGCCCTGGCGGGCTTCATGAGCCGCAACAAGCTGGACACCATGATCGGCTGCGCCAGCATCCCGATGTGGCATCACGGCGTGACCAGCGGCGATGCCGCGGCCAGCATCTGGCGCCAGCTCTCGGCCACCCACATGGCGCCGATCCAGTACCAGGTGCAGCCGCGCCTGCCGCTGCCGGTGCAGCGCCTCGACGGCGCACTCGATGTCGAGCCGCCGGCGCTCATCAAGGGCTACCTCCGGCTCGGCGCCAAGGTGCTCGGCCCGCCGGCCTGGGACCCGGATTTCAACACCGCCGACCTGCCGATGCTGATGCGCATCGACGACCTGCCGGCGCGCTACAAGCGCCACTTCCAGGGCCGCTGAGCGGCGCCCGGGCCGCGTGCAGCTGTCATGTGACGGTCACAAAACTGTCATGTTCGGCCTCGACACTGGCGGGCTGCGACCGCTTAGCATTTCTGCGGCGGTTGTTACAGAATCTCTCTTCATGTCGCCAGCCACTCACGACACCTCGCCCGCCAACGCCGAACCCGCCCTGACCCTGCTCGATCGGGACCACGCCATCCTGGCCTTCAACGAGCGCGTGCTCGACTGGGCCTACCGCCCCGAAGTGCCGTTGATCGAGCGACTGCGCTATCTGTGCATCGTTTCCTCGAACCTCGACGAGTTCTTCGAGGTCCGGGCCGCGCCGCACCTGGCGGCCGGCGTCGCCGGCGAGCAGAAGGGCAACTACACGGTCGAGAGCTTCGAGCGGCTGGCCGCGGCGGCGCACTCGCTGGTGGGGCGCCAGTACGGGCTCTACAACGAGGCCCTGATCCCGGCCTTCGCGGCCCAGGGCATCCACATCATCTCCCACGGCGAGCGCAATCCGGCCCAGCGCAAATGGGTGCACGAGTACTTCGAGCGCGAGGTGCGCCCGCTGCTGATCCCGGTCGGGCTCGATCCGGCCCATCCGTTCCCGCAGGTCGCCAACAAGTCGCTCAATTTCATCGTCCGGCTGGGCGGCAAGGACGCCTTCGGCCGCGAGAACCCGATCGCCATCCTCAAGGTGCCGCGCGTGCTGCCGCGGGTGATCCGCATGCCGGCCAAGCTGTCGGGCGGCAAGACGCTCTTCATCGCGTTGTCGAGCGTGGTGCGGGCCCACCTGTCGAGCATGTTCCCGGGCCGGGAGGTCGGCGAGTTCTCGCAGTTCCGCGTCACCCGGCATTCCGATCTGGCGGTCGACGAAGAGGACGTGCGCAACCTGCGCACCGCGCTGCGCCAGGGGCTGCAGCATCGCCACTACGGCCAGGCCGTGCGGCTGGAGGTCTCGTCCAGCTGCGCCGAGGCGCTGGCCAGCTTCCTGCTGGCGCAGTTCAACCTGCCGCCGCCCGCGCTCTACCGTGTCCACGGGCCGGTGAACCTGGCGCGCCTGACCCAGCTGATCGACCTGCTCGACGAACCGCAGCTGCGCTTCCAACCGTACCAGGCGTCCTACCCGATCACGCTGTCGCCGGGCCAGTCCTTCTTCGACCGGCTGCAGCGCAGCGACGTGCTGATCCACCAGCCCTTCGAGAGTTTCGGCGGCGTGCTGGCCTTCCTGCGCGAAGCGGTGCAAGACCCGCAGGTGCTGGCGATCAAGCAGACCATCTACCGCACCGGCACCGACTCCGAGCTGATGGACCTGCTGCGCGAGGCCGTTCGCCGCGGCAAGGAGGTGACGGTGGTGGTCGAGCTCAAGGCGCGCTTCGACGAAGAGGCCAACATCAACTGGGCCGAGATGCTCGAGTCGATCGGGGCCCAGGTGGTCTACGGCGTGGTCGGGCTCAAGACCCACGCCAAGATGCTGCTGGTGACGCGCCGCGAAGGCAAGAAGATGCAGCGCTACGGCCATCTGTCGACCGGCAACTACAACCCGCGCACCGCCGCGCTCTACACCGACATCAGCCACCTCACGGCCGACCCGCTGCTGACCGCCGACATGGAGGCGGTGTTCGTGCACATGGCCAGCCAGAGCCGGCTGCCGAAGCTCCACCGGATGTGGCTGGCGCCCTTCGACCTGCATCGCAACCTGATCGCCCGCATCGACGCGCTCGGCACGGCGGCCGCGGCCGGCGAAGCCACCCGCATCGTCGCCAAGATGAACGCCTTGACCGACGAGGCGCTGATCGCCGCCCTGGTCCGCGCGGGCCAGAAAGGCGCCAAGATCGACCTCATCGTGCGCGGCGCCTGCACCTTGCCGGCCCGGGTGCCGGGCCTGACCGACAACATCCGGGTGCGCTCGGTGATCGGCCGCTTCCTGGAGCATTCGCGGGTGTTCTATTTCCGCCAGGGCCAGGACGAGTCGCTCTACCTGTCGAGTGCCGACTGGATGAACCGCAACATGATGCGGCGCATCGAGCTGGCCTGGCCGGTGACCGATCCGGTGCTGCGCCAGCGGCTCATCGACGAGTGCCTGGTGGCCTACCTGCACGACGGCCGCGATGCCTGGGACCTGGGCGCCGACGGCGCCTACCACCGGGTCTACGAGGACACCCATCCGGGCGAGGAGGGCGCCTCGCGGGCCATCGAGGCCCATGGCGCCCAGACCGCGCTCATGAACCGCTACGCATCGCGCGGACGCAGTCGCGCCGCATCACGGGACTGAACCATGGACCTCATTTTCTGGCGCCACGCCGAGGCCGACGACTGGGTGGAAGGCTGCGACGACATGCAGCGCTCGCTGACCGCGCGCGGCGAGAAGCAGGCCAAGCGCATGGCCGCCTGGCTCGACCGCCAGCTGCCCGAGGGCACCCGCATCGTCTGCAGCCCGGCGCGCCGCTGCGAGCAGACCGCGCTGGCGCTCGGGCGCAAGTTCAAGATGCGTACCGAACTGGCGCCCGACACCACCCCCGATGCGCTGCTGGCCGCGGCCGGCTGGCCGAACGGCAAGTCGGTGGTGCTGATGGTCGGGCACCAGCCTTCGCTGGGGCAGGCAATCTCGCTGCTGCTGGGACTGCAGCAGGACAGCTGCCCGGTGCGCAAGGGGGCGGTCTGGTGGATTCGCACGCGCGAGCGCGACGGCGATGTGCAGACCGTGGTGGTGACCGTCCAGGCGCCCGAGCTGCTCTAGGCGCCTCAGGCGTCCGAGACCTCGACCCGCCACGGGGTCTTCTGCCAGGCCAGCACTTCCTCGCGCAGCAGGTGGGCGGACTGCGGGAACAGCGCCGACCAGCCGGGGCGGCAGCCGACGATGAAGCGCCGCCCTTCGGGGCGTTCCAGCGTCAGACCCTGCAGGTCCGGATCGCGGCGCGCGTGGCACAGGATCACGGCCAGCCGCAAGGCGATCAGCTGCGAGACGAAAGTCTCGTCGTCGAGTGCGCTTTCGAGCTTGCGCAGCTTGCCGCGGTGGCCGAGCACCAGCTGGCTCAGGGCATGCATCTCGTTGACCGCGAAGCCGGGGGCGTCGGCGTTGTCCAGGATGTAGGCGCCGTGCTTGTGGTATTCGCTGTGGGAGATCTGGGCCCCGATCTCGTGCAGCTGGGCGGCCCAGCCGAGCTTGCGCAGCGCCCGGCCGGCCCGGCTGGTGGTGCTGCCGCCGCGCGCCGCCGGGTTCAGCTGCACATAGAGGGAGGCCGCGGTCTCGCCGACCCGCTTGACCTGGGCCCGGTCGACCGGGAAGCGGGACGCGAGCCGCGCCACCGTGGCGGTGCGCAGGTCGGCGACCACGTCGTCGCGCTCCAGCAGTTCGTACAGCACGCCATGGCGCAGGGCGCCCTGGGCGACCCGCATCTCCTCGATCTCGAGCAGGTCGAACACCGCCCGCAGCACGCTGACGCCGCCGCCGATCACCGGCTTGCGGTCTTCGCGCATGGCGTCGATGCGCAGCCGGTCGGCGCTGCCGGCCCGCAGCAGCCGGTCGACCAGCCAGTCGAGGCCTTCGCGGGTGACCAGGCCCGGCTCGTAGCCGGCCGCGGCCAGCACGTCGCCGACGGCGCCGATGGTGCCCGAGGCGCCGTACACCACGTCCCAGCGGTCGGGAAAGTAGGTGCCCAGCGCATCGTCGAGCACGGCCTTGGCCGCCACTTCCGCGGCCTGGAAGGCCGCGGGGGTGAACAGGCCCTGCGGGAAATGCTTCATCGACCAGGCGACGCTGCCGACCCGGTACGACTCCATGACTTCGGCCTCGTGCGCCTGGCCGATGATCATCTCGGTCGAGCGGCCGCCGATGTCCACCACCAGGCGGCGTTCGCGGTCGCTGGCGTCGGTGTGGGGCAGGGTGTGGGCGACGCCCTGGTAGATCAGCCGGGCCTCTTCGCGGCCCGTGATGACGTCGATGCCGAAACCGAGCACGGTGCGCGCGCGCAGCAGGAATTCGTCCCGGTTGCGCGCCTCGCGCAGGGTCTGGGTGGCGACGGCCCGGACCTGGGAGCGGTCGAAGCCGGCCAGCCGTTCGCCAAAGCGCGCCAGGGCGTCCCAGCCGCGCTGCATCGCCTCCGGCGTCAGGTTGCGCGCGTCGTCCAGGCCGTTGCCCTGGCGCACGGTCTCCTTGAGGTACTCGGTGCGGTGGATCTGGCCATGGTCGACCTGGCCGATTTCGAGCCGGTAGCTGTTCGAACCGAGGTCGACCGCGGCGAGGCGGGTTCCGTTTTTCATGATGAGGTGGAGAGGTCGGGGCCTGATCGTAGCCCGGCGGGGCTTCGAGGCTAGGCGGGCCGTGTGACGAATATGTGACAGCGACACATGGATACGCGCCGCCAAGGGCGATTTTCCCTCTGTGGGCGGGTGTCACGACGCTGTCACACAAGCTTTCTAGAGTCGCTGCCAAGCCCTCCAAGGGGGTCTCTTGCAGCTCAAAGGAAGCACCATGAAAACGACGTTCAAATTTGCAGCCGCCGGCCTGATCGCCGCCGCTTTCGCCCATCTTCCGGCCTTCGCCCAGGAAGCCACCGGCGCCGGCGCCAGCTTCCCGGCCCCGCTTTACTCCAAGTGGGCCGCCGATTTCAACAAGGCCACCGGCGCCAAGATCAACTACCAGTCGGTCGGCTCGGGTGCCGGCATCAAGCAGATCGATGCCAAGACGGTGGACTTCGGCGCCTCCGACATGCCGCTGTCCGACGACGAACTCAAGGCCAAGGGCCTGATGCAGTTCCCGACCGTCATCGGCGGCGTGATCCCGGTGGTCAACATCCAGGGCATCAAGCCGGGCGAACTCAAGCTCAGCGGCGCGGTCCTGGGCGACATCTACCTCGGCAAGATCACCAAGTGGAACGACGCCGCCATCAAGGCGCTGAACCCCTCGCTGAACCTGCCCGACGCCACCATCGCCCCGGTGCGCCGAGCCGACGGCTCCGGCACCACCTTCCTGTTCACCAACTACCTGAGCAAGGTCAACCCGGACTGGAAGGCCAAGGTCGGCGACGGCACGGCCGTGAACTGGCCCACGGGCGCCGGCGGCAAGGGCAACGAGGGCGTCGCCGCCTTCGTGAACCGGCTGCCGAACTCGATCGGCTATGTCGAATACGCCTACGTCAAGCAGAACAAGATGACCTACGCGCAGATGCAGAACGCGGCCGGCCACTTCGTCTCGCCGGACGACGACGCCTTCAAGGCGGCGGCCGCGGGCGCCGACTGGTCGAAGACCTTCTACCAGGTGCTGACCGACCAGCAGGGCAAGGACGCCTGGCCGATCACCGGCGCGACCTTCATCCTGATGCACAAGTCGCAGGAGAAGCCGGCCCAGGCCACCACCACGCTCAAGTTCTTCGACTGGGCCTACAAGAACGGCGACAAGACCGCCGGCGACCTGGACTACGTGCCGATGCCCGACAAGGTGAAGGGCGCCATCGCCACCGCCTGGGGTGACATCAAGGACGCGTCGGGCAAGCCCGTCGCGATCAAGTAAGACCACCCCCCGGCGCGCATGAGCACACCGCTTGACCGCGCGCCGGAATCGGAGCGACCCGTGTCATCCACATTCCCCGCCGGCGCCGGCCCGCTCGACCTCTCGGCCGAGCGCGCGCGTGCCAAAGTCACTCCACCGCCGGCCAAGCGGCCGCGCAGCGGCCCCGCCACCGACCGCCTGTTCGGCTGGGCCGCCAAGGGCGCCGCGCTGCTGACCTTGGCGATGCTGATCGGCATCCTGCTGTCGCTGCTGGTCGGCGCCTGGCCCGCGATCTCCAAGTTCGGCCTCGGCTTCCTCACCAGCAGCGTCTGGGACCCGGTGCAGGACCAGTACGGCGGCCTGGTGATGATCTACGGCACGCTGGCCACCTCGCTGATCGCGCTGCTGATCGCGGTGCCGGTGAGCTTCGGCATCGCGCTGTTCCTGACCGAGATGTCGCCGGCCTGGCTCAAGCGGCCGCTCGGCACCGCGATCGAGCTGCTGGCTGCCGTTCCGTCGATCGTCTACGGCATGTGGGGCCTGCTGGTGTTCGGCCCGATCCTGTCGACCTACGTGCAGCAGCCGCTGCAGAAGCTGTTCGAGGGCGTGCCCTACCTGGGCGCGCTGGTGTCGGGCCCGCCGGTGGGCATCGGCATCCTGTCGGCCGGCATCATCCTGGCGATCATGATCATCCCGTTCATCGCCTCGGTGATGCGCGACGTCTTCGAGGTCACGCCGCCGCTGCTCAAGGAGTCGGCCTACGGCCTGGGCTCCACCACCTGGGAAGTGGTTTCCAAGGTGGTGCTGCCCTACACCAAGGCCGGCGTCGTCGGCGGCATCATGCTCGGCCTCGGCCGGGCGCTGGGCGAGACCATGGCGGTCACCTTCGTGATCGGCAACACCAACCAGCTCAACTCCCTGTCGGTCTTCGAGCCCGCCAACAGCATCACCTCGGTGCTGGCCAACGAGTTCGCCGAAGCCGGGGCCGGCCTGCACCAGGCCTCGCTGATGTACCTCGGCCTGGTGCTGTTCTTCATCACCTTCGTGGTGCTGTCGCTGTCCAAGCTGCTGCTGGCGCAGATGAAGAAGAGCGAGGGCACCAAATCATGACCACTGCGGAACGACTCCTGAACGCCAAGACGCTCGAAGAGACGCGCGCGGCCCGCTTCGCCGGCCGCAAGCGGCTCAACTTCGTCGCCCTGACCCTGTCGCTGGCCGCGATGGCCTTCGGCGTCTTCTGGCTGGTGTGGATCCTTTGGGAAACGCTGCGCCTGGGCGTCGGCGGCCTGGCCCTGAGCACGCTGACCGAAATGACGCCGCCGCCGAACGAGGCCGGCGGCATCGCCAACGCGATCTTCGGCTCGCTGGTGATGGTGCTGATGGCCACCTTCGTCGGCACGCCGATCGGCATCATGGCCGGCATCTACCTGGCCGAGTACAACCCCAAGGGCTGGCTGTCGACCATCGTGCGCTTCGTCAACGACATCCTGCTGTCGGCCCCGTCGATCGTGATCGGCCTGTTCGTCTACGCCGTGGTGGTGGCCTACTTCAAGTCCTTCTCGGGCCTGGCCGGCGCGCTGGCGCTGGCGCTGATCGTGATTCCGGTCGTGATCCGCACCACCGAGAACATGCTGCAGCTGGTGCCCCCGGGCCTGCGCGAAGCGGCCTATGCGCTCGGCACGCCGAAGTGGAAGGTGATCCTCAGCATCACGCTGCGCGCGGCCCGCGCCGGCGTGGTCACGGGCATCCTGCTGGCGGTGGCGCGTATCGCCGGCGAGACCGCGCCGCTGCTGTTCACCGCGCTCAGCAACCAGTTCTGGACCTCCGACGTGACGCAGCCGATGGCCAGCCTGCCGGTGACCATCTTCAAGTTCGCGATGAGCCCGTACGAGAACTGGCAGCAGCTGGCCTGGGCCGGCGTGTTCCTGATCACCGTCGCCGTGCTGGCACTCAACATCCTCGCGCGGGTCCTGACGCGCAACAAGCTCTGAGAAAAAACATGCCTACCACCACCCTCGCACAGCCGACGCGCTCGAAGATCTCGGTCAAGGACCTGAACTTCTACTACGGCAAGTTCCACGCGCTCAAGGGCATCAACCTCGAGATTCCAGAAAACAAGGTGACCGCCTTCATCGGCCCGTCGGGCTGCGGCAAGTCGACCCTGCTGCGCACCTTCAACCGCATGTTCGAGCTCTATCCCGAGCAGCGCGCCGAGGGCACCATCGCCCTCGACGGCGAGAATCTGCTCACCTCCAAGCAGGACGTGGCGCTGATCCGCGCCAAGGTCGGCATGGTGTTCCAGAAGCCGACGCCGTTCCCGATGTCGATCTACGACAACATCGCCTTCGGCGTGAAGCTGTTCGAGACGCTCAGCGCCTCCGAGATGGACGACCGGGTCGAATGGGCGCTCAAGAAGGCGGCCCTGTGGACCGAGGTGCGCGACAAGCTGCAGCAAAGCGGTTCCGGCCTGTCGGGCGGCCAGCAGCAGCGCCTGTGCATCGCCCGCGGCATCGCGATCAAGCCCGAGGTGCTGCTGCTCGATGAACCCTGCTCGGCACTCGATCCGATCTCGACGGCGAAAATCGAGGAGTTGATCGCCGAGCTCAAAAGCGAGTACACCGTGGTCATCGTGACGCACAACATGCAGCAGGCGGCGCGTTGCAGCGACTACACCGCCTACATGTACCTGGGCGACCTGATCGAGTTCGGCGCCACCGAAGAGCTGTTCTTCAAGCCGAAGCGCAAGGAGACCGAGGACTACATCACTGGCCGTTTCGGCTAAGGGGACGACATGACCGAAAAACATCTTTCCAGCCAGTTCGACAGCGAACTCAACACGGTGTCGTCGCGCGTGATGGAGCTCGGCGGCATGGTCGAGGCCCAGATCCACCAGGCGGTCTACGCGCTGCAGGAGTTCGACGCCGAGGCGGCCGAGCGGGTCGCCGAGACCGAGCACCGCGTGAACGCGATGGAGATCGAGATCGACCGCGAGCTGTCGTCGATCATCGCCCGCCGCCAGCCGACCGCGCGCGACCTGCGCCTGCTGATTGCCATCTCGAAGACCACCGCCAACCTCGAGCGCGTGGGCGACGAGGCCAACAAGATCGCCCGCATGGTCAAGTCGATCATCGAGAGCGGCTCGGCCCGGGCGCTGCCCTCGAGCGAGCTGCGCATCGCCGCCGACCTGGCCTCGGGCCTGCTGCGCAAGGCACTCGACGCCTTCGCGCGCCTGGACACCGCGGCGGCGCTGTCGATCCTGAAGGACGACGACCTGATCGACAAGGAGTTCGACGGCTTCGTGCGCAAGCTGGTCACCTACATGATGGAAGACCCGCGCAAGATCTCCGCCAGCCTCGACCTGCTGTTCCTTGCCAAGGCGATCGAGCGCATCGGCGACCACGCCAAGAACATCGCCGAGTTCATCATCTACATCGTCAAGGGCGCCGATGTGCGGCACACTTCGATGCAGGACATCGAGTCCGCGCTGCAATGAGCGCATCGCCACTGAATTCATGAAGAAACCAAGGATCCTGATCGTCGAAGACGAGTCGTCGATCGCCGAGCTGATCGCCGTCAACCTGCGCCACAACGGCTTCGAGCCGATCTGGGCCGAAGACGGCGCCGCGGCGCAGCGCGAGATCGACGCCTTCCTGCCCGACCTGGTGCTGCTCGACTGGATGCTGCCCGGCCAGAGCGGCCTGCAGCTGGCCCGCCAGTGGCGCAAGGACCCGCGCACCAAGAGCATGCCGATCCTGATGCTGACCGCGCGCGGCGACGAACCCGACAAGGTGGCCGGGCTGGATGCCGGCGCCGACGACTACATCACCAAGCCGTTCTCGACCCAGGAGATGCTGGCGCGCATCCGCGCCGTGCTGCGCCGCCGGGCGCCCGAGGCGGTGGCCGAGCGGGTCGAGATCGGCGAGCTGGCGCTCGACACCGCCACCCACCGGGTCACCTGGCAGGGCGCACCGCTGAAAGTGGGGCCGACCGAGTTCAAGCTGCTGGGCTTCCTGATGCAGCACGCCGAGCGCGTCCACAGCCGGGCCCAGCTGCTCGACAAGGTGTGGGGCGACCACGTCTACATCGAGGAGCGCACGGTCGACGTCCACGTCAAGCGCCTGCGCGAGTCGCTCGGCGCCGCCGCGCCGATGGTCGAGACGGTGCGCGGTGCCGGCTACCGGCTCACGGCCCAGGCGACCGTCTGAGCACCGATCGCGCCAGAGGCCTGGCCGGCTGCGGCCGGGCGGGATAATCGTCCGGCATGCCGTTTCGTATCGCCACCTTCCTCGCTGCTTCCGCCCTGGGCGGCGGCCTGGCCACGGCCTTGCTGAACTGGCACTACGCCTGGCTCGGGGCCTGGCTGGGCGCCGTGCTGTGGCTGCTGCTCGATGCCTGGCGCGCCCAGCGGCTGCTGAACGTGCTGCGCCGCGATGCCGCCGGGCTGCCCTCGCGCGGACCTGGCGTCTGGGGCGAACTGTCCGAGCGCATCCGCAAGCTGCTGCGCGAGCGCGAACAGCAGACCCGCCAGGCCGAAGACCGGCTGCAGGAATTCCTGGCCGCCATCCAGGCCTCGCCGAACGGCGTGGTGCTGCTCGACGAACAGGGCCGCATCGAATGGTGCAATCAGACGGCCGCCGGCCAGTTCGGCATCGATGCCGAGCGCGACCTGCTGCAGCACATGGCGAACTTGGTGCGCGACCCGGCGTTCGTGGCCTACCTGGCGTCCTGGAACTACAGCCGCGACGTCGTGATCGACGCCCAGGGGCCGCAGCAGCGCAGCCATCCGGCCCGCCTGTCGGTGCAGGTGCACCCCTATGCCGGCAACCGCCGCATGCTGCTGACGCGCGACATCACCTCGCTCGAGCAGGCCGAGGCGATGCGACGCGACTTCGTCGCCAACGTCTCGCACGAGATCCGCACGCCGCTCACGGTGCTGGCCGGCTTCGTCGAGACGCTGCAGAACCTGCCGCTCGACGCCGAGGAGCGGGCCCGCTACCTGGGCCTGATGTCGCAGCAGTCGCACCGCATGGAAACGCTGGTCAACGACCTGCTGACCCTGTCGCGGCTGGAGGGTAGCGCGGCCCCGCCGGCGACCCGCTGGACGCGCATGCGGGCGTTGATGGCGCAGTGCGAGGACGAGGGCCGCGGCTTGTCGAGCCGGCTGAGCGCGCACGGGCATCGGCTGTCGTTCTCGATGGACGCCGACTCCGAGATCGCCGGCGCGCCGACCGAACTGCAGAGCGCCATGTCGAATCTGCTGAGCAACGCGATCCGCTACACGCCCGGCGGCGGCGAAGTCGCCGTGAGCTGGCGCCTGCTGCCCGACGGCCGTGGCGAATACGCGGTGCGCGACAGCGGTCCGGGCATCGCGGCCGAGCATCTGCCGCGGCTGACCGAACGCTTCTACCGCATCGACCGCAGCCGCTCGCGCGAGACCGGCGGCACCGGCCTCGGGCTGGCGATCGTCAAGCACATTGCGCAGCGCCATGGCGCCGAACTGCGCATCGAGAGCACGCTCGGCAAGGGTTCGCGCTTCGCGCTGGTGTTTCCGCCGGCCCGGCTGCGGCAGGCGACGCCCCTCAGCGCCGTCGCCTGAGCGTCGCCAGCAGCAGCGCGACGAACAGGCCGGCCGTGAGCGCTAGGGCCGCGGCGCCCATCAGCCAGAAGGCGAGCGGCGACGCCATCGCGGGCCAGGGCCCCATGCCGCGGTAGGCCAGCAGGTAGCCGCCGCCCAGCCCCATGCCCCACAGCAGCGCGCAATACAGCGCCAGCGGCATCACCGTGACGTGGTAGCAGCGGAGCACGAAGACGCACAGCGTCTGCAGTGCATCCGCGAAGTGATAGAGGGCGGTGGCCAGCAGCAGCGTGGCGCCGAGCGCGATCACCGCCGGGTTGGCCGAGTAGACGGCGGCCAGCTGCCAGCGCAGGGCCGCCATCGCGGCCGCGAACAGCAAGGCGAAGAGCACGGTCAGCTCGAAGCCGCGGGCACAGGCGCGCCGCGCGAGCGCGGCGTCGCCGGCGCCGAGCCAGAAGCTGACGCGCGCACTGGTCGCGATCGAGAGCGACAGCGGCATCATGTAGGCCACCGCCGTGAGGTTGGCGGCGATCTGGTGGGCCGCCGAGGCCGCGGTGCCCAGCCGGGCGATGAACAGCGCCATCAGCGTGAACGAAGTCACTTCGACCAGCACCGACAGCCCGGCCGGCACGCCCAGCCGGGCGAACTGGCGCAGTTGTCGCCAGTCGGGCGGCTCGACGCGCTGCCAGAAGCGGTAGCCGGTGTAGAAGGGATCGCTGCGCAAGAGCCAGATGGCGGCGCCGAGCATCGCGTAGTTGACCACCAGCGTGGCCCAGCCGCAGCCCACCAGTCCCATCGCCGGCAGCCCGGCGCCGCCGAAGGCGAACCAGATCGACAGCGGCAGCTTCAGGCCCAGCGAGGCCAGCTGCAGCCAGGTCACGAGCTGCGGCTTGCCCAGGCTCTGGCTGAGGGTGCTGAAGACGCGGAACAGCAGCGCCGGCGCCAGCCCGAAGGCCAGCACCCGGAGGTAGGCCTCGACGTCTTCGCGCATGGCCGCGGGCACCTCGGTCCAGCGCAGCAGGGGCGCGGGGAAGAGCAGCAGCGCCATGCCGAGCGCGACCGCGGCGGCACAGAGGTAGAGCGACTGGCGCACCGAACGGCCGACTTCGGCGGTGCGCCGGCCGCCGTGCAGTTCGGCCCAGATCGGCAGCAGGGCCTGCAGCCCGCCCATCAGCGAGACGTAGACGCTGATGAAGATCGCCGAGCCGACCGACAAGGCCGCCAGCGCGCCCTCGGCATAGCGGCCGGCCACGATCGTGTCGGTGACGCCGAAGGCCATCACCGCGAGCTGGCCGACCAGCACCGTCGCGGCGTGGCGGGCGATCACGCCTCGTTCCCGGCTGGCGCCGGGCCTGCTAGCCACCGCCACCGGCCGGCGCGATGCGTTGGTAGAGCAGCAGGTCGTCGCTCGGGCTGGTCGGGCGGCGCAAGGTGCCGATCAGGCGCCAGCCGTCGAGGCTCACGATGTCGTGCAGCCGGGCGATCGCCGCGGGGCTCACCAGCAGCCAGGGGCAGGGCGCCTCGGTGGTGAGCGACCGCAGCTTGAAATTGCCGTGGTAGCGCAGCGCGGCGAGGTGCGGCGGGCTGAGCGCGAGTTCGGAGATGCACTCGGGCTGGCCGACCTTGTCGGAGATCGCACGGACCTGCGGGATGTAACTGCGCGCGTAGTCGAGCAGCGGCAGCCACAGCGTCATCAGCAGCATCCAGCACAGCGCGGCGCCACCGGCCGGCAGCACCAGGGTCTTCCAGAGCGCGGCGCGATGGCGGCCGGTGCGCCAGCGCACCAGCCAGGCCCAGGCCAGGGTCGCGACCAGCGCGAAGACGAAGGCCACGGCGGAGAATTGCGGCACGAAGCCGGGCGCCAGCTTGGCGACATTGGCGGCCGGCTTGGCCGGCACGCCGGTCTGCATCGCCACCCACATCACCCAGATGATGATGGCCGAGCCGGTGAAGAACAGCAGCGTGAACCAGTCGATCAGCGCCGCCACGCTGCGCCGCAGGGTCGGCAGCGCGAACGCCGCCAGCGTGGCGAGAGCCGGCAGCCCGAGCAGCAGCGAGCGTTCGGAGAAATCGGTGGTCCAGGTCGCCAGCAGCGGTACCAGGGCGAACCAGAGCGGCAGGGCCACGTGGCGCGCCAGCAGCTGCCGGCGCCAGCGCCAGAGGGTCCACAACGCCAGCGGCCAGGTCGGCCAGGTGAACCACAGCAGCAGCTTGGCCTGGTCGCGCAGGTCGGCGAACAGGCGCACGTTCGGGTCGCTGCCGGGCAGGTCGATCTTCCATTGGAAGAGGCCGAGTCCGGCGCCCAGCGCGCCGGCCAGCAGCGTCGTGCCGAGCACGGCGGCAATCGCCCCGCGGCTGTAGGTCGGCTCGGACTCGGACATTTCGTCGTCGCTGCTGCGGCGGCGCTCCGCGCCGAGCACCCCCACGCAGCCGAGTCCCAGCGCCAGGCCCACCGTCGGCCCGCCGGACAGCACCAGGCCGAGGCTGCCGACCAGCAAGGCGACGAAGGCGCCGATGCGGTGATAGGGCAGCGCCGCGACGCCGTAGAACAGGTGCGCGGCGAAGAACAGCTGGGCCAGCGCCGGCGTGGTCTCATGGCCCAGTTGGGCCAGCCCCAGCGAGGCGATCAGCGCCAGCAGGGCACCGTCGGCGATCGCCCGTGCATAGTCGGTGGGCCGGGCCTCGCCGCCGAAGGCGAAGGCCACCGGCTGCGCCCGCGGCGTGCGTGCCAGGTAGTAGGCGGCGTACCAGGTGGCGGTGAAGGCCCCCCACAGCAGCAGGGCGAAGGCGATGCGCACTGCGAGGTCGGGGTTGATCCAGGCCGGCGCGATCTTGATCGCCCAGGCGCCGATCCAGTAGGGCAGCAGCGCCGGCGTCTCGGGACGCAGGCTCAGCAGCATCGGATCGAACCAGCGGGCCAGGCCGCCGCCGCCCTGCGCCAGTTCGGCCATGAAGCCGAAGGCCGCGATGTCGGCGCTCTTCCAGGGGCCCCGGCCCAGCAAGCCCGGCATCAGGTAGGCCGCGCACAGCAGCAGCAGCGCGATCCGCGGCAGGCGGCGCACGGCGCTTTGGGCAACGATCGCAGGCGTCGGCTGGTTCAAGGGGCGGGCAGGAAGCGTTCGATGGGGCAGATGTGAAAAAGGGCAGCGCGGTAAACCGGGCTGCCCTCGACGCGGAAGCGCCCTCCTTACTTGGAGGCGGCGCCGGTCGTCTTGCCGAAGCGGTTGCGGAACTTCTCGACGCGGCCACCCATGTTGTCGACCGACTTTTGCGTGCCGGTGTAGAAGGGGTGCGACTCGCTCGAGGTGTCGAGC
The DNA here is from genome assembly GCF_030316845.1 of Variovorax davisae. Lineage (GTDB taxonomy): Bacteria > Pseudomonadota > Gammaproteobacteria > Burkholderiales > Burkholderiaceae_C > Variovorax > Variovorax davisae. The sequence goes on from NZ_JASZYS010000012.1 coordinate 28,039, forward strand.
TTGAAGAGAGGCAGTTCGCGACCGTCGTCGGTCTTGCCCATTTCCTTGGTGTTCGCGCACGAACGGGTCACGAACTTGAAGCCGTTCGAGAGATCCACGAACAGAACTTCGCGGTAGTTGGGGTGAATGCCTTCTTTAGCCATGATTCAGATCCTTTGGGTCGATGCGAGAGCCACTTGACGGGCAGGACGCCTACGAGAGCACTTTTCGCTAAGCCCGCAATTATCGCATACTGGCCTGTTTCAGCGCCAGAGGCCCGTTTCAGCATGCCATCTCCCACCTTGAAAGCCGGCCTGGTCGGCTACGGATTCGCCGGCCAGACCTTCCATGCGCCCGTGCTGTCGGCGGTTCCGGGGCTCGAACTCGGCGCCGTGGCCAGTTCCCAGCCGAACAAGGTGCATGCCGACTGGCCCCGGGTCGACGTGGTCCCGGACGTCGGCGCCCTGTTGCGGCGAAGCGACATCGACCTGGTCGTGGTGGCCGCTCCCAACGCCCAGCATCATCCGCTGGCCCGGGCGGCGCTGGAGGCCGGCAAGCACGTGGTGGTCGACAAGCCCTTCACCCTCGATGCGGCCCAGGCACGCGAGCTCGCCGCACTGGCGCAGCGCCAGGGGCGGCTGCTGTCGGTCTACCAGAACCGGCGCTTCGATTCGGACTTCCTGAGCCTGCGCGACCTGCTCGCGCGCCGCGAGCTCGGTCGGCCGGTGTATTTCGAATCGCACTTCGACCGCTTCCGGCCGCAGGTGCGCGAGCGCTGGCGCGAGCAGCCGGTGCCCGGCGCCGGCCTGTGGGTCGACCTGGGCGCCCACCTGGTCGACCAGGCGGTGCAGCTCTTCGGCCGGCCCGACACGCTGCAACTGGACACCGCCGCGCTGCGCGAACGGGCGCTGGTCGAGGATTACTTCCATGCCGTGCTGCGCTACGAGAGCGGCGAACACGCGCCCTTGCGGGTGGTGCTGCACGCGACCACGCTGGCCGCGTTCCCGGCGCCGCGCTACATCGTGCACGGCACCCGCGGCAGCTACCTGAAGCGCGGCGTCGATCCGCAGGAAGACGCGCTGCGCGCCGGCGGCCGGCCCGGCGATGCGCAATGGGGCGCCGACCCGGTCGACGGCGAACTCACGCTGGTGGGACTGGATGGCAGCGCACGCATGCAGAAGCTGCCCACGCAGGCGGGGAACTACGTGCGCTATTACGCGGCGGTGCGCGATGCGATCCTGGGGGAGGGCCCGAATCCGGTGACGCCGGAGCAGGCGGTCGAGCTGATGGAACTGCTCGACCTGGGTCGCCAGAGCGCGGCGGAAGGCCGGGCCCTGGCGGCGCGCTGACGGCTCGCCAGCGCGCTGAAGGCGAAGGGGCTCAGCCCCCGCGACGCATCATGTCGAAGAACTCGACATTGGTCTTGGTCGCCTTCATGTTCTTGAGCATCAGCTCCATCGACTCGATCTCGTCCATGTTGTACATGAGCTGGCGCAGGATGCGGGTCTTCTGCAGGATCTCGGGCGCGAGCAGCAGTTCTTCGCGCCGGGTGCCGCTGCGGTTGAGCTGGATCGAGGGGAACACGCGCTTCTCATAGAGCCGGCGGTCGAGGTGGATTTCGGAGTTGCCGGTGCCCTTGAACTCCTCGAAGATCACTTCGTCCATGCGGCTGCCGGTGTCGATCAGGGCGGTGCCGATGATGGTCAGCGAGCCGCCTTCTTCGACGTTGCGCGCCGCGCCCAGGAAGCGCTTGGGGCGCTGCAGCGCGTTGGAGTCGACACCGCCGGTCAGCACCTTGCCCGACGAGGGCACGACGTTGTTGTAGGCGCGGGCCAGGCGGGTGATCGAGTCGAGCAGGATCACGACGTCCTTCTTGAGCTCGACCAGGCGCTTGGCGCGCTCGATCACCATTTCGGCGACGTGCACGTGGCGGGCGGCGGGCTCGTCGAAGGTCGAGGCGATGACCTCGCCCTTCACGGTGCGCTGCATCTCGGTCACTTCTTCGGGCCGCTCGTCCACCAGCAGCACCATCATGTGCACTTCGGGGTAGTTGGCGCTGATCGCGTGCGCGATGTGCTGCATCATCACCGTCTTGCCGCTCTTGGGCGGCGCCACCAGCAGGGCGCGCTGGCCCTTGCCGATGGGCGCGATGATGTCGATGATCCGGCCGGTGATGTTCTCTTCGCCCTTGAAGCCGTCGCGCTCGAGCTTCATCTGCTCCTTCGGGAACAGCGGGGTCAGGTTCTCGAACATGACCTTGTGCTTGTTGTTCTCGGGCAGGCCGTCGTTGACCTTGTCGAGCTTGGTCAGCGCGAAGTAGCGCTCGCCGTCCTTGGGCGTGCGCACTTCGCCTTCGATCATGTCGCCGGTGTGCAGGTTGAAGCGGCGCACCTGGCTCGGCGAGATGTAGATGTCGTCGGTGCTGGCGGTGAAGCTGGTGTCGGGGCTGCGCAGGAAGCCGAAGCCGTCCGGCAGGATCTCGAGCACGCCGTCGGCGAACACCTGTTCGCCGGCCTTCGCGCGCTTCTTGATGATCGCGAACATGAGCTCCTGCTTGCGCATGCGGCCGACGTTTTCGATCTCAAGGGCTTCGGCCTGCTTGAGGACTTCGGACACGTGGAGTGCCTTGAGTTCGTTTAAGTGCATGGAATGACCCCGTGCGGGGAAATCAGTCTGAAACCAGGAGGGGGAGGTTTGAGGAGAGGCGAGAGAGGCCTCACAAACCGGGGAACTCGAACCGGGTCCCTGGATGGGCCGGTGATCTGCGAGAGATTATGACAGGAAAATCGGCGGCTGCCGGCGCGTTGCGCGCGGGCAGCCGGGAAACGATTCAGGCGAGTTGCTGATCGATGAAGGCCGTGAGTTGCGCCTTGCTCATGGCGCCGACCTTGGTGGCGGCGAGCTGGCCGTCCTTGAACAGCATCAGGGTGGGGATGCCGCGGATGCCGAACTTGGCGGGGATGTCGCGGTTCTCGTCGACATTCATCTTGGCGATCTGCAGCTTGCCTTCGTAGGTGTTGGACACCTCGTCGAGGATCGGCGCGATCATCTTGCACGGGCCGCACCACTCGGCCCAGTAGTCGACCAGCACGGGCTTGCCGGACTTGAGCACGTCGGCTTCGAAGGAGGAGTCGGAGATGTGTTTGATGAGGTCGCTGGCCATGGGGTTGTGTCCTTCTGCGCGGAGAGTTTCGGTGTCGCCAAAGTGCAGGTCATTGTGACAGAAACCAAGTGGTGGCGTGGTCGGCCCCCAGGCTATGGCGCCGATAGGCAAAGCGGTGACACTCGACCCATGAACCAAGAAAAGAAAGTCGCGGTGGTCGGTGGCGGCCCCGCCGGATTGATGGCCGCCGAGACCCTGGCCGCCGAAGGCGTCGAAGTTCATGTGTACGACGCCATGCCCTCGGTCGGGCGCAAGTTCCTGCTGGCGGGACGCGGCGGCCTGAACCTCACGCATTCCGAACCCTTCGAACGCTTCGCCGGCCGCTTCGGCGAGCGCAACGCCCAACTGGCGCCGCTGCTGCGCGCGTTCGGTCCCGAGCAGGTGCAGGCCTGGGCGCAGGGCCTCGGCATCGAGACCTTCGTCGGGACCTCGGGGCGCGTGTTCCCGAAGGACATGAAGGCCGCGCCGCTGCTGCGTGCCTGGCTGCATCGGCTGCGGCAGGCCGGCGTGCGCTTCCACATGCGCCATCGCTGGCTCGGCTGGGCCGACGCGCAGGCCGCGGCCACCACACTGCGCTTCGCCACGCCGGATGGCGAAGTGGGGGCCTCCCACGACGCGGTGGTGCTGGCGCTCGGCGGCGCCAGCTGGTCGCGGCTGGGTTCCGACGGCGCCTGGGTGCCATGGGTGGCCGGGCGCGGCGTCGGCGTGGCACCCCTGGTGCCGGCCAACTGCGGCTTCGACCTCGGCTGGACGCCGCACTTCGCCGAGCGTTTCGCCGGCATGCCCTTCAAGTCGGTGGCGATCGCGTTCAGCGACGGGCGCGGCCGCAGCTTCGCGCGCAAGGGCGAGTTCGTCGCCACCGCCACCGGCATCGAGGGCAGCCTGGTCTATGCGGCGTCGGCCCTGCTGCGCGACGAGATCGCCGAGCGCGGCAGCGCCACCCTGATGCTCGACCTGCTGCCCGATCGCAGCGCCGAGCAGGTGCGCGCCGCAGTGCTGCATCCACGCGGCGCGCGATCGCTGGCCAGTCATTTGAAGAGCCGGCTGGGCATCGAGGGCATCAAGGCCGGCGTGTTGCATGAGGTGCTCAGCCGCGACGAGATGCACTCACCGGACAAGCTGGCCGAGACCCTCAAGGCGGTGCCGCTGCGCCTGACGGCCGCGCGCCCGATCGACGAGGCGATCAGCACCGCCGGCGGCGTGCGCTTCGATGCGCTCGACGACCAGTTGATGGGGGTCGCGCTGCCGGGCGTCTTCTTCGCCGGCGAGATGCTCGACTGGGAGGCGCCGACCGGCGGCTACCTGCTGACCGTTGCGATGGCGAGCGGTGCGCAGGCCGCGCGCGGCGTGCTGGCGCGCCTGAAGTAGGGCCCTTGCGTTCGCTCAGGCCCGGCCCAGCCAATGGCGGGCGGTGGTGGCGATGACCCGCGCCGCCTGGGTCTTGATCTGCGGTGCCGCGGGCGGCTCGCAGGCCACCGGAAACGGCCAGGGCGCGCGCCTCGCAACGCGGGGCCGTGGCTCGAACGGCAGCACCCTGCCGGCGTTCGACGAGGGTGTGGGGAGGGGCATGGTCTCGCCTTGGCGTTGTGGTGGGGCGGTTCATTCTATAGAAACAACTGTATAAAAAAACAGTATTTCTGATTCCCCGTCGACACCTTCGACTTAAGGCAGCCCTCAGCAACCTCGTCGATGCTAGGGTCATGAGCCCGAACCCCACACACACCGCCGCTGAGCTGCTGGCCCGAGGCGGCCGCGCCGATGCGCTGTCCTCCGCCCTGAGCCCCGAGGCATCCCATGCCTGTCGACGCGCTGCGCGCGCCCTCACGTCGCATTTGCACGACTGCGGCGAGCAGGCCTTGAGCTATCCGCAGGTGAACCTGGTCCGGGCCCTGTTCCTGGCCGAGACCGCCACCGGCCGCCCGCGGCGCGGTGCCCAACAGACCCTGGGCATGGTGGCGCAGTTCTTCACGCCGATGCAGATGGATTTCGCCGTCGAACTGCTGACCGAGGCCTTGGAGGGGGAGGAGGGCGAAGCCTGGGCCATCCTCGAAGAGCTCGAGCGCATGGCCGATGAAGCCGGTCGCCCGGACCCGGGCCGACAGCCCGACTGATCGTGGCGCCGCCACAGCGCGACCCGGGCCGGCCCATGTTCACCAAGCTTCTGACGCTGGCCGGGAACTGCGCGCGCCCGCGGCCGCCCCGGCGGCCCCTGGCCCCGATCCCCATCGAGGTCCAATGGGAGACGGCCTTCGAGGAGCGGCCCCGCATCCGGGTCCTGCCCCACCGGGGCGCCGTCTGGGTACCGACATCGGATGTGCGCCATGCGTTGAGCCCCTCGGCCGACGAACTGGCGCACGGGATGCGGCAATCGATCGCCACCCACCGGCCGGCACCGGTTCCCGTGACGTTTCCGGTGTTGCCGGCCTGCCCCGACGCGGCGCCCGAGGCGCTGAGCTGCGTGCGGATTTCCCAGTTGGACGCGCTCGGGGCCTACTGGGGCTGCGAGGCCCGCGCGCGCTATCTGCGGCACTACCTGTCGCTGGCCTTGGGCGAAGGGCGCGCGCGAATGCGGGACGCGCCGTGAGCCGCCGAACAACGCCGCGCTACACGGCCGGCTTGCGCTGTCCGACCGCCGCCGACGGCGCTTGGGCTTGCAGCAGTGCGCAGATCCCGCGAACCTGCTTCTGGATGATTCTTGCCACTTCGACCCGCCGCGAGGGGCCGAGCCGGCTGGATATGGCGGCCACGCTGATGGCGGCGATGGGGTTCTTGGGCGGGAAGGCGACACCGACGGCTGCGGTGCCCGGCGTCGCGGCACTGTCCAGGAACGAATAGCCCCGGGCCCGGCTTTCGATCAACGCCGCGCGCAGGAAGCCGGGGTCGAAGGAGCCGAACTTCGCATATTGCGCGCCACTGGCCTCCACGATGTGGTCGGCTTCGGCCTCGGGCAGGGCGCTGAGGATGGCGAGGCCGCCCGCGCCCACCCCCATCGGCCGGCGGATGCCGACGTCGAGCGTCAGGGCCTTGATGGGGTAGTCGCCGAGCGCGCGGCTGGTGCAGATCGATTCGGCGCCGCGCCGCTCGCTCAGGTACACCGTGTCCTGCGTCTGGTCGGCAATCAGTTGCAGCGCTTCGTAGCACAGGTCGCTCAGCTGATAGCGCGGTTGGGCCAGCAATCCGAGCTCATAGAGCAGCGGACCCAGGTGGTATTTGCGCGTCAGCGGGTCGCGATACACCAGCCCTTCCAGTTCCAGGCGCTGGAGCATGCGAAAGCAGGTGGACATCGGCAGGCCGCTGACGTCGACGACGTCCGCGATGCGCATGCCGCGCCGTCCGCGCGTTGCGATCACGCGCAGCATGCCCACCACCCGCTCGATGCTCTGGGTGCCGCTCCTCGCCAGCGGTTCCTGGGCTTCGGGGCTCGCGGGGCCGCGGCGCTTGCGCGGCTTGTCATTTGTTTCCACGATGTGGCAGTAATTCGGGTTGCACCCGAACGGTTTCTAAGGGGAGGTCAATATAGTCGAAAGCACCGACAAATGAAGAACTCCCACATCGTGGGAGTCAAACGGAATCGACAATGCCCCACACGATGACCGAGAAGATCCTGGCCCGCGCCTCCGGCAAGGTGCGCGTGAAGCCGGGCGAAGAGATCACGGCGCGCCCCGACTTCGTCATCAGCTACGACTTCCCCGGCTACACCGACGTCTTCTTCAAGGAGACGCGCGAGGACTTCGGCATCGAGAAAGTGTCCAGTCCGGAGCGCTTCGTCCTCTTCATCGATCACATGGTGCCGGCTGCGGCGCCGAAGGAAGAAGAGCTGCACAAGGTCACCCGCGCCTGGGGCAAGGAACAAGGCGTTCCGGTCTACGAGCGCGAGGGCATCGGCCACCAGGTGGCGGCCGAGCTGGGCTATGCCACGCCGGGCGGCTTCGTCGTGCACTTCGACGGCCACGTCAGCCAGCTGGGCGCCTTCGGCAGCTTCGCGTTCGGCGCCCGCAAGGGCGTGATCGAATCCTTCGTGACGGAGAACGTGACCATGACCGTCCCGGCGACGGTCAAGGTGGAGCTGGTCGGCACGCTTCAGCCCGGCGTGATGGCGCGTGACGTGTTCCACCAGATGGTGCGCGTGATGGGGCCGGCGTCCTGTTGCTTCAAGGCCGTCGAACTCTGCGGCCCCGTCATCGACCAGATGAGCATCGAAGGCCGGCAGACCATCTGCGGCCAGGCGATGTTCCTCGGCGCCACCACCATGCTCATTGCGCCCGATGCGAAGACGCTCGCCTACGTGGCCGGCCGCTCGAAGCTGGACCTGGAGCCGGTGTATCCCGACGCCGATGCCGTCTACGAGCGGGTCGTGACCATCGACGTGTCGGCGCTCGAGCCCATCGTGGTGGTGCCGCCCAGCCCGGCGAACACGCGCGACCTCAAGGACTACATCGGCGTGGAGGTTCACACGGGCTACCTCGGTTCATGCGCCAGCGGGCGGCTGGAGGACCTGCGCGTGGCGGCGCAGGTGCTGCGCGGGCGCCGCATCCAGCCCGGCTTCCAGCTGCACGTGGTGCCGACGTCCAAGGCCATCATGGCGGCGGCGGCACGCGAAGGCCTGATCGAATGCCTGGTCGAGGCCGGTGCCTTCATCAGCTCGCCCAGCTGCGACTACTGCTTCGGCCGGATCGCCACCATGAGCGCCGGCCAGCGCGCCGTGTCCACCGGCACGCTGAACACGCCGGGCCGCATGGGCAGCGTCGATTCCGAGATCTACATCTGCAACGCGGCCGTGGTGGCGGCGTCGGCGCTGGAGGGCCGCATCGCCGATCCGCGCCCGTACCTGGCCGAAGCGGCCGCAGCCGCCGCAGCCGCCGGAGCCGCCGCATGAGCCTCGTCAACCTGCGCGGGCGCGTGGCCTGGATCTTCGACGAAGACGATTTCGACATCGACCTGATCGTCGGCGTGCGCAACATCAAGATCACCGACGTGGCGGAGCTCGCCGCATTGGCAATGGCCGACTACCTGCCCGACTTCGCCAGCACCGTGCAGAAGGGGGACGTTCTCGTCGGCGGGCGCAATTTCGGCTACGGACATCCGCACTATCCGGCCATGCGGGCGATGCGGCACCTGGGCATTTCCTGCGTGATCGCGGAGTCGTTCTCGCCGGGATTCTTCCGCGGGGAAATGAGCATGGGCTTTCCGCTGGTCACCTGTCCCGGCATCCGCGCCGCCGCCGCGCGCGGCGATGCGCTGGAAGTGAACTGGGACACCCGCGAAGTGAGCAACACCCGCACCGGCCAGAAGCTGCCGCTTCAGCCTTTTTCCGCTTCCGAGCGCGGCATGCTCGATGCGGGCGGCCTGATCCCCTATCTCAAGGCGCGCATCGCGAAAGCCGAGAACCCCGAGGCGCAGTCGCCCTGACTCGATCGGCGCCGCCCCGCGCCATGCGGACTTTTTCTCAATCAACCGTGCCGCGGACCGCTTCGGACAAGGGCACGAATATCTGGAGCAACGAGATGACCCCCAGCCGCCAGGCGCTTCGCCAACGCATCACCCACGGGCCCACCTTCTGGTTCGGCGGCGCACAGGACGCCCTGTCGGCGCTGCTCGTCGATCAGTCGGACTTCGATGGCGTCTTCAGCACCGGCTTCGGCATTTCCGCCTCGCTGCTCGGACAGCCCGACATGGAGCTCTACACGCTGACCGAGAACGTGGCGACCGTCAACCGGATGGTCAACGCGGTTCGAAAGCCGGTCTTTGCCGATGCCGATACCGGCTACGGCAACGTGCTCAACGTCGGGCGCACCGTGCGCGAGTTCGAGAAGGCCGGCGTGGCCGCGCTCTCGCTGGAAGATCAGGTCAGCCCCAAGCGCTGCCCGGCTGCGGCCACCCAATCGATCGTGGTGCCGATGGAGGTGGCGGTGGCGCGCATCAAGGCCGCGGTGGATGCGCGCCAGGACGCCGACCTGCTCATCGTCGCGCGCACCGACGCCATGGACGCGGGCGAGGCCCTGGAGCGCGCGGCCCGGTACGCCGAAGCCGGCGCCGATCTGATCCAGCCCATCTCGCGCACCTTCCACAGCTACGAGCAACTCGTCCAGCTGCGCGAGGTGTGCGGCCGCCGCCTGTCGCTGCAGCTGATGGCGGGCACCTGGATGACGTCGCTGAGCCGGGCCCAGATCGAGCAGGTCGCGGCTTTCGCCACCTACCCCATTGCCAGCCTGCTGAGCATCGTGCAGGCGGTGCGCGGCAACCTGCAGGAGCTGGCGCGGCGCCGCTGCGGCGACTTCGACGGTCTGCCCTTCGAACAGACCACCATGGCGGCCTTCAAGGACATCATCGGCTGGCATGCGCTCGAGGAGCGGCAGGCCCGCTACGAAGTCGGCAGCAGCCACTGACGGCGCGCCTTTCCCGACCCATCCCCTTCCTTTCCTCCCAGTAGAACGATCAGGAGCAAACGTGCGTACTTTCAAGTTGATGGGCCACCTCGTGGTGGCCGCCACTCTGGCGCTGGCCTTCGGCGCGGCGACGGCGCAAGGCAGCGCCTTTCCGACCAAGCCGATCCGGATCGTCGTGCCGTACCCGCCGGGCGGCGCCACCGACGTGGCGGCGCGCATGCTGGTCCCGCGCCTTCAGGAGGAACTCGGCCAGAGCATCGTGGTCGAGAACCGTCCCGGCGCCGGCGGCAACATCGCCATGAACGCCGTGGCGCAAAGCAGTCCCGATGGCCACACCCTGGCGATGACGCTGACCGGCATGCTGTCGATCAACCCGGTGATCTACAAGAAGGCCGGCTTCGCCGCTTCCGACTTCGTGCCGGTCGCCCAGGTCTCGCTGGCGCCGCTGCTGCTGGTGGTGCCGGAGAACTCTCCCTACAAGAACGTGCAGGAACTGCTGGCCGCCGGCAAGAAGGCGGGCAAGGACGGCCTGGCCTACGGTTCGGCCGGTGCCGGCGGCCTGTCGCACCTGGCTTCCGAATCGATCAATGCGCACGCGAACGGCAACTTCGTGCACGTGCCCTACAAGGGCGGTGCACCGCTGGTGCAGGCGCTGATGGCCAACGAGGTGGCGTGGGGCCTGCTCGGGACGGGCGATGCGCGCAGCTTCGTGCAATCAGGCAAGTTGCGCGCCATCGGCGTGCTGCGCAACGGCCGCTCCGAACTCTGGCCGGGCATCCCCACGCTGACCGAGCAGGGCGTGCCAGGGGGCGTGGATTTCGACGTCTGGTTCGGCGTGGTGGCGCCGGCCAAGACGCCGGCACCGGTGGTGAAGCTCCTGAACGACAAGATCGCGCAGATCGTCGCCGAACCGGCGTTCCGCAAGCGGCTGAACGAACTCGGCGGCGTGGCCCCGGTCAGCGGCAACAGCGCCGCGGATTTCGCGCAGGTGCTCCAGCGCGAGCTGGCGGTGTTGCCCAAGGCCGCACAGGCGGCGGGGCTGCAGCTCGACTGAGCGCTCGCTGCCACGACGGGGCAGGGTAGGTTCGAATTGGCGAGGGTCAGGCAAGCTCCTACAATTTTCGCGATGGTCGGTCCCGGACCGATCTCGCCGAACCCCTGCGCGCCGCAGCGACCGTCGCGCCCAACGTTCCGCACAAGCCGCCTCGCGCGTCGCTGATCGCCCAGCACCCGCGGTCGGCTGCTGGCGATGCGCGCATGCACCGTTCATGCCGCGCCCATGCCAAGGAGGCCGACGGCAGCCTCCTTCGAAGGTCTTGCCGATGGCAGCACCCCTCACGATCGCATTCACTGCTGCAGAGGGACTGAAACAGGAGGCAAAGATGACGATGCTCAATTGGACGAGACGGTTGCGGCAGCTGCCCAATGCCCCGGTGCTTCGCTCGGTGCTGCTCCGACTGAAAAGCGAGGAGTTCCACACGCCCGCTGGATTCTGCAAATATTTCGGCGTCTTCGAGTGCTTCGACGCCGCCCGTGCCTGGCTGCCCCGCAACGAAGGATTCGACAACGCGGCCTTGGTCCGCGGCTACCAGCAGCATGCCCGTCACGTGTTTGCCTATGACTACCCCATGATGTGGTGGCTGCAGCTCGCTTTTCGCGACGGCGCCAGAACGTTGCTCGACATCGGTGGCTCCTACGGCGTGCATTACTACGCCTATGGGCGCTATCTGCAAATGCCGGACGATCTGATCTGGGAGGTGGCGGAGTTGCCGGCGATGATCGCCATTGGCAGGGAGTTTGCCGCTCGCAAGACGACCGCGCTTCGCTTCACCCGCGACGTCCGGGAGGCGGGAAGGCGTGCCACGATCTGGCTTTCCTCTGGCGCCCTCCAATACATGGACGAAGGTCGATTGGATCGCTGGCTCCAAATGTCCGGAGCGCGCCCATCCCACATCCTTCTGAACAAGCTTCCGATCTATGACGGGAGCGACTTCGTAACGGCCCAGAATATCGGCTGCGACTGCTACGCGCCGGTGCATGTCTACAACCGCGCCAAATTCGTCAGCGAGGTCGAGGGCCTAGGCTACACGCTGAAGGACGAATGGAAGGTTCACGAGCGCAGCCTGTGGATTCCGGGACATCCGGAGTGCGCCATACAGGCCTTCTCCGGGTTGTATTTTTCCCGGACAGACTCGACGCATCGGCCGCTGAGCGCCGCCTCGACCTCGGTGGCCGCGCCCCCGCCGTTGGCATTGGAGCGCCGACGCACGGACAGGGTGCCCTGCCTCGTGCGCCGACTGCAAGTCCGCGTCACGCTTGGAAAATGCCCGTTTCCCCGTGGAGAAACGTACAAAGTGAGAGGTTGACGAGCCTTACCCCCGGCACTGGCTACGCAGTTAGGGCTGCTTGGTTCCCCACCTGACCCGGTTGGCCACTTCACCATGCGGGGAGGCCCGTCAACCGAGGATTGTAGGCGACCGCGAAAGCCCCGGCCTTCACCAGACCATCAACGAGGTTTCGAGTGCCGCGTCGGCATAGTAGAGGCGCACCCCCACCTGGTACTTGCGGCCCTTCTGCAGCCGCATCGTCACCTTGGCGTTGAGGTCGGTGCCGCTGTCGTCGGCGCCCGCGATCTGCACGTTGCCGGCCGGTGTGACCTCGAACAGCACCAGCACGGTGTCCGACGTGCCGAAGGTGCCGATGTTGTAGGTCCGGGTGCGCGTCGGCGAGAACTCGAAGGTGCGGGTCTCGCCGGCCTTGAGCTTGAGCAACTGCGACAGCCCGATCTTCAGCGGCGTCGCCACCGGCGTCCGCACGCCCGGGTACGACTCCACCACCCAGGCCTTGTCCGCGAAAGAGAGCCCGCCCTTGGGCTGCAGGCCTGCCTGGTATTTCTCCGGCGCGATGATCAGCCCGGCTCCGAACTGGTACTCCATGACCGAGTCCGGGTCCCAGGTCGTGCCCTTGATCTCCGACACCGGGATCTTGCGCAGGATGTTCCACTCGATCTGCGACTCGTTCCAGTTGTTCGGCGGCCCCTTGAAATAGGCCAGCACGGCGTCGCGGTTCCAGGAGATGCCCGCGTTCGGGTTCTGGTGCTCGTGCTCGAGGCCCAGCGTATGGCCGATCTCGTGCAGCGCCGTGTCGTGACCATAGGTGGTGGTCAGCGCCCAGCCGAAGTTCATCGTGCGTTCCTGCGGCGACCGGGTGTTGAGCACATCGCGCCCGACATAGGACCAGGAGCCGTCCTGCGGATCGAAGCCGATCCGCACGATCGCATCCTCGGGCGCCTCCACGCGCCGGAAGGCGATGCTGAGGCCGAGCTTGGCCCAGGTTTCGAAGGAACCGTCGACCACCGCGATGTCGGCACTGCCGCCCTGCCAGGCGGCGGGCACGCTGTCGCCGCGCTTGAAGCAGTAGTAGGTGATCTGGGTGCCGCTGACCCATTTCTTGCCCGCGGCCAGGATGGCACGGACGCGGCCGGCGGCGACGCCGGCGTCGAACTGGCGCACCGGCTGCACCGGTTGCGCGCAATAGCGCCGCGCCTCGACGGCTGCGCGCGCACCGGATTTCTTGGCGGCAGCCGGGCGGGCCGCCTTGCGGGTCGCAGTGGGCATCTCGATCTCCTCGTGTTTTTTCATGCTAGGCGCGGCGGCCGCGAAAGCCATCTGCAAGATGGCGTAGGCCGCGGCGCAGGGAGGGCGCCGCGTCACCCTAAAATGCGGCGATGGCCTACCTCGTGCTCGCTCGCAAACACCGTCCCCGAACCTTCAGCGAGATGGTCGGGCAGGAGCACGTCGTGCAGGCGCTCGAGAACGCGCTGACCTCGCAGCGGCTGCATCACGCCTACCTCTTCACCGGCACGCGCGGGGTCGGCAAGACGACCGTCTCGCGCATCCTGGCCAAGTCGCTCAACTGCCAGGGGCCCGACGGGCAGGGCGGCATCACGGCCACGCCGTGCGGCCTATGCCAGGCGTGCAAGGACATCGACGCCGGCCGCTTCGTCGACTACACCGAACTCGATGCGGCCTCCAACCGGGGCGTCGACGAGGTCCAGGCGCTGCTGGAGCAGGCGGTCTACAAGCCGGTGCAGGGCCGCTTCAAGGTCTTCATGATCGACGAAGTCCACATGCTCACCGGCCACGCCTTCAACGCCATGCTGAAGACGCTCGAGGAGCCGCCCGAATACCTCAAGTTCGTGCTGGCCACCACCGACCCGCAGAAGGTGCCGGTCACGGTGCTGTCGCGCTGCCTGCAGTTCAACCTGCGGCCGATGGCGCCCGAGACGGTGCTGGAGCACCTCACGCAGGTGCTGCAGTCCGAGGCGGTGCCGGCCGAGCCGCCGGCGCTGCGCCTGATCTCGCGCGCCGCCCGCGGCTCGATGCGCGATGCGCTCTCGCTGACCGACCAGGCGATCGCCTTCGGCAACGGCGAGCTGCTGGAGGCGGGCGTGCGCCAGATGCTCGGCAGCGTCGACCGCGGCCACGTGTTCCGGCTGATCGAGGCGCTGTCGCAAGGCGACGGCAAGACGGTGGTCGAGACCTCCGAAGGGCTGCGCCGCGACGGTCTCTCGGCCGCTTCCACGCTGGAGGAAATGACCACCGTGCTGCAGGCGATGGCGGTGCTGCAGGCGGTGCCTTCGCGGGCCGAGTCGCGCGATGGCGCCGATCCCGATGCGGCGGAGACCGCCCGGCTGGCGGCCCTGCTGCCGGCCGACGAGACCCAACTGCTCTACAGCCTCTGCCTGCACGGCCGCGGCGAACTCGGCCTGGCGCCCGACGAGTACGCGGCGCTCACGATGGTGCTGCTGCGCCTGCTGGCCTTCAAGCCGGCCGCTGCGGCCGGGGTGGAAAAAAAAACTCTGAATGACGCTGCGCCTGCGCAGGCGCCTGCGGCCGCACCGCTGCCTCCGCCGGTGGCTGCGCCGGCGCCGGTCGAGCCGGCGCGGCCTCCTGCGGTGGCGGCCCCCGCGGCGCCGGGCCATCGGCTGCCGGTGGTCGAGGCCCCGGCGCTGAGCGCTGCCGCGCCGCCCAGGCCGGCCGCCACGCCCGAGCCAGCCGCCAGGCTGATGGCCATGCCGGTGCGCGTGCAGCCGCCGGCCGGCGCGCGCGAGGCGCCGTCTGCTGTGGCGTCGACGCCGATCCCGCCGAGCGAGGAGGGCGATTTCTGGCATGCCACCGTGACGCAGATGGTGGTGGCCGAGGCCATCACCGCGCTGACGCGCGAGCTCGCCCTGCAATCGCAGCTGGTGGCGCGCGACGTCGACCAGTGGCTGCTGCGGGTCGAGCGCGAGTCGCTCAACCAGACCAGCAGCCGCGAGAAATTGCAGGGCGCGCTCGCGGCCATGGGCCACGCGGTGACAATCGCGATCGAGATCGGCGGCGTGGTCGACAGTCCGGCGCGCCGCAACCGGCAGGCGGCCGAAGAACGCCAGCGCATCGCCGAGGAAGCGATCCACAACGACCCCGAGGTGCAGTCGATGATGCGCGACTGGGACGCGAAAATCGTTCCGGGGACGCTGCGGCCCGCTGCCCCCAACTGACTAAACTCTTTTTTTCAAACGATCGACAGGATCCCCCATGTTCAACAAAGGACAACTGGCCGGCCTCATGAAGCAGGCGCAGGCCATGCAGGACAACCTCAAGAAGGCCCAGGAAGAACTGGCCACCATCGAGGTCGAAGGCGAATCGGGTGCCGGTCTCGTGAAGGTCGTGATGACCTGCAAGCACGATGTCAAGCGCATCACGATCGACCCCAGCCTGCTGGCCGACGACAAGGACATGCTCGAAGACCTGGTGGCCGCCGCCTTCAACGCCGCCGTGCGCAAGGCCGAGGAGACCAGCGAGCAGAAAATGGGCAAGCTGACCGCCGGCATGCCCGGCCTGCCGCCCGGCATGAAGCTGCCGTTCTGAGCCTCCATCGGCCCTCGATGGCGGATTCCAGTTCGCTCGATGCGCTGGTCGAGGCGCTGCGCCGGCTGCCCGGCGTCGGCGCCAAGTCGGCCTCGCGCATGGCTTTCCACCTGCTGCAGCACGACCGCGAAGGCACGCTGATGCTGGCGCGCGCCCTGCAGCAGGCCGCCAGCAACGTGCGCCATTGCGAGCGCTGCAACACCTTCACCGAAGGCCAGGTCTGCAGCGTCTGCCAGGATGCCCGGCGCGATGGCAGCAAGCTCTGCGTGGTCGAGACCCCGGCCGACCAGGCCGCGCTCGAGCGCACCGGCGTGTTCCGCGGCTATTACTTCGTGCTGATGGGCAAGCTGAGCCCGCTCGATGGCGTGGGGCCGAACGACATCGGACTCGCGAAGCTGTTCGCGCGCGCGCTCGACGGCATCGTGAGCGAGGTGATCCTCGCCACCAACTTCACCGCCGAAGGCGAGGCCACGGCCCATGTGATCGGCGATGCGCTCAAGCAGCGCGGCCTTTCGGTGACCCGGCTGGCGCGCGGCGTGCCGGCCGGCAGCGAGCTCGAATACGTCGATCTCGGCACCATCGCCCATGCGCTGGTCGACCGTCGCTGAGGGCCGGGCAAGAGCCTTTCAGTTTACGTAAAAACCCGCACGGGATGTTCCCGATGCAGGGGCAGGGGGGCGCCCCTAAGCTCGATTCGAATCACACGAAAAGAGCCCGCGGGCGCCACTCATGCTCAATCGCCGTACCTTTACCGTTGCCGCAGCGCTGGGCGCCGCTGCGATCGGGGCGCCACTGGTCCATGGCCAGCCCAAGCTCGAAAAATCCAAGGTCTCCATCGCGGTCGGTGGCAAGGCGGCCTTCTACTACCTGCCGCTCACCATCTCCGAGCAGCTCGGCTACTTCAAGGCCGAAGGGCTCGACGTCGAAATATCGGACTTCGCCGGCGGCGCCAGGGCGTTGCAGGCGGTCGTCGGCGGCTCGGCCGACGTCTGTTCGGGCGCCTTCGAGCACACCATCAACCTGCAGGCCAAGAACCAGTTCTTTCAGGCCTTCGTGCTGCAGGGGCGCGCGCCGCAGATCGCCATCGGCGTGTCGACCAAGAACATGCCCGCCTACTCGGGCATCGCCGACCTCAAGGGGCGCAAGATCGGGGTCTCGGCGCCGGGCTCGTCGACCAACATGGTGGCCAACCTGCTGCTGTCGCGCGGCGGGCTCAAGGCCAGCGACGTGAGCTACATCGGCGTCGGCGTGGCCGCCGGCGCGCTGACGGCGCTGCGTTCGGGCCAGATCGACGCGATCAGCAACACCGATCCGGTGATGACGATGCTCGAGCAGAAGGGCGACGTGAAGATCATCAGCGACACGCGCACCCTGAAGGGCACGCAGGAGGTGTTCGGCGGCCTGATGCCGGCCGCCTGCCTCTATGCCTCGTCGGAGTTCATCCAGAAGAACCCCAACACCTGCCAGGCCCTGGCCAATGCCATCGTGCATGGCCTCAAGTGGCTGCAGACCGCCGGGCCGGGCGACATCATCAAGACCGTGCCGGAGGCCTACCTGCTGGGCGACCGGGCCTTGTACCTGGCCTCGTTCGACAAGGTGCGCGAGGCCATCGCGATCGATGGACTGGTGCCGGCCGACGGCCCCAAGACCGCGCTCACCGCCATCGCGAGCTTCGACCCCACGGTCAAGGCCGACAAGATCGACCTGGCGAAGCTCTACACCAACGAGTTTGCGCGGCGCGCCAAGGACAAGTTCAAAGCCTGACCCCGGTGTCGCTGCAACCCGGCCCAGGCCGGGTTTTTTCTTCCAAGCCCATGGCCGCCCACGCGCTCGAACTGATCGATATCCGCTGCACCTTCCGCGCGAAGGACGACCACAGCCAGCGCTACACCGCGGTGGCGGACACCACGCTGCGCATCGCCGACGGCGAGTTCGTCTCGGTGGTCGGCCCGACCGGCTGCGGCAAGTCGACCTTGCTGAACGTCGGCGCCGGCCTGCTCGAGCCCTCGTCGGGATCGGTGCGGGTGTTCGGCCAGCCGCTGTCCGGCATCAACACGCGGGCCGGCTACATGTTCCAGACCGAAGCGCTGATGCCCTGGCGCAGCGCGCTGGACAACGTGAGGGTGGGCCTGCAGTACCGCGGCGTGCCCGATGCCCAGGCCAGGGAGCAGGCCGAGGCCTGGCTCGCGCGGGTCGGCCTGGCGGGCTTCGGCGACCGCTATCCGCATCAGCTCTCCGGCGGCATGCGCAAGCGCACCGCGCTGGCGCAGGTGCTGGCGCTCGACCCGGACATCATCCTGATGGACGAGCCCTTCAGCGCGCTCGACATCCAGACCCGGCAACTGATGGAGAACGAAGTGCTGGACCTCTGGGCTGCCAAGAAAAAGGCGGTGCTCTTCATCACCCACGATCTCGACGAAGC
This sequence comes from Variovorax davisae, assembly GCF_030316845.1. GTDB lineage: Bacteria > Pseudomonadota > Gammaproteobacteria > Burkholderiales > Burkholderiaceae_C > Variovorax > Variovorax davisae. Next base: position 45,901 of record NZ_JASZYS010000012.1, read on the forward strand.
GATCGCGATGAGCGACCGCGTGGTGGTGCTCTCCGCCGGCCCCGCGACCCACCCGATCGGCGAGTTCGAGATCGACCTGCCGCGGCCGCGCGACGTCGCCGAGGTCCGCGTGCAGCCACGCTTCGTCGAGCTTCACACGCAGATCTGGAACGTGCTGCGCGACGAGGTGCTCAAGGGCTATGCGCAGCAGTTGAAGAAGGCTGCCTGACCATGCGCATCCGACCCGGCGAGAGCAATGCGCGCTTCTGGCAGCTGGCGGTGCTGGTCGCGCTGCTGGCAGGCTGGCACCTGGCGTCGCGCAACCAGCAGTTCGCCTTCTTCGTCGGCGAACCGATCCAGGTGGCCGGCCGCATCTGGCGCTGGTTCATGCCGTTCGCGATCCCGCCGAATGCGTTGTTCCCCGACGGCCTGGCGGGCAACGCCGACATCTACGTGCACCTGGGCACCACCTTGCTCGAGACCCTGCTGGCCTTCGTGATCGGCACCGTGCTGGGCCTGGCCTGCGGCCTCTGGCTGGCCTTGGCGCCGACCGCGAGCCTGGTCTTCGACCCCTACATCAAGGCGGCGAACTCGATGCCGCGCGTGATCCTGGCGCCGATCTTCGCGCTGTGGTTCGGCCTCGGCATCTGGAGCAAGGTGGCGCTGGCGGTCACGCTGGTGTTCTTCATCGTCTTCTTCAACGTCTACCAGGGCGTGCGCGAGGTCAGCCCGGTGGTGCTGGCCAACGCGCGCATGCTCGGCGCCAACCAGCGGCAGCTGCTGCGCACCGTCTACCTGCCGAGCGCGACCAGCTGGGTGTTCTCCAGCCTGCACACCTCGGTCGGGCTGGCCTTCGTCGGCGCGGTGGTGGGCGAGTACCTGGGCTCGGCGCGCGGCGTGGGCTACCTCATCCTGCAGGCCGAGGGCACCTTCGACGTCAACACCGTGTTTGCGGGCATCGTGGTGCTGACCGCCTTCGCGCTGCTGCTCGATGCGATCGTCGGCGTGCTCGAGAAGCGCCTCATGAAGTGGCAGCCGCGCAGCGGCGAGACCGAGAAGCTCTAGCGTTTTTTCTTCGACGGCGTGCCGCCGCGCTTCTCGCGCACGACTTCCTTGCTGCTCGAGGTCTTGGTCAGCTTGGCGGACGAGCTCTTGGCGCTGGTGCCGCCGCGCGGCGGCACGGCGCTGCTCTTGAGCACCGGCGCGCGGCCGATGCCCGAGCCCACGCCGGCGGCCTTCGCGGCCCGCACGGGCAGGAACACCACCACTTCATAGCCGCGCTGGAAGGTGTGGCTCGCCTTGACGTCGTTCCATTCGGCAACGCTGGCGGGGCTCAGCCGGTAGCGCCGCGCAATGCTGGCGACGCTGTCCTGGCGCCCGGCCTTGATCACCGTGCGGCGGGTGACGATCTCGGGCTGGAAGCTCAGCTGCCCGGTGTCGGCCACCGCCGCCGCAACGTCCTCCTGGACCCTCGCGCTGCGTGGAACGATCAAGGTCGAGCCGGACTTGATCAGCATGCGCGGCGGCACGTTGTTGATGGCCCGCAGGTCGGTCTCGCTCATGCCCGCGCGCTGCGCGGCATCGGCCACGGTCATGGTCGAGGGCACGGTCCAGGCGGTCCAGCTGGCGTACTGGCCCTGGCTGTAGGCCTCGAAGTTGCGCTGGAACACGGCCGCGTTGTCCCACGGCAGAAGGATCTCGGGCGTGCCGGCCGCCAGCAGCACCGGCTTGTGGGCCGAGGGATTGAGGGCCCGGAAGTCCTCGATCTGCACGTCCGCCAGCTTGGCCGCCAGCGTGACGTCGAGATCGCGCTTGAGCGTGACGGTCTGGAAGTAGGGGTGGTTGGCGATCAGCGGCAGGTCGACATTGAAGCGCGCCGGATTGGCGACGATGTTCTTGACGGCCTGCAGCTTCGGCACGTAGAGCCGGGTCTCGGCCGGCATCGACAGGTCGCTGTAGGTGGTCGGCAGGCCGGCGCGCTGGTTCTTGGCGATCGCCTTGGCCACGTTGCCTTCGCCCCAGTTGTAGGCGGCCAGCGCGAGCTGCCAGTCGCCGAACATGCCGTAGAGCCGCTGCAGGTAGTCGAGCGCCGCCCGGGTCGAGGCGACCACGTCGCGCCGGTCGTCGCGGAAGATGTTCTGCTTCAGGTCGTAGTCGGTGCCGGTGGCCGGCATGAACTGCCACATGCCGGCGGCGCGCGCGCTCGACACGGCCTGCGGATTGAAGGCGCTCTCGATGTAGGGCAAGAGCGCGATCTCGGTCGGCATGTCGCGCCGCTCGAGTTCCTCGACGATGTGGAAGATGTAGCGGTTGGAGCGCTCGGTCATGCGCTGGATGTAGTCGGGCCGGCTGGCATACCACTGCTCGCGGTCGCGCACCAGGTCGCTGTCGAGGTCGGGCATCTTGAAGCCGCGGCGGATGCGGTCCCACATGTCGACCGGCGGGGCGAGCGTGACCACGGGGCGCGACTTGGTGTCGCCCGAGGTGATCGGCGTCAGGCTGCCGCGCGGGTAGACCGGCGAGGCACCGCCGGCGGCGGCATTGGACGACGACCCATCCGTCGACGGACCGGTGCCCGTGGCGCAACCCGCCAGGAACAGGGAGCCCGCGAGGCAGGCGGCTAGCAGAAATTTCATCGAGAGTCGTTCTTCCATGGGTGCCGGGCAGCGAGCGAGGGCCGTGGCGGCTCGCCGCGCGCACGCAATGCGTCGCAATGCGCCGTGGAGTGAGTGGGATCCGGCTTGCGGGGTTCCACGCTTTGCGCGAATCTCCGGTTAGCAAGTGTGTATCCGTGGTGCGCCGCCACACCGTTGACGCCATCGGCGCGGGGGCGCGTGACTAGAATCGCGGCCAGTTGCAGTTTCTCGCGCCCGCGTGCATCGAACACGGGTCTTGCATCCCCTGGGTCGACCTCGATCGCGTTGCGCCCCTCCTGCAGCATCCAGATGTAGTTGTCGGCAAGGGCGGGCAGCGGAACGAGGGTCATGAGCGGTCAAATTATAGGTTTGCACGATTGGTTCGAGACCCCCCCGGGCCGCTACCTGCTGGCGTGGGAGCAGGCCCAGTTCGACCAGGCGGTGGCCGACATCTTCGGCTATCACGCGCTGCAGCTGGGCCTCAGCGAGGTCCAGGGGCTGCGCGCCAACCGCATGCCGCACCGCTGGCTGGCACTGTCCGACCCGGCCCAGGCCGGCGCGGCCGCGCTGTGGACCGACTTTTCGGCCCTGCCTTTTCCGGCCAACAGCCTCGACCTCGTGGTGCTGCCGCACACGCTCGAGCTCAGCCCCGACCCCCACGCGACCCTGCGCGAGGTCGAGCGGGTGCTGGTGCCCGAGGGGCGGGTCGTCATCTGCGGCCTGAACCCGGCCAGCCTCTGGGGCATGCGGCAGCGGCGCGCCCACCTGTACCGCGGGCTGGGGTTCGGCGAGCTGTTCCTGCCCGAGGCCGGCGACTTCATCGGCTACCGGCGCATGCGCGACTGGCTGCGGCTGCTGAGCTTCGAGGTCGAGTCGGGCCGGTTCGGCGTCTACCGGCCGGCCGTGCGCAGCGAGGCCTGGCTGGAGCGCTGCCGCTGGTTCGACGCCGCCGGCGAGCGCTGGTGGCCGATCTTCGGTGCGGTCTATTTCCTGGTGGCCGTGAAACGGGTGCGCGGGCTGCGCCTGTTGAGCGCCGACTGGCGCCGTGCCGCATCGCGCGCCAGCGCGCCGGTGCCGATCGCCGGCAAGATGCACCGGGGGCGCGACAATGGCGGCCAGCTAGAAGAAGGAAGCGGTTCTTGAACGAAGTACAGATCTATACCGACGGTGCCTGCAAGGGCAACCCCGGTCCCGGCGGCTGGGGCGCATGGCTCAAGTCGGGCGCCACCGAAAAAGAGCTTTTCGGCGGCGAACTCAACACCACCAACAACCGCATGGAACTGCAGGCCGTGATCGAAGGCCTGGGCGCGCTCAAGCGCCCGTGCAAGGTCGTCCTCTACCTGGACAGCCAGTACGTGCGCATGGGCATCACCGAGTGGATCCGCGGCTGGAAGGCCAAGGGCTGGCGCACCTCGACCAAGCAGCCGGTGAAGAACGTCGAGCTCTGGCAGCAACTCGACAAGCTGGTGGCCGAGGGCGGCCACCAGATCGAATGGCGCTGGGTCAAGGGCCATTCGGGCGATCCGGGCAACGAGCGCGCCGATGCGCTCGCCAACAAGGGCGTCGAGCGGGCGCTCGGACGGATCTAGCGCCGCAGCAGCCGCTCCGGCGCCTCGGGCACGTCGCCCATGCGGGCCCTGAACAGCAGGTCGTCGGTGACCCGCAAGCGGCGGCTCATCTCGCGGGCGATGTTCATCTGGATCAGCGCGAACTGCTCGACGTCGCGTTCGAAGACCCGGTAGAGGTTGGCGGCAGTGAGTTCGATCGCGCTGCAGTCGACGTCGGCACGGACCGAGGCGCTGCGCGGGAAGAGGTCGAGCAGCGCCATCTCGCCGAAGCAATCGCCCTGGGCCAGGCGCCGGATCAGCAACTCGTGCGAATGCCAGGTCTTGGAGATGGTCACGCTGCCGGTCTCGAGCACGAACATGCCGTGGCCGGGCTCGCCCTCGCGGAAAAAATAGCCCCCGCGCGGCACCTTGACCAGCGGCGCAGCCGTCAGCAGGAACTCGACGGTGTCCGCAGCAATGGCGCCGAAGATCGGCATCTGCTGCATCAGTTCGATCCTGCTCGCTGCCATGCGCAACTCCAATGAGGCCTGGGCGGGGACCGACCTTACACCACGCCTTCGAAGATCATGACGTCGACCGTGTCGCCCGGCGCCACGCTCTGCTGGTCATGGTGCAGCACCACCAGCCCGTTGGCCTCGACCATCGAACTCAACACGCCCGAGCCCTGGTTGCCCGCGATGCGCACCTGCGGCAGGGCACCCGCCACCTGCTCGACCCGGCCGCGCTGGTATTCGGTGCGCCCGGGCTTCTTGCGGATCGCGTCGACGCTGGTGGCGCGCAGCAGCGGCGGCGGCGCGGCGCAGGCGGGGTTGCAGCCCATCATCTGGAGCAGCGCCGGGCGCACGAAGGCGAGAAAGGTGACCATCACGGCCACCGGGTTGCCCGGCAGACCGAACAGCACGGCCGGCCCGCGGGGGGGGCCCGGCGCCGGGATCAGGCCGACCGCCATCGGCCGGCCGGGCCGCATGGCGACGCGCCAGAACGCCATGTCGCCGAGCCGCTGCATGACGGCGCGCGTGTGGTCGGCCTCGCCGACGCTGACGCCGCCGCTGGTGATGATGGCGTCGGCCTCGGCGGCGGCGCGGCGCAGTGCCGATTCGAGCGCCGCCGGGTCGTCGCGCACCAGGCCGAGGTCGATCACCTCGCAGCCCAGCCGCGCCAGCAGGCCGAACACCGTGTAGCGGTTGCTGTCGTAGACCGCGCCTTCGCGCGGCAGTTCGCCAAGGCTCAGGATCTCGTCGCCGGTGGAGAAGTAGGCGACGCGCAGGCGCCGCAGCACCGGCACCATCGGCAGCCCGAGGCTGGCCACCATGCCGAGCGCGGCCGGGGTGACGATCTGGCCGCGCCGCAGCGCCGGCTGGCCCTGCATCAGGTCTTCGCCGGCGAAGCGGCGGTTGTCGCCGCGCCGCAGCGCCTGGGCCGGGAAGCTCACCCGGTCGCCCTCGACCGTGCAGAACTCCTGCGGAATCACGGTGTCGAGGCCGGCCGGCATCACGGCGCCGGTCATGATCTTGACGGCGTCGCCCGCGCCCGGCGCGCCGCGCCAGGCGGCGCCGGCCAGGGCGGTGCCGACCACCCGCAGGCTCAGCGTGGTGTCGCCGGCGGCTGCGAGCTGCGCGCCATCGAAGGCGAAGCCGTCCATGGCCGAGTTGTCGTGGGGCGGCACGCTGACCGGCGACACGATGTCCTCGGCCAGCACCCGTCCGAGCGCATCGCGCAGGGCCAGGCGCTCGACCTCGGTGACGATCGCCGGCCCGGCCAGCTGCGCCAGGAAAGCCTGCACGGCATCGACGCCCAGCGCCTTGGGGTCGTAGCCCGCCAGCGCGGCGGCGATTTCGGCGATTCGGCTCATGGCGGGAGGGGCATCACGAAGGCTGGCGCTCGAGCGTGTGCAACTCGGCCAGCGTATTGGCATTGAAGAAGGCGTTGGCGGCGTCGCCAGGGCGGTCGAAGGGCACCAGCACGGTGTGGTGCTGACCGGTCCACTGGTCGATCTTGCGGCCGCCGTCCTGCGTGAAGCGCACCAGGCTCTCGAGCAGCGTGGTGCGCAGCAGGCAGAACACCGGCTGCGGGAACAGCGCCGATGCGGCGCCCGGCGGACCCGCCGCCTCGGGCGCACAGACCATCGCGATGTCCGCCTGCCGGTCCGCCAGGGCCGTCGCCAGCCGGCTGGCGAGGTCGAGCGGGAACAGCGGGGAGTCGCACGGCACGGTGAGCAGGTAGGGGGTCTCGCAGCGCTCCAGGCCGGTCAGGAAGCCGGCCAGCGGACCGGCGTAGTCGGCCAGCCCGTCGGGCCAGACCGGCACGCCGAAGGACTCGTAGGCGGCCAGGTTGCGATTGGCGTTGACCAGCACATGGCCGACCTGCAGGCCCAGCCGCTGCACCGCATGCAGCGCGAGCGGGATGCCGTTGAAGCTCTGCAGGCCCTTGTCGACGCCGCCCATGCGCGAACCGCGCCCGCCGGCGAGCACGAGGCCGGTGATGTCGCTGGCAGCGATGGGGGCCGGCGCGCTCATCCGCCGATGTAGCTCATCTCGACCCGGCGCGCCGCGCCGGCATCGGTGTCGGGAACGCGCGAGGCGCGCAGCTCGGAGTAGCGGTCGCCGCGGCCCTGCCAGATGTGGCCGAGCGCGGAGGCGATCTGCGTGTCGTCGGCATCGCCGCGCAGGAGTGGCCGCAGGTCGTGCCCCTGGCTCGCGAACAGGCACAGGTAGAGCTTGCCTTCGGTCGACAGCCGGGCGCGGCTGCAGTCGTGGCAGAAGGCCTGGGTCACGCTGCTGATGACGCCGATCTCGCCGCCGCCGTCGGCGTAGGCCCAGCGCTGTGCGGTCTCCCCGGGAGCGCTGGCTTCCAGCGGCATGAGCGGGAATTCGGCGCCGAGGCGGCGCACCACCTCGGCCGATGGCAGCACCTCGTCCATGCGCCAGCCGTTGGTGGCGCCGACGTCCATGTATTCGATGAAGCGCAGCACCACGCCGCTGCCGCGGAAGTGGCGCGCCATCGGCAGGATTTCCTGTTCGTTGGTGCCGCGCTTGACCACCATGTTGACCTTGATCGGGCCCAGGCCGGCCGCCTTCGCGGCCTCGATGCCGGCCAGCACTTCGGCGACGGGGAAGTCGACATCGTTCATCTGGCGGAACACCGTGTCGTCGAGGCCGTCGAGGCTGACGGTCACGCGCTTCAGGCCGGCGGCCTTCAATGCGGGGGCCTTGCGCGCCAGCAGGGAGCCGTTGGTGGTCAGCGTGAGGTCCAGCGGCTGGCCCTGCGGCGTGCGCAGCGCGGCGAGCTGCTCGATCAGCACCTCCAGGTTCTTGCGCAGCAGCGGCTCGCCGCCGGTGAGCCGGATCTTGTGCACGCCGTGGCTGGCGAACAGGCGTGCCAGCCGCGTGATCTCCTCGAAGCTCAGCAGCGCGCTGTGGGGCAGGTACCGGTAGTCCTTGTCGAACACTTCCTTCGGCATGCAGTAGCTGCAGCGGAAGTTGCAGCGGTCGGTGACGCTGATGCGCAGGTCGGTCAGCGGCCGGGCCAGCCGGTCGAGCAGCACGCCGGTGGCCGCCACGGCGGGCGCGGCCGGCCCGGCGCGGGCCGCGCGACCGATCTCGGCGATGTTGACGACATGCTGCGAACTCATGGGAGGGCCAATTTACCGCATCGCCCGGCCTGATACGGTGGCAAGGCCTTGAGGTGGATCAGACGCAACGGGCGCCATCGACCTCGATGCAGACCCCGCTGATGAACGCGGCCTCGTCGCTGGCCAGGTAGAGCGCCGCGTTGGCGACGTCGAGCGCGGTGGAGAAGCGGCCCAGCGGGATGGTGGCGCGGAACTTGGCCTTGCGCTCTTCGGTGACCGGACCGCCGGCGAACTCGGCCGCCAGGCCGGTGTCCGGGTTGAACACCGGGTTGATGCAGTTGACCCGGATGTTGTCGGGTCCGAGCTCGGCGGCCAGCGATTTGCTGGTCGTGATCACGGCGCCCTTGGAGCCGTTGTACCAGGTGAGGCCGGGGCGGGGGCGCACGCCCGCCGTCGAGGCGATGTTGATGAACGATCCGCCGCCGTTGGCCCGCAAGGCCGGCACCGCATGGATGGTCGACAGGTAGATGCTCTTGACGTTGACCGAATAGCAGCGGTCGAACTCGTCCTCGCTGACCTCCAGCGCCGGCCGGTTGCGGTGCGTCCAGCCGGCGTTGTTGACCATCACGTCGAGCTTGCCATGGCGCTGCACGGCGGCGTCGACGAGGGCTTTCATCGCCTCGGATCTGGTGACATCGGCGGCGAAGAACGAGGCCCGGCCACCGTCGCGCAGGATCGCCTCGACCACCTGCTCGCCGAGCGCCTGGTTGATGTCGTTGACGATGACCTGCGCGCCCTCGGCCGCCAGCCGTTTCGCGATGCCCTCGCCGATGCCGCCGCCGGCACCGGTCACGATGATGGATTTGTCCTTGACCCGCATGTCTCTGATCTCCGTTCGTTTGTGATGTGTCGCTCAGCCGTGCTTGACAGCGACGGTCTTGAGCGTGGTGAAGCCGTACAGCGCCTCGAAGCCCTTCTCGCGCCCGTAGCCCGAGGACTTGACACCGCCGAAGGGCAGCTCGACGCCGCCCCCGGCGCCGTAGTTGTTGATGAAGACCTGGCCGCTCCTGACCCGCTTGGCCATCCGGAACTGCCGTCCGCCGTCGTTCGTCCAGATGCCCGCGACCAGGCCGAACGGCGTGGCGTTGGCCAGCGCGACGGCTTCGTCCTCGTCGCGGAACGGCATCGCGGCCAGCACCGGGCCGAACACTTCCTCCTGCGCCAGCCGGTGGTCCACCGGCACGTCGCGCAGCAGGGTGGGGGCCTGGTAGAAGCCGGCTTCGGGCGCCTCGTCGACCACCACGCCCTGCGCCACCATCGGAATGCCGGCCACGTGGGCGTCCGAGAGAAAGTCCCAGACGCGCTGCTGCTGCGTCTGGCGGATCAGCGGACCGACATCGAGGTCCATCGCCGCCGGGCCGACCCGCAGCGCCTCGAAGGCATGGCCGAGGCGCTCAAGCAGCGGCTCGTAGATGGCCTGGTCGATCAGCACCCGCGAGCCGGCCGAACAGGTCTGGCCGGCATTCTGGACGATGGCGTTGATCAGCACCGGGATCGCCGCGCCCAGGTCGGCGTCGGCGAACACGATCTGCGGGCTCTTGCCGCCGAGCTCGAGCGTCACCGGGCAATGCCGCTCGGCGGCCACCTGCTGGATCAGCGTCCCCACCTTGGGGCTGCCCGTGAAGCTGATGTGGTCGATGCCCGGGTGGCGCGCGAGGGCGTCGCCGACCTCATGGCCCAGGCCGGTGACGATGTTCAGCGCCCCGGGCGGAAAGCCCGCTTCGGCCGCCAGCTTGGCGACCCGGATCAGCGACAGGCAGGCGTCCTCGGACGGCTTCACCACGCAGACGTTGCCCGCGGCCAGGGCGCCGCCGACGCTGCGCCCGAAGATCTGCATCGGGTAGTTCCACGGGATGATGTGGCCCGTGACGCCGTGCGGCTCGCGCCAGGTGAAGACGCTGTAGCCGTCCTGGTAGGGAATCGTCTCGCCGTGCAGCTTGTCGCAGGCGCCGGCATAGAACTCGAAGTAGCGCACCAGCGCGAGCGCATCGGCGCGGGCCTGCTTGACCGGCTTGCCGCAGTCGCGCTGCTCGATCAGCGCCAGCTCGTCGACATGTTCGGCGATCTTCTGCGACAGCCTGTAGAGCAGCCGGCCGCGCTCGGCCGCGCTGACCTTGTGCCAGCCGGTCTCGAAGCAATGGCGCGCCGCCTGCACCGCGGCGTCGATGTCGGCGGCGTTGCCGCGCTGCAGCTCGTCGAAGGGCTGGCCGTCGGAAGGATCGATCACCGGCAGCGTGCGGCCGGAGGAGGAAGCAACGTTCTCGTTGCCGATGTAGTTGAGTTGCATGGGGCAAATCTTAAAGGTCAGCGCGAAGGCGGCGCCTTCGGCAGGGCCCGCAGCGCGTTGAGCATGCGCTCGACGTGCTTGTCCGGATTCAGGTTCTGATAGTAGTAGGCGACCTTGCCGCTGGGCGCGATCACGTACGACAGGCGATTGGCGAAGTCGGGCCGGGTCTGCATCAGGGCGTCGAAGCCCTCGATCACGGTCTTGGCCTCGTCGGAGGCGACCGGAAACCGGCTCTGGCAGGACTTGACCGAGAACTTCGCCAGCGTGTCGATGTCGTCGGCCGACACCCCGATCACCGTGGCGCCGAGCGCCGTGAACTGGTCGATGGCCTCGGCGAAGGCGTGGGCCTCGATCGAGCAGTCGGCCGAGTCGGCCGCCGGGAAGAAGTAGAGCACCACCGGGCCCTTGGCCAGCGCGTCGGCGAGCGAATAGCGAAAGGTCTTGCCGCCGAGTGCCGCGTTGGCCGTGAATTTCGGCGCCGGGTCGCCGATGTCCAGCGCGGCAACGGCCGGCAGGGCCAGCGCGGTGGCGGCCGCCATGAAAATTGCGCGTGCGCTGATCGAGAACGTCATGATGTCACCCCGGGTGGAAGCGTTTCGAATTCTAGGACCGCATGCCGTGGTCCCCGACGCCCGCCCGCCGCCACGAAAGCACACGACCTATGAGGATGGACCTGCTCCGCTGGTTTCGCCTGGCGCTGCTCGGCGCCGGCATCGCCCTGCTGGGCGCCTGCGGCTCGCTGCCGATCGCCCGCGACCGCCCGGCCGACTACGCGGCGGCGCCCGATCGCTCGACCCGGCTGGCAAAGATCGTCGCCGATTCGACGCCGCCGGGCGAGCACTCGGGATTCCGGCTGATGCCGCTGGGCGTCTATTCGCTCGATGCCCGCATCCAGCTCGCCCAGCGGGCTCAGCAATCGCTGGTGGTGCAGTACTACCAGCTCGAGAACGACGCCACCGGGCGGCTGCTGATGCGCGCCGTGCGCGAAGCCGCCGCCCGCGGTGTCAAGGTGCGGGTGCTGGTCGACGACCTCTACACCGCGAAGAGCCAGCAGCCGCTGCTGGCGCTGTCGCGCACGCCCAACGTGGAGGTTCGGCTCTTCAACCCCTTCTGCTGCGGCCGCGACGGCTTCCTGTCGCGCTTCGTCGCCTCGCCGCAGGACATCCCGCGGCTCAACCACCGCATGCACAACAAGCTCTTCATCGCCGACGGCGCGGTGGCGGTGGTCGGCGGGCGCAACATCGCGGACGAGTACTTCGTCCTCAGCCAGGCGCAGAACTTCATCGACATGGACGCCCTGGTGGTCGGCCGGGTGGTGGCCGAGTTCGAGGCGATCTTCGATGCCTACTGGAACGCCGAGCAGGTCTGGCCGATCGCCGAGATCGTGCGCGGCCGCCCGGGCGGCCCGGACGACTTCGATGCCTGGATCGGGATGAGCTCCCCGCCGCCGAAGATCGAGCTGCCGCCTTCGGACGTGCTCGGCTACGGGCCGATCGCCGAGGAACTCGACGGCGGCCGCATGGGACTGCTGTGGGGCGAGGCGCATGCGGTGGCCGATCCGCCGACCAAGCCGGCCGCGATGAGCGCCGACGAGGCGCTCGCGACCAGCGTCACCATGAAGGTCTGGGGCCTCCTGATGGATGCTCGCTTCGAAGTCGACCTGACCTCGCCCTACCTGGTGCCGGGCGAGAAGGGGATGGCCGCGTTCGAGGACCTGTCGCGGCGCAAGGTCAAGCTGACGCTGCTGACCAACTCCCTGGCCGCCAACGACGAGCCGCTGGTCCACACCGGCTATGCGCGCTACCGCGAGCGCCTGCTCGCCAGCGGCGCCGACCTCTACGAGCTGAGCCCCGCGCGCACCACGGCCAACAAGCGCTTCGACATGTTCGGCAATTCGCTCGGCCGGCTGCACGCCAAGACGGCCGCGATCGACCGGCGGCGCATCTTCATCGGCTCGATGAACCTGGACCCGCGCTCGGCAACCCAGAACACCGAAATGGGGGTGGTGGTCGACAGCCCCCAGCTGGCGCGGGAAATGCTGCGGGTGATCAACATCAGCAAATTCCAGAATTCCTACCGCCTGCGGCTGGACAAGAGCACCGGCGCCCTCGAATGGCTCACCACCGACGGCGAAAAGGAGATGATCCTCACATCGGAGCCCGAGTCCGGCTTTTTCAAGCGTTTCTACAATTCCCTCATCGCCCCGATCGTGCCGGAGATGCTGTTGTAGGCTCGGGGGATGGTTCTTTCACGCCCTTGCAATCCTTCGGCACGGCCCCACATGCCGTGCATGAACGCTACCCACACCCCCGCGCACAAGGCCGATCTGGCCGTCACGCATGTCCTGGCCCAGCTCCTCGAGCGGCTGGAACACAGCGCCGTGCCGGTAGGCCCCGAGCAATACCGGTCGGTGGTGACGCACCTGGTCGAGCAATTCCGAGATGCCGAGGCCGGCTCCGAGCTGGGCCAGCTGCTGGACGCCTATCCGGCCGCCTCCGAGGTGTACGAAAACCTCAACTACCAGCATGCCGGCCTGTGCCGCTCGGCGCTCGACGCCTCGCTGGCCGCCGAACTGGCCGCCCGCAAGGCCATCGAACGCGCCATGCGCGCCGCCGGACCGGAAGCCGCCCATGAGTAAGGCCGAGGTCAAGACCGCCGTGGTGGCCGACGGGCTGCGCTACAAGGCCAAGGCACCAGGCTCGCCGTTCCGGGCCTCGGCGTCCTTCAGCGGCGCCACCATGTCCTGCTTCATGTGCGGCAAGCATCGGGTGCGCTCCCAAATGCGAACCCGGCAGCTGCTGGGCAAGTCGCAGACCGTCTGCGCGCCGTCCTGCAAGGCACTCGACGAACTGGTGGAAGCCGGCGGCGGGGCCTGACAGGGCGAGCCAGCGATGGCTATCGGCAGTCCATTGATAATTGATTGAGTCAATTTAATACTTCGTGTTGCCTATCCATTGAAGGCAATTCGGACTACAGTTAGAAACAATTGGTGCAACAGATTGTGCCAATACCTAAGTTCTAATTGAGTAGATTCAATGCTTCCAATGAATACCATTGCCTGCAACGGGTCGAAACTGACTCGAATGCTTGCGAAAGGACGGCTTCTGTGAGCCAGCTGCGTCACGTCATCATGCAGGTCGTCAAGCGCTCGGGCGGCGCAACGCACCATGTCGAGTTCTGCATCGACGACAACTTTGCCGAACGCCTGCGGCAGTTGCGTTCGCTGGTGCCGCCGCTCAATGGGCTCAACAAGCAGCGCGACCTGGTCATCGACAAGGTGCGCGTGCGGCTGCCGACCGCCATCTGGCGCTGCGGCGGCGACATCGACAGCTCGGTCGAGGGTTCGTGCATCGTGATCGCGGCCGAAGGCTTCTTCAACTGCGGCGCCAAGGACCGCAAGACGAAGGAAAAGCTGGTCACCTACACCTTCCCGATCGCGCGCCTGATCGAGCTCCACATGGAGCGCCCGGCGGGCGAGACCTTCTACATCCGCGACGGCATCTTCACCAACGACGAGCCGGCTGAGTCCGCCGCCGGCCGTTGGGTGGCCTCGCTGCATGAACTCGAGGAAATGCGGGTGCCCGAGGCACCGTCGGATTTCGACACCCTGCAGGGCGTGCCGCTGCGCACCGAGCAGGGCGCGCTGCCGGTGCAGCGCGCCAGCCTCAACTGAGCGGCGCGCAGCCCCGCTGGCCGGGCGCTACTGCAGCTTGACTTCGACCCGGCGCGCTTCGGCCGGCGGCCCGTCGGCCTGGGCCTGGGCGGGCTTGGCGAGTTCGAGCTTGTCTTCGGGCACGCCGGCGATCTTGAGCGCGGAACCCACGGCCATCGCCCGCTGCCTGGCGAGTTCGGCGTTTTTCTCGGGATCGCCGCTGGCGTCGTGGTAGCCGCTCACCAGCACCCGGCCTCCGCTCTGCACCGCCTTCACGACCTCGGCCAGCGCCGCGCTGGATCCGGCAGGCACTTCGGCGCTGTTGGTGGCGAAGTAGAACTTGACCACGCCGCCCTCGGTCTTGATCGAGGCGCCGCCGTCGGCGGCGGCGACCGGCGCCGCGACAGGGGCCGCCGCGGCGGGTCCCGGTGCCGGTGCGGCCGGCGCGCTGACCGGGGGCGGGGCCACCGCGGGCGCCGTCATCGCGCCCGCATCGCCAGCATGGAACTTCACCACCAGCGGCACGATCAGCAGGGCCACGATGTTGATGATCTTGATCAGCGGATTGACCGCCGGGCCGGCCGTGTCCTTGTAAGGGTCGCCCACGGTGTCGCCGGTGACCGCGGCCTTGTGCGCCTCGGAGCCCTTGCCACCATGGTGGCCGTCCTCGATGTACTTCTTGGCGTTGTCCCAGGCGCCGCCGCCGGTGCACATCGAGATGGCGACGAACAGTCCGGTGACGATGGTGCCCATCAACAGGCCGCCGAGGGCCTTGGGTCCGAGCAGCAGGCCGACCAGGATCGGCACCACCACCGGCAGCAGCGAGGGGATCATCATTTCCTTGATCGCCGCGCCGGTCAGCATGCTCACGGCCCGGCCGTACTCGGGCTTGCCGGTGCCTTCCATGATGCCGGGGATCTCGCGGAACTGCCTGCGCACCTCCTCGACCACCGAGCCGGCCGCGCGGCCCACGGCTTCCATGGCCATGGCACCGAACAGGTAGGGGATCAGGCCGCCGATGAAGAGGCCGACGATCACCATCGGGTCGCTCAGGTTGAAGCTGATGGCGAGGCCGTAGCTCTCGAGCTTGTGGGTGTAGTCGGCGAACAGCACCAGTGCCGCGAGGCCGGCTGAGCCGATCGCGTAGCCCTTGGTCACGGCCTTGGTGGTGTTGCCCACGGCATCGAGCGGGTCGGTGATGTCGCGCACGCTGGCCGGCAGCTCCGACATCTCGGCGATGCCGCCGGCGTTGTCGGTGATGGGGCCGTAGGCGTCGAGCGCGACCACGATGCCGGCCATGCTCAGCATGGCGGTGGCGGCCACCGCGATGCCGTAGAGGCCGGCCAGCATGTAGGAGGCCAGGATGGCGATGCAGACGAAGATCACCGGCCAGGCGGTGGAGCGCATCGAGACGCCGAGGCCGGCGATGATGTTGGTGCCGTGGCCGGTGGTCGAGGCTTGCGCGATGTGCTGCACGGGCTTGTACTGCGTGCCCGTGTAGTACTCGGTGATCCACACCAGCGCCGCCGTCAGCGCCAGGCCGACGAAGCAGGCGCCGAACAGCTTCAGCTGGCTGCCGGTGGCGGCGATCGCGTTGTCGGGGATCAGCCATGCGGTGACGAACCAGAAGGCGATCAGCGACAGGATGCCCGCCACCGCGAGGCCCTTGTAGAGCGCCGGCATCACGTTGACCATGCCCGGCGAGGCCTTGACGAAGAAGCAGCCGATGATCGACGCGATGATGGACACGCCGCCCAGCGCCAGCGGATACAACACCGCGTTGACCGGCGCCGCGGCCACCATCAGTGCGCCCAGCACCATGGTGGCGATCAAGGTCACGGCGTAGGTCTCGAACAGGTCGGCGGCCATGCCGGCGCAGTCGCCGACGTTGTCGCCCACGTTGTCGGCGATCACCGCCGGGTTGCGCGGATCGTCCTCGGGGATGCCGGCCTCGACCTTGCCGACCAGGTCGGCGCCGACGTCGGCGCCCTTGGTGAAGATGCCGCCGCCGAGCCGGGCGAAGATCGAGATCAGCGAGGAGCCGAAGGCGAAGCCGATCAGCGGGTTGAGCAGGCTGGCCAGGCTCTTGTCCGGCGTCAGGCCGCCGTTGCCCACCAGGAACCAGTAGAAGCCCGACACGCCCAGCAGGCCCAGGCCGACCACCAGCATGCCGGTGATGGCGCCGCCGCGGAAGGCGACGTCGAGGGCCGGGCCGATGCCTTGCGTGGCGGCCTGCGCGGTGCGCACGTTGGCCCGCACGGAGACGTTCATGCCGATGAAGCCGCAGGCGCCCGAGAGCACGGCGCCGATCACGAAGCCCACGGCGGTGGTGAAGTCGAGGAAGAGGGCGATCAGGATCGCCAGCACCAGGCCGACGATCGCGATGGTGCGGTACTGCTTCGCGAGGTAGGCCGCGGCGCCGGTCTGGATCGCGGCCGCGATCTCCTGCATTCGGGCATTGCCCGGGTCTTTCGCGAGGATCCAGCTGCGCGCCCAGAAGCCATAAGCCACGGCCACCAAGCCGCAGACGATGGCGAGGACGAGAGGGGTGTTGCCAGTCATGCTTCTCCAGTTCGTTCGTTGTAACTAATGGAGACGAAAGCCGGACCCGGTGCGCAACGCGTACGGGACAGTGCTTCCGCCGCGTTGCTTCCTCGAAGCCCCGGTGCCGCGAAGGGCAGGGACCGATTGGCCAACGTGGGCAATTTACAGGCAAAAACGGCTTTGTGTGCGACCGTCCGGTGACATGGAAAGTAAACTTCGGGTTTGTCCGCATCCCGATAACACTTTCAACTACTCCAAAGACAGACCATGTCCCTCGGCCAAGTTTCCCCCGGCAAAGACGCCCCCGAAGCCTTCAATGTCGTCATCGAGATCCCGATGAACGCCGACCCGATCAAGTACGAAGTCGACAAGGAGTCGGGCGCGATCTTCGTCGACCGCTTCATGACCACCGCGATGCACTACCCGACCAACTACGGCTACGTGCCGCAGACGCTGTCGGGCGATGGCGATCCGGTCGACGTGCTGGTGATCACGCCCTGGGCGCTGGTGCCCGGCGTGGTGGTGCCGTGCCGCCCGATCGGCATCCTGATGATGGAAGACGAGGCCGGTGTCGACGGCAAGGTGCTGGCCGTGCCGACCACCAAGGTGCTGCCGATCTACAGCCACTGGAAGACGGTGGAAGACGTGAACCCGATGCGCCTGAAGGCCATCACGCACTTCTTCGAGCACTACAAGGACCTGGAGGCCGGCAAGTGGGTCAAGGTGCTGGGCTGGGAAGGCATCGATGCCGCCAAGAAGGAAATCATGGACGGCATCGCCAACTACAAGAAGTAAACGACGCCGTTTCGAGATCGACGCCTCGCGGTGCCTGCCGCGAGGCGTTTTTTCATGGGGGTTCGGGGTGGCGGAACGGGCTGCGTTCGCCCAGGTGGTCCAGGTAGTTCTCGATGCCCGCGCCCTCGCGCTCGAGAAAGCGCTCGACCGCATCGGCGAAGGCCGGGTGGGCCAGCCAGTGGGCGCTGGTGGTGCGCACCGGCATCAGCGCGCGCGCCATCTTGTGCTCGCCCTGGGCGCCGCCTTCGAAGCGACGCACGCCGTGCTCGATGCACCACTGCAGCGGCTGGTAGTAGCAGGCCTCGAAATGCAGGCAGTCGACCCGTTCGAGCGCGCCCCAGTAGCGGCCGTAGGCGACCCGTGGCGCCGGCGAGTCGTCCACGCCGCCGGGCCCGGCCGCGAGCGCGATCAGGCTGGCCGCGATCGGCTTGCCGTCGCGCTCGGCGATGAACAGCAGCCAGGCCTCGGGCATGTCGGCGGCCATGCGGTGGAAGAAGTCGCGGTTCAGGTAGGGCGGGTTGCCGTGCTCGCGGTAGGTGCGGGCATAGCAGCGATAGAAGAAATCCCAGTCGGCCGCGCGAATGTCGCTGCCGCGCGACCAGCGGAAGGAGACGCCGGCATCGCGCACCTTGCGGCGCTCCTGGCGGATCTTCTTGCGCTTGTCGTGGGCGAGGCTGGCGAGGAAGGCGTCGAAGTCCTGCCAATCGGCGTTGTGCCAGTGGAACTGGACCGTATGGCGCAGCATCAGGCCGGCTTCCGAACAGGCGGCGATGTCCTCGTCGGCGCCGAACAGCAGGTGCAGCGACGACAGTTCTTCCTCCTTGCACCAGGCGACCAGGGCCTGCACCAGCAAGGCGCGGCTCTCGGCATCGCGGGCCAGCAGGCGCGCCCCCGGCACCGGCGTGAAGGGCACCGCGCAGACCGCCTTCGGGTAGTAGGCCAGCCCGTGCTGGTCGTAGGCGTTGGCCCAGGCCCAGTCGAAAACGTACTCGCCGTACGAGTGGTCCTTGACGTAGAGCGGGCAGGCCGCCATCAACCGCTTGCCGCGCCACAGCGTGACGAACTGCGGCGTCCAGCCGCTCGCCGGCGAGGCGCTGGCGCTGGCATCGAGCGCAGCCAGGTAGGCGTGGCGCGGGAAGGGGGAGGGCGCAGGCTGCAGGGCCAGCAGCGCGTCCCAGTCGGCGGCGTCGATCTCGGACGGCGAACGGTGGATGCGGACGATCGGCGTGGTCAAGGGCGTGGGGTCAGCGTTGCTTGCCGGGTCCGAAGGACTCGGCGATGTAGATGCCGCCCAGCACCAGCGCCAAGGCGAGCGCATGGTAGGCCGACAGCGGCTCGCCGAGGACCAGCACCGCCAGCAGCGGGCCGAAGATCGGCACCAGGTTCAGAAACAGCCCGGCGCGCGCCGGCCCGATCGCCGCCACCGCCTGGATGAAGAAGATCTGCGAGACGAAACTCGGCAGCAGGCCGATGAAGACGATCAGGGCGAGGCCGGT
This sequence comes from Variovorax davisae, assembly GCF_030316845.1. Lineage (GTDB taxonomy): Bacteria > Pseudomonadota > Gammaproteobacteria > Burkholderiales > Burkholderiaceae_C > Variovorax > Variovorax davisae. The sequence continues at coordinate 64,489 of NZ_JASZYS010000012.1, forward strand.
GGCGGTCGGCATGAAGAAGTGGCCGGTCGCGATCTCGGCCACCACCAGCGGCACCGAGGTCAGTGCCGCCACCGCCGCCATCGCGGCGAAGAAGACGATGGCCGGCACCGCCGGCCGGTTGCGCAGCCCGAGCGCATAGCCGGCGTAGAGCATGCACGCCAGCACGATCCAGACGTCGCCGATGTTGAAGGCGAGGCCGGCCAGCAGCGCGAACTGCCCGCGCGACGCCACGACCACGATGCCGGTCAGCGTCACCAGCACGCCGACGATCTGCAGCAGGCCGATGCGGCTGCCGAAGAAGACGAAGCCACCCAGCAGCACGAGCACCGGAATGGTGCCCTGGATGATTGCGATGTTGATGGCGGTGGTGTGATGCGCCGCGGCGTAGAAGAGCGCGTTGAAGCCGGTGAAGCCGAGCGTGCCCATCAAGGCGATGGGCCGCCAGGACGGCCGCAAGGCCCGCCAGTGCGTCGAGATATCGCGCCGCGAACTCAGGGCCAGGGCGAGGCAGCAGACGATCCAGCGCGAGAAGGTCAGCATCATCGGCGAGACCTCGCCGACCGCCAGCCGGGCCGCCACGGCATTGGCGCCCCAGATCAGCGTCGCCAGCACCAGCAGCAGGTAGGCCCTACCCTGGGGCCGGGGCGCAACGGCGTCGGAGAAGCTGGGGGAAGAAGAACCTGTGCGCATCGCCCGTCGAGGGTAACAGCCCGCGTCGAGGCGTGTGGAACGCGGTCCGCAAGCCATGGGATTCGAAGGCCGATGACATAATCGACCAGCCTTTTTTCTACATCGACATGACCCTGAAACTCGCCATCGCGCAGCTCAATTTCGTCGTGGGCGACCTCGGCGGCAACGCCCGCAGGATCGTCGACGCGGCCCGCGACGCCTACGGCCAGGGGGCGCGCCTGCTGCTCACGCCCGAACTGTCGATTTGCGGCTATGCCGCCGAGGACATGTTCCTGCGGCCGGCTTTCGTCACGGCCTGCGACGACGCGGTGCGTGCCGTGGCCGCCGAGCTCGCCGACCTCGACGGCATGGTGGTGGTGGTGGGGCATCCCACGGGCGGCAGCCTGCGCAGCCGGTCGGTCGCGGTGCAACTGCGCCACAACGCCGCCAGCGTGCTGAGCGAGGGCCGCATCCTCGACACCTACGCGAAGCGCGAACTGCCGAACTACCAGGTGTTCGACGAGCGCCGCTACTTCACGCCGGGCGAAGGCGTTTGCGTCTTCGAGGCCGGCGGCATCCAGGTCGGCCTGCTGATCTGCGAGGACGCCTGGTTCGACGCCCCGGCCCAGCTCGCCAAGGACGGCGGCGCCGAGATCCTCGCGGTCATCAATGCCTCGCCTTTCCATGTCGGCAAGGAGGGCGAGCGGGTCGCGCGCATGGCCGAGCGCGCCACCGCGGTGGGGCTGCCGCTGGTCTACGCGCACCTGGTGGGCGGGCAGGACGAGGTGGTGTTCGACGGCGCCTCCTTCGCCCTCGAGGCCGACGGCAGCAGGGCCCTGCAGGCCGAAAGCTTCCAGGAGCGCCTGGTCTTCGCCCAGCTCGAACGGCGCGCGAGCGGCGTCGGCTTCGTGCGCGGCGAGGCCGCCGTCGCCGCCCCGCGCGCGCCCGAGGCCCAGCTCTGGGATGCGCTGGTCGTGGGCGTGCGCGACTACATCGGCAAGAACGGATTCCCGGGCGCCATCCTCGGCCTGTCGGGTGGCATCGATTCGGCGCTGGTGCTGGCGATCGCGGTCGACGCGCTCGGCAAGGACCGGGTGCGGGCCGTGATGATGCCCTCGCCCTATACGGCCGACATCAGCTGGATCGACGCCCGCGACATGGCCAAGCGGCTCGGCGTGCGCTACGACGAGATCTCCATCAAGCACACCTTCGAATCTTTCCGCGGCGCGCTGGCCGAGGAGTTCAAGGGTCTGGCCGAGGACACGACCGAGGAGAACCTGCAGGCTCGCATCCGCGGCACCCTGCTGATGGCGTTGTCGAACAAGTTCGGCTCGATCGTGCTGACCACCGGCAACAAGAGCGAGATGGCGACCGGCTACTGCACGCTGTATGGCGACATGGCGGGCGGCTTCGCGGTCATCAAGGACCTGCTGAAGACCACCGTGTTCGCCCTCGCGCGCTGGCGCAACGCGCACGACCCCTACGGCACCGGCACCGAGCCGATCCCCGAGCGGATCATCACCCGGCCGCCGAGCGCCGAACTGCGGCCCGACCAGACCGACCAGGACAGCCTGCCGCCCTACGACATCCTGGACGGCATCCTGGCGCGCTACATGGAGGACGACGAAGGCATCGACGAGATCATCGCCGCCGGCTACGAGCGTGCCGTCGTCGAGCGCGTGGCGCGCCTCATCAAGATCAACGAGTACAAAAGGCGCCAGGCGCCGGTGGGTATCCGTGTCACCCATCGCAGCTTCGGCAAGGATTGGCGCTACCCTATCACCAGCAAGTTCAACGAAACCGCCGGAAGAAAGACCGTATGAAGCAAATCACCGCCATCCTCAAACCGTTCAAGCTCGATGACGTGCGCGAGGCCCTGGCCGAGGTCGGCGTCACCGGACTCACCGTCACCGAGGTCAAGGGTTTCGGCCGCCAGAAGGGACACACCGAGCTCTACCGCGGCGCCGAGTACGTGGTCGACTTCCTGCCGAAGATGCGCGTCGAGGTGGTGGTCAACGAAGCCGACGTCGAGCGCTGCGTCGACGCCATCGTCAGCGCCGCGCGCACCGGCAAGATCGGCGACGGCAAGATCTTCGTCACCAACGTCGAACGCGTGGTCCGCATCCGCACCGGCGAAGAAGACGAAGCCGCTGTATAGGTTCGCCCGCTAGAGGACTTCGGCGAGCTTGTCGCCCTTGGGATGCTGCCTGGCTTCTTCGGCCAGGGCCTCGAGCAGGGCGCCGGTGTCGGTGCCGGTGCGCACCAGGGTCATCTGCCAGTCGTTCATGAAGCCCGTGCGGACGCTCTCCGCCAGGAACGCCAGCATGCCGTCGTAGTAGCCGCCGGCGTTCAGGATGCCGACCGGCTTGTCGTGGTAGCCGAGCTGGCGCCAGGTCCAGATCTCGAACAGTTCCTCGAAGGTGCCGATGCCGCCGGGCAAGGCCAGGAAGGCGTCGGCGCGTTCGCCCATCATGGCCTTGCGCTCGTGCATGGTGTCGACCACGTGCAGTTCGTCGCTCTGGCGGTTGGCGAGTTCCTTGTCGACCAGGGCCTTGGGAATGATGCCGACCACCCGGCCGCCGGCCGCGCGGGTGGCCTCGGCCACGCTGCCCATGAGGCCGGTGCGGCCGCCGCCGTAGACCAGCTGGCCGCCGCGCTCGCCGATCCAGCGGCCGACCGCCTGCGCCACGGCGGTGAATTCGGGACGCTCGCCGGGACGCGAGCCGCAATAGACGCAAATCGAAAAAGAGGGGGAAGTCATGCCCCCGATCATGCCGCGCCTAGATGAACCTTTGCCATAAAGCGGCCAGCCAGACGCCAGCGCACAGCAGGATCGACAGCAGCACGGCCGCGCTGCCCAGGTCCTTGGCGGCCTTCGACAGCGAATGCCATTCGGGCCCGATGCGGTCGATGGCGGCCTCGATCGCGCTGTTGAGCAGTTCGACGATCAGCACCAGCACCACCGTGGCAACCAGCAGCGCCACCTCGACCCAACTGCGGCCGACCCAGAAGGCGGCCGGGACCATCACGACGGCGCAGGCCACTTCTTCGCGGAAGGCGGCCTCGCGCCAACCGGCGCGAAAGCCGTTCACCGAGATCAGGGCGGCATGCCAGACGCGCCGGATGCCGCGCCGCAGGGCCTGCGGATTGACCGGCTCGGAGCCGCTCATCGCCGGCTCATCGGCCTGGAGCTGATCAAGCGGGTGCCAGCCCAGGCGTCGTGCCAGAACTGGCGCTCGGGATGGAAGCGCGCCAGCAGGGCCCAGACCGCCACCCAGCCGAGGACCAGCACGGCGGCTTCGCCGCCGCCGAGCTTGAAGGGGGCGATGAGCGCGAGCGGCGGCAGGAACCAGACCCAACTCAGCAGGTAGCGCAGCAGGGCCCGGCCCTGGCTCAGGGCCCGGCCGCGGCGGTCGACCACGCGGATGCCCCAGGTCTTCATCGCCAGGGTCTGGCCCTTGGCCCAGAAATAGACGAAGTAGACGCCGAAGACGATGAACAGAAAAGCCTGCAGCAGATGCCTCCGCGAATCCATCGCGTCACGCATCTGGCCCAGGGTGCTGAACAGCCAGCCGGCGACGAACACCACCGCGAACAGCAGCATGCCTTCGTAGAGCCAGCAGGCCATGCGGCGCCAGAGACCGGGCGTGGCCGGGGGGGCGGCGTCCTCACCGGCAGCCGCGTGCGGACCGGTCGCGCCGGAGAAACTGGATGCCATCGACGGTCAGGGCGCCGACGATGGCTGTTCGGCTTGGCGAACCGGCGGGGTCGATGCCACCGGCGGCTCCGCAGCGGGTGCGCTGGGGGCGGGCGGCGGGACCTGCGCTTCGGCGGAGACGGGGGCGGTGGCGGCAGGCACCGGAGCGGCCGGCCGCGCGACGACCATCGGCGCAGCCGGTGGTGCGAGCTGGATGCGCGGCGTGTGCTGAGGGTCGGCACCGGCCGCGGGCACCGGCGCCAGCTTCTGAAGCGGAACCGGACGGATCGCCGCGGCCGCGCCTGGCGAGGTCGTCGGCGCGCTGGCGGCGAGCCGGCTCTTTTCCTCGTCGCTGAGGGCCTGGTAGGCCTCCCACTTGGCCTTGCGCTCATCGGCGGGCAGGCGCTTCGCGTCGGCGAAATTGAGCCGCGCCTGGGCTCGCTCCCGGTTGCTCAGCTTGGCCCACTCTTCCATGCGGCTGTGCAGGATCTCACGGTCCGCGGTCGACATCTCCGCGTAATCGCGCACGATCGCCAGCCATTTGCGCTTATGGGGCTCGGTCAGCTCGTCCCAGGTGGAAGCCAGGGGCTCCAAGGCCCGCTGCTGGCGCGCGGTCAGGTCGCGCCAGGCCGGCTTGGCCACGGCCTTGACGGCCGGCGCCACCGCCTTGGCCGGCGGCGCGTCGGCGGGCGGCCCGGCCGCACTCTCGAACGCGACCAGCACCAGCGCGGCCGCGCACAGGACGCCGGCCGCCGAAGAGAGGGGGAGTGAAGGCAGCATTCGTTGCGGGGGAATCAGCGCTCGCCAGCGTCGCTGGTCTTCAGGAACTGGGCGAAGCCGGGGTCGGTGTAGGCCGCGGGCGGCAGGTCGTCGGTCAGGAGCGCCGAGTCGACTTCCGCCAGTTCGTCGGTTCGGCGTTCTTCCTGGATCACGCTGATCGCCATCAGGCCCGCCGCCAGCGCGACCAGCGGCACCACCGAGCCGATGCGCGTCCACCAGCCGCCCCCCAGCACGGCGGCGCGGCCGCTGGCGACCACCACCGGGGCCGTTCGGAGTTCCGGCACGGTCTTGCGGCGGGCCACGGCCTGCACGCGGGCCGCGCGCAGGCGCTCGCCGACCTCGTGCGAGAGATCGAGGTTGCCGGCGGACAGGCGCGCGGCGACCCGGCGGCCGAATTGCTCTTCGAAGGCAACGGCGGACCCTGGCGGGGCGGTGTTTGTTGGTTTCATAGCGAAATTCCCTTGGCTTTGAGCGCCTTGCTCAAGGCGTGCACGGCCCGCGAACAGTGGGTCTTGACGCTCCCTTCGGAGCAGCCCATCGCGGCGGCCGTCTCGGCGACGTCCATTTCCTCCCAGTAACGCATCAGAAAGGCCTCGCGTTGACGCCCTGGCAGTGCGGCGATTTCTTCTTCGATCTCGTGAAAGATCTGCGTTCGCCGGGTGGCGTCCTCGGCGCTCTCGCTTTCACGCGTGTCGGTCGGGGCCTGGACATGCTCGAGCAGGTCGAATTCGCCTTCGTCGTCGAGCGATTCGAAGTCGCTCAGGTTCGAGAACAGGGCCCGGCGGGTCTTCTGGCGCCGGAACCAGTCCAGCGTGCAGTTCGAAAGGATCCGCTGGAACAGCATCGGCAGTTCGTTGGCCGGCTTGTCCCCGTAGTGCTCGGCGAGCTTCATCATGCTGTCCTGCACGATGTCCAGCGCCGCCTCTTCGTCCCGCACGTGGTAGACGGAGCGCTTGAATGCCCGTCGTTCGACGCTCTTCAGGAAGTCGGAAAGTTCTTTTTCAGTGGCCAAGCGAATCCGGCGCCGGGGAAGGGCGCCGCGTGGGGAAAAGTCTCGGGGACGTTTGTCTTTTTGTCGCCGCGGATTATGCCTCCGGCCCCATCGGGCCCGCTCGGGCCGCCTATGCGGATTCGTGCGTGTCATAATCCGCCTCGCAAGTCAAAAGGCAAACGGGTCACGGTCCGGCGGTATACAGATACGCCCATGGTTGTGGCCTCAAGTCCTGACGCGGCTTCAAAAGAGCTGGCGAAGGGGCACCCAAGGTTTTTCGTTCCCGAAAAAACACAAAGGTTCATCATGGAAATCTCCAAGGCGGAACTCACTTCCGCAGCAGCCGCATCCTCCGGGATGGGCAACCAAACCCAAGAACTCATGGGCGCCGAGGTGCTGGTCAAGGCACTGCAGGCCGAAGGCGTCAAGTACGTCTGGGGCTACCCCGGCGGCGCGGTTCTCTACATCTACGACGCCTTCTACAAGCAGGACACCATCCAGCACGTGCTGGTGCGCCACGAGCAGGCCGCCGTCCACGCGGCCGACGGCTATGCCCGCGCCACCGGCGATGTCGGCGTCGCGCTGGTCACTTCCGGTCCCGGCCTGACCAATGCGGTCACCGGCATCGCGACGGCCTACATGGACTCGATCCCGATGGTGATCATCTCGGGGCAGGTGCCGACCGCCGCAATCGGCCTCGACGCCTTCCAGGAATGCGACACCGTCGGCATCACGCGGCCGATCGTCAAGCACAACTTCCTCGTCAAGGATCCCAAGGACCTGGCGATGACCATGAAAAAGGCCTTCCACATCGCCCGCAGCGGCCGCCCCGGGCCGGTGGTGGTCGACGTGCCGAAGGACGTCTCCTTCAAGAAGGTGCCCTACAGCGGCTATCCCGACAAGGTCGAGATGCGCTCGTACAACCCGGTGCGCAAGGGCCACGGCGGCCAGATCCGCAAGGCACTGCAGCTGCTGCTGACGGCCAAGCGGCCCTATATCTACACCGGCGGCGGCGTGCTGCTCGGCAACGCCACCAACGAGCTGCGCACCCTGGTCGACATGCTCGGCTACCCGGTCACGAACACGCTGATGGGCCTGGGCGCCTATCCGGCCAGCGACCGCAAGTTCCTCGGCATGCTGGGCATGCACGGCACCATCGAAGCCAACAACGCGATGCAGAACTGCGACGTCCTGCTGGCCGTGGGCGCGCGCTTCGACGACCGCGTGATCGGCAATCCGAAGCACTTCGCCCAGAACGAACGCAAGATCATCCACGTCGACATCGACCCGTCGAGCATCTCCAAGCGCGTCAAGGTCGACATCCCGATCGTCGGCGACGTCAAGGACGTGCTGACCGAGCTGATCTCGATGATCCGCGAGAGCACCACGCGCCCCGACGCCGGCGCGCTGGCCAGCTGGTGGAGCACCATCGAGGAATGGCGCGGCAAGGACTGCCTCAAGTACGACCGCGGCAACAAGGAGGTGATCAAGCCGCAGTACGTCATCGAGACGCTGTGGAACATGACCAAGGACGCCGACACCTACATCACGTCCGACGTCGGCCAGCACCAGATGTGGGCCGCGCAGTACTACCGCTTCGACGAGCCGCGGCGCTGGATCAATTCGGGCGGCCTGGGCACGATGGGCGTGGGCATTCCGTACGCGATGGGCATCAAGCTCGCCAAGCCCGAGTCGGAAGTGTTCTGCGTCACCGGCGAAGGCTCGGTGCAGATGTGCATCCAGGAGCTCTCGACCTGCCTGCAGTACAACACGCCGATCAAGATCTGCTCGCTCAACAACCGCTACCTCGGCATGGTGCGCCAGTGGCAGGAGATCGAGTACTCGGGCCGCTACAGCCACAGCTACATGGACGCGCTGCCCAACTTCGTGAAGCTGGCCGAGGCCTATGGCCACGTCGGCCTGCTGATCGAACGGCCGCAGGACGTGGAGCCGGCGCTGCGCGAGGCGCGCAAGCTCAAGGACCGCACCGTGTTCATGGACTTCCGCACCGACCCGACCGAGAACGTGTTCCCGATGGTCAAGGCGGGCATGGGCATCACCGAGATGCTGCTGGGTTCCGAAGACCTCTAGCGCGAGCGAAAGCGAAGCCACAAGTCCCCGTGTCCGAAGGACCGGGTTTCAACCCCTTTTTGAGACGATTCAATCGCTTGTCGAGCCCGCGCATTACCGTGCACGGGGGAGGGCGGCGAAAAGAGGAGTCCTGCTGACATGAAACACATCATTGCCGTGCTGCTCGAGAACGAGCCCGGTGCACTCTCCCGCGTCGTCGGCCTGTTCTCGGCCCGCGGCTACAACATCGAATCGCTCACCGTCGCGCCGACCGAGGACCCGAGCCTGTCGCGCATGACCATCGTCACCGCGGGCTCGGACGACGTGATCGAGCAGATCACCAAGCACCTGAACCGCCTGATCGAGGTGGTCAAGGTGGTCGACCTCACCGAAGGCGCCTACACCGAGCGCGAGCTCATGATGGTCAAGGTGCGCGCGGTCGGCAAGGAGCGCGAAGAGATGATGCGCATGGCCGAGATCTTCCGCGGCCGCATCATCGACGTGACCGACAAGAGCTACACCATCGAGCTCACCGGCGACCACGGCAAGAACGACGCCTTCCTCGAAGCCATCGATCGCGGCGCAATCCTCGAGACCGTCCGTACCGGCGCCAGCGGCATCGGCCGCGGCGAGCGCATCCTGCGCGTCTGAACCCCCTCATCCACACCCACCGAATCAACGAAGGAGCACTCTCATGAAAGTCTATTACGACAAGGACGCGGACCTGAGCCTCATCAAGGGCAAGACCGTCGCGATCATCGGCTACGGCAGCCAGGGCCATGCACACGCGCAGAACCTGAACGACAGCGGCGTCAAGGTCGTGGTCGGCCTGCGCAAGGGCGGCGCCTCATGGGACAAGGTCGGCAAGGCCGGCCTCAAGGTCGCCGAAGTGGCCGAGGCGGTGAAGTCCGCCGACGTGGTCATGATCCTGCTGCCCGACGAGCAGATCGCCAGCGTCTACAAGAACGACGTCGCGCCGAACATCAAGGAAGGCGCTTCGCTGGTTTTCGCCCACGGCTTCAACGTGCACTACGGCTTCGTGCAGCCGCGCGCCGACCTCGACGTCTGGATGGTCGCTCCCAAGGCACCGGGCCACACCGTGCGCAGCACCTACACCCAGGGCGGCGGCGTGCCCCACCTGGTGGCCGTGCACCAGGACAAGAGCGGCAAGGCGCGTGACCTGGCCCTGTCGTACGCCACCGCCAACGGCGGCGGCAAGGCCGGCATCATCGAGACCAACTTCCGCGAAGAAACCGAGACCGACCTGTTCGGCGAGCAAGCGGTGCTGTGCGGCGGCACGGTCGAACTGATCAAGGCCGGCTTCGAGACGCTGGTGGAAGCCGGCTACGCCCCCGAGATGGCCTACTTCGAATGCCTGCACGAGCTCAAGCTGATCGTCGACCTGATCTATGAAGGCGGCATCGCCAACATGAACTACTCGATCTCGAACAACGCCGAATATGGCGAGTACGTGACCGGCCCGCGCATCGTCACGGACGAGACCAAGAAGGTCATGAAGCAAGTGCTGAAGGACATCCAGACCGGCGAATACGCCAAGAGCTTCGTGCTCGAAGCGGCCGCCGGCCAGCCGGCGCTGATCAGCCGCCGCCGCATCAATGCCGAGCACCAGATCGAAGTCGTGGGCGAACAGCTGCGCGCGATGATGCCCTGGATCAAGAAGAACAAGCTGGTCGACCAGACCCGCAACTGATCCGGATTCTTTCCGATGCATGAAGGGCCACCCTGCGGTGGCCCTTTTTCATGGAGGCGCGCCCTGCGCCTGAACTAAACTGCCACCGATGTTTGCCATCTCCCGTCCTGCCCCGTCCCCGAGCCCCTTTCGCCCTGGAGGCCGACCCCATGCATGACGACACGCTTCCCGACGACGTGCCGACGCGCAAGCGGCGCAAGGGCATCTACATCCTGCCGAACCTGTTCACGCTGGCGGCCCTGTTCGGTGGCTTCTACTCGGTCGTGATGGCCATGAACGCGCGCTTCGACCTGGCCGCGCTCGGCGTCTTCGCGGCCATGGTGCTCGACAGCCTGGACGGCCGCGTGGCGCGCATGACCAACACCCAAAGCGCCTTCGGCGAGCAGATGGACTCGCTGTCCGACATGGTGTCCTTCGGCGCCGCGCCGGCCCTGATCGCCTACGAGTGGTCGCTCAAGGGACTGGGCCGCTGGGGCTGGATCGCCGCCTTCGTCTACTGCGCCTGCGCGGCGCTGCGGCTGGCGCGCTTCAACGTCAACACCGGGGTGGTCGATAAGCGCTGGTTCCAGGGCCTGCCGTCGCCGGCGGCGGCGGCGCTGGTGGCCGGCTTCATCTGGCTCGTGACCGAATGGGGCAAGCGCGGCGGCGAGGTGCTGTACCTGTCGTGGAACCAGATCACCTGGGTCACCTTCGCCTTCACGCTGTATGCGGGGCTCTCGATGGTGACCAACGCGCCGTTCTACAGCTTCAAGGACATCCAGATGAAGCGCAGCGTGCCGTTCGCGGTGATCGTGCTGATCGCGCTCGGCATCGCGGTCATCAACATCCATCCGCCGACCGTGCTGTTCGGGGTCTTCGTCGCCTACGGGCTGAGCGGCTACGTGGTCTATGCGTGGCGCAAGGCCAAGGGGCAGCAGGTGAGCGTGATCAGCATCTCGACGGACGAGCCGGACGAACGCGGACTCCACAATTGAGCCGCACTGTGCTACATTCGAAGCCCTCATGAACAAGATTTCGCTGGCCCTACTACTGATCCCCTTCGGGCGGAGACGGTAGAGCGCGCGCGCAAATCCCTCACCACGGCCCGTTCGCACCAGCAACGGGCCGTTTTGTTTGGGGTTGCTGGTGGATTCCCAACCACAGCGAGAAATCCAAGATGTTGAAGCAACCCGACCGCAAGTACCGCGCCTTCGCCCCGATCGCCTTGAAGGACCGCACCTGGCCCGACGCCGTGCTGGCCCGTGCGCCGATCTGGCTGTCGACCGACCTGCGCGACGGCAACCAGGCGCTGGTGGAGCCGATGGACATCGCCCGCAAGATGAAGATGTTCGAGACGCTGGTGGCGATCGGATTCAAGGAAATCGAGGTGGGCTTTCCCTCGGCCTCGCAGGTCGAGTTCGACTTCGTGCGCAAGCTGATCGAGGAAGACCGCATTCCCGACGATGTCACGATCCAGGTGCTCACGCAGGCCCGCGACCATTTGATCGAGCGCACCTTCGAAGCCTTGCAGGGCGCGCCGCGCGCCATCGTCCACCTCTATAACGCGGTGGCGCCGGTCATGCGGCGCGTGGTGCTGGGCATGGACGAGGACCAGATCGTCGAACTCGCGACCACCCATGCGCGGATGTTCAACGACTGCGCCGCCAGGCAGCCGGCCACGCAATGGACCTTCCAGTATTCGCCCGAGATGTTCTCGGGCACCGACCTCGCGTTCTCCAAGCGGGTGGTCGATGCGGTCACCGAAGTCTGGGCCCCGACGCCCGCGCGCAAGTGCATCGTCAACCTGCCGTCGACGGTCGAGCATTCGACGCCGAACATCTTCGCCGACATGATCGAGTGGATGCACCGCCATCTCGCGCGCCGTGACGCGATCGTGCTGTCGGTGCATCCGCACAACGACCGCGGCACCGGCACCGCGGCCGGCGAGTTCGCCCTGATGGCGGGCGCCGACCGCATCGAAGGCTGCCTGTTCGGCAACGGCGAACGCACCGGCAACCTCGACCTGGTGAACGTGGCGCTCAACCTCTACACGCAGGGGGTGTCGCCCGAGCTCGACTTCTCGAACATCGACGAGATCCGCGCCACCGTCGAGCACTGCAACCAGCTGCCCGTCCATCCGCGCCATCCCTATGTCGGCGACCTGGTCTACACCTCGTTCTCGGGTTCGCACCAGGACGCGATCAAGAAGGCCTTCAGCGCCCGCCGCGATGGCGACATCTGGGACATGCCGTATCTCCCGATCGATCCGAAGGACGTCGGCCGCAGCTACGAAGCCGTGATCCGGGTCAACAGCCAGTCGGGCAAGGGCGGCATCGCCTACCTGCTCGAAAGCGAATACGGGCTCGAATTGCCGCGCCGCCTGCAGATGGAATTCAGCCAGACCGTGCAGCGCGTGATGGACGTCGCCGGCAAGGAGCTGACGGCCGCCGACCTCTATGCGCTGTTCGAGCGCGAGTACGGCGTGCGCGACGACAACGGCCCGCAGCACCAGGTGCTCGAAGAGCAGGGCGAAGGCGCCACCGCCTCGGTGGTGCTGCGCGCCGACCTGCCGTGGGAGGGCGACATCCGCCCGGTCGAAGGCCGCGGCAACGGGCCGATCGACGCCTTCATCCACGCCCTGGCCAGCGCCACCGGTCACGCAATCCGCGTGATCGACTACCACCAGCATGCGATCGGCGCCGGCGCCGACGCCCAGGCGGTCGCCTACCTCGAGTTGCGCGTCGACGAAGCGATGACGCTGTTCGGTGTCGGCATCGATGCCAATATCATCTCGGCCTCGCTCAAGGCCATCGTTTCGGGGTTGACCCGGGCGCGGGCACGGGGCGCGCACAGCGCACAATCGGTGGCTGAATCCGCATAAGGCGACGCACGGACGCGGCCCCTGGGCGCGTCCCGGCACAAGGAGATCCACGATGGCTGACAAACTGATCATTTTCGACACCACCCTGCGCGACGGCGAGCAGTCGCCCGGGGCGTCCATGACCAAGGACGAGAAGCTGCGCATCGCGCGCCAGCTCGAGCGGCTGCGGGTCGACGTCATCGAGGCCGGCTTCCCGGCCAGCTCGAACGGCGACTTCGATGCCGTGAGCGCGATCGCCAAGGCGATCAAGGACTCGACCGTCTGCGGCCTGTCGCGCGCCAACGACCGCGACATCTCGCGCGCGGCCGAGGCGCTCAAGGGAGCCGCCAACGGGCGCATCCACACCTTCATCGCGACCTCGCCGCTGCACATGGAGAAGAAGCTGCGGATGACGCCCGACGAGGTGTTCGAGCAGGCGAAGCTGGCGGTGCGCTTCGCGCGCAACCTGGTGGCCGACGTCGAGTTCAGCCCCGAGGACGGCTACCGCAGCGATCCCGACTACCTGTGCCGGGTGCTCGAGGCCGTGATCAACGAAGGCGCGACCACGATCAACGTGCCGGACACCGTCGGCTATGCGATCCCCGAGCTCTACGGCAACTTCATCAAGTCGTTGCGCGAGCGCATCCCGAACAGCGACAAGGCGATCTGGTCGGTCCACTGCCACAACGACCTCGGCATGGCGGTGGCCAATTCGCTGGCCGGCGTGAAGATCGGCGGCGCCCGCCAGGTCGAGTGCACCATCAACGGCCTGGGCGAGCGCGCCGGCAACTGCTCGCTCGAAGAGATCGTGATGGCGGTCAAGACCCGCAAGGACTACTTCGGCCTCGAGATGGGCATCGACACCCGCCACATCGTGGCGGCCAGCCGGATGGTCAGCCAGACCACCGGTTTCGTGGTGCAGCCGAACAAGGCGGTGGTGGGGGCCAATGCCTTCGCCCACGCCTCCGGCATCCACCAGGACGGCGTGCTCAAGGCGCGCGACACCTACGAGATCATGCGGGCCGAGGACGTGGGCTGGAGCGCCAACAAGATCGTGCTGGGCAAGCTCAGCGGCCGCAACGCCTTCAAGCAGCGGCTGCAGGACCTGGGCGTCACGATGGAGAGCGAGGCCGACATCAACGCCGCCTTCGCCCGCTTCAAGGAACTGGCCGACAGAAAAAGTGAAATATTTGACGAAGACATCCTCGCGCTGGTCAGCGACGGAGAGCTCTCGCACGTTGGTGAGCAGTTCGGCTTTGTATCCTTGTCGCAACATAGTGAAACAGGTGAGCGGCCCCAGGCCCGCATCGTCTTCACCGTGCAGGGCAAGGAGGTCACGGGCGAGTCCGACGGGAACGGTCCGGTCGACGCGTCCCTGAAGGCGATCGAGGCCCATGTGAAGAGCGGGGCCGAGATGGTGCTCTATTCGGTCAATGCGATCAGTGGATCGACCGAAAGCCAGGGGGAAGTGACGGTTCGCCTGCAGAATGCCGGCCGGGTGGTCAATGGGGTGGGTGCCGATCCCGACATCGTGGTCGCTTCGGCAAAAGCATACTTAAGTGCTCTCAACAAGTTACAGAGCCAAGCTGAGAGAGTAGCTGCACAAGGTTAGGTTTTTGATGCTCCTTGTATTCGATTTGAAGAAGAGGGTGCAAGTAACTGATATTGCGTGTCTTTTTTGATTTCGTTTACACTGCGGTCACCTTTTATCGCCGCTGGAGAGTTTTGAATGTCTGAAGCCCGTTCCTACCGAGTTTCCAGCCAGCGGTTCCTACCTACCCTTCGCCTTGCCGCCGTCGTTCTGTGTGCGACGGCGTTTTTGTTGCCCGGCGCGCAGGCCGCCACCGCCGCCAAGAAGAAGGCGGCCGTGAGCGCCGATTCGAGCCGGAAGGCCTCGACGGGCGCGAGCGCGAAACGCAGCAGCGGCAAGCCGGTCGCCAACGTTGACAAAGCCGACAAGAGCGTGAGCGGCGGGCGCAATGTGGTAGCGACGATCCGCCAGAAGAATGGCAGGACCGTGGTGGCCGTGCAGCGCCGCTCGATCGTGCGGGTCGCGGAAGCCGCGCCGGCGCGCCAATCCTTCGGCCAGATGGCCGGCCTCCACAGCACCGAAGACGCGCTCGACCTGAAATCCAGCGTGGCCCTGGTGATCGACCAGGACACCCAGGAAGTCCTGTTCAGCAAGAACGACCACGCCGTGCTGCCGATCGCGTCGCTGACCAAGCTCATGACCGGCCTGCTGATCAGCGAAGCCAAGCTGCCGTCCGACGAACTGGTCACCATCACCCAGGACGACGTCGACACCGAGAAGTTCAGCCGTTCGCGTCTGGTGGTGGGCACCAGCCTGCCGCGCGGCGAACTGCTGCACCTGGCGCTGATGTCGAGCGAGAACCGTGCGGCCCATGCCCTCGGCCGCACCTATCCCGGCGGCCTGTCCACCTTCGTGAGCGTCATGAACGCCAAGGCCAAGATGCTCGGCATGAAGGACACGCGCTACGTCGAGCCCACCGGCCTGTCGAGCCGCAACCAGTCGAGCGCCCAGGACTTGGCCCTGCTCGTCAACGCCGCCTACGCCGATGCCACCGTGCGCCAACTGTCGACCTCGCCCGAGTACCAGGTGGAAGTCGGCAACCGGACGCTGCAGTTCAACACCACGAACCGCCTGGTCAAGAGCCCGGATTGGGACATCGGGGTGCAGAAGACCGGTTACATCTCGGAAGCCGGCCAATGCCTGGTGATGCAGGCGAAGATCGCCGGCCGCAAGCTGATCATGGTGTTCCTGGATTCCGCCGGCAAGTTCAGCCGCATCGGCGATGCCGAGCGCGTCCGCCGCTGGGTCGAGGCGACCCACATGGGCCGGCCGAATCCCGGCTTGCAGCAGGCTTTCGCGCACGCCGCGAGCTGAGGGCGGGGTCCTCCGGTCCGTTGAGGACCGAGGAAGGTCTCACGACGCCCCCTGCTGCTCCGCCTTGTAACCCAGGGCGCCCGAGATTTCGTTGGCGGTGGCTTGCAGCTTTGGCAGCCAGCCTTCGTCCAGCCGGTCGGCCGGGGCCGAGATCGACAGGCCCGCGACCAGCTTGCCCTGGTCGTCGTAGATGCCGGCGGCCATGCAGCGCACGCCGAGCTCGAGTTCCTCGTTGTCGCGCGCGATGCCGTACTGGCGGGCCTTGGACAGTTCGCGTTCCAGCGCCGGCAACTGCGTGATGCTGTTGCGCGTGTGGCCGGCCAGGCCGGTGCGGGTGGCGTAGCTGCGGATGCGCTGGGGCTCGTCGACCGCCAGGAACAGCTTGCCGGTCGACGTGAGGTGCAGCGGGGCGCGGCCACCGATGGCGCGCACCACCTGCATGCCCGAGCGCTCGCTGTAGGCGCGCTCGATGTAGACGATCTCGTCGCCCTGGCGCATGCTGAGGTTGACCGGCTGCTGGGTCAGCTTGTGCAATTCCCGCATCGGGGTCAGCGCTGCGTCGCGCACGTTGAGCCGGCCCTTGACCAGGTTGCCCAGCTCCAGCAGCCGCATGCCGAGCCGGTAGCTGCCGGCCTCGGGGCGGTCGACGAAGCGCCCGACCGCCAGGTCGTTGAGGATCCGGTGCGTGGTCGACGGATGCAGGCCCGTCTTTTCGCTGATCTCCTTGAGGGAAATCGCTTCTTCACGCGACGCCAGCACATCGATGAGCGAGAACATCCGCTCGATGACCTGGATCACGGGCGTGGCGGGAACGTCTGATTGTGGTTTTCTCATGTGCAACGCGGTGGGAGACCGGTCGCCATTTTACTTGGTGAAATGGGTTTGCGCTTGCCAGCGTCCGTCGATCAGCACTTCGTGCGGCGTGAAACGCGCTTTGTAGTTCATCTTGGCGCTGCCTTCGATCCAGTAGCCGAGGTAGACGTGGGGCAGGGCGAGCTTGCGGGCCTGCTCGATCTGCCACAGCACGCTGTAGTTGCCGTAGCCGGCACCCGGTTCGGGCTCGTAGAAGGTATAGACCGCCGACAGGCCATCGTTCAGCACGTCGAGGATGGAGACCATCTTGAGGGCGCCGGCGCTGCCGTCGGCCAGCGTCTCGCGGAACTCGACCAGCCGCGAATTGACCCGGCTCTGGAGCAGGAACTGGGTGTACTGGTCGATGCTGTCGTGGTCCATGCCGCCGCCCGAATGGCGGCCGTTCTGGTAGCGCAGGTAGAGCTGGTAGTGCTCGGGCACGAAGCACAGCTTGAGCACCCGGGCCTGCAGGCCGGCGTGGCGCGACACGGCGCGGCGCTGGCTGCGATTGGGCTTGAATTCGTTGGCCAGCACGCGCAGCGGCACGCAGGCGCTGCAGCCGTCGCAATACGGCCGGTAGGTGAACATGCCGCTGCGGCGGAAGCCGCTCAGCACCAGGTCCGAGTAGGCGTCGTTGTGGATCAGGTGGCTCGGCGTGGCGACCTGCGAGCGCGCCTGCCGGTCCGGCAGATAGCTGCACGGATAGGGGGCCGTTGCGTAGAACTGCAGCGTGTGGAGCGGGAGATCCTTGAGGTGCGTCACGTCGGGTTGGAGCTTCGCGCAGGCAGGAGTTCGTTCCAGTATACGGGCTCGAAGCGCCAGTGAGGGCCGGTCTCCCGGCGCGCGTGGGCGACGTGCGACACGAAGCGCTGGCGCGGCATTTCGCGCGCCCCGAGGCTGGCGAGATGGCTGGTCTTCTGCTGGCAGTCGATCATGGCGATGCCTTGGCGGCGGCAGAACGCGACCAGGGCCGCCAGCGCGATCTTGGAGGCGTCGGGGCGGCGCGTGAACATCGATTCGCCGAACACCGCGCGGCCGATGGCGACGCAGTAGAGGCCGCCCGCGAGCGCGCCGTCGATCCAGGTCTCGATGCTGTGGGCATGGCCGGCCCGGTGCAGCTCGCCGTAGGCGGCCACCATCTCCGGCAGGATCCAGGTGCCGGACTGGCCGATCCGCGGCGCCTGGGAGCAGGCCGAGATGACGGTCTCGAAGCCGTGGTCGAAACGGATCTCGCAGCGCGGCGAGGCGCGAAAGGCGTCCAGGGTCTTGCGCAGCGACCGGTGGAGCCGGAAATCGGCCGTCTGCAGCACCATGCGTGGGTCGGGGCTCCACCAGAGGATCGGCTGGCCCTCGCTGAACCATGGAAAGATGCCGCTGCCATAGGCCCGCAGCAGACTGGCGACGTCGAGGCTGCCGCCGGCCGCCAGCAGGCCGGGCACGGGGTCGGCCTCACCCCACGCCAGGGCGGCATCGGGCAGGGGGTCTCCGGGATCGAGCCAGGGCAGTTGCATGGTGGCAGGTATACACGGCTTCGGACAGACGATTCCGAAGCCCAAGCCGAATGATCCCCAAAACCCTATAGTCGTTCCTGCGCCCGAAAAAAATGCCCCCCCAGACTGCAAGAGGACCCACGGTGACCACAGATACGAACCCCATGCGCTTCGGCAGCGGCCAGGCCGTCAGACGGCTCGAGGACGAGAAACTGCTGGCCGGTGCCGGCCGCTACACCGACGACGTCGCGCCGGCGGGCCAGAGCTGGCTGTGCTTCGTGCGTTCGCCCTATCCGCACGCGCGGTTGGTGGCGGTCGATACGGCGGCGGCCCGGGGGATGCCCGGCGTGCTCGGCGTCTTCACCGGTGCCGACCTCGACCAGGCCGGCGTCAAGCCGATGCCGGGCGCGCCCTTCAAGCGCGCCGACGGCGCCGACTGCGCGACGCCCGCGCGCCGCGTGCTGGCGCTGGAGCGGGTGCGTTTCGTCGGCGAGCCGGTCGCCATCGTGGTCGCCCAGACCCTGACCCAGGCGCGCGATGCGGCCGAGGCGGTGATGGTCGACTACCAAGAGCTCCCCATGGTGGTCGACCTGCGAGGGGCGACTGCCGAGGGCGCACCGCTGCTCTGCGACGAGGGCACCGGCAACATCGCGGCCGAGATGCGCCACGGCAGTGCCGAAGCGACCGCGCAAGCCTTCGCCAAGGCCAGCCACGTGGTGGCGCTGGACGTGCTCAACCAGCGCGTGGTCGCGCTGACGATCGAGCCGCGCACCGTGCTGGCCGAATTCGATCCGGCCACCGACCGCATCACGATCCGGATGAGCACGCAGATGCCTTCCGGCGTGCGCGATTCGGTGTGCGACGCGATCGGCCTCGCCAAGGACAAGGTGCGGGTGGTGGTGGGCGACGTGGGCGGCGGCTTCGGCATGAAGACCGGCGCCTACCCCGAGGACATCGCGGTCGCCTACGCCGCCCGCGCGCTGCGGCGCCCGGTGAAGTGGGTGGCGGACCGCAGCGAAGAGTTCCTGACCACCTCGCACGGCCGCGACATCGAGGCCAAGGCGGAACTGGCGCTCGATGCCCAGGGCAAGATCCTCGGCCTGCGCATCCGCACCCATGCCAACGTCGGCGCCTACGCGACCGCCACCGGGGTCGCGATCCAACTGCTGATCGGTCCGTGGGTGCAGACCAGCGTCTACGACATCCAGACCATCGACTTCCATTTCAAGGCGGTGCTGACCAACACCGCCCCCACCGGCGCCTACCGCGGCGCCGGCCGGCCCGAGGCCATCTACACGATGGAGCGGCTGATGGACGAGGCGGCGCGCCAGACCGGCATCGACCGGATCGAGCTGCGCCGGCGCAACTTCATCGGCCCGGCGCAGATGCCCTACAAGAACCCGATGCAGCAGGTCTACGACACCGGGGCCTTCGAATCGGTCATGGACCAGGCGCTGGCGCTGGCCGACTGGCAGGGCTTCGACGCCCGGGCGGCCGAATCGAAGCGGCAGGGGCGCATGCGCGGCCTGGGCATCGCCACCTTCCTCGAGTGGACCGGCGGCAACGTGTTCGAGGAGCGGGTGACGGTGGCGGTGCGCGCCGACGGCGTGATCGAGGTGTTCTCGGCCGTCAACGCGATGGGGCAGGGCATCGCGACCACCCTGGCGCAGCTGGTGGTCGACGCCTTCGGCGTGCCGATCGCGCAGGTGCACATCGTGCTGGGCGACACCGACCGCGGCGACGGCTTCGGCAGCGCCGGCTCGCGCTCGCTGTTCGCCGGCGGCTCGGCGGTCCGTGTCGGCGCCGAGCGCACCATCGAGAAGGGCCGCGAACTGGCGGCCCAGGAGCTCGAGGTGGCGACAGCCGACGTCGAGTACGCGGCCGGCGTCTTCAAGGTGGCGGGCACCGACCTGAAACTCGACCTCTTCACGCTGGCCGGCAAGCAGGCCGAGCAGCAGATCTTCGTCGACTCGACCAGCACGGTGTCCGGGCCGACCTGGCCGAACGGCTGCCACATCACCGAAGTCGAGATCGATCCGCCCACCGGCGAGATCAGCATCCAGACCTATGCCTCGGTCAACGACGTCGGCCGGGTGGTCAACCCGCTGATCGTGCGCGGCCAGCTCGAGGGCGGGGCGGTGCAGGGGATCGGCCAGGCGCTGTGCGAGCGGGTGGTCTACGACAGCGAGACCGGCCAGCCGCTGACCGGCAGCCTGATGGACTACGCGGCACCGCGCGCCGACATCATCGCCACCATGTTCCGCATGGAGATGGACGAGTCGACGCCCTGCAAGAACAACCCGCTGGGGGTCAAGGGCGTGGGCGAGCTGGGCACCATCGGCGCCACGCCGGCGGTGGTCAATGCGGTGGCGGATGCGCTGGCGCGCAACGGGCTGGCGGACCGGACGCCGCATCTGGACATGCCGTTGACGCCGGATCGGGTCTGGCGGTTGATGCAGGCGGCCTAGTCTGTCCCGCAGCGCTCAGAAGTCTTCCATCGGCAGGCCGACATAGTTCTCGGCCAGCGAGGTCGAGGCCGCATGCGAGTGCACCAGGTAGTCGAGCTCGGCCTCCTGGATCTTCTGGCCGAATTCGCCGGTGTCCGGGAAGCGGTGCATCAGCGAAGTGAACCACCACGAGAAGCGCTCGGCCTTCCAGACCCGGCGCAGGCAGAGGTCGGAGTAGCGGTCCAGCGCCGAGGGCGTCTTCTCGCCGTAGAAGATCTCGAAGGCACGCGACAGGTAGCCGACGTCGGCCGTGGCCAGGTTCAGGCCCTTGGCGCCGGTCGGCGGCACGATGTGGGCCGCGTCGCCGGCCAGGAACAGGCTGCCGAAGCGCATCGGCTCGGCCACGAAGCTGCGCAGCGGCGCGATGCTTTTCTCGAGCGAGGGACCGGTCACGAGGCGTTCGCGGGCCTCGGGGTCGAGGCGCAGGCGCAGCTCGTTCCAGAAGGCCTCGTCGCTCCAGTCCTCGACCTTTTCCTCGGTCGGCACCTGCACGTAGTAGCGGCTGCGGGTGGCGCTGCGCATGCTGCACAGCGCGAAGCCACGGGCGGTGTTGGCGTAGATCAGCTCGTGCGACACCGGCGGCACGTCGGCCAGCACGCCGAGCCAGCCGAAGGGATAGATCTTCTCGTAGGTGTGGAGCGCGTCGGCCGGCACGCTGGCGCGGCTGATGCCGTGGTAGCCGTCGCAGCCGGCGATGAAGTCGCATTCGACCTCGTGGGTGGCGCCGTCCTTCTGGTAGCGCACCCGGGGGCGGGCGGTGTCGAAGTCGTGCAGGCTGACCGAGGCGGCGTTGTAGATGGTGGTCAGGCCGGCGGCCTCGCGCGCTTCCATCAGGTCGCGGGTCACTTCGGTCTGGCCGTACACCGTGACCTGCTTGCCGCCGGTCAGGCCGTGCAGGTCGATGCGATGCCGGGCGCCCTTGAACAGCAGCTCGATGCCCTCGTGCGGCAGGCCCTCGGCCTTGGCCCGGGTGTCGACACCGGCGCGCGCCAGCAGGTCCATCGTGATCTGCTCGAGCACCCCGGCGCGGATGCGGCCCAGCACGTAGTCGCCGCTCTGGCGTTCGAGAATGACGTTGTCGATGCCGGCCTTGTGCAGCAGCTGGCCGAGCAAGAGCCCGGCGGGGCCTGCGCCGATGATGGCAACCTGTGTTCGCATGCGAGTCTCCTGAAGTTTGCGCAAGCGTAGGGCGTCGGTTCCGTTCCGGGGGCGCCGGCCGGCACGCGCTGTGCGATCATGAAAGCACTTGCGCGATCATCGCGCAATCCCTTTCGACCATGACCATCGCCAAAGCAGATTTCATCGAGGGCATTGCCAAGGGCATGGCCGTGCTCGAGAGCTTCGACACCGAGCGCCAGCGGCTCAACGCCACCCTGGCCGCCGAGCGGGCCGGGCTCACGCGCGCCGCGGCCCGGCGCCACCTGCTGACCCTGGCGCACCTGGGCTACCTGGAAACCGACGGCAGCTATTTCTGGATGTCGCCCAAGGTGCTGCGCTTCTCGGGCAGCTACCTGGCGTCGTCGCGGCTGCCGCGGGCGCTGCAGCCGACCCTGAACCGGCTCGCGGCCCAGACCCAGGAGTCGTTCTCGGCCGTGGTGCTCGACGGCGAGGAGGTGGTGATCGTCGCGCGCAGCGGCAGCTACGCGGCGCCGACCCGGGTGCTCGCCTACGGCCTGCATCTCGGGGCCCGGCTGCCGGCGCACGCGACCTCCACCGGCCGGGTGCTGCTGGCCGCGCTCAGCCCGGCCCAGCTCACCGAATGGCTCAAGGCGCGGCGGCTGTCGCGGCTGACGCCACAGACCATCACCCAGGCCCGGGGGCTGCGCCAGCGCATCGCGCAGGCCCGCAAGGACGACTTCTGCTTTGCCAGCGAGGAGCACGAACTCGGCGTCCAGGCCTTGGCGGTGCCGCTGCGCGACATGCAGGGGCGCACGGTGGCGGCGCTCAACGTGGTGCTGTCGGGCGGCCGCTACCAGGAGGAGGTCCTGCGCCGCGACCTGCTGCCGCTGTTGTTCGATGCGGCCCGAGAGGTCAGGGCCCTGCTGTGAGTCGCTACCATCGCGTTCGGCCCACCGCGGAAGACTGAACCATGCGACTGCTGCTGCTCGAAGACGATGTGATGATCGGCGAAGCCGTGCTCGACCTGCTGCGGGCGGAGCAGTACGCGGTCGACTGGGTCAAGGACGGCGAGGCCGCCGACACCGCCCTGCGCACGCAGCAGTACGACCTGGTGCTGCTCGACCTCGGCGTGCCGCGCCGCGACGGGCTCGACGTGCTGCGCGCGCTGCGGGCCCGCAAGCAGCGCATGCCGGTGCTGATCGCGACCGCGCGCGACTCGGTCGCCCAGCGCATCGAGGGGCTCGATGCCGGCGCCGACGACTACGTGCTCAAGCCCTACGACCTCGACGAGCTGCTGGCCCGCATCCGGGCGCTGCTGCGGCGGGCCTCCGGGCGGGCCGAGCCGGTCTACGAGCACATGGGCGTGAGCGTCAATCCGGCCACCCGCGAGGTCAGCGTGGGCGGCCAGCCGGTGATCCTGTCGGCGCGCGAGTGGGCGGTGCTGGAGCCGCTGCTGGCCCGGCCCGGCATGGTGCTGTCGCGGGCCCAGCTCGAGGAGAAACTCTACAGCTGGAAGGACGAGATCAGCAGCAACGCGGTCGAGGTCTATGTGCATGGGCTGCGCAAGAAGCTGGGCGCCGACCTGATCCGCAACGTGCGGGGGGTGGGCTACATGGTGCCCAAGGAATGAAGAGCGCCGCGCCGGGCCGCCCCAAGCAAGCTCGCGCCCCCTCGGGGGGCAGCGAGGACACGAAGTGCCGAGCGTGGGGGCATCGATGAAGTCGCTCCGGGCCCGGTTGCTGTGGTTCCTGTTGGCCGCCATCGTGCTGGCGGCGGGCACCCAGGCCGTCGTCACCTACCGCGCGGTGCTCGAGGCGGCCGACGACATCTTCGACCAGCACATGCAGCAGATGGCGCTGTCGCTGCGTGCCGGCCTGCCGCCGAGTTCCACGGTCGGCGGCCTCGGCGGCGGCGAGGAGAATTTCGAGTTCATCGTCCAGATCTGGACCCTGGACGGCATCCGGATCTTCGATTCGGCCGCCCAGTCGGCGCTGCCGCAGCGTGCGGTGCTCGGCTTCTCCAACGTGAAGGCGCGCGGCACCACCTACCGCGTGTTCTCGCTGGCGACCGGGGCGCTGGTGATCCAGGTGGCGCAGGACATGGCGGCGCGGCGCCGCATGGCGGGCACGCTGGCCCTGCGCACCGTCGGGCCGATCGTGCTGGCAGCGCCGCTCTTGATGCTGGTGGTCTGGTGGGTGGTGAGCCGCTCGCTGGCCCCGGTGGCCCGGGTGCGCCGCCAGGTGGCGACCCGGCAGGCCGACGACCTGTCGCCGCTCAACGAGGCCGACCTGCCCGAGGAGGTGCGGCCGCTGGTGCACGAGCTGAACCTGCTGTTCGTGCGGGTGCGCCAGGCCTTCGAGGCCCAGAAGCACTTCGTCGCCGACGCGGCGCACGAGCTGCGCTCGCCGCTGGCGGCGCTCAAGCTGCAGGTGCAGGGCCTGCAGCGGGCCGCCGACGACGCGACGCGCGAGCTGGCGGTGGCCCGGCTGGCCGCCGGCATCGACCGGGCGACCCGGCTGGTCGAGCAGATGCTGGCCCTGGCACGGCACGAGGCCAGCGCGGCGGCTGGCGCTCAGCCGGAAGCGGTCAGTCTGCCCGAGGTGGCGCGTCTGGCGATTTCCGACACCGTGGCCGCGGCCCAGTCGCGCGACATCGACATCGGCATGGCGCGGGCCGACCCGGCGACGGTGCGGGGCCAGCCGGAAGCGTTGCGCACGCTCTTGCGCAACCTGATCGACAACGCGGTCAAGTACACGCCGCCCGGCGGCCGTGTCGACGTCGGGATCGCCGCCGGCCCGGGCGGGGTCGAACTGAGCGTCGACGACAGCGGACCCGGCCTGCCCGAGAGCGAGCGCGAGCGCGTGCTCGACCGCTTCTACCGCGCCGGCCAGGCCCAGGCCCCCGGCAGCGGCCTGGGCCTGTCGATCGTCAAGTCGATCGCCGACCTGCACGGCGCGGCCGTGTCGCTGGAGCCATCGTCTCTCGGCGGCCTGCGCGTTCTGGTTCGCTTCCCCGCCGCGGCCTGACTGCCCCGGCCGGCGCAGCCCGGCCCGTTGGTGAACCACCGCGGAACTGGCTTTGCCAGGCCGCTGGCTCTGGCAGCGACTGGAGGCGCCCGGACACGAAGTGCCGGGCAACCTGGGGGCGAGCCAATTTAAGCCGGGCCTAAGCCAGGGGCCCGACATTCCTTTCGTGCTCTCTTCCCACACTCGAAAGGATTTCTGATGAAAACCGGTTTGACCTCGCCCCGCGCGCTCGTGCTTTCGCTGGCAGCCGCCGGCGTGATCGGTGCCGTCGGCACTGGCGCCTACACCAGCGCCCGTGCCGTGGCCGCGCCCCCGGCGCAGGCCGTTGCCGTCGCTGGCACCACCGCCGCTGGCACCAGCGCGCCGACGGTGTCCATGCCCGACTTCTCCACCATCACCGCCCGCGACGGCCAGGCGGTGGTCAACATCAGCGTCACCGGCACCACCAAGACGGCCGCCGCCGAAGGCGGCCCGCAGATGGATCCGGACGATCCGATGTACGAGTTCTACCGCCGCTTCGGTGGCGGCCAGGGCCCGCGCGGCCAGCAGCAGCCGCAGCGCGAGACCCCGGTCCGCGGCCAGGGCTCGGGCTTCATCCTGAGCGCCGACGGCATCATCCTGACCAACGCCCACGTCGTGAAGGACGCCAAGGAAGTCACGGTCAAGCTGACCGATCGCCGCGAGTTCAGCGCCAAGGTGCTCGGTTCGGACCCCAAGACCGACGTCGCCGTGATCAAGATCGAGGCCAAGAACCTGCCGGTGCTGGCGGTCGGCAGCACGAAGACCCTGAAGGCTGGCGAATGGGTGCTGGCCATCGGCTCGCCGTTCGGCTTCGAGAACACCGTCACCGCCGGCGTGGTCAGTGCCAAGGGCCGCTCGCTGCCGGACGACGGCTACGTGCCCTTCATCCAGACCGACGTCGCGATCAATCCGGGCAACTCCGGCGGCCCGCTGCTCAACACGCGCGGGGAGGTGGTCGGCATCAACTCGCAGATCTACAGCCGCAGCGGCGGCTACCAGGGCGTGTCGTTCGCGATCCCGATCGAGGTCGCGATGCAGGTCAAGGACCAGATCGTCGCCACCGGCCGCGCCACCCATGCGCGCCTGGGCGTCGCGGTCCAGGAAGTGAACCAGGCCTTTGCCGATTCGTTCAAGCTCGACAAGCCCGAGGGCGCGCTGGTCTCGAACGTCGAGAAGGGCGGCCCGGCCGACCAGGCCGGCCTGCGCTCGGGCGACGTGATCCGCAAGGTCGACGGCGAGCCGATCGTGGCCTCGGGCGACCTGCCGGCGCTGATCGGCCAGAGGAAGCCCGGCAGCAAGATCACGCTCGAGATCTGGCGCCAGGGTGCGCGCGAGGAAATCTCCGCCAAGCTGGGCGACGCGGCCGAGAAGGGCACCGCGGTGGCGAAGAACGAGGAGGGCGGCGCCAAGCAGGGCAAGCTCGGTCTCGCGCTGCGCCCGCTGCAGCCGCAGGAACAGCGTGAAGCCCAGGTCGACGGCGGCCTGCTGATCGCGGAGGTCGCGGGCCCGGCGGCGCTGGCCGGCGTGCAGACCGGCGACGTGCTGCTGGCCATCAACGGCACGCCGGCCAAGAGCATCGACCAGGTGCGCGAGGTGGTGGCCAAGGCCGACAGGTCGGTGGCGCTGCTGATCCAGCGCGACGGCAACAAGATCTTCGTGCCGGTCCGCCTGGGCTGACGGGCTGCGCTCGAGGGACCGGCCGATTGCGACTTAGTGCCGGTCTCGCGGGCCGATCGTCAGGACAGCGTGCAAAAGTGCCTTGGCGATCAAATCACCGCCCAGTAACAATCCAGGCTTCACTGATCGAAAGGTTTCCCGGTGGCACTTCGCGATATAGCGCTGACTGTTCTCGAGCTGGAGCCCAATGAATTCCATTGGGTTCTGATGGAGGCAGTCCAGGCCGAGTCCGAGGATTGCCTGGGATTCAGGCCGATCGACTGCTCGACACAGGGCGTTCCCGACTATTCGGAAGCGCTGATCCAGGGCGCCTCGGCGCTTCGCGTGCTGCAAGGCCTCGCGCCCTTCGGCAAGCCGAAGACGCCGGTCAGCATCGGCGAGAGCACCGCGGCCCCCTTGCCCGACGCGGGCGGGGTGACCACCGCCTTCTCCAGCGGCCCGGACTCGTGCATGTTCACCACCGACCATTCGATTCTCTAGGGGCCTGCGTTCAACGGCCCTGGGCATCGAAGTGCAGGGCCGTGACCGCGATCACCTGGGCCGCCCGCGAGCGGATGGTGCCTCGCTGCGACACGCCGCGCAGCACCAGCAACGGCGGGGCCGGCGTGCGGCAGGGCGCCGGGGACCGGCGATGAAAGCCGACCGCCGCGAACGGCAGCAGAAATCTGGCAGCGAGCGTGTCGGGATGTTGCATGATCCTGAAGTTACGCGGCCGCCGCTCTTTCGCCCATCTCTCCGAAGGAGGCATGGCACCCCCAAAGCGGCATAGACCGGAAGGGCGGCCATGCGTTCAGGCATTCACCATGGAGAGCAAGGAACAATGACGAGATTGATCGTGTTGCAGAAGAACGGTTCGGCCAAGCAGGTCAACATGACCCGCACCCCCTTCGTCGTCGGCCGCGCCGACAGCTGCGACCTGGTGCTGGACAACCCGCTCGTGAGCCGCTCCCACGCGGTGTTCGAGGCGGTGGGCAACGCCATGACGATCCGCGATCTGCAGAGCCACAACGGGACCTACGTCAATGGCCAGCGGGTCGAGGGCACCGAATTGGGCAACGGCGACGAAATCAAGATCGGCGGCTATCAGATCCGCTTCCTGTCGCAGGGCGGTCCGATCGGGGCCGCGGAGGCGCTGCGGCTGGTGACCGTGCCGGGCCGCCTGGCCGACATCGACCTGCAGCGGCTGAACGCCAAGCCCTGAGCGGTGCCAGCCTCGAAAGATGCTGGAAAAAAGGAAGTAAGTCGCAATCCGATCGGATAGCAACACAAGCCGTTCGGCTGATTCCCGTCAGCCCGTTTGCGGCGCACAGTGAGCGCTCGACGACTCCGGGAGCACAGCATGGACTCTGAGGTCTTGACCCTTGGCGTACTGGCGATCCTGGTGGCGGGCGGCTGGCTGATCGACGTCCTGAGTCATCGGGGGGCATCGCCGCTGCAGCGCCGCATGGTCCACCAGATCAAGAAATCGGCCGACACGATTCGCGGGGCACCGCTGCGCTGATCCGATCCGTCATCGGGGGGACGTCGGGCGCTTCGTTTTCCGTGAACAATAGCGCCCATGCCCACCCGCACCCTCGTTGGCCACCTCAAGATTTGCGATGGATTGATTCTCTGGGCCGACGAAGACGCGCACACGCTGCTCGACTATCCGTCGGGCGCGCTCACGGACATGCCCTTCGACGATGTCCTGCCGCCCGCTTCCGGCACCGAGATGAACCTCCCGGCGCGCGGCGCGGTCGATGGCCGCCGGGTCGTGCTGCGGGCCCGGCACGGCCACACGATCATGGCCGACCTGCGCGGCGAGCGCATGGACGACCGATGCGTGCTGTGGAGCTTCACGCCGACGGCGCGCGGCGTGCGCGGCGAGCGGCTCGACCTGCTGTCGCGCCATGACGCGCTGACGCGGCTGCCCAATCGCGTGCCCTCGGCCGAGGAGCTCAATCCGGCACCGGTGCGCAACGGCGACGGCGAGCGCCTGCTGGCGGTCTGCTACCTCGACCTCGACCATTTCCGCGACATCAACGAGAGCTTCGGCCCGGTGGGCGGAGATGCGGTGCTGCGCGAGGTGGCGCGCCGCCTGAAGGCCGCGGTGCCGGGCGATGCCAGCGTGGCCCGGGTCGGCGGCGACGAGTTCGCGCTGCTGCTGTTCGTCAACGACGCGGCGCATTCCGAGGCCTTGCTGGAGCAGATCCTGGCCCGGCTGGCGCATCCGTTCCGGCTCCAGGACCGCTCGGCGCGGCTGCGCATCAGCGTCGGCGTGTCGCTGATGCGCCTGGGCGAGCAGCCGACCGAGGTCATGCTGCAGCAGGCGCAGCATGCGGTGTTCTTTGCCAAGCGGGCCGGCGGCAGCCAGGTCCATTTCTTCGATGCCGGCCAGGCGCACGAAGAACAGCAGGAACAGCGCATCCGCGAGCGGATCCAGGCCGGCCTGGCGAACCACGAGTTCCTGCTGGCCTACCAGCCCAAGGTCGACATGCAGTGCGGCCGGGTGATCGGCTTCGAGGCCCTGGTGCGCTGGCAACATCCCGAGCGGGGGCTGCTGCAGCCCTCCGCCTTCGTGCCGATGATCGAGGACCACGAACTGGTGGAGCAGCTCGGCGACTGGGCCATCGGCGAGGCGGTGCGGCAGGCGGCCGACTGGCTGGCTGCGGGAGTCCAGACCTCGGTCAGCGTCAACATCAGTCCGCGCCACCTGCTGCGGCCGGATTTCATCGAGCGGCTGGGCTTCCACCTGGGGCGCTTTCCGCAGCTGCACGCGGGCGTGCTCGAGCTCGAGATCCTCGAGACCACCGCCATCAAGGACTTCGGCGCCGTCGCCGATTTCATCGGCGCCTGCAAGGCGCTCGGGGTGCCGGTGGTCATGGACGACTTCGGCACCGGCTATTCGTCGCTGACCTACCTGCGGCGCCTGCCCGTGACCGCGCTCAAGCTCGACCAGTCCTTCGTGCGCGGCATGCTCGAGGATCCGGAGGACGAGGCGATCATCCGCGGCATCCTGGTGATGGCGCGCGGCTTCGGCCGCAAGACCATCGCCGAAGGGGTGGAGTCGGTGGCGCACGGCAATGCGCTGCTGGCGCTCGGCTGCACGCTCGGGCAGGGCTACGGCATCGCCAAGCCGCTGCCGGCCGCCGAGGTGCCGGCGTGGATCGCCGGCTTCGAGCAGGCGCCGCCCTGGGGCCGGGCGGCGGGCTGCTGAGCCCTCAGAGCAGCGGCGTGTAGGGCGAACTCACCGGCTTGAGCGTGGCGCCGGCCGGGGCGCCGTAGCGTCCGGTGTTGCCGAGCATGTAGCGCAGGTACGCGCTGACCGTCACCTGGCGGTAGTTCTGCGCGTTGTTGAAGGCCATGGCGCCGCCCAGGAAGAGCTGCGGTGCCACCTGGTATTCGACGACGCCGGCCAGGTTGTAGGCCACGCCCGTGTGGCTGTTCGACAGGTAGTAGCCGGTGAACGGGGCCTTGTTGAGGCCCAGTCCGGTGGCGTTCGCGACGGCGCTCGCGGCGGCCGCCTGGCGCGCCGGGTCGGTCGGAAACCAGGGCGAGGCGTCCTCCGTGAACGACTGGATGCCCAGCGAGGCGTTGAGCCGCCACGAGAGCCGGTCTTCGCGGCCGGTCCAGTCGACCGGGAAGGCCACGCTCACATAGGACTGCGGACTGAAGTAGCCCCCTTGGCCGAAGGTGAAGAAGCTCAGGTTCTTGTCGTAGCTCAGCAGGTCGAGGTTCATGCCGGCGGTGAGGGTCGAGCCGGGCTTGCTCAGCAGGTGCACGTACATGCCACCGCCCAGCTCGTAGCGCGAGTTGTCGGCCACGTTGCGGCCGGTGAGCGAATGGGCCGAGCCGTAGCCGTAGATGCCGTAGGTGCCGTCGTCGCGGGTCAGGTCGAGCCGCGCGCCGGTCGCCACCACGCCGCCCCAGCGGTCGCCGGTGCGGGTGTCCTCGGTGCCGGCGAAGGACAGCAGGCTGTCGGTCACGGCGCGGCGCGACAGGTCGGCCTTCATGGACACGGTGTCGGACAGGGCGCCGCTGTAAGTCAGATTGCCGACCGCATTGGTCTCCTGGAAGCCGAGCGGCGTGGTGCCGATGCTGGCGTTCAGGTTCTTGCCTTCGTAGCCGACGGCGAGGCCGACGCCGCTGGCGTGCTGGGCATCCACCGCGGGCACCCGGCCCGCGAGCAGGTCGATCGCCGCCTGCGGCCCGCCGCCGAAGCGGCTCGAGGTGCCGTAGTCCTGGGCCAGCGCGCCGTTGTCGAGCACCGTCGGCGTGGCGCTCAGCACCACCTTGCCGTTGCCGGCCGGGAAGCGGGCCTCGATCGGCACCTGCAGGTCCTGCAGGCGGCTCAGGCCCGATTCGCCGTCGCGGCTGCGGTAGACGCTGCCGATGTCCAGCGTCGTGCTGCGTTCGGACTGGAGGTCCTGCAATTCGCTCAGCAACGGGTTGGCCGGTGCCGCACCGGCGCGTGGCGGGGCGTTCCAACTGCCTTCGGTCGCCAGGGTGCTGCCGGGCACGGGGGGCGGCAGCGGATAGGCCGGTTGGCCGGCGGGCTGGGGCAGTGGATAGGCTTGCGCCTGGGCCTGGACTTGGGCATATGGGGGCGCGGCCAGTGCCGGTGGAGGCAACGGTGCAGCGGCCGTCGGCGTCGCTTGGCCGGCCGCGGCATTGCGGCGGCGGAATTCGGCGCTGTTGCGCGGGGCGGTGGACTTGGTCGCGGTCGCGGCGGCGGTCGCCGGTGCGGCCGCGGTGCCGCCGGCGCTCCAGGGCAGGTTGGCCGCCGGCACACCCGCCGTCGCGGCGTAGGCGGGCGGCGCGGCCACGGGCAATGGCGGCAGCGTCGCGATCGGTGCCGCGCCGCCGCGCATGCCGGCGAAGGGCGAGGCCTGGGCGCCGGCGGCCGCCGGATAGCCCGGCGCGGGCAGCCCGACCGGCGGCAGGCTGGCGGCGAACGGGTTGCCGCCGCTGGCGGCGCCGCCGGTCATGCCCGCGAAGGGATTGGCGGCGGGCATGTTGGCCTGGCCGGCCGCCAGGCCGACGCCGCCGGCCGCGCGGCTGTCGGCGGCGACGGCGGCGCGCAGGTATTGCTCGGCCCGGGCGTTGTCGCCCGCATTGCGGTAGACCCGGCCGGCGGCCGCCAGCACGCGCGACTGGTCGGGGGCCTGCTTCAGGGCCGCCTGCACGTAGCTTTCGGCCTCGCCGTGGGCGCGCAGCGCGCTGGCGCTGGCCGCGGCGGCGAGCAGGGTGTCGAGGTCGGTCGGACTGCGCTGCAGGATGCGCTGGTAGATCGCCAGCGCCTGCTTCTCGTCGCGTGCTGCCGCATAGAGCCGGGCCAGCGCGGCCAGCACCTGCGGGTCGTCGGGCCGGGCCGCCAGCACCGGCGCCATCGCGTTGTAGGCCGCTTCGAGGTTGCCGGCCTCGCGCAAGGCGTCGGCCTGGCGCAGGCTGAAGGCGATGCTCAGGCGCTCGTAGTCGGCCCGCTGGGCCGTGGTCATGCTGGCCGGCTGCAGCTGCCGCAGCACGGCGGAGAGTTCGACGTCCTGCTGGGTCTTGAGCAGCACCGAGGCGTAGAGCAGGCGGTCGCCGACGCCCGGGTTCGGGCTGCGCGCCAGCAATTGGCGGCTCATCGCCAGGGCGCGTGGCGCGTCGCCGATGTCGGCGTAGGCGCCGGCCAGCTGGCCCCAGAGCTCGGGCGGCATGTCGGCGCCGAGCGCCGCTTCGGTCTGCGCCAGCACGCCGCGGGCCGCGGCCACCTGGCCCTGCCGTGCCAGCGCCTGCGCCTGCTGCGCCTGGCCGGCGGCCCACAGGCGGCGCTGCAGCTGGGTCATGTCGCGCGTGCGCGAGGCGGCCGGGATGCGGTCGAGGTACTGCAGGCCGGCCGCCGGGTCGCCGGCATCGGAAGCGAGCAGGGCGCTCGCGTAGAGCGCGTCGGGCATGTCGGGCTGCGACATCAGCAGGCCGTCCATGACGCCGCGGGCCTGCGCCATCAGCCCCTGGCGACGGTAGATGTTGGCCAGGTCGAGCCGGACCCAGGGGCTGTCGGGGGCGGCCAGCATGGCGTCCTCGAGCGTGCGCTGGGCGCCGGCGTTGTCGCCGGCCTCGGTCTGGGCGCGGGCCTTGGCGCGCGCCGCCTCCACCTTCACGTCCTGCAGGCTGCCGACCTGCCGCGCCTGCTCGGGGCTGAGCCGCTGCGACAGGGCCATCGCCTCGTCGCTGCGGCCCTGGCGGGTGTAGGCCGTGATCAGGCCGCGCAGCGCCTGGGTGTCGTTGGGCTTGCCGTCGAGCGCGCGCCGGTAGCCTTGCTCGGCGCCGGCGTAGTCGCCGGCCGCCAGCCGCAGGTCGGCCAGCGCGACCTGCCCGACGCTCTCTCGCGGGTCGATCTTGATGGCGCGTTCGAGCAGGCCCTGGGCCGTGCGGGTGTCACCCTTGGCCCGCGCCGCATTGGCCTGGCCGACCAGGTTCCAGTAGGTGGCGCTTTGCAGCGCCGAGGCCCATTTGCCGCCGCCGGCGCTTTTCGCGGCCTGCTCGAGCAGCTGCTGGGCTTCGGCGAAGCGCTCCTGCCGCAGCCGGATCAGGCCGAGGCCGCCGAGCGCCTCGGCGTCGCCGGGCTCGACCTTCAGGGCCTGCTGGAAGCGCTGCTCGGCGGTCGCCGTGTCGCCGCGATCAAGCGCCTTGAAGCCTTCGCCGAGCGGCTGGGCAGCCGGCGAGGCCGGGGTGGCGGCGCTGCGGGCGGCGCTCAGGCCGTCCAGCCGCGCCTGCACGGCGGGATCGGGATGAGCGGCCAGGAATTCGGTGTAGAGCGGTGCGTCGGGCTGGCGGGCGTCCAGCCAGATCAGCGCCTGGCGCCAACTGGCCGTGGCCGCCACGCCCACCCCGGGCTGCGTCGACAGCGCCATCAGGCTGCGGATGCCTTCGCGCCGGGTCGGTTCGCGGTAGGTCTGCAGCTGGGCCAGCGCCAGCTTGTAGCCGAGGTTGTCGGGCTTGTCCTTGACCAGCTGGTCGAGTCCCTTGCGGCCTTCTTCCCAGCCCTGCTGGGTGCCGCCGAGCAGCTGGTAGTACTCAACCGCCAGCGGCTCGGGCGGCGGCCGGTTGGCGAAGATCGCGCGGTAGATCTGGATCGCCTCGGCGGTGCGCCCGGCCTTGGAGGCGGCGCGTGCGCGCTGCAGGTCGGTCTGCGGCGTGCCGGATTGAGCGCCCTGCGGCGCACCGCGCGGGTCGTCGGGATGGGCGGCGTGCAGCCGCGTGATCCAGCCGCGCGCCGGCTCGGGCTTGCCGCGCGCGAGTTCCACCTGCGACATGCCGTACATCGCATCGGCCGACTGCGGATCGATGCTCAAGAGCTTGCGCCAGCTCTCCTCGGCCAGCTCGGTCCGGCCCATGCTCTGCCAGTAGTTGCCCTGTTCGATCAGGGCCGTCTTGGCGTCGCCCTGGGCGTGCACCGGCGTGCCTGCGTACAGCGCGCCGACCAGGCCCAGGCAGGCCATCAGGCGACTCGCGGCGGTGGAGCCCTTCAGGCGAGTTGGGTGGCGGGGCATAGCAGTCTCCAATGGGTTTGCAGCTGGCCGGTGCGGCTGAACGCGAAGCGGCCATCGAGCCAGGCTTGTCCGAAGAGAAGCAGCATGCGCTCGTAGTACGGAAGGGGCGTGGGCGCGGGCTGGGCCGGGCTGCCGACCCGGGCGCGAACGCGCGCCAGCTCGGCGTCGAGCTGCGGCGTGAGCGCCTGCGCCTTGAGGTAGGGCAGCAGCGCGCCCGAAAAGCCGACCGGGCCGGTGCCGCGCATGACACCGGTGTCGGTGTCGACGAATTCGGCCATCGGCTTGCCCTGTTCGAGCAGCCGGCGCGGGCCGTAGAGCGACTTCAGCAGCGGCTGGCGGGCCGGATCGGCGGCGTGCAGCATGCCGGCCCAGAGGTAGACGCGGATGGCGTCATAGCTGCCGACCGCGCCCTTCTCCGGATCGGCGACGAAGGCCTGCTCCTTGGTCGACCAGGCGCACCAGTCGGGCGCGAAACCCTGCGGCGTCACCGCGGCGATCATGCGCACCGTGTTGTCGGCGATCTCGCCCCACGGGCCCTTGCCGTCCAGCTGCTGGAAGCGGCGCAGCAGCTGCAGCGGCAGGTAGCTCGGGTTGAGCCGCCAGGCCGGACCCTTGGCCACCGACTTGGGCCATGGCAGCAGCATGCGGCCGAGCCCCGGCAAGCTCACGACCTCGTCGCGCGCGGCCATCGCCAGCACCGCGCGGGCCAGGGTCTGGTAGCGCGGCTCGTTCCACAGCCGGCCGGCTTCCAGCAGTGCGTAGGCGATCCAGAGGTCGGAGTCGGAGGCCGGGTTGTCGTCGAGCACGCCCCAGCTGTCGTCCGGCTTGTGGCCCCACTGCCAGGCCGGCAGGCGCTGCGCGAGGCTGCCGGCCGCCAGGTTCTTCTCGGTCCATTCGAGGATGCGCGCAAAGGCGGCGCGGTCGTTGTGCACCAGCGCGAAGAACAGGCCATAGGACTGGCCTTCCGAGGTCGAGTGCTGCTTGGGCGTGTCGAAGTCGACGATGCGGCCATCGGCCTGCAGGTGGCGGGCGGCAAAGGAGGTCCAGTCGGTCGCCGGCAGGCAGGCGCCGACGGCCTGCTGCGCCGCGGCCGGCAGGGCGCTGGCGAGCGGCATCAGGGCCAGGCCCGCCAGCCAGCGGCGGCGGCCGATGGTCGCGGCGGGGGCGGAGGGGGCGAGCGAGGGAGGTCGGGTCATGGCCAGGGGGCTTTCGAGGCCGTGTCAGCGCAGCCGACGGCGGGCGCGCAGTTGAAGACTGAGGTAGGCCGCCACGGCACCGATGAAGGCCAGCGCCACCACCGCCGCCGCCAGCAGCAGCGGGCTGCGCGACAGGGTCCATTGCAGCCACATCACCGGCGGCAGGCGGCCGACGTAGTAGGTGCCTCCGGCCAGCAGGCTGCTGACCTGGGTGCCGCGCACGAAGGCGGTGCTGCCCTGGATGTCGCGCACCAGGCTCGGGCTCATCAGCGCGTTCAGCAGCGCCGGCTGCGAGGCCGCGGTGGCGACCACCGCCACCACGCTGCGCTCCTTCTGCAGCGGCGACTCGAAGCCGGCCAACACGGCATCGGTGCCGTCCTCGGCCACCGTCATCCGGGTCGTGGCGGGCAGGTCCTCGCGCTGGCGGGTGCCGGTGATCAGGTCGAGCGTGTCGTCGATCCAGCTGCCCAGGTGGAACTGCTTGGCTTCCGCGCTTCGCTTGAGCGGCATCCGGTCGGCCCATTGGGTGAACAGCGGCTGGCTCTGCAGGCTGCCGAGGACCAGCAGGTCCTTCTGGGCCCACTGCGAGACATTGGCCGCGCGCCCGAGCGTGAGCCTGAGCGCCGGATAGCCGGTGGCGTTGCCCAGGTGACCGAGCAAGGCCAGGTAGGTCTCGACGTCGCTGGCCTCGGGCTGGTCGGGCAGCACGACCACGGTGTCGGCCAGGTCGGCCAGGCGGGAGAAGGGGAAGCCGCTGTTGGCATAGGCCGCGAGTTCGGGCATCGCGATGTAGTGCGGCAGCCCCGAGACGTCGATGGTCGAGGCCGGGTCGATGTTGCCGCGCACGTTGTCGAGCAGCGGCTTGCAGTCGCTCGCCTGCGGCTCGAAGTAGTAGTGCATGCGAAGCTGGCTGCGCGAGCCCACCACCAGCGGCGACAAATGGAGGCTCTTGCTCTGCGACACGGTGCCGTCGGGCAGCAGCGGCAGCAGGAACTGGTTCCACCAGTGTTCGCCGGCCGGATTGGCCGCCCGCAGCGGCAGCGAGGCGACGAAGCTCTCGTTAAGGCTCAGGTTGAGGGTCGACTGGTCGGCCCGCACCCGCGGCGTGTAGTTGAAGCGCAGGTCGAGCGGGTAGCCGCGGCTGCGCCAGGTGAACAGGTCGGGCGCCGGCTGCAGGTTGACCTTGACCACGTCGGGCGCATAGCCCGCGACCGAGAAGTCGGCCACCGGCGCCAGTTCGCCGAGCTTCACCGCCCGGTCGTCGGCGAGCCAGCGCGGCGAGTCGTAGGGCCGGCGCGCCGGCGGTTCCTGGAAGTTGCTGACCGTCGCCGTGCCGCCGGTGAAGACCCGGCTGTTGACCGCCAGCGCCGCGGCCGCGGTGCGCAGCTCGGCGGGATTGCGGCCCAGCACCAGCAGCAGCTTGTGGGTGGCGTCGCGCGGATGGTCGACCACGCTGAGGGTCGGGCCCTGGATCGGCGGCAGGCTGAGGCCGTCGATGGTGGTCTCGGGCGTGGCGAACACGACCGCATGGGCAGCCGGGAGTTCGCCGTTGCTGACCGGGAACACCGCGCCGCGGTAGCCGGCGAGGCCGCCGAACCAGGACGAGACGATGCCCGCGGCTTCGAGGGTCGGCGTGCCGGCGGCGTTGCCGAACACGAAGGGGATGCTGGCGCGGCGGACGTCGCGGCGGTCGAAGAAGGGCTGCGGCAGGCTGCCGAGGTCGGACGCCACCTTGAGCGGCACGACGTTGAGGCGCAGCGTGCTCGAGGCATCCACCGTGGCCCACAGGCTGCTGTGCACCGGGTCCTCGCATTCGCGCGTGTAGTGGCCGACCAGTTCGATGTTGATGCGGTTGAAGTCGGTGATCAGCCGCCGGTCGATCGGGATCTCGGCGCTCTGGGGCTTGCCGGCTTCGCCGCGCACCACCGGCAGCGTGGTCACCAGCACGTCGTTGACGCTGACCTTGATGTGGGACAGCTCCGGGATCAGCGCCGGCGAATAGGCGTAGTTGAGCTTGAGCGCCGCGCTGGTGACCAGCTCGTCGGCCCGGACGCTGAACGGGATGCCGACCGTGCCGCTGATGCCGCGCAGGTTGATCGCGTAGTCGACGCCGAGCTGGGTCAGCGTCAGTTCGCGTGTCGTGCCGGCAGGGGGTGCCGGCTGCGCGATGGCGGGCAGGCCGGGCGCCGCGGGCGTGGAGGCCGCGGGCTTGCCCTGCGCCAGCGCCGAGCCGCCGGCCCAGGCCAGCAAGGCCAGCGCGATCGCGCCCGCCTGTTTCCGATGAAGCGCCGATGTCACGTAGGTTCCTTTGCGTTGGCGGTGCGCGGCGCGGCCGGGGCCGGGCGCAGTTTGCGGCCGGCGGCGCGCGCGTAGTGGCCGAACATGTCGCGAAAGCCGATCAGGCTGATGCGCGCGATGTGGCCGATCACGCGGTGGGCCGGCACCCGCGGGTGGTTGCCCCAGCGCGCGGCCCAGATGTCGGCGCGGGCGGTGGTGCACTGGACCAGCGCGCGCTCCTGCGCGAAGTCGAGCGCGCCGAACTGCAAGCCCAGGCGCTTGCCGCGGTTGAAGCGCACCGTCGCCGGGAAGCGGTATTCGGTCTCGCCGCGGTACAAGGCCACCTCCAGCGGCGCGTCCTGGGCGAGCGCGATCTCCGCTGGCAGCTCGAGGCCCAGTCCGCCGCTGGAGAAGTCGAAGGTGTTGCAGCGCATCGAGTGGCCGTCCGCGAAATGCAGGGTGGCCGGCACGTTGAGCGTCACCCGGTGGGCGCCGCGCACCTGGCGCGACTCGTTGGCCGCCGCCACGCAGGCGCCCAGGATCATCAGGTTGTAGGCGGTCCAGGCCAGGTTGAGCCAGACGGTGGCGATGTTGTCGGCGTCGACCCAGGTCAGGCGCCAGAGGCCGGCCGCGACGCCGAGGAAGTTGAGCGCCAGCAGGAACAGGCTGGCCTTGGCGATCTCGGTGTCGAAGTACTGCTCCTGGATCAGGCCGCCCTTGGCCGTCACGTTGAAGCTGCCGAGCTTGGGGTTGATCAGCGCCACCAGCGTCGGGCGGAAGATGTACCAGGCCAGCACCGCCTCGTAGACCTCGTTCCAGAACAGGTAGCGGAAGCGTCCCTGGATGCGGCTGTTGGTCAGGTTGGCGTGGAACAGGTGCGGCAGCGCATAGGCGAAGATCATCGGCGCCGAGGCGTGGATTACGCTGGCGCCGAACAGCAGGTAGGCCAGCGGTGCCGTGAGGTAGATGATGCGCGGCAGTCCGTACAGGAAGTGCAGCATCGCGTTGATGTAGCAAAGGCGCTGGGCCCAGTTCAGGCCGCGCCCGAGCAGCGGGTTGTCGACCCGGAAGATCTGCGTCATGCCACGGGCCCAGCGGATGCGCTGGCCGACGTGGCCGGACAGGCTCTCGGTCGCCAGGCCGGCCGCCTGCGGCAGCGCCAGGTAGGCCGTGTTGTAGCCCCGGCGGTGGATCTTGAGCGCGGTGTGGGCGTCCTCGGTCACGGTCTCGACCGCGATGCCGCCGACCTCCTCGCAGATCGTGCGGCGCAGCACCGCGCAGGAGCCGCAGAAGAAGGTCGCGTTCCAGAGGTCGTTGCCGTCCTGGATCAGGCCGTAGAACAGCTCGCCCTCGTTGGGCACGGTGCCGAAGGTATCGAGGTTTTTCTCGAACGGGTCGGCCGAGAAGAAATAGTGCGGCGTCTGCACCATGCCGAGCTTCGGATCGCGGCCGAACCAGCCCATCGCGATCTGCAGGAAGGAGCGCGTCGGCGTGTGGTCGCAGTCGAAGATGGCGATGAATTCGCCGCTGGTGTTCTTCAGCGCCGCGTTGATGTTGCCGGCCTTGGCATGGCGGTTGTTGTCGCGCGTCACGTGGTGGACGCCGACCCCTTCGCAGAACACCCGGAACTCCTCGCGGCGGCCGTCGTCGAGCACGAAGATGTTGATCTTGTCCGGCGGCCAGTCGATCGACTGGGCCGCCAGCACCGTCGGCCGCACCACCGACAGCGGCTCGTTGTAGGTCGGGATGAAGACGTCGACCGTCGGCCAGTCGCGTGGATCGTCCGGCAGCGGATGCGGCTTGCGCTCCAGCGGCCAGGCGGTCTGGATGTAGCCCAGCAGCAGCACCACGAAGGCGTAGATCTCGGCCATCAGGAGCCCGCTGCCCAGCACTAGGTCGAGCAGGTTGTCCATGTACATGGTCTCGGTGATGCGCCAGTACATGTAGCGCGACGAGACGATGACCGACAGGAAGATCATCACCAGCGTCGGGATCCGGCCCGGGAAGCGGTTCAGCACCAGCGCGGCGATGAAGATCGCGACCGACAGCGTGAGCTGCTGGTGCAAGGTCAGCGGCGTGATGACGATCATCGGCAGAACCACCAGCGTGATGGCCCAGGCGACGAAGCGGGGCAGCCGATGGCTCGGGGGAGGCGGCGCGGCGGGGGTGGTCATGGTCGGCGGATCTCTGCGGGGTGCGCCGGTGGCGCGAGGCGTCGGAGGAGCTGGCGCGCGCACTGGACGAAGTCGTCCGCGGCCTGGCTGAAGGGGGCGTAGCGGCGCACATCGGTGGCGCTGGCCAGCGCCTCGCACACGGCCTGGTCCTGGTGGACCACGCCGAGCAGCCGGTCGCCGAGCTCTTGGCGCAGCGCCTGCAGAACGTCGCGATTGAGGCGCTTGCCGGCGTCGACCTGGTTGACGATGCAGACGCTGGCGATGAAATCGGGACGGCCGCGGCAGTACTTGTCGACCATGCGGTCGACCAGCGGCAGCGTGGCGAAGGACCCGGCGTCGGGCAGCACCGTCACCACGCCGAG
The DNA here is from genome assembly GCF_030316845.1 of Variovorax davisae. Lineage (GTDB taxonomy): Bacteria > Pseudomonadota > Gammaproteobacteria > Burkholderiales > Burkholderiaceae_C > Variovorax > Variovorax davisae. Next base: position 104,369 of record NZ_JASZYS010000012.1, read on the forward strand.
CTGGGCCACGCGCAGCGCCTGCTGCAGGTAGACCGACGGCCCCGGCGGCGTATCGAGCAGCACCAGGGTTTCGGGCGGGAGCCGGAAGCGCGCCAGCGTCTCGGCCAGCCAGCCCGGATGGTCGGCCAGTTGGCGCTCGAGGTCGATCTGGTGTTCGTCGTCGATCGCGCCGAAGGGCAGCAGCACCACGCCACCCCGGCCCGGCTGCATCGCCTGGGCCCAGCTCGCGCGTCCGGCCAGCGCGCCGGCCAGGCCGCACTCGCAGGCCGTGCGATCGAGGGCCAGGTGGAAGCGCAGCGCGTTCTGGGGATCGAGGTCGATGGCCAGGACCGGATGGCCCGCTTCCGCCAGTGAGGTGCCGAGATTTGCCGCCACCGTCGTCTTGCCGACGCCGCCCTTGGCACCGATGACCGCGACCACGGGCATCGTCAGGTGGGCTTGCGCCATCGGGACATGAGCCCGTGGCCGCCTTCGGAGGCCGCTTGCTGCTGGCCGGCCAGCCGGGCGAAAAGGAGGTCGAGCTCGCGCGGCGCGCCGGCCGGCGACGCCGCGACCGCGCTGGGCGCGGGGCCCGCTGGCGTCGGCGCCGGTGCGGCTGCCGCGGGCTCCGGATCGGGGGCACGGGGTGCGGGCGCCGTGACGGCCGCTGCCGGCGCGGCCGGCGCACCCGGCGACCCCGGGACCAGCGTCCATGCGCCCTGGGGCTGGCCGACTTCCGGCGCCGGCTCGAATTCCTTGTAGCCCTTGGCGTCGCCGCCGAACTTGCGGAACAGCCCCGCCACGTCCTCGGCTTCGCGATCGTCGTTGCTCATGGCTGGGCCCTGCCCAGCCGCAGCACGACCTGTTGCGATCCGTCCGCCGCCGCGGCTTCGGCCCGCACCCGCAGCGCCGGCGGTGTGCCCTGGGCCGCGAACCAGGTCTGGTAGGCACCCTCGAAGAAGCCGTCCGCCCAGGGTTCGGCGTCGGGCCCGAAGGCCATCGCCAGCGGGCTGCAGGCGTGCACGATGCGCAGGTGGTCGTCCTGCTCGTGCAGCGTGGCGAAGCCCCAGTCGATCGCCTCCCAGCGGCCGTTGAAAGCGGCGCGCAGCTGCTCGACGGTATCGCAGCGCTCCACCGGCAGCGCCAGCGCGATGCGCTCGCCGATCCGGCGGAACAGCTGGCGGATGTCCTCAGGCGGCAGGCCGGCGCTCAGTTCGGCGGCGAAAGCCCGGTTGAATTCCATCCACTGGGCGGAGCATGTACGGCGTTCGTAGTAGCTGAGGAGGGCGTCTTTGTCTGTCATGGGCAACGGCTTCGATTGTCACGGCGCTGCAGCGGATTGACAACAAAGCGGCGCCCGGCTGTCGTGTGGATGCGATTTCGGGTTCAGTGGCCGACGACCCGGTTGCGGCCGCCGCATTTGGCTTCGTACAGGCGGGCGTCGGCGGCCGCGATGAGCAGGTCCGGCGTCGCGTCGGGCGGCGCCACCATCGTGGCGGTGCCGACGCTGACGGTGACCGAGGTCGGCTCCGGCGCCTTGTGCGGCAGCGTCGTCCGCTCGACCTCCTGCCGCAGCGTCTCGGCAATGGCGCCGGCCTGCGCGGCCGTCACGCCCGGCAGCACCATGGCGAATTCCTCGCCGCCGAAGCGCGCCGGCAGGCAGGCCGGATCCGGCTGGGCCTTGCGGATCGCCTCGGCCACGCATTTCAGCGCGTCGTCGCCCGCCAGGTGGCCGAAGCGGTCGTTGTAGTTCTTGAAATAGTCGACGTCGATCATTAACAGCGACAGCGGCGACCCCTGGCTCTGCGAGGTCGCCCAAGCGCGTGCCAGGTAGTCGTTGAACGAGCGCCGGTTGGGCAGTCCCGTGAGGCCGTCGGAGTTGGTCAGCCGCTGCAGTTCGAGGTTGCTGAGCAGCAGCTTCTGCTGGCTCAGGCGCAGCGCCCGGTAGGCGTTGTCGCGCTCGACCAGGGCCATGTAGGCGCGCGAGTGGTAGCGGATCCGGGCGATCAGTTCGATCGGCTCCGGCAGCTTGACCACGTAGTCGTTGGCGCCGATCGCGAAGGCCGATCGCTTCATCTCCGGCTCGTCGTTGGAGGACAGCACGATGATCGGAATGTCGCGGGTCTCGGGCATCGAGCGGTAGGCCAGCACCAGGTCGAGGCCGTTGGCCTCGGGCATGACCAGGTCCTGCAGGATCACGGTGGGGCGCACCTCGCGCGCCCGGGCCACGGCCTCGGTGGCGTGGGCGCAGACATGGACCTCGATCGCGGGGTCGACCGCGAGCATCTTGCGCACCATCATCGCGATCACGGCCTGGTCGTCGACCAGCAGCACGGTGACCGTGTCCTGCGCGCCGTCGTCCGGATCTTCGGCTCGCGTATTCCCGGGCATACTCATCGGACGATGAACGCCGGGGCGAGCCGGGCGGCGGTGGGCTTGATGGTGATCGTCGGATGTGCCATGGAGACCTGGAACAGTTTCAGCAAGACGTGGGGTCGCCCGGAAGGCGGCCCATGTTCATTATCAGGGCTCGCCCCGATGTCCCGACAAAGGCCCCGTGGATGGCAGCAGACGAGATGACACACCCGGCCCCGGGGGCCGACCCGCAGGATGCGCTGGCGCGCCTGGAAGCCTCGCAGCAGCGCCAGCTCGAACTGGTCCGGCGCGTGGTGGCGCTCACGGCCGAGCGCGACAAGCTCGCGGCCCGGGTGCGCGAGCAGGACCAGGCGCTCGACGCCTCGCACAAGGTGCTGGTGGCCGCCAAGCGCCACCTGATGGTGGCCGAGGCGGCCCGCGTGGCCCAGTGGGAGTGGGACATGGCGGGCGGACGGGTGCTGCTCGGCCGCCGCTGGGGCCGGATGATCGGCGAAGAGGTCGAGGACCGCCGCTGGGAGCTGAGCGCCCTGGAGGCCCGGGTCCACCCGGACGACCTGCCGCTGGTGCGCCAGGCCCTGAAGGATGCGCTGAGCGGCCAGGCCGACCGCTACATCGCAGAGCACCGGGTCTCGAGCGCCAACGGCTGGATCTGGATCGAGAGCGTCGGCATGGTGACCGAGCGCGATGCCGCGGGCGCACCCTTGCGCCTGACCGGCTTCAACACCGACATCACGGCCCGGCGCACGATGCATGCCGAGATCGAGCAGGCCCGGGCCCAGGCCGAGGCCAGCAACCGGGCCAAGAGCGAATTCCTGGCCAACATGAGCCACGAGGTGCGCACGCCGCTCAATGCCGTGATGGGGCTGACCCGGCTGCTGCACCAGTCGCCGCTGAACGAGGAGCAGCGCCAGCACCTGGAACTGATCGACAACTCCGCCACCTCGCTGCTGGCGCTGCTCAACGACGTGCTCGACCTGTCGAAGATCGAGGCCGGCAAGCTGGTGTTCGAGCAGGTGCGCTTCGACGTCGGCCGCTGGGTGCGCGAGGCGGTGGCGCTGCACCGGCCGGCGGCGGCCAAGAAGGGCCTGAAGGTCGAGATCGAGATCGCGGAGGACGTGCCGTGGAAGGTGGCGGGCGACCCGGGGCGGCTGCGCCAGGTGATCTCCAACCTGGTGTCCAACGCGGTGAAGTTCACCGATGCCGGCCGCATCGCCGTGACCGTGCGGCTGGCGCCCAACCAGGGCGAGCTGCGGCGCGATCAGCTGCGCCTGCTGTTCACGGTGCGCGACACCGGCATCGGGGTCGAGCAGGACAAGCAGGCGCACATCTTCGAGGCCTTCACGCAGGCCGATGCATCGATCACGCGGCGCTATGGCGGCACCGGGCTCGGCCTGGCGATCTGCGCCCGGCTGGTGTCGATGATGGGCGGCTCGCTGAACCTGCTGAGCCGGCCGGGCGAGGGCAGCACCTTTCGCTTCACGGCGGTGTTCGAACACGCCGCCGACGAGATGAGCGTGCTGACCGAACCGGCCCCGCTCGAGGTCGTGACCCTGCAGGGCCTGCACGTGCTGGTGGCGGAAGACCATGCAGTCAATGAGCTGCTGATGCGCAAGCTGCTGACGCAGATGGGCTGCACCTTCCACGTGGCGCGCAACGGCGAGGAGGCGGTGCGCTGCTGGCGGGAGCGCCGCTTCGACCTGGTGCTGATGGATGTGCAGATGCCGGTGCTGAGCGGCCTCGACGCCGTGGCGCAGATCCGCGCCGTGGAAGCCGCCGAGCCGCGGCGCGGGCACACGCCGGTCGTGGCGCTGACCGCGCACGCGATGGCCGGCGACCGCGAGCGCTGCCTGGCCGCCGGCATGGATTCGTATGTCTCGAAACCGGTGTCGCCGGCCCTGCTGGCCCAGGCCATCCAGGAGGCCCGGGCGGCGCGCCGCGAAGCGGGGGACGCGTGGGACCCCGGGCAGCTGGGCATCGAGGACCTCTTCGAGCCCGAGGCGGAGCTGCCGCCGGCGGTCGACATGCGGCAACTGGTGCGCACGCTGGGCGGCGACCTGGCCGTGGTGCGCGAGATCGCGGTCGCGATGCGCAGCGACATGGCGGTGCGGCGCGCGGCGATCGCCGCGGCGCTGCGGGACGGCGACGCCACCGCCGGGCAGGAGCAGGTGCACGCGCTCAAGGGCGCGCTGGCCAGCATCGGCGCGCACCAGGCGGCGCGGCAGGCCAAGAACGTCGAGAACGCGTGGCGCCAGGGCGACTGGGACACCGTGCGCGCCGCGGCCGAACTGCTGGAGCGGGAAGTGGAGCGGGTCGACGCGGCGCTCGAGGAAGTGGTCGACGATTGAGCGTGCCCTACTTTCTGAAGGCGGAGGCCGGCAGCCGGAGGTCGGTGAGCTTCCAGTCGGCGAAGCCGCTGCGCTCGAACACCAGGCCGAGGCGCTCGCTGTCCGGCTCGTCGGGCCGGGCCGGGTCGACGGCGTAGGCGGTAATCCGGCTGGCGCCCTGGCGTTCGATGTGCCAGCGCGCCTTCTTCGGCTGCGGCGCGGCGCTGTCTGCAGGAGCGCTGCCTGGGGCCGGCGGCGCCGGCTCGGGCGCGCTGCGGCCGAGGCGGCCGTTCTGCATGGCAGCCATCACCGTTTCCGGCCGCACCATCGAGTCCACCAGTGGATTGACCAGGCTGGAGCCGATCACATTGCCGAGCGCGGCCAACGGACTGCCGCCGTCCTTCGGCGCCCCGAGCTTTTGCGCCAGCAGGGCCGTCAGCTGTGCCTTGAGGCTTTCGCGCAGCCGGGGATAGTCGATGTGGGCGTTGAAGGTGTCGGCGTCGCCGCGCTGCGCGGCGTCCTGGAGCTGGCGCACGGCGAGAAAGGGTGACAGGTACCAGTAGCCGGCGCCGGCCAGCAGGAGCAGCAGGGCGAGGCCGGCCGCAGCCAGGCGTTGGGATTTCTTCATCCCCTGATTCTGCCCATCGACGTGCGCTCGTCGCGCGTCAGTACTTGAGGGTCACGCCGGCTTTCACGCCCTTTTTTTCCTTGCCGTCCGAGAACACGCCGGCGGAATAAGACAGATCGCCGGCCGTGCTGCCGCCGAGCGAATAGGTCGGCCGGGTCCCGGTGGTGTCGACGCCGATGTACTTGGCGCTGCCGTCGGGGCGCTCGGCACCGACGGTGGCGCCCTTCGACTCCATCGACTTCTCGGTCGGGGAGACGTTGGGTTCGACGTAGAGCGTGCCGCTGTCGTCGCTCTTCAAGGGCAGCTTGGGGGTCTGGGCGAGGGCGGCGGCACAGCATGCGGCCACGCCCAGCGCTGCAAGGTGAGATGTGCGCATGCCCGAATCCTGGTGCTGCCCGGCCGGCGCCGGCGTAGGCCAGGCTCGACGGATCCACTGCGCCGCGTCCGACAGGCGGGGAGCGAGTCCTCAGCCGCAGCCTATTTTCTTACGGGAATTTCCCAATAATCGAAATCGACAAGTCGATCGTTATATCTGAACGGTCTATTTTGATCGGAGAAAAATCCAGGGAGGATTTCAATGAACGGCACTCATGCGTGGGTGGGCTGCGCCCTTTGCGTCTTGTTGGCTGCCCCGGTGCGGGCAGGGCAGACGGGTTCCGACACGCTTTCCAATACCGGCTACCGAGAGGCGATGATCGCGCCCTTCGCACTGCATTGGCGCAACGATGCGGATCACGAGCAGGTCGTGATGGTGGGCCTCGAACGCGGCACGTTCGATGGACCCGTGTGGGGCGCCGCCGCGTTCAGCAATTCCTTCGGCGATCCTTGCGCGTATGCCTATGTCGGCTGGCGCTTCGACGGGCTGTTCGGGGTGCCGGAGCTCTTCGTCAAGCTCACGGGCGGCCTGCTGTATGGCTACAAGGGCAAGTACGAGCGCAAGGTTCCGTTCAACCACGACGGTTGGGGCGTGGCCGCGATTCCGGCGATCGGCTGGCGGATCACGCCCAGGGACTCGATCCAGTTCGGCCTGCTCGGGACGGCGGCGGCCTTCCTGGCCTACAGCAGGAGCTTCTGAAACGGGTCGGGTCGGTCAGCGCCGGATGGCGTCCCGGATGGCGGCGACCGGACCGATGCCGAGCGAGCCGAGCAGCGTCAGGACCCAGAGGCTGACCGCGGCCGATCCGACGACGACGACGGCTGCGGCGGGCAAATGCTGGTCGGACCAGCCGACAGCCAGGACCACCATCGCGAAGACGACCATCACGACGATGCGGTAGCGCGAGACCCGGGGTCGCCAGCGTCCGGTCCCGGCGGCGAGCCGAGCCATGGGCGGGCGCATGAGATGGGCAGGCCGCGACCGCGGGGCTGCCAGTGGCTGGGGCGAGAGTTCGATGGACGCAGAGGGCATGGCGGAATTGTGCGATGCGGAACCTGACTGTGGGCCTCCCAGCGGCCGGCAGCCGACCGGAATCTCACCGGGGTGCGGCGGCGCTGAACGTCGCTGCCGGGGCCTGCATCCGGATCGATGAAGCGCCGCGGGTCAGTGCCCGTCGCGCTCTGTCCTGCGCCATTCCCACGGCGGGACCGGGCGGGGGTCCCGCCACAGCCCGATCTTCTTCGCCCTTGCTTCGGCCTCGGCGAATTCATGCTGGCCGCGGGCCTGGGGGGCCTGCTCGTCGGCATAGGCGCGGTACCACCAGGCCATGCCCAGCGTGAGCATCGCCAGTCCGGCGTCCAGTGTCTTCGGACCCTGCGGCGCCGACGCCGGCGCGACCCGAACGCTGCACACCGCGCGGTCGTAGCGGTCGGTCTTGGCGCAGTCGAGCTCGACCTCGTTCGCGAACACCAGGCGCGACAGGGCTTGCTTCGCGCGGGCGCCGAAAGCCTGGCGTTTCTCGGGCGCGTCGATGGCATCGAGGCGGACCTTCAGCCGTTCGTAGCCGCCTGGCCTCGGACAGCGCGCCGTCAGCGTGTCGCCATCGGTGACGCCGACGACCAGGCAGGTGCGCGGCGCGGCGTGGAGGGCGAAAGGAAGGGCGAGGAAGAGGGCGAAGAAAAGGCGGCGCATCGACGGAGCGGGTTGCTGGATCGGCACCCCAAAGGAAAATGCCCCGCTACCTTTTGAGTAGCGGGGCATCCAGTGGCCTTGCGGCACATTCTGGCTCCTCGACCTGGGCTCGAACCAGGGACCTACGGATTAACAGTCCGGCGCTCTACCAACTGAGCTATCGAGGAACAAGCCTCAGATTATATATCGAGTGAATGGGCCGAATTTCGAGGCACGCACGCAGCGCGCTACAAAAGTGAGGTCGCCGAAGCGAAAAAAAACGCGCCGACCTGGGCGCGTTCTGTAGAGGCACTCGAAGCTCGCCGTGGAGGCCGAATGCAGAGCTGAAGCTCTTGTTGTTTTTGCCGCCGGAAAACAGGTTCACTGCGGCTTGATTCTGGCTCCTCGACCTGGGCTCGAACCAGGGACCTACGGATTAACAGTCCGGCGCTCTACCGACTGAGCTATCGAGGAACAAGCCTTAGATTATAGCGCGGTTTTTGGCCCTCTTCGGAAGAAGCCCGGCATCCTGCGGCGGTGCCTCAGGTGGCGCGGTTGCAGATCGCCATCAGCCGACTTGCCGCCTCCTCGGGCTGCGGGTCGGCCACCAGCGCGCGCACCACGGCCACCGAGCCGACGCCCGTGGCCAGCACTTCGGGCATGCGCGCTTCATCGACGCCGCCGATGCCGACCTGCGGATAGCCCCGCATGAGCCGCGCATACGCAGCCAGGCGCGCCACGCCTTGCGGCGCGGTCGCCATCCGCTTGAGCGTGGTCGGGTAGACCGCGCCCATCGCGAGGTAGCTCGGGCTTGCGCGGTCGGCGCGCAGCATTTCCGCGTAGCCGTGGGTGCTGACGCCGAGGCGGATGCCGGCGTCGCGGATCGTCCGCAAGTCTGCGGGAGCCAGCGCGTCGAGGTCTTCCTGGCCCAGATGCAGGCCGTAGGCCCGCGCGGCGATGGCGTGCTTCCAGTGGTCGTTGATGAAGAGCAGGGCGCCGGTGCCGCGCACCGCCTCGACGGCCGCCTGCACCTCGCGCTCGATGGCGCCGGCATCGTCCGACTTGAAGCGCAGCTGCACCGTCGGCACGCCCGCGCGCGCCATGCGGCCGACCCATCGGGCATCGGGCAGCACCGCATAGAGGCCGAGCTTCTCGGGGCAGGGCGGAAAAGAGTCGTCGCGGCGCGTCGGCGGAAAGGCGCGCAGGCCGAAATCGGCCGGAGTGTCGGGCCAGGCCTCGGCGTCGAAGCGGCCGTTGCGCTCGCTCTGGGCCTGCCATGCGCGCGCCAGGCATTCGGCGTCGATGTCGATGAAGCCCAGCGTGCCGCAGGCCTGCTTGGCGCCGCGGTAGATCGGGTCGTCGGACGTGAACGAATCCGCGGCGTCGCCCGTCGCGCCGAAGCGCGCGGCGTGGGCCGCCACGATGGCCCGAGCGATGGTGGAGGCGTCGGTCATGGCGGTCATTGGGAAGCTGCGTGATGCCAGAAGGGCGTGCCCAGCACCGGGGTGCTGGGCTGGGCCGAATCCTGCGCCGCCATGGCGCCGGCATGGTGCGCCGAGCGCCCGGCCTGCACCGCGTCGGCGAAGGCCCCCGCCATCGCGACCGGGTCCTGCGCCAGCGCCACCGCGGTGTTCAGCAGCACGCCGTCGTAGCCCCATTCCATCACCTGGCAGGCATGCGAGGGCAGGCCGAGCCCGGCGTCGACCAGCAGCGGCACAGCGAGCCGCTCGCGCAGCACCTGCAAGGCGTAGGGGTTGACCGGGCCGCGGCCGGTGCCGATCGGCGCCGCCCACGGCATCACGGCCTGGCAGCCGACGTCGACCAGGCGCTGGCACAGCACCAGGTCCTCGGTGCAATAGGGCAGCACCTGGAAGCCGTCGCGGATCAGCTGCGCGGCGGCGTCGACCAGGTTCAGCGTGTCGGGCTGCAGCGTGTAGTCGTCGCCGATCAGCTCGAGCTTGATCCAGGGCGTGTCGAACAGCTCGCGCGCCATCTGCGCGGTGGCGATGGCCTCCTGCACGCTGTGGCAGCCGGCCGTGTTGGGCAGCACCGGCACCCCCAGGCGCCGCAGCAGGTCCCAGAAGCCGTTGTCGCTGCCGGCGCCGCCCGCCGTCGCGGTCTGGCGGCGCAGCGAGGCGGTGAGCATGGCAGGCTTGGCGCGCCGCACGGCCGCCTCGAGCACGTCGGGCGAGGGGTAGCGCGCGGTGCCGAGCAGCAGCCGGCTGTCGAAGCTCTGGCCGTAGAGCACGAGCGGATCGTTGGCGGGAATCGGTGTCATGGTGTGGTCCTCAGCCGCCCGTCACGGGGCGGATCACTTCGATGCGGTCGTCGGCCTGCAGCAGGTGGGCGCCATAGTTCGAGCGTGGCACGAACTGGCGGTTGACGGCGACGGCGAACGGCGGCTTGGCCTCGATGAGCGCGAGCGCGTCCGACAGCGTCGCGCCCGTCGGCAGCTGGTGGGGTTGGTCGTTGATCAGCAGGTTCATGGGTGGGTTGCGAGGCCGAAGCGGGCGGCCAACGCCGACCGGCCCGTGGCCAGCAGCTCCAGCGCGACGTCGAGGATCGCCGGCGCGATCATGAAGCCGTGGCGATAGAGGCCGTTGACCTGCATCACGTGCGGGCGCAACGTGCGCACGGCCGGCAGGTTGTCGGGCAGGGTCGGGCGGCACTGGGTCGCGATCTCGACGATGCGTGCTTCCGCGAAGCCGCTGTGCACCGCATAGGCGGCGCTCAGAAGTTCGAGCGTGGAGCGCACGCTGGCCGGCGACAGGTCGTCCGACTCGATCTCGGTGGCTCCGATGACGAACAGGTGATCGGGCTTGGGCGCGATGTAGATCGGGTAGCGCGGATGCACCAGCCGGGTCGGCCGCCGCAGCGTGACCTCGGGCGCATGGACCCGGATCACTTCGCCGCGCACGCCGCGCAGCGCGTTCCATTGCGGCCTGGCGCCGAGGCCGCGGCAGTCGATCACGCGCTCGGGCTGGCCGGCGGCGCCGGGCGCGAAGTCGTCGGACGCGCGCGGCGCCTGCCAGTGCAGGCGCACCTTCGGCTGCGCCTGCAGGGTGGCCAGCAGGGCGTCGAGCAAGGCGCGGTTGTCGAGCTGGCCTTCGTCGGGCAGCAGCAGCGCCTGCGCGAAGCGCCGTCCCAGCGCGGGTTCGAGGGCCTCGATGCCGGCGGCATCCAGGGTGCGCATCGCGGGCAGCTCCGGCACCAGCTCGCCGGTGCGCTCCAGCACGCGGCGCAGCCGTGCGGCCTCGGCGGCGTCCTGGCGGTGCCACAGCACCAGCGTGCCTTCGCGCTGGAAGAACACCGGGGCGGCGAGCGAGGCGATCAGCGTCGGCCAGCGCTCGAGCGCGTGATGGCCCATGCGCACGACCGAGGGCGGCGCCACGGCCGATTCGGCCAGCGGCGCGAGCATCGCGGCCGCGACGCGGGCGGCGGCGCCCTCGGCCTGCGGGCCGCCGGCGTCGTAGAGGTCGATCTCGCAGCCGGCCCGGGCCAGCGCCAGGGCGAGCAGGCGGCCCATGAGCCCGGCGCCGAGCACGGCCGCGGAGCGGAAAGGGAATTCTTGGGACGGGCTCATCACGGGTTCAGCGTGGGCCATGGCGTGCGTGGCCGATAATTTTCAACATGACCTCTGCATTTTCCCGCTACGCGCGCGTGCTCTCGATCGCCGGCTCCGACAGCGGCGGCGGCGCCGGCATCCAGGCCGACCTGAAGACCTTCTCGGCCCTCGGCTGCTACGGGATGACCGCGATCACCGCGCTGACGGCGCAGAACACGCTCGGCGTGTCGGGCATCCACGGCGTGCCGCCGGCCTTCCTGAAGGCGCAGATCCAGGCGGTGGTCGAGGACATCGGCGTCGACGCCGTCAAGCTCGGCATGCTGCACGCGCCCGAGATCGTCGAGGTGGTGGCCTGGGCCATCGATCATTACCAACTGCCCAACGTGGTGCTCGATCCGGTCATGGTCGCCACCAGCGGCGACCGGCTGATCGCCGCCGAGACGGTGGCCGTGCTGGTGCGCGAACTGTTCCCGCGCGCGGTCGTCGTCACGCCCAACCTCGACGAGGCGGCGCTGCTGATCGGCCATCCGATCGACGGCGTCGGTGCGCTCGACGACGCGGCCTCCGAACTGCTCGCGCTCGGCGCCAGGGCGGTGCTGCTCAAGGGCGGCCACCTGCCGGGCAACGACGTGGTCGACCTGCTGGCCGAGGCCGACGGCGAGCGGCTGCAGCTGTCTTCGGCCCGCATCCGGAGCCGCAACCTGCATGGCACGGGTTGCACGCTGTCGTCGGCGATCGCCGCCCACCTGGCGCTCGGCCATGGGCTGCCCGAGGCGGTGGAACGGGCCCGCGGCTATGTCGTCGCCGCCATGGCGGCGGGCGCGGACATGCAGGTCGGAGCGGGTCACGGCCCCCTCAACCACGGCTTTGCGCCAGTGCCGAGCGTCCGCCTGCCTGTGCCGGGCGTGTGACCAGGGCCAGCACGAAGGTGATGGCCAGGGTCGGCAGCGCCGAGCCCCACTGCGGCGCCCAGGCGGCGCAGGCGTGGTAGACCGCGATGCCGCCGATCCAGATGGCGGCCGCGGCCAGGTCCACGCGGCGGCTGTCCAGCGGTACCGGCGCGTTGCCGGTCCCGAGCCGGCCGAGGATCACGCCGTAGAGCGGTACGAAGACCGAACTCAGCAGCAGCAGGAAGGGTTCGAGCGTGTGCATCGGCAGCACCAGCGCGAAGCCGATGCAGACCGCGGCCAGCAGCAGGCCCCAGCGGCGCACCGTCCAGCGCGGCTGCAGGCTGTGGGCCGACACCGAGCCTGAATAGACATCGCCGTAGGCGTTGTCGAGCTCGTCGATCAGGATCAGGCCGAGTGCGACCAGGCCGCCCTGGGCCAGCAGCAGGGCCGCGACCAGGTCGGTGCCGGGCTCGGCCACGCTGACGACCATCACGCCGAGCGCGTAGCACCAGATGTTGGCCAGCACATAGCCGATCCAGGTGCCGCTGAAGGCGCCGCCCAGGCCGCCCGTGCTGCGCTTGCCGTGGCGTGCGTAGTCGGCCACCAGCGGCAGCCAGGAGACGGGCATGGCGATCACCAGGTCGAGCGCGCCGAACATGCCCATCGAGCCGTCGCCGGGGCGGGTCCAGAAAGCCTCCAGTCCCTTGGCGTGGAGCCGGGCCGCGAACTGCCAGCTCAGCCAGGCCAGCGAGAGCACCACCAGCGGCAGGCCGAAGCGGCTCACGAAGCGCCGCACCAGCTTGACCATCGAACCGGCCAGCAAGGCCAGCAGCACGGCGCCCCACAGCAGCGTCGTCAGCACGGTGCCCAGCGGGCCGCCGAGCGACCAGCCGAAAGCCTGCGCGCCGATGGCCTGGGTGCCCTCGCGCATGATCACCAACTCGAAGGTGGTCCAGCCGATGAGCTGCACGATGTTGAGCACCACCGGCAGCCGCGCGAAGGCGCTGCCGTAGGTGGCGTTCATGAGCCCGGCGCTGGCCAGGCCGCTTTCGCAGCCGACGCGGGCCGTCCAGGCGAGCAGGCCGGCGCCGATGCAGGAGCCCAGCACGATCGCCAGCATCGCGTCGCGGGTGCCGACTGCGGGCACCAGGTAGGCGCCGATCTGCATCACGAGCAGGCCGACGCCCAGGCTGAACCAGAGCGCCATGTGGTCGCGCCACAGGAAGACGCGATGCGATTCGCCCAGCGGCGTCAGCGCCTCGTTGGCCGCAGCCTGTTCACGGGTTGTGTTTGCCATCCATTTGCTCCATGCAAGTGTGTGGCAGGTGGGCGAGGCCGGCGACCTGACCGCCGCGCGAGACAACGCGGCGGCCGCCGGACCAGCTTCCCTGCGCGAGGATTACCTCAGGCCCACCAACTACACGTCGTGGGACTCCGGCCGTCACTTCGTGCACGGCGGTGCGCAGCGAAGACGATCGACCGGACAGGTTCAAAGGGTTTTTTTCTCAGCCAAGCCGGCAAGCCGACGCAGCACCCCTAGCGAACGCCCATTTTAGGCCTGATGCGGCCAGGTTCGGCGGACTTCAAGCCGTGGGGCAGAATTCGGCCCAGAGCGGAACTCCGCTCGGTCCAGCACAGAGCCGTCATCGCGCACCCTTGGGCTGTGGCACGTGCTGCCGCAACCCCGTTCACGCGCAAGAATAGAGCCCGACAACTGAGGTCGAATCAATTCACCGAAGGCTGCCGCGTCATCACCGGCGCGTCGCTCTCGATGGTGTCAAGTCATCGCCCTGGAAATACTCGAAATGATGGATTGGGTCCCTATCGTCTTCATCGCGTTCAAGGTTCTCGTGTTCGGCACGGGCATGTTCTTCGCCATCAAGTGGCACTATGAGCGAGGGAAGAAGGGGAAGGACAAGCAGAGCGCGGTGCTACGCACGGGCGGCAAGGTGGCCGCAGTCTTCGTGCTGTCGCTCCTGGGCCTTTCGCTCCTCGCCTTCGGCCTTGGCAGCATGCTCGGTTTGGACTTGAGCTTCCCATGATGGCCAAGAACAGTCGGCCGACATCTCGTCGTGCGGCAGCCCGCGCAGCGCGAGCTTGCGGTCTTCCGTTTCGCGATCGGTGGAAGGCCGCTTTCGCGCGAGCCCCGCGTCAGGCGGCGGGGGAGCCGGTGGGCTTCGCCGCCGAGCGCGCATCGTCGCGCGCGACCAGCGGCACGACGATGCGGCGCACGACGACACCCAGCACCCAGAACAGCGCCGTGATCACGACCCCCAGCGCGAGCCCGGCTGCGATGTCGAACGGAAAATGGGCGCCGACGTAGATGCGGGCCCAGCCCGTGACCAGGGCGATCGCGAACACCGCGAGGCCGAGCGTTCGCAGGGCCGGGCGCAGGCACAGCACCAGCGCCAGCGTGAACATCACGCTCGCATGCGCGCTCGGCAGCGCGCCGCGGGCGCCGTGGGCGATGTAGTTCGGGCTCAGGCCCGCCACGAAGGGCCTGGGGAGGTTGAGGGCGCCGGCCAGCGCATGCGCCGCCAGCGCGGCGGCGGCGGCGGCGGCCAGGGTCGCCATGGCGTAGCCACGTTGGGCCGGCTGCCGCCATGCGGCCACGGCCAGCAGCGCCAGGCAGAGCCAGGAGGTTCCCTCGGCCAGCAGCGCCGCAAGCCAGAGAAGGTGCGCGTCGGGCGCAGGGCCCGCTGCGAGCCATTGAAAAAGAGAGATGTTGACGGCCTGCATGGCAGGCGATCCTAAGGCCCGCGGGTGTCCCCATCATGAACGTGCCGTTCACGTCCGGTTCAGGCTTCGATCGGATCTCAGTGGGCGACGCCGAGCAGGGTGTGCAGCCGCGTGCTGGTGGTGGTGTACTGCAGCGGAATGGATTTGTCGGGAAACACGATCGCCGCCGCGCCCCAGGCCGCCAGCGTGGCCTCGTGGAAGCCGCAGACGATGAGCTTTTTCTTGCCGGGGTAGGTGTTGATGTCGCCGACGGCGAAGACCGCGCGCTCCTGCGTCTGGTACTTCTCGGTGTCGACCGGCAACTGCTTGCGCTCCAGCGCCAGGCCCCAGTCGGCGATCGGCCCGAGCCGCGGCGAGATGCCCAGGCAGCCGACCAGGCTGTCGAAGGGCAACGCGACCGTCTGCCCGTCCGGCGTGGCGACCTGGAGATGGGCGGGGTCGAAACCGACCGGCTGCCCGACCTGGAGCCGCAGGGCACCGGCGGCGATGCGGTCGTGCACGGCCGCGACCGTGGCCTCCTCGGCCTGGAAGACGTCGCGCCGATGCAGCAGCGTGACCGCACTGGCCAGCGGCAGCAGCGCCAGCGCGGTGTCCAGCGCGGCATCGTCGCCGCCGTGGACGATCACCGACTGGCCGGCGAAGCGTTCGAGCGTGTCGGGGTGGTAGAAAAGCCGCGTGCCTTCGAGGCCGGCGATGCCTTCGACCGCGATGCGCCGCGGCACGAAGGCGCCGACGCCGGCGGCGATGAACAGCGTCTTGCAAAGGAAGGCATGGCCGCGCGTGGTCCCGAGCAGCAGCCGGCCGTCGTCCTGGCGGGCCAGCGTCGCGACCTGCTCGTCGAAGTGGAATTGCGGCTTGAAGGGCGCGATCTGCTGCAGCAGGGCGTCGGCCAGGCCGCGGCCGGTCGTGACCGGCGTGCCCGGGATGTCGTAGATCGGCTTGTCGCCGTACAGCGCCACGCACTGGCCGCCCGCGCGCGGCAGGGCGTCGACGATGTGGCAGGAAATCTCGAGCAGGCCGAGCTGGAAGGCCTGGAACAGCCCGACCGGGCCCGCGCCGATGATCAGCGCATCGGTTTCGATCAGGGCTGCCTGCGTGCTCAGCGCACCAACTCCCCGATCTTGTCGGTCT
Organism: Variovorax davisae; assembly: GCF_030316845.1. GTDB lineage: Bacteria > Pseudomonadota > Gammaproteobacteria > Burkholderiales > Burkholderiaceae_C > Variovorax > Variovorax davisae. The sequence continues at coordinate 120,048 of NZ_JASZYS010000012.1, forward strand.
TGTCTTTCCACTCTTCGGCGTCGGGCAGCGCCGGCTTGCGCTTGGTGATGCTCTTCCAGCCGTCGGCCAGCGCCAGCTCGGCGTTGAGCTTGATGAAGGCCAGCTGGTTGGCCGGCAAATCTTCCTCGGCGTAGATCGCGTTCACCGGGCACTCGGGGATGCAGACCGCGCAGTCGATGCACTCGTCGGGATCGATCACCAGCATGTTCGGCCCTTCACGGAAGCAGTCGACCGGACAGACGTCGACGCAATCGGTGTATTTGCAGCGGATGCAGGATTCGGAGACGACGTGGGTCATTTTCTTGGCAAGCGGAAGGGAATGATCGGGAAAACCCCGAATTTTAGGCCTTTGTGGCGGCAGGCCGCACGAGCACCGCGGCGGAGGTCCGGTGCGAGGCGGTATCGACCAGGATCAGCGAGCCCAAGGTGCGCGACTGGGTGAAGGGCAGCACGGCCAGCGGCTGCTGCAGCGACAGCACCACGTCGCCGATGGCGTTGGCCTCCAGCTGGTCGGTCGGCTCGGCGTCGAGGGTGGTGATGTTCACGCGGTCGATGATGCGCGCCACCTTGGCCTTGACCCAGCGGTGGCCCTGCAGCGCCCAGTAGACCCGGCCGGCGACCAGCGGCTCGTCGTCGAGCCAGGCCACCGTGGCGGTGATCTCGCGCACCGGCTCGAAGGCGTCGGGCGCCAGCAGCCAGTCGCCGCGCGAGACGTCGAGTTCGCGGTCGAGCACGATGCCGGCGCTGTGGCCGGCATGCACGGCCTTGGGCTCGCGCGTGTGGTTCAGCACCTGCGCCACCGTGGCGTGCTGGTTGCTCGGCAGCACGGTGATGCGCTGGCCGGGCTCGATGTGGCCGCTGGCGACCCGGCCCCAGAACACGCGGCGGCCGCGCGAGGTGTCGGCCGAGGCCGAGAACTTCTCGACCCACTGCACTGGAAAGGCAAAGGGCACGGCCTCGTCCTGCGCCGTGACCGGCAGTTGCTCGAGCAGCTCGAGCAGGCTGGGCCCTTCGTAGCCGGCCCAGGCCGGATGACGCGAGGCCACGTTCCAGCCCTTGAGGGCCGAGATCGGCACCGTGGCCTTGACCTCGACGCCGGCCGCTTCGGCGAAATTCGCGAGCGCCTCCGAGATGCGCTCGAAGGCCAGCTCGGCGTCGTCGATGGCATCGAGCTTGTTGACCGCGAAGACGATCGACTGCACGCGCAGCAGATGGCACAGCAGCGTGTGGCGGCGGGTCTGCGGCAGCAGCTCGCGCCGGACCACCTCGCCGTCGCCCACTTCGGCGGCCCAGGCCAGCTTGGTGGCGTCGACCAGCACCACGGCGGCGTCGGCGCTCGATGCGGCCGTGACCATGTTGCGCGTGTACTGCTCATGGCCGGGCGCGTCGCCGATCACGAACTTGCGGTGCGCAGTCGAGAAGTAGCGGTAGGCGACGTCGATCGTGATGCCCTGCTCGCGCTCGGCCGAGAGGCCGTCGGTGAGCAGCGCCAGGTCGGTCTCGCCGCCGCGCTGCACGCCGGCCAGCTGGTCCTGCAGCACGGTCTTGCTGTCGACCAGCAGGCGGCCGATGAGGGTGCTCTTGCCGTCGTCGACGCTGCCGCAGGTGATGAAGCGCAGGGCGGCGCCGGTCTCGGCGTGAAGGGCGGTGGACGCCGGGGAGGGGGTCGCGATCGTCATCAGAAGTAACCGTCTTTCTTGCGCTTTTCCATCGAGGCTTCGGAGGTCTTGTCGTCCATGCGGGTCGCGCCGCGTTCGCTGACGTCGGCCGCCAGCGTTTCGACCACCACGTCGCCGGCATCGGCCGCCAGGCTGTCGACCGGGCAGGTGCAGGTGATGTCGCCGACGGTGCGGAAGCGCACGTCCCGCACCTCGACCTGCTCGCCGTCGCGCGGCGGCGTGAGCGCGGTCACCGGCACCAGCAGGCCGCGGCGCTCGACCACCTCGCGCTTGTGCGTGTAGTAGATCGAGGGCAGGGCGATGCGCTCGCGCTCGATGTACTGCCAGACGTCGAGTTCGGTCCAGTTCGAGATCGGGAAGACGCGGAAATGCTCGCCCGGTGCGAGCCGCGTGTTGAACAGGGTCCACAGCTCGGGCCGCTGGTCCTTGGGCTGCCATTGGCCGAAGCTGTCGCGGTGCGAGAAGATGCGCTCCTTGGCACGTGCCTTCTCCTCGTCGCGGCGGGCGCCGCCGATCAGGGCGTCGAAGCGGAACTCCTCGATCGCCTCGAGCAGCGTCACCGACTGGTGCACGTTGCGCGATTCGCCCGGGTGGGCCAGGCGCACCGTGCCGCGCTTCATCGAATCCTCGACGTTGCGCACGATCAGCTCGGCACCGAGCTCCTGGGCGCGTTGGTCGCGGAAGGCGGTCACCTCGGGGAAGTTGTGGCCGGTGTCGATCATCAGCAGCGGATACGGGATGCGGCCCGCGCCGAAGGCCTTCTCGGCGCATTTCAGCAGCACCAGCGAATCCTTGCCGCCCGAGAACAGCAGGGTCGGCCGCTCGAAGGAGGCCGCGACCTCGCGCAGGATGAAGATGGTCTCTTCTTCCAGGGCGTCGAGCTGGGTGTTGGACAGGTGGGCCAGCGTCTGTGCGGTCGACAACAGCAGGTCGGGTTCGGTTCGGGCGTTCATCGGGTGGGGGGTCTTGCAGGCGGGGAGTCGGTCGGGCGTTGGCGTTCAGTGCGCGAGATGCAGTCCACACTCGCGGTTGTCTTCGCCCTTGGTCGGGTCCACGTAGTCGAAGTTGTTGGGCAGGCCATGCGCCTCGCAGTAGGCGTACAGCTCCTTCGACGACCAGTGCAGCAGCGGCGCGACCTTGATCAGGCCGTCCGGATTGACGCTGACCGGGTCCATCTGCGCGCGCACGGCGGTGTCGGTGGCCCGCAGCGCGGTGAACCAGACCTTCGGTGCCGTCTCGCGCAGTGCGCGGGCGAAGGGCTCCAGCTTGACCTCTTCGGTGAAGGCGGCGTGGCGCGGATCGTCGAGTGCCGGCGTCGGCCCCTCCACCGCTTCGCGGTGCGCCCGCGAGCGGCGCGGCAGGTAGATGTGCAGGTCCAGGCCCAGCAGCTTCGTCACCTCGTCGGCGAAGCGGTAGGTGGCCTCGGTGTTGTAGCCGTTGTCCATCCAGATCACCGGCACATCGGGCCTGGCGCGCGCCACCATGTGCAGGATCACGGCCTCGAAGGGGCGGAAATTGGTGGTGACGATGGTCGGCTGGCCAAGGCCGACGGCCCAGTCCACCAGGCCTTCGGCGTTGCGGCCGAGTTCAGTGTTGATGCGTGCGAGGTCGAGGCTCATGCCGAAGGCTCCGATGCAGTCTCGGGTGCCGCGACGAAATGCGGCGCCGCCTGCACCGCGTCGCCCTGGTAGAAGGCGGCGAAGCGGTCGAACTGGCGCTGGGCGGCGGAGGCGTCGACGCCTTCCTTGAGCACGGCACTCGAGAAGCCGGTGCGCTGCATCTGCACCAGCTGGTCGATCAGCACGTCGCCGGTGGCGCGGATGTCGCCCTTGAAGCCCAGGCGGCGGCGCAGCAGGAAGGCCTGGCTGTAGGCGCGGCCGTCGGTGAATTTCGGGAAGTCGAGGTCGATGCGCTCGACGTCGTCCAGGCAGACCTCGATCGCCAGCGGATCGGCATCGTTGGCCAGCTGCAGCACGGTCGGGTCGCCGTTGTCGACGTGGTCCTCGGCGGCGATCAGTGTCAGGGTCTTGTTCATTCGGAAACCTCCGCGCTGCGCGCTACGGTATTCGCCTTCGGGGCGGCCGGGCGGCTCATGCGGTCACCTCGACCTTGAAGCGGGCACCGTTGGCGGCGGCCTTGAAGGGCTCGGGGCCGACCCGGCGCAGCGCGTCGATGAAGGTTTCGCCGGGCTCGCGGGTGTCGCGGTAGGTGTTGAGCACGGCCTCGATCACGTCGGGCACTTCGGCCGCCGAGAACGACGGGCCGACCGCCTTGCCGGCCTGCGGCGCGCCGCTGAGCAGCGAGCCGTCGGAGCCGCCGAGCGTGACCTGATACCACTCCTTGCCGTCTTTGTCGACGCCGAGGATGCCGATATGGCCGCTGTGGTGGTGGCCGCAGGAGTTGATGCAGCCGCTGATGTGCAGGTCGATCTCGCCGAGGTCGTCGAGTTCGTCGAGGTCCTGGTAGCGCTCGGTGATGGCTTCGGCGATCGGGATCGAGCGCGCGTTGGCCAGGGCGCAGAAGTCGCCGCCGGGGCAGGCGATCATGTCGGTCAGCAGGTGCACGTTGGCGCTGGCGAAGCCGGCCTCGCGGGCATTGAGCCACAGCGCGTGCAGGTCTTCGGCATGCACCCAGGGCAGGAGCAGGTTCTGGTCGTGCGTGACGCGGCCCTCGCCGGCGCTGAAGCGGTCGGCCAGGCGGGCGGCGGTGTCGAGCTGGTCGGCCGAGGCATCGCCGGGCGCCTGCAGGCGGCGCTTGAACGACAGCGTGACGGCGCGCAGCGCGGGGTTCTGGTGCGGCGCCACGTTGCGCGCCAGCCAGCGCGCGAACATGACGTCGTCGGCCGCCTGGGCGCGCAGGTCGGCATCGGTGGCCTCGGCGCTGCGGAACACGCGGGTGGCGAGTTGCGGCGGCACGAAGGAGGCGCTCACGCGGTCGAGCTCGGCCTGGGTGATGGTGTGCGGCGCGCCGTCGTGTTCGATGACCTGCTTGTACTCGGCCTCGACGTCGTCGATGTAGCGCTGGCCCTCGGCCTTGACCAGGATCTTGATGCGCGCCTTGTAGATGTTGTCGCGCCGGCCGTAGCGGTTGTAGACCCGGATCACCGCTTCGAGGTAATTCATGATCTGGTTCCAGGGCAGGAACTCGCGCAGCACGGTGCCGATGATCGGCGTGCGGCCCATGCCGCCGCCCACCTGCACGCGGAAGCCGAGCTCGCCGGCCTCGTTCTTGCGCAGGTGCAGGCCGACGTCGTGCCAGCCGGTCGCGGCGCGGTCTTCGGTCGAGCCCGTGATCGCGATCTTGAACTTGCGCGGCAGGAAGGCGAACTCGGGGTGCAGCGTGCTCCACTGCCGCATGATCTCGGCGAAGGGGCGCGGGTCGGCGATCTCGTCGACCGCGATCCCGGCGCGCTCGTCGCTCGTGATGTTGCGGATGCAGTTGCCGCTGGTCTGGATGCCGTGCATGTCGACCGAGGCCAGCAGGTCCATCACGTCGGCCGACTTGGCGAGCGGAATCCAGTTGTACTGGACGTTCTGGCGGGTCGTGAAGTGGGCGTAGTGGGTCGGCAGCTTGTGCGTGCCGAGCTTGCCTTGCGTGGCCAGCGCGTTCTTGTAGACCTCGACTTCGGGCTCGTCGTATTCGCGGGCGATCTTCGCCAGCACGCGCAGCTGGCGGCTCGAGAGTTCGCCGTAGGGCACGGCCACGCGCAGCATCGGCGCGTAGCGCTGGACGTACCAGCCGTTCTGCAGGCGCAGGGGACGGAACTCGTCCTCGGCGAGCTTGCCGCTCTGCCATCGCTCCAACTGGTCGCGGAATTGCGCGGCACGCAGGTGCACGAACTGGCGGTCGAAATCAGTGTATTGGTACATCGTGTGTCAGTTGCTGGAAGGCGGCGCGTCCACCGCACGTCAAAGCGAGCGTGGAATGTAAAAGCCAGCCTTATGGAAACAAACTATTTTTTGGTTCGCGCCTTATGCGGATAAGCTTATTCGCCAGTCGCCATGCGGGTTTGCGGGCGATCGGAGGGCTTTTCCGGATAAGGCGGAAACGGCGGGAACCGCCCGATTCTAGGAAAGGCAGCGGCCGCCTGCAGGGCATCGGCCCGGCGGCTATTGGGTCGCCGTGATCCCGCCGTCGAGGTACAGCACCTGGCCGGTGACGAAGGACGCCGCCGGCGCGCAGAAAAAGACCGCCGGGCCGGCGATGTCGACCGGCTCGGCAACCCGGCCAAGCGGAATGCGTGCCAGCAGTTGCTCTTGCGTCGCCGGGTTGTCGAGCCAATGGCGCGCCATGTCGGTGCGCACCACGGTCGGCGCGATGCCGTTGACCGTGATGCCGTGCGGCGCCAGCTCGGCCGCGTGCTGGCGGATCAGCATCACCAGGGCGCCCTTGGTGCTCGCATACGCCGAGTAGCCGCGTCCGCGCAGGCCGAAGCGCGAGCGCACCGACAGCAGGTGGACCTGGGCGCCGCCCCGGCCGCCCGCGACCTGGTGCCTGGCGGCCGCCTGGGCCAGGAACATGGCGGCCTTCAGGTTGACCTGGGTCACTTCGTCGAAGGCCTCTTCCGTGACTTCCAGCAGATCCTGCTCGCGCTGGATGCCGATGCAGTTCATGAGGATGTCCAAGCGCCCGAAGTGCGCCGCCGCACGCTCGACCGACCCTTGCACGTCGGCCACGGAATGGGCGTCCATCGCCAGGCCGATCGCCTCGTGGCCCGCCGCGCGCAGCGAGGCCGCGAGCGCGTCGGCCTTGTCGCCGTCGCGCCCTGCGACGGCGACCCTGGCGCCGGCCAGCGCCATCGCCCAGGCGATCGCCTCGCCGATGCCGCCGTACCCGCCGGGGATGAAGGCGACCTTGCCTGCGAGGCTGAACTGGCCGGCGAGGGCGCGCGCGAAGTCGATGCGGGGCGTCGGTGCGTCCATCGGTTCAATCCATCAGCAGTCCGCCGTTGAGGTCGATGACCTCGCCGGTGATGAAGCCGGCCAGCGGCGAAGCCAGGAAGCGCACCACGTGCGCGAATTCCTCGGGCTCGCAGAAGCGTCCGACCGGAATGTCCCGCAGCAGGGCCTGGCGCTGCGCCTCGCTCAGCTGCTCGGTGATCATCGGCGTCTTCACGTAGGCCGGCGAGATGCCGTTGGCCGTGACGCCGAAGGCGGCCAGCTCGCGTGCCAGAGAGAAGGTCAGCGAGGTCAATGCGCCCTTGGACACGGAGTAGGCGGTGCCCGCGGTCAGCCCGCCGGTCTTGGCCGCCAGCGAGCAGGTGTTGATGATGCGGCCCGAGCGCCGGGCCTTCATGGCAGGAACCACCTGCTGCGACAGGTAGAAGGCGCCATCGAGGTTGACCGCCAGCACGCGCCGCCATTCGCCGGCGTCGGTGGCCTCGACCTTGTTGTTCGACAGGATGCCGGCGTTGTTGACCAGGATGTCGACCGCTCCGACCGATGCCGCGATGCGCGCGCATCCTTCGCGCACGGCATCCGGGTCGCTGATGTCGAAGCAGAAGGGCAGGGCGTCGCTGCCCAGGCTTTCGGCGATGGCCAGCGTGCGCTCGTGGTGGGTGTCCACCAGCGCCACCGTGCAGCCGTCCTCGAGCAGCGCGCGGGTGGCGGCCAGGCCCATGGTGCCGGCCGCGCCGGTGACCAGCGCCACCTTGCCCTGCAAGGGCTTGATCAGGGTCTCAGACATCGAGCACGCTCTTCTTTCCGAACAGTCCGCGCGAGCGGAAGGTGACGACCGCGATGAACAGCAGGTACATCGACATCAGCGACCACTCCGAGGCGTAGGAGCCCGTGAGGCCGACCACCATGCCGACCATCAGCCCGGCGATCACCGCGCCCCAGAGCGAGCCGACGCCGCCGAGCACGATGATCAGGAAGGCCGGCACCACCGCGTCGACCCCGACGTGCGGCCGGATGCCCCAGATCGGCGCCATCACGACACCCGCGATGGCTGCCAGCGCAACACCGAGCCCGAAGACGAAGAGCCGCAGCCGCTTCAGGTTGATGCCCAGTGCGCGCACCATCTCGCTGTCGTGCGCGCCGGCCTTGATGATCGCGCCGTAGGGGGTCTTCTGCAGAAAGAGCCACAGCAGGAAGATCATCAGCACCGCGAAGGCGCTGGCGAAGAAGCGGTAGCGCGAATAGATCAGGTCGCCCACCAGCAGTGCACCCGAGATCGACTGCGGCAGTTGCAGCTGCTTCTCGGAAGAGCCCCACACGAGGCGGATGCCTTCTTCGATGACCAGCGCGGCGCCGAAGGTCAGCAGCAGGCCGTAGAGCGGGTCGCGGCCGTAGGTGCGCCGCATGCACAGCTCCAGCAGCATGCCGAAGAGGCCGACGAAGACCGGCGCCAGCACCAGCGCGAACAGGTAGCGCAGCGCGATCGGCAGCGCCATGTAGGCCGCCTGCGTCTCGGGGAACAGCCCGAGCCTGGGCGCGACGATGAACAACGCGACGTACATGCCGAGCGCGAACAGCGAACCGTGCGCGAGGTTGATGGTCTCCATCACGCCGACGATCAGCATGAAGCCGAGCGCGATCAGCGCGAACAGCAGCCCCAGCGTGACGCCGTTGACCAGGTGGGGCAGGAGCTGGAACAGGAAATCCATCGCGTGCATGCCTCGCCGTGTCAGACGTCGTAGCTGGGCGTGGCGTCGTAGCTTTCGAGCTTGCAGGCGGCCGCCGCGTCCTTGTCCACCACGTCCTTCGGGTTGGCCTGCGTCAGGATCTTGAAGATGTCGTCCTTCTCGGCCGGCTTGTCGTTGTAGCGCGCCATGTAGATGGTCTGCTGGCACTGGTGGGTGTCGGCGTCCATCCAGGCGTCGTAGTGCTGCAGGCGGTCGAGCGCCGTCATCTTGCGGCCTTCGAGCTTCTTGATGACCGCGATGTTCTGCACCGTGCCGGCCTCCTCGCAGCAGCGCAGCAGTTCGCGCGTCGCCATGTAGGTGTTGTGATAGACGTTGCCCGGCACCCGGATCGCCATCCCCGGATATTGCTTCTGGTAGGCGGCGACGAACTCCTTCACGCCGGGCAGGTCGAGCCGGTAGTACCAGGTGGTGCCGAAGACGCCGAAGATCGCCTCCGGGCCGAGCCCGTAGACGTCGGGCCAGTCCTGCTGGTTGTTGATCCAGGCCATCGACTCGTTGAGCTTGAGCTGCACCACCTGCTGGCGCAGCGCCTTGATGTCGTCGCCGCCCACCGCGGTGGCGACCACGTTGGGCTTGAGCTGCTGGAGCTTCAGCAGGTAGGCCGAGAAATCGCGCGTGTTCTGCGGCACCAGCAACTCGTCGACGATCTTGCCGCCGTTGGCCTCGACGATCGCCCGCGTGGACTTGGCGGTGTTGTGGCCCCAGACGTAGTCGTTGGTCAGCAGCACCCAGTTGCGGCCGCTGGTGGCGATCGCGTTCTTGACGATCGCGTTCGAGAAGTTGGTGCCGTTGCCGTCCCAGACGAACTTGGTCCGGTGGCAGTCCTTGCCGGCTTCGGTCGGCGAGCTCGAGTTGGTGTTGAGGAAGACCGTGCCGTACTTCTGCGCCACCTGCGAGATCGCGTTCGACACCCCCGAATGCACGGCGCCGATCAGGAACGAGGCCTCGTTGCGGGTGATCATCCGTTCGGCCACGCGCGAGCCGGTGGCCGGCGTGGTCTCGGTGTCGATGTGGATGGCCTCGATGCGGCGGCCCAGCACGCCGCCCTTGTCGTTGAATTCCTTGATGGCCATCATCGCGCCCAGGCGCTCCTCGCCGCCCGAGGCCGCGTACATGCCCGAGGCGTCCATCGTGAGTCCGATCACCAGCGGCTTCTTCTGCGCCGACTGGGCCCAGGCCCGGTTGTGTTTCCAGGGGCCCATGAACGGGGCCACGCCGTAGAGGCCGGCGCCGGCGAGCGCGAGGCCGCCACCCTTGAGGAGCGCGCGGCGTGAATCGGAGGTGCTGTCTGTCTTCTTCATGGTGCTTGTCTCCTGCGGGTTTGATGAGGGGCGGGGCTAGCGCGGAACGATCTTCACGTCGTTGATCTTTTCCTGGGCCTCGAACAGCGACGCGATCAGCTTGTCGCCGAAGCCCAGGTTCACGGCCTGGACCAGGCTCTGGTGCGCCGCCTCGCCCATGAAGCTCGCGACCGGCAGGCTCTCGGCCAGGTGGGTGTAGTAGCGCAGGTCTTTCTGTGCGTTGGCGATGCCGAACTTGAAGCCGTCGACCGTGCCTTCGGTCAGCGTCTTGGCCGTCATCATCTGGAAGATGCCGCAGTTGACGCCGCCCACCGAGACGACGTCGTAGAGACGCTTGAGGTCCAGCCCCGACTTGGCCGCGACCGCGAAGGCCTCGGCGATGCAACTGGCGAAGCTCATCGCCATCATGTTGTTGACCAGCTTGAGCACGTGGCCGTGGCCCGGCGGGCCGACATGGAAGATGTTCTCGCAGAAGGCCTGGAGCACCGGTTCGATGGTGCGGAAATCTTCCGGATCGGCGCCGACCATGGTGTTGAGCCGGCCTTCCTCGGCCTCTTTCGGCGTGCGGGCCAGCGGCGCGTCGATGAAGCTGACGCCCCGGGCCGCGAAGTCGGCGCGGATCCTGGTGCTCGACGAGGGCTCGGCGGTCGAGCAGTCGACCACGATGAGCCCGGCGCGCGCGGCGCCGAGCAGGCCGTCGGCGCCGTAGACGATCGCCTCCACCTGCGGGGAGCCGGTGACGCAGAGGAAGACGATGTCGACATCCTGCGCCGTCGCCGCGTGGGTGTCGGCCTCGGTCGCGCCGGCGGCGAGCAGGTCGGCGAGGTTGGCCCGGTTGCGGTGCACCTTGAGCTTGACCGGGAAGCCCTTGGCGAGCAGGTTCCTGACCATGCCGTGGCCCATCATGCCGATGCCGATGAAGCCGATTTTCTTGGTCGTCATGTGAGAGTCCTTCGAGAGTTCAAACCAGGCTGGTGGCGTGGCCGGCGCGCGCTTCGCGCCAGAGCCGGATGAGCCGCGCATAGCGTTGCGCGATGTCGTCGATGGCCTCGGCATCGCCGAGCCGGCCGGCGAACCAGCCGGCCGCCGCCTCGGCGAAGATCGAGCGGCCGACCGCGAAGCCGCGGCAGATCGGATGCGTGGCCGCAGCCTCGAAGCCGCTGCGCAAGGCGTCCTCGCTGGCCTCCAGGCCCAGCAGCAGCACGCCGCGGCAGTGCGGATCGTGGACGCGGACCACCTCGGCGATGCGCTGCCAGGCCGCGGCCGAGCCGGCGGGCGGCAGCTTCCACCAGTCCGGGCGGATGCCGGCCTCGTAGATCTGCTGCAGCGCGCGCGGCAGGGTGCTGTCGTCGGCCGGCAGTTCACGCGGCGGAACGATTTCGACCAGGAATTCGTGGAAGGTGGCGACGCTCGCGCGTTGCAGCTCGTCGAGATGGCGCAATTGCTCGTCGCGCAGCGGCTGCGGGTCGTCCGGGTGGTAGGCGACCAGGCATTTGGCCACGTGCTCGCCGGGCCAGCTGCGCAGCTCCTGCATCAGGGGAAGCTCGGGCTCGAAGCGCAGCGGTCGCGATCCGGGCAGCTCCACCGGGCGCGCCACCCACCAACCCTTGCCGGTGAGCGACGGCAGGATGTCGGCGCCGAAGCGGCTGTCGAGGATCATGCCGGCCTCGAGCCGGGAGCCGGGCTCGGCTTCCTGGTGCGCCACGCGCCGCGCGGCCTCGGCCACCAGGCGCTTGAAGTCCTCGATGCGCGATGCGCCGGCACCGTGCCGCGCCGCCAGTTCGTCGAACTGCACGCGGTGGTCGAACGCCAGGATGACCAGCTCGTCCCATTGCCGCGTGCGCGTGGTCACGCGGTGCAGATGCTCGAGCGCCACGTCCTCGCGCAGGCGCCGGGTGTGCGAGCCCACCGCCAGGAACTGCTGCAGCTCCTGCCAGCTGGCCATCGCCGGCGCACAGCCGTGGCGGGAGACCACCAGGGCTCCGCAGGCGTTGGCATAGGTGCAGCAACGATCGAGCGGCTCGTCCTTGAGCCAGCCGCGCAGGAAGCCCGCCATGAAGGCATCGCCGGCGCCCAGCACGTTGTAGACGTCGACCGGAAAGCCGGGGCCACGCAGGCCGTCGTCGAGCCGCTCCGGAATCGGACCGTCGAACACCACGCAGCCCATCGGCCCGCGCTTCACGACCAGCGTGCCGTCGGTCAGTTCGCGCAGCCGGCGCAGCGCGGCGAGGGTGTCGGAGCTGCCGCCCGCGATGTGGATCTCTTCCTCGGTGCCGACCACCAGGTCGCATGAAGGCACCACCGTCTGCAGATGGGCGCTGACCTGATGCGAGGGCACGAAGCGCTGCTCGCCCATGCCCGGGCTGGTCAGGCCCCAGAGCACGGGCCGATAGTCGATGTCGAGCACCACGCGGGTGCCGCTCTCCCTGGCCAGCTCGACGGCGCGCATGCAGGCGCGATAGGTCTGTGGCTGCGACAGATGGGTGCCGGACAGCAGCAGCGCGGTGGCCGAAGCCATCTGTTCTCTCGTGATGTCGGCCTCGTCGATCGCCATGTCGGCGCAGTTGTCGCGGTAGAAGATCAGCGGGAAGGTCTCGCGGTCCTGGATGCCGAGGAACACCAGGGCCGTCAGGCGCCGGGGGTCGGTCTTGACATGGCTGACGTCGACGCCTTCGGCGGCCAGCGTCTGGCGCACGAAGCGGCCGTTGTGCTCGTCGCCGACACGCGTCAGCATCGCGGGCCGCAGGCCAAGGCGCGCCACACCGACCGCGGTGTTGGCGGGCGAGCCGCCCAGGTACTTGGTGAAGCTCAGCATGTCCTCGAGCCGGCCGCCGACCTGCTCGCCGTAGAGATCGACCGCGGCGCGGCCCATGCAGATCACATCGAAAGCACGCGTCATGTCTTCTTCCTTCTCGAAGCGGCTGGCCTGGACGCGGCCTGTTCCGCCAGCAGGTGGCCGGTGCTGACCACCAGCGCCTGCGCCAGGCAAAGCGGCGCCACCAGCGAACGGAAGGGTTTGGACGAGTCGTCGGCCAGCTCGAAGCAGACGGTGGCCGAGGCCTTGAGCGGCGACAGCGGTCCATCGGTGATGGCGACCACCGAAGTGCCTTGCGCGCGCAGCAGGCGGGCCGCTTCGAGCACGTCGGGCGAGTAGTTGCGAAAGCTCGCGACCAGCAGCACATCGCCCGGCGCCACCGAACGAAGGCTCTCGCGCAGCATGCCGCCGGCGCCGTCGAGCAGGTGGGTGCGCAGCTCGAGCTGGCTCAGCGCATAGGCCAGGTAGCCCGCCACCGGGAACGCCCGGCGCTGCGCCAGCACGTGGATGTGGGGCGCGTTGGCGATCAGCTTGACGGCCGCCCTCAGGTCGGCCTCGCGGACCATGTCCTCGAGCTGGCCCAACTCGGCGATCGAGTCGCTCGCCAGCTGGTGCAGCACGCCGGCCGGTGCCTGCGCATCGTGGTCCTGCTGGCGCCGCATCTCGACGATGCGCTCGCGGTAGCTCGCCGAGCGCTCCACCAGGTGGCCGCGAAATACCTGCTGCATCTCGGAGAAACCGCCATAGCCGACCGCGTTGGCGAAGCGGATCATGGCGGAGGGCTGGACCTCGGTGTTCTCGGCGATGGCCGCCACCGTGCCCAGCGCGAGGTCGTCCGGGCGCTCCAGTGCATAGCGGGCGATGCGCTGCAGCTGCTTCGACATGCCGGGGTAAGCGTCGGCAATCCGGGTCTTGAGCTGCTCGTAGTTCGCGATCGGGTCCATGTGCTGAAAATAGAATGAATGTTCTTGAATGTTTAAATAATAGAACGTACATTCTGTTTTGTCCAACGGTCCTTGAAAAAATCGGAGACGGAACTTGATGCACCTCGCCGCCGGCCGCGCCGCCCTGTTCCCCGCGCCCCTGGTCCTCACGCTGGCACTGCTGCTGTCGACGCCGCTGTGGGTCGCGCAGGTCGGGCTCTACCAGTACCTGGCGCTCGAAATCATGATCTGGATGATGTTCGCGCTGGGCTTCAACCTGCTGCTCGGTTTCACGGGCTTGCCTTCGTTCGGGCATGGCGCCTACTTCGGCATCGGGGCCTACGCCTTCGGCCTGCTGCAGCTCCGGGTCTGGCCGAACCTCTGGTTCGACCTCGTCGGCGCGGTGCTGGTGGCGACCGCGCTCGGGGCCCTGGTGGCGCTGTTCATCTCGCACAAGCGCGGCATCTACTACGCGCTGCTGACCATCGCCTTCGGCCAGGTCTTCTGGTTCATCGCCAACAAATGGCACTCGGTGACCGGCGGCGAGGACGGCCTGCTCAACATCAAGCGGCTGCCGGCCGATTTCGGCTTCGTCTCGTTCAGCCTCGCGAGCAACGACGCGCTGTTCTATTTCGGCCTGGCTGCGTTCGCGCTGGTGCTGGTCGGACTCTGGCGGCTGGTGCATTCGCCGCTGGGGAGGGTGCTGAGTGCCATCAAGCAGAACGAGACCCGGGCCGCTTTCGTCGGCTACAACGTCTGGCTCTACAAGTGGCTGGCCTTCACGCTGTCGGCCGGCGTCGCGGGCCTGGCCGGCGCCCTGTTCGCGATGGCGCAGCAGTCGGCCTATCCGAACGTGATGAGCCTGCACAACTCGGGCTTCGTCGTGATGATGGTGCTGATCGGGGGCGGGCTCGTCAGCTTCTGGGGCCCGGTGATCGGCGCCACCTTCTTCATCCTGGCGCGCGACCTGCTGGGCGTCTACACCGAGACCTGGCTGCTCTGGTATGGGCTGCTTTTCATGGCGCTGGTGATCTTCAAGCCCGACGGCATCGCCGGCATCTGGCAGGGCTGGATGGCGAGGTGGCGCCGAAGGCCGCCGGGCGCCGCCGGCACCGTGTCCACCGCGATGCTGGCCGCAGCGGCCCGGGGAGGCGCCGATGAAGCTGTTTGAAGCCCAGGGCCTGTCGAAGCGCTTCGGCGACCAGGTGGTGCTCGAAGACATCACGCTGGCCTGCGACGAAGGCGAACTGGTCGGCATCATGGGCCCGAACGGGGCCGGCAAGACCACCTGCTTCAACGTGCTCACCGGTCGCTATCGGCCCGACCGCGGCAGCGTGCGCTTCGCTGGCCAGGACATCACCGGCCTGGCGCCGCGGGAGATCGCGCGCCACGGCATCTCGCGCTCCTTCCAGATCATGAATCTCTTCGACGACTACTCGGCACTCGACAACGTCTTGATCGCCACGCCGCACGTGCGCCGCCAGGGCTTCAATCCCTGGCGCGACCTGGGCGCCGACAGCACGGCGCAGGATCTGGCCGCGGCGGTGCTGGCGCGCGTCGGCCTGGCCGGCAAGGCGCTTTCGCCGGCGCGCAGCCTCTCGTACGGCGAACGGCGCGCCCTGGAGATCGGCGTTGCGCTGGCCGCCGAGCCGCGGATGCTGTTCCTCGACGAGCCGACGGCCGGCCTCGGCGCCGAAGGCACGGCCAGGCTGACCGAACTGGTCCTGCAACTGCGCCGGCAGCTGACGATCATGGTGATCGAGCACGACATGAAGTTCCTGTTCGGCCTGGCCGACCGGATCTCGGTGATCCACTGGGGCCAGGTGATCGCAGAGGGCACGCCGGACGAACTCCGGCGCAACGAATGGGTCGCGCGTTCCAATCTGGGGGTGCTCGCATGAGCCCCCGCCCGGCCGCTCCGAAGGGGGCTCGCACCGCTGTGCAAAGCACGGAGGTTGCCTTGTGAACGCAGTGGCATTCGATCTGCGCGAAGCGCCTGCGACCCCCGATCGCGCGCCGCCGCCATTGCTCGCCATCGAGGGCATCGACACCTTCTACGGCGAGACCCAGGCCCTGTTCGGTGTCTCGCTGCGCGTGGACGCGGGCGAAGTGGTCGCGCTGCTGGGCCCGAACGGCGCCGGCAAGACCACCACGCTGCGTTCGATCCTCGGCCTGACGCCGGCGCGCACAGGCACCATCCGCTTCGATGCCCGCGACGTGACGCGGGCGTCGACCCACGACATCGCGCGGGCCGGTGTCGGCTGGGTGCCGGACGACCGGCGCATCTTCCCGACCCTGACCGTGGCGCGCAACCTCGCGATCGCACGCAAGAAATCGCGCTTCCGCGGCTGGACCGAGAAGGAGTGCTTCGAGATTTTCAGCGCGCTCGAGTACCTGATGCATCGTGAATGCGAGAACCTGTCCGGCGGCGAGATGCAGATGGTCGCGATCTCGCGCGCGCTGCTCGGCTCGCCCGGGCTGGTGCTGTTCGACGAGCCGAGCCAGGGCCTGGCGCCGAAGGTGGTGCAGGACGTGATGAAGACCATCACCCGGCTGAAAGCCGAGGGCGTCTCGGTGCTGGTGGTCGAGCAGAACGTCCAGAGCGCGCTCGAAGTGGCCGACCGCGTGTATGTGATGAACCAGGGCGCGATCGTGCACGAGGGCCCGGCCGCGGCCTTGCGCAGCGACGCCGCGCTGCGTCTTCGGCTGCTGGGGGTATGACGGCATGAATGCACCGCTGCTCAAGGTCGACAAGATCGCCAAGCAATACGCCCGCGGGCTGCTGCGGCCGAAGCTCACTTTCAGCCTCGCCGCCGATTTCGAGGTCGCGCGGCCGGCCGTGGTCGGCGTGCTGGGCCCCAACGGATCCGGCAAGACCACGCTGTTCGAACTCATGACCGGCAGCAACCTGCCGAGTGCCGGGCGCGTGCTGGTCAACGGCCAGGACATCCATCGCGTGCGCACCCGGGAGCGCGACCGGCTGGCGATCCACTACCACCAGTCGTACCAGCTGCGGTCGTTCCAGCGCAGCCGGCCGAACTTCATGCTCGACCCTGCGCGCTGCGATTCGCCGCTGGTGCATCTGTTCGACGAGCCGCAGTTCAACACCCAGGACGGCTACATCGGCTTCATGCTCGATTTCTTCCGCACGCTCAAGGCGCGCGGGCGGCTGGTGTTCCTGTGCCTGCACCCGAACGAGCCGTACCACGTCGACATCCTGCGCCAGAGTTGCGAGCGATTCATCTTCGTGCAGAAGGGCACGGTCACGCAGATGGCGGACTTCGATTCGCTGATGGCTGACGAACGGGTGTGCGCCTACCTGGGCGCACTCGCCGGTCCCGCGCAGGCTCAGCAGCAGCGCCCGACGCCCTGGCCGTAGCGGCGCTCGATCACCTTGGCGCAGTAGTCGTTGCGCGAGAGCACCGGCGCCCCGGGGTGCTGCGCCTGGGCATGCGCGAGGTAGCGCTCGTAGTCGGGCATGCCGAAGACTTGCCGGCAGGCCGAGCAGAGGCTGCGAAAGCGCTGCCCCAGCGAGCGCTCGGCGTCCAGGTCGATGGCGACGTTCACGGCATGGCTCCCTGCGGGCCGCTCATGGGCGGGATCTCCTGGGCAGTCGGCCTGGCTTGCTTCAGCGCCTGCAGGCAGATCTTGGCCGCGAACACGCACATCGCGACCACCAGCAGCACGAAGAAGCCGCAGACCACGGCGTCGAGCGTGTTGTTGAAGGCCACCCGCTGCATCTCGGCGATCGACTTGGCCGGTGCGATCAGCGTGCCCTGGGCGGCGGCGTCGCCGAACTTGCGCGCCAGCGCCAGGAAGCCGATGGCCGGGTCGGGGTGGAAGATCTTCTGCACGCCGGCCGTCAGCGTCGTGACGAGCAGCCAGGCCGTCGGCACCAAGGTGACCCAGACGTAGCGCTCGCGCTTCATCTTGACCAGCACGCTGGTGCACAGCAGCAGGGCGATGCCGGCCAGCATCTGGTTGCCGACGCCGAACAGCTGCCACAGCGTATTGATGCCGCCGAGCGGATCGACCACCCCCTGGTACAGGAAGTAGCCCCAGAGCCCGACGCACAGCAGGGTGGCGACGATGTTGGCGGGCAGGAACTCGGTGTCGCCGAGCGGCTTGTAGAGGTGGCCCAGCATGTCCTGGATCATGAAGCGGCCCACGCGCGTGCCGGCGTCGACCGCGGTCAGGATGAAGAGGGCCTCGAACAGGATCGCGAAGTGGTACCAGAAGGCCTCCATCGACTTGCCACCGAAGGCCTGGCCGAGGATCTGCGCCATGCCGACCGCCAGGGTCGGCGCGCCGCCGGCGCGCGACAGGATGCTGGTCTCGCCGATGTCGATCGCGGTCTGGTTGATGAGCTCCGGCGTGATCGTGAAGCCCCAGCCCGAGATCACCTCGGCCGCATGGGCCGCGGTGGTGCCGATCACCGCCGCCGGCGCATTCATCGCAAAGTAGATGCCGGGGTCGAGCACGCTGGCGGCCGTGAGCGCCATCACCGCCACGAAGGATTCGGCCAGCATGCCGCCGAAGCCGATGAAGCGCATGTGCGACTCCTTCTCGACCATCTTCGGCGTCGTGCCCGAGGAGATCAGGGCATGGAAGCCCGACACCGAGCCGCAGGCGATGGTGATGAACAGGAAGGGGAACAGCTTGCCCGAGAACACCGGCCCGCTGCCGTCGATGAAGCGGGTGGTGGCCGGCATCGCCAGCAGCGGCGCGACGTAGTAGATGCCCAGCGCCAGCGCCACGATGGTGCCGATCTTGAGGAAGGTGCTGAGGTAGTCGCGCGGCGCCAGCATCAGCCAGACCGGCAGGCTGGCCGCGATGGCGCCGTAGACGATCAGCGCCCAGGCCAGCTGCGGCCCGGTGAGGGTGAACCACGGCGCCCAGGTCGCGCTCTCGGCCACCGCGCGGCCGAGGAAGATCGACGCCAGCAGCAGCACCACGCCGAAGACCGAGGCCTCGCCGACGCGGCCGGGCCGGATGATGCGCATGTAGATGCCCATCAGCAGCGCGATCGGGATGGTGGCGAAGATCGTGAACAGGCCCCAGGGGCTGCCGGTGAGCGCCTTCACGACGATCAGCGCCAGCACCGCCAGGATGATGATCATGATCGCCAGCACGCCGACCAGCGCCAGCGTGCCGGGCACCGGCCCGAGCTCCATCTTGATCATCTCGCCGAGCGACTTGCCGTCGCGCCGCACCGAGGCGAAGAGCACGATGAAGTCCTGCACCGCGCCGGCCAGCACCACGCCCGAGAGGATCCACAGCGTGCCGGGCAGGTAGCCCATCTGCGCCGCCAGCACCGGCCCGACCAGCGGCCCGGCGCCCGCGATGGCCGCGAAGTGATGGCCGTAGAGCACCCACTTGTTGGTCGGCACGTAGTCCATGCCGTCGTTGTGGCGCAGCGCCGGCGTGACGCGGGTGTCGTCGAGCCGCAGCACCTTGTCGGCGATGAACTTGCTGTAGAAGCGGTAGGCGATGAAGTAGACGCACAGCGCCGCGGTCACCAGCCAGACCGCATTGACGCTCTCGCCGCGGCCCAATGCCAGCGCGGCGAACGAGAAGGCGCCGAGGATGGCGATCGCCGGCCACAGCAGCAGGGAGGTCAGCTTGTTCATGGCGCGGCTCCTGTTGGCAAGGGCGCCGGTTCGGACATGACCGTCGGCATGTCTCCTTCGGCGGCCGCCATCTTGCTGCCGCGGCGGCGCCGGCGCAAGGCGCAGATTGAATCGGATTGCGCCTGCCCGGACCGGATAGCGCCTAAGCCATATGGACCGGGACGCGGCCAGGCCCTAATGTCGGTTAATAGCTAAGTAGTACAAACAACAACCGGGGAGATGCCGTGCATCGCTCGAAAAGAGGACAGCTGGCGAAGCTGAGGGGCGAGATGGTGCGCTGCCGGCTGGCCGTGGCCGCCGCGCGCGAAGAGATGATCGAGTCGCTCGGCGACTTCATGTGCGGCAGCGGCACGCCGCCGGGCCTGGGGGACATCCGGGCGCTGGAGCGCCTGTGCGAAGCGCTGGAGGAGGCCGAGACGGCCTATGCGCGCCGGCTGGCGGCGCCGCCGGAGCACCACCCGGCCGCCTTGCGGCTGCGGGTGGGCTGACAGGGCGGCTCAGAAGGAGCCGACCGTCGAGCCGAGCACGATGACGGCGATGAGCGCGATCAGCGCGCCCACGATGCCCACCATGACGATGTCGAAATAGCTCTCGCCGTGCTTGGTGCCGCAGACCGCCAGCAGCGTGACCACCGCGCCGTTGTGCGGCAGGCTGTCGAGGGTGCCGGCGCCGATCACCGCCACCCGGTGCATCAGCGCCGGATCGAGGCCGGTGGTGGCGGCCAGCTGCATGAAGGTGCCGCCCAGCGCGTCGAGGGCGATCGTCAGGCCGCCCGAGGCCGAGCCGGTGAGGGCGGCCAGGATGTTGGTCGACAGCGCCAGCGAGACCAGCGGCCCGCCGCCGATGCCCAGCACCCACTCGCGCACCAGTTCGAAGGCCGGCATGGCGGCCACCACGGCGCCGAAGCCGACCAGGCTGGCGACGCAGACCACCGGCAGCACCGAGGCATTGGCGCCGGCGTCGACCGTGGCGCGCAGCGAGGGCAGGCGCTTCCAGTTCAGCGCGACCAGCACCACCATGGCGGCGGCCAGCGCCACCAGCACCGCCCAGACACCGCCGACGTTGGCCAGGCCGATGCCGCCGAAGCGGGCCTCGGCCAGGTAGGACGTGTCCAGGCGCGGCAGCACCACCAGCGCCATCAGCAGGTTGACGACCACCACCACCACCAGCGGCGCCAGGGCCGCCACGATGCCGGGCTGGCCGCTGCCCTGCTCGCCGTGCTGGACTTCGGCCGGGTCGAAGCTGCCGGCGGTGGTGGCGCGCTCGCGCACCACCGGGTCTTCGGCGGCATCGACGTGGGCGTCCGAATCGGGGGTGCCGAAGGTCTCGCCGGCCGCGCGGGCCTTGGCCTCGGCGCGCCGCAGCCACCACATCCCGAAGCCCAGCATGATCGCCGAGGCGATCACGCCCAGGCCGGGCGCGGCGAAGGCCGTGGTGCCGAAGAAGGGCATCGGGATCGCGTTCTGGATCGCGGGCGTGCCGGGCAGCGCCGACATCGTGAAGGTCGAGGTGCCGAGCGCGATCGCCGCCGGCATCAGCCGGGCCGGGATGTTGGCGGCCCGGAACAGGGCCTGGGCCATCGGCGCCAGCACGAAGAAGGCGACGAACAGGCTGACGCCGCCGTAGGTGACCAGGGCGCCGGCCAGCACCACCGCGAGCATCGCGCGCTGCGGCCCGAGCTTCTCGGTCATGAAGCGGGCGATGGTCTGGACCGAGCCGCTGTCGTCCATCAGCTTGCCGAACACCGCGCCGAGCAGGAACAGCGGGAAGAAGCTGGCCAGGAAGCCGGCCGCCGAGCCCATGAAGGTCTGGGTCCAGTGGGCGAGCAGCGGCTCGCCGGCGAACAGCGCGGCGATCAGCGCCGCCGCCGGCGCCAGCACCAGCACGCTCCAGCCCCGGTAGGAGAGCCAGATCAGCAGCCCGAGGCCGAGGAAGATGCCTGCGAGTCCCATGGCTCAGACCCCTTCGAGCAGGGCGTCGAGGTCGAGCGTCGAGCGCTTGCCGATGTCGCCCTTGTGGGCGTCGAGGAAGGCTTGCGCCGAGCGCCGGCCTTCGTCGCGCAGCTGGCACAGGAAGGGCCACTCCGAGATCATCTTGGAGGAGGCGCCGAGCGCCAGCATGGCGTCGGTGGCGATGCGGTGGATGCGCATCCGGGCCCAGGCGGCGCCTTCCCCGTGGCCGGGATCGGCCACCTGGTGCAGCAGCGCGATCATGCGCAGCTCCTTCAGCAGCGGCGAGTTGAAGGACAGCTCGTTGAGGCGGTTGTTGATCTCGCTGGCGCTGCGCGGGACGCCCGCGCGCTCGACCGGGTTGATCTGGATCAGCAGGGTGTCGCTCGACTGGCATTCGCGGATCAGCGGCGTCATCGTCGGGTTGCCGGCGTAGCCGCCATCCCAGTACGGATCGCCGTCGATCTCGACCGCATGGAACATGGTCGGCAGGCAGGCCGAGGCCAGCAGCACGTCGGGCGTCAGTTCGGCGTTGCGGAACACCCGGCCGCGGCCGGTGCGCACGTTGGTGGCGGTGACGAAGAGCTTGATCGGCGAGGCTGCCAGGCGCTCGAAGTCGATCAGCTCCGACAGGATGCCGCGCAGCGGGTTCATGCCGCGCGGGTTGAGGTCGTAGGGCGACCAGAGGCGGGTGGCCAGGTCGGCGGCGACGAAGGCCGGCGAGTTGTCGAGGGTCCAGGTGCCGCTGAGCATGTCCATCCAGCTGCGCTTGAACGGGCTGTACTTGGCGGCATCGGAGACGCCGCGCCAGAACTTGTCGAGTGACTCGCGCGCCCCTTCGGCGCCGCCGATCGCGTGGCCCGAGGCCAGGGCTGCCGCGTTCATGGCGCCGGCCGAAGTGCCCGAGATGCCGTCCAGTCGCAGCCAGGGTTCTTCGAGCAGGCGGTCGAGCACGCCCCAGGTGAAGGCGCCGTGCGAGCCGCCGCCCTGCAAGGCCAGGTCAATGGGAAAAGTCTTCAATCAGAACCTCCGGAGTGACGACAGTGTCCCGGCAGCGCATGTCGGAACGGTGTCATCAGCAAGAACCGCGCCCAGGAAAAGGCGCTGGAAGCCACTTTAAGTGCGGGCGCGTCGTCGCGGCAAGGTCTTCGTCGGGCTTGCGGTCGGACGGTTTTTGGCGCTCAGCCCGCGACGCGCCGCACCCTCACGGTCGCTTCCAGCCCCTCGTAGGCCTCGGGCTCGCCGTACCAACTGCCCGAGATCGGCGCCGCCAGCGCCGGGTCGCGTGCCACGCCGACCCGGATCAGCTGGGCGCCGCCCATGAGGTTGTTGGTGGGATCGAAGGCGATCCAGCCGGCGCCCGGCAGGTAGGCGTGCAGCCAGGCATGGGTGCTGCCGGCGCCGGTGACGGCCTGGGCGGGCTCGGCGGGCTCGCCGGTGTCGAGCGCCGCATCGTAGAGATAGCCGGAGACGAAGCGGGTGGCGATGCCGAGGCGGCGCGCGGCTTCCATCATCAAGAGCGCGTAGTCGCGGCAGCTGCCGCTGCCGAG
The DNA here is from genome assembly GCF_030316845.1 of Variovorax davisae. Taxonomy (GTDB): domain Bacteria; phylum Pseudomonadota; class Gammaproteobacteria; order Burkholderiales; family Burkholderiaceae_C; genus Variovorax; species Variovorax davisae. The sequence continues at coordinate 142,541 of NZ_JASZYS010000012.1, forward strand.
CGTGAGCGTCTCCAGCGGCGTCTGCGTGCCTTCCTCGTCGCGGGCGGCATAGCGCAGGCTCTGGCCGATGTGCGCGTTCATGCGGGCCAGCACGTCGCGCGTGTTGTTCGGCTGGTCGGTGTGCAGGAACTGGTGGGCCCAGCGGATCAGCGTGCCGTCGGGATCGGCGTGGTGCGGCCGCAGGTAGTGCTCGAGGTCGAGCCGCTCCTCCAGCGAATAGGCGAAGGGCAGCACCTCGGCGGCCGGGTCCAGCGCCAGTTCGTCGATCGGCGTCGGCAGGTGCTCGATGGTGAACGAGCAGACGATGCGCAGCTCGCACGCCTCGCCCATCGGCTGCACCAGCGCCACCGAATTGGAGTGCGGGTCGTGGATCATCCGCACATAGGCCTCGGGACTGACCACCAGGTCGGTCGCCAGCACCCGCAGGTCGTGGCTGTCGCGCGGCCTGAACATCACGCGGTGCAGTCCGAAAGTGACGGGCGTCTTGTAGCGGTAGACGGTGGTGTGGGTGATGTCGTAGCGGATGGCCATGGGCCATTGTGGACCCGCGGGCGCGCGCCTAGAACGCTGGCCGATCGCTCTCGTGCCAGGCGCGCGGCGTGCCCAGGGCGGCCGCGAGCCTGGCCGGCAGCGGCAGGGGCTCGCCGTGCCACTGGGCGGCCAGCAGCTCGGCGCACAGGGCGGCGAAGCTGAGGCCGCGTGAGCCGAGCGCGGTGCAGAGCCAAACGCCGCCGCCCGGCCCCGGCGCCAGCGGGCCGACCAGCGGCCGGCGGTCCGCCGAGGCGCAGCGCACGCCGCTCCAGGTCCGGGTGGTGCCGGTCGCGAACTGCGCGTCGAGCCGCGCCGCGGCGGCGGGCAGCAGCCGTGCCAGCCGCTCGCGGTTGAACGCGGTGTCGGCGCCGCGGGGCGTGGCATCGGTGCTGTCGCGGTCGAAGGTGGCGCCGGCGAACCAGCCCGGGCCGCCCGGGCCGGGCACGCCGGCGATCAGGTGGCCGTCGCCGTTCACGGGCGCTTCGGGCAGGCCCAGGCCGTCCGCCATGAGGCCCGATTCGACCTGGCCGCGCACGGGCTGCAGGGGATAGGCGGGCGCCAGCGCGCGGCTTTCGAAACCGGCGGCGACGACCACCCGGTCGGCCTCGGCCAGCGGCCGGCCTTCGGCGTCGCGCAGCACCCAGCGCGGCGCGTCGCTGCCGCTCGGTTCGATCCGCGCCACGCGGCAGCCCGTCCGCAGCGTGATGCCGGGCCGCGCCAGCCAGGCCTCGACCAGCCGCGCCGGCCGCACCCAGCCGGCGCGCGCGTGCCAGAGGGCGGCCGCGTCGGCCGGCAGGCCCGCGGCCAGCAGCCGGGCCGGATCGGCGCGCCAGCTTTCGTTGGGCCCCGCGGCCGACCAGCCGGCCGGCAGCCGATCGTCGCCGTCGGCTCGCCGTTCGAGCACGCCGCTGGCGCGCCAGTCCTGGCCCTCGGCCAGCCATGGCTCGAGCTGCTGCCAGGTGGCGCGGATCCCGGCGCGGGTCAGGCGCGAGAGCAGGGCGTCGTCGGGAGACACATGCGGCGCCAGCAGCCCGGCCGGCAGGCTGGAAGCCCCCGAAGCCGGCCGCTCGGCCGCTTCGAGTACCTCGACCTGCCAGCCGCGGCGCGCGAGGCTGGCCGCGACGGCGGCGCCGGCCAGGCCGGCGCCGACCACGGCACAGCGCCCGGGCGCGAGCGGCACCGCCTCAGGGCCGCGCCGGCGCACTTCCCAGGCCGGTTTGAACACGCCCTGCAGGCAGTCGCGCTTGGGCGGCATGCCGGGGGCCTTGGTCAGCTGGAAGCCGCACTGGGCCAGCGCATCGCAGACCGCCCGCGCGATGGTCCAGGTCGCGACCCGGGTGCCGCGGCGGGCGAAGCGCGAGACCGCCTTGATCGTGTCGGCCGACCACATCGCGGGGTTGCGCTGCGGGCTGAAGCCGTCGAGGAAGATGCTGTCGGCCTCGAAGCGCTGGGCGCGCAGCATCGGCTGCACGTCGCCGATGCACAGCGTGAGCAGCACCTGGCCTTCATCGAACCAGAGCCGGTGGAAGCCAGGCAGCAGGCCGTGCCATTGGGTGGCGAGCCGTTGCGCCAGCGGCAGCAGGTCGGGATAAGCCTGGGCCGCCCGCAGCAGGTCGTCGCACGCGACGGGAAACGCCTCGATCGACACGAAATGCAGCAGCCGCGACCGCTGCGGATCGCGCCGCCAAGCCTGCCAGGTTGTCAGGAAATTGAGGCCGAAACCAAAGCCGGTTTCGAGAATCCGCCATTGCGGCGCATCGGCCCAGGCGGCGGGCAGCCCGCAGCCGCCGAGGAACACATGCCTGGCCTGGGCGGGCGCACCGCTTTCGGAGTGGTAGATGTCGTCGAAGCGCGCGCTGCGCGGAATGCCGTCCGCGCGCCAGTCGACGGGCTCGGCCAAGGCGCGGCGCCCTCCGCTCAGGCCGGTGGCGGCACGTAGCCCTGTGCCACGTCGGCGCCGTCGCCGAAGAAGTGCTTTTCCATCTGGCGGGCCAGGTACTGCCGGGCCCGCGCATCGGCCAGGTTGAGCCGGTTCTCGTTGACCAGCATGGTCTGCTGCTTGAGCCAGGCGGCCCAGGCTTCCTTGCTGACGTTCTCCCACAGACGCTTGCCCAGTTCGCCGGGATAGGGCGGGAAATCGAGTCCTTCGGCTTCTTTGCCGAGCTTGATGCACTGAACCATGCGAGCCATGTGGTTTCCTCTGGGGTGTCTTAGTTGTTTTAGCTATTTAGAACTGAGAACTCAGTCGTTCTCTATTCCATATGCCGTAATCAGAATACGTGGCTTCAGCTTTATGCCCACTACGAGCACAAGACCATGAGCCTTCGCCGCGACTTTATCAAGCTTTCCCTGGGCGCTGCCGCCGCCGCCAGCTTCGCCCTGACGGCGATGCCGTCGTTCGCGCAGAGCGTGACCCTGCTCAATGTCTCGTACGACCCGACACGGGAGCTGTACGTGGACTACAACCAGGTCTTCGCCAAGTACTGGAAGGCCAAGACCGGCCAGGACGTGACGATCAAGCAGTCGCACGGCGGCTCGGGCAAGCAGGCCCGCTCGATCATCGACGGCATCGACGCCGACGTCGCCACCCTGGCCCTGGCCGGTGACACCGACGCGCTCGTCACCCACGGCGGCCTGGTCAAGCCCGACTGGCAGAAACGCCTGCCGCACAACTCGGCACCCTACACCTCGACCATTGTCTTTCTCGTCAAGAAGGGCAATCCGAAGGGCCTGAAGGACTGGGACGACCTGGTCAAGCCCGGCGTGCAGGTGATCACGCCGAACCCGAAGACCTCGGGCGGCGCGCGCTGGAACTACCTGGCGGCCTGGGAGTTCGCCAAGCGCAAGTACGGCGGCGACGACAAGGCCAAGGAATTCGTCGGCAAGCTGTTCAAGAACGTGCCGGTGCTCGACACCGGCGCCCGCGGCTCGACCATCACCTTCGTCCAGCGCGGCGTCGGCGACGTGCTGCTGGCCTGGGAGAACGAAGCCTTCCTGGCGCTGAAGGAATTCGGTCCGGACAAGTTCGACATCGTGGTGCCGTCGATCAGCATCCTGGCCGAGCCCACCGTCGCGGTGGTCGACAAGGTGGTCGACAAGAAGGGCACCCGCGCCGTGGCCGAGGAATACCTGAAGTACCTGTACTCGGACGAAGGCCAGGACGTGGCGGGCCGCAACTACTACCGCCCGACCTCGGACAAGGCCAAGGCCAAGTACGCATCGCAGTTCCCGAAGCTCACGCTGTTCACGATCGACGAGGCCTTCGGCGGCTGGACCAAGGCCGACAAGGCCCACTTCGCCGACGGCGGCTCGTTCGACCAGATCTACCTGAGCAAGTGATTTCGCCATGACCGTGCTCCTGATTGCCGGCAGTCCCTCTGCGCCGTCGCGCTCGGCGGTGCTGCTCGATACGGTCGCGGCCCGGCTGGCCGAGCGCGGCGTGGCCGTCGAGCGGCTGGCGATCCGCGAGCTGGCGGCCCACGCGCTGCTGCTCGGCGAGGCCTCGCATCCGTCGGTGCAGCACGCGGTCGAGCAGTTGCGCCGGGCCGACGTGGTGGTGATCGCCACGCCGGTCTACAAGGCCGCCTACAGCGGCGTGCTGAAGGTCTTCCTGGACCTGCTGCCGCAGACGGCGCTGAAGGGCAAGACGGTGCTGCCGCTGGCCACCGGCGGCAGCCCGCACCACATGCTGGCGCTCGACTACGCGCTGCGCCCGGTGCTGCAGTCGCTGGCGGCGCGGCAGATCCTGCCGGGCGTCTATGCCACCGACGGCCAGGTCACGCTGCAGCCCGAGGGCGCCTACCAGCTGCAGGCCGAGCTCGCGCAGCGGCTCGACGAAGCCGTCGACACGCTGGCCAGCGAAGGGCTCAAGCTGCAGTCGCCAGCGCGCTGGGGCTTCGAGCCCGTCGCGTTTTCGCAGGTGCGATGTAGCGTCTGACGGCGCGTCCGGCGCCCGCTCACTCCGACCATTCTCTTGATTCGCGTTCATCGCCGCACTGCGGCGAGGGAGCGCCTTTGCCTGAAAGACGTCCATGCCGCCCGTTCCGACCGACCAGTTCCAACCCCGGCGCAGCACCCGCACGCGGATCGCCGACCTGGCGATCAGCGTGGTGGTGGTGGCCGCGATCGCGCTGGTCACGAGCTTCCTCGCGGCCACTTCGGTCTCTCTGTGACAACCCGACCCCTCGAAAGCACTTCCATGACCTCGCATTCTCATTCGTCCACCCGCCGCCGGCTGATCCAGGGCGCCGCCGCCGCCGTCGCGCTGCCCGCGCTCGGCGCCTTGGCACAGGCCCCCGCTCGCACGCTGCGCATCGGCAACCAGAAGGGCAACCTGAGCCTGCTCAAGGGCCGCGGCACGCTGGAGAAGCGGCTCGCGCCGCTCGGCGTTGCGGTCAAGTGGACCGAGTTCACCGCCGGCCCGGTGCAACTGGAGGCGCTCAACGTCGGCTCGATCGACTTCGGCGACGTCGGCGAAGCGCCGCCGATCTTCGCCCAGGCCGCCGGCGCGCCGCTCGCCTATGTGGCCGCCACGCAGCCGCGGCCGCAGTCCGAGGCGGTGATCGTGCCCAAGGGCTCGGCGATCCAGTCGGTGAAGGATCTCAAGGGCAAGAAGGTGGCACTCAACAAGGGCAGCAACGTCCACTACTTCCTGGTCAAGCTGCTCGAGAAGAACGGCCTGGCCTATGGCGACGTCAGCGTCGTCTTCCTGCCGCCGGCCGACGCCCGCGCCGCCTTCGAGAAGGGGTCGATCGACGCCTGGGTGATCTGGGACCCGTTCCTGGCGGCCGCGCAGAAGTCGCTCGACGCCCGCCTGCTCGCCGACGCCACCGGCGTGGTCGGCAACCGGGCCTTCTATTTCTCGTCGCTCGACTATGCGGGCAAGAACGCCGACGTGATCAAGATCCTGATCGAGGAACTCGACAAGGTCGACCAGTGGGCGCAGGCCAACAAGGGCGCCTTCGCGGCCGAACTCGCGGCGCTCTGGGGCCTGCCGCAACCGGTGGTCGACCTGTCGGTGTCGCGCACCCCGTTCGGCACCGGGCCGATCACCAAGGCGATCCTCGGCGAGCAGCAGCAGATCGCCGACACCTTCCTCGCGCTCGGCCTCATTCCCAAGAAGATCAACCTGCTGGAAGCCGCCGTCTGAGGTGACCATGCAAATTTTCTGGTTCCTTCCCACCCACGGCGACAGCCGCTACCTCGGCACCACCGAGGGTGCGCGCCCGGTCGACCTGGCCTACCTGCAGCAGATCGCCGGGGCGGCCGATTCGCTCGGCTACGAAGGCGTGCTGATTCCCACCGGGCGCTCGTGCGAGGACCCGTGGGTGATCGCGTCCAGCCTGATCGGCGCCACCCGGCGGCTCAAGTTCCTGGTCGCGGTGCGGCCCGGGCTGCACCAGCCCAGCCTGGCGGCGCGGATGGCGGCGACCTTCGACCGGCTCTCGGGCGGGCGGCTGCTGGTGAACCTCGTCACCGGCGGCGACCAGGCCGAACTCGAAGGCGACGGCGTGTCCCTGGGCCATGCCGAGCGCTACGAGCAGTCGGCCGAGTTCATCCGCATCTGGCGCGAGATCATCGCCCGCAGCCACGACAACCAGGGCTTCGACTTCGACGGCAAGCACCTGAGCGTGAAGGGCGCGAAGCTGCTCTTCCCGCCGTTCCAGAAGCCGTATCCGCCGGTGTGGTTCGGCGGCTCGTCGGCGCCGGCGCACGAGCTCGCGGCCGAGCAGGTCGATGCCTATCTCACCTGGGGCGAGCCGCCGGCCGAAGTCGCGAAGAAGATCGCCGACGTGCGCCAGCGCGCCGAAAGCAAGGGCAGGGCGGTCAAGTTCGGCATCCGCCTGCACGTCATCGTGCGCGAGACCGAGGACGAAGCTTGGCGCGCCGCCGAATCGCTGATCAGCCGGGTCGACGACGAGACCGTCGCCCGGGCCCAGGCCGCCTTTGCGCGGATGGATTCCGAAGGCCAGCGCCGGATGGCGGCGCTGCATGCCGGCGGCGCCCGACGCAGCCGGGCCGATCTCGAGATCAGCCCCAACCTCTGGGCCGGCGTCGGCCTGGTGCGCGGCGGCGCGGGCACCGCGCTGGTCGGCGATCCGAAGACCGTGGCCGCGCGCATCGAGGCGTACGCGGCCCTGGGCATCGACAACTTCATCCTCTCGGGCTATCCGCATCTGGAGGAGTCCTACCGCTTCGCCGAGCTGGTGTTCCCGCTGCTGCCGCGCAAGCAGCGCCCGGGCCTGCCGGGCCAGGTGCTGAGCGGGCCCTTCGGCGAGGTGGTCGCCAATCTCGATGCGCCCTCGCGCCTCGCCGCACAAAGCTGAGGAGATCGAATGAACCAACAAGTGCAGGCATTGCCGGTGGCCGCGCCGGCGTTGAACAGCGCCAGGGCCTTCGCAACCGGCGTCGTGCGCCGCCTGGTGCCGTGGCTGGTGCCGGTCGGGCTGGTCGTGGTCTGGCAGATCGCCTCATCGCTGGGCTGGCTGTCGACCCGCGTGCTGCCGGCGCCGATCGACGTGCTCAAGGCCGCCTGGCGGCTGACCGCCTCGGGCGAGCTCTGGACCCACGTCAAGGTCAGTGCCGCGCGCGCGCTGGCCGGCCTCGCGATCGGCGGCGGCCTCGGGCTGGCGCTGGGCCTGCTCACGGGTTCGGTGCGCTTCTTCGAGACCCTGCTCGACTCCACCATCCAGATGGTGCGCAACATCCCGGCGCTGGCCCTGATCCCGCTGGTGATCCTGTGGTTCGGCATCGACGAATCGGCCAAGCTGTTCCTGATCGCGGTGTCGGTGTTCTTCCCGATCTACCTCAACACCTTCCACGGCATCCGCAACGTCGATCCGCAGCTGATCGAGATGGGCCGCACCTACGGCCTCACGCGCTGGCAGCTCTACAAGGAGGTGATCCTGCCGGGCGCGATGTCCTCGATCCTGGTCGGCCTGCGCTTCTCGCTCGGGCTGATGTGGGTGATCCTGATCGTGGCCGAGACCATCTCGGCGCAGTCGGGCATCGGCTATCTCACGATGAATGCGCGCGAGTTCCTGCAGACCGACATCGTGCTGGTGGGGATCCTGCTGTACGCGCTGCTCGGCAAGCTGGCCGACCTGTTCGCGCGCGGTCTTGAACGCTGGTGGCTGCGCTGGCACCCGGCCTATGGAGTGACGAAATGAGTGCAGTGCTGCAACCGACCCCCGAGGACGCCGGTGGCGTGCGCCTCGACATCCGTTCCCTGCGCAAGCGCTACGGCGAGCGCGAGGTGCTGCGCAACACGCAGCTGCACATCGAGCCCGGCCAGTTCATCGCCATCGTGGGCCGCAGCGGCTGCGGCAAGAGCACCCTGCTGCGCCTGGTGGCCGGCCTGGAGCCCGCCACCGAAGGCACGCTGCAGGTCGACGGCCAGGCCATCGACGGCCTGCACGACGACACCCGGATCATGTTCCAGGAAGCGCGCCTGCTGCCCTGGCGCCGCGTCATCGACAACGTCACCCTCGGGCTGCCGCCCGAGAGCCGGGCGCGCGGCGAGGAAGTGCTGGCGCAGGTCGGTCTGGCCGAGCGGCGCGGCGAATGGCCGGCGCGGCTGTCGGGCGGCCAGCGCCAGCGCGTCGCGCTGGCCCGGGCGCTGGTGCACCGCCCGCGGCTGCTGCTGCTCGACGAGCCGCTGGGCGCGCTGGACGCGCTGACGCGCATCGAGATGCACCGGCTCATCGAAGGGCTGTGGCTGCGCCATCGCTTCACGGCGCTGCTGGTCACGCACGACGTGCAGGAGGCGGTGGCATTGGCCGACCGCGTGATCCTGATCGAGGACGGCCGCATCGCGCTCGACGAGAACATCACGCTGGCCAGGCCGCGCTCGCAGGGCGATGCGGCCTTCGCGGCGATCGAGAAACGCATCCTCGACCGCGTGCTGCAGAAGCCCGACGCAGGCGAAGCCGAGCCTGCCAACGACACCCGTTGGGCCGACGGACCCGCGCACGTGCTGCGCTGGGCCGTCTGACCCCCCATTTTTCCCCACCCACCCAAGGAGTTTTCCATGTCCATCCAGGCCATCAACGTGCGCAACCAGTTCAAGGGCAAGGTCCGAGAGATCATCCGCGGCGATGTCGTCTCCGAAGTCGACGTCGAGACCGCGTGGGGCATCGTGACCTCGGTGATCACCACCCGCTCGGTCGACGAGCTGCAGCTCAAGCCCGGCTCCGATGTGGTCGCGCTGGTGAAGTCGACCGAGGTGTCGATCGCCAAGCTCTGAGCCTCGCGCAGGGGAGAGGCCCGGTTCGGGCTTTTCTTTGGGTTTACCCTGTATAGACAGGTATATCCGTTGAATTGAGAATCGGCGCAGCCGTTGTCCACCTCGAATCGAAAGAAAGCCTATGCGCATCTGATCCGCACCGTGAGTCAACCAAGGGAGAAACAAAAAATGAGAGTTGCACAACACAAAGAGTTGAAGCAGGGGCTGAGTCGCCGCCACATCCTGTTCATCGCATTGGGCTCGGCCATCGGCACCGGGCTCTTCTACGGTTCGGCCAAGGCGATCCAGCTGGCGGGGCCGTCGGTCATCCTGGCCTACCTGCTGGCCGGCGCCGCGGTCTTCATCGTGATGCGGGCGCTGGGAGAGATGGTGCTCCACCAGCCGCTGCCCGGTTCCTTCGGCGGCTATGCCAGCCACTACATGAACCCGCTCGCGGGCTTCCTGACCGGCTGGACCTACATCATCGAGATGGTGCTGGTCTGCATCGCCGACGTGATCGCGTTCTCGATCTACATGGGGCTCTGGTTTCCGGACGTGGCGCCATGGCTCTGGTCGCTCGGCATCACGCTGATCATTGCCGGCCTGAACCTGTGCGCGGTGAGGATGTTCGGCGAGATGGAGTTCTGGCTGTCGCTGATCAAGGTGGCCGCGATCGGCGCGATGATCGCCGGCGGGGCCTGGATCATCTTCTTCGGCTTCAGCTCGACGGCTTCCGACGGCAGCGCGGTCCGGCATGCGGCCACCGGCATCTCGAACCTGTGGTCGCATGGGGGCTGGTTCCCGAATGGCCTGCTGGGCTTCGTCTCGGCCTTCGCCGTGGTGATGTTCGCCTTCGGCGGCATCGAGATCATCGGACTGACGACCGCCGAGGCGCAGCAGCCGGAAAAGAACATCCCGCGCGCGATCAACAGCGTGCCGTCGCGCATCCTGATCTTCTACGTGGGCACGATGTTCGTGCTGATGTCGATCTACCCGTGGAACGAGATCACCGGCGCGAGCAGCCCGCTGGTCCAGATCTTCGGCAGCATCGGCGTCGCTTCGGCGGCCCAGATCCTGAACGTGGTGGTGATCACCGCCGCGGTGTCGGCGATCAACAGCGACCTGTTCGGCGCCGCCCGCATGATGTATGGCCTGGCCAAGCACAAGCATGCGCCCGACGCGCTCGGCCTCGTGTCGCGGGCCGGCGTGCCCGTGATCCCGGTGATCGTGATGCTCGGGGCGATGCTGGCCGGCGTGCTCCTGCACAAGCTCTACCCCGAGGGGCTGTTCTTCATCGTCGCCGCGATGGCGACCTTCGCCACGGTCTGGGTCTGGCTGATGATCCTGTTGTCGCACTGGTGCATGCGCAGGAAGTTGGCGAAGCAGGAAGCGGCAGGGCTTGCCTTTCCCGTGCCCTGGTGGCCGGTCGCGCCGGCGGCGGCCATCGGCTTCCTCGCCTTCACCATCGTCCTGCTGGGCGTCAACGAAGCCTCCAGGCCCGCGCTGTACGCTGGCGTCGTGTGGATCGCAGGGATGAGCTTCGTCTACTGGCGCTTCGTCCGGGGCCGGGAGATTCCGCTCACGACATTGGCCGAGCTCGATGGGCCGGCCGTGAGAAGGCCGTTCTGACGGCAAGAAACCCGCTCGCCGTGGGGTCTTGCGCGATGGTGCATCGTCGGGACCCCACGACTGGAGGAGTTCGCATGTCTTTGTTCGATGTCGGCGCCATCGTCAGTGCGCTGCACGATGCGCGTGACGAGTGGCGCGATTCGCAGCGGCGCTCGCGCGAGCCCGGCAGCCGCGAGTTTCCGTCGCGCGAGGCGCTCGCGGACATCGTCGAGTCGCTCAAGGGCGCGCTGTTCCCGATGCGCCTCGGGCCGCCCGACCTGCGCCACGAGAGCGAGGATTTCTATGTCGGCTACACGCTCGACTCGGCCCTCAACGCCCTGTTGAACCAGGCCCGGCTCGAGCTGCGCTACACGGCGCGCCACGAGCCGCGCGCGGCCGAGGACATCGACGCCCAGGCCGGCGCCGCGGTGCGCGAATTCGCCGCCGCGCTGCCGGGCATCCGGCGCCTGCTCGACGGCGACGTGCTGGCGGCCTTCCAGGGCGACCCGGCGGCGCGCAGCGTCGACGAGGTGCTGCTGTGCTATCCGGGCATCCTGGCCATGATCCATCACCGCATCGCGCACCAGCTCTACGGCCTCGGCCTGCCGCTGCTGGCGCGCATCGCGGCCGAGCTGGCGCATGCCCAGACCGGCATCGACATCCATCCGGGCGCGAAGATCGACGCCGGTTTCTTCATCGACCACGGCACGGGCGTGGTGATCGGCGAGACCGCGGTGATCGGCAAGCGGGTGCGCATCTACCAGGCCGTCACGCTGGGCGCCAAGCGCTTCCCGACCGATGCCGAAGGCCACCTGCAGAAGGGCCTGCCGCGCCATCCGGTGGTCGAGGACGACGTCGTGATCTATGCCGGCGCCACCATCCTGGGCCGGGTGACGCTGGGCAAGGGCGCGACCATCGGCGGCAACGTCTGGATCACCGACGACGTGCCGCCCGGCGCCGGCGTGACGCAGGCCACCCTGCAGAATGCGCCGCAGCGGCGGCCGGTCTGAGGTGAATGTCTTGCGGCCGGCGTATGGTGCGGCCTGCAGAATTCGTCTTTGTCTTCTTCAACCCGTTCCCAAGGAGTCTTCATGAGCCAGAAAAAGATCGCTGTCGTCATCGGCAGCCTGCGCAAGGATTCGCTGAACCGCAAGCTGGCGCTGGCGATCGCGCATCTCGCGCCGGAGGATTTCACCTTCGAGCATGTGCGCATCGACGACCTGCCGCTGTACAACCAGGACGACGACGGCAAGCAGGCGCCGTCGGTGCTGCGCCTGAAGACCGAGATCGCGGCCGCGGACGGCCTGCTGTTCGTGACGCCGGAATACAACCGCTCGATTCCGGGCGTGCTCAAGAACGCGCTGGACAATGCCTCCCGGCCCTACGGCCAGAGCGCCTGGGCCGGCAAGCCGGCCGGCGTGGTGGGGGTGTCGGTGGGCACGGTCGGCACCGCCGCGGCGCAGCAGCACTTGCGGCCGATCCTGGCCTACCTCGACGTGCCGACGATGGGCCAGCCCGAGGTCTTCATCCAGAACAAGGAAGGCCTGTTCGACGACAAGGGCCATATCGCCGAGGGCAGCAAGCAGTTCCTGCAGGGCTGGGTCGACAAGTACGTGGCCTGGATCAAGACCCACACCGGCAAGTAGGGCGGCACAACGCGAAAGGGACGGCCCGCTCGATGCGGGTCGTCCCTTTCGTTCGACCGGACGCGCGGTGCGTCCGGGCCGGGATCAGGCTGCCAGCGTGGCCTGGTCCTGGTTCGCCGCCTTGCCGGTCGCGACCGCGATGTCGGCACGGGCGGCTTGCAGGGCGGCGGCCTTGGCCGCATCGCCCATCCCGATGCCTTCGGCGCGCACGAAGCGCACGTCGGTGATGCCGAAGAAGCCGAAGATCACCTTCAGGTAGCTTTCCTGGTGCTCCATCGCCTGGCCGCCTTCGCTGGTCGAGTACATGCCGCCGCGGGTCGAGGCCACGATCACGGTCTTGCCGGTCGCCAGGCCGACCGGGCCCTTGTCGGTGTACTTGAAGGTGCGGCCGGTCTGCGCCAGGCGGTCGATCCAGGCCTTGAGCTGGGTCGGCACCGTGAAGTTGTAGAGCGGGGCGCCGATGACGATCACGTCGGCCGCCAGGAACTGCGTCACCAACCGCTCGGAGACTTCGTTCTCGCGCCGCTGGGCTTCGGTCGGCTCGGCCTGGACGCCGACCTTGATGCCGAGCGCGTCGGCGCTGAAATGGTTGGGCGTGTCGACCGCCAGGTCGAGGTAGTCGACCGTGGTGTGCGGGTGCGCCTTGCGCCAGTCGGCCACGATTTCGGCGGTGAGTTGGCGGGAGACGGAGTTGGTTCCGAGGACGCTGGAATCGACGTGCAGGAGTTTCATGATCATTGCTTTCTTTGAAAGCGCCGGCACGGAAATCGGTCGGCGTGGGATGAATTCTATTTTTGTGGCGATTGATTGATAAGTCTGCAAAAATGGCTTAGTTCGTTCCATCAATAGGACAATGAGCCGATGCCAGACCTGAACGACATGGTGTTTTTCGCCGAGGTCGCCGAACGTGGCGGCTTCGCGGCCGCCAGCCGGGCCCTCGGCGTGCCCAAGTCCCGCCTGTCGCGGCGGGTGGCCGACCTGGAGGCGCAGCTCGGCGTCCAGCTGATGCAGCGCAGCACCCGGCGCCTGTCGCTGACGCCGGCCGGCGAGATCTACCTCAAGCACTGCGCGGCGATGCGCGATGCCGCCCAGGCGGCGGCCGAGGCGGTGGCCCAGATCCAGACCGAGCCGAGCGGCACGGTGCGGCTCACCTGCCCGGTCACGCTGGCCCACAGCAGCGTCGGGCCGCTGCTGCCGGAATTCATGCGGCGCCATCCGCAGGTCCGGGTCGAGATGCGGGTGCTGAACCGGCCGGTCGATCCGGTCGAGGAGGGCGTCGACCTGGCCCTGCGGGTGCGCCCGGCGATCGAGGACAGCGCGACCCTGGTGGCGAAGAATTTCGGCGTCAGCCGCGGCCTGCTGGTCGCCAGTCCCGAGTTGATGCGGCGCCAGGGCCCGGTGGCGCTGCCGGCCGACCTCGCCAGGCTCGACACCGTCGCCATGTCGACCGGCGAAGGCCGGGCCAGCTGGCGGCTCGAAGGGCCGAGCGGCAAGGTGGTGGTCCACACCCACACGCCGCGCTATGTCGCCGACGACCTGCTGACGCTCAAGTTCGCGGTGGTGCAGGGGGTCGGCGCCTCGGTCATGCCGGACTACATGTGCCGCCGGGAGATCAATGCCGGCAAGCTGGTGGAGGTGCTGCCGGGCTGGGGGCCGGCGCCCGGGATCTGCCACGCCGTGTTCCCGGCCCGCCGCGCCCTGGTGCCGGCGGTGCGCCGCCTGATCGACTTCCTGGTCGAGAACCTGGACGGGGCGGAGCCGCACCATCTGGCGGAATGAGTCTGCTTATGTCAAGAAACCCATATTCAAACAATTAGATATTCGTTTGTCGTTGAAGCGATGGTTCGGACAATGGCGCTCCCACCCTGAGAGAGAACGACCATGCCCACCCCGCGCCTCGGCGACACCGCCGCCGTCTTCCCCCGTGTCCGCGCCTGACGCCGCGCACGAGCAGGCCAACCGCGCGTGAGCAAACCGACCATCGTCATCGTGCCGGGCTGGCGCGATTCCGGCCCCGGCCATTGGCAGAGCCTGTGGGCCGAGCGCATGCAGGGCGCGGTGCGGGTGGTGCAGGACGACTGGGTTACGCCGAGCCGCGCCGCCTGGGTGGCGACGCTCGAGAAATTGGTGCTCGACAGCCCGGGCCCGGTGATCATCGCCGCCCACAGCCTGGGCTGCATCGCCACCACCCACCTGTCCGAGGCGGCCGCGGCGCGGATCCAGGGCGCGCTGCTGGTGGCGCCCGCCGACCCCGAGCGCCGCGCCGTGTTGAGCGATTTCGCCCCGGTCCCGTTCGCGCCGCTGCCCTACCGCAGCATCCTGGTGGCAAGCAGCAACGACCCCTTCTGCCCGGTGCGGCTGGCCGGCGCCTATGCCCGGGCCTGGGGGAGCGAATTCGTTCGGATGCAGAATGCCGGCCACATCAACATCGAATCCGGACACGGCGACTGGCCCCTGGGCCTGGCGCTGCTCCAATCGCTGACCGACGAGCCGACCGCCTTGATGGCCGGCCACAAGAATCCAGAACCCTTGGCAACCCTATGACCTCCAGAATCAAGACCCTCATCGGCACGCTGGTGCTCGCCGCCAGCGGCGCCGCATCGGCCCAGACCCTGCTCAACGCGTCGTACGACGTGGCGCGCGAGTTCTACAAGGACTACAACGCCGCCTTCGTCGCCAACTACAAGAAGACCACGGGCAAGGAAGTCAAGATCGACCAGTCGCATGGCGGCTCCAGCGCCCAGGCGCGGGCGGTGGCCGACGGCCTCGACGCCGACGTGGTGACCATGAACACCTCGACCGACATCGACTTCCTGGCCAATGCCGGCGTGGTCGCCAAGGACTGGCCCAAGCGCTTTCCGTACAACGCCTCGCCGACCACCTCGACGATGCTGTTCCTGACCCGCAACGGCAACCCGAAGGGCATCAAGGACTGGGACGACCTGATCAAGCCCGGCGTCCAGGTGGTGGTCGTCAACCCGAAGACCGGCGGCAACGGCCGCTACGCCTACCTCGCGGCCTGGGGCTACGTGAAGAAGAAGGGCGGCACCGACGCCCAGGCGGCCGAGTTCGTCGGCAAGCTGTTCAAGAACGTGCCGATCCTGGCGCGCGGCGGCCGCGATGCGACCACCGCCTTCCTGCAGCGCAACATCGGCGACGTGCTGATCACCTTCGAATCCGAGGTGGTGTCGATCGACCGCGAGTTCGGCTCGGGCAAGGTCGATGCGGTCTACCCGTCGATCAGCATCCTGGCCGAGAACCCGGTCGCGGTCGTCGAGCGCACGGTCAACAAGAAGGGCACCGGCGAACTGGCCAAGGCCTACCTCGACTACCTCTATTCGGAAGAAGCACAGGAGATCGCCGCCAAGCATGCGCTGCGCCCGCGCTCCGAGGCCGTGCTCAAGAAGAACGCCGCGACCTTCAAGCCGCTGCAGCTGTTCACGGTGCAGGAACTCTTCGGCAGCCTGTCCGAAGCGCAGAAGGTGCACTTCAACGACGGCGGCCAGTTCGACAAGCTCTACACGCCCGGCGCCAAGTAAATGAGCGGTGCTGCTACATCGGCGCTGTCGTCCGCGGCAGCGCCGCTGGCGTCTGGAGCGGTCCGTGGCGTGTCGCGCCGGGTGCTGCCGGGCTTCCACCTCACGCTCGGCTATGCGGTGCTCTACCTGAGCCTGATCGTGCTGATCCCGCTGTCGGCGCTGGTCTTCAAGACCTTCACCATGAGCTGGGAGCAGTTCTGGGTGGCGGTGACCGCGCCGCGCGTGATGGCCTCGTACCGGCTGACCTTCGGCGCCTCGCTGATCGCGGCGCTGGTCAACCTGGTGTTCGGCCTGCTCGTGGCCTGGGTGCTGGTGCGCTACAAGTTTCCGGGCAAGCGCATCGTCGACGCGCTGGTCGACCTGCCGTTCGCGCTGCCCACCGCGGTGGCCGGCATCTCGCTGACCGCGCTGCTGGCCGGCAACGGCTGGGTCGGCCAGTTCCTCGAGCCGCTCGGCATCAAGCTGGCCTTCACGCCGGCCGGCGTCGTCATCGCGCTGATCTTCATCGGCCTGCCGTTCGTGGTGCGCACGGTGCAGCCGGTGCTCGAAGACACCGAGAAAGAACTCGAAGAGGCCGCCACCAGCCTCGGCGCGACCCGGCTGCAGACCTTCACCAAGGTGATCCTGCCGTCGATCATGCCGGCGCTGCTGACCGGCTTCGCGATGGCCTTCGCACGCGCGATCGGCGAATACGGCTCGGTGATCTTCATCGCCGGCAACATGCCGATGATCTCGGAGATCACGCCGCTGATCATCATCGGCAAGCTCGAACAGTACGACTACGCGGGCGCCACCGCGGTGGCGCTGGTGATGCTGGTGATCTCGTTCCTGCTGCTGCTGGTCATCAACGGCCTGCAGGGCTGGAAGCGTCGCCGGTCGGAGGCTTGAGCCATGAGCGCACCTTCGAAAACCATCCGCCGCGTGCAGGCCGGCACCACCGAGTCGGCCTGGGTCCGCCGCACCCTGATCGGCATCGCGCTGGCCTTCATGTTCCTGTTCCTGCTGCTGCCGCTGGCCGCGGTCGCGGCCGAGGCGCTGCGCAAGGGCTTCGGCGCCTACCTCGAAGCGCTCAAGGAGCCCGATGCCTGGGCGGCGATCCGCCTGACCCTGCTGACGGCCGCCATCGCGGTGCCGCTGAACCTGGTCTTCGGCGTCGCCGCGGCCTGGGCCATCGCCAAGTTCGAGTTCCGCGGCAAGGCGGTCCTGACGACGCTGGTCGACCTGCCGTTCGCGGTGTCGCCGGTGGTGGCGGGCCTGATCTACGTGCTGGTGTTCGGCGCCCAGGGCTGGTTCGGTCCCTGGCTGCAGGCGCACGACATCAAGATCATCTTCGCCGTCCCCGGCATCGTGCTGGCGACCGTGTTCGTGACCTTCCCGTTCATCGCCCGCGAGCTGATCCCGCTGATGCAGGCCCAGGGCACCGACGAGGAGCAGGCCGCGATCGTGCTCGGCGCCACCGGCTGGCAGACCTTCTGGCGCGTCACCTTGCCGAACATCAAGTGGGGCCTGCTGTACGGCGTGATCCTGTGCAATGCCCGGGCGATGGGCGAGTTCGGCGCGGTGTCGGTGGTCTCGGGCCACATCCGCGGCCAGACCAACACCATGCCGCTGCACGTCGAAGTGCTCTACAACGAATACCAGTCGGTGGCCGCCTTCGCGGTGGCTTCCTTGCTGGCCATCCTGGCGCTGGTCACGCTGGTGATCAAGTCGGTCATCGAATGGCGCCACGAGCGCGAGATGAAGGCGATCGCGGAGCTTCCGCCCGAGCGCCCGACGCCAGCGAGCTGAAAGAGAGAAATCATGAGCATCGAAATCAGAAACGTCAGCAAGCAATTCGGCGACTTCCACGCCCTGCGCGATGTCAGCCTGGACGTGGCCTCGGGCGAACTGGTCGCGCTGCTGGGGCCCTCGGGCTGCGGCAAGACCACCTTGCTGCGCATCATCGCGGGCCTGGAAACCGCCGGCGCCGGCAGCATCCTGTTCGCGGGCGAGGACACCACCGACGTCCATGTGCGCGAGCGCCAGGTCGGCTTCGTGTTCCAGCACTACGCGCTGTTCCGCCACATGACGGTGTTCGAGAACGTCGCCTTCGGCCTGCGGGTCAAGCCGCGCGGGCTGCGCCCGAGCGAGGCGCAGATCAAGACCAAGGTGCACGACCTGCTCAAGCTGGTGCAGCTCGACTGGCTGGCCGACCGCTATCCGGCCCAGCTGTCGGGCGGCCAGCGCCAGCGCATCGCACTGGCCCGGGCGCTGGCGGTCGAGCCCAAGGTGCTGCTGCTCGACGAGCCCTTCGGCGCGCTCGATGCCAAGGTGCGCAAGGAACTGCGCCGCTGGCTGCGCCGGCTGCACGACGAACTGCACGTGACCAGCATCTTCGTCACCCACGACCAGGAAGAAGCGCTCGAAGTGGCCGACCGCGTGGTGCTGATGAACAGCGGCCGCATCGAGCAGGTCGGCTCGCCCCAGCAGGTGTGGGACCACCCGGCGAGCCCCTTCGTCTACGGCTTCCTGGGCGACGTCAACCTGTTCCATGGCCGATCGCTCGAGGGCGAGGTGCAGGTCGAGGGCATCCGGCTCGACACCCGCGACCAGCAGGGCTTGCGCGACGGCAAGGCGCTGGCCTATGTGCGGCCGCACGACCTCGACGTGGCGCGCTATGCGCCTGGTGCCAGCGGCATCGTCGCGACCCTGAGCCGTGCCATCGTGGTCGGACCGATCGCGCGGCTGGAACTCGAACCGGTCGAATCGAATCCAGATAATCCGGGCTCCGGAACCATCATCGAGGCGCAACTCCCTGCGCAACAGTTCCGGGACCTCGGCCTCCGCGAGGGCGACAAGGTGGTCGCCACGCCGCGCAAGGCCAGGGTGTTCGTAGAGGATTGGGTTTCACCTTGAAGTTGTTCGACTGGTATTTCGGCGCGCCACGGCGCGCCTTGGCGCTGATCTGCCTGGCCTGCATCGCGATGCTGGCCTTCGGCATGTACCTGCAGCATGTGGTGGGCCTCGAGCCGTGCCCGATGTGCGTCGTGCAGCGCTATGCGCTGGTGCTGGTGGCGGTGTTCACCGGCATCGGGGCGGCCAGCGGCAGCAAGGCCTTGCGCATCGCCACCCTCCTGACGGCCCTGGTCGTGGCCGTGGGCGGCGCCTACACGGCGGCGAGCCAGAGCTGGCTGCAGTGGTATCCGCCCGAGGTGGTTTCGTGCGGGCGCGACATTTACGGAATGATCGAGACCTTCCCGCTGCAGCGGGCGCTGCCGATGATCTTCCGTGGCGCCGGCGACTGCTCGCAGATCGACTGGACCTTCCTCGGCCTGTCGATCGCCAACTGGTCGTTCATCGCCTTCACGGGGTTCGGGCTGGCGCTGCTGGTGCTGCTGGCGCGCTCGTTCCGCCGGCCGCCGATCCGGCCCGCGCTCAAGACCGCCCGCTGAGCCTTCTATAGCGGCAGGGTGTCGAAGGCCGCGTAGGCCGTCGCCAGCCAGGTCTTCACGCGCTGGCGCTCTAGCAGCCCGAGCGCGTGCGGGCCTTCGCGGTCGTTGACCGCCTTCCAGAAGCTGGTGTTGCGGGCATCGATCTTGCGCATGCTGGCGTCGTGCAGCCGGGGCAGGGCGATCACGCGGGCGCCGTGCGCCGTGGCCTTGCTGAGCGACTGCGATCCGAGCAGCAGGCCGAAGTCGTTGCCGCGCCCGTAGTTCTGCACGACGATGTAGTTCGGCCGGTCGCCGAAGGTGTCGATCAAGGTGCCGAGCAGGTCGCTGGAATCCTTGCCGTCGTCCAGCACATGCCAGAAGTTGACCGCCACCCCGAGTTCGGCGAAGACGTCGAACAGGTCCGACTCCTTGATCCAGCGCGACAGCGGCGCCAGCGTCTGGGCCGCCAGGTCGACGATCACGCTTTGCTGCGGATTGGTTTCGAAGCCGTTGACCACCGTGTCGAGGCCTTCGAAGCTGTCCACCACCACCGGCGAGGCGAAGCCCTCGTAGAAACGGGTGAAAGAGCTGTGCGAACGGTCCGTGTCGAAGCCCACGAAAGGCCGGCTGTGGTCGATGAAATACTGCGCCAGCACTCGCGCCGTGACCGACTTGCCGACACCGCCCTTTTCGCCGCCGATGAAATTGATGGAGCTCATGAGGTTCCTGCGAGAGTGGGAAGAAAACTGCGATTCATTCTAGGTGCGGCGCCCGCAAGGATCGCGCCATGAGCTTCGGCGTGAGCCCGTTCCCGACTCGGCGAGCTACTTCGGCACCATCGACAGGAGCGGCCCCAGGCTCCCCAGGAACCAGTTCTGGCTGAAGTCGAGCGCCGCGCGCCGGTACTTCTCGTCGGCCTGCGCCGCCAGCAGATCCAGCCGCGCGACCACCTTGGACAGCTCGCGGTCGACCAGCAGGTTGCGCCCGCGTTCGCTGATCTCGGTGGCCAGCAGCAGCGGCTGTCCATCGGGGCCGGTCTTCGAGCCGATCAGCCAGAGCGAGATCTCGAAGTTGCGCGCCGCCCGGAAGCTGTTCTCGGCGCTGACGCCATCGAGCATGTTCTGCTCCCAGGTGTCGCCATTGGCCTGCTTGAGCAGCGCCGCCCAGCCGACCACCAGCGCCGCGACCCGGTCGCCTTCGAAGGGCTTGGGCGCGGTCTCGAAGGCCAGGCGGATGGCGTCGATGCCGTAGGCGCCTTGCAGCTGGGGCAGCGCCGCGTTGTTCGAGATCGCGTCCCAGGTACGCTGGATCGCCTCGTCGGCGCTGCCGCACCACTTGCGCCATTCGCGCGGATTGCGGCGGTAGAGCGACAGCTGCACGCGCCGCACCGACTGCAGGTTGTCGCGCAAGGCGAGGTTGGCGATGCGGTTGGCACCGCTCTGGAGCCATTCGTTGCCGGCATAGGGTTCGGCGCGCTGGGTGGAGCCGCAAGCGGCGAGGGCCAGGGCCGCCGCCGCACCGCCGCCGATGAGCCACGCGCGGCGGTCCAGGCAGGGGGAAAGAGGGGAAACGCGCATGGTCCGCACGTTATCATCCTCGCCTCAGGTGGCGGCCTGGCCTGGGCGTGCCAGCCGCCGGAATCTGCTTACAAATCAACACCTTGGCACCCCACCTTGGCAAAACAACTGGCTTAGGGCCGACCTGACGTGCGTCTCAATTCCATCAAGCTCTCGGGCTTCAAGTCCTTCGCCGAACCCACCAACTTCCTGCTTCCCGGCCAGCTGGTCGGGGTGGTCGGTCCCAACGGCTGCGGCAAGTCGAACATCATGGATGCCGTGCGCTGGGTGCTCGGCGAATCGCGCGCCTCCGAGCTGCGCGGCGAGTCGATGCAGGACGTGATCTTCAACGGCACCACCACCCGCAAGCAGGCCAGCCGCTCCAGCGTCGAACTGGTGTTCGACAACGCCGACCACCGCGCCGGCGGCCAGTGGGCGCAGTTCGCCGAGATCGCGGTCAAGCGGGTGCTGACGCGCGACGGCAATTCGAGCTACTACATCAACAACCAGCCGGTGCGCCGGCGCGACGTGCAGGACGTGTTCCTCGGCACCGGCCTGGGGCCGCGCGCCTACGCGATCATCGGCCAGGGCACGATCAGCCGGATCATCGAATCCAAGCCCGAGGAGCTGCGCCTGTTCCTCGAAGAGGCCGCCGGCGTCTCGAAGTACAAGGAACGCCGCCGCGAGACCGAGAACCGGCTAGGCGACACGCGCGAGAACCTGACGCGGGTCGAGGACATCCTGCGCGAACTCAACAGCAACCTCGAGCGGCTCGAGAAGCAGGCCGAGGTGGCGGCGCGCTACAACCAGCTGACCGGCGACGCCACCCGCAAGCAGCACCAGCTGTGGTTCCTGAAGCGCACCGAGAGCGAGGCCGACCAAGCCAAGGTCAAGGCCGACGCCGAGCGCGCCATCAACGACCTCGAATCGCGCACCGCCGACCTGCGCCACATCGAGGCCGAGCTCGAAACCGTGCGCCAGGCCCACTACGCCGCCGGCGACCAGGTCAACCAGGCCCAGGGCAAGCTCTACGAAGCCAGCGCCGAGGTCGGCCGGCTCGAAGGCGAGATCCGCTTCGTGGTCGAGGGCCGCCAGCGGGTCGAACAGCGGCTGGTGCAGCTGCGCGAGCAGATGGGGCAATGGGGCACGCGGCGCGAAGACGCCGAGGCCGAGATCGAGACCCTGGCCGGCCAGGGCGTGAACGCCGAGGAGCAGGCCGAACTGCTGGCCGCCCAGCTCGAGGAGCACGACGCCCGCATGCCCGAGCTCGAGGACGCCCAGCAGCGGGCCCAGAACGAGGCCAACGCCCAGCGCGCGACGGTGGTGCAGGTGCAGCAGCAGATCCAGGTGCTGGCCGCCGACCAGCGCAACATCGAGGACCAGAGCCGCCAGCTCAACCTGCGCGCCGAGCGGCTGCGCACCGACCAGAACGCGCTCGCGGCGCCCGACGAGGCGAGGCTGCGCGACCAGCAGGAGCAGCTGGCCGCCGCCCAGGAGGCGGCCGCCGAATCCGATGCGCGCCTGCAGGAGCTGCAGGAAGCCGTGCCGCAACTCGACGACGACCGGCGCACGCGGCAGCAGGCGGTCAACGCCGAAGGGGCGCGCCACGCCGACCTGTCGGCGCGGCTGGAAGCGCTCAAGGCCTTGCAGGAAAAGGTCAAGACCGACGGCAAGCTCGCGCCCTGGCTCGCCAGGCACGGGCTCGAAAGCCTGCAGGGCCTGTGGAGCCGCATCCACATCGAGCGCGGCTGGGAAGACGCGCTCGAATCGGCCTTGCGCGAGCGCCTGGGCGCACTCGAAGTCAGCCGCCTCGACATGGTCCGCGCCTTCGCCGGCGATGCGCCGCCGGCCAAGCTGGCCTTCTATTCGCCGCCGCTGGCGGGCCTGCCGCCCGGCGCGTCGACCCTGCCGCGGCTGTCGGACCTGCTGCGCCTGGCCGACGCCGGCCAGCAGGCGCTGCTGGCCGAATGGCTGCATGGCTGCTTCACGGCCGCCAGCCTGGAAGAGGCGCTGGCGCAGCGCGACAAGCTGCAGCCCGGCGAGGTGATCTACATCCAGAGCGGCCATGCGGTCACGGCCCACAGCGTCAGTTTCTATGCCCAGGATTCGGAGCAGGCCGGCCTGCTGGCGCGCCAGCAGGAAATGGAAAACCTGGAGCGCCAGCTGCGCGCCCAGACCCTGATCGCCGACGAATCGCGCACTGCGCTGGCCCGTGCCGAGGCGGCCTACGGCGACGCCGCCCAGCGCCTGGTCGCGGCGCGCCGCGAAGCGGCCGAGACCCAGTCGCAGGCGCATGCGCTGCAGGTCGAGACGCTGCGCCTGTCGCAACTGGCCGAGCAGACGCGGGCCCGCAGTGAACAGCTGGCGAATGACCTGGGCGAGGTGACGGCCCAGCTCGAAGAGCTGCAGGAAAAGCGCATCGCCGCCGAGTCGCGCTTCGAAGAGCTCGACATGCAGCTCGCCGACAGCCAGGAACGCCATGCGCAGCTCGATGAAAAGGTCATCGAGGCCGGCCGTGCGCTCACGGCCAGCCGCGAACAGCATCGCAGCCTCGAGCGCCAGGCGCAGGAAGCCACCTTCGCGCAGCGCACCCTCGAAGCGCGCCGCGGCGAGCTGAGCCGCGCGATCGAGACGGCCAACCAGCAGGTCGTCGCCCTGACCGACGAAGACGAACGCGCGCGCGCCGAGCTCGGCCGCCTGTCCGACGCGGCCGCCCAGGCCGGGCTGCAGGACGCGCTGTCGCTCAAGCTCGAACGCGAAACCGCGCTCGGCGCCTCGCGCAGCCAGTACGACGACCTGACGATCAAGCTGCGCGCCAGCGACGAACGCCGGCTGCAGCTCGAGCGCGAGCTCGACCCGCTGCGCCAGCGCATCACCGATTTCCAGCTCAAGGAGCAGGCCGCGCGGCTGGGCTTCGAGCAGTACCAGCAGCTGCTGGCCGATGCCGAGGCCGACCTGGAGGCGATCGCGCTGTCGATCGAGACCGACAAGGTCCGGCTCACCGGACTGCAAAGCGAGATCGACCGGCTCAATCGCGAAGTGGCCGCGCTCGGCGCGGTCAACTTGGCCGCGCTCGAGGAACTGGCCGTCGCCAGCGAGCGCAAGACCTTCCTCGATGCCCAGTCGGCCGACCTGAACGAGGCCATCGGCACGCTCGAGGACGCGATCCGCAAGATCGACGCCGAGACCCGCGACCTGCTGGGCGGCACCTTCAAGATCGTCAACGAGCACTTCAGCCGGATGTTCCCGGAGCTGTTCGGCGGCGGCAACGCCAAGCTCATGATGACCGGCGACGAAATCCTCGACTCCGGCGTCCAGGTCATGGCCCAGCCGCCGGGCAAGAAGAACCAGACCATCCACCTGCTGTCGGGCGGCGAGAAGGCGCTCACGGCGATCGCGCTGGTGTTCGCGATCTTCCAGCTGAACCCGGCGCCGTTCTGCCTGCTGGACGAAGTGGACGCGCCGCTGGACGACGCCAACACCGAACGCTATGCCAAACTCGTCACAGCCATGAGCCGAGAAACCCAGTTCCTTTTCATCAGCCACAACAAGATCGCCATGGAAATGGCCGAACAGCTGATCGGCGTGACCATGCAGGAGCAGGGCGTTTCGCGCATCGTGGCGGTCGACATGGAGTCGGCCGTATCGATGGTCGAAGCCGCCTGAGCACCCGCGGCCCATGAGCAATCTCACCGTCGCCCTCGCCATCCTCGGCGGACTGGTTCTCGCCACCGTGGTCGGCTACAACACGTGGATGTCGCGCCGCAATGCGCCGAAGCAGCCCGACGCCCCCGACAGCGAGCCGGCCGCGCCCGAGGCCGCCCCCCAGGGCGAACTCGAGCCCGTGCTGCATGTCGATCCGCACCAGGTTTCCGGCAACGAGCGGCACGAGCCGCTGTTCGATCCCGACCTGCCGGCGCCGAGCGCGCTGGCGGTGCCGTCGGCCGAGCGCCGCGGCGGCCTCGACCCGCTGATCGACGTCATCGCCCCGGTGTCGCTCGACGGCCTGGCCTCCGGCGACGCCGCGATCGCCGCCATGCCGGCGACCCGGCGCGCCGGCAGCAAGCCGGTGGCGGTCGAGGGCCTCAACGAGTTCACCGGCGAGTGGGAGCCGGCGGTGGCCGGCCAGCGCTATGGCGCCTTCCAGGTCGGCGTGCAGATGGCCAACCGGACCGGCGCGCTCAACGAAATCGAATACTCCGAGTTCGTGGTCAAGGCCCAGGCCTTTGCCGACGCCCTCAACGGCGCGCCCGAGTTTCCCGAGATGCTCGACGAGGTGGCGCGGGCGCGCGAGCTCGACCAGTTCGCCAGTTCGCACGATGCCCAGCTCGGCTTCGTGCTGCGCGCGCGCCACGCAGCCTGGAGCCCCGGCTACGTGCAGCAGAACGCCTCCCGCCTCGGCTTCGTGGCCGGCATCATCCCCGGGCGGATGGTGCTGCCGGCGGGCGAGCAGGGGCTGCCGCCGATCCTCGGGCTGTCCTTCGATACCCAGGCCGCGCTGGCCGACGACCCGGCGCAGTCGGCGATCCGCGAGCTCACCCTGAGCCTCGACGTGCCGCAGGTCGACCGCACGGAGCGCCCCTTCGAGCGCATGCGCGAATCGGCCGCCGCACTGGCGCGCGAGATGGACGGCGTGGTCACCGACAGCGACGGCCAGCCCTTGCGCGACGAGACCATGGATGCCATCGGCGTCGACCTCGAGCAGCTCTACGACACGCTCGACGCGCGCGACCTGTCGGCTGGCTCACCGCTGGCGCGGCGCTTGTTCAGCTAGCCGGAGACGTTCATGACGACGCGTGAAGACGCGGTGAAGGAAGCCGCTGCGCTCAGCGGGCAACTGCACCGCCATGCCCATCTCTACTACGTGCTCGACGCGCCCGAACTGCCGGACGCCGAGTACGACCGGCTGTTCCAGCGGCTGCAGGCGCTGGAGGCCGAGCATCCCGAACTGCGCACGCCCGATTCGCCGACCCAGCGCGTCGGCGGCAAGCCGCTGGACGGCTTCGCCAAGGTGCGCCACCGGGTGCCGATGCTGTCGATCCGCACCGAGACCGACATCACGCCGGCCGGTGCCAGTGCCTTCGATGCCCGGGTCCGCAAGGAGCTCGGCCTGGCCGAGGACGGGCCGCAGGTCGAATACGTCTGCGAACTCAAGTTCGATGGCCTGGCGCTGAACCTGCGCTACGAGCACGGCGTGCTGGTGCAGGCGGCGACCCGCGGCGACGGCGAGATCGGCGAGGAAGTGACCCAGAACATCCGCACGGTGCAGCAGATCCCGCTGCGCCTGCAGGGCGACGCGTCGGCCATTCCGCCGGTGGTCGAGGTCCGCGGCGAGGTGTACATGCGGCGCGACGACTTCGACGCGCTCAACGAGCGCCAGCGCGAGAAGATCGCGGGCGGCCAGAAGAACGAGAAGGTCTTCGTCAATCCGCGCAACGCGGCGGCCGGCGCGGTGCGCCAGCTCGATCCGGCGATCGCGGCCCAGCGGCCGCTGAGCTTCTTCGCCTACGGCCTGGGCGAGGTGACGCCGCCCGAGCAGGGCGGGCCGGACTGTCCGACTCAGTTCGACTGGCTGCAGCAGTTCAGTGCCTGGGGCTTCCCGGTGGCGGCGCAGACCGCGCGCGCCCGCGGCGCCATCGAGCTGATCGCCTTCCACGAGACCATCGGCCGCCAGCGCGACGCGCTGCCCTACGACATCGACGGCGTGGTCTACAAGGTCGACAGCGTGGCGCTGCAGCGGCAGCTCGGCTTCGTCTCGCGCGAGCCGCGCTGGGCGGTCGCCCACAAGTACCCGGCGCAGGAGCAGCTCACCGAGGTGCTGGCGATCGAGATCCAGGTCGGGCGCACCGGCAAGCTCACGCCGGTGGCCAAGCTGGCGCCGGTGTTCGTCGGCGGCGTGACCGTGACCAACGCCACCCTGCACAACGAGGACGAGACCCGGCGCAAGGACGTGCGCGTGGGTGACACCGTGATCGTCCGGCGCGCCGGCGACGTGATCCCCGAGGTGGTCGGCGTGCTGCCGGAGAGCGCGGCCCGGCCCGACGACCAGCGCGGCCCGGTGTTCACGATGCCGCACCAGTGCCCGGTCTGCGGTTCGGACGCGCTGCGCGAGGAGGGCGAGGTCGACTACCGCTGCACCGGGGGCCTGTTCTGCGGCGCCCAGCGCAAGGAGGCGATCCTGCATTTCGCGGCCCGGCGCGCGCTCGACATCGAGGGCCTGGGCGACAAGCTGGTCGAGCAGCTGGTCGATGCCGAGCTGATCCGCACGCTGCCCGACCTCTACAAGCTGGGCTTCACGACCCTGGCCGGCCTGGACCGGATGGCCGACAAGTCGGCCAACAACATCGTCGCGGCGCTGGAGGCTTCGAAGAAGACCACGCTGCCGCGCTTCCTGTTCGGGCTCGGCATCCGGCACGTGGGCGAAAGCACGGCCAAGGACCTGGCGAAGCATTTCGGCCAGCTGGATGCCATCATGGACGCGAGCGAGGCGCAACTGCTGGAAGTCAACGACGTCGGACCGGTGGTCGCGACCAGCCTGCGCACCTTCTTCGACCAGCCGCACAACCGCGAGGTGGTCGAGCAGCTGCGCGCCTGCGGCGTCCATTGGGAAGAGAGCGAACCCGCCGCCCGCGCGCCCAGGCCGCTGGCGGGAAAGACTTTCGTCATCACCGGCACGCTTCCTACGCTCGGCCGCGACGAGGCGAAGGACAAACTCGAAGAGGCGGGCGCCAAGGTGGCGGGCTCGGTCAGCAAGAAGACCGACTACCTGGTGGCCGGCGACGAGGCCGGCAGCAAGCTGGACAAGGCGCGCGACCTCGGCGTGACCGTGATCGACGAAGCGCAGATGCTGGAGATCCTCGCCCAGGGACCATCCTGAGGTTGTTGCGTTTTCCCGGTCAACAGGCGGGCGCGCCGGCCGTTGAAACGAGGATGACCCAGGAGGTCCGGATGAAGCGAATTCGTTCTGTGTCGGCCGCCATCGCCGTGGGGGGCGCCGCCTTGCTCGGCGGCTGCGTGGCGCCCGGCCCGTACTATGCGGGCGCGGCCTATCCCTACTACGTCGACCCGGTCGTGGTGGCGCCGTCGGTCTACGTCGGGGCCACCGGCTACTACGGCTGGGGCGGCTACTACGGCGGCTACCGCTATCCGGGCTGGCCCGGCTACTACGGACGTGGCGGCTACTACGGCCACCCGGGGTACTACGGTCGGCCCGGGTATTACGGACGTCCCGGATACAACGGCAGGTCCTACGGACGACGCTAGGCCGCCGCGATAATCGCGCATGGCCATCCGCGAAATCCTCAAGATGGGCGACCCCCGGCTGCTGCGCAAGGCGCAGCCGGTCGCCGCCTTCGACACCGACGAGCTGCACCTGCTGGTGCGCGACATGTTCGAGACCATGCATTCGGTCAATGGCGCCGGGCTCGCGGCGCCGCAGATCGGGGTCGACCAGCAGCTCGTCATCTTCGGCACCGACACCGTCAACCCGCGCTATCCGGATGCGCCCATCGTCCCGCGCACGGTGCTGGTGAACCCGATCGTCACGCCGATCGGGGACCAGGAGGAAGAAGGCTGGGAGGGCTGCCTGTCGGTGCCGGGCCTGCGCGGCGTGGTGCCGCGCTTCGCCAGCGTCCGCTACACCGGCTTCGATCCGTACGGCGACCCGATCGATCGAACGGTGAGCGGTTTCCACGCCCGCGTCGTCCAGCACGAGGTCGACCACCTGCTGGGCGTTCTGTACCCGATGCGGGTGCGCGACTTCTCGCGCTTCGGCTTCACCGAGGTCCTGTTTCCGGGCCTCGATGCGGGCGAGGACGACTGATCAGTTCAGTCGTCCGCTGGTGCCGCCCAGGCTGAAGCGGCCGGCGCCCAGGAAGGCCACCGCCAGCGCGGCGAACAGGAACATGCCCTGCAGCTCGAGCGCCCAGCCGCCCGACTTGCCGATGACCGCCAGGTCCTTGAGATGGACCAGCCAGATCGCGACCAGCATGTTGATGACCGTGATCCAGGCCGCCGGACGCGTGTAGACGCCGATGATCAGCAGCACCGGCGCCAGCAATTCGCCCACGTAGACCAGGTAGGCGAGGGCGCCCGGCAGGCCATGCGACGTCAGCATGCCCTCGACGAAGCCTACGCCGTTGCTGAGCTTCGCGATGCCGTGAAGCAGGATCAGGATGCCCAGGGCCAGGCGCAGGATGAGCTTGCCGGTGTCGTCGGAACGGATCATGTGAAAAACCTTTCGTTGCTAAAAACAGGCGCGATTGTGGTCGATCTCGCACCGGGTTGTCGCATCGAGGTCCCGCTTGGGGTCAATTTCTGGTTCGGCCAGCGATGGCGTCGCGACTGCGAAAGACAACCGGCGGTTCGTCGAGGCCGTGCCCGCTGGCCGCGCGCTACCTGCAGACCGATCCGGCCGTGACGCCCGGCGAGGCCAACGGCGCGATCATCTTCGCCATCGACTGCCCGTAGGACCGGGCGCCCGCGGTCGGGGCGCCGTCAGTGGTACGTCGTGATCACCACGGCGACCGCGGGTTGGCCGGCTGGCGGCGCCATCGTCAGGCTGCCGCCCTGGTCGCCCAGCAGGCAGCCGTGGCCGGAGGCGGGTCGCATCCCGGTGCCGCAGCGGATCGGAATGGGTTCGCGGTCCGGCCGTTCGACGCGCACCTCGGCGCTCTTGCGGTCGGATGGCGATGCAACGAATCGCAGCTCGGTCCCGCGGGCCGTGAAGCCGCCGCCGTCAGAGGCGGCGGTCGAAACGACGACGCCGTACGACGAAGGAACGATCGCGCCGGCGAAGGTGATCGAGCCGCCCGCCGCGCTCGCTGCCGTGGTGAAGAAACAGGCGGCAATGGCCGTGGCGTTGGCAAGGCGCGAGCAAACACCAGTGCACTGCTTCATATCGAATTCCTTGCTGATAGGAGACGCGGCGGCGTCGAATGACATCTGCTTTCTAATGAGGTTTCTAAAATATTGCAAATGTTTCGATTGCACACAAATTGGCGTGGCTGTCCTCCGTTGACGAGCCCGCGATCCAGTCCCCGCGCACCGCACGTAAACTGCCGGCTGACGTCATTTCGAAGAGAAGAGGACCACCGCATGAATTCACGCATCCGCCCGGCGCTCGCCGCTGTCGCCGCCACCCTGGCCTTCACCGCCGCACCGGCGTTCGCCGGCAAGACGCTGGACGCCGTCAAGCAGCGCGGCACCGTCAAGTGCGGCGTGACCAACGGCGTGGCCGGCTTCTCGGCGCCCGACACCCAGGGCAACTGGTCCGGTCTCGACGTCGACACCTGCCGCGCGATCGCCGCCGCCGTGCTCGGTGACGGCAAGAAGGTCGAGTTCGTACCGCTCAATTCGCAGCAGCGCTTCTCGGCCCTGCAGGCCGGCGAGATCGACATCCTGGCGCGCAACACCACCTGGACCCTGACCCGCGACGCCTCGCTGGGCTTTCACTTCACGACCATCACCTACTACGACGGCCAGGGTTTCCTGGTGCCCAAGAAGCTCAAGGTGACGAGCGCCAAGCAGCTCAAGAACGCCACCATCTGCACCCAGGCCGGCACCACCAACGAGAAGAACGTCGCCGACTGGTTCAAGGCCCAGAACATCCCGGTCAAGACGGTCGTGTTCGAGAGCTTCGAGGCCTCGTTCAAGGCCTTCTTCGCCGGCCGCTGCCAGGCCTTCACCACCGACACCTCGGCGCTCGCCGGCCTGCGCAACAAGGAAGCGCCGAACCCCGACGACTACGTGATCCTGCCCGAGCTGATCTCCAAGGAGCCGCTGGCGCCGCTGGTGCGCCGCGGCGACGACGAGTGGTTCGCGATCGCCAAGTGGGTGCCCAACGCGCTGATCGAGGCCGAGGAATCCGGCATCACCCAGGCCAACATCGACGAGCTCAAGGCCTCCAGCAAGGACCCGGCGCAGCAGCGCCTGGTCGGCAGCGGCGACGACCTCGGCAAGCTGCTGGGCCTCGACAAGGACTGGTCCTACCGGGCGATCAAGGCGGTCGGCAACTACGGCGAGATGTTCGAGCGCAACGTCGGCCCGAAGTCGGTGCTGAAGCTGCCGCGCGGCTCGAACAACCTCTGGAACAAGGGCGGGCTGATGTACGGATTGCCGGTGCGATGAGCGGGCGCCGGGCCGCTTCCCACCCAGCGCGCGCCGCAGGGCGGGGCGCGAAGGTCGCCTCTTGAGTCCTGCACGGCCGCCCGGGCGGCGCCGTGCCGTCTGGCTCGCCTGGGCCCTGCAGGCCCTGCTGATCGCGGCGATCGCGTTCGGCGTCTTCTGGCTGGTCCAGCATGCGCTCGAGGTGCTGCGCAGCCGCGGCGTGCACTCGGGCTTCGACTTCCTGCTGCAGCCGGCGGGTTTCGAGATCTCCGAGGGCTGGCTCGACTTCGACGCCGGCCAGCCGTTCTGGCGCGCCTTCCTGGCCGGCTTGATCAACACGGTGCGGGCCGCCGTGCCGGCAGCGCTGATCGCGGTCGTGCTCGGCACCTTGATCGGCATCGGCCGGCTGGCGCCTCACGTGCTGGTGCGCGGGCTCTGCGGCGCCTACGTCGAGACGATCCGCAACGTGCCGCTGCTGGTGCAGTTGCTGATGCTGTACTTCGCGCTCACGCAGCTGCTGCCGGATTCCACCGAGCCGCTCGAACTGCTGCCCGATGTCTGGCTCAGCAAGGGCGGGCTGTCGCTGCCCTGGCCGGTGCGGGAGGAGGGCGCCTTCTGGCCCAGCCACCTCGAATGGCCCGAGCGCGGCAGCTTCAACGTCAGCGGCGGCGCGGCGCTGAGCCCCGAATACCTGGCGGTGGTGACCGCGCTGGCGCTCTACACCGCCTCCTTCGTCGCCGAGATCGTGCGCGCCGGCATCGCCTCGGTCGCGCGGGGCCAGAAGCTGGCCGCCCAGGCCCTGGGCCTGACCGGGTGGCAGCAGCTGCGCATCGTGGTGCTCCCGCAGGCGCTGCGCGTGATCGTGCCGGCCCTCACCAACCAGCTGCTGAGCCTGACCAAGAACTCCTCGCTGGCGGTGGCGGTCGGCTATCCGGAACTGGTCTCGATCGCCAACACCTCGCTCAACTCGACCGGCCGCGCCTTCGAGTGCATCGCGGTGATCATGGCGGTGTACCTCGGGCTCTCGCTGCTGATCTCCTGGGCCATGAACCGCTACAACGCGCGCGTCGCGCTGAGGGGCTGGCGATGAGCCCCCGCCCGATCGCGTGGCGCAAGGAGCTGTGGGGCTCGCCGCTGCGCACCGCCTTCACGCTGGCGCTGCTGCTGCTGTTTTCCTGGGCGGGGTTGCATGCCTTCGAATGGGCGGTGCTGCAGGCCGTGTTCCGTCCGGATGCGCAGGCCTGCCGGGCCGTGCCCCACGGCGCCTGCTGGGGCGTGGTCGCCGAGAAGTGGCGGCCGATCCTGTTCGGCCGCTACCCCTACGAAGACCAGTGGCGGCCGGCGCTGGCGGTCACGCTGCTGTCGCTGACCACGCTGCTGAGCGCCTGGCCGCGCAGCTGGCGCTGGTGGCTGCTGCCGCTGTGGCTGCTGTCGCTGAGCGCGTTCGTGCTGCTGATGCGCGGCGGCGTGGCGGGCCTGGCGGCGGTGGCGACCAACCGCTGGGGCGGCCTGCCGCTCACCATCGGGCTGGCGGTGGTCGGCCTGGCGCTGGCCTTTCCGCTGGCGCTGCTGCTCGCGCTCGGCCGGCGCTCGGAGTGGCCGCTGATCCGCACCCTCTGCGCCACCTACATCGAACTGGTGCGCGGCGTGCCGCTGATCTCGGTGCTCTTCATGGCGTCGTTCCTGCTGCCGCTGCTGTGGCCGGCGGGCTGGCAGCCCGACGTGCTGGTGCGGGTGCTGGCCGGCCTGTCACTGTTCGTCGCCGCCTACCTGGCCGAGATCATCCGCGGCGGACTGCAGGCGGTGCCGCGCGGCCAGGTCGACGCCGCGATGGCGCTCGGCTTCGGCCGCTGGCCGGTGCAGCGCGACATCGTGCTGCCGCAGGCGCTGCGGCTGGTGGTGCCGGCCCTGACCAACAACGTGGTCGGCACCTTGAAGGACACCTCGCTGGTCACCGTGGTCGGCCTGTTCGAGCTGACCGGAGCGCTCGGCCTGGCGCTGGGCGGCGACCCGACCTGGCGGCCGTTCTATCTCGAGGGCTACCTGTTCATCGCCGCGGTGTACTGGGTGCTGTGCTTCGGGCTGTCGCGCTACAGCGGATGGCTGGAGCGGCGGCTGTCGAGCGGGCACGGTTGAATCGTCGCCTTCAGGCCTTGCGGATCGCCAACTCGGCAAACCCGGTCGCAGGGTCGACCTCGCGGGCGAACTGCCACGCCGGCAGCCATGCCACCAGCAGCTCGGCGGTCGTGCGCACCACGCAGCCCGGCGCCACGTGGCCCCCGCGCACCCGGCCTTCGGCATCCGACACGCTCATGTGCAGGTGCGAGCCGGTGGGCGACAGGGTGCCTGCCAGCGTGAGGATTTCCAGGTTGCCCGCCAGGGTCTCGGGTGTCTCGATGCCGGCGTAGCGCAGGCGCGCCGCACCCAGGCTGCCGATCCCCGAGAGCACGAACGCGGCCGTGCAGCCCCGCGCGGCCAGCGCCGCATCGAGCGCGCCGCGCAGGTCGTCGCCGGGGTGCAGGCGCAGCGGCGTCGCTTCCAAGCCCGGCTCCTCAGGCCGCCAGGGCCTCGAGCAGCTCGGTCTCGATCGCCAGCTGGGCCCGCTGGCCCTGGAGCTCGGGCCCGCTGATCAGGAAGGTGTCCTCGACCCGCTCGCCCAGGGTCGTGACCTTGGCCAGCTGCAGGTTCAGGTGGTGGCGCGCCAGCACCCGGGCGACCGAGTAAAGCAGTCCCGCGCGGTCGCTGGCCGAGATGCTGAGCAGCCAGCGCTGCGCCTTCTCGTCGGGCAGCAGGCTGATGCGCGGCTTGATCGGGAAGCTGCGCACCCGGCGCGAGACCCGGCCCTTGCTCGGCGCCGGCAGCGGGCCGGCCTCCCTGAGGGTCTTGGCCAGGCCGGTCTCGACCATGCTGATCAGGTCGCGGTAGTGCTCCGGAATGAAGGTGGTCACGACCTGGAAGGTGTCGAGCGCGAAGCCGTTGCTCGTCGTGTGGACCTTGGCGTCCAGGATGCTGAAGGACGACTGGTCGAAGTAGCCGCAGATGCGCACGAACAGGTCGGCCTGGTCGGGCGTGTAGACCACCACCTGCAGGCCTTCGCCGACCGGCGACAGCCGGGCCCGCACGATCGGCGGCGTGTGCGGATCGATCGGCACGCCGGCATGAGGCACATGGCGCGACAGCTGCTTGGCGTGCCAGGCGATCTCGTTGGCGTCGTGGCGCATGAAGTAGCCGACGTCGAGCGTCTCCCACAGCGCCTTGTGCGCGTGCAGGGGCTCGGCGTGCAGCGCCAGCTGCACCAGCGCCTCGCGCTTGCGGGCCTCGATCTCGGCGCCGGGGTCGGGCATGCGCCCGCCCAGCACGCGCGAACTCAGCCGGTAGAGGTCCTCGAGCAGCTTGCCCTTCCAGGCGTTCCACACCCTCGGCGAAGTGCCGCGGATGTCGGCGATCGTCAGCAGGTAGAGCGCCGTGAGATAGCGCTCGTTGCCGACCCGCTTGGCGAAGGCGCCGATGACCTCGGGATCGCTCAGGTCCTGCTTCTGCGCCACCTGGCTCATCACCAGGTGCTCGGAGACCAGGAACTCGATCAGCCTGGCGTCTTCGCGCGCGATGGCGTGCTGGCGGCAGAAGCGCCGCACGTCGCGCGCGCCCAGGGTCGAATGGTCGCCGCCGCGGCCCTTGGCGATGTCGTGGAACAGTGCCGCGATGTAGAGGATCCAGGGCTTGTCCCAGCCGGCCGCGAGCTGCGAGCAGAAGGGGTACTCGTGCGCGTGCTCGGCGATGAAGAAGCGGCGCACGTTGCGCAGCACCATCAGGATGTGCTGGTCGACCGTGTAGACATGGAACAGGTCGTGCTGCATCTGGCCGACGATGCTGCGGAAGACCCGCAGGTAGCGCCCCAGCACCGAGGTCTGGTTCATCAGCCGGAGCGCGTGCGTGATGCCGCGCGGCTCCAGCAGCATCCGCATGAAGGTCGCGTGGTTGACGGGGTCGTTGCGGAACTTGCTGTCCATCACGTGGCGCGCGTTGTAGAGCGCGCGCAGCGTGCGCGCCGACAGGCCGTTGACGCCGATGGTCTTCTGGTAGAGCAGGAAGGTCTCGAGGATCGCGTGCGGGTCCTTCACGTAGAGGTCGTCGCTGGCGACCTCGATCAGCCCGCCTTTTTCGAAGAAGCGCTCGTTGATCGGCGTCGGCTCGTCGGCCTGCGGCTGCAGCTTCTCGGCGATGTTGAGCAGCAGGATCTGGTTGAGCTGCGTGACCGCCTTGGCGGCCCAGTAGTAGCGCCTCATCAGCGCCTCGCTGGCCTTGCGCTGCGACTCGCCGACATAGCCGAAGGTGGCGGCCACCGCGGTCTGCAGGTCGAACACCAACCGGTCCTCGCGCCGGTTGGCCGTGACGTGCAGGCGGGCGCGGATCAGGCTCAGCAACGCCTCGTTGCGCTTGATCTGCTGGATCTCGAAGGCGGTCGCCAGGCCGTTCCTGGCGAGGTCGTCCCAGCGGTTGCCGAAGCCCGCGGCCTTGGTCATCCACAGGATGGTCTGGAGGTCGCGCAGCCCGCCCGGGGATTCCTTGCAGTTGGGTTCGAGCGCGTAGGGCGTGTTGTCGAACTTCTGGTGGCGGTGCCGCATCTCCTGCGACTTGGCGGCGAAGAAGGCCTGCGGTTCGATGGCGGCGAAGAAGTTCTTGCGGAAGCTCGCATAGAGCTTCTTGTCGCCGATCACCAGGCGCGATTCGAGCAGCGAGGTCTGGACCGTGACGTCCTTGGCCGCTTCGTCCAGGCATTCGGAGACCGTGCGCACGCTGGAGCCGATCTCGAGCCCCGCGTCCCAGCACTGGCCGATGAAGGCCTCGATGCGTGCCGGCTCGACCCCGCTGTCCTCGCCCTCGGGCAGCAGCAGCAGCACGTCGACGTCGGAGTAGGGGAACAGCTCGCCGCGCCCGAAGCCGCCCACCGCCACCAGCGCCAGCCGCTGGCCGAAGTCGGCATCGGCCCACAGCGCGCCGAGCGTTTCGTCGGCCAGCGCCGCCAGCTGGCGCAGCACGGTGTGCACGCTGCGCGTGGGCGCCCGCGCGCTGCGCAACTGGTCGAACAGCGCCAGCTTGTGCGTGCGATAGGCGTCGCGCAGCGAGGCGATGTCGACCATGGGCGCCAGGAGCAGCCGGCGCGGGCTCAAGCCGCGGCGCTGACGAAGGCCGGCACGGGCGGGCTGCCGGCCGACAGCGTCAGCACCTCGTAGCCGGTCTCGGTGACCAGCACCGTGTGCTCCCACTGCGCCGACAGCGAGTGGTCGCGGGTGACGATGGTCCAGCCGTCGTACTGCCCCCCCTTGGCGTCTTCCTTGATCTCGCGCTTGCCGGCGTTGATCATCGGCTCGATCGTGAAGGTCATGCCCGGCTTGAGCTCCTCGAGCGTGCCCGGCCGGCCGTAGTGCAGCACCTGCGGCTCCTCGTGGAAGCCGCGGCCGATGCCGTGGCCGCAGAATTCGCGCACCACCGAGAAGCCGTTGCTCTCGGCGAAGCGCTGGATGGCGAAGCCGATGTCGCCCAGGTGGGCGCCGGGCTTGACCTTGACGATGCCGTGCCACATGGCGTCATAGGTGAAGGCGCACAGCCGCTTGGCCGCGATCGAGGCGTCGCCGACGACGAACATCCGGCTGGTGTCGCCGTGCCAGCCGTCCTTGATGACCGTGATGTCGCAATTGATGATGTCGCCCTTCTTGAGCGGCTTGTCGTTCGGGATGCCGTGGCAGACCACGTGGTTGACCGAGGTGCAGATCGACTTGGGGTAGGGCGTGCTGCTGGCGCCCATGTAGTTCAGGGGCGCCGGAATGGCGCCCTGGACCTGCGTGATGTAGTCGTGGGCGAGCTTGTCGATCTGGTTGGTGGTCACGCCGGGGACGATGTGGGGGGTGATGTAGTCCAGCACCTCGGAGGCGAGGCGGCACGCCACGCGCATGCCGGCCACGCCCTCGGCGTCTTTGTAGGTAATGCTCATGGCCGGAATTATCCCATCCGAGCCGTTAAAATTCAGGGTTAGCGCGGATGGCCCCAGTCAGCGGCCGCCGCCTCATTCTCATGAATCCCAACGCGGCCCCTGCGGCCGACCCGAACGTGACGCTGCCCGTGAACCCGTCTTCCCTCCGTGCTGTCCATGCCGCCCCCGTGGTGAGCTTCTTCGAGGGCGGCAGCGCCCTCAGCGATTTTCGGGCCCGGCAGCTGCTGCCCCGCCTGCAGGCCATCGAGCCGCGCATCGAGGGCCTGAGCGCCCGTTTCGTCCACCTGGTGGTCACCGACGACGCCCCCGGCCAGGCAGAGAAAGCGCGATTTGCCGCCCTGCTGGGCTATGGCGAACCCTTCGCGGCGCCGGCCAAGGCCGGCCCGACCGTGATCGTCACGCCGCGCCTGGGCACCGTCTCGCCCTGGGCCTCCAAGGCCACCGACATCGCCCACAACTGCGGCCTGGCGCTGCGCCGGGTCGAGCGGGTGACCGAATACCACCTGGTGCTCAAGGCGCCCCTGCTGGGCAAGGCGCCGGTGCTCGAAGGCGACAAGCTGGCCGCGGTGGCCGACCTGCTGCACGACCGCATGACCGAATCGGTGCTGGCCCGGATCGAGCAGGCGGCCGAGCTGTTCGCCGAACTGCCGCCGCAGCCGATGGCGCAGGTCGACGTCCAGGGCGGCGGCCGGGCGGCGCTGGTCGAGGCCAACAGCCGCTTCGGCCTGGCCCTGGCCGAAGACGAGATCGACTACTTGGTCGATGCCTTCACCCGCCTGGGCCGCAACCCGAGCGACGTCGAACTGATGATGTTCGCCCAGGCCAACAGCGAGCACTGCCGCCACAAGATCTTCAACGCCGACTTCGTGATCGACGGCGCGGCCCAGCCGCAAAGCCTGTTCTCGATGATCCGCAACACCGAGCGCCTGAGCCCCCAGCACACGGTGATCGCCTATGCCGACAACGCCTCGGTCATGGAGGGCACGCAGATCGAGCGCTTCGTGGCGGCCTCCGAGTCGGGCGGCTATCGCAAGCAGGAGGCACTCAGCCACGTGCTCATGAAGGTCGAGACCCACAACCATCCGACCGCGATCTCGCCGTTTCCGGGTGCTTCCACCGGCGCCGGCGGCGAAATCCGGGACGAGGGCGCCACCGGCCGTGGCTCCAAGCCGAAGGCCGGCCTGACCGGCTTCACCGTCTCGAAGCTCTGGCCCGCCGCGGGCAGCTACGGCAAGCCTGGCCATATCGCCAGCCCGCTGCAGATCATGACCGAAGGCCCGCTGGGCGGCGCCGCCTTCAACAACGAGTTCGGCCGGCCCAACCTGCTGGGCTACTTCCGCGAATACGAACAGGCCATCGAGAGCGACCGCGACACGGTGCAGCGCGGCTACCACAAGCCGATCATGATCGCCGGCGGCTTGGGCAGCATCGATGCCGGCCAGACCCAGAAGATCCCATTCCCGGCCGGCGCCTTGCTGATCCAGCTCGGCGGGCCGGGCATGCGCATCGGCATGGGCGGCAGTGCCGCCAGCTCGATGGCGACCGGCGCCAATGCGGCCGAACTCGACTTCGACTCGGTCCAGCGCGGCAATCCGGAAATCGAGCGCCGGGCGCAGGAGGTCATCAACCATTGCTGGCAGCAGGGCGACGCCAACCCGATCCTGGCAATCCATGACGTCGGCGCCGGGGGCTTGAGCAATGCCTTCCCCGAGCTGACCAACGACGCCGGCCGCGGCGCGCGCTTCGACCTGCGGGCGGTGCCGCTCGAGGAGTCGGGCATGGCGCCGAAGGAGATCTGGTGCAACGAGAGCCAGGAGCGCTACGTGCTGGCGATCGCGCCGGAGTCGCTCGAACAGTTCCGCGCCTTCTGCGAACGCGAGCGCTGCCCGTTCTCGGTCGTCGGCGTGGCGACCGAAGAGCGCCAGCTGCTGGTGGCCGACGAGGGCGCCGAAGCCCAGCCGGTCGACATGCCGATGGACGTGCTGCTGGGCAAGCCGCCGAAGATGCTGCGCGACGTCCAGACCGTGGCGCGCCGCTTCAAGCCGCTCGACCTCACGGGCGTCGACCTGCAGAAGGCGGCCATCGACGTGCTGGCGCACCCGACCGTGGCCTCGAAGCGCTTCCTGATCACCATCGGCGACCGCACCGTGGGCGGCCTGAGCCACCGCGACCAGATGGTCGGCCCGTGGCAGGTGCCGGTGGCCGACTGCGCCGTCACGCTGGCCGACTACCGCGGCTTCGCGGGCGAGGCGATGAGCATGGGCGAACGCACGCCGCTGGCCGCGCTCGACGCCCCGGCCTCGGGTCGGATGGCGGTGGCCGAGGCGATCACCAACCTGCTGGCGGCGCCGATCGAGCTGTCGCGGGTCAAGCTGTCGGCCAACTGGATGGCCGCCTGCGGCGAAGCAGGCGAGGATGCGGCGCTGTACGAGACCGTCAAGGCCGTCGGGCTCGAGCTCTGCCCGGCGCTCGGCATCTCGATCCCGGTGGGCAAGGATTCGCTGTCGATGCGCACCCAGTGGCAGGACGGCGGCGAGGCGAAGAAGGTCACGTCCCCGGTGAGCCTGATCGTCACCGCCTTCGCGACGCTGGCCGACGTCCGCGGCACGCTGACGCCGCAGCTCGACGCCGATGAGCCCGACAGCACGCTGGTGCTGGTCGACCTGGGCCGCGGCCGGCTGCGCATGGCCGGCAGCATTCTGGCGCAGACGCTGGGGCAGAGTGGCGACACCGTGCCCGACCTCGACGATCCGCAGGACCTCGTGAAACTGGTGGCCGCGGTCAACGCGCTGCGCGCCGAGGGCAAGATCCTCGCGCTGCACGACCGCAGCGACGGCGGCCTGTTCGCCGCCGCCTGCGAGATGGCCTTTGCCGGCCATGTCGGCGTCGCGCTCAACGTCGACCTGCTGGTCACCGAAGGCGACGGCATCAGCGACAGCCGGGCCGAGTACGGCGACGCCAAGAACTGGGCCGGACAGGTCAGCGCGCGGCGCGAAGAGCTCACGCTGAAGGCGCTCTTCAACGAAGAACTCGGCCTGCTGATGCAGGTGCGCACCGCCGAGCGCAACGAGGTCATGCAGACCCTGCGCGCGCACGGCCTCAGCGCCCACAGCCATTTCGTCGGCAAGACCCGGCCTGCCAGCTCGACCATGGACGCGGGCAAGGGCAAGGTCGAGATCTGGCGCGACGCCAAGGCGGTCTTCAGTGCCAGCCTCAGCGACCTGCACCAGGTCTGGGATTCGGTCAGCTGGAAGATCTGCCGCGAGCGCGACAACCCCGACTGCGCCGATGCCGAGCATGCCGCCGCCGGCGACCCGCAGGACCCGGGCGCCCACGTGCTGCTGGCGCCGGGCGCGACCGACGACGTGGCCGCGCCTTTCCTGAACCTGGCGCGGCCCCGGGTCGCGATCCTGCGCGAGCAGGGCGTCAACTCGCATGTCGAGATGGCCTACGCCTTCACCGAGGCCGGCTTCGAGGCCTTCGACGTCCACATGACCGACCTGCAGACGGGCCGCGCCGACCTGGCCGACTTCAAGGGCGTGGTCGCCTGCGGCGGCTTCAGTTACG
Organism: Variovorax davisae; assembly: GCF_030316845.1. GTDB lineage: Bacteria > Pseudomonadota > Gammaproteobacteria > Burkholderiales > Burkholderiaceae_C > Variovorax > Variovorax davisae. The sequence continues at coordinate 182,721 of NZ_JASZYS010000012.1, forward strand.
GCGACACGCTGGGCGCCGGCATCGGCTGGGCCCGCAGCATCACCTTCAACCCGCGGCTGGCCGAGCAGTTCAAGGGCTTCTTCGGCCGCGCCGACACCTTCGGGCTGGGCGTGTGCAACGGCTGCCAGATGTTCGCCGAGCTGGCGGACATCATTCCGGGCGCCGAAGCGTGGCCGCGCTTCACCACCAACCAGAGCGAGCGCTTCGAGGCCCGGCTGTCGATGGTCGAGGTGCTCGAATCACCGAGCCTGTTCTTTGCCGGCCTGGCCGGCAGCCGACTGCCGATCGCGGTGGCGCACGGCGAGGGCTATGCCAACTTCAAGCACCGCGGCGACCCGGCCCGCGCGATCGCGGCGATGCGCTTCGTCGACCACCACGGCCAGCCGACCGAGCGCTATCCGTTCAACCCGAACGGCAGCGCCGGCGGCCTGACCTCGGTGACCACCCCCGATGGCCGCTTCACGGCGCTGATGCCGCATCCGGAACGCGTTTTCCGCAACATCCAGATGAGCTGGACCTCGGGCGATGCCAGCGCCCTCAGCCCGTGGATGCGGATCTGGCGCAACGCGCGCAAGTGGGTGGGCTGAGCGCGGCCGCGCGCCCCTGACGCGCTACGACCAGACCGGCAGCACCGTGACGCCGGGCCGCGCCGACGGCACGGCCAATTTCACGCGCAACGACGAATAGGGCGAAACGAAAAAGCGGCCCGCGGGCCGCTTTTCTTGTCTGCAGACGAGGCGTCTCGCCTGCTCGCTTACTCGACCTTGGCCTTCGCCCGCAGGTCTTCCTGGTACTTCTGCAGCCGCTGCTGCTGCAGCTGCTGCACGACCTGCGGCTTGACCTCTTCGAGCTTCGGCAGCTGCGCCTGGCGGATGTCGTCGACGCGGATGATGTGGTAGCCGAACTGCGACTTGACCGGCGTGGCGGTCGTCTCGCCCTTCTTGAGCTTGATCATGGCCTCCGAGAATTCGGGCACGAAGCTCGCGGGCGCGGCCCAGTCGAGGTCGCCGCCGTTGGCGCCCGAGCCCGGGTCCTTGCTCTGCTTCTTGGCGATGTCCTCGAACTTGCCGCCATTCTTCAGGTCGGCCAGGATCTTGTTGGCCTGGTCCTCGGTCTCGACCAGGATGTGGCGCGCCTTGTATTCCTTGCCGCTGTTGGCGGCGACGAACTTGTCGTACTCGGCCTGGACGTCGGCATCGGTCACGGCGTTGTTCTTGCGGTAGTTGTCGAACAGCTGGCGGATCAGGATCGCCTGGCGGGCGAGTTCGAGCTGGTTCTTGTAGTCGTCGGTGGCGTCCAGGCCCTGCTTCTGGGCTTCCTGCATGAAGACCTCGCGCGCGATGACTTCCTCGCGCAGCTGGCCCTGCATCTCGGGCGTGACCGGGCGGCCGGCGGCCGCGAGTTGCTGCGCCAGCACGTCCATGCGCGCCTTCGGCACGGCCTTGCCGTTGACGATGGCGGCGTTCTGCGCCAGGGCGGCGAACGGAATGGCGCCGACCAGGGTGGCGAGCGCGACGGCCTTGAGGATGTTTTTCTTCATAAGGGGGAGGGGGTTGGCGCCGCACGACCGTGCGGGTGATGGGAACGACGCCCTAGAGCGTCTCGATGGCAAGCGCGTGAAGGCCCTGTGCGATGAAAAGTTGCAGCGCATCATACACAAGCCGATGGCGCGCCACGCGGGGCTTGCCGGCGAACAGCGGGGAGGCGATCCGGACCCGGAAATGGGTGCCGTAGCCCTCGGCGCCGGCGCCCGCATGCCCGGCGTGGGCGGCGCTTTCGTCGATCACCTCGAGTTCGGTCGGCTGCAGCGTTTCGCGCAGCCGGGCCTCGAGGTCCTGGGCGGTAGGGAGGCTCATGCGGCGGGCTTGTCCGATTTCAGGTGCGGCGAGATGTAGATCCCCTGCGCGACCAGGAACACGATCGGGAACACGTAGCCCCAGAGCTTGAAGTTGACCCAGGCCTCGGTCGTGAAGTAGGCCGCGACGTAGCCGTTCAGCACCGCCATGAAGAGGCAATAGGCGATCCAGGCGACGTTCAGGCGGCCCCAGATCGCCGTCGGCAGCTCCAGCTGGCCGCCCAGCAGCATCTTGAGGAAGTTCTTCTTGAAGACCCACAGCGCGACCGCCAGCGCGATCGCCATGGCGCCGTAGAGCACGGTCGGCTTCCACTTGATGAAGCGGTCGTCGTGCAGCGCCAGCGTGAGCGAGCCGAACAGCAGGATCAGCACCAGCGTGGCCTTCTGCATCGGCTGCAGCCGGCGTTCCATGAACCAGATGATCGCCATCTGCAGGGTGGTGGCGGCCATCAGCACGCCGGTCGCGGTGTAGATGTCGTAGAACTTGAAGGCGCCGAAGAACAGCAGGATCGGAAAGAAGTCGAGGATGAGTTTCATGAGGGTGTTCAGTCGCTCTCTTTTTTCTGGAACTCCAGCGAGGCCGAGTTCATGCAGTAGCGCAGGCCGGTCTCGGTCGGCCCGTCGGGGAACACATGGCCCAGGTGGGCGCCGCAATGGGCGCAGACGTTCTCGGTGCGCACCATGCCGTGCGAGCGATCGACGATGTTGCGGATCGCGCCCGGCACGGCCTCCTGCGAGAAGCTGGGCCAGCCGCAGCCGGCGTCGAACTTGGTGGCCGACTCGAACAGCTTGGCGCCGCAGCAGATGCAATGGTAGGTGCCGTCGTCCCAATGGGCCTCGTACTTGCCGGTGAAGGGGCGCTCGGTGGCGGCGTGCCGCGTGATCTCGAAGGCGCCGCGCTCGGCGCCCTTCTCGGCCAGCAGGGCCTTCCATTCGGCTTCGGTTTTCTGGACGGGTGAGGTCATGATGAACAGCTGATTTCGATCGTGGAGGCCCAGTCGGGCGGGAAGCCGGCGAACGCGTCGTGGCCGGGATGTTCGTCAAATGGGGTCTCGAGCAGGCTCAGCAAGGTGGCGACCCCGGAGAAGTCCTTCTGCCCGGCGGCTTCGATCGCCTGCTGGCCCAGGTGGTTCCGCAGGACGAATTTCGGATTGTTGCGCAGCATCCGGGCGGCGCCTTCCGCGGCCGGCGTGCCGGCGCGGCGCTCGGCGTAGGTCTGCAGCCAGGCGTCGAAGCCCGGACGGTCGACGAACAGGTCGCGCACCGGCTCGACATCGCCGCTGGCCACGCCATGGGAGAGCCGGCGCCAGAAGATCGTGTAGTCGACCTTTTCCTGGGCCAGCAGCCGGAGCACGCCTTCGATCAGCGCGCGGTCGCCCTCGGCGGGCTCGGCGAGGCCCAGCTTGGCCCGCATCCGGGCCTCGAACTCGCGCGGGAACACGGTCTTGTAGGACTCCAGCGCGGCGACCGCCACCTCCTGCTCGCCGATCAGCGGCAGCAGGGCCTGGGCCAGGCAAAAGAGGTTCCAGTAGGCGACGTTGGGCTGCTGGTCGAAGGCGTAGCGGCCGGCGGTGTCGCTGTGGTTGCAGATGTGGCGAGGGTCGAAGCCGTCCAGGAACTGGAACGGCCCGTAGTCGATCGTGAGCCCGAGGATGCTCATGTTGTCGGTGTTCATCACGCCGTGGCAGAAGCCGACCGCCTGCCACTGGGCCAGCAGGGCGGCGGTGCGCTCGCTGACCGCTTCGAGCAGCGCCGCATAGGCGTTGCCGCCGAAGCGGGAACTGGTGCGGCACTCGGGGTAGTAGCGGTCGATCACGTAGTCGGCCAGGGCGCGCAGTTCGTCCTCGCGCTGGTTGGCGGCGAAGTGCTCGAAGTGGCCGAAGCGGATGAAGCTGGGTGCGACCCGGGTCACGACGGCGGCGGTTTCGAGTTCTTCGCGCCGCACCCGGGCGTCGGAGCCGGTCACGCACAAGGCCCGCGTGGTCGGGATGCCCAGACCGTGCATCGCCTCGCTGCAGAGGAACTCGCGGATGCTGGAGCGCAGCACGGCCCGGCCGTCGCCCATGCGGGAGTAGGGCGTCGGGCCGGCGCCCTTGAGCTGCAGCTCGAGCCCGGCGGCCGTTTCACCCAGCAGGATGGCCCGGCCGTCGCCCAGCTGCCCGGCCCAGACGCCGAACTGGTGGCCGCTGTAGACGCTGGCGAGCGGGCGGGTCCCGGCGACTGGCGCATTTCCGGTGAAGGCGGCCAGGCCTTCGTCGGATTCCAGCCAGGACGGGACCAGGCCGAGTTCCGCGGCCACGCGGGCGCTGCCGCCGACCCAGTAGGGATCGGGCAGGGGGCGCGGCTGGAGTTCGGTGAAGAAGGCGGGGCCCAGCGCCGAGAAGCCGGGGGCCCAGCGCAGGCCCAGGTCGACCTGGGCGGTTTCCGCTTCGTCTGCAAGCATGGTCATAGGGAGGCGATTGTCCCGCAGCGGGCGAGACCCCGGGCGGGAGGGGCCATCGGGGATGTCCGGGATGCTGCACTTGCGGTGTTTTTGGCTTCGGATGTGAACCATGGATTCCAATCCATGGATGTATGAGATTCGCCGAATGCCCGAATTCGACCAATGGTTCGATGGGCTTCGCGACCGGATGACCAAGCTTCGTTTGACGGCGCGACTGCGCAAGGCTTCTTCCGGGAACCTGGGTGACGTGAAGCCTGTCGGTGAAGGCGTTTATGAAATGCGCGAGTTCTTCGGGCCAGGCTGGGGCATGTATTTCGTTCGGCGGCGTCCGGTGCAACCAACCTCGAGGATGGACCATGAGCAAGAAGATCAGAGTTTCCGAACTGCCGGTGTTCGATGCGGCTGACTACCTGAAGTCGGAACAGGATTGCGCCGACTATCTTTCGATCGCGCTCGAAGACGACGATCCGGCATTTCTGGCTGCTGCGCTCGGCGACGTGGCGCGTGCTCGTGGGATGTCCCAGGTAGCGCGGGATGCCGGCATCACACGGGAAGGTTTGTACAAGGCGCTGAGCGATGAAGGCAACCCGAGTTTCGCAACCGTCCTGAAGGTCATGCGCGCCCTTGGCCTGCAGATCAACGTGCAGCCGAGGGCGCATGCCTGAGCCATGGCCGGAGATTCATGGACTTGCGCGGCCCACGGCGCTCAGATATTCGCCCCGCCGCCCTCGGCATATCGCGCCCGGTACTGCGCCGGCGGCAACCCGAACCATCGCTTGCAGGCCCTGAAAAAGTTGCTGCTGTCCACGAAGCCGAGCAGGTCGGCGACATGCGTCAGCGTGTGGCGCCGGTCGGCCAGGTACTGCTGGGCCAGCTCGCGCCGGGTCTGGTCGAGCAGGGCCTGGTAGGAATTCGATTCGGCCTGCAGCCGGCGCTGCAGGGTGCGCTCGGTGATGCCGAGCCCGGCCGCCACATCCTGCCGCCGCGGCTCGCCGCCGGGCAGCCGGCGCGTGATCTCGGCGCAGACCCGGCGGCTCACGCTGCTGTCGGCCAAGGTGACCAACTGCTCGTCGAGCAGGCGCTCGTGCAGCGCCGCCAGCGCCGGATGCTGCGAAGGGATCGCCGCGCGCATGTCGGCGTCGGCCAGCAGCAGCCGGTTGGCGGCGGCGCCGAAGCGGATCGCGCAGCCGAAGGCGGCCCGGTGCGGCGCGTCGTCCGGCGGTGACGGGTACACGAACTCGACCGCCAGCGGCCGCAACTCGCGCCGCGTCAGCCAGCCGCACAGCACCAGCATGGTCAGCATCCCGTATTCGACCCGCTGGCGCGGCACCGGCCGGCGGCTGCCGACATGGCCCAGCACCAGCCACTGGCCGCGCGCCTCGGCCTCGAGTTCGAAGGTGGCGGCGTCCGAGACCACCGCCAGGTAGCGCGCCAGCCGCTCCAGGCCCGCGTGCAGATGCGGGCTGCAGGTCATCGCGTGGCCGAGCGTGTCGAGGTTGCCATGGCGCGCCGCCAGTTCGCGCGAGAGGCCCAGCGTGGCCTTGCCGGAGCGGGCCACGGCGAGCAGCCAGAGCTGGCTGATGTCGTCGGCCGGAAAGCGGGCCTCGGGCCGCTCGAGTCCGGTGGCGTCGAAGCCGCAGTCGCGCAGCAGCTGTTGCACGTCGAGCCCTTCGGCCGCGAACATGTCGAGCACGCCCCGCAGCCAGGCGCCCGAACTGGTGCGCAACGGGGCCGCCGACGGGGCAGGGCGCACCGATTCGGATGCTTGTGTCGCTGAAGTCACTGGTTTGGCGCGCTTGCGATAGCAGGCATGGGGCGGGTCGTTCCTAGAATTTTTCCGGGCTCGCGAAGAAGCCCAGAAGTATCGCGGCCAGCCCCGGCCGCGCGCATTCCGGATAACCCGACAAGGAGACAAGACATGACCCAGACCAGCCGGAAATGGGGCGCGGGATTGGTGCTACTGTGCGCCATGATCGCCGCCTGCGGCGGATCGTCCGATCCCGCTTTCACCGTTCCGCCGCCCGCCGCGGCCACGACCATGACGCCGACACCCGTGACCACCGTTTCCGCGACACCGACCGCCGAGGCGCCCACGGTGCGCAGCACCGCCCAGGGCAAGGTCGAAGGGGTCGACGACAGCGCCCGCTCGGGCACCTGGTCCTGGAAGGGCCTGCCCTTCGCCCGGCCGCCGGTCGGCGCGCTGCGCTGGCGGGCCCCGGCCGAGCCCGAAGCCTGGGCCGGCATCCGCCCGGCCAGGCAGTTCGGCAACCCCTGCCTGCAGAACGGGCGCATCTACGGCCCCGGCGCCAACAACACCTACGACGCCACCATCGCCAGCACCCTGAACACCCCGGTGGGCAGCGAGGACTGCCTGACGCTCAACATCTGGCGCCCGGCGAGCACCGACGAGAAGCTGCCGGTGCTGCTCTTCATCCACGGCGGCAGCAACATCTCGGGCTACACGGCCGACCCGGTCTACGACGGCGCCAATCTGGCGAAGAAGGCCAACGCGGTGATCGTCACCGCCAACTACCGCCTGGGCGTGCTCGGCTTCCTGAACCTGCCGCAGCTGCGCGTGGGCGGCAGCGAGGGCGACGACTCGGGCAATTTCGCGCTGCTCGACAACCTGGCGGCGCTGCGCTACATCCAGAAGAACATCGCCGGCTTCGGCGGCGACGCCGGCAACGTCACGGTGATGGGGCAGTCGGCCGGCGCGATCAACCTGCTGGCCCTGATGGCTTCGCCGATGGCCAAGGGCCTGTTCCACAAGGCGATCCCGCTGTCGGGCGGCATCTCGCTGGCGAGCAACCTGCCGCCCGGCAGCCTGCCGACGCTGAACCCGGCCTCGGCCTACCTGGCGCAGGGCAACGGTTTGCTGCTGAACCTGCTGGTGGCCGACGGCAAGGCGGCCGACCTGGCCGGGGCCACCAACTATGCCGCCGGGATGAGCCCGGCCGACGTCGCCGACTACCTCCGCGCCAAGGACGCCAAGACCATCCTGGGCATCGTGCTGGCCAAGGGCCTGACCGGCTCGGGCCCGATCCCGGACGGCACGGTCCTGCCGACCGATCCGATCGCGGCGATGGCCGCCGGCCAGTACCTGAAGGTGCCGACCCTGGTGGGCGTCACGCGCGACGAGGGCAAGCTCTTCACGCCCTTCCTGCCGCTGGTCGGCGGGCCCAAGCCGGGCATCAAGATCGACGATGCGACCCGCTTCACGATGATGCAGAACTTCGACCCGGACGCGGCCACCACCTTGACCTCGGCCGACATCATCGACCCGGTCTACCTGCCGGTGACGACAGCGGGCACGGGCTACGACGCGATGACCGCCCGCATCACCAACGCCTTCATGGTGCCGAGCCGCGACAACCTGCTGAACACGCTGAAGACGCAGCAGTCGAACCTGTGGCACTACCAGTTCGACTGGGCCCAGCTGCCGCCGCCCTGGAACGAGGTCTACGGCGCCGCGCATGCCTTCGACCTGGGCTTCGTGTTCGGCAATTTCGGGCCGTCGCTGTTCGCCAACGCGAGCTTCAGCGCCGCCAACCGGCCGGGCAGGGAAGCGCTGGCCAACGCGATGATGGGCAGCATCGCCGCCTTCATGCGCACCGGCGACCCGAACAGCGCGGCACTCGGCACCACCTGGGCACCCTGGCCCGCGCGGCTCCTGCTCGACGCCACCCCCGGCGCGGCCAGCATCTCGACCCAGTAGCCGGCCCCGCGCGTCCGGTCTCCTCGGGGACCGGACTGCGGGTTTCTGGCATTGCACTGCAACACGGATTTGAAGGATTCTCGGCAGCAGCGGGGCGCCGGTGGTTACATTGGCTTTCCTCTCGGAATTACCAAGAATATTTAAGCAAGGAGCTGATAGATGCTGGGTTTGATGCAGGACCAACCGTTGCTGATCTCGTCGCTGATCGAGTTCGCGGAGCGCCACCATGGCGACGCCGAGATCGTCTCGCGGCGGGTCGAGGGCGACATCCACCGGACGACCTGGCGCGAGGTCGCCGCGCGTTCGCGCCAGGTCGCCAACGCGCTCGAGGACGAGCAGCTGCTCTTCAGCGACCGGATCGCCACGCTGGCCTGGAACGGTTACCGCCACCTGGAGCTGTACTACGGCGTGAGCGGTTCCGGCCGCGTGCTCCACACCATCAACCCGCGGCTGCATCCCGACCAGATCGCCTGGATCGCGAACCACGCCGAGGACCAGATCCTGTGCTTCGACCTCTCGTTCCTGCCGCTGGTGCAGGCGGTTCATGCCAAGTGCACCACGATCCGGAAGTGGATTGCGCTGTGTGATGCGGACAAGCTGCCGGCCGACACCGGCGTGCCGAATCTGGTGAGCTACGAAGCCTGGATGGGCCAGCGCTCCGACGTCTATCCCTGGCCGACCTTCGACGAGAACTCGGCCTCGAGCATGTGCTACACGAGCGGCACCACGGGCAACCCGAAGGCCGCGCTCTACAGCCACCGCTCGACCCTGCTGCATGCCTACGCGGCGGCGCTGCCCGACGTGATGTGCATCTCGGCGCGCGATTCGGTGCTGCCGGTGGTGCCGATGTTCCACGTCAACGCCTGGGGCATCCCGTACTCCGCGGCCCTGGTCGGCGCCAAGGTGGTGTTCCCCGGCCCGGCGCTGGACGGCAAGTCGGTCTATGACCTGATCGAGGCCGAGAAGGTGACATTCGCGGCCGGCGTGCCGACCGTCTGGCAGATGCTGCTGGGCCACCTGCAGGCCAACGGCCTGAAGTTCTCGAGCCTGAAGCGCACCGTGATCGGCGGCTCGGCCTGTCCGCCGGCCATGATCCACGCCTTCCAGGAACTCTACGGGGTCGACGTGCTGCACGCCTGGGGCATGACCGAGATGTCGCCGCTCGGCACGCTGTGCACGCTCAAGAACAAGCACCTGGCGCAAAGCCCCGAGCAGCAGACCGCCATCCGCATGAAGCAGGGCCGGGCGATCTTCGGCGTCGACATGAAGATCGTCGACGGCAACGGCGAGGAGCTGCCGTGGGACGGCAAGGCCTACGGCGACCTGCTGGTCAAGGGGCCCTGGGTGGTCAAGGAATACTTCAAGGCGGAGGGCGGCAACCCGCTGGTCGCCGATGCCGGGGGCCGCGGCTGGTTCCCGACCGGCGACGTCGCCACCATCGACGCCGACGGCTTCCTGCAGATCACCGACCGCAGCAAGGACGTGATCAAGTCGGGCGGCGAATGGATCAGTTCGATCGACATCGAGAACATCGCGGTGGCGCATCCGGCGATCGCGATGGCGGCCTGCATCGGCGTGGCCCATCCCAAGTGGGACGAGCGGCCGATCATCGCCGTGGCGAAGAAGCCGGGCGCCGATGTCAGCCGCGAGGAACTGCTGAAGTTCTACGAAGGCAAGACCGCCAAGTGGCAGATCCCCGACGACGTGGTGTTCGTGGAGGCGATCCCGATCGGTGCCACCGGCAAGATCCTGAAGACCAAGTTGCGCGAACTCCTGCGCGACTACAAGCTGCCGGGGGTCTGACAACCAGCCGATCCTACCGCCGAGTAGCACCAGCCCGGACGAGGCTGTCGCATGGGTGATAGAAACCGCCCCGGCAGCCTCCTTCTTACGGGCATTCCCTGACGGGCGGGTCCCCAAAGACTTGTAATCTCGCCCAGCCCTGACAGCTTGACCCTAGGAGACCCAGAATGAAATTCGCTCTGAAAATCGCCACCGCCGCCATCCTCGTCGCCAGCGCCACCGGCGCCTTCGCCCAGAAGGGCGAGACCGTGAAGATCGCCTGGCTCGATCCGCTGTCGGGCCTGATGGCAGCCGTCGGCACCAACCAGCTCAAGACCTTCCAGTTCCTGTCCGACGAGTTCAACAAGAAGAACGCAGCAGGGGTCAAGTTCGAGATCATCGGCATCGACAACAAGCTGAGCCCGCAGGAAACCACCAGCGCCCTGCGCTCGGCCATGGACCAGGGTGCGCGCTACGTGGTGCAGGGCAATGGCTCCGGCGCCGCGCTCGCGATCATCGATGCGCTCGAGAAGAACAACGCCCGCAACCCGGGCAAGGAAGTGCTCTACCTGAACTACGCGGCGGTCGACCCCGACCTGACCAACAGCAAGTGCAGCTACTGGCACTTCCGCCTCGACGCCGACACCTCCATGAAGATGGAAGCGCTGACCACCTTCATGAAGGAGCAGCCGGACGTCAAGAAGGTCTACCTGCTGAACCAGAACTACTCGCACGGCGTGCAGGTGGCCAAGTTCGCCAAGGAGAACCTGGCGCGCAAGCGCCCCGACGTCCAGATCGTCGGCGAAGACCTGCACCCGCTGGCGCAGGTGCGCGACTTCGCGCCGTACATCGCCAAGATCAAGGCCTCGGGCGCCGACACCGTGATCACGGGCAACTGGGGCTCCGACCTCGCGCTGCTCATCAAGGCGGCCAACGACGCAGGCCTCAACAACGTCAAGTTCTATACCTACTACGGCACCGTGAGCGGCACGCCGACCGCGATGGGTGCGGCTTCGGCCGGCAAGGTCTTCCAGGTTGCCTACGGCCACTACAACATGGGCGGCGAGATGCAGCGCCTGGCCGTCGAGTTCAACAAGAAGTTCAAGGAAGACCTCTACACCTCGGCGGCCTACACCTCGCTGCAGATGCTGGTCGACGGCTTCGTCAAGGCCAAGTCGACCGACCCGGTCAAGGTGGCGGCGGCGCTGGAGGGCATGCGCTTCAAGAGCTTCAACGGCGACGTCGAGATGCGCAAGACCGACCACCAGCTGCAGCAGGGCCTGTACGTGTCGAAGTGGGAGAAGGCCGGCGGCAAGTTCCCGATCGACTCCGAGAACACGGGCTACACCTTCGTGCCGGTCAAGTACTACGAGCCCTACGTGGCCAGCACGCCGACCACCTGCGAGATGAAGCGGCCCAGCCCCTGAGGCTGTGATCCGCTCCTGACCGGTCGAGGCCCGACTTCAACACTCGGGCCTTTTTCTTTTCCCTTGCGACCCCGAGGACCGATGAACGTCGAATTTTTCGTCATCTCGCTGCTCAACGGCGTGAGCTACGGCTTGCTGTTGTTCATGCTGAGCTCTGGCCTGACGCTGATCTTCAGCATGATGGGTGTGCTCAATTTCGCGCACACCAGCTTCTACATGCTGGGGGCCTACGTGGCCTACACGCTCTCCGGCATCATCGGCTTCTGGCCCGCGCTGTTCATCGCGCCGCTGCTGGTCGGCGCCCTGGGCGCCGCCTTCGAGCGCTACAGCCTGCGCCGCGTCCACAAGTTCGGCCACGTGCCCGAACTGCTGGTGACCTTCGGCCTCTCGTTCCTGATCCTCGAAGTGGTGCAGCTCGTCTGGGGCCGCTCCACCGTGCCCTACGCACTGCCGACGCAGCTGCAAGGGCCGCTGTTCACGCTGTTCGGCACCCAGTTCCCCAAGTCGCGCTCCTTCATCATGCTGGTGGCGCTGCTGATGCTGCTGTCGGTGTGGCTGCTGCTCACGCGCACCCGCATCGGCCTGGTGATCCAGGCCGCGCTCAAGCATCCTGAAATGGTGGAGGCGCTCGGCCACAACGTGCCGCGCGTCTTCATGCTGGTGTTCGGCGGCGGCGCCGCGCTGGCCGCGCTGGCCGGCGTGGTCGGCGGCAACACCTATGTCACCGAGCCGGCCATGGCCGCGTCGGTGGGCTCGATCATCTTCGTGGTGGTGGTGGTCGGCGGGCTGGGCTCGCTGGCCGGCGCCTTCCTGGCGTCGCTTCTGATCGGCATCGTCCAGACCTTCGCGGTGGCGATGGACCAGTCGATGGCCAGCGGCCTGCAGGCGCTGGGCGTGGCGGTGAACGAAGGCACCTTCGGCTACCCATTGCTCAAGCTCACCATCTCGCAGGTGGCGCCGATCCTGCCCTATCTCTTCCTGGTCCTGATCCTGATCTTCAGGCCCAAGGGCCTGCTCGGCACGCGCGAAGACTGATCCGATGACGAATACGCAGTACTACCGCTTCAAGCCCCTGAACCTCGGGCGCTTCTTCATCTGGTCGCTGTTCGCGATCGTCCTGATCGTCGCGCCGATGGTCTTCAAGACCAGCCTGGCGCTGACGATGCTCTCGCAGATGGGCTATCTCATCATCATCTGCCTGAGCTACAACATCCTGCTCGGGCAGGGCGGCATGCTGAGCTTCGGGCATGCGGTCTACGTCGGGCTCGGCTCCTTCATCGCGATCCATGCGATGAATTTCGCGAGCAAGGGCGGCTGGCCGATCCCGCTGGTGCTGATCCCTGTGGTGGGCGGGCTGGCCGGCATGTTCTTCGCGATCATCCTGGGCTTCGTCACGACCAAGAAGTCGGGCACCACCTTCGCGATGATCACGCTGGGCATCGGCGAGCTGGTGGCGTCCATGGCGCTGATGTTCCCGGGCTTCTTCGGCGGCGAGGGCGGCATCACGACCGACCGCGTCTACGGCCGGCCTTTCTTCGGCATCACCTTCGGGCCGCAAATCCAGGTCTACTACCTGATCGCCGTCTACTGCTTCGTCTGCACCGCGCTGATGTACGCCTTCACCGGCACGCCGCTCGGCCGCATCCTGAACGCGGTGCGCGACAACCCGGAGCGGGTCGAGTTCATCGGCTACAACACGCAGCGGGTGCGCTACTTCGCCTTCATCATCGCCGGCTTCTTCGCCGGCGTGGGCGGCGGCCTGGCGGCGATCAATTTCGAGATCGTCAACGCGGCCGACAGCCTGAATGCGCTGCGCTCGGGCAGCTACCTGCTGTTCACCTTCCTGGGCGGCGCGATCTTCTTCTTCGGACCGATCATCGGCGCCGTGCTGCTGGTCTTCGCGGCGGTGCTGCTGTCGGAGCTCTCCAAGGCCTGGCAGCTCTATTTCGGGCTGGTCTTCGTCTTCATGGTGATGTTCGCGCCGGGCGGCATCGCCAGCCTGGTGATGATGAATCTCCGGGTCGCCAAGTTCGGCAAGTTCAAGCAGTTCTGGCCGCTCTACGGCGGCCTGCTGGTGGCGATCATCCCGGTGGTGATCGGCGCCGCCGCCCTCATCGAAATGATCTATCACATCCAGCTCAACTCGGCCCTGGGGCCGAACCTGCCGTTCATGGGCGTTTCGCTCGACACCTCGGGCGTGGCCAGCTGGTTCGGTGCGTCGCTGATCATGGTCGTCGGACTCGTCGCGCTCGAGTTCGTGCGGCGGCGCTTCGTGCGGGCCTGGGGCACCGCGCAGGAGCAGATCGAGGCCGAGATCAAGCGCAGGGAGCTCGCATGACCCACGCCCTGGAACTCAAGTCGCTGCGCAAGAACTTCGGCAAGACCGAGATCATCCGCGGCGTCGACCTGGCGGTCGAGGCCGGCGAACGGATCGCCATCATCGGCCCGAACGGCGCCGGCAAGTCGACGCTGTTCAACCTGATCAGCGGACGGCTCGCGCCCAGCAGCGGCGAGGTCCTGCTCGACGGCCAGCGCATCGACGGCAAGAAGCCCTTCGAGATCAACCGGCTGGGCCTGTCGCGCAGCTTCCAGATCACCAACATCTTCCCGAAGCTCAGCGTCTTCGAGAACCTGCGCTGCGGGGTGCTGTGGAGCCTGGGCTACCGCTACAGCTTCCTGCGCTTCCTGTCGAACCTGCACGATGCCAACGCCCGCACCGAGGAGCTGATCCACCAGGTCGGCCTCGACCGCAAGCGCGACGTGCAGGCCGTGAACCTCACCTATGCCGAGCAGCGGGCGCTGGAAATCGGCGTCACGATCGCCGGCGGCGCCAAGGTCATCCTGCTGGACGAACCGACCGCCGGCATGAGCAAGACCGAGACCTCGCACTTCATCGCGCTGATCAAGCAGGTGACGGTCGGCAAGACCCTGCTCACCGTGGAGCACGACATGGGCGTGGTGTTCGGCCTGGCCGACAAGATCGCGGTGGTGGTCTACGGCGAGGTGATCGCCTTCGACACGCCGGCCGCGGTGCGCGCCAATGCGCGCGTGCAGGAGGCCTACCTGGGTTCCTCGGTCGCCGATGCGCAGGGCGGAGCACACTGAGATGCTGAAACTCCAAGACATCCACGCCTATTACGGCAAGAGCCATGTGTTGCATGGTGTTTCGTTCGACGTCGGCCCCGGCGAGATCGTCGCGCTGCTGGGCCGCAACGGCTCCGGCCGCTCGACCACCGCCAAGGCGATCATGGGCCTGGTGCATGCCGAAGGCACGCTGCGCTGGAAGGACAAGGACATCCTGCGCAAGAAGGCCTACGAGGTGGCGCACCTGGGCATCGGCTACGTGCCCGAGAACCGCGACATCTTTCCCAAGCTCACGGTGCACCAGAACCTGCTGCTGGGCCAGAAGGGCAAGGGAAAGGGCAGCCGCTGGTCCTTCGACGACATGTACGGCATGTTCCCGCGGCTCAAGGAGCGCCAGCACACCGAGGCCGGCGTGCTGTCGGGCGGCGAGCAGCAGATGCTGACCCTGTGCCGCACGCTGATGGGCGACCCGGACCTGATCATCATCGACGAGCCGACCGAGGGCCTGGCGCCGAAGATCGTCGAACTGGTCGGCCAGTACCTGCGCACCCTCAAGGACAAGGGCATCTCGGTGCTGCTGATCGAGCAGAAGCTGACCATCGCGATGCAGATCTCCGACCGGGCGCTGGTCATGGGGCACGGCAGCATCGTGTTCGACGGCACGCCCGACAGCCTCAGGGCCGATGCCACTACCCGGAAGGAATGGCTGGAGGTTTAATCTCCTGCCGACCCTTGTCTCGGCAGCGACTTGGCCGGGTTGCCCGGTCACTCGAAACGCCTAGAATTCGGTAAAAAAAGAACACTCGTGCTTTTTATGTGCGGGGGCAGGGCGTCCAAGTGGCGCCGTGCCCTCGAACCCGTTTTTTCGATCCTCTCCCATCCCAAAGGAACGCAGCATGACGGCTGAATACAAAGTGCTCGGCGACGTCGCCGTGATCACGCTGAACAACCCCCCGGTCAACGGCCTCGGCTTCTCGACCCGGGTCGGCATCACCGACGGGCTTTCCAAGGCCATCGACGACCCGGCCGTCAAGGCGATCGTCATCACCGGCGAGGGCAAGGCCTTTTCGGGCGGCGCCGACATCAAGGAATTCGGCACGCCCAAGGCGCTGCAAGAGCCCAACCTGCTGAGCGTCATCCTGGCGCTCGAAGCTTCGACCAAGCCGATCGTCGCGGCGATCCATTCGGTCTGCATGGGCGGCGGCCTTGAACTGGCCCTGGGCTGCCACTACCGCGTGGCGGCGCCCGGCACCAGCGTCGCGCTGCCCGAGGTCAAGCTGGGCCTGCTGCCCGGCGCCGGCGGCACGCAGCGGCTGCCGCGCGTGCTGGGCGTGGAGACCGCGCTCAACATGATCGTCAGCGGCGAGGCCGTCAAGAGCGAACTGCTGGCGTCGATGCCCGGCCAGAAGCTGTTCGACAAGCTCTCGGGATCGGCCGAGTCGCTGTTCGACGAAGCGCTCGAACTCGCCAGGTCCGTGGCCGGCAAGACCGGCGATGCGCTGCCGCTGGTGCGCAACCTGCCGTGCAAGCACCCGCAGGGCGACGCCTACTTCCAGTTCGCCAAGAACATGGTCGGCGGCATGTCGAAGAACTACCCGGCGCCGCTCAAGTGCGTCGATGCCGTGCAGGCCGCGACCAAGCTGAAGTTCGACGAAGGCATGGCCGAGGAACGCCGCCTCTTCACCGCGCTGATGTTCACGCCCGAATCGTTGGCGCTGCGCCATCTGTTCATGGCCGAGCGCGCGGCATCGCGCATTCCCGACGTGGCCGACGACACGCCGCAGCGCGCCATCAAGGCGGTCGGCGTGATCGGCGCCGGCACCATGGGCGGCGGCATCTCGATGAACTTCCTGAACGCCGGCATCCCGGTCAAGATCCTCGAGATGAAGCAGGAAGCGCTCGACCGCGGCGTCGCCACCATCAAGAAGAACTACGAAGCCCAGGTCAAGAAGGGCAAGCTCAAGCAGGACAAGTACGAGCAGCGCATGGCGCTCTTGAGCACCACGCTGAGCTACGACGACCTGAAGGACGTCGACCTGGTCATCGAGGCCGTGTTCGAGGAACTCGGTGTCAAGGAAGCGGTGTTCAAGGAACTCGACCGCGTCGCCAAGCCCGGCGCCATCCTGGCGTCCAACACCTCGACCCTCGACGTCGACAAGATCGCCGCCTTCACGAAGCGTCCGCAGGACGTGGTCGGCATGCACTTCTTCAGCCCGGCCAACGTGATGAAGCTGCTCGAAGTGGTGCGCGGCAAAGAGACCGCCAAGGACGTGCTGGCCACGGTGATGTCGCTGGCCAAGAAGATCAAGAAGACCGCGGTGGTCTCGGGCGTCTGCGACGGCTTCATCGGCAACCGCATGATCGAGCAGTACTCGCGCCAGGCCGGCTTCCTGCTGGATGAAGGCGCGACGCCGCAGCAGGTCGACCGCGCGGTCGAGAAGTTCGGCTTCGCGATGGGCCCGTTCCGCATGGGCGACCTGGCCGGCAACGACATCGGCTGGGCCATCCGCAAGCGCCGCGCGACCGAGATCGCCGACATGAAGTACAGCCGCACGGCCGACAAGCTCTGCGAGCTGGGCCGCTTCGGCCAGAAGACCGGGGCAGGGTGGTACGACTACCAGGCCGGCAAGCGCGATGCGATCCCGTCCGAGCTGGTCAACAAGATGATCGAAGACCACCGCAAGGAAATCGGCATCACGCCGCGCAAGATCTCCGACGAGGAGATCGTCCAGCGCCTGGTGTATTCGCTCGTCAACGAAGGCGCGCACATCCTCGAGGACGGCATCGCCTCGAAGTCGGGCGACATCGACATGGTCTACCTGACCGGCTACGGCTTTCCGATCTGGCGCGGCGGCCCGATGCACTATGCGTCGCAGGTCGGCCTCTTCAACGTGGCCGAGTCGATGAAGCGCTTCGCGAAGAATCCGCACGACGACGCGAGCTTCTGGCAGCCGGCCGGGCTGATCCAGAAGCTGGTGGCCGAAGGCAAGAACTTCAGCTGACGACGGAAGGCGACCGCTCATGGTGAAACGTGTATTCCTGGCGTTGCTGCTGGTGCTGGTGGTGCTGGCGGCAGCCGTGGCGGTCAATACCTGGCGCACGCCCTCGCGGCAAGTCGCTGTGGCGCCGGCGCCGAAGCTCGCGATCGACGTGCAGGCGGCCGCCAGGCGGCTGGCCGGCGCGATCCCGTTCCGCACGGTGTCCAGCCTCGACAACCCGAGCGGCAACGACGCCGAGTTCGACAAGCTGCATGCCTACCTGGCCGAGCAGTTCCCGAAGGTCCACGCCACCCTCAAGAAAGAGGTGGTGGGCCAGAAGGCGCTGCTCTACACCTGGGCCGGCAGCGACCCTGCCGCCAAGCCGATCGCGCTGATGGCGCACCAGGACATGGTGCCGATCGCGCCGGGCACCGAGAAGGCCTGGTCGGTCGACCCCTTCAGCGGCGCCATCCAGGACGGCTTCGTCTGGGGCCGCGGCACGCTCGACAACAAGGGCAACCTGTTCGCGCAGATGGAGGCCATCGAGCTGCTGATCGGCCAGGGCTTCAAGCCCACGCAGACGGTCTACCTCGTGATGGGCGACGACGAGGAGGTCAGCGGCCTGCGCGGCGCGCTGTCGATCGCCGAACTGCTCAAGTCGCGCGGCGTGCGCCTCGACTGGGTGCTCGACGAAGGCCTGCTGGTGCTGGACGGCGTGCTGCCCGGGCTGTCGAAGCCGGCGGCGCTGATCGGCCTGGCCGAAAAGGGCTACGGCACCTTCTTCCTCTCGCTCGACACCGCCCCCGGCCACTCGTCGATGCCGCCGCAGCACAGCGCGATCGGCCGCATGAGTGCCGCTTTGGCGCGGCTGGAGGCCCATCAGATGGCCGGTGGCATCCAGGGCGTGGCGGCGCAGATGTTCGGCACGCTGGCGCCCGAGATGGGCGGCCTCAACCGCGTGCTGCTGTCCAACCTGTGGCTCACCGGACCGCTGGTCCAGGGCCAGCTCGAGAAGAGCCCGAGCAGCAACGCGATGCTGCGCACCACCACCGCGCTGACCATCGTGCGCGCCGGCAACAAGGACAACGTGCTGCCGGGGCGGGCCGAGGCGGCGGTCAATTTCCGCATCCTGCCGGGCGACAGCATCGACAGCGTCGAGAAGCACCTGAAGAACGCGCTCGGCGACGACGCGATCCAGGTCAAGCGCTATCCGGGCAACTCCGAGCCGTCGCCGGTGTCGCCGACCGACAGCACGGGCTATCGCTCGATCGAGCTCGCGGTGCGCCAGAGCTTTCCCGATGCGGTGGTGGCGCCGGGCCTCATGACGGCGGCCACCGATTCGCGTCACTTCAGCCTGATCAGCGACGCGGTCTATCGCTTCTCGCCCTTCCGCGTCAAGGCCGAGGACCTGCCGCGCTTTCACGGCAACAACGAACGCCTCTCGATCTCGAACTACGGCGAGATGATCCAGTTCTATCAGCAGCTGCTGCTCAACACGGCGCAGCCCCAGTAATCGCCATTCCTCTTTCTCAAAGGACCTCACCATGACCCGCGCCGTCATCGTCTCCACCGCCCGCACGCCGCTCGCCAAGAGCTGGAAGGGTGCCTTCAACATGACGCACGGCGCCACGCTCGGCGGCCACGCGGTGCAGCACGCGGTGCAGCGCGCCGGCATCGATCTGGCCTCGGTCGACGACGTGATCATGGGCTGCGCGACCCCCGAAGGCGCCACCGGCTCGAACATCGCGCGCCAGATCGCGCTGCGCGCCGGCCTGCCGATCACCACTTCGGGCATGACCATCAACCGCTTCTGCTCCTCGGGCCTGCAGACCATCGCCACCGCCGCCCAGCGCATCATCGCGGGCGAGGGCGAGGTCTACGTCGCCGGCGGCGTCGAGAGCATCTCGTGCGTGCAGAACGAGGCCAACAAGCACATGCTGGCCGACCCCTGGCTGGTCAAGCACAAGCCCGAGATCTACTGGAACATGCTGCAGACCGCCGAGCAGGTCGCCAAGCGCTACAACATCGGCCGCGACGCCATGGACGAGTACGGCGCCGCCAGCCAGCAGAAGGCCACCGCCGCGCTGGAAGCCGGCCGCTTCAAGGACGAGATCGCACCGATCACCGTGCTGGCCGGCGTGGCCGATGCCGTGCTGGGCCTGCGCACCAAGGAAGTCACGATCGAGAACGACGAGGGCATCCGCGCCGGCACCACCAAGGAAGGCATCAGTGGCATCCGTCCGGCGATCCCCGGCGGCCTGATCTCGGCCGGCAATGCCAGCCAGTTCTCCGACGGCGGCGGCGCCTGCGTGCTGGTCGACGAAAAGTACGCCGAGCAGAAGGGCCTGAAGCCGCTGGGCCGCTTCCTCGGCTTCGCGGTCGCCGGCTGCGAGCCCGACGAAATGGGCATCGGTCCGGTGTTCGCGATCCCGAAGGTGCTGAACCGCCTGGGCCTCAAGGTGAGCGACATCGACCTCTGGGAGCTCAACGAAGCGTTCGCGGTGCAGGTGATCTACTGCCGCGACAAGCTCGGCATCCCGGCCGACCGGCTCAACGTCGACGGCGGCGCGATCGCGGTCGGCCACCCCTACGGCGTCAGCGGCCAGCGCCTCACCGGCCACGCGCTGATCGAAGGCAAGCGCCGCGGCGCCAAGAAGGTCGTGGTCACGATGTGCATCGGCGGCGGCATGGGCGCGGCCGGCGTGTTCGAAGTCCTCTGACGCGAGAGCGCCATGCGCCGCCTGGCGATCGGCGATCGGCAAGCAGCTGATCGCCGGCGTTCGGGCGGCGGATGGCGTGCGCGCGCGGGCAGGTCCGTACCTGCGAGATCGGCGCGGTCAACGACGGCGAGACAAGCCCTGCGCGCTCGCCCAGGGCACCATTGCACGGCTGCCATCGGCATCGCTTGCTGCGGCAGAATCGAATTCCAACCCCTAGCCCAGCGATCCTCTCCATGAGCCTTCGTCCCACCCTCGACTTCCTTCTCTACGACTGGCTGCATGCCGAGACGCTCAACGAGCGCGAGCGCTTCGCCGACCATTCGCGCGAGACCTTCGATGCCGTGCTCGACACCTGCGAGCGCATCGCGCGCGAGAAGTACGCGCCGAGCAACCGCATCGTCGACACCCAGGAGCCGCACTTCGACGGCGAGCGCGTGATCCTGCCGCAGGCCACCCATGATGCCCACAAGGCCTTCGTCGAATCCGGCATGCTGAGCGCCGCCCAGGACTACGACATCGGCGGCATGCAACTGCCCTACACCCTGTCGGCGGCAGCCAACAGCTTCTTCGCCATGGCCTCGGTCAGCATCGGCTCGAACATGCTCACCAGCGGCAACGCCAACCTGCTGATGGTGCACGGCACCGAGATGCAGAAGGAGGTCTTCGCCAAGAACGAGTTCGCCGGCCGCTGGTCGGGCACCATGTGCCTGTCGGAGCCGCAGGCCGGCTCCAGCTTGAGCGACGTCGCCACCCGCGCCGTGCCCGACGGCCCCGGCTTCCAGGACGACCCGCTGGGGCCGCGCTATCGCCTCACCGGCAACAAGATGTGGATCTCGGCCGGCGATCACGAGCTGACCGAGAACATCGTGCACATCGTGCTGGCCAAGATTCCCGACGAGAACGGCAAGCTGGTTCCCGGCACGCGCGGCATCTCGCTGTTCATCGTGCCCAAGAAGATGGTCGGCACCGACGGCCAACTGACCGGCGAGCGCAACGACGTGGCGCTGGCCGGCCTCAACCACAAGCTCGGCTGGCGCGGCACCACCAACACGCTGCTCAACTTCGGCGAGGGCAAGTTCCCGGTCGGCGGCAAGGCCGGCGCGGTGGGCTACCTGGTGGGTCAGCCCGGCAAGGGCCTGCACTGCATGTTCCACATGATGAACGAGGCGCGCATCGGCGTCGGCACGGCCGCGACCATGCTCGGCATGGCGGGCTACCTCGCCTCGCTCGACTACGCCAGGAACCGGCCGCAGGGCCGGCCCGCGGGCCCGGCCGGCAAGGACGCGGCCAAGCCCCAGGTCCGGATCATCGAGCACGCCGACGTGCGGCGCATGCTGCTGGCCCAGAAGGCGTACTGCGAGGGCGCCCTGGCGCTGGAGCTCTATTGCGCGCGGCTGGTCGACGAGCAGAAGACCGGCGACGCACAGGCGGCCGACGACGCGCGGCTGCTGCTGGAGGTGCTGACCCCGATCGCCAAGAGCTGGCCCAGCGAATGGTGCCTGGAAGCCAATTCGCTGGCGATCCAGGTCCATGGCGGCTACGGCTACACGCGCGATTTCCCGGTCGAGCAGTACTGGCGCGACAACCGGCTCAACATGATCCACGAAGGCACCCACGGCATCCAGGCGGCCGACCTGCTCGGGCGCAAGGTGCTGATGGAAGACGGGCGCGGCCTGCAGCTGCTGGCCGGCCGTGTCGGCGAGACCATCGCGCGCGCCGCCGTGGTGCCGGCACTGGCCGACCACGCCAAGGCGCTCGGCGAGGCGCTCGCGCGCATCGGCTCGGCCACCCGGGCCGCCTGGGCCACCGGCAACCCGCAGGAGGCGCTGGCCAACGCGGTGCCCTACATGCAGGCCTTCGGCCACGTGGTGCTGGCCTGGATCTGGCTCGACGTCGCGCAGCACGCGCTGGCGCGCGACGCCGCCCGGGCCTTGCCGGCCACGGTCGGGCGGCTCGGCGCGGCCGACTTCTTCTTCCACTACGAACTGCCGAAGATCGGTGCCTGGCTCCAGGTGGTCGAGCGCCGCGACCCGACCTGCGCGACCCTGCCCGAGGAGGCTTTCTGATGGCCGGCGTGTCACAGGCGAAGCCGCATGCGACGTTGGAGAAATGGATCTGGATCCTGATCTTCGGCGGTCTCTTCGGCGTGGTCATCGGCATCGCCGTCGGCCGTGCCGACGAAGCGCTGGGCTGGGTCCTGGCCGTGCCCGGCGCGGTGCTGGTGGCCGTCGGCGTGCTGCTCATCTACGTTCGTTCCCGCTACCCGGACGGCAAGGACGCGCCATGATCAAGCACATCGTGATGTGGAAGCTCAAGAACCCCAAGGACGCCGCCGCGTTCAAGGCCCGGCTCGACAGCTGCCAGGGCCTGGTGCCCGGCATGCGCCAGTTCGAGGTCGGCGTGCGCACGCCAGGCCTCGAGGCCAATTGCGACGTGGTGCTGAACTCCGCCTTCGACGACGAGGCCGCGCTGCAGGACTACCTGGAGCACCCGAAGCACGTCGAGGTGTCGGCCGTGCTCGGCAGCCTGCGCGAGTCGCGCAGCGTGCTCGACTATCAAACCCCCCTAATTTCCCGGAGACACCATGACTGCACGTAGCATCCAGAAGCTTTTCGACCTCAGCGGCAAGACCGCGCTGATCACCGGCGGCTCGCGCGGCCTGGGCCTGCAGATGGCCCACGCGCTGGGCGAGGCCGGCGCCCGCATCATGCTGAGCTCGCGCAAGGCCGACGACCTCGAGCAGGCCGCGGCCGAGCTGCAGGCCGCCGGCATCGACACCCGCTGGATCGCGGCCGACTGCTCGAAGGAGGAGGACACCCGCCGCCTCGCCACCGAGACGCTGGAGCGCATGGGCGCGATCGACATCCTGGTCAACAACGCCGGCGCCAGCTGGGGCGCGCCGGCCGAGGACCATCCGGTCGAGGCCTGGGACAAGGTGATGAACCTCAACGTCCGCGGCTACTTCATCCTGGCCCAGCAGGTGGCGCGTGCCTACATGATCCCGAAGAAGGCCGGGCGGATCATCAACATCGCCTCGATCGCCGGCCTCAACGGCAACCCGCCCGAGATGCAGACCATCGCCTACAACACCTCGAAGAGCGCGGTGATCGGCTTCACCCACACGCTGGCCGCCGAATGGGGCAAGTACAACATCAACGTCAACGCGATCTGCCCGGGCTTCTTCATGACCAAGATGGCAGCGGGCCTGATCAAGTCGATCGGCGAGGAGAAGATGGCCTCCCATGCGCCGCTGGGCCGGCTCGGCGACGACGAGGATCTGAAAGGCGTCACGCTGCTGTACGCCAGCGATGCCGGCAAGCACATCACGGGCCAGTGGCTGGCGATCGACGGCGGCGTGAGCGTGGTCCTTGGCGCCTGACATGACCGATTCCGACGACAGCATCAACCTGCGCTCCTACACGGACCGCATTCCGTTCGCGCGCCATCTGGGCTTCGAGATCACGAAGTTCGAGGGCGGCGAATCCGAGCTGCGCTACACCGCCAAGCCCGAGCACCTGAACACCTTCGACGTGACGCACGGCGGCGCCGTCATGACGATGCTCGACATCGCCATGGCCGCCGCCGCGCGCAGCGAGACGCCCGAGATCGGCGTCGTCACGATCGAGATGAAGACCACCTTCATGGCGCCTTCGGTCGGCCCGCTGATCGCGCGCGGCAGCCTGCTGCACCGCACCGCGACGATGGGCTTCACCGAGGCCAAGATCTACGACGCCCAGGAGCGCCTCTGCGCCCATGCCACCGGGACCTTCAAGTACGTGAAGCGCCGCCTGCCCACGGGGCCGGCCAGCGCCAACGCGATGCGCCCGCCTTCGACCGACTGACCCCTTATCCCCGGAGACCTCCATGCCCACCAACAGACAACAGATCCTCGACAACCGCCCCGAAGGCGAAGCCGTCGCCGGCAACTTCAAGCTCGTCAGCACCGAGACACCGGCGCTGAAGGACAACCAGGTGCTGGTGCGCCACCACTACATGAGCCTCGACCCCTACATGCGCGGCCGCATGAACGACGCCAAGAGCTATGCCCAGCCGCAGCCGCTGGGGCAGGTGATGCAGGGCGGCACGGTCGGCGAGGTGGTCGAGAGCCAGCACCCCAAGTACGCCGCGGGCGACAAGGTGGTCGGCTTCGGCGGCTGGCAGGAATACAGCGTGGTCGACGCCTCGCAGCCCGGCGCGCTCAAGAAGGTCGACACCACGCACGTGCCGCTGTCGCACTATCTGGGCGCGGTCGGCATGCCGGGCGTCACGGCCTGGTACGGCCTGGTGAAGATCATCGCGCCGAAGGCCGGCGAGACCGTGGTCATCACCGCCGCCAGCGGCGCCGTCGGCAGCGCCTTCGGTGCGCTGGCCAAGGCCCGCGGCTGCCGCGTGGTCGGCATCGCCGGCGGCCCCGACAAGTGCAAGTACGTCACCGACGAGCTCGGCTTCGACGCCTGCATCGACTACCGCCAGCATCCGGACGTCAAGAGCATGAGCGCGGCCCTGAAGGAAGCCTGCCCGAAGGGCATCGACGGCTACTTCGAGAACGTCGGCGGCTACATCTTCGATGCGGTGCTGCTGCGCACCAACGCCTTCGCCCGCATCGCGCTGTGCGGCATGATCGCGGGCTACGACGGCCAGCCGCTGCCGCTCGCCAACCCGGCGCTGTTCCTGGTCAACCGGCTCAAGCTCGAGGGCTTCATCGTCAGCGAGCACATGGAAGTCTGGCCCGAGGCGCTGGCCGAACTGGGCGCGCTGGTCGCCAGCGGCAAGCTGCGGCCGCGCGAGTCGGTCGCCCAGGGCATCGAGGCGGCGCCCGAGGCCTTCCTCGGCCTGCTGAAGGGCCGGAACTTCGGCAAGCAGCTGGTCAAGCTGATCTGAACGCAGCCACAGGGAGCCGGCCATGGACAGCACGCACGAGGTCTTCAACCAGCCGGCGCCGCTCACCGGCTACAACCTGTTCGATACCAACCGGCCGCTGGCCGACGCGCTGAAGCACAACGCGCCGCAGCTGCAGCTGGATCCGCTGCGCAGCCTCGGCGCCGAGATCGGCAGCATCGGGATGCAGACCCATGCGCGGCTGGCCAACATCCACCCGCCGGTGCTCCACACCCACGACCGCTTCGGCCGCCGCATCGACGAGGTGGAGTTCCACCCGAGCTACCACGCGCTGATGACGGCCGCGGTCGGCGCCGGCCTGCACGGCGCGCCCTGGACGGGCGAATCGCAGTCGCCGCATGTCGAGCGCGCGGCCGGCTTCATGCTGTTCACCGAACTCGAGCCTTCGATGCTGTGCCCGATCTCGATGAGCTACGCCGTCACGCCCGCGTTGCGCAGCAACGGCGGCGTGTACGCCGACTGGGGGCCGAAGCTCGCGAGCCGCTGGTACGACCCGGCGCTCAGGCTGTGGCGCGACAAGCCCGGCCTCACGATGGGCATGGGCATGACCGAAAAGCAGGGCGGCTCGGACGTCCGCGCCAACACCACGCAGGCCGTGCACACCGGCAGCGACGGCTGGGGCGAGCGCTACGCGATCACCGGCCACAAGTGGTTCTTCTCGGCGCCGATGTGCGACGCCTTCCTGATCCTTGCGCAGGCGCCGGCCGGACTGTCGTGCTTCTTCCTGCCGCGCGTGCTGCCCGACGGCAGCCGCAACGAGATCCGCATCCAGCGCCTGAAGGACAAGCTCGGCAACAAGGCCAATGCCAGCTCCGAGGTCGAGTTCCATGGCGCCAGCGCCTGGCTGGTGGGCGAGGAGGGGCGCGGCATTCCGCAGATCCTCGAGATGGGCACCATGACCCGGCTCGATTGCGCGCTCGGCACCAGCGGCCTGATGCGCCAGGCCCTGAGCCTGGCGCTGAACCACACGGCGCAGCGCCAGGCCTTCGGCCGGCCGCTGATCGAACAGCCGCTGATGAAGAACGTGCTGGCCGACCTGGCGCTCGAAAGCGAAGCCGCGACCGCGCTGGCGATCCGCCTGGCGCGCGCCTTCGACCACGCGGGCGACGAACACGAGCGCCTGATGGCCCGGCTGCTGACGCCGGTGGCCAAATTCTGGATCTGCAAGCGCGGCAGCCATTTCGCCCAGGAGGCGATGGAATGCCTGGGCGGCAACGGCTTCGTGGAAGAGGGCGGCGAGGGCGTGATGGCACGCGTGTATCGCGAGATGCCGCTCAATTCGATCTGGGAGGGCGCCGGCAACATCATGGCGCTCGACCTGCTGCGCGGCCTGCGCAAGGGCGATGCGGTCGCCGCGCTGGCGCAGGAACTGGCGCCGGCGCGCGGCAGCGATGCCGCGCTCGACCGGCTGGCCGATGCGCTGCCGGCGCGGATCGAGGCCATGGCGACCGAGGTCGAAGCCCGCCGGCTGGCGCAGGACGTGGCCCTCGCGGTGCAGGCCGCGCTGCTGGTGCAGACCGCGCCGCCGGCCATGGTCGGCGGCTTCTGCGCCTCGCGCCTGGGCGGCGACTGGGGCCATGCCTTCGGCACGCTCGGCGCCGGCGTCGACCTCGATGCGATCATTTCCCGCGCGCGGCCCCAGTGACGGCGCATTCTCGAAAGACCCCATGGCAGACCTGATCCTCCACCACTACGCCACCTCGCCTTTCTCGGAGAAGCTGCGGCTGATCCTCGGCTACAAGAAGCTGGCCTGGAAGTCCGTGATCATTCCGCAGATCGCGCCCAAGCCCGACCTGGTCGCGCTCACCGGCGGCTACCGCCGCACGCCGGTGCTGCAGATTGGCGCCGACATCTACTGCGACACGGCGCTGATCTGCGACGTGCTCGAACACCTGGCGCCGCTGCCGTCGATCTACCCGGAGCCGGGCAAGGGCCTGGCGCGGGTGCTCGCGCAATGGGCCGACAGCACGCTGTTCTGGGCCGCGATGGCCTACAACTTCAGCCCCAAGGGCGCGGCCGACATGTTCGGCAAGGCGCCGCCGGAGCTGGCCAAGGCCTTCACCGAAGACCGCCGCGCGATGAGCGGCAACATGGTGCGGCTGCGGCCGGCGGACGCCGCCGCGGCCTACAAGTCGTACCTGCGGCGGCTGTCCGACATGCTCGACGACACCGACTACCTGCTCGGCGCCTTCCCCACCGTGGCCGACTTCGCCTGCTACCACCCGCTGTGGTTCACGCGCAAGCGCACGCCCTCGATGGCCGGCATCCTGCAATTGACGCCCGCCGTGGGCGACTGGATGGACCGCATGGCGGCCATCGGCCACGGCACGATGCAGGTCTTCGATGCCGCCCGGGCGATCGAGGTGGCGGCCGCGTCGACGCCCCACACGCTGCTGTCCGACAGCACCTTCCAGGACGAGCACGGCCTCGCGCTCGGCACGCCTGTCACGATCGCCGCCGAGAGCTTCGGGCCCGAGACCACCGAGGGCGACCTGGTCGCCGCCACCCGCACCCACTACACGCTGCGGCGCACCGATCCGCGCGCGGGCACGGTGCACGTGCACTTTCCGCGCATCGGGTATGTGTTGAAGGCGCTGTCCCCCTGAGCGGGAAGCACCTTCGCGACTGCGATCGCGCCGGTTTCGTATTTCAATAGCGCCTCACCGCCAACACCAGAGACGAAAGGACACGCGCAAATGATCCAGGACTTCAAGGGCACGACGGCCGTTCTCACCGGCGCCGGCTCCGGCTTCGGCCTCGAATGCGCGCGCATCGGCGCGGCCCGCGGCATGAACCTCGTGCTGGTCGACGTGCAGCAGGATGCGCTCGACCGGGCGCAGGCCGAAATGGAAGCCGCCGGCGCGCAGGTGCTGGCGCGCAAGGTCGACGTCGCCGACGCGGCCCAGATGGACGCCCTCGCCCAGGCGGTGCAGCAGCGCTTCGGCGCACCGCACTTCGTCTTCAACAACGCCGGCGTGGGTGCCGGCGGCCTGGTGTGGGAGAACAGCGTCGCCGACTGGGAATGGGTGCTCGGCGTCGACCTGTGGGGCGTGGTGCACGGCGTGCGCCTGTTCACGCCGATGATGCTCGAAGCGGCGGCGAAGGACCCGGCGTACCGCGGCCACATCGTCAACACCGCCAGCATGGCGGGCCTGCTGACGCCGCCCAACATGGGCATCTACAACGCCGCCAAGGCCGCGGTCGTGAGCCTCACCGAGACGCTCTACCAGGACCTGAAGCTGGTCACCGACCAGGTCGGCGCCAGCCTGCTGTGCCCGTACTTCGTGCCCACCGGCATCACCCAGAGCGAACGCAACCGCCCGGGCGCGCTGGCCGGCGGCGAACTCACCAGGAGCCAGCTGATCGGCCAGGCGATGAGCAACAAGGCGGTCAGCAGCGGCAAGGTCAGCGCCGCCGAGGTCGCCCAGATGGTGTTCGATGCGATCAGCGCCAACCAGTTCTACGTCTTCAGCCACCCGAAGGCGCTCGGCAACGTGAAGAGCCGGATGGAGAACATCGTGTCGATCACCAACCCGGCCGACCCCTTCCTGGAGCGGCCCGAGATCGGCATCAAGCTGCGCGAGCAGCTGCGTGCCGGTTGATCAGGGCGGCAGCAGCCAAGGCACGAGGAGCACGCTCACGGCCCCCACCATCACCGCGAGCGGCAGGCCGATCTTGACGAAATCGCCGAAGCCGTAGTTGCCGGCGGTGCTGACCAGCGTGTTGACGGGCGACGAGATCGGCGTCATGAAGCCGGCCGACGCGGCCAGCGCCACCATCATCGCGAACGGGTAGGGCGATGCGTCGAGGTGCTTGGCCAGCGCCAGCGCCACCGGCGCCATCAGCACCGCGGTGGCGGTGTTCGCGATCACCAGGCCGATCAGCGAACACAGCACGAAAAGACAGGCCAGCACCGGACGGATGCCGTAGCCGCCCACCAGCGCCAGCAGGCCGTCGGCCGCCAGGTCGATGCCGCCGGTGCGCTGCAGCGCCAGCGAGAAGGGCAGCATGCCGACGATCAGGATCAGGCTGCGCCAGTGGATCGCCCGGTAGGCCGAGTCCAGGTCGATGCAGCGGAACAGGCCCATCAGCAGGCAGCCGATGATCGCCGCCTGCACATTGGGGATCGCCCCCGACAGCATCAGACCGATCACCAGCAGCAGGCAGAACACCGCGTGCGGCGCCCGGCGCGGCGCCGGCAGCAGCGCCCCGCCTTCCTGGGGCAGGCTCAGGCCGACCAGGTCGTGGCCGTCGGTCTGCAGGGCGCGGATGGCTTGCCACGGCCCGACCAGCAGCAGCGTGTCGCCGACCTTGAGGCGCGCGCTTTCCAGGCCGTGTGCGTGGGTGACCCGGCCGCGCCGCAGGCCCACCACCGTCAGGCCGTGCTGCGCCAGCAGGCGCGATTCGCTGCCGCTGGTGCCGACCAGCGTCGAGTCGACCGGGATCACCGCCTCGGCCATGCCGACGTCGCGCGACTGGTCGGTGAAGTAGGCGCCGGAGAGCGGCAGCCGGAGCAGCGCGTAGCGCTCGCACAGGGCCGGGACGTCGAAGGTCTTCGACTCGACGTCGAGCAGCAGGATGTCGCCGGCCCGGATCTCGGTGTCGGCCGAGACCCGCAACACCTCGCGCCGCAGCGTGTGCTGGCGCTCGAGCGCGATCACATGGGCATCGGCGGCCGCGCCGAGTCCGAGGCCTTCGAGGCTGCGCCCGACCAGCGGCGAATCGGGCTGCACGGCGAGGCGGAAGGCCCGGTCGTGCAGTTTGTACTGGTCCACCCAGTCGTTCAGGCTCGGCCGGCCGCCGCCCGGCGCGCTGCTGTCGCTGCGCAGGCGCCGCCGGGCCACCGCCATGTAGGCGATCGCGAGCAGCAGCACCGGCACGCCGATCGGCGTGATGGTGAAGAAGCCGAAGCCGGCGGCCCCGTGGCGCATCAGCTCGCTGTTCACGATCAGGTTGGGCGTGGTCGCCACCAGGGTCATCATGCCGCTGATCAGTCCCGCCACGCTCACCGGCATCAGCAGCTGGCCGGCCGCGATGCCGGTCTGCTGCGCGATGCGAATCACGATCGGAATGAAGATCGCGACCACGGCGGTGGAACTCATGAACGAACCCATCAGGCCGACCGCCAGCATCAGCAGCGCCAGCAGGCGGGTCTCGCTGCGGCCGCCGTGCTTCACCAGCCAGTCGCCCACATGCTGGGCCACGCCGGTGCGCACCAGGCCTTCGCCGAGCACGAACAGGGCGGCGACCAGCACGATGTTGGGATCGGAAAAGCCCGCCAGCGCCTCGTTGATGTCGATGATGCCGGTCATGGGCAGCAGCACGATCATGATCAGCGCCACGGCGTCCAGGCGCGGCCGGCCCGAGACGAACATGGCGATCGCGACGCCCAGCAGGACGAGCACCTGGACCAGCTCAGACGACATGGGAGAACCCGCAAGGATGAGAGACCGGATTCTGCGTGATCCGGCCCCGCAATCCCGCAACCCGATGCGGGGCTTGGCGGCCGCGCAGGAATGCATATACTGAACCACGCGGTTCTGTTTATGTTCGATCCACACCAAGGAGTCCTGGCATGGCCTATGTCGACGGCTACGTGCTTCCCCTCAAGAAGGACAAGATCGATGCCTACCGCCAGATGGCGGCGCTGGCGGGATCGGTCTGGCGCGAGCACGGCGCGCTCGAATACCGCGAGTGGATCGCCGAGGACGTGAAGGCCGGCGAGCACACGTCTTTCCCGCAGGCCGTCCAGTTGAAGGACGACGAGATCGTGGTGTTCTCGTGGATCGTCTTCGAGTCGCGCGACCACCGTGACGAAGTCAACGCCAAGGCGATGAGCGACCCGCGCCTGGCCGGCATGATGAATCCGGCCGAGATGCCGTTCGATGGCAAGCGGATGTTCTGGGGCGGCTTCGAGCCTCTGGTCGCGCTTTAGCGCGGCTGCACGGCGACCGGGCTGCGCTCGGCGAACTGGCCGTTCCAGTAAGGGTAGTAGGGGTAGGGCGGCGTCGTGGCGCTGGCGGCATCGAGCCGTGCGATCTGGTCGGCCGTGAGCTCCCAGCCCAGCGCGCCGAGGTTCTGCCTGAGCTGCGCCTCGTCGCGCGCGCCGATCAGCACCGAGGACACGGTCGGCCGGCGCAGCAGCCAGTTGAGCGCGATCTGCGGCAGCGTCTTGCCGGTTTCCTCGGCCACCCGGTCCATTGCGTCGACCACGCGGTAGAGGCGCTCGTCGTCCACCGGCGGCGCGAAGCCGGCGGTGTCGTTCAGTCGGCTGGCCGCCGGCAAGGGTTGTCCGCGCCGGATCTTGCCGGTCAGGCGGCCCCAGCCGAGCGGGCTCCAGACGATCGCACCGACGCCCTGGTCGAGCCCGAGCGGCATCAGCTCCCATTCGTAGTCGCGGCCGACCAGCGAGTAGTAGGCCTGGTTGGCGACATAGCGCGACAGCCCGAGCCGATCGGAGGCCGCCAGCGACTTCATCAGCTGCCAGCCCGAGAAATTCGACGCGCCGATGTAGCGCACCTTGCCGGCGCGGACCAGGTCGTCGAGGGTGCGCAGCACCTGCTCGACCGGCGTCATGGCGTCGAAGGCATGCAGTTGCAGCAGGTCGATGGTGTCGGTGCCCAGACGCCGCAGCGCGGCATCGACGCCCTGGACCAGATGATGGCGCGAGGCGCCGACGTCGTTCGGTCCGTCGCCCGCGCGCAGCGCCAGCTTGGTCGACAGGATGACCTTGTCGCGCCGGCCCTGGATGGCCGCGCCGAGGATCGATTCGGACGCCCCGCTCGAGTAGACGTCGGCGCTGTCGAACAGGTTGACACCGGCGTCAAGGCAGATGTCGACGATGCGGCGGGCGCCGGCGACATCGGTGTTGCCCCAGGCGCTGAACAGCGGCCCCTCGCCGCCGAAGGTGCCGGCGCCGAAGCCGAGGGCCGGGACCTTGAAGCCCGATTGGCCGAGATAGCGGTATTCCATGATGTGTCCTTGTCCGTGTGATGTGGAAGGGTGGCGTGGTTCAGGCGCAGGCGGTGGCCGCGGCCACCGGAAGCCGTCGGTCGAGTGCCCGGCTCCAGAGCGAGATCGCGAGCCCGGCCAAGGTCAGCAGCGCCGCCACCCAGCCCAGCGCCTGCAGGCCGGGCCCGCGCTCGATGACGACGCCGCCGACCCAGGCCCCGAGCGCGTTGCCGAGATTGAAGGCCGCGATGTTGAGGCTGGAAGCCAGGTTCTGTCCGGCGCCGGCCGCCTTGTCGAGCACCCGCAGCTGCAGCGGGGCGACGGTGGCGAAGGCGGCGATGCCCAGCAGCAGCACGAACACCACCGCGCTCCAGGGCGTGGGAATCAGCCACTGCATGGCACCGAGCACCGCGGCCAGGGCCACCAGCGAGCCCAGCAGGGAGGGCATCAGCGCGCGGTCGGCCAGGCGGCCGCCCAGCAGGTTGCCGACGGCCAGGCCGCCGCCGAACAACAGCAGGATCGGCGACACCGCGGCCTCCGGCACGCCGGTGACGCGGGTCAGCAGCGGCTGGATGTAGGTGAAGACGGCGAACACGCCGGCGAAGCCCAGCACCGTCATCGCCAGCCCGAGCAGCACCTGCGGCCGGGCCAGCACGGCGAGCTCGTCGCGCAGCGCGGACGGCGCGGCGTCGGCCCGGCCGCGCGGCACGAACAGCGCCAGCACGGTGAAGGCGGCGACCCCGATCAGCGCCACCGCCCAGAAGGTCGAGCGCCAGCCGAAGTGCAGCCCGAGCCAGGCGCCGGCCGGCACGCCGAGCAGCGTCGCGGCGGTGAGCCCGGTGAACATGACGGCGATCGCCGAGGCGCGGCGCTCCGCCGGCACCAGGCCGGTGGCGACCACCGAGCCGACGCCGAAGAAGGTGCCGTGCGCCAGCGAGGTGACGACCCGCGCGGCCATCAGCAGCTCGTAGCTGCCGGCCATGGCGCAGGCGATGTTGCCGAGCGTGAAGATCGCCATCAGCCCGAGCAGCACGGTCTTGCGCGGCAGGCGGCGGGTAGCGATGGTCAGCAGGGGCGCGCCGACCGCGACACCGAGCGCGTAGCCAGAGATCAGCAGCCCGGCGGCCGAGATCGAGACCTGGAGATCGGCGGACACCTGCAGCAGCAGGCCCATGATGACGAATTCGGTGGTGCCTATTCCGAAGGCACCGGCGGTGAGGGCGAGGAGGGCGACAGGCATGATGGCCTCACTGTGCCGGGTTTGCCGCAACATGAATAGAATGCCGTCCCGACATGCTCTTGTGAACTGAAGTCATAAATGCCCCGCACCGAGATCAACCGTTCCGGCGAGATGGAGGCCTTCGTGCAGGTGGTCGAGCGCGGCAGCTTCTCGGCCGGCGCCCGCGCCTTGGGCATGACCCCTTCGGCGGTCAGCAAGCTGGTCGGCCGCCTCGAGGCGCGGCTCGGTGCCCGGCTGGTGCACCGCTCCACGCGCCGGCTGCAGCTCACGGCCGAAGGCCAGCTCTTCTACGAGCGCGGCGTGCGCGTGCTGGCCGACATGGACGAGGCCGAGCGCTGCGCCGCTTCGGGCGCGGCGCCGAGCGGCCGGGTCGGCATCAACGCGAGCGTGCCCTTCGGTCACCAGGTGCTGATCCCGCTGGTGCCGCGCTTTCTCGAACTGCACCCGCAGATCACGCTCCACATCGTGCTGACCGACCGGGTGGTCGACCTGATGGAGGAGCGTGCCGACGTCGCGATCCGCTGGGGTGCACTGCCACCCTCCGACCTGGTGGCCCGGCGGCTGGGCGCCACCGGACAGGCGATCGTCGGCGCGCCCGCCTACCTCGCCCGCTACGGCACGCCCTACACGCCGCAGGAGCTCGAAGCGCACAACCGGCTCGGCTTCACCTACCGGCGCACCGTGCCGGACTGGCCGCTCGCGGTCGACGGCCGGGTGGTCGACATGCCGGTCAACGGCAACGTGCGGGCCGGCGACGGCGAGGCCCTGCGCGCGCTGGTGCTGGCGGGCGTCGGCCTGGGCCGGCTGTCGCTCTACCAGGTGCAGGCCGACATCGACGCCGGCCGGCTGGTGCCGGTGCTGGAGGATTTCAACCCGGGCGACCTGGCGCCGATCCATGCGGTCTACCTGGGCAAGCCCGGGCACCTGCCGGCGCGGGTGCGGGCGCTGCTGGACTTCCTGGCGGCGCAGGTGGCGGAGGATGGGCGTCCGCGGGTCTAGCACCCGGCGGCGGCCTTGGGTGTCGCCCCGGCGAACAGGTCGCAGCAGCCGCTTTGCGCTTGCCTGACAATAGCTGCGCAAATCCATGAAAGAAGTTCCCGACGCCATCGTCTGTGAAGGCTGCGACGCGGTCTACCGCCGCGTGCGGCTGCGCCGGCGCGAGGTCTCGCACTGTCCGCGCTGCAGCACCGAACTCGACCGCCATGCCGGCGACCAGAGCGCCCGCGTGCTGCCGCTCACCGTCGCCTGCCTGATCCTGTTCGCCATCGCGAACCTGTTTCCGATCGTCGAGATCGAGCTGCAGGGCCTCAGCAGCGAGACCACGCTGGTCGGCGCGGTGCTGGCGCTGAGCACGGAAGGCATGTCGCCGGTGGCGCTGCTGGTGCTCGCGACCACGCTGCTGTTCCCGCTGCTGCAGCTGTGCATCCTCTTCTACCTGCTGGTGCCGATGCGCTACGAGCGGCGGCCGGCGGGTTTCGGGGTGCTGGTGAACGCCCTGGTGGCGTTGCGGCCCTGGGGCATGATCGAAGTGTTCCTGCTCGGCGTGCTGGTGGCGATCATCAAGCTGAGCAGCATGGCCCAGGTGATCGCCGGTCCGGCGCTCTGGGCCTTCATGGCGCTCACGGTGCTGCTGACGGCGGTGCTGGCCTTCAACCCCCGGACCTTCTGGGAAATGGCTTTCGAGCCGCGGCCGGGTCAGGACGGATGAGCGAACCCGGGTCCGTCGACAGCGCGGCCGCCACCCAGCGCCTGATGGGCTGCCACCACTGCGGCACCACCTGGCAGGATGCGCACGACGGCGAAGCCTGCGGCCGCTGCGGCACCCTGCTGCACGCGCGCAAGCCCGACAGCATCAACCGCACCTGGGCCTACCTGATTGCCGCCGCGATCCTCTACCTGCCGGCCAACCTGCTGCCGGTGATGATCACCAAGAGCCTGCTGGGCACCCAGCAGGACACGATCCTGAGCGGCGTGATCTACTTCTGGGTCTCCGGCGCCTACGGCCTGGCGGCGCTGATCTTCATCGCCAGCTTCCTGGTGCCGCTGTTCAAGCTGAGCGCGCTGGTGCTGCTCAACATCACGGCCCAGCGCCGCAGCAGCTGGCGGCAGCTCGAACGGGCCAAGCTCTATCGCATCCTCGAGGTGATCGGGCGCTGGTCGATGCTCGACGTCTTCGTGGTGGCGCTGCTGGCCGGCCTGGTGCGCATCCATGGCTTCGCCGAGATCACGGCCGGGGTCGGCATCGCCGCCTTCGGCGCGGTGGTGGTCCTCACCATGCTGGCGTCCCTGAGCTTCGATCCGCGCCTGACCTGGGACACCGCATCGGCTGCACCGGCCGAAGAAATGACAATGGACAATGAACCGATATGAATGACGAAACCACCCGACCCGAGCCCCCGCCGCCCCGGGCCGCGCCGAAGGTCGTCAGGCGGCGCAACTGGCTGCCCTCGCTGATCTGGCTGATCCCGATCGTGGCGGCGCTGGTCGGGGTGGCGCTGGTGGCGCGCATCCTCATGGACC
Organism: Variovorax davisae; assembly: GCF_030316845.1. Classification (GTDB taxonomy): domain Bacteria; phylum Pseudomonadota; class Gammaproteobacteria; order Burkholderiales; family Burkholderiaceae_C; genus Variovorax; species Variovorax davisae. Next base: position 218,335 of record NZ_JASZYS010000012.1, read on the forward strand.
GCGGCCCCGAGATCGTGCTGACCTTCAAGAGCGCCGAAGGCCTCGAAGCCAACAAGACCGTGGTCAAGTACAAGGACGTGCAGATCGGCACCGTCACGCACATCCGCCTGGCCACCGACCGCTCGCATGTCAGGGTGCTGGTGCAGCTCAAGAAGGAAGCCAGCGCCTTCACGGCGCAGGACACCCGGTTCTGGGTGGTGCGCCCTCGGCTCGACACCTCGGGCATCTCCGGTCTCGGCACCTTGCTCTCGGGCGCCTACATCGGCGTCGATGCCGGCACCTCGGAGGAGACCTCGGGCGAGTTCACCGGGCTCGAGACGCCCCCCATCGTCACGCGCGACGACTCGGGGCGGCAGTTCCTGCTGCGGGCTCGCGATGTCGGCTCGCTGGACATCGGCTCGCCGGTGTACTTCCGCCGCATCAAGGTGGGCCAGGTCGCGGCCTACGAGCTCGACCCCGACGGCCACGGCGTCACGCTGCGGGTCTTCGTCAACACGCCCTACGAGAAGTTCGTCGGCGTCAACACGCGCTTCTGGCACGCGAGCGGCTTCGACATCGACCTCAACGCCAGCGGCCTGAAGGTTCGCACCCAATCGCTGGTGACGGTGCTGATCGGCGGCATCGCCTTCCAGGCGCCCGACGACCAGACCGGGCCGGTGGCGGCGGAGAACACCTCCTTCATGCTGGCTAGCGACGAGACCGCCGCGATGAAGGAACCCGACGGGCCTTCGCAGACCATGCTGCTGTACTTCAACCAGTCGCTGCGCGGCCTGTCGCCTGGCGCGCCGGTCGACTTTCGCGGCGTCGTGATCGGCGAGGTCAAGTCGATCGGGGTCGAGTTCGACCGCGGCGAGCGCGCCTTCAGGATGCCGGTGGTGATCCAGGTCTATCCGGACCGCCTGCGGCGCCGCTCCGCCACCGACCCCGACTCGCGCTTCTCGTCGTTCGAGCGCTGGCAGCTGCTGGTCAGCAAGGGGATGCGGGCCCAGTTGCGCACCGGCAACCTGCTGACCGGGCAGGTCTACGTGGCGATCGATTTCTTCACCGACGCCAAGCCGGCCAAGCTCGAGCCCAACCAGAACCCGCTCGAGCTGCCGACCCAGCCCAACCGCCTGGACGAGCTGCAGTCGCAGGTGGCCGACATCGCGCGCAAGCTCAACCAGGTGCCTTTCGAGGAGATCGGCGCCGATCTGCGCAAGTCGCTGGCCGCCCTCAACAAGACCCTGGGCAGCACCGAGCAGCTCGCCCGGCGCCTGAACAACGACGTCACGCCCGAAATGGCGGCGGCCCTGAAGGACGTGCGCCAGACCCTGCGCTCGGCCGAAAAGACCATCGCCGACGACGCACCGCTGCAGCAGGACCTGCGCCAGACCCTGCAGGAAGTCACGCGGGCGGCGGGCTCGCTGCGGGTGCTGACCGACTACCTGGAGCGCCACCCCGAATCCCTGATCCGCGGCAAGCCGGAGGACAAGCAGAAATGACGACGACCCATTTGCGGCTCGCGGCCGCCGCCCTCGGTGCGGCCTGGCTGCTGGCCGGCTGCAGCAGCGCCGGCGGGCCGCAGTACTACAGCCTGGCCGACAGCGCGACGCCGAACCGCGCAGCGGCGGCGGCGGCGGGCGGCACGCCGGCCTACATCGAACTGGCGCCCATCGCCATGCCGGAGCGCTTCGCCCGGCCGCAGCTGGTGGTGCGCAAGAAGGACGCGCCGGACAGCCCGGCGGTCGACATCCTCGAGCAGCATCGCTGGGCGTCCTCGTTCGAGAACGAACTGCGCGATTCCCTGGGCAGCGGCATTGCGAGCCGGCTGGGCGCCGTCGACGTCACCAAGTCCGGCCGCTCGCGCGGCCAGCCGGCGACACGCATCGCAGTCCAGCTGGACCAGTTCGACGCCATCGAGGGCAAGCGGGTCGATGCCAGCTTCACCTGGACGGTGCGCCGCACCGACGAGGGGCCGGCGACCGGCTGCCGGCTGTCGCTGTCGGAGCCCGTGGGCGGCGGCTTCGACGCCCTGGCGCAGGGCGCCCAGCGCGTCACGTCGCGGCTGGCCGATGCCATCGCGGCCAGTGTTCCCGGCCCGCAGGGCCAGCCCAAGTGCGCGGCCTGACAGAGAGATAGAAGAGGGCGCCGGCCATGGCCCCGAACGGCTTCGCCCTCTTTCCCACCGCCATCGGCGCCTGCGGCATCGCGTGGGGGCCGGGCGGCATCGCCGGGGTGCAGCTGCCCGAGGGCGGGGAGGGCGCCACGCGCGCGCGCATGCGCCGGCGTTTCCCGGGCTGGCCGGAGCAGGCCGCGCCGGCCGAGGTGCTGTCGGCGATCGAAGGCATCCGGGGCCTGCTGGCCGGCGAGGCGCTGGACCTGGCCGAGATCGTGCTCGACCTCCAAGGTGTCAGCGACTTCCACCGACGCGTCTACGAGATCGCGCGTCGCATTCCCCCGGGGCGCACCCGCACCTACGGCGACATCGCGGCCGAGCTCGGCGACAAGGGGCTGGCGCGCGCGGTCGGGCAAGCGCTCGGCCTCAATCCCTTCGCGCCGGTGGTGCCCTGCCACCGGGTGCTCGCCGCCGGCGGCCGCTGGGGCGGCTTCTCGGCCCATGGCGGTGCGGCGGCGAAGCTGCGGATGCTGGCCATCGAGGGCGCCAGGCCGGACAGCGAGAGCGGCGATCTTTTCTGAGGCCTAGCACAGCCGGGCCCATTCCGCTGCCGACGGCCCATCGCCGCCTTGGCGACAATCGGGCAATGACTTCTTCGCGCTTCTTCAAGATCGCGCTCGTGCTGGGCCTGTTGTCGGCCATCGGCCCGTTCGCGATCGACATGTACCTGCCGGCACTGCCCGAGATCGGCAGCAGCCTGCACGCCGGCATCGGGCCGGTGCAGATGAGCCTCACGGCGTTCTTCATCTCGCTCGGCGTCGGGCAACTGCTCTACGGGCCGGTGTCCGACATGGTGGGGCGCAAGCCGCCGCTGTACTTCGGCCTCGGCCTGTTCGCGCTGGCCAGCATCGGCTGCGCGCTGGCCACCAGCATCGAGATGCTGATTGCGCTGCGCTTCGTCCAGGGCCTGGGCGCCGCGGCGGGCATGGCGATCCCGCGCGCCGTGGTGCGCGACCTGCACACCGGCAACGACGCGGCGCGGCTGATGTCGCTGCTGATGCTGGTCTTCAGCGTCTCGCCGATCCTGGCGCCGCTGGCCGGCAGCGCGGTGATCGCCTTCACCGGCTGGCGCGGCGTGTTCTGGTCGGTGACCTTGGCGGCCGTGATCGGGCTGGCGACCATCGCCATGGTCCTGAAGGAGACGCGGCCGGCCGAGGAGCGGGTCGAGAGCAGCCTGGGCAGCGCCCTGGCCGCCTACGGCGTGCTGCTGCGCGACACCCACTACCTCGGGCTGGTCTTCATCGGCGCCTTCGCGATGGCGGGTTTCTTCACCTACCTGGCGAACTCGTCCTTCGTGATGATCGACCACTACGGCCTGTCGCCGGTGATGTACAGCGTGGCCTTCGGCGTCAATGCGGCCGCCTTCTTCGCCGCCGCGCAGCTCAACGGTCCGCTGTGCGAGCGCTTCGGGATCGAGCGGGTCGTGAAGACCGGCGTCGCCGCCTGCGGCGCGGTGATGCTGGCGATGTTCGCCTACTTCGCCGGCGGCGGCGACCGGCTGGCGGTGCTGATCGTGCTGTACTTCATCGCCAGCGGCCTGATGGGCCTGGTGATCCCGACCACCTCGGTGCTGGCGCTCGAGAAGCACGGCGCCATCGCCGGCACCGCCTCGGCGCTGCTCGGCACCTTGCAGATGCTGACCGGCGCGGTGGTGATGGCGGTGGTCGGGCTGTTCACCGACGGCCGGCCGCTGCCGATGGTGGCCGGCATGGCCGGCGGCGCGCTGATCGCGGTGGCGCTGACCTGGCTCACGCTCGATGGCCGGCGCCAGCCCGTCGGGCAGGTGGGCTGATCGATGTCGTCCATCCCCGTCGCCCAAGCCGCCCACACGGCGCTCGACGGCCTGCCGCAGCCGCAGCGCCGCCACGCGATGGTGGTGGTCATCCTGGGCATCGCGGTGGCGGTGCTCGACGGCACCATCGTCAATCTCGCGCTGCCCGGGATCGCGCGCGAGCTGCAGGCGGACCCGGCGCATGCCATCTGGGTGGTCAACGCCTACCAGATCGCCACCCTGGTCATGCTGCTGCCGCTGGCCTCGCTGGGCGACCGGATCGGCTATCGCCGGGTCTACCTCACCGGCATGGCCTTGTTCGCGGCCGCCTCGCTGATCGCGACGCTGGCCCATTCGCTCGGCATGCTGATCGCGGGCCGCGCGCTGCAGGGGCTGGGTGCGGCCGGCATCATGAGCGTCAACGCGGCGCTGGTGCGGCTGATCTATCCCCGGAACCAGCTCGGGCGGGGCATGGCGATCAATTCGATGGTCGTGGCCACGGCCTCGGTGGCGGGTCCTTCGGTGGCGGCCGGCATCCTGTCGATCGCCTCCTGGCCCTGGCTGTTCGCGCTCAACGTGCCGCTGGGGGCGCTCGTGCTGGTGCTCGGGCTGCGGTCCTTGCCGGTCAACGAGGCCAAGGCGTCGGGGGTGCGGTTCTCGCTGCTGGACGTGGCGCTCAACGTGGCGATGTTCGCGCTGGTCTTCGTCGGCGCCGACCGGCTGGGGGTGCGCGGCGAGGCCGGGCAGGGCGCCAGTCCGATGGCCTGGGTGCTGCTGCTGGCCGGCCTGGCGGTCGGCTTTTTCTACCTGCGGCGGCAGGCGGCGCAGGCGGTGCCGCTGTTCCCGGTCGACCTGCTGCGCATCCCGGTGTTCGCGCTCTCGATGGGCACCTCGGTCGGCGCCTTCTGCGCCCAGATGCTGTCCTTCATCGCGCTGCCGTTCCTGCTGCTCGACACCTATGGCCGCTCGCACTTCGAGGCCGGCCTGCTGATCACCGCCTGGCCGCTGGCGATCGTGGTGATGGCGCCGATCGCCGGCCGGCTCATCGGCCGCTATCCTGACGGGCTGCTCGGCGGCATCGGCCTGGCCCTGCTGGCCACCGGCCTGGCGCTGCTGGCGGCGCTGCCGGCGCAGCCGGGCAACGCCGACATCGTCTGGCGCATGGCCTTGTGCGGGCTCGGCTTCGGCCTGTTCCAGTCGCCCAACAACCACACCATCGTGACCACGCCGCCGCCCCAGCGCAGCGGCGCGGCAAGCGGCATGCTGGGCACTGCGCGGCTCACGGGCCAGACCCTGGGCGCCGTGCTGCTGGCCGGCATCTTCAGCGTCTGGAGCCCGCACGACGGCCGGGGGCAGGTGATCGCCCTGGGGCTGGCTGCCTGCTGCGCAGCGGTGGCCGCGGTCTGCAGCACCTTGCGGACCCGGGCCCGATAGGCCGGCGGGTTCAGGGCGCCGGCAGGGTCTGCGCGATGCGCTCGGCCATGAAGTCGTAGAACGGGTTCGACGACAGCCGTGTGAGCGAATCCAGGCTGACGATCAGGCCGCCGCGTTCGCCGCGCATCGCCAGCGCCCCCAGGTTGACGCCGAAATCGTCGCTGTCGTCGGGCCGCAGGCCGTACAGCGGGTCGGTGACCGGAAACGGCAGCGCCAGGTGCGAGAGCGAAAACACCTCGAGCGGGAACTCGAGCCCGAGCGGCCGCGTCTGGACCGTGGTGGCACCGGCCTCCGTGACCTGCTCGACCACCTGCCGGCTGTGGACGTCGGCGTTGGTGACCAGGGTCGTGCGGAAGCGCCGCGGCGCCGGCGGCAGCACCCGGTCGGGCCGCAGGTCGCTGCCGGAGCGCAGCAGTGGCCCGAACTTGACGCTGCGGTTGAGGTCGAACAGCACCAGCTCGCTGCCATTGGCCGGCAGCCGCGCATAGAGGCCGGTGACGATCGCCCGGGTGCTCACCGTGAAGTCGATCAGCGACTGGAAGGTGAGGGTCGGCGGCATCTGGTCGAGTCGTCCGTCGCGTTCCTCGCGGGCCACGTGGGCCTGCAGGTCGCGCGTGAGCAGCGACGACTGGCGGGCGCCGTTGACCGGGAACGAGTTGTACTTGAAGGGGTTGAACTCCGGCACGATGCCGAGCCAGGCCGCCTTGGCGAAGGCCGGAAAGATCGCCGGCCAGCCGAACACGCCGGCGAAGCGCGACAGCTCGGTGATGCCGATCATCGGCGCGATCAGGATCAGGCGGTCGGGCCGCGCCAGCTTCGGGTCGTCGATCGCGTCGAGCGCGTACTTGGTCGCCAGTGCGCCGCCGTTCGAAAAGCCGACCGCGTGCAGCGGCAGCGGCGCCGGCACGCGGCGGCGCGCTTCGCGCACCGCGAGCTGGGTCGCCGCCGACCAGTCTTCCCATTGCACATGGGTGAGTCCGGCCGGCACGGTGCCGTGGCCCGGCATGCGGATCGCGACGACCGCGAAACCGTGGTCGCGGTACAGCGTGGCCACGTGGCGCAGGCTGAAGGGCGAATCGGTCAGGCCATGGAGCAGCACCACCACGCCCTTGGGCGGGCCTGGCGGATCGAGCGTGTAGGAGCGGTTCCAGTCCTGGCGGAAGTGACCCGGGTAGATCGGGCTGCCGTCGAAGTAGCGGTTCGACGGCGTGCGCAGTTCCGGCGGCAGCTTGTCGGTGACTTCGCGCCGGACCTCCTCGAAGGCCGCGTTCTCGGCCGCCAGCCAGGCCGGCCAGTCGGCCTGGCGGATCTGCGCGCCCGACAGCTCGTGCGGCACGTGCGTGTGCCACGGTTCGAGCGGGGGACCGCGCTGCACGTCGTAGGTGCGCACCGCCAGCAGTGTGACGAAAACGATGCCCAGCAACAGCGCGGTGCGCTTCAGCATCCTGGCCAGCCAGGGTCCCATTCCGTTTCCTCTTGCGTTCTTGTTCGGGCACGCGTTTCCCGGGAAACGCTCTGCCGTGCAATCTATCACGCAGCCCCGGCAGCGATCCGCCCCAGCGTCGCGATCGCCTGCTCGGTGCGCGCGTCCCAGGGATGGCCGTAGTTGAGGCGCAGGCAGTTCGCGAAGCCGCGCTGGGCCGAGAAGATCGGCCCCGGCGCGACGCTGATGCCCTGGGCCAGCGCCTGCCGATGCAGCGCCAGGGCATCGACCTGCGCCGGCATCTCGACCCACAGGAAATAGCCGCCCGCCGGCCGGGTGGCGCGGGTGCCGGGCGGGAAGTGCTCGCCGATCGCCTGCGCCAGCAGGGTCTGCTGCTCGGCCAGCGCGCGCCGCAGCTTGCGCAGGTGCTTGTCGAAGCCGCCCTTCTCGAGGTAGGTCGCCAGCCCGTTCTGGGTCGGCGCCGAGGCGCCCAGCGTGGTGGTCAGCTTGGCGCGGGCCACCGCGCGCGCGTACCGCCCCGGGGCCGCCCAGCCGATGCGGTAGCCGGGCGCCAGGCACTTCGAGAACGACGCGCAGTGCATCACCAGGCCCTGGGTGTCGAAGGCCTTGGCCGGCAGCGGCCGCTTGTCGTCGAAGTAGAGCTCGCCGTAGACGTCGTCCTCGATCAGCGGCACCTGGTGGCGGGCCAGCAACTCGACCAGCGCCTTCTTCTTCGCCTCGGGCATCAGGCTGCCGAGCGGATTCTGGAAATTGGTCATGAGCCAGCAGGCCTTGGGCCGATGGCGCTGGATCGCGCGCTCCAGCGCGTCCAGCGCCATGCCTTCGCGCGGATGGGTCGGCACCTCGATCGCCTCCAGGCCGAGCCGCTCGAGCGCCTGCAGCGCGGCGTAGAAGGTCGGCGACTCGATCAGCACCGCATCGCCGGGCCGCGTGACGCTGGCCAGGCAGAGGTTCAGCGCCTCGAGGGCGCCGTTGGTGATCACGATCTCGTCGGTGTGGACCTGCACGCCATCGGCCAGGTAGCGCAGCGCGATCTGCCGCCGCAGCCGCGCGTTGCCGGGGCTCAGGTCGTCCACGGTGCTCCACGGGTCGAGGTTCTGGACACTGGATGCCATGACGCGGCCGAGGCGGGCGAGCGGAAAGAGCAGCGGGCTGGGGAAGGCCGAGCCCAGCGGCACCACGTCGCGCACCATGGTCGACTCGAGGATCTCGAACACATGCTCGCTGACATCGAGCGGCCGGGCGTCGTCCTCGGGCTGCGAGGCCGCCTCGGGCTCGGGCGGCAGCTGCCGGGCGCCTTCGGCCACGTAGTAGCCGGAGCGCTCGCGGGCCCGGATCAGGCCCTGGGCCTCGAGCAGGTAGTAGGCCTGGAACACGGTCGACGGGCTGACGCCGCGGCTGGCCCGCGCCTGGCGCACCGAGGGCAGGCGATCGCCGGGGTGCAGCAACCCGGTGCGAATCGATTCGGCGATCTCGGCGGCCAGCGCCTGGTAGCGTGTCATGGAGCGGCGATTGTCCGGTACTGCGCGCGGCCTCATACTTTGGCGATGCCGCAGATCGGAAAGCCTCCCGGTGACGACAGCCTGATCCGGCATGGTTGCGAGGCCGCCGACTGCCCGCCGGCTTCGCGGCCCTGGGTGCTCGCCGCGGCCATCGTCGGCTCGAGCATGGCCTTCATCGACGGCACGGTGGTCAACGTCGCGCTGCCGGCGATCCAGGCCGACCTGCATGCCAGCGCCTTCCAGGCCCAGTGGGTGGTCGAGTCCTATGCCCTGTTCCTGGCCGCGCTGCTGCTGGTCGGCGGCGCGCTCGGCGACCACTTCGGTCGCCGCAGGATCTTCGCGCTCGGGGTCGCGCTGTTCGCCCTGGCCTCGGTGGCCTGCGCGCTGGCGGGCGACGTCACGCAGCTGATCGCGGCGCGCGCGGTGCAGGGCATCGGCGGCGCCTTGCTGGTGCCCGGCAGCCTGGCGCTCATCAGCGCCTCCTTTCCCGAGAAGGAGCGCGGCCGGGCGATCGGCACCTGGTCCGGCTTCAGCGGCATCACGGCCGCCATCGGGCCGGTGGTGGGCGGCTTCCTGGTCGATCACTATTCGTGGACCTGGGCCTTCCTGGTCAACCTGCCGATGGCGGCGGTGGTGCTGCTGATCGTCTGGCGCCACGTGCCGGAGAGCCGTGGCGGCGCGGCGGCCTCGGCCCGGCTCGATCCCTGGGGCGCGGTGCTGGCCACGGTCGCGCTCGGCGGCATTGTCTATGCGTTCATCGAAGCGCCGACCCAGGGCTGGCGCGCGCCCTCGGTGCCGGTCGCGCTGCTGGCGGGCATCGCGGCGAGCGTGGCCTTCGTCATGGTCGAGCAGCGCGTGCGCTCGCCGATGCTGCCGCTCGGGCTGATGCGGGTCGGCGACTTCGGCGGCGCCAACCTGCTGACGCTGCTGCTCTATGCGGCGCTCGGCGGCGGGCTCTACTTCCTGCCGCTCAACCTGATCCAGGTCCAGGGCTACTCGGCCACCGTCGCCGGCGCGGCGCTGCTGCCTTTCATCCTGATCATGTTCGCGCTGTCGAGCTGGGCCGGGCAGCTGGTCGACCGCATCGGGGCGCGCCTGCCCCTGGTCGTGGGCCCCGCCATCGCCGCCGCCGGCTTCGCGCTGTTCGCGCTGCCGGGCGTGGGCGCCGGCTACTGGACCTCCTTCTTCCCGCCGGTGGTGGTGCTCGGCTTCGGCATGGCCGTGACCGTCGCGCCGCTCACCACCACCGTCATGAACGCGGTCGGGCCGGAGCTCGCGGGCATCGCCTCGGGCGTCAACAACGCGGTCTCGCGGGCCGCCGCGGTGCTGGCGATCGCGGTCTTCGGCGTCGTCATGGCCTGGGCCTTCGACGCCGGCCTGGGCCAGGGCCTGCACGACATCGGCGCCTCGCCCGAGGCGGCCGCCTTCGTGCGGGCGCAGCGCAGCCAGCTGGCCGGCGCCATGCTGCCACCGGGTGCCGACCCCGAAGTGGCGGCAGCGCTGCGCCACACCATCAACGCGGCCTTCGTCTCCGGCTTTCGCTGGGTCATGCTGTCGTGCGCCGGCCTGGCCCTGCTGAGCGCGGCGAGCGCCTGGCTGCTGATCGGCCGCGCCGAGGCCATCGATCGCCATACGTCGCATTGCCGATAGCCAATAGGGGAGGCCCCCTCCACACTGCGCACTCGATGGCCCGTTCACCCAAGGTCTGGCCGCAGGAGGAATGGCAATGAACCAGGGTTTCCGCCGCGGCGCTCGATGGTGGCCGCTGCTTGCCTGCATGCTGCTGGCGGGTTGCTCGAAGGGCCCGCAGCCCGGCGAGGTGCAGGACGAAGCGAGGCTCGCGGGCCGCGACGCGGCATCGTTCCCGCATGCCGGCGAGGACTACTTCCACGACATGGACAACGCCGTCGCGCTGTCGCCGGAAGAGATCAAGGGCCGCAACATGTGGCTGGTGTGGAGCGGCGGCAACGACCGCTTCTGGAACCAGATGAGCGACTACACCTTCGGCGCCTTCGACCTGCTGAAGGTGATCAGCTCGCACCCCAGCCTGGGCTATTCGCGTGCCAATCGCTGGCAGTACTTCGGCCTGGTCAACGAGCCCTGCTTCAACAACGCCGCCGGCCCCGACAAGGCGCGCCGGGGCCTCTGGCTCGACGTCCGCGGCAAGGACTGCGCCCCCGACCCGTTCGAGAACGAGAGCAAATATCCCGGCGTCGCGATCGGCTCGCGCGGCAAGCCGCTGGGCGACGGCACGACGCAGCCGGTCGGTTCGTTCTACGGCTGGGGCACCGGCATCGCGGGACTGCGCCTGTTTCCGAATCCGGACTTCGACGAGAAGGCGGCCAAGGCCTGGGACGCCGAGAAGTACTACACCGACCCGAGCTACTACAACCGCAAGGACCTGGTGCGCCCCTACCGGGTCGGCATGTCCTGCGGCTTCTGCCACATCGGGCCGAGCCCGGTGCATCCGCCGGCCGATCCGAACAACCCCAAGTTCGAGAACCTGAGCTCCTCGGTCGGCGCCCAGTACATGTGGGTCGACCGGCTCTTCATCTACAACGCCAACAAGCCCGAGGGCCGGACCAACTACATGTACCAGCTGGCCCACACCTACCGGCCGGGCGCGATGGACACCTCGCTGGTCTCGACCGACGGCATCAACAACCCGCGCACCATGAACGCGGTCTACGACTTCGCCTCGCGGCTCGAGATGGCCCGGCGCATCGGCCGCGAGAAGCTCGCCGGCGGCGAACTCGACAACAAGCAGTTCAACGACTTCATCGCCAGCGGGCCCTTGACCGAGTTCTTCTCGAAGGCCGACTCGATGGTCTACACGCCGCGCGTGCTCAAGGACGGCGCCGACTCGGTCGGGCTGCTGGGCGCGCTGAACCGGGTCTACCTCAACATCGGCCTGTTCAGCGAGGAATGGCTGCTGCACTTCAATCCGGTGATCGGCGGCAAGACCATCACGCCGATCAAGATCGCCTCGGCCCAGAAGAACTCGAGCTACTGGCAGGCGACCGAGGCCGGGACGCCGAACACGGCGCTGTTCTTCCTCAAGGCCGCGCAGCCCGACCACCTGAAGGACGCCCCCGGCGGCGACAAGTACCTGGGCGCCGACGCCGCCACGCTGGAGCGCGGCAAGCTGGCCTTCGCCGACACCTGCGCGCGCTGCCATTCGAGCAAGGCGCCGCCGCTGCCGGCGGCGCTCGAACTCACGCCCCAGCGCTGCGCGGGGCCGGGCTACGTCGACTGCTTCAAGCGCTACTGGGGCTGGACCCAGACCGAGGACTACAAGGCGCAAATGCGCAAGATCGTGCAGGCGCCGGACTTCCTGCAGAACAACTACCTCTCGACCGAGGCGCGGATCCCCGTCACCCTGCTGCGCACCAACGCCTGCAGCCCGCTGGCGACCAACGCGCTGGGGGGCAACATCTGGGACAACTTCTCGTCGCAGACCTACAAGAACCTGCCTTCGGTCGGCACCGTGACGCTCGCCGATCCCTTCACCGGCGCGCCCAAGCCCTATGCGATGCCGGCGGGCGGGCGGGGCTACACGCGGGTGCCCTCGCTGATCAGCGCCTGGTCGACCGCGCCCTTCCTGCTCAACAACACGGTCGGCGAGGCCAACGGCGATCCTTCGGTGGAAGGCCGCATGAAGGTCTTCGACCAGGCGATCGAGCAGATGCTGTGGCCCGAGAAGCGCAAGGCCGACGCCGTGCTCGGCGCCAAGGTCGGCGGCACCATCGACCGCACCACCGAGCGCAGCGTGGTCACCATCCCGACCGGCTATGCCCCCGAGGCGCTGCAGCCGCTGCAGGGCGCCTTGCACCGCTGGCTGCCCTGGCTGGTGCAGAAGGACGGCGACATCGTGCTGGGCCCGATCCCGGGCGGGGTGCCGGTGAACCTGCTGTCGAACCTGAAGCTGCGCGCCGAGAGCGACGAGCTCGGCGACAAGGCCCAGCACGTGAAGGACGTGGGCGCGCTGCTGGTCAAGCTCAAGCTGGCGCTCGCCAGCGCGCCGGCCGGCGCCTCCGACGACGAACTCCGCCAGCACTTCGCCAACCTGGCCGAGCCGATGCTCGAGCTCAGCAAGTGCCGCGACTTCGTGGTCAACCGCGGCCACTACTTCGGCACTGCCGAGTTCAACCGGCAGGACGGCCTGAGCGCCGACGAGAAAGCCTTCGGCCGCGAGCCCGAGCTGAGCGACGAGGACAAGCGGGCGCTGGTCTCGTTCCTGAAGACCTTCTGAGCTGAGCGAAACGCCACGCATGCAGGGCGCCGACGCGACGACGAGCGACTGGGACTACGTGATCGTCGGTGCGGGCGCGGGCGGCGGCCCGCTGGCGGCCCGCCTCGCCGAGCATGGCATGCGGGTCTTTTTGCTCGACGCCGGCGGAGATCCGCGCAGCGGCGACGCCCGCCTGCCGGACGACTACGAGGTGCCGGCCTTCCATGCCTTCGCCTGCGAGAACCCGGCGCTGCGCTGGGACTTCCGCATCCGCCACTACGCCGACGAAGCGCAGCAGGCGAAGGACTGGAAGTACCAGGCCGGGCAGGGCGTGCTCTACCCGCGTGCCGCCGGGCTCGGCGGCTGCAGCGCGCACAACGCGATGATCTTCATGCTGCCGCATGCCTCGGACTGGGAGCGGATCGCGCGGCTGACGGGCGATCCGTCCTGGCACGCGGTGCGCATGCGCCGCTATGCGCACCGCGTGGAAGACTGCCACCACCGGCCGGTCTGGCGTGCGCTCAGGCACCTCGGGCTCGACCCGACCGGCCATGGCTGGGGCGGCTGGCTGCAGACCGAGAAGTCGATCCCGCTGTCGGTGCTCGGCGACCAGGGCCTGCTGCGGGTGTTGCGCGACACCGCCCGCAGCTTCACCCACGGCCTGCCGACGCCGCTGCGCAGCACGCTGCGCTGGCTGGGTGGCGGCCTTGGCGATCCGAATGCACGGCGCTGGCGGCCCGGCAGCTTCGAGGGCCTGTGCTACACGCCGCTGGCGACGGCCGGCCACCGCCGCAGCGGCGTGCGCGAACGGCTGCTGGCGGTGGCGGCGCGCCATCCCGATCGGCTGCACATCGAACTCGACGCCCTGGCGACCCGCGTGCTCTTCGATGCCGAGGGCAACGCGGTCGGCGTCGCGTACCTCAAGGGCGCCAGGCTCTACCGTGCCCATGCGGCGCCTAGCGCACAGGCCGGCGAGGCGCGCGAGGCGAGGGCGCGGCGCGAGGTGGTCCTCTGCGGCGGTGCCTTCAACACGCCGCAGCTGCTGATGCTGTCGGGCATCGGGCCGGCGGCCGAGCTGGCGGCGCACGGCATTGCCCTCCGGGTCGACCTGCCGGGTGTCGGGCGCAACCTGCAGGACCGCTACGAGGTCGCGGTCACGCACCGGATGCCGGCGCCGTGGCAGGCGCTCGAGGGCGCGCGCTTCGAGCGCGACGATGCGCTGTGGCGCCGCTGGCAGCACGACCGCAGCGGCATGTACGCGTCCAACGGCGCCGCGCTCGGCGTGGTCCAGCGCTCGCGCGGCGCGACCGGACCTGATCAGGAGCCGGACCTCTTCTGCATGGCGCTGCTGGCGCGCTTCGAAGGCTATTTCAGCGGCTTCTCGCACTGGATCCGCGACCATCCCGACCAGCTGACCTGGGCCGTGCTCAAGGGCCACACGCGCAACCGCGCGGGCACGGTGCGACTGCGTTCGGCCGACCCGCGCGACATGCCGCTGGTGAACTTCCACTACTTCGAGGAAGGCAGCGATGCCGAGGGCGCGGACCTGCAGGCGGTGGTGGAGGCGGTCCGCTTCGTGCGCCGCATGACGGCGCCGCTGCGCAAAAAAGGCTGGATCGCCGAGGAAGTGGCGCCGGGCGCCGCCGTCGACAGCGACGAGGCACTGGCCGACTACGTGCGGCAGACCGCCTGGGGCCACCATGCCTCGTGCTCCTGCGCGATCGGTGCCGCCGACGCGGGCGGCGTGCTCGACAGCGCGTTCGCCGTGCACGGCGTGCGGCGGCTGCGGGTGGTCGACGCCTCGGTGTTCCCGCAGATCCCGGGCTTCTTCATCGCCGCGGCGATCTACATGGTTGCGGAGAAGGCGGCCGACGTCTTGCTGGAGGCGGCGCGCCGAACACCTCTTTCGGCAAATTGACGAAGCCCATCGAAGGGCTGACACTTTCTGAACGGCGGGGCTTCCCCGGAGGAGAGCGCAGATGGCTTATGACGTGCAACAGTTGCTCGACATGTCGCAGCAGCAACTCGACGATCTGTTCCGCGCCAGCCCGCCCGGCGAGATCCCGAACGGCGAGGCCGCCGGCACGGCGATCATCGCGCCCGGCACCCGCTACACCGAGTCGATCGCCAAGATCATCAACTTCTTCGGCTGGCAGGGGAAGGTGTTCGATGCCGAGAACGGCGTGCTCAAGAACAAGGTCAGCGTGCTCGGCGTGAAGGCCATCGTCGCCAAGGTCTACCAGGGCGACAGCTGGCTCGACAACAAGCCGTGCATCGTGCTCGACTACGCCGAGACCTCGTTTGTGGCCCAGTGGATCCGCGACGAGATCCGGCTCATCTCCCCCAACTTCTACCTCGGAAAAGTCTATTGGGGCAAGGAGCGGCTGATCGACTTCTGCCTCAAGTTCTGAGATGCGGTGACGCCCCAATCGCATTTCATGGTGGTCGCGGCCGTCGCGGGCGGCCGCGAGTCCGCCCTGCGCAAGCTGCTGGACACCATGAACCTGACGCCCGGCATGGCCGACCCGGACAATGCGCTGGTGCCGTTCGGCCGCTTCGAGCGATTGCACTACGCGCGTTTCGCGCTCCTGACCGACACCACGCTCGGCGACCTCGAGGCCTTCGAGCTGCCGCGGCCACGGGTGCCGCTCTACCTGAGCTTCCTCGGCGAATGCGACGGGCCGGCCAACGACCAGCTGGCCGAGTTCGCGCAGCTCGCGGGCGATGGCCTGCGCAGCGTCTTCGCGCACTGCGAGGGCTTCGACGTCGACGGCAACCTGTTCGCATGGCTCAAGGCGCGCTCGCTGCCGGTGGCCGCGGGCTATGTCAACCGCATCGGCCGCACCGTGCGGCAGGTGCGCGAAGACGGTGCGCTGCAACGCGCGCTGGCCTCGCAGGTGCCGCGCGACATCGCCGCCGAAGCCGAGGATCCGCAGGCGCTGCGCCAGCGCCTGCTGGCCTTCGTGCAGGCCGAGCAGCTCGAGGGGCGGCTGCTGCTGACCTCGCCCGAACGCACGCCCACCGGCTGGTGGCTGCGCAATCTGCTGCATGCGATCGCACCGCTCGCAGCCCTGCTCGTGCTCGTGCTGCTGGTGTGCCGACTGCCGCTGCTGCTGCCCTTGCTGGTGCTGCTGGCGGCCTGGCTGGTCTGGCAGCTGCGCCGCCGCGAGAAGAGCGACCCCGAGTTCTGTCCACGCCCGGACCGCGCCGCGGTGCAGGAGATGCAGCGCCTCGAAGACCACGACCTCACCAACAGCTTCACCGCCCTCGGCCCGGTCAAGCCGGGGCTGTTCCGGCGCTGGCTCACGCAGCTGATCCTCTACGCCATCGACTATGCCTGCCGCCATGTCTTCGGCCGCGGCCATCTGGCGCGGGTGCAGACCATCCATTTCGCGCGCTGGGTGTTCCTCGACGGCAAGACCCGGGTGCTGTTCGCGAGCAACTACGACGGCAGCCACGAAAGCTACATGGACGACTTCATCAACAAGGCGGCCTGGGGCCTGAATCTGGTCTTCAGCAACGGCTTCGGCTGGCCGCGCACCGACTGGCTGCTGAAGGGCGGGGCGCGGCACGAACTGCGCTTCAAGTACTACCAGCGCCGCCACCAGCTGCCGACCCAGGTCTGGTACAAGGCCTACCCCGGCCTGACCCTGACCGACCTGGAGCGCAACCGGCGCATCCGCGAGGGCTTCGAGATGCACCAGGTGACCGACGACCAGGCGCTGGCCTGGCTGAGGCTGCTATGAGTGCCCCGGCGGTCGAGTACGACGACATCCAGGGCCTGGTGCGCTTCGGCTACAAGCGCCTGACCCAGGCCTGCTTCCTGTTGTTGCGCGTGACCGATGCGCAGGCTGCGCGCGACTGGCTCGCACGCGCGCCGGTCAGCAGCGCGACAACGCAGCAACCGCCGCCCACGACCGCCCTCCAGGTGGCCTTCACTTGCGCCGGGCTGCAGGCCTTGGGCGTGCGGCAGGACGTCGTCGAGGGCTTCTCGCACGAATTCATCGTCGGCATGGCGAGCGACGCCAGCCGGGCACGACGGCTCGGCGACCTCGGCGCCAACGATCCGGCCGGCTGGCAATGGGGCGGCTCGCCCGAACAGCTGCCGCACGTGCTGCTGATGCTCTATGCCGCGCCGGGCGGCCTCGAGGACTGGCAGCGCGACGTGCTGGCGCAGTGCGAGCAGGGCTTCGAGCAGCTCGGCTACCTCGACACCGCCGACATGGACGGGGTCGAGCCCTTCGGCTTCGCGGACGGCATCTCGGAGCCATCGATCGACTGGCTGCGCGAACGCGCGGCGCGCGACGAGGAGGTCGACCGCTACAGCAACCTGTCGTGCCTCGGCGAGTACCTCCTGGGCTATCCGAACGAGTACGGCGCCTACACCGACCGGCCGCTGCTCGATCCCGACCGGGACCCCGATGCGCTGCTGCCGCGCGCCGAAGACGCGCCCGACAAGGTCGACCTGGGCCGCAACGGCAGCTACCTCGTGCTGCGCCAGCTGCAGCAGGACGTCGCCGGCTTCTGGCGCTTCATGGATGCGCAGGTCGCAGGCGACCCGGCGCTGCGCAAGCAGTTGGCCGAGGAAATGGTCGGCCGGACGATGGAAGGCGAGCCATTGGTCGGACGCACCGGTGAACGCATCCCGGGCGAGGACGACCCGCGCAACAGTTTCACCTACGGCAGCGACGGCGAGGGCCTGCGCTGCCCGATCGGCGCCCATGTCCGGCGCAGCAACCCGCGCAACGCCGACCTGCCGCCGGGCAGCCCGGGTTTGCTCTCGTGGGCCCGGCGGACGCTGGGTTTCGATGCCACGGCCCTGGCGGCCGACAAGGTCTCCTCGACCCGCTTCCACCGGCTGCTGCGGCGAGGCCGCGAATACGGCAGCGCGGTCTCGATCGAGCAGGCCCTGTCGTCGGCGCCGGCGAACCCGGGCGACGCCACCGGCCTGCACTTCATCTGCCTGGGCGCCAACATCGCACGCCAGTTCGAGTTCGTGCAGTCGGCCTGGCTCGCCGGCCTGCGCTTCGATGGCCTGCCCGGCGACAGCGACCCGCTGACGGGCCACCACCTGCCGCGCGACGACGGCACACCGACCGACGGTTTCGCGATCCCGCTCGACGCCGGGCCCGACCGCCGCGTGGACGGCCTGCCGCAGTTCGTGACGGTGCGCGGCGGCGCCTACTTCTTCCTGCCCGGCCTGCGGGCCTTGCGCTACTTGTCGAGGGTGCAGCCATGAACTCGAATGCCAGCCGCCCGACGCCGCGGGCCAACACCGGCTCGGCCTGGCGCAACTTCGTCAGCGATTCGGGGATGGCGCTGATCCGGCTCGAGCGCCGCTTCGATCCGCTGCTGCGGCCGGCCTTCGACGCCTTCCTGCGCGATCCGCTGGCGCGCTTCACGACCGCGCTGATCAATCGGCAGCGCGGCGACGAAGGCCTGGCGCTCGCCGAGGAACGGCTGCTCCCCGACGAGGAGAGCTTCACCGACTCGATCGTCAAGAGCTTCACGCGCCAGATGACCGACCTCTGGAAGCCCGGCGGGTTCGAGCGCGGCGGCAACACCAAGACGCAAGGGCTCGTGCGCGGCGAGTTCCGGGTGCACGACGACATCCCCGCCCACATGAAGCGCGGCATCTATGCCGAGCCGCGCACCTTCCGCTGCTGGGTGCGCTTCTCGGGGCCCGGCCCCTACATCACGCCGGACATCGACGATGTCGGCTTCATGAGCATCAGCATCAAGCTCCTGGGCGTGCCGGGGCCGAAGCTGATGGAGGAAGAGCAGCACACGCTGGACATGTTCGCCGTCTCGACCCCGACCTTCGTCACGCCCGACGCCAAGTGCAACGCGGCGCTGCAGCGCGAGAGCGTGAAGAACGCGCAGATCTTTTATTTCGTGAACCTGCGCGAGCCGCATCTGCTCGACCTCGTCATGCAGTCGCTCTTCATCAAGACCCAGAGCAGCCCGTTCGAGGCGCCGTACTTCAGCTGCGTGCCCTACCTGATGGGGGAGGGCCAGGCGATGCAGTACTCGGTCTGGCCGAAGACGAAGCAGCGCACGCCGATCCCGCGGCTGCCGCTGCGCCCGCCCGACGACTACCTGCGCCAGGCGATGGTGTCGGCGCTGGCCAACGACGATGTCGAGCTCGACTTCCGGGTCCAGATGCAGACCGACCCGCACCTCATGCCGATCGAGAACGCCGGCGTGCTGTGGCCCGAGAAGCTGTCGCCGCGCGTCAGCGTGGCGACGCTGCGGCTGCCGCGCCAGCGCTTCGATTCGCCAGCGCAGATGGAATTTGCGAAGCGGCTCTCTTACAACCCGTGGCACACGATCGCGGAGCACCGGCCGCTCGGCAACCAGAGCCGGGCGCGCAGGCGGATGTACTGGGAACTGGCCAAGCTGAGGCACACGATGAACGCGGTGCCGCACTACGAGCCGACCGGGGACGAGGTGTTCGAGTAGCGCCAGTGGGCATCGAATGATCGTCCGCACCTTCGGTCCCGCCTGGAACGCTCGAGACCGACCTCTATTTGGCCGCCTACGACCAGCGCTGGGTGCCCGGGCCGAACTTCGGGGCCGGTCATGGCCGACTCCATGGGCGCGCTCGGCGTGCCTGCGATCGTGCGTCCCTGGGCCGTGAAGGCGGTGCGGCGCACCGTGCGGGCCCAGCTCGAGGCGCAGGACACCGGCCTGCGCCCGATCGAACAGACCCTGGCGCGCTACCACCAGCGGATGGTGCAGCAGTACTGGCCTGAGCGCGACGCGACGCCGGCCTGAGTTCATGGAAAGCCGATCCCGGCCTGGCCGCTTATCCACGGCGCGTACTTCGCCATCACGCGCTCGAAGAGCGGCGCTTCGAGCCTGGCCCGCAGCCAGGCCTGCAGCGCAGGCCACGGCTGCCGGTCGAACCACGCCGCATCGACCTGCGCGAACTGCCGCACGAAGGGTGCGATCGCCATGTCGGCCAGCGCGACCCGCTCGCCGTGCAGGCAGCGCGTGGCCTGCAGGCGAGCCTCCAGCCGCGCGAGGAAGAGGCCGCCTTGCGTCCGATGCGCTTCGGCGTTCGCGCCCGGCTGCCGCTCGGGGTACTTGTAGCCGTCCAGGTCGTGCTTGAAATCGCCGTCGCAGTCGGCGATCAGTGCGAGCATGTCTTTCAGCGTGCCGCGCGAGGGTCGCAACCAGCCGGCGGGATCGCTGCGCCCCAGCGCCCACTGCATGATGTCCAGGCTCTGTTCGATCACGCGGCCATCGGTGTCGACCAGCACCGGCACGGTGCCCTTCGGCGAGGCGGCCAGCAACGCGGCCGGCTTGTCGCGCAGCACGACCTCGCGCAGTTCGCAGCGCTGGCCGCTGACCGCGATCGCCATCCGTGCCCGCATCGCATAGGGGCAGCGGCGGAACGAATAAAGGACCGGCAGCGCCGCCGCCGGCCTCAGATCAGCCGTCGGATCGCCTTCTTGCGCCATACGAAGCGGTAGTAGCAGGCCTGCAGGGTCAGCATCGCGCTGAACGCCACCGGGTACGCGACCCAGATGCCGTTGAGCCCGAAGCGCCGGCCCAGCCACCAGGCCACCGGCACCTCGATCAGCGCGATGCAGAAGACCGAGATCGCCGTCGGCACCAGCACCGAGCCGCTGGCCCGCATGATCCCCGACAGCGCCGATCCCATGCCGAAGATCACGGTGCTCCACAGCATGATGTGCAACAGCGTCTGCGCCACCTCGATCACCGGTTCGCTGGTGATGAAGAAGCCCATCAGCGGCCGCGAGAACAGGTAGCCCAGCAGCACCAGCGAGCCGGTCAGCACCAGGTTCATGAGCAGCGCGGTGCGGGTGATGGCACCGAGGCGCTGCGCCTGGCCGGCGCCGATCGCCTGGGCGCCGAGGATCGACGCCGTGATGGCGATCGAGATCGCCGGGAACTGCACGTAGGCCACCACCTGGTTGACGGCGCCGTAGGCCGCCGTGGCGTTCGAGCCGTAGGCGTTGACGAAGGACAGCAGCGCGATCTCGGCCAGCGACACGACGATCATCTGCACGCCGGTCGGCACGCCCACCTTGAGCACCGCCTTCAGCAACGGTGGACGAATGCGGAGATGCCGCATGAAATCGGCATCGGGCGCCAGCACGCTCTTCTTGCGCCGCAGGTGGAAGCCCAGCCAGGTCGTCGCCACCACGAAGGACACGACCGTGGCGCAGGCCCCGCTGGCCACGCCGAGCTGCGGCAGCCCGAACCAGCCCCGGATCAGCGCCGGCGTGATGAGCAGGCCGAGCGCGGTCGAGATCATCAAGGTGTAGAGCGGCGTGACGGTGTCGCCGACGCCGCGCAGCATGGCGGTCGACAGCAGGAACACGAACAGCCCCGGCATCGCGATCAGGATGATGCGGGCGTAGCGCGTGGCGTCGGGGAGGATGTCGGGCGGCGTGCCGAGCAGCTTCAGCATCGGCTCGGTGAAGACGCCGCCGAAGAAGGCGACGCCAAGGCCGAACAGGATGCCCACCGTGAGCGTGGTGCCGGCCACCGCGCGCGCCTTGTCGGGCTCGCGGGCGCCCCAGGCCTGGCCGATCAGCACCGAGGCGCCGGCGCCCAGGCCGATGGTGAAGGCGATGAAGAAGAACATCACCGGGAAGAAGCCCGACACCGCCGCCAGCGCGCCGACGCCGAGCATCTGGCCCAGGTAGATGTTGTTGATCGTGCCCGACAGCGACTGCAGGATGTTGCTGAGCAGCATCGGCGCGAGGAACAGCAGGAACACCTTCCACAGCGGCTTGGAGGCCATCGCCGCCAGCCGCGGATTGACGGGCGGCGCCTTCTGCAGCGGCGCCGGGTCGGCGAGCACGGCCGGGTCGGGAGCGCTCATGCTTCGCTCCAGGCCGAGGCGGAGAGTCGCCGAAGCTGTTCGACCACGTCGCCGGGCCAGGGACCGATCAGCTCGCCGAAGCGGGCCTGATCGCCGGCGAACAGGGCGCGGGCAGCTTCCTCGAAGCCGGGCAGGGCGCCGGCGATCGCGGTCATGAAGCGGTAGGTGGCTTCGCGCGATGCACGCACGGCATCGCGTTCGGCATTGACGCGGCTTGCGTCCTGGACCAGACGCCGCAGCGCCACGGACGCGCCGCCGGGTTGGCGGTTGAGCCAGTCCCAGTGGCGCGGAAGCAGCGTCACCTCGCGCGCCACCACGCCCAGCTTGGGGCGGCCCACGCCGCGCGGGGTTTCTGCACGAGCGGGAGCGCTGGCCGCGGGCGTCATCGCGCCGGCCCGGTGGTGGACGTCGAAGTCGAGCAAGTCGCCGGTCTGTTCGTCGAACACGAGAAAGGGCCTGTCGTCCGTGCGCTCGCGCAACTGCGCGAGTACGTCGGGCGTGCGCCCTTGGGCGATGCGTTTCAGGTCGGCGAACACGATCAGGTTGACGGGGGCGGCGTCGGATGACATGCGAGATCTCTTTGTTCTTCTGGGTCAGGGCGATGCGAAGTGCGTAATCTACCCGTTGGGGCGCTTCCGGCGTCGGGTGCGCCACCGGTGCATAGCGTCAGCATCGCGGCGTGGATTGCTGGCAGGCGGTCCGGGTCCAGCGCTTGCACGGCTTTTTCGCAGATGGCCTCGACGGTCGCGATGGCTTCCTGCACCAGCCTGCGGCCGCCAGTCCGGATGGCAGCATGCCGCCGGGTCTCCTCGCCGGGCACGGCGACACGTTCCGCCAGGCCCGTTTTCTCCAGCACGACCATCTTCCGCGTCAGGGCAGACAGCGACAGCCCCAGAAGGCGTGCCAGGTCGGACATCGGCATGCGGCCATGGTCCGCGCACCAGAGCCCGTGGAGCAGCGTGAAGTCGCCGAAATCCAAGCCATGGAACGCGCCGAGATCTTCCGCGAGGCGCAGGTTCAGGCTGGCGTGGGCGCGGCCGATGCCGAGGCAGAAGCCGAGTGCGTCGACCGTCATGGCGTGTCGTACCCGCGCTCGCCGACACACTGGAGTTCCTCGCGCCAGAGGGCCAGGAGTTTTTCGAGTTCAGCGGCGCGGTCGAAGGCCGGATCATCGCTCTGCTTGACCCGGTCGATCACCTCGAAGCGAAAGTGCGCCGCCCCATGGTCGATCCAGTCGCGCACCAGCGCCTTGTTGCGGTGCGAGCGCAGGCCGAGTTCGAAGCGCGCACGGTTCAACGCGCCCTCGACATCGAGGCTGCCGGCCACGAAGACGCGGCCGTTCGAGGTGTTCGTGATGACGAAGACACCCGCCGCAAGCACGGTGTCCTTGTACTTCCGGGTGAGGGAGCGTCTGGTTTCGGGTGGCAGATTCATGCCGACAATATTACCCGGGCAAAATAAAATAGGCAATATACCCGGGTAAAAATAGAACGCTCAGCCTTTCCGCAGGCGCCGCCATCCTCGACGGGTCCGCTCCTTGAGGTACTGCACGATGTGCCAGGGACGGCTCTGGCGAACGCGTGTCAGCACCTCGTCCTTCCAGCGTTTCCAGCGCGGGTAGTAGCGCGCGAACCAGGGGATGCGCATCAGGGCCGGCTCGACCAGCTGGAACAGCCAGGCCAGGATCGCCGTGCCGAGCAGCTTGGCGGTCAGCAAGAGCAGCAGCGCGCTCATCGCGTGGCCCTCGCCGAGCAGGAAGAGGCCGAAAAGCTTGACCGGCAACAACAGAAGCACCGGCACGAAGAAGGCCAGCACGGCGCCCCAGGGCGGCAGCGCGCGGAGCGCCGCTTCGATCCGCGCCCAGAGGCGCAGCCGCGCCAGCCGCGCCATCGCGCGGGCCATCGGCTCCCAGCCCCACTCCTCGAACAGCAGCACGGGCACCAGCAGTGCCATGCCGAGGATGCTCAGGAGTTTCTTCAAGATACGCATGCCGGCCCATTCTGCGCCGGGGCCTATGGCAAACTTCCGCGCTTTATCCGCCAGGCGCCAAGGGCGCCGCCGTCCCAGAGCCTTCCTCATCCATGCAGAAAATCATTCGCCAGCTCGCGGCCGAGATCAAGGTCGGCGAGCACCAGGTGAAGGCCGCCGTCGATCTGCTCGACGGGGGTGCCACCGTGCCCTTCATCGCCCGCTACCGCAAGGAGGCCACCGATGGCCTCGACGACACTCAGCTGCGTGAGCTCGAAGCCCGCCTTTCGTACTTGCGCGAACTCGAAGATCGGCGCGCCGCGGTGCTGAAGAGCATCGACGAGCAAGGCAAGCTCACGCCGCAGCTGCGCGCCGCGATCGAACTGGCGCCGACCAAGCAGGAGGTCGAGGACCTGTACCTGCCCTTCAAGCAGAAGCGCCGTACCAAGGGCCAGATCGCCCGCGAATTCGGCATCGAGCCGCTGGCCGACAAGCTGCTGGCCGATCCGACGCTGGATCCGGCCGTTGAAGCGAAGGCCTTCCTGCAGCCCGCCACGACGCTGGACGACGGCAAGCCGGGGCCGGATTTCTCGACCGTGCCGGCGGTGCTCGACGGTGTGCGCGACATCCTCTCCGAGCGCTGGGCCGAGGACGCCCCGCTGGTGCAGCGGCTGCGCGAATGGCTCTGGGCCGAGGGCCTGCTCAAGTCCAGCCTGATGGCGGGCAAGGACGAGAACAACGCCGACATCGCCAAGTTCCGCGACTACTTCGACTACGACGAGCCGATCGGCCGCGTGCCTTCGCACCGTGCACTCGCGGTGTTCCGCGGCCGGGCGCTGGAGATCCTCGACGCCAAGCTGGTGCTGCCGGTCGAGCCCGAGCCCGGCAAGCCCTCGATCGCCGAAGGCAAGATCGCGCTGCACCTGGGCTGGAGCCATGCCGGCCGTGCCGCCGACGACCTGATCCGCAAATGCGTGGCCTGGACCTGGCGAGTCAAGCTGGCACTGTCGACCGAGCGCGATCTCTTCACGCGGCTGCGCGAAGAGGCCGAGAAGGTCGCGATCAAGGTCTTCGCCGACAACCTGCGCGACCTGCTGCTGGCGGCGCCGGCCGGCCCGCGCGTCGTGATGGGCCTGGACCCGGGCATCCGCACCGGCGTCAAGGTGGCGGTGGTCGACTCGACCGGCAAGCTGGTCGAGACCGCGACCGTGTTCCCGCACGAGCCGCGCAAGGATTGGGAAGGCTCGCTGCACACGCTCGGCAAGCTCTGCGCCAAGCACGGCGTGAACCTGATCGCGATCGGCAACGGCACCGCCAGCCGCGAGACCGACAAGCTGGCCGCCGACCTGATCAAGCTGCTGGCCAAGATGACGGCACAGGCCGGCGCGCCGGCCGTCAACGTCGACAAGGTGGTGGTCAGCGAGGCCGGCGCCTCGGTCTATTCGGCCAGCGAGTTCGCCTCGCAGGAGATGCCCGATGTCGACGTCAGCCTGCGCGGCGCAGCGAGCATCGCGCGCCGCCTTCAAGATCCATTGGCCGAACTCGTGAAGATCGATCCGAAGTCGATCGGCGTCGGCCAGTACCAGCACGACGTCAACCAGAGCGAACTCGCGCGCACCCTGCATGCGGTGGTCGAGGACTGCGTGAACTCGGTCGGCGTCGACCTCAACACCGCCAGCGTGCCGCTGCTGTCGCGGGTCTCGGGCCTGTCGGCGAGCGTCGCCAAGGCCGTCGTGCGCTGGCGCGAGGCCAACGGCGCCTTCGCCAGCCGCCAGCAGTTGCTGGACGTCGGCGGCTTCGGTGCCAAGACCTTCGAGCAGAGCGCGGGCTTCCTGCGCATCCGCGGCGGCAGCAACCCGCTGGACATGACCGGCGTGCACCCCGAGACCTACCCGGTGGTCGAGCAGATGATCGAGAAGACCGGCAAGCCGGTGGCCGAGCTGATGGGCCGCGCCGAGATGCTCAAGACCCTCAAGCCCGAGCTGTTCGCCAACGAGAAGTTCGGTGTCATCACGGTCAAGGACATCTTCGGCGAGCTCGAGAAGCCGGGCCGCGATCCGCGCCCGGACTTCAAGGTGGCGCGCTTCAACGACGGGGTCGACGACATCAAGGATCTGGTCGAGGGCATGGTGCTCGAGGGCACGGTCAGCAACGTGGCGCAGTTCGGGGCCTTCGTCGACCTCGGCGTGCACCAGGACGGCCTGGTGCACGT
The DNA here is from genome assembly GCF_030316845.1 of Variovorax davisae. Lineage (GTDB taxonomy): Bacteria > Pseudomonadota > Gammaproteobacteria > Burkholderiales > Burkholderiaceae_C > Variovorax > Variovorax davisae. The sequence continues at coordinate 243,912 of NZ_JASZYS010000012.1, forward strand.
GAGCCAGCTGTCGCACAAGTTCGTCAACGATGCGCGCGAGGTCGTCAAGACCGGCGACATCGTCAAGGTCAAGGTGATGGAGGTCGACGTGGCGCGCAAGCGCATCGGCCTGTCGATGAAGCTGGACGCCGCGCCGGCGCGCCGCGATGGCCCGCGCGACAACCGTTTCGAAGGGGCAGGGCGGGGCCAGCAGGGCCCGCGCCGCGACAACTCGCCGCAGCCGGCCGGCCAGATGGCCTCGGCCTTTGCGAAGCTGCAAGGGTTGCGCAAGTAGCTGACGGCGGCGGGCGCTCGTTTCTTGCCAGTGGACATCGCATGAAGGCGCTTCGCATCTACGCCGGCCCGGCAGCCCGCGCGCACATCACCACCCATGGCCTTCGGCCGCAGGACGTGCGCACCATCCCGGGCGCGGCCGGCGGCCCGAAGGGGCTGGTGCTGGGGCCGATCGACCGTTTCCTGTTCGGCGACTGGCTGCCGCGCAGCACCCAGCCGATCGACCTGGTCGGCGCCTCGATCGGCGCCTGGCGGCTCGCCAACGCCTGCCTCGCCGACAGCCAGACCGCCTTCGAGCAGTTCGAGCAGGGCTACATCCACCAGCATTTCGAGCTTCCGCCAGGCCAGAAGCGCCTGAGCGCGAAGCAGGTCAGCACCCAGTTCGGCGAGGGCCTGCGCAGCTTCTACGGCGGCCGCACGGCGCAGGTGCTGGGGCATTCTCGCTACCGGCTGCACGTGATCACCTCGCGCGGCCGCCACATCCTCGGGCGCGAGGGCCGGGCACGCACGCCGGTGGGCTACCTCGGGGCCTTCCTCACCAACAGCGTGCACCGCAAGAGCCTGGGGGCCTGGCTGGAGCGCGTCGTGTTCTCGACGCCGGGCGCGGCGCTGCCTTTCGGCACGCGCGACTTCCGGACCCGGCAGGTGGACCTGGTCGAAGCCAACTTCGAACTTGCGCTGCAGGCCTCGTGCTCGATCCCGTTCATGCTCGAGGCCGTGCACGACATTCCGGGTGCGCCCACGGGGGCCTACTGGGATGGTGGCATTACCGACTACCACCTGCATCTCGATTACGGCAATGCCGAGGGCATCGTGCTGTACCCGCATTTCCAGCAGGCTGTGGTGCCGGGCTGGCTCGACAAGGGCCTCAAGTGGCGCCACAAGCCGACGGGTTTCCTCGACCGCATGGTGGTGCTGGCGCCGGACCCTGGATGGGTGCGGACCTTGCCCAACGGCAAGCTGCCCGACCGCAACGATTTCATCCGCTACGGCAACGACCTGCGCGGGCGCATCAAGGCCTGGAGTACGGCGGCGGCTGAGTCACGGCGGCTGGCGGACGAGTTCGCGCAATGGCTGGACGGTGGCTGCAGCGCGCTCGACGTGCGACCGCTCTGAATTTGCGCGCTGCGCGCGGACTTCAAGACTGAGAGGAGGCTATCGCCCTCCGGGCGGGGCCACGCACCCAGCCCATTCGCCTGTGCGTCGAAGCCTTGTCGCCATCCATCTGCGAAGCGTCCGACAGCACATTGCGCCCCGTCTTTCCGATGGGTGAATCAGTATCGAAGGCTCGCTGC
>NZ_JASZYS010000013.1 GCF_030316845.1 Variovorax davisae
CCAAGCTGCGCGAGAAGGTCAAGCCGGTGATCGACAAGCACGCCGCCGCGGTCGGCGAGCCGACCGTCAAGGAGCTGATGGCGGAGATCGCCAAGGTGCGCAAGTAGGGGGCGGCCATGCCGGCGCCGCCGCGTCCTGCCGCCGACGGCCTGCAGCGCTTCGTCGAGGCGCAGGCGCCGGTCTACGACGCCGTCTGCCGCGAACTGAGGGCAGGGCGCAAGACCAGCCACTGGATGTGGTTCGTCTTTCCCCAGCTGCGCGTGCTGGGGCGCAGCGCCACCGCCCATTTCTTCGGCCTCGAGGACCTTGCCGAGGCGCAGGCCTATGCCGCGCATCCGCTGCTCGGCCCGCGCCTGGTCGAATGCAGCGGGCTCGTGCTCGCCACCTCGGGCCGCAGTGCACGCGGGATCTTCGGCACGCCGGACGATCTCAAGCTGTGCTCGTGCATGACGCTGTTCGAGATGGCCGCGCCCGCGCCTGTCTTCGCGCTTGTGATCGAGCGCCTGTATGCCGGCGGCCGGGACCCGCTCACGCTGGCCGCACTCGGGGCCGGCGATCCCCCCTGAAAGGGCCCTGCGCCTTGCCTCTAGAATGCGCTGCATGCACCGGCTGCGCCTGTTCGCCCTCTGGATCGTGATGCTCGCCGTGCCCTTCCAGGGGTACGCGGCGGTCGCCATGGTCTTCTGCGGACCGGTGTCTTCGGGCGCCATGGCGGCGGTGGCCACCCAGGCTGCCGGCGCGCATGACCATGCCGCCCACCACCACGGCGACGGGCACGACGACGCCCAGCATGCCGCGCATGGCAGCACCGACAAGGGCTCCTCCGGCGCGCAGCCCGATGGCATGCACAAGTGCGGCACCTGCGGCGCCTGCCATGCCTGCGCGCTGATCGGCAGCTTGCCGTTGGCCGTGTTCCACGACCTCCCCGCCGCCGGCCTGGCGGAGCCGGCGATCGCGTGGACCGCGGTCGTCCCGCACGTTCTCGACAAGCCTCCTCGCGCCTAGGGCGGAAACGCCCCGAGACCTGTTCGTGCGGCCGTGATTTCCACGGTCTGGCGGACGTTCGTTCATGCATCGCCTGCGTCGCGCCCTTGCGGGGGCCGCTTCGACGCGATCCGTCCATGACCTTGCGAGGACTCCATGCCCCATTCATCGCCGGCCCGTTGGCTGGCCGTTCCCTGGGCCGTCGCGGCGTTGTCCGCCATGGCTCAACCGGTGCCCGCGCCGGCCGGCACACCGCCCACCGCGAACCCGCCGATCCCGACCTACAAGTCCGCGTTCGAGGGCTATCGGCCCTTCGCCGACGGAAAGCCCATCCCCTGGAAGGAGGCCAACGAGCGCGTGCGGCGCGGCCAAGCGGCGCCGCCGGCGAAGGCGCGGCCATGAAGCACGCGATTCGCCGCCCGGCCATGGTGGTCGCGGCGTCCCTGCTCGTCGGCTGCGCTTCGGTCGGCATCGACGACGCGCTGCAGGAGGCCAACACCCGGGCCGGGCCTTTCACCGAGGGCCGGCTGGAACTCGGCCGCACGCAGGATCAGCGCGCGCGACGGTCGGCCCTGACGCAGGCGCTGCTGTCCAGGCCGCTGTCGCAGAACGACGCGGTGCAGGTCGCCCTGGCCAACAGCCCCGCCGTCCAGGCGCTGATCGCCGAGCACTGGGCCGCCATCGCGGCGGCCGACCAGAGCGGCCGGATGCCGAACCCGATCTTCAAGTTCGAGCGTCTGCGCATCGACAGCGAACTCGAACTGGGACGCCTGCTGTCCTTCGGCCTGGTCGACCTGATCCTGCTGCCGCAGCGGCTGGAGGTCTCGCGCAGCCGGTCGAGCGAGGCCAGGACGCAGCTCACCGGCGCCGTGGTCGAGCAGGTCACGCAGGTGAGGCAGGCCTGGGTCCGCGCGGTCGCCGCGCAGCAGGCGCTTCGCTACGCCGAACAGGTCCAGCGCTCGGCCGAGGCCAGTGCCGAGCTGGCGCGCCGGATGCAGCAGGTGGGCAATTTCAGCAAGCTGCAGCGCGCGCGCCAGCAGGTCTTCTATGCCGACGCCACCACCCGGCTGGCCGCCGCGATGCACGCCGCCACCGCCACGCGCGAGGAACTGGTTCGCGCGCTGGGCCTGGACGATGCCCAGGCGGCCGGGCTGGCGCTGCCCGAGCGATTGCCCGAGCTTCCGAAAGCGCCCCGCGATCCGGCCGACGTGGCCGCGACCGCGACCGCGCAGCGTCTCGACGTCCAGCTCGCGCGCGCCCGGCTCGACGTCGCGGGCAAGTCGCAGGGGATCAACCTGCTGTCGACCTTCACCGAGGCCGAGATCGGCGGCCGGCACGACACGGTGTTCGACGACGCCCAGGGCACGCAGCGCACGCGCCGCGGCTGGGAGCTCGACATCCGGCTGCCCTTGTTCGACTGGGGCACGGCGCAGCGCGATGCGCTGAATGCGCAGTCGCTGACGGCGGCCAACCGCTACGACGCCACGGTGCGGGGGGCGTCCTCGCAGCTGCGCGAGAGCTACTCGGGCTACCGCACGGCCTACGACATCGCGAAGCACTACCGCGACGAGGTCGTCCCGCTGCGCCAGACGATCGCCGACGAGAACCTGCTTCGCTACAACGGGATGCTGATCGGCGTCTTCGAGCTGCTGGCCGAGGCCCGCGACCAGGTCGCGAGCGTGACCGGCGCCATCCAGGCCCAGCAGCAGTTCTGGCTCGCGGACGCTGCCCTGGCCGCCTCGGTCATCGGCAAGCCGACGGCCCCTTCCACCCCCTGAACGACATGACCCACAGACGCAACTTCCTGAGCGGCGCCGGTGCCATCACCGGCGCCATCGCCGCCGCGAGCGTGAGCCGGGTGGCGATGGCCGCACTGCCCGAACCCGCGATCCAGACCCGGCCCGACACCATGCCGCCGCTGGCGCCTGCCAGCGGACGCCCCTACGACCCGGTGGTCACGCTCAACGGCTGGACGCTGCCCTGGCGCATGAACAACGGCGTCAAGGAATTCCACCTGGTCGCCGAGCCCGTGGTGCGCGAGATGGCGCCCGGTTTCAAGGCCAACCTCTGGGGCTACAACGGCCAGTCGCCCGGGCCCACGATCGAGGTCGTGGAAGGCGACCGGGTGCGGATCTTCGTCACCAACAAGCTGCCCGAGCACACCAGCGTCCATTGGCACGGCCAGCGGCTGCCCAACGGCATGGACGGCGTCACGGGGCTGACGCAGCCGCCGATCCGGCCGGGCAAGACCTTCGTCTACGAATTCGTCGCCCGCCGGCCGGGCACCTTCATGTACCACCCGCATGCGGACGAGATGGTGCAGATGGCGATGGGGATGATGGGCTTCTGGGTCACCCACCCGAAAGCCGGGCATCCGCTGATCGACAGGGTCGACCGCGACTTCGTCTTCCTGCTCAATGCCTACGACGTCGAGCCCGGCAGCGCGACGCCGAAGGTCATGACGATGCTGGACTTCAATCTCTGGTCGTGGAACAGCCGGGTCTTTCCGGGCATCGATTCGCTCAACGTCCGGCAGGGCGACCGCGTGCGCATCCGGGTCGGCAACCTGACGATGACCAACCATCCGATCCACCTGCACGGCCATGAATTCCAGGTCACGGGCACCGACGGCGGGCCGACCCCGAAGAGCACGCGCCTGCACGAGGTGACGACCGACATCGCGGTCGGCCAGATGCGCCAGATCGAATTCCTGGCCGACGAGGAAGGCGACTGGGCCTTGCACTGCCACAAGAGCCACCACACGATGAACGCCATGGGCCATGACGTGCCGACCCTGATCGGCGTCGAGCACCAGGACATCGCCCGCCGGATCACGGACCTGGTGCCCGACTACATGGCGATGGGCGAGCGCGGCATGGCCGACATGGGCGACATGGAGATGCCGATCCCCGACAACACCGCGCCCATGATGACCGGCCAGGGGCCGTTCGGTGCGGTCGAGATGGGCGGCATGTTCAGCGTCGTCAAGGTGCGCAAGGGCCAGAAGGCCGGCGACTTCACCGATCCCGGCTGGTTCAGGCACCCCAAGGGCACCGTGGCCTACGAGCTGGACGGCCCCCCGCCCGAGGCGCCGCGCGCACGCGGCGCCGGCCAGGCCGCCATGCCGGCGCGGAACCTGCCCGCCCGCGACATCGAGGTCCGGATCCGCAAGCCCACGGGCCACGCGGGCCACTGACACCTCTCTCTTCATGCCAAGGAATCCAATGACTCACGCACTCCGAAACATCGCGCTCGCCGCACTCCTCGCCCTGGCGGCCGCAGGCGCCGGCGCCTCCGGCAGCCATGCCGACGACCACCACGCCGACGACGCGAGCGGGCAGGCCGCCGCGCCGACGGAGCTGTCCGACGGGGAGATCCGCAAGGTCGATCCGGACAGCGCGAAACTCACGATCAAGCACGGTCCGCTCAAGGGCCTGGACATGCCCGGCATGACGATGGTGTTCCAGGTCAAGGACGGCGCGATGCTCGACCGGCTCCAGGTCGGCGACAAGGTCCGGTTCCGGGCCGAGCGGATCAGCGGCAGGCTCACCGTGACCGAGATCGAATCCGTGCACTGATTCGAGTGACATGATGGCGGACCATGAAGATCGCCACCTTCAACGTCAACGGCGTCAACGGCCGCCTCGCGCGGCTGCTCGAATGGCTGGCCGAGTCGAAGCCCGACGTGGCCTGCCTGCAGGAGCTGAAATCGCCGGACGCCAGCTTTCCGGCGGCGGCGATCCGCGCCGCCGGCTACGGCGTGGTCTTCCACGGCCAGCCGGCCTGGAACGGCGTCGCGATCCTGGCGCGCGGGCGCGAGCCGATCGAGACCGGCCGCGGCCTGCCCGGCATGGCGGACGACCCGCAGAGCCGCTACCTCGAGGCCGTGGTCGACGGCGTGGTGATCGGCTGCCTCTACCTGCCCAACGGCAACCCGCAGCCGGGCCCGAAGTTCGACTACAAGCTGGCCTGGTTCGCTCGCCTCGAAGCCCATGCGAAGCAGCTCTTCGGCTGCGGCCTGCCGGTGGTGCTGGCGGGCGACTACAACGTGGTGCCGACCGATGCCGACATCTACAACCCGGCGTCGTGGCGCGACGACGCGCTGCTGCAGCCTGAAAGCCGGGCCGCCTTCCAGGCGCTGCTCGACCAGGGCTGGACCGATGCCATCCGGGCGCTGCACCCGCAGGAACGCATCTACACCTTCTGGGACTACTGGCGCCAGCGCTGGCCGCGCAACGCGGGCCTGCGCATCGACCACCTGCTGCTGAACCCGGAATCGGCGCCGCTCTTGCGGGCGGCTGGCGTGGACCGGGAAGTGCGCGGGCGGCCCGGTGCCAGCGACCATGCGCCGGCCTGGGTCGAACTCGCGCTGCCGCGCTGAAGGCGCCGGCCGTGGCGGAGTTGCGATGGGCCGCCGCGGCCGGGTGGCGCCGATCAGCCAGCGATCAGCGGTAGCCGGTGTCGCTCGCGTTGTGGATGATCCAGACCAGGTTGCCGCCGGAGATGTTGCCCAGGTTGCCGCCGGCGAAGATCAGCCGCCCCTGGCCCTTGTAGGCGAGTTCGATCCGCGTGCGGTCGCCGCCGAAATAGAACGGAATGAAGGCCTTGCCGGTGACGTAGGCGCCCGAATCGGTCGGCTGGCCCGCGATGTCGGTGACCTGCTTCAGGCTCATGCCGATCTGCAGCTGGGTGAACTTGGTGTTCGGCGCCGGGTTGCCGGTGATCTCGCCCTCGTAGTCGTTCATGCCCTTCACGGTGCGGCCGCTGCCGGCCTCGATCTTGCTCGAGTCGATGACGTTGCCCTGGGCGTCCATGCCGGGCTTGGCGCCGGCGCGGGCGGCGGGTGCGGCCGCCGGTGCCGCTGCGGCGGCTGCGGGCGCCGCGGCCGCGGGCGCGGCCTTCGGTGCAGGTGCCGGTGCCGGTGCCGCCGCGACCGCCGCCGGGCCGCAGCGGTCGAGCTGCAGCAGGGCGCGCTTGGTGTCGGCCGACCAGTCGACGCCGACGATGCGGGCGGACACCTGGCCACCTGCGAAGGACTCGCCGTCGTCGCAACGGAAGCGCACCGGATCGGCCGGCCGCACCGCGAAGTCGTCGCCCGCGCCCTTGACCTTGGCGACGCGCGCGCTCAGGTCCTTGCCGACCAGCGCCTTGTCGAGCTTGGCCTCGTCGCCGCGCGCACCGCGAACCAGCTTCAGGACCTGGTCGTAGGTGGTCTTGCCGGTGCTTGGCACCTCGGGCTTGGCCGGGGCGGGCGCCGGGGCGGCGGCGACGGGCTCGGGCTTGGCCGCGGCCGCGGGCTCGGCCTGGTTCTTGGACTGGCCGGCGCAACCGGCCAGGACGGAGAGGGCAGCCACGACGGCGAGGGCGGACGAAGAGGTTCTCAAGATCACGAAATAAGACTCCTGTAACTAAGTGTTCATTATTTCAGGTCTTGCAGCCGACGGATCGCGTCCCCAGCTGACTTCGATCCGCCCCGCCCACCGATGGAGATTCCATGACCGACAAGCTGCACATCGTCTGCCCGCACTGCCACACCACGAACCGCGTGCAGGCGGCGCAGCTGGCCAGCGCGCCCGACTGCGGCCATTGCCACCAGCCGCTGTTCGCCGGCCGGTCGACCGCGCTGGACGAGGCCGCCTTCGATCGCCACATCGCGCGCAACGAGATCCCGGTGCTGGTCGATTTCTGGGCGCCCTGGTGCGGCCCGTGCCGCCAGATGGCGCCGGGCTTCGAGCAGGCGGCGGCCCGGCTGGAGCCGCGGGTGCGGCTGGCCAAGGTCGATACCGAGGCGGTTCCGGCCCTGGGCGCACGATTCGACATCCGCAGCATTCCGACCCTGGCGCTCTTCAAGGGCGGGCGCGAGGTGGCGCGCCAGGCCGGGGCCATGGGCGCGGCCGACATCGTTCGCTGGGCCGAAGCGCACAGCCGCTGAGCCGGCGCCAGTGCCGCAGGCGACAGCGCGGGCGCCTCGCCGCCTTGAAAGCCGGATGGCGGCGAGTACAGTTCGTACACGGCCATCCGTCTCAATTCATGACCTTCCAGCGCTTGCACCTGACCGGCCCGCAGGGCCGTCCCTACGTTCTGGGCGAGCGCATCGAGGTGTATGACGGGCCCATGCTGATCGGGCGGGTCCAGTCGGTCACGCCGAGCCCGGGCGGCGACGAAGTGCGGATCGAGAATTTCCTGACCACCGACTTTGCCGATTTCCGCGCCAAGGCGCTGCCGAAGCTGGTGCTGGCCGAGGTGGTGAGCTTCATCGCCGAGCGCTATGCCTCGATCCATGCCATCGGCATCGAACTCAGCCGCGACATCGAGGGCTACGAAGGGCGGGAGGCGACGCTGGCCAGTGCCCGCGCCGAGATCCTGCAAAGCATCGGCACCAGCGGCGTGCGGATCCATCCCAAGCCGCATCCCGGCCAGGCCGGCCATTTCGCGGTGACGGGCGTGTGGCGCTACGACAAGGCGAGCGTCTCGGCGCTGGCTGCCGTGCTGCAGGCCCAGCGGGCCGCCTACCGCGAGCGGACGGAGGAAGCCGCGAAGCCGGTGACGCGGCCGACGCTGAGGCAGTTGCTGCGGAAGGATCGCTGAGCGCTCCGCGCCAGGAGGCGGCGGCGCAGGTCGCCGTCTTCCATGGCGTCGGCGAGGGTGGCGTGCAGGTCCCGGGTGTCGAGGTCGAGCAGGGCCTCGATGCAGGTGGCTTGCGCCCGCGAGCAGCGCGCCGGGGTCCAGTCGCAGAGGATCTGCGTCGCGCGGCTGCGGTCGCGGGCAGCCAGCCTGTGCAGTGCGAGGATCCACTCGGCCTGCTGTTGCGTGAAGGTCGCCGGGATGTCGAAGGCCGCGGCGCTGGCGATCGCCGCAGACGATGCGACATGCTTCGGCCCGCGCAAGACGCCGAAGCCGAACAAGCTGCCGAGCGAAGAGAGGGGGGAGGTGTTCTGCATGCCTCGATCGTAGGAACCGCGGCCGATCGGGGCCATGAGAGCCGTCTCAAAAGCGCGCGCCCTGGTCGAGCATCGCCTTCAGCCCGCCGCTGTCGATCAACTGCTGCAGGTCGTTGGCGCCGCCGATCAGAACGCCCTTGACGAAGATCATCGGAAAGGTCGGCCAGCCGGTCCACATCTTGAGCGCGTTGCGATCGCGCCAGCGGCTCAGGTAGCTGCCGTACTGGAGGTAGCGGTGGGGCAGCCCGGCGTCTTCGAGCAGCTTGCGCGCCTTGCGCGGGAACGGGTTGATCGCCATGCCGACCACGACGATGTCGCTGGCAGCGATGGCCGCCATCACCTCGCGCACGATGGCCTGCCGGCTTTCGGCCAGCCGGGTGCGGATGGCGGGGTGGATGTGGGCTTCGTCGAGGACGGGGCGGGGCATGGAGGAGTTCTTCCAGGGTTGGCGACGGGCGGCTGATTCTGCGTCATCCGGCCGCGGGCGCCGGCCCGACGTAGCCCAGCTTGAGGCTCGTGGCATGCGCTTCGCGGCACACGGCGAGGGCGATGCTGCCATCGACCGAGGGATCGAAGCCGCCGCTGGCGCCCAGGGCCGTGATCACCGCGCAAACGCGGCCGGTGAAGTCGAACACCGGCGCGGCCACCGCGCTGATGCCGCGCAGGTAGGTGTCCCGCACGCTCGCGCAGCGCGCGGCGCGGACCTCGCGCTGCAGCGTGCCGACCGGGTCGGGTGCGGGCAGCAGCGCGCGCATGTCGTCGGTGGCGGCGGCCAGTTCCGCCTCGGCCATCTGGCGCACGCTGGCTTCGTCCAGCAGGCCCAGGAACACGCGCCCGGTCGCCGACCACAGCATCGACATCACCGAGCCGGCGCGGACGTTCACGGTGACCGGCAGGCCCGGCTCCTCGATCCGCATGATGGTCGGCCCCCGGTTGCCCATGACGGCGACAAAACAGGTGATCTCGAGGCGCTCGCGCAACCGGATCAGCGCCGGTTCCGCATGCCGGATCGGTTCGGCCTGGCGCATCGCTGCCAGACCGATGCGGATCAGCTCGGGGCCCAGGAAGTAGCGTTGGGTCGCCGGATCCTGGTCGACCAGACCCTCCTGCATCAGGCTCACCAGGTAGCGGTGCACCTTGGCAGGGCTTTCACCGACACGGGCCGCCAGCGCGGTCAGGCTCGCATCGCCGCCGATGTGGGCCAGACCCTTGAGCACCACCATGCCGGTCTGCGCCGACTGCACGCTCTGACGGCGGTCGGGCAGGCGCGGCATGGCCGGCTCGGCGGAAGGCGGGCGGGGGTCGGGGCTGGATTTCATGGCGGGACGATCCTAACCATCGCGCTCGGCCGGGGAAAACCCGGAGTTGGCGATTACGCATAGCGTATAACAATTACGCGACATTTTGGAGACCCCACATGAAGCACGTTCTCGCCGTGGCCCTGGCTGCCCTGTCGCTGGTGGCGACCCCGTCGACCGCCCAGCAGGCCTTTCCGACCAAGCCGATCCGCTGGCTGGTGCCGTATGCGGCCGGCGGCGGTTCGGACTTCCTGGCCCGTACGATCGGCCAACGGCTGTCGACCCAGGTCGGCCAGCCGGTGCTGGTCGACAACAAGCCCGGTGGCAACACGGCGCTCGCGGCGGCCGAGATCGCGCGTGCGGCGGCGGATGGCTACACCGTGCTGTCGGCCGACAACGGCACCATGGTCTTCAACCCGGCGCTCTACAAGAGCCTCTCCTACAGCCCCGCCAAGGACCTGGCGCCGGTGACGCTGATGGGACGCTTCCCGATGATCCTGGTGGTCGGCCCGGCCAGCGACGCGACCGGCGCCAGGGACTTCATCGCCAAGGCCAAGGCCAAGCCCGGCGGCACCAATTTCGCGTCCGCGGGCGCCGGCAGTCCGCACCACCTGGCGATGGAACTGCTCAAGGTGGAAGCTGGCCTGTTCATGGTCCACGTGCCCTACCGGGGCGCCGCGCCCGCCTTGGCCGACGTGGTCGGCGGGCAGGTGCCGGCGATGATGGTCGACCTGGCGGCGGGCGCGGGCTTCATCAAGGGCGGCAAGGTCAGGCCGCTGGCGGTGGCCAACCCGACCCGGCTGCCGCAACTGCCCGACGTGCCGACCTTCGCCGAATTGGGCTTCAAGAACGTCGAGGCGGCCGCGCTGGTCGGCATGGTGGTGCCGGCGGCGACCCCGCCCGAGGTCATCGACACGCTCAACAAGCAGGTGGTGGCCGCCATCCGCGACCCGGCGGTCCACCAGCGGATGGTCGACTTCGGCGTCGAGCCGGTTGGCAACACGCCGGCCCAGTTCGCCGCGCTGCTGCAGAGCGAGACCGCGCGCTGGCAGAAGCTCATCCGCGACCTCAAGATCACGCTGGACTGAGGACGACCCCGATGACCACCCCGCCATCCGCGGCGCCTGCCACCGGCTGCCCCTTCGCGTCCTCGCCGCTGTCGACCCACACCACGCCGACCGGTTGCCCGGTCAGCCAGCGCGCCGCAGAATTCGATCCCTTCGAGGACGCCTACCAGCAGGATCCGCCCGAGTCGCTGCGCTGGGCGCGCGAGCAGGAGCCGATCTTCTGGAGTCCGCGGCTGGGCTATTGGGTGGTCACGCGCTACGAGGACATCAAGTCGATCTTTCGCGACAACATCACCTTCAGCCCGTCGATCGCGCTCGAGAAGATCACCCCGACCGGCGAAGAGGCCAACGCGGTGCTGGCTTCCTACGGGTTCGCGCTGAACCGCACCCTGGTCAACGAGGACGAGCCGGCCCACATGCCGCGCCGGCGCCTGTTGATGGAGCCGTTCACGCCCGACGAACTGCGCCATCACGAACCGCTGGTGCGCAAGCTGGCGCGCGAGTACGTCGACCGCTTCATCGACGACGGCCGCGCCGACCTGGTCGACCAGATGCTGTGGGAGGTGCCGCTGACGGTGGCGCTGCATTTCCTCGGCGTGCCCGAGGAGGACATGGACACGCTGCGCAAGTACTCGATCGCCCACACGGTCAACACCTGGGGCCGGCCGAAGCCGGAAGAGCAGGTGGCGGTGGCGCATGCGGTCGGCAACTTCTGGCAGTTCGCGGGCCAGGTGCTCGACAAGATGCGCCAGGACCCGTCGGGCCCGGGCTGGATGCGCTACGGCATCCGCAAGCAGGTCGACCATCCGGAGGTGGTGACCGACTCGTACCTGCATTCGATGATGATGGCCGGCATCGTGGCGGCGCACGAAACCACCGCCAATGCCACGGCCAATGCGATGAAGCTGCTGCTGCAGCACCCCGACACCTGGCGCGAGATCTGCGAGGACCCGAGCCTGATCTCCAACGCGGTCGAGGAATGCCTGCGCCACAACGGCTCGGTGGCGGCCTGGCGGCGGCTGGTCACGAAGGAGGTCGAGGTCGGTGGCGCCCGGCTGCCTGCGGGCTCGAAGCTGTTGATCGTGACCTCGTCGGCCAACCACGACCCGCACCAGTTCGCCGATGCCGACCTGTTCGACATCCGGCGCGACAACGCCAGCGAGCATCTCACCTTCGGCTATGGCTCGCACCAGTGCATGGGCAAGAACCTGGCGCGCATGGAGATGCAGATCTTCCTGGAGGAGTTCACGCGCAGGCTGCCGCACATGCGCCTGGCCGAGCAGGCCTTCAGCTATGTGCCGAACACCTCGTTCCGGGGGCCGGAGCACCTGTGGGTCGAGTGGGATCCTGCGCTCAACCCGGAGCGAGCCCGCCCGACACTGCTGCAGGCGCAGACGCCGGTGCGCATCGGCGAGCCGTCGCGCCAGGCCGGGGCCCGCACGGTGATCGTCGACAGCGCGACGCCGGTGGCCGAAGGCATCGTCAGGCTGCGCCTGGTCGCGCCGGACGGCAAGGCACTGCCGCGCTGGACGCCCGGCGCGCACATCGATGTCGAATGCGGCGGCCCCGAGTTGTCGCGCCAGTACTCGCTGTGCGGCGACCCGGACGACACGCGGGCCCTGGAGATCGCGGTGCTGCGCGAAGCCGAAAGCCGCGGCGGCTCGGCCTGGATCCACGGCCAGGTCCAGGCCGGTGACCGGCTGCGCATCCGCGGGCCGCGCAACCACTTCCGGCTCGACGAAGGGGCGCGCCGGCTGATCCTGATCGCCGGCGGCATCGGCATCACGCCGGTGAGCGCCATGGCGCGCCGGGCCCGCGCGCTCGGGCTCGACTACGCGCTGCACTACAGCGGGCGCCGGCGCGCCACCATGGCCTTCGTCGACGAGCTGGCTGCCTTGCACGGCGAGCGCCTTCATCTGCATGTCGGCGACGAAGGCCGGCGCTGCGACTTCGATGCCCTGCTGGCGCGTCCCGAGCCCGGGACCCAGGTCTATGCCTGCGGCCCGCAGCGCATGCTCGACGCCCTGGAGGCCGGCTGCGCCGGTTGGCCCGAGGATGCGCTGCGGATCGAGCACTTCGCATCGACCGTGGGCACGCTGGACCCGAGCCGCGAGCACGCGTTCGAAGTGGAGCTCAAGGATTCGGGCATCACGGTCATGGTGGCGGCCGATCGCACCGTGCTGAGCGCGCTGCGCGCCGCCAACGTCGACATCCCGAGCGATTGCGAGGAAGGCCTGTGCGGGACCTGCGAGGTGCGCGTGCTCGGCGGCGAGGTCGACCATCGCGACCTGGTGCTGACCCGCGCCGAGCGCGAGGCCCAGTCGCGCATGATGACCTGCTGCTCGCGGGCGCGCGGCGGGAAGCTGGTGCTGGAACTCTGAGCGCCGGACCCGCGTGGCGTGGGGCACGAGCCGATTCCATCGGCAGCGGGCCGAGCGTCTCCCGCCGTCTCGCCCGCTATGATGCGCGCGGCCCTCGGCAAACCAAGCCCGGCGGCCGCGCGTCTCAACCATCGGCTCGACGGACACATCGAGCCTCCAGGATTGGAAGCCGATGTCGCACAAGCCTGCCGGGCTCATCTATGGCGTCGACGACACGCCGCCGCTGGGCGTCAACATCCTCAGCGGACTGCAGCATGTCGGGCTGATGTCGATCTACCTGGTCTACCCGGTGCTGATCGCGCAGGCGGCCGGTGCATCGGCCGAGGTCGCGGCCTCGCTGGTCAGCGCCACGCTGATCGCGCTGGCCGTCGCGACCCTGCTGCAGGTCATCACGATCGGGCCGATCGGCTCGGGCTTCCTGTGCCAGCCGACCTCCAGCGTGGTCTACATCGTGCCTTCGCTGGTGGCGGCGCGCAGCGGCAACCTCGCCGCGGTCTTCGGGATGACCATGCTGGCCGGCCTGTTCGAGGTCGCGCTGGCGCGCGTGCTGCCGCGCCTGCGTCCGGTCTTCACGCCCGAGATCACCGGCCTGGTGGTGCTGCTGACCGGCGTCTCGGTGGGCGTGGTCGGCCTGCGCACCGCGCTCGGCGGCGGCCCAGCCGCCACCGACCCGGCCGAGGTCGACTTGCTGCTGGGCCTGGGCACGCTCGGCCTGATGGTGGCGCTGAACGTGTGGGGCCGCGGTGCGCTGCGGGTGTTCAGCGTCCTGATCGGGCTGCTGGCGGGCTGCGCGGCCGGCTGGATGCTGGGGCGCTTCGAGGCCCAGGAGGTCGCCCGCCTGTCCGCCGCGCCCCTGTTCGCGACGCCCCTGCTGGGCCACGTGGGCTGGTCCTTCGATGCCGCCCTGGTGCTGCCGTTCCTGATCGGCGCGGTGGCCGCGGTGCTGAAGGTGATCGGCAATGTCACGACCTCGCAGAAGGCCAACCAGGTGGGCTGGGTGCGCGCCGACATGCGTTCCATCAGCCGCGGCGTGCTGGCCGACGGGCTCGGCTCGGTCGTCGCCGGCGCGATCGGCGCGCCGGGCATCAATTCATCGAGCAGCGCGGTCGGCCTGGCGACGGCCACCGGGGTGGCCAGCCGGTGCGTCGGCTGGTCGGTGGCCGCCATCCTGCTGGTGTTCGCCTTCGTGCCGAAGCTGGGCATGCTGTTCAACCTGGTGCCGCGGCCGGTGCTCGGCGCGGCGCTGGTGTTCTCGTCGACCTTCATCGTCACCAACGGCCTGGTCATCATGACCTCTCGCCTGCTCGACGCGCGCAAGACTCTGGTGATCGGGCTGGCGATCGTCTTCGGCCTGGCGGTGGAGATCTTCCCGGGCCTGCTGGTGGTGCTGCCGCCGGCGCTGCGGCCGTCGTTCGGCAACTCGCTGGTGTTCGGCACGCTGGTGGGCCTCGGCCTCAATCTGCTGTTCCGCATCGGGCTGCGGCGCAGCGTCTCGATGAGCGTGGCGCCCGAAGCGATCGACCCGGAGGCGCTGGAGGAGTTCCTCGACGGCCAGGGCGCGGCCTGGGGGGCGCGCGCCGACGTGATCGAGCGGGCCAAGTTCAACCTCGTGCAATCGATCGAGACCCTGGCCGGCAGCGGCGTCGCCTCGGGGCCGCTGCACGTCGAGGCCTCGTTCGACGAGTTCAACCTCGACCTGCGGGTGTCCTATGTCGGCGACCAGCTCGAACTGCCGGAACAGCGGCCCTCGATCGAGGAGATCATCGAGTCCGACCACGGCGAGCGCCGGCTGGCCGGCTTCCTGCTGCGGCGCTTCGCCGACCGCGTGACCTCCCGGCGCGCGGGCGAGCGGGCGACGGTCGGGTTTCACTTCGATCACTAGGGCGCCCGAGGGCCCGCGTCAGCCCGGCGTGAAGGCTTCGTGCACCGCGGACTGCACCGCGCCGCCCAGCACGGCGCCGCCGCCCGCGACGTAGATCCGGTCGCCGATCGCGGCCGCGCCGACCGCGTGCCGGGGCGTCGGCATCGGCGCGTGCCGCTGCCAGCCGTCGGTGGCAGGGTCGTAGCTTTCCATCTGGCCGAACACGGTGGCCTGGCGCGGCACGCCGCCAGCCAGGATGCCGCCTTCGCCGCCCATGGCGTAGAAGCGCCCGCGCAGCACCACCAGCCCGTGGCCCGAGCGCGCCGTCGGCAGCGGCGCGCGCAACTCCCAGGTGTCGCGCGCCGGCAGGTAGACATGGTGCAGGTCGGTGTTGTATTCGAAAGTGTTGAAGCGCCCGCCGATCACGTGGATCAGCCCTGCGTGGGCGACGCAGCCGACGTGGTCGCGCGCGCCCGGCAGCGGCTTGCGCTGGCTCCAGGCATCGGCTTGCGGATCGTAGACCTCGTGCCAGCCGACGCTGGCGCGTTCGCTCGCGGGCTCGGAGGCGCCGCCGACCAGGTGCAGCTTGCCGTCCAGCATGACGGCCGCCGCGGCGCCGCGCGGCCGCCGCAGCGGTGCGATCTCGCGCCAGCGATCGGCCGCCAGCTCGTAGGCATAGGCATGGGTGTCCGACAGGCGGTTCTGCTCGACGAAGCCGCCGAGCGCGTAGACGAAGCGCGCGTCCGAGGCCACCGCCACGTGGTTGGCGCCGCGCGGCAACGGCGCTCCCTGCAGCCAGCGGTCGAGCGCCGGGTCGTAGATGTGGTGATAGGCGCGGTTGACCGCGCCCTCGCCGTAGCCGCCGACCACATGCATGCGCCCCGCGGTCGCCGTGGCCCAGGCCATCTCGCTGCGCGGCAGCGGCAGCGCGGCACGCGCCGCCCACTGGCCGGGCGGGCCGGCGGGCGCGGGGCTGTCGGTCCGGCGCTGCGATTCCTGGTCGGGCGTGAGGTGGTGCGGCACGCCGCCCTGCAGCCGGGCATACGGCTCGGCGGATGAAGGTGCGGCGGGGAGGGCGGGCGGCCCCGCATGCCCGGCGTGCGCCGCAGCGGGCGTGCGGCCTGGCGAAGCGGCGCAGCCCGCGAGGGTTGCGCCGGCGGCGCAGAGCAGGAGCTGGCGGCGTTGCATGCGCGCAGCTTAGCGCCCCCGACGCTCAATCCAGCTTGATGTTGGCTTCGCGGATCACCTTGCCCCACATCGCGCGGTCGGCCTCGATGAAGGCGGTGAACTCGGCCGGCGTGTTGCAGCGCAGCGCGCCGCCGTACTCGGTCCAGCGCTGTGCCAGCTCCGGCGACTGGCAGGCCTTCTGCATCGCGGCGCTGAGCTTGTCGAGGATCGGCTTGGGCGTGCCGGCCGGCGCCAGGATGCCCTGCCAGGCGATCGGCGCGTAGTCGGGCAGGCCGGCTTCGGCGAAGGTCGGCACGTCCGGGAAGCTCGGGTGGCGCTGCTTGCCGGTGATGGCCAGCAGCTTGAGCTTGCCGGCGCGGATGTTGCCGGCCGCCGCCGGCAGGCCGTCGAACATGGCCTGCACCTGGCCCCCCATCAGGTCGGTGTAGGGGCTGTTGCTGTTGTAGGGCACCAGGTTGGTCTTGACGCCCGCGGCGTTGTTGAACCACACGCCCGACAGGTGCGAGTAGCTGCCGATGCCGGCCGTCGCGACGGTCACTGAATCGGGCTTGGCCTTGAGTTCGGCGATCAGCGCGCGGGCGTCCTTGACCGGCAGGCTCGGGTTGGCGATGAGGCCGGTGTTGAGCACGCCGAGCAGGCTCACCGGGGCGAAGTCCTTCTCGGCATTGAAGGGCAGCTTCGCATAGAGGTGCGGCACGACCGACAGCGAGCTGGTGGTGCCGATGTAGAGCGAATAGCCGTCCGCCGGTGCCTTGGCGGCGACTTCGGTGCCGATGATGTTCGAGGCCCCGGGGCGGTTCTCGACGAAAAAGGACTGGCCCAGGATCTTCGTCAGCTCGGCGGCGATCTCGCGCGCATTGGCATCGGGCCCGCTGCCGGCCGGGAAGGGCGCGATGATCCGCACCGGCTTGGTCGGGTAGTCCTGCGCGTGGGCCGTGAGCGCGGCGACGGCGGCCGTGGCCGCCAGCAGGCGGCGGCCCCAGGTCTGCAAATCGATCATCGAATGTCTCCTTGTGATAGCGGCGCGGCTGCACCACGTCGCAATGGTACTTAGAATGCTTGAATTGTCAAAATACGATAATAAAAGGAGCGAATATCTTCGGAAGACGGCGGATGGGCCGCAGCGGATCGATATATCGTCGGAGCCGCGCGCGCACCGGCCGGTTCGCGCCGTGAAGCAACGAATGAACGAAGGACTCTGGTGGCGGAAAAATCAACATCCAGCCTGGGACGCATGCTCGATGTGCTCGACCTGTTCGACGACCACTGCCTGACGCGGACCGCGGAGGACATCGCGACCGAGCTGGAGGTGTCGCTGCCGACCGGCTACCGCTACGTGCGGATGCTGGTCGAAGCCGGCCTGCTGCAGCGGGTCGAGAACTCCTGCTACACCCTGGGGCCGCGCATCATCCTGCTCGACCACTACATCCGCAAGGCCGACCCGGTGCTGCGCGAAGGCATTCCGGTGATGCGCGAACTGGTCCAGCAGACCGGCTTCGACTGCGTCAGCTCGGGCCTGTTCGGCACCCAGCTGCTCGACACCCACCGGGAAGCCGGCAGCGCGCCCGCGGCCCTGGCCTACGGCCGCGGCCGGCCGCGGCCGCTGTTCCAGGGCGCGGCGCCCAAGGTCATCGTCGCCAGCTTCGCGCCGGCGCCGCTGCACAAGCTCTTCGACACCCGGCAGGCGGAAATCGTCCGCTGCGGGCTGCCCTCGGAGTGGAGCGATTTCAGGCGCTACTACGCGGCGATCCGCAAGGCCGGCCACTACCTCTCCGTGGGCGAGCTCGAACCCCAGCTGGCGGCGCTGGCGGCGCCGATCGAGAAGTCCGAGGGCGGCGTCTGGGGCGCGATCTCGCTGGTGCTCGACACCGCCCGCCTGGCGATCGTCGACACCGACCGGCTGGCGCACCTCGTCAAGGACGCCGCCAGGCGCATCGGCGAGCGGCTGGCCTGAGGCGACCTGAGCCCGGGGCAACCCCGGTCGACGGGCCGCAGGGCGCGTGCTTCAATCGCGCCAAGGCGGATCACACGCCGCTGGAGACCTCGATGCCCGTGCGCAGCCCGCTCTACCTGTTGGAACGATTCGACCCCGGCGTGGTCGAGCTCGACCGCGAGCTGCGGGTCGTCGCCATGAACAGCCTGGCCCGGCGCGTGCTGCCGGTCGAGGACAAGGAGCCGTTCGAGAAGATGGTGCTGTCCTTCCACCCGGAGCGTTCGGTGGCCAAGGTCAAGTTCCTGCTCGACCAGGCCGAATGCCCGGTCAGCAACCCGCCACCCATGACCATGATCATCAACATCCCCGAGCGGGTGCTGCTGATCAAGGTGACCAAGCTGTCCGACTTGCGGGGCGACACCACCGGCTACACCCTGATCTTCTACGACATCACCGAACTGGTGAGCGGCGAGGCGCCGGTGCAGCCGGCGATGCCGGCCAGCCTTTCGGCCGAGAAGCCGGCGCCGGTCAAGCGCCAGCTGCACAAGATCCCGACCGTGTCGCAGAACCGGATCGTGCTGGTCGACGTCCAGACCGTGACCTACATCCGCTCGGAGGGCCACTACACCTGGGTCAGCACGGCGCAGGGCGCGAGCTTCTGCAACCTCAACATCAGCGACCTGGCGGAGCGGCTCGACGGCGCCTCCTTCCTGCGCATCCATCGCAGCTACCTCGCCAACCTGGACTTCGCCGAGCAGATCCTGCGCGACGAAGGCAGGATCAGCCTCAAGCTGCGTGGCGAGACGACGCCGCTGCCGGTGGCGCGCACCAGCGTGTCGCGGCTGCTGGAGCAGCTGGGCATCGGCGAGGCCGACCCGCTCAGGCTCTAGCAGACGGGGCGCGGCGGCTGGCGCCCGGCGCTTTGCGAGAATGGCCGGGCCACCGATTTCCCACGATGACTTTGCCTGACCCGACCACCGTCCGCGCCCTCGAAGAACGCAGCTTCAACGCCTGGCCGGCGCGCCAGACCGTCCTCTTCGATGGCTGGCTGTTTCGCCTGTCGGGCGGCTATACCAAGCGGGCCAATTCGGTCAACGCCGTGCAGCCCGGTGCCTCGTTCGAGGGTGTGCGCCGCGCCGCCGAGGCCTTTTATGGGCGGCACGGCCTGCCGGCCGTGTTCCGCCTCTCCCCGCTGGCGCCGCCCGAGGCGGACCGGGAGCTCGCGCAGGCGGGCTATGCCTTCTTCGACCCGACGCAGGTCGCGTGCGCATCGCTGGCAGGCGCGGCGCCGCAGCCTGGCGTGCGCATCGACACCGCGCCGTCTGCGGCCTGGCTGGAAGGCATCGCCACGGCCCAGGGCGTGGCGCCGCCGCAGGACCAGCTGCACCATGCCATGGTGCGCGCCATCGCCTGGCCGGCCGCCTTCGCCACCCTGCACGCAGAGGGCGAAGCGATCGGCTTCGGGCTGGCCGTGCTGGAGCGCGGCGCGCTGGGTTGCTACGACATCGTGGTGAGCCCGGACCACCGCGGACGCGGCCATGGTCGCGCCCTGACGCAGGCGCTGATGCACTGGGGCGGCGAAGCGGGCGCGACCTGGGCCTACCTGCAGGTGCGGGAGCAGAACGAAGCGGCGCGCCGCCTGTACGCGACGCTGGGCTTCGAAGACCGCTATCGCTACCACTACCGGGTGCCGGCCGACGGGCCCTGACGCAGAGCTTGCTCGCGACGCCCGGCCTGCGCCCCGGGCGGGTCCGGGATAACCCGGGGCGGCGTTCCGGCCCCCGCCGTTCATGCGCACGGCGCCGCGCTTCGTGCACGCCCAGGCCGCGTTCGTGCGGCCGGCCGGACTGGCGGATCCCCTCGTCTTATGTTCGGCTGGTGCCCCCACGACTGGAGACAAGAACGATGATCCCATCCGGATTCGACTACCACGCGCCCCGTTCCGTGGGCGACGCGATCGCCCTGCTCGGGCAGTACGGCGGCGACGCCAAGCTGCTGGCCGGCGGCCACAGCCTGCTGCCGATGATGAAGCTGCGCTTCGCCCAGCCGGCCCACCTGATCGACCTGAACCGCATCGACAGCCTGCGCGGCATCCGGGAAGAGGGCGCGACGATCGTGATCGGCGCGATGACGGTCGAGAACGAGCTCATCCGCTCGGCGCTGCTGCAGCAGAAGCTTGCGCTGCTGCCCGAGGCCGCGAAGCAGATCGCCGACCCGCAGGTGCGCAACCGTGGCACCATCGGCGGCGACATCGCGCATGGCGACCCTGGCAACGACCATCCGGCGCTGTCGATCGCGCTGGACGCGACCTTCGTGCTCCAAGGCCCCGACGGCACGCGCCAGGTCGCTGCCGACGGCTTCTTCCAGGGCACCTACATGACCGCCATGGCCGAGGACGAGGTGCTGACCGCGATCCGCATGCCGGCCTTCGCGCCCGGCACCGGCTACGCCTACCAGAAGCTCAAGCGCAAGACCGGCGACTGGGCCACCGCCGCAGCCGCGGTGGTGCTGCGCCTGGACGGCGGCAACGTGAGCCACGTGCGCATCGCGCTGACCAACCTGGCGCCGACCGCCCTGCGTGCCGCGGACGCCGAAGCCGCCTTGCTGGGCAAGCCACCGACCGACGCCGCGATCGCCGATGCCGCTGCGCGTGCCATGGCGATCTGTGACCCCGCCGAGGACCTGCGCGGCGACCGCGAGTACAAGACCGCGATGGCCGGGCAGATGGTGCAGCGCGCGCTGCGCCTGGCGCTGTCGCGCTGCAAATAAAAACGACCAAGGAGCAGACCCCATGGGCAAGCAGATCATCAGTCTCACCCTCAACGGCCAGCGCGTGGAGAAGGCGGTCGAGCCGCGTACGCTGCTGGTCCATTTCCTGCGCGAGGACTGCCACCTGACGGGCACCCACATCGGCTGCGAGACCAGCCACTGCGGTGCCTGCACGGTCGACCTCGACGGCCAGTCGGTCAAGAGCTGCACCCACCTGGCGATCCAGTGCGACGGATCGGAGGTGCTGACGGTCGAAGGCCTCGCCCAAGGTGCGCTGCTGCACGCGGTGCAGGAGGGCTTCTACAAGGAACACGGCCTGCAGTGCGGCTTCTGCACCCCGGGGATGCTGATGCGCAGCTACCGCTTCCTGCAGGAGAACCCGAACCCGACCGAAGAGGAAGTGCGGGCCGGCATCGGCGGCAACCTGTGCCGCTGCACCGGCTACCAGAACATCGTGAAGGCGGTGCTGCATGCGGCGGCCAAGCTGCAGCAGACCGAGAAGGTGGCCGCATGAACGCCCCGATCAACCCCGAACTGCTCGAACGCGCCGCCGCGCTGCAGGGCCTGGGCGACAGCCGCCTGCGCAAGGAAGACGCGCGCTTCATCCAGGGCAAGGGCCACTACGTCGACGACATCCAGATGCCCGGCATGCTGCACATGGACATCGTGCGCTCGCCGGTGGCGCATGCGCGCATCAGGAAGATCGACAAGAGCGAGGCGCTCAAGGTGCCGGGCGTGATCGCGGTGCTGACCGCCGACGACCTCAAGCCGCTCAAGCTGCACTGGATGCCGACCCTGGCCGGCGACGTGCAGGCGGTGCTGGCCGACGAGAAGGTGCACTTCCAGATGCAGGAAGTGGCGGTCGTGGTCGCCGAGGACCGCTACGCGGCCGCCGATGGCGTCGAGGCCGTGATCGTCGAGTACGACGAACTGCCCGTGGTGCTCGACCCCTACGCCGCGCTGGCGCCCGATGCGCCGGTGCTGCGCGAGGACCTGGCCGGCAAGACCGAGGGCGTGCACGGCCAGCGCGACCACCCCAACCACATCTTCACCTGGGAAGCGGGCGACAAGGCCGCCGCGGATGCGGCCTTCGACACTGCGCCGGTGAAGGTGGCCGAGCGCATCTTCTACCCGCGCGTGCATCCGTGCCCGCTCGAGACCTGCGGCTGCGTGGCCTCCTTCGACCCGGTGCGCGGCGAGCTGACGACCTGGATGACTTCGCAGGCGCCGCACGTGGTGCGCACCGTGGTGTCGCTGCTGTCGGGCATCCCGGAGTCGAAGGTGCGGATCGTCTCGCCGGACATCGGCGGCGGCTTCGGCAACAAGGTCGGCGTCTATCCGGGTTATGTCTGCGCGATCGTCGCCAGCATCGTGCTGGGCAAGCCGGTGAAATGGATCGAGGACCGGATCGAGAACATCTCCAGCACCGCCTTCGCCCGCGACTACCACATGGACGGCGAACTCGCCGCCACGCCAGACGGCCGGATCCTCGGCCTCAGGGTCAACGTGGTGGCCGACCATGGCGCCTTCGACGCCTGTGCCGACCCGACCAAGTACCCGGCCGGCCTGTTCCACATCTGCTCGGGCTCCTACGACATCCCGGCCGCCTGGTGCAGCGTGAAGGGCGTCTACACCAACAAGGCGCCCGGTGGCGTGGCCTACCGCTGCTCGTTCCGCGTGACCGAGGCGGTCTACCTGATCGAGCGCATGGTCGACATCCTGGCCCAGCAGCTGGGCATCGACAAGGCCGAGATCCGGGCCAGGAACTTCATCCGCAAGGCGCAGTTTCCCTACACCTCGGCTTTCGGCTTCGAGTACGACTCGGGCGACTACCAGACCGCGCTCGACAAGGTGCTGGCCGCCTGCGACTACCAGGCCCTGCGGGCCGAGCAGGCCGCCCAGCGGGCCGACCCGGCCTCGCCGACGCTGATGGGCATCGGCCTGGTCGCCTTCACCGAAGTGGTCGGTGCCGGGCCGAGCAAGATGTGCGACATCCTCGGCGTCGGCATGTTCGACAGCTGCGAGATCCGCATCCACCCGACCGGCAGCGCGATCGCCCGCATGGGCACGATCACGCAGGGGCAGGGCCACCAGACCACCTATGCGCAGATCATCGCGACCGAGCTGGGCATCCCGTCGGAAGTGATCCAGGTGGAAGAAGGCGACACCAGCACCGCGCCCTACGGCCTCGGCACCTACGGCTCGCGTTCGACGCCGGTGGCCGGCGCGGCCATCGCACTGGCGGCGCGGAAGATCCATGCCAAGGCGCGCAAGATCGCGGCCCACCTGCTGGAGGTCGGCGAGAACGACCTCGACTGGGAGATCGACCGCTTCAAGGTCAAGGGCGACGACGCCCGCTTCAAGTCGATGAAGGACATCGCCTGGGCCGCCTACCACCAGGCGCCTCCGGGGCTGGAACCGGGGCTGGAGGCGGTGCACTACTACGACCCGCCGAACTTCACCTTCCCCTTCGGGATCTACCTCTGCGTGGTCGACATCGACCGAGGCACCGGCGAGACCAAGGTCCGGCGCTTCTATGCGCTGGACGACTGCGGCACGCGCATCAACCCGATGATCATCGAAGGCCAGATCCACGGCGGGCTCACCGAAGGCTATGCGGTCGCGATGGGCCAGCAGATGCCTTTCGACGCCCAGGGCAACCTGCTGGGCAACACGCTGATGGACTACTTCCTGCCCACCGCGGTCGAGACCCCGAAGTGGGAGACCGACCACACGGTGACGCCGTCGCCGCACCATCCGCTGGGCGCCAAGGGCGTGGCCGAGTCGCCGCATGTCGGCTCGATCCCGACCTTCACCTCGGCGGTGGTCGATGCCTTCGCGCATGTCGGCGTCCGCCAGATGGTGATGCCGCACAGTGCTTACCGCGTGTGGCAGCAATTGAAGCAAAGCGGCCTGGCGCTCTGAGGAACCCGATGGAAGTCAAACTCGACAAACGCTATCCGCTCGACGTCGATGCCGGGCGCGCCTGGGCCTTGCTGGCCGACGTGCCGGCCACGGCCGGCTGCATGCCGGGCGCGGCCATCACCGAGAAGCTGGACGACAGCCACTACAAGGGCACGGTCAAGGTCAAGGTCGGCCCGGCCAATGCCGCCTTCGCGGGCGACATCGAGGTGCTGGCGCTCGACGCGCCGACCCGCACGCTGCAGCTGCTGGGCAAGGGCTCGGACCGCGGCGGCTCGTCGGCATCGATGAACCTGAAGGCCACGATCGAAGACGGGGAAACCGCCGGCAGCGCGGTGCTGGTGGGCCATGCCGAGGTCATCGTCAACGGCAAGTTCGCGCAGTTCGGCGGCCGGCTGATGGTGCAGGTGTCGGACATGCTGCTCGGGCAGTTCGTCGACAACTTCCGCGTCGCGGCGGCGGCCCTGCCGGTGGCGCAGGCCGCGCCGACGCAGGTGGCGGCTGCCCCCGCGCCGGCGGCCCCGCCCGCCCCGGCCCAGGCCAGCGAGATCAACGCGCTCGCGATCTTCTGGCAGCTGGTCAAGGGCTGGGTGGCCGGCCTGTTCGGCAAACGTGCCTGAGTCCTCCATGACCGAAGCCGAGCTGCGCGAGTCGCTGCACCGGGCCGGCTACATCGCCGACGAGAGCCTCGCGACCACCTTGTGGCTGGCCGGCGAACTGCAGCGGCCGCTGCTGGTGGAGGGCGATGCCGGCGTCGGCAAGACCGCGCTCGCCGCCGCGCTGGCGCGCGCCCGGGGCCAGTCGCTGGTGCGGCTGCAGTGCCACGAAGGCCTGGACCTGTCGCAGGCCGCCTACGAGTGGAACTACGGCCGGCAGCTGCTGGCGATCCGCCTCGGCGAGACGCAGGACCGGGGCCTGACCGAGTCGGACCTGTTCGGGCGCGACTACCTGCTCGAGCGGCCGCTGCTGCAGGCCATCTCGAGCGAAGCCCCCTGCGTGCTGCTGATCGACGAGATCGACCGCGCCGACGAGGCCTTCGAGGCCTTCCTGCTCGAGGTGCTGGCCGACTACCAGATCACCGTGCCCGAGCTGGGCACCGTGCATGCGAAGCACGTGCCGCAGGTGGTGCTGACCAGCAACGGCACGCGCGAGCTCTCGGATGCGCTGCGCCGGCGCTGCCTGTACCACTACCTCGACTATCCCAGCCTGGCGCGCGAGATCGCGATCGTGCGCGCCACCCTGCCGGAGGCCGAGGGCGCGCTGGTCGAGCAGGCGGTTGCCTTCGTGCAGCGGCTGCGGCGCGAGGACCTGGCCAAGACGCCCGGTGTGGCCGAGACGCTCGACTGGGTGCGGGCGCTGCACCGGCTGTCTTTCAAGCAGCTGCCCGACGATGGCCAGGCGCTCGCCGCCACCCTGGCCTGCCTGCTCAAGACGCGCGAGGACCGGTTCCAGCTCGGCGAGGACCGCGTGCGCCAGCTGCTCGAGGGCCGGCGCACGGTCGGCGTCGCCGAGAAGGCGCCGCAACCGACGCCGGCATCGCCATGAACACCGTGGCCCGCCCGCTGGAGAGCATCGCCGGCTTCGCGGCGCTGCTGCGCGACCACGGCATGAAGGTCGGCATCGCCGAGCAGCAGGCCTTCGTGCAGGCGGCGCTGCGGCTGCCGGTGGAGTGCGCCGCCCGGCTCGATCCGGCCTGGCGCGCGATCGCCTGCCACGACGTGCGCGACTGGCAGCGCTGGCCCGAGCTGTTCGCCAGCTATTGGTATCCGGACCGCACCCGCGGCCGCACGCGGGTCGGCGGCCAGACCCGGCCCAGCCGCAACCTGCAGCAGCTGGTGCAGAGCCTGCACGCGCGCATGGCGGGCGAGTCGCCGTCGGCCCGGCCCGGCCAGGCCGATACCGCGCTGGCCGCGCCGCCCGTGGCCGCGGACGACGCGGCCCTGCAGCGTGCCCGGGGCGGCGCCAGCCGCACCGAGGCGCTGCACGACCGCTCGCTGGCGCAATGGCTGCCGCAGGACCTCGCGCTGCTGCAGAGCCTGGCCGAGCAGATCGCCCGCCGCCTGCGCAAGCGGCTCACGCGGCGCTGGCACGACGACGCGCACGGCCACCGGCTCGATGTCCGGCGCACGCTGCGCGCCAGCCTGCGCACCGGCGGACTGCCGATCCATCCGGTGTGGCGCGCGCCGCGGCGCGAGCGGCCGCGGCTGTTCATCCTGGTCGATGTCAGCCGCTCGATGGAGACCCATGCGCAGCTGTTCCTGCGCATCGCGCGCGCCTTCGTCGCCGCCATGAACGCCCGCGTGTTCGTGTTCCACACGCGGCTGGCCGAGGTCACGCCGCTGCTGCGCAGCGATTCGGCCGCGGTGCAGGAGAAGGTCAACGCGGTGACGGCCGGCTTCGGCGGCGGCACCCGCATCGCCAGCAGCGTGGCGGACTTCCATGCCGTGCATGCACGCGCGCAGCTGCAGCGCCATGCGCGCGTCTGGGTGCTGTCCGACGGCTTCGACGCCGATCCGCCCGAGCGGCTGGCCGCGGAGCTGGCCCGGGTGCGGGCCCGGGGCGCGCGGCTGCACTGGTTCCATCCGTCCGAGGCGCCGCCGGCATCGCAGGCCATGCAGGCGGTGATCGGGCAGCGCACCCTGGTCGACGGCTTCTCGCGGCTCGACAGCCTGCGCGATCTCGCCGACCTCGCGAAGCACCTGCGCTGATTCGCAGGGCCACCGCACGAAGGAGAACGACATGAGCAATGCAGACACCGTCTTCGAGACCGCGCGCCGGCTGCAGCAGGCCGGCACGCCCTGTGCCCTGGTGAGCGTCGTCAAGGCGCTGGCGCCGGCGTCCGCGCATGCGGGCGACAAGGCGATCGTCACCGCCGATGGCGAGATGCACGGCTGGGTCGGCGGCGGCTGCGCCCAGCCGGCCGTGGTGCGCACGGTGCGCCAGGCGCTGGCCGACGGCCGGGCCCGGATGATCCGCATCGCGCCGGCCGAAGAGGGCCACGAGCGCGAGCTCGACGACGTGCTCGAGTTCGGCATGGCCTGCCATTCGGGGGGCACGCTGGAGCTGTTCGTCGATCCGCTGCTGCCGCGCGCCGAGCTGGTGGTGATCGGCAGCTCGCCGGTGGCG
The DNA here is from genome assembly GCF_030316845.1 of Variovorax davisae. Lineage (GTDB taxonomy): Bacteria > Pseudomonadota > Gammaproteobacteria > Burkholderiales > Burkholderiaceae_C > Variovorax > Variovorax davisae. The sequence continues at coordinate 26,471 of NZ_JASZYS010000013.1, forward strand.
GCCAGCCTGGTGCAGCTGGCGCCGCGCGTCGGCTTCGCGGTGACGCTGGTGGCCCAGGGCGCGCGGGCGGCGGACCATCCCGATGCGTACCGGGTGATCGACCGCGACGATGCCGCCACCGTGCTGCCGCAGGTTGGCACCGGAGCCTGGGTCGTGATCGCGACCCAGGGGCGCCGCGACCTGCAGGCGCTGGGGCTGGCGCTTTCGCTGAAGGCCAGGCAGGTGTCCTTCGTGGCCAGCGCGCGCAAGGCGCAGGTGCTCAAGGACTCGTTGATCACCGCCGGTTCGGACCCGCAGGCGGTGGCCGGGATCGTCGCGCCGGCGGGCTATCCGATCTCGGCCTCGACGCCGGAGGAGATCGCGCTGTCGGTGCTGGCGGCGGTGGTCGCGAACCGGCGCCGGGCGGCGGCGCCGCCCGCGGTGCAGGTCGCAGCCGGGCCGGCGGGCACCGCATCGCTGGCCACCGCGCTGCCGGCCCGGCCGGCCTGTTGCGGAGGCTGACATGGGCTGCATCCTCAAGGGCGGCGGCGGTCTTTATTCGCGCCTCGTGGTGGGCGCCGTGCTGCTGGCCGCGGGCTCGGGCAGCCGGCTCGGCGGGCGGCCCAAGTCGCTGCTCGAACTCGGCGGCGTGCCGCTGATCCGGCGCCAGCTGATCGCGCTGTCGGGCGCCGGCGTCGACGAGGTGGTGGTGGTGCTCGGCCACCATGCAGAGGCGATCGAGGCGGCGGTGCGCGAGTTTCCGGTCACGCTGGCGCGCAACCCGTCGCCCGACGACGGCCAGCCCTCGTCGGTGCGCATCGGCCTGCAGGCCCTGACCGGAAAGCTCGACGCGGTGGTGGTGGCACTGGCCGACCAGCCGATGATCAACGCGCAGGACATCACGGACCTGATCGGCGCCTTCAAGAAGCGCGGCGATGCGTCGATGGTGGTGCCGCGGGTGGCGGGCGCGCCCGGCAATCCGGTCATCTTCGAGGCCGCCCTGCGCGACCACTGGCTGGCCGGGGACGTCAATGGCGCCTGCCGGCGCTGGCGCGAAGCCAACCCCGAGCGGGTCTGCTGGCTCGACACCGACAACCAACGCTTTCGGGTCGACATCGACACGCCGGAAGACCTGGTGCGGTTCACCGAGCGCACCGGTCACATCCTGCGCTGGCCCGCGGCGCCGGCGGTGGCTTGATTGGCGGCGGGCGGCGGGCGGCGACCCGGCCTCGAAGAAGCCAGCTTGCGGGCGGGCGGCGGTGCTTTGAGCCTGCGTTCGGCCCGCAAGGCATCGGGCTTGCTTGCCTGTTCGCGAGCCGGAACCCATGCAGCCGATGGGGGCCGGCCGCCGGCAGCTCAACGAGCCAAGGTCCAGTACTGGCGACCCGCCTCATTCTCGATGGACCGCAGGCGGATTCGGCTCGCGGGCATCAGGTCGTTGCGGAGCAGGCCGCCGATGTCGTAGAGCAACGGTTCGGCCTGCGCGTAGGCTCCGTGCCCGAGCTGGCTGAAATCGATGGCGGACACCTCGATCGTGTCGATCCCATCCATCACCGTTACCGGCGGCGCATAGCCTACGCGCGGAAACTGGTGCAGAAACAGGGACAGCCAGACAGCGCGATCGCGCCGCGAGACGTAGAGGGTGGTGCGGTCGGAGAGCTTCGGATACACCGCAGCCAGCCGACTGAAGAGTTCGACGTCGATGTCCGGTGCCGCAAGGAAAATCTGGCCGATGCGCAACAGGCCTTTGGCCCGTTCTGAACCCTCCAACTGGGCGAGGGCTCGCAGCAGGCCCCGGTTTCCCATGCTGTGCGCAATCACGTGGACACGACCAGCATCGATCCGGGTGCAAAGGGAATGGACGAATTCCGCGAGGTGCGTCTCGCTGGCATCGATCGCCGCTTCGTCGGCGAAATAGCCCATGAGGTTGGCACGCGAGGGCCAACTGTAGAACGCAGTCACGCCTGGAACCCCGAGATCCACATGCAGCTGAGCCGCCCTCACGGCCGCTTGCTCGAAGCTGGTGTTGTAGCCGTGGACGTAGAGCAGCACGTCGCGCCGCCCGATGCTCGACTGGGTGGTCGTCAGCGCGTCGCTCATCTCCTGCCACTGCCTCTGCTGGGCGAGCGGCGTCGTTTCCCTGAGTCGGATGCGGTCGTCCGTGCGCTTCAGCCAGCGAAGCAGGGCGGAGGATCCGGTCGAGCCGAACGCGCGGCTCGACGGCACCGACACGACACAGCGTCCCACCTCCAGTTTCGGCCCTCGCGCCTTGGCGTATCCCTTCGATCCGTCGTCCGGATCCACGGCTTGGCGATTCGTGCCGTACCACACGGTGCATTCGACGGCCTGTCCCGCGCGATCCGCTGCAGCCGGATCCCCGACGTGCAGTCGGGCAACTCCGCTCTCGAAAGTCTCGAACGCTGGCGGCAGGGGGGGCCACAGCGGCGGCTCGTCCTGTTCGCTCAGCCGTGTCACTTCCGTCGCGAGCGTCGAGGCTGCAAGCTGCGCGCAAGCACCTTCGAAACGGGCAAGATGGGCGATGCGCTGGCGCACTGTCCCGACGTCGGCACGGCCCAGGGTCCAGGCCAACTGGGCCAGGAGGACCCCGGACGGGCTGCCAGTCGAATCGAGGTCGCCTCGGGCGTCGAATGGCCAGTGACGGAAGTAGGCGCGAACAAGTTCGTCGATCGGAACCGGAGCGGGAGCAGCGCGGGCCGCGAATGCGATGACCAGCCGATCCGCCTCCGCCCGCAGGGTGGCGCCGAGTATCGAACTCTGCAGGAAAAGTTCGAAGGCGGTCGAGACGAGTTCCATGCACAACTCGGGTTCCATGTCATCGAGCGCTTGGGCCTGGATGGCAAGGGTCAGGTCCGGGGCTTGCCCGAGGCGCATGCGGCAGATGCAAGCCTTGCCGCGCATATTCGCAGTCAGCCGGCGCGTGGCGGTATCGACACGCGCGTCGATGCCAGGACCGTCGCCAATGGCGCGATGATCGTCGTTCATGGGCGACCTCATGAATTCATTGCCCGCAATGAAAAACGGGTGGCCGATTGTCAGGTAGAAGCGACCGCAAGGCGAAAATGTCTTCCCTGGATCGACCCTCGGCACCCGCCGTGCCGTGCGATCGTCTCCTGCAGCCACCCGACGACCTGAGCGAGGACCGATGCATGAACTTGGACGAGCCGGACGTACTGAGGGATTGGCGACCGAACGTGCCGATCACAGGCGAGGAAGACGCATTGCTTCAGGCCAACGATGGGCCACCCTCGTGCGAAGGGATCCGCACCCATGCCCGGGAAGGATCGCGCTATCTGGACGCTCGCGGCGCAGGCATGCCCCCGGCGCTGCGGGCGCGACGGGCACTGGGCCTGCTTCGATTCGGGAAAGAGTCTCTCCAGGACGGGCGCTACCGACCCGCGGCCGGTGCCTTCGCGCTGGCGATGAGGTTGCGGATCTTCGACCACGAGGATGAATCCGAACCGATTCTGGAACTCGCGCACGAGATTGCGGTGGCTTCGGCCTACCTCGATGAGCTGGAACGTGCACACCGGCTCTTCGTTTGGGTCGTGGAACTCCGGACACGCACATTGGGCGCGTCCCACGTCGACACCATCAAGTCGACCGGCGGCCTCGTCGCCACGTTGTTGCGGCGGGGACGGGCACAAGAAGCTGAGTCCTTGGCCGTGGACTTGCTGAGGATCTGTCAGGAGGCACGCGGAGTGGACGACCTCGAGACCTTGGATGTCTGGAATGCCTGCGGAGCCTCCATGGCGGCGGCCGGCCATCTGGATGAAGCGTGTCGCACCCTCGACGAAGCACTTGAGATCGCCCGGGAACGCTGGGGTCCGGACAACTCGAAATCGCTGCAAATCGCACACTCCCTGGGCATCGCACTGTTCGAGCGCGGCGATTTCACGCGCGCCAGCGAGTTGGAGAGGCAGGTGCTTCTGGTGCGCGAGCGGGTTCTCGGACCCGATCATCCCCTCACTCTCGCGACGGCAAACAACCTCGCGCATTCTCTCGCGGCGATCGGTCGAGAGCGGGAGTCCCGAAGCATGTTTGGCGACCTGCGTCGCCGAACCGAGGCGTTGCATGGCGCCGATTCGCTCAAGGCCTTGCGAGCCAGAAAAATGGACCCCTCGTCAGAGCCGGAATCCGGCGACGACGTCGCGTTGAGCCAGGCGATATACGAGAAGCTGCGCGACCTGGGGGACGACCACCATCCCGAGACGCTGCTGGCCTCGCTCAACGTGGCCGAAGCACAAGCCGCGGCTGGCCAATGGGGCGCTGCCCGTTCCATGTTCGAGACGGCATTCGATTCACTGGAGTCGCTCAACGGGCTCGACCATGCAAGCACGTTGAATGCGGCCGGCCGCTTCCTGGCTGCGGCTTCGATCCAGCGCGATTTCGATTGCACCCGTGCGCTCTCACTTCGCCTGCTGGCTTCGATTGGAACGATGAGGCAGGCCAAGCGCGAGGTCTTCGGCATCGCGAAAGAGTGCGTGGAGACATGGATCGATGAAGTCATGCAGATGCGATCTGACGGCGAGGAGGACCGAGCGCCAGCGCGCTTCGAGGAATTGCCGCCGCTGCTGCGCGAGACGAGCAGGCATCTGCAGGAGCTGCGCGAACTCGGTTCAAGCGACAGCGTGCGCAATTCGAGCGAGGATTTCGCCGCTTTTCACCATTGGTGGGTGCACTTGAGCCTGAACTTGGCGCCGGACGAGGTCACCGTGGCGCTGGCGCCGCTTCACGGCCTGCAATCCTGGACCCTCGCCAGCGGAGAGACATCGAGCCTGTCTTCGACGGAATCAGCAACGCGTGTTCTGGCCTCCGTTCGGCATGCGCTTGCCGATGTTCGCGGCCAGATCGGGGAGGCGCAGGCCCGTGCGAACGCAGATCGAACGCCTGCCGCCTGGGCGCAGGTCCGGCGTCTGCAGGCGCATGAGAACACGCTGCTTGCCAGCTATCGGGAGGCGCGCGACGAAGCGAGGGCGCTCGATCCCGCCTTGGCGGCAATGGACTTCTCGCACGCGGAGCTCACGGTCTCGAAGATTGCCGCGCAGATGGCGCCCGGGGAGGGGCTCGTCGTGCTCTACACACTGGGCGGCATGGAGACGCCGCTGGCCATCATCGTGGCTGACGGGACGCCGGACTTTCGCGAGTTTCCTGGCCTGACCAACGTCCAGGAGCGACTGCGGGCGCTCGCAAAGCCGGGTCGGAATTCGCACAGTTCAGGCGCACGTGATCTTCTGGCGACTGACACGACATCGAGGGACGCGGCGAATTCGGCGAGCGACGATGGTCCGTGGTTCGACGACTGGGAAGTGCTCGTCACCATGTCTTTCTGGGTGCCCCTGCATCTGGCTCACCCTCGAATCGTGCGGTGGCACGTCGTCAGTGGCCCGGGGACGCATGGCTATACCGTGGCGGCGGCGCCCCACTGGGGACAGGCACATTTCTATTGCGGATTGCCGGCCTTTCTGAGACTGCGCGCCATGACTCCACGGAATCTGGCACCGGCGCGCATCGATGTCGTCGTCGAGCCGAGCTGGACCCGGGCACCCATCGCCTTCGTCGAGGCGGAAGCCAGACTGATCGCAAGGCTGCGGATGGGTGCGATCGTGACTCGCTCGGACGTCGACACGTGGCTGAGTCGCAGCGGGCGTGCAGACTCCTGGCTGCTCGCGTGCCACGGGATCGTCGAAGGCGAGGCCGAGTCGCTGCACGGCGCATTGCTGATCGACGCCGATCGGGAGATCCGACTCGACGCCCAGGCCGTTGCGGCACTCTCCCGACGATCACCGGTTTCGGAAGTGTTCCTGTCGGCCTGTGTCGGCGGTCTCGTGGGCAATTCCCATACGGGCGACGCGATGGGTATCGTGGCGGCGTTGCAGCTCCATGGTGTACGAGCCGTCATCGCCTGCGTGGCGCCGGTCAGCGACTTCTACATGCCGCTTCTGTCGGCTGCCTACGCCCTGGCTCGCCGGACCGAGACGCCATCAGCGGCCCTGCAGCAGGCCAGGACCCAGCTTCGATCCGGGGCTTGGCCTCGCCGAATGGTGACGGCAGTGCAGGACATCTATGCCGAGCAAATCATCGACGTCCTGGGGCGTATTGCACGCTTGGGCGCCTTGGCGTCTGGCGATGCACGAGCCCTGGTTTCGCTGGTGGGAACCCTTCGGGGCTGGCTTCTGCCCGACGACTTTCGAGAAGCGTGGTTCGGCTCCGAAGTGACTGCGAGTTCGGCCCTGTGCTTCGCCGTCAGCGAGTGGTGCACCATCATGGAGCGCCGCGCGTCTCTGGCGGCGCAGGTGGTCGCGCGCCTGGTCGACGAGCGCGCCGACCTGCCTGCGGATGCGCATCGCGCGGTGGAGCACCTGTGCGCATGCACGGTTTGCTTTGGATGAGGCCATCGAGCGTCGGCCGCGACAACCGTACAAATAGCAAAATTCTCGCCTCATCGTTCAAGCCAGCCGGGTCGACGTCCATTAACCTCGGGCGGCTTCACTCCGCGGACGCGCTCCGCTTTCCGAAAGGTCACCGCCATGCCCATCACCGCCAAGCCCGCCCCGGGTGCCAAGCTGCTCACTCCCACCGACCACACCCTGGTCATGATCGACTTCCAGTCGCAGATGGCCTTCGCCACGCACTCGATCGAGGCCGTCACGCTGCGCAACAACGCGGCGCTGGTGGCGCATGCGGCGGCTGGCTTCGGCGCCTCGACCATCCTCACGACCGTGGCCGAGAAGAGCTTCTCGGGCCCGATGTTCGACGAGATCAAGGCCGCCTTCCCGGGCCAGGCGATGCTCGACCGCACTTCGATGAACACCTGGGAGGACGCCGCCGTCATCAAGAAGGTCAACGAGATCGGCAAGTCGCGCATCGTGCTGTGCGGGCTCTGGACCGGCGTCTGCATCGTCGGCCCGGCCCTGTCGGCGCTCGACCAGGGCTTCGAGGTGTACGTCATCGCCGACGCCTGCGGCGACGTCTCGGCCGAGGCCCACGACCGCGCCATGGACCGCATGGTGCAGGCCGGCGCCCAGCCCATGACCTCGCTGCAGTACCTGCTGGAACTGCAACGCGACTGGGCCCGCACCGACAGCTACGAGATGACCACCGGCATCGCCAAGAAGTTCGGCGGCGCCTACGGACTGGGCATCGTCTACGCCCAGTCGATGTTCGGCGCCCACGAAGGCTGAGCGGGTGGGGCGGGCCATGAAGCCTTACCTCGTCTCGCTGGCCCTCGGCGTCCTGGTCGGCGTGATCTATGCGCTGTTCAGCGTGCGCTCGCCGGCGCCGCCGATCATCGCGCTGGTGGGCCTGCTCGGCATCCTGGCCGGCGAGCAGCTGCCGCCGCTGGTCAAGCGCCTGTTCGAGCCGTCCCACGCGGCCAGCTCGTGGCTGCAGCACCAGGTCAAGCCCCACATGTTCGGCGAGCTGCCGCAATGCGCGAAGCCGGTGGACGTCGCGGCGGCCGACGCTGCGGCAGCGCACCGCGACACCCCATGACGGCCGACTTCGATCCCCGACGCCGCCGGCTCTTCCTCGGCACGCTCGGCGCAGCGCTCGGCGGCCAGGCCGCGGCCCAGCAACTCTCTCCCAGGAAACCCGACATGGTCGACACCCGAGCCCCCGAGCTCATCCTGCACAACGGCCGCTTCACGACCCTGGCGCGCAACAACCCGACGGCCAGCGCGGTCGCGATCCGCGACGGCCGCTTCACCCATGTGGGCCGCAGCGAGGACCTCCTGCCGCTGGCCGGCGCCGGCACCCGGGTCGTCGACCTCCATGGCCGCCCGGTGCTGCCCGGGCTGATCGACAACCACCTGCACATCATCCGCGGCGGCCTCAACTACAACCTCGAACTGCGCTGGGACGGCGTGCGCAGCCTGGCCGACGCCATGGCCATGCTGAAGCGCCAGGTCGCGATCACGCCGGCACCGCAATGGGTGCGGGTGGTGGGCGGCTTCACCGAGCACCAGTTCGCCGAGAAGCGGCTGCCGACCATCGCCGAACTCAATGCCGTGGCGCCCGACACGCCGGTGTTCCTGCTGCACCTGTACGACCGCGCGCTGCTCAACGGCGCCGCGCTGCGGGCCGTCGGCTACACGAAGGAGACGCCGGCCCCGCCCGGCGGCGAGATCGTGCGCGACAGCGCCGGAAACCCGACCGGGCTGCTGCTGGCCAAGCCGAACGCGAGCATCCTCTATGCGACGCTGGCCAAGGGGCCGAAGCTGCCCTTCGACTACCAGCTCAATTCGACCCGGCACTTCATGCGCGAGCTGAACCGGCTCGGCGTCACCGGCGCCATCGACGCCGGCGGCGGCTTCCAGAACTTCCCCGAGGACTACCAGGTGATCCAGCAGCTGGCCGACGCCGGCCAGCTCACGATCCGCCTGGCCTACAACCTGTTCACGCAGAAGCCCAAGCAGGAGAAGCAGGACTTCCTGAACTGGACCGCGACCTCGAAATACAAGCAGGGCGACGACTACTTCCGCCACAACGGCGCCGGCGAGATGCTGGTGTTCTCGGCCGCCGACTTCGAGGACTTCCGCCAGCCGCGCCCCGACATGGCGCCCGAGATGGAGGGCGAACTCGAGGAGGTGGTGCGGGTGCTGGTGCAGAACAAGTGGCCCTGGCGCTTGCACGCGACCTACGACGAGACCATCGAGCGCGCGCTCGACGTCTTCGAGAAGGTGAACCGCGACACGCCGCTGGCCGGGCTGAACTGGTTCTTCGACCACTGCGAGACCATTTCCGAGAAGTCGATCGACCGCATCGCGGCGCTCGGCGGCGGCATCGCCGTGCAGCACCGCATGGCCTACCAGGGCGAGTATTTCGTCGAGCGCTACGGCGCCGCCGCGGCCGAGGCGACGCCGCCGGTAAAGCGGATGCTCGAAAAGGGCGTCAAGGTGTCGGCCGGCACCGACGCGACCCGCGTCGCCTCCTACAACCCGTGGGTGTCGCTGTCGTGGCTGGTCACCGGCAAGACCGTCGGCGGCCTGCAGATCACGCCCCAGCGCAACTGCCTGGACCGCGAAGCGGCGCTGCGCATGTGGACCGAGAACGTGACCTGGTTCTCCAACGAAGTGGGCAAGAAGGGCCGCATCGAGGCCGGGCAGCTGGCCGACCTGGTGGTGCCCGACCGCGACTTCTTCGCCTGCCCCGAATCCGAGATCGCCGACACCACGGCCCTGCTCACGATGGTCGGCGGCAAGGTGGTCTGGGGCGCCGGCGAATTCGCCGGGCAGGACGAGGGCGCGCCGCCGCCGGCCATGCCCGACTGGTCGCCGGTGCGCAGCTTTGGCGGCTACGCGGGCTGGGGCGACAAGGAGGGCCGGCCGCTGCAGGCGACCGTGCGCCGCCTGGCGGCCGACTGCGCCTGCGCCAACGACTGCAACCTGCACGGCCACCAGCATGCGACCGCGTGGTCGAGCCGGCTGCCGGTGGCCGACCTCAAGAGCTTCTGGGGCGCCCTGGGCTGCGCCTGCTGGGCGGTGTGATGCAGCGGATCTTCACGCATCCCGCCGTGCGCTGGCTGGCGCTGCTGTTCCTGTGCGCGGCCTATCTGCAGGGCGGCTTCAACAAGGCGACCGATTTCGCCTCGGCCGTCGCCGAGATGAACCATTTCGGCCTGTCGCCGGCCGGGCCGCTGGCGGCGGCCGTGATCGTCTTCGAGTTCGGTGCCGCGCTGATGATCCTCACGGGCTTCCACCGCTGGCTCGGCGCCCTGGGCCTGGCCGGCTTCACGCTGATGGCCACCTTCGTCGCCAACCGCTTCTGGGAGCTGGCGATGCCCGAGCGCTTCATGGTCGCCAATGCCTTCTTCGAGCATTGGGGACTGGTCGGCGGGTTCCTGCTGGTCGCCTGGCACGACCTGAGGGAGCGCCATGAGCGCCGATAAAGCGGCGGGCGCCTCCGGCAGCTTCGCGCCGCTGCGCCAGCCGGTGTTCGCGGTCCTGTGGGCGGCCACCGTGCTCGGCAATGTCGGCAGTTTCATGCGCGACGTCGCCAGCGCCTGGATGGTCACCGAGCTGTCGGCCAGCCCGACCGCCGTGGCGCTGGTCCAGACCGCGGCCACCCTGCCGATCTTCCTGCTGGCGATCCCGGCCGGCGTGCTGTCGGACATCCTCGACCGGCGCCGCTTCCTGATCTTCATCCAGCTGGTGCTGGCGGCGGTCAGCGGCACGCTGCTGCTGCTGGCGAGCACCAAGTCGCTGACCGTCGAGTACCTGATCGCGCTGACCTTCGTCGGCGGCATCGGCGCCGCGCTGATGGGGCCGACCTGGCAGTCGATCGTGCCCGAGCTGGTGCCGCGCGCCGACCTCAAGAACGCGGTGGCGCTCAACTCGCTCGGCATCAACATCGCGCGCGCCATCGGGCCGGCGGCCGGCGGCCTGCTGCTGGCGAGCTTCGGCGCCGCCACGGCCTACGGCGCCGACGTGCTGAGCTATGTGTTCGTGGTCGCCGCGCTTTTGTGGTGGAAGCGGCCGCCGACGCCCGACACCGGGCTGTCGGAGCAGTTCTTCGGCGCCTTCCGGGCCGGCCTGCGCTATGCCCGCGCCAGCCACGAGCTGCACGTGGTGCTGCTGCGCGCGGCGGTGTTCTTCCTGTTCGCGAGCTCGGTCTGGGCGCTGCTGCCGCTGGTGGCGCGCCGGATGCTCGGCGGCACGGCGGGCTTCTACGGGCTGATGCTGGGCGCGGTGGGCGTCGGCGCGATCCTCGGCGCCTTGCTGCTGCCGCGGCTGCGCGCCAGGCTCGACGCCGATGGCCTGGTGCTGCTGGCCTCGCTGCTGTCGGCGCTGGTGATGGCGCTGCTGGCCGGCGCGCCGCCGCAATGGGCGGCGGTGCTGCTGATGTTGGTGCTGGGCGGCGGCTGGATCATCGCGCTCACCACGCTCAACGGCGTGGCCCAGGGTGTGCTGCCGAACTGGGTGCGCGGCCGCGGCCTGGCGATCTACCTGACGGTCTTCAACGGCGCCATGGCCGCCGGCAGCCTGGGCTGGGGCCTGGTGGCGCAGAAGATGGGCGTGCCGGCCACCCTGCTGGTCGGTGCCGCTGGCTTGACGGTGGTGGCCTTCGTCTTCCACCGCGTGCGGCTGCCGACCGGCGAGGCCGACCTGCAGGCCTCCAACCACTGGCCCGAACCCCTGCTCGACGCGCCGGTGGCCAACGACCGCGGGCCCGTGATGGTGCAGATCGAATACCGCATCCGCAAGGAAGACCGGCCGGCCTTCTTGCAGGCCCTGAAGGCGATGTCGATGGAGCGCCGCCGCGACGGCGCCTACGCCTGGGGCATCACCGAGCACACCCACGAGCCCGAGCGCCTGATGGAGTGGTTCCTGGTGGAATCGTGGGCCGAGCACCTGCGCCAGCACCAGCGGGTGTCGAAGGCCGACGCCGACCTCCAGCACGAGGCGGTGCGCTTCCACATCGGGCCGGAGGCGCCGGTGGTGCATCACTTCCTGGCGCTGGAACTGGACGCCGTGCGCGACGACCACGCCGCGGCGCCGGCTGCCGCGGCCTAGCCTGGATCGGCCGCCGCGCCGGGCCCGCCGGGGTCCGGCGTCGACGGTGCCGTGACCTGCTCCACGACACGGATGCGGCGAACCACGAGTTCGTCGATCTCCAGGCGCCGGATGCGGGCCCGGCCGACGACGAGCCGGCCGACGGACAAGGCGCCGATGGCCAAGGCACCGAAGGCCAGGGCGCCGACCGCGATCGAGCCCAAGGCGGTGGTGCCGATGGCCTGCGCGCCCGTCGCGGTGGCCGGGACGGCCCGGGCGCGGGCGGACCTGCGCTTCATGGCGATTCGCCTTCCGACAACGGCGCTGGGGGGCATCGGTTCCATGGCAACTCCTGGAGCAAACGTGGGCTGACCCGCATTCTGACGCGCGCGCACGGCGGCGGCCGTCAGGTCGCGAAGCGCCGCCTGTATTCCACCAGGCTCACGCCCAGACGCCGGCCGAAGGCGCGCCTGAAACCGTCGACGCTGGCATAGCCCACCGCATCCGCGAGCCGCTTGGCGGGCAGGTCCGACGCTTCGGCCAGGCGGCGGGCGGCGTCGATGCGCGCGTTCTCGACGAACTCGGCCGGCGTGGTCCCGGCCTCGCTGCGGAAGGTCCGCGCGAAGCTTCGCTCGCTCATGCCCGCATGGCGGGCCAGGGCGGGCACGGACAGGTCGTCCTTCAGGTTCGCCAGCACATGCGCCTGCACCTCGCGCACGCTGGAGCGCTCGGCCGTCTGCGCCGCCAGGTGGGCGCTGAACTGGCTCTGGCCGCCGGGGCGCTTGAGGAACATCACCAGTTCGCGCGCCACGCGCAGCGCGAGTTCGCGGCCGTGGTCGTCCTCCACCATCGCCAGGGCCAGGTCCATGCCGGCCGTCACGCCGGCGGAAGTGAAGAGCTTGCCGTCCTTCACGTAGATGGCGTCGGCCTCGACGCTGGCCAGCGGGCAGGCCGCCGCCAGCCGGGCCGTGGCGTTCCAGTGGGTCGCCACCCGCTTGCCGTCGAGCAGCCCGGCCGCCGCCAGCACGAAGGCGCCGCTGCAGACCGAGCCATAGCGCCGCACGGTGCGGGACTGGCGGCGCAGCCAGTCGTACAGCGCCGGGTCGCCGGCCATGTCCTCGATGTCGGGGCTGCCCGCGACCAGCAAGGTGTCGATGCGCCCGCGCTGGGTCGCCACGGTCGCGTCGACGGCCAGGCGCAAGCCGTTGCTGCTCCTGAGCAGGCCGGCGCCGGTGCCGATCACCTGCACCCGGTAGGCGGCGGGCCGGCCGAGCTGGCGCGCCGCCTCGGCGAACACGTCCGCAGGCCCGGCCACGTCGAGCAGCTGGACCCGGGGAAAGGCGAGGATGGCGATGCGCATGGCGGGAAAAGCCCGATGTTTGGCAGCAAACGCCCGCAGCGGGGCATGAAGCACGTCGGAGTTTGGCAGAAACTAGCAGCACCTGCAAATTCTGCCAAAGGACCCCATGCAAGCCCCGTCGATGGACCCCTCGCACCCGATCGCTGAACCGTCCAGAAAGTCCTCGGTTCGGAACCTGCCCGTCAACCTGTTCGCCTCGGTCATGGGGCTCTCGGGCCTGGCCCTGGCCTGGCGCCTGGCGCACGACCGCTTCGGTGCGCCGGGCATCGTCGGCGAGGCCATCGGCGCCTTCGCGCTGGGCGTCTTCGTGCTCGTCGCGCTGGGCTACCTGACGAAAATCGCCAGGCATCCGCAGGCCGTGCGGGCGGAGTTCCATCACCCGGTGGCCGGCAACTTCTTCGGCACCATCGCGATCTCGGTGCTGTTGCTGTCGGCGGTCGTCGAGCCCTACAGCGCGCCCGCGGCGCGGGCGAGCTGGACCGTCGGCGTGCTGGCGGCCTTTGCGCTCAGCTTCGTCGCCGTGTCGCGCCTGCTCAAGGGCCAGGTCGACGCCTCGCACGCGATGCCGGCCTGGCTGATCCCGGGCGTCGCGACGCTGGACATCGCCGTCACCGGCGGCCGCATGCCGATGGCCTGGGCCCCCGAGATCAACCTGTTCGCCGGCGCCGTCGGCGCCGTGCTGGCGCTGGTGCTGTTCGCGATGATCGTCAGCCGGCTGGTGCATCGCGACCCGCTGGCGCCGGCCATGACGCCGTCGCTGATGATCCTGGTGGCGCCCTTCGCGGTCGGCTTCCTCGCCTACGTCAACATCGTCGGCGGCATCGACCGGTTCGCCGCATTGCTCTTCTACTTCGCGCTGTTCATGTTCGCGGTGGTGGCGCCCAAGGTGTTCCGCCGCGGCATCGGGTTTTCTGCGGCCTGGTGGGCGATCGGCTTCCCGATGGCGGCGCTGGTCAACGCGGCCCTGAAGTACGCGGACTTCCGCGCCAGCGGGCCGCACGGGGTGCTCGCCGCGGTGCTGCTCGGCCTGCTGAGCCTCGCCTTGGCGGTTCTCACGGTGCGCACCGTGCGCAGCGCGCTCGACGGGGCGCTGTTCGCCTGAGCCGGGTCCGAGATCGGGCAGGGCCCTGCTCCAGGGCCCGCTGGGGTTGCATGGCGGCCGAGATGGGGTGCAGCATGGCGGTCCGGCCGACTTTCACCCAAGGAGCCCCGCATGATCACGAACGCCACCGCCGGCACCAACGTGCAGGAAATCGCCACCGGCATCTACCGCATCAACACCCCCGTGCCACTGCCCGATGGCCAGCGCTTCAGCTTCAACCAGTACCTGCTGGTGGACGACGATCCGCTGCTGTTCCATACCGGCCCGCGTCAGCTGTTCCCGCTGGTGAGCGAGGCGATCGGCCGCGTGGTGCCGATCGAGCGGCTGCGCTACCTGGCGCTGTCGCACGTGGAGGCCGACGAATGCGGCGCGATCAACCTGCTGCTGGCCGCCGCCCCGCGCGCGGTGCCGCTGTGCGGGCAGGTCGCGGCCATGGTCTCGATGGGCGACCTGGCCGACCGGCCGCCGCGTGCGCTGGCCGATGGCGAAGAGCTGGCGCTGGGGGCCCACACGGTGCGCTGGTTCGACATGCCCCATGTGCCGCACGGCTGGGAATGCGGGCTCATGATGGACACCCGCACCCGGACCCTGTTCTGCGGCGACCTGTTCACGCAGTCGGGGCCGAGCGAGCAGGCCTTGACCGAGGCCGACATCCTCGGCCCCAGCGAGGCCTTCCGCCAGCAGATGGACTATTTCGCCCACGCGCCGCAGACCGCGGCGCTGCTGGCCGGTCTGGCCGCGCATGCGCCGCAGGTGCTGGCCTGCATGCACGGCAGCGCCTGGCAGGGCGACGGCGGCGCGCTGCTGCGCCAGCTGGCGGAGGCGGTCGCGCCGCATTGAGCGCCGACGACGGGCCTACGGCGCCCTGTGCAGCAGCACCGGCACCGGCACCCGGGCGGCGCGCGCGCGCAACTGGCCGCAGCCGCCATCGACGTCCTGGCCGGCCGAATAGCGCAGCTTGGTGAGGACGCCGCGCGCGTGCAGCGTGCGGGCGATCTGCTGGCAGCGCTCCCACGACGGGCGGCCGAAGGGCACGCCGTCGACCGCGTTGAAGGGGATCAGGTTCAGCACGCCGTACTTGCCGGCGAGCAGGCCGACGATCCCCTCCATCTCGTCCTCGCCGTCGTTGACGCCTTCCAGCAGCGTCCACTGGTACTGGATCGGGTAGCCGGTCGCCCGGGCATAGCGCTCGCCGGCGGCGACCAGTTCCGCGGGCGTCAGGTTCGGCGCCCGCGGCAGCAGCTTCCTGCGCAGCGCGGCCTTGGTGGTGTGCAACGAAAGGGCCAGCGCCGGCCTGACGCGTTCCTGCTGCAGGCGCTCGAACACGCGCGGATCGCCAACGGTGGAGAACACCAGGTTCTTGTGGCCGATGTCGCCGGCGGTGCCGAGCAGGTCGATCGCCTCGATCACGTTGTCCAGGTTGTGGGCCGGCTCGCCCATGCCCATGAACACCACCTTGCGCACCGGGCGCCGCGCCCGTGCGAGGGCGACCTGGGCGACGATCTCGGCGCTGCCGACCTGGCGCAGCAGGCCGTCGCGGCCGGTCATGCAGAACTGGCAGCCGACGGCACAGCCGACCTGCGAGGAGACGCACAGGCCGTCGCGCGGCAGCAGCACGCTCTCGACGGTCTGGCCGTCCGCCAGGGCGACCAGCAGCCGCTCGGAGCCATCGGCGCCGGGATGGACCGCGTGGATGCGCGCCAGCCCCGCCAGCTCGGCTTCGATGGCCGGCAGGGCGGCCAGCAGCGAGGACGGAAAGAAGGTGTCCGGGCGGCGCCGGCCGCTGTCCCGGGGCAGGGCATGGGACCACAGCCGCAGGATCCGGTGCTCGTGGAGGGGGCCGGCGCCGGCATCCCGCATTCGCCGTTGGAGTTCGTGGATTCGCATGCGCTGCCAGGAAGAAATGGACAGATTGTGCAATGGGATCGCGAGGGTCCCTTCCCGCCCCGGCGCGAAGCTCATAGACTCGCCGCCATGCATATTGACAAGCGGGAACTTCTCACGCGGCCGCGCAAGCTGCCGGCGTTTTCGGTCGAGCTTCGCGCCCCGGTGGGCTTCGAATTCAAGATCGGCCAACGGTTCATGCTGGGCCTGCCGGACATCGACAAGCACATCGAGGCGCCAGGCGACGACGTGCCCCTCAAGCCGATGGACGGCGTCGAAGTCCGCGCCGTCACGGCGGCCACCCAGCGCAAGGTGCTGCTGCGCGCCCACTACAGCGGGGCCACCGTCAATGTGCTGGTCGTCGCGGTCGCGCCGACGCCGACCTATTCGGGCAATCGCGACGCGGTCTGGAAAGAGGCTGCCGCCACCGCCCGGGTCGTGTTCGGCGAGGCGGCGTAGCCGGCCGTCGAGCCTCCATCGCGTCTAGACCGTCGCGCGCTGTTCGAAGCCCGCGGGCGCCGGGGCCGGTCCGGGCGGCGCCAGCACATCCACCCGATCGACGCGCGCCTGCGGCGGGCCGCGCTGCGCCCACTGCACCAGCGCCTCCACCGCCGGGGCATCGCCGACCGCCAGGGCCTCCACCGTGCCGTCGCGCCGGTTGCGCACCCAGCCGCGCACGCCCAGCGCCTCGGCGGCCTGGGCCATCGACCAGCGGTAGCCCACGCCCTGCACGGCGCCGTGGATGAGCAGGTGCTTCTGGACGGCGGACATCCCGGCACTCTAGCTACATCGAAGGCCGTTCGCGCGGCCGCAGGTCGAACACCAGCACCTCGGCCTGGTCGCCCTTGGCGAACCGGAGCTGCCGCTCGTCGCGGATCCGGGCGCCGTCGCCCTGGCCGAGCCGCTCGCCGTTGACCTCGACGCTGCCGCGCGCCACGTGCACGTAGGCATAGCGGTCGGGATCGAGCTGCAAGGTGGCGCTCTCGGCACCATCGAAGAGGCCGGCATGGACGCGGGTGTTCTGGTGCACCGACAGCGAGCCTTGCGCGCTCTCGGGCGAGACGATCAGGCGCAGCTTGCCGCGCTTCTCGGCGGCGCTGAAGTGCACCTGCTGGTAGCGCGGCACCGCGCCGCGGACCGAGGGCACGAGCCAGATCTGCAGGAAGTGCACCGGGTCGGTCTTCGAATGGTTGAACTCGCTGTGGCGCACGCCGGTGCCGGCCGTCATCAGCTGCACGTCGCCGGGGCGGATGACCGAGCCGGTGCCCATCGAGTCGCGGTGCTCCAGCGCACCGTCGAGCACGTACGACATGATCTCCATGTCCCGGTGCGGGTGGGTGCCGAAACCCTGTTCGGGCGCCACCCGGTCGTCGTTGATCACCAGCAGGTCGGAAAAGCCCTGCTGCTTCGGGTCGTGGTAGTGGCCAAAGGAGAAGGTGTGGCGCGACTTGAGCCAGCCGTGGTCGGCGAGGCCGCGTTGGTCTGCCTTGCGGAGTTCGATCATGGGCGTTCCTTTTGGGTGGTTTGTTCGATTAAATTCACGATTCAATACGCCTAGTATCTCGCTCGCTCATCGGTATTATGCTGACATTTTTTCGCTTCTATGATCGATAATTTCGATCATAAAAAGCGAAGGAGCCCCCGTGCTGAAACTCAGCCTCGAAGCCATCGAACTGGTGGATGCGATCGCCCGCCATGGCTCGTTCGCCGCCGCCTCGGAGCGCCTGCACAAGGTCCCCTCGACCATCTCGTACGCCATCGGCCGGCTCGAGGAACAGCTGGGCATCGCGCTGTTCGTGCGGCAGGGCCCGCGCGTCAGCCTCACGGCCGCGGGGCACGAGATGCTGCGCGAAGGCCGCTGGCTGGTGGCGGCCGCCGCCGACCTCGAATCGCGCATGCGCCAGATCGCCACCGGCTTCGAGGCCGAGCTGCGCCTGGTGCACGACTCGCTGATACCGACTTCGGCGTTCAGCCACGACATCCGGGCCTTCGAGGACCTGAATTGCGGCACCCGGCTGCGCATCGCCTGCGAGACGCTGACCGGCACCTGGGAGGCGCTGCGCGATGGCCGGGCCGACCTCATCGTCGCCGCCGGCGACGGCCCGGGGGGCGGCGGCTACAAGGCGGTGTCGGTGGGCAGCCTCGACTTCGCCTTCTGCGTCGCACCCACCCACCCGCTGGCGATGCTGAGGCGGCCGCTGACCCGCGCCGACCTGCTCGACCACACGGCGGTGGTGGTCGGCGACGGCGCCCGTTCGATGTCCGACCGCACCATCGGCCTGCTGGCCGGGCAGCGGCGCATCACGGTGCCGTCGATGGCAGCCAAGATCGCCCTGCAGGCCGAGGGACTGGGCCACGGCTTCCTGCCGCGGGCCTGCGTGCACGCGGCACTGGCGCGCGGCGAGCTCGTCGAGCTGACGCTCGAAGAGGCGCGGACCGAAGAAGGCTTCTGGCTGGCCTGGAAGACCGGCACCGGCGCCGGGGAGGCGCTCAAGTGGTGGCGCGCCCGCCTGCAGCGGCCGCTGCTGCCGGACATCCTGCCGGCGGGCTGAGCGCGGTCAGTGGCGGCGCAGCCGCCGCCACTGCGCGGGCGAGTTGCCCGTGCGGGCGCCGAACACCCGCGTCAGGTGGCTCTGGTCGGCGAAGCCGCAGGCGATGGCGATCTCCGACAGCGAGGCCGACGAGGCCAGCAGCATCTGCCGCGCCGCCTCGATCCGGCGCTCGATCAGCCAGGCGTGCGGCGATTGACCGGTGGTCGCCTTGAAGGCCTTGCTGAAGTGGCCGCGCGACAGCGCGCACTCGGCCGCCACTTCCGCCAGCGGGACATGGCGTGTCAGGTTGCCGCACAGCAGCTCCTTGGCGCGCCGCTCCTGCCAGGGCGCCAGGCCGGCCACGGTCGCCGGCCGGCTGCGGGCGCCGCCGTAGGTGCTGGCGAGGTGCGCGCACAGCGCCAGCGCCATGTGGTCGAGGAACAGCCTGCAGGTCTCGGCCGGCCGCTCCAGCGCCGGCAGCAGCGCCGCGGCGATGCCGGCCAGCACCGGGTCGGTCACGCCCGGCGTGCAGGCCAGCGAGGCGAGCGAGAGGCTGCCGCTTTCGCGCGCGAAGTCGTCCAGGGTGGCGCGCGGCAGCCGGAACAGCACCGAATGGAAGGGACTGCACACGTAGGCCGACGGCCGCTCGGCGAGGTCGGCGATATGGACCGCGCCGCGCTCCAGCAGGCCGAGGTAGGTCTGGGCATTGCCCTGGAAGAAGCGTCGGCTGCCGGCCCGTGCCAGCTCGACGCTGACGACGAAGGCGTCCTCGGCCGGCAGCGGGTCCAGCACGAACAGGTGCGGCTGCGCGTGGTGCATGCTGGCCATGTCGAGCGACAGGCCGGGCGAGCGCGAGGCCGGCACGTCGTCGAGCCCGTACTGATGCGCGAGCTGGCGCGCGAACGGGGTGGGCGCAGCATCCAGCGAGGCCATCAGATGCGGGGTGCCACGCCGTCGAAGGCATCCTGCAGCAGTTGCCGCAGGGCGCGCGCCTCGACCGGGCGCGGGTTGGCATAGGCGTTCTGCGCCAGCTCGCAGGCCCGGTCCAGGTCCTGCGCACGCATGCCGATCTGCTGCAGCCCGACCGGTGCGCCGTTGGCCAGCGCCAGCGCATGGACGGCCTGGGGCGCGCTGCCGGCGTCCAGCGCCGCGGCGATGCGCTGCATGGCGCCGGCCGCGGCCGCGGCGTTGTAGGCCAGCACGTGCGGCAGCACGATGGTGTGGGTTTCGGCATGCGGCAGGTTGAAGCTGCCGCCCAGCGTATGGCAGAGCTTGTGGTGCAGCGCCATGCCGACGCTGCCCAGCACGGTGCCGCACAGCCAGGCGCCGTAGAGCGCGTCGCGGCGGGCCTGGGTGTCGGCCGGGTCGGCATGGATGCCGGGCAGGGCGCGCCCGAGCGCGGCGATGCCCTCGACCGCCATCAGGTCGCAGACCGGGTTGCCGTCCACCGCGTAGAGGCCTTCGGCCGCGTGGGCGATGGCGTTGATGCCGCTGACCACCGACAGGCCGACCGGCAGGCCGAGCGTCAGCGCCGGGTCGTAGATGACGGTGCGCGGCAGCACCCGCGGGTCCTTGCCGGTGCGCTTGAGCCCGTTCTCGGTGAGGCCGTAGATCGGCGTCATCTCCGAGCCCGCGTAGGTGGTCGGGATGGCCAGGATCGGCAGCCCGGATTCGAGCGCGATGGCCTTGCCCAGCCCGACGGTGGAACCGCCGCCGATCGCCACCGCGGCGTCGGCGCCGAGGCGCGCGGCGGCCTCGCGCGCGGCGCGCGCGCTTTCGATCGGCACGTGCATCACGGCGCCGTCGAAGATGCCCGCCGCGCTGGCGCCGAGCAGGTCGGCCACGCGCTCGGCCTGGGCGCGCTGGGGCGGCGTGCACAGCACCAGCGCCTTGCGCGCGCCCATCCGGGCGAGCTCCTCGGCGACCTGCGACAGGGCGCCATGGCCGAACAGGACGCGCTGCGCGCGGCTTTCGAAACTGAAGGACTGGAGACGGCCAGCGCCCGCATCGGTGCTCATTCGGCGACTATCTTACGAGCCTGGATCAGGCGGCCCCAGCGTTGGCTCTCGCTCCGGATCAGCTGGTTCATCGCCTCGCGGCCGCCGGCCACCACCTCGAAGCCGCCGTCCGCCAGCCGCTTGGCGACCTCCGGCTCGCGCAGGGTGGCGCTCATGTCGGCGGACAGCCGGTCGAGCACCGGCGCCGGCGTCTTCGCGGGGGCCACCATCCCGACCCAGGAATAGACCTCGAAGCCCTTGTAGGTCTCGGCCACCGCCGGCACCTCGGGCAGCGCCGGGTTGCGCTTGGGCGAGGTCACGGCGAGCGCCCGCAGCTTGCCGCTCTGCACCTGCTGCAGCACCAGCGGCAGGCTGGCGATCATCGAATCGACATGGCCGCCCATGAGGTCGGTCAGCGCCGGGCCGCCGCCCTTGAAGGGCACGTGCAGGCCCTGGCTGCCCGCGGTCTCGTGGAACAGTTCGGCCGCCAGGTGGTTCGAGCTGCCGGCGCCGACCGAGGCGTACGACACCGCGCCCTTCGCCTTGGCCGCCGCCACGTAGTCCTGCAGGGTCTTGTAGGGCGAGGCCGCCGGCACCACCAGCACCATCGGCGAGCGGGCCACGTAGCTCACGCCGCTGAAGTCGCGCAAGGTCGCGTACGGCAGCTTGGGGTAGATGTGCTGCTCGGTCGCGTAGGAGTCGAACACCAGCGCGACCGTGTAGCCGTCGGGCGCGCTCTTGGCCAGCGCCGCCATGCCGATGGTGCCGCCGGCGCCGCCCCGGTTGTCGATCAGCACCTGCTGGCCGAGCCGGGCCCGCAGCGGCTCCTGGACCTGCCGCGCCACCTTGTCGACGGTGCCGCCGGCCGCGAAAGGCACGATCACCGTGACCAGCCGGGAGGGAAAGGTCTCCGCCCGGGCCGGGCCGGCCAGGGCCAGCGCCAGGCCGAGCAGCAGGCCGGCGGGGATGAAGGCGGGGCGGGGTGTTGTCTCGGTTCGGGTCATGCAGCAGTTCCTCGTGATGGTGGCGCCCGCCGATGCTATTCTTTGCGCTTCATCATGGGAATCCGGCACGAAGGCCAAATGCCTTTGCGCCCGCTGCACAAATGGAATCCATCCGCTTTGCCGAAAGCCTCTCCATGTTCGTCGACGTGGCGCAGGCCGGGAGCTTCTCGGCCGTGGCCCGGCGCAAGGGCCTGGTGGCGTCGTCGGTGGCGCGCCAGATCGACGCCCTGGAGCAGGACCTGAACGTGCCCCTGTTCACGCGCTCGACCCGGGCCCTGGTGATGACCGAGGCCGGTTCGCTGCTGTTCGAGCGGGCGGTGAAGATCCTGCACGACATGACCGATGCCCGCAGCGAGGTGGTCTCGCTCGACGGCAGCGTGCAGGGGCTGCTGCGGGTGAGCTGCGTGCCGGCCTTCGGCCGCCGCCACGTGGCGCCGCACCTGGGCTCGCTGTTCGAGAAGCACCCGGCGCTGAACGTCGAGCTGGAGCTCACCGAGCGCGTGGTCGACCCGGTGCTGGAGCGCTTCGACATCGTGATCCGCATCGGCGACCAGCCCGACAGCAGCCTGATCTGCCAGCGCATCGGCAGCCAGCGCTACATCATGGGCGCCTCGCCGGCCTACCTGCAGCGCCATGGCCGGCCGCGGACCTTCGAGGACCTGTCGGGCCACCGGCTGATCGACCGCCAGCACAGCACCAGCGCGCGCGGCTGGCGCGAGCTCGACGGCTTCGACTGGCGCCGCCCGCCGCAGTTCGCGCTGGAGAGCAACGACTGCGACGCCCGCCGCATGTGCGCCGCCCAGGGCCTGGGCATCGCGCTGATGCCGAACTGGGCCATCGGCGAGGACCTGGCCGCCGGCCGCATCGTCGAGCTCGACCTCGAAGGCACGCCGCGGCAGGAGCCGAGCGGCATCTTCCTGGTGCGGGCCGCGCCGCGTGCCAGCGTCAAGGTGCGGGCCTTCACCGCGCACCTGCTCGAGAGCATCGGCCGCTCGGCCAGCTGGGTCAGCGACGCGGCAACGGCGGCGGAGTGAGGCCGCCCGCGCGCCGTGGCTAAGGCGCCGGCGCCAGCCCCGCCGCCTCGTCCAGCGACCACCCCAGCACCGCGTTCGCCCGCATCGGCCGCGCATAGAAGAAGCCCTGCAGCTCGTCGCAGCCGAGCCGCAGCAGCACGTCGCGCTGCCCCTGCGTCTCGACCCCTTCCGCCACCACCGTGAGCCGCAGCGCATGCGCGAGCTTGATGACGGCCTCGACCACGGCGCGCGCATCCTCCTTGGATTCGATGTCCTTGACGAAGCTGCGGTCGATCTTGAGCTGCCGCGCCGGCAGGTCGCGCAGCTGGCTGAGGCTGGAGTAGCCGGTGCCGAAATCGTCGATCGACAGGTGGACGCCGATGCGCGCCAGGCCTTCGAAGGTCCGGGTCGTGACTTCGCGCTCCTGGATCGCGACCGACTCGGTGATCTCGCAGATCAGCTGCGACCCGAGCAGGCCGTAGCGCCTGAGCGCCTCCTCGACCGAATCGACCAGCGAGGCCTCGCGCAGCTGGTGCACCGACAGGTTCACCGCCACCCGCATGTGGCGGCCCTCGGCGCTCCAGGCCGCGACCTGCCGGCAGGCCTCGTTGATGACCCAGTGGCCGAGCCGCACGATCAGGCCGAAGCGCTCGGCCAGCGGGATGAAGGTGTTGGGGCCGACGATGCCCAGCCGCGGGTGGTTCCATCGCACGAGCGCCTCGAGGCCGCTCATGCGGTGCCGCCGGCCATGGATCTTCGGCTGGTAGTAGAGCTCGAACTGGTTGTCTTCCAGCGCCTGGCGCAGGTCGCTCTGCAACTGCAGGTGGTCGGCCGTGTCGATCGCCATGTGCGGCTCGAAGAACGCCAGGCTGGAGCCGCCCGTGCGCTTGGCCGCGTACATCGCGGCGTCGGCGTGGGCGACCAGCTTCTCGGGGTCGCCGCGCAGGGCGTGGGTCGCGATCCCGATCGAGCACGAGATCCGCAGCTGCCGGTCGGCCAGCTCGAAGGGTTGGGCGAAGGCGCGCAGGATCCGGTTGGCCACCTGGACGCAGTCCTCGATGGCGTCCAGCCCTTCGAGCAGCAGCAGGAACTCGTCGCCGCCGACCCGCGCCACCGTGTCGCCCGCGCGGGCCTCGGTGATCAGCCGCTGCGCGGTGGCGATCAGGATCTGGTCGCCGGCGCCGTGGCCGAAGCTGTCGTTGACCGGCTTGAAGCCGTCGAGGTCGACGAACATCACGGCCAGGTGTTCGATCACCGCCTTCTGGTTGACGCGCTCCAGGCGGTGCACGGCCTGGCGCAGCCGGTCTTCGAACAGCTTGCGGTTCGGCAGTCCCGTCAGCGGGTCGGACAGGGCGCGCTGGAGCAGTTCGTCGTTGGCGCTCTGCAGCCGCGCGTTCGACTCCTGCAGCGATTGCGACAGCAGGCGCGCGACCCGCTGCAGCCGGGCTTCCAGGATCGACGCGAGCAGCGTGCCCAGCAGCAGCACCAGGGTCGCGATGGCGACCGCGGCACCCAGGCTGCGCCCGCCCAGCGCGCCGGCGCTCAGGCAGACCGAATCGGCCGGAAAGCCGGCCGCGGCCATGGCGGTGTAGTGCATGCCGCAGATCGCGGCGCCCATCAGGGTGGCGGCCAGCAGCTGCATCGCGAAGCGCCGCCGCGCATGCACGCGCTGCAGCAGCCGGAAGATCAGCAGGGCGGCGGCCGAGGCGGCCACCGCGATCGCCGCCGAGGCGGCGACCAGGCGCCAGTCCCAGACGATGCCGGGTCGCAGGTCCAGGGCCGCCATGCCGATGTAGTGCATGGCGCAGATGCCGGCGCCCATCGCCAGCGATGCCAGCGCGATCGAGCGGCGGCTGTACCGGCCGCCGCTCGCCATGCCCAGGGCGATCACCGAAGCGCCGACCGCGGCGAGCCACGAGAGGATGGTCAACGGGGTGGTGAAGCCGATGTCCATCGGCAGCGAGAGGGCCAGCATGCCGACGAAGTGCATCGACCAGATGCCGGTGCCCATGACCAGCGAGCCGGCGATCCACCACAGGCGATTGACGGCGCCCTCGGGCGTGCGGACCTTCAGCGACAGGTCGAGCGTCACGTAGGACGCCAGGATCGCCACCGCCACCGAGGCGAGGACGACCCACGGATCGTGATCCGCGGCAAGAAAGCTGAGATCGTTCATGGAGGCGCGCCGGAATTGAATCCCGGTCTATCGGCCGTTCCCGGCAAAAGTTGAGGGAGGGCGGCATTTTTTGTCGGTTGGCGACGGATGCAGCTGATACGCTCGGTCACCGCCTGACTTCACGACCCAGGACACCCTGACATGAACGCCGACGATCTCCCCCGCAGTTCCCGACGGTCCGGCCCGGGCCGCTGGCGCAGCAGCCGCTCGCGGCGCGCGCGCAGGAGAGGCCTGTGGATCTTCTTCGCCACCCTCGTGGCGGTGGCGGCCGTGGTCGGCACGGTCCTGTCCCACCTCCTGGACTCGGAGCCGGCGCCGCTGGCCGCATCGGGGGCGGCCGCCGCCGGTGCACCGGGGCAGCCGGCCGAACGCACCGCCGCCCTGGCGCCGCTGAACCTGCCGGCCGACGACCGGGCGCACGGCTCGGGCATGGAATGGTGGTACTACAGCGGGATCCTGAACGCCACCTCGGGCGAGCGCTATGCCTTCCACGTCGCCGTCTTCGTGGCCAACGGGCTGATCAAGCACACGGTCATGCACGGCGCGCTGACCGACCTGCAAACCGGCCGCCGCTTCACCAGCCAGAGCCGCACCGGCGGCATGCCCGCGAATGCCGCCGGCAAGGGCTTCGATTTCAGGCCGGAGGGCTGGCAGGTCTCCGGCACGGGGCCGGCCCACGTGGTGCGCGCGGCACTCGACGGGGCCTGGCTCACGCTCGACCTCCAGGACAGCCACCCGGTGGTCGCCCATCGCGCCGCCGATTCCGGCACGCCGGGCCTGCTCGATTTCGGCCAGAGCGGCATCAGCTACTACTACTCGCGCCCGCGCATGGCGGCGCAGGGCGAGGTCTCGATCGACGGCAAGCAGGTGCCGGTGCGCGGCGACGTCTGGTTCGACCACCAGTGGGGCGAGTTCGACGTCCTGACCCTGGGCTGGAACTGGTTCGCCCTGCACCTGGCGGATGGCTCCGACGTGATGCTCTATGCGCTGTTCGACATGGACGGCCGCAAGGTCATGACCGCCGGCACGGTCTCGGGTGCCAACGGGTCGGTGCCGCTGAAGGACGGCGACGCCACGTTGACCCCCGTCGGCACCTGGACCAGTCCGCGGACCCGGATCGGCTATGTCGTCGAATGGGATCTGAAGCTGCCTTCGGGGGTCTATCGCGTCAAGCCGTACTTCGCCGACGCCGAGTTCGACGCCGCCACGACCACCGCCAACGTCTACTGGGAAGGCCCGGTCAAGGTCAGCGGCGGCGCCGGCGGCGAGGGCTTCATGGAGCTGAGCGGCTACGACCGGGTCGACGCGGCCAAGCTGGCGCGCAAATGAACGCCTCAGCGCGCCATGCGCCGCGGCAGCAGCGGCGCGAAGCGCGCCAGGAAGTCCGCCACCGCCTGCTCCAGGCGTGCGATCGCGGCGTCGTCGAGCGGTAGCGACAGCACGATGAAGCCGCGCGGCGAGGCGTAGATGCCTTGCGCGAGCAGGTGGAAGAAGAACAGCTGGCGCAGCCGCGCGTCGACCGCCGCCAGGTCTTCCGGCCGCCGGATCTCGCCGTCGGCGAAGTGGGCGTTCATCACCGAGCCGATGCCGGTGAACTGCAGCGCCACGCCGGCTGCCGCGCAGCGGGCATTGAGCCGCCCGCGCAGCGCGGCGCCGCGCGCCGCCAGGGCCGCGGCGGCTTCGGGCGGAAAGAGCCGGGTCAGGCCCGCGTGGCCGGCGGCCATGGTGACCACGTTGTTGTTGAAGGTGCCGGAATGGGCGAGCGGCCCGCTGCGCGGATCGAACAGGGCCATGATGTCGGCGCGGCCGCCGAAGGCGCCGAAGGGCATGCCGCCGCCGAGGTACTTGCCCAGCGTGGTCAGGTCCGCCCGGATGCCGTGCTGCGCCGCCAGCCCGTGCGCCGCCAGGCGCGAGGTCATCACCTCGTCGACGATCAGCAGGGCGCCGGCCTCGGTGGCCTGCGTTCGCAAGGCCTGCAGGAAGGCGGGCCGGCCCGGGATGCAGCCGCTGGCGCCGAGCATCGGCTCGACCAGCACCGCGGCGATGTCCGGCCCCTCGCGCGCGAAGGCGGCGCGCGCCGCCGCTTCGTCGTTGTAGGGCAGCACCAGGAAGTCGAAGGGCACGGTGGTCGGCGCCGGCTCGGCGCCGAAGCCCAGCACGCCGCCGTGGTAGCCGCCCGAGAAGACCACGATCCGCCGCCGCCCGGTGAAGCGCAGCGCTGCCGTGATCGCCATCAGGTTGGCTTCGGTGCCGGAGTTCGTGAAGCGCACGCGCTCGATCTGCGGAAAGCGTTCGCAGATCAGTTGCGCGAGCCGGCCTTCGCGCAGGTTGTGGCCGGTGAGGTTGATGCCGCCTTCCATGGCCTCGACCACGGCCGCGCGGATCTCCGGCGCCGAGTGGCCGTAGACGCCGGCCGTGTACTCGGCGATGAAGTCGTCGTAGCGGTGGCCGTCCAGGTCCCACAGCACGGCGCCTTCGCCGCGCGCCATCGTCAGCGGGAAGGGCGCATAGAACAGCACCGAGCGGCTGTTGGCGCCGGGCAGGTAGCGCGCGTGGCTGTCGAAGCATTCGCGGCTGGCCGGGTTGGAGGCGGCGAACGCGTCCAGCAGCTGCGCCAGCGCAAGGTCGAGGGTCGGGGGGGTGGGCGAGGCAGGTGTCATGTTTTCGAGTCTCCGGAAGCTGGAATCTAGACCACCGAGGTGGCGCTGCCGCCGCCAAAGCCGGGCTCGCGCCAGTTCGCCGGCGGCGGCGCCGTGACGATCGAGTCCAGCGCCGGCTGCGGCATCCGCAGCGCGCCGAGGTCCGGGCGCGGCCGCCGCAGCACCGGGTCGGCGGCGAAGGCCTGCTCCAGCGCGAGCGCGGCCGAGAGCACCTGCAGGTCGCCGCGGAACGGCCCGACCACCTGCAGGCCGAAGGGCATGCCCTTGGCATCGGTGCCGCACGGCAGCGTGAGCGCAGGGTGGGTGGTCAGCGTCGTCACGTAGGTCAGGGCCAGCCAGCGGTAGTAGTTGGACTGCGCCTTGCCGTCGATCACCTGGGCATGGGACTGCGTCCACGGAAAGGGCGAGACCGGCGTGGTCGGCGCCAGCACCAGGTCGTAGTCGGCGAAGGTGGCCTGGAAGCGCTGCAGGATGCGGGTCTGCTCGGCCTGCGCCCAGGCGCTGTCGAGCAGGCTCATGCGGGCCCCCATCTCGTAGTTGGCACGCGGGTTCTCGCCCAGGCTCGCCGGGTCCTTCTCGTAGGCCTCGCGCATGCCGGCGACGAAGGCCTCGGCGCGCAGCACGTCGAAGCAGCGGTGGACCTCGCCGAGCTCGAAGCGCACCTCGTCGCAGCGCGCGAACAGGTGCCGCATCGCCGCGATCCGGCCGGCGAAGGTGGCGCGGATCTCCGGCTCGACGTCGCAGCTGCCGAAGTCGGTGGTGAAGGCGACCCGCAGGCGGCCCAGCTCGGCGGCCTGCGGCTGCAGGAAGGCCAGCGGGTCGAGCGGGTAGCTGAGCGGGTCGCCGGCATGCATGCCGGCCGTGGCGGCCAGCTGCAGGCAGGCGTCGCCGACGCTGCGCCCCATGGGACCGACGACCGAGATCGGCGTCCAGCCCAGCAGCTTGCGCACGCTCGGCACCACGCCGGGCGAGGGGCGGAAGCCCACCACGCCGCACTTCGATGCCGGGATGCGCAGCGAGCCGCCGGTGTCGGAGCCGGTGCACAGGGGCAGCATGTCGCAGGCCAGGGCGGCCGCCGATCCGCCCGAGGAGCCGCCGGCATTGAGGTGGGGGTCGAAGGGATTGCCGGTGGCGCCCCACACCGGGTTGCGCGAATTGGCGCCGGCGCCCATCTCGGGCACGTTGGTCTTGCCGGCGACGATGGCGCCGGCGCGGCGCAGGCGGGCCACCAGCTCGATGTCCTGGGTCGGCACGTGGCCGCGGAACGCTGGCGAGCCGAAGGTGGTGAGCAGGCCGGCGGTGGGCTCCAGGTCCTTCACGCCCAGCGGCAGCCCGTGCAGCAGGCCCAGCGGCTCGCCTTTCAGCACGGCCCGCTCGGCGGCGCGGGCCTCGTCGCGGGCGCGCTCGAAGCAGGTCGCCGTGATGGCGTTGACGAAAGGGTTGACGGCTTCGATGCGATCGATGCACGCCGCCAGCAGTTCGACCGGCGAGATCTCCCGGCTGGCGATCATCTGCCGCAGCGCGACCGCGGAGTGCTCGACCAGGGCGGTGGGGCGGGACGCATCGCTCATCGGCTCACTCCGGCTGGATGTTGGCGCGCACGGCCACGGCACGCATCAGCGGCAGCTCGGCCTCGAGCTGGGCGGCGGCCTGGGCCGAACCGACGAAGCCGGGCTCCACGCCCTGGTCGGCGAAGCCCTTGCGCACCGCCGGATCGGCCAGCGTCTCGGCCAGCGCCTTCTCGAGCCGGGCGTGCACCACCGGCGGCAACCCGCGCGGCGCGACCACCATGCCCCAGCTGTCGAGCACGGCCGCGGGGTAGCCCGACTCGGCGAAGGTCGGCACGCCCGGCATCAGTGCCGAGCGCTTGGCCGTGGTGACCGCGATCGCCTTGACCTTGCCGGCCTTGATCTGCGGCAGCGCGGCGGTCACGGTGTCGAAGGAGAAGGGCACCTGGCCGCCGATCAGGTCGGTCATGGCCGGGCCGCTGCCCTTGTAGGGCACGTGGACCAGCCGGATGCCCATCGCCTGCAGCGCCATCTCGGCCGCGAAGTGCGAGCTGGTGCCGGCACCGAAGGAGGCATAGGCGTACTTGTCGGGCGCACCCTTGGCGGCCGCCACCAGCTCCTTCACGTTGTTCACGGGCACGCTCGGGTGGGCCAGCATCACCAGCCCGACCCGGCTCACGATGCCGATCGGCTCGAAGCTCTTGACCGGGTCGTAGGGCAGCGTCTTGCGGATCGCCGGATTCAGCGTGAAGGTGGAGGCCGAACTCATCAGCAGCGTGTAGCCGTCGGCCTTGGCGTTGGCGACGTAGGCGGCGCCGATGGCGGTGCCGGCCCCGGGGCGGTTGTCGACGATCACGTTCTGGCCCAGCTTTTCGGTGAGCTTCAGGGCCAGCAGGCGGCCCTGGGCGTCGCCGCCGCCACCCGGCGGGAACGGCACCACCATCGTGATCGGCCGCGACGGCCAGTTGTCCTGCGCCAGGGCCGGGGCGGCGTGCAGGCCGAGGGTGCAAAGGGCGGCGAAGCCGAGGGCGCGCAGGGGTGGGATGTGCATGGCGAGGTGGGGCGACGGGGCGGGGAAGGGCAGCGAGGTCTCATCGTAGAAAGGCGAATGCCCTGCAGCAATATCAATGTTCGAAACCTTTCATTGCGATAATGGCAATCTTGATCAGGGTCATCCCGTGTCCAGGAACATCAGTCAGCGCGTGTTGCAGGAAAGCTCCTTGCGCCACTTTCTCGAGGTGGTGCGCACCGGCTCCGTCACGGCGGCGGCCGAGCGGCTGAACGTGGCGCCGTCGGCGGTCAGCCGCCACATCGCGCGGCTGGAGAGCGAGCTCGACACCCTGCTGTTCGAGCGCCGCGCGCGCGGCATGGTGCCCAATGCCGCGGGCGAGCTGCTGGCCGCGCACGCCAAGCGCGCCTGGCAGGACATCGAGCGCGTCACCGACGACATCCTGGCGCTGCGCGGCCTGCAGACCGGCCAGGTGCGGGTGGCCAGCACCGAGGGTTTCGCGTCCGAGTTCCTGCCGAACCTGATCGCCGACTTCCAGCGCGACTATGCCGGCATCCGCTTCGCGCTCGAGGTCCGCATGCAGGCCGATATCCCGCAGCTGGTGCGCGACGGTGACGTCGACATCGGCGTCACGCTCAGCACCAGTTCCGAGCGCCACATCAACGTCGAGCTGCGCCATCCCTCGCCGATCCTGGCGATCATGGCGAAGGAGCATCCGCTCGCGTCGCGGCGGCAGCTGGCGCTGTCGCAGCTGGTCGGCTACCCGATGGCGCTGCCTGGCCCCTATTCCACCTTGCGCCAGCTGTTCGACATCAGCTGCAGCCGGCAGGGGCTGCAGTGCGAGCCGGTCTTCCTGAGCAACCGGCTCGACGCCATGATCGCCTTCGCCGCCGCCGGCGGCGGCATCGCGCTCAGCGGCGAAGCGGCGCTGCGCACCCGGCTGAAGGCCGGCTTCGTGGTCGGCGTGCCGTTGCGCGACCGCGAGATGAACGAGCGCCATTTCGAGGTCCAGACCCTGGCCGGGCGCACGCTGCCGGGCGCGTGCCGGGCCTTTCTCGACCACCTCAGGGAGTTGCTGCGCAAGGAGGGATGAAGGCGCTGGTGCGTTGTGGACTGCGCAACGCATCGTTCAACAGATTGCCACGATTGCCTGTGCGCGGCCACCCATAATCGACCGGATTCCAAAGGCGCCCATGACCGCACCCGCACTTCCTTTCTCCAAGCTTCGCCAGGCCAGGGGCCTGGTCTTCCTGTCGGGCGAGATGCCCTTCGCCGAGGACGGCAGCATCCCCGAGGGCATCGAGGCGCAGACCGCGCTGGTGCTGCAGCGCATCGGCGCCACGCTCGCCACCGTGGGCCTGGGACTGGACGATGTCGTGCAGGTGGCCGTCCACCTGGTCGACGGCGCCGATTTCGCCGCCTTCAACGCCGCCTACCGCCCGCATTTCCGGGACCCGCTGCCGGTGCGCACGACGGTGGTGGCGAGCCTGCTGGCGCCCGGCGCCCGGCTCGAAGTCACGGTCACCGCGGCCCGGCCCGACTGAAGGGCGCGGCGCAGATGGCGTGCGATGTCCTGGTCCTGGGTGCCGGCATGGTCGGCACCTGCACGGCGCTGCAGCTCGCGCGGCGCGGGCACTCGGTGGCCCTGGTCGACCGCCGCCCGCCCGGGCGCGAGACCTCCTACGGCAACGCCGGGATCATCCAGCGCGAGGCGGTGGAGCCCTATGCCTTTCCGCGTGAGTGGTCGACCGTGTTCGACGTCGCGTTCAAGCGCGGCATCGACGTCAACTACCACTTCAGCGCGCTGCCCGCCGTGCTGCCGCGCCTGGCCCGCTACTGGCACACCTCGGCACCGGCGCGCTACGCACCGATCGCCCAGGCCTACAGCCGGCTGATCGAACACTGCCTGACGGAGCACCAGGTGCTGATGGACGAATCCGGCGCTGGCGACCTGGTCCGCAAGGAGGGCTACCACTTCGCCTTTCGCACGCCGGCGGCGCTGGACCAGGCCGCGGCGCGCGCCACCGACCTGGCGCGGCGCTACGGCGTTCGGCATGCGCTGCTCGACGGCGACGCGCTGGCGCGCGCCGAGCCGGGCCTGCGCCGGCCCATGGCGGGTGCGCTGCATTGGCTGGATCCGTGGTCGGTCAGCGATCCGGGCGCGCTGGTGGCGCGCTACGCGCAGCGCTTCGCCGGACTCGGCGGGCAGCTGGTCGAAGCCGACACCACGGCCTTGCGCCCGGTGGGCGCCGGTTGGCAGGTGGAGACGGCGGCCGGGCCGCTGACCGCGCGCCACGCGGTCGTGGCGCTCGGGCCCTGGGCCGACCCGCTCATCCAGCCGCTCGGCTATCGCCTGCCGCTGTTCGTCAAGCGCGGCTATCACCGCCACTACCGCGGCGGTCCCGGGCTGCGGCTGCCGCTGCTGGACGCGGAGCGCGGCCTGGTGCTGGCGCCGATGGCGCAGGGCATGCGGCTCACCACCGGCGCCGAGTTCGCGCGCATCGGTGCGCCGGCCACGCCGGTGCAGCTCGACAAGGCGCAAGCCGCGGCCCGCGAGCTGCTCGACCTGCCGCAGCCGGTCGAGCCCGAGCCCTGGATGGGCAACAGGCCCTGCACGGTCGACATGAAGCCGGTGATCGGCCCGGCGCCCAAGCATCCGGGCCTGTGGTTCAACTTCGGCCATGCGCACCAGGGCTTCACCCTGGGGCCGGTGAGCGGCCGGCTGCTGGCCGAGATGATCGAGGGCAGCCCGCCCGTGGTCGACCCCGCGCCCTATTCGGCGGCGCGGTTCTGAGCGGCTACTTGCAGCTGAAGCTGGCCGCGTCTTCCGGATTGCTGCCCGTGTAGGTCGCCACCTTGGGGTAGGGGCACAACGGACGCGTGCGGCCCGCGGACCAGCCGGCCGGGATCTCGGCGTTCACCACGTTGGCACCGGCGCCGCGCGCGGTCGCCTGGATGGCGTCCGGCGCCTTGCCCTGCTCGACCCAGGCCACCAGCGGCGAGAGCATGTCGAACTGGTCGGTGGCGGGGCCGCCGGCGCAATGGTTCATGCCGGGCACCGGGAAGTAGCGCGCGAAGCCAGACGCGTCGCCGCCGTTGTTGGCGCGCAGGCCGTCGTACCAGTTGGTCGTGTCGTCCGACGAGAACACCGGGTCGCTGGTGCCGTGGTAGACCAGCAGCTTGCTGCCCCGGTCGCGCAAGGTCGTGAGCCGGGTCGGGTTCGGCGGCGTCATGAAGCTCATGGCGGATTGCGTGTAGATGCCGCTGGCCGCGTAGATGCTCGGCGCGTCGGCGTCCATGCTGAACGCCAGGGCGAAGTCGATGCCCGTCGGCCGGCTCGGACCCAGCGGCAGCGTGCTGAAGACGAAGCCCACCGCACCCGTGTCGAGGGCCTGGGAATTGGCGAACTTCCAGGCGCGCCAGTTGGCGCCGTTGATGCCGGCATCGAACGGGAAGGTGCTGTAGATCGTGGTGCCGGCGCTGTCGCGCGCACCGGCGAAGACCTTCGCCAGCACGGTCTTCTGGGTGTCGGTCAGGCAGCTGCCGTCGCGCGTTCCCGAGCAGGACGGGACGTCCGCGGCCAGGCTGAAGGCCGTCCGGCACTTCGGCACGTCGGCCACGATGCCGTCGGCCAGGCCGTCGAGCGCATCGCAGCGCGTCGCCACCGCCTTGGCGACCAGGTTCAGTTCGGCCTGGGTGAACGCGGTCTGCAGGTCGGGCTTGCCGGCCGAGGTGGTGGCCGTCGTGACCGTCGCGTATTGCTGCACGCCGTAGAGCTGCGCCACGGCCGCCTGCGGCAGATTGAAGCCCGGGTCGCCGGCCAGGATGCCGTCGTACTGGTCCGCGAAGCGCGAGGCCGCGACCATCGCGTGCCGGCCGCCGTTGGAGCAGCCGCCGAGGTAGGAGCGATCGGGGCCGCGGCCATAGGCCTTGGCGATCAGGTTCTTGGCCATCGGCGTGAGCTGGGCGACGGCGTTGTAGCCATAGTCCAGGCGCGCCTGCGGATCGAGCCCGAAGCTGGGCGTGGGGGAGGCGTGCCCGGCATCGGAGCTGATCACCGCGAAGCCCATGTGCAGGGCGGTCGAGCGCGGACCGCCGCCGCCGATGCCGCCGGTGGCCGTGACGACGCTGCCGTCGAGGCCGCCGTTGGCCTGGTAGAAGAAGCGCCCGTTCCAGTCGACCGGCAGCCGGACCTCGAAACCGATGGCGTAGGTCTGGCCGTCCACCGGGCCGGTGCGCTCGTTCATCTTGCCCTTGACCAGGCAGTGGGCGGGCACCGGGTCGCTGATGCCCGCCACCGCGAGCCCCCCGGCCGCGACCGAGGTGACGGAGGTGTAGACCGTGCCGGCCAGGGCGGCCTTGGCCGCCAGGTCGTCGCAGGACAGCAGCTTGCCCGGCTGGGCCTGCGTGCTCGCCACGGGACCGCCGGCCGATGGCCCGGCCGGCGTCTGGGCCGTCGCGGCGGGGGTCGATGTCCCGGACGCGGTGGGCAGGAAGCCGGCGCTGCTGCCGCCCCCCCCGCAGCCGGCGAGCAGCGCGGCTGCGCTCAACAGGAAGGCCGTCGGCGCGAGCGCCGGCCGTTCGATTCGTACCATGGTTGTCTCCTCTGGGTGGACTCGGGATGTCGCTTTTTTAAGTTATGCGACATAACCAATGTAGTTTCCAGATTGAACTAATTAATCGGTGCTAACCCGCGCTTGCTGGGGGCCGGCGGGCCCGGGACCCGCCACGGCTGGTGGACGAAGGCGGCGGTCAGCTATGCTGAACGCACCATGAATGTGATCACCTGCATCGAAGACCTGCGCGTGCTCGCGCGCAAGCGGGTGCCCCGCATGTTCTACGACTACGTCGACGGCGGGTCCTGGACCGAGGGCACCTACCGCGCGAACGAACGCGACTTCCAGCAGATCCTGCTGCGCCAGCGGGTGGCGGTGAATCTCGCGCATCGCAGCACCCGCAGCACCATGCTCGGCCAGGAGGTCGCGATGCCGGTGGCGATCGCGCCGACCGGGCTGACCGGCATGCAGCGCGCGGACGGCGAGATCCTGGCGGCGCGCGCGGCCAAGGCCTTCGGCGTGCCGTTCACGCTGTCGACGGTGAGCATCTGCTCGATCGAGGACGTCGCCGAGGCCACCGGCGGTCACCCGTTCTGGTTCCAGCTCTATGTGCTGCGCGACCGCGGCTTCGTCGAGCGCCTGATCCGCCGCGCGCACGACGCCAACTGCTCGGCCCTGGTGCTCACGCTCGACCTGCAGATCGCCGGCCAGCGCCACAAGGACCTCAAGAACGGCCTGTCGGCGCCCCCGCGCCTCACGCTGCGCAACCTGATCGACATGGCGAGCCGGCCGCGCTGGGGCCTCGGCATGCTCGGCACGAAGCGGCGCGGCTTCGGCAACATCCTCGGCCATGTGGAGGGGGTCGAGAACATGGCGTCGGTGTCGGCGTGGACCTTCGGGCAATACGATCCGACCCTGAACTGGGACGATGTCGCCTGGATCCGCCGGCTGTGGAAGCGCAAGCTGGTGCTCAAGGGCATCCAGGACGTCGAAGACGCGCGGCTGGCGGTGGCCGCCGGTGCCGACGCGCTCATCGTCTCCAACCACGGCGGCCGGCAGCTCGACGGCGCGCCGTCGTCGATCCGGGCCTTGCCGGCCATCGTGGAGGCCGTGGGCGACCGCATCGAGGTCCACATGGACGGCGGCATCCGCTCGGGCCAGGACGTGCTCAAGGCGATGGCGCTGGGTGCCAAGGGCACCTACATCGGGCGTTCGATGCTCTACGGCCTGGGCGCGCTGGGCGAAGCGGGCGTCAGCCGCGCGCTCCAGATCATCCACAACGAACTCGACCTCACGATGGCCTTCTGCGGGCGCACCGACATCGGCGACGTCGATACCGGCGTGCTGCTGCCGGGCACCTGGTGACGGCGCCGGGCGGCTCAGGAAGGGTCGAGCGACGCATCGTCGGCGCGGGCCTGCGCGCCGCGCCGGGACCGTGCACGCTGCACCAGCAGCCCGATCAGCAGGGCTGCGGCCGCTGAACTCGCCAGTGCGCCCGAGGTGGTGAGCTGCTGCACCAGGCCGTCGACGGTCTCGACGCTGACCTGCTGGGCATGGTGGACCAGCGCCACCATGTCGGCGGCGCCGACGTTCTGGAGATCGTCGATGCGCACGCCCGGCTCCTGGCCCGCGTTGCGGAACCGGATCTTGGCGAAGATGCCGTTGGCGACGGCCACCAGCGACAGCACGCCCAGGGGGCGCAACAGCGTCTCGACCAACTGGCGGCGCTCTTCCGCGGGCGCCGACGCGTAGACCTGCGCCACCAGCGCAGGGATCGCCGTCTCGGCGGTGGCTTCGGGGGATTCGGGGGTGCGGTCGTCAGGCCACGATGCGATGGTTGCCATGTGTCTGCTTCCTTTCTCTGCATCCGGGATCTTGGCGCGGCGATGCGGCGATTTGATGAAGAAAGCGTAAAGCCGCGATGACTTTTTTGCGCAACCGGATGTGGCGGGTCAGCCCCCGGTCAGCAGCCGTGCGGTGGCGCGCGCGATCGGCTCGTCGTCCTCGTCGTCGTAGAAGGTGAATCCGGGCGAGGGATTGACCTCGAAGCAGACCCACTCGCCTTGCGCGCTGCGCCGCAGGTCGATCCCGGCCATGACCAGCCCCAGCGATGCCGCCAGGGCGCGCAGGCGGGGCCGCAGCGCATCGGGCACCCGCCAGGGCCGCAATCGAACGCCGGCCGATCCCGCATAGCGGTAGTCGTCGGCATCCGAGTCGATCGCGTGGCCGTGGATCTCGCCGCCCACCACATGCACGCGGTAGTCGGTGCCCGGCACGTAGGCCTGGAACTGGGTCGGGCAGGTGGCGAGCCGGGCCAGCCGCTCGGCATCGTCCGCCGCCAGCCGCGAGACGATGCTGCGAACGCCGCTGCAGGACTTGTAGACGATGCTGCCGTGGCGCCGCCAGAAGGCGCGCAGCGCGTCGGGGTCGTTGGTCACGAGCGTGTCGGGCACCGCGAACCCGGCCTGGGCGATCAAGCCCCCTTGGTAGGGCTTGGAGCCGTTCGATCCCATCGCGGACAGCCGGTTGACGACCAGCGCCGGCGTCAGTTCGAGCCAGCAGGCCAGCGCCTCGTCGACCGCGCCGGCGTGCAGCCCGGCCGGGTCGGTGTCGCCGCCGCGGCCCGTGTCCTGGGGCCGCGCATAGACCGAGCGGATGCCGTCCAGCGCGCAGCGCTGGTCGCCGACCCGGACCCAGCCGCCGAGGGCGCGATCGATCTCGAGCTCGACCGACGTCTCGCCGGCGCGCGTCTGGTCGACCAGGAACATCGGCGTGCCGAGACGGCTCAGCGCGGTGCAGACGGCGGCGATCGGCAAGTCCAGCGGCGAGCCCCACAGCAGCACGGGACCGCCGCTCATGGCGCGCTGTCCATCACGGCGTCGCCGATCGACCGGTCGGACAGGTCGGGCCAGCGGTCGGCGCCGACGAAGCGTGCATTGCCGTCCTCCGCATCGAAGAACACGCCGAGCAGTGCCATGCCGGCACCCTCGGCAAGCCGCCGCGCATGGGCGCGCAGCCGCGGATGCCCGGGGCCGATGACCGCCCGGCCGACGACGTCGAGGCGGACGCATGCCGCGTCCGGAGGCGGCGGCGCGGGCGTCGGCATGCCGGGCCGCAGCGCCAGCCGGACC
This sequence comes from Variovorax davisae, assembly GCF_030316845.1. Taxonomy (GTDB): domain Bacteria; phylum Pseudomonadota; class Gammaproteobacteria; order Burkholderiales; family Burkholderiaceae_C; genus Variovorax; species Variovorax davisae. The sequence continues at coordinate 63,891 of NZ_JASZYS010000013.1, forward strand.
GGCGCGACAGGCACGTCGAGGTCGAGCGCCAGCCGGGCCCACTGTTCCCGGCGCCACACCGGCCCCGAGAGCGAGGGTACGACGGGGCGGTTCAGCACCGGGCAGGCCAGCGCCGACAGCCAGGCCCCGAGGAAGGCGCTCATCTCGCTCGCCACGTAGTCGCGGTCGGCCCAGGCCACGTGCGGCAGCTGCGCGGGCGCGATGGCGGCCAGCCGCGTGATCACGCCGCGCAGCGCCGAGGCGGGGATGGCGCCGCCCGCCACGACGGCGACGGAGGCGGCCGGATCGCCGACGCGATGGCACCAGCCCGGGCGCGAGAGATCCGCGGGCAGCAGGAGGCGCGCACCCTGCGCGCGATGGCGCTCGACGAAAGCCTGCGCCGCGACGTCCCGTTCGTCGGCGAGCACGAGCAGCGGCCGGTCAGCCACCTTTCTTGCTCTTGGTCTTGCTCTTGGCCGGTCCCTTGGCCGGCGCAGGAGACGCGGGCGGCTCGGGCGCGGCCGGCGGCGGCGGCCCGACCTCCGGCCGCTGGGCGGGCGCGATGAAGGAGCGCTGCAGGATCACCGGCGAAGAGATCACCGCCGGGCTCGCGATCACCGGGCCGAGCACCGCCGGGCGCACCACCACGTCGCGGACCTTCTCGGCCAGCACCGCCTTGTCGAGGCGCACGGTCTTGTCGGCGGCGGCCTCCTTGTCCTTGTCCTTGTCCTTGCCCTTGACGCGCACGGTCACCGTGGCCTGGGCGCTGCGCCGCGGGTCGGCGACGCTGGTCGCAACCACGGCGAACACGCCGGCCGCACCCGGCGCGACGTAGTTGCCCGAGGCGCTGACGGAGCCGCCGCTGCAGCTCCAGCTCACGCCCGTGTCGACCCCGCCCGGGATCGCGACCCCGCTGCTGCCGACGCTGGCCGTGAACTGTTGCGAGGTGCCGGCGAGCAGCAGCGCCGTCGGCGGCGACACGCCGACGGCCAGGACCACGACCGTGAAGTTGGTCGTGAGCGAGGTGGTCAGCTGCGAATTGGGAATCGCCGGCACGCTGGCCGTCACGTTCACCACGCTGCTCGACGGCGCTGCCGAGACCGTGATCGGGAAGCTGGCGCTGGTCTGGCCGGCCGGGATGGTGAGCGGGTTGCCGCCGTTCAGCAGCACCGGGATCGCCGGCGCGCTGCTGGCCGACAGTGTCACCGTGACCGCCGCCTGGGCGACGCTGGCCAGCACGACCTGGCCGGTCAGCGCGCCGTCGCCGAGCAGCACCGCCGCGTTCAGGCCGAAGCCGCGCAGCGAGACCGGCGTGGCGGCGAGCTGGAGGGTGAACCAGCTCTCGAAGTCGCTGTAGCGGCGCCCGCAGCCCGAGGGAAAGGCCAGGTCGGTGCGCAGGCTGTTGGTGCGCGATGCGCTCAGCCCCGGCTGGCCGCGGACTTCGCCGTCGAGATAGAGCCGCTGCTGCGCGCGGTCGCCCCAGATGAAGTTGCCCTTCATGCGCACCCGCACGCGCGCCTGCCCGCCGCTCAGCGCATTGACCACGCTCTGGGCCGCCGGGCTGGGCACCCACAGCAGCGTGTTCGAGTTCGCCTGCCAGCTGATGGGGTTGCCGGGCAGCACCACCGGCACGGGCATGGTCAACACCGGCTGGACATTGGCGGGCTGGTTCGGCACCGGTGTCGGAATCTCGACGGTGACGACCATCGAGTTGTCGGAAGCGGTCATCAGCGCCACGCTGGTCGGCACCGGCGTGCCCGTGCCCGGGTCGAGGTTGACCGTGTATTGCCCGATCGGCGCCCCGTCCATCGAGATCGACAGGCCGGCGACGAATTGCGACAGCTGCAGCACGTCGTCGTTCTGCCAGCTGATCCCGGTGACATGGAGCGCGGGCGGAATGTCGGTCAGCGGCGCAAATGTGCGCCGGCAGTCCGTGAGCAGGCTGCCGGCGGGGGTGCCGGCCCAGCGCAGCAGCCCGACGCGGGCGAAGTGATGCACGATGCCGGCCGGCGGCTGAGGCGCGGCATGGTGCCATTCGACGCTGGCCGTGGCGCCCGAACGGGCCGGAACGAGCCAATGGTCGCCGCTCGCGTACTGGCCGGCGGTGAACTGCACCTGCACACCCAGCTCGAGGTCCAGCCAGCCGCCGCCGCCCGCCGGCACCACGGCCGCGGCGCCGTCCCAGCGGCGCATCTTCGGATTCAGGGACGCATCGATGGGCGTCGGCGAGGCGGCGAAGCTCACCGTCGAGGTGGCCGGCTGCACGGTGGCGATCTGGACCAGCTGCCCGGGCCTGCCGTGCAGTTCGTCGGCGGCGCCGAAGATCTCGACCCACTGGCCGTTCGCCAGTCCCAGCGCGTCGTCGGGGCCGGTGCCGTCGACCGTCAGCGTGCTGCCGTCGAAGGCCCGGATGCGCGTGACCACGCTGCCGTTGTCGCGCGACCACTTGAAGGTCGCGTTGCCGTCGGCGCCGGCGTCGTGGATCTCGACCCGGTAGAGCTGGTTGTCGAGTCCGCGGTAGCCGCCGCCGGGCGGGATCAGGCAAGGTCCGCTCTGCCCCAGCGAAGGTGCCGCGCGGGCCGACAGCGCGCCACTGGTGCCGCCGGTCAGCGCGTCCCACTCGGGGAAGGCGGTGCCGCAGGCCGGTGCATCCGTGGCGGGCGGTGTGACCGCGAGCAGCTTCAGCTGGCGGATGGTCTTGCTGCGCACCGCCGTGTCGGGGCCCCCGAGCGCGCTTTCGCGGATGGCCGGGTCGTCGAGCGCGGTGACCAGGCGCTGCCAGACGTCGAGGTAGGCCAGGTAGAGGCCCTTGGGCAGCGCCAGGGTGGCCGGATCGGCGCCGGCGAAGTCGGGATCCGGCAGATCGGGCTGCGTCAGGTAGGTCGTGATGCGGCGCAGCACGCCGTTGAAGCTGCCGCTGGCCGGCGTCGGCGGCCGCGTGACGGCACCCGCCAGCGTCAGCGTGAGCGCGTCGTCCGCGGGCGCCACGGCGGTGATGCGCAGCATCTGCGATGCGTCCGCCGTGACGTTGAGCAGCACCCACTGGCCGGCCCGGAAGTCGGCCAGATCGGCGCGCGGCAAGGCCACCAGCGCCTTGTTGTCGCCGCTGCTGCTGAAGGCCAGGCGCTGGCCCGGCTCGACATCGCAGGCGATGCCGTCGACGTAGTAGCGGCCCGAGCCGATCGTCAGGTCGCTGCCGTCGGCCGTGAGGGCCAGGCCGAAGCCCGGGTCGTCCTGCGGCGCGCCGCTCGGGCCGACCACGTCGATGCCGAGGCGCTCGCTGCGGTGGGCGTTGATCGCCTGCTGCTCGTTCCAGTCGGCGTCGAGCTGGACCCGCCCCTGCTGCAGCAGCACGGCGCTGTAGTGCTTGCGCGGATCGAAGGTGTTTCGGCTGAAGTCGGCTGTCATGTCGTTGCTCCCTCTTCGGCTCAGTCGGCGAAAAGCAGGCCGCCGTCGAGTCCGACGCGCAGGTACTCCGCCAGGCGCAGGCGCAGGTTGCTCTCGCGCTGCTGGGCCATCTGTTCGTGATGGACGCCCATCTCGGCGCCGTCTTCGGCCCCGCTGCGGATCTCGCTCGCCGAGCGCCGGGCCAGCTGGCCATAGGACGCGTCGCCGTAGCGCAGCGAATCGAAGAGCGGCACCACGCGGCTGGCGTCCGCCGCCGCCGCCGGCTGGCAGCGGTAGCGGCGCGGCACGATCGATTCGAGCGGCAGGTAGGAGAAGCGCAGGCAGCCCTGCTGCCGCCGTTCGGACCACACCGGGGCCGGCCAGGGCGGGGCGGCGCCGCTGGCGCGTGCGTGGAAGATGCAGTTCGAGGCCGCCTCGATCGCCGCGCTGTGGACGCGGCCGACCAAGGTGCTGTCGGTCGCCTGCAGTGCGCCGCCTGCCGCGTTGCCGTCGACCGCCGCGAAGGCCACCGAGGCGGGATCCCCGGCATCGACGATGCAGTGGCTCAGGCTCACCGGGCATTCGGCGGCGATGCGCAGCGCGCCGACCACGCAATGGTCGAGCTCGACACGGGTGCCCTTCGTCTCGACGACCAGGCTGGGCGCGCCGGGCTGGGCGGCGCTGCCGTCGCTCTTCAGCGTCGACCCCGGCACCAGCGTGCAATGCACCAGCCGCAGCGTGTTCGGCCCCTGCCCGTTGGCGGTGGCCGCCAGGTGCAGCGCCCCGCCGCTGATGACCAGGCCGTTGAGCGTCAGCTCGGAACCGGCCGCGCCGCTGATCTTGAGTTCGCCCGCCAGCTGCAGCACCGGCCGTGTCTGGTCGGCGGCCCGCAGTTCGACCACCGCGTTGGCCGCCAGCGCCATCGACGGCGTCTCGGCCCAGGTCGCGCTGCCCGGGAACTGCACCGCGCCGCCGGCGCTGACGGCGCCGAGGGCGGCCTGCACGCTGCCGTTCGCGGCCTGGACCTCGACCACGGGTCGGAGGCCGAGCGAGAGCGTGGCCAGGCGCTCGTATTCGCCGCCGCCGAGGTCCGCTTCGCTGGCGCGATGGAACCACACCGCCAGCGGCCGGGCCGGCGCGGCGGCGAAGGCGATGCGCCCGCGCTGCGGATCGATCAGCACGCTGCCCGCGGCCGGCACGTGCGCCCACTGGGTGCCGGCGGCGTCGAGGTCCGACAGGTCGGCCGCCAGCAGCGTCGTGCCGGCGGGCAGGCCGCCGATGAACAGCGACTGGTCGGGCCCGTAGAAGCCGTCCAGGTCGGCCGCCAGCGCCCGGCGGCTGATGGCCACCGGCAGGTTCGCTTCGCCCGCCAGCGGCGCGTCGGCCGGCAGCGGCTGCGGGCGGTTGAACAGCTGCGTGTCGGCGCCGAGCGGATCGAAGAAGAAGCGCAGGCTGTCGCGCGCGAAGGCCGTGGCCTGCGACAGGCCGGCGCTGCGCTGGGTCCACAGGTGGATGCCGACGTTCGGCAGGTTCCAGCGGCCGCCGCCTCCGAGCCCGCGCACGTCGACGCCGTGCGCCGCGCCGTCGAAGGGCGAGCCGATGCGTTCGAGCAGCGGCTGGCGGCGCAGGTCGAGCGTGCCGCCGGCGCCCGGGCGCACGTGCTTCACGCATTGCGTGGCCGCCAGGCCGAGGAAGTATTCGACGACGTGCGCGTCCCAGCCCGTGACGTCGCGGGCCAGCCGCTCGAGCACGGTGACCGTGCCCTTGCCGCGCCGCAGGTTGATGGTGTTGGCCACCTCGGCGCGCGGGCTGCTGACGGTCGCGGCCACGCCGTTGAGCTGCCGGTAGCCGATCAGGTCGCCGATGTAGGGCACGACCCAGTCGGCGCAGGTCTCGATGAACTGGTCGTCGTAGAGCTGCGCCAGGTCTTCCTGCAGCACCTGCACCTGCTCGGCCAGCACGTCGAGCAGGCGCGCGAGCGCGCCGCCCTGGTCGGCGTCGCGCAGCCGGTAGATCGCGGGCAGCAGCTGGAGCAGGGCGGCGCCGTCGAGTGTCATGGGGGTGCCTCCGCCCAGGTCGCGACCAGGTCCAGCGGCCTCGGGTCCAGGGTGAGCAATTCGGCCGCCAGGACGCTCGCGTCGGAGCCGACCTGGGGCAGCGCCGCATCGATCTGCGCGTTCTCGCGCAGCACGGCCAGGCGCGCGGCCGGCACGAACAAGGCGGTGTCGGTGCGCCGCAGCGACCTCACCTGCACCGCCACCACGCCCGGCACGCCCTGCAGCAGGGCGATGACCTCGCTGCGCGCCACCGGCTGGCCGAAGCCGCGGCGCGCGAAGGAGAACGCGGCGCGCGCCGCCTGCTGCGCGGCGGCCAGCACGGCGTCCATGTCCCGGGTCGGGTCGATCATCAGGGTGGCGCTGAAGGTGAAGGCGCCGCGCCGGTAGCTGCTGAGCCGGACCGGCACGTTCGGCTCGGCCGCATCGCCGATCGCCGAAAGCAGGTGGCCGAAGACCGCGCCCCCCGCTGCCACGTCGGCACCGTCGATGCCGGCGACCGTGAGGAAGACGCCGCGGGTCTGGCCGAACCAGGTCCAGGTGGCGAGCGCCTTCGCGATGCCGCCGAAGGCGCGGGCGAAGTCCTCGTAGTCCTGCAGCGAGACGATGCGCCCGAGCGTGCTCAGGCCCAGCGCGGCATTGGCGCGGATGTCGTCGGCGGTCTCGGCGTCGGTGCCGCCGGTGGCGGGCGTGGGATTGCTGACACCCTGCACACCCAGCGGGCGCGTCTGCAGCAGCGTCAGCTGGCCGGCCGCGACATTGCCGACCGCGCCGATGCCCTTGCGGTAGCTGGCGAGGATGTTCTCGCTGCCGGTCGGGGGGCGCGCCCCGTGGCTGCCGTCGCCGAAGCCGACCACGGTGCTGCCGTCGTCGCCGAGGCGGGCGACATAGACGCGGTCGCGGGCGCCGCTGCCGAAGAAGTCGTGCACCTCGCGCCACAGCACGCCGTTCACGCGCACGGCGAGAGTCGATGCGACACCGCTGGGCGTCGCCGCGCTGACATGGGTGAGCGGCGCCTGCCGCAAGGTGAAGCGCTGCGAAGGCAGGCTCGCATTGCCGCTGCCGAGCACCTCGCTCACCGCGCTGCCGTGGGTGGCGGCCGCCACGTTGCCATTGATCGTGACGGTCTTGCGCACGTAGGCCTGGGTCAGCGCGCTGACCAGGGTCAGGCTGGTGCCGCCGTCGGCGCCGATCGCGTGCGCGACCGCCTGGATCTGCACCATCTCGCTGGCCTGGTTGCCGGGCGCGTCGGCGAGTTCGCCGCTGACGATCAGCCGCTGGCCGGCATAGAGGCCGTCGACCCAGGTGTCGAGGTCGATCTGGCTGTCGGCCGGCAGCGGATCCTCGTTCGGCAGGCGGGCCAGGGGCAGCGCCTCGCTCTCGGCCTGCAGCGTCGCGCCGCGGTAGCTGCTGAAAGTCGGGTAGCCGATCGACACCGGGCCGCTGTCGCTCTGGCCGACCACCGACAGCCGCAGCTGGGTCGCCTTGCCGGTCATCGTGTATTTCGCGGCGCCGTGCTCGGCCACGCCGTCGACGTTGGCGACCACCCAGTGGTCGCCCTGGGCGTCGCTCCATCGCAGTGCGGCGAAGCTGGGGGCCGCATCGCCGCCCGGGGCGATGCGCGGGTAGCTGGCATCGAGCAGTGGGTCGAGCACGTCGGTGGGCGGCACCCAGTCGCCGCCCGCCACGTACTCGTTCGAGTACTGGGCCGCGATGACGGCCGGCAGACTGCGCGGATCGGGCGCGTTGTAGCCGAAGAGCGAAGCCTTGGTGCGCAGCGCATGGACGCTGGTCGCGGCCGGCGGCGACCAGGCCGCGAGGGTGCGGAACAAGTGCCTGAGCTTGAGTCCGAAGCGCCAGCCGAAGACCCTCAGGTCGTCGGCGCGGGCGACGAAGGGCACGTGGGCCGCGAGCGCCTGCTGCGTCACGAAGGACCAGTTGCGCGGCGCTGCGAAGGTGGCCGCGAGGTGCAGCGGCACGGTCTGGGCCCGCAGCGACTCGAAGGCGATCCGCGGGCGCCGCGGGCGCGGCGGCGGCGGCGCCGGTGCCGGCACCTGGGCCCCGGAGATCGCCGGGCGCAGCGCCACCCGGGTCTGCTGCTCGGCCGCCATCGGCGTCACGCCGGCCACCGTGCGCAGCACCGGGCGGCTGCCGGCGTCGCTGGGCGCCACGACCACGCTGTCGCCGGGCTTGAGTCCCGTCGACACGCCGCTCAAAAGGATCTCCGTGGTGTCGGCGTCCACCGTCTGCGCGAGGCTCAGGCTGGGGCGGAACGCATTCCATTCGACCCGGACCGGGACGGCGTCGAGGGTCTCGAAGGTCTGCGGCAGGCCGCCGGGCAGGGGAACGCTCTGCACCCGCGTGCCGGCCGGCACGTCGACGGCCGTCGGCGCGCCGGGCGCCTGCATCAGCGTGAAGGCGAGCCAGGTGCTCGCGGCCACGCCGGGCTGCGGCACGTAGCCGACCAGTTCCGCCAGGCCCGCGAGCGAGCGCCGCTCGGTGGCGGTGCGCAGGAAGGATTCGTTGGCGATGCGCTCCTGGTAGAAGCTGAGCACATCGGCCACGCTGGCCCAGGCGTCGATCAGGCCGAGCGTGAAATCGGCCGGATCGCGCGTGCGCAGCTCGGGCAGGGTGCCCAGGCGCGCCTGCATGCTTTCCTTGAAGAGCGGCTGTGTTCCGACCCGGTAGGTGATCGTCGACAGGCCGGCGCGGTTGGCCACCACCGCCGGCGTCTGCGGCGACGTGCCGGCGCAGGCGCCGCAGGCGTCCAGTTCCCCGCTCATTTCCCGCCCCTCACCGTGAAGCTGAACACGCCGCGCTCCGCAAAGTCCGGGTCGTTGTCCAGCCGGGCCACTTCGAGCCGCCCGATCGGCAGCACGCCGGCGTCGAGGGCCGCGCGGCCCGGCTCGCCGCGCCGCTGGAAGGTCGTGATCTGCACCGACTCCACGCCGTCGATGGCCATCGCCGCCGCATACAGCGGGCTCGAATACACGTCCTGCCCGATGCGGAAGTTGTCGGGATGGAAGAGCCCGAGCCGCCCGTCGGGCCGCACGCGGCTGTTGAAGACTTCCGACAGGGCCTGCGCGACCTCGGCGCCGAAGTAGTCGGGCCGTACGCGGACCTGCATCGCGATGTCGAGCGGCACCGCGATCGGCGCCTCGATCTCCAGGTCGTGGCCGGCCATGCGCAGGCCGTCGAGCGACTGCGCGAGCCGGGCTTGGGTCGCCGCGTCCAGCGCGCCGCCGCCGAAGGGATCGACGGTGACCAGCACGCTGCGCCAGCTGCCGGTCCAGCGCATCGTGGCGGCCGCGCTCTGGACGCCGGGCAGCTGCGCGGCCCGCCGGGCGTAGTCGTCGGTCGTGACCGCGCGCTGCTGCGTGCGCAGCGCATGCGGCGCCTTGGCGCGCACCGAGGCGATGCTTTCGGGCTCGCTGCCGCCGCCCGCCGGCAGCGGCTGGCGGATGCCGACGATGGCCGGCTCGTCGGTCACGATGCGCACCAGCGTGCCGGCGCCGACATTGCCGGCGCTGCCGGTGCCGACGCGGTAGCTGGCGCTGAACGCCGTGCCGGAGGCAGGACGCCGGCCGTGGGCGCCGTCGCCGAAGCGCAGCCACGCCGCGCCGGCGTCGTCGGGCTCGACGACGAAGTGCGGATCGTCGGCGTGGCTGCCGAGCAGGTCCCGCTGCGCGAACCAGTCGACCGACAGCCCTTCGAGCTGGCCGGCGAGCTGGATCGCAGGCGTGGCGCTGGCGGCATCGGGCTGCTGCAGCGCCGTGGCCGAGGCGGCGAGATCGGTGGGATCGAAGGGCACGGCCCAGGTGAGCGGCGCGCGGGCCAGCCGCGGCCTGAAGCGCGGCGGCACCGGCTCGCGACGGGCTTCGCTGCACATCGCCCCGCTCGCCGCCGGCGCCCGGAACAGGGTCGGCGCAGGCACCTCGCCGATGGCCTCGGCGGCCGCCAGGCGCTGTCCATGGTCGGCCAGCACCATGTTGCCGCGGGCGACGCTGATGTCGCTCACGTCGCTCTCCGTGCTGTTCTTCGCGATGCGGGCCGACAGGCACAGCGGAAAGGCCAGGGCGTCGCCGGCGGCCCACGCGATCTGCGTCACGGGCTGCCGGTAGAGCGGGTCCTGCAGCGGCTGGCCCTTGGCGTCGTCGACCGCGACGCTGACCAGGCGCACCGCCTGGCGGTGGGTCGGGTCGGCGTCCGCGGCCAGCCCGGTCTCGGGCCCGAGCACTTCCTCGAACACCAGCACGTCGCCCGGCTTCAGGTTCGGAAAGCGGCCGCGCAGCGTGGCCCGCGTCGCGCCCCGGGGCAGCGCGCAGCGCCGGTCGCCCCAAGTGTGGAAGCCGATCTCCCGATGGGCCTGGAACAGCGTTGCGGCCTGGGCCGTCTCGAACACGACCGGCAGGCCCGCCAGCGCGGCGGCGTAGCCGGCCTTGGCGACCACCGGCGCCGCGCCGGCCTTGCCGCCGAGGATCGGCGTGTGCGCCGGCAGCGCCACGTTGTCGGCCTGCACCAGCACCTGCACCCAGGCGCGGGCGCTGCAGCCTTCCTGCATGAAGTAGTCGACGAGGCGGGCGTGGCGGCGCACCGAGGTGCGCAGGCGCGCCGTGCCCAGGTAGGCCTCGGTCGCCACCGCATCCTGCTGGTAGCTCAGGTAGTCGCCGACATAGGCCAGCATCTCGACCAGTGCGACGCCGAGGTCCGCCACGTGGCTCTCCTGCCAGCCGGGCACCTGCGTGGCGAGGCGGTCGAGCATGAGCTGGCGCAAGCCTGCGTAGTCCTTCGCCAGGTAGTTGAGTTCCGGCACCGAAGCCACGGCGGGTGCGCAGGCGACCGACGACTGGCAGTCGAAGGGCGAGGGGCAATCCACCTTGAACGAGAACGGCGCCGAGGCCAGCACCGGGTCCATGCCCGCCATCGGCAGGCCGCTGCCATCGGGCTGCACCAGCTGCAGCGTGTAGGTCGAGAAGTCGCCGGGCCGGTCGACGTGCAGGACCAGCACGTTGTCGTCGTAGCTGGGCGGCTGGTCGACCCGGATGCCGGTGAAGCGCTCGCCGCCGCTGATGCGCACGTGGCCCGCCGTGATGCCCGCGGGCGCGGGCGCTCGCAGGAAGTGCACGCGCAGACCCTGCTGGAACTGCGCCCCCACGTCCACGACCTCGACGAAGTCGATGCCGTTGAGCGTGGTCGAGTTCGCGACGTCGATGCGTCGTTGGGCGTCGCAGCAGAGCGTCTGCGAATCAGCGAGGCTCATGCTAGCCACCCCCTCGCGTGAACTCGGCCGACATGCGCTGCTGCGTCGCCAGCACCACGTACTGCACCGTCACCGTCACCGTGCTCTCCACGCTCTCGACCTGCACGCCGGTGAACTTGATCAGGTCGCCCAGCCATTGCTGCAGCGCGCCCTGCACCAGGAACTGGGTGGCCGTTGCCAGCTCGGGGCTCGTGGGCGCAAACAACAGTTGCGCCAGCCCGGTCCCGAAGGTCGGCCGGTTCACGCGCTCGCCCGGCGCCGTGAACAGCACCTGCTCGATGAGGTCCCGGATGTGGTCGTCGCCGGCGGCCTGCGCCGTGCGGCCCTGGGCGTCGAATCCGTAGGGATAGTCGAGCTGCATCACATTCCCCTGGCGCGAACCTGCGAAGGCGCGACCAGCACGCCGGTGCCGTTGGGCACGCACTGCGCCTGGCTGTCCACCAGCAGCACCGGCGCGCCGCCGGCCTTGACGCGGGTCGCGACCGTGGTCCAGGCGGCGCTCACGCAGGGGCTCGGCGAGCCCGAGATGTTGAAGGGGCAGGCCGAGACCATGTAGGCCGCGGCCTGCGTCACCACCGCCTGCTTGTTCAGCGTCACTCTCGGGAAGGGCGCCGTCGCCTTCGCCTGCCCGGCGTGCATGCAGGTCACCACCGAGGTCTGGTCGAGCAGGAAGCCGGGCATCAGGTCACCTCCAGCGCGCCGTCGTTGATCGACACGCCCGCGGCACCGATCGCGATGCTGAACGCGGCCATGGCCAGCTTGATGCCGTCCGAGTCGAGCGTGAGCTTGAGCGGCACCGCGACGGCTGGCGGACCGACCTCCAGTATGAAGCCGCCCACGCCGGGCAGGTCGCTCAGCTGGAGGCTGATGCAGTCGGTCTTGAACACCTTCATCTCCGCCACGGCCGGCATCGCCGGCACCTCGCCCGCGCCCCAGAAGCAGCCGCTCCAGATCGGCTGCTCGGGATTGCCGCCCTCGAACTCGACCCAGATGTTGGCGCCGACCGGCGGCACGGCGAAGAAGCCCACGCCCGAGCCGCCGTAGGGTGCGCAGGGCAGGGCCCACGACAGCGTGCCATCGCCGAGCACCGCGGCGACGCTCACCTGCACCCGCCCGAGCATCATCGGATCGACGTTGTTCTCGACCTTGCCGCGGTACTTGCCATAGAAGGGATTCATGGCCTTACAACCGGAACCGTCGACCCCCAGCCTTCGCGCGCCAGCGTGAACGACTGCGAATAGTTTTCCTTGCGGATGCGGTGGCGGACGTTCTTCACGTACCAGAGCCCGTCGTGCAGGTAGCCCGCCCCGCGCACGCCGACGACGCCGCGCGGCTGCAGGATGTCGCCATAGCGCAGGGCATCGAGCTCGCCGTGGGCGACCACCAGGTCCATCGAGTCTTCGATCAGGGCCTGGGCGCGGCCGTAGGCCTGCATCGCATCGACCCCCGACTCGCGGAAGCGGGTGGTGCGCACGTTCGGCTGGTCCACCAGCCAGGCGGGCAGGGCGGCCAGCGGCGGCCGCAGGCTCGCGAACAGCCGCACCGGCAGCGCCTGGTTGGTCAGGCGGTCCTGCACCTTGCCGCTCACCTGGGTCGGGCCGAGGCCGTTGCTGTGGACGCTGAAGTCGCTGACGTTGCTGTTCGGCCCCATGTTGACCGTGATCGCGCTCTGCGGCAGCCCGGCCCGCACGGGCGGTCCCCAGTAGGCGGTGTTGGTCATCGGCACCGGGCCGGGCACGATGTAGAACACATAGCCGTGGCGCAGCGCCAGGAAGCGCAGGTGCTCGAGGTCGGTGCGCAGCTGCACCGGCACGCGGTCGATCGGCAGCGGCGGATCGATCACCGGCGGCGGGATCAGCTTCGGTATCAGGCCGTACTCGGCATAGCTGCCGATGAGCTTCAGCGCGACCAGCCCGTCGTCGAGGCCCACATGCTCGGCGCTCTTCTCCTCCAGGTCGAGCTTGACGCTCACGTCGTCGCCGGTCAGCGTGACGAACGAGCGCCCGGGCTCGTGGCTGGCGGAGAACTCGCGCTGCGTCACGAAGCCGTCCATCAGCACCCGCGGCGTCGCATTGAAGGTGACGATCACGATCACGCGGTTCCAGGTCTGCAGCAGGGGACTGGCGAGCAGGGCGTAGTCGAGCAGGTCGGCGGGTCCGGAGCGGCCGACCTGGAAGCGGATCTGGAAGCCCGATCGATCGTCGCCGGTGTGGACCTCCACCTCCTCGAGCGCCTCCATCAGGTTCACGGGCGCCGGCAGCGGCACCGAAGGGCCGATCAGCAGGGTCAGGTGGATGCCGAGGAAGTCCATGGCTCAGAACTGGGGCGAGGCGATGCGCAGCACGCGGCCGAGCGTCGCGGTGAGTTCGAAGGGGTCGAGCGCGTCGTTGGCGTCGCAGATGCGCCAGTACTGCTCCGGGTCGCCGAAGGTGCGGGCTGCGATCAGGTCGAGCCGGTCGCCCTGCGTGACCGTGACGCCCATCACCAGCGGCATCGCGCTGCCTGCCGGCAGGAAGCGGCGGCCGAAATAGCTCACGACGCGCCCGCCGGGGTCCGTGTGGGTCAAGACCGGAAGGCTGGCATAGCGGCTGGTCGTGGCCATGGTCTACATCCCCGTGCTGACGCCGCCGCTGAACGACAGCGAACCCGACGCCGACGCATTGCCGACCGTGTTGAGCGTGGCCATCGTCTCCTTGGCCACCTGGTGCGCCAGGAAGAGCGCGTAGCCCGGATGCGTGATCGGAAGGTCGTTGTAGCTGAGCACGCGCAGGCCGAGCTGCACCCTGGCGCGGGTCGGATTGAGCTTGACGTCGTAGGCCTCCTCGGTGATCGAGAAGGTGCTGATGCGAACCGGCAGCACCCGCTGCGGCCCCCAGATGAACAAGGTGAAGGGGGCGGCCGGCGGAATGATCTCGATCGTGCCGACCGCCAGCAGGATCGTGTTGGCGATGACCAGGCTGCTCTTCGGATAGACCAGCATCTCGAGTGCCGACAGCTGCGGATAGATGCCCGAGCCCACGGCCAGCGGGTTGGCCTGTTCGAGCTGGTCGGTGGCATCGATCTCGACGTCGAGCGAGATCGTCTCCACCGGCGCGCCCTTCAGGCGCAGTGCCTCGCCGCGGTCGCCGTCGTCCGAGCGCGTGGTCTGCGCCTCGATCTGGCGCGTCATGGTGTCGGGGTTGTACTGGAAGCTGATGATGCTGGCGAGCGGGTTGAACGGATCGATGCCGACGATCGCGCCCTTCACGAGGCGAGGCGAGCCCGGGAATCCGCTCATGGCCGGCCTCCACGCGATGCGCCCGGCATCGCCTGGTGCACCGCGGCGGCGATGCGGTGTTCGAGGCCCTGGCCCGCGACCGGTCCCTGCGGGATGGCCGGTTGGCGCGAAGCCCCCGCGTCGATGCGCTGCGCCAGCGCCTGCGACACGGCTTGCGCCAGCCGCTCGCGATCGATCGCGCCGGCGCTGCCCGCGTCGACGACCAGCCGGTCGATGTGCAGCTCGATCTTCATGCCTGCGCTCCCCGTGCGGCCAAGGGCCGGAAATCCGCTTCGTGGATCGGCCGCCCGAGCTTGAGCAGCTCGCTGCGCGCGGCCTCGTGGACCAGCGCCATGGTCACGCCACTGCCGCGGTGCGCGGCAAGAAACGCGGCGTTCAGCGCGATGCTGTGGATGCTGCCGCCGGTGCAGTCGAGCCGTGCCAGCTGCACCGGATCGAGCCCCTCGACCGGCGTGTCGGCGGGGAAGGCGCGCTGCCACATCAGCGCGCGCTCGTGCGGCCCGGGGTAGGTGAAAGGCACGACGAAGCGCAGCCGCCGCATGAAGGCCGCGTCCAGCGAGCCCTTCAGGTTCGTGGCCAGGATCGCCAGGCCGCGGAAGGCCTCGATGCGCTGCAGCAGGTAGTTGGTCTCGATGTTCGCGTAGCGGTCGTGGCTGTCGCGCACTTCGCTGCGCTTGCTGAACAGCGCGTCGGCCTCGTCGAAGAAGAGGATGCCGCCGCCGTCTTCCGCGGCATCGAAGATGCGCTGCAGGTTCTTCTCGGTCTCGCCGATGTACTTGCTGATGACGGCCGAGAGGTCGATGCGGTAGAGGTCGAGTTCGAGCGCATTGGCGATGACTTCGGCGGCCATCGTCTTGCCGGTTCCGCTCTCGCCGTGAAACAGCGCGCTGAGGCCCAGGCCCCGGCTCATCTTGCGTTCGAAGCCCCAGTCGCCGTAGACCCGGCGGCGCAGCGCGACCTGGGCCACGATCTGGTGCAGCAGCGACAGCGCGTCGGCGGGCAGCACGATGTCGCTCCATTCGGCCTTGGGCCGGATGCGCTGCGAGAGCAGGTCCATCTTCGAATGCGCGCATTGGCGGCAGGCCGCCCAGAGCGCCGCGGCGACGCTGTCGTCGCCGCGCTCGTCGGCCGCGAGCCCGGCGCTGCGCGCCATCGATGCGATCTGCGGCAGGTTGAAGTTGAACTGGCTCGCCAGCCGCGCCGCCAGCGCCTCGCGCGCATCGCCGAGCAGGCCGATCCAGGCCTGCGCCTGCTCGGTGGCGCTGGGCCGCTCGATCGCGGTCACGAGAAGACCCTCGCGGCCGCCGGCGCCGAGCGCATGCGCATCCCGCGTCGCGACGAAGGCCAGTTCGTGCAGCCGGTCGAGCAGCCGTCCCAGCACGGCCGCGCTGGCGTCGGAAGACTCGCCGGCGGGCACGTCGTGCGCATCGATGTAGAGCGCCAGCGGCATCAGCAGGCATTCGCGCCGCCAGAGCCGGCACCAGGCCTCGAGGTCGGCGCCTTGCGCCGGCAGCGCGGACAGCCCGACCCGTTCGAGGCGCAGGCCGAGCCCGGCCGCGACATGGGCCGCCACCAGCTGCTTGCTGGCGACGTCGATCCCGGTCAACTGCAGGGTCGGGGCGGCGCCTTCGTCGGCGGACCGGCGCACGAAGGCCAGCAGCGCATCCACCGGCGCCTGCTGCGAGGGCGGCAGCGGCTGCAGGTCGTCGCTGGCGATCGGCAGCAGCGAGGGCGCGATGCGCTCGTCCGGGCGATTGAGGCCCTTGACGTAGTCGACGATCCGGTCGTCGGCCCGCAGCGCGCTCATCGTCAGCGGCGTCGCGCCGCTGGCATGCACGTCGACCAGGCGCCAGTAGCGCAGCGGCCGGTCGGGCGACAGTGCCTCCCAGGCCGGATCGTCGAACAGCACCATCGCGAGCGCGAAGCTCGGCCAGGGCCGCGAGGGCTCGTCGAGCGCCTGCGCGCAGAGCGCGCCGATGCGGGTGTCGAGCGCCGCCGCGACGCACAGCAGCAGCACCTCGCGCTCGAACGACGACAGGCCCAGCCGCTGCGCGAGCACGGCCAGGGTCGGCACCGCCACGCGTTCGTCGGCGTCGCCGGCGGCGGCTGGCCCGCCGCCATCCGCCAGCCGCTGGAGCCGTTCGCGCAGCCCTGCGAGCGCCGCCCCGAGCGCCAGCTCGTTGCTCTGCAGCGGGGTGGCGCCGGCGTTCATGTGAGTGTCACCGTCGGGCCCACGTACTGGTGCAGGGTCGGGCTGCCGGGCGCTTCGTCCGCCACCAGCGCGCTGCAGGCGCCGTCGACCATGACCCGCGCCAGGTAGCTGCGGGCGACGAAGTTGGAGGGGATCGGGAACGAGACCGTGCCGCTGGTGTCGGGGTCGCCGGGCGCATGCGGCGCCGACGCGACCTGCTCGTCGTCGAGCAGCAGCACGGCGCGCTGGCTCCGGCCGACCGGCGGCGCCACGGGCAACTGCAGCACGGCGCCGCGCGCGACGCTGATCGGCGAGGCCGCGGCGATGCGCGGGCTGAGCATGAAGGCGGCGGCGTTGGACTCGAAGCCGACGCCCGGATGGACCACCGGCGGCGCGCCCAGCGGCACCTCCTGCACCACCCGAACGGTGTTCACGCCGGCCGGGACGCTGGCGGGGAGGGTGAAGGACAGGGTGCGCTCGGCGATCGTCTTCGGCAGCACCCGCAGACCGGCCACCACCACCTGCGTCGCCGGGTCACCCAGGTTCGCGCCCGCGAGCGTCATCGTCGCGCCCGGCGCGGCGACCTGCGGCGTCACCTGGTCGATCGAGGGCGTGCGCAGCGGCGCGACCACGATGCGCGCGCTGCGCACCGGTGGCGCGATCTTCTCGGGCCGGGCGCTGTCGATCAGGACCACGGAGGCCTCGTACGCGGCCGACAGGCGGTACTGCGTCTGGTAGGCCATCCAGAGCTTCGACATCTCCTCGAAGCCGAGCGAATGCGGCGTGATGCGCACCCGCTCGACCTGGCCCTGCACGTCGGCCGCGCCCAGCGCATCGGCGAGGTCGGCCGGCATCAGCAGCGGGTTGTCGTGCAAGGCCAGCATGGCGCGGCCGAGCAGCAGCTGCGCGATCAGCTCGTTGTCGTCCTGCCCGAAGGCCGTGAGCATGTAGTGCAGGTTGAGCGCCAGCGGCGGTTCGCCGCCGGCCGCGCCGCCGCGCGGCGGCAGGCCGTTGCTCAATGCCGGGTTGGGCACCGTGCTGTAGAGGTAGAGATTGAGCAGGTTGCCGTTGGCCGAGAAGCTGCGCACCTTGTCCAGCGGCAGCGTCGTCACCTGGACCTGGGTGGTGGGCACGGTGTCGGCCGGCAGGTTGGCGGGCAGCGGAGCCTGCAGCGCCTGGTTGACCAGGGCGCGCAGGCCGCGCGTCACGCTGGCGATGGCGAGTGCGCTGCTCATCGCCCGGGTCCTCCGGCACGGCGCTGCAGGTAGTCCTGCAGGCTCATCCGCGGCGCGGCGCGCGCCGGCTTCGCCGAGGGCCTGCGCGTCTGCCCGTCGGGCGATCGGACTTCGAGCCGTCCGATCGTGACCTGCACGACCGCGGACGGGTCGGCGGCTGTGGCCGCCGTCGTCTCGCGCTGCCTCGGTGCGGTCGCGGCGATCGATGCGGGGCCCGGCGTGCGCGTGTCGATCGCAGGCCGTCCGGCCTCCTCGGTCGGCGCGCGCCACGGCGCGATGCGGCCTGCCATGTCGACGCCTGCCATGCGGTGCTGCGCGGCCGCGACGGGCCGCGCGGGTGAAGGCACGCGCACGGCGTCCGGTGGCGGCGATGCGGCCTGGAACGAGGGCATCGCGGCGGCAAGGGCGGGCTCCGGGGCCAGCCGCTCGGCCGTGGCCGGAGCAGGTCCTTCGCGCGGCGTCGTTCGAAGGTCCTGCAACACAGGCGTCGAGCCATCCTGGATCGGCGGTAAGCCGGAGCTCTCGTGGATGACGGAAGTCCGGCGCTGTTCGAGCGGGCTGGCGCTTGCGCGCTCCGGCGGCATGGACGGCGCGAATGGCCGGCTGTCGTCGTCCCGGTCTTGCACGGCCTGCGTCGGCCGCGTGCGCATGGCGGGGGCAGGCAAGGCGTCGTCCTCGGCGGCCATGCCGGGCTCCGGCAGCGGGGCGGTGAACGGATCCGCGGCCTCGAAGCGCGACGAGGGGCGCGGCCTGATGAGGGGCCGGGGCGCGACGAGACGGGCGGCGAGACGGTCGAGGTAGCCCATCACGACAGCACCAGTGCGAGATAGGCGTCGCGCCGGGCGCGGCTCATCCCGAGGATCTCGGCTTCGCTCCAGCCATAGCGCGAGGCCAGCGCGTCCACTTCGGCGAGCAGGCGCGGCGCCCGCGCCTCGACCTCGGCCCAGCAGAAGGCGGCGAGGTCGAGCGGCTCGCTGAGCACGGCCTCGCACGCCGGACAGGCCATCGAGATCATTAGCTCCGCGGCCGGATCGGCGGCTTCCATCCAGCCGGCGGCTTCCTCCAGCAGCGCTGGCGGCAGATCCTCCGGCGCGACGGCTTCGCCCGTCCGCGTCGTGCCGGCCAGGCAGCGCGCCAGCAGGTGGCGATAGGCATGCCGGGCGTCGTCCACCTCGGCGAGCGCGATGCTGTCCGCGACACTCGGCAATCGCATCTCGAGGTGGTACTCCGGGGTCTCGATCGACCGCGTCGGCACCGCGCTCGATTCAGGCAGCCCGGCCGCGAGCGCACGCGCGTCGAGCTCGAACTCGAAGGCCTCGCCGCACTGCGGGCAGTCCGCGACGCAGGGAAGGCTGGCGCCGAAATTGCGTGCATGCAGCGCCAGCAAGCGACGCTCCCGCTCGCCGAGGCTCAACCCGGCCAGCTGCCCGCTCGCCAGTTCCGGCGCCGCCACCGCGAGCAGCGCGGCCGCGCGGCGCGGGAGCGTCTGTTGCCGCATGCTTTCCCACAGCTGGAGCAGGTCGGAGTCGGCCAGGGTGTCCATGGCAAACGCGCGGTGGAGGGCCAGGCTCAGGCGTTGACGGTCGGCTCGGTCGGTTCGGTGACGGAGGTGTCGCGCGCCCAGCCCTCGTTCTCCAGCTTCAGGTGCTGGATGGCGATCGCGTTCGCGTTGGCATCGAGATCGGGCAGGGCCTGGAACTCGGACACCCAGCAGCGGTACACGTTGTAGGCAATCACCTTCTGGCCCGCTTCGTTGTAGACCTCGATGATGATGTCCTTGCGGAAATCCTTGAGCGAGACTTCCGCGCCGAGGCCGCCGCCGAAATTCCAGACCTTGCCGGCCCAGGTCTCGAACTCGGGGTCGTGCGTCACGCCGCGCTCCAGCGTGATGGCATCGAACTCGGTGCGCCCCGGCGATTTGTGCGAGCTGCTGGGATCGCCGCCGTCGCGGTGCTTGACCACTTCGGTCGTCTTCTTGAGCATGCCGACCTTGCTCACGCCCGCGACATAGCGGCCATCCCACTTGACCCTGAACTTGAAGTTCTTGTAGGGGTCGACGCGAAAGGTGTTGACGGTGAACTGGGCCATGGTCTTCTCCTCAGGCGGCGATCTGGCCGGCCAGTTGCTGCAGGCGGATCACGACGAACTCGGCGGGCTTGAGCGGCGCGAAGCCGACCAGGACGTTGACGATGCCGAGGTTGATGTCGTTCTGCGTCGTGGTCTCGCTGTCGCACTTGACGAAGTACGCGGCCGATGGCGTCTGCCCCTGGAAGGCGCCCTGTCGGAACAGGTTCTGCATGAAGGCGCCGACGTTGAGCCGGATCTGCGACCACAGCGGCTCGTCGTTGGGCTCGAACACGACCCACTGCGTGCCGCGGTACAGGCTCTCTTCGATGTAGAGAGCGAGCCGGCGCACCGGCAGGTACTTGTACTCGTCGGCCAGCAGGTCGGCGCCGCGCATGGTGCGCGAACCCCAGACCACGCGGCCCGAGACCGGGAACGAGCGCAGGCAGTTGATGCCGAGCGGATTCAGCACGCCGTTGTCGCCGTCGCTCAGGTTGGCCTGCAGGCCCTGCACGCCATTCAGCGCCGCATCGAGTCCGGCCGGTGCCTTCCAGACGCCGCGCGTGCCGTCGGTGCGCGCGATGATGCCGGCCACCACGCCGCAGGGCGCGAAGACATCGGACTGGCCGTTGAGCTGCGGGTCCGACTTGATCACGCGCGGGAAGAAGATCGCCGCATTGCGCGCCGCGTCGCCCGTCAGTCCCAGGCTGGCCACGCCGGTCGACGGGTCGGAGGCCTTGGCCGCCGCGGTTTCCTTGACCTGCCCCCAGGCGGCCAGCGGGTCGACCAGCAGCATGGCGCGGCGCGTCGCGCAGTAGGCCATCGCCGCCTGGTAGACGGCGGCGGCCGTATCGCCGCCGCGGGTGTCCGGCGGGATGCACATCAGGTTGAAGAGGTCGGCCTTGTCGAGCGCGAAGATGCCCGTCTTCAGGCTCGCGGAGCCGAGGTAGTCGGCATTCGCCAGATGGGCGCTGTCGACGCCGCCGGCCAGCGCGACGGTGCCCGGCTGGGGCCGCGTGGCCGGCGCGATCGGACGGCCGCTGCTGTCCAGCGCCACCTTGGCGAGCAGCGAGCTGCTGTCGAGCACCCGGGCCACGAAGCGCGGACTGGCCGCGCTGGAGGAGACGTTCAGGAACTTCTCCGTGGCGCCGCCGGCCTGGGTGATCGTGAGGTTGTAGAGCGTGGTGTCGGTCGGGTCGCGGGTCGCGTCGTCGACGATCGCCTTCAACGCATTGCCCCAGATGCCCGGGCTCGATGCCACGAGGTCCAGCGCCTCGCCGTTGGCGCCGCCCGTGAGCAGCGCCGCCGAGGCGGCGACGGCACCCGACTGCAGCCGCACGACGATCGCCTGGCTGCCGCCGTTGAGGTAGAAATCCTGCACCGCGTAGCTCAGCGGGTAGTCCATCTGCACGCCGCCGAACAGCCGCTCGAAGTCGCCGAAGCTGGTGATCAGCGCGGGCTCGCTCACCGGTCCCTGCGATGTCCTGCCGATGAATGCGGCGACCGAGGTCGCCACGCCGGTGATGGTGCGCACCCCGCTCGGCACCTCCTCGATGTAGACGCCGGGGGACAGCAGTGCGGAAGGCATGGTCGACACTCCTTGTTGCAAATCGACTCGACTCTCGGTCCTGGAGGCAGCGCCCCGAGCCAGGCCGATGGATCGATGCCCGAAGGGGAGCCGACAATACCCGCGGGAAACATGAACCGCAATAGACTGAGGGCCATAGGCATAGCGCCATGTTTGCACCTTCACTGGCCAGGCTTCGTTCGCCATCCGTTGCCGGATCGCCGATCCGGCGCAAATGTTCTTCCTGCGAAAAGGAAGAAGAGGGGATCGTGCGCCGCAAGGCTGCGACGCGCAGCGCGTTTCACGACAGCTTCGCGGCGCTGAAGGTCAGCACGCCCGCGGATGCGCAAGAGCGCGAAGCGGACCGTCGGGCCGAGCAGGTCACGCAGACCTCCGAGCCGCCCCGGTCGCGGTCGCAGGCTGGCCCCGGGCCGGCGCACGCACCGGCCGATGTGCAGCAGGTGCTCTCGTCGCCGGGTCGCGCGCTCGATGGCGCCACCCGTGCGTTCATGGAGCCGCGCTTCGGCTGCGACCTGTCCACGGTGCGGGTGCATGAAGACGCCGCGGCCGCGCGCAGCGCCGACGCGCTGCAGGCCGATGCCTACGCCGTCGGGCGCCACATCGTCTTCGGACCCCGGCAGTACGCGCCCGGGACCGGCGCCGGGCGCTGGCTGCTGGCGCACGAGCTGTCGCATGTCGTGCACGACGGCGCGGCGCAGCGCGTCCATCGACAGCCCAAGCGCGCCGCCCCGCCGCCGGTCGCGGGCGGCAACGTGCTCTACGTGGGAATGAACAACTACCGCGCGGAGGTCGCCAAGCTGGCCGCGCAATACACAGGCACCTCGGTCAAGATCACCAAGGTGACGCTCAGCGAGCACGAGGAAAAGACCACTGCCGGCGGCGCCACCTACGATCTGACGCAGGATGCCGGCATCAAGGCCTTCGTCGCCGCGCAATCGCTCGACGCCGCCAAGACCGCGGCACTCGAATCGCTGCTGAAGAGCCAGCGCAGTGCGGACCGCGACGACCTCGTCCATGTCGTCGCGGTCTATGCGGCCTGCCAAAAGGACGGCGTCGACCGCATGTCGCGCGTGGTGCTGTCGGGCCACAGCTACGGAACCAAGATCTACAACGAAGACGCCAAGGGCGCGATCCTCTTCGACGCCCTGGTCACGCTGGCGGGCATCTTCCCGAAGGCGGCGGCGCAGACCCGCCATCTGATCGTGCTGGCCTGCATGGCCGCCGAAGAATCGATCATCAAGAACGTCTACCTGAAGGCCTTCCCGAACCTGAAGACGGTCTCGGGCTGGACCTCGAGCTGCCCGAGCGGTCCGGGCGCGGCGTCCGCGCTCGGGCAGTGGGCCTCGCGCACGGACGCCGATCCCACCAAGCTGCCGGCGCCACCGCAAGGCCAGGCCAACTGGGCATTGGGCAATTTCCAGAGCGGCGACCCGGTCGACCCGGTGGCGCTGATGGCCGACCTGCGGGCCGACGACGCCAAGTTCACGGAGTATTTCGCGGGGAGGAAGGCCGACCCGAATTCCCACGCCGGGCCGTTGACGGACTACTACCATCGCGCCCGCAGCGCGGAGCAGCAGTCGGCCATCAGGGGCGCCGATCATGCCTACGCAGCGACCCACGCGGACCAGTCGTTCCGCCTGCGCTTCTGGCGTGGCATGGTGGCGGGCTTCTGGAAGAAATTCGGCGCCACGGTCGCCAAGGGCTACGGCCGGGCGAAGGTCCCCGCGTTCGCGACGATGTCGCGCAAGGACGCGCTCGCAGCCATCGCCAGCTTCGACGCCGACGCGGCCGGGTCGAGCGCCGACAAGGCCGAGGCGCGCAAGCTGCTCGACGGCCTGCGCACGCTGGACCCCGCCATCCTCAGCGACAACTGGTTCAACCCCTGAGCGCCTCAGGGCGGCACGTTGGCCGGGTCGAGGCTCTTGCGGGCCTCTATGCACTTGTTTCGTTCGGCACCGGCCGCAAAGGCCACGGCACAGACGTCTTCCGCCAGCAGCGGATTGTTGTTGTAGGCCATCTTGCTGTAGGCGTCGCGGGGACCGGCGGTCTTCTTCATCTGCTGCACGAACAGGCTCAGGCGCATCTCGAGCCGCATGCTGGACCGGCTCGAATGGCTTTCGATGTAGTCGTAGCGGTCGTCCAGGCCCAGCGCATGGTGGACCTCGTGCGACAGCGTCACCGGGCTCGAGGCCCAGTTGCCCGAGTTGGGCCATTCGCAGAACTTGACGGTGAACTCGAACACGTCCGGCCCCGACTTGTCGACGAACACGATGTCGACGTGGTAGCCCTTCGTGGTCATCGAGATCGATCGCTCGATCGCATCCTCGAGGCCCTTGATCCTGGACACTTCGTCCGGTGCGCCGTTGAGCTTGACCTTGATCTTGACGCGGATGTTCTTGGGATCGCTGCGGTCCACCTTGTACTTCTTGCCCTGCTCGCCGGTCCGCTCGACCATGTTCGTCGCCGAGGCCACCGAGAGCTCGTCGACGTCGCTGTAGGCGCCGCCCCAGATCGCCTCGGTCTTCAGGGCCTTGTCGACGACCTCGCGGTTCTGCTTGGCGACGTCCGGCGAGCAGCCGTAGCCCGATCCCGTCGAGGTGCCGACGAAGGGCGTCGCGATCGCCTTCAGCAGCTTGAAGAGATAGTACAGACGCTGCCCCTTGGCATCCCCGAGCGGCTTGGTGCGGGCCTGCGCGATGATCCAGGCCACGTTGCCCTTGGACACGCCGTCGAGCGCCTTGTATTCGGGCGCGGCGAGGATCTGGGTCTCGAAGGCGGTCGCCTCGGTCTTCCATTCGGCCTCGGTCTTGCGCTGCACCCGCGGCGCCGCGCGCCCCTGCTGCAGCGTGTGGACCAGCTCGTGCGCCAGCAGCAGCCGCCCGGCGTGGTGGTCCGGGTCGAACTTGCCGTGGCGGAAGTGGATGTGGTTGCCGATCGTGAAGGCCTGGGCGTTCAGCTGCCGCGCATGCGCGTTGTCCGCGTCGTCCGCATGGATGCGCACGGCCGAGAAGTCGGCGCCGAAGCGGCGCTCCATGAACTGGCGCGTGGCCGGCGGCAGGACGCGGCCGCCGCCGCTCGCGCCCAGGCCCTGCGCGAGCGACTCGGCGACGGCCTCGCCCGGCTCGGGAGATCGCTGCAGCAGCCCTTTTTCCTGCTCTTCCTCGCCCTCGCAGCGGGCGCATGCGCGGCTGATCCGCGGTGGCGTCCGCGTGAACGACAGGGCGTGGTCGGACGCACCCATGACCTGCTCGGCGATGCGGTCGGCTTCGTGCTCGAGCGGATCGTCGACCGACCCGATCGCGAGCTTGCGCTGGACGACCCCGTGCAGCGGCGCGGTCACCGGCCACGCCGTCCGGCTGGCGGATCTTCGGACCTGCTTCCTGGCGGTCTGCGGCGCGTACATGGATCGACCCCTTCCGCAACGAAGTGGCGGGCGACGAGAAGAGCGAGCGGGATCTTAGCCCCGGGCGTGCCGCTTGGGGATACGCCGAAGGGTGGAGGCCCGCGCGCCCCGCGCTTGCGAGGCCACGGGGATCAGGGCACCATCCGCGCCATGCATCGTGCAAGGCCCTTGTTCGATCCTCCGCGTCCGGCGGCCGCGAGGCCGTCCGGGCCGGTGCCGGGCGCGGCATCGGAAAGCGCGCAAGCCGTGGCCAGGCGCCATGCCTTGCCTCGCTCCGGGCACAGCTTCAGCGATGTCCGCATCCATGCGGGCGGGCCGGTGCAGGCGCACGGCGACCCACTCGAAGCCGAGGCCGAGCGCACGGCCGAGCGGATCCTGGCGGGTCCGCCCGCGGGTCGTCGCGCCGTGCCGCGCATCGCCCCCGCCGGCCAGCGCCCCGAAGCGCCGGGCGAGTTGCCCGCCAGCGTGCATCGGGTTCTGCAGCAGGCCGGAAGCCCGATCGCGCCCGGCCTGCGGCGCGACATGGAAAGGCGCTTCGATGCCGACTTCTCGTCCGTGCGGATCCACGCCGGGCCGGCGGCCGAGCAATCGGCGAGCGAGGTCGACGCGGAGGCCTACACGGTGGGCCGCAACATCGTGTTCGGCGCCGGCCGGCGCGCGGACGCCGCCGGCGACGGGCTTCGATTGCTGGCCCATGAGCTGACCCACGTCGTCCAGCAGCGCGGTGCCTCCGCCGCGCCGGTTCGACTGCAGCGCCGGGCGCGCGATCCCGACGAGGCGGCCGCGATCACCAAGGAGGAGACAACGCTCGCGGCGCTCGCCAAGCGGGCCCTGGCCTCGGGCAAGCCGGAGTTCGCCGTGCACGAGGTCGTCTGGCGGCTCATCACTGCCTACGGGCTCGACATGCATTTCGAACTGAACGGCAGCCGCTACGACAAGGGCCGCAAGGGCGTCTTCGTCGACTTCAAGGGCAGCGGGCCCAGGACCACCGGAACCATCGTCGCCGGCGACGATGCGCTCAAGCGGGTCGCCAAGGGCGACGCCCCGGCGCTGGCCAAGGAGATCGAGGCGCAGATCGGGCGTGTGGGCAGGGCGCGCGGCGCCATCGACTACGTCTTCATCATGGGCAAGGACGCCAGGAAGAGCGACAACAAGTTCTATGCCGAAGCAAAGAAGTTCTTCAAGGCCGAGTATGCGGGCGCGACGATGGTGGAGGACGTGCGCGACCTCGACGGCATCAACCAGCGCATCAACGACGGCGGCAAGCCGGTGGCGAACCTGATCATCGTCTCGCATGCGCACCCCGACGGCACCCTGCAGTTCTCGCTCGATGCCAAGGATGCGACGCCGGGCCGGGTGGAGTACGCCGAGCTCAAGAAGGCCAACCAGGCCGGTGGCATCACCCCGCCGCAGCCCGACCTGGTCGGCTTCTGGACCAACGTGCTGATCAGGGGCTGCAACCTCGGGCGCAGCGAGGAGATGCTGGGCGAGGTGCGCACCGCCTTCGGCGGCAGTGCGCGGGTGATCGCGCCGACCCATGGGCAGCGCTATGGCGGCGGCACCGAATCGCTGGCCGATCCGTTCTACGAGGAGCCCGGCGCCAGCAAGCTGTCCGACGAGGACGCCTTCAAGCGGATGAAGGCCAAGCCCGAATACGCCTTCGTCAGCGACTGGGCGGCGATGCGCAAGAAGCTCCGGCGCACCACCGACCAGAGCCAGGAGGTCGCGTTCGATGGCGTCTTTCCGCCCAAGGGCCGGGAAATGGACCTGCTCAGGTCGCAGGCGAAGCAGCTCAACGCCCGGGACTTCACGTTCGGCGCCAGCCGCCGCGTGGGCAAGGACACGGTGTTCACGTTCACGCCGAAGGACGAATTCAAGAACGGGCCGGTCGACATCACGATCGAAAGCCCGCCCACCGACAGCGAGGCGATCGCGCTGGCGAAGCAGAACATCGCGCGCCCGTCGGCCTACACCTTCACGGTCCGGAGGAACCAGTCCGGGCTGAAACTGAAGGTGGTGGTCGATGTCGTGCGCACCGAATGGGAGCTGCATCACGCCGAGATCCGCAAGGGCGGCAAGGGCTTCGACCCGAGGCTGGGGTCGAAGCCCTGGTACGGTGACACTGACGATTGATCAGTTCGGCGGCCGGAACGGCTTGCTCAGGTAGCGCGAGCCTTTCTCGCCGAAGCGCCAGGGCAGCTCGATCGCCTTCGAGATGCCGATCCGCGGCCCGACCTCGACCTCCAGCGGCGGTTGGTCGCCGGCGCGGTCCAGCAGGCGAAAGGGGGGCGCGTCCAGCGCCTTGCCGTTGTAGCTGTCGTCGACGCCGAGCGCCTGGCCGACCCGCCCGGGACCGGCACACAGCAGCCGCAGGTCCTCGAGGCCGCGCCGTTCGCGCATGCGCGCCAGGCCGTGGGTCGGCTCCAGCGCGCGGATCAGCACCCCGGCGCCGTGCCCGGCCTCGCGGCAGACGAAGTTCAGGCACCAGTGGATGCCGTAGGAGCGGTAGACGTAGGCGTGGCCCGGGGGGCCGAACAGCGCGGCGTTGCGCGGCCGCGGGCCATTGAAGCTGTGGGCCGCCGGCTCGGTGCTGTCGTAGGCCTCGGTCTCGACGATGCGCCCGCCGACCCCATCGATCAGCAGCGTGACGCCGATCAGCCGGCGCGCCACCTCCTGCGAAGGCCCTTCGAAGCCGATCGACCGGGCGAGCGCATGCACCCGCCCGCGCTCAGACCCCTTCGACGACCCGGAGATCGCGCTCGGCGCCATCGCCCAGCGCGGCGAGCGCGGCCTGGTAGTCGGGACTGTCGTGCGTGGCCGTGGCCTGTTCGATGCTGTCGAACTCGATCAGCACGGTGCGCTGGGCCAGGCCGGCCTCGTAGACCTTGGCCGGCAGGCCGCGTGCCAGGAAGCGTCCGCCGCCGGCCGTGATGGCGGGGCCGGCCAGCTTCGCATAGGCCGCCAGTTTGTCGGCGTCCTTGACGGCACGGTAGGCGCTGATCCAGTAGGCTTTCGGCATGGTGATCTCTCTTGTTTCGGAGCCGGAAATATAGCTTGCGCCCAAAGACCTAGCCAACGATCTTCTGCACGCTCGATCCCCGCAGAAGTTCCGTCTTCTCCGACGCGATCGTGCCATCGACGAACACCAGCGTCTTGGTTGCCCTGGCGACCTGGCCGCGCGCTTCCAGGAACTGGCCTGCGCGCCCGGCGGCGAGGAACTGCGTGTTGAGCTGGACCGTCACGCAGGCACGCCGGCCGGCAGCCTCCCAGGCGACGGCGCTCACGACGTGGTCGAAGAGTGCACAGAGCGCGCCCCCGTGCACGAATCCAGCCGGGTTCAGATGCGCGTCGGTCGCGAGAACGCCGTAGGCCCAGCCGTCGTTCTCCTTGCGGGTCCAGAGTGGGCCGAAGCGGTCCGCAAAGCCGGCGAGCGCACGTTGCTTCCAGCCGGCCGCCTGCAAGGCTTCCATGCGTTCAGTCAAGTCGTTCATTTCATTGTGCCAATGCGGTGGCTTCGACCTGCATGCCGGCGGCGAGGGACCGCAAGGTCGATGCGGTCAAGGTGTCCGCCAGGCCCAGCGCGGCCAGCGCGTGGGTGATGCGGCGCTGCGAATCGAGAATGGGAACCGCCAGCACGCAGATGCCGTTGATGTAGTTGCCGCGATCGACGGCAAAGCCCTTTTGCTCCACCGACTTCACTTCCTTCAGCCAGGTGTCGAAGGAAGGCGGGTTCTCCCAGGTCAATGACTTGAAGCTGCGGCGCAGTTCGCTGTCGCTCAGGCCGGCATGGTGGGCGACCAGCCGGCCGGTCGCGCTGGTGAGGGCGGGCACCCTGCTGCCGACTTCCACATAAAGGCGAAACGGCCCCTTCGACCGCGCCAGGGCCAGCACCACCAGGTCGTCGAGGCCCGAGACCTTCATGCCGATGGTGGTGACGTTCCAGCGCTCGGCGATCCGGTCGAGCGCGCCTTGCACGCGGGCAGGGAAGGGATTGTTCTCGACCACGCTGCGCGCGAGGGACAGCACGCCGACGTCGAGGCTGTAGCGCTTGCTGCCCGGTTCGAGCTTGACCATGCCTTCGTCGACCAGGACGCGAAGGATGTGGAGGCAGGTGCTCGTCACCAGATCGAGGCCCTCCGAGATCGTCTTGAGCGTCATCGGCTCGGGGCTTCCTGCCAGCAAGCGAAGGATGGACAGGGCGCGCGAGACAGCGGGCACGGGACGAACGCGGGGGCCCTTGGCGGACGGAGAAGCGGGTGCTGCGACAGGCATGGGGAAGGGCGGAACACTGGGTTGGCGAAGCATACGACGCTTTGAGAAGGGGCCACCGGGCCACGCCGCGTGCAGTGCCCGAAGCCCCGTCCATAATTGTCTATATACAATTCATAGACGCTATTGACAATTACAACGCGGACGCGCAAAGTTGCTCCATCACGAGACAACGAGAGACAGCGATGACCCAACTGACGCAGTTCACTTCCTATGCGGATGCGCAATCGCACTGCAGCAGCGCCGGCCTGTGGGCGCTGTTCGATGGCGATGCCCAGCGCATGAACATCGCGCACGAGTGCATCGATCGCCACGTCGATGGCGACAACGCGGCGGTGATCCTGGTCCGGGCCGACGGCGAGGACCAGACCCTGAGCTTCCGGCAGATTTCCGAGGGCTCGTCGCGCTTCGCCCACTTCCTGGTCGCGCAGGGAATCCAGCCGGGCGACCGCGTGGCCGTGATGCTCGAGCCGTCGCTGGCGTTCTATGTCGCGATCTTCGGCGCCATGAAGGCGGGGGCCATCGCGGTCCCGCTGTTCACGCTGTTCGGTCCGGACGGCATCCGGCTGCGGGTGCAGGACTGCCAACCGAAGCTGCTCGTGACGAACCACGAGAAGGCCGAAGTCGTGCCGGCGTCCGCAGGCCTGCAGCTGACCGTCGCCGATGAAGCCTTCGTCGCGTCGCTCGATCGCTTCCCGGCGCATTTCGAAGTCGCGACCCGGGCCGACGACCTCGCCATCTTCCAGTACACCTCCGGCACCACCCGGGAGCTGCCGGATGCCGTCAAGCACACCCACCGGGCCATCGTCACGCTGATGCTCGCGGCGCTCTACGGGACCGGCGTGCGGCCGGGCGACCGCTTCATGTGCCCTTCGTCACCGGCCTGGGGGCATGGCCTCTGGCACGGCACGCTGGCGCCGCTGGCCATGGGGGTCACGATCGGCGCCTATGCGGGTCGCTTCAGCGGCGAGCGGCTGCTGCAGGCGCTGGCGTCGCATCGCTTCAACAACCTGTCGGCGGCTGCGACCCACTACCGGATGATGCGCAACTCGGGCGCCGCGGCGAAGCATCGCTACGCCCTCGACAAGGTGTCGTTCACCGGCGAGCCGATCGACAGCGAGACCGCCGCCTTCATCGAGGCCAGCTTCGGCCACAAGGCCTGCAGCATGTACGGCACGACCGAGATCGGCGTCTGCCTGGTGTCCTATCCCGGCGCGCCGGACTTCCCCGTCAAGTCGGGTTCGCTCGGCAAGCCCATTCCGGGCCTGCGCGTCGAAGTGCAGGACGTCGACGGCCGCCCTTGCGCGCCCGGCGTCGTCGGCGAACTGAAGCTGTGGCGCCGCGGCGAATGGATCGCCACCAAGGACCTCGGCCGCATCGACGCCGACGGCTACTTCTGGCACGGTGGCCGGGCCGACGACGTGATCATCTCGGCCGGCTGGACCATCGGTGCGGTGGAGGTCGAGGACGCGATCCTCAAGCACCCCGACGTCAAGGAGGCGGCCGCCATCGGCGTGCCCGATGCGCTGCGCGGACTGGTCGTGAAGGCCTTCGTCGTCTCGGACCGCCCCGCCGGCGAGACCTTCATCGAAGAGATCCAGGACGCGGTCCGCACCCGCCTGAGCCAGCACGAGTACCCGCGGCAGGTGGCGTTCGTCGCCGAACTGCCGAAGACGCCGGCCGGAAAGATCCACCGCAAGAAGCTGCGCGAGCAAGAGGCCGCCGCCGCATCGACCCCTTCCTGATCCACCCCTCAGACCCTTTCAATCAACAGGAGACGGCATGTCCACCACCAGCGAAAGAAGCTTCCCGAAGATCACCGACAACGGCCTGGACGAATTGCGCGAGCGCATCGGCCAGAAGATCGGCGCCACCGCCGAGCCGTGGTGCTACGAGGCGACACGCGACAACATCCGGCACTACGCGCACGGCATCGGCGACGACAACCCCCTGTGGTGCGACCCCGACTATGCGGCGAAATCGAAGTACGGCGGCCTCGTCGCCCTGCCGAGCTTCCTGTTCTCCACCAGCCGGATCGTGTCCGGCTACGTCGGCGGCCTGCCGGGCGTTCACGCCATGTGGTCGGGCGCTGACTGGGAATGGCACAAGCCGGTGCACCGCAACGACACCATCCGGACCGAGGCCTACCTGAAGGACCTGGTCGAGCACCAGACCCGCTTCGCCGGCCGCGCCGTCCAGCAGACCTATCACGTCGACTTCTTCAACCAGGAAGGCGACAAGGTGGCCGAGGCCGACAGCTGGTGCTTCCGCACCGAGCGCGACCACGCCCGCGAGCAAGGCAGCAAGTACAAGGAGGTGCGGGCCCGGGCGCCGCGACGCTACACGGCCGAGGAGATCCAGGAGGCCTACAAGCTCTACGCCAAGGAAGAAGTGCGCGGCGCCACGCCCCGCTACTGGGAAGACGTGAAGGAAGGCGAGGCGCTGCCGGTGATGTTCAAGGGCCCGATGACCGTGACCGGATTCATCGCCTATGCGCAGGGTTGGGGCGGCCTGTACATCCGTGCCAACAAGCTGGCGTGGAAGCTGATCGACGCCCACCCCGGCGTCGGCATCACCAACCGCTTCGGCATCCCGGACGTGCCGGAACGGGTCCACTGGGAAGAGGACTTCGCGCTCGAGGTCGGTGCGCCCGGCGCCTACGACTACGGCCCGGAGCGCACCTCGTGGCTCACGCATCACCTGACCAACTGGATGGGCGACGATGGCTTCCTGCGCAAGGCGCATTGCAAGATCCGCCGCCACAACCCCGAGGGCGACATGCTGTTCATCAAGGGCTTCGTGAAGCGCAAGTTCGTCGAGAACGGGCGCCACCTGGTGGAGATCTCCCAGGAGGCCCACAACCAGGACGACGAGCTGTCGGTGATCGGCTCGGGCATCGTGGAACTGCCCACGCGCGGTTGAGTCGCCTCGCCCCCCGCCGGGGGGCGCGGGCCGGGTGGCCAAACGGCATCGCTGCGGCGATGCCTCTCGGATCAGCTATGCCAAATATTCCAGAGCGAAGTGCCAGCGGGCACGGGGCGCTAGCCGGGCTGCGGGTCATCGACCTGTCCCGGGTGCTGGCCGGGCCCTTGTGCACCCAGATGCTGGCCGATCATGGCGCCGACGTGATCAAGGTCGAGCCGCCGTCGGGCGACGAGACCCGCACGCTCGGGCCGCCGTTCAACGACGACGGCGATGCGGCCTACTTCACGGCGGTCAATCGGGGCAAGCGCGGCATCGCGCTGAACCTCGCGGTTCCTCAGGGCCGGGAGACGCTGATGCGGCTGCTCGAGGGTGCCGACGTGCTGGTCGAGAACTTCATTCCCGGCACCATGCAGCGCTGGGGGCTGGACTTCGAGGACGAGCTGAAGCCGCGTTTCCCCGGCCTCATCTACTGCTCGATCTCCGGCTTCGGCGCCGATGGTCCGCTGGGCGGCCTGCCGGGCTACGACGCCGTGCTGCAAGCCATGTGCGGCCTCATGAGCATCAATGGCGAGCCCGCGTCGGGCCCGACCCGCATGGGCATTCCGATCGTCGACCACCTGACAGGCTACACCGCGCTGACCGGCATCCTGCTGGCGCTGCATCACCGCGACCGGACCGGCCTCGGGCAACGCGTCGAGGCGACGCTGTTCGATACCGCATTGAGCCTGCTGGTGCCCCATGCCGCCAACTGGATGCATTCGGACCGGGTGCCTGGCCTGCTGGGCAGCGCGCATCCGAACATCGCGCCCTACGACAGGTTCCACTGCCAGGATGGACAGGTCTTTCTCGGCATCGTCAACGACCGCCAGTTCGCCAAGTTCTGCACCGTGATGGAACTGCAGTCGCTCGCGAGCGACCCGCGTTTCGCGGTCAATGCCGCGCGGCTGGCGCATCGCGACGAACTGCGCCAGCAGATCGAGGCCGCCCTCGCCGGGTGGCGGCGCGAAGACCTGTGCAGCGCCCTGATGCGCGTCGGCGTCCCGGTCGGACCGGTGCACACGGTGCCCGAAGCGTTCGCGCAGGCCCATGCGTCGCATCGGGGCATGAGCGTGCGCAGCGAGGGCTACCGGGGCATCGGTGTCCCGGTGCGCCTGTCGCGAACACCGGGCCGGCCGGGCCGAGCGCCGCCGCGGCTGGGCCAGCACGCGCAAGAGCTTCTAGGCGAGGCGCCCTGAACGGCAGTCGTCGCACCACCTATAAATAGCAACGGAGACAACGTCATGAATCGGATCCTCGGCCTCTTGATCGCGCTGGTCGCGCTCTGGACCTCTTCCATCGTCTCGGCGCAGGGCTATCCCACCAAGCCCATACGGGTCATCGTCCCCTACCAGGCAGGGCAGGGGACGGATGTGGCGACGCGCTACCTGGCCGAGCAGCTGGGCCGGGCGCTGGGGCAAGCGCTGGTGATCGAAAACCGCGCCGGCGCCGGCGGCAACATCGGCGCCGCCGAAGTGGCACGCGCCGCGCCCGACGGCTACACGCTGCTCATGGGAACCAACGGCACCCACGTGCTCAACCAGTTCCTCTATCCGTCGATGCCCTTCGACCCGGAGAAGGACTTCGAGGCGGTGGCGCTGGTCAGCACCTTTCCGATGGTGGTCCTCGCCAACCCGAATGCGCCCTACAAGAACATGGCCGACCTGCTGGCGGACGCCAAGGCGCGGCCCGATGCGGTCAACGTCGGCCTGCCGAGCACGACGTCGCGGCTGGTGCAGGAACTGATCCAGAAACAGAGCGGCATCGTCATGCGCTCCGTGCCCTACAAGGGGTCCGGCACCTCCATGACCGATCTCATGGGCGGGCAGGTGCTGGTCGCCATCGACACGGCGAGCGCGGCACGGCCCTTCGTCGCCAGCGGCAAGCTGAAGGCGCTGGCGGTGACCTCGCTCAAGGACTCGGCCCTGCTGCCGGGCACGCCGCCGGTGGCCGGCGAGGGGCTGGAGGGCTTCCAGGTCATCGCCTGGAACGGGCTCTATGCGCCGCATGGGACGCCCGCCGCCATCGTCCAGAAGCTGAATGCCGAGATCGCCAAGATCCTGGCGCTGCCGGAAGCGCGGCAGCGTCTCCTGGAACTGGGCCACGAAGCCGCCGGCGGATCGCCCGACAGCCTGGCGCGCTTCGCGCGCACCGAACGGGAGAAGTGGGGGCCTCTGGTGAAGAGTGCCGGCATGAAACTGGAGTAGCAGGCGCGGGGCCATGAAGTATATTCACGGCCATCAACGAGGGCATGGATGGCAACCGACAGAGCAGCACGGACGAAGGCGGGCGCAAGCGCCACGGTCGAGGACCGCCCGACCCAGCTGATCGAGATCGCATCCCGCCTCTTCGCCACCCACGGCTACGCCGGCACCTCGCTGCGCGACATCGCCGAGCAAGCCCACATCACCAAGGCCGCGCTCTACTACCACTTCCCCAACAAGGAAGCGCTCTACGAGCAGATCGTGGTCGACAACCTCCAGGCATTGATCGACCGCGTGAGCGACGCGGTGGAGCGGGCCGATGGCGCGACCGAGCAGGTGCGCGCCTTCATGCTGACCGCGGCCGACGTCTTCGCGGAAGCGCCCGACGCCTGGATCGCCGGCTCCAACGTCTTCTGGTCCAGCATGGGGCCGCAGATCCGCGAAGCGGCGGTCGGCCGGCGCGACAGGTTCGAGAAGCTGCTGCGCGCCTGCATCGCCAGCGGCGTGGCCGCGGGCGAGTTTCGCGAGGTCGACGCGGCGACGGCGGGGCGCCTGCTGCTGTCGACGCTCAACCAGATGACGCGCTGGATCAAGCCGGACGGGCGGCTGAAGCCGCGCCAGGTGATCGAGCAGTATCTCGACATCATCCTGGTCGGCATGAAGGCGCCGCCGTCGGCCAAGGGCGCGAAGGCCGCGAGCCGCAAGGCAACGCCCAAGCCCTGAGGCGTTCAGAGCGCTCTCGCTGACCCGGGTTCGTCCTGGCTGCCTGGTTGCTGCATGGCAGCCAGCAGCGCATGGACCGGATCGTCGCCCCGCACGCCACCGATCGGCTGCCGCGGACCGAAGCGCTCCGCCTCGGCGCCCTCGGGCGTGCCCAGCGGCCGCACCCAGTCGTACACCACCGTGCGTTGCGCGATGCGCCACTCCTCGCCGCGCTTCTCGAAGCGGTCGAGGTAGCGGCCGGCCAGGAAGACCTCGCGCGCCGTGCCCTGGGCATCGCGGTCGCGCTGCAGCGCCGTGAAGTAGGTCTCCACCGCGGCCTGGTTGCCGCGCAGGGTGATCGACAGGTTGGCGACGTTGTGCACCGAACGCTCGCCCTGGGTGCGCAGCTTCTCCAGCGCCCAGTCGATGAAACCCGCCGCGCTGCCCTGGTAGGGCCCGTGGCGGTCGGTGGCGTCCGGCCAGTAGGCACTGCGCAGGGCCGCTTCGTCCTGGCGGTCGATGCCGCGGCAATAGCGAAACATGCATTCGCGGATCGCCTCGCGGTCCATCAGCGCGACCACGCTGGCGTACATCTGGTGACTGTCCATAGGGTATCTCCTGATCAAAAGGGGCTTCATCAACTTACTAACCGGCCGGTAGAATTTTCCACACACAGAGCACGGAAGACAAGCATGGAATCACGCATGGAAGGCAAGGTGGCCCTGGTGACGGGCGGCGCCCAAGGCATCGGGCGCGCCATCTGCGAGCGCTTCGCCGCCGAGGGCGCGATCGTCGCGGTGCTCGACATCAAGGCCGAGAATGCCGAGCGCGCCGCGCAGGCGATCCGCGAGCAGGGCGGGCAGGCCGTGGCCTGTGCCGGCAACGTGGCCGAGCGTGCCACCTTCGAGTCGGCGGTCGACATGCTCGAAAGTGCATACGGCCGGCTCGACGTGCTGGTCAACAACGCCATCTGGGTGCGCTACGGCCCGATCGACGCGATCACGCCAGAGGTGCTCGACCGCATGGTCGCGACCGGCTTCAAGTCGGTGGTCTGGGGCACGCAGGTCGCGGCGGGCCTGATGGCCAAGGGCCGTGGCGGCTCGATCATCAACATCGCCTCGGCGGCCGGCTTCCTCGGCATGCCCAACGGCTTCATCTATTGCGGCGTCAAGGCTGGCGTGCTGGGCCTGACGCGGGCCTCGGCGGTCGAACTCGGGCCGAAGAAGATCCGCGTCAACGCCATCGCGCCCGGCACCATCATGACCGAGGGCGTGAGCATCAACGTCGACGAAGCCGGCATGGCGAAGCGCATCGCGCGCACGCCGGTCGGACGCCTGGGCCAGGTCGAGGACATCGCCAATGCCGCGGTGTTCCTGGCCGGCGACGACAGCGGCTTCATGACCGGCGAATCGATGCTGATCGACGGCGGCGTGACGCACGCCTTCCTCTGACCATCATGCATTCGCTCCATCCTCTCTTCTTCCCGTCGTCGGTGGCCATCATCGGCGCCTCGTCCGACCCCGAGCGCATCGGCGGGCGGCCGCTTCGCTTCCTGGTCGAGGCGGGCTTCGCCGGCGCGCTCTACCCCGTCAACCGCAGCGGCGCCGCCGAGATCCAGGGCCTGCCCGCCTTCGCCAGCCTGGCCGAGGTGCCCGGCGCGGTCGACCATGCCATCGTCGCGGTGCCCGTGCCGGGCGTCGAGGCCGCGCTGCAGGACTGCGCCCGCAAGGGCGTGAAGGTGGTGCAGGTCTTCACCGCCGGCTTCGCCGAGGCCGATGCGGCGGGCGCCGAACTGCAGGCCCGGCTGGTGCGCATCTGCCGCGACGCGGGCATGCGCATGGTCGGCCCCAATGCGCTCGGCCTGCTCAATCCGTCGGCGAAGTTCTACGCCACCTTCTCCACCGCCCTGAACGGCCTGCGGCCCCAACCCGGCGTCATCGGCATGGCCACGCAGAGCGGTGCCTTCGGCTCGGCCGCCTACGGCATGGCGACCTTGCGCGGCATCGGGCTGAGCCGCGTGATCGCGACCGGCAACGAGGCCGACGTGGACGTGGCCGAATGCATCGACTACCTGGCCGACGACGCCGACACGCGCGTGATCTGCGCCGCGCTGGAGGCCTGCAAGGACGGCGACCGGCTGCGCGCGGCGCTGCGCAAGGCGGCGGCCGCCGGCAAGCCGGTGGTGATCATGAAGATCGGCCGCACCGAGGTCGGCGCCGCCGCGGCCGCGACGCACACCGGCTCGCTGGCCGGCAACGACGCGATCTACGACGCCGTCTTCGCCGAATGCGGCGCGCACCGCGCGGCCTCGATCGAGGAGATGCTCGACATCGCGCACCTGTGCGCCGTCACCGGCCAGCTGCCGGCCAACGAGCGCATCGGCATCATGACCGGCTCGGGCGGCATCGGCATCCTGATGGCGGACGACGCGTCCGAACTCGGCATGGCGCTGCCGCCGCTCGCCGACGCGTCGGCTGAGTCCCTGCGCGAACTGCTGCCCTTCGCGGTGCCGGCCAATCCCTACGACACCACTGCCCAGGTCACCGCGGTGCCCGACGGCGTGGCCCGCGTGCTCGACGCGATGCTGCTGCCCGGCTCGCCCTTCGGCACCCTGTTCGCCTACCTGGCCCATGTCGGCCTGTCGCCGTCGCGCTTCGCGTCCACGGAGCAACGGATGATCGAGATCCGGGCCGCGCATCCGGACCGGCCGCTGGTGCTGGTGATGCTGTCCGAACAGGGCGTGACCGAGCGGCTCGAGGCGGCGGGCGTGGCCGTCTTCGCCGATCCGTCGCGCGCGGTGCGCGCGGTCGCCGGTGCGGCGCGGATGGCCAGACTGCGACGCGGGATGCGCAGCGACAGCGCCGCCGCCGGCGGCTCGCTGCCCCTGCCGCAGGCCGCGACCGAGGCCGAGGCCAAGGCGCTGCTGGGCGCGGCCGGCATCCCCGTGCTGCCCGAGCAGACCTGCACCAGCGCCGCGTCGGCCGCGCGTGCCGCGGACGGCATGGGCTACCCGGTGGTCGCGAAGATCGTCTCCGCCGACATCCCGCACAAGACCGAGGTCGGCGGCGTGCTCGTGGGCCTGGCGGATGCCGCCGCGGTCGCGGCCGCCTACGACACCCTGATGGCCCGGGCCGCCGAGCGTGCGCCGCAGGCCCGCATCGACGGCGTGCTGATCGCGCCGATGGTGCGCGGCGGCGTGGAGACCATCATCGGCGTCCACATGGATCCGGTGTTCGGCCCGATGGTCATGTTCGGCCTCGGCGGCACGGCCGTCGAGCTGTTCAAGGACGTGGCCTTCGCCTCCGCGCCGCTCACGCCCGCACAGGCGATGTCGCTGGTCGACGCGGTGCGTTCGTCGGCCCTGCTGAAGGGCTGGCGCGGCGGGCCGGCCTTCGACACCCAGGCGCTGGCCGACGCGCTCAGCCGGCTGTCGGAATTCGCGCTGCGCCATGCCGACCACCTGGCCGGCATCGACATCAATCCCTTCGTCGTCAAGCCCCAGGGGGGCGTGTGCCTGGATGCCCTGATCTCCATGCGCCAAGCCCCTGTCAACCCCAACCCGAGAGAACTCGCATGATGGACCTCAAGACACTCACCCTGGCGATCGAGGACGGCATCGCCGTCGTCACGCTGAACCGCCCGCCGGTCAATGCCCAGAACGCCGAGATGCGGGCGGAGATCACCGAGGTGTTCGACACCCTCAGCGACATGGACGAGGTCGCCGCCATCGTCCTGACCGGCAGCGGCAAGCTGTTCTCGGCCGGCGCCGACATCCGCGAGCGGCCCAACCTGGCGGCCACGCCGGGCGCCTATGGCCGCCACAACCGGCTGGTGCGCGAGTCCTACTACGCGGTGGTCGAATGTTCCAAGCCGGTGATCGCCGCCATCAACGGCGCCGCGCTCGGCGCCGGCTTCGGCCTGGTGATGGGATCGGACATCTGGGTCGCTTCGGAGGACGCCTATGTCTCCATGCCCGAGATCAACGTCGGCCTGGCCGGCGGCGTCACCTTCCTGCAGAAGTTCTTCAGCCAGTCGCGGGCGCGCCGCATGTTCTACACGGGCATGCAGGTGCCGGCGCAGGAGCTGTACCGGCTCGGCCTGGTCGAAGCCTGCCTGCCGGCTGCCGAGCTGATGCCCTATGCGATGGGCATCGCGCGCGAGATCGCCTCCAAGAGCCCGATCGCGGTGCGCCTGGCCAAGGAAGCCGCGCGCATGACGCTGACGATGCCGCCGCGCGACGCCTACCGCTACGAGCAGGGCAACACGGTGGCGCTGTCGAAGACCGAAGACACCAAGGAAGCGCAGCGCGCCTTCTTCGAGAAGCGCAAGCCGGTCTTCACCGGGCGCTGAGCCGGTCGCTTCCTCCACATTGCCACCATCGCCATGTCCCAACGCCGAACCGCTGCATCGCCACCCACCCGGGCGGGGGCGGGCGTTGCACCGGACACGCGCGAGAACCAGCTGCTGGCCATCGCGCGGCGCCTGTTCGCGCGCGACGGCTACGAGCGCACGTCGATGCGGGACATCGCGGAAGTCGCGGACATCACCAAGGCCGCGCTCTACTACTACTTCCCGAACAAGGAGGCGCTGTACGAGCGGGTGGTGCTGGAGTCGATGCAGTCCCTGGTGGACGACGTCTCGGCCGCCGTGGCCGCCGCGGATTCGCCGACGGCGCGCATCCGCGCCTTCATGCAATCTTCGGCGGACGTGTTCGACCTGGCGCGCGATCGGTGGATCGCCGGCTCCCGGGCCTTCCGCGAAGGCGCCCGGGGAGGGCAGCACCTGGCCGCGATCGCGCTGCGCGACCGCTACGAGAGCCTGTTGCGGCAGTGCATCTCGGAGGGCATCGCCAGCGGCGAGGTGCGCGCCATCGATCCCGCCATCGCGGGCCGCTTCCTGCTGTCCGGCCTGAACCAGATGACCAACTGGCACCGGCCCGATGGCCGACTGGGCGTCACCGAGGTGATGCGCCAGTTCCTCGACATGGCGCTGCACGGCCTGCTGGCCGAAGCGCGCCCAGCCAAGGCCTGACCCATGAGAACCCTGCTTTCCACCGTCATCGCCTTCGTCACTGACCGGCCGGCAAGTCATTTCCGGCGCAGGGCCGCGGTGACCGCATTGGGAGCTGCCGCCGCGCTGGCGGCGCTGCCCGCGATGGCGCAGACCCCGCCGTTTCCCGGCGGACCCGTCACACTGATCGTGCCCTACGCAGCCGGCGGGCTGACCGACAACCTGGCCCGCGCGCTGGGCCAGCGCCTGGCCGAGCGCTGGGGCCAGCCGGTGATCGTGGACAACCGCGCGGGCGGCGGCACGGTCATCGGCACGGCGGCCGCGGCCCGTGCGCCGGCGGACGGCCGGACCCTGCTGGTGACCAGCTTCGGCTTCACCACCAACCCGTTCATGATGGCCAACCTGCCTTACAAGCAGAGCGCGCTGGAGCCGCTGGCGATGATCGCGGTCGCGCCGGCCATCCTGTTCGTCCACCCCTCGGTGCCGGCCGACGACGTGCCGTCGCTGGTGAAGTACATCCGGAGCTCGGGCAAGCCCTTCAGCTTCGCCTCGTCGGGCAACGGCTCGAGCCCGCACATCGGCGCCGAACTGTTCGCCTCGCAGATCGGCGCCACGATCGTGCATGTGCCGTACAAGGGCAACGGGCCGGGCCTGAACGACCTGATCGGCGGCCAGGTGCAGGGCATGTTCGATTCGAAGGCGGCGCTCGCCTTCGTCAAGGCCGGCAAGCTCAAGGCGCTCGGCATCAGCTCGCTGAAGCCGTCGACCCTGGCGCCAGATCTCAAGCCGATCGCGCAATCGGGCGTGCCCGAGCTGGCCCATTTCGCGACCGCGAGCTGGTTCGGCGTGCTGGTGCCCGAGGGCACGCCGAAGCCGGTCCAGACCCGGCTCCATGCCGACATCCGGGCGGTGCTGGACACGCCGGACATGCGCGAAGCCATCGACCGCGCGGGCGTCGAGCCGCTGCCCATGACCCAGGCCGAATTCGCCGCCTACCTGAAGTCGGAGGCCGAACGCTGGGGCCCGGTGATCCGGGCCAAGAACATCAAGTCGGATTGAGACCATGCAAGCACACGCACCCCTGGCGCCCGCCGAGCTGCAGGTCGAGGGCCGCCTCGCCGGCCGGCGCATCCTCGTCACCGGCGCCGCCTCCGGGATCGGCCGCTCGGTGGCCGAACTCTTCCTGCGCGCCGGGGCGCGCCTCGCGGCGCTGGACCGGAAGCGGCCGACCGAGTTGCCCGGCGAGGCGCTCTGCCTGGAAGCCGACGTGACCGACCCCGATGCCGTCGAACGCGCGGTGGCCCAGGCCGCCGACGCCTTCGGCGGCCTCGACGGCCTGGTCAACGCCGCCGGCATCGCGAACACCGACTGGGCCGACCAGGTGAGCCTGGCGGATTGGAAACGGGTGCTGGAGGTGAACCTCACCGGCAGCTTCATCGTCTGCCGCGCCTGCCTGCCGCAGCTGCGCGCGGCCGGCGCCGGCACCATCGTCAACTTCGCCTCGGGCCAGGGCCTGGCGCCCTTCAAGCAGCGCAGCGCCTACGCAGCCTCGAAGGCCGGGGTGATCTCGCTCACCCGCTCGCTCGCCATGGAATGGGCGCCGCAGGTGCGGGTCAACACCGTCTGCCCGGGCGCGGTCGACACGCCCATGGTGCGCGGCGGCTACAGCCCCGAGCAACTGCGCGAGCAGGTCGGCCCGCGCTACGCGCTGGGCCGCATCGGCGAGCCGCACGAGATCGCGCTGGCGGCGCTCTACCTGAGCAGCGCCGAATCGTCCTTCGTCACCGGCATCGTGCTGGCGGTCGACGGCGGCCGCAGCTACCACTGAACCGACCCAGGAGACTTCATGAACGGCCTGATGCAACAGCACCCCTTGCTGCTGTCCGGACTCATCGACCATGCCGCGGCCTTCCACGGCGAGCGCGAGATCGTCAGTCACATGCCGGACGGCAGCACCCACCGCAGCAACTGGCGCGAGGTGCAGCAGCGCGCCAAGCGCCTGGCCAATGCCCTGGCGCAGCTGGGTGTGGCCGCGGGCGACCGGGTCGCCACCCTGGCCTGGAACACGCACCGCCACCTGGAGCTGTACTTCGGCGTCTCGGGCATGCAGGCCATCCTGCACACGGTCAACCCGCGGCTTTTTCCGGAGCAGATCGCCTACATCGTCGACCATGCCGAGGACGGCTATGTCTTCTTCGACATCACTTTCGCCGCGACGCTGGCCGAACTGGCGCCGCACTTGGGCCGCGTGAAGGGCTTCGTCGCGCTCTGCGAGCGTTCGCAGATGCCGGACGTGAAGCTGCCCAACCTGCTGTGCTACGAGGAACTGCTGGCCGACGCGTCGCCGGAACTCGAATGGCCGGTGTTCGACGAGAACACCGCCTCGTCGCTCTGCTACACCTCGGGCACCACCGGCAACCCGAAGGGCGTGCTCTACAGCCACCGCTCGACGGTGCTGCATTCCTTCACCGCCTGCGCGGCCGACGGCCTGGCCATTTCGGCGCGCGACAGCGTGCTGCTGGTGGTGCCGCTGTTCCATGTCAACGCCTGGGGCGTGCCCTATGCGGGCGCGATGTGCGGCGCCAAGCTGGTGCTGCCCGGGCCGCACCTGTCGGGCGAGAACATCTATCGCCTGCTGCGCGAGGAGCGCTGCAATTTCTCGCTCGGCGTGCCCACCGTGTGGCTGGGCCTGTTCGACTACATCGAGCGTCATCGCGCCTCGCTCGACCTGTCCGAGATCGCGCTCGAACGGCTGATCGTCGGCGGATCGGCGGCGCCGCGCGCCATGATCCAGAAGTTCGAGGAGCTGTTCGGCGCCTACGTGATCCATGCCTGGGGCATGTCCGAGACCAGCCCGCTGGCGACCATCGGCACCCTGCTCGACAAGCACCGCGACCTGGCGCTGCCGCAGCGCTACGACGTGCAGGCCAAGCAGGGCCGCGCCATCTACGGCGTCGAGATCGAGATCTTCGGCGAGGACGGCCAGCCGCTGCCGCACGACGGCAAGGCCTTCGGCGACCTGAAGGCGCGCGGGCCCTGGGTCGCTTCGGGCTACTACCGCGGCGACGGCGACGCCACCGATGCCGCGGGCTGGTTCCCGACCGGCGACGTCGCCACGCTCGACGCCGACGGCTTCGTGCAGATCACCGACCGCTCGAAGGACGTCATCAAGTCCGGCGGCGAATGGATCTCGTCGATCGACCTCGAGAACGCGGCCATGGCGCACCCCGGGGTGCAGGAGGCCGCCGTGATCGGCGTCGCCCATTCGCGCTGGCAGGAGCGCCCGCTGCTGCTGGTCGTGCCCAAGCCCGGCGCGCAGCCCACGCGCGAGGACATCCTGGCCTTCATGGCGGACAAGGTCGCCAAGTGGTGGATGCCCGACGACGTCGTCTTCGTGGACGCGCTGCCCCATACCGCCACCGGCAAGCTGCAGAAGCTCAAGTTGCGCGAACAGTTCAGATCCCACCAGCTTCCGACCGACGTGGCGCCCAGCGGCGCCGCCGACTGAAGCGCGCGACCTTCCGCGCGGCACCCAAGGCTCCCCACCCATGACCCATCTCGACGAAACCCAGACGATGCTGCGCGACAGCGTGCAGGCCTTCCATGAAAGACATCCGGCCCCGGCCCGCGTGCGCCGCCTGCGCGACCAGGCCATCCCCTTCGACCGCGGCATCTGGCGCGAGATGGCGGAGGCGGGCTGGAGCGGCGTGCTGGTGCCCGAAGCGCTCGGCGGCCACGGCCTCGGCGCGGCCGAGGCGATGCTGATCGCCAGCGAACTGGGGCGCGGCCTGGCACCGGAGCCCTTCGTGGCCTGCGGCCTGATGGTGGTGCAGGCGCTGGTGCCGCTCGCCGCCGATTCCGCGCCGGCCCGTGCGCTGCTCGAACAGGTGCTGGCCGGCCGCACGCTGGCGGCGCTGGCCTGGCAGGAATCCGCCGGCGCGCTGGACATCGACGAGGTCCGGATGCGCGCCGCGTGCAGCGGCGAGGGCTGGCGGCTGGAAGGGGCGGCCAAGCGCTTCGTGCCGCTGGCCGACGCGGCCGACGGCTTCCTCGTCTACGCGCTGGAAGACGGCAACCCGGCGCTGTTCTGGGTCACGCAGCCGACCGCGATCCGCACGACACGCACCGTCGACGGACTGAACTTCGGCGAAGTGGATGTCGAGGGCCTGGTGCTCCCGGCCGACGCCCGGCTGGCAAGCGGTTCTGAGGTGCGCGATGCCGTCGCGCAGGCGATCGAACTGGCCCGGCTGGCCAGCGCCTTCGAACTCGTCGGCGTGGCCGAACGCGCGCTGGAAGCCACGGTGGCCTACACCTCGCAGCGGGTCCAGTTCGGCAAGCCGATCGCGTCGTTCCAGGCGCTGCAGCACCGCATGGTCGACATGTGGATGCACTGCCAGCTGGCGCGCGCCTCGGCCGAGAACGCCCTGCTGGACTGGACGCGTCCGGCCGACGAATCCACCCGCATTCAGTCGGTCCGCGCGGCGCGTGCACGCGCCGGCGCCACGGCGCTGGGCGTGGC
Source organism: Variovorax davisae (assembly GCF_030316845.1). GTDB lineage: Bacteria > Pseudomonadota > Gammaproteobacteria > Burkholderiales > Burkholderiaceae_C > Variovorax > Variovorax davisae. Next base: position 107,994 of record NZ_JASZYS010000013.1, read on the forward strand.
GAAGACCGCCATCCAGCTGCACGGGGGCATGGGCATCGCCGACGAAACCGACATCGGCCTCAGCCTGAAGCGGGCGCTGGCGCTGTCGGCCTGGCTCGGCAATCCGCTGTGGCAGCGGGCCCGCTTCCTGGACCAGCTGATGAAGAGTGGCCGCGTGCGCCAGTCCGACAACTCGCCCCTGGTGGTGCCCGACGACGTCGACGTGGCCGAGCTGCCCGACGACGAGTTCCGTCGCGTGCTGGCGACCTGGATCGCGGCCAACTACCCGCCCGGGAAGCGCTTCATGAAGAAGCGGGCCTACTACGAAGACATCTCCGACTGGTACCAGGCGTTGTCTAAGAAGGGCTGGCTGGCGCCCGCCTGGCCCAAGACGGCCGGCGGCATGGGCCTGTCGGCGACCAAGCAGGTGATCTACGCCGAGGAGATCGCCCGCCATGGCTGCGCGCGCATTCCGGACCACGGCCTGGCCATCGGCAAGCTGCTGCTGATGCACGGCACGCCGGCCCAGATCGACTACCACCTGCCGCGCGTGCTGAGCGGCGAGATCATGTGGTGCCAGGGCTATTCCGAACCCAACGCGGGCTCCGACCTGGCCAGCCTGCGCACCCGCGCCGAGCGCGACGGCGACTTTCTCGTGGTCAACGGCCAGAAGACCTGGACCACGCTCGGTCCGGGGGCGGACTGGATGTTCGCGCTGGTGCGCACCAGCAAGGTCGACGGCGCCAAGCAGCGCGGCATCACCTTCCTGCTGATCGACCTCAAGACACCGGGCGTGAAGGTGCGGCCGATCGTCAACCTCAAGGGCGAGGGCGAGTTCAGCGAGGTCTTCTTCGACAACGTCCGGGTGCCGGTCTCGAACGTCGTCGGCCGCATCGACGACGGCTGGAGCGTGGCCAACTCCTTCCTGCGCGAGGAGCGGATCTTCTTCGGCACGCCGCGCCAGTGCGAATATGCCCTGGCCCAGCTCGACCGGCTGGCCGAGGCCACGAACGCGCTTGCCGCGGGCGACTTCCGCGACCGCTATGCGCAGCTGGTGCTGGACGTGCGCGACCTCAAGGCCGCGTTCGAGCTCTTCATGGGGCGGCTGCGCGGCGGCGAGGAGCTCGGGCCGGAGGTGTCCTACCTCAAGGTCTGGGGCACCGAGACCTACCAGCGGATCACGGACGAACTGGTGCAGCTCGCGGGCGACCATGGCGGCCAGGTCGACGACGTGGTCATCGGCGGCATCGCGGCCGACGTCATGAACCAGTACCTGGACTCGCGCATGCCCGCCATCTTCGGCGGCTCGAACGAGATCCAGCGCAACATCCTTGCCAAGCAGATCCTGGCGCTGCCTTCGGGCCGCGCCTGATACCCCGGCCAAGCCTTCACCAACGACAGCAGGAGACACAGCAATGAAGAATTTTCGGCACTCCCTCGCGGCCTTGCGCGCCGTGCTCGCCACGGCCGGCCTGGCCGCGATCGCCGGCCTGGCCCAGGCCCAGATCTCGGACGACGTGGTGCGCATCGGCCTGATGGGCGACCTGAGCGGCCCGTATTCGGGCAACGGCGGCCCCGGCTCCGTGCTGGCCGCCAAGATGGCCATCGAGGACTTCGGCGGCAAGGTCAACGGCAAGCCGGTCGAGCTCCTGACCATGGACGACCAGAACAAGCCCGACGTCGGCCTCAACGCCGCGCGCAAATGGCTGGAGGCGGACAAGGTGGACGCGATCGTCGGCGGCTCGGCCTCGTCGATCGCGCTGGGCGTGCAGACCCTGATGAAGGAAAAGCAGAAGCCCTACCTGATCGCCGGCACCGTCACCTCCGACCTCACCGGCAAGGCCTGCTCGCCGATGGCCTTCCAGTTCCTGGTCGATACCTACTCGCTGCCCAAGGCCGGCGTGCAGACGCTGATCGACAAGGGCATCAAGACCTTCTTCTTCGTGACCGTGGACTACGCCTTCGGCGCGGCGCTGCAGACCGAGGCCACGCGCTTCATCGAGCAGGCCGGCGGCAAGGTGGTGGGCTCGGTCAAGCATCCGCTGGGCACCACCGACTTCTCGTCCTACCTGCTGCAGGCGCAGTCGAGCGGCGCCAAGGCGATCGTGATCCTGAACGCGGGCCTGGACCTGTCCAACTCGCTCAAGCAGGCGGCCGAGTTCCGCATCACCAAGGGCGGCCAGAGCGTGAGCGTGTTCGGCATGACGATCAACAGCGTCGCCGCGATGGGCCTGGAGACCGCGCAGGGCCTGAACATCACCGTGCCCTTCTACTGGGACCGCGACGAGGCCTCGCGGGCCTGGAGCAAGCGCTTCATGGAGCGCAACAACGGGGTGGTGCCGACCTACATCATGGCCGGCGTCTACAGCGCCGTGACGCACTACCTGAAGAGCGTGCAGGCGGCCGGCAGCGACGCCGGCCCGGCGGTGGTCGAGAAGATGAAGGCCACGCCGGTGAACGACTTCATGTCCAAGGACGTGAAGATCCGCGAGGACGGCCAGGTGATGCGCCCGGTCTATCCGGTCGAGGTGAAGAGCCCGGCGCAGTCCAAGGGCAAGAACGACTTCTACACGGTGGGCGCCGCCATGCCCGCCGAGAAGGTGTTCCGTCCGCTGTCCGAAGGCGGCTGCGATTTCGTCAAGAAGTGAGCACGAGCGGGCAGGGGGCCACATGAGCGTACGACACGAGATCATCGGCGACACGCGCGACCGGCTGGGCGAATGCCCGCTGTGGGATGCGCGCGACCAGTCCCTGTACTGGGTCGATGCCAAGGCCAGGCTGGTGCGGCGCAGGTCGCAGGGCCGGTACAGCGAGTGGCGCACGCCAAGCGACGTCGGCTCGATCGCGCTGACCCGCAGCGGCCGGCTGGTGCTGGCGCTCGAGGACGGCTTCCACCTGATGGACCTGACGACGGGCGCCGTGCGGCGCTTGGCCGAGGTGCGCCACAAGGGCCCGGCCATGCGCATGAACGACGGCCGCACCGACCGGCAGGGCCGCTTCGTCGCCGGCTCGATGGTGATGGGCCGGCACGACACCGATGGCGGCTACTACCGGCTGGAAGCCGACGGCAGCGCGACGCCGCTGTTCGACGGCATCGCGCTGGCCAATGCCACCTGCTTCAGCCCCGACGGCCGCCGGCTCTATCACGCCGACAGCCTGAGCGGCGACGTCAGCGTGGTCGACTACGACCCGGCCACCGGGGCGGTCGGTCCGCGCCGCACGCTCTTCAGCACGCGGGCGCACGGCTCGGCGCCCGACGGTGCCACGGTGGACGCCGAAGGCTGCCTGTGGATCGCGCTGGTCCAGTGCGGCAAGCTGGGCCGCTTCCAGCCCGACGGCCAGCTGCTCACGCTGATCGACGTGCCCACGCCGTTCCCGACCTGTCCCTGCTTCGGCGGGCCGGACCTGGACGTGCTGTACCTGACCAGCATCCGCAACACCGGCAACCTGCTGCGCAGCGACCATCCGGATGCCGGCGCGCTGTTCGCCTTCCACGGGCTGGGCGTGCGCGGCCTGCCCGAGGTGCTGTTCGACGATCGGAGCCTGGCGTGACGAACCCCGCGCGCGCGAGCGACTGCATCCTTCGCACCGAAGGGCTCAGCAAGGAGTTCCTCGGCTTCCATGCCGTGAAGAACGTGTCGCTGAACATCCGGCGCCACAGCATCCACGCCCTGATCGGCCCCAACGGCGCCGGCAAGACCACCTGCTTCAACCTGCTGACCACCTTCATCCCGGCCAGCGCCGGACGCATCTACTACAACGAGCGCGACATCACGAAGAGCGACCCGGCCAGCGTGGCGATCGGCGGCATGGTGCGCTCCTTCCAGATCTCGGCGGTGTTCGGCCAGATGAGCGTGCTGGACAACGTGCGGGTGGCGCTGCAGCGCAAGGCCGGCGGCACCTTCGCCTTCTGGCGCAGCGCGCGGGTGCTGGAGCGCCACACCGGGCGCGCGCGCGAGCTGCTGGCCGCGGTCAACCTCGAGCCCTACGCGGACTTTTCAGCTGCCGACCTGTCCTACGGCCGCAAGCGGGCCCTGGAGCTGGCGACCACGCTGGCGCTGGAACCCGAACTGATCCTGCTCGACGAGCCGATCGCCGGCCTGGGCCACGAGGACATCGGACCGGTGACGCGCCTGATCGCGCAGGTGGCCAGGGAGCGCACGGTGCTGATGGTGGAACACAACATGAAGGTCGTGGCCGAACTCTGCGACCGCATCACGGTGCTGCAGGCCGGCGAGGTGCTGGCCGAGGGCAGCTACGACGAAGTCTCGAACGACGCGCGGGTGCGCGAAGCCTACGTGGGAGGGGCCCATGCCTGAGCAGAACGTACCCTGCCTGGAGGTCCGCGGCCTCACCGGGTTCTACGGCGAGACGCAGGCGCTGCACGGCATCGACTTCGTGGTGCAGCCGGGGGAGGCGGTGTGCCTGCTGGGGCGCAACGGCGCCGGCAAGACCACCACGCTGCGCGCGGTGGTGGGGCTGCTGGCCAAGCGCCGGGGCCACATCGCGATCGACGGCCGCCCGACCCAGGGCATGGCGCCCGAGGACATCGCCCGCCTGGGCGTCGCCTACTGTCCCGAAGAGCGCGGCATCTTCGCCAGCCTGGACGTGGAAGAGAACCTGCTGCTGCCCCCGGTGCTGATGCCCGGCGGCATGACCATCGACGAGATCTACACGCTCTTCCCCAACCTCAAGCTGCGCCGCAAGAGCCCCGGCACGCGGCTGTCGGGCGGCGAGCAGCAGATGCTGGCGATCGCCCGCATCCTGCGCACCGGCGCCAAGCTGCTGCTTTTGGACGAGCCCACCGAGGGCCTGGCGCCGGTGATCATCGAGAAGATCGGCGAGGCCATCGGCATCCTGCGCCAGCGCGGCTTCACGATCCTGATGGTGGAGCAGAACTTCCGCTTCGCCTCGGGGGTCGGCGACCGCTTCTACGTGATCGAGGAGGGCCGGGTGGCCGAGCATTTCGACCGCCGGACGCTGGCCAGCGACCACGCGCGCATCGAGGCGCTGCTGGGCGTCTGAGGCGAACCACGAAAAGACAAAGAGACATCCTATGCTGGACACCCTGTTTGGATTTCCCCTGGCCGCCATCGCCGGCCAGGTGCTGGTGGGCATGATCAACGGCTCGCTCTATGCGTTGATGAGCCTGGGCCTGGCGATCATCTTCGGGCTGCTGCGGGTGGTGAATTTCGCGCATGGCGCGCAGTACATGCTCGGCGCTTTCGTGGCCTGGGGCCTGCTGGAGTACCTGGGCCTGAACTACTGGTGGGCGCTGGTGCTGGCGCCGCTGGTGGTGGGCCTGAGCGGCGTGGCGCTGGAGCGCACGCTGCTGCGCCGGCTCTATCACATCGACCATGTCTACGCGCTGCTGCTGACCTTCGGCTTCGCGCTGATCCTGGAAGGCGTGTTCCGCTACAAGTTCGGCGCCACCGGCCAGCCCTATCCGAACCCGATCGCGGGCGGGCTGGACACGCCGATGGCCTTCTTCCCCTGGTACCGGCTGTGGGTGATCGCCACCTCGATGGGCATGTGCATCCTGACCTGGTTCGTCATCGAGCGGACCAAGCTGGGCTCCTACCTGCGCGCCGCCACCGAGAACCCGAACCTGGTGCGGACCTTCGGCGTGCGCGTGCCGCGCATGCTGATGCTGACCTACGGCCTGGGCGTGGCGCTGGCGGGCTTCAGCGGCGTGATGGCCGCGCCCATCTACCAGGTCAATCCGCTCATGGGCTCGCAGCTGATCATCGTCGTCTTCGCGGTGGTCGTGATCGGCGGCATGGGCTCGATCATGGGCGCCATCGTGGCCGGCTTCGGCCTGGGCGTGCTCGAGGGCATCACCAAGCTGGTGTATCCGGACGGCGCCGGGATGGTGGTGTTCGTGGTGATGCTGATCGTGCTGGCCGTGCGCCCGCAGGGCCTGTTCGGCAGCCTGCGCTGAAACCGCTCGAAGGAGACAACATGACCGCTACATCCTCATTCTTCGAGCGCCACCGCACGGCCCTGCTGGCCGGCGGTGCGCTGGTGCTTCTCGTCGCGCCGTTCGTGGCCTATCCGATCTTCCTGATGAAGCTGATGTGCTTCGCGCTGCTCGCGGCCTCGCTGAACCTGATGATCGGCTACGTCGGGCTGCTGTCCTTCGGCCATGCCATGTTCTTCGGCTCGGCCGGCTACGCGACGGCGCATGCCGTCAAGGTCTGGGGCTTCGATCCCTTGCTGGGCGTGCTTTTCGGTGCGGCCGTGGCGGCGGCGATCGGCGCCACCACCGGCGTGCTGGCGATCCGGCGCGCGGGCATCGCCTTCTCGATGATCACGCTGGCCTGCGCGCAGCTGGTCTACTTCATCGCGCTGCGCTCGCCCTTCACGGGCGGCGAGGACGGCATCCAGAACGTGCCGCGCGGCAAGCTGCTCGGCCTGCTGAGCCTGCAGGACAACCTCACGCTCTACTACGTGGTGATGGTCGCGGTGGTGGCCGCCTTCTGGCTGATCTGGCGCGTGGTGCATTCGCCCTTCGGCCAGGTGCTGACCGCGATCCGCGACAACGAGCCGCGCGCCATCTCGCTGGGCTACCGGGTCAACCGCTACAAGCTGCTGGCCTTCACGCTGTCGGCGGCGCTGGCCGGGCTGGCCGGCGGCATGAAGAGCATCGTGTTCCAGATCGCGACGCTCACCGACGTGAGCTGGGTCACCTCGGGCGAAGCCCTGCTGATGGGCATCGTCGGCGGCCTGCAGACCATGCTCGGCCCGGTGGTGGGCGCCATGGTGGTGGTGACCATGGCCAACCAGCTATCGGCCTTCGCCGAGGCGGTGATGATCGTCCAGGGCACCGTCTTCGTGCTGGTGGTCATGCTGTTCCGCCGCGGCATCGTGGGCGAGATCAATGCCTTCCTGGCCCGGCGGGCGCAACCCCGCGCCGGCGGCCCGCCGGCTTCCGCAGCGGCGCCCACGGGAGCCGTCCATGAATGAACGTCCCGAACCCCTTCTGCTGCACGGCCGGCTCGCCCTGGTGACCGGCGCCGCCGGCGGCATCGGCCGGGCCATCGCGCTGCGCTACGCCCGCGCCGGCGCCCGCGTGCTGCTGGCCGACCTGCGCGCCGCGGATTGCGCGGCCGCCGTGCGCGAGATCGCCGACGCGGGCGGCAGCGCCTGGGCCTTCGCGCTGGACATCACCGACGTGCCGGCCTGCGCCGCGCTGGCCGAACGGGTCGGCCGCGAGATCGGCCCGCTGGACGTGCTGGTCAACAACGCCGGCATCCTGCTGCGCGAAGGCATCGACACGCCCGAGGCGCATCGCAAGATCCGCCACGTGTTCGACGTCAACGTGATGGGCGGCTTCAACCTGCTGCATGCCTTCCTGCCGGCGCTGCGCCAGACGCGGGGCTGCGTCGTCAACATCGCCTCGGGCGCGGCCTTCATCGCGCAGGCCGGCTGCATCGGCTACTCGGGCTCCAAGGGCGCGGTGAAGATGCTGACGCAGTCGATGGCGGTCGACCTCGCGCCGGACGGCATCCGCGTCAACGCGATCGCGCCCGGCGTGATCGAGACCGCCATGACCGATGCCACCCGGGCCGATCCGCAGCGCCTGCAGGGCTTCCTGCGCCGCACGCCGCTGGGCCGCGTCGGCCAGCCGGAGGAGATCGCCGAACCGGCGCTGTTCCTGGCGTCGCCGATGGCCAGCTACATCACGGGCGTCACCCTGCCGGTGGACGGCGGGGTGCTGGCCGCATGACGCGAGGCGCCGAAGACATGGCCCGGGAACCTCATGGCATGCGCATCATCCTGACCGGCGCGGCGCGCGGCATCGGGCGCGCGATGGCCGAACGGTTGGCGCGCGATTCGCTGCAGCGCCACGGCTTGCCGGCGCGCATGGTGCTGGCCGATCTGCATCGCGACGAACTCGAATCGCTGGCCGGGGCATTGCGCGGGGAGGGCGCCGAGGTGCATGCCCTCATCGCCGACATGAGCGACCCGGCGGCACCGGAGCGGCTGGTCGCGGCCGCGGCCGCTTTCGGCGGCCTGGACGCCGTCGTCAGCAATGCCGGCGCCGCGATCCCGGCCTCCCTGCTGGAGGCGCGGCTGGCGGACTGGGACCAGGTCTTCGCGCTGCACGTGCGCGCCGCCTGGCTGCTGGGGCGCGCGGCCCACCCCCTGCTCAAGGCCGCCAGGGGCAGCATGGTGGTCACGACCTCGATCTCGGGCAGCCAGCCGACCGCGCCGCTGGCCGCCTACAGCCCCAGCAAGGCGGCGGCGCTGATGCTGGTGCGGCAGATGGCGCTCGAATGGGGGCCCGACGGCATCCGGGTCAACGCGCTGTCGCCCGGTCACCGAAACCCCGGGCACCGCGGCGGTTTATGCAGATCCCGCGTCGCGCGCACAGCGCGAAGCCCGCGTGCCGCTGCGCCGTATCGCCCGGGCCGAGGACATGGCCAATGCGCTGTCTTTCCTGGTCGGCCCCGACGCCGGCTATGTCAGCGGCACCGACCTGCTGGTCGATGGCGCGCTGTCCGGCGTGCTGATGGGCAGCCTGAACATGGCCGGCTGGAGCGCCGGCTGACCCCCGCGAATTGCAATTTGTTGACCAGAACCTGCATGGAGATGCGCATGAACGCCGACACTTCGAACAATCCCGACGCCGCCATCGGCCAGAACGACCCCGGACCGCGACGCGTCGACGTCCTCGTGGTCGGCGGCGGCTTCGGCGGCATGTACGCCGTCTACCGCTTTCGCGAGATGGGCCTGCGCCTGCAGGCCTTCGAGGCCGGCGGCGACCTGGGCGGCGTCTGGTATTGGAACCGCTACCCCGGCGCACGGGTCGACCTGCCCAGCATCGACTACAGCTATTCCTTCTCGCCCGAGATCGAGCAGGAATGGACCTGGTCGGAGCAGTTCGCGGCCCAGCCCGAACTGCTGCGCTACATCGACTTCGTCGCCAACAAGCTCAGCCTGCGGCCGCACTTCCAGTTCGACACCCGCGTCAACCGGGCCAGATGGGACGCGGCGCGCGCGCTGTGGGTGCTCAAGACCGACCGGGGCGAGACCTGGGAGGCGCCGTTCTGCGTCATGGCGACCGGTCCGCTGTCGATCCCGAAGGAGCCCGACATTCCCGGCGTGAAACGCTTCAAGGGCCGGTTGCTGCATGCCGCCAGGTGGCCGCATGAACCGGTCAGCTACGAGGGCCAGCGGGTGGGCGTGATCGGCACCGGCTCGACCGGCATCCAGATCGTGCAGGAGATCGGCCCGCAGGCCGGCGAACTCTTCGTCTTCCAGCGCACGCCGAGCTTCACCATGCCGATGCGCAATGTCGAGCTCGACGCCGAGTACGTGGCCGAGGTCAAGCGGCACTACCCGGGGATCCGGGAGGCCGCACGCAACAGCGCCGTCGGCGGCACGCGGCCGCAGTCGACGCGGGCCTTCTTCAGCGTGACCCGGGCCCAGCGCCAGGCCCTGCTGGAGGACGCCTGGAAGCAGGGCGGCCTGGCCATGCTCGGCACCTTCTCGGACCTGATGCTCAACGAGGAAGCGAACGAGCAGGTGGCCGAGTTCGTGCGCAACCGGATCCCCGAGATCGTCAAGGACCCGGTGACCGCCGAGAAGCTCAAGCCCAAGGGCTATCCGATCTTCGCCCGCCGGCCCTGCCTGGACTCCAGCTACTACGAAACCTACAACCTGCCGACGGTGCATCTGAAGGATTGCCTCAGCGATCCGATCGTCGAGGTCACCGAGAAGGGCGTGCGCACCGAGTCGGGCGAGGTGGAGCTCGACATGCTGATCCTCGCCACCGGCTACGACGGATTCACGGGCGCCATGATGGCCTTCGACGTGACCGGGCGCGACGGGCGCAAGGTCAACGACAAGTGGAAGGAGGGCGCGCGTTCCTATCTGGGGCTGATGATGGAGGGGTTCCCGAACCTCTTCATGACCACCGGCCCCAACGGTCCGGCGGCGCTCGCCAACATCATCCGCATCAGCGAGCACGACGTGGACTGGATCGCCGGGGCCATCACCCATATGCAAAAGAACGGCCTCCAGACGATCGAGCCCACCCCCCGAGCGGAAGAGGAATGGATGGGCGTGGTGCGCAACCTGGCCAGGCGCTCGCTGATCAACAAGGCCAAGACCTGGTGGGTCGGCGCCAACGTGAAGGACAAGCCGCAGGGGCTGACGCTGTTCACCGGCGGCTTCCATGCCTACCGCCAGTACACGGCGGCGGCCGTGCAGGACGGCTACGCCAGCTTCAGTTTCGGGCCGGCGAAGGCCGAGCAGGAGCCCGAACCGCGCTTCGCCGCGGCGGATCCGGTCGCCGGGGTCGAGGCTTCGGCGTCGCACGCGTGACCGCATCCGGGCGCCGGCCGCGTTCTAATCGCGGACACCGGGCGCCAGGACCGGACGCCACCCTCCAGAACGAAGGACACACCATGTTTGCCGAACCCTCCGCCAAGACACAAGACCTGCTGCAGCGCCTGCGGCAATTCTTCGACCAGCACATCTACCCCAACGAAGCGCGCTATCACGAAGAGATGGATGCGTTTCGCCGCCAGGGCAACGCGTGGCAGGTCTCGCCGCTGATAGAGGAACTCAAGCCGCTGGCTCGCGCCGCCGGCCTCTGGAACATGTTCCTGCCGCACGAGCACCGCGGCGTGCCCGGCATCTCGAACCTCGACTACGCACCGCTGTGCGAGGTGATGGGGCGTGTCTCGTGGTCGGGCGAGGTGTTCAATTGCTCGGCCCCCGACACCGGCAACATGGAAACCATCGAGCGCTACGGCACCGAGGCGCAGAAGGACCAGTGGCTCGAGCCGCTGCTCGCGGGCCAGATCCGCTCGGGCTTCCTGATGACCGAGCCGGCCGTGGCCTCCTCGGACGCCACCAACATCCAGTGCACCATCACGCGCGAAGGCGACGAATACGTCATCAACGGCCGCAAGTGGTTCTCTTCGGGCGCGGGCAGCCCGCGCTGCAAGATCTTCATCGTGATGGGCAAGACCGACACCGAGGCGCCGCGCCATGCGCAGCAATCGATGGTGCTGGTGCCGCGCGACACGCCCGGCGTGAGCGTGCTGCGGCATCTCTCGGTGTTCGGCTACGACGACGCGCCGCACGGCCACATGGAGGTGCTGCTGGAGAACGTGCGCGTGCCGGTCGGCAACATCCTGCTGGGCGAGGGCCGCGGCTTCGAGATCGCCCAGGGCCGCCTGGGCCCGGGACGCATCCACCATTGCATGCGTTCGATCGGCGCGGCCGAGCGCGCGCTGGAGTTGATGTGCGACCGGCTTCGTTCGCGCATCGCCTTCGGCAAGCCCCTGGCCGAACAATCCGTCTGGCACGAACGCATCGCCGAGTCGCGCTGCCTGATCGACCAGGCGCGGCTGCTGACGCTGAACGCCGCCTACAAGATGGACACGGTCGGCAACAAGGAGGCGCGTGCCGAGATCGCCATGATCAAGGTGGTGGCCCCCAACATGTCGTGCAAGGTGGTCGACTGGGCCATCCAGGCCCATGGCGCGGCCGGTGTCAGCCAGGACTTCTGGCTGGCCGAGGCCTATGCGCACCAGCGCACCGTGCGCATCGTCGACGGGCCGGACGAGGTGCACCGCAATGCCATCGCCAAGCTCGAACTGGCCAAGCGGCCCGTGGCGGCGTAAGGAGGCTCAGCCCCTGGCGAAGGCCAGCAGGTCGGCGCTGACCTCGTCCTTGCGCGTGGTGCACATGCCGTGCGGCGCGCCCTGGTAGACCTTCAGCGTCGCACCCTTCACGAGTTCGGCGGACAGCAGGGCGGAGTCGGCGATGGGGACGATCTGGTCGTCGTCGCCGTGCAGGATCAGCGTCGGCACGTCGAACTTCTTCAGATCCGCGGTCAGGTCGGTTTCCGAGAAGGCCTTGACGCAGAAGTACGAGGCCGGCATGCCGGCGGCCATGCCCTGCAGCCAGAACGCATCGCGCACGCCCTCCGACACCTTGGCGCCGGGCCGGTTGTAGCCATAGAAGGGCAGGCTCAGGTCCTTCCAGAACTGCGAGCGGTCGGCCAGCACGCCGGCTCGGATCTGGTCGAAGGCCTCGATCGGCGTGCCGCCCGGGTTGCCTGCGGTCTTGACCATCAGCGGCGGCACGGCGCCGATCAGCACCGCCTTGGCGACCCGTCCGGTGCCATGGCGTCCGATGTAGCGGGCGACCTCGCCGCCGCCGGTCGAGTGCCCGACGTGGATCGCGTCTTTCAGGTCGAGCTGCTGCACCAGCGCCGCCAGGTCGTCGGCGTAGGTGTCCATGTCGTTGCCCTGCCAGGGCTGGCTCGAGCGGCCGTGGCCCCGGCGGTCGTGGGCGATGCAGCGAAAGCCGTGCGCGGCAAGGAAGAACATCTGGTCCTCGAAGGCATCGCTGGACAGGGGCCAGCCGTGGCTGAAGACGATCGGCTGGCCGCTGCCCCAGTCCTTGTAGAAGATCTCGGTGCCGTCGGCGGTGGTGATGCTGCTCATGGTGCTTCCTTCAGGTGAGTGGAGCCCCCACTGTGGGGCCCGCGCATTGCAGCGGCATTGCAGCCGGCGGCGGCCTGTTTCACCTGCAACCGAGCGTGCGGGCCAGGCTTTCGGCCAGCGCCTGCGGGTCGATCGATTTCAGTTGTAATTTGCACGTAGGCTTTCGTAGGAACAATTGCACTACGCTCCCAGCACCATGAATACCGCCGCCCCCCACATCCTTGTCGTCGACGACGATCCGGCACTGCGCGAACTGATGTCGGACTACCTGTCGGAAAACGAGTTCCAGGTGACGGCCGTCGCGACCGGGGCCGAGATGAACGCGGTCTTGCAGGACAGCGTGATCGACCTGGTCCTGCTCGATCTCCGGCTGGGCCGCGAGGACGGCATGCAGCTGGCGCGCAGCCTGCGCGACACCAGCGAGGTGCCGGTCATCATCGTCACCGGCAAGCAGGAGGAGGCCGACCGGGTGATGGGCCTGGAGATCGCGGCCGACGACTACGTCACCAAGCCCTTCAGCAACCGCGAGATGCTGGCGCGCATCCGAGCGGTCCTGCGCCGCTACCAGGCGCGCGCCGATGCGGTGCCGTTGGGCCGCAGCACCAAGCGCCGCGCCTATCGCTTCGCCGGCTGGGAGCTCAACCTGCTGGCCCGCCGGCTGACCTCGCCCGAGGGACAGCGGGTCGAGCTCAGCAACGGCGAGTTCAACCTGCTGCTGGCGCTGTGCGAGCAGCCGCAGCGCGTGCTGTCGCGCGACCAGCTGCTGGAGCTCTCGCGGCTGCACGGCGCCGAGGTCTACGACCGCTCCATCGACGTCCAGATCCTCCGGCTGCGGCGCAAGATCGAGGTCGATGCCTCGGCGCCGAAGATGATCCGCACCGAGCGCGGCGCGGGCTACGTGTTCGAGCCGCAGGTCCAGGCGCTGCACTGAGCGCCGGGCCGCGGCCCGCCCTCAACGCCGCGGCTGCCTGGTGTCCGCAGCGCGCGGCCTGGACGGCACGTCGAGCCCGTCGACGCGCCGGCTCAATGCGCTCAGCTGCTGGTGCAGGGTCGAGACGCTGGCGCGGAGGTCGTCGAACTGCTGGGCCTGGAACTTCGATTGCCGCTCCAGCGCGGACAGCAGCAGTTCCGTGATGTCGGACATGGTGCTGCCCGCCCGCTCAGGCCTGCCGCCCGGTCTCGAACAGGAACCAGGCGCGTCGCTCGGCTTCGTCGATCCAGTTCTCCAGCAGGCTGGCCGTGGCGACGTCGCCGTGCCCGTCGCACATCGCGTGGGTGGCGCGCATGAAGTCGGCCAGGCGCAGGTTGTCCTCGCGCAGTTCGGCGAGCATGTCGGCCGGCGTGACGAAGGGCGCATCGTTGTCCGACAGGCGCTGGTGGCGCGAGATGTCGCCGATCGACCGCAGCGTGGTGGCGCCGAGCTTGCGGGCGCGTTCGGCGATCGGGTCGGTGGCCGCGAAGAGCTCGGCCGACTGGTCGTCGAGCATCAAGTGGTAGTCGCGGAAATGCGGGCCGGACATGTGCCAATGGAAGTTCTTGGTCTTCAGGTACAGCGCGAAGCTGTCCGCGAGCAGGGCCGCCAGGCCGGCGCCGATGTCGCGACGGGCCTCGGTGCCGAGGGTCGTCGGCGTGCGCAGCGGCGCCTGGCGGCGGGCGATGGTGGATTCGAGTGGAGTGGACATGGAAGCGGCCTCTGTGAGTTGCATCGGTGGAGGATGAAGCGCCGGCCGATGCGGTGCCGGCGTCCATGGACGAACTTTGCGCATCGAGGATTGCCGGTTGATTTCAGGTCCGCGCGGCGATCTTGCAGTTGAAATCGACCGCGGCGCCCTACGCCTGGGCGCCCGGGTATGCGGAAACCGACTAAGGGTCTGCCGATCGCGTCGTTCACAGGCGCGCGCCGCAGGCGAAGAATCCCTGTCCTCACCACCAGGATCCTTCGCGCATGCTGCACCGTCATACCTTCATCCGCCTCGCCGCCGCGCTGCTGCTGGCACCGGCGCTGGCCGCGGCCGCGCCCGCCACCGGCGAGCCCGTCTGGTTCGGCGTCAGCGGCCCGCTCACCGGCCAGAACGCCCAGTACGGCGCCCAGTGGAAGGCCGGCTTCGACCTGGCGCTGGAGCGCATCAATGCCGATGGCGGCATCCATGGCCGGCCGCTCGCTTACGTCTTCGAGGACAGCCAGAGCGACCCGCGCCAGGCCGTCGGGCTGGCGCAGAAGTTCGTCAACGACAAGCGCATCCAGATCGAGCTCGGCGACTTCTCGAGCCCGGCGTCGATGGCCGCCTCGCCGATCTACCAGCGTGCCGGGCTGGTGCAGCTGGGCTTCACCAACTCGCACCCGGACTTCACCAAGGGCGGCGACTACGTCTGGAGCCCGTCGGTCAGCCAGGCCGATGCGCAGCCGCTGCTGGCCGACCTGGCCGTGAAGACGCTGGGCTTCCAGCGGGTCGCGGTGCTGTTCCTCAACACCGACTGGGGCCGCACCAGCCGCGACGTGTTCGTGAAGGCCGCCGAGGCCCGCGGCGCCCAGGTGGTGATCGCCGAGGGCTACCAGCCCGACGAGAAGGACTTCCGCTCGACCCTGGTGCGGGTGCGCGATGCCAACCCCGATGGCCTGGTGCTGATCTCCTACTACCCGGACGGCGCGCTGATCGCGGGCCAGGTGCGCAGCGTCGGCCTGAAGCAGCCGATCGCCGCCAGCGGCTCGGTGTACTCGCCCAAGTTCATCGAGCTGGGCGCCGCCGCCGTCAACGGCATCCACACCAACACCGCCTTCTTCCCCGATGAGCCGCGTCCCGAGGTGAAGGACTTCGTGCAGCGCTTCCGGGCCAAGTACGGCAAGGAGCCCGATGCGTTCAACGCCTATGCCTACGACGCGGTGGTGATCGCCGCCGCGGCGCTGCGCGTGGCCGGCCCGAAGGGCGACCGCACGGCCGTGCGTGACGCCTTCTACAAGATCAAGGACGTGCCGAGCGTGGTCTTCGGCAAGGCCAACTTCGATCCGCAGACCCGCCGCGTGATCGGCGTCAAGAGCATCGACCTCGTGGTGCAGGACGGCAAGTGGGCCCTGAGCGACGGCAAGCCCGCCAAGGCCTCGGTCGCCGCGGCGCGATGAACCTGTCGTTCACGTCGTTCTTCGACTACACGGTCAACGGCCTGATCATCGGCAACATCTATGCGTTGCTGGCGGTCGGGCTGGCGCTGATCTTCGGCGTCTCGCACCTGATCAACTTCGCCCACGGCTCGGTCTACACGGTGGGGGCCTACATTGGCTGGGCCGCCATCACCTTCCTGCACACGCCGCTGCCGCTCACCATCGTGTTGGTGGTGCTGGGCTCGGGTACGCTCGGCATGCTGATCGAGCGGGTCGGCCTGCGGCCGCTGCAAGGCTCGGCGCGCATCGCGCCGCTGCTGGCGACCATCGGCATCAGCTTCGTGCTCGACATCCTGGTCCAGCTGGTCGCGAGTCCCGACCCGCGGGCGCTGCCGACGCAGTTGCCCGACTGGCGGCTGCAGATCGGCTCCGGCACCATCGGCGCGCTCGACCTGCTGATCGCCGGCATCGGCCTGGCCAGTGCGGCGCTGCTGTTCGGCTTCCTGCGCTTCACCAAGCTCGGCTGGGCCGTGCGGGCGACCGCGCAGGACCGCGACGCGGCGCAGCAGATGGGCGTGGACGTGAACCGGGTCAACCAGAGCGTGTTCGCGATCGCCTCCGCGCTCGGCGGCCTCTCGGGGCTGCTGGTCGGCATGTACTACAACAACATCAGCCCCGCGATGAGCTTCCAGGCGACGCTCAAGGGCGTGGTCGCGACCGTGGTCGGCGGCGTCGGCAACGTGCCGGGCGCGATCGTCGGCAGCATGCTGCTGGGCCTGATCGAGAGCTATGGCGTGGCGCTGTTCGGCACGCCCTACCGCAACCTGTTCGCCTTCGCGCTGCTGCTGGTGATCCTGGTCTGGAAGCCCGACGGCCTGTTCGGGCGCCGGCGCGCCTTGCCGCCCGAGCCGCTCACCGGCACCTTCATCGCGCCGAGCCGGCCCTGGCACCCGCCGCGCTGGCTGCAGGCCGCGCTGTTCGCGCTGGCCGCCGTGCTGCCGCTGCTCGGGCCTTCGCCCTACCTGCTGCAGACCTTGACCAACGCGTGGCTCTATGCGGCGCTGGCCCTGAGCCTCACCCTGGTCGCGGGCACCATCGGCCAGATCTCGCTCGGCCATGCGGGCCTGCTCGCGATCGGCGCCTACGCCTCTTCGCTGCTGGTGCTCGACCTGCAGCTGCCGGTGGGCACCGGCATCCTGCTCGCGGGCCTGCTCACCGCGCTGATCGGCACGGCGCTGATCTTCCCGGCCTTCCGGCTGCGCGGGCACTACGTGTCGATCGCCACGCTCGGCATCGGGGAGATCGTCGCCCTGACCATCCTCAACTGGGAAAGCCTCACGCGCGGACCGATCGGCGTCTCGGGCATTCCGCCGCTGTCGCTGTTCGGCCGCGACGCCTCGTCGAACAACGCCTTCTACTGGGCCTCCTTCGGTGCGATGGTGCTGCTGGCGCTGCTGCAATGGCGCCTGCTGCGCTCGCACCTGGGGCGCACCTTCCGCGCGGTGCGCGAGGACGAGGTGGCGGCGCGCGCCTACGGCGTCAGCCCGGACCGCTACAAGGCGATGGCCTTCGGCTTCGGCGGCTTCGCCGCGGGCGTGAGCGGGGCCTTCACGGCGCACCTGTATTCCTACATCAACCACGAGACCTTCACCTCGCAGATCTCCATCCTCGCGCTGACGATGGTGATCCTCGGCGGCCTCGGCAACATCAGCGGCGCACTGCTCGGCGCGGTCGCGCTGGTGAGCCTGCCCGAGCTGTTCCGCGTGACGGCCGAGTACCGCATGCTGATCTACGGCATCGCGCTGCTGCTGCTGATCCGCTTCCGCCCGCAGGGTCTGCTGGGCACCGTCTGAACACCCGTCAACCAAAGGACGACCGCATGAGCCATCTGAACGACTACCTGGCCGAGAAGCGCGCCGCCGTGCTGGCCCGCAATGCCGCCGTCGAGGCCGGCACCGCGCAACCGGCGCAGCTCAAGGCGCGCGTCAGCGCCGAAGGCCGCAGCGGCGTGCGCCGGCTGCGCATTCGCGACCACCAGGTCATCAGCGACAGCCCGCCCGACTTCGCGGGCTACAACCTGGGCCCGAGCTCGCCCGAGCTGCAGCTCGGCGTGCTGGGCACCTGCGTGACGCACATCTTCCTGATCCAGGCGGCCGAGCGCCAGGTGCCGCTCGAGAGCCTCGAGGTCGAGGTGACCGGCCTCATCGACCCGCGCGCCGGCAAGCCGGGCCACGAGCAGACGCCGATCTGGCCGCACCTGATCGGCTACACGGTGCACATCGATTCGCCGGCCTCGCGCGAGGAGATCGATGCCCTGTTCGAGGCCGTCGAGCGCAACTGCCCGATCCTGAACCTGCTGCGCCATCCGCAGACCATCCGCGCCGAGGTCCGCCTGGTCGACTCGAAGGCCAACTCGAGCGTGAAGGCAGGCGATGCCGTCGCTGCTTGAGGTCGAGGGCCTGACCCGCCGCTTCGGCGGCCTGACCGCCGTGGACGGCGTGGGCCTTCGGGTGGCGGCGGGCGAACTGGTCAGCGTGATCGGGCCCAACGGCGCGGGCAAGACCACGCTGTTCAACCTCGTCACCGGCCTCGACCAGCCCGACGGCGGGCGCGTGCGCTTCGACGGCGTCGACATCACGGGCTGGCCCGCGCAGAAGCTCGCCCAGCACGGACTCGCGCGCACCTTCCAGCACGGGCGCGTGTTCGCCAACCTGAGCGTGCTGGACAACGTCCTGGTCGGCGCCCACACGCGCCTGCGGGCGGCGCGGCCGCGCCTGGGCGGCGTGCCCGGCGCCGCCGCGCTGGCCGAGCTCGCTCTGGCGCTGGTGCAGCCGCCCGCGGTGACGCGCGAGGAAGCGCGCCTGCGCGAGGAGGCACTGGCGATCATCGCGCTGTTCGGCGAACGCCTGGCGCCACGCATCCACCACCCGGCGCACAGCCTTTCGTACGCCAACCGGCGGCGGGTGGAGATCGCCCGCGCGCTGGCGCTGCAGCCGCGCCTGCTGCTGCTCGACGAGCCCACGGCCGGCATGAACGAGAGCGAGACCGCCGAAATGCTGGAGATCATCCGCGCGCTCAAGTCGCGCGGCCAGAGCATCCTGCTCATCGAGCACAAGCTGGACCTCGTGATGCAGCTGTCGGACCGCGTGGTGGTGCTCGACGACGGCCGCAAGATCGCCGAGGGCCTGCCGCAGGCGGTGCGCAACGACCCGGCGGTCATTGCGGCCTACCTCGGCAACCGGCATGTCGGGCGGGCGCCGGTCGTGGCGCCGGCGGCCGAACCGGCGGTGGCGGCATGAGCGCGCTCGCGACCGTGGCCCGCACCGGCCTGGCGCCGGGCCCGGCCTGGGGCGAACCGCGCGACGAAGGGGCGCCGGCGCCTCGCGCGGGCGGGTTGCCGGCCGGCGAGCCCCAACCGCTGCTCTCGCTGCGCAAGATCAACAGCTTCTACGGCCCGGTGCAGGCCCACTTCGACCTCGACCTGGAGGTTCGACCCGGCCAGATCGTCAGCCTGCTGGGCGGCAACGCGAGCGGCAAGTCGACCACGATGAAGGTGGTGCTCGGGCTGCTCAAGCCGCGCTCGGGCGAATTGCAGTTCGAGGGCCGTTCGCTGCTCGGGCTGGCGACGCCGCAGGTGGTCCGGCGCGGCATCGGCTCGGTGCCCGAGGCGCGGCGGCTGTTCCCGGCGATGACGGTGCGCGAGAACCTGCTGATGGGCGCCTATGCGCGCAACGACCGCAAGGCGGTGGCGGAGGACCTGGCGCGCATGCTCGAGCTGTTTCCGCGCGTCGCCGAGCGCATCGAATTCCAGGCCGGCACGCTGTCGGGCGGCGAGCAGCAGATGGTGGCGATGGCGCGCGCGCTGATGGGCCGGCCCCGCCTGCTGTGCATGGACGAGCCCACCATGGGGCTGTCGCCCCTCTATGTCGACAAGGTGCTCGAACTCATCGCGCGCATCAACCGCGAGGGGATCTCGGTCTTCATGGTCGAGCAGAACGCCAGCCTGGCGCTGCAGATCGCGCACCACGGCTACGTGCTGCAGACCGGGCGCATCGTGCTGAGCGGCCCGGCCCACCGGCTGCTGGCCGACGAGCGCATCCGCGACGCCTATCTCGGTGGCGGCGACGCCGCCCGCACCGCTTCCTGAAAGAAAGCTCCATGTCCCTCTTCCTCGATCACATCGTGATCGCCGTCCACGATCTCGAGGCGGCCATCGACGACTACGCCGCGCTCGGCTTCCACGTGCTTCGCGGTGGCGAGCACCCGGGCCGCCCGACGCACAACGCGCTGGTGGTGTTTGCCGATGGCAGCTACTTCGAACTGATCGCCTGGCGCGAGCCTGCGCCCGCGGATCGCTGGTGGCAGTTGCTCCAGCGGCGCGGCGAGGGGATCGTCGACTTCGCCCTGTTGCCAGCCGACACCGCCGCGACCGTGGCCGCCGCGGCCGGCCGGGGGCTCCGGCTGGAAGGCCCGCTCGACGGCGGACGGCTGCGGCCGGACGGCGAACGCCTTCGCTGGCAGACCGCGCGCCCCGCCACGCCCGACCTGCCTTTCCTGTGCGGCGACATCACGCCGCGCGCGCTGCGCGTGCCCGAGGGCGATGCGCGGCGGCATCCGAACGGCGCCACGGGCGTGGCGAGCCTGGCGCTCACCGTGCACGACCTGGACGCCACGCTGGCACGCTACCGGGCCTTGCTGGGACCCGCCGCCGCGGGCGTCGGCCGCGCGGTGACGCTCGGCGGCGGGCGCGGCCGGCTGGCGTTGATCGCGCTGGCAGAGACGTCGCTGCTGCTGTGGGCCCCCGACGCGCAGCGGTCATCCGATGCCGGGGAAGCCGAGGAGGGCGCGCACGGCGATCCGCTGCAGCAGCGGCTCGCGGTGCGGGGCGAGGGGCCGCATGCGGTGGTCCTGCGCACCCGCGGCGACGCCTCGGCCCGAACGCCCGCCCTGACGCTCACGCATGGCGCGAGCATCGAGTTCGAACAAGAGGCGGCCTGAGCCATGTCCGATCTTTCTGCATCGGGCGCAAGCCGGGTGCCACCCAAGCGCCTGGGCTTCTTCAGCCGGCTGCTCGACGATGCGCCCGCGAGCGAGCGCTATCGCCTCGTGGCCGAGCAGATCGCGCACGCCGAGCGCTTCGGCTTCGACACCGCCTGGGTGGCGCAGCACCATTTCCACGAGGCGGAGGGCGGCCTGCCGTCGCCCTTCGTGTTCCTCGCGCACGTGGCCGCGCGGACCTCCCGGATCCGGCTCGGCACGGGGGTCGTGACGCTGCCGCTGGAGAACGCGGTGCGGGTGGCCGAGGACGCGGTGGTGTTCGACCTGCTGTCGGGCGGCCGGCTCGAGTTCGGGGTCGGCACCGGCGGCACGCCGTCGTCGTTCACGGCCTTCGGGCTGGACAGCGAAGCGCGCAACGAGGTCTTCGCCCGCCACCTGGCCGTGGTGCGCGAGGCCTGGGGCGGGCGTCCGCTGGCGGGCGGCGATCGGCTGTATCCCTTGTCGCCGGGGCTGGCCGCGCGGATCTGGCAGGCTACCTTCTCGGTCGCCGGCGGCGCCAGGGCTGGCCTGGCGGGCGACGGCCTGATGCTGTCGCGTACACAGCCGCGCCCCGAGGACCGGCCGCGGGCTGCGCTGGCCGAGTTGCAGCGCCCGATCATCGACGCCTACCTCGAGCGGCTCCCGGCGGGGTGCGCACCGCGCATCATGGGCTCGCGCTCGGTGTTCGTGGCCGACGACCGCGAAGAGGCCTTGCGCCTGGCCGAGCAGGGCCTGCGCCAGGGCGCGGCCCGGCTCGCGATCCCGGGCCGGCCGGGGCCGCAGGCCAGCCTGCGGGAACTGATCGAGGGCTACGACGTGCACGTGGGAACGCCATCGGAGGTCATTGCCTCCCTGCAGCGGGACCGCACGCTCGACCACGTGACGGACCTGGTGTTCCAGGTGCATTCGGTGGATCCGCCGCATTCGCTCATCCTGCGCTCGATCGAGCTGGCCGCCACCGAGGTGGCGCCGGCGCTCGGCTGGGCCCGTGCGGCGACACCGTCTTCCACCCCCTCTCATCGTTCGCATGACCACCACCTTCAGACACGACACGATCGACGAATTGGCAGACGTGCAGCCGGGCAGTTTTCTCGACGGACTTCGCGCGCGCCGCCCGCAGACGCGCCGCCACAGCCAGCAGAGCCACCTGGCGCTGTTCGATCCGGTGGCACCGGCGTCGACCGAATTCACGCGGGCCGAACGATTCGCCGTCGCCGCCTTCGTCGTGGCGCTGCACCGGCAGCCGGCGCCGCTGCGCTTCTATGCCGAAAGGCAGGCGCGGGGGCGCCGTCCGGCTGGGCGGAGACGATTGCCGCCGAGGCCGCCTCCGGCGCGGCATCGGGTCCGTACGGGCGCTATCCCGACGGACCCCTGAGCGCCGAGGATGCCGACGGCCCGGCCTACCGGACCAGCGGGGAGGGCAGGGCGGTGCTCGGCGATCGCCTCTCGGCGGCGCTGGCGCATGCGCACCTGCTGGTGTTCCACCCGCGCGATGCGGGCAGGGAGGCGTTGCAGACCCTGCTCGACGCCGGTTGGTCCGCGGACGACATCGTGACCCTGTCCCAACTGGTCGCCTTCCTGGCCTACCAGCTGCGGGTGGTGGTGGGCCTGCAGGCGCTCGACGCCTCCGCTGCCCCGGCCGACCCGCTCGCCGAAACCTCCACGACCTTCCAGACCCGTCCTTCCGCATGACCGCCACGACCCTTTCGCATCCCGCACGCACGCCGCCCGATCGCTTCACGCAGGACGAACTCGACTGGCTGCCCTGGCTGCAGCCCCTGCCGGAGGGCGCGCTGACCGATCGCCACCGCGAAGGGCTGGTCGATGCCGCGCGCGCGAAGTCGCCTTATTTCATGCTGCTGGCGCGCGACCCCGACATCCTGGGCGCCCGCACGCGGACGGACAAGGACATCTTCTACAACCTCGACGGCGGCCTGCCGCGGGCCGAGCGCGAACTCGCGGCGGCCGCGGCCTCGCGCCACAACGGCTGCATCTACTGCGCCTCGGTGCATGCGCGCTTCGCGACCCATTTCTCGCAGCGCGGCGCGGACGTGCAGCGGCTGCTGGACGAGGGCACGGCCACCGTGCTCGACGACCGCTGGCAGGCGATCGTCGAGGCCGCGGTGGCGTTGTCATCGACCCCGATCCATTTCGATGCGACGCACGTCGAGCGCCTCCGGGCGGTCGGCCTGGACGAGCTCGCGATCTCCGACCTGGTCCATGGGGCCGCCTTTTTCAACTGGGCGAACCGGCTGATGCTGTCGCTTGGCGAGCCCGCGTCGGCAAAGCTGCGCGTTTGAAAGGGCGTGTCGCCTACGTGCCCGGGTGGTGGCCGTTCGCAAGATGGGGACTTCGACCCCATTCACACCACCCGCCAGAAGGACCCATGATGACCACCACCCCCAAGCGCGCCGCGCCCGATGCCTGCAGCCTCCTCGATGCCGACCATCGAAAAGTCAAGAAGATGTTCGGCGACTACGAGACCCTCACGAAGTCGAAGGCCGCGAGCGCGGGGCAGAAGAAGCGCGACCTGGCGAACGAGATCTGCATGGAACTCACGGTGCATGCGCAGATCGAGGAGGAGATCTTCTACCCGGCGTTGCGCCAGGCCATCAAATCCACCGATCTGCTGGACGAGGCCGAGGTCGAGCACGCGACGGTCAAGGACCTGATCGCGCAGCTGGAATCGGCGTCCGAGGTCGACGAGATGTTCGACGCCAAGGTCAAGGTGCTCGGCGAGTACATCGATCACCACGTGAAGGAAGAGCGCAACGAGATCTTCGTCAAGGCACGCGCGGCGCGCAGCCTCGACCTGGTCGCCATGCGCGAGCAGCTTGCCGCGCGCAAGGAGGAGCTGCTGGAATCGCTCACCGGCGTCACCGCCTGATCAGGCGCAGGCAGGGGCCCTTCCAGGACTCATGGCTTCCTGGCCCCCTGCCGACCAGGGAGCGCGGGGCCACCCGCCTGCTTCACCGCGCCGGTGACCTGGCGCTGAATGGCCCCGCAGTTCGTTTCTTCACCCGGACCGGTCTCGATCAGGGGGATCAGTGCCGCCAGCGGGTTGAGCGCCGCCAGTCCGAGCGCCGCGCCCAGGCGAGCGGCCAGCGGGCCTTTCACGATCTCGAACTCAGGCTGCTTGAACGACCCGTGCAGCCGCACCGGGGTGCGCAGCGACAGCAGGCCGACCTCCTTGGGCTTGGGTGCCACCGTGATGTCGAAGCGCTCGTGCTCGAGGTCGAAGCTGCCGCTGCCCAGCACCTGGGTCTGCTCGGTGTCGACCACGAAGAGGGTCGACTTGCCGCGCCCGCCCGCGACGTCGAAATTCACGCCGCCACAGCGGATCACGATGTCCTTGTCGCCGCCGGCCAAGAGCGTCAGCACCTTGCCGCCGTTGAGCCCGCTCGCCGCATCCAGCAGGTTCGAGATCCTGCCGTTCACCACCGTCGCGGCAATGCGCCCGTCGGCCTTGGCCGCCGCGTCCGCGATCGAGTTGCCCGTGCCCTTGAGCCGCAGCGTGGCGCCGACCCGGCCCGCGCCCTTGGCCACGGTGGCCGGCATGGCCGGCAAGAGCTCGCCGACGCGCACGCGCTGCAGGTCGATCTGGACGTCCGACCGGATCGTCGGCTCGCGGGCGTCGAGCGCGACCTTGGCGGCCAGGGTGCCGCCCGCGAAGCCGAAGTCGAGCGGGTCCACTTTCAGCCGCGCGTCCTGCAGGCGCAGAGAAGCCTTGAGGCTCTCCAGAGGCAGGGCCTCGGGCACCACCAGCTGGCTGGCGACCAGGTCGACCTCGGCGTCGATCTTCTGCAACCGGCTGCCATCGAAGCGGCCGGCCGGCAGCACGTGGTCCGGGTCGATCGCCTTCTCCTTGGCCTTGGCGGCCGGGCGGCTGCTGCTCTCGGACTGCGACACCGCGGGCTTGCCGCCGCTCTCCTTGGTCTGGACGCCGATCAGCGGACCCAGGTCGGCGAGGTTGAGGCGCTTGCTGCGGAGGTCGGCCGTGAGCAGGGGACGGGGCTTGCGGTCGATGTAGGCACCCTTGCCGCTGACGTCGCTCGAGCCGATGTGGCCGGCCAGGTCGTCCATGGTGTAGCGGTTGCCTTTCAGCACCAGGTGGCCCTGCAGCCGGTACGGCGGCGACGCCGGCAGCGGCAGCAGCAGGAACGGATAGAGGTTGGCCAGCGTCTGGCCTTCGATGCGCAGCTGCACGTCGATGCCCGAGATGTCCGCGGCGTCGGCGATCGTGCCCTCGATCGCGGCGCGCGTGGTGCCGGCGTCGAGCCGGCCTTGCAGCGGGAAGGGCACGCCGGATTCCTGGAAGCTCAGGACGTCGCCCGTCAGTGCCTGGCCCGAGAACCTGGCGTGGTGGTAGCTGCCCTTGAAGTCGTATTGCGTGGTGTAGCGGTTGTTGTCGGGCCTCGCGTCGGCGTCCTTGGCCTTCTGCTGGGCCGCCGGATCGAAGGTGGTGCCCTGGACCTCGAGTTCGAAGGGCTCGCCGTGGTCGATGTAGCGCAGCCGGCCGTGGTCGACCGAGAGCGTGCTGATGCGCAGCTTGCTCGGCGAGGTGTCATCGGGATCGGAGAGGATCCAGTTCTTGCGGTTGTCGGGCAGGCGTTCGAAGACCAGGTCGGGGCGCGTGAGCGCTACGCGAGGTACCAGGATCTTTTCGGGCAGGTCGCGCAGCGACACCGAGAACTCCAGCATCTCGACCTGGGCCATCGCCGGCTCTCCCTTCGCCCACGCGGCATTGCCGAAGTAGACATCGCGCATGCGGATCGTCGGCGTCAGGCCGAGCTTCACGTGCAGGTCGGAGGTCCGGAATTCGCGCTCGGTCTTCTTCGAGATGTAGCGCTCGAGCGGCGGCCGCACCCAGTTCCAGTCGAACGATGCGAAGAACACCACCACGGCAGCGACCAGCAGGCCGAGCGCCGTCCAGATCGGATGGCGGCGCAGCAGGCTGTGGCGCGATGGGTTCATGGAAGTGTCGATCTCGGGGCTGCGCTGGCGACGCCGGCCTGCCGCGGCGACGGGGGCGACGACTCAACGGGCGGGAAACCGCTCCGGCAGCGGCCCCGGATCCTCTTCGCCAGTGGTGCGCTCCTTGGCGCCCTTGCCGGCATCGCGACCCAGATCCTTCATCATCTGCTCGCCCACGGGGTCCTTCCCGTCGAGGGGAACCGACTCTTCGGCGCCCAGCTCCGGCTCTTCGTTGCTTGCATCTTTGCGAGGGGTGTTCATGGCAATGCTCCTGTGATGACGCACCTTGACCCCTGGCGAGGCCATCCGGCCTAGGGAGAAAGCCGAAACCCCTGTCAGCGCCGGCCGACCGCTGGCACCCGAAGGAACGGCGCCCCGCCCGGCCGGCGGCGAAGGCCGCAGACAAGGCGTCGGCTACGGGTCTTCGCTCTCCCATTGGTCCACGAACGGGTAGCGCGCCGCCCAGTGGTCCAGCAGCCGGGGCTCGGTGTCGACGCGCCGCACCACCTCCGCCATGCGCGGGGCTTCGCGGTAGAACCGAAGCCGGCGCGGCTGCCAGCGCGACACCACCGTGACGTACAGGTCCAGCACGCTCAGCCGGTCCCCCAGCAGGTAGCGGGGCCCACGCGGCAGCTGTGCATCCATGTCCCGCCAGCACTGCGCGATCCGCTCGGCGGTTCGGTCGAGGAGGGTCGCTTGCGCCTCCGGGCTGGCGGCGAGACGGGAGGGCTCGTCGCGGACCCAGTAGAGCGAGTAGATCGCAGCCGAGACGAAGCTCATCCAGCGCAGAAACTGGCCCCGGGTCGGATCGTCGATGCTCGGCGCCAGGCCTGCGGCGGGGTAGCGGTCGGCAAGCCACACCAGCATCGCGGCGCTCTCGGTCATGACTTCGCCGGAGGGCAGCACCAGCACCGGCACCTGGCGCATCGGATTCACGGCCATCAGCCGCCCGCGCTCCTGTTCGCCTTGCCAGGGAGCGACGTCCACGACCTTGACCGGCAAGTCCAGCAGCGTGAGCGCCGCATGCACCGGCGTGGCGCCGGAGCCCGGCGCACCATAGAGGATGAAGGGGGCGGAGGCCATGCCGTACCTCGCAAGGGAATGCGCCAAGCTAGCACGCGGACTGTCGCGAAGTCTGTAGGCCCGCGCCCCGCATGGACTCAATAGCGATAGGGGTTGTCCGGACGCCGGTCGTAGCGATCCGGCACCCCGTCGCGGTCGTAGTCACGGCGCGCGCCGGGCGGCGGCGGCGGGGCAGGTCGGCTGTAGTAGGCCCCGGGCGGCGGTCCGGCGTCGTACGGAACGGCAACGCAGCCGGTCAGCGCGGCGGCGGCGCCAGCCAGGAGGAGGGGGAAGAGTGTTTTCATGAAGTTGAAGTTGCGCCGATCCGCATCGCCTGGCAGCGGCGGATCCGCCCGTGTCCAGGTAGGTGCATGCCCTTTTTGACGGTGGCGTTAACTTGATGGCGCTCGCCAATCCGACCCAACGATGTCAATGTTCTGCCCGCGCCAGTGCCCGGGAGCGGCCGCATCAGATGGAGGGGCGAACCATGATTGCATTTCTTGTCTCCGTGTTGCTGGCTGGACTGCTTGCAGGTTGTGGCGGCGGAGGCGACGGCGGCATGGCCGTCGGCACCGTGGTCCAGTCCGACGCGCCACCCGCCGCCGGTTCGTCGAAAGGGCTGGACACCGCTCCCCGCCTCAAGCCGGACGAAGATGCAGCGCTGTGCACGGTCGAGATCTATGGCGACTCGATCATGGCCCTTAACGGAACCGCGGAATCGCCCGTGATGACGCTGCAGCGCATCCGGCCCAACCTGGTGTTCACCGATCATTCGGCCCAGGGCATGAGGCTGCTCGACCTCGCGTCTGCCTTTCCCTGGGTGACTCGCAGCGCCCGCTTCGTGATCATCGAGAACGGCGTCATCGACGCCTGGCAAGGGGCGAGCATCAACGCGGTCATCAACGAGTACAACGCCATCATCCAGAGGGTGCGGGACGAGGGCCGGGTTCCGGTGCTGACCGGCTTTTCGCACCAGGCCAGGGGTGGGCCCATGGGATATGGCGACCTGCTGCGCCGGGACTTCTACGATTCCGTGGTCCAGGCGGTCGCCGCGAACACCCACACCGCCTTCGCCGACTGGGGGTCGGTGCCCTTCTATGGCGCCTGGGATCTGCTCGACTTCGTGCATCCCAACAAGAACTACAGCGACCGGCTGGTCGGGCGGCTCGCGATCACCCTCGATCCGCTCACCACGAACTGCACGAACCTGCTGGTTCCCGCCGGCTGATCGGGCCGGGGGTGGCCTATTTGGGCCTGGGCCGCGACAGTGCGCGGTCCGGCACGCTGAGCCTGCCCGCGCGCAGCTCGCGCACGGCGAGGGCGACGGCGCGCGCCACGTTGCGGGTTTCCTCCTGCATGTCGACGTCGCGGTCCAGCGTGTCGTGGCTGGTGGCGTACGGCTCGTAGTAGCCGATGTAGCGGTCCAGCCGGGCCTGTGCGCCGGCGTCGACAAGGCCCATCCAGTCGAGCCAGTCGCAAAGATTGCGGCGCAGGCTTTCGATGCCGGCGACGTCGCCATGCACCAGCACGCCGTAGACGCGGCCGGCCAGGTGCTTGGGAAAGTGCCAGCCGTCGCCGTCCAGTTCCAGCGCCTTGGCCTCGTCGGCCTTCTTGCCGTGCGTGCTGGTCGGATCGGGATTGCCGCCGTCGGCGCACACCAGCCGGTCGATCATGAGCTTCAGCGGGCTCGTGGCCTGGTACCAATGCGTGGGCGTGATCAGTATCACACCGTGCGCCGCCACCCAGCGCTCGTAGATCTCGTTCATCCAGTCGCCGATCTGGCGCAGCGAATGATTGGGGTAGCAGCTGCACGGCCAGTGGCACAGCGGCATGGCGGTCGAGACACAGCTCTTGCAGGGATGGATCTGCTTGCCGTATTCCGAGGTCACCAGACTCAGGTCCAGCACGTCCGCCTGGATGTCGGCGGCTACGAGCACTTCGCGCGCCAGTTCGGTGAGCCGCCAGGATTTCGATACTTCGCCGGGACAGGTGCCGTCGTTGCGCGGCGATCCGTTGACCAGCAAGACACGCGATCGCGTGTCCGGTCGGCCCCACAGCGCCTGTGCGGCATCGATGCGCGCCTTGCATTCGATCCAGTCCACGGAGAGCTCGTACTGCGGATCCGCATGACCGGCGCCTGCCTTGCGCGTGACAGGCGCCTTGCGCCCTTGCTCGTAGGCCTCCCACGCGATGAGCTCGATGCGTTCGAGTGCCTTCGCCTCCGCCTTGAAGGCGGGGTCCTGGTAGGGCTGCATGAATCGATCGTGGAACGCGGCGCGCTGCAGCGACTCGGGCGCCTGTCCTTTCCGGATTCTCGGCGTCATTGCGTCAGCCTCGTCTGCGCTGGGCCTGCACCGGGGCGCCGATCGGTCGGCATGCCCTCTTCGTCGATGGAATGGGTCTCCTTGCCTCTGCCACCGTCCTTGGCGCGGGCGGCCAGGCGGACGTAGAACTCCGCCACGTCCCGCAGGTCCTGCTCGTCCAGGTCCTCGATCCCGATCATGCGATTGCTCGCCTGCTTGCTGGCCGCCAGAAGCTCGTTGAGCTTCAGGTGCAGTGCGATGCTGTCCTTGTTCTGGCTTTGCTGGATCATGAACACCATCAGGAACGTGACGATGGTGGTGCCCGTGTTGATGACGAGCTGCCAGTTCTCCGAGTAGTGGAAGAAGTGCCCGAGCGCGGCCCAGACCACGACCGAGGCCAGGGCCAGCGCGAACGCAAGCGGCGAGCCGGCCCATCGGGTGACCCGCGACGCAAAACGGTCGAAGGCCGTCAGGACGACGGAATGGCTGGCATAGGCCGACGTGTTCGTCGTCGGCATCGAGCCCAGCGCTTCATCCTGCGGCGGAGCCAGATCTGGGGGCATTCTTTTTTCCTTCTTGGCAAGGATTCCAGCGCCGCGCGCTGCACTCGTTCGAGTGGCAGAGTTTCCAGGCACGGGGGGACGGGGTGGTGTCGGCGGGGTGTTGCCAAGGATGTAGGCGGGCACGCAGCGTCCGACCGGGCGGGCGCCGGGGGCGCCCGCCGTCGACCTGCTTCGCGCCAAGAATGGAAGCTGTCCTACGCCGTTGCATTGCGCCACATCGCATGGTTTGCTGTGCTTCGGCAGCCCTCGGACGCCAGGTCCGCGCCGCAGCTGGATCCAGCCCTTTCCAACCGGGAGCCGCCATGGCCTAT
Source organism: Variovorax davisae (assembly GCF_030316845.1). Classification (GTDB taxonomy): domain Bacteria; phylum Pseudomonadota; class Gammaproteobacteria; order Burkholderiales; family Burkholderiaceae_C; genus Variovorax; species Variovorax davisae. Next base: position 137,790 of record NZ_JASZYS010000013.1, read on the forward strand.
GCGAAGTACGAGCAGCGAGGTTGCGAGCCTGACCACGCGGAGGAGGCCGTGGGTGGAAGCGCAGCGCGCGTGCGGTCAGAGGGCGGGCCGGTGATGTGGGCTTTCGGCCCGGCGGCGGTGGCCGCGCCATGAACGCCGGCTGGCCAGGGCAGCTGTGGATCGTCCGGCATGGCCAGAGTGCCGGCAACGTCGCGCGCGACGCGGCGGAATCCGGAGGCTTGGCCGTCATCGACCTGGCTTGGCGTGACATCGATGTTCCGCTGTCGGAACTCGGGGTGCAGCAGTCCATGGCGTTGGGCGACTGGTTCGCCAAGCTGCCTGCGCACGAGCAGCCCGAGGTGATCCTGTGCTCGCCTTACGAGCGCGCGCGCCAGACCGCCGAGCTGGTCGCCGATCGTGCCCGCATGTCCAGCCCGGCCGCTCGCCTGCGCCTGGACGAGCGCCTGCGCGAAAAGGAGTTCGGCATCCTCGACCGGCTGACGAAGTTCGGCATCCAGCAGAAGCATCCCGAACTCAACGAGCAGCGACTGCATGTCGGCAAGTTCTACTTCAGGCCACCCGGGGGCGAAAGCTGGTGCGACGTGATCCTTCGATTGCGCAGCCTGATCGAAATGATCACGCGGGAATATGCGCAGCGCCGCGTGCTCGTGGTGGCGCACCAGGTCATCGTGAACTGCATGCGATACCTGCTCGAACGCCTCGACGAGAACAAGATCCTCGAGATCGACCGCCAGGGCGACGTTCCCAATTGCGCCATCACCTCCTACCGCGCCGGACGCGGTCCTGGGGATGAAGAGATGCTGCAACTGGACCTGGTCAATTTCCTCGCCCCGCTGCGCGAAGCGGCCACGCCCGTCACCACCGCCCCCGACCTGCCGACGGCGGCGAAACCTTGAGCGCGCGATGGACGCGACCGGTTCCCGACCGAAGCGACTGACACCTGCCGCCCTGGCGCGTTGGCCGCTGCCGAAGCCGGGTGACGATGCGGACAAGGAGGATCGCGGCCATGTGCTGATCGTTGCTGGCAGCCAGGAGATGCCCGGTGCGGCGCTGCTGGCTGCCGTGGCAGCATTGCGGGCAGGCGCAGGCAAGCTCACGATGGCGGCGCCGGCATGCATCGCGCAAGGCCTCGCGTTCGCGGTGCCCGAGGCGCGCGTCGTCAGCCTTCCCCAGGCGCGCAGCGGCGGCCTGCTCGTTCGCGGCGGCGATGCGCTCGCCGCCACTGCGGAGCACGTCCGGGCGCTGGTGGTGGGGCCCGGCATGCAGGATGAACGCGCGACCGTCGGCTTCGTGCGCGCGCTGATGCCGCTGTTCTCTCACGCGACGGTGGTGCTGGATGCCTTGGCCCTGTCGATCGTCCGCCACGGCGCGCTGGACCAGCCGACGGTATTGACGCCGCACGCTGGCGAGATGGCCTACCTCAGCGGACAGAGCAAGGAGGCCGTTTGTGCCGACCCGGTCGGAGCGGCCCGCGAGGCGGCCACGCGCTGGAACGGCTGCGTGGCGCTGAAGGGGGGCAGCACCGTCATTGCCTCGCCGGACGGCGCGATGTGGAAGTTCGACGATGGCGCGGCAGGCTTGGCCACCTCCGGTTCCGGCGACACGCTGGCGGGATTGATCGGCGGCCTGGCGGCGCGTGGCCTGCAGCCCCTCCCCGCATGTGCCTGGGGTGTGGTCGCGCACGCCAGCGCTGGCGCTGCATTGGCGCGCTTGCACGGTCCGGTGGGCTACCTGGCGCGCGAGTTGGCTCGCGAGCTGCCCGGCAGCCTGCACGCTCTCAGCCAGCGGCGGCGACGCGGGTCGAGCCCATCGCCTACCCGCGCGCTGGTCGCTGGATGACCGGGCGCGAAGGCACCGACACGGAGATTGCAGCCTTCGAACATGCAACAGGACATCCTCGCCTGCGCGACTGCGCGCAGGCGACAGCACCGAACGTGGACTTTCTGGACCTCGTGCAATGGCCGGCATTCGCGGCATCGATCGCTGCGGCCTATCTGGTCGGCTCCAACTCGAAGGGAAAACGCAATGCGGGCTTCTGGATATTCCTGCTCAGCAACGTCCTTTGGGTGGCTTGGGGGATTCACACCGCCGCGTGGGCCCTGATCGCGCTGCAGCTCTGCCTGGCCGCGCTCAACGTTCGGGGCTTGTTCAAGACCGAGGCGTCACCGCCGTGAGCGGCTTCGCCGCCGGCGCGTGCGGGCGCCTGCGGGCGTTCTCTCGATGGCTTCGCCCGTCAATCCCTACAGCCGCTGGGTCTTCCGGCTGACGGCTCGCGGCCTCGCGTCCGGCGAAGATCGCGCCAATTCATGGGCAAACGCTCGGATGCGCCGCCGGGGCCACCCCGGTCATCGGATCCAGAGCAACTTCGAAAGAACTGGGATGGCCACCGGCAGCAGAACACTTTGGAAGGGCGCGATCACCTTCGGCCTGGTCCACATCCCCGTCGGCCTGCACACCGCAACCACCGAGGAGGGGGTCGATTTCGACTGGTTGGACAAGCGCACCATGGACCCGGTCGGCTACAAGCGCGTGAACAAGAAGACCGGCAAGGAGATCGACAAGGACAACATCGTGAAGGGCGTCGAGTACGAGGACGGAAAGTACGTCGTCATCTCGCCCGACGAGATCGAGGCGGTGTATCCGCGCACGACCCAGACGATCGAGATCCAGCGCTTCGTCGATGCGAATGCGCTCCCCTTTGTCTATCTCCAGCGACCCTACTACGTGGCGCCGATCAACAGAGGCCATAAGGTCTACGCGCTGTTGAGGGAAGTGCTGCACAAGACCGGCAAGATCGGATTGGCCAAGGTGGTGATCGCCACCAAGCAGCACCTGGCCGCGCTCGTGCCCGGCGAGAAGGCGCTGGTCCTCAACCTGCTTCGGTGGGGCGACGAGGTGAAGTCGCTCGAGGGCCTGGATCTTCCCGGTGCGGGCATCAAGGGCGCCAAGATCAGCGGGGCGGAAATGAAGATGGCCGAGCAGCTCGTGAAGAGCATGTCGGGCGGGTGGAAGCCGGAAGATTTCAAGGACGAGTTCAAGCACGAAGTCATGAAGCTCGTGGCGAAGAAAGTGAAGGCGGGAGACACCGAAACCGTGATCCAGCCGGAAGAAGAGGCGCCGTCGGAAGGCGCGGAGATCATCGACCTGACTGATCTGCTCGCCCGCAGCCTCAAGGGCGCGAAGGCGCCGAAGCCGGCCGCGCGAAAGACGCCGCGCAAGGCGCCAGCCCGCAAGAGCGCGGCGGCGAAGGCGCGCAAGTCGGCGTGAACGGCAAGCACATCGGCCCCCGGATCGCCTGGGCCTGGGCCCGGCTGCGGCAGGCCGCGCTGGCCACCCCCGGCCTGCGCATCGTGCTGCTGGCCATGCGCAACTACATCCTCCACCAAAGCGCGAACCAGGCGGGCAGCCTGGCGTTCTCGTCCGTGCTGGCGATGTTTCCGCTTCTGATCCTGGTGTCCGCCGCAGCCGGCTTCTTCGGCCAGCCCGGCGATGCGGCGGCCTTGGCCGCCCGCGTGATGGGCTATGCGCCGCAGGTGGTGCGCGACGCGGTGCAGCCGGTCATCGATCAGGTGCTGGCGCAGCGCAATCAGGCGCTGCTGACCATCGGCGTGATTGCAACGCTCTGGACCGCCTCCTCCGGCCTGCAGGCGGTGCGCACGGCGCTCAACCGTTCGTACGGCATCCAGCGTGGCCTCCCGTTCTGGAAGGCGCGGATCAAGGTCACCCTGTTCACGGTGGTCGTGGGCGCCGGCGTCCTGGCGGCGTTCAGCTCGGTGATCATCATGCCCATCGTGTGGCAGCTGCTGGAGGCGAACGTGGGGGCTGGCGAAGAGCTTCTCTGGCTGCGCAACAGCGTACGCTACGGCTCGGCCTTCCTGGTGCTGAGCGTCCTGTACGCGCTGCTCTACGGCTGGCTGCCGGACGTTCGCCAGCGGCTGGTCTCGGTGATACCGGGCGCCGTCGTCGGTGCGACGCTGTGGGTGGGGGCCGCCGCCACGCTGTCCTACACCCTGCGCACGGCGGGCAACCTGGCGTTGATCTATGGCAGCTTCGCCGGCGTGGTCGCGACGCTGGTCTTCCTGTACATCAGCGCCGCCACGCTGATTTTCGGCGCCGAGGTCAATGCAGTGCTGCACGCACCCGCGATCGGGCCCGCGCCGGCGCCGGCGGGCTGATGCGACCCGGCCGCGGCATTCTCCTACTCGCGTCGACTGAACTTTCTTCCGCGAACACGCCCCTGGGCCCGCATACCCTGCGGTCCCTCAGTTGGATCCGGGGGCAACATGAAAGACGGGTTGACTTCTCCCCGCGCCGCGGTAGTGGCGGCGCTCTTGGCTGCCGGGTGCTCGGCGCCGCCGCAGCGCTGGGGCGAATGGATCGATCCCGCCCTGGGATCTGACTCGGGCGTTCTGCGCGACGGCAAGGTCCTGGTCGCCTGCGAGACCTTCGACCTGGCGGCCCGGGCGCAGTGCCAGGACAACCTCCAGCAAGCCCTCCAGGCCAGGGGCGCCCAGACCGTGGCCGCCCCGATGGACACGACTGCGATGAACCCCCGCGACTGGGAGGGGCAGTTGGCCGCCAGCGCCAACGCCGCCGGAGCACGGACCGTTTTCGTCCTGAGCCTGACGCCGGCGACGACGTCAATGGGCTCGGGAATGTCGGTCGGGGTGGGCGGCTTCAGTTTCGGACGCGGCAGTGGCGCAGGGATCGGCCTGAGCGCGCCGATCGGTGGCTGGGGGAGCACTGGTTTCTCGGCCACGGGACGCGTCAGCGACGTGCGCAATGGCCGGATGGTGTGGACCTCGACCTTCGCGGCGTCGCCGTCGTCCGATTTCGGCGGGCAGTTCCGAGACCTGACCCGCACCGTGCTGGACGCCGCGCAAGCCGCGGGCCTGCTCTGAGCCGGTTGGCGGCGCGCTGCGCCATCGGCCCATCCGGACCCATCGGCCGTGAGCGAAGCCGGCATGGGGACAGCGCATTTGCTGACATTCGGTAACCCCTCGTACAACAAGAATCAGGCGACAGATCCTTCAGAGGAGCCGCGATGTTCGAAAGGTACAAGGTCAAGATCCAGGCCTATTGCGAGGAAGCCGGCATCGAGGTGCCGGTCGGCTTCGGCCGCCACGCGGCCGGCCGCTACGTGGCCATCGACGAGGAATCCTCTCCGCCGAAACTGGTGGCGACCACCTGGCCGTCGCGCAAGGAGGCGGTGAACTACCTGGTCAGCCTGGCCGCCGGCAGGAGGACCCGGATTCTCGATTTCAAGGACCGTTGCGAACTCAGCTTCGACGGCAAGGCGAGCCTGCTCCGGGGCGCCGCGTTCTGAGACCGGATGGTCGCTGGGCTGCCGCAATCACGGTCGTCGCCCCCAGCGCGTACTACGGCCTCTGAGCGTTTCGCGCCTGCGCGCCCGGCTCGGCGGGCGCGGCTCCTGGCGGGGCGGAAAAATCCATGATCTCGAGTTCGATCGGTGCCTCGGGCCGCCGCCTGCGCCGTTGGGCCGCAACTTTTTCGATGGCGTCGAAATTCGCCTCGCAGGCCTCGAGCAGGCTGTCCGGGCCATCGCGTGCGCCGAACACATCGCGCAGCGCGTCCTCCGAGATCTCCGCCAGGACCCGGGGGCCCTCGAGGCCTTCCGGGTACATGGCAAAGCGAACGGTCGCGCGGTCAAAGCAGTAGACAGCCTCGCAGGTCGTCGTCATGGGGAGGTCTCCTTGATCGTCACGCCACGCACACTGAGCGGGTCCGGACGAGGAGGGCGCAGGAGGAGGGGGAAAATCCTTGTGAGCATTCGCCTGCGCGATGGCGATCCGAGGTCTTGATCCCGCCGTCGACGCAGCCATCCATGACAGGCCTCCGAGAAACCGGTCTCAAGGTCTTCGGACGCATGGGCCGGATCTTCCCGTAGCATTCGCTCCAAACACCGAGGATCCGCGAGATGCTCTTGGAAGCGCACATGGAAGAGGGCGCGTTCGTGCGTGGCGAGCGCCGGCTGGGCGTGCCGGCGTACATCGGCTTGGTCGCGTCCTGCCAGTCTGCCTTGAACGTCGCCATGGCCGGGCTCAGCCCGGCGAGCCAGGTGGCGATCTGGAGTTCCCTGCAGCCGGATGCGCTCCTGCCCTCCAGTGGGAAACGCACATTGTGGGCGTTGCGGCGAGGCGTCTTGCACGACCTGGCGCCCTTGGCCGAAAGCATGCTGCCAGCCGAACGTCAATGGGTCCCCACGAAGGACGAGCAGCTGGCCTTTCGCGCGGTGCTCGAGGCCCTCGCGACCGGCCGCCAGACGCAAAGCGAGATCAGCGGCTTCTGCAACCTCATCCACGCCTGGCCGACGGTGCTGGGCGTGTCGCAGTACCTCAAGGGAGAGCTGGCGACCGCCGTCCGAATGGCGACGCTGGAGGTCGCCGACAACGACCAGCCGAGGCAGGTGCAATTGCCCAGTTGGGGCTTGGTCGGCGCGTTGCTGGATCCGGTGCGTGCCGCCGGGCGCTGGTCGGAAGCCGGCATCGGCGCATTCGCGGCGGCGCTGGCATCGCTGTTGGGGCCGGCGAGCGCGGTGCTCACCGGGGCGCATGTGCATTTGCTGGTTCGTCTCTACCGGGCCACGCACGCAGGCCGCAAGGCTTCGGCGCCTGAAACCGTGCTGCGGGTCCTGCCGCGCGTGACGAAGAACGGCGTGGCCCTGTCGCAGCAGTTGGCCGACCGGTTCGCGCAGATCGCGCAGGAGCTGGAGGGCCTCGGGCTGATCCAGCGGACCGAGACGCAGCAGATGCGCTGGGTCTCGCTCACCCTCGTGCACCTCCCGCCGGGCCAGGGCAGCGCACAGCCGGCCTGAGGGTGTCGTCGTCTGGCCGAGGGCGCCGCAGCGAACGCCTGCCCGGCGCCGACCGATCCGCCGTGGCTGCCGTCATGGCGGCGCGCTGTCCCCAGCCTGGATATCACAGAATCCGCTGTCGCCAGCGTGAGGCCGAGCGATCCAGCCATCGATGAAGGCGCGCGCCTTCGTGCCAAGCGCCAGCCGGGCGCGCGTCGGATCGAGGCGCGAGGTGGCGAGCGCGACGCGGCACTTGTGCTGGCCGCGCCAATACAGATCTGCGTGCCCGGAAATCGCTTCTCCCGCGGGCTCGATCTCGACGCGCACGATCCAGTTGCGGTATACGAAGTCTGCGTCGCCTTCAGTCAATATCGGCTGTCCGTTGTTGTTGGGCCTCGCGGCGATAAAAAGCCCGCCGAAGCGGGCAGGAGGGAGAACGCATCATGGGACGAGCGCCTGAACGAAGACTGAATGCCCCTGACGCAGCGGGCGGGTCGCGGCGCGGCGCGGCGCCACGCGGTCATTACACTCTCGAACCCCAGCCAGATGCCCGACCAAAGGCAACGCCATGTCCCTGTCCGACAAGCTCCAGATCCCCAAGCCGAACGCGGACGGCCGCTTTGCCGCACCGGTGCCTCCGCCGGCCGACAGTGCAGCCGACGCGCTGCGCGATGCCCAGGCGCAGCAGGCGGTGCTGGCCGAGCAGCTCGACGCGGTGAACGCGTTGCTGGCCAAGCCGCTCAACGAGATTCTGGCGGACCGCGAACGCTTCAAGGAATCGGCCGCCGCGTGGGATGCCTTCGGCGCCATGTGGATGCTGTCGCAGCGCGCGATGAAGCGCGTGGCACTCGACCTCGCAGCGCAGCTCGGCGTGAGCGAGGACGCGGTGGTGGCCCGCGCGCTGGTGCACGCCAACGAGGTGCTCAATGGCGACGGTGCGGATCTCGGCGGCCTCGTCGCCGAGGCGCAGCTGGCGCACATCGCCCGCCACAAGCCCTTGCTGCGCAAGCAGTTCCGCTGAGCCTCGCGGCGACGCGGAAAGGCGCGTCGCAACTGCTGTATATGAATCCAGTTCCGGCCCGCCGGCGATCGAGCGGCCGAGACCCTTCGAAGGCTGGCAAGAGGGCTGACAACGGCGAGCGGAGACGCTATATTTTTCAGTCGGAGGGGAGAGAGTGGGGCGCTTTGTTGGAGGTCTTGGCAATGTCACCCGACGCTGCACTTCATCGGTTCGAATACGACGGTTGGTTTGTGGTGATTGAGTTGGACGGGTCAAGTCTGGAAGGCGTGTCCTCAGGGCACGCCGACCTTCAATGGAAGGACGGGCACCGATGTCGAATCGCCCTCGCCGGGAAGTACGACGATCGGGCGAGTGCCATTTCGGCGCTCGCCGCGAGATCGCGCGCCTTCATCGATGACTGGGACATCCAGCGCGCGGAGCGCGCTTCACCCTTCATCGATCAGTAGGCTCGATCGGAGGCGCGGCAGGGTTCCCGTGCCCCGAGCGGCGGGACGCTGCTCGCGCTGTGACAGGCGGCCGAGGGTCAGTCGTCGTGGGAAACCGCGCCTGGGCCTGTGTGGGTTATGATTTTACATAACACACATTGTGTTGTCGATTCGAACCGAAAAAAAGCGAACACATGGTTCGCAAGTTCCGAAGGCAACCGAGCTCTCCTATACGCAAGAGCATCCCCCGCTGATGCACGACCTGAAGTCGAAGTCTCGGGCCCACAGTGTCAATCCGAACCCGTCTGCATCCTGCATCAGAAGATTTTGAGGACCGGATTCGACGGCGGCACCGGCTGGACCCACTTGCCGGGCTCGATCAGCACCACCGCGGAGAGCCTGCTCACGGCAGTACCGCCTCGGCCGATGACTTCGTAGCGCAGGATGTTCTTCTTGGACGGTCTCATCATGTGCCAGCCAGCCAATCGCGGGCCACGATTGCGGCCGCCAGTAGGGGTCTCGCTGTGATGGCTGTCAACACAGATGCGTGAGTGTCCAGTGTTTACCGACGCGAAGGTAGTCGAGGGGGTTCACGCTAGTTCGGACTCTTCGAACACTTCACCTTCATCTCCGAGCAGAACAAAAGGATGCGTTCGAGGATCAGCGATGAGACGTTCTGGTCGCCCGTATGGGCAGACGTGATCAGGATTTGAGAAAGTCGGTCCGATAGTGCGTTGACCTGCAGCCCCGCGATCTGAACGTTGTTCGTGAACTGGATGACCCGCGTTTGTTGGTCTTGGCCAGTGATCCGCAACTGAGGCTGGGCGCTGAGGTTGCGAAGTGCGACGGCATAGACTTTCTCTGCAGGAACTTCAACCACCACGGCGGCGGTGTCGTACGCAACGCCGCCGTTGCCTTGCTGTTGCGACATCTGCTCCACGCGACCGATTACGTGCCGAGCGATGAAAGCAATTTGCGCGTGGACGTGCGTGCTCCATCCCAAGGCAGCCATCGTTGCGATCAGAAAAACAGGTCTTGCCCAATGCATCTGAAACTTCATCTGAGTTGGCGACTGGCGACGGGCCTTTTCGCCATTAGGGGCGGCTCTCGTTTGCTACGTTGAATTGTGGCAACTGTCATCAGCCCTGTCCATACGCGTGCATGACCCAAACTTGACGAGTAACCGGCTCCGAGCGCATCTGCCTCGCGCAGTCGCGGATGGCGGCCCTGCGTGGCCAAACCGTCGCGTTCGCCGGCGTTTGTCGAGTTCGCGGCTGGGCAGGCGGGGGCGAGTGACTGCAAGTCGGCATTGCTTTGTGCGAGCTGAATGACCGTTCCTGGGCGGCGACGGGAGGGGCAAGCATCGCGCATTTCCATGCGCCCCAGCCGAGCGATGAATCCCGGTCCGGGAACGTCCCCGAGTGATTTGATCCGGTGAGCTGACTACGGACGTCCTTGGTCTGGCCTGCTGTAGTCGCATACGCCTTGCGGGAAAGTCTGCTTGAGCTTGTCGACAGACACGGGATCGGGGGCCCACGGTTCATAGGTGCCGTCGGTCAACGCCGCGTCCACGCTTTTCAACGCGCATTTGTAGATCCCGCCTTCCAGCGGCGCGCCGGCGACGATGCGCGAGGAGCTGAACAGCGGGAACGCCAGCGTGCAAATGCCCTTGGCCTTTTCGTCGAGGATCCCATTCCAGACGTCGGGCCCTGAAGCGATCAGATTTCCGTTGACGTCGAAGCAACTGTCCACCGCGGCGACCGGCCGGTTCCTGGCAATGCCCAGGAACGGATGGGCGCGAATGTTGGCCATCCACTGCGCCATGACGTCGACCGCGACGTAGCTTTTGTCCACCGGCAGTGTTCCAGGCTTCGCATCGGTGAACCAGATTACAAAGTGGTCGCTCGTCCCCATCCGCTTCAGCACGCGCTGGCGTATCGCGAAGGCCTGGTGCGCGTTGTGCATGTTGACGTCGCGCTCAAGGTATGGTCGGCTGTCGATGGTGGGCACGGGCATGAGGCCGCTGAACACAAGGCCGGAGGTGTAGGCCGCACGCATGGCGTCGAGGTTGCCCTCGGTGCGCGGCGCAGGCATGCCTTCAGCCGGAACGAGTGTCATGTTGCGCCGGCTCCAGGGATCGAACAGTGCCGGGTTCGCGACAGCCATGGCCGGCGTAATGCCAGGAAACAGCGGAAAGCCTTCTTGCACCATGTCCTTGGGCTGCTTCCATCCGCCCACCTTGAAGTTGAGGTCGATGAACTCCGCCGGCGTGATGTGGCCGGCCTTCATCGACTTCAGGCCGTACTGGACGCCGACGTTGTCCCACGTATGGCGCGCGTAGCCGTCGGCACCGACACCGTAGATGTTGCGAGCGTCGTCGAAATGCGTCCACTGGATGGCGAGGATGTCGCTATGCGGCACGTAGCTGTCCGAGTTGGCCGCGCGTCCAAACCAAGGGTTCATCACCAGCGGGAACAGGCCGCGCCAGCTTCTCACGCACTCCGTCGAGCCCGTGGTCATGCTCGGACCGTTTAGCCCGATCAACGGCTTCACCGCTGACATCGGATCAATCACCGCAGGTTCGGCGTTCAGTCCCACAAGCAGCGTGCGATTCTTGGCATCGCTCCACCGCACGTTGTTCCGGTCGGTGACGTCCATGTAGTGCTCGAGCAGCTCGCAATCACCAACGCTGGTCACCTGCGAGACCATATCGGGGTAGGACTGCACAGGAAGCGCAGCGTCCAGGATACCGGGGTGGTTCTGCGCCAGGATGTACTGCGCGATGGCACCGCCCGAGGCGCCCAAGCCCACTGTATACGACGGTACGCCGTAGCGCTCGATGAAACGCTCCTTGGCCATCATCGCAGTCTCGTCGGCCAACTGCAGGTTGTAGTGGGTGTTCGTGTTGTTGCCGCTCGTGTGTGCAATCGCGTAGCCCCGCTTCAGCATTTCAATGTCGAGCGAGCGGCCATGCACAGCGCCTTGCGAATGGCCAACCGCCACTCCCCCCTGGAAATAGTAGTTGAGCCGACTGTTCCACAGACTCGTATCCGGGTGGGCCGGATCATCCCCGCGCGGCGCCAGCATCGCAAAGCTGTACAGGAAGCGATTGATGGTGCCGACTTCACGGCGCACGATGAAGTCCACTGTGCGCCCGTCAGCCAGTGTCACTTGCGTCATGTCGGCCAACGCCGTTTGGCCTGGCGGTAGCACCTTCCACGTGTTGTCGGTCGCCCAGTACAGATAGCTCACAAAGGTGTCGATGGAGCAGTCGCGGCTGTAGCCAGCAATGGTTCCCCCGGCCCCGACCACTGCGTAGCCGGGTGGGGTATCCGAGTCGATCTTTGGCTGCAGAAAGAACTGGTTCGTGGTGCAGACGAAGGGATGCTGGTGAGGGCCCGAGAACATCGGACCCTGGATCGGATGATTCGTAAGCCGGATCGAATCCGCGACGACGAGACCGTGCGCGAAACGGACCTCGAGCTTGTTCTCCCCGTCGATGAAGCCGCTGATGACGCCCTCCAGCCGCAAACCGCGCGAGACCAGCGGCTGCGAAGTCTTCCGGCCGTTGATCCAGATCTCCAGGTTGTCATGCAAACCGGGCGGCGCCCATACCTCGACGCGCGCGTCGCCACCCGATACCCACTGGGGTGCACTCGACACGAGCCGGATGAACACCGGCAGCAGCTTTTCGTCGCGAGCGTCCCCGGTTCTCTCGTCAAGTGCTTGTGGATTGCGTGCAGCTTGCACCGGTGTTGAAGAGGGTTTCATAGACGACGCCAACCCGGACGAGTCGCCACTTCCGCCGCCGCAGGATGCGACGGACAACGCCACAAGCAACGGCCACGCAAAGCGTCGCCGGCTCGATTCAACCCGCGTGCTGTTCATGAGCTTCCCCACGCCGGATGCAATCCTGCACTTGCAGTGTGTGCCGGGTATTCGAAAATTCAAGGCCAAGTTCGCGAGCGCCGGAGCCCAAGGGGGCGAAGGGTGAACTCAGACCGGTGGCAGCTTCCACATAGCGCGAACCGGCTCCTCAGACCCGGTGCTCTCTCGCCGTCGTGACCCAGGGTTTCGCAACGCGAGCGGCAGCCATGGATGCCACGGACGACGCTGTTTAAATCGCCCGAGGAACATCATGAGTTTGAAGGACCCTCGGCCGTCAATGCGGGTGCGGATGATGCGCGTCCGGCACGTGTGCGCGGCTTCCCCGGGGAAAAAACGGTCAGCCGCTTCGGAGCGAGGCGTACGGCCAGTCCGGGGCCTGACCGCCATCTCGCGACGTTTGGACGCAGCCGCTGACAGGAAAGCCGGCGTTGCCACCAAGCGACCCGACAGCTGCCCTGCCCTGTCCCGGATCTGGTCACGATGTCTCCCCAAGCGAAAGCTCCGAAATAGACCAGCCGGTCACCAAAGGAAGTGCGAATGTCAGCTCTAAGCGCTCGCCGTCGTTCGACGCAGAAGATCGACCGGCAGCAACCAGTCTTGAAGCGACATTGCGGCACCCCGAAAGGGCCGCGACATGACAATCTCCCTCAACCGCCTCATCGCCATGAGGCGTGGAGGACCTGCAAGCCGCGAGGACCTTCTACCAGTCTGATTCGGCGTTCAGGTGGTTTTCGAGATGAGAACTCGTTGGCGGTCCTGTTCGAGAACCTGATCATCAACCTGCTGAAGGTCGACAACGCCCGTGAGATCATCCATCCGGACCGCGTGGCTGCAGCGGATGCCGGCTCCCGCTTTCAGCTCAGCATCTGGGTCCCCGACGTCAATCCGGTCTGCCGCGAATTGCAGCAACGCGGCGTGGCCTTGCTCGCGGGGCCTGTCGACAAAGCCTTGGGGGATGCGCTGTGCGAACTTCGTCGATCCCGCGGGCCACAGCTGGGAAGTGGCAGCAAAGATCCGCCCGGCGTAGGACGTCTTGGAAGTGAGGGGTTCGATCCGATTCAGCACCACCCCGCCCCGCCAATTTCATTGCTTTTATTGCAGTTCGATCTTGGCGCGTTTGATGATGGCTTCATGGCGCTTGGACTCGGCCTGGATGAACGCTTCGATCTTCGCGCGATCCAGCGCCAGCGGGACGTAGCCCAAGGTCGCGTAGCGATCCTGCACGTCGGTACTGGCGACGGCCTCGGCGATGTCCTGGCGGATCTTGTCCCTGACCGCCAGCGGCAAGCCCTTGGGACTGGCGATCACGTTCCAGCCGCTGACTTCGTAGTCCTTGGGGCCGCCGGCCTCGGCCACGGTCGGCACGTCGGGATAGGCGGCCAGCCGCTGGGGCGCACCCACGGCCAGGAAGCGGACCTTGCCGGCCTTGTACATCGGCCCGGTCGTGCCGGCCGTGCCCAGCGTGACCGGCAACTCGCCGGTGGCGACCGCGGTGTAGAGCTGCGAGGTCTCCTTGTACACGACGTGCTGCATGCTGGTGCCGGTCAGCTGCTGCAGTTCCTCCATCCCCAGATGCACCGGGTTGCCGATGGACCAGGAGCCGTAGTCGATCTTGCCCGGGTTGGCCTTGGCGTCGCCAACCACGTCGCCCACGGTCTTGTACTTGCTGCCGGTCGGCACCACGAACATGAGATAGGCCTTCCACAGCGTGGCCTGCACGTCGAAGTCCTTCGCCGGGTCGTACGGCAGCTTCTTGAACAGGTACGGGTAGGCGGCGATGTGCACGCTGTCGAGTTGGATCAGGTCGTGCCCGTCCTTGGCGCCGCGCTTGAAGGCATCGATCGCGATGAAGCCGTTGCCGCCCGGCTTGTTCTCCACGATCACGCTCTGGCCCCACTTGCGTGAGAGCTTTTCGGCCAGCACCCGGGCAATCGTGTCCGGTGCGCCGCCCGTCGGATAGGGCGTGATCAGCCGCACGGTGCGCGTGGGCCACTTGTCGGCGTCCTGGGCTTGCGCTGCAGGGCCAAAGGCGGCCAAGCTCAGGGCCGACAGGGTGAACAGAGCGGCGCGCCGCCTCAAAAGGGATGTCGTCATGGCGTTGTCTCCTGGAGTTGCGAAAGGTTGTTTCCGCCAAGCCTGCTGATCGATGGGTAATCGCCGTGCGGTGATTGCTTGCGTGGACGGGCAACGATAGTCGGATTGACGCTTAGCGGACAGGCTTCGACTTGGTCCATGATCCGACAATCGAACAACAATGATCGCTAATCGCGCACTATTCGGGACTTCCACTACGCCGGCGGCTGGCGCGTAGCCGCGCGGTAGGCCGTCTTTTCTTGTTGGTCAGTCTCGACCATGGTGGCCTTCCTGGCGTCGAGCCGCTCCGCACATACCGCCGGGATCGTGGTGACGATCGACAGGGCGCTGGCGGGGAGCGCCTGAGCTCTGATGAAGGACTTATTCGGCCGAACTGCTGATTTGGGCCCGATACGCAGCGCGATATCGCGCATCGACAGCTACTCCCGCCCTCCTCCGCTTGAAGGCAGTTGAGCAGCGTCTGCGGTCCTCCGCGCCGCCAGACCAACTCACGCTGTGATCCAGAGTGCGGTCATTCAGGTGCCGCGAACATCTCAGAATCCACGGCCGGTCCCGAGGCATTGCGGACATCGCCCGGTATGCATCCCCTCGCCGACTGCCCCAACCCGGTTTCGAAGCCAGATCGAGCGGCCGCTTTTGACGTGGCCGGAGTGGCAATCAGGGCCCATCAGCGACCTTCGGCCTCGCAGCGGGAATCTCCGCTTCGCACTTGGAAGCGGTCATCGCAATGTCGATCTTGAACTCGATACCTGGAGTGCGCCGACGTCGAAGTGATACGGCCTAAGCGAGCGAACTCAGCGTGGATTTCGGGCCCTCGCAATCTCGATTCGTCATCGCAGTCGCCGCTGGCGACGGCAGTCATCACAGGAACTGCGCTCGCGGTTGCTGCTGAACAAGTCGCTGAGTCAAGCGGCATCGACTCAAAGATGCAGGCCAGCGCTGGCTGGCACTACTCCGAAAGGTGGAGTGCCGCAAGTCGCTTCAGTCCCTGCTGGATGTTGTCGCGTACCGCGCCGTCTACGGGCGAACGCAGGCGAGTGACACCGCTTGGTTCGTCCGGCGCAGAATGGCTCTTTGCATCAGGAGCGATCGATCGGAAGTCTTCACGAGCGACCAGCGTGCTTCCATGACCACAGGCGAGGGATCCTCGAACGTCGGTTGCGTCAGGCGCATCAGAATGACCGGTCGTACCGGGCGACACACGAATGACCGGAGGTGGCCGTCTGGGGCCGGCCACCGACCAAGGTCGGCTCCGGCCGGCCCAAGTCGGCTGCGTGCGTGCGGCAACGCTCTTCAGGACAGGTGCTTCCCAACAAGACCCGACATTTCGAACATCGTGACCTCGGGCTTGCCCATCACCGCTTGAAGCTTGGCATCACAAAGGATGTTGCGCTTGTTCGCCGGGTTTTGGAGGTTGTTCAGCTTGATGTAGTCCCACAGCAGCTTGGTGACCTCGGTTCGAGGCTGGGGTGCGGAGCCAATGATGGCTGCGAGCTCGACGCTGGGTGTCAGGGGGCGCGTGAACGCCGTTTGCTTCTTGGCAGTGGTCATGTTTGTCTCGGCAAAGCGGTGAATTCTACGGACGCCCCCGTAAGGTTTCGCTGGGCGCGGCTCCGACGGCGGTTGTGGGTCATGTCCGTCGGTGAGTTCTTGGCAAATTGGAAGGCAGGCATGAAGGTCCGATGTTGGGCCGCAATCTGCCGTACGCGCACCGACTTCGGCGGGCACTCGCGGGGGTCTCCGTTCTTACTCTTCCGGTCTGACGTCAATCCCTTGGGCCTCGACGATGGTCAAAGCTTGCGCGGTAGTGAC
The DNA here is from genome assembly GCF_030316845.1 of Variovorax davisae. Classification (GTDB taxonomy): domain Bacteria; phylum Pseudomonadota; class Gammaproteobacteria; order Burkholderiales; family Burkholderiaceae_C; genus Variovorax; species Variovorax davisae. The sequence continues at coordinate 153,844 of NZ_JASZYS010000013.1, forward strand.
GACCGCCCCATTGAGCTGTACATGCTCCGGTTCAAGCGCGCTGAGGTCGCCCAACCGATGCCCACCAACCATGCCCCGGCCTGAACGGTGTCGATGTCGCCCGGCGCGGCCCAGTGGACCACCACCGCGAGCGCCAATCCGGCAAGGGCGCCAAGACAAGACCATGGTGAGACGAGAGCATCAATCATTTGGGAGGTATGGGCGGGTGTCCGGTCCTGGCTCGCATTCTGACCTACGCCACCAAGCCAGATACGACGCGCCTGACACCGCCGCTGCGGGTGCCCGGAAGCGCTTCATCCGGAACCTTTGTTCTTGAGCGAAAGGTGGTTTCCTTTGTCGCGAGCGCCCTGCGGCAAGCACGCCTTGAATTCATCGCACCTCCACGGTCACCTTCTCGATCTTCCCGGTGAAGCGGCTCTTGATGCCCGCCACGTAGTCGCCCGAGACGGGCGTGTCGTCGTCCTCTCCAACGTCTGCGCCCTCGTCGGGCGAGATGAGGAACGGAATCGTTTTCTCGATTCGGCCTTCCGCCACCTTCTGTCCGCCGACCGACAGTGAAGCGATGCCACCTTTGCCCGGGCCGCCGCCGTCATACGCGAAGTCCAGCTTGATGGTTGCCTTGCCGGGCGCAAGCGCCTGGGGAGAGGCCACCGTGTAACGTTCGAGGCCGACCCAGTTGTAGGTGTACGTCGGCTTGCCGTCCTTCAGGTACAGGCTGAAGCCGCCGAAGCGCCCGCCTTGTGCGAAGACGACGCCCTTGACGCCCTGCAAGCTGTCGCCGAAGAGATGGGGTCGAACCCGGGACGGGTGGCCATCGCCTGGGTGGCAGCACGCGGTGCCATTCCCATCATCGGGCCGAAGTCGGTGGTACAGCTGGAGGACAACCTTGCCGCCGCGGATGTGCGCTTCACAGACCAGCAACTTTCGCAATTGAACGCGGCGGGCTCGCCCAGTCTGGGGTTTCCGCATGACCTGCTGAACCAAGCGTCCACCCGCCAGAGCTTGGCAGGGGGTCAGCTTGAGCAACTGGATGCGCCGAAGCGCTCGGTCGCATGAACCTTAGCGAGGCAATGCAGCGTGCGGGTCGAGTGAACGCGCGCTACACGTTGGGCATTTGAAGGGAACGTCCGGTTATGCCGAACCCTGCGGCAGGGCCGACCGGCTGCTTTTGGCCGCCTGTAGCCTGTCGGCCACCAGGCGCTTCGGGCCTCCCCTGCCTTCCGCCAACGCCCATCGTCCGGCCGGTGTGCAGCAGCGTTAGCGGTCCTCCCTTGCCGCCAGACCAACTCACGCTGTCATCCAGAGTGCGGTCATTCAGTGCCGCGAACATTCAGAATCTACGGTCGGTCCCAAGGCATTGTGGACATCGCCCGATATGCATCCCCTCGCCGACTGCCCCAACCCGGTTTCGAAGCCAGATCGAACGGCCGATCTTCACGAGGCCGGAGTGGAAGTCAGGGCCCAAAGCGGAAGGACAGCGGCCTCCAAAGCCGCCGTTCAACTTCTATCAATGCTCGAAGATGAGCCCGAATATTTCGGCGTGGCAGTTGGTCCCGCGCAGCTTCAGCAGCGACGGCACGCAGCACTTCGTACATTCTTTGAATGTCGAGAGCATCACGCGGTGCCAGCACCGTGTTCCTCGCCTGAGCTAGCTCAACGGAAAGGATTCGCCGGCGGAGGCGCTCGGCCAGCAAATATGCGGACAGCCTATCAAACCATCCGGCGTGGTTCTCGGCGACCGATTGTCGAGTGACCGCCGCCAGTTCATCAAGCCGCGCACGCATATCACCAAGGCCTGAACGATCCGCCACAGCGCGAGTCAGCATGACTGCGCCGGATGCTCGATTGAAGCAACAGTGCTGTCCCAACATGTCGAACCGAAGGATCACGCGCGCGTTCATGGGCGATCACGGGCATAGCCCGCGAACTCGCCGACACTCCGCAGTACAAGCAGTCGCGGCGCGATCGCAAGAAAGTTGAGATGCTCTTTGCGCACCTCAAGCGCATCCTCAAGCTGGATCACTTGGCCGGCGAATCACTCCCGCGAGGCGAGATGTTCGCGCACGGCAGCGACGTGATTGCCGACCTTGGAGATGGTCTCCCGCAGTTTAGCCTCAGTGCATCGAAGCTCCTTGCACCAGTACTGCAACTCTAGGGAATCTTCTTCAAGGATCCGACCTGGATCCAGTGGCTGGAAATTTCTCTGATCATCAGGCATACAGCCTCCTCAGGGTGGCCGGACCTTTATAGGCTGAACCGAACCGATCTGCAAGGCGGCGATAGCGCGAAATCCACCCATTTGAGCGTCAGCTGTCAGGCGCTACGAACTTCTGCTTCGGGCCGCTTGACGAAGCGCAAGTGATGCTCAAAGAGGCCGCTCAGCCACCGACAGCCGTATTCCAGAAGGCGTTGGCAGCCCTCCCCAAAAGCTCGCTGTCGCGATAGAGCCTGATTTCCAGCGGCACGGACCACTCGCTACTGGCTGCAGCGACCAGGCGCCCTTGGCCAATGTCGTGCTCTACAAGAGTCTGCGGCAGCCACGCGATGCCCCGGCCATCGAGCGCCATCGTTCGCAGCACCGAGGCCAGGTGCGCGGTGAAAACGATTTGGACCCCCAGCGCTTTCAGCCTGCGCCCCAGCACGGCCCGGATGATGCGTCCCAATCCAGATTCCTCCGTGTACTGGAGCACGGGAACCGCAACGCCGCCTATCCCCAGTTGGTAACGCGCGCTGCCTCCTTCGTTTGGCGCCGACACAGCGACCAGCACATCCTCGCCAATCCGAGCCGATCTGTATGGCTCGGCGTCCAACGCGCCGTGCGCCTTGCCGTGCGCGTGACTCAGCACGAACTGAACCTTGCTCTGCAGCATCAGTGCTTCGCAACGCTCGAGCACATCCGACATGAGCTGCACCGGGCCGAGCGTCGTGTGCGATTCGAGGCTTCTCAACCACCGCGGCAGGAATGTGAAGGAGAGTGCGTGCGTGGATGCGATTCGCAAAGTGACCGAGCTTGCCTCGGCGATCCTCTTGGCGTCGCCGGGCACCCGCGCCACCCGGGCGTTCAATTCCTGCGCCACGCCGGCAAACCACTCACCGACCTCGGTCAGCGTGGCGGGCTGCGAACTGCGGTCGAACAGGTCAGCCCCGATCCATGCCTCCAGCGCGCGGATGCGCCGGCTGAACGCCGGTTGCGAGCTGTGGCGGTCATCTGCCGCACGCGAGAAATTCCCTGTGGCCGCCAGTGCCAGGAAGTCGTCGAGCCAGATCAGATTCATAGCAGTTCGTCCAGCGCATAGAAGTTGAGAAATTGAGCATTGGCCGAAAAGGCTTGCGTCGCCGACCATTCAGTCTGCCTATCCAAACCGCCTGGAGACAACCATGAAGATCGTCGAAATCCGCGAGAAGACCATCCCCATCAGCTCGCCCATCCGCAACGCCTACATCGACTTTAGCAAGATGACCCTGAGCCTGGTCGCGGTGATCACGGACGTGATCCGCGACGGCAAGCCGGTGGTTGGCTACGGCTTCAACTCGAACGGCCGCTATGGCCAGGGCAAGCTGATGCGCGAGCGTTTCATCCCCCGCATCCTCGAAGCTGACCCGGCATCGCTGGTGGACGCCACTGGCGACAACCTCGACCCGAACAAGATCTGGAACACCATGTTCACCAACGAGAAGCCCGGCGGCCACGGTGAGCGCTCGGTGGCGATTGGCACGATCGACATGGCGATCTGGGATGCGGTCGCGAAGATTGAGGGCAAACCCTTATTTCAATTGCTGGCCGACCGCTATGGCGACGGCAAGCCGAACCGCAAGATCTTTGTCTATGCGGCCGGCGGCTACTACTACCCAGGGCAGGACCACAAGAAGCTGCAGGACGAGATGCGCAGCTACATCGACCGCGGCTACACCGTGGTCAAGAAGAAAATCGGTGGCGCCTCGCTCGACGAGGACTTGCGCCGGATCGACTCGATCATGGAAGTCCTGCAAGACGGCCAGAAGCTCTGCGTCGATGCCAACGGCCGCTTCGATCTGGAAACCGCCATCGCCTATGCCAAGGCCCTGTCGCAGTACGACCTCTTCTGGTACGAAGAGCCGGGCGACCCGCTGGACTTCGAACTGCAGGCCGCGCTGCGCAACTTCTACAAGAACCCGATGGCCACGGGCGAGGATCTGTTCTCGATGCAGGACGCGCGCAACCTCATCCGCTACGGCGGCATGCGCCCGGACCGCGACTGGCTGCAGTTCGACTGCGCGCTCAGCTACGGCCTGGTCGAATACCTGCGCACGCTCGACATGCTCAAGGAGCATGGCTGGTCGGCCAGCCGCTGCATCCCGCACGGTGGCCACCAGATGTCGCTCAACATCGCGGCCGGCCTCGGATTGGGCGGCAATGAGTCGTACCCGGACCTGTTCCAGCCTTTCGGTGGCTTCCCGGACGGAGTCAAGGTCGAAAACAGCTTCGTGACCCTGCCTGACCTGCCCGGCATCGGCTTCGAAGGCAAGGCGGACCTGTATCGCGAGATGCATGCGCTCTCAGCCTGACGCAGCATCGAACCACCACGGAGACAAGACATGAACAAGCTCTGGCGCCACGTCGCCGGCGTGACCCTGGCCGGGTCAGCCACGCTGGCCTGCGCGGACTTTCCTGACAAGCCCGTCACCATCGTCGTACCCTTCGCGGCCGGCGGGCCGACCGACAAGATTGCCCGTGATCTGGCCGAGGCGCTTCGCAAGCCGCTTGGGCAGACCGTGATCATCGACAACACGATCGGCGCGGGGGGCACCATCGGGGCGGCCAAGGTGGCCAGGGCCGCGCCTGATGGCTATACGCTGCTCGTGAGCCACATTGGCATGGCGACCACCCCCGCGCTTTACCGCAAGCTGAGCTACAAGGTGCCGGAAGACTTCGAGACCCTGGGGCTGATCAACGAAGCACCGTCGGTCCTGATCGGAAAGCCGGGCCTGGCGGCGAACAACTTCGTAGAGCTGCGCCAGTGGCTCGCGGCCAACGGCACCAAGGTGAACCTCGCCAACGCGGGGCTCGGTTCAGCCTCGCATCTGTGCGGATTGATGTTCCAGAGCGCGTTGAAGACCACCATGACGCCCGTGCCCTACAAGGGCACCGCGCCGGCGATGACCGACCTCATCGGCGGGCAAGTCGACCTCATGTGCGAGCAGGCGGTCAACGCCGTGCCGCAGATCGAAGGCAAGAAGGTCAAGGTCTTCGGCATCACCAGCCTGCAGCGGCTGCCGCTGGCCGCGCTGAAGGATGCGCCGACGCTTTCCGAAGCCGGGTTGAAGGACTTCAACGTTCAGGTGTGGCACGGGCTGTATGCGCCGAAAGGCACGCCGCCTGCGGTGCTCGCGAAGCTCAACGCGGCGTTGCGCGTGGCCTTGAAGGATCCCGAACTGATCAAGCGTGAAGAAGCGCTTGGCCTCACGGTGGTCACCGACGAGCGGCTCGATCCGTCCAGCCACCGGAAGTTCGTCGAGATCGAGAAGACGCGCTGGGCCAAAGTGATCAGGGACGCCGGCGAATACGCCGACTGACGGGAAGAAGGCAGCGGGCCGATAGGGCGCGCGCCCTCTCCGTCTGCGACAACAGCCAGGCCCCGTGGGCGCCATCGGGCGGCGTGCGCCCAAACTTCGTCACGCCATCCATGTGGCGGCCCAGCCCACATGTCCTTCGACAACCCCGCCATCAAGCCAAACGTGCCCGCCCGTGGCAGTCGGAAGCCATGACATCGCCTCCCCTCGGCTACGTCCTCCTCGTCCGTACCCTGCGCCTCCGCCCGCGTGACTCGAACACCTGAACGCACGAAGTAGGAAGGCGCCGATATACACGCTCGGTCCTTCATGTAAGTTCAAGGGAACTCGTCCAAGGCGATCATCCATGTCCACTCTTTGTGAACATTGCGGGCAAAGCAACCGTGCAACCGCGATGTTTTGTATCGGGTGCGCGCGGAAGCTGCCCGCATTCGCGCCATCCGGTCCGTCCGCGCTTGAGGCGATGAAGGCGTTGTCGCCGGGAACGCGCAGTGCGGCTTCCAATGGAAAGGCAGAATCCAGTCACGGGGAACCCTTACTGCCCTCCGAGACCCGGGCGTTCTGGTTGCAGTTCGGAGCGCTGGGCCTGGCCATGTTGATCGGCTTCGTGGTCTGGTTCATGCACGCCACGGGCAAGCCTTCCGCCCCTCTGCGCGGCACGCTGATGCAGTCGGCCGAAGCGACGGCGCCAGAAGTAGTAACCAAAGAGGTCATGGCGGGCGCCCCACGACGCTCAGCGCCGCCTCCCGTCGCAGCAGTCGAACCCGCGCCGGAGCCGAGTGCGGAGGTTGGTTCGATACCCGGTGGTTCGGCCGGCAAGGCGCCGGTCGTCGAATCCACGGCGCCAACCAGCGTCGCTTCGCCTCGCGAGTTGAACCCCGATCGCCAGGTTCAGGCTGTGAAAGCTTTCTATCGCGCTCTGTCCGCGGCCGATGGCAGGACGGCGGCCGCGTTCGTCGTCCCTGCCAAGCGCGGCCTCGGCCCATTCAACGAGGCCAATATCTCAAGGTTCTATGGTTCATTTGATCGGCCGCTTCTCGTTCGGTCGATCCGCGCCATAGATGCCAGTGTGGTCGAGGCAAAGTACAGCTATCGAATTTCCAAGACAAGGTGCGAAGGAACTGCGTTCGTTGAAACCGAGCGAGTCGGCCGGGAAACCTTGATACGGCGCATTCGCGCCAACTGCTAGCAGCATCGCGGGGCACGCTACCGACAATCTAGGCCCCCGCGTGGACGCTCCGGTTCAACGACCCGTTCGCGGCCCTTGATGGACTGAGAAACTCACAGCGTGTGTTGCATTCAGGCATTGTGCCGCCGATGACAAATTGCACGGACAGATTTCCGCAACGATGGCGACTTCGCCTTCGGAGCCCAGGTCGAACGACCCAAGCACTGTAGTTGAAGGGGAGCCGCTTGGTTGGACGGGCTGCGGCGGTCAGCCCGTCGAGGGCTGGCCACCGGGCCAGGCCGGTCCGACGGCCAGCACGTGAGGGCGGTGCAGGAGAAACTCGAGCGCTTCGGACTGCGTCTCGAACAGATGGGCGGCCCCCCGACGGGAGGACAGCGACTCGCCGAGTTTCAGGCGCATGACGGCACTGGTCGTGTAGCGCGCCGCGGTGCTGTAGTACTGAGCATGCAACTCTTCGACCATAGCGAAGTACGAATCGCTCAGGGATTCGTCGATCCGGAACCCGTCGTAGTTCGCGACCAAGGCCATCTTGCGGCCAGCCTTCTGGTACAGCGCGGCGAAGACTCGGCGCACGCTGTCCACATCGTCCATGTCATGAATCGAGTACCCCTGGAAATTGACGAAGAGGATGTTCCGCTCGCTGTCGTAGCTCAGCCGCTCGTTCAACTGCAGGTCGAGCAGTGCGGCCGACAGCCCCATCGGGCCGGAGCGATAGAGGCGCGCATCCATGCATCCGACCTGCCCGATCAGCGGCTGGAACTGCATGCGCGCCAGGATGTCCCGGTCGATGTCGATGCCAGGCGCCACCTCGGTCAACTGCAGTCCGCCCGACTGCAGACTGAATACGCAGCGCTCGGTCACGTAAAGCACCGACTGCTGCTTGCTCACGGCCTGTGGACCGCTGAAAGTGATCTGCTCGACCGCGTTGACGAATTTCGAAGCAGTGCCCTCGGTCACGATGCGCAGCCTTCCGTCTTCGATGGCGACTTCGAGGCCGCCCGCGGTGAAGGTGCCGGCGAAAACCACTCGGCGCGCGTTCTGGCTGATGTTGATGAACCCGCCGGCACCGGCCAGCCGGGTGCCGAATCGGCTGACGTTGACGCTCCCGGCGTGATCGACTTGTGCCATGCCGAGGCAGGCCAGGTCGAGGCCGCCGCCGTCGTAGAAGTCGAACTGCTGGTTCTGGTGCAGCAGCGCCTGCGTGTTGACCGCGGCGCCGAAATCGAGCCCACCGCTGGGCATCCCGCCGATGACGCCAGGTTCTGCCGTCAGCGTCAGATGATCGAGCACGCGCTCCTCGGCGGCCACGGCACCGAGCACCTCCGGCACGCCGATGCCGAGGTTGATGACGCCTCCCAGCGGCAGTTCGAAGGCACAGCGCCGTGCGATGAGCTTGCGCTCGTCCAGCACCGCCACGGCGATCCTGTCGGCCGGCACCCGCATCTCGCCCGAGAAGGCGGCGTTGTAAGCAGTGCCGTAGGTCTGCTGGTGCAACTCCGGCGACGCCACCACCACGCAGTCGACCAGGACCCCCGGCACGACCACGCTTCGCGGGTCGAGCGTGCCGGCGGCGGCGATGCGCTCGACCTGGGCAATGACCAGGCCGTTGGCGTTGCGCGCCGCCATGGCGGCCGCTTGCGCATCGAGCAGCAGCGCTTCGTGCTCCATGGTGAGGTTGCCCAGCGGGTCGGCGGTGGTGCCCCGGATCAGCGCCACATTGACAGCAAAGGCCTTGTAGAAGAGCCATTCCTCGCCGTCGATCTTCATGACCCGCACCAGTTCCTCACAGGTGCGCTGATTGATGCGCCCGCCGCCTTGCCGCGGGTCGACGAAGGTGCCGAGCCCTACCTTGCTCAGCGTGCCGGCGCGGTGCGCAGCGGCGTCGCGGTACAGGTGCGAGATGGTGCCCAGCGGCAGGTTGTAGGCCTCGATGAGGTTGTCGGTGGCCAGTTTGGCGAGCTTGGGCACCAGCGCCCAGTGGCCGCCGATGGCGCGCCCGACCAGGCCCTCGTGGGCCAGCCTGTTGACACCGCGTGTCTTGCCGTCGCCGGGTGCGGCCGCGAAGACCAGCGTCAGCTCACGCGGGCTCCGCGTCGTCAGGAAGCGCCTCTCCAGGGCGACGATCAGTTCTTCCGGGGTGCCGATCCCCACGAAGCCGGAGCAACTCACACTGTCGCCATCGCGGATCAGCGCGATGGCCTCGTCGGCGCTGACGATCTTGTTCCGGTTCATGATGTGCTTCAGTCGAACACGATGACCTGCCGGGTGGCCTTGCCTTCGCGCAGAAGGTCGAAGGCGTGGTTGATGTCCTCGAGCGCGATACGGCCGGTCAGGAGCTTGTCGACCGGCAGCCGCCCCTGACGGTACAGCGCGATGTAGCGCGGGACATCGCGCGAAGGGACACAGGTTCCGATGTAGCTGCCTTTGAGCGTGCGCTCTTCCGCCACGAGATTGACGGCCGCCAGGGGCAGGGTCGCCGTCGATGGCGGCAGACCCGCCGTGACGGTGGTGCCGCCGCGCCGGGTGATCCGGTAGGCCAGGTCGAGCGCCGGGATGGACCCGGCGAACTCGAAGGCGTACTCGACGCCGCCCGCGCTGAGCTCTCGAACCTGCGCAAGCGCATCGCCCTGCCCCGCGTTGACCGTGTGCGTGGCGCCCAGTGCGCGTGCCTGCACCAGCTTGTCGTCCGACAGGTCGATGGCGATGATCTGCCGCGCGCCGGCGCACTGCGCGCCGATCAATGCGGCAAGGCCGACCCCGCCCAGGCCGACGACCGCCACCGATGCACCCAGGGGAACCTTCGCGGTGTTGACGACCGCGCCGACGCCCGTCAGGACGGCGCAGCCGAAGAGCGCCGCTTCGTCGAGCGCGACCGCGCTATCGATCTTGACGAGCGAATGACGAGAGACCGTCGCGTACTCGGCAAACACGGAGCAGCCGAGATGATGGTGGAGGACCTGTCCAACCTGGGAGATGCGCCGCGCGCCGGACAGCAGCGTGCCCGCGCCGTTGGCGGCGGCACCTGGCTCGCACAAGGCTGGCCGGCCCTCTGCGCAAGGCGCGCAATGGCCGCAGCTCGGCACGAACACCACGACCACATGGTCGCCGGCTTTCAGATCTGTGACGCCGTCGCCGAGGCTTTGGACCACGCCGGCAGCCTCATGGCCCAATGCCATCGGCATCGGCCGCGGACGATCGCCATTGATCACCGAAAGATCCGAATGGCACAGACCCGCGGCACTCACCTTGATGAGCACCTCGCCAGGCCCCGGGGGCGCCAGGTCGACCGTTTCGATCGAGAGTGGCCTGGACGTTGCATAGGACGGCGCGGCGCCCATTTCTCGAAGTACGGCGGCCTTGATCTTCACGTGAGTGTTCCCGGTTGGGCGGCGACTGCCACGACACGATGGCGCAGTTCGTCGACCAGCACCCGGGTGTTCTCCGAATAGTCGATCGGCACGGCGACGATCTGCACGCCGCCTTCGGAGAAGGCCGCTTCGAGCGCCGGCGCCAGTCCTTCTGCGGTCTCGACGCGGCGCCCCTTGGCACCGTACGCGTCGGCGTACTTCACGAAATCGGGATTGCCGAAGGTCATGCCCCAGTCCGTGAACTGGTCGACCGACTGCTTCCAGCGGATCATTCCGTACGCGTTGTCCTCGATGATCAGCACCACGAGGTCGAGCTTGAGCCGGATGGCGGTCTCGAGTTCCTGCGAATTCATCATGAAGCCGCCGTCACCGCACACCGCCAGGACGCGGCGCTTCGGATGAAGCAGCGCGGCCATCATGGCCGATGGCAGGCCGGCGCCCATGGTCGCCAGCGCATTGTCGAGCAGCAGTGCATTCGCAGTGCGCGTGGGATAGCAGCGCGCGAACCAGATCTTGTACATGCCGTTGTCGAGCGCGACGATGCCGTCGTCCGGCATGACCTGGCGCACGTCGTGGACGATGCGCTGCGGCGTCAGCGGATAGCGCGATTCGGTGGCGCGGCTCATCGTGCGCGCGAGGATCCCCTCGCGCTGCGACAGCAAGGCTCCGGCGTTCGGCAGGTGGCCTTCGACGCGATCGGCCAGCTGCGCGAGGCTGGGGCCGACGTCGCCTACCACCTCGGCATGCGGGAAGTACACCTGCTCGACGGCGGCCGGCATGTAACCGACGTGAATCACCATCGGGCCGTCGGGTCCCATGATGAACGGCGGTTTCTCGATCGTGTCGTGGCCGATGGCGAGGATCAGGTCCGCCCGGTCGATCGCTTCGTGCACGTAGTCGCGCTCCGTGAGCGCGGCGGTACCCATCCAGAACCCGGCCCTGCCTTCGGCGATGCCGCCGCCAGCCACCGTGCCCTTGCCCATCTGCGTATTGAAGAAGGGAATGCCGACGCGGCGCACGAAATCGGCCAGCTGCCCTTGCAGCCGCGGGCGGTTGCTCGCCGCGCCGAACATGACGAGCGGGCGCATCGCCCGCATCAGCATGGCGGCAGCCCGTTCGATGGCCGCTTCATGCGCCACCGGCAGATCGATCGGGTGAACGGAAACGACGTTCACGTCGGCCGCCACCTGCTCAGCGGCCACGTCTTCCGGCAGCTCGAGATGCACAGGCCCGGGTCGCTCTTCGGCAGCGACCCTGAACGCATCGCGCACCACGGTGGGGATGCTGGCCGCACTGACGATCTGTCGCGATGCCTTCGTCAGCGGCTTCATCGTGGCGACGATGTCGACGATCTGGAATCGCGCCTGGCGTGCCGTCATGATCGCCTTCTGGCCGGTGATCAAGACCATCGGCATCGCGCCCAGGTGCGCATAGGCCGCGCCCGTGACCAGATTGAGCGCGCCCGGTCCGAGCGTGGCCATGCACACGCCGGGCTGCCCGGTCAGGCGGCCATGGGTCGCCGCCATGAAGGCGGCAGATTGCTCATGCCGTGTGAGCACGAGCTCGATGCTGGATCGTCGCAAGGATTCGACGAGGTCGAGGTTTTCTTCACCGGGCACGGCGAAGATGCGTTTGACGCCCTCGTTCTCCAGCGCCTTGACGAAGAGGTCGGATGCTTTCATGGCGATCTCCGGACGCAGCGGAATCTCTTCAGCGCGCAAATGCACGGCAGTGCCGGTTTCGCCAGATCAGGCCTCAATCGGCGCCGATGCGTTGGACGAGGCCTGCGCGGCGGTTCCACTTACTTTTGTGACATTGGCAGCCAGCGTTTCGGACAGCTGCTTGGTCGCCGCGCTCATGCGCTCGTAGGCCTTGTTCGAGGTGTTCAGGGCGGACTGGGTCAGCGCAACGATCTTCTCTGAGTTGGGCGTGTTCCCGAAGAAACGGCTCATGGCGGCGAGCAGTTTGGCCTGTGCGCCGGCGACGCTCTCCTCGTACGCGGTCCGTCGCGCGGCGTCGAACGCAGCAAAGATCTCCTGCACTTGGCGCCCATACGCCAGCGCCTTGACCGGCGCGGCTTGCAACATGGCCGCCTGCAGCTTCATCATTTCCAACGGGCTGCCCGTGGAACCGGCGAGTCGGCTGCTCTCCTCGCTTTCAGCCATCAGCGTCTTGAGCGTCTGCAGGTTGAGCGAGGAGAGCGTCTCCGCTCCTTTGAAGGCCTCACCGGCGAGGCTGTAGATCGTGTGCACGGAAGCAGTGGCATCGGCAGCGAGTGAAGTCATGGGAGCTTTCTGGAGGTAAAGGAACGACGGCGACAGATTGCTGCACTGCAGCATAAGCAAGTGTGGGGGGCATGGGGTGGCGACACAAGCGAAATACCGGGCGTTACGCGGCATTAGAGGAATGCACTCAAACTGGCGGCGGATCCAAACCGGCGACACGTCGTCGGTCGGCGCGCAAAACACCTTGTAGGCGGCGGATCGCAGGGCTCGGCCTCCGCCCTCCAGTTGGCGGCGTCGGGCAGGTCGCGATTCGCTACCCTCTTGGGGTGCTCCTGGGGGACTCGATGAGCTGCACGGGTCTTTAGCGATCTCGGCTTTGCGTCGCGCGGGGTCAGCCTTTCCAGTCGTGGAGGTAGGCGCGCACCGCATCCGGTGAATCGCCGACGGCACGCACCGCAAGGCGCAGTTCGGCCTCGGTGCAGCCCAGGGTGAACATCCACGAGCGGACTTCGTGCAGCACGTCCACGTTGATCCGCCGAACGTCGGGTGGAATGTCGCGGGATTCGTCAGTCATTCGTACCTCTCCTTGGTCGGAGTTCAACGTTGGCCTGTAGCAACCGACCTGGCCGTCAGCAGTGGCTGAAGGCGCGGACGGCGACGGCCTACGACTCAGGTTTGCGTCATCTGCTCCCGCGCCAACGCCCATAACAATCCGCGGCATATGCTCCAGGGCTTTCTCGGGACATGGGGCGCTCGCGCCATTCATCGAGAGCGATGCGTCTCGACAGTTTTCAGATCCAACAGTTGTCGAACTTCGTCGAGCCGACCGAGGCCAACAATCCGTCGACCGTGGAGACCTTGCCATGGAAAATGCTCGGCTGGTATTCGCTCTGCGCGAGCGCGAGTAGCGGGCCGCAATCGGCCACGTGACGCCCCGTTACTCCAGTGCGTCGACCGAACGCTGCGTTCCGAATCAGCGAACGCCTCTTGGCTTCCCGTGAGTTGGGAAGCTGAAGCAGCGCATGCACGGTGTCGTGCTTTGTTCCAAACGGCCGCTACGCGACCAAGTGGCTGCCCGACTCTGCCATGGCTGCAGCAGCAGCCGCTCCGGTAACTTCGCTGTCTCGAACAACGAAAATGACGCCTTGGCGATTGCCCGGATTTGGCATCACAAGAACGTCCACGCTATAGCCAGCGACCGTCACAGCCATACCGGTCTTGAGCACCTCGTTCTTGGCGTCTCGCAAGATCTTCAGCGCTGTATCTTCAGTCATGCCCACATTCTCGACGGGCGGCGACGCGTTGGTGCGCCAGGTGGTGAAGCTCCAACGTTTGCGGCAAGCCATGTGAGCAAGTGTGGAAGTTGTGCCGCGCTGCACCGCCCGAGCGCACCTTTTTCAATTACGCCTCGCCTTCGACTCGCGGGCAGACTCGAAGCAGATCAACGACTTGAGAGCGAGTACAAAGGTTCGAGCGACCTGTTCGGTCTTGTCCGGGTCATGCGCGCGGCGAGAATCCTAGGCAAGTCTTTCAACTTGTAACGCGTTCACACAGCTGACCTGATTTGGTGGTCCATTCTTCAAGGGGCTCGGGGCCATCGAACCTTCCTGGATGAAGCGATGAGGGCTCGTCGCGGCTGGCTAGATCGTCGGCATGAGGTATGGGCCAAACGTTCGACCTTGTAGCAGCGCTGCCCCCATCGACGCCCTCCGGTCAAAGCATGGTGGGCTAGTACTCCATCGAGACCGCTGCTACTGCGGGGTCCCGGTCTTGTCCTTGGGGTTGGTCGGAACGTCCGGCCGCTCACCCTTGACGCCGGCCTGCGGCTTGAGTTCGTTCTTCGTCGGCTTCACTTCGGCGCGGCTGAGTTCCCCCGTCGGCTGGGGCGCATTCGGCTGGTTGTTCGTCATGGTCGAGGGTTCGCCCTTCGGCACCGTGGTGTTGGCAGGGCTGCGGTTCTCCAGGCGGGCTTCGGACTTCACGTCGGCGCGGGAGGCCGGGTTGCTGCCGTCGGGCCGCTGCGTCGGATTCGCGACGCCTGCAGGGGTCTTCGTGCTGGCCTGCCCGCCCTTGGCGGGATCCGGCGCGGCTGGGATTGCGGTAGTCTGGCCGGTGACGCCGCTAGACAGACCGAGCAATCCGGCAAGCGCCACGGTGGTGATAAGTTTTCCCTGCTTCATGGTGTCTCCCAAGAAATTGGTCGCACCTCGGATCGAGGTCATTCCGAATCTAGGAGCTTGTCGCGCGCGAGGTGTGAGCATTCGGGGCCGCTGTCTGTAGGCCGGCTCGGCTGGAGTTGAATCCCGCACGGGTCTCCGTGGCCAGGTGACCTGCCTTGGTCCTGGCACCGATACCGCGGCTATGAATCGGTAGATCGCAGGCGCATCCAATCTGTTCAAGATCTCGAACGAGGTTCACGACGGTTCGCTCTCGGCCGCGCGGGGTGTCAACCTCGCGCGCATGGATTTCGAGTACATCGTGTTTGGCGCACTTGTGGCCCTCATCATCGCCTGCTGCCTTGCCGATCTGGGGCGCCGCACGCCGTCGATGGAAAGCGCAATGAAAGAGCAACTTCGGCGCTCCTCGGACACGATTCATGGCGCACCCTTGGAGGAGCCTCGTCCCCGCCGGCGTCGGATCAACACGTTGGGCAGCAATGACGGCGGTCGAAGCTCGTCTATCGGGCCATCTCGCTGAGCGGCATCCTCGTTCATTCAGACGAATTGCAGAACGCGTTCTTCAGACCATCCCTAGCTTTTCCGACCGCGCACGCTGCAAAACAGACAGATTGGTGCCACTGCCGCGGTCCGAACAGCAGCCGGCGGTATGCCCTCTACTACCCAGGTCAGCGGACTGGCCGACACATCCAAGGTCGAGGTGCTCGGCTACGCGAAACTGGGCGTTGATGTGGTCGTACCAGAGGCCTGCTCCCAAGGAAGAGCGCCGTGGCCACTACCTCGCCACTAGGCGTCGACGTGGGACTTCTGGAGGCCGTAGGGACTTGCATGCGCCCACGCATTGGCGGCTCAGGCTCGATTCGATCCCGGCCGAAGCCTGCTTGCTGCAACGCGAACACCTTCGGGCGAGGAAGAAAGGTGCTGCAGCGGCGACGAGGATCATCAGAGGACGCCGCCGTTAAGGGACCCACTGGGTCCGGTCAACGGACCTGCGATTCGTTACACGGTGCCTGGCAATCGTGTGATCCAGGTTGATCCCCGAATCCGTATCAACGTGGCCTCAGCATGTCTAGCGGTCTGTTCACCAACCTGAAGGAGCCCACGCCATGAAGTCTGCGCTGCGACGCCGTCGCCTTATCTTCTCGGTCGCCGCGCTCGGCGTTACCGCCGTGCTTCCGGCATGTGGCGGCGGCGGGGATGGAGGAGGCTTCGTGCCCCTAATCCCGAACCTGGTGCAGTCCGCGCAGGGCAAGCCTGAACTGAGCGTCTTCGTTGAAGCGGTCAATGCCGCGGACCTGAGCGCCACGCTGCAGGGGTCTGGGCCCTATACGGTATTTGCTCCGACCAACGAGGCGTTCACGGCGCTCCTGGGCGAACTCGGCGTGACCAAGGACGCGCTGCTCGCAAACAAGCCTCTCCTCACCACGGTGCTGAGGTATCACGTGCTGTCTGGCGCGGTACGCAAGGCCGACATTCCCCTTGGCAAGGCCATCGTTCCCCTGTCTGGGGGCTTCTTCAAGGTCGAGGCCGAGGGCTCGGCCTTGAAGATGACCGATGGCCGCAATCGCGTGACCAGCGTGATCAGCACCGATGGGGCCGCGCTGAATGGCGTCATCCACACCGTCGATCGCGTGCTGCTACCCGCCAACCAGGACATCGTGCAGACGGCCCAATCCACGCCGAGCCTCAGCATACTTGTCGAGGCCGTGGTTGCCGCGGGCCTTGTCGACACGCTCAAGGGTCCGGGCCCTTACACAGTCTTTGCGCCGACCGACAACGCGTTCGTGGCGCTGCTGGCGGAGCTCGGCGTGACCAAGGACGCGCTGCTTGCCGACACCGCATTGCTGACCACAGTGCTCACCTACCACGTGCTGCCGGCACGCGTGCTGAAGGCCGAGATTCCGCTCAACACGCCGATCCTCACCGTGCAGGGTCAGTCGATCGTCATCGACAGCAGTCTTCAGATCATCGACCAGCGGGGCCGCAGCAGCGGCGTCGCGGCTACCGACATCTTCAATAGCAATGGCGTCGTGCACGTCATCGACAAGGTTCTGCTGCCGAGTTAGTCGCCTTTCAAGTTTGGCACTGCGCCGCGCGCCGGCCCGTCATGCGGCGCCGCGGAGGACCTGTGGGTCCGGCAATCGAGTCACCTGTGGGGCAAAGGGACTCGGTGCGGAAGCACCAGAAAGGGCAAGATTTGGCGTGGTGAATACTCTGCGGTGATCCAATTCGCCGGCCGCCACCGCAGCGAGGATTCTGAACCCATGGATGGCGGCCGGTTCCGGGGCGATGAGACGGAGTTCACAAATCCACCATAGCCCTTGTGCGCACCTGCCTCTGTTCGCCAACGCACATAGTGACAAAGATGAATGCAGGCTTCCCTAGCCGAAAACTTCCGAGTAGGCACGCCGGTCCGAGGCGTAGCAGCTGCAGGCCATCTTTTCCAATCCGGGGCGCTGAAGCACCGTGAGTTCGCCCCTCATGTACCCGATATGTCCTTCGTGCTGCAGCGCCCGCGCGGCCGCGGTGATGCCGACTCGGCGAACGCCCAACATGAAGAAATTCTTGTGTCACCCGAAAGTGATCGGAGCGCGCCCGGTCCTGCGTCATGAGCAGCCAGCGCGCCAGCCGCGGTCCGACATGATGGTGACGCAAACACGCGGCAGAGGTTGCAAGCTGCGTCATGAGCACGTAAACGTAGCGATTGAGAACTCTGCGCAGATCCGGGCTGTCCGCAAGCTGCGCTTCCAGCGCGCCAACGCCGATGCGCAGTGCGATGCCCTGGCCTTGCACCACCGCTTGCAACGGTGTGCTCGAAACGCCAAGGGCCACCTGCACGCCGACCATTCCTTCCCGGCCTACCATTCCGACCTCCAAACCGGGCCTGTTCTCGATCGTCTTCAGCAGTGATACGAATCCGTCGATGGGAAAGTAGGCGTAACGCGTAACGTCACCAGGCTCGCTGAGCACGTCACTCAAATTCAGTTCGAAGGTGTCGCCCGCAGAGATCAGCTTCCGTCGATCACCACGAGACAGCAACTCAATGAGTTGGTTGTCAACCCTGGCCAAAACGGGGCTCCGATCTCGGTTGCGCCACCGATTGACGGGAAAACGAAGAACCGCGATCGTGCCTCTAACCTCGCGCGGTCGAGGACCTTGATGCGTCCCCGCGCATAGCGGATCAAGCCAGCAGCCTGGAGTTTCGTCGCAGCCTCGGTCACGCCTTCGCGTCGCACGCCCAGAATGTTGGCGATCAGCTCCTGCGTCATCACCAGATCGCTGCCCGTCAGACGATCCAGGCTCAACAAGAGCCGGCGACACAACTGCTGGTCCAACTCATGATGGCGGTTGCACACAGCCGTCTGCGACATCTGTGCGATGAGGGCCTGGGTGTAGCGCAGCAGGAGATGCAACACCGGGCCACCGCGATTGAATTCCTCAGTCATCGCCTTCGTGCCGAGCCTCAATCCCTTCCCGGCGCTCTGGACGATGGCACGGTTCGGGGTCGAGTCGCCACCCATGAACAGCGCGATGCCCACCACGCCCTCGTTGCCGACCACGGCGATTTCCGCCGAACCGCCGTTCTCCAGCACTTGCAGCAGCGAAACGATGGCGGTCGTCGGAAAGTACACGTGCGTGATCGTGGCGCCCGGCTCGTTGCTCTCCTTAATAAATACAAGCTTCCCCCGAGTGGCCCCGGCGTTGGAACCCACCGGGCTCGAAGGCGTCCGGGTCGGGCGATTGCCTACCTGAATCAGCGAGCCTTGCGTACACCGGTATCTCCGCTTGGCGCGTTCCATGCGACGTACATCAACATTGAAGGACGCGCCATGGCCACTTACGCTCAAGAATCCCCGATGCCAGGCATTGCCCCGCGCCACGACGTGGCGGCGCCCGAAGCTCCCCGATCAGGCGTGTCATGGGGCGCCGTGTTTGCAGGCGCAGCCGTGGCCGCCGCGCTTACTTTGATCATGATGGTGCTGGGCGCCGGCATGGGCCTCGGCCTCGCCTCCCCATGGGAGGGCGAGGGTGCAGAAGCGAAAACGATCGGCATCGCCGGCATTTTCTGGATTACCTTTACCCAGCTCGCTTCTTCCGGCTTGGGCGGATACCTCGCTGGGCGTCTACGGACCAAGTGGAGCGGCATCCATACGGACGAGGCGCGTTTTCGGGACACTGCTCACGGGGTTCTCGCTTGGGCAGTAGCTACCCTTGTGACCTTCGCGTTGATCGCCTCAGCCGTCGGGTCGGCGGTGACCGCTGGAGCCAAGGCCGGCATGGGTGTGGCCTCGACCGTGGCTGGTGGCGCAGCGACAGCGGCGGCAGGAGCTGCAGCGAACCGCTCCGGAGATGATGCAAGCAGCGGACCCATGGCTTATATGACTGACTCGCTGTTCCGAAAGGACCCCGGCACGACTTCGGCGCCGGGGGCAACCGGCCAGCCGGACGCAGGGCAAGCCGCCTCGGAACGCGCGACCACTGCCGAAGTCGGGCGAATCTTTGCCAACGCACTGCGCACGGGAACACTGTCGCCCGAAGACAGCCGCTACGCGAGTCAGGTCGTCGCTCAGCGAACCGGGCTGAGTCAACAGGATGCGGAGAAGCGTGTCAACGACGTCTACTCTCGCGCCAAAGCCGCGTTGGAAGAGACCAAGACGAAGGCCAAGGCGATGGCAGACTCGGCTCGAAAGGCAACCGCCTACGGATCGCTCTGGATATTCATTTCGTTGGTGCTGGGTGCGCTCTTCGCCTCCTACTGCGCAACGCTCGGCGGGCGACAGCGGGATCTGTGACCTGGAGCATGTGGGCGACGTCGGCGGCCAGCCCAGCCGTCGACGGACGCGTTCGACCGAGGGCCCCGTAGCGGCGGCGCCCCCCCACCTTCCTTTCGTGGAGAAATACACACACGAAAGTATTACATGTAGCTACAATCGGTTACATGGAAGAAACGCAGTACGACACAAACCTCGGTTGGTGGACCGACAAGCCTGCGCGGGAGGGTCGGGCGCACTCGCAGCAGTGGGTCTCCCTTCGGCGCGAGCAGCCTACCGATGGTTTCGGCGTATGGCGCACCAGTGCGTTGATCGTCACGTTGGTGACCGTCCTCACATGGATCCTGAAATTTGCGGTGCTTTGATGAAGTCGATCGGAGAAAGAGCCGCCGCATTGGCCTGCTGTGTCCTGGTTTCGCTCAGCTCAGCCGAGTCAGATGCCCAGTCGCCCCCTCGGGTCTATGCCTGCAAAGACGCCCACGGCCGCACGTTGACTTCAGACCGACCGATTGCGGATTGCGCGGACAGGAACCAGCAGGAGTTGCGCAAGACTGGAGGCGTCTTACGCACAGTCGGTCCGACTTATTCGGACCGGGACCTTGTCGCTCGCCAGAATCAAGCGCAACGGGCGGAGCAGGCTGCCCTCGACCGCGCGGGCGAACGCCGGCGGGAACGAGCCCTCCTGGTGCGATATCCGGACGTTCGCATTCACGACCGTGAACGCGACGAGGCCCTGGCGCAGATCGAACAAGCCGCCCAAGTCGCCAAGCATTACCTCGCAACGTTGAAGGTCGACCGGCAAGGGCTCGACCAAGAACTCGAGTTTTATCGTGGGGACCGAACCAAGGCACCGGCAGCCTTGCGTGAGAAGTTCGAGGAGAACGAAGCCGGTTTTCGGGCGCAGAGCAAATTCATCCAGTCCATGGAAGAGGACAGACAGCGTCTCGCCCTGCGATTCGCCAAGGAGCGCACACAGCTTGAACCGCTCTGGCAAGCCGTAGCGGCGAAACGCTAGCTGACGGTGCCCTGAAGTCGTTGTACAGGTTCTCAGTAGCCAACGTGACCCTCAGGATCAAGCCCGAAAAGTTCGCGGACCACTGCTTGAAACCGGCTATGCGATGCCCGAATTGCTGGTGCCACCTTCGAGCGACCGCTCCGCCTCCAGCCAATCGTCCAACTCGTGGCCCGCCTGTCGGCCTCGCCGCTCCCAGGCGGCATGCGCTGCCGCGCGGATGCGCGCTTGGCGATCGTCCTCACGGCTCGACGCGTCTAACTGGGAAGTAGACTCGACGTGCGGGTCGATGCCCTGAATCGGCCTGTTCGTCAGGTCGTTGCCGATCTCTACGATCTTTTTTTCGTTGGCCTCGTCTCGAAACTCCGCCGGCGCAGATTCGGTGGCTCGCTCCATATTGCGCTTGACGGCCTCACGCTCCGACTCGGGGCGGTTCTGCAGATTCTGCGTGGTCATGACAACTCCTGTAGGAGAGCGGATCGCCGCGACTGCGGTGTCTGTGCATTGGACGAAATGACGGCGATGCTGGCCGGTGCGTTGTTGCTCTCGGGTAACGGGCCGCCGTCCGACTGATCGCGGCCGCGGGTCATTTTTGGCGCTCCGCCTCTTCGGGGCGCGCCCTGTCCTGGTAGGGAGAACTGCCCTGATTGCTGGACTCACCGACGCCGGCATCGCCTGGGCGGACTGACTTCTTTGGGGGCTTAGCAGTCTCGGGCTCCGCGTCAGGGATAGCGCCCCTCTCGGCGTCAGTCTTGGCGAACTGCTTCATGGCGTTTTCCGCGGGCGTGGGTTGCCGCGCGGGGGCCGTCTGGTCTGAGAGTTTCATGCGTGTGCCTTCAGCGTTTGTCATCCGGTACTGGCTCGGGATTGGGGGAAGCCGTGAGGTCTTCCGTGAGGCCGAACGAGGCCGAGTGGTCTCGCCGGGCGGATTCGACCGTCCTTTTGGCCGGCATGTGCTCAGGGCGCAGGGCCGGATGGTGATTCGCCGGTTGCAGTCTTTATCGTGGAGAACTTTTCTCCCGCACCGATGTTGTCCACGCCGCCGCTGGTCGTCGGCCGCGTTCCATCTCCTATTCCTGTCACGGGTGGGTTGCTCATTGAAGTTCCTTTGATCAATGAACTTACCCTCCGCCGTGCGCAAGCTGCGCAACGTAGGACATCCACGCTTCCAAACGGCGTCGTTTCGCCGCCAGCATGCTGAACAAGTGCGCGGCGGATCAACATGGCCTTAGGTACCATCCACGGCGGGGCAAGAAGCTGGTCGCGGGACAGCAGAAGGGGCCGCAGCCGACTGCCAGTGCAGTCGTTATGAGGTGGGATCGTCAGCCGACCGGGTCGGCATCTTCGTCTTCGCCAAGCGCGCGCGGCCCGAGGGTTGCGTCCGGGACCAGTCGGTAGAGCTCGACCATACCCGCTTCGAAGGCCTCGGTCCAAGAGGGATACGACTGGGCGCCTTCTTCGACGTCGACCCAGACCGAGGCATCCTCGGTGCTCTCGTGGAGCACCCAGTGGAAGTGGCCGGGGTCCGGCTCGTCAACGAAAACGGTGATGTGCCGCAGGTGGGTCATGGCGCGATCCTAGTCTCGGTCGCCGGCTGCCTCGCGGCCGCCCCCTTGGGCGTCCGCCCCGGGATCGTTCCGTCGCGGCACCAGATGCCCGCAGTTGCTTCAGACTTCGCTGACGCGCGCTTGGCCGGCTTCCGCGGAAGGCTGGCAAACGAGGCGATCATGCGCGCCTCTGCATCGTACTTGGGCTCGCCGGGCCCCTTCGCAGCGGCCCGGGCGGTCACTTCTTCTTCAGGTATTCGCGTACCTTCTCCGCCGAGTTGCCAACGGCCGCCACCGCGGCCTTGAGCGTCTCCTCGTCGACGCCAAGG
Organism: Variovorax davisae; assembly: GCF_030316845.1. GTDB lineage: Bacteria > Pseudomonadota > Gammaproteobacteria > Burkholderiales > Burkholderiaceae_C > Variovorax > Variovorax davisae. The sequence continues at coordinate 176,013 of NZ_JASZYS010000013.1, forward strand.
GATTCGGTCCAGCTGCGGACCTCATGGGGTTCGTTCAGGGCGATCAGCTTTCGATCGAGGCCGGTCTTCTTGGGGTCGTCTGCCATGTGATTCTCCAGTGACGGCCAGGCTCAACTTGAGCCAGCGCCCGGACATGGTGGATCGTTTCCTGTCGCGTAAGCATGAGGCAGTTTGCGCGTTCCGCTGACAGCCAATGCCTCGCCTTCTAGGGGACTCCTTTAGACCTCGTGCACTACCTGCCGAAGCTGCTCGAAGAGCGCGCCCTCCCGTCGACCGCTCCAAGGTGGGTCTTCGAGATCAGGTATGACGGCTACCGCCTCACGGCGATGTTTGGGACGGGGAGTTGCAGGCCACACGGGCGATGGCGCAACGCAACGCTCCGGTTTCCGGAAGTGGCCATGTCCCTTTGCGGTTCGCGATGGACCCTACGTGACGGAGGGCGAGATCTGCGTGCGACGACATCGAGCGCTCGGACCTCGATCGCCTGCATGCCCGAGCGCGCGGCCACCGTTGGTTTGAAGGCTAAGTCGCCAAGCGCGACGCCTGCATCTACGTGCCTGGCGCGTGCAGGCGAAAAGTGAAGCGGAAGGGTGCGGCGCCGGCGGATTTATAGGGCCCGGCGACCCGAACCGCTCAGGAATCAGATTCAACCCCAGCTCGCAGCCTTGAAGGATTGCTTGATGTGGAAGGGTGGGTTTCCACATGGACTTGGTGGTCGTGGTTCAGCGGACTTGAGTCCGAAAAGGCGGCCCATGATCCACCGGCCGCTAATACCGAGAGGGCAATCCACCGAGGGGCGCGTGCCTTCCAGATCGCCAGAATCCCGAGCGTGGCTGCACTTACGGTTAGTCCGAGGAAAGCGGGATCGTGCATAGGGAACTCTGGCCGTGCTTTTTGATGGAGGGGATTTTGGATTGGAAGGCGTGGCACTGTTCGCTTGAACAAAGGCCCATTGCGTCGGCTGCTCACCAGAGCGCGCCGCCGAGGGATAGTAGAGTCGGCCGGCCGCGCTGCCGGCTCGCTCTCTGTGGTCCAAGCTAGCCGCCCATGAAAAAGCCCGCCGAAGGCGGGCAAGACCTATTGATGGTCGGAGGGGTTGGAAAAATAAAAATGATAGTTCGGTCCTCTGAACGACCCCTGAACGCCGTTTCAGACCGTGTTCTTGAAAAGCCCCCGCCTGACAAATGACTAACAAAGGAACGAGCCCTGGATGTCCGCGGTCGCAACCTTCATCCGGCGCCAGTGAGATGCCGCTTTCGCAGGCAATGCGGGGAGAGGCCCAACTGCAAAGGCCTCGTTGCGCGTGGAGTCTTCTTATCAGCAACGTCACCCACCGCAACGGTGGACAACCTTTAGTGGCGCTGGGCCGAGTCCACTTGCAAGCCCATGGTGTCCGTTCGACACGGAAAATCCCGCGGGGTGACCGACGGGCGGAGTGCGGGGCGCGCCCGCCCGCAGGGCGGCTGCACGGCCTGCTAGTAGCTTGCGCTTTTTGCTTTGCTTCGGCTCGCCCGGCCTCGGGTCTCTTGACCTAGCGACGAAAACAACGCCGTGTAGACCGTCGTTGCGCAGTTTTTGGCTGGATGGCCGCTCTCGCAGGAGAAGGAACGTCCGCAACGGGTCCAATCGGCCGGCTCGCGCTACCTGCCGTGGAATCTCATCCCAGCCGCCGGGCAGCCGCTTCAACTTTTGATTGCAGGCATCGGTTTCTACATTGCGGCCACGCCAATGGCATCGCGAGCCCCTTGCGAGATGGATGCGACTGACGCAGCAGCGCGGTGGCTCTGAAGGCTGAGTTCAGCCAGGAGCGGGCCTTCCCGTTTGCCCCTGTTTTCGCCATGATGCTGGCACTTCAAGGAAGTCGATGCGCCTACTGTCCTTTATTGTTCAGCTCTCGATGTTCTGGATTCCTTTGGCCATTGCCTTGCTGACCCTCGGCTATGCGGTCTATCTGGGCAACGTAGGCATGGGCATTCTGGGAGGTACCGTTGCGCTGGTTCTAGGGCTATGCAAGGCCATCATGCTGGGCGCTGCAATCAAGAACAAGTAGCTTGGTCGCCGGCCGCTGGTTGCCGGCGCGCTGTCAACTTCCGGGTGCGGCCAGGACCGGCCGTTCGCCGGTGGCGCCCAATTCGCCCGTTAGCCGACCTTCGCGACACCCCGCGCACAATGGGTCGAACGCCGCCAAAGGACAACATGAACGCCGTTGAAGTACAGCGCTGGAACCAAGAGCTTGATGGGCTCTTGGAATCTACCGGGACCACCGCCGGCCTGTTCGTCAACGCGTTCTGACCTGGTGGTTCACGGCCCTCCTGCGAGCCTGGTTCCGGCAACGTGCTGAACTTGATCTACCGGAGGCCTGAGGTGGTTGCGGGCCCGGCGACAGCGCGGCGAGTTGGGGTGAGAGCGATTAAAAATCTTCCCAGGGAACGCTACGTCGCTTCAGCGCGCATGGAGATTCTCGTCGGCGCGAACATGCTTCGTCCCAGCCAGCGCCACAGTGATTGCCCCTGACGCCCGGCGCCCTGGACAACGAGCACGCCGGCGCGGATCTGCTGACCCGGATCGCCGTCGCCATTCCAGATTTCGGTCAGCGAGCGGACGGTAGATTCCACGATCACCGTCACCTCGTGGCCCGGGTCATCCCGGCACAGATCGGCGGTGCCGTCTTCCACCACCAACCACCACAATCGCTCTGCCGAGGGGGCGTCGCGAAAGCGGAAATGCACCACGGTCCGCTGGCCTGCCGGGAACTCCTCGATACGCGCAAAACGCCGGATGTCCCACATCAGGAAACCGGCATCGAGTTGCTCGCGCCGCAGCCGGCTGCCGATCCATCGCGCCCCCCAGTGGCCAATTCCGACCACGATCGGACGAAGTTCCTCGCCTGCGGGGGTGAGGTGGTACTCCCAGGCCTTGCCTGCCCGCCGTCGCTCGACCACGCCGATCGACTCCAGCTTGCGCAGCCGCTGCGTCAGGAGCGTCGGGGACATCCGCGGCACGCCGCGGTGGATGTCGTTGAAGCGACTACTGCCGCAGAGCAGTTCTCGGACCACGAGGGGCGTCCAGAGCTCGCCCAGTACCTCGGCGCCGCGAGCCACTGTGCAGAACTGCATGTAGTCGACCATGGCCGAGTCTATTCCGATCACCCGTTCCGGAGAACTCCAGAATCTGGACTTGAGGAGAGCGAGCTGGCGGGCTACCTTGACGCAGCCGACGCATGTCGCGCCGGCACTTCCTCTGAGGAGCTGCCATGGTTGAAACCCTTCAAGCGCCCAATGCCGCCGCAACCTTTGACCCTGACAAGTTTCGCGCTACCACCCGTACGCAATGGGAGGCGGCGGCCGAAGCGTGGGACCGCTGGTCGCCTCTGCTGGCCCGGTGGCTTGGCCCCGCGACTGAAGCCATGATGGACGCGGCCGGCGTCGGGCCCGGCGCACGCGTGCTCGACATCGCCGCGGGCGCCGGCGAACAGACGCTGGTGGCCGCGCGTCGTGCCGGTCCGGCTGGCTATGTGCTTGCCACCGACATCTCGCCCGCTATCCTGCGCTACGCTGGCGCGGCCGCGGACAAGGCCGGCCTGGCGAATGTCGAGACCCGCGAACTCGACGGTGAGCGTCATGATCTGTTGGAGGCGGCCGCTTTCGATGCCGCGATCTCGCGCGTCGGCCTGATCTACTTTCCCGACCAGCAGCGTGCGCTGGCGGGCATCCGTCACGCCCTGCGCCCCGGAGGCCGGTTCGCTGCGGTGGTGTACTCCACGCCGGAGATGAATCCGTTCTTTGCCCTGCCAGTCGGCATCATTCGCCGTCGGGCACAGTTGCCGCCCCCGCTGCCGGGCCAGCCAGGGCCCTTCTCGCTCGGCGGCGAAGGCGTCCTGGCGCGCGCGCTGGAGCAAGCGGGCTTGCGCGACGTGCAAGTGCAGAAGGTCGACTCACCGCTACGCCTGCCGACCGCGGCGGCGTGCGTGCAGTTCGAGCGCGAGTCTTTTGGCGCGCTGCTCCAGATGATGTCAGGCATGGGGGACGACGACCGTGCCGCCACATGGGACGAGATCGAAAGCACGCTATCCCGCTTCGAGACGCCGGAGGCGGGCTTCGTCGGCCCCTGCGAAATGCTCGTCGGCAGCGGCACGCGCTGATGTCGGATGTGTGGTCTTGGTCTGCACGAAAACGCCTGCGACAGTTGGCCCGCTGCGTCCAATGAGCGTTTTTATGCAAACAGGCGCCAGAGAGATCGATCTTATGCGCCGATTACCGTTTTTATGGCAGGATGACATCCTCGGTGAGGTGACCACCCTTGCCTCGTTCGGCCTGCGGCAGTCGCCTGTGTTTGTCGGTGAAACGATCCGCTACGAAAACGTGGTGCACTACGTCGCGCCCGAGTGGCCCGATGTCGCTCCGATGCTGGAGGGGCTGCGGACATTCGTGGAGCGAACGCAGGGGGCATCGGCCACAGCTCGCGCTGCGGTTGCCTCGTTCGCGTTCGTGTACATCCACCCTCTGGCTGACGGCAACGGACGCGTGCACAGGTTTCTGGTCAACGACGTGCTGCGGCGCGACGGCGCCATACACGCCCCTTTCATTCTTCCCCTATCCGCATTGATCACCGAGCACTCAGCGGAACGTGCACGGTATGACGAAGCGTTGGAGGCGTTCTCTCGGCCGCTGATGGAGCGCTATGCAGATCGGTATCGATTCTCCAAAGAGCCGGAGCAGCACCCCGACGGTGTCGTGTCGAACTTCCACTTCGACGCGTACGCCGATGCACGGATGGCCTGGCGATTTCTCGACCTGACCAGCCATGTTGAATACACTGCCGGGCTCCTCGCCCGAACCATTCAGCAAGAGATGCATGCACAGGCCGCCTTCTTCCGAAGCTTTGGCCAGGCACGGGCAGCAGTGAAGGAAATCATCGAGGGGCCTGACGCCGACGTGGACGCCATCGTCCGATCGGTGCGAGAGAACAACGGCGTACGATCGGGGAAGCTGGCCAAGCGATTCCCGGCACTGCAGAACGACACAACATGGGCAAAGGTCGCGTCTGCCGTCGCAGAGTCTTTCGCTTCCGGGTCGCCGCCTCAAGACAGACCCTGAGGATGCCGATCAGAAGTCACATCCCTTGGGACGCCCGAGCGGCGGCTCGCCACGGGAATTTGCGCGTCCATGTGAAGGCGCGCGGCATGCCCATTGGCGACTTCGGCGAGATGATTCGCGGCGCGCGCCCTCACCCTCGGCGCGGAGGTAGCCACGGACAACACCCGGCATTTTGCGCTCTCAAGAGCTGAGGCGCTTCGTGGTGACTTTCGGCTGTACACGGGTCAAAGCGTGTGAAATGTTCCAGCGGCTGTCAAACCAAGTTGACACCCGGCAGGATCAGACGCGGACCGCGCGCTGCGCTTGGCTCTGATGTGCGCGGGTGGACAGGTGCAGCCCACGCTCGTGGACGCGTGTTCAATGCGAAATGGCTCGCACAGGCCAGATCGCAGCGGCCAGGCCCCGTGGCGTGTAGGGCGTCGGACCGGGTCGCCGTGGCCCCGGCGAATGCGTCCACCGGGCCCGCAAGAATGGTCGAATAGCCCCGATTTGCCAGGGTATCTCCCGAGTTCACATACTGGGCACTACCAAACCTGCTAACCACTCGCGCCCCGGATCCGGAACATAGTCGACGCCAAGTGCCAACACGGAGATGCCATGACCCCCACCCCTTACCAGTTGCATGTCCCCGAAGCCGCGATCGCCGATCTCCGCGAGCGGCTGGCGCGCACGCGCCTGCCAGACCAGGCGCCGGGCGAACCGTGGGCCTACGGAACGGACCTTGCGTGGATGCACGGGCTCATCGCGCACTGGCTTCACAAATTCGACTGGCGTGCGCAGGAGGCGCGACTGAACGCCTGGCCGCTGTTCAGCGTGGCGCTGGCCGGCATAGACCTGCGCTATCTGCATGTGCCAGGGGTCGGCCCGCACCCGATGCCCTTGTTGCTGTCGCATGGTTGGCCGGGCTCGGTTTTCGAGTTCATGGACTTGATTCCGCGCCTGACTGACCCTGCGCGCTTCGGCGGCGACCCGGCCGATGCATTCACGGTCGTGGCCCCCAGCCTGCCCGGCTACGGCCTGTCCTTCGCGCCTGGACAGCCACGCTTCTCGGTCGAGCAGATCGCCGACGCGTTCGCGACGCTGATGAGCGAGACCCTCGGCTATCGTCGTTTCGCCACGCAGGGCGGGGACTGGGGGGCATCGATTTCGGCGCGGTTGGGGCTGATGCATGCCGAAAAGACGATCGGCGTGCACCTGAATCTGCTGCCGCTGCGCCGTGATCCCGCCGCCTTGGTGGGCGACGATGACGCCGCGCGGCGGTATCGGATCGATCTCGATCGCTGGCTCAGCGAGGAGACCGGCTACAGCACCCAGCAGGGAACCCGGCCCCAGACTTTGGCCTTTGCGTTGACTGATTCACCCGTGGGGCTTGCCGCTTGGATCGTCGAGAAGATGCGCGCCTGGTCCGACTGCAATGGAGACGTCGAGTCCGCATTCTCGAAGGACGAGATTCTTGCCAACGTCTCGCTGTACTGGTTCACGGGCGCCATCGGCTCGTCGTTCTGGCCGTACTACGCGCGGCAGCACGGGCCGTGGCCGATTCCGGACGGCGAGACCGTCGACGTGCCGATGGGCTATTGCGAGTTCCCCAAAGAGATCGTCCGGCCGCCGCGCTCGCTCGCCGCGCGCACCTTCACCAACATCCGCCGCTGGAGCGTGATGCCGGCTGGCGGTCATTTCGCAGCGATGGAAGAACCGGAAGCGCTGGCGACGGAGATCCGCGCCTTCTACCGTTCACTGCGTGTGGGTTGAGAAGCTCGGCGGCGCCTTGGCTCAGGCGCCAAGGCCCAGGCCGCGCAGCTCGGTCTCGAACATCTGGCGCATCTTGTGCTGGCGCTCGAAGCCGAAGCGCGCGGTCAGCGTGGCAATGCTGATCGCGCCCATGCCGTGCTCGCCCATGCGGAAGGCCATTCCGAAGCCTGCCACGCCGACCTCGCCGAACGCGTCGAACACCAGCGCGCAGCCTTGCTCGCGTACGGCGGTGGACCTTGCCTGCAGCATGTCCTCGTCGATCAGGTTCTGCGCGTAGGCCGCGGCATTGCGCGCGTAGGTGCCGGCAATCTCGGCCTTGTCCATGAAGCCAAGCACCGCCGTGCCGCCGGTGCCAGTGCCGATCAGACGACGTTGCCCAATGCTGGTGGTCAAAATTTTGATCGGCGAGCTGCCCTCCTCCCGGTGCGCGCAGTAGACGAGATCGCCCTGCCTCATCATGAGGAATACCGTATCGCCGCCGATGCGCCCGATGCGCTTCATCACGGGGACGAAGCGTCTCAGCAAGGGCGTGGGTTGCGGGAGCAATGAACCCAACAGCACGGCCTGCGGGCCAAGCCGGTAGAGTTGCTCGCCGTCGCGATCGACGAACTGCTCTTCGACCAGACAGGTCATCAACCGGTAGGTCGTGATGCGGTCCAGGCCCTCGTCACGCACCAGTTGCGCGAGCTTCACGCCTTCGTCGTTGTACTTGGCCACGCAGCGCAGAAGCTGCAACGCCCGCCTGACACTCTGGGTACCGCGCGCGGGGCCGTCGGACGCCGGCTTGGAAGACTTGGGGGTGGCGGATTCGACGGTCAGAAGCTGCATGTTGGATACGATTTCACCAGACGCCATCGATCACTGCAGCGGAGAAAACCCGGTGGGCTTGAGCAGTCGATTCTCCATGCGCACGATCCACGGCAGCACCTTGGCGGAATAGGCGAGCCACTCGGGATCGCTCCACATGGCGGCGCGGCGCCGCTCCCGATCGGCCAGGTCCTCGAAGGCCCAGATGTGCACCGCCGTGTTCAGCGCCCCGGTCTCGGCCGTGAAGTAGCCGACCAGCTGCCCAAGGTGTGCGCAAGTGAGGGCCAGGCCCTCGTCCTCGAAAAGCCGCAGGAAAGGGCGGAAGTTGAGGGGCGCGAAGCTGTAGTTGCGTTCTTCGTAGATCATGGTTTCAGTCTCGTTGCACGAATCGGTCCGGTCGCTCGCAGCCTCAGTCGAGCGGCCCGTCGTAGGCGTCGCCCACGGCCCCCCAGGCCATGTAGCCGCCGTCCACGGGCAGGGTCGCGCCGGTGATGAACTCGGCGCCGTCCGAGGCCAGGAAGAGCATCGCGTCGGCGATGTGCCGTGCACTGCCCAGTCGGCCTGCCGGGGTGCGGCGGCGAACCTGGTCGGCGTCGAGCTTGCCTTCATCGACCAGCCGCTGCATGAATGGCGTCAGCATGTAGCCCGGCGCAATGGCATTGACCCGGACGCCTTGCGATGCCCATTCGCAACCCAGCGTGCGGGTCATCATCCCGATGCCTGCCTTGGCGGCGCTGTAGGCGTTGCGGCGCGCGAGACCCAGCACACCGGCGATGGAACTCAGGTTGATCATCGCGCCGCGCCCCTGGCGCAGCATGTGGGGCGCGGCCGCCTTGCACATCATGTAGGTGCCGCCCAGATGGACGTCGACCAGCCGGCGGAAGTCGGCGGCGTCCTGGTCGACCGTGGGCTGGAAGCTGTCCGGGATGCCCGCGCTGTTGATCAGCACATCGAGCCGCCCGAACTGCGCCAGCGTGGTGGAGACCAGCAACTGCACATCGGCCTCGTCGGCCACATCCCCACCGAGGCCGAGATGCCGGGCGCCGAGCCGCGCGGCTTCGGCGGCGGCAACATCGGCGCGCAGGTCGGCCAGCACGACCGCGGCGCCCTCGCGCGCAAAACCCTCGCCGGCGGCCAGCCCCAGCCCGCTGGCGCCGCCGGTGATGAGAACCACCCTGTCCTTCAGTTCGGGATAAGGCACGCGCTCATTCCTCCAGCTTGATGTTGGCCGCTCGAATCACGCCGCCCCACAAGGCCGCCTGGGACTTGACCAGGGCGCTGAACGCCTCGGGCGTGGTCGGCGAGGGCTCGATGCCGAGCTCATCCAGCTTCTTGCGGATGTCGGCCGACGCCAGTGACTGGTTCAGCTCGCGATTCAGGCGGGCGACGACCGCAGGTGGCGTGCCGGCGGGCGCCGCCAGTCCTTGCCAGGAGTAGGACTCGAAATCCGGCACGCCGGCCTCCGCGAAGGTCGGCACGTCGGGCAGCACGGCGCTGCGCCTGGTCATCGACAGCGCGATCGGCCGCAGTCGCCCGGACCGGATGTGCGGCAGGCTGGCAGCCGTGTTGACCAGGTACATGTCGATGTCACCGGCGATCAGCGCCTGCAGCGCCGGCGCGTCGCCCTTGTACGGCACGTGCAGGAGCTGGGTTCCGGTCTTGCGCTGCAGCAGTTCCATGCCCAGGTGATTGGGCCCGCCAAGACCCGGCGTTGCGTACTTCAGGCCGCCCGGCGTCTTGCGCGCGAGCGCGAGCAAGTCCTGCAGATTCCTGGCCGGCACGTCCGGGTTGACCACCAACACGAACGGAAAGCGGGTGGTGCCGCCGATGAAGGCGAAGTCCTGTTCCGCCTTGTAGGGCACCTTGGCATAGAGATGGGGCGCGAGGGCGACGGTCGAGGTGTCGACCGTGCCGACGGTGTAGCCGTCGGCCTTGGCCTTGGCGACCAGGTCGCCGCCGATCATGGTGCCGGCGCCGGGCTTGTTGTCGATCAGCATCGACTGGCCCAGCGCCTGCCCCATCGACTGCCCCAGCATGCGCGCCACGACGTCGGTACCGCCGCCGGCGGGGTACGGCACCACCCAGCGCACGGGCTGGTTGGGATAGCTCTGGGCATGCGCTGGCGCCAGCGCCGCGCCGGCGGCCAGAGCAGCGGCCGCCAGCCTCAGGAGGAAAGGGAATTTCATGAACGTCTCTGGTTGTGTGAATGAAGAAAGGGCATCGCTCAGGCGGCAGGCGCGTCACGGACTCCGCCGAAGGTGCTCCACGAACCGGCGACCAGCCAGCCCGCATCGACCGGCAGATTGATCCCGGTGATCACGCCGGCCTGGTCCGACAGCAGGAAGGCCACGGCACGCGCGATGTCCGAGGGCGCGATCAGGCATCCCAAGGCGCTGTTGGCCTTGAGCTTCCCGGGGTCGCGCAGTCCGAGGTCGATCTGCCCCTGCAGCGCTGCGGTGACTGTATAGCCCGGCGACACGGTGTTCACCCGCACGCCGGCCCGGCCCCATTCGCCGGCGAGGCACTCGCCGAGCGAGATCACGGCCGCCTTGGCGGGCGAGTAGGCATGCAGCGGCATCGAGCGCATGCCGGCGACCGACGCGATGTTGACGATCGCCCCGCGGCCACGTTGCGCCATCGCGCTGCCGAACTCCGCGCAGCACGCATAGGTGCCTTCGAAGTCGATCGCCAGCACGCGCTGGAACTCTGCATGCGCCAAGGTGGCGGGCGCGTCCGGCGACTGCACGATGCCGGCGCAATTCACCAGCAGGTCGACCTCGACGCCCTGGTCGCGCAGCCGCCGGTGCGCCGCCGCGACGGCCGCGCGGTCGGCGACATCGAAGGCCAGCGCAAGCACACCCAGGGTGCTCGCCACCGCGTCGGTGCGCGGGCCATCGAGGTCCGCCAGCACCACCTTCGCGCCGCGGTCGCGCAGCAGCTCGACGCAGGCCAGCCCGATGCCGCTGGCTCCGCCCGTCACCAGCGCCGTGCGGCCTTCGAAGTCCCGGATCTGCGACATGTGAGAGGCCTCCTCAGCGGCCGGCGAACGCCGGCTTGCGCTTGGTCGCGAAGGCCTCGATGGCTTCGTGGTGGTCCTGCGTCAGGTTGGTGAGGCATTCGTAGGCCGTGCCGGCATCCATGTGGCCGTGGGCCAGCTGGCGCAGCGGAATGGTGTAGCCGGCCTTGGTCCAGCGGATCGCCTTGACCGCGCCGTTCCTGAGCTTGGCGACGAAGGCGTCCACCTTGGCGTCGAGTTCGGCCGCGGGGACCACGTTGCCGATCGCGCCGAGCTGCTTCGCCTCGGCCGCACCGAGCAGGTCGCCGGTCAGCAGCAGTTCGCGCGCCTTGCCGAAGCCGATCATCTGCGGCCAGAGGAAGCCGCCGCCGTCGGCTGCATTGAGTCCGACCCGGACATGCGGGTCGCCGATGCGCGCGTGGTCGGCCATCACGGTGATGTCGCACAGCAGCGCGAGCGTGGCGCCGAGCCCGACGGCGTCGCCGTTGATGCGGCCGATGATCGGGATCTCGCAGTCGAGCATCGAATAGACGATCCGCTTGGCCTCCCAGGTGACGATCTCGAAGCCCTCGGGCTCGCGCACGGCCTGCTTCATCCACTCGATGTCGCCGCCGGCGCAGAAGGCCTTGCCCTCTCCGCTGAGGACGATGACGTTGATGTCGCGCCGCTCGCCCAGGTCGATGAAGGCGCGCGACAGGGCGGTATGGAGTTCGGCGTTGACCGAGTTCAGGGCCTCGGGACGGTTGATCGTGAGATAGGCGACACGGTCTTTGACTTCGAGTCGGAGCGCGGATGGGGTCATGGATGAAAACCTCGGGTTGGACGAACGGAAAGGGAAGGGATGCAACGACGCTCAGGCCGCCAGCAACTGCGCGCGCACATCGATGCGCGCGAGTTGCGCCTCGGCGCCACCGAACAGCGTGGCGGCGACATGCAGTCGCCGGTAGAAGTGGGTCAGCTTGTATTCCTCGGTGACGGCGATGCCCCCCGAGACCTGGATCAGCTGGCCCGCGGCGCGCAGCGCACGCCGGCCCAGGAAGCTCTTGGCCGCCGCCAGCGTCGGCCAGGGGCCTTCGGGCGCGGCGTCGAGTTCGGCCGCCACGCGGCCAGCCAGCGCCAGCAGCTGCTGCAGGTCACAGAAGATCTCGGCCATCTTGTGCTGTACCGCCTGTTGTGCCGACAGCGGCTTGCCGAATTGCGTGCGCTGCTTCAGGTAGTCCAGGGTCAGCGTGAAAGCGGCATCGAGGACGCCCGCGCTGTCCGCCACCTGGGCGGCGGCGGCGAGATCGAGGGCGCGCTGCGCGGCCGGGAGGCCCTCCACGGCCAGCACCGGCGTGGCGCGGAAACTGAATTGCGGCGCGCGGCGGCCGTCGACGAGCCGCGCGTCGGTCCTCGACACGCCGGGAGCCTGCAGATCCGCGAGCAGCAGCGCCGGTACGCCATCGCGTGCTGCCGGCACCAGCAGGTGCGTTGCGTGGGCGCCGCCCAGCGCGGTGCCGGCGCGGCCCTCGAGGCGGCCGGCGGCACTGCAGCGCGCCGCGTCGTCGCCCTGCGCGCGATCCGCCAGGCCGATGCGCATCGCGCCGCTGGCCAGTGCCTCGGCCTGCGCGGGCATTGCCTTGGCCAGGAGCGGCGCGAGCACCAGGTGCAGATCGAGCGCCTCGGGCCGCGCGTCGCGGCCGGCTTCGCGGATCAGTTCGAATGTCGCGGCATGGCGCGCGCCGAACCCGCCGGCATCCACCGGCAGCGACAGGCCGAGCCAGCCCAGTTCGGCCATCTGCGGCCAGGCCGCTGCGTCCTCCGCATGGCCGCTGCGAAAGGCCGCGACGCGCGCTTCCAGCGGATGGTTGGCGCCGAACCAGCGGCGCGCGGTGTCCAGCAGCAGATCGATGTCTTCACGTTCCACGGATGTCCTCTCACATGTCCAGGATGGACTTGGCGATGATGCTTTTCTGGATCTCGTTGGCGCCCGCGTAGATCGTCACCACGCGGCGAAAGAAGTGGCGCTCGGCCCAGCCCAGGCCCTCGGGCGCCAGCAGGCCGCCGCCATAGTCGGGCGACAGCACGATGCCGGCCTGCCCCAGCAGCGCCAGTGCGGTCTCGCTGACCCGCTGCTGCAGCTCGGAGCCGCGGATCTTCAGCGTCGAGGCGGCCGGTCCCGGCTCCTTGCCCGACATCTGCTCCGCAAGGACGCCGAGCGCGGCCGATTCGAGCGCGACGAAGTCGGCGGTGAGCGCGGCCAGCCGCCGCCGCACCCGCGCATCCTCGATCAGCGGCCGTCCTTCCGCGTCCTTGCAGTGGCGTGCGATGCGGTCGAGTTCGACGATGTCGCGCTTGGTGCGCGGTGCCTGGGCGTTGTTGACGCGCTCGCGCGCCAGCAGCTCCTTGGCATAGGTCCAGCCGTTGTCGAGCTTGCCGATCACGTTCTCGCGCGGCGTTCGCACGTTGTCGAAGAACACCGCATTGACGCTGTGCCCCTCGTCCATCGTGAGGATCGGCTGCAGGGAGATGCCGGGGGCGCGCATGTCGACGATGAACTGGGTCAGGCCGGCCTGCGGCTTGACCTCGCCGTCGGTGCGGGCCAGGCAGAACATCAGGTCGGCGTGATGGCCGCTGGACAGCCAGGTCTTCTGGCCGTTGATGACCCACTCGTCGCCCTCGAGTCGCGCCGTGGTCTTGAGCGACGCCAGGTCGGACCCGGCATTGGGCTCGGAGAAGCCCTGGCACCAGAACTCCTCGCCCGCCAGCACCTTCGGCAGGTAGCGCGCCTGCTGCTCGGGACTGCCCGCGGCGATGATCATCGGCCCGGCCAGGAACAGCCCGTGCACATCGCCCAGCGGCGCGTCGGCGAAGGCCGACTCCTCTTCGAAGATGTAGCGCTGCAGCTCGGTCCAGCCGGTGCCGCCGAATGCGCGCGGCCAATGCGGTGCGCCCCAGCCGTGCGCATTCAGCGTCGCCTGCCAGCGCGCCATCGGTTCGCGCTCCAGGTGAAGGCCGGCGCGCGTGGCGTGCACCAGATCGCCGGTGAGCTTCTGCTGAAGGAACTCGCGCACCTCGGCACGGAAGGCGCGAAGTTCGGGCGTTTGGAAAATGCTCATGGTCAGCCTCGTGTCATGCGTCGGACCTGGGTGTCAGGGAATGAGGATCAGCGAGCCGCTGGTCCCGCGCCCCTGCAGCGCGCTGTGGGCCGCCGCGGCATCGGCCAGCGCAAAGCGCCCGCCGATGTGCACCACCAGGTCGCCGCTCGCGATCAGCCCGTAGAGCACATCCGCGGCGGATTGGAGATCGGCATGCGTGTTGACGTAGGCGAACACCCCCGGCACCGAGACCGTCAGCGAGCGCGCCGGCCCCAGGTCCGCCAGCTTGACTTCGGGCAGCCCCTCGGCAACCTGGCCCAGGTTCACCAGCTGCCCGAACGGCTTGAGGATGGTCAGCGAGTCGTGGAAGACCTGGCCGCCCAGGCCTTCGAACACCCACTCGACGCCCGCGCCGCCGGTCAGCCGCTTCACGCCGTCGACAAAAGGCTCTTCGTTGTAGAGGATCACCTCGTCGCAACCGCGCGCCCGCGCCAGCGCGGCCTTCTGGGGCGATCCGACCGTGCCGATCACACGACAGCCGAAGCGCTTGCTCCACTGCGTCAGCAGCGAGCCGAGGCCGCCCGCCGCAGCGTGGACCAGCACCGTGTCGCCGGCCTGCGGCCGCGTGACCCGATGCAGCAGCATGTGCGCGGTCAGCCCCTGCAGCGTGCCCGCGGCGGCCTGCTCGAAGCTGACCCCGGCCGGCAGGCGCAGCAGCAGGCGCTGCGGCAGGTTGCGCAGGCTCGCGTAGCTGCCGACCGGCGGACAGGCGTAGGCGACGCGGTCGCCCGGTGCGAAGCGCGTCACGCCCTCCCCCACCGCCACCACCTCACCCGCCGCCTCGACGCCGAGCATGCCGGGCAGCGAGCGCAGCGGGAACACGCCGCGGCGATGGTAGGTGTCGAGGTAGTTGATGCCGACCGCATGCTGGCGGATCTGCACCTCGCCCTCGGCGGGCGCGGCGACGTCGATGGGTTCATGGCGCAGCTGCTCGGCGCCGCCATAGGCGTGGATGCGAACGGCGTATTCCTGGCGTCGCGTCATGCGACCTCCTTGCTGACAAGTCGGGGGTTGAGAAGCAGGTCGCGCAGATCGCGCTTGAGGATCTTGCCCATCGGGTTCTTCGGCAGGGCGGCCAGCACATGCCATTGGCGCGGGACCTGGTAGTCCGCGAGGTGCAGCGCGCAGTGGCTGCGCAATGCCTCGGGCTCGAGAACGACACCCGCAGCGGCCACCACGCAGGCGGCGATGTCCTCGCCCAGGCCGGCATGCGGGACGGCCACGACGGCGGCTTCCGCCACGCCCGGGAAGCGGTACAGCACCTCCTCCACCGCGGCCGAGGCGATCTTCAGCCCGCCGCGATTGATGATGTCCTTCTTGCGATCGACGAAGTGCAGGTGCCCTTCGTCATCGAATCGACCGATGTCACCGGTGCGCACCCAGCCGTCGACGAAGGTCTGGGCGCTGGCCTCGGGGTTGCGGAAGTAGCCGAGCGCCATCGACCGACCGGAGAACTCGATCTCTCCGGTGTCTCCGGACGCCGCCGGGCGGCCCGCGTCGTCGACCACGCGCACCGCGCAGCCTCGCATCGCGCTGCCGATGCAGCCGGCCTTGCGCGGCAGGAACCACGGCGCGAGAAAGGTGCCCGCGGGTCCGGTCTCGGTCATGCCCCAGATGTGCACCTGGTCGACCCACGGCAGGCGCTCGCTGAACTTGGCGATCACCTCGGCCGGCATCGCGGCGCCGCCGTAGCCGAGCCGCCGCACGCGCGACAGGTCGTAGCGCCCGCGCGCGTACTCGTCGATCATGAAGTGCAGCGGCGAGGTGACGCCGTGGTAGACCGTCGTGCCCTCGCTCTCGATCAGGCGCAGCCGCCCCGCGTTGTCGAGCGTGGTCTGCTCGAGCACGGCACCGGCGCCATGGGCCCAGGCAGACATGCAGGCCATGTTGAGCACCGAGCTCGTGAAGATCGGCCAGGCACCCTGGTAGGTGTCCTGGTCCGTGAGGCCGATGGCGCCGCCCACCGCATAGCCGCAGAAGAGCTGGCTGCGATGGCAATGCAGGACCGCCTTGGCACGCGCGGTGGTGCCGGAGGTGAAGAGCAGCACGCTCGGGCTGTCCGCCTGCGCCGCCTCGGGCAACTCGAGCGCGTGGAAGACCTGCTCGGGCTCCGGCCAGGCCGCCTCGTGGCCCGAATCGCCGCCCAGCACCAGCATCGACGCCGAGGGGCAGAAGCGCTTCAGGCGCGCCTGTGCTTCGGCGGTCGTCACGATGAGCGCGGGCTCGACCAGGGCCAGCGCGTGCTGCAGTTCGTCGTCCGACGCGCGCACGTTGAGCGGTGCCACGACCGCGCCGAGCCGCCAGCAGCCCAGTGCCGTCAGCACCGCCTCGCGCACCGCATCGTTGGACAGGAAAAGCGCCACGCGCTCTCCCTGCCGCAGACCACGCAGATGCAGTCCGCGCGCCATCGATTCCATGCGGATCACGAGCTGCGCATAGGTCAACCGGTCGCGATGGCCGCGATGGCTGTGCGCCGACAACGCCAGCTTGAAGGGGTGCTGCACGGCGCGGCGCCTCAGCAGGTCCGGCACTGTCAGGCCGTGCAGTTCGTTGTGGAGAGCCGCCCCGGGATCGCTCATGTCGTTCATTTCCTGCCTCCGGCTCAGGCGGCGCTGTAGCCGCCGTCGACCGGCAGCGTGACGCCGGTGATGTAGCGGGCATCGGCGGAAGCGAGGAAGGCCGCGGCCTTGGCAATGTCGAAGGGCTTGCCCCAGAAGCCGGCTGGCAGGCGCTTCCTGATCTCGCGGCTGCGCGACTCGTCACTGAAAGCGGCCTCGGACATCCGGGTCTCGATCCAGCCCGGCGCCACCGCGTTGACCCGGATGCCTTCGGCCGCGTAGGCAACGGCGAGCGAACGCGTGAGCGACACGATGGCGCCCTTGCTGGCGCTGTAGGCCGGATTTCGCGGCGAGCCGAAATAGCTCCACATCGAGGCGAAGTTGACGATGCTGCCCCGCGCGGCCGCGAGGGCCGGGCGCAGCAACAGGCAGGCCAGCTGGGTACCGCTCAGGTTGACGTCGACCACCTTGCGAAAGCCGTCGATGGTGAACTCCGCACCACCGTGCTGGATGATGCCGGCCGCGTTCACCAGCACCTGCACCTGCGTCAGGCCAGCGGTCACCCGGCGCATGGCTTGCTCGTCGGTGATGTCGAGCGCGTGGAACTCGATGCCCGAGCCTTCGAGTTCGGGTTCGGTGTCGAGACCGAGGGCGATCACGCGGTGGCCGCGCGCGTGCAGTTCGAGGCCGGTGGCCAGGCCGAGGCCGGTGCCGCCGCCGGTGATCACGGCGACGGGGGGGGTGCCGGTGCTGGGTGTCATGGTGTGGGATGGGTTTGTCATGAAGGTCGAACGAAGCTCAGGCGCCGGCCAGCGCTTCCAGCCGGTGCATCGCGGTTTCGAAATCGGCGGCCGAGAGCGGCCGCTGGAAGTGCCTCAGGTGGGGCGAGCTCATCGTCCCGTCGGCGATGGCGCGGATCGTCGCCGCACCCGGATCGCGCACGCCCAGTCCTGCGAGGTTCACGGCCAGACCGACCGAGCGATGGAAGGCCAGCTGCGCCGCCAGAAAGTCCGGCGATCGATCTTCGAGAATGAACTGCACCAGCAGGCCGTAGCCCACATGGAAGCCATGCAGCGTGGTCTCGGAGCCGGCCGCGAGCGGCAGGCCGCGCGTGATCGAATGCGCCAGCGACAGGCCGCTGTTCTCGAAGGCCAGGCCGCTCAGCAGCACCAGTGCCTCGATCAGGCGCTCGAAGGCCGGCGTGGGCGCGCCGCCGTCGAGCGCTTGCAGACCTTCGACAGCGTCCTCGCGAATCACGCGTTCGCAGGCGATGGACAGCTGCTGCGCCGCGATCGTGCCCGCACCTGCGAACAGATTGAGCCCACCGCTGGCCCGGACCTGGTCGCCTTCGTAGAGCTTGCACAAGGCGTCGCCGACGCCCGAGACGAGAAGCGTGCGCGGCGCCCGCACGAGCACTCGGGTGTCGACCAGCACCGCATCGGGATTGCGAGGCAGGAACTCCACCGACACCATGCGATGCGCGTCGTCGTAGTAGACGAAGGCCTTGCTGCACGGCCCGTCGTTGGAGGCCGAGGTCGGCAGCACGATGAGCCGCGCCCCGAGTTCGCGCGCCACGGCCTTCCCGGTATCGACGCCCTTGCCGCCGCCGGCGGCCAGCACGACGTCGGGCGCGTGGCCGCCTTCGCGCGCGGCGGCCACCAGCGCCCGCACGGCCGCTTGCGTGACGTCGCCGCGCACCGCCACCCAGCGCAGCTCGAGGCCCTGCGCGCGGCAGGCTGCGGCGGCGGTGTCGAAGACCAGCCCATGCACGATCTCGTCGGCGACCAGCAGCGGCTGCCGGCCGAGGCTGGCCGCCACCTCGCCCGCCAGGCCGATCGCGCCGGGCCCCTGGTGATAGCGGTGGACCGCGCCGAAGACGCGGATCGCGTGCGGATCCATGCTCACTGGATCCACGCAGCGACGCGCTCGCAGATGCGCGCTGTCGTCAGTCCGTAGCGGTCCTGCAAATACGGCAGCGAGCCGCACTCGATGAAGCGGTCGGGGATCGCGATCTTCAGCAGCTTGCGCGCCAGACCCGCCTCCTGCAGCGCATCGATCACCAGCGTTGCCAGGCCGCCGATCGCCACATGGTTCTCGACCACCACCAGCCGCCGCGCCGAGGCCGCGAATGCGAGCAGGCCGTCGACGTCGAAAGGCTTGATCGTCGCACTGTGGAAGACCGACGCCGAGACGCTGCCCTGGCGGAAGTACTCGGCCGCATCGATGGCCCGTTCCGTCATGAAGCCGGTCGAGACGAAGCCGACATCGACGTCCTTGCCGGCGTCGCCGATCACATGCCCCTTGCCCACCTGGAAGCGATGGGTCGACGGGTCGAACACCTGCGCCACGTTGGCGCGCAGGAGCCGGCAATACAGGGTGCCGGGCATGTCGACCGCCATCTGCGCGATCTGTGCCATCTCGGTGGCGTCGCAGGGATCGATCACCGTCATGTTCGGGATCGACCGCATCAGCGCCAGGTCCTCGGTGGCCTGATGGGTGCCGCCGTAGCCGGTCGTGAGCCCCGGGTTGCCGGCGAACATCTTCACGCGCTCGTTGCTGTGTGCACAGGCGATCGCCAGGAAATCGTAGGCGCGGCGCGTCGCGAAGGTTCCGTAGGTGGTGCAGTAGGCCACCTTGCCGACCTTCGACAAGCCCGCGGCCGCAGTCACCAGCGCCTGCTCGGCCATGCCGACGTTGAAGAAGCGCTCGCCATGGCGGGCGCGGAAATCGGCGGTGTCGGTGTACTTGCCGAGATCGGCGGTCAGCAGCACGAGCTCCGGGTGGGTTTCGGCGGCCTTCATCATGCCCACCGAAAAAGGCGCGCGCACCGACGGACGGCCCACGATCGCCTCGGACTCGCTCATCGCGAGGGTCTGTGCCTCAAGCATTCTCGATCTCCAGTTCACGGGCCAGGTCATCCCATTCCTCGGCGTCGATGCGCACGAAGTGGGCACGGTCGCGCTGCTCCACGCGGCGGATGCCACAGCCCGGTCGCGTGCGCAGCACCACCGCCTTGGGCTTGCCGGCGCGCGCGCGGCTCCATTCGAAGGCGTCGAGCAACTGGCCCAGGTCGTTGCCGTCGATCTCCATCGTCTCCCAGCCGAAGGCGGCGAAGCGGCCGGCCACGGGTTCGATCGGCACCACGATCGGCCCGTCGGCCTGGATGCCGTTGCAGTCGATCCAGCAGACGAGGTTGTCGAGGCCGAAGGCCGCGGCGGTGCTTGCGCCCTCCCAGGTCGAGCCCTCCTGCAGCTCGCCGTCGGAGATCTCCACGTGGATCGCCGAGCGGTGGCCGTCGAGGCGATAGCCCATCGCGGCGCCGGCCGCGATGCCCAGGCCGTGTCCCAGCGAGCCGCCAGTCATCTCGACGCCTGGCACATGACCCTCCATCGTGCTCATCTCGAGGGGGCTGCCATCGGCGCCGTAAGTCAGCAGGCTCTCGCGGCTGAGGATGCCCAGCTCGGCGAAAGCGGCCCACAGGGCGATCGAGTTGTGGCCCGTCGAGAGGTAGAAGCGCTGCCGGTCGGCGCGCGAGAAATCGAGGTCCTCGGGCTTGAATTCGTCGAAGTACAGCACTGTCAGGAAGTCGGCGATGCCCAGGCCCTGGCCCAGGTAGCCCTGACCCTTGCCGCGCGCCTGGGTCACCATGTGGCGCCGCAGGTTGAGCGCGGTGGCGCGCAGCGCCGCCAGGCGTTCGGTGTCGTTCGGTGTCGTCCGTGCATTCATGGTGTTGCGAAGGCTCCTTACATGCCCAGGTAGGTGGATCGCAGGTGCGCATTGGCCAGCAGATCGGGCCCGGTTCCCTGCAGCGAAATGGCGCCGTTCTCGACCACATAGCCGTAGTCGGCCATCTGCAGCACCTTGAAGACGTTCTGCTCGATCACCAGCACCGTGACGCCGAGGTCACGGATCTTGCGGATCGAATCGAAGAGGCGGTCGACCATGATCGGCGCCAGGCCCAGCGAGGGCTCGTCGAGCGCCAGCAGCTTGGGCTTGGCCATCAGCGCGCGTCCCACGGCAACCATCTGCTGCTGCCCGCCGGACAGCGTGGAGGCCGCGAGCCTCTGCCGCTCTTCGAGGATCGGAAACAGCGCGAACACCTCGGCCAGCGTCTGCTCGCGCACAGCCCGCGCGCGCGGGTTGTGCGCTCCCACCAGCAGGTTCTCGCGGATCGACATGCCGAGGAACAGCTGCTTGCCTTCGGGCGACTGCACGAAGCCGCTCTCGACCACGCGGTGCGGCGGCCGGCCCTGCAGCTCGACGCCATCGAGCTGGATCGAACCGGCGCTCGGCCGCAGCAGGCCCGATGTGGTGCGCAGCAAGGTGGTCTTGCCGGCGCCGTTGGCGCCGATCAGCGCCACCAGCTGGCCCGGCTCGACCTTCATCGACAGGCCGCGCAGCACGGACACGTCGCCATAGCCGACCGTGAGGTCGCGGATCTCAAGCGCCGGCTTCGACATAGTCGTCTCCAAAGTAGGCCTTGAGCACGTTGGGCTGGCTCACCACGTCGGCCGGCAGGCCGTCGGCGATGAGCTCGCCGAGATGCATCACGATCACCCGGTCGGACAGGCTCATGATCACCTTCATGACGTGCTCGATGATCAACACGGTCACGCCTCGGTCGCGCACCCGCTGGATCAGGCCGACCATCGTCATCGCCTCCTGCGGCGTGGCACCGGCCACGACCTCATCCATCAGCAGCAGGCTGGGCTCGGTGGAGAGTGCGCGGCCGAGTTCGACCTTGCGGCGCTCGAAGGCGGTGAGGTTGTCGGCGTCGACGTCGGCCAGCGCACTCATGCCGAGGAAGTCCAGCAGCTCGTCGGCCTTGGCCCGGCTGCGCTGGCGGTCGTTGGTCTTGACCAGCGAGCCGACCACCAGGTTCTCGCGCGTCGACATGCCGCCGAACGGGCGCGACAGCTGGAAGGTGCGCGCCAGTCCGGCCCGGCAAACGTCCCACGGCCGCTGGCCCGTGATGTCGCGGCCTTCGAGCGCGATGCGGCCGGTGTCGGGGCCGATGAAGCCGGCGATCATGTTGAAGGCCGTCGTCTTGCCCGCGCCGTTGGGTCCGAGCAGGCCGAGGATCTCGCCGCGCCGCAGTTCGAAGGACAGCGACTTCACGGCCTGGACGCCGCCGAAGCGCTTGGCCACCTGGTCGACCTGGAGGAGCACTTCGCTCATTTGGCGCCTCCTGCTACGGGATAGCTGCCCGAAGACGGTGCGGCCCGGCGATGCGCACTGGCGCCGCGCAGTCGGGCCATGAGGCGACGCGCCACTTGCTGCAGTGGATGCAGCAGGCCCTTGGGGAGGTACAGCACGGCGACGATCAGCACCAGCCCGTAGAGGGCAAGGTGCAGGCCGGCGAACTGGCCGCCGAGATAGGTGCGGGTGATCTCCGCCAGGGGCGCGAGGAACAGCGCACCGATCAGCGGACCGAACACCGTGCCCTGTCCGCCGATGATGCTCATCAGCGCCATGTCGATCGACAGCTCCGTGCCCATGTTGCGCTCCGGATTGATGAAGCGGATGAACTGGGCATAGAAGCTGCCGCCAAGTGCGGTCATGAAGGCGCTCATCGCCAGTGCGGTGAGCGTGTAGCGGGTCGGATTGATGCCGAGCGACTCGGCCGCGTCGCGGTCGCCGCGGATCGCCTTCAGGCAGACGCCGAGACGGCTGCGCTCCATCAGCCAGGTGATGGTCATCACCGCGACCAGCATGCCGAGGATGATGTAGTAGTACGGCACCTTGCTCTCGAACTGGAACTTCGCCCAGCTGGTGCCGACCAGCGGCACCGAGAGCCCTTCGGCACCCTTGAGCTGGATGCCGAACACGACGTCGGTGTTCTCGAACCAGATGCGGATGATTTCCGCGAAGGCGATCGTCGTCAGTGCGAAGTACGGTCCGCGCAGCCGCATGGTCGGATAGCCCATCGCGACGGACAGCAGGGCCGCCGCGACGCCGCCTGCCAATGCGCCCAGCCACGGCGACAGGCCCATGCCGGTCAGCAGCAGCACCGAGGCATAGCCGCCGACGCCGCTGAAGACCGAGTGGCCGAAAGAGATCTGGCCGACATAGCCGCACATCAGGTTCCAGGCGGACGCCAGGTACGCGAAGTACAGCACCATGATCACCGAATGGATCAGGAACTCGTCGTGCAGCACCAGCGGCAGCGCAATGCAGGCCAGCAGCAAGGCGGCGATGGCGAGGAAGTTGAAGCGAGGGGTCATTGGCTTGCTTTCACTTGCGGCCCATCAGGCCCTGGGGCCGTACGAGCAGGATCAGGATGAAGAGCCCGAGCGAGAAGATCGAGGCGGTCGGCGTGGCGACGAACTGCGAGGCGACCGACTCGAACAGCCCGATCACGATGCCGCCGACCAGCGAGCCCGCGATGCTGCCGATGCCGCCCAGCACGACCACGATGAAGGACTTGATGCCGAAGCTGAGACCGACCTGCGGTGTGATCGGAATGAACGGCGCGATCAGGCAGCCCATCACGCCGACCATGGCGCAGCCGAGGCCGAAGGTCACGTTGTAGACAAGGGGCACGTCGACGCCAGACATCGCCGCCGCATCGCGATTCTGCGCTGTCGCCCGGATCGCACGGCCGAGGTCGGTGCGCGCCAGCCAGAGCGACACGCCGGCCGCCATCGCCAGCGCCGCCACCGCCGCCACCACCCTGAAGGTGTTGAGCGGGAAGCCCGCCACCATGAGGCTGGTGACCTGGACCAGCGACGGCGTCGACCGCACGTTGGGGCCGAAGGCCATCAGCGCCAGGTTGTCGATCAGGATGTAGACGCCCGCCGTCAGCAGCAGCGCGCTCACAGGCTCCACGACCAGCGCCCGCTCGCGCCGGATCAGCGGGCCGATCACGAACCACTGCACAAAGTAGCCCAGCACGAACATGAGCGGCGCCGCGATCAGGACGCTCACGTAGGGGTCGATTCCACCGAGTTTCTGCAGCCAGAACGCGGCGTACATCGCCAGCATCAGGAAGGAGCCGTGGGCGAAGTTGACGATTCGCAGCACGCCGAAGATCAGGCTCAGGCCCAGCGCGATGCCGCCCAGCATCGCGCCGACCAGCAGGCCGTTGAAGGCGGCGTAAGTCAGTACGTAGGTGTCCACGGAAGGGTCCTTGCTTGGTCCGAGGGGCGTCGGGCCGCGCCGTGCCGATGGCACGGGCGCTCCCGGCGGCGTGCGTCAGCGGCTCAGCGCTGGGCCCAGGCCGGCACTGGCCAGACGGGCTTGGTGTCGGCCGCGCGGTTTTCGCTCGGCCAGACGGTGCGACGCTTGCCGCCGATGTTCTCGGAGATCACGCCGTGGGCGAAGGTGTTCTGGCCCGCAGCGTCGAACTTGATCCGCTGGTAGCCGGGGAACAGGGCCGGGCCCGAGGTGATGTCCGTCGCGGCCAGCGCGTCACGCAGCTTGTCGCGGTCGGCGGACTTGGCGCGCTCCAGGGCATCCTTGATCACGTAGACCGACGACAGTCCCTGCGACACGTAGGCGCTCATGCCATAGCCCAGGGCGGCGCGGGTGCGCTTGTCCGCATCGGCGAGCAGCGGATCCTTGTTGGTCTCGAGCGCGTCGACCTGCCAGTCTTCCTGGACGAAGTAGTAGGCCACCATCGGCGCCTGGACCGCGGCGTAGAACGAGGGGTCCTCGGTGCCGCCCCCGGCCGAATGCACACCGAAAGGCAGGTCGAGCCGCTGTTCCGCCAGCTGGCGCGTGAAGAGCAGCTGGTCCGGGGTATAGAGCGCGAGGATCAGCGCGTCCGGCTTCGCCGAGCGGATCTTGAGCAATTGCGAAGTGAAATCGACCTGGTTCGGGGGTGCCGGCTCGTCCAGCACGATCTCGATGCCACGCTCGGTGGCGAGCTTGCGGATGTTGGCCGCATGCGAACGGCCCCAGTCGCCGCCCTCGTAGAACAGGGCGGCCCGCTTGACCTTCTTGCCGGTTTCCTTGGCCAGCAGGTCCATGGCGTCGAGCTGCTCGCGCGCGTCGTAGGTCGCCTTGTTGTTGATCCGGAAGACATACTTGTAGTTTCGCTCGGTGATCTCGTCCTTGACCGCCCCGACCACCACCCACGGCGTCTTGCTGCGCTCGGCCAGCTCGGTGGCCGGGAAGGTCACCGCGCTGTTGAAGGCCCCGCACATCACCGCGACCTTCTCGCGCTGGATCAATCGCTCGGTCTCGGACACGCCCACGTCGGCTTTCGACTGCGAGTCTCCGAACACGGCCTCCAGCTTCGCACCGCCCATGGCCTGGACGCCACCGGCCGCGTTGATCTGCTCCACCGCGGCGACGACACCGGCACGGGTCTGGTTGCCGACAGCGGCCGAGCCACCGCTGAGCGGCAGCACGCAACCGATCTTGACCGGCGTCTGGGCCGCGGCGCTGGCGCACAGCCCCAGCGAAAAGGCCCCCGCCGCCACGATGCCGCGCAGCACGCCGTGGCGCTTCGATTCCAAGCTCATGGATGTCTCCGTCGTTGTTGAAGTGAGCGCAGAGTGTCGAATTCAGCTGTTCACGACGCGGCGGAAATACGGTCAATCGTTCACCATGTGAACCTGTCGCTTTCCCCTATCCGGGGAATCGGCGCATCTATGCCGAGAGCGGCACGTAGAAGACCGCACTGGCGCGGACCAGCACCTGGTCGCCGGACCGGATCACGCACTCACCGAAGCGCACGCGGCCCCGTTCCTTGGTCAGTTCGACGTGGGCTTCGATCCAATCGCCGACGCGCCCGGCGGCGATGTAGTCGAGCTTGAGGTTGAGGGTCAGCGTGGTCTCGACCCCCTCGCCGGTCCGCGCCAGGTTGGCGCCGATGGCGACATCCGCGAGCGTCGCCAGCATGCCGCCGTGCAAGACGCCGTAGCGGTTGGCATGTCGAATCTCGGCACGGAACGCGAGCACGAATTGGCTGGTGTCGGATGATGCCTTCATGAACAAGGGACCGACATGATCCAGGAAGCCCTCGTGCAGATCGGAGGGCGTGAAACCTGTGGGAACGATGGAGGCGTGCATTGCTTCAGAAGTGAGAGATGTCCTGTGCGCATTCTCCGCGCGGACGGCTCGCGACCGAATGGGATGGCTGTCGGCGGCTGGCGGCAGCCTCCGGTGGCGCCGCCGTTGCTCGGGGTTCTTTACTAGAGACGAAAGGTGCGCAGGCGGCTCAGGCTCCATAGCGGCGGAGGGTGCCTAAGTTTCCGGCCGAGGATCCCCGGTCTATTGACTACAACTGGACAGCCACCGCACGGTCCCTGCGCGGCGCCGAGCGGCATCATCCTGAGCATCGTCGAGCACCGCGTTCAACCGTTGCCATTGCGCCATCGTCAGCGATCGCTGGGAACCCAAGGGCCGCACTACTGTGTTCGGCATGGCAATACCCGCGAACGGATTGCCCACGAGGTAACCTTGAGCCATGAGGAAGGCAAACAGGGTCCGCAGGATCGTGACCGCCTGGCGCTGTGCCGCCCTCGAAAGTGAGCCCTTGAGGGGTCGCCACAGCGGCGACCACCGCTGATGGTGACGGCGGCCACACCAATGGCTCGGCGGATCGGCCAGAAAGCCCAGATAGGCTGCGGCATCGTCGACTCCCAGGGATGAGAAAGTCTTGCTCCGCTCCAGGATCGACCAAAGGAGGAGCCGTTCTGCCTCCTTGCGGCAGGTCCGTTGCGTTGCCGGCACGTCCCTTCTGCGTACCAGGGATGCACGGTCGTCCTCGGCATCGAGCAGGCACTGCGCCTGCGGCAGGCGAGAGCGCCCTGCCCGACCGTCCAGCGCTGGGGGAACACGCAACTTCTCGAGCGGCACCAGCCCCGTAGAGGCTGGCACGACTTGAGCGAGTTCGGCGGTAGTAAAGGTTGGGCGCTTCGCGCCATCAACTCGCCACACTGGCCTTCACACCGGAGGGCAAGCGAGACGACAAGTGCACGAATTTTGGGGACTATGGTGTGCGGCCACACAACTGTGGCTATTCCGTGGTCGCCAGATTCCCCTTCGCGGTGGGAAGCGACAACGCCGATTCCTTCGAAGTGATACTTTCAAATGGCAAGGGGTACATCGCTGAGGCGCCGCTATTGAGTTGGAGAGGGCTTAAGGCAATGCCCTGACGGCGACGTCTATGGGCATGAGTACGCATCCGCCTGGGCAGACGCCGGGCTAAATCCACGATCGGTGATCGTCGCCGTCGGCACGTAGGCGTTGCCACCCCGACGCGCGACCTCGTTCCGAGTAAGCGCAAGCAGGTCGCGCTTCGCCTCGGCCATGCTCCAGTAGTTCACGTTCCCCGTCACTTCCACAACGCCGAGGAACTTGCAGGGGCTGTTCGCCCCAGGTGGCGCGACCTGCCGCACCTGCAGGGCGGCAGGGTCGTGTGGCGTCGCACATGCGGTGCGATTTTGCGTCGGGCCACAGCTTTTCGGCATTCGCGAATGTTCGATCGTGGCCGACAGCCGTCGGTCGAGCAAACTTAGCAACTCGGAGACGCTAGTCCGCCAAGTGATTCAGCGTAGGAATCGGGCACATGTGGGTGCTTCGGAGGGCGATGGATCAGGACCACAGCGGTTCGTAGAGGGGCAACTCGACGGGGAGCCAGACGAAAAAGCCCATGGACGACAACAAGGCGGCGCGGGCAGAGGGAAGCCAAGATCGTTCCACTGTGAACCTTCTTGGCTTTTTTCTTGGCGCGACGATCCAAGGCTCACCGCGATAGGCAGGTATGGGCTGCGGATTCAGCATGTCCGCAATGCGTGTGATGCCGACCTTGGCCCAGTCGATGCGCGTCGAAGCCGGACGAAGTGATTTTTTGTTCCTCTTGGGCACATCCCCGAATGGCGAGATGCTCACTGCCCGATCGATGCCTTCAGTTCCGAGAAGCTCACGATCCGGCCGGCGATCGCGCTGGCGGCTACTGTGGAAGGGCTGGCGAGCCACAGCGCGCCCGGGCCCGAGCGACCCGGAAAGTTGCGATTGATCGCGCTGATCGTGACTTGGTCCTCGCGCTCGCTGGCGCCCGGGCCCGCATTGATGCACGCCCCGCAACCGGGCTCGACCAGCTCGACGCCCATGCGCTCGAAGAGCGCCACCATCTGCATCCGGTCGCTGCGCGCGCGCACGTCCTCGCTGCCGAACTGCAGGAAGAATCGCACGCCGGGCGCGATGCCGAGCCGGTGTTCTTCGGCCCAGGCCAGCACCGCGTGGTAGGCCCCGATGTCCTCGAGCTTGCCCCCCGTGCAGGAGCCACCGTACGCAATGTCGATCGCGACCGCCTTGTCGAGTGCCGACAGCGCAAGGCCCTGCCCGGGATCCCCGGGGCGCGCCACCATGGGTTCGAGCGTGCCGCAATCCACCTCGATCTCGTGCGCATACTGCGCCCCCTCGTCGCTGCACATCCAGGGTTCGAGTCGGAAGTCGACGCCCCGACGCTCGCGCAGGAAGCGAAGCGTTTCATCGTCGGGGGCCACGATGCCCGTCAGGCCGCCGATCTCGGCCACCATGTTGGTGAGCGTGGCGCGCGCGTCCGTCCCCATCGCGCGCAGCGCCTCGCCGGTGTACTCGAAGACGAGTCCGACCAGGCTTCCGTTGCGGACCTCCGGCAGGCGCAGCAGATGCAGCACGACATCCTTGGCGTCGACCCCGTCGGGCAGCGTCCCGCGCAGCTGCACCCGACAGACCTTCGGCGCTGCCACGCGCACATCGCCCGTGATCCAGGCGTTGGCCATTTCGCTCGCACCGATGCCGAAGGCAAAGGCCCCGAGCGCGCCGCAATGCGGGGTATGGGAATCGGTGCCGATCGCGACCTGGCCCGGCAACACGTAGCGCTCGGTCATGATCGAGTGGCAGATGCCTTCCGCCCCCTTTCTTCCGGGCACGCGGTGATGCAAGCGGACGCCGTGCTGCGCGCAGAATTCTTCCTGCATCCTGCCCATCGCCATCGCTGAGTCGAGCAGCCCCAGGGCGCGCTTTGCCGGTGACATGGTCTCTTCGACATAAACCAGGTGATCCGCGAAGCACTGGATCGATGCGACGTCCTGCAACGCAATGTCGGGGCCCATCGCGTTGTTCATGAATGCGGCGCACATCCCGGTCACGTAGTCGTGCGAGTAGCGCCAGTCCGCCTTCACGAAGCTGATGCCCGAAGTCGAAGGTGGCCTCCTGGCCGAGCGCGCGATGATCTTCTCGACGTAGGTCAACGGGCGGCGCTCGGGCGGTTGCGGCTCCATCGCGATCTCGCCGGCGAGCCGGGCTTTCGTGTAGTTGAAGAGCCCCCCGCGCGCCAACACCTCGGCCGTCACGGCATCCAGCCCCGCCACCAGCTCCGAGACCGGGATCGCCTCGCCCGCGCGGATGCGATCGACGAGGCCGAAGTCGCTCGACGTGAAGATGCCGAGGTTGTGGCAGTTCTGGCGATAGATGCGCTCGAACTTCTGCGCGATGACCAGGCGGATGCCCGCCATGCGCTCGGCATAAGGACTCGCCTCGCGCGACGAGCCCTTGCCGTAGCGCGTGCCGGCCACCGTCACCGCGAAGCCGCCGCGCCGCACCTGGTCGGTGCCGATGGGCCTGCGACCCTCGCAGGTAAGGCCCACGTAGGGATAGCGGCCGAGCGTCTCGTCGACATGGAAGCAGGCCCAGCCCGGCGTGATCTCGTCCGTGGACACGTCGTCGCGCAGCTTGCCGGCTTGTGCCTGCGAGAGATCCTCGCCGGCGATCTGCCGGTCGATCAGCGTCGGATCCTCCGACAGTAAAAGGATGCGGCCTTCGAATCGGATGGCATGCATGTCGGCTCCTCTGGCTGCGCCGATCATTCGACCAGCTTGACGTCGGCATCGCGAATGATGCCCTCGCGCTGCTGTCGCTCCGCCTGCATGCGCTTGGCGAAATCAGTCACCGTCCCGCCAGTGGGCGTGAGGCCCAGCTCGGCGAGCTTGCTGCCGACGCTCGGGTTGCGCAGCGCGATGCCAACGGCCTCGTTGAGCCGAGCGACGATCGGCGCCGGCGTCGACTTGGGCGCCATCAGGCTGTAGCTCACCAGCATGTCGGTGCCAGGCAAGGTCTGCCCCATGCGGGGAATCTGCGGCTGAGCCTCGTACACCTTGGTGGACGCCACGCCGACCAGCTTGATCTTGCCGGCCGCCACCATCGGCTGCGCCGTGCTAACCAGCGTGATCAGCATGTCGATCTGGCCCCCGGCGAGGTCGCCCAGCGCCGCGCCGGCTCCGCGGTAGGGCACATGATTGAGGCGGACCTGGCCTGACTTGGCAATCAGCTCGCCCAGCAGATGATGATCGGTCCCGACGCCGGGGGTGCCGAAGCTTAACGGCGCGCTGCTGGCTTTCGCTTGCTTCAAGAGGCCTGCGAAGTCGTTGGCCGGTGACGCGCTATTGACCGCGATCACGAGCGGCGCCTCCGCCAGGTGCGCGACCGGTGCAAGTGCTGCCACGGCGTCTTCCGCCTTCTTGCCGTAGAGCGCCGGATTGATGGCGTACAGGCTGTCGGTCGCCAGTAGCAGCGTGTAGCCGTCCGCGGGCGCCTTGGCGACCAGCGAGGTTCCGACCAGCCCGCCCGCGCCCGTGCGGTTGTCAACCACGACCGGTTGCTTGAGCGTTTCGGTCAGCGAGTTGGCCAGCACGCGACCCAGGATGTCCGCGCTGCCGCCCCCCGCGAAAGGCACGACGAGCGTGATCGGTCGGGCAGGATAGGCATCGGCGGCGGCAGCGCCACTGACGATGCCGCAGGCGCAGGCAGCCAGTGCGGCGCCGCGCATCAGCGTTCCGACGGCGAATTTCGCGCTGTTCAACTTCATGCTTGTCTCCAGGTGGGGGTATGCCCCTTACTCTAGATTTCCCTTAGAGACACAAACTTCAATTTGGCGCATTGTTCGTTCCCGTTTGGAACTTATCTCCCCCGATGCGCACCGATTTCGATCCTGTGAGCCTGCGCCTCTTCCTGGCCGTCTGCGAAGAGGGAAGCATCGTGAGGGCGGCCGATCGGATGTCCATCGTGCCCTCGGCCGTGAGCAAGCGCATGGCTGCACTCGAGGACGACGTCGGCATCGAGCTGCTGCAGCGTGGCGCCGGGGGCATGGGCCCCTCCGAGGCCGGTCAGGCATTCGCAAGGCAGGCCCGGGAGGTGATAGCCGGCATGGACCGCATGCACACGACCATGCGCGACATGGCGACGGGCGGCGCCGGGACGGTTCGTATCCTCGCGAGCCTCGCGGCACTGTCGCACCGTCTGCCTGCCGACATCGCCGCCGTGCTTGGAAAGCACCCGGCCCTAAAACTTAGTCTGCGCGAGGCGTCCTCCAGCGAGATGGTGCGGCAGGTGAAAGAGGGGGCGGCCGACCTCGCGGTGTGCTGGGACGTCGCAGACTTGACGGGGCTGCGGACCGTGCCCTATCGACCCGACCATGCCTGCGCCCTGGTTTCGCGCGCCCATCCGCTGTCCCGAAGGAAGTCCGTGCCCTTCGCGGAGACGCTCGGCTACGACCATGTGAGCGCGATGCCCGGCAGCATGATGGAGACGATGTTGCGCCGGCATGCGGCGGTGGCGGGCAAGACCTTGCAGCCACGCATCGAAGTCGAGAGTTTCGAGGGCGTCGCCCATGTTGTCGCGGCCGACCTCGGCATCGGCATCCTGCCGCGCGAGGTGCTGCGCCCATGGGTCGACGCACTGCCGATTCGCGTGATTCCCTTGTCCGACGAATGGGCCACTCGGCGCTTCGTCGTGTGCTTTCGGACAGAGCCCTATGTGTCGCGTGCCGCGCAGATCGTCGCAGAGGGGCTTCGGCTCGCTGCCACCATAGCGGCGGAATGAACGCGTCCGCTGTTTGCCCCTTCTCGAACGTTGAGCCACGCAGCGGCGAACTTCCGCTTGTGGCCGGTTGCGGCTGCATGCGCCGACCTACTCATAGGTGCAGCCCACTGGACTGCCCGCGCCCAGACCGACCATGGCGATTGCCTGTCTTCGCTTCTCGACGCAGCCAGGCGCGAGGGACTTTGCCAACAGGAATTCTGCTGCAGCGCAGTCGGCAGCGGTGCCGCTTGTGACACGCCCGTCCCGATAGCGGCATTCGGTCAGGCTGGCGTCTTCTGCATTGGGTGTCCAAATGCGCACGGGGTCGCCGCGGATGACCTCGGTGGCCGCGATGACGACCCAACGAGTTCCTTGGGGAGCCCAGACCACTTGGCAGCCGCTATATGACCTACCGATGCTTCGCGCACGGGGGTAGACGCGTAGGACAACACCATGGGCTTCCTTCTCTCCCGCGGACTGGGGCGGTGCTGCCAGCAGGCAGTTCTTCCCATGAGGCCTCTCTGCCCGTACAGCCGGCGCCGCCACCACGAGAACGAGTGCGAGCAAAAGACAGTTCGGCCAGGTCAGTTTCATCGTTTTTGAACGCCACTGTTCAGCGAATCCTGGCCTAGCGAGCAAGGTCCGGTTCTGGCCGAGGCCGTGTGTAAACGGCTTTGATCGCTGGTATGCAGAACACGCGGCCGTGTGGTCGTCATCAGGCGCCACGGATTCATCCAGTGGTCTCATAGCGCAAACGCAGG
>NZ_JASZYS010000014.1 GCF_030316845.1 Variovorax davisae
CTGCAGCGCCGACACCGTCTGCAGGTCGCCGCCGAGCGCGCCGCCGGCGAACAGCTTGACCGTGATCTTGTTGCCCGACTTCTGCGCCACCAGGTCGGCGAACTTCTGCGCTCCCTGCGCCTGCGGGTGGCCGGTCTGGTTCTGGAACGCGAACTTGAGCGTGCGCTCCTTGACCTGCGCCTGCGCGCCGGCCAGGGCCAGCACCGCCGACAGGGCCACCAGGGTGTTGCGTGCGATGTGCTTCATGAAGAGTCTCCTTGGGTTTTGTGTTCTGTGAAGTTCAGCCGTGGAAGAGCTTGGCCGGCCAGGTCACCAGCCACGGGAACAGGACCATGAGGAACATGATCACGAACTCCGCGATCATGAAGGGCACCACGCCCTTGGTCACGTCGTCCATCGAGATCTTGCCCACGCCGGCGACCACGTTGAGCACCGTGCCCACCGGCGGCGTCACCAGCCCGATCGAGTTGTTGATGATGAACAGCACCCCGAAGTACACCGGGTCGATCCCCGCCGCCTTCACGATCGGCATCAGCACCGGCGTCAGGATCAGGATGGTGGGCGTCATGTCCATCGCCGTGCCCACGATCATCACCAGCACCATGATCGCGATCATCAGGAGGGTCTGGTTGCCCATGAACGGCTGCAGCAGGCCCACCACCTTCGAGGGCAGGTCGGCCACCGTGATGAGCCAGGCGCTGACCATCGCCGCGGCGATCAGGAACATCACGATGGCGCTGGTCTTGGCTGCGCCCACGAAGATGCCGTACAGGTCGCCCCAGCTGAGCTCGCGGTAGATCACGATCGAGACGAACAGCGCATAGGCCGCCGCCACCACCGCCGCCTCGGTCGGCGTGAAGACGCCCATGCGCAGGCCCACCAGGATGATCAGCGGCAGCATCAGCGCCCACAGCGCCTTGCGGAACGCCGTGAAGATCTCGGCCCCCGACTTGCGCGGCGGCGGCACGATCTTCTCCTTGCGCACCAGCCAGGCCCAGGTCAGCCACAGCGCCGCGCCGATCAGGATGCCCGGCACGATGGCCGCGAGGAACAGCTTGGAGATCGAGACGTTGGCCGCCACCCCGAAGATCACCAGCCCGATGCTCGGCGGAATCACCGGCCCGATCACTCCGGTGGCCGCGATCAGGCCGCCGGCGCGCGCCTTGTCGTGGCCGGCCTTGACCATCATCGGCAGCAGCAAGGCGGTCAGCGCCGCCGCGTCGGCCACCGCCGAGCCCGACAGCGCCGACAGCAGGCAGCCCGCCAGGATCGTCACGTAGCCCAGGCCGCCCTTCACGTGACCGACCAGCGCCAGCGCGAAATCGACGATCCGCTTGGACAGCCCGCCGACGTTCATGATCTCGCCGGCCAGCATGAAGAAGGGCACCGCCAGCAGCGGGAAGCTGTCGGCCCCGCCGATCACGTTCTGGGCCAGGATCTGGGCATCGAACAGGTCCAGGTGCCACATCAGCGCCACCCCGCTGGCCAGCAGCGAGAACGCGATGGGAATGCCCATCGCCATGGCCAGCAGCAGCGCGCCGACGAAAACGAGGATGGTCATGGCTTGCTCCCGTGGGCGGCGGCCGGCGAGGCTGCGATGTCGGGCGGATTGCCCAGGATCTGCTGCAGCGCCACGGCCTCTTCCGACTCCTGGACCATCACCAGTTCCTCGTCGGCCAGCTGGCCCGTGAGCAGCCGGTAGAGGTCCAGCGCCAGGATGAATCCGGCCAGCACCGAGAACACGATGCCCGACGCATACACGATCGCCATCGAGGCGCCGGTGACCGGCGCCGTGACGTCCCAGTTGATCCGGGCCTGCGCCAGGCTGCCCTGGAACAGCAGCCAGACGATGTAGAGCATCACCAGGTGCCCGAGCGCGAGGCAGACCTTCTTGCCCGCGGGCGGCAGCTTGGACACCACCATGTCGACGCCCAGGTGGCCATGCTCCTTGAGCGCCACCACCGCACCCAGGAAGGTGACCCAGATGAACAGCCAGCGCGAGACCTCCTCCGACACCGTGATGCCGGAGTTGAAGCCGTAGCGCAGCACCACGTTGCCGAACACCAGCACCACCATCAGCGCCAGGAACAGCGCGATCACGGCTTCGATGCCCTTGCAGCATCGGTCGATCCATCGATTCATGTCTTTGATCTCTTGTGTGAACCTCGAGCCACGGCGCACGCTTTCGCGGGCACGGCCGCCGGGGCCCCTATTCCATTCGGACTCGGCGCTTCACGCATCACGGTGCTAACCCTGGAAATGATCGGCGAACGCACGCCTGCGATCGATCATCGAACGCCGCCCCATCTACGACAGCCACGACGCACTGGGCACGCTCCGGACCATCGAGGCGATGTTCGCCTCGGCGCGCAGCGGCGGATGGCAGGACATCGCCACCGGCCGAGCGGCGGCAATCCTTACGACGACTTCGACTGCCCGTCGAGGCGGCGGCTGGCGTCGAGCGCGTAGACGACCTGCTTGTCGTCGGCCGACTTGTGGGCGGCCCCGCCTTCGGCCGAGGCCGAACCGGGACCGTAGACCTCGCGTTCGAGCCGCTTGGCGCGCTCCGCGTACATCCGCGCCAAGGCGCCATGATGCTCGGCCGCGGCCTGGTGCTCGATGCGAGCCATGTGCGCTTCTTCGAGCAAGGTCATGACGCGCCGCAGGTGACCGTTTCGACCGGCCTGAAAGAAACCAAACATCGGATCCTCCTTCATCGAAGCCGTGGCAGCTCGCTGCTTTGTACTCCAATCACCGGCCCCGCGCCTGCAGGACGGATCCCACGGGAGAGGTAGGCTGCCCGGGCGATGGCGCAAACGCTGCCGGTCGGTAGACTCGGCCGGTTCGGCGTCAGCGCAGGTGGGCCAGGTCCCTGACGTCGGCGTGCAGCGCCGACCTGTCCGTCCCGGCCATCGGCAGGCTGACCAGCAGTTCGAGGCGCCGCCGCAGCGAGTAGAGCATCAGGATCGCCGAATGGGCCGTGTCCCGGGCATCGGCTTCGGCCGCGGCGATGTCCGGGTAGGCCCATTCGGCCGTGGCGGGCTGGCCGGGCCAGCGCGGCTCCAGGCCTTCCACCGACGGCTCCAGCGTGATCACAAAATCCGGCCTGAGCGAGCTCAGGCGCACCAGATCGTCCCAGCTGCGCGGCGGCGACGGCGGCAGCGCGATCGCGGCACTGGCGAGCGCACTGGCAGCGGCCGGATGCACCATGCGGCCGACCTGCCCGGGCTGGCCGCAGGAATAGGCCGCGAAGCGCCGCTCCCGGTCCAGGTGCAGGAGGCAGGCCTCGGCCAGGATGCTTCGCAGCGTATTCCTGCGCGAGACGAAGACCACCCCTGTTCGTTTCTGCATGTGAAAGAGAATACAGCGATATGCGGGCCGATGCGCCCCGCGAGACCGCTCACGCGCAACCTCACCACGCCAGCGGCAGCTTGCGCAGGATCGCCAGCCGGCCGTCGCGCTGCACCACGTAGCCGCCGGCCGTCAGCTCCTTCATCACCCGGTTGACCATCTCGCGCGAGCAGCCGATGCGGTCGGCGATGTCCTGCTGGGTCAGCTTGTGGCGCAGCACGCGCTCCTCGCCGACCGGCTCCGACAGCTCGTTCAGGACCCGCACCACGCGCCCGTAGACGTCCTGCAGCGCGATGCTGCTCAGCTGCTCGGTCAGGCGCCGCACCATGCGGATCAGCTTGCGGTTGAGGTGCATGGCGAATTCGGCGTGGGCCTCGAGGAAGCGGCGCAGCTCCGCGCCCTGGACGACCCGGCAGCTGCAGGCCTCGATCGCCTTGATGGAAGCCGAGCGCCGCTCGCCATCGAGCGACAGTTCGCCGAAGTAGCTGCCCGGCCCGTACTCGCTCAGCACCAGCTCGCGGCCGTCCTCCGAGCTGGCATAGACCTTCACCCGTCCGCTCAGCACGATGTAGAGCGAATCGGTGGCGTCGCCTTCGTTGATCAGGATCGCCTGGGCCGGAAAGGAACGGACGACGCCGTACGGCGCGATGGCGTCGAGCAGGGTCTGCGGCAGCCGTTCGCCGGCGTCCTCGTCCAGTGAACCCATCACCCACCTCCATGGCTCGGGCCCGGGCCCCGGCCTGGGTGTGACTTTTGTCACACCGGTGCTGCGCACTGCGCACTCGCCGAAACGGGCGCCCCTGCCTAGATTAAGCCCCCATGACCGCCTCGATCAAGCATCTTTCGCCACGCCGGGTGCGTGCCATGGGCATCGCCGCCCTGGTGCTGGCCCTGCTGGGGTGGTGCGCGATGCTGACGGGCTGCGCCAGCCTGCCCGCCGATGTCGCGCGGCCGGTGTCGGTGGCGCGCACCGACGTCGACCACACCCGGCTGGCGGCGCTGGCCGCCGAGGCGGTGCCGGCCGACGCCGGCCGGCGCTCCGGCCTGCGCCTGCTGCCGTCCGGGGACCAGGCTTTCGAGGCCCGCATCGCGCTGGCCCGCGCCGCCGAGCGGTCGATCGACGTCCAGTACTACCAGATCGCCGACGACGCCTCCGGGCGCGAGTTCCTGGCCGCCCTGTGCGAGGCCGCGGGCCGCGGCGTGCGGGTCCGGGTGCTGGTCGACGACCTGCAGGCGGCCGGCCAGGACGCCCTGCTGGCCGGCTTCGCGGCGCGGCCGAACGTCGAGCTGCGCCTGTTCAATCCCTTGCCGGTGCGCGAAGGCAGCGTCGCCGGCCGGGTGCTGTTCTCCGCCCACGAGTTCACGCGCATCAACCGGCGCATGCACAACAAGCTGTTCATTGCCGACGGCAGCTTCGCGATCAGCGGCGGGCGCAACATCGGCGACGACTACTTCGGCCGCAGCGGGCCGGTCAACTTCATCGACATGGACGTGCTCTCGGCGGGCCCGGTGGTGCGCGAGCTGGCGGCGGTGTTCGACGACTACTGGAACAGCCGGCACGCCTATCCGATCGAAGCGCTGGCGGCGCAGACCGCCACGCCGGAGGCCGGCCGGCGGAACTTCGACGCCCACGTGCGCCCGGCCGGCGCGAGCGGGCGCCCGGTCACGGCGCGCGACCCGCTGGACCAGGGCAGCGTCGGCGCCCAGCTGGCCGCCGGCCACGTCGTCCTGCACCTGGCCGCCGTGCGCGTGCTGGCCGACCCACCCGGGAAGATCGACGCTGACGCCGCCGCGCAGACCGACGGCCCGGTGATGGAGGGCCAGCTCGCGCTGATGCAGGCCGCGCACGCCGACGTCCTGATCGCGTCGCCCTACTTCGTGCCCGGCCGCCGCACCCTGGACGTGCTGCAGCGCGCCACCGGCGAGCAGGTCCGGGTCTCGGTCATCACCAACTCGCTGGCGACCACCGACGAGCCGCTGGTGCACTTCGGCTACGCCCGCTACCGCACCGCGCTGCTCGACATGGGCGTCGCGCTGTACGAGCTGATGCCCGACGACGACGACGCGCACGAGGTGGCCGAGGGCCCGCGGGGCTCGCTGGGCCGCCTGCACGCCAAGCTCGCGGTGGTCGACGGCCAATGGCTCTCGATCGGCTCGATGAACATGGACCGCCGATCGGCCCATTGCAACACCGAGATGGGGCTGGTCATCGACAGCCCCGAGCTGGCCGGCCAGGTCGCCAGCCTGCTGCAGCGCGACCGCCTGCCGCAGAGCTACCAGGTGCGCAGCCCGGGGCCAGGCAGCCGGCTGCAATGGGTGTCGCAGGCCGGTGCGCAGGAAGTCGTGCACCGCGTCGAACCGAACCTTACCTGGGGCAACCGGATGCGGCTGTCGCTGCTCTCGATGCTGGTCGACGAAGAATTGCTCTAGGGCTTGATGCCCCGCACGCTGAAAGCGTCGACCGGGCGCTGGAAGCCCTTCAGGTTCAGCGCCGGCACCGGGTCGACCTCGAGGATCGGCTCGAGCTGCGCATGCACCTTGCGCGAGATCAGGATCTGGCGGCTCGCCGCTTCGCCGCACAGCCGCGCCGCCAGGTTGGTCACGGTGCCGATCGCGCCGTAGTCCCAGCGCCCCTCGAAACCGATCGCGCCCAGCGTCGCGAAGCCCTGGGCGATGCCGATCCCCAGGCCGAGCGAATAGCCGCGCCGCAGCCAGGCATCGGCCAGCGAGCCGATGCGCTCGCGCATCGCGAGCGACATCCGGACCGCGCGCTCGGCGGCGTCGGGGACCGGCACCGGGTCGTTGAAGAAGATCATCATGCCGTCGCCGGTGAAGTGCTCGAGCGTGCCCTCGTGCGCGAGGATCAGTTCGCCGGCGGCCGCATGGTACTGGCGCAGCACGCCCATCACCTCCTCGGGCTCCGCGATCTCGGCGAAGGCGGTGAAGCCGCGCAGGTCGAGGAACACCACCGTGATCTCGCGCCGGTGGCTCAGCAGCGGGTCCTCGGCGCCGCCGCTGACGATCGCCTCGGCCAGCTGCGGCGAGAAGAAGCGCCGCAGCCGCCCCACCCGCTCGAGCTCGGCGACCTGGGTCGCCACCCGGTGCTCGAGCGTGGCGTTCCAGCCCTTCATCTGCGCCACCAGCCCCTCGACCTCGTCGTGCAGGCCCTTGATGCGCAGCATCGAGCGCACCCGCGCCGCCAGGGCGGCGTGATCCACCGGCTTGGTGAGGTACTCGTCGCCGCCGGCCTCGAGCCCCGCCACCACGTCCTTCAGGTCGGTCATGGCGGTGACGATGATGATCGGCGTGAAGGGAAAGCCGGGATCGGCGCGCAGCCGCTTGCAGACCTCGATGCCATCGACCTTGGGCATCATCAGGTCGAGCAGGATCAGGTCCGGCGCCAGCGTGCGGGCGGCGGCCAGGCCTTCTTCGCCGTCGGCGGCCGAGACCACCTCGTAGCCCTCGCTGCCGAGGCGGGCCTGCAGAATCTTGACGTTGGTCGCGTTGTCGTCGACGATGAGGATGCGTGGGGGGGTTCTCACCGTCGGTTCTCCCTGAGCAAAAACTGTAGCGGCTTCGCACCCGAACCACAAGGCGGTGCGCCCTGCGCGGTGGAGGCCTGGCCATCAAACTTGAACAGCTTGTTACGCGCGTGCTCAAGCGGTCACCATTTGCCTGGCTGGTGCTGCGGGTCGCCCACGCCCGCGCCTCGGTCCATACCAAGCTGCTGGTCGCCTTCCTGATCATCACGCTGCTGTTCATCGCGATGGCGGTCGCCAGCCTGCTGCTGCACCTGAACACCACCGCCCAGAGCCGGCTGCTCGACCAGGCCCACGAGCGGGTCAGCTGGTCGCAACAGAGCCAGTACGCGCTGGGCCGGCAGATGCACTTCACGGCGCTGGCGCTGCTGTCGAAGGACGAGGCCGCGATCGAGCGGATCCTGCGCGAGAACAACCGCTTCAACGAGACCCTGGCCAAGCTCGACACCGCCGCGACCGCGGGCCAGAAAGGGCTGATCGACCAGATCCGCGCGTCGCAGGACGACGCCATGGGCGTGGTGGCCGACATCGCCAATGCCATCCGCGACGGCAAGCTGGCGGACATCACGGGCGAGCTGCTGCAGCGCGAGGAGCGCCTCGACGCCCAGATCGCGCAGCGCATGGGCCAGCTGGTGGAGGCGGAGCAGAACCGGATGGCGCGCCTGCGCGACAGCGTCGACGCCGCCAATCGCCGCTCGCTGGTCCTGACCTGCGTGTTCGCGGTCAGCGCCGTGCTGCTGGCCTGGCTCTGCGGCTTCGTGATCTCCTGGTCGTTCATCCTGCCGGTGCGCGCGGCCCATGGCTATCTGGACGATGTCGCGGCGGGCAACTTCGGGCGCAAAATCTCGGTCCCCAACCGTGACGAATTCGGAACGCTCGCCGACCGGATGAACCACATGAGCCAGCAATTGCATCGCCTCGACGACTCCCAGCGGCAGGCCGCCGCCAAGCTCGTGGACCTCAACGAGCAGCTGTCGCGCGCCAGCCAGGCCAAGAGCGAGTTCCTGGCCAACATGAGCCACGAGCTGCGCACCCCCATGAACGCGATCCTCGGCTTCAGCGAGATGATGATCGACGGCATCTACGGCGAGGTGCCGCACGCGCTGAAGGAGCCGCTGACCGACATCCAGGTCAACGGACGCAACCTGCTGCGGCTCATCAACGACGTCCTCGACCTGTCGAAGATCGAGGCCGGCCGGATGGAAGTCGCGCTCGAGGACTACTCGGTCGGCGACGTGGTGAACACGGTGCGCAGCTCGCTGCGCTCGATCGCGGCCGAGAAGGGCCTGGCGTTCACCGCCCATGTGCCGGACGACCTGCCGGTGGCGCGCGGCGACAGCGGCCGGCTCACCCAGTGCCTGACCAACCTGGCGGGCAACGCGCTGAAGTTCACGCGCCAGGGCAGCGTCGACATCGCCGTCGAGCGGGTCGGCGACCAGCTGGTGTATTGCGTGGCCGACACCGGCATCGGCATCGCGGCCCAGGAGCTGGACAACATCTTCACCGAGTTCCGCCAGGTCGACACCACCATCACGCGGGAGTTCGGCGGCACCGGCCTGGGGCTCAGCATCTCGAAGAAGTTCGTCGAGCGGCTGGGCGGCCGCATCTGGGTCGAGAGCGAGCTGGGCAAGGGCTCGCGGTTCATGTTTTCCGTGCCGTTGCGCGCGGGGGAAGGCAGCCCATGAGCGAGCGCAAGATCCTCTACGTCGAGGACAACGAATACAACCGCAAGATCGTGCGGCAGCTGCTCAGCCGATCGCCCTGCCGCCTGATCGAGGCGGGCGACGGCGAGACCGGCGTCGCCCTGGCGCGGCAGGAGTTGCCCGACCTGATCCTGATGGATGTGCAACTGCCGAAGATGTCGGGGCTCGACGCGACCCGGCTGCTGACCACCGAGGCGCCGACGCGCCATATCCCGATCATCGTCATCACCTCGTACGCGCTCAGCGGCGACCGCGAGAAGGCGATGCAGGCGGGCGCCGCGAGCTATCTCGCCAAACCCTACAGCCCGAGCGAGCTGCTCGCCATGGTGAAGCAGTTCCTGCCGGGCCTCTGAGGCCGACGCCAAGGGGGTCGCATGACGAAGACCATCCGCACCGCCACCGGCGGCGGCCACGCGCTGCTGCTGCTGCTGGGGCTGCTCGCCGCCTTCGCGCCGGCACGGGCCGAGGAAGACCAGGCGCAGCAGTTCACGCCCGAGTTCCGGCAGATCCACACCAGCAGCGACCCCAAGCACACGCCGAAGATCATCGCACCCGACAGCGTCCGGCGCGGGGCCTGGTTCAACGTGACGGTGAGCGTCGGCGTGGGTTCGATGCACCCCTCGCTGCAGGAGCACTTCGTGCGCTACATCGCGCTCTACAAGGACTCGGTGGAGATCGCGCGCGCCTACCTGCACCCGGTGTATTCGGCACCGACCGTGACCTTCACGGTGGCGCTCGACGAGGGCGGCTCGCTGCGCGCGGTGGCCGAGCCCACCCATTCGGCGGCCTGGGAGGCGTCGAAGAAGATCAGCGTGCTGCCCTGAGCGCGCGGCTGCCGCTCACCGCGGCTTCATCTCGACCGTGATCTGCGCCGGCTGCTGCTCGCCGACGGTCACGCTGACCGGCACCATGCCCAGGCGCTCGTGCCAGACCTGCAGCTTGTAGGGCCCCGGCGGCAGCTTGTCGAAGGCGAAGCGGCCGTCAGCGCCCGTGACCGCATAGTAGGGGTGCGCCGCCACCACCACCCAGGCCACCATCCAGGCATGCAGGTCGCAGTTGATGCGCACGATCTCGGGCTCCGCGAAGGTGATCGGGATCGTCCGCCCCATGGGCTGCGTCCGGTTGAACGACACGTTGCGCTTCGGCGTCGCGTGGATGTTGTGCAGCAGGCGGTCGCTGTTGAGGAAATCCACCGTGCCGCCGACCGGCACGATCACGATCCGCGGCACGAAGGTGCAGCCCTTCTGGTCGAGTTCCACCTTCTCGGTGCGAGGCGGCAGCGGCGCGCCGGGCGGCGGCGTCTCGATCCAGACCACCGCATTGCGGATCTCCCTCGCCGCGGACAGCTGAAGGTCGTCGGCGGGCTTCTCGTTGCCGCACAGGTACTGGTCGATCGTGACCGGCACCTTGACCGGCGCCGGCGGCGGGCCCGCGAACACCACCCGGCCCCGCAGCTCGCCGGCCAGCCCGTGGCCAGCCAGGCCGCAGCCCAGGGGCAGCAGCGCCAGAAGCGTGAGGATGCGGGCTGGATTCAACGGAAGTCCCCCTTGGGGTCGCCTGGCACCGAGTATTGCCGGCCTGGGCGAGGCGTCAATACGCCGAAGTGGAGGCCACGCCGAGGTCATTCGGCGTAGGACGGCGCCGGACGGATGTCATGTCAAGATGCTGCCGATGCGACGCTCCGCCCTGCGCACCCGATGGGAACATCTGTCCTCCGGCCGGCTCGGCAGGCTCCGGTCGCTCTGGAAATACCTGGCGGGCGGGCTTGCGGTTGTGCTTTTGCTGCTGGCCTTCGTGCGGGTGGCCAGCGAGGTGATCGAAGGCGACACCCACGGCATCGACACCACCCTGCTGCGCGAGGCCAAGCTGTTGCGGGATGCGCACCCGGTGTTCGCCCATGTCATGCGCGACCTGAGCGGGCTCGGCAGCACCACCGTGCTGAGCTTCTTCACCGCCGCGACGGCGGGCTACCTGCTGCTGGTCTCGGCCCGCGTGCACGCGCTGGTGGTGGTGGCTGCCGCGCTCAGCGGCGCGGCGCTGATCAGCCTGCTGAAGCCGGCCTTCGGCCGCATGCGCCCGGATGCCGCCCTGGCCGATTTCACCGCCTCCGGACTGAGTTTCCCGAGCGGCCACGCCAGCATGTCGGCCGCGGTCTTCCTGACCCTCGGCGTGATCTCGGCCAGCACCCGGACCCGGCTGTCGGAGCGGCTGTACATCCTGGCCGTGGCCGCCGCCGCGGCCGTGCTGGTCGGCCTCAGCCGGATCGCATTGGGCGTGCACTGGGCCAGCGACGTGCTCGGCGGCTGGGCGCTCGGCGCGGCCTGGGCGCTCGGCTGGTCGATGGTGGCGTTCCGCCTGCTGCGCGCGCGCTAGCGCGGACGCGCCCGCCGCGAGATCAAGCGCCGCAGTGCCGCTCGCACACCCGGCTTGTCCGCCACGCCGACGGCGATCGGCCGATCGCGATAGAGGGCGCGCTGCTCTTCGAGCACCACGCGCAACGCTGCCATGCTGGATTCGCTGTAGGCCCAGATGCCGGTGACGACGAACTGGCCCGGCAGCGCATCGGCCTTGGGCCGGATCTGGACGTTGATGGCGCCGATGCGGTCCATGGTCTCCATGCGTGCGGCCGCCTGCTGGATGCCGCCGCCGAGGATGCTCACGTCGCGCGTGAACGCGAAGCTGATCGCCTGCACCTGGTGGAACTGCTCGGAGATGAAGGCGCAGATCTCGAGGAACACCAGCCGCCCGACATGCCGCTGCTCGTCGCGCACGACCCGGGTCGGCTGGAAATGCTCGATGTGGATTTCCGTGCCGGCATTGCCCACCGGCACGGGATCCAGCGTTCCCAGGAGAAC
Source organism: Variovorax davisae (assembly GCF_030316845.1). GTDB lineage: Bacteria > Pseudomonadota > Gammaproteobacteria > Burkholderiales > Burkholderiaceae_C > Variovorax > Variovorax davisae. The sequence goes on from NZ_JASZYS010000014.1 coordinate 11,449, forward strand.
GTTGGCGTCGTACACATGCATGGGCTGACCGAGCTGGTAGGGCACGGCCCCGGGCCCGGTGATCCGGAGTTTCTTGAACGTCATGAAGGGCTTCGCCGGGCGCGCGGGGCTGATTCCCCGGCCTTGTTCCGAACGTGTTGCCTTTCGCTGGACTTTAAGAGAAGTCCGGCCGCCAATCCGGCGGGCCCGGGAAGTTAACGCGACTCAACTTGACATAGTTCACGCAATTTGGCAGCAATCCACCCTGCGCCAGCCCGGCCGCCGGCCAGCGCGCCGGCCACCTTCGATATTAGTTTGAATTTGAATTTGAATTTGATATCATCCGGCCACTCACCCGAGAGCAGCCCATGAACAAGAAACCCCTCCTTGCCGGTGCCGTCGCCCTTCTCGCTGCAGGCGCGCTTGCCGCCTGGTACTTCAGCCGCCAGCCCGCCGATGCGCACCAGCTCGTGCTCTACGGCAATGTCGACCTGCGCCAGGTGTCGCTGGCCTTCAACGGCAGCGAGCGCATCGCCAGGCTCGCGGTCCAGGAAGGCGACCGCGTGACGGCCGGGCAGGTTCTGGGCGAGCTCGACACCCGCACCCTGCAGCTGCAGGCGGCCCAGGCCGAGGCCCAGATCGCCAGCCAGGCCCAGGTGCTGCAGCGGCTCAAGGCCGGCAGCCGTCCCGAGGAGGTGGCGCAGTCGCGCGCCCAGGTCGCGGCAGCGCAGGCCGACGCCGAACTGGCCCGCCAGCAGCTCGAGCGGATGCAGGGCATCCGCCAGACCACCGCCGGCCGCGCCGTGAGCCAGCAGGACCTGGACGCCGCGCAGGCGCGCCGCAAGGTCGCCGACGCGCAGCTGGAGAACGCGCGCAAGGCGCAGCAGCTCGTGGTGACCGGGCCGCGCAAGGAAGACATCGCGCAGGCCCAGGCGCAGCTCGATGTCGCCAGCGCCGCCCTGGCGGTGCTCAGGCACCAGCTGCAGGAAGCACGGCTGGTGGCGCCGATCGACGCGGTGGTGCGCGCGCGCCTCATGGAGCCCGGCGACATGGCCTCGCCGCAGCGCCCGGTCTTCACGCTCGCGATCACCGATCCCAAGTGGGTCCGGGCCTATGTCACCGAAGCCGACCTGGGCCGCGTCCGGCCCGGCATGGCCGCCACGCTGGCGACCGACAGCCACCCCCGCGAGCCGCTGGCCGGCAAGGTCGGCTACATCTCGTCGGTGGCCGAGTTCACGCCCAAGACCGTGCAGACCGAAGAGCTGCGCAGCAGCCTGGTCTACGAGATCCGGGTGCTGGCCGACGACCCCGGCGACCGGCTGCGGCTCGGCATGCCCGTGACGGTGCGGCTCGCGCTGGACGCCGGTCCGGCGAACGCGGGGAGCAGGCCCTGATGGCCGGCGCCGGGCCGGCGCTGGCGGGCCGGGGCCTGCACAAGCGCTTCCGGATCAAGGGCGTGGCGGCCCCGGTGCGCGCGCTCGACGACGTGTCGCTGGAGGTGCCCGCCGGAAGCCTCACCGCGCTGGTCGGCCCGGACGGCGCGGGCAAGACCACCCTGCTGCGCCTGGCCGCCGGCCTGATGCGGGCCGACGAAGGTGCGCTGCAGGTGCTCGGCATCGACGTCGCGCAGGACCCGCAGGCGGTGCAGGACCGCATCAGCTACATGCCGCAGCGCTTCGGCCTCTACGAAGACCTCAGCGTGCAGGAGAACCTCGATCTCTACGCCGACCTGCACGGCGTCGGCCGCGCCGCCCGGCAGGAGCGCTACGCCCGGCTGATGGCGATGACCGATCTCGGGCGCTTCACCGCCCGCCCCGCCGGCAAGCTCTCCGGCGGCATGAAGCAGAAGCTGGGGCTGGCCTGCACGCTGGTGCGCTCGCCGGCGCTGCTGCTGCTGGACGAGCCGACGGTGGGCGTCGACCCGTTGTCGCGGCGCGAACTCTGGGAGATCGTGCAGCAGCTGGTCGACGAAGAGCATCTGTCGGTCATCGTCAGCACCGCCTACCTCGACGAGGCCGAGCGCTGTGCCCAGGTCTTCGTGCTGCATGGCGGCAGGCTCATCGCGCAGGGCCCGCCCGGCGAGATCCGCGACAACGCGAGGGACCTGTGCTTCGTCACCACGCCGCCCGCGGGCACCGCGCCGCGAACGCTGCAGGCCCGCCTGCTCGACGCGCCGGCGGTGATCATCGACGCCGTGCCGCAAGGCGGCGAAGTGCGCTTCATCCGGCGACCCGATGCGCCGGCCGGCGCGGTCGACGCACTGCTGGCCGGCGCGCCCGCCCAGCCGGTGGCGGCGCGCCTCGAGGACGGCTTCATGGTGCTGCTGCGCGCGCAGCAGGCCGCCGCCGCCGCGCAGCCGCAGCCCGCAATGCAGCCCGCCGCCGCCGCGCAGGAAGTCGTCATCGAGGTGAAGGAGCTGGTGCGCAAGTTCGGCGACTTCACCGCCGTGGCGAGCACCAGCTTCGACGTCCGCCGTGGCGAGATATTCGGCCTGCTCGGTCCCAACGGCGCCGGCAAGACCACCACCTTCCGGATGCTCTGCGGCCTGCTGCCGGCCAGCAGCGGCTTCCTGCAGGTGGCCGGGGTCAACCTGCGCACCGCACGCGCCCAGGCACGGGCGCGCATCGGCTACGTCTCGCAGAAGTTCGCGCTCTACGGCAACCTCACGGTGGCCGAGAACCTGCAGTTCTTCGGCGGCGCCTACGGCCTGCGCGGCGACCGGCTGGACGATCGCATCCGGACCGTGCTGCGCCAATTCGACCTGGTCGGCCAGGAGAGCGCCACCAGCGGCCAGCTGCCCGGCGGCTTCAAGCAGCGCCTGGCGATGGCGACCGGCCTGCTGCACGAACCCGAGATCCTGTTCCTGGACGAACCCACCAGCGGCACCGATCCGCTGGCGCGGCGCGAGTTCTGGCGGCGCATCACGGCGCTGGCCGCCGGCGGCGTGACGGTGATCATCACCACCCACTTCATGGAAGAAGCCGAGTACTGCGACCGCATCGTGATCCAGGACGCCGGCAAGCTGCTCGCCATCGGCACGCCGCGCGAGGTGCGCGTGCAGGCCGGCAGCGCGGCGGACAGCCGGCTCAGCATGGAGGACGCCTTCATCGACATCGTCACGCAGGCACGCGAAGCCGGCCGGCGCGCCGCGCCGGCGGCCCGCGACCGCGCCCCGGGCGCGCCCCTGCAAGGACCGCAAGGAGCCAGCGCATGACCCCGCCCGCCCAGCCGCAGCCGGCCGCGCCGCGCAGCCGCTTCTGGCCGCGGCTGATCGCGCTCACGCGCAAGGAATCCCGCCAGCTGATGCGCGACCCCAGCAGCCTGGCGATCGGCATCCTCTTGCCCATCCTGCTGATCCTCATCTTCGGCTACGGGCTCTCGCTCGACGTCAAGAACGCGCCCATCGCCGTGGTGCTCGAAGACACCTCGCCCACCGCGGTGCAGGCGGTCTCCGGGCTGCAGCTCACGCCCTACATCTCGCCGGTCATGCTGACGTCGATGCGCGAGGCCGAGGCGCTGATGCACCAGCGCAAGGTCGACGGCATCGTGCGCGTGCCGGGCGACTATTCGCGCCGGCTGGAGGCGGGCGACGCGCGCATCCAGCTGATCGTGCATGGCGCCGATGCGGGCAAGGCCTCGATCGTGATGCGCTACGCGAGCAGCGCCCTGGCCCAGGACAGCCTGCGAATGGCGGACCGCGCCGGCGGCGGCACCCCGTCGGGCATCGGCCGGGTCACGATCGAGCAGCGCATGTGGTTCAACGCGGCCAACGACAGCACCTGGTACCTGGTGCCCGGGCTCATCGTGCTGATCATGACGCTGGTCGGCGCCTTCCTCACCGCGCTGGTGATGGCGCGCGAATGGGAACGCGGCACGCTGGAGGCGCTGTTCGTCACGCCCGTGCGGCCGGTGGAGATCCTGCTCGCGAAGATCATTCCGTACTTCGGCATCGGCATGGCCGGCCTGCTGCTGTGCCTGGTGGCGGCGCGCTTCCTGTTCGAGGTGCCCATGTACGGCTCGCTCGCCGTCATCGTCATCAGCGCGATGCTCTACCTGATCGTCGCCGTGGCCGTGGGCCTGGTGATCTCCTCCGTCACGCGCAACCAGTTTCTCGCCAGCCAGGTGGCGCTGATCTCGAGCTTCCTGCCGTCGATGATGCTGTCGGGGTTCCTGTTCGACTTGCGCAACGTTCCCACCGCCGTCCGCATCGTCGGCCAGGTGCTGCCGGCGACCTACTTCATGGAGCTGATCCGCACGCTCTTCCTGGCGGGCAACGTGTGGCCGCTGATCCTGCGCAACTGCGCCATCCTGCTCGCGTATGCGGTGGTGCTGCTGGGCGTCGCGCGCTTCGTCACGCGCAAGAAGCTGGACTGAAGGACGACGACCCATGAACGGCTCGATCATCGACTTCCTGCGCCGCGTGGCGCACCTTTGCCGCAAGGAACTGCTGGTCATCCTCAAGGACCCGTCCAGCCGCGTGATCCTCGTCGTGCCGGCGCTCATGCAGAGCCTGCTCTTCGGCTACGCCGCCACCTACGACCTGAGCCATGTCGACTACGCGCTGCTCGACCAGAGCCGCGGCGGCGCATCGACCGCCCTGATCGCCAGGCTCGACGGCACCGGCGTGTTCCGCCGCGCCGCCACGCTCGATTCGCCGGTCGAGATCGCGCCCGTGGTCAATGCCCAGAAGGCGCTGGTCGTGATCCAGATCGGTCCGGAGTTCGAGAAGCAAATCAACGCCGGCCAGCCGGCGCCCATCCAGGTCATCATCGACGCGCGCAACTCCAACACCGCCGGCTCGGCGGCCGGCTTCGTCGGCTCGGTCGTCGACGCCTTCAACGGCGAGTGGCGCCAGCGCCATGGCGGCGCGCAGGCGCCCGTGCGGATCGAATCGCGCGCCTGGTTCAACCCCAACCTGGAGACGCGCTGGAACTTCATGCCGGGCATGATCGCCGCGCTCAGCATGCTCCAGACCCTGCTGCTGACGGCGCTCTCGGTGGCCCGCGAACGCGAGCAGGGCACCTTCGACCAGCTGCTCGTCACGCCGCTCTCGCCCACCGAGATCATGATCGGCAAGGCGGTGCCGCCGGTGTTCATCGGGCTGGTGCAGTCCACGCTGGTGCTGCTGGTCACGCTGCTGTGGTTCAGGGTTCCGATGGCCGGCTCCCTGCTCACGCTCTACACCGGCCTGGTCTTCTTCACCGTCGCCAGCGTGGGCATCGGGCTGTCGATCTCGGCCGTGTCGGCCAACATGCAGCAGGCCATGCTCTACACCTTCGTGCTGATCATGCCGATGATGCTGCTGTCGGGCCTGACCACGCCGGTGAGCAACATGCCGCGCGCGCTGCAGATCGCGACGCTGGCCAACCCGCTGCGATTCGCCATCGATCTGGTGCAGCGCGTGTACCTCGAGGGCGTCGGGCTGCTCACGGTCTGGCACGACCTCATCCCGCTCTTCATCATCGCGGCGATCACCCTGCCGCTGGCCGCCTGGCTGTTCCGCCATCGCCTGGTCTGACGCTTCCGAGGACATCGACATGACAAGCTCCCTTCGCTTCCCGTACGGCGCGGCCTGGCTGGCGGCGCTGGCGCTGGCCGGTTGCGCGGTCGGCCCCGACTTCAAGGCCGAGGCGCCCGCGGCGCCGCCGAGCTTCGCCGCCTGGCACGGCGGCTCGACAGCGCTGATCCCGCCGCAGGCGCGCACGGACACGGCGGCGCCCGCCGGCTGGACGATGTTCGGCGATCCGGTGCTCGATGCGCTGGAGGCGCGCGCGCTCGCCGCCAATGCCGAGCTGCAGACCGCCGCGTTGCGCTTCCTGCAGAGCCGCGCGCAGCGCAGCGTGGTCGAATCGCAGAAGGCCCCGCAACTCAACGCCAGCGCCGGCGCGACGCGGCTGCGCCAGAGCGAGAACGGCGAGACCCGGCGACTGCTCGACGCCATCGATCCGCCCAACCAGGAACAGCTGATCCAGGTGTTGAGCGAGCCGCACTACTTCTACCAGGCCGGTTTCGACGCCTCGTGGGAGCTCGACCTCTGGGGCCGCGTGCGGCGGGCGGTCGAATCCGCCGACGCCAATGTCAGCGCCTCGCAGGCCTTGCTGGCCCAGGTGCAGCTCAGCGTGCAGGCCGAGGTCGCGCGCCGCTACTTCGAGCTGCGCGCCGCGCAACGCCAGATCAGGATCGCCCGCGACGACATCGCGGCGGCCGAGGAAACGCTGGAACTGGTCAAGGCCCGTGCCGACGGCGGACTGACGACGGACCTCGACGTGACGCGCCAGAACGCGCAGGCGGCCGATCTGCGCGCGCGCCTGCCGCAGCTGCTGGCCCAGGAAGCGCAGGCCATCAACCAGATCACGCTGCTGCTGGGCGACCGGCCCGGCACCCTGCAGTCGCAGCTTGCAGCCCCGCCCGATGCGGTCTCGGCGGCCGCCCTGCCCGACCTCTCGCTGGGCCTGCCTTCGGACATGGCGCTGCGCCGGCCCGACATCCAGGTCGCGCAGGCGCAACTGCACGCCGCCACCGCCAGCATCGGCGTGGCCATGGCCGACCTCTACCCGCGCGTCACCATCGGCGCGGGCTTCGGCTTCCAGTCGGTGGACGGCAGCAGCTTCGCCGACTGGGGCAGTCGGCAATGGTCCATCGGCCCCAGCATTCAGCTGCCGATCTTCGACGGCGGCCGCCGCCGCGCCACCGTGACGCTGCGCGAGCTGCAGCAACAGGAGGCGGCGGTGAGCTACCAGCAGACCGTGCTGAAGGCCTGGCACGAGATCGACGACGCCCTGAGCGCCTATTCGGCCGAGCGGCTGCGCAACCTGCAGCTGGCCGAGCGCGAACGCAGCAGCCGCGACGCGCTGCAGCTGGCCCGCGTGCGCTACGACCACGGCCTGACCGACTTCCTGGTGCAGCTCGACGCCCAGCGCACCTGGCTGCAGGCGCAGCGCGAATACACCGAGAGCACGAGCCGGCTGGCGCTGGGGCTGGTGGCGGTGTCGAAGGCGCTCGGCGGCGCCGGTGAACTGGCGCCGAAGTCCTGAAACGGCGAACGGCCCGGCAAGTGCGTACGATGTCGGCCAATGACCGCTTCCGCGTCGCCGTTGGTCGAGACACTGACCGAGCTCAACATCGTCGACCTGCTGGATTCGACCGGCCTGTCGCGTCTGCGCGGCACGCCGTTGCGCCACCTGCTGCGGCCCACGGCCCGCCGCTTCGCCCGGACGGCGCACGAGTTCGACGCCCGCGTCGGCGCGCATGGCCTGGCGCAGGGCAGCGCCTGGCTGATGGACCGGATGACTGGCGGCATCGTCACCTCGGGCCTGCAACACGTGCCGCCGCAAGGCCCCGTGGTCATTCTGGCGAACCATCCGGGAATGACCGACACGGTGGCCCTCTTTACCAGTCTCGCCTCCCGACCCGACCTCCGGGTGATCGCTTCGGACCGGCCTTTTCTGCGTGCCCTGCCCAACGTCGCGCGGCAACTGATCTTCCTGCCCGATGAGGAACGCGGACGGATGGCCGTCGTTCGTGCTGCCGCCCGGCACTTGCAGGACGGCGGCGCCCTGCTGACCTTTCCGGCCGGCGAGATCGAGCCCGACCCCGCCACCTTCGGTGCCCAGCGGGCGGCGGCGTCGTTGCGCAACTGGTCCGACAGCTATGCCCTGTTCGCCCGGCTGACGCCGCGAACGCGGTTCGTGCCCGCGCTGGTGAGCCATGTCATCTCGCCGGCTGCGCAGCGGCATCCGCTCACGCTGCTGCGCCGCACGGCGCGCGACAAGGAGAAGCTCGCGGCTGCCCTGCAGGTGGCGCTGCCGCGCTACCGCGACCTGGTCGCCAGGGTCACGTTCGGCCAATCGCCCACCGCGGGGCCGGACGAGGCGCAGGCGCTCGGCGCCGCCATCGCGGCGCAGATGCGCCAGCTCATCGATTCGCACGGGGCGGCGCAACCGAATTCACCGATGGTCAGACCTTCGTAGCGCCTATGCTAGGCGGTCAAGAACAAAGTCCTTCCCCGGCCACGGCCGCGAGACAACCTGCCCATGCACCCGACCGGAACCCTGCGCGGCATCGCCGCGATGCTGTTGGCTTGCGCCTTCTTCGCCAGCATGGACGCGCTGCTGAAGAACCTGGCCGGGCACTACCCGCCGGTGCAGGTGATGGCGCTGCGCGGCCTCACGGCCCTGCCCTTGGTATGCCTGTACATCGCCTGGCGGCGCGAGGCCGCCGGCGTCTTCAATCGCCAGCTGCGCTGGCGCCTGCACCTGCTGCGCACCACGCTGAACATGGCGATGCTGGTGCTCTTCGTCTACGGCCTGCAGACCCTGGGCCTGGCCGAGGCCTACACGCTCAGCTTCATCGCGCCATTGCTGATGGTGCTGATCGCCGTGCCGATGCTGGGCGAGTCGGTCCAGCCGCGGCACTGGATCGCCATCGGGCTGGGCTTCGTCGGGGTCGTCGTCGCCCTGCGGCCCGAGCAGGGCGCCTTCCTCTCGACGGGCGCGCTGGCGGTGCTGGTGGCTGCGGTCTGCTATGCGCTGTCGAACATGCTGGGCCGGCTCATCAGCCGCACCGAATCGAGCGCCGCGCTGGTCTTCTGGACGACGGCCGGCATGGCGGTGGGCGGCAGCCTGCTCGCTGCGCCGCAATGGGTGCCGATCCAGGCCCAGCACACCTGGGTGCTTGCGGGTCTGGCCATCAGCGGCTTCCTGGGCCAGATGACCATCGCCGAGGCTTTCCGCCACGGCCAGGCCGCCGCGATCGCCCCCTTCGAATACAGCGCCCTCGCCTGGGCGCTGGTGCTGGACTGGTTGTTCTGGCAGACCGCGCCCGATGCCTGGACGCTGGCCGGCGGCGCGCTGATCATTGCGAGCGGACTGTGGCTGGCGCGAAGCGAAGCGCCGAGGTCTGCGCGGCAAAAGCGGCAGGCGGCCTGAGTCGCGGCGCTGGGCCGCCGCACGCGCACTCGCCACCGGCCGTGGACCAGCGGCCGCGTCCAGGTTCAAACGCTCACCGCGCCCCTGAATCCTCGCGCGGCATAGTAAGACTCGGCCCCGTTGTGATACACGAAGACCTTGCCGTAGCGCCGGTCGCAAAACAGCGCGCCACCGAGTCTTCTGACGTCGGGCGGGGTTGCCACCCAACTGGACGTCTTCAGGTCGAATTCCCCGAACTGCTGAAGTTCGCGATACTGCGCCTCCGTCAGCAGCGAGACACCCATGGACGCCGCCATCTCGATGGCGCTGTCCTGCGGCTTGTTGAGTTTCCGGGAATTCAGCGCTGCCGCGTCGTAGCACAGGCTCCTGCGCCCCTGCGGACTCTCGGCGGCGCAGTCGCAGAAAAGGAAGGCGCCGCCCTCGCCCGCTGCCCCGACGACATCGGGTTCGCCTGCGGTCCTCTCCATCTCGAAGAGTGGCTTCAGCGGGTCGGGGCTTCGCTGCAGGCGGGCATGGACGTCGCCCCAGTCGACGCCTCGGTGCCTGTGCATGTTCTGCATGAACCGCAGTTTCAAAGCGCCGACGAGGTCTTCGCGTTGTGGTGCCTTCAATTCGCCTGCTCCTTTTCCTTCGCCTCGGTGCCATTCCGCCTCGCGGCCGATGGCTGAATTCTGCCGCGGCAGGGCGACAATCGCCCATGCCATCCATCAGCCGCGTCATTCAGCATCCGCAACGCGCGGAGCTGCACAACGAAGTCCACGCCCGACCGCCGGAAGCGCTGGCAGGCGCCCTGGCCATCGCGCACATCGTGATGCTGGCCGATGGGCCGCAGCGCTCGCGCAGCCGCGCGCATCTTGCGAGCCTGCTTCGCGACCATCACCTGCCGCCACCCGACGAGAACACCACGCACCTGCGGGTCGAGTTCGGATCGGTGCGCTTGCGCTGGGAGCTGCACACGGAGTTCGTCACCTGGACCTTCACGCTGCCCGGACCGGCCGACGCGCAGCATCCTCGCCTGCCAGCCAGTGCGATCCATGCCGTGCCGCAGGACTGGCTGCGCGAGCTTCCCGGGCAGTGCCTGTGCAGCCTCGATCTCTGGGTGTTCCCAGGGCGCGGAAGCGCCGACGACGCCTGCGTCAGGGAATGGCTCCACGAGCAGACGCTGGTGGGCTCCAGCGTCGCGGGCGAGCAGGCGCAGGTGTTCACCGACTTCGCCATCCACGCGGACGGCGCCTCCCGCATCCTGCTGTTCACCGATGCGCTGCAGCCCCGCCGGCTCGGACGACTGGTGCAGCGGGTCCTCGAGATCGAGACCTACCGGATGGCTGCGCTGCTCGGCCTGCCGGCGGCGCGGCAGGCGGGCGAGGCGCTGGGCAGCGCGGAGGGGGAACTGGCCGCGCTCGCGCAGGCCATCCACAGCGCCGAACGCGACGCGGAACCGGCCCTGCTGGACCGGCTCACGCGCCTGGCCGGCGAGGTCGAGAGCCAGCATGCGGCCACCCATTCGAGGCTCTCTGCCAGCAGCGCGTACTTCGAGTTGCTGGACCAGCGCATCGTGCAGATCGCCGAAGCCCGGCTGGGCGGGCTTCAGAGCATCGCCGAGTTCATGGAGCGACGCCTGACCCCGGCGCGCAAGACCTGCGAATGGGCGGTCCGGCGGCAGGACTCGCTGTCCCAGCGCGTCTCGCGGATGAGCAATCTGCTGCGCACCCGGGTGGAGATCGAGCAGCAGCAAAGCAGCCAGGCCCTGCTGGAAGCCCTGAACCGCCGGCAGGACCTGCAACTCAAGTTGCAGGCCACCGTGGAAGGACTCTCGGTGGCCGCCATCACCTACTACATCGTCGGCCTGGTCAGCTATCTGGCCAAGGGGGCCCAGAAGATCGGCTGGCCGCTGTCGCCGGAAACCACGGCCGCACTGGCGATTCCCGTCGTGGCGCTGAGCATCTGGTGGTCGCTGCGGCGGCTTCATCGAAAGATGTTCGTCCACTAGCGGGTGCGAGCGGCTACCAGCGGGCGCCGAAACTGCGCCGCAGCTCGTTGATCTCGGCCTCGCCCAGCGGTGCCGGCGGGTCGCCCCCGGCGGCAGCCAGGGCCCAGAGCCGTGCCGTCTCTTCCAGTTCCTCGAGCACCGCCATCGCCGCCGCCGGCGAGTCGTGCCAGACGTTGGGGCCCAGCCGCGCGAGCATCACGGCACGGATCGGCGTGCCCGCCGCGCCGTAGCGCTCGATCACCTCGGCCACCTGCGCCGCCGCCTCGGGCGCCCCGGGGCGGTGGTAGCGGATCACCGGCACGCGGCCGACCTTCATCACGAAATAGGGCGTCAGTGCGGGCAGCAGCTCGCCGCCGGTCTCGCGCAGCGTGAGCGCCACGCAATGGGTGCTGTGCGTATGGATCACGCAGCGCGTGCCGGCATCGAAGCCGCTCGCCGCGCCATAGATGCGGGCATGCAGCGCCATGGTCTTGCTGGCCCGGTCGCCCTGGGTCTGGCGCAGGCCGCCGTCGAGCCGCGCCAGCCTGGCCGGGTCGAGGAAGCCGAGGCAGGCATCGGTCGGCGTGATCAGGAAGCCGTCGTCGAGCCGCACGCTGATGTTGCCGGCCGTGGCGTGGACATAGCCGCGCTCGAACAGGCTGCGGCCGACGCGGCAGATCTCCTCGCGGGCGCGGTGTTCGTTCATCGCAGCGCGCCGAAGGCCTTGGAAAAGAAATCGTCGCTGCCGAAGTTGCCCGACTTGAGCGCGATGTGCAGGCCCGCCCCGCCGGCCGCCGCGCTCGCCGCGTGGCACCACGGCACGCCGGGGTCGATCTGGCCGCCGATCTGCAGCTGCGCGATCCCGAGCGCCTGCACGCAGGCGCCGGAGGTCTCGCCGCCCGCCACCACCAGCTGGCGCACGCCGCGCTCGACCAGGCCCCGCGCGATCGCGGCGATCGCGCGTTCGACCATGGCGCCGGCCTCCTCGACCCCCAGGCGGCCCTGGACCGCCTTCACGGCCGAGGGCTCGGCGGTGGAATAGACCAGCACCGGCCCATCCGGCAGCAGCGGCTCGGCCCAGGCCAGCACCTGGCCGACCACGTCGCCGCCAGCGGCCAGCTGCAGCGGATCGAGCGCCAGCGCCGGCCGGCCGGCGGCAACGAAGTCCGCCACCTGCCGGTGGGTCGCCAGCGAACAGCTGCCCGACACCACGGCCTGCAGGCCGCTTGCCGCCGGCAGCGCGCTGGCGGTCGACGACGGCGCGATGCCGAAGTTGGCCGGCAGGCCGATCGCCACGCCCGAGCCCGCGGTCACCAGCGGCATCGCGGCCAGGGCGGGGCCGAGGCGCAGCAGGTCGTCGTTGGAGACCGCGTCGACGATCGCGATGGCCACACCCGCGCCGCGCAGCTGCGCGATGCGCGCGCCGACCGCTTCGGTACCCCGTGCCACCGCCACATGGTCGATCAGGCCGACCTGGCGCCGGGTCTGGGCCTGCAGCACCCGCACCAGGTTGGGATCGGTCATCGGCGTCAGCGGATGGTTCTGCATGCCGCTCTCGTCGAGCAGCACGTCACCCACGAACAGGTAGCCCTTGAAGACGGTACGCTTGTTGTCCGGGAAGGCCGGCGTGGCGATCGTGAAGTCGCATTGCAGCGCGTCCATCAGCGCCTCGGTGACCGGCCCGATGTTGCCCACGGGCGTGCTGTCGAAGGTGGAGCAGTACTTGAAGTAGATCTGCCGCGCGCCCTGGGCCTGCAGCCATCGCAGCGCGTCCAGCGATTGCGCCACCGCCTCCGCCGCCGGGATGGTGCGCGACTTCAGCGCCACCACCACGGCGTCGACGTCGGCTGCGAGCGGCGCCTGCGGCACGCCGATGGTCTGGACCACGCGCATGCCCGCGCGCACCAGGTTGTTGGCGAGGTCGGTGGCGCCGGTGAAGTCGTCGGCGATGCAGCCGAGCACGATGGAGGAGGCCTGGGCGGTCATCGGGCTAGTTTACTGACAGCCCGGCGCAGCGGCTGCACCCGCGGGCTTGGGTGAACAGTCTGGCCAAGGCTCGGGCACTAGCTCTCGAAGAAGAAAACGTCAAGGGTCGGAAATCGGTCCTTGGCTTCGATGCAGTCCAAGAGATACACCGCAAACCCCAAGTCCCCCGTCCACAGCGAATAGCGCAATCGCCCAAACTGGGCGAGGTCGCGGTCAGACTGGCGGATGCCGTGCATGGCGAAGGCCCGAGCCCGTTCCAGCCACATGCTTGCGCCAAAACGCCGATGCAGTTTCAAGAACGCGTAGCCGTTGCCCCCGGTGCCATGGCACAAGTTGGACCCCTTGCGCAGTGGACCCGCGCTCCAGGTGGTCTCGCCGCCGGCCACAAGCAGGTCATCGAGGCTGTCCGACGGGAAGTCCGCGAGGCAAATCACGAAGCCCGGAGCACCGTGGCAGAACTGGACAAGACCGGGAGAATCGCCGAGGGGTGCGCCGTCGAGTCTCGCGCGCCAGTTTGCCCTCCCCCGGTCGCACTCGACCGTCTGGCGTACGGTGTTGGCGATGCACGCCTGCCATCCGGACCAGGCCGCAGGCGTGAGCAGATGTCGTCCATTGACAAGAATGGCAGCGGTTGCAACGAAGCCATGGACCGCATCCAAGTAGGTGCTGGTCCTGCCATACAAGTCCTGCGTCCAGTAGTGGCAGCCATGTTCCGTTGACCAGTGAAGCCGAGACCAAAGCTGCTGGGCCGTCGTGCGGTAGAGCTCAGACCACACGGCATCACCCGTCTGCCGATGCAGGAACAGCGAGGCCAAGAGTGTGCCTGGCGCACCCCACATCAGTTCTCGCGCCGGATGGTCGCGCGTGGCCTCCACCAGCTTGACGAGTTCGGCGCATGTCTCGTTGGAGGGTGCATGCCACTGCTGCAGCAGCCGAATGCCCGTGTCTCCCATGAGGTAGCTGCCAAACGGCTTCCCGGACGCGTGGCCCATCTGCTTTCGATTGGGCTCGAGGAGCGATTCCACGCAGGGGGCGTAGTCTCTCTTCAGGCGGCAGGCGCCCCGGGCTTCCAGATAGCGAAGAGCCCACAACACACCGCAAGCACCCCCGTAGAGCATGTAGGAAGGCGCGCACTCCGAACTGTCGTTGGGGTGGGTCGGCCAGAGCAGCTCAGGGGAGAACCGAGCCTCCGCGTCGTCAACGATCTGCTCGATCTTCCTGCGCGCAAACGCTTCGTTCCAGGGGTCGGGGACAAGCGGTTCGTGACGCTCCGAATTGACAAGCATGGCGGCCATGTACACAGTCTACAAAGGTGCGCCGCCGCGGGGAATCCGTTCCGGCGCCATGGTCCCGTTGCGGACCCGTCACGGAGGAACCCGATGAAGCAGTCTGCCGCCGAGCGGCCCGATCCAACGCCCCAGCGAAAGGCCGCCATCGCGCGTGGCGCCGCCCTTGAGCACACCGGCAAGGTCCAGGTCGAATCGATTCCGAACTTCAACCTCGATCGCACCATTTTCAAGACCCTCGAGGGCAAGGTCGCCCGCTTCGCAGTGACCACCCGGGTGGCCAAGGAGGTCCACTGGGACGCTGCCGCGGCCCAGGCGGTGCAGGCCGAGTACGGGGCGGCCCGTTCCGCGCACCCACTGCCCGAGGTCAGCGCCGAGTTGCTGCAGTTCCTGGTACGGGAGTGCGACTTCGATGTGGAGCACGCCGACGGCTCGTTCCTCGACCACCTGTACTTCTGCTTCGAATACAGCGCGCAGCACTATCCCGGGCGGTCTCCCCTGGTGATGCTGCTGCACTCGATTCTCGGCACCGGCACCAACACCTTCGCGATGGGCGCCGACAAGATTCCGGCACTGCGCAAGCTGATAGCGCCCTCGGAGTGGGTGCAGATCGAGGCGTTTCCGTCCGTGCTGCGCTTGCTCTACGCCGGCTCGCTACGCCGGGAACTCCGCCAGAACCTCCACCGCGCAGATGCCATCGCCTCCATCACCTTTCACCGGGTGATCGACAACGAGCCGATCACGATGAGCGGCGAGGCGCTCTGGGTCGCGCTGAACTACCAGCTCATCCACCTGGTGGATTTCCTCCCGGTGGCGAACTGGTCGGCGTATCAGAACGACCCGTTGTTCATCCTGTTCCGCGACCTGCACGACTTGCTCGGGCAGGCGGGCAAGCGGGAGGCCAGCGTGGACTACACGGCAAGCCCACGCTCTCGCAGGCTGGAAGGCGAGCTTCAGGGCATGGGCGCCTGGCTCACCACCCTGATACCGGCGAGTGTGAGCGAGCGGATGACGGCCAAGTCGGTCACTCGCTTCTCGGAACGCATCGGGCACTCCCTCGACTACCGGATCGCCTGGGCCTGACGGCCGGCGCCATCAGGGCAGCAGCTCGAACTTCAGGTCCGCCAGCGGCATCACCTTTTCTTCGCGCACCAGCTTGTATTCGGTGTTCGGGCCCAGCCACTTGGCCCAGAGGCGGTCGAGTTCGCCCGACTTCTCAAGCGCATACAGCGCGCCGTTCACCTTCGCCAGCAGCTGCGGTTCGTCCTTCTTCATGCCGATGCCGATCGGCTGCAGCACCATCGGCTCCTTGATCATCTTGAGCGGCACGCCCTCGGTCTTCGACTGGTTGACCAGCTTGGTGATGGTCATCGTGTTGGCCACCATGCCCATCGACTTGTTCTGCTGCACCGCCATGAAGGCCGACCCGGTGTCCTGGAAGGTGACGGGCTCGGAGCCGTTCATCTTGATCGACAGCTCGGAGGTCGAGCCCTTGGTCGAACTCAGGCGCTTGCCCTTGAAATCGGCCTTGGTGGTGCCGGGGTCCGAGGCCTTGACCGCCAGCATCTCCTTGGCGACGTAGTAGGGATCGCTGAACTGGATCTGCTCGCCGCGGCTCTTGGTGTACGCCAGGTTGGCGATCGTCACGTCGACCCGGCCCAGCTTGACTTCGGGCACCCGCGCCTCCACCGACAGCGGCGTGACCTTGGCCGTCAGGCCCAGTTCCTTGGCCAGCGCGTTGCACAGGTCGACGTCGTGGCCGACCATCTCGCGCGTCTTCGGGTCCGGCGCGGCGAACGGCGGCACGTCGGCGAAGGTGCCGCACTTGAGTTCCTTGCGCGCGGCGATGTCGGCCCACTGGTCGGCATGCGCCAGCAAGGAGAGCGCGGACAGGCAGACGCCCAGGGCGCCGAGTTGAAGAGCGGTCGGTTTCGACATGGAAATCTCCTGGAGGGGTGAGAGGGCTGGGAAAGGGTCAGTGCGCGCGCAGGTCGGACAGGAAGCGCTGCGCCCGCGGATGCTGCGGATGGCGGAAGAAGGTCTCGGGCTCGGCCTTCTCGAGGATCCGGCCGGCATCCATGAACCAGACGCGGTCGGCGACTTCGCGGGCGAAGTTCATCTCGTGGGTGACGCACATCATGGTCATGCCGTCGCTGGCCAGGCCGCGCATCACCGACAGCACCTCGCCCACCATCTCGGGGTCGAGCGCGCTGGTCGGCTCGTCGAACAGCATCGCGGGCGGCTCCATGGCGAGCGCGCGCGCGATCGCCACGCGCTGCTGCTGCCCGCCCGAGAGCTGCGCAGGAAAGGCGCCGGCCTTGCTCGACAGGCCGACCCGCTCCAGCAGCTGGCCGGCCTTCTCGCGGGCCTGGGCCTTCTTCACGCCCAGCACCCGCATCGGCGACAGCATGATGTTGTCCACCACCGAGAGATGCGGAAACAGGTTGAAGCTCTGGAACACGAAGCCGATGCGGCTGCGCAGCTTGTTGAGCGCCGCGCTGCGCATCGGCGCGTGGATGTCGTGACCGTCGAACAGCAGCTGGCCCGATTTGATCTCCTCGAGCCGGTTCACGGTGCGGATCAGGGTCGACTTGCCGGAGCCGGACGGCCCGCAGACCACCACGACCTCGCCCTTCTTGACCTCGGCGTTGACGTCGGCCAGCGCCTGATAGTCGCCGTACCACTTGTTGATGTTGTTGAACAGAATCATGGGGTCGTCCTGGGGGGGCGATGAGGGGTTCATGGTCTGTCTCCGTCGGGTTTCTGGGCGGGCCGTCTGCGCGGCCTCAGGGATTGGCGGCCACGGCGGGTGGCAGCGAGCCACCGTCGGGGTCCTGGCGGACGGCCGTGCCGAGCCGCTTGAGTGCGATGCGGCGCTCCAGCCAGAGCGCTACCCGGGTCAGGCTGAAGCAGACCACGTAGTAGGTCATCGCCAGGATGAAGAACACCTGGAAGGGCTTGGTCAGCAGCTGGTTGTTGATCTGGTTGGCCGCGAAGGTGAGCTCCTGGACATTGATCACGTAGCCCAGCGTCGTCTCCTTGATGGTCGAGATGAACTGGCTCAGCATGCTCGGCAGCATGTTGTAGAGCGCCTGCGGCAGGATCACGTAGAACATCGTCCCGAGGTGGCTGTGGCCCAGCGCGCGCGCCGCCTCGCTCTGCCCCTTGGGCAGCGACTGGATGCCCGCGCGCACCACTTCCGACAGGTAGGCGCCCTCGTAGATGACCAGCGTGCAGAGCATCGTCGTGAAGCCCGACACGTCGTGCCCGATCAGGATCGGCACCAGGAAGTAGACCCACAGGATCACCATCAGCAGCGGCACGCCGCGCACGATGTACACCAGCACCGTGGCCGGCACGCGCAGCAGCTTCCACGGCGACAGGCGCGCCAGCGCGAGCAGCACCGACAACGGAAACGCCAGCACGATGCCGAGCACCGACAGGATCAGCGTGGCGACGATCCCGCCCAGGGGCCCGTTCGGATACTGGCCCACCAGCAGCAGCAGCCAGTTGTCCCGGAGGATCTCGAAGATGCTGAACATGGGCTACCTCGCACCGACGATTCGATAGCGCCGGGCCACCCAGGCGCCGACGGCCATGATGAGAAGTGAGAACGCCAGGTACAGCACGGTGGCGGCGCTGTAGGCCTCGAAGGTGCGGAAGCTCTGGCTTTCGATCTCCTTGACCGCATGCGTCAGCTCGGCGACGCCGATCGCCATCGCCAGGCTGCTGTTCTTGAACAGCGAGACGCTGTGGTTCACCAGCGCCGGCACCGCGTTGCGGATCGCCTGCGGCAGCATCACGTGGCGCATCGAGCCGATGTAGCCGTGGCCCAGCGCCCGGGCGGCCTCGGCCTGCCCGGCGGGAATCGAGCGCAGGCCCGAGCGCATGTCCTCGCTGAAATACGCCGCCTGGCACAGGCCCAGCGCGACGATCGACAGCAGGGTCTCGGCGTTGTGCTCCGAGAGCCAGGCCTGCAAGGCGTCGGGCAGCAGGCTGAAGATGCCGAAGTACCAGAGCATCAGCTGCACCAGGGTCGGCACGTTGCGGTGGTAGGACACGTAGGCCGCCACGGCGCGCTCGGCGATCGGCTGGCCCGTCAGGCGCACCACCAGCAGCACGATCGCGATGCTCATCGCCAGCAGCCACGAGCCGGCGGCGATCTGCAAGGTGGCCTCGATGCCGTGCAGCAGCATCAGGCCGAATTCGGGCTTGAGCAGGATCGCCAGGAGATCGAATTCCTTCATTGCCGGTCCTTGGTGTGGCGGGCGCCGTGCAGAGGGAGGTGGGCCCCGGCCTCAGGCCTGCGCCGCGCCGGGACGCGTCGTCGACAGGCCGCCCGGAACCTGCAGGGTGGGCGTGATTTCCATGTGGCCGACGTTGACCGCGATGGGCGCCGCGATCGCGAAGGCGATCGCGTCCGCGATGTCCTGCGCCTGCGGCAGCTCGAAGCCTTCGACGAAGCGCTGGTAGGTGGCTTCGGAATCGCCATGCACGTGCGCGAAGATGTCGGTCGCGACGCGGCCCGGGCAGATCTCGGTGACCCGCACCCGCTTGCCGAAGCAGTCGATGCGCAGTTGGCGCGACAGCATGCTCACGGCCGCCTTGGTGGCGTGGTAGGTGCTGTTGCCGCCGAAGTTGTAGGCCGCCGCGATCGAGCTGATGTTGACCACGTGCCCGCGGTCGCGCTCGGCCATGCCGGGGACGACGAGCCGGCAGAGGTGCAGCACGGCGCGCAGGTTGACGTCGACCAGCAGGTCGATCCCTTCGGCGTCGGCCGCGAGGATCGAGCCGGGCCGGTCGACGCCGGCGTTGTTGACCAGCACGTCGAAGTCGACCTCCTGCGTCAGCGCGGTGATGCCGCGCAGGTCGCTGACGTCGATGGCGTGCGGGATGCAGCCGGTGCGCGCGGCCAGGTCCTTGAGCTTGTCGCCGCTGCGCGCCAGCGCGTGGACCTGCAGGCCCTCCTTGCGCAGCCGCTCGACCACCGCGGCACCGATGCCGGAGGAGGCGCCCGTCACGAGGGCTGTCTGGTAGTCGGAGAACGGCATGGCGATGGCTTTCGATGGAAGGAAGAACGGTGCGATGGATTCACTGTATCGAGCGCTCCGGCAACGCGCCAAGACGGTTTCTCTGTGGAGCGATAAGGGGCCCTTATGTCGCCCAGGAAGGGTGCGCGCCGACTCAGGGTTAGCACCATGTCCGTGCCCGTCAGGCCGCCTGCCGGGAGATCGGGACCACCCGTCCGTGCGCCTCGACCAGCCCGCGCACCCCACGCGCCAGCGCCACGGCCCCCGGCGTGTCGCCATGGACCAGGATCGAATGGACGCGCATCGGGATCTTCCGGCCGCCATAGCTGGTGACCGTGCCCTCCTCCAGCAGCTGGCGGACCCGGGCCAGCACGCGCGCCGGCTCGTGGATCACGGCGTCCGGCATCTTGCGCGGGATCAGCAGGCCGTCCTCGTCGCAGGCGCGGTCGGCCAGGAAGGTGGTGCGCACCCGCAGCCCGCAGTGCGCCGCCGCCTCCTCGATGGCGCGGCTGGCCGACGAGCTGATCGTGAGCGACGGATCGAATTCGGCGACCGTGCGCACCAGCGGCCCGGCCAGCGCCGGATCGGCCGCCGCCATGTTGCCGAGCGCGCCGTGGAAGCTCATGTGCGTCATGCGGTGGCCGGCGGCACGGGCCATGCCCGACAGCGCGGCGAGCTGGTAGAGCACGCAGGCAGCGAGTTCCACCGTCTCCATCTGCATCTGTCGCCGGCCGAAGCCGACCAGGTCCGGAAAGCCCACGTGGGCGCCGACGTCGACGCCGTTGCGCAGCGCCGTGCGCACCGTGCGGTCCATGATGAGCGGGTCGCCGGCATGGAAGCCGCAGGCGACGTTGGCCGACGAGACGATGCCGAGCAGGGCCTCGTCGTCGCCCATGCGCCAGGGGCCCAGCCCCTCGCCGAGGTCGGCGTTCAGATCGATGTCCATGGTGAGGTCCCTTCGGCGCCAGTCAGTTCGTTTGAAACTCGATCAAGGCGGCGCCGAACCCGACCGCCGCCCCATCGTCCGCGAGCCACCGGGCCACCTGCCCGGCCACCGGCGCGAACACCGGCAGCAGCAGGGGGCCGATCTGCAGCACGCCAACGGCCTGCCCTGCCGGCACCGGCGCGCCGATGGGCGCCAGCGGTGCGGCGTGCAGCGGGTGCGCATGCCGGAAGACGCCGACCGAGGCGGCCCGCAGCGTCGTGGCTGCGGGGCGGTCCGGCGGCGCGCCGAAGCGCAGCGTCTCGAAGGGCGTGTGCAGTTCGAAGTAGCCGATGTCGGTGGCGGCCAGCCAGCGCGCGATGTCCTCGCGTTGGGCGTCGGTCTTCTTCATCGGCCGCCGCCCCGCGCGCCGCAATGCAGCGCCACCATCCGCTCGACCTTCGCAAGCCATTGACGGGCTTCTTCGCGCGCCGCCACGGCCTGGGCCCAGGTGGCCTCGATGAAGCGGATGCGGCTGCCGATCGGCGCCTGCCCGAGCCGCCACAGGTCGGCCTCGATCACGGTGCCGAACTTGGGATAGCCGCCGGAAGGCTGGGCGTCGCGCATCTGGACGATCGGCTGGCCGCTGTGGGGCACCTGGATCACCCCCGGCACGATGCCGTGCGACAGCAGTTCCATGGGTGCGATCGGCCGCAGCGCCTCGCCGTCGAGCCGGTAGCCATAGCGATCGCTCTGGGCGGTGATCTTCCAGTCCCGGTTCCAGAAGGCCTCGCGCGATGCCGGCTCGAAGGCCAGGTATTCGGCCGCCGGCAGCACCCGGACCGCCGCGATGCCGTCGCGCTGCAGGGGCATGGCCAGTGACGGCGGCACCAGGCCGAAGCCGGTGGGCCTGCCATTGCCGTCGTGGCCGCAGCGCAGCACGTCGCCGCGCTTCAGCGCCCGCCCCTCGAAGCCGCCGAAGGCGCCGCGCAGCTGGGTGCTGCGCGAGCCCAGGACCTCCGGCACGTCGACCCCGCCGGACAGGCACAGCAAGGCCCGGCTGGCCCGCGCCGGGCCCTTCGGGACGCCCAGTGCCAGCACCTCGCCGGCGCGCGCGCGATGCGTCCACCAGGGCAGAAGGGGCCGCTCGTCGAGCCGCGCGTCGCAGTCCGCACCGGTCAGTGCGAAGGTGCAGTCGGCGCCGAAACGCACTTTGAAGGGAAACACCGGGATCTCGATGCCGGCCGCCCCCACCGCGTTGCCGAGCATCAGGTTGCCGGCCGCCAGCGCCAGGTCGTCCATGGCGCCCGAGGTGCCGACGCCCCAGCGCAGGCTGCCGTTGCGGCCGAGGTCCTGGACCGTCGCCAGCGCCGCGTTCGAAAGGATTTCGATCATCTCAGTGCTCCACCCAGCGATCACGTGACGCGCGATGCATGAAACCGGCGCAGCCGGATGCCAGGGATACCGCGGAACCGGCTTTGCCGGGCCGCTGGTATCGCCCCCTCGAGGGGGAGGCGCCGCAGGCGCTGCGGGGGTGTTTCATCTCAGGATGGCCTCCACGCGGAAACGGATCATGTCGCCGGGTTCCAGGGCGGCCGGCGGGTCGGCCGCCGGGTCGAAGAAGGACATCGTGGTGCTCCCGATGGTGTTCCAGCCGCTCGGACCCGCCGACGCGGAGACGCCGGTCTGCGCACCGCCGATCGACACCGCGCCGCCCGGGATGCTCATGACGGGCACCTTGCGCCGCGGCGTGGCCAGGCGCGGGTCCATGCCGCCCAGGTAGCAATAGCCGGGATGGCTGCCCAGCGCATACACCGGATAGAGCGGCGCGCTGTGGAGCTCGACGATCCGCTCGACCGAGAGCCCGGTGTGGGCCACCACGTCCGCCATGTGCGGCCCGCCGGCGCCGCCGTAGACCACCGGCAGCTCGACCACCCTGCCTCTGCGGGCGAGCGGTACGGCGGCCTCCCATGCGGCCATCAGCCGCGCCTGCAGGCCATCGAGAGTCGGCGGCGGCTCGACGAAGGTCAGCATCAGGTTCTTCATGCCCGGCACCGCCTCGCGGATCTCGGGCCAGGCCTCGGCCTCCTTCGCCAGCGCCCAGATGCGCTGCTGCGCTTCCAGGTCGAACGCGCCCGGCGCCTCGAACAGCAGCGCCGTGGTGCCGAGCAGGCTGAAGGCCGGCGTCGCGGGCGGCGTGTTCATGTCCGGCTCCGCTGCGCCAGCCAGCGCTCCAGATGGTGGATGTCGACACCGCCGGCGGCGAAGCCCGGGTCCTGCATGAGGGCCCGGTGCAGCGGCACGTTGGTGGCGATGCCCTCGACCTGCATCTCGTCCAGGGCCAGCCGCATGCGATCGAGCGCATCGGCGCGCGAGCTGCCGTGGACGATCAGCTTGGCGATCATCGAGTCGTAGTAGGGCGGCACGCGGTAGCCCACCCCGGCATGCGAGTCGACCCGCACGCCGAAGCCGCCCGGCATGTGCCAGCCCGTGATGCGCCCTGGCGAGGGCGCGAAGCTGTCCGGGTCCTCGGCGTTGATGCGGCATTCGATCGCGTGCCCCTGGCAGCCGATGTCGGCCTGGGTCAGCGCCAGCTGCTCTCCGCGCGCGGCGCGCAGTTGCTGCTGCACGATGTCGATGCCGGTTGTCATCTCGGTCACCGTGTGCTCGACCTGGAGCCGCGTGTTCATCTCGATGAAATAGAAGGCGCCCTTCTCGTACAGGAATTCGAAGGTGCCCACGCCGCTGTAGCCCAGCTGCCGGCAGGCGGCCGCGCAGCGCTCGCCCACCTCCGCCACCAGCGCCTCGTCGATGCCGGGCGCCGGTGCTTCCTCGACCACCTTCTGGTGGCGCCGCTGCAGCGAGCAGTCCCGGCTGCCGAGCCAGATCGCGTGGCCGTGGCTGTCGGCCAGCACCTGGATCTCCACATGCCGCGGATGCAGCAGGA
Organism: Variovorax davisae; assembly: GCF_030316845.1. Lineage (GTDB taxonomy): Bacteria > Pseudomonadota > Gammaproteobacteria > Burkholderiales > Burkholderiaceae_C > Variovorax > Variovorax davisae. Next base: position 34,495 of record NZ_JASZYS010000014.1, read on the forward strand.
ACTTCTCGATGTAGACCTCGGCATTGCCGAAGGCGCGGCGCGCCTCCTCGCGGGTCAGGGCGATGGCCTCGAGCAGCGCGCCTTCCTCATTCACCACGCGCATGCCGCGCCCGCCGCCGCCGCCGGCGGCCTTCACGATCACCGGAAAGCCGACCTCGCGCGCCAAGGCCAGCACCTCGGCCGGCGCCGACGGCAGGCCTTCGTCGGGCCCGGGCACGCAGGGCACGCCGGCCCTGCGCATCGCGCGCTTGGCCGCCACCTTGTCGCCCATGGTGCGGATGCAGGCCGCGCTGGGACCGATGAAGACCAGGCCCGCGTCCTCGACCCGCTGCGCGAAGCCCGCGTTCTCCGACAGGAAGCCATAGCCCGGATGAACCGCCTGCGCGCCGCTGACCTCGGCGGCGAACAGCAGCGCCGACGGGTCGAGGTAGCTTTGCGACGGGCTCGCCGGGCCGATGCACAGCGCCTGGTCGGCCTGCCGCACGTAGACCGCGTCGCGATCGGCTTCCGAGTGGACCGCCACGGTCCTGAGGCCCAGCCCGCGGCAGGCGCGCTGGATGCGCAGGGCGATCTCGCCGCGGTTGGCGATGAGCACGGTGTCAAACATCGGGCTGCCCCCGCTGGATGCGAAAGAGCGGCTGGCCGCCTTCGACTTCCTCGCCCGAGGCCACCAGCACCGCCTCGACCACGCCGTCGGCGTCGGCGCGCACCTCGTTGAAGACCTTCATGGCCTCGATCACGCACAGGGTCTGGCCCGCCGCGATGCCCTGGCCGACCCGCACGTAGGCGGGCTCGCCGGGCGTCGGCTGCAGGTGGACCACGCCATAGAGCGGCGCCACGCAAAGGGTCGCGGCGTCGGTGGCCGCGGCCGCTGCCGCCGCCGGTTCGGCGACCGGCAGCGGGGACGGCGCTCCGCCGTCGGCGGGCGCCGTCTTCTTCACCAGCCTCAGCGTGCTGCCGTTCTCGCTGAAGCTGAGTTCCGCGAGGTCCGACGCCGCGAGGGAATCGATGAGTACCTTGATCTGTTCCTGATTCATGCCCGGGTCCGCCGCCGAGGGCGGGCTCCTGAAGGACCGACGCACTCCACGAGCGCGTGACGGCTGGCATGAAAGGTAACTGGCGCGAGCGCCGATGCCAAAGACGGTTTGGCTGTGGCGGGATAAGGGCGGCTTATGACGCCGGCCGCGGGCCGGGGCTCAGCGGATGGCCACGCCGCCGTCGAGGTCGGTGACCAGCTCGAGCAGGATGTCCTTCACCGCCTGCGCCGGCTCCGACAGCGGGAGGTGGTCGGACTGGCAGAGCGCGAGCGGCGCTTCGATCACGGGATCGACGATCTGGAACTGCCAGGCGCCGCAGGCCGCCACCACCTCGCGGGCCATCGAGGCCGGCAGGATGGTGGCGCCCAGGCCGTCGGCGATCGCGGCGGTCAGGGTGAAGGCGGATTCGATCTCGGCCACGATCCGGGGCGCGATGCCCAGCCGCATGCAGGCGGCATCGACCATCTTGCGCACCACGTTGTAGGGGCGCGGCAGGAACAGCTCGATCTCGTTCAGGTCGGCCAGCCGCACCGGCTGCGCCGGCGCCGGCATCGACGCCGGCCCGACCAGGAACAGCGGCTCCTTGAGCAGCGGCAGGAACGTCAGGCCGTGGATGGCCTTGTCGCCGTACAGCACCGCCAGGTCCATGCGGCCGTTCATGATCAGCTCGCTCAAGGTGGTGCCGTAGTTCTCGTTGAGGTACAGCAGGATGCCGGGGTGCCGCGCCCGGACGGTGCGCAAGAGCGGCAGCGACAGCGCCGAGGCCGCCGTGCCCGGTGCCAGCCCGACCGACACCGGCCCCGACACGCCCTGCCCGGCCGCCTCCATGTCGACCGTCGCCTGCTCGCACTGGCGCAGGATGATCTGGGCATGCCGGTACAGCACCTTGCCGGCCTCGGTCGGCGTCACGCCGCGCCCGGTGCGCACCAGCAATTGCTGGCGGACTTCGCCTTCCAGCGTGGCCAGCTGCTGGCTCAGCGCCGGCTGGGCGATGAACAGATGCTCGGCGGCCTGGGTCAGGCTGCCGATGTCCACGATCTTGACGAAGTATTTGAGGCGGCGAAGGTTCACGACCGGAGCACAAGCAAAAGACAAGCCTAGCATCGGCCCTCCGGGATGCCTATCCGGGCCCACCATAAGCTCTTCCTATACGACCAGAGCGAACTCGTCTTGGCCTCGCGAGCGGGATTTGCGTACCGTTCGGTCCGTGCAATCCCTCAACCAGGAAGACATGTGACCACCTCCCGAATTGCCGCCCGCGTGCGGCGGATCAAGCCCTCGCCCAGCACCTCCGCCGCCGACCGTGCCAACGAATTGCGCCGCCAGGGCAAGTCGATCGTGAACCTCGTGGTCGGCGAACCCGACTTCGACACGCCGGCTCACATCCGCCAGGCCGCCGCCGCCGCGATCGAGAACGGCGCCACGCGCTACACCCTGATGGCGGGCACGGTCGAGCTGCGCCAGGCGATCGTCGCCAAGCTCGAGCGCGAGAACGGCCTGCACTATGCGATGGACGAGATCATCGCCACCAACGGCGCCAAGAGCGCCATCTACAACGCCCTGGCGGTCACGCTGGAGCCGGGCGACGAGGTCATCGTGCCCGCCCCCTACTGGGTGTCCTACCCGGACATGGTGATCGCCTGCGAAGGCGTGCCGGTGACCGTGGCCTGCCCCGAATCCAGCGGCTTCAAGCTGCAGCCGGCGCAGCTCGAGGCGGCCATCACGCCGCGCACGCGCTGGCTGCTGATCAACTCGCCGAGCAACCCCACCGGCGCCAGCTACACCGCCGACGAATACCGGGCCCTGGCCGAGGTGCTGGCGCGCCATCCCCAGGTGATGGTGATGACCGACGACATCTACGAGCACATCCGCTTCGATGGCCAGAAGACGCCCCACATCCTGGCGGTCGCGCCGGCCCTGCGCGAGCGCACGCTGGTCGTCAACGGCGTGTCGAAGACCTACGCGATGACCGGCTGGCGCATCGGCTACGTGGCCGGGCCGGTGGACCTGGTGCGCGCGCTGGACACGCTGCTGTCGCAGTCGGCGGGCAACTGCTGCTCGGTCAGCCAGGCCGCGGCGGCGGCGGCAATGAACGGCGACCAGCGTTTCGTGACCGACAGCGTCGCCATCTACAAGCAACGCCGCGACCGCACGCTCGCGCTCGTCAACGCCATCGAGGGCCTGAGCTGCGCGACGCCGCCGGGCGCCTTCTACCTCTACGTCAACTGCGCCGGCCTGATCGGCAAGACCACGCCCGCGGGCAAGACGCTGGCGGAAGACGGCGACGTGGTGATGTACCTGCTCGAGAGCCAGGGCGTGGCCGTGGTCGCGGGCACGGCCTATGGGCTCTCGCCCTACTTCCGCCTCTCCATCGCGACCTCGATCGAAACCCTCGAAGAAGGCTGCACCCGGATCGCCCGGGCCGTGGCCGAACTGCACTGAAGGACACCCCATGGCATTCAAAGGCATCCGCAAGAACCCTTCCGCGCCGCAGGTCGACGCCGCGATCCTCGCCGCGCTGCGCGACATCCCGGTCGCGGCGCTGAGCGACAACATGCACCGCAACATCGGCAGCGTCGGCCTCACGCCCTACCACCGGCCCGGCCCGGCCACCATGGCGGGCACGGCCGTGACCCTCAAGTCGCGCGGCGGCGACAACCTCACGCTGCTGCGTGCCTTCGAGTTCTGCCGCCCGGGCGACGTGATCGTGATCGATGCCGACGGCGACCTCTCGAATGCCGTGATCGGCGGCATCCTGTCCTTCTACGCCGCCACCATCGGCACCGCCGGCGTGGTGCTCGACGGCGCGATCCGCGACCTGGCGGAGATCCGGGCGCGCGACTTCCCGGTCTATGCGCGCGGTGTGAACCACCGCGGCCCCTACAAGGACGGTCCGGGCGAGATCAACGTGCCGGTCACGGTCGGCGGCATGGTCGTGAACCCCGGCGACATCGTGGTCGGCGACCAGGACGGCCTGATGGCCTTCGCACCGGCCGAGGCCGAGGCGTTGATCGCCAAGGCGCGCGCCCATCTCGAGGTCGAGGCCAACACCATGCGCGCCATGAAGGAAGGGCGCTGGGACCGCTCCTTCATCGATGCGCTCGAGGCGCGCTGCGCCAACTGAGGCCAAGGGAAAGCACGCGCCGTCCGTGCGCGCCAAGTCGACCGACAATGGGGCCGGCTCGGCCGTTCCTTCCCATGACTCCCCCGGACACCGCATGATGAACAACGTACTCCAGTCCTTCGACCTCACGGGGCGCACCGCCCTCGTCACCGGCTCCAGCGCCGGCATCGGCTTTGCGCTGGCGCGCGGCCTGGCCGGCGCCGGCGCGCGCGTGATCCTGAACGCGCGCAATGCGGCCAAGCTCGAAGCCGCTGCCGACGTGCTGCGCGGCGAAGGCCTGCAGGTGCTGACGGCCGCCTTCGACGTCACCGCGGGCGAGGCGGTCACGGCCGCCATCGCGCGGATCGAGGCCGAGGTCGGCGCCATCGACATCCTGGTCAACAACGCCGGCATGCAGCGACGCGCACCGCTCGACCAGTTCGCCGAAGCCGACTGGCACGAACTCATGAAGACCAACGTCGACAGCGTCTTCCTCGTGGGCCAGGCCGTGGCGCGGCACATGATCGGGCGCCGGCGCGGCAAGATCGTCAACATCTGCTCGGTCCAGAGCGAGCTGGGCCGCCCCGGCATCGCGCCGTACACGGCCAGCAAGGGCGCGGTCAAGATGCTCACCAAGGGCATGGCGATCGACTGGGGCCAGCACGGCATCCAGGTCAACGGCCTGGGGCCGGGCTACTTCAAGACCGAGCTGACCGACGCGCTCGTCAAGAACGAGGAGTTCACCCAGTGGCTGGTGGGCCGCACCCCCTCGCGCCGCTGGGGCGATGTCGAGGACCTGGTCGGCGCCGCCGTCTTCCTGTCCAGCGACGCCTCCAACTTCGTCAACGGCCACATCCTCTACGTGGATGGCGGCGTCACGGCAACCCTCTGAGGACACCATGGAAGCGCTCGTCATCCACGCCCCCGGCGACCTGCGGGTCGAACAGTTCGACACCGCCCCGCTCGGGCCCGACCAGCTGCAGGTGCGGGTGCGCTGCGGCGGCATCTGCGGCTCCGACCTGCACTACTACCAGCACGGCGGCTTCGGCACCGTGCGCATCAAGGAGCCGATGGTGCTCGGCCACGAGGTGGCCGGGATGATCGAGGCGGTGGGCGCCGACGTGCGCGGCTACGCCGTCGGCGAGCGCGTCGCGATCAGCCCCAGCCGGCCCTGCGGCCTGTGCAGCTACTGCCAGCAGGGCCTGCAGAACCACTGCCTCGACATGCGCTACTACGGCAGCGCGATGCGCACCCCGCACGTGCAGGGCGCCTTCCGCCAGCAGATCGTGGTCGAGACCCACCAGGCCCACAAGCTGGCCGACTCGGTCAGCGACGGCGAGGGCTCGATGGCCGAGCCGCTGTCGGTGGCGCTGCACGCGGTGCGCCGCGCCGGATCGCTGCTGGGCAAGCGGGTGCTGGTGACGGGCTGCGGCCCGATCGGCGCGCTGGCGATCATCGCGGCGCGGCGCGCCGGCGCGGTCCACATCGTGGCCACCGACGTCGGCGCGCACACGCTGGGCAAGGCGCTCAAGGTGGGCGCCGACGAGGTGGTCAACGTCGCCGACGACCCCGAAGGCCTGCAGCGCTTCACGGCCGACAAGGGCAGCTTCGACGTGCTGTTCGAGGCCAGCGGGAATGCGCGCGCGCTGGTCGGCGCCTTCGACGCACTGCGCCCGCGCGCCGTGATCGTCCAGCTCGGCCTGGGCGGCGAGATGACGCTGCCGATCAACACCATCGTGGCCAAGGAATTCGACCTGCGCGGTGCCTTCCGCTTTCACGAGGAATTCGCGGTCGCGGTCGAACTGCTGAACAAGGGCCTGGTCGACGTCAAGCCGCTGATCTCGGCCACGCTGTCGTACCGCGATTCGGCCCGCGCCTTCGCGCTGGCGGCCGATCGCTCGCAGGCGATGAAGGTGATCCTGAACTTCGACTGACATCCATCATGACCAGAACGTGGCTGCTCCCCATCGCCTGTGCGTTCGCCGGCGCGGCCGCGGCCGCCGAAACCTGCGAGACCCTGCGCGCGCAGATCGAAGCCAAGATCGCCGCCGCCGGCGTGACGCGATTCACCGTCACCACGGTCGATGCCGGTGCGGTGGCGGCCGGCCAGGTGGTGGGCAGTTGCGAGCTCGGCAGCAAGAAGATCGTCTACCAGCGCGAACCGGGCACCGGGGCCGGGGCAGCCCCGGCGCGACCGCGCGGCGAGCCGATCCTCACCGAGTGCAAGGACGGCACGGTCTCGGTCGGCGGCGATTGCCCCCGCTAGGACTCAGCGGCAGACCGTCGTCGTCCCGATCGGCTGGCAGGTCTTGCCGTCGATGCTCCGGTAGCGCTCCAGCTGGCCCGAGCGGTTGTAGCGGTTGCCCTGGCGGTCGTCGCAGCCGCCCGCGTCGCAGCTGCGGATCCGCGGCCGCATGTCGCGCGGAGGCACGGGCCGGCCATAGGCGCCCGGGTAGCCGGGATAGGAATAGCCGTCGTCGACAAGCATCGGGTCGCTGCCACGGTCGCTCCAGCGCCCATCGCCGGTCGGCTGGTTGCTGTTCGCGCCGCTGCTGCCGCGCGAGTCGATCACGACCGGGCCGGAAGGCGCCGGCGGCGCACGCACCGGGGACGCCGGCGGCTCGCGCGGCACGGCCCCTGGCCGGTCGCCGCCGTCGGCGGCGGGTGGCGCCGCTTCGGGGAGCGTGACCCGCCCCACCGCGCGGGCGCCCGCCGGGCAGGCGCCATCGGTGTAGCTGACGTTGCCGGCCGCGTCGGCGCAACGCACCACCTCGGCGCCGGCAACCGGGCCGAGCAGCAGGAGCAGCGAGAAGATGAGGGACATCCGGCGCATGGCGCATCCATTGTGCCGGGGTCCTCAAGACTCCGAGAAGGATTTCAGCTCGACGGGCAGAATCCCCAGGGCGAGACGGTCCGTTTCCCGCCCCGATCGGCCAGTTAACATGCCCGACCGAGCCACCCCATCACGAGAGAGCAGCAGCGCCATGGCGAACGAATCCAACCGACAAGCCGAACTGAAGAAGATGGTGCTGTGCACGTCATGCGCCGGCATCCAGCGCAACTGGCGGCGCGCGCCCGGGCATGCCGAACTGGTGCAGCAGTCGAGCCGCAAGGAAGAGCGCGACGGCCACACGGTCAACGTCACCAGCTACCGCTGCGACGCCTGCGGCACGCGCTGGGAATACGAGAACGACAAGACCAACCAGCAGGCCGGCTGGTCGGTGATCGGGCAGTAGCGCGGCGCCTGCGATTCGAGGGGCCGCGCTGATCGCCGCCGTGGCCCCGCTGATGGCCGCCATCGCCGGGTCGCTGCCGTTCAATCCGCCTTCAGGATGGTCTCGCCCTTGAGCGGACCCCAATCGCGGATGTTGTCGCGGCGGCGCTTCCAGCCGCCATAGGTGCGCCGCCAGTTCACCACCGAGATGAAGTAGTACAGCACCTTGAACATCCACAGCGAGCGGCGGTACGCCCGCCCCTGGTGGTGGATGTCGGCCGCCAGCAGCGACATCAGGCCCTGCTTGGCCTTGAAGACATTGTTGGGGTGCATGAACATGTCGCGGATCGTCGGGTTGGTGACCCGGTAGATGAACCACGAGTAGTCGCGCGGCCCCACCCGCATGCGCTTCTCGAGCGCCTGGCGCGCCGCCGCCAGCTCGGCCGGCCGGTCCAGCGCCGTCGCCACCAGGTCGGCGCCATCGAAGGCACTCTGCATCGCCAGGAACACGCCCGAGGAGAACATCGGATCGATGAAGGTGAAGGCGTCGCCCACCATCAGGTAGCGCTCGCCGGTGGCATGGGTGCTCGCGTACGAGAAGTTGCCGGTGGCGTGCACCGCGTCGTCGACCAAGGTGGCGTTCGCAAGCCGGTCGTGCAGTTCCGGGCACATCGCGATGGTGTCGAGGAAATAGTCCTTCAGCGGCTTGTCGCGCGCCTTCAGGTAGTAGGCCCAGCACACCGCGCCGACGCTGGTGGTGCCGTCGGCCAGCGGGATGAACCAGAACCAGCCGTGCTCGAACCAGCAGATGCTGATGTTGCCTTCGCGCCGGCCCTCGAGCCGCCGCGCATTGCGGAAGTGGCCGAACAACGCCGTGCTGTTGTGGTCCGGGTTCTTGTTCTTGGACTTGAACTTGGTCGCCAGCAGCGTGTCGCGGCCGCTGGCATCGACCACGAAGCGCGCCCGCCAGCGGCGGGTTCCGCCATCGTCGAGCACGGCCTGCACGGTGGCGCCCTCGGCGTCGAAATCCACCTGCCGGACCCGGGCGCCTTCCAGGGTCAGCGCGCCCTCCTTGGCGGCGTGGCGGAACAGCAGTTCATCGAGCTCCGAACGGCGCACCTGCCAGGCCGAGTCCTTGGTCGGGTCCCAGCCCTCGGAGAAATCGACATAACTGCGGTAGTCGAGGTCCGGCGGCACGAACTCGATGCCGAACTTGGGCATGCCGATCTTCTCGACCTGGTCGCGCACGCCCAGCCGCTCGAACAGCTCGACATTGCCCGGCAGCAGCGACTCGCCGATGTGGAAGCGCGGGTGATGCTCCTTCTCGAGCAGCACCACCCGCCGCCCCTGGCGCGCGAGCAGCGTGGCGATGGTCGAGCCGCCCGGCCCGCCGCCGACCACCAGCACATCGCATTCCTGACTTGGTTCCATGACTCCGGCTCTCCATTGATTTCACTTGATGCGGCCCGCATTGTGCCGGGCTCGCAGGCCCCGGATCGAGGGCCCGCCGTGAAGTCGCAGGATCGGCCGCTTCTGCGCCGCTCAGCCGGACGCCGCCTGATCGTCCATCGCCAGGTCCCTGGGCGGCCCGACCCGCCGCCCTCCGTTCGCCTTGGAGGGGCTGCGCCACAGCGAGACCACCTGGTCGAGCCTGGGCAGGCCGGGCTCCGGCATGGAGACGGCGGACCGGGGCGCGAACACGAAGTGCCGCGGCAGCTCCCGGGCCGAGGCGCCCGCCAGCGGTGCACGCACCACCTTCAGGCCGTCGACATGGGCCTCGGTCCAGAACACGTCCTTCCACGGCGTGTCGGGCGGGAAGCGCGCGGCCCAGTCGGTGTTGCCCTTGACCCAGACCCCGCAGACCGTGCCGAGGCGCCCGCGCCAGGCCGGCGGGCAGACGAAGACGCCGGAATCGCCGGGGCGAAGCCGCAGCAGTTGCGAGGGGTAGGCGTACAGGCCCATCCAGTCCATGCTCTCGCTCACGCTGGTGTCGCGCGACTGGCGCGCCTGCTCGCTCAGCAGCTTGCGGACCTCCACGAACCGCGGCCGCCCCGGGCCCGCCATCGCTGCCTCCGGCTCGGCGCCGGCCGGGGCGGCGGCGTCCGCCTGGCGAGCCTGGCCGGCACCCGCCGCAGTGGCGTTGGGAAGAAAGTCGAGCCCCACGCGCGCCAGCGCCTCGCGCAGCCGGCCCACGGTCTTGGCGCCGATCGCCTCTTCGTTGAGCAGCTCCTGCTCGCTGATCGCCGACAGGTCGTCGATGCAGAAGATGCTGAGGTTGCGCAGCGCATCGCGGGCCCCCGAGCGCATGGAAATCTCGTCGATCGGCGTTTCGGGGCTCAGCTGCGCCGGCATGTTGAAGCGCTGGGAGCCCCGGGGGCGCCAGTCGAAGGCGCGGAACTCGAACGGCGAGCCGGCGGGGATCAGGTGGTCGCGCAGCGCATCCGAATGCTGGCGCCTGGCCTCGTGGATGGCAGTCCGCAGGGCGCCGAAACAGGCGAGCAATTGGGCATCTGGCAGTTGCGCGAGGTCGTCAACGGTTCGGATCGTACAAGACATAAGCGGATCGCTATCGATACAGGTGCGGGTCCCGGCGGACCGTGGTTGCTTGCCGAATCAACGGGCGATGTCCCAGTATTGGGACTCCGCCGGCCCTTGTCCATGCCACGAATGGATGAACGCTATTCACTTATTGAATGTTGGCATCAATGCGTAAGCCCAATCGGGCCCCTGGGCGTCGACATCGAGGCTCTGCACCACCTGCTGGCGGAACCAGATGTGGGCGGCGTGGCGGTGGGTGCGGTCGTGCCAGGAGATGTAGACCTCGAATTCCGGCACCTCCACCGGCAGCGCCAGCTCGGCCAGGCCGAAACGCTTCTGGAAGCGGGCCGCCAGCGACTGTGGCAGCAGCGCCACCATGTCGGTGTTCTCGAGCAGGTGCGGGGCGGTGAGATAGTTCGGGGTGACGAAGCGTCGGTTGCGCGCCAGCCCCTGGGCAGCCAGCGCCTGGTCGACCACCTCGCCGAAGCAGTTGACCGTGTTGGGCATGATCACCACATGCTCGAGCGCGGCGAACTCGATGGCCGACAGCGTCCGGCCGACCGCCCGGTGGCCGGCGCGTGCCACGCAGATGATGCGATCGCGAAACAGCAGGCGGTGGCGCAGCTCGCGCAGGCTGGCCGGCAGGATGCCGACCGCGAAGTCGACCTCCCCGGTTTCCAGCACCTTGTTGAACTGCGAAGGGTGGACCGGGTGCTGCACCGACATCGCGATGCCCGGATAGCGGCTGCCCAAATGCTGCACCAGGCCTTCCATGAACAGGCATTCGAGGTAGTCGGTGGCGACCATCCGGAACAGGTAGGGGGTGCTGTGGGGGTCGAAGGCCACCGCGTTGCCCAGCAGTTCGCTCATCTCGCCCAGGATCCGCTCGGCGAACTCGCGCAGCTGGAGCGCCTTGGCGGTCGGAATGAGCCCGGTGCCGCCTTTCACGAGGATCGGGTCGGCGGTGACCGTGCGCAGCTGGCTCATCGCCCGGCTCATGGCCGGCTGGCTGACCGACAGCGCCTCGGCGGCGCGCGAGACATGCGAGTGGTTAACCAGCGCGACCAGGCACTTCAGAAGATAGAAATTGAGTTCGCCGCTGTCATTTCTTTGCTGCTGCATGGGTGCACTGGACCTTTGGCATGGACGCAAGAGTAAGCGTCTGCATACTAAGGCCGATTCAACACCAGGAAAGGGCCGAATCGGCCGCCTCCTTGACCAGAGTCAATCCCCTGACTTCAAGGCGGATCTGCGCACTCGATGCCGCCCAGCAGGCCATGCTGCTGTGCACCATAGACATCGCGGTCGAAGGCCGAGCCGCTGCCGCGGCTGCCGGTGGTGCGAGGCACGGTCACCTTGATGGCGTGGACCCTGCCGAACGGGATGATCGACACCTGCGCCGCGTCCACGCCATAGAGCGCCGCCACCGCCTGCGGCGTGAGCACGCCGGCATCGAGCACCCGCTGCCAGGTCGCGCCGTCGGCGAACAGGACGTCGAGCGTGATCTGGAACGGGCCGGCGTTCTTGCTGCGCAGCACGCTCGCGAGTTGTTGCAGGGTGGGCATCAGACGCGCTCCATGTCGATCGCGAACAGCCGCCCGGGGTCGGCCACCCGCAGCAGGTGATAGACGCTGAACTCGAACACTTCGCCGGCCGCGGTGTCCGAGGGCGAGAACGGGAACGCGAGGTTGCCGGCCGTCGTCTTGCGGCCCGGGAACGGGCAATGCAGCAGCGACGACCGGGCCAGCGACAGCGCATGGCTGGCCAGGGCCTGGGTCCGGGCCACGACCTCGATCAGCACCCCGACCTCGTGGCCCGGCCGGCCGCGCCGGGGTTCGCGCGGGCCGAGCACCGCGTCGCGGCCGTAGACCTTGAACGCCATCTCGTAGTCGGCGGCGGGCACCTCGGCCGGCAGGTTTCGGCGCACCGCCGCGCGCACCGTGGCCTCGATGCCGTCGAGCGCGCCGACGATGGCCTCGTCGCGGATGCCGGCCAGGGCGAAGGCCCGGAAGCCCGCGCTGCGGGCGCCCTCCAGCTTGATCTGCAACGCCGTGGTGGGCAGGAAGCGCGAACCGCCGACGCGCACGGTCTGCGCATCGACCTGCTCGAACACCGCATCGCGCAGGTCGACCCGGCCCTCCGGCTCGTGCAGCATCAGCGGATCGCCCTGCTCGTACATGGTGTGCGCGGCCACCGATTCGGGCGTGCAGACGCGCCGCGGCGACAGCGGCCGCACCAGGAAATGGTCGCTGCGCAAGGTGCCGAGCAGGCAGTCGTTGGTGCCCTGCGGCAGCGCGCACTGGGCGCCGCATTCCATGATCTTGGCCAGGTGCAGCGCCAGCCCCGGGTCGAAGCCGCGGGCGATCGGCAGCGCGGCGTAGATCGCGGTGTCGCAGGCCCGGCCGGCCAGCACCACGTCGGCGCCATCGGCCAGCGCCTGGGCGAAAGGCTCGCAGCCCATCTGGCCGACGATGCGCACGCTCGCCTGCACGTCTTCCACGGCCAGCGGCGGCACACCGGGCATGGCCTCGATGCCGCCGCTCGCCAAGGCGTCGAGCACCACCGACTTGTCGATCTCGGCGTGGATCGTGGCGAGGCGGAACGCCAGGCCCTGCTCGCGCGCGGTCTCGATCAGCACCTCGCGCACCGCCTGCAGGTTGGGCTCCCCGCCGGCGATGCCGGCCGAGCCGATCACCAGCGGCACCCGGCAGGCACGCGACTGCGCCAGCGCGAACGAGAGGTCTCGCTTCACCTGCTCGCGCCGGACCATCGAGGTGCCGCTGCCCAGGTAGTAGGGCCCGGCATCGGTCGAGCCGGCGTCGGCGCCGAACATGTGGGGGTTGGCGTCGGCGCCGCGCTGCAGGCTTTCGAGTTCGTAGCCGTAGCCCAGGCAGCCGTTGAGCGCGACGATGCGCAGTTCGTTCATGGGAGGTGCTTTCAGAATTCGGCCCGGATGCCGGTCTGGCGAACGAAGTCGCTCCAGAACGGCAGCTCGGCGTGGATCAGGGTGCCGAAGGCCGTCGACGGCAGCGCCATCGGGTCGAGCTGCTGGCTCGCCAGCTGGGCCTTGACCTCGGGCAGGGCCAGCGCCTTGGTCGCGGCCTCGGACAGGGTGGCGACGGTGGCCGCGGGCGTGGCCGCCGGTGCCACCAGACCCCACCAGGCCGACAGCTTGAGCTGCGGCAGGCCGGCTTCGGCCGCGGTCGGCACCTCGGGCAGCGCGGGCAGCCGCTGCGCGGCGGTGACGAACAGCGCCCGCAGCCGGCCGCCCCGGATCAGCGGCAGCGCCGCGACCAGCGTGTCGCAGCCGAACAGCAACTGGCCGCCGGCGACGTCGGTCAGGGCGGCGCTGCTGCCCCGATAGGGGACGTGCACCGCCTTGCGACCGGCCTGGCTCAGGAAGTACTCGGCCGCCAGGTGCCCGATCGTGCCGACGCCCGGCGATCCGAACGAGCCCCCCTGCTCGGCCAGGCGCTGGTTCAGTTCGGCGACGCTGCGCGGCGCCTCGGGCGTATCGGCCACCACCAGCACGAAGGCGGTCCGCGCCAGGCCCGCGACCGGCACGAAATCGCGCTCGGCGCGGTAGCGCACCTTGGGGTTGAGCACCGGGTTGGTCAAGAGCGTGCTGGTGGTCGCCAGGGTCAGGGTGTAGCCGTCGGCCGGCGCCCGGGCGCCCTGCTCGGTGCCGGTCACGCCGCCGGCGCCCGAACGGTTGTCGATCACCAGCGGCTGCCCCAGCAGCGGCGCCATGGCGGCCGCCACGATCCGCGCCAGCGCATCGCTGCCGGTGCCGGGCGCGAAGGCGACGATCAGCTTGACCGGGCGGGCCGGGAAGGGCTCGGCCGGCTGGGCGATCGCGGCCGTCCGCCAGCCGGCGGCCACGGCCGCGGCGAGCGCGGTGCCCAGCAGCCGCCGCCGCTGCGCGCCGTCCGGTGCCGGAAATGAAAGGTGCGACATCGATGGCTCCGCCTTGCGCATCCGTCAGAGCACCGAGGACCCGCCGAGCGGGTGGGCATAGACCGGGATGCGCAGGCCCTCGATCTTCGACTGCTGCTGGGCACCGAACACGTCCCGTTCGTCGGGCGAGGCCGAGATGTTGGGCCGGTCGATCGAGATCTTGATCGCGTTGCAGCTGTCGACGAAGAAGCTGCCGACCACGCGCTCGGCGTCGACATGCAGGATCTTCGCCACGCCGGCCTTGTGGAACAGGTTCGAGCGCAGCGCCGCCTCGTAGTCGGCGGCCGAGTTGAAGACGATGTCGAAGGTCAGGCGGTTGATGCCGGCGTCCTTGCTGCGGATCACCACCGCCATGTCGAGCAGGCGCTGCTCGCCGTGCGGCGCGCCGCCCGGCGGCGCGTCGACGATCAGCGACAGCGTGCGGTCGTCCAGGCTGCCTTCGTGGCCGGTGACGCCGATGTCGAAATAGCGCGGCCGCTCGCTGCCCTCCCTGACCCACGCGGCGCCTTCGGCCCGGAAATAGGTGATCGGGAACATGGTGCGCTGGATCACTTCCTCGTTCTGCAGCAGGTGGTAGAGCGACCATTCATAGGCGTCGGCGGCGTCGAGGTTCAGGTGCGAGCCTGCCTTCGGCGCTGCCAGCCGCGTGATCGCATCGATCTCCGCCGCGTGGCGCGCGGCGAGCTTTGCCGGATCGTCGTCGATGGTCCGGAGCAGCACCGCGGGATGCGCGGCATCGGCATCGATCAGCCGGTACTCGGCCTGCACCAGCGCCTCCGGGAACTGGGCCTCGATCAGCGCGATCACCGCGGCCTTGACCTTCCCGTAGTTGGCGAAGAACACCGGGTCGCGGGTGCCGCTCGGCACGATGGCACCGTAGCGCCCGTCCTCGCGCCGGAAGCTCACCAGGTTCGGCGACAAGGGATAGGCGATGTTGCCGGCGGTCGCCTTGCGGCCCGGGTAGCCGTAGTGGATCAGGTAGTGGGTCAGCAGGCTGGCCAGCGTCTCGGCCGCCTCGGCGCTGGCGGCGCTGGTCTCGACGATGATGCCGAGCTCGCGCTCCTCGCCCTCCACCGCCCGCGCCTGCACGCCGTTGCGCCCGTACACCAGCACCTCGGGCGGGATCTTCGGCAGGTCGGCCGGATCGATGTGGATCAGCGACACCTTGCGCGCGCCCAAGCGGCGCGCGCCTTCGAGCTTGATGCTCCACGGCCAGGGCTTCGAGGAGCGCACGAACCGGCTGTTGCGGATGCCGGTGGTGCGCGCGTCGGGCGCGAAGAACTCGGTCTTGTCCATCACCAGGATGCCCTCGGGATAGAACTGCAGCTGCGGGTGGCTCTCTTCGTACAGCGAATGGGCGGCGATCGACCAGGGCGTGCAGCGGCGGTTGGCGTCGGGCGCCACGAACACGGCCGAGCCGTCGTCGTAGAGCTCGGCCACCAGGCAGTCGGACGGCGTCCCCGGATCGCAGGCCAGGGCCCCGCATTCGAGCACGTGGCCCACGTGGTAGGCGATCCCCGGGTCGATGCCGCGGCGGACCATGTCGGCGGCGAACAGCGCGATGTCGCAGGCCCGGCCGGCGAAGATGTAGCGCGCGCCACTGTCGAGCGCGGTGATCAGCGGATGGATGCCCATCTGGCCCACGATGACGCTCTGGCGCAGCGCCTCTTCGTCGAGCGCGGGCCCGACGCCGGTCGGCCGCAGGGCGCCCTTGCGCAGCTCGTCGATGACCAGCTCGGCGTCGAGTTCGGCATCGATCACCGCGACCTTGGCGTCCTTGACGCCGAGCTCGGCGAAGACCTCCTTCGCCACCTCGAGCATCCAGGCCAGGTTGCGCCGGCCGCCCGCCATGCCGCAACTGCCGAGGATCACCGGGCTGCCGGTCTGCAGGCCGGCCTCGACCATGTGCAGGTAGTCGGCCTTCACGGCCTCGCGCTCGAAGTACTCTTCGCCGGTGCCGAGGTAGTACGGCCCGGCGTCCATCGAGCCCGCGTCGGAGACGATGGCGTCGACGCGGCCCTCGATCGCCGCCTGCAGCGAGGCCCTCGGAAATCCGTAACCCAGGGCGCCACAGGCGGACACCACACGATAGACAAGCTTGGCCATGACCCGACTCCTGAATGACCGGAGGCAGCGGGCTGCTGCGCTCTCGAAGACATGGGAGCGGACTGTGCGCGGATCGGCGCCGGCTGAAAAATACTGTCTCGGTATGCAGCCATAGCCGGCGGATATGGCCGCGGCCGGGCTCCGCTAGGCCTCGATGTGCGCCATGCCCGGCGGCGCCTTCTCGTCGAGGAAGCGGCGCACGAAGGCCCCCAGCAGGTCGCGCACCGCCTCGCCGGCCCGGGTCAGCGAGGCGCCGTCGGACGACACCACCTGGGCGGTCTGGTGGATCGCCGGCTCGATCGGCGTCGCCGCCAGGCTGCCGCTGCCGGTGGCCACCGTGAAGTCGCCCATCGGGATCACGGTGGCACCGACGCCGGATTGCACCGCCGACAGGATGCCGTGCAGCATGTTGGCCTCGGCCACCACCTCCGGCCTGATGCCCGCCGCCGCGAAGTGGCTGTCGAGCAGGCTGCGCATGGCGTTCGGCTGGCTCGGCAGCACCAGCGGCCGGGCGCCGGCCTGCGCCAGCGAGATCGACTTCGGGCCGCCGCGCCCACTGCGCTTGCGCTCGACCAGGTACAGCCGCTGGCGAAACAGCGGCTGGCGGATCAGCCCGGGCGTGGGGGCTTCCTCGAACAGGATCGCGAGGTCCAGCGTGCGGGCCGCGATCCGCGCCTTGAGCGAGAGGCTGTCCTCGGTGACCACGCTCAGGTTCACCATCGGCAGCGCGGTCTTGCAGGCCTTCATGAAGTCGCCGGCCAGGAAGGAGGCCAGGGTCGAGGACATGCCGAGGCTGACCGAGCCGGCCACCTCGCCGCCGGTGAAGCGCACGATCTCGGGCAGCTTCTCGATCTGGCGCAGGATCGCCACCGCCTCGCGGTAGAGGGCGTCGCCGGCGGCCGTCGGCCGCACGCCGCGCGCGCTGCGATGCAGCAGGCTGACGCCGAGCTCTTCCTCCAGCTCCGCGATCTGCTGGCTCAGGGCGGGCTGCGCCACGAAGATCGTGGTGGCGGCGCGCGAGAAGCTCCCGGCCTCGACGATCTTGACGAAGTAGCGCAGGTGACGCAGCTGGATGGCAGGCTCCTGGCGCGGCGCCGCCGGCTCAGCCGAGCTTCCGGATCAGCTCCGTGCGGACCACGGCACGCGACTCGGGTCCGTCGGCGGCATCGTGCAGGCCGCGCATCATGTCGTCGTAGCAGAGCGCGAACAGGGCATCGACGGCGCCACGCTGCTCGTTCGAGAACGTGCCCAGGCGGGTCCAGGCATCCAGGAGCTGGCTCGACTCGGCGCACGACACGAGGCGCAGCTCGTGCAGTTCGAGCACCAGCTTCATCTGGACCGCGCTGAGGGGCTGCCGGACCCGCACGGGCGTTCCTGTCTTCAAAAGCTGGCCTGGATGGTGGCGCCGCCCTGGATCTGGCACTCGCCGGTGCCGCCGCCCGACATGCCCTGCTGCGGCCGCAGCATGTGCAGCCGGCAGCGCATCAGGCCCCCTTGCGGGCTCTTCAGGTTGGCGATCACCTTGCCGCTGTAGACGGTGGCGAACTGCACCGCGTCGAAGCCCGGCATCATGCCCATGCCGCCCATGCCCGCGACGCCGCCGTAGCCCCAGTAGGACCAGTCGGACCAGCCCACCGGCCAGCCGCCGCCCCACATCGGCGCCATGGCGTCGCTCTGGGTCTGCTGCGTGATCTGCAGGAAGGGGCCCTGGAAGGTGGCGGTCGGCAGCGTGGCCGTCATGGTGCCGGTGATGCCGCCATCGGTGCTCTTCCAGGAGAACAGCACGGGCTTGTCGGGCTGGCCCTTCTGGACGATCTCGCCGCCTCCCATGCCGGTGGTGGTGCAGCCCGCCAGCGCCATCCCCGCCGCCGCGACCAGGGCAGCCGCCGACCTCTTCAACCTGCGCATCTTGGTTCTTCCTTGTAAGCGAATTGGAGCCCCCGCGATTGTTCCGCAGCGCCTGCCAAAAGTCACGAATCGGATATACCCTTTGTTGTACAGGTCAGGCGCTAGACTCCACGCCGTGGTGCGCCGCCCGCGCACCGAGTTGCTGATCGCTGAAGGCACATGCCCCATGGCTGAGTCCCGGTCTCGCCCCCTGTCGAAGCACCCGTCGCGCGCCGGCCGGACGCTGCGCGACCCGTTCGAGCGCCTGGTCGAGGCGGGGCTGCGACTGAACGCACTGGCCGACGCCGGCGCGCTGCACGCCGCGCTGGTCGATGAAGCCGCCCGGCTCCTGGGGGCGCAGCGGGTGTTGCTGGTGCTCGAGACCGAGGCCGGGCCGCACAGCGCCGGCGCCCTGCTGCCGCCGGCCGAGGACGCCGCGTCCCTGCTCGGCGCCATCGGGCCCTGGCTGGCCGAGGCCCGCCACAGCCGCAAGCCCAGCCTGCGCCACGGGCCCGAGCACGCCGCCCCGGGCGACCAGCGCTCCTGCCTGGTCGCGCCGCTGGTCGTGCAGCGCGAACTGCTCGGCTGCCTCTACGCCGACATCGAAGGCCGGCTGGGCCGCTTCGACCGCGTCCACCGCGACCTGCTGGCCGCGCTGGCGCGCCAGGCGGCGGCGGCCCTCGCCCACGGCCGCGAGCGCGAGCAGCTCCAGCGCGCGCTGGCCGGGCGCCAGGACGAGCTCCAGCAGCGCAACGACGGCCTGGCGCTGATCAACGCCATCCAGCGCGGGATCGCGGCCAAGCTGGGATTCCAGGCCATCGTCGACCTGGTGGGCGACCGGCTGCGCGAGGTCTTCGATTCCGGCAACCTGAACATCGTGTGGTGGGACGACCGGACCAACCTGGTGCAGGCGATCTACCGCTACGAGCACAACCGGCCCCTGCCCCGGCCGCCGGCGCGGCCGCTGGACCCGGACGAGCCGATGGCGCGCCTGATGCGCACGCGCGAGGTCGGCGTGCTCAACACGCGCGAGGAGCAGACGCGGATGGGCCTGCATCCCGCGCCGGGCACCGACTGGGCGCTGTCGATGGCGGCCGTCCCGATCATCGGCAACGACCGCGCGCTCGGCATCATCTCGCTGCAGAACCATGAACGCGAATACGCCTTCGGCGCCCACGAGCTCCACCTGCTGGAAACCGTGGCCGCCAGCCTGGGCCTGGCGCTGGAGAGCGCGCGCCTGTTCGACGAAACCCGGCGCCACGCCCGCGAGATGCAGGAGGCGCTGGCCCACCAGAGCGCGGCGGCCGAGGTGCTGCAGGTCATCGGCAGCTCGCTGGCCGACCCCGGGCCGGTGTTCGACAAGATCCTCGAGTGCTGCGAGCACCTGTTCGACGGCAGCTCCTTCGCCCTGCTGATGGTCGATGCCCAGGGCAACCTGGCGCTGACCCGCTGGCAGATGACAGCCGCCGGCCGTGCCGCGGTCGGCGAGGCGCGGCTGGCGCAGCTCGCCGCCTCGATGGAGGCGAACTACCCGATGCCGCTCGCCGGCACCTCGGCCGAAGTCTCCTTCCGCACCGGCGACCTGGTGGAGTTCGCCGACGTGCTGGGCGATCCGGCGGCACCGGTGGTACTGCGCCACAATGCCGAGCTGATCGGCTACAGCTACGCCAACCTGGCGGCGCCGCTGATCTGGGAGGGCCGCGGCATCGGCATCCTGAGCATGCAGCGCGCCGAGATCGGTCCGTTCCGGCCGAGCGAGCGGGCGCTGCTCAAGACCTTCGCCGAACAGGCGGTCATCGCGATCCAGAACGCCCGGCTGTTCAACGAAACGCAGGTGGCGCTGCACAAGGTCGAGGAGCGCACCGCCGAGTTGACCGAGTCGCTCGAATACCAGACCGCCGTCAGCGACGTGCTGCGCGCCATCAGCGAATCGCCCGACGACGTGATGCCGGTGTTCGAGGCCATCCTGGACTGCACCATGTGGCTGTTCGAGGGCCCGACCGCCGCGATCTTCAGCTACGACGGCCGCCAGGTCCAGCTGGCGGCGGCCCGCAACTGGTCCGAGCAGGCGCTGGAGGCGGCGCGCACGGTGTGGCCGGCGCCGCCCGACCGGGCCCAGATGAACGGGCGCGTCATTCTCGAACGCCAGGCGCTGAGCATCGAGGACGCCTGGTCGGACCCCACGTACGACCGCCGGCTGGCCAACTCCGGCAACCGGCGCCGCGTGATCGCCGCCCCGATGCTCAAGGACGGCGAGCCGATCGGCGCCATCACCATGGCCTGGCCGGACCCCGGCCCGACGCCCCAGCGGCAGGTCGACCTGCTCAACCTGTTCGCCGAGCAGGCGGTGATCGCGATCGACAACGTCCGCCTCACGACCGAGACCCGCGAGGCGCTCGAGCGCCAGACCGCGACCGCCGACGTGCTCCAGGTCATCAGCGAATCGATGGAGGACGCGCGCCCGGTGTTCGACAAGATCCTGGAGAGCTGCCAGCGCCTGTTCTCCGGCACCCAGCTCGGGATCTCGCTGGTCGGCGACGACGGCATGATGCACCTGGGCGCCCACCGCGGCTCGGCCCGCGAGGCGCTCGAGCGCTACTACCCGCGGCCGATCGACCACTCGCCCATGGGCGAGGCCATGGCCGGCCCCGAGGTCCTGCATATCCCCGACGCGCTGGCCGAGCCGAACCTGCCGGTGTTCATGCGCGAGCTCGGCGAGCAGATCGGCAGCTACGCGATCATGCTGGCCCCGCTGATCTGGGAGGGCCGCTACATCGGCTCGATCCACGTCTCGCGCCAGCCCCCGGGGGCCTTCGCCGACAAGGAGATCCGGCTGCTGGAGACCTTCGCCGACCAGGCCGTGATCGCGATCCAGAACGCGCGCCTGTTCAACGAGACCAAGGAGGCGCGGGCCGCCGCCGAGGCCACCAACGAGGCCAAGAGCGCCTTCCTGGCGACCATGAGCCACGAGATCCGCACGCCCATGAATGCGGTGATCGGCATGAGCGGGCTGCTGCTGGACACCCCGCTGGACGCCGAGCAGCAGGACTACGTCTCGACCATCCGCGACTCGGGCGACGCCCTGCTCACCATCATCAACGACATCCTCGACTACTCGAAGATCGAGGCCGGCCGGATGGACATCGAGGCCCATCCCTTCGACCTGCGCGAATGCGTGGAGTCGGCGCTCGACCTGGTCAGCACGCGGGCGACCGAGAAGAAGCTCGACATCGCCTACGTGTTCGAGGGCGACGTGCCGGTGGGCGTGAGCGGCGACCTCACGCGGCTGCGGCAGATCCTGCTCAACCTGCTGAGCAACGCGGTGAAGTTCACCGAGGCCGGCGAGGTGGTGCTGACGGTCAGCGCCGACGCCCGGCCGGGCGGCCGGGTCGCGCTGACCTTCGCCGTGCGCGACACCGGCATCGGCCTGTCGGCGCAGGGCAAGAGCCGGCTGTTCCAGTCGTTCTCGCAGGCCGACTCCAGCACCACCCGCAAGTACGGCGGCACCGGCCTCGGCCTGGCGATCAGCAAGCGGCTGGCCGAGCTGATGGGCGGCACCATGTGGGTCGAGAGCGACGGGCCGGGCACGGGCTCGACCTTCTTCTTCACCCTCGAGGTGGCGACCTCGGATGCGCCGCCGAGCAAGCGCCGCATCGTCAGCGGCGTGCAGATCGAGCTGCAGGGCAAGCACCTGTTGATCGTCGACGACAACGCCACCAACCGGCGCGTGCTGGCGCTCCAGACGGCCCGCTGGGGCATGGATTCGCGCGCCACCGAATCGCCGGCGGAGGCGCTGGGCTGGCTGGCCCAGGGCGAGCGCTTCGACCTCGCCATCCTCGACATGCACATGCCGGAGATGGACGGCGTCGATCTCGCGCGCCGCATCCGCGCCAGCCACGCCGCCTTGCCGCTGGTGCTCTTCAGCTCGCTCGGGCGGCGCGAGGCCGGCGACGCCGAGTCGCTGTTCAATGCCTACCTGTCGAAGCCGATCCACCAGTCGGCGCTGTTCGACACCCTGGTGAGCCTGCTGGCGCACGAGTCGGTCGCCAGCCGGCCCGCGGACAGCGCCGGCGCCAAGCCGCAGCTCGACCCGACGATGGCGGCCCGGCATCCGCTGCGCATCCTGCTGGCCGAGGACAACGTGGTGAACCAGAAGCTCGCGCTGCGCCTGCTGCAGCAGATGGGCTACCGCGCCGACCTGGCCTCCAACGGCATCGAGGCGGTGGAGTCGGTGCAGCGCCAGACCTACGACGTGGTGCTGATGGACGTCCAGATGCCCGAGCTCGACGGGCTCGACGCCACCCGGCAGATCTGCGCGCTGTTCGAGGCCGGCCGCCGGCCCCGCATCGTCGCCATGACCGCCAACGCCATGCAGGGCGACCAGGAGATGTGCATCGGGGCCGGCATGGACGACTACCTGACCAAGCCGATCAGGGTCGACCGGCTGGTCGAGGCCCTGCACAACGTGCCACCGCGCAAGGACCGCTGAGCGTCCATCGGCTTGATGAGGCCCCGTTGTCGACGAGGCTGCAAATTGGGCGTAAGCTAGAAAAAGGTTCTATTTGTTGCTCGCCAGAGCGTCTTGTTTTCTTTTAGAAACAAGAACTTGCGTGCGAAGCAGGTGGACGACGAACCCGACCAGCCCCCCATCGAAAACGACTGCGGAGAGCGTATGGATCTGAGAAGCGAGCAACTGGCCGACGGTGTCGAGAAGATCAGTCTGGTCGGGCGCATGGACAGCATCGGCGGGCACGACATCAACGTGCGCCTGTCGGCGCTGGTTGCCAACCGCAAGCTGCTCGCGGTGGTCGATCTGTCCGAGGTCTCGTTCCTGGCGTCGATCGGGATCCGCACCCTGGTCGTCAACGCGAGGGCGCAGTCGATGCGCGGTGGCGTCATGGCCTTGGCCAGTCCGCAACCGCTGGTGGCGGAGGTGCTCAAGATGGCAGGCATCGACACGATCATCCCGGTGTACCCCGACGTCGACACCGCCTGCAGCGCCCTGATGGCGGGGGCCGGGAGCCGCTGATGGCCGCCACCGGCGGGGAGCCGCAAGCCTCCCTCACCGTCGGCAGCGAGTTGCGCGAACTCGCGCGCGTGAGCGCCTGGGTGCACGACTGGGCCGAAGGCCAGCGGCTGCCGCCGCGCGTCACGCTGAACCTCGACCTCTGCTCGACCGAGGTGGTGACCAACATCATGACCCACGCCTGCAGCCAGGGCGCGCAGAACATCTTCCTGCGGCTGGGCTGGCAGGGCCAGGACGTGGCCCTGGAAGTCGAGGACGAGGGCCGCGAATTCGATCCGCGCCAGGTGCCCGAACCGGCGCCGGCCACCAGCATCGACGACGCGCGCATCGGCGGCTGGGGCATCCCGATCGTGCGCCGCTTCTCCGACGGGCTTCGCTACAGCCACCACGACGGGCGCAACTGCCTGACCCTCCTGTTCCGGGCGTCGGCGCCGCCCTGAGCGCCCTTGTTTTCACCACCCATCGTCAACCCACCACCGAGGAGCATTCTCCATGGCAACTGCAGCCAAACCCTCCATGAGCATCGACACCCAGAGCGCGCTGGCGGCGCAGGCGGCTCTCGCCGCCGGCCAACCCAACGGCGCGGGCGAGAGTTCCGGGGTCGACAAGATGCGCGAGCTGCTGTTCGGCAACCAGATGCAGGACTACGACAAGCGCTTCTCGATCCTCGAGGATCGCTTCGCGCAACGGATGCGCGACATGGAGTCCGAGTCGTCGCGCGGCCTGAGCAGCCTCGAATCGACGATGAAGAAGCAGCTCGAATCGGTCGCCGGCCAGTTCCGCGAGGAAAAGGACCTGCGCGCCGACGCCGACAAGGAGCTGGAGCGCAGCCTGCGCGACCACACGCAGACGCTCGAGAAGCGGCTGGCCCAGCTGTCCGACCAGCTGGCGCGCCAGGAGCGCGAGTTCACCGACCGGCTGAGCCATGAGGTCCAGGTGCTGCGCGAGGAGATGCGCAAGCGCCAGGACGACGCCCGCGCCACCACCGAGCGGATGTTCGCCGAGCTCAGCAACGTCAAGACCGACCGCAACCTGCTCGCGGGCCTGTTCGTCGAGATCGCCAAATGCCTGAACCAGGACGTTGCGCCCAAGGGCAGCAACGGCCACGGCGGCTGATCGACATGAAACACCCCCGAAGCGCCTGCGGCGCCTCCCCCTCCAGGGGGCGATACCAGCGGCCCGGCAAAGCCGGTTCCGCGGTATCCCTGGCATCCCGGTGCGCCGGTTTCACGTGCCGCGGGTCACGCGATGGCGTGGTGGAAAACTGAAATGAGCGCAGCGCCAGAGGCACGGGCGCGCGCCCGAGCGGAGGCGCGGTGAACGCACGCCTGTCGCTGGCTGCGACGCACGCGCCAGGCGAGCCTTCCGACGAGGCGCAGAAAGAGCGGCTCGCCGCCCTGCTGCTGGAGTTGGCGCGCTGCGTCGATCCCGGCGTCGCGGCCACCCTGCCGAGCCGCCTGGAAGCCGATCCGCGGCTGGACGCGATGCGCCGCGTGCTGCTCGAACGCGAGCGGGTGGCGCTGGCGCGGCTGCAGCAGAAGTTCGACGATCCCAAGGAGCTCGCCGATGCGGTGGGCTCGGTGCTGCCCGCAGCCTTCGCGCTGGCGGCGGCCCAGGACGACCGCCTGGGCCTGGCGATCTCGCCCACGGTCGAGCGCGCCACCCAGGCGTCGATCCAGAAGAACCCCGGCCGGATGGTCGACATCCTGTACCCCGTCATGGGGCCGGCGATCCGCAAGGCCATCGCCGAGACCCTCGAAGGCTCGCTGCAGTCGCTGAACCAGGCCCTCAAGCACAGCCTGTCGTGGCGCGGACTCAAGTGGCGCATCGAAGCCTGGCGCACCGGCAGCAGCTTCGCCGAGGTGGTGCTCAAGCACACGGCCGTGTTCCGGGTCGACCACCTGTTCCTGATCCATCGCAAGACCGGCCTGCTGCTGGCCCACGTGGCGCGCGACGACGCCACCACGCGCGATCCGCAGCTGGTGTCGGCGATGCTCTCGGCGATCCAGGATTTCGTGCGCGATTCGTTCGACGAATCCGCCAGCGGGGGCGCCAGCAGCGGCGGCATCGACAGCCTGCGCCTGGGCGACCTGCTGCTGTGGTGCGAGGAAGGTCCGTCGGCGTTTCTCGCCGCCGTGATCCACGGCACGCCGCCGGCGATGCTGCGCACCCGGCTCGGCGAGACGCTGGGCTCGGTCCACGACCAGTGGCGCGGCGCGCTGGAGGAATTCGCCGGCGACACCGCGCCTTTCGAGGAAGCCGAGCCGCAGCTGCGGCTGTGCCTGCTGTCGCAGGCCGCCGAGACCCACAGGAAGGTCTCGCCGCTGATGTGGCTCATCCCGCTGCTGCTGCTGGGGGCGCTGGGCTGGTGGATCGGCCAGCGGATCATCGAGCGCCGCCACGTCGACGCCTACGTGGCCAGCCTGCAGGACCAGCCCGGCATCGTCGTGATGGGCGCCGAACGGCGCGACGGCAAGTGGCTGGTGGCCGGCCTGCGCGACCCGCTGGCCGCGCAGCCGGAAGCCTTGCTGGCGCAGACCGACCTGGACCCCGCGCGCGTGATCGGCCGCTGGGAACCCTACCAGGCGCTGCATCCGGCCATCGTGCTGAAGCGGTTGCAGGCCACGCTCGACCCGCCGCCGACGGTCATCCTGGCGCAGGACGCGAGCGGCATCCGGGCCAGCGGCAACGCGCCCCAGCGCTGGATGGAAAAGGCGCGGGCCTTCGTCCAGACCCTGCCCGCCGGCGCGCCCAAGGTCGACCTCAGCGCCCTCAAGGACGTGCAGGACCCGGACTACCTGCGGCTGCGCGATGCCATCCAGGCCCAGCTGATCCACTTCGATTTCAGCATGCCGCGGCCGGCGGCCGACCAGGAGGCCAAGCTGGATGCCGTCGCAGGCTACATGCGCGAGCTCGCCCAGGTGGCCCGCGACCAGGGCTTCCCGGTCAAGGTGACGATCGTCGGCCACGCCGACGCCACCGGCAAGGACACCTCGAACCTGGCCCTCAGCGTGGGCCGCGCCGAGGTCGTGCGCTCGATGCTGCGCGCGCGCGGCGTCGATCCTTCCGTGCTCACGGTGCGCGGTGCCGGCCCGCTCGAACCGCTGCGCCCCGGCGCCAGCGAGGACGAGCTGTCGATGAACCGGCGCGTATCTTTCGGCGTCAGCACCGGAGACTGAGGCGCTTACACACATGCTGCAAAAAAAGATCTGCCTGCTCGGCGCCTTCGGCGTCGGAAAGACCAGCCTGGTGCGCCGCTTCGTCGACACCATTTTCTCGGACGCCTACCTCACCACGGTCGGGGTCAAGATCGACAAGAAGCTGCTCACCGTCGGCAGCGAGCAGATGGCGCTGATCCTGTGGGACATCGCCGGCGAGGACGACATCGCGGCGGTGCGGGTGAGCTACCTGCGCGGCGCGGCCGGCTACCTGCTGGTGATCGACGGCACCCGGCCCGAGACGCTGGACACCGCGGTCTCGATCCAGGGCCGGGTCGATGCCGAGATCGGCAGCGTCCCCTTCGTCGCCCTGCTCAACAAGGCGGACCTCGAGGAAGACTGGACGATCTCGATGGAGCGGATCGCGCAGCTGGAAGCTGCCGGCTGGCAATTTCGCCGCACCAGCGCCAAGACCGGGGCCGCGGTCGAGGAGACCTTCCAGGAACTGGCGGCGCTGCTCGCCCGATAGCCATGCTCGACCTGCCGGCGCGGATCTCCGACTCGCTGCTGATGCTGCTGCACGCGCAGCGCGTGCTCGCCCACCTGGTGGTCGACGAGGCCCAGGACCTGGTGCAGGCGGGCGGCCACCTGGACCACTACGGGCTGACCGGCCTGCGCTGCGGCGGCCTGGCGAGCGACCAGATCCCGTTCCTCGAAGGGCTGCTGCCGCTGGTCGAGACGCCGTTCCTGATCCGCTCGATGGAAATGCCCAGCGGCCGCGTGGCGGACGTCCATTTCTTCGCCGACGACGGCACGGTCTGGATCCTGCTGCTCGACGTCACGGCGGAGTACGAGGAAGCGCGGCTGGTGCAGCAGAAGGCCTACGACATGACCCTGCTGAGCCAGCGCGAGGCCCGGCTGATCGCGCAGCTCGAGGCGGCCAACCAGGAGCTGACCCTGGCCCATCGCGAGCTGGCCGCCTCCCGCGAGGCGCTGCAGCTCACCCACGACCGGCTGCAGGACGAGCTGCGCGAGGCCGAGCGCTACGTGCGCGCGATCCTGCCGCCGCCGCTCGAGGAGCCGCTCGCGATCGACTGGCGCTTCGTGCCGTCGACCGAGCTGGGCGGCGACTCGTTCGGCTACCACTGGGTCGACGACCAGCACTTCGCGCTCTACCTGATCGACGTCTGCGGCCATGGCGTGGGATCGGCCCTGCTGTCGGTGGCGGTGGCCGACACGCTGCGCTCGGAAGCGCTGCAGCGCACCGACTTCCGCAGCCCCGCCGCCGTGCTGACCGCGCTCAACCAGGCCTACCAGATGGAGCGCCATGGCGAGCTGTTCTCCACCGTCTGGTATGGCGTCTATCAGCGCGCCACGGGCGAGCTGCGCTATGCCTCGGCCGGCCATCCGCCCGCGCTGCTGGTGAGCGGCCCCTGCGAAGCCGCCGGCGAGGGCCGGCCGCTGCCGGCGAACGGCCCCTGCATCGGCATCTCGCCGGCCGCCCGCTACCAGGAGGAGCGCTGCGTCCTGCCGTCGCCGGCCCGGCTCTACGTCTTCAGCGACGGCACCTACGAGGTCGGCCGGCCGGACGGCTCGATGCTCGAACTCTCCGACCTGGCCGAGGTTCTCACGCAGCCGGTGGCCGACGGGGCGTCGGAGCTGGACCGGTTGCTGGACTGCGCGCGCGATGCGCACGGCCCCGGCGTGCTCGAGGACGACTTCACCATCCTCAAGATGACGCTCTGACGCGGCCCCGGCGCACCCGCGCCAGCGCGGCGATGGGGCTTTCGCCGAAGCAGGCCTTGTAGTGGGCGCTGAACCGGCCGAGGTGGAAGAAGCCATGCTGCAGCGCCGCCTCGGTGACGCTGGTCGATGCGTCCGCCGCGAGCAGGGCCTGCCTGACGCGCTCGAGCCGCACCTGGCGCAGGTAGGCCATCGGCGTGCTCTGGCGGTGCGCCTGGAAGCCGGCCTGCAGCGCCCGCACGCTGACGCCCAGGCTGCGCGCCACCTCGGCCACCGTCAGGGGCTGCGCGGCATGCGCCTGCATGTAGCTTTCGGCCTGCCGCACCAGGCGGGGCGCCAGCGTCGGCTGCGGCCGCGCCAGTTCGTCGCTGAAGTTGTGCGGATGCTGCTGCAGCAGCACGGTGAGCAGGAACTCTTCCAGCGAAGCCTCGGCCGCGGCCGAGAGCGCGGGCGAGCCGCCGCCGTCCAGCAGCGCCAGGGTCGAGGTCCAGGTGCGCTCCAGGGCGCTCGAGAAGGGCGCGAGCTCGAAGCGCAGTTCATCGTCGAGCGGGTGGCCGAGCCACCGGCCGCACAGCGCCTCCAGCTTGTGCTTGTCGGGCTTGACCGTGGTCTGCGCGAAGTCGGCGCCGAAGCCGAACTCGGTGCCGAGGTTGGCCGACACCGGCAGCGTTCCACCGGGCGTCCATGACGCCTCGCGCCGGCCTTGGCGCACCCGGCCCTGGCCCCCGGTGCAGCGCATGATCAGGAACAGGTCGGGAAAGCGGCCGGCGTCCACGGTCACCGGTGCGCCGTAGCGCAGGCGCACCACCGGCTGGCGCGCCGAGCCCGAGATGTCGAGGGTGGTGTCGATGCTGCGCGCCCGGGCATGGAGCTTGAGCTCGTGCTGGCAATAGACCTGTCCGACCGTCTCGATCGCCTCGTCGAGATCGCGGGTGTGGGTGTGATCCGTCGCCATGGGATGCGCTCCTTTCCAGACGCTCGTTCGGAAACCGGACTGCATGCAGTGTTCATGCCATCGCGCGGCGGCCGGGGGTGGCGCATCCTGTGCCGGCCTTCGAATCCGTGCGATCCGGGAAAACCCCAGCCGCCGCGCTGCGCGAAGCGGACAGCCGCGCGCAGGCCGGATAGCGCCGCCAGCCGCCCCCTCCAAGAATGCCTCCACCCCGCGCCCGGCGGCGAGGGGATCTTCATTCGATCAAGGAAGGACATCGACATGGGCAATCAGGACATCACGGACCCGCGGCTGGACGCGCACTACGGCGCCTTCATCGGCGGCGCCTTCCGGCCGGCCAGCGGCCCGAGCTTCGCCGCGACCAACGCGGCCACCGGCGCCCACCTGGCCTCGATCGCCCGCTGCGGCGCGGCCGAGATCGACGAGGCGGTGAAGGCCGCCCGCGCGGCCCTGCCGGGCTGGCGCGCGACCTCCTACGAGGAACGCTCCGCGCTGCTGCTGAAGCTGGCCGACGCGCTGGCCGCCGACATGCCGCGGCTGGCCCTGGTCGACGCCCTGGACATCGGCCGGCGGCTGTCGGAGACCACCCTCGACCACATGATCGCCAACGCCCAGTACCGCTACTTCGCCGGCGCCGTGCTGACGCACGAGGGCTTCGGCCGGCCGATCCCCAACGGCTACATGCTGGCCAAGCGCGAGCCGATCGGCGTCTGCGGCCAGATCATTCCGTGGAACGTGCCGGCGATCATGGTGGCGTTCAAGCTGGCGCCGGCGCTGGCCGCGGGCAACACCGTGGTGCTGAAGCCCGACGAGAACGCCTCGCTGTCGACGCTCGAACTCGGCAAGCACATCGCCGCCATCTTTCCGCCCGGCGTGGTCAACATCGTGCCGGGGATGGGCGAGGAAGCCGGCGCCGCGCTGACCGCCCACCCGGGCGTCAACAAGCTCGCCTTCACCGGCAGCAGCGAGGTCGGCCGGCTGGTGTCGCTGGCGGGCGCCCAGCGGCTGGTGCCGGTGTCGCTGGAGCTCGGCGGCAAGAGCCCGAACATCGTCTTCCCGGACATCGAGAACATCGAGGCCGTGGTCGACAACGCGGTCTTCGCCGCCATGTACTGCAACGGCCAGTCCTGCCTGGCGGGCACGCGGCTGTTCGTCCACGACGCGATCTACGACCGCTTCCTCGAACAGCTGGCCGAGGCGACGCGCCGGCTCAAGGTCGGCGGGCCGCTCGACCCGTCGGCCAAGCTCAGCGGACTGGTCTCGCCAACGCAGGGCCGGCGCGTGCTCGACTACATCGACGTCGCCAAGGACGAGGGCGCCCGGCTGGTGGCCGGCGGCCGGCGGGTGGCGGTCGAGGGCAGCGAGCACGGCTACTTCATCGCGCCCACCGTCTTCGAGGCGAAGAACAGCATGCGCATCGCGCAGGAGGAGGTGTTCGGCCCGGTGCTCTCGGTGATCCGCTGGAGCGACCACGAGACCATGCTGCGCGAGGCCAACGACGTGCGCTACGGCCTCGCGGCCGGCCTCTACACCACCAACCTGCGCAATGCCATGGAGACCGCCGACCGGCTGGAGGCCGGCTCGGTGTGGATCAACCACTACTTCAACCTCGCCAGCGGCTCGCCGTTCGGCGGCTTCAAGGAGAGCGGCATCGGCAGCGAGTATTGCCACGAGACGCTCAACATGTATTCGCACCTGAAGGCGATCACGGTACAGACCCAGGTCAACCCGCCCTGGTTCGTGGGCTGAACGACGAGGAGACGACATGACAGGCACCAAGCAACAACAGGCCGCGGCCCGGCTCGACCTGCTGCAGGCGCAGCTGATGGCCGGCCGGCTCGACCGGCGCGGCTTCCTCCGCATGGCGGCCGCTGCGGGGACCTCCGGACTGGCGGCCATGACGCTGGCCGACAAGGCACTGGCGATCGCCGCCAACCAGGCCGAGCTGCGCGGCGCGCTGAAGCCGCGCTACGACTACATCGTCTGCGGCTCGGGTTCGTCCGGCGCGGTGGTGGCGCGCCGGCTGGCGGAAGACCCCCAGGTCCAGGTGCTGCTGCTGGAGGCCGGCGGCGCCGCCGATGCGCCCAGCATCCTGAACCCGGCGGTCTGGTACACCAACATCGGCGGGCCCTTCGACTGGGGCTTCAAGACCGTGCCCCGGCCGGGCCTGAACAACCGCTCCATCGCCATGCCGATGGGCAAGGCCATCGGCGGCGGCAGCAGCATCAATGCCACGGTGTGGGCGCGCGGGCACAAGAACGACTGGGACCTCTGGGCCCGCGAGGCCGGCGACAGCGCCTGGGACTACCAGCACGTGCTGGCGATCTACAAGCGCATCGAGGACTGGCAGGGCGAGCCGGACGCCGCGCGGCGCGGCAAGGGCGGGCTGGTCTTCATGCAGCCGGCGCCGGACCCGAGCCCGCTGGCGCCGGCCATGGTGCAAGGCTGCGCGGCGGTCGGCATCCCGGCCTTCGCCGACCACAACGGCGCGATGATGGAAGGCCCCGGCGGCGCCGCCATCGCCAACCTGTGCGTCAAGGACGGCCAGCGCCGCAACGTGCCTTCGCACTACCTGTATCCGATCATGGACCAGGCGAACCTCACCATCCTGACCCAGGCGCTGGTGCACAAGCTCACGCTCGACGGCAAGAAGGTGACCGGCGTCGAGGTCGAATGGGACGGCCAGCTGCGCAAGATCGGCAGCTCGCGCGAGGTGGTGCTGTCGGCCGGCGCCATCAACACGCCGAGGATCCTGATGCTCTCGGGGATCGGCGGCGCGGCGCAGCTCCAGCGCCTGGGCGTGCCGGTGGTGGCGAACCTGCCGGGGGTCGGGCGCAACTTCCAGGACCACACGATGGTCGCGGCCTGCATGTGGGAGCCGCCCGAGGGGCTGCCGCCGCGCAACAACTCGGCCGAGGCCACCTTCTTCTGGAAGAGCGACCCGAAGCTGGACACGCCGGACCTGCAGCCGTTCCAGATCGAGATCCCGTTCTCGTCGGAGATCACCGCCAAACACGCAGTGCCGACCGCCTGGACCATCGGGCCCGGCATCGTGAAGCCGAAGAGCCGGGGCCACCTGCGCTTCACGTCGACCAACCCGCGCGACGGGGTCGAAGTGCATGCCAACGTGCTCGAGCACCCGGACGACATGGCGGCCATGCGCCGGGCGGTGGAACTCTGCCGCGAGATCGGCAACTCGGCGCCGATGAAGCCCTTCGTGAAGCGCGAGGTCATGCCCGGCCCGATCAAGGGCAAGGCACTCGACAACTTCATCCGCGATGCCGCGGTGTCCTATTTCCACGCCACCTGCACCGCCAAGATGGGCAAGGACAAGATGTCGGTGGTGGACGCCAGGCTGCGGGTCTACGGCATCGAGAACCTGCGCATCGCCGACGGATCGATCATGCCGCGCATCACCACGGGCAACACGATGGCGCCCTGCGTCATCATCGGGGAGCGGCTGGGCGAGATCCTTCGCGCGGCCGGCTAGGGCGCGACAGGATTGCGCTTCGCCTCTTCGAGCCGCTGGCGGCGGCGCACCTCGTCGCACTGCGGATGCTGCGCGAAGAGCGGCTTCAGGCACTGCGCGGCCATGCACCGGGCTTCGGCGATGAAGCCCAGGCCGGCGCACGCTGCCTGCGGCGCGCCGGCCGCAGGCTGGCGTGCGCTCGCAGCGGCCGGCGCAGCCGGGCGCGCCACGGGCGGGGCGGCGCCTTCGGGCGCGGCCTGCGCGATGGGTGCGATCGGCGCGATCGGCGATGGCGCTGGAGCGGCGTGTTCCGGCTCGCTGACCGGGCCGGCCTGCGCCTTGCCGGCGCTGTAGAGGTACCAGCCACCCGCCCCGGCCACGACCCAGCCCGCGGCGCCGATGAGCAGGGCCACGCTCAGCGCCGCCACGCTGACCCAGAGCCCCTTGGCGAAGGGGGCCGCCGCCTCGGCGGCTGGGGTCGGCGCCGCCGCGGGCCAACGCAAGCGCAGCGTCGGCGCGAAGCCGTCTTCGGCGCGCAGGGTCGGCAGCGTGCTGATGCACTCGATGCAGAACTTCGCGATCGCGCGATTCTCGGTATGGCACTTGGGACAGATCACGGACATCGCGCGAGCTTGAAAGCTTTTGCGCGAATCGCAGCGTGCCGATTTCACGGAAATGCACAAAATGTTACACAACACACTGTCGAGTACGGGCCGCGATAATCCATTGAAAGCAAAGGGCGCCAGTGGATTACCTTTCAAGTGCCGGTTCGAGCCTCCAGACCGAAGAGCGGTATCGGCTGCTGGTGGATGCGGTTGTCGACTACGCCATCTACATGCTCAACCCGGACGGCATCGTCGTCAGCTGGAATTCGGGTGCCGAGCGGCTCAAGGGCTTCACCGCGTCCGAGATCATCGGCCGCCACTTCTCGACCTTCTATCTTCCTGAAGACGTGCGCAACGGCATGCCGGCCCATGCGCTGGCGGCGGCCAGGCAGGAGGGCCGCTTCGAAGCCCAGGGCTGGCGCGTCTGCAAGGACGGCCGGCGCTTCTGGGCCCAGGTCGTGGTCCGCCCGATCCGCGCGCCGGGCGGCGAGCTCATCGGCTATGCGAAGGTGACCCGCGACCTCAGCGAGCGCAAGGCCGCCGAAGACGCCCTGATGAAGAGCGAAGAGCAGTTCAGCCTGCTGGTGCAGGCGGTGACCGACTACGCCATCTTCATGCTCGATGCCAACGGCATCGTCACCAACTGGAACGCCGGCGCCCAGCGCATCAAGGGCTACGAGCCGCACGAGATCATCGGAAGCCACTTCTCGCGCTTCTACCGCCCCGAAGACCGGGAGCGCGGCATTCCTGCCAAGGCGCTGGCGACGGCGGCCGCCGAAGGGCGCTTCGAAGGCGAAGGCTGGCGGGTGCGCAAGGACGGCTCGACGTTCTGGGCCAACGTGGTGATCGACCCCATCTACGGCCCGCAAGGCCAGGTGATCGGCTTCGCCAAGGTGACGCGCGACATCACCGAGAAGCGCAACGCGCAGCTGGCGCTCGAACAGGCGCGCGAAGCGCTGTTCCAGTCGCAGAAGCTCGACGCGATCGGCCAGCTCACGGGCGGCGTCGCGCATGACTTCAACAACCTCCTGATGGTCGTCCTCACCAGCCTCGAGCTGCTGCGGCGCCGCGTCGCAGGCGACGACAAGCTGCTGCGCCTGGTCGAGAACGCGGTGTCGGCGGCCAAGCGCGGCGTCTCGCTCACGCAGCGGATGCTGGCCTTCGCGCGCCGCCAGGACCTGCAGCCGGCCGCGGTCGACATCCCGGCGCTGGTCGCCGGCATGAAGGACATGCTCGAGCGCACCCTCGGGGCCACGATCCACATCGAGGAGGCGTTCGCGCCGGGGCTGCCTCCGGTGCTGGTGGATGCGCACCAGCTGGAGCTGGCGCTGCTCAACCTGGCGGTGAATGCACGCGACGCGATGCCCGAAGGGGGCCGGCTGCGGCTCGCGGCCGCCGAGGTGGCGTGCACGGAGGCCGACCACCTGGGGCCGGGGGCGTACCTGCGGCTCTCGATGACCGACAGCGGTACCGGCATGGACGCCGCGACGCTGGCGCGCGCGCTCGAGCCGTTCTTCACGACCAAGGGCGTCGGCAAGGGCACCGGCCTGGGCCTGGCCATGGTGCACGGGCTTGCGGTCCAGTCCGGCGGCAAGTTCGTTCTCGAGAGCACCGAGGGCACGGGGACGACCGCCACCTTGTGGCTTCCGGTGGCATCCGTGGCATCGGTGGCGTCGCAGGCCCGGCCCGCGGCGGCACCGGCGGCGCCGGCCGAGGCCCTGCCCCTGTCGCCGATGCGGATCCTGGCCGTCGACGACGACCCCCTGGTCCTCGCGGGAACGACCTCCATGCTGGAAGACCTGGGCCATTCGGTGCTCGCCGCCTCGAGCGCCGAAGAGGCGTTGGCCATGATCCGGACGGCGCCGGACGTCGACCTGGTCATTTCGGACCAGGTGATGCCGGGCATGAGCGGCGCCCACCTCGTCGCGGCCTTGCGCCAGGCCAACGCCGCGCTGCCGATGATCCTCGCTTCGGGCTTCGCCGAGCAACCGGACGACCTGCATCCGTCGACCGTCAAGCTGGCCAAGCCCTTCGACATGGCGCAGCTGGCGCACGCGATCTCTCAGGCCTTGCGGCGGACCCGGGACGACCACGGGCCGGGGCGCGCCTAGCTAGCGGCTCGCCGCATCCGGCCCGAGGGTGGGCCCATCGACCGGCGGCCGGGACTCGGCTGCAGGCCCGCCATCGATGCGGGCCGGATCGAGGCCGAGTGCCTCCAGGACGGTCGAGGCCTCGGAGCCTGCCGGCGGCGGCATGGGCCGCGTCGCCGGGCGCAGGGGCGCGGCGGGCGTGCTGGCCGCCGGCGCGGTCCATCGGGCGATCGCCTGGCCCCATCGGTCCGCAGGCACCCGCTGCGCGACCAGCACGACCGCCCCTGCCAGTGCGGCCAGCACGGCCAGCTTGGTGGCGACGGCCGCGACGGCGCTCGAAGCCCGGGTCTTGCGCGCGCGGGGCGCCGCCGCGTGGCCGGGAGGCTTGCGCGGCAGCTCGTCCCGCCGCCCGGGCGGCGGCCAGGCGGTCTCGGCCGCATCGAGGCGCGTGCTGTCGAAGCCGAAGGTGGGCGTGCGGATGCCGGAAAACCTGCCGCCGCATCCGCGGCAACGGCGTGCGCGCTCCGGGTTCGGGGTGTGGCAGGAGCTGCAGTATTTGGTCATCCACGACCGGCGGCACGCCTCAGGCGTCGATCGGCACGCCGCCTCCGAAGTGCGCCACCCACACATCCCACATTTCCTGTGAGACGGTGCTGAAGGGCCACTGCCACGCGCTCAACATCTGCAGCTGCAGTTGCTGCAGTTGCAGCACCCCGGTGAAACAGGCCTGCTGGAAAGCCAGGACCGGCTGCAGCATCGGCTCGGACGCGGACGACGCGAGCGAAAAGGTCGTCGGATCAGCCATGGCGCTTCCTCCTTGCCGCTCCAATTTACTGCCATCGCTCGGCAGCAGGGGCCCTTTGCAACGTTGCGTTTCAGTTTCCCAGGGCTGCGCGCGCCCTCCATCGCCATCGAGCCGCTGTCCGACAGGAGGACGGGTGCTTTGACGCCTGTCGCTTCGGGCCGCATCGCCCTAAACCCGAGTTTTGCCTCCAAAGCCGCCCCCCGCGGCATCGACGCCTACCCATGTCCGGTCCCTCCGATTCCACTTTCGGCGACACCGACGCCTATCTGTTCGGCGAGGGCACCCACGCCCGCCTGTACGACCACCTGGGCGGTCGCCTGGCCGCCGGCGGTCTCGGCGCCACCTTTTCGGTCTGGGCGCCCAATGCGCGGTCGGTGTCGGTGATCGGCGACTGGAACGGCTGGGACCCGCAGGCCGACCCGCTGGCCGTGCGCGCCGACCGCACCGGCGTCTGGGAAGGCCGCAGCGCGCGGGCCCGCCAGGGCCACGCCTACAAGTTCCGGATCGTCGCCGAAGGCGGCCGCGTGCTCGAAAAAGCCGACCCGCTGGCACTCCTCGGCGAAGCGCCGCCGGCCACCGCCTCGCGGCTCTGGTCGCTCGACCATGACTGGGGCGACGGCGACTGGATGCGCACGCGCGCCGAGCGCAACCGCCTCGATGCGCCGATCTCCATCTACGAGGTCCATCCGGGCTCCTGGCGGCGTCCGGATGGCGCCCTGCCGAACTACCGCGAGCTGGCCCGCCTGCTGGCCGAGCACGTGGTGTCGCTGGGCTTCACCCATGTCGAACTGATGCCGGTCACCGAGCACCCGTTCTACGGCTCGTGGGGCTACCAGACGACCGGCTACTTCGCGCCCACCGCGCGCTACGGCACGCCGCAGGACTTCATGGACTTCGTCGACCACCTGCACCAGTGCGGCATCGGCGTGCTGCTCGACTGGGTGCCGTCGCACTTCCCCGACGACCCCCACGGCCTGTCCACCTTCGACGGCACCCACCTGTACGAACACGCCGACCCGCGCCAGGGCTTCCATCCCGAGTGGCACTCGGCGATCTTCAACTACGGGCGCAACGAGGTCCGCAGCTTCCTGGTCTCGTCGGGCCTGTTCTGGCTCGACCGCTACCACATCGACGGCCTGCGCGTGGACGCGGTCGCCTCGATGCTGTACCTGGACTACGCGCGCAAGGACGGCGAGTGGATCGCCAACCGGCACGGCGGGCGAGAGAACCTCGAAGCCATCGCCTTCCTGAACGAACTCAACCGGGCCGTCTACCGCGAGCACCCCGACACCTTCACGGTGGCCGAGGAATCGACCGCCTGGCCGCGCGTGTCGCGGCCGATCGAGATGGGCGGCCTGGGCTTCGGCATGAAATGGAACATGGGCTGGATGCACGACACCCTGGCCTTCATGAAGGAAGACCCGGTGCACCGCCGCTTCCACCATCACCGCCTGACCTTCTCGATGGTCTACGCCTTCAGCGAGAACTTCGTGCTGCCGCTGTCGCACGACGAGGTGGTGTACGGCAAGGGCTCGCTGATCGACAAGATGCCCGGCGACGCCTGGCAGCAGTTCGCCAACTTGCGCCTGCTGTACGGCTACATGTGGGCGCATCCGGGCAAGAAGCTGCTGTTCATGGGCGGCGAATTCGCCCAGCGGCGCGAGTGGACGCACGAGGGCCAGCTGGAGTGGCAGCAGGCCGAACTGCCCGCGCACCGCGGCGTCCAGCACCTGGTGGGCGAGCTCAACCGGCTCTATCGCAGCGAGCGGGCGCTGCACGAACTCGACGCCTCGCCCGACGGCTTCGAGTGGATCGAGGCCGACGACCAGTCGCAGAGCGTGATCGCCTTCCTGCGCCGGGCCCGCAACGGCGAGGCCGTGCTGGTGGTCAGCAACCTGACGCCGGTGCCGCGCCGGAACTACTGGCTGGGCGTGCCCAGCGGCGGCATATGGCGCGAATTGCTCAACAGCGATACGCTCGCCTTCGGCGGCGCGGGCTGGGGAAACCTCGGCGAGGTCGAGGCCGCGCCCGTGCCTTCGCATGGTCACAGGCAGGCGCTGAGCCTGACCCTGCCGCCTTTGTCCACCCTCTACCTGAAGGCGGTTGCCCATGCCTGATGGACTGCTGCCGCCCTCCATGACGGCCGAGCCCCAGCCCCCGGTCGCGGTCGACGCGCCCGACGGCCGCAGCCGCGCCGTCGTCGACGCCGTGCTGCCGGCGGTGGACGGCGGCCGCTTCGCCGCCAAGTGCGTGGCGGGCGAGCGCTTCCGGGTCACGGCCCATGTGTTCACCGACGGCCATGACGCGCCGCGCGTGATGCTGCAGTGGTGGAAGGAGGGCGAGGCCCGCCGCCGCGAGCTGCCGATGAAGCTGCGCTACAACGACGAGTGGCACGCGGACTTCGTGCCGCCCACGATCGGGCGCTACCGCTACACGGTGGTGGCCTGGGTCGATGGCTTCGAGTCCTGGCGCCACGAACTGGTGCGGCGGGTCGACGCCGACGACATCCGGCTGGCGGCGCGGGTGGGCGCACTGGAGCTCCAGGCCGCCGCGGGGCGGGCGTCCGGCACCGACCGCAAGGCGCTCGCCGACTGGGCCCTGGCGCTCGAACAGGGCGCCCAGGACCCGGCGCTGGAGGTGGCGGCCCTGAAGGCGCTGGCGCTCGACGAGGACCTGGCGATCACGGTGGGCCGCTATCCCGACCGCCGGCTGGAGACCCGCTACGCGGCCGAGCTGCCCCTGGTCGCGGATCGCGAGCGGGCCCGCTTCAGCAGCTGGTACGAACTGTTCCCGCGCTCGGCCGGCGACACCCCCGGTGTGCACGGCACCCTGCGCGACGTCGAGGCGCGGCTGCCGCTGGTCGCCGCCATGGGCTTCGACGTGCTGTACTTCCCGCCGATCCATCCGATCGGCCGCCTGCAGCGCAAGGGCCGCAACAACGCGCTCAGCACCGAGGCGGGCGACGTCGGCAGCCCCTGGGCCATCGGCGCCGCCGAAGGCGGCCACAAGGCGATCCTGCCCGCGCTCGGCACACCGGAAGACTTCCGCCACCTGGTCGCCGCGGCCCGCTCGCACGGGCTCGAGATCGCGATGGACATCGCCTTCCAGTGCGCGCCCGACCATCCCTACGTGAAGGCGCATCCCGCGTGGTTCCGCTGGCGGCCCGACGGCAGCGTGCAATACGCGGAGAACCCGCCGAAGAAGTACCAGGACATCTACCCCTTCAACTTCGAGAGCGACGACTGGCAGGGCCTCTGGCGCGAACTCAAGAGCGTGCTCGACCACTGGATCGCCGAGGGCGTGACGATCTTCCGGGTCGACAACCCGCACACCAAGTCGTTCGCCTTCTGGGAATGGGCGATCACCGAATGCAAGCGGGCGCACCCGGAGCTGATCTTCCTGGCCGAGGCCTTCACCCGACCGAAGGTCATGCACCGACTCGCCAAGCTGGGCTTCACCCAGTCCTACACCTACTTCACCTGGCGCAACACCAAGGCGGAGCTCACCGAGTATTTCACCGAACTCGCGCAGGGCCCGGGCGCGGACTACTTCCGGCCCAACGTGTGGCCCAACACGCCGGACATCCTGCACGCCGCGCTGCAGGGCGGCGAAGAGGCGATGTTCCGGCTGCGGCTGGTGCTGGCCGCCACGCTGGCCGCCAGCTACGGCATCTACGGGCCGGCCTTCGAGCTGCTGGAGCACCGGCCGCGCGGACCCGCGAGCGAGGAGTATCTCGATTCGGAGAAGTACCAGCTGCGCCACTGGGACTGGGAGGCCGACAGCGGCCTGCGGCCCTTCATAGCGCGGGTCAACCGCATCCGGCAGGGCAACGCGGCGCTGCAGGCCGACCGCAGCCTGCGCTTCCTGGACATCGACAACGACCAGCTGATCGCCTACCTGAAGACCTCCGACGACGGCCGCAACGTGGTGGTGACGATCGTCAACCTCGACCCGCACCACGCGCAGTGGGGCTTCCTTTCGCTGGACCCCTCGGAGATCGAGGTGCCGCGCCACCAGCCGTTCCAGATGCACGACCTGCTGACCGACCAGCGCTTCATGTGGCAAGGCGAGCGGCACTTCATCCGGCTCGAGCCGGATCGCGTGCCGGCGCACGTGCTGGTGGTGCGCCGGCGGCTGCGCGACGAGCGCGACTTCGACTACTACCTCTGAGCCTCAGGAAGCCGCATGAATGCTCCGCTGCCGAAGCTGGTCCTCGAAACCACCGAGATCGACACCTCGGGCGACCCGACCTGGTACCGCGACGCGGTCATCTACCAGTGCAACGTCAAGGCCTTCGTGGACTCCAACGGCGACGGCGTCGGCGACTTCCAGGGCCTGACCAGCAAGCTCGACTACGTGAAGGACCTGGGCGTCAACACGCTGTGGCTGATGCCCTTCTATCCCTCGCCGCTGCGCGACGACGGCTACGACATCGCGGCCTACGAGGACGTGCATCCGCAGTACGGCACGCTGCAGGACTTCAGGCACATGCTCGACGAAGCCCACAAGCGCGAGTTGCGCGTGGTGATCGAACTGGTCATCAACCACACCTCGGATGCCCACCCGTGGTTCCAGGCCGCGCGGATGGCGCCGCCGGGCTCGCCCGAGCGCGACTTCTACGTCTGGAGCGACACCGACCAGCTCTACCAGGGCACGCGGATCATCTTCACCGACACCGAGAAATCGAACTGGACCTGGGACCCGGTCGCCAAGGCCTACTTCTGGCATCGCTTCTTCAGCCACCAGCCGGACCTGAACTTCGACAACCCGCAAGTGCTGGAGGCGGTGTTCCGCACCATGCGCTTCTGGCTCGACATGGGGGTCGACGGCTTCCGCCTCGATGCCATTCCCTACCTGATCGAGCGCGACGGCACCTCCAACGAGAACCTGCCCGAGACCCACGTCGTCATCAAGCAGCTGCGCGCGGCGATCGACGCCAACTACAAGGACCGCTTCCTGCTGGCCGAGGCCAACATGTGGCCGGAAGACGTGCGCGAGTACTTCGGCGATGGCGACGAGTGCCACATGGCCTATCACTTCCCCCTGATGCCGCGCATGTACATGGCGATCGCGCAGGAGGACCGGGACCCGATCGTCGAGATCCTGCAGCAGACGCCGGAGATCCCCGAGGGCTGCCAATGGGCGATCTTCCTGCGCAACCACGACGAGCTGACCCTGGAGATGGTGACCAACCGCGAACGCGACTACATGTACACCACCTACGCGGCCGACATGCAGGCGCGCATCAACCTGGGCATCCGGCGCCGGCTGGCCCCACTCATGGACAACGACAAGGACCGCATCAAGCTCATGAACAGCATGCTGCTGTCGATGCCGGGCTCGCCGATCATCTACTACGGCGACGAGATCGGCATGGGCGACAACGTCTTCGTCGGCGACCGCAACGGCGTGCGCACGCCGATGCAGTGGAGCCCCGACCGCAACGCCGGTTTCTCGCGCGCCGACCCGCAGCGGCTCTACCTGCCGCCGATCATGGATGCGATGTACGGCTACGAGGCGGTCAACGTCGAGGCCCAGCTGCGCGACAAGAGCTCGCTGCTGCACTGGACCCGCCGGATGCTCGCGGTGCGCAAGACCAGCCGCGCCTTCGGCCGCGGCCGGCGCACCTTCCTGAAGCCCGGCAACCGCAAGATCCTGGCCTACATCAGCGAGCACGGCGACGACGCGATCCTGTCGGTGTTCAACCTGTCGCGCGCCGCGCAGCCGGTGGAGCTCGACCTCTCGGCCTTCAAGGGCCGGGTGCCGGTCGAGATGCTCGGACGCACCTCGTTCCCGCCGATCGGCGAACTGCCCTACCTGCTGACCCTGCCCTCGCACGGCTTCTACTGGTTCAAGCTGGCCGACGAGGCGCCGATGCCGAGCTGGCACCAGGAGGGCGTGGCGCTGCTCGACCGCCCGGTCATCGTGCTGTTCGACGGCTGGACCAGCCTGCTCAAGGACCGCGTGATGCCCTGGCGCATCGGCTTCGCCGACCGGCTGATCCAGCAGTTCGAGACCGACACGCTGCCGCCCCACATCGAGGCCCAGCGCTGGTATGCGTCCAAGGGCTCCCGGATCGCACGGGCCCGGCTGGCGGACTCGGCGATCTGGGACATCGACGGGCTGAGCTGGATGCTGCCGCTGCTCGACCTCGAGGGCCTGCCCGAGAAGGCGACCTACTTCATGCCGCTCGCGCTGGCCTGGGAAGACCGCGACGAGGAGCGCATGAAGTGCCTGCAGCCGGCCGCCATCGCCAAAGTCCGGCAGAAGGCCAACGTGGGCGTGATGGGCGACGCCTTCTTCGACGAGGCCTTCTGCCGCGCGCTGGTGCGCGGCATCGTCGGCGACACCGAGATGCGGACCGCGCACGGCCGGCTGCATTTCCGGCCCACCTCGCTGGGCCGCGAACTGGTGCTCTCGGCGATCGAGGACCTGCCGGTCAGCCGGCCGACCGCCATGAGCAGCAACACCGTCGTGACCCTCGGCGAGACCCTGTTCCTCAAGGGCTACCGCCAGCTGCGCCGCGGCATCAATCCGGAGCTCGAGATGGGCCGCTTCCTGACCGAGGAGGCCGGCTTCCTGCACGGCGTGCCGGTGGCCGGCGCGCTCGAATACCTGGGTGACGACGGCAGCGTGTTCACCCTCGCGCTGCTGCAGGCCTACGTGCCGAACCAGGGCGACG
Organism: Variovorax davisae; assembly: GCF_030316845.1. Taxonomy (GTDB): domain Bacteria; phylum Pseudomonadota; class Gammaproteobacteria; order Burkholderiales; family Burkholderiaceae_C; genus Variovorax; species Variovorax davisae. Next base: position 76,867 of record NZ_JASZYS010000014.1, read on the forward strand.
GCTGGACCTGGACGCTGGCCTACCTGGAGCGGGTGCTGACGGAGCTGCGCGACGCCGACGGCCATCAGGCCGACGCGCCGCACGGCGCCTTCCTGGCCCTGGTCGCGATCCTGGGCCGACGCACCGCGGAACTGCACAACGCGCTGGGCCGGCGCACCGGCCATCCGGCCTTCGACCCCGAACCGATGACCGCGGCCGACCGGCGCGCGATGCGCGACAGCGTGCGCGCACAGGGCCAGGCGACGCTGGTCCAGCTGCGCGAACAGCTGGCCGGGCTGCCAGCGGCGACGCAGGAGGATGCGCGCCGGCTGCTGGAGCGCCCCGGCGCGATCGATGCGTTCGTCGATGCCCTGCCGCTCGAAGGCGTGGCGGGCTGGCGCTCGCGCTTCCACGGCGACTACCACCTGGGCCAGGTGCTGCTGGCCCGCAACGATTTCGTGATCATCGACTTCGAGGGCGAACCGGCGCGCTCGATCGAGGAGCGCCGCGCCAAGCAGTCGCCGCTGCGCGACGTCGCCGGCATGCTGCGCTCGTTCAACTACGCGCGCTGGAGCGCATTGCGGCGGGCGGCCCAGAACGCGGTCGAACTGGCGCGCCTCGACGCCGACGCCCGCGACTGGGAGCGCCAGACCCGCGCCGCCTTCCTGGACGGCTACGCCGCGGCGCTGGCGCCCGAGGCCGGCGCGGTCGACCCCCAGTTGCTGCGCCTGTTCGAACTCGAGAAGGCCCTCTACGAACTGCGCTACGAACTCGGCAATCGGGCCGACTGGGTGCCGGTGCCGCTGCAGGGCATCCTGGCACTGCTCGAGGGCTCCGGCCCGACGCCCGCCTGACGACCGCCCCCCATCTCCCGGAGAGCTTCCATGGACACCCTGACGTTCTACCTCGAGCCGCTGCGCGCCTTCCTGTTCCAGATCGGCGCCTTCGTGCCGCGCCTGGTGTTCGCCACCCTGGTGGTGGTCGCGGGCTGGCTGATCGCCAAGGTGGTGCGCTTCGCGGTCATCCGCGGGCTGCATGCGATCAATTTCCCCGTCCTGACCGAGCGCGCCGGCATCGACAACTTCCTGCGCCAGGGCGGCATGGTGACCGACTCGACCGTGGTCTTCGGCGCCCTGGCCTACTGGATGGTGATCCTGGCTTCGCTGGTGGTGGCCTCCAACGGTCTGGGCCTGAGCTACGTCGCCGACCTGCTCGGCCGCGTGATGTGGTTCGTGCCGAACGTCTTCGTGGCCATGCTGGTGCTCGCCTTCGGCGCCTATTTCGGCAAGTTCGTGGGCGACGCCGTGACCACCTACGGCCGCCATGCGGGCATCCAGGATGCCGTGCTGCTGGGCAAGGTGGCGCAGTACGCGATTCTGCTGTTCGTGGTGCTGATCGCGCTCGACCAGGTCAAGATCGGCGGCGACATCGTGCGCCAGAGCTTCCTGATCATCCTCGGCGGCGTGGTCTTCGCGCTGGCGCTGGCCTTCGGCCTGGCCGGCAAGGACTGGGCGGCCGACCGGATCGAGGACTGGTGGCCGCGCAAGAAGCGGCTGGCCGACCGCGTGGCGGCGCGCGCCCCGGCCGCGACGCCGCCCGCCGGTGCATGGCCGGCGCGGCCGGCGCAGAACTTGCACGACGACCGTCCGCATCCATGACCAAGCACCCGCACACTCCGCTGTCCGCCGTCTGGCCCGGCAAGCCCTATCCGCTGGGCGCCACCTGGGACGGCCAGGGCGTGAACTTCGCGGTGTTCTCGAAGCATGGCGAAAAAGCCGAGCTCTGCATCTTCGACGACAAGGGCCGCCACGAGCGGCAGCGCATCGTGCTGCGCGAGCGCACCAACGACGTCTGGCACTGCTACCTGCCCGAGGCGCGCCCCGGCATGGCCTACGGCCTGCGCATCCACGGCCCCTACAAGCCCGAGCAGGGCCAGCGCTTCAACCCGCACAAGCTGCTGCTCGATCCCTACGCCAAGGACCTGGTCGGCGAGCTGCGCTGGAGCGACGCGCTGTACGGCTATTCGGTCGGCAGCAAGCGCCAGGACCTGTCCTTCGACCGCCGCGACAGCGCCGCCTTCATGCCCAAGGGCCGGGTGCTGGAGACCGCCTTCACCTGGGGCGACGACCGCCGGCCCGAGGTGCCGTGGCAGGACATGGTGATCTACGAGCTGCACGTGCGCGGCTTCACCATGCAGCACCCGGCCGTGCCCGAGCCACTGCGCGGCACCTACGCGGCGCTCGGCTGCGCGCCGGTCATCGACTACCTGCAGCGCCTCGGCGTGACCACCATCGAGCTGCTGCCGGTGCATGCCTTCCTGAACGACCGCCACCTGGCCGAACAGGGCCTGCAGAACTACTGGGGCTACAACACGCTGGGCTATTTCGCGCCCGAGGTGCGCTACAGCGCCTCGGGCAAGGTGAAGGAGTTCAAGACCCTGGTCAAGACCCTGCACTCGGCCGGCATCGAGGTGATCCTCGACGTGGTCTACAACCACACCTGCGAAGGCAACCATCTCGGGCCCACCTTGTCGATGCGCGGCGTCGACAACGCCTCCTACTACATCGCCAATGCCGAGCAGCCGCGCTACTACGACGACTTCACGGGCTGCGGCAACACGGTCAACCTGGAGCATCCACGCGCGCTGCAGCTGGTGATGGACTCGCTGCGCTACTGGGCCGAGGAGATGCACGTCGACGGCTTCCGCTTCGACCTCGCCTCGGCGCTGGCGCGCGAGGCCGGCAAGGTCGAGAACCTCGGCGGCTTCTTCGACGCCATCCGCCAGGACCCGACGCTCAACCAGGTCAAGCTGATCGCCGAACCCTGGGACCTGGGCCATGGCGGCTACCAGGTCGGCAATTTCCCGCCGGGCTGGGCCGAGTGGAACGACCGCTACCGCGACGGCCTGCGCGGCTGGTGGAAGGGCGATGCCGGCGTGGTGGGCGACGTCGCCCACCGGCTGGCGGGCTCGCAGGACCTGTACGGCTGGTCGGGCAAGGGGCCGCACGCGAGCATCAACTTCATCACCGCCCACGACGGCTTCACGCTGCACGACCTCGTCTCCTACAACGACAAGCACAACGAAGCCAACGGCGAGGACAACCGCGACGGCAACAGCAACAACCGGTCGTGGAACTGCGGCGCCGAGGGGCCCACCGACGACCCCGAGATCAACGCCCTGCGCGAGCGCCAGAAGCGCAACTTCCTGGCCACCCTGCTGCTGTCGCAGGGCGTGCCGATGCTGCTGGCGGGCGACGAGCGCGGCCACACGCAGAAGGGCAACAACAACGTCTACTGCCAGGACAACGCGCTCGGCTGGCTCGATTGGACGCCGCGGCCCGAGGCCGACTCGCTGCGCGATTTCGTCGCCCGACTGATCCGGGTGCGGCGCGAGCACCCCTCGTTCCGCCGGCGCAGCTTCTTTCGCGGCCAGCCGGCCGGCGACAGCGAGACCAAGGACGTGGTCTGGCTGCGGCCCGACGGCCAGGAGATGACGCCGCCCGACTGGGAGGGCGAGCACGTGCGCTGCCTCGGCATGCTGTTCTCGGGCACCGGCATCACCGACGTCGGCCCGCGCGGCGAGCCGCAGCGCGACGACGACTTCCTGCTGCTGCTCAACGCCTACCACGACCCGGTGCCCTTCACGATGCCGACCCGCCCGGGCGACCGCTGGACCCGGATGGTCGACACGGCCCGCGAGAGCGCGCTGTCGCTGCTGCTGGCCGAAGCCACCTATCCGCTGCAGGGCCGGTCGCTGGCGCTGCTGCGCCGCAGCCTGGCCGCCGCATGAAGCGCCGTCACGCGATGCCCTTCGGAGCCGAGGTGCTGGCGGAGGGCGGCGTGCGCTTCCGGCTCTGGGCACCCTCGATCGACCGGGTGGTGCTCGAGCGGGCGCACGGCACCGGCTGGCAGGACCACCCGATGGCGCGCGCCGACGGCGGCTGGCACGAAGCCAGGCTGGCACAGGCGGCGGCGGGCGACCGCTATCGCTACCGGCTGCCCGACGGCCTGCGCGTGCCCGACCCGGCCTCGCGCCTGAACCCCGATGACGTCCACGGCCCGAGCGAGGTGGTCGATCCGCTGGCCTACGCATGGCGCGACGCCGACTGGACCGGCCGGCCCTGGCACGAGGCCGTGGTCTACGAGCTGCACCTCGGCACCCTCACGCCCGAGGGCACCTTGGCGGCCGCCCGGGCCCGGCTGCCCGGCCTCGCCGAACTCGGCATCACGGCGGTCGAGCTGATGCCGCTGGCCGATTTCCCGGGCCAGCGCAACTGGGGCTACGACGGCGTGCTGCCGTTCGCGCCCGACGCCAGCTACGGCACGCCCGATGAACTCAAACGCTTCATCGACAGCGCCCATGCGCTGGGCCTGATGGTGCTGCTGGACGTGGTCTACAACCACCTCGGCCCCGAAGGCAACTACCTGCCGTCCTACTGCCCGGAATTCTTCAACCCGGCCCATCAGACGCCATGGGGTGCCGCGATCAACTTCGACGGCGCCGAGGCCCGCACCGTGCGCGACTTCTTCGTCCACAATGCGCTCTACTGGATCGAGGAGTACGGCTTCGACGGCCTGCGGATGGACGCGGTTCACGCCATCCGCGACGATTCCACGCCGCCGATCGTCGAGGAGATCTGCAGCGCCCTGCAGCAGGGCCCGGGGCGCCGCCGGCAGGTGCACGTGGTGCTCGAGAACGACCTCAACCAGGCGCACCGGCTGGCACGCGGCGACGACGGTGCGCCGCTGGCCGCCACCGCGCAGTGGAACGACGACCTGCACCACGCGGCCCATGTGCTGCTGACCGGCGAGTCCGACGGCTACTACGCCGACTACGCGTCGCGGCCGCTCGAACAGTTCGGACTGGCGCTGGCGCAGGGCTTCGTCTACAGCGGCCAGCCCTCCGCGTTTCGCGGCGGCGAGTTGCGCGGCGAACCCTGCACCCACCTGCCTCTGGCTGCCTTCGTCTCGTTCCTGCAGACGCACGACCAGGTCGGCAACCGGGCCCTGGGCGAGCGCATCGACGCCCTCGCCGACCCGCTGCTGGTGCTGGCCGCGCGCAGCTGCGTGCTGCTGTCGCCACACACGCCGATGCTGTTCATGGGCGAGGAGTACGCGGCGACCACGCCGTTCCAGTTCTTCTGCGACTTCGGACCCGAGTTGGCGGCCGCGGTCACGGCCGGCCGGCGCGCCGAGTTCGGCCGCTTCGCCGCCTTTGCCGACGAGGCCGCGCAGGCGCGCATTCCCGATCCCAACGACCCCGCCACCTTCGCCGACTCGCGGCTCGACCCGCAGCAACCGGCGCAGCCGCCGAACGCCGCCGCACTGGCCCGCACGCGCGAGCTGCTGCGGGTCCGGCAGACCGAACTGGTGCCCCGCTTCGCCGGCGGCGCCCGCGCGCACCAGTGGTCCTGCGAAGGCGATGCCTTGCGGCTGGCGTGGCGGCTCGGCGCCGACGCCGGCGTCCTGCTGCACCTGGTCGCCAACTTCGGCGCCGCCGAGGCCGAGCTGGCCTGGCCGCCCGGCCGCGTGATCCACCGGCTGGGCGTCGACGATGGCGCTGCGCCCGGCAGCCTGCTGCGCCTGCCCCGGGGCGGCGTCTGCGCCAGCCTCGAGGAGCCCGGCGATGGATGAGGCCGAGGCGCTCCAGCGTCTCTGCGAACGCCACGGCGTGGCGACCGGCTACCACGACGTCTTCGGCCACTGGCATCGGGTCGCGCCGGAGGCGCTCGCCGCGCTGATGCGCGATGCCGGCTTCCTGCCGCCGGGCACCGATGCGGCCGCCGCCGACGCGGCCGCCGAGCGCCGGTCATGGCTGCGCGCCCTGCCCCCGGTTCAAACGGTCGCGGCCGGCAGCGCGCACTTCAGCGTGCCGCTGCAGCTGCCGGCGTCCACGGCGCGGATCGAATGGCGGGTGGACGACGAGAGCGGCGCCCGCCACCAGGGCGTCGTCGACAGCGCCGACTTGGAAGTCGATGCGCACATCGAGATCGATGGCGCCGGCTACCGCCGCTTCCGGCTGACGGTCGCGCTGGCGCTGCCCGCCGGCTACCACCGCCTGTGCATCGTCGGCCAGCCCGGCGACACGCTGCTGGTCTGCGCGCCGGCGCGCTGCCACCAGCCGGACTGGCTGGAACGCGGCGGCCGGCTCTGGGGCTTCACGCTGCAACTGCATTCGCTGCGTTCGCCGCGCAACTGGGGCTTCGGCGATTTCAGCGACCTGGCCGACTTCGTCGCCGGGGCCGCCCGCGCGGGCGCGGACGTGGTCGGGTTGAATCCCCTGCACGCGCTGTTCGCGCACAACCCGGCGCACCAGAGCCCGTACAGCCCCTCGTCGCGGGCCCAGCTCAACCCGCTCTACATCGATGTCGAGGCGGTGCCGGATTTCCGGGCCTCGCCCGCGGCGCAGCGGCGGGTGCGCTCGCCGGCCTTCCAGGCGCGGCTGGCCGGCCTGCGGGCGGCGCCGCTGATCGACCACCAGGGCGTCTCGGCCGCCAAGCACGAGGTGCTGGAAGCGCTCTACCGGCGCTTCCTCGAGCGCGCGCCGGACGATGCGGAGGTCGCCGCGCTGGCGCTGTTCCGGCAGCGCGGCGGCGTCGCCTTGCAGCAGCATGCGCTGTTCGAAGCGCTGCAGGCACACCTGCATGCGGCCGATGCCACGGTCTGGGGCTGGCCGGCCTGGCCCGAGGCCTACCGCGATCCGGACGGCGCCGCCGTCGCCGCCTTCGCCGCCAGCCACGCCGAGCGCATCGGCTACCACGCCTACCTGCAGTGGCAGGCCGCCCGGCAGCTCGAAGCGGCGGCGGCGCGCTGCGCCGAACTCGGGATGGCGGTCGGCCTCTACCTCGACCTGGCGGTGTCGGTCGACCGCGGCGGCTCGGACGCCTGGCGCCATCGCCACGGCTTCGCGCTCGACGTGCGGGTGGGCGCGCCGCCCGACGCCTTCAACACCCAGGGCCAGGACTGGGGCCTGCCGCCGCTGCGCCCGGACCGGCTGCGCGAAGGCCGGCACGCCGTCTTCATCGAGGCCCTGCGCGCCAACATGCGGGGCGCCGGCGCGATCCGCATCGACCACGTGATGATGCTGATGCGCCTGTTCTGGATCCCGGCCGCCGGCACGCCGCACGACGGCAGCTACGTGGCCTATCCGGTCGAGGAGCTGATGGCGATCCTGGCCCTGGAAAGCCAGCGCCATCGCTGCCTGGTGATCGGCGAGGACCTCGGCACCGTGCCGGATGCGATGCGCGACGCGATGCGCAGCCGCGGCGTCCAGTCGTACCGGCTGCTGTACTTCGAGCGCGAGGCCGACGGCGCCTTCCGGGCGCCGGCGTCCTGGCCGCGCGAGGCGGTGGTGGCGGTCAGCACGCACGACCTGCCGACGCTCGCGGGCTGGTGGTCGGCCCATGACCTGCGCCTGCGCTTCGAGCTCGGGCTGATCGCCGACGCCGCGGCGTACGAGCAGCAGGTGGAAGAGCGCAAGCGCGATCGCGCCGGCCTGCTCGACGCCGTGCGGCAGCAGCAGCCGCTGCCGCAGGAGAGCGTGGCGGCGGCCGCGGCCGGCACGCTGGACGCCGACGCGGTGGCGGCCGTGCATGCCTTCCTGGCGGCGGCGCCCTCGTGCGTGATGATGGCGCAGCTCGAGGACGCGCTCGGCGAGAGCGAGCAGGCCAATCTGCCCGGCACCACCTTCCAGCATCCCAACTGGCAGCGCAAGTACGGCGGCGGTGGGCAGGACCTCTGGGCCCGCACGCCGCTGGTGCGGCTGTGCGCCGCCCTGGCAGGCAGCCGGCCGCGCGAAGCGGCCGGCCCGGCGGCGCGCCCCCGCGTGCCGCGCGCCACCTACCGGCTGCAGCTGCACAGCGGCTTCAGCTTCGACGATGCCGCGCGCATCGTGCCCTACCTGGCGCGGCTGGGCATCAGCCACGTCTACTGCTCGCCGATCCACCGCGCCCGCCCCGGCAGCATGCACGGCTACGACGTCGTCGCCCACGACGAGATCAATCCCGAGCTCGGCGGCCTGGCCGCGTTCGAGCGCCTGACGAAGACGCTGAAGGCCCATGGCATGGGCCAGCTGATCGACCTGGTGCCCAACCACATGGGGGTGCTGGGCAGCGACAACGCCTGGTGGTCCGACGTGCTGGCGCACGGCATGGCCTCGCGCTACGCGCGCCACTTCGACATCGACTGGCAGCCGCTGACACCGCAGCTGGCGGGCAAGGTGATGCTGCCGGTGCTCGGCGACGCCTACGGCCGGGTGCTCGAGCGCGGCGAGCTGGCGCTGCTGTGGGACGCCGAGGCCGGCGAGTTCGGCATCGGCTACTTCGAGCACCGCTTTCCGCTGGCCCCGGAGAGCACCGCCGCCATCCTCGAGCGCGCCTGCGCCCGGCTGGGCGCGGGCGACGCCAGTGCCCCGCTGGCCGGCATCGCCACCGCGCTCGGCCACCTGCCCGGCCGGCAGCGCTCGAAGCCCAGGACCGTGGCCGAGCGCGCCCGCGACAGCCAGTTGCTCCAGGCCCAGCTGGCGCTGCTCGCCGCCGCCCGACCCGCGGTGGGGCAGGCGATCGCGGCCGAGGTCGAGGCGCTCAACGGCCCGCAGCAGCGCGACCGCCTGCACCGCCTGCTGGAGGCGCAGGCCTGGCGGCTGGCCCACTGGCGGGCGGCCGCCGACGAGATCAACTACCGGCGCTTCTTCGACGTCAACGAGCTGGCGGCGCTGCGCAACGAGCGCCGCGCGGTGTTCGAGGCCACCCACGCGATGGCGCTCGACCTGGCCGCGCGCGGCTGGGTCGACGGCCTGCGCATCGACCATCCCGACGGGCTGCAGGACCCGGCGCGCTATTTCGAGCGGCTGCAGGACGGCTTCGTCGCCCGCGCCGGCCTGCCGCCGCGCGGCGTCGATGCCGACGGCCGCCCCGATCGGCCGCTCTACGTCGTGGCCGAGAAGATCGCGGCGCCACACGAGGAGGTGCCGGTGTCGTGGGCGGTGCACGGCACCACCGGCTACCGCTTCGCCAACCTGGCCAACGCGGTGCTGGTGGACGAGCGCGCCGCCGGCCGGCTGAAGCGCATCTGGCGCAACTTCACCGGCCAGTGCGCGCCCTTCGACGAGCTCGTCTACCAGGCCAAGCGCGAGGTGGCGGGCGTGACGCTGGCCTCCGACCTCGAAGTGCTCGCGATCGCGCTGCTGGCCATCGGCAAGGCCCATCGCAGCACCCGCGACCACACGCTCAACACGCTGCGCGAGGTGCTGGCGACCGTGGCGGCCAGCCTCACGGTCTATCGCACCTACAACGACGAGCAGGTCAGCGGGCAGGACCGGCATTTCGTCGACCAGGCGATCGCCGCGGCCCGCGACCGCCTGGCCCTGCCCGACCCTTCGGTGTTCGAGTTCGTGCGCGAAGCGCTGCTCGGGCGGGCCCCCGCGCCGGGCCGGGCGGCGCGGCGCCAGGCGCTGCGCTTCGCCCGGCGCTTCCAGCAGTTCAGCGCCCCGGTGGCGGCCAAGGGCGTCGAGGACACGGCGTTCTACCGCTACTTTCCGCTCGCCTCGGCCAACGAGGTCGGCGGCGAGCCCGACCGGCTCGGCGTTTCGGTGGCCGCCTTCCACGAAGCCAGCAGCGACCGCCAGCGGCGCTGGCCGCAGACCATGCTGGCCACCTCGACCCACGACAACAAGCGCGCCGAGGACGTGCGGCTGCGCATCGACGTGCTGTCCGAGCTGCCGGCCCTGTGGCGCCTGGCGCTGCGGCGCTGGTCGCGCTTCAACGCGCCGCTGCGCGGCCCGGTGTCGGCCGCGCACGAGTACCTGCTCTACCAGACGCTGCTCGGCACGATGCCGATGGCGGCGCCCGACGCGGCGGCGCCGGACGGCTTTGCGGACCGCATCGTGCGCTACATGCACAAGGCCGCCCGGGAAGGCAAGACGGGCACCAGCTGGACCCGGCCCGATGCCGGCTACGAAGCGGCGCTGGAGCGCTTCGTGCGCGGCCTGCTGGCGCCGCGGCCCGGCAATGCCTTCCTGGCCGACCTGGGCCGCGTGGTGGGCACGCTGGATCGCTTCGGTGCGCTCAACGGCATCAGCCTCACGCTGCTCAAGTACAGCTCGCCCGGGGTGCCCGACCTGTACCAGGGCTGCGAACTCATCGATCGCAGCCTGGTCGATCCGGACAACCGCCGGCCGGTGGACTACGACGAACGCGCGCGCCTCCTGGAGGCCATGCAGGCGCTGGCGGCCGCCAGCGCCGGCAGCGCGCTCGCACAGGCCGTCCGCGGCTTCGCGGCCACGCCGTCCGACGGCCGGGCCAAGCTGTGGCTGACCTGGCGGCTGCTCGCCTTGCGCCAACGCTGGCCCGCGCTGTTCCGGCATGGCAGCTACGAGCCGCTCGAGGTGCGCGGCGAGCGCGCCGGCCACGTCATCGCCTTCGCCCGCCGTCATGACGACCGGGCCATCGTGGTGATCGTGGTGCGCTTGTTCGCGCGCCTCGGCGACGCCGGCTGGGGCGACACCTGCGTGCGGCTGCCCGACGGCCTCGCGGCCGCCGCGATGGAAGACCAGGTGACGGGCCTGCGGCATCCGCCGGGCGGCCCGCAACTCGCGCTCGCCAGCCTGCTGCAGACCTTTCCGGGCGCGGTGCTGGCCCTGGAGCCAGCCCCGTAGGCGCCCGCCTACGGCGCAATGCGCTGCGGCGCCGCTTCCGCATCGCTGTCGATTTGCTAATCCTTCGGCGGTGCTGCCAGGCACCAACGCGGAGACACAAGCACATGACCCAAGCCATCCACTGTTTCGACACGGCGAGCGTCCGCTTCGCCATCCACCCCGCAGGCCCGGACGGCGAGCGCTGCATCGTCGAGATCGCCGAAGACCCGCTGCGCGACCTGTTCGGTGCCCGCGGCGGCGGCGACAGCCTGGTCCACGCCTACCTGATGAACGCCGACGTGATCAACGCACTGGCCCTGGCGCGCCACCGCGAGACCCGCGGCCGACCGGTACGGCTGGAGACGGTCGACTTCGAGACGGCGGACGCCGGCGTCTGTGGCTGAGGCCCGGTCCCACGGCTCGGCGCCATGACGGCCACCGCCCTGCAGCTGCTGCAGTTGCTCCAGCAGTTGTCCCAGGCCAGGATCCGCTTCAGCTGCAGCCAGCTGTCGGGGCTCGCCGGCGGGCGGTGGAAACCTTCGGAGCCGCAGGTGCCGGCGGGCATCTCGGCGCGCGAAGCCCGGGCGCTCGGGCTGTTCGCGGTGCTCCAGGACAAGGAGCGCTCCGAGGTCATGCGGGCCCGTGCGCAGTTCCTCCAGCTGCTGCTCGAGAGCGCACCGCAGCGGCTGCAGGGCTGGAGCGACCAGGACCCGCTCGACCGCATGCCGCCGTCGCGCCTGTTCGAATGGATCTCCCACGACTTCGAGCGGCTGGAGCTCGCGCAGATCGAAGCCCAGATGTCGGCGGGCGACGCCGGCCGCTACTTCGGCCGCGTCGGGCCGGCGCCTTCATCCCCGGTCTGACTCACCAGGCCGCCGCGCCGCCGGTGAGGGCGCGCCGGGCGAGCAGGAAGGTGGCGGCGTTCCAGCTCTGGCCGGCCATCCCCATGGGCGCCAGCGTGCGGCCGTGGAACCACTCGGTGAAGCGCCAGTCGTCGAGCGCGTTGACCTGCGCCAGCCGGCCGAGGTCGGACCAGGCCTGCGCCTGCAGGCCCAGCCGGGCCAGCGCCATCACCCAGAAGCCGCCCACGAAGGGCCAGATGCCGCCGTTGTGGTACTGGTGGACCATGTTCTGCTGGTGGCGCGCCATGTACGGCCGCCAGAGTTCGTGCTGGCGCGACAGCGGATGCAGCACGACGCGCACCGGATAGGGATCGTCGGCGCCGGCGGCGGCGATGGTGTCGACGATGCGGCGCGCCATCGAGGCCTCGGCCAGGCCGCTCTGGATCGCGAGCACGTTGCCGAACACGTCGCCCTCGTCGCCCACGACTGCGAGATTGACGAAGCTGAGGTAGAGGCCGGGGTCGCGCCGGCCGCGCCGCGCATAGTGCCGCAGCAGGCGCGCCCGGTGGTACTCCGGCAGGTCGCGCTGGAACGGGTTGAACAGGTGGTTGAAGTGATGCTGCGTGGCCTCGGCATGGTCCAGGCCGTGGCGGCGCTTGACCTCGTACCACAGGGCATTGGTGTACAGCACATAGCCGGAGCGCGGCATGATGTCGGCCCAGTCGCTGGCCTCGTTCTGCTGCAGCAGGCGGAAGTGCTGGTGCTCCTGCGCCAGCAGCCAGCCCAGCGCCCGCTCCACCTCCGGCTGCCAGTGCGAGGCGCCGACGCCGCCGTGGCGCCGCACGTGGTCCACCGCGATCAGCCACCACAGGGTGGCGTCGATGCATCCCAGGTACCAGAAGTCGGCGTCGCGGCCCTCGGGATCGACGTACTTCGGGATCTGGCCATTGGCCGCCTGCTGCGCCGCCAGCGCGTCGAGGCTGGCCACCGCACCCTGCTCCAGCGCCGCCACGCCGCTGCCGCACATCGCCATCACGCAGATGGCGGCATCGCGCCCGAAGATGCGCGTGTAGCGCCGCGCCACCGCCGCCTCGGTGCGGCTGGCCGCGAGGATGCCGTGCGGCGTCAGGTTGCGCTGCAGGAGCGCGAGCGAGGCTTCGGCGCAGGCATCGATCTGCGCGAGGGTGGGGGCATCGGTGTGGGTCATGCGTTGGTGATTCGCCGCCAGGCAGCGGCGGCAGCACGCATTCTCGCGGCAGACGCGGGTGCAGCGGCCCGCCGCCGCCGCTCAGAGGGCGAAAGGTGCCTGCTTGAGGAAGGCCGCCGCCGGGCCGAGCAGGAAGAGGTTCGGCGACTGGCTGGCGGGCATGCCGGCCCGGATGCGGGCATGGAAGCTGCCGTAGGTGCCCTCGAAGGCGCCGTGGTTCCAAACCTTCAGCAGCTGTTCGGTGAAGGCGCCGTTGTGGTCGCCGTCCAGCGAGACCTGGTTGTCCTGGCAGCCGGAGATCAGGATCACCGACGGCTTGAACGCGCCGGTCACCGTAGCCGCCTGGCCGGCCGTGCCCACCTGGGACAAGGCCGCGTCGGGGTCGGTCACCTGGCCGCCGGCCGCCTTCGCCACGTCGTTCTGCAGCTTGTCGTAGAAGGCCTTGTGGGCCTCGTACACGCGGATCGCCACGCCGGCGGGCATCAGGCGCGCCCGCGTGCCCGGCGGCGGCGTCGGCGGCCGCTCGCGCGTCACGGTGCCGCTGTGGCAGCTGTCCGAGAGCACCAGGATGCGAACGCCGGCGCCGAACTTGCTGAGTTCGAAGTAGAGCTCGTCGTCGATGAGCTGGCCGTCGAATAGGCACCAGGTCTCGTCCTTGCGGTCTTTCTCGTCATGGTCGATGTCCGGGACCTGGCCGCCGTGCCCGGAGTAGCTCATGAAGAACAGGTCGCCGGACCGGAGCGCCTTGGCCGCGCCGCGGATCGCCGCGAGCACGTTCGCGCGCGTGGCCTTCCTGGTCAGCAGCACGGTGGACGCGATGCCCTTCGACTTGGAAATGGCCGCCATGTCCGAGGCGTCGAATTCGCAGGCCGCCAGGGGCCCGTCCCAGCCCTCGTAGGCGGCCGCGCTCACGGCATTGAGCCCGATGTGCAGCGACCGCGCGGCGGCAGCGTTGCCCGGCTTGGATTTGCTGGCGGCCATGGTGTCCCCCTTGTGGCGTGCTCGATGGCGATCGAGGGCAGCCGAGCGGCCGCCGGGGTCGCGATGATAGGCGCGATTGGCGGGCGGAGGAAGGGCGATCTCGTTGACGCGATCTACACGCCGTGCCGCATCGGCGGCTTCGCCCCCGGCGCCGCGTCGCCCTCCGCCAGCAGCTTCTCGTAGTTGCGGCGCAGGATCAGTCCCGCGTAGTAGACATGCTCGCGCATGAGTTGCTCGGCGCGCACGCAGTCGCGGGCGATGATGGCCTCGATGATGCGGTGGTGGTCGCCGTGCGAGCGCAGGATGATGCCGTGGTCGTCCCAGAGGATGATCCGGTCGGAGGCGAAGGGGATGTTCTGCGCCTGCTCGGCGAAGCGCGTGACCCACGGGTTGCCTGCGGCATGGAGCAGGGTGTCGTGGATGGTCACGTTCATCTGCTGGTAGGGCGCGTGGTCCTCGGGCCGCAGTTCCCCGCGCGCCAGAATGCGGTCGCCTTCGGCCAGGGCATCGAGCAGCCGCCGCGATTGCAGGTCGGTCAGGCCGCGCGCGGCCGCGTTGCGGCAAGCCAGGCCTTCCAGCACGGCGCGCACGTCGTAGGCGGCCGCGATCTCGTCGACGTCGAAGCCGCGCACCAGATAGCCGCGCTTGGGCTGGTGGTTGACGAGCCCCTCGCTCGCCAGCGTGCTCAACGCGGCCCGCACGGGGGTGCGCGAGACGCCCAGCCTTTCCGCCAGCGGGATTTCCTCCAGCCGTTCGCCCGGCTGGATCTGGCCATGGAGGATCCAGTTGCGCAGCGTCTCCGTGACGTCCTGAGACAGCGTTCTCATCCCTGCTCCTTCTCGTGTGAAAGCTTGTCAAGTATACATATGGAGCTTCTCATGGCGATATTGCGGGTTAACACCGACACTTTCTTGACGTCATGTATACATAATCGCCACTTCAAGAAGTTCACTCGATGCAGATCATGAAGGACGACATGCACATGGCAAAGGCTGCGCAAGCCGCTGGCGGCGACTGGTTGGGCCTGGCGGACCGCGTCTGCGTCGTGACCGGCGCGGGCGGGGGCATCGGCGCGGAGCTGGCCTTGCAGCTGCTGGCGGTCGGCGCCCGCGTGGCCCTGCTCGATCGCGACGCGCCGCGCCTGGCCGAGATCGCCGCCGGGCTGGGCGACCACGCGGGCCGGGTGCTGACCATCGCCTGCGACGTGACCGAGGCCCGCAGCGTGGAAGCCGCGGCGGCGCAGGTCGCGCAGGCCTGGGGGCCTGCCGCGCTGCTGGTGAACAACGCGGCGGCGCTCTACGCCGGCGCGCTGATGGACATCGCCATCGACAAGTGGAACCAGCTGCTGGCGGTCAACCTCACGGGCTACCTGCTGTGCGCCCAGGCCTTCGGTCGCCAGATGACCGCGAACGGCGGCGGCGCGATGGTCCACATCGCCTCCATCTCGGCCACCATCCCGCAGCCCTACAGCGGCGCCTACAGCGTGAGCAAGGCGGGCGTGAAGATGCTGTCGCAACTGCTCGCGGTCGAACTGGGCGAGCACGGCGTGCGCAGCAACGTCGTCAGCCCCGCCATGATCCGCACGCCGATGAGCGAGGGCATCTACCAGGATGCCGCGGTCCGCCTGCGCCGCGAGCAGATCGTGCCCGCCGGCCGCATCAGCACGCCCTCGGACATCGCCGGCGCCGTGCTGTTCCTGGCCAGCGATCGCGCCAGCTACATCAGCGGCCAGGAATTCCTGGTCGACGGCGGCCTGACCCAGGCCTGGCTGGGCCTGATACCGCGCCCCGGCTTCGAGAAGGACGACGCGGCCGCGGAACCGGCCGCCTGAGATCCCTGCCCGACCTCTTTCACCGTTCCGACCCGCACCTCACAAAAGGAGACTCCCTTGAAATCTGCCAAGTCCTTGCTCGTGGCCGCCGCGGCCGCGCTGTCCACGCTGTGTGCGAATGCCCAGACCGACCCCGGCCTGACCGACAAGACCATCAAGATCGGCATGTTCGGCCCGCTGTCGGGCAACTCGATGGCCTACGGCTTCGACGTCATGAACGCCGCCAAGATGTACTACGACAAGGTCAACAAGGAAGGCGGCATCCACGGGCGCAAAATCGAGCTGGTGATCGAGGACGACCGCTGCAACGCCAACGACCTGCTGGCGGCGGTCAAGAAGCTGACCGAGCAGGACAAGGTGTTCGCCCTCAACGGCGGCTCCTGCTCGGCCGCAGTGGTGGGGGCGCGCGAATACGTCGAGCGCTCGCAGATCCCGCTGGTGATGCTCAACGCCTCGGGCGACGGCGCGCTGTACCCGCCGTCCAAGTACATCTACGGCGCGTTTTCCATCTCGCAGCGCGCGGTGGGCGGCTCGATGGTGCAGTTCGCCGCCGAACACCTCAAGGCCAAGAAGATCGGCTACATCAACCACGACGACGCCTACGGCGGCTGGAACCTCGAGGCGGCCGAGTTCCAGGCCAAGAAGCTGGGTGTGGACCTGCAGGTGCAGTCGGTGGCGCCGAACCTCACCGACGTCACGGCGCCGATGCTCAAGATCCGCGCCGCCAACCCCGACGTGCTGCTGATCACGACCTATGCCCGCCCGGTCAGCCTGCTGGTCAAGAAGGCGCAGGAGCTGGGCTGGACCAAGCCGATCGTCATCGCCGTCAACGGCACGGCCGACCTGAAGCAGCTGGTCGAGAACGTCGGCAACATGGACGCCTTCAAGAACGTCTACCTGCAGGAAGTCATGGCCGACGTGGCCGGCGGCCCCAAGCTGAAGTGGGTCTACGACATGTACAAGGCCTACTACCCCGAACTCGCGAGCAAGCCCGGCTACCCGCAGACCTACATGCCCTACGGCATCCCGTCGGCGATGACGGTGGTCAACGCGCTCAAGGCCGCAGGCCCGCAGCCGACGCGCGAGAAGTTCCTCACCGCCCTGTCGCAGACCAAGTTCGAATCCAACGTGATGGCCGGCCCGATCGAGCTGACGCCGGTCGACCACGCGGGCCAGAAGTCGGCCATCTACCTGAAGTTCGACGGCACGACGATGACCCCGGTGCCCGGCGCGTACCGCAGCCTCTGGACCTACCAGCCCAAGTAACCCATCCGCCACAGGGGCCGCGATGAACTTCAGTGAGATCTGGCTGTTCCTGCAGCAGGGCATCCTTTCGGGGCTGGTGACGGGCAGCGTGTATGCGCTGCTGGCGATCGCCATCGTCGCCATCTTCAAGACCACCGACGTGCCGAACTTCGCCCAGGGCGAGATGTTCATGATCGGCGGCTACGTGGCGCTGTCCCTGCTGCTGATCGCGGGCTTCCCGTATGCCATGGTCATCCCGCTGACGGTGGTGGCGCTGGCGGTCGGCGCGGCGCTCTTCCAGCGCGTGGTCATGGAGCGCGTCACCCATTCGAAGGGCGTGGGCCCGCAGCTGGTGATCGCCACGCTGGGCCTGGCCTATGCGCTCAAGGGCCTGGTGCGGCAGACCGGCCTGGGCGACACGCCGCGCTCGCTGCCCTCGCTGGTGTCCAACGAGCCCGTGATCATCGGCGACGCCTTCCTCACCCGGCTCGACGTCGCGATCTTCCTCTGCGCCATCGTCGTCATGGTGCTGATCTACCTCATGTTCAGCCACACCCGCATCGGCAAGGCGATGCGCGCCGTCGGCATGAACCCGCGCGCGGCCCAGATCGTGGGCATCCGCCTGTCGCGCATCCGCATGCTGGTGTGGGCCATGTCGGGCGTGATCTCGGCGCTGGCCGCGCTGCTGATCACGCCCAAGATCCTGATCACGCCCGACATCGCGCACATCGCCATCCTGGCCTATGCCGCGGCGATCGTGGGCGGCTTCACCAGCCTGCCCGGCGCGGTCCTGGGGGGCCTGATCATCGGCATCGTCGAGAACCTGGTCGGACTCTTCATCTCGACCAACGCCATCGTGGTGGCGCCGTTCCTGGCCATCCTCGTGACGCTGATCGTGCGTCCGCAAGGCATCCTGGGCGGCAAGCCCCAGGTGAAGAAAGTATGAAACCCATGACCCGCGACCACTGGGCCTTGCTGGCAGCCGCCGTGCTCCTGCTGCTGCTGCCCTTCACCGTGTCGGGCTACGTGCTCTATGTCGTCAACCTGCTGATGGTCTTCGTCGTGCTGGCGCTCGGCCTGCACGTGGTGATCGGCGAGACCGGCCAGTTCGCCCTCGCCCATGCCGCCTTCTTCGGCATCGGCATCTACACGGCGGGCATCATCAACACCGCCTGGCACCCGCCCTTCATCGTGTCGATCCTCGCCGGCGGCCTGCTGTCGGCGGTGCTCGGCTACCTGATCGGCTACCTCGCGCTGCGCATGCGCGACATCTACCTGGCCCTGGCCACCTTCGCCTTCGGCGAGGCGATGCAGTGGGTCTTCCTGAGCTGGGAGAAGGTCACGGGCGGCTCCAACGGCATGAAGATGGACCCGGCCGAGCTGTTCGGCTACAAGCTGACCAACGACCTGCAGGCCTATCCCTTCGTCATCGTCCTGACGGGCCTGATGCTGTGGCTGACGGTGGCGCTGGCGCGCTCGCAGTACGGCTCCTCGCTGCGCGCGGTGCGCGAGAGCGACGTGGCCGCGATGGCGATGGGCATCAACGTCAAGGCCATGAAGCAGAGCGCTTTCGCGATCTCGGCCGCCTTCGCCGGCATCGCGGGCGGCATGTACACGCTGTTCACCTCCTTCATCCACCCGGAGAGCCTGGGTTTCCAGACCACCATCCTGATCCTCACGATGGTCGTGGTGGGCGGCATGGGCTCGGTGCGCGGCGCGGTCGCCGGCGCCATCGCCTTCGGCCTGATCTCCGAACTGCTGCGCCAGCTGATGTCGGTGCAGGAGATCATCTACGGCCTGATCCTCATGGGCTTCATGATGTTCAAGCCCAAGGGCCTGTTCGCCGACCGCAACCGCCGCGTGGCGCGCGAGGCGATCATCAAGGCGGGGAAAGCATGAGCGCGCGCCCCTTCCTCGAGGTCTCCGGCATCACGGTCCGCTTCGGCGGCCTGGTGGCGGTCAACAGCCTGTCGTTCGAGGTCGCGCGCGGCGCCATCCACGCGCTGATCGGCCCCAACGGCGCCGGCAAGTCGACCACCTTCAACTGCATCTCGCGCTACTACCAGCCGAGCGCAGGCCGCATCGTGGTCGACGGCGAGGACGTGACGCACCACGCGCCGACCCGCATGGCCGGCATGGGCATCGCCCGGACCTTCCAGAACCTGGAGCTGTTCAGCGACCTCAGCGTCTACGAGAACGTGCTGCTGGGCTGCCACTCGCACAGCGCGGGCACGCTCGGGCGGCTGCTGCGCCGTCCGAGCGGCGAGATCCGCGACCTAGTGGACAGCCTGATCGAACGCGTGGGCCTGACCCACGACCGCGAGACCCGCGCCAAGGAACTCGACTTCGGCCACCAGAAGCTGCTGGAGATCGCGCGCGCCCTGGCCCTCAAGCCCCGGCTGCTGCTGCTCGACGAGCCGGCGGCCGGCCTGCGCAACCGCGACATCGAGAACCTCGACCACCTGCTGACCGAGCTGGCCCAGAAGGACGGCATCACCGTGCTGCTGGTGGAGCACGTCATGCAGTTGGTGATGTCGATCTCGGACCGCATCACCGTCATGTCCTTCGGCCAGAAGATCGCCGAAGGCACGCCGAAGGAGATCAGCGAGAACCCGGCCGTGATCGAGGCCTATCTGGGCAAGGGAGCCGCGCATGTCTGAACCCCGCAACGGACCGCTGCTGGAGGTGCGCGGCGTCAGTGCCTCCTACGGCGCCATCCAGGCCTTGTCGAAGGTCAGCCTGAGCGTGCCGCAGGGCGCGATCGTGGCGCTGCTGGGCAGCAACGGCGCCGGCAAGAGCAGCACGCTCAACGCCATCTCGCACCTCATCAACCCTTCGTCCGGCGAGGTGCACTTCGCCGGCGAGGCCATCCATCGCCTGCCTTCCGACGAGATCGTCGGCCGGGGCCTGGTGCAGGTCCCGGAAGGCCGCGAAGTGTTCAAGGAGATGAGCGTTCGCGAGAACCTCGAGCTCGGCGCCTTCCTGCGGCGCGACCGCGGCGCCGTGGCCGAGGACCTGGACCGCGCGTACGCCATGTTCCCGCGGCTCAAGGAGCGCGCCGAGCAGCGCGCCGCCACGCTGTCGGGCGGCGAGCAGCAGATGCTCGCCATCGGCCGCGCCCTGATGTCGCGGCCGCGCATGATCATGTTCGACGAGCCGTCGATGGGCCTGTCGCCGCTGCTGGTGGAGCAGATCTTCGAGGCGATCCAGCGCCTCAACCGCGAGCAGGGCCTGACGATCCTGCTGGTGGAACAGGACGTGCGCCTGGCGCTGACCGTGGCCAGCCACGCCTACATCCTGGAGAACGGCGAGATCTCGCTGCAGGGGGCCTCGGCCCAGCTCATGAACGACCCGGCGGTGCGCCGGGCCTACCTCGGCGTCTAGAAGCGCCGCTTTCGGGAGAATTTCGGATGGATCTGTTGAAAGGCAAGCTCGCGCTGGTGACCGGCGCCGGCGGCGGGCTGGGGTCGGCCATCGCGCTGGGTTTCGGGAAGGAAGGCGCCCGCGTCATCGTCGCCGACATCGACAAGTCGCGCGCCGACGCCACCGCCGCCCGGATCGGCGCGGCCGGCGGCGAGGCCTGGAGCGTCGCGGTGGACGTGTGCGACCGCGCGGCCGTGCAGGCCTGCGCGGCCGACCTCGAGGGCCGCATCGGGCCCATCGACCTGCTGGTCAACAACGCCGGCATCTCCGGCCGCGCACGCATCGACGATCCGCAGGCCACCGAGGTCTGGGACCGCCTCATCAATGTCAACCTGCAGGGCCTGTTCAACGTCACGCACGCCTTCGTGCCGGCGCTGAAGAAGACCGGGGGCTGCATCGTCAACCTGTCGTCGATCGTCGCCTTCGTGAGCGGCATCTCGTCGGCGGGCTACGTGGCGTCGAAGGGCGCCGTGCGCTCGTTCACGCAGGTGCTGGCGCGCGAGCTCGCGCCCTTCGGCGTGCGTGCCAACGCGGTCGCGCCGGGCCTGATGCTGACCGAGATGGTCGCGCCGCAGCTGGCCGTCCCGGGCGGCACCGACTGGTACATGAAGCGCGTGCCCATGGCACGCGGCGGCGAGGTCGAGGAGATCGTCGGGCCGGTGGTCTTCCTCTGCTCGCCCATGGCCAGCTATGTCAATGGCGTGGTGCTGCCGGTCGACGGCGGCTTCCTCTCGGCCTGAACGGAGTCATCTGAACATGAGCAACAGCAAGCAACCGATCGCCCTCGTCACCGGCGGCGCCGGCGGCATGGGCCTGGCCACCGTCGAGCGGCTGGCGCGAGACGGCTTCTCGGTGGTGATGGTGGACCGCGACGAAGCCCTGGCGCAGCGCGAGACGCAGCGACTCCAGGGCCTGGGCCTGCCCGTGCAGTGCCGCGTGCTGGACCTCACGGACGAAGCCGCCGTGCGCAGCCTGGTGCAGTCGCTGCCGCCCCTGAGCGCGCTGGTCAACAACGCCGGCATCTTCGACGAACGCAAGTTCCTGGAAGTGACGAACGCGGACTTCCGCCGGGCCTACGAGGTCAACCTGATCGCCGTCGCCACCCTCACCCAGGAGGTCGCCAGGACGATGCCCGAGGGCGGCCGCATCGTGAACATCGCCTCGCGCGCCTACCTGGGCGCGAAGAACCACCCGCACTACGTCGCCTCCAAGGCCGCTGTGGTGGGCTACACGCGGGCCAGCGCCATGGAGCTGGCGCCCCGCGGCATCCTGGTCAACGCCATCGCGCCGGGGCTGATCGACACCCCGATCCTGCGCGCCCTGACGCCCGAGCGGCTGGCCGCGCAGCTCGCGCTGCAGCCCACCGGCAAGGCCGGGCGGCCCGAGGACATCGCGCAGGCCGTCTCTTTCCTGGTGTCGCCGCAGACCGGCTTCATCACCGGACAGGTGCTGTTCGTCGACGGCGGCAAGTCGCTGGGCGGGTCGGGCGCATGACGGCCCCCGCCTGGGACGCCGAGTACGACGTGGTCGTCGTCGGTGCCGGTGCCGGCGGCATGGCCGCGGCGCTGACGGCGAAGATCGAGGGCTGCAGCGTGCTGCTGGTCGAGAAGACCGACCGCGTGGGCGGCTCGACCGCCGTCTCCGGCGGGGCCGTGTGGGCGCCTCTGAACGCGCAGTCGGCCCGGGTCGGCCACCCCGACAGCTTCGAGAAGGCCTGGACCTACATGCGCAGCACGGTGGGCGATGCCGCGCCCGTCGGGATGCAGCAGGCCTTCCTGCGCCAAAGCGCCGGCATGGTCGACTACTTCGAGAAGCACACGGCCGTGCGACTGGTCGCGCGCAGTTACTCCCCCGACTACTACCCGGACCGCGACGGCGCGGCCCTGGGCGGCCGCTCGCTCGACCCGGCGATGTTCGATGGACGCGAGCTCGGGCCGAAGTTCAAGGAACTGCGCGATCCGCTGCCCGAGTTCATGGTGCTCGGCGGGATGATGATCACCATGACCGACGCCCGGCACCTGCTGGCCGTCACCCGCTCGTTCACCTCCTGGCGCGAAGGCATGAAGCTGGTGCTGCGCTTCTTCTCCGACCGGCTGCGCGGCTACCACCGCGGCACCCGGGTCGTGCTCGGCAATGCGCTGGCGGCACGCTTGTTCAAGAGCGTGATCGACCGCGGCATCCCGTACTGGCTCGACACGCCGCTGCAGAAGCTGCACCTGGTCGACGGCGCCGTGGCCGGCGTGGCGCTGCTGCACGAGGGCAAGCCGACGCACGTGCGGGCGCGCCGCGGCGTCGTCGTGGCGACGGGCGGCTTCCCCTGGAGCGAGGCCCTGCGCGGCGAGCAGTACCCCCAGCCCACCGGGCCGTGGTCCATGTCGCCCCAGGACAACCGCGGCGAGGGCATCGCACTGGCCCGCGACGCCGGCGCCGCGATGGGCCAGGGCCACACCAATCCGGCCTTCTGGGCGCCGGTGTCGATCCTGGAGCGGGCCGACGGCACGGTGGTTCGCTACCCCCACCTGGTGTGGGACCGCGCCAAGCCGGGCCTGATGGCCGTCAACGGCGCCGGCCGCCGCTTCGTCAACGAATCGACCTCGTACCACGAGTTCGTCCGCGGCATGTACCGCTCGCACGAGACCGTGCCCACCCTGCCCGCCTACCTGGTGTGCGACCACGACTTCATGGAGAAGTGGGGCATGGGCCTGGCGCTGCCGGGCGGGCGGCCGCGCGACCATCTGCTGAAGGCCGGCTACCTGTACAAGGCCGCGACGCTGCGTGCGCTGGGCGATGCCCTGGGCATCGACGGCGCCGCGCTGGAAGCCTCGGCCGCGCGCTTCAATGCCCAGGCCGAGCAGGGCCGCGACGACGACTTCGGCAAGGGCGGCACCGCATACAACCGCTACCTGGGCGACGCCGAGCAGGCGCCCAACGCCTGCCTGGGCCCGCTGCGCCAGGCGCCGTTCTATGCCGTGAAGGTCTATGCCGGCGACATCGGCACGGCCGCCGGCATCGCCTGCAACGAGCAGGCCCAGGCGCTCGATGCGGCCGGCCGCCCGATCCCGGGGCTGTACATGGCCGGCAACGACATGCATTCGGTGATGGGCGGCGAATACCCCGCGCCCGGCATCACGCTGGGGCCGGCGCTGACCTTCGGCTGGATCGCCGGCCGCGAGCTGGCGCAGGCGCCCGCCGACAGCGATCGATCACAGTCTGGACACCCATGAAGATCTTTTTCTCCCCCTTCTCGCCCTACGTCCGCAAGTGCCTGGTGACGGCCCACGAGCTGGGCCTCGATGGCCGCGTGCAACTGCTGCCGTCGAACGCCAACCCGGTCCAGCGCGACCCCGAGATCATCGCCAGCAATCCGCTGGGCAAGGTGCCGACCTTCTTCACCGACGACGGCACCGTGCTGTACGACAGCCGCGTGATCTGCGAGTACCTGAACGAACTGGGCAACGGCGCGCTGTTTCCACGCAGCGGCGACGCACGCTGGAACACGCTGACGCTGCAGGCCCTGGGCGACGGCATCCTCGACGGCGCCCTGCTCGCGCGCTACGAGGACGTCGCCCGCCCCGAGCCGCTGCGCTGGCCCGAGTGGCGGGCCGGGCAACTGGACAAGGCCGAGACCTCGCTCGCGCACCTGTCGGCCCACCCGGCCCTCATGGCACCCGGCCGCGTGGACATCGGCACGCTGACGGTGGCCTGCGCCCTGTGGTACCTGGACCTGCGCTTCCCCGACCTGGGCTGGCGCGATCGCCATCCCGCGGTGGCGGCCTGGTACGCCGAGTTCTCGCAGCGGCCCTCGCTCCAGGCCGACTGGGCGCTCTGACTCGAACAGCCACCCTCGCTGCGAGGCCTGCCGACCTGCGCGCTGCGGCGCAGGCGCGCCCTTCAATCTTGCCCTCGACTGCCGATATGAATCGATGGATGTGGCCATCGCCCGTCCGAGGCCGCACGGCGGCCTCCTCCCCATGAGATCGAAGGACAGGAATTGAAGAAGACTCGAAACACGCGCCTCGGCGCCCGGTGGGCGCTGAGCGCCCTGATGGTGGCCGCCGTGACGGCATGCGGCGGGGGCGGCGGTGGCTATGGCTTCGTGCCGACCGCAGGCACGACGACCCCGGCCAGCACCCCCGCCAGCAGCACCACCACGGTCACGGGCGTGGCCGCCGTCGGCGCTCCGATCAACGGCGGGAGCGTGGAGCTGAAGTGCGCCTCGGGCGCCACGGCAGCCGCCACCACCGACGCCGACGGCGTCTGGACGGCCTCGCTCAAGAGCACCGACTATCCCTGCGTGGCGCGCGTCACGGGCACGCAGAGCATCACCAACTACGCCTCGATGCTCAACTTGTCGGTGACACCCAGCACCACCGTGCTGCATTCCGTGGTGGCCGCACCGGGCACGACGAACATCACCCCGCTCACCGACCTGATCGTGGGCATTCTCAGCGGACAGGATCCGGCGACCTGGTTCGCAAGTTCGACCAACGGGGCGCTGACCAGCCAGATCACGTCGACCGCACTGGCCGACGCGCTGGCCAAGTTCAAGCTGACGCTGGCCACGCTGCCCGGCCGGCTGGCCCTGCCCGACGGGTTCGATCCCCTCACCTCGCCGTTCAGCGCCAGGAATGGTGATGCCGGCGACGACCTGCTGGAGAGCTACCGTGCCGCCCTGGCGGCCATCGGGCTCAGCCAGGCCGAAGCAGCCACCCGTGCCGCGGCCGGCGAGGCGTTGACGCAGGAAGCCTATGTGGGGACCGCCTTCACGACGCCGAACCTCACGACCCTGCGCGTCGGTGCGGCCAAGACATTGGCGGGCACCTACACGATGTCGATCCCCGACCCCCACCGCGGAACCGTGGGGATCTCCGGCACCTACGCCTCCGACGGCAACCTGGCCACGCTGGCGGGGATGAGCAGTTTCGTGAGCCTCGACGGCAACCGGGTCGGCGAGCTTTGCGTCTCGAACGCCGGCGTTGCGCGCAGCCAGTACGTCTATGTCTCGGAAGACCTGGTTCCGGTCTCCGATCCGGCCGAACTGCAGGGGCAGTACTTCGCGGAATACGAGAACTGCGCACGCACCGGCACTTCGCGCTTCCTGTCGGACGGCTCGTTCGTGTTCACGGCCACCGGCCAGTCCAGCGACCCGGCGACCGCAGGCATCGCGCAGGCCTTCGCCGCAACGGGACTCGAACAACAGAAGACCGACGGAGCCGCCGTGCTGCGTGCCAAGGCCTTCAAGTACCAGTTCGAAGGCATCACCAAGTACGTGTACGTCCTGGTCAGCTCGACGAAGGATGCCACCACGCCGGTCACCAACGGGGACCTGGACTACGTCCTGATGGGTGTTTCGGAACTGCCGAACTGACACCCGCCGCACGGCTGCGCGGCCTTGACGCTTGCTCGGGTCAGGCGCCGCGCAACACCAGGTCGGCACCCTTCTCGCCGATGAGGATGGCCGCCGCATTGGTGTTGGCCGACGTCATCGTGGGCATCACCGAGGCGTCGATCACGCGCAGGCCCTGCACGCCGCGCACGCGCAAGCGTGCATCGACGACCGAACGCGTGTCGCCGCCCATGCGGCAGGTGCCGACCGGGTGGAACACGGTGCCGCCCTTGGCGCGAGCGAACTGCGCGAGATCCTCGTCGCTGCGAAGCGAATTGCCCGGCAGGTGTTCGACGCCGGTCACCAGGCCGCGGAAAGCCGGCTGCGCGTAGATGTCGCGCAGGGTCTTGAGGCCCTCGACCAGCACGCGAATGTCGTGCGGCTCGGTGAGGTAGTTGGACACGATGCGCGGCGGCGCCAGCGGATCGGCCGAACGCAGCGACACCGTGCCGCGCGACTCGGGCCGGCATTGCGCCGCCGAGGCCGAAAAACCCGAGAAGCGGTGCAGTGCGTCGCCCGGCTTGTCGACCGACAGCGGCATCACGTTGAACAGCACGTCGGCGCGCGCGTCCTTGGCAACCGCGCTGCGGACCATGCCGCCGACCTGGCCCGCGCCCACCGTGAGGGGCCCGCGCTGGCCGAACAGCCATTGCGCACCCATGCGCGCGAGCCCCAGCGGACTGCGCACCTGGTCGTTGAGCGACATCCGTTCGCGCAGCTTGACGATCACCCGTGCCTGGTAGTGGTCCTGCAGGTTGGCGCCGACCTCGGGGGCGTCCATGCGCACCGCAATGCCGTGCCGGCGCAGCATGGCGGCGGGCCCGATGCCCGACAACTGAAGCAGCTGCGGGCTTTGCAGCGCACCGGCGGCCAGGATCACCTCGCCATCCGCCACGGCGCGGCGGAGCACCCCGTCTTCGAGCCATTCCACGCCGCTCGCGCGGCCCCCTTCGATGACCACGCGCGTCACATGCACGCCGGTGCGCACCCGCAGGTTCGGCCGCGCCATGGCGGGCTGCAGGAATGCGACGGCCGCATCGCAGCGCCAGTGGCCGCGCAAGGTGAGCTGGTAGGCGCCCAGGCCCTGGTCCTGGGCGCCGTTGAAGTCGTCGCTGGCCGCAAAGCCCGCCTGCGCGCCCGCTCGGAGCCAGGCCGCGCAATAGGGATGGTCGTTGCGCAGGTCGGACACGCCGAGCTCGCCGCCGGCGCCGTGGTATTCGCTCTCGCCGCCCGCGTAGCGCTCGGACTTCTTGAAGAAAGGCAGCACCTCGCGGTAGCCCCAGCCCTCGGCGCCGGCGCGCGCCCAATCGTCGAAGTCGGCGTGCTGGCCGCGGATGTAGATCAGCCCGTTGATGGCGCTGGACCCCCCGAGCACCCGCCCGCGCGGCCAGACGATGCTGCGATGGCCCGTCTGGCCCTGCGGCTCGACCTCGAACTGCCAGGAAAAACGCGGGTCGTAGATCGAGCGGAAGTAGCCGACCGGCAGGCGCAGCCAGAAATGGCCGCCGGCGCCGCCGGCTTCCAGCAGCAGCACGCGACGGCCCGCACCGCTGAGCCGGTTGGCCAGCACGCAGCCGGCCGAACCGGCGCCGACGATGATGTGGTCGAAGCCTTCGCGGGCCGCCGTCGTCATGCCTTCACAAGGGCCGTGAACAGCGTCGGGTCGAAGTACTGCTGCGCCTTCAGCGCATTGGGAATGTTGGCGGTCTGGACGAAGAAGTCCGTCACCTGCTGCAGCCATTGCGTGACGGTGCCGTCGGTGTACTTGGCACGCCACTCGGCCGACGAGTAGTACTTGGAGGCCTTGAACTGCTCCCTGAACTCGGCCAGCGGCACTTCCTTGTACTGCGTCTTCTGCAGTTGCTCGGCCGCGGCGTCGGGGCTGGACACGATCTGCTCGTTGGCCGGCAGCCAGCCCGCGATGAGCTTGCCGAGGACGGCCTTGTTCTTCTCGTAGTAGTCGTTGCGCGCGGCCCAGCCGCCGACGATCGCGGCCTGCGGGAAGAAGGCCGAGGCATCGACGATCTTGCGTGCACCGGGCAGCTTCTGCCGCACCACCGAGTCGAAGGGAGACCAGAGGGCCACTGCCGGCACGGCGCCGGAAATCACGGAAGTCACGGCCTCGGACATGCGTTGATTGACGAGCTGCACATCCTTGGCCGGATCCAGGCCGGCGGAGCGCAGCGCGCGGTCGAGGAACACGTGCGCCGTGGTGCCCGTGGTGGTGGAGATCTGCTTGCCCTTGAGGTCGGCGAGGCTGTTGATGCCGGAATCGCCGCGCACCCAGAGCTGGGCGGTCGCGTACTCGATGTTGTTGATCAGAAAGACCTTGCCCTGCCCGCGCGCCGGGAAGTTGGACAACACGGCGCCCGTGGCCAGCACGTCGAGGCTGCCGCCGATCATCGCCTGGAACAACTCCAGCCCGGTGGTGAACTGAATGGGCTCCAGCTCGAGCCCCTGCTTCGCGAAGCTGCCCGCCTGGATGCCCAGCCAGAGCTGGCCGTCGACGGCCGGCGTGTGCAGGTAGCCGACCTTGACCTTGGTGCGCGACTGGGCGAGGGCCGGAAGCCCGATGCCGAGGGCCGCGGTCGCGGCGACGGTGTGGCGGATGAAGCTTCTGCGTTGGATGGGCATGGGGGAGTCTCCTGGGTTGAAAGCGGCAAGGATTCAATCGGCCATGCGCAGGGTCTGGCGGGCCTGCGCTGCGTATTCCTGCATCACCAGTTCGTGGATCTGCGCGCGCAGGACGCCGAAGCGCGGGTCCGCGTGCACGTTCTCCGCCCGCGGGTAGCCGAACGGCACGTCGATCACGGTGCGGATGCGTGCCGGCCGCGCCGTCACCACCACGATGCGCGAGGACAGGTAGATCGCCTCCTCGACCGAGTGCGTGATCAGCAGCACGGTCTTGCCTTCGGTCTGCAGGACCTCGAGCAGCAGGTCCTGCATCGCGCTGCGGGTCTGGGCGTCGAGCGCGCCGAAGGGCTCGTCCATCAGCAGGAACTGCGGCCGCACCGCGTAGGCACGCGCGATCGCGAGCCGCTGGCGCATGCCGCCCGAGAGATGCTTGGGGAAATGGTCGGCGAAGTCCGCAAGGCCCATCAGCGCCATGTAGCGCTCGACGATGGCCTGGTGCTCCGGCTTCGGGATCTTGTTGCCCGCGAGCTTGAGGCCGAAGGCGATGTTCTGCCGCACCGTGAGCCAGGGGAAGACGCCGTACTCCTGGAAGATCACGCCGCGGTCCGGGCCGGGACCGCGAACCGGCTGGCCGTCGAGCAGCACCTGCCCGGCGCTGGGCTGCACGAAGCCGCCGAGGATGTTCATGAGCGTCGTCTTGCCGCATCCCGAAGGCCCGATGATCGACACGAACTCGCCCTGGCGGATGTCGAGCGACACGCCGTCGAGCACCCGCATCGGGCCCTGCGCGGTGGGGAAGTCCACCGACACGTCGCGGAAGGAGACGCGCACCGGCGCCTCGGTCTGGGTGGGCAGGGTCATGCGATGCGGTCCTGCCAGGCCACCAGGCGGCGGCTCAGGGCGCGCAGCAGCAGGTCCATGACCAGCGCGATGAAGCCGATGCAGATGATGCCCACGTAGATGATGTCGAGCTGGAAGAAAGCGGACGCGTTCTGGATCAGCGCGCCCAGCCCCTGCTGCGCGGCGATCAGCTCGGAGGCCACCAGCGTGGCCCAGGCCACGCCCAGCGCCACCCGGACCGCCGTGAGGATGTGCGGCACCGTCAGCGGCACGATCACCTTGGCGAAGATCTCGAAGTCGTTGGCGCCCAGCGTGCGCGCCACGCGCACGTAGATCGGGCTGATCTGCGCGATGCCTTCGTACATCACGATCACGCCGGCGAAGAAGGAGGCGTAGAAGAGGATCGCCGTCTTGGCCGCCTCGCCGATGCCGAAGTACACGATCACCAGCGGGATCAGCGCGATCGGCGGCAGGGCGCGGAAGAAGTTGATCACCGGATCCACGAAGGTGCGCAGGCTCTTGTACCAGCCCAGGCAGAACCCCACCGGCACCGCCAGCAGCGTGCCCAGCGTGACGCCGATGAACACCCGCTGCGTGGACATCCAGACGTCGAGCGGCAAGCGGTCGCGCGCCAGCTCGACGAACTTGGCCGCCACCTGGTGCGGGGCCGGCACCAGCGCGGGGTTCACCAGGCCGCTGGCGCGCACCGCGTACCAGGCCAGCAGCAGCACCAGCCAGGGCGCGAGAATCAGGGCGGCACGCCGGGGCGCCGAGTGCGATGGCGTCAAAACGGGTCTCCTGGAAGCATGGCCGGTGGCCGTGTTGTTGTGCGCGATGAGTCAAGTCATACTATAGACCAGACCTTTAGCTGACCAGTCCAGGCCGACCTGCCGGCGTTCGACTTTTTCCGCATAAGCTTCTGCGCCTGACCACCATGTCCGCCCTGCACTTTTCCGCCAGCCCGATCCCCCGCTACCTGCAGGTGGCCGACGTGCTGCGCCAGCGCATCGCGCGCGGCCTGTGGAGCCAGGGGCATCGGCTGCCGTCGCTGGAAGAACTGGGCGCGGAGTTCGGCGTGGCGCGCGTCACCATGCGCCAGGCGATCGACCTGCTGGCGCGCGACGGCCTGGTCTCTCCGCAGCAGGGCCGCGGCACCTTCGTGACCGGACGCCCCGCCAACGAGCGCTGGCTCAACGTGGTGACCACGCTCGACGAGCTGGCCCGCATGTACCGCGACACCGAACCGCAGATCGTCAACATCGACGAGTCGACCACCGCACCCGCGCTGCGTCCCGACGAAGGCACGCCGGTCGAGCGCTACGTGTTCATGCGCCGGGTGCACTCGCGCGACGGCCAGCCGTACTGCGTGATCAACATCCATCTCGACGAGCGCATCTTCCGCCGCAGCCCCAGGCGCTTCCGCGACGAAACCGTGATCCCCCTGCTGGCCTCGATGAAGCGCGTGACCATCGCGCACGCGCACCAGGTGCTGACCATCGGCACGGCCGACCTGGAGGTCGCCCACCTGCTCGGCGTGCCCGTCAACGCCCCGGTGGCCGAGGTGCGCCGCGTGTTCCGCGATGAAGCCGACCGCGTGATCTACTTCGCCGAGGTGACCTATCGTGGCGATGCGATCCACGTCGAAATGAACCTCAAGCCATGACCCGGATCCCCCCGCTGCCCGCCAACGCCCTCACCCTGGCCCGACTCGAGGCGCTGGTCTTCCGCTATCCGGTGACGACGCCGGTGCGCACGTCCTTCGGCGTCATGCACGACAGGCCGGCCGTGTTCGTGCGCGCGGAGGATGTGGATGGCGCCGTCGGCTGGGGCGAGATCTGGTGCAACTTCCCCGGCTGCGGCGCGGAGCACCGGGCGCGCCTGCTGGACACGGTGATGGCGCCGCTGCTGCTCGGCCAGCCGTTCGCGGGGCCGGCGCACGCCTGGGCGACGCTCACCGAACGCACGGCGGTGCTGGCCATCCAGTCGGGCGAGCCGGGGCCGATCGCGCAGACGATCGCCGGCATCGACCTGGCGCTGTGGGACCTGAGCGCGCGCCGCGCCGGCCAGCCCCTGTACCGGCACCTGGGCGGCACCCGCGGCAGCGTCCCGGTCTATGCGAGCGGGATCAATCCCGACCAGCCCGAGCGGATGGCGCTGCGCCGGCGCGACGAGGGCTACCGCGCCTTCAAGCTCAAGATCGGCTTCGGGCAGCAGCGCGACCTCGCCAACCTCGATGCGATGCGGCGCTCGCTGGGCGACGATGCCGAGCTGATGGTGGACGCCAACCAGAGCTGGACCTTGGCCGAGGCGCAGCGCATGGCACCGCTGCTCGCGCCCTACGCGCTGCGCTGGCTCGAAGAACCCCTGCGCGCCGACCGTCCCTGGAGCGAATGGCAGGCGCTCAAGGCCAGCACCGGGATGGCGCTGGCGGCGGGGGAAAACCTCGCGGGCGATGACGCCTTCGACGCCGCGCTGGCGGCCGGCGTGCTGTCGGTGCTGCAGCCCGACGCCGCCAAGTGGGGCGGCATCTCGGCCGGCCTGCCGGTCATTCGACGCGCCCAGGCCGCCGGGTTGCGCTATTGCCCGCACTACCTGGGCGCCGGCGTGGGCTTGCTGGCTTCGGCACACCTGCTGGCGGCGGCGGGCGGCGACGGCCTGCTGGAGGTGGATGCCAACGACAACCCTCTGCGCACGGAAGTGGCCCCGGCCTTCCAGCAGTTGCGCGAGGACGGGCGCGCCAGCCTGGGCGAGGCGCCGGGCATCGGGGTGGAACCGGACGTGGGCCGGATCTCCGAGGCCATCCGTGCCGCGTGCGGCTGAGCGCGCCCGACGGCCGAATCGAGCAGACATGCGCCTCAAGCACCTGGAAGTATTCAACGCCATCATGCTGGCCGGTACGGTCGGCGGTGCGGCCAAGCTGCTCCACGTCACCCAGCCGTCCGTCACCCAGACCTTGCAGCATGCCGAGCTGCAGCTGGGGTACGCGCTCTTCACGCGCCAGCGGCGCAAACTGGTGCCCACCCACCAGGCCCACGCCCTGTACGCCGAAGTCCAGCTGCTGATGACGCAGCTGGAGTCGGTGCGAAGACTCTCCGTGGCGCTGGGAAATGATCAGGCGGTCGGGCTTCGAATCCTGATCGTTCCGTCGCTGGCCGTGCGGGCGCTTCCCGATGCACTGAAGCTGTTTCGCAAGCGCCATGCGGACATGAACGTCTCGATCCGGGTCCAGCATTCACGCGAGATCACGCAATCGATAGCGCTCCAGGAGGCCGACGTCGGCATCGTCTATGGCGGCCAATCGCATCCCGCGGTTCAGGAGGAGCCCATCGCGACCGGGCGCCTGGTCTGCGTTTCCAGGCTGGCAACGCCTGGTGCGGACAAGCGAAGCACGGTGGCGCTGGAGGAGGTGCTGCGGACCCCGTTCATCCGCATCGACGAGCGCGACCCCATCGGCACGATGCTGGCGGAGCAGTGGGCGCGGCTGGGCGTCGCGCCACGCGCCAACATCACGGTTCAGACGCACCACATCGCGATGGTGCTGGCCGAGGAAGGATTCGGTCCCGCCATCCTCGACTCCTTCACGGCAAGAGCGTCGCGCAGCGCCTTGCTGCACGTGCGGACAGTCCTTCCCGAAGTCGCCGTCGACGTGAAGGCCCTGCTGCCCCAAGGCCTGCGGTCACCCGGGCCGGTCGAGGATTTCATCAAGGCCTTCCGCACCGTGACGGCGGCCTGAGCCGCTGCTACGCAGCGGTTCTCCGGTCGGCGCGGGCGTCGACGGACCAGGCGACGCTGCGCCTCGCCAGCGAATCGGTCGCATCCACCACCGGCACGGGCGAATTCCGGTTGTTGAGAACGACCGGAATTTCAGTGCACCCGAGCAGCACGGCTTGCGCGCCGCGTCCCGCCAACGCGGCGGCAGCCTTCGAAAGCAGCCGTTCCCCGAGCGATCGATGCCCGGATTTGACCGCGTGGATGCCGGGCATGACCAGGTCCGCCATGTCGCTGCCGGTCGGCAGGAGCCACTGCAAGGAGCGTCCCGCTTTCGACTGCCGGTTCAGATACAGCCCGGAGGCGATCGTGGCATCGGTCGCCAGCAAGCCGACGCGGCCGTTGCTTCCGACCGATGCCGCGACGTCATCGAGGGCGGCATCCACCAGATGAATCATCGGTATCGCCAACGCCTCCTGGAGCGGCTCGTACCAGAGGTGCGCCGTATTGCAGGGCATGACGATCAGGCTGACGCCCGCGTCGATCAGGCGTTGTCCGCACTCGATCATCGCGGGCAGCGGCGACGCGCCCCCGCCCCGGAACGCGGCGGCACGGTCGGGGATTTGCGGCACCGATGCGGTGACGACGGGCACGTGCTCCTGGTCCGTCTCGGCTGGCGTCGCCGCCAGCAGCTTCTGCAGGAAGTCGATGGTGGCGAGCGGCCCCATGCCACCGAGTACGCCCAGAAGACCTGGGGCCCGCGACGCCCGGCTCATGGGCGCGTCGAGGTTGACGCCCTTCGGCGTGAAGGCAGCGAAGCGGAAGTTGCGATGGAGGTCTTCATGGCAGCGGTGGACGGATCGTTCGTGGAACCATCGTCGATGCTAGAGCTGTGGCATCTAGCCGATCAACGCGCTTTCATGCCACTTCATAGGCTTCACTTATGAACTCGCGCCCCGCCTTTGCCACCGCGCCGCGCACGCCCCATGTTGGCCGCGATCATGGCCGCGACCAGCGTCACCAGCCACGAGAAATACACCCAGAGCAGGAACATCGGAAACGCCGCGAAGGTCCCGTAGACCGCCTTGTAGGTCGGCACCTTGGCGAGGTAGCCGGCGAAGCCGCGCTTGCCGAGTTCGAAGGCCAGGCTGGCGATCAGGCCGCCCGCGAGGGCATCGCGCAGGCGCACCCGGGTGTTCGGGACCAGGTAGTACATGCTTGTCAGCGCGGCCAGCACGAGCAGCAGCGGCCCGAGGTCGAGCACGAAGGCGAGCGAAGCCGGCAGCGCGCCGATCCAGCCCAGGGAGGCGCCCAGCACGTGGGACGTTGCCCACAGGCTCAGGCCCAGCACCGGGGGCCCGACCGCCAGCATCAGCAGGTACAGGCCGACCCGCCTGAAGAACGGCCGGTTGCGCCGCACCTCCCACATCTGGTTCAGGGCGTTCTCCACGGTGAGCAGCATCGCGACCGCCGTGCACAGCAGCAGCAGCGAGCCGACCCAGGTCAGCCCGCTGGCGTTGGCGGCGAACTGGTTCAGGTACTTCAGGACCGTGCGCGCGATATCGGCCGGCAGCAGCCGGCTCAGCAGGAACTCCTGGATCGCATCCCTGAAGCGCCGGAAGACCGGGAAGTGCGTGAAGAGCGCGAAGCTCGCCGCCAGCAAGGGCACGATGGACAGCAGGGTGGTGAAGGTCAGGCTCCCGGCGACCTGGGGCAAGCGCTCCTTGCGGGCGCGCTGGATCGTCATTCGGGTCAGGGTGAGCATGGGTCGCGGCAAGAAAATCGGCCCGCCGATTGTGAAGGCTGCCGCCGCCGGCCTCGGGGTTCCTCTTGGTTGTCCGGGCCGGCTTTCCGGGCTACGCTGCGCGCGACCGGCATCCCGAGGATCTTCATGACCACACTGACGGACCAGGCGCCAGACCGCCGGGACAGCGCCATCGGCGTGCAGCGCCAGCTGGCCGAACTCGACGCCCAGGGCTACACCGTCATCCCCGACTTCCTGCGGGCAGAAGATCTCCAGCGGGTCCGCGCGGGCCTCGCGCCGCATCTGGGCAGCCACACCGGACGCAACAGCTTCGAGGGCGTGCGCACGGAGCGGGTCTACACACTGGTCGGCCGGGGCCGCTGCTTCGAGGACATCGCCGAAGACCAGCGCGTGCTGGCGCTGCTCGACCGGCTGCTGGCGCCGGGCTACCTGCTGACGGCGAGCCAGGCGATCTGCATCCATCCCGGCGAGACGCCGCAGCCGATCCACTACGACGATTCGTTCTATCCGGTGCCACGCCCGCGGCCCTCCATCAGCTTCAGCACGATCGTCGCGGTCGATGCGTTCACGGCCGAGAACGGCGGCACCGAACTCATCCCCGGCAGCCACCGGTGGAGCGACGCCCGGATCATCGGCGCCTACGACGGCCGCGATGCCGATGCGCCGATGCCGCCCTCGCTGGAGCGGCTGCTGGTGCCGATGGTCGTGCCGGCGGGCGCCTGCATCTTCTTCCATGGCACGCTGATGCACCGCGGCGGCGCCAATCGCAGTGCGGCGCCGCGGCTGGCGTTCTCGAACCAGTATTGCGAACCCTGGGCGCGCACCCAGGAGAACTTCTACCTCGGCCTCCCGCCGACGCTGGTGCGCGGCATGTCGCCGCGCCTGCAGACGCTGCTCGGCTACGCGATCATGCCGCCCTTCATGGGCCACGTCACGGCGTCGCACCCGGCCAAGGTGCTGCAGCCCGACCACGTCAATGCCGTAGCCGCTGCGCCTCGCGACGGCCGGCGCCCACAGGAGACCCCATGACCACCGCGCATCCCCTGGATCGGCTGATCGGCGACGAATGGCCGGTCTTCGCGACCGACGCCCAGCTGCGGGCCTTCGAGGCCACGCCCTACGCCGAGCGGATCGCCGCACAGAGCACCTACCAGGCCCTGCAGCGCGGCGCGGCCTGCGACCCCGACGCCGATGCGATCGTGTTCCTGCGCGAGGCGGAGCCCGACGAAGCGCCGCTGCGCATCAGCCACCGTCAGTTCATCGGCCGCGTGACGCAGGCCGCGAACCTGTTCACCGAACTGGGCGTCGGCCCCGGCGACGTCGTCAGCCTGCTGCTGCCGCTGGTTCCGCAGAGCTTCTTCTGCCTGTTCGGCGCCGAAGCGGCGGGCATCGCGAATCCGGTCAATCCGCTGCTCGAGGCCGGCCAGATCGCCGAGATCCTGCGGGCCGCGAAGACGAAGGTGCTGGTGGCGCTCGGCCCCGTGCCCGGCACCGACATCTGGGCCAAGGTCGAACGCATCCGCGACCAGTTGCCGGACCTGAAGGCGATCGTCGTGGTCGGCGGCCAGGGCGACGCGGCACGCGCCGTCCACAGCTTCGACGCGCTGGTGGAGCGGCAGCCGGCCGACCGGCTGCTCGGCGGCCGGCACATCGCGGCCGGCGACACCGCCGCCTACTTCCACACCGGCGGCACCACCGGCATGCCGAAGCTGGTGCGCCATACGCACGGCAACCAGGTGTACCAGGCCTGGGCCGTGGGCCTGATGCTGCACGTGCGTGCCGGCACGCCGCTGCTGTTCGGCCTGCCTCTCTTCCATGTGGGCGGCGCGCTGACGCAAGGCCTGGCGCAGCTGAGCGCCGGCGGCACGATCGTCGTGCTGTCGCCGTCGGGCTGGCGCAACCCGGTCGCCGTGCGCAATGTCTGGCGGCTGGTCGAACGCTTTCGGCCCGAAGTGTTCGGCGGGGTTCCGACCGTGCTCGGCGCCGCGCTCAACGTGCCGATCGACGGCGCCGACGTCTCGAGCATCCGGATCTGCTCGGGCGGCGGCTCGGCGATCCCGGTGCCGATCGGCCGGGCCTACGCGCAGCGCTTCGAGGTGCCGGTGATCGAGGTCTACGGCATGACCGAGACCTCGAGCGTCCACACCCTGGCCTACCGCGACCGGCCGATCCGCCTGGGCTCGGTCGGCCACCCGGTGCCGTACAGCCGGGTGCGGATCGTCGAGGTCGATGCCGAGGGGCGTGCGACGCGCGACTGCGCGGTGGGCGAGAGCGGGGTCGTGGCGATGAGTGGCCCCGGCGTGTTCGGCGGCTACCTGAGCGACAGCCACAACCGCGAAGCCTTCGTCGCGCCCGGCTGGGTGAACTCCGGCGACCTCGGCCGCCTCGACGCCGAAGGCTACCTCTGGATCACCGGCCGCGCCAAGGACCTGATCATCCGCGGCGGCCACAACATCGACCCGATGGCGATCGAGGAGGTCTTCTTCCGGCATCCCGCGGTGGCGCAGGCCAGCGTGGTCGGCCAGCCGGACGTCTATGCGGGCGAGCTGCCGATCGCCTTCGTGCAGTTGAAGCCCGGCGCGGCGGTCGAAGCGGCCGACCTGCTCGCCTTCGTGGCCGCCGACACGCCGGAACGCGCGGCGCTGCCAGTCGAGGTGCTGTTCGTCGAGGCCCTGCCGCTGACCGCGGTGGGCAAGGTCTTCAAGCCCGCGCTGCGGTGGCAGGCGGCGCAGCGCGTGGCGCTGCGCCTGTTGTCGGACCTGCAGCACGGCGGTCGCGAACTCACGGTCGAGGTCGGCGCCCATGCGCTGCACGGCAGCCTGGTCAAGGTCGCGGTCGCCGGCGTGGCCGCGGGCGATCGCGATTCGCTCGAGCGGCAGATCGACGAGCGCCTGGACCCGCTGGTCCTGAAGCACGAGACGGTCTGGCGCTGAGCCCGGCGCGGCTCAGCGCCACTGCAGCAGCAACGACCAGGGCTGACGGCTCATGTGGCGGTCGACGCAATCGGCCGTGCCCGCACCGCAGCCGTCGCCGAGGTAGCTGGGATCGAGCCGCCGGGTTCCCGGCGCAAAGGCCAGCCGTCGCAAGGTGACGGACTGCAGCACGTTGCCACCGATGGCATCGAAGCCCAGGGCATCGACCGCCACCACCACATCGCAGTGCATCGGCAAGGCGCCGCCGCCGCTGCGGCGAGCCGCCAGCGCCTCGCCGATCTTCTCGAAGCTGTCGAGCCCGGCACCGGTGCCGCGCGCCTGGCAGGCCAGGTCGCCGACGCGCGGCGGTGTGCGCGTGATGTCGCAGGCACGCATCGCGTAGGCGGTCGGACGGCCGGCCGCCTCGGCGCTGCCGGCCTGCCAGGCTGCGCCCGCGTAGTCGGCATGGGCCTCGGAGAACTGGAACTCGTCCGCGCCCAGTCCGGCCTGGCGCGCGAGCCAGCTCACGAAGGCCGCCGACCAGGGAGTGTCGATCACCGCGACCCGATCGATCGCGGCGAGCGCGGCGCGCAGCTCGTGCGATTCGAGGCCCTGGTCGGGGCCGACGCCCAGGCCTTGCAGGCGGGCGGCCGTGGCCTGGTTCAGCGCCTGCCGCAGGAGCTGCCGATCGGCCGGGCGCAGCGCGCCGAAGCGCACGAGGTAGGGCAGACGGCCTTGCAGCGGATCGACGGCGCCCCAATAGCCGAGCACCCGCTCCCAGGGTGCGGCGGCCAGTGCACCGGCGCGCACGTCCTCGGCCTCCGACAGGCCCGAATCGGTGAGCCGGCCTTCGGCATCCATGGCCTGGCCGCCGAAGGCCCGGTGCTCGCGCTCGGCCGCGGCCGCCATCGCCAGCGCCCGGGCTGGCGGGGCGGACTGCAGGGCGGTGTCGAGGCACAGCGAAGCGGCCCCGGCGGCGAACGGCGCGGCCAAGGCCAGCAGGAAAACGGCGACCGGAAGAAGTCGCCGTGGCGCGAAATGGAAGGGCATTCGGACCCGAGCATAGCCCCGGCGCGCGACTACACTTCGGCCGCCCTTGCCGACGCCACACCACCACCATGCGACGCCTCGCCCGACTCGAAGACATCCGCCACGTGTTCTCGATCTACAGCCACGAGAAGGTGGTTCCGTTCCTGACCTATGACCCGATGCCCTTCGAAGATTTCGAGGCGGTCTATGCCGAGTTGCTGGCGAGCGGCAGCTTCTTCGTCTGGGAGGTCGACGGCGGGATCGCCGGCTTCTACAAGACCACGCGCTACCCGGGCCGGGTGCGCCACGTGGCTCTGCTCGGCACTCTGGCCGTGGACCCGCGCCGGCATGGCGCAGGCATCGGCCGGGCCATGATGGAGGACGCGATCGCGCAGCTGCGCGCCGAAGGCATCCGCCGCGTCGAGCTGTACGCCGAGAGCGACAACACGCAGGCGCTGCGCTTCTACCGCCAGCTCGGCTTCGTCCACGAAGGCACGCTGCGCGACTTCTACAAGCGAAGCGACCAATCGCACTACGTCGACGAGCACGTGCTGGGACTGCTGCTGGCCTGAATCGCCGAGGGCCGCCTCACCTGCAGATTCCGCCGGCGTGCATGGCCGACCCCTGACTGGCGAAACTCGCGGCGACCGCCTGGCTGTTGCTGCTGGCCGCCACGCTGGCGGTGAGCGCCTTCGGCTTCGCGGACTTCCGCGAGCAGTGCCCGGGGCCGTTGCGCAATGCCTGCCTGCAGGACGCCGGGCCCGACGCGCAGACCGAGGGCGCATGAGGGCCGGCTACAACAGGAAGGGCAGGAAGCGGCGCGTGCGGCGCATGTAGTCCCGGTACGCCTGGCCGAAATGCGCGAGGCATTCCTGTTCTTCGCGCAGCGCGGTGACGAACAGCAGCAGCGTCGCCGCCATCACCAGCGCCAACCCCAGCCAGGTGAACTGCTGCAGGAAGATGCCCCAGGCCAGGCAGATCAGGGACGTGTACATCGGATGGCGGATGTAGCGGAAGGCGCCGGCCGTCACGAGCGCGGTCGTCTTCTCGAATCCGATCAGCGCCTCGTCCTGCCGCGCCTCGCCCGGATGGCCGTGGCGCCGCAACAGGCGGAAGGCATGCACCGGCAGCCAGACCGAGGCCATGAACAGCACCATCGCCACCCGCTGAGGCAGCGCCAGCGGGTCCGCACCCCAGACCGGCAGGTTGATCCAGATCAGTCCCAGGATGCACTCCCAGGCGAAGAAGCGATAGAAGCCGTGCGAGCGCGGCCTCGTCATCGCCCCGCGCGAGATGTAGAGCAGCACCGAACTCACGACCACGAAGGTCGGACCGTAGGCCGCCAGGGGGAGGAGCATGCCGTGCGCCGTGGTCTAGCAGCGCACGCCGACGCCGGCCATCAGCAGGTCGGCGTCGCGGTCGCAGCGCGTGGCCGCGCGGTTCCACGTGAACCGCAGCAGCCACCGCGCATCGAAGCGCGGCACGCAACGAAAGCCAAGGAAGATGGCCAAGGACAGGCCGATCAGCGAGAAGGGCACGAAATTCAGGGGGATCATGGCGAGCCGCGGCGCGCGCACCCGCTGCCCGGTCACCACCCCTGCTGCTGCTGGCGGCCGCCCTTGATGTTGCCGGCAATGCCGCCGGCGATGCCGCCGATCGCGGCCCCCGTCCAACCGTCGCCGCCGGCGATCGCCGCGATCCCGGCGCCCGCCGCGGCACCGAGGGCGGCACCGCTCATCGTTCCCTGTTGCTGCGGGGTCATGTTGGTGCAGCCCACGAGGAGCGTCACGCTGGCGATGCCCGCCATCCATGCAAGCGATTTCATGAGGGCCTCCATCATTTCTTTTGCAGTCCGGGCACGGTCATCTCGAACCAGATGACGTCCAGCACCGGGCGCTTCAGCTTGGTCGGGTTGGCGGCATACCAGCGGTCGACGCCGTCGCGCACGCTGTCGAGGGTCTGGCCCTGCATCCCCTTGGCCATGCGCGGCACGATGCTCTGGGCGTCCGAGGGCGGCGTCGCGCCGTGGTAGGCGCGCTCGACCTGGACCATGTTGGCGACACCGACCAGGTAGGCTTTCTTGACGGCCTCGCTCGAGCCTGTCCATTGTTCGCCGTTGACCATGGCGACTTCGGCTGCGCGGCCCGTGCCCCAGGCCATGCCGATGGCGAGTGCGCAGGTGGCGATCAGGGCCGCGCGTCCCGGAAGGGTCAGTGCTTTCATGGCATCTCCTTGAGGACTTCCCGCTTGCATTCTTCCCTGCAACAAAGTCCGGTGCAAGGCCTTTTCGCGCGGCGTCGCCGGGCCATGACCGGGCCGCCCGATCCGAAGCAGAATCGGGTCTCACCCCGGACTCTCGAAGGATGGACGAAATGGATGCGGAAGATTTCAACGCACGGCTGCGATCGCTCGAGCTGAGGGCTGTCGCCCAGACCGCGGCCCTCGCGGTCCTGCTCCAGGAGCAGCCCAACGCATCGGCCAAGCTGCACATGGTGGCCGAGCACCTGGTCGACGCGCCCCCGATTCCCTTGTCCGATGAAGACCTGGTCAAGGTCGCCGCCTACATCCAGGCGATGCTGGGCGGACCCTGGATCGACTAGGGCGATGCCGGTGTCGCCAGCTGCCGGTCGAGCAGCACCGCGACGTGGACCGCCTCGCGCTGCGCGCCGTCGGCGATCTGGTGCCGGCAGCTGGTGCCGTCGGCCAC
The DNA here is from genome assembly GCF_030316845.1 of Variovorax davisae. Classification (GTDB taxonomy): domain Bacteria; phylum Pseudomonadota; class Gammaproteobacteria; order Burkholderiales; family Burkholderiaceae_C; genus Variovorax; species Variovorax davisae. The sequence goes on from NZ_JASZYS010000014.1 coordinate 117,989, forward strand.
CACGATCGCGTCGGGCCGACGGCGCAGCGCCGGCAGCAGGCTGGCTTCCGCCATCTGCATCGAGATCTCGTAATGGGCCGCCTCGTAGCCGAAGCTCCCGGCCATGCCGCAGCAGGAACTCTCGATCAACTCCGGCCTGGCGCCGGGAATCAGCCCCAGCACGTCGAGGATCGGGCTCACCGCGCCGAAGGCCTTCTGGTGGCAGTGGCCATGCAGCAGGATCGGCTTGTCCACCGCCTTGAGCGCCAGCTGGAACCGGCCCGCCTTCACCTCACGCGCGATGAACTCCTCGAACAGCAGGGCCTGGCCCGCCACCGTCTCGGCCTTGGCCCCGAGGCCCATGACCAGCGTCTCGTCGCGCAAGGTCAGCAGGCACGAGGGCTCGAGGCCGACGATCGCGATGCCGGCTTCGGCCAGCGGCAGCAGCGCATCGATCAGCGCACCGGCCCTGGCCCTGGCCTCGTCCACCATGCCGCTGGCGAGGTAGGTGCGGCCGCAGCAGTGATGGCCGCCGTCCTTTCGCACCGTGTGCAGCAGGTAGCCGGCGGACCTGAGCACGCGCGCGGCGGCCCAGGCGTTCTGGCTTTCGAAGTTGCCGTTGAAGGTGTCGACGAAAAGCACCGCCACCTTCTGTCCGCTTCGCGCGGCGGCGAGGGCCTGCTCGCGGCTCGCGAACATCGATGGGTCGCCGGCCCGCCAGAAGGTGTCGCTGCGCCACGCGGGCAGCGAGCGCCGGGCTGAAAGACCCAGCATTTTCTCGCCCAGCCAGCGCGCGCCGGGCACGCTGTTGCGCAGGTTGAGCAGCCCCGGCACCCGGCTGGCCAGGTGGGCATAGTCCGGCAGGCGGGCGATCAGCTTGTCCTTGAGCGTGTGGCCGTGCTTCTTCTTGTAGTGCGCCAGGAACTCGATCTTCATCTTCGCCATGTCGACGCCCGTCGGGCAGTCGCGCTTGCACCCCTTGCAGCCGACGCACAGGTCCATCGTCTCGTGCATGGCCTCGCTGGTGAAGGCGTCGGGGCCGAGCTGGCCCGAGATCGCCAGGCGCAGCGTGTTGGCGCGACCGCGCGTCAGGTGCTGCTCGTCGCGCGTCACCCGGTAGCTCGGGCACATGGTGCCGGCGTCGAATTTGCGGCAATGGCCGTTGTTGTTGCACATCTCGACGGCCTTGGCGAAGCCGCCCGTGAGGTCGCCGCCGGTGCCCGGCGCGGTGGTCGCTTCCGTCACCGGATCGGCCTGCACGTTCCATGCGGACCAGTCGAGCACCGGCGTGAGCGGGATGCGCCGGTAGGGCTTGGGGGCCGTCGCCGGCGCGAAGCGGAACAGCGCGCCGTCGTCCATCTTCGGCGGATCGATGATCTTGCCGGGGTTGAAGAGATGGATCGGGTCGAGCTTCTGCTTGATGGCGCGGAAGGCCTCGTTGAGGGCCGGGCCGAACTGCCATTCGATCCACTCGCCGCGGCACAGGCCGTCGCCGTGCTCGCCGCTGAAGGCGCCCTTGTACTTGCGCACCAGCGCGCCCGCTTCCTCGGCGATGGCGCGCATCTTGGATGCACCGTCGGTGCGCATGTCCAGGATGGGCCGCACGTGCAGCGTGCCGACCGAGGCGTGGGCATACCAGGTGCCGCGGCTGCCGTGCCTGGCGAACACTTCGGTGAGCCCGTCGGTGTAGTCCGCCAGGTGCTCGAGCGGCACCGCGCAGTCCTCGATGAAGCTCACCGGCTTGCCGTCGCCCTTGAGGCTCATCATGATGTTGAGGCCGGCCTTGCGGACTTCCCACAGGTTCTTCTGCGGCGCGTCCTCGCGCATCTCGACCACGCTGCCGGGCAGGCCGAGCTCGCCCATCAGGTCCACCAGGTCCTTCAGCCTCGGCAGCAGCGACGCCTTGTCGCCGCCCGAGAACTCGACCAGCAGGATGGCGGCGGGCCGGCCGATCAGCGCGGTCTCGACGGTCGGCCTGAAGGCGGGGTTGGCGAGGCTCAGCTCGAACATCGTGCGATCGACCAGCTCGACCGCGGTGGGGCCGAGCTTGACGATGTGCTGCGCCGCCTCCATGGCGGCGCGAAAGCTCGGGAAGTTGACGACGCCGAGCACCTTCGCGCGCGGCAGGTCAGCGAGCTTGAGCGTCAGGCTGCGGGTGTAGGCCAGCGTGCCTTCGGCGCCGATGAGCAGGTGCGCCAGGTTGACGCTGCCGTCCGCCGTGTAGGGCTTCTCGCTCTGGTTGTCGAAGATGTCGAGGTTGTAGCCGCCGACCCGGCGCATCACCTTGGGCCAGCGCGCATGGATCTCGCTGCGGTGCTGAAGCACCAGCTGCCGCACATGCAGCGCGATGTCGCTGGCCCTCGCACCCAGGTTCGAGACCGGGCCGAAGTCGACCAGTTCGCCGTCGGACAGCCAGGCGCTGGCGCCGGCCACGTTGTGCACCATGTTGCCGTAGGCGATGGAGCGCGAGCCGCAGGAGTTGTTGCCCGCCATGCCGCCGAGCGTGGCCTGCGCGCTGGTCGACACGTCGACCGGAAACCACAGCCCGTGCGGCTTGAGCTGCGCGTTGAGGTGGTCGAGCACGATGCCCGGCTCCACCGTGACGGTGCGGCGCTCGAGATCGAGATCCAGCAAGCGCCGGAAGTGCTTGCTGTTGTCGATCACCAGCGCCGCGCCGGTCGTCTGGCCGCACTGGCTGGTGCCGCCGCCGCGTGCCAGCACCGGCACCTTGAGATCGCGCGCCACATCGATGGCCGTCGCGATGTCGCGCTCGGACTTCGGCACCAGCACGCCGACCGGCACGATCTGGTAGATCGACGCATCGGTCGCATAGCGGCCGCGCGATGCGTCGTCGAAGAGCACTTCGCCCTGGGTCTCGGCCGCCAGGCGCCTGGCCAGCAGCGCGCAGGTTTCGTTGGGGGGCAGGACGGTACCGGCTGGCTGCAGATGGCTGGCGGGCTCGATGCGCATGGGGTGGACTTCAGGTCTTGGCCGCTGGGGCCCGTGGATAGATTTCGCCGGCGCGCAGGAGCTCCAGCACGGTGTCGCGCTTGCGGTTCAGGTGCTCGAGCAGCACCTGCCGCATCGCGGCGGGGTCGCGCGCGCTCAGGGCTTCGATCATTCGCTCGTGCTCGGCCACCGCGCCGGCCCACTTGGCCTCGTTCTGGTTGGTGCGAAAGCGCAGCGACTGCACGCGCGCATTGACGGCGCGGTAGGTGCTGGTCAGCACCGGGTTCTTGGCCGCGTCGTTGATGGCGGCGTGGATGCGGGCGTTGATGCGGTAGTAGCCGGAGAGGTCGCGGCGCGCGAAGCAGGCCATCATCTCGTAGTGCAGCGCGCGCAGTTCGGCCAGCTCGCCGTCGGTGATGCGCTGCGCCGCCAGCTCGCCCGACATCGCTTCGAGCATCGACAGCAGCTCGAAGGTGTTGACCACGTCGGCCTCGGTCAGCTTGACGGCCACCGCGCCGCGATTGGGCAGCAGGTCGACCAGCCCCTCGGCCGCCAGCAGCTTGATGGCCTCGCGCAGCGGCGTGCGCGAGACCCGCAGCTGCTCGCACAGCGCGCGCTCGTTGAGCTTGGCGCCGGGTGCGATCTGCCCTTCGATCAGCATCGTGCGCAAGCGCGACGCAACCTGGTCATGCAGCGCAAGGCGCGAGATTTCGATCACTTCAGCCATGGCTTCATTTCCTCTGAGATGCATTTTGAATGCAAATTTACGATGCATCAATCATTGTGCGTAGGGGATAACGATCATGAATTTTTGTGTTTTGCATGCAAAACTGGAAAGGAAAGGACAGTCCATGCTTCAACTCGACGCCCATCCCACCGGCAGGCACTTCCTGCAGATCCCCGGCCCGAGCCCGGTGCCCGACCGCATCCTGCGCGCGATGAGCCTGCCCACCATCGACCATCGCGGGCCCGAGTTCGGCGCGCTCGGCCGCAAGGTGCTGGCCGGCATCCGGCAGGTCTTCAAGACGCAGCATCCGGTCGTCATCTATCCGGCCTCGGGCACCGGGGCGTGGGAGGCCGCGCTGTCGAACACGCTGAGCCCGGGCGACCACGTGCTGATGTTCGAGACCGGCCACTTCGCCTCGCTCTGGCAGAAGATGGCCGCGCGCCTGGGCATCTCGACCGAGTTCCTCGCCTATGGCGGCGCCGATACGCAGCTCCCGCAGGCAGCGGGCTGGCGCCGCGGCGTGCAGGCCGACCTGATCGAAGCGCGCCTGCGCAAGGACACCGAGAAGAAGATCAAGGCCGTGTGCGTGGTGCACAACGAGACTTCGACCGGCGTCACCTCCGACATCGCCGCGGTGCGCCGCGCCATCGATGCGGCGGGCCACCCTGCGCTGCTGATGGTCGACAGCATCTCCGGCCTGGCGAGCGCCGACTTCCGCCACGACGAATGGGGCGTGGACGTGACCATCAGCGGCTCGCAGAAGGGCTTGATGCTGCCGCCTGGCATCAGCTTCAACGCGATCTCGCCGCGGGCGCTCGAAGCGATGAAGAGCGCCAGGCTGCCGCGCTCGTTCTGGGCCTGGGACGAGATCGTCGAGATGAACAAGGACGGCTACTGGCCCTACACGCCCAACACCAACCTGCTCTACGGCCTGTCGGAATCGCTGGACATGCTCCTCGGCGAAGGGCTCGACAACGTCTTCGCGCGCCACCAGCGCTGGGCCGCGGGCGTGCGCGCCGCGGTCAACGCATGGGGCCTGCCGATCCAGTGCGCCGACCCGGCCGTGTACTCGCCGGTGCTCACCGGCGTGATCACGCCCGAGGGCGTCGACGCCGATGCGGTGCGCCGCCTCATCCATCATCGCTTCGACCTGTCGCTCGGCACCGGGCTGGGCAAGCTCAAGGGCCGCATGTTCCGCATGGGCCACCTCGGCGACAGCAACGACCTGACGCTGGTCGCGATGGTCGCCGGCGTCGAGATGGGCCTGAAGCTCTCGGGCGTGAAGCTCGCCGGCAGCGGCGTGCAGGCGTCGATGGACTACTTCGCCGGCCACGCGGCGCCGGCCGCGCTGCAGAAGGCCGCCTGAGCGCCGGCACGTCACTCAAAACAACGGAGACACCATGCAAAGACGTTCCTTCATCCAGGCCGCGGGCGCCGCTGCGGCGGCCCTGGGCGTGCCCAGCGTGTTCGCCCAGGAATGGCCCACCGGCCCGGTGCGCATCGTGGTCGGCTTCCCGCCGGGCGGCGGCACCGACGCGCTGGCCCGGGTGGTGGCGCAGAAGCTGTCCGTGATGTGGAACCAGACGGTCATCGTCGAGAACAAGGGCGGCGTCGCGGGCGTGCTGGCCGCCGAGTACGTGTCGACGCAGCCGAGCGACGGCAGCACGCTGCTGATGGCGCACATCAACAGCCACGCGCTGGCGCCCAGCCTGCAGCCCAAGCTGCGCTACGACGTGCAGCGCGACTTCGTGCCGATCGTGCTGGTCGGCGTCACGCCCAACCTGCTGATCGCCAGCCCGACGCAGAAGGCGGTGACGGTGAAGGACATCGTCGCCCTGTGCGCCGCGGAGCCCGGCAAGGTGAGCTTCGGCTCGGCCGGTGCCGGCTCGGCGCAGCATCTGGCGCTGGAGATGTTCAAGCTGCAGGCCAAGGTCGATGCGATGCACGTGCCCTACAAGGGCAGCGGGCCGTTGCTGGCCGACCTGATGGGCAGCCAGATCCAGTACAGCTTCGAGACCATGACCGCCGCGACCCCGCACGTGAAGAGCGGCAAGGTGATCGGCGTGGCGCAGACGCGGCTCAAGCGCGCCAAGGGCCATCCCGGCATCCCGACCATGCAGGAGCAGGGTTTCGAGGGCTTCGAAGCCACCACCTGGTACGGGCTCGCCGGCCCCGGCAAGCTGCCGGCGGCGATCGCCGACAAGATCAACCGCGACGTCAACACGGTGCTGGCGATGCCCGACGTGCAGGAGCGCCTCGACACCTACGGCGCCGAGGACGGCGGCGGTTCGCGCGACAAGTTCGCGAAGTTCATCTCGAGCGAGATCGACAAGTGGGCGCGCGTGGTGCGCGACGGCAAGGTCAAGGTCGACGCCTGAGGGCCGGCTGGCGCCGCGTCAGGGCTGATTCAACTGCGCGTAGGGCACGAAGGCGGCGCCGCCCCAGTTGGCCTGCAGCAGGACGCCCTTGTCGGTGAACTGGTAGGTCGAGACGAAGGGGTTGAAGGAGGTCGACAGGTCGGCCGACGCGCCCGCCGTGTTCAGCTTCATGGTGGCGTCGGCCGAGGCGGCGACGTCGGCGCCCAGCTTGCGGAACTGGTCGAACACTTCGCGGTTCTTGAACACCATCACCTGCCGGAAATCCTTGTAGCCGATGCCCGGCCCGGTCCCGGCGCGGGTTGCGATCATGAAGGTGTTGGCCTGCGTCGCGTTGTCGACCAGTACGCCGGTGCCGCGCGCCCCGACGAAGAGAACGACGTTGATCTGCGAGGAATCGAAGACCGCGTAGCCGACCGCCTTGCCCACCTCCTCGCGGGCCTGCGGCTTTTGCGCGAAGAGCTCCGCGAGCGTGCGGTCGCGCATGGCGAGGATGTCCGCCTTGGCCTTGGGGACTTCGGCAGCCGGCAGCGTGGGTTGCACCGAGCCGGCGCCCTGGGTGGATCCCGAGGCGCAGGCCGACAGCAGCGCGGGCAGCAAGACCATCCAGGCAAGACGTTTCATGTCGAAGTCCTATGGCGCGGGCCAGGGGGTGCGGCGCGGTCGCCGGCGGGTGCGTGCCATTGTGCCGCGTCGCCGGATGAGGCGGGGGGCATTTCGGACCGGGGCGCCGGCGTCGGTGCGCCGGGGGCGTGCGGCGGAACTGCGGCTGGCCGCGGGCCGACAAATGCGTGCCTCGAAGGGTTGCTATCATCGCTATTCCCAAATTGAATAGCGATCGAGAGGAACCGGCCATGACGATTTTCCCGAGGCTTCGCAGCGCGGCCCTGGTCGCGACGCTGTTGCTCGGCAGCGCTGCCTGCAGCGCGCAGGAACTGGTCGTCTCCGCCGCCGCCAGCCTGACGAACGCCTTCCAGGCGGCCGGCAAGGCCTTCGAGCAGGCCCGGCCGGGTGCCAGGCTCACCTTCAATTTCGCCGCATCCGGTCCCCTGTTGGCCCAGATCCAGCAGGGCGCGCCGGTCGACGTGTTCGCCTCCGCCGACCAGGAGACCATGAACCGCGCCGCCAGCGCCAACCTGATCGCGCCGGCGACGCGGGTCGACTTCGCGGCCAACACGCTGGTGCTGATCGTGCCCGCGGCTTCGACCCAGGCGCCGAAGCAGCTGGGCGCGCTGGCGAACCCGTCGTTCCAGCGCATCTCGACCGGCACGCCGGCGACGGTCCCGGTCGGGCGCTACACCATGGAGGCGATCGACAAGGCCGGCCTCACGGCGCCGCTGCAATCGCGCTGGATCTACGGCGAGAGCGTGCGCCAGGTGCTCAACTACGTGGCCCGCGGCGAGGTCGATGCCGGCTTCGTCTACCGCACCGACGCGCTGATCGAGCCCGAGAAGACCCGCATCGTGCTGACGATCCCGACCACCACGCCCGTGACCTATCCGATCGCGCAGATCGCCGGCAGCAAGAACGCCGCCCTGGCCGGCGAGTTCATCGCCTTCGTGCGCAGCGCGCCAGGCCAGGAGATCCTCCAGCGCCACGGCTTCTCGAAGCCCTGACGCGGCGCCAGGCAGCACGTGCCCACCCTGTTCGTCCCGCTCTGGCTGACGCTCAAGGTCGCACTGTTCGCCACGCTCATCGCCGCGGCCATCGGCATCGCGCTGGGGTGGTGGCTGGCGCGCCGGCCCTTCCCCGGCCGCAGCATCGTCGACTCGCTGCTGATGCTGCCGATGGTGCTGCCGCCGACGGTGATCGGCTACTACCTGATCGTGCTGATCGGCCGCAACGGCGTCTTCGGCCAGTACCTCGACCGCTGGTTCGGCATCAACCTGATCTTCACCTGGCAGGGCGCGGTCATCGCGGCCTCGGTGGTCTCGCTGCCGCTGGTCTACAAGGGGGCGCGGGCCGCCTTCGAGGAAGTCGACGGCCGCTTCGCCAATGCCGCGCGAACCCTCGGCGCCGGCGAGCTCGAGGTCTTCCTGCGGGTGTCGCTGCCGCTGGCCATGCGCGGCATCGCGGCCGGCGTGATGCTGGCTTTCGCCCGTGCCATGGGCGAGTTCGGCGCCACGCTGATGATCGCCGGCAACCTGCCCGGCAAGACCCAGACCCTGTCGATCGCCGTCTACGAGGCGGTGCAGGCGGGCAACGACAGCCAGGCCCTGTGGCTGACCCTGGTGATCTCGCTGGTCTGCATCGTGGTGCTCGTGGCCTCGGGCCGGCTGCTGCAGGCGAGGCATTGAGATGGCCGCGCTCGAAGTCCAGCTGCGACTCACGCTGCATTCGACCGACCGCAGCTTCGAGCTGGACGTCGATTTCAGCGCCGCGTCGCAGCGCACCGCATTGATCGGGCCGTCGGGCTCCGGCAAGTCGACCGTGCTGCAGGCCATCGCCGGCCTGCTGCCGCAGGCGCGCGGCCGGGTGCGGGTCGGCGGGCAGGCGCTGCTGGACACGCCGCGCGGCATCGACCTGCCGGCCCGCGAGCGCCGGGTGGGCATGGTGTTCCAGGACTATGCGCTGTTCCCGCACATGACGGTGGAGCAGAACCTGCAGTTCGGCCTGCGCCGCCTCGGCCAGCGCGCGGATGCCGGGCACGCACAGCGCGTCGACGCCCTGATCCGGCAGTTCGATCTCGCGAGCCTGCGCGGCGGCCTGCCGCGCAACCTGTCCGGCGGCCAGCGGCAGCGCGTGGCGCTGGCCCGGGCGCTCGCCATCGAGCCCCGCCTGCTGCTGCTGGACGAGCCGCTGTCGGCGCTGGATTCGCCATTGCGCAAGCGGCTGCGGCGCGAGCTGGCCGAGATGCTCGAGCGCGTGCAGGTGCCGACGCTGCTGGTGACGCACGATCCGCAGGACGTGGAAGCGCTGGCGCAGGAGGTGATCTGTATCGACGATGGTCGCATCGTCGATGACGACCCCCTCCCAGGAGCCGTCGGACCTGCCTGAGGCCGCGCCGCCTCAATCGCGCCGGGCTGGCGCGGCGTCGAGGAACTGCCTGAGTTCCGCCTGCCAGAACTTCGCCATGCCGGTGGTGCCGTGGCCCCGGGTGTCCTCGCTGGCGGGGATGAGGAACAGGCGGGCGTTCTTCACCCGCTTGAGTTCGCGTTCCATGATGCCCAGCTCCGGCGGATTGCGTTCGTCGTCCGCCGAGTTGATGGCCAGCAGCGGCGCCCGGATGCGTTCGAGGCCGGCCGACGGGTCGTAGTCGCCGGAGGACTCCCACTGGTAGAGGAAGTCGTTCGCATCGGCCGTGAAGGGGGCGGCCAGGCGGCCATCGAGCAGCTTGTCGGCCGCCTCGCGGGTCGGGGCCATCTTCTGGTAGGCCTGCGAGCCGCCGCTGGTGGCGATGCCGAAGAAGGCGTTGGCGGACTTGAGCGCCGTGGGTTGGACGGTGTAGTTGCCGCCGTTCCATGCCGGGTCGTTGCGGACGCTGTCGATGATCAGCCGCCGCATCATCCAGTTGCGGCTGGCCATGGCCGTTGGCTGGGAGGCCATGGGCACCAGCGCATCCATGAAGTCGGGATGGCGCACGCCCCAGATCCAGGTGTGCATGCCACCCATCGAGTTGCCCAGCACCAGCCGAAGGTGGCGAACGCCCAGGCCCTCGGTGACCAGCCGGTACTGCGCGAGCACCATGTCGTCGTAGTCGTAGGACGGAAACTTCGCGCGCAGGCCGTCGGAGGGCTTGGACGACTTTCCGTGGCCGAGGCCGTCCGGCAGGATGATGAAGTACTTGCTCGCGTCCAGCGGCTGGCCCGGGCCGAAGAGCTCGCCGCCGAAGGCGGCCGACAGCATGCTCGCGCCATTGCCGGCGGTGCCGTGCAGGATCAGCACCGCCTCGTTCGACGGCGAGCCGATCGTCGTGTAGTGCAACTTCAGGGCCGGCATGACCTCGCCGGTATGGAAGCGGAAGTCGCGCGCGATCCAGTCGCCCTCCCGGGTCGCGGGCGGCTCCGCCGCCAGCGCGGTCGCGAGCCCGGCCAGGGTGAGCAGCAAGCCGCCAGCGATGCCACGCAGCATTCTGAAGAGTCCCATGCGAATGTCCCCGTTCTGGTTGTGTCTGGTCCGGCGGCGAGCCTATTCGCAAAGCCGCGGGTTGCCAATGGCATCGGACCCGATGCCTCGGCGCACCACGTCGTCGCCGCTCCGGTCCGCTGGGACCGCCGCGGGAAGGTCGCGCCGGCCGCCAGGCCTGCCGCACGCCGGCGTCATCGCCTGCGGTGCCTGTGGCGCCACGCCTGCGGCGCGCAGCCGAACCGGGCGCCGAACCAGCGCGAGAAGGCGCTGTGGCTGCCGTACCCCAGCATGGCGGCGATCTGGCCCATGTCGTAGTGCGGGTTGGCCAGGTAGCGTTGCGCGAGTTCGTGACGCACCTGGTCGAGCAGCACCGTGAACGACAGCCCCTCGGCGTCCAGCGTGCGTTGCAGGGTGCGCATGCTGCGGCCCAGCCCCTGCGCCACGCCGGCGCAGGTGGCGCGGCCCGAGGGCAGCAGCAGGTAGATGGCACGGCGCACCTGCTGGGCGCTGCTGGCGTCGCGGCTGCCGAACTGGGTGTCCACCAGCGTCTGGGCGTAGCGCGCCAGCGCGGGGTCGGCCAGCAGGTTGGGCTCGTTCAGGTCGGCCGCCTTGCAGACGATGCCGTTGAACTCCGCATCGAACTCCACGCGGCAGGCGAACAAGCGCTTGTGCACGGCCAGATCCCTCGGCGCCGAGTGGCCGAAGCACACGCGTTGAGGCCGCCAGCGCTCGTGCAGCAAGGCCGCGCAGGTGCGGTAGAGCACGCCGATCGCCAGGTCCACCGACTGCGGCATGGGCCCCGGGGCCACGATGTCCTCGCGCAGGATGACCAGGCTGCCCGCATCTTCCATCTGGATGGCGAGCGACTCGTTGAGCAGGTGCGAATAGGCGATCAGCGTGGCCAGCGCCTGGCGCAACGTGGCCTGGTGCAGCAACAGGAGGCTCAGCACGCCGAAGTGCGACAACTGACGCGATTCGGCCATGCGCAGGCCGAAGGTGTCGCACTGCGTGGCCTCGGCGGCATCCTCCACCAGTTGCGCGGCCACCGCGGCCTCGATGAGCTGGTCCGGCTCGCGAACCAGCGCCCGCCGCAGGCCGGCGCGGCGCAGGGCCCGGTCGGCGTCGCCGCCCAGGGCGTGCATGACCTCGGCAAAGCCGGTCAGCGCCGCTGCTCGCACCAAAGTCACCATCTGCGGCCGCTCCTGGGGAAACCCGAACTGGCACGAAGAGTACAGCCGGTGGCACGAAATGCAAAGCGTGGAAGCCCCCTCGTTCCTACAGTTGCGCCACTGGACGACAGATCCAATCCCGATCTTCCCGATGGAGACAACGATGCGTATCGAACCACTGACTTGCGCCATCGGCGCCCAAGTCTCCGGCGTCAGCCTGGCCGACGCGGCCCATGACGCCGACCTGTTTGCCGAGATCAGGGCCGCGCTGCTCCGGCACAAGGTGGTGTTCCTGCGCGGCCAGGACATCGCCCGCGCCGACCACGTGGCCTTCGCGCGCCGCTTCGGCGAGCTGGAAGACCACCCCGTCGTCGGCAGCGACCCCGACCACCCCGGCCTGGTGCGCATCTACAAGTCGCCCGAGAGCCCGGCCGAACGCTATGAAAATTCCTGGCATGCCGACGGCACCTGGCGCGAGGCCCCGTCCATGGGCGCGGTGCTGCGCTGCATCGAGTGCCCGCCGGTGGGCGGCGACACCATGTGGTCCAACATGGCGCTGGCCTACGAGAAGCTGCCTGCGCCCATCAAGGACCTGATCGCCCCGCTGCGCGCGCGCCACAGCATCGAATGCACCTTCGGCGCGGCGATGCCGATCGAGAAGCGCCATGCGCTGCGTGCCCAGTACCCCGACGCCGAGCACCCCGTGGTGCGCACCCACCCCGAGACGGGCGAGAAGGTGCTGTTCGTGTGCGGCTTCGCCACCCACTTCACCAACTTCCACACCGCCGCCAACGTGCGCGTGGGACAGGACTTCGCGCCGGGCTCGGCGCAGCTGCTCCAGTACCTCGTCAGCCAAGCCGCGATTCCGGAGTACCAGGTGCGCTGGCGCTGGCAGTCCAACGACGTCGCCATCTGGGACAACCGCGCCACGCAGCACTACGCGGTGATGGACTACGCCCCCTGCCATCGCCGGATGGAACGCGCCGGAATCATCGGCACCCCCACCGCCTGACCCCTACCCCCAAGGAGAAACACCATGAACTTCCTCGACGGCCACCTGTTCCCCGAGAACATGCAACCCCTGATCATCACCGCCGCCCCCTATGCGCCTTCCTACGTGCCCGAGGACTTCCCCGGCGAAATCGCGGTGACGATGGCAGAACAGATCCAGATGGCGGTGGACTGCTACGACGCCGGCGCCACCGTGCTGCACCTGCACGTGCGCGAACTGGACGGCAAGGGCAGCAAGCGGCTGTCCAAGTTCAACGAACTGATCGCCGGCGTGCGCGCCCGGGTGCCGGACATGATCATCCAGGTCGGCGGCTCGATCAGCTTCGCCCCCGAGACGGATGGCGCCGCGGCCAAGTGGCTCAGCGACGACACGCGCCACATGCTGGCCGACCTGGACCCCAGGCCCGACCAGGTGACGGTGACCATCAACACGGCGCAGATGAACTTCCTGGAGCAGTTCGACCACCGCGACGTGCAGGGCAGCTCCCTGGAAGACCCGGCGGTCTTCAACGCCTACAAGGAAATGACCGTGCCCGCGCAGCCCGGCTGGGCCGAGGAGCACATCCGCCGCCTCACGGCCGCGGGCATCCAGAGCGAGTTCCAGTGCTACAACCAGAACAGCCTCGAATCCGTGGAGCGCCTCATCCGCCGCGGCGTCTACAAGGGCCCGCTGGTGCTGAACTGGGTGGCGATCGGCGGCGGCATGGATTCACCCAACCTCTACACCCTGGCCAACTTCGTGCGCGGCGTGCCCGACGGCGCGGTGCTGACGGTCGAAAGCTCGGTGCTCAACACGCTGCCCGTGAACATGTGGGGCATCGCCGCCGGCCTGCACGTGCGCACCGGCACCGAGGACAACCTGTGGAACCAGACCCGCACCGCCAAGATCGGCACCGCCAGGCAGATCGAGCAGCTGGTGCGCATCTCGGGTGAGCTGGGCCGCCCGATCGCGACGGCCAAGCAGGCGCGCGAGATCTGCCGCATCGGCGTGTTCTACGACACGGCGGAAGAAACGCTGGCCGCCAACGGATTCGCACCCAACGCCCCGGGCCGCCAGCAAGGCTTCCTTCGCAAGGTCGCATAACAAATACACCCGAGGAGACAACCAGCCATGCAACGCCGTCTTTCCCTTGTCGCCGCCGCCGCCCTCTTGGGCACGAGCGCCGCGATGGCCTTCACCGACAAGCCCGTCAAGCTCGTGGTCCCCGCCCCGCCGGGCGGCACCATCGATGTGTTCGCCCGCATCATCAGCGACCAGCTCTCGCAAGAGATCCATCAGCCCGTGGTCGTGGAGAACAAGCCGGGCGCGGGCGGCGCGGTGGCCATCAAGTACATGCTCTCGCAGCCTGCCGACGGCCAGGTGCTGCTGGTCAGCGTGACCAACGTGCTGACCGAATCGCCGCACGTGGTCAAGAGCGGCTTCGACCCCCTCAAGGACGTGAAGCCCATCGCGGAGATGGCGCGCTCGTACCTGCTGTTCATTGCCGCGCCGCAGTTCCCGGCCAATGACGCGAAGGAAGCCATCGCCTACGTGAAGGGCCACCCCGGCAAGGTCTCGGTGGCTTCCTACAGCCCCGGCACCTCGTCGCAGTACGCCAGCGCCATCCTGAACAGGAAGGCCGGGCTGGACATGGAGCACGTGGCGTTCGCCGGCTCGGCCCCCGCGCTGGCGCAGGTCATGGGCAACCAGATCCCGCTGATGTTCGACGGCTCGGTCACCTCCAAGCCGATGATCGCCGCGGGCAAGGTCAAGCTGCTGGCCGTGGCCTACAAGAGCCGCATGCCCGAATACCCGAACGTGCCCACGATGGCGGAGCTCGGCTACCCGGAAGTGAACTTCAGCAACTGGAGCGGCGTGTTCGCCTCGTCGCAGACGCCCCCGGCGCTGCTGGAAAAGATCCACGCGACGCTCACCAGGATCAACGCCTCGCCCGTCGTGCGGGCGCGCTACGCCAGCACGGGCTTCGAGCCCATCACGGAATCGCGCACGCTGGAGCAGGCCGCCGAGGACGTGCGCACGGAATACGAGCGCAACGGGGAGATCGTGAAGGCCTTCGGCATCAAGTTGAACTGAGGCGCCACCTGCGCCCCGGCTCGCAGCGGGGCCTTGCCGTGCTTGCTGCGGCAGCCTGGCAGCCTCTACGCGCCGAAGACCAGCAGCAGGTTGTTCGCCGGCATCTCGTGGCGCTCGCGCAGGGCCAGCCCGGCCCGGCGCCCCGCGGCCACCACGTCCTCCAGCCGGCGGATGCCCCAGGCGGGATCGCGCGCCCGCAGGCTCTGGTCGAACGCCAGGTTGCTCGGCGCCGGAGCGCCGTCTTCGAAGTAGGGACCGTAGGTGATCAGCAATCCGCCGGCGACGAGGTGGCGCGCCGCACCTTCCATCAGCGCGGGGCACGCGGCGGCAGGCGCGATGTGCAGCATGTTGGCGCAATAGATGGCGTCGAAGCGCCGATCCCCGTCCTGCGCCAGCCAGCGGGGCGACATCACGTCCAGCAGCAGCGGCGGCCTGAGGTTGGCCAGGCCGGCCTGTGCGACCCGCTCGGCGAGCGCGGGCAGCATGGCCGCATCCGCGTCGCTGGGCTGCCAGGCCCATTGGCCGAGGGCCGCCGCGAACCAGGCGGCATGCTGGCCGCTGCCGGAGGCGATCTCGAGGGCGGCACCGCGGGGTCCGAGCACGCGGCGCAAGACCTCGAGGATGGGCTGCTTGTTGCGGTCGGCGGCCGGGCTGCTGGGAAGATCTGCCATCCGGATCGGGCGGGAAGTAGCGATGGCGCGAAGGATAGCCGGATTCGCCCGGCGTTCGCGCTCACTGCGGCGACTGCGCCCGCAATTCCGCGAACCTCCGGGCAAAGGCCGACGACCATTTGTTGAAGGCGTCTTGCGCGTAGCTCCAGCTCGTGAAGGAGCTGACATAGCCGTTCATCCAGGCTTCGGCGGCGGTGGTCGCGCCGCGGTCGAGGTCGGCTGCGTACTTGAGCCCGATCTGCGTGTCGGCGCATTCGGCCAGCACGCTGCCCGTGGCGCCGTCGCGGAACTGGGCCTCGAGTCCGGTCTTGCCCAGGTACGGCGTCGAGCCCACCGGGCGGCCCGTGGCCGCGCCCGAGCCCATCTCGGCGACGAAGCCGTAGGGCACCGCGGTGCCGGCCATGCTGGCCAGCGTGTTGGTCGGCACCAGCGAGGTCAGTGCCAGCCTGACCCGCAGCACGCCGGGGCCGGGGGTGGTGACCAGCTGCACCTCGGGCGACAGGTTCTTGACCAGCGCACTGTGGAAGTAGTCGAGCAGCGTCTTGAGGTCGGTCGGGTCGATCGGGCTCGGCGCGTTGGCCGGCGTGACGTAGACCTGGATGCGCTCGATCATCACCTTGTCGTAGCGCCGCCAGTCGACGCCGGCTTGTCGCCAGCAGAGGAAGCCGCCGCTGGCCGCCTGCACCTTCAGCTTGCCGGGCTCCGTCAGGAAGCCGACGTCGGAGACCTTGGCAAGGCTGTTGTCGGAGGCCGTGACACCGGCGTTGCCCGAGCCCGGTGCGGCGCAGCCGCTGGCGAGCAGGGCCAGTGCCAGTGCCAGGCTGGCGGCGAGGGATGGGCGGCCGAAGCGGGATGTCATCGAGTGCCTTGCACGCCGGCGCTGCGCGCTCACGGCGCGCCCACGACGGTGTAGTAGACGCCGTTGGCGCCATAGAAGGGCCGGAACCAGCTGTTGCCGACCTGGTAGTAGTCGACGCCGTAGCGGCTGACCATCACGGCGCCCGCAGGCACCGTGGCGTAGCTGACGCCCATCGGATACACCGCCACCGGCCGGGCGGCGCTGGCGACCGCCGCACCCGCGGCCACCCCGACCACGGCGCCCGCAGCCACCGCGCCGGCGCAGTCGTAGCAACCCGCGTGGTAGTAAGGCACCGCCACCGGCGCATGGTACGGCGCGTAGCCCGCGACGCCGTAGGCCGGGGGGCGGTAGGTGCTGAAGCCCCCGGCCGTGGTGTGAACCGCGCCGTAGCCGGCCACGCCGGTGGTCGTGCCGCCGTACACGTTGGTGTGGCTGGTGGCACCGTCCCAGCTGTGGGTGGTGGTGCCGCCATAGCGGTTGGTGTGCTCGGCGCCGCCCCAGCCGCCTTCGGAATGGCCGCCGAAGCGGTTGGCGCTGGCCCAGGCCGCCGCCGGCGCATGGAACCCGGCCGCCATGAGCAGGCCGGCCAGCAGGGGAAGGAAGGTCTTGCGCGTGATCATGGTCGGTGCTCCTTACTGCGGCTTGGCGGCGGACCGGGTCGCCTTCTTCGCGGGCGCCACCGGCTTGGGCGCCGCGAAGGCGATCTTCTTCGCGTTGGCCGCATTGACCGCCGCGAAGGCCTCGGCCGCGATCACCGGATCGAGCCGCCAGTTCGACAGCTCGACCTGATGGCGCAGCCGCAGCGGATCGCCGCGGAACATCGCACGCATCTTGCGCGGCAGCTTGTCGTCGGCACCGATCCAGATCTGCATGAACATCTGGTCGCTGGCGAGGGCGACCATCTCGGTGGTGGTGCCGCCCACGACCTTCGACTGGCCGATGTAGAAGGCCTTGGTGAGGCCCTCGGTCAGCGTCTTGAAGGGGTCGCTGCCGACGATGTCGGCAAAGGGGAAGTAGATCGCCGCGCTGTCGAAGGCCTGCGCGAGCATGGCGTCGACGGTGGGCGGCGCGGGCGCCATGGCCACCAGGTTCTCGGCCGGCGCGAAGGCCGTGAGGGTCTTTCCGTCGTAGTAGTACTCCGCGGGCGGACCGTCGCCCAGCGTGACGACGCGCAGCCGGTCGGGGCGCTGCAGCAGCACCTCGGAGCTCGTCGCATAGGCCAGCGAAGGGCCGACGCTGCTCGGGCTCTCGTAGGTGGCGACGGCCGTGAAGGCCAGCGACTTGGCGCCCGTCAGGCTGGCGCTCATCGCGCGCAGCAGGTCCATGGCCTTGGCTTCGAGCTGCGGCGCCGGCTTGGCGGCGGCCCTGCCGGAGGGGGCGGCCCGCGACGCCGAGGCGCCCTGGGCCGCCACCCCGCCAGCGAAGGCCAAGGCTGCGGCGAGCAGCGCCGCGCCTGCGAACGATCTGATTCTGATCATGGGTGCTCCTTCGGCTCGAAGACGCCGGTTGACTGGCTGCGCATGTTGTCGCGCCTCCCGCTATGAACGCAAGGCGCAGTATTCGCCTGGCCTGGTCGGAAGGAAATACGACCTTGGTCCAATCAGGACGCCCTTTCCTGCCGGAACGGCGTTCTAGGCACAAGGTCGCATTGCATCGGCTCGCCCCGAGCCTCACCATGCGCGTCGAGAAGGGTAGACGACGACGCAGGGCGCCGGCATTCCGGCATGACCCGCCATCGCCACGACAAACGAGGAAACCCATGCACATCGAATCCATTCGCGCGGCGGCCCTCTCCGGCGCCAGCCTGCTGCTCGCCGCCTGCGCGGCCCAGACGCCCCCGGACACCCTCGGCGGCTACAAGCCGCCGGCCATCTTCGCCGGCTTCATGTCGCCGCAGGCGTCGCGCACCGGCTGCATCGACGCGGTCGCGCGCTATCTGAAGGTGCCGCGCGACACGGTCACGCCGACCGGCGATCAGCAGACCATGCAGGACGGCGTCTACGTGGTCACGCTGAGCGTGGCCGGGCAGGCCCGGCCCTTCCATTGCACGGTCGACGAAAACGGCGTCACCTCCGATGTGGTCCGTGCGCCTTGAGCAGGC
The DNA here is from genome assembly GCF_030316845.1 of Variovorax davisae. Lineage (GTDB taxonomy): Bacteria > Pseudomonadota > Gammaproteobacteria > Burkholderiales > Burkholderiaceae_C > Variovorax > Variovorax davisae. Next base: position 135,972 of record NZ_JASZYS010000014.1, read on the forward strand.
ACGGGAGCCCCGGGGCGCCGGCGCCAGGCAATTGGCCCAAAGTCCAATTACCCCTCGCTGCGACGGCCGCTATGTTCCAGACACTCGCGACGACGAGCACGACCCGCGCACAAGCCCGGGCGGAACGACCTGAGGAGCCATCGCAATGAATGACCACACGACGCGACGCGAAGCCGTCTTCGCCCTGACGCTGGGCGCACTCGGTGCCTGGGTGCCCGGCGCCCATGCGGCCGATGGCCTCCTGATCGATGCCAAGGACGCCGTCGAAGACGAGCTCGCGGACGCCGAGACCGACATCAAGGCGCGGCAGGCGCGCGCGCTCGCGATCGAGGCCTACATCTACGCCTACCCGCTGGTCACCATGGAGCTGACCCGGCGCAGCCTCACCAATGTCGCGGCACCCGACGAAAGCAAGGCGCCGATGGGCCAGTTCCTCAAGCTGCGCGGCTATCCGGCGGTCGACAACCATGCGGTCACGGCGCCGAATGCCGACACGCTCTACACCATCGTCTGGCTGGACGTGGCCAAGGAGCCGTGGGTGATCTCCACGCCCGACATGAAGGGGCGCTTCTTCCTGCTGCCGATGCTGGACGGCTGGACCAACGTCTTCGAGGTGCCCGGCAAGCGAACCACCGGCACCGGGCCGCAGAAGTTCGCCATCACCGGTCCGGGCTGGAAAGGCACCCTGCCCCCGGGCGTCAAGCAATACAAGTCGCCGACCGGCATGGTCTGGATGCTCGGACGCATCTACTGCACCGGCACGCCGGAAGACTATGCCGCGGTCCATGCGCTGCAGGACCAGATGACGGCCGTGCCGCTGTCGTCCTATGGCAAGCCCTTCACGCCGCCGCCCGGCACGGTCGATTCGAGCATCGACAGCAAGACCGCGGTGCGCGAGCAGGTCGACGCGATGGATGCCGCCAGCTACTTCGCGCTGTTCGCGCAGTTGCTGAAGACCAATCCGCCGGCCGCGGCCGACGCCCCCATGGTGGCCAAGCTGGCGAAGCTGGGCATGGTGCCGGGCAAGGACTTCGACGCCGCCAAGCTCGACGCATCGGTCCAGAAGGGCCTGTCGAAGGCGCCCAAGCCGGCGCAAGCGAAGATCATGGGCTGGATGAAGAAGGGCTTGATCGCGGGCGACCTGAAGTTCAAGAACGGCTGGACCTTCACCACCAAGACGGGTCTCTATGGCACCAACTACATCCAGCGGGCCCTGATCACCGCGATCGGCCTCGGCGCCAACCGGCCCCAGGACGCGGTGTATCCCACCTCCACCGGGCCCGACATCCTCCAGAAGTACCACGGCTCGAAGAAATACGTCATGCGTTTCCCGAAGGGCCAGCTGCCGCCGGTCAACGGCTTCTGGTCATTGACGATGTACGACACCGACTACTTCTTCGTTCCGAACCCGATCAACCGCTACACCGTCAGCCAGCGCAACGCGCTCAAGGCCAATGCCGACGGCTCGATCGACCTCTACATCCAGAACGAGTCGCCTGGCGCCGACAAGGAAGGCAACTGGCTGCCGGCGCCGAAGGACGGCTTCATCCTCATGATGCGGCTCTATTGGCCCAAGGACACGCCGCCCAGCCTGCTGGACGGCAGCTGGACCGTTCCGCGCGTGAAGGCGGTCTGATCCGCGTGGCGCCAACGATGCCGCGCCCCATGAAGCACTTCGCATCGGCCGCAGCGGCCGTGTCCGGATGCGCCGCCGCGCTGGCCGGCCTGCCGGCCGCGGCGCAGACCGGCCCGGCAACCGGCGACGCGTGGCAGTTCGAATTCGTCCCCTACCTCTGGCTGGCCGGCATCCGCTCGGACCTGAAGCTCGGGCCGCTGCCCGGCAACACCGTCTCCGTGAATGCCAGCAGCATCCTCCAGGCGCTCGACTTCGGCGCCATGGGCACGCTCGAAGCACGCAAGGGCGCATGGGGCGGGCTGCTGGACGTGCAGTACGTCAAGCTCGGCGTCGGCAACCAGCTCGCCGGCGGGCTGCTGGGCGGCTACGACGTCAAGTTCGAGCAGACCATCGCCACGCTGGCCGGCTTCTATCGCGTGGTCGAGGGGCCGGTGGCCATCGACCTGCTGGGCGGCGTGCGCTACGTCGATGCCAGGACCCGGGTCGACATCGCGCCGAGCCTGCGCGGGCTCGGGCGCCGGATCGAGGACTCGGCGGGCTCGACCGACGCGCTGCTGGGCGTTCGCGCCATCGTGCCGGTCGGCGACAAGTGGTCGCTGCTCGCGCACCTGGACGCCGGCGACGGCGGCTCGAGCTCCAGCTGGCAGGCCATCGCCGGCGCCAGCTATCAATACTCGCCCACCACCGCGCTGAAGGTCGGCTATCGCTACCTGAGCTACAAGCGCGACGATGGACTGCTCGAGAAGGCGGCGATGGGCGGCTTCTACTTCGGCGCCGGATTCAAGTTCTGACCTGAGCCGCTGGCTGTCTCAGCCGGCCGGCGCGAGCGGCAGCAGCATGGAGAAGGTGGCGCCGCGGCCCTCGTTGCGCGCCACCGAAAGGCTGCCGCCGTGGGCTTCGAGGATCGAGCGGCACATCGCCAGGCCCATGCCGAGGCCTTTGGCCTTGGTGGTGTAGAAGTGATCGAACACCTTGTCGATGTGCGTCTCGTCGACCCCCGGGCCGGTGTCGCGGACCGCCACCCGGACCCGTCGCCCGTCGCTCGGCGCGACCGACACGTGCAGGGCGCGCGACCCGCGGGGCTGCTCGGTCATGGCCTCGTTGGCGTTCATCGCCAGGTTCAGCACCACCTGCTGGAGCTGGCCCTTGTCGCCGAGCACCACGCAACCGGGCGCCATCGACTGCGTGACCTCGACGCCGCGCTCGAGGAAGTCGCTGTGCATCAACTCGACCACCTCCTGCACGCAGGCGCCGACGTCGACCCGCTCGCGCTCGGTTTCCTGCCGCCGCAGCATGGTGCGCAGGCCGTTGATGACCGCGCTGGCGCGCCTGTCGTCGCGCACCACGTCCTGCAGGATCTCGCGCAGGTCGGCCAGGTCCGGCGGATCCTGGGCCAGGAAGCGCAAGCCGGCCTGCGCGTTGCTCAGGATCGCGGTCAACGGCTGCGACAGTTCATGCGCCAGCGATGCCGCCAGCACGGCGGTGCGCGCCACCCGGTCGGCATGCCACACCTGGCGGCGCAGGAGGTACATCTCGCGCTCGTTCTGGCGCAGGTCGGTGATGTCGGTGAGGACGCCGCACATGGCGTCGGCACTGCCGTCGCGATCGAGCAGCGGGAACTTGAGCGAGGCGAAGATGCGGGGCTCGCCCCGGGCGTTGCTGCCGATGCGCTCCTCGCTGCGCAAGGCCTCGCGCTGGTGGAGCACGCGCAGGTCGGCGGCGCCCGCCGCCTCGGCCTGGGGGCTCGTGAACAGGTCGAGATCGGTCTTGCCGATCGCCGATCCGCTCTCCAGGCCGAACAGCGCCTCATAGAGGCGGTTGGTCATCAGGTAGCGGCCGTCCCGGAGCTTGACGTAGACCGCGGCCGGCATGTTGTCCAGGATGCCGCGCACCCGGTCGCGGCTCTGGCGCCGCTCGCGCGCGAGTTCGAAGTCGAGCAGCACGATCATGCCGATGAAGCTGAACTCGGCCGCGTGCACGCCGGGCGCCAGGCCGAGATTCACCAGGTGGTTGTACGTCAGCCCGAGGATCAGGATCGCCAGGCAGGCGGCCAGGGTCAGGCTGCTGCGCCGATGGCCGCCGATGCGGTACTGGCACCATGCGGCATGGGTGCACCAGCCGAAGATGGCGTAGTACCCCGCCACGCCGAGCACGAACCACGGGGTCGCGTGGAAGACCCGCAGGTCGGTCACCCGTTCGCCCCAGGGCAGGGTGATCTGGGCGGCGCCCGGCAGTTCGGCAAAGCCCACGCCCCAGGGCAGCGCCAGGTTGACCACGAAGATGAGCGCGCAGAAGAGGCTCATCGCCACCTGCTGGCGGCGACGCCGGATGTGGAGGTAGGCGCCGACGAACCAGGGGAGCACGCCCGCGAACACCATGCTGGCGCCGAGTTCCAGCCGCCGCATGGCGACCAGCGCCGCCGCGGTTTCGGCACCGTAGGCGCCCGCCTTTGCGCCGACGTAGACCGTGATCGTGACGCAGAGCACGGCGAACAGGAGGTGGGTGCGATGCACCGGCCGCTGCAGGCCGACAATGCCGTTGTGCAGCGCCGCATAGGCGATGACCCCGGCCAGGGCGCAGAGGGTCGAGACCAGGATTCCACTCATTGCCGGAGCTTAGCCGGCGCCGCCGGAGACTGCGCAGCCGCGTGGCGCCGATGCGCCATAGGCCTTTTCGCATGTTGCACCCGCTTGGCGGGCGGCAAATAATGCGGCCCGAGAAAGCAACGCCGCATGAATCCAGCCCACCCCACCGTGCTCGTCGTCGACGACGACCCCGCGGTTCGCGCCAGCATGGAACGGCTGATCCGCTCGGTCGGCTGGAAGGCCGAGAGCTTCGCGTCGGCCGATGCGTTTCTCGAACGCCTGCCCCTGGCCGGCACCTGCTGCCTGCTGCTCGACGTCCACATGCCCGGCACCACCGGCACCGGCCTGCAGGACATGATGTGTGCGCTGGACGGGGATCTCCCGGTCGTCTTCCTGACCGGGCAAGCCGATGTCCCGACCTGCGCCGCATCGATGAAGAAGGGCGCGGTCGACTTCCTGCTCAAGCCGGTCAACGACGAGTTGCTGCTCGACGCCCTGCGCCGCGGGCTCGAGCGCCATGCCGCGCAGTGCGCGCAGGCGGCGCGGCGCGACGGTGTGCAGTCCCGCATCGACAGCCTCTCGCCGCGCGAGCGCCAGGTGATGGACGGCGTGCTCTGCGGCCGCCTCAACAAGCAGATCGCCGGCGACATGGAGATTTCCGAGAAGACCGTCAAGGTGCACCGCGCCCGGGTCATGGAAAAGATGGGCGTGCGCTCGGTCGCCGAGCTGGTGAACCTGTGCGGCGCCGCCCTCGTCGCGCGCGCATCGGCGGCGCAGCACCGCGAAACCGCGCCAGCGGGCTGATCGTCAGCCTCGGGGTGCCGCCGGGGGCGCGGCACCGCCGCTGCCCGTCACCCAGTCGATGGCGTCCAGCAAGGCCTGGTCGTCGACCGGCTTGCGAAGAAAGAACCGGGTGCCGAGGGCGCGCGCCAGGCGGCGCGTCTCGTCGTCGTCGCGCGCCGACAGCGCGATCACCGGGATGCCGAGCGCGGCCTGCGTGAGGCGCTCCTGCACCTGGAGGCCGCCGAGGCCCGGCATCGAGATGTCCAGCACCACGCAGCCGGCGGCGCCCTGGGCCGCATGCGCCAGGAAGGCCTCGCCGTCATCGAAGGTCATCGCGCGATGGCCGGCCGAACGCATCAGGCGCGCCAGCCCGCTTCGAACCGACGCATCGTCGTCGACCACATACACCACCAGGCCGGCATCGGTCTTCACCATGGGGACGGAGTCTTTCGCTGTAGCCGCATACGTTGCGCCCGCGGCCGGCCGAGCGGTATTGGACCTTGGTCCCATGGAGACCCGTCACGCCTGGCGACTGCCGACCTGCGCCTGCCCGAACAGATTGCGCCGCCCCACTTCCGCCGGGCTGCGAAAGCCGATCGACGCCGTGTTCGCGCGCCTGCCGCGCATCGCCGGCCGCGAGGATGCCCTTGACCACCAGCCCTTGAAGGAGACGACGCTGCGGCGCCACCTCGGGGTCACCTATCGCAAGGAGGGCTACCTGTCGCCCGCGGCCCAGCGGCTGGTGGCACTGCTGCGCTCGCGCGGCAAGCGGCTCTTCACGTCGGCGCTCGGCGACGGCTGATCAGATCAGCCCTCGATGGCGCGCGCCGAGCGCCGCAGCTGCTGCGCCATCATGCGCTGCATCCGCGTCTGCGGCGTGCGGTGCAGCAGCAGGTCGATGGCCCAGCCGGCCGCCACCACGACCGCCAGTGCGCCAAGGGTGAGAATTGCTGAGTCCATGGTCTGCTCCCGGTTCGACAATGGGGTGACTTTGCCCCTCCGCCCCCCGGCTGTGAACCCTCCAAATGGACTGGGTTGTTTTGTGATCTAGGTCCTTTTTTCCCGCTGCAGCTGTGCTAGCGGGTGCCTCGCCCGAGCCTATGGGGCCGCGTCCAGCGCATGCCCGCCGGACTCGAAATCGCCGGCGTCGTGGCGCTCGGCCAGCTGGCTGTCGAGGTCGCCCCAGACCCGGTTCACCCGGCGCCCGCGCTGCACCGCGGGCCGCTCGGCGATCCGGTCGGTCCAGCGCTGGACATGGGTGTAGCTCTCGACCTGCAGGAACTCGCCGGCCCCGTAGACCAGGCCCTTGGCGAGCGCGCCATACCAGGGCCAGACCGCCATGTCGGCGATCGTGTACTGGTCGCCGGCCAGGTACGGGGCCTCGGCCAGCCGCCGGTCGAGCACGTCGAGCTGGCGCTTGACCTCCATCGCGAAGCGGTCGATGGCGTATTCGATCTTGGTCGGCGCGTAGGCGTAGAAATGGCCGAAGCCGCCGCCCAGGTAGGGGGCGCTGCCCATCTGCCAGAACAGCCAGGACAGGCAGGCGGCCCGGTCCGCCGGCACGGTCGGCAGGAAGGCGCCGAACTTCTCGGCCAGGTACAGCAGGATGGCGCCCGATTCGAACACCCGCACCGGCGTCGGCGCGCTGCGGTCCATCAGGGCGGGGATCTTCGAGTTCGGGTTGACCGCCACGAAGCCGCTGCCGAACTGGTCGCCCTCGTTGATCCGGATCAGCCAGGCGTCGTACTCGGCGCCCGCATGCCCCAGCGCCAGCAGTTCCTCCAGCATCACCGTGACCTTGACGCCGTTCGGCGTGGCCAGCGAATAGAGCTGCAGCGGATGGCGGCCCACCGGCAGTTCCTTGTCGTGCGTCGGTCCCGCCACCGGCCGGTTGATGTTGGCGAATTGCCCGCCGTTGGCCTTGTTCCAGGTCCAGACCTGGGGTGGGGTGTAGTCCGATGATTCGTCCATGCGTGGCGCTCCGGGGTGCGGGGGGAAGAAGCGCGGCAGCGGGGGCCGCGCAGCCCGACTTTAGAGCGAATCGGCGCACCACGGCGCCGACGGCTAGACAGGGGGCTTCGACAGCGCCATCGCCGTGGCCTGCAGCTCGGGCACCAGCGTCAGCAGCCGGCGCGTGAGCCAGTACAGGTGGGCGGGATCGATCGGGTCGGGCAGCCGCAGCGTGTCGATCAGCCGCTGGGCCCGCGGCCCCAGGGGGAGTGCCGTGAGCGGCTCGAGCACCATGGCGAGCTCGTCCCGGACCGCCTCGTCGATGAGTTCATGCGCGTCGAGGCTGCGCCAGATCGCCTGCACGGCGCGTTCGCACAGTTCGGCATCGGACAGCGGCGCCGGCAGCGCGGGGTCGGGCGGCACGCCGCGCGTTCCGGCCGCTTCACGCGAATAGCTTCTTCGCAGGCTCATCTGCCGCTCCTTCGGGGCACCAGTCTAGTGCGGCCTCGCAGAGATGTAATGACGCGCTGCAGCATGGCGCACCGCAAACTGCCTGGCGGCGAAGGACCAGGCCATGCGCGACGCGTCGGGCCCCGCGCCGTCGCTGTAGGGCTGGCTGGCCGCCCCGCCGCTCCAGGCGTGCCCGAGCCGGTCGACTTCCACCAGGGTCGCCACCGTGCTGCCGCGGCGCTTGAAGTCGGTCACGGTCGCCGGGTAGCGCTGGCCCCGTCGCACCGTGCGCTTCTTGCTCGACGTGGCGCCCATGGCATCGGCCCAGGCGCGAACCGCAGCCAGCCCGTTCGACGCCGCGACCACGCTGTCCCTGGCGCCATGGATGACCATCAGCGGCGGCCATCCGGCCACCGGCGCCAAGGGCGACGCCGCCAGCGGTTTCGTGGACCGATGGCCATGCATGGCGCCGAGGGCGGACAAGGTCGAATGCGCCGTCCCGGGCGGGATGCCCGAGTGCATCACCACCGCGCCGAAGCGGTCGGGATGCCTGGCGACGAGCAAGGCCGCCATGCTGGCACCCGCCGACAGCCCCGCCACCGCGATGCGCGTGCGATCCACCGCGTACATCAGGCAGACCTGGTCGATCGTCTTCATGATGAGCGCCACTTCGCCATAGGCGCGCCCCGACGAGGTATCGAACCAGTTCCAGCAGCCTTGCGGGTTCGACACCCGGTCCTGCTCCGGATAGAGCACCATGAAGCGTTCGCGGCCTGCGATCAGGTTCATGCGCGTGCTGGTGGCGAAGGTCTTCGCATCCTGTCCGCAGCCATGCAGCATGACCATCAGCGGCAGGCGCTCGCCGAACCCGACCTCGGGTGGCCGGTAGAGCCGGAACCGGCGCATCCCCGTCGCACCCATGGCCAGGCCCGGGATCCACTGGCCCGCACCCGCGGGCGCGCGCCGCTTCTCGAGCACCGGCTTGACGGTCCGGTCGACCGCCCGCGTACCGGCGCGCAGGGTGCCGCGCGTGATCGCCTCCATGCCACGGGCGACCACGCCCAGCCAGCCGCCGGATTTGCTGCGTCGCGCCATCAGCGGCGCGACTTCCGCCTGGCGACCGGCGGGCGGGGCGGCTTGCCGCTCCAGAAATCGACGATCTGCCGGGTCGCCTCGGCTTGCGCGGCGCCGACCTGACGACGGGCCGCCGCCGTGGACTGGGCGCGCGCCGAGCCCACCGCCTTGTTGGCCGCGCTCAGCCACATGCTCATCAAGGGGTTCTTCTTCATCCAGGGGTTGCTCATGGAGCCTCCGTCTCGACCGAGGGTCGACAGCACCCACTGTCGCCCGGCCGGCGATGCCGCAGCGCAGCAATTTCACCCGATCGGAGGTGGCCGCCGTCCTACGCGTCGCGCGTCGACGCGGCCGCCCCGGCGCGCCATTCCCGGATGCTCGCCAGCAGGCTGTCCGCGTCGACCGGCTTCACGAAATGACAGTCGAAGCCGGCATCCAGCGCCGCCCGGCGGTCCTCGTACTGCCCGTATCCCGTGAGCGCGACCAGCAGCAGGGCGGCCCCCCCATCGGCACGCAGACGGCGCGCGACTTCATAGCCGTCCAGCCGCGGCAAGCCGATGTCCAGCAGCACGATGGCGGGCTGGAACTGCGCCGCGATCTCCAGCGCCTCTTCGCCATCGCCCGCGGTCCGGATCGCGTGTCCTTCCATCTCCAGCATCGTCGCCAGCGCCTGCGCGGCGTCGACGTTGTCGTCGACCACCAGGATGCGCTCGGAAGGACACGCTTGCGCGGGATCAGGAAAGGACACCGGCGCAGCGCCCGTGCGCAGCGTCGCCCTGCGGGGCAACCTCACCCGGAACTCGGAGCCGAGGTTGCGGCCGCGGCTGTGCACCTCGATCCGGCCGCCGTGCATCTCGGTCAGCCGCCGGGCCAAGGTCAATCCGACGCCCAGGCCGCCCTGCGCGCGGTCCAGCCCTCGCTTGCCCTGGGCGAAGAGATCGAAGATGCGCGGCAGCAGCTCTTCGTCGATGCCCATGCCTTCGTCCCGCACCGCGATCTCGACGCCCCGGTCGTCGACCACCACCTGCAGGTCGATCGGCGTCGCCTCGGGGCTGTACTTCGCGGCGTTGTGAAGCAGGTTGGCGATGACCTGCGTGAGCCTGGCGCCGTCGGCATCCATCCAGATCGGGGCTTCGGGCATCGCCACGCCGAGCACCTGGCGCCGGCTCTCCAGCAGCTGGTGCACGGTCTCGATGCTGTGCGCGACCACCACCCGGAGGTCGACCGGATCGCACTTGAGCGTGATCTTCCCCTGGCTGATGCGCGTGACGTCCAGCAGCTCCTCCATGAGCCGCGTGATCTGGCGCAGCTGGCGGCCCGCCAGGTCCAGCGCCCATGTCACCTTGGGATGCTTGTCCGCCACCCGCCGGATGATCTCGATGGCCGTGTGGACCGAGGCCAGCGGATTGCGCAGCTCGTGCGACAGCATGGCCAGGAACTCGTCCTTTCGCTGGCTGGCCTGCTGCAGCTCCTGCTGCGCTGCCTGGCGCTCGACGATCTCGTGCTGGAGGTTGCGATAGAGCCGCGCATTCTCGAACGCCGCCCCCGCCCGCGTCGCCACCTCCTGCACCAGGGTCAGGTCGGCCTCGCGCAGCCAGGCGCCGTCTTCGGGCGACGCCACCAGAAGGACACCCGGCACCCGCTCTCCGAAGAGCAGGGGGACCGCGGTGACGGAGGCCAGGGCGGCTTCGCCGAGATCGCCGTCGGGATGCCCCAGCGCGCCCGGGGCCAGCGGCATCGCCTCGACGGCCACCCTGGCCACGCGGCGCAGGCTCGCCGCTTCCTGCAGCGCGGCCATGACCGCATCGGCCGGCGCCAGCTCGGCGCCGGACGCGAGCGCTGCGGGCCCGCCGCCCGCGGGGCGGGCCGCGATCGCGAACGAGCCGCGGCCGAGATCGGGATCCGCGATCCAGACCAGGGCCAGGGCGGCGCGCTCCGGCACCAGCAGCGCGACCAGCTCCTGCATCGCCACCCGGATGTCCAGGGACCGGTTGAGCGCCTGGCTGGCACCGGCCAGGAAGGCGGAGCGCCGGTCGTTCTCCTCGGCCAGGCGGCGGGCGGCGTCCGAGGCCATCATCGCCGCGCGCGCATCGGCCTGGCGCTCGACCTGGCGCTGCATGAGGTAGAGCGACACGAAGACGCCGACCTTGCTGCGCAGGATCTCGGGCACCACCGGCGAGAGGATGTAGTCGACCGCGCCGAGCGAATAGCCGCGCGCGGTCTGGATCTCGTCCGCGTACGAGGTGATGAAGATGATCGGCGTGTGGGCGCTGCGCCGGTGGTTGCGGATCAGCGTCGCGGTCTCGAAGCCATCCATGCCAGGCATGTTCACGTCGAGCATGATCACGGCGAACTCGCGCTGGAGGATCTCGCGCAGCGCGTCGGCCCCCGAGCGCACCATCACGAGGTTCTGGCCCAGCTCCTCGAGGACCGTGCGGAAGACGAGCAGCTTTTCCGGCAGGTCGTCGACGATCAGGATGTTGGCGCGCTCGCCGCCGGGCGCGTCGCCCTGCGGCGCCGGGCCGTTCTTCGGCGTTAGCTGCACAGCCAGCCCCGAAGGACGACCAGCAGGTGGTTCGTGTCGACGGGCTTCGACAGGTAGTCCCACGCCCCCGCCTCGATGCACTTCTCGCGATCGCCCTTCATGGCCTTGGCGGTCACCGCCACCAGCGGCAGTTGCTTGCCGCGCGGCAGCCGGCGCAGCTCGCGCATGGTCTGCATGCCGTCCATCTCCGGCATCATGATGTCCATCAGGACGATGTCGATGTCCTCGTCCTCCTGCACCAGCCGGATCGCGTCGCGACCATTTTCCGCCGACACGATGGCCATGCCCTGCTGGTCCAGCACGGTGGCCAGCGCGAAGATGTTGCGCATGTCGTCGTCCACGATCAGCACCTTGCGGCCCGCCAGCGAGCAGGCGGCATCGTTGGCGGCCTCGACCGCACGGCGCTCCGGGTCCGACATCAGCGCGAAGCCGCGATGCAGGAAGAACGCACTGCCGTCGATCAATGCGTCGGTGCTGTCCACGCTGCGCCATGCCGAGCCGTCGAGGCCGCGGGTCCACGCGGCCGATGCTGCGCCGGCGGCGGACGGGCCGAAGACGATCACCGGAAGCTGGTGCACCGGCGCCCTCCCCTCGGCCGCCTCGTCCAGGTCCGCCGGGCCGAAGCCCGGCACCGACCCGTCCGTGACGAGGCAGTCCACCGGCTCCTGCGCGAGCGCGCGGGCGACGGCCTCCCTCGATTCGGCCAGCACGACCGTGACCTCGGACCCGTCGAAGGCCTCCACCAGCGCCGCCTGCGCGTCGGACGCCCGCATGGCCACCAGCAGCCTGCGCGAAGCCGTCGACACGAAACGATGCAGTTGCCCCATCGCCGCGTCCACCTGGTCGATCGACTGCAAGGGCTTGGCGAGGAATCCCACGGCGCCGGAGTTGAGGGCGCGCTCGCGCGAATCGTCGGTCGACACCACGCACACCGGGATGTGCCGCGTCGCCAGGTCGGCCTTCAGGCGCTCCAGGATGCGCCAGCCCTGCATGTCGGGCAGATGGATGTCCAGCGTGATCAGCGCCGGGCGGTGGTCCCCGGTGAGCGCCAGCGCGACCGCGCCCGTCGAACTCACCAGCCCCTTGAAGCCGGCGCGCCGCGCGGCTTGCAGCAGCACCTTGGCGAAAGCCAGGTCGTTCTCGACGATCAACGCCACCTTGTCGCCGGGCAGCAGCGCGTCGCGATCGTCCCCCGCCACGTTCAGCGCGTGCAGTTCGGCGGCCGCGGCTTCCGCGCCCGCGGCGTCGGCGCCGGGGAGCAGGTCGCCGGGCTCGGCGTGCAAGGGCGCCCGCTCCATGACCGTCGTCGCGACGCCGGTCTTCGGCGCCGCAAGGGGCGCCGGCAGGTCCGCGCCGCCCGACCGGAGGCCGCGTCCGCGCGCCGGACTCAAGCTCTGGGGCAGGAACAAGGTGAAGGTGCTGCCCTGCGCCGGGACGCTCGTCAGCCGGATCTCGCCGCCCAGCAGCCGCGCCAGTTCGCGGCTGATCGCCAGGCCCAGGCCGGTGCCGCCGTACTTGCGCGAGGTCGAGCCGTCCGCCTGCTGGAAGGCTTCGAAGACGATCTGCTGCTTGTCCGCGGGGATGCCGATGCCGGTGTCGGAGACGGCGAAGGCGATCACCTGGCTGGCCCGGTTGAGCTCCTCGCGGTCGCGCGACCAGCCGCCGTGGACGAGGGCGACCGAGAGCCCCACCGACCCGTGGTGGGTGAACTTGAAGGCATTGGACAGCAGGTTCTTGATGATCTGCTGCAGGCGCTTGACGTCGGTGACGATCGACTCGGGAAGCGCCTCCCTCAGCTGGATGCCAAAGCCCACGTGCTTGGCCTCCGCCACGTGGCGGAAGCTGCGCTCGACCGAGCGCTGCAGGTCGTCGATGCGCAGTTCGCTCACCTCCACGGCGACCGTGCCCGATTCGATCTTCGACAGATCGAGGATGTCGTTGATCAGCATGAGGAGGTCGTTGCCCGACAGGTGGATCGTCTTGGCGAACTCCACCTGCCGCTCCGTGAGGTTGCCTTCCGCGTTCTTGCAGAGCTGGTCCGACAGGATCAGCAGGCTGTTGAGCGGCGTGCGCAGCTCGTGCGACATGTTGGCCAGGAACTCCGACTTGTACTTGGAGGTCAGCGCCAGCTGCTCGGCCTTCTCTTCCAGCGCCTGGCGGGCCTGCTCGACCTCCTGGTTCTTGCTTTCGACTTCCTCGTTCTGGTGCACCAGCAGCCGGGCCTTCTCCTGCAGCTCTTCGTTGGTCTGCTGCAGTTCCTGCTGCCGATTCTGGAGTTCCTCGGCCAGCGACTGCGACTGGGTCAGCAGATCCTCGGTGCGCATGTTGGCCGAGATGGTGTTGATCACGATGCCGATCGATTCGGTCAGCTGGTCGAGGAAGGCCTGGTGCGACGGGTTGAAGCGCTCGAGCGAGGCCAGCTCCAGCACCCCCCGCACCTCGTCCTCGAACACCACCGGCAGCACGATCACGTCCATCGCCGCGCCTTCGCTCAGCCCGGTGGCCACCTTGAAGGCCGTGCTCGGCACGTTGGTCAGCAGGATCTTCGACTTCTCGATCGCGCATTGCCCGACCAGGCCCTGTCCCAGGTCGATTTCCTTGCCGTGCGCGGCGTGCCCGCCCGAGGCGTAGCTCGCGAACAGCCTGAGCTTCGGCGCGCCGCCCGTGGAGGTCAGCAGGTAGAACTCGGCCTGCTGCGCGCCGACGACCGGCGCGAGCTCCGACAGGATCAGCTGGCCCACCGTCAGCAGGTCCTTCTGGCCCTGCAGCATGCGGCTGAACTTGGCCAGGTTGGTCTTCAGCCAGTCCTGCTCGGTGTTCTTCTGCGTCTGGTCCTTCAGGTTGCGGATCATCTCGTTGATGGTGTCCTTGAGCGCGGCCACCTCGCCCTGGGCCTCCACCGTGATCGAGCGCGTCAGGTCGCCCTGGGTCACGGCCGTCGCCACCTCCGCGATCGCGCGCACCTGGGTCGTCAGGTTGGCCGCGAGCTGGTTGACGTTCTCGGTCAGCCCCTTCCAGGTGCCGGCCGCGCCGGGCACCTTGGCCTGGCCGCCCAGCTTGCCCTCGACCCCCACCTCGCGCGCCACGCTGGTCACCTGGTCGGCGAAGGTGGCCAGCGTGTCGGTCATGCTGTTGATGGTCTCGGCCAGCGCGGCGATCTCGCCCTTGGCCTCCACCGTGAGCTTCTGCTGGAGGTCGCCGTTGGCCACCGCCGTCACCACCTTGGCGATGCCGCGCACCTGCCCCGTCAGGTTGCCGGCCATGAAGTTGACGTTGTCGGTCAGGTCCTTCCAGGTGCCGGAGACATCGCGCACCTGGGCCTGGCCGCCCAGCCGGCCTTCGGTGCCGACCTCGCGCGCCACGCGCGTGACTTCCGCGGCAAAGGAGGACAGCTGGTCGACCATGGTGTTGATCGTGGCCTTGAGTTCGAGGATCTCGCCCTTGACGTCGACCGTGATCTTCTCGGACAGGTCGCCGGCGGCCACCGCCTTGGTCACGTCGGCGATGTTGCGCACCTGCGAGGTGAGGTTGGAGGCCATCAGGTTGACCGAATCGGTCAGGTCCTTCCAGGTGCCGGCCACGCCCTGCACGTCGGCCTGGCCGCCCAGGATCCCCTCGGTGCCCACTTCCAGCGCCACCCGCGTCACCTCGGCGGCGAACGAACGCAGCTGGTCGACCATGGTGTTGACCGTGTTCTTGAGTTCGGAGATCTCGCCCTTCACGTCCACCGTGATCTTCTTCGACAGGTCGCCGGCCGCCACCGCGGTCGTCACCTCGGCGATGTTGCGCACCTGCGAGGTCAGGTTGCCGGCCATGAAGTTGACCGACTCCGTCAGGTCCTTCCAGGTGCCTGCCACGCCCTGCACGTCGGCCTGGCCGCCCAGGATCCCTTCGGTGCCCACCTCCCGGGCCACGCGCGTCACCTCGGCCGCGAAGGAGCGCAGCTGGTCGACCATGGTGTTGACCGTGTTCTTCAGCTCCAGGATCTCGCCCTTCACGTCGACCGTGATCTTCTTCGACAGGTCGCCGGCCGCCACCGCCTTGGTCACGTCGGCGATGTTGCGCACCTGCGAAGTGAGGTTCGACGCCATCGAGTTGACCGACTCCGTCAGGTCCTTCCAGGTGCCGGCCACGCCCTGCACGTCGGCCTGCCCGCCCAGCTTGCCTTCGGTGCCCACTTCGCGCGCCACCCGCGTGACCTCGGCAGCGAAGGACGACAGCTGGTCCACCATCGTGTTGATGGTGTTGGTGAGTTCGAGGATCTCGCCCTTGGTGTCGACCGAGATCTTCTTCGACAGGTCGCCGGCCGCCACCGCCTTGGTCACGTCGGCGATGTTGCGCACCTGCGAGGTCAGGTTGCCGGCCATGAAGTTGACCGACTCCGTGAGGTCCTTCCAGGTGCCGGCCACGCCCTGCACGTCGGCCTGACCGCCCAGCTTGCCTTCGGTGCCGACCTCGCGCGCCACGCGCGTCACCTCGGCCGCGAACGAGCGCAGCTGGTCGACCATGGTGTTGATGGTCGCCTTGAGTTCCAGGATCTCGCCCTTGACGTCCACCGTGATCTTCTTCGACAGGTCGCCGGCGGCCACCGCCTTCGTGACGTCGGCGATGTTGCGCACCTGGCTCGTGAGGTTGCCGGCCATCGAGTTGACCGATTCCGTCAGGTCGCGCCAGGTGCCGGCCACGCCCTTCACCTCGGCCTGGCCGCCGAGCCGGCCTTCGGTGCCGACCTCGCGCGCGACGCGGGTCACCTCGTCCGCGAAGGAAGACAGCTGGTCGACCATGGTGTTGATGGTGGCCTTCAGCTCCAGGATCTCGCCCTTCACGTCCACCGTGATCTTCTTCGACAGGTCGCCCGCGGCCACCGCCTTCGTGACGTCGGCGATGTTGCGCACCTGCGAGGTGAGATTCGACGCCATCGAGTTGACCGAGTCGGTCAGGTCCTTCCAGGTGCCCGCCACGCCCTGCACGTCGGCCTGCCCGCCCAGCTTGCCTTCGGTGCCGACCTCGCGCGCCACCCGCGTCACCTCGGCGGCGAAGGAACGCAGCTGGTCGACCATGGTGTTGATGGTGTTCTTGAGCTCGGAGATCTCGCCCTTGACGTCCACCGTGATCTTCTTGGACAGGTCGCCGGCCGCCACCGCGGTCGTCACCTCGGCGATGTTGCGCACCTGCGAGGTCAGGTTGCCGGCCATGAAGTTGACCGACTCCGTCAGGTCCTTCCAGGTGCCGGCCACGCCCTGCACGTCGGCCTGCCCGCCCAGCTTGCCTTCGGTGCCCACCTCCCGCGCCACCCGCGTCACCTCGGCGGCGAAGGAGCGCAGCTGGTCGACCAGCGTGTTGACCGTGTTCTTGAGCTCCAGGATCTCGCCCTTGCCGTCGACCGTGATCTTCTTCGACAGGTCGCCGGCCGCCACCGCCTTGGTCACGTCGGCGATGTTGCGCACCTGGCTGGTGAGGTTGCCGGCCATGGAGTTGACCGAATCAGTGAGGTCCTTCCAGGTGCCGGACACGCCCTCCACCCGCGCCTGGCCGCCGAGCGAGCCTTCGGTGCCGACCTCGCGCGCCACCCGCGTCACCTCCGACGCGAAGGAGCGCAGCTGGTCGACCATCGTGTTGATCGTGTTCTTGAGCGTGAGGAATTCGCCCTTCACGTCGACGTCGATCTTCTTCGACAGGTCGCCCTTGGCGACGGCCGTGGTCACGTCGGCGATGTTGCGCACCTGGTCGGTCAGGTTCCCGGCCATGGAGTTGACCGAGTCCGTCAGGTCCTTCCAGGTGCCCGCCACGCCCTTGACCTTGGCCTGGCCGCCCAGCTTGCCCTCGGTGCCCACTTCGCGCGCCACCCGGGTCACCTCGGCGGAGAAGTTGCCCAGCTGCTCGACCATCTTGTTGATGGTCCTGGCCGTTCGCAGGAACTCGCCC
Source organism: Variovorax davisae (assembly GCF_030316845.1). Lineage (GTDB taxonomy): Bacteria > Pseudomonadota > Gammaproteobacteria > Burkholderiales > Burkholderiaceae_C > Variovorax > Variovorax davisae. Next base: position 152,920 of record NZ_JASZYS010000014.1, read on the forward strand.
TCCAGTTCGCGCCCTTCCACCTCGAGGGCCATGCTCTTCGACAGGTCCCCCTGCGCCACGGCCCCGATCACGCGGGCCACCTCGCTGGTCGGGTGCACCAGGTCGTCGATGAGGGAATTGACGCAGGCGATCGATTCGCCCCAGAAGCCCCGGGTCTCGGTCATCGCGGCCCGCTGCTTGAGCTTGCCTTCCTTGCCCACGACCTGCCGCAGGCGCACCAGCTCGGAAGCCAGGGTGGCGTTCTGCTCGACCAACTCGTTGAAGATGTCGGCCACCTTCCCGGGCAAGCCCACCCACTGGGCTGGAAGCCGGACCTTGGCGTCGCCCTTTCGAAGACGGGTCATGGCATCGAGCAGGACGGCCATCTCCTCGTTGGCGTTGTCCGCGACGGTGGCGTGTTCCAGGACTTTCATCTGTGCCTCGTGATTCGACCTAGGGTGGATTGCAACGGCTGGCGGGGAAGTGTAGACCGCGGCCCCAATTTGTAACAGTGCCTTGCTGCGCGCGTCTCGCGCGCCGACGCGGCGGCCCGCATGCAGAACGTGGGCGCCCCGGCGCAGGTTTACGGGAAGGGCTCAGGTCTTGAGCTGCCCAAGTGCCGCGACTGCCAGGGCCGCCGCCGCGACCAGGGCGGCCCAGAGCACCCGGGCCAGCTCCCAAGGCGGCTTCGCAGACTCCGCAGCCATTCGCAGCACCTTTCGCTGCGCCATCAGCGGCGCTCCGGCCAGCCGGCCTCTGACCACATGGTCGTCTTCGATCAAACAGGCTCCCTCCTCCGGGAATTCGTCGCGTTGCGGCGTTCAGGTCTGGACGCCTCGCATGTCGTCATTCGAAGCATTCGACCCGGGCATGGCTCTCCTTCGTTCGCGGCGATGGTGCGAACACGCAATGCGCGGTATTTGGCCTTTGCGCGAGCACCGCCCGCGTAGGCGGGGCGGCACTATCGCCACGCGGTCGATTCCTACACACGGGCGCGTCGGGTTCGCGCTCGGCGGCCACTCGCGAACGCCGACAACCAGAATGCACGCCGCCTCGGTGCCCCCTTGTCCGCCACATTGCCCTAGACTCGTTCGAGAGCATTTCACTCCCTGCGCCTGAAGGGCATCTGGAACCCCGTCGATCATGACCACGCCAGCACCCGCACGCTCGGACGCCACCCCTGCGCAGAACACCGGCTTGGCATTCATGGCGGGAAAAGGAGAGATGGCCGCCCTGATGCAGGGCCACGACTGGTCGGCCTCCTCGCTCGGCGACCCGGCGCTGTGGCCGCAGTCCCTGCGCACCGTCGTTCGCCTCATGCTCAACACCGGGCATCCGATGTACGTCTGGTGGGGGCCCGAATTGACTTGCCTGTACAACGACGCCTATCGGGAGTCGATCGGCCCCGAGCGCCACCCCGGCTCGCTCGGGCGCCCCGCGCGCGAAGTCTGGGCCGAAATCTGGGACGTGATATTCCCGCAGATCGAACAGGTCCTGAGCGGAGGCGGGGCCACCTGGCACGTCGATCATCTGGTGCCGATCACCCGGCACGGCCGGCGTGAGGACGTCTTCTGGACCTACAGCTACAGTCCGATCGACGACGAGCGCGCGCCCGGTGGGATCGGCGGCGTGCTGGTGCAATGCACCGAGACCACGCAACAGGTTCTCGCGGCCCGGCAGCTGGCGTCCGAGCGAGACCGATGGGCTGCGCTGCGCGAGAGCGAGATGCGCTTCCGGTCGGCCTTGCATGCGGGTGGGATGGGGGCCTGGGAAACCGACTACCAGACGCTGACGAGATCCTGGACCCCGGAGGGCATGGCGCTCTTCGGGCTCAGCCTGCCGGACGGGCGGGGCCGCGTGGGTGGCCCCGACGACGAATACGTGGCCGCGCTGCACCCGGACCACCGCCATCTGGCCGCCGGGTTCCGCGAACTGGCGGATCGGCAGGACTCCTTCCCGGCGGAGTACTGGATCGAGCGGGCCGACGGTTCGAAGCTGTGGCTCGAGGGGCGCGGGATGGTCATTTCCCGAATGCCGGACGGCCGGGCCCATCGCCTGGTCAGCATCATGGCCGACGCGACCGAACGCAAGAGGGTCGAACAGCGCCTGCGGATCGAGCATCAACGCCTCGAACTGGCGCTGGGTGCGGGGCGCATGGGCGCCTACGACATGAACATCCCGGACAACGTCTTGTGGTGGTCGGCGCAAACCTACCGGCTCTTCGGCGTCAGCGACCAGGATTTCGTGCCGACGCCGGCCCACGTGCTGGCCTTGCTTCACCCGGACGACCGGGAGGGCTACATTCGGCGCCGCGCCGAGGCCATCCAGGGCCATCGACCCTTCGTGCACGAGTTCCGCATCCTGCGGCCCGATGGCACGCTAGCCTGGCTCGGCCACCGCGGTCACGTCGAATACGACGCCGGCGGCCGTCCCGTGCGCATCTTCGGCGTCACGATGGACATCACCGAGCGCAAGCTGGTCGAGACCCGGCTCCAGGACGCGGACCGCCAGAAAGACCGCTTCATCGCGATGCTGGCGCATGAACTGCGCAACCCGCTGGCGCCCATCCGCAATGCCATCGCCGTGTTGCGCAAGATCGGCGGTGGCAATGCGACCTCGGCCTGGTGCCATGACGTCATCGATCGACAGGTGAGCCAGATGGCGCATCTCCTCGACGACCTGCTCGACGCGTCGCGCCTGAGTCACGGCCATCTGCGCCTGCGCATGCAGCCGCTGAGGCTGGCAACGGCGATCGACCGGGCGATCGAAATCGCCAAGCCGGTGATCGACGCCGGCGGCCACTCGTTTTCGTTGCAGCTGGCGGCCCGGCCCTTCGAACTCGAAGGCGACCTGACGCGACTGGCGCAGGTCTTCTCCAACATCCTCATCAATGCCGCCAAGTACACGCCACGGGGCGGCGCCATCGCACTGGCCATCGAACGCGAGGATCAGCAGGCCCTGGTCAGCGTGACCGACACCGGCATCGGCCTCGAGTCGCGTCACCTCGAGCGGATCTTCGACATGTTCGGCCAGGTGGAATCGTCGTTGGCCCGCGCCCAAGGTGGGCAGGGGATCGGACTGGCCCTGGCGAAGGCCCTGGTGGAAATGCATGGCGGGACCATCGCCGCCCTCAGCGAAGGCCTGGGCAAGGGAAGCCGGTTCGAAGTCCGCCTGCCGCTGGCTTCCCAGGAAGCCGAGGTGAGCCAGGAAGCGGCCGGCGCGCCGGAAGCCGCCGCGGCGGCCGGCTGTCGCGTGCTGGTGGTCGACGACATGCGCGACAGTGCCGACAGCCTGGCGCTTGCCGTGCAGGCGCTGGGCTATGAGGTCGAGGTGGCCTACGGCGGCCAAGCGGCCTGGCACAAGATCGAGGCCGAACGACCCGGCATCGTCTTGCTGGATCTGGGGATGCCCGAGGTCGACGGCTACGAGGTGTGCCGTCGGGTCCGGGCTACACCCTGGGGGCGCGACGTCGTGCTGATCGCACAGACCGGGTGGGGAAACGACAACGATCGGGAAGGCACGCGCAGGGCCGGGTTCGACCATCATCTCGTCAAGCCCGTGGAACTCGGCGCGCTGGCCGCGTTGCTCGAATCGGCTAGCCCGGTCTCCCGCTGATGACGTTCATCAGCACATGGGGCTGCAGGGGCTTGCCGAGGTGGGCGTCGAAGCCGGCCTCGATCGCCTTGGCACGGTCCTGGGGCCGCGCGAAGGCCGTCAACGCCACGGCGAACAGCCGCGGCAGGCCATGCGAGGTGCCGTAGTCCCTGGTCTGGCGGATGAGTTCATACCCATCCCGGCCCGGCAGCCCGATGTCGCTCACCAGCACATCGGGCCAGTGCGCCTCGATCAGCCGCATGGCTTCATCGAAGGTGGACGCCAGGCGGACCTGCGCACCGGCATCTCCGAGGACCAGGGTCAGCATGGCGCTGGCGTCCTCGTTGTCCTCGACGACCAGCACGTCCAGGCCGTCCAGCATGCGATCGGTGAAGGCCACCGGCCGTGGCTCCTGGGGTTCCGTCAGGATCAGCGTGGCGCCGTCGACGGGCACCACCACCAGCTCGACACGCAGCGTGGACCCGGCGCCGGCACCCGCGCTCTCGGCCGTGACGCCACCGCCGTGCAGCTCCGCCAGGTTCTTGACGATCGACAGCCCCAGGCCCAGGCCGCCGTGCAACCGGTTGTCCGGCGAATCGCTCTGCGTGAAGCGGTCGAACAGATGGGCCAGGAATTCGGCGTCGATGCCGCGGCCGTAGTCCTGCACGCAGAGCGTCAGGCGGTCGGCCTGGCGCGCCAGGCTGATGCGGATCGAGCCGTCCTCGTTCGAGAACTTGACGGCGTTCGACAGCAGGTTCCACACGATCTGCTGGAAGCGGGTCGGATCGAGCCAGGCGGGCTGTTCGGCTTCCACGTGCTCGAACTGCACATGCAGGCGCTTGGCGGCGATCGCGCCGCTGAGCGCTTCGATCGACGAGGCGACCAGCGCGCGGGGCTCGCTCCATTCGGGATGAAGCCGCAGCTTGCCGGAGCTGATGCGGGAGACGTCGAGAATGTCCGAGATCAGCCGCGCCTGGGCCTTGACGCTGCGGTCGATCGCGGTCAGTCCCTTCTCCAGCAGCTCCGCAGTTCGACTGCCGGTCTTCAGCACGTGCACCCAGCCGCCGATGGCATTGAGCGGATTTCGCAGCTCGTGCGAGAGCACGGCGACGAAGTCGTCCTTGGTCCGGCTGTGCCGCTCGGCGGATGCCCGCGCCGCCTGTTCGCGCTCGAGGACTTCGAGCCGACGCGCTTCGAGCTCGAAGCGCTCCGACACGTCCAGCGCGATCCCGATCCGAAGCCCCGGCTCGATGGGTGCCGACATCGTCCATTCGAGCCGCACCAGGCTGCCGTCCTGGCGGCCGAGCGGAAACTCCGCCTGCCAGGAGGCGGCGCCCTCGCCGGCCATGACCGTTCTTTCGCTCACGGCATCGACCCAGTCGCCCGGCGCGAACGCGGCCACCGCTTGCCCGACCACCTCGTCATGCGCACGCCCCAGCATCGCGACCATGGCGGGGTTGACGTCGACGAAGCGTCCGGCATCGTCGATCAGCGCCATGCCGGTGGGCGCATGCGTATAGATCGCGCGGAAGCGTGATTCGCTGCTGCGAAGCCGATCCTCCGCCATGCGGGCGCGAATCAGCGCCTGCAGCGTGGCGATCAGCACCGCCGGCTCGACCGGATGCACCAGGTACGCATCGGCGCCGGCATTCAGGCCCGTCACCTTGTCCTCGTTGCGGATGAAGGCCGCGGAGAGATGAATGACCGGCAGCGTCGCCGTGGCCCGGTCGGCGCGGATCCGCCGGCAGACCTCGTAGCCGTCGATGTCGGGCAGGTGCACATCCAGCACGACGGCCGACACCTGGCTCGCCGCGAGTTCCAGCGCTTCGCCGCCGGTGCTCGCCTCGCTGGTCTGGAAACCCGCGGCGCGGATCACGCGCGCCGTCGAGTAGCGCGTCGTCGGGTTGTCGTCGACCACCAGCACCGTGTGGCGGCTGCGGTCGATGGTGGTGTTGATCACGTCGGCGACCACGGTTCACCCCTTCGGGGGCAGCATCGATTCGTTCAGCTGCACGGGCAGGATCACCGAGAACACCGAACCCTTGCCGAGTTCGCTGGCGATTTCCACCCGCCCGCCGAGCAGCTGGGCGAACTGCTTGCTCAGCGACAGCCCGAGGCCGGTGCCCCGCAGCCGCTTCTGCACCGGCGAGTCGACCTGCGAGAAGTCGTCGAACACCGCCGCGTGGTGCTCCGGCGCGATGCCGATGCCGGTGTCGGCCACCGAGAAGCGGATGAAGTCGCCTTCCACCCGTGCCGCCGAGACGCGCACTTCCCCGCGCGGCGTGAACTTGAGCGCGTTGGCGATGAAGTTGCGCAGGATCTGGGAGAGCTTGCGGTCGTCGGTGAAGAGCCTCGGCAGTTCGTGCGGCTCCTCGAAGATGAGCGCGGTGTCGGGATTGGTGAGCACCGGCTTGAACATGCCCCGCAATGCGGAGAACAGGTCGACCATCTCGAACCAGGCCGGCGAGATCTCCACGCGGCCGGCCTCGATCTTGGCCAGGTCCAGCAGGTCGTCGACCATCTCGGCGAACTCGGTCGCACTGGACTCGATGAAGCCGACCTGGCGCTCCTGCTCCAGGGTCAGCGGGCCGTCGACCCGGTCGCTCAGCAAGCGCGTGATGCTTCGGATCGCGCTGATCGGGGTGCGGAACTCATGGCTCATGTAGGCGAGGAAGCGGCTCTTGAGTTCCGTGGCCCGCTTGAGCTGCTCGGCTTGCGCGTCGAGTTCGGCATAGAGCGCCACCACGCCCCGGTTGGTTTCCTCCAGCTCGGCGCGCAATTCGTCCGCCTCCTGGCGGCTCGCTGCCAGCGCCCTGCGACAGCCCTCGGGGGTCGCGTCGTCGGCCGGATCGAATGCGGGCGTCATGTCAGCGGTCCTCCCGGCGCAGCACCACGACGGTGGCGTCGTCGCGATGGCGGGTGTGGTCGCGCAGCAGGATGGCCGCCACCAGGGCCGGGTCCTTCTTCAGCACCGGCAGGATGCGGTCGGCGCGCCAGCGCGTGTCGATGCCGTCGCTGTGAACGATGACGAGTGCATGGGCTGGCCATTCCATCGCGGTTTCCTCCGGGCGCCGGATCTGCAGGCCCGCGGTGCCATGCTGCGTGACGATCGATTTGTCGAACACGCCGGACAGCACCCGGCCCACCACGTTTCCCGCTCCTGAGTATGACAAGGTCGAGGCCTCGCCGTCGACCGCCAGGGCGCAGATGGCCGCACCGCGCGTCGCCTGCAGCGCCCGGTGGGTCTGCTGGACCAGTTCGCGCGGCGCCGCCGACGGATCGCGCGCGAAGGCAGCGGTGGCGGCCAGCGACGCCTTCGCGGCTTCGGGGCCATGGCCGAGCCCGTCGGCGAGCATCAGGCTGACGCTGGCGCCGAGGCGGCCCGCGGTCCAGGCGTCGCCGCACACGGCCTCGCCGGGCGCGGGCAGGCACACGGCGCCGATCCGGACCGAGGCGGCCGCGCCCTGCACCGCATCCGAACTGCGGACGCGCGCGACGCTCACGGTGCCGTCGGGAACCGAGGAATGCATATCGAAGGCGTCGGCCAACCGCCGGATCGCACCCAGGCCGGTGCCGGGCGTGCGGCCGGACGAGTGGCCGTCCTGCATCGACAGGTGCAGGTTGACGATGCCGGGCCCCTCGTCGATCGCCATGACCTCGACGTCCCGGGCGCCCGGGCGCGCCGCGATCAGCAGGCGGCCCTTGCGCGCGTGGCGCTGCAGGTTGGTGCCGAGTTCGGTCACGACCAATGCCAGCCTGCCGGCGTCCACTTCGGAAAACGCCAGCTCGGCCGCCAGCTGCGCCGCATGGCGCCTTGCCTCGCCCACCCGGCTCGCATCGTCGACCGGGAAGGACTTGTGGGTCCAGCCGGTGATTACTTCCATTTGGTGATGCTCACGCGCGTTCCCGCGCCAGGTGCGGAGTGAAGGTCGAATTCGTTCACCAGCCGCTTGCTGCCCGGCAGCCCCAGGCCCATGCCGGTGCCGCTGGTCCAGCCGTCCGTCAGCGCCAGCGCGACATCGGCGATACCCGGCCCCTGGTCCTCGAAGACCAGTTGCAGCCCGGGCCGCCCGTTCTTCTCGACGAAGGCCCAACGCATCGTGCCGCCGCCCCCGTGGATCAAGGTGTTGCGCGACAGTTCACTGGCCGCGGTGATCATCTTGGTCTGGTCGACCAGCGTCATCTTCAGGTCCTGGCACAAGGCGCGCACCATCTGCCGGCTGGCGACGATGTTCTGCTCCGATTGCAGCGGCAGCGTTCCGGCGCGTTCAATGGCCAAGGGAACTCTCCTCGCGGGCGCGCTGGAGCAGTTCCATGCCGCGCTCGACGTTGAGCGCGGTCCGCACGCCTTCGAGCGACAGGCCGAGTTCGACGAGCGTGATGGCCACGGCCGGCTGCATGCCGACGACCACCGTGGTGGCGGACAGGATGCGGGCGATGCCCGAGATGCTGGTCAGCATGCGGCCGACGAAGGAGTCGACGATCTCGAGCGCCGAGATGTCGATCATCACGCCCGAGGCGCCGGTCTTGGCGATCTGGCCGGCCAGGTCATCCTGCAGCGTCAGGGCGGTCTGGTCCTGCATGTCGACCTGGATGGTCACCAGCAGGGTTTCGCCCATGCGCAGAATCGGGATGCGGTCCATGGATGTCCTACTTGTCGCGCGTGATGCGCCAGCCGGTCTTCTGCAGCGCCAGCGACAACGCGTCGGCCAGCGTGGCCTTGGTGCTGACGCCCTGCAGGTCGATGCCCAGATGCACGATGGTCTGCGCGATCTGCGGCCGGATCCCGCTGATGATGCAGTCGGCACCCATGAGCCGGATGGCGGTCACGGTCTTCAGCAGATGCTGCGCCACCAGCGTGTCGACGGTCGGCACCCCGGTGATGTCGATGATCGCGAGCCCCGAGCCGGTTTCGACGATGCGCTGCAGCAGGGCCTCCATGACCATCTGCGTGCGGCTGCTGTCGAGCACGCCGATCATGGGCACCGCGAGCACGCCCTCCCACAGCTTGACGACCGGGGTCGACAACTCGAGCAGCTCTTCCTGCTGGCGCCGGATGATGTCCTCGCGCACCTGCTGGAAGGTCGTCACGGTGTGCTGGGCCAGCTTGTCGACCGTGGTCGAGAGGGACCAGAGCGCAGGCCCCAAGGCCTCCGGCTGGGCGGCGAGCCGTCGCTGCAGGGAAGCGAACAGCGGCTTCTTGAGCGCCAGGACAAACGTGCTGGTGGCGCCTGCCGATTGGCCCTGCGCGGCCCTGGAGCGCGACAAGTCGGCCAGCAAGTCGCGCACCGACGCCCAATCGGCCGACTCGAATCCTTGCGGATCCGCACCGGCCTGCAGGCTGTCGCGCAGCTTGCGCAGCAGCTCGGCGGCTTCGGCTTGATTGGCGCGCCGGGTGCCGGCGTCCGCGGCCGGCAATTCGGCGATCCACGCCTCGATGATGGATTCTTCCTCTTCCCGCAGGGCACCGAGGAGTGCCGCGTCGTCGTTCTTCATGGTTTCCTCACAGGCTGTCTTCTGAGCCGGCGCGAGTTCGCCCTCGTTGGCGATCGCGCCGTGGGCTGGGCGTTCGGCATGGTAGCCACTGGGACAGCGACTACCGTCCTCGCCGCATCGAATTGGACGATGGCCTACACCGCGATAGGTGGACGCCTACACGGAAGGCGCGGCCGTGGCGGCGCGGGGGCGTGCCCGCCCCGTTGGCTTAGGGCTTGACCCTGAGCGACGGCGTCAGCCGCTTGCCCGACGAGACCACCATTTTGCGGTTTCGCCATCTGCTGGAGGCCACAACCTGGCCACCCTCCTCGCTAGCGCCCCTGGCTCAACCGAAGCAGCCCATAGACGGTCAGGTACTCCAGGCCTCGGCCGTCCGTCGCCACCAGGCCATTGGACCTCAGGCGACCCGACCCCCCGGGGGCATCGCCGGCGGCCGCTTCCTCCTTGGCGCCGGCCAGCCGCTGCAACCGCTGCCACTGCGCGTCGTTGAGCCGGAGCTTTTCCGCGTGGGCGCACGCCGTGCCGGCCGTCATGTCATTCATCGCGGCGCCCCCTGCTCAGACGATCGCGCCGACCAGACGCAGGAGCGAGAGGCCGAACACGGTCATGATCATGACGATGACCGCCACCTTCATCCAGACGCGCTCCTCGCGCTCCTGGGGTGGCGCAGGCAGGGCCGCGAACGAGGAGCCACGGTCCTGGCGCTCCGGCTTCTCGGTCCACCAGCCGAGATGGGTGTGTGGGTCTTTTTGCATGGACGTGATTCTTCTGGCGATACTAGTACTTTGGTATGTCATTTGACACAGGGACCGCCCGGGAACAGCCCGGAAAGTGAACTACTTCACGCTGGCCCGACGTCTTGGCTGCGCCCCGGCCCGCGGCTGGGGTCGGCGGCCTACACACCGTTGGCTCGGGGACCGACTTCGCGTTCGAGCGCGCATCCCCTACCTTCGCTGCACCCGACTTCAGCGAGACAACACATGCTCGGCATCGTCATTCCGGCGCACAACGAAGCCCGCCTCATCGGCCCGACACTCGATGCCGTCATGGCCGCTGCCAGACACCCCGATCTGCACGGCGAGCCGGTCGAGGTGGTCGTGGTCCTGGACGCCTGCACCGACGCGAGCGGCGTGATCGCGGCGCGCGCGGGTGCGCGCACGGTCAGCCTGCGCGTGCGCAACGTCGGCGTGGCCCGCGCCGTGGGCGCGGAAGCGATGCTCGCCGCCGGCGCGCGCTGGCTCGCCTTCACCGACGCCGACACGGTCGTCTCGCCGAGCTGGCTGGTGGACCAGCTGGCGCAGGATTCCGACGCGGTCTGCGGTTCGATCGGCGTCGACGACTGGTCCTGCCATGGGGTTCATGCGGGCGCGATCGAAGCCCACTTCCAGCGCACCTATTCGGACGTCGACGGGCACTCCCACATCCATGGCGCCAACCTCGGCGTCTCGGCCGCCGCCTACCGGCGCGCGGGTGGCTTTCGCCACCTGGCCTGCAGCGAAGACGTGGCCCTGGTGCGCGCGCTCGAAGCCACGGGGGCCCGGATCGCCTGGAGCGCGAAGCCGCGGGTGGTGACCAGTTCGCGCCGCGACGGCCGGGCGCGCGGCGGCTTCGCCGACGCGCTGTTGGCCGCGGTCGCTGCCAGCGTGGCCGCCGTGGTGCCGCCCGGCGCCGCCGCCGCGGGATGAGTACGGCCATGTCCCCCTGCCCGACCCACGAGCGGCTCCAGCGCCTGGGTCGCCAGCATGGGGCGGCGCTCGCACTCTTCCATCTGGTGGACAACGGCATCGATCGCCTGCCGCTGCCCGGCTCCGGCGCCACGCTCGAACGTTGGCGAATCCTGTCGGAGGTGGCTGCGCACGACCTCTCGCTCGCCAAGCTGTTCGAAGGTCACACGGACGCGCTCGCGATCCGTCGCGAACTCGGCGCAGCCGATGCGCAAGCCGGCTCCCGCTGGGGCACATGGTGTGCCGAACCACCCGATGCGCGCGTGACGCTGGAAGCCCTCGGCGACGACGGCGGGCGCGGCGCGCCGGTCCGCCTCCACGGCACCAAGGCATGGTGCTCGGGCGCGCGCAGCGTGACGCATGCGGTCCTGAGTTGCTGGAACGGCGCCGGCGAGCCCTGCCTCGCCGAGGTGATGCTCGACCAGGCGGCCGTCACGGTCACCGACCAAGGCTGGCACGCGGTCGGCATGGCGGCCAGCGGCAGCGTGGACGTGCGCTTCGATGGCGCCGTGGCGCGCCAGATCGGCCGCCCCGGCGACTATGTCGGGCGGCCCGGATTCTGGCAGGGAGGCGCCGGCATCGCCGCCTGCTGGTTCGGCGGCGGACTCGGGATCGCACGCATGGCGCGCCGTTTCTGCGGCACTGCGCCCGACGCCCATCGGCTCGCCCACCTGGGCGCGATCGACACCGCACTGGCCGCCGCCGCGGCCGTGCTGCGCGAAAGCGCGGCGTGGATCGATGCCCATCCCCGCGACGACGCGCGCCAGATCGCGCTGCGCGCCCGCCTGGTGGTCGAAGACGGGGCCCATGCGCTCATCGCGCACGCCGGCCGCGCCACGGGTGCGGGGCCGCTCTGCCGGGATGCCAGCTTTGCCCGGGCGATGGCCGACCTTCCCGTCTACATGCGCCAGAGCCATGCGGAACGCGATCTGGCGGCCCTGGGCCAGACCGTTCTCGATGCGGAGACCACACCATGGAAGCTGTAGCGAAGGAAAGCGATCGCCTGATCCACGGCGAGGGCACGACGGAGGACCAGTGGCAGGCCTGGAGCGGCCTGCGCCAGATGCGCACGACCTTCATCGAGGCCATGGTCCCCGCCGGCGCGCGCGCCGTGGTCGTTGCGCCGCATCCGGACGACGAGGTGCTGGCGGTCGGTGGTCTGCTGGCGCAACTGGCTCGGCTCGGCGGGGCGATCCGCGTCATCGCCGTCACGGACGGCACCGCCAGCCACCGCGGCTCGCGCGACTGGCCGGTGGAACGACTGGTCCGCGAACGCCCGGGCGAGAGCCGCGAAGCCCTGCACCGGCTCGGCGTCGACGTCGAGCCGATCCGGCTGGGCCTGCCCGACGGTGGCTTGCGTGGCCTCGAAAGCCTGCTGGCGGATCGCCTGCTGACGCTGCTCGACCGCCAGGACGTGGTGTTCACGACCTGGCGCGGAGACGGTCATCCAGACCATGAAGCCACGGGCCACGCTTGCGCCTTCGCCGCGGCCCGGACCGGGGCCAGGCTGGTGGAGGTGCCCGTGTGGGCCTGGCACTGGGCCGCACCGGGCGACCCCCGCCTGCCCTGGCTGCGCGCGCGGCGCCTGGAGCTCGATGCGCCGGCGTGCCAACGCAAGCAGCGCGCGGTGCGTGCCTTTGCCAGCCAGCTCGAAGCCGACGCGTCGACCGGTCGGCCGCCCATCCTGCGGGCCACGACGCTCGCGCGGGCCGCGCGGCCTTTCGAGGTGTTCTTCTCATGACCGTCCCGGGAGATCGGCTCGAGGGCACGGCGCCCTATTTCGACCGGCTGTACGGCGCCAGCGACGACCCCTATGCGCTGCGCGTTCGCTGGTACGAAGAGCGCAAGCGCGCGCTGATCCTGGCCGCGCTGCCGCGGCGCCGCTGGCGCCATGCCTTCGAACCCGGCTGCGGTATCGGCGAATTCACGGTGGCGCTGTCGGGTCGCTGCGACAAGGTGCTCGCGAGCGACCGCTCCCTGCGCGCGGTCGAGATCGCGCGGCAGCGCACCTCGGCGCTCGGCAACGTGCGCATCGAGCGGCAGGACCTCCCGGCAGAATGGCCGGGCGGCGGCGCTGCCTTCGACCTGATCGTGCTGTGCGAGCTCGGCTATTTCCTGCAGCCCGAGGCGATGCGGAAGCTGGCCGGGCAGTGCGAACATTCGCTCGCCGGCGACGGCACCCTGATCGCCTGCGATTGGCGCCCGGACTTCGACGAGCGCGTGCTGGCGACGGACGCGGTGCACGCGCAGCTGGCTTCGCTGGGCCTCACCCGGCTGATGCGCCATGAAGAGGCGGATTTTCTGCTGCAGGCGTGGTCGCGCGATGGCCGTTCGGTGGCACAGCAGGAGGGGATCCGCTGAGGTCGGCCCCGGCCGGGCCCTCGCCCTGACGGCGCGGCAGGAAGTTCATCGGCATGCGCCCGGCGCTTGCGGCCTGGACGACGCGATGGATGAAGTCCAGCTTTTCGATCACCGGAGGGACCACGATGAACGGATAGCTGTCATGGGCACCGAGGCTTTGATCCATCGCGTTGATGAATTGCGAGACCGGCAGCCACTGCTCGACCACCGTCGACAGGATCGACTCGGCATTCAGATCGAGCTTGCGCACCGTCAGCGACGGCGCGGACGGCAGGGCGTGATCGAGCCGGGCGCCCCAGGCCGCGGCGGTCTCCAGGCCGTCCACCATATGCAGGTAGTGCGCCCAGGTCTCCGCCCAATCCTCCCAGGGGTGCGAACTGGCGTACACGCTGATGAAGCGCAGCGGCCAGTCGGCCACCGGCGACGCGTAGTGCTTCTTCAGAGAGGCTTCATAGTCGGCACGCTCGTCGCCGAACAGGGTCCGGAACTCGTCGATCCACGGCGTGTCGCGCACCAGCCGATCCCAGTAGTAGTGGCCGATCTCGTGCCGGAAGTGGCCCAGCAGGGTCCGGTAGGGCTCGTGCATCGACATGCGGACCTGCTCCCGGCGCACGTCGTCGGCCTCCGCGATGTTGAGCGTGATGACGCCCTCGTCGTGGCCGGTCAGCACGCGATCCTTCGGATCCACCTGCTCGAGGAACTCGAACGAAAGGCCGTTCGCAGGGTCTTCCAGCTTGTTGGGCGTCGGCAGGACGAGCTCCACCAGCGTGTAGAACAGGCGCCGCTTGGCCTGTTCGAGCGCGGCCCAATAGCCACGGTTCTGCGGGCTTGCCAGGGCCGGGATGGTATGCGTCGTTCGACAGGACAGGCAGTGGTCGTGCGTGCTGTCGGCTGCGAGCATCCAATTGCACACGCCCTCTTCCCGGTTCACGCACGGGCGGTATTCCGGACCCGCATGACCCAGGCGCCGCCATGCGTCTGGCGCCGGGACGTCGAAGGCGATCATGAGTTGCTCGTCCGGCGCATAGCCCAGCGTCGAGCCACAGGTCTCGCAGCTCAGGTTCTCGAAGAAGACTCGGTTGTGGCAATGCGAGCAGGTCAGTTGCTTCATGGGGTCCTCGATGAATGTGCAGGTTGCGCGACAGGGCATGGACCGCTTGCCAGCGTGGCCATCATGCCCTGAAGCGTCAGCGCATTGGGAACTGCTTCTCCCGCCGCGGTGTTGTCGAAGATGCACCAGCATCGCGCGCCTGACCGTTGGGCGACCGCCAGGCGCTCTGCCAGCTGGCGCAGCAAGGCGTCGTCATAGCGGGACCAGTAGCGCCGCGGCGACCCGTGCAGGCGCAGATAGACCAGCTGCGGCCAGCCGCCGGGGACGGCCGCCGCCGGGAAGAGCACCGGGTCGGCCAGCACCCGCGCGATGCGCGCGCGAGCGAGCAGGCGGTCCGCCGCGGCATCGAACCAGGTGGGGTGGCGCGCCTCGAGCGCAACCGCGCCGTCGTGCCGCGCCCGCAGCCCCATGACGAAACGCCGTGCCGACGCCGCATCGAAGCCCAGGCTCGGCGGCAACTGGATCAGGAGGCAGCCGAGCTTGGGGCCAAGGCCAGCGGCCTGCGCGAGAAAGCCGTCCAGGGCGGGCATGGCCTGCTGGAGCCGCAGTTCGTGGGTGATCGTCTTCGGGCACTTGGCCGAGAAGCGGAACTGCGGCGGCGTCGACGCCGCCCAGCGTTCATAGGTCTCACGCCGATGCGGCCGATGGAAGGAGGAGTTGATCTCCACCGCCGGCAAGCGCGTGGCGTAGCTTGCCAACTGGGAGTCCGCCGCACCGAAGCGATCCCGGTGCGCGCGCGCCAGGCTCCAACCGGCGCAGCCGAGCTGCAGCGCCGGCAGGGCCGGCGAGCCCTGGGGGGCCATGTCGAGCGAGCGCTTCAGCGGAACAGCAGGGCGATCAGGATGATGACCGGGATCGGCACGCCGAGAAAAAGCAGCAGCAGGGAGCGCATGGGGGTTCCTTTTCTGTGGGTGGGCGGTCAGAGGTCGCGGCGGCGGCCCCCGTGGGTCGCCGCGAAGCTTGCGACGAAGGCGCCGATGAGCAGGGAGATGAAGAGCCACAGCGTGGCGTAGGCCGAGGTCTTCCGGGCCTGGTCCGCCGCCTCCCTGGCCTTGGTTTCGGCCTCCTTGCGCGTCGCTTGCGCCTTGGCGTAGATGTCATTGACCCGCTTCTCGGCGTCTTGCTGGCTCAGTCCGGTGCGCTGCGCGACCAGCTGGGCCACGTACTTCGCATCGTCCGGCGGCAAGGCGTCCGTCCGCAGGCTGTTGGCGAAGATCCGACCCACCTCGCCGACGGACGCCGCGTTGCCCGCGCGATCGGAAGGCGGCGACATGCCCGCGGCCGGCGAAGCAGTGTCGGGGCTCGGCGTGTTGACGGCGGCCGCGTCCTTGCGGAACAGGGCGTCGACGAAGTAGCCCATCGGCCCGGAAGCTCCTTCCGATGGCGCGGAGGCGGAGGCGGCGGCCGCACCGGAGCCCGCAGCCGCGGCCGCCGTCGCGGCGCCCCCGGCCAGCGCCGCCCCGGACTGCGCTGCAGTGCCCGCCACCGATCCGATGGCCCCGGTCAGCGTGGCCGCAGTGACCAGCGTGGCCACGCCCCAGGCCAGGAAGCCGTGGGCGGTGTCGCGGAAATAGACCTCGTCGCCGTGAACACCTTGCCATCGGGTGCGAAGCCGGCCCGCGATGTAGCCACCCATGCCCGAGGCGGCCAACTGCGTCAGCGTGAGCCACAGGATCGACGCGATGCCGATCGCCCTGGCGCTGGCACCCTCGTGGGCCCAGGGGCTCACCGACGTGAAACCCAGGCCGACACCCAGCAGAACCAGGATCAGCGAGAGCGAGGCCGCGGCCACGGCGCCGGCCAGGATCGCGCCCCAGGACACGCCGCTGCCCATGCCGAGCGCCCGCGATTCGATGGCGGCATCGGTAAAGTTCGGCGACTGCGCCGCGTATGAGGTCATGCCAGCTCCTTGTTGAAGATCCGACACTGTCAGGTCCACGACCCGCCTGGCGGGTCAGTCGAGCGCCCCACCGTGGGTAGGCCTCGGACCGACCCGGTGCCGAGCCGCTCGCGACGAGTGCGCGGCGACCGGGCATGCTGCGGCGTTCTCCTACAGCGCCGCAGGTGGAACGGGGGCATCGTCCGGCAAGGAGGTCCACCCACCGATGGCTCGCATGAACACCACCAAACCCCACCCCTACCAGGCCTTCGCGTTTCGAGGACGGGCTTTTCTTTGCGGCGCGCAGGCGTGCGAGAACGGGACCTTCCAGCCCGTCGTCTTCTGCGTCGGTCCCGCGCCGGGACGGCAGACGGAACTGCCGCGAGACACGGATGCCTATGCGACCGAGAGCGAGGCCCTTCGCCACGCCGAGCAGCAGGCGATGCGCTGGGTCGAGGATCACGAGGACGGCCGGGGCCTGGAATGAGGCCGGGTTCGTCGCCGGACACCGACGGCCTCCAGGAGGCACTGCGCGCCGGAGGGCGCGTCAGTTCGCTGTTGCCGCTGGAGCATCTTCCGCCGACGCCCGACCCGCGGGCCAGGGCCCGCACCGAACTCCTGTCGATGGCGCTGATGGCATCGATCGTCCTGGGCTATGCCTTCGCGTGCTGGGGGACGGACGACCCGGCGGACACGTCGGCGCTGCCGCTCTCCCTGGCGCCCTCGACCATCGAGGAGCTGCACCCCAGCATCGCGTCGGTCGTCGAGGAGGCGGCCGGCAACGGTGCCGTGCTGGAGCTGACCCTGGTGCAGGCGGCGCCGATGTATCCCGCGAGCGTGGTGAGCGAGTTTTCGCGCGACGCCCTGGCCGTCGCCCGACGCATGCGGCAGTTCTTTCCCCACATGGAAAACCCGACCGTGCGATTCGTGGCCGAGGTCGCCCAGGAGCCGGGCGGCGGCTTGCTGTTCTCGATCGATCTCGACCGGGCACGGCTGATGGCGAAGGCGGGCACACCCGACTTCACTTTCCAGGATCTCTTGAACCAGGCGCAAGCCGTCCGTTTCCTCGACCCGGAGGGTCGACGCTACGTGGCGTCGTTCTGCGCCGATCCGATCGCGAGCTCAGCGACCCAGTTCTGCCTGCGCGAGGTCCATTGAAAACCAGAGCGGCTCGCGTCAGATCGCCGCGACGTTGCCGGTCACCGGCAGCACGATGCCCGTGATGTAGCCGGCGCATGAGGGCGCGGCCAGGAACACGAAGGCAGGCGACAACTCCTCGGGCTGCGCCACTCGCTTGAAGTCGGTCTCCTTGCCGAACTGCTTGACGTCGGCGGGCATCTTGTCTGCCGGGTTCAGCGGCGTCCATACGGGGCCCGGAGCCACGGCATTGACGCGAATCCCGCGCTCGATCACGTTCAGCGCGAGCGCCTTGGTGAAGGCGTGGATCGCCCCCTTGGTGGCGGAGTAGTCGATCAGGTTGCGGCTTCCCTGGAGGCCGGTGCGCGAGCCTGTATTGATGATCGAAGCGCCAGCGCCGAGGTGGGGCAGCGCGGCGCGTGCCATGCGCATGTAGCCACCGATGTTGGTCTGCAGCGTGAGGTCGATGCGCTCGTCGTCGAGCGCCTCCAGCGACTCGGCATGCATCTGGAAGGCCGCGTTGTTCACCAGGATGTCCAGCCGGCCGAAGGCCTTCACGGTGCGCGCCACGGCCCGCTCGCAGAAGGCCGATCGCCGCACGTCGCCGGGAATCAGGATGCAGCGCCTTCCTTCGGCCTCGACCGCCGCCTGCGTGACCTTTGCGTCCGCATGTTCGTTCAGGTAGACGATGGCGACGTCGGCGCCCTCGCGCGCGAACAGGACGGCGACGGCGCGGCCGATGCCCGAATCGCCGCCCGTGACGATGGCGCCCATGTCAGCCAGCTTTCGGCTGCCTTCGTACGCCGGCGCCTGGTAGCGCGGTTTCAGCTTCAGGTCGGATTCGCGGCCCGGCTTCCGGAGTTGCTCCGCCGGCTGTCGGCTGGGCTGCTTGCGCGCACCCGCCTGCACGGCTGCGGTTTTCTTGCGGGCCGCGGGCGCAGCCCGGTCCTTCTCGCGCTGCCGGCGCTGGATGGCCTGGTGCTTGCGGGCCAGCGCTTCGGCGGCGGCGGGATGATCGGGCTTGCGGGAGGACATGGCAGACTCCATGGATGAGACGCGGCCGTGCCGCAGGTCAGGCGCCGGCCTCGGTCGCGCAGAACTCGAAGAACTCGTCCAGCTCGATGGACTTGTCGAAGACGCGATCGGCCCCGGCCTCGAGGCACCGCTGCCGGGCATCCTCGCGCGCATAGTTCGTGAGCACGACCACGCGCTGGTGCGGCTGGCGGCCATTGCACCAGTTCACGACCGCGAGGCCATTGCCTTCCCGCAGGAACAGGTCGACCACCGCCAGATCCCATTGGCCCTTGTGGCCGGCGAGCCAGCCGATCGCCTCGTCCTCGGTCTCCGCGGTGGCCATCACCTTCGCGGACGACAGATCCTCGAGGGCAGGAATCAGATGCTGCCTGATGGTGCTGTTGTCTTCGACCAGGAAGATGCTGCGGGCGGCTGTCATGGATAGTTCTCGTTCTCGTTGTGTCCGAGGCTATGAAAGGCGCGTGGCGACGTGAGTGAGCGCTTCGCCCACATGCAGGTAGGATGGACTCGCCATGCCCGATTCTTCCCCGCTGCCGCCGGACCGTGAACGCGCGGCACGCACGCGCGCCAGCCTCGCCTGGCAGCTGGCTTGCGAGCGGGTGTCGTTCGCGCTCGATCCTCCGGCGGGCCAGGCGCCGTGCACCCCGGCCGAACTGGAGCAGGCGCTCCACGTGGCCGAGGATGCCCTTGAACTTGTGCGACAGGCGTACCTGCGGGCCGCGTAGGCCCATTCCTCTTGCGGCCCTTCGTCAGGCGAGCGCTGTCAGTGCCAGCCCCGCCAGGCCGGAGCCAGCGACCACGGGAATGACGCCCACCTTGAATCGAAACAGCGCCACCGCGGCCGCGACGCCGATGAGGGCCGAAGCCCATTCGAAGTGGCCTGTGAAGCCCTGCGGCCAGAGCACGTGGCAGGCGAAGAAGACGGCGAGATTGGCGATGACGCCCACCACCGCGGCCGTGATGCCCGTGAGCGGTGCGGTGAACTTGAGGTTGCCGTGGGTGGACTCGATGAACGGAGCCCCGAGAAGGATGAACAAGAACGAAGGCAGGAAAGTGAAGAAGGTCACCACGCTGGCTGCCACCGCGCCCGACAGGAACAGCGCGTCGGCGCCAAAGATGGCCTTGGTCCAGCCGCCGACGAAGCCGACGAAGGACACCACCATGATGAGCGGCCCCGGCGTCGTTTCGCCGAGCGCCAGGCCGTCGATCATCTGCGACGCCGTCAGCCACTGGTAGTGCCCGACGGCGCCCTGGAACACATAGGGCAGCACGGCATAGGCGCCGCCGAAGGTCATGAGGGCCGCCTTGGTGAAGAACCATGCCATCTGCGTCAGGACGGCATCCCATCCATGGACGGCCGTCAAGGCGCCGATGGCCGCCAGCCAGAGGGCGAGGCAGAGCGCCAGCACGCGGCCGAAGCGCCGCCAGCTGAACAGCGCGTGCGCGGGCGTCGGCGTGAGGTCATCGATCAGCGCCGGGCCCGCGGGCCTTGCCGCCGGCCCATGGCCCGCCCCACCGGCGAAGCTGGCAGGTGCGAAGCGGCCACCCAGGTAGCCGGTGACACCCGCGGCCAGCACGATGAGCGGAAACGGCAGCTGCAGCGCGAAGATCGCCAGGAAGGCGGCCACCGCAATGGCCCACAGCCAGGCGTTCTTCAGGGTCCGGGCGCCGACCCGGCAGGCGGCGTGGACCACCAGCGCGGTCACGGCGGGCTTGATGCCATGGAACAGGCCGGCAATGGCCGGCACGTCGCCGTACGCCATGTAGACCCACGACAGGCCGATGAGGATCAGCAACGACGGCAGCACGAAGAGCACGCCGGCGGCGATGCCGCCCCAGGTGCGGTGCATCAGCCAGCCGATGTAGGTGGCGAGCTGCTGCGCCTCGGGGCCGGGCAGGAGCATGCAGTAGTTCAGCGCATGCAGGAAGCGGCCCTCGGAGATCCAGCGCCGGCGCTCGACCAGGTCCTCGTGCATGATCGCGATCTGCCCGGCCGGGCCTCCGAAGCTGATGAAGCCGAGCTTCAGCCAGTAGACGAAGGCTTCCCTGAAACTCAGGCGCCGTTCCTGAAGCGGCGGCCGCGCCCTTTCATTCATGCGGCCACTATCGCATGACGCGATGGTCGCGACAAGAACCCATGGCGCTCCATGGCAACGCCAGGATCGTCCAATCGGCCGGGCGCCGGTGCGGCGCACCCGCTACCATCCGTTCGTTCGCGCCTCGTACCATCGATCCGAAAGGACATCCCCCTTGGCTCGCCCGGACCCCCGCAACGCCTCTCGCTACTGGCACGCGCCCGGCGTGCCGGGGATGGATCTGCTGCAGGCCGATTTCACGACCCACGACTACGCCCCCCATGTGCACGATTCCCTCGTCGTCGCCGTGACCGAGATCGGCGGCTCGGAGTTCCACAGCCGCGGCCGCAAGGACATCGCCCACCCGCAGGCGCTGCTGGTCTTCAATCCGTCCGAGCCGCACTCGGGCCGCATGGGCGGCAGCGCGCGCTGGCGCTATCGGTCTTTCTATCTGGCCGAGCCGGCCATCGCCCACGTCCTGGGCGCCGTCGGCATCGATCGACCCGGGTACTTCACGTCGAACGTGGTCCGCGACCCGGATCTGGTCGCCCGGTTCCTGGCGCTCCATCGCCTGCTGGACGCGGAGCCGGGGGACGCATCGCTGCATCGGGAATTGCTCGTGCACACCTTCGGGGACTTGCTGCGAAGGCACGGGCAGGCCGCAGGCCGGATGCCCAAGGCACCCGCGGACGCCGGTGCGCTCGCGCCCGTTCTCGAATTCGTTCGTGACAGCCACGCGGACAGCCTGACGCTCGAGCAGATGGGCGCGGTGGCGGGTCTGACGCCCTTCCAGTTGATCGTCGCCTTCAAGCGCACGCTGGGCCTGACGCCGCATGCCTACCTGACCCAGCTGCGCCTGCGCGCCGCGCTGCGCCGGCTGCAGGCCGGCCAACCGGTCGTCGAGGCGGCGCTCGGCGCCGGCTTCTATGACCAGAGTGCCTTGAACAAGCACTTCAAGCGCACCTTCGGCATGACGCCGCTCCAGTACGTCCACGCACGGGCGGCCTGAGCTCCGCCGCGTGCCGGTCATCAATTCTGACCAATAGCGCGTCGAGCCGCCCTGCCATGCTGGCGCCCATCAGCAAGGCAACCCATGACGCGACTCATCTGTCAAGACAACCCTGACATCCTGACGCTGGAGGCGACGGTCGTCAGATCCAGGCCCGGCGCGGTGCTTCTGTCCCGGCACCCCTTCTATCCCGGTGGCGGCGGCCAGCTCCCGGACCAGGGCGTGATCCGCTGGCAAGGCGGCGAAACCCCGGTCACCGGCTTCTGCGAGCAGGGCGGCGCGGTCTGGATCGAGGTCGCCGGCGGCGTCGAGATCAGGGACGATGTCCAGCTGCAGGTGGACCCCGTGTTCCGTCAACGCATGCGGGAGCTCCACACCGACCTGCACATCCTGAACGCGCTGGTCTTCCGGGACTTCGACGGCGCGCTGGTGACGGGTGTCCAGATGAACGACGACGGCACGGCGCGCATCGATTTCGACCTGCCCGACGCCGACAACGATCGCCTGCGGGCGCTCGAGCCGGAGCTGAACGATCTTGTCGCCCAGGACCTCGCCGTCGCAACGAGCTACGTGTCCATGACCGCCGCCCACGCCGAGCAGGGCCTGCTGCGTTCCCGCTCGGTGGCGCCGCCTCCCTCCCCGGAGGGCCTGATCCGCGTCGTCGAGATCGCCGGCCTCGATCGACAGGCCTGCGGGGGAACGCACCTGGCGTCCACGGGGACTTCGCGTCCGATCCGCATTCTGAAGATCGAGAACAAGGGCCGTTCCAACCGCCGTGTCCGCATCGGCCTGCAGGGCCTGTGATGCCCACCGCGCTCCCCGCCCTGTGGGCCCGGCCCGTCTGGCTCCTGTGGCTGCCGCCCGCGTTCTGGGCCGGCAACCTGGTGCTGGGCCGCGCGCTCGGGCCGGTCTTTCCGCCCGTCTCCCTGGCGGTCGGCCGCTGGGTCGTCGCGCTCGCGGTACTGGCCCCCTTCGTCTGGCGCAATGCCTTGCGCGAACGCGATCTCCTGGTCCGGCATTGGCTGCTCGTCGCCGCCTGCGGCGCCTTCGGCATCGCCGGCTACAACGCGCTCGGCTACCTGGCCCTGCAGACCGTGCCCGCCGCCAGCGTCGCCTTCCTCAATTCGACCTTGCCGCTCATGGTGCCGCTGGCGGCGGTGGTCCTCGGGGTCGAGCGCATCACGTGGAAAGCGCTGCTCGGCATCGCCATCTCGTTCCTCGGCGTCGCCTGGATCGTGGCGCGCGGGAACATGGCCAGCTTCGCCGCGCTGCGCTTCGACGGCGGCGAACTGCTGGTGCTCCTGGCCGTTGCCAACTACGCCGTCTATTCCGTCCTGCTGCGGCGCAAGCCCGCCGCGATCAGTCCACTGGTCTTCCTGGCCGCGACCATGGCGGCCGGGCTGGTCGTGCTGATGCCCTTCTGGGCGGTCGAACTCGCACGCGGCGCGCGGATCCCGAGCGACCCGGCCTCGGTCGGCGCAGTCCTCTACATCGGCGTCTTCGCCTCGCTCTTCGCCTTCATCCTCTGGAACCGCTGCGTGGCGACGCTCGGCGCGACGGTGACCGGCGTCTCGTTCCATCTGGTCGCGCTGTTCACCGCGCTGCTGGCGTTCCTGGTCCTGGGAGAGCCGGTGCGCGCCTTCCATGTCGCGGGCATCGCGCTGATCCTGCTCGGGTTCTTCGTCACGACGCTGCAGCCCGCGGCGCCGGCCAGGCCCTGCGGCCCGAATGCCGACCATGGACACGGTTGAGATCCTTCGCACACTGGTCGCATTCGACACGACCTCCCACCGCTCCAACCTGGATCTCGTCCGCTGGATGGCCGCCTACCTGGACGGCCATGGCGTCGCGTCGCGGCTGATCCCCAGCGACGATGGCGCCAAGGCCAACCTGCTCGCAACGATCGGCCCGAACGTGGCGGGCGGCGTCGTCCTGTCCGGGCATACCGACGTCGTGCCGGTCGCCGGCCAGGACTGGGATGGCGACCCCTTCGCGCTGGTCGAGCGCGATGGTCGGTTGCACGGGCGAGGATCGGCCGACATGAAAGGCTTCATCGCCGCCTGCCTGGCCGCCGTGCCGCGCTGGCGCGGCCTGGCGCTGCGCCGGCCCATCCATCTGGCCTTCTCCTACGACGAGGAGGTGGGATGTGCCGGCGTTCCGCGCCTGATCGCCGGCCTGCAGGCACACGTTCCATCGCCCGCCCTGGCCATCATCGGTGAACCGACCGGGATGCGCATCGGACTCGCCCATCGCGGCTTCTACGGCCACCGCACCGTGTTCCGTGGCCGCCCGGCGCATTCCAGCGACCCGGCCCTGGGGACCAGCGCCATCGAGCCCGCGGCGCTGCTGGTGGCCGAGCTGGCGAGGTTCGGGCGCGCGCTGTCGGTGCGGGGCAATCGCACCACCTTCAACATCGGGCGCATCCGCGGAGGCAGTGCGATCAACATCGTGCCCGGCTGTTGCGAGGTGCTGTGGGAATTCCGGCCGCCGGACGAGGCCAGCACGGCGGCCGTGAGGAACGAGGTCGAACGGCTGCTGGCCGCGATGTCGCCCGGCGTGGAGGTGGAGACGGCACAGATCGCCGAGGTGCCCGCGCTCGCCGCCAGCCACGACAGCGCGGCGGTGGCCATCGCCAGGACCTTGGGTGCGCTGTGGCCGCCGCGCGAGATTCCGTTCGGAACCGAGGCGGGCTTCTTTGCGCGCGCCGGCATTCCTTCGCTGGTCTGCGGGCCAGGCGCGATCGCGCAGGCGCATCAGCCGAACGAGTGGATCGCCGCCAGCGAGCTCCAGGCCGCGGATCGCCTTCTGGCCAGGCTCGGCGCCTGGGCCACCGGGGCCGACGCGGGAGTGCAATGCCGGATCAAGGGGCAGCAGGCTTGATCGCGGCCCGTGGTCGACGCGGGGAAGGGTCTTCGCGCGTCGTCGCCAGCGATTGCAGATGGGCGGCCAGCGCCTTCGCAGCCGGCGACAGGCGCTTCTCGTCGTAGAAGCAGATGGCAAAGCGGCGCTGCGCCCACGGATCGGTCAGCGGCAGCACCTTGAGCCCGTAGGTGGAGGCCATGGGCTGCGCGACCTCGCGCGGAACGACCGCGATGCCGAGCCTGGCCCGGACACAGCGCAACGACGCATCGAAGGTCGAGACCACCGCCCGGTAGCTGATCGGCTTGCCGATGATCGCCGCGGCGCGCGCCAGCATCGTGTGCACGGCGGTCGACGCCGGAAGGCCGACATGGTCGTAGCCGAGCGTCTCCTCGAAGGTGCAGCGCTGCTTCTTCGCGATCGGGTGCGATGGGCTGGCGATGATCGCGAGGTGGTCGCTGCGATAGGGCCGTGTCTGCAAGCCCTGGAGGTCCGCGGCGTCCCAGCAGACCGCCAGCGGCGCCAGGCCCTCCCGCAAGCCGCTGACCACGTCGCGGCTGAGCGCCTCCTCGATGTCGATCCGGATCTCGCGGTGCTCGGGGACCTGCAGGAACGACGCGATGTCGTCAGGGAGGTACTCGGCAATGGACGAGACCGTGGCCAGGACACGCACCTGGCCCTTGATCCCCTTTCCGAAGGCCGCCATGTCGCGCGCGACGCGGTCCGCACCGGCCAGCATGCCACGCGCATGCTCCAGAAGGATTTCGCCGGCGCCGGTGATCGCGACCCCGCGACGGTTCCGCTCGACCAGCACATTGCCCAGCGTGCTCTCCAGCTGGGCGATGCGCTTGCTGATGGCGGACGCGACGATGTGATGCTGTTCGGCCGCACGCGCGATGTTCCGGGTCTCGCAAACCGCGACGAACAGGCGAAGACTGGTGAGATCGAGGTCGTGCATGAGAGGCGCCTGCGCAGTGTGAGGTTCCGAAATGGAACGCTGCTCGTTCCAATTTACCGCTTCTGGACCGAACAGGGAATGCCTACAGTCACTGCCACGACGTCAACCCCTGCGTCGAGAGTCCGGAGACAACCCCATGACACTTCCTGCCGCCCGCCTGCCGCGCAGCGCCGTGATCCGCGAAGTCGGCCTGCGCGATGGGCTGCAGAGCATCCCCACCGTCCTTGCGACCGCGCGAAAGATCGAATGGATCCGCGCCGCCTACGAGGCCGGCCAGCGCGAGATCGAGGTCGGCTCCTTCGTGCCCGCGCGGCTGCTGCCGCAGCTGGCCGACACGGCCGAGCTGGTCGCCTTCGCCAAGACGCTGCCGAAGCTTTTCACTTCCGTCCTGGTGCCCAATCTGCGCGGCGCCGAAAGCGCGATCGCGGCCCGGGCCGACCTGATGATCGTCCCGCTCTCCGCCAGCCATGCGCACAGCCTGGCCAATCTGCGCAAGACGCCGGACGACGTGGTCGCCGAAGTCGCGAAGATCCGCGCGGCGCGCGATGCCTCGGGCGCCCGGACCCTGATCGAGGGTGGCGTCGGCACGGCCTTCGGCTGCACCCTGCAGGGCCTGGTCGACAAGCGCGAGGTGCTGCGCCTGATGCAGGCCCTGCTCGACGCCGGTGCCGACCGCGTGAGCATCGCCGACACCGTCGGCTACGCCGACCCCGCCATGGTCCGCGACCTGTTCGAGGACGCCCTGAAGATCGCCGGCGACCGTTTCTGGTGCGGGCATTTCCACGACACCCGCGGCCTCGGCCTGGCCAACGTCTACGCCGCACTCGAAGTCGGCGTGAATCGATTCGATGCCTGCCTGGCCGGCATCGGCGGCTGCCCGCATGCGCCGGGCGCCAGCGGCAACGTCTCGACCGAAGACCTGGCCTACATGCTCGGCAGCATGGGCATCTCGACCGGGATCGACATCGACCGTCTGCTGGCACTGCGTGCGCAGGTCGCGCAGTGGCTGGCCGGAGAGACGCTGCACGGCTCGCTCTGGCAAGCCGGCCTGCCCAAGACCTTCGGCCTCGCCGCCCAAGCCGTTTCAGCCTGAACGACCAGAGACCTCCCCACATGACCACCGCCTCCTCTCCCCTGCCGCTGGCCGGCGTCCGCGTGCTCGAGTTCACCCACATGGTGATGGGCCCGACCTGCGGCATGATCCTGGCCGACCTCGGCGCCGAAGTCATCAAGGTCGAGCCGCCGGGCGGCGACAAGACCCGCAAGCTGCCGGGCCTGGGCATCGGCTTCTTCCGCTCCTTCAACCGCAACAAGAAGAGCGTGGTGATCGACATCGGCACCGACGAAGGCCGCGCCACCGCGGCCGAGTTGGCGGGCCAGTGCGACGTCGTGCTGGAGAACTTCCGGCCCGGCCTGATGGCCAGCTTCGGCCTCGACCACGAGACGCTGTCGAAGAAATACCCGCGCCTGATCTACGTCACGCACAAGGGCTTCCTGCCCGGCCCGTACGAGAACCGGCTGGCGCTCGACGAGGTGGTGCAGATGATGGGCGGGCTGTCGTACATGACCGGCCCGGTGGGCCGGCCGCTGCGCGCCGGCACCTCGGTCAACGACATCATGGGCGGCATGTTCGGTGCGATCGGCGTGCTGGCCGCGCTGCGCGAGCGCGACCTGACCGGCCGCGGCCAGGAGGTGCAAAGCGCGCTGTTCGAGAACTGCGTGTTCCTGTCGTCACAGCACATGCAGCAGTACGCGATGACCGGCGAGCCGCCGCCGCCGATGCCCTCGCGCGTCTCGGCCTGGAGCGTCTACGACGTGTTCACGCTGGCCGATGGCGAGCAGCTCTTCATCGGTGCGGTCAGCGACAAGCAGTTCCTGACGCTGTGCCGGGTGATCGAGGCGCCCGAGCTGGCGGCCGATCCGGCGCTGGCCAACAACGCGCTGCGCGTGGCGGTACGCCCTGCCCTGCTCGCGAAACTCGGCGAGATCCTCCGGCACCACCGCGTGCAAGAACTCTCGCCCAAGCTCGAGGCCGCCGGCATCCCCTACGCGCCGATCATGCGGCCCTATCAATTGGTCGACGACCCGCACCTGAAGGCCAGCGGCGGCCTGGTGCCGATGGAATGCGAAGACGGCGAAACCACCGACGTGGTGCTGCTGCCGCTGCTGATGGGCGGCCGCCGCCCGGGGGTGCGGCATCCGCTGCCGGGCATCGGCCAGCACACGGAAGAGATCCTCGCCGGCCTGCCCAGCCACGCGACCGCCTGACACGAATCGAACCAAGACCCACGGAGACAAGCCATGACCTTCAAGATCCAACGCCGCCAACTGACCGCACTCGTCGCCGCCGCCGTCGCACTGGGCGCGACCGGGAGTTGGGCCCAAGGCTCCGACAAGCCCCTGCGCATGGTGCTGCCCGTGGGCGCCGGCTCCGGTGTCGACACCATCATGCGGGCGGTCACGCCGTCGCTCACCAAGGCGCTCGGCGGCCAGGCGGTGGTGATCGAGAACCTGCCCGGCGCCGGCGGCCTCACGGGCACCAGCGTCGTCGTTCGTGCGCCCGCGGATGGCCAGACGCTCGGCGTGGTGTCGAACAACCACGTCGTGAACCCGAGCGTCTTCAAGAAGATGCCTTTCGACGCCCTCAACGACATCACGCCGATCTCGGTGGTCGGCGCGACGCCGTTCGTGCTGGTGGTCAATCCCAAGGTACCCGCCAAGAATGCGAAAGAACTCCAGGCGCTGTTGAAGGCCAAGCCGGACGGCTACAACTACGCGTCTTCGGGCAATGGGACCATCATCCACCTCGCCGGCGCGATGTTCGTCGACGCCGCCGGTGTCGAGGTGCGACACATTCCGTACAAGGGCGTCGGCCCGATGGTGGCCGACCTCATCGGCGGCCAGGTCGAGATGGGCGTGGTGGCCGTGCCGGCGGTCCAAGGCCAGCTCAAGAGCGGCGCCTTGCGCGCCATCGGCGTCATGGGCAAGACCCGCGTGCCCTCGCTGCCGGACGTCCCCACCATCGCCGAACAGGGCTTCCCAGAGGTCGACGTCGCGGGCTGGTTCGCCGTCATCGGCCCGGCCAAGCTGCCGCCGGCGGAAGTCCGGCGCCTGCATGCCGCCATCCTCGCCGCCTTCGACACGCCCGAGACCCGGGACGCCATGGCCAAGCAGGAAAACATCATCAACCCGATGACGCCCGACGCATCGGCCCAGTTCTTCAAGACCGAGCAGGAGCGCTATGCCCGGCTGGTCAAGAAGGCCAACATCGCGGCGGAGTGAGACCATGGCCGATCTGTTCGACAACCCGATGGGCCTGATGGGCTTCGAATTCGTCGAGTTCGCATCGCCCACGCCCGACACGCTGGAACCCTTCTTCGAGAAGCTCGGCTTCACGCTGGTGGCCAGGCACCGCTCGAAGGACGTGGTGCTCTACCGCCAGGGCGACATCAACTTCATCGTCAACCGCGAACCGAACAGCCCGGCGGCCTACTTCGCCGCCGAGCACGGTCCTTCGGCCTGCGGCATGGCGTTTCGCGTCAGGGATTCGCACAAGGCCTACGCGCGGGCACTGGAACTCGGCGCGCAGCCGATCGAGATCGCGACCGGCCCGATGGAACTGCGGCTGCCGGCCATCAAGGGGATCGGTGGTGCGCCGTTGTATCTCATCGACCGCTTCGAGGACGGCAAATCGATCTACGACATCGACTTCGAATTCGTCGAAGGCGTCGAGCGGCATCCGGGCGGCCACGGCCTGAAGGTGATCGACCACCTGACCCACAACGTCTACCGCGGCCGCATGGCGTTCTGGGCCAACTTCTACGAGAAGCTGTTCAACTTCCGCGAGATCCGCTATTTCGATATCCAGGGCGAATACACGGGCCTGACCTCGAAAGCGCTCACTGCGCCCGACGGCAAGATCCGCATCCCGCTGAACGAGGAGTCGGCCAAGGGCTCGGGCCAGATCGAGGAATACCTGATGAAGTTCAACGGCGAGGGCATCCAGCACATCGCGCTGCTCAGCGACAACCTGATCGACACCATCGACCAACTGGGCCTGGCCGGCGTGCCGCTGATGACCGCGCCCAACGACGTCTACTACGAGATGCTCGAGACGCGGCTGCCGGGCCATGGCGAGCCGATCCCCGAACTGCAGGCGCGCGGCATCCTGCTGGACGGCACCACCGAAGGCGGCACGCCGCGCCTGCTGCTCCAGATCTTCTCGGAGACGGCCTTCGGCGGTCCGGTGTTCTTCGAATTCATCCAGCGCAAGGGCGACTACAGCGAGGGCTTCGGCGAAGGCAACTTCAAGGCGCTCTTCCAGTCGATCGAGCGCGACCAGGTGCGCCGCGGCGTGCTGCAGGCGGACTGAGCACGGCAGCGCCGCGCGTGCCTACTTGCCGAACAACTTGGCCACCCGCTGCCACGAGCGCAGCATGAAGCCGGCGCGCTCCACGTCGGCCTGCGCGATCAGCGGCGTTTCGCCCACCGGCTTGCCGTTCGACTCGGCGACCACCTTGCCGATCACCGCGCCCTTGGCCACCGGCGCCTCCAGGTCGGGCTTGACCTGCACGGAGGTACGCACCTGCTGGCCACGCGGCACCGTCACAGTCCATGGCGCCCCCAGGCCCGCGGCCACCGTATCGGCCTTGCCGAAGCTGACCTTGGCCGCCGCCACGACCGTGTTGGGCTGGATCGGGGTGGCCTTCTCGAAGTTGCTGTAGCCCCAGCCGAGCAGCGTGCGCGTCTCGTCGGCACGCGCCTGGGCGCTGTTGGTGTTGAGGATCACCGTGATCAGGCGCATGCCGTTGCGCTTGGACGATGTGACCAGGCAGTAGCCGGCCTCCTGGGTGTGGCCGGTCTTCAGGCCGTCCACCGTCGGGTCGGTGTAGAGCAGCGCGTTGCGATTGCCCTGTTTGATGCCGTTGTACTTGAACTCGCGCTCGGCGTAGATCGGGTAGTAGTCGGAGCTGTCGCGGATGATCGCGCGCGCCAGGATGGCGAGGTCGCGGGCCGACGACTTGTGGGCCGGGTCGGGCAGCCCGGTCGCATTCACGAAATTGGTGTTCGTCATCCCGAGGCGCTTCGCCTCGGCGTTCATGAGCTTGGCGAAGCCCTCTTCGGAGCCGGCCATGTGCTCGGCGATCGCCTTGGAGGCGTCATTGCCCGACTGGACGATGATGCCGCGCAGGATGTCGATGACGGTGGCCTGGCTGTTGAGCGGCAGGTACATGCACGACTCGGTGCTCGAGCCGCGGCACCAGGCGGTCTGGCTGACAGAGACCAGGTCGTCCTTCTTGAGCTTGCCCGAGCGCAGCGCCTGTTCGACCAGGAAGCTGGTCATCATCTTGGTCAGCGACGCCGGCGGCAGCGGTTCGTCGGGGTTGGCCGAGGCGAGCACTTCGCCGGAGTCGAAGTCCATCAGCAGCCATGCCTTGGCCGGGATCGCCGGCGCCCCGCCGGCGACGGCGGTCTGTCCGGCGGCTGGCGCCGGGGCGGGCGCCTCGGCCTTGGACTTCTTGGAAGTGGCTTGCTTGGCGGCGTGGGAGGCGGCGAAGGACGCCGAATCGGGAACCAGGGCGCCCGCGGCAATGGCGATGACGACCGGAAGAATGGAGAAAGTGTTGAATTGCATGGGCTTCAGGGACAGAGCCGACATTGTCGCGGATCGAGCGCCGATTTTGATCGACCCTGGAAGATCGAAAACCGCCGTGCAGGTTCAATCCAGCCGCCGAGCCCCCTGGAAGCCGCATGAACAGTGGTGGCGACGCCCGCATGTAACGGTGTGTGACGCCGGCAGGCGCCGGGCCGCCCTCTGGCAAGGAAACGAATTTGCCCCGTGCCCTTCGCCAGTGCTCGTCCGGCATGCATTATCGGAGCCCAAAAAATCGCCGAAAGTCGGCCCGCAAATCGCCTTTGGGCGGAGGCTTCGCCATTGCTCATGCCGAAGGCACCGCATTCGAGTCCCATCTCCGTATGCGACGCCCGAACCGGTCTTCGCCTTGGATGACTGGCTGATCGAGCCTGGCAAAGAGCTTCTGTATCGAAGGCGAGAGCGCGCGTCAGGACGGGGCTCGCCAGCGCAAACCCCTCCCGTGCACCTCCTCTGGCGCACTGCCGACGAGCTTCCGATACAAAAGTGGGTCGGTCGCCCCTTCGGTACCGACGACCAGGATCTGGCTGCGTTCGTCCAGCTTCAACGCGCTACGAAGCTTGGGGTCTTGAACAGCGAGCAATGCGCCGGCCAAACCCGCGACGGCTGACTCGCCCGCAACAATGGGCTGGTCGCCGAATGGTGCCTCCGCAAGCATGCGCATCGTGTCGGCAGCGGCAGCATCAGAAATGGTGAGGAAGGCTTCGGTACCCGCGGACAGGATGTCCCATGCAATGAGCGACACCTCACCGCAAGCCAAGCCAGCCATGATCGTATCCAGCGCACCGGGGGCAGCGGTGGGTACACCGGCTTCTGCGCTACGCAGAAGACAGTCGGCGCGCTGGGGCTCAACAACCACGAACACGGGCGCTTCAACGCCCTGCTTTTCCCAGAACCAAGCGCACAGACTTGCCGCCAGGCCGCCGACACCGCCCTGCACAAAAACATGAGTCGGTCGAACGCCCGAAGGCATTTGCCGCATGACCTCATCTGCCACGACCCCGTAACCTTGCATCACGTTGCGCGGGATCTCGACGTAGCCGTCATACGATGTATCGGACACGATGTGCCAACCGTGTTCGCGAGCATCGGCATCGGCTTTGCGCACTGCGTCATCGTAGGTTCCTGCGACCTCGCGCACGACCGCTCCATACGCTGCGATGGCATCTCGCCGACCCGGGCTCACGCCTTCATGGACATAGATCACACAAGCGCAACCGAAGGTCCTGGCGCCCCAGGCGACCGAACGACCATGGTTTCCATCAGTAGCACAGGTGACCGTCATTGAGGAGACGATGTCACGGTGCGCGCCCGCAGCGAGGGCGGCCGAGTCCGGAGAAGAACCGAGCCGACTTGCCACGGCCTGCTGCAGCAATCGCAACACGGCGTAGGCGCCACCCAATGCCTTGAAGCTTCCAAGCCCGAACCTTTCACCCTCATCCTTGTAGAAGATTCTGCCTAGTCCTGCCTGCGCAGCCATTCCGGGCAACTCTAAGAGCGGTGTGACAGCGTAGCCGGGCCACCTCTCAATCTCGCCCAGCGCAGTGGCTACCGCCTCAAGGCTGAGCTTCAATTGGTGACCCTGCCAACCGTACGGTGTCGCTCGAACCGATCGGCGGTTGAAAACGCAGGAGAGAGGGCCAGTGATTGACAGCGTCATTTGATTTCAGACCTCGCGTATGTCAGCCTCCGAGCTTCGCGCGCAACTCAGCCAGGGCACCCTGAGCGGCCACCAAGTCTCTGACATGGAACCCTTTTGCGATCTCCTGGGAATACCGCGCGACCGCCACTCGAGCTCGCTCAGAGTAGTCGACGTGACCATCTTCAGAAACCGACACGCCATCCACTGCTTCAAATGACCTGTTCCAGGAGACTGCCTCGTCCTTGGAGATTGTGGTGGGTAGATCAAGACGGACGTCGCCCTTGGTGACCCAGACCGGATACCCGCCCGGAAGCCCGTGAGGTCCCGGAACATGCCCCCTTGAATCACCTACCCCAGCGAGCGACAACAAGACCGGGACCGCCGATCCACCGGAAATCAAGTTCAGCTCGCGATGCGGCAGTTGAATGTGCGAGAACCGTTCCTTCACATTCGGGATCTCGTCATCGCCGATCCATGCGCGAACGGGATCACCGACTCGTTCATCGACCGGATAGCGCCACTGCACCAGTGCGTGGTGATGCGCGATCACGCGAAGGCGCTCAGCATCCGCGGGGGCGAGGGCACCTGCAAGGATCGAAGAGAAGATCGCAACGTTTCCAACCCCGCACGTAATCCGCTGCCCACGCGCGGCAAGAATCTGGTTCACGACGTCAGGATATGCCGTGTTGACAAAAGCTGCTTTTGACCCAACCGCGTCCAGCGCCGCAGAAGTCCGCATGGGAAGGATCGATTGGAACGCGACGGCAAGGCCGAAGCCGGCCTCTTCCATCAGCTTGGCCCACTCGGACCCCTTCCCGTCAAGACTCCAAGGAGACTGGAGAGACGCAGATTGAACGACCACGCCCGGATCCCAGTTGCCTAGCGCATCCGCCATGGATTGCTCCGAGGCCATATCGACGTACGAACTGTGAAACCTCACAGGGTTTCCATGCTGCGCCGCGCGAGAGTTGCACGCCAACGCTAACCATTTCAACCGCGCTTCGTTACGACCGCCGATCACGATCTTGATCGGTGCGCGTGTCGCCACTGCAAGATCCATCAGAATCACCTCGGCGAAATAGCCGGTTCCGAGGATCAGGATGTCGTTCTGTTCTTGATTCATTCGAAGCCTCGCGTCTATCTGGTGATGAATTCGTTCGTGAAAGCCGTCTTCACATCGATCTTGGTATCCATGATTCCCATGCTGTTCAGGTCATTCTGCAGGCTGCTCCATGCGTTCTCGGTGGAATGGCCCAACCCGTTCTGGACGACATCGTCCGACTGCATGAGCTTGATCACTTCTGGAAGCTTGAGCTCAGAGAACTTCGGATCAATTGTGGGATTCGCCGCCAAGAAGATCTTGAGGGCCTCGGAAGGATTCTTTTGCGTGAACATCCATCCCTTCATCACCGCGCGAGTGACGCGTTTCACCAGATCGGGGTTGCTCTTGATCAGCTTCTCGTTGGTCACCAGGGCAGAGCTGTACATCGGCATGCCCAGTTGAGTGAAGGTGATCCAGTTCACCGCTTCCCCCGCTGCACGCAAACGGATGGCCTCGTTGAAGTAGAAACCGACGCCAACATCGATCCGATTGGCGGTGATCAACGGAACGATCGCTTGATCAGCGGGTACCTCCTTGAACTTGGTGGCATCGATGTTCATCCGGCGCTTGAGCGCCTCCCACTGCTTCCCTGTGCTGCTCTTGAACATCACGCCGACCGTCTTTCCGGCGAGGTCGGTCTTGATGTCCTGAATCTTCTGCCCTTCGCGAAACACGAGGGCGTTCGGGTTCTGTTGGAGCACAACAGCCACTGACCGTACAGGCAAGCCTTTCGCTGCAGCAAGGAGCACCTGCTCCGCAGTGGCGTAGCCGAACTCGGCATCTCCATTGCCGACCAGTTTGACGGTCACAGACGAGCCCTCTCCGGGAAGAAGGTCCACCTCGAGGTTCTCTTCCTTGAAAAAGCCCTTCTCGCGTGCGACGAAGAATCCCGCGTGCTCGGCGCCAAAGCTCCAATCGAGACGTAGCTTCACCTTGTCACCGGCGCTAGCCACCCCGGACGCCGTCAGGCAGGCAAGACACAGCAGTTGAACAATCGTTCGACGTGCCAAAGTAGTGAGTTTCATGATCATTTCCTTACATTCCAGCGGGTTTAACATTCAGTGCTGCACTCCGTGTAGACAGCCATTCAGCGAACACGACGACCATGAAGAGTGCGACGCCAAGAACACTGAGTACCGTGATCCCGGCGAACATGAGTTCGGTGTCAAGCGAGATGTTGGCTGAGTTGATGACGTAGCCCAGCCCCTCCCCCGCTGCGATGAACTCGCCGACGACGGCGCCGACGATCGCAAGCGTGATGGAGATCTTCATGGCAGAGAACATGTCAGGCAGTGCCCACGGCAGACTGATTCGCAAGAATTTCTGCCTGGACGTCGCACCCAGTGAATCCATGTACTGCATGAATTCAGGATCCACGGATGTCAGTCCTTTGGCCGTGTTGATCACGATGGGAAAGAACGCGATAAGCGCAGCGATCACGATCTTTGGAGTGAGTCCAAAGCCGAACCATATGAGAAACAGGGGCGCAAACGCGATCTTCGGCAAGATCTGAGCGACGACAAGGAAGGGATAAGTGATCTCTCGAATCGTCCGTGAGAAGGCGATGCCGACCGCGATGAGGAATCCAATGGCGAAGGCGTAGAGAAAGCCCAGGGCGATCGCGACCGTGGTTGGCCAGGTATGCCGAGCCAGAAGATCGCGTTGCTCCCACGCTTTCGCGAATACCGCGGAGGGCGGCGGGAGGATCACCGGCTTGATGTTGAGCACACGCACCGCAAGCTCCCACACCGCAAAGAACGCGATGAATGTGAGGAGCTGGCCGAGCACAACGAGAACGTTTCGTTTCATGCTGTCTTCCTTAGTGAGTCGTGGCGGATGCGGAGTGCGGGTTCTCACGCAAGAGGTGTCGGATGTGGCCCTGCAACTCGATGAAGCGCGGCTCTTGCCTGGTGTCTTCGTTGCGGGGACGAGGGAAATCGATGTCGATCTGCTCGACAACGTGGCCCGGGCGCCCCGACATCACGACGATTCGCTGCGACAGAAGGAGCGCCTCGGGAATGCTGTGGGTGATGAAGACGACGCTGATACGCACCTTCTCCCAGAGGCTCACGAGCTCCTCCTGTAGACGCTCGCGCGTGATCTCATCCAGAGCCGCGAACGGCTCGTCCATCAGCAGCACCTTCGGTTGGAATGCAAGACCTCGCGAGATCGAGACGCGTTGCTGCATGCCCCCAGAGAGTTCGGACGGATAGCGGTGCTCGAACCCCTTGAGCCCGGTGATGTGAAGCCAACGCATAGCCTCGGAGATTCGTTCGCGCCTGCTGAGCTCAGGCCTTGCAATCTCCAACGTGAGCATCACGTTCTCAATCGCCGTCCTCCACGGCAGCAGGAGCGGACGCTGAAATACGTAGCCGACCTGACCAGTAAAGCTGGATCGTTCGACAGGCTTGCCGTTGAAGGATACCGTTCCGCCTGAGGGAGGGAGCACTCCAGAGAGGACCTTCAAAAGCGTGGTCTTCCCGCATCCCGATGGCCCCACGATCGTGAAGAACGAGCCCGGGGGAATGTCTACGTTGACATTCTGAAGCGCGGTGACCTTTCCTTGCGGTGTACCAAACGCAACCGAAAGGTCCGCAATCTTGATGTCGGGAGCACCGGCAGCTGAGCGCGGGGCTCCCCCTGCTGCTGCGGGGACCAAGGTGGCAGGTGGAGATGAACTGTATTGCATTGCTCTCATAGGACTCTTTGCTCGTGGATGACGAGTCGGATTTGGGCGACTGAAGGCGTTGTGCAGTTCGCCTGCAGTCGCTTTTGACAACGGCGCTTTCGCGACGCCTTCAGAACAGCGTTAACGCAGGTTCTGTGCCACAGTTTGTGATCACACTTGCGTTTGTTTCTCATGGTACGGACAGGCTTTCGTCCAGACACGCACCAAAGTGGCATCCTAGTGCACTGTGATCACACATATCGATCACCATATGCACCATGCGACATCATTTTGTCGACCTCCTTCCTACGGTATGTCTGCCCGGGCGCCCAGCCGGGTCCTGTTCCTTAGACATCGACCCTTGCAAAGCTCGTCACGGTCTCGCCGCTAGACCCGATGATGGCTTCCAAGCGTGTGTGATCACAGCGTGTGATCCCGTATTGACAGAGGGCAAAGACGTTTGGTAGGGTCGGGCAAAGTGATTGAATGCCCACAGGTGGCTCGAGAACCGCGGCGTTGCGTCAATGGCCTCATACAGCGGTGATGCTGCATGGCTCTGAAACGCGCAGCTGGATCCGAAGGATCAGCGCCATCCTCGCCTCGAGAGGTCGATCAGATTCGCCACGGGCGGTGCTTCTCCGCCATGAAGGGAACGGGCGACGAACACGTCGCCCGCACACGCGTCGAGCGCGCTACCTTCCTTCGCTAATCAATCTTCGCCCCCGTTTGTTTAAGGACATTGCGCCAGTAGGGCATGTCGTTCTTGAGAAGCGACCGAAGCTCGTTGGGAGTCGACAACCGAGGCACTACACCAAGGGTCATCAGCCGCTTGCTGAGCCCTTCGTTCATGACACGCGCCACTTCGAGGTTCAGGCGATCGACAATTTCTGGTGGAGTCTTCGCTGGCGCATACAGCGCGTACCAGGAAGTGCTTTCGAATCCCGGCAAGCCACTTTCGCTCAGCGTCGGAACGTCGGGAATACGGGATATGCGAGCCTTGCTTGCCACGCCGATCACTTTGAATGAACCGTCACCCACACGCCCGACCACGGCAGGCAGGAGTTGAAACATCGCCTGGACCCGTCCGGCCATCAGATCCGTCATCGCAGGCGGCGAGCCCTTGTACGGAACGTGAGTCATGTCGACCTTTGCCATCAGCTTGAATTGCTCGCCAGCCAGATGCATCGCTCCACCGTTTCCGCTGGACGCGTAGTTCACCTGATCGGGATGAGATTTCACGTACGCCATGAACTCGTGAAGATTGTTCGGCGGGAAGTCTTTGTTCACGATCAGGATGTTCGGGATGTCGCAGATCAAGGAGATCGGTGCGAAGTCCTTTTCGGTATCGAAGGGCAGGTTCTGGTAGAGACTGGGGTTGATTGCCTGCGTCCCATTGGTGGCCAGAAGAAGGGTGTAGCCGTCAGGTGCTGCGCTCGCCACAGCTTGGGTACCAATATTGCCGCCTGCGCCTGGACGAGGATCCACGATGACTGGTTGACCCAGCACCTTTGCGAGAGGCTCGGCAAGCTCTCTCGCAATGATGTCGCTGTTGGAACCGCTGGGAAACCCGACGACGATTCGAACGGGCTTGGTGGGCCAGTCCATGGCGAAGGATCCGGCAGTCGAGACGAGGAACACCATCGCAGCGCATCCGCGCGCCAAACTCATGAATATTTGCATCAGATTCACTCTTTTCAGTTGGTTAGGAAGCCACCACCGGCCGTGCACAGCCGCAGCCCCGCTGCTCTTCGCGATGACACGTTCGGACGTTCGACCCAGACAGATCCCACGTCGCGACTTCATGCTATGACTTCGTTCATCTCGATGTCAATATATGATCGTCGGCTGTGATCACAGGTAGTCCAGGTTCAGCCGCTCACCGCAGGATCCGTGCCACTTTTCCCAGAACGCGGGAATCATTGCCGAATCGTTTGTGATCACATATAGTGATTGTCATATGGAAGACTACCGTTAGGCTGAGTGTCAACTATCAACCCAGGAAGCTACGATGCCCGCAGAGAATGATCTGAATTGGAAGTCAATGAAGATTGCCGTCATAGGCGGCGACGAGCGCGAGCAAGAGATTGCGCGACTGGCTGCCTGCGATGGAGCTACGGTCGTTGCGTATGGATTTCCATGGCCACCGGAGGGAGTTAGCGGTGTCACTCTCGCGTCAAGTGTCGAAGCAGCGTTTGATGATGCGGACTTCGCGCTTTTTCCCATCCCGGGGATCTCGGCTGAAGGCGCCCTCTTCGCCCCTGCTTCGCCCCTGCCCATCGTTCCGAGCTCTGGCCTGCTTGCAAGGATGAAGAAGCCGGCGAGCATCATTCTTGGCTGGGCTGACGAGAACCTGAAAGCGGCAGCAGAAGCGAACGGCATCTCGCTTCAGGAGTACGAGTGGGATCAGGACCTGATGTATCTGCGGGGCCCGGCAATTGTCGAAGGGCTGCTGAAGATCGTGATCGAGAAGACCAGAATCACGATTCACAGCGCAAACGTTTGCGTGGTCGGCCAAGGAACGATCGGAAGCCTCCTGACCCGTACGCTCATCGCCCTCGGGGCTCGCGTCAGCGTAGCTGCACGTAATCCAGTACAGCGAGCCTCGGCCTTTGCCGCGGGCGCTGTGCCCCGCGAACTCGATGAGCTTCCGGAGCTCGCTTCCGGCCTAGACATGCTGTTCTCAACGGTGCCGCACCAGATCGTCGGAGCGAGTGTTCTCAGTCGTCTTCGCCCGGGGACGCTGGTAGTTGACCTGGCGGGTCCACCCGGCGGGATTGACCTGCCATCGGCAACGGGCCTCGGCCTGAACGCAGTCTGGGCAAGGGGCTTGGGACGCCGCGCTCCCGTCACAGTTGGGGCGAGCCAGTGGATCGGCATTCGCAAGCGGATTGAATCGACATGGGCTCAGCACGCAGGCCAGGTCGTTCGCTTTTGACGACAAGGACCTCGAGGTCCTTGTCGGGATGGCGGTCGTTGAGTTAGACCTTCAGGCCAGTCTGGTATAGCTCCACTCTTACCCCGTCCGGGTCAGTGATGTAGATGGTGAGCCCATAAGGGCCATCGTGCAGGTCTTCCTGGAACTCGACGCCCGTGCTCCGCAGGCGGTCCCTCAGGCGCCGAACATCGCTCACCTCAAATGCCACGTGGTCGATCTGCCGGTGACCGGCCTCGCGACCACCAACAAAGGCGATCCCCTGCCGCAGCGCCCTGAATGGCCGGCCATCAGCCAACGGCTTCGCGGGTCGTTCTGAAAAACCCAGGCTCTGAACGTAAAAGTTCACAGATATGGTCACGTCGGTCACCATGATCAACAAGTGCCCGAATGCCGTTGCCTGCGGCGCGCCCGGATCGGGCACAAGAAGCTGTGAACTCATTTCTTCTCCACTAGGTCGGTTGCGAGAGCGCCAGATCGACCCCAGTTCTCTCTGGAGGTTTCGTGGATCACGACGTGCAGATGATCGGGCTTGCATCCTGCATGATCGATCATCGCATCAGTGATCGCGCGCACTAGGCCGCGCTTCTGTTCGACAGTCCTACCTTCCCACATCTCCACAACAACAAATGGCATCGATTTTCTCCTTCTAGCAGTTGGCACTGGCGGTTCTCAAGGTTTGCGTCATACGTCACGATCGCTGTCCTTCTCGATCATTCCCTGGTTGACATATCACCTTTTTGTGATCACACTATGTGATTTTATAGTGCGGGCGTTTGCTTTGCAATGAGCAGCTCAGGTTTGCATTGGCGAGCAAGGCCTGGCTTCGGTTCAGCCTCGAGCTCCGCGACGCCGGTGTGCGACCGTTGCCGATTGCGCGTTCGCCTGTCATTGGCCACCGCGTCAGATTCTTGGGAAGCTGGGCGCGTTCCGTAGTTTGCGTTTGACGCATCAATGCATCAGACCCCTTTCAATCGAGGAGCGTTTCAATGAAGCTAGGAGTTCCCGCCGAGACGACTGCAGGCGAGGCCCGCGTCGCCGTGACCCCGGAGACCGCGAAGAAGCTGGTGGCGCAAGGCCATGTCGTTCGTGTGCAGTCGGGCGCCGGCGTGGCCGCCAGCGTGACCGATGCGGCCTACCAGGCTGCCGGCGCCGAGATCACCGAT
>NZ_JASZYS010000015.1 GCF_030316845.1 Variovorax davisae
CCTGCGTTTGCGCTATGAGACCACTGGATGAATCCGTGGCGCCTGATGACGACCACACGGCCGCGTGTTCTGCATACCAGCGATCAAAGCCGTTTACACACGGCCTCGGCCCATTCCGGATCGAGCAAGGGCTGTGGAGGATGAAGGGCGTCTTGAGCGTGCTCAAGTGCGGCGACTTTCTGCCGAGAACAGCGTCCGTTGCAGAGACATTGGGTTGTGTTGTGGATGAGAGTGATTCAGGCGTGGTAGCTGCGGTCTGTCAGGTTCCGGGCCTTCACAAGATCATGATTTCGCGTGCTTTTCTCGGCTTGAGGAAGAGTTCGTCGTCCATGGATTCAAGGGTGTCCACACTGATCCATGAGCTTGCCCATATGCCCGATGTCCTCCATACGAAGGGGCCCGGAGAGGTTTACTTCTTTCATCGCGCGCTCATGCTGGCTCGTGTGTCGCCACAGGATGCCTTGCGAAACAGCGACAACGTCGCGGGCTATGTCATGGACGCCGAATAGATGAAAGCCCTGATACTTCTTCTGGCTGTCCTGGGAATCAGCCATGCCCACGCCTGTTCACCTGGACAGAACATCGACGTTCACTTCGATCGGGATTCCTGGGAGCTCAAGTCATCGCAAGTCTTGCGTCTCGCCGAGTGGGATATCCAGAACCGGCTCAGGTATCCGAATCACGATTTCCTGCAAATTGCGGGTATCGCCCAGGCAGAAGAGACAAATCCGAAGAAACTCGCCGCGCAGCGCGCCGAGATCGTGGCCGACTTCTTTCGGCGAACGAATTACGCCAAGGCGGAGATCATCGTCGGCAGCCACGTCTATGTAGACAAGCCAACTCTCGGCGAGAGCTTCCAGCGTACCGAGCTGATGATGGCGCCCTTGCCTCCTCACGCATGTTCGAAATGATGGAAACGCGCAAAGAGCATGGCCGCTTCGCTTGCGCGTCGACTGCCCTGGGA
Source organism: Variovorax davisae (assembly GCF_030316845.1). Taxonomy (GTDB): domain Bacteria; phylum Pseudomonadota; class Gammaproteobacteria; order Burkholderiales; family Burkholderiaceae_C; genus Variovorax; species Variovorax davisae. Next base: position 965 of record NZ_JASZYS010000015.1, read on the forward strand.
GCCAACAGGCAAAGCCAGCCGATTCACATTCCCAGCATCAGCTTGAGGTTCTGCACCGCCGCGCCGCTCGCGCCCTTGCCCAGGTTATCGAGCCGGGCGATGACCACCGCATGCCGGTGGTCTTCGTTCGGGTACACGCGCAGCTCCAACTGGTTGGTGTCGTTGAGCGCCAGCGGGTCGATCTTGCCGTCGGCCGTCGGCGGCAGCACCTTCACGAACTGCTCCGGCGTGTTGCTCTTCGCGTAGTGGGCCGCCAGCGCGTCGTGCAGATGGGCGGCGCTCGGGCGGTCGGGCAGGTCGTCCAGGTGCAGCGGCAGCTGCACCAGCATGCCCTGCTTGAAGTTGCCCACCGAGGGGATGAAGACCGGGCGGCGGGTCAGGCCGGTGTACTTCATGATCTCGGGAATGTGCTTGTGCTTGAGCCCCAGCGCGTAGGTCTCGAACAGCGGCGCCTCGCCCTTTTCGTAGGCCTCGATCATGGTTCGGCCGCCACCCGAATAGCCGCTGACCGAGGGCAGGGCAATCGGGAAGTCAGGCGGCAGCAGTCCGGCGTCGACCAGCGGGCGCACGATCGCGATCGCGCCGGTGGCGTAGCAGCCGGGGTTGGCCACGCGCTCGGCCTGGGCGACCGCGTCCGCGTGGCCTGCCACCAGCTCCGGGAAGCCGAACACCCAGCCGGGCGCCGTGCGATGCGCGGTCGAGGCGTCGATGATCTTCGGGCGGCGGCCGTCGAGCTGATCGATCAGCGCCACCGATTCGCGCGCCGCGTCGTCATGCAGGCACAGCACCACCAGGTCGACGCCGGCCATCAGTTCGCGCTTGGCGGCCACGTCCTTTCGCAGCTCGGGCGCGATGCTCACGAGCTCGATTTGCGGCATCGTCTGGAGCCGCTCGCGGATCTGGAGGCCGGTGGTTCCGGCTTCGCCATCGATGAAGACCTTGGGCATAGGGGGCCTCGTGTGCCTTGGGAGTAAATACGTATTGACCACAAAGTGGGGTCAATTGTTGGTGCGGCGCACCATGATACAGTCCCCTGCTGTCCGCCGCCCCCGCCGCCAGGCGCCGTGGCCCGTGGACAGCAACCACATTCTCCCGATCTCAACCCCTCGTTCCGAGAGACACCCTCATGAAGATTCACGAGTACCAAGGCAAGGAAATTCTTGCCAAGTTCGGCGTGCCCGTGCCCCGCGGCATCCCGGCGTACACAGTTCAGGAGGCGGTCGAGGCCGCCCAGAAGCTCGGCGGCCCGGTCTGGGTCGTCAAGGCCCAGATCCACGCGGGTGGTCGCGGCAAGGGCGGCGGCGTCAAGGTCGCCAAGTCGATCGAGGACGTCAAGAAGCTGGCCGGCGACATCCTGGGCATGCAGCTCAAGACGCACCAGACCGGCCCCGAAGGCCAGAAGGTCCGTCGCCTCTACATCGAGGACGGCGCCGACATCCAGAAGGAATACTACGTCTCGGCCGTGACCGACCGCGCCACCCAGAAGGTGGCCTTCATCGCCTCGAGCGAAGGCGGCATGGACATCGAGGAAGTGGCCCACTCCACGCCCGAGAAGATCGTCACCGAGTTCATCGACCCGCTGACCGGCCTCGGCGACGCCCAGGCCAAGAAGATCGCGGACGCGATCGGCATCCCGGCCGACTCCACCGCCCAGGCCGTGGACGTCTTCAAGAAGCTCTACACCTGCTACATGGAAACGGACGCCTCGCTGGTCGAGATCAACCCGCTCAACCGTGACAGCAAGGGCAACATCATGGCGCTCGACGCCAAGTTCAACTTCGACAGCAACGCGCTGTTCCGCCACCCCGAGATCGTCGCCCTGCGCGACCTCGACGAGGAAGACGCGGCCGAAGTCGAAGCCAGCAAGTTCGACCTCGCCTACATCAGCCTGGACGGCAACATCGGCTGCCTGGTGAACGGCGCCGGCCTGGCCATGGCGACCATGGACACCATCAAGCTGTTCGGCGGCGAGCCGGCCAACTTCCTCGACGTGGGCGGCGGCGCCACCCCCGAGAAGGTGACCGAGGCCTTCAAGATCATGCTGAAGAACAAGAACGTCGAGGCCATCCTGGTCAACATCTTCGGCGGCATCATGAAGTGCGACACCATCGCCACCGGCGTGATCGCAGCCTGCAAGGCCGTGAACCTGCAAGTGCCGCTGGTGGTGCGCATGAAGGGCACCAACGAAGTCGAAGGCAAGAAGCTGCTGGCCGATTCGGGCCTGCCGATCATCAGCGCCGACACGATGGCGGAAGCCGCTCAGAAGGTCGTTGCGGCCGTCGCCAAGTAAGGAACAAGTCATGTCGATCTACATCAACAAAGACACCAAGGTCATCACGCAAGGCATCACCGGCAAGACCGGCCAGTTCCACACGGAAAAGTGCCAGGAATACGCGAACGGCAAGAACTGCTTCGTGGCCGGCGTGAACCCGAAGAAGGCCGGCGAGTCGATCTTCAACATCCCGATCTACGCCTCGGTCAAGGAAGCGGCTTCGCAGACCGGCGCCACCGTGTCGGTGATCTACGTGCCGCCGGCCGGCGCCGCCGCCGCCATCTGGGAAGCCGTCGAGGCCGACCTCGACATGGCGATCTGCATCACCGAAGGCATTCCGGTGCGCGACATGCTCGAAGTGCGCAACAAGATGCGCGCCAAGGAAGCCGCCGGCGGCAAGAAGACGCTGCTGCTGGGCCCCAACTGCCCCGGCCTGATCACGCCCGACGAGATCAAGATCGGCATCATGCCCGGCCACATCCACCGCAAGGGCCGCATCGGCGTGGTCAGCCGCTCCGGCACGCTGACCTATGAAGCCGTGGCCCAGCTCACCGAGATCGGCCTCGGCCAGTCGAGCGCAGTCGGCATCGGCGGCGACCCGATCAACGGCCTGAAGCACATCGACGTCATGAAGGCCTTCAACGAAGACCCCGACACCGACGCCGTCATCATGATCGGCGAGATCGGCGGCCCCGACGAAGCCGAGGCGGCCCGCTGGTGCAAGGACAACATGAAGAAGCCGATCGTCGGTTTCATCGCCGGCGTCACGGCACCCCCCGGCAAGCGCATGGGCCACGCCGGTGCGCTGATCTCCGGCGGCGCCGACACGGCCGATGCCAAGCTGGCGATCATGGAAGAGAGCGGCTTCACGGTCACGCGCAATTTCTCGGAGCTCGCGAAGCGCCTCAAGGCGCTGCTGTAAGAAGCCTCGCTTTCTCGCAGACCACACAAGAGAAAAAGCGCCCGCAACCAGGTTGCGGGCGCTTTTTCAATCAAATAACAGTGGAATAAAGAGACATGGAATTCCTTCAAACCACAGACTTCTGGATCGGTCTGCTCAAGATCGTCTGGATCAACATCATCCTCTCGGGCGACAACGCGGTCGTGATCGCGATGGCCGCCCGCTCGCTGCCGCCGCAGCAGCAGCGCACCGCCGTCCTGTTCGGCTCCGGCGCCGCGGTGGTGCTGCGGATCATCCTGACGGTGGTCGCGGCCAAGCTGCTGGCCTTGCCTTACCTGCAGATCATCGGCGGCCTGCTGCTGCTGTGGATCGGCACCCAGCTGCTCAGCGGCGAAGAGGAGGGCGATGGCGAAGGCAAGGAATACGGCAGCATGATGGCCGCGGTCCGCACCATTTTGCTGGCCGACCTGGTGATGAGCCTGGACAACGTGATCGCGGTCGCCGCAGCCGCGCAGGGCAGCATGGTGCTGCTGGTGCTCGGCCTGGCGATCAGCATCCCGCTGGTGATCTTCGGCAGCACCCTGATGATCAAGCTGATGGAGCGCTTCCCGATCATCGTCATGCTCGGTGCCGCCCTGATCGGCTGGGTGGCCGGCGAAACCATCGTCAGCGACACCATCCTGCGCGATATGCTTACGGCCAATCCGTGGCTGCATTACGCGGCAGCCGCGGCCGGCGCGATCTTTGTCGTCGCTGTCGGAAAATGGCTGCAGAAGCGATCCCACGCCGCAGCCTGAGAAGCCGCAGTCCATCCACCTCCTGATCCATGGCGAATCCCGGTACTTCAGTTTCCAACGACCCCGGCGTCCTGAGGTGGGATTTCGCCGCGCTGACCGATCCGGGCCGGGTGCGCGCCAACAACGAGGACACCATCGCCTTCGAACCTTCGCTGGGGCTGGTGCTGCTGGCCGACGGCATGGGCGGCTACAACGGCGGCGAAGTGGCCAGCGGCATGGCGATCGCGCTGCTGCAGGCCAGTTTCGGCCGCTGGCTCGCGCATGCCGGGCCGCAGGCGCATCCGAAGGCGATCAAGCGCGCCCTGCAGGCCGGCACCGACGAGGCCAACGCGGCCATCCTCGAGGCCGGCATCGCCAACGTGCAACTCCAGGGCATGGGGACCACGCTGGTGCTGGCGGCCTTCGGTTCGCACCGCGCCATCGTCGGCCACATCGGCGATTCGCGCTGCTACCGCCTGCGCGGCGACCAGCTCGAACTGCTGACGCGCGACCATTCGCTGCTCCAGGAGCAGCTCGACGCCGGCGCCATCACGCCCGAGCAGGCCGTCCAGTCGCCGCACCGCAACCTCGTCACCCGGGCGCTGGGCATCGAGCGCCACGTCGACCTCGAGATGCACGAGCACGGCGTGCTGCCGGGCGACCTGTTCCTGCTGTGTTCCGACGGACTGTCCGAGATGGTGTCCAGCGCGCAGCTTTTCACGATTTTGTTACAAGATATCGGCTTGCCGGAGAAAGCAACACTTTTGGTTGCAACTGCGAACGACAATGGTGGCCGGGATAACATTTCCGTTGTCCTGGCCCGGGCGGGTGGGACCCAGGCCCCTGGCGCCGCTGGATAGAGAAGGTATTTGGAACTGTGCTGCCAGGGCCCTGCTGTGAACAAAATAACGAGATCCAGGAGTCGGCCATGCCGAAATTGATCGTGTCGATCGACGGTGTCGTGATCAAGGATGTCACGCTCGCCAAGGACCGGACCACGCTGGGGCGCAGGCCCTACAACGACATCGTGGTCGACAATCTCGCGATCAGCGGCGAGCACGCCGTGCTGCACATGATCGGCGGCGATGTCTACCTGGAAGACCTCAACAGCACCAACGGCACCTACGTCAACGGCCGCGCCATCAAGAAGCAGGCGCTCGAGCAGAACGACGTCATCGAGGTGGGCAAGTACAAGATCCGCTTCCTGGCCGGCACCACCGCGGCGACCGAAAGCCTGCTGCCGGTCCGGCCGGCCCCCCCGCCGCCCTCGGGCCCGATTCCGCTCTCGTCCGCGCCCACGGTGCAGTCGCCGCTGGGCGGCGGCACGGCCGGCGCGGCCGTCATGCGGGTGCTTTCGGGCTCGGCGGCGGGGCGCGAGCTGTCGCTGCAGAAAGTCGTCACCACCATCGGCAAGCCCGGCCTGGCCGTCGCCGCCGTCACCCGTCGCCTGCACGGCTACGTGGTGGCGCCGATCGACGGCGAGACCCTGCTCAACGGCGAGCCGCTCGGCAGCGAAGCCGTGGCGCTGCAGGACGGCGACGTGCTCGAGCTCGGCGGCACGCGGATGCAGTTCGTCGTCAGCTGACCGCGCCCTGAAGCAGCCGCGCCGTCTTCGCCCGCGGGTGGCCGGATGAACCTGCTGCGCCGGCACGGCGCGCGCATCGCCATCACCTTGCTGCCCGTGGCGCTCGCCCTGGCGCATGTGCTGGGCGCCTGGCAGCTTCCCTTCGTCGACCGGCTCGACCGCTTCATCTACGACGTGCGGCTGCGGGCCACCCTGCCGGACACGCTCGACCCGCGGATCGTCATCGTCGACATCGACGACCCGAGCCTGCAAGCCCTCGGCCAATGGCCCTGGGGCCGCGACCAGCTCGCCCGCCTGACGACCGAGATCATGGAGCGGCAGCAGGCGCGGGTGCTGGGCTTCGACGTGCTGTTCGTCGAGCCCGATGCGAGCTCGGGCCTCGAGGCCTTGCGCCAGCTCGCCCAGGGGCCGCTGCGGGAACGGGCCGGGCTGGCCCGGGAGATCGAGCAGCTCGCGCCCTCGCTCGACCGCGACGCCGCCTTCGCGAAGACGCTCGCCGGCCGCCGCGTGGCGCTCGGCTTCTACTTCACCCAGACCCAGGTGCCGCGCACCAAGGGCGGCCTGCCGGCGCCGGTCCTGCCGGCCGGCACCTTTCCCGAGGGCCGCGACTACACGACGCGCTGGAACGGCTTCGTCGGCAGCATCCCGCAGCTGGCCGCGGCGGCGCCGGCCGGCGGCTTCCTGAACGTGGTGCTCGACGGCAGCGTGGACGGCGTGATCCGCGCGGTGCCGCTGATCGCGCGCTACGACGGCGAAAACGCTCGGCCCGGGTACTACGAATCGCTGGCCCTGGTGGTGTACCGGCTGGCCGCGGGCGACACCGCCCTGGCGCCGGTGTTCGCGCCGGCCGGACCGGGAAGCGCGCCGCCGCCGCTGGAAGCGCTGCTGCTGTCGAGCGGGGAGCGGCGGCTGCGTGTTCCGGTCGACGCCAGCGCCAGCGTGCTGGTGCCGTTTCGCGGCGCGGGGGGGCCGCGCGGCGGGTCGTTCCGCCATGTGTCGGCGTCCGAAGTCCTCCGCGGCGGGCTGGCCGCGGGGGAGCTGAAGGACAAGATCGTGCTGGTGGGATCGACTGCGCCGGGCTTGCAGGACCTGCGCTCGACGCCGGTCGGCGCCGATTTCCCCGGTGTTGAAGTGCACGCCAACATCGTCTCGGGGCTCCTGGATTCGCGGCTGCCGGCGGTTCCCGACTATGCGCTGGGCTACGAGCTCGTGATGCTGCTCGCGGCCGGGCTGGCGCTGGCCTTCGGCCTCTCGCTGAGCGCCGCGGCGCGGGCGGTCGGGGTGGCGCTGGCGATCTGCGCGGTGCTGATCGGCGTCAACTCGTGGCTCTTCCTGCGCGCCGGCCTGGTGCTGCCGCTGGCGGTGTCGCTGCTGACGGTCGCGCTGTCCTTCGTGCTCAACATGAGCTGGGGCTATTTCGTCGAGGGCCGCTCCAGCCGCGGCCTGGCCCGCCTGTTCGGCACCTACGTGCCGCCGGAACTGGTGGACGAGATGCGCGCCGACCCGGGCCGCTACAGCATGCGGGCCGAAAACCGCGAGCTCAGCGTGATGTTCTGCGACATGCGCGGCTTCACCCGGATGGCCGAGCAGATGGCGCCGGCCGACCTGCAGGCCTTCCTGAACGTCTTCTTCAGCCGCTTGAGCGAGATCATCAGCCGCCGCCGCGGCACCGTCGACAAGTACATGGGCGACTGCGTGATGGCCTTCTGGGGGGCGCCGGTCGAGAGTGCCGACCACGCCGAACTGGCGGTGCAGGCGGCCCTCGAGATGGTGGCCGCGGTGCGGGAACTGAACGCCCGCCGCCGCCTGTCCGGCCTGCCGGAGGTCCAGGTCGGCATCGGCATCAACACCGGCGTGATGAGCGTCGGCGACATGGGCTCGGCCGTGCGCCGCAGCTACACGGTGGTCGGCGACGCGGTCAACCTGGCATCACGGATCGAGGGGCTGGGCGTGCACTATGGCGTCGAGATCATCGCCACCGAGGCCACCCGGCGCGCGGCGCCGGGCTTTGCGTGGCAGGAGCTCGACACGGTCCGGGTCCAGGGCAAGGCCAGGACGGTGCGCATCTTCACCCCCATCGCGCGGGCGGACAGCGTCAGCCCCGAGGTCCGAAAAGAGCTGCAACAGTGGGATGGCGTGCTTTCCGCCTATCGCCTACAAGATTGGTTACAAGGACAGGCTATGCTGTCGGCCCTCGTCGGTGCGGATGCCAAAAAAGTCCTTTACCAGCTGTACGCGCAGCGTTTAGCCTCGATGTCGTTGCAGCCCGTGGACCGTGAGTGGGACGGCGCAACCCGGTTCGATTCGAAGTAGCGGCCTGCGGGCTGGAAAGTCAAAAGGTCTCGCGAAATGCAGGTGCGTGTGTTGGGGTGCTCCGGCGCCATCGCCAAGGACTGCCGCACGACCTCCTTCCTGGTCGATTGCGACCTGCTGGTCGACGCCGGGACGGGCGTGGGCGACCTCACGCTCGACGAGATGTCGGCCATCGACGATGTGGTGCTGACGCATTCGCACCTGGACCACGTGGCCGCGCTGCCCCTGATGATCGACGCCGTCGCCAGCCGCCGCACCCGGCCGCTGCGGGTCCATGCGCTGCGGGCGACCATCGAGGCGCTGCGGGCGCATGTGTTCAACAACGTCATCTGGCCCGATTTCGCCAGCATCCCGAGCCGCGAGGCGCCGTTCGTGACTTTTCATGATCTGGTGATCGGCCAGGAGCTGGAACTGGGCACCCGGGCCCTGAAGCACATCGAGGTGCTGCCGGCGGTCCACACCGTGCCGGCCTGCGGTTTCGCCGTGCGCTGCGCGCAGGGCGGCCCGCACTGGGTTTTCAGCGGCGACACCGAGCGCAACGCGCCCTTCTGGACCCGCGTGAACCAGCTCGACGTCGCGATGCTGGTGATCGAGACCGCCTTCAGCAACCGGGAACAGGCACTGGCGCGGCGCAGCCTGCACCTGTCGCCGGCCACGCTGGCCGACGAACTGGCCCAGATCGCGCCGGGGCGCAACTACCCGATCTACATCACGCACACCAAGCCGGCCGAGACGGAAGAAATCATGAGCCAGATCGACGGCATCGCGCATGGCTCGCGCCTGCGCGCCGGCGGCGAGGCGGGGTGGGACATTCGTTGGCTGCAGGCGGATGGAGTTCTGCAGGTCTGAATTGCTACTTATGCGTTGCGTTTTCTTTCTTATCAGGAATAATGCAACGTATGGATAGCAAGTCCGCTGCGCCCATTGCATCTCTGTCCGAGGTCGGCGCGACCATTCGCAGTGCGCGCCGCCGCAAGAAGCTGTCCCAGGCCGCATTGGGCGAGCGGGCCGGCCTGTCGCGCATGCCGGTCTACCGGCTCGAGGCCGGCAAAGACATCTCCCTGGCCTCGCTGCTCGCCATGCTCGCGCCGCTCGGCCTGGCGCTGAGCCTGGATCCGCGCGAGCCCGGCCCGTTGCGCGCGGCCGACCTGGCGCGGGCCTTCGCTCACCTGCAGGAGCCCGACGAGACCTGACATGGCGGCGCTGCCCGAAAAACTGCGGGACCTGCAGCTCGCCGTCCATGGGCGGTCGCAGGCCCTGCTCACCAAGCAATCGATCTACTCGCTGGTCTATGACGCCCAGGCGCAGCACCAGGTCGGCCTGGGCCTGCCGATCGCCGACCGCGTGTTCCAGGACGGCGACCTGTTTGCCGCCCTCGACATGAACCTTCCCGAGGGCTATTTGTTCGAGCGCATCCTGGCGCGTTTCGGCAAGTTCCAGGTCACCAAGATGCACCTGCTGGCCCTGATGGGCGCCGGCGCCATCGGCCGCGTGGCGTACCAGCTGCCCGGCGAAGCGCCGCTGGGCGTGGGGGCGGCCGGCCTGGTCTCGCGCGACGACCTGCTCGCCGGCGGGCGCAGCGAAGCGTTGTTCGAGGAGCTGGTCGATGCCTTCATGGGTCCGGGCACCGGCTTGGCCGGGGTCCAGCCCAAGATCATGGTGCCGGTGGCCGACAAGGCCGTGGTGCCCGGCCCCAACGTCATCGTCAAGGCCGAGGGGCCACGCTACCCCGGCTTGAGCGCCAACGAGTGGCTCTGCCTGGAAGCCGCGCGCCACGCCGGCCTGCCGGTGCCGCGCGCTGACCTCTCGGCCGACGGCAAGCTGCTGGTGCTCGACCGCTTCGACATCCGGCCCGACGGCAGCCGGCTCGGCTTCGAGGACATCGCGGCCGTGATGCAGCTGCGTGTGCGCGAGCGACTTTCAAGCCGCAAGTACATCGGCAGCTACGAGGACGTGGCGACGGCGCTGCGGCTGGTGTGCAGCGAACCGGCGCCGGCCTTGCACCAGTTCTTCAAGCTGCTGGTGCTGACGGTGCTGCTGCGCAACGGCGACGCCCACCTCAAGAACTTCGCCGTGCTGTACGACGACGACCGGGTCTGGCCCAGCCCGGTGTACGACCAGGTGACCACGGTGCTCTATCCCTATGAGCGGCCGGGCGGCATCGAGACCGTCGACCACACCCTGGCGCTCAAGTGGCGGCGAGGGGGGCGCAGCGGCGACAAGTCCCCGGCCCGCAGCTATCCGAACCGGGCCGAACTCGAGGCCTTCGGCCGCGATGTCTGTGGGGTGCATCATCCGGGCGTGGTGATTGAGCACAGTTGCGAGGCGATGGGCGCCGCCTTGGCGGCCCCCCATCCGGCGGTGCCGGCGGAATTGCTGGAGCGCATGACGCAGGTGTGGGATGGGGCGCGGGCGTGGATGCGGGTGGAGCGGCGCTGAGTTCGGCGGGGCGGCACCCGCGGGCATGACGAGGGTTGGCAGGCGCGTGACAAAAATGTCATCCGACTTCGGCGGCGCGCAACAGTTTTTGTCACACGTTGTAACTAGAACGTGAACAACTACACGAGAAAAGGGGCCCGGAGGAGGGACATCTGGGGTGGCACGGTTGCTGCGGTTAGTTGAGCGCACCGGGGGCCCGCCTCGGGCCTTCTAAACCAACCTGGAGTGAGTAAATGAACCGTCGGAACATCGCACGCAACGTGCAAAAGGGTTTCACCCTGATCGAACTGATGATCGTTGTGGCGATCATCGGTATCTTGGCTGCTGTGGCGCTGCCGGCTTACCAGGACTACACGAAGCGCGCTCGCGTTTCGGAAGGTCTGGGTCTGGCTTCGGGTGCGAAGACCGCCGTGGCTGAGTACTACGCAACGAAAGGCACCTACCCCGACGACAATACCAAGGCAGGCATCGCGCAGGCAGCGTCCATCACCGGCAATGCTGTCACCAGTGTCACGGTGAGCGGCAGCGGTCTGATCACCGTTGTCTTCACGTCGCTCGTGTCGGGCGGTAAGACGCTGGTTCTGACGCCTTCCGCTGCTTCCGGCGGCAGCGTGGCCTGGAACTGCAAGGGCGGTGACGTGGAAGCCAAGTACCGGCCTTCCGAGTGCCGCTGATCGCATAGCCTGCTTGGCATCTCGCTGCCACAGTTTGGTGGGGCACCCTCGGGTGCCCTTTTTCATTGGCATCCCGCGTTGAGCGCATGCTCGCTTCATCATTAGCGATCCATTGATATGAATACAGCGCGTCCATCAGGCCGGGGGCGACTCGCCATTGCCTGGGCGCTCTTGGTTGTCCTGGTGGTCTTGGTCTATTTTCCCGGGCTGCGGGGCGACTATGTTTTTGACGATCTGACCAACATCGTCACCAATACCCACTTGCGCCTCGACTCCCTCGATTGGCAATCTCTGCGCGGCGTCGTGGGGTCAGGCGAGGCTGGCCCGTTGGGGCGCCCGCTGAGCGTATTGAGTTTTGCACTCAACTATTACTTCACAGGCTTCGAGCCCTATTATTTCAAGGTCGTCAATCTGCTGATTCACCTTGCGAACATCCTGTTGGTGGGTCGGCTCGCAACGGTCCTGCTCACGCGCTCGATGAACTTAAACGCCGGCACGCAGATGGAAAGCGCGGCTTGGGGCGGGTGGTTGGTGGCTGCGTTGTGGGGGCTCCATCCGCTCAATCTGACAGGGGTTTTGTACGTCGTGCAGCGCATGACCAGCCTGTCCGCGCTGTTTGGGTTTGCAGCCCTGCTCATTTATGCGAGCGGGCGCGCCGCCGGGCGCTTCGAGACCAAGGCAGGCCAGCGAACACTCGGGCGCACAAGATGGATCCTGCTGATCGCTATTCTGATTGCCGCCTCGGTATTCAGCAAAGAGTCGGGACTCCTTTTTGTGCCGCTGCTGTTGTGGATCGAATGCATGGTCTTCGGCTTCAAGAATGCCGAAGGTAGACCGCTGATGCTTGGGCGCCTGAGATGGAGCGCGATCGTCGCCGGCGTCGTCGCCGCCTTCATTTCGGTCTCGTGCCTCTTCGTGCTGCCGGGGATGCTCGGCCCGGGCGCATTTGCGAACCGCGATTTCACGTTGGGCGAGCGAGCTTTGACCGAAAGCAGGGTCTTGTTCTTCTATTTGCGCTTGCTCTTGCTTCCTCGAAATTCGGACCTTTCGCTTTACCACGACGATTTTCCCATTTCGCATGGCCTTTTAGACCCACCGGAGACCTTGCTTGCTGTCGTCGGTTTGATGTCGGTGACGGTCGTGGCGTTCATCTTCCGAAGGAGCTTTCCTGCGCTGTTGTTCGGCTGGGGCTGGTTTCTCGTCGCGCACGCCCTGGAGTCGTCCATCTTTCCACTCGACCTGGTGTACGAGCATCGAAATTATTTCGCGACGATCGGAATCTTCATGATCGTGCCGGTTTCCTTGCAGCGCTGGACCGCGGATCGACGCCGCCTTGGATGGAGCGTTGTGCTGGCGTACGTGGTCGTGCTTGGGGGCATCACGTGGAACCGGTCGGAACAGTGGTCCAACAATGTCGATCTGGCGCTGATCGAAGCCGCAGATCGACCGCGATCAGCGCGAGCGAACTACAACCTCGGTCGGACCTATCTTCGGTTGTACGAAACATCGGGCGAAGAGCGATTTCGGCCGCTCGCGGACGAGGCGCTGCAGCGATCGGCCAGTTCTTACAATCCGGGAGTCGGCGCTTATTTCGGCCTGCTTCACTCGGCGTATTCAGCCGGCCAAACGCCCGATCCAGCACTGATTCTGCACCTCAAGGAGGGGCTGCGGACATTGCCGTTTTACAACGCCAACACCGGCTTCATTCGTGCGTTCATCGAATGCCAACTGAAAACGCTTTGCCACATGCCAGACATGGAGGCGATCTCGATTCTGGCCGCCGCACTCGAGAATCCGCGAATTTCGAATCGAGACAAGAGCGAAGTGAACAAGCTCCTCGCCCAGTATTTCATCAATCGGTTCAACGACATCGACAAGGGCCTGGAATTTATCGGTGACGCCATCGCTGCCGAAGACACCGCATCCGCGCGCATCATGTACGCTCAAGCCCATCGACTGAAAGGAAACCGGGCCGATGCGGCGCGGCAGTTGGAGCGTGCAGCCGTGCTCGACAGAAGCGGCGCCAGTGCGGCTCTGATCGAGCGCGAGCGAGCAGCGCAGCGCGATGCAATATGGCCCTGAGCAAGAGAGCAAGGAATACGGATATGTCAATTCAACCGGCGTTGCTGGACATCGTGGGTGACTCTCGCGCAGAGAAGGCATCCGCGTCCGATGCTACCGAGGGCTCGCCGGTCGGCCGGTTCAATGCAGGCGACCTCAGCATCGTGATCCCAGCGAAGAATGAAGCGGTCGGACTCGCCGAATTGCTGCCGGCGCTCAAGGCCTTCATGCCGGACGCGGAGATCATTGTGTCGGATGATGGGTCCACCGACGGTACTGCGGCCACCGCTCGTGCCTGCGACGTCCGTGTGATCAGCCGCCCCTACGGGGCTGGAAACGGGGCCGCAATCAAGGCCGGCGCGCGCGCTGCAAGCAGAGAATGGATCGTTTTCATGGATGGGGATGGCCAGCATCGGGCGCAAGACGTCGCGCGTTTGGTCGCCCGCCTGGATGAGGGCTATGAAATGGTGGTTGGAGCGCGAGGCGCTGGTGGGCAGGCGAGTCGCCATCGAGGCTGGGCCAACGCCTTCTACAACCGACTTGCCTCCTGGATGGTCGGGCACACAGTCAAGGACTTGACGTCTGGCTTCCGCGTCGTGCGCCGCAAGAAATTCGAGGAATTCCTTCATCTTTTGCCCAATGGCTTTTCCTATCCAACCACCAGCACGATGGCCTTTTTCCGTGCTGGCTACCCAGTCGCCTATGAGCCCATCGAAGTCCAGCAACGAATCAAAGGCACCAGCAGCCACGTGAAGATCTGGCGCGACGGCTTGCGCTTCCTGCTCATCATCTTCAAGATCGGAACGTTGTTCTCGCCGGTCAAGCTGTTCGCCCCGATCGCCGGCGGTTTCTTCTGCACCGGAGTCGCCTACTACCTCTATACCTTTCTCACGCAGCATCGATTCACCAATATGAGCGTTTTGCTGTTCAGCGCCTCCGTCATCATCTTTCTTATCGGGCTCATTTCAGAGCAGATTACAGCATTGATGTACGGAAGCACCGGGGCTGGTGAGAAAGAATAGCAGGCGTTCTCGTTGATGCCGACCCAGCGAAGCAGACGCGTCTCCAAATAAAGAAACGCACTATGGCGCTGAGCGGTCGTGGGCGGACGTTCTATGGAACAGCAGTTTGGTCGTTCATAGCAAAAGCTGCCGCGGGCTTCTGCCTGCTTCTTTCCATGCCGATGGTCATCGCCGCATTCGGCATAGAACAGTTCGGCGCATGGGCAACATTGAGCTCGTTCGTGGCGATCGCGCCGCTTCTCGACTTTGGCTTTGGAAATTCGGCACTGAACCTGATTTCAGATGCCAGAGGACGCCAAGCTGAGCGCGAATGCTCTCTTCTGCTCAGAATGGCCGCGATCACAGCGGCGAAAATTGCCCTGCTGGTGTCGGTCCCGGCGGTGGTGGCTGTCTTCTTGTCGCCATGGTGGTCGATTCTCGGCTTGCTGCGAGACATGGATCAGCCTGCCCGGCAGGCCGCAGCCATCGTCGGGCTCGCTTTCATCGCCAACATTCCATTGGCAGTGGGGGCCAGGGTACAGCTCGCGCTGGATCAGGCGGCGTCGGCATTTAGGTGGCAGACTGCGGGACAATTGATCGCTCTGGCCGCGATCTATCTGGTGTGTCAAAGCAAATCGGCAACCTTCCCCATGCTCTGCGCAGCCGGAATCCTGCCGCCAACGTTGTGCGCCGCCACGAACTGCTTTCTGATGCTGCGACGCCGGGCGTGGCATTCCGTCGATCAAGAGGATGGCGCCCTCGTCACCGAGCTGGCTCGAAAGTTGCGCCGTCAGAGTCGCTCGTTCCTCATGCTCCAGATGTCTGCCGTCCTGGCCTATTCGAGCGATCTGGCCATCATCTCTTCGAGACTCGGAGCCACCGATGCAGCCACATACGCAGCCTCGCAAAGAGTCTTCTCGATCATTCCCACGGCGGCGTCGCTTCTGTGGGCACCGCTCTGGCCACAATATCGGCGTGCGCTGGCTGCGGGAGAGTTCGGCTGGACCCGGCGAACCTTCAGACGGTCGTTGCTTTTGGCCGCCGGCGGCGCTTCGGCGCTGGCCGCCTGCACCTTCATCGCACTGCCATGGATCGTCGCGGTGCTGGGACACGGGAAAATCAGTCCGGCAGTTTTCTTGAATGCCGGATTTGCCGTCTGGGTGGTGCTTGATTGCGTAGGTGGGGCAGTTGCCGCGCTGCTGAACGCCGGAAACATACTCAGACTTCAATTGATTCTGGCGCTTGTGTTTGCACTGGTGAGTTGTTCTGCGAAAATCGCGCTTGCTCCCGCACTCGGGGTGTCTGGAATTCCCTGGATCACATGCTTTGCCTACGCAGGGTTGATGCTTTTACCAATTTTCATGGTGCGCCGGCGGATCGCTCGTGCCCTTTTCGCCTCGCATTGAATGACGAATTCAGGATCAAGACGGCCAGCGGTGATGTTCGACGGGACTGTCTTTGCCGATCAAGCGTACGGCGGCGTAAGCCGATACTTGGTAGAGCTGGCTCGAAACATCGTTTTGGACGGGCGCATGACCGCGCAAGTCCACGCTCCGTTCTATGTCTCCAAGTATCTCGATGATCTCCGCACAAAGGGGGTTCAAGTTCAAGGTCGAAGACTCCCTGTGTTCCGAGGTACCAGTCTGGTCGCCCGCAATCTGAATCGATTTCAAAGAGCAGACCAGCACTTCGACGTTTTTCATTCGAGCTGGTACCCGCAACGTCGGCCGTGTGAACGAGAAAAAACTCTCGCCATCACTGTGCACGACATGATTGCCGAGCTCTTTCCTAACGAAGTTTCCAATGCAAAATCGCAGTCATTCGAAAAAAAGGAAGCGTTGAAGATCGCGGACGTAATTTTTGCCAACTCGGAAACAACAAAAAAAGATCTGATCGAAATTTCCAGAGTCGAGCCCAAAAAAATCGTCGTGACTCCGCTTGCGACATCGATTTTCGAGATTCCTGTCGACCGCAAGTCGAATGAGGAGGGCGTGCCGTACATTCTCTATGTAGGGCGGCGTGCCGGTTACAAGAATTTCTCGTCCCTGCTCGAGGCCTTCACATCCAGCACGGTGATCAGTTCGGAATTTCAGTTGGTGTGTTTTGGCGGCGAAAAATTTTCGCGAGAGGAAACGGAGCGTTTGCGTAAGCTGCCTGCGAAGGGCCCTGGCAGCGTGAATCGGGTCTCGGGGAACGATGCATGGCTTGCTCAGCGATACGCGGAAGCGGCATTGTTCGTCTGCCCATCGAAATACGAAGGCTTTGGCATTCCGCTCCTCGAAGCGATGGCTTGCGGTTGCCCGGTCGTTTCCACCAGAGCAGGCTCCCTGCAAGAAGTCGGGGGAATTGCGCCTTTCTATGCCCTGGACCCGACACCGGAAGCTTTGAAATTTGCCATGGAGTCCATCCTCTTCGATCGAAGCGCTCTGGATCGAGGCATCGAGGCTGGTCTCAGGCGAGCCAGGCAATTTTCGTGGCGCACGACCGCCGAAAAGACCGTAGATACATATCTGCGCCACATCCGAATCTAGATGGATCGGAATTCTTGTGCATGACATTCCGGAGCCAACGGCGATCGAAAATCTCTACGTCATCCTGACGGATTTCAACGGCTTTGCACAGACGCGGCAGTGCCTCGCAGCGCTGTCTCGGGGATTCGGCGGCTTGCCCCGGATCATCGTGGTGGACCATGGTACGACTCCGGAAGCCAAGCAGGGACTGGCCCGAGAATTTCCCGAAGTCACGCGCGTTGAAGCGTCGAGTGCACTTTGGTGGGCCGGTGCGATCAACGTGGGAATCGAATTCGCCATGGCGGCAGGGGCGACTTGCATCATGTTGCTCAACAATGACTGCTATGTCCGACGCGACACCCTGTTTCATCTTTTGGAGCTGTCGAAAAAGAATCCCGGCGTGGTCATTGCGCCGATTCAATGCGATTTGCAGTCCGGATCGATCGAATCGCTGACCATCGAAAGCAATTTTTTCCTTGGTTTCCCAAGCAAGCCAGGCGCGACTTCGGCAAAGAAGGCCGAGTTCGAGAAAGGTTTGATTCCGGCCGAATTGATGGGCGGAGGGCGCGGCGTCATGATTCCGGTCGGGTTATTCAGGCAAATCGGGGTGTTTGACGAAGCTGCCTTTCCCCACTACTGGGCGGATCATGATTTTTATCTGCGAGCACGCGCCGCGGGGATCGAACTCCGGGTCGCGTTGCATGCGCTGGTGGATGTCGACACCGCCCGTACCTCCATGGCTTCAGCCGTGGCACGGATGAGTTTTTCACAATTCAGGGAAAGCCTGCATTCAATTCGCTCGCATCGCAGCATTCCGCATGTCGCGCCGCTCTTCAAGAAATACTATCCGTTGCGAAGCGCGTACATGCTGGGCGTTTGTCTGTATACGCTTCGCTATCTGCTGAAGTATCTGGCCGGACGCATTCTTCTGGCAGTGAAAAAATGATCCTATGAACATACTGGTCGCGACGAAACGCCGCTATACCGGAAAGGACCTGCTGGATCACCAATATGGCCGCTTGTTCGAAATTCCGGAGGCCTTGGCCGACCAGGGACATCGGGTCACCGGCCTGGCTTTGAGCTACAGGGGGCAGAGCGAGGGCCTGCATCAACCCCGAAAGGTCGCCTGGCACGCCGTGTCTGCCTTTCCTTTTGAGCCCTTGGGGGTTCTTCGCTACTTGAGAAAATTCGAACACCTGATCGATGCAGTGCGGCCGGACGTGGTCTGGGCCAGCTCGGATGCATGGCATGCCATTGCTGCGGAGATCGTGTGCCGCCGTCGAGGTGTTCCCCTGGTGATCGACTTGTACGACAACTACGAGAGCTTCGATCTGACTCGGGTGCCTGGCATTGCTTCGCGATTCAGGGCCTCCTGCAGGGCCGCAGCGGGATTGACGGTCGTGGGTGATGCCCTGAGGGAGAAGGTGGTCGACGAATATCGTTTGGGGGCCAAGCCCGTCGAGGTTGTTGGCAACGCTGTAGACAGATCCGTCTTCTTCCCCCGGAGCAAGGATGAGGCGCGGCGATCTTTGCGCCTTCCTCCGGATGTCCGCATCATCGGAACGGCCGGGGCACTGGACAGCAGCCGGGGCATCGACGACCTGTTCGGGGCGTTCAGCGCACTGGCCGGTCGGCATGGCGACCTTCACTTGGCGGTGGCCGGTCGGAGGGACGCTTCGGCCACGCTCCACGCGCACGACCGGATATGGGATCTGGGGGTTCTCTCGTCTTCGGAGATGCCCTCGTTCTGGAGTGCCCTCGATGTTGCGGTGATCTGCAACAAGGACAGCGCGTTTGGTCGCTATTGCTATCCCCAGAAGTTCCAGGAGATCGTGGCCTGCGAGACTCCCTTCGTTGCAGCCGACGTCGGCGAGATGTCCCGCATTTGCCGAAACGACCGGTCTTTCCTGTATCGCCTCGGATCTGGGGATTCGCTCGCCGATCGAGTGGACGAGGTGCTGTCGGGGCGGATGCGGCCTGCCAGCCTGCGTGCCTCCGATTGGCGCGAGCGGGCGACCGTCGTGGAAGTGCTCATGGATCGCGTCTGTTCTTCACGGCGGCCGGGGTCGCCAATGTCGCACTGACCGTCACCGCTGTAGCGCATAGAGATTGACAGGTTCCGATGCCCACGTGAGGCGATAGATCGCCGCTGCCCTGGCGATCTCTTCCGGTTGCCGCGAGCCCATGCGAACGATGGCGCAGGGAGCCGTCCCATCGGCGCTCGTCCGGTCATGGTATCGCTGCGACACGTTCGTGACCTCGATGTGCTCGATCCGGATGTCCGAAGGCCTGACCCCGGTGACGAGCACCCACAACGGATACTCCCAGTCATCTCCTTGGAGCATCAATCCGATCTTCCTGCAGCCTTGATCTCGAAGGCGCTGCGCTGCCTCGGCATACTTCAGGTACAAGTCGGGCCGCTTGGCAAAGTACTGCTGGTTCCGAGGAACGGCGAGCACGCTCCTCTCGCCCAGAAGCGGCTTCTGCGAGGAGAGAAGAAGGGCTGGGGCAGAAGCCAGGGCAAGGATCGCAGCGATGGCGATGATCGATTTCGTGCTCCCGATGCGATGCGCCATCCAGCCAATGACCGGCGTCCACAGCACGAACAATGGGAGATGCAGCCGGCTGTTCCAGGGCTGCCACCGCAGGTAGGCGCAAAAAAGGAGATAGCCGCCGATGAGGGCCAGGGCATAGGCGCAGACGACGGGGGACCGGTATTTGCGGCCCCGGGAGAGACAGAGTGCGCAAGCCGCCGCGATCAGAAGCAATTGAACCGGATTCCCCGCCGTGTCTTCGTTGACGGACATGCCGGCGACACGGAATTCGGTGGTCAGGTAGGTGGTCCTGGGATCGTTCGGCGAAATGCCGATGACTTCGTGAATGCTGGCGACCAACGCGGCCACCGCACCATCGACCGGCGTCGACGTGCCGAGGTGCAGCGCTGCGTTTCGGACCGCGTTCGAGACCATGACGGCCGTCGAGAAAGTGTCGTTGCTGTAGCGATAGCCGCCGGCCTCCGCACCGGGGCCCAGGGGGCTTGCATAGAGGGACAGGTTGCGCGACCAATGACCCAGGTTCAACACGAACGCCAGCGCGCACGCCAGCGCGACAGCCTTGATGTGCCGACCTTCCTTGCGGAGCAGCCAGGCACCGAGCGCGAGAACGAACGGAAAAGCGAAGACGTACGCCGTTCCTTTCGACAACACTGCAAGTCCAAGGGACAGGCCGAGACCGATGAAGTGCGCTTGCTGCCTCGATCCCTGCACGATTCGGACCCCAAAGTAGGCGAAGCAGACCAGCCAGAACGCGACGGCGTAGTCGGTCTGAGTGGACGTGGCTTGGAGAATCCCCATGGGAATCGAAGCACACACCACCATCGTGAAGATCTGGGCGCGGCGATCGGCGCCGAACTGTCGGGAGATCGCGGAAACGCCAACCACCGCCCCAGCCATGCACAGCCACTGGACGAAGTTCGCGAATCGATCTCCCCCGCTGAGCAATTGGGCTTGCAGGATCGCGAACTCGGCCCAGGGGTTCGAGTGCAACTGGCGAAGGATCGCCGTCGGGTAGAAGTCCACGCTGCCGTTCTGCACCCAGTGGGCGACCCGACTCATGTGATAGGTCATCGAGTCCCAGGTATTGGGCGGCGCGCAGGCCGCCAGCACCGCGGTCAGGATCAAAACGCCAATCACATAGGCCCACATGACTCGTTCCGCCGCGTCGACGCCGCCGACGATCCCGGGACGCCGGAATGCATCGATCGCAGCGCTTGCCCGCACCTTCGAACCGAGGGCCACGGCAAGAATCGCCCAAACGGCGGCGACGGACGTGAAATCGAGCAGGCGGAGAGCCCCGAGGACTTCGGTGACGGCAACCGTCGCGGCACCGATGCAGGTCACAGAGAGCAGCAAGGCCTCGCGTCGGTCTTTGGCGTCCTGCCTTTGCCAGACCAGGACATAGGAGAGCGCAAGGCACAGGGGTAGGAGAAGAATCATCGGTCCCGATCAATCGACTGCGGGTCGAGCCACCTTCGCACTCCCGGCGGACTGCATTCTGACCGATGACGCCTGTCTTCATCCAGGGCGCGTGGACGATCGTCGGCCAGATCGCGCATTCGGTTCTTCACCGGGTAAAGTCCAAACACATGACATCGGTTCATTCATGTCGTCTTTGTGGCGGCCCGCTCTCCAAAGTGTTCAATACCCGTTTGCTGAACAAGCACGATGTTGCCTTTTTCAAATGCGACAGCTGCGACTCGCTGCAATCAGAAGAACCCTATTGGCTCGACGCCGCCTACGCGGTGAGCCTGTCGAGGCTGGACACCGGAGCCGGCCAGCGAAACATGATCAGCCTGGCCGGAGCCCTCTCAGTTGCCAAGTTGTTCGGCGCACGGGACCTGATCGACATGGGTGGCGGCGATGGTCTTCTCTGCCGGCTCCTGCGTGACTACGGTCTGAACTGCTATGTGACTGACAAATTCGCCGCGCCCACGTATGCCCAAGGCTTCACCGAACCGGACTTCGCCAAGCCGGAAATGATCGTCGCTTTCGAGGTGATCGAGCACTTCGCGCAACCCGCTTCTGAGCTGGCGGCGATTTTCGGCGCTGGCGCCGCCGTCATCATGCTGACGACGGAGATCTATGAGGGGCAAAACGAAGACTGGTGGTACCTGGCACCGGAAACGGGGCAGCACATCTTCTTCTATAGCGCCAAGGCCCTGCAACTCATCGGTGAGCGATATGGCTATCACTTCGCGAGGATCGGCCGTTTTACCTTGTTTACCCGGGACAAGGCGAAGCTGCGCTGTATCGCGGCATCGCTAATGCTCCGAGGCTACGGCCTTGCCTGGGTTCGCGCGCTGGTGCAGTTGATGCCGGCGCCCGGAGTGGCCAGGGACATGGGGTTGCAGAAATCGAAGTAGCCTATTCTTGAGCGTCCGCTCCCAGCGCCTCAGCCAACTGCTTGCCGACGCGATCCCAGGAGAAGCGCTGGGCAAAGGCTGCGATGGCGTCGGCGTCCAGCGGACGTTCAAGCAGCGCGATCGCCGCTGACGCAAAGCCCGAGGAGTCTCCGGGGTTGATCAGGCGGCCAGATTGATTCTCGGCGACCGCATCCGGCACGCCGCCCACCCGGTAGGCGACGGTGGCGACGCCGCGTGCAGCCGCCTCGATGGCGACCATGCCGAAACCCTCCGGGTCGTTGGGCCGCAGTTGGACCGGGAATACGTGCAGGTTCGCGATTCCGTAGACCATCGACAGTTCATCGTCGGTGATCTTGCCCAGGAAGCGGATGTTCGCCGCCACGCTCGCCTGGCGCGCGACGGCCTGGATGCTTTCGACGCTCTGGCTTGCCGCAGCCAGGGCGTGAACCGGTGCGTCGCCTACGATGACGAGGGTGCAGTGGGGCACTCGCGCGACGATGCCCGGCAGGACGTCCCGCACGAATTCCAGGATGCCTTTTCGCGGCGTCAGTCGGCCCACGGAGATCAGCAGCTTCCCAGGGCCGAGATCGTGCTTGCGCCTGAACTCCGCAAGATCCTGGAGATCGCCCGGTTCCGAGTTGGCGGGCAACTCCACGCCGGGATGGACGATCCGGAGCCGGTCGCTCCGAACACCCGCGCGGAGCGCCAGTTCGCGCGTGGCCGAGCTGTTGACGATGACTGTGTCCGCCCGCGCGACCAGCGGCAGCCACACGCGCCTGTAGACCGCATGGTCGACCGTCAGGTCAAGCCCGTGCGCATACACAACCGCCCTGGCGCCGATGAACCTGGCCACGATCACGGCGATGGGGGCTGTCAGGCCACTACCGGCCATGATGATGTCGGGGCGCCAGCGCCGCGCGATCCGTAAACACCTGAGGAAGGCCTGGAGCAGGAAAGGCCCCATCTTCTCGCTGGTGGCCTCGTCAATCGCGACCTCTTCCGGCGCCAGCGACGCACTACCTTTTGGTCCGAGTACACGCACTTGCGCGTATCGCGAGAGCTCTTGCGCGATGTGCCAATTGAGCCGCTCCATGCCGCCGACCAGCGGCGGGAGATTGCGTGTAACAAGGAGAATCCGCGGTGTACGATTCGCCACTGTCAAAGGTTGATTGCCAGGGTGTTTCATCAAACCGGTAATTCCCAAGGAGTGTTGATTTGAATCAGGCCAATGTGCGCGCTGTGGGCGTGATCGGGTTGGGCTATGTCGGGCTGCCGCTCGCACTGCGCTTTGCCGAAACCGGCATCCGCGTCTTGGGCTTTGACGTCGACGAGTCGAAGATTCGTGCCATCGGCGAAGGCCGAAGCTACATCAAGCACATTGGCGACGCGGCGGTGCAGCATGGGTGCAGTCTGGGGTTCTCAGCGACTTCCGACTTCTCTCGCGCGAGCGAAGTCGATGCGGTGATCATATGTGTCCCGACGCCGCTCAACGCGCATCGCGAGCCGGACATGCGCTTCGTGATCGGCACCACGGAAGCGCTGGTGCCCCATCTTCGGGCCGGCCAATTGATCTCGCTCGAAAGCACGACGTATCCCGGCACCACGGAAGAAGAGCTACGGCCACGCATCGAATCGCGCGGCTTCAAGGTCGGGGAGGACATATTTCTCGTCTTCTCGCCCGAGCGCGAAGACCCGGGCAATCCCCACTTCCGGACCCAGACCATCCCCAAGGTCATTGGCGGCTCCACGCCGGCCTGCCTTGCTGCCGGCGTCGCGCTCTACAGCCGCGTGATCGACGAGGTCGTCCCCGTGAGCTCCACGCGCGCCGCGGAAATGACCAAGCTGCTCGAGAACATCCACCGTGCGGTGAATATCGGACTCGTCAACGAGATGAAAATCATCGCCGATCGCATGGGCATCGACATCTACGAGGTCATCCGCGCCGCTGCAACCAAGCCCTTCGGTTTCGTTCCCTACTACCCCGGCCCGGGCCTCGGCGGCCATTGCATCCCGATCGACCCTTTCTACCTGAGCTGGAAGGCGCGAGAGTACGGCGTCAATACCCGCTTCATCGAGCTCGCCGGCCAGGTCAACAGCGACATGCCGCAGTGGGTGGTCCAGAAGGTGAGCGACGCGCTGAACGAGCGCGAACGCGCCGTGAAGGGCAGCCGCATCCTGATCCTCGGCATCGCCTACAAGAAGAATGTCGACGACATGCGTGAGTCGCCTGCCGTCGTGCTCATGGAACTGCTCGAAGCACGCGGTGCCATCGTGGCCTACGCGGACCCCTGGGTGCCGGTGTTCCCGACCATGCGCGAGCATCACTTCGACCTTTCGAGCGTCGACCTCACGCCCGAGTCCGTGGCTTCGTACGACGTGGTGCTGGTGGCGACGAATCACGATGTGTTCGACTATCCGATGATCCAGGCGAACGCCAAGCTGATCGTCGATACGCGCGGCGTCTATCTTGAGCGGTCGCCCAACGTCGTGCGCGCCTGAGCCCGCTGCGTCCGCCAAGTCCCGTCGCCATACTGCGGCCGTCACGTCAACAAAGGCGTGATCGGGATTGGTGTCCCGAGTAACCCGCTGCGACGCAAGCCGCAGCCTCTGTATCGCAGATGAGTCTGCGGCTTCGTTGTTCGTGCCTCCATTTTTTGGCGGCTCGGACGGGGAGCCGCAAGGCTCGCCGGTTCGCGCACGCGGTGCCCGGTACGCCAACCTGTTCGAGTCGCCGCCACCAATGGGCTTTAGGGGCGGGGGTTGTAGCAAACCGCACTGCTTGGAGGCCAACTTGGCTAACCCCCCTCGCGCAGCCGCGCACTCCCCCGCAACCCCCGCCCAGAGCCGCGCCCTCGACGTCGCCGACCGATTGGGCGACCTGAAAGACGTGTACCGCGCCAGCGTCCGCATCGAGCGTTTCATCCGCCCCTTTCACGTGCGCGAGCACGACGAGTTCAGCGCCACGCCGGCCGAACTGGGCGCCCTCGTGACAACGGTCAATGCGGAGTTCGAGCGCCGCATGGAAGCCATCGATGCCGCCTGCGAGGCGCTGCAGAAGGTGCTGCGCAAGGCGGCGCGCAAGGCCCTGAAAGTCAAGTCGAAAGCGCGATAGACGCGCTGCAGAATTGCGCCGGTTCCCGCGGTTGATCCCCAGTCGCTGTTCGACGGATTCAAGTCGCCCGGCTGCGCAGGAGGTTGATGGAGGGCTGAATGGCTCGGCCAATGCGCGCACCCGGTGGGCAGCGGTTGCTGATGTCGCTTGGCCGTCGCAGAGATCCGGCTCATTCGGTGCCTGTCATTGGCGGCCGGCTCTCATTCGACCGATGGGCTTGTAAGTGGCGCCGCCGGCAGCAATGGAATGCTGTCAAACACGACTTCCACCCGCACCCTCGATTTCACCAACCGCCCATCGATCTGCCCGGGCGAAAACCGAGCCGCCATGAACGCCTCCCGCGCGGCCTGCTCGAAGGCCGGCGGCAGCGCTGCCTCGTCGGCGGACACGTGATGTACGCGGCCATCCTCGTCGATGAACAGCGACAGGATGCCCACGTGGCGATCCAGGTCCGCGAGGCCCTCGGGCGCAGCGATGATCACGAGCGACTGCGCAACCGGCGGGACCGACAGCAAGGGACGCGGCACGTATTCGTCGTCGCCTCTCGTTGCCGCGGGTGTGGCGACCGTCGGAACATCCGCCTCCGACGAAGGCTTCGCCGCGTTGCCGGGCAGCGCCGCCATGTCCGCTTTGTCTGGAGGCCCAGGCTTCTGCTCCGGAGGCCGCGCCGCGTGCGAGCCAACCGAAGAAGATCGATTTGATGGCGTCCGCGCACCAAGGGTCATGGTTCGTTCGTCGGCGGTAGTTCCCGAACGTGCGACCGCTTCGTCCTGCAGCACCCGCACTTGCAACCCCGCGGATGACCGGGCCGGCGAATGAGCCGCTTGCCGTGGTGGCTTTGAAGTCGCGGGCGCTTCGAGCAGCAGCAGGTGAGCCGTCAGCGAGACAGCGATGCACAGTGGCAGCGTATGTCGTTTGTCGAACAGCTGCCACTGCGCATGATCAGACCACATCCCTCCGAACCCGGCGAGCGCCCGCATCCCGGCTTCAATCCGTCAGTTCGCGCCACGAAGTCCGGTGCGCGCTGCCAGTGCCCGAGGTCTTGATGATCGGCGGAATTTCGGTCCTCAGATCACCATTGCTCCCCTGGGAGATGATGCGCACATTGCCGTTGGTGTCCTTGACCCAGCTCAGGCCGACGATCAGCGAGTTGCTGCTCCACAGTTCACCGGTGGGGTTGGTTGTGATCACCCCGCCAGTCGTTACGTTCAGGAAGTAGCGCCAGGACGATCCGCCCGACGCGCACGCGTCGCCATTCGGAATCGCGGTGGCGATCGCCAGGGTGCTGAATTGCAGGCCCGGGGCGATCGCCATGCGTTCACCCGTGTGCGGCAGGTCGATCCACCAGCCAGCCTTGGTGGCCCAGTCGACCGCGAGGTTCGAAACGGACGCGGTCTTGGCCGTTGCATCCACCGTGAAAGTCTGCTGCACGAAATCAGTGGTATCGGCGCGCACATCGCCCCAGCCGGTTGCGGTCAAGTCGTCCTTGAAGGCATAGATGCTCTGTTGCTGCGAGTCGGTGATATCGGAAGAGCCCAGGTAGCGCCCCGTTCCGACGATCACCACGGGCTTGCCGGAAACCAGCGCCAGTTCCGGTTTGGTCGTCACCGGCTGTGGCGCGGTGGCGCTGGTCTGCAACTTGGCGATCTGCATGGCGGCCTGGTGAGGCAGCACCAGGTTGTCGATGTCGAATCGCCAGATGTTGCCCTTCAGGTCGCCGCCGTAGAAGCGCTTGCCGGTGTTGTCGGTCGAGTTGTCGATCCAGACGTTGATCTTCGCCAGGCCGCTCGGATCGGAACTGCTGCCGACACCGGTCGAGATGTCCAGGAGCTTCGCGCCGCTGTTGGCATTCAAGATATACAGATGCCCCTGGCCGTCGCCGCTGGTGTTGTTGTAGCCCGATGACAGTGCCACCACCCAGGTGCCGTCGGCACGCTTGGTGATGAGCGGGTTGCCAAAGCTCAAGCCCATGTTCGCATCGTTCGCATCGGAGAACTCCCACAGCACTTTCGGGCTGGCGGGATCGGTGATGTCCAGGGCGTAGAAGCCCTGGCCGCCGGCGTTCAGTCCGCCAACCAGGATGGTCTTCCAGACACCACCGACCTGGATGTCGGCCATGACGGGCGCGCCATCGACGAAATACTGGTGCTTGATGCCGTAGTTCGAATCCGCCAGCTTGTAGAGGTTGGGCAGCACCGCGGTAGGCACGAAGGCCCAGAGTTCCGTGCCGCCGTCCGAGGGGTCCGCCGAGAAGGCGTGCAGCATGCCGTCGTTCGCCGCCACGTAGACGACGTTTTTCCGAGATGCCTGTTGCGTCACGAAGTCGGCGTATCCCGCGTCTCCGTACTTGAAGGGCGGCACCCCGACGTGGACTGGCGCACCATTGATGATGTCGCCGAGGAGATGGTCCCGCTTGCGGTAGAGCGCCGCACTGGTGACACTGACCCCGGTGGAAGCTGTTGCCACGGTCGATTCGTAGCTCCGACTTCCCTTCAGGTAGTCGACAAGGTTGGTTCCATTGTTCGCGAGCGCCTTGTCGCCAGGCGTGAGATTGGCGCACTGGGCCGGCACCACAGCCTTCGAGCACAGATTGTTGAAGAACGCCTGTTGTCCAGAGCTCAAATTGCCATAGCTGAAGCTCTGCAATCCGCTCGTGCCGTTGAAGTAGATCGTGCGGTTGGCGGGCAGCATCGTGTCGAGCTTCTCCTGCGCGGACCAGGTCGGCGTGGTCGCAATCGTGGCATCCGAACCGCTGAGCGCATAGGCTTGCAGATCGCCGGTCCACGATTGCGTGGTGTAGCTTGCCCGATAGACCTGATTGTTGTTCCCCGTCACCAATTCGAGCGAACTGGTCGATGCCGCAGAGGCCGAGCCCGAAACCTGCTGAACCGAAGTGATGACTCCGTTGATGGCCTCGGCCAGCAAGCCTGCATTGAGGGCGGAATAGTACTGACCGCGGCCATTGACGGCGGCGTGCCAGAGGTCGTCGACGTTGGTCGCATTGCCGCCGCTGCTCGTCTCCGCAGGCGTTGGCCACTTCTGGGCGCCGGTTTTGAGATCCGCGAAGTCACCCGTTGTCTGGGTCAGGTAGTTCCGGTCGTACGCCAGCGTACCGCTCACCCCCAGACCGATGGTGAAGGTATTCATATGCTGGCTGGTCAGCGTGTCGCTGCCGGCCGGCCGCACGATGTTGGCGCAGATGTCCTGGCTGCTGCCGGAACTGGTCGAGGTGCAGTTGCTCAGAGTCTGGTCTCGCAAGTCGGTCTTGTAGTAGTACTGCGCGACGTCGGCCAGCGTGTTGGGCGACTCGCTCGCCGGGGTCGTCGTCGTGACCGTCGGGGTGCCCGCAGTGTAGGGTTGCGTGGTCACCGCACTGTTTGAGTACGTGACGTTGGTCGGCGTGAAGGACTTGGTCGCGGCATCGTTCGTCGTCGTGACACTGCTGCTGGGCGGGTTCTGGGTGCAGTCCAGGCTCGTGGATCCGGTCCCATAGCTGGGCGGCTCGATCGGCGTCGTGGTGCTGGGATTCGAACTGGTGCTGGTGTCGGTGATGACGACCGTGGTGTTGCCATTGATCCAACTCGAGACGTTGGGAAGGGTCGTTGGATTTTGCGTCGTGGAGGTCACGACGCCATCCGTGCGAACCTCGGTCACCGTGTAGGTCGAGGTGCCGGTTTGAGGCGTCGTGAATTGCTGCGTCTGCTTTTCCGTGGCGGTCTGGGTCCGGGTCGTGACGAGGTAGTAACCCGTTTTCTTGCAATTGCCTGTGCTTGTTCCGCTGCCCGCGGTTCCGGGGCCTGTCGACGACACGGTCACCTTCTTCCAGGTGATCGTGCGCGACTGGAGGACCGAAGTTTGAACGCGGCTGGCGTCAGCGCTGTAGGGCGTCACCGTCGACGTGATCTCTTTGGTGTCGTCCTTCATGGGACGAAGTTCGGCGCCGTCCTGGTTCCCGACCAAGGTCGCATTGTCGAGCTGGTAGGGCCCGAACCTGGGTGAATTCGTGCTCTCCAGGCCGGTGTTCCAGTAGCCATCGGTCGACAGCAGCGCATAGTTGCGCTGGCAGGAATACTGCATCGGGTCATAGGTCTGTCCTGAGACCTTCTTCGCGAAATAGCGCCCGGCCTTGGACAGCGCGCCGCGCAGCGGCGTGTTGCCGCTCGGCGCGGCGGTGTACAGGCTGTTGTAGAAGTTGGTCTTCTGTGTGCTGTCGAAGTCCTTGGTGTCCCGGAACTTGTTGGTACCGTCCACCGCGCTTTTGTCGCTGATCGTGCTGAAGCCCACGCGATAGCTGGAGTCCAGCGCCGAAATGGCCCGGCCCATGGCCGTGCGCATCAAAAGGTAGCGCTTGCGGTAGTACGAATACCAGTTGGCATAGTTCTGCGCCTCGGACGAGGCGCTGGTCACCGTGACCGGGGTGAACACGGTGCTGGCCGAACTTGCGCCCGTCTTGCACTCTTTCAAGAAGGTGTTGTTGACGGGGCCGCTGCTGGTGTAGACCCAGCCCATCTTTGGTTGGGAGCCGCTGTAGGTGTAGTAGACGCTGCTGTCGAGGTTCGTCTTCGAGCCCGACGTTGCATAGCCGTCATCCCAGGCGTCGCCGAACGTCGAATTCGGCATGGACGTGCCGTCTGCATTGAGAGGGGGCGCATAGGTCAGCGTCGGGTCATAGGCAACGCCGTTGCATTGCGCCGACTTGTAGCCATACGTGCTGCTGCCGCTCATGTCATCGGGCATGTAGGCTGAATCCATACTGCCCGAGTTGTCGAGGATGAACAGCAGGTTGGGCTTGGCCTGGACCGTGGGAGTCGTGGCCAACGGCTGGTTCGACAGATCGGTCACGCCGGCGCGAGCCGATGGCCCGAACGCGGCGATCGTCAGTACCCCCGCCATCGCCAGCGCGGTGCAGCAGGTTCGCCCGCGTGGCTCGAAGGCGGACGTTGCGGTGTTCTTCATGGCGTTGATTTCCTCTCTCTGGTCGCGCCGGATGGCGCGCCCTCTTCAGAAGTGCACGATGGTTTCGGTGTAGCTGGCGGTGTTTCGCGCGCCGAGCACCCGCACCACGACGCGGTAGTAAGCGCTCGCGGTTGAGCAGGCGAATCCGGCGCCCCCGCTGTAGTCTTTGCCACCCTTGGATCCACAAGAGTCGGTGCTGGTCGAGCGTTGCGCGCAAGTGATCGTCGTGTCGGTGGTGAAGTCGCCCGGCTTGGAGCACAGCCTGAACACGACGTAGCGCGTCGCGTTGCCGTTGATGCTGCCAGCGTCCGCCGTCAGCACGGTGCAGCCGGTGTAGGAGCCGCTGACAGAACTCTTGCAGCCGTTGCCGTCCCAGTCGATCAGTTGACGATTGGCACTGCCAGCCGATTGCTGGCCGGTCGCATCGATCGGTGGCTTGACCGTCACGCCGTCCGCGGCGAGTTCCTGCGTGCTGGCGTAGTAGCCGTTCGCGGGAATATCCGTGTTCAGGGTGGCGTTGTTGAGGGTCAGCCAGTTGATGGCCTGGCGCGCGGCCTGGTCGGCCGCGGCGGTGGCGTCCTGCTTGAAGCCGATGTTGCCCAGCAGAAGGGTGCCGGTGTCCACCGAGCGCACCAGCGCCAGGGTCGCCAGCGACAGCGCGACCAGGGCGAGCAGGGCGAACACCAGGGAGACACCGCGCTGAAGGCGCAGGCGCGAGGACGGGAGCGAAGCGATCTTGTGCATGGACAGGGTCATGGACTTGGAGCTCAATCAGGAATTCCAGAGCACGTTGCGCAGGGGCACGATCGCGTCGTAGACCTTGTAGCGGTAGTGCTTCCAGTCGGCCAACTGGCTCACGTCGAGGGCAATGCATTTGCTGGTGCCGCAGGGCGCCGTGGTGGGACCGTTGATGGTTGCGGTGGCGCCCACGTCCCACTGCGGCGCGTTCCGCGTCACGATCTCCTTCTCGAACTCGTTGCTGCGGGCCACGATGGCAATACGGATGGCGACCACCCGGCGCCAGTCGGCGTTGGTGATGGGCGTGATGTTGTCGTAGGTATCGACCACGACGTTTCCGCTGGGATCCAGCGTGCCTTTGCCGTACATCGCCTGCATGTTGACGATCTGCGGGTAGAGGTCCTGCGACGCCGTCACGCCGTTGACGGGCGAGCGGTCGGTGACTTGCAGGTTGTGGGCGTTGATCGCATAGTCGCGCGACACCAGCGAGCCCACGTTCAGCAGGTAGTCGTCCTTGACGTAGCCACCGGCCGGAAAGATGGTGTTCTGGTTCCACTTGCTGGTGGCGGTTGCCACATGCGGCACCACTGTCGGCCCCAGGGTGGTGGTGGGCGACGCAATGTCGTTGGTCACGCTGAACAGCGAGCACCAGGTGGCGGGGCCCTGCAGTCTCGGCACCGCAATCATCAGGTTGCCTACCACGGCGCCAAATGAGGATTGCACCGTGAAATGGTCGTCGGTCTTGAGGGCTGCGCCCGACAACACGACGGGCGCCGAGAAACCCGTGGTTCGGCCGCGCAGCACGGTGATCGTGTCTGGCGCGTCGCCGCCGCCGTCGTTGATGACGACCGGCGCCAGCGTCAGGGAGAATGCCTTGGCGGCGTCCGTGTCGTATTGCCCCTTCACCTGGCAGCCGAGTGCATCGAGGTTGGATGTCGCACCATACCCCGCCATCTGGATCTCGCGCTGCAGGGTATAGAGCGCCATGGCACCGTTGACCTGGGCGTCGCTGCCCATGGAGGCCGAGCGCTTTTTTCCTTCGGCAAACACCAGCACCTGGGCGATGACCAGCACGGTCAGCATGCCCAGCACCAAACCGACCATGAGTTCCACGAGGGTGAAGCCACGCTGCCTCGGAGGCACGCCACCGGTTGACTTGAGAGTGCGCATTTCAGTTTCCCGCCTTCGCCACGGTGGTGTGCGTGACGTACTGGTGTGATTCGCCGCCCGGCATGGTCCAGGTGATGGTCACTGCGACATCACCGGTGGTGGCATCGACCGTCACAGCGCCATTGCCGCTGGGCAGGCTGCTGCGCACCTTGGTCTGCCATTCCTTGCAGTTGGCATTCGAGGCGCAGCCGCTGCCGTTGTAGGTGGCCATGCTGGTCAGGTCCGACCACATGCGGCCCACGACGTCGCTGGCGAGCAGTGCCGCGTCGGCGCGGACCTTGGATTCGGTCTGTGCGCGCGTCATTGCACTTTGCAGGCCGACCAGGCCGATCACGCCGAGCAGAAAGATCAGCATGGCGACCAACACTTCGATCAAGACGACGCCCCGGACGCGATGCGAGGCGACGGGTCGTTGCCGTCTGCGGTTCAGGTCTCGAAGGTGCATGGCTGTGCCTCGCTTCAGCATTTGCGCGGATCGTTGGCGTCGGTGACGCGGGGGTCGCACATCCGCACCAGCCCCGCGGGAGAGACGGCGAGGCGCAGGTTGACGCTGGAGCCTGGACCGGTCACGTCGATCTGGCCAATGGAATCCGTGTTCGTGACTCTCCCGAAGCCGTCGAAGGTCACGAAGGTGCCGGCCGTGGATTTGTCGGACTGCACGGAGGCGACCGTGACCCTGCCGCCCGCGTCGCCCATCGCCCGGCCCGTGACGAGCATCGGCGACGAGACCGTGGAAGGCTTGTCGGCGCAATGGCCCACCGGCGAGTTCACGCTCACCACCCACGAGCCGCTGATGTCCGAGAGCGTGCAGTCGTTGCTCAGCACCGACGGGTCATTGACGGCGACCAACCAGAACGACACATTCTGATTGCGCCGCACGGCTTCGGCGCGCGCGATCTGGAGGCCGTTTTGTAGCGAGTCCGCGACGTTGCGGATGCGCGCGTTGCCGAGCCACGATGCGACGCTCGGCATCGCCATCATCAGGATCAGCGCCAGCGCCGCCACGGTGACGACGAGTTCGACGAGCGTGAAGCCGCGCTGGCGCATGGTTCTGTTCCGTTCAGGCATCAGCAGGTCGTGGCTTTGGTGAGCCAGCAGGTCGCCGTGACGGCGCTGCCCTTGAACGTGGTCGTCGCGCGGTCGCCATTCTGGTTGATGGTGTAGACGAAGCCGACGGCCGCTCCCGCGTTCCCGGTCGCGGTCACCGTGTAGCTTTGCTGGGTGGTGTCGCCGGCATCGGTGTTGGTTGCGCAGCCGAAGGAGAAATACTTGGCGCTGCTTGGGGCAAACGTGTTCCAGGTGTTCGCGGTCGGGTCTGCTGCGCAGGCGGCCGAGGTGCCGTAGTTGCGGTTGTCCTGGTAATACTGTTCGAGCTTGGTCCGGTAGTCGGAGAGAAAGCTGAATGCCTCCTGGACCTGCCCGCGCCGGATGTAGTCGTTGTACGCAGGCACCGCCACGGCGGCCAGGATCCCGATGATCGCCACCACAATCATGACTTCGATGAGCGTGAAGCCTGCCGACCGGCGATGGGATTGGGAAACGTTTTGCACTGTGATGACCTTTGTCGACATTGCTTGATTTAGGTCACAAATTGTCACTGAACCGCCTATTTCATTCTTTGCCGCCCGTCAGGGCCGCGCTTCCTTTCGTCGCTCGCGCGCGGCCGATTTGTGAACTTTCGCATTGATTCAAGGGGTCTTTGGTTGGCGTTTTCAATTAGGTGCGCACGGGAAATGGCTTTGAAAGAACTCGGAAAATGGGCGTTTGCCGCGCTGATTGCTCTGCCTTTTCTATTTCCATTTGCCGAGGGGCCCGCGGTCAACGCCCAGCAGTTGCTGGCGACGTGGGGTTGCGTGGCGCTGCTGCCGGGCCTCGCGCCGACCCATTCACCCTCCCGCCCCCTCCTTGCCTGGCTGGCCGTGACCACCCTCGCCGTCCTCCTGGGCCATGGTCAAGACGTCCCCCTGGCCGCGGCAACCGCCTTCGCGCTGGCGGTGGTGGGCGCGGCCGCCTGCGTCGGCGCCGGCCTGGCGCGCGCCCGCTCGCCTGCCCCCTGGGCCTGGGCGCTCCTCGCCGCCGGCCTCCTCAGCGCCCCCCTCGGCCTGCTCCAGTACTACGGCCTGGCCGACGCCCTGGTCCCCTGGACCACTGCCCCGGAAGCCGGCCAGGCCTACGGCAACCTGCGCCAGCGCAACCAGTTCGCCTCGCTGATCAGCATGGCGCTGATCGCGGCCTTGTGGCTGCACGCGGTCCATGGTCGCCGGGTCCGCGCGGCGCTGGCGCCCGGCGTGCTGCTGCTGGTCGTCGCCGCCGCCGCCGC
Source organism: Variovorax davisae (assembly GCF_030316845.1). Taxonomy (GTDB): domain Bacteria; phylum Pseudomonadota; class Gammaproteobacteria; order Burkholderiales; family Burkholderiaceae_C; genus Variovorax; species Variovorax davisae. Next base: position 34,714 of record NZ_JASZYS010000015.1, read on the forward strand.
GACCTCCCGCACCGGCCTGCTTCAACTGCTGCTGATCGCCGGCGGCTCGGCCTTCTTCGCCTGGCGCGAACGTCGGCGCGATCCTGCCCGGCCTGCCCGTCTCCCGCATCCCTTAATCCTGGTCTCGCTGGTGCTGGCGTATTTCGCAGCCGCCTGGCTGCTGCCCCACCTCGCCAGTTCCGAGGTCGAAGGCATGCTGGTACGCCTGCGAGACGGCGCCCCGGAGGCCGACAGCCGGCTGGTGCTCTGGCGCAACGTCATCGACCTGATCGCCCAGCACCCCTGGGCCGGCTGGGGCTGGGGCGAGCTGAAGTTCGCCCACTACAGCACGCTCTACGCCGGCCCGCGCTTCGTCGAGATCCTCGACAACGCCCACAACCTGCCGCTGCACCTGGCGGTCGAACTCGGCATTCCGGCCGCGCTGCTGGTCTGCGGCGGCTTCGGCTGGCTGGTGGTCGCCGCCCGCCCGTGGCGCGAGGCCGACCCGGCCCGATTGATGGCCTGGGGCCTGCTGGCGGTGGTCGTGCTGCACAGCCTGCTCGAATACCCGCTGTGGTTCGGCCCGTTCCAGCTCGTCTTCGGGTTGTGCCTGGGTTTCCTCTGGCCGGGACCCGCGGCGGGTCTGCGATCGCCCCGCGTCCTGCCGCTGGCGGCGCGCGCGGCCCCGATGGCCTGCGCGCTGGCCCTGCTGGCCGTGGTCGGCTACGCCACCTGGGACTACACCCGCGTCAGCCAGGTCTACCTGGCGCGCGAGCAGCGATTGCCGGCCTACCGCGACCATCCGCTCGACCAGGCGCAGCGCTCATGGCTCTTCGCGGCACCCGTCGCCTTCGCCCGGCTGACGCTGACGCCGATCGACCGCGCCAACGCGGCCGAGATGCATGCGCTGGCGCAGGGCGTGCTTCACTTTTCGCCCGAGCCGTCGGTGATCGGCAAACTGATCGACAGCGCCGTGCTGCTGGGCGAGGAGGGCGAGGCCGTCGCGCAGGCCGCGCGTTTCAAGGCCGCCTTCCCGCACGAATACGGCCGCTGGATCGCCGGCCTGCCGCTGGCCGACGACGCGGCCGAATAGCCTCAGCCCGCCACCCAGCTCCCCGATTTGCCCCCGTGCTTCTCCAGCACGTGGACGTCGTTGATGCGCATCCCGCGGTCGACCGCCTTGCACATGTCGTAGATGGTCAAGAGCGCCACCTGCACGGCGGTCAGGGCCTCCATCTCGACCCCGGTCGGCCCCACGGTCTCGACGGTCGCGGTGCAGGCCACCTGCGGCGTGCCGCCGTCGGCCACCGCGAAGGCCACCGCCACCCGGGTCAGCGCCAGCGGGTGGCACAGCGGGATCAGGTCGCTGGTCTTCTTGGCCGCCTGGATGCCGGCGATGCGCGCGATGCCGAGCACGTCGCCCTTCTTGGCGGTGCCCGATTCGATCAGCGCCAGGGTCGAGGGCATCATCTCGATGCGCCCGGTCGCCACGGCCACGCGGTGGGTCGCGGGCTTGGCCGCCACGTCGACCATGTGCGCCTGGCCCTGGGCATCGAAATGGGTGAGAGAACTCATTGTGTGAACGTTCCGAGGAGTGCAGCATCATACGAGCCCGAGCCATGGACGAGGAATGCCGCGCTTGACTCCCACCGACCGATCCCTTCCCCCCGCAGCGCCGCGCGCCAGGCGCCTGCTGCGCGGCCTGTGCGCCGGCCTGCTGATGGCCGCCCAGGTCGCGCTGCCGCTGCGCGCCCAGGCCCAGCTGCTGCCCGGCATGGGCGATGGCGGCGAGATGACCGCCGCCGCCGAACGGCACCTGGGCGACCAGATCGCCCGCGAGCTCTACCGCGACCCGGACTACCTCGACGACCCGGTGCTGGTCGAGTACGTGCAGGACGTCTGGCAGCGCCTGCTGGCGGCGGCGCGCGTGCGCGGCGAGCTCACGCCCGAACTCGACGAGCGCTTCGCCTGGACCATCCTGCTGGGCCGCGATCGCACCATCAACGCCTTCGCGTTGCCGGGCGGCTACCTCGGGCTCAACCTGGGGCTGCTGGCGGTGGTCGGCAGCCGGGACGAGCTGGCCACCGTGCTCGGCCACGAGCTGTCGCACGTCACGCAGCGCCATATCGCGCGCATCATGGCCAAGCAGAGCCAGCAGCTGCCGCTGATGCTGGCGGCCCTGGTCCTGGGGGTGATCGCGGCCAGCAAGAGCCGCAACGGCGATGCCGGCCAGGCGATGATCATGGGCAGCCAGGCGGCCTTCATGCAGAACCAGCTGAGCTTCTCGCGCGACATGGAGCGCGAGGCCGATCGCGTCGGCTTCGGCGTCATGACCCAGGCCGGCTACGCGCCGCAGGGCGCGGCAGCGATGTTCGAGAAGCTGCAATACGCCGCCCGGCTCAACGACAACGGCTCCTACCCGTACCTGCGCAGCCACCCGCTCAACAGCGAGCGGATCGCCGACATGCAGGGCCGGTTCCAGTTCAGGCCCGGCAACGCGGCCGCGCTGCCGCTGCTCATGGACCACGCGATGATCACGGCCCGCGCCCGGGTCTTCACGCGCCCCGGCGTCGACGTGCTGCGGCAATGGGTCGATGCGGCCGGGGCCGGCGAGTTCGCGCGCAGTTCGCCGGCGCAGCAGGCCGGCACGCTCTACGCGGCCGCGCTCTCGGCCAATGAGCTGCGCGATTTCAAGGCGGCCCGCGCCTTGGTCCAGCGGCTGATCGCGCGCACGGCCGGCGATGCGCCTTCGGCGCGGCTGGCGCGCCTGCTCTCGGCCGAGATCGAACTCGCCGCGGGCGCGCCGCAGGCCGCTGCGGCGCTGCTCGATCCGAAAGCCAAGGATCGCCCCGAAATGCTGCTCGCGGCGCAGGCCGCGGTCGCCACCCACAGCCCGGCGCCGATGATTCCGCCGTTGCGCGACTGGGTCGCGACCCATCCGCGCGACGCCACGGTCTGGCGCATGCTGGCCAACCTGTATGGCGCCAACAACGAACCGGTCAGCGCGATCCGCGCCGACGCCGAGTCCAACGTCGCCACGCTCGACCTCGCGGCCGCGCGCGACCGCTTCAAGGCGGCGCAGGACCTTGTCCGCAAGCCGGGCTCGGTGCCGATCGACCACTACGAGGCGTCGATCATCGACACCCGCGCCCGCGCAGTCGACGCGCTCCTGCGGGAGCAGGCCGCCGAGGAAAAGCGGCCGCCGAGGTAGCGGCCGCACAGTGCGCGGGTTTCAGGCCTGCTTCGCGAACAGTCCGCCGAGCGCGGATTCGATCACCACGCCGAGCAACGAATAGATCAGCGAGCCGACCAGCGCCGCGAAGAAGCTGTTGACGTGGAAGCCCGACAGCAGGCCCGACGCCGCCCAGAAGAGCAGGGCGTTGATGACGAACAGGAACAGGCCCAGCGTGACGATCGTGACCGGCAAGGTCAGCACCACCAGCACCGGCCGCACGAACATGTTGAGCAGCCCGATCACGGCCGCCGCCAGCAGGGCCGAGGTGAAGGTGCTGACCTGGACCCCGCTGTAGAGATAGGCCACCGCCAGCAGCGCCAGCGCGCTGAGCAGCCACTTGATGAGAAGCCGCATCCGGACGAGGCGGTCCGGCTATTCGGAGAGCTCGTTGGCCAGCACCAGCAGCGCGCCCATGCCCACCATCGCGCCGGGCAGCGCCCAGCCCGAGTGGCCGGCCGGCGCGACGTCGGGTGCCACGGGTTCGAGGTCGACCCCGAGCTTCGGCCGGCGGGCATCGACCACCCGCGCGGCGCCGTGCTCGAGCTTCAGGCGTTGCGTCAGCTCGGTCAGTGGCCCCTTGGCCAGCACGGGTATCACCGCATGGCCGCCCACCGTCAGCACGGGCAGCAGCTGCTCCTGCACCTTGGCGAACCATTTCGCGCGCCAGTTTTCGCGGGCGCTGTGGCTGACCCACTTGCTGATGCGGTGGGTCATGCGCGGCGCGCACGCCACGAGCACCCATTCGCTCACCTCGGCGCTGCCGGCCTCGGCGCGGGGCCGGGCGAGGAATTCGCGCGCGTAGGCCGCGTCGTCCACGTACAGAATGACCTTTTCCATGGTTGCTCCTTCTTGGCTTGGTTGGAGTGGGAGAGACATCGACGGAAGAAATCGCTTCAGGCGGCGACGGTGTCGGCCGGCTTCGGGCGGCGCGCGGCCACCCACTTGCCGATCATCAGCACCAGCAGCGCACCGATGACGCCGGCCGCGTAGCGCACCACGTCGCTCTGCGGCAGCTTGGGCACCCAGGTCCAGGCGGCCGGATTGGCCACCGACGGATCGGACACCGCCATGGTGCCGGCGATCCAGCCGAGCAGCATGCCGCCCAAGGTGATGATCAGCGGGAAGCGGTCCATCAGCTTGATGACCAGTTGGCTGCCCCAGACGATGATCGGGATGCTCACGAGCAGGCCGAAGATGACGAGCGGCATCTGGTGGCCTTCGCCGGCGCCCTGCGCGGCGCCTGCGATCGCGATCACGTTGTCGACGCTCATCACGAGGTCGGCCACGATCACGGTCTTGACCGCGGCCCAGAGCTTGTCGCTGGCGGCGATGTTGCCGTGCGCGTCGTCATGCTCGGGCGCCAGCAGTTTGACACCGATCCATAGCAGCAGGATGGCACCGGCCAGCTTCAGGAATGGAATCGCCAGCAGCGTGAGCGCGAAGAAGATCAGGACCACGCGCAGCACGATGGCGCCCGCGGTGCCCCACAGGATGCCCTTGGTGCGCTGGGCCGGCGGCAGCTTGCGGCAGGCCAGTGCGATCACGACCGCGTTGTCGCCACCCAGCAGGATGTCGATCATGATGATCTGGCCGACGGCGACCCAGAACTCGGGGGTTAGAAATTGCTCCATGAAGTCCTCTCTGTTTTCGTTTCACTGCCGCTCGCGTGGATCGGTGGAGGCGTTGACTGGAGAGAACGGAGTCCCGGGAATCTGCAACGCTTCGATCAAACCCGCGAGGGCTCACATCGAAGGTCTTGCATAGCAGCACGCGGCTGCCCGACAGGCCGGAAGTGTTTTGCTTCGTATTGACGACCTGGCGAACCCACTCCCTCGGGAGCAAGTGGGAGCTACTCCCCTTCGTGAGCGGAATTAGAGCATCGAGGGCGGGGTGTTGCAACCGGACTAGTCCGAGTTTTCAAAAAGAAAGAGCCCGGATGCCCCGTGAATCGAGCAAGTGATGCTATTGATTTGATAGCATTCAATTCCTTCAACGAGTGCGGGCCATTGCCCGGACTATGATTCGCGCTCGCTTTTTTCGTCTGTCCATGGCCGCCATTCACATCACCGACATCGAGGCCGCCATCAACTACTGGCGCGAGAGAAAACCCTCGCCCGACGGCATCACGCTGGCGCCCGAGCTGCGTGCGCTGGCCGAGGTCTATGCGCTGATGGTGTTCCACCACGAGGACGAGGTCGACGAGGTCGGCTTTCCCGCCAAGGCCTGGGCGGCCTGGCTGGCCTGGTACCAGACCACGCCCGACACCCCCTGCATCGCGATCTGCTCCACCAGCCAGGGCGACGACCAGTGCAAGGGCTGCGGGCGCAGCTTCGACGAGGTCCAGCACTGGCCCGCGATGACGCCGGCCGAGAAGCGCTCGACCTGGCGCCGCATCACGATGCAGGACACCGCCTGGCGCTTCAACAAGTACGCCGAGCGCGCCCGCGAGGCCAGCCAGGTCCGGGCCGATGCGGCGGCGGTGCCGCCGCCCGATCCCGTGGGCTGAAGAGACGCCGATGCGCCGCCTCGCCCAAGCCCCCAACCTGGCGCTCGCCACGCTGTGGGTGCAGATGCTGCGCGACGACGGCGTCGACGCCTCGGTGCAGCGCGAGTACCTGGGCGCTGCCGCCGGGCAATTGCCGCCCGACCAGTGCCTGCCGGAAATTTGGATCGAGGACGAGGCCCAGTTCGAGCTCGCCGAGCGGCTGCTGCATGCGCTCAGGCACCGTCCGCAGCGCCGCTGGGAATGCCGCTGCGGCGAACTGGTCGAGGGCGGCTTCGACCAATGCTGGCGCTGCGGCGCCCCGATGCCCTAGCGCAGCCGCACCGGTTCGATGTCGATGCTGCGGCTGCCGTCGCCCAGCATCAGCGTGCCTTCCTGGATCGTGGCCTGCAGCTGCATCGAGCGCTGGGCCAGCGCCGCCAGCGACTGCGAGGCTGCCGTCGGCACCCGGAACACCTGCAGGTTCTGCGGCCGGGTCAGCTTGTTCTCGATGCCGCGCCACCAGATCTCGGCCGCGTGGTTGAAGCAGTAGACGATCACGGCATCGGCCTTGCCGCAGGCCTTGATGACCGGCTTGTCCTCGGGCTGGCCGACTTCGATCCAGAGCTTCACCTGGCCGGTGAAATCCCGCAGCCAGACATCGGGTTCGTCCGGGTTCGACAGGCCGGCGCCGAAGGCCAGCGTGCCGTCGCCGTTGCAGGCGTCCTGCAGCTGGTGGGCGTTGAGCGCCAGCGCGACCAGCCGGATCATCATCCGCTCGTCGGTCTCGCTGGGGTGGCGCGCCAGGGTCAGCGCGTGGTCGGCGTAGTAGTTGTGGTCGATGTCGGCGACCGCGAGACTGGCCTTGAAGATGGTGGATTTGAGCGCCATCAGGCCCGCCGGGCCAGTTCGGCTGCTTTTCCGATGTAGCTGGCTGGCGTCATGGCAAGCAGCCGGTCCTTTTCCTCTTGCGGGATTTCCAGCGAGCGGATCAGCCCGTGCAGCGCCTCGGCCGTCACCGTCTTGCCGCGCGTGACTTCCTTCAGCTGCTCGTAGGCGCCCTGCACGCCGAAGCGGCGCATCACGGTCTGGATCGGCTCGGCCAGCACTTCCCAGGAACTGTCGAGGTCCTGGGCCAGCGCCTCCTCGTTGAGCTCGAGCTTGCCCAGCCCCGTCGCCAGGCTGGCGTAGGCCAGGGCGGCGTAGCCGAAGGCGACGCCGATGTTGCGCAGGACCGTGCTGTCGGTCAGGTCACGCTGCCAGCGGCTGATCGGCAGCTTCTCGCTCAGGTGGCGCAGCAGCGCGTTGGCCAGGCCCAGGTTGCCCTCGGCGTTCTCGAAATCGATCGGGTTGACCTTGTGCGGCATCGTCGACGAGCCGATCTCGCCCGGCTTCAGCCGCTGCTTGAAATAGCCCAGGCTCACGTAGCCCCAGATGTCGCGCGAGAAGTCGACCAGGATGGTGTTGGCGCGCGCTACGGCATCGAACAGCTCCGCCATGTAGTCATGCGGCTCGATCTGGATGCTGTAGGGCTGGAAGCTCAGGCCCAGGCCGAGCGGGGCGGGCGTCTCGACCACCTTGCGGCTGAAGCCTTCCCAGTCGAAATCGGGCCAGGCGGCCATGTGGGCGTTGTAGTTGCCGACCGCGCCGTTCATCTTGCCCAGCAGCTGCACGCCGGCGATCTGCGCCCGCGCCTTGGCCAGGCGCACCGCGACGTTCGCGAGTTCCTTGCCGACCGTGGTCGGACTCGCGGTCTGGCCATGGGTGCGCGACAGCATCGACACGCCGGCGAACTTGCCGGCCATCTCGCGCAAGGTGGCGATCAGGCCGTCGATGGCCGGCAGCATGACCTTTTCGCGTGCGGCCTGGATCTGCAGCGCGTGGCTGGTGTTGTTGATGTCCTCGCTGGTGCAGGCGAAGTGGACGAACTCCGAGGCGGCCAGCAACTCCGGCCGGGCCTCGAACTTGGACTTGATCCAGTACTCGACCGCCTTCACGTCGTGGTTGGTGGTCTTTTCGATCTGCTTGATCGCGACTGCGTCGGCTTCGGAGAAGTTGGACACCAGGCCGAGCAGGTACTTGCGGGCGCCGCCCGTGAGGGGCTTGAATTCGGCGAAGCCGCAGTCCGAGAGGGCGATGAACCAGGCCACCTCGACCTGCACGCGCCGGTGCATGTAGCCCTGTTCGCTCATCAGCGGACGCAGCGCCGAGAGCTTGGCCGCATAACGGCCGTCGAGGGGGGAAAGGGCGGAGACGGTGGAGAAACTCATGGGCCAATTTTAGGTTGCGGCACGGCCGAAGCAATTTCGCCGGGCTTCGCGCGCCGATCCGTGGCGCGCATTCCCCTAGAATCAAAGCGCTACAACGATGACCCAGATGGGGGAGTGCCTGCATGAAACTGATCGGATCCGCTGCCAGCCCGTACGTGCGCAAGGTGCGCGTGGTCATGGCCGAGAAGCGGCTCGATTACCAGTTCGTGATCGAAGACGTCTGGTCCGCCGACACCACGATCTCGAGTTCCAACCCGCTCGGCAAGGTGCCCTGCCTGATCATGGACGGCAGCGAGGCGATGTTCGACTCGCGGGTGATCGTCGAATACCTCGACACCCTGTCGCCGGTCGGCAAGCTGATCCCGCAGCAGAGCCGCGAGCGCGCCGAGGTCAAGACCTGGGAGGCGCTCGCCGACGGCGTGATGGACGCCGGCCTGCTGCTGCGCATGGAAGCCACCTGGGTCCATCGCGCCGACAGCGAACGCAGCCAGGCCTGGATGGACCGCCAGCGCGGCAAGATCAACAATGGCATCGCCGCCATGGCCAAGGGCCTGGCCGACAAGCCCTTTTGCAGCGGCATCCACCTCAGCCTGTCCGACATCGCCGTCGGCTGCGTCCTGGGCTGGCTCGACTACCGCTTCCCCGAGATCGACTGGCGCGCCGACCACGCCAACCTGGCCAAGCTGTTCGACAAGCTCATGCTGCGCCCCAGCTTCGCTGAAACAAAGCCCTGAACCCCAGCGGCCCAATGAAAAAGCCCCGCAAGCGGGGCTTTTTCATTTCCGAGGCCGGCGCAGCCAGGCCCGTTCGTGAAACACCGTGGAACCGGCTTTGCCGGGCCACTGGTGTTGCCCCCGGCAGGGGGTGGGCGTCCGGACACGAAGTGCCGGACAACCTGGGGGCGAGATAAAGATGTTACGAGGCGCCCCGACGCGAAGGAGGGAGGGAGGGAGGAGGAGAAGAATCGCCTCGGGATTTCAACCTGGCGGCAAGCGCCCGGAAGACCTCGCAACATGAAAACCGACCGGACCTTTCGTGCCCGGAAACGGTATGAGCGCGGACCGGCGAGCCGGTTCCCTGGCGACACGTAAGCGTTTGTGACTAGTTCCAATTTGTAGCAGATTGCTGGGGCGCGGCCGCCAGCGGCGCGGCGCCCAACTGCTTCTCGATCTCCCGCACGAAGGCGCGGTCGTCCGGTGCCGTCATGCTGGAGTAGGCGTCCACCACCTTGCCGTCGCGGCCGATCAGGTACTTGTAGAAATTCCATTTCGGCGTCGTGCCGGAGCGCTGCGCCAGCTGCTTGAAAAGCGGGCTGGCATCGGGCCCGCGCACCGCCGATTTGGCGAACATCGGAAATTTGACGCCGAAGGTGCTTTCGCAGAAGTCGGCGATTTCCTTGTTCGAGCCGGCTTCCTGGGCGAAATCGTTCGACGGGAAACCCAGCACCACCAGCCCTCGCGACCGGTATTTGCTGTCCAGGGCCTCCAGCCCCTTGTATTGGGGCGTGAAGCCGCAGAAGCTCGCGGTGTTGACCACCAGCACGACCTTGCCCGCGTACTGGCACAGGGACTGCGGCTTTTCGTCCTGGAGCCGCGGGAACGTGTGTTGGAGGATGGCCGGGCAGCCGGGCGCGGCGGTCTGGGCGCTGGCTCCGGTTGGCAGCAGGCCGGCCGCCAGCACGACGGCCGGGAAAAATGGCACTAACGAGCCGAGGGGTATTCGCATGGCGGTTTTCCCGAGTGAAAAGCAGCGCGAATTGGCAAAGTTGCGGCGCGCCAACCGACATCATCGCGCGCTTGTCACAGGCACGATAAGCCCGCCGACTAAAATCCGTCGGCTTAAGAAAGACATTGATGCTTTATCCGGAACTCTTCAGACAACTCGAATCTGTCCGCTGGGACATGGACAAGGATATTCCTTGGCAGTCTTTCGACGCAAGCCGGCTCACCGAGGAGCAGGCCCAGACCATCAAGATGAACGCGATCACCGAGTGGGCGGCGCTGCCGGCCACCGAGATGTTCCTGCGCGACAACCGGCATGACAGCGACTTTTCCGCCTTCATGTCGATCTGGTTCTTCGAGGAGCAGAAGCACTCGCTGGTGCTGATGGAATACCTCAAGCGCTTCAGCCCCCAGCATGCGCCGACCGAGCAGGAACTGCACGACGTGCGCTTCGATTTCGATCCGGCGCCGCCGCTCGAGACCCTGATGCTGCATTTCTGCGGCGAGATCCGGCTGAACCACTGGTATCGCCGTGCCGCCGAGTGGCACACCGAGCCGGTCATCAAGCACATCTACACCACGCTGAGTCAGGACGAGGCGCGCCACGGCGGCGCCTACCTGCGCTACATGAAGCGCGCGATGGAAAAATTCGGCGACGAGGCCCGTTCGGCCTTCACCAAGGTCGGCGTGCTGATGGCCAGCGCCCGCCGCACGGCGCAGGCGCTGCATCCCACCAACCTGCACGTCAACAAGGCGCTGTTCCCGAACGACACCATCCAGAGCCGCGTGCCCGATCCCGACTGGCTCGAGCACTGGCTCGACAAGCAGATCAAGTTCGATGCCGTCTGGGAGAACAAGGTCGGCGAGCGCATCCTGCACAACCTGAGCCTGCTGATGAACCGCAGCTTCAAGACGGTCCAGGAACTGAACCGCTATCGCAAGGAGCTGTCGGCTTCCCTCGGCCCCAAGCCCGAATACCAGGGCGCCTGACGTCAGCGGCGCTCGACGATCACCGGCGCCAGCTGCAGGCCGTTGCGCACCTGCTCGGCCGTGTCGCGGGCGATGTCCCGCGAGGCATAGGGGCCTGACTGCAGGCGGTGGGTGCCGTTCTCGCTGAACACATTGAGGGTGCCGGCCAGCGGCGGCATCTCGCGCGCCACCTGCTGCTGAAAACGCTGGGCGCCTTCGCGCTGGCTGAAGGCGCCGAGCTGGACCCAGAAGCCCGGCCCGGCGGCCGCGGCCGCACGCGGCGCTGGCGTGGCCGGCTGGACCGGGGCTGCCGCCAGCGGCGTCATCGGCGGCAGCGCTGCCACTTCCATGGCGTCGTAGCGCGAGGTGGCGACCACCGGCGCCGTGAGCGCCGCGGGCACCGCGACACCGTCTGGAGCGGCCGCCGGCGGGGCCTGCTGCGCCAGCACCGGGGCGTCGCCGCGGCGCCAGGCCCCGGTGCGGATGTCTTCATTGGTGAGGCGCTCGATCTCCACCGGCGCCACCCCGCGCAGCAGGTCGAGCTTGAGGGCCGCGGTGTAGCTCAGGTCGATGACCCGGTCGTCGTGGAAGGGGCCGCGGTCGTTCACGCGGACGATCACCTCGCGGCCGTTCGCCGGGTTGCGCACCCGCGCATAGCTCGGCAGCGGCAAGGTCTTGTGGGCCGCCGTCATCGCATACATGTCGTACGGCTCGCCGCTGGCGGTCGACTGGGCGTGGAACTTGCGCCCGTACCAGGAGGCCAGGCCGGTTTCGCGGAACGCCCGGTCGTCGGTGATCGGCACGTAGGAGCGGCCGAGCACCGTGTAGGGCTTGCTGGTGCCGCCGCTGCCGCGGATCGGCTCGACCCGGGGCTCGGCATCGGGCACCTGGCCCAGGCCCGAAGGCGGATTGGCATCGGCGCCGTCGCGGCCGCCGCGCGGGCCGCTGGCGCAGCCCGCGAGCAGCACCAGCGTCGCCGCCGCGAGCCACCCGACGACCGACCGCTGGCTAGCCAAAGACCGCCTTCCAGAGCGCCAGCATGGCCTCGCGTTCGGCCGCCAGGGTGCCCGCCGGCACCTGGGTCGGCTCCTCGTTGAGGCGGGCCCGGTGCTGCACGCGGCGCAGTTCGCGGTAGGCCGCCGCGGCGGCCTCGCCCACCCCTGCGGGCAGCAGGCCGGCCGCTTCGGCGCGCTGGAGCAGCGCGATGTTGCCGACGTTGGGCACCAGCTCGGGATGCGCCTTGGCCTCGGACAGCACCAGGAACTGCACCGCGAACTCGGCGTCGACCATGCCGCCCGTGCTGTGCTTGACGTCGAACAGCTCGGCCCTGACCGGCCGTGCGCTGCGCACCTTCTCGCGCATCGCGACGATTTCGGCCTTGAGGGCCTCGCGGTCGCGCGGCGCCGTGATCACGGCCTCGCGGATTCGGTCGAAACGCTCGCCCAGCGCCGGCTCGCCCAGCACGCAGCGCGCCCGCGTCATGGCCTGGTGCTCCCAGGTCCAGGCGGTGTTGCTGCCGCGGCCCAGCTGGTACTTCTCGTAGGCGTCGAAGCTGGTGGTCAGCAGGCCCGAGTTGCCGTTCGGGCGCAGCGCGGTGTCGATCTCGAACAGGTCGCCTTCGCGGGTCTTGACGGTGAGCCAGTTGATCAGCTTGCGCACGTAGGCGGCATACACCTCGCCGGCGCGTTCGTCCTCGTCGTCGTAGACGAAGACGATGTCGAGGTCGCTGCCGTAGCCGAGCTCCTTGCCGCCGAGCTTGCCGTAGCCGATGATCGCGAAGTGCGGCTGGTCGCGGTGCGGATTGCGCACCTGGGGCCAGCACCAGCGCGCGGTCACGCGCAGCACCGCGTCGGCCAGGGCGCTCAGGTCGTCGGCCACCTGCTCGACCGTGATGCGGCCGTCGACGTCGCGCGCCAGCGTGCGGAACAGCTCCGCATGGTGGGCGTGGCGCAGGAGGTTCAGCAGCCGCTCCTCGTCGGCCTCGCCGGTCTGCGTCAGCGAGCGATGGCGGTCTTCGAGCTCGCGTTCGAAGTCGGCGGCGACGAAGCGCCCCGACAGCATGGCGCTGCTGGCCAGTTCGTCGATCACGCCGGGGTGCTTCATCAGGTAGCTGGCGGGCCATTTGGCCGAGCCGAGCAGGCGCAGCAGCCGTTCCTGCACCGCGGGCCGCTCGACCAGCAGCGCGATGTAGCTGTCGCGGCGCAGCAGCGGCTCGATCCAGTCGGCCCAGCGCAGCGCGGCATCGACATGGCGGCTGATCTGGCCCTGGGCACCGCTGTCGGGCTCGCGCAGCCACAGGGCGGTGCGCTGCACCAGCTGACGCAGGCGGGCGCGGGTGTCGTCGCGCAGCGCCAGCACCCGCGGGTTCTCGTTCCAGGCCTGGATGCGGGCGGCGAACGCTGCCGGCAGCGATTCGAGCAGGTCGCTCATGTCGAGCGGCGCGGGGGCCGAGCTGCCGCCCTTGCAGCCGCTGCAGGGCTTCTTGCCGCCCAGCAGCTTGTCGAACTCCTGGGCCACGAACTCGCGGTGGGTGTCGAGCTGGGCCAGGAAGGCACAGCAATCGGGGAAGCCGAGCGTGAGCGCGATCCAGTGCAGGTCGTCGTCGTTGACCGGCAGCACATGGGTCTGCTGGTCGTCCAGGTACTGGATGCGATGCTCGACCCGGCGCAGGAACTCGTAGGCCGAGGCCAGCGCGTCGGCCGCTTCCTGCGGCATCAGCCCGGCGCGCGCCAGCCGCTGCAGCGCATCGAGCGTCGGCCGGGTCCGCAGCTCGGGGAACTGGCCGCCGCGCACCACCTGCAGCAGCTGCACCGTGAACTCGATCTCGCGGATGCCGCCGCGCGACAGTTTGACGTCGTTGGCGCGCTCGGGCCGCCCGGCGCTGCGGCGCGCCGCCTGTTCGCGGATCTGCCGGTGCAGCGTGCGCAGCGAATCGAAGACGCTGTAGTCGAGGTAGCGGCGGAAGACGAAGGGCAGCACCACGCTGCGCAGCGCCTGGGCCGAGCCGTCGGCCACCACCGCGGCCGGCGCGACCACCCGGCTCTTGAGCCAGGCGAAACGCTCCCATTCGCGGCCCTGGACCTGGAAATACTCCTCCAGCGCGTCGAGCGAGACCACGCTCGGCCCCGAATTGCCGTTCGGCCGCAGGGCCAGGTCGACCCGGAACACGAAGCCGTGTTCGGTGGTGTCGCCGACCAGCGCGTAGATCCGCTTGACCGCCCGGGCGAAGTATTCCTGGTTGGCCAGCCGCGAGCGGCCCTCGGCGTTGCCGGCGGTCTCGCCGTCGTGGTCGTAGAGGTAGATCAGGTCGATGTCGCTCGACACGTTGAGCTCGCGGGCGCCGAGCTTGCCCATGCCGACCACCCAGAGCTGGGCCCGCCGGCCGTCGGCCGCCAGGGGTGCGCCATGGGCTTCGTCGAGTTCGGCGCAGGCCTCGCGGCAGGCGACGTCGAGCGCGAATTCGGCCAGCTGGGTGACCGCGGTGGTGACCACGGCCAGCGGCGCCTGCAGGTCGCAGTCGAGCGTGATCAGCCGTTCCATCACCAGCTGGCGAACGATGCGCAGGGCGTCGGCGACGCTGTCGCCGCGCGCGCGCAGGGCCCGGTACGCGTCGGCCATCTGCGCCCGCAGGGGCTCGCCCGGCGGCAGCAGCGACAGCTCGGCCACGTAGCGCCGGCGCAGGCGCTGGATGAAGCGCGACGATGCCGACAAGGGCGGCGAATCGGATGATGGTGGCGGCCGAAGCGTGGCGCTGTCGGCGGCGGTGGAACCCGGCTGGGAGCTGGCGGTCATAATTCCTGACACAGCGCGATCCTCAATGAACGACACGACGTCTTCCCCTTCACGTCTGCTCAAGATCACCGCTGCGACGGCGCGCTGGTTGTTGGGTTTGCTGATCGGTGCATGGCTCCTGCTTGCGCTGTCAGTCGTTGTCCTACATCTCTGGATTGTGCCGCGAATCGGAAACTACCGTGGCGCGCTGGAGGCGCAGGCCACACGGGCCATCGGTGTACCGGTGCGCATCGGCGCGATCAGCGCCCGGTCGGGCGGCCTGTTCCCGGCCGTCGAGCTGCGCGACGTGGTCCTGATGGACGATCGCAGCCAGGAGGCGCTGCGGCTCGAGCGGGTGGTGGCCAGCGTGTCGCCGCGCTCGCTCTGGAACCTCAGCTTCGAGCAGCTCTACATCGAGCGGCCGCAGGTCGACGTCCGGCGCGATGCGCTCGGCAAGATCCACGTCGCCGGGCTCGACATGTCGAACGACACCAGCGGCGGCGGCGATGGCGCCGACTGGTTCTTCGCCCAGCGCGAGCTCGTGGTCCAGGGCGGCACCGTGCGCTGGACCGACGAGCGGCGCCAGACCGCTCCGCTGCTGCTGTCCGATGTGCAGTTCGTGGCCCGCAACGGGACCCGCAGCCACGCCATGCGGCTGGACGCCACCCCGCCCGCCGGCTGGGGCGATCGCTTCACGCTGCGCGGCCAGTTCCGCCAGCCGCTGCTGTCGGTGCGCAGCGGCAACTGGCGCACCTGGGACGGCCAGGTCTATGCCGACCTGCCCTACATCGACGTCACCCGGCTCGACGGCTATGTCGACCTCGATGCCCGGATCCACCAGGGTTCCGGCGGCCTGCGCCTCTGGGCCGACGTCGACGACGGCGAGATCACGGGTGGCGTGGCCGATCTGGGGCTGCGCCGCATCGACGTGTCGCTCGGCAAGGCGCCCGAGCCGCTGGTGCTGCGCGACGTCACGGGCCGCCTGACCGGCAAGCGCGGCGCCGGCACGCTGGAGTTCGCGACCACCCGGCTGCAGTTCGACACCGCCGAGCACATGCGCTGGCCCGGCGGCAACCTGTGGTTCCAGCACGCGGACGCCAAGGGGCGCACGGCGGAGCGCACCGCGCTGCGGGCCGACCGGCTCGACCTCGCGGCGCTGGCGCTGATCGTCGACCGGCTGCCCTTGGGCGAGGCGTTCCGCAAGCAGCTCGAGGCCTACCAGCCGCGCGGCATGGTCGAGCACATCGAAGCCAGCTGGCAGGGTCCCACGGGCGATCCCTCCGGCTACCAGCTGAAGGGCCGCCTGAGCGGCTTCAGCGTGGCGTCGCAGCCCGGCGTGCCGGCACCGGCGCCCGCGCCGGCGCACGAGCCGGTCGGCCGGCCCGGCGTCAGCGGTGCCACGGTCGATTTCGACGCCAGCCAGGCCGGCGGCAGCGCCACGCTGTCGATCGCCCGCGGCGCGCTCGACCTGCCGGGCGTTTTCGAGGAGCCGGTGGTGCCGATCGAACGGCTGTCGAGCCAGCTGCAGTGGAAGCTCGATCGTGGCGCGGTGCAGCTGCAGCTGTCGAACCTGCGCTTCGCCAACGCCGACGCCGAGGGCGAGGCCCAGGCCAGCTGGCGCACCAGCGATCCGGCCGTCTCGCGCAGCGCCGATCGCTTTCCCGGCGTGCTCGACCTGCAGGGCAAGCTCAGCCGTGCCGACGGCACCCGTGTCTGGCGTTACCTGCCGCTGCACATCCCGAAGGCCACGCGCGACTACGTGCGCGATGCGATCACCAAGGGCAGCGCCAGCGCGGTCGACTTCAAGGTCCGGGGCGACCTCTGGGACATGCCCTTCATGGACCCGAAGCAGGGCGATTTCCGCATCGCCGCGAAGGTCGCGGATGTCAGCTACGCCTACGTGCCGCCGGCGCCGGGCGCGACCGTGGTCTGGCCCGGGCTGACCGGCCTGTCGGGCGAGCTGGTGTTCGAGCGGGCCGGCATGCTGGTGCGCAACGCGCGCGGGCGCCTGGCGGGGGCCCAGGCCGTCGAGGTCACGAAGGCCGAGGCGCAGATTGCCGACATGTCGCACCATGCGCCGGTGCTCAAGCTCGACGTGCAGGCCAAGGGGCCGCTGGGCGAGGTGCTGCGGGTCGGCGGCCCGCTCGCCGGCGATGCCGCCCCGACCCTGGCGGAGATGCGCGCGACCGGCCATGCCGACTACAAGCTGCGGCTCGAACTGCCGCTCGAGGCGATGGACAAGACCAAGGTGCAGGCCGGCATCGTGCTGGCCGACAACGAGCTGCAGCTGGCTTCCGGCGCGCCGGCGCTGACGCAGGCGCGCGGCACGCTGAACTTCACCGAAAGCGGCTTCTCGCTCGCCGGCGTGCAGGCGCGCGGCCTCGGCGGGGCCATGCGCATCGACGGCAGCGGTCGCTTCGGCGGCAAGCAGGAGCTGGAGCTGCGCGTCCAGGGCACGGCCAGCGCCGAAGGCCTGCGGGCGGCGCGCGAGGTCGACTGGCTGGCGCGGCTGGCCAAGAATGCGACCGGCAGCGCGCCCTATGCGGCCACTTTCGCGGTGCGCGAAGGCACGCCCGAGTTCCTGCTCACCAGCAGCCTGCAGGGCCTGGGGCTGCAGTTGCCGGCGCCGATGGCCAAGGAGGCCCAGGACGCCATGCCGCTGCGGGTCGAGAAGAAGATCGTGCTGCGCGAAGCCCGTGGCGCCGGCGCCGCGCCGCAGCTGCACGACCAGATCTCGCTCGAGCTGGGCAAGGTCGGCTCGGCCAGCTACGTGCGCGACGTCTCGGGCCGCGAGGCGCGGGTGCTGCGCGGCGCCATCGGCGTCGGCCTCGCGGCCGGCGAATCGGCGCCGCCGCCGGAGCGCGGCGTGGCCGCCAACATGCGTTTCGACCGGCTCGACCTCGGCGCCTGGCAGGCGCTGTTCAGCGACGCCACCGGCAAGGCGCCCGAGGCCGTGGCCAACGTCGACAGCGGCGACGACGCGCTGGCCTACCTGCCGACGACGATCGCGCTGCGGGCGCAGCAGCTGGTGTTCGGCGGACGCACGCTGCACGACGTGGTGCTGGGCGGCACGCGCGACGGCCAGCTCTGGCGCGCCAACGTCGACGCGGTCGAGCTCAGCGGCTATGCCGAGTACCGCCATGCCCAGGCCGGGCGCCTGTATGCGCGGCTGGCCCGGCTCAAGATCGCACGCAGCGAAGCCACGGCGGTCGAGTCCCTGCTCGACGAGCAGCCGAGCACCCTGCCGGCGCTCGACATCGTGGTCGACGACTTCGAGCTCTTCGGCCGCCGGCTCGGCCGGGCCGAGATCGATGCCGTGAACCGCGGCGGTGCCGGGCGCGAATGGATGCTCAACAAGCTGACCCTCAGCAATCCGGACGCCACCTTCAACGCCCAGGGCAGCTGGGCCGCGCCGCCCGGCGCCAGCGCCGGGCGCGACCAGCGCCGCACCGCGATGGATTTCAAGCTCGACATCGTGGACGCCGGTGCGCTCTTGAACCGCTTCGGCATGAAGGACGTGGTGCGGCGCGGCCGCGGCCGGCTCGAAGGCCAGGTCAACTGGACCGGCTCGCCGTTTTCGATCGACTACCCCAGCCTCGGCGGGCAGCTGCAGATCGACGTCGAATCGGGCCAGTTCCTGAAGGCCGACCCGGGCATCGCCAAGCTGCTCGGCGTGCTGAGCCTGCAGGCCTTGCCGCGGCGCCTCACGCTCGATTTCCGCGACATCTTCAGCGCCGGCTTCGCCTTCGACTTCCTGCGCGGCGATGCCAAGATCGCCAACGGCGTGGCCTCCACCAACAACCTGCAGATGAAGGGCGTCAACGCCGCCGTGCTGATGGACGGCTCGGCCGACATCGCACGCGAGACGCAGAGCATCCGGGTCGTGGTGGTGCCCGAGATCAGTGCCGGCACCGCGGCGCTGGTGGCGACCGCCATCAATCCCGCGATCGGGCTCGGCACCTTCCTGGCGCAGATGGTGCTGAGCCGGCCGCTCATCGCGGCGGCCACGCAGGAGTTCCAGATCGACGGCACCTGGACCGACCCCAAGATCACCCGCGTGCCGCGGCGCGCGCCGCCCGAAGCGCTGGCCGAGCCGCCGGCGCCGCGCTAGAAAGAAGGAGAGACCACCGCCATGAAAGTCGCAGCCATCCAGATGGTGTCGGCCATCGCCCGCGAGGCCAACCTGGCCCGCGCCCACGACCTGCTGGCCGAAGCCGCCGCCGGCGGCGCCGAACTGGCCGTGCTGCCCGAGTATTTCTGCATGATGGGGCGCCGCGACACCGACAAGCTGGCGCTGCGCGAGACCGCCGGTGCCGGCACGGTGCAGAGCTTCCTGGCCGACGCGGCGCGCGAGTTCGGCCTCTGGATCGTCGGCGGCACCTTGCCGATCGAGACCGACGACGACCAGCATGTCTTCAACAGCTCGCTGGTCTACGCGCCGGACGGCGCGCGCGTCGCGCGCTACGACAAGATCCACCTGTTCTTTTTCGACAATGGCCGAGAGCGCTACGACGAACGGCGCGTGATCGCACCGGGCACCCAGCCGGTGTGCTTCGACCTGCCCTCGCGCGACGGCCACAGCTGGCGCATCGGCATGAGCGTCTGCTACGACCTGCGGTTTCCGGAGCTCTACCGGGCGCTGGCGCGCCAGGGCGCCGAGCTGCTGCTGGTGCCCAGCGCCTTCACGCGCACCACCGGCGCCGCCCACTGGGAGGTGCTGCTGCGGGCCCGGGCGATCGAGAACCTGGCCTGGGTGGTGGCGCCGGCGCAAGGCGGCAGCCACGAGAACGGCCGCCAGACCTGGGGCCAGTCGATGGTGGTCGACCCCTGGGGCACGGTGGCGGCGCAGCACGCCGAGGGCGAGGCGGTGGTGCTGTTCGAGCTCGATGCCGCGCAACTCGAGGCCGCGCGCGCCCAGCTCCCGGCGCTGGCCCACAGCGTGATCTGAAGCCGCAGTGTCCGCGCCGCCCCTGCCCGCCGCCCGCGTCCTGCGTCCCGCCTTCGCGCGGCTGCGCTTCCTGCGCTCGTTCTGGCGCCGCTGGTTCCTCTGGGTGCTGCTGGCGATGCTGGTGCTGGCGCTGCTGGTCACGGTGGTGTGGCTGGCCGGCCGGCACGAGGTCGAGCAGACCCAGACCGTGCTGGACCGCGACACCGCCGATGCGGTGGCCGACCTGCGCGACGGCTTGCAGCGCAACGTCCAGACCCTGCGCGCCTCGCTGGCCGGCGGCGTCGACCGCGAACAGTGGGAGAGCCGCGCCGCCGCCCTGCTGCGCGACCATCGCGAGTGGCTGCGCCTCGAATGGCGCGATGCGGGGCTGCGGCCGCTCGGCGCGGTCGATTCGCCCTATCGCCGCAAGGTGTTCGGCGACAACGAGCGCGGCCCCGAGCAGATCGACGTCGAGCAGGCCTGCTCGACCGCGCGCAAGCTGGGGTCGGCGGCCTATTCGCCGAGCCACTACGTGGCGGCCGTGCAGGGCAGTGGCGGCCTCGAGGTGCTGGAGCTGTGCGTCCCGGTCGAGGGCGGCGGCTACCTGGTGGCCGCCTACTCGCTGCGCGACACGCTCACCGAGCTGCTGGCGCCGATGCTCAGCCGCGGCCAGGAAGTCGCCTTCACCGAGTCCGATGGCACCCGGCTGGTGGCGATCGGCGCGCCGCGGCGCATCGGCACCCGGGTCTTCACCTCGCAGCAGCTGATCGACCTGCCGGGCGTCACCCTGATGCTGCGCGTCGACGGCTGGCGCGCCGTGCCGGACCTGTTCCCCAACATGCTGACCGCGCTGGTCACGGCGATCTCGATCGCGCTGGTGTCGGTGCTGGTGCTGCTGGCGCGCGACACCCGGCGGCGCCTGCGGGCCGAGCGCGATCTCGGCGACGCGCTGGCCTTCCGCAAGGCGATGGAGGATTCGGTCATCACCGGCCTGCGCGCGCGCGACCTGCAGGGGCGCATCACCTACGTCAACCCGGCCTTCTGCGAGATGGTGGGCTTCAGCGCCGAGGAACTGATGGACAGCGACGTCGAGGTGCCCTACTGGCCGACCGAGCTGGCACACGAGTACCAGCGCCGGCAGGCGGTGCGGCTGGCGGGCGCGACGCCGCCGCGCGAGGGCTTCGAGTCGGTTTTCATGCGCAAGGACGGCAGCCGCTTCCCGGTGCTGATCTTCGAGGCCCCGCTGATCAACGCCCAAGGCTCGCAGTCGGGCTGGATGAGCGCCTTCATCGACGTCAGCGAACAACGCCGCGTCGAGGAGCTCTCGCGCGCCAGCCAGGAGCGGCTGCAGGCCAGCGCCCGGCTGGCCACCGTGGGCGAGATGGCTTCGCTGCTGAGCCACGAGCTGACCCAGCCGCTGGCCGCGATCGCCAGCTACGCCAGCGGCTCGCTCAACCTGCTGGGCGCCGACGGGCCGCCGCACGCCGGCGACCGGCAAGAGGTCGCGATGGCGGTGCGCCGGATCGCCGAGCAGGCCGACCGCGCCGGCCAGGTGATCCGCAGCGTGCACGACTTCGTGCGCCGGCGCGACCGCACGCGCGAGTCGGTGACGCCCCAGGCGCTGGTCGACGCGGTGCTGCCGCTGGTGCGGCTGCAGGCGCGCAAGCTCGGCGTGCGGGTGGAGCTGGCCTTCGAGGACCACCTGCCGGCCGTGGTCTGCGACCGCACGCTGGTCGAGCAGGTGCTGCTGAACCTGGCGCGCAACGGCATGCAGGCGATGGACATGCCCGAGCTGAGCGAGCGCGTGCTGCGCCTGCGGGTGGTGCGCGCCAGCGGCAGCCCGGGCCCGGACGCGCGCCGCTGGCTCGAATTCTCGGTCGCCGACCTGGGCTGCGGCATCAGCGACGAGGTGGCGTCGCGCCTGTTCACGCCCTTCTTCACGACCCGCTCCGATGGCATGGGCCTGGGCCTGAGCCTGTGCCGCACGGTGGTCGAGCAGCACGGCGGCGTGCTGATGCACGAACCGCAGCGCCCGCGCGGCACCATCTTCCGATTCACCCTGGCCACCGCCAGTTGACACTTCAAGCCATGCAACCCCTGATCGATGCCCTGATCTTCATCGTCGACGACGACGCCAGCGTGCGCGAGGCCCTGGCCTGGCTGCTGCGATCACGGCGCCTGGTGAGCGAGCAATTCGCCAGTGCCGAAGCCTTCGAGGCCCGCCTGGCCGAGGAGCCGCTGACGGACCATCCGCATTGCCTGCTGCTCGATGTCCGCATGCCGGGCACCAGCGGGCTGGTGCTGTTCGACCGCCTGGCCGAACGCGGCCTGCTCGACGCCATGCCGGTGATCTTCCTGACCGGCCATGCCGACGTGCCGACCGCGGTCGATGCGGTCAAGCGCGGCGCCTTCGACTTCTGCGAGAAGCCGTTCTCGGACAACGCGCTGGTCGACCGCATCGAGCACGCGCTCGGGGCGTCGCTGCGCGCGGTCGAGGCCAGGCGCACGCGCCAACTGCTCAAGCGCCGCATCGACGAGCTGACCGAGCGCGAGCGCGACGTGATGCGCTGCGTGGTCGAGGGGTTGCCGAACAAGCTGATCGCCGATCAGCTGGCGATCAGCGTGCGCACGGTGGAGGTCCACCGCGCGCGCGTGTTCGAGAAGATGGAGGTCAAGTCGGCGGTCGAGCTGGCCAACCTCCTGCGCGGGGTCTGAAGCCGATCAGCCCTGCGGCCGTTCGCCCACGTAGATCTCGACCCGGCGGTTCTGCGCCCGGCCGGCATCGCTGTTGTTGTCGGCGATCGGCTCGCGCGAGCCGCGGCCTTCGGTGCGGATCGAGCCGGCCGGCACGCCGCGCGCCACCAGGTAGTCGCGGGTGCTGGCGGCGCGCTCGATCGACAGCGGGTTGTTGATCGCGTCGGTGCCGGTGCTGTCGGTGTGGCCGATGATGCGCACCTCGGCGTTCGGGTTGTTGCGCAGGCCGGTGGCGAACTGGTCGAGCACCGGCGAGAAATTGGGCTTGATGGCCGAGCGGCCGACATCGAAGGAGATGTCGCTCGGGATCGCCAGCTTGAGCTCGTTGTTGGCGGTTTGCGTGACGGCCACGCCGGTGCCCTGGGTGGCGGCTTCCATCTGCTTCTTCTGGTTCTCCATGCGCTGCGACCACAGGTAGCCGCCGGCCGCGCCGGCCAGCGCACCCACCGCCGCGCCGGTACCCGCACGGCCGCCGGTCGCCGAGCCGATCGCCGCGCCTGCCAGGGCGCCGACGCCGGCGCCGATGCCGGTGTTGCGCTGGGTGTCGGTCATGCCGGTGCCGGCACAACCCGCGAGAACGAGGGCGGCGGCGGAGGTGGCGAGTACGAGTTTTTTCATGTCGGTCCTTCTCGGGATGCAATTCAAGGAAGAACCATTATCCCGAGCGATCCGGGCAAATTCGGTGATCCGGCCGTGTCGGTATGTAACGGACGTCGACGATAGGATTGCTTGAAACCATTGTCCAGTTTGGCTTCGACGCTATCAATTTAGTAGCGTGTGGTGCATCGGCCCACAGTCCGACGCGGCGCCGGACTACCGCGTTTCAGTCCTGCTTCGGAGGCTCCGGGGCCTCGTCGCGGTCGTCCAGCTCGCCGCCCTTGCGGCCCGAGAACATGGTCCACCAGACGATCAGCACCAGCACGGCGGCGGCGGCGAGGGCTTCAAGCAAAATCAGACCCATGAACAAAGGACTCCGGTGGCTGGCGGGACTTGCGATCGTAGCAACGCTCGCCGGCTGCAGCTTCAGCACACGACAGCCCGAGGCGCCGATGGCCACGCCGGGCGCGACCCCGCCACGCGAGCTCGGCCCCCTGACCGGCTCGCTCACCCATCCCAAGAGCCGCTGGACGCCGGTGCCGTGGTCCGAACTGCCCGGCTTCAACGAAGACGCCCTGCACGAAGGCTGGGTCGCGATGGTCAGCAACTGCGCGCGGCCCAACGCCGCCATCGCGCCGCTCTGCCGCGAGGTGCGCCAGCTCGCCCTGGCCGAGCCGGACCAGCAGCGCGAATGGATGATGCAGCGGCTGCAGCCGTTTCGCATCGAGCCGCTCGCGGGTCCGAGCGAAGGCAAGCTCACCAGCTACTACGAGCCGGTCTTCGATGCCTCGCGGCGCCCGAACGCCGCCTACCAGGTGCCGCTCTACCAGGTGCCGGCGGGCCTGGTCCCCAAGCGCCCCTGGTACACCCGCCAGGAAATCGACACCCTGCCGCAGGCCCAGGCCGCGCTGCGCGGCCGCGAGATCGCCTGGCTGGCCGATCCCATCGACGTGCTGATGCTGCACATCCAGGGCTCGGGGCGGCTGCGCATCACGGAGGCCGACGGCTCGCAGCGCATGGTGCGGGTGGCCTTCGCGGCCACCAACGAACAGCCCTACCGCAGCGTCCAGCAATGGCTGTCCAGCCAGGGCGCGACCAATGTCAGCCGCTGGCCGGACGACACCAAGCAGTGGGTGGCGCAGAACCCGCAGCGCCTGTCGCAGCTGCTGTGGAGCAATCCGCGCTACGTGTTCTTCCGCGAGGAGCCGCTCAATGAAGTCGACGCGGCCTCGGGGCCGGTGGGGGCGCAGGGCGTGCCGCTCACGGCCGGCCGCTCGATCGCGGTCGACCGCGACAGCATTCCCTACGGCACGCCGGTCTGGCTCGCCTCGCCGGGGCCGGCCGTGCCGCTGGCCAAGCTGGTGGTCGCGCAGGACACCGGCAGCGCGATCGTCGGCGCGGTGCGGGCCGACTACTTTGCAGGCACCGGCGCCGATGCGGGCCGGGTCGCCGCGCGGGTCAACCAGCCGCTGCGGCTCTGGGCGCTCTGGCCGAAATAGCGCGCCGGCGGCTCACTGGTTCGTCTTGACGACGAAGACCGTCAGCGCGGTGACGATCGTGATGTGCATCAGGAACTCGAGCCGCCGCTCGCGCGGCGCGATCAGCAGTGCCACGCCCGCAACGACCAGCGTCAGGGTCCCGAACATGAGATCGAAAGAGATGTCCACCAAACCGCCGTCCTTGCTGTCCCACGGGCCTGCACGAGCGTGGATTATCAGTGAGCGCGCACGGGCTCCTGCGGCCGGGGCAGCGGCAGCGCGGTCTTGTAGCGCACCTGCTTGAGCGCGAAGCTCGAGCGGATCTTCTCGATGCCGGCGATCGGCGTCAGCTGCTCGAGGATGAACTTCTCCAGCGCCGCGATGTCGGCCACGGCGACCCGGATCAGGTAGTCGCTGTCGCCGGTCATGAGGTAGCACTCCATCACCTCGTCGTGCTCCGCGATGCGCTGCTCGAAATCGGCCAGCGACTGCTTGCTCTGGGTCTTCAGGCTGATCGAGATGAAGACGTTGAGGCCCAGGCCCAGTGCGCCGGCGTTGACCAGGGCCACGTAGCGCTGGATCACGCCGCCGGCCTCGAGCGCCTTCACGCGCGCCAGGCAGGGCGAGGGCGAGAGGTGGATGCGGCGCGCCAGTTCGACGTTGGACAGGCCGCCGTCGCGCTGCAGCTCGTCGAGAATGCGCAAGTCGATCGTGTCCAGTTGCATGAAATGCTGCCAAGCGGCAAAAATGCAGAATTCTATGCGGCCGATCCGCCTGAATAGACATCGAATCAGCACCCCATTCCATCGCGACCGGCCTAGATTGCGGTGCATGAACGCCCCGATCCCCTTCGACCCCGTGCGCGCCCTGATCGACATGCCCTTGCACGATCCCGATCCCGTCGAAACCGCCGAGTGGCGGGCGGCCTTCGTCGCCCTGGCCGATGCCCACGGGCCCGAGCGGGCGCGCTGGATGCTGGACGAACTCGCGCGGCTGGCGCGAGCCCAGCGCATCGGCTGGGAGCCCGACCTGTCGACGCCGTACGTCAACACCATCGCGGTCGACGTCCAGCCGGCCTTTCCCGGCGACTTGGCGATGGAGGAAAAGCTGGCTGCGCTGATGCGCTGGAACGCGCTGGCAATGGTGGTGCGCGCGAACCAGGCGTATGGCGAGCTCGGCGGCCACATCGCCAGCTACGCCAGCGCGGCCGACCTGTTCGAGACCGGCTTCAACCACTTCTTCCATGCGCGCACCGACGCGCATCGCGGCGATCTCGTCTTCTTCCAGCCGCACAGCGCGCCCGGCGTGTATGCCCGCGCCTTCCTCGAAGGCCGGCTCGGCGAGGCCGACCTCACGCACTACCGCCAGGAACTCACCGCGCCCGCGTTCACCGAAGGCCAGGGCGCACGCGGCCTGAGCAGCTACCCGCACCCGTACCTGATGCCGGACTTCTGGCAGTTCCCGACCGGCTCGATGGGCATCGGGCCGATCAGCTCGATCTACCACGCGCGCTTCATGCGCTACCTCACGCACCGCAGCCTGCTGAATTGCGAGGGGCGGAAGGTGTGGGGCGTGTTCGGCGACGGCGAGATGGACGAGCCCGAATCGATGAGCGCGCTGACGCTGGCCGCGCGCGAGAAGCTCGACAACCTGGTCTGGGTGGTCAACTGCAACCTGCAGCGCCTGGACGGTCCGGTGCGCGGCAACGGCCGCATCATCGACGAGCTCGAGAAGCTGTTCGCCGGCGCCGGCTGGAACGTCATCAAGCTGGTCTGGGGCAGCGACTGGGACGGCCTGTTCGCGCGCGACCTCACGGGCGCGCTGGTGCGGGCCTTCTCGAACACGGTCGACGGCCAGATGCAGACCTTCGCGGCCAAGGACGGCCGCTACAACCGCGACACCTTCTTCGGCCAGGACGCCGAACTCGCGCGGCTCGCCGAAGGCATGACCGACGAGCAGATCGACCAGCTCAAGCGCGGTGGCCACGACCTGGTGAAGATCCATGCCGCCTATGCCGCGGCGGCCGCGCACCGCGGCCGGCCGACCGTGATCCTGGCCCACACCAAGAAGGGCTACGGCATGGGCAGCGCCGGCCAGGGCAAGATGACGACGCATTCGCAGAAGAAGTTCGACGACACCGACCTGATCGCCTTCCGCGACCGCTTCAAGCTGCCCCTGACGGACGAACAGGCCACCACGGCCGCCTTCTACAAGCCGGCCGACGACAGCGCCGAGATGCGCTACCTGCTGGCCCGGCGGGCCGCGCTCGGCGGCAGCATGCCGCGCCGCATCACCGACTGCGACACCGTCGCCAAGCCCGAGATCGCGGCCTATGCGCAGTTCGCGGTGGCGGCCGCCGGCAAGGAGATGAGCACCACCATGGCCTTCGTGCGCATGCTGGGCAACCTGCTCAAGGACAAGGCGCTCGGCCCGCGCGTGGTGCCGATCGTGGCCGACGAGGCGCGCACCTTCGGCATGGCCAACCTGTTCAAGCAGGTCGGCATCTATTCGAGCGTGGGCCAGCGCTATGCGCCGGAGGACATCGGCTCGGTGCTGTCGTACCGCGAGGCGACCGACGGCCAGATCCTCGAGGAAGGCATCAGCGAGGCCGGCGCCATCGCCAGCTGGACCGCCGCCGCCACCAGCTACAGCGTGCACGGCCTGGCAATGCTCCCCTTCTACATCTACTACTCGATGTTCGGCTTCCAGCGCGTGGGCGACCAGATCTGGGCCGCGGCAGACCAGCGGCCGCGCGGCTTCCTGCTCGGCGCCACCTCCGGGCGCACCACGCTGGGCGGCGAAGGCCTGCAGCACCAGGACGGGTCGAGCCACCTGATCGCCGCCACCATCCCGAACTGCAAGGCCTACGACCCGGCCTTCGCGGGCGAGATGGCGGTGATCGTCGATGCCGGTATCCGCGAGATGATGGTCGAGCAGAAGGACGTCTTCTACTACGTCACGCTGATGAACGAGAACTACGCCCAGCCCGACCTGCCGGCCGGCGCCGAAGCCGATGTGCTGCGGGGCTGCTACCGCTTCGACGGCTGGCCGGGCGCTCAGCCGGCCGGTGCCAGGGCGCAGGTCACGCTGCTGGGCTCGGGCGCGATCCTGACCGAGGTCGTCAAGGCGGCGCAGCAGCTGGCCGAGCAGGGCGTCAGCGCGGAGGTCTTCAGCGTCACCAGCTGGAGCGAGCTGGCCCGCGACGGCCGCGCCTGCGAGGCGCGGGCCCTGGCGGGCGAGGCCGCGCCGGGCACGCCGTTCATCGCGCGGCAGCTGGCCGGCGGCAGCGGGCCGATCATCGCCGCGACCGACTACGTGCGCACCGTGCCCGAGAGCGTGCGCGCCTTCCTGCCCAAGGGCCGGCGCTTCCTCACGCTCGGCACCGATGGCTTCGGCCGCAGCGACACCCGCGCCGCCTTGCGGCAGTTCTTCGGCGTCGATGCGCGCAGCATCGCGCGCGCGGCCCTGCACGCGCTCGGACCGCGTTGAAGCGACCGGGGAGGGCGCCTATGATGGCGCGCGCGCTGCGCGCACAACCCTTCCAGGACACCTCATGAACAGAGCAGGACTCATCGGCCTGGGCGCCATGGGCGCCGGCATCGCCGCCACCTTGCGCGAGCGCGGCTACGAGATGCACGTGTGCGATGCGCGCCCCGGCGCGGCGGTGCGCTTCGCCGAAGCCGGCGGCGTCGCCTGGGCCACGCCGGCGCAGGTCGCGCACCGCTGCGAGGTCGTGATTTCGGTCGTGGTGAACGCCGCGCAGACCGAGGACGTGCTGTTCGGCGAGGGCGGCGCGGCCGCCTCGATGAAGGCCGGCAGCGTGTTCGTGATGTGCTCGACCGTCGACCCCAACTGGTCGATCGCGCTCGAGGAGCGGCTGGGCGCGCTGGGCATCCTGTATATCGACGCCCCGATCTCGGGCGGCGCCGCCAAGGCGGCGAGCGGCCAGATGACCGTGATGAGCTCGGCCCGGCCCGAGGCCTATGCGCGCGCCGACGCGGTGCTCGACGCGATGGCCGGCAAGGTCTACCGGCTCGGCGACCGCGCGGGCGCCGGGAGCAAGGTCAAGATCATCAACCAGCTGCTGGCCGGGGTGCATATCGCGGCGGCGGCGGAGGCGATGGCCCTGGGCCTGCGCGAAGGCGTGGCCCCGGACGCGCTGTACGAGGTCATCACGCACAGCGCCGGCAACAGCTGGATGTTCGAGAACCGCATGGCCCACGTGCTGGCCGGCGACTACACGCCGCTGTCGGCGGTCGACATCTTCGTCAAGGACCTGGGGCTGGTGCTCGACACGGCGCGCGCCAGCAAGTTCCCGCTGCCGCTGGCCTCGACCGCGCACCAGATGTTCATGCAGGCCTCGACGGCCGGCTTCGCGAAGGAAGACGACAGCGCGGTGATCAAGATCTTCCCCGGCATCGAGCTGCCCCCGTCCGCCTGATCGTCCCTATCATCGAACCATGCCACGCTTCGCCGCCAACCTGTCCATGCTCTATCCGGAGCTCGATTTCCTCGACCGCTTCGAGGCCGCCGCCAAGGATGGCTTCGCCGCCGTCGAGTACCTGTTTCCCTATGCCTGCGAAGCGCGCGAGCTGGCCGCGCGGCTGGCCGCCAACGGCCTGAAGCAGGTGCTGTTCAACGCCCCGCCCGGCGACTGGGAGCGCGGCGAGCGCGGCCTGGCCTGCCTGCCCGGGCGCGAGGCCGAATTCCGCGACGGCATCCGCCAGGCGATCGACTATGCGGCGGCGCTCGACTGCCCGCGCATCCACGTCATGGCCGGGCTGGTGCCCGAGGGCGTCGAGCGCGAGACCGTGCAGCCGACCTACCTCGAGAACCTGCGCTGGGCCGCCGTCGAGGCGGCCAAGGCCGGCCGCGACGTGCTGATCGAGCCGATCAACACGCGCGACATCCCGCGCTTCTTCCTCAACCGGCAGGACCACGCGCACGAGGTCGTCGAGGCGGTGGGCGCGCTCAACGTGCAGGTGCAGATGGACCTCTACCACTGCCAGATCGTCGAGGGCGACGTGGCGATGAAGATCCGCAAGTACCTGCCGACCGGCCGCGTCGGCCATTTCCAGATCGCCGGCGTGCCCGATCGCAACGAGCCCGACATCGGCGAGCTGAACCATTCCTACCTGTTCGACGTCATCGACGAGGTGTCGGCCCAATGCGGCTGGCAGGGCTGGGTCGGCTGCGAGTACCGTCCGCGCCGCGGCGCCGTGGCCGATGGCACCTCGGCCGGGCTCGGCTGGCTGCGCGGCCTGCCGCGCGCAGCGCGCGCATGACGGCGCCCTTGAAGCTGGAGGCCGTCCGCATCCCGGCGCGCCTGCGGGGCTTTGCGGCGGGCGATGCCGAGGTGTTCGACGTCACGCTCGCGGGCGCCCAGGTCGAGGCCATCGCGGCGTCCCGCCAGCCGGCGCGCGGCACGCTGCTGAGCGCGCTGGTCGATGCCCATGCCCACATCGACAAGAACTACACCGTGCGCGAGGCCGGCGCGGCCGAGGGCAACCTGTTCGCGGCGATCCAGCGCATGGCGGCGCATCGCGCGGGCTGGACGGCGCAGTCGCTGCGCCCCCGCATGCTGCGGGCGCTGGACGAAGCCTGGCGCGCCGGCACGCGGGCCCTGCGCACCCACCTCGACTGGGGCGGCGCCGACGCGCCGGTGTCGCTCGCGGTGTTCGAGCAGCTGCGCGACGAATGGCGCGGCCGCATCGAGCTGCAGTTCGTGGCGCTGGCGCCGCTCGACCTGTTCGCCGAGGCCGAGGCGGGCGAACGCATCGCGCAGGCGGTGCGGCGCGCGGGCGGGGTGCTCGGCGCCTTCGTCTACCGCAACGACGGCATCGTGCACAAGCTCGGGCGGGTCTTCGACCTCGCGCAGCAGCATGGACTGGCGCTCGACTTCCACGTCGACGAAGGCCTGGATGCCGAAGCGACCGGGCTGCGCACCATCGCCCAGCTCGCGATCGCGCGCGGCCTGCAGGGGCGGGTCGCCTGCGGCCACGCCTGCTCGCTGTCGGTGCAGGACGACGCCGCCGCCAACGACACGCTGGCGCTGTGCGCCCAGGCCGGCATCCACCTGATCGCCTTGCCCAGCACCAACCTCTACCTGCAGGGCGCCTGGGACCGGACGCCGGTGCAGCGCGGCATCACGCGGCTGCGCGAAGCCGCGGCGCACGGCCTGCGGCCGAGCCTCGCCACCGACAACGTGCAGGACGCCTTCTATCCCTACGGCGGCTACGACCTGGTCGAGACCTTCGGCCTCGGGGTGCAGATGGCGCACCTGGCGCCGGCC
The DNA here is from genome assembly GCF_030316845.1 of Variovorax davisae. Classification (GTDB taxonomy): domain Bacteria; phylum Pseudomonadota; class Gammaproteobacteria; order Burkholderiales; family Burkholderiaceae_C; genus Variovorax; species Variovorax davisae. Next base: position 65,189 of record NZ_JASZYS010000015.1, read on the forward strand.
GCCGACTGGCTCGACGCCATCACCGTGAGCCCGGCCCGGGCCCTGGGCCTCGCCTGGGACGGGCGCATCGCGCCGGGCTGCCCGGCCGACCTGGTGCTGCTGGCGGCCAGCGACGAATACGAACTGCTGGACCCGCAAGGCCGACGACGCACCGTCATCCGTGCGGGCCGTACCCTGGAGATCACCCCATGAGCATGGGCAAGCCAATGGCCAACTACGCCGCCGCCCGACGCGTCGGCGACTTCGTCTTCATGAGCGGCGTGGTCGCGGTCGATCCGTCGACCCGCCGCGCGGTGTCGAGCTACGAGGACATTCCCGACGAAGCGCGCACGGCCCTGCGCACGCTCGGCTACGCCACCGGCCAGATGTCGGTCGACGTGTTCGAAGCGCCGATCGTGGCCCAGAGCTGGTTCGTGCTCGAGCGCATCCGCCAGATTGCGGCCGAGCACGGCGGCACGATGGACGACGTCGTGAAGCTGGTCCAGTACTTCCGCCGCCTGCCCGACTACGCGCCCTACAACCGGGTGCGCGGCCTGTTCTACCCGGGCCAGCCGCCGGTCAGCACGGTGGTCGAGGTGTCGCGCTTCCTGCCCGGGGACGAGGTGCTGGTCGAGGTCGAGGCGACGATGTACTTGCCTCAGTAGGGCTGCCCCAGCTGTTCCAGGACAGCGGGGTTTTCCAGCGTGCTGACGTCCTGCGTCACCACCTCTCCCTTGGCCAGCGTGCGCAGCAGCCGGCGCATGATCTTGCCGCTGCGGGTCTTCGGCAGGTTGTCGCCGAAGCGGATGTCGCGCGGCTTGGCGATCGGGCCGATCTCCTTGCCGACCCAGGCGCGCAATTGTTCGGCGATGCGCTTGGCCTCGTCACCGGTGGGCAGGGGCCGCTTGAGCACCACGAAGGCGCAGACCGCCTCGCCCGTGGTGTCGTCGGGCCGTCCCACCACCGCGGCCTCGGCCACCAGGTCGGTCATCGCCACCAGGGCCGACTCGATCTCCATCGTGCCCATGCGGTGGCCGCTGACGTTGAGCACGTCGTCGATGCGCCCGGTGATGGTGAAGTAGCCGGTCGTCTTGTCGCGTATCGCGCCGTCGCCGGCCAGGTAGTAGCGGCCCTGGAACTCCTCGGGGTAGTAGCTGGCCTTGAAGCGCTCCGGGTCGTTCCAGATGGTGCGGATCATCGACGGCCAGGGCTTGCGCACGACCAGGATGCCGCCCTGGCCCCAGGGCAGCTCGTTGCCGGCCTCGTCCACCACGGCGGCGTCGATGCCCGGGAACGGCAGGGTGCAGGAGCCCGGCACCAGCGGCGTGACGCCCGGCAGCGGCGTGATCATGTGGCCACCGGTCTCGGTCTGCCAGAAGGTGTCGAGCACCGGGCAGCGGCCGCCGCCCACGTGCCGGTGGTACCACTCCCAGGCGGCCGGGTTGATCGGCTCGCCGACCGATCCGAGGATCCGCAGGCTCGTCAGGTCGCAGTGGCGCGGGTGCACCGCGTCGTTGCCTTCGGCCATCTTGATCAGCGAGCGGATCGCGGTCGGCGCGGTGTAGAACACGCTGACCCGGTGGTCCTGGATCATCTTCCAGAAACGGCCGGCATCCGGGTAGGTGGGCACGCCCTCGAACACCACCTGGGTCGCGCCGATCGCCAGCGGGCCGTAGGCGATGTAGGTGTGGCCGGTGACCCAGCCGATGTCGGCCGTGCACCAGAAGACGTCGTCGGGGCCGAGGTCGAAGGTCCACTGGCAGGTCAGGGCCGCATGAAGCAGGTAGCCGCCGGTGGCGTGCTGCACGCCCTTGGGCTTGCCGGTCGAGCCCGAGGTGTAGAGCAGGAACAGCGGGTGCTCGGCGTCGACCCATTCGGGCTCGCACACCGGCGGCTGCGCGGCCGCCAGCTCGGCCATCCACTGGTCGCGCGGCGCCTCGAAGGGCACGGCGCCGCCGGTGCGGCGCGTGACCAGCACGTGGCGGACGCTGTCGCAGCCGCCCAGGCCGAGCGCCTCGTCGACGATCGCCTTCAGCGGCAGCTGCTTGCCGCCGCGCACCTGCTGGTCGGCGGTGAGCACCAGCACCGCGCCGGTGTCGGCGATGCGGTCGCGCAGGGACTGGGCCGAGAAGCCGCCGAAGACCACCGAATGGATGGCGCCGATGCGGGCGCAGGCCTGCATCGCGACCACGCCGTCGATCGACATCGCCATGTAGATCACGACCCGGTCGCCGCGGCCGACGCCCAGCGACTTCAGCACGTTGGCGGTGCGGCAGACGCGCGCCAGCAGGTCCTGGTAGCTGATGCGGGTCACGCTGCCGTCGTCGGCCTCGAAGACGATCGCGGTCTTGTCGCCCAGGCCGCGCTCGACCTGGCGGTCCAGGCAGTTGTACGACGCGTTGAGCGTGCCGTCGGCGAACCATTCGAAGAACGGCGCCCGGCGCTGGTCGAGCACCCGGGTGAAGGGCCGCTTCCAGGCGATCAGCTCGCGCGCCAGGCGGCCCCAGTAGGCCTCGGGGTCGGCCTCGGCCTCGGCGACCAGCCGGTCGTAGGCGGCGCGCCCGGAGATCCGGGCGCGTTGCACGGTGGCTTCGGAGGGCGGGTACGGCGTGGCGGGGAGGGCGGGGGAAAGGGTCGGCTCCATGGCGGTCTCCTGGTGTGCGGATGATGGGGATGTCGCGGCCGCGATCACGCGATCGCGCTGGCCGTTTGACGGCTGTCAAGTGCGCCTCCGGCGAGGTCATCAACAATGAAGAGCCGTAGGATGTCCGACGAACATTGCAGGAGACACATCCAAAAATGACGAATGTTTGCAGCCCTGGCGGGAGGCCGGGGTGATCCGCACGCTGGAGCGCTACCTGACGCTGCAGGCCGGGCTCGACCTGCTGGACCAGGGCCTGTCGATCTTCGATGCCGACCTGCGCCTGGTGGCCTGGAACCGCGCCTACGTGCGCCTGCTGGGTTTCACCGACGACATGGCCTACCTGGGGGCGCCGTTCGAGAGCTTCATCGGCTTCAATGCCCGGCGCGGCGAGTACGGCCCGGGCGACCCGCAGCAGCTGGTGGCCGAACGCGTCGCGGCGGCGCGCCACTTCGCGCCGCACCAGATCGAGCGGGTGCGCCCCGACGGGCGGGTGCTGCTGATCCGCGGCGAGCCGGTGCCGGGCCACGGCTTCGTCACGCTCTATTCCGATGTCACCGAGCAGCGCCGCGCCGAGCAGATCATCCGCCGCCACAACGCCGAGCTCGAAGGCCGGGTGGCGGCGCGCACCGCCGAGCTGCAGCACAGCGAGGAGCGGGTGCGGCTGATCATGGATTCGATCCCCGCGCTGGTGGCCTACTTCGACCACCGGCGCGTCTACCGCTACCTCAACCGCGGCTACCACGACTGGTTCTGCGTCGACACCTCGCGCCCGGAGGCCGTCAGCGCCAAGGCGTTCCTGGGCGAGGCGGTCTATGCGATGGTCAAGCCGCAGGTGCTGCGGGCGCTCGCCGGCGAGGCGCAAAGCATGGAGTACGAGCTCCAGACCTGCGACGCCCGCCGCCTCTGGGTGCGGACCTCGCTGGTGCCGCAGCGCAGCGCCGAGGGGCTGGTGGTCGGCTGCTTCGAACTGACCTTCGACATCACGCAGGAGCGGCGCTCGCAGGCGCTGCTGGCGCGGGCCCAGAAGCTCGACTCCCTGGGCCGCCTGACCGGCGGCCTGGCGCACGACTTCAACAACATCCTGACGGTCGTGATCGGCAACCTGGCGGCCCTGGCCGATGCGAGGCCGGCCGATCCGGCGCTGCACGACTACGTGCATCCGGCGCTCGACGCCGCGCGCCGCGGGGCCGAGCTGGTGCGCGGCCTGCTGAGCTTCGCGCGGCGCCAGCCGCTGCAGGCGGCGGCGGTGCACGTGGGCGCGCTGGTCGACACCGTGGCCCGGCTGGTGCGGCGTTCGCTGCCCGAGACCCTGCGGCTGGACATCGACGTCGACGTCGGCGAGCTGCCGCTGTGGACCTGGATCGATGCCACGCTGCTCGAACAGGCGCTGATCAACCTGGTGCTGAACGCGCGCGACGCGACCGGTCCCGACGGACGCATCGTGCTGCGGGCCCGGCGCGTGCGCATCGACGCCGCGGAGGCGGCGCCGCTGCAGCTGTCCGCGGGCGACTGCGTGCGCATCGAGGTCGAGGACGACGGCAGCGGCATGGACGCCGACACCCTGGCCCATCTGTTCGATCCCTTCTTCACCACCAAGCAGCCGGGCAGCGGCACCGGGCTCGGCATGGCCGTGGTCTACGGTTTCGTGAAGCAGTCGGGCGGCGCCATCGACGTGCGCAGCGCACCGGGGCGCGGCACCACCGTGTCGGTGTGGCTGCCGGCGGCCGAACCGGCGCCGGGGGACGGCGCGGCCGGCACCGTTCGCGCGGGCGGCCGGCCGGCGGCCGCCTCGATGGGCCTGGCGCTGCTGGTGGACGACGATGCCCAGGTGCGGCGCGTGATCCGGCGCAGCCTGCTGGAGCTGGGCTACTCGGTGCTCGAAGCCGACGGCGGCGCCGACGCGCTGAGCCTGCTCGAACACACACCGGGCATCGCGCTGCTGCTGTCCGACGTCGTGATGGGCGGCCCTGTCGACGGCCTCGCGGTGGCGCGGGCGGCGCGCGCGGGCGGCCGGGTCCGCGCGGTGGTGCTGATGAGCGGCTATGCGCCGGGCGAGCTGGCGCGGCAGGTCGATTTTCCGATGCTGAGCAAGCCCTTCAGCACCGAGCAGCTCGTGCAGGCGATCGAGGAGGGCCGATGACGAACCCACACCGCAGCGCCGGACTGACCCACCGCACCGGTGCCGACGAGGCGAACCCGCCGTCGCTGGTCTACGTGATCGAGGACGATCCGGCCGTGGCGCGGCTGGTGCTCGCCACGCTGGCCGAGTTCGGCTTCAACGGCGAGGGCTTCAGCACCGGCGCCGGCGTGCTGCGGCGGCTGCAGGTCGAGAAGCCCGACCTCTGCATCGTCGACCTCGGCCTGCCCGACATGGACGGCATCGACCTCATGCGCCGCATCCAGGCGGCCTCGAACGCGGGCGTGCTGATCCTCACCGGCCGCGGCCATCCGGCCGACCGCGTGATGGGGCTCGAGCTCGGCGGCGACGACTACGTCACCAAGCCTTTCGAGGCGCGCGAGCTGGTGGCCCGGGTGCGCAGCATCCTGCGCCGGCGCGGCCTGGCGCCGGGCCAGGCGGCCGGCCAGCGCCGCTACGCCAGCTTCCTGGGCTGGCGCATCGACTGCGCGGCCAACGTGCTGCGCGCCCCCGACGGCGCCGAGCACCTGCTGGGCACGGCCGAGACCCAGGTGCTGCGCTGCTTCGTCGAGCGCCCGCACCAGATCCTCACGCGCGAGCAGCTCATGGGCGCACGCGACCTTCTGCCCACCGACCGCAGCATCGACGTGCGCATCTCGCGCCTGCGGCGGAAGATCGAGCGCAATCCGCACGAGCCGGCGATCATCAAGACGGTCTACGGCGCCGGCTACCTGTTCGCCGCCAACGTCAGCTGGGAATAGCGCAGCCCTTTGCTGCCTCGCATTGCACTGCAATGTGACGAATGATTGCATCGCGCCCCGCGCGGGCGGCCCGCATTCCAGAATCCGCCGGACCGAAGTCCAGGAGACGAACCATGAGCGACCCCGTGGCGGAGAAGATCCAGTCCAACCCCAAGTACCTCGAGCTTCGCCGCAAGCGCAACCGCTTCGGCTGGTGGCTCACGGCGCTGATGATGGTCGTGTACTACGGCTACATCGCGCTCATCGCGTTCGACAAGCCGTTCCTGGCGCAGCCGATCGGTGCCGGCGTGACCACCATCGGGATCCCGATCGGGCTCGGCGTGATCGTCTTCACGATCCTGATCACGGCCTTCTACATCCGCCGTGCCAATGGCGAGTTCGACCGGCTCACGGCCGAGATCATCCAGGAGGCCACGCGATGAAAGCGCGCCACGCCGCGCTGGCTGCGCTGCTGGCCGGCGCCTGCGGCTGGGCCGCGGCCGCCGGCGGCGACGTCGGGCAGGTCGCCAAGCAGCCGACCAACTGGATCGCGATCGCGATGTTCTCGGGCTTCGTGCTGCTGACGCTGTGGATCACCAAGTGGGCCGCCTCCAGGACCAAGTCGGCGGCCGACTTCTACACCGCCGGCGGCGGCATCACCGGCTTCCAGAACGGCCTGGCGATCGCCGGCGACTACATGTCGGCGGCCTCCTTCCTCGGCATCTCGGCGGCGGTGATGGCCACCGGCTACGACGGCCTGATCTATTCGATCGGCTTCCTGGTCGGCTGGCCGGTGATCACCTTCCTGATGGCCGAGCGGCTGCGCAACCTCGGCAAGTTCACCTTCGCCGACGTCGCCGGCTACCGCTTCCAGCCCGGCCCGATCCGCGCCTTCGCCGCCTCGGGCACGCTGGTGGTGGTGGCCTTCTACCTGATCGCGCAGATGGTCGGCGCCGGCCAGCTGATCAAGCTGCTGTTCGGGCTCGACTACTGGGTGGCGGTGGTGATCGTGGGCGCGCTGATGATGGTCTACGTGCTGTTCGGCGGCATGACGGCCACCACCTGGGTGCAGATCATCAAGGCGGTGCTGCTGCTGGCCGGCGTGAGCTTCATGGCGCTGATGGTGCTGGCGGCCTTCAACTTCAGCCCGGAGGCGCTGTTCGCCAAATCGGTCGAGGTGCGCACGCAGATCGCGGCCAACGGCGGCAAGAGCCCGCTCGAGGCCTCGGCCATCGGACGCAGCATCATGGGCCCGGGCGGCTTCGTGAAGGACCCGATCTCGGCGATCTCCTTCGGCATCGCGCTGATGTTCGGCACCGCCGGGCTGCCGCACATCCTGATGCGCTTCTTCACGGTGCCCGATGCCAAGCAGGCGCGCAAGTCGGTGTTCTGGGCCACCACCTGGATCGGCTACTTCTACCTGCTGATCTTCATCATCGGCTTCGGCGCCATCACGCTGGTGCTGACCAACCCCGAGTTCGCCGACGTCGCGACCGGCACCATCAAGGGCGGCGGCGGCGCGGCCAACATGGCGGCGGTGCTGGTGGCGAAGTCGGTCGGCGGCAACGTCTTCTACGGCTTCATCTCGGCGGTGGCCTTCGCGACCATCCTGGCGGTGGTGGCCGGGCTCACGCTGTCGGGTGCCTCGGCGGTGTCGCACGACCTCTACGCGACCCTGATCAAGAAAGGCAAGGCCGACAGCCGCGCCGAGCTCAGGGTGTCGCGCATCACCACCATCGCGCTCGGCGTGGTCGCGGTGCTGCTCGGCATCGCCTTCGAGAAGCAGAACATCGCCTTCATGGTGTCGCTGGCCTTCGCAGTGGCGGCCTCGGCCAACTTCCCGGTGCTGTTCATGTCGGTGCTGTGGAAGGATTGCACCACGCGCGGCGCGGTCGTCGGCGGCACGCTCGGGCTGGTCTCTTCGGTGGCGCTGACCATCGTCTCGCCGTCGGTGTGGGAGGCCACGCTGGGCCATCCGGTGGGCTCGGCCTGGTTCCCCTATGCCTCACCCGCACTGTTCTCGATGACGCTGGCGTTCGCGGGCATCTGGCTGTTCTCGATCACCGACCGAAGCCGCCGGGCGCAGCAGGAGCGGGCGGCGTTCCCGGCGCAGCAGGTGCGCTCGGAGACCGGGCTGGGCGCCTCCGGCGCATCCGGTCATTGAAGCGCGCGCAGCTTGACGAAGGCCAGCGCCGCCATCACCGCATCGTCCAGCGCATCGTGCGCGGGGCGCTGCGGCAGGTCCAGCGCCGTCATGATGGCGGCGAAGCGCAGGTCGATGTCGCCGTTGCGCAGGTGCGGCGAGCGGCGCCGGTTCACGTGGTCGTAGTACAGCGCCGAGACCTCGATCTTGGGCTGCGGCAGCCCCAGGCCCAGCATCGGGAACAGCACGCGGTCGATCATCGCGACATCGAATTCGAGGTAGTAGCCGACCAGCGGCCGGCTGCCGATGAAATGCAGCAACGACTGCACAGCGGCCTCGGCCGTCATGCCCTGCGCCAGGTCGCGCTCGCGCAACTGGTGCACGCGCACGCTGCCGGCCGCCACGCTGCGCCGCTCGGGCCGCACCAGCAGTTCGAGCCGCTCGCTGCACAGCACGCGGTTGCCGCGGACTCGCACCGCGGCGATCGCCACGATCTCGTCGCGGCGGCGGTCGAGCCCGGTGGTCTCGCAGTCGATCGCGACCCATTCGTCGACGGGCGCCGGGTCCCACATGAAGCGAAAGCGCGGATCGGCCAGGTGCTGCAGCTGCCACCCGCGCTGGAGGGCGGAGAGCCAGCCGGTCACAGGGCGTCCAGCCGAAAACTCATCCGCAGCATGCGGCGGAAGCGCTTGACCACCTCGAGCGTGTCCTTGAGCAGGTCGCGCTCGAGGCTGCTCATGCGGGCCGGGTCGACCTGGCCCGTCACCTCGTGGCCCGCTTCCTGTTCCGCCAGTCCGGCCTTGAGCCGCAGGCCCATGAAGAAGTAGAGGCTCTCGAGCACGTCGGTGGCCAGCCCGCGCTCGATCTGGCCGTCGGCGGCCAGGGCCTCCAGGCGGGCCGCGGTGGAGCTGGCGTCCAGGCCGGCGCGCAGGGCCAGGCTGCGCACGCCATGCACGATCGGGAACAGGCCCTGCTTCTTGATGTCGAAGCGCTGGCCGGGCTGCTCGCCGAGGGTCAGCAGGCGCTGCCACCAGCGCGGGTCGTCGGCGAAGGCGTCGATCGCCGCGGCGAAGCGCGCCAGCATGGCGTCGTTGTCGGTCGCCAGCGAGAACAGCCGGGCCCGCACGCCGGCCAGCAGCGCGGCATCGCCGCAGACCGCATGGGCGTCGAGGAAGATCGCCAGCGCCATCAGGCGCTCGCCGTCGGCCTGCAGCAGCCACTGGCAGGCGCGCTGGGCGAACTCGGCCTGGCTGCCGCGCCACTTCGGGTTCGAGACCATGATGCCGCCGGGGCATTCGGGCCAGCCGAAATCGATCAGCGTGCGCGTCAGGCGGGCGCAGATCGCGTCCAGGTCGGCCGGCGGCGCATAGCCGTCGCGCAGCAGCAGGCCGTTGTCCTGGTCGGTCTTCTGCAGCTGTTCGCCGCGGCCCTCGCTGCCCATCACGAACAGGCAGCTGTTGGCGACCAGCCCGGGCGGCGCGATCAACTCCCAGGCACGCTGGAACAGCTGGGCGTTGAGCGCCTGTACCAGTGTGGCGATCTGGCCGACACGGGTGCCGCCGCCGTGCAGCAGGCCGACCAGCTGCGTGACGTGGCGGCTGGCCTGGGCCAGGTCGGCGAGGTCCTGGGCCTCGGCGATCTCGCGGTTGATCAGGTAGGAATGGTTGGACAGGAAGCTGAACAGGTCGAGCGCTTCCAGCACGCCCAGGATGTCCCCGCCGCCGTCGCCGGCCATGACGACCACGCGATGCACCTTGTGCCGCACCATGACGGTCAGCGCGTCGCCCACCGGGTCGGTGGCAGCGACCGTGATCAGGCCGAAGCTGCTGACCTCGCGCACCGGCAGTCGGTCGAGCGGCGTGCCGTGCAGCACCGCGCGCTGCAGCGCCGTCACGGTGAAGATGCCCAGGCGCGGCGCTGCACCGGCGAGGTCGCGCACCAGCACGTTGGTGCTGCGCTCGGCTTGCAGCAGGCGCACCACCGAGAGCACGTCGCAGTCGGCGTCGACGAAGCGCGGCGCCCGGATCGGAATCGCCTCGACCCGCGCCAGCGCGAGCGACTGCAGCTCGTGCTGGCCGACGCGGCCGGCGATGGCGGCCAGCTTGTTCGACAGGTCGGAGAACAGCAGGGCGCCGAAGGTCGCATTGCGCGCGATCAGCTCGTTCACGGCCTGCCGTGCGAGCTGGTAGGCCAGCACCTCCTCGGCCGCCACGAAGCGCCCGCCGACCTGGCCCGACAGCAGGCTGCGGCCGTCGAAGGTGTCGTGCGGGCCGAAGCTCGCCACCGCTTCGCTGCCGCCCTGCTCGAACTGCTGCACGAAGCCCTTGATGACGACGAACAGGTGGGTCGGCGCCATGCCGGCCTCGAGGATCGCCTCGCCTTCGCGGAAGTAGGCGATGTCGACCTGGGCACGGACCCGCTCGCGCTCCTCGGCCGTGAGGCAGTCGAAAGGCGAATGGTCGAAATCGAAGGCGCTCGGCATGGCCGATGATCGGCCAAAGCCCGCCGCGGCGCCACCCTGCGGCGTCAAGCTTTCGCTAGCGGACCCCGGCGCCCTTCAGCAGGAATTCCGTCACCTGCTCGATCAGGTAGCGCCGGTCCCGCTCGTCGCTCTCGGCGACCTTCCTGAACAGCGCCACCTGCGTCGCGTGGTCGGCATAGAACTGGGTCACGGCCCAGAGATGGAACAGGAACAGCATCGGGTCCACCGGGTCCATCAGGCCTTGGTCGATCCAGTTCTGGATCACGGCCGCCGCCTGGTCGGTGCGCTGCTGGCTGTGGTCCATCATCGGCCGCAGCACCGGCGCGCCGCGCATCATCTCGGCCGTGAAGATCCGCGAGCGCAGCGGGTGCTCGAACGAGAACACCATCTTGCGCCGGATCAGGTCGCTGAGCACCTTGCGCGGGCCGAAGGCTTCGTCGCTGAAGCCGAAGACGCCGATCCAGTCGTCGATGATGCCCTGCAGCACCTGGCGGTACAGCGCTTCCTTGCTCTCGATGTAGTAGTGCAGCTGCGCCTTCGACAGGCCGGCCTTGTCGGCGATCGCCTGGGTCGACGCGCCGGCCAGGCCGTCGCTCGCGAACACCTCGACCGCGGCCCGGTGGATCACGGCCTGCAGCTGCGCGTACTTGCGCGCCCGGCCGCGCGTGGCGGGGGCGTCGAGCGGCTCGTCCAGGGCGTCGCCGGGGGGTGCGGTGGTCATTGGATGCGGATGGTGCCAGAGTGGCGGCTCAGAGGTCGACCACCAGTTCTTCGCCCTTCGCCCGCGAGCAGCACAGCGCCACCTTGTGCGCCCGCTCGCTGCGGGTGAGGCAGAAATCGCGATGCTCCGCGCCCTCGCCTTCGCCGCCGACCACGCAGGTGCCGCACAGGCCCTGCTCGCAGGACACCGGGATGTCGATGCCGACCGCGTGCAGCGCGTCGACCGCGCTCTGGTCGCCGGCCACCGGCACGCGGATGCCGCGTCGGGCCAGCTGCAGCACGAAGGGCTTGGCGGTGACGCCGGCGGCGTCCGTGGGCGCTGCGAAATACTCGGTGTGGATCGCATCCTCGGGCCAGTGCGCGGCGGCCTCGCGCACCGCCTGCATGAAGCCGGCGGGCCCGCACACGTAGAGCTGGGTGTCGGCCTCGCGCTGCGCCAGCAGCTGCCGCAGGTCGATCTTCTGCGTCGCCTGCGGCGCATCGAAGTGCAGGCGCACGTGCGGCGCGAGCAGCGGCTCGCGCAGCGCCTCGGCGAAGGCCAGGTGCTCGGCGCTGCGCACGAACAGGCAGAGCGTGAAGTCGGCACCGGCGCGCGCCAGCGCCTCGGCCATGGCGAGCAGCGGCGTCATGCCGACGCCGCCGGCCAGCAGCAGGTGGCGGCGGGCCTCGGCGCGCACCGGAAAGCTGTTGCGCGGCGCGCTGATCGGCAGCAGGTCGCCTTCGCGGACGCGGCCGTGCATCGAGGCCGAGCCGCCGCGGCCCGCGGCCTCGCGCTTGACGCCGATCAGGTAGCGCGCCGCCGCGCGGCCGTCGCCGCCGGCGTCGCAGGCGAGCGAGTACTGGCGCGAAAAGCCGCCCGGCATGTGGACGTCGATGTGGGCGCCGGCCTGGTAGCCCGGCAGCGCCCGGCCGGCCGGATGCACCAGCTCGAAGGACAGGATCTCCGGCGTCTGGCGCGCGATGCGCGCGACCCGCACGGTGAGGTTGCGCTCGGTCATCGCCGCGCCGTCATTTCGCGGCCGCCTTGCGGATCTCGACGCCGGCGCCCTTGTTGACGAACTGCGTGGTGTAGGCCTCGCGCCAGTCGAAGTCGGTGGGCTTGTAGAGGCCGGCCGCCACGGCCTTGTCGTAGAAGTCCTTCATGCGCTCGTCGCTCATCGCGCCGATGCCCTTGGTGGTGGCGTCGCCGACGTCGATGTGGGCGCGCAGGATCGGGATCGACTTCTCGATGTAGTCGTCGCCGATGTCCGGGTTGATCTTCTTGATCAGCTCGTCGGCTGCCTTGCGGTCGCCGTACAGGTAGTTGGCGTAGCCGATATTGGTCGCCTCGACGAAGCGGCGCACCAGGTCGGGCTTGGTCTTGACCAGGTCCTGGCGGGTCTCGATCACCATGCCGTAGGTCGACCAGCCGGCATCGGCCAGCGACAGCACCACCGGCTTGAAGCCGGCCTGCTTCTCGACCGCCAGCGGCTCCGAGGTCGCGTAGGCCTGCTGCACCGCCTGCTTGTCGGCCAGGAACTGCGACAGGCTGTAGTTGTAGGGGCGCACCTGCTCGTCGCGCATGCCGTAGGCCTTCTTCATCCATTGCCAGTAGCTGATCTGGCCGTCCTTGGCCAGCAGCACGGTCTTCGCCTTGGCGAGGTCGGCGAATTTCTCGAAGCCCTGGCCCGGGTGGGCGATGATGGCCTGCGGGTCCTTCTGGAAGTAGGCCGCCACCACCACCGTCGGCACCTTCTGCTTGATGTTGTCGAAGGCCATCAGCATGTTGCCGGTCATCAGGAAGTCGATCTTGCCCGCCGGCAGCATCGGCCGGTTGTTGACCTGCGGGCCGCCCTGCTGGATGTCGACGTCGAGCCCGTACTTCTTGTAGGTGCCGTCGGCCAGCGCCTGGTAGAAGCCGCCGTGGCCGGGCTGGGCGCGCCAGTTGGTGGCGATCGTGACCTTGTCTTGCGCGAGGGCCGCCAGGGCGGTGCCGGCGAGCAGCGCAGCGAGCAGGGTGCGGGCGAAGAAGCGTGAACGGTATTGCATCGGGGTCTCCTTGGGTGCTGTCTCGGTGGGAAGGGTTCAGGCGTCCTGCGCCATGTCGGGGTGCCAGCCGCGCGTTTTTCCGGGGTTCATCAGGCCCATCGGGTCGCTGCGCTTCTTGAAGTCGATCTGCTGCGTGTCGATGGTCTTCATGCCGCCGTCCTCGATGGTCACGACATGCGGGTTGAAGATCTGGCAGCCGCCTTGTGATTCGATCTCGCGCATCACCTCGTACTGGTGGGCCTCGCCCTTCCAGCGCACCAGCAGGATCGAGAAGGTGCCGTACTCGCCGCCGGCGCGGGCGAATTCGTGGTGCTGCAGCACGTCGTCGCCGAAGACCGCGATGTGGCGGTCGACCACCGCGGGATCGAAGGGCTGCGCATAGGCCACCTGCAGGTAGGTCCAGCTGCGGTCGACCTTGAGCGCCTGCAAGGTGGTGTGGTTGTAGGCGCATTCGTAGGCCGGCGGCAGGCCGGCGGCGTGCAGTTCGGCCTCGGTGCCCGCGAGCGAGACCGTGCCGCCGTGCGCCGCCACCAGCGCGCGGAAGGCCGGCATCGAGGCCGGCGCGACCATCGCGAACATCGCATGCCGATCGGGCGGGAAGTGGGCGCCGAGGTTCGCGTAGTAGGGCGAGAAGCGGGCGTCGACCGCCGACAGCAGGAACAGCTCCAGCGCGGGCGTGCTGGCGGCGACGCCGAAATCCAGCACCCGCCGGTAGCTGTCGAACAGCGCGATGCAGTGCACCCACTCGACCGCCGGGCTCAGCGCCACCTCGACCTCGGTCAGGATGCCGTTGGTGCCGTAGGCGTGGTGCACCTGCTGGATCTCGTCGCCATGCAGCTCGATGATCTTCGACTCGCGCTCGACCGTCATGATGCGCGCCCGCAGCAGGTTGCCCGGGTCGCGCAGGATGCCGTGGCGGATCGAGCCGATGCCGCCGAAGCCGCCGGCGATGAAGCCGCCGATCGAGGCCACCTGCCAGGTCGAGGGCCACATGCGCAGCGCCTGCCCGGTCTCGGCCACCGCGAGCTCGATGTCGTGCATGCGTGCGCCGGCCTGCACCCGCACGCGGCCGTCGCCGATCTCCAGCACCCGGCTCATCGGTGTCACGTCGAGCACCAGCCCGCCCTCGAGCGGCACGCACTGGCCGTAGTTGCCGGTGCCGCCGGCGCGCACCGTGAGCGGCAGCTTCCACTTCGCGGCCACGGCGGCGGCCTGGCGCACGTCGTCCTCGGTCGAGACCTTGACCACCAGGTCGGCCACGCAGCCGGCGAGCTGCTCGGTGAGGATCGGGCTGTACCAGTAGAAATCCTTCGACAGCTGCTTGCGCTGGTTCGGCGACGCGATCACGTTGAGGCCGTGCAGCTCGCGCTTCACGGCTTCCCAGTCGACGGCGGCCGCTGGGGCGCGGTCTTTCAGCACGGCGTTCATCGCTCCCTCCTCATCTCGCTCTCGTGCCAGTGGCCCAGCACCGCGCGCGACAGGGCGGCGAAGACGATGAAGATCACGATGCCCAGCAGGGACACCAGCAGCAGGGCCGCGAACATCATCGGGATCTCGGTGCGGAAGCTCGACTCCAGGATGCGCGAGGCCAGCCCGGTCTCGCGGCCCGCGGTGCCGGCCGTGAACTCGGCCACCACCGCACCCACCAGGCTCAAGCCGCCGGCGATCTTGAGGCCGGCCATGAAGTACGGCAGCGCGCTCGGCGCCAAAAGGTAGCGGAAGGTCTGCCAGGGCGAGGCCTTGTAAAGCTGGAACAGGTCGCGCAGGTTGCTGTCGGCGCTCTTCAGGCCGATCACGGTGTTCGACAGGATCGGGAAGAAGGCCACGATCCAGGCGCACAGCAGCAGCGCCGCCGTGGTGCTCGACACGTAGATCAGGATCAGCGGCGCGATCGCGATGATCGGCGTCACCTGCAGGATCACGGCGATCGGGAACAGGCCGATCTCGACCCACTTGAAGAGCGCGAAGGCGATCGCCAGCAGCACGCCGCCGATGATCGCCGCGGCCAGCGACAGCAGCGTGAGCTTGACCGTGAACCACAGCGCGCTCGAGAGCGTGTCCCAGTTGTCGACCAGCGTCGTGAGGATCAGCGAGGGCGCCGGGATGATGTAGTGCGGCACGTGGTTGACCCGCACCAGCACCTCCCACAGCGCGAGCAGGCCCACCACCACCGCGATCGGCACCGCGGTGCGCAGCAGCGATTCGCGCCGCCGCAGGCGGTCGTCGCGGCGCTGCAGGTCGGCCGCCGAGGGCGCGTCGCCGAGCGCGGCCAGCGACGGGTTGTCAGTGATCGATGTCGACGCCATGGAGGGCTCCGTGCAGGGATTGCGACACCGCGGTGCAGTGCGCGTTGTAGCGGGTGGAGGTGCGGAAGGCTTCGCCGCGCGGATAGGGCTCGTCGATGCGGATCTCGTCGACCACGCGGCCCGGCCGCGGCGCCATCACGACGATGCGGTTCGACAGGTAGACCGACTCGTAGACGCTGTGGGTGACGAAGATCACCGAGAAGCGGTGCTCGCGCCAGATCGCCAGCAGGTCGTTGTTGAGCTTGATGCGGGTCATCTCGTCGAGCGCGGCGAAGGGCTCGTCCATCAGCAGCAGACGGGGCCGCGTGACCAGCGCGCGGGCGATCGACACCCGCATCTTCATCCCGCCCGAGAGCTCGCGCGGATAGACCTCGGCGAAGCGCGAGAGGCCGACCATCTCCAGCACCTGGGCCACCACCGGCGCGGCCGCATCGCGCGACATGCCCGCCAGCTTGAGCGGCAGCCAGACGTTGTCGAAGACCTTGGCCCAGGGCATCAGCGTGGGCTCCTGGAACACGAAGCCGAGCTCGCGGTCGCTGGTCGACGTGCCGCTGCCGGCGCGCGACCAGGCCAGTTCGCCCGAGCTGCTGCGCGTGAGGCCGGCGATCAGCCGCAGCGCCGTGCTCTTGCCGCAGCCCGAGGGGCCGAGGAAGCTGATGAAGTCGTGCTCGCCGCAGTCGAGCGACATGCCCTGCAGCGCCAAGGTGCCGTTGGCGAAGCGCTTGCTGACCTGGCGCAGGCTGACCAGCGGCGGCTCGGCGGTCGTGGTGCGGTCCATGCTCAGCTCCAGGCCGGCGTGTTGGCCAGGCGTTCGATCGGGAAGCGATGGACTTCCTGCAGCAACTGGACGAAATTGCGCCCGACGTGGTCGAGCACCGCCTGGCCCTTGGCCGCGGTGGCCCGCGTGGCGTCGCCCGCCGCACCGGCCGGGTTGATGTCGTGCATCTGCCAGCCGAGCTTGCCGCTGGGCGTGATCGACAGGAAGCGGTTCTCCTGCGCCAGGTCCTCGGTCATCGAATGGAAGTTGCGGAAATTCTCGGGCCGCACGTGGTCGGGCGTCAGGTGCAGCATCACCGAGCTCTCGAGGTCGCCGGCATGGACGCCGTGCCGGCCTTCGTGGGCCGTGAAGAGCCCTTCGGGCAGGCCCAGCGTGTACCAGTTGGCCGCCACCACCATCATGTCGTGCGACTCGCGCAGGTCGCGCGCGACGATGTCCATGATCGACATCTGGCCGCCATGGCTGTTGTAGAGCACCAGTTTTCGCACGCCGGCCCGGGCCACGCAGGCGCCGATGTCGGTCCACTGCGCGATCAAGGTCGAGGCCGACACGGTGAGCGTGCCGGGGTAGCGCGAATGCTCGTTGCTCTTGCCGTAGGCCACGGTCGGCAGGAACAGCACCGGCAGGTCGTCGGGCAGGTGCGGGAGGCTCGCGCGCACCATGCCGTCGATGGTCGCGGTGTCGGTCGACATCGGCAGGTGCGGGCCATGCTGCTCGGTGGCGCCGACCGGCAGCACCGCGACCAGGTTGGCGCGGTCCAGGCGGGAGAACTCTTCGCTGGTCAGGTCGGACCAGTAGCGGCTGCGCGGGCGGGGGGATGGCATGGTGGTTCCTGCTTCGTGGAGGAGGCTAAATTATCCGTTCGGTAAAAAAAGAATGGCTATCGTTTACCCGAAATAGGTGGCTGGACATTGCAACAGGCTGCAATGAGCGGTCTGGATTAGACCGATCGGTCAAATGAAAACGCCACGCAGGCGTCGATTTAACATCGGTGTTCCCTGGAGTGCCCGTGACCCTCTCGGCTGCCTCGAACGCGTGCGAAGTGCTGGTGATCGGGGCCGGCCCCGCCGGCAGCGCCTGCGCCCAGGTGCTGCCGGCGGCCGGCCTCGACGTGCTGCTGGTCGACCAGCAAGCCTTTCCGCGCGACAAGACCTGCGGCGACGGCCTGATCCCGGATGCGCAGCGGGCGCTCGCGCGGCTCGGCCTGCTCGACGCGGTGCTCGCGCGCGCCCGCGTCGCGACCCACGTGGGCTGGGAGCCCCGAGCGGCGGCCGGGTCGAGCTGCCGGCGCGGCTGGCGCGCCTACGCGCAGGCCAATCGCATCAACGAGCACCCGTGGCTGGTCGATCTCGTGATCTGGCGAGCGCGCCGCAGCCGGCGCCTGGCGCACCAGCTCGCCGAAGTGCTGGAGGAAAGCCGCAGCCCGGGCCCGCTCGGCAGCGCCGGAGGCCTGCTGCAGCTGCTGCTGCCGCTCGGCGGCCCCTCTTGATATGGGAGGGCCTTGAGCCTATAAGTCGTTCATGGTTCCTGGCTCGTCGCAAGACGAAAAGGAGGCTGCCGTGAAGAGACGCATCTACTGGCTGATGCCGGACCTGGCCAGCGCCAGGCGTGCCATGCGCGACCTGCTGCAGGCGCGCGTCGACGTCGCCCACATCCATTTCGCCGGGCCCGAAGGCATGGACATGACCGGCCTGCACGCGGCCAACGTGTGGCAGACCTCGGACGTGGTCCATGCGGCCAAGACCGGCTGGACGCTCGGCACGGCCTGCGGCATCGCCGCCGGCCTGGTGGCGGCTCTGCTGTTCCCGCTGGTCGGCGAAGAGCCCGAATGGGGTTTCGCCGCGCTGGTCGCGGTCCTGGGCGGCGTGGTCGGCGCCTGGTCGGCCAGCATGGTCGGCATCTCGATCCCGAGCCCGCGGCTGCAGCGCTTCGAGGGCGCCATCGCCCAGGGCCAGATCCTGCTGATGGTCGACCTGCCGGCCTTGCGCGTGCGCGAGATCGAGGACCTGCTGCAGACCGCGCATCCCGAAGCCCGGTTCGAGGGCGAGGAAGGGCAGATCCCGGCCTTCCGCTGAGGCGCGCCCGCGCGCCGCAGCGTCGATGCCGACCCCGGGGGAACGCACATGACCATGGCCGTCGTCCTGCTGCTGATCGTGGTCGGGTCGGTGCTGTTCCACGTCGTCAATCCGTGGTGGACGACCCCGCTGGCCTCGAACTGGCAGCCGATGGACGACACGCTGACCATCACGCTGCTGATCACCGGGGCCTTCTTCGTCGCGATCAACCTGTTCGTGGTCTATGCGCTGGTGCGTTTTCGCCATCGCGAGGGCCGCCGGGCGACCGAGCAGCCCGAGAGCAAGCGGCTCGAGCGCTGGCTGATCGGCGGCACGACCGTCGGCATCATGGCGCTGCTGGCACCCGGGCTGGTGGTCTATGCGAACTACGTGCGAGCGCCGCACGATGCGCTGGTGCTCGAGGTCGTGAGCCAGCAATGGCAGTGGCGCTTCCGCTTCCCGGGCGCCGACGGCAAGCTGGGGGCGAGCGATGCACGCTTCGTGGGCGCCGCCAATCCCTTCGGCCTCGACCCGGCCGATCCCGCCGGGCAGGACGACCTGCTGGTCGCGGCCGACGCGGTGCACCTGCCGCTGGGTCGGCCGGTGCTGGTGCTGCTGCGCTCGCACGACGTGCTGCACGACTTCTTCGTGCCGTCCTTCCGAGCCCGCATGAACACGGTGCCGGGCCAGGTCAGCCGCTTCTGGTTCACGCCGACCGTCGCCGGGCGCTACGAAGCGCTTTGCGCCCAGCTCTGCGGCGTCGGCCATTCCAACATGCGCGGCTTCGTGGTGGTGCAGGAGGTGGCGGCCTTCAATGCCTGGCAGGCCGCGCTGCCGACCTTCGCCAGCACCCAGGCCAAGGCCGCCGCCCCGGCCGGCGCGGGGGCGGGCTCCGCCGTCGAGCAGGGCCGCGCCCTGGCGGACGCGAAGGGCTGCACGGCCTGCCACACGATCGACGGCAGCCCGCGCGTGGGGCCGACCTGGAAGGGCCTGTACGGCAAGACCGAGACCATGGCGGACGGCTCCAGGGCGCTGGTCGACGAAGCCTACCTGCGCGCCTTCATCCGCGATCCGCAGGCCCGCCAGGTGAAGGGCTTCGCGCCGGTCATGCCGAAGATCGACCTCAGCGACGAGGAGCTGGCGGCGCTGGTGGCCTACATCCAGAGCCTGGGCAATCCGCCGACCCAGGCCGCCACCGACAAGGGGGTGCCGCGATGAAACCCGCGACGAAGAAATTCCTGACGCACTATGTCTGGAGCCAGGACCACAAGGTCATCGCCATCCAGTACGCCTGCACCGCCATCGCGGTCGGGCTGGTGGGCGTGGTGCTGTCCAACCTGATGCGCCTGCAGCTCGGCTTTCCGGGCCAATTCGAGTTCATCAACCCCGAGCGCTATTACCAGTTCGTGACCATGCACGGGATGATCATGGTGATCTACCTGCTGACCGCGCTGTTCCTCGGCGGCTTCGGCAACTACCTGATTCCGTTGATGGTCGGCGCCCGCGACATGGTCTTTCCCTACCTCAACATGCTGAGCTTCTGGGTCTACCTGCTGTCGGTGGTGGTGCTGCTGGCGAGCTTCTTCGTCGAGGGCGGGCCCACGGGCGCGGGCTGGACGCTGTACCCGCCGCAGTCGATCCTGCCCGGCACGCCCGGCCATTCGGGCGGCATCGTGCTGATGCTGGTGTCGCTGGTGATCTTCATCGTGGCGACCACGATGGGCGGCCTCAACTACGTGACCACCGTGCTGCAGGCGCGCTGCGAAGGCATGACGCTGCTGCGCATGCCGCTGACCGTCTGGGGCATCTTCGTCGCCACCATCCTGGCGCTGCTCGGCTTCCCGGCGCTGTTCGTCAGCGGCGTCATGCTGCTGCTCGACCGCACGCTCGGCACCAGCTTCTTCATGCCGGCCCTGGTGTCGATGGGGCAGGCGACCGGCTACAAGGGCGGCAGCCCGCTGCTGTTCCAGCACTTGTTCTGGTTCTTCGGCCACCCGGAGGTGTACATCGTGGCGCTGCCGGCCTTCGGCATCGTGTCCGACCTGATCAGCGTGCACGCGCGCAAGAGCATCTTCGGCTACCGCATGATGGTCTGGGCGATCGTGGCGATCGGCGGCCTCAGCGTGGTGGTGTGGGCCCACCACATGTTCGTGAGCGGCATGAACCCGTACTTCGGCTTCTTCTTCGCGACCACCACGCTGATCATCGCGGTGCCCACGGCCATCAAGGTCTACAACTGGCTGCTGACGCTGTGGCACGGCGACATCCACCTGTCGGTGCCGATGCTGTTCGCGCTGGCCTTCGTCTGCACCTTCGCCATCGGCGGCCTGACCGGCCTGTTCCTGGGCAACGTCAGCGTCGACATTCCGCTCTCGGGCACCTACTTCGTGGTCGCGCACTTCCACATGGTGATGGGCGTGGCGCCGCTGCTGGTGGTGTTCGGCGGCATCTACCACTGGTTCCCGAAGATCACCGGCCGCATGCTGGACGACCGGCTCGGCCAGCTCCACTTCTGGATCACCTTCCTCGGGACCTACCTCATCTATTTCCCGATGCATTACCTGGGCGTGCTGGGCATGCCGCGGCGCTACTACGGCTTCGAGGGCTACCAGTTCATCCCGGCCTCGGCTTTCAGCCTCAACACCTTCATCACCGTGGTCGCCCTGGTGGTCGGCGCGGCCCAGCTGCTGTTCGTCTTCAACCTCGCCTGGAGCGCCTGGCGCGGCCGGCCGGCCACGGCCAACCCCTGGCGCGCCGCCTCGCTCGAATGGCAGACCCCGGCGACGCCGCCGGGCCATGGCAACTGGGGGCCGCAACTGCCGGTGGTCTACCGCTGGGCCTACGCCTACGGCGTGCCGGGCCAGGGAGAGGATTACATCGCCCAGAACGCGCCGCCCGAGGCCGGGGGGCTGGAGCCCGAGGCGCGCGACCGAAGCGAGGGCGAGGCCCGGGGAGCGCCGGCATGAGCCGCCGGGCCGCTCCCAAGGCGAATACCGTCGCGCTGCTGCGCGGAGGTATACCAATGAGCGCCAGCGCCACCCTGCGCGCCGGCGTCGCCCGCCGCGGCGGCCGCTCGCCCGACACCCGGGCCAGCGCGGCCGGCATCGGACTGTGGGTGTTCATGGGCGTGGCCACGGCCTTGTTCTCGCTGTTCGTCATGGCCTACCTGATGCGCATGAACGGCAGCGATGCGGTGGCCATCGCGCTGCCCTGGCAACTCTGGCTCAGCTCGGCGTTGCTGGCCATCGGCGGCGTCGCGCTGCAGCGGGCCGCTGCGGCGGCGCGCCACGCCGAAGCGGCGCGGGCCCGGCGCCTGCTGGGGGCCGGCGGCCTCTGCGCGCTGGCCTTCCTGGCGGTGCAGCTCTGGGCCTGGCAGGCGTTGATGAGCACGCAGGTGACGCCGGCCGGCAATCCGGGCGCTGCCTTCTTCTACCTGCTCACCGCCATGCACGGCCTGCACGTGATGGGCGGGCTGGCCGCCTGGGCCTGGACGGTGCATGCCGGCTGGCCCGACCCCGCCGCGGCCGCCTGGCGGATCGCGCTGTGCGCGCGCTACTGGCATTTCCTGCTGGCGGTGTGGGGGGTGCTGTTCGCCCTGCTGGGCTGGGTGACGCCGGAGGTGGCGCGCGCCATCTGCGGCACGCCGTGAGGAGGCCGCGATGAACGCCGTGTCGATCGCAGCGCAGAGGCCGGATGCCGCCGCGCCGGCCGCCGGATGGCGCGGGCTGGTGGCCGACTGGTCTTCCGACCGCCAGGCCTTCCACGTCTCGTGGGGCAAGGCGATGATGTGGATCTTCCTGCTGAGCGACACCTTCGTCTTCAGCTGCTTCCTGACCGGCTACATGACGGTGCGGGTCTCGACCACCGTGCCCTGGCCCAACCCGAGCGAGGTGTTCGCGCTCCATGTGGGCGGGGCCGACATCCCGCTGCTGCTGATCGCGATCATGACCTTCGTGCTCATCAGCAGCAGCGGCACGATGGCGATGGCCGTCAATTTCGCCTACCGCCGCGACCGCGTGAATGCCGCCACGCTGATGCTGGTGACCGCCACCTTCGGCGAGCTGTTCGTCGGCATGCAGGCTTTCGAGTGGTCCAAGCTGATCCTCGAAGAGGGCGTGCGGCCCTGGGGCAATCCGATGGGGGCGGCGCAGTTCGGCTCGACCTTCTTCATGATCACGGGCTTCCACGGGCTGCATGTGTCGGCCGGCGTGGTGTTCCTGTTCGTCGTCGCCTTCAAGCTGATCCGCGGCGACTACGAGAAGAGCGGCAACTACCAGGTCGTCGAGATCGCGGGCCTGTACTGGCACTTCGTCGACCTGGTGTGGGTGTTCATCTTCGCGCTGTTCTATCTCTGGTGAGGTCGACCATGAATCCAGCCACCGCCCAGCAGCAGCATCCGATCGGCCTCTACCTGAAGATCTGGGGGCTGCTGTTCGTGCTCAGCACGCTGTCGTACCTGGTCGACTACTTCCACTTCCAGGGCTATCTGCGCTGGGGCCTGATCATCCTCTTCATGCTGCTGAAGGCGGGCCTGATCGTCGCGGTCTTCATGCACATGGCCTGGGAGCGGCTGGCGCTGGTCTACGCTATCCTGCTGCCGCCGTTGTGCCTGCTGGTGCTGGTGGGGCTGATGTTCGCCGAGGCCGGCCACACCTTGCTGACCCGGCTGCTGTTCTTCCACTAGAAGGCGCCGGCCCGGCTCAGCGGTGGACGATATAGCGCGTCACCACCGGCAGCGTCTCGCCCACGTGGAACGCCAGCCGCCGCTCGCGCAGCGCCATGTCGGCCGCGGTCGCGCGATGGAAGCGGCGCAGGTGCTCGGTCCAGGTCTCGTCGACGATCTGCTCCAGGTAGCGCCCCGGCTCGCCGATGTCGTGCAGCAGCTCCCAGGCGATCGCGCCCTGGCTCAGCCGCGCGCGCCGGGTCTGGTGCATCACCAGGTGGAAGGCGGCGGCGCGGGCCGGGTCGATCAGGTACTCGACGGTGACGACCACCCGGCCGGCCTCGTCCGGCGCGCTGGCCGGCGGACCGGCAGCCCAGCCGTGCTGCGCCGGGCGGGTGTCGTCGTCCTCGCCCGCGCCGTCGGTCACGTAGCGCAGCGCCAGCCACATGCACAGCACCCCGGTGGTCGCGGCGACGCCCAGGCTGGCGTAGATCGAGCTGAGCTCGGCCACCTGGCCCCAGAGCGCTGCGCCCAGGGCGCTGGCGCCCATGATCGCCATCTGGTACATCGACATGCCGCGGGCCCGCACCCAGTCCGGCAGCGCCAGCTGGGCCGACACCGAGAGCGTGTTGGCGACCGTGATCCAGGCCATGCCGCCGAGGAACATCGCCGGCACCGCCACCCAGGCGTTGGGCGCGACCGCCATCACCGCGGTGGCGCCGGATTGCAGCAGGGTGCCGCGCATCACCAGCTGGTCGCGCACCAGCGCCTGGCGCAGCCGCGGCAGGAACAGCACGGCCACGATGGCGCCCGAGCCCATGGCGGCCAGCAGCAGCGTGAAGGTGCCGGCGCCGCCGCCCTGGAGGTTGCGCGCCAGCAGCGGCAGCAGGGCCAGCACGGCGGTCGAGTGCAGGAAGAAGATCGAGATCCGCGTCAGCACGGCGCGCATGCGCGGCGACTGCCTCACGAACTGCACGCCGACCCGCATGGCACTGATCAGCCGCTCGCGGCCCAGCGGGTTGGGCGTGTGCTCGCGCCGCCAGTGCAGCACCACGAAGCCCGAGGCCACGCACAGCACGGCGTTGAGGGCGAACACCCAGACCGTGCCGGCGCTCGCGATCAGCGTGCCGGCGACCAGCGGGCCGATGATGCGCGAGGCGTTCATCGAGATGCCGTTGAGCCCGAGCGCGGCCGGCAGGTGGCTGCGCGGCACCAGCTCGGGCACGATGGCCGAGAACACCGGCCAGCGCAGCGCCAGCCCGATGCCGTTGGCGAAGGTCAGGGCCAGCAGCAGCGGCGCGCTCATGAGGTCGAAGACCACCGCCGCGCACAGCACCACGGCCGAGCCGGCGAGCCAGAACTGGGTGGCGACCAGCCAGCGCCGGCGGTCGAGGATGTCGGCCAGCGCGCCGCTCGGCAGCCCGAGCAGGAACACCGGCAGGGTCGAGGCCGACTGCACCAGCGCGACCCAGATCGGCGAGCTGGTGAGCGAGGTCATCATCCAGGCCGCCGCGACGTCGTTCATCCACATGCTGACGTTGGCGATCAGCCAGGTGCTCCACAGCATGCGGAAGACGGGGATCCGCAGCGGCTCCAGCGGGCCGACCCGCGAAGCCTGGAGAGGCGGCGTGACGGGAGTTTCCTGGGGCGAGATCGGCGGCATCGCGGCCTATTGTCTTCGGCCCGGCCGCGCCGGCGAGTCGGTCGGGCGCCCGGGCGCCAGGTGTTCGAGCGGCAGGGCCCGGCTGGCCTTGACCTCGCCGAGCGAGAAGCTGGTGTGCAGGTCCTTCACGTTGGGCAGGCTCATCAGGTGCTGCAGGGCGAAGCGCGAGAAGCTGTCGAGGTCCTGCGACACCACCTGCAGCTCGAAGGTGCCGGTGCCGCTGATGTAGTGGCAGCTGGTCACTTCCGGCAGCCGGCGGATGGCGTCCTCGAGTTTGCGCGTGGCCTCGACCGTGACCCGCTCGGTGTCGACGCGCACGAAAGCGAGCACGCCGAGCCCGATCTTGTGGCGGTCGATCTCGGCGTGGTAGCCGCGGATGAAGCCGGCCTCCTCGAGGGCGCGCACGCGCCGCCAGCAGGGCGCGGCCGACAGGCCCACCCGCTGCGACAGCTCGGCATTCGTCAGCCGGCCGTCGGCCTGCAGTTCTTGCAGGATCGCGAGGTCAAACTTGTCGATGCTTTCCATTACGCGCCATTTTAAGCAAGAGTCTTTCAAGAAGGGGCCTCGAATGGGTACAGAACGCAAACACCTGTCGAGACAGCAGGCATACACTTTGCGTCATGATGGCCGAGGGGGAGCCGACCCGGCTGCCCTGCAAGCCACGCCCACAAGGCCCAGCCACTGGAGACAGACACGATGAACGCCCCGCTTCCCGAGCACATCCGCCGCGCCCTCGAAACGGTCACGCTCGACGACAAGTACAGCCTCGACTACGGCCGCGCCTTCATGAGCGGCGTCCAGGCGCTGGTCAAGCTGCCGATGCTGCAGCGCCTGCGCGACCAGCAGCAGGGCAAGAACACGGCCGGCTTCATCAGCGGCTACCGCGGCTCGCCGCTGGGCGGCTATGACCAGGCGCTGTGGAAGGCCAGCAAGTTCCTGAAAGAGCAGAACATCGTCTTCCAGCCGGGCGTCAACGAGGAACTGGCCGCCACCGCGCTATGGGGCACCCAGCAGCTGGGCTTCTCGCCGGCCGGCACCAACAAGTTCGACGGCGTCTTCGGCATCTGGTACGGCAAGGGCCCGGGCGTGGACCGTTGCTCGGACGTCTTCAAGCACGCCAACATGGCCGGCACGACCGAGTTCGGCGGCGTCATCGCGGTGGCCGGCGACGACCACATCTCCAAGAGCTCGACCGCCGCGCACCAGAGCGACCACATCTTCAAGGCCTGCGGCACGCCGGTGTTCTTCCCGGCCAACGTGCAGGACATCCTCGACCTCGGCATCCACGCCTTCGCGATGAGCCGCTTCGCCGGCATCTGGTCGGGCATGAAGACGATCCAGGAGATCGTCGAATCCAGCGCCACCGCGATGATCGATCCCGAGCGGGTCGAGATCGTGATCCCGACCGACTTCCAGATGCCGCCCGGCGGCCTGCACATCCGCTGGCCCGACCATGCGCTGGAGCAGGAAGCGCGGCTCATGCACTACAAGTGGTACGCCGCGCTGGCCTACATCCGCGCCAACCGGCTCAACCACAACGTGATCGAAGGCCCGAACGACCGCTTCGGCATCATGGCCAGCGGCAAGGCCTTCAACGACACGCGCCAGGCCCTGATCGACCTCGGCCTCGACGACGCCGCCTGCCGCCAGCTCGGCATCCGGCTGCACAAGGTGGGGGTGGTGTGGCCGCTCGAAGCGCAGCTCACGCGCGAATTCGCCACCGGCCTGCAGGAGATCCTGGTGGTCGAGGAGAAGCGCCAGGTCATCGAATACCAGCTCAAGGAAGAGCTCTACAACTGGCGCCCCGACGTCCGGCCGAACGTGGTCGGCAAGTTCGACGAGGGCGAGGTGCACGAGGCCGAGGGCTATTCGGGCGGCGAATGGTCGATGCCGAACCCGACCGCGCACACGCTGCTGCGGGCCAATGCCGATCTCAACCCCGCGATGATCGCCAAGGCGATCGCCCAGCGCCTCAAGAAGACCGGCCTGCTGGCCGCCGCCGGCGCCGACATGGCCGCGCGCATCGACGCCCAGCTGGCGATCCTCGAGGCCAAGGAGCGCGCGATGGCCGCGCCCAAGTCGCTCGGCGCCGCCGACGCCACGCGCCAGCCCTGGTTCTGCTCGGGCTGCCCGCACAACACCAGCACCGTAGTGCCCGAAGGCTCGCGCGCGATGGGCGGCATCGGCTGCCACTTCATGGCGACCTGGATGGACCGCTCGACCATCGGCTTCACGCAGATGGGCGGCGAGGGCGTGCCATGGGTCGGCCAGCAGCCCTTCACGACCGACCAGCACATCTTCGCCAACCTGGGCGACGGCACTTACTTCCACAGCGGCCTGCTGGCGATCCGCCAGAGCATCGCGGCCGGCGTCAACATCACCTACAAGATCCTCTACAACGACGCGGTCGCCATGACCGGCGGCCAGCAGGTCGGCGAGCGGCCCGAGGGCCATTCGGTGCTGCAGATCGCCGAGAGCCTGCACGCCGAAGGCGCGGTCAAGGTGGTGGTGGTCACCGACGAGCCCGAGAAGTACGAAGGCGTCAACGTGCCGGGCGAGAACGTCAAGGTGCGCCACCGCGACGAGCTCGACGAGATCCAGCGCGAGTTCCGCGAAATCAAGGGCACCACGGCCATCATCTACGACCAGACCTGCGCCACCGAGAAGCGGCGCCGCCGCAAGCGGGGCACGGCGGTCGATCCGGCCGTGCGGGTGGTTATCAACGAGCTGGTCTGCGAAGGCTGCGGCGACTGCAGCGTCAAGAGCAACTGCCTGTCGGTGGAGCCGCTGGAGACCGAGTTCGGCCGCAAGCGCACCATCAACCAGAGCACCTGCAACAAGGACATGAGCTGCCTGAAGGGCTTCTGCCCCAGCTTCGTGACGGTCGAGGGCGGGCAGCTCAAGAAGAAATCGAAGAGCAAGGGCGCTTCGCCGGCGGAGCTGGGTGCGCTGCCCGACCCCGAGCTGCCGGTGCTGGGCGAGGGCCAGGTCTGGGGCGTGGTGGTGGCCGGCGTCGGCGGCACCGGCGTCATCACCATCGGCCAGCTGCTCGGCATGGCGACCCACATCGAAGGCAAGGGCATCGTCACCCAGGACGCGGCCGGCCTGGCGCAGAAGGGCGGCGCCACCTGGAGCCACGTGCTGATCGGCCACACCCAGGACGCGATCCGCACCACCCGCGTCGGCACCGCCGCGGCCGACCTGGTGCTGGCGGCCGACCCGCTGGTGGCGGTCAATGCCGAAACCACGGCGCGCATGCGCGAGGGCCGCACGCGGGTCGCGCTCAACAGCCACAGCACGCCGACCGCCGCCTTCGTGCGCAACACCGACTGGGTCAACCCGCAGCAGGATTGCGCCAACGAGATCGCACGGGTGGTCGGTGCCGATGCGGTCGGCGCCTTCGACGCCGATGCGGCCGCCACCGCGCTGATGGGCGACAGCCTGTATGCCAACCCGATGCTGCTGGGCTTCGCCTGGCAGAAGGGCTGGATTCCGCTCGACCACGCGTCGCTGATGCGGGCGATCGAGCTCAACGCCGTGGCGGTCGACAACAACAAGATGGCCTTCGAGTGGGGCCGCCAGGCGGCCCAGCGCCCGGCGGAGCTGCAAAAGCGGGTGCAGCCGGGGCAGGTCATCGAGTTCAAGCGGCGCGAGACCGTCGAGGCCCTGGTGGCCCGCCGGGCCGAGTTCCTGACCGGCTACCAGAACGCCGCCTACGCCGACCAGTACAAGGCCTTCGTCGCCCGGGTGCAGCAGGCCGAATCGGCGCTCGGCAAGAGCAGCCTGACCGAGGCGGTGGCCCGCTACCTGTTCAAGCTGATGGCCTACAAGGACGAATACGAGGTGGCGCGGCTGCACACCGACCGCAGCTTCCTCGACCGGGTCGAGGGCATGTTCGAGGGCGATTTCAAGCTCAACTACCACCTGGCGCCGCCGATCATCGCGAAGAAGAACGCCAAGGGCGAGTTGCAGAAGCAGAAGTTCGGCCCGGCCATGCTGACCGGCTTCAGGCTGCTGGCGAAGCTCAAGGGCCTGCGCGGGACCGCGCTCGACATCTTCGGGCGCACCGAGGAGCGCAAGACCGAGCGCGCGCTGATCGGCGAATACCGCACCAGCATCGAGGAGGTGATCGCCGGCCTGAGCGCCGCGAACCACGCCACGGCGCTGGAAATCGCCGGACTGCCCGAGCAGATCCGCGGCTACGGCCACGTCAAGGAGCGCAACCTGGCCGCGGCCCGGGTGCGGTGGGCCGAGCTGATGGCCAGGTGGCGCCACCCCGAGGCCGCCCGCGCCGCCGCCTGAATCGCCGGCGCCCGGGGCCGCAAAGCCCCGAAAACCCCAAGCACGGCCCCGGAATAGGGTCGTCTGCCCTCTATACAATGCCCGGTGCTGTGCGCGGCCAGGTGCCGCGCTGCGTGGCCGCTGGGTGCGGCCGCGGATGCACCGGTCCCTTTCCATCCGGGGGCCGGCGCTCCTCTTCTTTCCCTCTGTTGGAGACTCCCTTGTTCATTTCTTCTGCTTTCGCCCAGGCCGCGCCCGCCGCCGGTGGTGGCGACATGATGTCCTCGCTCGGCAGCATGCTGCCGCTGGTGCTGATGTTCGTGGTCCTGTACTTCGTCATGATCCGCCCGCAAATGAAGCGCCAGAAAGAAGCGCGCGCCATGATCGAAGCCCTGGCCAAGGGCGACGAGGTCGCCACCTCGGGCGGCATGCTCGGCAAGATCACCCAGCTCGGCGAGCAATACCTGACGGTCGAGATCGCCAAGGGCGTCGAAGTGCAGATCCAGCGCAGCGCCGTGATCCAAGTGCTACCCAAGGGCGCGATCAAGTAAGTAGTGCCACAACACGGGTGCCGGACGCCGCGCGCCCCTGAAGGTTGAATCGATGAACCGATACCCGGTCTGGAAGTACGCGATCATCGTGGTCGTGCTGCTGGTGGGGCTTGTGTACGCCCTGCCCAATTTCTTCGGCGAGGCGCCTGCGGTGCAGGTGTCGTCGGCCAAGTCGACCGTCAAGGTCGACGCCGGCACCCAGGCCCGGGTGGCCGAGGCGCTGAAGGTCGCCGGGCTGGTGCCCGACCTGCTGACCCTCGACGCCACCTCGGTGCGGGCCCGCTTCGCTTCCACCGACGACCAGTTGAAGGCGCGCGACGCCCTGCAGCACGCCCTGGTGCCGGACCCGAGCGACCCGCCCTACACGGTGGCGCTGAACCTGGTGTCGCGTTCGCCGAGCTGGCTCACCGCCCTGCACGCCTTCCCGATGTACCTGGGGCTCGACCTGCGCGGCGGCGTCGACTTCCTGCTGCAGGTCGACATGAAGGGTGCCATCGACAAGCGCGCCGAGTCCTTCGCCAGCGACCTGCGCACCGGCCTGCGCGACAAGAGCGTGCGCGGCAGCGCGGTCAGCCGCAACGGCCAGACCATCGAGATGCGCTTCCGCGATGCCGCCGGCCTGGACGCCGCCAAGCGGCTGCTGCAAGACCAGTTCCCCGACCTCACGGCGGTCGAAAGCCAGGAAGGCACCGACTTCAAGCTGGTCGCCTCGATCAAGCCCGAGGCCGTGCGCCGGCTCCAGGACGCGGCCCTGAAGCAGAACATCACGACCCTGCACAACCGGATCAACGAACTCGGCGTGGCCGAGCCCGTGATCCAGCAGCAGGGCCTGGACCGGATCGTGGTCCAGCTGCCCGGCGTCCAGGACACGGCCAAGGCCAAGGACATCCTGGGCCGCACCGCCACCCTCGAGATGCGCTTGGTCGACGAGAGCGCCGAGGGCCGCGCCGCCGAGATGGGCACCGGCCCGGTGCCCTTCGGCTCGGAGAAGTTCCTCGACCGCCAGGGCCGCCCGGTGATCGTCAAGAAGCAGGTGCTGGTCACCGGCGAGAACCTCACCGACGCCCAGCCCGGCTTCGACTCCCAGACCCAGCAGCCCAAGGTCGACCTGACCATGGACGCCAAGGGCGGGCGCATCATGCGCGACGTCAGCCGCGAGAACTTCAGGAAGCGCATGGCGATGCTGATCTTCGAGAAGGGCAAGGGCGAAGTGCTGACCGCGCCGTCGATCAACGGCGAGCTCGGCAACCGCTTCCAGATCTCCGGCTCGATGAGCGTGGTCGAGGCCAACGACCTGGCGCTGCTGCTGCGCGCCGGCTCGCTGGCGGCGCCGATGGAGATCATCCAGGAACGCACCATCGGCCCGAGCCTCGGTGCCGACAACATCAAGAAGGGCTTCGACAGCGTGATGTACGGCTTCGCCGCGATCATGGTGTTCATGTGCCTGTACTACGCGCTGTTCGGCGTCTTCTCGTCGATCGCGCTGGCGGTCAACCTGCTGCTGCTGGTGGCGATCCTCTCGATGCTGCAGGCCACGCTCACCTTGCCCGGCATCGCCGCCATGGCGCTGGCCATCGGCGTGGCGATCGACTCCAACGTGCTGATCAACGAGCGCATCCGCGAGGAACTGCGCGGGGGCGCCTCGCCGCAGGCGGCCATCCACGCCGGCTACGAGCGCGCCTGGGGCACCATCCTCGACTCCAACGTCACCACGCTGATCGCGGGTGTGGCGCTGCTGGCCTTCGGCTCCGGCCCGATCCGCGGCTTCGCGGTGGTGCACTGCATCGGCATCGTGACCTCGATGTTCTCGGCCGTGTTCTTCTCGCGCGGGCTGGTGAACTTCTGGTACGGCAGCAAGAAGAAGCTCAAGACGGTGTCCATCGGCACCGTCTGGAAGCCCGACACCACCGCCGTGGCCGACGCGAAATAAGGGACACGACAAATGGAATTCTTCCGGATCCACAGGACCATCCCGTTCATGCGCCACGCGCTGGTGCTGAACGCGGTGTCGTTCGTCACCTTCGCCCTGGCGGTCTTCTTCCTGTTCCATCGCGGGCTCCACCTGTCGGTCGAGTTCACCGGCGGCACGGTGATGGAGGTGGCCTCCCAGCAGTCGGTCGACGTCGGCCGGGTGCGCGAGACCATCGCCAAGCTGGGCTACGCGGACGTGCAGGTGCAGAACTTCGGCACCTCGCGCGACGTCCAGATCCGCCTGCCGGTGCAGAAGGGCCAGACCTCGGCCCAGCAGAGCGAGCAGGTGATGGCGGCGCTGAAGGCGGTCGATCCGACCGCCACCCTGCGCGGCAACGAGTTCGTCGGCCCGCAGGTCGGCGAGGAGCTGACCACCAACGGCCTCAAGGCCCTCGGCATGGTGGTGGTCGGCATCATGATCTACCTGGCCTTCCGCTTCGAATGGAAGTTCGCCCTGGCCACCGTGCTGGCCAACCTGCACGACGTGGTCATCATCCTGGGCTTCTTCGCCTTCTTCCAGTGGGAGTTCTCGCTGGCGGTGCTGGCGGCGGTGCTGGCGGTGCTGGGCTACTCGGTCAATGAGTCGGTAGTGATCTTCGACCGCGTGCGCGAGAACTTCCGGCGCTTCCGCAAGCTGAGCACCCCCGAGGTGATCGACAGCGCCATCACCTCGACCATCAGCCGGACCATCATCACCCACGGCTCGACCCAGCTGGTGGTGCTGTCGATGTTCTTCTTCGGCGGCCCGACCCTGCACTACTTCGCGCTGGCCCTGACCATCGGCATCTGCTTCGGCATCTATTCGTCGGCCTTCGTGGCGGCATCGATCGCGATGTGGCTGGGCGTCAAGCGCGAGGACCTGGTCAAGGCGCCGGCCAAGCGGGAGGGCGATCCGGACGACCCGAACGCCGGGGCCACCGTCTGATCTTGGGGTTGCCGAGCATGGTGAGCCCTTGTGCGGTTACGCTTCCCGATGCAAGCTCGTGCTTGTCGTCGAATCGAATCCATTGCCGTCCTGACCATCCATGACCCAGCGGTCCCATGCAGCCTCCCTCCAACTCTCCCGAGAGACGCGCGAGCGATTCGTCGCCGCCACCGAGCCGCTGATCGCGCCGGTCGCCCGGGCCATCGGCGAACGACTGACGGCCCTGGCCTCCCAGACCGCCAATGCGCGCGAGATGCAGGAGAACCGCGACGGTTTCCTG
This sequence comes from Variovorax davisae, assembly GCF_030316845.1. Lineage (GTDB taxonomy): Bacteria > Pseudomonadota > Gammaproteobacteria > Burkholderiales > Burkholderiaceae_C > Variovorax > Variovorax davisae. The sequence continues at coordinate 97,534 of NZ_JASZYS010000015.1, forward strand.
GCGTTCCAGACCCACGGCGCGAACTGGGTGGCGCAGTCGCAGGCGGCCTGGCGCAAGGCGCTGGCCAGCAGCGCCATCGAGGGCTCTTCTTCCAATTCGCTGTCGCGGCTCGAGCTCATCGGCGACGAGGTGGTCGAGACCGGCATCCTGTCGTCGCGGCTCGCGCAGACGATCCAGGACAAGGCCAGCTTCGAGCTCAACGACTTGCGGCTGCGCATCCAGCATCTCGAGGGCACCCATGAACTGGACGCCCGGGACATCCTGAAGCCCGAGGCACTGGCCAAGGTCCTGGTCGACCAGTGGCTGGCCACCGGCCTGAGCCGCGGCCTGTGGACCAAGGTCCAGGAGCAGGTCCAGCAGCACATGGTCGATCCGGTGGTCAAGGCCTACAAGGACGCCAACGCCTTCCTGGTCGGCAAGGACGTGATGCCCGAGATCGATCTCAAGAGCTTCGTGCGCCGCACCGGTTCGGTCGGCTCCGGCAACGCGCCGCTGGGCGGCAGCTTTGCGGGCGGCGCGGCCGCCAGCGCCTCGATGGGCATCGGCCAGACGCGGATGGTGCCGGGTGGCTTCGGCGCGCCGGCCGGCAGCTTCGCGCCGGCGGCGATCGGCGTCGGCCGCGGTGCGGCCGGCATGGGCCAGCAGGCCGGCGGCGACACCCTGGTGGCCACCGGCGGCTCGCCGCTGCTGATGGCGCGCCAGCGGGCCCAGGGCGTGCTGCTCAATCTCAAGCGCTTCGTGACGGCGCGCATCGGCGGCGACATCACGCTGCCGCGCGGCCAGGGCGGCGGCGAGATGGCGGGCGGGGCCGGCGGCATGGTGGCCGGCGGCGCCGCCTCGCCCGCCTTCGTCGCCGCGATCGCGGACGCCGAGGCGGCCTACCAGGTGGCGGCCTCGCAGTACGTGGTCGGCGAAGAGGCCACGGCCATCCACAACGCCTCGGCCGAACTGCGCCGGCGCACCAGCGAACTCAAGAAGAAGGCGCCCACCACCGCCGACAAGGCCACGGTCGAGATCGTGGCGCTGATGTTCCAGGCCATCCTGGCCGAGGAGCGGATCCCGTTCTCGGCCCGGGTCTGGTTCGCGCGGCTGCAGATGCCGGTGCTGCGCGTGGCCATCGCCGAACCCGAGTTCTTCGGCACCTTGCAGCATCCGGCGCGCATGCTGATCGACCGCATGGGCTCCTGCGTGATGGGCTTCGATGCCGCCGCCATCTCGGGCAGCGCGCTCGAGGGCGAGATCCGTCGCGTGGTCCAGGTCATCGAGCAATACCCGGAAACCGGCCAGCGGGTGTTCAAGCTGGTGTTCGACGAATTCGTCGCCTTCCTTAACAAGTACCTGACGCAGAGCGACACCACCCAGCGGGTGATGAGCGTGGCGCAGCAGGTCGAGCAGAAGGAGACGATGGCGATCCAGTACACCATCGAGTTGCGCAAGATGCTCAACGACATGCCGGTGCGCGAGGAGATCCGCGAGTTCCTGTTCAAGGTCTGGGCCGAGGTGCTGGCCATTGCCGCCCTGCGCTACGGCGCCCAGGACGAGCAGACCGTGACGCTGAAGCGGGTTGCCTCCGACCTGGTCTGGGCCGCCAGCGCCAAGCCGAACCGCAACGACCGCACCCGCGTCATCCAGGACCTCCCCAAGCTGTTGCAGCGGCTGCGCCAGGGCATGACGCTGCTGGGCATCGTGGGCGAGCCCCAGGAAGCGCACATCAAGACCATCGGCGCGACGCTGTCCGATGCCTTCCTGTCGAAGACCGAGGCGATCCCGCCGGCCAAGATCGAAGCCATGGCCAAGCGCCTGGCCAACCTCGAGGATTTCGTTTCCGACGAGGGCACCACCGACCTGCCGCTGGACGCCGCGAGCATCGAGCTGCTGCTGGGCGTCGATGCCGCCTCGATCGAGGTCGTGCCCGACACCGGCACCAAGGTCAGCGAGGACATGCTGGCCTGGGCGCACGAGCTGCAGGTCGGCACCTGGTTCATGCTCGACCACAACGACCGCGTGAGCCAGGTCCAGTTCGTCTGGCGCAGCGACCGCAAGCAGCTGCACCTGTTCGCATCGAGCGACGGCCGCAGCTTCCTGATCCAGGTCGGCCGCCTGGCCTCCTACCTGCAGGCCGGCCTGCTGGTGCCGGCCGAAGAGGAAACCCTGACGGTGCGCGCCACGCGCGAAGCGCTGGCCAAACTGGACGCCAACCCCGAGCGGCTGCTGAATTAGCTCGCCTGGGTTGGGCTCTCTTCAGTCGGCCGACCTGGGGGCGAGCTCAATGCGCGATGCGGTCGCTCGAAGCGTCGCAGAGCTCGTCCAGCACGAGGGCGTCGGGCTCGACCCCGGTGCTCCAGTGCACCATCAGCACGATGATCTTGAGTTCGTCGAGCGCCAGCGGCTCGCCCGGCGTGGCCATGGCGCGCTCGACCACGATCTCGCGCATGCCGCCCGGCAGCACGCTGGCGGATTCGAGGAAGCTGATGAAGCCCAGGCATTCGGCGCCGATGTGCTCCTGTTCGGCACTCGAGTAGACGCGCATCGAATCGGCCGACTGGGGCAGCGCGGCGTCGGCCGCAATGCCCGGCAGCACGGTGGCACTGGTGCCGTCGGCGTGGCGCTCGAGCTGGACGCCCCGGGTCGCCAGGCTCAGGCCGTCGAGCCAGTGCAGCGCCTCGCGGATCTCGTCGGCATCGAAGCCCTGCGCGCTGAGCTTGCGCCCCAGCTGCTCGGGTTCGGGGCAGGCGTCGCCGCGCCAGTAGTTTTCGTAGACATACACGAGCACTTCGAACATGGGTTCAATATAGCCCACTCGCAGCGCCGGCCGTCGAAAGTTGCGCCGACACGACGGTGCCGGCGGCTCAGCCAAGCGCGACGCGCTGGAACAAGCCCCCCGGCAGGCGGGCCACGCTGCCCGCCAGTTCGAGTTCCAGCAGCTGCGCCTGCAGCATGGCGGGGCTGAATCCGGTGCGGGCGCACAGGGCGTCCAGGCTGACCGGATCGAATCCGAGTGCGCCCAGCAAGGCGGGCTCGGCGGCATCGTCGGCGGGGGCGGGCGACGGCGGCGCGGGCGGCGGCGCGAAGCGCAATTCCTCCAGCACGTCGGCCACCGACTCGACCAGCTTGGCGCCTTGCCGGATCAGGGCGTGGCAGCCGCGCGACTGCGGCGAATGGGATCGAGCCCGGGATCGCGAACACCTCCCGCCCCGCCTCGGCCGCCAGTCGCGCCGTGATCAGCGAGCCGGAGCGCAGGGCGGCCTCGACGACCAGCGTGCCGCGTGCGAGCCCGGCGATGATGCGGTTGCGCTTCGGGAAGTTCTGGTTCAGGGGCGGCGTGCCCAGCGGGTATTCGCTCACGATCAGGCCTTGCGCGGCGATCCGGTGCGCCAGTTCGCGATGGCGCGCCGGATAGACGCGGTCGAGGCCCGTGCCCACCACCGCCACCGTGGCCGGCTGCCCCGGCCGGGCGGCCGCCTCGAGCGCGCCTTCATGGGCCGCGCCATCGATGCCGAGCGCCAGGCCCGACACCACGGTCAGGCCCGCCTCGCCGAAGGCCCGCGCGAAGGCCCGCGCGTTCCCGGCGCCCTGCGCGGTGGGATTGCGGCTGCCGACCATCGCGATGCTGCGCGCCAGCTGCGCCAGTTCGAAGCCCTGCGCGCCGAGCAGATAGAGCATCAGCGGTGGATCGGCGGTCTCGAGCAGCGCCGCCGGATAGCCCGGGTCGCCGAGCGTCACGATGCGGCGCGTGGCACCTTGGGCTTCGGTGCCCTGGAGCCATTCGACGGTGCGATCGAGCAAGGCCGGAAGTTCGGCCGGCACGCGCTGGAGCGCCTCGGCCTGGGCCGGGCTGGCCACCTGCGACAGGGCCTGCCGCGTCTGCGAAAAGACGTCGCCCGGCAGGCCGAAGGCGGCGAGCAGCGCGCGCGCGGCGACGTTCCCGATGCCGGGCGTCAGCGCAAGGCGCAGGGAGAGTTCGTCGCGCGCCACACCGAGAAGCGCGCTCGCATCAGGGGTTGACCAGCAGGTCGCCGACCCGCGGGGTGTCGTTGATCTCGAGCACCAGCGCGTAGGACGCCTTTTCGAACGGACGGAACACCATCAGCAGGCCGATGCGCTCGTTCGGCAGCTTGAGCACGGCCTTGCCGGTGTCGTTGGGCGCGCCCGCGCGGTCGACGATGGTGTCGCCGTTCTTCAGGATGGCCAGCACATGGCCGGACTCGATGCCGTCGCGGGTTCCCTTGTTGATGACCACCACCTGGTTCTGGGCCGCGAACTGCACCGCGTTGCCGTAGACCGAGACGATGCGCCCGTCGATCGGCTGTTCGGGCGCGCGCGGCGCGTAGCTGAGCAGCTGGCGCGTCGGCTCGGGCAGCAGGCGGTCGCCGGCGCGCATCTCCTCGCGCGCGGCCACGATGTCGATGGTCGCGGGGACCACGTTGACGACCTCCTTGCCTTCGACCTGCTGGGTGGCGACGCTCTGGCTGCGCTTGAGCTGGGCCTTGCCGAGGTAGGCCGCCTCGAAGCCGAGCAGCTCGCCGGTGGCCGGGTCCTTCAGCGGCGTCGCGTTGCGGAAGATGCGATAGGTCTTGATCGGGCCGGCGGTCTCGATCAGCTGCTCGTCGGCCTGGCCCAGCGCGTAGGCACGGTCGCCACGGGCCAGCAGCACGCGGCTGTCGTTGCCGGCCACGATGTGGGGCGCGGCCTTGAGGGTGTCCTCGTCGACGATGATCGGCTCGCTCAGGAAAGGCTCGATCAGGCTCGGGTTGAGGGTCGGCAGCGCCATTCCGGACATCGACTCGTAGCGGGCGCGCGGCGACAGCTTGATCGTCCCATCGGAGGCGCCGCCGCGGCGGGTGCTGAGGCGGGCCCGGCCGCCGCTCTTGTCCAGGTAGAGCACCTGGCCCGGGTAGATCCGGTGCGGGTTGGCGATCTCCTTGATGTTCATGCCCCAGAGCTCGGGCCAGCGCCAGGGGCTGCGCAGGAACAGGCGGGAGATGGCCCACAGCGTGTCGCCGGGCTTGACCGTGTATTCGTCAGGCGCGTTGGGCGCCAGCTCGCTGATCGGGATGCCCGCCTGCGAGGCCTGCTGGGCCACCGCCCGCTGCTGTGGCGTGACCGGATAGTTCTGCGCGAAAGCGTTCGTGGCGCCAGCCACCCCCAGGGCGACGGCCGCCAGGGTGGCCAGGTGGCTGGGACGCAGGCTTTCGTTGATTCGGAGTTTGGTCATGGTTTATGGTGTGCACACACTACGCCACGCAGGATGTACGAATCCTCACAATTTGCTACGAATTTTGCGCTGAAGCCCTTGATAGGGCAACGTATTCGGTCCGTTCGCCGGCAGGGCGTCGCGGAAATGGCGAAAATAGCGACAACTTCTCCTCGCTTTCATGGCAAAAAGAACCATTTTGAGTTACCCGGACCCCCGCCTCCACACGGTGGCCAAGCCGGTGCAGGGCGTCGATGCGCGCATCAAGACGCTGGTCGCGGACATGCTCGAGACCATGCACGACGCCAACGGCATCGGCCTGGCGGCGACCCAGGTCGACGTCCACGAGCGGCTGGTGGTGATCGACATTTCGGAAGACCGCGACAAGCCGATCGTCCTGATCAATCCCGAGATCGTCTGGGCCAGCGACGAGAAGGTGCTGAATGAAGAAGGCTGCCTGTCGGTGCCGGGCATCTACGACGGCGTCGAGCGCTCGACCTCGGTGCGCGTGAGCGCGCTCGATGCCGACGGCGAACCGCAGACGATCGAGGCCGAGGGCCTGCTCGCGGTCTGCATCCAGCACGAGCTCGACCACCTGCTGGGCAAGGTGTTCGTCGAGTACCTGTCGCCGCTCAAGCGCAACCGGATCAAGAGCAAGCTGCTCAAGCAGCAGCGCGAAGACCAGAAGTCGGAACAGCGCGAAGGGCGGCGTTGACCATGCGGGCCCTGTGGCCGGTGGCAGCGGCGCTGCTGGTGGCGCTGTCCGGCTGCGCGCTCGATCCGACGCGGCTGCCGCTCGGCAGCACCCGTGACCAGACGCTGCAGAAGCTCGGCCAGCCGAGCGCCACCTACGCGATGCCGGGCGGCGGCGAGCGGCTGCAGTATTCGCGGGCGCCCTCGGGCTTCGCCGTCAACAACGTCGACCTCGACGCCGGCGGCCGGGTGGTCTCGATCCGCCAGGAGCTCGAGGACGGCATGTTCGACATCACGATCAAGCCGGGTGTCTGGCGGGTCGACGACGTGCTGCGCAGCTATGGCCGGCCCTTCGAGATTTCTCAGGTGCGGCCGTTCGACGGCGATGTCTGGGCCTGGCGCTACAAGTCGCAGAACAATCCGCGGCTGCTCTATATCTACATCGATCTGGACGGCGTGGTCGACCACTACCACACGGCGGACGATCTGCGCCAGCTGATGACCGACCAATGAGCTCACTGAAAGTCGCGTTCGCGGGCACGCCCGAGTTCGCCCGGGTCGCGCTGGAGGCGATCGCGGCGGCCGGCTTCGAGGTCGTGCTGGTGCTGACGCAGCCGGACCGCCCCGCCGGCCGCGGCATGAAGCTGCAGGCCTCGCCGGTGAAGCAGTTCGCAGTCGGCCGAGGCTGGCCGGTGGCGCAGCCGCGCAGCCTGAGGCTCGACGGCAAGTACCCGGACGACGCGGCCGCCGCGCGCGAGGCCATCGCGGCCGCGGGCGCCGACGCGATGGTGGTCGCCGCCTACGGCCTGATCCTGCCCCAATGGGTGCTGGATGCGCCGCGGCTCGGCTGCCTCAACATCCACGCCAGCCTGCTGCCGCGCTGGCGGGGCGCGGCGCCGATCCACCGGGCGATCGAGGCCGGCGATGCGCAGACCGGCGTCACCATCATGCAGATGGACGCCGGACTCGACACCGGCGACATGCTGCTGCGCGAGGCGCTCGACATCGGCGCCGACAGCACCGCGCGGCTGCACGACCGGCTCGCCGCGATGGGTGGCCGGCTGATCGTCGATGCCTTGGGACAGGCGGCGGCCGGCACGCTGAAGGCCGAGCCCCAGCCGGTCGAAGGCGTGACCTACGCCCACAAGGTCGAGAAGGCCGAAGCCCAGATCGACTGGTCGCTCGACGCCGCGACCATCGTGCGCCGGGTGCGCGCCTTCGACCCCTTCCCGGGCGCCAGCAGCGTGCTCGACGGCGAGACGATCAAGCTGTGGGCCGCCGAGGCCGAGCCGGGCGGGGCCGGAGAGGCGCCCGGCACGGTGCTGGCCGTGACAGCTTCGGGCATCGCCATCGCGGCGAAGGGCTCCGTGCTGCGGGTGACCGAACTGCAGCGCGCCGGCGGCAGGCGGCTGGCGGTCGCCGACTTCCTGCGTGGGTTCGACGTCCAGCCCGGCCATCGCTTCCACTGATGTTTCTCTCCTCCGCGATCCGGCGCCAGCCGGAATTCCGCCAGGGCGTGAGCGACATGGCCACGGTCGCCATGGGCATCGGCGCCTGGGGCCTGATGACCGGCGTGGCGATGCTCAAGTCGGGCATGAGCGTGTTCGAGTCGGTGGCGATGACGCTGCTGGTTTACGCGGGCAGTTCGCAGCTGGCCGCCATCCCGCTGCTGATCGCGGGCGCGCCGGCCTGGGTCATCCTGGCCACGGGCTTCTGCGTCAACCTGCGCTTCGTGGTCTTCAGCCTGCACTTGCGGCCCTACCTGATGCACATGCCGCGCTGGCGCCGCATCACCCACGGCTATCTCACGGCCGACATGAGCTATGCGCTGTTCACCCGCAAGTACGCGCAAGCGCCGCGCACCCGCGCCGAGGAGCAGGCCCAGGAGGCCTATCTCACCGGCAACTACTGCGTGACCTGGTGCGCGTGGATGGGCATGAGCCTGCTCGGCATCCTGCTGGCCAACATGATCCCGCAGGGCTGGGGCCTGGGCTTCGCCGGCGTGCTGAGCCTGGTGGCGATCGTCTGCTCGATGGCGACCACCCGGCTGCGCCTGCTGGCGGTGCTGATCGCCTCGGTCACCGCGGTGGCGGCCTATGCGCTGCCGCTCAAGCTCAACATCGTGGTCGCCATCGGTGTCGCGGTGCTGGCCTGCTTCTGGCTCGAAAAGCAGTTCGGGCTGGACGCCGAGGCGGAGGACGACAGGTGAGCACCCTGTTCGGCGGCACCGATCTCTGGACCCTCGGGGTGATCCTCGGCCTGGCCGCCGTCACCGTGCTCACGCGCTGCTTCTTCTTCATCCTCGACCGGCCCTGGGGCCTGCCGGAGTGGGCCCACCGGGCACTGCACTACGCGCCGGCGGCCGCGCTGGCGGCCGTGATCGCGCCCGAGATCGTCATGACGCAGGGCCACCTGATCTCGACCCTGCACGACGCCCGGCTCTACGGGGCCGTCGCCGGCACCGCCTATTTCTTCTGGCGGCGCGGCGTGCTCGGGACGATGCTGGCGGGGATGGCGGTGTACCTGCCGCTGCATCTGGGACTCGGCTGGTAGGGGCGCCGGTCAGGCGGCGTCCGGTGGGGCTTCGGGCGCGACGCCGCTGTCGCGCGCGGCTTCGATGCAGGCCAGCAGCACGGCCTGGTCGCCGCACTGGTTGGCCAGCAGCAGCACCAGGCGGGCATCGAAGTCGGCGCTCTGGGCCTCGGTCAGCCCTTCATGGGCGCTGACCCAGGCCGCGTAGAAGCCGTCGGGATCGGGGATGTGGGGTTCGGTGATCATGGGGGTGCCGTTCAACGGTGGGCCAGCGCGGCGTGGGCAGCCGCCGAGAGCGATGCCGGCGTCGGGTCATTCAGCAGCGCGGCGCGGTAGGCGTCCGGACGCACCAGGCACAGGCTGCCGGGCGTGGCGCTGCCGAGGTGGCGCGCCAGTGCCTCGTCGGGCTGCAGCGTGGCCAGGCCGCTGTCGCCGCCCACCGCGACCAGCCGCAGCGGCAGCGAGGCCGCGACATCGGCCATGGCCTCGGCCTGCGTGCGCGTCGGCGCGAACCACAAGCCCAGGCAGTGGGTGCCGTCGGCCAGCAGGTCCATCAGCGTGGTCGGCGTGCCGTCGCGCTGGCGCAGCGGCAGGTTCTGCACGCTTCGCCCGCCCTCCGGCAGATGAGGCGCCGCAGGGTAGTCGTTGGCGACCGACATGCGGCCGGTGTTCACCAGGGCGCGCGCGAAGGCATGGCGCGACGCCAGCGCGACCACGGCGCGGCGCAGCCGGTGCTCGGCCGGCGTCCGCGGTGCCAGGAAACGCGCCGAGCGGCTGGTGACGCGGAGGTTCTCGGCCGCGGCCGGGCGGCGTTCGGCGTCGTAGGTGTCGAGCAGCGCATCGCCGGCCTGGCCCTGCGTGACCAGCGCCAGCTTCCATCCGAGGTTGGCCGCGTCCTGGATGCCGCTGTTGCCGCCGCGGGCGCCGAACGGGCTCACGACATGGGCCGCATCGCCGATGAACAGGATGCGCCCGTGGCGGAAGCGGTCGAGCAGGTGGTCGCGGTAGCCGTACGGCCCGATCCAGACGAACTCGAACGCCACGCCGGGGCCGAGCTGCTCGCGCAGCCGCGCGCCGGCCACTTCGGGCCGGCTGATGTGGGCCGTGTCGCAGTCTTCGGGCATCTGGTAGTCGATGCGCCAGACGCCGTCGCCCATCAGGTGCTGCCACACCGCGCGTCCCTCGTTGAAGGGCGCATCGACCCAGGTCCAGCGCTCGGTCGGCAGCGGCTTCTCGAAGCGGACGTCGCTGATGCACCAGCGGTCGGTGCTGCGCGAGGGGTGGGCGTCGACGCCGAGCTGGGTGCGGATCGGGCTGTGGGCGCCGGTGGCGTCGATCAGGTGGTCGGCCTCGATCGCGTAGCTGCCGGCGGGCGTTTCGACTTCCACGCGCACGCCATCGGCGAACGGCACCACCTGGGTTACCCGGTTCTTCCAGCGCAGGTCGGTCAGGCCCAGTTCGAGGATGCGCTCGACCAGGAACCACTCGATGTAGAACTGCTGCAGGTTGATGAAGGGCGGCTGCACCGAGACGCTGTCGGCCTTCAGGTTGAAGTTGTAGACCTCCTGCCGGTCCGAGAAGGTGCGCCCGAACGACCAGGTGATGCCCTTCTGCGCGACCCGCTCGTAGATGCCGAGCCGGGCGAAGATCTCCAGGCTCTTCTGCGCATGGCAGATGCCGCGCGACGAGGCGCCGCGCACGCCGACCGTGTCGTCCTCGTCGAGCAGCACGGCGCGCACGCCGCGGCGCGCGAGGTCGCAGGCCAAGGTGAGTCCCGCCGGGCCGGCGCCGACGATCACGATCGGGTGGCGCAGCACGCGGTCGGCGCCGAGTTCGGGCGGCGGCACGAAGGGCCAGCTCGGCAGTTCGTATTCGGGGGCGAACTTGTAGCTTTCCATGGCGATGCTCACAGCGCGTGCGCCCATTCGGCCACCGCATCGGCCGCCTGCTGCACCAGCTGCGGCTGGCCGGCCAGGTAGTGGTTGCCGGCGACGATGTCGACGTTGCGGATGCGCGCGCCGCCGGCGGCCAGCCAGGCCTCGCGGGTGCTCGGAAAGGTCGACTGGTCGCCGGTGTAGGTCAGCAGCAGCTTGGGGCAGGTGGTGCGCGCCAGGTTCGACGGGCCGTCGGCCTGCGAGCGCGACGACCACTGCGACAGGAAGGCGGTCAGCGAGGTGGTGCGGCCCATCGCATTGGCCGCGTAGTTGACCTGCCGCGCATCGCCCCAGACGCTCCCGGGCGCGCGGTCGTTGGCGTCGATCGACAGGTCGACGCAACGCGGATCGGCATGCGTGCGGTAGATGATGAAGGCCTGGTCGCGCGGCGCGCCCGGGGTGCTGCGCAGCTGGCGCAGGCGCTCCAGCGCCCAGTGCTCGATGCGCGCGAGCCGCGCCTGCTGGGCGGCGCCGAAGCGGGCCAGGAACCCGGTGTCGTACGGCAGCGCGTGGCGGGGGTCGTACATGTCGAGTTCGGGCGCTACCGACAGCGGGTCGTGCTCGTCGGTGACCGAGGGGTCGATCCAGTCGCGCATCAGCTTCGAGCGGCCCTGGTGCGCCGCGCACAGCGCGATGCCGTCCACCGGCGGCAAGTCGTCCCGGTGCAGGTGGGTCGGGTCGCCGTCGGCGAAGTGGTGGGCCGTGAGCCGCTCGGCCTGCGCCTGGTAGAAGCTGGCCAGCGCGGCACCGCCGGAGTTGCCGATCAACACCACCTTCTCGTAGCCGGCCGCGCGCAGGAATTGCACGCCGGCGCCCAGATCCTGGATCGCGCGCTCCATCAGCAGCACCGTGTCGTTGCCCACGTAGCGCGAGTTGAGGCCCATGCAGCAGAGGCCGCGCGCGGCCAGCGGGCCGATCAGGTAGTGGCCCATGAAGTTGCTGGTCGGGTGCATCACGATGGCCGCCAGCTTCTTAGGGCCGGCGGGCGCCTGGTAGGCGCCATAGATGCGCGGGCGCAGCATCTGCAGGCCCGACTGGCTTTCGAGCGAGGCGCCCGGCTTGACGTCGATGACGGCGAGTTGCAGTTCAGGCATGGGCCGCACGCTCCGCCTTCAGGCTGGCCTTGCGCGCGGTCCAGGCATCCAGGTCGGCGCGCGCTTGCAGCGCATGGGCGTCCATCTCGGCCTGCGGCACGGTCGGCGTCGTCAGCTCGACGCGGATGCCGTTCGGATCGAAGAAATAGATCGATTCGATGATGTGGTGGTCGGTCGGGCCCAGCACCTCGATGCCGGCCGCTTCGAGCCGGGCCTGGGCCACGCGCAGCTCGGCCTGCGAATCGACGCGCAGCGCGATGTGGTTGACCCAGGCCGGGGTGTTCGGCGACGGCAGCGCGGCGATGTCGTCGCCGAGGTCGAAGAAGGCGATGTACGAGCCGTCGCGCATCCGGAAGAAGATGTGGACGTAGGGGCAGTACTCGCCGGTGCTCGGCACGTGGTCGCTCTGGATCACGTGCACCAGCGGCAGGCCCAGCAGGTCCTCGTAGAAGCGGCGCGTCTCCTCGCTGTCGCGGCAGCGCCAGGCGAAGTGGTGCAGGCCGCGCACGGGCACGGGCGGGGGTGTGGGGTGGGCCATGGTCCGTCTCTCTCCAGTCAGTTGAGGACAGAGCAAAAAACCGCTGCGCAGTTTTTGGGTCTGTCCCGCCAGGTCTCAGGCTGCCCATTGGACCGCTGCTTTTCTTATGATTCAATCGATATAAATTCATCGATTGATGAACTGAGGCCATGAATCTGACCTTGCGCCAATTGCGCGCCTTCGCCGCCGTCGCCGAGACCGGCAGCTTCACCGCGGCCGCCGCCACCCTGCACCTGACCCAGTCGGCGCTCAGCGTGCTGGTGCGCGAGCTCGAACGCGAAATGGGGGTGCAGCTGTTCGACCGCCATACGCGGCGGGTGCTGCTGTCCGAAGCCGGGCGCGAATTCCAGCCCTCGGTCCAGCGCCTGCTGGCCGACCTGGCGGGCGCGGTGGCCGGCGTCACCGACCTGCGCGACAAGAAGAAGGGCGTGCTGCGGCTGGCGGCGCCGCAGCTGATGGCCTGCACGCTGATGCCGCGCGTGATCGCGGCCTACCGCGAGCGGCACCCCGACGTCGACGTCCGGCTGGCCGACACCCTGCCCGAGCACCTGCTCGACGGCCTGCTGTCGGGCGAGGTCGAGCTGGCGGTCGGCCAGGACGTGGCGGTGGACGCCGCGCAGGTCGAGCGCCGCACGCTGTTTCGCGACCGGCACTGGTTGATCTGCCCGCCCGGCCATGCCTTCGCGCGCCGCCGCCAGGTCCGCTGGAGCGAACTCGGCCCCTACACCTTCATCGCGCCGACGCGCGATTTCCGCCAGCGGGTGCTGCCCGAGCTCGCCGCCGACGCGCGCGAGCTCGTGCTGCGCGCCACGACCCAGGAGGTGTCGTACATGACGACGGCGCTCGGCATGGTCGCGGCGGGGCTCGGGCTCACGGTGTGCCCGACCTACTCGGCCTCGCTGGTGCGGGCCCACGGGCTGCAGATGGTGCGGCTCGACCAGCCCGACTTCCACCGCGAGGTCTGCGTCTACGGGGCGGCGAAGCGCTCGCTGTCGCCGGCGGCGGCCAGCTTCGTCGAATTGCTCCAGCAGGTCGCGCGCGAGCCGGGGCTGGCGGGCTGAAACCTACAATGGGCGCTGCCCGTCGTGGCCCCTTCCATCCGCTTTCAGATTGCCATCCATGAACGTCCTTCGATTCACCGATCTCTGTGCGCAAGGCAAAGTCGCCGGCCAGCGCGTCTTCATCCGAGCCGATCTCAACGTGCCGCAGGACGACACGGGCCGCATCACCGAGGACACCCGGATCCGCGCCTCGGTGCCCTGCATCCGCGCCGCGCTCGACGCCGGCGCCGCCGTGATGGTCACCTCGCACCTGGGCCGGCCGACCGAAGGCCAGTTCAAGCCGGAGGATTCGCTGGCGCCCGTCGCCGCCCGCCTGGGCGAGCTGCTCGGGCGCGAAGTGCCGCTGGTGGCGGACTGGGTCGACGGCGTGCAGGTCGCGCCGGGCCAGATCGTGCTGCTCGAGAACTGCCGCCTCAACAAGGGCGAGAAGAAGAACGACGAGGCGCTGGCGCGCAAGCTGGCCGCGCTGACCGACATCTACGTCAACGACGCCTTCGGCACCGCGCACCGCGCCGAGGCCACCACCTACGGCATCGCCCAGTTCGCCAAGGTCGCTTCGGCCGGCCCGCTGCTGGCGGCCGAGATCGATGCCATCACCAAGGCCCTGGCGCAGCCGCAGCGGCCGCTGGTGGCGATCGTCGCCGGCTCCAAGGTGAGCACCAAGCTGACCATCCTGAAGAGCCTGGCCGAGAAGGTCGACCAGCTGATCGTCGGCGGCGGCATCGCCAACACCTTCATGCTGGCCGCCGGCTTGAAGATCGGCAAGTCGCTGGCCGAGCCCGACCTGATCGACCAGGCCCAGGCCGTGATCGAGGCCATGCGCGCGCGCGGCGCGGCGGTGCCGATCCCGGTCGACGTGGTGACGGCCAAGACCTTCGCGGCCGATGCGGCGGCGACCGTCAAGGACGCCAGCGACGTCGCCGACGACGACCTGATCCTGGACATCGGGCCGAAGACCGCCGAACTGCTGGCCGCCCAGCTGCGCGAAGCCGGCACCATCGTCTGGAACGGCCCGGTGGGCGTGTTCGAGTTCGACGCCTTCGCCAACGGCACCAAGACCATCGCCCGCGCCATCGCCGACAGCAGGGCCTTCTCGATCGCCGGCGGCGGCGACACGCTGGCGGCCATCGCCAAGTACGGCATCGAGGACCAGGTCGGCTACATCTCGACCGGCGGCGGGGCCTTCCTGGAAATCCTCGAAGGCAAGACGCTGCCGGCCTTCGAAATCCTGGCGAAGCGCGCAGCGGGCGGATGAACAAAGCGCTTTCGGCGAGCTCGTAAAGTGTATACAGTACGGAATACAAACAGGAGACAACGATGAGCACGCCCCGCCTGCCCCGCCACGCCACCAAGATCGTCGCCACCCTCGGCCCCGCCTCGAACACGCTCGAGCTGCTCGAGCAGATGATCCACTACAAGGTCAGCGTGGTGCGGCTCAACTTCAGCCACGGCACGGCGCAGGACCACATCAACCGGGCCGCGATGGTGCGGGAGGCGGCCCGGCGCAGCGGCCGCGAGGTGGCGATCATGGCCGACCTGCAGGGCCCGAAGATCCGGGTCGGCAAGTTCGCCGAAGGCAAGGTCTGGCTCGAGCCGGGCGCCAAGTTCATTCTCGACGCCTCGCGCACCGAGCCGGGCGACGTCGACGCCGTCGGCCTCGACTACAAGGACCTGCCGCGCGACGTCAAGCCGGGCGACAGCCTGCTGCTGAACGACGGCCTGATCGTGCTGACGGTCGACGCGGTCAAGGGCGACGCGGTCCACACCACGGTGCGCCTGGGCGGCGAGCTGTCCAACAACAAGGGCATCAACAAGCAGGGCGGCGGGCTCACCGCGCCGGCGCTGACTGCCAAGGACATGGAGGACATCAAGACCGCGATGAGCTTCCAGGCCGACTACGTGGCGGTGAGCTTCCCCAAGAACGCGACCGACATGGAGATGGCGCGCCAGCTGTGCAACGTGGCGGCGGCCGAATTCGGCCACAAGCCCGGCATGATCGCCAAGATCGAGCGCGCCGAGGCGATTCCCAAGCTCGAGGAGATCCTGCGCGCCAGCGACGGCATCATGGTGGCCCGCGGCGATCTCGCGGTCGAGGTCGGCAACGCCGCGGTGCCGGCGCTGCAGAAGAAGATGATCCGCATGGCGCGCGAGATGGACCGGGTGGTCATCACCGCGACCCAGATGATGGAGTCGATGATCACCAACCCGGTGCCCACGCGGGCCGAGGTCAGCGACGTCGCCAACGCGGTGCTCGACGGCACCGACGCCGTGATGCTCTCGGCCGAGACCGCCTCGGGCCGCTACCCGCTCGAGACGGTGCAGGAGATGAGCAAGATCTGCGAGGCCGCCGAGGCCGCCGAAGACCTCCAGCTCGACGCCGATTTCAGCGGCAAGAGCTACAGCCGGATCGACCAGTCGATCGCGATGGGCGCGCTGTTCACCGCCCACCACCTGGGCGCCAAGGCGATCGTGGCGCTGACCGAATCGGGCTCGACGCCGTTGTGGATGAGCCGCCACCGGGCCCACATCCCGATGTACGCCCTGACCTCGCGGCTGGCGACCCAGCGCAAGATGGCGCTCTACCGCAACGTGCGGCCGCTGCTGATGGATTCGGAGAGCGACCGCGACACGGCGCTGGAGCAGGCCGAGGCGCACCTGAAGAAACGCGGCATCGTGCAGACCGGGGACGTCTATGCGATCACCTGCGGCGAGCCGATGGGGGCGCCGGGGGGTACCAACATGCTGAAAATCTGTCGCGTCGGCTAGCCGACGCAGGGTCGTCAGGGCCATCGGAGCCGTCCTACAGGGGCCCTCGGTAGAATCCCGGGAGTTCTTTTGTCTTCATCCCTAGATTCCCGCGAGGTATTTCCATGGCACTCGTCTCGATGCGCGAACTGCTCGACCATGCCGCCGCCAACGGCTACGGCATTCCGGCTTTCAACGTCAACAACCTCGAACAGGTGCAGGCCGTGATGGAGGCCGCCAAGGAAGTCGGCGCCCCCGTCATCCTGCAAGCCAGCGCCGGCGCCCGCAAGTACGCGGGCGAAGCCTTCATCAAGCACCTGATCCAGGCCGCCATCGAAGCCTATCCCACGGTGCCGCTGGTGATGCACCAGGACCACGGCCAGAGCCCCGACGTCTGCCGCGGCGCGATCGACCTCGGCTTCAGCTCGGTCATGATGGACGGCTCGCTCGAAGGCGACGGCAAGACCATCGCCAGCTACGACTACAACGTCGACGTCACCCGCAAGGTGGCCGACATGGCGCACAAGGTCGGCGTCACGGTCGAGGGCGAACTGGGCTGCCTGGGCTCGCTCGAGACCATGAAGGGCGACAAGGAAGACGGCCACGGCACCGACGACACCATGACCCGCGAGCAGCTGCTGACCGACCCGGAGCAGGCCGCCGATTTCGTCAAGCGCACCCAGATCGACGCCCTGGCGATCGCCATCGGCACCAGCCACGGCGCCTACAAGTTCACCCGCGAGCCCACCGGCGACATCCTGGCGATCGACCGCATCAAGGAAATCCACCGCCGCATCCCGAACACCCACCTGGTGATGCACGGCTCGTCGAGCGTGCCGCAGGAGCTGCTGGCCATCATCCGCCAGTACGGCGGCAACATGAAGGAAACCTACGGCGTGCCGGTCAAGGAAATCCAGGAAGCCATCAAGCACGGCGTGCGCAAGATCAACATCGACACCGACATCCGCCTGGCGATGACCGGCGCGGTGCGCAAGTTCCTGGCCGAGAACCCCGAGAAGTTCGACGCCCGCGAATGGCTCAAGCCGGCGCGCGAAGCCGCCCGCCTGATCTGCAAGCAGCGCTACCTCGAGTTCGGCTGCGAAGGCCAGGGCCCGAAGATCAAGGGCGACACCCTGCAAGTGGTCGCCGCCAAGTACGCCAAGGGCGAACTCGCGCAACAGGTGGTCTGACCCCGCGCTGGCGCCTGAAAGCCACCTTCGCGGTGGCTTTTTTCTGCGCCGGCCGCTGCGCGCGCACAATCTCCGGCGTCACCCGCCCGCTTCATCCATTTCGCCATGACCACCGTCCATACCTCCTCCATCCAAAGCCTTCCGCTGCTGGCGCGCGGCAAGGTGCGCGACAACTATGCGGTCGGCAGCGACCGCATCCTGATGGTCGCGAGCGACCGCCTGTCGGCCTTCGACGTGATCATGGGCGAGCCCATTCCGGGCAAGGGCGTGATCCTGACGCAGATGGCGCTGTGGTGGTTCGACCGGCTCGGCCACCTGTGCCCGAACCATCTCACCGGCGACGCGCCCGAAAGCGTCGTCACGCCCGAGGAGGTCGCCCAGGTCGAGGGCCGCTCGATGCTGGTCAAGCGCCTGACGCCGATCCCGGTCGAGGCGGTGGTGCGCGGCTACCTGGCGGGCAGCGGCTGGAAGGAATACCAGGACAACCGCGCGGTCTGCGGCGTGCCCCTGCCCGAGGGGCTGACCAACGCCAGCAAGCTGCCGCGGCCGATCTTCACGCCCGCTGCCAAGGCGGCGGCCGGCGCCCACGACGAGAACATCAGCTACGACAAGGTGGTCGAAGTGGTGGGCCCGAAGCTGGCTCAGCAGATCCGCGAGACCAGCATCGCGATCTACGAGACCGCGGCCGCGATCGCGCTGACCAAGGGCATGATCATCGCCGACACCAAGTTCGAGTTCGGCCTCGACGAGGCCGGCACGCTGGTGCTGATGGACGAGGTGCTGACGCCCGACAGCTCCCGCTACTGGCCGGTCGAGGGCTACGAGGCCGCGCTGGCCGCCGGCACCAACCCGCCGAGCTACGACAAGCAGTTCGTGCGCGACTGGCTGGAGGCCACGAAGATCAACGGCAAGCCCTGGGACAAGACGCCGCCGGCGCCGCGCCTGCCGGCCGAGGTGATCGAGAAGACCGCGGCGAAGTACCGCGAGGCCCTGCAGCGGCTCACCGGCTGAACGGGCCCCCACGCTCCCCCACTTCGTGTGGGTCGCTGCCCCGCGAGGGGGCCGCAGGCCGCCTTGGGACGGCCCGGCGCCGGCCCGGGCGCCCGACTGGGCCGGAATGTAAATAGATCACAAAATCCGCGGCAATACTCACCGCACGCCAGCGTCGCAGTCTTCCACACTCTTTTCATCCCCCCAGATGAGGAGAGCAGCATGGAAACCGCAGCAGATTTCGAGATCACCTACCTGGAACGCTTCGGCCGCGACGTCACCGCCGCGCCGCCGGACGCGCTGCAGCCCGGCATGCTGGCCCGGGTGCTCGACGAAATCGACCATGGCCTGCTGCTGCTGGACCTGACCGGCCGCATCCTGCATGCCAATTTCCCGGCCCGGCGCGAACTGGCCGCGGCGCGCGCGCTGCGCAGCGGCGAGGGCATGCTCTGCGCCGCCAACGCCGCTTCCCAGGCCAAGATCCGGCAGGCGCTCAAGGATGCCGAGCGCGACTGCCGCAGCATCGTCGAGCTCGAACACGGCGAGGATTTGCTGTCGGTGGCCTTCATTCCGCTGGCCGCCGTGCACGGCAGCGGCACGGTCGACACGGTGCTCGTGATGTGCAGCCGCCGCCCCGGCTGCGAGACGCTGACGATGCAGATGTTCGCCCGGGCCCGGCACCTGACGCGGGCGGAGCAGAACGTGCTGGCGCGGCTCTGCGCCGGCCATGGCGCCGAGGAGATCGCCTGCCTCGAAGGCATCCGGATGTCCACGGTGCGCACCCACATCAAGAACGTGCGGCAGAAGACCGGCAGCAGCAGCATCCGCGAGGTGGTGCACCGCGTCTCGCGGATGCCGCAGATCGTGTCGGCGCTGCGATTCGGCGAGTGACGGCCGGCGGGGGCGGCCCCGCTGACCTTATATTCGACGGATGCCCGCTGCCTCCGGTGTCGACCACGTCAACCTCCCGCCCGCCCTGCTGCAACTCGCCCAACGCGGCATCCAGCGCCGCTACCGCACGCGGGCGCGGCTGATCGAAGAGGGCGAGCAGGGCGGATCGGTCTACATCGTGCTGTCCGGGCGGCTGCGGGCCTTTCTCTCGGACGCGCGCGGGCGCGAGATCACGCTGGGCCTGCACGGGCCAGGCGAATATGTCGGCGAGATGTCGCTCGACGGCGGCCCGCGTTCCGCCAGCGTGGAAGCGGTCGAGCCCACCGTCTGCGCCGTCGTCACCCGCGAAACCCTGTTGCAGCACATTGCCGAGCATCCCGATTTCGCGCTGGCGCTGATCGTGCGGCTGATCCGCCGCGCCCGGCTGGCCACCGAGAGCGCCCGCAGCATGGCGCTGCTGGACGTCTATGCGCGCCTGAAGCGCCTGCTCGAGGAACGCTCGTCCGCGCCCGCCGCGGACGGCAGCCGGGCGATCGCCGAACGGCTGACGCACCAGGCGATCGCCAGCGAGATCGGCTGTTCGCGCGAAATGGTCAGCCGGCTGCTCAAGGACCTGGAGCAGGGCGGCTACGTGGCGGTCGCGCAGCGCCAGCTGACGCTGCTGCGGGAGCTGCCGGCGCGCTGGTGAGATTCGGTCAGCGCCTGCCACCGCCGAAGCGCGGTCGGAACCAGGACGGCGGCGGGGGTACCGGGGGCGGCAGCGGCGGCAGGTCGCTGCCCGGCGTGGCGGCCAACTCCCTGACCAGCTGCGGTGCGGCGATGCTGGTGCCTGAAAAACGCATGCTGACGCCGCTGCGATTGCCCCGGCCCAGCAGACCGGGAAGGACCCGGCTTTGTTCCACCGGATAGGCCCAATTCGGGCTGTCGCGCGGTGCCAGCGGCCGGCAGGGGCCGCCGCTGCTGTAGGGCGCCGGCAGGTCGTCCTGGATGCGATAGCCGCCCGCCACCAGGCTCTCGGCGCCGGTCGCGATGCCGCTGAGGCTGCCGCGCGCGAACACTTCGGCCAGGCCGGTGTGCGGCGCATCGGGGTCCAGTTGCTCGCTGGGAATCGTCCCGCAGGGATCGTCGCAGTGGGGGCTGCCGAGGTGTCCGCTGCGGCCACGCAGGGGCCGACCCATGTTCGGGTCGCTGCGTGCGAGATAGACATGCGCCGTGCCCTGAATGTCGACGCCGGCCTGCCTGGCCAGCAGCGTCACGCGCCAACGTCCCGGCGTCGCCAGCCTGGCGGGCGCTGTCGATGCCGCGTCGGTCGGCGCGCGCGCTGTCGGCGAAGCGCTGACCGTGATCTGCATCTGGGTCTGCTCGAACGGCGGCAGCGACGTGGGCAGCGGGGGCGCCGGCACCTCCGACGCCGTGATTCGAACCGTCGGCTCCGGCACGGTCCCAGGCGGCGGCGGGGCGCTGAGCAGGGCGATTTCCCCCGTGGGCGATTGGGCCCGCACATCGACGTGGTTCAGCGTGACCTGCGTGGGCAGCCAGATCTCGAGCTGCGCGTGGGTCTGCGAGTCGGCCGCCACGTTCCAGTCGAACGAGCGTCCCACCGCATCGAGCCCGTTGAGCTGGACTTCGGCGTGGGAGCGCAGCAGGTGGTTGTTGCCGGAGGGCAGGACGACCCGGAAGATGCAGTTGTCCAGGCGCGCCTTCTCGGTCATCTCCTCGATCGCGCTCTCCATGAACGAACTGCCGTCGTGCGGGCCGGTCTGCGGGCCGTAGCTCAGGTTCACGAGCACTTTGCCGGCAGGGGGCTGGAAACGCTTGCGCGCATATTGGAAGATGGCTTGCAGGCCCTCGTAGCCGAATTGCTTCAGCCAGAGGCCGCTGGGGTCGTCGAGCGCTGCCGTCGGCAGTTGGACGAAGGCGAGGTCCGTTCGCCCAGCCAGCGGGGGCATCGAACGGCCGTCGATCGGCCGGGCGCAGCCCGCCGCATGGCTCATCACTTGCGCGCCGTGACTTGCCATGGCGCGCAGGCTGGGCAGGCCGATGAGTGCGTAAGCGCTGTCCTCGTTGACTCCCTGCGCCGTCGTCGCCATGTTCACGATCTGGCCGATCTGATGCGTGTACTCGGCGCCGTAGTTGAAAAACGGCGGATCGCCGGGAACCGGACCGGTGCCCGGCGTGCCGCCCATGTCCCAGATGAAACGCACGCTGGCAGCGCTGCCCGGGCGATAGGCCTGATGCGCGAAGGGGCAGCCGTCGTCGATGATCCCGATCACCGTGTCCGGACCCGGCTGGAGCGCAGGCAGGTCGGGCATCGGGAGGTCGTTCGGAACCGGGGCTGCAGGCGTCGCCAGCTCGCAGTACACCGCGCCCGCGGCCTGCAGTTCGTCCAGTCGATCGTCGAGCGAATCGATCGGCACCGTCACCGTCGCATGCGCGTAGCCCTCGAATATCTTGCTGCAGCGCATGGTGCGGCTGTTCAGTTGCTCGATCCTCGCGAACGTGAGTGGGTGCTCGAAGCGCACCAGCAGCGTCGCATGGGTGGACTTGCTGCGATCGAACAGACGAACGCCGGGCTGCATGGCCCATGCCAGATAGGCGTCGATGCGCAGGCCGGAGGAATGAACGAGTGCCATTGCCGGTCCCTACGGCATGAGCGCCGCGCGCTCCGCTTCGCCGAAGTCGTAGATCTGCTTGAGCACCGACGGATCGGGGGCATCGTTGACCGCTACCGGCGCGCCGATGATGTCGCCGATGCCCGCGCTGCTGGTGGAGTCGATGGGCTGGGCGACCAGGTCCAGATCGAGGCTGCTGCCCTTGGCTTCCGGCGGCGCGAAGCTGCGCAGGATCACACTGTTGCGAACATCCAGGCGACAGAGGATGTATTCGGCGATGGTGTGGCCGAGCATGCGTCCGGCCACGCTGTCGGCCGGGAAGTGAAGTCCTGCGACGACCCGGTTGGTCGCGATGCGCGCCGCCTGCCGATAGAGCTGCTCGGCCATCGAGGGCGCCTTGGCGTTCAGGTCGAGGATGCCGACCAGCAGGCGCGCGAGCATGAAGGCCTGGGTCGAATGGCCGCTCGGGAAGGACCCGTGCCCCGGCGTCGTGAGCATCGGCTGCACCTGGTCCGAGTACTGGAAGGGCCGCCAGCAGGCGAGCTGGTGCTTGAACTGCATTTCCAGCAACACGGTGAACTGGATCGCGTTGGCCAGCAGTTCGGTGGTCCACCGGTGTCGCTCGACGTGCAGCCCGGTGACCGAGGCCACGAAGGCGAACTGGTTGTCGATCTGCGCCAGGATCTCGGGCGCCCGTTCGAGTCTCAGTTCGCTCCACGCCTGCACGAGCTGAATCTGGGCCTGGAAGAAACTGGTGCTGGGGCGCGCCAGTTCGAAGACGGGCACGTTGTCGATCAGCATCGACAGCGAACAGGTCGCGGAAGGCACCAGGGGCGTGCTCGGCGGCGGTGGGATCGGTGCCGCCGGCAGGGGCACGAAGCGCACCCCTTGGCTCAGCTCCCATTGAAGCAGGTGCGAACGCACCCAGGCTTCCCAGCGCGCCGTGCTGCCGGGCCAGTTGAAGCCCGGATCGTTGCGCGGGAGAACGGGTGCGTTCGGGTTGCGGATCCCATCCCGGCTGGTGGTCAGCGCAGTGGTCACCAGCGGGTTGGCAAAGGCATCGCCCAGCGCCGGACCGCCGGTCGGCGCGCTTGCGCCCGAGAAGCCGCCGAAGCCGCCAAATCCGCCGAAGCCCCCAAAGCCCCCGAATCCGCCAAATCCACCCAGTTGTGACATGCGCTTCTCCTCAGTGATCAATCCTTCACGCCGGCCTCTCGCAAGGCCTCGACGAGCAGCCTGAACTGCTCGGGCGCCCGCTCGGCGGCGGGATAGTTCTTCTTGAACCGGGTCAACGAATACGCGGGGTCGAGCCGCATCAGTCGTTCGACGGTCGCGCGCGCATCCTCGATGCGGTGGGACAGGGCTTGCGCGATGGCCAGGGCCCGGTAGGTCGAGGGGTGGATGGCGTTGCGCTGCAGCGAGCGCTGCGCCAGCCGAATCGCTTCCTCATAGTCCCCGTTGGCGATCGCCATCGACGCGGACAACGACTCGTAGTAGTAGGCAAGGGGGTCCAACGGCGACAGCGCCCGCGCCCGCGCGGACGCCGCCTGTGCCTGCGGGCCCTGCGCTTCGAAAGCGTGCGTCATGCCCTTGAACAGCCACGCCAGTGGCTCGTTGGGGTTGTGAGTCACGGCTTCGTCCAGGCGCAGCGCCGCCTTGTCGAAATCCTTGATCAGGTGGCAATAGACGAAGCCTTCCATCGCCAGCGCCAGGGCGTTGGCGGGGTCGTTGTCGAGCGCGCGACGCGTCTGGTCGAGCGCTCGCGAAGCGTCGTCAGCAGGCGACGTCGACAGCCCGCGCGTCGCGCACAGCACATACCACTTCGCCAGCCAGGCGCGCGCCAGCGGGTGTTGCGCATGTCGTTCGACCAGGAGTTCGAGCACCTCGCGGCTGCGCGCGAAGTCGGTACGGGCCGAGCGGTGCATGAGACTGATGCCGCCGAGCATCAGCGTGTAGCTCGACAGGTTCGGGATCGGGGCCGTGCTGACGAGTGCCAGTTCGCTGCTGAGGATCGCGGCGTTGATCTCGCTGGCGAACTCGTCGATGGTCTCGCAGCGGACATTGAAAAGGTCCTCCAGCGCCGCGATGCGGCGCGAGGCCCAGATCACCCGGCCCGAGGCCGCATGGGCGAGCTCGGCGTTCATCAGGATCTGCCGCCCGGGCGCGTAGTAGCTGCCCGACAGCACGTAGTTCGCAGCCAAGCGGCCGGCGATGTCGCCGAGGCTGAGGTTGCGCTGCCCGAGCGCGCGAGTGGACAGCCGGGAGACCACGCGCAACTGGTCCGACTTGGAGATCTGCGCAATGATGCCGTCGGCGATCAGGTCGCCGATCACGTCCATCTGCGAGCTGCCGTCCTGGAACGAAAAGGGCAGCACCGCGATGGTGGCCTGCATCACGGGCGGCGTGGCCGCGCTGTCGTGCAATGCGATGGGCGCATGCCGGCCGGCGGGGGACGCCAGGCGGTAGGCGCGAACCGGCTGATCGATGTGCTTGAGCCAGCATTCGCCAAGGTCCTCGAACACGCCGTCGAGTTCGTCGTCCAGCAGATCGCGCACCTCTGCCGTGATGACGGTCTGACCTGGCCCGGCGAGCGTCGCCACGCGTGCCGCGAGGTTGACTCCGTGGCCGTAGATGTCGTGCTGATCGACATAGACGTCGGTCGCGTGCATGCCGGCGCGCAGATGCAGGGCGTGGCCATCGGGCAGCGGCGGGCAGCGGGTCTCCATCCACTCGTGCAGGGCCAGGGCCGCCGCGGCCGCCTGCTGCGGGGCGTCGAACTCGGTCATCAGGCCGTCGCCAAGGCTTTTCACGAGCCGTCCTTCGTGCGCCGGCAGGATCGAACGGTTCACTTCGGCCAGCAATGCCTGCCAGCGCGTGACGACACCGAGCTCGTCTGCCTGCATGAGTGTCACGGACTCCACCAGGTCCACCACCAGCACCACCTTGCGGCGATGCGGCAGCACCCACCCGACTGGATCCGGAGCAGCGATCTTCGGAGGATCGGATTGCAAAGTCATCCCCTCTCGGCAGGAGGCCGGCGGCTGACGGCGAAAGGGCATTCTTGTGGCGGGCCGGATCAAATGTCCATCGCACGGATGGCCTACCCGGTCTTCGGGGGCGCGGCCCCCAGACCCGCCTCAGCGCGCTGCGCTGAGCGTGGCCACGGTGCGCCCGCTCGCGTCGAGCAGCGCCAGCCGCGTCGGGCTCTGCAGCCGGTAGCTGGCGGTGGCCTGCAGGGCGGCAAAGAACTGTTGCTCCTTGGTGCCGAGCGCCGGGTCGGTGCAGGCCATCCGGGTCGAGGCCAGCTGGCTCAGCTTGAGCGTGCTGCCGCTGCGCTCGAAGGTGCCCGACAGCTGGTTGCAGCCGCCCGAGCCGCTCACCCGCCCGTTGCTGCGGTTGAACACCACCTGCGGGTCGCGCCGCGGGTCGCTGCCGGCGGCCACCGGCTCGCCGCCGAGCTGGTCGAGGCGCCAGACCGGGCCTTCGATCGGTTCGTCGAGCGGGATGCCGCTGCCGCAGCCGGCGGTCAGCACCGCTGCCAGCAGGGCGGCCGTGAAAAGGGGGATGGCGGCAGGGCGGGAGCGCATGGCCTGTGTGTCCTTCTGCAACAAATTGAGAGTTGCGCCATCGTATTCGACCGCGCCGGGCCCGCCAACGCCTCGCGCTCCCCGGGCCTCAGCTCAACACCACGCTGCTCAGCCGACGCCGGTAGCTGGCCACGGTCGGGTCGTCGGGCGGGATCTGGCCGTCGGCGACCTTGACCTTCGGTGGTTCGATGATGTCGAGCACCGCGATGTAGGTCTTGCGCGCCAGGTCCTCGTTCCAGCTCTTGTCGCGCATCAGGATGTCGAGCAGCTCGTCCATGGCGTCGGTCCAGCGCCGGGCGGCCATCAGCAGGCGGGCGCGGTCGAAGCGGGCGTCGAAGTCGCGCTTGTTGGCGGCGATGCGGCCGTCGAGGTCGGCCAGCGCGGGCGCGGCGGCGCTGGCCGGGGCCGCGAAGTCGATCGCGTCCATCCATCGCTGAAGCGAATCGAAACGGCGCACCAGCGAGGTCTTGGCGATCACCGGGGCGAAAGCGACCTTGGCGTCGTCGGTGCGGCCTTCCTGCAGCAGCAGCTTGACGTAGTCGAATCGGGCGTCGTCGTTGGCCGGGTCGGTGGCGACCGCGTGCTGCAGCTTCTCGAGCGCGCCCTGGGTGTCGCCCTCGGCCAGCGCCTGCTGGGCCGAGACTTCCTGGTCCAGCGGCGGCGCGTCCTCGTCGTCGCCCGGCGGCACGTGCTTGTCGAGAAAGGTCCGGATCTGGTCGGCCGGGATCGCGCCGACGAAGCCGTCGACCGGCTGGCCGTCCTTGAACATCACGCAG
Source organism: Variovorax davisae (assembly GCF_030316845.1). Classification (GTDB taxonomy): domain Bacteria; phylum Pseudomonadota; class Gammaproteobacteria; order Burkholderiales; family Burkholderiaceae_C; genus Variovorax; species Variovorax davisae. The sequence goes on from NZ_JASZYS010000015.1 coordinate 123,371, forward strand.
AAGGGGATGCTGCGCACGCCGAACATCTGGCTCAGCTGCTCGGAAATCTGCGGCACCTTGTCGGCGTCGAGCTTGGCCAGCGTGAAGCGGCCGGCATACTCGACTTCGAGCTTTTCGAGCACCGGGCCGAGCTGTTTGCAGGGCCCGCACCATTCGGCCCAGATGTCGAGCAGGACCGGCGTGGTCATCGAGCCGTCGATCAGCTCGGACTGGAAATTTTCGAGTGTGATGTCGATCATCGCGGGAAGGTGGGGGTGAAACGTAAAATTGGAACCATGAAGCAAGCAATTCAGGTCGGCGTGGTGATGGGCTCGAACTCCGACTGGGAGACGATGCGCAACGCGGTCGAGATTCTCCAGCAATTCGGCATCGCCCACGAAGCCCGGGTGGTCTCGGCCCACCGGATGCCCGACGAACTGTTCGCCTACGCCGAGCAGGCGGCGCCGCGCGGGCTGTCCGCCATCATCGCCGGCGCCGGCGGCGCCGCCCACCTGCCCGGCATGCTGGCGGCCAAGACCACGGTGCCGGTGCTCGGCGTGCCGGTCGCCAGCCGGCACCTGCAGGGGGTCGATTCGCTCTACAGCATCGTCCAGATGCCCAAGGGCGTGCCGGTGGCGACCTTCGCGATCGGCAACGCCGGGGCGGCCAACGCGGCGCTGTTCGCGGTCGCCATGCTGGCGGTCGGCGACCCGGCGCTGCGGGCGCAGCTCGACGCCTTCCGGCTGCGGCAGACCCAAGCGGCGCAGGCCATGACGCTGCCGCCGGGCGAGGCCGAGCCGGTGTCGCCGTTCTCGCCGCAGGGCGGGGGCGCATTGTGAGCCGCCGGGCCGCTCCCCAGGCGAGCACCGCAGCGCGCAGCGCGGAGGTGTCGAAATGAGCGTCGTGCTGCCGGGCGCCACGCTGGGGGTGCTCGGAGGCGGGCAGCTGGGGCGCATGTTCGTGCACGCGGCCCAGACCATGGGCTATTTCACCGCGGTGCTGGACCCCGACGCCGACAGCCCCGCCGGGCGGGTGAGCCACCACCACATCCACACCGACTACACCGACGTCGACGGCCTGGCGCGGCTGGCCGGCCTGGCCGACGCCGTCACGACCGAGTTCGAGAACGTGCCGGCGCCCTCGCTCGAGCACCTGGCGTCGGCCCGGCCGGTGTCGCCGGGCGCCGACGCGGTGGCGATCGCCCAGGACCGGATCCGCGAGAAGAGCCACTTCGTGCGCTGCGGCGTCGCATGCGCCCCCTACGCGGTGATCGAGACCGCCGATCAGCTGGCGGCCGTGGCGGCCGAGTTGCTGCCCGGCATCCTCAAGACGGCGCGGCTCGGCTACGACGGCAAGGGCCAGCGCCGGGTGGCGACGCGGGCCGAGCTGGAGACCGCCTGGAACGACGCCGGCGGCGTGCCCTGCGTGCTCGAGCAGCTGCTGCCGCTCGATTTCGAATGCTCGGTGATCGTCGCCCGCGGCGAGGACGGGCAGATGGTGAACTTCCCGGTGCAGCGCAACCTGCACCGCGACGGCATCCTGGCCGTCACCGAGGTCCATCCCCACAACATGCCCGAGTCGACCGCCCGCCGCGCGGTGTCCGCCGCCCGCTCGATCGCCGACGGGCTGGCCTATGTGGGGGTGCTGTGCGTCGAGTTCTTCGTCCTCGGCGACGGCCAGCTGGTGGTCAACGAGATGGCACCGCGTCCCCACAACAGTGGCCACTGGACGGTGGACGCCAGCGACGTCTCGCAGTTCGAACTGCAGGTGCGCACGCTGGCCGGCCTGCCGCTCAATCCGCCGCGCCAGCACAGCGCGGCGATCATGCTGAACCTGCTGGGCGACCTGTGGTTCGTCGATGGCGAGGCGCCGCAGGAGCCGCGCTGGGCCGACGTGCTGGCCCTGCCCGGCACCCACCTGCATCTCTACGGCAAGACCGAGGCGCGGCGCGGCCGCAAGATGGGACACCTCAACATCACCGGCGACGGGATCGAGGCGGTTCGCAGCACGGCCGACTTCGCGGCGGCGCTGCTGGGGCTGCCGATCCCGTTGTCCGAATGAGCGGGAGCGCCGGGATGATCCGCGATGGCCGCCTGCCCGAGGCGATCGCCGAGGCCGCGCAGGTCCTGCGCGCCGGCGGCCTGGTCGCCTTTCCGACCGAAACCGTCTACGGACTGGGTGCCGACGCCGGCAGCGATGCCGCGGTCGCCGGCATCTTCGCGGCCAAGGGCCGGCCCAGCGACCACCCGCTGATCGTCCACGTGGCGGCGGGCGCCCGGGGCACCGAGGCGCTGGCGCATTTCGCCCGGCCCCTGCCGCCCTTTGCCCAGAAGCTGGTGCGCGCCTTCTGGCCCGGCCCGCTGACGCTGATCGTCGAGCGCCAGCCCGGCGTCGGCGCCGCGGCGGCCGGCGGCCAGGACACCATCGGCCTGCGCTGCCCGGCGCATCCGGTGGCGCAGGCGCTGCTGGCCGCCTGTGCCGACGTGGGCGTGCTGGGCGTCGCCGGGCCGAGCGCCAACCGCTTCGGCCGCGTCAGCCCGACCACCGCGCTGCACGTGCAGCAGGAGTTCGGCGACACGCTGCTGGTGGTCGACGGCGGACCGTGCGAGGTCGGCATCGAATCGACCATCGTCGACTGCAGCCGCGGCGCGCCGGTGCTGCTGCGTCCCGGCGCGATCACCCGCACCCAGGTCGAGGCCGCCGGCGGCGAGCCGCTGCGCGACAAGGACTCGCTCGGGGCGCCCGACCCGCGGGCTTCCGGCACGCTCGAAGCGCACTACGCGCCGAGCGCCAAGGTGCGCCTGATGGACGCCAAGGCCCTGCAGGCCGGCCTGGACGTGCTGGGGGCCAACGCCGCCAACATGGCGGTCTGGTCGCGGACCGTGTTGAGCAGCCGCTCGCAGCGCCTGCTGCAGCGGCGCATGCCCGACGACGCCGCCGCCACCGCCCAGCAGCTGTTCGCGGTGCTGCGCGACTTCGACGCCGAGGGCGTCAAGCTGATCTGGGTCGAGATCCCGCCGCCCGGACCCGAGTGGGAGGGGGTGCGCGACAGGTTGACGCGCGCTGCCGCTTCCTGAGACCTTGCGGGATCGAGCAGGCCGCTAGCCTCCCGAGGCCAGCACCCCAGCAAAGAATCCCCGCGCCGCCGCGATGCAGAACGGCGGCACCAGCGTCCCGTGATAGGCCTGCACCACCGCCTGCTGCTGGTCCGCCGCCGTGCCGCCGGCGTTGGTCGCGGTACCGATCTTGGCCTGGGCGAAGCCGGCCCGCGCCGCCGAGAAGGCGTCGGTGGCGTTGACGTCCTCGAGGTCGACCACGGTCAGCGCCGAGGCCGGCATGCCGCTGGCGCGGAAGTAGCCGGCGGTGGCCCGCGTGCTGAGGAAGTTCACGGTCGGGTCGTTGGCGCCGCCGCACATCAGCACCGGACGCGTCGGCAGCCAGTTGCGCAGGTCGTTCGCCACCGCCGCCTTGCGGAATCCGAGCAGCGGCTGGCAGCCCAGCGGCGCGGCGTTGTTGAGCGAGGCCGGCGTCGCCGGCAGCGCATTGCCGGGGCAGGGGTTGGCCTGGATGTCGGTGGCGGCCTGCGTCAGGTAGCTCTGGCGGACCAGGTTGTTGGGCGCATAGAACACGGCCAGCGACGGATCGACCGGGCCCGGCATCGCGTTCGGCGGAAAGAGTGCCAGCGGCGGCAGCTTGCCGGTGGTGTAGAGCGTGTTGCTCGGGACCAGGCTCGGCAGCAGGGTGTCGATGCCGTTGGCGAACTGGGCTTCGTAGATGTCGCCGGTGGCGGTGTAGACGTTGCCGAACTGCTTCTGCCAGCTGGTCGACAGCAGCGGCGTGAACAGCGTGCTGCCCAGCGCCGGCCAGCCGCTGAAGGTGTAGTCGGTCAGCAGGCTGATGGCGGCGGGCGCGGACAGCGGCGCCGACGCCGTCACCTTCGCGCCGATGGCCTGCAGCTCGCGGTGCGCCGCCAGGGCGACGTAGCCGCCCTGCGAATAGCCGGTGACGAACAGCGAGCCGGCGTCGCTGGCGTCGATGAAGGGGAAGGTCTTGCGCGCCGCGGTCAGCGCATCGACCATGTCCTTGCCCTGCTGGTTGCCGTTGAGGTAGGGGTGGTAGGTCAGGGTCGACTTGTCGTAGCCGGCGTAGTTCGGCGCCACCACGATGTAGCCCTGGGCCGCGAACATCGCCGCCGCGATCACGCCTTCGGCCGCCGCCGGCTGGCTGGTGTCGGTCCAGCGGGCGATGTTGTAGCTGCGTTCCACGGCGGTGCCGTGCGCGTACAGCACCACCGGGCGGGGGCCGTTGCAGGCCGGGTCGGTGCCGGCCGGCACCATGATCGCGGCGGTCGCGTTGGTGGCCTCGCCCTGGCCGCCGATGGTGCGGTATTCGAGGTAGCGCAGGTCGACGCCGCACTTCGGCGTGCCGGCGATGGCCTGCAGCGAACGGCCCTGCGCAGTGACCTGCAGCAGGGCCGTGAACTGGTCGGTCGTGAGCCGCTGCACCCGCTCCGGCGGCTGGGTCACGACCGAGCCGCGACCGGTGTCCGCCGGCACGTTGACCGCGAAGCCGTTGTTGCCGCCGCCGCCTCCACAGCCAGCGAGGATCGTCATCAAGGCGACGCCCGAGAGGGCGAGGGCTGGGAGTCTTTTCATGAGGTCTGTCTCCTGCGGGGTTTCGAACCGGCGCTCGATTCTGGTCACCCACCGGCCGCTGCGCAAGCGGCGGCCGCCTACACGGCGGGCTTGGGGATCAGTCCTGGGCGGCCCAGTCGACCAGAGCGTCGAAGGCCGGCCGCGCCGCGACCGCATTGCCGTGGTTGGCGATCGCCACCACCACCCAGCGCCGGCCGCTGACCCCGTGCACATAGCCGGCCACGCCGGCGGCATCGCGCAAGGTGCCGGTCTTCAGGTGCGCGGCGCCGCCCGAGCGCAGCGCGCGCTTGCGCAGGGTGCCGTCGACGCCGGAGGCCGGCAGCGAGGACGCCAGCTCCGGCATCAGCGGCGAGCGCCAGGCCACCTGCAGCATCCTGGCCAGCGCGGCGGCGCTGATGCGCTCGTCGCGCGACAGGCCCGAGCCGTTGTCGATCACCGGCTGGCCCTCTCCGGTGCCGATGCGCTCGTTCCACCACTGGCGCAGCGTGGCGCGCGAGGCGTCGAGCGTGCCGCGCTTCTTCTGCTGCAGCCCGAGCGTCAGGAACAGCTGCTGCGCCATCACGTTGTTGCTGTACTTGTTGATGTCGCGGATCACCTCGGCCAGCGGCGGCGACGCCGCCTCGAACGCCGGCCGCAGGCCGGCCGGCACCCGGCCGTCGCGCACCTGGCCCTGGAGCCGGCCGCCCATCTCGGCCCAGAGGCCGCCGACGGCGCGGGCGGCGTAGCCGCGCGGGTCGGCATAGGCCACGGCCCAGGTCTTTTCGCCGCAGGCCGCCGGATAGCTGCCGGCGAACGCGAGCCGCGCCGGATCGGCGAAGTCGCTGCCCAGGGCGCTGCGCCAGTCGCCGCACTCGCCGGCCGCCAGCGGCACCGCGGCCTGCATCGCGACGCCGGCCAGCGGCGGGTCGTAGCTCACCCGCGCGGCCTGCCCGTCGCGGTCGGGCACGAAGGTCATGACCACCGACTTGAAGTTCACCAGCAGGGCGTCCGGGGCCGCGTTGTAGGGGCGCTGGCCCTCGCCGTCGAAGGCGTTGGGATCGCTGTCGGCGACTTCGAAGGCGCTGCGATCCAGCACGATGTCGCCCTGCACGGCCTGGATGCCGAGCCCTTTCACCCGGCGCAGCAGCAGCCAGAGCCGTTCGATCACCAGCTTCGGGTCGCCCTGGCCCTGGATGTAGAGATTGCCTTCGAGCACGCCGTTGCGCACCGGGCCGTCGACGTACACCGGGGTCTGCCAGGTGAAGGCCGGGCCGAGCAGGTCGAGCGCCGCGTAGGTGGTGACCAGCTTCATGATCGACGCCGGGTTGACCGGCACCTGGGAGCGCCAGGCGAGCCGCGGCGGCCGGGCGCCCTCGGCATCCACCACCAGCATGGTCACGGCGTCGCGTGGCACCTTGGCGCGGGCCAGCGCGGCCTCGACCTCGTTCGGCAGGCCCTGGGCCAGGACCGGCGCCGCGGCGGCGAGAGCGAGGACGAAAGCCAGGGGGCGGACGAGGCGCGAGCGGCGGTGCTCGGACGGCGGGGCGACGGTCATGCCCGGATTATCCCGGGCCGGCGGCGGCCCTCGCGGCCGGCGGCAGCACGCCGACCGCCCACCCTGGATAATCCCCCGATGCCCGCCGCCCCCCGCTTCTCCGCCCGCACCATCGGCATCGGCGCGGCCGTCGTCACGGTGGGGGTCTGGACCGCGTTCATCGTCATCGCGCGCGCCTCCGCCGGGCGCTCGCTGTCGCCCTTCGACCTCGCCTTCGCCCGCATCTGCGGCGCCAGCCTGGTGCTGCTGCCCTGGGGCGCCTGGCTGGTCATGCGCGCCCGCGCCGAAGGCTCGGTGCGCGATTCCTTCTTCGGCCTCTCGCCGCTGCCGCTGCGCCTGACCGCGCTGGCCGGCGTCTTCGGCGGCCTGGCCTACGCGCTCCTGGCCTATAGCGGGTTCTTCTTCGCGCCGGCCAGCCACGCCTCGGTGCTGATGCCGGGCAGCCTGCCGCTGTGGACCACGCTGCTGGCGGCCCTGGTCCTGCGCGACCGCATCACGCCGCTGCGCGCGCTCGGGCTGGCGCTGATCGTCCTCGGCGACCTGTTCGTCGGCGGCACCAGCCTGCTGCACGCGCTGGAGGGCGGCCAGATCTGGAAGGGCGACCTGCTCTTCATGAGCGCGGCCTTCAGCTGGGCCTGCTACAGCATCGTCGTCCGCCGCCATGGGCTCGAGGCGGTGCGCGCCACCATCGCCATCACCGTGTTCGCCTTCGCGGCCTTCGTGCCGGCCTATGCGCTGCTGACCGCGGCCGGCCTCGTGCGCAGCCACCTGGCCAGCGCGCCGGTCGGCGAGATCCTGTTCCAGATGGCGTTCCAGGGCCTCGGCTCGGTGGTCGTCTCGGGCATCGCGTTCACGCGGATGATCCAGTACTTCGGGCCGGTGCGCTCGACCATGATCACGGCGCTGGTGCCGGGGCTGTCGGCGTTCGGCGCCGTGATCTTCCTCGGCGAACCGCTGAGCTGGAGCCTGTTCGCCGGCCTCCTGCTGGTGACCGCGGGCATCCTGTTCGGCGTCCAGCGCAGCCGGGCGCCGGTCCGGCCGTCCCCCGCGGTGGCCGTGGCCGGAGCATGCGTCGATGGCTAAGCTGCTCGCCTTCGACACCAGCACCGAGGCGCTGTCGATCGCGGTGCGCCACGGCGACCTGCTGCTGGAGCACAGCGGGACCGGCGGCGCGCAGTCGTCGGCCAGCCTGATCCCCCTGATCCAGCAGCTGTTGGGGGCCGCCGGCCTGAGCCTGCGCGAACTCGACGCCATCGCCTTCGGCCGCGGGCCGGGCTCGTTCACCGGCCTGCGCACGGCCTGCTCGGTGGCGCAGGGGCTGGGCTACGGCGCCGGCGTCCGGCTGCTGCCGATCGACACGCTGCACGCCGTCGCCGAGGAAGCCCACGACCGCTTCGGCGCCACCCGCGTGGTGGCGGTGCTCGATGCGCGCATGGACCAGGTCTATGCGGCCGGCTACGACTTCGGGGTCGCGTGGAGCGCCAGCGAGGCCGAACTGCTGGCACCCGAAGGCGTCGTGGTGCCCGAGGGCTGGGCGCTGGCCGGCAACGCGTTCGCCGCCTACGGCGAGCGCCTGCCGCGGGCGGCGGCGCGCCACGAGGTGCTGCCCACCGCGGCCGCGATGCTGCGGCTGGCGCCGGCGCTGCTGGCCGCCGGCCGGACGGTGGCGCCGGCCGAGGCCTGGCCGCTGTACGTGCGCGACAAGGTGGCGCAGACGACCGAAGAGCGCGCGGCGCTGAAGGGGGCGGCATGAGCGAAGGGGTTGCCGAATGAGTGCCGTCCTGTCGTCGCCGCGCGAGGCGCGCCTCGAGCCGATCACGCTCGAGCGGGTGCCCGCCGTCTGCGCGATCGAACGCAGCGCCTTCACCCATCCCTGGACACCGGCCAACTTCACCGATTCGCTCGCCGCCGGCTACCACTGCCAGTGCCTGGTGGCGCCGCCGCCCGAAAGCGATGCCGCCGAGGCGCCGCGCGGCGCCCGCGCCCTCTGGAACCGGGTGACGGCGCGCGAGCCGGGCGAGACGCTGATCGGCTATTTCGTCGCCATGAAGGGCGTCGACGAAGTGCACCTGCTCAACATCACGGTGGCGCCGGCCTTCCAGGGCCAGGGCTGGGCGCCGCTGATGCTGGAGGCCCTGGCCGGCTGGTCGCGGGGCCAGAACGCGCAGTGGCTGTGGCTCGAGGTGCGGGCCAGCAACCTGCGCGCGCTGGCGGTCTACGAGCGCAACGGCTTCCGGCGCGTGGGCATGCGCAAGGGCTACTACCCGGCGCAGGGCAGCGCCCGCGAGGACGCGGTCGTGATGAGCCTGCGCCTGCACGAATCACCCAGCGCCTGGGGCGGACTCAAATGACTTCCGAAGCTTTGACACTCGATGCGCGCCAGCGCGCCATGCTCGACGAAATGGGCGTCAAGCTCTTCTGGTGGCGCCAGCCGGAACCGCTCGAGGCGCCGGCGCCGGAAGCGCCCGCGGCGCGGGCGGAGCCCGCCATCGCGGCCGAGGCGCCGGCGCGAGCGGCACCGGCCGCGGCTGCACCGGCACCGGCACCGGCACCGGCACCCGTGGCCCAGCGCACACCCGCCGCGGCTGCGCACGGTGCCGCCGTGCTGGCCGAGGCGCCACGGCGCCTGGGCGGCGATCCGGCCGCGGCCCAGGGGGGCTGGCTGATCGTGGCCGACATGCCGCCGGCGCTCGATGGCCGCCACGGCGATCCCTTCGACGGCGATGCCGGCCGGCTGCTCCACAACATGCTGAACGCGCTGCAGCTGCATGGCGGTGCGCTGCCGGTGCACCTGATGCGCACCCACCGCGGCGTCGCCTCGGGCCAGCCCGGCAGCCCGCAGCCGATCGGCGAGGTGCTGGCGGAGAGCGCCGCGGCGCTGGCGCCGCGCGTGCTGCTCGCCATGGGGCCGCTGGCGGCGCAGAGCCTGCTGCAGAGCAGCGAGCCGCTCGGCAAGCTGCGTGGCCGGGCGGTGCCGATGGACCTGCCGGGCCTGCCGGCGCTGCCGGTGGTGGCGAGCTACCACCCGGCCTACCTGCTGCGCAACCCGGCCGACAAGGCCCGCGCCTGGGCCGACCTCTGCCTGGCCGCCGAACAGGTGTCGGCAGGGCGGCCCGACGCCTGAGTCGAGCCTGCCAGCGGCCGACCTAAAATTCAGTCCATGACCTTCCTGGACAAGCTGCGCGCCGCCGAGCGCCAAAACGGCTCGCTGCTGTGCGTCGGCCTCGATCCCGAGCCGACCAAATTCCCCGCCGCCCTGAAAGGCGACGCCAGCCGGATCTACGAATTCTGCGCCCGCATCGTCGATGCCACGGCCGACCTGGCGATCGCCTTCAAGCCGCAGATCGCCTACTTCGCTGCCCATCGGGCCGAAGACCAGCTCGAGCAGCTCATGGCGCACATGCGCCGCAACGCGCCGCACGTGCCCACCATCCTCGACGCCAAGCGCGGCGACATCGGCTCGACCGCCGAGCAGTACGCCCGCGAGGCCTTCGAGCGCTACGGCGCCGACGCCGTCACCTTGTCGCCGTTCATGGGCTTCGATTCGGTCGAACCCTATCTGCGCCACCAGGGCAAGGGCGCCTTCCTGCTGTGCCGGACCAGCAACCCGGGCGGCGCCGACCTGCAGGGCCAGCGGCTGGCCGACGTCGACGGCCAGCCCTTCCTCTACGAGCACGTGGCCAGGCTGGCCCAGGGCCCGTGGAACCTCAACGGCCAGCTGGGCCTGGTGGTCGGCGCCACCTACCCGGCCGAGATCGAGCGCGTGCGCGCGCTGGCGCCCACGGTGCCGCTGCTGATCCCCGGCGTCGGTGCGCAGGGCGGCGACGCGGTCGCCACGGTCCGCGCCGGCTGGCGCGCAGACGCGCCGATCGTGGTCAACTCCTCGCGCGCCATCTGCTACGCCTCGGCCGGCGAGGACTTCGCCGAGGCGGCCCGGCGCGAGGCCCTGCGCACCCGCGACGCGCTCCAGGCCGCCAAACCCTGAACGACATTCCGCGTCAGTCCGCAAGCGGTCGGTGGTATCGATGTGACGAAAAAAGTCACATTTCCTCACAACTGTCGTACTAAACACTTCTACTAGAGGTCCGGAGCCGCCCGAATGCGGCGGGCATGCCACTTGCCTCAAGAGCGTCGGCGCGTCCGCGTCGAGGAGTGAGGCATCCATGGTGGAAGACATCGCAACCGGCCGCGACACGGCGGCCGACGAGAGTACGCGCGTGCCCGAGGCGGCCGCACCATCTCCGGCGGGCTCGTCGTCCCGTCCCCTGCCGCTCGTGGCCGCCCTGGCCGCGTCGGCGGCGGCCCTCGCGGCCTGTGGGGGCGGTGGCGGCGGCAGTGGCGGCGCGGGCTTCGCCGGCCTCGGCGGGTCGTCCACGACCACCGTGCAGGCCGGCTCGCTGACCGCCCTGGCCACCACGCCGACCGCGCAGACCTACGTCTACACCCAGGCCAAGACCGACGAGGAGGCCGCGCGCTTCCTGCTGCAGTCGCAGTTCTCGGCCTCGGAAGCAGACATCGCCGCCGTGCGCAGCAAGGGCTACCTGCCCTGGCTCGGCGAGCAGGTCGACCGCCCGGCCGAGCAGGGCGGGCGCGACTGGATCCTGAGCAAGGCCGCCACCACGGTCAACACCGACGACATGATCTGGAACCAGCTCATGACGGCGCCGGACGGCTTCCGCAAGCGCATGGCGCTGGTCTTCAGCGAGATCTTCGTGGTCTCGCGCAACGACATCGGCTCCAGCTGGCCCGATCTCATGATGGCCCAGTACTGGGACATGCTGGTGGCCGGCGTCACGACCAACTTCCGCAAGCTGCTGGAGGACGTGACGCTCAACCCGGCGATGGGCTACTACCTCAACACCAGGGGCAACCAGAAGGAGAACGCCCAGGGCCGCCAGCCGGACGAGAACTATGCGCGCGAGGTCATGCAGCTGATGACCATCGGGCTCTACCAGCTCAACGCCGACGGCAGCGTCAAGACCGGCGGCGACGGCACGCCGCTCGACAGCTACAGCCTGGACGACGTCACCAACCTGGCGCGCGTCTTCACCGGCTACGACCTCGACATCCGGGCCAGCGACGTCGACACCAGCGCCTGGACCGCGCGGCCGATGGCGCTCACGGCCTCCAGGCACTCGGTACTGGAGGCCCGCTTCCTGGGCGCCTCGGTGCCGGCCGGCACCGAGGGCAAGGCGGCGCTGAAGATCGCGCTCGACACCCTCGTCAACCACCCCAACGTCGGCCCCTTCATCGGCAAGCAGCTGATCCAGCGGCTGGTCACCAGCAACCCGAGCCCGGGCTACGTGAAGCGGGTGTCCGACGTCTTCGCCGACAACGGCGCCGGCGTGCGCGGCGACATGAAGAGCGTCTTCGCCGCGGTGCTGCTCGACAACGAGGCGCGCAGCCCGGCCGGCCTGTCGGACCCCGGCTTCGGCCGGCTGCGCGAGCCGATGCTGCGCTTCACGCAATGGGGTCGCACCTTCGGTGCCGGCTCGACCAGCGGCAACTGGAAGATCGGCGACCTCTCGCGGCCCAACGACCAGCTCGGCCAGAGCCCGCTGCACTCGCCGTCCGTGTTCAATTTCTTCCGGCCCGGCTACGTGCCGCCCTCGACCTCGATCGCCGCCGCCAAGATGGTCGCGCCCGAGTTCCAGCTGGTCAACGAGACCAGCGTCGGCGGCTACCTCAACTTCATGCAGAACAGCGTGCTCCCCAAGAGCACCGGGCGCGACGTCAACGCCGCCTACGCGAGCGAGCTGGCGCTGGTGCTCGACCCGGCGGCGCTGGTGCAGCGGCTCAACCTGCTGCTGACCGCCAACCAGCTGTCGGCCGCCACCCAGGCGCTGATCGTCGGGGCGCTGGCCAATCCCGCGGTGACCGACAAGAGCACCGACGCGGTCAAGCTCAACCGCGTCTACGCCGCGGTGCTGCTGGTGATGGCCTCGCCCTCCTACCTGATCCAGAAATAAGGGACCGCGCGATGTACCTGATCGATCCTGCCGCGCACACGCGACGTGCCTTCCTGCGCCGCTCCGGCCAGCTGGCGATGGCCGGCACCGCGCTGCCCTTCGTCCTCAACCTGGCCGCGATGGGCGAGGCGGCGGCGCAGGCCGCTCCCACCGACGACTACAAGGCGCTGGTCTGCGTCTTCCTGTTCGGCGGCAACGACTACGCGAACACCGTCATCACCTACGACGACCCGAGCTACAACGCCTACAGCACGATCCGGGTGCCGCAGGGCGCGGGCGGGGTGGCGATCGCCAAGGACGCGCTCGCCGCCACGCTGCTGGCGCCGACCGTGGCGCTGCCCGACGGCCGCCAGTACGCGCTGCACCCGTCGATGACGCAGCTCGCCGGCCTGTTCAACACCGAGGGCAAGGTGGCGGTGCAGCTCAACGTCGGCCCGCTGGTGGTGCCGCTGACCCGGGCCCAGTACAACAACAGCAACAAGAAGCTCTACCCGCAGCCGCCCAAGCTGTTCTCGCACAACGACCAGCAGTCGACCTGGCAGTCGTCCTCGCCCGAGGGCTCGACCGTGGGCTGGGGCGGCAACATCGGCGACCTGGTGCTGGACCAGCGGCAGAACACCAATGCGCTGTTCACCTGCATCTCGGTCGCCGGCAACGCCGTGTTCCTGTCGGGCGACCAGGCACTGCAATACCAGGTCAGCACCAGCGGCGCGGTCGGCATCCGCAGCATCAAGGACAGCACCACCTACGGCTCGAGCAGCGTCAAGGCCGCGATGGCGCAGCTGGCGCAGGAAACCCGCAGCCATCCGCTGGAGAACGAATACAACAAGGTGACCCAGCGCGCGGTCCAGGCCGAGACCACGGTCACCGGCGCGATCCAGTCCGCCACCTTCGCGACCGACACCTTCGGCTCGCTCAACACCCCGCTGGCGAACCAGCTCAAGATGGTCGCACGCCTGATCCGCGGCCGCAGCACCCTGGGCGCCAAGCGGCAGGTGTTCTTCGTCTCGATGGGCGGCTTCGACCTGCACGACAACCTGATCGCCAACCAGCCGGGCCTGATGCAGCAGTTGAGCGATGCGATGGCCGCCTTCCATCGGCAGATGGTGGCCCAGGGCCTGGCCGACAAGGTCACGGCCTTCACCGCCTCGGACTTCGGCCGCACGCTGGCCAGCAACGGCGACGGCTCCGACCATGGCTGGGGCGGCCATCACTTCGTGGTCGGCGGCGCGGTCAACGGCAAGGCGTTCTATGGCACGCCGCAGGTGGTGAGCATCAACAACGACGCCAAGCTGGCGGGCTACGAAGGCCACGTGGGGCAGGGCCGCCTGATCCCGACCACCTCGGTCGACCAGTACGCCGCCACGCTCGCCAGGTGGTTCGGCGTGCCCGACGCCCAGCTGCCGGGCATCCTGCCGAACCTGAAGAACTTCGGCGGCAACTTCAACGGCATCGAGTACCCGAAGAACGTCGGCTTCATGGCCTGAGACAGGGGTTTAATCTCCGGGTCGCCCCAGCGCCGGAGACTGCCCCATGACCGATCCCGCCCACCCCGACCCCTTCCCGATCGAGGGCGGCTGCACCTGCCGTGCGGTGCGCTACCGCATGGCCAGCGCGCCGCTGTTCGTGCACTGCTGCCATTGCCGCTGGTGCCAGCGCGAGAGCGGCTCGGCATTCGCGCTCAACGCGATGATCGAGGCCGACCGCCTGCAGTTGCTCGAAGGCGAAACCGAGCGCGTGCAGACGCCCTCGGCCAGCGGCAAGGGCCAAGCCGTCGTGCGCTGCGCCCGCTGCCGGGTCGCGCTGTGGAGCCACTACGCCGGCAGCGGCGACGCCGTCGGCTTCGTGCGCGTCGGCACGCTCGACGAGCCCGACCGGCTGCCGCCCGACATCCACATCTTCACGATGTCGAAGCAGCCCTGGGTGCTGCTGCCGCCGGGCCAGCCGGCGGTCGCCGAGTACTACCGCCGCTCCGAGCACTGGCCGGCGGCCAGCATCGATCGGTTCAAGGCCTTGAAAGCGTAGCCCCGAGCCGCTGCGACACCTGGCCGGCGCAGGCCTTGAGCGCCACGGCGATCTCGCCGTCCCAGCGGGTGTCGAAGATCGCCGCCGGCCCGATGGCCGTGACCGCCAGCACGATCGTGCCGGTGCTGTCGAACACCGGCGCCGACATCGCGCTGATGCCCGGCAGGATCTCGCCCTCGGAGCGGCTCAGGCCGTGGGCCCGCACCTCGTGCAGCTGGGCCTCGAAGACCGGCCAGGCGGGCAGCGGCTGGGCCGGCGGCATGCCGCGCTGCGGCGGCTGCGCGGCGCCTTTCTGCTCGCGCTGGCGCTCCTGCTCGAGCAGGCCGCGCACCGCTTCCGGGTCGAGGTAGGCGCCGAAGAGCCGGCCCGAGGCCGTGTGGGTGAGCGAGAACACCGTGCCGTGCCGCATGTTGACGTGCAGCGGCGCCGGCGATTCGGCGATCCGCACGATGGTGGCGCCGCGGTCGCCCCAGACCGCGATCGCCACCGTGTGGCCGATCTGCTGCGCCAGCTCGGCGATCAGCGGTGTCGCGATGTGGACCGGATTGGCCTGCTGCAGGCTGATCAACCCCAGTTGCAAGGCCAGCGGTCCGAGCAGATAGTGGCCGGTGGTGCGGTCCTGCTCGATCAGCCCGAGGCGGCCGAAGCTGACCATGTACGGGTGCGCCTTGGCGGCGGACATCTCGGCCTCGCGCGCCAGGTCCTTGAGCGCCATCGGCCGGCCATGGTGCACCAGGGCGCGCAGCAGCTGGCCGCCCACCTCGATGCTCTGGATGCCGCGCTGGGCGCGATCGGAGTCAGCCGCCATCGGATTTCGTCATTCGTTGATACAGAAGGCATTAGACATTAACTGATCCTCGATCTACACTGCAATCATTCGTTCCACGCGAATTCATTCACCTTAGACAAATTTCAGGAGACTCCGCGATGACAGAGACCAAGAAGTTCGCCAGCCAGGCCGACCTGGAAGAAAAGAAGATCACCTTCAGCCAGATCTCCGAGCACGCCTGGGCCTACACGGCCGAGGGCGACCCGAACACCGGGATCGTCATCGGCGACGACTGCGTGCTGGTGGCCGACACCCAGGCCACGCCGGCGATGGCCGCCGACGTGATCCGCCGCATCCGCGAAGTCACCGACAAGCCGATCAAGTACGTGGTGCTGACCCACTACCACGCGGTGCGCGTGCTCGGTGCCAGCGCCTACGGCGCCGACCACATCCTCGCCAGCCAGGACACCTACGACCTGATCGTCGAGCGCGGCGAGCAGGACAAGGCCAGCGAGATCGGCCGCTTCCCGCGCCTGTTCGCGGGGGTCGAGACGGTGCCGCCCGGCATGACCTGGCCCACCATGACCTTCACCGGCAAGATGACCCTCTGGCTGGGCAAGCTCGAAGTGCAGCTGCTGCAGCTGGGCCGCGGCCACACCAAGGGCGACACCGTCGTCTGGCTGCCCGGGGAACAGGCTCTCCTGTCCGGCGACCTGGTGGAGTTCGGCGCCACGCCCTATGCCGGCGACGCGTATTTCAAGGACTGGCCCCAGACGCTGGAGAACCTCGCGGCGCTGAAGCCCAAGGCGCTGGTGCCCGGTCGCGGCGCCGCGCTCACCACGCCGGACGAAGTGGCCAAGGGCCTCAACGAAACCCGCGCGTTCATCTCGGACGTGTACGCCAGTGTCCAGAAGGGCGTCGCGGCCGGCAAGGACCTGAACGCGGTCTACAAGGACACCTACGCGGCGGTGAAGCCCAAGTACGGCCACTGGGTGATCTTCGACCACTGCATGCCCTTCGACGTCACGCGCTGCTACGACGAGGCCACCCAGTACGCCGATCCGCGCATCTGGACCGCCGAGCGCGACATCGAGATGTGGAAGACGCTGGAAGGCTGACGCCATGGAGGGCCTCGCATCGACGCCCGGGGCAGCGGTCGACTACCAGTCGCTGCGCTTCGACTACAGGCGGCACCCCGACCAGGATGCCGCGACACCGGCCCACCACCCGGTGGTGGTGGTCGGCGCCGGCCCCGTGGGCCTGGCGCTGGCGATCGACCTCGCCCAGCGGCAGGTGCCGGTGGTGCTGCTCGACAACGACTGCACCCTGTCGAGCGGCTCGCGCGCGATCTGCTTCGCCAAGCGCACGCTGGAGATCTTCGACCGCCTGGGCTGCGCCGCGCGCATGGTCGACAAGGGCGTGTCGTGGAAGGTCGGACGGGTGTTCTTCGGCGACCAGCAGGTCTACAGCTTCGACCTGCTGCCCGAGGCCGGCCACGAGCGGCCGGCCTTCATCAACCTGCAGCAGTACTACGTCGAAGGGTATCTGGCCGAGCGGGCCGCCGAGCTGCCGCTGATCGACCTGCGCTGGAACAACAAGGTGATCGGCATCGCGCAGGACGCCGACCGGGCGCTGCTCACCATCGAGACGCCCGAGGGCGTGTACCAGCTCGCCGCCGGCCATGTGGCCGCCTGCGACGGCTCGCGCTCCAGCCTGCGGCAGCTGCTGGGCCAGGAGGCCAAGGGCCGGGTGTTCCGCGACCGCTTCCTGATCGCCGACGTCCACATGGACGCCGACCTGCCGACCGAGCGCCGCTTCTGGTTCGATCCGCCCTTCCACCCGAAGCAGAGCGTGCTGCTGCACAAGCAGGCCGACGGCATGTGGCGGGTCGACTTCCAGCTCGGCTGGGACGCCGACCCGGTAGAGGAGCGCAAGCACGAGCACATCATCCCGCGGGTGCGGGCGCTGCTCGACAGCATCGGCCACCAGGGCGTGCAGTTCGACATCGGCTGGGCCAGCGTCTACACCTTCGCCTGCCAGCGCATGGAGCGCTTCCGCCACGGCCGCGTGCTGTTCGCGGGCGATTCGGCGCACGGCGTGTCGCCGTTCGGCGCCCGCGGCGCCAACTCCGGCGTGCAGGATGCCGACAATCTGGCCTGGAAGCTGGCCGCGGTGCTGCACGGCGAAGCGCCCGACGCCCTGCTCGACAGCTACGCCAGCGAGCGCGAATACGCGGCCGACGAGAACATCCGCCACTCGACCCGCGCCACCGACTTCATCACGCCCAAGAGCGAGGTCAGCCGGCTGTTCCGCGACGCGGTGCTGGAGCTGTCGAAGCGCCACGCCTTCGCGCGGGCGCTGGTCAACAGCGGCCGGCTGTCGGTGCCGAGCACCTTGCGCGCGTCGACCCTGAACACGCCCGACGTGGATGCTTTCGCAGGCGCGATGGTGCCCGGCGCGGCCGCCGCCGACGCGCCGCTGGCCGGCGCCGACGGCCGCGCCGGCTGGCTGCTGCGCGAACTGAGTCCGGCCGCCGGCGCCACCACCCGCTTCACGGCGCTGGTCTTCGGCGACGGCGCCGCGGCCGAGCGCAGCCTCGATGCGCTGGCCCGCGCCGACGTGGCGCTGCACGTCGTGCGGGTGGCGCCGGGCGGCGCGGGCGAACTCGCCGCCCAGCGCTACGACGCCCGGCCCGGCACCGTCTACCTGCTGCGCCCCGACCAGCATGTCTGCGCGCGCTGGCGCGCACCCACCCCCGAGGCCGTGCGCGCCGCGCGCGACCGCGCCCTCGCCAAGGGCTAGACCGCCATGGACCTGATCACCACCCCGAACCTCGACGCGCCGGACGACTTCTACGAGGCCCTGATCGAAGCCCACCAGGGCCTCACGAGCGACCAGAGCCACGCCTTCAACGCCCGCCTGGTGCTGGTGCTGGCCAACCACATCGGCGCGACCGCCGTGCTGCGCCAGGCCCTCAAGGCGGCCGCAGCTTCCCGTTGAACCCTCCAGAGAGACTCCCCATGACGATCGCATCCGCGGCCGAGCGCCGCTACCAGGGCGGCTTCGGCAACGAGTACGCCACCGAAGCCGTCGCCGGCGCGCTGCCGCAGGGCCGCAACAGCCCGCAGCGCGCGCCCTTCGACCTCTACCCCGAGCTGATCTCGGGCACCGCCTTCACGGCGCCGCGGCACCAGAACCGGCGCACCTGGATGTACCGGCGCCAGCCCTCGGTGGTCGCCGGGCGCTACCAGGCCTATGCGCAGCCGCACTGGACCACCGGGGCCGACCGCGAGATGGCGCTCGCGCCCGAGCCGCTGCGCTGGGCCCCGCTGCCGCTCGACGGCGCCGACGCCGATTTCGTCGACGGCATGCGCACGCTGGCCGCCAACGGCGATGCCGAGGCCCAGAGCGGCATCGGCGCGCTGGTCTACCTCGCCAACCGCTCGATGGAACGCCGCGCCTTCGTCAATGCCGATGCCGAGATGCTGGTGGTGCCGCAGCAGGGCCGGCTGGTCGTCACGACCGAGATGGGCGTGCTCGACGTCAAGCCCGGCGAGATCGTGCTGCTGCCGCGCGGGGTCGTCTTCAAGGTCGATCTCCCCGACGGCCCGTCGCGCGGCTACGTCTGCGAGAACTACGGCGCCCAGTTCCGGCTGCCCGAGCTGGGCCCGATCGGCTCCAACGGGCTGGCCAACGCGCGCGACTTCCAGGCCCCGGTGGCGGCCTTCGAGGACGCGGCCGTGGCCTACGAGCTGGTGAAGAAGTCGGGCGGCCGCTTCTGGTCGGCACCGACCAGGCATTCGCCCTTCAACGTCGTCGCCTGGCACGGCAACCTGGCGCCGGTGAAGTACGACACCGCGCACTTCATGACCATCGGCTCGATCAGCTTCGACCATCCGGATCCGTCGATCTTCACGGTCCTGACCTCGCCCTCCGACACGCCCGGCACCGCCAACTGCGACTTCGTGATCTTCCCGCCGCGCTGGCTGGTGATGGAAGACACCTTCCGTCCGCCCTGGTACCACCGCAACCTGATGAGCGAGTTCATGGGCCTGGTCTACGGCGAGTACGACGCCAAGCCCGGCGGCTTCAAGCCGGGTGGCGCCAGCCTGCACAACTGCATGGTGCCGCACGGTCCCGACGAGGAAGCCTTCGAGCGGGCGAGCCACAGCGACCTCCAGCCGCAGAAGCTCGACCACACGCTGGCCTTCATGTTCGAAAGCCGGTTCCGATTCATCCCGACCGCCTACGCGATGCAAAGCCCGGCGCTCGACAACGACTACGCCGACTGCTGGGCCGGCCTCAAGGACCAATTCAAGCCATGACCGCCATCGATGCCACCCACGACCCGAAGCTGCGCAGTTGGGTCGCCTCGGCCAACCAGGCCGGCTGCGACTTCCCGATCCAGAACCTGCCCTTCGGCCGCTTCAGCCTCGGCGCCGATGCCGCGCCGCGCATCGGCGTCGCGATCGGCGACCGGATCCTCGACCTGCGCCGCGCCGGCCTGATCGACACCGACGACATGAACGCGCTGATGGCGGCCACGCCCGAGAAGCGCGCCGCGCTGCGGGCGCTGATCTCCCAGGGGCTGGCCGAAGGCAGCGCGCGGCAGTCGGAATGGGAGCCGGCCCTGGTCAGCCAGTCGGCGGCGACGATGCACGTGCCCTGCCGCATCGGCGACTACACCGACTTCTACACCAGCGTGCACCACGCGACCACGGTCGGCAAGCAGTTCCGCCCGGACAACCCGCTGCTGCCGAACTACAAGTGGGTCCCGATCGGCTACCACGGGCGGGCCTCGTCGATCGGCGTCAGCGGCCAGCGCTTCAAGCGGCCGCAGGGGCAGACCAAGGCGCCGGACGCCGCGGTGCCGAGCTTCGGTCCCTCGAAGCGGCTGGACTACGAACTCGAGCTCGGCTGGTTCGTCGCCCAGGGCAATGCGCAGGGCGAGCCGGTCGGCATCGGCGCGGCCGAGGCCCATCTGTTCGGCGTGACGCTGTTCAACGACTGGTCGGCGCGCGACATCCAGGGCTGGGAGTACCAGCCGCTGGGCCCGTTCCTGTCGAAGAACTTTGCCAGCACGCTGTCGCCCTGGCTGGTCACGACAGAAGCATTGGCGCCCTTCCGCGCGGCCTTCGAACGCCCGGCGGACGATCCGCAGCCGCTGCCCTACCTGGACTCGGAGGCCAACCGCGCGCAGGGGGCGTTCTCCATCGAGCTCGAGGTGCTGCTGCAGACCGCGAAGATGCGCGACGCGGGCGAGGCACCCGTGCGGCTGTCGAAGACCAACAGCACCCGCGCCGCCTACTGGACGCCGGCCCAGCTGATCGCCCACCACACGGTGAACGGCTGCAACCTGCAGCCCGGCGACCTGCTCGGCTCGGGCACGCTGTCGGGCCCGGAGGCGGTCGAGGCCGGTTCGCTGATGGAACTCACCAACGGCGGCAAGCAGCCGATCGTGCTGCCCAACGGCGAGCAGCGCAGCTTCCTGGCGGACGGCGACACGCTCGTCATGCGCGGCTGGTGCGAGCGCTCCGGTGCGGTGCGCATCGGCCTGGGCGAAGTCAGCGGGACGGTGCTGGCGGCCGGCTGAGTCGAAAGCGGTGCGGGGCCTCGGCCCCTCACCAAAGGGCAATTGCGCGTCGGCCTGCGGCGGGCACCATCGAGCCCGATGAAACGGCATGAGGCATTCGCGCTGCTGCTGCTGGCCTGCGCGCTGGGGCCCGCGGCCGCTCGTGCGCAGGGGCTGGACATCGTCGGCTCGACGGTGCAGCGGCATGCCAACGGGGTGCTGGCGCTGATGGCGTTCCAGGCGGTGCCGGACCTGACCTCGAGCAGCCTGTCGATCAGCAACGCCTCCCACGGCGACCCGGGCATCGTGATGTCGCAGCTGGGCGGCGGCTTCACGGTCAGCAAGCGCCTGCCGCTGTACCTCGAGGGCGCGATCGCCTACAGCCGCTACGACCCGGTGTTCGTCGCCAGCAATGGCGTCGAGGCACGCCAGCTGCCGGCGTGCTGGAATTCGCTCAGCGGCACCGCTGGCATGGGCTGGGACTTCCCGATCACCCCGGAGCTCGCCTTCCGCCCGATCTTCAATTTCTCGCTCGGCAAGGTGGCGAGCGACCTGCAGGTCGCCCGGGCCTATCTGCGCAACGTGACGGACCGGCAGCTCGACTTCCTCGACGGCGGCTCGCTCAACGCCTACGGGCTCGGCGGCGCCGTCATGCTCGACTGGGAGCACTACCGCGAGGACTACGAGGTCGACGTCGAGCTGCGCTATTCGGACATCGAGCTCAAGTCCTACGGCAGCAGCAGCGCCACGGTGGAGGGCAGTGCCTCGGCGCGCACCGCCAACCTGTGGGCCCGCTGGCGCGCCCCGACCGGTCTGCAGGCCTTCGACCGGCCGCTGCGCTACGTGCTGGAGTTCTCCCATTCGCACTACCTGGGCAGCCAGGCCGGCGTGCTGGGCTTCGACCGCCTGACCACCCTGGGCACCGGGCTCGAGCTGGACACCAGCGCCCACGACATCTTCATTACCCGGATCCGGGGCGTGCTGCGCTATGTGTTCGGCAACAACGTGTCGGGGTTCTCGCTGGGGCTGGCGGTGAGTTTCTGACGCACGGCGCGCACCGTCCTTTTTGCTGGCGAAACCCATGGGGCTTGCTCGATGAGGCGGCCCAGCTCGACAACGGCAAAGCTGCGCTCCAGCGCATGGACGTCGCTGTAGGCCAGTGTGAAGTCCAGCATCGGCAGTGCCGGCAAGCCCTCGCGTTCGCCCAGTACCACCATGCCCGGGCGCAGGTTGTCACTGGTGAATATCGCCACGCCAAGCCCGCTCAGCGCCGCGCTGCGCAGGTCCTCGAGGCTGTGCGAACTGAAGGCCCCGTGCCAGGCGATGCCGGCGGCGTCGAGCGCGGCGACCCCGACCTGGTGGCACACGCAGGGCAGCGGCGAGTAGGCCAGCGGCAGCGAGGCCCCGGGAGTGCGCTCGAAGCCTTCGGCCGCCGCCCACACCAGCGGCGAGCGCCGCAGCAAGGTCCCCTCGGTCGTGCCCGCAGCCGACACCACCACGGCCAGGTCCAGGTCGCGCTCCCGCACCATCGTCGCCACGTCGAGCGTGAGGCCCACGCTGACCTCGAGGCGCACCTTGGGACAACTGCGGGAGAACTGGCGCAAGAGCCGTGGCAGGCCGTCGCTCATGAAGCTCTCCGGCACGCCGAAGCGCACCGTGCCTTCGATCGGCGAGCAGCGGAAATGCTGCGCCAGCGCGTCCTGCGCCTGCAAGATGCGCCTGGCATGCCGCAGCAAGTCCTCGCCATCGGCCGTCAGGCTCAGGCGCCGTGTGGTGCGGCGGAAAAGCGGCCGGCCCACCATGTCCTCCAGTCGACGGATCTGGTGGCTGACCGCCGACTGCGTCAAGTGCAGCTGCTCGGCCGCGCGGGTGAAGCCGTTGGCCTGGTGCACCGCGACGAAGGCCTGCAGAAGGCCGGTGTCAAAGTTCATGAGCTCGGATTGATGAATTTCGACGTTGAATCACAAGAAATTTGATCATTTGCATCATAGATCACGGGCTTTGAGAATCCCGGTTCCCCGCTCGTCACGCCTTGGTGAACCCACTCGATGTCCTCCGCATTCACTTCCTCCCTCTCGCTGTCCGCGGTCTGCCTGGCGGCACTCATGTTCGGCCTGGAGATCTCCAGTGTCCCGGTCATCCTGCCCGTGCTGGAAGCGCAGCTGCACGCCGACTTCCAGAGCCTGCAATGGGTCATGAACGCCTACACCATCGCCTGCACCACGGTGCTCATGGCGACCGGCACGCTGGCCGACCGCTATGGGCGACGCCGCGTGTTCGCGCTCACCGTGCTGGCCTTCGGGGCCGCATCGCTGCTGTGCGGCTTCTCGCCCAGCGCGCCGGTGCTGATCGGCGCGCGCTTCCTGCAGGGGATGGCGGGCGGCGCGATGTTCATCTGTTCCATCGCGATCCTGTCGCACCAGTTCCCCGAAGGCAAGGCGCGAGCCCGCGCCTTCGCGATCTGGGGCGTGGTGGCGGGCGTCGGGCTGGGCTTCGGCCCGGTGATCGGCAGCGCCATCGTCGCGCTGGCCAGCTGGCAGTGGGTCTTCCTGGTGCAGGCGCCGCTGGCCACGCTGGGCTTGGCGTTGATCCGGGTCGGCGTGGCGGAGTCCAGCGACCCGCAGGCGCGCCAGCAGAAGCTGGACCTGGCGGGCATCGTCACGCTGACCGTCGCGGTGCTCGGGCTCACCCTGCTGATCACGCAGGGCGACGGCCTGGGCTGGGCCAGCCGGACCGCCCTGGGCCTGATGGCCGTCACGGCGGCGAGCCTGGTGGGCTTCGTTCTCGTCGAGCGCTTCCGTGCGCATCCGATGTTCGATTTCTCGGTCTTCAGGATCCGCGAATTCTCGGGCGCCATCTTCGCTTGCATCGGCATGAACTGCAGCTACTGGCCGTTCATGATCTATCTGCCGCTTTATTTCTCCGCCGGACTGGGCTACGACACGACCCTCACCGGGCTGGCGCTGCTGGTCTACACGGTGCCTTTCCTGGTGATGCCGCCTGTCGCTCAGTGGCTGTTGCTGCGCTACCAGGCACGCGTCGTGATACCAGCCGGCCTGTTCCTGATCGGCCTGGGCTTTGCGCTGATGAAGCTGGGCAGCGGCCTGGTGCACCTGGGCAGCTGGACCGTGTTGCCCGGCGCGCTGCTGGCTGGCATCGGCCTGGGCCTGACCACGACGCCCGCCACCAGCATGACCACGGCCTCGGTGCCTGCCCACCGTGCCGGCATGGCCTCGGGCATGGATGTCAGCGCGCGGCTCATCACCTTGGCCATCAACATCGCAGTCATGGGCTTGGTGCTCGTGGCCGGCATCCTGGCCGCGTTGCGCGCGGCGTTCGGAAGCGCGCTGGACGAAGCGCGGCTTCGCGCCCTGGCCGCGCAGCTGGCTGCGGGAGACGTTGCGGGCGCGAAGTCCGCATTGGGGGCACTGACGGCGCCGGAGACCGTCGACGCGGTTCTGCAGGCTGCCGTGGTCCACGGCTTCGGTGGGGTCATGCTGTACGCAGGGCTGGCGGCATGGATGGCCGCCTTGCTGAGTCTGGCGGTCTTCGGC
This sequence comes from Variovorax davisae, assembly GCF_030316845.1. Taxonomy (GTDB): domain Bacteria; phylum Pseudomonadota; class Gammaproteobacteria; order Burkholderiales; family Burkholderiaceae_C; genus Variovorax; species Variovorax davisae. The sequence goes on from NZ_JASZYS010000015.1 coordinate 147,428, forward strand.
CGTCCAGGCTGCCGGTCGGCGGCGCCTCAGCGGCCGGCCACCGGCAGCGTGACGTGAAAGCCGGCCCCACGCCGGCCGAGGCCCTCGCCCAGCACCACGCGGCCGCCGTTGCGCAGCACCGCCTGCCTGACGATCGCCAGGCCGAGGCCCGAGCCGGGCGCCTCGTGCCCGCTGCCGCGATGGAAGCGCTCGAAGACCTGCTCGCGCTGCGCCTCGGGGATGCCTGGCCCGTCGTCTTCGACCGACAGCCGCAGCGCGCCGGCAGCGTCGATGGCCAGCGTGACCGCGACGCGGCTGCCGTCATGCGCATAGCGATCGCGTTGTCGAGCAGGTTCTCCAGGATCGACTGGAAGGCCGGCACGTCGAGGTGCATCGGCAGGGTGTCGGGCGCGTCGAAGCTGAGCTCGATGTCGCGCGCCAGCGCCAGTGGCGCGGCCTGCGCCAGCAGTTGCTGCACCAGCTGCGCGGCATCGACCGGCCGTTGCGCAGGGCGTGCGTTCGCCGCATCGAGCGCTGCCAGTTCGAGCAGCTGCTGGGTGAGGTGCGAGGCGCGCGCGATGGCCAGCTCCAGCTGCGACTGGGCCCGGGCCCGGTCCTCGCCATTGCGGGCACCCGTGAGCGCATGGGCCTGCGCGGCGATCACCGCCATCGGCGTGCGCAGCTCGTGCGCGGCGTCATGGACGAAGGCGCGCTCGTGCGCCACCTGGTCGCGCAGTTGCTGCAGCATGCGTTCGAGCGCCGCCACCAGGGGCTTCAGTTCTTCGTAGCGCGCATCGAGCCCGATCGGCGACAGGTCGGTCGGGCCGCGTTCGGCGATCCGCTCTGCGAGCTGGCGCAGGGGCCGCAGGCCGAGCTTGACGGCGAACCAGATCGGCAGCAGGACGATCGGGAAGGCCAGCAGCAGGTAGGGCAGCACGCGGCTGGCATTGCGCTGGAGGACCCATTGGCCGGTGATCTCGGGCTCGGCCAGGTGCAGTGTCCAGTGGGCCGCATCGCTGCGGAAGACCCAGTGCGTGCGCCCGTTGATCTGCTGGTCGACCACCTGCCCGGGCAGGCCGGACAGGACCTGGCCGCCCAGTTTGGGCGAGGCGTACAGCGTCGGGCCGTCGCGCCGCTGCAGTTGCAGCAGCAGGCTGCCGTCGGGGTTGCCGCTCAGGCGCAGCATGCTGTATTCGGTGGCCGTGGCGCGTATCAGGAGGCCGGCTTCGGCATCGTCCTCGAGGTCGGCCAACGCGGCGCTGAGCGCCCGGCCGACCCGCTTCAGGCCCTGGTCGACCGCCAGCGCCTGGCGAAACTCGATGTAAATGTAGGCCAGCAGCGCCACCCAGACCAGCACGAAGGCCATCACCAGCGCGAGAAACACTCGCTGCACGATGGTCGGCCGCAGGATCCTCTTCATGGCGCCAGCATGTAGCCCACTCCGCGCACGGTATGCACCCGGGCGCCGCCGATCTTGCGCCGCAGGTTCGACACGTGGACTTCGACCGTGGCGAAATCCAGCGCTTCGCCCAGCGGCTCGAGCTTGCGCGCCAGCACGCCCTTGGCGACCACGGCGCCGGGCTCGCGCGCCAGTTCCAGCAGCAGGCGGAACTCGCGCGGCGAGAGGTCCAGCGATTCGCCGTTCAGGGCGCTGCGATGGCGCCTCGGCTCGATCGTCAGCGCGCCGAGGGTCCAATCGCTGGCCTGGCGCGCCGAGCGGCGCAGCACGGCGCGGATGCGCGAGATCAGCTCGGCGGTGGCGAAGGGCTTGATGACGAAATCGTCGGCGCCGCCGTCGAGGCCGGCCAGCCGGTCCTCGACCGCCGAGCGTGCGGTGATCACGATCACCGGCAGCAGGGAGCCTTCCCGGCGCCAGCGCGCCAGCAGTTCGAAGCCGCTGCCGTCGGGCAGGCTGAGGTCGAGCAGCACGCAGTCGAAGACCGCACCGTCGAGGGTGCGCGGCGCGTCGGCCGCGCGCCGATGCCATTCGCTGCTGAGGCCGTCGACCTTCAGTGCGGCTTGCAGGGCGCGACCCAGGTCGAGGTCGTCTTCGATCAGCAGGAGGTGCACGGCGGCGATTGTGCATGGGCCTGCCTTTGGCTTTGCCAAAGGTTCGCGCCGCGACAATGTCGGCGCACAAGAACCGACACCGACGAGGGAGACCGTCCATGGGGATAGCAATGCGCAGGCTGGCCGCCATGGCCGCCGCTTCGGCCGCCCTGGCGCTGGCCGCCTGTTCGACCGCGCCCACCGATCCGGCGCTGGCCGCGGCACAGCAGGGCGGCGCGCTGCCGCCGCTGGTGCCGATGCGGCGCTTCGTCGCCAACATCGACTATGTCGACGGCCACGCGCTGTCGCCCGATGGCAGCCGGCTGCTGTGGGCCCGGACCGTGGGCACCGACATCGGGCTGGCGGTGCGGGCGACCACCGATGCGGCAGTGCTGTCGGGCCCCGGCGTGAAGACCTTCGCCACCGGCACGCTGGCGCGGCCCGGCGTCTCCGGGCCGACCTATTCGTGGCTGCCCGACAGCCGGCACATCGCCTACCTGAAGGACTTCAGCGGCGACGAGAACACGCAGCTGTTCGTGCTCGACAGCGAGAACCCCGCGGCCAGGCCCTGGGCCGTCACGCCATGGCCCGGCGTGCGCTCGGCCTACGTGGCCCGTGGCGCGCCGGGCAGCGCGCGCTTCTACTTCTCGAACAACGGGCGCGACCGCAGCAGCATGGACCTGTTCGAGGCCGACGCCGCCACCCGCACCATCCGGGAGGTCGCGCGCAGCGAAGCCGATGGCCGTGTGCTGGCCTGGTTCATCGGCACCGACCGGCAGCTGGCCGGCCGGACCCGCCAGCTCGGCAGCGTCGACGGCTCGGACGTGGCGGTCGAGTTGCGCAACGCCGACGGCTCCTGGCGCCTGCTGCGCACCGTCAAGGCCTTCGACTTCTTCTGGCCGCACCGCATCGACCCGGAGGCCGGCCGCCTCTGGGCCATGACCAACATGGGGCGCGACAAGGGGGCCCTGGTGGAGATCGACCTGGCCAGCGGGCGCGAGCGCGTGCTGGCCGAGGATGCCGAGGTCGACCTGGACTATGCCCAGTACCCGCCGCTGCGCGGCGCGCCCTACGGCTATGCGATGGAAGCCGGGCGGCCGCGCTTCGTCTACCTCGATGCGGCGCTCGGCGCCGAGGTGGCGCAGGCGGTCGCGACGGCGCGCAGCCGGGGCTGGCTCGACGCCGAGCCGGTGCTCACGCGGCCGTCGAGCAGCGCCGAGGATGCCGGCCGGCTGGTGCTGCGCGCCGTGACCGGCGACGAGTCGGTCGAGATGCTGCTCGACCGCCCGACCGGACAGCTGACGCGCCTGACCCCGCCGCGCAAGCCCGACCCGGGCCTGTTCGCGCCGATGGAGCCGTTCGCCTTCAAGACTTCCGACGGCCTCACGGTGCATGGCTACGTGGTGCGGCCGCGCGGCGTGCAGGGGCCTGCGCCGCTGGTGGTCGACATCCACGGCGGACCCTGGGCGCGCGACGACTGGCAGCCCGCGGGCTACACCACCACCCAGATGCTGGCCAACCGGGGCTATGCGGTGCTGAAGATCAACTACCGGGGCTCGACCGGCTACGGCCGCGCCTTCATGCTGGCCGGCGCGCACGAATACAACGGACGGATGCAGCGCGACATCGCCGAGGGCGTGCAGTGGGCGATCGACCAGGGCATCGCGGATCGGCAGCGCATGGCGGTCTTCGGCGCCAGCTTCGGCGGCTTCTCGGTGCTGGCGCAGCTGATCCAGAAGCCGCACGACTACCGCTGCGGCATCGACGTCGTCGGCGTCGCCAACTGGCCGCGGGTGATCGAGAGCTGGCCGCCGTTCTGGCGCAACCGCCACTACTTCGCGATGACCTACGGCGACGTCGCCAAGCCCGATGAGCGGGCCGCGATGCTGGCCAATTCGCCGATCTCGCAGATCGACCGCATCACGGCGCCGCTGCTGGTGATCCACGGCAGCAACGACGTTCGCGTGCTGCGGCAGGACTCCGACGACGTGGTGGCCGAACTGAAGCGGCTGGGGCGGCCGGTGCAGTACATGACCTTTGCCGACGAGGGCCACAGCGTGCGCAAGTGGCGCAACCGGCTGGCGCTATGGCGCGAGGTCGAAGACACGCTGGCCACCTGCCTGGGCGGGCGCAGCAACGGCTTCGACTACTACCAGTTGATGCCGCGCTAGGCGCCGGTCGCCGCCCGGGTGGCTTCCAGGTGCAGGCGGGCCCGCTCGGCCAGCGCCATCTCGCCCGGCGTGCCGGGCGTGAAGCTGTCGACCGGCAGGGTGCGGCCGTGGGAGTCGACCGAGACGAAGACCACCAGGCACTCGGTGGTCTTGTGCATTTCGCCGCCCTTCATGTCGCCGCTGCGCACCTCGACCGAGATGTTCATGCTGCTGTTGCCGGTGTAGGCGAGGCGGGCCTCGACCTCGACCAGGTCGCCGATCATGATCGGGCGATGGAAGCGGATGCTGCCGATGAAGACCGTGACGCAATAGCGCTTGGACCAGCTGGTCGCGCAGGCATAGCCGGCTTCGTCGATCCATTTCATGACGGTGCCGCCGTGGACCTTGCCGCCGAAGTTGACGGTGCTGGGTTCGGCCAGGAAGCGCAGGGTGATGGACGACATGGATGGCCTGGACGAGGAGTGGATCGAGGACGCCGATTATGCGAGCGCCGCGGTGTTTCGGGGCGCGAACAGCTGGGCCACGGTGCGCCGCAGCCACATGTTGCCGGCGTCGGCATGGAAGCGCTCGTGCCAATGCTGCTTGACGGCGTAGGGCGGCAGCACGAAGGGCGGCTCCAGCACCCGCACCGGCTCCTGCGTCGCCAGCACTTCGCCGAGGATCCGCGGCACGATCACGATCAGCTCGGTCTGTGCCACGATCCGCGCCACGCTCAGGAAGCTCGACAGCCGCACCACCACCTGGCGCTCCAGCCCGAGCCGGGCGAGGGTCTTGTCGACGATCGCGTGGCCGGTGCCCGACGAGGCGATCACCGCATGCGCCTCGGCCTCGAAGCGGCGCCGCGTGAGCCGGGCGCCGATGCGCGGGTGGTTGCGCGCCGCCAGGCAGACGAAGTTCTGCATGAACAGCGTCTGCTGGTAGAAGCCGGCGTCGAGCTGCGGCATGAAGCCGACCGCCAGGTCGACCTCGCCGTCTTCCAGCCGGCGGCCGCTGTCGACCGAGATGATCTCGGTCTCCAGCTGCACCCCCGGCGCCTGGCGCCGCAGGTGGTCGATCAGGCCCGGGAGCAGCACCACCTCGCTGATGTCCGTCATGCAGATGCGGAAGCTGCGCCGCGCCTCGGCGGGCACGAAGCCGCCGCGGCTGCCGCGCGCCTGCTCGAGCTGGGCCAGCACCTCGCGCACATGGACCGCCAGCCGCTGGGCATAGGGCGTGGGCTGCATGCCCTGGGCGGTGCGGGCGAACAGCCGGTCGTCGAAATGGGCGCGCAGCTTGTTGAGCATGGTGCTGGCAGCCGCCTGCGCCATGCCGAGCCGCTCGGCCGCCTTGGACACGCTGCCGGTCTTGTAGACCTCGTCGAACACGGCCAGCCATTCGAGATCGAGTTTGGACATGCGGCTTGATTCGGATCAAAGCGCGCATTATCCAAAAACGCTATTCGAAGTATTGGCTGCAAGGCTTGAACAAATAGTGGTCGGAGCCAACAATCCGCTCCATCGGCGCCCCGACGCCAGGAGACACGCCCCATGAACGACCGCCGCGCCTACTACGAGCGCATCCGTCCGCTGAACCTGACCCCGCTGTGGGAGTCGCTGCATGCGCTGGTGCCGCGCGAGCCGCAGACGCCCTGCGTGCCGGCGCTCTGGCGCTACGACGAAATCCGGCCGCTGGTGATGGAGTCGGCCGCGCTGATCACCGCCGAAGAGGCGGTGCGCCGGGTGCTGGTGCTCGAGAACCCGGCGATCCCGGGCCGCTCCTCGATCACCCAGTCGCTCTATGCCGGCCTGCAGCTGATCATGCCGGGCGAGGTGGCGCCCTCGCACCGCCACGTGCAGTCGGCGCTGCGCTTCATCGTCGACGGCAAGGGCGCCTACACCACGGTCGGCGGCGAGCGCACCACGATGCATCCGGGCGACTTCATCATCACCCCCTCGTGGGCCTGGCACGACCACGGCAACGAGGGCATCGCGGGCGCGAGCGAGCCGGTGGTCTGGCTCGACGGGCTCGACATCCCGATGATCCGCTTCTTCGACGCCGGCTTCGCCGAGAACGACGACGCCCGCATGCAGCAGGTGGCGCGGCCCGAGGGCCACAGCCTGGCGCGCTTCGGCCACAACATGGTGCCGGTGCGGCATGACCATGCCTCGCCCACCTCGCCGATCTTCAACTACCCCTATGCGCGCAGCCGCGAGGCGCTGGCCCAGCTGCAGAAGCAGGAGGCACCCGATGCCTGGCTGGGCCACAAGCTGCGCTACATCAACCCGCTGACCGGCGGCTCGCCGATGCCCACCATCGCGACGAACCTGCAGCTGCTGCCGGCCGGCTTCAGCGGCAAGGCGCACCGCGCCACCGATGGCGCCGTCTACAGCGTGGTCGAAGGCCAGGGCACGGCCGAGATCGGCGGCCAGCGCTTCAGCTTCGGCCCGCGCGACACTTTCGTCGTGCCTTCCTGGGCGCCGCTGCGCCTGGCGGCCGGCGAAGAGACCGTGTTGTTCAGCTTCTCCGACCGCCCGGTCCAGCAGGCCATCGGCGTGCTGCGCGAAGCCTTCCTCGACGACGCCTGAATTCCGGGCTGCCCCGCGCAGCCATTCCCCTTGATCCCCATCGCCGCCGCCTGCGGCAGGAGCCCCCATGTCCTTCGTCCTTCCTCCCCCGGCCATCGTCGGCCTCCCCGTGGCCGGCTCGGCCGCGTTGTTCCCGGTGCGCCGCGTCTACTGCGTCGGCCGCAACTACGCCGCCCATGCGCGCGAAATGGGCTTCGACCCCGACCGCGAACCCCCCTTCTTCTTCTGCAAGCCGAACGACGACGCCTCGGTGGTGCCGGTGGCGGCCGGCACCACCGTCGCCATTCCCTACCCGGCGCAGACCGCCAACTACCACTACGAGGCCGAGCTGGTGGTGGCGATCGGCGAGGGCGGCCGCGACATCGCGGTCGACGACGCGCATCGCCACATCTACGGCTACGCGGCCGGCCTCGACATGACCCGGCGCGACCTGCAGATGAAGATGCGCGAGCAGGGCCGGCCATGGGAGATCGGCAAGGCCTTCGACTTCTCGGCCCCGGTGGGCGTGCTGCGCCCGCGCGCCGCGATGGGCGAGCTGACAACCGGCGCGATCACGCTCGAGGTCGACGGCGTACCGCGCCAGCAGAGCGACATCCGCCACCTGATCTGGTCGGTCGGCGAGGTCATCGCCAACCTGTCGACGCTGTTCGCGCTGCAGCCGGGCGACCTGATCTTCACCGGCACGCCGGAGGGCGTGGGCACGGTGCAGCGCGGCCAGACGATGTGCGTGCGCGTCGACGGCCTGGAGCCGATCTCGGTGCGGGTCGAATGACCTTGCAGAAGGTGAACATCATGGCAACCGGGAACAAGCCCTCCGTGCTGCTGGTCGGCGGCGGCATCGGCGGCATGGCGGCCGCGCTGGCGCTGGCGCGCCTGGGCCTCGGCGTCGACCTGCTGGAGCAGAGCGCCGCCATCGGCGAGATCGGCGCCGGCCTGCAGCTCGGGCCCAACGCCTTCGCGGCGCTCGACGCCCTCGGGGTGGGCGAGGCGGTGCGGCGCAGCGCGGTCTTCAGCGAGCGGCTGGTGATGATGGACGCGGTCGACTGCAGCGAGGTCGCGTCGGTGCCGGTCGGCGAGGCCTTCCGCGCCCGCTTTCGCAACCCGTACGCCGTGAGCCACCGGGCCGACCTGCACGGCGCGCTCCATGCGGCCGTGAAGCAGCAGCCGCTGATCCGCGTCCACACCGGGGCCCAGGTCGAGGCACTGGATCTCGGCGCGCGCGGGGCGACGGCGGTCACGCGCGACGGCCGCCGCTTCGCAGCCGACGCCATCGTCGGCTGCGACGGCGTGAAGTCGGTGGTGCGTGCCCGGCTGGTCGGTGATGCGCCGCGGGTCTCGGGCCACGTGGTCTACCGCGCCGTCGTGCCGGCGGCCGACATGCCCGAGGACCTGCGCTGGAACGCGCCCGTGGTCTGGGCCGGCCCCGACTGCCACCTGGTGCACTACCCGCTGCGCCAGGGCGAGCAATACAACCTGGTCGTCACCTTCCACAGCCGCGAGCGCGAGGAATGGGGCGTGAGCGACGGCAGCAAGGCCGAGGTGATGTCGTACTTCGAGGGCGTGCATGCGCGCCCGCGCCAGCTGCTCGACCGGCCGACCTCGTGGCGGCGCTGGAGCACCGCCGACCGCGAACCGGTCGCCCGCTGGAGCGAAGGCTGCGCGACCCTGCTGGGCGATGCCGCGCATCCGATGATGCAGTACCTCGCGCAGGGTGCCTGCATGGCGCTGGAAGACGCGGTCACGCTCGGCGCCGCGGTCGAGGCCTGCGACTTCGACCTCGATGCCGGCTTCCGGCTCTATGCCTCGGCCCGGGTGGCGCGCACGGCACGTGTCGTGCTGTCGGTGCGCGAGATGGGGCGGATCTACCACGCCAAGGGCGTCGAGCGGCTGGTGCGCAACGGCCTCTGGACCGGCCGCACGCCCGAACGCTTCTACGACGCGGTCGAATGGCTCTACGGCTGGCGCCCCGCGCTGTGCCTGGACGACGCGCGTGCCACGGCGACCTGATACAAAGGCGCCGGCATGTTTTAACAATCGCGAGACAAACCGAATGAAATCCCTCCTGTCGTTGATCGCCGCCGGCGCCGCGGCCCTGCTGTCCATCCCGGTGGCCGCGCAGGCGCCGGCCGCGGACTTCCCGAGCAAGCCGGTGACCATCGTCACGCCCTTCGCCGCCGGCAGCGGGCCCGATGCGGTGCTGCGGCTGGTCTCCGACAAGCTCGGCCGGCTCTGGAACCAGCGCGTGCTGGTCGACAACAAGCCCGGCGGCGGCGGCTTCATCGCGATCGAGCAGGCCAGGCGCGCCGCGCCCGACGGCTACACGCTGCTGCAGCTCGACAGCGAGCACATCGCCGCCCTGCCGCACTTGTACAAGTCGCGCAACTTCGTGACCCTGCAGCATTTCGACCCGGTGGCCTCGCTGTTCCGCACGCCGTTCTTCGTCGCCGTGCCGACCGACTCGAAGTGGAAGACCATGGGCGACCTGGTGGCCGCCGCCAAGGCCCAGCCGGGCCAGGTCAGCTACGGCTCGTGGGGTGTCGGCAGTCCGGGCCACCTGGGCGGCCAGCAGCTGGAGGCGCTGACCGGCACCCACATGCAGCACGTGCCCTACCGAGAGGTCTCGCAGCTGTTCGCCAACGTGGGCTCGGGCGAGGTGGCGTGGAGCTTCGCCAGCCTGCCGTCGAGCCAGGGCATCTACAAGGCCGGCAAGCTGCGCTACATCGCGATCGCGGCGCCCCGGCGCATCCCGCAGATGCCCGACGTGCCCACCATGGCCGAATCCGGCGGCCCGGCCGGGCTGGAGGTGAATTCCTTCGTCTCGCTGCTGACGCCCAAGGGCGTGCCGGCCGCGATCCGGGCCCGGATCAACGCCGACGTCGCCAAGGTCATCGCCGACCCCGAGATCCGGGCCCGCTTCGACACCTTCGCGTTCGAGCCGCTGGCCTGGTCGCCCGAGGAGATCGAGCGCAACGCCGAAGCCAAGTCGAGGATCTACGGCGATCTGGTGCGACGCGGCAACATCAGCCTCGAATGACGTCTCGTTACAAGAGCGGGCTATCCTCGGGTTCTCGTTCGTTCCTCCTTCCTCCTTCCGCCATGCATCCCACCCAGAGAGCCCTCCTGATCGCTGCCGCCTGCGGCATCGCCACCGCCGCCCTGCCGTTCGCCGCCTCGGCGCAGGGCGCGGCCTGGCCGACCAAGCCGATCCGGCTGATCGTCGGCTTTCCCGGCGGCTCGACGCCCGACATCGCGGCCCGCACCATCGCCGAGCCGCTGTCCAAGGCGCTCGGCCAGCCGGTGGTGGTCGACAACAAGCCGGGCGCCTCGGGCAACATCGCGGCCGACCAGGTGGCCAAGGCGAGCGACGACCACACGCTGGGGATCGTCATCAACGGCAACCTGACCTCGTCGAAGATGCTGTACCCGAAGCTGCCCTACGACCCGGGCAAGGACTTCACCTACCTGTCGCTGATCGCCACCGCGCCGCTGGTGCTGGTGGGCCAGGCGAGCCTGCCGACCGGCGCCGCCTTCTTCGACGCCGCGCGCAAGGGCGGCGACAAGTGGAGCTACGGCTCGGTCGGCGTCGGCTCGGTGGGGCACCTCGGCATGGAGTTGCTCAAGAGCAAGGTGCCGGGCCTGAAGGCCGAGCACGTGCCCTACCAGGGCAACCCGCAGGTCATGACCGACCTGATCGGCAACCAGATCCAGATGGCGCTGATCCCGCCCGGCGTGGCGCTGCCGCAGGTCAAGGCCGGCAAGGTCAAGGCGGTCGGCCTGACCAGCGGACGCAGCACGCTGGCGCCCGACGTGCCGGCGCTGGCGGACGCGGGCGTGCGCGACTTCAGCCTCGAAGTCTGGACCGCGCTGGTCGGCCCGGCCAGCCTGTCGAAGACGGCGCAGGACCGCATCACGAAGGAACTGGCGACCATCATGAAGTCGCCCGACGTGCGCCAGAAGCTGTTCGAGCAGGGCTGGCAGGCGGTCGGCACCTCGCCCGACGGCATGCGCACGCGGGTGAAGGAAGAAGCAGCCATCATGACCAAGATCATCTCGACCAACGGAATCAAGCTCCAGTGAGCCAGGCCGTCGTCGAACCGCAACGCACGCTGCCGGTCTTCGGCGAGTACGACGTCGTCGTGGTCGGCGGCGGGCCGGCCGGCATCGCTGCCTCGGTGAGCGCGGCGCGCCATGGCGCCCGCACCTTGCTGGTCGAGCGCTACGGCTTCCTCGGCGGCATGGGCACCGCCGGCGGCGTCACCAACTTCGCCGGCCTCTACGGCCGGCGCGACGGCGAGATGACCCAGCTGGTGCATGGCGTGGCCGACGACCTGCTGGCGCGCATCGGCGCCCTGGGCGGCCTCAACCAGCCGCAGGACGGCATGCAGGGCCGCATCCGCGTGCGCTCCTACGACACCTCGGTCTACAAGTGCGCGGCCGACCAGCTGCTGCTGGACGCCGGCGTGCAGCTGCTGTTCCATGCGCTGGCCGCTGCGGTCGTGATGGACGGCGCGCGTATCGCCGCGCTGGTGGTCGAGACCAAGTCGGGCCGCCAGGCGATCCGCGCCAATGCCTTCGTCGACGGCAGCGGCGATGCCGATGTCGCCGCCTTCGCCGGCGTGCCCTTCGCGGTCGGTGATGGCCGCGGCAGCGGCCTGTTCCCCTCGACCATGTTCCGGGTCGGCCATGTCGAGGCGGCGCGCGCGCTGGCCGCAGTGGGCGAATTCAAGGCCATCAACGACCTGATGCAGCAGGCGCGCGAGCGCGACCCGAGCGCCTACCGCTTCCCGCGCGAGGGCGCGATCCTGCGACCGCAGATCGATCCACGCGAATGGCGCGCCAACGTGACGCAGATCCGCAATGCCGAAGGCGGCGCGATGAACGGCGTCGATGCCCGCCAGCTCAGCGACGGCGAGGTCGAGGGCCGGCGCCAGATCGGCGAGTTCTTCCGCTTCCTGAAGGCCGAGGTGCCGGGCTTCGAGCAGTCGGCCATCGTCGAGATCGCGCCCCAGGTCGGGATCCGCGAGACCCGGCGCATCGAGGGGCTGTACGCGCTGACCGGCGAGGACATCCTGTCGTCGGCGCGCTTCGACGACAGCATCGGCATCAACGCCTGGCCGATGGAGGTGCACGCGGCGGGCCGCATCGAGTGGGCTTTCCCGCGCGACCCGCGGCGCACCTTCAACCAGCTGCCCTGGCGCATGCTGGTGCCGCGCGGAGTCGACAACCTGCTGGTGGCCGGCCGCTGCGCCTCGATGACCCACGAGGGCCAGTCGGCGGCGCGCGCCAGCGGCGGCTGCTTCGTGATGGGACAGGCCGCGGGCACGGCCGCGGCGGCGCTCGGCGCCGGCCGCTTCGCCGAGGTCGAGGTGCCGGCGCTGCAGCGCCAGCTCGCGGCCGACGGCGCCGACCTGGACCGCTGAAGGTCGGCTGACAGCCGCGAGACAGCGCGGCGGCCCGGTCTTTGCTATCGTGGCAAGCTCCCATTTTCCCGCCTCCCCGATGATTGATCCTTCCACCGCCGCCCGCGTCGTCGCCGACCTGGTCGCGCTGATGCGCCTGGAAACCCTGGGCAACGACCGCTTCCTGGCCCAGAGCGAAGACATCGGAACCCCCGCCGTCTTCGGCGGCCAGGTGCTGGGCCAGGCCCTGATGGCCGCCAGCCGCACGGTCGAGGCCGACCGGCCGGCCCACTCGATGCACGCCTACTTCCTGTTGCCCGGCGAGCACGCGCCGATCGAGTATGCGGTCGACCGCGTGCGCGACGGCCGCAGCTTCACCACCCGCCACGTGGTGGCGCGCCAGGGCGAGCGCATCATCTTCGAGATGTCGGCCTCGTTCCAGACCGTCGACGACGGCATCGAGCACCAGTTGCCGATGCCCGCCGCGGCCGGCCCGGAGGGCCTGGCGAGCGAACTCGAGCAGCGCATCGCGATGGGCGAGCGCCTGCCCGAACGCTGGCGCGACAAGGGCGTGGCGCCGCACGGCCTCGAGTACCGCCGGGTCGACCCCGACGACCTCCTCGCGCCCGAGGTGCGGCCCGCCGAGAGCGCGCTCTGGATGCGCGCCATCGCGCCGCTGCCCGACGACCCGAACCTGCACCGCGCGCTGCTGGCCTATGCCTCGGACCACGGCCTGCTCGGCGCGGCCATGCGGCCCCACGGGCTCAGCTTCATGAGCGGCCAGGTGCGGCCCGCGAGCCTGGACCACGCGATGTGGTTCCATCGCGACTTCCGGCTCGACGACTGGCTGCTGTACAGCCTCGACTCGCCGAGCGCGAGCGGGGCCCGCGGCCTGTGCCGCGGCAGCATCTTCGCGCGCGACGGCCGGCTGGTCGCGTCCACCGCCCAGGAGGGGATGCTGCGGGTGCGGCGCCCCGAAAGCCCATGAGCGCCTTGTTCTCCCCTTTCGCGCTCGGCCCGCTGGCGCTGCGCAACCGCATCGTGATCGCGCCGATGTGCCAGTACTCGGCCGAGGACGGCAATGCGGCCGACTGGCACCTGATCCATCTCGGGCAACTCGCGCTGTCGGGCGCCGGGCTCTTGATCATCGAGGCGACCGCGGTCGAGGCGCCGGGGCGCATCACGCTCGGCGACCTCGGCCTCTACAGCGACGCCAACCAGGCGGCGTTGGCGCGGGTGCTGGCGGCCGTCCGGCGGCATTCGCGCATCCCGGTGGCGATCCAGCTCGGCCATGCGGGGCGCAAGGCGTCCAGCCATGTGCCGTGGGACGGCGGCCAGTGCCTGGCGTCGGCGCAGGGCGCCTGGCAGACGGTCGCGCCTTCGGCCCTGCCGCACGCACCCGGCGAGCCCCCACCCGCGGCGCTCGATGCCGACGGGCTGGCGCGCGTCAAGGCGGCCTTCGTGCGGGCGGCGCAGCGCGCCGATGCGCTCGGGCTCGATGCCATCGAGCTGCACGCGGCGCACGGCTACCTGCTGCACCAGTTCCTGTCGCCGATCGCGAATCGCCGCGAGGACGATTTCGGCGGCTCGCCCGAGAAGCGCATGCGCTTTCCGCTCGAGGTCTTCGAGGCCGTGCGCGCGGCCGTGCCGCAGCGCATGCCGGTCGGGGTCCGGATCTCGGCCACCGACTGGGTCGAGGGCGGGTGGGACGTCGAGCAGAGCATCGCCTTCGCCCAGGCGCTGGCGCAGCGCGGCTGCAGCTTCGTCCATGTGTCGTCGGGCGGCGTCTCGCCGCAGCAGAAGATTCCGGTCGGCCCCGGCTACCAGGTGCCGCTGGCCGAGCGCATCCGCGCCGCGGTCGATGTGCCGGTGATCGCGGTCGGCCTGGTCACCGAGCCGCGGCAGGCCGAAGCCATCGTCGCGGCCGGGCAGTCCGACCTGGTGGCGCTGGCCCGCGCCATCCTGTTCGAGCCGCACTGGCCCTGGCGCGCCGCCGCCGAGCTCGGCGCCCAGGTCGAGGCGCCGCCGCAGTACTGGCGTTCGCAGCCGCGCGAGCTGAAGGCCTTGTTCGGCGACGCCCGCATCGGCCAGCGCTGACGGCGCCGGGGCCGCTACCGGAACGGGTTGGCGGTCGCGAACCACAGGCCGATGCCGGTGGCGATGATGAAGGCGCCGTCGGTGACGCCGGCGATCAGGAAGAACAGCGTCTGCAGCGTGTCCTTGAGCTCGGGCTGCCGCGCCGTGCCTTCCAGCAGCTTCGCACCCACGATGCCGATGCCGATGCACGAACCCACGGCGGCGATGCCGATGAGAAGGGCCACTGCGAGGGGGAGGATGTCGAAGCCGGTCATGGTGCGCTTTCGTTGGCCTGGGAGGTTCGGCCTGGTGGCTGCCGGTGCCACCCTGGCCCCGGCTGGCCTCCAATGTCGCGCGGCGCCTGCGCGGCGTCGATGACCTGGCAGGTCATGGCGCCGGCCATGTCACGGGACCGTCACCTGGCGTGGGCAAGATGCGCGGCGTCTTCGCATCAACGGCGATGCGGGCACTCCCGCACGAACCTCCTTCTCCCATGAAACTTCGCCTTGCCGCCACCGCGGCCCTGCTCGGCCTGGCCAGTCCGGCCTTCGCCCTCAACATCCTGCTGTCCAACGACGACGGCCTGACCAGCAACCTCAAGGCCCTCTACGAGGCGCTCAAGGCCGACGGCCACGACGTCATCGTGTCGGTGCCGTGCACCGGGCAGAGCGGCCGCGGTGCGGCGATCGTGATGTACAGCACCAGCACGATCATCCCCGACAACGACAAGACGCAGGTCGATGCCGAAGGCGGCTGCCACAACGGCGCCGCCGCCACCGGCGCGCCGGCCGTGGGACCGTTCACCAAGGCCGGCTACACCGGCGGCGACTACAACTACGTGCATGGCACGCCGGTGATGGCCACGATGTACGGCCTCGACGTGCTGGCCAAGGCCCGCTGGGGCAAGAACCCCGACCTGGTGCTGTCGGGCCCCAACGAAGGACAGAACACCGGCCATGTCGTGAACAGCTCCGGCACCGTGGGCAATGCCCAGTTCGCCGCCGGCCGCGGCCTGCCGGCCATCGCCCTGAGCGCCGGCGCCGACACCGCCGACAACACCGGCCTGGCCAATGTCTACTCGCCCGTGGTGGCCCAGCTGTCGGTCAAGCTCGTGAAGGAACTGCAGGCCAAGGCCGGCAGCGGCCCGCTGCTGCCCGACGGCGTGGCGCTGAACGTCAACTTTCCCAATGCACCGACCCCGGGGCTGGCCTGGGCCTTCTCGCGCCACGGCAGCTACGAGCAGTACGTCCTGAAGTTCAACAACACGCCGGGCGCCTACGGCATCGGCGGCGCCGCCGGCACGGCCGCCACCGCCGCGCAGGCGGAGGACGAGGCACTGGTGTCGAAGACCAAGGTCTCGGTCACGGCGATGCAGGTCGGCTTCGACCACCGTCCGGCCGGCCAGCAGTGGCTGCGCCTGCGCCTGCGCGACCTGCTGGGCCAGTGAGATGCGCAGCATGAATCGCAAGTTCGGATGGACCTCCGTCTGCGCCGCGGCGCTGCTGCTGGCGGCCTGCGGTGGCGGCGGCGGCAACGGCTTCGTGCCCGCGGCCGGCGCACCCGCGTCGACGACGCCCTCGACGGGCACCGGCGCCACGCCGAAGGTGAGCGTCGACGACCTGGCCACCGGCAGCTATGTGGTCAGCAGCGGCGATGCGAGCGCGCCCACCGTCGGCAAGTACTACGCCGCGGCGGACGGCAGCCGACTGCTGGTGTTCGGCGACAGCGACGACCGGGCCAGGCAGAGCTACCGGCGCGAGGCGGGCGGTGCCTGGGTCGGCGTGCCGACCGCCGACAAGGACGTGAGCGTGACCCTGCTGCAGAGCAACGCGGTCGCCGCTGCCGGCGTCGAGCTCGCGCAACTGGCCGGGCACTACCGGGTGCAGACGAGCGCAGGCGTGATGGCCGACTTCAGCGTGGCGGCCGACGGCGCCATCACGGCCGGCAGTTCGGCCTGCAAGCTGTCCGGCAAGCTGTCGCCGGGCGTGCTGCCGAACACGCTGAAGCTCGGCCTGGCGGCCAGCACCGAGGCCTGCGGCGGCCTGCCCGCCGCGGCCACGGGCGTGCTCGCGGTCGACACCGACTACGCCCCCGCGAAGTTCCGGCTGCTGGCCGACAACGGATCGCAGCTGGTCGACCTCTGGGCCTACGCCGACTAGTTCAGCAGGCGCTTGAGATAGCGCCCGGTGTGGCTGGCCTCGTTGGCGGCGATGTCCTCCGGCGTGCCGACACCCACCACGGTGCCGCCGCCGGCGCCCCCCTCCGGCCCCATGTCGATCACCCAGTCGGCGGTCTTGATGACGTCGAGGTTGTGCTCGATCACCACGATCGTGTTGCCGGCATCGCGCAGCTGGTGCAGCACCTTCAGCAGCAATTCGATGTCGGCGAAGTGCAGCCCGGTGGTCGGCTCGTCCAGGATGTAGAGCGTGCGGCCGGTGTCGCGCTTGCTGAGTTCGAGCGCCAGCTTGACGCGCTGCGCCTCACCGCCCGACAGCGTGGTCGCCGACTGGCCGAGCTTGATGTAGCTGAGGCCGACGTCGAGCAGGGTGCGCAGCTTGCGCTCGATGGTCGGCACCGCCTTCAGGAAGTCGTGCGCGGTCTCGACCGTCATGTCGAGGATCTGCGCGATGTTGCGGCCCTTGTAGAGCACCTCCAGCGTCTCGCGGTTGTAGCGCTGGCCGTGGCAGACCTCGCAGGGCACGTAGACGTCGGGCAGGAAGTGCATCTCGACCTTGACCACGCCGTCGCCCTGGCAGGCCTCGCAGCGGCCGCCCGCGACGTTGAAGCTGAAGCGGCCCGGCCCGTAGCCGCGCTCGCGCGCGGTGTTGGTCTCGGCCATCAGCTCGCGGATCGGCGTGAACAGGCCGGTGTAGGTGGCCGGGTTGCTGCGCGGCGTGCGGCCGATCGGCGACTGGTCGACGTTGATCACCTTGTCGAAGTACTCGATGCCCTCGATCGCCTCGTGCGCGGCCGGCTCCTCGTGCGCGCGGTACAGGGTGCGTGCGACCGCGCTGTAGAGCGTGTCGTTGACCAGCGTCGACTTGCCCGAGCCCGAGACGCCTGTCACGCAGGTCAGCAGGCCGACCGGGAAGGCGACGCTGACGTCCTGCAGGTTGTTGCCGCTGGCGCCGATGACGCGGATCTCCTGCAGGTCTGACTGCGAGGCCAGGTGCGCCGCCTCGCGCGCCGCGCGCCGCTCGGCCGCCGGGCTGGGCGGAAAGCGCGGGGGCTTCTTGCCCTCGTGGAAGGCCCGTGTCGCCACCACCGGCAGCCAGGGCGTGCGCCGTGCCGGCACTTCGATCTTCTTCGCGCCCGAGAGGTACTGGCCGGTCAGCGAGTCGGCGTTGCCTGCGACCTCGGCGTAGGTGCCCTGCGCCATCACCCGGCCGCCATGGATGCCGGCGCCCGGCCCCATGTCGATCACGTGGTCGGCGGCATGGATCATGTCCTCGTCGTGCTCGACCACGATCACGCTGTTGCCGATGTCGCGCAGATGGCGCAAGGTGCCGATCAGCCTGTCGTTGTCGCGCTGGTGCAGGCCGATGCTGGGCTCGTCGAGCACGTACATCACGCCCGTCAGTCCGGAGCCGATCTGCGAGGCCAGCCGGATCCGTTGGGCTTCACCGCCCGACAGCGTCTCGGCGCTGCGGTCCAGGCTCAGGTAGTTGAGCCCGACGTCGTTCAGGAACTTGAGCCTGAGGCCGACCTCGCGCACCACCTTGTCGGCGATCTCGGCCTTGGCGCCGCGCAGCTGCAGCTGCTGGAAGTAGGCCAGGCTGTCGCGCAGCGTGGCGCGGCTGATCTCGTAGATCGCCATGCGCTTCGGCTCGGGGCCGGACTCGTCGACCAGGAACACGTTGCGCGCCTCGGGCCGCAGGCGGCTGCCTTCGCAGTCGGGGCAGGGCTGCATGTTGCGAAAGCGCGAGAGGTCTTCGCGCACCATCGCCGAGTCGGTTTCGCGGTAGCGCCGCGCCATGTTCGGGATGATCCCTTCGAAGGGGTGCTTGCGCACCAGCTTCTTGCCGGCCTGCTGGCCGCTGTCCATGACGTAGCTGAACTTGATCTCTTCCTGCGCCGAGCCGTGCAGCACGGCTTGCTGGACCGAGGCGGGCAGTTCCTCGAAGGGCTTGTCGATGTCGAACTTGTAGTGCTTGGCCACGCTCTCCAGCATGCTGAAGTAGTAGCCGTTGCGCCGGTCCCAGCCCTTGATCGCGCCGCTGGCGAGGCTCAGCGACGGGAAGGCGACCACCCGCGCCGGGTCGAAGAACTCGCGATGCCCGAGGCCGTCGCAGCTGGGGCAGGCGCCCACCGGCGAGTTGAAGGAGAACAGCCGCGGCTCCAGCTCGGCCAGCGAATAGTGGCAGATCGGGCAGGCGAACTTGGCGTTGAACAGGTGCTCGCGCGCCGGCTTCGGCGCCGGCGCCGCTTCGGGCTCGCCTGCGGGGGCGTCCATCTCGAGCGCGATCGCGCGGCCGTCGGCCAGCCGAAGCGCAGCCTCGAAGCTCTCGGCCAGGCGCTGCTGCATGTCGGGGCGGGCGCGCAGGCGGTCGATGACCACGTCGATGTCGTGCTTCTCGGTCTTCTTGAGCTTGGGCAGGTCGTTGTATTCGAAGGTCTGGCCGTCGACCCTGAAGCGGATGTAGCCCTGGGCCTGCATCTCGGCGAACAGTTCCAGGAACTCGCCCTTCTTCTCGCGCGCCACCGGCGCCAGGATCATGAGGCGCGGCTCCTCGGGCAGGGCGATCACGGCGTCCACCATCTGCGACACGGTCTGCGCCTGCAGCGGCAGGTGGTGGTCAGGGCAGTAGGGCGTGCCGGCGCGGGCGTACAGGAGGCGCAGGTAGTCGTGGATCTCGGTCACCGTGCCCACGGTCGAGCGCGGGTTGTGGCTGGTCGCCTTCTGCTCGATGCTGATGGCCGGCGACAGGCCCTCGATCATGTCGACGTCGGGCTTGTCCATCAGCTGCAGGAACTGCCGCGCATAGGCCGACAGGCTCTCGACGTAGCGCCGCTGACCCTCGGCATAGAGCGTGTCGAAGGCCAGGCTCGACTTGCCCGAGCCCGACAGGCCGGTGATCACCACCAGCTTGTTGCGCGGAATGTCGAGGTCGACGTTCTTGAGGTTGTGCGTGCGCGCGCCGCGGATGCTGATGCGCTGCTGCGCCAGCACGGCGCCGAGGTAGGCGTCTTCGGGGGGGAGATTCACGGGGCGGTCGATTTTGGGCAACCGGACATGATACGACCTGGGCGCTTTTCTGGCCTGCAGGCGGTTTCGTCTGGTTTCCAACGCGGACGATTCCGCGGCGGCACCCCGGCCCGGCGCATGCGGCACAATCTCCGGTTCTCTTTTTCCTTCTCCTCCATCCATTCATCAGGGGCAGTGCACATGGCATCGGTCAACAAAGTCATCCTCGTCGGCAACCTGGGACGCGATCCCGAAACCCGTACCTTTCCCAGCGGCGACCAGGTCTGCAACGTGACCCTGGCCACCACCGACAAGTGGAAGGACAAGCAGAGCGGCGAAATGCGCGAGGCCACCGAGTGGCACCGGCTGGTGTTCAACGGCCGGCTGGCCGAGATCGCCGCGCAGTACCTGCGCAAGGGCTCGCAGATCTACGTCGAAGGCCAGATCCGCACGCGCAAGTACAACGACAAGGACGGCGTCGAGAAGTACGCCACCGACATCCGCGTCGACCAGATGCAGATGCTGGGCAGCCGCCAGGGCCAGGGCGGTCCGTCGGGTGGCGGGGACGACGACGGCGGGTACTCGCAGGGTGGCGGCGGTGGTGGCGGCGGCTATTCGCGTCCGCCGGCAGCGGCGCCCCGTGCGCCCGCGCCGGCACCGCGCCAGGCGCCGGCCAAGTCGTCGTCGGGCTTCGACGACATGGACGACGACATTCCGTTCTAAAAACCTGATTTGTCGGGTTTTTGTTGACAGTGAGCCCGTTCTCCGAGAGGAAGCGGGCTTTTTTTCCACGCGTGAGCGAGCGGCGAACACCCCATTCACGCGGCGTGCACGACCCTGGCGCCGCTCTATCGGGAGTCTTCGCCGAATCACCAGTTCAAGTCGGAGGGTTCAAGGCAGGGTCGCAGTCCAGGCATCCTTTCCCCACACGCTCCTTGCGGTACGGAATGGGCTTGGTGGCTGGCGGATTCAGGTTGTGTGCGAGTTTCCTGCCCAACTGCGGCGCAGCCGTGCTGGTTCCGACGAGCACGGTCGTCGTTCCGGAACGAACGCCAGTTGCGCGGACACCAGGCCTGGCAGCGGACCGGTCGGTCATGCACGCATAGTCGGGTTTCTCGACCGTGCCCCGCGTTGGCCCGGACGACGAATAGGGCGCACTCTCGAGTGGCTTCGCGACATACCCGGCAGCGACATATGTAGACGTTCCGGTCCCGATCCCATTGATTGTCCCGCTTCGACGAACTGCCGAATCGATCACCTCATCGTAGCGATGGGCCGGTGCAACGTAGCGCCCGCTCTCGAGGGCCGCATCGGTAAGCTGGCTTGCCTTCGCCTTGCGCCGGGCTCCCATGTTGTGGTCGGCGCGTGCCACGTAGACGTGGACCGCGCCATCTACACCGCTGGGCGTGGGGTCGATCTCTATCCTCCATCGTCCATGCGGGCCCCAATGGCCGCTATTCCCCGGGCCGCCGGTGGGATGGACGACGACCAGTCCCCGTACGCCTGAACCCACGGCCTTGAGCTTGACCCACCAAGTGTTGTTCGGGCCGTACTGCCTGACAGGCGAAGCGTCTATTGCGGGTCCGGAAGGAGGCGCCACGCGCAGACGAGCGTCGCTCACCGAAACACCAGGCGGCCACCTGAACTCGATGAAAGCAGGAATCTCGCCATCCGGGGGAACGATCCAGTCGACCTCGCCACCATGCGAGTAGTCAATGCGAGCATGGGAATCGGAGCCGAAGGAATTTCCGGCAGGCAACGAGACGATGAGGGTGCGCCCAGCGTGGTGGACCTTCTGTTCGAGGACGAGCGTGTCGATCGCCTTTTCGAGGGGGGACGATCCGTCGTGCGGCCCCGTCTGAGGCCCCCAACTGATGTTGGCGACGATCGTTTTCGTGGCCTTTCCCGCACACTCCACGATATAGAGCAGGCCCTCGAATGCAAAGCGCTTGAGCCAGAGCCCGGTGGGGTCGTCGACGCAGTTTCGTGGAAACTGCACGAAGACGATTTCCCAGGACTCCGATCCGGCCAACAGATCCATCACATGCGTCCCATGCGAGGCCGCGCGTCGCAGCCCGATCAGGCCCGCCTCGCGGTAAGCCTCGTCCTGCGTGTTGAATGAGGTCGGGTGGATGAAGTCGAGATCGGCTTTTGAAAATTGACCGCCATAGCCAAAGTTCGCTGCATTCGACGGCCCGTTCGGGGGTGCCAATGGAGCGCCGCGAGCCTCGTCGTCCTGGTTCCAAAGCCAGACGACGCGGGTTCCGTTCGCCTGCTGGAATCGCGCATTCGCGAAGGAACAACCATCGTCCAGCACCGCCGCAAGTACCTTTCCTCCGGAGACTTCCTTGGATCGATTGGCGTACACGCGCTCGACCTTGGCGACCGGGGCGGCGAGTTCGATCACCTCCGCCAGGGTCGAAACCGCGACCAGGAATTGCCTGATGAGCGCCCTCGGAACGGTGAGGGCCCAGAACAACCGGGTCTTGACCGCTCTCCGTTCGCCACGTCTCAAGTAAATGCCAGGGACAATGATGTCCAGTCCTGTCACTTTGTCCAAGCCCTCTTGGGCGCTGTCTTGATCCTTCCACTGGATCAACACGCCAATCGAATCGTGCCTCTTGAAGAAATACTCGAAGCGCGTGTCGTACCCCCAGTCGAAGTACAAGTCGCTTTTCTCGAGCGCCGAACGGAGTGCGGATCGCGCGTCCATGGCTTGCTTTCCTCAGGCAAGGTCCCACTCGGCGAGCGCAAGGCTCATGAGTTTCTCCAGGTAGTCCGACGTGGTCACGTCAACCTCACTCCCCTGTGTGCCGCCCTGCGGAACATCCGGCCCGTCTCCGAGAAAATCGTATGTGGCCGCTGAGCCCGGCGTGGTGGGCGGCGCAAACGTTCTTTCGTGGCAGGTAGCCAAGGTGTTGTTCTCGTCGATCGACACCTTGCTCATGCAAAGGAAAAACTCCCCAAGCGTCAGACCGAGCATTTGCCCGGCAGGGGCATCGACTGGAAAGTGCACTCCGGCGACCACGCGGTTGACGCTGATGCGGCGAGCCTGCCTGAGCAACTGCGTGCGGGTCGGATGAGGATTCGGAACTCTCAACAACCCCATGAGCGCAACGACGACTGCAAACGCCTGCGCCGCGTGGCCCATGGGGTACGTGCCATGTCCCGGCGTAGAGATGATCGGCTGGACTTGCGGTGAGAAATCCACGGGTCGATAGCAGGCGAACGCATGCTTGAACATCAGTTCCACTTCCACTGTGAATTGAATCGCCACCATCAGCCATTCCGTCGTCCATTTCTTGCGCGCGACGTTGAGGCCTGTCACGGCAGCTATGAACGCAAACTGATTGTCGATCTGGGCAAGAATCTCCAAGGCCCGCTCATCCCTCAGTTCAGCCCAACTCTGGACTTTTGCGAGTTGGCCTGCGAAGAAGTCCTGGTCGGGTCGAGTCAGGGTGACCAGGGGGACGGCCTTCGTTCCTCCCGTAGCAGCCGGATCGGGCGAATCCCGGTAAATGACCTTGAAGCCGTCAGCGCCAACGACCTGGTACGTCAGGTGGCGCGTCAACTCGGTGACCGCCACCGTTGACCTGACCCAGGGGTCCCATCGAACGAGAGCACCGGGCTCGTCGAGGCCGATCGAGCCTGGATTGGACGGGGGCGGAATGAGTTTCTGGAGGCCTGCGTGGTTGGTCCTGTCCATCGTCCCATCGCGACTCGACAGCAACGCACCAACCACCACTGGATTCGCCCAGGCGTCCGCGAGAGACCCTGAGCCTGGCATTCCTCCGAACCCTCCGGCTCCGCCAAAGCCGCCAAAGCCTCCAAAACCGCCGAAGCCGCCTTGTGTGAATCCGCCTAGTTGAGCCATGTTCACCTCCTGGTTGTTGATCTTTGTTCCAGGGCTTGCCTTTGGCCGGGCTCGGTCGCATGTTCTCCCGCGTGGATGATGGCGAAGGGATTCACCTCATGCACAACGCGCGATGCGATCCCAAGTCGAATCTCATCTCCAATCGGCACATTGCCTTGGTGATCGGAATTCCGCATCCTCAGCTGGGTGGATGTGTCGGGCTGCAGACGCTATGTGGCGTGGACGTTTTTAGTGGGCATTGCCGTTCTGGTCAGGCTCACGCCCTTCGGCCGACGGCCGCTCTCGACAGCGGCCTTTTTCTTTGGCTCAGCGCCGCACCAGCGCGATGAGGTACTTGCAGGCCTGCTGGCCGGGATTGAAGAAGCTGCAATCCGCTGGAGCGCCCAGCTGCAGGCAGTCGCCGGCCTCGAGCTGATGCACCTCGGCGCCCTCCTGGAACACCAGGCTGCCCTGCGTGACCCAGATCTGCTGGTGCTGGAAGGCGAAGGCGGTGGCGGGGTAGGGCACCCGCACGTTGGCCGGCAACTCGATCTCCAGCAACTCCAGCACGCCGTGGTCGGCCGGTGAGAGGGCGCGCCGCAGGTAGCCGGTTTCCGGGTCCTGCCAGACCGGCTGGGCCGCGCGCCGGCTGATCCGCTCGCCCTGCTTCTCGGCCAGCGCCAGCAGCGCCGACAGCGCCATGCCGAAAGCCCCCGACAGCTTGCCCAGCACCGTGGCCGTCGGGCTGGCCTCGCCGCGCTCGATCTTGCTGATCATGGCCTTCGACACGCCGGAGCGCTCCGACAGGTCGGCCAGCGACCAGCCGCGCGCACTGCGCTCTCTTTTCAGTGAGGCCGAGATGGCGTCGGTGGGGTCATCGTTCATGGAGCGGGCATTGGATCAAAAAAAATTCCTCCAAAGTAGTTGATCGTCTACTATGATGGATATCAGCGGTGCTTGATCGAGCTCAAGCATCTGCCAAGCACCCTCAAAAAAGGAGACGACATGCGCCGCGAGATCCATTTGAATGCCTTCGACATGAACTGCGTGGGCCATATCCAGCAGGGCCTGTGGACCCATCCGCGCGACCAGTCGTCGCGCTATCTCGACATCCACTACTGGACCGACTACGCCCGCCGGCTCGAGGCCGGCCTGTTCGACGGCATCTTCTTCGCCGACGTGGTCGGGGTCTACGACGTGCTCGGCGGCAGTGCCGATGCGGCGCTGCGCGGCGCGGTGCAGGTGCCGGTCAACGACCCGACCCTGCTGATCCCGGCGATGGCCGCGGCCACCCGGCACCTGGGCTTCGGCGTGACCGCCAATCTCACCTACGAGACTCCGTATCTCTTCGCTCGCCGGATGTCCACCCTCGACCACCTGACGGGCGGGCGCATCGGCTGGAACATCGTCACCGGCTACCTCGACAGCGCCGCGCGCGCGGTCGGCCTCACGGGCCAGACCGCGCACGACGACCGCTACGACCTGGCCGACGAGTACATGTCGCTGGTCTACCAGCTGTGGGAGGGCAGCTGGGAGGACGGCGCCGTGCTGCGCGACAAGGCGCGCGGCATCTACGCCGACCCGGCCCGGGTGCATGTGGTGCACCATCAAGGGCCGCAGTACAAGGTCGACGCCATGCACCTGAGCGAACCGTCGCCGCAGCGCACGCCGGTGCTCTACCAGGCCGGCTCGTCGGCGCGCGGCTCGCGCTTCGCGGCGACCCATGCCGAATGCGTGTTCGTCAACGGCCAGAGCAAGCCGGGCGTGAAGAAGATCGTCGAGGACATCCGCAGCCAGGCGGTCGAGCGCGGGCGCGCCGGCGCGGACATCAAGGTCTTCCTCGGCGCCACCGTGATCACCGGCCGCACCGACGCCCAGGCGCAGGAGAAGTTCGCCGAGTACCGCCGCTACGTGAGCTCCGAAGCCGCCCTGGCGCATGCCGCGGCCTCGATGGGCATCGACTTCGCCAAGTACGACCTGGACGCGCCGATCGAGACCGGCCAGAGCCAGGCCATCGTCTCCAACGTCGAAGCCATGACGCGCAGCGCCGGCCCGCAATGGACCCGGCGCCGCCTGCTCGAGCAGATGGTGCTCGGCAGCCGCCAGCAGCCGCTGGTCGGCTCGGCCGAGAGCGTCGCCGACGCGCTGATCGCCTGGACCACCGAGGCCGACGTCGACGGCTTCAACCTGTCGCGCACCGTGGTGCCCGAATGCTTCGACGACTTCATCGCGCTGGTGGTGCCGCTGCTGCAGGAGCGCGGCGTCTACAAGACCTCCTATGCCGAAGGCTCGCTGCGCGGCAAGCTGTTCGGCCATGAGCGGCTGCCGGCCAGCCATCCGGTCGCCCAGTACCGCCGTCCCGCCGCGGCCTGAGCCGTCCAACGCCCGTTCCCACCAGGAGAAGACATGCTCGACAAGCAAAGCTACCGGGAAGCGATGGCCAACCTCGGCGCCGCCGTGAACGTGATCACCGGCCGTGGCGCCGACGGCCGCGTGGGCTGCACGGTCTCGGCCGTCTGCAGCGTCACCGACGAGCCGCCGACCCTGCTGGTCTGCATCAACCGCAGCAGCCAGAACAACGCCGCCTTCAAGGAGGCCGGGGCGCTGTGCGTCAACGTGCTGTCGGCCGAGCAGCGTGCCATCGCGGAACGCTTCGCGACCCGCCACATCAGCGCCGACGAGCGCTTCGGCCTGGCCGAATGGGACGTGCTGGCCACCGGCGCGCCGGCCTTGCGCGATGCGTTGGCCTCGCTCGACTGCGAGATCATGTCGGCGATGGAGGTCGGCACCCACACCGTGTTCTCCTGCGCGGTCAAGGCAGTGCGCACCGGGGCCAGCGGCGACGGCCTGATGTACTTCGGGCGCGGCTACCACCGCCTCAACGGCAGCACCTCGGCATCGGCCTGAGGCCGACGCGACAGACCCGACGCCATGGCCGACCCCGCACCGAACCCCTACGGCGCCAAGTTCCGCTCGCTGGCCATCCTGCTGGTCTGCGAGGTCGGCGCGATGACGGTGTGGTTCTCCTCTGCCTCGGTCGTGGCCACGGTCAAGCAGACCCAGGCGGTCAGCGAACAGGCGGCGGCGCTGCTGACCAGTTCGCTGCAGGCCGGCTTCGTCGCCGGCACGATCCTGAGCGCGCTGCTGTCGCTGGCCGACCGCTTCGACCCGCGCCGCCTGTTCATGGGTTCGGCGCTGGTGGCGGCGGCCGCCACCGCGTGGCTGGTCTTCCTGCCCCCGACCGGGCCGCTGGTGTACGCGCTGCGCTTCCTCACGGGCATGTGCATGGCCGGCGTCTACCCGGTCGGCATGCGGCTGGCGGCGACTTGGGCGCGCGGCGACCTCGGCCTGCTGATCGGCCTGCTGGTCGGCGCGCTGACCCTCGGCTCGGCCAGCCCGCACCTGCTGGCGGCCAGCGGTGGCGTCGACTGGCGCCTGGTCTACGCCGTCGCGGCGGGCTGCGCGGCCTTGTCCGGCCTGGCCGTGCTGCTCTGCGACATCGGCCCCCACATGAAGCGCGCGGCGCGGCTCGACCTGTCGAAATTCACCCAGGCCTGGCGCGACCCGGCCGTGCGGCTGGCCAACCTCGGCTACCTGGGCCACATGTGGGAGCTGTATGCGATGTGGGCCTGGCTGGCGGTCTTCCTGCAGGCCAGCTTCAGCCTGAGCGGCATGGCCGATGCCGGCCACAGCGCCAGCCTCTGGACCTTCGCCACCGTGGCGGCCGGCGTGTTCGGCGCCTGGGGCGGGGGCGTGCTGGCCGACCGCATCGGCCGCACCGCGGTCACCATCGTCGCCATGGCCACCAGCGCCGCCTGCGCGCTGCTGATGGGCTGGCTGCTCGGCGCCTCGCCGTGGGTGGTGATCCCGGTCGCGCTGGTCTGGGGCGTGAGCGTGATCGCCGACTCGGCGCAGTTCTCGGCCAGCATCGCCGAACTCGGCGACCCGGCCTCGGTCGGCACCCTGCTCACGGTGCAGACCTGCGCCGGTTTCCTGCTCACGCTGGTCAGCATCCACCTGGTGCCCGACGTGGTGGCCCTGGCCGGCTGGCCGGGCGCCTTCGGCATGCTGGCCATCGGTCCGCTGCTCGGCTGCGTGGCGATGTACCGGCTGCGGCAGCGGCCGCAGGCGCTTCGGCTCGCGGGCGGCAGGCGCTAGCCGCCCGGCCCCGACCTCCTCTTTTCATCCGACTCCATGAGACACGACACCATGAGTGCCTATCCCGAGATCCGCCTGCTGATCGACAACCAGTGGCGCCGCGGCGCCACCGACGCGCCCATCCTCGACCCGTCGGACGAGCGCGTCATCGGACGCGTGCCGCAGGCGGGCGCCGATGACCTGGCCGACGCGCTGGCCGCGGCCGCCCGGGGCTTTGCCACCTGGCGCCGCACGGCGCCGGCGGAGCGCGCACGCATCATGCAAGGCGCGGTCGCGCTGATGCGCGAACGGGTCGAGGCGATCGCGACGGCAATCACGCTGGAGCAGGGCAAGCCGCTCGCCCAGGCCCGCGCCGAGGTGCTGCGCGGCTGCGACCTGATCGCCTGGGATGCCGAGGACGGGCGGCGGCTGTACGGCCGCGTGATCCCGGCCGAGCCCGGCATGCGCCACACCGTGATCCGCGAGCCGGCCGGCGTGGTGGCGGCCTTCACGCCGTGGAATTTCCCGATGAGTTCGCCGGCACGCAAGGTCGGCGGTGCGCTCGCCGCGGGTTGCTCGATCGTCCTGAAGGCGGCCGAGGAAACGCCGGCCGGCGCGGTGCTGCTGGCCCAGGCCTTCATCGACGCCGGCCTGCCGCCCGGCGTGCTGAACCTGGTGTTCGGCGACCCGGCGGCGATCTCGTCCCGCCTGATCGCCGACCCGGTCGTGCGGCTGGTCACCTTCACCGGCTCGACGGCGGTCGGCAAGCAGCTGACCGAGATGGCCGGCCGTCACATGAAGCCGGTGATCATGGAGCTCGGCGGCCATGCGCCGGTGATCGTCTGCGAGGACGCCGATCCGCAGGCCGCGGCCGCCGCCTCGGTCAAGGCCAAGCTCAACAACGCCGGCCAGGTCTGCGTCGCGCCGACCCGCTTCTATGCCCATGCGGCCCTCTACGAGCGCTTCGTCGCGGCCTTCAAGGCCGAGGCCGATGCGGTCCGCGTCGGGCCCGGCCTGGCGCCCGGCAGCGACATCGGTCCGGTGACCAACGCACGCCGTCTCGAAGCGCTGCAAGCGATGGTCGACGACGCCGTGGCACGCGGCGCGCGGCTGGTCTCGGGCGGCCATCGCGTCGGGCGCAGCGGCTATCACTTTCCGCTCACGGTGCTCGCCGACGTGCCCGACGACGCGTTGGCGATGCGCGAGGAGCCCTTCGGACCGCTGTGCCTGATCGCCCGCGTTCACAGCCTCGACGAAGCGATCGCCAAGGCCAACAGCCTGCCTTTCGGCCTGGCCGGCTATGCCTTCACCGAATCGGCGCGCAACGCGCACGCGCTCGGCGAGCGCCTCGAGCTTGGCAACCTGGCCATCAACCACCTGGTGTCGGCCGTCAGCGAGACGCCGTTCGGCGGCGTCAAGGACAGCGGCTACGGCCGCGAAGGCGGCACCGAGGGCCTCGCGTGCTACACGCACGCGAAGTCGATCTCGCACAAGGTGCACTGACACCACCCACCGATTTCCGAAGGCCAGAAGCGGGAGCCCACGCGGCATCCCGCCGCCTTCTCACGCGAGCGAGCGGATCGCGTGGCCTGCCTTTTCAACCAAGGAGACAAAAGATGAGTTGGTTTCGTTACCTGGCCGTACTGCCCGTCGCATCGGTCGTGCTGGGCCCCTTCGTCGGCAACCGGGTCGCGCCGATGGTGCTCGGCATGCCGTTCCTGCTGGCCTGGATGTCGCTGACCCTGGTGTTGA
The DNA here is from genome assembly GCF_030316845.1 of Variovorax davisae. Lineage (GTDB taxonomy): Bacteria > Pseudomonadota > Gammaproteobacteria > Burkholderiales > Burkholderiaceae_C > Variovorax > Variovorax davisae. The sequence continues at coordinate 176,593 of NZ_JASZYS010000015.1, forward strand.
CCTCGATCGTGATGGCGCTCGTCTACCGGCTCGACCCGGCCAACGCGGGCGTCGAACAGGACGCGGGAGAAGCGCAATGAACATCTCGATCGTCCTCATCTTCCTCACCATCGCGCTGGTGCTGTGGCTCGGGCTGCGCGCCCAGCGCGGCAAGGACATGAATCTGGAGCAATGGACCGTCGGCGGCCGCGGCTTCGGCACCGCCATCGTGTTCCTGCTGATGGCCGGCGAGATCTACACCACCTTCGTCTTCCTCGGCGGCAGCGGCTATGCCTACGGCCATGGCGGCCCGGCCTACTACATGCTGGGCTATGGCAGCCTGTGCTTCGTGCTGTCGTACTGGCTGCTGCCGCCGATCTGGCGCTATGCACGCCAGCGCAAGCTGGTCTCGCAGCCCGACTTCTTCGCCGCCAAGTACGACAGCCCGGCGCTCGGCATCCTGGTCGCGGTGGTCGGCGCGGTGGCGCTGATTCCCTACCTGGTGCTGCAGCTGCGCGGGCTGGGCATCATCGTCAGCGTCGCCTCGTATTCGGTGATCAGCGCGACGCAGGGCACGCTGATCGGCGCGCTGGTGATCACCGCCTACGTGATGGTGTCGGGAATTCACGGCTCGGCCTGGACTTCGGTGCTGAAGGACATCCTGGTGATGGGCGTGGCGATCTTCCTCGGCCTCTACCTGCCGTTCCACTACTACGGCGGCATCGGCCCCATGTTCGAGGCGATCGAGCAGGCCCGGCCCGGCTTCCTGGCCCTGCCGGCCAAGGGCGAGAGCGCGGTCTGGATGGTCTCGACCATCCTCCTGAGCACCTTCGGCTTCTACATGTGGCCGCACATGTTCATGGCCTCGTTCTCGGCCACGGGCGAGCGCGGCCTGCGCAAGAACGCCTTCGTGCTGCCGATCTACCAGCTGATGCTTTTGTTCATCTTCTTCGTCGGCTTCGCCGCGGTGCTGCAGGTGCCCGGCCTCAAGGGCGCCGACATCGACCTGGCGCTGTTCAAGATCTCGATGGCCACCTTCGATCCGTGGGTGGTGGGCCTGATCGGCGCGGCCGGCGTGCTGACCGCGATCGTGCCCGGCTCGATGATCCTGATGGCGGCCGCCACGCTGGTGGCGAACAACATCTACGGGCCGCTGCGGGCCCGCACCAGCCAGGTCAGGATCGTCAGCGTCGCGCGGCTGATGGCCCCGGTCGTGATGGGCGTGGCGCTGTGGTTCACGCTGCAGGGCGGCCAGACCATCGTGGCGCTGCTGCTGATGGCCTACAGCCTGGTGACGCAGCTGTTCCCGGTGCTGCTGGCGAGCCTGCTGCGCTTCAATCCCGTGACCCGCATCGCGGCCTTCGCCAGTATCCTGGTCGGCGAAGGCACGGTGGCCGTGCTGTCGCTGAACAAGCTGTCGGTCGCCACGCTGTTTCCGTTCCTGCCCGACGCGCTGAAGGACACCAATGTCGGCATGGTCGCACTGACGCTCAACCTGCTCACGCTGATTGCCGTCACCGCGCTCACCCGCGCGCCGCGGCGCCTCGACCCGCAGCTTCAACACCAAGGATGAACCCCATGAACCCACCCGCCGCCTTCCTACTCGCAGCCCCCGAACTGGGCGACTGGCGCGCCGGCAATGCCGGGGTCGAGGGCGTCTGGCAGTTCGACTCGGGACTGCCGGGGCGCCACGTGCTGCTGACGGCCCTGGTCCACGGCAACGAGCTCTGCGGCGCCTGGGCGCTCAAGGGCCTGCTCGATGCCGGCCTGCGCCCGCGGCGCGGCCGGCTGACCCTGGCCTTCTGCAACCTCGCGGCCTTCGATCGCTTCGACCCGTCGAACCCCGACGCATCGCGCTTCGTCGACGAAGACCTGAACCGCCAGTGGGCGATCGAGCGCATGCAGCAGCCGACCAGCCTGGAGCGACGGCGGGCGGCCGAACTGCGGCCCTTCGTCGAGGCGGCCGACTGGCTGCTCGACCTGCATTCGATGCACGAGCCGGGGCTGCCGCTGTCGCTCACCGGCCTGTTGTCGGCGAACATCGATTTGGCCGTGCGGCTGCGGACGCCGGAACACATCGTGGTCGATGCCGGCCACAAGGACGGCGTGCGGATGCGCGACTTCGGCCAGTTCGGCACGCCCGAGGGCATCGCCGCCGGGGCCCGATCGCTGCTGGTCGAATGCGGCTTCCATGGCGACCCGCAGAGCCGCCGGGTGGCGCAGGACCAGTGCGCGCGCTTCCTGCTGGCCGCGGGCGCGATCGACGAGGCCGACTGCGCCGCATCGCTGCCCGGCTGGCGCCTGCCCGACGCCGACGGCCAGTGGATCCTCGAAGTGACGTCCGGGGTGGTGGCGGTCGACGAGACGGTAAATTTCGTCCAGCCGTTCCAGGGCCTCGAATTGATCCCGAAGGCCGGCACCGTGATCGGCTTCAATGGCGAGCCGATCGTGACGCCCTACGACGACTGCGTGCTCGTCATGCCCTCGCTGCGCCAGGCGCGCACTGGTGTCACCGTGGTGCGCTTCGCGCGCCGGCGCCGCGCGGATGCCGTTACTGCGGCACCACCCGTGCCATATGGCCCTGGCCCTGGATGAACACCCGCTGGCCCACGCGCAGGCCCGGCATGACGGGCTGGGTCACTTCGACCAGCACGCCGCTGTCGGTGCGCACGAAGACTTCCTGGCCCGGCATCGAACCGGCGGCGTTGTTGGCGATCTGGGCGCCGGCCATGGAGCCGCCGATGGCGCCCGCGACCATCGCGACGTCGCGCCCGGTGCCGCCGCCGATCAGGCTGCCCAGGCCCACGCCGGTGAGGCCGCCGACCACCGCGCCGACGCCGGTGTGGGCTTCGCTGCGGATCGTGGTCGGCGTGATCTGCTCGATCTTGCCCTGGCGAATGACCATCGAGCTGGCATCCTGTCCGGGTGCCGCGCAGGCGGCCAGGACCAGCGCCGTGGCGAGCGCTGCGATGCGGGAGAAGAAGCTTGTCGTCATGTGAAGTCCTTTGAGTGGGTGTGAAAGAAGTGAACCCGGTGCCTAGCCCAGGAAAGTCAGGGCGCCGTTCGACAGGTCGTACATCGACCCGACGATCTTGATCTGCCCTTTCTTCTCGAGGTCCGAGAGGGTCGGGCTGCCGCTGCGCAGCGTGTCGATGGTCTGCTGCACGTTGGTTCGCGCCACCGCGTCGACGAAGGCCGCGTTCTTGCTGCTTCGTTCGCCCGCATAGGTGGTCGCCGCCACGGCCGGCTTGATGGTGTCGAGCAGCCCGGTCAGGTTGCCGAGCTGCACGTTGTCGATCGCGCCCTTGATCGCCCCGCAGGCGGTGTGCCCCATCACGAGCACCACCTTGGCACCGGCGGCCGCGCAGGCGAACTCGAGGCTGCCCATCAGGTCCTTGTTGGCGATGTTGCCGGCGATGCGGGCGTTGAAGCTGTCGCCGATCCCCATGTCGAGGATGATCTCCGCCGGCGCCCGCGAGTCGATGCAGCTCAGGATCACCGCGGCGGGGAACTGGCCCGCAGCGCTGGACCGCTTCTGCGCCAGGTAGTCGTGCGGCTTCGCCTTGCCGGATCGGAAGCGCTGGTTGCCCTGCTTCATCATCTCGATGATCTTGTCGGGGGTCAGCGCGTCGCGCTGGGCCTGGCTCAGCGAGGCCGCCTCGGCGTCCTCGGTCCGCAGGCCGATGCCGGCCATCAGCACGGCGGCGCCGGTGCCGGCGCCGGCCTTCAGCCAGCCCCGCCGGCCGCAGCAAATCTGGGTCGATGTCATGAGCGTCCTTTCGTTGTCGGGGCCGATGATGCGGCGATCGATGCCGAAAATCCAGCCTTGCGCGCGACGCTAGTAGACGCGCTTGACAAAGGTCCGCGAGCCATCGATGCTCGCCGCGGGATGTGTTCCATGGACTCGGCCGACGCGCACGACACATCGCAGGAACCCATGAGAACAAGAAATCTGGAGCTTGGGCGGGCCCTTCGGTGCCGCCCTGTTGACCCTGCATGAGCACTTCGCAAGACCAGAAGCTTTCGCGCGGCGCCCTGATCGCGCTCGTCGTCGGCTCCATGATCGGCTCGGGCATCTTCGCGCTGCCCTCGGCCTTCGGCCGCTCGACCGGCGGCTTCGGCGCCCTGATCGCATGGGCCATCGCCGGCACCGGCATGCTGATGCTGGCGCTGGTCTTCCAGACCCTGTCGATGCGTCGGCCCGACCTCGACACCGGCATCTATGCCTACGCCAAGGCCGGCTTCGGCAACTACCTGGGCTTCGCCTCGGCGGTGGGCTACTGGATCGGCTGCTGCCTGGCCGACGTCGCCTGCCTGGTGCTGATCAAGGCCACGCTGGGCCAGTTCTTCCCGGTCTTCGGCGACGGCTCGACCGCGGTCGCCATCATGTCCGCCTCGGTGGTGCTCTGGGGCGTGCACTTCCTGATCCTGCGCGGTGTCAAGGAGGCGGCGGCGCTGAACACCATCGCGACCGTGGCCAAGATCGTGCCGATCGCGGTCTTCCTGGTGGTCGCGGTCGCCGGCTTCAAGGCCGACATCTTCGCCTGGAACTTCTGGGGCGGCGAGGAGCGCAGCCTGTCCAGCCTGGCGAGCCAGGTTCGCAACACGATGCTGGTGACGGTGTTCGTCTTCGTGGGCATCGAGGGCGCCAGCGTCTATTCGCGCCACGCGAAGAAGCGCGAGGACGTCGGCGCCGCCACCGTGCTCGGCTTCCTCGGCGTGCTGTGCCTGCTGATCCTGGTCACGATGTTCTCGTACGGCGTGCTGCTGCGCCCCGACCTGCAGGCGCTGCCGACGCCCGCGATGGCCGGCGTGTTCGCCTCCATCGTCGGCCCCTGGGGCCTGGTCTTCATCAGCGTCGGGCTGCTGATCTCGATCCTCGGCAACTACCTGTCGTGGTCGCTGCTCGCCGCCGAGGTGCTGCATTCGGCGGCCAAGAACCAGACCATGCCGAGCTTTCTCGCCCGCGAGAACGCCAACAAGGTGCCCTCCGCCGCGCTGTGGCTGACCAACATCGTGATCCAGCTCTTCCTGCTCGTGACCTGGTTCGCCGAATACGCCTTCACGATGGCGCTCAAGATGACGAGCTCGATGACGCTCATCCCCTATCTGCTGGTCGCCGCCTACGGGCTCAAGCTCGCATGGACCGGCAGCACGTACGAGCGCGACGGCCGCGGCCGAACGGGCGACTGGGTGCGCGGCGCCATCGCGACGCTCTACGCCGGGGGCATGCTGTATGCGGGCGGGCCGAAGTTCCTGCTGCTCTCGGCGATCCTCTATGCGCCCGGCACGATCCTGTACTTCCTCGCCCGGCGCGAGCAGAAGGCGCGGATCTTCACCGGGCCCGAGATGGTCGTCTTCGGCCTGCTGGTGCTCGCTGCGCTGGCGGCGCTGTGGGCGCTGGTGTCCGGTGCGATCACGGTGTAGTGTGAGGATGCCCATGCCGATCCCCGTCCCGACCCGATGGCTCGTCGCCCTGTCGCTGCTGCTGCCGCTGGCCGCCCTGGCGCAGACCGCCTCCACCTTGCAGGCGGTCAACATGCGGGCCGGCCCCGACCGCGCATTCCCCGTCGTGACCTGGCTGCCGGCGCGCACGCCGGTGCGGGTGTTCGGCTGCACCACGCGCTGGCGCTGGTGCGATGTGGCCGCCGGCCGCAGCCGCGGCTGGGTCGATTCGCGCTACCTCTCGAGCGCGGTGCGGCGGGCGCCGATCGTCCGGTTCTCGGTGCCGACCTACTGGGACCGCCACTACCGCGGACGTCCCTGGGACGTCGATCGCAACCAATGGTCGAACTGGAGCTCGCCCGGGTTCCGGCCGCCGCCACCGCCACCGATGCGGCCGCCGCGATGAAGCCCGCCGCTTCGCATTTCACCAAGGAGAGAGCCCCATGCACCGCTTCGTCTACATCGCGCTGATCGTGATCCTGGCCGGCATCGTCCTGCTGTTCAAGTTCCAGAACCTGGAGTCGGCGACCGTCTCGCTGTTCTCCATGAGCATCACGCTGCCGGTCTCGGTGCTGGTGCTGGTGATCTACGTGCTGGGCATGTTCACCGGCGGCTTCGTGCTGAGCCTGCTGCGCTCGATGGCGCATGGCGCCACGCGCCGGCCCTGAGGCCGCGCCTTTTGCCTTTTCGATTTTTCAACAAGCTAGAAAGACCTGCATGAGCAATTTTTGGGATCTGATTCAATTGCTGCTGTCGACCTTCGTCCTGATCGTCTACCTGCTCATCCTGTTCCAGATCATCGGCGACCTGTTCCGCGACTCGGAGCTGGGCGGCGGATCGAAGGTGCTGTGGATCATCGGCCTGGTCGTGATCCCGGGCCTGACGGCGATCCTGTACATCGTGATCCGTGGCCGGGGCATGGCGGAGCGGCAGCGCGCCAGCCTGCAGCGCGCCAAGTCCGACACCGACGCCTACATCCGCGAAGTGGCTGGCAAGTCGCCGGCCGAGCACATCGCGGATGCCAAGGCGCTGCTGGACGCCGGCACCATCACGCCGGAGGAATTCGCCCGGCTCAAGGCCAAGGCCCTGGCCTGATCCGCGCCGACGCGGGTCAGAGCAGATCCTCCGGCACCAGCGGCTGCAGCAGCAGCCGCTGCAGCGCGTACCACGGCGACACCCCGGGCTCGGTGTCGACCCCCTGGTCGTCGTCCTCGTCCGGCGCCACCCAGGTGAGCGCGCTGCCCTGCGTCTCCAGGCGCACGGCATAGGCCTCGTTCTTCATCGCCTGGATCAGGCGCAGCGCTTCCCGCGCCAGCGCCGGACTGTCGATCGCGACCCCGAGCTCGGTGTTGCGCCGTGCCGAGCGCGGGTCGAGGTTGAGCGAGCCGAGCAGCACCACCTCCTGGTCGATCACCATCAGCTTCGCATGCAGGCGGCCGCGCGACGAGCCGCTGAAGAAGGGCTGGCTCCCGTTGGCCGAGGGCAGGGCGCTGATCTCGTACAGCCTGACGCCGGCGCGCAGGATCGGCCGCCGGTAGCGCGCATAGCCGATGCCGACCAGGGCCGAGTCGTTGGCCGACAGGGAGTTGGTCACCAGCGTCATCTCGACGCCCTTGCGCTGCAGGCTGTGCATCACCGCCATGCCGCGCGTGCCGGGCACCAGGTAGGGCGAGCTCACCACCAGCTCGCGGCGGGTGCCGAGCATGTGGCTGACCGCGCCGGTCATCAGGCTGCCGGCCTCGAGCTCGTCGCCGATCTGCAGCCGCTTGGACGGCTGGTCGGCGACGCCGTAGGCCAGGCCCGCGACCAGGCTCAGGCGATTCGCCGCCAGTTCCCGGCCGACCGGCTCGCGGCCCAGCAGGTCGCGCGCGGGCAGGCCGAGGTCGATCGCTGCCGCGCTGTCGGGCAGCAGGCGCGCGAGCGCGGCCAGGCGCTCGCTTTCCGGGCCGAGCGGGCGCACCAGGACCTGGGCCGGGAAGGACTCCTCGCTGTTCCAGTAGCGGTCGAAGAGCACGCCGAGCTGGGGCACGACCCGGCCCGCGGCGATGGCGTCGAGGTCGATGAAGTTCGCCACCGGATCGCGGCCGAAGTAGGCGTCGGCGATGTTGCGGCCGCCGACGACCGCCAGCGCACCGTCGGCGATCATCAGCTTGTTGTGCATCCGGTGGTCGAGCCGGGGCAGGTCGCCGAGCGAGGTCGCGATGCGCCCGGCCAGGCTCTGGCGCGCGCAGCAGAAGGGGTTGAACAGGCGGATCTCGAGGTTCGGCAGGTCGACCAGCGCCTGCAGCAGGGGCTCGGCGCCCGCGCTGTTGAGGTCGTCGAGCAGCAGCCGCACGCGCACCCCGCGCAGGGCGGCGTCGCGCAGCGCGGCGAACACGGCGCGCCCGGATTCGTCGTTCTCCATGATGTAGACCTGCAGGTCCAGCGTGCGCGTGGCGCGGCCGATCAGCGCCAGCCGGGCATCGAGGCCGTAGGCGCCCAGCGGCAGCAGCCGGAAGCCCGACTGGGCGCCGGCCGGCAGTTCGGCCGCGGCCAGCCGGGCCAGCGGGCTCTGTTCGGGCGCGGCGGGCAGGCTGGTCGACACCGGCCGCTCGACGCCTGCCGGCAGCGAACCGCAAGCGCCCAGGGCCAGGGCCAGGGCAAATCCCAGCATGCAAAAACAGAAGCGTCGCCATTTCATGGGGCGCAAGCCTACCCGGTGCCGGGCCAATAGCCCTTTGGCGCTTGAAGCCGGCCGATCCGCGCCAAGATAGCGACATGATTCCGTTTTCAATCCTCGACCTTTCCCCCGTCACCGAAGGCAGCGATCCCGCCCAGTCCTTTCGCAATTCGCTGTCGCTGGCGCGGCATGGCGAGAAGCTGGGCTACCGCCGCTACTGGCTGGCCGAGCACCACGGCATGCCGGGCATCGCCAGCGCGGCCACGGCGGTGCTGCTGGCCCACATCGGCGCCGGCACCTCGACGATCCGCATCGGCGCCGGCGGCGTGATGCTGCCGAACCACTCGCCCCTGGTGATCGCCGAACAGTTCGGCACCCTGGAGTCGCTGTACCCGGGGCGCATCGACCTCGGCCTCGGCCGCGCGCCCGGTTCCGACCAGCGCACCGCGCAGGCGCTGCGGCGCGACCTCCAGTCCGATTCGGACCAGTTCCCGCAGGACGTGGTCGAGCTGATGGACTTCATGTCGAAGGAGCCGCGCCAGCCGGTGCTCGCGGTGCCCGGCCGGGGGCTCGAGGTGCCGGTGTGGATCCTCGGATCGAGCACCTTCGGTGCCCAGCTCGCGGCCCACCTGGGCCTGCCCTATGCGTTCGCCTCGCACTTCGCGCCCCAGCAGCTGATGCAGGCGATCCGCATCTACCGCGAGACCTTCAAGCCTTCGGCGCAACTGGCCAAGCCCTACGTGATGCTGGGCTTCAACGTGTTCGCGGCCGAGACCGACGAGGAGGCCCATTTCCGCGCCACCTCCTGGCAGCAGGCCTTCGTCAACCTGCGCAGCGGCCGGCCGGGGCGCCTGCCGCCGCCGGTGGCGAACTACCGGCAGAAGGTCGGCCCGGCCGAGAACGCCTTGCTCGATTCGGTGCTGTCGTGTTCGGCGGTGGGCTCGCGCGACACGGTGCGCGCCGGCATCCAGGCCTTCGTCGAGCGCACCGGCGCGGACGAGCTGATGATCACCTCTCAGGTCTTCGACCACGAGGCGCGGCTGCGCTCCTACGAGATCCTGGCCGAACTCCGCGCGCAGGATTGACCCGCCGCCGGCACCGGCTTGGCCGGTGCTGGGACAATGCCAGCCCTATGGAAAAGCAGCGCATCGTGGTGGGCCTGAGCGGCGGAGTCGACTCCGCGGTCACGGCGCACCTGCTGAAGCAGCAGGGCCACGAGGTGGTCGGCATCTTCATGAAGAACTGGGAAGACGACGACGACAGCGAATACTGCTCGTCGAACATCGACTTCGTCGACGCCGCCAGCGTGGCCGACGTGCTGGGCATCGAGATCGAGCACGTCAACTTCGCCGCCGACTACAAGGACCGCGTGTTCGCCGAGTTCCTGCGCGAATACCAGGCCGGCCGCACGCCGAACCCGGACGTGCTGTGCAACGCCGAGATCAAGTTCAAGGCCTTCCTCGACCACGCGATGCGCCTCGGTGCCGAGAAGATCGCCACCGGGCACTATGCGCGCGTGCGCTTCAACGAGGCGACCGGCCAGCACGAACTGCTCAAGGGGCTCGATCCGGCCAAGGACCAGAGCTACTTCCTGCATCGGCTGAACCAGCCGCAGCTCTCGAAGACGCTGTTCCCGGTTGGCGAGCTGCACAAGACCGAGGTGCGGCGCATCGCCGACGAGATCGGACTGCCGAACGCGAAAAAGAAGGACTCCACCGGCATCTGCTTCATCGGCGAGCGCCCGTTTCGCGAGTTCCTCAACCGCTACATCTCGAAGGAGCCGGGCCCGGTGCGCGACGAGCGCGGCCGCCAGATCGGCGAGCACCAGGGCCTGAGCTTCTACACGCTGGGCCAGCGCCAGGGGCTGGGCATCGGCGGCATCAAGGCCCGTGGCGCCCAGCGCGGCGCCGGCGACCACGCGCCGTGGTTCGTGGCGCGCAAGGACATGGCCGCCAACGCGCTGTGGGTGGTGCAGGGGCACGACCATCCGTGGCTGCTGTCCTCGACGCTCGAGGCCGACGATGCGAGCTGGGTCTCGGGCCAGGCGCCGGCGCCCGGCGCGCTGGCCGCCAAGACGCGCTATCGGCAGGCCGATGCGACCTGCCGGCTGGGCGAGGGGCGCGATGGCGCCTTCCGCCTCGAATTCGACCAGCCCCAGTGGGCGGTGACGCCCGGCCAGTCGGCGGTGCTGTACGACGGTGACGTGTGCCTCGGCGGCGGGGTGATCGCGAACTAGCCGGCACCTTCAAGGCGGCTATCGTGGTTGGCGACCGTACGCGATGGACTGCACCACGCCCGAGCGCAGGAAAACGGTGGCCAGCATCTCGCCCGGCCCGCGCTCGTACAGCCACTGTTCGATGGGCTGGCAAGGCACCACGGTGGATGCGAAGGGCTCTGGAACCGGATGGAGCGTGCCCGCGTAGTACACCGGTGCACAGTAGGTATCCGAGACCACCGGCTGGCCGCATTTGTAGATGACGGACAGGCGAGAGTCGCCTTCTGCGACGATGCCTCCGGCGCACCGCAGCGACTCCGCAGCCGCCAAGCATGGAAACGCCAGCAAGACCGTGACGCACGCGAGCTTCAGAAGCTTCATGGCCGTTTCTTTCAATCCACCTTGCCATTTTGCGCTTCTCGACCGAAGGACCGAACGATGACGAAATACCTTGTCTCCTTTCCTGCAATGGCGATGCAAGTCCCCGCCGAGGACCTTGCCGCCGTGGGCGAAGCTGCGCGCGAGGTCATTCGCGAGGCGAAGGCTGCAGGCGTGTACGTGTTCGGTGGTGGTGTCAACGGGGACGTCGCACCCCTCATGGTCGCCTCGGACGGCACGGTCGAAAACGAAACCTATCCCCAGACCAGGGAGTTCGACGGCGGCTTCTGCGTCCTGGAGCTCCCGTCGCGCGAAGCCGCCATCCGGTGGGCTGCGAAGATCGCCCAAGCTTGCCGCTGCTCGCAGGAACTCCGCGAGTTCGGGTATGACCCCGAGAGCTGACGGGCAGGGCCCCTTCGAGGCGCCCCGCCGCAGCGCGAGCTAGGTCACCGACGGATCGACCCGCACCAGCTCCAGCGGGTAGCGTCGGCCGGCCGCGTGGTCTTCGACGCCCTGCAGCAGCAGCGGGCTTCGGTGCCGCGCCACGCTGGCGCGGAGCTCGTCGATCGTCATCCACAGCGTGCGGACGATGCCCTGGTCGAGCGGCCGCGCCGGCTCGAAGGCGCCGAGCGTGCCCGTGAAGGCGAAGCGCAGGTAGGTGATGTCTTCGGGCTGCCGGGTGCGGGCCAGGTAGACGCCGACCAGGGCGGTGGGGGTGAAGTGGTGGGCGGTTTCTTCCAGGGTCTCGCGCACGCAGCCCTGCAGGGGCGATTCGCCGCGGTCGAGGTGCCCGGCCGGCGTGTTCAGGCGCAGGCCGTCGGGCGTCTTTTCCTCGACCAGCAGGTAGCGGCCCTGCTGCTCGATCACGGCGGCGACCGTGACATTGGGTTTCCAGCGCTTCGTCATGCTCATGACTCCGTGAGAGGCGCCGGCGCCGCAAGATCGGCCGCAGTCGGCCTGGGCAGCGCCAGCGTGACGGTGCAGCCGGCATCGGCTGCGTGTTCGATCTGCAGGCTACCACCATGGCGCTGTGCCACGGTGCGGGCCAGCTGCAGCTGCAGCTGCTGGGGCACGGGGCGGCCCGCGGCCGGCGCCTGCAGGCTGACCTGCCACTGCCCGCCGTCCGCCACGACGCCGCACGACAGGGTCGAGCCGGGTGGCGAGCGATCGAGCGCATGGTCCAGCATCGCGCCCACGGCGCGCGTGAGCATGCCGCGATCGGCGACGCAAGGCGCCTCGTCGGGCAGCGGCCGCAGCAGGATCCGAACCCGTTGCCGACCCGCCGCGGACCAGGCCGCGTCGACCACCATCCGCAGCAGCGCGGCGAGGTCCAGCACCTCGGTCTTCAGGGGGCGGGCCTGCGTCCTCGCCAGCTGCACGAAGCGGTCGGAACGGTCGAGGCCGGCCTGCGCCTCCTGCTCGATGCCCTGCAGCAGCCAGCCGTCCGCCTGGGCGGCCTCCGGCCGCTGGCGCGCCAGGTCGAGCATGGCGAGGATCGTCGTCGCGGACTTGCGGGCGTCATGGGAGAGGAATCGCAAGGCCTGGTCGCGTTGCGCCTCGGCCTGCCGCAGCGGCGTGACGTCGACCAGCACGAGCAGCCAGCCGTGCAGGCCCTGGCGTGCATCGACCAGCGGCAGGCAGCGCAGCAACCAGCCGCGGCCCTGCGCGTCCTCGCCCTCGCCGCAGATCGTTCGCGGGCTGCTGCGCAGCGCGGCGCGGGCGAGCAGCGGCGCGCCGTCGCCGCGGCGGCGGAGGGCGCTGAGCAGCGTGTCCGCGGGCTGGCCCTGCAGCGGCTCGCCGCCGCGTTGCCACTGGTCTTGTGCCGCGCCGTTGGCGATCGCCACGCGGCCTTCGGGGTCGAGCAGCAGGGCCGCATCCGGCCAGTGGTCCAGGCTGTGGCGCCACCGGCGCAGGCTCGGCGGTGGCGTGCAGGCGCGCCGCCTCGTTTCAGGTGCGCCGGTCATGGAGCGACTCGATCTGCTCGGCTTCGAGCGGCTCCAGCCGGTAGCCCATGCCGTAGACGGCGGATAGCAGGAAGCCGTTGGAAGGCTGCAGGTCGAGCTTCTGCCGCAGTCGCGAAATGTGGGTGTCGAGCGATCGCGACGGCGTCTCGGTGTCGAGCCCCCAGACCGCCTCGCGCAGGTGGTCGCGCGACAGCAGCCGGCCCAGGTTGCGGAACAGGAACAGCGCCAGCGCGTGCTCGCGCCGGCTGAGTTCGACCAGCCGGCCGGCGATCCGCAGCGTGCGCGTCGCCGGATCGAAGCGATAGTCGCGAAACACGAGCTGGGCCTCGTGCTGGGCTGGGTAGGTACGGCGCAGCAGGGCGCGCACGCGGGCCTGCAGTTCGGCCACCCGGATGGGCTTGGTCATGAAGTCGTCGGCGCCGGCCGCCAACGTCGCGGATGCGTTTGACCACCCGCGGGCCCTCGATGTCGGGCAGTCCCCAATCGAGAATCAGCAGGTCGTAGGTTTCGCGGTGCAGGTCGCGCAGCAGCGACTTGCCGTCGCCATAGCCGTGGCACTCGTGGCCGATGACCTCCACCGCGTGGCGAATCAGTTCGAGCTGATACCCCTCGTCGTCAAGCGCAGCGATACGCATTCGATTCCCCCTGAATCTTGTTGTCATGCGAAGCCGGCGTTCTTCGTTCGGTCATCGCGCCGACAGTGTACTCAGCGAAGCAGGTTCCGGGCGCTATCTATTTGATAGCGTGATGGACAGGCCGGGCGCTCCAAGGCACCCGCAAGCCTCGGCGCCTGAGAGACAACTTTCGGCTGGCGTCTTCGGGTAAGCTCGGCCCGAATTCCAATGCTGCCCTGAGGAGAAGTCCATGCTGATAGGCGTGCCGGTCGAAACCGTGCCAGGCGAAACCCGCGTCGCCGTGACCCCGGAGACGGCGAAGAAGCTGGTGGCGCAAGGCCATGTCGTTCGTGTGCAGTCGGGCGCCGGCGTGGCCGCCAGCGTGACCGATGCGGCCTACCAGGCTGCCGGCGCCGAGATCACCGAT
>NZ_JASZYS010000016.1 GCF_030316845.1 Variovorax davisae
CTCGTCGAAGGGGTTCATGCTCATCTTGACGTTGGCAATGTCGACGCCGGTGCCGTCGCTCTTCACGCGCACCTTCACGTTGTAGTCGACGACCCGTTTGACGGGAACAAGAATCTTCATTGGTTTGACTCCATTGAATTGCGAAACCGGGGCTTGCAGGCAGCAGGCGATTTTAGGCGCCGGCCTCCGCGAGGACTGTTCATTTCAATCAGGGGCGAGGCCGGGGCCGCAGAAAAAGAACGGTCGTGCTTTTTTGCGATTATAGGCGACCCGCATCGGCAAGAGAAGTGCCGGCTGGTAACGACTCGACGTGCAGCACGCTCTGCGGGTAGGGAATGGCAATGCCTGCGGCGCGCAGACCTTCGAGAATGGCGACGTTGATGGCCGAGCGGACGTTGTCGCGGCCCTTGTCCGGATCGGCGACCCAGAAGTTGAGCGTGAACTCCAACCCATGGGGCGCAAAGGCCAGCAGGAAGGCGACCGGCGCCGGATCGGTCAGCACGCGCGGCTGCGCCGCCGCCGCCGCGCACAGGATGGCCTGCACCCGCGCCACGTCGCTGTCGTAGCCCACCACGAGGGTGGTCGTGATGTTGAACTTGCGGTCGGCCAGCGACAGGTTCTCGACCCGGCTCGTGATCAGCGATTCGTTCGGCACGATCGACTCGCGGCCATTGCCCGCCCGCACCAGCGTGTAGCGGGTCTTGATGTCGGTGATGCGGCCTTCGAAGCCATCGACGCGGACGTTGTCGCCGATGCGGATCGAGCGCTCGAGCAGGATCACGAAGCCGCTCACGTAGTTGGCCGCCAGCTTCTGCAGGCCGAAGCCCAGGCCGACGCCGAGCGCGCCGCCCAGCACCGACAGCGCGGTCAGGTCCACCCCCACCGCCGACAGCGCGAACAGCAGGCCGATCAGCAGCAGGAAGGCACGGATCGCGTTGGATGCCACCTTGCGCATCGACAGGTCGGCCACCGCCTCGCGCAGGATGCGTTTCTCGATGGTTTGCGAGATCCACAGGGCGATCACCAGCACCAGGCCGGCCGACAAGGTGCCGTCCATGATGGTTCGCAGGCTGACGCGGGTGCGGCCGAAGGCCAGCGTGATCTCGTCGAGTTCCGCCAGCACCGGCTGCAGCAGGCCGACGATCCAGAGCACGGCGCCGATCCAGGCCAGCCACGAGATGGTGCGCTCGACCAGCCGCGCCAACGCGGAGGCCGGAAACACGGCGCTCAGCACGCGGGCGAAGAAGCGGATCGCGACCAGCGACACGAACACCGACACCGCGATGCGCAGCACCAGCACCGGCTGGTAGACCAGGGTGGCGCGCCGCGCCAGGTCGGTGAGGACCAGTGCCAGCAGCGGAAACAGCAGGCCGTCGATGGTGCGCTGGCCGAACCAGATCGAATCCTTGGGCTGGTCGCGGCCGAACCAGCGGCAGAGGCCCCAAGCCACCAGCACGCAGCCGACCAGAATGGCAACCTCGATCCAGACGCTGCGGGCCTCGATCTGCGAAAGCTTCTGGGTGAACTCGGTGAAGTTCATCGACGGCTAGAGATCGGCGAGCACGCGCACGTGCTCCTCGACGCTGCGCGCCAGGGCGTCGAGGTTGTAGCCGCCTTCCAGCATCGAGACGATGCGGCCCTTCGAATGGCGCCGCGCGACGTCGACCACGCGGCCGGTGATCCAGCCGAAGTCGTGCTCGTTGAGTCGCAATTGCCCGAGCTCGTCGTCGCGGTGGGCATCGAAGCCGGCGCTGACGAAGATCATCTGCGGCTTGAACTCCTCCAGCCGCGGCATCCAGCAGGCCTCGATCAGCTCGCGCACGTCCATGCCCTTGGTGTAGGCTGGCACCGGCAGGTTGAGCATGTTCGACGCCGGGTGCTCGGTGCCGCTGTACGGGTAGAAGGGATGCTGGAAGATCCCGACCATCAGCACCCGCGGGTCGTTGCTCAGGATGTCCTCGGTGCCGTTGCCGTGGTGGACGTCGAAATCGACCACCGCGACCCGCTCGAGCCCATGGGCCTCGATCGCATGGCGCACCGCGACCGCGATGTTGTTGAAGAAGCAGAAGCCCATCGCCTTGTCGCGACAGGCGTGGTGGCCGGGCGGGCGCACGGCGCAGAAGGCGTTGTCGACCTGGCCGCCGATCACCGCGTCGGTGGCCGCGATGGCGGCGCCGGCGGCGCGCCGGGCGGCCAGCACCGTGAAGCGGGTGAGCGTGGTGTCGGGGTCGATCTGCGCGTGGTCCGGCCCCCCGGCCGGCGCGTCCTCGACCAGGCGCTGGCTCAGCGCCTCGAGGTGCTCCATGTGGGCCACGCTGTGCGCCCGCGTGATCTGGGGCAAGGTGGCCAGCGGCACCTCGATGCGCTCCAGGGCGTCGCCGACCCCGGTGAGCAGCAATCGGTCTTCGATCGCATCGAGCCGCGCGGGGCATTCGGGATGGCCCGGCCCCATGTCGTGCTTCCAGCAATCGCGGTGTGTGAAATAGCCGGTTTTACCCATGGATCGACTCACGCCGTATCCCCACGCGGCATGGGCCCGCCGGGCTTACGGTATTGTTTGCATATGGATACAAAAATGGACGTCGCCGCGAAGCTCGCCAGTTTGCTCGGTCAGCTTAACACGGTGATCGTGG
Source organism: Variovorax davisae (assembly GCF_030316845.1). Classification (GTDB taxonomy): domain Bacteria; phylum Pseudomonadota; class Gammaproteobacteria; order Burkholderiales; family Burkholderiaceae_C; genus Variovorax; species Variovorax davisae. Next base: position 2,634 of record NZ_JASZYS010000016.1, read on the forward strand.
GCAAAGAGGCGCAGGTGCGCGACTGCGTGGCCTGCCTGCTGGCGGGTGGCCACCTGCTGATCGAGGACGTGCCGGGCGTCGGCAAGACCACCCTGGCGCATGCCCTGTCGCATACCTTCGGGCTGCAGTTCTCGCGCGTCCAGTTCACGGCCGACCTGATGCCGGGCGACCTCTCCGGGGTTGCCATCTACGACCGCGGGCAGCAGGCCTTCGTGTTCCATCCCGGGCCGGTCTTCGCCCAGGTGCTGCTGGCCGACGAGATCAACCGTGCCAGCCCCAAGACCCAGAGCGCGCTGCTCGAGGCCATGGAAGAAAAGCAGGTCACGGTCGAGGGCGAGACCCGGCCGCTGCCGACGCCCTTCTTCGTCATCGCGACGCAGAACCCGCATGACCAGCTGGGCACCTTCGCCCTGCCCGAGTCGCAGCTCGACCGCTTCCTGATGCGGATCTCGCTCGGCTACCCCGACCGCGCCGCCGAACGCGAATTGCTCGCGGGCGCCGACCGGCGCGAGATGCTGGCCGGCCTGCCCGCCCTGTTGACCGCCGGGGAACTCACGGCGCTGCAGCAGCGGGTGCAGCAAATCTACGCCTCCGAGCCGCTGCTGAACTACCTGCAGGACCTGATGGCCGCGACCCGCTCGGGGCGCTGGTTCCTGCAGGGCCTGTCGCCGCGCGCCGGCATCGCGGTGCTGCGTGCCGCCAAGGCGCAGGCGCTGCTGGCCAACCGCGACTACGTGGCGCCGGACGACGTGCAGGCGGTGCTGCCGCAGACCATCGCACACCGCCTCACCCCCGTCGGCGACGCCGGCCGCGGCGCGATCGAACAGGTGCGCGCCATGATCGCGGCGGTGCCGCTGCCGTGAAGATGCCGGGGCCGGTCCGCGCCTGGCTCGCCGAGCGGCATGAGCCGCCGGGCCGCTCCCCAGGCGAATTCCGAAGCGCCGCTGCGCGGAAAGCCTATTTCGCGCCGCTGCGCAGTCGCATCGACCGCTGGTTCCTGACCCGGCGCCCGCCGTCCGATGCGCTCGAACTGACCCAGCGCAACGTCTACATCGTGCCGACCCGGGCCGGCTGGATGCTGGCGGCCACCCTGCTGCTGCTGCTGGTCGCATCGATCAACTACCAGCTCAACCTCGGCTACCTGCTGACCTTCCTGCTGGCGGGCAGCGTCGCGGTCGGCATGCACGTGTGCCACGGCACGCTGCGCGGCCTGGCCTTGCACCTGCTCACGCCCGAGCCGCGCTACGCCGGTGCCGCCGCGGTGTTCCGCGTGGTGCTGGACAACACGCGCCGGCGCACGCGCTACGGCATCGGCCTGGCGGTGCACCGCAGCGGCCAGTGGGCCTGGTGCGACGTGCCGGCCGAGGGCAGCGCCACGGTCGAGGTCGCCTTCCGACCCGAGCGACGCGGCCTGCACCCGGTGCCCACGCTGACCGCGGAAACCCGCTTTCCGCTCGGCACCTTCCGGGTCTGGACCGTGTGGCGGCCAGCCTCGCAGGTGCTGGTGTATCCGGCGCCCGAGGCCCATCCGCCGCCGCTGCCGGCCGGCGAGCCGCTGGCCGGCCAGGCCGCCTCGACCGCGCTGCGCGCGCATGCAGCGGGCGAATACGACGGCGTGCGCGCCTACCGCCGCGGCGATCCGCTGAAGCTGGTGGTGTGGAAGCGCGCCGCCCAGGCCCAGGCCCGGGGCTCGGAAGACCTGGTGAGCCGCGACACCCAGCAGGCCCAACGGCAGGAGCTCTGGCTCGACGCCCAGGCCACCGGCCTGCCCGGCCTCGAAGCACGGGTCTCCCGGCTCTGCGCCTGGGTGCTGATGGCCGACCGGCTGGGCGTGGACTATGGCCTGCGCGTCGCCGGCCGCGTGCTGCCGCCGTCGCAGGGCGAAGCCCACAAGCGGCAATGCCTGGAGGCGCTGGCCCTATGCTGAGCACCCGGCTCCAGGCCCTGCCGCGCGAGGCCCGCGACACCCTCTTCCTGCTGGCCGTGATCGGCCTGATCCTGCTGCCGCAAGGGCCCAACCTTCCGTGGTGGTGCAGCACGCTGGCCGCCATCGTGCTGCTCTGGCGCGGCACGCTGGCGGTGCAGGGCCGCCCGCTGCCCGCCCGGGGCTGGCGCATCGCCCTGCTGGCGCTGACCCTGGTCGCGACCTACTCGACCTACCGCACGTTGCTGGGCCGCGATGCCGGCGTCACGCTGGTGGTGATCCTGCTGGCGCTCAAGACGCTCGAGCTTCGCGCCCGCCGCGACGCCTTCGTGATCTTCTTCCTGGGCTTCTTCACGATGCTCACGAACTTCTTCTATTCGCAGTCGCTCGCCACCGCCTTCGCGATGCTGCTGGCGCTGCTGGGGCTGCTGACGGCGCTGGTCAATGCCCACATGCCGGTGGGCAAACCGCCGCTGATGCAGGCCGCGCGCACGGCCGGCGGCATGGCGCTGCTGGGGGCGCCGATCATGCTGGTGCTGTTCATGCTGTTTCCGCGCATGGCGCCGCTGTGGGGCACGCCGAACGACGCCATGACCGGGCGCACCGGGCTGTCGAACACGATGCGCGTGGGCAGCGTGGCCGAACTGGCGCTCGATGAAGGCATCGCCGCGCGCATCAAGTTCGACGACGGCCGGGTGCCGCCGCGCACGACGCTCTATTTCCGCGGCCCGGTGCTGTCGAGGTTCGACGGCCGCGAATGGAGCGCCCCGCCGCCCTTCTCGCGCAGCGCCGCGCCGCGCAACCTGCGCGTGCGCGGGGCCCCGGTCGGCTACGAGGTCACGCTCGAGCCCTCCAACCGGCCCTGGGTGCTCACCCTGGACGCCGCACCCAGACGGCCCGAGCTGGCGGGCTACGAGCTGTTCGCGACCCCGGAACTGCAGTGGGTCGCGACCCGCCCGATCGGCGACATGGTGCGCTACCGCGCCGAGAGCTACGCCGAGTTCGAGAGCGGCCCGACGCGGCGCAGCGCGGTGCTGCAGGACGAGGTGGCGCTGCCGCCGGGCTCGAACCCGCGCACCGTGGCGCTGGCGGCGCAGATGCGCGCCGACCCGGCGCTGGCCGGCGCCTCGACCCCGGCCCTGGTGCAGAACGTGCTGCAGCGGCTGCGCACCGGCGGCTATGCCTACACGCTGGAGCCGGGCCTGTTCGGCGACGACAGCGCCGACGAGTTCTGGTTCGACCGCAAGGCCGGCTTCTGCGAGCACATCGCCTCGTCCTTCGTGGTGCTGATGCGCGCCCTGGACATTCCGGCGCGCATCGTCACCGGCTACCAGGGCGGCGAGATCAACGGCGTCGACAACTTCTGGGTGGTGCGCAACAGCGACGCCCATGCCTGGGCCGAGGTCTGGCAACAAGGCGCCGGCTGGGTGCGGGTCGACCCGACCGGCGCGATCTCGCCCGACCGGGTCGGCCAGTTCCGCCGCCTGGCGCCGCAGCCCGGGCTGATCGCCGGCGCCATCGGCGCCATGAACCCGACCCTGTCGCAGAACCTGCGCGCCGCGTGGGAGGCGGTCAACAACGGCTGGAACCAGTGGGTGCTGAACTACACCCAGAGCCGCCAGCTGGACCTGCTCAAGACGCTCGGCTTCGCGGCGCCCAGCCTGCAGGACCTGGCGCTGGTGCTGCTCGCGCTGCTGGTGGTCGCCAGCCTCGCGGGCGCCGGCTGGACGCTCTGGGAGCGCAGCCAGCACGACCCCTGGCTGCGGCTGCTGGGCCGGGCTCGCCAACGGCTGCGGCGGGCCGGCGTCGAGGCGCCCGACAGCGCCTCGCCGCGCCAGCTGGCGGCCCGGCTGTCGGAGCGCTTCGGCAGCGGCGCGGAGCCGGTGCGCCAATGGCTGCTGCGCCTGGAGGCGCAACGCTATGCCAAGGCGCCGGGCGATGCCCTGTCGGCCCTGCGCAGCGAATTCCGGCGGCTCGCATGGCCGCGCTGAAACCGCATGTGACGTTCGGTGGCGGCGGACGCCGCAACGGCACAATCGACGCGATGCGAAGCCTTCTTTCCCACGCCCTGCCGGCCCTGCTGCTGGCGGCCACCTTTCTCGCGCCGGTGCCGGCCGCGGCCCAGGCCGCGAAGGACAAGCGCGGCACGGCCGTGCGCGGCGGCGTCCCCTATGCCACCCGCGCCGACGCGATGGCGTTCGCCGACGAGGTGGCGCCGCGGCGCGGCCTCGATCCGGCCTGGGTGCGCGCGACCATCGGCAACGCACGGCAGCTCCCCAACGTGCCGCGGCTGATGCTGCCGGCACCGAGCGGCACGCCGAAGAACTGGCAGGTCTACCGCAGCCGCTTCATCGACCCGGTGCGGATCGCGGCCGGCGTGCGCTTCTGGCGCGACAACGCCGCCACGCTGTCGCGTGCCGAGGCGGCCTACGGCGTGCCGCCCGAGATCATCGTCGGCATCGTCGGCGTCGAGACCATCTACGGCCGCAACATGGGCAGCTTCCGCGTGATCGACGCGCTGGCCACGCTGGCCTTCGACTTTCCCGAGGCCCACCCGCGCGCGGCCGAACGGCAGGCCTTCTTCCGCGGCGAGCTCGAGAGTTTTCTCAGCACCGAGAGCCGCACCGCCGAAAACCCGCTGGTGCCGCTGGGCAGCTATGCGGGCGCCATGGGCATGCCGCAGTTCATGCCGAGCAGCATCGCGAAGTACGCGGTGGATTTCGATGGCGACGGCCGAATCGACCTGGTCCACAACCCCGCCGACGTGATCGGCTCGGTGGCGAGCTATTTCAAGGGCTTCGGCTGGCAGCCGGGCGTGGCGCCGGTCTTTCCCGTGGGCTTCGACGCCGCGCGGCTGCAGAAGCAGGTGCTGCTGGCGCCGGACATCGTGCCGACCTTCAGCGTCGATGCCTTCGTCGCCGGCGGTGCGCTGCTCCAGGGCGAGGCGCTGCGCCACCCCGGCCTGCTGGCGTTGATCGAACTGCAGAACGGCTACGAGCCGCCCAGCTATGTCGCGGGCACCAAGAACTTCTACGTGATCACGCGCTACAACTGGAGCAGCTACTACGCGATGTCGGTGATCGACCTGGGCCGCGAAGTGCGAACCGCGATGGAGCAGTAGCCGTGGACGAGGCCGCGCTGCGCGCGTCGTGGACCGAAGCCTGGCGCGCGCTCGGTGCCTCCCCCGACGATGGCTTGCTGGCCGAGCTGCTGGCGCGCTACGGCGAAGCACAGCGCGCCTATCACACGCTGCAGCATCTCGGTGAGTGCCTCGCCCACCTGGCGCGCGAGCGCGACGGCGCCGAACGTCCGGCCGAAGTCGCGCTGGCGCTCTGGTTCCACGACGCGATCTACGACGTGCAGCGGCACGACAACGAGGCGCGCAGCGCCGACTGGGCGCGGCAGGCCGCCCTGCGCGCGGACCTGAGGGCCGAGGTCGCCGAGCGCCTGCATGCGCTCGTGATGGCCACCTGCCACGACGCGCAGCCGGTCGACGCCGATGCCCGCCTGCTGGTCGACATCGACCTGGCGATCCTCGGCGCGGCGCCCGCCCGCTTCGCCGAGTACGAGCGCCAGATCCGGATCGAGTACGCACACGTGCCGCCGGCGGTCTTCGAGCCTCGGCGGCGCCAGATCCTGGGCGGCTTCCTGGCCCGCGATCCGCTCTACCTCACGGCGCCGATGCGAACCCGGCTGGAAGCAGCCGCCCGGGCCAACCTGGGCCGGGCGGTCGCCGGCTAGTACACGCCCAGGGCCAGGCCGGCGGCCAGCGCCGCGCCGAGCTCGCGGCATTGCGCCAGATCGGCGACACCGATCTGCTTCGGCCGCGCGATCGCCTCGGGGGTCTGCGCATGGGTGCAGACGATCAGCGTCGGCGCGACCCGTCGCAGCCGCCAGCCGGTGGCGATGCGCTCCAGCTGGCGCGCCGCGTTCTGCCCGTCGCTGCCCGCACACACCAGCGCGGCGTAGGGCCGGCCGTTCAGGCGGTCGAGCGCCGGGTAGTAGCAGCGATCGAAGAAATCCTTCATCAGCCCGGCCATCGCGGCCAGGTTCTCGGGGGTCGCGAACACGTAGCCGTGGGCCGCCAGCACGTCGTCCGGCTGGGCCTGCGGCGCGGGCAGCAGGCGCACCTGCACGCCGGCTTCGTCGCCCGCGCCCTCGGCGGCGGCCTGCGCCATCTGGGCGGTGCCGCCGGTCATCGAGTGGTAGACGATGAGCAGGGTCTTGGGGTTCATGGCGAATCAGGAGGGCCGCGTCTTGCGGTAGCGCCGGGTCGCCTCCGCCACCATCGCCTCCTTCGGCAGCAGCTGGGTGCCGCCGACCCAGAGCTCGGAGGGCTGGCCCTTGCGGTCATGCACGCGGCGGACCGACTGCCCGGGGCTGTTGTAGGCCGAGGTCTTGCGGATCAAGCCGCGGTCCTTGCCGGTGACCGCGATCTCGGTGGTGGTCGCGTCGAAGGGTGGGGCCATGGCCGGCGCCACCTGGCAGACCACCTGGCCCATGGCGACCAGGTCGCTCGCGCCCCACATGGACCACCAGCGGCCGTTCCAGCCTGCCAGCCGCCTGGCGGGCGCGCCGTGCCGTCCGAAGGCCGAGAGAATGCTCACGATGCCATCGACCCAGGCATAGGCCATGCCGTCCTGTGCATTGGTGAGCACGGTGACGGTGTAGCCCGAAGACGGGAAGCGCGCGGTCCGCGAAATGAAGCCCTGCAGGCTCCCCGTGTGGCCGAACCACTCCTTGGGGCCGCGCTCGTTCATCATCGTGCCGTAGCCGTAGTAGGCCTCCATGCCGTTGCAGTCGTCGCGCCAGCGGCGCTGCATCATCTCGCGCCGGCTGGCCGGCGAGAGGATGCCGTGCTTGCTCTCCGGCGCCAGTTGCGCGAAGAAGCGCGCCACGTCCGACGCCGTCGAGACGAAGCCGCCCGCCGGGGCGATCGCGTGGCAGACGTTGTCGCCCGGCACGATCAGGCGCTGGCCGAAGGGAAACTCGCCGCTGTGGCCCATGGCCAGGGGCGCGGACCTGGGCAACTGCGGCATGTCGGGCACCGTCTCCTTCAAGCCGGCGGCCTCGATCACGTGGCGCGTGATCCAGGCCGGGTATTCGCTGCCGCTGATCTCCTCGATCAGCAGGCCGAGCAGGCCGTAGCCGTGGTTCGAGTATTTGAGTTGCAGGCCGGGCGCGAGCGGCTGCTTGCGGGAGAGTTCGTCGCGCAGTTCGGCGCGCGACAGAAAGGGCCGCCGATCCAGGAACTGGCCGCTGTCCGCGCCGTCGCGCACGACGCCGGCGCCGTGCGACAGCAACTCCCCAATGCGGGCCTTGGCGAGTTCCTTGTGCAGGCCGCCGACATGGCGGCCGATGGGATCGTCCAGGCCCAGCTTGCCCTGCTCGCGCAGCAGCATCACGCCGCTGGCCGTGAAGCTCTTGGAATGCGATGCGATGCGAAAGCGGTGTCGGGGCGTGAGCGGCTTGCCGCTGCGCATGTCCGCCACACCCAGCGCGATCTCGGCGACCACCTCCTGGCCCTGGGCAATCGCGACCGAGCACCCGGGCTGCCGGTAGCGTTCGAGCTGGAAGCCGAGCCACCGGGGCACATAGTCCAGTGCGGCCTTCAGCCCGGCGTCCTTCTTCGCCGCCGCCATCTATCGCCCGGCCTCGACGTGCCGCGCGAAGCGCTCGAGGATGGCTTGCCAGCCCTGGCGCTGCTGCTCGACCGGATGCTGGTCCTCGCCGTCGAAGGTGACGCGCACCCTCACGCCATCCGCAGTTTCGGTGAACTCGACCTGCCCGGTCCGCTCGCCGAAGGCATAGGCGATCAGGGCCTGGGGCACGATCTCGGTGTAGGTGCCGGCGAAATCGAATCCCATGCTGCCATTCCTGGCCTCCATGCGCGACGAGAAGGCACCCCCCACCCGCAGGTCCACGGTCGCCGCCGTGGTGTGCCAGTCGTCGGACGCGGCGTTCCACTGGATGATGTCCTCGGGGGTGGTGTAGGCGCGCCAGACTTCATCGATCGGCGCGGCAACGGTGGTTTCGACGGTGATTTTCATGATGGCTCGAACGGGTTGGAGGGCTTCGATCCGAAGATGTTAGCCGTCGGCGCAGGAAACACGGTGCGCGCGCGGCGATGCCCGATCCCCGCGCGCCTCCCTGCTGCCTGCCTCAGCGCACCTTGCCCTCTTTCCACGCCGTCAGCAGCTTCGAGTAGTCGATGGTTTCGCCCTTCGGCTTCTCGTTGGCCAGCTTCTTCCAAGGCGCATGCTCGTCGCTGAGCATCTTGGCCGGATCGCCCTTCGGCGCCAGCTTGGGTGCGCACTTGGCCATGCCCGCGCGCTCCAGGCGGCCCATCACGTTGTCCATTTCCTCGGCCAGCGTGTCCATCGCCTTCTGCGGCGTCTTCTCGCCGGTCACGGCCTCGGCCACGTTCTTCCACCAGAGCTGCGCCAGCTTCGGGTAGTCGGGCACGTTGGTGCCGGTCGGCGTCCAGGCCACGCGCGCCGGGCTGCGGTAGAACTCGATCAGGCCGCCGTACTTGTTGGCGTTCTGGGTGAAGTAGTCGAGCCGGATGTCGCTCTCGCGGATGAAGGTCAGCCCGACCACGCTCTTCTTCGCCGAGGTCGTCTTCGAGGTCACGAACTGCGCATAGAGCCAGGCGGCCGCGGTCTTGTTGGCGTCGTGGCCCTTGAAGAAGGTCCACGAGCCGACGTCCTGGTAGCCGTTCTGCATGCCCTGCTTCCAGTAGGGGCCGTTCGGCCCGGGGGCCATGCGCCACTTGGGCGAGCCGTCGGCATTGACCACCGGCAGCCCGGCCTTGGTCATGTCGGCCGTGAAGGCCGTGTACCAGAAGATCTGCTGCGCGATCTGCCCCTGCGCTGGCACCGGGCCGGCCTCGCCGAAGGTCATGCCCATCGCTTCCTTGGGGGCGTACTTCTTCATCCAGTCGATGTACTTGGTCAGTGCATAAACCGCCGCCGGCGAATTGGTCGCGCCGCCGCGCGCCACGGTGGCCCCCACCGGCGTGCACTTGTCGGCCGCCACCTTGATGCCCCATTCGTCCACCGGCATGCCGTTCGGGATGCCCTTGTCGGCGGTGCCGGCCATCGACAGCCAGGCGTCGGTGAAGCGCCAGCCCAGCGACGGGTCCTTCTTGCCGTAGTCCATGTGGCCGTAGATCGGCTTGCCGTCGATGGTCTTGACGTCGACCGTGAAGAACTCCGCGATGTCCTCGTAGGCGCTCCAGTTGAGCGGCACGCCGAGCTCGTAGCCGTACTTGGCCTTGAACTTGTCCTTGAGGTCCGGGCGCGCGAACAGGTCGGCGCGGAACCAGTAGAGGTTGGCGAACTGCTGGTCGGGCAGCTGGTAGAGCTGGCCGTCGGGCGCGGTCGTGAAGCTGGTGCCGATGAAGTCCTTGACGTCCAGGCCGGGGTTGGTCCATTCCTTGCCGGCCCCGGCCATGTACTCGGTCAGCGACATGATCTTGCCGTAGCGGTAGTGGGTGCCGATCAGGTCGGAATCGGAAATCCAGCCGTCATAGATCGACTTGCCCGACTGCATGGAGGTCTGCAGCTTCTCGACCACGTCGCCTTCCTGGATCAGGTCGTGCTTGACCTTGATGCCGGTGATCTCCTCGAAGGCCTTGGCCAGCGTCTTCGATTCGTACTCGTGGGTGGTGATGGTCTCGGACACCACCGCGACTTCCTTGACGCCCTTGTCCTGCAGCTTCTTGGCGGCGTCGATGAACCACTTCATCTCGGCCGCCTGCTGCTCCTTGCTGAGGCTCGACGGCTGGAACTCGCTGTCGATCCATTTCTTGGCCTCTGCCTCCCCGGCCCATGCGCTCTGCAAGGCGAACGTCGCCGCTGCAAGAGCCATTGCTGTGTAGCGAATCTTCATGGTTGTCTCCTCGATGGCGCTTCCCGGTTCTTGCAGAGCCGGCTCCGGGAAAGCGGAAGAGCCGGTCCGTGGAAAGGATGGGGTCAGCCCTTGCGCATCACCAGCGCGAGCACGCCCATTGAAACGACGAAGCTGATCCAGATCGAGGGCTCGGCCTCCAGGCCCATCCACTCCTGGAGCCGGCCGGCGATGCCGATGAAGATCAGGTTGATGTAGGCCGCGACGAGGAGGCCGATGAAGAGCCGGTCGCCGCGCGTGGTCTCCAGCGGCAGCCAGCCGCGCCGCAAGGTGGTGGGGGACTTGAGCTCCCACACGGTCATGCCGACCAGCATCAGCGCGATGCAGCTGAAGAAGATCGCCACCGGCAGGGTCCAGACCATCCAATCGAACATGGTGTTCTCCTCGGTTCTCAGACGCGGCCCATGGCGAAGCCCTTGGCGATGTAGTGCCGCACGAACCAGATCACGATCGCGCCCGGCACGATGGTCAGCACGCCGGCCGCCGCCAGCGTGGCCCAGTCCATGCCCGAGGCGCTGACGGTTCGGGTCATGGTCGCGACGATGGGCTTGGCGTTCACGCTGGTCAGGGTGCGCGCCAGCAGCAGCTCGACCCAGCTGAACATGAAACAGAAGAAGGCCGCGACGCCGACGCCGGCCTTGATCAGCGGCAGGAAGATGGTGAGGAAGAATCTCGGGAACGAGTAGCCGTCGATGTAGGCCGTCTCGTCGATCTCGCGCGGGATGCCGCTCATGAAGCCTTCCAGGATCCAGACCGCCAGCGGCACATTGAACAGCAGGTGCGCCAGCGCCACGCCGAGGTGCGTGTCCATCAGCCCGACGGTCGAATAGAGCTGGAAGAACGGCAGCAGGAACACGGCCGGCGGCGTCATGCGGTTGGTCAGCAGCCAGAAGAAGACATGCTTGTCGCCGAGGAAGGAATAGCGCGAGAAGGCATAGGCCGCCGGCAGCGCGACGGTGAGCGAGATCACGGTGTTGATGGCGACGTAGATCAGGCTGTTGATGTACCCCGAGTACCACGACTCGTCGGTGAAGATGCGCCGGTAGTTCTCCCAGGTGAGCTGCTGCGGAAAGAACGAGAAGCTCGACAGGATCTCCTCGTTGGTCTTGAAGCTCATGTTGACCATCCAGTAGATGGGCAGCAGCGCGAAGACGAGGTAGAGCACCAGGAACAGAGTGCGCTTCTGGAGGCGGTCTTCGTTCATTTTTCCTCCTCGACGTCCAGCGTGCCGACACGCAGCATCCAGTTGTAGAGCACGAAGCACAGCAGCAGGATGATCAGGAAATAGATCAGCGAGAACGCCGCCGCCGGCCCCAGGTCGAACTGCCCCACCGCCTTCTGCGTGAGGTACTGGCTCAGGAAAGTGGTGGCATTGCCGGGCCCGCCGCCCGTGAGGACGAAGGGCTCGGTGTAGATCATGAAGCTGTCCATGAAGCGCAGCAGCACGGCGATCACCAGCACGCCGCGCATCTTCGGCAGCTGGATGTAGCGGAACACGGCGAACTTGCTGGCGCCGTCGATGCGCGCCGCCTGGTAGTAGGCATCGGGGATCGAGCGCAGGCCCGCGAAGCACAGCAGCGCGACCAGCGGCGTCCAGTGCCAGACGTCCATCAACAGCACGGTCAGCCAGGCATCCCGGGCATTGCCGGTGTAGCTGTAGTCGATGCCCATCTTCTGCAGCGTGTAGCCGAACAGGCCGATGTCGGCCCGGCCGAAGATCTGCCAGATGGTGCCGACGACGTTCCAGGGAATCAGCAGCGAGAGCGCGACGATCACCAGCACGGCGGACGCCTTCCAGCCGGTGGCCGGCATCGACAGTGCGAGCAGGATGCCCAGCGGGATCTCGACCACCAGCACCGCGATCGAGAACCCGAGCTGCCGCCACAGCGCCGCGTGCAGCTCGTCGTCGCGCATCACGGCGGCGAACCACTCGGTGCCGACGAACACGCGCCGCTCGGGCGAGATGATGTCCTGCACCGAGTAGTTGACGACCGTCATCAGCGGCACGATGGCGGAGAAGGCCACGCACAGCAGCACCGGCAGCACCAGCCACCAGGCCTTCTGGTTGAGGGGCTTGTTGGATCCGTTCATGCCACCAGCTCCTCGTCGCGATAGAAGCAGCTCTTGGCGCCAAGGACCTTCAGCCAGACCGTGTCACCGGGCGCCGGCACCACGGCCGCGGAGGCGAGCCTGGCCTTCAGGGCGCTGCCGTTGACCTGCGCGGTCAGCATCAGATGGGTGCCCACGTCCTGCAGCTGCGTCAGCGTCGCGGGTACGGCGCCCGGCGTGCGGGGCTCGACCAGCGTGACGTACTCGGGCCGGATGCCCAGCTTGAGCGCGCCCTCGGGCAACTCGCGCGTGGCCGCGAGCCGCGTGCCTGCGATGTCGAGCATGCCGCCCGCGCTGTCCACCGGCAGGAAGTTCATGCCCGGCGAACCGATGAAGTGGCCGACGAAGGTGTGGGCCGGGCGCTCGAACAGGGCCTCGGCGCTGCCGATCTGCACCGCCTTGCCGCGCGTCATCACCACCACCTCTTCGGCGAAGGTGAGCGCCTCGACCTGGTCGTGCGTGACGTAGATCAGCGTCAGCTTGAGCTCGCGATGGATCTGCTTGAGCTTGCGACGCAGCTGCCACTTGAGGTGCGGGTCGATCACGGTCAGCGGCTCGTCGAAGAGAACCGCCGAGACGTCGCTGCGCACCAGCCCGCGACCGAGCGAGATCTTCTGCTTGGCGTCGGCCGCCAGGCCGGCCGCGCGCTGGTTGAGCTGGCCGCTCATGTCGAGCATCTCGGCGATCTCGCCGACCCGCTTGCGGATCTGCTCGGCCGGCACGTTGCGGTTGCGCAGCGGGAAGGCCAGGTTCTGCGCCACGGTCATCGTGTCGTAGATCACCGGGAACTGGAACACCTGGGCGATGTTGCGCTGCTGCGGGGTCTCGAGCGTGACGTCGCGGCCGTTGAACTTGACGCTGCCCTTCGACGGCGCCAGCAGGCCCGAGATGATGTTGAGCATCGTGGTCTTGCCGCAGCCCGAGGGCCCGAGCAGGGCATAGGCGCCGCCGTCGCGGAAGCTCATGCGCAGCGGCAGCAGCGCATAGTCGCTGTCCTGCGTCGGATTGGCGCGGTAGGCATGGGCGAGGTCGAGGTCGATGCGTGCCATGTCAGCCTTTCGGACGGCGCCAGTCCGGCGCCACGACGAGCCGCTCGCCGCCGTCGAACACATAGGCCTGCGGCGCGTGGAAGTACAGCGTGACGGCCGCGCCGAGATCGAAGCGGTGCACGCCGGTCAGCTGGGCGACCAGTTCACCCACCAGGGTCTCGACGTGGACGAAGGTGTCGGAGCCCGAGATCTCGGCCAGCTCGACCTTGCCCGGCAGCGCGATGCCGCCCTCGCCCGCCTGCACGTCGAGCGCGCTGGCGCGCACGCCGACCGTGACCGCGCCGTCGACACCGGCCGGCAGCGCCAGCGGCAGCAGCGGCCCGCCCTCGATCTGGACGCCTTCGGCGACCACGCGGCCGGCCATCAGGTTCATCGGCGGATCGCTGAAGGCGCGCGCCACGCGCAGCGACTGCGGCGCATGGAAGACCTCGGCGGTCGGGCCGTACTGCAGCAGTTCGCCGGCATCCATCACGGCCGTGTAGCCGCCGAGCAGCAGCGCCTCGCCGGGCTCGGTGGTGGCGTAGATGACGGTCGAGTCGCCGCTCGCGAAGAGCTGCGTGAGTTCTTCGCGCAGCCCCTCGCGCAGCTTGTAGTCGAGATTGACCAGGGGCTCGTCGAGCAGCATCAGGGGGGCGTTCTTGGCCAGCGCGCGCGCCAGCGCCACGCGCTGCTGCTGGCCGCCCGACAGCTCGGCCGGATAGCGGTCGAGGAACATCCCGATGTGCAGCTTGTCGGCCAGTTCGCGCACCCGCGCCTCGACGTTCTTCTCGCCGCGCAGCTTGAGCGGCGAGCCGATGTTGTCGGCCACCCTGAGCGACGGGTAGTTGATGAATTGCTGGTAGACCATCGCCACGTTGCGCTGGCGCACCGGCACGCCGGTCACGTCCTGCCCGTCGACCAGGACCTTGCCTTCGGTCGGCGCGTCGAGTCCGGCCATCAGGCGCATCAGGCTGGTCTTGCCGGCCTGCGTCGCGCCCAGCAGTACCGTCACCGCGCCGCTGTGGGGCGCGATGCTCTGCGCGTAGAGCCAGGTCTGCGGACCCGACTTCTTGGTGACGCGGTCCAGTGTCAGCTGCATGGGGCTCCTTCCTTCGAACGGGCGTGGCGCTGCATCCAGGCGCCCACCTGGTCGCGCTGCTGCGGCGTGAAGCGCAGGCCGAGCTTCGAGCGGCGCCAGAGCACGTCGTCGCCGCTGCAGGCCCACTCCTGGTCGTGCAGGTAGTGCAGTTCGCGCTCGTGCAGGCCGGGGGCCACGGCCGGCCCCAGGTCGGCCATCGAGGCGGCGTCGCCCAGCACTTCGGCGATCCGGGCGCCGTAGGCCCGCGCCAGGCGGCGCGCCAGCCCGGGCTCGAGCCAGGGGTGCCGCGCCTGCACGGCCGCCACGAAGCGTTCGAAGTCGTCGTCGGGGCGCGTGCTGCGGGTGGTGGCGCCGATCCAGTCGGCGAGGTCGCCGCCGGCCATGAAGGCGCCCTCGGTCCAGGCGCTGCGGGTTTCGCCCAGCATACGCCCGACCTCGTCGGCGGCGTCCTCGGCCAGCTTGCGGAAGGTGGTGATCTTGCCGCCCCAGACCGACAGCAGCGGCGCCGCCGCGGTGTTCGATTCGAGCATGTAGTCGCGCGTCACGGCCGACGGGTCGCCCGAGGCATCGTCGAGCAGCGGCCGCACGCCGGAATAGGTCCAGACCACGTCCGACGGCTTCACGGGCTGCGCGAAGTAACGGCTGGCCTGCTCGCACAGGTAGTCGATCTCGTCGGCGCCGATGCGCGCCGCGCCCGGGTCGTCGCCCTGCAGCTCGATGTCGGTGGTGCCGATCAGCGTGAAGTCGCCCTGGTAGGGAATCGCGAAGATGATCCGCTTGTCGGGGTTCTGGAAGATGTAGGCATGGTCGTGGCCGAAGACGCGCGGCACCACGATGTGGCTGCCCTTGACCAGCCGCAGGTGCCGGGTCGCCAGCGCCTCGCCCTGCGCCGAGTGCGCCACGCCGCGCAGGAAGGCCTCGGCCCAGGGGCCGGCGGCATTCACCACGGCGCGGGCACGCACCGTGCGCCGGCCGTCGGGGCCTTCGAGCACCGCGGTCCAGCCTTCGGCACCGCGCTGCGCGCTCGCGCAACGGGTGCGGGTCAACACCTCGGCGCCGCGGGCGCGGGCGTCGATCGCGTTCAGCACCACCAGCCGCGCATCGTCGACCCAGCCATCGGAATAGACGAAGCCGCGCTTGAAGGCGGGCTTGAGCGGTGCACCGGCCTCGTGGCGGCGCAGGTCGACGGTGCGCGAGCCCGGCAGCACCTCGCGCTTGGCCAGGTGGTCGTACAGGAACAGGCCGATGCGGATCATCCAGGCCGGCCGCATCGAGGGGTCGTGCGGCATCACGAAGCGCAGCGGCCACATGATGTGCGGCGCGCTCTTGAGCAGCACCTCGCGCTCCTGCAGCGCCTTGCGCACCAGCGAGAACTCGTAGTACTCGAGGTAGCGCAGGCCGCCGTGGATCAGCTTGGTCGACGAGGACGAGGTGTGGGCCGCAAGGTCGTCCTTCTCGCACAGCACGACCCGCCAGCCGCGGCCCGCGAGGTCGCGCGCGATGCCGCAGCCGTTGATGCCGCCGCCGACGATCAGCACGTCGCAGTCGGTGGCGAGCGGGGTCTGTGGCGAGGCGGTGGCACTCACGGCGAGAGGTTCCGATCCGATGTGACTTAGTTCACGATCAAGGGGCTTTTCGCTTTCGAATCTTTTCATTCTGGTTCCTTATGACGCGATTTTCCTAGTCGTTAACCCTAAAGTCCATTCGTTTTTGTTCGTTCTAAAGTAGGACGCGCCGCTTTCCTCTTTTCCCGTGAATTCCAACCCGCGCCAGCTCAAGCTTCTCAACACCGTCCGCTCGCGCGGCTCGATCACGGTCGAGCAGCTCGCCGACATGCTCGGCGTCACGCTCCAGACGGTGCGCCGCGACGTCCAGCGGTTGGCCGACGAAGGCCTGCTGGCCCGCTTCCACGGCGGCGTGCGGGTGCCGAGCTCGACCACCGAGAACATCGGCTACCAGCAGCGCGAGACGCTGCACGCCGAGGGCAAGGCGCGGATCGCGCGCGCGGTGGCGGCCCGGGTGCCCAACGACTGCTCGCTGATCCTCAACATCGGCACCACGACCGAGGCGATCGCCAAGGCGCTGCTGCGCCATACCGGGCTTCGGGTGATCACCAACAACCTCAACGTGGCCAGCATCCTGAGCGACAACCCGGCCTGCGAGGTGATCGTGGCGGGCGGCTCGGTGCGGCTGCGCGACCGCGCCATCGTGGGCGAGGCGACGGTCGACTTCATCCGCCAGTTCAAGGTCGACATCGCGCTGATCGGCGTCTCGAGCATCGAGGACGACGGCACCTTGCGCGACTTCGACCTGCGCGAGGTGAAGGTGGCGCAGACCATCATCGCCCAGGCGCGTGAAGTCTGGCTGGCGGCCGACGCCAGCAAGTTCAACCGGCCGGCGATGATCGAGCTGGCGAAGCTCTCGCAGATCGACTGCCTGTTCACCGACGCCGCGCCGCCGCCGCCTTTTCCCGAATTGCTGGAGCGCGCACAGGTACGCTGCGAGATCGCGCGCGACACCTGAAGGATTCTTGCCATGACCTACCTGCTGGCCCTCGACCAGGGCACTTCCAGTTCCCGCAGCATCGTGTTCGACGCCGAAGGCCGCATCGTCGCCATCGCGCAGCGCGAGCTGACCCAGATCTACCCGCGTCCCGGCTGGGTCGAGCACGACCCGATGGAGATCTGGAACGGCCAGCTCGCCACGGCGCGCGAGGTGCTGGACAAGGCCGGGCTGCAGCCGGCCGACATCCATGCCGTGGGCATCACGAACCAGCGCGAGACCACGCTGCTGTGGGACCGCAAGACCGGCCAGCCGGTGCATCACGCGATCGTCTGGCAGGACCGTCGCGCCGAGCCGCTGTGCGCCCAGCTGCGCGCCGACGGCATGGCCGACGCGATCCGCGAGAAGACCGGGCTGGTGATCGACGCCTACTTCTCGGGCACCAAGCTGCGCTGGCTGCTCGACAACTTGCCGGGCGCTCGGGCCGCGGCCGAACGCGGGGAGCTGGCCTTCGGCACCGTCGACAGCTGGCTCATGTGGCAGCTCACCGGCGGCAAGGTGCACGTGACCGATGTCAGCAATGCCTCGCGCACGATGCTGTTCAACGTCCACGCCAACCAATGGGATGCCGAGTTGCTGAAGGCGCTCGACATCCCGGCCTCGCTGATGCCCGACGTCAAGCCGTCGAGCGCGCATTTCGCCGACATCGATGCCGCCCTGCTCGGACGCAGCCTGCCGATCGGCGGGGTCGCGGGGGACCAGCAGAGCGCCCTCTTCGGCCAGGCCTGCTTCGAGGCCGGCATGGCCAAGAACACCTACGGCACCGGCTGCTTCATGCTGATGCACACGGGCGGCGCCTTCCAGCCCTCGCACAACGGCCTGCTGGTGACCAGCGCGGCGCAAACCGGCGCCACGCCGCAGTTCGCAATGGAGGGCAGCGTCTTCGTCGGCGGCGCGGTGGTGCAATGGCTGCGCGACGGCCTCAAGGCGATCCCCGGCAGCGCCCATGTGCAGGCGCTGGCCGAAAGCGTGCCCGATGCCGGCGGCGTGATGATGGTGCCCGCCTTCACCGGGCTCGGCGCGCCCTACTGGGATGCCGACGCGCGCGGCACCATCACCGGCCTGACGCGGGGCACCACGGTCGCCCACATCGCGCGCGCGGCGCTGGAGAGCATCGCCTACCAGAGCGCCGCGCTGCTGCAGGCCATGAGCCGCGACGCGGTCGCCGCCGGCGGCATGCCGGTGGCCGAACTGCGAGTCGACGGCGGGGCCTGCGTGAACGACCTGCTGATGCAGTTCCAGGCCGACCTGCTGGGGATTCCGGTGGTGCGGCCCGAGGTCACCGAGACCACGGCGCTCGGCGCCGCCTATCTCGCGGGGCTGTCGACCGGGGTCTATGCCGACGTCGCCCAGCTGTCGAAGCTATGGCGCATCGAGCGGCGCTTCATGCCGACCTTGAGCCGCGCCAAGGCCGAGGAGGCGATGGCAAGGTGGGAGCTGGCGGTGCGGCGGGCGACGCTCGTGTGAGGGCGGGCGGCTTGCTCAGTGCCCCGGCACCAGAAAGTCCTGGCTGATCCGCCATCCCAGCTCGTTCACCCGGTCGAGGAACTGCGTCAGGTAGGCATGGAGGCCGGTCGCGAGGATCTCGTCGACCCGCGCGTACTGCAGGTCGGCCAGCAGCTTGCCGGCGCGGCGCTGCGTTTCGGCGCTCTGCTCGTTCTTGACCATGTCGAGGTTGCTCACCACCTCGCGCAGGCTGGCGTGCAGCGAGCGCGGCATGTCGGCGCGCAGGATCAGCAGCTCGGCCACGCGTTCGGGCTTGATCACGTCGCGGTACACCTTGCGGTAGACCTCGAAGGCCGAGACGCTGCGCAGGATCGCGCTCCAGTGGTAGAAGTCGTACTCCTGGTCCTCCTCGGTGGCGGTGCCGAAGAACTCGCTGTTGAGCGCATGGAACTTGACGTCGACCAGCCGCGCCGTGTTGTCGGCCCGCTCGAGAAAGGTGCCCAGGCGCGAGAAGTAGAAGGCCTCGTCCTGCAGCATGGTGCCCAGCGTCACGCCGCGCGACAGGTGCGAGCGGAACTTGACCCACTCGAAGAACTGGCCCGGGTCGCGCTCGAAGTCGCCCGCGCGCAGCATCCGGTTGACTTCGAGCCAGGTCGTGTTCTGGGTCTCCCAGGCCTCGGTCGGCAGCGAGCCGCGCACCGCGCGCGCGTTCTCGCGCGCCGCGCGCAGGCAGGACAGGATCGACGACGGATTCGACTCGTCCTTGACCATGAACTCCATCACCTCGTCGGGCTTGAAGCCCTCGTGCTTCTCGTTGTAGAGCGGCAGCAGTTCGCTGATCGACAGCAGGCCCTGCCAGCCGTACTGCGCGACCTCGGCCGACTGCGGCAGCATCGAGGTCTGGTAGTTGACGTCGAGCATGCGCGCGGTGTTCTCGGCCCGCTCGGTGTAGCGCGACATCCAGTAGAGGTGATCGGCGGTGCGTGACAACATCATGGGTGTGCTTCCGTGTGCTCTCTTCTTTTGATCAGGACTGGCTTTGCGACTGCGCCGGTGCGCGCGGCTTGGCGCTTCGGTCGGCCTCGAGGATCCAGGTGTCCTTGGTGCCGCCGCCCTGCGACGAGTTGACCACCAGCGAGCCCTCCTTGAGCGCCACGCGCGTGAGGCCGCCCGGCACCATCTGCACTTCCTTGCCCGACAGCACGAAGGGCCGCAGGTCGATGTGGCGCGGCGCGATGCCGGCGTCGACGAAGGTGGGGGAAGTCGACAGGCTCAGGGTCGGCTGCGCGATGTAGCCGTCGGGCTTGGCGAGCACCGCCTTCTTGAAGTCCTCGATCTCGGCCTGGGTCGCGGCCGGGCCGATCAGCATGCCGTAGCCGCCGGCGCCGTGGACCTCCTTGACCACCAGGTCCTTCATGTTGTCGAGCGTGTAGGCCAGCTCGTCCTTGTTGCGGCACATGTAGGTCGGCACGTTCTTGAGGATCGGCTTTTCGCCGAGGTAGAACTCGATCATCTTCGGCACGTAGGGGTAGACCGACTTGTCGTCGGCGACGCCGGTGCCGACCGCGTTGCAGATCACGACGTTGCCTTCGCGGTAGGCCCGCATCAGGCCGGCGGTGCCGAGGGTCGAGGTCGGGCGGAACACCTCGGGGTCGAGGAAGTCGTCGTCGACCCGGCGGTAGATCACGTCGACCCGGCGCGGGCCGCGCGTGGTGCGCATGTAGACGAAGTCGTCCTTGACGAACAGGTCCTGCCCCTCGACCAGCTCGACGCCCATCTGCTGGGCCAGGAAGGCGTGCTCGAAGTAGGCGCTGTTGTACATGCCGGGCGTCAGCACCACCACCGTCGGCTCGGCGGTGGCGGGGGGCGCCGAGGCGCGCAGGGTTTCGAGCAGCAGGTCGGGATAGTGCGCGACCGGCGCGATCCGGTTCTGGCTGAACAGCTCGGGGAACAGCCGCATCATCATCTTGCGGTTCTCGAGCATGTAGCTCACGCCGCTGGGCACGCGCAGGTTGTCCTCGAGCACGTAGTACTCGCCGTTGCCCTGGGCATCGGGGGCGCGCACGATGTCGATGCCCGCGATGTGCGAGTAGATGTCGTTCGGCACCTTGACGCCCACCATCTCGGGCCGGTACTGGGCGTTGTTCAGGATCTGCTCGGCCGGGATCACGCCGGCCTTGATGATCTCCTGCCCGTGGTAGACGTCGTGGATGAAGCGGTTGAGCGCCGTGACGCGCTGGACCAGGCCCTTTTCCATCGAGGCCCATTCGTGCGCCGGGATGATCCGCGGCAGCAGGTCGAAGGGGATCAGGCGCTCGGTGCCGGAGCCGTCCTCGTCCTTCGCGCCATAGACGGCAAAGGTGATGCCCACCCGCCGAAAGATCAATTCGGCTTCCTCGCGCCGCGACCGCATCACCTCGCCGGGTTGCCTGGCGAGCCATTGGTCGTAACGCTTGTAGTGGCTCCGGACCGCCGCGCCGTTGTAGGGCAGCTGTTCGTACATCTCATCGAATTTGTGCATGGGACGACCAATCTCCTTGACCATAGCTTAGCAAGTTCAAGGCCAAACCCGGACGTCGAATGATGGAAATCGCGCCCGCGCGGTGATCAGGGCGGCCGGTGATGCCAGTAGCGCCGACCCTGCTCGCGCTCGCAATGCAGCTGTTGCGGGGTCCCGCTCGCCCAGGTCGCGGCACCGCAGCGCGCCGACTCCGCCAGCCGGATGCCCCGCGCCCGGTAGCGCTCCACCACCTCCCCGGCCGGATGCCCGAAGCGGTTGCGCCAGCCGGCCTGGACCAGCGCGATGCGCGGCTGCACGGCGTCGAGCAGCAGCCCGCTCGACGAGGTCCTGCTGCCGTGGTGCGGGACCAGCAGCAGGTCGGCACGCAGCCCCGGCGTGCGCGCCACCAGCGCCGCCTCCTGCAGCCGCTCGATGTCGCCGGCCAGCAGGGCAGCGACCCGGCCGTTGCCGATGCGCAGCACGCACGAGATCGCATTCGGCTTCGGCGGCGCGAACACGGTGTAGTCGTCGGCCTGGGGGTGCAGCACTTCGAAATCCACGCCGTCCCAGGTCCAACGCTGGCCGGCCTCGCAGCGCCGCGCGGCACGCACCGCCTGCAGCGGATGCCCGGGCTCGATCGAACTCAGCAGCGTCGCCTCCGGCTGCGCCGTGAGCACCGCGGCGACACCGCCGCTGTGGTCGCTGTCGCGGTGGCTCAGCACCACCGCATCGAGCCGCTCGCCGAGCGCGCGCAGCAGCGGCACCAGCACCCGCTGGCCGGCATCGCTCTCCAGGCTGTAGCGCGGACCGGCGTCGTAGAGCAGGCTGTGCGAGGCGGTGCGCACCAGCACCGCATTGCCCTGCCCGATGTCGGCGGCCAGCAGTTCGAACTCTCCCGCCGCCGGGCGCGGCGCCTGCCACAGCAGGGCCGGCAGGAGCAGCGGCAGTCCCAGCATGCGCATCGACCAGGGCAGCCGCATCGCCAGCAGCACGCCGCCCGCCACGCCCGCGATGGCGTTCCACAGCGGCGGTGCCGCCATCGACACGGTCGCGAACGGCAGGCCCGCCAGCCACTCCAGCACGGCCAGCAGCGCCTGGACCGACCCGGCGGCCAGATGCCAGAGCGAAGGCACGGCGACGCCCAGCATCGCCAGCGGCGTCACCACCAGCGTGACCCAGGGGATCGCGATCGCATTCGCCAGCAGGCCGACGGCCGAGACCTGCTGGAACAGCAGCAAAGTGAGCGGCGTCAGCGCCAGCGTCACGACCCACTGTTCGCGCAGCATGCGCAGCAGGCGGGCCGCGATGCCCCGGGGCGCGTCGCCGGGCGCTGCGCCCTCGGCCGCGAACAGCACGCCGACCGCGACGAAGCTGAGCCAGAAGCCGGCCTGCATCAGGGCCCACGGGTCGGCCGCGACCACCACCGCGCAGGCCAGCAGCCAGACGAAGGGCCAGGGCCAGCGCCGGCCCGTGAGGCGAAGAAGCGCGATGGTCGCGAGCATCAGCACCGTGCGCCGCGAAGGCACGCCCCAGCCGCTGAAGACCGCATAGAGGGTGGCGAGCAGCACGCCGCCGACCAGGGCGGCATGCGGGGCCGGCCAGCGCAGCATCAGGACGGCGCTGCGGCGCCAGAGGGCGCCGACGCTCAGCGTGGCGAGCCAGGCGAACATCGTGATGTGCAGGCCCGAGATCGACACCAGGTGGGCTACGCCGGTGGCGCGGAAGACCTCCCAGTCGCTGCGCTCGATGGCGTTCTGGTCGCCG
This sequence comes from Variovorax davisae, assembly GCF_030316845.1. GTDB lineage: Bacteria > Pseudomonadota > Gammaproteobacteria > Burkholderiales > Burkholderiaceae_C > Variovorax > Variovorax davisae. The sequence goes on from NZ_JASZYS010000016.1 coordinate 24,977, forward strand.
GTGACCAGCGCCGCGATCACGCCCGCCCGGCGTGGCTCGTCGACCTGCTCGAAGATCGCATCGCGCACCGTCTCGCGCAGGCGCTCCACGGGATGGCGCCAAGTCGATGCCAACCGTTCGGGCTGCGGATCGCGCTCACCGTTGCGGACCTGGCCGCTGGCCTGCTCGCCCCGCTCCCACATCCACAGTTCGTGGTCGAAGCCGTGGGGGTTCAGGCTGCCGTGCGGCGCCCGCAGCCGGACCGCCAGGCGCCAGCGTTCGCCCGCATGGACCGGCGCGGCCGGGCCCGCGGGCGGCGCCGCGTCGGCTGCGGACCGGTCCCACAGCCCACTGCCCCGGGCGTACCAGGCCAGCGAGATCCGCGCCGGCACGCGCGGCGGCGCTTCGCCCTCCATCGAACCGGCGGCCCAGCCTGCCGACGCCACCTCGAAGGTGAATCGCGTCACGCCCGCGCCATGCTGGGGCATGGCCGCGACCCGCCCCTCGACCCACAGGTCGCGGCCCTCGACCGCCGCCGGCAAGGCGTCGGCCGCGTACGCCACGGCGCGCCAGCCCGCCAGGCCGCCGCCCGCCATCGCGCCCACCCACAGGGCCAGCGACAGCTGCAGCCCGGCCGGCATCCAGCGGCGCTGCCCGCGCAGCGCAAAGCAGCCGGCGACCGCGACGCCGAGCAGCCCGGCGTAGACGGCGCCATGCCACAGGGCGCCCTGCTGCAGCTGCAGCGCAGCGCCCAGCACCGACCCCGCCATGGCGGCAAAGGCTGCCAGGGCGTGCCGCTCCCGGCCGGACCTCACTCCAGACTTCATGTGCAATTCACTCCCTGCGCACTTCTTTGGCGCGCAAATTGCTTGATGTGTCGGCTAGTATGCGTCTCACCCCGAGGCACCCTCGACGCACCGAGAAACAATGTCCATCCACGCCGCCCTCCACCACGTCACCCACTACAAGTACGACCGTCCGGTGCAACTCGGCCCCCAGGTGGTCCGCCTGCGCCCGGCGCCGCATTGCCGCAGCAACGTGATCTCGTATTCGCTGCAGGTCGAACCCGCCGAGCACTTCGTCAACTGGCAGCAGGACCCGTTCGCCAACTACCAGGCGCGGCTGGTGTTCCCCGAGAAGACGCGCGAGTTCAAGGTCACGGTCGACCTCGTGGTCGAGATGGCGGTCTACAACCCCTTCGACTTCTTCCTCGAGCCGCAGGCCGAGAACTTCCCCTTCGAGTACACCGAGTCGCAGGCCCAGGAACTGGCGCCCTACCTGGTGGCCGACGAGGCGACGCCGCTGGTCAAGGCCTATCTCGAGAAGATCGACCGCAAGGAACAGCGCACCATCGACTTCCTGGTCGGGCTCAACCAGCAGGTGCAGGGCGACGTCAACTACCTGATCCGCATGGAGCCCGGCGTGCAGACGCCGGAAGAAACGCTCGCCAACGCCTCGGGCTCCTGCCGCGACTCGGGCTGGCTGCTGGTGCAGCTGCTGCGCCACTGCGGTCTGGCGGCACGCTTCGTCTCGGGCTACCTCATCCAGCTCACGCCCGACGTCAAGGCGCTCGACGGCCCGAGCGGCACCGAGGTCGACTTCACCGACCTGCACGCCTGGTGCGAGGTCTACCTGCCGGGCGCCGGCTGGATCGGGCTCGACGCCACCTCCGGCCTGCTGGCCGGCGAGGGCCACATTCCGCTGGCCTGCACGCCGACGCCGTCGAGCGCCGCGCCGATCGAAGGCGTGGTCGACGATGCCGAGGTCGAGTTCGGCCACGAGATGAAGGTCACGCGCATCTACGAGTCGCCGCGCGTCACCAAGCCCTACACCGACGAGCAATGGGCCGGGATCGTGGCCCTGGGCGATGCGGTCGACAAGCGCCTCGCGGCCGGCGACGTGCGCCTCACGATGGGCGGCGAGCCGACCTACGTCGCCACCAGCGACCGCGATGCGGCCGAATGGAACACCGATGCGCTGGGCCCCACCAAGCGCGGCTATGCGACCGAACTGGTGCACAAGCTGCGGGCCGAGTACGGGCAAGGCGGCTTCCTGCATTTCGGCCAGGGCAAGTGGTATCCCGGCGAGCAGCTGCCGCGCTGGGCGCTGTCGATCTTCTGGCGCGCCGACGGCGAGACGCTGTGGCACGACCCCGCCCTGTTCGCCGACGAGCGCACGCCCACCCACTACACCAGCGAGGATGCGCGCCGCTTCACGACGGTGCTCGCGCACCGCCTCGGCCTGACCGAGCGCTACATCCAGCCGGCCTACGAGGACGTCTACTACTACCTGTGGCGCGAGCGCCGGCTGCCGGTCAACGTCGACCCCTTCGACTCCAAGCTCGACGACGAGATGGAGCGGGTGCGGCTGCGACGGGTGTTCACGCAGAAGCTCGACGCCGTCATCGGCTACATGCTGCCGATCGAGGCCGGCAATGCCGACGGCGATGCGCCTGCGCTGGCCGGCCCGGGCTGGAAGACCGGGCCCTGGTTCCTGCGCGACGACCGCATGTACCTGATCCCGGGCGATTCGCCGATGGGCTTGCGCCTGCCGCTCGATTCGCAACCCTGGGCCAGCAAGGGCGACTACCCCTACCTCATCGAGCGCGACCCGACCGCGCCGCGCGGCAGCCTGCCGAGCGCGGCCGACTACCGCGCCCGCTACACGGGCCTGGCGCCCGGCGCCGGCGCCGACCGGGGCGCCGTGCCCTATGCCTTCGGGGCGCCCGAGGCCGCGCCGTCGACCCTGCGCATGCAGTCGCCGGGCGACGGCTCCAGCCCGTCGAGCGACGACAGCGCGGACCCGACCACGCCGCGCCAGCCGCGGCGCGGCGAGTCGGCCCACTGGATCACGCGCAGCGCGCTGTGCGTCGAGGTCCGCGACCCGCGCCGCGCCAACGGCCCGGCGGCCGAGAAGCTGGGCAGCGCCTCGGGCGTGCTGTACGTCTTCATGCCGCCGCTGGCCCGGCTCGAGGACTACCTCGACCTGGTCGCCGCGGTCGAGGCCACGGCCGCGCAGCTCGGCGTCCAGATCGTCATGGAAGGCTATCCGCCGCCGCGCGATCCACGCCTCAAGATGCTGCAGGTCACGCCCGACCCGGGCGTGATCGAGGTCAACATCCACCCCGCCCACAACTGGCGCGAGCTGGTCGACCACACCGAGTTCCTCTACAACGCGGCCTTCGAGACCCGCCTGTCGGCCGAGAAGTTCATGACCGACGGCCGCCACACCGGCACCGGCGGCGGCAACCACTTCGTGCTCGGCGGCGCGGTGCCCACCGACAGCCCCTTCCTGCGCCGACCCGAGCTGCTGGCCAGCCTGCTGCTCTACTGGCACAACCATCCGTCGCTGAGCTACCTGTTCTCGGGCATGTTCATCGGCCCGACCAGCCAGGCGCCGCGGGTCGACGAGGCCCGCAACGACCAGGTCTACGAGCTCGAGATCGCGCTCAAGGAAATCGCCCGCAACCGCGAGATCCACGGCCAGAACATGCCGGCCTGGCTGGTCGACCGCACCTTGCGCAACATCCTGGTCGACGTCACCGGCAACACGCACCGCAGCGAGTTCTGCATCGACAAGCTCTACTCGCCCGACTCCAGCACCGGCCGCCTGGGCCTGCTGGAGCTGCGCGCCTTCGAGATGCCGCCGCATGCGCGCATGAGCATCGCCCAGCAGCTGCTGCTGCGCGCCTTCGTCGCCCGCTTCTGGGACGAGCCGTACCAGGCGCCGGCCACCCGCTGGGGCACCGAGCTGCACGACCGCTTCCTGCTGCCGACCTTCGTCAAGATGGACTTCGACGACGTCATCAGCGAGATGCGCCAGGCCGGCTTCGCCTTCGATCCCAACTGGTTCGCGCCGCATTTCGAATTCCGCTTCCCGCTGGTCGGGCAGGTGCAGGCGATGGGCGTCGAGCTGTCGCTGCGCAATGCCCTCGAGCCGTGGCACGTGATGGGCGAGGAAGGCTCGGCCGGCGGCACCGTGCGCTATGTCGACTCGTCGCTCGAACGCATCGAGGTGCGCGTCACCGGCCTCAACGAGAGCCGCCACGTCATCACCGTCAACGGCAAGGTGCTGCCGCTGCAGCCCACCGGCACCGTCGGCGAGTTCGTCGCCGGCGTGCGCTACAAGGCCTGGAATCCGCCCTCGTCGCTGCATCCCGCCATCGGCGCCCATGCGCCGCTGACCTTCGACATCGTCGACACCTGGATGAAGCGGTCGCTGGGCGGCTGCCAGTACTTTGTCGCCCATCCGGGCGGTCGCAACTACGACACCTTCCCGGTCAACGCCTACGAAGCCGAGAGCCGGCGCCATTCGCGCTTCTCGCGCATGGGCCACACGCCGGGACTGATGCGCACGCCTCCGGCGACCATCGAACTGGCCGGCAGCCGCGAGTTCCCGTTCACGCTCGACCTGCGGCGCTGAGCGCATGTCGAGGCGGCGCGGCGTTTCGGACTTTTCTCACGCAAGCGCCCCGTGTCGTCGTGACCGCAGTGTGACAATCGGCGCACCGTGGACCCACTGAACGAATCCCTCTTCGACGCCCAGGCCCTGGAAGCGCCTGCGGCGCTCGCGGCCGCGCTCGCGCCGCCGGCTGCGCCCGGCCATTTCGACGAACTGCGCGGCCTCGCGACGCCGCAGGGCGAGGCGCGCCCGGGCGCGCCTTCGCAGCCGGCGCCCCTCTACGAGGCCTCCTCCGTCCCGCCCGCCGCGCCGGCCGCGCCGGCCAGCGAGGCCATCGACACCGGCGCCCGCGACCAGGCACCGCTGGTCCCCTCCTGGAGCGGCTTCTTCGAGCACCTGGGCCCGGGCGGCTTCGACGACCTGCCACGGCGCGCGATCAGCCTCGAGCGCCAGATCCGCGACAACGGCGTCACCTACAACGTCTATGCCGACGCCGACGGTCCGCAGCGGCCCTGGTCGCTCGACCTCTTTCCGCTGATCGTCTCGCCGGAGAGCTGGGGCCAGATCGAAGCCGGCGTGCAGCAGCGCGTGCGCGTGCTCGACCACGTGATGGCCGACGTCTACGGCCCCCAGCAGCTGCTCGCCGAAGGCCTGCTGCCGGCGGCGCTGGTGCAGGGCCACCCGGGCTACCTGCGGGCGCTGCACGGCGTCCGCCCGCCGGGCGACACCTGGCTGCACATCGCCGCCTTCGACCTGGCGCGCGGCCCCGACGGCAACTGGTGGGTGGTCTCGCAGCGCACCCAGGCGCCCTCGGGCCTGGGCTACCTGCTCGAGAACCGGCTCGCGATCGCGCGCCAGTTCCCGCAGGCCTTCGAGAACCTGCAGGTGCAGCGCCTGGCGGCCACCTACAACGCCATGATGGAAGGCCTGCAGCGCATGTGTCCGGCCGGCCAGCCGCCGCACATCGCGCTGCTGACGCCCGGCCCCTACAACGAGACCTACTTCGAGCATGCCTACCTGGCGCGCTACCTCGGCATCACGCTGGTCGAGGGCAACGACCTCACGGTGCGCGACCAGCGCCTCTACCTCAAGACGCTGCAGGGCCTCAGGCCGGTGCACGGGCTGGTCAAGCGGCTCGACGACCAGTACCTCGACCCGCTCGAGCTGCGACCCGATTCGACGCTCGGCGTACCGGGGCTGCTGCAGGCGATCCGCGCCGGCAACGTGCTCGTGGCCAACATGCCCGGGTCGGCCTTCCTGGAATCGCCGGCGCTGCTGGGCTTTCTGCCGGCGCTGGCGCGCCGGCTGATCGGCGAGAAGCTGCAGCTGCCGGCGCTGCCGACCTGGTGGTGCGGCGAGCGCGCCGCAATGGAAGCCGTGCTGCCGCAGCTGGGCGACTGCGCGATCAAGGCCACCTACCCCGACATCGACGCCCACACCAGCTTCGATGCGGTGCTGGGGCGCCACATGGGCCGCCGCGAACTCGACGAATGGGCGGGCCGGATCGTGCGCCAGGGCGAGGCCCACACGGTGCAGAGCTACCTGCCGCTGTCGCAGATGCCGACCTGGACCCAGGACCTCGGCCGCGGCCACATCGCGCAGCGCTCGGTGCTGCTGCGGGTATTCGCGGTCAGCGACGGCCCGCGCTCCTGGCGGGTGCTGCCGGGCGGGCTGGCGCGGCTGGCCGGACGCGACGCGCAGATCGCCTCGATGCAGCGCGGCGGCAGCAGCGCCGACGTCTGGGTGCGCACCGACGGCGAGGTCGACCGCACCACGCTGCTGCAGCCGCACGCCACGCCGGCTTCGCTGGCGCGGCACCGCGCCCCGGTCACCAGCCGGGCGGCCGAGAACATGTTCTGGCTCGGGCGCTACACCGAGCGGGCCGAGAACGCGGTGCGGCTGGCCCGGCTCACGCTCGACCTGCTGAGCGGCGAGGACCAGTCTTCGCGCGCCCTGCTGGTCTGGCTGCATCAGCTGGCCCAGCGCAATGCGCTGGTGCCGCCCGAAGTGCCGAGCCTGCCCAAGTCGCGGCGCGTCTTCGAGCGGGCGCTGATCGCCGAGCTCGGCAACGTCGACACCGGGGGGAGCGTGGGCTGGAGCCTGCGCTGCATCCGCCAGTCGGCCGCCGCGGTGCGCGAACGCCTGTCGCAGGACCACTGGAACCAGATCGTGCGGGCCGAGTCCGACTTCCTGCGCCGCAGCGCCGAGCAGGCCGGCGAGAAGGCCGAGGGCGGCTACGCCACCGGCATCGCGCTGCGCCTGCTCGAATCGGCCAGCACCTCGCTGTCGGCCATGACCGGCGCCCAGACCGACCGCATGACGCGCGACGACGCCTGGCGGCTGCTCTCCATCGGCCGCCACATCGAGCGCCTCGGCTTCCTGTCGAGCGCGTTGGCGGCCGGCTTCGAGCACGGCTCGGTGCACGAGGTCAGCGGCTTCGAGGCGATGGTGGCGCTGTTCGACAGCACCATCACCTTCCATGCCCGCTACCAGCAGCGGCGCGACGTCGCCACCCTGGTCGACCTGCTGGTGCAGGACGGCGACAACCCGCGCTCGCTGGCCTGGGTCACGCACACCCTGCGCAAGCGCATCGCCAAGCTGGCGGGCAGCGCGCCCGACCGGCTCACGGCGCTGTCGTACGACCTGCCAGACCCCGACACCTGGACGCTCGAAGGGCTGTGCGAGGCCGGCCCGGAGGCCCAGTACCCGGCCCTGGTGCAGCTGTTCGCGGCCAGCGAGACCGCGGCCTACCATGTGTCGGATGCCATCGGCACCCGCTATTTCACGCTGACCTCCGAATCGCTGCGGTCCGTGGGGGCCTGAAACGGCCCGCCTGGGGCGAGTAAAGTCCCGTCCATGCTGCTCCACGTCACCCACGCCACCCGCTACGACTACACGCCGCCGGTCGAGACGGCGCAGCACCTGGCGCACCTGAAGCCGATGAACACGGCCTCCCAGCGGCTGGTGAGCCATGCGCTGACGATCAGCCCGACCCCGGCCCAGCATGGCGAGTCGCCGGACGTCTACGGCAACACCCGCGCCTTCTTCGCGCTCGAAGCCACCCACGAGGAACTGGTCGTCACCGCCGAGAGCGTGGTCGACACCGCCCCGCCGGTGCTGTCGGCGGCGATCGCCCGCGAGCTGCCCTGGGAAGAGGTGCGCGAGCGCTTCCGCTACGTCAAGGATTCGAGCTACGACCCAGCCTCCGATTTCGTCTTCCCGTCGCGCTACGTGCCGCGCCATGACGACTTCGCCGCCTACGCGCGGCCCAGCTTCGCGCCCGGCCGGCCGGCCTTCGACGCCGCGATGGACCTGACGCTGCGCATGTACCGCGATTTCGAGTACGACGCCGGCAGCACCGAGATCAGCACGCCGGCGATCGAGGCACTGGCCCAGCGCAAGGGCGTCTGCCAGGACTTCGCCCACATCATGATCGCCTGCCTGCGCACCCTCGGGCTGCCGGCGCGCTATGTGAGCGGCTACCTGCTGACCCAGCCGCCGCCGGGCCGGCCGCGCCTGATCGGCGCCGACGCCTCGCATGCCTGGGTCTCGGTCTACCTGCCGGGCGCCGACGGCCCGGGCGACTGGGCCGACTTCGACCCGACCAATGGGCGCCAGCCCGGCGAGGACTACGTGACGCTGGCCATCGGCCGTGACTACTCCGATGTCTCGCCGATGCGCGGCGTGCTGCATGGCGGCGCCCGCCACACGCTCGCGGTCAGCGTCACGGTGCGGCCGCTCGAGGAGCTGAAGGAGCAGGCGGCGGCGGCGGCGCAATCCCAATCCCAATCCCAATCCCAATCCCAGAACAAGGAGTCCTCATGAGCGTCTACGACAAACTCACCGCCCTCGGCATCACCCTGCCCCCGGTGGCCACGCCCGCCGCCGCCTACGTGCCGTTCGCGCGCACCGGGAACCTGGTCTTCCTCTCCGGCCACATCGCCCGCAAGGACGGCAAACCCTGGGTCGGCCAGCTCGGCGGCGCACTCGGCACCGACGACGGCAAGCAGGCCGCGCGCGCGATCGCGATCGACCTGCTCGGCACCTTGCATGCGGCGGTGGGCGACCTGAACAAGGTCAAGCGCATCGTCAAGCTCATGAGCCTGGTCAACTCCACGCCCACCTTCACCGAGCAGCACCTGGTGACCAACGGGGCCAGCGACCTGATGGCCGAGGTCTTCGGCAGCGAGAAAGGCGCCCATGCGCGCAGCGCCTTCGGCGTCGCGCAGATCCCCTTCGGCGCCTGCGTCGAGATCGAGTTGATCGCAGAGATCGAATAAGCCGTTCATTGGACGACACCGACCGCCATCTGCTGAGCCTGCTCCAGGCCGACGCCCGCGCGCCCGCCGCGACGCTCGCGCGCCAGCTCGGCGTGGCGCGCACCACGGTGGTCGCCCGTATCGCGCGGCTGGAGCGCGACGGCGTGATCGCCGGCTACGGCGTGCGACTCGGCCAGCGCCTCGAACACGCCGCCGTGCGCGCGTACTGCGGGCTCAGCGTGGCGCCGAAGGCCGGCGCCGCGGTGGTCCGGGCCCTCGAACGGCTGCCCGAGGTCGAGGAACTCTCGGCCGTCAGCGGCCAGTACGACTACATGCTGGCCCTGCGTTGCGAGACCAACGAGCAGCTCGACGCGCTGCTCGACCGCATCGGCCAGATCGAGGGCATCCAGCACACCCACACCTCGGTGGTGCTGAGCCGCAAGATCGATCGGCGCAGCGCGGTGCCGCTGCCCGGCTGACCGGATCAACCGAATCGGATGCCCTGCGCCAGCGGCAACTCGGTCGAGAAGTTGATGGTGTTGGTGCTGCGGCGCATGTACTGCTTCCAGGCGTCGGAGCCGCTCTCGCGGTCGCCGCCGGTTTCCTTCTCGCCGCCGAAGGCGCCGCCGATCTCGGCACCGCTCGGGCCGATGTTGACGTTCGCGATGCCGCAATCGGACCCCGCCGCCGAGAGGAAGCGCTCGACCTCGCGCAGGTCGTTCGAGAAGATGCACGACGACAGGCCCTGCGGCACCTCGTTGTGGATCGCGATCGCCTGGTCCAGGTCGTCGCAGGCCAGCACGTGAAGCAGCGGCCCGAAGGTTTCCCGCCGCACCAGTTCGGTCTGCGCCGGCATGTCGGCGATGGCCGGGCGCACGTAGAAGGCGTTGGGAAAGCGATCCGCCAGCACCCGCTCGCCGCCCGTGAGGATGCGGCCGCCCTGTGCCTCGACCTCGGCCACGGCCTGCCGTAGCGTGTCCCAGGCCGCTTCGTCGATCAGCGGACCGACCAGCGTGCCGTCTTCGAGCGGATGGCCGACGCGCAGGCTGTCGTAGGCCGGCAGCAGCTTCGCGAGCAACGCCGCCTTGACCGAGCGGTGCACGATCAGGCGCCGCAGCGAGGTGCAGCGCTGGCCCGCCGTGCCCACCGCGCTGAAGAGAATGGCCCGCAGCGCCATGTCCAGATCGGCCGCCGGCGTGACGATCATCGCGTTGTTGCCGCCGAGCTCGAGGATGCGCCGGCCGAAGCGTGCCGCCACGCGCGGGCCGACCTCGCGGCCCATGCGCGTCGAGCCGGTGGCGGAGACCAGCGCGATGCCGGGGCTGTCGACCAGCGCCTGCGCGTGCTCCCTTCGACCGATCACGATCTGCGCGAGCCCTTCCGGCGCTCGGTCGCCGAAGCGCGCGATGGCACGCTCCAGCGCCTTGAAGGTGGCGAGGCCGGACAGCGGCGCCTTCTCCGACGGCTTGAAGACGACCGGGTCGCCGCACACCAGCGCGATGGCCGCATTCCACGCGAACACCGCACTCGGGAAGTTGAAGGCGGTGATGACCGCCACCGGCCCGAGCGGGTGGTACTGCTCCATGATCCGGTGGCCGGGCCGTTCCGACACGATGGTCTTGCCGTAGAGCTGGCGCGACAGGCCGAGCGCGAATTCGCAGATGTCGACGGCCTCCTGCACTTCGCCCAGCCCCTCCTGCGCGATCTTGCCGACCTCGACCGACACGACATGGCCGATGTCGGCCTTGGCCTGGCGCAGCTCCTCGCCCCAGAGCCGGACGAGTTCGCCACGCGCCGGCGCCGGCACCTCGCGCCAGCGGTGGAAGGCGGCCGTGGAACGCTCGATCACGTCGGGCATCGACCCCATCGGCGTCTCGTGCAGCCGTGCGAGCTCGCTGCCATCGACGGCGCAGCGCACGCCCAGCGTCCCGCCGGACAAGGCCGGTGCCGCGATGCCGCAGCGTTCGAGGACCTTTTGCAGCGCGTTCATGCTTGTGGCTCCTTGCGTGCGCGACGTCGCGCCTGAGGCGGCCAAGTATGAGCGAAGGTGGCGCCGCGATGCGGGCCGGCCGGCGCCGCGCCGGCGCCCGGTTCGCGAAGCGCGGCGTAGCAGGCGCCGACGCGCGTAGCCAGGAAGTCATCGAGCGCGACCCGCTCCTGCCCCACGAAACCGCGCGCCGGCAGGCGGCCCGTGCGCAGCAGCTCGAACACGCCGACCACGCCCGCCGCGGTGGCGAGCTCGATCGCGGTGCGGTCCACGCCGCGCAGGCGGCCACCCTGGATGCGGGCCATGCGCGTCTCCTGCTCGAGGCGCCCGCCACGCAGGCCGGAGGCCGAGGCGAACACGATCACCACGTCCTCCCGGCTGTGCGGCACGGCGTATTCCAGCACCTGTCGCAGCAGGTCCCGCCGCTCGGCCAGCCGCAGGTCGTGCAGCAGCAGCGCCATCGCATCGCGGTGGCCCGGGTAGCGCAGCGTCTTGTAGTCGAGGTTGCGCACGCGGCCCGCCAGCGTCTCGCACAAGGTGCCGAGCCCGCCCGAGGTGTTGAAGGCTTCGTAGGTGTCGCCGTCGAGCACCAGCGTCTCGAGCCCTTCGAGCGGCTGCGCCGACACCGGCTGGCCCTGCACGATGGCCGCGCACGGATGGCAGTACTCGTTGATCAGGCCGTCGATGCTCCAGGTGAAGTTGTAGCGCAGGCCGTTGGTGGCGTGACGCGAGAGCGCACCGACGCGCAGGTGCAGGTCGTGCAGGTCGTCGAAACGGCTGGCGAGGTGGGCACCCAGCATGCCGATCACGCCGGGCGCCAGGCCGCACTGCGGCATCAGCACCGTGGCGGCGCCGTCGGCCAGGCCCCGGATGGCGCGGGTGGCCGCCACATCCTCCGTCAGGTCGAGGTAGTGCACGCCGAGCCTGCGCGCAGCGGCCGCCACGCGCCCGGCCTGCTGGAAAGGCAGCGCGTTGATCAGCAGCTGGTGCCCGGCCAACGCGGCCGCCAGCGCCGTGTCGTCCTCGACGTCGAGCACCGTGCGCCGCACCAGCCGGTCGTCCAGCGCATGCCGCGGCGGTTCACGGTCGGCGAGCGTGACCGGCATCCGGTGGTAGTCGGCCAGCATGTCGGCCACCGTGCCACCCACCTTGCCGGCGCCCAGCACCAGCACGTTGCGAATCGAGATCATCGGGTCCTCCCTTGCGGCATCGGAAGAACCGACTCTAGGAGCCCTCGCGGTCGGGCGGAAGCCGCCATTGCGTCGAAGGACCGCTTGGCGCAGACGAAACGACGGCCCGGACGATCGATAGGTCAGGCCGCGCCGCACGCCGGGCCCGGCAAGAAAAAGAGGGCCGCTTGTAAAGCCGTTGACATACGGCGTCCAAGTCCGTTCCTACACTGGGCCGCCATCGACCCGGGTCCCATCACAAGACCACGGCCCGCTGTCTCAGCGCCTGCATCTCTCGGATCACGCAATGCGACTTGACCATCTCGATCAGGCCCTGCGCCTGCAGCTGCATCAGCACGTTGGAGGTCATGACCCGGCTCAGGCCGGCGAGGTTGGCCATCTCCTGGTGGGTGAACGAGATCCGTATCGCAACGCCCTGCCCCTGCGCCTCGCCGTAGGTGCCGGCCAGCTGCACCAGGTGGTGCACCACCCGCTGCGCCGCCGTCGCCTGGCTCAGCAGCAGGTTCTGGTGCGCCAGCACGCGCAGCTTGACGCTCATGAGCCAGAGCACCTGGCGCATGCATGCCTCGTCGCGCATCATCCCTTGCTGCAGCAGCGCCAGGCCCACCTGCCGCGTGACCACGTCCGACGAGGCCACCGCGGTGACCGAATGCCGGCCGTCCAGGAACGCGCTGCATTCGCCCACCATCCCCTGCGTGCCGACGATGGCCATGTGCTTCTCGTGGCCGGCCTCCGACAGCAGCACCAGCCGGACACGGCCCTGCTCGACGACGTGGACATGGGTCACGGGGTCGCCCTGCGAGAACAGGGTCTGGCCCTTGCGGAACTCCACCCGCGGCGCGCCCTGCGCCGTCAGCATTTCCCAGCGGAAGTGCGGCACCTCGATCCACGCCGAAGGGGAAGCCGTCGTCTCTGCGTTCTTGTTCATCGCCTCGAAGCCCGCTCGTCGCGGCGGGCAGTCACATGAAACATCCATTCTCCTCATACCGAAAGCTCTTTCCCATCCTGGACCACGCGGTGCAGCTGTCCAGCTGCTCGCAGAGCGCGCTGAGCCTGCCGGTGCGCCAGGCCATCGACGAGTACCTCGACGTCTGGGTGCGCCGCGGCGCCGACTGGGGCTACTGGATGGACCAGGTGGCCCTGGCCCGCACCGAGTTCGCTCGCATGATCCACGCCAACGTCGAAGACATCGCGGTGCTGGGCAGCGTGTCGGATGCCGCCTCGGCCATCGCCTCGGCGCTGCGCTTCGACACCGGACGCCCCGAGGTCGTCACCAGCACGCTGGACTTTCCCTCGATCTGCCACGTCTGGCTGGCGCAGCAGCCGCGCGGCGCGCAGGTGCGCCTGGTGCAAGCCGAGGCGGGCCGCACCGACACCGCGCAACGGATCGCGGCGGCGATCAGCGAGCGCACGGCGTTGGTGTCGGTGTCGCAGGCCTGCTTCTACGACGGGCAGATCGTCGACATCGCGGCCACCGGCCGGGCGGCGCGCGCCCAGGGGGCGCTCCAGTTCGTCGATGCCTACCAGTCCGCCGGCTCGGTCGCGATCGACGTCCGGGCCCAGGAGGTCGACATCCTGGCCGCCGGTGCCCAGAAGTACCTGCTGGGCATTCCGGGCATCGCGTTCCTCTATGTGCGGCCGGCGCTGGCGCGGCAGCTGGTGCCCACGGTCACCGGCTGGTTCGGCCGCGTCAACCCCTTCGCCTTCGATCCCGCGCAGCTCGATTTCGCCGACAGCGCCACGCGCTTCAACACCGGCACGCCGCCGATGATGTGCGCCAGCGTCGCGCGCGCCAGCATGGCCCTGCTCAACGAGATCGGGGTGCCCGCGATCGAGGCCTACCTGCAGCAGCTGTCGGCCGTGGCCATCGAGGAGGCGGCGCGCCTGGACCTCGAGGTGGCGAGCCCCCTGGACCCCGCCGCCAAGGGCGCGAACACCGCGATCCGCATCGCCGACGCCGACGCGGTCCAAGAGCGGATGCTGCAGTCGGGCTACGTGGTCTCGGCGCGCAACGACGTGATCCGGATCGCGCCGCATTTCTACAACACGGCCGACGACGTCGTGGGCGCCCTGCGCGAGCTGGCTCGGCTGACGCGATGACCGCCACCCACAGCGCTTCGGTCCAATGCCGCGCGAGCCCGCAGCAGGCCCTGGACTTCCTTGGCGATGGCCTGGCGCTCGGCCAGTGGGCCCTGGGCTGCTGGCAGACCGAGGCGGCCGGCGCCGGCGTGGTGCGCGGCCACTCGCTGTTCGACGACTCGCCGAGCTGGGTGCGACCGGTGGTCGACAGCGCGCGCCTGACCGTGACCTACCACGTGGGCGGCGCGCCCGACGCGCTCGCCCCCCGCATCCACGCTACGGTCGAGCCCGATGCGGCCAGCGGCGGCTGCCGCATCGCCCTGCATGCGGCGCGCGGCGCCGACATGGACGACGCCCGCTGGCTGCGGCTGGTGCGCTGCCACGAGCTCGAGGTGCTGCTGATCCAGGCCCGCCTGGAACGCAGCGCCGCCGCGGACGCGCCGCAGATTCTGCAACCACGATGAGGAAGAGATCATGAACCGACGCCGACTCGGCCAGGCCTTCACGGCCGCGCTGCTCGCCCCCGCACTCTCGTCGCCCTGGCTGGCCCACGCGAACACCAAGGCCTACAGCGGCCCGATCCGCGTGCTGGTGGGCTTTCCACCGGGCGGGGCCACCGACGTGGTGGCGCGCGCGGTGGTCGACAAGCTGGGCAAGGCCATGAACGGCCAGGTGTTCGTGATCGACAACAAGGCCGGCGCCGGCGGCCAGATCGCCGCCCAGTTGCTCAAGGCCGCACCGGCCGACGGCTCGACGATCATGCTGTCGATCGACCACACGCAGGTCATCATCCCGCTGACCATCGCCGCCGCCGGCTACGACCCGGTGAACGACTTCACCGCGCTGGCGGGCGTGGCCTCGTACTACAACGTGCTCGCGGTCAGCGCCGCCACCGGCATCCAGTCCATGGCCGAGCTCGGCGCCTGGGTCAAGGCCCATCCCGACGCGGCCAACTACGGCGTCCCCGCGGCCGGCAGCGTGCCGCAGTTCATCGGCCACATCGTCGGCAAGTCCTTCGGCGTGACGATGAACTCCGTGCCCTACAAGGGCGGCGCGCCGATGGTGCAGGACCTGCTCGCGGGGCAGATCCCGATCGGCATCGCGTCGATGACCGAACTGATCGAGTACCACCGCGCCGGCAAGGTCCGCATCCTCGCGAGCTCGGGCCAGGCGCGCAGCAAGACCGCGCCCGAGATCCCGACCTTCCTCGAACTCGGCTACAGCGGCATCGACAAGAACCCCTGGCTGGCTTTCTTCGGTCCGAAGGGCCTGCCGGCCGACTTCGTCGAGCAGTTCGACCGCGCGATGAAGACCGTGCTGGCCCAGCCCGACCTGCAGGAGAAGCTGGCCAAGATGGGCAACGAGGTCACGGCGGCGCCGTCGAAGGAGGTCGAGCAGTGGGTGGTCGATGCCTCGCGCAGCTGGGGCAAGGTGATTCGCGATTCGGGGTTCAAGGCGCAATGAGCACGACCGCGCGCACCTTCATCCAGAGCGGCTCTCGCTGGGAAGAACTGGCCGGCTACTCGCGCGCCGTCGTCGACGGCGACTGGATCTTCGTCTCCGGCACCATCGGCCAGGACTTCGCCAGCGGCGCGTT
Source organism: Variovorax davisae (assembly GCF_030316845.1). Lineage (GTDB taxonomy): Bacteria > Pseudomonadota > Gammaproteobacteria > Burkholderiales > Burkholderiaceae_C > Variovorax > Variovorax davisae. The sequence goes on from NZ_JASZYS010000016.1 coordinate 40,469, forward strand.
CCCGGCCACGGCCGAGCAGCAATGCGAGCTGGCGCTCGACACCATCGAAAGCGCCCTGGCGCAGGCGCGGGCCAGCCTCGCCGACGTGGTGCGGGTGCGGGTCCACGTGCCCGATCGCGGCGACGTGATCGCGGTCAGCGGCGTGCTCAAGCGCCGCCTGGGCGACAACCGGCCGGCCAACACGACCCTGTGCGGCGCGCTGGCGGTCGACGGCGCCAAGGTCGAGATCGAGGTCACGGCCCGGCGCCGGGCCTGAACGAACGAATTCTTCCCACGGATAGGAACCCCCCGATGAGCATCCTGACCCACCTCGCCGCGGCCCTGCGCGATCGATCGGTCCGCACGATCGACCTGACCCACACCCTGAGCGAGGATTTCCCGCCGCTGCAACTGCCGCCACAGTTCGGCCAGGTCGCAGCCTTCAAGATGGAACGCATCTCGCGCTACGACGAGGCCGGTCCCGGCTGGTACTGGAACAACTTCACCTGCGGCGAGCACACCGGCACGCACTTCGATGCGCCTGCCCACTGGGTGACCGGCAAGGACCATCCGGGCAACACGGTCGACACCATCGACGCCGGCAACTTCATCGCGCCGGCGGTGGTGGTCGATGCCAGCACCGAGGTGGCGGAGGATCCCGACTGGCTGCTGACGGTGGACTTCCTGCAGGCCTGGGAAGCGCGCCACGGCCGCATCCCCGAAGGCGCCTGGGTGCTGCTGCGCACCGACTGGTCCCACCGCATCGCCGACCCGGCCGCCTTCGTCAACATGCGCGAGGACGGCGCCCACACGCCGGGGCCGACCCAGGCCGCGGTCGAGTGGCTGATCGGCGAGCGCAAGGTGCATGGCTTCGGCGTCGAGACGATCAACACCGATGCCGGCCAGTCGTATGGGTGGCCGCTCGCCTACCCCTGCCACACGCTGATGCACGGCGCGAACCGCTACGGCCTGCAGTGCCTGAAGAACCTCGACCAGCTGCCACCCACCGGGGCGCTGATCGTGTCGGCGCCGCTGAAGATCCAGGAGGGGTCGGGGAGTCCGTTGCGGGTGTTGGCGCTGGTCGAGGGTTGAGCGGGCCGCAGCCCATCCGAATGCGCATCGCGCCGGCGCATCAACCGGCGCTGGACGACCCTCGCACCACCAGCACCCCCGGCAGCAGCAGTTGCCGCGCCGGCCCTTCGAGCCCTTGCAGCCGCTCCAGCAGGCAGGTCGCCGCCGTCCGGCCGATGGCTTCGGTCGGCTGGGCGACCGCGCTGAGCCCGGGACCGATCAGCGGCGCCCACTCGGCGTCATCGAAGCCGACGAAGCCGATATCCGCCCCGAAGCGCAAGCCCAGCCGCGCCATCGCCGCGGCCACGCGCAGGGTCACGACCGCGTTGCCCGCCAGCACGGCTACGCGCTTGCCGCGCTGCGCCCGCTTGTGCAGGGCGCGCAAGGCGGCGTCGAGGCCATCGCCGTCGTCACCCGTGGATTCGTACACCTCGCCGGCCACACGGGGCTCGTGCGCGGCCACGCAGTCGCCGAAGGCCGCGGTCCGCTCGCGCCGCGAGCTCACGCCCTTCTGCGGCTCGGTGATGTAGAGCAGCTCGCGGTAGCCGCCGTCGACCAGGTGGCCGCAGGCCGCCTGCATGGCGGCGGCGTTGTCCAGCGAGACGAAGTCGGTGTGCATGCCCGCGTGGCGGCGGTCAACCAGCACCGCCGGCTTGCCGTGCAGCGCGTCGGCATCGACCAGGCCGGCGCCGCGCCCGAGCGTGTTGAGGATGAAGCCGTCGACCTGGTAGCCGGCCAGCGCATTGATCGCCTCGCGCTCGCGGTCGATGTCGTTGCCGAGGTTGAACAGCATCACCAGGTAGCCGGCATCCTGGCAGGCCTTCTCGGCGCCGCGCAGCACGGCCACCGAATAGGGATTGGTGATGTCGGCCACGATCAGGCCGATCAGGCGCGAACGGCCGTGGCTCAGGGCCTGCGCCATCGGGCTCGGCGTGTAGGCCAGCTTGGTCACCGCGGCCTCGACGCGGGCCGCGATGTCGGGGCTCAGCAGCCGCTCGCGGTGGTTCAGGAAGCGCGACACCGTGGCCTTGGAGACGCCGGCCGCCTTGGCCACGTCGGCGATGGTGACGCGCGCCGGTCGCGGCGCTGGGGCGGCGGCGCTCACGCGGATGCGGTGTCGAAGACCGCCGCGGGGCGTTCGCCGGCGAGCGCCTGCAGCAGGTTGGTGGTCGCCAGCTCGGCCATGGCATGCCGCGTCTCGTGCGTGGCCGATCCGATGTGCGGCAGCGGCGTCACGCGTGGATGGGTGCGCAGCGGCGACGCGGCCGGCAGCGGCTCGGTCGCAAAGACGTCGAGGCCGGCGGCCCGCAACGTGCCTTGGTCGAGCGCCGCCAGCAGCGCGTCTTCCTGCACGGTGGCGCCGCGGCCGCCGTTGATGAAGACCGCGCCCGGCTTCATCGCGGCGAAGAAGCCCGCATCGATCATGCCGCGCGTGCTGTCCGACAGCGGCAGCATCGCAACCACGAAATCGGCGCCCGCCAGCAGTTCGGCCAGCGGCGTGTGGACGGCGCGGCCCTGCAGCTCGGGCGCCTGCGACGCCAGGTCGACCGGCCGGCGCGCGTGATACAGCACCGGCATGCCGAAACCCAGCGCAGCGCGGCGCGCGATCGCCTGGCCGATGCGGCCGAACCCCAACAGCCCCAGCGTCTTGCCGTGGACGTCGAAGCCGAACAGGTCCTCGCCGATGTTCTTCGTCCAGGCGCCGTCGCGCACGAGATTGGCGAGTTCGACGACCCGGCGGCTGGTGGCCATCAGCAGCGCGAACACCGTGTCGGCCACGGTCTCGTCGAGCACGCCCGGCGTATGGCACAGCAGGATCCCGCGCGCATGCAGCGCGGCCAGCGCGTAGTTGTCGACGCCGACCGAGACGCTGGACACGACCTCGAGCCGCGGGGCGCGCGCCAGCAGCGCCTCGTCGACCGGAAAGCTGGAACCGATCAGGCCATGGGCCAGCGGCAGCGCCGCGTCGAAGGCGGCGCGCTGCGCATCCAGCCGCGGATTGGCGACCGTGACTTCGTGCGCGGCCTGCAGCCGCGCCAGCTGATCGTCGGGCAACTCGCGAAACACGAGGATGTTCTTGCGTGTCACAGGCCGGCCTCCTCCAGTTGGGCGCGCGTCGGCAGGCCCTCGGTGTCGCCGAGCACCTGCACCGCGCGGGCGCCGATCCAGGCGCCGCGGCGGACCGCCTCGGGCACCGTCCGCCCTTCGAGCAGGGCGCTCACCACACCGGCCGCGAATCCGTCGCCGGCGCCCACGGTGTCGACCACTTCCTTGACCGGGAAGCCATCGACGTGGCCGGTGCCGGCCGCGTCGCCATCGTAATAGGCGCCTTGCGCGCCGAGCTTCACCACCACCAGCTTCGCGCCGCGCTGCCGATAGAAGTGCGCCACGCCCTCGGGCGTGCTTTCGCCCGTGAGGATGAGGCCCTCCTCCATGCCGGGCAGCACCCAGTCGGCGCGCGACGCCAGATCGTTGATCCAGTGCCGCATGGTCTCGGGCGACGACCACAGCGTCGGCCGCAGGTTGGGGTCGAAGGAGATCGTGCGGCCGGCCTGGCGCATCACGTCCATGCTCTTGAGCGCGGCCTGCAGGCTGGTGTCCGAGATGGCGGCGAACACGCCCGTGGCGTGCAGGTGGCGCGCCGAGCGCAGCCAGGCTTCGTCGACGTCCGCCGGCCCCATGTGGCTGGCGGCCGAGCCCTTGCGGTGGTATTCGACCGGCGGGTCGCTGCCATCGGTCACGCGGCCCTTGAACTGGAAACCGGTGCGCTGCGTCGCATCGCAGATCACGTGCGAGCAGTCGATGCCCTCGCCCTCCATGGTCGCCAGCAGCGCGCGGCCCATCGAGTCGGTGCCCAGCCGGCTGGCCCAGCCGACCCGCAGCCCGAGGCGCGACAGGCCGATCGCGACGTTGGTCTCGGCGCCGGCGGTGCGCTTGTGGAAGGCGGTGGCGTTCTCGATCGGGCCGGGGCGGTCGGCCACCAGCAGCAGCATGGCTTCGCCGAACAGTGCGACGTCGAAGGCGGAGGAGGTCATGGCGGTGGTCACAGGGAGCGGATGTGGGCGACCTGGTCGCGGGCGACGGCCAGCAGGTCGTCGCCGATCAACGGGTATTCGATGGCGCGCGGCACGTCGGCCGGCAGCGCCCGCAGCACGGCGCGCCAGGGCGCCACCGAATCGGCCAGCGGCACCGCGACCCACTTGGCCGGCAGCCGCTGCGCGCCCTTGCAATGCACGTAGCGCACGCGCCGGCCCAGGGCCTGCGCCGCCTGCAAGGGGCATTCGCCGACCCAGTGCCAGTTGCCCATGTCGAAGGTCATGCCGAGGTCGAGGCCGGCGCGGTCGGCGGCGTCGAAGAAGGCCTGCATCGCGGGCAGGGAACCGGCCGAGACGGTCTGGTCGTTCTCGATCACCAGCTCGATCCGGGTCTCGGCCAGCTGCACCTTGAGGCCCCACAGCGAGCCGTGCGAGCCCGGGCCGAAGTCGCCGATCGACATCTTGAGCCGGCGCGCGCCCAGCGTCGTGGCGGCGGCGATGCCGCGGCCGAGCGCCGCGCTGTCGAGCCAGCCGCCCTCGGCCCAGAGGCCCTCGGGGCTCGAGTAGACCGAGGCCAGCCCGGCCAGCGCGGGCAGCTCGGAGGCCGCATCGCGCAGCAGCTCGCCGCGCACCTCGACGCTGTCGGCCCCGGCCGCGCGCGCCAGCTGCGCGCACCACAGCTGGCCATGGCGCCCGGTCTCCGCGGCGCCGAAAGATGAAAGAGAAATCAGAACCGGCGTCATGTCGTCGATCGCGGCGTCAGTGCGCCTGGTGTGAGCTGAGGATCTGTCCGAGGAACTGGCGCGTCTTCTCGTTCTTCGGGTTGCCGAAGAACTCCTGCGGCGGCGCCTGCTCGACGATCTTGCCGTCGGCCATGAAGATCACGCGGTCGGCCACGCTGCGCGCGAAGCCCATCTCGTGCGTCACGCACAGCATGGTCATGCCGTCTTCGGCCAGGCCGATCATGGTGTCGAGCACTTCCTTGACCATCTCGGGGTCGAGCGCCGAGGTGGGTTCGTCGAACAGCATGATCTTGGGCGCCATGCACAGCGCGCGTGCGATCGCCACCCGCTGCTGCTGGCCGCCCGAGAGCTGGCTCGGGTACTTGTGGGCCTGCTCCGGGATGCGCACCCGCGTCAGGTACTTCATCGCCACCTCTTCCGCCTCGGTCTTGCTCATGCCGCGCGAGCGCATCGGCGCCAGCGTGCAGTTCTGCAGGATCGTGAGGTGCGGGAACAGGTTGAACTGCTGGAACACCATGCCGACCTCGGCGCGCACCGCGTCGACGTTCTTGCCGCCGGCCGTGAGGTCGATGCCGTCGACCACGATCTTGCCCTGCTGGACCGTCTCGAGCCGGTTGATGCAGCGGATCAGCGTCGACTTGCCCGAGCCCGAAGGCCCGCAGATCACGATGCGCTCGCCGGTGCGCACCGACAGGTCGATGCCGGTCAGCACCTGGAAGCTGCCGTACCACTTGTTCACCGCCTCCATGCGGATGATCGGGTCGGCGGCGGTCGTGACGGCGTCAGTCATGGATGTTCCCTGGAGTTGTCCGGCTTACTGCAGCTTGGGCAGGTCGGTCTGCAGCCACTTCTGGTAGAGCTTGTTCAGCTCGCCGTTGGCCGAGTTCTTGGCCACGAAGTCGTTGACGTTCTTGAGCAGGTCGTCCTGGCCCGGGCGCATGGCGATGCCCATGTTCTGCTGCACCAGGTTGAACTTGTTTTCGAAGGTGTTCGGCGGCACGCGCTTGGCGATCTGCGCGGCGACCGTGGTCGAGGCGCCGATGGCGTCGACCTGGCCCGACATCAGGGCCTGCATGGCCGAGGCATCGTCGTCGAAGCGGCGGATCTCGGTGCCCTCGGGCGCGGCCTTGGTCACGGCCACATCCTGGGTGCTGGCGCGGGCGACACCGACGCGCAGGCCCTTCAGGTCGGCCGCGCTCTTGATCGGCGTGCCGGTCTTGCCGTAGAGCACGATGGTCGCGGCCGCATAAGGCTGCGAGAACTGGACCTGCTTGGCGCGCTCGGGCGTGATCGCCAGCGACGCGACCAGCAGGTCGACCTTGTTGGTCAGCAGGAAGGGGATGCGGTTCGGGCCGGTGACCGGCACGATGTTGGCCTTCACGCCCCACTCCTTGGCCAGCAACTTGGCGACGTCGGCGTCGTAGCCGTCGGGCTGGTTCTTGGCGTCGGTGGTGCCGTAGGGCGGGAAGTCGACCAGCATGCCGATCGTGATCTCGCCCTTCTTCTTGATGTCGGCCACGCTCTGGGCCGAGGCGAAGGGGGCGAACGCCGTCAGCGCGGCGCCCAGGCCCAGTGCTGCGATCGCAGCGCGGCGGGTGGTGGAACGGATCATGTCGAAGGTCTCCTAGGTTGAGGACTTGGATGAAGAACGGAAAAGCTCAGCGTGCCAGCGCGCGGGCGCGCTTGCGCTCCATGCGCGCCGCCAGCAGCGACAGCGGCCAGCAGATGACGAAGTACAGCGCCGCCACCGTGGTGAAGACATGCAGCGGCTGGAAGGTGGCGTTGTTGATGATCTGGCCGGCCCGCGTGATCTCGGTGAAGCCGATGATGGCCGCCAGCGAGGTGCCCTTGATGATCTGCACCAGGTAGCCCACGGTCGGCGGCAGCGCGATCTTGAAAGCCTGCGGCAGCACCACGTCGCGCATCCGCGCGCCATAGTCGAGGTTCAGCGCCTCGGCCGCTTCCCACTGGCCGCGCGGGATCGCCTCGATGCAGCCGCGCCAGATCTCGCCCAGGAAGGCGGCGCTGTTGAGGATCAGCGCCACGCCGGCCGCGATCCACGGGTTGATCTCCAGCCCCAGCACCGGTGCGCCGAAGAAGATCAGGAACAGCTGCAGCAGCAGCGGCGTGCCCTGGAAGACCTGGATGAAGCCGGTCGACAGCGCCCGTGCCGCCTTGTTCTCCGAAGTGCGCGCCAGCGCGATCGCGAGGCCCAGGACCGCGCCGCCGACGAAGGCGATCGCCGACAGCGCCAGCGTCCACTGGGCCGCTTCGAGGATGAACAGGAATTCTGGAAAGCCGAAGGTACGCATGGTGTTCAGCGCCGATCCGGGTAGTTGAGCGTGCGCTTGTAGATCAGCTTGAACAGCGCCGAAAACGCCAGCGACAGCGCCAGGTAGATGCAGGCCACCACGATGTAGATCTCGAAGCTGCGGAAGGTCTGCGACTGCAGGTTGGCCGCGACCGAGGTCAGGTCGTCGGCCGAGATGACCGACACCACCGCCGAGCTCAGCATCAGCAGGATGAACTGGCTGGTGAGCGCCGGGTAGATGGCCTTGAGCGCCGGCTTGATGATCACGAAGCGGAAGATCTCCCAGGGCTTGAGGTTGAGCGCCCGGCCGGCCTCGATCTGGCCCTTGGGGATCGACTCGATGCCGGCGCGCACGATCTCGGCCGCGTAGGCGCCGAGGTTCACCACCATCGCGGTCAGCGCCGCGGTGTAGGGCGACCAGCGCAGCCCGATGGCCGGCAGCGCGAAGAAAAAGAAGAACAGCTGCACCAGGAACGGCGTGTTGCGGATGACCTCGATGTAGGCATTGACGACGAAGCGCAGCCAGGCCGGCCCGGAGGTCTTGCCCCAGGCGCAGAAGACCGCCACCACCAGGCCCAGCAGCGTCGCCACCAGCGACAGCTGGATCGTGATCCAGGTGCCTTTGAGCAGCAGGGGCCAGGCGGCGAAGACGGCGTCGAACTGGAATTGGTAGTTCACGGGAGGCGTCGATTCGAAGACGGGTTCGGTGTTGGTGCATCCCCGCAGTCGAAAGACTTCATCCGGGGGCAGCGAAGTATATGTGAAACCGGTTTCAGCACCGTCCTAGGGATTCCCCTAGGTCGCAGCGATGCCTACACTGGCGCCATGCCTGGCGGACGCAGAAGCAGAGCTTTCCGGCGCAGGTGCAGCACCTTCGGTACAGCATCTGCGCCAGACCCTTCTCTGGCCGCTGCGACTGATGCCGACCCAGCAGCCGCGCCATGCGCAGCGCGGCCCGTGGCAGGTGCTGCGGGACCTGGGCGACGCCTCGCCCTGGCGCGAGGAGATCGACGAATACACCGGCGCCAGCGACCGTTTCCACGAGCGCCACTACAACGAGTTCGTGAGCTTCCTGCCGTACGTGCAGCGCTTTCTCTACGGCGATGGCCGCAAGGGCCGCGCCGCCGGCGGCGCCAACGGCGGCGATTCGCCGATGCGCGTGTTCCGCCGCAGCGACGTGGCGGCGGTGCGGGTGGTGGCGCGCCCCGGCACGCCGCCGATCACGCTCGACGTGGTGCATGTCGACCTCTACTTCTTCTTCGACGTCGACGTCGTGATGCTCAACGTCGAGGTGGGCGCCGACCGCCTGAGCCTCGCGCAGGCGCACGAGGTCCTCTACCGCTTCGGCCGCGCCTACCCCGGCGGTTGGGATGCGCAGGGCCAGGCGCTGCACTGCATGAGCAGCGTCGAGTGGCTGGCGGCCGATGGCAGCGTGCTGGCGGCGTCTGACGCGCAGCAGCGCGAGGCCTTCCTGTCGCACGTGGCCGAGCACCGCGCGCCGCGCCTGGCGGCGCACTGGGCCTGGCTCATGCGGCCGCTGGTCAGCGACCACTCGGATGAAGCCGGCGCGCTGCGCTTTCGCCAGATCGAGTACTACCGCATGCCGGTGATGGCCTATCTCGCCCTCGACGATCCACGGCGGCTCTCGCGCAACGACTTCATCCGGCTGGCGACGGTGACCGGCGCCGCCGAGCCGGCCACCACCGGCGGCGGACCGCTGCCCTATGCCGACGAGCTGGTGCAGGACTTCGAGCAGCGCTATTGCTACGACCGCTTCTGGGTCGATGCCGGCGCCGCGCCGCGCACACGCTATCTGTGCAACGGCCGCGCCCTGATCGTCGTCGGCGACGCCCGCGCCGACTACTTCTGCTGCCGCGACCGCGGCGTGCTGGCGCAGTTCCGCCACCAGCATTTCCTGCTGTTCCTGATCGCGCATTTCCAGAAGGCGGCGCTGCTGATGTACTCCGACCGGCTGGTCGAGGCGCTGCGCAATCTCGACATCCACGACGTCGCCAGCGTCAAGCGCTTCAAGCGCGCGATCCGCGCCAGCTTCGAGGGCTTCCTGCGCTTCACGCACCGCTACTGGTTCCACGAGATCTCGGAGCAGGCGCAGGTGCGCGCGCTGTCCCGCCTGTGCGCCACGCACCTCGGGCTCGACCCGCTCTACGACGAGGTCAAGGAGCGCATCGCCGACATGAACACCTACCTCGACGCCGACAGCCTGCGCCGGCAGGCCAACACGGTGGTGCGGCTGACGGTGGTCACGCTGTTCGGCCTGATCGGCACCATCACGACCGGCTTCCTGGGCATGAACCTGCTGGCGGAAGCCGACGCGCCGCTGTGGCGCAAGCTGCTGTGGTTCGGCATCGTCTTCGGCTTCACCACCTGGCTCACGGTCTACACCATGGTCAAGTCGAAGCGGCTGTCGGACTTCATCGATGCGCTGTCCGACGAGCGCCATACCCTGCGCGACAAGCTCGGCGTGCTGGCGCGGGTCTGGCGCCCCGGTTCGGACTAGGTTCCCCCCACCCCATCCCTGGCCCGCGGCAGCCAGACTTCGATCGCGCTCGGGTCCGACTGACCAGGGCGCGGCAGCAGCCGGATCGCCCAGGGCTGTCCGGTCGGCGACTCGGCGGTCTCGGTCAGGGCCCGGGCACAGGCGCGCGCGGACTCGTCGCGGATGACGACGGTCGGCCCCGGGTGGCCCACCGGCGGCGCCCGGCCGGCGCGGCGCGAGGTGCTCAGCACGTCCTCGATCGGCGGCACCGACGCGCCGAGCCCGCGCCACGGGCCGCGCCAGGCGCGCGCCTTGTCGCGCAGGCCGGTGCCGTAGGTCAGGATGTAGACCACCGTGCCGGCGCAGGCATCCGGCGCGATCGGCGTCGCCGGCAAGCGGGTCCCGTCGGGCGACGGCGCGTAGGTCGGCGGCGGCGGCGGCGCGCTAGCGACCTGGTCGCCCGCCCCGAATCCGGTGAGCCGGTCGCGCAGCCAGACGGCGAGCTTGAAAGGTTGCGGCAGGATGCCGCTGCAGTTCTGCTTGGAGCCGGTCTGGCCGCTGTAGTCGCGGGCCCAGTAGCGCGGCGCGCACGGCGGGGCCTGCGCCGGCTGCAGGCAGTCGATGCCGTTGCCGGGATCGAGCAGCCGCGCGCACGCCGGCGAGCGCTGGCCCACGGCCTCGCCCGCGCAGGCCTGCTTGGCGTCGTCCACCATCCGCACCGAGAGCCGGAACTTGGCCATGAAGTTGTCGCTGCCCTCGCGGCACAGCAGGTCCCCGGTGCGCAGCAGCTCGGCCGCCAGCAGGGCCGGTGCATCGCCGCCCCCGCCGCCGCCGTGCAGGCGGGCCCAGCGCTCGGTCAGGTCCTTGAAGGCGCTGTTCTCCGACTTCTCCTGGTCGGCGCGCTGGGCGCGCCAGCTGTCGATGCCCTGCCAGGCCGCGACGCCGAAGGTGGCGGCGGTGCCGATGCCGATCGACGCCGTCACCGCGCCGGCCTTGAGCACCCGCGCCTGCAGCCGGCTCATCGAGCCCACGGCGGCCGCCGCGGCGCTGTCCTTGTCGCCCGGCTTGGCGCCGCGGACGCTCGAATCCGGCTGGCCGTCGTCGAGCATGAACAGGCCCGGCGCACCCTGCGCCACGTGTTCCAGCAGTTCCTCGTCGAGCCGGAAGCCGATCTCCGAACCGAGCCGGAAGTAGCTCTCCCACTGCGCCTCGTCGAAGAACTGGTCGGTGGTCGGCTGCTGCGGGAACAGCGGGTTCGCCGCCTTGAAGTTGACCAGGTCGACCGGCAGCGAGGCCGAGACATTGGGCTTGACCAGCACGATCTGCCCGGTCTGGCCGCTCGCGTAGCGCACCTGCGCCAGCGCCAGGCAGGCCTGGCTGGTCGGCGAGGCCAGGTCGTTGAGCGAACCGAAGGCCCCCAGGTGCGTCCATTCGGCATCGGGGCGCGGCTTCATGAAGGTGATCTCGGCGTTGAGGTCGATGCGGGCCCGCCGGATCAGCACCTCGAGGTCGCAGAAGCGGTAGTCCGGATCGGCGCCGCAGTCGGCGATCACGATCAGGGCGGCCTCCTGCCGCAGCAGCGTGTAGGCGCCGGTGTTCTCGAAGTGGCCGCCGTCGCTCAGGTACCAGTTGGCCGAGCTGCTGCCCGGAAAGGCGCCGAAGCATTCGAGCAGCAGGAAGCGGGTCTTCATGAGCAGCGGGCTGGCATGCACCACCGCGCCACGCTGGGCGATCCCGGCGCCGGCGCTGTTCCACCAGTAGCCCAGCCGCAGGCCTGCGAACACGGACAGCGCCGAGATGCCGCGCTTGGTGAGGCGGCCGAGGCCGGGGGCGAAGGCCGCGCCCGAGATCGCCATCCAGGCCCCGAGGCTCAGCGCGCCGTCGCCGTGCGCCTGGGCCCAGGGCGCGCCGCCAGCCTGCATCCAGCCCAGCGGCCCGATGGTCAGCGGCTGGCTCTTGCGGTCGCGGTTGAACAGCCTTTCCTTGGTGTCGTGCGTCTGGTTGATGCAGACGTTCGCCAGGTGCACCGGGCCGCCGTGGGCCTGCGGCGCGTAGCGCAGCTGCGAGAGGTCGTCGTGCGGGTCGACTTCGCCCACCGGCACCTGCGGCGGCTCCAGCCCCGACACCTTGTCGGTCGGCCGGGCCCCGAGCCGCCGCGCATTGGCGGCCCCGAGGTAGCCGCGCACGATCCGCGCCTTGTAGAACATGTGCAGCGAAGACGCATTGAGAAAGGCGAAATTGCGCCCGGTCGCCAGCGCATAGACGCCGATGATCACGGCGATGGTGCCTAGCCAGGCCCAGCCGCGCATGAAGTCCAGCCCGGCCGGCGTGAAGACCGGCAGCAGCACCGCCGCATAGACCACGCCGATCCACCAGGCCGCGAGGCAGAAGGCCAGCGCCAGTCCGAGCAGGCTGGCCAGGGTCAGCATCACCGTCTTGCCGACGCCGGGCAGTTCCTGCCGGTGCGACAGCAGCATCGGCAGCACGCCGCGCAGCACCGCGGCCGCCACCAGCAGCACCGCACCGTAAGAGATGCGCTGCTGCTGGCCCTCGGCAGCCAGCCACCAGGCGCTGCGGTCGAGCAGGCCCAGCATGACGATCAGCAGCGCGGTGTTGAGCACCGAGGCCAGCCGGTCGGTCAGGTCGTTGCGCAGCGCGGCCGGCGACTGCCTGCGGCTGCGGTGCAGCACCCACAGCAGCGCGATCACCCAGCAGGCCGCGAAGGCCTCGAAGCTGGGCGCCAGCCAGGGCGGCCCGCTGAAGCGCAGCATCAGTTCGGGCGCGACGAAGGCGGCCCCGAGGCCGAGCGCCAGCCACATCGCGACCTGCAGCAGCATCGACGAGGTCGACGGCTTGTCGTGCACCGACCAGTAGGCGCAGGCCAGTACCACCGAGGCGAGAAAGGGCCCGACCAGCGTGAACCACAGCGTCGGCCATAGCGTGGCCCATTCGACGGCCAGGCGCATGAACTGCGCGGCATCGACCTGGGCGCTTCGCAGCACCGCGTCGGGCGGCACGCTGTTGAGGTCGACTGCGCGGAACACGGCGTCCCAGAGCAGCAGGTTGGTGGCCGCCAGCACCATGCCGATCAAGCTGGCGGCGATCGCCAGCTCGATGTGGGTGGCCAGCAGGTTGCGCAGGTAGAGCGCGGTGGCGAACAGGGTGTCGCGCAGGCCGCCCGGGATCAGGTAGCGGCCGTTGGCGCGCAGCCACCAGCCGAAGCGGGCGCGGTCGACGTCGCCCAGGGCGTGCTCGATCTCGCGCACCTCGTCCGCCGACGTCGCGCTGCTGCACAGCCGCCCGAGCGCCGCGCCGATGTAGCCGCCCCCCGAGACGGTCGACATCAGGTCGAACTTGAGCAGTTGACGCCGCACCGCCAGCGCCTTCAGCAGGCCCAGGCAGAAGGTGGCGCTGCGGATGCCGCCACCCGACAGTGCCAGGCCCCAGGGCCGTCGGCCATCGTCGGCGCCATGCAGGGCGCGTCGACGCTCGGCGACCAGCTTCTGGATGGTCTCGTCCATTCGGCTCCTCGTCGTTCGATGCAATATTTCATGCTTGCGGCGGGGCATCAATGGCTCGAACGGCCTATGCCAGCAGCGCTGGGGACGGCACGAAGGCGCGCTATTGGTTAAGCTCGCGGCGCCCCCCGGGCCTGCCGCTCCTTCCGGAATTCCCACCCCATGACCGCTGCGATCTCCCGTTCCGCGACCGCCGCCCTGGTGCTGGCGGCTGGCGCGCTGCTCGCCGGCTGCGCGAGCAGCGCCGCCTGCGAGAGCCCCTATGCCGCTTCGCCCCAGTTCAAGGACTGCGGTTTCAGGAACCCGCCGAACCCGGACGCCCTGCCCTCCGCCGGCAGCTGGAAGATCTGGTCGCGCTTCCTCCTCGAGACCAAGACCGACACCGTGCCGACCGACCCGATCCCGGTGCAGGCACTCGACGGCGCCCAGCTCTCGGCGCTCGATCCGCAGGCCAACCACCTGGTGCGCCTGGGCCACTCGTCGCACCTGCTCAAGCTGCAGGGCCGCTACTGGTTGATCGATCCGGTGTTCAGCGAACGGGCCTCGCCCTTCCAGTGGCTGGGCCCGCGGCGCTTCCACAAGCCGCCGATCACGCTCGAACAGCTGCCGCCGATCACCGGGCTGATCCTGTCGCACGACCACTACGACCACCTCGACGTCGCCACCATCGGCTACCTGGCGCAGCGGGTGCAGCGCTACTTTGTGCCGCTGGGCGTCAAGGAGCGGCTGGTCGAGCTCGGCGTGCCGGCCGACCGGGTCACCGAGCTCGACTGGTGGCAGCAGGCGCAGTTCGACGGCGTCGAGCTCACAGCGACGCCGGCGCAGCACTTCTCCGGCCGCTCGCTGAACGACCGCGACCGCACGCTGTGGGCATCGTGGGTGATCCAGAGCGGCGGCCAGCGCGTCTTCTACAGCGGCGATTCGGGCTATTTCAAGGGCTTCCGCGAGATCGGCGAGCGCTTCGGCGGCTTCGACCTGGCGATGATGGAGAACGGCGCCTACGACGATTACTGGCCCGCGGTCCACATGACGCCCGAACAAAGCGTGCAGGCCTTCGAGGACCTGCGCGGCAAGGTCCTGTTCTCGGTCCACAACAGCACCTTCGACCTCGCCTTCCACACCTGGCACGACCCGCTGGACCGCATCGCCGACCTGTCGGAGGCCCGGAACATCACGCTTGCCACGCCGGTGATCGGCGAGGTGCTGACCATCGGCCGGCCGCGCACCAACCGGCGCTGGTGGGCCGGATTGAAGTAGCGCTTGCCGAGCCTCAGCGCTTCTGCTGCCGCTCGCGCGCCCGCCGCACCTGCCGGCTCTGCCCGGCCTCGGCCGCCGCGCGTGCCTGGTCGGCCTTCTTCTGCCGCCGCCGCTTCGACAGCCAGCGCCCCAGGGCGAAGCTCGCCAGACCGCTGAGCAGCGCGATCACGAGCCCGATGATTCCGACTTCCATGCGCGGCCCCGCTACAGCACGCGCACGACCGCCGAGGGCTTGAAGCCGAGGTCGGCCGCCTTGCCCTTGCGCGCGCGGGCGCCGCGCGCGTTGTTGAGCGTGCGGATCTCCAGCGTCTCCTCGCGCTCCTTGCCGCCGCGCCCGATGCCCTCGATCTTGATGCTGCGCGTGTACGCCGCGGCACCGGCGAGCGTGTCCTTGGCTTCGAGGTCGATCAGGGTCAGTCCGCGCCCGCCCTTCGGCAGCGCCTTGAGTTCGCCGATCTCGAAGGTCAGGATGCGGCCGCCGGTCGAGGCGCAGGCCACGTGCGTGGCCGCCGGCAGCGGCTCGGCGCCGCCGGCGCCGCCCACCAGCGAAGGCCGGCACAGCTGCTCGCCCTCGCCGACGTCGATGAAGGCCTTGCCGCCGCGCTGGCGCGAGATCATGTTCTCGACCGTCGCGATGAAGCCAAAGCCGCCGGTGTTCGCGAGCAGCAGGCTGGTGCCCAGAGGCCCCGCGAAGTAATGCGCCACGTGCGTGCCGCTGTCGAGGTCGATCAGCGTCGTCACCGGCTGGCCATCGCCGCGCCCGCCCGGCAGCGACGCCACCGGCACGCTGTAGACGCGCACGCCCTTGTCCTTGGCGGTGCCGAAGACCAGCAGCGTGTCGACCGAGCGGCATTCGAAGGCGCCGTACAGCGCATCGCCCGACTTGAAGCTGTACTCGGGCGCCGCCGCGCCGGCGGCGCGCTCGCTGGCCCAGCCCTTCTGCGTGCGCACCCAGCCCTTCTGCGAGACGATCACGGTCACCGGCTCGTCGACCACGCGCACCTCGGCCACGGCGCGCTTCTCGGCCTGGATCAGGGTGCGGCGCGCATCCTCGAAGCTCTTGGCGTCGGTCTCGATCTCCTTCACCAGCAGGCGGCGCAATGCGGCCGGGCTGCCCAGGATGTCCTCGAGCTTCTTCTGTTCCTCGCGCAGGCCCTTGAGCTCCTGCTCGATCTTGATCGCCTCCAGCCGCGCCAGTTGGCGCAGGCGGATTTCAAGGATGTCCTCGGCCTGCCGGTCGCTCAGGTTGAAGCGCGCGATCAGCGCCGCCTTGGGATCCTCCGCCGCGCGGATGATCGCGATCACCTCGTCGATGTTGAGCAGCACCAGCTGCCGCCCCTCGAGGATGTGGATGCGGTCCTGCACCTTGCCCAGCCGATGCCGCGAGCGCTTCTCGACCGTGATCTCGCGGAAGGCGATCCACTCGTTGAGTATCTGCCGCAGCGACTTCTGCGTCGGCTTGCCGTCGATGCCGACCATCGTCAGGTTGATCGACGACGAGCTCTCCAGCGAGGTCTGCGACAGCAGCATCGTGGTGAACTCCTCCTGGCTGATGCGCGAAGTCTTGGGCTCGAACACCAGGCGCACCGGCGCGTCCTTGCTCGACTCGTCGCGCACCACGTCGAGCAGCGAGAGCACCGCGGCCTTCAATTGGGTCTGTTCGGCCGACAGCGCCTTCTTGCCGGCGCGGATCTTCGGGTTGGTGAGCTCCTCGATCTCTTCCAGCACCTTCTGCGAGCTGACGCCCGGCGGCAGCTCGTTGACCACCAGCTGCCATTGCCCGCGCGCCAGTTCCTCGATCTTCCAGCGCGCCCGCACCTTGAGCGAGCCGCGCCCCGTGCGGTAGGCGTCGGCGATGTCGGCTGCGCTGCTGATGATCTGCGCGCCGCCGGGATAGTCCGGCCCCGGCACCAGGGCGAACAACTCCTCGTCGGTGAGCTTGCCGTTGGCCTTGATCAGCGCCACGCAGGCGTCGGCGACCTCGCGCAGGTTGTGGCTCGGGATCTCGGTCGCCAGGCCGACCGCGATGCCGCTGGCGCCGTTCAGCAAGGTGAACGGCAGCCTGGCCGGCAGCAGCCGCGGCTCTTCGGTCGAGCCGTCGTAGTTCGGGATGAAGTCGACCGTGCCTTCGTCGATTTCGTCGAGCAGCAGGCTGGTGATGCGGGCCAGCCGCGCCTCGGTGTAGCGCATCGCGGCGGCACCGTCGCCGTCGCGGCTGCCGAAGTTGCCCTGGCCGTCGACCAGCGGGTAGCGCTGCGAGAAATCCTGCGCCATGCGCACCAGCGCGTCGTAGGCCGCCTGGTCGCTGTGCGGATGGAAGCGGCCGAGCACGTCGCCGACCACGCGCGCACTCTTCACTGGCTTGGCGCCGACGGTGCCATTGGCGCCGCCGAAACCGAGCCCCATGCGCGACATCGAGTAGAGGATGCGCCGCTGCACCGGCTTCTGGCCGTCGCTGACGTCGGGCAGCGCGCGGCCCTTGACCACGCTCAGCGCGTATTCGAGGTAGGCGGTCTGCGCGTAGTCGGCCAGCGTCAGCGCGCCATCGTCTTCGGGGCTCTGCAGATCGAGCGAAGGTTGGGAATCCATGGGAGAGAAAGGAAGCGAAAGGTAGGGGTTTGCAGATTCAGGGCGCCACCGTGGCGCCGGGTTCAGGCGCCGCCGGGGGCGGCAGGTCGGGCAATTCCGGGATCACGGGCATGCGCGACCGGTCGGACGGCATGTTGCCACGTCCGAGGGCGCCGCCCTTGGGCACCGCCAGTTCCATGTGGATGCGGCCGGTCGCCTTGCCGCCGCGCCCGAGGGCGGCCGAGGGCTTCAGGTACGCATAGAGCTGCAGCACGGTCGTCACGTAGTTCTGGGTTTCGCGGTAGTTGGGGATCTGGTTGCCGGCCCGCTGCACGGCGCCCTCGCCGGCGTTGTAGGCCGCCAGTGCGAGTTCGATCCGGCCCGGGAACATCGCGATCAGGTCGCGCAGGTAGCGCGAGCCGGTGGCGATGTTGACGCGCGGATCGAACAGCTTGGCCTCGATCGACGCCCGCTTGTCCGCCGCCACGCCATAGCGCTGGGCGGTCGCCGGCATCACCTGCATCAGGCCGAGCGCGCCCTTGGGCGACACCGCCTGCGCATCGAAGCCCGACTCGGTCGCGACCAGGGCCTGCAGCAGTTCGTAGTCGATGTCGTGCTTGCGCGAGGCATCGCGCAGGGCCGACTTCGCGACCTTGTAGCCCGGCGAGGCCTCGACCAGCGCCACCAGGGCCTGCGAGGCGCGCGGTGCCTTGCCGCCGGCGCTGCCCCCGCGACGCAGCGGCGCGAGGCCATCCGCCGTGTCGAAGCTCTGGCCGCCGCGAAAGAACAGCTGGTAGCGCTCGTCGAGCTTCTCGGCCGCGAAGTGGGCGCCGCCCTTGTCGTCGATGTAGCCGTAGATGTCGGCGGCCCGCGCCGACGGCGCCAGCACCGCCAGCGAGCCGGCCAGCAGCATCGACAGCAAGGAAGCCCGCATCGAAATCGCCATCCGGCACTATGCCGTGGCGCCGCCCGGCCCGGTGATTCGCGGTGTCACGATTTGTTCGCCGCCGTCACACGTCGATGTCGACGTCGTCCGCGCGCAGCTCCATCAGCTCGCGCCGCGCCGCCGCTTCGCCCTTGCCCATCAGCTTGGTGATCTCGCCTTCGGTGCCCTGGGTGTCGAAGCGCCCGAGCCGCACCTGCAGCAGCCGCCGCGTGTCGGGGTTGAGCGTGGTCTCCCACAACTGCTCCGCGTTCATCTCGCCCAGTCCCTTGAAGCGGCTGATGCTCCAGGCGCCTTCGCGCACGCCGTCCTTGCGCAGCTTGTCGAGAGTCGCCGTGAGTTCGCCCTCGTCGAGGGCATAGAACTTCGAGGCCGGCTTCTTGCCGCGCGCCGGCGCATCGACGCGGAACAGCGGCGGCTTCGCCACGTACACGTGGCCGGCCTCGATCAGCTTCGGGAAATGGCGGAAGAACAGGGTCAAAAGCAGCACCTGGATGTGCGAGCCGTCGACGTCGGCATCGCTCAGGATGCAGACCTTGCCGTAGCGCAGGCCCGACATGTCGGGTGAATCGTTCGGGCCGTGCGGATCGACGCCGACCGCCACCGAGATGTCGTGGATCTCGGTGTTGGCGAACAGGCGATCGCGCTCGACCTCCCAGGTGTTCAGCACCTTGCCGCGCAGCGGCAGGATGGCCTGGCTCTCCTTGTCGCGGCCCATCTTGGCGCTGCCGCCGGCCGAGTCGCCCTCGACCAGGAAGACTTCGTTGTGGGCCGTGTCCTTGCTTTCGCAGTCGGTCAGCTTGCCGGGCAGCACGGCGACGCCGGAGCCCTTGCGCTTCTCGACCTTCTGGCCGGCCCTCTGGCGCGTCTGCGCGGCCTTGATGGCCAGCTCCGCCAGCTTGCGGCCGTAGTCGACATGCTGGTTCAACCACAGCTCGAGCGCCGGGCGCACGAAGCTCGACACCAGCCGCACCGCATCGCGCGAGTTGAGGCGCTCCTTGATCTGGCCCTGGAACTGCGGGTCGAGCACCTTGGCCGACAGCACGTACGAGGCGCGCGCGAACACGTCCTCGGGCAGCAGCTTGACGCCCTTGGGCAGCAGCGAATGCAACTCGATGAAGCTCTTGACCGCATTGAACAGGCCATCGCGCAAGCCGCTCTCGTGGGTGCCGCCGGCGCTGGTCGGGATCAGGTTGACGTAGCTCTCGCGCACCGGCTGGCCGTCCTCGGTGAAGGCCACGCACCAGTCGGCGCCCTCGCCTTCGGCGAAGTTGTCGGCGTTCTTGTCGGCATGGCCCGCGCCTTCGAACAGCGGGATCACCGGATCGCCGTTGAGCGTCTGCATCAGGTAGTCGCGCAGGCCGCCCTTGTAGAGCCAGGTCTGGGTTTCCTTGGTCTTCTCGACCACCAGCGTGACCGTGACGCCCGGCATCAGCACCGCCTTGCTGCGCAGCAGGTGGGTGAGCTCGTGGATCGGCAGCGCGGCGGATTCGAAGTACTTCGGATCGGGCCAGGCGCGCACCGTGGTGCCCTGGCGGCGGTCGCGCGCGCCCTCGCCGTTCGAGGCCGCGGCGCTCTCCTGGGGCCGCACCTTGAGTTGCTCGACCACGTCCCCGGCCGAGAACGCGAGCTGCGCCACCGAGCCTTCGCGGTACGAGGTCACCTCGAGCCGGGTCGACAGCGCGTTGGTCACCGACACGCCGACGCCGTGCAGGCCGCCCGAGAAGCTGTAGGCGCCGCCCGAGCCCTTGTCGAACTTGCCGCCCGCGTGCAGCCGCGTGAACACCAGCTCGACCACCGGCGCCTTTTCTTCCGGATGCAGGCCGAACGGAATGCCGCGGCCGTCGTCCTCGACGCTGACCGAGCCGTCGGCGTGGAGGACGACCTTGATTTTCTTGCCATAGCCCGCGAGCGCTTCGTCGGCCGCGTTGTCGAGCACTTCCTGAATGATGTGCAGCGGGTTGTCGGTGCGGGTGTACATCCCCGGCCGCTGCTTGACGGGCTCGAGGCCCTTGAGGACGCGAATCGAGGATTCGCCGTAACTGCCTGGTTCCTTGCTTGCCATGGCGCGGGATTCTAGGCCCCCACGCTCCCCCACTTCGTGTGGGTCGCTGCCCCCCGAGGGGGCGCGGTCCGCCTTGGGGCGGCCCGGCGGCGGACCAGGCCTTGGCTCCGGTCGGCCCGCCGCGCCCTGCGCCGCACGCATCAAAGGCCGGCAAAAATATCAACAATCGCCGCCAGCAGGCCGCCGACGCGTTCGCCGGCTTTTGGGTACATTTTCGCGAATGACTTCTTCCCACCAGCCGCTCAGCATCCAGCGGGTGCTCATCTGCGGCGCCCTCATCGTCACCCTGTCGATGGGCGTTCGCCATGGCTTCGGGCTGTGGCTGCAACCGATCACCCAGGACCAGGGCTGGACCCGCCAGGCCTTCTCGCTGGCGCTGGCGATCCAGAACCTGTCGTGGGGCATCGTCGGCGTCTTCGCCGGCATGCTGGCCGACAAGTTCGGCGCGCTCAAGGTCATGGTGGCCGGCGCCGTCTTCTACGCGCTGGGGCTGGCCGGCATGGCGCTGTCGCACACGCCGCTGATGTTCGCCCTGACCGCCGGCGTGCTGATCGGGGCCGCCCAGGCCGGCACCACCTACGCGGTGATCTACGGCGTCATCGGGCGCCAGATCCCGGCCGAGCGCCGCTCCTGGGCGATGGGCGTGGCGGCCGCGGCCGGCTCCTTCGGCCAGTTCCTCATGGTGCCGGTCGAGGGGCAGCTGATCGCCCGGCTCGGCTGGCAGACGGCGCTGCTGGCGCTGGCGGCCCTGGCGCTGCTGATCATCCCGCTGGCCTTCTCGCTGCGCGAGCCGCGGCTCGCCGCCGCCGGCGGCCAGCGCGACCAGACCATCCTGCAGGCGGTGCAGGAAGCCTTCAGGTACCCGAGCTTCGTGCTGCTGATGGCGGGCTACTTCGTCTGCGGCTTCCAGCTGGCCTTCATCGGCATCCACATGCCGAGCTACCTGCGCGACAAGGGGCTCTCGCCCGAGGTCGCCAGCTATGCGCTGGCGCTGATCGGCCTGTTCAACATCTTCGGCACCTACACGGCCGGGGCGCTCGGCGCCCGGCTGGCCAAGCGCAAGCTGCTGGCGGCCATCTACCTGAGCCGGGCGGCGGCGATCGGGCTGTTCCTGCTGGTGCCGCTGTCGCCGCTGTCGGTCTATGTGTTCGCCGCGGCGATGGGCTTCCTGTGGCTGTCGACCGTGCCGCTGACCAGCGGCATCGTGGCCCAGATCTTCGGCGTCGCCCACCTCTCGATGCTGGGCGGCTTCGTCTTCCTGAGCCACCAGGTCGGCTCCTTCCTCGGCGTCTGGCTCGGCGGCTACCTGTACGACCGCCTGGGCAGCTACGACCTGGTCTGGTACCTCGCGATCGCGCTCGGCGTCATGGCGGCGCTGGTCAACCTGCCGGTCAAGGAGGCGGCCATCGTGCGGCCTCGGCTCCAGCCCGCCTGAGCCATGTCCCGGATCGCGCACCACCGCCTCGTCCGGGCCGCCTGGCTCGGCGCCGCCGCGCTGGCGCTGGCCGGGGTCTTCGCGCTCTACACCCGGCCGGCCTTCCTGGTCACGCTGGTGGACCAGATCTGGGCCTGCTTTTGAACCACGCGACGCTGGCCCCTTCGCCCTGGATCGTGCGCTGGTCGCACCTGCTGGCACCGGGCGCCGACATGCTCGACGTGGCCTGCGGCAGCGGCCGCCACATGCGCTGGTTCGCCGAGCGGGGCCACCCGGCCACCGGCGTCGACCGGTCCCGCGAGGCGATCGACGCCGCGGCGACCTTCGGCCATGCCCTGCTGGCCGACATCGAGTCGGGACCCTGGCCTTTCGAGGGCCAGCGCTTCGGGGCGGTGGTCGTCACCAACTACCTCTGGCGCCCGCGCCTGGCGGACATCGTCGCGGCGGTCGCGCCCGGCGGCGTTTTGCTTTATGAAACCTTCGCCGCAGGCAACGAGCAGGTGGGGAAGCCGTCCCGGCCTGATTTCCTGCTCCAGCCCGGCGAATTGCTGGCCGCCTGCACCGGGCTGCGGGTGGTCGCGTACGAGGACGGCTTCCTGGGCGAACCCGAGCGTTTCGTCCAGCGGATCGCCGCCATCCGCCCGCAGGCCGCCCCGGCCACGCCGCCCCGACATCTGCTCCAAGCCCCCTAGCCGGGGCCGGCCGTGTCGAAGGACGGGGCCAGGTCAGTAGAATGGCTGCTTTTCGGGCAACCCACAAAGAGATTCCCTTGGAGCAACTGACAGGTAGCATCGTTGCGCTCGTCACGCCGATGCACGACGACGGCAGTGTCGACTATCCCGCCCTGCGCCGGCTGATCGACTGGCACATCGACGAAGGCACCGATTGTCTCGGCGTCGTCGGCACCACCGGCGAATCGCCGACGGTCGACGTCGAAGAGCACTGCGAGATCATCCGCGTCTCGGTCGAGCAGGCGCGCGGCCGCGTGCCCGTGATGGCCGGCTGCGGCGCGAATTCCACCAAGGAAGCGATCGAGCTCGCCAAATACGCCCGCGGCGTGGGCGCCGATTGCCAGCTCCAGGTGGTGCCCTACTACAACAAGCCGACCCAGGAAGGCCAGTACCAGCACTTCAAGGCGATCGCCGAAGCGGTGGGCGACCTGCCGACGGTACTCTACAACGTGCCCGGCCGCACGGTGGCGGACATGGCGCACGACACGGTGCTGCGGCTGGCGCAGTTGCCCGGCATCATCGGCATCAAGGAAGCCACCGGCAACATCGAACGCGCCCAGTGGCTGATCCGCGAGCTGCCGAAGAGCTTCGCCGTCTATTCCGGCGACGACCCGACCGCGGTCGCGCTGATGCTGTGCGGCGGCCAGGGCAACATCAGCGTCACGGCCAACGTGGCGCCGCGCAAGATGCACGAACTGTGCGTCGCGGCGATCGCCGGCGACGTCCGGCGGGCCATGCAGATCCAGTTCGAACTGATGCCGCTGCACCGCAACCTGTTCGTCGAACCCAATCCGATTCCGGTCAAGTGGGCGATGGCACGGCTCGGCCTGTGCGGCGGCGCGCTGCGGCTGCCGCTCACCGAGTTGGCCGAAGGCGGCCGGCCGGTGGTCGAAGCCGCACTGCGCGCCAGCGGCCTGCTCAAGGATTGACCCCACCTTTACCAGCGGGCGTTCGCGAACGCCGGCAACCTTTTGCCCGCAGCCCGCTCAGAGAGAGCGGGCACGTGCCCACCGATCGAGCTCAACATTCCAAAAGGAAGTAGACGTTGAAAACCATTTCGCGATTCGCATTGCTGGCCCTGGTCGCCAGTCTCGCCGCCTGCTCGGCCCTCGAGAGCGACAAGATCGACTACAAGAGCGCCGGCAAGGCCCCGACGCTCGAGGTCCCGCCCGACCTGACCCAGCTGTCGCGCGACAACCGCTACGCGGTGCCGGGCGGCGCGGTCACGGCCAACTCCTACCAGGCCGGCCTGGCCAATGCGCCCAGCCTGCCGACCGCGGTCAGCTCGGTCGGCGACGTGAAGATGGAGCGCGCGGGCACGCAGCGCTGGCTCATCGTCAACCGCTCGGCCGACCAGCTCTGGGAACCGGTGCGCGACTTCTGGCAGGAGAGCGGCTTCCTGCTGACCACCGACCAGCGCAATCTCGGCATCATGGAAACCGACTGGGCCGAGAACCGCGCCAAGCTGCCGCAGGACATCATCCGCGGCACCATCGGCAAGCTCATGGACTCGGTCTACTCGACCGGTGAACTCGACCGCTTCCGCACCCGGCTGGAGCGCACCCCCAACGGCACCGAGATCTTCATCAGTCACCGCGGCATGGAAGAGGTCTACAGTAGTTCGCGCAAGGACCAGACCGCCTGGCAGCCGCGCGCCAGCGACCCCGAGCTCGAGGCCGAATTCCTGCGCCGCCTGATGGTCAAGCTCGGCGTCTCGCAAGAGCAGTCGAAGGTCATCGCTGCCGCCGGCGCCGCGCCGCAGACCGCCAAGGTCGCCAATGTCGGCGGCCAGCCGGTGGTGCAGATCAACGACAACTTCGAGCGCGCCTGGCGCCGCGTCGGCCTGGCGCTCGACCGCACCGGCTTCACGGTCGAAGACCGCGACCGCACCGCCGGCACCTACTTCGTGCGCTACGTGCCGCCGAACCCGAACAAGTCGGAGCCGAGCATCTTCTCCAAGCTGTTCGGCTCGGGCAAGACCGAGGCGCCGCTCAAGTTCCGCATCCTGGTCAAGGGCCAGGGCGAGACCAGCACGGTCTCGGTGCTGAACGAAGCCGGCGCGCCCGACAGCACGGCCAATGCGCAGCGCATCGTGCAGGTCATCGCCGACGACCTGAAGTAAGCCGGACCCGATGCTGCGCTTCCGCAGTCTGGGCAGCGGCAGCACCGGCAACGCCACGCTGGTCGAGGCGACCAGCGGCGGCCGCGTCACGCGGCTGTTGATCGACTGCGGCTTCGCGCTGCGCCACCTCGACACGCGGCTGGCCGCCGCCGGCCTCGCCGCCGCCGACATCGACGCGGTCTTCATCACCCACGAGCACGGCGACCACATCGGCTGCGCGCGGGCCTTGTCGCGCCGCGAGCAGATCCCGGTGTGGATGAGCGAAGGCACCTGGCTGGCGACCGGCGGGCACGACTACCAGGGCCGGCTGCATCTGGCGCGCGACGGCGTGGACATCGAGGTCGGCGACCTCTGCATCCAGCCCTTCACCGTGCCGCACGATGCGCGCGAGCCGCTGCAGCTGCGCTGCACCGACGGCGCGCGCCACCTCGGCGTGCTCACCGACCTGGGCCATGCCACCCCGCACGTGCTGGCCTGCCTGATGGGGCTGGACGCCCTGCTGCTGGAGTTCAACCACGACAGCGACCTGCTGGCCGGCTCCGCCTACCCGCCCTTCCTCAAGCAGCGCGTGGGCGGCAACTACGGGCATCTGTCGAACAGCGCGGCCGCCGCCATCGCGCGCGCGGTGCACCACGGCGGCTTGCGCCACCTGCTGGCGGCCCACCTGAGCGAACAGAACAACCGGCCCGAGATCGTGCGCGAGGCGATGGCGGCGGCGCTGGGCGCCAGCGCGCACGAGATGCTGACGGCCACGGCGTCCGAAGGCTCGCCCTGGCTCGCGCTCTGAGCCCATGAAAAAGGCCGCCCGAGGGCGGCCCGCAGCCACAGCGCCTCCTGCCCTCAGGGCTTGGCCGGCGGCGTCTCGGCGTTCTTCTTCGCGGCCTCGGTGGCCGCATTGGCGGCATCGAGCGCCGACTGCGCATTGGGCGCCGGCGCTGGTGCTGGTGCTGGCGCAGGAGCCGCCGGCGGCGTGACCACGACGGGCGCCGGCGCGACCACGGCCGGCGGCTCATCCTTCTTTCCGCAGGCCGTCAACGCGGCGGCGGCCATCAGGGCAGCGATCAACAGGGACTTCTTCATTGGGGGACTCCTTTGGATGAAGACAGCAAGGAAAAAATTCTAGACCCGTGGTCGGGTCCCGGGCCCCGATCCGCTGCGATTCGCGGCTTTGGCTTACAAACCCAGCGTGCTCGCCGCGAAGGTCGGCCGCGCATGCCGCAGGCATTCGTCGATCCGCTCGCGCACTGCGCGGCGCCCCTCGGGCGCGCGGCCGCAGGTCCCGCGCGGGTGTTCGAGGTCGATGCGATGCAGGAACCAGCCTGGTGCCCAGATCGCGCTCGGCACCGGTGGCAGGCCGGCCCCCTGGCAGGCACGGGCATCGACGATGTGGCTCCACATGCGCCGCCAGTGCACGAAGCGTGCATGTTCGCGCGCGAAGACGTCGAAACGCTGCGCCAGCAAGACCATGCTGCGCCCGGCCGCCGACCAGGCCTGCAGCGCCTCGACCGTCTTGCGCTCGCCCAGCGGCCAGTCGCTGAAGTCGGGATCGGACAGCACGATCTCGCGCCAGTTCTGGCGCGCCGCGGCGCCGAGCGCCGCGTGCAGATGGTCGTGGAAGGCGCGGCGGCCGTCGAAGGCGCCCTCGGGCAAGTCGACGCCGGCCGCCTCATCCGGCATGCAGCCACCCCGCTTCGCACCAGTCGCCCAGCAGCGCCAGCGCATCCTCGCTGGCGCCGGCCAGTTCGCGCGGACCGAGCGCGCGCCGGTCCGCCAGCTTGCGCATCAGCGTGGCGTCGCGGCCGCCGGCGCGGAAGCTCTCGCCGTTGATGTAGAGATGACGGGTGTCGTAGAGCATGCGGGTGCGGCGGTCCAGCATCACGGCGCTGAACTGCCCGGGCATCTCGCCGGCATCGAACCAGACCGTCGGCTTGGGCTCGGTCATCGACTCGCCGAGCGCGCGGTCGATCACCTCGCCGTCGCGCACCGCGGCCAGCACCGCCTCGCGCGCGAAGGCCTGCAGCGCCGGCGGCATCGCGGCCGGGTTCGCGAGCGCGTCCTGGGTCGGGTCGCGGTAGTGGACGGCGGCCCGCGCCGGTTCGTCCTGGAGGGCATCGGCATGCGCCTCGGCGATGCGCGCCAGCAGGTCGGCCCCGAGCGGCGCGGCAGCCGGCGAGCGCAGACCGATCGAGCAGGTCATGCAGTCGTCGCCGACCGCCACGCCGTCGTGCGCATAGCGCGGCGGCAGGTAGAGCATGTCGCCAGCCTCGAGCACGAAGCTCTGTTCGGCCTCGAAGTTCGAGAGGATCTTGAGCGGCACGCCGGGCTGCAGGCGCAGGTCGCGCTGTTTGCCTATCGACCACCGGCGGCGCCCCTGGGCCTGGAGCAGGAAGACGTCGTAGCTGTCGAAATGCGGCCCGACCCCGCCGCCGTCGCTGGCGTAGCTGATCATCAGGTCGTCGAGCCGGGCGTCGGGCACGAAACGGAATTGTTGCAACAGATCGTGAACGCCCTGATCATGCAGGTCGACGCCCTGCACCAGCAGGGTCCAGCCGGGCTGGTGCAGGCCCGGCAGCGCGCGGCGTGCGAAGGGCCCGTGTTTCAGGGTCCAGCCGGACTTGCGGTGGCGGACCAGGCGCGACTCGACCTCGTCGCGCGCCGCCAGGTCGAACAGCGCAGGCCGTGCGATCGGTGGCACCATGCCGGGCACGGCCTGGCGAACGAGCAGCGGCTTCTTCTGCCAGTGGCGTCGCATGAACTGGCGGGCGCTGAGGCCGCCGAGCAGGGGCAGGGGTAGATCAATCTCCATGGGAGAATTGTCCAATGGAAATCACTGAACAATGCGTGGTGGGCCTGACCTGGACGCTGAAAGATACGCTGGGCGAAGTCCTTGACGTGCTCGACGACCCGGTGGAGTTCCTGGTCGGCGGCGGCGACCTCTTCGACGCCATCGAAGCCGCCCTGCTTGGCCACGAACCCGGCGCCCGGGTGCAACTGCAACTCGAACCCGAACAGGCCTTCGGCGACTTCAACGACCAGTTGCTGTTCCTCGAGCCGCGCTCGCTGTTCCCGCCGGAAACCGAAGAAGGCATGACCTTCGACGGCGCAGCGCTGCCCAAGGGCGTCAACCCCGACATGCCCAAGGACGTGCTCTACACCGTGAGCGAGATCTACCCGGACCACCTGGTGCTGGACGGCAACCATCCGCTGGCCGGCATCGCGATCCGGCTCGACATGACCGTCAAATCGGTGCGCGACGCCACCGAGGACGAGGTCGGCCGAGGCACGGCAGGCACCGGCTTCTTCAAGATCCCGCCCTCGGCACCGGGCAACGACCTGCTTCACTGAAGCTTTCGCGGACGACAAAAAGCCGGGCATGCCCGGCTTTTTTTGAGTTCGTCGCGCGGGCGCTCAGAACCGGGAGATCTGGCCGTTGTCGATCCGCACGCGGTCGCCGATGCGCAGATCGCCCGGGCTCGGCACGTCGAAGGCGCGGTAGCCGCCGTTGTCGGTCTGCACCGAGACCCGATAGCTCTCGTAGACCCGCGGAGCGTTGTTGCGGGATTCGATGTTGTTGCCCAGCAGCGCACCGCCGACCACACCGGCGACAGTGGCCGCGGTACGCCCGCCGCCGCTGCCGATCTGGTTGCCCAGCAGGCCGCCGACCAGGCCGCCCGCGACGGCACCGCCACCGCTGGTGCCGGTGCCCGCGCTTTCGCTGCGCAGCACTTCGATATTGGCGACGCGGCCATATTCGACATAGCGCCCCTGCGGCGCCGGCTGCACCGGCTGGTAGGGATAGCTGGAGGTCTGGTAGACCGGCGCCGGCGCGACGCAGGCGGTCAGGGTGGCGAGTGCCAGCATGGAGGCGCCGACGGAAATGAATCGAGATGGGATCTTCATGATGTTTTGCTCCTCAAGGACGTCTGTCTGTTCAACGCGGCTCAGGCGCGCCGGATGACCTGAAATCGATCGTCGCCGATTGGACCGCCGAGGCCATGCCCGGTTCCTGTCTTTACGTGTGAGCAACAAATGCGCCTCGCTGAAGGCGCCGCCCTACAAGGGCGCGCCAGGCGTCAATGCTTGCCGGTCGAGCCGTAGCCGCCCTCGCCCCGTTCGCTGGGCGGGAACTCGGCCACCACCTCGAACCGGGCCTGCACCACCGGCACGATCACGAGTTGCGCCAGCCGCTCCATGGGCTGCAGCACGAAGGGCGTGTCGCTGCGGTTCCAGGCGCTGATCTTGAGCTCGCCCTGGTAGTCGCTGTCGATCAGGCCGACCAGGTTGCCGAGCACGATGCCGTGCTTGTGGCCCAGGCCCGAGCGCGGCAGGATCAGCGCCGCGAAACCCGGGTCGGCCAGGTGGATGGCGATGCCGGTCCCCACCAGCTGCCAGCCATTGGGCTCCAGCGTGATCGGCGCGTCGAGGCAGGCCCGCAGGTCCAGCCCGGCGCTGCCGGGGGTGGCGTAGGCGGGCAGTTGGTCCTGCATGCGGGGATCGAGGATGCGAACGTCGACTTTCAATTCGTGTGACCTGTTGCGTGAGATGAAAACGAGCCGGCTCAACGGGAGCCGGCGGAAGGAAGGCGGGCGGCTATCTCGGCCACCAGGTCGCGCGCCAGCGTCAGCTTGGGGGCGCGCGGCAGTTCGCGCACGCCCTGGGCGTCGACCAGCAGCAGGCTGTTGTCGTCCTGGCCGAAGGTCAGCGGGCCGATGTTGCCGACCAAGAGCGGAATGCCCTTGCGCTCGCGCTTGGCCTTGGCATGGGCCTCGAGATTCTCGCTCTCGGCGGCGAAGCCGACGCAGAACAGCTGGCCGGCCCTGGCGCGGGCGCCCTGGGCGATGGTCAGCAGGATGTCGTCGTTCTCGGCGAAGTGCAGCACCGGCGGCTTGCCGCTGCTGTCCTTCTTGATCTTCTGGGCGCTGTGCGAGGCCGGACGCCAGTCGGCCACCGCCGCGGTGGCGACGAAGATCGTGGCCGCCTCGGTGGCCTGCAGCGTGGCGTCGAGCATGTCGCGCGCCGATTGGACGTCGACCCGCCGCACGCCGCGCGGCGTCGGCAGGTGCACCGGGCCGGCCACCAGCGTGACCTCGGCGCCGGCATCGCGGGCGGCGCGTGCGATCGCGAAGCCCATCTTCCCGGACGAATGGTTGGTGATGCCTCGGATCGGATCGAGCGCCTCGAAGGTCGGCCCGGCGGTCACGACCACCTGCTGGCCGGCCAGCAGCTTGGGCTGGAACTGCGCGATCACTTCCTCGAGCAGCTGCTGGGCCTCCAGCATGCGGCCGTCGCCGGTCTCGCCACAGGCCTGCCAGCCGTTGCCCACGCCGAGCACGCGGGCGCCGTCGGCATCGACCTGGCGCAGGTTGCGCTGGGTCGCCGGGTGGACCCACATCTCGCGGTTCATGGCCGGTGCGATCAGCAGCGGCACCCGCTCGGCCGGCCGCGCCAGGCACAGCAGGCTCAGCAGTTCGTCGGAGCGCCCCTGCACCAGGCGGGCGATGAAATCGGCGCTGGCCGGGGCCAGCAGGATCGCATCGGCCTCGCGGCTCAGGTTGATGTGCGGCATGTTGTTGGGTTCGCGCGCATCCCACTGCGAGCCGTAGACCGGCCGGCCCGACAGCGCCTGCATCGTCACCGGCGTGATGAACTGCTCGGCCGCCTCGGTCATGACCACCTGCACCGTGGCGCCGGCCTTGACCAGCAGCCGGCACAGTTCGGCCGACTTGTAGCAGGCGATGCCCCCCGTCAGGCCCAGGACGATGTGTTTTCCGCCAAGTTCTTGCATGGCCGGCAGTGTAAAGGGGCAAGGGGCGCCACCTATAATCCCTATTTCCCACTTCCCGGATCTGCGTCCGGAACTGGCATGACCAAATTCGTCTTCGTCACCGGCGGTGTGGTGTCTTCCCTGGGCAAGGGAATCGCCTCCGCCTCGCTCGCCGCCATCCTTGAATCGCGCGGCCTCAAAGTCACCCTCATCAAGCTCGATCCGTACATCAATGTCGATCCCGGCACGATGTCGCCGTTCCAGCATGGCGAGGTGTTCGTCACCGACGACGGTGCCGAGACCGACCTCGACCTCGGCCACTACGAGCGCTTCATCACGACGCGCATGCGCCGTGCCAACAATTTCACCACCGGCCAGATCTACAAGTCCGTGCTCGAGAAGGAGCGCCGCGGCGACTACCTCGGCAAGACGGTGCAGGTGATCCCGCACATCACCAACGAGATCCAGGAATACGTCAAGCGCGGCGCCGGCATCGGCACCGCCCACGAGGTCGACGTCGCGATCGTCGAGATCGGCGGCACGGTCGGCGACATCGAGTCGCTGCCCTTCCTCGAGGCGGTGCGCCAGATGAGCCTGCGCATGGGCCCGAACAACTCGGCCTTCGTGCACCTGAGCTACGTGCCGTGGATCGCCGCCGCCGGCGAACTCAAGACCAAGCCGACCCAGCACACGGCCAAGGAACTGCGCGCCATCGGCATCCAGGCCGACGCCCTGCTGTGCCGCGCCGACCGGCCGATCCCCGACGACGAGCGGGCCAAGATCTCGCTGTTCTCGAACGTGCCCGAATGGGGCGTGATCTCGATGTGGGACGTCGACACCATCTACAAGGTGCCCCGCATGCTGCACGAGCAGGGCCTCGACGGGCTGATCTGCGACAAGCTGCGCATCAACACGCCGCCGGCCAAGCTCAAGCGCTGGGACGACCTGGTCTACGAGGTCGAGCATCCGAAGAAGGAAGTCACGATCGCCATGGTCGGCAAGTACGTCGACCTGTCCGACAGCTACAAGTCGCTCAACGAGGCGCTGCGCCACGCCGGCATGAAGAACCATGCCCGCGTCAAGATCGACTACATCGACTCCGAGACCATCACGCGCGAAGACGTGGCCCGCCTCGGCAAGTACGACGCCATCCTGGTGCCGGGCGGCTTCGGCCAGCGCGGTGTCGAGGGCAAGATCGCGGCCGCCCGCTTCGCCCGCGAGACCAAGGTGCCCTACCTGGGCATCTGCCTGGGCATGCAGGTCGCGACCATCGAATACGCCCGCAACGTGGCCGGCCTCAAGAGCGCCAACAGCACCGAGTTCGACCCTGAAACGCCCACCCCCGTGATCGCCCTGATCACCGAGTGGAAGGACAGCGACGGCACGGTCAAGACCCGCGACGAGAAATCCGACCTCGGCGGCACCATGCGCCTGGGCGCCCAGAGCTCCGACGTCGCGCCCGGCACGCTGGCCCACAGCATCTACGGCGATGTCGTGACCGAGCGCCACCGCCATCGCTACGAGGCCAACGTCAACTACCTCGACGAACTCCGCCGCGCCGGCCTCGTGATCTCGGCGCTGACCCAGCGCGAGCACCTGACCGAGATCGTCGAGCTGCCGAACGACGTGCACCCCTGGTTCATGGGCGTGCAGTTCCACCCCGAATTCAAGTCCACGCCCTGGGGCGGTCATCCGTTGTTCAATGCATTCATCGCCGCGGCGCTCGAGCATCAAGGCGCGGACAAGAAGGCACTGAAGGTGGTCGCATGAAACTCTGCGGATTCGACATCGGCTTGGACAAGCCCTTCTTCCTGATCGCGGGCCCCTGCGTCGTCGAGTCCGAGCAGCTGCAGATGGACACCGCCGGCGCGCTGAAGGAAATCACGGCCTCGCTCGGCATTCCCTTCATCTTCAAGAGCAGCTTCGACAAGGCCAACCGCTCGTCGGGCAGCAGCTTCCGCGGCCCGGGCCGCGACAAGGGCCTCGAGATCCTGGCCAAGGTCAAGCGCGAGCTCGGCCTGCCGGTGCTGACCGACGTCCACACCGAAGAAGACATCACGGCCGCCGCCAAGGTGGTCGACGTGCTGCAGACGCCGGCTTTCCTGTGCCGCCAGACCGACTTCATCCGCGCCGTGGCGCAGTCGGGCAAGCCGGTCAACATCAAGAAGGGCCAGTTCCTCGCACCGCACGACATGAAGAACGTGATCGACAAGGCGCGTGCGGCGGCCAAGGAAAAGGGCCTGCCCGAAGACAGCTTCATGGCCTGCGAACGCGGCGCCAGCTTCGGCTACAACAACCTGGTCTCGGACATGCGCTCGCTGGCGATCATGCGCGAGACCGGCGCCCCGGTGGTGTTCGACGCCACGCACTCGGTGCAGCTGCCGGGCGGCCAGGGCACCAGCTCGGGCGGCCAGCGCGAGATGGTGCCGGTGCTGTCGCGGGCCGCGGTCGCGGTCGGCGTGGCGGGCCTGTTCATGGAAACCCATCCGGACCCTGCCAAGGCGCTGAGCGACGGCCCCAACGCCGTACCGCTGAAGCACATGAAGGCGCTGCTCGAGACGCTGGTGGCGCTCGACGGCGTCACCAAGAAGAACGCATTCCTGGAAGACGTCTTCCAACAATGACCAGCGCCTACATCATCGCCAACGTCGAGGTCACGAACCCGACCCAGTACGAGGACTACAAGAAGTGGTCCTCCGAAGCCATGAAGGTCCATGGCGCCGAAGTCTGCGTGCGCGGCGGCAAGGTCGAGGTGCTCGAGGGCGACTGGCATCCCGAGCGCATCGTGATCCTCAAGTTCCCGAGCGTCGAGCAAGCGAAGAAATTCAACGATTCGCCCGAGTACGGCAAGGCGCGCGCGGCGCGCCAGGGCGCAGCGATCATGCGAATGATCGTCGTCGAAGGCATTTGAACTTAGAGAAAGAGCAAAGATGAGTGCAATCGTAGACATCGTCGGGCGCGAAATCCTCGACAGCCGCGGCAACCCCACCGTCGAATGCGACGTGCTGCTCGAATCGGGCACCATGGGCCGCGCGGCCGTGCCCTCGGGCGCATCGACCGGCTCGCGCGAAGCGATCGAGCTGCGCGACGGCGACAAGGGCCGCTACCTGGGCAAGGGCGTGCTCAAGGCGGTCGAGAACATCAACACCGAGATCTCCGAGTCGGTGCTCGGCCTCGACGCCAGCGAGCAGGCTTTCCTGGACCGCACGCTGCTCGACCTCGACGGCACCGAGAACAAGGCCCGCCTGGGCGCCAACGCCACCCTCGCGGTGTCGATGGCCGTGGCCCGCGCCGCGGCCGAGGAATCGGGGCTGCCGCTGTACCGCTACTTCGGCGGCATGGGCGGCATGCAGCTGCCGGTGCCGATGATGAACGTCATCAACGGCGGCGCCCATGCCAACAACAGCCTGGACCTGCAGGAGTTCATGATCATCCCCGTGGGCGCCAAGAGCTTCCGCGAATCGGTGCGCTATGGCGCCGAGGTGTTCCATGCGCTCAAGAAGATCCTCGGCGACCGCGGCATCAGCACGGCGGTCGGCGACGAAGGCGGCTTCGCCCCCAGCGTCGAAAGCCATGAGGCCGCCATCCAGCTGATCCTCGAAGCCATCGACAAGGCCGGCTACGTGGCCGGCGAGCAGATCGCCCTGGGCCTGGACTGCGCCGCCAGCGAGTTCTACAAGGACGGCAAGTACGTGCTGTCTGGCGAGAACTTGAGCCTCACGGCCGAGAGCTGGACCGACATGCTGGCGAGCTGGGTCGACAAGTACCCGATCATCAGCATCGAGGACGGCATGCACGAGGGCGACTGGGACGGCTGGAAGCACCTGACCGAACGCCTCGGCAAGCGCGTGCAGCTGGTCGGCGACGACCTGTTCGTCACCAACACCAAGATCCTGCAAGAAGGCATCGACCGCGGCATCGCCAACTCGATCCTGATCAAGATCAACCAGATCGGCACCCTGACCGAGACCTTCGCGGCGATCGAGATGGCCAAGCGCGCCGGCTACACCGCCGTCATCAGCCACCGCTCGGGCGAGACCGAGGACAGCACCATCGCGGACATCGCGGTGGGCACCAACGCCGGCCAGATCAAGACCGGCTCGCTGTCGCGTTCGGACCGCATCGCCAAGTACAACCAGCTGCTGCGCATCGAGGAAGACCTCGGTGACGTCGCTTCGTACCCGGGCCGCGGCGCCTTCTACAACCTGCGCTGATCCTCCAGCGGACCGGCGCCATGCGCTCACGCATCGTACCGATCATCCTGGTCCTGCTGCTGCTGATCCTTCAGTGGCAG
The DNA here is from genome assembly GCF_030316845.1 of Variovorax davisae. GTDB lineage: Bacteria > Pseudomonadota > Gammaproteobacteria > Burkholderiales > Burkholderiaceae_C > Variovorax > Variovorax davisae. The sequence goes on from NZ_JASZYS010000016.1 coordinate 74,802, forward strand.
CTCTGGACCGGGCGCGGCAGCGTGCGCGACGTGGCGCAGCTGCAGGAGAAGCTGGCCGACCAGAAGGAGGCCAACGCCAAGGCGGCGATCAACAACGAGCGGCTTTCCGCCGAGGTCAACGACCTCAAGGAAGGGCTCGAGATGGTCGAGGAGCGGGCCCGCCAGGAGCTCGGCATGGTCAAGCCCAACGAAGTGTTCGTGCAGATCACGCACTGAGGGCCCGGCGCGGCCGACCGCATGACGCCCGAACTCCCCGCAGGCAGCCAGATCGCCGTGCTCGGCGCCGAAGGCACCGGCAGGACGGCGCTGGCGAACGCGCTCGCGCAGCGGCTGCGACAACAGGGCATCGCCGTCGTCGACGGCTCGACGACCCCCATAACGCTGCCGAGCGGCTGCGCCTTCACGCTGCTGATGGGGCTGGACCTTCCATTGGCCGACGCCGAAGCCCTGCAACAGCGGGAGCAGGCCGACGCGCTGCTGCGCGATGCGCTGGCGACGGCCCGACGGCCTTTCGCCGTCGTCCACGGCCGCGGTCCCGAGCGCCTCGCCAACGCCCTTCGGGCGCTCGGGCTCGGTAGCACCGAGCCATCCCGCGGCGCGGCCGCCTGGTCTTGCGACAAGTGCTCCGACCCGGCGTGCGAGCATCGGCTCTTCACCGACCTGCTGCGCCGGCGGGCCGAAGCCGGCACCGATTCATGAAGACAAGGGGGAAGACGCAATGAGTGACAAGATCCTGGTGTTCTACGGCTCCTACCGGTCGGACCGCATGGGCATCCGCCTGGCCGACTACCTGGTCGCCGGCCTGCGGGCGCGGGGCGCCGAGGCCGATCTGGTGGACGCCATGCAGGTCGGCCTGCCGATGCTCGACCGCATGTACAAGGAATACCCGAAGGGCAGCGCGCCGGCGCCCATGGAGGCCCTGGCCGAGAAGATCCGCACTGCCGACGCCTTCGTCTTCGTGACCGGCGAGTACAACTGGGGCCCGCAACCCGGCCTCAAGAACCTGACGGACCACTTCCTCGAAGAGTGGTTCTGGCGCCCGGCCGCGGTCGCCAGCTATTCGGCCGGGCGCTTCTCCGGCGTTCGCTCGGGCACCGTGTGGCATTCGATCCTGTCCGAGATGGGCATGGTCGTCGTGTCGAGCACCCTCGCGGTCGGTCCGATCTCGCAGACGCTCGATGCCGATGCCCGGCCGACCAGCGGCGCGGGCGAAGCGCTCGATCGGTCTTTCGTGCGTTTCGCCGACGACCTGGCATGGTGGACCGAGGCCGCGCGCGCGCAGCGGACGAAGAAGGCGCCCCCCTACTAGGGGCCGCAGCAGCCGATCCCGCACGTGACAGGATGTCAACGCTGTCCACCGGCACCGCGGCCGGGGCGTTAGGACTACCATGGGCGTTTTCGCGCCCCTTCCGGAGACATCCTTGAGCTTTCATCGCGCCGCATTCGCCAACTGGGCCGCTTCGGCCGCCGTCGTGGCGGCCACCCTGTCGATGGCCGCGGCCGCCCATGCCGAAGTCAATTTTTCGATCGGCGTCGGTGGCCCGGTCTACGAGCAACCGGCCCCGGTCTATGTGAATCCGCCGCCGGTCTACTACCAGCCCGCGCCGCCCGTGTACTACCAGCCCGCGCCACCGGTGTATTACCAGCCGGCGCCGCCGGCCTACTACCAGCCACCGCCGCCCGCCTACTACCGCCCGGCGCAGCCCTACTACCCGCCGTCCGGTGGACGGCCAAGGCTGAGCGACATGCAGCAGCGCGCGCTGGACAACTGCAGCCTGCTGGCCCCGCGCGAACAGGGAAGGTGCCGGGCCACGGTCCTGTCGACCACCCGCTAGCGCCCTGCCCCTACTGAACCACGGCGCTTCCCGGCATCTGGTCGCCAGGCGCCGTGAAGATCTGCGCCGCATCGACCGCGTCGAAGCGGTACTGCTTGCCGCAGAAGTCGCAGCCGACCTCGATCTCGCCGCGCTCGGCCAGGATGCCCTCGGCCTCCTCGATGCCCAGCCCGCGGATCATGTTGGCAACCCGGGCGCGGCCGCAGGTGCAGGCGAAATGCGGCCCCAGCAGGCCGGCCTGCGGCTCGAAGCGCAGCAGCTTTTCTTCCCAGAACAGGCGGCGCAGGATGGTGTCGACATCGAGCGTCAGCAGTTCGTCGCGTGTCAGGCTGGACGCCAGGATCGAGATCCGGTTGTAGTCCTCGTTGCGCCCGATCTGGTCCTCGTTGGCCTGGTCGTGGTCGCTGCCCGAGGTGCCTTCGAGATTGCCCTCCCCCTTGACCGGCAGGCGCTGGATGAGCAACCCCGCCGCCACCTTGTCGTCGGCGGCCAGCACCAGCGTGGTGTCGAGTTGCTCGCTTTGCAGCATGTAGTGCTGCAGCACCTCGCTCAGGCGCCCGAGCTTCTCGCCATGGTCGCCGAACAGCGGCACCACGCCCTGGTACGGGGTGGCGCCCGGCAGCTTGTCCTTGGGGTCGAGCGTGATCGCGCAGCGGCCCTTGTTGCCCGCGTTGACCATCTCGGGCAGGCGGGCATCGGCCGGCAGGTCGCCGACCACCTTGGCGGTGGCGCGCAGGCTCAGGTCGGGCTTGGCCTCGGCCACCGCGATCTTGACCGGCCCGTCGCCGAAGATCTGCAGGATCAGCGCCCCGTTGAACTTGATGTTGGCCTGCATCAGCGCGGCCGCTGCCGTCATCTCGCCCAGCAGTTCGGCCACCGGCGGCGGATAGGCGCCGGTGGCGGTGTTCGACGCCCGCCGCGCCAGGATTTCCTGCCAGGCATCGGTCAGGCGGACGATCATGCCGCGCACCGGCATGCCGTCGAACAGGAACTTGTGCAACTCACTCAAGGGGAACTCGCTCTCCCGCCGTGTCAGGCGATCTTCTTCAGGCCCTTCGCGAAGCGATGGGCGTTTTCCACATAGTGCTCGGCGCTCTGCCGCAGCTTGGCGGCAGCCGCATCGTCGAGCGTGCGCACCACCTTGGCCGGCGAGCCGATGATCAGCGAGTTGTCGGGAAACTCCTTGCCCTCGGTCACCACGCTGCCAGCGCCAACGATCGAATTGCGGCCGATCTTCGCGTTATTCAAGACCACCGCCTGGATCCCGATCAGCGAGTTGTCGCCGACTGTGCAGCCATGCAGCATGACCTGGTGGCCCACCGTCACGTTGTCGCCGATGGTCAGCGGGCAGCCGACGTCGGCATGCAGCACCGACAGGTCTTGGATGTTGCTGTTGCGCCCGATGCTGAGCACCTCGGTGTCGCCACGCAGCACGGCGCCGAACCAGACGCTGGCGTTCTCGGCCAGCTTCACGTTGCCGATGACCTGGGCGCTGTCGGCGACCCAGGCGCCGTCGGCCAGTTGCGGCGCCACGCCGTCGAGTTCGTAGAGGGCCATCGCGAGTGTCTCCAATTGAACGAAAACTAGAATTGTAGGGATGCATCCCCGTCTTGGCGCCCTGGCCGCGCTGCGCCTCACCGACCCCGAAGCCAAGGTCGCCGCCACCCGCGCGGCCTGCGCCTCCCTCGGCCCGCAGCCGCTGGACCTGCGGCCGTTGCGCACGGCAGGCGACGACGCCGCCGTGCCCGGCCGGCCCGAGCGCCCGCTGCGGGTCTCGGCCACCGCGGTCGAGAAGCGCTCGCCGTTCACGCCAGAGGGGCGCGCCGCGCTGATCCATTCGATCTGCCACATCGAGTTCAATGCGATCAACCTGGCGCTCGATGCCGCCTGGCGCTTCGACGGCATGCCGGAGGATTTCTACCGCGACTGGCTGCGCGTCGCCGACGAGGAGGCGCAGCACTTCACCTTGCTGCACGAGCACCTGCAGGCGATGGGCCACCGCTACGGCGACTTCACCGGCCACGACGGCCTGTGGGCCATGTGCGAGAAAACCAAAGACGACATCGTGGCCAGGATGGCCCTGGTGCCGCGCACCCTCGAGGCGCGCGGCCTCGACGCGACGCCGCTGATCCAGGCCAAGCTGCGTCGCGTGAACACGCCCGATGCGCTGGCGGCCTGCGCCATCCTCGACATCATCCTGCGCGACGAGATCGGCCACGTGGCCATCGGCAACCGCTGGTACCGCTGGCTGTGCGAGCGCGACGGATTCGATCCGGTCGCGCACTACCGCGTGCTGTATCGGCGGCACGAGGCGCCGCGCCTGCGGGCGCCGTTCAATCTCGAGGCCCGCGCCCTCGCCGGCTTCACCGAAGAAGAACTCGGCGCGCTCGCGCAACCCTGAAGCTGCTCAAGCCGGCCGCCGCGACACCACCAGCTTGGGCGAGAAGCGCTGCACCACTTCGCCGCGCTGGTTGAGGGTGTCGCAGCGCATCTGCACCATGCCGCGCCCGGGCTTCGAGCGCGAGGGCGTCACCTCGACCACTTCGCTTTCGACATGCAGCACATCGCCCGGCCGGGTCGGCCGGGGCCAGCTCAGTTCGCCGCCCGAGCCGATCACGCCGTCGGCGAGCGGGATGCCGCTGTCGACCAGCAGCCGCATCGTGATCGCCGCCGTGTGCCAGCCGCTGGCCGCCAGGCCCTGAAAGAAGGTGTGCTTGGCGGCCTCGGGGTCCAGGTGGAAGGGCTGCGGGTCGAAGCGGGTCGCGAAGTCGATGATCTGCGCGGCGTCCAGCGCATGCTCGCGGCTGGTGAAGCGGTCGCCGGGCTTCAGGTCTTCGAGGTACAGCTTCGGGGCGTCGGTGGCGGGCATGTCGGTCTCCTCATGTCGTTGCAGCGGCCCGGGTCTTCAAACCCGCTCGAGCACGGTCGCGATGCCCTGCCCGCCGCCGATGCACTGGGTGGCCAGCGCATAGCGGCCATTCTCACGCACCAGCAGCGAGGCTGCCTTGCCGGTGATGCGGGCGCCGGTGGCACCCAGCGGATGGCCGATCGAGAGGCCGCCGCCGTCGAGGTTGACCTTGGCCGGATCGAGCCCGAGGTCGCGGATGCAGGCCAGCGCCTGCGACGAGAAGGCCTCGTTGATCTCGATCACGTCGAGGTCGGCCACCGCCAGCCCGGCGCGCGCCAGCGCCTTGCGCGTGGCCGGGATCGGGCCGATGCCCATCACCGCCGGATCGACGCCGACCGACGCGAACGACCGGATCCGCGCCAGCGCCTGCAGCCCGTGCCGGGCCGCGAAGGCGTCGCTCGTGACCAGCACCGCCGCGGCGCCGTCGGTCAGCGGCGACGAGGTGCCGGCCGTGACCACGCCGTCGGGCCGGAACGCGGGACGCAAGGCCGCCAGCGCCTCGGCCGAGGTCGCGGGCCGGATGCAGCCGTCGGCCTCGACGCGGTCGCCGTTCGGCAGCGCGATGGCGACGATCTCCCCGGCCAGCCGGCCCTGCGCGCGCGCCTCGGCGGCCTTGCGGTGGGATTGCACCGCCAGTGCCTCCTGGTCGCCGCGGCTCACGTTCCAGCGCTGCGCCACGTTCTCGGCGGTCTCGCCCATCGAGATGTAGGCGTCGCTGCCGGCCAGCAGTTCGGGGTTGGGCGAGAAGTTGAAGCCGCCCTGGGGCACCATCGTCATCGACTCCACCCCGACACACAGGAAGGCGTCGCCCATGCCGGCCTCGATCTGCGCGGCCGCGATGTGCACCGCCTGCATCGACGAGCCGCAGAAGCGGTTGACCGTCATGCCGCCGACCTCCTGCGGCAAGCCGGCCAGCAGCCCGACGATCCGCGCCAGGTTGTTGCCCTGTGCCGCTTCAGGGTAGGCACAGCCGAGGATCAGGTCCTCGATCAGCGCCGGGTCGAGATCGGTGCGCGCGAGCAGGCCACCCACCACCTGCGCGGCCAGCGTGTCGGGCCGGACCTCGGCCAGGGCGCCCTTGCGGGCGAAATGGAAGGGGGAACGGGCATAACCGGCGATGACGGCTTTCATGGATTTTTCTCCGATTCGCTACCAACCAATAGGTAGTTTATGTTGACAAAAAAGAGGCACGCCTGGCGTGCCGCTAGCTCACGCGCTGTTCAGGCCGCCAAGGACGGCCTCAGTTGTTCGATGGCCTCGTCGAAATCCTCGACCCGGCCGGTCATCCGCGCCGCGAGCAACGCACCCTGGCAGACGGCGAACACGTAGGCGGCCGACGCCGCGGTGCGCCCGCCCGGCGACAAGGCGCCCAGCACGCCGCTGAGCCACAGGATCTGCGTGCCGCGCAAGTCGCGCACGGCGCCCCGCAGTTCTTCGTCGATGCAGTCCCAGCCCGGTGCCAGCGCGCCGGCGGGGCAGACGCTCTCGCCGGCACGCAGGCCGTTGCGGTACATCCGGAAGTAGGCCTCCAGCGCGGCCTGCGGCGCGCGCGGCTTGGCGGCGGTCCAGTCCTTGAAGGCCTGGGTCGCGGTGCGCAGCACCTCGACGCCGAGCGCCTCCTTGGTCGGGAAGTGGTGGTAGAGGCTGGCCTTGCGGATGCCGACCTGGTCGGCCACGTCCTGGAAGCTGAAGCCGAGGTAGGAGCGGGTCTGGATCAGTTCCCGCGCCACCTGCAGGATCTGCTCGCGGGTGGTGGCACCGGCCAGGGTGTTTGCTGCGATCATCTACCTACTATAAGGTAGGCAATCCAGGAAATCAAGCCGGGCCGTACAGGCTCAGTCCGACCGGATGCCCGCCGCCTTCACGATCTTGCCGTTGTTCGCGTACTCGCTCGCGATCTGGTCGGCGAAGCTGTCGGCCCGGCCCCCGGTCGGCACGTTGTCGGTCGCCAGCAGCTTGGCGCGCAGGTCGGGGCTGGCCAGCGCCTTGTTGATCTCGACGTTGTACTTCTCGATCAGGATGGCCGGCGTGCCGGCCGGCGCGAAGACACCGAACTGCGAGGACAGGTTGGCCGCCGGATAGCCCAGCTCGGCCAGCGTCGCGACCTTGGGCAGGGTGTCCAGCCGCGCCGGGGCACCGACCGCCAGCGGCCGCAGCCTGCCGGCCTGGATCTGCGCCGAGACGGTCGGCCCGGCATTGGTCGACAGCACCTCGAACTGGCCGCCGAGCGCGTCGTTGAGCTGCTGGCCGCCGCCCTTGTACGGAATGTGCGTGATGTCGACCTGGGCCGCCGCGCGCAACTGTTCGAGCACGACGTGGCCCAGCGATGCCTGTCCGGAGGTGGCCCAACGGACCGCGCCCGGACGCGCCCGGGCGTCGTCCAGCAGGCTGCGCAGGTCGCGCGTGCCGGTCGCCGGCGTGGCCAGCAGCAGCACCGGCGAATACATCACGCTGGCGACCGGCGCGATGTCCTTGATCGGGTCGAAGGGCGAGCGGCCCAGGTGCGGGTTCAGCACCAGCGGGCTGATCGCCGAAAAGCCCAGCGTGGCGCCATCGGGCGCCGCCTTGGCGACCGCGTCCATGCCGATGGTGCCGCTGGCGCCGGCCTTGTTCTCGACCACCAGCGTGCTGCCCAGCTGGGCCGCCAGCTTGTCGGCCAGCGCCCGGGCGACCACGTCGCTGACGCCCCCCGAGGGATAGGCGACCACCAGCCGGATGGTCTTGGGGACCACCTGCGACAGCGCAGCGCCCGAGGCCAGCATCAGGCCCAGCGCCGCGACGAGCGGTGCGGGACGCAACTTCAGAGACATCGTGAAAACTCCTGGATTCATGCTGCGCATTGTCGTTTCAGCCTCGCGGATGGTGCCGGGCGTGCATCTGCTTGAGCCGCTCGCGCGCCACGTGGGTGTAGATGGTGGTGGTCGAGATGTCGGCATGGCCCAGCAGCAGCTGGACCGCGCGCAGGTCGGCGCCGTGGTTCAGCAGGTGGGTGGCGAAGGCATGCCGCAGCGTGTGGGGCGACAGCGGCACGTGGATGCCGGCCGCCAGGGCGTTCTTCTTCACGATGACCCAGAACATCACGCGCGTCATGCCGGCGCCGCGTGCGGTCACGAACAGGTCGGGCGTCTGCTGGCCGTCGAGGATCAGCGGCCGGGCGTCGTGCAGGTAGCGCTCGATCCAGCGCCGCGCCTCGCCGCCGAAGGGCACCAGCCGCTCCTTGCTGCCCTTGCCGAGCACCCGGATCACGCCGTCGTTGAGGCTCAGCTCGAACACCTTGAGCGACACCAGTTCGCTGACCCGCAGGCCGCTGGCATACATCAGCTCGAGCATCGCGCGGTCGCGCAGGCCCAGCGGCGTGTCGATGTCGGGCGCGGCCAGCAGGTCGTCGACCTGCTGCTCCGACAGCGTCTTGATCGCGCGCGGCATCTGCCGGGCCGGGGCCAGCCGCAGGCTCGGGTCGGCCGCAATGCGATGCTCGCGCAGGGCCCATCGGTAGTAGCGCTTGAACACCGTGAGCCGGCGGTTGGCCGAGGTCGCCTTGCCTTTGTCGGACAGGCGGGCGCCCATGTAGGCCTGCAAGTCGTTCTCGAGCGCGGCGTTCAGCGGCTTGCCGCGCTGCGCGTGCAGCCACTGGGCGAACAGCGCGAGATCGCGGCGGTAGGCGGCCAGCGTGTTCTTCGACAGGCCGTCCTCGAGCCACAGCGCGTCGACGAAATCGTCGATCTCCGGGATCTCGAGCGGTGCTGCGATGGCCTCTGTCATGGGGCGCAAAGATAGCAAAAAGAAAAGCCGCCCCGGAGGCGGCTTCGCAAAGGGCGCGGATCGCGCTCAGTCGAGTTGCAGCTTCTGCTTCACGACGACCTGCTTGTAGACCTCGTACTCGGCCTTGATCTGGGCGGCGAACTGCTCGGGCGTGTTGGCCACGATCAGCGAACCGGTGTCCTCGATGCGCTTGCGCACGGCCGGGTCCTCGACCGACTTCTTGACGCCGGCGTTGATCTTGTCGACCACTTCCTTCGGCAGGCCCTTGGGGCCCAGGATGCCGTAGTAGGCCATGCGGTTGACCGGCTCCAGGCCGACCTCCTTGAAGGTCGGCACGTTCGGCAGCGCCGCCAGGCGCTGCGGGGCCGACACCACGATCGGCACCAGCTTGCCGCTCTGGATGAAGGGCAGCGCCGACGGGATGTTGTCGAACATGATCGCCACCTGCCCGGCCACCACGTCGTTCAGCGCCGGGCCGGCGCCGCGGTAGGGAATGTGCGTGACGTAGGTGTTGGTCAGGCTCTTGTAGAGCTCCATGAGCAGGTGGCCGATGCCGCCCGTGCCCGAAGACGCGTACGAATACTTGCCGGGGTTCTTCTTGAGCTCGGCCACGAACTCGGCGTAGTTCTTGGCCGGGAAGCTCGGGTGCACCGCGATGATGTTCGGCGTCGCCGCGATGTTGACGATCGGCGTGAAGTCGTTGATCGGGTCGTACGGCGTCTTCGGGTTGATGGCCGGGTTGGCGGCGGTGCTCGACACCGTGGCCACGCCGAGCTTGTAGCCGTCCGGGGCGGCCCGTGCCGTTTCGGTGGCGCCCACGATGCCGCCGCCACCGGCCTTGTTGATCACGATCACGCTCTGGCCGAGCGCCTTGCCGAGCGGCTCGGAGATGACGCGCGCCACGATGTCCGTGGTGCCGCCCGGGGCGAACGGCACCTGCAGTTCGACCGGCCGGGTCGGGTAGCCCTGCGCCCAGCTGGAACCGGCGAGTGCGAACAGCGCGGCGGCGCCTGCGAGCGCGCTCCATTGACGACGATGCATTGAATAGCCTCCTCGGGCCGAGAAACGAAAAGGCGGATGCTAACGGGTGAAGGCCCCGACCCACCCCGTGGATAACCCACGGACGACGCGGATATCCTCGAAGCGGTGAACTATGCCCAGCTCCTCTTCCCCGACTTCTCCCTCATCGCCTGTGGCTGGCTGCTGTGCCGCTACACCCCCTTGGATCGCCGCGTCTGGGACCAGGTCGAAAGCCTGGTCTACTACTTTCTTTTCCCGGTGCTGCTGTTCCACTCGATCGTGCGCAGCCCGCTCGACTTCGGCGCCACATCGAACCTGCTGACGGCAGGCGTCGGCGTCGGCCTGTGCGGCATCGCGATGTCCTATGCCCTGCCCTTCCTGCCCGGCATCGGCGCCCACATCGACCGCCGCGACCACGCCGCCAGCGCGCAGATCGCATTCCGCTTCAACTCCTTCATCTGCCTCGCGCTGGCCGACCGGGTCGCGGGGCCCGAGGGCCTGCTGATGATCGCGGTGCTGATCGGCGTCTGCGTGCCCATGTTCAACATCGCGGCGGTCTGGCCGATGACGCGCCACGCCCAGACCGGCCTGGCGCGCCAGCTGCTGCGCAACCCGCTGATCATCGCCACCGTCACCGGACTGATCGCCAACCTGCTGGGGTTGGGCGTGCCGACCTGGCTCGAGCCGACGCTCACGCGCATCGGCGCGGCCTCGCTGGCGCTGGGCCTGATGGCCGCCGGCGCCGGGATGCAGTTCGCGACCATCGCGCGCGGCAAGGTGCTGGCGCTGTCGGTGCTGACGATCCGGCACCTCCTGCTGCCCCTGATCGGCTGGGGCCTCGCGGTGGTGCTGCAGCTGCATCCGGCCCAGGCCGCGGTGCTGCTGACCTTCTCGGCCGTGCCGACCGCCTCCAGCGCCTACGTACTGGCGGCGCGCATGGGCTACAACGGCCCCTACGTCGCCGGGCTGGTGACGCTGTCCACCCTGCTCGGCGTGGCCAGCCTGCCTTTCGCGCTGGGGTTGATCCGCTAGGACCCGCTACGATGCAGCGATGCGCTTCCCGCTCCTGGCCGTCCTCGCCGCATCGTCGCTGACGGTGGCGGTCCAGGCGCAGGAGTACACCCGCTACCAGGGCGCCTGGAGCGGGCCCTTCCTGTTCTACGTCGTGCAGCAGGACACCGGCACCCAGGGATCGCCCGAGGTCTTCGCGGGCACGCTGCAAATCGAGATCGACGGCGCGGTGCGGGGCGCGGTGCCCGACGCGGCTTGCACCCTGGCCGGCTCGAGCATGGACTACATCACGCCGGCCAATGCCTCGATCGACGTGGTGGCGAGTGGCTGCCGCGATGCGCGCTTCAACGGCCACTTCGTCGGCAAGCTGATCCTCAACCCGCAGCTGAAGTACGCATCGATCCGGCTCAGTTCGATGCGCTCGCTGGACGCCGGCACGGCCCAGATCTCGGCCATCATCCGGCACTGACCGCCAGCGCCCAGGCCACGTGCTCGCGCACCAGCGCGCTGGCATCGTCGCTGCGGCTGGCCAGCGCGGCGCGGGCGCCTGCGTCGCCGGCGCGCAGCGCGTTGCCGAGCGCCACCGCCACGTTGCGCAGCCAGCGTTCGTGGCCGATGCGGCGGATCGGGCTGCCTTCGGTGAAGCGCAGGAAGTCGGCCTCGGTCCAGGCGAACAGCTCGCCCAGCTGCCGGCCCGTGAGGCCGTCGCGGGCATCGAAGTCGGGCAAGGCGCTCTTCTTGGCGAACTTGTTCCAGGGGCAGGCCAGCTGGCAGTCGTCGCAGCCGTAGATGCGGTTGCCGATCAGCGGCCGCAGCTCGAGCGGAATCGCACCGGCATGCTCGATCGTCAGGTAGGAGATGCAGCGCCGGGCGTCGAGCCGGTGCGGCGCGACGATCGCGCGCGTCGGGCAGATGTCGATGCAGGCGCTGCAGCTGCCGCAGTGCGGCGTCACCGACTCGCTCGGCGGCAGCGCCATGTCGACGTAGATCTCGCCGAGGAAGAACATCGAGCCGGCCTCGCGGTCGAGCACCAGCGTGTGCTTGCCGCGCCAGCCCTGGCCGCTGCGCGAGGCCAGCTCGGCCTCCAGCACCGGCGCCGAATCGGTGAAGGCGCGGTGGCCGAAGGGCCCGACCTCGTCGGCGATGCGCTCGGCCAGCTTCGCCAGCCGCACGCGCAGCACCTTGTGGTAGTCGCGGCCGCGGGCATAGAGCGAGACGATGCCTTCGGCGGGACGCGCGAGCCGGGCGAATTCGATCGCCTGCCAGTCGTCCGGGGTGGCGCGCGGCAGGTAGTCCATGCGCGCCGTGATGACAGAGACCGTGCCCGGCACCAGCTCGGCCGGCCGCGCGCGGCGCGTGCCGTGGGCGGCCATGTAGTGCATGTCGCCGTGAAAGCCTTCGGCCAGCCATTGCATCAATCCGGCCTCGGCGCTCGACAGGTCGACACCGGCGATGCCGATTTGGGAGAATCCGAGCTCCCGGGCCAAGGCCTGAATCCTGTTGACGATTTGATGGCTGCCGATCACCTGCCGATTGTAGAAACGCACAGCGCCACCCAGGCCTGGCGCACCGAGGCCGACACCGAGGCCCTGGCGCTGGCGCTGGCGCGCTCGCCCGCGCTGCGCGACGCCTTCGTCTCGCTGCAGGGCGACCTCGGCGCCGGCAAGACCACCTTCGTACGGCACCTGCTGCGCGCGCTCGGGATCGCCGGGCGCATCAAGAGCCCGACCTACGCGGTGGTGGAGCCGCACGAGGCACCCGATGGCCTCGCCATCTTCCATTTCGACTTCTATCGCTTCAGCGATCCGCGCGAATGGGAGGACGCCGGATTCCGCGACATCTTCGCGGGTCCGGGCCTCAAGTTGGCCGAATGGCCCGAAAACGCCGCCGGGCGCATCCCCCTTGCGGACCTCGCTATTAAAATCGAAGCAATGACCGACGACACCCGCACCGTGACCCTGCGCGCCCACACCGAGCGAGGCACGCGCCTGCTCGCAGCCATTGCATGAAGGCGAGCGGACTGAAGCGGCGCGTGCTGCTGCAGGGCGGCAGCGTGGCGCTGTTGCTGGGCCTGCACGAGATCGCCCGCGGCGCCACCATCATGGCGGTGCGGGTATGGCCGGCGGCCGACTACACCCGCGTCACGATCGAATCCGACGGCCGGCTCAGCTCGCAGCAGCTGGTGGTCGGCAGCCCGCCGCGGCTGGCGGTCGACATCACCGGCATCGAGCTCAACCCGGCCCTGCGCGAGCTGGTCGGCAAGATCAAGCCCGACGACCCCTTCATCAACGGCCTGCGCGTCGGCCAGTTCGCACCCGGCGTGGTGCGCATCGTGTTCGACCTCAAGCAGGCGGTGGCGCCGCAGGTGTTCTCGCTGGCGCCGGTGGCGGCCTACCGCGACCGGCTGGTGCTCGACCTCTATCCGCAGCAGGCCGCCGACCCGCTCGAGTCGCTGATCGCCGAACGCATGCGCGAGGCGCCCAAGACAGCGCCCCCCGATGCGGCGACGGCCTCGTCGTCGCCGCCCGCCGCGGGCGCGGTCGATCCGCTGGGCGACCTGATGGCCCAGCAGGCCGCACGGCCGCCCGCGCGCACTGCGCCGCAGGGTGCGCCGCCGCAGGTGTCGGTCTCGCAGGCCAATCGCCCCTCGGCGCCGGTCGGCCCGATGCCGATGCCGATGCCGCCCCTGGCCAGCGCGCCGGCGCCGGCTGAGCCGCCGACCCGGGGCGCGACCGCGAGCCAGACCGATCGCATCATCATCGTCGCGCTCGATCCGGGCCACGGCGGCGAAGACCCCGGCGCCATCGGCTCCAACGGCACGCGCGAGAAGGACATCGTGCTGCAGATCGCGCACCGGCTGCGGGCCCGCATCAACGCCAGCAGCGTCAACGGCAATCCGATGCGCGCCTTCCTCACCCGCGACGCCGACTTCTTCGTGCCGCTGGGCGTGCGCGTGCAGAAGGCGCGGCGGGTGCAGGCCGACCTGTTCGTCAGCATCCATGCCGATGCCTTCACCACCCCCGACGCGCGCGGCGCCAGCGTGTTCGCGCTGAGCCAGGGTGGCGCGTCGAGCAGCGCCGCGCGCTGGCTCGCCAACAAGGAGAACCAGGCCGACAAGGTCGGCGGCGTGAACGTCGGCAACCACGAGGTGCAGGTGCAGCGCGCGCTGCTCGACATGAGCACCACGGCGCAGATCAACGACAGCCTCAAGCTCGGCGGCGCGATGATCGGCGAGATCAAGGGCATCGGCGCCCGGCTGCACAAGGGGCAGGTCGAGCAGGCCGGCTTCGCGGTGCTCAAGGCGCCCGACATTCCCAGCGTGCTGGTCGAGACCGCCTTCATCAGCAACCCCGAGGAAGAAGCCAAGCTGCGCAGCACCGCCTACCAGGAAGAACTGGCCGATGCGCTGATGCGCGGCATCCAGCGCTACTTCGCGCAGAACCCGCCGCTGGCGCGCAGCCGGCAGCTGTAGCGCGGGGGGCCTACTCGGCCTCGATCCCGGCCGCCTTCACGATGCGGCCCCACTTCTGCGATTCGGCAGCCTGGAACTTCGCCAGTTCCTCGGGCGAGCTGGTGAAGACCTCGGTCCCGGTGGGCTCGTAGAACGCGGCCTTCGCGGCCTCGCTCTTGGCTGCCTTCACCAGCAGTTCATTGAGCCGCTTGACCACCGCGGGCGGGGTCTTCGCCGGTGCATAGGCGGCGAACCAATACCCCATCTCGTAGCCCTTCACACCGGCCTCGGCGATGGTCGGCACATCGGGCGCCAGCGGCGAGCGCTTGGCGCCCGAGACGCCCAGCGCCCGCAGCTTGCCGGCCTTGACCTGCGGCAGGCCGGTGGCGGTGTCGGTGATCATCATGTGGATCTGGCCGCCCAGCAGGTCGGTCACGGCCAGCGTGTTGCTCTTGTAGGGCACGTGCAGCAGCTGGATGCCGGCCATCTGCTGCAGCAGCTCGCCGGCCATACGGCTCGACGAACTGCCGCTGCCGAAGCTGTACTTGCCCGGCTCCCTCTTCGCCAGCGCGATGAACTCGGCGACGGTCTTGGCCGGGAAGGAGGGATTGACCACCATGATCTGCCCGCCCTTGCCGAGCGCCGCGACCGGCGCGTAGTCCTTCACCGGGTCGTAGGGCAGCTTCTTGAACAGGTGCTCGTTGGCCGCGTGCGTGGTGTTGGTGGTGATCAGCACGGTGTAGCCGTCGGCCGGGGCCTTGGCGACCTGCTGCGAAGCGATGAAGCCGCTGGCGCCGGCCTTGTTGTCGATGACCACCGGCTGCTTCGTCTCGGCCGTGATGCCGTTGCCCAGCGCACGCGCGATCTGGTCGGTCGCGGTGCCGGCCGCGAACGGAACGACGAAGGTGATGGCCTTCTCGGGAAAGGTCTGGGCCAGGCTCAGCAGGGGCGCAAGGGCCAGGGCAGCGGCCGCAAGCACGGTCGGTTTGAGGCTTTTCATTGTCTGTCTCCGGGAAGTTGGAATGGTTGGAAAGCAAGATGCGTCAGGCGCTCACGGCGGCGCCGGGCCGGCCAGCAACCCGGCCAGCGAGGGCGGCACCTCGATCGGCATGTCGAGCAGCAGGAAGGACAGCGCCTTGCCGTGGGTGTCGAGGTTCAGCGCATCGTTGACGCCGCCGTCGAGCACGCCGTCGAGCACGAAGTTCATCGCCTGCAGCTTGGGCAGCAGGAAGCGCTGGACCCGGCTCGGCGCGCGATGGATGAACCGGGCCGCCACCCGCTCCGGCGTGAGCTGCGCCACCAGCAGCGGATAGAGCGCGGGGTGCCAGGCGATGACGCTGATGTTGGAGCGGTCGCCCTTGTCGCCGGTGCGGCCGTGGGCGACCTGGTAGAGCGGGACGGTGATGTCATGGTTCACAGTGCGGGCTCCTCGATCATTTCGAAACCCACCGGCACCGCCTCGCGCGGCAGCAGGCACGAGAGCGTGTTGAGCCGCGGCGTGAGCGTGGTGCGGACGCCGCCGCCGCCGGCCGGCCCGCAGGTGTAGAGCGCCATGACCTCGCGCCCCAGCCGCTCGGCCTGCGCCCGCTCGGCATGGGTCGCGGCGACGCGCAGGCGGATGTCGCGCAAGCCCGCGTCGGGCGTGGCGGCGAGCGCATGGCCGGCATCGTCGCCCAGGATGCTGAGCGCGCCGATCAGGTCGACCCGCAGCGCGAAGCCGTCGAGCCGCTGCCGCAGCACCTCGGCCGCCAGCCGGGCGCGCGCCTCGGCGCGCGGGCCGGCATAGGAGATCTCGCCCTCGGCCAGCCAGCCGCCTTCATGGCAGACATTGACCTTGTAGTGGCTCGGCCGCGGATGGCCGCGCACACCGCGCAGCGCCACCCGGTCGGGGCCCAGCGCCTCGACCTCGGCCTCGGCGATGTCGGCCACCACGTCGGGTGTCAGGTAGCCGGCAGGATCGTGCACCTCGTAGAGCAGTTGCTCCTTCACGGTCGCCTCGGTGACGAGGCCGCCGGTGCCGTCCGCCTTGCCGATGATGCAGCGGCCGTCGGCGTCGATCTCGGCGATCGGGAAGCCGACCTGCGCCAGGTCCGGCACTTCCTTGTAGCCCGGATCGGCGAAGTAGCCGCCGCAGACCTGCGCGCCGCATTCGAGCAGGTGGCCCGCCATCGTGGCCCGGCCGAGCTTGTCCCACTCGTCGCTGCGCCAGCCGAAGTGGGACATCGCCGGGCCGACCGCGAGCGAAGGATCGGCCACCCGGCCGCAGACCACGACCTGCGCCCCGGCGTCGAGCGCGGCGGCGATCGGCTCGGCGCCGATGTAGGCGTTGGCACTGACCAGCCGGATGCCGTCCATGCGCTCGCCGATTTCACGCCGCAGCAGCGCCCGCTGCGCCGGCGCCGAGAGGTCGTCGCCCGCCACCACCGCGATCCTCGGCGGCGCGATGCCGAGCTCGCGCGCCAGCCGCGCGATGTGGCGGGCGGCGGCGCGTGGATGGGCGGCGCCGAAGTTGCTCACGATGCGGATGCCATGCGCCAGGCAGCGCGCCAGCACCGGGCGCAGCATGGCGTCGAGCAGCGGCTCGTAGCCGGCCTCGGGGTCGGCGCGGCGGCGCAGTTGCGCCAGCGCCAGCGTGCGCTCGGCCAGGGTCTCGAAGATCAGGAAGGCGCGCTGGCCGGCGGGCCCCTGCGCGAGGCGTGCGATCAGCGTGTCGACGACCGGACCGGCCGCGTCGGTGCGGTCGCCGGAGAAGCCGGCGGCACAGCCGATCAGGAGCGCGGGGTGGTCGATGGGGTTCATGGGCGTACTCTAGGCCTGCGAATGTCATCCGTGAAATCGAAAGTTCGGATAGATTCATCCAAGATCCAAATGAAACACCCGGACCTCTCCAGCCGCCAGCTGCGCGCCTTCCTGGCCCTCGCCGACCAGCGCAACTTCACCCGTGCCGCCCAGGCCAGCCATTTGTCGCAGCCCGCCTTCAGCACCTTGATCCGCACCCTCGAAGAGGCGCTGGGCACCCGGCTGTTCGATCGCGACACGCGCAGCGTGCAGCTCACCCCCGAAGGCCGGCTGTTCGAGGGCCCGGCGCGGCGCCTGCTGGACGACATGGGCAGCGCACTGGCCGACCTGGCCGACCACGTCGAGCGCCGCACCGGCCGGGTGCGGGTGGCGGCCCTGCCCTCGCTCGCGGCCGGCTGGCTGCCGGCGATCTTCAAGGAGTTCCAGCAGCAATGGCCCGGCATCACGCTGGAACTCGACGACGCGCTGTCCGACGCCTGCATCTCGCAGTTGCGCGGCGGCCGGGTCGATTTCGCGCTCGCGGCATCGGATGCGGGCACCGCATCGGCCAGCGACCTGATCGCACGGCGGCTGTGCAGCGACCGCTTCCACCTGGTCTGCCGCGCCGACCATCCGCTCGCCACCGAGCCGCGCCTGACCCTGAAGAAGCTCGCGCCCTGGCCCTTCATCCAGATGACGCGCAACAGCAGCGTGCGCCAGTCGATCGACGCGGTGCTGCATCCGCTGCGGCTCAACGCCACCTTCGAGGTCGAGCATCTCGCGACCGTGATGGGGCTGGTCGAGGCCGGCCTGGGCATCAGCGCCGTGCCGGCCCTGACGCTGTTCCATTTCCGGCGCGAGTCCCTGGCCACGCGGCCGCTGGTGCATGCGGCGCTGCAGCGCACGGTCCACATCGTGCGGCGGCGCGAAGGCAGCCTGTCGGTGGCGGCGCAGGCCTTGCACGACCTGATCGTCGCACGCCTGGGCGGCCTCAAGCCCGGCTGAGGGCGTGCTTGTCGCGCACGCAGCGACCGCAGATTCGGGCAAGACCCCGGGGCCGGCTCCTACATGCGCGGCGCCGTTTCCTCGAACAATGAATCCACCCAATCACTGAAAGGTGGACATCATGAAGACGAGACTCTGGATCGTGGCCGCAGCGGCCACCGGCGTCATGACCTTGGCGGGCTGTGCCAGCGGCCCCAACCAAAACCTCGGCACCGCGGGTGGTGCGGTTGGCGGTGCGCTGATCGGCAACGCCATCGGCGGCAACACGGCCGCGACGGTCGGCGGTGCGGCGGTCGGCGGGCTGATCGGCAACCAGGTCGGCAAGAGCGTCGACCAACGCAACGACCAGCGCCGCTACTACCCGTCGAACACCTACTACCCGAACAACGGCCCGAGCTACTGACCGGCCGGGCAGATCGTGTCGATTGTGGAGCGCGCCCTCGGGCGCGCTTTTTTTGTTCGCAAACCGCAGCACGTATAAACGCGGCATGAGACCACTGACGACCCTGTTCACCGTCGCCGCTGCGCTGCTGCTCGGCGCATGCGCATCGACGACCGGCAGCCCGGCCGCAGCCACCGCCGCCGCCCCGTCGAGCACCGCCTGCCCCGCCGGCATGCCGCCCCACACGCGCTGCTACAGCGGACAGGACAGCGCCGGCGCCTTGTTCTGGGTCGCGATTCCCGCCGACTGGAACCGCGTGCTCGTGATGCACGCGCACGGCGGCCCCGAGCTCGGCGCACCGACGCTGGCGCGTGCCACCGAAGACTTGCAGCGCTGGGCCGTGACTGTCAAGGCCGGCTATGCCTGGGCCGGCTCGACCTACCGCCGCGGCGGCTACGGGGTCACGATGGCGGCCGAGGACACGGAGCGCCTGCGCGCCTGGTTCGTGCAGAACTTCGGCGCCCCGCGGCGCACCGTGCTGCACGGCCAGAGCTATGGCGCCGGCGTCGCCGCCAAGGCGGCCGAGCTCTATGCCCGGGTCGACGGCGGCAAGGGCCCCTACGACGGCCTGCTGCTGACCAGCGGCGTGCTGGGCGGCGGTACCCAGGCCTACGACTACCGGCTCGACCTGCGCGTGGTCTACCAGTACGTCTGCAACAACCATCCGTTGCCGACCGAGCCCGCCTATCCGCTCTGGCAGGGCCTGCCGCGCGACTCGACATTGAACAGCGCCGAACTGGCACGGCGCATCGATGCCTGCACCGGCGTGCGCAAGCCCGCCGCCGACCGCAGCGCGCAGCAACGTGCCAACCTGCAGGCGATCCTTTCGACGGTCAAGATTCCGGAGCGCTCGCTGGTCGGCAACATGAACTGGTCGACCTTCCTGTTCCGCGACCTGGTCCAGGAGCGGCTCGGCGGCGGCAATCCCTTCGGCAACACCGGCGCCGTGTACAGCGGCTCGCGCGACGACGCGCTGCTCAACACCGCGGTGCTGCGCTATCGGGCCGACCCGGCCGCGGTGGCCCGGCTGGCGGCCGACAGTGACCCGACCGGCCGCGTCGACATCCCGACCTTGAGCCTGCATGCGATCGACGACCCGACCGCATTCGTGGAACTCGAATCGGCCTACCGCACGGTGCGCGAACGCGCCGGCACGGCCGGCTTGCTGGTGCAGACCTTCAGCCGCGAATCGGAACACAGCTACCTGGGCGATGCCGAGTACCCGGCGCTCTTCGCTGCGCTGCTCGACTGGATCGACCACGGCACGAAGCCGACGCCGGCCGACATCGAGGCCCGCTGCAAGACCTTCGAGCCGGGCTTCGGCAAGGGCTGCCGCATCGATGCGGCCTACGCGCCGCAGCCGCTGTCGGCGCGCGTGCCGGCGCGCCAGCGACCGTAGCGGCTCGTCAGCGGGCGGCCGAAGTGCGGCGGGCGCGCCAGGCGCCGAACAGCGCGATCAGCCCCGGCACGAAGATCAGCGCCCAGATGACCTTCTCGAGGTTGTCCTTGACGATCGGCAGGTTGCCGAAGAAATAGCCGATGGTGCACAGCCCCACCACCCACAGCAGCGCACCCGCCACGTTGAACAGCGTGAACTTGGTGCGCGTCATGTCGGCCACCCCCGCCACGAAAGGCGCGAAGGTGCGGATGAAGGGCAGGAAGCGCGCCGCGATGATGGTCACGCCGCCGTAGCGCTCGTAGAAGGCGTGCGCCTGGTCGAAGGCCCGGCGGTTGAAGAAGCGCGAGCTCTCCCACTGGAACACCTTGGGCCCGAAGAAGCGCCCGATGCTGTAGTTGCACTGGTCGCCCAGGATCGCCGCCGCCAGCAGGATCGGCACCGCCAGCCCGAAGCTCATCAGGCCCGCGCCGCACAGCGCACCGACGATGAACAGCAGCGAATCGCCGGGCAGGAAGGGCATCACCACCAGCCCGGTCTCGACGAACACGATCAGGAACAGCAGCGCGTACACCCAGGTGCCGTAGGCGATGACGAAGGCTTCGAGATGTTTGTCGACATGCAGGATGAAGTCGATGAGAAAGCTGATGATTTCCATGGCGCGCATTATCCCGGTGCGGCGCGGCAGGCCCTTCTAGAATGTCCCCGTGAGTGCCCTCCCCTCTTCCCTCGCCCCCGCCGCGCGGCGGCCGATCCGCGAACTCCCCGACGAACTGATCAGCCAGATCGCGGCCGGCGAAGTGGTCGAGCGGCCGGCCTCCGTGGTGCGCGAACTGCTCGACAACGCGCTCGACGCCGGGGCCCGGCAGATCACGCTGCGGCTGTCGGCCGGCGGGGTGCGGCTGATCTCGGTGGAGGACGATGGCCTGGGCCTGCCGCGCGAGGAGTTGCCGCTGGCGCTGCGCCGCCACGCCACCAGCAAGATCGCCAGCCTGAACGACCTCGAGACCGTCGGCACCATGGGCTTCCGCGGCGAGGCGCTGGCCGCCATCAACGCCATTGCCGAGCTCAGCGTGCTGTCGCGCTTCAGCGGCGCCGACGGTGCCTTCGCGCTCGACGGCCGCACCGGCGAACTGCGCCCGGTGGCCCGCGCTACGGGCACCACGGTCGAGGTCCGCGAACTGTTCTTCGCCACCCCGGCGCGGCGCAAGTTCCTGAAGACCGATGCCACCGAACTGGCCCATTGCATCGAGGCGGTCCGGCGCCATGCGCTGGCGCGCCCCGAGGTCGGCTTCTCGATCTGGCACGAGGGCCGCCTGGTCGAGCAGTGGCGCGCCGCCGGCGGGCGCGACCAGCGCCTGGCCGACACGCTCGGCGACGACTTCGTCAAGCGCAGCGTGGTGGTCGAGCGCGAGGGCGGCCCGGTGCGCGTCAGCGGCCGCGCCGGCATTCCGGACGCCGCCCGCTCGCGCGCCGACCAGCAGTTCTTCTATGTCAACGGCCGCTTCGTGCGTGACAAGGTGCTGGCCCACGCCGTGCGCAGCGCCTACGAGGACGTGCTGCACGGCCAGCGCCAGCCGGTCTACGCGCTCTACCTCGAGATCGACCCGGCGCGGGTCGACGTCAACGTGCACCCGACCAAGATCGAGGTGCGCTTCCGCGACGGCCGCGAGGTGCACCAGGCGGTGCGCCATGCCATCGAGGACGCGCTGGCCGCACCGCGGGCCGGCGACGCGGTGGCGGCGCCGGCCGAACCTTTCTTCAAGCCCCGGCTGGCGCCCGCCTCGGCGTCGTGGACGCAGCCCGGCATGCAGTTCGGTGCCGAACGCGGGCTGGGCGACGCGGCGGCGATGTGGCCGGCCGAACGGCGCGATGCGCCGGCCGCGTTCTCGCCGCCCGTCGTCGCCTCGGAGCGCGTGGCGGACGCTTCGGTGGCGCCTGCAACGACCCCGCCTCGGCCCGAACCCGCCGCCGAAGCCGAAGCCTGGCCCCTGGGCCGCGCCCTGGCCCAGCTGCAGGGCATCTACATCCTGGCCGAGAACAGCCAAGGGCTGGTCATCGTCGACATGCACGCCGCCCACGAGCGCATCGTGTACGAGCGCCTGAAAACCCAGCTCGAC
The DNA here is from genome assembly GCF_030316845.1 of Variovorax davisae. Lineage (GTDB taxonomy): Bacteria > Pseudomonadota > Gammaproteobacteria > Burkholderiales > Burkholderiaceae_C > Variovorax > Variovorax davisae. The sequence continues at coordinate 96,530 of NZ_JASZYS010000016.1, forward strand.
GGCGCGGCCATCGGCAGCCAGCCGCTGCTCATCCCCGCCACGTTCGCCGCCACCCCCCAGGAAGTGGCGACCGCGGAGGCCTGCGCGACGGTGCTGCCCGCACTCGGCCTCGAGATCACGCCGTTCTCGCCGCGCACCCTGGCGGTGCGTGCCGTGCCCGGCACCCTGGCCGACGGCGACCCGGTGGAGCTGGCACGCAGCGTGCTGGCCGAACTGGCGCTCCACGACGCCAGCACCGTGGTCCAGCGGGCCCAGAACGAGCTGCTGTCCACCATGGCCTGCCACGGCGCGGTGCGCGCCAACCGCAAGCTGACGCTCGACGAAATGAACGCGCTGCTGCGCCAGATGGAAGCCACCGAGCGCTCCGACCAGTGCAACCACGGCCGGCCGACCTGGCGCCAGCTGTCGGTGCGCGAGCTCGATGCGCTCTTCCTGCGCGGGCGCTGAGAGCAGCCTTTCCTTCGCTTACATTTCGCGGATTCAGGCTGGAAAGCAGCCAAAAGCGTTACAAATACTAGGGTTTACCGGGTCATCGGAGCGGTCGGCACGACCGTTGCATGGGGTCTGTTGTTGAACTTTCGGGCTCGCCGCCTGTCCTTCAGCCTTCCATGAAATCCTGGTCACTGTTCGCCTCCACCACCGCCCTGGTCGCCCTGCTGGCCGGCGGCTGTTCGACCCTCGACGAGCGCCAGCGCGAGTGGATCTTCCAGCCCAGCGACCGCAGCTGGGGCAATTCGGAAGCCATGAGCCAGGGCATGGACGACGTCTGGATCGATTTCAAGTCCTCTTTGACCGGCGAGTCCGCCCGCCTGCACGGCCTGTGGCTGGGCGGGGCGCCGGAATCGGCCGACACGCCGGTGCTGCTCTACCTGCACGGCGCCCGCTACAACGTCGCCGGCTCGGCGCCCCGGATGCGCCGCATGCACGAACTGGGCTTCTCGGTGCTGGCCATCGACTACCGCGGTTTCGGCAAGAGTTCGGCCGGCCTGCCCTCGGAAGACTCGGCGCGCGAAGATGCGCTGGCGGCATGGACCTGGCTCGCCGCCCGCCATCCGAAGCAGCCGCGCTACATCTTCGGCCACTCGCTCGGCGGCGCCATCGGCATCGACCTGGCGTCGCGCGTCAACGACGAGAACGGCACCATCGTCGAAAGCACCTTCACCTCGATCGCCGACGTGGCCAGCAGCTTCAAATGGGGCTGGCTGCCGGTCAGGCCCTTCATCACCCAGCGCTTCGAGGCCATCAGCAAGGTCAAGGACATCGGCGCCCCGCTGCTGGTCGTGCACGGCGCGGCCGACAGCCTGATCAACCCGACCCTGGGCCGCAAGCTCTACGACGCCGCGACCGTGCCCAAGATGTTCGTGCTGGTCGAGGGCGGCTCGCACCACAACGCCAACTCGATCGGCCAGGCGCAGTACCGCGCGGCGCTGTCGCAGCTCTTTCGCATGAAGGAGCCGCCGACCGAGACGGCCGTGCAGGGTGGCGAGCCGCTGGTGCCGCCCGCGGCACTGCCGGCCCCAACGCCCGAGGCGACCACCGCGCTGCGCCCGCACCTGCCCACGCCGGCCATCTGAGCCGCCTCGGCGCCTCGGTGCGGCGCGTTTGTTAACCTCGGGCGCATGCCGCCTCCTGCCGCCACGGCCCTCTCCCGCACCGCGCCGCCCGACACGGACCCATTGCGCTACGTGGCGCTCGCCGGACCGACCGCCGCCGGCAAGACGGCGGCCGCCCTGGCGATCGCGCGCCGACGGCCGGTCGAGATCGTCAGCGTCGACTCGGCGCTGGTCTATCGCGGCATGGACATCGGCACCGCCAAGCCCAGCGCGGCCGAGCGGGCCGAGGTGCCGCACCACCTGATCGACATCCGCGACCCGCGCGAGGCCTACAGCGCGGCCGCCTTCGTCGCCGACGCCCGGCGGCTGATCGGCGAGATCTCGGCGCGCGGCAAGCTGGCGCTGCTGGTCGGCGGCACCATGCTGTACTTCAAGGCGCTGGCCGACGGCATCGACGCCATGCCCGCGGCCGACCCGGCGCTGCGCCGGCAGCTCGAGGCCGATGCCGCAGCGCTCGGCTGGCCCGCGATGCACGCCCGGCTGGCCGAGGTCGACGCGGTCACGGCAGCGCGGCTGGCGCCCAACGACAGCCAGCGCATCCAGCGCGCGCTCGAGGTCTGGCATGCCAGCGGCCGGGCGCTGTCGAGCTTCCACGCCGCGGCGCAGTCCGGCGGCGGAACGCCGGCCGCCGCCCTGTTCTCGCTCGAGCCCACCGAGCGCACCTGGCTGCATGCGCGCATCGAAGCCCGCTTCGACGCCATGCTCTCCGACGGCTTCATCGCCGAGGTGCAGGCGCTGCGCGCGCGCGGCGACCTGGTGGCCGACCTGCCGTCGATGCGCTGCGTGGGCTACCGCCAGACCTGGGAGGCGCTCGACGGCGCCTGGCCGATCACCGAGCTGCGCGAGCGCGGCATCGCCGCCACGCGCCAGCTCGCCAAGCGCCAGATGACCTGGCTGCGCAGCATGCCCGGGCGCCATGTCATCGCCGCCGAGGCGCCGGACGCGATCACGCAGGTGGTCCGCCACGTGCTCGAGATCGCATGACGCTGCGCATCACCGACCTGGGCAAGCGCTATGCAGAGACGCCGGTGTTCGAGCACGTCACGCTCGAGGTCGCCGACGGCGAGTTCGTGGCGATCGTCGGCGAATCGGGCGTCGGCAAATCCACCCTGCTCAACTGCATGGCCGGCCTCGACAGCTGGGACGCGGGCCGCGTGGTGCACGACGGCACCGACATCGGCACGCTCGACGCCGACGCGCGCGCGCTCTGGCGGCGCCGGCATGTCGGCTTCGTGTTTCAGGCCTTCCATGTGCTGCCGCACCTGGACGTGGCGCAGAACGTCGCGCTGCCGCTGATGCTGCTGGGGCGCACCGACCCGCCGCGCGTGGCCGCCATGCTCGACGCCGTCGGCCTCGCCGGCCTCGGCCCGCGCCTGCCGCAGCAACTGAGCGGCGGCCAGCTGCAGCGGGTCGCGATCGCCCGCGCCCTGATCCATGCGCCCGCGCTGCTGCTGGCCGACGAGCCCACCGGCAACCTCGACCCGGGCACCGCGGCGCGGGTGATGGACGTGCTGCTGGCCCAGACGCGCGCCCAGGGCGCGTCGCTGGTGCTGGTGACCCACTCCGAGACCGCGGCCGCGCGCGCCGACCGGGTGCTGCATCTGAGTGCGGAAGGGATCCGGATCTAGCTACCGGCGAGCAGCGCCGCGTAGCGGCCCAGATCGACATTGCCGCCGCTCACGATCACGCCGACCCGCTGCCCGCGGATCGCCTCGCCCGCGGCGCAGGCGGCCGCGAAGGCCAGGCAGCCGGTCGGCTCCACCACCATCTTCATGCGCTCGGCGAAGAAGCGCATGCCGTCCACCAGCTGCGCATCGCTGACCGTGAAGATGTCCGTGACGTCGCGCCGGATGATGCCGAAGGTGTACTCGCCCAGATGCTGGGTCTGGGCGCCGTCGGCGATGGTCTTCGGGGTCTCGATGTGGACGATGCGGCCGGCCCGCAGCGACTGCTGGCCATCGTTGCCGGCCTCGGGCTCGACGCCGTAGACCTTGCAGCCGGGGGCCAGCGCGCGCGCCGACAGCGCCGAGCCGCTGGTCAGGCCGCCGCCGCCCAGGCAGACGTAGAGCGCATCGAGCGCACCGACCTCCTCGATCAGCTCCTTGGCCGCCGTGCCCTGGCCGGCGATCACGTCGGGGTGGTCGTAGGGCGGGATCAGCGTCATGCCGCGCTCCTCGGCCAGCCGGCGGGTCAGGGCCTCGCGGTCTTCGGTGAAGCGGTCGTACTGCACCACCTCGGCGCCGTACCCGCGGGTGGCGGCGAGCTTGGCGGCCGGTGCGTCGTTCGGCATCACGATCACCGCCGGCATGCCGAGCAGGCGGGCCGACAGCGCCACCGCCTGCGCGTGGTTGCCGGAGGAAAAGGCGATCGCGCCGGCCTTGCGCTGCGTCGCGTCGAACTTCGACAGCGCATTGAAGGCGCCGCGAAACTTGAAGGCGCCCATGCGCTGGAAGTTCTCGCACTTGAAGAAGAACCGGGCGCCCCAGCGCGCGTCGGCGGTGGAGGAGCGCAGCACCGGGGTGCGGTGCGCCTGGCCTTCGAGCCGCGCGGCCGCGGCGATCACGTCGTCGTAGGTCGGGAGTGAGTGCATGGCGCCGAGCTTACTGCGGCGGCGCCGGAAAAAAAACGCGCCGGCGGCCGCACACTGTCGAAACACGCCCGGCTGCGCCGTCATGGCAGTGAGCGATCCTGCTCGTGTGTCTTTCCCGGAGGTCCCATGCAATACATGCTGATGTTCTACCAACCCCAGTCCGAGTTCGACCAGCGCGACGAGGCGGCGGCCCAGGCCTACCGCGCCGGCTGGATGGACTACGTGGGCGCGATCCGCCAGGCCGGCGTGGTGCAGAACGGCCACGGCCTGCAGCCGCCGCTGACCGGCACCACGCTGCGGGTGCGCGGCGACAAGCGCCAGGTGCAGGACGGCCCCTTCGCTGACAGCAAGGAGCAGCTCGGCGGCTACTTCGTGATCGATGTCGCCGACCTCGACGCCGCCCTCGAATGGGCCGCGCGTGCGCCCTGCGCGAGCACCGGTGGCGTCGAGGTGCGCCCGGTGTTCACGGCCCCGACGATGTGACGGACGACCCCCTGCACGCGGCCCGCGCGGCCGCCGAAGGGGCGGCCCGCCGGTCCTACGGCCGGCTGGTCGCCATCCTGTCGGCGCGCACCCGCGACATCGCGGCGTCGGAAGACGCGCTCGCCGATGCCTTCGCGCGGGCGCTCGAACGCTGGCCGGCGGACGGCGTGCCGGCGCAGCCGGAGGCCTGGCTGCTGCAGGTGGCGCGCAACCGCACGCTCGACGCCTGGCGCCACAGCCGGGTGCAGGACGAGGCCGCGCAGACCCTGCTGCTGCTGGCCGACGAGGTCGGCGACGATCCGGCCGCCGGCGGCGCGGTGCCCGACGAACGGCTGCGCCTGTTCTTCGTCTGCGCCCATCCGGCCATCGATGCCGCGGCCCGGGCGCCGCTGATGCTGCAGACCGTGCTCGGGCTCGACGCCGCCCGCATGGCGGGCGCCTTCCTCAGCGCGCCGGCGACGCTGGGCCAGCGCCTGGTGCGGGCCAAGGCGCGCATCCGGGCGGCCGGCATCCCCTTCGAATTCCCGCGCGCCCCTGACCTGCCGCAGCGCCTGCAGGACGTGCTCGACGGCATCTACGCGGCCTACGGCACCGGCTGGGACGACGTCGACGGCGCCGACGCGTCGCAGCGCGGCCTCACGGCCGAGGCGGTCGAGCTGGGCCGCATCCTCTGCGGCCTGATGCCGGCCGAGGCCGAACCGCTGGGCCTGCTGGCCCTGATGCTGTTCTGCGAAAGTCGCGCCGCCGCCCGGCGCAGCGCCGGCGGCGACTACGTGCCGCTGGACGCGCAGGACATCGCGCGCTGGAACCTGCCGCTGCGCGACCAGGCCGAGCAGGCGCTGCGGCAGGCCGCTGCCCTCGGCGCCTTCGGCCCTTACCAGATCGAGGCCGCGATCCAGTCGGCCCACTGCGCACGCCGCCTCGGTGCGCAGGTCCCTGCCGACGCCCTGGTGGCGCTCTACGACGGCCTGCTCGCCCTGCGCCCCAACACCGGCGCCCGGGTCAGCCGGGCCTGCGCGGTGGCCGAGGCCCGGGGTCCGGCCGCAGGCCTGCGCGAACTCGATGCCATGGCGGCCGCCGAGGTGGCGAGCTACCAGCCCTTCTGGGCCGCGCGCGCCCACCTGCTGGGCCGCGACGGCCAGGCCGCCGAGGCCCGCCTGGCCTATGCCCGTGCGGCCGGCCTGAGCGCCAGCCCCGCCGTGCGGGCCTGGCTGGCCGCCGCGTCGGAGCGGCTCTGACCTCTTCCTGCCGGCGCATCGCGCAGAATGGGCTGCGATGAAGGCCTTGCTGCTCACCTTCTCCTGGCAGGAGCTGCGCCACCACCCGTGGCGCAACGCGGCCGCGGTCGTCGCCGTGATGCTGGGCGTCGCGCTGGCCTTCTCGGTGCAGCTGATCAACGCCTCGGCGCTGGATGAATTCTCGAGCGCGGTGCGCTCGGTCAACGGCCAGCCCGATCTCGAGCTGCGGGCCGCCCAGGGCAGCTTCGACGAAGCCGTGCTGGCGCAGGTCGCGCGGCATCCGCAGGTGGTGCTGGCGAGCCCGGTGCTCGAACTGCCCAGCGTCGCCCGGGTCGGCGAACGGCGGCTGCCGCTGCGGGTCGTCGGCATCGACGCGCTGGCCCTGCCGACCATCGCACCGGCCTTGATGCCGAGGCCGGCCGACGGCGCCGACCGCTACGCGCTGCTCGCGCCCGGCCAGGTGTTCCTCAACGCCGCCGCGCGCAAGGCCATCGGCGACCAGGCCACGCAGCTGCAGCTGCGCGCCGGCACCCAATGGCACCCCCTGCAGATCGCCGGCCAGGTGGCGGCCGGCGGCCCTGCGCTGGCGGTGATGGACATCGGCGCCGCGCAGGACCTGTTCGGCCGCGGCGGCCAGCTCACGCGCATCGACCTGCGGCTGGCGCCGGGCACCGGCCACGCGGACTTCATCCGCTCGCTGCAGCAGTCGCCGGGCTGGCCGGGCGGCATGCAGGTCGCCGAACCGGGCGATGCGGCCGAGCGGGTGAGCAACCTGTCGCGCGCCTACCGCGTCAACCTCACGGTGCTGGCCCTGGTGGCCCTGTTCACCGGCGCCTTCCTGGTGTTCTCGGTGCTGGCGCTCAGCGTCGCCAAGCGCGCGCAGCAGTTCGCCCTGCTCGGCGTGCTGGGCCTGACGCCAGGCGAGCGGCTGCGCCTGGTGCTGGCCGAATCGCTGGTGCTGGGGCTGATCGGCAGCGCGGCCGGCATCGCCCTCGGCACCGCCTTGGCCGAGCTGGCGCTCAAGCTGCTGGGCGGCGACCTGGGCGGCGGCTATTTCGACGGCGTGGCCCCGACCCTGCGCTGGAGCACGCCCGCCGCGCTGACCTACGGCGCGCTGGGCGTGCTGGCAGCGGGTGTCGGCGGCTGGTGGCCGGCACGCGCCGCCCAGGCGCTGCCTGAGGCGCAGACGCTCAAGGGCCTGGGCACCGCGGCGGCGGGCGGCGGCGCGCACCGCCTCGCGCTGCTGCTGATCGCCGCCGGCGGTGCGCTGGCCATGGCACCGGCGATCCACGGCATTCCGATCGCGGCCTATCTGTCGGTCGGCTTCCTGCTGGTCGGCGGCATCACGGCGCTGCCGTGGCTGATCGCGGGCGTCTACGACCGCCTGGCGCCGCTGGCCGCCCATCGGCTGCTGCCGCTGCTGGCGATCGAGCGCGCCCGCCGCATGCGCGGCACCGCGGCGGTGGCGGTCAGCGGCGTGGTCGCCAGCCTGAGCCTGGCGGTGGCACTGACCGTGATGGTGGCGAGCTTCCGGGACTCGGTCACGCGCTGGCTCGACGTCGTGCTGCCGGCCGACCTGTACCTGCGCAGCGCCGCCGGTGCCGGCGGCGAGCCGGCCCTGTTCCCGCCCGCCTTCGTGCAGGCGCTGGCGCAGTTGCCCGGCGTGGCCCGCACCGGCACGCTGCGCACGCGGCCCCTGCTGATCGATCCGTCGCGGCCCGCGGTGACGCTGATCGCGCGCAGTCTCGACACCGACGTCGGGCGCTCGATGCCGCTGCTCGGCGCCGCCCTGCCGGTGCCCGCCGGGCAGACCGGCATCTACGTCAGCGAGGCGATGGTCGAGCTCTACGGCGCCCGGCCCGGCGCCGCCTTTGAGCCGCTGGCGCGCGCCTGGAGTCCCGTGCCCGGCGGCCGGCCACCGGTCTTCTTCGTCGCCGGCATCTGGCGTGACTACGTGCGGCAATTCGGCGCCATCACCATGGACGCGCGCGACTTCGAGCGCCTCACCGGCGACGCCGGTGCCAGCGACGTCGCGCTGTGGCTGGCGCCCGGCGCGGCCGAGGGCCGGGTGCAGCAGGCGGTGCAGGCGCTGGCCGCCCGCGAGGCGGCGGCGGCCGAGCCGGTCGAGATCTCGTCGGTGGCCCAGATCCGCGCCACCTCGCTGCGCATCTTCGACCGCAGCTTCGCCGTCACCTACTGGCTGCAGGCGGTCGCGATCGCGATCGGCCTGTTCGGCATCGCGGCCAGTTTCAGCGCCCAGGTGCTGGCGCGGCGCAAGGAGTTCGGGCTGCTCGTGCACCTGGGCTTCACGCGCGCCCAGGTGCTGGCGATCGTGGCCGGCGAAGGCGCGGCCTGGACCGCGATCGGTGCGGTCGCGGGGCTGCTGCTCGGGCTGGCGGTGTCGGTGGTGCTGGTGCACGTGGTCAACCCGCAGAGCTTCCACTGGACCATGGACCTGCTCGTGCCGTGGCTGCGGCTGGGCGCGCTGTGCGCGGCGGTGGTCGCGGCCGGCACGGTCACGGCCTGGCTGGCCGGCCGCGCCGCCGCCGGGCGCGATGCGGTGCTGGCGGTCAAGGAGGACTGGTGAGCCGGCCCCCGATCGGTCCACACGGCGGCGTCGGATGGTCGCGCCGCGCCCTGCTGCTGTCGGCACTCGCGGCCCCCGCGGCCTGGGCGCTGCCGGCGCGCACGCTGCAGTTCCCGCGCGACTACGGCAGCCACCCCGATCTGCGCACCGAGTGGTGGTACATCACCGGCCATGCCCGCGCCGGCGCGCGCGAGTTCGGCTTCCAGCTGACCTTCTTCCGCTCGCGGGTCGATGCGACGCAGGCCATGCGTTCCGCCTTCGCGGCGAAGCAATTGATCTTCGCCCATGCGGCCATCACCGATCTCGAGGGCCGCAAGCTGTGGCACGACCAGCGCATCGCGCGCGAAGGCTTCGGCATCGCCTCCGCGTCCGAAACCGATACCGAGCTGCGCCTGCGCGACTGGTCCTTGCAGCGTGACGGCGGCGGCTACGCGGCGCGGCTGCCGGCCACCGGCTTCGCGATCGACCTGCGCTTCGCGCCGACCCAGCCGCTGCTGCTGCAGGGCAGCGCCGGCTTGTCGCGCAAGGGCCCCGAACCCGAGCAGGCGAGCTACTACTACAGCGAGCCGCAACTCGCGGCCACGGGCAGCCTGACGGTGCAGGGGAAGCGCTTCGACGTCCAGGGCCGCGCCTGGCTGGACCATGAATGGAGCGAGGCGCTGATGCACCCCGAGGCCACGGGCTGGGACTGGATCGGCATCAATCTGTTCGACGGCGGCGCGCTGACCGCGTTCCGCCTCCGGCGGCGCGACGGTTCGGCCCTCTGGCACGGCGGCTCGCTGCGCACGGCCGACGGGCGGCTGCAGGTGTTCGGGCCCGAGGCGCTGCGCTTCGAGCCCCTGCAGCGCTGGACCAGCCCGCGCACGCGCGCCGTGTACCCGACGCAATGGCGCGTCCACACGCCGGCCGGCGTCTTTACGGTGCGTGCGCTGCTCGACGACCAGGAGCTCGACGGCCAAGGCGCGACCGGCACGGTGTACTGGGAGGGGCTGAGCGAACTGCTCGATGCCGACGGCCAGCCGGTGGGGCGCGGCTACCTGGAGCTCACCGGCTATGCGCAGGCCCTGAAGCTCTGAGTTGTCCGACTGCTGGAGCGGCCTCAAAGGTTCGCCTGCAGCGTCACCGAAGGCGACTCGCCGAAGCGCCGGCTGTAGGCCTGCGAGAAGCGGCCCAGGTGCACGAAGCCGCAGTCCAGCGCCACGGCCGAGACGCGCGTCGCCGCATCCGGACGCTGCAGGCGGCGGCGCGCGAGTTCGAGCCGCAGCTCCTTGAGATATTGCATCGGCGTGTGGTCGCGGCAGCGCTTGAAGGCGTCGAGCAGGGTGCGCACCGGCACGCCCGCGGCCTGCGCGATGTCGGCCAGGCACATCGCCTCTTCGACATGGCCCTGCATGTAGGCCTCGGCACGGCGCACGCAGCCGGAGGCGATGCCGCGCGCCGCAGGCGGCGCCGGCGCGGCATGCCGCCCCTGGCCTTCGAGCAGCAGCAGCACCAGCAGCCGTTCGAGTTCCACCGCGATCAGCGGATGGCGCTGCGCCGTGGCCAGCAGGTGGGGCGAGGTGGCCAGCGCGCGCAGTTGCTCCAGCCAGGGCTGCAGCTCGGGGCGGCGCAGGTCGAGGCCTTCGTTGAAATGCACCTCGCCGCCTGCGTGGCGCTGCACCATGGCGCGGTCCAGCCGCACCACGAACTGCTCGCAGTCGGCCGACAGCGCCGCGCTGAAATCGTGCCCGGGCGCGCAGACGATGCCGGCGTGCGTGCTGGCGGCGATCGCGCGGCCGTCGACCCGCGTCTCGGCCTGCCCGCGCAGGCAGAACATCAGCAGGTGGTAGTCGTCGATCGCATCGACTTCGAGCTGCACGGCCTCGCCGAAATCGATGGTGCCGAGCCCGATGCCGCCGACGCGGACGAAATCCATGTGCGAGCCCGCACCGCCATCGGCCGAGCCCCCGACGCGCCACACCTCGTGCGGCTGCATGACGCGCGAGATGCGCTCGCGCGCCTCGTCGAGGTCGCGCGATTCGAACAACCGGTTCGATCGCAGCACGCTGGGCTCGAAGGCGCCCATCCGGTGCGCCGACGGGGCAGGAGCAGCGGCGGATGCGAAGGTCATGAAGCGGTTTCAGCAAGAAGCGAGCCACGGCGTCGCATGCTTTTCGCGCGATCCGGACAAGCCGCCGGCCAGCCTGCGCGAATCGGATAGCCGCCCGTCGACGGCTTCCGAAGAATGGACCGCACGCCGCCCAGCACGGCCGCCACCCGGAAGCCCCCCATGAACCAGATCGTCGACATCAGCGCACTGCGCCCCTCGCCCGACCGGCTGCCAGCGGCCAGTTCGGTGCATTTCCCGCGCGCGGATGGTTCCCGCGTGCCCTACAAGGTCTTCAGCTCGCAGGAGGTCTACGAGCGCGAGCAGGAGCGCATCTTCCGCGGCCCGGTGTGGAACTTCGTCGCCCTCGAAGCCGAGATCCCGAACCCTGGCGACTACAAGAGCACTTTCGTCGGCGACACGCCGGTGGTCGTCACGCGCACCCCCGAGGGCACGCTGGCGGCCTGGGTCAACCGCTGCGCGCACCGCGGTGCCACCGTCTGCCGGCATGCGCGCGGCAACGCCAGGTCGCACACCTGCGTCTACCACCAGTGGAGCTACGACGCCGCCGGCAACCTGGAGGGCGTGCCCTTCCGGCGCGGCCAGAAGGACGTGGCCGGCATGCCGGCCGACTTCGACCCGAGGAACCACAGCCTGCGCCAGCTGCGCGTGGACAGCTACAAGGGGCTGGTGTTCGCGAGCTTCAGCGACGACACGCCACCGCTGTTCGACTACATCGGCGCCGAGATGCGCCCCTGGGTCGACCGGATCTTCCACAAGCCGATCGTCTACCTGGGCTGCACGCGCCAGTACGCGCACTCGAACTGGAAGCTCTACTACGAGAACGTGAAGGACCCGTACCACGCGAGCATGCTGCACCTGTTCCACACGACCTTCAACATCTTCCGCGTCGGCATGCAAGCGCGCTCGCTGCCCGACGCGACGCACGGCCTGCACAGCATCATCACGGCGACGAAGAAGGACGAGGGCGACACCGCCAGCGCCTACAAGCAGCAGACCATCCGCTCGATGGACGACGGCTTCCACCTCGAGGACGACTCGGTGCTGGGCTTCGTGAAGGAATTCGAAGAAGACTGCACGAACCACATCCAGACCATCTTCCCGCAGCTCGTGATCCAGCAGATCCACAACACCCTGGTGGCACGCCAGGTGCTGCCCAAGGGGCCGGACCAGTTCGAGCTGGTGTTCCATTTCTTCGGCTACGCCGACGACACGCCCGAACTGCGCGCGCTGCGCATCAAGCAGGCCAACCTGGTCGGCCCGGCCGGCTACATCTCGATGGAAGACACCGAGGCCACCGAGCTGGTGCAGCGCGGCACGGTGCGCGACGGCGAGACCACCTCGGTGATGGACATGGGCCTGGCCAAGCCGGACCAGGTCGACACCCTGATCACCGAGAGCCTGATCCGGAAGTTCTGGATGGGCTACCAGAAGCTCATGGGCTATTGAAGGCGGCACGCCATGAACATGATGACCCGCGAACAACCCGCCCCCACTGCGATCGAATCGATCGTGCTGTGGTTCGAGATCCAGCAGTTGCAGGAGCGCTACTGCGCCGCCCTCGACAACGACCGCCTCGAGGAGTGGGCCGCGCTCTTCACCGAGGAGTGCCTGTACGAGATCGTGCCGAGGGAGAACGCCGACATGGGGCTGCCGATCGGCGTGATCCATTGCGACAACCAGCGCATGCTGCGCGACCGCGTGCTGTCGCTGCGCCATGCCAACATCTACGAGGAACATGCCTCGCGGCACATGACCTCGGGCTTGCAGCTGACGCGCGTCGACGACGACACGGTCGATGCCGAATCGAGCTACGTGGTGGTGCAGACGCGCACCAATGGCGAGTCATTCGTCTACCAGGCCGGCCGCTACCTCGACCGCGTGGTGCGCACGCCCGAGGGCTGGCGCTACCAGAAGCGGCGCGCCATCTACGACACCTCGCGCGTGCAGACCCTGCTCGCGACGCCCATCTGACACGCCGGACGACCACACCACCATGACCCACACCTCCGCCACCGAGGCGCTCGCCTGGCACGACGTCGGCGAGCCCGACGACTTTCCCGACGGCGCCGTCTGGCCCGTGATCGCGGCAGGCACGCCGATTGCTGTGTTCCGGCAGGGCGACGCGCTGCACGCCCTGCACGACCTCTGCACGCACGGCAACGCGCGGCTGTCCGACGGCTTTGTCGAGAACGGCTGCATCGAATGCCCGCTGCACCAAGGCCTGTTCGACATCTGCAGCGGCGAGACGCGCGGCGGCCCGGTGACCGAAGCCGTGCGCAGCTTTCCGGTGCAGGTGCGCGCGGGCCGCGTCGAGGTCGGCGTCCCTGCCGCCGAATGATCCTTCCACTTCATCCACCCTCACTGCCATGAACGCCACACTTCCGATGTCCTCCCTTCGTTGCTGCGCGATCGCTCTCGCGGCCTGGGCGCTCTGCGCCGATGCGCTGGCCGCCGAGCCGGTCAAGGTCGGGGTGGCGCTCGACATCTCGGGCCCCTTCGCGGCCGGCGGCGCCGAGGCGCGCGACGGCATCAACCTCGCGATCAAGCTGCTGGGCAGCAAGCTGGGCGGCCAGCCAGCGGAGTTCGTGCAGGCCGACACGGCCGGCAGCCCCGATCAGGCCAAGCAGGTGGTCGACCGCATGATCCAGCGCGACAAGATCGACTTCTTCACCGGCCCGACGCCCTCCAACGTCGCCCTCGCGGTGGGCCCGACGCTGTTCGCGGCCAAGGTGCCCTACATCACGAGCAACCCGGGCCCGAGCCAGTACGCCGGCGCCCAGTGCAACCCCTACTTCTTCGGCTCGACCTACCAGAACGACACCTGGGACGAGGCGGCCGGCAAGTACGCCAGCGAGAAGGGCTTCAAGAGCGCCGTGCTGATCGCCCCGAACTACCCCGCCGGCCGCGACCACCTCACCGGCTTCAAGCGCCGCTTCAACGGCACGGTGGCGGGCGAGATCTACGGCAAGGTCGGCCAGCTCGACTACGCGGCCGAGCTCGCGCAGATGCGCGCCGCCAAGCCCGAGGCGGTGTTCTTCTTCCTGCCCGGCGCGATGGGCATCAACTTCATCAAGCAGTTCGTGGCCTCGGGGCTGTCGAAGGACATCACGCTGGTGACCACGCCGGCCTCCGCCGACGAGGACACCATCGCCGCCGTCGGCGAGCCGATGCTCGGCCTGTTCAGCACCTCGCAGTGGTCGCATGACCTGCCGAACGCGGCCAACGAGAAGTTCGTGGCCGAGTTCCGCAAGGCTTACAACCGCTATCCGACCTTCTATGCCGCGCAGGCCTACGACGCGATCATGGCGATCGACGCCGCGGTGCGCGACACCGGCGGCAAGGTGCAGGACAAGCCGGCGGTGCTCAAGGCGCTGAAGGCGGCGAAGTTCGACTCCGTGCGCGGCCCCTTCAAGTACGGCAACAACAACTTCCCGGTCCAGGACTATTACCTGCGCGTGATCGGCAAGAACGCCGAAGGCAAGATCACCAACCGCACGCTCTCGACCCCGCTCAAGGGCTACCGCGACGCCTATGCCGACCAGTGCCCGCTGAAGTCCTGAACGCATGACGGCGATCCTCCTCTTCGAGCAACTGCTCAACGGCTTCGGCTACGGGCTGATGCTGTTCCTGCTGGCCGCCGGCCTGACGCTGGTGTTCGGCATCATGGACGTGATGAACCTGGCGCACGGCTCGCTCTTCATGGGCGGTGCCTACGTGGCGGCGACCGTGCACACGCACCACGGCTCCTTCGTGGCCGCGGTGGCGGTGGCGATCGCGGTCGTGGTGCTGGCGGCGCTGCTGCTCGAGGTGTTCCTGGTGCGCCGGCTCTACGGCCGCGACCACCTGGCCCAGGTGCTCGCGACCTTCGGCCTGATCCTGATCGCCGACGACCTGGTCAAGATGATCTGGGGGCCGTCGCCCGTCATGGCCTCGGCACCGGCCGCGCTGTCGGGGCCGGTCGAGCTGCTGCCGGGGCTTTTCTATCCGGCCTACCGGATGGTGCTGCTGGCCGCCGGCGCCGCGGTGGCGCTGGGCCTGTACCTGCTGGTCAACCGCACGCGCATCGGGATGGTGGTGCGCGCCGGTGCGTCGAACCGCGCCATGGCCGAGTTCATGGGCGTGCGCGTCGGCCGCGTGTTCTCGCTGGTGTTCCTGCTCGGCGCGGCGCTGGCGGCGCTGGCCGGCGCGCTGATGGGCCCGATCACTGCCGTGCAGATCGGCATGGGCGAGGACATCCTGATCCCGTCGCTGGTGGTGCTGGTGATCGGCGGCATCGGCTCGATCCGCGGCGCCCTGGTGGCGGCCCTGCTGGTCGGCCTGGTCGACACCGTCGGCCGCGCCTTCGTGCCGATGGCGCTGGGCCGCGTGCTGCCGCCGACCGTGGTGTCCGACCTCGCGCCGGCGATCGCCGGCCTGGCCACCTATGCGCTGATGGCCGGCGTCCTGGTCTTCAAGCCGGCCGGGCTGTTCCCGGCGCGGGGCTGAAACGCATGCCGCAACAACAAGCTTCGCCCGCCGCGCGCTGGGCCCCCTGGTTGGCGCTGGCGCTGCTCGCGGCATTCCCGCTGGTGGCGCCGGTGCTGGGCCTGGACTTCTACATCGGCTTCGTGCGCCGCGCGCTGATCTTCGCGCTGGCGGCTGCGGGGCTGAACTTCATCCTCGGCTTCGGCGGCATGGCGGCGCTCGGGCACGCCGGCTTCCTCGGCGTCGGCGCCTATGCGCTGGTGGCCCTCGTCAACGCCGGCGTCAGCTCGGCCTGGGTCCTCTGGCCGGCCGCGGCCGCGGTCGCCGCCGGCGCGGCGGCCCTGATCGGCCTGGTCGCGCTGCGCACCCGTGGCGTCTACTTCATCATGATCACGCTGGCCTTCGCGCAGATGCTCTATTTCGTCGCGGTGTCGCTGCGCGTCTATGGCGGCGACGACGGCTACAACCTGCCGGCCCGCCCGACGCTGGGCCTGGGCCTCGACCTGGCGAACGAGCCGACGCTGTACGGGGTCGTCCTGGTCCTGTTCGCGGCCGTGATGGCCCTGCTGAACCGCGCCACCCGGTCCCGTTTCGGCCATGCCCTGACCGGCATCCGCGACAACGAGACACGGATGCAGGCCATGGGCTACCCGGTCTTCCGGCTGCGCCTCGCGGCCTTCGTGATCGCCGGCGCGATCGCCGGGCTGGCCGGCGCGCTGCTGGTCACCAACAACAGCTTCGTCAGCCCGGCCGTGATGCACTGGACGCAATCGGCGACCTTGATCGTGATGGTGGTGATCGGCGGCGTGGGCCGGCGCTGGGGCGGACCGGTCGGCGCCGCCGCCTGGATCCTGCTGGAGGAAATCACCCGGCAGTACACCGACTACTGGCACCTGCCGCTCGGCGTGCTGCTGCTGCTGATCGTCTTCCTGGCGCCGCGCGGCCTGGTGGCGATGCTGCAGCGCAAGCCGCGTGCAACGATCGCGGCGACACCCGCGGGAGCGACCGAATGAGCCTCTTCCAAGTCGAGGGCCTGGTCAAGCGCTTCGGCGCGCTGCTGGCGACCGACCACGTGAGCCTGGAAGTGGCGGCCGGCGAGATCCATGCGCTGATCGGCCCCAACGGCGCCGGCAAGTCCACGCTCGTCAACCTGATCTCGGGGCTGCATGCGCCCGATGCGGGCCGCATCGTGCTCGACGGCGTGGCGCTCACCGGGCTGCCGATGCACCGGCGGGTCGAGGCCGGGCTGTCGCGCTGCTTCCAGATCACGAGCATCTTCCGCGACGCGACCGTGCGCGACAACCTGCTGCTCGCGGCCCAGGCCCATGCGGGGAGTTCGCTGCGCTTCCTGCGGCCGCGCGATGCCGAGGCGGCGCTGTTCGAGACCGCGCACGCGCTCGGCGAAAGAGTCGGCCTGGCGGGCCAGTTCGAGCGCATCGCGGGCACCCTGCCCCATGGCGCCCAGCGCAAGCTCGACGTCGCGCTCGCGCTGGCCGCGAGCCCCAAGCTGCTGCTGCTCGACGAACCGATGGCCGGCATGGGGCCGGAGGACTCCGAACGCATGACCGAACTGATCCACAGCCTGCGGGGCGACATGGCGATCCTGCTGATCGAGCACGACATGAAGGCCGTGTTCGCGCTGGCCGACCGCATCTCGGTGCTGGTCTACGGCCGCGTGCTGGTGGCCGGCGATGCCGCCACCATCAAGGGGCACCCGCAGGTGCAGGCGGTCTACCTCGGCACCGAGGACGCATCGGTCGAGGCGATGGCATGAGCGGCGCGTCATCGCACGCCTTGCTCACGGCGCGCCGGCTCGAGGCCGGCTACGGCGCCAGCCAGGTGCTGTTCGGCATCGACCTTGACATCCCGCCCGGCACCGTGACCACGCTGCTCGGGCGCAACGGCATGGGCAAGAGCACGACGATCAAGACGCTGATCGGCGCCCTCGCGCTGCGCGGCGGCGAGATCCGCTTCGCCGGCCAGACCACCCGCGGCCTGGCGCCCGACGCGATCGCCCGCCTGGGCGTCGCCATCGTGCCCGAGGGCCGCCAGTGCTTTCCCAACCTCAGCGTGCGCGAGCACCTGGTGGCCTTCGCCGACGACCGCAACGGCCTGCGCGACGGCTGGACCCTGGAGCGGCTGTGGGCGCTGTTTCCGCGCCTGCGCGAACGCGCCGGCCACATGGGCAACCAGCTCTCGGGCGGCGAGCAGCAGATGCTGGCGATCGCCCGGGCGCTGTCGACCAACCCGCGCCTGCTGATCCTCGACGAGGCGACCGAAGGCCTGGCGCCGGTGATCCGCGAGGAGATCTGGCGCTGCCTGCGGCAGCTGAAGGAATCCGGCCAGACGATCCTGGTGGTCGACAAGTACATCGACCGGCTGCTGGGCCTGGCCGACCACCACGTGGTGCTGGAGCGCGGCCGCGTCGTGTGGCAGGGCGACTCGGCGGCGCTGGACGCCGACCGCTCGGTCTGGCGCGACCACCTGGGGGTCTGAGGCCGATCCGAGGCCCGAAAAGGCGGTCCATGCCGCAGTCGCTTTCCCTTTGTGCGACCGGATATGGCGCGTTGATCCGAACGGCGCGCAGCAAGACGAGGCAGCCGCCAGTGCGCCGCTAGAGTGCGCGCTGCCTGTTCCTCCGTCTTCACATGAACCGATCCCGCGCGCCCCGGCCGCACCCCCTTTTTTCCCGCTTCGCGGCGGCGCCGAAGCCGGCCGGGCCCGACGCGCTCTACGCGCAGGCCCTGGCGCTGTACCAGCAGGGCCAGTGGGAGGCGGCCATCGGCCTGTGTCGCGACAAGCTGCTGCCGCGGGCCCCCCACCACCGGGATGGCCTGGCGCTGCTCGGCGCGGCCTGCTTCCTGCACGACGACCTGCCGGGCTCGGCGCAGGCCCTGCAGGCGGCGATCGCCGCGGGCGCGGGCGCCGAGACCCACACCAACCTCGGCCTCACGCTGAACGCGCTGCATCGGCCCGACGAGGCCGAAGCCGCCTACCGGCGGGCCGTGGCGCTCGATCCGCGGCAGGCCAAGGCCTGGAACAACCTGGGCAACCTGCTGGCCCGCAGCTTCCAGGCCAGCCGCCGCGACGAGGCCCTGCATTGTTACCGGCAGGCGCTGGCGGCCAGGCCCGACTACGCCAATGCCCTCACCAACCTGGGCTACGAACTGGAAAACCGCAAGGATCTCGCCGGTGCCGAGCGGTGCTATCGCGAGGCCCTGCGCGTCCAGCCCCGCTTCCTGCCGGCCATCGGCAACCTGGCCGATCTGCTCAAGCGGCTGAAGCAGCCCGAGGAGGCGCTGCGCTACTACCGGCAGGCCATCGTTCTCGACCCGCACGATCCCAGATTCATCGGCAGCGCGCTGGGCTTGCGCCGGGATGCCGCCGACTGGCGGCCCGAGGGCAAGCCGACGGCAGCGGCGCTGGTGGCTGCGCTGGCGCGGGACCGGCCGAGCGAGATGGCGCCGCTCTATCTGCTCGCGCTGCCCGAGAGCAGCGCCGAACTGCAGCGCAGTGCGGCGGCGCGCTTCGCCCGCTGCAAGTGGGCCTGGGCGCTCGCGCACCCGCCGCTGGCCGCCCCCGCCACGCCCCGCGAGGGCGCATTGCGCATCGGCTACCTGTCGGCCGATTTCCGTAACCATCCGGTGGCGCACCTGGTGACCGAGGTCATCGCCGCCCAGGACCGCGCGCAGTCCGAGGTGTTCCTCTACGCCTACGGCCCGCCGGCCGACGACGCGCAGCGCCGGGCCTTGCAGCAGGCCGCCGACCATTTCATCGACATCGGCGCCATGGACGACCTCGACGCCGCGCGGCGCATCCGCGATGACGGCATCGACGTGCTGGTCGACCTGACCGGCTACACCACCCATGCGCGGCTGGCGATCACCGCCCTGCGCCCGGCGCCCGTGATCGCCTCCTGGCTCGGCTACATCGGCAGCCTGGGGGAGCCGCGCCTGGCCGACTACGTGATCGGCGACGCCATCGCCACGCCGCCGGCGCTGGCGCAGCACTTCAGCGAGACGCTGGCCCTGATGCCCGAGTGCTTCCAGCCCAATGCGGCCCTGCATGCGCTGCCGCCGCCGCCGCGCCGCGCCGACGAGGGCCTGCCCGAGGACTCGCTGGTGTTCTGCAGCTTCAACCAGATCTTCAAGCTCACGCCGCAGCTGTGGGACGACTGGTGCCAGATCCTGCAGGCCGTGCCCGGCAGCGTCCTGTGGCTGGCGCCACCCGGGTCCGAGACGACGGCGCAGAACCTGCGCGAGGAGACCGCCCGGCGCGGCGTGGCGCCCGAGCGCCTGGTCTTTGCCCGGCGCCAGCCGCTGCCTGCGCACCAGGCGCGGATCGCGCTCGCCGACATCGCGCTCGACACCTTTCCCTACAACTCGGGCACCACCGCCAGCGACGTGCTGCGCGCCGGCGTGCCGCTGGTCACGCGCGCGGGGGAAACTTTCGTGGCCCGGATGGCGGCGAGTTTGCTGAACGCGGTCGGGTTGCCTGAACTGGTGGCTGTGGGCAGCCCGGGCTACCGGCGGCTGGCGATCGCCTTGGCGAAGGACACGCCACGCCGCAGCGGCCTGCGAGGCGCCCTGGCCCACCGTGTCGCGGCCTCGTCCCTGTTTCAGCCGCAACGCTTCGCGCGGCAGCTCGATGCGTTGTTGCGGGCCATGCACGACCAGGCATTGGCGCAGCGGCGGCACACGATCGTGCTGCCGCCAACGATCTGAAGGCCCTCAGCCCTTCGCCACCCCGCGCCGCCGATCGATGAAGGCGATGATCTCGCCCATGATCCCGCGCCGGAAGGCCAGCACGCAGATCACGAAGATCAGCCCCGTGACCATGGTCACCGACTCGCCCAGCGTGTTGAACCAGTCGACGGTCGTGAGGCGCGCCAGCAGGTGGCCCAGCTCGCCGATCTTGTTCTCGAGCAGCACCACCACCGCCGAGCCGACCAGCGGCCCCGACAGGGTGCCGAGCCCGCCGACCAGCGTCATCAGGATGACCTGGCCCGAGGCGCTCCAATGCACGTCCGACAGCGTGGCGAAGCCCAGCACCAGCGTCTTGAGCGAGCCCGCGAGGCCCGACAGCGCGGCCGAGATCACGAAGGCCAGCAATTTGAAGCGGCTGACGTCATAGCCCAGCGAAAGCGCGCGCGGCTCGTTCTCCTTGATGCCCTTGAGCACCTGGCCGAAGGGCGAATGGATGGTGCGCACGATCAGCAGGAACGCCGCCACCACGATCACCAGGGTGACGTAATACATCGTGAGGTCGTTCTGCAGGTCGACCAGGCCGAAGAGCTTGCCGCGCGGCACGCCCTGCAGGCCGTCCTCGCCGCCGGTGAACTTGGCCTGCAGCGCGACGAAGAACACCATCTGCGCCAGCGCCAGCGTGATCATCGCGAAGTAGATGCCCTGCCGGCGGATCGCCAGCAGGCCGAAGATCCAGCCCAGGAAGGCGCCGGCCGCGGTGCCGGCGACCAGGCCGAGTTCGGGCGTCAGGCCCCAGACCTTCATCGCATGGCCGGCCACGTAGGCCGAGCCGCCGAGAAAGGCCGCATGGCCGAAGGACAAGAGGCCGGTGTAGCCCAGCAGCAGGTTGAAGGCCGAGGCGAACAGCGCGAAGCACATCAGCTTCATCACGAACACCGGATAGGCGCCGACGAAAGGTGCGAGAACGAGGGCGACGAGCAGCAGCAGGTAGATGACTGTAGAGAGCTTTTTCATGGGGCTGCCGTCTTACTTCTCTTTGCCGAAGAGACCGGCCGGGCGGATGAGCAGCACGATGACCATGATCACGAAGACCACGGTGGAGGATGCCTCGGGGTAGAACACTTTGGTCAGGCCTTCGATCACGCCGAGCCCGAGCCCGGTGAGGATGGCGCCCATGATCGAGCCCATGCCGCCGATCACGACCACCGCGAACACGACGATGATCAGGTTCTGCCCCATCAGCGGCGAGACCTGGATCACCGGCGCCGCGAGCACGCCCGCGAAGGCGGCCAGCGCCACGCCGAAGCCGTAGGTCAGCGTGATCATCAGCGGCACGTTGACGCCGAAGGCCTCGACCAGCCGCGGGTTCTCGGTGCCGGCGCGCAGGTAGGCGCCGAGCCGGGTCTTCTCGATCACGAACCAGGTCGCGAAGCAGACCGTCAACGAGGCCACCACCACCCAGGCCCGGTAGTTGGGAAGGATCATGAAGCCGAGGTCGGTGGCGCTGGCCAGCGCGTCGGGCGTGTCGTAGGCCAGGCCCGAGACACCGTAGATCGAGCGGAACACGCCTTCGATCAGCAGCGTGAGGCCGAGCGTGAGCAACAGGCCGTACAGGTGGTCGAGCTTGTAGATCCAGCGCAGCAGCAGCCGCTCGATGACGATGCCGAACAGCCCCACGATGACCGGCGCCACCGCCAGCATGACCCAGTAGTTGACGTCGAAGTAGTTCATCGCCATCCAGGTCAGCACCGCGCCCAGCATGAACAGCGCGCCGTGCGCGAAGTTGATGACGTTGAGCAGGCCGAAGATCACTGCGAGCCCGAGGCTCAGGATCGCGTAGAACGACCCGTTGACCAGCCCGAGAAGGAGCTGGCTCAACAAGGCAGGCAGTGATATTTGCATGACGGAAGGGATCGCGATGAAAAGGTCAGGAGGTCAGCTTATTTCCAGAGGGCGCACTTGCTCTCGGCCTTGGTCGTGAAGACTTCTTCGCCGGGCAGCTTGGCGACCACCTTGTAGTAGTCCCACGGCTGCGTCGATTCGCTCGGCGACTTGACCTGCATCAGGTACATGTCGTGCACCATGCGGCCGTCGGGGCGGATCACGCCCTTGGCGTAGAAGTCGTTGATCGGCATCTTCTTGAGCTCGGCCATCACCTTGTCGGCGTCGCTGCTCTTGGCCGCCTGCACCGCCTTCAGGTAGGTCATCGTGGCCGAGTAGTCGGCAGCCTGGATGTCGGTCGGCATGCGCTTGGTCTTGTCGAAGAACTTCTTGCCGAAGGCGCGGGTCTCCTGGTTGAGGTTCCAGTCCCAGCTGGTGGTCAGCAGCAGGCCTTCGGTGTTCTTCAGGCCCAGGCTGTGGATGTCGGTGATGAAGACCAGCAGGCCGGCCATCTTCATCGACTTGTTGATCCCGAATTCCTTCGCTGCCTTGATCGCGTTGATGGTGTCGCCGCCGGCGTTGGCCAGGCCCAGGATCTGGGCCTTCGAGTTCTGGGCTTGCAGCAGGAAGGACGAGAAATCGGAGGCGTTGAGCGGGTGCTTGACGCCGCCGACCACCGTGCCGCCCTTCTCCTTGACGACCTTGGCCGTGTCGGATTCCAGCGCAGCGCCGAAGGCGTAGTCGGCGGTCAGGAAGAACCAGCTCTTGCCGCCGTTCGCGACCACCGCGCCGCCCGTGCCCTTGGCCAGCGCCACGGTGTCGTAGGCATAGTGCACCGTGTACGGGCTGCATTGCTCGTTGGTGAGCGCCGAAGAGCCCGCACCGTTGACCATGAAGACGCGCTTCTTCTCCTGCGCCACCTTGGCCATCGCCAGGCCGGTGCCCGAGTTGGTGCCGCCGAACAGCATCGTGAGGTTGTCGGTGTCGATCCACTCGCGCGCCTTGGAGGCGGCGATGTCGGCCTTGTTCTGGTGGTCGGCCGTGACCAGTTCGATCGGCAGGCCGTTGACCTTGCCGCCGAAGTCGTCGATCGCCATCTGGATCGCGGTGGCGCCGCCCTTGCCTTCGACGTCGGCGTAGAGGCTGGACATGTCGGTGATAAAGCCGATCTTCACTTTCTCCTGGGCTTGAACAGCGCCGGTCGCCAGGGCGATGGCAAGGGAGACGGCAGAAAGTGCGATTGTTTTCTTCATGGTCGATTCAAAAGAGAGATGGGTGAGAGAAATCGGGGCGTCATTTCCAGAGCGCGCACTTGGAGTCGGCCTGGGTCGTGAAGACCTGGTCGCCGGGCAGCTTGGCGTTGACCTTGAGGTAGTCCCAGGGCTGCTTCGAGTCGGCCGGCGACTTGACCTCGACCAGGTACATGTCGTGCACCATGCGGCCGTCGGCGCGGATCACGCCCTTGGCGTAGAAGTCGTTGATCGGCGTCTTCTTCAGTTCGGCCATCACCTTGTCGGCGTCGGCGGTCTTCGCGGCCTGCACGGCCTTCAGGTAGGTCATCGTGGCCGAGTAGTCGGCGGCCTGGATGTCGGTCGGCATGCGCTTGGTCTTGTCGAAGAAGCGCTTCGAGAACTTGCGCGTGTCGTCGTTCAGGTCCCAGTACCAGCTGGTGGTGTGCAGCAGGCCTTCGGTGTTCTTCAGGCCCAGGCTGTGGATGTCGCTCAGGAAGATCAGCAGGCCCGCCAGCTTCATGCTCTTGCCGATGCCGAATTCCTTCGCCGCCTTGATCGAGTTGATGGTGTCGCCGCCGGCATTGGCCAGCCCCAGGATCTGGGCCTTCGAGTTCTGCGCCTGCAGCAGGAAGGACGAGAAGTCCGAGGCATTGAGCGGTGCGCGCACCGCACCCACCACCGTGCCGCCCTTGGCCTTGACCACCGCCGTGGTGTCGGCTTCGAGCGCATGGCCGAAGGCGTAGTCGGCGGTCAGGAAGAACCAGCTCTTGCCGCCGCGGTCGACCACCGCGCCGCCGGTGCCCTTGGCCAGCGCCACCGTGTCGTAGGCGTAGTGCACCGTGTACGGGCTGCACTGCTCGTTGGTGAGCGCCGAGGTGGCGGCGCCGTTGTTGAAGTAGACCCGCTTCTTCTCCTGCGCCACCTTGGCCGTGGCCAGCGCGGTGCCGGAGTTGGTGCCGCCGAAGACCATGGTCACGCCGTCGGTGTCGATCCACTCGCGCGCCTTCGAGGCCGCGATGTCGGCCTTGTTCTGGTGGTCGGCGGTGAGCAGCTCGATCGGCTGGCCCAGCACCTTGCCGCCGAAATCGTCGATCGCCATCTGGATGGCGAGCGCGCCGTTCTTGCCCTCGACGTCGGCATAGAGGCTCGACATGTCGGTCACGAAGCCGATCTTGACCTTTTCCTGGGCCTGGGCGGCGCCGCAGGCGAGCGCCGTCGCAGCGACGGCCAGGGTCATTGCGCTGAACTGGTTCTTCATGAGAGGTCTCCGTTCAATCAACAGGTTGGAAAAAAAAAGCGGGATCAGACGCCGAGCAGCTCGTTGAGCACCGGCATCTTGGCTTCGAGCTCGGAGGCGCCGAACTTCTCGACGATGCGCCCGTGCTCCATCACGTAGAAGCGGTCGGCCAGCGGCGCCGCGAAGCGGAAGTTCTGCTCGACCATGACCACCGTGTAGCCCTTGCCGCGCAGCGTGTGGATCATGCGGGCCAGCGCCTGCACGATCACCGGCGCCAGGCCTTCGGAGATCTCGTCGAGCAGCAGCAGGCGGGCGCCGGTGCGCAGGATGCGCGCCACCGCCAGCATCTGCTGCTCGCCGCCCGACAGCCGCGTGCCCTGGCTGTGGCGGCGCTCGGCCAGGTTCGGGAACATGGCGTAGATCTCGTCGACCGACATGCCCTTGTCGGCGCTCTTGAGCACCGGCGGCAGCAGCAGGTTCTCTTCGCACGAGAGGCTCGCGAAGATGCCGCGCTCCTCCGGGCAATAGCCGATGCCCTGGTGCGCGATGCGGTGGGTCGGCATGTGGATGGTCTCGGTGCCGTTGACCTTGATGCTGCCCTTGCGCGCGCCGGTGAGGCCCAGCACGGCGCGCATGGTGGTGGTGCGGCCGGCGCCGTTGCGGCCCAGCAGCGTGACCACCTCGCCTGGCTGCACCACCATGTCGACGCCGTGCAGCACGTGCGATTCGCCGTACCAGGCTTGCAGGTCCTTGATCTCCAGTGCGGGGGTTGCCATCAGTGGGCTCCCTGCAGCGCGCCGTCGGTGGTGCCCATGTAGGCCTCCATCACCTGCGGGTTGCGCGACACCTCGGCGTACGGCCCCTCGGCCAGCACGGCGCCGCGCTGCAGCACCGTGATGGTGTCGGCGATGGTCGAGACCACGCTCATGTTGTGCTCCACCATCAGGATGGTGCGGCCGGCCGACACCCGCTTGATGAGCTCGGCGACCCGGTGCACGTCCTCGTGGCCCATGCCCTGGGTGGGTTCGTCGAGCAGCATCAGTTCGGGCTCCATCGCCAGCGTGGTCGCGATCTCGAGCGCGCGCTTGCGGCCATAGGGCAGGTTCACGGTCAGCTCGTCGGCCAGGTCCTCGAGGCCGACTTCGGCCAGCAGCACGCGGGCCCGGGCATCGAGCGGCTTGAGCGACTTCTCGCTCTTCCAGAAATGGTAGGAGGTGCCCAGCGCGCGCTGCAGCCCCAGGCGCACGTTCTCGAGCAGGGTCAGGTGCGGGAACACCGCGGAGATCTGGAACGAGCGGATGATGCCGCGCCGCGCGATCTGCGCCGGGCGCTCGCTCGTGATGTCCTGGCCGTTGAACAGGATGGTGCCCGCGGTCGGCTCGAGGAACTTGGTGAGCAGGTTGAAGCAGGTCGTCTTGCCCGCGCCATTGGGGCCGATCAACGCGTGGATCGATCCCCTGACGACCTGGAGGTCGACCTTGCTGACCGCGGTGAAACCCTTGAATTCCTTGGTGAGCTGGCGTGTTTCGAGAATGATGTCGCTCATCTCGCGCGGTCGCCCGTTGGCTGGCAGAAAAAGTCGGTCATGCGGTCCATCTGAGCGCACCACCATGGCTGCGCGGACCGCATTGTTTGCAGGGGCGGCAAAACTTGCCTACTGGGGCAAATGCCTATGCTGCAACGCAACCTGAGGCCGGCCTGCGCCGGCCCGCAATCAGTGGGCGCCGGCCGCCGCGTCCGACGCGCCGGCTCCCCTTGCCGGCTTGGCGAGCCAGACCAGCGGGATCAGCAGCAGGAAAAGCAACGCCGAGCCGTAGAACACGTCGTTCGAAGCCAGCATGAAGGACTGCTGGTCGACCAGCCGGTTGATCTGCCCCAGCACCTGGTCGGCACTGAATCCGCTGGCCCCGAAGTTGGCGATCGCGCTGTTGGCGGCGGAACTGCCGGTGTTGACCGACTCCACCAGCTGCGCGTGGTGCAGCGCGGCACGGTTCTCCCACAGCGTGGTCGCGGCCGAGGTGCCGATCGCGCCGGCGGTGATGCGCAGGAAGTTCGACAGCCCGGAGGCGGCGGGAATGCGATCGGGCGGCAGGCCCGACAGCGTGATCGTCACCAGCGGAATGAAGAAGAAGGCCATCGCCACGCCCTGGATGATGGTCGGGATCATGATGGTCCAGAAGTCGGCCTGGGTGTTGAAGTTCGAGCGCATCCACAGCACCAGCGCGAACACCAGGAACGAGAAGGTCGCGTAGCGGCGCGGGTCGACCTTGCCGACCGTGAGCCCGACGATCGGCGAGAAGATGATCGCCAGCATGCCCACCGGCGCCATGATCATCCCGGCCTGCGTCGCCGTGTAGCCCATGAACTGCTGCAGCCACAGCGGCAGGATCACCACGTTGCCGAAGAAGAGCCCGTAGGCCACGGCCGTCGCGAAGGCGCCCGACCAGAAGTTGCGGCGCTTGAACAGCGACAGGTCGACCACCGGGTGCTTGTCGGTCAGCTCCCAGATCAGGAAGAAGGCGAAGCCGACCAGGGCCACCACCGCCAAGGTCAGGATCACGGCCGAGTGGAACCAGTCGAGCTCCTTGCCCTTGTCGAGCATGAGCTGCATCGCGCCGACCCAGACCACCAGCAAGGCCAGCCCGATGCCGTCGATCGGCACCTTGCGGGTGACGCTCTCGCGCTTGCGGTAGATGGCCCAGGTGATGCCCGCCGCCGCCAGCCCGACCGGAATGTTGATGTAGAAGATCCAGGGCCAGGAGATGTTGTCGGTGATCCAGCCGCCCAGCAGCGGCCCCATCACCGGCGCCACCAGCGTGGTCATCGACCACATCGCCATCGCCAGGCCGGCCTTGGCCCGCGGATAGCTCGACAGCAGCAGCGTCTGCGACAGCGGGATCATCGGCCCGGCGACGAAGCCCTGCAGCGCGCGGAAGGCGATCAGCATCGTCATGTTGGGCGCCAGGCCGCAGAGCCAGGAGCTGATGATGAACAGCAGCACGCTCGCCATGAACAGGCGCACCTGTCCGAAGCGCTGCGTGAGCCAGCCGGTGAGCGGCACCGCGATGGCGTTGGCCACCGCGAAGCTGGTGATGACCCAGGTGCCCTGCGTCGAGCTGACGCCGAGGTCGCCGGCGATGGCCGGCAGCGACACGTTGGCGATCGACGTGTCGAGCACGTTCATGAAGGTCGCGGCCGACAGCGCGATGGTTCCCCAGACGCGGGCGGAGCCCTCGAGCGGCTGGAGCGGCGTGGGAGCGGTGGCGTTCGACATCGCGCGCGGTCGCCCGATCAGCCCGGATGCGCCTGCGAGGAGATCGGCGACACCGGCAGGCTGCTGGCCGCCGGCGCCTTCGGCGCCGGCTCATGGCCGAGGTTGGCGGCGATGATGCGCTGGACCACGGCGTCGGCGCCGCTGTCGAGCTGGCTGTAGACCTGGGTCTGGATCAGCGCGCTGCCGCGCGGGGCGTCGGCCAGCGACTTGCCGTCCTTCTTCGAGACGTCGATCTCGGCGTCCATCGACAGGCCGACCCGCAGCGGGTTGGCCTTGAGCTGCTCGGGGTCGAGCGCGATGCGCACCGGCACCCGCTGCACCACCTTGATCCAGTTGCCGGTGGCGTTCTGCGCCGGCAGCAGCGCGAAGGCCGAACCGGTGCCGACGCCGAGGCCGGCCACCCGGCCGTCGTACTCGACCTTCTTGCCGTACAGGTCGGCCGTGAGCTTCACGGGCTGGTCGATGCGGATGTTGCGCAGCTGCACTTCCTTGAAGTTGGCGTCGACCCAGAGCTGGTTCAGCGGCACGATCGACATCATCGGCGTGCCCGCGGCCACGCGCTGGCCGAGCTGCACGGTGCGCTTGGCGACATAGCCCTCGACCGGCGCCGGCATCGCGACCCGCTGGGTCGCCAGGTAGGCCTCGCGCACCTTGGCGGCCGCCGCGAGCACGCTCGGATGGCGCTCCACCGGCGTGCCGTCGGTCAGCGACTGGTTGGTGGTCAGCTGCTCGCGCGCCGACAGCACCGCGGCCTGGGCCGAGGCCAGCTGGCTCTTGGCGTTGGCCAGCGCGGTCTCGGAGTGGTTCAGCTCTTCCTTCGACACCGCCCCGTTGCCGGCCAGGGCCTGGCGGCGCTTGAGGTCGTCCTGGGCCCGGGCGATGTCGCTCTGGGCGCGCGCGATGTCGGCCTGGCGCAGCGTGACCTGGGCCGCCAGCGATGCGTTGTTGCCGTACAGGGTGCGCGCCTGGCGCACCGCCTGGGCCAGCGCCGCCTCGGCCTGCTCGAACGCCACCTTGGCATCCGACGGGTCGAGCTGCACCAGCGGCTGGCCGGCCTTCACGAGGTCGGTGTCGTCGGCCATGATCGCCATCACGGTGCCGCCGATCTGCGGCGTGATCTGGATCACGTTGCCCTGCACGTAGGCGTTGTCGGTCGATTCGTAGTGGCTGGCGACCAGCCATTCGTAGGCGCCCCAGGCGGCGCCGGCCACGACCACGACGGCGGCCAGCGTGGTCAATGCGCGGCGGCGCTTGTTGCTCGCGGCGGGGGCCTGCGCCACGGCTTCGGCAGACGCAGCGTTCGGGGTGTTGTTGCTGTTTTCCATGACAGTGTCTTTCGGATTCGGAGCGTTCGTTCGGAGATGTTCAGGGGTGCCGGGCCGCGGGCGCGGCGGCGGTGGTGGTGTCCGACGGCTGCCAGCCGCCGCCCAGGGCGCGCGCCAGGCCGACCTGGCTCTCGAGCGCACGGGCCGCGAGGTCGACGCCGTCGCGGCGCTGCGCCAGCACGGTGACTTCGGCCGTCAGCACGTCCAGGTAGTTGCCGAGCCCGGCGCTGTAGCGCTGCAGGCCGATGTCGTAGGCCGCCTCGGCCGCGTCCTGCGCCTCTTTCTGCTGGACTTGCTGGCGCGCCACGAACTGCACGCTCGAGAGCTGGTCGGCGACATCGCGCACCGCGTCGATGACGGTGCCGTTGTAGCTGTCGATCGCGGCGTCGAGGTCGGCCGACTTGCCGCGCAGGTTGGCGCGCAGGCGGCCGCCCTCGAAGATCGGCAGCCGGATCGCGGGGCCCACGCCCCACTGCTGGCTGCCCGACTTCAGCAGGTTGTCGAAGCCGATGCTCTGGAAGCCGGCGAAGGCCACCAGGTTGACGTTCGGGTAGAACTGGGTCTTGGCGTTCGCGACGTCGCTGGTCGCGGCCTCGACGCGCCAGCGGGCGGCGGCGATGTCGGCGCGCCGGCCCAGCAGGTCGGCCGGAATGCTCTGCTGCAGCGCCATGTTCCTGAAATTGGCGAGCCGCGGCGGCGTCAGCGCCTGCGTGGCGCCGGGCTGGGCCACCAGCGCGTCGAGCGCGTGCTGGGCGATCGCGATCTGCTCGTTGAGGGCTTCGATCTGCTGGCGTGCCTCGGGCACGCTGCTCTCGCTCTGCTTCAACTGCAGCCGCGTGTCGAGCCCGGCCGACACACGGTCGCGCACCAGCTTGAGCAGTTCCTCGCGCTGCGCCAGCGCGCGCTGGGCGACCACCATCCGGTCGTTCAGCCGCGCCCACTGCACGTAGCCGCGGGCGACGTTGCTGGCCAGCAGCACGCGGGCCGCATCGGCTTCGGCGGCGGCGGCGTTGGCCGTGCCGAGCGCGGTGTCGAGCGCGGTGCGGTTCTTGCCGAAGAAATCGATCTCCCAGCTGCCGTTGAACTGAAGGGTGCCGGTTTCCTGGACCGAGCCGCCCAGCGGCGCCGGATAGATGTAGTTCTCGCTGAACTTCTGGCGCGTGAGATCGAGCCCACCGTTGAGCTGCGGCTTGTCGGCGGCCTCGGTCGACATCACCGAGGCCTGCGCGCGCGCGAGCCGGGCCAGGGCGACCTGCAGGTTGGGGTTGCCCGCCACCGCCTGGTCGACCAGCGCATTGAGCTGCGGATCGCCGAAGGCCAGCCACCACTGGCTGTCGAGCGCCGGCGCGGCCTGGGCGGCCGGGGCCGCGGCCAGGCCCAGGCTCGCGGCGGTCTGCATCTTGGGGTTGGAGGCGGTCGCGCCCATGTCGGCGCAGCCCGCGACGGCCAGCACCAGCACGGCAGCGGCGATGGCGCTGGTACGGCGCAAGGCGCGCTCAGGAAGGAGTCGAGTCATTTTTCTTATCTCCACGGGCCGACAGGGCCTGTGCGTTGTCGAGGATCCGGCGCAGGTAGCCCTTGAGCTGCTCCCACTCCTCGTTGCTGAAGCCAGCCAGGTGCTCGTTCTGCACATGGCTGAGGATTTCGGGCACCTCGCGGGCCGCCGCGCGGCCTTCTTCGGTGAGTTCGATGTGGACCACGCGGCGGTCGGCCACCGAGCGCACGCGGCGGCACAGGCCCTTGGCTTCCAGGCGGTCGAGCAGGCGGGTCATGGCGCCGGTGTCGAGCTCGCATTCGCGGGCCAGTTCGGCCACGGTCGTGACCTTGCCCATGTGCAGCTTGTGCAGCGGCACCCACTGCGGATAGGTCGGCCCGGGATCGCACATGCGAAGCTCCACCGACTGGGCCACCGCGCTCAGGATCCGGCGCATCAGGTAGCCGATGCTTTCTTCCGCACGGTAGTTCTCGGCCTTGTAGAAGGCCGTGACCGCCGGCAACTCGCCGGGCGAAGGCGGCGCAGGGCGCGCTTCGGGGGTCTGGGATTCGGACATACCCGCATAGTAATTGCCTCGGCAATTACTGTCAAGGCGGCTTTTGGTGGGGCAAGCGTTAGCTAGAATGCTCGGGATATGGCCTCCTCTTCCCCTTCGCCCGCCAAAGGATCGCCAAAATCCTTGTCGGGCCTGGCGCCCTTCCTGCGCCCCTATCGCACCCAGATCGTCCTCGCGGTGGTGTTCCTGGTCCTGGCGGCGGCGACCACCCTGGTGTTCCCGATCGCCCTGCGCAGCCTGATCGACGGCGGCCTGGTCAACCCCGACAAGGGCGCCCAGACGATGGCGCTGCGCGAGCACTTCGTCGCCCTGTTCGCGGTCGCGGTGGCGCTGGGGCTGTTCTCGGCGGCCCGCTTCTACACCGTCAGCTGGCTCGGCGAGCGCGTCACGGCCGACCTGCGCAACGCGGTCTACGCCCATGTGCTGCGCCAGAGCCCGGTGTTCTTCGAGACCACCCAGACCGGCGAGGTCCTGTCCCGCCTGACCGCCGACACGACGCTGGTCCAGACCGTGGTCGGCTCCTCCCTCAGCATGGGGCTGCGCAACGCGGTCATGGGCGTGGGCGCCCTCGCGATCCTGGTCTGGACCAACCCCTACGTGATGGTCCAGGTGCTGGGCATCCTGGTGCTGGTGGTGCTGCCCAGCATGTGGTTCGGCCGCCGCGTGCGCAAGCTCTCGCGCGCCAGCCAGGACCGGGTGGCCGACTCCAGCGCGATCGCGGCCGAGGTGCTCAACGCGATTCCGGTGGTGCAGAGCTACACCGCCGAGGCCCGCGAGGCGGCCCGCTTCGACGCCTCCACCGACAGCGCCTTCCGCACCGCGGTGCGCCGCACGCGGGCGCGCTCGGTGCTGGTGGCCTTCATCATCATCGCCACCTCGGCGGCGCTGCTGTGGGGCCTCTACCAGGGCACGCAGGCGGTGCTGCGCGGCGACATCACGGCCGGCCACCTGGGGCAGACGGTGGTCTACGTGATCATCCTGGCGAGTGCCGCTGCGGTGCTCGGCGAGGTCTACGGCGACCTGCTGCGGGCGGCCGGCGCCACCGAGCGGCTGATGGAGCTGCTGCATGCCAGGCCGGTGATCGTGTCGCCCGCGCAGCCGGCCCAGGCGCCGGTCCCGGCCGCCGGCAGCGCCTTGTCGCTGGAGGGCGTCGGCTTCCACTACCCCTCCCGGCCCGGCACCCCGGCGCTGCGCGACTTCGACCTGCGGATCGCGCCCGGCGAGACGGTGGCGCTGGTCGGATCGAGCGGCGCCGGCAAGAGCACGGTGTTCCAGCTGCTGCTGCGCTACTACGACCCGCAATCCGGCCGGATCACGCTCGACGGCACGCCGCTGGCGGCGCTGTCCCTCGAGGCCTTGCGCGAGCGCATCGGCCTGGTGCCGCAGGATGCGGTCATCTTTTCCGCCAGCGCGCTGGAGAACATCCGCTACGGCCGGCCCGACGCCAGCGTCGAGGAAGTCCACGCCGCGGCCCGCGCCGCCTTCGCCGACGGCTTCCTGCGGGCGCTGCCCGAGGGCTACGACACCTTCCTGGGCGAGCGTGGCGTGCGGCTGTCGGGCGGCCAGCGCCAGCGCATCGCGATCGCGCGCGCGATGCTCAAGAACCCGCCGCTGCTGCTGCTCGACGAGGCGACCAGCGCGCTCGACGCCGAGAGCGAGCGGATGGTGCAGGCGGCCCTCGAATCGGCCATGACGGGCCGCACGACGCTGGTCATCGCCCACCGCCTGGCGACCGTGCAGAAGGCCGACCGCATCGTGGTGCTGGACCACGGCGGCATCGTCGAACAGGGAACGCACGCGGCGCTGGTGGCGCAGAACGGGGTCTACGCACGACTGGCCGCGCTGCAATTCGCGGC
Organism: Variovorax davisae; assembly: GCF_030316845.1. Classification (GTDB taxonomy): domain Bacteria; phylum Pseudomonadota; class Gammaproteobacteria; order Burkholderiales; family Burkholderiaceae_C; genus Variovorax; species Variovorax davisae. The sequence continues at coordinate 129,177 of NZ_JASZYS010000016.1, forward strand.
GGAACCCCAGGCCCAGCCGGCCTGAGCGCTGCAGGCTACTGCAGCGTCTCCTTGAGGGCTGCCGGCAACGGCAGCGAGAACACCGGAATGCCCTCGTCGGCCAGCGAGCGTGCCTGCTCGGGCGTCGCCTGGCCGCGGATGCCGCGCTCCTCGGCTTCGCCGTAGTGCATCTTGCGGGCTTCGTCGACGAAGCGCTCGCCGACGTCTTCGGTCCGGGAAATGACCTCGCGCACCGCGCGCAGCCAGCGCGCCTCGGGCGAATCGGCAGCCGGCGGCTTGGCCGGCGCGGCCTCTGCCGGCGGCCGGGCATTGCCGAGGTTCAGCCGCGGCGCAGCCAGCAGCTTGGTGATCGCGGTGTCGCCGCACATCGGGCACTCCACCAGGCCGTCGGCGAGCTGGGCGTCGAACGCGTCCTGCGACGCGAACCACCCCTCGAAGCCGTGGCCGTGGGCGCACTGGAGGTTGAGGACCTTCATGGGCCGATTATCGGCCGTCGGGCGATGACGCGCTGTCCCAGTCGAGCACCCATGCCCCCGACAGGACGTTCTGCAGCCACAGCGTGCAGGTCAACGTCTTGGCGTCCGACACCGTGCCGTCGCGGCACCACGCCATCAGCTCCTCGGGCGTGGCCGTGATGACGTCGAGGAATTCGCCATGGTCGAGCTGCCTGTCGCCCAGCGTCAGGCCGCGCGCGAAATAGACATGGATGATCTCGGTCGAATAGGCCACCGCCAGGTGCATCGCGCCGGCTCGCGCCCATTCGCGGGCGGTGTAGCCCGTTTCCTCGAGCAGCTCGCGCTGGCCGCACAGCAGCGGATCCTCGCCGGCGTCGAGCTTGCCGGCCGGGAACTCGGTCATGACATGGCCGATCGGGTAGCGGTACTGGCGCTCGAGCACCAGGCGGCCGTCGTCGAGCAGCGGGATCACCACCACCGCGCCCGGATGCACCACGTACTCGCGGGTCGCGGTGTGGCCGTCGGGCAGGCGCACCGTGTCGCGCTTGGCATGCAGGAAGTTGCCCTTGAACAGCAGTTCGCTGCCGGTGAGTTCTTCCCTGAGGTGCTTGTCGGTCATGTCAGTGTCCGTGCGCGTGCGCGTGGCGATGCTTCATGAGGTAGCGCCACGTGAAGCCCGGGAAGGCCAGCACGACGAACAGCGCCGCCGTCACGGCGTAGAACTCCCAGCCCTGCGGCGCGATCTGCCCGACCCGGCGCTCGAACAGCAGTCCGATGGCGCCGACCACGGCATAAAGCAGCACCAGCTCGGCCAGCCGGATGGCCAGCGACTTGGTGCCCGCCGCCAGCGGGACCAGGCCCAGCAGGCGCTCGTTCAGGAACGGCAGGTTGGCCGCCAGCAGCGCGAGCCCCAGCACCATCCAGACCGACGCGCTCTGGGACACGGCGCGCTCAGGTGGCCAGCGTGGCCACGATCGCGTTCGCGCACAGCGTCATGAGGCCGCCCGGCAGGATGCCGAGGATCAGGATCAGGGCGCCGTTGAGCGTCAGCACGGTGCGCACGTCGCGCGGTGCCGAGACGGTGCTCGCGGTGACCGGCGCATCGAAGTACATGACCTTGACCACGCGGATGTAGTAGAACGCGCCGATCAGCGACATCACGACCGCGAACACCGCGAGGCCGATGTAGAGGCCCTGGCCGGAGGCGATCAGCGCCTGCAGCACCGCCAGCTTGGCGTAAAAGCCGACCAGCGGCGGAATGCCGGCCAGCGAGAACATGGCGATCGCCATCACGCCGGCATACAGCGGGCTGCGCTGGTTGAGGCCGGCCAGGTCGGTGATCTCTTCGCTCTCGAAGCCTTCGCGCGCCAGCAGCAGGATGATGCCGAAGCTCGCCAGCGTGGTCAGCACGTAGGTGATGATGTAGAACATCGCCGCGCTGTAGGCGAACTGGGCGTTGTAGGTGTTGCCGTTGACCACGCCCGCCACCAGGCCGAGCAGCATGAAGCCCATCTGCGCGATGGTCGAATAGGCCAGCATGCGCTTGAGGTTGGTCTGGGCGATCGCGGCCAGGTTGCCGACCAGCAGCGAGGCGATGGCCAGCAGCGCCAGCATCTGCTGCCAGTCGATCGCCAGCGGCAGCAGGCCTTCGACCAGCAGGCGGATGATGATCGCGAAGGCGGCCAGTTCGGGCGCGGCGCCGATCATCAGCGTGATCGCGGTCGGCGCGCCCTGGTAGACGTCGGGCACCCACATGTGGAAAGGCGCGGCACCGACCTTGAACGCCAGGCCGGCGACGATGAAGACCAGGCCGAACACCAGCACCTGGTGGTTCACCTGGCGGCTCGCGATCGCCTTGAACACCTCGTTGATGTCGAGCGAGCCGGTGGCGCCGTACATCATGGACAGGCCGTAGAGCAGGAAGCCGCTGGCCATCGCGCCGAGCACGAAGTACTTCATGGCCGCCTCGCTGGCGACCGCGTTGTCGCGGCGCAGCGCCACCAGCGCATAGCTGGAGAGCGTCAGCAGTTCGAGGCCGAGGTAGATCAGCAGGAAATTGCTGCCCGACATCATGACGAACATGCCCAGCAGCGCCAGCAGGCTCATCGTGAACAGTTCGCCGCCCTGCAGCATGCCGCGGTCGCCCGCGTAGGGCCGGCCGTAGACCAGCGTGACCATCAGCGCCAGTGTCGCGAAGCACTTGAGCCAGTTGCCCATCGGGTCGCTCACGACCATGCCGCCGAAGCCGTAGATGGTCTTGCCCAGGGAGGCGTTGAAGCCGGTCAGCACCGCGACGATCGCGAGCGTGAGCAGGGTCAGGATGTAGGTGCCGGTGCGGCGCGGGCTGGTCGAGGCGAGATCGAGCAGCGCGATCACGCAGGTCATGATCAGCAGCACTACCTCGGGGTAGATCGTCATCCAGCTGAGTTTGTCAATCATCTTGTTTCTTACGGCAGCTTGGGCAGCTTGGAGATGGACACGTGCTGCAGCAGCCCGTCCACGGAGGCATTCATCACATCGGTGAAGGGCTTCGGATACAGGCCCATCCACAGCACGGCGATCGCCAGCAGCGACAGCATCAGGAATTCACGCGCGTTGATGTCGCTGAGTTCCTTCACGTGGTCGTTGCCGACCGGTCCCAGGTAGACCCGCTTGTACATCCACAGCGTGTAGGCGGCGCCGAAGATCAGCGCCGTGGCAGCGCCGAGGCCGAGCCAGAAGTTGGCCTTGACGGCGCCGAGGATCACCATCCACTCGCCGACGAAACCAGCGGTGGCCGGCAGGCCGCAGTTGGCCATCGCGAACAGCAGCGCGAAGGCCGCGAACTTGGGCATCGTGTTGACCACGCCGCCGTAGTCGGCGATCTGGCGCGAATGCACGCGGTCGTAGAGCACGCCGATGCAAAGGAACATCGCGCCCGAGACGAAGCCGTGGGCGATCATCTGGACGATGCCGCCGGCCACGCCGAGTTCGTTGAAGATGAAGAAGCCGAGCGTCACGAAGCCCATGTGGGCCACCGACGAATAGGCCACCAGCTTCTTCATGTCCTGCTGCACCAGCGCCACCAGGCCGACGTAGATCACGGCGATGAGCGACAGCGCGATCATGAGCCAGGCCCATTCGTGCGATGCATCCGGCGCGATCGGCATCGAGAAGCGCAGGAAGCCGTAGGCGCCGAGCTTCAGCATGATCGCCGCCAGCACCGCGGAGCCGCCGGTGGGCGCCTCGACGTGCACGTCAGGCAACCACGTGTGGACCGGCCACATCGGCACCTTGACCGCGAAGGCCGAGAAGAAGGCGAAGAACAGGAAGGTCTGGGCCTGGCCCGACAGCGGCAGCTGGTGCCAGGTCAGGATGTCGAAGCTGCCGCCCGACTTGTTGTACAGGTAGATCAGCGCGACCAGCATCAAGAGCGAGCCGAGCAGCGTGTAGAGGAAGAATTTGAACGCCGCGTAGATCTTGTTCGGGCCGCCCCAGATGCCGATGATCAGGTACATCGGGATCAGCGTGGCTTCGAAGAAGGTGTAGAACAGGATGCCGTCGAGGGCCGAGAAGGTGCCGATCATGAGCCCCGAGAGGATCAGGAAGGCGCCCATGTACTGGTTCACGCGCTCGGTGATGACCTCCCAGGCCGAGATCACGACGATCACGGTGATGAAGGCGGTCAGCAGCACCAGCCAGAACGAGATCCCGTCCAGGCCGACGTGGTAGTGGATATTGAAGCGCTCGATCCAGCGCTCCTTCTCGACGAACTGCATCGCCGCGGTGCCGTTCTGGAATCGCGACCAGAGCGGCAAGGTGACCAGGAAGCTCGCGACCGAACCGATCAGTGCGACCCAGCGCACGCCCCTGGCGTGTTCATCCCGACCGAAGGCCAACAGCACGACGCCGAAGGCGATCGGCATCCAGATGGCAAGGCTCAACAAACCCATTTTTGTTTTTCTCCAGAGAGCCGCTTACCGCTTGAACCAGACGAAGTACGACATCAGGACGAAGATGCCGAGCAGCATCGAGAAAGCGTAGTGATAGATAAAGCCCGTCTGCAGCCAGCGCACCGCACCTGCGATGCGGCCGACCAGCTTCCATGAGCCGTTGACGATGCCGCCGTCGATGATCCCCTGGTCGCCGCCCTTCCAGAGGCCGGTGCCCAGCGCGCGGGTGCCGCGGGCGAGGACGTTCTCGTTGAACCAGTCCATGTAGTACTTGTTCTCGAGCAGGGTGTAGATCGGGCCGAAGGCGCGCTTGATCGCGGCCGGCAGCGCCGGGTTGACCAGGTACATGTACCAGGACAGCACGACACCGGCGAGCGCGAGCCAGAACGGCGCCGCGGTCAGCCCGTGCAGGGCCATCGCGACCGGGCCGTGGAAGGCCTCGGCCAGTTCCTTCATCGCCGTGTGGCGGGTCTCGTCGATGACGATCGCACCCTGGAAGAAATCGCCGTAGAGCATCGGCTGGATCGTCATGAAGCCGATCACGACCGACGGAATCGCCAGCAGCACCAGCGGCAGCCAGACCACCCACGGCGACTCGTGCGGCTCGTGGTGATCGTCATGGCCGTGGCCATGGTCGTCGTGGTGCGCGTCCGGGTTCTGGTCGAAGCGTTCCTTGCCGTGGAACACCAGGAAGTACATGCGGAACGAATAGAAGGCCGTGACGAACACGCCCGCCAGCACCGCGAAGTAGGCGAAGCTGGAGCCCCACAGGTGGCTCTCGTGCACCGCCTCGATGATCGTGTCCTTCGAGTAGAAGCCGGCGAACAGCGGCGTCCCGATCAGGGCCAGCGAGCCGATCAGCGAGGTGATCCAGGTGATCGGCATGTACTTGCGCACGCCGCCCATCCAGCGGATGTCCTGGTTGTGGTGCATCCCGATGATCACCGAGCCGGCACCGAGGAACAGCAGCGCCTTGAAGAAGGCGTGCGTCATCAGGTGGAACACGGCCGCCGAGTAGGCCGAGGCGCCGAGCGCCACGGTCATGTAGCCGAGTTGCGACAAGGTGGAATAGGCCACCACGCGCTTGATGTCGTTCTGGATGATGCCCAGGAAGCCCATGAACAGCGCGGTGATGGCGCCGATCACGAGGATGAAGCTCAGCGCCGTGTCGCTCAGTTCGAACAGCGGCGACATGCGCGCCACCATGAAGATGCCGGCCGTGACCATGGTCGCGGCGTGGATCAGGGCAGAGATCGGGGTCGGGCCTTCCATCGAGTCGGGCAGCCAGACGTGCAGCGGGAACTGCGCGCTCTTGCCCATGGCGCCGATGAACAGGCAGATGCAGGCCACCGTGAGCAGCATCCACTCGGTGCCCGGGAAGCTCAGCTTGGCGAGCGCGTCGGCCTTGGCGAAGACTTCGCCGTAGTTCAGCGTGCCGGCGTAGGCGGCCAGCAGGCCGATGCCCAGGATGAAGCCGAAGTCGCCGACCCGGTTGACCAGGAAGGCCTTCATGTTGGCGAAGATCGCGGTCGGCCGGTTGTACCAGAAGCCGATCAGCAGGTAGGACACCAGGCCCACCGCCTCCCAGCCGAAGAACAGCTGGAGCATGTTGTTGCTCATGACGAGCATCAGCATCGAGAAGGTGAACAGCGAGATGTAGGCGAAGAAGCGGTTGTAGCCCTCGTCTTCTTCCATGTAGCCGATGGTGTAGATGTGGACCATCAGCGACACGAAGGTCACGACGCACATCATCATCGCGGTCAGGCCGTCGACCAGGAAGCCGACTTCCATCTTCAGGCCGCCGACGGTCATCCACTCGTAGATGGTGGCGTTGAAGCGGGCACCGTCGTTGACCACGCTGTTGAGCGTCATCGCCGAGATGATGAAGGACACCAGCACGCCGAGGATGGTCAGCGAATGGGTGACGCGGCGGCCGATGTGGTTGCCGCCGAACTTCGTGCCGAACAGGCCGGCGACGACGGCGCCGACCAGTGGCGCCAGCGGAACGGCCAGCAGGGTGGATGCGGAAAGAGTAGCGCTCATGAGTAAACCTTCTTCAGCCCTTCAGCGCATTCAGCTCGTCGACGTTGATGTTCGACTTGTTGCGGAACAGCAGCACCAGCAGCGCCAGCCCGATGGCCGACTCGGCCGCCGCGACCGTCAGGATGAAGAAGACGAAGATCTGGCCATGCATGTCGCCGAGGAAATACGAGAAGGCCACGAAGTTCATGTTGACCGCGAGCAGCATCAGCTCGACGCACATGAGCAGCACGATCAGGTTCTTGCGGTTCAGGAAGATGCCGATGACCGACAGCGCGAACAGCATCGCGCCGAGCGAAAGGAAATGTCCGAGCGTGAGCGTCATGCCTTGGTCTCCGCTGCGGGCGCTGCGGGCTCCGCGGCCGGTTCGGCCTGTCGCGTGACGGGCATCTGGACGATGCGCACGCGGTCGCGCGCCTTGACGCGGACCTGGTCGGCCGGGTTCACGTACTTGCTGTCCTTGCGGGTGCGCAGGGTCAGCGCGATGGCGGCGATGATCGCCACCAGCAGGATCACGGCGGCGATCTCCAGCGGATACAGGTACTGCGTGTAGAGCAGCTTGCCGAGTTCGAGCGTGTTGGAAGTGTCCGGTCCGGTGGCCAGCGGGCTCTTGGGCGCGCTCAGGCGGAAGCCGCCCATCAGCACCGCGGCCATCTCGAGCGCGATCAGCGCGCCGACGCCGGCGGCCAGCGGGAAGTGCTTCCAGAAGCCCTCTCGCAAGCCTTCGACGTTGATGTCCAGCATCATGACGACGAACAGGAACAGCACCATCACTGCCCCGACGTAGACCAGCACCAGCGAGATCGCGAGGAATTCCGCGCGCAGCAGGAGCCAGATGGCCGATGCCTGGAAGAACGCCAGCACCAGGTAGAGCGCCGCATACACGGGGTTGCGCGCGGTGATGACGCGGAAGGCTGCAAACAGCAGCACCGCGGCAAACAGATAGAACAGACCGGTCTTGACGTCCATGGGTCGGATTCGTTTTCTTCGAGGTTCAGCCAGCCGCTTTAGCGGTACTTGGCGTCCGCCGCCTTGTTGGCGGCGATTTCTTTTTCGTAGCGGTCGCCGACGGCGAGCAGCATGTCCTTGGTGAAGTACAGGTCGCCCCGCTTCTCACCGTGGTATTCGAAGATGTGGGTCTCGACGATCGAGTCGACCGGGCAGCTTTCTTCGCAGAAGCCGCAGAAGATGCACTTGGTCAGGTCGATGTCGTAGCGCGTGGTGCGGCGCGAGCCGTCGTCTCGCACGTCGGATTCGATCGTGATCGCGAGCGCCGGGCACACGGCCTCGCAGAGCTTGCAGGCGATGCAGCGCTCTTCGCCGTTCTCGTAGCGGCGCAGCGCGTGCAGGCCGCGAAAGCGCGGCGACAGCGGCGTCTTCTCTTCGGGGAACTGGACGGTGATCTTGCGGCTGAAGGCGTACTTGCCGGTCAGCGCGAGACCCTTGAACAGTTCCACCAGCATGAAGCTGGACAGGAAGTCCTTGAGCGAGAACGGCGCGGAGGCGGTCGTGGAGGAGCGCGCAAGCGCGCTGGCAGAAGGCGCAGTCATGGCAGTTCCAGTTATTTCCAGATGTTGAAGGGGGTCTGCATCCAGGCGCCGACCACCACCAGCCACACCAAGGTGACCGGAATGAAGATCTTCCAGCCCAGCCGCATGATCTGGTCATAGCGGAAGCGCGGGAAGGTCGAGCGGACCCAGAGGAACATGGTGACCACGCAGAAGGTCTTGATGCCGAGCCAGATCCAGCCCGGGATGAAGGCCAGGAAGTCGAACGGGGGCAGCCAGCCGCCGAGGAACAGCACCGCGCACAGGATCGAGACCAGCCACATGTTGGCGTACTCGGCCAGGAAGAACATCGCGAAGCTCATGCCCGAGTACTCGATCATGTGGCCGGCGACGATTTCCGATTCGCCTTCGACGACGTCGAAGGGGTGGCGGTTGGTCTCGGCCAGGCCCGAGATGAAGTAGACGACGAAGATCGGCAGCAGCGACAGCCAGTTCCACGACAGGAAGCCGATGCCCATGGAGGCGAAGTGACCCTTGCCCTGCCCCATCACGATGTCGGTCATGTTCAGGCTGGCCGACACCATCAGCACGACCACGAAGCAGAAGCCCATCGCGATTTCATAGCTGACCATCTGGGCCGAGGCGCGCAGCGCGCCCAGGAAGGCGTACTTCGAGTTCGAGGCCCAGCCGGCGATGATCACGCCATAGACTTCGAGCGAAGTGATGGCCATGACGAACAGCAGGCCGGCATTGATGTTGGCGAGCGCGACCTCGGGGCCGAACGGGATGACCGCCCAGGCGGCCAGCGCCGGCATGATGGTCATGATCGGGCCCAACAGGAACAAGCCCTTGTTGGCCACCGTCGGAAGAATGATTTCCTTGGTCAGCAGCTTGAGCGCGTCGGCGATCGGCTGCAGCAGGCCCAGCGGGCCGATGCGGTTCGGACCGATCCGGATCTGTGTGAAGCCGATGGCCTTGCGCTCCCACAGCGTGAGGTAGGCGACCGCGCCCATCAGCGGGATCACGACGACGATGATCTTGATCAGGGTCCAGATCACCGGCCAGAGGAAGCCCGTCCACCAGCCGGCGGAAACCAGCCCGAGGCCGAAGCCGTGCAGCGCGTCGATCATGCCGACACCTCCTGCAGGGCCGCGGCCTGGCGGGCGTCGGCGGTGAGTTGCAGCGACGGCGCGCGGCGCACGATCGAGTCGAGCTGGTAGATGCTCGCAACCACCGGGGCCGATTCGGCCTCGACGCGCATGTCGATCTCGGCGGCGGTGGCGTTGGACAGCTTGCCGGCCGGGACCTGGGCGGGCGCATCGAGGTCGGCCAGCACGTCGGCGGTGGATTCGAAGGCGAAGCCCGGCAGGCCCAGCAGGTTCGCCAGCACGCGCAGCACCTTCCAGGCCGGACGTGCCTCGCCCTGCGGCTTGACGACCGCGTGGAAGCTTTGCAGGCGGCCTTCGGCATTGACGAAGGTGCCCGGGGTTTCGGTGAACGGCGCGATCGGCAGCAGCACGTCGCTGAATTCGAGGTTGGCCTTGAACGGGCTCAGCGTGACGACCATCTGCGCGTGCGCGAGGCCTTCGATCGCGGCCTCGCCGGCGGCCGAGTCGAACACCGGTTCGGTGTTGAGCAGCAGCACGGCCTTGAGGCCGCCCGCCAGCATCTGGGCGGCGTTCTGGGCACCGTCGCGCGGCAGCGCGCCGGCCAGCTGGGCGCCGACCGTGTTGGCGGCTTCGGTCAGGTAGCCGACGCTGGCGCCGGTCTGGGCGCCGATCCAATTGGCGAGCGCCAGCAGGCTGCCGGCGCGGGCATGGTGGGCCGCGGCATTGCCAAGCAGGATCGCCTTGCGCTCGCCGCCGAGCAGCGAGGCGGCCAGCGCCTTCGCGGCGTCGCTGGCGGCGCCGCTGAGCGCGACCGGGGCCTGGGCGCCGGTGCTTTCGGCGATGGCACCCGCCAGTTCCACCAGTGCGTCGACCCATTGGTCGGCCGGCAGGGTGACGGCGTTGGCGATCGGCATCGCCCAGGCGTCGGCACCGGCCAGCAGTTCGGCCGAGGTGATGGCGCTCAGCGCCCCACCCTTGCGCACCGACTGGCGGATGCGCTGCGCGAACAGCGGATGGTCCTTGCGCAGGTTCGAGCCGACCACCAGCACGCGCTGCAGCTGCGACAGCGAGGCCACCGAGGTGCCGAGCCAGCGGATCCCTTCGGCGGCGCCGAACTCGGCGTTGCGCAGGCGGTAGTCGATGTTGCCGCTGCCCAGCCCATGGGTCAGCAGCTTGGCCAGCTGCAGCTCTTCGAGCGTGCTGTGCGGGCTGGCGAGCGTGCCGATGCTCTGGGCGCCGTGGTCGGCCTTGATCTGCTTCAGGCCGTTGGCGACGTATTCGAGCGCCGTCTGCCAGTCGACCTGCTGCCATTGGCCGCCCTGCTTGAGCATCGGCTGCGTCAGGCGCTCGGGGCCGTTGAGGGCCTCGTACGAGAAGCGGTCGCGGTCGGCGATCCAGCATTCGTTGACGTCTTCGTTCTCGAGCGGCACCACGCGCATCACGCGGTTGTTCTTGACCTGGACGATCAGGTTGGCGCCGGTGGAGTCGTGCGGGCTGACCGACTTGCGGCGCGACAGCTCCCAGGTCCGGGCGCTGTAGCGGAAGGGCTTGCTGGTGAGCGCGCCAACCGGGCAGATGTCGATCATGTTGCCCGACAGCTCGGAGTCGACCGAGTCGCCGAGGAAGGTCTCGATCTCGGAGTGCTCGCCGCGGTGCGACATGCCGAGCTCCATCACGCCGGCCACTTCCTGGCCGAAGCGGACGCAGCGCGTGCAGTGGATGCAGCGGCTCATCTCTTCCATGCTGATCAGCGGGCCGACGTCTTTGTGGAAGACGACGCGCTTTTCTTCCTCGTAGCGCGAGGAGGAGCCGCCGTAGCCCACGGCCAGGTCCTGCAGCTGGCATTCGCCGCCCTGGTCGCAGATCGGGCAGTCCAGCGGGTGGTTGATGAGCAGGAACTCCATCACCGACTGCTGGGCCTTGATGGCCTTGTCGCTCTTGGTGCGCACGATCATGCCCTGCGTCACGGGCGTGGCGCAGGCCGGCATCGGCTTGGGCGCCTTTTCGACGTCGACCAGGCACATGCGGCAGTTGGCCGCGATGCTGAGTTTCTTGTGATAGCAGAAGTGCGGGATGTAGGTGCCCGCCTTGTCGGCCGCATGCATGATCATGCTGCCTTCGACGATGTCGACCTTCTTGCCGTCGAGTTCGATTTCAACCATATGTTTTTCTCAGCGCCTCAGGCCTTGGCGGGCGTCTTCGGAACGTAGCCCGGGATCAGGGCCTCGAACTCGTGGCGGAAGTGCTTGATCATGGCCCGCACCGGCATCGCGGCGGCATCGCCCAGCGCGCAGATGGTGCGGCCCTGGATGTTGTCGGCGACCGAGTTCAGCAGGTCCATGTCGGTGGCCTTGCCATGGCCGTTGTGGATGCGATCCACCACGCGCCAGAGCCAGCCGGTGCCCTCGCGGCAGGGCGTGCACTGGCCGCAGGATTCGTGCATGTAGAAATACGAGAGCCGCTTGAGCGACTCGACCATCGAGCGGCTGTCGTCCATCACGATGACCGCGCCCGAGCCCAGCATCGAGCCGGCCTTGGCGATGGAGTCGTAGTCCATCGTGCACTGCATCATGATGTCGGCCGGCAGCACCGGCGCCGACGAGCCGCCCGGGATCACGGCCTTGAGCTGGCGGCCCTTGCGCACGCCGCCCGCGAGTTCGAGCAGCTTCGAGAACGGGGTGCCCATCGGCACTTCGTAGTTGCCGGGCAGCTCGACGTCGCCGCTGACCGAGTAGATCTTGGTGCCGCCGTTGTTCGGCTTGCCGCACTCGAGGTACGCCACGCCGCCGTTGTTGATGATCCACGGCACCGCGGCAAAGGTCTCGGTGTTGTTGATCGTGGTGGGCTTGCCGTACAGGCCGAAGCTGGCCGGGAACGGCGGCTTGAAGCGCGGCTGGCCCTTCTTGCCTTCGAGCGATTCGAGCAGTGCCGTCTCTTCGCCGCAGATGTAGGCGCCGAAGCCGTGCGCCGCATGCAGCTGGAAGTTGTACGTGCTGCCCATGATGCCGTCGCCGAGATAGCCGGCGGCGCGCGCTTCTTCCAGCGCTTCCTCGAAGCGGTCGTAGGTCTGGAAGATCTCGCCGTGGATGTAGTTGTAGCCCACGCTGATGCCCATCGCATAGGCGGCGATGGCCATGCCCTCGATCACGATGTGCGGGTTGAACTGCAGGATGTCGCGGTCTTTGCAGGTCCCGGGCTCGCCCTCGTCCGAGTTGCAGACCAGGTACTTCTGGCCCGGGAACTGGCGCGGCATGAAGCTCCACTTGAGGCCGGTCGGGAAACCGGCGCCGCCGCGGCCGCGCAGGCCCGAGGCCTTGACTTCGGCGATCACCTGGTCGGGCGTCAGGCCCTCGCCGAGGATCTTGCGCAGCGCCTTGTAGCCGCCGCGCGCCTCGTAGTCGGCCAGCCGCCAATTGGTGCCGTTCAGGCCGGCATAGATCTGCGGCTCGATGTGGCGGTCGTGGAAGCAGGTCTGGACACCGGTGGCCTGGAACTGCTGGAGCACTTGCTCGGGCGACATCATTGGGCTCCCTTCGCGGTCGCGCCGCGCAAGCCGTCGATCAGCTGGTCGAGTTTCTCGTTGCTCATGAAGCTGCACATGGTGCGGTCGTTGACCAGCATCACGGGCGAGTCGGCGCAGGCACCGAGGCACTCGCTCTGCTGCAGCGTGAACAAGCCGTCGGGCGTGGTCTCGCCCATGCGGATGCCGAGCTTCTGCTCGAGATGGGCCAGCGCCTTGGCGCCGTCGCGCAGCTGGCACGGCAGGTTGGTGCAGACGTTGAGCTTGTACGCCCCCAGCGGACGCTGGTTGTACATGTTGTAGAAGGTCGTGACCTCGTGCACGGCGATCGGCGCCATGCCGAGGTAGGCGGCGATCTCGCGCTCGCGCTGCTCGCTCACGAAGCCTTCGTCCTGCTGCACGATCGCCAGACAGGCCATCACGGCCGACTGCTTGCCGGCCGGCGGGTACTTGGCGACCTCGCGGGCGAAGCGCTCCAGCGTGGCGGCCGACAGCACCGGTTGGCTGCCGTGGGAAGAAGTGTCGGAATGCATGGGATGGCTCATCGATCGATCTCGCCGAACACGATGTCCATGGTGCCGATCACGGCGACAGCGTCGGCAATCATGTGGCCGCGCGCCATTTCGTCCAGGGCTGCCAGATGCGGGAAGCCCGGTGCGCGGATTTTCAGACGGTAAGGCTTGTTGGCGCCATCGCTCACGAGATAGATGCCGAACTCGCCCTTGGGGTGCTCGACGGCGGCATAGGCCTCGCCTTCGGGCACGTGGAAGCCTTCGGTGAAGAGCTTGAAGTGATGGATCAGCTCCTCCATGTTGGCCTTCATGGACTCGCGCGCCGGCGCCGCCACCTTGTGGTTGCTGGTGATGACCGGGCCGGGATTGGCACGCAGCCAGGCCGAGCACTGCTGGATGATCTTGTTGGCCTGGCGCATCTCCTCGACGCGCACCAGGTAGCGGTCGTAGCAGTCGCCCGTGACGCCCACCGGGACGTCGAACTCCATGCGGTCGTAGACGTCGTAGGGCTGCTTCTTGCGAAGGTCCCAGGCGATGCCCGAGCCACGCAGCATCGGGCCGGTGAAGCCGAGGTTGAGCGCCCGCTCGGGCGTGACCACGCCGATGCCCACGGTGCGCTGCTTCCAGATGCGGTTGTCGGTGAGCAGCGTCTCGTACTCGTCGACCATCTTCGGGAAGCGCTTGCAGAAGTCGTCGATGAAGTCGAGCAGCGAGCCCTGGCGGTTCTCGTTGAGCCGCTCGATCGCCTTCGCGTTCTTGATCTTGCTGACCTTGTACTGCGGCATGACGTCCGGCAAGTCGCGGTAGACGCCGCCCGGACGGAAGTAGGCCGCGTGCATGCGCGCACCCGACACCGCCTCGTACATGTCGAACAGGTCTTCACGCTCGCGGAAGCAGTAGATGAGCATGTTCATCGCGCCGCAGTCGAGGCCGTGCGCGCCGAGCCACAGCAGGTGGTTCAGCAGCCGCGTGATCTCGGCGAACATGACGCGGATGTATTGCGCGCGCAGCGGCACGTCGAGGCCCATGAGGCGCTCGATCGCGAGGCAGTACGCATGCTCGTTGCTCATCATCGACACGTAGTCGAGCCGGTCCATGTAGGGCAGCGACTGGATGAAGGTGCGCGATTCGGCCAGCTTCTCGGTGGCCCGGTGCAAGAGGCCGATGTGGGGATCGGCGCGCTGGATGACTTCGCCGTCGAGCTCGAGCACGAGCCGCAGCACGCCGTGCGCTGCGGGGTGTTGCGGGCCGAAATTCAGCGTGTAGTTCTTGATCTCGGCCATCAGGCCTCCCGCCGGGCCGCCCCAAGGGAGGCCTGCGCCCCCTCGGGGGGAAGTGAATACATGAAATGATGAACGTGGGGGCTCATTAATGCAGTCCACCACCGTAGTTGTCTTCGCGGATCACGCGCGGCGTGATCTCGCGCGGCTCGATCGAGACCGGCTGGTAGATCACGCGCTTCTGTTCCGCGTCATAGCGCATCTCGACATGGCCCGACACCGGGAAGTCCTTGCGGAACGGGTGGCCGATGAAGCCGTAGTCGGTCAGGATGCGGCGCAGGTCGTCGTGCCCTTCGAACACGATGCCGTAGAGGTCGAAGGCTTCGCGCTCGAACCAGCCGGCCGCGTTCCAGACGGGGGTCAGCGAATCGACGACCGGCAGGTCTTCGTTCGGCACGAACACCTTGAGGCGCACGCGCTGGTTGAGGCTCACCGACAGCAGGTGCGAGACGACGCCGAAGCGCTCGCCTTCCCACTCGCCTTCGCGGTAGTCGGAGTAATCCATGCCGCAAAGATCGATCAACTGCTCGAAGCGGCAGCCCGGCGCGTCACGCAGCAAGGTGGCGGCTTCGAGGTAGTCGGCGGCACCCACCACCACCGTCACCTCGCCCAGCGCGAGCACGACGCTCTTCGCCTTGGAGCCAAGTGTTTCGGTGATCTGGGTCTGCAGCGCCTCGGGAGAAATGGCAAAGTCGGTCATGTCTCTCGCTCTTCAGGCGCGCGCGATCGTGTTGGTGCGGCGGATCTTCTGCTGGAGCTGGATCACCCCGTACAGAAGCGCCTCGGCGGTCGGCGGGCAGCCCGGCACGTAGACGTCGACCGGCACGATGCGGTCGCAGCCGCGCACGACCGAATAGCTGTAGTGGTAGTAGCCGCCGCCGTTGGCACAGGAGCCCATCGAGAGCACCCAGCGCGGCTCGGGCATCTGGTCGTAGACCTTGCGCAGCGCCGGCGCCATCTTGTTGCACAGCGTGCCGGCCACGATCATCAGATCGGACTGGCGCGGGCTGGGGCGGAACAGCATGCCGAAGCGGTCGATGTCGTAGCGGGCGGCGCCCGCGTGCATCATCTCCACGGCACAGCAGGCCAGACCGAAGGTCATGGGCCACAGTGATCCGGTCTTGGCCCAGTTCACCACCGAGTCGTAGGTGGTGGTGACGAAGCCTTCCTTCATGACGCCTTCAATGGCCATTTTGCGGATTCCTTGTCATTCCCAGTCGAGTGCGCCCTTTTTCCACTCGTAGGCGAAGCCCACGACGAGGATGGCCAGGAAAATCATCATGGCCCAGAAGCCGACGGCACCGACCTCCTTGAGCGCGATGGCCCAAGGAAAGAGAAAAGCGATTTCGAGGTCGAAAAGAATGAAGAGGATGGCGACCAGGTAGTACCGGACGTCAAACTTCATGCGCGCATCTTCGAAGGCTTCGAAGCCGCACTCGTAAGGGGAATTCTTTGCTGCGTCGGGCCGGTTGGGACCGAGGATGTAACCCAGAACCTGAGGGGCAACGCCGACTCCGACGCCGACCAGGATGAACAACAGGACGGGGAGGTAGGAATCGAGGTTCATCAGGGGGTTCTATCACCGCTTGCCACCGGCAGAAAGCAATATTCCTGCCGGTGATATTTGGTGCGGTCGGCGAGACTCGAACTCGCACAGCTTTCGCCACTACCCCCTCAAGATAGCGTGTCTACCAATTTCACCACGACCGCGGTTTTTGCTTGCCCGGATGGCATGAGGAACCTTGTGAGGTTTTGGCTTTCCGGTGCAGCTTTAGAGTTTACCCTGAAAAACGGCTCTTTTCACTCGACGAGCGAAGAGATCTCCACTTGTATCACTTGGCCGGGATCTGCCCCGCGCCGGCCGCGGGCGCAGCCGGTGCCGAGGCCGGAGCCGCCGGTGCCGGCGCGGCGCTGCCGGCCGGGATCTGGGCTGCCGATTCCACAGGCGCCGGGGCCGGGGCCGGAGCCACCGGCGCGCCGATCGCCGCGCGCTCGAGCAGGCTGCCGCCGCCCGCGGGGCGGGCATGGCCGAAGTAGGCCAGCAGCAAGGTGCACGCAAAGAACACGGCAGCCAGCACCGCCGTGGTGCGCGACAGGAAGTTCGCACTGCCGCTGGCCCCGAACAGGCTGCCGGCGCTGCCGCTGCCGAAGGCGGCGCCCATGTCGGCGCCCTTGCCGTGCTGCACCAGGATCAGCCCGATCATCGCGAGCGCGGTGAGCATCTGCACGCCCACCAGGATATTGAGGACCACGTTCATTCGATCTAACTCCTAAATTTGTCTTCGAGGCGCGCGTTCAGCGGGCCGCTGCAATGATCTGCAGGAAATCGGGCGCCTTCAGGGACGCGCCGCCGATGAGGCCGCCGTCGATGTCGGCTTCGGCCAGCAACTCGGCGGCATTGGCCGCGTTCATGCTGCCGCCGTAGAGGATGCGGATGCCGGCGGCGTGCTCGCTTGCCGCATGGTGCAGCTGGGCGCGCAGCACCGCGTGCACGGCCTGCGCCTGCGCGGGCGTGGCTGTCTTGCCGGTGCCGATGGCCCAGACCGGCTCGTAGGCCACCACGATCTCGCTGATGCAATGGCCATTGACGTGGATCACGGCGGCCAGCTGGCGCTTGACGACCTCTTCGGTGCGCCCAGAGTCCCGCTCGGCCAGCGTCTCGCCGACGCAGACGATCGGCGTGATGCCGTTGGCCAGCGCAGCGGCGGTCTTGGCCGCCACCAGTTCATCGGTCTCGCCGTGGTACTGGCGCCGCTCGGAATGGCCGACGATCGCGTAGCGCACGCCGAAGTCCTTGAGCATCGCCGCCGACTGCTCGCCCGTGAAGGCGCCTTGCGGCTGGGCCGAGACATCCTGTGCGCCGAGCGCGACCGGCGACCCCGCCACCAGCGACTGCAGCTGCGCGAAGTACGGTGCCGGCACGCAGACCGCGACGTCGCACGCGGGCGCTCCCACGCCGGCCAGCAAGGCCTTCACGAGCGCCTCGTTGGCAGCCAGGCTGCCGTTCATCTTCCAGTTGCCCGCGATCAGATTCTTCTTGGTCGTCATGTCTGTGTTGTTCACCAGGTCAGCACGATCTTGCCGATGTGCTGATTCGATTCCATCAGGACGTGGGCCTGCGCGGCGCCGCTGGGCTCCCCGGCCGCGGCGAAGCGGCTGTGGATGATCGGCTTGACCGCGCCGCTCTCGAGCAGCGGCCAGACGCGCTCGCGCAGCGCCTTGGCGATCGCGCCCTTGAAGGCGACCGGGCGCGGCCGCAGGGTCGAGCCGGTGATGGTCAGTCGGCGGCGCAGCACCAGGCCGGCGTTGATCTCGCCCTTGACGCCGCCCTGCACCGCGATGATCACCAGCCGGCCGTCCTCGGCCAGGCAGTCGATCTCGCGCGCCACGTAGCCGCCGGCCACCATGTCGAGGATCACGTCGACGCCCTTGCCGCCGGTGAGGCGCTTGGCCTCCTCGGCGAAATCGGCCGTCTTGTAGTTGATTGCGTGGTCGGCGCCCAGCTTCAGGCAGGCCTCGCACTTGTCGTCGCTGCCGGCGGTCGCGATCACGGTGGCGCCGAGCGCCTTGCCGAGTTGAATGGCCGTGACGCCGATGCCGCTGGTGCCGCCCTGGATCAGCAGGATCTCGCCCTTCTGCAGGCGGCCGCGCTCGAAGACGTTGCTCCAGACGGTGAAGAAGGTCTCGGGCAGCGTGGCCGCCTCGACGTCGCTCCAGCCCTTGGGCACCGGCAGGCACTGGGCCACCGGTGCCACGCACAGTTCGGCGTAGCCACCGCCGGCGACCAGCGCGCAGACGTGGTCGCCGATCTTGAAGCCGGCCTCGGCCAGCGCCTTGTCGTCGCCGGCGACGATCTCGCCCGCGACCTCGAGGCCCGGCAGGTCGGAGGCGCCCGGCGGCACCGGGTAGTTGCCGGTCCGCTGCAGCACGTCGGGGCGGTTGACACCGCTCGCGGCCACGCGGATCAGCAATTCGCCCGCGCCGGCAATCGGCGCAGGACGTTCCACCACGCGCAGCACCTCGGGGGCGCCGAACGATGTGATCTCAATGGCTTTCATGGTCTTTTTCCGAGTAGCGGCCGCCGCGCGAGGACGCGGGCGGCGCGCATGCCCAGGGTGCGATGGCGTTGCCGCCATCGCCGCCCGTCAGGCCTGGTGGTCGCCGCCGCGGTTCGGTTCCTGCGCCGGCTGCTGCTCGGCGGCCACCTGCTCCACCGGCTGCTCGCCGCCACGCTCGGCGTTCTCGAAGCGCGGTGCGCGCTCGGCGCGCGGCGGACGGTCGCCGCGATCGCCACGGTCGCGGCGCTCGCCGCCGCGATCGCCGCGATCGCCGCGGTCACCGCGGTCTTCACGCGGCGGGCGCTCGCTGAATTCCATGCCGGCCGGACGCTCCGTCAGTGCCTTCATGGACAGCTTGACGCGGCCCTTCTCGTCGGTCTCGAGCACCTTGACCTTGACGATCTGGCCTTCGCTCAGGTAGTCGGTCACCTTCTCGACGCGCTCGTGCGCGATCTGGCTGATGTGCAGCAGGCCGTCCTTGCCGGGCAGCAGGTTGATCAGCGCGCCGAAGTCCAGGATCTTGGTGACCGGGCCTTCGTAGACCTTGCCGATTTCGACTTCGGCGGTGATCTGCTCGATGCGCTTCTTGGCGGCCTCGGCCTTTTCCGGGTCGGTCGACGCGATGGTGATGGTGCCGTCTTCGTCGATGTTGATCGTGGTGCCGGTTTCTTCCTGCAGGCCGCGGATCACCGAGCCGCCCTTGCCGATCACGTCGCGGATCTTCTCGGGGTTGATCTTGAGCGTGGTCAAGCGCGGCGCGAAGGTCGACACCTCGGCCTTGGCCTCGCCCATGGCTTCCTGCATCTTGCCGAGGATGTGCATGCGCGCTTCCTTGGCCTGGGCCAGGGCGACCTGCATGATTTCCTTGGTGATGCCCTGGATCTTGATGTCCATCTGCAGCGCGGTGATGCCGTTGGTCGTGCCGGCCACCTTGAAGTCCATGTCGCCCAGGTGATCTTCGTCGCCCAGGATGTCGGTCAGCACGGCGAAGCGGTTGTCTTCCTTGATCAGGCCCATGGCGATGCCGGCCACGTGGGCCTTCATCGGCACGCCGGCGTCCATCATCGACAGGCAGCCGCCGCAGACCGAAGCCATCGACGAGGAGCCGTTCGACTCGGTGATTTCCGAGACCACGCGGATCGTGTAGGGGAACTCTTCCTTGTTCGGCAGCACTGCGACCAGCGCGCGCTTGGCCAGGCGGCCGTGGCCGATCTCGCGGCGCTTGGTCGAGCCCATGCGGCCGACTTCGCCGGTGGCGAACGGAGGCATGTTGTAGTGGAACAGGAAGCGGTCTTCGTACTCGCCCATCAGCGCGTCGATGCGCTGCGCGTCGCGCTCGGTGCCGAGCGTGGTGATGACCAGCGCCTGGGTCTCGCCACGCGTGAACAGCGCCGAGCCGTGGGTGCGCGGCAGCACGCCGTTGCGGATCTCGATCGGGCGCACGGTGCGGGTGTCGCGGCCGTCGATGCGGGGCTCGCCCGCCAGGATCTGGCTGCGAACGATCTTCGATTCGATCGCGAACAGCAGGTCGTTGACCTTGCCGGCGTCGAAGGGCTCGCCGCTTTCCTTGAGCGACGCCATCACGCTGGCGTTGGCTTCGCGCAGGGCTTGCGTACGGGCCTGCTTGCTGCGGATCTGGTAGACCGCGCGCAGCTTTTCTTCGGCCAGGCCCTTGACCTTGGCGACGAAGGCTTCGTCCTCGGCCGGCGGCTGCCAGTCCCACACGGGCTTGCCGGCGTCGCGCACCAATTCGTGGATCGCGTTGATCGCGATGTTGGCCTGCTCATGGCCGAACACCACGCCGCCGAGCATGATCTCTTCGCTCAGCTGCAGGGCTTCGGACTCGACCATCAGCACGGCGGCTTCGGTGCCGGCGACGACCAGGTCCATCTGCGAATCCTTGCGGGCGGTCTGGCCCGGGTTCAGCACGTACTGGCCGTTGATGTAGCCCACGCGGGCGGCGCCGATCGGGCCGCTGAACGGAATGCCGGAGATCGACAGCGCGGCGCTGACGCCGATCATGGCGGCGATGTCGGCGTCGACTTCGGGGTTGAGCGACAGCGTGTGGATGACCACGTGCACTTCGTTCAGGAAGCCTTCGGGGAACAGCGGACGGATCGGGCGGTCGATCAGGCGGCTGGTCAGCGTTTCATGTTCGCTGGGCTTGGCTTCGCGCTTGAAGAAGCTGCCGGGGATCTTGCCGGCGGCGTAGGTCTTCTCGATGTAGTCGACGGTCAGCGGGAAGAAGTCCTGGCCGGGCTTGGCCGACTTGGAGGCCACGACGGTGGCGAGCACGACGGTGCCCTCGATGTCCACGGTCACGGCGCCGCCGGCCTGGCGGGCGATTTCGCCGGTCGACAGGACGACGGTCTTGCCGCCCCACTGGAAGGACTTGGTGACTTTGTTGAAGAGGCTCATGGTGTGCTCCTGTTTTGGATGGCGGCGCAACCTGTGACGGCACAGGCTCCCGCGGGGGCTGGAGCGCTTGTCAGAACACGATGCCATTCCAGGGAAGCTCGGGGAGAACCTCTCTGGAATGACACAGCTTCGCTCTGTTTTGGCGGCTCCGAAGTAAAAAACGCCTGAGCTAGCGGACTAACCCAGGCGTTTTTGCATGCAATTGGACTTACTTGCGCAGGCCCAGCTTGGCGATCAGCGCGGTGTAGCGGTCGGCGTCCTTGGACTTGAGGTAGTCCAGCAGCTTGCGGCGGCGGCTCACCATGCGCAGCAGGCCGCGGCGACCGTGGTGGTCCTTGGCGTGCGTCTTGAAGTGAGGCGTGAGCTCGTTGATGCGGGCGGTCAGCAGTGCGACTTGCACTTCCGGGCTGCCGGTGTCGTTGGCGGCGCGGGCGTTGTCCTTGACGACTTCGGCCTTGATGGAGGCTGCGATCATTGTGTTTCCTTCGTTCCGATCCCGAGATTCAAATTTCTTCGGGATGTTTGACTTGCGATGGGCGCTGGAACTGCACCCACCGTGCGCATTGCGACATGCAAAGCTTTGGGATTATATACCGAGCTCGCCCCCAGGTTGTCCGGCACTTCGTGTCCGGGCGCCCACCCCCTACCGGCCGCAACACCTGAGGCCCGGCAAAGCCGGTTCCTCGGTGTTTCACCAAGGGGCCTGGCTACGCCGGCCTTTTGGTCAGCGCTGCGCTGCCAGCCAGCGCTTGAGCCGCTCCACCCCCTCCACCAGCCGTTGCTTGTCCTTCGAGGCGAAACACCAGCGCAGCCAGCCCTGGGCTTCCGGGGCGAAGGCGTTGCCGGGCGCCAGGCCCAGGCCGGCCTCGACCACCAGGCGCTTGGCGACTTCGAGCGAATCGCCGAAGCCCTCGAGCTGGAAGAAGGCGTACATGCCGCCGCGGGCCGGCGCGACCTTGACGCCGGGCACATCGGCCAGCAAGGGCAGCAGCGTGTCGCGGCAGGCCTTGAGGTGGGCCACGATCTTCGGCGTGATCTCCGGGCCGTGCGCCAGCGCGGCAATGCCGGCGCGCTGCGTGAAGACGCTGGCGCAAGAGGTGTTGAACTCGATCAGCTTGCCCATGCCGTCCATCAGGGCCGGCGGCAGCACCAGCCAGCCGAGGCGCCAGCCGGTCATCAGGAAGCTCTTGCTGAAGCTGTGGGCGACCACCAACCGGTCGTCGGCGCCCGCGATGTCGAGGAAGCTGGGCGCGCAGCCGTTGGGCGTCGGCTCGTAGTAGAGCCGCTCGTAGACCTCGTCGGCCAGGATCCAGGTCCCCGTGCCGCGGCAGTGGTCGAGGATCGCCTGCTGCTCGGCGCGCGTCAGCGTCCAGCCGGTCGGATTGTTCGGGGCATTGACGATCAGCAGCTTGGTGGCCGGCGTGACGGCCGCGCGCAGCGCGTCGAGGTCGAGGGTCCACTGCCCTGCCCTCGGCACCAGCGGCACGCAGCGCACCTTCGCGCCCAGGATCGCGGGCTGCGCCGTGAGGTTGGGCCACACCGGCGTGACCGCCACCACCTCGTCGCCGGCATCGACCAGCGCCTGCACCGCCAGCATCAGCGCGCTGACGCCGCCCGAGGTGATCGCGATGCGCGAGGCCTCGATCTTCGGATGCAGGCCGCTCATGTAGGCCGCCACGGCTTCGCGCAGTTCGGGCAGGCCCAGGTTGTGGGCGTAGAAGGTCTCGCCGCGCTGCAGCGACTCGATCGCGGCCTCGCGGATGACCTCGGGCGTGACCTCGTCGCTTTCGCCGAACCAGAAGGCCAGCACGTCGCTGCGGCCGAGGCCGGCATTGGCCACCTCGCGGATCTTGGAAGCTTCGAGGTCGTGAATGGCTTGGCGCATGGCGGGTCTTTCGGATTCAGGGGCGCTGCATCTTGCAGCTGGTGGGCATTTCCGCGCGGCTGGCGGGGATGGTCTTGATGACCCGGAAGCCGTAGCCCGAGCCTTCGACGTCGAACTTGACGCCGGGCGCGCCCTGCCGGTCCATGACGCCGACCACCAGCTGCTGCTGGAACTGGTGGTCCGCGGCGCGCATGTGGCCGCGCTGGCCGGCCAGCGTGACGTCGGCCTTTTCGAGGGCGCGCGCCACGGCGACGGTGTCGACGCTGCCGGCCCGCTCGATGGCCTGCGCCAGCGCCTCGACGAGCAGCTGCATGCGCATGTGGACGTAGTCGTCCGACGGCTTCGGGAAGCGGGTGCGGAAGTCACGGTAGAAGGCCTCGCTCTGCGGCGTCTGCACGTTCGGCAGCCAATCGGCGACCGCCACCACGCGCCCGATGCCGGCATCCCCGATGGCCGCCGGCGCGCCCAGCGCATTGCCGTAGAAAGTGTAGAAGCTGCCGTTGAAGCCGGCCTCGCGCGCCGCCTTGACCAACAGCGTGAGGTCGTTGCCCCAGTTGCCGGTGATCACGCCCTGCGCGCCGCTGGCCATGATCTTCGTCGCATACGGCGAGAAGTCCTTCACGCGGCCCATCGGATGCAGTTCGTCGCCGACGATCTGGACGTCCGGCCGCAGGCCGGCGAGCTGGCGCCGCGATTCGCGCAGCACCGACTGGCCGAAGCTGTAGTCCTGGCCGATCAGGTAGACGCGCTGCAGCGCCTTGTCGTCCTGCAGCACCTGCATCAGCGCGGTGACGCGCATGTCGGCATGGGCGTCGAAGCGGAAGTGCCAGAAGCTGCAGCGCTCGTTGGTGAGCACCGGATCGACTGCCGAGTAGTTGAGGAACAGCACGCGCCGCGCCGGGTCGCGCTCGTTGTTCTTGTCGATGGCGTCGATCAGCGCCGCCGCCGTGGCCGACGAATTGCCCTGCAGCACGATGCGCGCGCCGTCGTCCATCGCGGCGCGCAGGGCAGACAGGGCTTCCTCGTTCTGGCCCTTGCTGTCGTAGCGGTCGAGCTGCAGCATGCGGGCGCCGCCCGGCAGCTTGACGCCGCCGCGGGCATTGACCCGCTCGACCGCCCACAGCAGGTTGCGGAACACGGCCTCCCCGGTGTTGGCGAATGGGCCGCTCATGCTTTCGATCAGGGCCAGCCGGATCGGCGGCGCCGATTGCGCCAGGGTCGCCGGGAGGGCCGGCGCGCATAGCGCCAGAGCGGCCAATTTCAAGGCGTGTCGACGCCAAATAAAGTTGGAAGGCATTGTCTTGAATCCCCTGTGGCAGCGCCTAGATGCGATGGCATGCGGCACTTGTCTTGTTGAACGCCGCGCAGTGTAAGGGACACACATTCTTGTCCCGGAAGTCATCACTCAGCCCAGGAGCTTCATCATGTTTTTCGCCCCCGCAGTCCGCACCGCCCGCTTCGTTCCGCGCACCTATGACCGCAGCCTCGAGCGCTTCGTCGACCAGGCCTTCTCGGGTGCGCAGCGCTCGCTCAACGTCGAGCAGGACGACAAGACCTGGACCCTCACGCTCGACGTGCCCGGCCTGTCGCGCGACGACCTGACGATCGGCATCGAAGGCGCCGTGGTCCGCATCGAGAGCAAGACCGAGGCCAAGCGCCAGATCAAGGCCGCCTACGAGCTGCCCCAGGACATCGACGTCGCCGCCAGCGAAGCCAAGCTCGAGAACGGCGTGCTGAGCCTGAAGCTCGGCAAGCTGGTGCCGGTGAGCAACGTCGCACAGCTCGCGATCAACTGATTTCCAGGTGCATGCGCCCGGTTCGGCCCGGGCGCAATACCCCTGACTGGACAGGTCAGTAACTTTCTGTTGCTGGCCTTGTCATAAATCTGGCTCACAATAAGTGCCAAATACGTCACGTTCTGTGACGTCTTTTTCAATGCTTTCTTCTTAATTAGCGTCCGAATCCTCGAGTTCTGCGGTGGCAGCAGGTGGCGGGCGCCCGACGAAGCGCCATGAAAACGCACTTGAAGTTTGCCAAGAACGACGCCCGGGCCGATACCCTGCTGGTCTTCCTGCCCGGCGCTTTTCTGAAGCCCGAGGAGTTCGAGCGCGAGGGCTTCGTCCACGCCGTCCGGGAACGCGAGTTCGCGGCCGACGCCCTGCTGGTGGACGCCGACGTCTCCTACTACTACGACCAGACCTTCATCGAGCGGCTGCACCACGACGTGCTGCAGCCGCAGCGCGCGCTGGGCTACCGGTCGATCTGGCTGGTGGGCATCTCGATCGGCGGCTTCGGCGCATTGATCCACGAACTGGCGAAGCCCGGTGCGGTCGACGGCATCGTCGCCCTGGCGCCCTACCTGGGCCGGCGGCCGATCGGCGCCGAGATCCACAAGGCCGGCGGCCTGCGGGCCTGGAAGGCGCCCGAGGGGCCGCCGCCAGACGAGGAAGTCGACCGCAAGCTGTGGCCCTGGCTGCAGCAGTACACCTCGCCGCAGAAGGCCGCCCAGCTGCCGCCGCTGTACCTGGGCTACGGGCTCAGCGATCGCTTTGCCTCCAACCACCAGCTGCTGGCCGATGCGCTGCCGTCCGGCCACGTCTTCACCACCGAAGGCGGCCACGACTGGCCGCAATGGTCGCAGCTGTGGCGCAAGATGCTCGACGTGCTGCCGCTGCCGTCGATGGCGCGCAGCGAGTTCAGGCGTCCGCAGGCGACGCCAATGGCCATCGCGGCCTGACGTCGAAGGCGTAGTGCGCGGTCGGCGCCTGGACGCCGGCCTGCAGCCGCATCGCCGCCGCCATCGCGATCATCGCGCCGTTGTCGGTGCACAGGTGCAGCTCCGGATAGTGCACGCGCACGCCGCGCTGCGCGCAGGCGGCATCGAGCTGCTGGCGCAGCAGGCGGTTGGCCCCCACCCCGCCGGCGACCACGAAGCGGTCGAGCCCGGTCTGCGCGATCGCCGCCAATGACTTCTTGAGCAACACCTCGACGATCGCGGCCTGCGTGGAGGCGGCCAGGTCGGGCTTGCGGGCCTCCAGCTGGTCGCCGAGCTTCTTGGCCTGGGTCAGGACCGCGGTCTTCAGCCCGGCGAAGGAAAAGTCCAGGTTGCCGCTGTGCAGCAGCGGGCGCGGCAGCTTGAAGGCCTCGGCATCGCCCTGCTCCGCCAGCTTGGCGAGCCAGGGGCCGCCGGGATAAGGCAGGCCCATCAGCTTGGCGCTCTTGTCGAAGGCCTCGCCGGCGGCGTCGTCGATGGTTTCGCCGAGCAGCGCGTAGCGCCCGACCCCGTCGACCCGCATCAGCTGCGTGTGGCCGCCCGACACCAGCAGCGCGACGAAGGGGAATTCGGGCGGGTCGGCGCTCAGGAACGGCGACAGCAGGTGGCCTTCGAGGTGGTGCACGCCGAGCACCGGCTTGTCGAGCGCCGCGCCGAGCGCGCAGGCCACGCCGGCACCGACCAGCAGCGCACCCGCCAGTCCGGGGCCGCGGGTGTAGGCGACGACGTCGACGTCGGACAGGCGCCGGCCAGCCTCCTCGAACACCGCCTCGGTCAGCGGCAGGACCCGGCGGATGTGGTCGCGGCTCGCCAGTTCGGGCACCACGCCGCCGTAGGCCTGGTGCATGGCGATCTGGCTGTGCAGCGCGTGCGCGGCCAGGCGCGGCAGGCCGCCGTCCGCGGTCTCGACCAGCGCCACGCCGGTTTCATCGCAAGAGGATTCGATTCCCAGTACATGCATCCGTCGAGTGTAGGCGGCGCCCTGTTCCGGGGCACGGATGTTGCTGCAATCCCCTGGAACGGCCTCCGGGCCTCGAGAACACCACGATGAAATCCGGATTGAGCTTCCTGGTCGGCGCGCTGCGCTGCGAAATCGACGAGCTGGAGCAGCTCGCGCGCACCAGCGCGCTGGTGGCGACGATCGGCCGGCTGGTGCATGCCCTGCAGCGCGAGCGCGGCATCTCGAACGTGCTGCTGGCGTCGCGCGGCCAGCGCTTCGCGGCCCAGCGCGACGCCCAGATCGCCGAATGCCTGCGGCTGGAGCAGGCCGTGCGCCTGGCCTTCGACCAGCTCGACGCCGCCGATGGCCGGATCGGCAACGGGGCGCGGCTGTTCAGCCGCATCGCCTGGGTGCTGCCGGGGATGGACGCCCTGCCCGGCCTGCGCCATCGCATCGGCGCGCTGGCCATCGACGCCGCGCAGTCGACCGCCGCCTTCGGCAAGCTGATCGCGGGCCTGATCGCGGTCGTGTTCGAGGCCGCCGACGGCGCGACCGACCCGGAGATCTCGCGCCTCCTGGTCGCGCTGTTCAACTTCATGCAGGGCAAGGAGTTCGCGGGCCAGGAGCGGGCCTGCGGCGCCGCGGCCTTCGCCTCGGGCCGCAACGACGGCGCGCGCCAGCAGCAATGGCTGCACCTGATCGCCTCGCAGGAGCATTGCTTCGCCCTGTTCGCCGACTTCGCTGCGCCCGCCCTGGCCGAGCTCTGGGGGGCGGTCCAGGCGGCAGCCCAACTGGCCGAACTGGAGCGGCTGCGCCGCATCGCCTGCGCGGCGCCAGCCGGCGTGGCGCTCGACAGCGAGCTGAGCCAGGCCTGGTTCGACTGCTGCACCCGCCGCATCGACGCCATGCAGGCGGTCGAGGAGCGGCTGGGGGCCGACCTGCGCCAGCTTTGCCTGCACAAGACCACGCAGGCCCGCGGCGAGCTGCAGGCCCACGAGGCGCTGCTGGCCAGCCTGCAGGGCGAGCGCGGCGCGGCGGCGGATTTCTTTCTGGACGCGCCGGCGACGCCGGATGCCGCGCCGGCCAGCGGCGCGCCCTACGGCCGGCAGCTCGAGCGTTCGATCCTCGACATGGTGCAGGAGCAGTCGCGCCGGCTGCAGGCGATGGGCGACGAACTCGACACCGTGCGCGCCGCCCTCAACGAGCGCAAGCTGGTCGAGCGCGCCAAGGGACTGCTGATGGCGCATCGCCGCATCCGCGAGGAGGAGGCCCACAAAATGCTGCGCCAGACCGCGATGAACCAGGGCCGGCGCCTGGTCGAGGTCGCCGAATCGGTGCTCGCGATGGCCGAGTACCTGCCCGCCGACAAGGCGTCCTGAGTGCATCGCCGGCCCGCAATGGTGCACTGCACAAGCGCGGCCTGGCCCCGGGTGTTCCTGCCGAATCCACGTCTTGGCAAGCGTTGACGGGGACTCGACGCTCCTCTTTTCATAGCGATCGAGCCTTGGCACGCCGCTTGCTGTCTCCCAGCCCATAGACCGACGAAGGTCTTCAGGCAGGCGGCATCCAACGGCGGGTGCGGCCACCGAACCGGACAAAGGCGTCCTTATCCCGCAGGGGCTCGTTTTCGAGCGGCCCGGGCGTGGTGAGGGCGCCTTTTTTGTTTTTGCGAACCGTTTTTCACTTCCCGGAGTACGACCCATGACCGATGCGCTGAAACCCACACTGAGTCGCCGCCGAGTGCTGCAGGCCGCCGCCGCGGGCGTGGTCGGGCTCGACCCCGCGCTGCGCGCCGCCGTCTGGGCCCAGGGCTCGGACAAGCCCGAGAAGGAAGAAGTCAAGATCGGCTTCATCCCGCTGACCGACTGCGCCAGCGTCGTGATGGCCTCGGTGCTCGGCATCGACAGGAAGTACGGCGTCAAGATCGTGCCGAGCAAGGAGGCCAGCTGGGCCGGCGTGCGCGACAAGCTGGTGAACGGCGAGCTGGACTTCGCCCACGTGCTGTACGGCCTGGTCTACGGCGTCCACCTGGGCATCGGCGGCCCGAAGAAGGACATGGCGGTGCTCATGACCCTCAACAACAACGGCCAGGCGATCACGCTGTCGAAGAAGCTGGCCGACAAGGGTGCGGTCGACGGCGCCTCGCTGGCCAAGGTGATGGGCAAGGAGAAGGCGGAATACACCTTCGCCCAGACCTTCCCCACCGGCACCCACGCGATGTGGCTGTACTACTGGATGGCGGCCAACGGCATCAACCCGCTGAAGGACGCCAAGGTCATCACCGTGCCGCCGCCGCAGATGGTGGCCAACATGCGGGTGGGCAACATGGACGGCTACTGCGTCGGCGAGCCCTGGGGCCAGCGCGCGATCATGGACGGCATCGGCATCACCGCGATCACCACCCAGGACATCTGGAAGGACCACCCCGAGAAGGTGCTCGGCACCACCGGCGACTTCGTGAAGAAGTATCCGAACACCGCCCGCGCCGTGACCGCCGCGATCCTCGAGGCCGGCAAGTGGATCGACACCGGCCTGCAGAACAAGAACAAGATGGCCGAGACCATCGCCGACAAGAGCTACGTCAACACCAGCGTGGACGCGATCAACCAGCGCATCCTGGGCCGCTACACCAACGGCCTCGGCAAGAACTGGGACGACCCGAACCACATGAAGTTCTACGCCGACGGCGCGGTCAGCTTCCCGTACCTGTCGGACGGCATGTGGTTCCTCACGCAGCACAAGCGCTGGGGCCTGCTCAAGGAACACCCGGACTACCTGCAGGTGGCGACGCAGATCAACCAGATCGACATCTACAAGCAGGCCGCCGCCGCCACCAAGACCCCGGTGCCGAAGGACACGATGCGCAGCAGCAAGCTGTTCGACGGCGTCGTCTGGGACGGCAAGAACCCGAAGCAGTACGCCGAGTCGTTCAAGGTCAACGCCTGAGGAGCCCGCCATGGTCAGTGCCGTCTTTCATTCCCCCCTCGAGGCCAAGCCGGTGCTGCCGGCCGCCAAGGTCCAAGCCCAGGCCGCAAGGCCGGTGGCCACGCCGGCCGCGGTCGAGCCCACGCCGCGCATGCCGCGCGACTTCCGCGCCTTGTGGCTGCGTGTGCTGCCGCCGGTGCTCGGCTTCGCCCTGCTGGTGCTGGTCTGGGAACTGGTGGCGCTCAAGAGCACCACCGGCTTCCCCTCGCCGCTCCAGACCTGGCAGCAGGCGCTCACGGTGTTCAGCGATCCGTTCTACAGCAAGGGCCCGAACGACCAGGGCGTGGGCTGGAACGTGCTCTCGTCGCTGCAGCGGGTGGCGCTGGGCTTCGGCCTGGCGGCCGCGGTCGGCATCCCGGCGGGCTTCGCGATCGGGCGCTTCGAGTTCCTGTCGCGCATGTTCAATCCGCTGATCAGCCTCTTGCGGCCGGTGTCGCCGCTGGCCTGGCTGCCGATCGGCCTGCTGGTGTTCAAGGGCGCCAACCCGGCCGCGATCTGGACCATCTTCATCTGCTCGATCTGGCCGATGATCATCAACACCGCGGTCGGCGTGCAGCGCGTGCCGAGCGACTACATGAACGTCGCCCGGGTGCTGAACCTCAGCGAATGGAAGATCTTCACCAAGATCCTGTTCCCCGCCGTGCTGCCCTACATGCTGACCGGCGTGCGGCTGGCGGTCGGCACCGCCTGGCTGGTGATCGTCGCGGCCGAGATGCTGACCGGCGGCGTCGGCATCGGCTTCTGGGTCTGGGACGAGTGGAACAACCTCAACGTCGCCAACATCATCATCGCGATCTTCGTCATCGGCATCGTCGGCCTGGTGCTCGAGTTCGCGCTCGTCAAGGTCGCCACCGCGTTCACGTTCGAAGAGGTGAAGTCATGAATGACGACAGCAAGTACATCGCGATCGAAGGCGTCGAACAGCGCTTCAAGACCGCCAAGGGCAGCTTCCTGGCGCTGCGCGACGTCAACCTGAACGTGGCCAAGGGCGAGTTCATCACGCTGATCGGCCACTCGGGCTGCGGCAAGTCGACACTGCTGAACCTGATCGCCGGCCTGACCACGCCGACCCAGGGCGTGCTGCTGTGCGCCAACCGCGAGATCAAGGGCCCCGGGCCGGAGCGCGCGGTGGTGTTCCAGAACCACTCGCTGCTGCCCTGGCTGACCTGCCACGAGAACGTCTACCTGGCGGTCGAGCGGGTGTTCGCGGCGAGCGAGAACAAGGCGCAGCTCAAGGCCCGCACCGAGGCGGCGCTGGCGCTGGTCGGCCTCACGCCGGCGGCGCAGAAGCGGCCCGGCGAGATCTCGGGCGGCATGAAGCAGCGCGTGGGCATCGCGCGGGCGCTGTCGATGGAGCCCAAGGTGCTGCTGATGGACGAGCCCTTCGGCGCCCTCGATGCGCTGACCCGCGCCAAGCTGCAGGACGAGCTGCTGGCGATCGTGCAGAAGACCCGCAGCACGGTGGTCATGGTGACGCACGACGTCGACGAGGCGGTGCTGCTGTCGGACCGCATCGTGATGCTGACCAACGGCCCGGCCGCCACCATCGGCGAGGTGCTGGCGGTCGACATCCCGCGGCCGCGCAACCGCGTGGCGCTGGCCGAGGACCCGGTCTACGTGCATGCGCGCAAGGCCGTGATCGATTTCCTCTACACGCGCCAAGCGCACGTCGAAAAAGTCGCCGCCTGAGCGCCGGCCCACGCACTTTCGCGCACCGGGCGTCAGGACATGATCACCTGCAGGCTGTGCTCGTACGCGGCGGTCAGCTGCTCGAAGGTGTCGACCAGCGCGTCGCTGGCGCGCACCAGCGACGCCCGGCCCTCGGCGCTGTCGAGGGCGCGCACGCCGCGCATGAGGTGCAGCCATTCGTCGCGCGCGACCGCCAGCGCCGCCCGGATCTCGGGCGAGCTCAGCGGCGCGGCTTCGAGCTCCCGCAATGCGGCCTCGAATTCGTCCATGGTCGCGGCCATCCGCTCCTGCGATGGCGCCGCCAGCAGCGCCTCCTTGGCCAGCCGCTGCGCGCGCATGCGCTGCCGGCCACAGAGGTTGACGATCCGCAGTGCCCGCCGTGCGCCGGAGGCCTCGAGCGCTTCGGTCAGGGCTTCGGCGGCCAGCAGCAGGGCTTCGGCCCGGGCATCGACGGCCGCGAGTGCCGGCGCCGCCCCCCGCGCCGCGAGGGCCGTCTCCAGTTCCTGCCAGGCGCTGCGCACGCGGTCCAGCGCCGCGCTGGCGGGGACGCCGAGCGCCAGGGTGGCGAGATGATCCAGGTTGTGCTTCACCCGCTCGGTGGACTGGGTGCGCAGCACCCGGGCCCGCCGCACGTCGATGCCGGCCAGGGCCTGCGCCGCGACCCGAACCAGCCGCTGCGACAGCATGCGCAGCTGGCCGGCGCGGTTGATCGCATCGGCCCACTGCGCGGCCTCGAGCACCGAGCGCGAGACTTCGCCCAGCCGCAGGTTGGCATGCATCGCGGCGCCCCGCAGCAGGCCGAAGGCCTCGTCCTCGCCGATGCCGCGGGCCGACATCAGCAGGCCCTTGGCGCGGTCCACCCACTTGCGCTCATCGAGACGGGTGCGAAGCGCATCCAGTTCGGTGCGCAGCGCGGCCTCGCGCTGCCAGCGGGCGTCGGCACGCGCCTGCAGCGCTGCCAGGGCCGGCGCGTCGATGCGGTCGACCGGCGTCCAGGCGTGCACGCCGAGCGCCACCAGCTGCGCGTGGGCGGCGTCGTCGAGCGGCGCGCTGACGAGCCCGAGGGCGCAGGGCGGCAGGCCCGCCCAAGTCCGCAGCGCTTCGAGCACCGGTTCAGGCACCGGGCCCGGCAGCCAGACCAGGACCTGTCGTGGTGCCGACGCCTCGACCTGGCGCACCAGATCGCCGCAGTCGACCGCGACGAAACCGTGGGCCAGCGCCTGTTCGAAGGCGGCGGGCCGCGCATCGGCCACGCTTTCGGGAGGAGGAACAACGAGGAATCGGGTCACGGTCGCAATCGGAAACAGGTGCACAGCATAGGCCAGCGGAAGCTCAAGTTACTGGCACGTCTTTTGCGTCATTCAGGGTGCGGTGTAACGAAGCACCGCTTTGGTGAAGCGGCAGGTTCCTGCCCGCCGTCCGGCCGTGACAAGGCCGGACACACCCACACCTCCCCCACCCCGCCCGACGACACGGCCCGCTCCCGGCCGGGCCGCGGCATTTCCCATGGACTGCCATGACCAGCTTCAAGACGTTTCTGAAAACAGGCCACGGCCCGACGCTGTTCGCGGCCTTCCTCTATTTTTCCTTCTCGTGCTGCATCTGGGTGCTGAACGGCGCCATGGCGCCCTTCATCGGCGAGACCTTCGATCTCTCGCCGGCGCAGAAGGGGCTGATGCTCTCGGTGCCGATCATCGCCGGGGCGCTGATGCGCTTTCCGCTCGGCATCCTGTCGCAGTACATCGGCCGCAAGAACGCGACGCTGGTCGAGATGGGCCTGATCGCGGTGGCGATGCTGTTCGGCTTCTTCTTCGTCAAGAGCTTCAACGACCTGCTCGCGATGGGCGTGCTGCTGGGCATCGCCGGCGCCAGCTTCGGCGTCGCCCTGTCGCTCGGCTCGGGCTGGTTCCCGCCGCAGCACAAGGGCCTGGCGATGGGCCTGGTCGGCGCCGGCAATGTCGGCACCGCGGTCTCGGTGCTGGTGGCGCCGCCGCTGGCCCAGTGGCTGGGCTGGCAGGCGGTGTACGGCGTCGCCGCCGGCGCCATCCTGCTGCCGATGATCGTGATGATCCTGTTCGCGAAAGAGCCGCCGGACATCGACAGCCATGCCAGCTTCCGCGAGCACATCGCCTGCCTGTTCGAGAAGGACGGCTGGGTCTTCAGCCTGATCTACGGCGTGACTTTCGGCGGCTTCATCGGCCTGACGACCTTCCTGCCGTCCTACTACTACGACCAGTTCGGCGTCAGCAAGGTGCAGGCGGGGCAGCTGACCATGCTGGCCGCCTTCATGGGCGCCGCGGTGCGCATCGTCGGCGGCTGGATCTCCGACCGCTGGGGCGGCGTCAACACGCTGACCCTGGTGCTGACGGTGGTGGCCGGCGGGCTGGTGCTGGTGGGCATCTCGTCGTCCTCGCTGGTGCTCACCACGCTGCTGCTGATCGCCTGCTTCGCGGCCCTGGGCGCGGGCAACGGCGCGCTGTTCCAGCTGGTGCCGCTGCGCTGGCCGGCCAGCACCGCGGTGGCGGGCTCGATGATCGGCGAGATCGGTGCCCTCGGCGGCGGCCTGGTGCCCAATGCGATGGGGCTTTCGAAGCAGTACCTCGGCAGCTACACCTGGGGCTTCGTCTTCTTCGCGCTGCTGTCGCTGGTGATGCTCGGCGTGATGCGCGTGATGCAGATCCGCTGGACCCGCACCTGGGCCGAAAAAGGCGGTCGTGCGCGGACCGCGCCCGCACCCTCGGCGGTCAAGTACGCCGCCCCGCGCAAGACGGCGCGCCAGCGCTGAAGAGGCCACCCATCATGTCAACGCGGCAAGAAGAGCAGCCACAGCACGAGCAGTGCGTTGAGCAGCAGCGACACGGCCAGCGCGATCTTGACGAGCGCGGCCGGATCGCGGCGGATCAGCGGCGTGTGGCCGGGCGGACCGACGGGGCGCGACGCGCCGCGCTCCAGCGCCAGCAGCAGTTCCTCGGCGGTCTCGAAGCGGTGGCGCGGATCGCGCGCCACCGCCTTGCACACCAGGTGGTCGAGCCAGACCGGCAGGTCAGGCCGGAGGCGCGAGAGCGCGGCCGGGTCGCGCCGGTAGCGCGCCAGCTGGTAGGGCTCGATCTCGCCATAGGGCAGGCGCCCCGCCAGCCACTGATAGAGCGTGACGCCGAGCGCGAACAGGTCGCTGCCGGCATCGGCGCTGGCACCCTGCCACTGCTCGGGATTGATGTAGCTCGGCGTGCCGGCATGCAGCTCGCGCTGGGCCTCGCCCTCGCGCCCGGACAGCGCGACGCCGAGGTCGAGGATGCGCCAGCGGCCGTCCTCGCCCAGGTGCAGGTTGGCGGGCTTGATGTCGCGGTGCACCACCCCCTGCCGGTGCAGCCGGCCCAAGGCCTTGGCGATCGCGATGGCCGCCCCGATCACCTCGGCCGCGGCGCCGCGCGGGCCGGCCTTCTGCAGCTGTTCGAGCGTGCGGCCGCCATGCCAGTCGAACACCACGTAGAGCGCGCTGGCGTCCACGGCGCGTTCATGGACGCGGACGAAGCCGCTGTCGGCGCGGGCGCTGACGCGCAGCCCCAGCCAGGCCTCGTGCGCCAGCATGGCGCGCTCCTCGGGATCGCCGGCGCGGGAGGGGTGCAGGGTCTTGACCGCGACCAGCTCCCGCGTGACGGGATGGCGCGCCTGGTAGAGCAGGTGCACGCCGGTGTCGGCCACCCGCGCCGTGATGGCGTAGCCGTCGAGCAGGTCGCCCACCTTCAGCGCCGGCGGCGGCGCCAGCCGGCGCACGTCGCCCAGCTCGTCGTCGAGCTGGCGCGCATCGAGGCCGACGACGCGGATCACCAGCGCGGTGGCGTTGTCGCGCGAGCCGGCCGCCAGCGCCGCCCGCACCAGCGCCTCGCTGGCCTGCAGCGCCGTGCCCTGCAGCGCGAAGCGCGCCAGCTGCGGCGCCTTGAGTGCGCCATGCACGCCGTCGGAGGTCAGCACGAAGCAATCGCCGACCCGGACCTCGCCCTGCGCGTAGTCGACCCGCACCTGGTCGTCGAGGCCGATCGCCCGGGTCAGGCGGCTGCGCAGGTCCGGATGCTCGAAGGCGTGGTCCTGGGTCAGCGGCACGGCCGGCTCGCCGGCCTCGCGCACCTGCCAGGCGCGCGTGTCGCCGACGTGCGCCAGCGTGTAGCTCTGGCCGTGCAAGACCAGCGCGGTCAAGGTGGTGAGCGCGGTGCCGCCGCCCTGCCGGCGCCGGTTGTGGTCGGCCAGCCAGGCGTTCTGGGCGCCGATCAGCCGGTCCAGGGCCGCGGTCGGCTCCCAGGTGTCGGGCGTCGCGAAGTAGTCGGCCAAGAGGCCCATCACGGTGGTCTGCGCCGCCTCCAGCCCGTGGCCGCCGGTGGACACGCCGTCGGCGATGGCGGCGATCAGCCCGCGCGCCTCCTCGCCGGGCGGCGCATGCACGGTGCCGGCGAAGTCCTCGTTGACGTCGCGCGGCCCGCGCTGGCTGCTGTAGCCGATGTCCACTTCAAAGCTCATGGCGCGATTCTCCACGCGCGCCGCGGGCCGCCCGCTTGATTCGAATCCACGAAAGGTCCACCCCATGAAGAAAATGAAACTCGTGATGGTCGGCAACGGCATGGCCGGCGTGCGCACGCTCGAGGAACTGCTCAAGATCGAGCCCGAGCTCTACGACATCACCGTGTTCGGTGCGGAGCCGCACCCGAACTACAACCGCATCCTGCTGTCGCCGGTGCTGGCCGGCGAACAGACGGTGGACGAGATCGTGCTGAATTCGTGGGAGTGGTATGCCGACAACCACATCACGCTGCATGCCGGCAAGAAGGTGGTCGAGATCGACCGCGTCAAGCGCATCGTGCGCGCCGACGACGGCACCGAGGCCGCGTACGACCGGCTGCTGCTGTGCACCGGCTCCAACCCTTTCATGCTGCCGGTGCCCGGCCGCGACCTGAAGGGCGTGATCGCCTACCGCGACATCGCCGACACCGACTACATGATCGAGACCGCCCGCACCCACAAGAACGCGGTGGTGATCGGCGGCGGCCTGCTGGGGCTGGAGGCGGCCAACGGCCTGATGCTGCGCGGCATGACCGTGACCGTGGTCCACGTGATGCCCTGGCTGATGGAGCGCCAGCTCGACGACGTGGCCGGCAAGCTGTTGCAGAAGTCGCTGGAAGATCGCGGGCTGAAGTTCCTGATGGGTGCGCAGACGCAGGACCTGATCGGCGGCGAGGACGGCCGGGTCAAGGCCATCCGCTTCAAGGACGGCACCGAAGTGGCGGCCGACCTGGTCGTGATGGCGGTCGGCATCCGGCCCAACACCGAGTTGGCCGAGCGCGCCCGGCTGCACGTCAACCGCGGCATCGTGGTGAGCGACACCATGCAGACCGTGACCGACGCCCGGATCTATTCGGTCGGCGAATGCGCGGCGCACCGCGGCATCGCCTACGGCCTGGTGGCGCCACTGTTCGAGCAGGCCAAGGTGGCGGCCAACCACCTGGCGCAGTTCGGCATCGGCCGCTACCTGGGCTCGCTGACCTCGACCAAGCTCAAGGTCACGGGCATCGACCTGTTCTCGGCCGGCGAGTTCATGGGCGGCGACGGCACGGAAGAAATCGTCATGAGCGACCCCTTCGGCGGCGTCTACAAGAAGCTGGTGATCAAGGACGACAAGCTGGTCGGCGCCTGCCTCTACGGCGACACGGTCGACGGCAGCTGGTACTTCAAGCTCTTGCGCGACGGCCGCAGCGTGCACGACATCCGCGACAAGCTGATGTTCGGCGAATCGAACATCGGCGACACCGGCCACGAAGGCCACAGCAAGGCCGCCTCGATGCCCGACGATGCCGAGGTCTGCGGCTGCAATGGCGTCAACAAGGGCACCATCTGCAAGGCGATCAAGGACCGCGGCCTGTTCACCCTCGAAGAGGTCAAGAAGCACACCAAGGCCAGCGCGTCGTGCGGCTCGTGCACCGGGCTGGTCGAGCAGATCCTGATGTTCACGGCCGGCGGCGACTACTCGGCCACGCCGAAGAAGAAGGCGGTCTGCGCCTGCACCGACGTCAGCCACCAGGACGTGCGCGATGCGATCCGCAAGGCGCACTACCTGACGCACGACGAGGTCTACCGCAATCTCGGCTGGCGCACGCCCAACGGCTGTGCCAGCTGCCGCCCGGCCGTCAACTACTACCTGATCTCGACCTGGCCGAAGGAAGCCAAGGACGATCCGCAGAGCCGCTTCATCAACGAGCGCAGCCACGCCAACATCCAGAAGGACGGCACCTACTCGGTGATCCCGCGCATGTGGGGCGGCCACACCACGCCCGACGAGCTGCGCCGCATCGCGGATGCGGCCGACAAATACAAGATCCCGACCGTCAAGGTCACGGGCGGCCAGCGCATCGACCTGCTGGGCGTGAAGAAGGAGGACCTGGAGAACGTCTGGAAGGACATCGGCATGCCCTCGGGCTTTGCCTACGCCAAGTCGCTGCGCACGGTGAAGACCTGCGTCGGCAGCGAGTGGTGCCGCTTCGGCACCCAGGACTCGACCCAGCTGGGCAAGGACCTGGAACGCGCGCTGTGGGCGATGTATTCGCCGCACAAGGTCAAGCTGGCGGTCTCGGGCTGCCCGCGCAACTGCGCCGAGTCGGGCATCAAGGACGTCGGCGTGATCGGCGTCGACTCGGGCTGGGAGATCTATGTCGGCGGCAACGGCGGCATCAAGACCGAGGTGGCGCACTTCCTGGTCAAGGTGAAGAGCGCCGAGGAAGTGATGGCGCACGCCGGCGCCTTCCTTCAGCTCTATCGCGAGGAGGGCTGGTACCTGGAGCGCACGGTGCACTACATCGGACGGGTCGGCCTCGACCACGTGAAGAGGCGGATCCTCGAGGACGCCGAGGGCCGCAAGGCACTGTGGGAACGGCTGCAGTTCGCGCTCGACGGCGAACCCGATCCGTGGTTCGCGTCGAGCCAGGCCTCGGTCGACGTCCGTCAGTTCACGCCGGTGGCGGTGGTCGGCGCGCCGGCGCAGACCGTTTGACAGGGAGCACGACCATGAACCAATGGACAGCCATCTGCCGGGTCGACGACATCCCGGTGCTGGGCGCACGGCGCGTGGCGCGGCCCGCGGGCATCGACGTCGCGGTGTTCCGCAATGCCGACGACCAGGTCTTCGCCCTGCTCGACCGCTGCCCCCACAAGGGCGGCCCGCTGAGCCAGGGCATCGTCTTCGGCACCAGCGTGGCCTGCCCGCTGCACAACTGGGCGATCGGGCTCGACGACGGCTGCGCGAAGTCGCCCGACGAAGGCTGCACGCCGCGCTTCGCGGTCAAGGTGGCGGACGGCGTGGTGCACCTGGACAGCACGGAGTTGGCCGGCCATGCCACCGAGCTCGAACGCCCGGTCGCCGGCCCGAAACGCCCGGTCGCAGCTTGAGGAACACCATGAACGAAACACGCTCCACCTGCCCTTACTGTGGCGTCGGTTGCGGCGTGATCATCGAATCCGATGGCGCGCAGATCACGGGTGTGCGCGGCGACCCCGCGCATCCCGCCAACTTCGGCCGCCTGTGCACCA
Source organism: Variovorax davisae (assembly GCF_030316845.1). Lineage (GTDB taxonomy): Bacteria > Pseudomonadota > Gammaproteobacteria > Burkholderiales > Burkholderiaceae_C > Variovorax > Variovorax davisae. Next base: position 167,850 of record NZ_JASZYS010000016.1, read on the forward strand.
AGGGCTCGACCCTGCACCTCACGGCCAGCGCCGCGGTCACTATGCAGACGCGCCTGCTGCGGCCCCTGCAGCGCGCCACCCGAGGCGCGGCGCCCGAGCCGATCGACTGGGACGGCGCGCTCGACCTCGCCGCCCGGAAGTTCGCCCAGGTGATCCGCGACCACGGCCCGGACGCCGTCGGCTTCTATGTCTCGGGCCAGCTGCTGACCGAGGACTACTACGTCTTCAACAAGCTGGCCAAGGGCCTGATCGGCACCAACAACATCGACACCAACTCGCGCCTGTGCATGAGCAGCGCGGTGGCCGGCTACAAGCAGACGCTGGGCGCCGACGCGCCGCCGGCCTGCTACGACGATCTCAAGTTCGCCGACTGCCTGTTCATCGTCGGCAGCAACGCGGCCTGGGCGCATCCGATCCTGTTCCGCCGCATCGAGGACGCGAAGGCCGCCAACCCGGCGCTCAAGATCATCGTGGCCGATCCCCGCCGCACCGACACGGCGGACATCGCCGACCTGTTCCTGCCGATCCAGCCCGGCACCGACGTGATGCTGTTCAACGGCATGCTGCACCTGATGCTGTGGGAAGGCTGGACCGACGCCCGCTACATCGCCGAGCACACCAGCGGCTTCGACGCCCTGAAGGCCACGGTGCGCGACTGCACGCCCGAGCACGTAGCGCAGGTCTGCGGCATCACCAAGGACGACCTGCTGCAGGCCGCGCGCCTGTTCGCGACCTCGGCGGCCACGCTGAGCCTGTACTGCCAGGGCCTCAACCAGTCGTCATCGGGCACGGCCAAGAATGCGGCGCTGATCAACCTGCACCTGGCGACGGCGCAGATCGGCAAGCCCGGCGCCGGCCCGTTCTCGCTGACCGGCCAGCCCAACGCGATGGGCGGCCGCGAAGTCGGCGGACTGGCCAACCTGCTGTCGGCGCACCGCGACCTCGCGAACCCCGCGCACCGCGCCGAAGTCGCGGCGCTCTGGGGCGTGCCCGAGGTCCCCCAGAAGCCGGGCAAGACCGCGGTCGAGATGTTCCAGGCCGCGGCCGATGGCGAGATCCGCGCGCTCTGGATCGCCTGCACCAACCCGGCGCAGTCGATGCCCGACCAGGCCACCGTGCGCCGCGCGCTGCAGCGCTGCGAGTTCGTGGTGGTGCAGGAAGCCTTCTCGACCACCGCGACCTGCGACTACGCCGACCTGCTGCTGCCGGCCACCACTTGGGGCGAGAAGGAAGGCACGGTCACCAACAGCGAACGCCGGATCTCGCGCGTGCGCCAGGCGGTGGCGGCGCCGGGCCAGGCGCGCGGCGACTGGGCGATCGGCGTGGATTTCGCGCGCCGGCTCGAAGCGCGGCTCGCGCGGGCCGGCCTCCCGGCCACCCTCTTCCCCTACGCCGACGCCGAGTCGGTCTGGAACGAGCACCGCGAGAGCACCCGCGGGCGCGACCTCGACATCACCGGCATGAGCTACGCGATGCTGGAGGCGGCGCCGCTGCAATGGCCGCTGCGCGAGGGCGAGGCCACGGGCCGCGCGCGGCTCTACGAAGACGGCGTGTTCCCGACGCCGGACGGCCGGGCCCGCTTCGTCGACACGGTCTACAAGCCGGTGGCCGAGGCCCGCGAGGCGCGCTATCCCTTCTCGCTCAACACCGGCCGGCTGCGCGACCAGTGGCACGGCATGAGCCGCACCGGCACGCTGGGCCGGCTGTTCGGCCACGTGGCCGAGCCGAGCGTGCAGCTGCATCCGCAGGACATGGCGCGCCGCCAGCTGGCCGAGGGCGACCTGGTGCATGTCACCTCGCGCCGCGGCTCGATCGTGCTGCCGCTGGCGGCCAGCACCGAGGTCGGCCTGTCGCAGGCCTTCATCGCGATGCACTGGGGCGGCGAATACCTGAGCGGCTGTTCGAGCACCGGCGAGCGGCTGGCGGGCATCAACGCGCTCACCACGCCGAGCTACTGCCCCGACTCGAAGCAGCCGGAGCTCAAGCATGCGGCGGTCAAGATCCTCAAGGCCGAGCTGCCCTGGTCGCTGCTCGCCGCCGCCTGGCTGCCCCCGGATGCGGCGCTGGCCACCGCCGCTGCGCTGCGGGCGCTGATGCAGCGCTTTCCCTTCGCCAGCTGCGTGCCCTTCGGCACCGGCGGCGCGCTGGAAGGCGGCGCGGCCGAGCGCACCGGCATCCTGTTCCGGGCCGCGGGCCACGAGGCTCCGCCCGACGCCTTGCTGGCGCAGATCGAGAGCCTGCTGGCGCTGGGCGGCGCCGACACGCTGCGCTACGCCGATGCCCGGCGCGGCCAGCGGCGCGCCGTGCGCCTGGCACGCGACGGCGCCGACGCCCGGCTCGAAGGCTTCCTGCTCGGCGGCGACACCCGCGCCGAAGCCTGGATCAAGGCCCTGCTGCAGGACCGCCTGCCGGCCCAGGCCTACGGCCGCCAGCTGCTGCGCCCCGGCGCCACGGCACCGGCCGGGGTGGCGGCGCGCGGCAAGGTGATCTGCAGTTGTTTCGGCATCACACAGACCGCCATCGAGGCGCAGCTGGCGACCGGCGCGGGCGAGGACTCCGAGCGCCTGGTCGCGCTGCAGGGCGCGCTCAAGTGCGGCACAAACTGCGGCTCCTGCCTGCCGGAACTCAAGCGCATGGTGCGCGCGGTTGCAGTGCATAAGCCCACTGCCCAACCGGCATAAGGCATGCGGGACAATCCGGCACCCATGGGAATCAGTCACTACATCAAGGAAATCGGCCGCGGCGCCCGCGGCGCGAAGCCGCTCGCCCGCGAACAGGCCTCGGACCTGTTCGGCCAGGTGCTCGACGGCAGCATCACCGACCTCGAGATGGGCGCCTTCTGCCTGGCGATGCGGATCAAGGGCGAGACGCCCGAGGAGCTGGCCGGCTTCCTCGATGCCACCCATGCCCGGCTGGCGCGCTTCCCGGCCACCGATCGGCCGCTGGTGGTGCTGCCGAGCTACAACGGCGCCCGCCGGCTGCCGGTGCTGACGCCGCTGCTGGCGCTGCTGCTGGCGCGCGAGGGGCTGCCGGTGCTGGTGCACGGCGCGGCCACCGAATCGACCCGGGTGCTGGCCTCCAGCGTGCTGGCCGCGCTCGAAGTGCCGGCGCTGGCGGCGATCCGCCCGATCGCCGAGGGCGAGGCGGTGTTCGCGCCGACCGCGCTGCTGAACCCCGGGCTCAAGCGCCTGCTCGACGTGCGCCGCGTGGTCGGCCTGCGCAACCCGGGCCACAGCGTGGTCAAGCTCATGCAGCCCGCCCTCGGCGACTGCGTGGTGATCGGCAGCTACACCCACCCCGAATACGCGCGCTCGATGGCCGCCACCTTCGAGCTCACCGGGATGACCGCGCTGCTGTCGCGCGGCCTCGAAGGCGAGAGCGCGGCCGACCCGCGCCGCACCGCGCAAGTCGACGGCTTCGTGCGCGGGCAGCGCATCGAGCTGCAGACGCAGCAGCCCGGCACCCAGGCCGAGGTGCCCGGCCTGCCGAGCGAGATCGACGTCGAGACCACGGCCAACTACACGCGGCGCGTGCTGGCGGGCGAACTGCCGGTGCCGGACGCGATCGCGCAGCAGGTGGCGCACATCCTTCAACTGGCGCAGCGCGCGCAAGAGACACGCACAACGCACACCGCGGAGATCCCATGAGCCAACTTTCCCTCCAAGGCAGCTGCACGCTGGTGGGCGCCGGTCCCGGCGACCCCGAGCTGCTGACCCTCAAGGCGGTCAAGGCCATCCAGGCTGCCACCGTGCTGCTGGTCGACGACCTGGTCAACGACGAGATCCTGGCCTATGCCCGCCCCGGCGCCCGCGTCGTCCACGTCGGCAAGCGCGGGGGCTGCCGCAGCACGCCGCAGGCCTTCATCGAGCGGCTGATGATCACCGCGGTGCAGGAAGGCGAGACCGTGGTCCGCCTGAAGGGCGGCGATCCCTTCATCTTCGGCCGCGGCGGCGAGGAAGTCGAGCATCTGCGCGAGCACGGCATCGAGGTCCGGGTGGTCAACGGCATCACGGCCGGCCTGGCCGCGGTGACGGCGCTGGGCGTGCCGCTGACCCACCGCGACCACGCCCAGGGCGTGGTGTTCGTCACCGGCCATGCGAAGACCGGCTACGCCGCCGGCGAACACCCGACCGACTGGCGCCAGCTGGCCGCGACCGCCCGCGACGCCCGCCTGACGCTGGTGATCTACATGGGTGTCGCCGGCGTCGCCCACATCCAGGCCGAGCTGCTGCACGGCCTGCCCGGCGACACCCCGGTCGCGGTGATCCAGCACGCCAGCCTGCCGCAGCAGCGCCACATCGCGACCACCCTGGCGCGGCTGCGCGCCGACCTCGCGGGCGCGGAAATGGCCAGCCCCTCGGTGATCGTGGTCGGCGACGTGCTGCGCGGCCTGGCCGCGGCCGGCGTCCCGTCGGTGCGCTTCGGCACCTGAGACCGGCGCGTTGGACAGCTTCGACGTCGTCGTCATCGGCGCAGGCGCCGCCGGCCTCTTCTGCGCCGGCGTGGCAGGCCAGCGCGGCCTGAAGGTGCTGCTGCTCGACCACGGCGAGCGCATCGCCGAGAAGATCCGCATCTCGGGCGGCGGCCGCGCCAACTTCACCAACCGCGATCTCGACGTGCGCGCGCCGCAGCGCCACTTCATCGGCGACAACCCGAACTTCTGCCGCTCCGCGCTGTCGCGCTACACGCCGCAGCAGTTCATCGCCCTGGTCCAGCGCCACGGCATCGCCTTCCACGAGAAGCACAAGGGCCAGCTGTTCTGCGACGGCCCGTCGCAGCAGATCATCGACCTGTTGCTGGCCGAATGCGCGGCCGGCGGCGTGACCCACTGGCAGCCCTGCAGCGTCGGCGCCGTCTCTTGGTCGGACGTCGGCGGCTATGCGATCCAGACCGGCCGCGGCACCGTGCGCTCGCCGCGCCTGGTGGTCGCGACCGGCGGCCTGTCGATCCCGCAGATCGGCGCCAGCGATTTCGGCTACCGGATCGCCACCCAGTTCGGCCTGCGCGTGGTCGCGCCACGGCCGGCCCTGGTGCCGATGACCTTCGGCGGCGAGGCCTGGGAGCCGTATGCGGGACTGGCCGGCCTGGCCCTGCCGGTCCAGATCGAGACCGGCAGCAAGAAGGAGCGCATGAGCTTCCGAGAAGACCTGCTGTTCACCCACCGCGGCCTCTCCGGGCCGGGGGTGCTGCAGATCTCCAGCTACTGGAAGCCGGGCGCGCCGCTGACCATCGACTTCGCCCCCGGCACCGACATCGCGGCCGCGCTGGGCGAAGCCAAGCAGCGCTCGCGCAAGCGCATCGGCAACGAGCTGGCGGCCTGGGTCCCGGCCCGGCTGGCCGACGCCTGGGTCGGCCAGGACGCCGCCCTGCAGCGCCCGATCAACGAGGCCGCCGACCGGGCGCTGGCGGCCCTGGCCGAGCGCATCGCGCGCTGGCAGATCACGCCCAGCGGCACCGAGGGCTACAAGAAGGCTGAAGTCACGGCCGGCGGCGTCGACACCCGCGACCTGTCCTCCCAGACCCTGGAGTCGAAGCAGCCGGGGCTCTATTTCATCGGCGAGGTGGTGGATGTCACGGGCTGGCTCGGCGGCTACAACTTCCAGTGGGCCTGGGCCAGTGCGCACGCCTGTGCGCAGGCGCTGGTGGCGCAGCCCAAAGCTGACGCTATAATGTCGGGCTAACTTCGGCCTCCCCTCAACGGCCCACCCCATTTTTCAGTTGAGGAACCCCGGCCCGGGGCCTCGATCTCCCCAGGCCAAATGAACCAACCGATTCCTAAATGACCACCATCCGCGTAAAAGAAAACGAGCCCTTCGACGTCGCCCTGCGCCGCTTCAAGCGCACCATCGAAAAGCTCGGCCTGCTGACCGACCTGCGTGCCCGCGAGTTCTACGAAAAGCCGACCGCCGAGCGCAAGCGCAAGAAGGCCGCGGCCGTCAAGCGCCACTACAAGCGCGTGCGCAGCATGCAGCTGCCCAAGAAGCTGTACTAAGCACCCGCAGCGTTGGCCACAGGCCACCGCCCGGTTCCATCCGGATCGAGCCGCGCCAGGGACACCCTGCCGCGGCTTTTGTTTGTCGCTTCATCAAAGAAAGCCCGCCATGAGCCTCAAGGACCAGATCACCGAAGACATGAAGACCGCGATGCGCGCCAAGGACGCCGAGCGCCTGGGCACCATCCGCCTGCTGCTCGCCGCCCTCAAGCAGAAGGAAGTCGACGAGCGCATCGAGCTCGACGACGCGATGGTGGTCGCGATCGTCGACAAGCTGGTCAAGCAGCGCAAGGACTCGGTCGCCGCCTTCACCCAGGGCGGGCGCACCGACCTGGCCGACAAGGAAGCGGCCGAGATCAAGGTGCTCGAGGTCTACCTGCCTCAGCGCATGAGTGCCGACGAGGTGGCGGTCGAAGTGCAGGCGATCGTCGCCGAACTCGGCGCCAAGGGCCCGGGCGACATGGGCAAGGTGATGGGCGCGGTCAAGGCCAAGCTGGCCGGCAAGGCCGACATGGGCCAGGTCAGCGCCGCCGTCAAGGCGGCCCTCGCCGGCGCATGAGCCACCGCACGGCCGCTCCGAAGGGGGCTCGCACCGCAGCGCCTAGCGCGAAGGTTGCCTGGTGAACGTGAGGGCCCGCCCGGTCCTCAAGGCCTGCGCCTGCCTGGTCGACGCCCAGGGCCGGCTGCTGGTGTTCCACCACCCGGAGGACCGCGGCATGCAGCTGCCCAAGGGCACGGTCGAGCCCGGCGAAGCGCCCGAGGACGCGGTGCGGCGCGAACTGCTGGAAGAGTCGGGCATCGACCATGCGGGGCCGCTGGAGCCGCTGGGCACCATCGACCGCGACTGCGAGGCCGGCGTCGAAGGCAACAAGCGCCGCCACCCGCAGCTGTGGCACCTGTTCCTGATGCGCAGCGAACAGGCGCTGCCCGAAAGCTTCGACCATGTCGCGATGGGCAGCCCGGAAGAAGACGGGCTGGTGTTCAGCTTCAGCTGGCTGGCGCCGGACGCGCCGCTGGAGAACTTCGCCGCGCCCTACGTCCGCGTGATCGAAAAGGTCCGCGCCGCACTCGCCGCCTGATGACCGCGGGCTACCAGTTGGCCTCGCGCTCCGGGGTGGCCGAGATGTGGTGGATCGACAGGTCGGCCCCGTCGTACTCCTCCTCCTGCGACAGCCGCAGCCCCAGCGTGGCCTGCAGCACGCCATAGACCGCGGCGCCGGCCACCAGCGCCCAGCCGACCCCGATCGCCACGCCCACCAGCTGGGCCCAGAGGTTCACCCCGCCGATGCCGCCCAGCGCCCGGGTGCCGAAGATCCCGGCCGCGATGCCGCCCCAGGTGCCGCAGAGGCCGTGCAGCGGCCAGACGCCCAGCACGTCGTCGATCTTCCATTTGTTCTGCGTCAGGGTGAACATCTTGACGAAGATCGCGCCGGCCACGCCCCCCACCACCAGCGCGCCGATCGGGTGCATCAGGTCGGAGCCCGCGCAGACCGCCACCAGGCCCGCCAGCGGCCCGTTGTAGACGAAGCCGGGGTCGTTCCTGCCGAGCGCCAGGGCCACCAGCGTGCCGCCGACCATCGCCATCAGCGAATTGACCGCCACCAGGCCCGAGATCTTGTCGATCGTCTGCGCGCTCATCACGTTGAAGCCGAACCAGCCCACGCACAGCACCCAGGCGCCGAGGGCCAGGAACGGGATGTTCGAGGGCGGGTGCGCGCTCAGCGAGCCGTCGCCCCGGTAGCGGTTGCGGCGCGCCCCCAGCAGCAGCACCGCCGGCAGCGCCAGCCAGCCGCCCATCGCGTGGACGACCACCGAGCCGGCGAAGTCATGGAACTCGTTGCCCGTGACCCGGGCCAGCCAATCCTGGATGCCGAAGGCCCGGTTCCAGGCGATGCCCTCGTAGAGCGGATACACCAGGCCCACGATGACGGCCGTGGCGATGAGCTGCGGCCAGAACTTGGCGCGCTCCGCGATGCCGCCCGAGATGATCGCCGGGATCGCCGCGGCGAAGGTCAGCAGGAAGAAGAAGCGCACCAGTTCGAAGCCGCTGCCGGCCGCCAGCTGCTCGGCGCCGACGAAGAAATGCGTGCCGTAGGCGACGCCGAAGCCGACCAGGAAGTAGACGATGGTCGACACCGAGAAGTCGACCAGGATCTTCACCAACGCATTGACCTGGTTTTCTTCTTGCGCACCGTGCCGAGTTCGAGAAAGGCAAAACCCGCATGCATCGACAACACCATGATGGCGCCGAGGAGAAGAAAGAGCGCGTTCGTGCCCCGAGTGAGTGCATCCATTGGAAATTGGCTCTGAAATTTGCTTGGAGATGGTGCGTCGACGCCGGATGGCCCGGCTGACGCACCGATCGCAAGCAAAAATGGTGCCAATTCCGCATCAGGACGGTGCTCTTGCGCCATGTTGCTGCATGGCGCACCGAAACGGAATCCGGCCGGGAGCGCTCAAGCGAACGGATTCACCAAATCGACGCCGAAGGCCGCGAAGTCGCCGACGTTGCGGGTCACGACCTTCAGGCCATGGCGCAGGGCGGTGGCGGCGATCATCGCGTCTTCGTAGAGGGTGTCCGAACGTCGATGCATCAGCCGGGCCCAGATCCTGAAGGTCTGGGCATCCATCGGCAGGCTGTTGTAGGAGGCGGCCACCTGGTCGGCCCAGCGCTCGATCTCGGCCGCCTTGACGGCATCCTGCTCCCGCGTGAGTTCGATCCCGGCCTGAATCTCCCCCAGGGTGACGGCGGACAGATGCAGATCGCTGTCGGCAACCGCCTGCAGCCACGCCAGCACCGCCCCATGGGGACGCGGCCGCCGCAACTCCGAAATGACGTTGGTATCGAGCAGGTACATGCGGCGTCAGTCGAGCGGCTCGGCCCGGCGCCGCCGCGCCCCGCCCCGCTGGGGCACCAAGCTGTCGGTGCGGGCGGCATCGGACATCAGCAGTTCTTTCAGGGACGGCCGGGCGGCCGCCTGCAGCCGCTTCCATTCCGCCGCCGGTACCAGCACCGCGGCGTCGGCGCCGCGGCGTGTCACCAACTGAGGTCCCTCAGCAAGGCAGGCGTCGAGGAATTCGCTGAAGCGCGCCTTGGCATCTTGAACCGGCCATGACTTCATGGCGACCTCCTTCAGACTAGTCAGATGACCAGTCTAACGACAATCTCATGCCCCCGCGACCTTCATGCGATTGACCAGCAGCGACCCGGTCGTCTTCGCCCCGTAGTTGTAGGCATCCGCGCCCACCGCCTCGATGCCCATCAGCATGTCCTTGAGGTTGCCGGCGATCGTGATCTCCTGGACCGGGAAGGCGATCCGGCCCTTCTCGACCCAGAAGCCGCTGGCGCCGCGCGAATAGTCGCCCGTCACGTAGTTGACGCCCTGCCCCATCAGCTCGATCACCAGCAGGCCGGTGCCGAGCTTCTCGAGCATCGCATCGAGGTCGTCGCCCTTCTTCGTCAGGCGGGAGGTCAGGGTGAGGTTGTGGGAGCCGCCGGCGTTGCCGGTGGTCTTCATGCCCAGCTTGCGCGCCGAGTAGGTGCTGAGGAAGTAGCCTTCGAGACGCCCGCCGTCGACCACCTTGCGCTTGCGCGTCACCACGCCTTCGTCATCGAAGGGCGAGCTGCCTTTGCCGCGCAGCAGATGCGGATCTTCGACCACGTCGATGTGCTTGGGCAGCACCTTCTTGCCGAGCGAATCGAGCAGGAAGGTGCTCTTGCGATACAGCGCCCCGCCGCTGGTGGCCTGCACCAGCCCGCCCAGCAGCCCGGCCGCCAGCGGCGACTCGAACAGCACCGGGCATTCGGTGGTCTTGATCTTGCGCGACTGGAGGCGGCTCAGTGCCCGCTCGGCGGCGTAGCGGCCCACCGCCACGGGGCTCGCCAGCTCGTCGGCCGAGCGCATCGAGCTGTACCAGGCGTCGCGCTGCATGTCGTCGCCGCGGCCGGCGATCGGCGCCACCGAAATCGAATGGCGCGAGCTGGCATAGCCGCCGCGGAAGCCGCGGGTGTGGGCGCTGAAGAAGTGGCTTTGCTGCGCCGAGACGCCGGCGCCTTCGCTGTTGGTGATGCGCTTGTCGGTCGACAGCGCCGCTGCCTCGCATTCGAGCGCCAGGCTGGCTGCCTGCTCGCTGGTGACGTCCCAGGGGTGGAACAGGTCGAGGTCCGGCTGCTCCTTGGCGATGTCGGCCTCGTCGGGCAGGCCGCTGACCGGGTCTTCGGCCGTGAAGCGGGCGATGTCGTAGGCCGCCTGCACGGTCTGGGCGATGGCCGCCTCGGAGAAGTCGGAAGTGCTGGCATTGCCGCGGCGGTGGCCCACGTAGACCGTGACGCCAAGTGACTTGTCGCGGTTGCGCTCGACGTTCTCGAGCTCGCCCTTGCGCACCGAGACGCTCAGGCCGCAGCCCTCGGACGCCTCGGCGCCGGCATCGGTCGCGCCGAGCTTCTTGGCGTGGGCCAAGGCCGAATCGACCAGGTTTTCGAAAAAGGGACGGCTGTAGGCGAAGCCGGAGTCGGCGCGCGAGGAAGATGTGGTCATGTGTTGGCTATGATACTTGCGCCCCCTGTTCCCGATGGTGCGGCCAACGATTGCATCTATGTCCCGCAAACCCAAAAAAGGCTACTTCGTCCGTGGCGAGTTCGTGGCCGAAGGCAGCGAACTCGATCTGGAGCTCAAGCGCGAGCTCAAGGGCACCGACGCCGCCAGCAAGACCGACCTCAAACGCGAGAGCGCCGAACTACAGGCGCTGGGCGAAGCCCTGCTCGGCCTGCGAGCCGGCCTGTTCGACACGCTCGACTTGGGCGACAAGCTCAAGGACGCCATCGCCGACGCCAAGCGCATCACCAACTTCGAGGGCAAGCGGCGGCAGATGCAGTTCATCGGCAAGCTGATGCGCGGCCTCGACGCCGAGGTGCTCGACGCGGTCCGCGCCGCCCTGGCCGAGCAGGACCGCCTGCCGGCCGAGGAAACCGCGGCGCTGCACGAGGCCGAGCGCTGGCGCGACCGGCTGATCGCCGACGACGACGCCCTCGGCGGCTGGATCGAAACCCATCCGGCCACCGATGCCCAGCAGCTGCGCGCGCTGGTGCGCCAGGCTCGCAAGGACATCAAGGCCGGCCCGCCCGGCGAGGCGCCGCGCCAGGGCAAGGCCTACCGCGAGGTGTTCCAGATCGTGCGCGCCCAGCTGCGCGTGCATGGCACGGCCGACCTCGCCGACGAGGCCGCCGAGCAGGCGCGCGAGGACGACGCATGACGGCCCCGGACGCCGTGCGCATCGGCATCGTGTCGATCAGCGACCGGGCGTCGAGCGGCGTCTACGAAGACAAGGGCCTGCCGGCGCTGAAGGAATGGCTGGAGCGCGCCCTGCGCAATCCGATCACTTTCGAATCGCGCCTGATCCCCGACGAGCAGGCCGGCATCAGCACGGCCTTGATCGAACTGGTCGACGCCGGCTGCTCGCTGGTGCTGACCACCGGCGGCACCGGGCCGGCCCTGCGCGACGTCACGCCCGAGGCCACGCTCGCCGTGGCCCACAAGCAAATGCCGGGCTTCGGCGAGCAGATGCGGCAGATCAGCCTCGCCTTCGTACCGACCGCGATCCTGTCGCGCCAGGTCGCGGTGATCCGCGAGCGCAGCCTGATCATCAACCTGCCGGGCCAGCCGAAGGCGATCGCCGAGACCCTCGAAGGGCTGCGCAACGCCGACGGCACGCAGGCGGTGCCGGGCATCTTCGCGGCCGTGCCCTACTGCATCGACCTGATCGGCGGGCCCTACCTCGAGACCGACGACGCGGTTTGCAAGGCGTTCCGGCCGAAGTCGGCGGTCCGGCCGATCTAGGCTGTTGAGGACAGGGTAAATACTGCTGCGCAGGTTCTTGGTCCAGTCTCATAACGGTGTTGGCGCAAGCCGATGACTAAAAGACGGGGAAGAGGGAGCGCATGGCGACAACAACAACGGGCAGCGCGCTGCCGCGCATCGAGGGGCGCATCCAGGTGCTGCGCGGGCTGAAGGTGATGATCGACGCCGATCTGGCCGAGCTCTACGGCGTGCCGACCAAGGCACTGAACCAAGCCGTCAAGCGCAACGCAGCACGCTTTCCGTCGGACTTCATGTTCCAGCTCGACGCCGCCGAGAAGGCCGAGGTGGTCACAAACTGTGACCACCTCTCGAAGCTGAAGTTCTCGAGGACGCTTCCATTCGCGTTCACGGAGTTCGGCGCGGTGGCCCTGGCCAACGTGCTGGCCTCGGCACAGGGCTGTAGAGATGGGGATCTACGTGGTGCGCGCTTTCGTGCGGCTGCGGCAAGCAGCGAGCTTGCATGAGGATTTGACCAGGCGACTGTCCGAGATCGAGGAGAAGACAGAACGGCTGGAGCTATCGCACGACATGTTCAGCGGCAACACGCCCAATCAACTGCGCCAATTGTTCGAGGCCATGCGTGCTCTGACGGTGCCTCCCGATCCGCCGCCCAAACGGCCTATCGGGTTCGCTCCGCCCGAAGAGAAGAAGACACCGAAGGCGCGCAGCAAGACATAGTCGATCGAATCGAGTTGCATCGACAAAAAAGCCAGCGGGCCTCCACGCCTTTCCTGGTCTGTCCCGCGAGGTCTCAGGCCAAGGTGTACGCCGTTTTCACCACAGTGAAGAACTCCTGCGCATACCTGCCCTGCTCCCGCGGCCCGTAGCTCGACCCCTTGCGCCCGCCGAAAGGCACGTGGTAGTCCCACCCCCGCCGTCGGCAGGTTGACCATCACCATGCCCGCCTGGCTGTGGCGCTTGAAGTGCGTCGCGTATTTCAGGCTGGTGGTCGCGATGCCCGCCGACAGCCCGAACTCGGTGTCGTTGGCCGTGGCCAGCGCTTCCTCGTAGTTCTTGACCCGGATCACGCTCGCCACCGGCCCGAAGATCTCTTCCTTGTTGATGCGCATCGAGGCCGCCGATTCGCTGAAGAGCGCCGGCGACATGTAGTAGTCGCCCCTGCAAATCTCTTCTCTCCCGCATGAACGCTGGATCCGAGCGACATTTCCGCTGCCTAAATCTCCCAGGTCTGATTGCTCGGGGTGCTGATTCCTGGGAGATTCCCACATGCCCGAGTCTGCCGACACTCCCGATTTCTTCCGCCCCCGCCTGGTCGAGATGATCGACCTGCGCCACCCGCTGGCGGTGCTGGCCAGCTGCCTGCCGTGGGCACGGATTGAAGGAGCACGGGCTCCTCGCTTCGCCCGCCGGGAACGCGCCGGTCGAAGGTCTTCTGCTTTGGCACTCCCATGCCTGACGCGCCGCGTGCGGTAACCAAGCTCCATTGAGATGAGCTGCTCCGATCACGCCCCGCGACGCGCCGTCTCCTTCGCTCTGCTGCTGCCGCTGCTCCTGGCCGCGCAGCCGGTCGCCACCGACAGTTATCTGCCGGCGCTGCCTGAGATCGCCCGCGACCTCGGCTCGGCCAGCAACAGCCTGACCGTGTTCGTGCTGGCCTTCGGCATCGCCCAACTCGTGTGCGGGCCGCTGGCCGACCGTTTCGGACGCCGGCCGGTGCTGCTGACGGGGCTGGCCTGTTATACGGTAGCGGCGGCCGGCTGCGCGCTGGCGGGCAGCGCGGACGCTCTGGTGGCCTGGCGCGCCGTGCAGGGCGCGGCCATGGCGTCCATCCTGGTGTGCGCTCGGGCCGCGGTGCGCGACCTGTATCCGGCCCATGAAGGGCCGCACGTCATGGCCCACGGCCTGAGGGGCTTGGGCATCGTGGCCCTGGTGGGGCCGATAGCCGGTGCGTGGGGAGTCCAGACCGCAGGCTGGCGCTGGGTGCTGGCGGCGATGGGCGTCTACTCGCTCGCGTTGCTTGCGTTGTGCTGGCGCACTTTCGGTGAGACGCGGCAAGTGGCGGCGGGGCCGGCCCCGGTCCTCGCATCCGTATCCACTGGCGGTATGCGCCAAGTGTTCGCCAGCCCCAGCTTTCGCGCCTGGACGGCGCTGACCGCGACCACCTACGGCGGCATCTTTTGCTTTTTGCTGCTGTCGCCGATGGTGTACGTCGACCTGTTTGGCCTGTCGCCTGCGCTCTACGGCTGGATTCCGGCGGGCGGCTCGCTGGTCTACATCCTCAGCATCACATGGTGCCGGCGTTTGCTATCGCGGCGCGGGCCGGTGCGCACGGTGCAGTTGGGCGCCTCGCTCAGTCTGCTGGGGCCGTGCATCCAGATTGCCGGCTGCGTGCTTGCGCCGACCTCGCCCGTTCCATTGTTGGTAGGGCACGCGGTGTACGCACTGGGCAATGGCATTCACCAGCCTTGCGGCCAAGCGGGCGCGGTGGGTGACCTGCCGCCGCAGTTGGCCGGGCGGGCCGTGTCGTGTTCGGGCTTCGTGATGATGTGCGTGGCCTTCTGCGCCGGCCAGTTGGCGGCGGGCTTTATCGACCCGACGATGCGCCACGGTGCCTGGCCGATGGTGTTGCCCATGGCGCTGGCGGGCGTTGTGCTGGTAATGATCGCCTTTGTGTGGCTGCCGCGGTTGTATCCGGTGCGGGCGGCGGCAACGGTTCAGGCCCGTTTCTAAGGCTGTCGCGCAGTTTGCCGCTGGAAGTAGGTGCTGATCCCTGGGAGATTTCCCACATGCCCGAGTCTGCCGACACCCCCGATTTCTTCCGCCCCCGCCTCGGGCCGTGCAGCTTGATGCCGCCAGCGCAAAGCCCTGCACGCCCGGCACGTCCCACTCGGCGCCGAAGTCGAACTGCTGGTTCCGGGATGCCGATGACATCCTTGCCATCGGTCAGGGCGCCCACGGTGCCGACCTGCTCGGCATCGAGCAGCGTGAGGCCGCAGGGTCAGGCCAAGGTGTACGCCGTCTTCACGACAGTGAAGAACTCCTGCGCGTACCGGCCCTGCTCGCGCGGCCCGTAGCTCGACCCCTTGCGCCCGCCGAAGGGCACGTGGTAGTCCACCCCCGCCGTCGGCAGTTGACCATCACCATGCCCGCCTGGCTGTGGCGCTTGAAGTGCGTCGCGTGCTTCAGCGAGGTGGTCGCGATGCCCGCCGACAGCCCGAACTCGGTGTCGTTGGCCGTGGCCAGCGCTTCCTCGTAATTCTTCACCCGGATCACGCTCGCCACCGGCCCGAAGATCTCTTCCTTGTTGATGCGCATCGACGCGGCCGATTCGCTGAACAGCGCCGGCGACATGTAGTAGCCGTCGGTCTCCAGCTTCAGCCGCTCGCCGCCCGCGGCCAGCGTGGCGCCTTCGCCCTGGCCGATCGCGATGTATTCCAGGTCCTGCTCGAGCTGCGACTTCGAGGACACCGGACCGATGTCGGTGCCCTGCGCCAGCGCGTCGCCGACCTTGATCTTCGCC
>NZ_JASZYS010000017.1 GCF_030316845.1 Variovorax davisae
TCGCCACCCGCAGCGACCTGGCGCGCCGCTGGCACGACCTGATGGACGTCAACGCCGGGCGCATCGCCGACGGCGAGGCCAGCATCGAAGATGTGGGCTGGGAGCTGTTCAGGCTCATGCTCGACGTCGCCAGCGGCCGCAGGAAGACCTGGGCCGAGCAGTGGAAGCTGCACAACGCGCTGGTGCTGTTCAATCCGGCGCCTGTGACCTGAGACCTTCAGAACGCAAAAAAGCCCGCACACCGGCGGGCTTTTTTCTTGGCAGCGAGCGGCGACTTGCGCCGCTCGGCATGCGCTCAACGCGTCGGCTTGAAGCCGCGCGGCTTCTGCGCATCGCGCGGCACGAACACCTTGCCGCCACCGCCGCCGCCATGGCCGCGGGGCGCGAAGCCGTCGCCATGGCCGCGCGGCGCGAAGCCCTCGCCACGACCGGCGCCGCCACCACCGAAGCCGCCGCCGCGCGGGGCGCTGTCGCCCCAGCCCGGCTTGCGGCCGTAGCCACCGCCGCCTTCATCGCGGCCGCCGCCGAAACCGGCATTGCCCGCATTCTGGAAGCCGCGCGGTGCACCGGCGCCCGGGCCGCGTGCATTGCGGTCGTTGAAGCCGCTGGCACCGGCGTAGTTGCTGCCGCCGCCGAAGCCGCCGCCATTGCCGCCGCGATGGCCACCGCCGCCGCCGAACTTGCGGTCGCGCGAATGGTTGTCACGGCTGTCGCGGCCGCGGAAGTCGCCCTGCGGCGGGCGCGATTGCGGCGCACGCTGCTGCGGCTCGAGACCCGGGATCACCTCGGACTTGAACTGCTGGCGGGTGTAGCCCTCGATGTCGAAGATCCGGCGGCGGTCGCGCTGCTCGGCGAAGGTGATCGCCAGGCCGTCGCGGCCGGCACGGCCGGTGCGACCGATGCGGTGGGTGTAGTCCTCGGCCTTCATCGGCAGGCCGTAGTTGAAGACGTGCGTGATGGTCGGCACGTCGATGCCGCGCGCAGCCACGTCGGTCGCCACCAGGATCTGCACCTGGCCCTGGCGCAGCGCCATCAGGCGGCGGTTGCGCAGGCCCTGGCTCAGGGCGCCGTGCAGCGCGACAGCGCTGAAGCCGTCCTGCTGCAGGTCGTTGGCGAGGCCGTCGCACTCGACTTGCGTGCTGGCGAACACGATCGCCTGGTTGATGGTCGTGTCGCGCAGCCAGTGGTCGAGCAGCTTGCGCTTGTGCTGCATGTTGTCGGCCCAGAACAGGCTCTGCTTGATGTTGGCGTGCTTTTCCTGCGGGCTGTCGATGGTCACGCGCTGCGGCTCGCGCATCACGCGCTGGGCCAGCTGCTGGATGCGCGGCGCGAAGGTGGCGCTGAACATCATGGTCTGCTGGCGTTCGATCGTGAGCTGGTTGACTTCGGCCAGGTCGTCGGAGAAGCCGAGGTCGAGCATGCGGTCGGCTTCGTCGACCACCAGGAACTTGACCTGGTCGAGCTTGATCTGCATCGAGCGCTGCAGGTCGAGCAGGCGGCCCGGCGTGGCGACCACGAGGTCGGCGTTCTGGAGCTTGGCGATCTGCAGCTGGTAGGGCATGCCGCCCACCACGTTGGCGATGCGCAGGCCGCGGCAATGCTTGACCAGGTCGATGGCGTCGTGCGCCACCTGCTGGGCCAGCTCGCGCGTCGGGCACAGGATCAGGGCGCCGGGCGTGGCGGCCTTGAAGTGGCGCGAATTGGTCGGGTCCTTGCGCTTGGGCTTCTTGGGCGGCGCTTCGCCGCGGGCGGCGGCTTCGGCGGCCAGGCGCTGGAACTCGGCCCTGCTGGCGGCTTCGGCTTCGGCCTGGCGCTGCAGCAGGGTGTGCAGCACGGGCAGCAGGAAGGCGGCGGTCTTGCCGCTGCCGGTCTGGCTCGACACCATCAGGTCGACGAAGCGGGTGGCGCCATCGGCACCGCCGCTGGCGGTCATGGCGCGCGGAATCACCTGCTCCTGCACGGTGGTTGGCTGGGTGAAGCCCAGGTCCTCGACCGCGGCGATCAGCTCGGGCGCCAGGCCCAGCTTGATGAAGCCGTTCGGCAGCTTGGGTTCGGCGGCGGTCTCGACCGCGTCCAGGGCCTCGAGCTCGGGCACTTCGGCGGCAACGGAAAGCGACTCGCTGATCACGGGGGAAACAGCGAAATCATCGGATTGCACAGGCGCGAACTCGCCCTGCGCTTCAAAAGCGTCGGTCATTGATTCAATCTCAAACGCGAGCGCTGCCGCAGGCGGCGCCCCGTCGGGTGGTGAAAAACATCAACCATCCAACGACGTTCAGCCGTCGACTCTCGTCGGGGCTGCGGCCCGTGATTCAGTCACTCAGCGTGACTCGGGCGCGATGTGCAAGATAGGGAGATGCAAGAAAACGCTGAAGGCTGTTCAGCGAAGCCTCGAATTATGGCATGAATCGGGGTTTTTACCTAATCTTCAATCCTGGAGCTTGAGGAAGGTGTCCCGGTAGTGCGCGAGTTCCTCGATCGACTCGTGGACATCGGCCAGCGCGGTGTGGGCCTGCTGCTTCTTGAAGCCGTTGTAGGCGGCCGGCTTCCAGCGCTTGGCGAGTTCCTTGAGCGTGCTGACGTCCAGGTTCCGGTAGTGGAAATAGGCCTCCAGCTTGGGCATGTACTTGACCAGGAAGCGCCGGTCCTGGCCGATCGTGTTGCCGCACATCGGCGAGCCGCTCTTGGGGATGTAGCGCGAGATGAACTGCATCAGCTCCTTCTCGGCCGCCGCCTCGTCGACCGTCGAGGCCTTGACCTTGTCGATCAGCCCGCTGCGCCCGTGCGTGCCCTTGTTCCAGGCGTCCATGGCGTCGAGCAGCGCGTCGCTCTGGTGGATCACCAGCACCGGCCCCTCGATGCGGGGTGTCAGGTCGGGTCCGGTGACGACCACCGCGATCTCCAGCAGGCGCTCTTTCTCGGGGTCCAGGCCGCTCATCTCGCAGTCGAGCCAGACGAGGTTCTGGTCGCTCTTCTTGAGCGTGGCGGGGGCGGTCGGTTCGGTGGTTTCGGGCATCGGGCGATTGTCGTCGATGGCCCGGCGCCGCCCGGCGCGCCGGACGCCCCTGCTGACAGCAGGCCGACCGGCGCGCCCGGCAGGAGACCCGGCAGGCAGGGGGCTAAACTCGGCCGCCATGCCCAGCCCCCTGCCCGCCTCCCTCCTCCTCACGATGGCCTTCGCGCTCGCGCTGGTCGCGGGCCTGGTCGTGAAGTTCTGGCTCGCCAGCCGCCAGGTGCGCCACGTCGCGCGCCACCGCCATGCCGTGCCGGCCGCCTTCCGGCAGGCCATCACGCTGGACGCCCACCAGAAGGCCGCCGACTACACGGTCGCCAAGACCCGCTTCGGCCTGCTCGAACTGGCCTGGGGCGCGGCCGTGCTCCTGGCCTGGACCCTGTTCGGCGGGCTCGACCTGCTGAACCGCCTGCTGCTCGACCTGCTGGGCGGCGGCATGTGGCAGCAGCTCGCGCTGCTGGCCGCCTTCGCGCTGATCGGCGGCCTGGCCGAACTGCCCTTCACGCTGTGGCAGACCTTCAGGCTGGAGGAGCGCTTCGGCTTCAACAAGATGACCTGGCGCCTGTGGCTCACGGACGCGGCCAAGGGCGTGCTGCTCGGGGCGCTGATCGGCCTGCCGATCGCGGCGCTGATCCTCTGGCTCATGGGCGCCGCCGGCAAGCTGTGGTGGCTGTGGGCCTGGGCCGCGTGGATGGGCTTCAACCTGCTGCTGATGCTGGTCTATCCGACCTTCATCGCGCCGATCTTCAACAAGTTCAAGCCGCTCGACGACCTCGCCCTGAAGGAGCGCGTCAATGCGCTCATGCAGCGCTGCGGCTTCGCCGCCAAGGGCCTGTTCGTGATGGACGGCAGCACCCGCAGCGCCCACGCCAACGCCTACTTCACCGGCTTCGGCGCCAGCAAGCGGGTGGTCTTCTACGACACGCTGCTGCGCCAGCTCAGTGCCGGCGAGGTCGAGGCCGTGCTGGCCCACGAGCTGGGGCACTTCCGCCACAAGCACGTGATGAAGCGCATGGTCGCGATGTTCGCCCTGAGCCTGGCCGGCTTCGCGCTGCTCGGCTGGCTCTCGGCGCACAGCTGGTTCTACACCGGCCTGGGCGTGCAGCCCAACCTGCTGGCGCCCAACGACGCGCTGGCGATCCTGCTGTTCATGCTCGCGCTGCCGGTGTTCGGCTTTTTCGTCGCACCGCTGCCGGTGCTGGTGTCGCGCAAGCACGAGTTCGAGGCCGACGCCTATGCCATCGCGCAGACCAGCGGCGCCGACCTGTCGGCGGCCCTGCTCAAGCTCTACCAGGACAACGCGTCGACCTTGACGCCCGACCCGCTGTTCGTGAAGTTCTACTACTCGCATCCGCCGGCCTCCGAGCGCCTCGCCCGCATGGCGGCCGCCTGAACCGAAAGCCGACCATGAGCAGCATGCTGAAAACCAAAGACTGGAAGACCCAGGCGCGCCGGGCGCTGAGCGCCACCGAGATCGTCGCCGCACTGTCGCGGCTCGAGGGTTGGAAACTCACGGGCGACGGCCCGGACGTCGCGATCGAGAAGCGCTTCGCCTTCGCCAACTACTTCGAGACCATCGCCTTCGTCAATGCGCTGGCGCTGGTGGCCCACCGGCACGACCACCACCCCGACCTCTCGGTGCACTACAACCGCTGCGTGGTGCGCTTCAACACGCACGACGTCGGCGGCCTCTCGGCGACCGACTTCGAGTGCGCGGGCCAGGCCGATGCCCTGCTCGCCTGATTTCCGCATGGAAAGCGCCCTTGGCTAAGCAGCAGCGCGGCGGCAGCACCGGCGCAGCCCTCCACGACGGGCTGGTGGTCGCCAGCCACGGCCGCCACTGCATGGTCGAGACCCCCGACGGCACGCGCCTGATCTGCCATCCGCGCGGCAAGAAGAGCCAGGCCCTGGTCGGCGACCGCGTGCAATGGCAGGCCAGCGAGGACGAGGGCACGATCGAGCGCGTGCTGCCGCGCAAGAACCTGTTCTATCGCCAGGACGAGATCCGCACCAAGTCCTTCGCGGCCAACCTCGACCAGGTGCTGATCCTGATCGCGGCCGAGCCCGAATTCTCGGAAACCCAGCTGACGCGCGCCCTGATCGCAGCCGGCGCCGAGCGCATCACGCCGGTCATCGCGCTGAACAAGAGCGACCTGGCGGTGCCCTTCGAGCGCGCCTCGAAGCGGCTGGAGCCCTACCGCCGCATGGGCTATCGCGTGCTGCCGATGTCGCTCAAGGCCGACGGCGGCGCCGGCCATGGCGAGCTGACCGAATTGCTGGCGGGCAAGGTGACGCTGGTGCTGGGCCCCTCGGGCGCCGGCAAGAGCACGCTGATCAACCTGCTGGTGCCCGGCGCCAGCGCGCTGACCGGCGAAATCTCGCAAGCGCTGAATTCCGGCAAGCACACCACCACCAGCACCACCTGGTACTGGGTCGACCCGGCGCGCACGACCGCGCTGATCGACTCGCCGGGCTTCCAGGAATTCGGGCTGCACCACATCGCGCCGATGCAGCTCGCCCACCTGATGCCCGACATCGCGCAGGAAGCCACGGCCTGCAAGTTCTACAACTGCAGCCACCTGCACGAGCCGGGCTGCGGCGTCATCGCCCAGGTCGAGTCGGCGACGCAGGCCGGGACGATCAGCGCCTCGCGCTACCGCATCTACGGCGAGCTGTTCGCCGAGCTCAGCCAGACCAGGTACTGAGCGCTAGGAAGATCCGCCCAGGATCTCGCCCAGCGCCTCGACCAGCGCACCGCACTGCTCCCGGGTGCCGACGCTGATGCGCAGGTACTGCGCGATGCGCGGCTGGGCGAAATGGCGCACCAGCACCGCGCGGGCGCGCAACGCCGCCGCCAGGGCCGCCGCATCGTGCGCGGGATGGCGCACGAAAAGAAAGTTGGCCTGCGAAGGCAGCACCTCGAAGCCCAGGTCCTCGAGCTGCAGCGCCAGGCCTTCGCGGGTGTCGATCACGGCATCGCGGGTCTTCGCGAACCAGGCCTCGTCCTCGAGCGCGGCCACGGCGCCGGCGCTGGCGAGGCGGTCGATCGGGTACGAATTGAAGCTGTTCTTGACCCGCTGCAGCCCGTCGATCAACGGCGCCTGCCCGCAGGCGAAGCCGACCCGCAGCCCAGCCAGCGAGCGCGACTTCGACAGCGTCT
This sequence comes from Variovorax davisae, assembly GCF_030316845.1. Classification (GTDB taxonomy): domain Bacteria; phylum Pseudomonadota; class Gammaproteobacteria; order Burkholderiales; family Burkholderiaceae_C; genus Variovorax; species Variovorax davisae. The sequence continues at coordinate 6,174 of NZ_JASZYS010000017.1, forward strand.
GCACCACCAGCAGGTTCGGATGGCGGGCCACCAGCGGCAGTGCGCTCTGGCCGCCGAAATCGACGTAGGCCTCGTCGACCAGCACCACGCGCTCGGGGCAGGCCGCCAGCAGCGTCTCGATCTGCGCCAGCGGCAATCCGCGGCCGGTCGGTGCGTTCGGGTTGGCGACCACGATGCCGCCGCAGCCCGCCCTGGCCCGCTCGGCCAGCGCGTCGGCGTCGATGCGCAGCGCCTCGTCGACCGGCTGCAGCGCGCAGGCGATGCCGTAGAGCTGCGCGTAGACGCGGTAGAAGCTGTAGGTGATGTCCGGCAGCAGCAGCGGCGCGTCCTGCTGGAAGAACGCGAAGAAGGCATGCGCCAGCACCTCGTCCGAGCCGTTGCCGACGAACACCTGCCGGATGTCGAGCCCGTGGCGGGCGGCGATCGCCTCGCGCAGCACGGTCGACTCAGGGTCCGGATAACGCTCCAGCCCCGACTCGGCGGCGCGCTGGATCGCATCGATCGTGCGCGGCGACGGCGGGTACGGGTTCTCGTTGGTGTTGAGCTTGACCAGGTTGGCGATGCGCGGCTGCTCGCCCGGCACGTAGGGCTCGAGCGCCGCGATGCGCGGGCTCCAGAAAGACGGCGTCATCCGAGCAGGCGGGCGAGCGTCAGCAGCGCCAGCAGCACCATCCACATCACGACCGAGCGCCAGACCAGGCCGACGACGCTGCGCAGGTGGCCGGGCTCGGGTTCGCGCCCGGGCGTGCTGCCGCCATCGGGCAAGGCGCCCCCGGCGAACGACTCCCCGGCCTGGGCGCGCGACAGCGGATCGTTGACCGGGACCGTGCTCAGCGTGCCGCCGCCGAGGCTCACGTTGACCGCGCCGGAGGTGGCCGCCAGGATCACGCCGTCGTTGCCGTTCGGGAAGCGGCGGGCGTCGTTGCGCCAGCAATCGATCGCCTCCTCGAAGCTGCCGACCACCGCGAAGCCCAGCGCCGTGATCCGCGCCGGCAACCAGTCGATGACGCCCCAGGCGCGGCCCGCGGCCTGCTGGACCCAGATGCTGGAGGGCTGCATCGAGGCGCCGTTCTTGTGGGCCCAGTAGCGCGAGACGAATTCGCTCATGCGATAGAAGACCGCACCGGCCGGCCCGAGGCCGACCGCCGCGAGGATCGAGAACCAGGCCAGCACGCCGAACACGTGCCGATGCGCCGCGATCACCGAATGCTCGATCACGTGGCGCACGATCTCGCTGCGCGGCAGGTTGGCTGCCTCGACCTGCTGCCAGTGGGCCAGCAGCGATCGCGCCAGCGGCTCGTCGCCTTCGTCGAGGGCATCACGGATGCCGGTGAAATGGTGGCTGAACTGGCGAAAGCCCAGCGTGACGTAGAGCAGCGCGATGCTCCACAGCACCGCGAAGGGCAGCCCCAGCGTGAGGATCAACGCCCAATGGACCGCCAGCGCCAGCAAGGTCGGCACCCCCACCGCGAGCGACCACGCGACCCAGCCGTGGTGCGGCTTGCCGGCATCGAAATTGCGGCTGGTCCAACGCGTCCACGCCAGCACGCCGCCGTAGACGGGGTTGTGGTAGGCCAGCGGGCGCACCTGCTCGATCAGCAACGCGCAGAGGATCGCAAAGAAGCTCATTGCTCGATGATAGCGACTGCCCCGGGGCGATCCGGACGCCCCGCGCCCCCGCTCAAGCGCTGAGGAAGCGGTAGAGGTTGCGCAGCATGCCGGCGGTCGCGCCCCAGACGAAGCGCTCGTGCGGCCCGTCCTGGTAGGGCATCGACAGCCACTCGCGCGCCGTCGCGTCCTCGCCGACCATGGCATGGCGGCGATGGTTGGCGGGATCCATCAGGAAGGCGAACGGCACCTCGAAGGCCGCCTCGACCTCATAGGAATTGAGGTTCAACTCGAAGCCCGGTCGCACCAGCGCCACCACCGGCGTCACGATGAACGAGGTGACCGTGGTGTAGGTCGGCAGGCTGCCGAGGACCTCGATGTAGTCGGCCGACAGGCCGACCTCCTCCCAGGCCTCGCGCAGCGCCGCGGCGGCGGTGTTGGCGTCCTCGGGGTCGACCCGCCCGCCGGGGAAGGCGACCTGCCCCGAGTGGTTCTTCAGGTGCGAGCTGCGCTCGGTCAGCAGCACCGTCGGCTGCTCCCGCATCACGATCGGCACCAGCACCGCGGCCTGCGCCGGCGCGCGGTCGAACATGCGCGGCTCGCGCCGCACCTCGGGCGTCCAGTCGGGCGGCGTGGCGAAGCGCGCGCGCAAGGCCCGGGCCCCGAGCTGCGCCGGATCCACCGCGGGCAGGCCGCTGTCGACACCGATCGGCGGCACCTCGCGCGGGTCGAAGGACTGCAAGGCCGGCGGGACGACGGCGTTGATGACTTCGACGGGAGAGGCGCGCATGGCCGGCGGTGATGTGGTCAAAAAAATGGGTCTCGACGAGTAAAAACGCAAAAAGCCCCGGCGCGATGACCAGGGGCCGACAACTAAATCACGAACAGTCCGTCCGCGCTCGGCGCCAATGCAAAAAGCCGCCTCGGACGGCGGCTTTCTGCACGGCAAGGGCGCGCTGCTTATTTTGCAGCCGCTGCGGAGGGGGCCTTGCCCGGCAGCTTTTCCTTGATGCGTGCCGAACGGCCGCTGCGCTCGCGCAGGTAGTACAGCTTGGCGCGGCGGACGTCGCCGCGGCGCTTGACTTCGATCTTGGCGATCAGCGGGCTGTAGGTCTGGAACGTGCGCTCCACGCCTTCGCCGCTGGAGATCTTGCGCACGATGAAGCCGCTGTTGAGGCCACGGTTGCGCTTGGCGATCACGACGCCTTCGTAGGCTTGCAGGCGCTTGCGCGAGCCTTCGACGACGTTCACGCTGACGATGACCGTGTCACCGGGCATGAAATCGGGAATCTGCTTGTTGAGCCGGGCGATTTCTTCCTGCTCGAGGGTCTGGATGAGGTTCATGATGTCCTGAGTTCGATCTTGTCCGCGCTACACAAAAGGCGCTGTGGGCTCGATGGCGCGACCTGGGGTCGCTTCACTGAACCCGGCGCGGCCGGCCAGAGGATCGGGGAACCGAGGATTATAGCTTTTTTTTGAGCGTCTTCTCGTCGATCGCGCCGAGGCGGCCGGCCTGCCTGGCCGCGTCGATCAGATCGGGCCGCTTGTCGCGGGTGATGGCGAGCCGCTGGTCGCGGCGCCAGCGCTCGATCTGGACATGGTGGCCCGACATCAGCGGCGCCGGCACGCCCTCGCCGCGCCATTGCTCGGGACGGGTGTAGTGCGGGCAGTCGAGCAGGCCGTCGAGCGCCGGATTGAAGCTGTCCTGCACGTGGCTGGCCTGGTCGCCGAGCACGCCGGGCTGCAGCCGCGCCACCGCATCGAGCAGCGCCATGGCCGGAATCTCGCCGCCGGAGAGGACGAAGTCGCCCAGGCTCAGCTGGTGCGTGACGCGAGCGTCGATGAAGCGCTGGTCGATGCCCTCGTAGCGGCCGCAGACCAGCACCGCGCCCTCGCCGCCCGCCCATTGCTCGACCTGCGGATGGCGCAGGGTCTCGCCGATCGGCGAGAACAGCAGCACCGGGGCCGCGGCGCCGCGGGCGGCCAGCGCCGCGTCGAGGCAGGCCGACAGCGGCTCGGCCATCATGACCATGCCGGGGCCGCCGCCGAAGGGGCGGTCGTCGATGCGCCGGTAGTTGCCCTCGGCGAAGTCGCGCGGGTTCCACAGCACCACCTCGACCTGCTTCGATTCGTAGGCGCGGCGCGTCACGCCGCTCGCCAGAAAAGGCGCGAACAGCTCGGGGAAGAGAGTGATGACGTCGAAGCGCATGGCGGCACCGGGGCCGGGCCTGGACGGCTCAGTAGTCGGGCTGCCAGTCGACCGTGATCAGCCGACCCGCCAGGTCGACCTTGTCGACGAAGGCCGAGACGAAGGGCACCATGCGCTCGACCGGCTTGCCGTCCTCGGTCGCATCGAGCACCAGCGTGGTCTGCGGGCCCGAGGCCAGCAGCTCGCGCACGCTGCCGAGCGCCACGCCTTCACGGTTGACCACCGCCAGGCCGATCAGGTCGACCCAGTAGTACTCGTCGTCGCCGGCGGTCGGGAAGCTGGAGCGCGGCACGAACACGCGCGCGCCGCGCAGCGCCTCGGCCGCATTGCGGTCGGGCACGTCTTCGGACGAGGCGACGATGACGTCGGAATGTTCCTTGGCTTCGCGGATCGCGAGCTTGAACGCCTGGCTGCCCGCTGCGCCCGGGGGCTGGAGCAACCATCGCTTGGAAGAGAACAGCGCCTCGGGTTCGGCGCTGTGGGGCAGGACCTTGAACCAGCCCTTGATGCCCCAGGCATCGGCGATGCGCCCGACTTCGATCGCATCCGCCGGCAATTCGGCGGCTTCGAGGGTGGGCAGCATCGCCTCGGCTACAGCTTAGGCCGCGGCCTTGGGGGCCGCGGCAGCGGCTTGCTTGATCAGGCGGGTGACCGTGGGCGAGGCTTGCGCGCCGACGCTCTTCCAGTAGGTCAGGCGGTCCTGGGCGATGCGGATGCTTTCCTCGTTTTCCTTGGCGGTCGGGTTGTAGAAACCCAGGCGCTCGATGAAGCGGCCATCGCGGCGAACGCGCTTGTCCGACACGACGATGTTGAAGAACGGACGGCCTTTGGAACCGCCGCGGGAGAGTCGAATGACGACCATGATTTATCCTTGGGGTGGTGCAGCAAACCCGCAAGGTTCGCCCACAGTGTTCTTTCAGCGTCGAGACACGCGACATGGCCACCCGGCCAGCGACACGCTGAAAAGCCCATGATTATAGCCCGCTCTCCCGATTCTCCAATTGCTGGCCCCGCCAGACCCCCCGAATGATCCAGATCCGCCCCAGCCGCGACACCGACGTCGCGGCCATCACCGCCATCTACGCCCACCACGTGCTGCACGGCACGGGCACCTTCGAGACCGATCCGCCGAGCGCCGCCGACATGGCCTCACGCCGCGCCGACGTGCTGTCGAAGAACCTGCCCTACCTGGTGGCCGAACGCGACGGCGAGCTGCTCGGCTTCGCCTACTGCAACTGGTTCAAGCCGCGCCCGGCCTACCGCTTCTCGGCCGAGGACTCGATCTACCTGGCCGATGGCGCCCGCGGCCAGGGCCTCGGCGCCCAGTTGCTGGCGGCGCTGTCGCAGGCGGCCGAAGCGGTGGGCGTGCGCAAGCTGATCGCGGTGATCGGCGACTCGGCCAATGCCGGCTCGATCGGCGTGCACCGCGCCCAGGGCTTCAGCCACGTCGGCGTGCTGAAGGACTGCGGCTGGAAGTTCGGCGAATGGCGCGACGTGGTGCTGATGGAGAAAGTGCTGGGCGAAGGCAGCACCACCCGTCCGGAATGAAAAACAAGACCGTGGCCGCCTGGCTGGCCTTCCTCGGCGGGCCGCTGGGGCTGCACTGCTTCTACCTGCGTGGCTTCTCGAGCCTGCTCGGCTGGCTGCTGCCGATCCCGACCGCGCTCGGCCTCTACGGCCTCGAGCGGGTGCGCCTGTACGGCAGCGACGACGGCCTGAGCTGGGCCTTGCTCCCCCTGCTGGGCTTCACGATCGCGGGCTGCGCCCTGACCGCCATCGTCTACGGGCTCATGACGCCCGAGAAGTGGAATGCGCGCTACAACGCCGGGCGCAGCGGCGACGCGGCGGCCGGCAACACCAGCTGGCTGACCATCGGCGCCGTGGTGCTGGCGCTGTTCTTCGGCAGCACGATCCTGATGGCCAGCATCGCCTTCAGCTTCCAGCGCTACTTCGAGCACGAGATCGAAGCCGGCCGGAGGATGTCGCAGTGACTCAGAAGACCTGGATGCCGATCCAGTAGGCGATCGCCGCCACGAAGGCCGAGGCCGGGATCGTCAGCACCCAGGCCCAGACGATGTTGCCGGCCACGCCCCAGCGCACCGCGCTGGCGCGCTGCACCGAGCCGACGCCGACGATCGCGCCGGTGATGGTGTGGGTGGTCGACACCGGGATGCCCAGCGCGGTCGCCAGGAACAGGGTCAGCGCACCGCCGGTCTCGGCGCAGAAGCCGCCGACCGGCTTGAGCTTGGTGATCTTCTGGCCCATGGTCTTGACGATGCGCCAGCCGCCGAACATGGTGCCGAGCGAGATCGCTGCATAGCACACGACGATGGTCCAGGTCGGCGGCAGCGTCGAATCGGCGGCCGCGTAGCCGGTGGCGATCAGCAGCATCCAGATGATGCCGATGGTCTTCTGGGCGTCGTTGCCGCCGTGGCCGAGGCTGTAGGCGCCGGCCGAGATCAGCTGCAGCGTGCGGAACCACCGGTCCACGCGCGACGGCGTCGAGCGCCGGAACACCCACGCCACCAGGATCATCATGAACGAGCCGAGCAGGAAACCGAGCAGCGGCGAGACGAAGATGAAGGCCACCGTCTTCCAGATGCCGGCCGCGATCAGCGAGCTCGAGCCGGCCTTGGCGATCACCGCGCCCACGATGCCGCCGATCAGCGCATGCGATGAGCTGCTCGGAATGCCGTAGTACCAGGTGACCAGGTTCCAGCTGATGGCGCCGACCAGGGCGCCGAACACCACGTGCACGTCGACGATGCCCGGCTGCACGATGCCCTTGCCGATCGTCGCCGCCACGCTCAGGTGGAAGACGAAGATCGCGATCAGGTTGAAGAAGGCCGCGAACACCACGGCCTGGCCGGGCTTGAGAACGCCGGTCGAGACCACGGTGGCGATCGAGTTCGCCGCGTCGTGGAAGCCGTTCATGAAATCGAAGGCGATGGCCAGTGCGACCAAACCCACCACCACCCAGAGGGCGACCTGAACCGTTGCCATTCGAAGGATTCCGTTGCTTCAGGAGTTCTCGAGGACGATGCCCTCGATGACGTTGGCGACGTCCTCGCACTTGTCGGTGATGGTTTCGAGCAGCTCGTAGATCGCCTTGAGCTTGATCACCTCGCGGACGTCGGGCTCCTCGCGGAACAGCTTGCTCATGGCGCTGCGCATCACGCGGTCGGCATCGGATTCGAGCCGGTCGATCTCCTCGCAGGTCTTCAGCGTGGCCTCGGCGGTGGCCGGGTCGGTGATCTTCGACAGGAACTTGACCGCGTCCTTGACCCGCTCGCAGCACTTCACGCTCAGCGTGGTGAGGCGCGTGATCTCCTCGGTCATGTGGCGCACGTCGTAGAGCGCCATGGTCTCGGCCGAGTCCTGGATCAGGTCGGCGACGTCGTCCATGGTGTTGATCAGCTTGTGGATCTGCTCGCGGTCGATCGGCGTGATGAAGGTCTTGTGGATCAGCCGGTTGACGTCATGCGTCACGCGGTCGGCCGCCCGCTCGGCGTTGTCGACGTCGCGGTTGTACTGCTCCCGCAGGTGCAGGTCGTTGTAGTTGGCCACGAGCTGCTCGAACGCGCGCGCGGCTTCGACGATGCGGTCGGCGTGCTGATTGAACATCTCGAAAAAATTCCCCTCGCGGGGCAGCAGCTTGCCGAACATGGCGCTCTCCTGGGTTCATGGGTCGTCGCAAGCACATGCCGGTGACGCCATCGTGAAAAACCGCGCAAGTGTAATGGGCGGGCCCGAAATGGCCTTCAGAGCCGCTCGATCCGCTGGTCCGCCACCTGTGCGAGTTGCTGGGACGTGACCTGCTCCGGGGCGATTTCCGCCAACGGCAGCAGGACGAAGGCGCGCTCGGCCAGCCGCGGATGCGGCAGGCGCAGCTGCGGGGTGTCGAGCACCGCGTCGCCATGGCGCAGCAGGTCGAGATCGAGGGTGCGCGGGGCGTTGCGATAGGGCCGCTCGCGGCCGGCACCGGCTTCGAGGCGCTGCAGCTCGGCCAGCAGCGCGTGCGGATCGAGCCCGGTCTGGAGCGCCACCACCGCGTTGACGAAGTCGGGGCCGCCCGCATTCACCGGCGCGCTGCGGTAGAGCGACGAGCGGGCGCTGACGCGGGTACGCGGCAAGCGGTCGAGGTCGTCCATGGCCCGGAGCACGGTCTCGCGCGCGTCGCCGAGATTGGCACCGATCGCGACGAAGGCCCTACTGTCCATTCACTCCGCCGCCACACCGCCGGCCTCGCCGGCACCGCCGCTGCGCGGCTTGCGCCGGCGGCGGCGCTTGCGCGGCGCATCCGAGACCTCGCCGTCGGGCGGCAGCGCGGTGTCGGCGTCTTCGCCCTCGGCCGGGCCGCCGGCGCGGCGCTCGGCCGGCGCCGGGGCCGGCGCGCGGGCCGGCACGCGCTGGCGGGTCTTCTTGTGCTGCTCGTCGCGCACCTGGTCCATCAGGTCCTGGCGGCGGATGTCGTCGGCGGTGCTGAATTCCTGCCACCACTCGGCGATCGCCTCGCCGACCTCGCCGACGTCGGCGCGCAGGCGCATGAAGTCGAAGGCGGCACGGAAGCGCGCCTGCTCGACCAGGCTGTGCGGCGTGCTGCCGCTGCGCTTGTCGAAGCGCGGCTGCATCATCCAGATCTCGCGCATGTCGGCGGCCAGCTTGCCGCGGCCCGAGACATCGCCGATGCGGGCGTTGAAGACATCGTCGATCGCGTCCTGCAGCGCCGGGAACGGCGGCTGCGGGCGCTGGCCGTGCCGACCCTCGACCCGCTGGGCCCAGCCGTCGCGCACGTCGGCCCACAGCACGCAGGCCAGCAGGAAGCTCGGCGCCACCGGCTTGCCCTCGCCGACCCGGCGGTCGGTGTCCTGCAGCGCGGCATGGACGAAGGGCGTGTCGGCGCGCTCGACCACGACGTCGAGCAATGGATAGATGCCGGTCGCGAGGCCGAGCTTGCGCAGCTGCGCCACCGTGGCCACCGCGTGGCCGGTCTGCAGCAGCTTGAGCATCTCGTCGAACAGCCGGCTCTGCGGCACGTCGGCCAGCAGCCGGCTCGATTCGACCAGCGGCGCCGCGGTCTTGGGCTCGAGCTTGAAGCCCAGCTGCGCCAGCTTGGCCGAGAAGCGGATGGCGCGGATGATGCGCACCGGGTCTTCGCGGTAGCGCGTGATCGGGTCGCCGATCATGCGCAAGGTGAGCTTCTTCGCATCCTTGATGCCGTTGTGGTAGTCGACCACGACCTGGCTGGCCGGGTCGTAGTACATCGCGTTGACCGTGAAGTCGCGGCGCGCGGCGTCCTCTTCCTGCGGGCCCCAGACGTTGTCGCGCAGCACCCGGCCGCTGGCGTCCACGGCGTGCTTCATGCCCGCGAGTTCGCCCTTGCTGGTGCGCTCGTTGCCGGCCACCTGCTCGGCGCCGGCGTTGTCCATGTAGGCGCGGAAGGTCGAGACCTCGATCACCTCGTGCTCGCGCCCGCGCCCGTACACCACGTGCACGATGCGGAAGCGCCGGCCGATGATGAAGGCGCGCCGGAACAGGCCCTTGACCTGCTCCGGCGTCGCATTGGTGGCGACGTCGAAATCCTTGGGGCGCAGCCCCAGCAGCAGGTCGCGCACCGCGCCGCCGACCACGTAGGCCTCGTAGCCGGCCTGCTGCAGCGTGGTCACCACGTTCCGGGCGCGCTCGTCGACCAGCGCCGGGTCGATGCCGTGGACCGAGGCGTCCACCTCCTGCCGCTTGCCGAAGCGGGCCTTGCCGCCGGAGCCCGGAGCACCGGATTTGCCGAGGAGTTTGTCGATGAATTTCTTGATCATTGGGGAGAGGGCTTGAGCCCTATTCGTTTTCGAGCATCGACCGGATCAGCGGGATGGTGATCGCGCGCTGGGTCTGCAAGGCATAGCCGTCGAGCTGCGCGAGCAGCTCCATCAGGCTGCCGAGGTCGCGGCTGAAGCGGTGCAGCATGTAGTCGAGCACCTCGTCGGACAGCACCACGCCGCGGTCGTCGGCCGCCTGGCGCAGCACCGCGCGCCGTTCGGCCTCGCTCAACACCTGCAAGTGGAACACATGGCCCCAGCCCAGCCGGGTGCGCAGGTCCTCGCGCAGCGGCAGGTCGGCCGGCGGCAGGGCGCCGGCGGCGACCACGCCGCGCTGCAGGCTCTGGGCGTTGACGAACCAGTTGAAGGCCGCGTGCTGCTGCACCGCGTTGTAGAGATGGACGTCGTCCAGCAGCACCGCGCCCCAGCGCTCGTCGAACTCGGGCGGGTTGACGGCCGCCGGGTCGAGCCAGCCGACGCTGGCGCCCTGCTCGCGCAGCGCGCCGCGGACCGCCTCCAGCAGGTGCGTCTTGCCGCTGGCGCCTTCGCCCCAGAGGTAGGTCGGCACCGGCGAATGGAGGGTGGGCGCGCGCGCGTCGCCGACCCACAGCTGCAGGTGCCGCAGGGCCGGCTCGTTCGGCCCGGCGAAGAAGCCCGCCAAGGTCGGGCCGCTGGCGATGCCGATGTCGAGCGCGAGCTGCTTCATGCCATGACCGCCGGGGGCGGCTGGGAGGGCGCGGACGACGCGAAGAAAGGGTTCATGAGGGATTGGCGCAGGACACGAAGTGGCAAGCGGGGGCCGGGTCGACCAGCGCCCTTAAAATCGTGGCGAATTCTATCGGCCCGCCCAGATCGGTTGCCGGCCCTCATTGTCCTCCTCCTTCCGCCCTCCCCTCTTCTGCCCGGTCCGACCATGAACTCCAACTCCACCACCCCGCTCAGCTACAAGGACGCCGGCGTCGACATCGATGCCGGCGACGCGCTGGTCGACCGCATCAAGCCGCTGGCGAAAAAGACGATGCGCGAGGGCGTGCTGGCCGGCATCGGCGGCTTCGGGGCCCTGTTCGAGGTGCCCAAGCGCTACAAGGAGCCGGTGCTGGTGAGCGGCACCGACGGCGTCGGTACCAAGCTCAAGCTGGCTTTCGAATGGAACATGCACGAAACCGTCGGCATCGACCTGGTGGCCATGAGCGTCAACGACGTGCTGGTGCAGGGCGCCGAGCCGCTGTTCTTCCTCGACTATTTCGCCTGCGGCAAGCTCGACGTCGACACCGCCGCGGCGGTGGTCGGCGGCATCGCCCGCGGCTGCGAACTGAGCGGCTGCGCGCTGATCGGCGGCGAAACCGCCGAAATGCCCGGCATGTACCCGGCCGGCGAGTACGACCTGGCCGGCTTCGCGGTCGGCGCGGTCGAAAAGTCGCTGATCCTGACCGGCAAGGACGTCCGGCCCGGCGACGTCGTGCTCGGCCTGGCATCGGCCGGCGTCCATTCCAACGGCTTCAGCCTGGTGCGCAAGGTGATCGAGCGCGCCGGCGCCGACCTGCCCGCCACGCTCGACGGCAAGCCTTTCCGCGAGGCCGTGATGGAGCCCACCCACCTCTACGTCAAGCCGGTGCTCGAGGCGCTGGGCAAGCACCCGATCAAGGCGCTGGCCCACATCACCGGCGGCGGCCTGCTCGAAAACATCCCGCGCGTGCTGCCCGAAGGCACGGCCGCCCACCTGAAGAAGGGCAGCTGGCCGCAGACCGAGCTCTTCGCCTGGCTGCAGAAGGTGGCCGGCATCGACGACATCGAGATGAACCGGACCTTCAACAACGGCATCGGCATGGTGGTGGTGATCGAGGCCGCCCATGCCGCCGCCTGCGCCGCCACGCTGCAGGCGGCCGGCGAGACCGTGCACACCATCGGTGTGATCGCCGAGCGCGGCACCGGCGCGGCCGTGGTCGTCGCCTGAAGCGCCCCGCCCGCGTGAGCGACCCCAACGCTGCCCCTTCGCGCTCCGTCGTCACGGCGAGCTACCTGCTGATGGCGGCGGGGCTGCTGCTGATCATGTGGCAGGGGTTGCTGCCGGGCCTGCTGTCCGCGTGCATCGGCTTCCTCGGCACGCGCTGGCTGGCGCGCGCCTTCGATCTGGCGCTGCGCCGGCGCCGCAAGATCAGCGCCAACGACCCGGCCTGGAGCGCGGCACCTGCGCTGCCGCGGGTGACGGCGGCGACGCTGGTGATGCTGGCGCCGATCGGCCTGCTGATCCTGGGCTTCTCCGAGGCCCGCGAGTTCGTGCTGAATGCGCCCGAGCAGTACAAGGAACTGCTCGACTACATCGCCCGCACGGTGCTCGAACTGCGGCTCAAGCTGCCACCGGACATCGGCGCCTACCTGCCGGAAGGTTCGGGCGAGGTGCAGCGCATGATCGCCAACTACCTGCGCGGGCAGGCCGGTTCGCTGGCGCTCACCGGCCGCGCCTGGCTCGGCGGGCTGCTGTTCGCCTATGTCGGCCTGATCGTCGGCTCGCTGGCCGCCGTGGCCATCCAGCCGCCCTCGCGCCGGCCGCTGGCGCGCGAACTGCGCGCGCGCATCGTGCTGTTCGGCGAGGCCTTCGGCCAGATCGTCGCGGCGCAGTTCTGGATCGCGGCCTTCAACACCTTCCTGACCGCCCTCTTCCTGCTGTTCCTGCTGCCGCTGTGGCACATGGAGCTGCCCTACACGCCGGCGCTCATCACCCTCACCTTCGTGGCCGGCCTGGTGCCGATCGTGGGCAACCTGATCTGCAACACGGTCATCACGCTGGTCGGGCTGTCGGTGTCGCCGCTCACCGCGCTGGTCTGCCTGGGCTTCCTGATCCTGATCCACAAGGCCGAATACCTGATCAACGCCAAGGTGGTGGGCAGCCGCACCCAGATGTCGGTGTGGGAACTGCTGGCCGTGATGTTCGTCGCCGAAGCGGTGTTCGGGCCGGCCGGGCTGGTGGCGGCGCCGCTGTTCTATGCCTACCTCAAGAAGGAACTGAAGACGGCGGGCCTCGTCTGATGTCCGAAAATGATCGAATCCGGTCCGCCGAGGCCGGGACGGAAAGCCGCCGCTCCTGAAAAATCTGGCGCATCATCCACTTTCGCTCCGGAGATGCCCCCCATGACCAGCTGTCTGATAGTGATCGACGCACAGGAGTCGTTCCGCCACCGCCCGTATTTCGACGCGCACGCCCTGCCGCCCTACCTGGCGGCGCAGAACGCACTGATCCATGGCTTTGCCGCCGCCGGCGCGCCGATCGTGCGGGTCTTCCACAGCGACGGGCCGGCGCTCGCCAGCAACGCCTTCGCGCTCGAATCGGGCCATGTGCGCCCGCTCGAGGGCCTGGCGCCCTTCGAGGCCGCCGCCACCTTCACCAAGCGCCGCCACAGCGCGCTGGTCGGCACCGGCCTCGACGTCTGGCTGACCCAGAACCGCATCGAGCGCCTGGTGGTCAGCGGCATCCGCACCGAGCAATGCTGCGAGACCACCACGCGCCATGCCTCCGACCTGGGCTGGCAGGTCGACTACGTGACCGAGGCGACGCTGACCTTCGACATGGTGCAGCCCGACGGCCGGCCGCTGCCGGCAGCGGACATCCAGGCCCGCACCGCCACGGTGCTCGACGGCCGGTTCGCCAAGGTGTGCAGCGCCGAGGAAGCGCTGGCCCGGCTCGCCGAATCGACATCATGAGCCCAGGCGGCGAGACGCTGCGGGTCGCGATCCTGGCCTTCGACGACGTCGAGGCCCTGGACCTTGCGGGCCCCTACGAGGTCTTCACGACCGCCTCCCGCATGCACCAGCGCGACGCGGCCGGCATGGCGCCGCCGTTCGAGGTGCAGTGCGTCGCCCGTTCCAGGGCGCCGGTGCGCATGCGCGCCGGCCTCCAGGTGCTGCCGGACCGCAGCTTCGAAGACCCGCCAGCGGTCGACTTGCTGATCGTCCCTGGCGGCGTGGTCGATGCGGCGATGGCCTGCGCAGCGACGCGCGAATGGATCGCCCGTGCCAGCCGCGAGGCCCGCATCACCGCCTCGGTCTGCACCGGCGCCTTCCTGCTGGCCGCCAGCGGCGCGCTGCACGGCGAAACGATCGTCACCACCCATTGGGAAGACGTCGCGGACCTGCGCGCCCGCTTCCCGGCGCTCGACGTCCGCGAAGGCGTGCGCTGGGTCGACCAGGGCCGCATCGTCAGCTCGGCCGGCATCACGGCCGGCATCGACATGAGCCTGCACCTGGTGGCCCGCCTGGCCGGCGAGCCGCTGGCGCTGCGCACCGCCCGGCAGATGGACTTCGCATGGACGAAGGCCTAGCGGCCGGCGCCGCAGATCCCGTCCGGGTCGTCTTCGCGCTGCTGCCGCACAGCCTGGTGCTCGACTGGGCCGGCCCGGCGGAAGCGCTGCGCATCGCCAACCAGCTTCGGGTGGCGGCCGGCCTGCCGCCCCGTTTCGAACTGGTGTTCGCGAGCCCCGAGCCCGAATCGGCCAGTTCGGTCGGCGTCCGGCTGGCCGGCCTGCAGCCGCTGCCGGCGGACTGGAGCGCGCCGACCTGGGTGGTGCTGGTCGGACTGCCGGGCGAGGCCATCGCGGTCGACAACCCGCCGGCGCGGGCCCTGCTGCACTGGCTGCGCGGCCTGCGGCTCGAAACCGGCCGGCTCGAACTGGTCACGGTCTGCGCCGGTACCCTGCTCGCGGCCCATGCCGGCCTGCTCGCGGGCCGGCGCGCGACCACCCACCACCACCACTTGGAGGAACTGAAGCAGGTCGAGCCGCGCTGCGAGGTGGTCGCCAACCGCGTCTTCGTGCTCGATGCGCCGCTCTACAGCAGCGCCGGCGTCACCACCGGCATCGACCTGATGCTGCACCGCATCGGCCAGGCCTGCGGCGAGACCCTGGCCGCCCGCGTGGCCCAGACCATGGTGGTGGCGATGCGGCGCGGCCCGCAGGACCCCGAGTTGTCGCCCTTCCTGGCCTATCGCAACCACCTGCATGCGGCGCTGCACCGGGTCCAGGACGCGGTCAGCGAGGCGCCCCAGGCCGACTGGACGGTGCCGCGCATGGCCGACGTCGCCCACACCTCGCCGCGCCACCTGACGCGGCTGTTCGTGGAGCATGCCGGCGTCGCGCCGCTGGCCTACCTGCGCCGGCTGCGGCTGGCCACGGCGCAGCTGGCGCTGCGCTCGGGCGCCAACGTGACGCGGGCGGCGGAACTGTCGGGCTTCGGCTCCGACACCCAGCTGCGCCGCGCCTGGCGCCAGTTCGGGCTGCCTGGCTCGCCCTCGACGCCAACCTGAATCCGGCCGGCGCGCTAAAGATATCCGCAGAAGCGAAGAATGTGGCCGTCCGGCTCTCGGATGGCGAATTCGCGCAGGCCCCAGGGCTGGGAGGTCGGCGCCTCGACCACCTGGACCCCGCGCTTCACGTAGGCCGCATGCAGGCCATCGATGTCCTGCCCGACGTGGATCACGATCTCGCCGCGCCACGGGCTGGCCTCGCGCCGCCCGCACTGCCAGAGGCGCAGATAGACCGGGTCGCCATAGCTGCGGTCGCCCTTCTTGACCCGCGCATAACTCGGCGGCTCGCCCGCGATGAAGTCGAGGTCGAAGCCCAGCACGTCGCAGAAATAGCGCGCCGCGCGCGCCGCATCGGCCACCGGCAGCACCGGCTGGACGCCATGGAACTGGTGCCGGGTGCCAAGGTCGGCCAGCGGCGCCTGGGCGGATTCCATCAGAACTCCGCCCGGCGCAGCGCGGCCACCCGCTCGGCGATCGCGTCGAGGTCGAGCGCGTCCTCGGCATGCGCGAGGTAGGTCTCGAGGTCGCGCACCGCGAACGCGGCATTGCCCTGTTCGGCGTGGGCCAGGCCCCGGTCGCGGTGCTCGCCCCAAGCCTCGGGCAGCAGCGCCACCAGCCGGTCCTGGACCGCGATGGCGCGCTGCCAGTCTTCCTGGGCCTGGTGGATCTCCTTCAGGTTGCGCAGCATCCGGCCGATGATCTCGCGCGGCGTCGCCGGCTGCAGGTACAGGCCCAGCGGGACGTCGAAGTCGCCGACCAGGCCGTTGCTGCGCTTGTAGGGCTCGAGCCGCTCGCTCAGCTCTTCGCGCGAGAGCGACTTGCCGGTGAAGGGATCGATCACCACCTGCCCCTTCGGCAGCGTGACCTTGAGCATGAAATGGCCCGGAAAGCCGACGCCGCGCGCCTGCAGGCCCAGCCCCTGGGCCAGCTCCATCCAGAGCACCGCGAGCGAGATCGGGATGCCGCGCCGGGTGCGCAGCACCGCGTTGAGGTAGCTGTTGTCGGGGTCGTAGTAGTCGTTGACGTTGCCGCCGAAGCTCAGGTCATGGAAGAAGAACTGGTTCAGCGAGCGCAGCCGATGCAGCGGCGCCGCGTCGGCCGGCAGGCGCCGCTTGAGGCGGGCGAGCAGCTGGTCGACATCGCCCAGCACCTGCTGGACGTCGAGTTCGGGGTATTCGTCCTGGGCCAGGCTCGCGGCCGCCTCCAGCAACGGGAACTGCTCGTCGCTCTTCACGAGCGATTCGAAGTATTCGAGAGCGGTGGGCGTCGAGAAGCGGAACGTCATGTGTCTTTGTAGAGGAGCGGACGGGGACCGTCAAGGCGCCACGGCGATCAGCGGCGCACGAAGCTGCGAAGCTTCAGGCCGGTCAGCGCGAGCAGCGCGAAATAGAGCAGCGCCCCGCCCGCGACCAGCGCGGCCAGCAGGCCGATCCGCTGCAGCCGATGGGCCTGCAGGCCGATCCAGTCGAAATGGCGGTCGCCCCAGAACAGCAGCACGCCGAGCACGGCGGAGGCGAACAGCACCTGGAGCAGGAACCTGCCCCAGCCCGCCAGCGGCCGGTAGCTGCCGCGCCGGATCAGCCCGACCAGCAGCCACAGCGCGTTGACCAGCGCCCCGATGCTGATCGTCAGCGTCAGCGCCGCATGCTGCAGCAGCGGCACCAGGAAGACGTTGAGGATCTGGGTCAGCACCAGGACGCCGACCGCGATCAACATCGGCGTGCGGGTGTCCTGTTTCGCGTAGTAGCCGGGCGCCAGCACCTTGATCGCCACCAGGCCGACCAGGCCGACGCCGTAGCCCATCAGCGCCACGCTGGTGCGCTGCACGTGCAGCGCGCTGAACTCGCCGTTGTGGAACAGCACCGCCACCAGCGGGCGCGCGAACACCAGCAGCGCCAGCGCGCAGGGCACCGCGAGCAGCACCACCAGGCGCAGGCCCCAGTCCAGCATCGCCGAGTAGCGCGCGTCGTCCTTGGCGGCGCGGGCGCTGGCCAGTTGCGGCATCAACACCACGCCGAGCGCCACGCCCAGCATCGCGGTCGGGAACTCCATCAGGCGGTCGGCGTTGGTGATCCAGCTGACGCTGCCGGTTGCCAGGTGGGAGGCGATCTGGGTGTTGATCAGCAGCGAGATCTGGGCCACGCTGACGCCGATCAGCGCCGGCAGCATGAGCCGCATCACGCGGCGGGTGGTCGCATCGCGCCAGGCGTCGCGCAGGGCGCCGAAGCTGGCGCCGATGCGCGGCATCATGCCCAGGCCGCGCAGGGCCGGGATCTGGATCGCGAGTTGCAGCAGGCCGCCCACCATCACGCCGACGCACTGGGCATAGATCGGCTCGATGCCGAAGCGCCTGAACAGCGGCGCCCCCCCCACGATCGCCGCGATCAGCGCCAGGTTCAGCAGCACCGGCGAGGCCGCCGGCACCGCAAACTTGCGCCAGGTGTTGAGCACGCCGCCGGCCAGCGCCACCAGCGACATGAAGCCGATGTAGGGGAACATCCAGCGCGTCATGACCACCGCGGCGTCGAAACCCTGCGGGTTGCGCTGCAGGCCGCTGGCCATGGCCCAGACCATCAGGGGGGCGCCGGCGACGCCCAGCGCGCAGACCACCACCAGGGTCCAGGTCAGCAGGGTCGCCACGTGGTCGACCAGCGCCTTGGCGCCGGGGTCGCCGCCCTCGGTCCGGGTGGCGGCCAGCACCGGCACGAAGGCCTGGCTGAAGGCGCCCTCGCCGAACACCCGCCGGAACAGGTTCGGGATGCGGAAGGCGACGTAGAAGGCGTCGGTCATCGCGCTGACGCCGAACACCGAGGTCATGAGGACGTCGCGGATCAGGCCGGTCACCCGGGAAGCGAGCGTCAGGAGCGAGACGGTGGAGGCGGATTTGAACAGGGACACGGGGCAGAAGTGTAGGCGCCCGCGCGTGCTCTTCCGGAGCCTGGCGGCGGTTTGGCGCAACTCGCCTATAATGGAGGGCTTTGCTGCATCATCCCCAGACCCTCAAGGAACACTGAATATGGCATCCGCCAAGCCCAAGAAGAAGAACCCGCGCCTCGCGTCGGGCCGTAAACGCGTCCGCCAGGACGTCAAGCTCAACGCCGCGAACACCTCGCTGCGCTCGAAATACCGCACCGCCGTGAAGAATGTCGAGAAGGCCGTGCTGGCCGGCGACAAGACCAAGGCGGCAGAAGCCTTCGCGAAGGCCCAGAGCGTCGTCGACACGGTCGCCGACAAGGGCATCTTCCACAAGAACAAGGCCGCTCGCGACAAGAGCCGCCTGTCGGCCAAGGTCAAGGCCCTGGCCCTCGCCCCTGAAAAGGCCGTCGCCGCCTGACGCTATCAGGCAAACAGCCCGGATCGGTTCGCCGATCCGCCGTTTGATCGGGGTGCGCTGCAGCAAAGTGAAAAACCGCCTTCGGGCGGTTTTTTCATGGGCACTTGATTCAGGTGGAGGTCTTGGGCAGGGCCGGCGCGTCCGGCACCAGGCAGGCCTCGGCCACCTGCAGGCCGTTGTCCTTGGCGAAGTTGACGCAGAAATCCCAGGCCATCGGCTCGAAATCGCGCAATTCGCGGTTCACCACCACGCACTTGATGCCGTTGATCACGGTCGGCACGCACCAGGGCGAATAGTTCAGGTGGCTGCCGGGCTGCGGACCGCCGGGGCGGAACGAGCACATCACGCCCGCCAGTCGCTCGGCCCAGTCGCTGGGACGAAAAGTGCGGCCATCCTGGGTGATTCCCTGAATGAAGATTTCTTTGGCGTTTGGAGAGACCATCGGTGGTGAGAGAAAAGCGCGAGCAGTTGCTGCGCCGCACAAGATTCTATCCGGGGGTCCCTCGGGCGACACGCCTGGGGGCATTGCTGTGATGCGCAATCCTCACTGAACTGTCGCGACCGGCCGCCTAGAATCCGCGTTCCCTTTTCCGGAGATCCGCATGAGCGCCACTGCCGCCCCCTCGTCGCCCCACGTCATGAACACCTACGGTCGCCTGCCGATCGCGCTGTCGCACGGCCAGGGCTGCCGAGTCTGGGACACCGAGGGCCGCGCCTATCTCGACGGCCTGGGCGGCATCGCGGTCAACACGCTGGGCCACAACCATCCCGAGCTGGTGCCGGCGCTGCAGGACCAGATCGCCAAGCTGATCCACAGCTCCAACTACTACTACGTGCCGGGCCAGGAACAGCTGGCCGCCAAGCTGACCGAGCTCTCGGGCCTGACCAACGCCTTCTTCTGCTGCACCGGGTTGGAGGCCAACGAGGCCGCGCTCAAGCTGGCGCGCAAGTTCGGCCACGACAAAGGCATCGAGCGGCCCGAGATCGTGGTCTACGAGGCCGCCTTCCATGGCCGCAGCATCGCCACCCTGTCGGCCACCGGCAACCCCAAGGTGCAGAAGGGCTTCGGCCCGCTGGTCGAGGGCTTCATCCGCGTCCCGCTGAACGACATCGAGGCGCTCAAGAAGGCCACCGAGGGCAATCCGAACGTGGTCGCGGTGTTCTTCGAGACCATCCAGGGCGAAGGCGGCATCCATCCGATGCGCTGGGAATACCTGCGCCAGGTGCGCGCGCTCTGCGACCAGCGCGACTGGCTCATGATGATCGACGAGGTGCAATGCGGCATGGGCCGCACCGGCAAGTGGTTTGCCCACCAGTGGGCGGGCATCTTGCCGGACGTGATGCCGCTGGCCAAGGGCCTGGGCTCGGGCGTGCCGATCGGCGCCGTGGTGGCCGGCCCGCGCGCCGCCCACATCTTCGGCCCCGGCAACCACGGCACCACCTTCGGCGGCAATCCGCTGGCCATGCGCGCCGGCATCGAGACCATCCGGATCATGGAAGAGCACAACCTGCTCGACAACGCGGCCACCGTCGGCGCCCACCTGAAGGCGGCGCTGGAGCGCGAGTTCGCGGGCTTGGCCGGCGTGAAGGAAATCCGCGGCCAGGGCCTGATGCTGGGCATCGAGCTCGACCGTCCCTGCGGCGTGATCCTGAACCGCGCCTGCGACGCCGGCCTGCTGCTGAGCGTCACGGCCGACAGCGTGATCCGCCTGGTGCCGCCGCTGATCCTCAGCATCGCCGAAGCCGACGAGATCGTGGCGATCCTGGCGCCGCTGGTGAAGGCCTTCCTGGCGGAGCCTCAGCCATGAACACGAGCGCGATACGGCACTACCTGCAGTTCTCGGATTTCGATGCCGACGACTACGCCCACCTGTTCGCGCGCGCGGCGCTGATCAAGAAGAAGTTCAAGGCCTACGAGCGCCACCAGCCGCTGGTCGACCGCACGCTGGCGATGATCTTCGAGAAGGCCTCCACCCGCACCCGGGTGAGCTTCGAGGCCGGCATGTACCAGCTCGGCGGCAGCGTGGTGCATCTCACCACCGGCGACAGCCAGCTGGGCCGCGCCGAGCCGATCGAGGACAGCGCCAAGGTCATCAGCCGGATGGTCGACCTGGTGATGATCCGCACCTACGAGCAGACCAAGATCGAGGCCTTCGCGGCCCATTCGCGGGTGCCGGTCATCAATGGCCTGACCAACGAGTTTCACCCGTGCCAGATCCTGGCCGACATCTTCACCTTCATCGAGCACCGCGGCTCGATCGCGGGCAAGACCGTGGCCTGGGTCGGCGACGGCAACAACATGGCCAACACCTGGCTGCAGGCCAGCGAGATCCTGGGCTTCAAGGTGCACGTCAGCACGCCCAGCGGCTACGAGGTCGACCAGTCGATCGCGGGGCTGCGCTCGAACGCCAGCTACCAGGTCTTCAAGGACCCGATGGAAGCCTGCCGCGGCGCCGACCTGGTGACCACCGACGTCTGGACCAGCATGGGCTACGAGGCCGAGAACGAGGCCCGCCGCGCCGCCTTCGCCGACTGGTGCGTCGACACCGAGATGATGCGCGTGGCCCAGCCCGACGCGCTCTTCATGCACTGCCTGCCGGCGCACCGCGGCGAGGAAGTCGAGGCCGACGTCATCGACGGCCCGCAGTCGGTGGTCTGGGACGAGGCCGAGAACAGGATGCACGTGCAGAAGGCGCTGATGGAGTTCCTCCTGCTCGGCCGCGTAGCCTGACCCTTCACGCCTGCGCCGCT
The DNA here is from genome assembly GCF_030316845.1 of Variovorax davisae. Lineage (GTDB taxonomy): Bacteria > Pseudomonadota > Gammaproteobacteria > Burkholderiales > Burkholderiaceae_C > Variovorax > Variovorax davisae. Next base: position 27,185 of record NZ_JASZYS010000017.1, read on the forward strand.
TCCTTCGCGGCGCGCCGCAGGCAGTCGATGAACACCCGCGCGGCCGGCGTCAGCGCCTGGCTGTCGCGCACCAGCAGGGAAATCCGCAAGGTCGCCAATGGCGGGCCGGCCAGAGGCAGCCGCACGAGGCCGCTCGCCATGGGCTGCCCGCTGACGAGGCTGCCCGACAGCAGGGCCAAGGCGTCGGTCTGGTACAGCAGCATCAGTGCCATGTGGGTCGACTGGCAGGCAATGACATCGGCCGGTGCCGCGCTTCGGCGCGCCGCGAAGAGGCGCTGGAGCAGCGCCCGCCCATAGCCCGGCACCAGCCACAGGCAGCCCTGAAGGCTGGACAGCGAGCGGGCACTGGCCTGCGGATGGCCCTGCCGCGCGACGACCACCAGCGGCCGCTCCAGCAGCAGCTCGTGGTCCAGGCCGTCGTGGTCGGACTCGCCCGCTTCGCTGACCACGGCGAAGTCGTAGTCGCCGCCATGCCAGCGCTCGTCGGAGCTGGGCCAGGTCAGCTCCTGCAACTCCAGCGCCACGCCGGGTCGCCGGCCCCGGAAGTCGGCCAGCGCCGCCGGCAGCAGCTGGGCCGCCGTCGAGCTGAACGCGATCGACAGGCGGCCGCCAGTGCCATCGCGCAGTTCGGCGATTTCTTCCTGCGTGCGCCGCACTTCATTGAACAGCAGGTGACTGCGCCGCAGCAGGGCCGCGCCGATCTCGGTCGGCGCCACGCCCTTGACGCTGCGCGCGAACAGGTTCGCGCCGACCGCGCGTTCGAGTTCGCGCACCGCATGGGTCACGGCCGGCTGCGTGAGGGCCAGCCGGCGCGCCGCCGAACGGATGCTGCCGGCCTCGGCGACGGCACGAAAGATCTCGAGCTGGCGAAGGCTCGGGTACGGGGCGGCCGTCGAGGCAAAGGGCGCCAGGCTATCAATCGGATTGATCATCGACAAAACAACTCTGTCTTTTATTTATACCGTTGCTTTTCTACAGTGGAGCCCCTTCCCACGCAAGCCCTTCACGAGGAACCCCGATGACATCCCCTCTCCCCCGCTGGACCCGCCGCGCGGCCCTGCTCACCCTGGGCCTTGCGGCCGCCATCACCGCCCAGGCCCAGACCAAGCCGCCGGTGCGCATCGTGGTCGGCTTCGCCGCCGGCGGCGGCGTCGACACGATGGCGAGAATCCTGGCCGAAGGCATGGGCCAGGCGCTGGGCCAGACCTTCGTGGTGGAGAACCGGCCGGGCGCTGGCGGCCTGATCGCCGCGCAGGTCCTGAAGGCCGCGCCGGCGGACGGCAACACACTGATGCTGACCAACGACCACACCGTCGCGATCCTGCCGCACACGCTGAAGAATCCGGGCTTCGACACCGCCCGGGACTTCGCGCCGGTCGCCGTCGTCAGCGACCAGATCGTGTTCGCCCTGGCCACGCACCCCGGCACGGGCATCACGCAGCTCAAGGACATCGGCGCATGGGCCCGCCAGAATCCGGGCCAGGCCAACTTCGGCGTGCCGGCGCCGGGCAGCATGCCCGAGTTCGCGGTGGGCCTGCTGGCCAAGGGCCTGCAGGTCGACGCGACGCCGGCCGCCTACCGGGGCGGCTCGCCGCTGGTGATGGACCTGTCGGCAGGCCAGATCCCCTTCGGCGTCACCTCGACCTTCGAACTGATGCCGTTCGCCAAGACCGGGAAGGTCCGTTTGCTGGCGGTCTCGGGCAGCGCACGGCAGGCGGACCTGCCCGACGTGCCGACCTTCGCCGAACTCGGCATCCAGGGGCTCGAGCTGGCCAACGTGGCCGGTCTCTATGCGCCGGCCGGCACGCCGCCCGCCGTGATCGCACGCTACAGCGAGGCGGTGCGCGCCACGTTGTCTTCTGCCAAGACCAGGGAACGCCTCCAGGCCCTGGGCGCGACACCGAACTACGGCGGTCCCGACGCGCTGGCCCAGCGCATGCAGCGCATCTCCGACGCCTGGGGCCCCGTGATCCGCCAGTCCGGCTACCAACCGCAGTGAGAAAGCCATGCAAGACGACCTCCTCTTGAACGACAGCGCCGTTCGAACCTGCTTTTCGGCCGACTACGCCGAAGCCCGCGCCAAGTTCATCGCCGCCGCCCAGGGTGCCGGCGCCCATCTCGAACACCGGGTGCTCGAAGGCATCGCCGGTGCGCTGGGCGAAACCCTCGCGACCGACGTGGCGCTGCTCGGCACGGCCGACGCCGAATCGCTGGTGGTCCTCAGTTCCGGCGTCCATGGCGCCGAGGGCTTCTGCGGCTCGGGCTGCCAGGTGGCGCTGCTGCGCGACCCGGCCCTGCTGGGGCTGGCGCGCGAGCGCGGCGTGGCCCTGCTGCTGATCCACGCAGTCAACCCCTACGGCTTCTCGCACCTGCGCCGCACCAACGAAGACAACATCGACCTGAACCGCAACTTCATCGACTTCGCTCAGCCCACGCGCAACCCCGCCTATGCCGAGCTGCACGAGCTCATGCTGCCGGCGCAATGGCCGCCGACGGAAGACAACGCGCGCAGCATCGCCGGCTATGTCGCCCGCCACGGCGAGACGGCCTTCCGCGAGGCCGTGACCACCGGCCAATCCGAATTCCCCGACGGGCTGTTCTATTCGGGCATCGCGCCGAGTTGGAGCAACCGCACGCTGCGCGCCATCCTGCGGGCGCATGCCGCCCAGCGCCGGCGCATCGCCTGGATCGACGTCCATACCGGCCTCGGCCGCTGCGGCCATGGCGAAAAGATCCATGCCGGGCTGCCGGGCACGCCCGACAACCTGCGCGCCACGCGCGCCATCTGGGGCGCCGACGTCGTCGCCGCCTGGGAGGGCGATTCGGCCTCCCGCCAGGTGGTGGGCCATGCGGTGAGCGCGGTCTTCGCCGAATGCCCGCGGGCCGAGAGCGTCGGCATCGCGCTCGAATACGGCACCCGCAAGGCCACGGCCATGGAGGCCCTGCGCGCCGAACACTGGCTGCACCGCCACCCAGGCGCGGCGAGCGCCGAGCAGCGCGCAGGCATCAAGCAGGACCTGCGCGACGCCTTCTACGTGGACGACGACGAATGGCGCGGCATGATCGCGGGCCAGTGCCGCACGGCGCTGCTGCAGGGCGTGCTGGCGCTCGGGCGCTGAAGCGCCTGCGCCTGGCGGCGGGCTCGGCGTTCGATGACACCTGTGGCGTGTCCGATGTTGGAAATAACCGACACCACGAACCCGCGCCCGGCGCTACCTTTGCGCCATGACACAACGCCTCTGGGATATCTCCCCTCCCGTGCATGAGGGCGCGCCGGTGTTCCCCGGCGACACGCCCTACCGGCAGCGCTGGGCCGCGACGATATCGCCGGGCTGTCCGGTCAACGTCAGCGAGATCAGCCTGTCGCCGCATGTCGGCGCCCATGCCGACGCACCGCTGCACTACGACCCCGCCGGCGCGCCCATCGGCGAGCTCGATCTCGCGCCCTTCCTCGGTCCCTGCCGCGTGATCCACGCGATCGAGCGCGGCCCGCTGATCGAATGGGCGCACATCGCCCACGCGGTCGACGCGCTGCCGCCGCGCGTGCTCGTGCGCACCTACCGGCGCGCGCCGGTCGAACGCTGGGACGGCGCCCTCGCCGCCTACGCGCCGGCCACCATCGAGCGGCTCGCCGCCCTCGGCGTGACGCTGGTCGGCATCGACACCGCCAGCATCGACCCGGCCGACAGCAAGACCCTCGACAGCCACCAGGTGATCCGCCGGCTCGGCCTGCGCGTGCTCGAGAACCTGGTGCTCGACGAAGTGCCCGAGGGCGACTACGAACTGATCGCCCTGCCCCTCAAACTGGTGAGCGCCGATGCCTCGCCGGTGCGCGCAGTCCTGCGCCAACTCAACCCGGAATCCCCATGACACTCGACGACTGCCGGCGCCTCGACGCCGAAGACCCGCTGGCCGCGCTGCGCGACCGCTTCCTGCTGCCCGAGGGCGTGATCTACCTCGACGGCAACTCGCTCGGCGTGCTGCCGAAGACCGCGCCGGGCCGCATCGCCGAGGTGGTCGCCAAGGAATGGGGCGAGGGCCTGATCCGCTCCTGGAACAGCGCCGGCTGGTTCGACCTGCCGCAGCGGCTGGGCGACAAGGTCGCGCGGCTGGTCGGCGCCGCGCCGGGCGAAGTGGTCTGCACCGACAGCACCTCGATCAATCTCTACAAGGTGCTGTTCGCGGCCCTGAGCCAGGTGCTGCTGGCCACGCCCGACGCCAGCCCGCAGCGCCGCGTCGTGCTGAGCGAGCGCAGCAACTTCCCGACCGACCTCTACATCGCCGAGTCGATCTGCCGCGAGCGCGGCTTCACGCTGCGGCTGATCGAGGCCGACGAGCTGCCCGCGGCGCTCGACCAGGAAGTCGCGGTGCTGATGCTGACCCACGTCAACTACCGCACCGGTGCCATGCACGACATGAAGGCCCTCAGCGCCGCCGCCCACGCGGTGGGCGCGCTGACGGTCTGGGACCTGGCCCACAGCGCTGGCGCGGTGCCGGTGGCGCTCAACGACAGCGAGGCCGACTTCGCGATCGGCTGCGGCTACAAGTACCTCAACGGCGGCCCCGGCGCGCCGGCCTTCGTCTGGGTGCACGCACGCCATGCGGGCCAGTTCGCGCAGCCGCTGTCGGGCTGGTGGGGGCATGCGGCGCCATTCGAATTCACGCCGCACTACCGGCCGGCGCCGGGCGTCGCCCGCTACCTGTGCGGCACCCAGCCGATCATCGCGCTGGCCGGCCTCGAATGCGGGATCGACAGCGTGCTGGCCGCCGAGCCCTTCGACGCCGGCCGCGGCCCGATGGCAGCGCTGCGCGCCAAGTCGCTGGCGCTGACCGACGCCTTCATCACGCTGGTCGAGCAGCGCTGCGCCGGGCGCTTCACGCTGGTGACGCCGCGCGAGCATGGGCGGCGCGGCTCGCAGGTCTGCCTGGCCCTGCGCGACGGCGGCCCGGGCGCCTATGCGATGGTGCAGGCGCTGATCGCCCGCGGCGTGATCGGCGACTTCAGGGCCGGCGACGCCCAGATGCCCGACATCCTGCGCTTCGGCTTCACGCCGCTCTACCTCGGCTTCGAAGACGTATGGAACGCGGTCGAGCACCTGGTGCAGGTGCTCGACGGCGAAGAATGGCAACGGCCCGAGTTCAACCAGAAGCTCGCGGTGACCTGAGGAGAAAGACTTTCATGAGCACCGAACAAATCGTCCACGACGAAAAGGCGCAGCTCGACTTCAGCGCCTCGATGAGCTACAGCGACTACCTGAGCCTCGACCAGATCCTGACCGCGCAGCATCCGCGCTCGCCGGCGCACGACGAGCTGCTGTTCATCGTGCAGCACCAGACCAGCGAACTCTGGATGAAGCTCATGCTGCACGAATTGCGCGCCGCGATCCGCGCCATCGCCGAAGACGACCTCTCCATCGCCTTCAAGATGCTGGCGCGCGTGTCGCGGATCATGGAGCAGCTGGTGCATGCCTGGGACGTGCTGGCGACCATGACGCCGCCCGAATACAGCGCCATGCGGCCCTACCTCGGCGCCTCCAGCGGCTTCCAGAGCTGGCAGTACCGCTGCATCGAATTCGCGCTCGGCAACAAGAACGCCGCCATGCTCAAGCCGCACGCACACCGGCCCGAGCTGCTGGCCGAGGTCGAGGCCGCCTGGCGCGCACCGTCGCTGTACGACGAGGCGCTGCGGCTGCTGGCGCGGCGCGGCCTCGCCGTGCCGGCCGACCACCTGGAGCGCGACTGGTCCAAGCCCTACGAGGCCAGCGACGGCGTCGAGCAGGCCTGGCTGGTCGCCTACCGCGAGCCCAAGAAGCACTGGGAGCTCTACCAGCTGGGCGAAGAACTCACCGACCTGGAGGATGCCTTCCGCCTCTGGCGCTTCCGCCACGTGACCACGGTCGAGCGCGTGATCGGCTTCAAGCGTGGCACGGGCGGCACCGGCGGCGTAAGCTATCTGCGCAAGATGCTCGACGTGGTGCTGTTTCCTGAGATCTGGAAGCTGCGGACCGATCTCTAGCCAGCCCGCATCGACGTCCTTCGCAGCTTCGCATCGACAACAAGAGAGGAGACGAAGATGGACAACGATTTCTTCGGGGACGAGGAACTGGCGCTGCTGCGCGCGCATGGCATCGCGCTGTTCGCGCGCCGCGTGATCTTCGACGCCCGGCCGCCGCTGGACGAGGCCCGGGTCGCGGCGCTGCAGGCCCAGTGCGCCGGGCCGCTGCCGCCGGAGCTGCTGTCGCTCTGGCGCCTGACGGCGGGCGGGCGCATCGACTACGACCTGCACCTGCACATGAACGGCAACGAGGAGTCGGTGGTCTGGAGCGAACTCTTCCACGACGGCGGCGACGGCCCGCGCGACCTGCAGGGCTGGATCGACCACGAGCGCCAGGGCGCGCAGGAAGCGGCCGCCGACAGCGGCGAGGCCTGGGACGGCAAGCTGACGCTGCTGCCCTTCGGCGGCTTCGAGGACTGCGACCGGGTCTACGCCGTGGTCGAGCCCGGCCCCGACTACGGCCACGTGCTGGCCTGGAAGCAGGGGCTGCCGGCGCCCTGGGCGCACGAGCTGCACGAGGACGGCATGACCACCGTCGCCCACGACCTGTGCGCCGCCTTCGAGGCGCTGCAGCTCGACGAGGACCCGCTGGCGCCGGCGGGCGACTACTTCACCGGCCAGGCGCTGCTCGAATACCTCGACCAGCGCCACCAGGAACACGGCCTGTCGCTCGAGCTGATGGACCGGCTGATCGCCTTCTACCGGCGCGCCATGGTCGACTGGCGCACGCCGCTGGCGGCCGGCACGCTGGCACAGGACGCGCCGCTGGCGCGCGTCGCGCTGCGGCATGCGATCGCCACCGACGACGCCGAACTGGTCGCCCGCCTGGCGACCGCCGACGTGACGCTCCACGGGCCGCTGCTGGGCAGCGCGATCGCCACCGACCTGGCCCTGAGCCACGGCGCCCACCAGGCCGCCCAGGCGCTGGTCCAGGCCGGGGCGCCGGTGGCGCACGATGCGCTCGACTACATCGACAGCGCGGTCTCGCCGGAACTGGTCGGCCTGCTGCTGCAGCGCGGGGCCGAGCCCAGCGCCACCGCGATCGCCGAATGCGTGGCCTGCGGCGCGCCCGCGGCCGCACGCTTGATCGCCGAAGCCTACGGGCGGTCGCACACCGACCTGGCGGGCACCTACGCCGCCGCCCGGGACGGCATGCTGGCCGAACTCGAGACCGCCCTGGTCGAAGTGCATGCGGGTCGCCTCACCCACTACCTGGGCCCGGCGGGCCTGGCCAAGCGGGTCGACCACCTGCAGAGCTTCAGCCTCTGATCAGCCCTCGTAGAGCCAAGGCACGTCGAGCAGGCGCGCGCCCAGCAGGCGCAGGGCCGCGTCGCGCCCGAAGCGCCCCAGGCCGGTGGCATGGAAGATCGCGCCATTGCGCCGGGCCCGGGCCTGCACCTGGGCATTGCGCTGCCAGCGCGCCTCGGCGAAGCGCATCAACGCCGCCGGCACCGCCGCCGCGTCGCCGCCGTCCAGGGCCTCGGCCAGCGCCACCGCATCCTCGATCGCCATGCCCGCCCCCTGGGCCAGGTAGGGCAGCATCGGATGCGCCGCATCGCCGACCAGGGCGATGCGCTCGCCGGCCATCTGCGCCGGACCGCCGAGGGGCGGCCGGTCGTTGAGGGTCCAGGCGCGCCAATCGGGCACCGCCTCCAGCAGGGCCTGGAGCGCGGCGCTGGTGCGCCCGGTCGCGGCCTGCAGCGCCGCCAGGCTGGACGACTGGTCCCAGTCGCGCGCATCGCCGGCGGGCGCCGATTCGGCCAGCACCACCACGTTGAGCGCGTCGCCGCGGCGCACCGGGTAGGCCACCGCGTGCAGCCGGGGCCCGAGCCAGACCGTGACCTGCGTGCTGCGCAGCGCCGCCGGCAGCGCCGACTGCTCCACCAGCGCGCGCCACGCCGTGTGGCCGGTGGCCCGCGGCGGCGAATCCTCCAGCACGAACCGACGCACCGTGCTCCAGAGGCCGTCGGCGCCGATCAGCGCATCGCCCTCCCAGGCCCGGCGCTCGGTGCTGGACACGCAGACCGCATGGTCGCGCGCGACCACGCCGGTGACCCGCGCTGCGGTGGTCAGCGTGACGGCCCCGGTGCCGCGCGCCGCCGCCAGCAGCAGCGCGTGCAGGTCGGCGCGATGGACGCAGAAATAGGGGGCCGCATAGCTGTGCAGCATCGCATTGCCCAGCGGCAGGCGGGCGATCTCGCGGCCGTCGGTGGCGCTGCGAACCACCAGCGCATCGGGCCGCGCCGCGATCCGCACCAGCGGCTCCCAGACCTCCAGCTGCTGGAGCCGGCGCGTCACGTTGGGACCGAGCTGGATGCCGGCGCCGACCTCGCCGAAGGCCACCGCCTGCTCGAGCAGGTCGACCCGATGGCGGCGCCGGGCCAGCGCCAGCGCGCTGGCGAGGCCCGCGATGCCACCGCCCGCAATCAGGACATGGGCTGGCATGGAACGCACTCAGCGGGAGTGCGTGGCAGCGGTCTGGCCCTCGGCTTCGGCCTTCCGGCCGGCGCTGCCGCAACTGCCGCAGCTGTCGCAGGCGCCGCAGCCCGAACCCTTGGCGAGGGAAGCCGCCAGCTGCCGCGCCCGTTCGGCATCGACCAGGCCCGCGCGCTGCGTTCCCGCGGCCAGCTTGCCGGCCGCCGAGCGGCGCCAGTTCGCCGGCATCCAGCGCCACAGCGCATAGAACGCGGCCAGCGCGACGATCAATCCGACAATGATTTCCTGCGTCATCTCATCCTCCTGTGAGTGCCAGTGCCACCCGGTAGGTGATCCAGCACGCAATGTAGGCGAGCGCGAACAAATAGCCAGCCATGATCCAAACATAACGCCAGGAGCCGGTCTCGCGCTTGACGGCGGCCAAGGTCGAGATGCATTGGGGCGCAAAAACATACCAGACCAGCAGCGACAGCGCGGTCGCCAGCGACCAGCTGCCGGCGATCAGGGGCTCCAGCTGGCCGGCGACGTCGTCGCCGGTGGCCGACAGCGCATACACCGTGCCGAGCGCCCCCACCGCCACCTCGCGCGCCGCCATGCCGGGCACCAGCGCGATCGAGATCTGCCAGTTGAAGCCGATCGGCGCAAAGATGTGCTCCAGCCCGCGGCCGATCATGCCGGCCAGGCTGTACTGGATCGCCGGCCCGGCGGCGCCTTCGGGCGGCGACGGGAAGGTCGACAGGAACCACAGCAGGATGGTCAGCGTGAGGATGATCGTGCCGACGCGCTGGATGAAGATCCAGGCCCGTTCGTAGAGGCCCAGCGCCAGGTTGCGCAGGTTGGGCCAGCGGTAGGCCGGCAGCTCCATCATCAGCGGCGAGCGCTGCTGGCTGTCGCGGAAGCGCTTCATGACCCAGGCCACCGCCATCGCCGAGACGACGCCGAAGACATAGAGGGCGAACAGCACCACGCCCTGCAGGTTGAAGACGCCACCGACGGTGCGCGCCGGAATGAAGGCGGCGATCAGCAGCGCATAGACCGGCAGCCGGGCCGAGCAGGTCATCAGCGGCGCGATCATGATGGTCGTGATGCGGTCGCGCCAGTTGCTGATGGTACGGGTCGCCATCACGCCGGGGATGGCGCAGGCGAAGCTCGACAGCAGCGGGATGAACGAGCGGCCCGAGAGCCCGACGGTGCCCATCACGCGGTCGAGCAGGAAGGCGGCCCGCGGCAGGTAGCCGGAATCTTCCAGCGCCAGGATGAACAGGAACAGGATCAGGATCTGCGGCAGGAACACGATCACTCCGCCGACGCCGGCGATGATGCCGTCGACCAGCAGGCTCTGGAGCATGCCTTCGGGCACGATGCGCTTGATCAGTTCGCCGAAGGCGGCGGTGCCGTCCTTGATCGCGTCCATCGGCACCTCGGCCCAGCTGAACACGGCCTGGAACATCAGGAACATCGTGACCGCCAGCACCACCATGCCCCACACCGGATGCATCACGACGCGGTCGATGCGGTCGCTGGTGGCCAGGCTGCCCATCGGCTCGCGCACCGCCAGGCCCAGGATGCGGCGCACCTCGCGCTGGGTGTCGAGCACCTCGTCGAGGCCGGGCGCATGCCATGGCTGCGGCAGGGCGGCGGCCACCGGGGCGTCGAGGACTTCGAGCAGGCCCTGGGCACCGCCGCTGTGGACGCCGACGGTCTCGATCACCGGCACGCCGAGTTCGCGCGACAGCACGGCCGCATCGACCGCGATGCCCTGCTTCTTCGCCATGTCGGTCATGTTGAGCGCCACCACCATCGGCAGACCCAGCCGCTTGGCCTCGAGCACCAGCCGCAGGTTGAGCCGCAGGTTGGTGGCATCGGTCACGCAGACCAGCAGGTCGGGCAGCGCCTCGCTGCTCTTGCCGGTGACGACGTCGCGCGTCACGGCTTCGTCGGCCGACAGCGCATTGAGGCTGTAGGCCCCCGGCAGGTCGAGCAAGAAGACGCGCCGCCCGCCCGCCGTGCGCAAGATGCCTTCCTTGCGCTCGACCGTCACGCCGGCGTAGTTGGCGACCTTCTGGCGGCTGCCGGTGAGCAGGTTGAACAGCGCGGTCTTGCCGCAATTGGGATTGCCGAGCAGCGCGACGCGCTGCGGCGGGCTCGACGACACCGCGGCGCCGGGCTGGAAGTTCAGGGTCGCCTCAACCACGGCCGACCGCCCCCGGGGTCACGCGGATCAGCGACGCCTCGTGGCGGCGCAGCGCGAAGGTGGTGTGGCCCAGCCGAACGGCCAGCGGCTCCCGGCCGGGCACGCCGGTGGCGACGATGCGCACCGCTTCGCCCGGGACGAAACCGATCTCGGTCAGGCGCAGCACCAGTTCCCTGCCCTCGCCCTCTTCGGGCCGGAGCACATCGAGCACCGTGGCCCATTGGTGGTTGGGAAGCTGATCGAGGCTGATGGCGGCCGAGGCCGCGCCATTCGTTGTTGTCACCCGCGGAATCCAGAGAATACAAAATGAGAATTATTCTCGAAAACTCCGGCTTGGGGGCGATCTGGCACAAGAATCCCCTCAAGAAGGGGCGGTCCTTGCGCAGGACCGCCCAGGAAGTCAGCCGTCGGTCAGGCGGCCAGCAGCTGCCGCAGCACGAACGGCAGGATGCCGCCGTGCTGGTAGTAGTCGACCTCGATCGGCGTGTCGATGCGCAGCCGCACCGTGACTTCCTGATGGGTCCCGTCCGGGCGGTGGACCACGATCTTGACGTCCATCTGCGGCTTGAGCTCGCCGCCGATCACGACGTCGACCTTCTCGTCGCCGGTCAGGCCCAGGCTTTCCCAGGAGTCGGCGCCTCGGAATTGAAGCGGCAGCACGCCCATGCCGACCAGGTTGGCGCGGTGGATGCGCTCGAAGCTGCGCGCCACCACGGCCTTGATGCCCAGCAGCTGGGTGCCCTTGGCGGCCCAGTCGCGCGAGGAGCCGGTGCCGTATTCCTCGCCGCCGAAGATCACGGTCGGCACGCCCTGCGCGATGTACTTCATCGCGGCGTCGTAGATGAACATCTTCTCGTTGCCGGGCTGGAACAGCGTCAGGCCGCCTTCCTCGCGCGAGCCGTCGGCATCGGCCGGGATCATGAGGTTCTTGATGCGCACGTTGGCGAAGGTGCCGCGCATCATCACGTCGTGGTTGCCGCGGCGCGAGCCGTAGCTGTTGAAGTCGGCCTTCGACACGCCGTGCGCCTTGAGCCAGATGCCCGCGGGCGAGCTTTCCTTGATCGAGCCGGCCGGCGAGATGTGGTCGGTGGTGATCGAGTCGCCGAACAGCGCCATGATGCGGGCGCCCGTGAAGCCGGCATCGGTCGCGTGCGGCTTCATCTTGAAGCCCTCGAAGAACGGCGGCTCGGCGATGTAGGTCGACTTGGGCCAGTCGTAGACCTGGCCCTGGGTGCCCTTGATGCTGCTCCAGAGCTTGCCCGGGTTGGCCTTGATCTGCTCGTAGTTCTGGCGGAAGGCCTTGGCGTTCATCGCGAAGCGCAGGTTGTCGTCGATCTCCTTCGGCGTGGGCCAGATGTCGCCGAGGTAGACGTCCTGCCCCTTCTTGCCCTTGCCCACCGGCTGGGTCATGAGGTCGACCATCACGTTGCCGGCGATCGCGAAGGCCACCACCAGCGGCGGCGAGGCCAGGAAGTTGGCCTTCAGGTTCGGATGGATGCGGGCTTCGAAATTGCGGTTGCCCGACAGCACCGCGGCGCCGATCAGGTTGTTCTTGGTGATCGCCTCGTTGATCTCGGGCGTCAGGTCGCCGGCATTGCCGATGCAGGTGGTGCAGCCGTAGCCGGCCAGGTAGAAGCCCAGCTTCTCGAGATACGGCAGCAGGCCCGCCTTCTCGAGGTACTCGGTGACGATGCGCGAGCCGGGCGCCAGCGAGGTCTTGACGTGCGGCTTGACCGTGAGGCCCGCCTCCACCGCCTTCTTAGCCAGCAGGCCGGCGGCCAGCATCACGCTCGGGTTCGAGGTGTTGGTGCAGGAGGTGATGGCGGCGATCAGCACGTCGCCGTTGCCGATCGTGAGCTCGCCCTTGGCGGCGGGCAGCGGGTGGCGCAGCTTCAGCGTGTCGGCCGGCTGGTTGAAGCCGTTGGCCTCGTTCGGCTTGCTGTAGAGCTCGGAGAACTTGGTCGCCAGGTGGCCCAGGTCGATCCGGTCCTGCGGCCGCTTCGGGCCCGCGAGGCTCGGCGACACGGTGCCCAGGTCGAGCTTGACCACCTTGGTGTATTCCAGCTCGCCCGGCGCCGGCATGCCGAACAGCCCCTGGGCCTTGTAGTAGGCCTCGAAGCGCTCGACCTCGGCGTCGGTTCGGCCGGTGCCCTTGAAGTACGCCACGGTCATCTCGTCGACCGGGAAGAAGCCCATGGTGGCGCCGTATTCGGGTGCCATGTTGCCGATGGTGGCCCGGTCGGGCACCGCGATCGAGGCGGCACCCGGGCCGAAGAACTCGACGAACTTGCCGACCACCTTCTCGCCGCGCAGGATCGCCGTGACATAAAGCACCAGGTCGGTGGCGGTCACGCCTTCGCGCAGCTTGCCGGTGAGCTCGAAGCCGACCACGTCGGGCGTCAGCATGTAGACCGGCTGGCCGAGCATCGCGGCCTCGGCCTCGATGCCGCCCACGCCCCAGCCGACCACGCCGATGCCGTTGATCATGGTCGTGTGGCTGTCGGTGCCGACCAGCGAGTCGGGGTAGTAGACCGGGGGCTCGCCCTTGTCGTTGGGGCTCTTGTAGACCCCGCGGGCGAAATATTCGAGGTTGACCTGGTGCACGATGCCGAAGCCCGGCGGCACGACGCCGAAGGTGTCGAAGGCCTGCATGCCCCACTTCATGAACTGGTAGCGCTCGTTGTTGCGCTGGAACTCGAGCTTCATGTTGAGGTCGAGCGCCTTCGGCGTGCCGTAGTAGTCCACCATCACCGAGTGGTCGACCACCAGGTCGACCGGCACCAGCGGCTCGATGGTCTTGGGCGACTTGCCGAGCGACTGCGCGACGCTGCGCATCGCGGCCAGGTCGGCCAGCAGCGGCACGCCCGTGAAGTCCTGCAGCACCACGCGGGTGACGACGAAGGGCACCTCGTCGGTGCGCTCGGCATTGGGCGCCCAGTTGGCCAGCTGCTCGACATGCTCGGCCGTGACCTTCTGGCCGTCGCAGTTGCGCAGCACCGACTCGAGCACGATGCGGATCGAAACCGGCAGCTTGGCGACGTTGGGATAGTGCTTCGCGAGTTCCTTCAACGACCAGTACTTGCCGGCCTTGCCCGATGCGGTCTTGAAGGTCTTGAGCGTGGGGGCGAAGGCGTGCGCCGGGGCTTTGGCCATGAAGAAACTCCTGTGTTCGTGGAAGCTCCGCAAAGATAGCAGGGTTCGATGACCTCGGCTGCAGGCGGACGACTCAGGCCGCCAGCGCGCGCGGCCCGGGCGCCCGGGCGTTCCGCAGGCCCATCCACTGCAGTTCGGCGAACACCACCACCACCACCGCCTGGGCCAGCACCCAGGCCCAGCCCGGCGCAGCGATCGAGCTGCCCGTGACGGCCAGCAGGCCGATGCAGGCGAGCGCCCAGGCGAAGTTGCCGGCCACCACCCACCCGATCAGCCGGCGCGGCGGCAGCGCGCGGCGGGCCATCCAGGCCGCGGCAGCCGCGTAGGCCAGCAGGAAGACCCCGGTCGCCAGCAGCAACGGTGGCGGCAAACCGGTCCAGCGCGCCAGGGCCGTGCCGAAGATCAGCTGCAGCGCCCCGGTGGCGGCGCACGAGACGGCGTCGGCCGCCATCACGCGGGACAGGAAACGGGGGGAAGCAAAGAGGGACATGGCGAACTCCTTGGGTGTGGCGCGGCGGGCCCTTCCCGCCGCGTTGGAGTCGATGATTCCCGCGCTGCGGCGTCGGGTCGATGACCTCGCAGGTCATGGCCGTCCTGCGCCGCTTCACTAGGATGGCGGCCATGAACACCCTGAGCAGCGCCCCCCCGACCGCGGCCGACCCCTTCGGCGCCCACCTGCGCCACTGGCGCCAGCACCGGCGCCTGAGCCAGCTCGACCTGGCCCACGAGGCGCAGGTCTCCACGCGCCACCTGAGCTACGTGGAGACCGGCCGCGCCGAACCGAGCCGCGAGATGGTGCTGCGCCTGGCCGAGCGGCTCGACGTGCCGCTGCGCGAGCGCAATGCCCTGCTGGTGGCGGCCGGCTACGCCCCGATGTACCGCGAACGCTCGCTCGACGATCCGGCAATGGCCGCAGCGCGGCGGGCGGTCGACCTGGTGCTCAAGGGCCATGAGCCGTTCCCGGCGCTGGCGGTCGACCGCCACTGGAACCTGGTGGCGCACAACGCGATGGTGCCGATGCTGATGGCCGGCGCGGCCCCGCATCTGCTCGAGCGGCCGGTCAACGTGCTTCGCCTCAGCCTGCATCCCGAAGGGCTGGCGCCGCGGATCGCCAACCTGGGCCAATGGCGGGCCCACCTGCTCGAACGGCTGCAGCAGCAGATCGCCGCCACCGGCGACGCCGGGCTCGCGGCCCTGCACGACGAACTCGCGGCCTACCCGCATCCCCAGGTGGGCCACGATGCACCGCCCGCCGGTGCCGAAGCGCCCCACGTGGTCGTGCCCTTCCAGCTCGTGACGCCGCAGGGCGTCCTCAGCTTCATCAGCACGACGACGATCTTCGGCACGCCGGTCGACGTCACCTTGCAGGAACTGGCGGTCGAATCCTTCTTTCCGGCCGATGCGCAGACCGCGAATGCACTGAGCGCGCTCGCCGGCCGCTGACCGGGGCTGCGACGCGCGACCACACGCGCGTCGGTCATGGACGACATGCCAATGCGCCCGTCCAGCGCATGCCGGCGGCCGGGACGGCCCTAGCTTCGAGGTTTCGATCCACCGACACACCGGAGAACCGCCAATGAGCCATACCGACGAACAAGCCAAGCTGTGGGAGCTGATCAAGGACACCCGCTACGGCATGCTGACCCACCGCCACGGCGACGGGCAGCTTCACAGCCATCCGCTGACCACGCAGAACAAGAAGTTCGACGAGGGCGCGACCCTGTACTTCTTCATTCCGAAGGACGGCGAGATCGCGCGCCACGTCGCCACCGACCCGAGCGTCAACGTCGCCTACGCCGACACCGACGCCGACAGCTACGTCTCGGTCTCTGGCCAGGCCGCACTGCTCGACGATGCGGCGAAGAAGGAGGAGCTCTTCAACACCATGGCCAAGTCCTGGTTTCCCCAGGGCGCCGGCGACCCGAACCTGGGCCTGCTGGCGGTGCGCATCCTGGATGCCGAGTACTGGGACGTCGACGACAGCAAGATGGTGCAACTGTTCAAGATGGCCAAGGCGGCGGTCACCGGCCAGCCGCCGACCGACCTCGCCGAGCACAAGAAGCTCAACCTCGCCTGAGCCGCCGCCACCATGAAAAAAGCCCCGCGGGAGCGGGGCTTCGGGGTCTGACACGACAGCGAGGTCAGGCAGCGACCTTGTCGGCGATGTCCTTGTACTCGTCGATCTTGTCGAAGTTGAGGTACTGGTAGATCTGTTCGCTGGAGGCGTCGATCACGCCGACGTTGGTCATGTACTCCTCCTTCGTCGGGATGCGGCCCAGGCGCGAGCAGATAGCGGCCAGCTCGGCGCTGCCGAGATACACGTTGGTGTTCTTGCCCAGCCGGTTCGGGAAGTTGCGCGTGCTGGTCGACATCACGGTCGCGCCTTCGCGCACCTGCGCCTGGTTGCCCATGCACAGCGAGCAGCCCGGCATTTCGGTGCGCGCGCCGGCGTTGCCGAAGACGCCGTAGTGGCCTTCTTCGGTGAGCTGCTGCGCATCCATCTTGGTCGGCGGCGCGATCCACAGCTTGACCGGGATGTCGCGCTTGCCTTCGAGCAGCTTGGACGCGGCGCGGAAGTGGCCGATGTTGGTCATGCACGAACCGATGAACACTTCGTCGATGGTGGCGCCGGCCACGTCCGACAGCGTCTTCACGTCGTCGGGGTCGTTCGGGCAGGCCACGATCGGCTCGTGGATGTCGGCCAGGTCGATCTCGATGACGGCCGCGTAGTCGGCGTCGTCGTCGCCCTTGAGCAGTTGCGGGTCCTTGAGCCAGGCTTCCTGCGCCGCGATGCGGCGGGCCAGCGTGCGGCCGTCGGCATAGCCCTCGGCGATCATCCAGCGCATCAGCGTGATGTTGCTGTTGATGTACTCGATGATCGGTTCCTTGTTCAGGTGCACCGTGCAGCCGGCGGCCGAGCGTTCGGCCGAGGCGTCGCTCAGTTCGAAGGCTTGCTCGACCTTGAGGTCCGGCAGGCCTTCGATCTCGAGGATGCGGCCCGAGAAGATGTTCTTCTTGCCCTTCTTCTCGACCGTCAGGTGGCCGGCCTTGATCGCGTACAGCGGGATCGCGTTGACCAGGTCGCGCAGGGTCACGCCGGGCTGCATCTTGCCCTTGAAGCGCACCAGCACCGATTCGGGCATGTCCAGCGGCATCACGCCGGTGGCCGCCGCGAAGGCCACCAGGCCGGAGCCGGCCGGGAAGCTGATGCCGATCGGGAAGCGCGTGTGGCTGTCGCCGCCGGTGCCGACCGTGTCGGGCGTCAGCAGGCGGTTGAGCCAGCTGTGGATCACGCCGTCGCCCGGGCGCAGCGAGACGCCGCCGCGGGTGGCCATGAAGTCGGGCAGCTCGTGGTGCATCTTGACGTCGACCTTCTTCGGGTACGCCGCCGTGTGGCAAAAGGACTGCATGACCAGGTCGGCGCTGAAGCCCAGGCAGGCCAGGTCCTTGAGCTCGTCGCGGGTCATCGGGCCGGTGGTGTCCTGGCTGCCGACCGAGGTCATCTTCGGCTCGCAGTAGGTGCCGGGGCGAACGCCCTGGCCTTCCGGCAGGCCGCAGGCGCGGCCGACCATCTTCTGCGCCAGCGAGAAACCCTTCTTGGTGTCGACTGGGCTGACCGGCAGGCGGAACAGCGTCGAGGCCGGCAGGCCCAGCGCTTCGCGCGCCTTGGCCGTGAGGCCGCGGCCGATGATCAGCGGAATGCGGCCGCCGGCGCGAACTTCGTCGAACAGCACGTCGCTCTTGACGGCGAACTCGGCGATCACCTGGCCGTCCTTGAGCGCCTTGCCGTCGTAGGGACGCAGCTCGACCACGTCGCCCATGTTCATCTGGCT
This sequence comes from Variovorax davisae, assembly GCF_030316845.1. Lineage (GTDB taxonomy): Bacteria > Pseudomonadota > Gammaproteobacteria > Burkholderiales > Burkholderiaceae_C > Variovorax > Variovorax davisae. The sequence continues at coordinate 44,856 of NZ_JASZYS010000017.1, forward strand.
GACGTCGAGTTCGATCGGCAGCGCGCCGGAGTCTTCCATCGTGTTGTAGAAGATCGGCGCGATCTTGCCGCCCAGGCAGACGCCGCCGAAGCGCTTGTTCGGCACGTAGGGGATGTCTTCGCCGGTGAACCACAGCACCGAGTTGGTCGCGCTCTTGCGCGACGAGCCCGTGCCGACGACGTCGCCGGCGTAGGCCACCAGGTGGCCGCGCGCGCGCAGATCCTCGATGAACTTCACCGGGCCGCGCTTGCCGTCCTCCTCAGGCACGATGCCGGGGCGGGCGTTCTTGTGCATGGCGAGCGCATGCATCGGGATGTCCGGACGGGTGGTCGCATCCGGCGCGGGCGACAGGTCGTCGGTGTTGATTTCGCCGGCCACCTTGAAGATGCTGACGGTGATGCTTTGCGGCACTTCGGGCCGGCTGGTGAACCATTCGGCGTCGGCCCAGCTTTGCAGCACGGCCTTGGCGTTGGCATTGCCCTTGTCGGCCTTTTCCTTGACGTCGTGGAACTGGTCGAACATCAGCAGGGTCTTCTTGAGGCCTTCGGCCGCGACGGCGCCGACTTCGGCATCGTCGAGCAGGTCGACCAGCGGGCCGATGTTGTAGCCGCCGAGCATGGTGCCGAGCAGTTCGGTCGCCCGGGCGCGCGTCAGCAGCAGGCTCTTTTCGGTGCCATGCGCGACGGCCGCGAGGTAGCTCGCCTTGACCTTGGCCGCATCGTCCACGCCCGCGGGCACGCGGTGCGTCAGCAGGTTGAGCAGGAACTCGGCGTCGGCGACGGCCGGCGACTTCATGAGCTCGATCAGCTCGGCGGTCTGCTTGGCAGTGAGCGGCAGCGGCGGGATGCCGAGCGCGGCGCGCTCGGCGACATGGTCAACGTAGGCTTGCAACATCTTCTTTTCTCCGGAAACACAAAGGGGCGGGCGGCTCCCGCTGGGAAGCAAGAGCCGCGCCTTGGGGGATTACTGCGTCTTGACGGTCGGTGCCGCGTCGCCGCTTTCGAACAGGCTCTTGGGCGGGTTTTTCTTCATGTCCTCGGCCACCTCGAGCTGCTTGGCCGCCTGGCATTCGTCGGCCAGCCGCAGGCCCAGCTTCTGGCTCATGAGCATCGACTTGTTGCCCAGCTGCAGCCACATCGCCTCGCGCACCGGGTCCTCGAGCCGCACCGCGCCGGTGCGGCTGGAAACCGGGTGCAGGCGGTACTTGACGCCCGCGTGCGTCAGGGTGAAGAAGCCGGGCTTCTTGGGGTCGGCCTCGATGTTCACGCTGGCGCCGAGCTCGCACTTGATGGTGCCGGTGAGGATGGTCTCGGCCACCTTCAGGTCCTGCTCCGACAGGGTGACGTCGGTCTCTTCGCTGATCGGCTTGGCTTCTTCGACCTTCTTGATGATGCGCTTGGGCACCACCTTCTGCACGACCTTCTTGCCGGTCGTGTTGGCGGCCGGCTTCGCTGCGGAGCCGGTGGCAGGGGTCTGGGCCATGGCGGCCATCGGGAGAGCCAGGGCGGCAGCGGCGATCAGCGCAATTGTCTTCATGGGAATGGATCTTTCGGGGGGTTGGGTTTCAGGATGAAGAGGGCGCGAACCACGGCTGCGCCTCGGAAGGCAAGCTGCGGCCGGTGGCGTGCGCCCGTTCGAGCACCTGCCAGAAATGGCGATAGCTGGCACGATCATGCAATGTGCCATCGATGCTGACCGGCGCCCACGCGGCCAGCGCCGCGGCAGCCAGGATTTTTGTAGCGATTTGAATCTGCCGCTCGTCCGGCGCGAAGGCTTCGAGGATCGGGCGGATCTGGTTCGGGTGGATGCTCCACATCCGGGTGTAGCCGAATTCGACCGCCGCCTTGCGGGCGGCGGCGCGCATCGCGCCGACGTCGTTGAACTCGGTCACGACGCAATGCGACGGCACCTTGCCGTGCGCGTGCGCGGCTGAGGCGATCTCGAGCTTGGCGCGCACCACCAGCGGGTGGGTGAACTGGCCGGCGGCGCCCATGCCGTCGGCCGGGATCGCGCCGCCGTGCGAAGAGACGAAATCCATCAAGCCGAAGCTCAGCGACTGCACCCGCGGGTGGGCCGCGATCTCGAAGGCATGGTGGACCGCCAACGGCGATTCGATCAGCACGTGCAGCGGCAGCGCCTCGGCGCCGACGGCGTCGAGCGCCAGCGCGGCCTCGCGAACGTCGTCGACCGTCTCCACCTTCGGCACCATCAGGTGGCTCAGGCGATGGCCGGAGCGGCCGGCGATCGTCATCACGTCGGACGGAAACGCAGGATGGTCGACCGGATGGACCCGGACGCCGACGCGCATGCCCGGCGCCGCCGACAGCGCGAGTTCGGTCACCAGCGCCGCATGCTCGGACTCGCCGCCGACCGGCGCGCCGTCCTCGCAGTCGAGCGTGACGTCGAACACGCAGGCGCCGAACTCCTCGGCCATCTCGGCCTGCAGTGCCAGGCTCTTGCGCATGCGCGCCTCGACGCCGCTGTAGTGGTCGCAGACCGGCAGCGCCACGGTACCGGCCTGGGCGCCGAGCAGCACCTCGCGCGGATGGGGCACTGGATTCTCGATGCTCATGGTTTTTTCTGCGCCACGATGAACATGCGCGGGAAGGCCAATAGCAGCCGGCCATCGGCGCGCGCCGGGTAGGCGCGGGCGATGCGGCGTTCGTATTCGGCCAGGTAGCTGGTCTTCAGCTCGCTGGGCAAGGGATCGACGAAGGGCTTCAACCCGGTGCCGCTGACCCACTCGACGATGGCCGCCGCGGAGGCCATCGGATGCTGGTAGGCCGTGCGCCAGACGTCGACCGCCGCGGCCTCGCCGGCCAGCAGGTCGTAGTAGCCGTCGATGCCCAGCAATTCGGTGCGCAGCCGGTCGGGGTTCCCGATGGCCTGCGCCCAGGGTGCCTCGGCCGCCACCTCGCGCATCAGCCGATGCGTGGGTTCCTGGCGGTTGTCGGGCATCTGGATCGCCAGCACGCCCCCGGGCGCCAGCATCGCGAAGAGCCTGGGGATCAGGGCTTCGTGGTCGGGCACCCACTGCAGGGCGGCATTGGCATAGATGAGGTCGGGCGCCGCCTCGGGCGCCCAGGTGGCAATGTCGCCGAGCTCGAAGCGGGCCTGCGGCAGGCGCTGCCTGGCGCTGGCGAGCATCGGCTCGGAATTGTCGGTGCCGACCACCGCGGCAGCCGGAAAGCGCTGCACCAGCAGCTCGGTGGAATTGCCCGGCCCGCAGCCGAGGTCGAACACCCGCGCGGCCTGCGCCAGCGGCACCCGGGCCAGCAGCTCCCGGGCCGGACGGGTGCGCTCGTCCTCGTAGCGGCTGTAGAGCGCGGGGTTCCAGTCGAGCATGCCGGTCGTGGCTCAGAGCAGGTGGGCGACGCCGGCTTGCTCGTCGGTCAGTTCCTTGAGCGTCTTGTCGATGCGCTCCTGGCTGAAGGCGTCGATCGCCAGGCCGTCCACGACCTTGTACTCGCCGTTTTCGCAGGTGACGGGGAAGCCGAACATCACGTCCTTCGGAATGCCGTACTGGCCGTCCGACGGGATGCCCATCGTGACCCACTTGCCGTTGGTGCCCAGGGCCCAGTCGCGCATGTGGTCGATCGCGGCATTGGCGGCCGAGGCAGCCGACGACAGGCCGCGGGCTTCGATGATGGCGGCGCCGCGCTTGCCGACGGTCGGCAGGAAGGTGTTGGCGTTCCAGTCCTGGTCGTTGATCATCTTGGCGACGCTCTCGCCGTTGATGGTGGCGAAGCGGTAGTCGGCGTACATCGTGGGCGAGTGGTTGCCCCAGACGGTCAGCTTCTCGATGTCGGCCACGGCCTTGCCGGTCTTGGCGGCCAGCTGGCTGGCGGCACGGTTGTGGTCCAGGCGCAGCATGGCGGTGAAGTTCTTGCGCGGCAGGTCGGGGGCGCTCTTCATCGCGATGTAGGCGTTGGTGTTGGCCGGGTTGCCGACCACCAGCACCTTGACGTTGCGGCTGGCGACGGCGTTGAGCGCCTTGCCCTGGGCGGTGAAGATGGCGCCGTTGACGGCCAGCAGCTCGGCACGCTCCATGCCCGGGCCGCGCGGACGCGAGCCGACCAGCAGGGCGTAGTCGGCGTCCTTGAAGGCGGTCATGGGGTCGCCGTGGGCTTCCATGCCGGCCAAGAGCGGGAAGGCGCAGTCGTCGAGCTCCATCATCACGCCCTTGAGCGCCTTCTGGGCTTTTTCGTCGGGGATCTCGAGCAGTTGCAGGATGACCGGCTGGTCCTTGCCCAGCATTTCGCCGGAGGCGATGCGGAACAGCAGGGCGTAACCGATTTGGCCAGCGGCACCGGTGACGGCAACGCGAACAGGCTTCTTGCTCATGGGAATACTCCAGGAAATGATGAAAACGGGGCACGGCCGCGGAGTGCGGCCACGAGGTCGGGCCGGGACACGAAGCCCGGCCTTCGGGCCGTCTTCGATTTTATGCCGATTTGAGGTTTCGGTGGCGCCTGTCTTATGTCTTATATAAGATGTCGCCCCGAAGCACCCTCGCGGTGCACCCACGAAACCCCATGGCCACCTCTCCCTCCACTGTCGCCGAGCCCTCCACGCCGTCGTTCAGTCCGCTCTACCAGCAGATCAAATCTCTGATCCTGCAGAGCCTCCACGCCGGCGAATGGAAGCCGGGCGAGCCGATCCCGAGCGAGATCGAGCTGGCCGCACGCTTTCGCGTCAGCCAGGGCACCGTGCGCAAGGCGATCGACGAACTGTCGGCCGAAAACCTGGTGGTGCGCCGCCAGGGCAAGGGCACCTTCGTCGCGACCCACGCGGAGCAGCACGTGCAGTACCGCTTCCTGAAACTGGTGCCCGACAGCGGCGACGTCGACTCCGAAGGCCCGGCCGAGCGCGAGATCGTCGACTGCAAGCGCCAGCGCGCCAGCGCCGACGTCGCCCGCGCCCTCGCCTTGCGCACCGGCGACGCCGTGCTGCAGGTGCGGCGGGTGCTGGCCTACCGCGGCACGCCGACCATCCTCGAGGAGCTCTGGCTGCCCGGAACCCCGTTCAAGGGCCTGACCGCCGAGCGCCTCACCGCCTGGCACGGGCCGATGTACGCGCTGTTCGAGACCGAATTCGGCGTGCGCATGGTGCGCGCCGAGGAAAAGATCCGCGCCGTGCTGCCCGATGCTGCGCAGGCGGCCCTGTTGCAGGTCGTCACCTCGACGCCGCTGCTGAGCGTGGAGCGCGTGGCCTACACCTACCACGACACGCCCATGGAACTGCGCCGCGGGCTCTACCGCACCGACACCCATCACTATCGAAACGACCTCGGCTGACAGCGGCCTCGCGCGCCAACATCCGACCATCGCGGTGCGATGACCGGAGCGGCGAAAGCCGCGAGATGGTGCGTTGCAATAGAATTTTGAGTTGTTTGCTTTTCGCCAAAGAACAAGTAGCCCCTCGTAAAACCCGAAAGCCCCCATGACAGAGTTGGCCACCCCACCCCGACAGCCGCGGCGAGAGTTCCGCAATATCAACCCCCTTTCCGACCTCACCACCTACCGGCTGCCGCCGGCGGGCATCGTGTCGATCCTGCACCGCGTGAGCGGGGTGCTGATGTTCCTGCTGCTGCCGTTCATCATCTGGATGTTCGACACCTCGGTGTCCTCGGAGATCTCGTTCGCCCGCTTCACGGCCGCCTTCAACGTCGGCCTCGGCTTCGTCCCGGGCTGGTTCCTCAAGCTCGTCGCGCTGGCACTGATCTGGGCCTATCTGCACCACTTCATCGCCGGCCTGCGCCACCTCTACATGGACGTGAACCACCACGCGGTCGACAAGAAGTCCGGCAACAGCAGCGCGCTCGCCACCCTCGGCCTGAGCATCCTGCTGACCGTCGTCCTCGGCGCCAAGCTGTTCGGCCTCTACTGATTGCGCGAGGAAACTGAAATGTCTGTGAACTACGGCTCCAAGCGCATCGTCGTCGGCGCGCACTACGGATTGCGCGACTGGCTCAGCCAGCGCATCACCGGCGCCCTGATGGCGCTCTTCACCGTCATCCTGCTGGCGCAGGTGATCTTCAAGCGCGGCCCGATCGGCTACGACCTCTGGGCCGGCATCTTCGCCGCCCAATGGATGAAGGTGCTCACCTTCGTCGTCATCGCCTCGCTGCTCTATCACGTCTGGGTCGGCATGCGCGATGTCTGGATGGACTACGTCCAGCCGGTCGGCATCCGCCTGCTGCTGCAGGTTTTCACCATCGTCTGGCTTGTCGGTTGCGCGGGTTGGGCCATTCAAGTGCTCTGGAGGCTCTAAGCCCATCATGACCTACACCAAAGAACAAATCACCAAGCGCAAGTTCGACGTCGTCATCATCGGTGCCGGCGGCTCCGGCATGCGCGCCTCGCTGCAACTCGCACGCGCCGGCCTCAACGTCGCCGTGCTGTCCAAGGTGTTCCCGACCCGCTCGCACACGGTCGCGGCCCAGGGCGGCGTCGGGGCCTCGCTCGGCAACATGAGCGAGGACAACTGGCACTACCACTTCTACGACACGATCAAGGGCTCCGACTGGCTCGGCGACCAGGACGCGATCGAGTTCATGTGCCGCGAAGCACCGAAGGTGGTGTACGAGCTCGAACACTTCGGCATGCCCTTCGACCGCAATCCGGACGGCACGATCTACCAGCGTCCGTTCGGCGGCCACACCGCGAACTATGGCGAAAAGCCGGTGCAGCGCGCCTGCGCCGCCGCCGACCGCACCGGCCACGCGATGCTGCACACGCTTTACCAGAAGAACGTCGAAGCCCGCACCCAGTTCTTCGTCGAGTGGATGGCGCTCGATCTGATCCGCGACGCCGAAGGCGACGTGGTCGGCGTGACCGCGCTGGAGATGGAAACCGGCGACCTGCACATCCTGCAGGCCAAGACCGTGCTGCTGGCCACCGGTGGCGCCGGCCGCATCTTCGCGGCCTCGACCAATGCCTTCATCAACACCGGCGACGGCCTCGGCATGGCGGCCCGCGCGGGCATTCCGCTGCAGGACATGGAGTTCTGGCAGTTCCACCCGACCGGCGTGGCCGGCGCCGGCGTGCTGCTGACCGAAGGCTGCCGCGGCGAAGGCGCGATCCTGCTCAACAGCAACGGCGAACGCTTCATGGAACGCTACGCGCCGACGCTGAAAGACCTGGCGCCGCGCGACTTCGTCTCGCGTTCGATGGACCAGGAGATCAAGGAAGGCCGCGGCTGCGGTCCCAACAAGGACTACGTGCTGCTGAAGCTCGACCACCTCGGTGCCGAGACCATCCACAAGCGGCTGCCCTCGGTGTACGAGATCGGCGTCAACTTCGCCAACGTCGACATCACCAAGGAGCCGATCCCGGTGGTGCCGACCATCCACTACCAGATGGGCGGCATCCCGACCAACATCAACGGCCAGGTCGTGATCCAGAAGGGCGACGAGAACAGCGCCGTGGTCAACGGCCTCTACGCGGTGGGCGAATGCTCTTGCGTCAGCGTGCACGGCGCCAACCGCCTGGGCACCAACTCGCTGCTCGACCTGCTGGTGTTCGGCCGCGCGGCCGGCAACCACATCGTCGAGTTCAACGACAAGCTGAAGGAACACAAGGACCTGCCGGCCGATGCCGCCGACCGCACGCTGGAGCGCCTGAACCAGCTCGAGGCCTCGACCTCCGGCGAATACGCGCAGGACGTGGCCAACGAGATCCGCGCCGTCATGCAGCAGCACGCGGCCGTGTTCCGCAAGCAAGCCTCGATGGACGAAGGCGTGAAGAAGATCGCCGCCGTGCGCCAGCGCGTCGCCTCGGTCACGCTCAAGGACAAGTCGCGCGTCTTCAACACCGCCCGCATCGAAGCCCTCGAAGTCGACAACCTGATCGAGGTCGCACAGGCCACGATGGTGTCGGCCGCTGCCCGCCGCGAATGCCGCGGCGCCCACACGGTGGAAGACTACGAGCGTCCGGCCGACGATCCGGTCGCGCCGCTTGGCCGCAACGACGCCGAATGGATGAAGCACACGCTTTGGTACAGCCAGGACAACCGCCTCTCGTACAAGCCGGTCAAGCTGCAGCCGCTGACGGTGGCATCGGTGCCGCCCAAGGTGCGCACGTTCTAAGCCCACGAGAAAGCATCACAAGGTCATCACGATGAAGCGCACATTTCAAATCTACCGCTACGATCCGGACAAGGACGCCAAGCCCTACATGCAGACCGTCGAGATCGAACTCGACGGCCACGAGCGCATGCTGCTCGACGCCCTCATGAAGCTCAAGGCGCAGGATCCGACCCTGTCGTTCCGCCGCTCCTGCCGCGAAGGCGTCTGCGGCTCCGACGCGATGAACATCAACGGCAAGAACGGTCTGGCCTGCCTGACCAACATGCTGACGCTCAAGGGCACCATCGTGCTCAAGCCGCTGCCCGGCCTGCCGGTGATCCGCGACCTGATCGTCGACATGACGCAGTTCTTCAAGCAGTACAACTCGATCAAGCCGTACCTGCAGAACGACACCGTGCCGCCCGAGAAGGAGCGCCTGCAGTCGCCCGAGGAGCGCGACGAGCTCAACGGCCTGTACGAGTGCATCCTGTGCGCCAGCTGCTCGACCAGCTGCCCGAGCTTCTGGTGGAACCCCGACAAGTTCGTCGGCCCGGCCGGCCTGCTGCAGGCCTACCGCTTCATCGCCGACAGCCGCGACGAAGCCACCGGCGAGCGCCTGGACAACCTCGAGGACCCGTACCGCCTGTTCCGCTGCCACTCGATCATGAACTGCGTCGACGTCTGCCCGAAGAACCTGAATCCGACCCGGGCGATCGGCAAGATCAAGGAACTCATGGTGCGTCGCGCCATCTAGTCCCGACGAGCCCCCCGATGCCAGCCACCGACAACCCCTCCGAGCCGATCAGCGAGCGCGCGCTGAGCAAGCTCAAGTGGCGCTGCCGGCGCGGCTTGCTTGAAAACGACCTGTTCATTGCCCGCTTCTTCACGCGGCACGAGGCAAGCCTGACCCGCGGGCAGGCACAGGCACTGGAGACATTGATGGACCTGTCGGACAACGACCTGCTCGACCTCCTGCTCGCGCGAAAGGAGCCCGAGCCCGGATGGGCCGGGGCCGAGGTGGTCGAACTGCTGCAGCTGATGCGCAGCGACGGTGCGCAATCCCTATCTTCCTGATCCATTCTTTGAAAGACACTCGAAATGAAAGCATCCGAGAACAAGGCCACTCTGTCGTTCAGCAACGGCGGACAGAACGTCGAGCTGCCGATCTACAAGGGCACCTTGGGCCCCGACGTGATCGACATCCGCAAGCTCTACGCCCAGACGGGCATGTTCACCTACGACCCGGGCTTCATGTCGACCGCCTCGTGCGAATCGGCCATCACCTACATCGACGGCGACAAGGGCGAGCTGCTGTACCGCGGCTACCCGATCGAGCAGCTCGCGACCAACTGCGACTTCCTCGAGACCTGCCACCTGCTGCTGTACGGTGAACTGCCCGACGAAGCCAAGAAGACCACCTTCACCAAGCTCGTGACCAACCACACGATGGTCAACGAGCAGATGCAGTTCTTCCTGCGCGGCTTCCGCCGCGATGCCCACCCGATGGCCATCATGACCGGCCTGGTCGGCGCCCTGTCGGCCTTCTATCACGACAGCACGGACATCAACAATCCGAAGCACCGCGAGATCGCCGCGATCCGCCTGATCGCCAAGATGCCGACCCTGGTCGCCATGGCCTACAAGTACACCGTGGGCCAGCCCTACATGTACCCGAAGAACGAACTCAGCTATGCGGGCAACTTCCTGCACATGATGTTCGCCACGCCGTGCGAGGAGTACAAGGTGAGCCCGGTGCTCGAGCGCGCGCTCGACCGCATCTTCATCCTGCACGCCGACCACGAGCAGAACGCATCGACCTCGACCGTGCGCCTGTGCGGCTCGTCGGGCACCAACCCGTTCGCCGCGATCGCGGCCGGCGTGGCCTGCCTCTGGGGCCCGGCCCACGGCGGCGCCAACGAGGCGGCGCTCAACATGCTCTACGACATCCAGAAGGCGGGCGGCGTCGAAAAGATCGGCGAGTTCATCAAGCAGGTCAAGGACAAGAACTCCAACGTCAAGCTGATGGGCTTCGGCCACCGCGTCTACAAGAACTACGACCCGCGCGCCAAGCTGATGCAGGAAACCTGCAAGGAAGTGCTGGGCGAGCTCGGCCTGGAAAACGACCCGCTGTTCAAGCTCGCGATGGCGCTCGAGAAGATCGCCCTGGAAGACGAATACTTCGTCTCGCGCAAGCTCTACCCGAACGTCGACTTCTACTCGGGCATCGTGCAGCGCGCGATCGGCATCCCGGTGCCGCTGTTCACCGCGATCTTCGCGCTGGCCCGCACGGTGGGCTGGATCGCCCAGCTCAACGAGATGATCGGCGACCCGGACTACAAGATCGGCCGCCCGCGCCAGCTTTTCGAAGGCTCGGTCAAGCGCGACGTCAAGCCGATCGCCCAGCGCTGATTGCCGTCCGGCCCGCACCCAGGAAAGCTGCCCACGGGCAGCTTTTTTGCGTCTTGGCTGACACGGGCCGGCCGGCGGACCGAATAGCTTGGAGTCCTCATCCAAACGAAGGAGTTCCACCATGAAGAAGCTTGCCGCATTGCTCACCGTCATCTTCGCCGTGTCCGTGCCGCTGGCCGGCTGCAACACCATGAAGGGCGCCGGCCAGGACATCCAGAAGGGCGGCCAGAAGATGGAAGACGCCGCGCAGAAGAAGCAATAACTCCCGGGCCGCGGCGCCATCGCGCCGCGGCATCTTGGCCATCTCGGATCACGATGGCCAAAGCCTTGAAACAGGGGGAAAATACGGGCTTCCATCTCTGAACGAGATGCCAAGCCCCGATGACCTCCTCCGAACGCAGTTTTGCCCGCCGCATCGACCTCACGTCGCTGCAGTTGTTCGTGGCCGTCTGCGAGCTCGGCAGCATCGGGCGCGCGGCCGAGCGCGAATTCATCGCGGCATCGGCGATCAGCAAGCGGTTGTCCGACCTCGAAGCCACGCTCGGCACGCCCCTGCTCTACCGCCATGCCCGCGGCGTCGACCTGACGCCGGCCGGCGAAAGCCTGCTGCACCACGCCCGCTCGGTGCTCTACAGCCTCGAGAAGATGCAGGGAGAACTCAGCGAGTACGCCGACGGCGTCCGCGGCCATGTCCGGGTGCACGCCAACATTTCGGCCATCGTCCAGTTCCTGCCCGAGGACCTCGGGGCCTTCACCCGCGAGCACGACGCGATCAAGATCGACCTCGAGGAGCACCTGAGCAGCGAAGTGGTGCGGGCCGTCCATGAAGGCGCGGCCGACCTCGGCGTCTGCCATGTCGCCGAAGGCGGCAACGAGCTCCAGAGCCTGCCCTACCGCGACGACACGCTGGCCTTGATCGTGCCCGCCGGCCATCGGCTGGCGTCCCGGCGCTCGATCGCCTTCGTCGACTCGCTCGACTACGACCATGTCGGCCTGCACAGCAACAGCTCGATCTACGTCGCGATGCACCAGGCCGCGCTGGCCGCCAACCGCAGCATCCGGCTGCGCATCCACGTGACCGGCCTCGACGCGATGTGCCGCATGATCGAGAACGGCCTCGGCGTCGGCGTGATGCCGCTGCGGGCCTTCGAGCTGATGCAGGGCGGCATCGGCCGCGGCCTGACCTCCGTGGCGCTGCAGGACCCCTGGGCGGCACGCCAGATCCGGCTGATCGCCCGCGACTTCTCGACCTTGCCGGTCGCCGCCCGCATGCTGGTCAAGCACCTGCACACACCTGCTGTCGCGACGCCCGCGCAGCTCGCCGCCTAAGACAATCACCTCCCCACGAAAGAGACCCATGGCACGCACCCTCTACGACAAACTCTGGGACGAACACGTCGTCCACACCGAGGAAGACGGCACCGCGATCCTCTACATCGACCGCCACCTGGTGCACGAAGTGACCAGCCCGCAGGCCTTCGAAGGGCTGCGCGAGGCCGGCCGCAAGCTGTGGCGCATCAGCTCGGTGGTGGCCACGGCCGACCACAACACGCCGACCACCGGCTGGGAGCGCGGCTACGACGGCATCGCCGACCCGACCAGCAAGGAACAGGTCACGACCCTGGACAGCAACATCAAGGAATTCGGCGCCGCCGCGTTCTTTCCGTTCCTGAGCAAGCGCCAGGGCATCGTGCACGTGATCGGGCCCGAGTCGGGCGCCACCCTGCCCGGCATGACCGTGGTCTGCGGCGATTCGCACACCTCGACCCATGGGGCCTTCGGCGCGCTGGCGCACGGCATCGGCACCAGCGAGGTCGAGCACGTCATGGCCACGCAGACGCTGCTCGGCAAGAAGGCGAAGAACCTGCTCGTGAAGGTCGAGGGCAAGCTGCCGCTCGGCTGCACCGCCAAGGACATCGTGCTCGCGATCATCGGCCGGATCGGCACCGCCGGCGGCACCGGCTACACGATCGAATTCGCCGGCTCGGCGATCCGCGACCTCAGCATGGAAGGCCGCATGACGGTCTGCAACATGGCGATCGAAGCCGGTGCGCGCGCCGGCCTGGTGGCGGTCGACGAGAAGACCATCGCCTACGTCAAGGGCCGGCCGCTGGCGCCGACCGGCGTCGAATGGGACCTGGCGGTCGCCTACTGGAAGACCCTGCAGTCCGATTCCGACGCTCACTTCGACCTCGTGGTCGAGCTCGACGCCGCGCAGATCAAGCCGCAGGTCACCTGGGGCACCTCGCCCGAGATGGTGGTGCCGGTCGACGGCCGCGTGCCCGATCCCGACAAGGAGAAGGATGCCAACAAGCGCGGCGCGATCGAACGCGCCCTGGTCTACATGGGACTGGAACCCAACAAGCCCATGAACGACATCTTCATCGACAAGGTGTTCATCGGCTCCTGCACCAACAGCCGCATCGAGGACATGCGCGAAGCCGCGGCCGTGGTCAAGAAGCTCGGCCAGAAGGTCGCCAAGAACGTCAAGCTCGCGATGGTCGTGCCGGGCTCCGGCGTGGTGAAGGCGCAGGCCGAGCGCGAAGGACTCGACCAGATCTTCAAGGCCGCCGGCTTCGAGTGGCGCGAGCCCGGCTGCTCGATGTGCCTGGCGATGAACGCCGACCGCCTCGAGCCGGGCGAGCGCTGCGCCTCGACCAGCAACCGCAACTTCGAAGGCCGTCAGGGCGCGGGTGGCCGAACCCACCTCGTGAGCCCCGCGATGGCCGCGGCGGCCGCGGTGCACGGCCACTTCGTCGATGTCCGAACCTTCGCCTGATCCGGGAGCCCACACCATGCAAAAATTCACCGTACACAAGGGCCTCGTGGCACCGATGGACCGCGAGAACGTCGACACCGACGCGATCATCCCGAAGCAGTTCCTGAAATCGATCCGCAAGACCGGATTCGGCCAGAACCTGTTCGACGCCTGGCGCTACCTCGATCCGGGCGAACCGGGCCAGGATCCGGCATCGCGCAAGCCGAACCCCGACTTCGTGCTGAACCAGCCGCGCTACGCCGGCGCATCGATCCTGCTGGCGCGCCAGAACTTCGGTTGCGGCTCGTCGCGCGAACATGCGCCCTGGGCGCTCGACCAATACGGCTTCCGCGCGATCATCGCGCCGAGCTATGCCGACATCTTCTTCAACAACAGCTTCAAGAACGGCCTGCTGCCGATCGTGCTGCCCGAGGCGCAAGTCGCCCAGCTGTTCGACCAGACCTTCGCCTTCCCGGGCTACAGCCTGACGATCGACCTCGAGCGCCAGGTGGTCATCCAGCCGGACGGCGGCGAATTCGCCTTCGACGTCCAGGCCTTTCGCAAGTACTGCCTGGTCAACGGGCTCGACGACATCGGCCTCACGCTGCGCCACAAGGACGAGATCAAGGCCTTCGAAGCCGCGCGCCTGGCCCAGAAGCCCTGGCTGGCGCACACGATGCTCGACGCCTGAAGCCCTTTCATCTCTTTTCAAGCAATCCCTGACACCATGAAAATCGCAGTCCTCCCCGGTGACGGCATCGGCACCGAAATCGTCGCCGAAGCCATCCGCGTGCTCGAAACGCTCGACCTCAGGTTCGAGATGGAGTCGGCCCTGGTCGGCGGCGCCGCCTACGAGGCCCACGGCCATCCGCTGCCCGAGGCCACCCTCAAGCTGGCGAAGGAAGCCGACGCCGTGCTGTTCGGCGCCGTCGGCGACTGGAAGTACGACAAGCTCGAGCGCTCGCTGCGCCCCGAGCAGGCCATCCTGGGCCTGCGCAAGAACCTCGGCCTGTTCGCCAACTTCCGGCCGGCGATCTGCTACGAGCAGCTGGTCGGCGCCTCCAGCCTCAAGCCCGAGCTGATCTCGGGCCTGGACATCCTGATCATCCGCGAGCTGACCGGCGACATCTACTTCGGCCAGCCGCGCGGCCGCCGCACCGCGGTCGACGGCCACTTCCCGGGCGCCGAGGAAGCCTTCGACACCATGCGCTACTCGCGCCCCGAGGTCGAGCGCATCGCCCACGTCGCCTTCCAGGCGGCGCGCAAGCGCAGCAAGCGCGTGACCAGCGTCGACAAGGCCAACGTGCTGGAGACCTTCCAGTTCTGGAAGGACATCGTGACCGAGGTCGGCCGCGAGTACCCGGACGTCGAGCTCGACCACATGTACGTCGACAACGCGGCCATGCAGCTGGTCAAGGCGCCGAAGAAATTCGACGTCGTGGTCACCGGCAACATGTTCGGCGACATCCTCTCGGACGAGGCGGCGATGCTCACCGGCTCGATCGGCATGCTGCCCTCGGCCTCGCTGAATGCCAGCAACCAGGGCCTCTACGAGCCCAGCCACGGCAGCGCGCCCGACATTGCGGGCAAAGGGGTTGCCAATCCTTTGGCTACAATCCTGTCTGCTGCCATGATGCTTCGCTTCTCCCTCAACCAGCCCGAGGCTGCCGACCGGATCGAGTCGGCGGTCCAGTCCGTGCTGGCGCAGGGGCTGCGCACGGCAGACATCTGGTCCGCGGGCACGACCAAGGTCGGCACCCGCGAGATGGGCGATGCCGTGGTGGCTGCCATCACCAAAAAGACGATTACCGGCTAAACCAGCCCGCTTCGTCACGCCCTCCCCGGCTCTGACGAGCCGGGCGCAAAGAGAAGTTTTTTCTTTTTTCACAAGGGCACATTGAAATGGCGAACGCAAATCAACCTCTGGTCGGCCTCGTGGGCTGGCGCGGCATGGTCGGCTCGGTCCTGATGGACCGGATGCAGGCCGAAGGCGACTTCGGGCTCATCGAACCGGTCTTCTTCTCGACTTCCAACGCCGGCGGCAAGGCCCCGGCGATGGCCAAGAACGAGACCACGCTCAAGGACGCCCACGACATCGCCGCGCTCCAGAAGTGCGATATCGTCATCACCGCCCAGGGCGGCGACTACACGAGCGAGGTGTTCCCCAAGCTGCGCGCCGCCGGCTGGAAGGGCCACTGGATCGACGCCGCGTCCACTCTGCGCATGAACGACGACGCGATCATCGTGCTCGACCCGGTCAACCTGCCCGTGATCCAGAACGCGCTCGCCAAGGGCGGCAAGAACTGGATCGGCGGCAACTGCACCGTCAGCTGCATGCTGATGGGCGTCGGCGCGCTGTACAAGGCCGGCCTGGTCGAGTGGATGACCAGCATGACCTACCAGGCCGCTTCGGGCGGCGGTGCCCAGCACATGCGCGAGCTGCTGACGCAGTTCGGCACCCTCAACGGCGAAGTGCGGGCGCTGCTCGACGACCCCAAGTCGGCCATCCTCGAGATCGACCGCAAGGTGCTGGCCAAGCAGCAGTCGCTGAGCGCGGCCGAAACGGCCAACTTCGGCGCCCCGCTGGGCGGCAGCCTGATCCCCTGGATCGACAAGGACCTGGGCGACGGCATGAGCAAGGAAGAATGGAAGGCCGGCGCCGAGACCAACAAGATCCTGGGCCAGGGCGCGGGCTTCGGCACCGCGGCCACGCCGGTCGACGGCTTCTGCGTGCGCGTGGGCGCGATGCGCTGCCACAGCCAGGCGCTGACCTTCAAGCTCAAGAAGAACGTTCCCGTGGCCGACATCGAGGCCCTGATCGCCGCCGACAACGAGTGGGTCAAGGTGGTGCCGAACACCCGCGAAGCGACCGTCAAGGACCTGACGCCGGTGGCCGTCACCGGCACCATGTCGATCCCGGTCGGACGCGTGCGCAAGCTCGCCATGGGCCCGGACTATGTCGGCGCCTTCACGATCGGCGACCAGCTGCTGTGGGGTGCCGCGGAACCGCTGCGCCGCATGCTGCGCATCCTGCTGGAAGCCTGAGGGGAGGCATCGGGGGCCCGTCCGGGCCCCCGCCGTTGCGGCATCGCAACGGCAAATGCATGACGAAGTTTGCACGCACTGGGTAGATAAGGCCTGTCGCCTTGTCAGTGCAGGGTGTTGATGTTAACGTCCCCTTACACTTTTGGGCCGAGCTGCCCCTACCAGCATGACACGACAACCGTTGCCTGCGGCCCGCCTTTCGGCCACCTCCCCGAGTTCGACGACCCCTGGCCGGAGTCAGCTCACGCTCCTGAGCGCGGCGGTCGCCCTGGCTCTGGGCGGCGGCCTGGCCGCTGACGCCAGCGCCCTGGCGCTGGGACGGCTGAATGTGCAGTCGGCGCTGGGCGAACCTCTGCGGGCCGAGATCGAGGTCACCGAGATCACGGCGGCCGAAGCCGACAGCCTCAAGGTCAACATCGCCTCGGCCGAGGCCTTCCGCGCCGCCGGCGTGCCCTACAACGCGGCGCTGTCGGACGTCCGCGTCGGCGTCCAGAAGCGCGCCGACGGCCGCTACGTGGTGCGCCTCACCAGCAACCGCCTGCTCAGCGAGCCCTTCGTCGACCTGCTGCTCGAAGCCAACTGGGGTTCGGGGCGCGTCGTGCGCGACTACACGGTCCTGCTCGACCCGCCGACCAGCCGCCAGGCGGCCGCCCCGGTGGCGCCGGTGGCACCGCAGATCTCCGCCGCGCCCGCGCAGCGCGTCGTGCCGGCCGAAGTGCAGGCGCCGCCCGTGCGGCGCGAGCGCCCGGTTGCCGCAGCGGCACCCGCACCCGCACCCGCGCCCGCCGCTGCCGACAGCGGCACGGTGCGCACCTCGAACGGCGAGCAGGTCAAGGTCCAGCCGGGCGACACCGCAGGCAAGATCGCGGCCGCCTACAAGCCGGCCGAGGTATCCCTCGACCAGATGCTGGTGGCGCTGCTGCGCGCCAATCCCAACGCCTTCATCGGCGGCAACGTCAACCGGATCAAGGCTGGCGCGGTGCTCGAGTTGCCCGGCACGCCCCAGGCCGAGTCCGTTCCGGCCGCCGAGGCCCGCCGCACCGTGACGGCCCAGAGCCAGGATTTCGGCGAGTACCGTCGCCGCCTGGCCGACAACGCGCCGACCTCGAAGGTCGCCGACGCCGACCGCCAGACCTCCGGCAAGCTGCAAGCCAACGTCGAGGACCGCAACGCCGCCAACGCATCCAGCGACAAGCTCAAGATCTCCCAGGGCCTCGCCCCGGGCCGCCCGACCGAAGAGCAGATCGCCCAGGCGAAGCAGGCACAGGCCAGCAATGCACGCGTGGCCGAGCTGTCCAAGAACATCTCCGAGCTGAACAAGATCCAGGCCGCCAGCGGCGCGGCGCCCACGGCGCCGGCCCCCGCGCCAGTGGCACCGGCAGCCTCGACGGCACCGGCCGCTGCGGCGCCTGCGTCGGCCGCCAGCCCTGCACCCGCCGCCGCGGCGCCCGCCACCCCGGCCGCGGCGACGACGCCGGCCGTGGTCGCGCCGACGGTCGCTGCGGCCGCCGCGGCCGCCGATGCCGGTCTCAAGGCAGCCGCCCCCGCTGCGTCCGCACCGGCCGCCGCCGCACCCGCGGTGACGCCGCCCGTGGCCGCCGCCAAGCCGGTCGCCAAGGCGCCGCCTCCCCCGCCGCCCGCGCAGCAGAGCTTCTTCTCCGAACTGCTCGACAACCCGCTGATGGCCGGCGCGGCCGCGCTGATCGCGCTGCTGATCGGGTTCCTGCTCTACCGCGTGCTCGGCCGCAAGCGCCGCGACGCCGGCGACAGCGTCTTCATCGAAAGCCGCATCCCCAAGGACTCCTTCTTCGGCGCCAGCGGCGGCGAATCGGTCGACACCAAGAACCGCGGCAACTCGGTGGTGTCCTCGCTGTCCTACTCGCCGAGCCAGCTGGACGCCGGCGACGTCGATCCGGTGGCCGAAGCCGACGTCTACCTCGCCTATGGCCGCGACCTGCAGGCCGAGGAAATCCTGCGCGAGGCCCTGCGGGTCAATCCGGAACGCACTGCCATCCACCTCAAGCTGCTCGAGATCCACGCCAAGCGTCGCGACCTGCGCGCCTACGAAGCGCTGGCCGCCGACGTCCACAAGCTCACCGGCGGCACCGGCAGCGACTGGAACCGCGTGGTCGAGCTCGGCAAGGACCTCGATCCGGGCAACCCGCTCTACGAGACCGGCAGCCGCGGTGGCGTGTCCGCCGCCGAGGCCGCTGCCTTCGCCGGCACGCTGGCCGCCGCCAGCGCCCCCGCCCCGCTCGCGCCGACCCCGGAAGTCGAAGCCCCGCCGCCGGCCTTCGTGCCCTCGGTGGCCCCGCTGGACTTCGACCTCGAACTCAGCGCGCCGCCAGCCACCACCGCCCCGGCGCCCATCACGGCCAGCCTGCCGATCACGCCGGCCCCGGTGCACAAGCCGGTCCCGGCCGCCGCCGAGCTGCCGAGCACCGTCACGGCGCCGCTCAACGGCCATCTGCCGGCCGCCCCCGCGATCAGCCGCCTCGACCTCGAGAACGACTTCGATACCGCCCCCGGCGCCCTCGAGCCCATGGCGCGCGGATCGTCGCACGCCGACGAGGAGCGCACCCAGCCCGCGCCGCTGCGCGCCGGCCTGCCCGCCGATTCCGGCTTCATCGAATTCGACATGAGTTCGCTGGCTGGCCTGTCCAGCCGCACCCCGCCCGACACCGAGCGCGGCCGCCTCGAGGCGATCGACGACAGCAACGAGAACCCGCACGCGATCAAGCTCTCGCTGGCTCGCGAACTGAAGGCGCTGGGCGACGTCGAAGGCGCCCGCTCGCTGGTCGAGGAAGTCGCCGCCGAGAGCGCCGGCGACATCAAGGCCGAAGCCAAGCAACTGCTCGGCCAGCTGCGCTGAGCGGCCATGCGGCCGCCGATTCCGCTGTGAGGCTGGCCCTCGGTATCCGCTACAACGGACAGGCCTACCAGGGCTGGCAAAGCCAGCTCTCGGGCCTCACGGTGCAGGACAAGCTCGAGGCGGCCCTGGCCCAGTTCGCCGCCCAGCCGATCTCGACGCTGTGCGCCGGTCGCACCGACACCGGGGTCCACGGCCTGATGCAGGTGGTGCACTTCGATACCTCGGTCGAGCGCACGCCCTTCTCCTGGGTCCGCGGCACCAACCGCTTCCTGCCGCCCGACATCGCGGTCCAATGGGCGCAGCCGGTGCCCGACCAGTTCCACTGCCGCGCCAGCGCGCTCACCCGCCGCTACCTGTACGTGCTGTCGCAATCGCCGGTGCGCCCGAGCCTGGACGCCGGCCGGGTCGGCTGGACGATGCACGCGCTCGACGGCGATGCGATGCGGGCCGCCGCCGCCGTCCTGGTCGGCCAGCACGATTTCAGTTCTTTCCGTGCCTCGGCCTGCCAGGCGCGTTCGCCGGTCAAGGACCTGCGCCGGATCGCGATCACGCGCCATGGCGAGGGCGAACGCTGCCGCTGGCATTTCGAGTTCGAGGCCGACGCCTTCCTGCACCACATGATCCGCAACATCATGGGCTGCCTGGTTCGCATCGGCCGCGGCGACTCTCCGCCCGAATGGATGGCCGAGGTGCTGGCCGCGCGCAGCCGGGTGGTGGCGGCGCCGACCTTCTCGCCGGCCGGCCTGTATTTTCTCGGCCCGCTGTACGACGCCGGCTGGGGCCTGCCGCCGGAGGCGACGCTGCAGGCCGGAGGTGCTGCGTATGATGGTCCGCCATGAACGCCCCGCCCGCCCGCACCCGCATCAAGATCTGCGGCCTGACGCGTGAGGCCGACGTCGACGCCGCCGTCGGGGCCGGCGCCGACGCGATCGGCTTCGTGCTCTATCCGGCCAGCCCGCGCGCGGTGAGCGTCGAGCGCGCTGCCGAGCTGGCCGCGCGGCTGCCGCCCTTCGTGACGCCGGTGCTGCTGTTCGTCAACGAATCGGTGCCGGCGACCCTCGATGCGCTGGCGCGCGTGGCCGGTGCCATGGCCCAGTTCCACGGCGACGAACGGCCTGAACAGTGCTGGGAAGCCAGCGGCCGCGGTCGCCACCGCTACCTGCGCGCGGCCCGGATTCCGCTCGGCGCCGCCGGGGCTTCCTTCGACCTCGTAAAATACGCGTCCGATTACTCCCGCGCCACGGCCATCCTGCTCGACGCCCATGTCGAAGCCTACGGCGGTGGCGGCAAGGCATTCGATTGGTCACTACTTCCACCCGCCGTCGACGCTCACCTCGTCTTGAGTGGTGGGCTCGCACCTGCAAACGTGGGCGATGGCATTCGCCAGCTGCGGACGCGCTGCAGATCGCTGTCCGTTGACGTGAGTTCGGGCGTCGAGGCCGCCAAGGGCCTCAAGGACGCCATGAAGATTCACGCATTCGTGGCCGCCGTGCGTGCGGCCGATGCCCTTTCCTGACTGGCGCCCCGCTTCGATCCGCGGGCGCCGGCCCACCGAAGCGAGACCATGGAAACCTACCAGCAACCCGACGCCAGCGGCCATTTCGGCATCTACGGCGGCACCTTCGCCAGCGAGACGCTGACCCATGCGATCAGCGAACTGCGCGACGCCTACGCCCGCTACAAGGACGACCCCGAATTCCTCGCCGAATTCCACTACGAGCTGGCCCATTTCGTCGGCCGTCCCTCGCCCATCTACCATGCGGCGCGCACCAGCCGCGAGATCGGCGGCGCCCAGATCTACCTCAAGCGCGAGGACCTGAACCACACCGGCGCCCACAAGGTCAACAACACCATCGGCCAGGCCATGCTCGCCAAGCGCATGGGCAAGCCGCGCGTGATCGCCGAAACCGGCGCCGGCCAGCATGGCGTGGCCACGGCCACCATCTGCGCCCGCTACGGCCTCGAATGCGTGGTCTACATGGGCAGCCAGGACGTGAAGCGCCAGAGCCCGAACGTCTACCGCATGAACCTGCTCGGCGCCACCGTGGTGCCGGTCGAGTCGGGCAGCAAGACACTGAAGGACGCGCTCAACGAAGCCATGCGCGACTGGGTCACCAACGTCGAGAACACCTTCTACATCATCGGCACGGTGGCCGGCCCGCACCCGTACCCGACGATGGTGCGCGACTTCCAGAGCGTGATCGGCACCGAGTGCATCGCGCAGATGCCGGCCATGCTGGCGGCGCAGGGCATCACCGGCGAGGCCGAAGGCCGGC
This sequence comes from Variovorax davisae, assembly GCF_030316845.1. Taxonomy (GTDB): domain Bacteria; phylum Pseudomonadota; class Gammaproteobacteria; order Burkholderiales; family Burkholderiaceae_C; genus Variovorax; species Variovorax davisae. Next base: position 66,284 of record NZ_JASZYS010000017.1, read on the forward strand.
AGCCCGACGTGGTGGTCGCCTGCGTCGGCGGCGGCAGCAACGCGATGGGCATCTTCCACCCGTACATTCCGTTCGCCGGCACGCGGCTGATCGGTGTCGAGGCCGCCGGCGAAGGCCTGGACAGCGGCAAGCATTCGGCCTCGATCCTGCGCGGCAGCCCTGGCGTGCTGCACGGCAACCGCACCTACCTGCTGCAGAACGACGACGGCCAGGTGACCGAGACCCACAGCATCAGCGCCGGCCTCGACTATCCCGGCGTCGGCCCCGAGCACGCCTACCTGGCCGACATCGGCCGCGCCGAGTACGTCGGCATCACCGACACCGAGGCGCTGGAGGCCTTCCACTACCTGTGCCGCACCGAGGGCATCATCCCGGCGCTCGAATCGAGCCACGCCTTCGCCTACGCCATGAAGCTGGCGAAGACGATGCGGCCGGACCAGTCGATCCTGGTCAATCTCTCGGGCCGCGGCGACAAGGACATCGGCACCGTGGCCGACCTGTCGGGGGTCGACTTCTACGACCGGCCGTCGATGCGCGGCCTGCAAGTGAAGGGAGCCAAGTGATGCGCCGCATCGCCGCCACTTTCGAGGCCCTGCAAAAAGAAGGCCGCAAGGCGTTGATTCCCTATGTCACGGCCGGCTTCCCCTATGCCGACATCACGCCCGCGCTGATGCACGGCATGGTCGCCGCCGGTGCCGACGTGATCGAGCTCGGCGTGCCGTTCTCCGACCCGATGGCCGACGGCCCCGTGATCCAGCAGGCCGGCGAAGTCGCGCTGGCGCTCGGCGTCGGCATGACGCAGGTGCTGGCCATGGTCGCCGCCTTCCGCGAGCAGGACAACGCCACGCCGGTGGTGCTGATGGGCTACGCCAACCCGGTCGAACGCTATGACGGCGTGCATGGCAAGGGCGCCTTCATCCGCGATGCCGCGGCCGCCGGCGTCGACGGCCTGCTCGTGGTCGACTACCCGCCCGAGGAATGCGAGGACTTCGCCGCCGCCCTGAAGGCCCATGCCATCGACCTGATCTTCCTGCTGGCCCCGACCAGCACCGACGAGCGCATGGCGCAGGTCGGCCGGATCGCCAGCGGCTACGTCTACTATGTCTCGCTCAAGGGCGTGACCGGTGCCGGCCACCTCGACACCGACGCCGTCGGCCGCATGCTGCCGCGCATCCGCCGGCACGTGGGCGTGCCGGTCGGCGTGGGCTTCGGCATCCGCGACGCCGGCACCGCCCAGGCGGTCGGCGCGGCCGCCGACGCGGTCGTGATCGGCACCCGCATCATCCAGCTGATCGACGGCCAGCCGCGCGAGGCGGTCGTGCCGGCGGTGCGCGATTTCCTGGCCGGGATCCGCCAGGCGCTCGACGCCCTGCCCCGGTCCGCGACTGTCGGATAATCCACGCCAACGAAGGAGCACCATGAGCTGGCTTGAAAAACTGCTGCCCCCCAAGATCACGCCGACCGACCCGAGCGAGCGGCGCCAGATGCCCGAGGGCCTCTGGATCAAGTGCCCGAGCTGCGAAACCGTGCTCTACAAGACCGACCTGGAGCACAACCAGAACGTCTGCCCGAGCTGCGGCCACCACCACCGCATCGGCGCCCGGGCGCGGCTCGACGCCTTCCTCGACCCCGAGGGCCGCTACGAGATCGGCCAGGAAGTGCTGCCGGTCGACGCCCTGAAGTTCAAGGACAGCCGCAAGTACCCCGAGCGGCTCAAGGAGGCGCTCGAGAACACCGGCGAGACCGACGCCCTGGTGGTGATCGGCGGCTCGGTGCACAGCATCAACCTGGTGGTCGCCTGCTTCGAGTTCGACTTCATGGGCGGCAGCATGGGCAGCGTGGTCGGCGAGCGCTTCGTGCGCGGCGTCGAGACCGCCATCGAGCAGAAGGTGCCCTTCGTCTGCTTCACCGCCACCGGCGGCGCGCGCATGCAGGAAGGCCTGCTGTCGCTGATGCAGATGGCCAAGACCAATGCGGCGCTCACCCGGCTGGCCAAGAAGGGCCTGCCCTACATCAGCGTGCTGACCGACCCCACGATGGGGGGTGTGAGCGCCGGCTTCGCCTTCGTCGGCGACGTCGTGATCGCCGAGCCCAAGGCGCTGATCGGCTTCGCCGGTCCGCGGGTGATCGAATCGACCGTGCGCGTGACCTTGCCCGAGGGCTTCCAGCGCGCCGAATTCCTGCAGACCAAGGGCGCGGTCGACTTCATCTGCGACCGCCGCGAACTGCGCAAGACCATCGCCAGCACGCTGGCGATGCTGCTGCGACAGCCCGCCGACGCCGTGGATTAGGCTCGCCCCCCGGCCTGGCTGCGCCGGCCGTGGGACGTCAGCCCAGGGTGAAGGCGCCCTGCATCATGTTGCCGAGGACGATCGCGACCACCTGCAGCAGCACGATCGCGGCCAGCACCGACAGGTCGACCCCGCCGACCAGCGGAATGAAGCGGCGCAGCGGCCGCACCAGCGGCTCGGCCAGGCGCGCGATCAGGTCGTGCAGCATCGACGACGCATTCGGCACCCAGGACAGCACCGCGTGGACGATCAGCAGCGCGGTCAGCCCCGACACCGCGAGCTGAAGCAGCCCGATCAGCGACACCAGCGGCAGCACGGCCCAGCGCCCGATGCCGCCCAGCAGCAGCCACAGCAGCAGGAACTTGGCCAGCACCAGCAGCCAGGCCGCCACCGCGCTGGCCAGGTCCCAGCGCTTGACCGACGGAATCACGCGGCGCAGCGGCAGCACGATCCAGTCGCTGACCGCGAACACGAAGCGCCCGAGCGGATTGCCGAAAGGCACCCGGTGGTATTGCATGTAGAGACGCAGCAGGCAGGCGCCGCCCAGGAGGCCGACGATCACGTCGAGCAGGAACGAGGGGATCTGGTAGAACATGGCGCGTGGTCGTGAAGGGAATGCGATGATAGCCACGCCAAGGTTCATCGATGACGACACAACCCCTTCTGCGCGCCCTCCCATTGTTCCCGCTCGGCACGGTGCTGTTTCCCGACGGCCTGCTGCCACTGCGCATCTTCGAGGTCCGCTACCTCGACATGATCGGCCGCTGCCACCGCAACGGTGCCCCGTTCGGCGTCGTCTCGCTGACGCAGGGCCAGGAGGTTCGCCGCCCCGGCGCCGAAGCCGAGTCCTTCGCCGAGGTCGGCACCCTCGCCGTGATCCGCGAATTCGACGCCCCGCAGGCCGGCCTGATGCAGATCGAATGCGTCGGCACGCAACGCTTCCGGCTGCGCTCGAGCGAACTGCACAAGCACGGCCTCTGGACCGCCGAGGTCGACGCCGTGCCGGACGACCTGCCGCTGGCCCTGCCCGAGGACCTCCAGCACACGGCCGACGCCCTCCGGCGCCTGGTCAACACCCTCGAGGAACGGCGCCGCATGGAAGGTGGCGATGGCGTGCGGCTGCCGATCGGCGAGCCGCACCGCTTCGAGGATTGCGGCTGGGTCGCGAACCGCTGGTGCGAACTGCTGCCGATGAAGACCGAACTCAAGCAGCGGCTGATGGCGCTCGACAGCCCGCTGATGCGGCTCGAACTGGTCAGCGACCTGCTGGCCCGCGCCGGCATCGCAAAATAGCTGGCCCGGGGGCGCCGCCCGTTAAAATGGCAGGTTGCGCGCTTTTTGCCGCGCCCCCACTCCAGCGCCCATGTCCGACCACCTGACTCCTTCCGTTCCCGCGCCTGCCGCGGCCTCCGCACCGGCGCCCGCCGTCGACGACAACCAGCTCATCGCCGAACGGCGCGAGAAGCTCAAGGCGCTGCGCAGCGCGCAGGCGGACGGCAAGGGCGTCGCGTTCCCGAACGACTTCAAGCCCGGCCACCGCGCGGCGGCGCTCGTCGCAGCCCATGGCGAGACCGAGGCCGAGCTGCTGGAGGCCACGCCGATCGAAGTGAGCGTGGCCGGCCGCATGATGCTCAAGCGGGTGATGGGCAAGGCCAGCTTCGCCACCCTGCAGGACGCCACCGGCCGCCTCCAGCTGTACGTGCAGCGCGACGCGGTCGGCGACGAAGCCTACGCCGATTTCAAGCGCTGGGACCTCGGCGACATCATCGGCGCCGTCGGCACGCTCATGAAGACCAAGACCGGCGAGCTGTCGGTCAAGGTGACGCAGCTGCGCCTGCTGACCAAGAGCCTGCGGCCGCTGCCCGACAAGTTCCACGGCATGGCCGACCAGGAGCAGAAGTACCGCCAGCGCTACGTCGACCTGATCACCGACGGCGCCGCGCGCGAGCGCTTCGCGGCCCGCAGCAAGGCCGTCAGCGCGCTGCGCGAGTTCATGGTGGCCCACGACTTCCTCGAAGTCGAGACGCCGATGCTGCATCCGATCCCGGGCGGTGCCAACGCCAAGCCCTTCAAGACGCACCACAACGCGCTCGACCAGGAGATGTTCCTGCGCATCGCGCCCGAGCTGTACCTCAAGCGGCTGATCGTCGGCGGCTTCGAGCGCGTGTTCGAGATCAACCGCAGCTACCGCAACGAAGGCATCTCGGTCCGGCACAACCCGGAATTCACGATGATGGAGTTCTACGCGGCCTACTGGAACTACCGCGACCTGATGGACTTCACCGAGACGCTGATCCGCACCATCGCCGACAAGGCGGTGGGCAGCCAGCAGCTCGACTACCAGGGCAAGCCGGTCGACCTGAGCCAGCCCTTCGAGCGGCTGACGATCCGCGAGGCGATCCGCAAGCACACGGAAGCCGGCGACGGCGTCGACGATGCCGCCTGGCTGGTCAACGCACTGCGCAAGATCGGCCTCAGCGAGGAAAAGGACAAGCTCTCGCAGCGCAGCCTGGCGAGCCTGCAGGTGATGTACTTCGAGGAGACCGTCGAAGAAAAGCTCTGGCAGCCGACCTTCATCATGGAGCACCCGACCGAGATCTCGCCGCTGGCGCGCGCCAACGACGAGCGCCCCGAGGTCACCGAGCGCTTCGAGCTCTACATCACGGGCCGCGAGTTCGGCAACGGCTTCAGCGAGCTCAACGACGCCGAAGACCAGGCCGCGCGCTTCAACGCCCAGGTCGCGGCCAAGGACAGCGGCGACGACGAAGCCATGTTCTTCGACCACGACTTCGTACGCGCGCTCGAATACGGCATGCCGCCGACCGGCGGCTGCGGCATCGGCATCGACCGCCTGATGATGCTGCTGACCGACTCGCCGAGCATCCGCGACGTGATCCTGTTCCCGGCCTTGCGGCGCGAGTCTTGAGCCAGCGCGCACCCGCCATCGGGATCGACTTCGGGACGTCGAATTCCGCCGCCGCCTGCGTGGGCGCGGACGGGCTCGCCCGGCCGCTGCTGCTCGAAGGCTCGGCCATCGCCATTCCGACCGCGATCTTCTTCAATGCCGAGGACCGCAGCACCCATTTCGGCCGCGAGGCGATGGCGCTCTACCTGGCGGGCACCGAAGGCCGGCTGATGCGTTCGCTCAAGAGCATCCTGGGCAGCGCGCTGATGCAGGAGCCGACCGAGATCGACAACCAGCTGGTCAGCTTCGAGGACATCATCACGCTGTTCCTGGCCGAGCTGGGCGACCGGGCCCGGCGCCAGCTCGGCGCGGCGCCCGGCCGGGTCGTCATCGGCCGCCCGATCCGCTTCGTCGACGACGACGAGAAGCGCGACGCCCAGGCCGAAGCCTCGCTGCGCCAGGCGGCCGAGAAGGCCGGGCTGGGCGAGGTCACGTTCCAGTACGAGCCGATCGCGGCCGCCTTCGACTTCGAGCGCCGCGTGACGCGCGAATCGCTGGTGCTGATCGTCGACATCGGCGGCGGCACCTCCGACTTCACGGTGGTGCGGCTCGGCCCCGACCGGATGGAGAAACCCGACCGCGCCGGCGACGTGCTCGCCACCACCGGCGTCCACATCGGCGGCACCGACTACGACCAGCGCCTGAGCCTGGCCTGCGCGATGCCGCACCTGGGTTTTCGCCACCATGGCCCGCAGGGCCGCGAAGTGCCGAGCCGGACCTTCTTCGACCTCTCGACCTGGCACCTGATCAACTGGCTGCAGACGCCCAAGTCGATCCGCCAGGTGCAGGAGCTGCGCAGCAGCTACCGCGACACGCGGCTGCACGACCGGCTCATGAATGTGCTGGTGAACCGCGAGGGCCACCGCGTGGCCAGCGAGGTCGAGGAGGCCAAGATCCGCTCCTCGATGACCAACGGCGAGGTCTCGATCGACCTGTCGTGCGCGGAGCGCGGCCTGCAGGCCGCCTTGAGCGCGCCCGACATGGCGCAGCATCTGGCGGCGCTGCTCGACAGCGTGGTGGCCTGCGCTGGCGCGTGCGTGCAGCGCGCCGGCCTCCGGCCCGGCGACCTGGACGCGATCTACCTGACCGGCGGCTCGTCGGCGCTGCGGCCGTTCCAGCAGGCGCTGCGCGAGGCCTTCCCGGGGGTCGAGCTGGTCGAGGGCGACCTGTTCGGCGGCGTGGCGGCCGGCCTGGCCTATGCCGCTTCGGCCGCTTCCGCCAGCGAACGCACGCCCCAGCCGGCATGAAGTACCTCGCCGCGTACCCCGCGGCGCTGCGCGCCCAGGTCCAGACCCTGGTCGGCGAGGGCCGGCTCGGCGACTGGCTGCGCCAGCGCCACGGCGCCGCGCACGAGATCCGCACCGACCGCGCGCTCTACGACTACGTGAGCGAACTCAAGAGCGAGTTCCTGCGCAACGCCGAGCCGCTCTCGAAGGTGATGTACGACAACAAGCTGCACGTGATCCGCAACGCCCTCGGCACCCACACCACGGTCTCGCGCGTGCAGGGCGGCAAGCTCAAGGCCAAGCGCGAGATCCGGGTGGCGAGCCTGTTCAAGGAAGTGCCGATCGAATGGCTGCGGATGATCGTCGTGCACGAGCTGGCGCACATGAAGGAGCGCGAGCACGACAAGGCCTTCTACAAGCTCTGCCTGCACATGGAGCCCGACTACCACCAGCACGAGTTCGACCTGCGGCTGTACCTGACGCACCTGGACGGCGGCGGCGAGCGGCTGTGGACGCCCTCGGCCTGAAAGGCTAGGGCAGCAAGGCCACGGCCTGCGCGTAGTCGGAAGCGGCCTGGAGCCCCGCCCAGTCGGGCGCCGGGCCGCGCGGCAGCAGGCTTCGGCGGCGCCGCTCGCTGGCCGGATCCGGCTGCCAGCGTCCACTGCGCCGGGCCGCGGCGACGCCGTCGAGCAGCGCGTCGAGCGCTGCCCCCTCCCCCACGCTCTGGCTGCACAGCAGCGCCAGATCGCAGCCTGCGTCGAGCGCGGCCAGGGCCGCGTCGGTGTAACTCAATACCTGGCCGTCGATCCGGCGTGCCGCCTCCATGCTGAGGTCGTCGCTGAACACGGCGCCGTCGAAGCCGAGCTTGCCGCGCAGCACCTGCTGCAGCCACTTCGACGAGAAGCCGGCCGGACGGGCATCGACTTTCGGGTAGATCACGTGCGCCGGCATCACGGCGGCCAGCGTGCCCGTGAGCCAGTCGTAGGGCCGCGCGTCGTCTGCCAGGATGGCCTTGAGGCTGCGCCGGTCGACCGGGATCGCGACATGCGAGTCGGCCTTGACGAAGCCATGTCCCGGAAAGTGCTTGCCGCAGTTGGCCATGCCGGCCTGCAGCAGCCCGTGCATCAGGCTGCGCGCCAGCAGCGCCACCACGCGCGGGTCGCGATGGAAGCTGCGGTCGCCGATCACGCTGCTCTCGCCGTAGTCCAGGTCGAGCACCGGCGCAAAACTGAAGTCGACGCCGCAGGCCCGCAGCTCGCCGCCCAGCACCCGGCCGCAGGCGACCGCCGCCTGGGTCGCGCGCAGCGCGTCGCGCAGCCACAACTCGCCCAGCGTGCGCATCGAGGGCAGCCGCGTGAAGCCGTCGGTGCGGAAGCGCTGCACCCGGCCGCCCTCGTGGTCGACACAGACCAGGATGTCGGGCCGGATCGCCTTGATCTCGGCATTCAGCGCGATCATCTGGGCCCGGTCGCGCCAGTTGCGCGCGAAGTGGATCACGCCGCCCACCAGGGGGTCGGCCAGGCGCCGGCGGTCGGCCGGACTCAGTTCGGTCCCCGCCACATCGATGATCAGGGGCGCGTGCAAGGTCTTGTCGCTCATTCTTTGCGTTCGACCACGACGAAGCTCGCCGCATAGTCGGTTTCGTCGGTCACGGTCACGTGGGCGTGCAGTCCCTGGGCCTCGAACCAGTCCTTGAGACCGCCGTGCAGGACGATCACGGGCTTGCCGCTCTTCTCGTTGAGGATCTCGCACAGCCGCCAGCTCATCGGCATCCGCATGCCCATGCCCACCGCCTTGCTGAAGGCTTCCTTGGCCGAGAAGCGGGTCGCCAGGTAGCGCAGGCCGCGCTTCGGCCAGCGCGCGCTGCGGGCCTGCCAGATCGCGAACTCGGCCTCTCCGAGCACCTTGTGGGCGAAGCGCTCGCCCTGGCGCTCATAGGTGGCGGCGATGCGCCGGATGTCGCAGATGTCGGTGCCGATGCCGTAGATCACGCCAGCGTCGTCCTTCTATTGCGCTTCTTCGATGCGGCGCAGGTACTCGCGGGTCGCCGCGGCGTAGCCCAGCTCGAGCGCATCGGCGACGAAGGCATGGCCGATCGAGACCTCGCGCACGCCCGGCACCGCGCGCAGGAATTCGCTCAGGTTGTCGCGGCTCAGGTCGTGGCCGGCATTGACTTCGAGCCCGGCGGCCTGCGCGGCGCGGGCCGCCTCCACGTAGAGCTGCAGCACCTGGGCCGCCTTCGAGGTGTCGCGCGAGGCGGCGTAGCCCTCGGTGTAGAGCTCCACCCGATCGGCGCCGACCGCCTTGGCGGCCGCCATCATCTCGGGCGCCGGGTCCATGAAGAGGCTCACCCGCACCCCCAGCGCCCGGGTCTCGGCGATCAGCGGCCGCAGCCGCTCGGCGTCCTCGGGGAAGCTCCAGCCATGGTCGCTGGTGGCCTGGGTCTGGCTGTCGGGCACGAAGGTGGCCTGGTGCGGACGCAGCTCGCGCACGAACTCCATCAGGTTGTGGAAGGGATTGCCCTCGATGTTGAACTCGGCCGCCGGCCAGTCCTTCTTGAGCAGGCCCGACAGGTCGCGCACGTCGTGCGGCCGGATGTGGCGCTCGTCGGGGCGCGGGTGGACGGTGATCCCGTGCGCGCCGGCGTCCAGGCACAGCGCGGCGGCGAACAGCACGCTGGGGATGCCGAGCGGGCGCGTGTTGCGCACCAGCGCGACCTTGTTGAGGTTGACGGACAGGGCTGTGGACATAGGCGTGCTCATAGGGCTTGCAGATCCCGCATCATTTGCCGCGTGTGCAGCGTGGCGACGCCGCAATGGTAGTTGAGCAGCACCCGCAATTGGGTGCGCAGCGCACCGTGGATGCCGGCGCAAATTCTGAGCGTCGAGGCGAAAGGCGCCCGGTCGTCGAGCGCCGCCTGCAGGGCCTCCCATTCGGCGGCCCGCAGCGCCGGCTCGGTGTCGTCCGCCTGGCGCAGGCCGGCCTCGGGCACCAGCGCATAGCGCGCCGCCGGCGCCAGCGGCGTCAGGGTGGCGGTCTGGGCGTCCAGCGACGGCAGCAGCCCGACCGCACGCAGCAGCAGCAGCTCGAAGGCCCGCAGCCCGGCCGCCTGGGTCGCCGCCTGCGCCGCCCCATGGTCGCCCGCCAACACCTGGACCACCGCCGCGTAGGCGTCGAACAGCAGCTCATGCGGATCGTCGCGCGCCAGCAGGCGCATCAGCAGCTCGTTGACGTAGTAGCCCGACAGCAGCGCCTCGCCGGTCGGCATCACGTGGCCGCCCATCCATTCGGCCGCCTTGAGGGTCCGGATCTCGGCCTCGCCGGTGAAATTGAGCTGCAGCGGCTGCAGCGGCAGCAGCACCGGCCGGAAGTTGGAGCTCGGCCGCTTGGCCCCCTTGGCCACCAGTGCGATCCGCCCCAGGTGGCGCGTGAAGACCTCGAGGATCAGGCTCGTCTCGCTCCAGTCGTAGCGGTGGAGCACATAGGCCGGTTCATGCGAAACGCGCTTGACGGCCACTCACTCGTATCCGAAGGAGCGGACTCTGGCCTCGTCGTCGGCCCAGCCCGAGCGCACCTTGACCCACAGCTCGATGAACACCTTGGCGTCCATGAGCTTCTCGAGTTCCTGCCGCGTCTCGGTGCCGATGCGCTTGATGCGCTCGCCCTTGTCGCCGATCACCATCGCCTTGTGGCCGTCGCGCTCGACCACGATCGTGGCGGCGATGCGCAGCAGCCGCTTCTGGCCCTTCTTCTGGGGCGGCTCCTCCTCGAACTTGTCGATCAGGACGGTCGAGGTGTAGGGCAGTTCGTCGCCGGTCAGGCGGAACAGCTTCTCGCGCACCAGCTCGCCGGCCAGGAACTTCTCGCTCCGGTCGGTGAGTTCGTCCTCGGCGTAGAACCAGTCCTGCTCGGGCAGGTACTTCTCGCAGATGCCGAACAGGCGCTCGACGTCTTTCGCATTCTTGGCCGACATCGGCACGAATTCGGCGAACGCGTGCTTGCCCTGCATGGTCTGCAGCCAGGGGGCGATGTCGCCGCGGCGATGCACGTTGTCGAGCTTGTTGGCCAGCAGCACGGTCGGGATGCCCTTGCCGAGCAGCTTCAGCACGCGCTCGTCGGCCGGCGTGAAGCTGCCGGCCTCGACCACGAACAGGATCAGGTCGACATCGCCCACCGCGCCCTGCACGGTCTTGTTGAGCGACTTGTTGAGCGCATTGGCGTGCAGGGTCTGGAAGCCCGGCGTGTCGACGAAGACGAACTGGGTCGCGCCCAGCGTGCGCATGCCGGTGATGCGATGCCGGGTGGTCTGGGCCTTGCGCGAGGTGATGCTGATCTTCTGCCCGACCAGGGCGTTGAGCAGGGTCGACTTGCCCACATTGGGCTTGCCGACGATCGCCACCAGGCCACAGTGGCGGGTGCCCTCCGTGCCGTCGCCGGCCGGGGGGAGGATGGATTCGTTCACTTCGTTCATGGGGTTGCCTTCGCGCCTCGCGCCTTGAGCCGGATCAACATGGCCGCCGCGGCGGCCTGCTCACCGGCGCGGCGCGAGCCGCCGATGCCGCGTTCGCGCAGGCCCAGGTCGGGCACCTCGCATTCGACATCGAAAGTCTGCTTGTGTGCCGCCCCCAGCGTTCCGACGACGCGGTAGGCCGGCAGCTTCATTTTGTGACCCTGCAGCCATTCCTGCAATTCGGTCTTGGGATCCTTGGAGGCTGCCTCCATGCGCGGGCTGATCGCCACCGACTCGTAGAGCCGGTGCACCAGCGCCTGCGCCGCCGCGTAGCCGGCATCGAGGTAGACGGCGCCGATCACCGCCTCCAGCGCATCGGCCAGGATCGACGGCCGGTTCTGCCCGCCCGAGCGCGATTCGCCCTCGCCCAGCCGCAGCAAGGGCGACAGCGCCAGCTTGAGCGCCAGCTGGTGCAGGGTGTCCTGCTTGACCAGGTTGGCGCGCACCCGCGACAGGTCGCCCTCCGGCAGGGTCGCCAGCCGCGCGTACAGCAGGTGCGACACCGCCAGGTTCAGCACCGAGTCGCCGAGAAACTCCAGCCGCTCGTTGTGATCGGCCGAAAAACTGCGATGGGTGAGCGCCTGCTGCAGCAGACGCGCGTCGGCGAAGGAATGCTGGAGGCGCGCCTGCAGCGCGACAAGGCCGCCGTCGGTCACGGGGAAAACGTCAACGCGATTGGCCCCGGTACTTCAGGAGCAGGTAGGCCGGGCCGAACAGATGGATCTCGCGGTCGTAGGCGAACGAAACCACCACCTTGTCGCCGTCCTTCTTGACGTCGAGGTCCTTGCCGCTGACCGACTGGAAGTCGTCGATGGCCTGGGCCCGGTCGAAGATGGCGCGCACTTCGGGCACCGTCGACCCCGCCGTGGCCTTGCCGGCCGCCTTGGTGATCGCCTGGTACTCGATCAGCGTCGGGATCACCTGCGCCACCACCACGCCGACGCACGCCAGCACGATCGCGACGAAGAGCAACCCGATGAACGAGATGCCGCGCTGTTTCTGTCCTGTCTGCCTTGCTCTCATGCCCTCTACCCCTCCATCAAGAACCGGATGCTTATTGGAATGTGCCGATGCGCTTGAGATTGCCGAAATTCATCCACACCAGGAAGGCCTTGCCCACGATGTTCTGGTCCGGAACGAAGCCCCAGTAGCGCGAATCGAGCGAGTTGTCGCGGTTGTCACCCATCATGAAATAGTGGCCCGGCGGCACCTTGCACACCACGCCCTCGACACTGTAACGACAATTTTCCTGGTTCGGGAACGGCATGATCTCGGCCTCGGACAGGCCCGCGCGGCGGCTGTCGTCGTTGAGCAGGCGATGCGCCTTGCCGCCCAGGTCCTCGTTGTACTGCTTGAGGTAGCGCATCGTCTCCTCGTCGAAATACTCCGGGATCGCGACCTTGGGGACCGGCTGGCCGTTGATCGTGAGCTGCTTGTTGAGGTAGGACACCTCGTCGCCCGGCACGCCGACCACCCGCTTGATGTAGTCCATGCTCGGCTTGGGCGGGTAGCGGAACACCATCACCTCGCCGCGTTCCGGCGCCCGGCCCTCGGTGATCTTGGTGTTGATGACCGGCAGCCGCAGGCCGTAGACGAACTTGTTCACCAGGATCAGGTCGCCGGTGAGCAAGGTCGGCATCATCGAGCCCGACGGGATCTTGAAGGGCTCGAACAGGAAGGAGCGCAGCAGGAACACGGCCAGGATCACCGGGAACAGGCCGGCGGTCCAGTCCAGCCACCAGGGCTGCATCACCAGCCGTTCGCGCGCCTTGGTGTCGACCGTGTCGACCTGCGTGATGCCCTGGCGGGCGAGTTCCTCGCGCCGCTGGGCCAGCGAGGCGTCGAGCGCATCGGCCGCGCGCCGGCGCTTCGGCAGGAAATAGAAGCGTTCGGCCAGCCAGTAGAGGCCGGTGACCACCGTGGCCAGGAACAGCAGCAGCGCGAAGTTGCCTTCGACCACGCCGAAATACCAGGCGCCGATGTAGCCGACGAACGCGGCGAGGATCAGGGAAGTGAGAAATGCCATCTTAGTTTTCTTGTGTGCAGCCCCATGCCGGAGATGCCGCGGAACCGGCGTCGCATCGGGGGTGGTTCATCAGTCCTCGACTTGCAGGATGGCGAGGAAGGCCTCTTGCGGGACCTCGACCGAGCCGATCTGCTTCATTCTTTTCTTGCCCGCCTTCTGCTTCTCGAGCAGCTTCTTCTTGCGGGTGATGTCGCCGCCGTAGCACTTGGCGAGCACGTTCTTGCGCAGGGCCTTGATTGTCTCACGCGCGATGATGTTGACCCCGATGGCGGCCTGGATCGCGACGTCGAACATCTGGCGCGAAATGATCTCGCGCATCTTCGAGACCACCGCCCGGCCGCGGTACTGGCTCTGGCTGCGGTGGACGATGATCGACAGCGCGTCGACCTTCTCGCCGTTCAGCAGGATGTCGACCTTGACCACGTCCGAGGCCCGGTATTCCTTGAACTCGTAGTCCATCGAGGCATAGCCGCGGCTGACCGACTTCAGCTTGTCGAAGAAGTCGAGCACGATCTCGCCGAGCGGCATCTCGTAGGTCAGCATCACCTGGCGGCCGTGGTAGGCCATGTTCATCTGCACGCCGCGCTTCTGGTTGGCCAGCGTCATCACGACGCCGACGTACTCCTGCGGCATGTAGAGATGCACCGTCACGATCGGCTCGCGGATCTCGGCCATCTTGCCGACGTCGGGCATCTTCGACGGGTTCTCCACCATGATCACTTCGCCGTCGTTCTTCATGACCTGGTAGATCACGCTCGGCGCGGTCGTGATCAGGTCCTGGTCGAACTCGCGCTCCAGCCGCTCCTGCACGATCTCCATGTGCAGCAGGCCCAGGAAGCCGCAGCGGAAGCCGAAGCCCAGCGCCTGGCTCACCTCGGGCTCGTAGCGCAGCGACGAATCGTTGAGCTTGAGCTTCTCGAGCGCATCGCGCAGCGAGTCGTACTCGCTGGCCTCGGTCGGATAGAGCCCGGCGAACACCTGCGGCTGGATCTCCTTGAAGCCGGGCAGCGCCTCGGTCGCGGTGGCCGCGGCGCCGCCGGTGCCGGGCTTGATCAAGGTCACGGTGTCGCCGACCTTGGCGGCCTGCAGTTCCTTGATGCCGGCGATGATGTAGCCCACCTCGCCGGCCTCGAGCGAGGCGCGCGGCTCGTTGGCGGGCGTGAAGACGCCGATGTTGTCGGCGTTGTACATCGCGCCCGAGGCCATCATCTTGATGCGCTCGCCCTTGACCAGCCGGCCGTCGACCACGCGCACCAGCATCACCACGCCGACGTAGGGATCGAACCAGCTGTCGATGATCATCGCGCGCAGCGGACCGTCGGGATTGCCGCGCGGCGCCGGCATCCGCGCCACCACGGCCTCGAGGATTTCCTCGATGCCCATGCCGGTCTTCGCGGAACACGGGATCGCATCGGTCGCATCGATGCCGATCACGTCCTCGATCTCGGTGCGCGCGTTGTCGGGGTCCGCGTTGGGCAGATCCATCTTGTTGAGCACCGGCACCACTTCGACGCCGAGGTCGAGTGCGGTGTAGCAGTTGGCGACCGTCTGCGCTTCGACGCCCTGGCTCGCATCGACGACGAGCAATGCGCCTTCGCAGGCCGACAGCGAGCGACTCACTTCATAAGAGAAGTCGACATGGCCCGGCGTGTCGATCAGATTGAGGTTGTAGACCTGTCCGTCCTTGGCCTTGTAGTGCAACGCAGCGGTCTGCGCCTTGATGGTTATCCCACGCTCTTTCTCGATGTCCATCGAGTCGAGAACCTGCGCTTCCATCTCGCGCTCGGCGAGACCACCACAACGTTGGATCAAGCGATCGGCAAGCGTCGACTTGCCGTGATCGATGTGCGCAATGATCGAAAAATTTCTGATGTGATTCATCAACGGGAACGCTTAAGTACTTGAATTGGCTCGGGCGCAGAAGGCGTCAGGCAAGAAAAAAGGGCGCGTCCCCTAGAGACGCGCCCTGAACCAACAAGCAATGGCAACTGCAGTAGTTGGAACTTCATTGTAGGCAAAAAGGGGGGCGCGTACAGCCGGGCCAAAGCCCGGGAAGGGTCGTTGCAGGTCAGCAACATGCCACTTATTAACAACTTATCAACAGGATCGGTGGAGCAAATGCTTAACAACTTGTGGGCGAACTGTGGAGCGCCGGTGGACGGGCTACGGGAATCTCGCATCGTGAAGCACCTCGGACTGCTTATGCGACGAGCGGCGATCAGAGGCACCCTATTCTACCGAAATTCATCGTTAGCCGCCTCCTAAGTTAGCAACCACCAACCAAAATCCGTCGCCCGAAGTGTCAAAAAAATTTCTTGGGCGCTGCGGTCGGCGCGCGACACTGGCCGAAAAATGACCCCAAACCCGACTGCCGGGTGGGGCCACTTGACGCCCGCCGCCCGATCAGCGAGCCGGCCGGAGCAGCGCGTACTGCGCCCAGTCGCCGCGGCGGAACAGCAGGCTGACCGGCTTGCTCTTGTCCGCCTTGGCCAGGGCGGCGTCGAATTCCTTCAGGTTGGCCACCTCGGTGTTGCTCACCGCCAGCACCACGTCGCCTTCGCGCAGGCCGGCGCGCGCCGCCGCATCGCTGGCGGCATCGATCCGCACGCCACCCTTGAGCTTCAGTTCCTTCTTCTGTGCATCGGTGAGATCGCTCAGCGCCAGGCCCATCGACTTGGCGGCCGCGGAAGCCGAGGGCTTGGCGGCGGGTTCTTCGCGATCGGCGACCTTGGTCGGCTTGTCGGGCTCGATCTCGGCGATGGTCACGTTGATGTCGCGCGCGCTGCCGCGGCGGAACACCGTGATCGAGCTCTTGGTGCCCGGCTTGGTGTTGCCCACCAGGCGCGGCAGGTCGCTCGGTTTCTCGATGGCCTTGCCGTCGAACTTGGTGATGATGTCGCCCGGCTCGATGCCGGCCTTCTCGCCCGGCGAGCCGGCCTCGACGCCGCGCACCAGCGCGCCCTGCGCCTTGCCCAGGCCGATCGATTCGGCCACGTCCTTGGTGACCTGGTCGATCTGCACGCCGATGCGCCCGCGCGACACGCGGCCCGAGGCGCGCAGCTGGTCGGCGACGCGGCTCGCCTCGTCGATCGGGATCGAGAACGAGATGCCCATGAAGCCGCCCGAACGCGAGTAGATCTGGCTGTTGATGCCCACCACCTCGCCGCGCATGTTGATCAGCGGGCCGCCCGAATTGCCGGGGTTGATGGCGACGTCGGTCTGGATGAACGGCAGGTAGTCGCCGGTGTCGCGCTGCTTGGCGCTCACGATGCCGGCCGTGACGGTGTTCTCGAGGCCGAAGGGCGAGCCGATCGCCATGACCCATTCGCCCACGCGCAGCTTGGACACGTCGCCGACCTTGACCGCCGGCAATCCGGTGGCCTCGATCTTGACGACCGCGACGTCGGTGCGCTTGTCGGCGCCGATGATCCGGGCCTTGAACTCGCGCTTGTCCGGCAAGGTGACTAACACCTCGGAGGCGCCGTCGACCACGTGGGCATTGGTCATCACGTAGCCGTCGGGCGACAGGATGAAGCCCGAGCCGACGCCGCGTGGGCGCTCCTCGTCGGGCGCCTGCGGCCGGTTCGGGCGCGGCCCCTGGCGCGGGACCCCGGGCATCGGCTGGCCGAAGAAGCGGCGGAAGAACTCCTGCATCTCCTCGTCCGGCTCCCCGCTGGCGCCGCCCTGGGCGACCTTCTCGATGGTGCGGATGTTGACCACGGACGGGCCCACCTGGTCCACCAGGTCGGTGAAATCAGGCAGCGCGCGCGCCTGCGCATGCACAGGCGTCACGGGCAGCAGCGCGGTGGTCGAAGCGAGCGCGAGCGCGCAGGCCATCAGGGACGAACGGAAGCTGTTCCCCTTGATCTTGAGCATCATCGGTTTCTTTCGTTGAAGAGACAAAAACTGTCGGGTACGCGCTAGCGCGCGCGGACCAGGTTCTGGGCGAACGCATCCAGCGTCTGCGGCGGCACTTCGCCGACCGCGGTCAGCCACCAGTCGCCGTTCTTGTCGGTCAGGCGGCGCGTGAGCGTGTAGGTGGCGCCGAGCGCGAGCAGCACTTCCTCGGGCTTGCGCTGCGCATCGTAAGGCTCGATGAACAGCGACACGGTGGCCAGGCCATCCGAGAAGGTCCACTGCATCGTGTGGCCCAGGCTGTCGCCGCCCATCGGGCGGCGGAACGAGCTGACCGGCCGGAAGCCGGCGACCGGCTTGCCGAGCGCCCAGCCCTCGCGCTGCGCCGTGGTGCGCTCCAGCTCCGACTTCTCGACCCGGTAGCCGGCGGTGCTGCCCATCATCTGCGCCAGCGCGTGGGCCTTGACCGGCGCGTCGAGCTGGAGTTCGGAGAAGGCCGACTGCTCGATCACCTTGTTGTCGCGGTCGAGGGTCTGCAGCTTGACCACCAGGCCCGAGCGCCGCTCGCTCCAGACCCGGTAGCCGAAGCGCAAGCCGTCGCGGGGCTCGATCTGGACCACGTCGGTGTCGAATCCGGCGACGCGGTCCTTGCCGATCGCGCGCACGCCGTACGAGTCGGCGATCGACGAATCGGGCGCGCCCGACAGGTTCGGGAAGATCTCCAGGTTCTCGCGCTTCTCGCGCTTGACGACCTTCGAGTCCGGCAGGAAGGTGACGACCTGGTCGTTGCGCCGGAAGGTCGAGCGCGGCGGCCCCGACAGGGCCTCGATGCGCTCCATCTGGAGGTCGCCCTCGCAGACATGCCAGATGCGCGCGCTCGACAGGTTGCCGGCCGGCGCCGACACCACGAAGGTGCCGACATAGCTGCGCTGCCGGGCCGCCGCATGCATGCGCTCCAGCCACTCGACGACGCCCATGGCGGGCAGGTCGCCGCCTGCGGCAGCGGGCGCGCTTCTCGCGGCGGCCGGGGCAGGACGGCTCTGGGCGAGCGACACCTGCGCCATGCACAACGCCGCCACCAGAACCAGGAATCCGCGTGCGGAGATCGGCATCGAATGAGTCATTGCAGAGGCTGCCGGCGCTGGCGTCAGCGCGACGGCCGGTCGAAGGTGGCGTTGCGCAGGAAGCCCGAGGGCATCTGCGAAGCGCCTCCGGCTTGCTGGTGGGCTTCGAGCAGCTGGTCGAGCCGCGGATCGCGCAGCATGACCTGCGGATTGCCGTTGCCGATCATGACCCGGGTCGCAGCGAGGCTCGGCGCCGCCGGCTTCGTCGCCTCGGCCGTGGCGACGACGGCCGGAGCGGCCTGCTGCAGCGCCAGCTGGGCGCCGGCCGCGCGGGAATCCGCGACGCCGACCCAGTTCCAGCCGATCGCTGCCGCCGCCGCCAGCGAAGCGGCGCCGGCGACCAGCTTCCAGCGGAACACGGGCTCGTTGGCCGCTTCGACCCGCAGCCGCGCCGGCGCGGACTCGGCTGCCACGGGCTTGAGCGCCGGCACCGGGGGCTCGGCCGCCAGCCGGCTCTGGAACCGGGACAGGAAGGCCGAGGTGTCGCTGCAGGCGGCATGGCCACCCGAACGCAGGACGTCGCCCACCAGGTGATAGGTCTGCCAGGTCGCCCGCAGTTCGGGGTCGACGCCCAGCCGGCCGACCACGTCGGCAAATTCGCCGTCGCGCAAATGGCCGTCGGCGAGCGCGGAAACCTGCTCTTGGACTGTGTTTGTTTGCTTCATCTCATTCACCTGCTTACCAGCGCTTGCCCGACTGGTTGTCCAGCAAGGGCTTGACCCGGGTCGAAATAGCCTCGCGGGCGCGGAAAATCCGCGACCGCACCGTGCCGATCGGACAATTCATGACCTCGGCGATCTCTTCGTAACTCATGCCCTCGATCTCGCGCAGCGTCACCGCCTGCCGCAGTTCAGCCGGCAGCGCTTCCATCGCCGCCTCGACGGCAGCCGCGATTTCATTGGCCGCCAGCACGGTTTCGGGGGTCTCGTCGCTGATTGGTTCGTTTCCGGGCCGGTAAGTTTCATCGTCGTCGTCAGAAGACGATCGCAGGGCGCTCTCGGAGATGGTCGGGTCGCGCTTCATGTCGACCAACGCCTTCTTCGCCGTGTTGACCGCGATCCGGTAGAGCCAGGTGTAGAACTGGGCCTCGCCGCGGAACTGGTGCAGCGCGCGGTAGGCGCGGATGAAGGTTTCCTGGGCGATGTCCTCGACCAGGTTGACGTCGCGCACCATGCGGCCGATCAGCCGTTCGATCCGCCGCTGGTACTTGATCACCAGCAGCTCGAAGGCCTTCTGGTCGCCCGCGACGGTGCGCTGGACCAGCTGGAAATCGACCTCGCCCGGGCTTTGCGCCCCGGCGGGCGCGTCGGTCGGGCCGGTGCCGGGCGGCACGGGAGGCGGAGACACTGTCATACGCGGGGATGATGCACCGGCGCCGCCGCCGGGTCCGCGTCGGCAGGGACCACGCGCGCATGGAGGGCGCGCCGCAGATCCAGCCAGCGCTCGGGCATGGCCTGGCGGTCGACCCAGATCCAGCGCCGCGACCGCGCAGGCGGGTCCAGGCGCACCAGCAGCAGGGATTGCAGGTCGAGCGCCACGCTGGCGCGGGCCGAGCGCAGCGGGGCGCCGCCCGACATCGACCAATGCCGGCCATCGAAGGCCAGTTCGCCCGGCGCGGCACTCTGCAGCAGGCCGGTCCAGGCGGCCGCGCCGGCGACGACGGCGCTCAGCGCCAGCATCGCCTGGCGCCAGTCGAAGCCGTCGGCCTGCAGGGACGCGAGCGTGACGCTGGCGACGCCGAGCGCCCAGAGCGAGACCAGAAGGTGGCGCGCATAGCGCGAACGCCCCACCGGATAGTTCACCGACGGGGCGCTGTGCATGGGTCGGAAAGTATCAAACGCGCTTGAACACCAGCGTGCCGTTGGTGCCGCCGAAACCGAAGTTGTTCTTGACCGCGACGTCGATCTTCATGTCGCGCGCCTCGTTGGCGCAGTAGTCGAGATCGCACTCCGGATCCTGGTGGAAGATGTTGATCGTCGGCGGGCTCTTCTGGTGATGCAGCGCCAGGATCGTGAACACCGACTCGATGCCGCCGGCGCCGCCCAGCAGGTGGCCGGTCATCGACTTGGTCGAGTTCACGACCAGCTTGCGGGCGTGATCGCCGAAGGCGTTCTTGATCGCGTTGGTCTCGTTCAGGTCGCCGAGCGGCGTCGAGGTGCCGTGCGCATTGACGTACTGCACCTGGTCGGCGTTGACGCCCGCATTGGCCAGCGCCATCTGCATCGAGCGGCGCGGGCCGTCGACGTTGGGCGCCGTCATGTGGAAGGCATCGCCGCTCATGCCGAAACCGGAGACCTCGGCGTAGATCTTGGCGCCGCGCGCCTTGGCCCGTTCGTACTCCTCGAGCACGACCACGCCGGCGCCCTCGCCGAGCACGAAGCCGTCCCGGTCCTTGTCCCAGGGCCGCGAGGCGGTCTTGGGGTCGTCGTTGCGCGTCGACAGCGCACGCGCCGCGGCGAAGCCGCCCAGCCCGAGCGGCGAGACGGTCGATTCGGCGCCGCCGGCGATCATCACGTCGGCATCGCCGTACTCGATCATGCGGGCCGAGGTGCCGATGGCATGCAGGCCGGTGGTGCAGGCGGTGACGATCGCGATGTTCGGGCCCTTGAATCCATACTTGATGGACACATGGCCCGAGATCATGTTGATGATCGACGCCGGCACGAAGAACGGCGACACGCGGCGCGGGCCGCGGTTGACCAGTTCGGCGTGGGTGTCCTCGATCAGCGGCAGGCCGCCGATGCCGGAGCCGATGTTGCAGCCGATGCGCACCGCTTCTTCTTCGGACAGCGCGTCGCCGGTGGGCAATCCGCTGTCCTGCACCGCCTGGATGGCGGCAGCGAGCCCGAGATGGATGAAGCGGTCCATGTGGCGCGCTTCCTTCTCGGGAATGTAGTCCTTGATGTCGAAGCCCTTGACCTCGCCTGCGAACTTGCAGGCGAAGGCGCTCACATCGAACTTGGTGATGGTGTCGATGCCCGAATTCCCGGCCAACAGGTTGGCCCAGGATTCGGTGACGGAATTTCCGACAGGAGCGAGGCAACCGAGTCCGGTCACGACGACGCGGCGTTTGGTCATGCCGGCATACCTTTCTGGGAGCTGAGACCGCCCTGGAGCGAGCGGTGCCTCAGCGCGGCCGTATCAGGCCTTTTGATTCTTGGTGGCGTAGTCGACGGCGTTCTGGACCGTCGTGATCTTCTCGGCGTCTTCGTCGGGGATCTCGATGCCGAATTCGTCTTCGAGCGCCATCACGAGTTCGACCGTGTCGAGCGAGTCCGCGCCGAGGTCGGCCACGAAGGCCTTCTCGTTGGTGACCTGGGACTCTTCAACGCCGAGTTGTTCGGCAATGATTTTCTTGACACGTGCTTCGATATCGCTCATTTGGTTCCCTCTGAGGGTTGTAGGTAATCGGTTGATTTTAGCCGGCCGCATTGTGGCATTTGCCGCACGGCCGTGGGTGAAAGCGCTTGCGTTCCTGGGGCTACATGTGCATGCCGCCATTCACGTGCAGTTCCTGCCCCGTGATATAGGCGGCCTGCGGCGACGCCAGGTAGGCGACCGCGTGGGCGATGTCGGCGGGTTTGCCGAGATGCCCGAGGGGGATCTGGGCCAGCAGCGCCTGCTGCTGCGCCTCGGGCAGGCTGGCCGTCATGTCGGTCTCGATGAAGCCCGGCGCCACGCAGTTGACGGTGATGCTGCGGCTGCCGAGTTCGCGCGCCAGCGCCCGCGTCATGCCCGCCACGCCGGCCTTGGCCGCCGCGTAGTTGGCCTGGCCCGCGTTGCCGGAGGCACCCACCACGCTGGTGATGCTGATGATGCGGCCGTAGCGCTGCTTCATCATCGGCCGGATCACGGCGCGCGACAGGCGGAAGACGGCCTTCAGGTTGGTGTCGAGCACCGCGTCCCAGTCGCCGTCCTTGAGCCGCATGGCGAGCGTGTCGCGCGTGATGCCGGCGTTGTTGACCAGCACGTGGACCGCGCCGTACACCTTGACGATCTCGTCGACCAGGGCGTCGACCGCGGCGCCATCGTTGACGTCCAGCACGCAGCCGCGGCCATCATGGGCCGCCAGCGCGGCCGTGATCTTGGCGGCGCCCTCCGCCGAGGTGCCGGTGCCGATGACCTTCAGGCCGCGCTGGGCCAGTTCGAGCGCGATGGCGGCGCCAATGCCGCGGGTCGCACCCGTGACCAGGGCGACCTGGCCTTCGAATTTGGGAATACTCATGACTGAACCTGTGGGTGGGCGCTCAGGCGCCGAGCAGTTGCCGGGTTTCGGCGAGCGTCGCCGGATCGTAGAGCGAGGCCGCCGCGACGGCCGGGGCGATCCGCTTGGCCATGCCGGCCAGCACCTTGCCCGGGCCGCATTCGACGATGGCCTCGACCCCGCGCGCCTCGAGGGCCTGCACGGTCTCGACCCAGCGCACCGGGCCCGCCGCCTGGCGCACCAGGGCGGCGCGGATGCGCTCGGGGTCGGTTTCGACCGCGACATCGATGTTGTTGACGACCGGAATCCGGGGCGTCGCCAGCGCGACCGTCGCCAGCCGCTCGCGCAGCGCCTCGGCCGCCGGCTTCATCAGGCTCGAATGGAAGGGCGCGGACACCGGCAGCGGCAGCGCCCGCTTGGCGCCGTTGGCTTTCAGCACCTCGCAGGCCTTGTCGACCGCCGCCTTGCTGCCGGCGATCACGGTCTGCATCGGGTCGTTGAAATTGACTGCTTCCACCACCTCGGCGCTGCCGGGTCCGAACGAGGCCGTGACCTCGGCGCAGCCGGCCTGCACCTTGGCGGCCTCCATGCCCAGCACGGCCGCCATCGCGCCGACGCCGACCGGCACCGCCTGCTGCATCGCCTGGGCCCGGAAGCGCACCAGCGGTGCCGCCTGCGCCAGCGTCAGCACACCCGAGGCCACCAGGGCCGAGTATTCGCCCAGCGAATGGCCGGCGACCACCGACGGCTCGGCGCCGCCTTCGGCGCGCCAGGCACGCCAGGCGGCGATCGCGGCGACCAGCATCACGGGCTGGGTGTTGGTGGTCAGGGCCAGCGCTTCCTTGGGGCCTTCGTGGATCAGGCGCGCGATGTCTTCATCGAGCGCATCGGAGGCTTCGCGCAGCGTTTCGGCGACCGCCGGGTGGTCGCCCCAGGCGTCGAGCATGCCGACCGCCTGCGAACCCTGACCCGGAAAGACGAATGCAAAGGATTTCATGATCTTGTGTCTCCTGGGCGCTGCGGCCCGCCAGGGGCCACGCGCTCCATTACTTAGTAGGTCAGCAGCACCGCACCCCAGGTGAAGCCGCCGCCGACGCCCTCGAGCATCAGCGTATCGCCCTTCTTCACCTTGCCCGAGCGCACCGCGGCGTCGAGCGCCAGCGGGATGGAGGCAGCCGAGGTGTTGCCGTGCTCGTCGACCGTCACGATGAGCTTGTCGCGGGCGAGCTTCAGCTTCTTGGCCGTGCCTTCCATGATCCGGATGTTGGCCTGATGCGGAATCAGCCAGTCGATGTCGGCCTCGGTCTTGCCGGCCTTGGCCAGGGTGGCGCGGGCGGCTTCCTCGAGCACGCGGACCGCCAGCTTGAAGACCGCCTGCCCATCCATGTGCAGCAGCGGCTTGCCCAGCACCTCGCCGCCCGCCACATGGCCCGGCACGCAGAGGATGCCGACATGCTTGCCATCGGCGTGCAGATCGCTCGCCAGGATGCCCGGCTCGTTGCTGGCTTCGAGAATGACGGCGCCGGCGCCGTCGCCGAACAGCACGCAGGTCGTGCGATCGTTGAAATCGAGGATGCGCGAGAACACTTCGGCACCGACCACCAGCGCGCACTTGGCGCTGCCGGTGCGAATCATCGCGTCGGCCACCGTCAGCGCATAGACGAAGCCGCTGCACACCGCCTGGACGTCGAAGGCGGCGCAGCCCGCGATGCCCAGCTTGTGCTGGAGGATCGCCGCCGACGACGGGAACACCATGTCGGGGGTGGAGGTGGCGACGATGATCAGGTCGATGTCGGCGGCGCTGCGGCCGGCGGCTTCGAGCGCGTGCTTCGCGGCTTCCAGGCCGAGGTCGCTGCTCGACACCTCGGGGGCGGCGAAGTGGCGGGCGCGAATGCCGGTACGCTCGATGATCCACTGGTCGGAGGTCTCGATGCCGCGGGCGGCGAGTTCCTGGGCCAGGTCGTCATTGGTCACGCGGCGCGGCGGCAGGAAGCTGCCGGTGCCTGTGATGCGGGAAAAAGGGGTCATCAGACGTGGAGCGCCGGCGTGTCGGCCGGCGCCGCCGAGTCTTGCCGCGCGAGCAGTGGCGCGGCGTGGGCGATGCGGGCCCGCACACGGTCGAGCAGGTTGTTGCGAGCGGCATCATAAGCGCGATCGAGGGCATGGCCGAACGCCACCTCGTCCGCGGAGCCATGGCTCTTGAACACCAGGCCGCGCAGGCCGAGCAAGGCGGCGCCGTTGTAGCGCCGGTGGTCAAGCCGCTTCTTGAGCGCTTTTAGAACCGGATATGAAACGATCGCGGCGAATTTACTGAAGATGCCGCTGGAGTACTCGATGCGCAAAAAGTCCACGATCATCGAAGCCACGCCCTCGGTGGCCTTCAGCGTCACATTGCCGACGAATCCGTCACACACCACGATGTCGGTGGTGCCCTTGAAGATGTCGTTGCCCTCGACGTTGCCGTAGAAGTTCAGATCCTGCGAATTGGCCGCTTTTCGAAGCAGTTGGCTCGCTTTTTTGATGGTTTCGCTGCCTTTGATGGCTTCCTCGCCCACGTTGAGCAGGCCGACGCTGGGCGATTCGTTGCCCGTCAGCGCCGACACCAACGCCGAGCCGAGCACCGCGAACTGCAGCAGATCCTCGGCGTCGCAATCGACATTGGCGCCAAGGTCCAGCACCGTGGTCGCCCCCCCCTTGCTGTTGGGCAATTGCGGGGCGATGGCGGGACGGTCGATGCCGTCGAGGGTTTTGAGCAGATAGCGTGCGATCGCCATCAATGCCCCCGTGTTGCCGGCAGAAACGGCCGCCTGCGCGGCGCCGTCCTTCACCTGCTGGATCGCGACGCGCATCGACGAGTCTTTTTTCTTGCGCAGCGCGACCTCGATGGGGTCGTCCATGCCAACCACTTCACTGGCACCGATGACGGTGGCGCGAGGGTGCGTGAAGCCCGCCAGCGCAGCCGGCGCACCGACCAGCAGCAGCGACGCCTCGGCGTGGCGCTCGAGGAACGCCCGGCAGGCCGCAAGCGTGACGCGCGGCCCGTGGTCGCCGCCCATGCAATCAACGGCGATCGTGATCACGGGCGGCACTGGAGCGGATGCTGAGGACGTAGCCATCAAAACAAAGGCCCGACGCTACAGGACAAGTAGCCTCGGGCCTTGGCCTGGGAGCGGAAATCAGGCTTCGGACTTGGTCTTGAGGACCTTGCGGCCACGATAGAAGCCGTTCGGGCTGATGTGGTGGCGCAGATGCGTTTCGCCGGTGGTCGGCTCGACGGCGATGCCGGGCACGCCCAGCGCGTTGTGCGAACGGTGCATGCCGCGCTTCGACGGCGACTTCTTGTTTTGCTGGACGGCCATGATGGCTCCTGGAAATGTTGGGTGGGTTGGTGGTGTGCACGCGAGCCCCGGTCGATCCTGTGATCTTGGGGCCATACGGGTCCACATACCCGGCAGCGCGCGCGAAGCCCATGATTATAGCCCATCCACGACATCAAGGCCAGTACCCGGGCCGCGCGCGTCCGCTCAGCCCTTGTCGGACTTGTCCGAGCGCAGGGCGCCAAGCACGGCGAAGGGATTGGGACGGGCCGCTTCGGCGCCGTCGAAGTCCGGGTCGACGGCCGACAGCCGGGTCGGCTGCGGACATACCTCGTGCCGCGGCGTGACGGGGATTTCCATCAGCAGTTCGTCCTCGATCAACGCATGGAGGTCGAAATCGCGGCTGGCGACCAGCACGTCCTCGTCGGACACTTCGTCCTCGGCCGCGGCGGTGGCCTCGTCGGGGGCGAACCGGAACCAGCGATCGACCTTCAGCGCCAGCTCGACCGGCGCCAGGCAGCGCTGGCAGATCAGGGGCGCGCTCGCCTGGGCGTCGAGGTGCAGCCAGGACACGGGGGCGCCATCGGCGCCGCTGCGCGACTGGCCGGTCGCCACCCAGCGCACCGTGGCGTCGGCGGCGGGGTCGGCCAACTCGGCGCTCAGGCGCTCGAAGCCCGACAGGGGATCGTTGCCGGACAGGGTCGCGGCGGCGTCGGCGAAGCCGTTCACGTCGAGCCGGCCGGGGACAAATTCTTTGCTCATCGACGCCAGTCTAAACCGCTCACGCACAATCGGGACCATGCAACGCCAAGTGATCCTTGCCTCGACCTCCCGCTACCGGCGCGAACTGCTGACGCGCCTGCGCCTGCCCTTCGACGTCCAGGCGCCGGAGGTGGACGAAACCCCGCTGGCGGGCGAAGCGCCGCGCGCGCTGGCCGAGCGGCTGGCGCTCGAGAAGGCGAACGCGGTCGCCCGCCGCTTTCCGCAGGCCGTCGTGATCGGCTCCGACCAGGTCGCCGACCTGGCGGGCGAGCCCCTGGGCAAGCCCGGCGACCACGCCCGCGCCACCGAACAGCTGCGCCGCATGCGCGGCCAGACCCTGGTCTTCCAGACCGCGGTCGCCGTGGTCTGCCACGCCAGCGGCTTCGCCGAGCGCGACCTGGCGCCGGTGCGGGTGGTCTTCCGCGCTCTGGAAGACGCCGCGATCGAGCGCTACCTGCGGGCCGAGGAGCCCTATGACTGCGCCGGCAGCGCCAAGAGCGAGGGCCTGGGCATCGCGCTGCTGGAGGCGATCGACAGCGACGACCCGACCGCGCTGGTCGGCCTGCCGCTGATCCGCACCGCGCGCATGCTGCGCGCCGCCGGAGTCGACCTGCTGTGAGCACCCCGGCCCTGGGCAAGCTCTACCTGGTGCCGGCGCCGCTCGATTTCGGCTGCGACGAACAGGCGCCGCTCGAGGACGCGCTGCCGCGCGGCACGCTGGCGACGGCCGCCGGCATCACCCACTGGATCTGCGAGAACGCCAAGTCGGCGCGCGCCTACCTCAAGCGCATCGATGCCGTCTGTCCGCTCGCGGCGCCACTGCAGTCGCAGCAGATCCAGGAGTTGCCGCGCGAAGTCCACAAGAAGGGGGATCATGCGGGGCAGTTCGACGCCCGGCCCCTGCTCGCGCCCGCACTCGCCGGACACGATGTCGGCCTGCTCAGCGAGGCTGGGATGCCCGCCGTGGCCGATCCCGGCTCGTCGGTGGCCCGGGCTGCGCACGAGCTGGGCATCGTGGTGGTGCCGCTCACCGGACCGGTTTCCCTGCTGCTCGCGCTGGCGGCCAGCGGGCTCAACGGCCAGAATTTCGCCTTCGTCGGCTACCTGCCGCAGGACGCCGACGCCCGCACCCAGCGGATCCGGGAACTCGAATCGCTGGCGTTGCGAACCGGCCAGACCCAGCTCTTCATCGAGACGCCCTACCGCAACGCCGCCCTGCTGCAGGCGCTGACCCAGACGCTGCAGCACAACACGCGGCTGGCCGTGGCGCGCGGACTGACGCTCGCCTCCAGCAGCGTACGCAGCGACACGGTGAAGGCTTGGCGCGCCAGGCCGATGGCCACCGACGGCCGCGCGCCGGCGGTGTTCGCGATCGGCCGCTGAGACCCGCTCGCCGATGCAAATTTCCAACGCCATGCGCTGGGCGGCGCGGACGCAGTTCTTCTGTTCGGGTTTCGTCTTCGCGACCTGGGGCGTGCACATCCCGACCGTCAAGTCCCACTACGGCGTCGACGAGGCGGAACTGGGCCTGGCGATGCTGGCCGCCGGCGTCGGCGCCCTGGTCGGCCTGACCCAGGCCAGCCGCTGGATCGGCCGTGCGGGCGCCCGCCGCACCGCCGGCGCCTGCGGCGCGACCTACGCCCTGCTGCTCGCCGGGCTGCTGGCGATGCCGAGCTTCCCGGCCCTGCTGGGCCTGCTGGCGGTGTTCGGCATCGTCACCAGCGTGTTCGACGTCGCCATCAACGCCGAAGCCGCGCAGTTGGAACTGCGCTGCGGCCGACCGCTGATGAGCGGGATGCACGGCATGTTCAGCCTGGGCGGCATGGTCGGCGCCGCGACCGGCAGCGCCGCCCTCGCGGCCGGCCTGCGCCCCCAGTGGCACCTGCTGCTCGTCGCCGGCGCGATGGCCTTGACCGTCGTCGTGGCGGCCCGTTCGATGCTCCCGCCCGAGGCCACGGCCTCCGCCAGCGCCGACCACGGCTTTCGCCTGCCGCGCGGCGCGCTGGCCCTGCTGGGCCTGCTGGCGGCACTGGGACTGATCGCCGAAGGCGCGATCTACGACTGGAGCGTGCTTTATCTGCAGCAGGAACTCGGCAGCCCCCAGCAGCAGGCGGCGCTGGCCTACGCCAGCTTCTCGGCGGCGATGGCGCTGGCCCGTTTCGGCGGCGATGCGCTGCGCGCGCGTTTCGCGCCGCCCGTGCTGCTGCGCGCCAGCGCGCTGCTGGCCGCGGGGTCGATGGCGCTGGTGCTGCTGACCGACCGGCCCTGGCTCGCACTGGTCGGCTTTGCCGGGGTCGGCGTCGGCTTCGCCAACGTGGTGCCGATCCTGTTCGCGGCTTCCGCGCGGGTCCCGGGCGTGGAGCCCACCCGCGGCATCGCCGGCGTGTCGGCGCTGGCCTATCTGGGCTTCATGGCGGGCCCGCCGGTGATCGGCTTCCTGGCTCAGCTCAGCTCGCTGACCCACGCGCTCTACCTGGTGGTGGCCTTCGCCACGGCGCTGGCCATTTCTGCGCGCCACGCCGATCCGGCGTGAGCGCGCCGGCCCTCAGCGCAGGGCCGGCGCCGCGTGCAGGGCCCGCACCGACGCATCCGCCAGCGCCGCACCGAACTTCTTGGCCAGTTTTTCGGCGACGTTGTCGCGCCGCGTGTAGTCGATCACTTCCTCGGCCTTGATGACGTCGCGGGCGACCAGGTCGACGTTGCCGAGCTGGTCGGCGAGGCCGAGTTCGATCGACTGCTGGCCGCTCCAGAACAGGCCGCTGAAGAGGCCCGGCGTGTCGGTCTTGAGCCGTTCGCCGCGGCCGCTCTTGACCACCTCGATGAACTGGTTGTGGATCTGGCCGAGCATCTGCTGCGCGTGCGCCTTCTGGGCGTCGTTCATCGGGCTGAACGGGTCCATGAAGCCCTTGTTCTCGCCCGCCGTGAGCAGCCGGCGCTCGACGCCCACCTTGTCCATCAGGCCGGTGAAGCCGAAGCCGTCCATCAGGACGCCGATGCTGCCCACGATGCTGGCCTTGTCGACGAAGATCTTGTCGGCCGCGGCGGCGATGTAGTAGGCCGCCGAAGCGCAGGTTTCCTCGACCACCGCATAGACGGGCTTGTTGTACTTGGCGCGCATGCGCTTGATCTCGTCGTTGATGATGCCGGCCTGCACCGGGCTGCCGCCCGGTGAATTGATCAGCAGCACGATGCCCTTGGCGCCGTCGTCCTCGAAGGCGGTCTTCATCGCGGCGACCACGAATTCGGCGCTGGCGTCGGCACCGGCGGCGATCTCGCCCTTGATCTCGATCACCGCGGTGTGCGGCGTCGCCTTGGCGGTGGCGGGCGTGCCGCGCGACATCGCGAACCAGAGCAGGAAGACGAAGAAGGCAAGCCAGCTCAGCCGGACGAAGGTCTTCCAGCGGCGGGCGGCGCGCTGCTCGCGCACCGCGGCGAAAGCCAGCTTCTCGAGCGTCGCGCGCTCCCAGCCCGGCGATGAGGTCGGATCGTTCTTTGCCATGGTTCTCTTGCCGTCTGCGGAAAATGGAGGCGCCGGGCGCTCGAAGGGCTCGAAACCCTCGGGCTCCGTGCGGTTGGAATCGGTCATGTCAGAAGGCTGCTTGAAGGTTCCAGGCAGTATGCCAGTGCACCACGCCGTCCCGCTCGCTCAGTGCGATCTTCACCAGGCCGCCGCGGCAGGGCCCGCCGGCACATTCGCCGGTGTCCGGCTTGTACACCGCCCCATGGGTCGCGCACAGCAGCCACTGGCCCGAGTCGTCGAAGAAGCGGTCGGGCTGGAAGTCCATTTCCATCGCCACGTGGCTGCAGCGGTTCAGATAGGCGTGGGGCGCGCCTTCGAAGCGCACGGCGAAGGCCCGGCAGGTCTCGCCGCCATGCACGACGTCGAAGGGCACCGCCCGGCCGCCCTCGACCAGCTCGGCCGAGTTGCACAGGGGAATCGGCTCGCTCATGGCCGGCTCAGGCGTTCTTGGCCAGCCACTGCGCGAGCGCGGGAACCGAGTGCGCCACATGCAGCGGCGCCAGGGCGTCGAAGCTGTCCGGCTCGTGGGCGCCGTAGCTGACGCCGACACCGGCGCAGCCGGCATTGATCGCCAGCTGCAGATCGTGGGTGGTGTCGCCGATCATGAGCGTGCGGTCGGCCGGGATGTCCAGCTCTTCCATCAGTTCGAGCAGCATGCGCGGGTGCGGCTTGCCGAAGGTCTCGTCGGCGGTTCGGGAGGCGTCGAAGCGGTCGCGCAGCGCGACGGTGGACAGGGCTTCGTCGAGCCCGCGGCGCGACTTGCCGGTGGCGACCGCCAGCTTGTGGCCGCGCGCGCGCAGGGCATCGAGCATCTCCAGCACACCGTCGAACAGCACCAGGTCGTCCTGGTGCTGCAGGAAGTGGAAGCGGTAGCGGTGGCCCAGCTCGGCGTATTTCTCCTTCGGCACGTCCGGCGCGGCGCGCGCCAGCGCCTCGGCCAGGCCGAGGCCGATCACCCAGGCGGCATCGCTCTCGCTCGGCCGGGCGCCGCCGACGTCGACCACGGCGGCCTGGATGCAGCGGGCGATCAGCCGCGTGGAGTCGTAGAGGGTGCCGTCCCAGTCGAAGGCGATCAGGTCGAAACGGCGGGGTCGGGAGTCAGTCATGGGCTTGGACGAAAGGATGGGTGGCGAGCGCTTCGAGCGCGGCGGGCGGCATCAGCACCCGCAGCTCGGGCGGCAGGTCGGCCTGGAGGGCGATGCGCTCGGCGCTCGCGGGATGGGTGAACTGCAGCCGCCATGCATGCAGGAACATGCGCTTGAGGCCCAGCTTCTGCAAGGCCCGGTTGCGCTCGAAGACGCCATATTTGTCGTCGCCGGCGATCGGATGGCCGGCCGAGGCGAGGTGGACGCGGATCTGGTGGGTGCGGCCGGTCTTGATGGTCACGGCCAGCAGGGAGAAGCCGGCGGCGTCGCCCGCCAGTTGGCAGCGGGCCAGCACCTTGACCAGCGTGACCGCGCGCATCGCGTCCGGGTGGTCCTTGGCGACCACGCGCACGCGCCGCTCCCCCTCGGCGGCGCCCGCGGCCGCCGGCAGCAGGTACTTGGCCAGCGGCGCGTCCAGCACCTTCTTGTTGGCCGGCCAGGCACCTTCGACCAGCGCCAAGTAGGTCTTGCCGGTCTCGCGCTCGCGGAACTGGTCCTGCAGCGCGGTCAGGGCGCTGCGCTTCTTGGCCACCAGCAGGATGCCGGAGGTCTCGCGGTCCAGCCGGTGGACCAGTTCGAGGAAGCGTGCCGCGGGCCGGGCCCGGCGCAGTTGCTCGATCACGCCGAAGCTCACGCCGCTGCCGCCATGCACCGCCACGCCGGCCGGCTTGTCGATCGCCAGCAGCGACTCGTCTTCGAGCAACAGCGGAAACTCGCGCGCCGGCGCCGCCGGCGTGGCGCCCTCCTCCGCACGCGCCGACACCCGCACCGGCGGCAGCCGCACCAGGTCGCCGGCCGCCAGCCGCGACTCGGCCTGGGCCCGTCCCTTGTTGATGCGCACCTCGCCGGAACGGATGATCCGGTAGACGTGGGTCTTGGGCACGCCCTTGAGATGGCGGAACAGGTAGTTGTCCAGCCTTTGGCCGGCGGAATCCTCGTCGACCGTCAGAAAGCGAACTTCTGCCGCCGCGGGGCCCGGCTTCGCACCTATAATGTTTTTCACCAGCGCGGTCTTGTAAGTGCTTGATTAATCAGAAGTTTAGAGCACTGCAGGGAGCGCTGTGAGGTCGATGCCGCTTTGAGGCAGCGTCCGCAGGCCACGCGCAAGAGCGCAAGGCGGCGGGCCCTGCACCCGAGTCAAGCCGACGCCCACGAAACACCGATACGGAATACCCCAGCCGGCAGGCCCCAATCTGCCGGCGGATCGAAGCGAGTCCCTTGTGTTGATGCTGCTGATTCAACTGATCCTGCGCTGGCAAAAGCCGGCAGCGTCAGCCATTGAATCGCCGCCAGCGCGCGCCACCCCTGCGCCAGTTGCTATAAAAATAGTAGCAAATCGACTTCTCATGCGGCTCGCGCTCATCCACGCGCCCCCACCCCGTCTGGCATCGAGTTGACTCTCGATGGGGTCGGCTGCGCTCGCGCGGCGGCCCCCAGCAGCCTGGGTTCAGCGGCAATTCCTTCGTTTCGCGAGCGTCGTCCGTGCATCGTTAGGTCCGTCATGGACCGGTAAGAGCGATACGAACAGATATAAGGACAACGCATCATGAAACGGATGCTGATCAACGCCACGCAGCCTGAAGAGCGCCGCCTGGCCATCGTCGACGGGCAGAAGCTCCTCGACTACGAAATCGAGATCGAAGGGCGCGAACAGCGCAAGGGCAACATCTACAAGGCCGTCGTCACGCGCGTCGAGCCCTCCCTGGAGGCCTGCTTCGTCGACTACGGCGAAGACCGCCACGGCTTCCTGCCGTTCAAGGAAATCTCCAAGCAGTACTTCGCCGAAGGGGTCTCGGCCAGCCAGGCCCGGATCCAGGACGCGATCCGCGAAGGCCAGGAACTGGTCGTGCAGGTCGAGAAGGAAGAGCGCGGCAACAAGGGCGCGGCGCTGACCACCTTCATCTCGCTGGCCGGGCGCTATGTGGTGCTGATGCCGAACAACCCGCGCGGCGGCGGCGTCAGCCGGCGCATCGAGGGCGACGACCGGGCCGAGTTGAAGGAGGCCATGGACCAGCTGGAGTACCCGAAGGGCGCCAGCATCATCGCCCGCACCGCCGGCATCGGCCGTTCGGCACCCGAGCTGCAATGGGACCTGAACTACCTGCTCAAGCTCTGGAGCGCCATCGACGGCGCCGCCAAGGGCGCCAAGGGCGCCTTCCTGATCTACCAGGAATCCTCGCTCGTGATCCGCGCGATCCGTGACTATTTCAATCACGACATCGGCGACATCCTGATCGACACCGACGACATCTACGACCAGGCGCAGCAGTTCATGGCGCACGTGATGCCCGAGCATGCGGCCCGGGTGAAGCGCTACCGCGATGACGCGGCGCTGTTCAGCCGCTTCCAGATCGAGCACCAGATCGAATCGGCCTATGCCCGCACGGTGCAGCTGCCGAGCGGCGGCGCGATCGTGATCGACCACACCGAGGCTTTGGTCTCGGTCGACGTCAACTCGGCGCGCGCCATCAAGGGCGGCGACATCGAGGAAACCGCCACCCGCACCAACCTGGAAGCCGCCGATGAAGTGGCGCGCCAGATGCGCCTGCGCGACCTCGGCGGCCTGATCGTGATCGACTTCATCGACATGGACGAGTCGAAGAACCGTCGCGAGGTCGAAAGCCGCCTGCGCGACGCGCTGCGGCAAGACCGCGCCCGGGTGCAGTTCGGCTCGATCAGCAAGTTCGGCCTGATGGAAATGAGCCGCCAGCGCCTGAAGCCGGCGCTCAGCGAAGGCTCGTCGATCCCCTGCCCGCGCTGCGGCGGCTCGGGCCACATCCGCGACACCGAATCGAGCGCGCTGCAGATCCTGCGCATCATTCAGGAAGAGTCGATGAAGGACAACACGGCCGCCGTGCATGTCCAGGTGCCGGTCGAGGTGGCGTCGTTCCTGCTGAACGAGAAGCGCCCCGAGATCGCCAAGATCGAGCTCAAGCAGCGCGTCACCGTGCTGATGGTGCCCAACAAGACGCTCGAGACGCCCAACTACAAGCTCGAACGCCTGAAGCACGACGATCCGCGCCTCGACCACATCGAGGCCAGCTACAAGATGGCCGACGAGATCGAGGATCCGACCTCGGTCACGCGCCGCTCGCAGGAGCCGACCAACAAGCAGACGCCGGTGATCAAGGGCGTGCTGCCCGACGCGCCGGCGCCGGTTGCGGTGCCGAAGCCCGAGGCGGTGCGCCCACCGGTGGCGGCACCGGCGCCCGTGGCCGCACCCGCTCCGGTGGCGGCGCCCGCCAAGTCGGCCGAGTCCGGCCTGTTCGGCTGGATCAAGAGCCTGTTCGGCGGCGCCCCGGCACCGGCGCCGGCGCCGGCCGTGATTCCGGTCGAAGCGCCGAAGCCGCGCCGCGAAGGCCGCGAAGGCCGCGACGGCCGTGGCGGACGCGATGGTGAAGGCGCGCGCAGCGCGCGCGACGGTGAACAGCGCCGTGGCGGCCGCGGTGAAGGCCGCGGTGGCCGCGATGGCGAGGCTCGCGGCGGTGAAGGCCGTGGCGGCGAACGCCGCGGCGGCCGCGGTGGCGAGCGCCGGGATGGCGAGCGCCGCGAAGGACGCGAAACCCGCGGCGAGGCGCGCGCCGACAGCCAGGTCCGGGAACCGCGGGAGCCGCGTGAGGCGCGTGAACCGCGCGAAGCCCGCGCCCCGCGCGACGGCGAGCGTCGCGGCCGCGGCGAGCGCCGCGACGGCGAAGCCCGCCAGTTGCCGGCCGAAGCCGCCGACGTCCAGTTGGACGCCCAGGCGCTGTCGCCCAGTGCCGGCGAGGGCAGCGAGACGGCAGCCCCGGCCGAACGTGCACCGCGCGGACGCGGCGAGCGCCGAGAACGCGGCGAGCGCAACGGCGACGGCGGCCGCGAACGCAATGGCGACACGACCCGCGACGCCCAGGGCGAAGCCAGCCCGGACGGCGCCGCCAACGAGCGCGGCGCACGCAACGGGCGCGAAGACCGCCCGCCGCGCGGCGAACGCAGCGACGGCCGCCGCGAGCGGCGCAGCGACGCTCCGGCACGCCTGTCGGAAGAAGCAGCGGGCGCAGCCGCATCGACGCTGCCCGAAGCGGGCGCACTCGGCGCCCCCGAG
Source organism: Variovorax davisae (assembly GCF_030316845.1). Taxonomy (GTDB): domain Bacteria; phylum Pseudomonadota; class Gammaproteobacteria; order Burkholderiales; family Burkholderiaceae_C; genus Variovorax; species Variovorax davisae. The sequence goes on from NZ_JASZYS010000017.1 coordinate 101,310, forward strand.
GCCGCCCCTGGCGCCGAAAACCAGGGCGAAGCGGCACCGCGGCGCGACGGCGACGAACGCCGCGGCCGTTCGCGCGACCGCTACGGCCGTGACCGGCGCGAGCGCGGTCCGCGCGAGGAAGGCGGCGAGGCCGAAGCGGTGCCCGCCGCCGCGGCACCGGTCGAAGCGGAAGAAGCCGTCGTCCGGTCGGCCCTGCCGCCGGCGCCGGTGCGCACGGAACGCCCGGCCGCACCGCCCGCAGCTCCGATCGTGGTCGAGGCCAAGGCGCCTTCCTCGCGCGCCCTGCCGAAGGTCCAGCCTTTCGAATTGCCGCTCGATGAGCTGGCGCAGGTGGCGGAAGGCTCCGGTCTGCACTGGGTCAACTCGGACGCCGAACGGGTGGCCGAGGTGCGGGCGGCCATCGCCGCCGAGCCCCAGCCCCAGCACGTGCCGCGCGAGCGCCCGCCGGCGATCGTGATCGACGAGGGTCCGCTGGTGCTGGTGGAAACCCGCCGCGACCTGGGATCGATGACGCTGCCCTTCGAGGACGCGGCACGCGGCGCCAACGCGACGCACTGAGGCGGCGGCGGAGAGCCGGCGCGAGCCGCTCTTCCGCGACGCTCCACTTTGAAGGGAGGCCTTTCGGCCTCCCTTTTTCGTTTCTGACGCACGCCCGTCGCCCATTTGCAACCGTTCGTCGGCTGGCGCAGCCCCTTGCGCGGACCCGCAGATCACGCACCACAAACGAAACCATCGGTACTAATCCGCAAAAGCGCGATTGGCGTGCAGAAACAACACCAGGATGTTCTTCCGTGTTAACAATTTGTTATACAAAAGGACTACACTGCAATCGTCGAAGGTAAGCCGGTCCCGCCCCTCTGTATCAACGCAAAGACGAGGGATCAGCCTACGCCTTTTGGCGGACCATGTAAGGCTTTTGCTGACACCACGAAGGCCACGACATATGTTCAAATTCTTGCTGATAGTAGTAAAGCGTTACACTGCCCCGCTCTAGGTTGAGGCAGTACCCGTTACGGGGGAATTTCAGATGTTTCGTTCCGATTCGACCACCAGCGGCAACGTGGTCCGACGCTTTCCCCCAGAGGGTGGGGGCCCGTCTGCACCGCCGCTGGAGGCCAGCCCGCCCCGGCTGTCGATCCTCCAGCGCATCGTCAAGCGCGCCGTCGACATCGTCGGGGCGCTGGTCTTCTTCGCCCTCTTCGGACCGCTCTATGTCATGGTGGCCCTGGGCGTGCTGATCAGCATGGGCCGGCCGGTGCATTTCTGGCAGACCCGCCTCGGCGAACGCGGCCAGCGCTTCCGCTTCTACAAGTTCCGTTCGATGGTGCGCAATTCGGACGATGTCCTGGACGAGTTCCTTAGCCGCAGCGACATGGCCCGCACCGAGTGGGACACGTTCCAGAAGCTGGAAAAGGACCCCCGCATCACGCCGATCGGCGTGGTCATCCGCAAGCTGAGCCTGGACGAGCTGCCGCAGTTCTGGAACGTCCTCAAGGGCGACATGAGCCTGGTCGGGCCGCGTCCCTGCATGGAACGCCAGCGCAGCCTCTACGGCCGCGGCTGGACGCATTACTGCGCGATGCGCCCCGGGATCACCGGCCTGTGGCAGGTCAGCGGCCGCAACCGGCTGTCCTATGCGCGCCGGGTCGAACTCGACGTGGAATACGTCACCAACTGGTCGCTGTGGCTGGACATCAAGATCCTGTTTCGGACCGTGCGCGCCGTGGTCAGCGGAGAGGGTTCGCGGTGACCCGGATCCAGCCTGTCATCCTGTGCGGCGGCAGCGGCACCCGGCTCTGGCCGCTGTCGCGCAAGACGCTGCCCAAGCAGTTCGCGCCGCTGATCGGGAACAAGAGCCTGTTGGCGCTCACGCTCGAGCGCCTGCGCCGGCTCAATCCCGAAGTGACCTGCGTGGCCGCGGAGGAGCATCGATTCCTGGTGCAGGAGGCGATCGACGCCGCGCTGGTGACCGGCAAGCAGCTGCTCGAGCCGGTGGCCCGCAATACCGCCGCGGCGATGGCCGCCATGGCGCTGCTGGCCGACCCGGAAGAACTGCTGCTGTTCGCGCCGGCCGACCACCACATTCCGGAGGCCGAGCGCTTCGTCGCCACGATCCAGAAGGGCATCCCGGCGGCGCAGGCCGGCTATCTCGTGACCTTCGGCGTCGAACCGTCGTTCCCCAGCACGGCCTACGGCTACATCCGCCAGGGGCTGCCGCTCGAGGCGACGCTGGGCGACGACGCCGGGCATGCGGTCGCCGCCTTCATCGAGAAGCCGCCGGCGGAACGCGCCGAGCAGATGCTGCTGGAAGGCGGCCATCTCTGGAACGCGGGCATCCTGCTGGTCCAGGCCAAGGTCCTGATCGCCGCCCTGCAGACGCACGCCCCGGACATCCTGGAAAACTGCAGGCTGGCCACCGCCGCGATCGAAACCGACGGCGACTTCATGCGCATGGACAGCGCCGCCTTCGGACGCTGCCGCAGCCAGAGCATCGACTACGCCGTGCTCGAGCAATGCGATCGCGTCGCGGTCATCCCGTTCCAGGGCCGCTGGAGCGATGTCGGCAGCTGGAACGCCGTGGCCGACCTCCACGACACCGATGCCCACGGCAACCGGATCAGCGGCCAGGGCTTCGCCATGGGCGCGACCAACACCTTCATCCACGCGCCCAGCCGGCCGGTGGTGGCGCTCGGCACCAAGGACCTGCTGGTGGTCGACACGCCGGACGCGCTGCTGGTCGTGCACCGCGAGTGCGCCGAGCAGGTCAAGGACGTGGTCGCGCTGCTGACCACGCACGGCCACAGCCAGGCCACCCGGCACCGCCGCATTCCCAGGCCCTGGGGCGCCTACGACAGCATCGACGACGGCGAGCGTTTCGCGGTCAAGCGGCTGACGGTCAAGCCGGGTGCGCGGCTGGCGCTGCGGATGCACCACCATCGCGCCGAGCACTGGGTGGTGGTCAAGGGGACGGCGCGCGTGGTGTGCGACGACAAGACGGTGCTGGTCAAGGAGAACGAATCGATCTATATCCCCGTGGGCGCGGTCTATCGGCTGGAGAACGCCGGCAAGATGGCCCTCGAGGTGGTCGAGGTGCAGACCGGCGGCTACCTGGGCGAGGACGACATCGTGCGCTTCGCCGATGTAGATTCACTCGACATCGGCGGCGCGAAGAAGATCGCCTGACCTTTTCAACAGCGACCTGGCGAGATTTCAATGAACGAGTTGCACAAGCGGATTTTCGTGGCGGGCCATCGCGGCATGGTCGGCAGCGCCATCGTGCGCTGCCTCGAAGCGCGGGGCTACACCCGGATCATCACCCGCAGCCGCGACGAGCTCGACCTCACCGAACAGGCGCAGGTGCGGGCCTTCTTCGCCGAAGAACGACCCGACGAAGTCTATGTCGCGGCGGCGAAGGTCGGCGGCATCCATGCCAACAACAGCTACCCGGCCGAATTCATCTATTCGAACCTGATGGTCGAAGCCAACCTGGTTCACGAGTCGTGGCGCAGCGGCGTCGCCAGGCTGCTGTTCCTCGGTTCCAGCTGCATCTACCCGCGTCTGGCGCAGCAGCCGATGTCGGAGGACGCGCTGCTGACCGGCAAGCTCGAACCGACCAACGAACCCTATGCGGTCGCCAAGATCGCCGGCATCAAGCTGTGCGAGAGCTACAACCGCCAGTACGGCTGCGACTTCCGCAGCGTGATGCCGACCAATCTCTACGGGCCGGGCGACAACTACCACCCGGAGAACAGCCATGTGCTGCCGGCGATGATCCGGCGCTTCCATGAGGCGAAGGCCAACGACGCGCCGGCCGTCGTGATCTGGGGGACCGGCTCGCCGAAGCGGGAGTTCCTCCATGTCGACGACATGGCGCGCGCCTGCGTGCACGTGATGGACCTGCCGCGGGACACCTATGCCGCCCACACCGATGTCATGGCCAGCCACCTCAACGTCGGCACCGGCGAGGACCTGTCGATCGCCGAGCTCGCGCAGCTGGTGAGCGAGGTGGTGGGCTACCAGGGCCGCATCCAGTACGACTCCAGCAAGCCCGACGGCGCGCCGCGCAAGCTGCTGGACGTGTCGCGCATCCGCGGGCTCGGCTGGACGCCCTCGATGGCATTGCGCGCGGGCATCGCGCACGCCTACGAAGACTTCTGCAGCGAAGCCCTGGTCGCCTGAGGCGGCCCCGTCGCGGCGGTATGCCAACCATGGGCGCCTCCTTTCTGTCCCTCGTTCCGCCGGGCGCCGGCGGCGTGCGGGACTATGCGAGCCTGATCGGCCAGTCGCTGCAGGCCCCGCCGCTCGAGATGACCCGCACGACCGACGTCTCGTCGCTGTCGGGCGACTGCCTGCTGCTGCATTTCAGCGGCTACGGCTACCACAAGCGCGGCCTGCCGCTCTGGCTGGTCGAGCAGGTGCGCCACCTGCGCAGCCGGTTCCAGGCCTTCGGCGTGGTGTTCCACGAGCTGTACGCCTCCAGCCCCCCCTGGGGATCCGCCTTCTGGCTCGGCGCCTGGCAGAAGCGGATCGCTCGCGAGCTGCTCGATCTGTCGGATTTCTGGCTGACCAACCGGGAGGAGTCCGGCCGCTGGCTGCTGGCGCGGCGCGAAGCGGCGCCGCACCGCGTGCTGCCTGTTTTCTCGAACGTGGGCGAGCCGGCCTCGATCGACACCGACAGGGCGCCGCATCTGGTCGTCTTCGGCGGCCCCGGCGTGCGCGCCAATGTCTATCAATGGGGCGGCGGCGAAGTGTTCGACTGCGCCCGCCGCAGGGGCCTGGTCATTCACGACATCGGCCCCCCGCTGCAGGATGCCGAACTGGCGCAGCGCCTGGTGCTGGAAAAAGCCGTCGTGCACGGCAAGCTGTCGGCGCAGGCGGTGAGCCAGGCCTTGTCCGGCGCCAGCTACGGCGCCCTCTCCTATCCCCTGGACTACGCGTCGAAGAGCGGCGTGCTGGCCGCCTACAGCGCCCACGGCCTGTGCCCGATCCTGCTCTGGAACGACTACCGGCCGCACGACGGACTGGTCGCCAACCTCAACTACCTGCCCGGCTTCGGCGCGCTCGAGCACGTCGATGCGCGCACCGTCGGCCGCGAGGCGCGCCAATGGTACGAGCCGCATTGCGTCGATGCCCATGTCGCCGCCCTGCGGACGATGCGCAGCGAGGCCCGGCGATGAGCCCCCGCCCGGCCGCTCCGAAGGGGGCTCGCACCGCAGTGCGAAGCACGGAGGTTGCTCCGTGAGCGATATCGGCTATTTGTGGTCCTTGCGGGAGCGCCCGGCGCTCGGGTCGCGGCGCTGGTGCATCGTCTGGGCCAAGCGGGCCCTGCATTCCGTCGCGCTGCTCAAGATCATCATGGCGCGGCGCAGCTTCCGCGCCCGCGGGGCCGAGGTCGGCGCACTGTCGATCCTCGACCGCTTCGCGCTCAAGGGCCCGGCCGCCCACCTGAGCGTCGGCGAGCATTGCTTCATCTCGGGCTCGTCGGAGATCGTGGCCCTCGACCAGGTCCGCATCGGATCGCGCGTCGTGATCAACGACCGGGTCACGATCCTCACGGCCAGCCATCATGTCGGGGATCCGGGCTGGCGATCTTTCAAGAAGCCCGTGCGCATCGACGACTATGCCTGGATCGCCGTCGGCGCCACCATCCTCCCGGGCGTCACGATCGGCTACGGCGCGGTGGTCGGCGCCGGCGCGGTGGTCGCCAAGGACGTGCCGCCGCTGGCGGTCGCCACCGGCAATCCGGCCGTCATCCGCCTGAACGCGCGCCCCGCCGACCTCTGCTACGACCCGGTCGCCCTGCTGCCTCCTTTCGAGGCCTGGATCGGACGCCGTGCCGATCCGGCCGGTCCGACGAATTCGCCCGTGCACGGCGTCGAGCCGCGGCCATGACGCCGGTCCTGGTCACGCACCCCGGGCTGCAGCACTCGCACCAGCTCGCCCTGGCGCTGCACGAGCGTTCGCTGCTGCAGTCCTTCTGGTCCGGCGTGCCGGTGGTGGCCGAAGGCGAGGCGCTGCCATGGTGGCTGCCCGCCACCTACCGCTCGAAGGTGCGCACCGTCGAGATCCCGCGCGCGCTGCGGCGCCATCCGGCGCGCTTCCAGCTGGCCCTGCGGATGTCGAACGCGGTGAACATCGGCATTCCGGGTTCCGACATGGTGCACCGCGTGTTCCACTGGTTCGACCACTGGGCGGCGCGGCAGATCCTGCAATTCAAGCCCAAGGTCGTGGTCGCCTACGAGAATGCGGCCTTCCACACCTTCCAGGCGGCGAAGGCGATCGGCGCGCGCTGCGTGCTGGATGCGGCCGCCTTCCACCACGAGACCGCGGCCCGCCTGCTGGGCACGCCGGCGACCCCCTACACGCCCGAGATCAATCGCCGCAAGGACGAGGAGATCCGGTTGGCCGACCTGATCCTGACCTGCTCGCCACTGGCCGCCGAGAGCTACACCGCGCATGGCGTGCCGGCCGACAAGGTGCGCCCGATGATGCTGGGCGCCGAGCGGCCGCCCGGCCTGCGCGGCTGGCAGGCCCACGACGGTCCGCCGCGTTTCGTCTTCGCCGGCGCGCTGAGCCGGCTCAAGTCGATCGACAGCATCGTCGCCGCCTTCCGGCGGCTGCACGCCGAGGGCATCGCCTACGACCTGGCGTTCGTCGGCGGCGTCGCCGACGCCGAGCTGCTGCGCGCGGTGCTCGCCACGCCCCATGCCCGCCATACGCCGAACGTGCCGCAGGGCGAGCTGTTCTCGATCCTCGCGCGCGCCGACTGCCTGCTGCTGCCCTCGCGCTTCGACTCGTTCGGCATGGTGGTCGCCGAGGCGATGGCGTGCGGCACGCCGGCCGTGGTCTCGACGAACACCGGCGCCAAGGCGATGATCGAGGCTTTTCCGGGCAGTGGCTGGATCGTCGAGCCGGGGGTGGATGCCTTGCATGCGCAGTTGCGGCAACTGGCGCAAGAGCCTGAACGCTTGCATGCGGCCCGGTCCATCGCGCGCCAGTCCGGCGATGCGTTTTCGTGGGCCAGCTATCGCCACCGGGCCGGAGAGTTGTTCGAGGAATTTGTTCAATGAGTACCACCGCCACTTTCTCGCACGCAGCGGCGCGGCCGGCGTCGATGACCCGTGCGGGCAAGGCCTTCATCGCGGTGTTCCTGGTCGTCGTGCTGGAAGGCGCGGTGCGCAAATGGGTGGCCTCGTCGGCCACCCTGCCGCTGCTGCTGGTGCGCGACCTGCTGGCGATCTACGTGGTCGCCTACGCCCTGCGCAACGGCGCCCTCCAGCGGCAGCGGGGCATCACCCAGGCACTGCTCGTCTGGTCCTGCCTGGTCATCGCCTGGGGTCTGCTGCAGCTCGTGGTCGGCCAGAGTACGCCCACCGTGCTGCTGATCGGGCTGCGCTTCTGGCTGCTGTACATCTGGTTCGGGGTGGCCGCCGCCGCCACGATGAACGAAGCCGACTACCGGGCGGCGCTGCGGGTGGCGGCCTGGAGCCTGCTGCTGATGGCGCCGCTGGTCGTGCTGCAGCATTTCTCGCCGCCGGGCGCACGCATCAACAACCAGATCGACAGCGACGAGGCCGACATCTTCCTGGTGATCGCCGACGTGGTCCGCACCACCGGCACCTTCAGCTTCACCGCCGGCTTCACGACCTACCTGGCGCTGATGGCACCGCTGGTGTTCGCGGCGGTCGGGTCGCGCAAGCGGCCCGGGCGCCAGACGCTGTTCGCGGCGGCGCTGTTCGCCGCCTTCGTGGTCACGAGCGTGGTGAGCGGCTCGCGCGCCGCCGTCATCCTCTCCGGGGTGATGGTCGTCGCCTACTTCGTCGGCCGGCTCTGGCTGGCGCAGGGCAAGGCCAGGACCCGGGCGCTCGTGGGCGTCGTCGCCGGGATCGTGCTGCTCGCCGCTCTGCTCTATGTCTTCCGCGGTGCGATCGCGATCACCGGGCAGCGCTTCCAGGAGGCCTCCGAGGTCGAGACCTTCTGGGGCCGCATCTTCACCATCTTCATCGGCCAGTCCGTGGCCTTCGATGACTTCACCTGGATCGGCTACGGCATCGGCCTGGGCTCCAACCTGGCCAGCTATGTGCGCACCGGCAGCACCGGCGCCTTCGCGCTGGCCGAAGTCGAGGCCAGCCGGATCCTGCTCGAAGGTGGCCTGATCGGCTATGTGTTCACCGTCTTCAAGGTGGGCGTCATCGTCGTCGGCGTCCGAAAGGCCTGGCGGCTGTCCAACCGGCTGCACTCTGCCTATCCGATCCTGCTGTGGGCGGTCGTCTCGCTCGCGCTGCTGACCTGGTCGGCCATCGGGCAGCTGACGGCCCACGGCCTGCTGGGGCTCATGCTCGCGTTCGGCCTGCTGGTGTTCCGGCATCCCACGGTCGAGTTCTTTCCTCCTCGCCATCCATCCGCGTGAGACTGCTCCATCTGATTCCCAAGGTCGATCCCCGCGCCGGCGGAGCGATCGAAGGCGTGCTTCGAATCCACCAGGCGCTGGTCGCGCTCGGCCACGAGAGCGAACTGGTGTCGCTCGACGACCCCGCGGCGCCCTGGGTCAGCGAATGCCCGGCGCCGCTCCATCCGCTGGGCCCCTCGCGCGGCGCCTACCAGTACAACCCCGACGCGGTCGCCTGGCTGCGTGCGCATGCGGGCCGCTACGACGCGGTGATCGTCAACGGCCTCTGGCAGTACGCCAGCTTCGCCGCCTGGCGTGCCCTACATTCGGCACCCACGCCCTACTTCGTCTACACCCACGGCATGCTCGATCCGTGGTTCAAGCGGCGCTATCCGCTCAAGCACCTGAAGAAGTGGCTGTACTGGCCCTGGGCGGAGTACCGCGTGCTGCGGGATGCGGCGGCGGTGATCTTCACCTGCGAGGAAGAGCGCCTGCTGGCCCGCCAGTCCTTCTGGCTCTACCGCGCCCGCGAAGTGGTCGGCTCGTACGGCACCTCCGAGCCGCCTTCGGATGCCGCGGCGCTGAGCGAAGTCTTCCTGGCCCGCTTTCCCGAGCTTCGGGGCAAGCGCGCCTTGCTCTATCTCGGGCGCATCCACGAAAAGAAGGGCGGCGACCTGCTGGTCGAGGCCTTCGCCCGGGTCGCTGCCGATTCGCCCTCGCTGCAACTCGTGATGGCCGGGCCGGGCGATGAGCGCCTGGTGGCGCAGCTGCGCCAGCGCGCCGCGGAGCTCGGCATCGCCGACCGGATCACCTGGACCGGCATGCTGCAGGGCGACCTCAAATGGGGTGCCTTCCATTCGGCGGACGCGTTCTGCCTGCCCTCGCACCAGGAGAACTTCGGCATCGCCGTGGTCGAGGCGCTGGCCTGCGGCAAGCCCGTCCTGATCAGCGACAAGGTGAACATCTGGCGCGAGATCGCGCAGGACGGCGCCGGGCTCGTGGCCCCGGACACGCTGGCCGGCACCGTCGACACGCTGCAGCGCTGGCTGGCGCTGACGCCGGCCGAGGCCGCCGCCATGCGGCTGGCGGCCCGGCGCTCGTTCCGCGATCGCTTCCAGGTCGAGCAGGTCGCGCAAACGCTGGTCCGGATCGTGAGCGAACGAACGCCGGGGTCGGGCAGCGCTGCGCCGCCACCGGGTCCGCGCCCTGCCAAGGCCGCCATGCTGCCCGAGGGTCAATGAAACTTCTTGTCTACGGAATCAACTTCGCACCGGAACTGACCGGGATCGGTAAATACACAGGCGAGATGGTGGCCTGGCTCGCGGCCAGGGGGCACGAGGTGCGGGTGGTGACAGCCCCGCCCTACTACCCGGACTGGTCGGTCCGCGCGGGCTACAGCGGATCGCGCTACGCCCGCGAGGACTGGCGCGGCGCCACCGTCTACCGCACGCCGCTGTGGGTGCCGCGCAAGGTGACCGGGCTGAAGCGGCTGGTCCACCTGGCGAGCTTCGCGCTGTCGAGCCTGCCCACGCTGCTCGCCCAATGGCGCTGGAAACCCGACGTCGTGTGGGTGACCGAGCCGCCGCTGTTCTGCTCGCCGGCGGCACTGGCCTTCGCCCGGCTGCGCTCGGCGAAGGCGTGGCTGCACATCCAGGACTACGAGGTCGACGCGGCCTTCGAGCTCGGCCTGCTCAAGGGCGCCGGCGTGCGTTCGATCGTGGCCGCCGCGGAGCGCGGCCTGATGCGCCGCTTCGACCGCATCTCGACCATCTCGTCGCGCATGATGGAGCGCGCCAGCCACAAGGGCACCGAAGCCGCGCGGCTGGTCTCGCTGCCGAACTGGGCCGACGTGTCGGCCGTGCAGCCGCTGCAGGCGGCCAGCCCCTATCGGGCGGAACTGGACATCGCGCACGATGCCGTGGTCGCGCTCTACTCGGGCAACATGGGCGCCAAGCAGGGCCTCGAGGTGCTGGCCGAGATGGCCCGGCTGCTGCAGCACGAGCCCGGACTGACGTTCGTGTTCTGCGGCAACGGCGCCGGCCGCACGGAGCTGATGCAGCGCTGCGCGCAGCTTTCGAACGTGCGCTTCCTCGACCTGCAGCCGGTCGAGCGGCTCGGCGACCTGCTCGGCCTGGCCGACATCCACCTGCTGCCGCAGCGCGCCGACGCCGCCGATTTCGTGATGCCGTCGAAGCTGACCGGCATGCTCAGCAGCGGCCGGCCGGTGGTGGCCGGCGCCAGGCCCGACACCGAACTGGGCAAGGTCGCCGCCCAATGCGGGCTGGCGGTGCCGCCGGACGACGCCCGGGCCTTCGCGGATGCGGTGCTGACGCTGGCCTCCCAGCCCGATCTGCGCCGCCAACTGAGCCTGCGCGCCCGTGCCTTCGCCGAAGCCAACTTCGACCGCGACGCCGTGCTCGCCCGCTTCGAGAAGGACCTCGAAGCCTGCATCGCCGTCCCCACAACGAAAAGAGCCGGCGAAGCCCGGCTCTAGTTGGTGAAACACCGCGGAACCGGCTCTGCCGGGCCGCTGGTGTTGCCCCGGCAGGGGGCTGAGGAGGCGCCCGGACACGAAGTGCCGGGCAACCTGGAGGGCGAGCTTATTGCTCTTCGGGCAGGATGCTCTCGTAGTTGTAGTTGGTGTAGCGGTAGCGGCCGTACTTGTAGGCGGCGTAGGCCCTGCGGTTGACGTTCATGCCGTTGAGCAGCACGCCCGTGGCCGCCTTGCCGCCCATCGCCAGGCGACGGGTGCTCTCCTTGAGCTCGCCCATCGTCGACAGGCTGGCGCGCGCCACCAGCAGCACGGTGCCCACGTGCGTCGCCACCGTGCTGGTGTCGGCAGCAACCAGCACCGGCGGCGCGTCGATGACGACCAGGTCGTACTGCTCGGAGAGGCGCTCGAGGGTCGACTTGAACGAGTCCGACACCAGCAGTTCGGCCGGGTTGGGCGGCAGCTGGCCGGTGGCCAGGAAGTCCAGGCTGGGCACCACCTGGCGGTGCACGGTCTGCTGGATCGTCAAGCTGCCGGCGATCAGTTCGGACAGCCCCCCATGGCGCTGCAGGCCGAAATACTGGTGCGTGTGGCCGCGCCGCAGGTCGGCGTCGATCAGCAGGGTGCGGCGGCCGGCCGCGGCCATCAGCGCCGCGAAATTGGCGGCCACGAAGCTCTTGCCCACGCCCGGCGTGGGGCCGGTGATGAGCACCCGGTTGTTGGGCGACTCCAGCATCGCGAACTGCATGGCGGTTCGCAGGCTGCGCAGGCTCTCGACGGCCGGATCGTCGGCCTTCTCGATCGTCAGCAGGCGCACCCCGGTCGCGCCGCTCAGGCGCCGGGCCGCAATCGCCTCCTGCGCCGGGCTCAATGGAATGGTCGAGAACACGGGCAGGCCGATGTCGGCCTCGACCTCGTGCGGATCCCGCAGCCGCTGCTCGACGAAGGCGTTGCGCAGGAAGGCGGCGCAGATGCCGAGGAACAGGCCCAGGGCCAGGGCCGAGGCGACGATGACCTGGCGGTTCGGCTTGATCGGGAACGACGGCGCGATCGCATCGTCGAGCACCCGCACGTTGCCCACCTTGCCCTCCTTGACCAGCCGCAGTTGCATCGCGTTGTTGAGCAGCGACTGGTAGAGCTCGGTGTTCACCTTGACGTCACGCTCCATGCGCACCGCCTCCTGCTGGAGCGCGGGCAGGCCCTTGATCCGGATCGTGATGTTCGAGATGTCCGAGCGCAGCGCCGCGATCTGGCCATCCAGCGTCTGCACCAGCGGGTGATTGGCGGTGAAGCGCGCCTCGAGTTCCCGCCGGCGCTGCTCGGCGTCCAGCAGCTTGCTCTGCCGGTCGACCGCCTGGGCCAGCACCGACGAGGCCTCCTCGGTGAAGGAGACCATCCCCTTCTGGTTGCGGAAGCGGTTGTAGGTTTCTTCGGCCGCTTCCATCTGGCGCTTGTACATCGGCAGCTGGACATCCAGGAAGGCCAGCGTCTTGCGCGCTTCGGCCGCCTTGCGCTCCACGTTCTGCAGCACGTACTGCTCGCCCACGGCGTTCAGGATCTGTGCCGCCCGGTCGGGATTGGTGTCCTGCAGCGTCACGTTGATGATGCCCGAGGACTTGCCCCGTTCGCTCAGCCCGAGGCCGGCCTGCAATCCCAGCGCGGTCGGCAGCGTGCCGAGGCGCTGCAGGTTGAACTCGGCGCCCGGCTTGCCGGCCAGCCGGTTGATCATGAGCTCGATCGGCCCGGCCGCCGTCTGTGCCTTCAGCGCCGTGCCGACCGTGCCGGTCAGGGGCTTCGACAGCATCGGCGAGGCCAGCGTGTACTGCCCGCCTTCCTGGGCGGTCACCGTGAACAGCGCGCCCTCCAGCGACTTCGGAACGTCGAACTGCGCCACCTCGATCAGTTCCCGCCCCGACACATAGCCGCCGAAGCCGAGGAATCCGGGGTCGGACAGCCCCGTCGAGCGCCGTGCCAGCCAGCCGCCGACATAGGGGACGTAACGGGGGCTGGCGGCGATGTAGAGCTTGATCGCCTCGACCGCCTTGCCGGCGATCATGCGCGAGCGGATGATCTCCATCTCGGCCGAACCCGGCGTCTTGACGTCGAACAACGCGCCGCCGGCTTCGCTCAGGATCCCCTTGCTGCCTTCGGGATCTTCCACCTGGATCACCAGGTTGGACTCGTAGATCGGGCGCTCGAGCAGCGCGTAGACCACGCCGCCCAGGAACACGACCAGCGTGATGAAGGCGATGAGCCACTTGTTCGCCACCAGCACTTCGAGGTAGTGCCCGATGTCGAAATCCTCCTCCTCCGCCGCTTCGAACGCACTGGGATTGGATTTGGGGGTGAGTGTGGAATTCATCGACTGGATACTCTTGAAATGCGTTGGACCCATTGCTGGGTGCCGTCTTCGATGAGCGTCAGCGCACGCTCGAAAGAGGCGCGACCGGAGCCATACGGGTCCGGCACGTCCTGATCGCTGAACTCACACAGGCGAAATACCTTGCCGGCGGCAAAGAGGTAGCGCTCCTCGATCGACCGGCGCTGCTTGCCGTCCATCACGAGGATCAGGTCGGCGCGCTGGCAGGCGTCGAGGCTGATCTGCTTCGCGCGGTGCGCTTCGATGGCGACGCCGCGCTGGTGCATCAGGTCGCGCGCGATCTCGTCCGCGGGCTCCCCCACCATCGCGGCCAGCCCTGCGGACGCGACCTGCGCGTCGGGCAGCGCCGCGACCAGCAGGCCTTCGGCCATCGGACTGCGGCAGATGTTCCCGATGCACACGACGAGGATGTTCCGGATGGTCACGATCGGTCCGCTATCGACCGCCGGACGTGCTGCCGCCGCGATAGAGATACGAATACCCGTACGAGGTGGTCGGCAGGATCAGGTTCAGCACCCGGTTCCACTGCACCAGCGGCACAGGATCCACATAGACCACGTCCTTCGGCCGGAGGGCGAAGCCGTCGGCCATGGCGATGGCCGTCGGCGTGCGCGCGTTGAGGTGGAAGATCGACTGGCCACCCTTGGCTTCGTTGCGGATCACGTAGATCTGCAGCGGATTGGCCGTGTTCAGGTTCACGCCGCCCGCCTCGATCAAGGCGTCGCTCAGGCTGAGCCGGCCGTTGCGCATCGTGACGCCCATCTGGGTCGTCACCTCGCCCATCACCACGACCTTGCTTTCGTCGCGGCTGCGCACGTACACCATGTCGCCCGGCTTGAGGGGGATGCGGCTGGGGTCGATGCCGGCGTCCGCCATCGCCAGCAGGTTGAGCTGGGTCATCTTGCCGTCGCGCGTGAGCATGATGGCGGAACGGTCGCCGTTCGGCGACACGCCGCCGGCGCGGTTGAGCGCCTCCGCGAGGGTCATCGGGATGTCGCTGAACAGCATCAGGCCCGGAGTCCGGATCTCACCGTCCATGTAGGCGCGCTTGCTGCGGAAGGCATTGACGCGCACGCTCAGCTGCGGGTCCCGGTAGACGCGCGACAGGCGCTTGACGAGGGCGGCCTCCGCCTCCTCGATGGTCATGCCCGCGACCACCAGCGAGCCGACGTACGGAAAGCTCAACTGGCCCGTGGTCGACACGATGTAGCCGGGCGCAGCGGCCACGGCGGCGCCGTCGCCCCCGACCGAAGGCGGGGCGCCCGAACTGTAGGAAATCTCCGGATGATCGAGCACCGCGATGCCCAGCACGTCGCCGGGCCCGATCCGATACGGGCCGGTGTCGCCGACCAGCTTCATCACTTCGGGGCCGAGCGTCGTTTTCTGGGTCGCCGCGCGTTGCGCCCCGATCAGCTCGGGCGTGATCTCGGTCAGCGCGCCGGCCGGCGGCGGGTCGATGTCGGCCGTGGAAAAGCCCGAAGGCGAAACAGCGGCCGCAGCATCATTGCTGGCTGAACTGAAGCCCGGCGCCAGCGGCGCGCAGCCTTGAACCAGCAAGCCCACCGAAGCCAGCAGCGCGACAAGTAGTAAAGAATGCTTCAAGTGCAGCTCCGCATCGTGACCCTGGAATGAATACTTTTGCAAACAGTTACGACTGTACATCAGTATGGGCCCGGGTTTCAAACCCTTTGTCGGCTTAGAGCTTAAGGCAGAGAAATTGTCCTACACGATGCCGAAATAGCACGATTCCGGGCATTTTCCAAGCCGGCCCGATCTTGCGATGCAACAAGATCGAGAGACTTGCCCGCTACCGATTCGATAGCAGCGAAACCAGATGCAACAAGCCCCGGTCAGGGACTTTCTGTCTGGGCCGCGCGCTTCCAGGCGGCCGACGCCTGGTCGGCGTCGTCGCGCGCCTCGGCCAGCTGCGCCAGCGCCTGCCAGGCCCGGCGATGCAGGCTGGTGTCCTGCAGGCCCAAGCCGGCCTGTGTGAGCAACTGTTGCGCCTTCCCCCACAGCTGGCGCTTCATGCAGGCCATGCCGGCCAGGTACTGCAGGTTGGCATCGCGCGGGTTGTTGCGCTGCGCCGCTTCGATGCGTGCCAGCCAGTCGGCATCGACCGAATCGAGGCCGGCCTCGAGCGCGCGGACCAGTTTCACGCGCAAGGATTCGCCCAGGCCCTGCGGATGCTGGACCATGCGCTCCCAGACCGGCAGCAGCCAGGCCCGCGCCAGGGTCAGGTCGCCGCGCAGCGCCACCATGCGCTGGGCGGCATGGATGGCGACCTCGGGCATCTCGCGCTCCGCGGGCTCGAACTCGCTCCAGGCGCGCAGCAATTGGGCCGGATCGTGGGCGCCCGACAGCAGCTCGGTGGCCAGTCCGCGCACGATGCTCTGCGCCGCCGCCTCCGAGAAGGCCCGGTGCTTGGCCAGCAGCCGGGCGGTCTCGAGGGCCTCCAGCGTGCGCCGGTCCTGGCGCGCGGCCTTCAGGCGCAGCCGCAGGGCCAGCGTGCGCCGCTGCGCGCCCTGCGGCAGTTCGCCGAGCCGCGCCAGGGCGGCCGGCGCGTCGCCATCGTCGAGCGCCCAGCGGGCCGCGCGCAGCTGCACGCCTTCCCGCGTTTCGGGCGAGAGCTGCGGGCCGCGGTCGGCGCTCTCGTTGAGCGCCTGCTGCAGATGCGCATCGCGGGCCGGACGGTCCTGCAGCGATTGCGCGCTCTCGGCCGCCAGCAGGTGCGCGATCACGCGGACCTGAAGCGCCTGCGGCAGCCCGGCGTCGAGCGCGGCCAGCCGGCGCTCCTGCGACAGCGCCGCCTGGGCCGCCTTGCGGGCCCGGGAGAAGCGCCCGGCCAGCAACTGCGCCGCGGCATCGAGCAGCGCCACGTGCAGCGCGCGCTCCTTTTGCTGCAGCCGCCATTGGCGCGCCTGCTTGGGCAACGAGAACAGGGCGGCCAGTCCGCGCAGCGCGAGATGCAGCAGCACGAAAGCGGCGAACAACAGCAGCAGCACCAGGTTCAGCGACAGATCGACCCGCCAGGGCGGCCAGAAGACCGTGATCGTGCCCTGGTTGTTGCCGGCGAACAGCGCCACGGCGGCGGCGATGCCGAACAGGGCCAGGAACCAGAGGACGGCGCGCATGGCTTCGGGCCTGCCCTAGCGCCCGGCGGCCGCCGTGGCGAGCGCGGCCAGGGTCTCGTCGACCCGCGGCGGCTCGCTGGTGCGGATCTGGGCCTGCACCTGCTGCACCAGCGTGGCCGCGGCCTGGACCCGGCGCGAGGCCGGGTCGAAGTAGCGGTTGATCGATGCCGAGACGGTCGCCATCTCGCCGCGCGCCGTGTCGACCTGCCGCGAAAGCAGCGCCAGCCGGGCATTGAGCAGCTTGAGCTTGAGGTTCTCGCGCAGGAAGAAGGTTTGCTCGGGCGTCAGCAGCACCGCCTCGGGCCGCTCGATGCGCCCCACCCTCAGCAACGAACGGGCCTCGGTGCGCACCATCATCAGGAAGCGCTGCCACCAGGGCGCATTGGCCGGCAGCGGCTCGACCTGCAAGGTGTCGAGCCCGCCGCCGCGCACCGCCACGGCGTTGAGCGCCGGCAGGTCGTCGACCAGCCGCATCAGTTCGTCGAGCTTCTGCAGCGCTTCGCCGTTGTCGGCGCTGGCGCTGCTGCGCAGCCGGTCGGCATCATGCTGCATGGCGCGCTGCAGCGGCGCCAGCCGCGGCTGCGCGGCGCGGGCGATGCGCGTGTCGCCGGCCTTGAGCGCGGCCAGCAGCGGCTGCACGTTGCCGGTGACCTGGGCCTGCTGCAGGGCCAGCCGCACGGCGGCCTCGATGTCGATCACCAGGTTCTCGTCGCGCGAGCGCGAGAGGCTCTGCATCAGCTCCTCGAGCTGGGAGCGTTGCAGCGCCACTTCGCCGACCCGGGTCTCGGCCAGCGCCAGCCGGGCGGCGGTGTCGCGCACGACCTCCTGCGCCTGGCGCGCCAGGGTGCGGGCTTCCAGCGACTGCGACAAGGCATCTGCGCTCTGGCGGGCCAGTTGTTCCTGCATGCCGCTGACCTTCTGCCAGAGCGCGAACGCCATCAGCAGGGCCGCCACGGCAACCAGGGCGAGCAGGCCGAAGGCGAGCCGCGACAGCAGCGCCGCCGCGGCCGGATGGCCGACCGGCAACGCAGCCGGCACCGGTGCGCGCAGTGCGGGTTCCGGCAGGGGCTCGTTGAAGACAGGCGCGTCGCTCATGCCAGGGATTCTATCGACGCGACCAAGGCCGACAGCGAAGGGCGCGCGACCTGAACGCGGCCGAAACCGGCGGCGCGCGCGGCCTCGGCGATGCGCTCATGGGTGACGAGCGCACGGGCCTGCTGCCAGCCGGTGGCGGGCATCAGGCGGCACAAGTTGGCGATCGCCTCCGAGCTGCTGAAGAGCCACGCGGCAGCGCCGCTGGCGCCTTCGGCCGCCAACCGGCGCTCGGCCTCGCCGAAGGGCGGCGGCAGGCGGCGATAGGCGGCCACCGCATCGCAGGCGCCGCCCTGGGCCTCGATCTCGCGGGCCAGCCAGTCACGTCCCGTGGCCTGCCCCGCGGCATCGCCGCCGCGCACGATCAGGATCCGGACGCCCGGACGGACCTGGTCCGCCACGCGGGCCCAGAGCTGCTCGGAATCGAACTGCGCCGCATCGGCGGGCGGGGCGTCGATCGCCGCCGGCGGCACGCCGGCCGCGCGCAGCCCGCGCACGGTGCCCGGACCGGTGGCCCAGAAGCGCAGGGGCGCCGGCAGCGGCCGGTCGAGGCCGCGAAAGAAATGCCCGGCCGCCGCGGCGCTGACGAACATCAGCGCGTCGTAGTCCGACAGGCGCCGCCAGGCGGCCTGCAGCGGCGCGGGATCGTCGAGCGGCGCGATCGCGATCAGGGGCAGCGCCACCGCGTCCACGCCGGCGGCGCGCAGGTCGTCGACCCAGCGCGCGGCTTCCGTGGCCGGTCGCGTGATCAGCAGCATGGACGAACCGGGAGCGGCCTCATCCCTGCAGCAGTCGTGCCGCTGCTTCGCCCAGCGCCGTGGCCTGGGCCGCATCGGCCGCCTCGGCCACCAGCTGGGCCCGCACCAGCGGCGTCAGGCCTTCGGGGTCGCCCAGCGCCGCGTCGATGCGCAGGCGGCCGTCGGGCTGCCAGCGCGCGTGGGCGGCCAGCGGCATCGAGCAGCTGCCGCCCATCGCGCGGCTGACGGCGCGCTCGGCGGCGGTCGCGAGGCCGTCGCGGCCGCTGGCCAGCGGCGCCAGCAGCGCCAGCAGATCGGCGCGCTCGGCCCGGACCTCGATGCCGAGCGCACCCTGCCCGGCCGCCGGCAGCATGGTGTCGGGTTCGAAGCATTCGCGGATGCGGCGCTCGAGCGCCAGCCGCTTGAGCCCGGCGGCGGCCAGCACGATGGCGTCGTACTGGCCCTCGTCGAGCTTGCGCAGCCGGGTGTCGAGATTGCCGCGCAGGGGCTCGATGCGCAGGTCGGGCCTGAGGGCGCGCAGCAACACCACGCGGCGCAGGCTCGAGGTGCCGACCACCGCGCCCTGCGGCAGTTCGGCGAGCGAGGCGTAGCGCGGCGAGACCAGCGCATCGCGGGGGTCTTCGCGCTCGAGCACGCAGGCCAGCGCGAAGCCCTCGGGCAGGTCCATCGGCACATCCTTGAGCGAATGCACCGCGATGTCGGCGCGCCCGTCCTCGAGCGCGTTTTCGAGTTCCTTGACGAACAGGCCCTTGCCGCCGACCTTGCTGAGCGAGCGGTCCAGGATCTGGTCGCCGCGGGTGGTCATGCCCAGCAGTTCCACCGTGTGGCCCTGTTCTTGCAGGAGCGCCTTGACGTGCTCGGCCTGCCACATGGCCAGGCGGCTTTCGCGCGTGGCGATCACGATGTTGCTCAAGACCGTTTTCCAAATGAGAAAGAGACCGGAGGATGCTAGCATGTTGCGCCGCAGCAACGCAGGCGCATCCCCAGTCCAAGAGGAGAAGTTTCGAATGAAGACGAGCCCCGCACCGGTTGCCGCGAAGCGCCGGACCCGAGACGAAGACCTGCCGCTGATCGCCGACATCCGGCTGCTCGGGCGCATCCTGGGCGACGTGATCCGGGAACAGGAGGGTGACGAGAGCTACGCGCTGGTCGAGAAGATCCGCACCCTGTCGGTGGCCTTCCGGCGCGATGCCGACCATGCCGCGGACCGGGCACTGAAGAACCTGCTGAAGGGGCTCAGCGCGGCCGAGACCGTGAGCGTGATCCGCGCCTTCACCTACTTCAGCCACCTGGCCAACCTGGCCGAGGACCGGCACCAGATCCGCCGCCACACCGAGGCCGAGCGTGCCGGCGAGAGCGCCGAGGGCAGCCTGGAGACGGCGCTGGGGCGCATCCGCAAGGCCGGCATCAAGCCCGAGGCGGTGGTCGAGTCGCTGGCCCACAGCTACGTCTCGCCGGTGCTCACGGCGCACCCGACCGAAGTGCAGCGCAAGAGCATCCTGGACGCCGAGCGCGCCATCGCGCAGCTGCTCACGGCGCGCGACGAGATCGCGCTGCGCCAGCGCGCCTTCGCCGGGGGCAAGGATGCGCTGACACCGGTCGAGTACGCCGACAACGAACGCCAGATGCGCACCCGCGTGACCCAGCTGTGGCAGACGCGCCTGCTGCGCTTTTCGAAGCTCACCGTGGCCGACGAGATCGAGAACGCGCTGAGCTACTACGAGGCGACCTTCCTGCGCGAGATCCCGCGCGTCTATGCCGAGCTCGAGAAGGCCCTGGCCCATGGCGGCAGCGTGCCTGCGGTGGCGCCGTTCCTGCGCATGGGCCAATGGATCGGCGGCGACCGCGACGGCAATCCCAACGTGACCGCCGAGACCCTCGAATACGCCCTCAAGCGCCAGAGCGAACTCGCGCTGCGCCACTACCTCACCGAACTGCACTACCTCGGCGGCGAACTGTCGCTGTCGGCCGGGCTGGTCGACGTGTCGGTCGAGATGCAGGCGCTGGCCGAGCGCTCGCCCGACAAGAACGAGCACCGCGTCGACGAACCCTACCGCCGGGCGCTGACCGGGATGTACGCGCGGCTCGCCGCCACCTTGCGCGAGCTCACGGGCGGCGAGGCCGCGCGCCACGCGGTGCGGCCGCAGAACCCCTACGCCACGGCCGAGGAACTGCTGGCCGACCTGCACACCATCGAGGAGTCGCTGGCCGACCAGCACGGCAGCGTGCTCGCCGCGCCGCGCCTGCATCCGCTGATCCGGGCGGTCGAGGTGTTCGGCTTCCACCTGGCGACCGTCGACCTGCGCCAGAGCTCCGACAAGCACGAGGCGGTGGTGGCCGAGCTGCTGGCCACCGCCCGCATCGAGCCCGCCTACGCCGCGCTGTCCGAAGAGGACAAGCAGGCGCTGCTGCTGCGCCTGCTCGACGACGCCCGGCCGCTGCGCGTGCCCGATGCCGACTACTCCGCCCTCGCCCGGAGCGAACTCGCGATCTTCGCCGCCGCCCGCACCGCACGCGCGCGCTTCGGCGCGGCGGCGATCCGCCACTACATCATCAGCCACACCGAGACCGTGAGCGACCTGCTGGAAGCCCTGCTGCTCCAGAAGGAAGTCGGCCTGCTGCGCGGCACGCTGGCCGACAACGCCACCTGCGACCTGATCGTGGTGCCGCTGTTCGAGACCATCGAGGACCTGCGCAACGCGGCGCCGATCGTGCGCGCCTTCTACGCCCTGCCCGGCATCCATGCCCTGATCCAGCGCTCGGGCGCCGAGCAGGACGTGATGCTGGGCTACAGCGACAGCAACAAGGACGGCGGCATCTTCACCAGCAACTGGGAGCTCTATCGCGCCGGGCTGGCGCTGGTGGCGCTGTTCGACGACCTCAATGCGCACAGTGGCGTGGCGATCCGCCTGCGCATGTTCCACGGGCGTGGAGGTACGGTGGGACGCGGCGGCGGCCCGAGCTACCAGGCCATCCTCGCGCAGCCCCCGGGCACCGTGCGCGGCCAGATCCGCCTGACCGAACAGGGCGAGGTGATCGGCTCGAAGTACGCCAACAGCGAGATCGGCCGCCGCAACCTCGAGACCCTGGTGGCCGCGACGCTCGAGGCCACGCTGCTGCCGACCGCCAAGGCCGCGCCCGCCACCTTCGTCGCCGCGGCGGCCGAACTGTCGGCGGCCAGCATGGCGGCCTACCGCGCGCTGGTCTACGAAACGCCGGGCTTCGGCGACTACTTCTTCAGCGCCACGCCGATCCGCGAGATCGCCGAGCTGAACATCGGCTCGCGCCCGGCCTCGCGCAATCCCAGCCGCAGCATCGAGGACCTGCGCGCCGTGCCCTGGAGCTTCAGCTGGGGCCAGTGCCGCCTGACCCTGCCGGGCTGGTACGGCTTCGGCTCGGCGATCGAGCGCTTCCTCGCCCAGGCCGCCAACCCGGCCGCGCGCAAGGAGCGCCAGGCGCTGCTGCAGCGCATGTACGCGCAGTGGCCCTTCTTCCGCACGCTGCTGTCGAACATGGACATGGTGCTGGCCAAGAGCGACCTGGCGCTGGCCTCGCGCTACTCGGAACTGGTGGCCGAGAAGAAGCTGCGGCAGAAGGTGTTCTCGATGATCGAGGCCGAATGGCACCGCACCTCCGACGCGCTGACGCTGATCACCGGCGCCAGGCAGCGCCTGGAAGGCAACGCCGACATGCAGCGTTCGATCCGCCACCGCTTCCCCTACATCGATCCGCTGCACCACCTGCAGGTCGAGCTGATGCGCCGCTACCGCGCGGGCCAGGTCGACGAGCGGCTGCAGAAGGGCATCCACATGTCGATCAACGGGGTGGCGGCGGGCCTGCGCAACACCGGCTGAGCAGGCGCGAGCGGACACTGTCCGCGATCTCCTACACCCATTCACGGCCAAGTGGAAAAAAAGGCCATGGCATAGCGAGTACCCTGACCCCCACGTTCACAGCTCTCGCAATCGCGCGGCGGCTTCAGGGTCGTTCACAGGAAAACTCCGCCATGTCATCCCCGCAATCGCTCGTCCGTTCCCCGATCGACTTCGTCAGCGGCGACTTCGACGCGCTGGCTTCGCACATGCGACATTGCGCGCGGGCCCAGGGACGATGGTTCGCGGTCCGCAGCCATCTGCAGCAGGTGCGATCAGTCGCCGCTGGCCGGATCGTGACGATGGCCTGCGCGGCCGGCATGCTCGCCATCGGACTGTTCGTGTTCGCTTGAGCGCCGCGGCGGTCGTCGACCGGCTCGACACCCTCAGCCGGTACGCACGCGCACTGCTGCTCGGGCCGCACGAGCCGGTCGAGGCGCCGATCCGCGCCGAGCTGTTCGGCGCCCAGCGCTTCGCGCAGCACGGCCACAGCCTGGCGCGGGCGCAGGTGGTGCAGTCCGCCGACGCGCGCAGCGACGGCAAGCCCTTCTTTCCGCGGGTCGACAAGAACCTCGAGTCGCTGCGCAGCGCCTTCGACTACATCGCGCTGGTCTCGCAGAGCGGACGCTACGTGTCGCCGGCGGCCGAGTGGCTGCTCGACAACTTCCACCTGGTCGAGGCCCAGCTGCAGCAGATCCGCGAGGGCGTGCCGCGCCGCTACTACGCACGCCTGCCGAAGCTCGCGGCGCCGCCGCTGGCCGGACTGCCGCGCGTCTACGGGATCGCCTGGGCCTACGTCGCGCACACCGACAGCGTGCTCAACAAGACGCTGTTCACGGCCTTCCTCGATGCCTACCAGGACATCGACGAGCTCACGCTCGGCGAGCTCTGGGCGCTGCCGACCACCCTGCGCGTGGTGCTGCTCGAGAACCTGCGCCGCGTGGCCGAGAGCATCGCCGAGAACAAGGTGGCGCGCGAGGTGGCGCACGCGGCCTGGGACGCGGCCGATTCGCTGTCGTCGCACGAACTGGACGTGTTGTATCGCGCGCTGCAGAGCCGCGGCATGCAGGACAGCAACCTGACCCAGCTCTGGCAGCGGCTGCCGGTCGAGCACGGCGAGCATCCGCCCGCGCTCATCAAGTGGACCGAGCAGCACTGCCCGAACGGCCCGGCGCTGATCGCCGACGCCCAGTCCGCGCAGGCGGCCGCCAACCTCACGGTCGGCAACATCATCACGACGCTGCGGATGATCGGCCAGGTCGACTGGGCCGACCTGATCGAGCCCGTGAGCCGCTCTCTCCGCGTGCTGCGCGAGCTGCCGAGCTTCGGCCGCGAGAGCGAACTCACGCGCCAGCAGATCACGCAAGCGATGGAACAGGTGGCCCGCAGCACCCGGAAAACGGAGCGCGAGGTGGCGCAGGCCGTGGTCGGGCTCGCGCTGCAGGCCGTCGCCGATGCCGAAGCCCCCGGCAGCCCGCAGCCGGCCCGCGGGGCCGAACGGACGGCCGGCTACTACCTGTTCGGCGAAGGCCGCCCGGGACTGGTCGCCGCGCTGGCGCCGGTGCGCAGCGATGGCCGGGCCGCGCCGCCGCCGCGCCACCGCCGGCCCGGCAACTGGCGCCTGGCGCTCTACCTGGCGGCCATCGCGACCGGCACCTCGCTGCTGCTGGCCGCCGCGGTGCACGGCCTGAACCGCCACGGCTGGCCCGAGGCCGGCTGGACCTCGGTGGTGGCCCTGGTGCTGCTCGCCTGGCCGCTGTCCGAAGCGGTGATCGCGCTGGTGCACCGCATCGTCGCGGAATCGACCCGGGTCCGGGCCCTGCCCCGGCTCGAATTCGCCGCCGGCATTCCGCCTGCGCACCGCGTGCTGGTGGTGGTGCCTTCGATGCTGAGCTCGATCGAAGCCAACGCGCAGCTGGCCCGGCGGCTCGAGCTGCACTGGCTCGCGAACCGCGAGGACCAGGCCCAGTTCGCGCTGCTCACCGACTGGACCGATGCCGACCAGGCGTCCATGCCCGGCGATTCGCTGCTGCTGGACGACGCGCTGCGCCGGATCGGCGCGCTCAACGACAGCTATCCCGGCGCCGGCGACACGGTGCGCTTCCTGCTGCTGCACCGGCCGCGCACCTGGTCCGAGAGCGAGCAGCGGTGGATGGGCTGGGAGCGCAAGCGCGGCAAGCTCGAGATGCTGCTGCGCCTGCTGGCCACCGGCGACGCCAGCGGCTTCGAGGCGCGAGCCGCCGGCGCGGGGCTGGCGGACCGCATTCCCTACGTGATGACGCTCGACAGCGACACCGGCCTGCCTCCCGGCACGCTGCGCGAGCTGGTGGCGGTGGCGGCGCACCCGCTGAACGCACCGCAGACCGACCCCGCCGGCCGGCGCGTCACGGCCGGCTTCGGCATCTTCCAGCCGCGCATCGTCACGCCGTTCCCGGAGCGCCACGAGCGCTCCCCCTTCCACTGGATGTTCGCCGGCCAGTGCGGCCTCGACCCCTACAGCAACAGCGCCTCCGACATCTACCAGGACGTCTTCGGCACCGGCTCCTTCACCGGCAAGGGGCTGCTCGACGTCCAGGCGGTCCACGCCACGCTCGACCGCCGGCTGCCCGACGGCGCCGTGCTGAGCCACGACCTGCTCGAAGGCACGGTGGCGCGCTGCGCCGTGGTGAGCGACCTGGTGCTGGTCGAGGACCATCCGCACCACGCCGGCGTGGCCGCCTCGCGCGTGCATCGCTGGACCCGCGGCGACTGGCAGCTGCTGCCGCTGATGCTGCGCCCGCGGCGCTTCGGCATCGACGCGCTCGGGCTCTGGAAGATGAGCGACAACCTGCGCCGCGCCCTGGTGGTGCCGGCCTCGGCGGCGCTGCTGGCCTGGGTCGTCTTCACGGCGGCCCTGCCGCTGTCGTGGGCGCTGGCCGCCGTGGCATCGGCCCTGGTGCTCGGGCCGCTGCTGGGCGCGCTGGCGGGACTGGTGCCGACCCGGCGCTCGATCGAACTGCCGCATTTCTTCGATGTCGGCGGCACCGAGCTGCTGCGCGCACTGGCCGGCGCGGGCTGGCAGTTCGTGCAGCTGGCGGCGCAGGCCCGCCTGCTGCTCGATGCCAGCGTACGGTCCGTCTGGCGGCTGCTGGCGAGCCGCCGGCATCTGCTGGAATGGACCACCGCCGCGCAGGCCCAGGCGCAGGCACGCTACGCGTTGGGCGATTTCGTCCGCGGCTCGGCGCTCACCAGCGCCGCCTGCATCGCGCTCGCCCTGGCATCGCTGGCGAGCCCGCACCCCTGGCTCGGCGCCACGCTCTTCGCGCTGTGGGCGCTGGCGCCGCTGGCGGCCTGGTGGAGCAGCCGCACACCGACCGGTGGCGCGCGCGAACTCGAAGCCGAGCACCGGCGCTACCTCGAGACGCTGGCACGCGACTGCTGGCGCTTCTTCGAGCACGTCGTCGGCCCCGACGACAACCACCTGCCGCCCGACAACCTGCAGCTCGAGCCCGAGCCGACCGTGGCGCACCGCACCTCGCCGACCAACATCGGCATGTACCTGCTGGCCTGCTGCTGCGCCCGCGAGTTCGGCTGGATCGGCACCCCGGCGCTGGCCGGGCGGCTGGCCGCCACGCTCGACGCCATCGACCGGCTCGACAAGCACGCGGGCCATCTCTACAACTGGTACGACACCCGGAGCCTGCAGAAGCTGCCGCCGGCCTACGTGTCCAGTGTCGACAGCGGCAACCTCGCCGGCCACCTGATCGCGGTGGCGCAGGCCTGCCGCGGCTTCGCCGCCGAAGGCAGCGACGCAGCGGCGGCCGCGGCGCTCGAGGCGCTCGCCCGACGCTGCGAGACCCTCTGCGCCGGGATGGACTTCAGCGGCCTCTACGACACCAAGCGCCACCTGTTCCACATCGGGCTGCGGGTCGACGACGACCTGCTCGACGCCAGCTACTACGACCTGCTGGCCTCCGAGGCGCGCCTGCTGAGCTTCCTCGCGATCGCCAAGGGCGACGTGCCGCGGCGCCACTGGATGGCGCTCGGGCGGCCCTTCCTGTCGGTCGGTGTGCTGCCCGGGCTCAAGTCCTGGTCGGGCTCGATGTTCGAGTACCTGATGCCGACGCTCGTGATGGCCGAGCCCGAGGGCGGGCTGCTCGAGGTCGCGATGCGCGCCGCGATCGGCGAGCAGCAGGTCTTCGGCAGCGCCCAGGGCCTGCCCTGGGGCGTCTCCGAATCCGCCTACTTCGCGCAGGACCATTCGCTCGCCTACCAGTACTCGCCCTTCGGCGTGCCGCGGCTGGCGCTGCGCCGCACGCCGCCGGCCGACCGCGTGGTGGCGCCCTACGCCAGCGCGATGGCGGCGGCGATCGCGCCGGCCGACGTGGTGGCCAACCTGCGGCGGCTCGAATCGCTCGGCGCGCGCGGCGAGTTCGGCTTCTACGACGCGGTCGACTTCACGGTCTCGCGCCAGACCGAAGGCCAGGCCTTCACCGTGGTGCGCAACGTGATGGCGCATCACCAGGGCATGTCGCTGGTGGCCTTGTGCAACGCGGTGCGCAGCGGCGCGGCGCGGCGCTGGTTCGGCAGCGCGCCGCTGGTGCAGGCGCACGCCTCGCTGCTGCACGAGCGCACGCCACGCCAGATCATCGGCAGCGCCGATCCGCGCACCCCGCCCGAGCCGGCCACCGGCGAGGCGGCGCCGGTGTTCCAGCCGCGCACGGTCGATCCGATGGGCGCCGGCTTCCAGCCGTCCCACCTGTTGTCGAACGGCCGCTACACGGTGGCGCTGCGCGCCAACGGCGCCGGCGTCAGCCGCTGGCGTTCGTTCAACGTCAGCCGCTGGCGCGACGATCCGCTGCGTGACGGCTACGGCTGCTTCTTCTATGTGCGCGACGCGCAGACCCACGCGCTGGCCTCGCTGACCGCGCTGCCGGCGCCGGGCGCCGGCTGGCGCTACGGCGCCCGCTTCCTGGCCGACCAGGTGCAGTTCGAAGCCAGCGGCCCGGGCCTGCAGACGCGCATGACCGTGCTCATCAGCCCGGAGGACGACACCGAGCTGCGGACGGTCGAACTGCACAACACGGGCAGCGAGACCCGGATCCTCGAGCTGATCTCGTACTTCGAGCCGGTGCTGTCGAACCCGAAGGCCGACGAGGCCCATCCGGCCTTCGCCAACCTGTTCGTCGAGAGCCGCTGGGAGCCGGGCTGGCGGGCGCTGCTGATGGCCCGCAAGCCGCGCCTGCATGGCGACCCTGTGGTGGCCGCCGCCCACTTCGTCGCCGCGGTCGATGCGCAGGTGCTGACGGTGGCCTGCATGACCGACCGCCGCGCCTTCATCGGGCGCAACCGCACGCTGGCCGAGCCCGCGCTCGACGCCCAGCCGCTGGCTGCCGACGGCACGCCGGTCAACGGGCTGGACCCGATCGCCTGCCTGCGCGTCACGCTGTCGATCGCGCCGGGCGCCAGCGCGCGCCTGACCTTCGCCACCGCGGCCGGCGACAGCATCGAGGCGCTGATGCCCTGCATCGACCGCTACCTGCAGCCGATGCACGTGGAGCGGGCGACCCGGATGGCGGCCACCTTGGCGCAGGTGCGGCTGCGCGACCTCAGCATCGACCCGGCGAAGAACCTGGCGCTGCAGGACCTCACGACCATCCTGACCTACACCACGCCGCGCACCATGCGCGACCGCGGGCTGATCGACCTGCGCCAGATCTGGCGCTTCGGCATCTCGGGCGACAAGCCGATCGTGCTGGTGATGATCCATTCGATGGCCGGCAAGGGCCTGGTCGACACGCTGCTGCGGGCCCAGCCCTGGTGGGGCTTCGGCGGCGTCGCTTGCGACCTGGTGGTGATCAACGGCGAGCCGCATTCCTACCTGATGCCGCTGCAGCGCGACATCGAGGCCCTGCGCAGCCGGGTCGCGCAGCAGACCCAGAACAGCTTCCCGCGCAACGATGCGGCCGGCTTCTACCTGTTGCGCGACGCCGAACTGACGCCGGCCGAGAAGGCGGCGCTGTCGAGCCTGGCGCGGGCCGTCTTCACGGCCGACGGCCGCACGCTGGAATCCCAGGTGGCGGCGCTGCGCGAATCGGCGGGCCCGCCCGCCGAAGGCGCGGCGGCGAGCCCGCCGCTGGCGATCGCCCGGCTTCCCGCGGTGGCGCACCTGGCCGACACGGCGACCGCGCCGACCGGCGCCTTCGATGCGCAGAGCGGGGAATTCCGCTTCGAGGTCGACGTCAACCGCCGCACCGCGCGGCCCTGGGTCAATGTCATCGCCAACGCCGGCTTCGGCTTCCAGGTCTCCGAATCGGGCACCGGCTACACCTGGGCCGGCAACAGCCGGCTGCACCAGGTCACGCCCTGGTCCAACGATCCGGTCCAGGACCCGGCCTTCGAGCACTACCTGCTGCAGGATCTCGACAGCCGAGAACTGCTGCCGCTGACGCCTGCCGCCCGGGGCGGCGCCGCGGCCAGGCACCGGGTGCGGCACGGCCAGGGCTACACCGTGTTCGAATGCCTGCACCGCAACGTGGTGCTGGAGACCACCTTCTTCGCCGATCGCGAAGAGCGGATCAAGCTGGTGCAGGTGAAGGTGCGCAACGAAGGCGTCGGCGCGCGCCGGCTGCGCGCCGTCGCGATGGTCGAGTGGCAGCTCGGCGCGGCCCGCGGCGAACGCCGCACGGTCCACACCTGGAAGCCCGAGGACCTGCCGGCGGTGTTCGGCCAGCAGCGCGAATCGAGTGCCGGCTTCGGCGGCAGCAGCGGCTTCCTCGCCATTGCCGGGCTGGCCGGCCTCGGCGGGACCACGCAATGGACCTGCGACCGCAGCGAGTTCTTCGCCGCCGGCGGCAGCATCGCGCTGCCCGACAGCCTGGCCGGGCGTGCCGGCAGCGGCCTCGACGCCTGCGCGGCGGTGGCCGGCGAGTTCAGCCTGGCGGCCGGCGCGAGCGCCGGCTTCAGCTTCATGCTGGGGCATGCCGACAACGCCGAAGCCGCCGTCGAGATGGCCAGGCGCTGGCAGCAGATCGACATCGGCGAAGCGCTGGCACGGGCGCGCGGCTTCTGGGACGACCTGCTGGGCCGACTGCAGGTGCGCACCCCCGACCCTTTGTTCGACGCCATGGTCAACCGCTGGCTGGTGTACCAGACGCTGTCCTGCCGCCTCTGGGCCAAGGCCGGCTTCTACCAGGCCGGCGGCGCCTTCGGCTTCCGCGACCAGCTGCAGGACGCGATGGCCTTCGCGCTGACCGACCCGCTGCGCCTGCGCGAGCAGATCCTCGTCAACGCGGCGCGGCAGTTCCCCGAGGGCGACGTCCAGCACTGGTGGCACATGCCCGGCGGCGCCGGCGTGCGCACGCATTTCTCGGACGACCTGCTGTGGCTGCCCTTCGCCGCCGCCCACTACGTGGAAGTCAGCGCCGACCGCTCGCTGCTCGAGGAGCGGGTGCCCTTTCTCGACGGCCCCGCGATCCCCGAGGGGGCCGAGGACGCCTACTACCCGCCGCGCACCAGCGAGCAGAGCGCGAGCATCTACGAGCACGGCGCCCGCGCGATCGACAAGAGCCTCGCGACCGGAGCGCACGGGCTGCCGCTGATGGGCACCGGCGACTGGAACGACGGCATGAACCGGGTCGGCCACGAAGGCCGCGGCGAGTCGGTCTGGCTCGCCTGGTTCCTGTGCAGCGTGGTCGAGCGTTTCGCCCCCTTCGCGCTGGCGCGCGGCGAGGGCGAGCGCGCCAAGCGCTGGCTGGCCGCCCGGCAGGGATGGATCGCCGCGCTGCACGCCGCCGGCTGGGACGGCGCCTGGTTCCGGCGCGCCTTCTTCGACAACGGCGCGCCGCTCGGCTCGTCGATCAACGACGAATGCGCGATCGACCTGATCGCGCAGGCCTGGTCGGTGCTCTCGGGGGCGTCGGACCCGGCGCACACGGGGGCGGCGCTGGCGTCGATGAAGTCGCACCTGCACGATGCGCGGCTCGGCCTGATGCGGCTGCTGGACCCGCCGCTCGCGCATTCGCCGAACAACCCGGGCTACATCCAGGCCTACCCGCCCGGCGTGCGCGAGAACGGCGGCCAGTACGCCCATGCCGCCGTCTGGGCACTGATGGCGCAGGCGCTGGACGGCGACGTCGAAGGCGCGTGGCAGACCTTCGAGGGGCTGAGCCCGGCGCACCGCGCGCAGCACCCGGAGCGCGGCCCGCTCTACGAGATCGAACCCTACGTGATGGCGGGCGACATCTACAGCGCCGCGCCCTACGCGGGTCGGGGCGGCTGGAGCTGGTACACGGGCTCGGCCGCCTGGCTGCACCGGGCGGCGGTGGAGACCCTGCTGGGCCTCTCGGTGCGCGGCGACCAGCTCGCATTGACGCCGCGCGTGCCGGCCGACTGGCCGGGGTTCGAGATCGCGCTGCGGCTGGCCGGCAAGCGCTTCACGCTGCGGCATGGAGCGGCGGGGTCGGCGCCGTCGACGCACCGGGCGGCGATCGGCGAGTGGGTGATCTGGCGGATGTGGCCGCAGGACGCGATCGTGCAGATCGGCTGAACCCGCGACCCCTTCAGTCTCCCAGCAGTTCCCCGATCGGCTGCAGGTCTTCGACATGGTCGCAGACCGCCTTGACGACCATCATGATCGGGATCCCCAGCAGCAGGCCCCAGATGCCCCACAGCCAGCCCCAGAAGATCACGCCGACGAACACCGCCACCGGGTTCATGCGGCTGGTCTTGCTGGTGAGAAAGGGCACCAGCAGGTTGCCGATCAGCGTGTGGATGACCAGCGAAGTGCCGCCGACCAGCAGCGCCATCTCGATGCCGTTGAACTGCAGGAAGGCGACCAGCGCGGCAGCGGCCATCACGATCACCGAACCGATGTAGGGAATCAGGTTGGTGACGGCCGCGAGGATGCCCCAGACCGCCGCGTTCTCGAGGCCGATCGCCCAGAACGCGAGGCCGGTGGCGACGCCGACCAGGGCGCTGGTGAGGATCTGCACCAGCAGGTAGCGCTCGATATGGCCCGTGATGTCGTCGAGCACATGGACCGTGATCTTCTTCTTCTGCAGGCTGGGGCCCGTGATCTTGACCAGCTTGCGGCGGAAGGTGTCGCCGCTGCCGAGCGCGAAGAAGGTCAGGAAGGCGACCAGCGTGAGCTGGCCGGCGGCGCCGATCAGCCCCACCGTGCCGCTCCACAGGTAGTCGCGCACATTGAAGGACGGCCGCTCGATCACCACCCGCGCCACGCCCTTGCGCGCGGCCACCTTGGCCGAGTTCTCCTCGGCCGCCTGCTCCAGTTGGGCCGCGGCCTTCTGGACGGTGTCGAGCGTGCTGGAATCGGCGCTGCGGGGGCTGGCGCGCATCGCCAGGCGCAGCTTCTGCGCCGCCAGGGGCAGCGAATCGACCAGTTCGGCGGCACTGCCGGCCAGCGAATAGCCGGTCCACCCGAAGCCACCCCCGAGGCCGAGCAGGATCACGGCCGCGCCGATCCAGCGCGAGATCCTCCAGCGTTCGAGCAGGTCGACCAGCGGTGCGAGTGCGTAGGTCAGCATCAGGCTCACCATCAGCGGGATGAAGACCGCCGCCGCCCAGCGCAGCGCGAACACGCTGGCCAGCACCGCCAGCACCACCAGCGAGGCACTGCGGACGTCGACCGGCATGTGCAGCAGCACGCGGTCGGGCTCCTGCGCTTCGGCCGCCACGACCGCCACGGCGGGCTCGGGCACGGCGGGCACGGCGCGCGCGACGGGCTCGGGCGCGGCGGACACGGGTGCGGCGGGCTCGGTCACCGGGCGTCCCTGAGCGCTTCGCGCACGGTCGACAACTGGCGCCGCGACACCATCACCGGCTCGGGAATGCCGTCCAGCCGCAGCGCCCAGCCTTCGGCGTCCTCCCCGTCGTCGTATTTCTCGAGCGAGCGGATGGCCGCCCGGGCCACCAGCGCGTTGCGATGGACGCGGACGAAGCGCGACGGATAGCGCTCCTCGAGCTCGGCCAGCGAACCGTCGAAGATGTGGCTGCGCGAGGCGGTCCGCACCGTCAGGTACTTGAGCTCCGACTTGAGGTACAGGATCTCCGACAGCGGCACCCGCTCGGTGCGCCCGCGGTCCTGGATCAGCAGCACGTCCTGCGGCTCGGCGACCGGCGGCCGCCGGTCCTTCAGGTAGCGCTCGGCCTTCTGCAGCGCCTGCTGCAGGCGCTCGGCGCGCACCGGCTTGGTCAGGTAGTCGACCGCCTCGAGTTCGAAGGCCGTGACCGCGTGGGCGGCGTAGGCGGTCACGAACACCACCGCCGGCGCCGCCGGCCGGGCCCGGATGCGGCGCGCCAGCTCGAGCCCGTCGAGGCCCGGCATGTGGACGTCCAGCAGCACCAGGTCGAAGCGGGCGCGCGTCAGCTGGTCGAGGGCGCCTTCGCCATGGGCGGCTTCGGCCACGACTTCCGCGGGCGGCGCCTGGCAGTCGGCCAGCAGGCTGCGCAGGCGCGAGCGCGCCAGCGATTCGTCATCGACGATAAGGGTGCGAAGAGGGGGCGACGTGCTCATGTTTCAGCAGGAATGGCGATCCGGACGCGATAGCTCTTGTCGTCCATGCCGGCGCTGAACTGCGCCTGCATGTCGTGCAGCAGGCGCAGCCGGTCGCGCACGTTGTCCAGCGCGATGCCGTGGCCGCGCGGCAGCGGCGCATCGGCCCAGCGCAGCGGCGGCAGGCTGTTGATGACCTCGATCAGCACCATCGCGCCGCGGCGCTGGGTGCGGATGCGCAGCCGGGCCCCCTCGGGGCTGGGCTCGACGCCGTGCTTGACCGCGTTCTCGACCAGCGGCTGCAGCAGCAGCGGCGGCAGGCGGGCCCCATGGGCGTCCGGATCGATGTCCCAGCGCACGCGCAGCCGCTCGCCGAAGCGCACCTGCTCGATCGCCAGGTAGCGCTCGGCCAGCGCGATCTCGTCGGCCAGCGTGACCGACTCGCTCGGGTCGGCCAGGGCCTGTCGGAACAGCTCGCTCAGGTCTTCGAGCATGGCCTCGGCCTTGGCCGGCTCCTGCCGGACCAGGGCGATCGCGCTGTTGAGGGTGTTGAACAGGAAGTGCGGTCGGATTCGCGACTGCAGCTCGGCCAGCCTTGCCGTGGTGGCCGCCGGCGTCTGGCCGCGGGCGCGCAGCGCCAGCGCCGCCATCATCAGCCCGGCCAGCAGGGCGCCGGCCAGCGCGCTGGCCAGCCACGGCGCCTGCCCGACCACGCCGGTCAGCCGCAGCAGGCCGCAGCCATACAGGGCGGCCAGGGCGCCGAGCAGGGCGCCCGTCGCATACTGCCCCGGCGCCGGCAGCCGGCCCAGCAGCTTCTTCAGCGCGCAGGTGGCGAGCAGCCAGGTCAGCGTGGCCGGCAAGGCGCCGCCGGTGACCGTCGCGGCCAGCAGCAGCCATTCGGACAGCGTCGCGGCCGCGAACAGCGTGGCGACCGCCACCACCACCTCGACGAACAGCACCATGCGCAGTACAACCCCGGTCTGGCAGGCGTCGAACAGGGCCCTCGCGGGACGTGCGGGCCCCTTCGCCCTGGCGGTCGAAGGCGTGGCGGGTGGCGTCGCCGGCGACGCCGAAGGGGTGGCCGATAAAATCGACGGGTTGCGCATCGCAGAAACAATGGGTGACAAACCCATTATTGCCTCCCGAACGGTTCCCATGACTCAAAACCAACTCGACAAGAAATCCGAAGCCTGGTCCGCCCTGTTCTCCGAACCGATGAGCGACCTCGTCAAACGCTACACGGCCAGCGTGTTCTTCGACAAGCGGCTGTGGCAGGCAGACATCGAGGGTTCTCTGGCGCATGCCGGCATGTTGGCAGCCCAGGGGATCATCGGCGCGCAGGACCACGCCGCCATTCAAGGCGGGATGAAGCAGATTCGCAACGAAATCGAATCCGGCGCCTTCGACTGGAAGCTCGACCTGGAGGACGTCCACCTGAACATCGAGGCCCGCCTGACCCAGCTGGTCGGCGATGCCGGCAAGCGGCTGCACACCGGCCGCAGCCGCAACGACCAGGTCGCCACCGACGTGCGCCTCTGGCTGCGCGGCGAGATCGACCTGATCGGCGGCCTGCTGGTCGACCTGCAGAAGTCGCTGCTGGCGCTGGCCGACAAGAACGTCGAGGTCATCCTGCCGGGCTTCACCCACCTGCAGGTGGCCCAGCCGGTGAGCTTCGGCCACCACATGCTGGCCTACGTCGAGATGTTCTCCCGCGACGCCGAGCGCCTGGTCGACGTCCGCCGCCGCGTGAACCGGCTGCCGCTGGGGGCCGCCGCGCTGGCCGGCACCAGCTACCCGCTGGACCGGGAGGCGGTGGCCCGGGCGCTGGGCATGGAGGGGGTGTGCCAGAACAGCCTGGACGCGGTCAGCGACCGCGACTTCGCGATCGAATTCACGGCCGCCGCCTCGCTCGCCATGGTCCACATCAGCCGGCTGAGCGAGGAGCTGGTGCTGTGGATGAGCCAGTCCTTCGGCTTCATCGACATCGCCGACCGCTTCTGCACCGGCAGTTCGATCATGCCGCAGAAGAAGAACCCGGACGTGCCCGAACTGGCGCGCGGCAAGACCGGCCGCGTGGTCGGCCACCTGATGGCGCTGATCACGCTCATGAAGGGCCAGCCGCTGGCCTACAACAAGGACAACCAGGAAGACAAGGAGCCGCTGTTCGACACCGTCGACACGCTCAAGGACACGCTGCGGATCTTCGCCGAGATGGTCGGCGGCATCACGGTCAAGCCCGAGGCGATGGAAAAGGCCGCGCTGCGCGGCTACGCCACCGCCACCGACCTGGCCGACTATCTGGTCAAGAAGGGCCTGCCCTTCCGCGACGCCCACGAAACCGTGGCGCATGCGGTCAAGGCGGCGATCTCGCACCAGGTCGACCTGTCAGAGCTGCCGCTGGCCGTGCTGCAGAGCTTCAACCCGACCATCGAGAAGGATGTCTACGGCGTGCTGAGCCTGCGCGGCTCGCTCAACGCCCGCAACATCCTCGGCGGCACGGCGCCGGCGCAGGTGCGCCAGCAGATCGCCCGGCACCAGGCAAGGCTGGCCTGACACGCACCGCCTCAAGGGCCAAACCGTGAAGTCCTGGCGCCATAGACCGACGGACGGAGGCCGTCGACCCTCAGTTATGTTCCCAAATGTAAGAATGTAGTGCTAAAGTTTGGCATGCTTCGCGCTTACGAATTCGGGTGAACCCTGTCTTCGAAGCGGCTCCCGAGCGCCGAACTCCATGGAAAAACACCGCTGCGTCATCGTCATCCTGACCTTCAACTCCGCCTCGATCATTCGTGAGACCGTGGCGCGGGCGAAGAAGGCAAGCCCCCACATCGTCGTGGTCGACTCGCATTCGTCGGACGGCACCCCCGCGATCGTCGAGGCGCTGGGCTGCACCGTCCTGCAGCGCCCGTTCTCCAACTACAGCGACCAGCGCAACTGGGCCATCGCCCAGGTCGAGGGCAGCTGCGACTGGCAGCTCCACCTCGACGCCGACGAGGTGCTCGACGACCGCGCGGTGGCCGAAATCGGTGCCGTGCTGGCCGGCCAGCCCGCCTTCGATGCCTACCTGATCCGGCGCCGCGACTATTTCATGGGCAAGATGCTGCGCTTCAGCGGCGTCAATCCGTGGCACCTGCGGCTGTTCCGTTCGGGCCTGGGCCGCTGCGAATCGCGGCTCTACGACCAGCACTTCATCAGCAGCGCGAAACCGGGCCGCCTCGACGGCTTCATGCACGACAAGAACTCCGCCCGCCTGGCCGACTGGATCGCCAGCCACAACCGCTGGAGCGATGCCGAGGCCAAGGAGAAGCTCGGCCCCCGCGTCGCCGGCGACAATGTGCTGCAGCCGCGCCTCATGGGCGACGCCCGCGAACGCACCCGTTTCATCAAGGAGCTCTACTACAAGCTGCCGACCGGGGTCCGCTCGCTCGGCTATTTCGTCTACCGCTACGTCTTCCGGCTCGGCTTCCTGGACGGCACCACAGGCTTCTACTTCGCCTTTTTCCAGGCCTTGTGGTTTCGCATGCTGGTCGACGCGAAGATGTACGAGCAACGCCATCAACACCCATCGAACTGACTTCACAGGGAGTGACTCTCGCATGCGCAAATACAACGCCTCCAAACGAATGCTGGTCACCGGCGGCGCCGGCTTTCTCGGCAGCCACCTGTGCGACCGCCTGATCGAGCAGGGCCACGACGTGCTGTGCGTCGACAACTTCTTCACCGGCACCAAGCGCAACGTCGAGCACCTGCTCGACCATCCGCGCTTCGAGCTGATGCGCCACGACGTGACCTTCCCGCTCTACGTGGAAGTCGACGAGATCTTCAACCTCGCCTGCCCGGCCTCGCCGATCCACTACCAGCACGATCCGGTGCAGACCACCAAGACCAGCGTGCACGGCGCCATCAACATGCTCGGCCTGGCCAAGCGGGTGCGGGCCAAGATCCTGCAGGCCTCCACCAGCGAGGTCTATGGCGACCCGGAGATCCATCCGCAGGTCGAGTCCTACTGGGGCCGTGTCAATCCGATCGGCCTGCGCAGCTGCTACGACGAAGGCAAGCGCTGCGCCGAAACGCTGTTCTTCGACTACCACCGCCAGCACCAGCTGCGCGTCAAGGTGGTGCGCATCTTCAACACCTACGGGCCGCGCATGCACATGAACGACGGCCGCGTGGTGTCGAACTTCATCGTCCAGGCGCTGAGGGGCGAGGACATCACGATCTACGGCGATGGCCAGCAGACGCGCAGCTTCTGCTACGTCGACGACCTGCTCGAAGCGATGCTGCGCATGATGGCCACCGGCGACGAGATGCCGGGCCCGATCAACATCGGCAATCCGGGCGAGTTCTCGATGCTGGAGCTGGCCAACAAGGTGATCGCGCTCACCGGCTCGAAGAGCAAGCTGGTCAGGCAGCCGCTGCCCGCCGACGATCCCAAGCAGCGCCGGCCCGACATCTCGCTGGCGCAGCAGGAGCTCGGCGGCTGGGCGCCGCGCACGCAGCTCGAAGAAGGCCTGAAGAAGACCATCGCCTACTTCGACCAGATTCTCTCGGAACCCAAGTCGGCCTGACCCCATGAACATCACGATCATCGGCACGGGCTATGTCGGCCTGGTGACCGGCGCCTGCCTGGCGGACATCGGCAACAACGTCTTCTGCCTCGACGTCGACGCCAGCAAGATCGCCACCCTCAACGCCGGGCGCATCCCGATCTACGAGCCCGGCCTGGAAGCCGTCGTGGAATCGAACGTGGCGGCCAGGCGGCTGACCTTCTCGACCGACGTCGAGGCCTCGGTGGCCTTCGGCGACGTCCAGTTCATCGGCGTCGGCACGCCGCCCGACGAGGACGGCAGCGCCGACCTCCAGTACGTGCTGGCCGCGGCGCGCAACATCGGCCGCTACATGGACGGCTTCAAGGTCGTGGTCGACAAGTCGACCGTGCCCGTGGGCACGGCCGACAAGGTGACGGCCGTGATCCAGGAGGAGCTCGACCGGCGCGGCCGCTCCGACCTCCGGTTCTCGGTCGTCAGCAACCCCGAGTTCCTGAAGGAAGGCGCGGCGGTCGAGGACTTCATGCGGCCCGACCGGATCGTGATCGGCTACAGCGACGACGACAACGGCCGCGAGGCGCTGGCCTGGATGCGCCGGCTCTACGCGCCCTTCAACCGCAACCACGAGCGCACCCGCGTCATGGACGTGCGCTCGGCCGAGTTCACCAAGTACGCGGCCAACGCGATGCTGGCCACCCGCATCAGCTTCATGAACGAGCTGGCGAACCTGGCCGACCGGGTCGGCGCCGACATCGAGGCGGTGCGCCAGGGCATCGGCTCCGACCCGCGGATCGGCTACAGCTTCCTGTACGCCGGCACCGGCTACGGCGGCAGCTGCTTTCCGAAGGACATCCAGGCGCTGACCCGGATCGCCCGCGACAACGGCCAGGCGCTGCGGGTGCTCGAGGCGGTCGAGGCGGTCAACGACGAGCAGAAGAACGTGCTGACCAACAAGGTGCTGGCGCGCTTCGGCACCGACCTCGCCGGGCGCAGCTTCGCGCTCTGGGGGCTGGCCTTCAAGCCCAACACCGACGACATGCGGGAGGCGCCGAGCCGGGTCGTGCTCGACGTGCTGCTGCGCGCCGGCGCAAGGGTGGTGGCGCACGATCCGATCGCGATCGAGGAGACCCGGCGCGTGCTGGAGCTCGATTTCGCCGATGCGCCCGAGCTGCTCGACAACGTCCGCTTGGTCGCCGCCAAGGACCCGATGGAGGCCCTGGCCGGGGCCGATGCGCTGATCATCGTCACCGAATGGAAGGCCTACCGCAGCCCGAACCTCGAACGGCTCAAGGCGCTCATGAAGACACCGGTCGTCTTCGACGGCCGCAATCTCTACGAGCCGGGCACCATGAAGGACGCCGGCATCGTCTACCAGGGCATCGGCCGCAACAGCCAGTGAACGGGGCGGGCTGACGAGTCGTTACCATTTGCGGCCGCGTGGGCAGGAAGCTGCCAACGCTTTCCGGTCGAAGAACGTTGCTTCCTGATGGTGTCGATGAAAGCTGCTGCCCGCCTTGCCCTTTTCTCCCTCGCGTTCGCGGGCGCGCTGGCGGCCCAGGCCGAGCCGCTGCCCGGCGGCGGCTCGGCGCTGTCGCCCGCGGCCGCCCCCTCCCCCGCCTACAGCGCCGCGCGCGCCCGCTGGCAGGGAGACCTCTCCGCCTTCGCCGCGGCCGACCGCGAACGGCTGCCCGAGCCCGGCGGCGTGGTCTTCGTCGGCAGTTCCACGATCCGCATGTGGTCGCGGCTGGCGCAGGATTTCAGCCAGCAGCCGGTGATCGTCAACCGGGGCTTCGGCGGCTCGACCATGGCCGACTGCAGCCTGTTCGCGTCCGAGCTGGTGGTGCGCTACCAGCCGCGGCTGGTCCTGGTCTATGCCGGCGACAACGACCTGGCCGAGGGCCGCACGCCGCTGCAGGTGCTCGAAAGCTTCGCCCAGTTCGCCAGCACCGTGCGCGCGGCCCTGCCCGACACCCGCATCGCCTACATCTCGGTCAAGCCCAGCCCCTCGCGCGAAAAGCTGCTGCCCGGCATCCGCGAAACCAACAACGTGATCGGCGCCTACCTGAAGCGGCTGCCCAACAGCGACTACATCGACGTCTTCACGCCGATGCTGGCGGCCGACGGACGGCCGCGGCCGGAGCTGTTCCGCGGCGACCGGCTGCACCTCAACGACGAGGGTTACCGGCTCTGGCAGTCGGTGATCGCCTCGCACCTGCAGCAAACGCCGCCCGCCGGGACCTCAGTCGCCCAGGGCACCCGATAGCGGCAGGGCCGGCGGCTTCTGCCGCCCGTCCCACCACAGCGTGGTCCGGGCGACGCCGTAGAGCCAGCCGAACACCGCCGCCAGCAGCAGCACATCGCCCCACCAAGGCCGCGCCGTCTGGCTGTCGCCGTAGACCGCCAGCACCAGCAGCACCGCCACCAGATGGGCGCAGAAGACCGGCAGCGACGCGCTGCCCAGGTCCTCCAGCCACTGCAGGCGGGGAATGCGCCGCATGAAGGCCGGCCCGAAGCGGACCGCCACGATGCCCAGCACCGCCAGGTTGACCAGCCGCAGCGGCCCGAGCTGCCACTTGTCGAACAGCAGGTTCAGCTCGACATCGCCGCCGAAGGGCGCCTGGCCGTTGATGCCGTGGTGCCGCCACCAGAAGCCGTAGAGCGCCGCCGCACCGGCGAGCAGCACCAGCCAGGGCGGAAAGCGCAGCGGCTGCGCGCCGGGCGCGTTGCGGCCGGCGCCGATCCAGAGGCCGGCGAACCAGAGGAACTGCCAGGCGAAGGCGTTGAAGGCGCCCATCTCGTGGAACGGCACCGCCAGGCCGGTGTGGCGCACGGTCTGGCCGTAGAGCCATTCGCTGAGCCCGAACTGCGCCAGCGCCCACAGGCTGGCGCTGGCCACCATCACGCCGGTCCAGCCGTGGCGCAGCGCGAAGGCCAGCACCCAGGGGCTCAGCAGCATGAAGAAGATGTACATCGGCAGGATGTCGAGCAGCGCCGGCTCGTAGATCAGCAGCAGCGAGTAGAGGAAGCCCTCGTGCGGATTGGCCAGATAGAACGACAGAAGATTCTTGACCGCCGGCTGATCGATCCGCAGCCCCACGGCAGAAATCACCGTGAAGAGAAACAGCAAGGTCGCGGCCTGGCTCAGGTAGACCTTGAGCGCGCGGCGCCAGAAGGCCCGCCGCATCGAATCGACGCCCTGGGTCCGCGCGATGCGGCTGTAGACCAGGCCGGAGACGAAGGCCGACAGCAGCACGAAGCCCTCGGCCGCCGACACGAAGCCGAAGGGCTGTCCGAGCGGGTCGGTCAGCCGGGTCGGCAGGTGGGTGACGGTCATCAGCACGAGCATGAGCCCGCGCAATGCATCGATTTCCCAGTAGCGTTTCATCGGTCGACGTGATCTGTGAGCGGTACGCGCGAGACCCGCACGACGAGCCCCGAATTGTAAGGAACGGGCCTCGGGCCGGGCGCCGCCCAGGGGCAAATGGGCTACGCTCGACGCGCTACGGACCGGATGGAGAGAAAAAACTTGAGCCGAACGACACCCGCCTTCCTGCTGGCTGCCAGCGTCTTCCTGGCCGCGGGCGCGGCCCATGCGCTGCAGATCACCAGCCTGACGCCGCAGGGCGAAGTCTCGCGGGTGCGCCAGGTGGTCGCCAAATTCGACCAGCCCGCGGTGCGCTTCGGCGACCCCAAGGCGCCGGCCCCGCTGGCCGTCGCCTGCGCCGACGCCGAGGCCGGCAAGGGCAGCGGCCGCTGGACCGGCGACCGCCAATGGGTCTTCGATTTCGACAACGACCTGCCGCCGGGCGTGCGCTGCACGGTGACGCCGGTGGCCGGCTTCCAGTCGGCCACCGGCGCCGCGCTGACCGGACCCGAGAGCTGGCGCTTCAACAGCGGCGGCCCCTTCATCCGCAACTGGCAGCCCAGCTACGGCAAGATCGACGAGCAGCAGGTCTTCATGCTCGAGCTCAACGGCCCCGCCACGCCCGAGAGCGTGCAGGAGAACGTCTGGTGCGCCGCCGGCGGCATCGGCGAGCGCATCCCGGTCCGGCAGGTCGGCGGCGACCAGCGCGCCGCCCTGCTCAAGGCGCTCGGGCGCGACAAGGACGCCGAGCGGGCGCCGCAGCGCTTCCTGACCCTGCAGTGCAACCGCACGCTGCCGCCGGCCAGCCGGGTGCAGCTGGTCTACGGCAAGGGCGTCGCCACGCCCTCGGGCGTGGTCAACAACGTCGAGCGGCGGCTCAACTTCGATGTGCGCGAGCCCTTCGCGGTCTCGTTCAGCTGCGAGCGCGAGAACGCCCAGTCGGCCTGCCTGCCGCTCAAGCCGATGGTGCTGCGCTTCAATGCGCCGGTGGCGCGCAAGCTGGCCGCGGCCATCACGCTGGCCGGCGCCGGCAAGTCCTTCAAGCCGCAGTTCGACGACAACGCCGCCCGGGACGACGATGGGGTGGTCGAGTCGCTGAGTTTCGCCGGGCCCTTCGCCGAACAGACGCCGTTCACCATCACGCTGCCGCCGAAGTTCGAGGATGCCTCGGGCCGCCCGCTGGCCGCGCCCGACAGCTTCCCGCTCAAGGTCGCGACCGGCCTGATGCCGCCGCTGGCCAAGTTCGCCGCCTCGCCCTTCGGCGTGGTCGAGCGGCTGGCCGAGCCCGGCGGCGTGGCGCTGATGCCGGTCACGGTGCGCCGGGTCGAGCCGGCGCTGCAGGTGCAGGCGCTGACCCTGGGCGCGGCGCCCGGCCAGGTGAGCGACCTGAATCCGAAGAGCGACGCCGACATCATTGCCTGGTTCCGCAAGGTGCGCCGCTACGACAACTACAACGTCTCGCGCAAGCTGGCCGCACGCGACGTCAAGGGCGCCTTGCCGAAGGTGATCGACAAGGACGAGCGCGACAGCATCCAGACCCGCATGGTGTCGCTGCTCGGCGGCCAGGCCGGCGTGCGCACCCTGGACATGCCGAAGACCGACGGCGGCGACCCGCGGCCCTTCGAGGTCGTCGGCATCCCGCTGACGCCCGGCTTCCACGTGCTCGAGATCGCCTCGCAGAAGCTCGGCGATGCGCTGCTCGACGAACGCTACGGCAGCGGCCGCACGATGTACGTGCGCACCACCGCGCTGGCCACCAACCTGGCGGTGCATTTCAAGCTCGGCCGCGAGAACGCGGTGGCCTGGGTCACGACGCTGGACAAGGGCAGCGTGGTCGCCAACGCCGCAGTGCGCGTGTCGGCCTGCGATGGCCACGAAGTGGCAAGAGGCACCACCGACGCCAAGGGGCTCGTGACGCTGACCGGCATTTCGCCCGACGCGCCCTCCTGCGCCAGCGACGACGACTACGAGGCCGGCGCCTACTTCGTCAGCGCCCGCGCCAAGGACGCGCAAGGCGTCGAGGACCTGGCCTTCACCTGGAGCGACTGGCAGCGCGGCATCGAGCCCTGGCGCTTCAACGTGCCGACCAGCCTCGAAGCGCAGCCCGACCGCATCGCCCACACGGTGTTCGACCGCACCTTGCTGCGCGCCGGCGAGACGGTGTCGATGAAGCACCTGATCCGCAGCCAGACCCAGAAGGGCTTCGGCCTGCCCGAGTCGCTGCCCGATCAGCTGGTCGTCACCCATGCCGGCAGCGGCCAGCAGTTCACCCAGCCGCTCCAGTGGCGCAAGACCG
Organism: Variovorax davisae; assembly: GCF_030316845.1. Taxonomy (GTDB): domain Bacteria; phylum Pseudomonadota; class Gammaproteobacteria; order Burkholderiales; family Burkholderiaceae_C; genus Variovorax; species Variovorax davisae. The sequence goes on from NZ_JASZYS010000017.1 coordinate 144,125, forward strand.
CCACCGGCGGGCTCAGCAGCGAAAGCAGCTTCGCCGTGCCGCCGGCGGCCAAGCTCGGGATCTACCAGGTCGAGCTGAGAAGCGGCAAGGCGGGCGGCGCCAGCGCCGAGGAAGGCGGTCCGGGCAGCTACGCCAGCGGGCAGTTCCGGGTCGAGGAGTTCCGCCTGCCGGTGCTCGAGGGCCGGATCGGGCCGAGCGACAGCAAGCCGCTGGTGGCCATCGGCGCGCTGCCGGTCGACCTGCAGATCAACTACGTGGCGGGCGGCGGGGCGGCGGCGCTGCCGGTGCGCGTGTCGGCGCTGGTGCGCGGCAAGCAGCCGGCCTTCCCCGACTTCGACGCCTTCAGCTTCGCTCCCCCCAGCAAGGAAGGCGACGAGGCCGCCGACGATCCGCGCGTGATCGCCGACAAGCTCCCCCTGACGCTGAACCGCGAAGGCGCCGGCCGGCTCACGATCGACAAGATTCCGGTCGCCAAGGCCAGCCCGCGCGAACTGCTGCTCGAAGCCAGCTATGCCGACCCCAACGGCGAGGTGCAGACCTTGCGCAGCACCCACACGCTGTGGCCGGCCACGGTCGTCGCCGGCATCAAGACCGAAGGCTGGGTGTCGGCCAGCCAGAAGCTCCGATTCCAGGCGCTGGCGCTCGACCTGGCGGGCAAGCCGCAGGAAGGCGTGACGCTCAACGTGCGCGCCATCGCCCGCATCACGACCACCAGCCGCAAGCGCATGGTGGGCGGCTTCTACACCTACGACAACAAGACCGAGGTGAAGGAGATCGGCACCATCTGCAGCGGCAAGAGCGACGCCCGCGGCCTGCTGCTGTGCGAGGTCGAGCTCAAGGAGCCGGGGCAGGTCGAGCTGATCGCCAGCGCCACCGACAAGGACGGCCGCGACAGCCGCGCCGCGAGCTCGGTCTACGTCACGCGCCAGGGCGAGCTCTGGTTCGGCGGCGACGACCACGACCGCATCGACGTGCTGCCCGAGAAGAAGAGCTACCAGCCCGGCGAGGTTGCCCGGTTCCAGGTCCGCAGCCCGTTCCGCTTCGCCACCGCGCTGGTCTCGGTCGAGCGCGAAGGCGTGATCGAGACCCACGTGGTGCAGCTCAACGGCCAGGACCCGACCGTGACCCTGCAGGTCAAGCCCGAGTGGGGACCCAACGTCTACGTCAGCGTGCTGGCGCTGCGCGGGCGGCTGCGCGACGTGCCGTGGTACAGCTTCTTCACCTGGGGCTTCCGCGCGCCGCGCGAATGGTGGACCGCCTTCTGGTACGAGGGCAAGGAATACGTGGCGCCGACCGCCCTGGTCGACCTGAGCAAGCCGGCCTACCGGTTCGGACTGGCCGAGATCCGCGTCGGCACCCAGTCGCACCGCATCGACGTCAAGGTCGCGAGCGACAAGCCGGCCTACCCGGTGCGCAGCCAGGCGCAGATCACGATCAGCGGCCGGCTGCCCGACGGCAAGCCCGCGGCCGGCGCCGAGGTGGCGGTGGCGGCGGTCGACGAGGCGCTGCTCGAACTGCTGCCCAACGACAGCTGGAACCTGCTCGAGGCCATGCTGCAGCGGCGCAGCTGGGGCGTCGGCACCTCGACCGCACAGATGGAGATCGTCGGCCGTCGGCATTACGGCCGCAAGGCCGTGCCCGCGGGCGGCGGCGGCGGCAAGAGCCCGACCCGCGAGCTGCTCGACACCCTGCTGCTGTGGAAGCCGGCCGTGGTGCTGGATGCCAACGGCCAGGCGACGCTGACGGTGCCGCTCAACGATGCGCTGACGACGTTCCGGATCGTCGCGGTGGCCGACGCCGGCACCGGGCTCTTCGGCACCGGCCAGGCCTCGATCCGCGCCACGCAGGACCTGCAGATCATCAGCGGCCTGCCGCCGCTGGTGCGCGAGGACGACCAGTTCCGGGCCCAGCTCACCTTGCGCAACACCACGACCAGCGCGATGAAGGTCGAAGCCACGCCGCGTGCGACCCTGCTCACGCTGGCACCGCAGACGGTCGAGATCCCGGCCGGCGAAGCGCGCGAGCTGGCCTGGACGGTGACGGCGCCGGCGCAGCTGGCGCAGACCCGGGCCGAGGCGATCCTCTGGGAGATCGAGGCCCGCGACACGCTCGGCGGCGCCCGCGATGCGCTCAAGGTGCGCCAGCGCATCCTGCCGGCGGTGCCGCTGACGGTGCAGCAGGCGACACTGGTGCAGCTCGACGGCCCGTTCACGCTCGACGTCGGCCCGCCGGCCGACGCCCTGCCCGGCCGCGGCGGCCTGCGGATGTCGCTGCAGCCGCGCCTGGCCGAAGGCCTGACCGGCGTGCGCGACTGGTTCGCGGCCTACCCCTATGCCTGCCTGGAACAGAAGGCCAGCAAGTCGATCGGCCTGCGCGACGGCAAGGGCTGGCAGGCGGTGGTGGCGCAGCTGCCGACCTACCTCGACGGCGACGGCCTGGCCAATTACTTCCCGCCGCGCGATGGCGAAGCGAATCGCGGCAGCGACATCCTGACCGCCTACCTGCTGGCATCGACCCACGAGGCGGCCGCGCTCGACCCGGCCTTCGCCCTGCCCGAGACGGCGAGTGCACCGATGATGCAGGGCCTGATCGCCTTCGTCGAAGGCCGCATCCAGCGCGAGTTCTGGAGCCCGCGCAAGGACCTCGACGTGCGCAAGCTGGCCGCGCTCGAGGCCTTGTCGCGCTACGGCAAGGCCCAGGGCCGCATGACCGGCAGCATCACCATCGCCCCCAACCAGTGGCCGACCAGCGCGCTGATCGACTGGCTGCAGATCCTGCGGCGGGTGGCGGACGTACCGCAGCGCCAGCAGCGCCTGGACGAAGCGAACAACGTGCTCAGGGCGCGCCTGAGCTTCCAGGGCACGCGCCTCGGCTTCAGCACCGAGCAGGACGACAACTGGTGGTGGCTCATGGCCAACGGCGACGTCAACAGCGCGCGGCTGCTGCTGGCGGTGCAGGACGATCCGGCATGGAAGGACGACATCGGCAAGCTGGCCAACGGCTTCATCGGCCGCCAGCAGAACGGCGCCTGGCGCACCACCACCGCCAACCTGTGGGGCGGCCTGGCGCTGGAGAAATTCTCGAAACGCTTCGAAAGCGCGCCGGTCAGCGGCATCACGGCGGCCACCCTGGGCACGGCCAAGGCCCAGGTCGACTGGCGCAAGGTCGAGCCGGTCAAGGTCGGCGACCCCGGCGGCGCGCCGAACCAGGCGAGCGCCTTCGGCGCACCGGCGTCGCCCGGCATGCTGCGCAACAACACGATGTTCGTGCCATGGCCGGCCGCCGGCGGGCGCGACACGCTGCTGGTCACGCAAAGCGGCAGCGGCAAGCCCTGGCTCACGCTGCAGTCGCTGGCCGCGGTGCCGCTGAAGGAACCCTTCGCGGCCGGCTATGCGATCAGGAAGACCGTGACGCCGGTCGAGCAGGCCGTGGCGGGCGTCTTCACGCGCGGCGACGTGCTGCGCGTAAGCCTCGAAGTCAACGCCAGCGCCGACATGACCTGGGTCGCGATCACCGACCCGATCCCCGGCGGCGCCACCATCCTCGGCGGCGGCCTGGGCCGCGACTCGCAGATCGCCACCCAGGGCGAGAAGCGCTCGGGCAGCGGCTGGCCGGCCTTCGAGGAACGCAGTTTCGAGGCCTTCCGGAGCTACTACGAATACCTGCCCAAGGGGGTGGTGAAGATGGAATACACGCTGCGCCTCAACAACGTCGGCGACTTCGCGCTGCCGCCGAGCCGGGTCGAGGCGCTGTATGCGCCCGAGATGTTCGGCGAGATGCCGAACGCGCGGGTCAAGGTGGAGGCGGCGAAGTAGCGCGGCGCCAGGGTTGAGCTCGCGCTCGATCTTGCGCACACTGCGCGATCGACCCTCTCGCATGGAGACATGATGTGTAGAAGTATCAAGACCCTGTTCAACTTCGAGCCGCCGGCGACCGAAGAGGAAATGCGTGCGGCATCGCTGCAGTTCGTGCGCAAGCTCAGCGGCTTCGCCCGCCCGTCCAAGGCCAACGAGGCGGCCTTCGATCGCGCGGTCGAAGACGTCACGGCCGCGGCCCGGGCGCTGATCGAATCGCTGGTGACCACGGCCGATCCGCGCGATCGCGAGATCGAGGCCGCGCGCGCCCGCGCACGGACCGCCGTTCGCTTCGGCACCCAGGCTTGAAGATGCCGACCGTCGAACAATTGCAGCGACTCCTCGAACCGCTGTTCCCGGGCCTGATGGGCGTTCGCCTGGTCACGCTGGCGCCCGACCGCGTCGTTGCGGAGTTGCCCGTGCGGGCCGACCTCTGCACCGCCGGCGGCATCCTGCACGGCGGCGCCTCGATGGCCTTCGCCGACACCCTGGGCGCCGTCGGCACCCTCCTCAACCTGCCACCGGGCAAGCGCACCACCACCACCGACTCCAGCACCAAGTTCATCGGCGGGGCGCGCGTCGACACCACGGTGGTTGGCGAATCGGTGGCGCTGCACCGGGGCCGGACCACGATGGTGTGGCAGACCACGATCCGCTCGGCCGAAGGCAAGCTGTGCGCGGTGGTCACGCAGACGCAACTGGTCATGGATGCATAGCCCGAAGACACCGACCGACCCCTGGCTCGACCGCTGGCTGCCGCAGGTGGTGGCGCACGCCGATGGCGCGGCGATCCTCGAACTCGGCTGCGGCAGCGGCCGCGACACCCGGACGCTGGCCGCGGCGGGCCTGCGGGTGGTGGGCATCGACCTCAGCGCCGACGCCATCGAGGAGGCCCGCGCCCGCGTGCCCACGGCGGCGTTCCATTGCCAGGACATCCGCGCGCCCTTTCCGCTGGCCGCCGGCACGGTCGGCGTGGTGGTCGCCAGCCTCTCGCTGCACTATTTCGACTGGCCGGAGACGCTGGCACTGGTCGAGCGCATCTGTGGGCAGCTGCGGCCCGGCGGCCTGCTGCTGTGCCGGCTCAACTCGACCCGCGACTTCCATCACGGTGCCCGCCGCGACCTCGAAGCGGGCGCCGACAACTTCTACCTGGTGGACGGCATCCCCAAGCGCTTCTTCGACCGCGCCGCGGTCGACCGGCTGTTCGCCTCGGGCTGGCGCCTGCTCAGCGCCGACGAACAGGTCGTCGAGCGCTATCAGCAGCCCAAGGCGCTGTGGGAAGTCATCCTCGAGCGCCTCGAACGATAGGCGCACTCGCAGCACCGCCTCCGGATTGAAGGCACCATTCGACCATTCGACCATTCGACCATTCGACACCAAGGAACACCTCGTCATGTCCCTCCAGCTCTGGCTCGCCTTCGTCGCCGCATCGGCGGTGCTGCTGATCATTCCCGGGCCCACCATCCTCACGGTCATCAGCTATTCGGTGGCGCACGGCAAGCGCGCCAACCTGCCGCTGGTGGCGGCGGTCGCGCTCGGCGACTCGACCGCGCTGGTCGTCTCGCTGCTGGGCCTCGGCGCCCTGCTCGCGACCTCGGCCTTCTGGTTCACCGCCATCAAGTGGGTCGGCGGCCTGTACCTGCTCTACCTCGGCATCAAGCTGCTGCGCGCCGGCATCTCGCCGGCCGTGCTGGCGGCGCCGGCCGCGCCCGGCTCGCGCTGGCGGCTGTTCGCCAACACCTACCTCGTGACTGCGCTCAATCCCAAGGGCATCGTCTTCTTCGTCGCCTTCCTGCCGCAGTTCATCGATCCGCGCGCGGGCGTGACGCAACAGCTGTGGGTGCTGGCCCTGACCTTCGTCTGCATGGCCGCGCTCAACGCCACGCTGTATGCGGTGTTCGCGGGTTCGGCGCGGCGCCTGCTGGCCTCGCCGCGGGCGCAGCGGCGCTTCAACCTCGCCGGCGGGTCGCTGCTGTCGGCCGCCGGCGTCTGGGCCCTGCTGGCCCGGCGCCCGGTGTGAGCCGCCGGCCTCAATAGCGGTACGGATCGTTGGGGCGGCGATCGTAGCGGTTGGGCACGCCGTCGCGGTCGCGATCGCGGTCCATGTAGACGCCACCCCGCGGCGGCGGCGGGCGGTAGTTGTCGTAGGGCGCGACGATGCAGCCCGACAGCGTCAGGGCAGCGAGAACGAGTGCGAGGCGCTTCATCGAGATCTCCTTGGGTTGGAGATTCCATCGTCGAGCGCACCGGTGTCGGCCCCGCATCGGCAGCACGCAGAAGCGTGAAGTCCGTTACCGGATGTGCACCTCGGCGCCGTCCACGCCCAGATAGGCCCGGGCCAGCGCATCGTCGCCGGCGATCTGTGCCGCCGTGCCCTGGGCCACGATGCGCCCGCCCTCGATGACGTAGGCGCGATCGGCCAGCGCGAGCGCCAGGCTCGCCATCTGGTCGACCAGCAGAATGGTCATGCCCTCGGCGCGCAGGCCGTCGAGGGCCGCGAACAGTTCGGCGATCACCTTGGGCGCCAGGCCGAGCGAGGGCTCGTCGAGCAGCAGGATGCGCGGCCGCGCCATCAGGCCGCGCGCGATCGCCAGCATCTGCTGCTCGCCGCCCGACAGCAGCCCGGCGCGCTGCTGCTGCCGCTCGCGCAGGCGCGGGAAGCGGGCGAACATCTCTTCGACGCGCGCCTCCCGATCCTGCGGCTGGCGGAAGGCGCCGAGGCGGATGTTGTCGAGCACGCTGAGCTCCGCGAACACCTGCCGGCCCTCGGGCACCAGCACCAGCCCGCGCCGGACGATCAGCTCGGCCGCCAGCGCGCCGAGCTCGTGCCCCTGCAGATGGATGCCGCCCTGCACCGGCCGATGCAGGCCGGCCAGCGAACGCATCAGCGTCGACTTGCCGGCCCCGTTGGCCCCCAGCAGCGCCACCACCTCGCCTTCTCGCACCTGCAGGTCGATGCCATGCAGCACCGGCTCGGCGCCATAGCCCGCCACCAGCGCGCCGACCCCGAGCATCTCCCCGGCCATGCCGGGCGCGGGCCGCAGGCGCACCGCCTCGGGCGCCGCCAGCGCCTCGCCGAGATAGGCCTGGCGCACGCGGGGATCGGCCTGCACCTCGGCCGGCGCGCCGGTCGCGAGCAGCTGGCCGGCGTCGAGCACCACCACCCGGTCGGAGATGCCCATGACCAGCTCCATGTCGTGCTCGACCAGCAGCACGCCGACGCCGGCCTCGGCGATCTGGCGCAGCAGGACCGCCAGGCGGTCCTTGTCCTCGCGCGAGAGGCCGGCCGCGGGCTCGTCGAGCAGCAGCACCTGCGGCTCGGTCGCCAGCGCCCGCGCGATCTCGACCAGGCGCCGGTCGACATGCGCGAGATCGGCGGCTGGCGTGTCGCCCGGCCCGCGATAGCCGCAGAAGGCCAGCAGCGCACGGGCCCGCGCCCGCTGCGCCGGGGCGGCGAAGGCACCGGCGCCGAAGAGCCCGCCGAGCGCGCCGCGGTGCAGCGCCAGCAGCACGTTGTCTTCCACGCCGAGGCTGCCGAACAGCTGCGAGCTCTGGTAGGTGCGCGCCACGCCGCGGCGGGCGATCGCGTGCGAGCCCAGGCCCTGCAGGATCTCGTCGCCAAGCCTGAACAGGCCGCCGGTGGGCTTGTAGAAGCCGCTCAACATGTTGAGCACGGTGGTCTTGCCGGCCCCGTTGGGCCCGATCAGGCTGGTGATGCGGCCCGGCGCGGTGTCGAAGCCGACGCCGTTGACCGCGCGCACGCCGCCGAACTGCATCGTCAGCGCCTCGGCCCGCAGGGCGGCGCGAGGCCGCGCGCCCAGGGCGGGCAAGGTGGCTTCGACTGCCGGCGCCGCGGCGCCGCCAGCGCGCTTCGGCCGCGGCAGGAGCCGCCGCCACAGCCCCACGGCGCCTTCCGGTGCCACCCAGAGCACCACCAGCAGCATGGCGCCGAAGAACAGCAGGCGGTACTCCTCCAGACCGGAGAGCAGCTCGGGCAGCAGCGCGACGATGATCGCGCCGGCCAGCGGTCCCGCGACCGAGCCGGCGCCGCCGAGCACGACCACCAGCACGAACAGGATCGACTGGCCGAAGCCGAAGCTGCTCGGCGTCACGAAGCCCGACAGCGGTGCGAACAGGCCGCCCGCGATGCCGGCCGCCGCCGCCGAGACCGCGAAGGCCACGGTCTTGACCACCAGCGGATCGATGCCGATCGACTCGGCCGCGGTCTCGCTGTCGCGCACCGCGCGCATGGCCGCGCCCCAGCTGCCGCGCGAGAGCCAGGCGAACAGCGCCAGCGCGACCCCGGCGGTGAGGATGGCCAGCATCGCCATCGCCTTCTCGCCGCTGGCGGCGAAGGGCAGCGCGGGCGCCGTGAGGCCCATGATCCCGTTCTGGCCGCCCGTGAGATCGCGCATCTCGATCACGCCGTGCTCGACGATGAAGCCGAAGGCGATCGTGATCATCGCCAGGTAGGGCCCCTTGACGCGCAGCGCCGGCAAGGCGAGCAAGGCGCCCATCGCGCCGGAAAGCAGCGCGGCGACCGGCCAGGCGGCCCAGAAGCTCCAGCCGGCCCGGGTCGTGAGGATCGCGACCGTGTAGGCGCCGATGGCATAGAAGCCCACGTGGCCGAAGGACACCTGCCCGGTCAGCCCCTGCAGCACGTTGAGGCCGATGCCCACGATGGCCAGCAGCGCCACGTTGGCCAGCACGAAGACGTAGTAGCCGTTGACGCCGGCCGCGGCCGCGAGGCCGGCCAGCAGCAGCACCAGCACGGCCGCGATCTGGCCACTGGAGCCGAGGCCCAGCCGATTCGACGCGGGAGCAGGAGGGACCTGCACGAGGGGCAGCACGACGCTCATACCTTCTTCACCTCCGCGCTGCCGAACAGCCCGTTCGGCCGCAGCGCCAGCACCGCGATCACCAGCGAGAAGCTCAGGATCTGGGTGTAGCTCGAGCCCAGCGTGGCGCCGATCAGCGATTCCAGGATGCCGAACAGCAGCCCGGCCACCATCACGCCCCAGGGACTCGTGATGCCGCCGAGGATCGCGACCGCGAAAGCCTTGAGGCCGAACAGCGTGCCCATGTCGGCGTTGACGTTGAAGAGCGGCGCGATCAGTACGCCGGCGACGCCGGCGAAGGCCGCCGACAGCGCAAAGGCCAGCGCCACCACGCGCCGGATCGGAATGCCCATGAGCCGCGCGGCATCGCGGTTCTGCACCACCGCCAGCATGGCGACGCCCCAGCGCGTGCGGCGCGACACCGCGTGCAGCGCCCCCGCCAGCGCCATCCCGACCACCGGGATCACCAGCTGCAGCGGGTAGACGCCAAGCCCGACCTCGCCCACCGAGACCGGCGACACGGCCAGCGGCGACGGCAGGCTGCGCGGCTCCTTGCCGAAGGTGAAGAGCACCGCGTTGTCCAGCACGATGCCGAGCGCGACGGTGGCGATCAGCCAGGCGTTGGAGCCGCGACTGGCGAAGGGCCGCACGGCCAGGAACTCCACCACCAGGCCGTACAGCGCGCACAGGAGCAGCGCCAGCAGGATGGCCAGCGCCACCGGCCAACCCAGCGTCTGCGCGAAGGTGAAGGTCAGCACCGCGCCGAGCATCATCGAGCTGCCCTGCGCGAAGTTGACCGTGCCCGAGACGGCATAAGTCACGTAGAACCCGAGGGCCATCAGCCCGTACATGCTTCCAAGGCCGAAGCCACCGAGGAGCGCTGACAACATCGACATCTTGGAAGTCCCGGCCGCGTGCTCAGTTGGTCGACAGGCCGACCGGCAGGATGCGGTTGTCGACGAACTGCGCCCAGACATAGTCGTCGGCGCCCAGCGCGTCGTGGTTGGCGGCCGTGAACGGCGTCCTGTAGCTCTTGATCAGGCCGTCGTAGCTGGCGATCTTGTAGAAGCCCTGGCGCACCGCGTCGCCATCGGTCGAGCCGGCCTGCGCGATCGCCAGCGCCGCCAGGTGCATGCCGTCGTAGGCGTTGGCCACGCCCACCGCCGGCGTGATGTCGCCCGGGCCCTTGATGGCCAGGTACTTGGCGACCAGCGACTTGATCACGCGCTCGCCGACCGGCGACTGCTTGCCGAAGAAGCTGTAGGTCTGGACGAAGTGCACGTCCTTCGCGTTCGGACCGGCGAGCTCGGTGAAGCGGCCGCCCGCGGGGCCCCAGTGCGAGACCACCGGCACCTTCCAGCCCATGCGGTCGAGCGACTTCACCACCTGCGCCGACGGCCCGACGTTGGCGACCAGGAACAGGGCATCGGCGCCCGCGGCCTTCAGGCGCGTGAGCTGCGGCACCATGTCCAGGTCGCTGGCCTCGAACTTCTCCACGCCGGCCGGCGCGATGCCCTTCTCGGCCAGCGCCGCCTTCAGGCCCTTCTCGTTCGATTCGCCCCACGGGTTGTTGACCAGGATCATGCCGGGCTTGGCCGACTTGAAGGTCTTCTGCGCGTACTGCAGCATGGCGCGGTCGACGGTCTCGTCGACCGCCGAGACCCGGAAGGCGTAGTTGGGATTGGCGCCGTTCTTCGTGATCGGCGTGCCGGCCGCCCAGGGCCCCATGAAGGGCACCTTCTCCTGGTTCGCCAGCGGCACGATGGCCATCGAGACCGGCGTGTCGAGGCCGCCGAAGAGCACCGCCACCTTCTCCTTGTAGATCAGCTCGCGGGCCGCGACCACGCCCTTGGCCGGGTTGGCCTCGTCGTCGCGGCGCACCAGTTCGAGCTGGCGGCCGCCGAGCAGGCCACCCTTGGCGTTGACCTCGTCGATGGCCAGCTGGAGGCCGCGCGAGATCGCCTCGCCGGAGAGGGCCGACTGGCCCGAGAGCGCGGTCACCAGGCCGATCTTGATCGGCTCGGCGGCAGCGGCGACAGTGCCCCACAGGGCGGCGAAGGCAAGCGCGCAGGCGCTCGAAACAAGAGTGCGGCGGGCAAAGAGGGACATGCGAATCTCCGTGGATGGGACTCCCGCCGGAATGCAAGCGCCGTGCCAGTGTCGCCAATTCACGATAATTCACGCGCACATTTCTGAACATGGATTGTTCACAATCGGCACACAACTTGCAGACAAACAGCGTCACCGCGACCTGGAGATCCCGAATGAACGCCCGCTACCTCGGCCCGCTGCCCACGCACGGCCGCTTCGACTACCTGCCGATCACGCGGCGCGCCGACCATGCCTGGCCCAACGGCGCCCGGCTGGCGGTCTACCTGGGCTTCAACCTGGAGCATTTCGCCTTCGGCGAGGGCATGGGCGCATGCATCGGTCCGGTGCATCCGCACCCGGACGTGCTCAATTTCTCGTGGCGCGAGTACGGCAACCGGGTCGGTGCCTGGCGCTGCCTCGAGCTGTTCGACAGCCTCGGCCTGCCGTCGAGCACCCTGCTCAACACCGCGCTCTACGACCACTGCCCGGAACTGGTCGCCGCCTCGGTGGCCCGCGGCGACGAACTCATCGGCCACGGCCACAGCAACTCCGAGCGCCAGTCCGACATGGCCGAGGCCGACGAGGCCGCGCTGCTGGCCGACTGCCGCGAGCGGATGCGCCTGGAAAGCGGCCAGGCCCCCACCGGGTGGCTCTCGCCCTGGATCTCGGAAAGCCCGCTCACGCCCGACTTGCTGGCCGAGGCCGGCTACGGCTACACCCTCAACTGGTGCCACGACGACCAGCCGCTGCGCATGCGCACGCGCAGCGGCCGCACCCTGTGGTCGGTGCCCTATCCGCAGGAGCTCAACGACATCCCGATGATCATCGCCCGCCAGATGGACGCCAAGGACTTCGCCCGCATGGTGATCGACAACGCCGACGAGATGCTCGAACAGTCGCGCCGCCAGCCGCTGGTGATGGGCCTCGCGCTGCACCCCTACATCGTCGGCCAGCCCTACCGGCTGCGCCACCTGCGCCGCGCGCTCTCCCACCTGGCGCGCATGCGCGACCGCGGTGAGCTATGGTTCACCACGCCGGGCGCGATCTGCCGGCACATGGAAACGCTGGAACCCAAGTGATGAAACCCGAGGCCCCCACCGACGAAGACGCCGACGACGTCGAGCAGCGTATCTACGGCGCGGTCTTCGACAGCGTCATGAACCAGCGCCTGACGCCCGGCACCAAGCTGCCCGAGGCCTCTCTGTGCGAGCTGTTCGGCGTCAGCCGCTCGGTGGTGCGCCGTGTGCTGCAGCGCCTCGCGCACGACTACATCGTGCAGCTTCGGCCCAACCGCGGAGCCATCATCGCCATGCCCTCGCCCGAGGAAACGCGGCAGATCTTCGAGGCCCGGCGCGGGCTCGAAACGCTGGTCGTGCGGCTGGCGACCCAGAACGCCACCGCGCGCGACCTCAGCGAGCTGCGCCAGCAGTTGCGCCAGGAGCACGACGCCATGCACCGCTTCGACCAGCCGGCCTGGGCCCGGCTCGCCAGCTCCTTCCACCTGCGCATGGCCGCCCTGGCGCGCAATCCGATCCTCGAACGCTACCTGGCCGAGCTGGTGTCGCGCTGCTCGCTGATCGTCGCGCTGTACGAGCCGCCCGGCAATGCCGCCTGCGAGCACGACGAGCACGAGCGCATCGTCGACTGCCTGGCGCGCGGCGATGCCGAGGGCGCCGCCCGGCTGATGGACGAGCACCTGCGCGAGCTGGAGCGCAACGTGTCGGTGCAGCGCGCCGCCCCCGAACGCACGCTGGCGCACCTGCTCGGGATGGCATGACCGGCCGGCGCTCGCTCGCCATCGCGCTGGCCGTCCTGCTGGCGGCGCCGGCTTGGGCCGGTCTCGCGAGCTTCGACGAGGTCCGGCGCGATTTCCGCCCGTCCGACACCGCCGTGCTGGACCGCGACGGCCTGCTGCTGCAGCGCGTGCGCACCGACGCCAGCGTGCGGCGCGGCGACTGGATCGTGCTGGCCGACATCTCGCCAGCCCTGCGCAGCGCGATGCTGCTGAGCGAGGACCAGCGCTTCTACGAACACAGCGGCGTCGACTGGCGCGCGGTGTCGGCGGCGGCCTGGGGCAATCTCTGGAACACCCGGACCCGCGGCGCGTCGACCATCACCATGCAGCTCGCCGGCCTGCTCGACGACGACCTGCGCCGCGCCGGCGGCGGCCGCAGCCTGGCGCAGAAACTGGGCCAGACGGTCGCCGCCCAGCAGTTGGAGCGCCAGTGGCGCAAGGACCAGATCCTCGAGGCCTACCTCAACACCGTGCCTTTCCGCGGCGAGATCGTCGGCATCGACGCCCTGTCGCGCACGCTGTTCGGCAAGGCGCCGCATGGGCTCGACGGCCGCGAGGCGGCGGTGGCGGCCGCGCTGGTGCGCGCGCCCAACGCCAAGCCCGCGCTGGTGGCGCAGCGCGCCTGCGAGCTGCTGCGGGCGATGGAGCCGGGCGCCAAGCCCGACTGCGCGGCGCTCGACATGTTCGCGAGCGCCGCGCTGCAGCGGCGCGCCTTCGATCCGAGCGAAGGCATCGCGCCGCACCTGGCACGCCGGGCGCTGAAGGAAGTCGGCCATCCGGTCCGGCCGCTGCGCACCACCCTGCGGGCGCCGCTGCAGCGTTTCGCGCTCGATGCGCTGCAGCGCCAATTGCGTGAACTGCGCGGGCGCAACGTCGAGGACGGCGCGCTGGTGGTGCTGGACAACGCCAGCGGCGAGGTGCTGGCCTGGGTCGGCTCGTCCGGCACGCTGAGCCGCGCGGCCGAGGTCGACGGCGTGCTCGCGCAGCGGCAGCCGGGCTCGACCCTCAAGCCCTTCCTGTACGCGCAGGCGCTGGCCGAGCGCAGGCTCACGGCCGCTTCGCTCTTGGACGACTCGTCGGCCCAGATCAACACCGCCGGCGGCCTCTACATCCCGCAGAACTACGACCGGCAGTTCAAGGGCTACGTCTCGGTGCGCACCGCGCTCGCGGCCTCGCTCAACGTGCCGGCGGTGCGCACGCTGGTGATGGTCTCGCCCGAGGCCTTCGCGCGCCAGTTGCGCGCGGCCGGCTTGCCGCTGGCGCAGAGCGGCGACTACTACGGCTACAGCCTGGCGCTCGGCAGTGCCGAGGTCTCGCTGCTGGCGCTCACCAACGCCTACCGGACGCTGGCCAACGGCGGACGCTTCGGCAACACCCGCGACCTGCCCGGGCCAGCTCCCGCGGCCAGGGACCAGGCCACGGCCATCGATCCGCGCGCCGCCTTCATCGTCGGCGACATCCTGGCCGACCCGAACGCCCGTGCCCGCACCTTCGGCCTCGACAGCGTGCTCGGCACCCGCTTCTGGAGCGCCGTGAAGACCGGCACCAGCAAGGACATGCGCGACAACTGGGCGATCGGCTGGTCCGCGCGCTACACGGTCGGCGTCTGGGTCGGCAACGCCAGCGGCGCGCCGATGTGGGACGTGAGCGGCACCAGCGGCGCCGCGCCGGTCTGGGCCCAGACGATGGCCTTCCTGCATCGCAGCGAACCGAGCCGGGCGCCGGCGCCGCCGGCCGGCGTGCTGCAGGCGCCGGTTCGCTTCGGCGACGCGCTCGAGGCGGCGCGCAGCGAGTGGTTCATCGCCGGCACCGAGCAGCCGCTGTTCGCGATCGCGCCCGAGGCCTCGACGGCACAGGCGGCGCCGCGCATCACGGCGCCGGCGGACGGCACGATCCTCGCCCTCGACCCCGACATCCCGCCGGATCGCCAGCGCGTGCGCTTCGAGGCCGAGGGCCGCGGCGTGCAATGGCGCATCGACGGCAAGCCCCTGGCGCGCGGCGCCAGCGCGCAATGGCTGCCCTGGCCCGGCCGGCACCGGGTGCAGCTGGTCGATGCACGCGGCCAGGTGGCCGACGAGATCAGGCTCGAAGTGCGCGGCGCGGGCGTGGTGGCGGGGGCCGGGCGCTGAAGCAGGCGAAGGCGTCCGACGGCTGTCAGCCGCGACCGACGGCAGGCAACCGACCAACGGCGTACAGCCGGCCCGCGCCGCGGCCCACGCCCTCTCAGGCTGGCGGCTGCTGCCGCTCACGCCTCGCCGGCGCTATACCTTCACACATGGGAGTTCGCTCCACACCGCGACGGAGGCCGTGATGCTGATCAAGATGACAACCGTGCCGCAAGCCCAGGACCCGCAGATGGTGGTCGCATGGATTCGCGCCTGCATCTGGGCCGGCATCGAGGGTTGGCCCTTCTGCAGGCTGAAGTAGTGGCCGATCAGCCGCCGCTCGCTTCCCGCGCGCGCCGGGCTTCGTAGGCCAGCAGGTGCGCGTAGGCGATCCGCAGCGGCGTGACCCGCTCGCCGCCGTCGGCACCGCGGCGCAGCAGGTCACCCACGATGTGATCTGCTTCGATGGCGGCACCGCGCTCGATGTCCTTGAACATCGACGCCGTCATCGACGAACCCCTGGCGTTCAGCATCGCATGGGCGCGTGCCAGCGACTCCTGGCGCGGCGCGAAGCCGTTGTGGGCCAGGATCGCGGCGCACTCGTCCACCATCGCGTCCGCCACGTCGGTGCCGCCGCTCTGCACGATGTCGCCGACGGTGGCGCGCATCAGGCAGGTCATGCTGGCGGCCGAGGCGATGAACATCCACTTCTCCCACATGTCCTGCAGGATGTTGCCGGAGGCGCGGGCGTCGAAGTTCGCGCCGGCGAAGGCGGCTTCGAGGCCCTGCACCCGGGCCGAACGGGCCCCGTTGAACTCGCCGAAGGTCAGGCCGTGCATGTCGTTGTGGTGCAGCACCGTGCCCTCGTCGTCGAGCGAGGCCGAGATCATGCACAGTCCGCCGAGCACGCGCTCGGCGCCGAAGCGAGCGCCGAGTTCGTCCAGATGGCGCATGCCGTTGAGCAAGGGAAGAATGGCGGTCCCGGGCCCGACCGCAGGCGCGAACGACGCCATGGTCTGCGCCAGGTCGTAGGCCTTGCAACCGACGACGACCACGTCGTAGGGCCCACCGATGGCGTCGGCCTGTACCGAAGGCGGTGCGGGCAGCCGCAGGCCGCCTCGAGGGCTCTCGATCACCAGCCCGGTCTTTGCCAGCTGCGCCGCGCGCCGCGGCCGCAACAGGAAGGTGACGTCCTTGCCGGCCTCGAGCAGCCGGCCACCGAAATACCCGCCCAGCGCGCCCGCGCCCACTACCAGGATCCGCATGAATCTTTCCTCGTCGATGTTGGACGGGGGATTCTGCGCCGTTGCCTGCCAGTCTGCTGGCGAGCGCGGTCAGTAGCTCTTGTACGGCAGGAACTTGCCCGACAGCACCACGTTCACGCGGTCGCCCTTGGGGTCGGGCTGGCGCTGGATGTCCATGCTGAAGTCGATCGCGCTCATGATGCCGTCGCCGAACTCCTCGTGGATCAGCGCCTTGATGGTCGTGCCGTAGACGCTCACCACCTCGTACCAGCGGTAGATCAGCGGATCGGTCGGCACCGGCGTGGGCAGCGAGCCCTTGTAAGGCACCACCTGCAGCCACTTCTGCTCTTCGGCCGTGAGGCCGAAGATCTTGCCGATCACCTTGGCCTGGGCGGCGTCGAGCGTCATCTGGCCGAGGCAGGCGGCGGTGGTCCACTCCTTCGACAAGCCGACCTTCTTCGCCACGTCGGCCCACTGGATGGCCTTCGCCACCTTCACGGTGATGATCTTCTCGGTGACGTCGTTGCGGTTCATTTCGAATGCTCCTGTGGGTCGATGCGGTCGGCAACGGGCGTTGCCATGCACCAGACACAAGCAACTGCCGTGCCGCGATGGTGCACCGGTTACAGGGCGCGAGCGGTCCCGAAGATAATAGGCATTGCGCAGCCACAGAACCCAGGAGCCCTTTCCCGTGCCAGACCTGTCCAAGATCACGACCATCGAAGACCTGCGAGCCATCGCCAAGCGCCGCGTGCCACGCATGTTCTACGACTACGCCGACTCCGGCGCCTGGACCGAAGGCACCTACCGCGCCAACGAGAGCGACTTCCAGAAGATCCTGCTGCGCCAGCGCGTGGCGGTCAACATGGAAGGGCGCTCGACCCGCACCACGATGATCGGCCAGGAGGTCGCGATGCCGGTGGCGATCGCCCCGACCGGCCTCACCGGGATGCAGCATGCCGACGGCGAGATCCACGGCGCGCGGGCGGCCAAGGCCTTCGGCATCCCGTTCACACTCTCGACCATGAGCATCTGCTCGCTCGAGGACATCGCCGAGAAGACCGATCGCCATCCCTTCTGGTTCCAGCTCTACGTGATGCGCGACCGCGACTTCATCGAGCGCCTGATCGAGCGCGCCCGCGCCGCCAACGTGAGCGCGCTGCAGCTCACGCTCGACCTCCAGATCCTCGGCCAGCGCCACAAGGACATCAAGAACGGCCTCACGGCCCCGCCCAAGCCGACGCTGAAGAACCTCATGAACCTGGCGACCAAGCCGCGCTGGTGCATGGGCATGCTGGGCACCAAGCGCCGCACCTTCGGCAACATCGCGGGCCACGCCAAGGGCGTGAAGGACTTGTCTTCGCTGTCGTCATGGACCGCCGAGCAGTTCGACCCCACGCTCAGCTGGGCCGACGTCGAGTGGATCAAGAAGCTCTGGGGCGGCAAGCTGATCCTCAAGGGCATCATGGACGTCGAGGACGCCCGCCTGGCAGCGGCCAGCGGCGCCGACGCACTGATCGTCTCCAACCACGGCGGCCGCCAGCTCGACGGCGCGCCCTCCTCGATCGCGGCGCTGCCGGCGATCGCCGAGGCGGTGGGCACCGAGATCGAAGTCTGGATGGACGGCGGCATCCGCAGCGGCCAGGACGTGCTCAAGGCGCGCGCACTGGGCGCCCACGGCACCATGATCGGCCGCAGCTTCCTGTACGGCCTCGGCGCCTACGGCGAGGCCGGCGTGACCCGCGCGCTGCAGATCATCCACAAGGAACTCGACATCACGATGGCCTTCTGCGGCCGCACGCAGATCGACCAGGTCGACTCCAGCATCCTCTTGCCCGGCACGTTCTGAAGACGCACTGCCAGCCGGGTCACGGTCCCGGCCGACAGCATCGGCGGGCTGCATGGGGCATCATCGGAAGCGCCATAACAACTCGATAGAAGCACTTCTCCATGAGCTCCGCCGCGTCCGCCGCGGGGACGGCTGCCGCCGTCGATCCCGCCGCCTCCCACCGCCCCTACACCACCGAAGAAAAGCGCCACCGCATCTTCGCGATCATGGCCGCCTCTTCGGGCAACCTGGTCGAGTGGTTCGACTTCTACGTCTACGCCTTCAGCGCGCTCTATTTCGCGCCCTCCTTCTTCCCCAAGTCCGACCCGACCGCGCAGTTGCTCAACACCGCGGGCGTGTTCGCCGCCGGCTTCCTGATGCGCCCGATCGGCGGCTGGCTGTTCGGCCGCGTCGCCGACCGCTACGGCCGCCGCACCTCGATGCTGATCTCGGTCACGATGATGTGCGCCGGCTCGCTCGCCATCGCCTGCCTGCCCACCTACGCGGCCATCGGCGCCTGGGCGCCCTTCCTGCTGCTGGTCTGCCGGCTGTTCCAGGGCCTGTCGGTGGGCGGCGAGTACGGCACCACCGCCACCTACATGAGCGAGGTCGCGCTGCGCGGCCAGCGCGGCTTCTTCTCGTCCTTCCAGTACGTCACGCTGATCGGCGGCCAGCTGCTGGCGGTGCTGGTCATCGTGGTGCTCGAACAGCTGCTGAGCGAGGCCGAGCTGAAGGCCTGGGGCTGGCGCATCCCCTTCGTGATCGGCGCCATCGCGGCGGTGGTGGCGCTTTTCCTGCGCCGCACCTTGCACGAGACGCAAAGCGCCGAGTCGCGCGCCAACAAGGAGGCCGGCAGCCTCGCGGGACTCTTCAAGCATCACAAGGCCGCCTTCTTCACGGTGCTCGGCTACACCGCCGGCGGCTCGCTGATCTTCTACACCTTCACGACCTACATGCAGAAGTACCTGGTCAACACGGTCGGCCTGCCGATCAAGACCACCAGCTATGTGATGACGGTCGCGCTGTTCGTCTACATGTGCATGCAGCCGCTGTTCGGCGCGCTGTCCGACCGCATCGGCCGGCGCACCAACATGCTGCTGTTCGGCGGCCTGGGCGCCGTGGCGACGGTGCCGATCCTGACCGCGCTGCAGAACGTCACCAGCCCCGTCGCGGCCTTCCTGCTGATCATCCTGGCGCTGGCGATCGTGAGCTTCTACACCTCCATCAGCGGCATCGTGAAGGCCGAGATGTTCCCGCCCGAGGTGCGCGCGCTGGGCGTCGGGCTGGCCTATGCGGTGGCCAATGCGATCTTCGGCGGCTCGGCCGAATACGTCGCGCTGGGGTTGAAGTCGATCGGCCACGAGAGCGCCTTCTTCTGGTACGTGACCGGCATGATGGTGCTGGCCTTCGCGGTCGCCTGGCGGCTGCCGAAGCAGGCCTCCTACCTGCACCACGACCACTGAATCAGGCTTCGGCTTCCCACATCGTCGGGTAGCGGCGGATGAAGCCGTCCGGCGTGACCTCGAGCATCGCCTCGTAGTCGAAGCGTGGCGCGGCGTACCAGTAGTCGCTGTCGCTGCGCCGCTCGTAGCGCTGCTGCAGCTCGGTCAGGCCGCCGCCGTCGAGGTCGAGCCAGGCCACCGGCGCGTCGGCGGCCTCGCCGGCCGCCAGGTGCAGCCGGCGCAGCTGCAGCAGGTTGGTCGCCGGCGTGAAGCCGAGGTCGAGATCGACGCAGTGGCCGAGTTCGGCCACCGGCACGTCATTGAGCTTCCAGCCGCCATGGGCATCGTGGACGATCGACAGGTCGATCGCCTCCCCGCCGAGCCAGCCGCGCACCGTGCACCACTGGGTGTGCCAGGCGCGGTCGCAGCGCACGCGGTAGTGCAGCTGGGCGACCCGGCCGTCCTCGTGGCGGAAGGCGGCCCCGCCGTCGATCTGCCAGTTCTCGCCCGCGCGCTCGAGCCGGCAGACGTCGTGGCCCGGTTGCCCGAGCCGGCGCCAGAGGATCGTTGCGAGCGTCTGCATGGGCCGGATCATGGCACCGGCATGCCATCCAGCGCAAGCCTCGCCAAGGCAACGCTGGGCGACAATCGACGGCGTGACGACCGCACCGATCCGCCGCATCGCCCACCTCGACATGGACGCCTTCTATGCCTCGGTCGAACTGCTGCGCTACCCGCAGCTCAAGGGCCTGCCGATGGTGATCGGCGGCGGCCGGCGCAAGGTCGACGAGGCCCTGCGCGCCGTGCCCGAGGGCGGCACCCTGGCCGACATCCCGGTGGCCGCCTTCCCGCTGCTCAAGGACTACGCCGGCCGCGGCGTGATCACCACCGCCACCTACCCGGCACGCCAGTTCGGGATCGGCTCGGCGATGGGACTCATGAAGGCCGCCAAGCTGTGTCCGCAGGCGCTGATCCTGCCGGTGGATTTCGACGAATACCGCCGGTACTCGCGCCGCTTCAAGGAGGTCATCACCGAGATCGCCCCGCTGATGGAGGACCGCGGCGTCGACGAGGTCTACATCGACTTCACAGAGGTGCCGGGCGGCCAGCGCGAAGGCGGGCGGGTGCTGGCCCGGCTGATCCAGAAGTCGATCTTCGAGGCCACCGGCCTGAGCTGCTCGATCGGCGTCGCACCCAACAAGCTGCTGGCCAAGATGGCCAGCGAGTTCGACAAGCCGAACGGCATCTCGATCGTCTTCGAGCACGACCTGCAGGCCCGCATCTGGCCGCTGCCGTGCCGCAAGGTCAACGGCATCGGACCGA
Source organism: Variovorax davisae (assembly GCF_030316845.1). Taxonomy (GTDB): domain Bacteria; phylum Pseudomonadota; class Gammaproteobacteria; order Burkholderiales; family Burkholderiaceae_C; genus Variovorax; species Variovorax davisae. Next base: position 164,645 of record NZ_JASZYS010000017.1, read on the forward strand.
AGGCCGACGAGAAGCTGCAGGGCCACGGCATCCACACCATCGGCGAGCTCGCCGCGAAAGAGCGCGACTGGCTCGTCGCCCACTTCGGCAAGGCCACCGGCGCCTGGATGCACGAGGTCGCCTGGGGCCGCGACGAACGGCCGGTCGTGACCGAGAGCGAGCCGGTGTCGATGAGCCGGGAGACCACCTTCGAGCGCGACCTGCACGCCGTGCGCGACCGGGCCGAGCTCGGCGCCATCTTCACCCGCCTGTGCGAGCAGCTGGCGGCGGACCTGCAGCGCAAGGGCTATGTCGGCAAGACCATCGGCATCAAGCTGCGCTACGGCGACTTCAGGATCGCGACCCGCGACCAGACCATCGAATGCTTCACGGCCGATGCGAAGGCGATCCGCCGGATCGCCGGCCAATGCCTCAAGCGGGTGCCGCTCGAGCGGCCGTTGCGCCTGCTCGGCGTGCGCGTGGGCACGCTGGCCAAGGCCGGCGAAGCCGACGCCGAGCCGGTGGCCCCAGCCGGCACGGTGCGCCGCGGCAAACCGGCGGCCGACGAGGCGGCCGCGCAGACCGCCTCCTTGTTCTAGCGCGCCGGAAGCGCCGGCACGCCGGCCTGCCACTGCGGCCAGTCGGCCACGATGTGATCGACCACGCGGCTGCCGACGAGCTCGATGTTCTGGACCGTCTCGGCGAAACCGCCCGCGGTTTCGCCCGGCGCCGGATCCAGATGCTGCAGCGTGGTCTCGCGCGGGTTGCCCTGGTCGAAATTGACCGCCCCGCGCAGGCTCATCACCCGGTCGGTCCCGTGCTGCCGCTTGATCACCAGCGTGATCGCGGCCGCTTCCATCTCGGTGATCACGTAGTCGTCGGCGCCATACAGCTTGGCGATGTATTGCGCCTGGTTCGACATGCCCGGCCCGTGGAAGAAGGTGTCGCCGGTCATGTGGGTGCCGGTGCCGACGAAGGGCGCGCGGCGCGCCGCCGCCTGCGGGTAGCGCAGCCGGTAGGCCTTGGCCGAGTCGGAGTCCTTCAGCGGCGTGTCGGCCGAGAGCTTCATCGCCCAGGCCACCAGCGTCGGGTTGAGCTTGAAGCGGCGGTACTCCTCGTAGCCCTTGCGCGGCATGAAGGTCGGCTCGCCGGCCTTGTTCTCCTCCGGCGCCCAGCGATGCCCGAGGTCGTAGTCGACCAGCCAGGTGGCCCAGCTGACCTCGCCGATGGTGCCGCGCGACGGCGGCGTGCCCGCCACGCCCGAGATCACGTAGTAGGCCTTCGAGAAGTCGAACTTCGGACTCGTCAGGATGGCCTGCATCGACGACGACGAGTTGACCTTGCCCATGCCGAGCACCGCTCCGCAGACGCCGTCCGGGTTGCAATACACGGGCTGCAGCGCGCCGGGCACCGTGACCGGCACGGCGTCCTTCCAGTAGCGCTCGTACCAGTGCTGGAACTCGCCGGCACGGTCGCCGGTGTTCTGGCCGATCTCGAACATGGCGCCAACGAAGACCTTGACCTTGACCGGTTCGGCGACGCGCGTCGGCGCCACCGAGGTGCACGCCGCAGCGAGCACCGCCACGGCAGGAAGCGCACCCCAGCGGGCGCGACGAGACCAGACTGACGACATGGAAAACTCCGGGAAAAAGGGGAATGGACAGGAAAGAAAGGACGCGGCCGCGGGCGGGCATCGCACCGGCAACACTTGCGGCGTCCTACAGCGGTGCGCCGACCTCGGCGGCAGGCTCTGAAGCCTGTCCGCTTGTTCGGTCGAGATTGTCGCAAACACCATGCCCACCGTGAATCAACGCCCCGTTCCCCTTGCCAATGGACTGGTCTACGTGAACCCCGACATGCCGGGCTGGAGCCGGGTCCGCCGGGGCGCCGGTTTTCGCTATCGGGACACCGGCGGCAACTGGCTGCGCGACGACGGCGAGATCCTGCGTATTCGCCGCCTGGCAATTCCTCCGGCCTACGACAAGGTGTGGATCTGCCCGGTCGCGAACGGACATCTGCAGGCCACCGGGATCGACGCCCGAGGCCGCAAACAGTACCGCTATCACGTCGAATGGCGCCAGTTGAAGGACGAAAGCAAATTCGAGCGGCTGGAAGCCTTCGGCCGGGCGCTGCCCGCGATCCGCCGCCGCGTGGCACGCGACCTGGCCTCCGGCGCCAAGACGGCACCGCTGTCGCGGCCATTGGTCCTGGCCACCCTGGTGCGGCTGCTCGACACCACCTTCCTGCGCGTGGGCAACGAGGAATACGCCAGCAGCAACGGCTCCTACGGCCTCACGACGCTGCGCAACAAGCACGTCGACATCCAGGGCAGCGCGCTCAAGCTGCGCTTCCGGGGCAAAAGCGGAGTCATGCACGAGGCCCGGGTGGACGATGCGCGCATCGCGACGATCGTGCGCAGGTGCCAGCAGCTGCCCGGCCAGGAGTTGTTCCAATACCCATCGGATGACGGCACACCGCGCGCCATCTCGTCCACAGATGTGAACGACTACTTGCGTCATATCGCCGACGGCGACTTCACCGCCAAGGATTTCCGCACCTGGCATGGAACTGTTCAAGCGCTGGAGCTGACCCGCATCGCCTGCACCTCAGGGGAGCCGGACGCGGTGCGCTACAGCGCGAAGGAGATCCTCTCGGCGGTGGCGAAACAGCTGGGCAACACGCCGGCGGTCTGCAAGAAATCCTATGTGCATCCCGCTGTGCTGGCGCTCGGCAGCGCGCTGGCCGCCAAAAGCGACGCCATCGGGGAGATCTGGACCCGGATCGGCGCGCGGACGCAGGGCAGGCGCCATCTGTATGCCGCGGAAGCCCGATTGCTGGAATTCCTGAGGCAACATCGGTTGGCGTCGAAACGCAAAACCGGCGCGCCCAAAGCAAAACGCCCAGCCTTTTGAGGGGCTGGGCGGATTGGGCTGTAAGAGCCTGACGATGACCTACTTTCACACGGGAACCCGCACTATCATCGGCGCTGAGTCGTTTCACTGTCCTGTTCGGGATGGGAAGGAGTGGGACCAACTCGCTATGGTCATCAGGCATAAAGGGTTGTCACCTT
>NZ_JASZYS010000018.1 GCF_030316845.1 Variovorax davisae
GCACGGTGGCGATCGCCGCCGTCAGCGTCGTCTTGCCATGGTCCACGTGACCGATCGTGCCCACGTTGACGTGCGGCTTCGTGCGGGTGAATTTTCCTTTTGCCATTTTCTCGACTCCGAAAAATAACGAGATCAACACACTGACATGGGGTTGCAACCGGCCGGCTGCAACCCCAAAACTGGTGCCCATTGCGGGAATCGGACCCGCGACCTCTCCCTTACCAAGGGAGTGCTCTACCACTGAGCCAAATGGGCGATATCAAAAAACCTGCGCTTCACGCTGACCTGGACCTCTGGAGCGGGAGACGGGAATCGAACCCGCGTCATTAGCTTGGAAGGCTAGGGTTCTACCATTGAACTACTCCCGCATCGTGGCACCCACCAGGGAGCCGCAACGGTCACAGTCAAGCGCTCTGCAAAAATCCATTCATCGCTGGTGGAGAGGGCTGGATTCGAACCAGCGTACTCGTAAGAGGGCAGATTTACAGTCTGCTGCCATTAACCACTCGGCCACCTCTCCGGCGAACCTCGGAATATAGCACGAGTAGCAGGGCTGGTCGATCGCAGGCCTTCTACCCGGGCTCATTTCCCGAGAGCCTTAGATTTTCGCACGAAATCAGGCCCCTTCTTGGCCCGACCCCCAGCTTTCTGCTTCGCGCCAAGCGCGCGCCTGGCCGAAATGGCCGCAGCCGATGAAGGGCAGAGGGGGCCGCAAGGCCGACAAAGGCGAAGGATGGTTGGCCAGCAGAATTTTGTGACGATTTGTATCGATCAGCGCCCGCTTGCTCTGGGCATGGGCCCCCCACAGCATGAAGACGACCGGCCGCTCGCCCTCGGTCACGTGGCGAATCACGGCGTCGGTCAGCGCCTCCCAGCCGCGCCCCGAATGGCTGGCGGCCTGGCCCTCTTCCACCGTGAGGCAGGTGTTGAGCAGCAGCACGCCATGCGTGGCCCATTTCGCCAGGCTGCCGCCCGGGTTCGGAAAGGCCGGCGGCGGCGTGCCGAGGTCGCGCTGCAGCTCCTTGAAGATGTTGCGCAGCGACGGCGGCAGCGGCACGCCGGGCGCCACCGAGAAGGCGAGCCCTTCGGCCTGGCCGCGGCCGTGGTACGGGTCCTGGCCGAGGATGACGACGCGGACGTCCTCGGGCGGCGTCAGCTCGAGCGCCCGCAGCGGCTGCGGCGGAAAGATCACGGCGCCCGCATCGAGCCGCTCGCCCAGGTAGCCCCGCAGCTTGACGCCGACCGGACTGGCGAAGAAGGCGTCGACCAGCGGCTGCCAGCCCGGCGCGACCGCCCAATCGGCGGGATCGGCCGCCGCCAGTTGCCCGCCAGCGCTCATCTGAACAGCTCGGCCAGCGCCTCGCCCGGCTCGTCCGCCCGCATGAAGGTCTCGCCGACCAGGAAGGCGTGGATGCCGGCGGCGCGCAGCCGGGCCACCTCGTCGCGCGTCGCGATGCCCGATTCGGTCACCAGCAGGCGATCGGCCGGCACCTGGGCCCGCAGGTCGAGCGTGGTCTGCACCGACACCTCGAAGGTGCGCAGGTTGCGGTTGTTGATGCCGATCAGCGGCGTGCGCAGCTTCAGGGCGCGCTCGAGTTCGGCGCCGTCGTGCGCTTCCACCAGCACTGCCATGCCGAGCCCGGCCGCGACGGCTTCGTAGTCGCGCATCTGGGCATCGTCGAGGCAGGCGACGATCAGCAGGATGGCGTCGGCACCCATCGCGCGCGACTCGTAGACCTGGTAGGGGTCGACGATGAAATCCTTGCGCAGCACCGGCAGCTCGCAGGACGCCCGGGCCTGCTTCAGGTAGTCGACCCCGCCCTGGAAGAACTGGCGGTCGGTCAGGACCGAGAGGCAGGCGGCGCTGACCTGGCCGTCGCCCTCGGCGTAGCTTTGCGCGATGTCGGCCGGGATGAAATCGGCGCGCAGCACGCCCTTGCTCGGGCTCGCCTTCTTGACCTCGGCGATCACCGCGGCGGCGCCGGCGTCGATCTTGGCGCGCAGGGCGCCGACGAAGTCGCGCGTCAGCACGCGGCTCTCGGCATCGAAGCGCACCGACTCCAACGGGCTTTTCTTCTTGGCGGCGGCGATCTCCTCGCGCTTGACGGCGACGATCTTGTCCAGGGTGTTCGACATGTTCCGGGTTCTCCTCAGGCCGCCGCGGTGGCGGCAGCGAATTCGGCCAGCTTGGCCTTGGCCGCACCGGTGTCGAGCGCGGCGCGCGCCCGCACGACCCCGGCGGCGATCGAGTCGCTGACGTTGGCCGCGTACAGCGCGGCGGCGGCGTTCAGCACCACGATGTCGCGCGCCGGGCCCGGCTGGTTGTCGAGCACGTCGAGCAGCATCGCCTTCGACTGCTCCGGGGTCTCGACGCGCAGGCTGCGGTTGCTCGACATCGAGAAGCCGAAATCCTCCGGGTGCAGCTCGTACTCGCGCACCTCGCCGTCCTTCAGTTCGCCGACCATGGTGGCGGCGCCGAGCGAGACCTCGTCCATGCCGTCGCGGCCGTAGACCACCAGCGCATGCTCGGCGCCCAGGCGCTGCAGCGCCCGCACCTGGATGCCGACCAGGTCGGCGTGGAACACGCCCATCAGGATGTTGGGCGCGCCGGCCGGGTTGGTCAGCGGGCCGAGGATGTTGAAGATGGTCTTGATGCCGAGCTCCTTGCGCACCGGGGCCACGTTCTTCATCGCCGGATGGTGGTTCGGCGCGAACATGAAGCCGATGCCGACGTCGGCGATGCACTTGGCGATCTGCTCGGGCTTCAGGTTGATGTTGATGCCCAGCGACTCGAGCACGTCGGCGCTGCCGGACTTGCTGCTGACGCTGCGCCCGCCATGCTTGCTGACCTTGGCGCCGGCCGCGGCGGCGACGAACATGGTGCAGGTCGAGATGTTGAAGGTGTGGGAGCCGTCGCCACCGGTGCCGACGATGTCGACCAGGTTCGTCGTGTCCTTGACCGGCACCTTGGTCGCGACTTCGCGCATCACCTGCGCGGCGGCGGTGATCTCGCCGATGGTCTCCTTCTTGACGCGCAGGCCGGTGATCAGCGCCGCCATCATCACGGGCGAGCATTCGCCGCTCATGATGAGGCGCACGATGTGCAGCATTTCGTCGTGGAACACCTCGCGGTGCTCGACGGTGCGCTGCAGGGCTTCCTGGGGAGTGATGGGCATGGTGTGTGTCTCTCTGGTTTCAGTGGGGAGCGGGCGCAGCCAGCGGCGCGTCGGTGAGCGCGAGCCGCAGGCCGAAGCCGACGAACAGCGCGCCGGCGCCGCGCTGCAGCCAGTGCATGCCGCGCTGGACCAGGCCGACGCGGCGCGCGGTCCAGCCGGCCGCGAGCGCCCACGCCACGTTGACGAAGATCGCGTTGAAATTGAACAGCACGCCCAGCAGGAAGAAGGCGAGCGCCTTGTCGTCGGTGCCCGGCGCGATGAACTGCGGCACGAAGGCCAGGAAGAACAGCGCCACCTTGGGGTTCAGGGCGTTGGTCCAGAAGCCGCCGAGGAACACGCTCTTCGCGCTCGCCGGGCCGGCCGCGGCCAGCGCCGGCGCGGCGCCGGAAGGCCGGGCAAACAGCATCCGCACGCCGACCCACAGCAGGTAGGCCGCACCAACCCACTTGAGCACCGTGAAGGCGGTGCTGGAGGCGGCCATCAGCGCGCTCAGGCCCAGCGCCGCGGCGATGATGTGGACGAAGCAGCCGGCGGTGATGCCGAAGCCCGCGAGGATGCCGGCGCGCACGCCCGAGCGCAGCGAATGGCTCACGATGTAGAGCACGTCGGGCCCCGGCGTGAGGTTCAGCAGCAGGCCGGCGGCGACGAACAGCAGCAGGGAATGGGCGTCAGGCATGGAAGAAGCTCCGGATCGCGCCGACGGCCCGGTCGATGCCGGCCGCGTCGACGTCCAGATGGGTGGCGAAGCGCAACCGGTAGAGGCCGGTGGCGAGCACGCCGTGTTCCTTCAGATGGGCCAGCAGATCGGCCGAGCGCGAACGTGCCGCGCCCGTCAGGTCGACGAACAGCAGGTTGGTCTGCGGCGCCTCGACCTGCAGGCCGTCGATGTCTTGCAGGCCCTCGGCCAGCCGCCGTGCCAGCGCATGGTCGTCGGCCAGGCGATCGACATGGTGGTCGAGCGCGTAGGCCGCGGCCGCGGCCAGCAGCCCGGCCTGTCGCATGCCGCCGCCCGCCATCTTGCGGATACGGTGGGCGCGCGCGATGAACTCGCGCGAACCGCACAGCGCCGAGCCGACCGGCGCGCCCAGGCCCTTGCTGAAGCAGACCGACACGCTGTCGAAGCAGCCGGCGATCCGCCGCGCCTCGGCGCGCACCTCGGTGCCGAGCGTGGCCGCCTGCGCGGTGGCGGCGTTGAAGAGCCGGGCGCCGTCGAGGTGGCGCGCCAGGCCCTTGCGCTGCGCGAGTTGGGTGGCCTGCTCCACGTAGGCGAAGGGCAGCAGCTTGCCGCCCAGCGTGTTCTCGAGCGCCAGCAGCCGGGTGCGCGCGAAGTGCGCGTCGTCGGGCTTGATGGCGGCCTCGATCGCGTCCAGCGCCAGCGTGCCATCGGGCTGGTGGTCGAGCGGCTGCGGCTGCACGCTGCCGAACACCGCCGCGCCGCCGCCTTCCCAGCGGTAGCAGTGCGCCTGCTGGCCGACGATGTATTCGTCACCGCGCTGGCAGTGCGAGAGGATCGCGCAGAGGTTGCTTTGCGTGCCGGTGGGCACGAACAGCGCCGCCTCGAAGCCCAGCAGCTCGGCGATCTGCCGCTGCAGCGCGTTGACGCTCGGGTCGTCGGCGAACACGTCGTCGCCGAGCGGTGCCGCGAGCATGGCGGCGCGCATGGCGTCGGTCGGCTGGGTCACGGTGTCGCTGCGCAGGTCGACGACCTTGGACGAGGGATGGCTCATTCGCGTCACTCCAGGAAGTTCTTGAGCATCGCGTGGCCATGCTCGGTGAGGATCGATTCGGGGTGGAACTGCACGCCTTCGACACGCACCGCATGGGCGAAGCCGGTGTGGCGCACGCCCATGATCTCGCCGTCGTCGGTCCAGGCGGTGAGCGCCAGCGCCTCGGGGCAGGAGGCGCGCTCGATCGCCAGCGAGTGGTAGCGGTTGACGCTGAACTTCTCGGGCAGGCCGGCGAAGACGCCCTCGCGCGTGGTCGTGATCTGGCTGACCTTGCCGTGCATCAGCTGCTGGGCACGGATGATCCGGCCGCCGAAGGCGGCGCCGATCGCCTGGTGCCCGAGGCAGACGCCGAGGATCGGCAGCTGGCCCGCGAAGGCCTGGATCGCCGCCACCGAGACGCCCGCCTCGGCCGGCGAGCACGGCCCCGGCGAGACCACCAGCCGGTCGACGCCCCCGGCGATGCGCGCCTGCAGGCCTTCGAGCGTGATCTCGTCGTTGCGATGCACCTCGACCTCGGCGCCGAGCTCGCCGAAATACTGCACCAGGTTGTAGGTGAAGCTGTCGTAGTTGTCGATCATCAGGAGCTTCATGGCTTGACTCCGATCCGGTGCACGCCCTTGACCACGGGGAACACGTTGAAGTTGATCAGGAGGCCCAGCCGCAGGCCCGACAGGCGCACGGCGGCCTGGGCCTGCGCGCGGTGCAGGTCGTTGAGCGCGTCGACCGCCCTGACCTCGACCACCACCGACTGCTCGACCACGAAGGCCGCGCGGCAGACCTCGCCGAGCGAACGGCCCTTGTAGCTGGCGTCGACCGGCACGTTGCGCTGGAAGCCGATCTCGCGCTCGGCGAGTTCGATCTCGAGAGCGGCCGCGTAGACCGCTTCGGGCAGGCCGGTGCCCAGCACCCGCTGCACCTCGACCGCGGCACCGATGATCTCGTGGGAGAAGTCGTTGTTGTTGTCTTCGGTGCTCATTCCAGGCCTTCCTCGACCAGCTCGGCAGCGCGCAGCAAGGCCCGCGCCTTGGCCTCGGTCTCTTTCCATTCGAGTTCGGGCACCGAGTCGGCCACCACGCCGGCCGCGGCCTGCACGTGGAGCATCTGGTCCTTGACGATGCCGGTGCGGATCGCGATCGCGACGTCCATGTCGCCGGCATAGCTGATGTAGCCGCAGGCGCCGCCGTAGAGGCCGCGCTTGGTCGGCTCGAGCTGGTCGATCAGCTCCATCGCATGCACCTTGGGCGCGCCCGTGAGGGTGCCGGCCGGGAAGGTGGCCTTGAGCACGTCGATCGCGGCCATGCCGTCCTTGAGCGTGCCTTCGACATTGCTCACGATGTGCATCACGTGGCTGTAGCGCTCGACCGCGAAGGCCTCGGTCACCTTCACCGTGCCGGTCTTGGCGATGCGGCCGATGTCGTTGCGCGCCAGGTCGATCAGCATCACGTGCTCGGCGCGCTCCTTGGGGTCGTTGATGAGCTCGACCTCGGCCGCGCGGTCGAGCTCGGGCGAGGCGCCGCGCGGCCGGGTGCCGGCCAGCGGGCGGATGGTGATCTTCTGCTCGCCCTCGCCGGTGTGCTCCTGGCGCACCAGGATCTCGGGCGAGGCGCCCACCACGTGGAAATCGCCCAGGTGGTAGTAGTACATGTAGGGCGACGGATTCAACGAGCGCAGCGCGCGGTACAGCGACAGCGGCGACTCGGTGTAGCGCTTGCTGATGCGCTGGCCGACCTGCACCTGCATGAAGTCGCCGGCCGCGATCAGCTCCTTGGCGCGCTCGACCGCCGCCAGGTAGTCGGCCTTGGCGAAGCTGCGCTGCGCCGGGTGCGCCTGGCTCGCCTTCACCTGCGGCGCGCTGACCGAGTACTTGAGCTGGTCGCGCAGTTCGCGCAGCCGGCGCTTGGCGTTGGCATAGGCCTCGGGCTGGGCCGGGTCGGCGTAGACGATCAGGTAGAGCTTGCCCGAGAGGTTGTCGATCACCGCCAGCTCTTCGCACTGCAGCAGCAGGATGTCGGGGCAGCCCAGGGTGTCGGGCGGGCAGCTCTGCTCGAGCTTCTTCTCGATGTGGCGCACGGTGTCGTAGCCGAAGTAGCCAGCCAGGCCGCCGCAGAAGCGCGGCAGGCCCGGACGCAGCGCCACCTTGAAACGCTGTTGGTAGGCCGCAACGAAATCGAGCGGGTTGCCATGGGCTTTTTCCACGACTTGGCCGTCCGTTACAACCTCGGTGAGGGCGTCGGCGCCGAAGCCGCTGGCCCGCAGCAGCGTGCGCGCCGGCAGGCCGATGAAGCTGTAGCGGCCGAAGCGCTCGCCGCCGACCACCGATTCGAGCAGGAAGCTGTGCTTGCCGCTGTCCTTGGTGTAGGCCAGTTTGAGATAGAGGGACAGCGGCGTTTCGAGGTCGGCGAAGGCCTCGACCATCAGCGGGATGCGGTTGTAGCCCTGCGCGCTGAGGCTCTTGAATTCGAGTTCGGTGATCACGGGTGGGGTCTCCGTCGGCCAGCGGACGCTTCGATGGTCGCTGGCGGGGTCATTCTGGTTGGCCGGTTCAGGTGAACCGAAGGCCGCGGGCGCACGGCGTGCGCCGTGCAATCAGACAGGCAACGACGATGGCGTGCGCCAAGGCCAGGCTCCCCGGCTGCCTTGACCTGTCTGAGTGACGTTGTGAATGAACATGGAATCGGGAGTTTAGCCCAGGGACAAGGCGCATACAAAAAGATACATTGGGGCTCTTTAAGAAATCCCTGCGTCCCACGGAGACCCTGATGCCTTCCTTCGACCTGCGGCGCCTGCTCGCGCTGTCCACCCTTGCCCTCGCGTCGCTCGCGGCATCGGCCGCCCAGGTCGACGTCGCGGGCGTCAAGCTCGACGACCAGATCGACCTGCGCGGCAGCAAGCTGCTGCTGAACGGCGCCGGCGTGCGCTACAAGGCCGTCTTCAAGGTCTACACCGCCGGGCTCTACCTGGGCAAGAAGGCCGACACCGTCGAGGAGGTGCTGGCCGCGCCGGGGCCGAAGCGCGTGACCATCACCATGCTGCGCGACATCGACGCCAACGAACTCGGCAAGCTGTTCACGCGCGGGGTCGAGGACAACTCGCCCAAGAGCGAGATGTCGCAGCTGATCCCCGGCCTGCTGCGCATGGGCCAGATGTTCGCCGACCAGAAGCAGCTGAAGGCGGGCGACAGCTTCACCGTCGACTGGATTCCGGGCAGCGGCAGCCTGGTGACGGTGCGCGGCGTGCCGCAGGGCGAGCCGATCAAGGAGCAGGCCTTCTTCAATGCGCTGCTGCGCATCTGGATCGGGCCGTCGCCGGCCGACTACAAGCTCAAGGACGCGCTGCTCGGCAAGTCATCCTGAGCGCTCAGTTCGAGCAGCGAATCGACGAAACCGTCGGCGTCCACGCCGCGCACCGGCTCGCCGTGGTTGTAGCCATAGCTGACCAGCACCACCGGGCAGCCGGCGGCGCGCGCGGCCCGGGCGTCGTTGCTGGAGTCACCCACCATCAGCGTGCGCGCCGGCAGCGTGCCGAGCGCTTCGCAGGTCTTGAGCAAGGGCAGCGGATCGGGCTTCTTGCGCTCGAAGGCATCGCCGCCGAAGACCTGCTCGAAACAGCGGTCGAGGCCCTTGGCGGCCAAGAGCGGCAGCGCGAAGGCGGTCGGCTTGTTGGTCAGGCAGGCCAGGCGCAGGCCGCGCGCCCGCAATGCCGTGAGCCCGTCGACCACGCCGTCGTAGACCCGGGAATGCGCACCGTTGATCGCGAGGTAGTGGTGCTGATAGCGGTCCCAGGCGCGCTCGTAGAGCGCCGCGTCGGCGCCGACATGGCGCAGCACCGACGCGATCAGGTGTTCGGAGCCCTTGCCGACCATGGTCTCGACGGCCGGCGCATCGACCGCCGGCAGCGACAGGTCGCACAGCATGAGGTTCAGGGCGGCGACGAAATCGCCGAGGGTGTCGACCAGGGTGCCGTCGAGGTCGACGATCGCGGCGTCGAAGCGGGAAAGATCGATGGATGGCGGTTTCACGCGCCGGATCATAGAGGTCCGGCTGCCGCAGCGATGCGGCAAGGCCCCGCTTCAGGCCTCGGTCACGGTCTGGGCCGCGACCACCGCCTCGGTGCGGTTGCGCACGTTGAGCGCACGGAAGATCGCCGCCAGGTGGATCTTGACCGTGCCCTCGCTGATGCCGAGGGCGCGTCCGATCAGCTTGTTGGGCTTGCCCTGCGACAGCAGCTGCAGCACCTCGACCTGGCGTTCGGTCAGCACGTTGCGCAGGTGTTCGAGCGTCTGGGCCGCGGCGGCATTCGATCCGCGCTGCGCCGCGTCGGCGCCGGCGCCGATGCCCGGGATGCCGGCGACCACGCCGGGCGGCAGCGACGACAGCATCATCGGCGGCACGTAGACGCCGCCGGCCAGCACCAGCCGCACCGCCGACAGCATGACCTCCGGCGAATAGGCCTTGGGAATGAAGCCGAGCACGCCGCGCTCGAGCACGCTGCGCATCACGGCCGGGTCTTCGTAGCCCGAGAGCACGATGACCGGCACGGCCGGCAGGCGGCGGCGGATCTCGTCGATGTGGGCCTGGCCCTCGGCACCGGGCATGTTGAGGTCGATCACGGCCAGGTCGAGGTCGTCGCTGGCACTGGCGAGCAACTCGTCGACGCTCATGGCCAGGACGAAGTCGATGCCGGCCTCGAGCTCCGACAGCTTGGCCTTGACCGCCTCGATGACGAGCCGGTGGTCGTCGGCGATCAGGATTTTCATGGCTTTCCCCAGCGTCATGGATGAATACGGGCAGGCCGACGATAACGGTGAACGGGACGCGCATCAAGGCGGATTTCGCTGCCCGAACGACATAGCTCCCAAGCGATATGGCGCCGGCGGCCGACGATGAAAGAATGTTTCGCATCCAAGAACGACCGGGGACAAGGGCATGTGCCAACGAGGCAGGCGCAACCGCAAGGCTCCGATCGGCCGCCGCGCCCCGGCGTGAACAGGCCTGGCCGCGAGGGCTGAATGGCGCGCCTGCTCGACTGCTTCTCCGGCTTCGTCTCGTTCGGGCTCGGCCTCGATGCATCGATCGCGGCGGGCCGTGCCGAGCCCGGCTGCGAGCGCGCCCGGCAGCAGGCGCTCGACCTGCTGGAAGAGGCCGGGGGAGCGGCCCTGGCGCTCGGCCGACCCGCCGCGGCGGTCGAATCGGCGCGCTTCGCGATGGTCGCCTGGATCGACGAGATCCTCGCGCGCCACCCCGGCTGCAAGAACGCGGGCGGATCGCCGCTGCAGCTGCAGCTGTTCAATTCCAGCAATGCCGCCAGCGAGTTCTTCCATCACCTGTCGACGCTCGCGGCCGGCGACGAGGAGGTGCACGAGGTCTACTGCCGCGTCCTGGCGCTCGGCTTCAAGGGCCAGTACTACTTCGAGCATGACGACCGCGGCGAGCTCGGCAAGCTCCGGGCGCTGCACGCCGAGCAGCTCGCGCTGCGGCCGGCGCCGAGCGACGACGCGGCCCGGGACACCCTCGCGCCGCCGCCCGACGGCCTGCCCGAGCCGGCCGGCCCGCGCGATCCGCAGGGGCGCCGGCGCGCGCAGCTGCTGCGTGCCGGCGCGGCGCTGGCGCTGCTGGTCGCGCAGGGCTACGCGCTCTGGTTCATGTTCGCGGGACCGCGCGAAGCGCCGCCGACGCTGGCCCAGCGCGTCGACCAGCAACTCCAGACCTATGCCTGCGCGGACCTGTCCGCCACGGTCGCGCCCGATGGCCAGGCGCGGGTGCAGGGCTTCGTCTCGCACGCCGAGGAGATGGCGCAGGTGCAGCACGACGTGCGCGCGCTGCCGGGGGTCAGCGCCGCGGCGTTCGACCTCCAGCTGCGGATCTGGCCGCACTGCGAGGTGCTGGCCTTGCTCAAGCCCTACCAGGCGCGCAACCGCGAGCTGGCCCTCGGGCTGGCGATCGCCACGCCGACGGCGCCGACGGGCCGCCTGCGGGAGGGCGACCGGGTCCTGATCGAGGTCACGAACGCGCAGCGCGACGGCTACCTGTGGGTCGACTACTACACGGCCGACGGCGCCGTGCTGCACCTCAACGCGGGGCCGGTGCAGCTGCGCCTGGCCGCCGGCGAGATCATCGAGCTCGGACGCGACCTGCCGTCGAGCTGGCTGGCGGCGCCGCCCTTCGGCACGGTGCTGGTGACCGCGCTGTCCTCGCCCATGCCCTTCGCCCAGGCGTCGGAGCGGCCGCCCTTCGAGCTGGCCTCGGCCTACCTGCAGCGGCTGCGCGAATCGCTGGCGGTCGGCGAGTTCGGCGCCCGCGCGGTGGCCGAGGTGGTGTTTCTCGAAACGGTGCCGCGCTGAGCCCGCTCAGTCGTCGTCGCGCACCCGGTGCTGCGCGGTCAGGGTCTGCTGGGTGCCCGGCGGCACCGCCTCGTAGTGCGACAGCACGATGGTGTAGCGGCCCTGGCCGCTGGTCATGGCGTTGAGCCGCGACTGGTAGCTGGCCAGCTCCGACATCGGCACCTGGCCCCGGACCACCACCGTGCCGGCGCCGCCGTTCGCGGTGCCCGTGACCAGGCCGCGGCGCGAGGACAGGTCGCCGGTGACGTCGCCGATCGCGTGGTCGGGCGCGGCGATCTCGATCTGCACGATCGGCTCGAGCACGATCGGCCGCGCCGCCCGGATCGCGGCCATGAAGGCCTTGCGGCCGGCGGTGGCGAAGGCGATGTCCTTGCTGTCGACGCTGTGGTGCTTGCCGTCGTGCACCACCACCCGCACGTCGACCACCGGGTAGCCGGCGATCGCGCCCGACACCAGCACCTCGCGCACGCCCTTCTCGACCGCCGGGATGAACTGGCCCGGGATCGCCCCGCCCTTGACCTCGTCGGCGAACTCGAAGCCGGCGCCGCGCGCCAGCGGCTCGATGCGCAGGAAGACCTCGCCGAACTGGCCGGCGCCGCCGGTCTGCTTCTTGTGGCGATGGTGGCCCTCGGCCGGCGCGGAAACGGTCTCGCGGTAGGCGATGCGCGGCGGCCGGGTCTCGACCTCGAAGCGGTAGACCTCGCGCAGCCGCTCGAGCATCACCCGCAGGTGCAGCTCGCCGAGGCCGTAGATGATGGTCTCGTTGGTGGCCACCACGTGCTCGACCCGCAGGCAGGGGTCCTCGGCGACCAGCTTGCCGAGGATCTCCCAGGCCCGCTGCTCGTCGCCGTGGCGCTTGGGCTCGACCGCCAGGCCGTGCACCGGCACCGGGAAGCCCAGCGGCGCCAGGTGCACGTGGTCGTCCTCGGCGGCGTCGTGCAGCACGGCGTCGAAGTGGATCTCCTCGACCTTGGCCACCGCCACGATGTCGCCCGGCAACGCCCGCGCCACCTCGACGTGGTCCTTGCCCTGGAGCATGAACAGGTGGCCGACCTTGAAGGGCTTGCGGCCGTCGCCGATGTAGAGCTGGCTGTCGCGCGTGACCGTGCCCTGGTGGACGCGGAAGATCCCGAGCTTGCCCACGTAGGGATCGACCGTGACCTTGAAGACATGGGCCAGCACGTGCAGCGACGGGTCGGGCCGGGCCTGCATCGGCTCGGCCGCGGCGCCCTCGCCGAGCAGGAACTCCGGCGGATTGGCCTCGGTCGGATCGGGCAGCAGCTTGACGACGACGTCGAGCAGTTCCGCCAGGCCGGCGCCGTTGCGCGCCGAGACGAAGCAGACCGGGATCAGGTGGCCTTCGCGCAGCGCCTGCTCGAGCGGCGCGTGCAGTTCGGCGGCATCGACGTCGCCCTCGGACAGATAGCGGTCGACGAAGGCCGCATCGACCTCGACCACCTGCTCGACCAGCGCCCGGTGCGCCTCCTCGACGCTGCCGATGTCGGACTGGCCCTCGCGGTTGAAGAAGCAGTCGACCACCTGCGTGCCGCCGGCGGCCGGCAGGTTCAGCGGCAGGCATTCGCGGCCGAAGGCGGCCTGGATCTGCGCCAGCAGGCCGCCGAGGTCGACGCCCTGGGTGTCGATCTTGTTGACGATCACCATCCGCGCCAGGTGCCGCTCGGCGGCGTAGGCCATCATGCGCAGCGTCATCGGCTCGATCCCGGTGGCGGCGTTGACGACCACCGCCGCGGTCTCCACGGCTTCCAGGGCCGGCAGGCTCTGGCCGAGAAAGTCGGCGCCGCCGGGCGTGTCGATGAAGTGGACCCGGGTGCCGGCGTGCGTCAGATGCATGACCGAGGCATTGAGCGAATGCTGCATGCGGCGCTCGAGGGGATCGTGGTCGCTCACGGTGCTGCCGCGCTCGACGCTGCCGCGCGCGCCGATGGCACCCGCCTTGTGCAGCAGGGCCTCGGCGAGCGAGGTCTTGCCGGCGGCGGAGGCGCCGACGAGCGCCAGGGTTCGTACCGCTTCCATTTCGGCCGTCTGGCCGTTCGTTCGGCTTGGCATGGGCTGTCTCCTCGGCGCCTGGGCGGCGGCCCAGCGTACGGGATCGGCCGCTCCGATGCAAGCCGGGCCCGCCAGCCGCCGCTTGCCGGACAATGGCGGCCATGGCACCGCCGATCGCCTCCACCTCCGGCCCCACGGGCTACCAGCGCCGCGAATTCATGGTCGTCAAGATCCCGGTCGTCGAGGATGTGGACGACCGCTGGCACCAGCGCGAGGAACGCATCGACCAGGCGCTGCGCGCCGACGGGCTCGGCTCGGTGCTCGGCTGGGGCGACTCGCTCGGCGAGCCGACCCGGCGCGGCCGGCGCCGGGTCGCGTTCACCCGTGTCGACATCGACATCTCGGACATCGCCGCCGGACGGGCCCTGCTGCAGGCGGCGCTGCCGGCGATCGGCGTGCCGCCGGGCACCGAGATCCACTACGCGATCGCCCGCGTCCGCTTCGCCGACATCTACGCGCCGCCCGAATGGCTGCTGGAGCGGCCGCAAGACTAGTTCTGCAGGGCCGCCACCTGCTCCGCGTAGGCCGTTTCGATGCGCTGCAGCCGGGCCTCGCGCGCGGCCTCGCTGACCCATTGCGCGTTCAGCGCGCTCTGCCGGGCGAGCTGGTATTGCAGCCGGGCCGCCGGCAGCAGCGCCTTGTTGTCGGCGGCGACATAGCCCAGCGAGGCCCGCAGCGACTTCAGCACCTCGCGCTGGGCCACGGCACGCGGCCCGCTGCCGCGCCCGTAGGCCACCAGGAAGGCGCGCAGCTTCTTCTGCAACTCCGGCGGCACGTCGCTGCGCACCAGGACCTGGGCTGGCGGCGTCGGCTCCGACTGCCAGATCACCTGCAGGCGCTCGGCCTCGGCCGGGAACTGGACGCGGAAGCGCTCGAAATCGGTGGTGTTGTTGGTCGCCACGTCGGCGTCGCCGTTGGCCACCGCCAGTGCCGTGGCCTGGTGGGTGCCGACGATCTCGCTCTGGAAGCGGGTCTCCATCGCGATCCGGTTCGGCAGGAACAGCTGGACCTGCGGCAGGATGAAGCCCGACACCGACCGGCTGTCGCCGCGCGCCAGGCGCCAGCGCTCCGGCCGGGCCAGCAGGTCGGCGAGCGGCCCGGGCGGCCCGTCCTTGCGCACCAGCAGCACGGCGCGGTGGTCGGGCGTGCCGCCATGCCGCTCGACCTGGGCCAGCACCACCATCCGGCGCTGGCTCACGGCATCGAGCGCGAGCTGGGCCGACAGCAGGCTAAGGTCGACCTGGCGCCGCCGGATGGCCTCGCCGAGCGCCTCGTAGGTGGTGGCCGAATGCACCGTCACGGGCCGGCCCAAGGCGCGGCTCAGCTCGGCCAGCAGCGGGGTCCAGCTTTCGCGCGACTCGACCACGCCGCCGACCGGCAGCACGCCGAAGCGCAGCTCGGCCGGCGCGGCCTGCGCTCCGGCCGCGGCGTGCCAGCCGAGCGCGGCGGCCAGCGCCACGGGCGCGATCGCCAGCCAGGTTCGCCTCAGCATGCCCTCACGGCGCGCCCGCGCGCAAGACCGTCACCTGCTCGGCGTAGGTGGATTCGATGCGCTGCAGCCGCGCCTGGCGCGCCGCCTCGTTGACCCATTGCGAGGTCATGGTGCTCTGCCGCGCCAGCTGGTAGGCCAGCTTGGCGGCCGGCAGCAGCGAGCTGTTGTCGGCCGCGACGAAGCCGGCCAGGTCGTGCAGCGACTTCAGCACCGCGCGCTCGCCGTCGCCGCGCGGACCCTTGCCCCGGGCGTACTCGACCAGGAAGAGCTGAACCTTCTTCTCGAACTCGGGCCCGTAGTCGCGCCGGATCACGATCTGCGCATGCGGAATCAGTTCCGACTCCCAGATCACCTGCAGCCGGTCGGCCTCGGCCGGGAACTGCTGCCGGAAGCGTTCGAAGTCGGCCGTGTTGTTGGTGGCGACGTCGGCCTCGCCGTTCGCCACCGCCAGCGCGGTCACCTGGTGGGTGCCCACCACTTCGCTGCGGAAGCGGGTCTCCATCGCGATGTGGTTGGGCAGGAAGAGCTGCAGCTGCGGCACGATGAAGCCCGACACCGACCGGCTCTCGCCGCGCGCCAGGCGCCAGCCCTCGGGTTCGGCCAGCAGGTCCTTGAGCGAGGTACGGGGGCCCGACTTGCGCGTCAGCAGCAGCGCGCGGTAGCCCGGCAGGCCGTCGTGGCGCGTCACCTGGGCCACCACCTTCATGCGCCGCAGCGTCACGGCGTCGAGCGCCATCTTGCCGGACAGGAAGGCCATGTCGACCTGGTCGCGCTGGATCGCCTGCTCCAGGGCCTCGTACGAGGTGACCGACAGCATGGTGACCGGCCGGCCGATGGCGCGCCGCAGGTCCGCCAGCAGCGGCTCCCAGTCATTGCGCGACTCGAAGGCCCCGCCCAGCGGCAGGATGCCGAAGCGCACGGCCGCGCCGGCCCCGCCGGCCGGCTGCGCCGCCGCCCCGAGCTGCCAGCCCAGCGCCAGCGCGAGCCCGGCGCGCAGCATCCAGGCCCCCACGCGCGCCGCCCCGGCCCGGAACCGATCCGGCCGGAAAGCCGCGACAACAGGGGGAGCGCAGAGGGCGTGAACCTGCATCTTTCTGAAACGTACCGCCGGACGAGCCGAACGGGCTGGTCAAGCGAGTGCTGCCTACAACACAATTAGAAACCAACTTAAGCAGTAAACGTGTCATTTTCCTTGAACCATGCGCAACCGGGTGCCGCCCAGTGGCTGACAGCCGCAGCCGATCGAGCTCCTCGGTGAGCTGGTCCTTCCGCGCCCTGCGCCTGCTGGCAGGTCTGACGCTGGCGCAGCAGCTGGTCCTGCTGGCGCTGCTGCCGGCGACCGTCGCGACCCTGGGCGCGATCGCGGTGCTGACGCGCCAGCACCTGGACAACCTGACTGCGCTGATGCGCGCCAACGCCCAGACGGTGGCGCTGCAGGTGGCGACGGTGGCCCAGTCGCAGATGCAGCACATGGACCGTCGGGCGCTGCAGCGCACCGCGCTGTCCGGCAGCTTCCAGCCGCATGTGCAGCAGGTGCAGATCTGGTCGGAAGAAGGCGAAATCGTCGCCAATGCGGAAACCGTGGACCGGCAGCGCGGCGACGGGCTGCAGGTGGTCGCCCCGATCACCGGCGAGGACGGCAGGCACAACGGCAAGGTGATGGTCGAGATGAGCCTGGACGCGGTGGCGAGCGCCAAGCAGGCGGTCTGGCTCAATGTCGTGATCGTGCTGGGCGCCAGCCTGGTCGGCGTCGGGCTGGCCGGCTGGTGGGCGGCGCGGCGCATCAGCGCGCCGATCCAGGCGCTCGGCGAGGCGGTCGACCGACTCGGCGCCGGCGAAGACGCGCAGGTCGAGATCGCCGGCTCGGCCGAGGTGCGGCGGCTGCAGCACGGCTTCAACCTGGCGGCGCGGGCGCTGCTGGACAGCCGCGACCAGCTCGAGAGCCGCATCGTCGACGCCACCGCCGAGCTGGCCAGGAAGAACCAGCAGCTGGAGGTCGCCAGCCAGGCCAAGACCCGCTTGCTGGCCGCCGCCAGCCACGACCTGCGGCAGCCGCTGCATGCGCTGACCCTGTTCTCGGACGGCCTGGCCAAGGGCGAGACCGATCCGGTACGGCTGCAGCGCATCGGCCACATCCGGGAGTGCGTCGAGTCGCTGGACCGGCTGTTCTCGGAACTGCTGAACCTCTCGCAGCTCGACGCCGGCGTGCTCCAGCCGCAATGGACCGACTTCCCGCTCGACACCCTGTTCGACGAGATCAGCCGCAACTTCCGCGCCGTGGCCGAGCAGAAGAACCTGCGGCTGGTGGTGCGCAAGACCGAGGCCTGGGTGCGCTGCGACTACGTGATGCTGTCGCGCATCCTCAACAACCTGGTCTCGAACTCGCTGCGCCACACCATCGAGGGCGGCATCCTGGTCGGGGCCCGGCGGCGCGGCAAGGCGATCCGCATCGACGTCTGGGACACCGGCATCGGCATCGCCGCCCATCACCAGCCGCGGGTCTTCGAGGAGTTCTACCAGGTCGAGCCGCAGGGCCGGCAGGGCGGCCGGGAGTCGCGCGGCATGGGGCTGGGCCTGGCCACGGTGCAGCGGCTCGCGGCCCTGCTCAACACCCGGGTCGAGCTCATTTCCCGGCCGCACAAGGGCACCTGCGTACGGGTGCCGGTGCGCGCGACGGCACCCGCGCCCAACCTGCCGGCGCCGCCCACGCAGCCGTTCGGCCCGCCGGCCGACGACGATGCCAGCCTGGTCGACACGGTGGTGCTGGTGATCGACGACGAGCGCACCATCCTCGAGGGCCTGCAGGTGGTGCTGGCGAACTGGGGCGCGCGGGTGCTGGCGGCGCAGAGCCGCTCCGAGGCCCTGGCGCTGGCCGACGCCTGGGAGCGGCCGCCCGACATCGTCGTGAGCGACCTGCTGCTGCAGGGCGGGGACAACGGGCTCGACGTGATCGCAGCGCTGGAACGCCATCCCCGCGGCATCGGGGCGTCGACCGCGCGGCTGCTGGTGACCGGCGAGACCAAGCCCGACCGCCTGCGTGAAGTCGCCAGCGCCGGCGTCGCGGTGCTCTACAAGCCGGTCTCGCCGCGGGTGCTGCGCCAGGCGATCAACAGCCAGCTGGCCGCGGTGCGCAGCGCCGCCGCGGCCCTGTAAGCGCCCGCCGTCGGACGCGCCCGTACGTCGTCCGGCATAGACCGACAGGCTGCGGATTTCCGCCCCCCTTTCCCACAATGCGGCAGGCTGCGAGGCGACATAAGCCCTCTGCCTTATCGCGCCGAAACAGCCGGCTCCGTACATTGGTCTCCTCACCCCTCTGCGGATGCAGTCCCGATGTTTGCCAACCGTTTTCCCACGCTGCGTCGAACGCGGCGCGCTCTTGTCGCCGTGGCCTGTGCAGCCTTGCTGTGCGGCGGCGCGCAGGCGGCCGGGCTGACGGTGCTGATGGCCGACGAGACGGCCGCCCATGCCGAATTCGTGCGCCAGCTGCGCGACGCCCAGGACGCCGACAGCCGCTTCGACCTGATTCACCTGGCGGCCGGCGAGAGCAGCTTCGAGGAGCACGCGCCGGCCGGCCTGACGATGGCGATCGGCCTGAGCGCGGCGCGCTCGGCGATCGAGCGGCCCGGCCAGGATCCGTTGGTGCTCGCGCTGCTCAGCCGGCTCGACTACGAAAGCCTCAAGGGCGCGGCCGCCCTGCGGCGGCCGGAGCGCCCGATCGGGGTGCTGCTGCGCGAGCCCGCGATGGCCGACCAGCTGGCGCTGATCGATGCGCTGCTGCCGGCCAAGCGCCGGCTGGGCGTCGTCGCCACCGCCGAGTCGGAGCCGATCGTGAGCGAACTGCTGCGCGCCGGCCAGGGCTGGGACCTGCAGGTCGAATACGCGCCGGACGCCAAGTCGCTGGCGGCGGTGCTGCGCCTGCTGGTGTCGCGCAGCGACGCCTTGCTGGTGCTGCCCGACAAGATCGGCGACAACCAGGCCGCCACGCTGGCAGTGCTGCGCGCCGGCGCCAGTGCCGGCCTGCCGGTGTTCGGCAGCAGCGACGGCCTGGTGCGCTCGGGCGGCCTGGCCGCGGCGGTGTCGACGCCGCGGCAGCTGGCCCAGCAGGCCCACTTGCTCGGCCGCAAGCTGGCGCCGTCCGGCACGGCCCCCGGCGTGCGGGTCGAGGTCGCTGCGCCGGCCACGGTGCGCGTCAACGCCACCGTGGCGCGCGGACTCGGCCTGCGCCTGCCCGACGAACGCGAGCTGACCGCCCGGGTGAGCGCCCTGCGATGACCGCCCCCAGCCACGGCCTTGCCGCGCCCACGGCGATCGTCCGGGCCAGCGACCCGCCGGTGGCGGAGCGGCGGTCGCTGGTGGTCGGCGCCAGCCTGCAGCGCGACCTGTTCCGGCTCGGCGTGGTGCCGTGCGTGGCGGTGGCGCTGGCCCTGACCGGGTGGTTCACCCAGGGCCGGCTGGCGACGCTCGAAGCGGCCTTCGATGCCGAAGGCGAGGCGGTGGCGCGCCAGGTGGCCGCGATGTCCGACCTGAGCCTCTACGCCGGCGACCTGCCGGCGCTGCAGAACGTCGCCAACGCCGCCCTGCGCGGCGGCCAGGTGACACGGGTCGAAATCAGCAACAGCGCCGGCGTCTACGTCACGGCCGGACCGAAGACCGCGTCTCTGGCCCAGCTGCGCATGTTCACGGCGCCGGTCACGCTGCGCGAGGCCTCGCGCGCCAACGCCTTCGCGCCGGCCGGGTCGACCGCCTCCGGCGAGACGCCGATCGGCCTGGTCCAGACCTTCCGCGACACCACCGCCTACGACCGCGAGCGCACCCGCTCGCTGATGGCCGGCATCGGCATCGCGATGATCGCGCTGCTGGCCGCCTGGGCCTGGGTGCGCCATACGGCGCGCGCGGTCGCCCAGCCGCTGCGGCGGATCTCGCGCACCGTGGCGGCGCTGGAGTCGGGCCGCTTCGACGCCCGCTGCAACGTGGTGGCCGAGGACGAGGGAGAGCGCGAAGCGGGCGCCCGCGCGCGCCGCGCCCGGCACGAGTTCGCCAACCTGGCGCACGACATCAACCGCCTGGCCGAGCGGCTGCAGCGCAACCGCCAGGCGAGCGAGGAGCGGGTGCGCGAAGCGACCGCGGTCGCGCTGCAGCGGATGGCCGAGGCCGAGCAGGCGGCGCTTTCCCGGGCCCGCTTCCTGGCGGCCGCCAGCCACGACCTGCGCCAGCCGCTGCACGCCATGGGCCTGTTCATCGACGGCCTGCTGCCGACCGCCTCGACGCTCCAGCGCCCGGCAGTGCTGCGGCTGCAGGAGGCGACCGAGTTCATGGGCGTGCTGCTCGACGACCTGCTGGAGATCTCGCGGCTCGACGCCCAGGTGCTGACGCCGGCGATCGGCGGCGTCTCGCTGGCCACGCTGTTCGACCAGCTCGAGGCCCGGCACGCCGCGCCGGCGGTGGCCGCCAGGGTGCGGCTGCTGTGGCGCGACCGCGGCCTGGCGGTGCGCAGCGATGCCGCGCTGCTGCTGCGCATCGTCGGCAACCTGGTCAGCAACGCGGTGCACCACACGCCGCCCGACGGCACGGTGCTGGTCACGGCGCGGCGACGCGGCGACGCGGTGCGCATCGAGGTGCGCGACAACGGGGTCGGCATCGCGCCGATCCACCAGACCCGCATCTTCGAGGAGTTCTACCAGGTCGCGAACACCGAGCGCGACCGCCGCCAGGGCTTCGGCCTCGGCCTGGCGATCTGCTCGCGCATCGCGGCCCTGCTC
Source organism: Variovorax davisae (assembly GCF_030316845.1). Lineage (GTDB taxonomy): Bacteria > Pseudomonadota > Gammaproteobacteria > Burkholderiales > Burkholderiaceae_C > Variovorax > Variovorax davisae. The sequence goes on from NZ_JASZYS010000018.1 coordinate 20,562, forward strand.
GGCGCCCGCATCTCGGTGCGCTCGGCGCTGCAGGCCGGCAGCACCTTCGCGATCGAACTGCCGCTGGCGAGCCCGCGCGAGGTGCTGCCGGCGGCGCCCGAAGCGCCGGCCTCGGCGCCGCTGGCGGGCCTGCATTGCCTGGTGGTGGACGACGACCCGGCGATCCTCGACGGCAGCCGGACGCTGCTGACGCAATGGGGCTGCCAGGTCGATTGCGCCTCGACCCGCGCCGAGGCCCTGGCCCGGCTCGGCAGCGGCGGTGCCCACTTCGACGTCGTGCTGTGCGACCTGCAGCTGGCCCACGACGAGGACGGCATGGAAGTGCTGGCGGCGGCGCACCGGCTGCAGCCGGACGCGCTGCCGGTGCTGGTTTCAGGCGCCACCGGGCCCGAGGCGCTGCAGCGCTTGCGCCAGGGCGGCGTGATGCTGCTCACCAAGCCGGTGGCACCGGCCAAGCTGCGGGCCCTGCTGGCGACCCGGCGCAGCACCGTCATGGCCTGACGGCCGCTGCGATGAAATCGAAAGCATTCCTTGTCGCGTCAACTTGTTGGTTGGCTGTGACATAGCGCCCGAATGACGCGGCCACCGGCACAGCGAAACGCCATGTTTGTCGCGCACCATTGATACCATTTGTGTCTTTACCCCGGCTCCGCAGGCTGCGGAAGGATGAGTGGGACACATGGAACCGATGCACTGGGAGTACATGGGCGCGCTGGGCGGCGTCATCGGCATCGGCTGGCTGGTCGTGGTGCCGATGTACCGTGGCTGGAACCACCTCAACGACAAGATGACCGCCCGCGTCAAACGCAGCATCCGCATGATGTCCGAGTGCGAGGACCGCATGAACCCGATGGCCACCGGCGCAGAGGCCGGCACGACGGGTTCGCAGCTTCGCTGAGCGCTTCAAACCGGCGCGCGGCCGGGCTCCGTCGAGACCGGGTCCATCGCGGCTCCGAGCCCGAATCGCACGCTCTCGCCTTCCACCGTCACCGCACAGCCCAGCCCGTCGGCCAGCGCCTGCAGCGCGATGGCATCGATCGCCAGCGCGCGCGGCGCCCGGTGGGCGCCGGCGATGGGCTCGACCGGCTCCGCGGCGCCGTGGCTGGCCACGAAGCGCAGCGCGTCGTCGCCCTCGGCCTCGACCCGGATCTCGCCCAGGTTGGGCACGCTGTCGTGCAGGTGGCCGAGCGCCCCCAGCGCCATGTAGCGCAGCGCCGCGGCGGCCGGGAAGCGCGGCTCGCCGTCGACCGGCGCGAGCCCCTCGCCCAGGCTCAGCCCGATGCCGTTGAGCTCGAACGCCACCCGCATCAGCGTGGTGCACTGGGCCACCAGCGCGCTGCGCGTGATGCCGTCGTCGTGGGTGGCCAGCTCCCAGTCGCGCAACGAGCGCACGCCGCCGGCCAGGGCCGCCACCTGGTCCTCGATCAGCGCCACGCGCTCGGCCAAGGCGGCGGCATCGGGCGCGGCCTCGGCCCCGTTGGCGAGCTGGCGCTTGAGCAGCAGGACGCCCATCCGGATCACCGACACCGGGGCCGCCATCTCGTGGCGCAGCGCCGGCAGGGCGCGGGTCAGCAGCTCGTGGCGCACGCCGGCCGCCATCCAGCTGCGGGCTCCGGGCGAAGCCTTCATCGGGCAGTCATCCCGCGAGCGGCCGCGCCAGGATGCGATCGAGGACGTCGAAATCGATCGGCTTCTGCAGGTGGTGGTCGAACAGCCCCGCGGCGTTGACGGCCTCGTCGGCGGCGTAGCCCGAGATCGCGACCAGCAACGGCGGCTCGCCGCGGGCGCCGGCGCGCAACTGGCGCGCCACCTCGGTGCCGGGAAAATCAGGCAGGGTCAGGTCGACCAGCGCGGCGTCGAAGCGCTGGTGGGCGGCCACGTCGAGCGCCTGCTGGCCGGTGTAGGTGCAGCATGCCGTGTGATCCTGCAGCACCAGCAGTTCCTGCAGCAGGTCCGCCGCGGCGTGGTTGTCGTCGACGATCAGGACGTTCACTTGCAAATCTCCGCCAAAGCAAAGTTCCAGAGTATCGGGCTCGCTGCCGCGGCGGCGGTGTAGGACGCCGCCCCGCGGCGGCGTCGGGTTCTCAGGCCGCCGGCGTTTCGGCGCGCAGCGGCAGGTTCACGCTGAAGGTGGCGCCGCGCCCCGGCGCACTCTCCAGCGCGATCTCGCCGCCGTGCGAGCGCACGATCTGGCGCGCGATGTAGAGACCCAGCCCCAGGCCCGGGGCCTGCCGGCGGCTGTCGTCGGTGCGCTCGAACTGCTCGAATATCCGCGCATGGTCCTCGGCCGCGATGCCCGGCCCCTGGTCGCTGACGCTCATGCGCGCGCGCTCGCCCTCCTGGCGCACGCTGACCTCGACCTGCCGGCCGCCGCCGTAGCGCAGGGCGTTGGTGACCAGGTTGGTCAGCACCTGCTCGATGCGGAACTCGTCCCACACGCCCGGCACGCCGGCCGGCGCCACGAGCCGGATCGGCGGGCCCACCGCCTCGGCCTGCTGCGCCAGGCTCTCGACCACGCCGCGCGCCAGCAGCGCCAGGTCCGTCGCCTTGGGCTGGATCGACAGGGCGCCGCTGCGCATGCGGGTGACGTCGAGCATGTCGTCGATCAGCCGCACCATGTTCTGGATCTGGCGCTGGTCGCGCTCGATCATCGCCGGCAGGCGCTCGGGCGCGAAGGGCGCCGTGTTGTTCTTCGACAGGTGCAGCTTGCGCACCTGGGTTTCGAGGTAGAGCGTGTTGAGCGGCGTGCGCAGTTCGTGCGAGACCATCGACATGAAGTCGTCGCGCATGCGCACCGCGTGCTCCAGCTCGCGCTGCGTGCACTGCAGCTGCTGGACCAGCGCCTCCTGCCGGCGGTGCGAGGCCGCCAGGGCGTCGATCTCGTGCTTGAGCGCCTTGCGGTGCCGGTACAGGTCGACGAAGACGCTCACCTTGCTGCTGACCATCTGGGCATCGAGCGGCTTCTGCAGGAAGTCGACCGCGCCGCTCTCGTAGCCCTTGAAGGCGTAGTTCATCTCGCGCCCGGCGGCGCTGACGAAGATGATCGGGATGTGGCGCGTGCGCTCGGTGCCGCGCATCATCTCGGCCAGCTCGAAGCCGTTCATCTCCGGCATCTGGACGTCGAGGATCGCCAGCGCGAACTCGTGCTCCAGCAGCAGCGCGAGCGCCTGCTCGGCGGACGAGGCCCGGTACACCGACCGCCCCGGGCCGCGGATCAGCGCCTCCAGCGCCAGCAGGTTGTCCGGCAGGTCGTCGACGATCAGCAGCTTGCTTTCGACATCAATGGGCATGGGCGGAATCCAGTTGCAGGAGCAGTGCGCGGATGTCGCGCAGGGGCAGCACGAAATCGGGCGTGTGGGCGGCGATGGCGGCGCGCGGCATGGTCGCCACCAGGGCCTCTGCCGGGTCCTGCACCACCGTCAGGCCGCCGGCCTGGCGGATGCGCAGCAGGCCCTCGGCGCCGTCTTCGTTGGCCCCGGTCAGCAGCACGCCGACCAGGGCCGGGCCGTAGGCGTCGGCGGCGGAGGCCATCAGCAGGTCGATCGCCGGCCGCGAGAACAGCACCGGCGGCTCGCAGCTGAGCGAGAAACAGCGGTCGCGCTCGATCGACAGATGGTAGCCCGGCGGCGCGAAATACAGCGCGCCGGGCGCGACCGGCGCCTTGTCGGCGGCCTCGTGGACGGCGAACGACAGCCGGTGGCGGAACACCTCGGCCAGCCGGCTCTCGTGGCCCTCGGGCAGGTGGATGACCACCGCGACCGGCAGCCGCCAATGCGCCGGCAGACCGCCCAGCAGCGCGATCAGCGCATCGACGCCGCCGGCGGAGGCGCCGATCACCACGGCCTCCATGCGCCGGGCAGGCAAGGGGCTCGGCGTCATGTCGCCTTCCGGTAGACGCGCTCGGCGCGCGACAGCACCTCGAAACGCTCGGCATAGCCCGAGAAGTCGATGCTCTCCTTGGCCCCGAGGCCGAGAAAGCCGCGGTGGCACAGCGACTCGTGGAACAGGCCCAGCGCGCGGTCCTGCAGCGGCCGGTTGAAGTAGATCAGCACGTTGCGGCAGGACACCAGGTGGGTCTCGGCGAACACGCTGTCGGTCGCCAGGCTGTGGTCGGCGAAGGTCACGTCGGCGCACAGCGAAGGGTCGAAGCGGGCGGCGTCGTAGGCCGCCGTGTAGTAGTCCGAGAAGGCCCGCTGGCCGCCGGCGCGCTGGTAGTTGGCGGTGTAGCTGCGGACCGATTCGAGCGGGAAGATGCCCTGGCGCGCCTTCTCGAGCGAGGCCGGATTGATGTCGGTCGCATAGATGCGGGTGCGTTCGAGCAGGCCCTCCTCGCGCAGCAGGATGGCCAGCGAGAACACCTCCTCCCCGGTGCTGCAGCCGGCCACCCAGACCGTGAGCGAGGCATAGGTGTGGAGCACCGGCACCACCTGCCGGCGCAGCGCCAGGAAATAGGCCGGGTCGCGGAACATCTCGCTCACCGGGATCGTGAGGTACTGCAGCAGTTGCGCGAACACCGCGGCGTCGCGCAGCACCCGCTCCTGCAGCGCCGAGATGCTCGGCAGGCCCAGCTGGCCCAGCGCATACAGCACCCGCCGCTTCTGCGAGGCGCCGGTGTAGTCGCGGAAGTCGTAGCTGTACTTGAGGTAGATCGCCTCCATCAGCAGGCGCAGCTCGATCTCCGTGGCGCTCGGCGGCTGCAGCGCCTGCAGCGGCGCGGCCGGGTCGGTCTTCGTCACAGCCGCTCCATCTTCGGCATCCACACGCGCAGCAGCGAGAACAGGCGGTCGAGGTCGACCGGCTTCGCCAGGTAGTCGTTGGCACCCGCGGCCAGGCACTGCGCCTGGTCGTCCTTCATCGCCTTGGCGGTGACGGCGATCACCGGCAGCTTCTCGAAGCGCGGGTCGCGGCGCAGGCGGCGGGTGGCTTCGAGGCCGTCCATCTCCGGCATCATGACGTCCATCAGCACCAGGTCGATGTCCTCGACCTGGTCGAGCTTCTCGAGCGCCTCGCGGCCGTTGCGGCCGATCTCCACCGTGGCGCCGCGCTGCTCCAGCGCGCTGGTGAGGGCGAAGATGTTGCGCACGTCGTCGTCCACCAGCAGGATGCGCCGGCCCTCGAACACCCGGTCGCGGCCGCGCGCGGTCTTCAGCATGGTCTGGCGCTCGCTCGACAGGTCGGCCTCGACCTTGTGCAGGAACAGCGTGACCTCGTCCAGCAGGCGCTCGGGCGAGCGCGCGCCCTTGATGATGATCGAGCGCGAATAGCGCAGCAGCTCGGCCTCCTCGTCGCGCGTCAGGTTGCGCCCGGTGTAGACGATCACCGGCGGGAACGACACGATCTCCTCGGTCGCCATCCGCTTGAGCAGCTCGCTGCCCTGCATGTCGGGCAGCCGCAGGTCGGTGACCATGCAGTCGAAGACGCGGCTGCGCAGCAGCGCCAGCGCTTCCTCGCCCGACGCCACCGCGGTGATCACGACGTCGTCGTCGGCGATCAGCTTCACCACGCTCTCGCGCTGCAGCGCGTCGTCCTCGACCAGCAGCACCGCCTTGACCTTCTGCGTCAGCTTGTCCTCGAACTTGCGGAACACGGCCTTGAGCTGGTCGCGCGTGGTCGGCTTCAGCGCATAGCCGATGGCGCCCATGTGCAGCGCCGCCTCGGCGCTGTCCTGGGCCGACACCACGTGGACCGGGATGTGGCGCGTCAGCGGATCGTCCTTGAGCCGCTGCAGCACGCCGAGGCCGGGGCTGTCGGGCAGCCCCATGTCGAGCAGGATCGCGTCGGGCAGGAACTGGGTCGCCAGGCTGAAGCCGTCGGCCGCGCCGTGGGCGATCAGGCAGCGGTAGCCGAGCTCGTGCGCGAGGTCGTAGAGGATGTGGGCGAACTGCGGCTCGTCCTCGATCACGAGCACCCGGCGCGCCTGGTCGCGCGGCAACGCGCGATCGTCGGCGAACTGGGGCGCGGGAATCGCCGCCGCGACCGGGGCCACCGGGGCCACCGGGGCCGCCGGCGCCGCCGGTGCCGGCGGCAGATCGGCGCGGGCCGGCGAAGGGGGCGCCGGCTTGGGCGCTGCCGCCGCGTCGGCCTGCGGCGAGCGCGCCGGCAGCTGCAGCGTGAAGGTGCTGCCGGTGCCGGGCACGCTGTGCACGCCCAGCGTGCCGCCGAGCAGCCGGGTCAGGTCGCGCGAGATCGACAGGCCCAGGCCGGTGCCGCCATAACGCCGGCTGGTGGTGCCGTCGGCCTGGCGGAAGGCCTCGAAGATCACCTCCTGCTGGTCGGCCGGGATGCCGATGCCCGAATCGGATACCGCGAAGGCGGCGCCGCCATCGGCCGTGCCGGACACGGTCAGCGCGACCTCGCCGCGGTCGGTGAACTTGAGCGCGTTCGACAGCAGGTTCTTGAGGACCTGCTCGAGCCGCTGCCGGTCGGTGACCAGCGAAGCCGGCGCGTCGGGCCGGACCTCGAGCCGGAAGCCGAGCTGCTTGTGTCCCGCCAGCGGGGCGAAGTTCATCCGCAGGCTCTCGCCGAGCCGGGCCAGCGGCACCTCCTCGGCCACCACGTCGAGCTTGCCGGCCTCGACCTTGGCGATGTCCAGGATGTCGTTGATCAGCACCAGCAGGTCGTTGCCCGAGGCGTAGATCGACTCGGCGAACTTCACCTGCTCGGCGTCGAGGTTGCCGCGCGGGTTGTCGCCCAGCAGCTTGGCCAGGATCAGCGCGCTGTTGAGCGGCGTGCGCAGCTCGTGCGACATGTTGGCCAGGAACTCGGACTTGTAGCGGCTCGCGCGCTGCAGCTCGTCGGCCCGCTCCTCGAGGTCGCGCTGGACCCGGCGCAGCGCCCCATTGCGCTGGTCCAGCGCCTCGGTGCGCTCCGAGAGCTGGCTGTTGGTCTGCTCCAGTTCGGCCTGCTGGTTCTCCAGCGTGGCCTGCGAGGCCCGCAGCGCACGCGACTGCTCCTCGAGTTCCTCGTTGGCGGTGCGCAGCTCCTCCTGCTGGACCTGGAGTTCCTCGTTGAGCTGCTGAGTCTCGGCCAGCGCGTCCTGCAGTTGCTGGCGGTAGCGCACCGCGCCGACCGCGCTGCCGATGGCGCTGCCCACCAGGTCGAGCAGCTGCAGGTCGCGCTCGCTCGGCGGGCGCGGCAGGCCGAGCTCGATCACGCCGTTGACGATGCCGTCGTTCTGGACCGGCAGCAGCACCGCGGCCGCCGGCGCCATCTCGCCGAGCCCGGAGTTCACCTTGAGGTAGTCGGCCTGCACCGGCTCGACCCGCATCAATCGCCGCTGCGACGCCGCCTGCCCGACCAGCCCCTCGTCGGGGGCGAACACCTGTGGCGAGGCCTCGGCCGCGCTCGAGAAGCCATAGCTCGCGACCCGGTGCAGCGCGCCATGGCGCTCGCGCAGGTACATCGCGCCGACCAGGCTGCCGACATGGCGCGAGAAGAAGGCCAGCACCTTGCGCCCCATTTCCTGGGCGCCGGGCTCGCCCACCAGTTCGGCACTCAGCTCGGTCTGGGCGCCGCGCAGCCAGGCCTGCTGCTGCAGCAGCTCGGCATGCGCGGCCTGCTCGCCCAGCACCGCGTCGTAGCTGCCCGACAGGCGCAGCAGCTGGCGCCGCCCGAAATAGGCCAGCAGGCCGGTGGAGGCCAGCGTGAACAGCACGAACAGGGCGACGATCGTGACGCTGGTGCTGTTGGCCTCGTTGTTGCGCTGGAATCGCAGGTTGCGCTCGGCGTCGACGAAGGCCGCGAAGTCGGCGCGCATGTCGTCGGTCAGGCGCTTGCCGCGGCCCAGGCTCACCGCCTGCTGGTAGTCGCCGCCGCTGCGCCGCAGAGCGATGGTCTCGCGGGCGAAGTCGTTCCAGGCCGCCTGCAGCGCGGCGATGCGGTCGACCCGGGTCACCTGCGCGGGGTTGTCCGACACCAGCGCCTTCAAGGCGCCGAAGTCGTCCTTCACGCGCGCCAGGGCGTTGTCGTAGGGCTCCAGGAAACTCTCGTCGCCGGTGATCAGGAAGCCCCGCATGCCGGTCTCCATGTCGATGCTGCGGCGCTGCAGCTCGGTCGCGCTCCCCGTGACGCGGTCGGTGTGCTCGACCCAGCCGATCACCGACAGCAGGTACAGGATCAGCCCGACGAAGACCACGGCCCCGACCACGCCGCCGAGCAGCGGCAGCTTCAGGTTGCGGCTGAGCAGGCGCTGGAATTCCTCGGGGTCGATCGCGGACGGAGTTTTCATGGGAGGCGCAGGGATGGACAAAGCAAAACCCGACAAGCGTGCCAGACCCGGCGGCGGCGGCCTGTCGGATAAGGCCGCGAACTGGGCCGGCGCGCCTGGCGATGCGCCAGCGCCGCGCTACCCTTGGCCCATGAACATCTTCGACGAACCCAAGATCGACTGCCACAACCACATCCTCGATCCCCGGGGCTTCCCCTATGCGAGCGACACCCACTACGCCCCGGCGGGCCAGGAGACGGGCTCGGCCGAACTCTTCCTGGCCGTGATGGCGGCCCACGGCGTGCAGCGGGCCCTGGTGGTCGGCCCCAATTCCGGCTACGGCACGGACAACAACGCCTGCCTGCTCGACGCCATCGCGCGCAGCCAGGGCCGCATGAAGGGGGTCGCGGTGGTCGACCACGGCATCGCGCTCGGGGCGCTGGCCGCACTCAAGGCGCAGGGCATCGTGGGCGTGGCCTTCAATCCCTCTTTCCTCGGCGTCGAGTACTACCTCGGCGCCGGCGCGCTGATCGGCAAGCTGCGCGAGCTCGGCCTGCTGCTGCAGGTGCAGGTCGAGCGCGACCAGTTGCCCGCCCTGCGGCCGCTGCTGGCGGATGCCGGCGTGCCGATCCTGATCGACCATTGCGGCAGGCCCGATGTGGCGGCCGGCCTGCAGCAGCCAGGCTTCCAGGCGTTGCTGGCCCTGGGGCGATCGGGCAACGCCTTCGTCAAGCTCTCGGGCTTCGCGAAATTCTCGGGCCGGCCGCACCCGCATGAGGATGTCTGGCCCTATGTGCGGGCCTTGGCCGAGGCGTTCACGCTCGAGCGCTGCCTCTGGGGCTCCGACTGGCCCTACCTGCGGGCGACCGAACGAATCGACTATGGCCTACAGCTGAATCTGATGGCGGAGCTCTTTCCGGACGCCGGCGAGCGCCGGAGACTGTTCTGGGAAACGCCCCGGCGGCTTCTGGGATGGAGCGACTGAGCCGCGGCGCCGGAAAGGAACTGCCATGGACGCCACCCCCCTGCCATCTCCCCCGAGCCGCTCGCTGAAGGCGATGTGGGGCACCATCGGCGCCCTCGCCGTGGCGGTCGCGGCGCTCGGCGGCGTGCTGCTGCACCAGGCGGGCCGCGACGCGGCCTCGGCGCCGGCCGCCACGGTGGCCGGCGCGCCGCCCGTGCAGGCGCCCGATGACGGCCAGCCCGGCCTGGTGCCGGCCGCGCCGCCACCGGCGGTGGCGCAAGCGCCCGCACCCGTCCGGGCACCCGAGGTCCTGCCGCCGCCGACGGCGCCAGTGCCGGCCGCCGCGGCACCGCGTCCTGTTCCGGTCTGCGCCACCTGCGGCCACGTCGAGTCGGTCCGCCCCATGCAGCGCCAGGTGCCGGCCACCGGCGTCGGCGCGGTCGCCGGCGGGGTGCTGGGCGGCGTCCTCGGCAACCAGATCGGCCATGGCAACGGCCGCACCGCGGCGACGGTGATCGGCGCGGTGGGCGGCGGCTTCGCAGGCAACGAGGTCGAGAAGCGCTACCACACGGCCACCGTCTACGAGGTCGGCGTGCGGATGCAGGACGGTTCGCTGCGCACGGTCGAGACCGCCACCGCGCCGCCGCTCGGCAAGGCGGTCACGCTCAAGGGCAAGGTGCTGCAGCCGGCCGACGGCCGCAAGTGACTCAGGCCGGCACGGCGTCGACGTTGGCCCGGTCCCAGTGCCGGTGCCTGGCGATCGCGGCGACGAAGTCCTGCGCCACCTGCTGCGCAGCGCTGGCGTCGCCCAGGTTGGTGACCGGGGTCGGCGCCACCACCACGCCGGCCGGCGCCGCCTTGGGGTCGGCGCCGATGCCCAGCGTGGCCAGCAGTTCGACGCCCTCCCCCACGGTGCAGATCGCCTTGCAGTGCTTGTAGGCCTCGAGCACGAAGTGCACCGCGTCGCCGTTGGCAGCCAGGCTGCGGGCGCTCTCCGCGCCGGCCGGGACCAGCACGGCGTCGAACATCACCGAGGGCATGTTGACGAAAGTCGCATCGACGTCGAGCTGGCGCTTGGAGGCGCTGGCGACCGTGCCGAGGCGCGGTCCGACCAGCTTGCATTGCGCGCCGGCCTGCTCGATGCCCTCGCGGATCGCCTTCAGCGAGGCCGAGTCGACGCCGTCGGCGACCAGGATGGCGACCTTGCGGGTCTTGACCGAGCCGCCGCCGGTGTCGACCATGCGCAGCGCCGGCGACTCGTCCACCGGCATCGTGAAACGGTGCGCGCGGAAGCCCGCGCGCCCGGCCGCGGCCTTGGCGTCAGGCGCGTTGATGCCCAGCACCTCGGCCACCCGCCGCGCCAGCTTCTCGTCCACGTGCGCCAGGTTGTCCACCATGCGCTGGCGCACGGCCGGCCGTTCGACCTTGGACAACTCGAAGCGGAAGGCCGCGATGATGTGCTCCTTCTCGGGCGCACTCTGGCTGTTGAAGAAGAGCCGGGCCTGCGTGAAGTGGTCGTCGAACGACGGGCTGCGCCGCCGCACCTTGGGCGGCTCCAGGGCTTCGGGAAACGACTGGAAGCCCGCGCTGCCGCCGTCGACCCTGAACTCCTTGCCGTCTCCCAGCGAGTTCGGCTCGTAGGCCACCTGTCCGCGCGCGATGGTCTGCCGGTGCATGCCGTCGCGCTGGAAGTTGTGGAAGGGGCAGACGCCCTTGTTGATCGGCAGCTCGTGGAAGTTGGCGCCGCCCAGGCGCGAGATCTGGGTGTCGGTGTACGAGAACAGGCGTCCCTGCAGCAGCGGGTCGTTCGAGAAATCGATGCCCGGCACCACATGGCCCGGGTGGAACGCGACCTGCTCCGTCTCGGCGAAGAAGTTGTCGGGGTTGCGGTTGAGCACCATCCGGCCGATGCGCTGCACCGGCACCATCTCCTCGGGAATGAGCTTGGTCGGATCGAGCAGGTCGAAGCCGAAGGCATGCTCCTTGTCCTGCGGGATCATCTGCACGCCGAGTTCCCATTCGGGGAAGTCGCCGGCCTCGATCGCTTCCCACAGGTCGCGCCGGTGGAAGTCGGCGTCCTTGCCGGCGATCTTCTGCGCCTCGTCCCAGGCCAGGCCGTGGATGCCCAGCTTGGGCTTCCAGTGGAACTTGACGAAGTGGCTCTCGCCGCGTGCGTTGACGAAGCGGAAGGTGTGGACGCCGAAGCCCTCCATCATGCGCAGGCTGCGCGGAATGGCACGGTCCGACATCGCCCACATCAGCATGTGGGTGGTCTCGGGCATCAGCGAGGCGAAATCCCAGAAGGTGTCGTGCGCGCTCGCGGCCTGCGGCATCTCGTGGTGCGGCTCGGGCTTCACGGCATGGATCAGGTCGGGGAACTTCATCGCGTCCTGGATGAAGAACACCGGGATGTTGTTGCCCACCAGGTCGTAGTTGCCCTGCTGCGTGTAGAACTTGACCGCGAAGCCGCGCACGTCGCGCACCGTGTCGGCCGAGCCGCGTGACCCGGCCACGGTCGAGAAGCGCACGAAAACGGGCGTCTTCACCGCCGGGTCCTGCAGGAACTCGGCCGCGGTGAATTGCGACATCGACTTGTAGACCTCGAAATAGCCGTGCGCCGCCGAACCCCGGGCGTGCACCGCGCGCTCGGGAATGCGCTCATGGTCGAAATGCGTGATCTTCTCGCGCAGGATGAAATCCTCGAGCAGCGTCGGCCCACGCAGCCCCGCCTTCAGCGAGTTGTGGTTGTCGGGCACCTGCAGGCCCTGGTTGGTGGTCAGCCGGGCGGCGTTGTCGCTGGTGAAGGCGGCCAATTGATCCTGCTTGGCCTGGCTGCCATCGCCCGGCTTCGGGCGACGGCCAGCGGCCGCCTTGTTCTGTTGCGTCATCGGGTGTCCTCGGGTTGCGGAATAAGACGCCGGCGACCGTGCCGCGGTCCATACTGCGGGCGTTGGCTCAGCTTAGGGCCGGCCCGGCGCGGGGCCCGTAGTGGGCGCGCGCTGCCAGGTGTCGGCCGGGCGAGGCGATGGCGGTAGGACCGCGCCGACGATTCCGCGCGATGGCCTACGCGGTTTCGGGCGGACCCGCCCACGCGGCGCCGTGCTGCACTTCCTTACGATGAAGCGCCCACGGTCGGCATCAAACCTGCTTTACCAGCTTTTCCCCATCCAAAGGTCCGCGCACCATGCTCATCAGAATCGGTTTCGACATCGAGCTCGGGGTCACGGCGCCGACCGCACTCATCTACATGCTGCAGCTGCATCCTTCGCGCGCCGCCGACCTGCAAGGCAGCGAGCAGCTCACCATCAGCCCGCCGCTGCGCACCGACCACTACACGGACAGCTTCAACAACCACTGCGCCCGCGTCGCGGTGCCCGCGGGCGTGAGCCGCGTGCGGCTGCGCAACGACGCGGTGGTGTTCGACACCGGCTGGCCGGACCCGGTGTGCCTCGGCGCGATCGAACATGCGCCGGCCGACCTGCCGCTCGAGACGCTGCAATTCCTGCTGCCGAGCCGCTATTGCGAAGTCGACAGCGAGCTGCTGCAGTTCGCCTGGGCCCAGTTCGGCGGCGTGCCGCAGGGCTGGCAGCGGGTGCAGGCGATCTGCAACTTCGTGCACGGGCACCTGCGCTTCGACTACCAATGCGCGCGCGCCACGCGCACCGCGCTGGAGGGCTACCGGGAGCGGGTCGGCGTCTGCCGCGACTTCACGCACCTGGCGATCACGCTGTGCCGCTGCATGAACATCCCGGCGCGCTACGTCACGGGCTACCTGGGCGACATCGGCATTCCCCCGGTGCCCTATCCGATGGACTTCAGCGCCTGGTTCGAGGTCTACCTGGGCGACCGCTGGCACACCTTCGACGCCCGGCACAACACGCCGCGCATCGGCCGCGTGGTGATCGCACGCGGACGCGATGCGGCCGACGTGCCGATCACGATGGTGTTCGGCGTCAACACGCTGCAGCGCTTCGAGGTCACGACCAACGAGGTGCTTGCCTAGCGGGAATCACCCGTTCTGCTGCCCAAGGCTAAGATCCGGCGAACCCCACTGCACAGACGAGGTGCCGGATGTTGCGAACCGTGCTGGCTTCGAGCCGCTACATCATGATCGTTCCGGTGATCGGCACCTTCCTGGGGTCGATGGCGCTGATCCTGTACGAGGCGCTGGCGCTGTACGCGAGCTTCGTCGACACGATCCGCGGCGGCACCGTGTCGGCCAAGGCGGTCAAGATCTTCGCGGTCGGCATCGTGGAAGCGGTCGACGTCTTCCTGATCGCCATCGCGGTCTACATCATCAGCATCGGCCTCTATTCGCTGTTCATCGACGACAAGCTGCCGCTGCCCAAGTGGCTCGAGGTCCACAACCTCGAGGACCTCAAGGGCAACCTGGTCAGCGTGGTCATCGCGGTGCTGGCCGTGCTGTTCCTGCGCGAGGTCGTGGCCTGGGACGGCACCAGCGCCATCGCCGCATTCGGCGCCGGCATGGCGCTGATGATCGCCGCCCTGACCTTCTTCCTGATCAAGAACAACGCCCGCCGATGACGGCAGGGCCGCCCCGCGCGCGTTGCCCGCGGGCAGCGACGGCGAGCGCCGCGCGGTCGACCTCGCCCGCCGGCACTTCGATCGTCACCTCGACCGGGCCCGGCGCCGCGAAGGCCTCGACCCCGGCCTCGATCCGGCCGAGGACGTGGAACCCGCCGCTGATCGCCTGTCCGTCCTGGCGATAGAGAACCGCCAGGTCGGGGCCGGGCGCCCAGCAGATCATGTCGCCGACCTCGTAGGCCTGGGTCCGCGTCCCGGTGCCCGAGATGGGCGCGGGCAGCGGGCCGAACTTCTCGCGCCTGAACAGGTCGTGCATCGTGAGCGTCAACGGCAGCATGGCGACGAACTCCTGCGCCGTCCGGTTGTCCGCCAGCGTGGCCGGGATCACCTGGCCGTTGAGTTTCAAATGGATCTTCATGACTGGCCTCCCCGGCCCAGCTGGAGCTCGCGCAGGCGCTTGACGTCGCGCGCAGGCGGCGAGCCGAAGAAGCGGCTGTATTCGCGATTGAACTGCGACTGGCTTTCGTAGCCGACCCGATGCCCCGCCGTGGCGGCGTCGACGTTCTCGCTGATCATGATGCGGCGCGACTCCTGCAGCCGCAGCTGCTTCTGGAACTGCAGCGGACTCATCGCCGTGACCGCCTTGAAGTGCTGGTGCAGCGAGGACACGCTCATGTGGACCTCGTCCGCCAGGTCCTCGACCCGCAGCGCCTGCTGGAAGCGCTGCGACAGCAGGCTGATGGCCTGGGCGATGCGCTGGCTGTGGCTGTCGACCAGCGCCATCTGGGCCAGCCGCCAGCCGTCGGGCGCCTTCAGCAGCCGGTACAGGATCTCGCGCGTGATCAGCGGCGCCAGCGCCGGCAGGTCCTCGGGCGTGTCCAGCAGCCGGGTCAGCCGCAGCAGCGGGTCCAGCAGGGTGGTCGACAGGTCGCCGGTGAAGATGCCGCGCGGCGAGCGCCGGCTCGGCAGCGCCGTGTCGAGCTGCAGGTCGAGGCCAAGCGCCGCGATGTCCTTGACGTCGAAACTCAGGCGCAGGCCCAGGTACGGCGCCTCGGGCGAGGCGTCGACCACCTGGCCCGACACCGGCAGGTTCTGCGCCACGACCAGGTACTGGCTGCTGTCGTAGATGTAGACGTCCTCGCCGAGCAGGACCCGCTTGCTGCCCTGGGCCAGCACGCAGAACGCCGGCTCGTGGATCGCGTGCACCGGGTGCTGCATCTGCGAAGCCCGGGCCAGGACGAGGCGCGGTATCGCCGTCTGGTGGGCGCCGTCGACGACGGTCATGCGGTCGATCAGCGCGGCGAGTTCGGCCCGCATCACGGTGGTCTGCAGTTGCTCGACGGGGCGGTCGCTCTGCAGGGGGCGAGGGGTGGAAGTGAACATGGAGCGAAGCTTAGGCATCTCGCGCCCGCTTGTCTCGGCCCGGGCGCGTCCGCCGGAGCATCGTGCAAACATCCTCCAGAATCCTGCAAGCGCAAGGCCCGCGGCGACCCGGCAGCCCTGGGGCGACAATCGGCCCGTCGTCCGAATTCACCGCCAAGATGCCCCCACCGTACCTGTTCCTCTGCCTCGCGGATCCGCCCTCGCCGGACGGCCCTGCGCGCAGGCTCAATGCCGCGGGCCGATGGGCCGTGCAGGGCAGTGCGCGGTCTCCGCTGCTGGCGTGGCCCGCGACCGCGGCGCCTGCCGCGCAGGCGGCGGCCGAACGCGCGTCCGCGGCGCGCGGCTGCGTCGTCGCCGTGCGCGCGCCAGCGGATGCCGATGGGGTCGAAGAGCGCGAGATCCAGCGGTTCGGCGAGGCCTTCGAAGCGGCGCTGCTGGGGCCGACCGCCCACAGCGCGGCCAAGGCCCGCCGCCTGCGCACGGAGGCCGAGAAGCTCGATGCCTTCTGCCTGATCGTGCGTGCCGCCTCGGCCGCGCCGGACCAGCAGGCCTTCGCCCAGGTCGGACGGGCGGCCGCGAAGGCGCTGCGCGCCAAGTTCGGCGGCGGCTCGATCACCTCCGCCTTCGCCTGGCTGGCCGGGCCGGCGGGGCAGGAGGCGCTCGAGAGCCTCCTCACCGGCGAGATCGAACCCACGGGCGCGCTGTCGATCGCGCAGATCGCCGAGGCGGCGCGGCTCGCGCGGGAGGCGGAGCAGCTGCGCGAGCCGCGCTGATCAGGCCAGCGGGTCGAAGCCGGGCGCCTGGCTCATCTCGGACGCCTTGTAGATCTTGTGCTGCGCCGCCGGACCGCCGGCGTCCGTGACCACCAGCAGGCGCCAGAGCGGATCGCGCACGGAGGCCGTGCGCTCTTCGCCCGTGAGCTGGAACCCGGGCCGGCCCGAGGCGGTGCCCTTCACCGCCACCTTCAGCAAGGTCACGCCTTTGGCGTTCGACACCTCCAGGTCGAAGCCGAGCTGCTGGGCGCGCACATCTTCCGCCTTGTAGCCGTAGCCACCGAAGTGGCGCGTCACGTAGTCCAGCGCGGCCGCCTGGAGCTCTTCCGGCGAAGTGACCTGCGCCGCCGCAGGGGCCGCCTCGGCCGGGGCCGGAACACCCCCGCGCGCCTTGGCCGCCTGCACCTCCGCCTCGGAGGGCAGCCAGCCGCGCGGGCCGCGCACCAGCACCGCCAGCAGCTGGTCGGGCTCCCAGGAGGCGACGTGCCATTCGTCGTCGTCGCGCACCCGGGTCGACACCTTGGCGCTCTTGTTGGTCTCCAGTTCGGCGATCGGGACCCGGTTGGTCTGCACCACCGCCCGGAAGCCCTGGCCGGCGTCGAGGGTTCGCTTGAGCAAGGCCAGCCGGTCCTTGGCGCGCTGGACCTGGTTGGCCGTGCGCGCCCCGCCGCTCGCGCGGTGCTGGGTGTCCAGCGACTCGAGGTAGAACCAGCGCCCACCGGCGCCGACGCTGACGTATTCGGCCCAGATGGTGGCGATGACGTTGTCGCCGGTCGCCATCCAGGCGTACTCGTAAGGCTTGTCGCGGGCATCGAACACGCCCATCTTGGCGACGATCTCGACCGGGGTGAGCCGTGGTCCTGACAGTCGCTTCTCGTCGATGACTGCGAGTACCTGGGGGTCGACTTCCTTGTCCATTCAGTAGGCTTGTGGCGAGTTGGGGGCTTGGCAGTATGCCGCATCCCCATCGGCCGCCGCCCGGATCGTCAGCGCACCGTCGACATCACGGTGGCGCGGCAGCGGGGCTGCTCGGACGGCTGCAGCAGGCGGCAGTTGTCCAGGGCGCGCTGCTGCATGTCGCTCAGCCGGGGCTGGTTGCGCCGCGGCGGCGGCGGCTGGTTCCAGTGATGCTGCGGCGGACGGTGCCAGTTCTGCTGGTGCGGCGGCCGGTGCCAGTTCTGGTTGTGGTTCCAGCGCTGGCCGGGGCCGCGCTGCCAACCCCGCTCCCACATGCAGCGCTCGAAGTTCACGCCCCGCCGGTCGCAGGCCCGGAGGTCGCGGTCGAACTGCGGGCTGTTGTGCCACTGGGCCGCGGCAGGCCCCGCGGTCAGGAACCCGGCCAGGGCCAGGAGCAGCGTCGGGATCACCTTGTTCATGCGACGGAATATTGCATCCTCGCGCTGATTGCGCAAGGCGAACGAAGCGCTTGCCTCAGGCCGGCGCATAGCCCAGCTTCTTCATCGCCGGACCCAGCGCCTTGCGGCTCTTCTCCATGCCGTCCCAGGGACCGTTGCCCACCGCCAGCCGTTCGGCGATGTTGCGCACCGTCCATTGCGACGCGCTGCCCAGGTCGGGCAGCTCGTCCCACGCCAGCGGCACCGACACGCCCAGCCCCGGGCGCGAGCGCGCCGACCAGGCACTGGCGGTGGTCGCGCCGAAGCCGTTGCGCAGGTAGTCGACGAAGATCTTGCCGACGCGGTTGCGCGGCCCGCTCTTGGCGACGAAGCGCTCCGGGATGGTGGTCGCCAGGTGCTGCACGGCGGCCTGCGAAAAGCCCTTGACCGCATCCCAGCCGTGCTGGCGCTTGAACGGAACCAGCACGTGCAGCCCCTTGCCGCCGCTGGTCTTGAGGAAGGCCGGCAGGCCGAGTTCGGCCAGCAGCGTCTGCACCAGCAGCGCCGCCTCCTGCATCCGCGCCCACGGCACGCCCTCGCCCGGATCGAGGTCGAAGGTCATGCGGTCGGGCGTGTCGATCGCCTTCGAGGTCGCGTTCCAGGTGTGGAACTCGATCACGTTCATCTGGGCCGCCGACAGCAGCCCGCGCGCGCTGTCGATCTGCAGCAGCGGATCGTGGTCGCGGTCGAGCGAAGGGTCGAGCAGCTTCACGCCCGGCATCTCGCTGTGCTGCGCATGCTTCTGGAAGAACAGCTCGCCGCCGATGCCCTCGGGCGCCCGCACCAGCGACACCGGCCGCCCCTTCAGGTGCGGCAGCATGAGTTCGGCCACCTGGTCGTAGTAGGCCACCAGCTCGCCCTTGGTGGTGCCGCTCTGGGTGTCGATCACGCGCTCGGCGTGGGTGATGCGCATCGCCATGGATTTCTTCGCTCCTCGTGCGTGGCCGTCGGCACGCGCGGGCGCGGCCTCGGGCGGCTCGGCGCGTTCGCGCCGGATCTGGGCCGCCGGCTTGTCGCTGCGCAGCCCCTGGAACACCGGGTGGCGGATGCGGCCCTCGCGAGTCCACTCGCCGAAGGACACCTCGCACACCAGCACCGGCTTCACCCACTGCGCCTTGACCCCGGCCGGCTTCTCGCCGAACGGGCATCGGTCGCTGGCCTGCCTGTCGAGCCGGGCCTTGATGTCGGCCAGCCGGCTCTGGTCGAAGCCGGTGCCGACGTTGCCGCAGTAGACCAGCGTGCCGGCCTCGTCGTGCACGCCCAGCAGCAGCGCGCCGAAGCCCGAGCGCGAACCCTTCGGCGCGGTGCAGCCGCCGATCACGAACTCCTGGCGGCGCAGGTTCTTGAGCTTGATCCAGTCGGGTGAACGGCGCGAGACATAGGCCGATCCCTTGCGCTTGCCGACGATGCCCTCGAAGCCCAGCTTCGCCGATGACGCCAGCAGGTCGCGCGGCGCTGCGTCGAACACCTCGCTGAGCCGCAGCTGTGCCGGCGGCCGGCGGCCGAGCAGTCGGGCCAGCCGGTCCCGCCGGGCTTCGAACGGCAGGGCGCGCAGGTCCAGGCCGTCGAGGAAGGGGGCGTCGAACAGCCAGTAGACGATGTCCGAGGTGGCGCCGCTGTCGAAGGCTTTCTGCAGCGCCTGGAAGTCGGGCGCACCGTGCGCGCCGGCGACCACGATCTCGCCGTCGAGCCAGGCCGAGGTGGTCTTCAGCCTGGCGAGCGACGTGACGAGCGCCGGCAGCTTCGCACTCCAGTCGTGGCCGTTGCGCGTGATGCACTGCACCTTGTCGCCGTCGATGCGGGCCAGCAGGCGATAGCCGTCGAACTTGAGCTCGTAGAGCCAGTCGCCGGGCGTGGCGGGCGGCGCCGAGGCGAGGGTTGCCAGCTGCGGGGCCAGTGCCGCGGGCAGGGTCGCCTTGCGGCCTTCGCCCTTGGCCGCGCTCTTCTTGGCGGCGCTCTTCTTCGCGGCGTCTTTCTTCGCGGCCGGCGCCTCGCCCCGCACCGGGTCGTCCACGCCGCGGCCGCTCAGCACGCTGTCGGGCTCGGCCTCGACCACGTCGTAGTCGGCCAGCGGGCGCGCCTCGGCATCGCGCTCCTTGATGAGCAGCCAGGGCGCCTGCTTCTCGCCCTTGGCGCGCATGCGCACCAGGGTCCAGTGGCCGCGCAGCTTGTCGCCGCGCAGTTCGAACTTGAGCTTGCCTTCGGCCAGCGCCTCGCGCGCATCGCCCTCGGCCGACCACGCACCGCGGTCCCAGACGATCACGGTGCCGGCGCCGTACTGCTTCGGCGGGATCGTGCCTTCGAAGTTCGCGTAGGAGATCGGGTGGTCTTCGACCTGCACCGCCATGCGCTTGACCGTCGGATCGAGACAAGGCCCCTTGGGCACCGCCCAGCTCTTCAGCGTGCCGTCGAGTTCGAGCCGGAAGTCGTAGTGCAGATGGCTCGCATGGTGCTTCTGCACGACGAAGGAAAGCACGCCTTGCGCCGACTTTCCGCCGGCACGAGGTTCGGTCGTCTTCTTGAAATCGCGCTTGCCGTGGTACGGCGCCAGGGCTTCGCGGGTGCGGGAGGCTGCGGGCATGGGGGATCTCCAGGCTGGCACGTTAGTGCGCGCCGGAGCACCCGCCTGTAGGAACGCGCCCCGAGGGGCGCCCGAACTCAGGCTTTTTTCGCCACCAGCGTCAGGATGTCGTAGCTCGCGACCAGGTCGCCGTCCTGGTTGGTCACTTCGACGTCCCAGGCCACCACGCCCTGGCCGACGCCGTTGGCGTCCTTCTTGTTGCGGTCGATCTTGCGCTTGCAGGTCAGGCGGGCGCGGATGGTGTCGCCGATGCCCACCGGCTTGACGAAGCGCAGCGTGTCGAGGCCGTAGTTCGCCAGCACCGGGCCGGGGGCCGGCGAGACGAACAGCCCGGCCGCCGCCGACAGCACGAAGTAGCCGTGCGCGATGCGCTTGCCGAACGGGCTTTCCTTGGCCGCGATCTCGTCGAAGTGCATGTAGAAGTAGTCGCCCGAGATGCCGCCGAAGGCCACGATGTCGGCCTCGCCGACGGTGCGCCGGTGCGTCAGCAGGGAGTCGCCGATGGCCAGGTCCTCGAAGTGCTTGCGGAACGGGTGCAGCTCGGATTCGTTGAGCTTCGCGCCGCGCATGTACTCGCCGGTCACGGCCGCGATCATGCTTGGCGAGCCCTGCAGCGCCGCGCGCTGCAGGTAGTGCTTGACGGCGCGCAGGCCGCCGAGCTCCTCGCCGCCGCCGGCGCGCCCCGGGCCGCCATGCTTGAGGAAGGGCAGTGGCGAGCCATGGCCGGTCGATTCGGCCGCGGCCTCGCGGTCCAGCACCAGCATCCGGCCGTGGTGGGCGGCGGCGATCGGGATCGCGCGCGCCGCGGTGGCCGGGTCCTTGGTGACCAGCGTGCCGACCAGGCTGCCGCGGCCGCGCGCGGCCAGCGCCAGCGCTTCGTCCAGGCCGTCGTAGGCCATCAGCGTGCTGACCGGGCCGAAGGCCTCGATGTCGTGCACCGCATCGTTGCCCAGCGGATCGCGCGCCAGCAGCAGCGTGGGCGAGAAGAACGCGCCTTCGGCCACGCCCTCGCCTTGCGGCGCGAAGCCGTCGCGCGCGCCAAAGACCAACTCGGCATCCTTCATCAGCATCTGAACGCGCTCGGCGACGTCGGCCTGCTGCGCATGCGAGGCCAGCGCCCCCATGCGCACGTCCTCGCGCGCCGGGTCGCCGACCACGGTCTTGGCCAGCCGCGCGCGCAGCTTCTCGGCCACCGCGTCGATGTGCTGGCGCGGCACGATGGCGCGGCGGATCGCGGTGCATTTCTGGCCCGACTTGACCGTCATCTCGCGCGCCACTTCCTTGACGAAGAGGTCGAACTCCTCGTCTTCGGGCATCACGTCCGGAGCCAGGATCGCGCAGTTCAGCGAATCGGCCTCGGCGTTGAACGGGATCGACTGGCGCACGATGTTCGGATGCACGCGCAGCTTGGCCGCGGTGTCGGCCGAGCCGGTGAAGGTCACGACGTCCATGCCGTCGAGCCGGTCGAGCAGGTCGCCGGTGCTGCCGATCACCAGCTGCAGGCTGCCTTCGGGCAACAGGCCCGAGCGGTGCATCAGGCGCACCAGCGCTTCGGTGAGGTAGCTGGTCGAAGTGGCCGGCTTGCCGATGCAGGGCATGCCCGCGAGGAAGCTCGGTGCCCATTTCTCGAGCAGGCCCCAGACCGGGAAGTTGAAGGCGTTGATGTGGACCGCGACGCCGCGCCGCGGCACCAGGATGTGGGTGCCGGCGAAGCCGCCCTTCTTGCCCAGCGGCATGGCGGGGCCTTCGTGCACCAGGTTGCCCGAGGGCAGCTCGTTGCCGCCGATGCCGGCGTAGGCCGCCAGGGTGCCGGCACCGCCCTCGATGTCGACCCAGCTGTCGGCGCGGGTGGCGCCGGTGTGGGCCGACACCGCGTAGAGCTCTTCCTTGTGCTCGGCCAGGTACTTGGCGAGCGCGCGCAGGCGCTGGGCCCGCTGCTGGAAGTCCATCGCCAGCAGGTTCGCGAGGCCCACCGTGCGCGCATGCTGCAGCGCCTCGCCGAAGTCGATCGCCTCGGCGTGCGTGCTGGCCACCGGCCGGCCGTTGACCGCGCTGCGCAGCACGGTCGCGCCCTCGGTGCCGAACCAGCGTCCGCCGATGAAGCTCTGAAGGATCTGGGACATGGTGTTCTCTCCTGGAAAAGGGTCAGGGGGCGGCGACGGCAGCGCTCTTGTTGCCGAGGCCGAGGTAGGTGTCGATGATTCGCCGGTCGTGGAGCAGGTCCTGCGCCGGTCCGGTCAGCGCCACGGCGCCGGTCTCCAGCACATAGCCACGGTCGGCGACCTGGAGCGCGGCGCGCGCGTTCTGTTCGACCAGCAGCACCGAGACGCCGTGCGCGCGCAAGGACGACACCACGTGCAGCACCTCGCGCACGATCAGCGGCGCCAGGCCCAGCGAGGGCTCGTCGAGCATCAGCAGGCGCGGCCGCGCCATCAGCGCCCGGCCGATGGCCAGCATCTGGCGCTCGCCGCCCGACAGCGTGCTGGCGAGCTGCGCGCGGCGCTCCTTCAGGCGCGGGAAGATCGCGAACACCTCCGCCATGCGCTCCTTCTGGTCACGCTGGCCGGTGCGCCAGCGGTAGAAGCCGCCGAGCAGCAGGTTGTCCTCGACCGGCATCTCGCCGAACAGCTCGCGCCGCTCGGGCACCAGCGCCACGCCGCGCGCCACCATCGCCTCGACGCTGGGCCGGGCGATGCGTTCGCCCGCCAAGGTCAGGCTGCCAGTGGACGGCAGCAGGCCCATCGCGGCGCACAGCAGCGTGGTCTTGCCGGCGCCGTTGGGGCCGATGACGGTGACGATCTCGCCTTCGTTCACCTGCAGCGCGACCTGGTGCACGGCCTCGACCGCGCCGTAGGCGACGCTGAAGTCCTGGAGTTGGAAAAGAGATGTCATGCCGCTGCCGCGATGGGTTCGTCGTCGCTGCCGCCCAGGTAGGCGTCCAGCACACGGGGGTTGGATTGCACCTGGGCCGGCGTGCCCTCGGCGATGACGGCGCCGAACTCGAGCACCGTGATGCGGTCGGCCAGGTTCATGACGAACTCCATGTCGTGCTCGACCACCAGGATGCCCAGGCCCTCGGCGCGCAGCTGCGACAGCAGCTCGGCCAGGGCCTGCTTCTCGAGGTGGCGCAGGCCGGCCGCCGGCTCGTCGAGCAGCAGCGCGGCCGGCTGGCCGGCCAGCGCGCGCGCGATCTCGACCACCCGCTGCTGGCCCAGCGCCAGCGAGGCGGCCGGCGCATCGGCATGGGCGCCGAGTCCGCAGCGCTCGATCTGGCGCCGTGCTTCGGCCAGCAGCGCGGCCTCTTCGGCGCGGTCGAGGCGCAGCATCGATGCGATCCAGCCGCGATGCCCGCGCCGGTGGGCGCCGAGCGCGACGTTCTCGAGCACGCTGCGGTTGCCGAGCAGCCGCACGTGCTGGAAGGTCCGGCCCAGGCCACGCGCCGCGAAATCGCGCGAGGGCTTGCCGGTCATGGCGGCGCCGAGCAGGCGCACTTCGCCTTCGGTCGGGTCGTCGACGCCCGAGATCATGTTGAAGAAGGTGCTCTTGCCGGCGCCGTTGGGGCCGATCAGCGCATGCACCTCGCCGGCCTTGAGCGTCATCGCCACCGCGTTGTTGGCCACCAGGCCGCCGAAGCGCTTGGTCACGCGGTCGGCCTCGAGCAGCAGTTCGCCGGCGGCCGGCAATGTGGGGGCGTCGAGCGGCGCCATCGCCTTCGCCGGCTTCACCGGCTCCGCCTTCAGGAAGCGCCCGGCGACGCGCGCCAGCGTGGGCCAGAGCCCCTCGGCGAAGCGCTGCAGCACGAACAGCATCAGGAGGCCGAAGACGATCACCTCGAAGTTGCCGCTGGCGCCCAACAGCTTCGGCAGCAGGTCCTGCAGCTGCTCCTTGACCAGCGTGATCAAGGTCGCGCCCAGCACCGCGCCCCACAGGTGGCCCGAGCCGCCGACCACCGCCATGAACAGGTACTCGATGCCGATGTTGATGTTGAACGGCGTCGGGTTCACGAAGCGCTGCAGGTGCGCGTAGAGCCAGCCCGACAGGGCCGCCAGCAACGCGGCCAGCACGAACACCTTGACCCGGTAGCGCGCCGTGTCGACGCCCATCGACTCGGCCATCACGCGGCCCGATTTGAGCGCCCGCACGGCGCGGCCCTCGCGCGAGTCGAGCAGGTTGTGCAGCGCCCAGAGCGCCAGCAGCAGCACCGCCCAGATCAGCGGCCCGAGCGCCCGCGGCGAGGCCAGCGAGAGGCCGCCGATGGTCAATGCCGGGACGCCCGTGATGCCGGTCTGGCCGCCGAGGAACTCGAGGTTGCCGAACAGGAAGTACAGGCTCAGGCCCCAGGCGATGGTGCACAGCGGCAGGTAGTGGCCCGAGAGCTTGAGCGTGATCGCGCCCAGGCTCCAGGCGACCAGGAAGGTCAGCACCAGGCCGAACAGCAGCCCGACCCACGGCAGCAGTGCCGCGGGCACGAGGCCGGCGAGCGCGGCGGTGGCGGTCGGCGAGGTGCAGACCCAGGCGGTGGCATAGGCGCCGACCGCGACGAAGGCCGCCTGGCCGAAGGAGGTCATGCCGCCGACGCCGGTGAGCATCACCAGGCCGGCCGCGACCAGCGAATAGAGCGCGATGTAGCTGAACATCGTGACCGTGAACTCGGGCAGCCAGGGCCAGCTGAGCGCCAGCGCGGCGATGCACAGGAGGGTGAGGTGGCGGCGGGTCATTCCTCGTCCTCCACGTGACGGCTGCGCAGCGAGCGCCACCAGAGCACAGGAATGATCAACGTGAACACCAGCACTTCCTTGAAGGCGCTGGCCCAGAAAGAGGAGAAGGCTTCGAGCTGGCCGACCAGCAGCGCGCCCAGCAGCGCGATCGGGTAGCTGCCGAGGCCGCCGACGATGGCGGCCACGAAGCCCTTGAGGCCGATCAGGAAGCCGGTGTCGTAGTAGACCGTGGTCAGGGGCGCGATCAGCAGGCCCGATACCGCGCCGATCAGGGCCGAGAGCGCGAAGCTCAGGTCGCCCGAGAGGTCGGTCGGAATGCCCATCAGGCGCGCGCCGACCCGGTTCATCGCGGTGGCGCGCAGCGCCTTGCCGACGATCGAACGTTCGAAGAACAGGAACATCAGCACCACCAGCACGAAGGCGACGCCGACCACCACCAACGACTGGCCGCTGATGGGCACGCCGCCGATGTCGAAGCGCGCTTCAGAGAAGGCCGGCGTGCGTGAACCTTCCGCGCCGAAGAACAGCAAGCCGAGGCCGACCAGCACGCCATGCAGGGCGACCGAGACGATCAGCAGGATCAGCACCGTGGCGTCGGCCAGCGGACGGTAGGCCAGCCGGTACAGCAGCGGCCCCAGCGGCGTGATGAGGAACAGCGTGGTCACCGCCTGCAGCGCCAGCGACGCGGGGCGCAGGCCCAGCACCAGGCCGGCCGCGAGCACCGGAAACAGCACGGTCCAGACCAGCGTCGACTTCCAGTCGACCGTGGCCCCGCGCTTCCAGCGCCAGGCCTCGACCACCAAGGTCATCGCGGCCAGGGCGACCAGCAGCCACAGCGTGGCCGGCACGCGCCCGGCGGTCAGCGCCGCCATCGACAGCGCGCCGAACGCGACCAGTTCGCCCTGCGGGATGAAGATCACCCGCGTGACGGAAAACACCAGCACCAGGGCCAAGGCCATCAGTCCGTAGACCGCGCCGTTGACGATGCCGTCCTGCCCCAGCAACAGGGCAATCTGCAAGTCCATATTGATTCCGGATCGGCCGTGCGGCGGCCTTCATTCATCGGAGGGAGGCAGGAGGCGCCGCGCGGCGCCTCCTTTCAAGCGGCTGCGCTCAGTTCGCGGGGGGAATGTATTTCCAGGCGCCGTTCTCGACCTTCACCATCACGCGGGCGCGCTGGTCGAGGCCCAGGTGGTCGTTCGGCGTCATGTTGAACACGCCATGCGCACCCGGCAGCTCCTTGACCTGCTCGAGCGCATCGCGCAGCGCCGCGCGGAACTCGGGCGTGCCCGGCTGCGCCTTCTTGAGCGCGACCGGGATCGCGGCGGTCATCAGCAGGCCGGTGTCCCAGGCGTGGGCGCCGAAGGTCGAGACCGAGCCCTTGCCGTTGGCGGCTTCGTAGGCGGCGACATAGGCCAGCGCCGATTTCTTGACCGGGTTGCTCGCGGGCAGCTGGTCGGCCACCAGCACCGGGCCGGCCGGCAGCAGCGTGCCTTCGACGTCCTTGCCGCCGACGCGCAGGAAGTCGGCGTTGGCCACGCCGTGGGTCTGGTAGACCTTGCCGCCGTAGCCGCGTTCCTTGAGGCTCTTCTGCGGCAGGGCGGCCGGCGTGCCGGAGCCCGCGACCAGCACCGCATCGGGCTTGGCCGACATCAGCTTGAGCGTCTGGCCGGTGACCGAGGTGTCGGTGCGCGAATAGCGCTCGTTGGCCACGATCTGCAGCTTCTTGAGCTCGGCCGCCTTGGCGAACTCCTGGTACCAGCCTTCGCCGTAGGCGTCGGAGAAGCCGACGAAGCCGACCGTCTTGACGCCGTTGGCAGCCATGTGCTCGGCGATCGCGAGCGACATCATGATGTCGTTCTGCGGCGTCTTGAAGACCCAGCGCTTCTTGGCATCCATCGGCTCGATGATGCGGGCCGAGGCGGCCATCGAGATCACCGGCGTCTGGCTCTCGGCCGCGACGTCGATCATCGCCAGCGAGTTCGGCGTGGTGGTCGAGCCGAGGATGATGTCGACCTTGTTCTCGGAGATCAGCTTGCGCGTGTTGTTGACCGCGGCCGTGGTGTCGCTGGCGTCGTCGAGCACGATGTAGTTGATCTTCTGGCCGCCGATGGTCTTGGGCATCAGCGCGATCGTGTTCTTCTCGGGGATGCCGAGCGAGGCGGCCGGGCCGGTGGCCGACACGGTGACGCCGACGTTGATGTCGGCCTGGGCCAGCGCCGAGGCCAGCAGCATCGCGGCGAGGGCGATCGGTTTCAGTAGTTTCATGCGGGTTGTCTCCGGTTTTTCGAGGGGGTTGAGGATAAGCGGGAAGCGGGGCCGTCAGTCGTCGATGGCCGTCACGCGAAGAGGCGCTTGCACGGCGGGCAGGCCGCCGAGAAAAAGGTCGGCCACCACCGGCGCCATCGAGTCGTAGTCGAGTTCGCCATCGGGGCGCATCCAGATGAACATCCAGTTGATCATGCCGAACAGCAGCATGGTCAGCGGCTTGGCCAGCGCGGCCCGCTGCAGGTCGGGCCGCAGCTCGGCGACCACGCGCGCGAAGCCCGCCACCACGGTGCGCTGGGTGCCGAGCACGCGCTCGCGGTCGCCTTCCTCGAGGAACTTGACGTCCTCGGTGAGCACGCGGTGGGCGTGCTTGGCGCCGGCGTATTCCTCGACGAAGCGGCGGATCAGCTCGCGCAGCCGCTCGGCCGGCGCCAGGCCCTGCCGCTCGACGTCGCTCACCAGGTCCTCGAGGCGCGAGACGTGGTTCTCGGCGATGCTCACGAGCAGGCTGTATTTGTCGCGGTAGTAGTGATAGAGCAGGCCCTTCGAGAAGCCGCAGGCCTCGGCCACCTGGTTCATCGAGGTGGCCGAATAGCCGCGATTGGCGAACAGCAGCGCGGCATGCTCCAGGATCATGTCGCGTTGGTCGTCGTATCCGGCAGCGCGTCCTCGGGCCATGGCTTCCTTCGGGGGTGTTGGTTTCAGCGTTCGTCGAACGAGAGCACCACGCGCTCGGTGAGCGGGTGGGCCTGGCAGGTCAGCACGAAGCCGGCCGCCACCTCGTTCTTGTCGAGGGCGAAGTTTCGCTCCATCCGGACCTTGCCCTCGATCACCTTGGCGCGGCAGGTGCCGCAGACGCCCGAGGTGCAGGAGAAAGGCACTTCCATGCCGGCCGCCGAGGCGCAGTCGAGGATGCTGGGCTGGTCGCGGCGGAATTCGATCTCGCGCTGCAGCCCGTCGCGCACGATGACGATCTTCGCCACTTCGGCGTCGCCCGGTTTCGCCTCGTGGATCACCGCGCCGACCGGCGCGCCCTCGGGCGCGGCGACCCCGAAGCGCTCGATGTGGATGCGCTCCTCGGGCACGCCGGCCGCGAGCAGCGCGGCCTCGGCCTCGTCGTTCATCTGGAACGGGCCGCAGATGTAGGCATGGTCGATGCTGCCGGCCGGCACCACGCTGGACAGGAAGTCGCCGAGCTTGGCGCGGTCCATGCGGCCCATGTTGAGCGGCGCGTCGGTCGGCTCGCCCGAGAACACGTGGTGCAGCACCAGGCGCGTCATGTAGCGGTTCTTCAGGTCCTCGAGTTCTTCCTTGAACATCGTGGACTGCAGCTTGCGGTTGCCGTAGATCAGGGTGAAGCGCGACTGCGGCTCGCGCGCCAGCACCGTCTTCATGATCGACAGGATCGGCGTGATGCCGCTGCCGCCGACGATGCCCACGTGCTGGCGCTTGGACTGCGGCTCGATCGGCACGAAGAAGCGGCCCTGCGGCGCCATCACGTTGATCGTGTCGCCGGGCTGCAGCTTCTCGTTGATCCAGTTCGAGAAGGTGCCGCCCTTGACCTTGCGCACGCCGACGCGCAGTTCGCCGTCGTCGACGCCGGCGCAGATCGAGTACGAGCGGCGCAGGTCCTGGCCCTCGATGTCCTTGCGCAAGGTGAGGTACTGGCCCTGGGTGAAGCCGAAGGCTTCGCGCAGCTCGGTCGGCACATCGAACGAGACGATGACGGCTTCGTCGGTGTCGGGCTCGACGGCGCGCACGCGAAGCGGATGGAAGGTGACGCTCATGGGAGGCCCGTCAGATGGGTTTGAAATGTTCGAAGGGTTCGCGGCAGCTGACGCAGCGGTACATCGCCTTGCAGGCCGTGGACCCGAAGGCCGACAGCCGCTCGGTGTTGCTGCTGCCGCAGCGCGGGCAGGCGACCGCGTCGACCCGGCGGCCGAAGAAGCGGATCGGCACCGTGCCGTCGGTCGCGGCCGGTCCGGGCGGTGCGATGCCGTATTCGGACAGCTTGCGGCGGCCGTCGGCGCTGATCCAGTCGGTGGTCCAGGCCGGTGCGCGCTGCAGGGTGACATAGGCCGGGCCGAGGCCGGCCTGGTCGATCGCCGCCAGCACGTCGTGCTCGATCACCTCGGTCGCGGGGCAGCCCGAATAGGTCGGCGTCAGCACCACCTCGAGCCGGTCGTCGTGCTCGATCACGTCGCGCACGATGCCGAGGTCGCGCACCGACAGCGCCGGCACCTCGGGGTCGAGCACGGTGCCGAGCACGTCCCAGGCCTGGGCGCAGCGCGTCTCGGCCGCGGCGGGCGCAGTCACCACACGCCTCCGGGAAAAGCGCGCTGCAGGTGCTGCATCTCGGCCAGGATGTAGCCCATGTGCTCGGTGTGGACGCCGCGCTTGGCGGTGCTGCGGAAGGCCGAATCGGCCGGCCGCGCCAGCGAGGCCTCGCCGAGGATGGTGTCCATCTCGGCCAGCCAGCCGCCCTGCAGCTCGGACCAGCGCGGCCCCAGGCCGGCGGCGGCCGCGGCCTCGTCGACCGCGTCGGATTCGAACATCTCGGGCGTGTAGCGCCACAGGTCGGCCAGCGCCGCCTCGATGCGACGGCGCGATTCCTCGGTGCCGTCGCCCAGGCGCACCACCCAGTCGGCCGCATGCTGCTGGTGGTAGCGCGCCTCCTTGACCGCCTTGCCGGCGATGCCGGCCAGTTCGTCGTCGGCGGACTCGCGCAGGCGCTCCCACAGCAACTTCATCAGCGTCGCGACCATGGCATTGCGCAGCACCGTGAAGGCGAAGTCGCCGCGCGGCAGTTCCACCAGCGTCAGGTTGCGGTAGTCCTTCTCGTCGCGCAGGAAGGCCAGCTGGTCCTCGTCGTGGCCGAGGCCCTCGATGCGGCCGGCGTGCGTCAGCACGGCGCGGGCCTGGCCGATCAGGTCGAGCGCCATGTTCGACAGGGCGATGTCCTCTTCGAGGATCGGCGCGTGGCCGGACCACTCGGCGATGCGCTGGCCGAGGATCAGGCAGGTGTCGCCGAGCCGCAGCAGGTACTGCACGGCGGGCGTGGATTCGATGGCGATGGAGGCTTGCATGGTCAGGCGCTCACATGTGGTCCACGGAACCCGGGAGCTTGTAGAACGTCGGGTGGCGGTAGACCTTGTCTTCCATCGGGTCGAAGTACATGTCCTTGTCCGCCGGGTCGCTGGCGACGATCTGGTCGGAGCGCACCACCCAGACGCTGGTGCCTTCCTGGCGCCGGGTGTAGACGTCGCGCGCCATCTGGATCGCCATCTTGGGGTCGGCCGCGTGCAGGCTGCCGCAATGCTTGTGGTCGAGGCCCGAGCGGCTGCGCACGAAGACCTCCCAGAGGGGCCATTCGGCGGCGGAGGCGGGGGTGGGGTTCGTCATGTCGTTTCTTCCTTGCAGGCGGCGGCGCTCAGGCCGCCAGGGAGGTGGGTTCGGCGCGCTTGGCGGCATGGGCGAGCGCGGCCTCGCGCACCCAGGCGCCGTCGTCCCAGGCCTTGACCCGGGCGCCCAGGCGCTCGCGGTTGCAGGGGCCGTCGCCGCCGATCACGCGCCAGAACTCGCTCCAGTCGATCGGGCCATGGTCGTGGTGCTGGCGCTCCTCGTTCCACTTCAGGTCGGGGTCGGGCAGGGTCACGCCCAGCACCTTGGCCTGCTCGACCGCGGCGTCGATGAACTTGGCCCGCAGGTCGTCGTTGGTGAAGCGCTTGATGCCCCAGCGCATCGACTGCGCCGAGTTGGGCGACTGGTCGTCCGGCGGGCCGAACATCATGATCGACGGCCACCACCAGCGGTCGACCGCGTCCTGCACCATCGCCTTCTGCGCCTCGGTGCCGTTCTGCATCATCGTCAGCAGGGCCTCGAAGCCCTGGCGCTGGTGGAAGCTCTCCTCGCGGCAGATGCGGATCATGGCGCGCGCATAGGGCGCGTAGGAGCAGCGGCAGATCGGCACCTGGTTCATGATCGCGGCGCCGTCGACCAGCCAGCCGATGGTGCCCATGTCCGCCCAGCTCAAGGTCGGGTAGTTGAAGATCGAGCTGTACTTGGCGCGGCCGCTGTGCAGCGCGTCGACCATCTGGTCGCGCGAGGTGCCCAGGGTCTCGGCGGCCGAGTACAGGTAGAGCCCGTGGCCGGCCTCGTCCTGCACCTTGGCCAGCAGGATCGCCTTGCGCTTGAGCGTCGGCGCGCGCGTGATCCAGTTGCCTTCGGGCAGCATGCCGACGATCTCGGAATGCGCATGCTGGCTGATCTGCCGCACCAGCGTCTTGCGGTAGTGCTCGGGCATCCAGTCCTTGGCTTCGATGAAGCCGCCTTCGTCGATGCGGGCGTCGAAGCGCTGCTCGAGCTGCAGCTCCTCGGCGGAGCGTATCGGCTTCTTGGCGTCGCCGGGCTCCTTGCCCATCGTATCCATCGCTTGGGTGTACATGTTGATCCTTTCAGGCGCGGGGCCTTATTTCGGTCGCTGGTCGACCACGCGCCGGGCCTTGCCGGTCAGCGTGCGTTCAATGGTGCCGGCGGTGAGCACGTTCACCGTGGTCGAGATGCCCACCAGGGTCTTGATGCGCTGCTGCAGCCACTGCGTGATCTCGCGCAGCTCGGCGGCATCGGTGCCCGCCGCGGCCTGCGGCTGCAGTTCGCACTGCACCACGACGGTGTCGAGCAGGCCGTCGCGCGCCACGTTGATCTGGTACTGGCCCGAGAGCTTGGCGTGCTGCAGCACGATCTCCTCGATCTGGGTCGGGAACACGTTGACGCCGCGGATGATCAGCATGTCGTCGGAGCGGCCGACGATCTTGCCCATGCGGCGGAAGCTGCGCGAGGTCGGCGCCAGCAGGCGCGTGAGGTCGCGCGTGCGGTAGCGGATGATCGGCAGCGCCTCCTTGGTGAGCGAGGTGAAGACCAGCTCGCCCTCCGCGCCGTCGGGCAGCACCTCGCCGGTCTCGGGGTCGACGATCTCGGGATAGAAGTGGTCTTCCCAGACCACCGGGCCGTCCTTGCTCTCGATGCATTCGCTGGCGACGCCCGGGCCCATGACTTCCGACAGGCCGTAGATGTCGACCGCGTCGATGCCGGCCTTGCCTTCGATCTCGCGCCGCATGGCCTCGGTCCAGGGCTCGGCGCCGAAGATGCCGACCTGGAGCGAGCTCTCGCGCGGGTCCAGCCCCTGGCGCACGAATTCCTCGATGATCACCTGCATGTAGCTCGGCGTGACCATGATCAGGTCGGGCCGGAAGTCGCGGATCAGCTGCACCTGCTTCTCGGTCTGGCCGCCCGACATCGGGATCACGGTGCAGCCCGCGCGCTCGGCGCCGTAGTGGGCCCCGAGGCCGCCGGTGAACAGGCCGTAGCCATAGGCCACGTGGATGATGTCGCCGCGGCGCCCGCCGGCGGCGCGGATCGAGCGCGCCACCAGGTCGGCCCAGCGGTCGATGTCGCCCTGCGTGTAGCCGACCACGGTCGGCTTGCCGGTGGTGCCCGACGAGGCATGGATGCGCGCCACCTGCTCGCGCGGCACGGCGAACATGCCGAAGGGGTAGTTGTCGCGCAGGTCCTTCTTGGCCGTGAACGGGAACTTGGCGAGGTCGCCCAGCTGCTTGAGATCGGCCGGATGGACGCCCTTGGCATCGAAGGCCTGGCGGTAGTGCGGCACGTGGTCGTAGGCGTGCTGCAGGGTCCAGCGCAGGCGCTGCAGCTGCAGCGCCTGGATCTCGTCGCGGCTGGCGGTCTCGATGGCGTCGAGGTCGCCGGGCTGGGGTTGCTTGACGGGCATGGGGTGTCTCCTCTGGCGGTTCGGTCGGCGGCGATCTCAGTCGGCGACCGCCGGCTTGCCCTTGATGGTGTAGGAGCGGCCGCGGAACATCGCGATGCGCTCGCCGTGCTGGTTGGTGATCTCGCTGTCGTAGACGCCGGTGCGGCCGGCCTTCGACAGCTCGAAGCTGCGGGCCGTGAGCACGTCGCCCTCGCGCGCCGGCGCCACCAGGTCGATCGAGAAGCCCGAGGCCACCGTGAGCTCGTTGTACGAATTGCAGGCGTAGGCGAAGGCGGTGTCGGCCAGCGCCGCCAGGAAGCCGCCGTGGCAGGTCGCGTGGCCGTTGAGCATGTGGCCGCGCACGGTCATCGTGACCGTGGCCTGGCCCGGCGCGACCTCGGTCACGTCGATGCCCAGGCCGCGCACGGCGGGGTCGTTGGCGTACATGCGCTCGCGGACCCGCTCGGCGGTCTGCTGGGGGGTGCGGTCGGTGCTGTGGGACATGTCTGCGGAGCTGGCGTTCATCGGTCGGTGAAGACGGGGGCGCGCTTGGCGCCGAAGGCGGCCACGCCTTCGAGGTAGTCGTGGGCGCTGCCGAGCTGCGACTGCAGCGCGGCTTCCATGTCGAGCGCCTGGTCGAGCGTGAGCGCCTGCGCGCCGTCGATGGCGGCGCGCGTCGCTGCCAGCGCCTTCGCGGGCATGGCGGCCAGCCGCTGGGCCAGCTTGGCGGTCTCGTCGGCCAGGGCCGCGTCGTCCACGCATTTCCAGATCAGGCCGATGCGCTCGGCCTCGGCCGCGGGCAGCTTGTCGCCCAGCATCGCCAGGCCCAGGGCACGGGCGCGGCCGACGATGCGCGGCAGCAGCCAGGTGCCGCCGGTGTCGGGCACCAGGCCGATCTTGGCGAAAGCCTGGATGAAGCTGGCCGACTGCCCGGCCAGCACGAAGTCGCAGTTCAGCGCCAGGTTGGCGCCCGCGCCCGCCGCCACGCCGTTGACGGCGGCGATCACCGGCACCGGCATCGACTTGAGGCGCTGCACCAGCGGCTTGTAGAGCGTGTTGATCGCGAGTGCCAGGTCCTTGGGCGGCTCGCCGGGCGCGGCCGGCGCGACCATCGGGTCGGCCAGGTCCTGGCCGGCGCAGAAGCCGCGGCCGGCGCCGGTCAGCACCACGCAGCGCACGTCGGCGTTGGCGGCGGCGGCGGCGGCGTCGAGCGCCGCGCGCAGCGCCTGGTGCATGGCTTCGGTGAAGCTGTTGAGGGCGGCGGGCCGGTTCAAGGTCAGCGTCAGGACCGGACCCTGCTGGGTCGCGAGGACGAGGGAGTCGGACAAGCTGTGTCTCCTGTCTGGGTTCTTGGCGTGGGGCGGGGGTCTTGACCGGCGTCAAAAGTATCGTTGACCGACCGGTCGGTTAATCATAGGATCGGAAAAAGATTGACGCAAGTCAAAAACGCCGAGGGATAACCCTTAATTCAAACGACGGAGATTTCGCGATGCCTTGTTATTCCATCGAAGGCGTGGTGCCGGTCATCGACCCGAGCGCCTACGTGCACCCGACCGCGGTCCTGATCGGCGACGTGATCGTCGGCCCCGACTGCTATGTCGGGCCCTGCGCCGTGCTGCGCGGCGATTTCGGCCGCATCGTGCTGGAGCGCGGCTCGAACGTGCAGGACACCTGCGTGGTCCATGGCTTCCCGGCCCAGGACACGGTGGTCGAGGAGAACGGCCACATCGGCCACGGCGCGGTGCTGCACAGCTGCATCGTGCGGCGCGATGCGCTGGTGGGCATGAACGCGGTGGTGATGGACGAGGCCGAGATCGGCGAGGCCTCGATCGTCGCCGCCTGCGCCTTCGTGCCGGCCGGCCGCAAGATCCCGCCGCGCTCGCTGGCCGCCGGCATGCCGGCCAAGGTGATGCGCGCCCTCAGCGACCAGGAAGTGGCCTGGAAGCTGGAAGGCACCCGCACCTACCAGGCGCTGACGCTGCGCAGCCTGGCGAGCATGCAGGAGGTGCCGGCGCTGACCGCGGTCGAGGCCGAACGGCCGCGCGTGGCGGCGCCGGACGTCAAGCCGCTGATCGCGACCAAGCGGGGCTGAGGGCCGGCGCGGGCCGGGCCAGATCGCGGTCGCTCTCGACCGCGAAATAGAACCACTCGGTCCCCGGCAGGGCCTCGGCATTCGGGAACACGATGAAGCCGTCGCGCTCGGCGTGCAGCACGCTGCCGTCCTCGCGCACGCCGACGGGCTCGCCGCGCGCCACCCGGTCGAAGGTGGCCCACTCGCGCACGAACCGGTCTTCGGCGTGCAGCCGGTCCACGACACTGACCAGCCGCAGCAGCGAGGGCGCCCGCGGCGGCGCCGCCGCCGGGTCGGGCGCGATCATGCCCAGCAGCCGCAGCGCCGACAGGATCGCCCGGCGGGCCACCTCCGGCGCCGCCGGGTCCTGGTGCTGGCCGCATTCGAGCGTCACGCCGTAGCCGCCCCGGCTGCGCATGTATTCGTTGGTGCCCCAGCCGAAGGCCAGCGCCGCCTCGTCGGCAGCCTGCCCGCGCTGCGCCAGGCCGGCGGCATAGATGTCGAGCCAGCCCTCGACCACCCGCGGCGTGCCGAGGTGCAGCGCCAGCTGCCCTTCCTCGAAGGCGCGCGAGAACGGCTCGAGCGGGCCCTGGTTGTCGCGCGGCCCGATCATGGCGAAGGCCTCGCCCTCGCTCTGGAACGAATGCAGGTCGAGCAGCACCTCGTGGCGATCGAGCAGCGGGCACAGCAGGTCGGTGATGCGGGCCTCGTAGTCGGCCGGCTCGGCGCCCGGCGCGGTCGGGCGGAACAGGCGGTTGAGATTGCGCTCGCCCTCGCGCCGCAGCCGCCGCCGCGCGAGCGGATTGGCGACCGGCACCAGGGTCAATTGGCCGCGCAGCAACTGGAGCGACCCGCCGTCCAGCGCGGCCACGATGCGCTCGATGCCGGCGGTGCCGCAGGTCTCGTCGCCATGCACCCCGCCGAGGACGACGAGCCGAGGCCCCGGCTGCAGGCTGGCATAGCCATGGATGCGAAGGAGGTCGGTGGCGGCGGTCATTGCGCTGTCCATCCTACAGGCCTGCGAAGGCCGGTCCTACCGCGTTCTCCCCCGGGCCGTGCGACAAACGAAGGCCCGACACAGGAGCAAGCGATGGCCACGAAGAACAACCCCGCGAGGACCGATGCCGAGGGTTCGAAGGATGCCGAAGGCGGCAAGACCCAGGTCGAGCAGGGCGGCGAATCGGCGCCCCGGCTGCCGCACGAGCACGACCAGTCGTCCGACAGCCAGCAGAGCCCCGACGGCAAGGCTCCAGATGTCGGCCGCCAGGCGCACGAGGACATCGAGCGCGGCCTGGTCGATACCGACAAGGGCCCGGTGACCGACCGGGTCTACAACGACAAGCTCAAGCCTTGACGGCGGTGGCCAGTTGCTCGCGCATCGACCGCACCACGCCCGCATAGTCCTTGGCATTGAAGATCGCGCTGCCCGCCACGAAGGTGTCGGCGCCGGCGCTCGCCACCTGCGCGATGTTGTCGGCCTTGATGCCGCCATCCACCTCGAGCCGGATGTCGCGTCCGGTGGCCTCGATGCGCTTGCGCGCGAGCTCGATCTTGCGCAGGGCCGAATCGATGAAGCTCTGGCCGCCGAAGCCGGGGTTGACGCTCATGATCAGGATCAGGTCGATGTCGTCGATCACCCAGTCGAGCGCCTCCAGGCCCAGGCCCGGGTTGAACACCAGCCCGGCCTTGCAGCCCGCCGCCTTGATCGCCTGGATGCTGCGGTGCACGTGCGGCGAGGCGTCGGGATGGAAGCTGATGTAGTCGGCGCCGGCCTGCGCGAAGGCCGCGGCCAGGGCGTCCACCGGCTGGATCATGAGATGGACGTCGATCGGCACCGGCTGGCCGTCGGGCGTCTTGGCGTGCGGCTTGAGCGCCTGGCAGACCATCGGCCCGAAGGTCAGGTTGGGCACGTAGTGGTTGTCCATCACGTCGAAATGGATCCAGTCGGCGCCGGCGGCGATCACGTCGCGCACCTCGTCGCCGAGGCGGGCGAAGTCGGCCGAGAGGATGGAAGGGGCGATTCTGAAGGGGCTGCTCATGGGCCCGGATTGTCGCAGCAGGGGCGCCGGCTTGCAGCGCCGCCGGAGCCTTCCGTTAGTATCCCTGCGATGTCCACGCTACCGATCAGTGTCCAGGTCGAGCCCCGCTACCTGCCAGACCAGTCCTCGCCCGAGGACCGCGTCCACACCTTCGCCTACGCCGTGACGGTCACCAACAACGGCCAGGTGGCGGCGCAGCTGATTGCGCGCCACTGGATCTTCGCCGACGCCTCCGGCCACACGCAGGAGGTCGACGGCCTCGGCGTCATCGGCCAGCAGCCCCTGCTGGCGCCAGGGGAATCGTTCCGCTACACCAGCGGCTGCCGGCTGCAGGCCCCCAGCGGTACCATGCACGGCAGCTTCTTCTTCGTCACCGAGCGCGGCGAACGCTTCGACGTTCCGATCCCCACGCTGGTGCTGGAAGCCGACGCGGGCGACATGCCCTCCTCGCGCGTGCTGCACTGAGCACGCTTTTCTCTTTCGCGCCATGAACGCCTTGCGCGCTCTGGATCTTCCGCGGGGGCCGAGGCCCCCCTCAAGCTGAATCGATGACGTCTTTCCTGCCCAATGATCTGCTGGGTTTCTGGTCGGAGTGGGTGCGGCCCTCGGCCGGCCTGCCGACCGTGCTGTGGTCGCTGCTGCTGGCCACCGCGGCCGCGGCCGGCCACCTGGTGCAACGCTACGCGGGCCTGCCCAAGGTGGTCGGCTATTCGATCGTCGGCACCGTGGTCGGCTTCGCCGGCTTCGAGGGCGCGATCTGGCCGCTGCAGGGCATCAGCCTGTTCCTGCTCGAGCTCGGCGTGGCGATCGTGCTGTTCGAGGCCGGCGGCCGGCTGCCGCTGCGCTGGTTCCGCCACAACCCGATGGTGCTGGTGCAAAGCCTGCTCGAGTCGACCTTGACCTACTTCGGCGTCTTCTGGGCCCTGCACTGGCTCGGCATACCCGACCCGGTGGCCAACCCGATCGCGCTGATGGCGATCGTGGCCTCGCCGGCGGTGCTGAGCCGGGTCGTGATGGACACCCGGGCCTCGGGCCCGGTGACCGAGCGCGCGATGACGCTCGCCACCCTCAACACCTTCTACGCGCTGGCGCTCGGCTATGCGCAGGCCGGGCTGATCGAGCATGCGCCCACCGGCCTGCTCGAGAGGCTCAACCCGGTCGGCGTGGTGCTTGGCCTTTCGTTCGTGGTCGGCGGACTGATGGCGCTGTCGCTGCGCTCGGCGCTGCGCGTCATGAGCCCGACCAGCGAGAACACCTCGATCCTGCTGCTGGCGATCATCGCCGCCGGGGCCGCGCTGGCGGCGCATTTCGGCGGCTCGGCGCCGCTGGCGGCCCTGATCGGCGGTGTGCTGCTGAAGGCGCTCAACCCCAAGCCCTGGGCCTGGCCGCGGCAGCTCGGCACCGCGGCCTCGCTGCTGACGATGCTGATGTTCGTGCTGGTCTCGATCGTCGCCGCCCAGGCCGACTGGAGCCTGCCGGTGGCCAGCGTGGTGCTGAGCGTGATCGGCGTGCGCGCGGCCGCCAAGATCGCCGGCGTCGCGATCGCCAACCCGGGCAGCGGCGCGAGCTGGAAGCAGGCCTTCTGGGTCGGCTGCGCGATGTCGCCGCTGTCCTCGATCGCGCTGCTGATCACCTCGGCCTTCGTCACGGCCTCGCCGCTGCTGGGCGCGATGATCACCCAGATCGCCTTGCCGGCGATCCTGCTGATGGAGGTGCTCGGCGCGGTGCTCGCGACGGTCGCCATCCACGCCGCCGGCGAGAGCTCCACGCCTTGGACCCCCGAGGCCTTCGGCACCGTGGAGGACACGCAACGATGAGCCATCGCACGATCGATCCCGCCACCGGCGCGCCGGCCAACACGCCGGCCAGCCGGGTGGTGCCGCTCGAACCCTTCAACAAGTCGGTGGCGCTGTCGCTCGGCGTCGAGCTCGAGCTGCAGCTGGTCAACACCCACGACTACGACCTGGCGCCCTATGCCGAGGACATGCTGCGGCTGATGGCGCAGACGCCGCTGCCCGGCAGCGTGGTGCCCGAGATGACCTCGAGCATGATCGAGATCTCGACCGACGTCTGCCATTCGGCGCAGGACGTGATCGCCCAGCTGACGCCGATCCGCGACGCGCTGGTGCGCAACGCCGACAAGCTCAACATCGCGGTGGTCGGCGGCGGCACCCATGCCTTCCAGCAGTGGCACGAGCGGCGCATCTACGACAAGCCGCGCTTTCGCGAGCTGTCCGAGCTGTACGGCTACCTGTCGAAGCAGTTCACGATCTTCGGCCAGCACGTGCACATCGGCTGCCCCGATGCCGACGCCGCGCTGCTGATGCTGCACCGCATGTCGCGCTACATCCCGCACTTCATCGCGCTGTCGGCGTCGTCGCCCTTCGTGCAGGGGCAGGACACGCAGTTCGACTCGGCCCGGCTCAACTCGGTGTTCGCGTTCCCGCTGTCCGGCCGCGCGCCCTTCACCCTCTCGTGGCGCGAATTCGAGAACTACTTCAAGCGCATGACCCGCACCGGCGTGGTCCGCAGCATGAAGGACTTCTACTGGGACATCCGGCCCAAGCCCGAATTCGGCACCATCGAGATCCGCGTCTTCGACACCCCGCTCACGGTGGAGCGCGCCGCCGCGCTGGCGGGCTACGTGCAGTCGCTGGCGGCCTGGTTCCTGCAGGAGCAGCCCTTCACGCCGACCGAGGACGACTACCTGGTCTACACCTACAACCGCTTCCAGGCCTGCCGCTTCGGCCTCGATGCGCTGTACGTCGACCCGGCCAGCGGCGAGCACATGCCGCTGCGCGACCATATCCTCATGACCATGACGCAGCTCGAATGGCACAGCGAAGCCCTCAACGCCACGCAGGCGCTCGGCGAGCTGCGCACCAGCGTCGAGGCCAACCGCAACGACGCCCGCTGGCTGCGCGAGAAGCAGGGCAAGGAGCGCCTGCTGGCCGAAGTGGTGCGGCAGGCCGCGCTGCGCTTCCGCAGCACCACGGTGTGAGCACGGCATGAGCGGCAGCGGCGAATTCGATCTCATCGCGCGCTACTTCACGCGCCCGGCGCGGCGCTCGCCGCTGGGCGTGGGCGACGACTGCGCCCTGCTCGCGCCGGCGGCGGGCATGCAGCTGGCGGTGTCTTCCGACATGCTGGTCGAGGGGCGGCACTTCCTGTCGACGGTCGACCCGGCGCGCCTCGGCCACAAGGCGCTGGCGGTCAACCTCAGCGACCTCGCCGCCTGCGGTGCGCAGCCGCTGGCCTTCACGCTGGCGCTCTCGCTGCCGGCGGTCGACGAGGCCTGGCTCGCCGGCTTCTCGCGCGGCCTGTTCGCGCTGGCCGATGCACACGGCTGCGAGCTGGTCGGCGGCGACACCACGCGCGGCCCGCTCAATCTCTGCATCACGGTGTTCGGCGAAGTGCCGGCCGGCGCGGCGCTCCTGCGCTCGGGCGCGCGCGTGGGCGACGATGTCTGGGCCAGCGGCACGCTGGGCGATGCCCGCCTGGCGCTCGAGGTCTTCCGCGGCACCCTGGCGCTGCCGGCCGACCTGTTCGACGTGGCCCGCAGCCGCATGGAGCAGCCGACGCCGCGGGTCGCGCTCGGCCTGGCGCTGCGCGGCATCGCGACGGCAGCGGTCGACCTCAGCGACGGATTGGTTGGCGACCTCGGGCACATCCTGAAAGCCAGCGGCGTCGGTGCGCAGATCGACGCCGATGCCGCCGCGCAGCTGCTGGCGACCGGCGATTCGGCCGGCCTGGACATCGCGCTGCGGCGCGCCTGCGCACTGGCCGGCGGCGACGACTACGAGCTCGCCTTCACCGCGCCGCAATCGGCGCGCGCCGCGGTCGAAGAGGCGGGCCGCGCCAGCGCGACGCCGGTCACGCGCATCGGCGCCATCGAGGCCGCGGCGGGCCTGCGGCTGGTCGATGCGCGGGGCGCCGCCGTGACGCAGCGCTTCGCGTCCTTCGACCACTTCGCCTGAAGCAGGGTCAGGCGCGGCGCCGGGTCGGCACCGGCACCGCCTCCAGCACCGCGAAGGCCGAATCGATCTCGAGATCGTTCAGCACGCAGGTCAGGCCCCGGTACAGCTCGTTCGGCGACACCGGCTTGTGCAGCAGCGGCACGCCGCTGGCACGGGCTTCGCGCAGGCGCTGCGGCGCCGTGTCGCCGGTGATCAGCAGCGCCGGCAGGCGCTCGCCGAACTCGGCGCGCAGCGCCGCGATGGCCTCGGCGCCGGTGCGCAGCTCGCGCAGCCGGTAGTCGCTGATGACCAGGCCCGGCGGGTGGGCGCGGGCCAGCGCCTGGGCCTCCTCGATCGAGTCGGCGACATCGCATTCGCAGCCCCAGGCGCGCAGCAGCTGGCGCATGCCGGCGCGCACTGCTTCGTCGTCGTCGATCACCAGCACGCGGACGTCGAACACGCGGGCGTGGCCCGCGGCCGCCTCCAGGGCGCCGCTGGCGACGCTGGCCTGCGCCATCGGCAGTGCCAGCCGGAACACGCTGCCGCGCCCCGGCACCGACACCAGCGACAGCGCGTGGCCGAGCGCGCGCGCCAGGCCCTGGGCGATCGCCAGGCCCAGCCCCAGGCCCTTGCGCCGGTCGCGCTCGGCGTTGCCGAGCTGGTGGAACTCGCGAAAGATCTCGCCCTGCTGGGTCGGCGCGATGCCGATGCCGGTGTCCCAGACTTCGAGCAGCAGCTCGCGCCGGCGCACCCGGCAGGCCACCAGCACGCCGCCGCTGTCGGTGTAGCGGATCGCGTTCGACACCAGGTTGCGCAGGATCAGCGCCACCAGCGCCGGATCGGAGCGCACCGCCGCATGGGTCTCCCGCGAGCGGTAGACGATGCCCTTGGCGTCGGCCTGCGGCGCCAGTTCGTTCTCGATGCGGTTGAGCAGCGGCTGCAGCTGGAAGTCCTGCATCTGCGGCTCGACCACGCCGGCCTCGATGCGCGAGAAGTCGAGCAGGGTGTCGAGCATCTCGGCCGAGGCGTGCCAGGTGGCGCGGGCGTTGGCCAGGGCGTCGTACTGGGCGGCCGACAGCTTGCTGCGGGCCAGCACCTCGAGGAACAGCCCCTGGGCGTGGATCGGCTGGCGCAGGTCGTGGCTGGCGGCGGCGAGGAACTTGGACTTCGCCAGGTTGGCCTCGTCGGCCTTGAGCTGGGCCGCCTGCGCATGGCCGGTCTCGACCCGCAGCCGCTCGATCAGCTCCAGGTTCTCGAAGCGCAGGTCGATCGCCGCCCGCGCCGCCCGGGCGCCGTTGCGCGCCTGGCCGAACAGCGTCGCCACGTACAGCACCCCGGCCGCGCCGAGCGCGTTGTAGGCCGGGTCGCCCAGCAGCACCAGCTTGGCGGCCACCACGGCCAGCTCGACCGCGCCGAAGATCACGAACACCGGCAGCACCGGCGAGAGCGAAGACATCGAGCTGCCCGCCACGCCCGCCAGCACGGCGATGACCAGGATGCTGCCGGCCGTCGAGGTGCTGCCCAGCGCGACCCAGGCCAGGGCGCCCCAGGCGGCGGCGTCGATGCAGTTGAGCGCCATCTGCCGCCAGACCAGCCGCGGCGCGCGCTCGAACGAGATCTCGCGGGCCAGCGTGCGGCGGGCATCGCGGGCGCAATACAGCTTGATCAGGATCACGATGCCGGCCCACAGCCGCAGCGCCAGCGCGTTGCTGTCGTTGGCGAGCACCCAGACCAGCAGCAGCGCGACCCCGATCGTCGGGCCCACCGAACTGCCGATGTTGCCGAGCTGCAGCCGCAGCTGCTCGACCAGCGTGCGCCCGTCGGCCAGCCGCAGGAATCGGGTCATCAGCCGACCAGGCCCCGGCGGCGCGCCGCGAAGCCGGCCTCGGAGCGGCTCGACACCTGCAGCGCCGCCAGCACCGCCTGCACGTGCCCGCGCACCGTGTTCTCCGACAGCCCGAGGCGGCGCCCGATGACCTTGTTCGGCAGCCCCTGGCACAGCAGGTCCAGCACCTCGAACTGGCGCGGCGTCAGCAGCTGGGGCGCGCCGGCGCCCTCGCCGGCCGCGGCCTGCGCGGCGGCGCTGGCCGGCTCGCCGCGGCGCAGCTGCTCGATCACCGCCAGGATGTTGTCGGCGCTGTCGGCCTTGGAGACGAAGGCGGCGGCGCCGCGCTCCAGCGCCATGCGCACGTTGTGCGGGCCGGCGTCGGACGACAGGATCACCACCACCGCCTCGGGCCACTTGCGCTTCACCAGCGCGATGCCCTCCAGGCCGTTGAGCCCGTGCAGCTGGATGTCGAGCAGCACCAGCGCGGGATCGTCCATGCCGGCGCGCAGTCCCTCTTCGAGCGAGCTCGCCTCGGCCACTTCGAGCTCGGGAATGCCGGAGGCGAGGACCATGCGAAGTCCGCAGCGGAACAGCGCGTGGTCGTCGATGAGGAGAATTCGGGCCGGCAACATACGGCAACAATTCTGCGCGAAGTCGAACCGGTCCAAATGGACTATTTACCCGCGGCGCCCGAGACGCGACCATCGAAGCGCCGAAGCTCTCTCATTGACGACCCCCGCCTGCCGCCCCGCCGAATGAAGCCCCTGATCGACATCCAACGCATCGGACCGGATGCCTTCCGCCACCGCATCAGCGCCCAGGGCGGTGCGGTGCAGGAAGAAAGCCGCAGCTTCGCCGCGCTGGAGCACTGCCTGCGCGACGCCGGCGAATCGCTGGGCCGCTACTTCTCGCAGGCGGAACTCAAGTTCGACGGCCTGTTCCTGGGCGCCTGCGCCGTCGATGCGCTGCGCAACACGCCGCTGGCGGTGGCCCGCCGCATCAGCCAGCACTTCCAGCCGGCCTGAGCGCCGGCCGGGCCACGACGCGCCAGGCCAGCCCGGCCGCGAGCGCGGGTGCCAGCGCAAAACTCCCGAACAGCCAGCCAGCCGCCGATTGCGCGCCCGCAGGGCCGCCGGGCGCGGTCAGCCCGGCGGCGTTCGCCACCAGGCCGGCCACCGCGGCACCGATCGCCATGCCGTAGAGCTGCACGGTGGTGATCGACGCCGAGGCCAGGTTCTCCTCGCCGCGCGGCGCCAGCGTCAGCACCCGGGTCAGCAGATGCGGCCATCCCATGCCGACGCCGAAGCCGGTGGCGCCCAGCGCCAGCGCCAGGCCCAGGGTCTGGGCCGCCGGCCCGAAGCGCGCCACCGGCACCAGCAGCCACAGTCCGACCAGGCCGGCCATGCTCACCAGCGGGCCGAAGCGCAGCATGCGGTCGGCCCGCGCGCCGGTGCGGCCGGCGGACAGCAGCGAGGCCGCGCTCCAGCCGCCGGCCATCGCGGCCGTGAGGTAGCCGGCGGCGAGCGGCGAATGGCCGTGCAGCGTCTGCAGGAAATACGGCACGAAGATCTCCGTGTCGGTGCCGATCAGCAGCAACGCCACGCTGGCGTAGATCGCCCCGAAGGCGGTGAAGGGGGCGCAGGCGCCGGTCGGCAGCAGGCGGACCCTGGCGCGGCGGTCGATGCGCACCAGCGCCAGGCCCAGCGCCAGCCCGAAGAGCACCATGCCGAGTTGGGCCGACAGCGTGTCGAACAGGCTCGCGGTCGCCACGCTCA
The DNA here is from genome assembly GCF_030316845.1 of Variovorax davisae. GTDB lineage: Bacteria > Pseudomonadota > Gammaproteobacteria > Burkholderiales > Burkholderiaceae_C > Variovorax > Variovorax davisae. The sequence goes on from NZ_JASZYS010000018.1 coordinate 64,830, forward strand.
AGGCCGAAGCGATCAGCAGCAGGATCTGACCGATCGGCAGGGCGACGCGGGACCCGCCCGCCTCGCCGGCGTGGCGCGCCGGCAGCTGCAGGCCGACGATCAGCGCCTGCCCCAGCGCCACCGGCAGCAGGGCCCAGAAGGCCCAGCGCCAATGCCCCAGCTGGGCGAAGACGCCGCCGACCGCCGGCCCGCACAGGGTCGCGACACCCCACATGCCCGACACCAGCGCCACCGCGCGCGGCCACAGCCGGGCCTCGAACATCAGGCGGATCAAGGCATAGCCCAAGGCCGCCAGCACGCCGCCGCCCAGCCCCTGCACCGTGCGTCCGGCCAGCATCCAGGCCATGTCCGGCGCCGTGGCGCAGCCGATGCTGCCCAGCACGAACACCGCCAGCGCCGCCAGGTAGCTGCGGCGCGGCCCGAACTGCTGCAGCAGCCGCACCGACAGCGTGGCCCCGAGGATCGACGCCGCCACGAACAGCGTGGTGTTCCAGGCATACCAGGCGACCCCGCCGATCTCCTGCACCACCGAGGGCAGGACGGTGGTCACGATGTGGACGTTGACCGCATGCAGCGCGACGCCGCCGGTGACGGCGACCGCGCGCCACGCGTTGCGCCCCGAGAAAAGTTCGGCCCACGACGCGGTCGGGGGCTGGAGGGCGGCGGTGGACAACGAGGACATGGAATCGGCTCTCTGGCGGGAATTATCAAAGGTATGACTTGGATATTAACCGCACGCCTCAATTAGGCAAGTAAACTCTTGGATAACATGACGCCCAGCGCCACCACCGCCGATCGCATCCTGCTGCTCCTGAAAAGCCGCGGCCCGATGTCGACGGCCGCGCTGGCGGCCGCGCTGCACACCACCACCGAGGCGGTGCGGCAGCAGGTGAACAAGCTGGTGGAAGCCGATCTGCTGCGTGGCGTCGCCGAAGCGCCTTCCGGGGTCGGACGGCCCGGCCAGGCCTGGTCGCTGAGCGCCCGCGGCCACGCCCGTTTTCCCGACCGGCATGCCGAACTCACGCGCCAGCTGGTCGACACGGTGCGCGAGGTGTTCGGCGAAGCCGGGCTCGAACAACTCATCGCCCGCCGCGAAGACGCCTCCCGCACCACCTACCTGGAAGCCTGCCGCGACCTGCCCGAACTGGCGCCGCGGCTGCGCAGGCTGGCCGCGTTGCGCGACCAGGAAGGCTACATGGCGCGGCTGGAGGCCGATGGCGACGACTGGCTGCTGATCGAGGACCACTGCCCGATCTGCGTCGCCGCCGAGGCCTGCCAGGGCTTCTGCCGCTCCGAGCTGGCGTTGTTCCGCGAAGTGGCAGGGCCCCAGGGCCGGCTGCGCCGCGAGGAGCACCTGATCGCCGGCGCGCGCCGCTGCGTCTACCGCATCACGCCGGTCACCGATGCGCAGCCCAAGATGGGCGACACTGCGGGCTGATGCCAACCGCTTCCGATTCCCCTGTCGCCGCCCCGTTCCGCCCGACCCTGCGCTTCCTGTTCGCGCATCCGGCGCACCTGATCGCCCTGGGCTTCGGCTCCGGACTGCCGCGGCGGGCGCCCGGCACCGTCGGCACCCTGTGGGCCTGGGTCGCGTTCCTCGTGATGCAGCGCTGGCTGTCGAGCGCCGCCATCGGCTGGGTGATCCTGGCGTCGCTGCCGATCGGCTGGTGGGCCTGCACCGTGACCGCCCGCCACATGAACATCGCCGACCCCGGCAGCATCGTCTGGGACGAGGTGGTCGCCTTCTGGATCATCCTCTGGCTGGTGCTGCCCGGCGGGCTGCTGGCCCAGCTGGTCGCCTTCGGGCTGTTCCGCTTCTTCGATGCCGTCAAGCCGGGCCCGGTGGGCTGGGCCGACCGGCTGTTCAAGCCGCGCGCCTCGGCCGACGGCACGACCGGCTGGCGCGCCGCGGGCTTCGGCATCCTGTTCGACGACCTGGTAGCGGCCTTCTGCACGCTGCTGGTGATCGCCGCCTGGCGCGCATGGTGAACCCGATGAACGACCACCCGATCTCCCTGACCGACCTCGACGTCGCCGCCCTGGTGCTTCGGCTCGCCGACCTGCTGCCGCCGAAGGGCTGGATGATGGCCACGGCCGAGAGCTGCACCGGCGGCCTGATCGCCGGCGCCTGCACCGACCTCGCGGGCTCCAGCGTCTGGTTCGAGCGCGGCTTCGTGACCTACTCGAACGAAGCCAAGAGCGAGCTGCTGGGCGTCGACCCCGCGCTGATCGAGGCCCATGGCGCGGTCAGCGAGCCGGTGGCCCGGGCGATGGCCGAAGGCGCGGTCGCCCGCTCGCGGGCCCAGGCCTCGGTCGCCGTCACCGGCGTCGCCGGACCCAGCGGCGGCTCGGCCGAGAAGCCGGTCGGCACCGTCTGGTTCGGCTGGTCGGTCGATGGGCGCACGCGCACCGAGCGCCGCCGCTTCGACGGCGACCGCGCGGCCGTGCGCGCGGCCACGGTGCACTACGCGCTGCAGACGCTGGTCGAACTCGTGCGCGGGGCCTGAGCCCTTAGGATGCCGCATGCAAAACGAACAGACCCTGCGTCGCTTCTACGATGCCTTCGCCCGGCTCGACGCCGACACCATGGCCGCTTGTTATGCGCCGGATGCGCGCTTCGACGACGAGGCCTTCTCGCTGCGCGGCGCGCGCGAAGTCGGCGGCATGTGGAAGATGCTCTGCAGCGGCACCCAGGCCAAGGGCGCCGCGGTCTGGAAGCTGACATACCGCGACATCGAAGCCGATGCCGCCGCCGGCAAGGCGCATTGGGATGCGCACTATCTCTTCAGCGCCACCGGCCGCATCGTCGACAACGCGATCGACTCCCGCTTCACCTTCACCCCCGAAGGCCTGATCGCCACCCAGCGCGACCGTTTCGATTTCTGGCGCTGGTCGCGGCAGGCGCTGGGCACGCCCGGCCTGCTGCTGGGCTGGTCGCCGATGCTGAAAAAGAAGGTGCGCGCCACCGCGGCGGCGAACCTCCAGGCTTTTCTCGCCCGCAACCCCTGAACCCCGACGGACCCCCACCCATGACCGACATCGCGATCGCCAACAACCCCGCCGAGCACCGCTACGAAGCCCGCATCGGCGGCGAACTCGCGGGCTACTGCGAATACAACCTGCTGAGCGAAGCCATCATGTTCACCCACACGGAGGTGCTGGAGGCCTTCGAAGGCAAGGGCGTGGGATCGGCGCTCGCCCGGCACGTGCTCGACGAGGCCCGGACCGACGGCAAGCACGTGATCCCGGTCTGCCAGTTCATCGCCGGCTACATCCGCAAGCACCGCGACTACGCCGACCTGGTGCGGCCGGACGTGCAGCGGGCTTTCAAGATCTGAGGAGGCTGGGCGGTCAGTCGCAGCGGTAAGTGACCTCGCCCGCCGGCCCGCCCGCTCCCGGGGCGCCCAGGAAGCGCATCGGGGCGCCGAAGTTGCGGCAGTAGGCCTCGGCATCCTGCGCGCTGGGCGACTGGAAGACGCCATCGCCCAGCCGCGTCACGCGCGGCACGGGGCGCGACGCACAGCCGGCGGCGAGCACCGCCAGGGCCAGTGCCAGGGCGCAGCGCTCAGTCCTGATAGAAGACCTCGACCTTGCCCTTGAGCTTGATCAGAAGCGGCTTGCCCTTGCGGTCGAGCGTGCGGCCCGCGGGCACCTTGATCCAGCCTTCGCTGATGCAGTACTCCTCGACGTCGGAGCGGTCCTTGCCGTTGAAGCGGATGCCGATGTCGTGCTCGAAGACGGCGGCGACGTGGTGCGGGCTGCGCGGGTCGATCGACAGGTGGTCGGGCAGCGGGGGAAGGGACGTGTTTTCGGTCATGTCGTGGATTTTGCCTCGGCGTTCTTTCGCTCCAGCAGCCTGACCAGCGTGTGCAGCACGCGGTTGACCGGCGTCGCCACGCCCAGCAGCGCGCCGCGCTGGAGGATGTGGCCGTTCAGGTGGTCGATCTCGCTCGCCCGGCCGCGCGCCAGGTCCTGCGCCGTGGACGAGTACTGCGTCGGCATGGTCTCGGCAATGCGGCGCACCGCGCCGTCCAGGTCGGCCGGCAGCCGCACGCCGTCGGCCTCGGCGACCGCGACGCACTCGGCCACGACATCGCGCAGCACCTCGGCCACGCCGACCCCGTCGACGATCCGGCCGTAGGGCAGTTGCGTGATGGCCGACAGGGCGTTGTAGGCGCAGTTGAGGATCAGCTTGGCCCACAGCGCGCCGCGCACGTTGTCCGAGATCTCGACCGGGACCCCGGCCTCGGCCAGCACCTGCGCCAGCGCACCGCTGCGGGAGGACGGCTCGATCACCAGTTCGCCGCGCCCGTGATGCTTCACGTGCCCCGGCCCGGCCATCTCGGTCGCGACGTAGACGACCGCCGCGGCCACCTCCTGCGGCAGCACGCCGCGCAGGCGCTCGGCGTTGTCGACCCCGTTCTGCAGGCACAGCACCAGCGCCTCTGGCGCGAGCCAGGGCGCGAGCAGCGCGCCGGCGGCTTCGGTGTCGGTCGACTTGACGCAGAACAGCACCAGCTCCGCGCCCTGCGCGGCGCTGGCCTCGGTGCTGGCCGCCAGCCCGATCCGCTGGTCGAAGTCCGCGGTCTCGAGCCGCAGCCCGAGGGTCCGCACGGCATCGACATGCGGCGCACGCCCGATCAGCACGACCTCGTGGCCCTGCCGCGCCAGCATCGCGCCGTAGTAGCAGCCGACCGCGCCGGCGCCCATGACAGCCATCTTCATTCCCACCTCCGATCGATGAACCGCTACGAAGACACCCGCCCCGGCCGCGGCGCGGGTGCCGGAAGCAGCGCAAAGCCGATGGTCGCAGCCAGCAACAGGGCTGCGATGGTCGCCAGCACCGCGGTGAAGGGCTCCGCGCCATGTGCCACCGCGATGGATGCCGCGACGCCCGTGACCCACTGCATCAATGCCACGCCGAGGAACATCGCCATCGTGAAGACCGCCATCGCGCGGCCCGTGATGGCCGCCGGATAGGCCGCCCGCACATCGGCGTACTGCCAGACGATGAAGCCCGACAGCAGCCCGATCGCGATCGTGCCGCCGACGTCGATCCAGGCCTCGGTGAAGAAGCCGATGGCGGCGAACAGCGCGGCATAGGCCAGGCTGCAGCCGATGATGCGGCGCCGCCGCACCGGGCCCTCGCGGTCGATCCGGCCGAACAGCGGCGGGCCGACCAGCGAGATGAGAGAGACGATCAAGGCGACATTGCCGCTCTGCACCAGCGTGTAGCCGTGGCGCTCGATCAGCAGCGGCCCGAGCCAGAGCCCGCGCAGCGAGATGAAGGCGGCATAGGTCACGGCGCCCAGCACCAGGATGCCGAGCGTGTGCGGCAGCGCGAACAGCGAGCCGAACTGGCGCAGCGCCGCGAGCGCCGACTCCCGCGGCTGGCCGCCCGGACGCACCGGCTCGCGCACCCAGCGCCAGATCGCCAGCCAGGCCAGCACCGAGGCGGCGGCCAGCACGACGAAGCCCATGCGCCAGGAACGCTCCTGCACCAGCCACGCGAGCGGGGTGCCGGTGATCAGCATGCCGACGCCGCCGATGCCCAGCACCAGGCCCGACACGGAAGCGAAGCGCGCCGCGGGAAAGTGCCGCGCGATGAACACCGTGCAGACCAGGAAGGCCGGCGCGCAGCCGACGCCGATCAGCACCTGCCCGGCCACCAGCACCCGGTAGTCGGTCGACAGGGCCGACAGCAGCGCGCCGGCGATGGCGAGCGGAAAGGCGGTCAGCACGGTGCGGCGCACGCCGTGCAGGTCGATGCCGATGCCCATGAAGAGCTGCATCGCGCCGAAGGAGAAATGGAAGGCGGCCGAGAACAGGCCGAGCGCCTGGGCGGAGAGCTTGAACTCGGCCTGCAGCTGGCTGGCCATGATCGCCCCGACAGTGCGGAAGGACTGGCTCAGCGCGAACGCGGTGCACAGGGCCAGCACCATGGCCCAGGCGGCGCGCAGCGTCAGCGCCGGTGGCGTCGCGGATCCGGCCGGCTCAACCGGCACCGTGGCACTTCTTGTACTTTTTCCCGCTGCCGCAGGGGCAGGGGTCGTTGCGGCCCGGCGTCGCTTCCTTGCGGATCGTCTCGACCCGCGGCCCCATGCTGCGCCACAGCTGGCGCAGGTCGTACACGGCCCAGATCGCGGCGCCGAAGTCGTCCACGCGCTGCTGGCTGACGCTGGGCGGGCCGTCTTCGGCATACATCGAGAGCGCCGGCTTGCCGGTGTCGTCCTCGGTCAGGGTGACGATGGCGTCGAGCGCCTCGTCGAGCATCCCGGCCGCTTCCTTGTCGCGCGGCGGCGCCCAGTCGTCGGGCCAGTTCTCGACCGCGTACATGAAGCCCAGCGCCCAGACCTGGGCGAAGGACGGGATCGCCTCGCCCGCCATCTCGGCGCGCTCTTCTTCCGGCAGGGCGGCGATCGCGCCGCGGGTGTCGAGCACCTCGGGCTGCCAGGTGCGCTCGTCGTCGAGCGACTCCACGTCGGCGTCGAGGCCGGTCTCGATCTCGCGCCAGCGCCGCTTCCAGCGCCAGACGAATTCCATGTGCTGCGCCGGCACGAAGCCCTCGCCCAGCAGCACGGGCCAGTATTCGCTGGGCTCGATCGGGCGCCGGCTGCAGACCAGCGCGGCCATGAAGCCCTCGCAGAACTCCCACTGGGGCGTCTCGTCGTCGTGCTCGCGCAGGGCGTCGAGGACCTGGTCCTGGGCATCGAAATCGTCGGGGCCGAGCGGGGCGGCATCGGTCGGGGCGGGGGTCGGGGTGTCGGGCTGGGTTGTCATGGCGTTACAAATGCAGCCCTCTATGATGCAGCAAGGCTTGCGGAGACCCACTATTTCGACACCGATGATTTCGCCGTTCCCGGCGCGCTACACCGCGTTCGCGCTGTCCGCGGCCGGCGCGGTCGCCAGCCTGGTGGCCGTGCTGCTCGCCCCACAGCTTTGGGCCGCCTGGTTGGCGCTGGCCGTCTTCGGCGGGCTCACCGGCACCGGCGTGCACGACCTGCGCCAGTCCCGCCACGCGATCCTGCGCAACTACCCGGTCATCGGCCACCTGCGCTTCCTGCTGGAATACATCCGCCCCGAGATGCGGCAGTACTTCATCGAAAGCGACGCCGAGGCGGCGCCGTTCTCGCGCGCCCAGCGCTCGCTGGTCTACCAGCGCAGCAAGGGCGAGCCCGACAACCGGCCCTTCGGCACCCAGCTCGACGTCACGGTTTCGGGCTACGAGTGGATCAACCACTCGATGCGGCCGACCCGGCTGGCCGACCACGACTTCCGCATCGTCATCGGCGGCACGCCCAACCCGGCCTCGCCCGCGGGCGAGACCTGCACCCAGCCCTACAGCGCCAGCGTGTTCAACATCTCGGCGATGAGCTTCGGCGCGCTGTCGGCCAACGCGATCCTGGCCCTGAACCAGGGCGCCCGCCTCGGCGGCTTCGCGCACGACACCGGCGAGGGCTCGATCTCCTCGCACCACCGCGTGCATGGCGGCGACCTGATCTGGGAGATCGGCTCGGGCTACTTCGGCTGCCGCAACGACGATGGCTCCTTCAGCGAGGAGCGCTTCATCGCCAATGCGCGCGACCCGCAGGTGAAGATGATCGAGGTCAAGCTGAGCCAGGGCGCCAAGCCCGGCCACGGCGGCGTGCTGCCGGCGCCCAAGGTGACGGCCGAGATCGCCGCCGCGCGCGGCGTGCCGGTGGGCGTGGACTGCATCTCGCCGTCGTCCCACAGCGCCTTCTCGACCCCGGTCGAGATGCTGCATTTCATCGCCCGGCTGCGCGTGCTCTCGGGCGGCAAGCCGACCGGCTTCAAGTTCTGCCTGGGCCATCCCTGGGAATGGTTCGCGATCGTCAAGGCGATGCAGCAGACCGGCCTGACGCCCGACTTCATCGTGGTCGACGGCGCCGAGGGCGGCACCGGGGCGGCGCCGGTCGAATTCAGCGACCACGTCGGCGCGCCGCTGCAGGAGGGCCTGCTGCTGGTGCACAACACGCTGGTCGGCGTCGGCCTGCGCGAGCGCATCAAGATCGGCTGCGCCGGCAAGGTGATCACCGCCTTCGACCTGGCGCGCATGATGGCGCTGGGCGCCGACTGGTGCAACGCGGCGCGCGGCTTCATGATGTCGCTGGGCTGCATCCAGGCCCAGGCCTGCCACACCGGCTTCTGCCCGACCGGCGTGACCACCCAGGACCCGGTGCGCCAGCAGGCGCTGGTGGTGCCGACCAAGGCCGACCGGGTGCGCAATTTCCACCGCAGCACGCTGCATGCGCTGCAGGAGCTGGTGCAGGCCGCCGGCCTCGACCACCCGCAGCAGATCACGGCCCACCACATCGTGCGGCGCATCTCCGACACCGAGGTGCGGCTGCTCAGCAACCTGGTGATGCAGGTGCAGCCCGGCGCGCTGCTCGGGCCGCTCGACGGCCAGCACAACGTGTTCCGCATGTATTGGCCGCTGGCCAGCGCGCAGAGCTTCCAGCCGCTCGCCATGTCGCTATGAATCCGGTCCGACGAGGCGCGTCCACGCGCGTACAGATGCGCAAGAGCATGGCCTCCGCACCGGCGCCGCTCGAATCCGGCGCGCCGCCGCTGCCCGAGGACTACGCCGAGTTCCTGCGCCTCACGCTGCCGCAGCAGGACAAGGCCGTGGCCAGCCACCGGTTCGGCAGCGAGCGCGTCTGGCTCAAGAAGGCCGGGCCGCGCCACGGCAAGCTGCGCTACCACCTGCTGGCGGCGATCGCCGGCGCGCTGCGGCTGGACGTGCTCAAGCCGGTGCCGAACCCGGGCGGCGAGGCGGCGATCGCGATCGAGGCCGAGCGCCTGCGCCAGCTCGGCGCGGCCGGCCTGCGGGTGCCGGCGGTGCTGGCGCAGCAGGCCGACGGCCTGCTGATCTCCGACCTCGGACAGAGCGGCCGGCCGCCGGTGGTGCTGCAGGAGCGGCTCGACCAGGCCGCCGCGGCCGGGCCGGTCGCACTGCTGGCGACCTGGCGCGAGGGGCTGGCGGCGATCGCGGTGGTGCACGCGCGCCAGACCTACCTGAGCCAGGCCTTCGACCGCAACCTGGTGGCCTGCCCCGACGGCACCATCGGCTACATCGATTTCGAGGACGACCCCGGCGAGACGCTGCCGCTGGCCGAATGCCAGGCGCGCGACTGGCTGAGCTACCTGCACTCCACCGCGATGCTGGTCGATGCCGCCTCGCCGCATGCGGCCGCCGCCCAATGGCACGAGGTGCTGGACCAGGCCAGCGAGGACGTGCGCGACCGCCTGGCGATCGCGGCCGGGCGCATGCGCTGGCTGCGGCACCTGCCCGCGGGCCGGCGCTGGGGCCGCGACACGCAGCGGGTGCGGGCGGTGGCGCGCTTGCTGGCGCGCTGGTACTAGCGGGTCCTAGAACGCCGGCGACACCGCGACGCCGCGGGCCGCCAGCCGCTTGCGCATGGACAGCACCGCGCGGTCCTTGCTCAACAGCCGCGCGCCGTGGGCCACCGCGAGATCGATGAAGACCTGGTCGTCTGGATCGCTGCACACGCAGGGTGCGCGCGGGGGCGCGCCCTCGACCCGGCGCGTCCGGGCATCGAAGGCCGCCAGCACCGCGTCGGCCGCCAACGCCCTGGACGCCAGGCGCCTGGCGATCAGCGGATAGCCGAGCACCCGCGCCAGTTCGTCGCGCATCGCGGCGGTCGCGATCCATTCGAGCGCGCCGGCCGCCAGGGCCTCGCTCAGCGCGGCCTGGGCCGGGTCGTCGAACACCAGCAGGTCGAGCGCGATGTTGGTGTCGATGACGACCCGCACCGGAGGCTCAGCCGCGCTTGGGGATGTTGAGCCCGGCCACCACCGCCGGGCGCTTCAGGAAAGCCTCCAGCACGCGGCCCACGTTGGGGAAGTCGGCAAAGCCGACCAGGTCGCCGGCCTCGTAGAAGCCGACCAGGTTGCGCACCCAGGGGAAGGTCGCGATGTCGGCGATCGTGTAGGCATCGCCCATCAGCCAGGCGCGGCCGGCCAGCCGCTGCTCCAGCACGCCCAGCAGGCGCCGCGACTCGGCCACGTAGCGGTCGCGCGGGCGCTTGTCCTCGTAGGCCTTGCCGGCGAACTTGTTGAAGAAGCCGAGCTGGCCGAACATCGGGCCGATGCCGCCCATCTGGAACATCAGCCACTGCAGGGTCTGGTAGCGGCCGGCCGCATCCTGCGGGATCAGCTGGCCGGTCTTGTCGGCCAGGTAGACCAGGATCGCGCCCGACTCGAACAGCGCCAGCGGCTCGCCGCCCGGGCCGTTCGGGTCGAGGATGGCCGGGATCTTGTTGTTCGGGTTGAGCGAGAGGAAGGCCGGCGACATCTGGTCGTTGGTCTCGAAGCTGACCAGGTGCGGCTCGTAGGCGAGCCCGGTCTCCTCGAGCATGATCGACACCTTGACGCCGTTGGGCGTCGGCAGCGAGTAGAGCTGCAGCCGGTCGGGGTGGACGGCAGGCCACTTCTTGGTGATCGGGAAGGCGGACAAATCGGTCATGAAGATTCCTGTGTCGGGCCGCAGCGGCCCGGGGTGGGCCGCATTCTGTCTCAAGCGGCCTTGCCGCGTGCGGAGCCCGCCACCATGTCGAACCTGAACAGCCGGCACTCGATCGGCCCGTTCCACATCGGCACCCGGCGCGATTCCTTCAGGCGCATGCGCTTGGGCAGCTGCAGCTCGGGCGTCAGCACCCAGGCGGTCCAGCCGGCGTAGTTCTTTTTCCAGTGGCTGGCGAGCTGGACGAAGAACTCGCCGCCGTCCTCGGTCTGCGCATCCTCGCGGCCGCGGGCCACGCCGCCGACCTCGATCCGCTCGCCATAGGGCGGGTTGAGCACGATCACGCCCGATTCGGCGGGCGGCATGCGCTGCAGGGCATCGCCGCCGCGGAACTGGATCGCCGACGCCACGCCGGCGCGCTCGGCATTGCGCTCGGCGAAGTCGACCATGCGGTGCGAGACGTCGGAGCCGAAGATCGCCGGCGCCTGCGGCGGCGACGCCGGCACCGACGCGGCCTTCAGGGCCGACCAGACATGGGCCTGGAAGGGCAGCAGCTTCTCGAAGCCGAAGCGCCGCAGCGAGCCGGCGGCGATGCCCGCGGCGATCTGCGCCGCCTCGATGGCGATGGTGCCGCTGCCGCAGCAGGGGTCGTAGAGCGGCTGGGCGGCCACCGCGCCGGTTTCCGGGTTCCACCAGCCGCTGGCCGCCAGCATCGCCGCCGCCAGGGTCTCCTTGAGCGGCGCATCGCCCTTGTCCTGGCGCCAGCCGCGCTTGAACAGCGGCTCGCCCGAGGTGTCGATGTAGAGCGTGCAGGTGTCGGTCGTGAGGTGGGCGAAGACGCGGCAATCGGGCCATTGGGTCTCGATGCTCGGGCGCACCCCGCCGGCCTTGGCGCGGAAGCGATCGGCGATCGCGTCCTTGATGCGCAGGGTGGCGAAGTTCAGGCTCTGCAGCGGGCTGTGCTGGGCCGTGGTCTCGATCTTGAAGGTCTGCTTCGGCGTGAACCAGATCTCCCAGGCGACGCCGCTGGCGATCGCGTAGAGGTCGTTCTCGCTGCGGTAGGGCGCATGGGCCAGCTCGATCAGCACCCGCTGGGCCAGCCGGCTGTGCAGGTTGAGCTGGAGGGCGTCGCGCCAGTCGCAGCGCACCCGCACGCCGCCGCGCAGCGTGAGCAGGTCCTGCCCCACGCGCCCGGTCAGCGCATGCACTTCCTGCGCCAGGAAATCCTCGACGCCGGCGGCGCAAGGGAGAAAAAGCGAGAGATCGTTCACGCCGCGATTGTCGCCCGACCGGGCCCGGACAGCCTTGCTGTTCTATAGTCGACCGGCCGATGAGCTTCTCGCCCACCCCCGCATCCCCCGAGGCCGCCGGCGCGGACCGGTTCGCCATCCGCTGCGAGGTGCTGCGGCTCAGCGCCCAGCCGAGCGGGCCGGTGCTGTGGGTCCAGTTCCTGCTCGACTGCGGCGTGGCGGCCCTGTTCGCCTGGCAATACTCGGTGCCGCACGCCGCCGCCTGGCTGGCGCTGATCGCGGCCTCCACCGCCTACCGCGGCTTCTTCCCGCAACGGCTCCCGCTGCCGCTGACCCCCGACAACCTGCCGTCGGCGCTGCGCCAGCACACGCTGCGCATCGCGCTGCACGAGGGCGCCCACGGCCTGGCCGGCATCCTGCTGTTCAATCCGCAGGATCCGACCTCGCAGCTGATGATCGGCCTGGTGGTGATGGCGATGACGCTGTCCTCGGCCTTCTCGGTCTCCTACCACACGCCGGCGATGCAGCTCGCGATCACCCTGCTGCTGGCGCCGGTGATCGGCATGGGGCTGGCCCTGGGCGCGCCGGTCATGAAGGTGCTGTCGCTGCTCGGCATCGGACTGCTGGCGATGGTCTGGAAGCTGGTGTCGGAACGCTCCCGCCAGCTCGAGGAGAACATCGGCCTGCGCCACAACGAAAGCACGCTGCGCCAGCAGGCGATGGCCGGGCTGCAGGAGGCGCAGCAGGCCCAGGCCGAGCGCCTGCGCTTCTTCTCGGCCGCCAACCACGACCTGCGCCAGCCGGTGATGGCGATGGGCCTGCAGGCCGAGGTGCTGCGCCAGCAGCTCCATGCGGGCGAGGACATGGCGCGCGTGATGAACACGGTGGCCGCGCTGTCGCGGGCCCAGCAGGCGCTCGAGGGGCTGACCGACCAGCTGCTCGAGATCGGCCGCATCGAGGCCGCCGCCGATCCGATCTCGCCGGTGGCGGTCGCGCTGGCGCCGCTTTTGAACGAATTCGCGCGCCAGGCCGGCAGCGGCCGGGTGCGGGTGCGCTGCCCGGCCACGGCCGTGGTCTGGACCGATCGGGTGGCGCTGCGCCGGATCCTCGGCAACCTGGTCGACAACGCCCTCAAGTTCACGCCCCGCGGCCGCGTGCTGCTGGCCTGCCGCCGGCGCGGCGAGCACTGGCGCATCGAGGTCCGCGACGCCGGGATCGGCATCGCACCCGAAGCCCAGGAGCGCGTGTTCGGCGACTTCGAGCAGGTCGGCAACGTCGAACGCAACCTGCAGCGCGGCCACGGGCTGGGCCTGGCGATCGTGCGCCGGCTGGCGCTGCGGCTGGGCGTCGAGATGTCGCTGCGCTCGGCGCCGGGGCGCGGCTCGGTGTTCGCCTTCACGCTGCCGGCGGCCCCGCCGGGGGTGCCGCTGGCGCCGCCGACGCCGGCGGCGGACGCCGAGGCCGCGCCGGCGCCGCTGCCGCTGCGCCCCGGCCTGGTCGTGCTGGTGGTGGAGGACAACGCCGTGGTGGCCGACGGCATCGCGGCGCTGCTGCGCCTGTGGGGCGCCCGGCCGCAGCTCTGCGGCAGCGCGGCCGAGGCGCTCGCGCTGCCCGACCTGGCGCCTTTCGACATCGCGCTGTGCGACATCCGCCTGCCTGGCCGGCTCGACGGCATCGCGCTGGCGACCGAGCTCCAGCGCCGCCGCCCCGGACTGCCGATCGCGCTGGTCTCGGCCGACATCGACGACGCCACCCGGCAGCTGGCGCACGAGCGCGGCTGGCAGGCGCTGCGGAAGCCCGTGCAGCCCGGCACCCTGCAGGCGCTGCTGCGGCGCCTGCAGCGCTGAAGCGCCTATGCTGCGACCATGCCCCGCGCGCTGCAGTCCCCCCTGGCCGAACCCCGCGACGCCCCGCGCTACGGGCCGGTGGCGATCGCCCTGCACTGGCTGCTGGCGCTGATGATCCTGAGCTCGTTGTGCGTCGGCCTGTCGATGACCGGGCTGCCCTTCTCGCCGTTGCGCCTGAAGCTCTACAACTGGCACAAGTGGGCCGGCATCACGATCCTGGCGCTGTCGGCGCTGCGCCTGCTGTGGCGCCTGTCGCACCCGCCGCCGCCGCTGCCGGCGCCCATCCGCGCGGCCATGCCCGGCTGGCAGCTGGCCGCCCACCGCGGGCTGCACGCGCTGCTCTACCTGCTGTTCTTCGCCGTGCCGCTGCTGGGCTGGGCCTACAGCTCGGCACTCGGTGTCCCGGTCGTCTGGCTCGGCGTGCTGCCGCTGCCGGACTTCGTGCCGGTCGACAAGGACTTCGCCGAAGCGGTGCTGAAGCCGCTGCACGGCCTCGGCGCCTTCGGCCTTGCCGCGCTGGCCGGACTCCACGCGGCCGCCGCGCTGAAGCATCATTTCATCGACCGCGACGGCCTGCTCGGCCGCATGTCGCCCTTCCCACGCCGGAATCGCTTCCCATGACCTTTTCATTCCCGGGCCGCCGGCTGCTGTGCGCGGGCGCGCTGCTGGCCGCCGCTGCCGCCGGCGCCGAACCGGCCCCGGCCGCGAAGCTGCTGCCCGCCCAGAGCCAGATCGTCTTCGTGACCCGGCAGATGGGCGTGCCGGTGGAGGGGGCGTTCAAGAAGTTCGATGCCCAGGTGGCCTTCGACCCGCGCAAGCCCGAAGGCGGCAGCGTCGCGCTGCAGATCGAGGTCGGCAGCGCCAGCCTGGGCATCCCGCAGAGCGACGCCGAGCTGCCCAAGGCCCCCTGGTTCGACAGCCAGCACTTCCCCAAAGCCGAGTTCCGCTCCAGCGCGATCAAGGCGCTCGGCGGCGGCCGCTTCGAGATCGCGGGCAAGCTGACGATCAAGGGCAGCACCCGCGAGGCGCTGGTGCCGGTCGAGATCACGCAGTCGGCCGGCCAGTCGACCGCGAGCGGAAGCTTTACGATCCAGCGCCTGGCCTACAAGATCGGCGACGGCGAATGGACCGACACCTCGGTGGTGGCCGACGAGGTCCAGGTCCGCTTCAAGCTGGTGCTGGCGGGACTCGGTCCGCTGTGAACCCGCCACCCGTCTCCACGTTCATCCGAAAGCTCGTCATGAAGAAACTGCTCACGCTCGCCGCGCTGACGACCGCGGCGGCCCTGGCCGGCGCCCAGCAAGCCCCCGAAGCGGCGGCCAAGCCGGCCGGCGGCCCGGTCAAGGGCGCCAGCTACGTGGTCGACCCGACCCACACCTTCGTCAACTACGAGATGGGCCACTACGGCACCACCACCAACCGCGGCCGCTTCAGCACCAAGGACGGCAGCATCAGGATCGACCCGTCGGGCAGCACCGGCCGCGTCGACATCACGATGGACATCAGCTCCATCAACACCGGCGTCGACCTGCTCAACCGCCACCTGATGAGCAAGGATTTCTTCAACGTCGCCGAGTTTCCGACCGCCCGCTTCGTCGCCGGCCAGATCGACTTCAGCGGCGACAAGGTCACGCAGGTCACCGGCACGCTGACCCTGATGGGCCAGACCCGCCCGGTGCTGCTCAAGGCCAACCGATTCAACTGCTACCTGAGCCCGCTGATCAATCGCCAGATCTGCGGCGGCGACTTCGAGACCACGGTCGAGCGCAGCCAGTGGGGCATCAGCTGGGGACTGGCCTTCGGCTTCGAGGACAAGGTCCGGCTGCTGGTGCAGGTCGAGGCCGTGAACGTCCAGTAGCCGCCCGGCTCACAGCAGGCTCTCGGGCGCCAGCGGCGCCAGCAGTTCGAGCATCACGCGGTCCCAGAGCGTCGAGTCGGGCTCGACGTTCAGCACCTGGTCGGCGCCGTCTTCGCTCGTGATCCATTCGAGCCGTTCGCTGCCATCGGCGAACCGCACCCGGTAGGCGCCCTGCTGCTTGAGCACATCGAGCAGCTTCAGGACCTGCTGCGCCATTTCGGGGCTGGCGATGAAGAGGCCGATCTCGGTGTTGTGGGTGTCCGAGCGCGGGTCGAAGTTCATCGAACCCAGGAACAGCGCCCGGCGGTCGAAGATCGCCGACTTCGCGTGCAGCCGGCCGACCTGCGAGCCGAACAGGCCGAGCCGCACGCTGCGCTTGGTGCGCGCCGAACTCAGCTCGTAAATCTCGACGCCGAGCCGCAGCATGTCGGGCCGGTAGCGCCGGTAGCCGGTGTGGACCACCGGCTCGTCGGTGGCCGCCAGCGAGTTGGTGACCACGCTGATGCGCACTCCGCGCCCGCGCACCTCCCGCATCACCTCGAGGCCCGCCTTGCCCGGGATCAGGTAGGGCGACACCAGCGTGACTTCGGCGCGCGAGCGGCGCATCTGCTCGATCACGTTGTAGCGCACGCTGTCGACATCGAGCAGCGGCACGCCGCCGTACGAGGCGGTCTTGCCGACGACCCGGTCGGGCGCGTCGGCATAGGCCTCGGCCAGGGTCCAGATCAGGTCGAGCCGGGCGCCGTCCTTCAGCTCCGGCCCGAGCGGCGCGTAGCCCAGCACGTCGTTGGGTGCCGGCGGCCGCGGCGCCGGCGTCGTGGCGGGGCCGGTGGCCTGCTCGAAGCGCTGCTGCAGTTGCGCCGGGGGCAGCGGGGAGCCGACCACGGTCCCGATCGGCCGCACGTAGGGGCTGTTCCAGAACAGGTCGAACAGGCTGCCGAGGCGCTTCACCAGGGCGCCGGCGACGAAGGTGTCGATGTCCAGGAAGTTCGCGCCGGCGGTCTGCGTGAAGTACTGGTTGCCGATGTTGCGCCCGCCCGCCACCGCCATCGCGCCGTCGGCGATGAAGAGCTTGTTGTGCATCCGTCGGTTGACGCGGTCGAAGTCGAACAGCGAGCTGGAGAAGCGCTGCAGCAGGCTGCCGCGGCCGGCCGGAAACGGGTTGAACAGGCGCAGCTCGAGGTTCGGCGTCGCGGCCAGCGCGAGCAGCAGCTCGTCCTCGCCGGCGGTGTAGAGGTCGTCCATCAGCAGCCGCACGCGCACGCCGCGCAGCGCCGCGTCGCGCAGGGCGCGCAGGAAGTAGCGCCCGGTCTCGTCGTTCTCGATCTGGTAGTACTGGACGTCGAGCGTGCGCTCGGCGCGGCGCGCCAGCTGCAGGCGGGTGTCGAGCGCGAAGTCGCCGCCGGGCATGAGCCGGAAACCGCTCAGGTCGGGGTCCGGCGAAGAGGCCTTGGCGATCCGGCCCAGCGTGGTCCCGGCGGAGGCCGCGATGGCGCTGGAGGGCTGGCGCTCGAAGTCGGCCGGCAGCATCGCGCAGCCGCTGGCCAGCAGCGCCGTGGCCGCCAGCGCCGCGACCTGCCGCCACCAGCGCGCCAGCAGGCCAGGCATCGCTAGAGGGCCTTGCGCAGATTGGCCGGCGCGATGCGCAGCGCCTCGCGGTACTTCGCCACCGTGCGGCGCGCGCATTCGATCCCCTGCTCCTTGAGCATCTCGGAGATCTGGCTGTCCGACAGCGGCTTCTTGAGGTCTTCGGCGCTCACGAACTGCTTGATCAGCGCCCGCACCGCGGTGCTCGACGCATTGCCGCCGGTCTCGGTGCCGAGCGCCGAGCCGAAGAAATACTTGAGCTCGACCGTGCCGTAGGGCGTCGCCATGTACTTGGCGGTGGTCACGCGGCTGATGGTGGATTCGTGCAGGCCGAGCTCGTCGGCGATCTCGCGCAGCACCAGCGGCCGCATCGCGAGCTCGCCGTGGACGAAGAAGCTCTTCTGCCGCTCGACGATCGCGTTCGACACCCGCAGGATGGTGTCGAAGCGCTGCTGGATGTTCTTGATGAACCAGCGCGCCTCCTGCAGCCGCTGCGACAGCGCCTGGCTGCCTTCGCCCTTGTGCTGCTTGAGCGCACCGGCGTAGATGTCGTGCACCCGCAGCCGCGGCATCACCTCGGGGTTGAGCATGACGCGGAAGCGGATGTGGGTGCCGTTGCCGACGCGGGTGACGATCACGTCGGGGATCACCACGTTGCGCTCGACGTCGACGAAGCGGCGCCCCGGCTTGGGCTCGAGCCGCGCGATCAGCTGCAGGGCGGCGCGGACCTCTTCCTCGTTGCTGCGCGTGAGCGTCGCCAGGCGCTTGAAGTCGCGCCGCGCGAGCAGCTCCATCGGCTGCTTGCAGATCGCGATGGCGGTCTCGCGCACCTGCGCCTCGTCGGCGTCCTCGCCGGGCTGCGCCAGGGCGCGCAGCTGGATCGTCAGGCACTCGCCCAGGTTGCGCGCGCCGACACCGACCGGCTCCAGGCTCTGCAGCAGGCCGAGCGCGACCTGGAAGTGGTGCACCAGGTCGTCGAACTGGTCGTTGTCGTCGCCGGCCAGGCCCGAGGCCAGCGCCGGCAGCGAATCCTCGAGGTAGCCGTCGTCGTTGAGCGACTCGATCAGGAAGCGCAGCGCCGCGCGGTCGGTTTCGCCGAGGCGCAGGCCCAGCGCCTGGCGGTGCAGGAAGGACTGCAGCGACTCCTGGCTGCGCGCCAGCTCGGTGGCGTCGGTGCGCTCGTCGTCGCCCAGGTTGTTGGCGCGCGCGGGCGCATCGCTGCCCCACTCGCTGTCGTCGGGCGCCATGTCGACCGTGCCGTCGCCCTCCCAGTCGGGCTCGCCGTCGGTCGCGTCCAGGCTGGCGGGTTCGGCGTCGGTGGCGGCCACCGCGACCTCGGCGGCGGGCGCCGAAGCGCCGGGCGTGAAGTCGCCGTCACCGTCCCCGTTGAACTCGGCCTGTCGATCCTCGTCGCGCACCGGCGCATCGGCCGTCTCGAGGCCGAATTCCTCGCGCGCCGCCTCCTCGGCCGTGCGTTCGAGGAACGGGTTGTCGTCGAGCATCTGCTCGACCTCCTGGCTCAGCTCGAGCGTGGAGAGCTGCAGCAGCCGGATCGACTGCTGGAGTTGCGGCGTGAGCGCCAGGTGCTGGGAGACGCGAAGCGAAAGCCCCTGCTTCATCGAGATTGGGCTCCTACATCCGGAAGTGCTCGCCCAGGTACACGCGTCGTACCTCGGCGTTGTCGACGATCTCCGAAGGTGTGCCTTGTGCCAGCACATGCCCGTCGCTGATGATGAAGGCGTGATCGCAGATGCCCAGCGTCTCACGCACGTTGTGGTCGGTGATGAGCACGCCGATGCCGCGCTCCTTCAGGAAGCTGATGATCCGCTGGATCTCGATCACCGCGATCGGGTCGATGCCGGCGAAGGGTTCGTCCAGCAGGATGAAGCGCGGCTGGGTTGCCAGGGCGCGGGCGATCTCGACCCGGCGGCGCTCGCCGCCGGACAGCGACAGCGCCGACGAATCGCGCAGGTGGTCGACCCGCAGGTCGGCCAGCAGTTCGCCCAGGCGCTCCTCGATGCGGGCCTTGTCGAGCGGCACCATCCGGCCGTTTTCGTCGGGCTCGGCCTGCAGTTCGAGCACCGCGCGGACGTTTTCCTCGACCGACAGCTTGCGGAAGATCGAGGCCTCCTGGGGCAGGTAGCTCAGGCCCATGCGGGCGCGGCGATGGATCGGCATGTGGGCGATCGGCTCGCCATCGATCCAGATCTCGCCGGCATCGGCGCGCACCAGCCCGACGATCATGTAGAACGAGGTGGTCTTGCCGGCGCCATTGGGCCCCAGCAGGCCGACCACTTCGCCCTTCTGCACCGCCAGCGACACGTCCTTGACGACCGTGCGGCTGCCATAGCTCTTCTGCAGGCTGCGCGCTTCCAGCCGGCTGCCCGGCTGGCTGTCGCTGGCACTCATCCCGGCTGCTTCGATCACTTGGTGGAGTCTCCGCCCAGCGTGGTGGTGGAACGCAGGCTGTTGCCCGGCGCTGGCGTGCTGGCGGCCGGCGCCGCCGGCTTGGCGCCGGGGGCTGCGGGCGCCGCGGCCGCCTTGGGCGTCAGGATCGCCTTCACCCGGCCGCTCGGCTGGGTCGAGACGCCGGCATTCGGCGGCAGCGACGAACCGTTCACCGTGAAGGTGTCGTTGCTCTGGTCGTAGACGATCAGCGGTCCGCTGCTCTCGTCGTTGGGCGTGGCGCCGATCAGGCGGCGCATGACGGCGCGGCGGATGAACTTCACGTTGTCGGCGCGGCTGTCGTATTCGATCACCTCGCCCTCGCCCTCGATCCATTCGTCGGTGCCGCTGTTGCGCTTCTGCTTGAAGTAGGCCAGCTTGCCCGGTTCGGCCGTGACGACGCCGTACTGGTAGCCCTCGGGGTCCTGGCGGACGTCGATCCGGGTGCCGCGGATCTGGATCGTGCCCTTGTTGACCACCACGTTGCCGGTGAACACGCTGGTCTGCTTGAGGTCGTCGTAGCGCATGTTGTCGGCCTCGATGTTCATCGGCTTGCTCCGGTCGGCCTGCTCGGCCGGGGCCAGCGATGCGAAACCGGCCAGCGCCAGCGCGAGCATCAGCAGGCGCACGGGACGACGGCGGGGGGAAGAGCGTAAGGGAAATGTCATAGAGGCACGAAACTTGCTCTGCGATTGTAAGCGTCTACGGGACGCCGACTCGCGCGGCCTGGACGAAAAAGCCCGCGGAAGCGGGCTTCATGAACGGGATCGCGGCGGCCGGACCGCCCGGAGCTCAGCCCTTGCGGGCTTCGGTGACCAGGAAATCGACGACCTGCAGGGCGCGGTCGAGCGAACCGGCGGTGTCGCCGTCGACATACCAGCGGCCGGCCACGCCCAGGGCGGGCACGCCGGCGACCTGGTAGTCGGTCGTCAGCTGGGCGGCGCGCTTGGCCTTGCCGACCACCGAGAAGGACTTGAACAGCTCGGCGAACTTCTTCGCATCCAGGCCCGGCTGCTTCTCGACCCAGGCCAGGATCGCGGCGTCGCCGGTCAGGTTGAGGCGCTGCTGGTGGATCGCCTGGAACACCTTGGGCACGAATTCGTCGACCTTGCCCATGGCCTCCAGCGCATAGTAGAAGCGCGCCTTGGCGTCGGTGTCGTTGCCGACGAAGGGCACCGGGACGCGCCGGAACGCGACGTGCGGCGGCAGCTGCTTGATCCAGGGCTCGACCTTCGGCTCGAAGGCCGCGCAGTGCGGGCAGTTGAACGAGAAGAACTCGATCACCTCGACCTTGCCGGCCGGCGCATCGACCGGCGCCGGCTTGCCGAGCACGATGTAGTCGGTGCCGGCCTTGAAGGGGCGGCCCTGCGCATGCGAGGGGCTGGCCAGCGGAAGAAGGGCCAGCGACACAGCGGCCAAAGAAAAGTCACGACGTTGCATTTGGAAATTCTCCTGTCGGCAGAAAGAGCCCGCAGACCGGGGTGGAGTTCCCCGCGCGCTCGAAGTAAAGAGGGGTGAGGCCTAGCGCTGGACGCGCACGAGCGCGGATTCGAGGCCGCCGCTGTCCAGGCGCTCCTTGAGATGGTCGGCGTCGTCCTTCTTGTTGAACGGACCCGCGCGCACGCGGTAGACCGTGCGGCCGGCCTGCTCGCGTTCGGTCACGCGCGCCTCGACGCCCATCAGCGAGAGCTTGGCGCGCTGGGCGTCGGCGTCTTCCTGGGTCCGGAAGGCGCCCGCCTGGACGAAGTACATGAAGGGATCGGTGCCGGCGCCGGCCGCCGCAGCGCCGCTGCCCGCGCCGCTGCGCGCCTTGGCGAGGTCGCCGATCGGGTCGTTCGAGGGCGGCAGCGCGTTGGCTTCCGCCGGCACCGGCGCGGTCCGCGACGGCCGCGGCGTGGCGGCGCTGCCCGGGGCCACCACCACCGGCACCGGGCCGGTGGGCGGGCTCGCGGCCGTCGCCGGCGCGGTGGCCGGAACGGGGGCCGCGGTCGCCGGGGCACGGGCCGGCGCGCCGGCCTTGCCCGCCAGCGGCGCGTTCGGGTCCCAGTCGCGGTTCTTGCGCGCCTCGGCCTCGTCCTGCTCGGCGCCACCGCGCTGGGTCTTGGTCATGAACGGGATCGGCACCTTGGTCACGTAGACCGCGATGCCGAGCGCGATGCCCAGGCCGAGCACCAGGCCGATGATCAACCCGATGACGATGTTGCCGCTTTGTCTTTGTTTCATGGTGGAGAGAGGAATCACATCTTCTGCGGCGCACTGACGCCCAGCACAGCGAGGCCATTGTGCAGCACCCGGGCGGTCGCGGCGACCAGCGCCAGGCGGGCCCGCTTGACCGGCTCGTCGTCGACCAGGATCCGCTCGGCGTCGTAGTAGCTGTGGTAGCTGGCCGCCAGCTCGCGCAGGTAGAAGGTGACGTCGTGAGGCGCGAAGTCCTTCGCCGCCGCGGTCAGCATGGCCGGGTACTTGGCCAGTTGCAGCAGCAGCGCCTGCGAGGCCGGGCTTTCGAGCGGCGACAGGTCGGCGCCTTCGAGGCTCGCCGGATCGCCGCCCCAGGCCGCCAGCACCGAGCAGATGCGCGCGTGGGCGTACTGCACGTAGTACACCGGGTTGTCGTTGTTCTGCGCCAGCGCCAGGTCGATGTCGAAGGTGTATTCGGTGTCGGGCTTGCGGCTCAGCAGGAAGAAGCGCACGGCGTCCGTGCTGGTCCATTCGATCAGGTCGCGCAAGGTGACGTAGCTGCCGGCGCGCTTGCTGATCTTGACCTCTTCGCCGCCGCGCACCACCCGCACCATGGTGTGCAGCACGTAGTCGGGGTAGCCGGCCGGAATGCCGACGCCGGCCGCCTGCAGGCCGGCGCGCACCCGCGCGATGGTGCCGTGGTGGTCGGTGCCCTGGATGTTGACCACCTGGTGGAAGCCGCGCTCCCACTTGGCGATGTGATAGGCCACGTCGGGCACGAAGTAGGTGTAGCTGCCGTCGCCCTTGCGCATGACGCGGTCCTTGTCGTCGCCGTAGTCGGTCGACTTGAGCCACAGCGCGCCGTCCTGCTCGTAGGTCTTGCCGGCGTCGATCAGCTTCTGCACCGTGGCCGCGACCCGGCCGCTGGTGTACAGGCTGGATTCGAGGTAGTAGTTGTCGAACTTCACCTGGAAAGCCTTGAGGTCCAGGTCCTGCTCGTGGCGCAGGTACGCCACCGCGAACTGGCGGATCGAGTCGAGGTCCTCGACGTCGCCGCTGGCGGTGTATTCGCGGTCGTCCGAGCGGACGGTCTTCTTCGCCTTGAAGTCGGCCGCGATGTCGGTGATGTACTCGCCGTTGTAGGCCTGCTCGGGCCACTCGGGGTCGCCCGGCTTGAAACCCTTGGCACGCAGCTGGGTGCTGGTGGCCAGCGTCTGGATCTGCACGCCGGCGTCGTTGTAGTAGAACTCGCGCCAGACCTTGTCGCCCTGGGTCGCGAGCAGATTGCAGATGGCGTCGCCCAGCGCCGCCTGGCGGCCGTGGCCGACGTGCAGCGGGCCGGTCGGGTTGGCCGAGACGAACTCGACCAGCACCCGGTCCTCGCGCGCCGGCTGGCTGCCGAAGGCGGCGCCGGCCTGGAGGATCTCGCGCACCACCTGCTGGCGGGCCGCGGTCTTGAGACGGATGTTGAGGAAGCCGGGCCCGGCGATCTCGACCGCTTCGACCCATTGGGCGAAGGCGGGCGTGGCCTGCAGCGCGGCCGCCAGCTGTTCGGCCAGCTCGCGCGGCTTGCGCTGCAGCGGCTTGGCCAGTTGCATGGCGGCGGTGCTGGCGAAATCGCCATGGGCCGCCACCTTGGGCGACTCGAACGCGGCTTTGCTGCCGGCGCCGGGCGAGAGGGATTCGAGCGTGTTCGCGAGCGCCGCGAGCAGCTCCTGTTTGACCAATAGCATCTGCGAATTTTACCGGGGGCAAAAGGCACGCCCGTAACGAACGTCATCCAAGAGTGAACTTCGGCCGTTAGGATGAACAGCCCCGGGGCGGGGAACACCGTCTCAACCCAAACCCAAGGACTCCTACATCATGAAAAAGCTCCTTTCCCTGCTGGCTCTGGGCGCCTCCCTGTCCTTCGGCGTCGCCCACGCCTCCCCCTGCGACACCCAGGCGGCCGACAAGAAGCTGAGCGGCGCGGCCAAGACCAGCTTCGTCAAGAAGTGCGAGAAGGACGCCTCGGCCGCCGCCGCGCCGGCGTGCGCCGCGAAGGCGATCGACAAGAACGGCAAGGCCCTGGCCGGTGCCGCCAAGACCAGCTTCATGAAGAAGTGCGAGGCGGGAGCCTAAGCTCGCCCCCAGGTTGCCCTGCACTTCGTGTCAGGGCGCACCCCCTGCCGGGGGCGATACCAGCGGCCCGGCAAAGCCGGTTCCGCGGTATCCCTGGCCTGATGCGCTCCGCTACTTGCCGAAGCCGCGCGCCAGGAACACCGCCAGCAGCGGAATGACCGCGATGATGTGGGCCTGGATCATCACCAGCTTGCGGGTCTTGCGGACCTCGGCCTCGGCCGGCAGGGCGCCGGTGGCGCGCAGCGCCTGGCGCCAGCGCAGGTAGCGCATCGTCGGAAAGATCGAGATCAGGCCCACGACCACGAACAGCGTGAGCTTCAGGTGCAGCAGCGGGTTGGTCCAGTACCAGGCCGTGCCCTTCATGCCCCACCAGGTGCGCGCCACGCCGGTGGCGATCACCGCCAGCGCGGCGATGCCGTAGACCCGGTCGACCTTGGCCAGGCGCTCGACCACCGCGGCGTTGAGCCACTCGACGCGGCACAGCGCGGCCTCGCTGGCGATGAAGACCACCATCGTGAGGATGGCCAGCAGGTGCAGGTAAGCAAGGATGGCTTCGAGGGTCATCGGGGGGATTCCTTCTTGTGGGTCGACGGCGCCGCGATTGTGCCGCCCCAGAACTCCGGCCGGGCGTACTGGGCCTTCAGGAAGTCCAGCCACAGCCGCACCCGCAGCGGCAGGTGCTTGCGCTGCGGGAACACGGCGTAGATGCCGTTGGGCGGTGCCGCGAAGGCGTCCAGCAGCGGCACCAGCAGGCCGGCGTCGATCTCGGCCTCGACCTCCCAGGTGCTGCGCCAGGCGATGCCATGGCCGGCCAGGCACCAGTCGTGCAGCACCTGGCCATCGGAGCAGTCGAGCGGGCCGGTCGGCTTCAGGTAGATCACTTCATGCTCGCCGCCGGCCGCCGGCACCCGGAAGGCCCAGCCGCGGGTCTGCGAGGCGTCGCTCGACAGGCTCAGGCAGGCGAAGCGCGCCAGCTCCCCCGGGTGCTGCGGGGCCCCGTGGCGGCGCACGAAATCGGGCGTGGCGACGCAGCGCCGCCGGTTGTCGGCCAGCCGCAGGCTGACCAGCGACGAGTCGGGCAGGTCGCCGACCCGGACCGCGCAATCGAAGCTCTCGCCCGCCATGTCGACCAGCCGGTCGCTGAGGTTGAGCGAGATCGTGACCTCGGGATGCAGGTCGTGGAAGCGCGGCACCAGCGGCGCCACGTGGCGGCGGCCGAAGCCGGCCGGCGCGGTGACGCGCAGGTGGCCGCTGGCCTTGACGCCGCCGGCGCTGACGCTGGCCTCGGCGTTCGCCAGCTCGACCAGCAGCCGCTGGCAGTCCTCCAGGAAGGCGCTGCCCTCGTGGGTGAGCGCGATCCGGCGGGTGGTGCGCAGCAGCAGCTTGACGCCCAGCCGTTCCTCGAGGGCATCGATGCGCCGGCCGACGATCGCCGGCGCCACGCCCTCGGCCTTGGCCGCCGCCGTGAGGCTGCCGCGGGCGGCGATCGCGACGAAGGATTCGAGTTGCTTCAGGCGGTCCATCGCCGGCGATTATCACGAGCGGGCGGCGCGCTGCAGGATTTTCTGATTTTCGATACACTATCGTTTCGAAACTAAATCGTTCCATAAATACCATGTCGCCCACCGCCCAACCCGCCACGCCGACCGTCGGCCGCCCGCGCGACGCCGCGCTCGACGCCAACGTCCTGCGGGCCGCGATGGAACTGCTCGGCGAAGGCGGCATCGCCGCGGTCACGATGGAGGCGGTGGCCCAGCGCGCAGGCGCGGGCAAGGCCTCGCTCTACCGGCGCTGGAAGTCCAAGGACGAGCTGCTGGCCGATGCGCTGACCCTGCACTCGCCGATCGACGTCGAGGTCGACACCGGCAGCCTGCGCGGCGACCTGATCAAGCTCTACGAGCACTACTACGGCATCGGCAACCACGTGATGCAGGCCGCCATGCAGGAGATGCTGGGCAACGTGCGCCAGCACCTGGCCTGGACCGAGAAGGTCGCGCCCGAGCGCCTGACGGCGCGCCGCGCCAAGGTGCGGGCGCTGTTCGAGCGGGCCGTGGCGCGCGGCGAGATCGCCCCGCCGGCCGACATGGACCTGCTGCTCGACCTGGTGCCGGCGATGGTTCTCTACCGCTACAACACGCGCAACCAGAAGGTCTCGCGGGCCTCGATCGCGCGCTTCGTCGATGGCGCCGTGCTGCCGCTGGCCGGCTGGCAGGCCCGGGAGCCGCGGCCGTGAGCGACGCCGCTGCCGCGCCTGCCGCCCCAGCACCGCCGCCGGAGCCCTACGACCTGCGCCAGGGCCTGGTGTTCGCCTCGGTGTCGCTGCTGCTGGGCCTGACCCAGGGCCTGGGCGTGAACCTGGTCAATTCGAACCTGACCGGCATCCAGGGCTCGCTCGGCGCCACGGCGGCCGAAGCCAGCTGGCTCACCACGGCCTACTTCGCCACCAACATCTCGGCCTCGCTGCTGCTGACCAAGGTCCGCTATCAGTACGGCCTGCGCTGGTTCGCCGACATCGCGATCGGCGTCTTCCTGCTGCTCTCGCTGGCCCACCTGTTCACCCAGCACCTGGCCTCGGCGGTCTTCGTGCGCGCGGCGCTGGGCGTGGCGGCGGCGCCGATCAGCAGCCTCACGGTGCTCTACATGGCGCAGGCCTTTCCACCAGCGCGGGCGCTGACCGGCTTCATGCTGGGCTTCGCCGCGCTGCAGATCGGCATGCCGCTGTCGCGCATCATCTCGGGCGACCTGCTGCAGAACGGCCAGTGGCACGGCCTGCACTTCGTCGATGCCGGGCTGGCCCTGGTCTCGGTCGCCGCGATCAACGTGGTGCGGCTGCGGCCGATGCCGACGCAGCAGATGTTCGCGCGCGGCGACGGCCTGGCCTTCACGCTCTACGCCAGCGCGCTGGCGCTGGTCAGCGTGGTCCTGACCCAGGGCCGGCTGCACTGGTGGACCGACACGCCGTGGATCGGCCTCTGCCTGGCGGCCGCCATCGTGCTGCTCGGGCTCTACGTCATGGTCGAGCTTCAGCGCGACAAGCCGCTGATCGACCTGCGCTGGCTGGCCAGCCCCTTCATGCTGCGCTTCATCGGCGCGACGCTGCTGTTTCGCATCGTGCTGTCGGAGCAGACGGTGGGCGCGGTCGGGCTCATGAACCAGCTCGGCTTCACCAACGACCAGATGCACCTGCTGTTCGTGTTCGTCACGGCCGGCACCGTGGCCGGCTTCCTGGCCGTGCTGCCGGTGCTGCCGTCGCGCAAGTTCGGCCGCCTCGGCACCCTGGCGCTGGTGCTGATCATGGCCGCGGCCTGGATGGACGGGCAGTCGACCGTGCTGACCCGCCCGCACGAGCTCTACCTGTCGCAGACGCTGCTGGCGGCGGCGAGCGCGATGTTCCTGGCGTCCGCGATGCTCGAAGGCTTCCTGCACGTGATCGCCGGCGGGCTCAAGAACCTGATCAGCTTCATCGCCGTCTTCAGCGGCGGCCAGGCGCTGGCCAGCCTGATCGGCCAGGCCTGGCTGACCACCCTGCTGGCCGAACGCCAGCGGCTGCACTACGCCCACCTGGTCGACGGCCTGCAGCTGGCCGACCCGCTGGTGGTGCAGCGCCTCGCGCAACTCGGCGGCGCCTATGCGTCCAGCCTCAACGACGGCACGGCGCGCGCCGCGCAGGCGCTCGCCCTGCTGGGCCAGCAGGTGACGCAGCAGTCATGGGTGCTGGCCTACAACGACCTCTTCCACCTGATCGCCGCGGTCTCGACCCTGGGCTTCCTGGTCTTCGCGGGCACCCACACCCACCGCTGGCACCGCGCGCGGCGCGCCGCGCCCAGCCCGCTCGTCTCCACTTCTTCCTGATCGTCGGATTCAACATGTCCTCCCTCCCCAAAGCCCTTCGCTCCCGCGGCACCTGGATCGTCCTGGCGGCCACGCTCGCCTGCCTCGCGATGGTGCTGCACGCCTGGCGCCTGCCTCCCTTCCGCGACGGCACCCAGAGCACCGAGAACGCCTTCGTCCGCGGCATGGTGACGATCGTCGCGCCCAAGGTCGACGGCTATGTCGCCGAAGTGATGGTGCAGGACTACATGGCCGTGAAGGCCGGCCAGCCGCTGGTACGGCTGGACGACCGCATCTATCGCCAGAAGCTCGACCAGGCGCGCAGCAGCCTCGCGGTCCAGGAGGCCAACCTCGCCAACACGGCGCAGGCGCGGCGTTCGCGCGAGGCCGCCATCGGCAGCACGCAGGCCCAGATCGCCAGCGCCGACGCCCAGCTCGGCAACGCCCGCGCCCAGCTGTCGCGCGCGCAGGCCGACATGCGCCGGGCCACGCCGCTGGCCAAGGACGGCTCGCTGTCGCAGCGCGAGCGCGACCAGACCGAGGCCGCGCTGCACCAGGCCGAAGCCACGGTGAAGCAGGCCGAGGCCGGCGCCAGCCAGGCACGGGCCGGCCAGGCCGTGGCGACGCAGGACCTGCACACCGTGGTGGTCAACCGCGACGCGGTCGAGGCCGCGGTCGAGTCGGCGCGCGCCGCGGTGCGGCTGGCCGAGATCGATCTGGAAAACACCGAGATCCGGGCCCCGCGCGACGGCCACCTGGGCGAGGTCGGCGTCAAGTTGGGCCAGTACGTCACGCCCGGCACCCAGCTGATGGCCGTGGTGCCCCAGCAGGTCTGGGTGGTCGCCAACTTCAAGGAGGCCCAGACCGCCCTCATGGCGCCGGGGCAGCGCGCGCACTTCCACGTCGATGCGCTGGCCGACGCCGAACTCGAAGGCCGGGTCGAGCGCCTGTCGCCGGCGACCGGCTCGGAGTTCAGCGTCATCAAGCAGGACAACGCGACCGGCAACTTCACCAAGATCCCGCAGCGCCTGTCGGTGCGCATCGCGGTCGATCCGGGGCAGCCGCTGGCCCAGCGGCTGCGCCCGGGGATGTCGGTGGTGGTCAGCGTCGACACGCGCTCGCGCCGCGACGCCGGGGCCGCCGCCCCGGCCGAAGGAGACCCGTCGTGAAGCCGGCCGGCCTGCGGCGTGGCGTCACCGCGCTGGCGGCCGCGCTCGGCGCGGCCCTGTGGTTGTCGGCCTGCAGCAGCGTGCCGACCGCCGCGACGCTCGCCGCCCCCGTGCCCGCCGCCTGGCAGGGCGCCGCCGCGCCCCACGGCGCGCCGGTCCAGTCCGGCTGGTGGAGTGCCTTCGGCGACCCGGTGCTCGACGGCCTGGTGCAGCAGGCGCTGGCGCACAACACCGACCTGCGCGCTTCGGCCGCGCGGGTGGCCGAAGCGCGCGCTCTGGCCGACGTCCAACACGCCGCCGCCTGGCCGACGCTGGACTTCGGCCTCGGCGGCCAGCGCAGCCGCAGCATCAGCGCGGCGACCGGCAAGCCCTATGTCGCGAACGTGCTGCAGCCCCAGTTCCAGGCCGCCTACGAGGTCGACCTGTGGGGCCGCGTGGCTTCGCTGGGCCAGGCGGCCGACGCGCAGCTGCGGTCCAGCCAGGACACGCGCGACAGCGCCGCGCTGAGCGTCGCCGCCACCACGGCCGCCAGCTACATCAACCTGCGCGCGCTCGACGCCCGCCTGGACGTCGCCCGGCAGACGCTGGCGGCGCGGCAGTCGGCGCTGGCGCTGGCCCGTTCGCGCCAGCAGCGCGGCTACAGCTCGGAGCTCGAAACCGCGCAGAGCGAGGCCGAATACCGCGCCACGGCGCAGGCGATCCCGCAGCTCGAACTGGCGATCGTGCGCCAGGAGCATGTGCTGAACCTGCTGACCGGCGCGGCGCCGGCGCCGGTGCCGCGCGGCCTGCCGCTGGTCGAACTCGAAATGTCCGCGCTGCCCGGCACCGGGCTGCCGTCGGAGCTGCTGCGCCGCCGGCCCGACCTGGCGAGCGCCGAGGCCCAATTGGCCGCCACCGATGCCCAGCTGGCCGCCGCGCGGGCGCAGCTGCTGCCTTCGCTGCACCTGGGCGCCACGCTCGGCAGCATCAGCTCGACCGCCCTCAGCGGCGACCCGTTCAAGCTCTGGAGCCTGGGCGGCAGCGTGCTGGCGCCGATCTTCGACGGCGGCCGGCTGCAGGCCCAGGTGCGGGCCTCGGACGCCCGCCGCGACCAGGCGCTCGCGGGCTACGAGAAGGCGGTGCTGACCGCCTTCTCGGAGGTCGAGGACCAGCTCGCCGCGGTCGGCGACCTCGGCCGCCAGGGGCAGGAGGCCGAGGCGCAGCGGGTGGCGCTGCAGGAGGCGGTGCGGGTGGCGACCAACCGCTATCGCGAAGGCTACGCGTCCTACCTCGACGAGCTCGACGCCCAGCGCAACCTGTTCAGCGCCCAGCAGGCCGAGCTGCAGCTGCGGGCCGACCGGCTGGCGGCGCAGGTCGGGCTGTACCGCGCGCTGGGGGGCGGCTGGCAGCCCGAGGCGGGCTGATGCTCAGCCGCCGGCGGCCGCGCCGCTGGCCTTGAGCTGCGCGATCTGGGCCGCACCGTAGCCGACCTCGCCGAGCAGTTCGTCCGTGTGCTCGCCCAGCAGCGGCGGCTGCAGCCGCACGCCCGGGCGTTCGCCGCCGATCGTGAACGGCATCAGCGGCACCTTCGACTGGCTGCCGTCGTTCATGCGGATCGGCGCCAGGCCGCCGGTGGCATTGAGGTGCGGATCGTCGAACAACTCCTGCGGCCGGGTGATCGGCGCGAAAGGCAGTTCGTTCTGCTCGAACACGGCGCTGAGCTCGGCCGCGCTGCGGCCGGCCAGGTGCGAACGCAGGATCGGCATCATCCAGTCGCGCGCCAGCACGCGGTCGTTGTTGGTCACCAGGCGCGGATCCGCCAGCAGCTCCTCGAGCCCGAAGGCCTTGCAGAAGATGCCCCACTGCTTGTCGCTGACCGCCGCCAGGAAGATCTGCTCGCCGTCCTTGACGGTGAAGACGTCGTACACGCCCCAGGCCGAGATGCGGCTGGGCATCGGGTCGGCGGCGCGGCCGGTGGCGGCGAACTGCATCATGTGCTGGGCGACCAGGAAGATGTTGTTCTCGAAGAGCGCCGACTGCACCTCGCAGCCTTCGCCGGTCTGCTCGCGCTGGCGCAGCGCGGCCATTGCGCCGATGGCACCGAACAGGCCGCCCATGATGTCGTTGACGCTGGTGCCGGCGCGCAGCGGGTCGCCGGCGCGGCCGGTCATGTAGGCCAGGCCGCCCATCATCTGCACCACTTCGTCGAGCGCCGTGCGGTGGTCGTAGGGGCCGGGCAGGAAGCCCTTGTGGCTGACGTAGATCAGCCGCGGGTTCAGCTTCTTCAGGCTGTCGTGGTCGAGGCCGAGCTTCTTCATCGTGCCGGGCTTGAAGTTCTCGCTCACGATGTCGGCGGTGGCGATCAGGCGCAGCGCGGCCTCGACGCCCGCGGGCTTCTTGAGGTCGAGCGCGATGCTCTTCTTGTTGCGGTTGAAGGTCGGGAAGAAGCCCGCGCCCGAGCCGAGCAGGCGGCGGGTGTTGTCGCCGTCGATCGGCTCGACCTTGATGACCTCGGCCCCGAGGTCGCCCAGCAGCAGGCCGCAGGTGGGGCCCATCACCATGTGGGTGAACTCGACGACGCGGATGCCGGCGTAGGGCAGCGGGGGCTTGGATTCAGACATGGGACTTTCCTTGCGTGAAGCCCTTGGGCAGGCCGGCCTCGGGCGTCATGCCGTAGACCGGTTCGCCCGGCAGGCCGGCGACGAGCGGCGCGCGGGCCGCGATGAGTCGGGCGAGGTCGATGCCGGTTCGCACGCCCATGGCTTCGAACATGAAGACCAGGTCTTCGGTGACGACGTTGCCCGAGGCCCCCGGCGCGTAGGGACAGCCGCCGAGGCCGCCCAGCGATGCGTCGAAGGTGCGCACGCCCTCTTCGTAGGCGGCCAGGCAGTTGGCCAGGCCGAGTCCGCGCGTGTTGTGCATGTGGGCCGCGCCCGCCTTGTCGCCGAGTTCTGCGCGCAGTCGCCTGAACAGGCGGCGCACCTGTGCGGGATTGGCATAGCCGACGGTGTCCGACAGGCCCGATTCGTCCGCACCCGCGGCGACGCATTGCACCGCCAGCCGGATCACTTCGTCCTCGGGTACCTCGCCCTGCAGCGTGCAGCCGAAGGCGGTCGAGATGCCGGCCTCGAGCCGGACCTGCGGTGCCATCTCGCGCCGCAGCGCCGCGATGGCCCGGACCTCCTCGACCATCTCCTCGCGCGTCTTGCGCACGTTGGCCAGCGAATGGGCGGCGCTGGCCGACACCGGCATGGTGAGCTTGTGGACGCCGGCGGCGAGCGCGGCTTCGGCGCCGCGGCGATTGGGCACCAGCGCCATCACGGTGAGGCCGGGCAGGGTGATCGCGTGCCGCACCACTTCGGCGGCGTCGGCCATCTGCGGCAGCAGGCGGGCCGGCACGAACGAGGCCACCTCGATCTCGCGCAGGCCGGCGGCATGGAGGGCGTCGATCCAGCGCAGCTTGTCGGCGGTCGGCATCGTGGCCTTGATCGATTGCAGGCCGTCGCGCGGGCCGACCTCGCTGATGAGCACGTGGGGGGCGGGCATCGGGGGGGCGTCTCCTTCCGGTTGATGGCTTGACAGTTCTATCTTACAGAACTATATTCTGTTTGTCAGAATTAAACCGGCAATCCCGCCCCCTGTCAAGCCACGCCCATGCCCCGCAAAGCCCAGACCGAATCGCTGTCCGACCGCGATGCCGCGCCCGGCGGCGCCGCCGCGGTCGACCGGGCGCTGAGCCTGCTCTCGGCCTTCGGCCCCGGCGACGACGGGCTCACCTTGGCCCAGTTCGCCCAGCGTACGCAGCTCTACAAGAGCACGGTGCTGCGGCTGCTGGCCTCGCTCGAGCATGCGCGCCTGATCCGTCGGCTGGCCGACGGCCGCTATGCCCTCGGGATCGAGATCGCCCGCCTGCACGCACTGTATGCCGCCTCGTTCTCGCTCGACGGCATCGTGCCCCCGGTGCTGCACGAGTTGGTGGCCGCCACCGGCGAGAGCGCCGCCTACCACGTGCGCCAGCCGCAGGGCGCGGGCTGGGCCCGGCTGTGCCTCTACCGGGTCGACTCGCCGCACGTGGTGCGCGACCATGTGCGCGCCGGCGACCTGCTGCCGGCCGACCGCGGCGCCGGCGCCCGGATCCTGATCGCCTTCGGGCCCGAGGCCGAGCGACCGCACGATGCGGCGGCGCGCCAGTTCTACGACACCATCCGCGGCCAGGGTTTCTGCGCCCTGGTCGGTGACCGCACCGCCGAACTGGCGGGCATCTCGGCGCCGGTGTTCCACGCCGACGGCCGGCTGGCCGCGGCGGTCACGCTGACCATGCCCGCCCACCGCTACGACGCGGCCTACATCGAGCCCGTGCGCGCCGCCGCGCGCCGGCTCGACGCCCAGGTCTGAAGCTTGCAGCGAAGACTTCCCGGGGCGAGGCGCGTACCCTGGCGGTGCAGGATGCCCCGCATCGATTACCTTCTTTTTAGTCACGGATAAAAACCGTTTTCGGCTATTACTCGCCAGACATGTATCGAATACAGTGCTGGCAAGCATCTATCCAAGGAGTACAGCACCATGACCGCCCGCACCACCGTCCACGGCCTCCAGGTCGCCACCGAACTGCACCAGTTCATCGAGCAGCAGGTGCTGCCGGCCACCGGTGTCGCCAGCGAGGTCTTCTGGAAGGGCTTCGACGCCATCGTGAGCGAATTCGCGCCGAAGAACCTGGCCCTGCTGGCCGAGCGCGACCGGCTGCAGGCCGAGATGGATGCCTGGCACAAGGCCCACCCGGGCCCGATCGCCGACATGCCGGCCTACCGCGCCTTCCTCGAATCGATCGGCTACCTGCTGCCGCAGCCGACGGACGTGCAGACCACCACCGCCAACGTCGACGCCGAGCTGGCGCTGCAGGCCGGCCCGCAGCTGGTGGTGCCGATCCTGAACGCGCGCTATGCGCTGAACGCGGCCAACGCGCGCTGGGGTTCGCTCTACGACGCGCTCTACGGCACCGACGCGATCCCCGAGACCGGCGGCGCCGAAAAGGGCAAGGGCTACAACCCGGCGCGCGGCGCCAAGGTGATCGAATTCGCGCGCCAGGTGCTCGACCAGGCCGCGCCGCTGGACAACGGCTCGCACAAGATGGCGACCGGCTACAAGGTCGAAGGCGGCAAGCTGGTGATCGCGCTGCAAAGCAGCAGCACCGGCCTCAAGGACCCGTCGCAGTTCATCGGCTACACGGGTGACGCGGCGGCGCCGAAGTCGGTGCTGCTGAAGCACAACGGCATCCACCTCGACATCCAGATCGACCGCTCGACCGCCATCGGCCAGAGCGACGCGGCCGGCGTCAGCGACGTGGTGCTCGAAGCGGCGCTGTCGACCATCCTCGACCTCGAAGATTCGGTGGCGGTGGTCGATGCGGCCGACAAGGTGCTGGCCTATTCGAACTGGCTCGGCATCCTCAAGGGCGACCTGACCGAGGAAGTCGCCAAGGGCGGCAAGACCTTCACCCGCGGCCTGAACCCGGACCGCGAATACACCGGCGCCGACGGCCAGCCGGTGAAGCTGCACGGCCGCTCGCTGATGTTCGTGCGCAATGTCGGCCACCTGATGACCAACCCGGCGATCCTGTACGCCGGCGGCAAGGAGATCCCCGAAGGCATCATGGACGCGGTCATCACCACGACCATCGCCACCGTCGACCTGAAGCGCAAGGGCAATTCGCGCACCGGCAGCGTCTACATCGTCAAGCCGAAGATGCACGGCCCGGCCGAAGTGGCCTTCGCCAATGCGCTGTTCGGCAGCGTCGAGCAGCTGCTCGGCCTGCCGGCCAACACGGTCAAGCTCGGCATCATGGACGAGGAGCGCCGCACCAGCGTCAACCTCAAGGCCTGCATCGCCGAAGCCGCCGCCCGCGTGGCCTTCATCAACACCGGCTTCCTCGACCGCACCGGCGACGAGATGCACACCGCGATGCAGGCCGGACCTATGCTGCGCAAGGGCGACATCAAGGCCACGCCCTGGATCCAGGCCTACGAGAAGAACAACGTGCTGGTCGGCCTGTCGTGCGGCCTGCGCGGCAAGGCGCAGATCGGCAAGGGCATGTGGGCCATGCCCGACCTGATGCACGCGATGCTCGAGCAGAAGATCGCCCACCCGAAGGCCGGCGCCAACACCGCCTGGGTGCCCTCGCCCACGGCCGCCACGCTGCATGCGCTGCACTACCACCAGGTCAGCGTGGCCGAGGTGCAGAAGCAGCTGGAGCAGATCGACGCCAATGCCGAGCGCGACAATATCCTGAACGACCTGCTGAAGGTGCCCGTCGCGCCGTCGGTGAACTGGACCGACGCCGAGCGCCAGCAGGAGCTCGACAACAACGTGCAGGGCATCCTGGGCTACGTGGTGCGCTGGATCGACCAGGGCGTGGGCTGCTCCAAGGTGCCCGACATCCACGACGTCGGCCTGATGGAAGACCGCGCCACCCTTCGCATCTCCAGCCAGCACATCGCCAACTGGCTGCTGCACGGCGTGGTGACGAAAGAGCAGGTCGACGCCACCTTCCAGCGCATGGCCGCGGTGGTCGACCAGCAGAACGCGGGCGACCCGCTCTACAAGAACATGGCGGGCAACTTCAAGACCTCGGCGGCCTACCAGGCGGCACAGGACCTGGTGTTCAAGGGCATCGAGCAGCCGAGCGGGTACACCGAGCCGCTGCTGCATGCGTGGCGCCTCAAGGTGAAGGCCGGCACGGCCTGAGTTCAGGCGCGCATCAGGCCCCGGGCCACGCCCGGCGCCCTGAAGGCGAAGCCGGGCAAGAGCTCGGCCATCCGCGCGTCCGGAAGGCGCAGGTGCCGCTCGCCGATTTCCGCCAGCACCTGGCGGAAATCGGTGGTCACCGCGAGGTCGCGGCCCTCGTGCAGCGCGCCGTCGTCCAGGCCGGGCCAGCGTCCGTGCACGCGGCCGCCGGCCACCTGGCCACCGAGCAGCCACATCACGTTGCCGTGGCCGTGGTCGGTGCCGCCGTTGCCGTTCTGGCGCACCGTCCGGCCGAACTCGGACATCACGACCACCACCGTGTCCTCCCACACCGGGCCCAGCCGGGTCGCGAAGGCCGCGAGGCCCTGCCCCAGCGGCCCGAGCCGGTTGGCCAGCTGGCCGCTGGCCCCGCCCTGGTTGGCATGGGTGTCCCAGCCGCCCAGGTCCATGAAGGCCAGCTGCACGCGCGCATCGTTGCGCATCAGGGTCGCGAGCCGGGCCGCGTTGCCGGGGAAGCCGTTGGGCAAGGGCGCGCCATTGCTGGCGGCCTGCATCTCGCGCTCCAGGCTGTCGGCATTCATCGAGCGCATCACCTCCTGGTGCGATCGGCGCGACGCCTGGAAGGCACGCGACAAGGCATCGTCGCCGCCGTAGAGCCGGCCGAAGGCCTCGGCCACCTGCGGCCGGTCGAGCAAGTTCGGCTGGCCGGCGGCGGCGCCCAGCGGGACGTTGGCGACGCTGTTGCGCCCGGCGTAGATGCGCGGCAGCACCGGGCCCATGCTGACGGCCCGGGTGGCGGGCGCGGCGCCGGCCGGGTCGGCTGGCAGCACACCCAGCAGCCGGTTGAGCCAGCCGTCGGCGGTCGACTTGCGCCCCGGCGTGCCGGATTCCATGTAGTCCTGGGCATCGAAATGCGAGCGCGTCGCATCGGGTGAGCCGCAGGCCTGCACGAAGCCGAGCTGGCCGGCCTGCCACAGCGGCATCAGGGGCGCCAGCGCGGGATGCAGGCCGAAGCGGCCATCGAGGTCGAGCACGCCGCCATCGTCGCCCGGACGCGCCAGGGCGATCGACGGGCGGGCGGCGTGGTAGGCGCCGTCGGCATGGGGCACGACGACGCTCAGGCCGTCGACCGCGCCGCGCAGGAAGATCACCACCAGCCGCGGCGGCGCGGCGGCCCGGCCGTCGCCCACCGCGGCCCACGCCGAAGGACCGAAGGGAAGCAGGACGGCGCCGCCCTGGACGGCGAGTTGCAGCAGGTCGCGACGCAGCATGGCGGCTCCCGGCAAGTCAGCGGTGCATGAAATCCGGGCTGCCGAGCGCCATCGGCGCCTGCAGCTCGGGGGTGGCCTCGGCCAGGGCGGCGCGGGTCTTGGCCGAGATGCCGCCGCCCAGCGTCGCCAGCAGCGCGTGGGCATCGACCGTCGGCGTGGGCGCGCCCGGCAGCCGGCCCGAGGCCAGGGCGGTCGCGAAGCCGATGCGGCGGGTGATCGCGTCGGGGTTGAGCCAGGCGTCCCGGGTGTTCTTGTAGCCGTCCGGCGTCGGGCAGCCGTAGAGCGGCATGCCGAGCTGGCGCAGCGTTCCGAGCAGGGGCCGGACATCGCTCAGCGGCCAGTCGGTGGCGCGGACGGTCGAGACCACGTAGTCGTAGGGCGTCTTGAACTTCACGCCGTGGACCTTGGGACTGCGGAACTCGGGGCTGGCGAACAGGGTCTGGAGCAGCGCCTGGATGTCGCCGCCGCTCGCCAGGTAGCGCCGGGCGAGCCGGTCGACCAGCGCCGCGGGCGGCTGGTCGGCGACGAAGTACTGCGCCAGCTGGTCGCTCACGTGGCGCGCGGTGGCCGGGTGCATCGCCAGCAGGTCCAGCGCCCGCTCGCCTTCGGCCTGGCCCTGGTCGCCGATCCGCTGCCCGAGCCAGCGCTTGTCGCCGCGGTCGTGCCGGCGTTCATCGAACACGAAGACCGAGGCGCCGGTGGTCAGGCGCGGCGCGAAGGTCCACCCGGTCAGCATGCGGGCCAGCTCGGTCACGTCCTGCTGGGTGTAGCCGCCATCGACGCCCAGCGTGTGCAGCTCCATGAGTTCACGGGCGTAGTTCTCGTTCAGGCCGCTGGCCCTGGCGGCCGGGCCGGCGCCGCGCGGCGGCTGCGAGCCGGCGGCCACGGACTGCCAGTTGTCCAGGTAGAACAGCATCGCCGGGTGATGGGCCGTGGCCCCCAGCAGGTCGCGGAAGCGGCCCATCGCGAAGGGCCGGATCGCCTCCCGCTCGTAGTTGCCGACCAGCACCCGGTCCAGCCCCTTGCCGGCGAAGACGTTGAAGTGGTTGAACCAGAAGTCCACCATGCGCTCCTCGAGCTGGCGCGGACTGCGCGCCGCCCGCCAGAGGCGCGCCTGGCCCGACTCGATGTCGAGCTTGCGGAGGGCCTGGCGTCGCGCCGCCTGGGCCTCGGCGCCGCCGTCCTTGACCGCTTGCGCCGCCTCGCGGTACTGCGTGATCAGCTCGCGCTGCGACGCCGCGGCCGTCGGCAGGGCGGCGAGCTGCTGCACGAGATCGGCCGGCAGCGGCAGGCGCTCGGGGTGCAGCTGTTCGTCGATGTAGCGATCGATGCCGACCTGCCGCACATGCGCCAGGTCGCCGGGTGCGGGGCCGTAGCCCAGGCGGTTCAGCACATGGAGCGCGTCGGCCTCGGAGGCAGGCTGTGCCTGCGCGGGCAGCACGGCGAAGGCCGCGCAGGCCAGGACCCAGGCGAGGACGCGAGCTTTCATGGGCAACTCCTGCCACGGCGGTGGCGCAAGGCGACACCTCCACAACGCCGCGCCGGCGAACACGGCCGACCCGGCCCGGCAAAGATCGACGGGCCGACCGGCGGCGTCAGCCGGCCGCCGCCGGCCGGGCGCGCGCCAGGGTCCGGCCGACCTCGGCCGGGTCCATGCCGTACATCTCGGCGAACTCCGCCACCGTGCGGCCGCTGGCCTCGAAGGCACGCAGCAAGGCCTCGCGCTTGGCGGTGCGGGCACCGACCTCGACGAAGGCCTCGTCGAGCACGGCGTTGGTGACTTCGTCCTGCGTGCGCACGGCCAGCACGTAGTCCTCGCGCGACAGGCCCGAGGCCTCGATGGCCTCGACCAGGCGCGCGCGCAGCTTCGGCCGCAGGTCTTCGGCGGTGCGCGCCTGGCGGCGCTTGAAGACTTCGAGGATCGCGTGGTGCACGTGCTCGGGGGCCACGGGCTCGACCGGCACGCCGTTCAGGTCGTGGCGCTGCTCGCCGGCGGCCACCGCATCGAGGTAGCGGGTCGAGCGCGCATGCAGTCCGAGCGCGATCTTGAGGTCTTCCTTCTTGAACGCGTCGGGGTGCAGGGCCAGCAGCTCCTGGTAGACGCCGAGCTTGAGCGGCCGGAAGCGGGCCCCGAACATCTTGGGATAGAGCTCGAACAGGCGCTCCAGCACCGCGTTGGCCTTGCGCGGCGGGCGCTGGCCGCCCTTGGCCTCGGGGCCGGCCTTCGGCGCGGCATCGGCGGACGGGGCCTCGGGCCGGGGCTTGCGCCGCCCGCGGCGGCCTTCCCTGGCGGCGGCGGGTGCAACGGGCGCCTCGGGGGTCGCGGGTGCGGAAACGGTCTCTGTCGTCGGGGTCATCGGAATCTTGGGGTCAGCGAAGCGAGGGGGCACGGAGGCCCCGGAATGGCACCTACTGTAATCGTGTCGCGACCCGAGGTCCCGCGCCCCTCAGTCCGGCCGCCGGGCGGCCTCGGCCTCGGCCCGCAGCCAGCGCACGAAATCCTGCGCATCCGGGTTGGCCGCCGCGCGGCGCGAGCTGTCGACGAAATAGCCGCGGCGCGAGGCCGCACCTTCGCCGAAGGGCGACACCAGCTGGCCGCTGCGCAGCAGCGCGTCCAGCAGCGGCAGCCGGCCGATCACCACGCCCTGGCCCGCCACCGCCGCGGCGACCGCGTCGGTGTAGAGCGTGAAGCGCAGCGTGTTCTCCATGCGCAGGTCGTTCAGGCCCATGACCTGCAGCCAGGGCTCCCAGTCGACGGTGGGCGTGCTGGCGTGGCCGGGCTCGTCGATCGTGAGCAGGGTCTGGCCCAGCAGGTCGGCCGGTTCGTGCAGCCGCGCCGCGATCTCCGGCGCGCACAGCGGCATGACGGTTTCCTCGAACAGCGCCACCCCGGTGCCGCGCGCGATGGGCACGAAGCGCACCGCGACGTCGACCCGGCTGCGCTCGAGGTCGAGCACGTCGAGCGTGGCCGACAGCCGCACGTCGACCTCGGGATGGTCGGCCGTGAAGCGCGCCAGCCGCGGGATCAGCCAGAAGGAGGCAAAGCCCGGCGTGGTCGTGACCGCCACATGGCGCGGCAGCGGCGCGCTGCGCAGGCGCGCCGTGGCATCGCGCAGCCGCTCCAGGCTCTCGACCACCGCGCGCTGCAGCACGGTCCCGGCCTCGGTCAGCGCCAGCGCCCGATGGCGGCGCTCGAACAGCAGCACGCCCAGCGCGGCCTCGAGTTGCTGGATCTGCCGGCTCACCGCCGACTGGGTCAGGAACAGCTCGGCCGCGGCCTGCGTGAAGCTCAGGCAGCGGGCCGCGGCCTCGAAGCTGCGCAGCAGTTCGAGGGGCGGCAGGTCGGCTGCCGATGCGGCGTTTTTCGCATTCTCAGGAAGCATGCAACGAGTTCCGAAAGACCGTATGAAACAGTGAGCCTTGCTCACTATATTCATTCCCATAGCGAATGCAAAGGAGCTCTTCATGGACCCCCGCACCCAACGCCTGAGCCTCAGCCTGCCGAAGATGGCCGTTTTCACCCTGCCCGACGCCCACGAAGTCGACATCGAATGCACTCGCGGCGCGGTCTGGATCACGCTCGACCACGACCGGCGCGACATCGTGCTGGAGCCCGGCGAGCGCTTCCGCAGCGACTCGCACCGCCGCGCGCTGGTGGCGGCGCTCGAACCGTCCTGCGTGCGCTTCAGCGCCGCCGCGCTCTCGGTCGCCGCCAAGCCGGCGCCGGCCGCGCGGTCGCCTTGGCGACCGTGGTTCAACGGGATGACCCCGGCTTGACCCAGCGGCCCGGGCGTTGAACCATCGACGCTCCGGGCCAGGAAGGGCGCATCCCGCCGTCCGCTCCGGGGCCCATTTCTCGGATGAAGGACACACCATGGCAGAGGCATACATCGTGGCCACCGCGCGCACCGCGGGCGGCCGTCGCGGCGGCAGGTTGTCGGGCTGGCACCCGGTCGACCTGGCGGCGCAGGTCATCGACGCGCTGGTGGCGCGCAGCGGCATCGACCCGGCCGCCGTGGAGGACGTCATCCTCGGCTGCGTGAGCCAGGTCGGCGAGCAGGCCACCAACGTCGCGCGCAACGCGGTGCTGGCCTCGAAGCTGCCCGAATCGGTGCCCGGCACCTCGGTCGACCGCCAGTGCGGCTCGTCCCAGCAGGCGCTGCACTTCGCGGCCCAGGCCGTGATGTCGGGCAGCATGGACGCGGTGATCGCGGCCGGCGTCGAGAGCATGACGCGGGTGCCGATGTTCACCCCCAACGCGCTGCCGGCCAAGGCCGGCCTCGGCACCTACATGAGTCCGGCGATGCAGCGGCGCTACCCCGGCGTCGAATTCAGCCAGTTCACCGGCGCCGAGATGATCGCGAAGAACTACGGCCTGACCAAGGACATGCTCGACCGCTACGCCTTCGAGAGCCACCGGCGCGCGATCGCCGCCACGCGCGAGCAGCTGTTTGCCGACGAGATCGTTCCGGTCGAGGTGCGGCTGGCCGACGGCACGGCCAGCGGCGAGCTGCACCAGGTCGACGAGGGCATCCGCTTCGAGGCCACGCTGGAAGGCATTGCCGGCGTCAAGCTGATCGCCGAGGGCGGGCGCTGCACCGCCGCCACCGCGAGCCAGATCTGCGACGGCGCCAGCGGCGTGCTGGTGGTCAACGAGCGCGGCCTGAAGGCGCTGGGCGTGAAGCCGCTGGCGCGCATCCACCACATGAGCGTGATGGGCCACGACCCGGTGATCATGCTCGAGGCCCCGATCCCGGCCACCGCGCGGGCGCTGGCCAAGGCCGGCATGAAGATCGACGACATCGACCTCTACGAAGTCAACGAGGCCTTTGCGCCGGTGCCGCTGGCCTGGCTGCAGAAGCTGGGCGCCGACCCGGCCCGGCTCAACGTCAACGGCGGCGCGATCGCGCTCGGCCATCCGCTCGGCGCCTCGGGCACCAAGCTGATGACCACGCTGGTGAACGCGCTCGGCCAGCGCGGCAAGCGCTACGGGCTGCAGACCATGTGCGAGGGCGGCGGCATGGCCAACGTCACGATCGTGGAGCGGCTCTGACATGGAGCCGGTTCTCTACGAGCTCGACGAAGGCATCGCGACGATCACGCTCAACCTGCCGTCCAAGCTCAATCCGATCGCGCTCGACCTGCAGCAGGCGCTGCGCGAATGCTTCGCGCGGGTGCGCAGCGACAGCCAGGTGCGCGCCGTGCTGCTGACCGGTGCCGGCAAGGCCTTCTGCGTCGGCGCCGACCTGAGCGCGATGCGGCCACCGGAAGACGGCAAGACCCTGGGCGACCAGACCGCCGACTGGATGCAGGCCATGAGCAACCCGCTGATCCAGGAGCTGCGCGAGCTCCCGGTGCCGGTGGTCTGCGCGGTCAACGGCCCGGCCGCCGGCGCCGGCGTCGGCCTGGCGCTGGCCTGCGACATCGTGGTGGCGGCGCGCAGCGCCTACTTCTACCTGCCCTTCCTGCCCAAGCTCGGCATCGTGCCCGACCTCGGCTGCACCTGGTTCATTCCGCGCCGGGTCGGCCCGGCGCGGGCGATGGGCATGGCGCTGCTCGACGAGAAGCTCGACGCCGAAACGGCGGCGCAATGGGGCCTGATCTGGGCCGCCATCGACGATGGCCCGCTGCTGCTCGAGGCCCTCCGGATCGCGCAGCGGCTGGCGCGGCTGCCGGTGCATGCGGTGCACGAGGCGCGGCGCGCCATCGAGCGCTCCGAGCGCCACACGCTGTCCGAGCAGCTGCACTACGAGAGCGAGCGCCAGCGCGAGCTGATCGAGCAGCCGAGCTTCGCCGAAGGCGTGATGGCCTTCCTGCAGAAGCGCGCACCGGTCTTTCCACCCCGCGCGACGCCATGATCGAACGCACTTTGTTCAACGCCGACCACGAGGCTTTCCGCGACTCGTTCCGCCGCTTCATGGACAAGGAGATCGCTCCTTTCCACGAAGCCTGGGAAGACCAGGGCTACGTGGCGCGCGAGGTCTGGAACAAGGCCGGCGAGAACGGCTTCCTGTGCATGTCGCTGCCCGAGGCATACGGCGGCTCGGGCGCCGACCTGCTCTATTCGGTGATCCAGTTCGAGGAGCTCTGGGCCCGCGGCTTCACCGGCATCGGCTACGGGCTGCACAGCGAGATCGTCGCGCCCTACATCCTGCGCTACGGCACCGAGGCGCAGAAAAACCACTACCTGCCGAAGCTCGCGAGCGGCGAGATGATCGGCGCCATCGCGATGAGCGAGCCGGCCGCGGGCAGCGACCTGCAGGCGGTGCGCTCGACCGCGCTCAAGCAAGCCGACGGCAGCTATTTGCTCAACGGCAGCAAGACCTTCATCACCAACGGCTGGCACGCCGACCTGGTGATCGTGGTCGCCAAGACCGACCCGGCCGGCGGCGCCAAGGGCACCAGCCTGTTCCTGGTCGAGCGCGGCATGCCGGGCTTCGAGAAGGGCAAGCGGCTCAAGAAGCTGGGCCTGAAGGCGCAGGACACCTCCGAGCTGTTCTTCGACGGCGTGCGGCTGCCGCCCGAGGCGCTGCTGGGCGGCGCGGCGCAGGAGAACCGCGGCTTCGTCTGCCTGATGGAGCAGCTGCCCTGGGAGCGGCTGCAGATCGCGATCAGCGCGGTGGCGGCGTCGCAGGCGGCGATCGACCAGACCGTGGCCTACGTGAAGGAGCGCAAGGTGTTCGGCCAGCCCGTGGGCGCCTACCAGAACACCCGCTACACCCTGGCCGAACTGCAGACCGAGGTGCAGGTGGCGCGGGTCTTCGTCGACAAGTGCATCGAGCTGCTGCTGGCCGAGAAGCTCGACACCGCGACCGCCAGCATGGCCAAGTACTGGACCAGCGACCTGCAGTGCAAGGTGATGGACGAATGCGTTCAGCTGCACGGCGGCTAC
Organism: Variovorax davisae; assembly: GCF_030316845.1. Taxonomy (GTDB): domain Bacteria; phylum Pseudomonadota; class Gammaproteobacteria; order Burkholderiales; family Burkholderiaceae_C; genus Variovorax; species Variovorax davisae. Next base: position 108,503 of record NZ_JASZYS010000018.1, read on the forward strand.
GGCTTCATGTGGGAGTACCCGGTGACGCGCGCCTACGCCGATGCCCGGGTGCAGCGCATCTACGGCGGCACCAACGAGATCATGAAGGAAGTGATCACGCGCGCGATGGGCCTGCCGGGCCGCTGAGCCGCTGAGCCGCTGAGCTGAGCCGGCCACTGGCGCCCGGCGGGGGGCTGCGGGACAATGCCGCCATGCCCCTCCTCAACGCCTTCTACGCCCAGTCCGGCGGCGTCACCTCCGTGATCAACGCCTCGGCCTGTGGCGTGATCGAGACGGCGCGCCGGCATCCCGATCGCATCGGCCATGTCTACGCCGGCCGCAACGGCATCCTCGGTGCGCTCACCGAAGACCTGATCGACACCGGCCGCGAATCGGCCGAGGCGATCGCGGCGCTGCGCAGCACGCCCAGCGGCGCCTTCGGTTCCTGCCGCTACAAGCTCAAGTCGCTCGACAAGAACCGGCGCGAATACGAGCGCCTGGTCGAGGTCTTCAAGGCCCACGGCATCGGCTATTTCTTCTACAACGGCGGCGGGGATTCGGCCGACACCTGCTTCAAGCTGAGCCAGCTGTCGCAGTCGCTGGGCTACCCGCTGCAGGCGATCCACGTGCCCAAGACCATCGACAACGACCTGCCGCTGACCGATTGCTGCCCGGGCTTCGGTTCGGTCGCCAAGTACGTGGCGGTGTCGACACTCGAAGCCTCGATGGACGTGCGTTCGATGGCCGCGACCTCGACCAAGGTCTTCGTGATCGAGGTCATGGGCCGCCACGCCGGCTGGATCGCCGCGGCCGGCGGACTGGTGGCCGACCAGGGCATCCCGGTCGTGATTCTGTTCCCGGAGGTTCCCTTCGACCAGCCGGCCTTCCTGGCCCGCGTCGACGCACTGGTCAAGTACCACGGCTACTGCACGGTGGTGGTGTCCGAAGGCTGCCACCACCCTGACGGCACTTTCCTTGCCGAGCAGGGCACCAAGGATGCCTTCGGCCATGCGCAGCTCGGCGGTGCCGCCCCGGTGGTGGCGCAGATGGTCAAGGAGGCCCTTGGCCACAAGTTCCACTGGGCCGTCGCCGACTACCTGCAGCGCGCGGCGCGGCACATCGCCTCGGCCACCGACGTCAAGCAGGCCTATGAACTCGGCCAGCGCGCGGTCGAGTTGGCGCTTGCGGGACAGAACTCGGTGATGCCGACCATCGAGCGCACTTCCGACGTCCCCTACGACTACCGGCTCGGCACGGCATCGCTCGATGCGGTGGCCAATGCCGAGAAGTTCATGCCGCGCGATTTCATCTCGGACGACGGCTGGGGCATCACCGAGAAATGCCGGCGCTACCTGCTGCCGCTGATCCAGGGCGAGGACTACCCGGCCTACCGCAACGGGCTGCCGGTCTACGTGACGCTGGAGAACGTCGCGGTGCCGAAGAAGCTGCCGCCGTTCGAGGTCGCTGGATGAACACGGCTCAGCGCCCCGATCCGTCGCGCTGTCCCCTGTGCGGCGAGTCGAACCGCTGCGCGCTGGAGATCGAGCGCGAGACCGGCCAGGCGCAGCCGCCCTGCTGGTGTATGGCGGTCGATTTCAGCGCCGACCTGCTGGCGCGCGTGCCTGAAGGGCAGCGCCGCCTGGCCTGCATCTGCGCGCGCTGCGCCGCGCAGGAAGCGCTTCAGCCCTGAGCCGCCGGCGGCTCTTCCTTAGCCGCCATCGTGGGCAGCCCACCGCGCTCGCGCTGCTCGGTGATCACCTGGTGGATGAACTGCAGCTTGCCGACCGCCGCCCGCGGCAGCACGAAAGGGTAGTAGTCGGGCTGCCCCATGCTGCGCGACAGCTCGTTGAGCACGTTGGTGAGCCGCACCCAGCCATTGAGGAAATCGAGAAAGCGGCCGGCTTCGGCGTGCTCCGGCTGCCAGAGGTCTGCGAGTTCGAAGAGGTCGCTCGCGAGTTCGACGTTCTGCGCATCGACGCCGAAGCTCAACGCGGTGTCGGCGGTGTCCGCCATGTGCAGGTAGTGGGCCCAGGTCTCGGCCCAGTCCTCCCACGGGTGCGAACTCGCGTAGCTGGTCACGAAGCGATCGGCCCAGTCGGGCGGCGGGCCGTTGTCGTAGTGCTTGCGCAAGGCCGCGGCGTAGTCGTCGCGCTCGTCGCCGAACAGTTGGCGGAAGCCGTCGACCCACGGCGTCGGCGCCACCAGCAGGTCCCAGTAGTAGTGGCCGATTTCGTGGCGGAAGTGGCCCAGCAGGGTGCGGTAGGGCTCGCGCATCTCGGCCCGGATGCGCTCGCGCACGGCATCCTCGGCTTCCTCCGCGTTCAGCGTGATGACGCCCATCTCGTGGCCGGTCATGACGTGCGGCCCGCCCGGCACGTGGCTCAGGAAGTCGAAGGCCAGGCCGTGCCCCGGGTCGCTCAGCCGCGTGACCACCGGCAGGCCGAGCGCGAGCAGCTGCGAGATCAGCCGCCGCTTGGCCAGCTCGAGGCTCAGCCAGAGCTGGCCATTGCTCTCCACCGACAGGTCGGGGATGGTGCGCGTCACGCTGCATGCCAGGCACAACCCCGGCACCAGGCCCTCGGTATGGAAGGACGGGTCGTCGCCTTCGCGCGGCGCCGGCACCATCCAGTTGCAGGCGGCCGGCGTCATGAGGTTGGCACAACGCCGGTAGGCCTTGCCGTGGCCGTCGCCGAAGACCGTGAAGGTGTCGGCCTCGGCGCCCTCGAAGCCGGCCGGGGCGAGCGGCACCACGCCGAGCCGCTCGACCACGTAGCCGAGCGGCGTCAGGCAGGCCAGGCACTGGCTGTTGCGCAGGAACACCGGGCGGCCGCACTGGCACTGGTAGGCCCGGCTCAGGGTCGGCGCCTGCAGCTCGGACGCCAGCGAGCCGCCGGTGTCGGCGGCGGCGCTGTCGGCTTCGAGCGGATCGGCGGCGTCGGCGTCGGGACTGTTGTTCTGGTTCTGGGATTGCGCTTGCATGGCGGTCTGGATCGCGTGCGGGACAGCGAATGATTGTGGCGGCGCGCATCCGGACGCGGAGCGGTGCAAACGCCGATATCCTTGTAGGACGGCCGAGCGCGGCAATTTCCCTCCCGATGAACAATCCTCCCCCGCAGTCCCTGAGCAGCCGCTACGGCGAGCGCTACCGCTGGCTGCTGCTCCTGTCGGTCATGGTCGGCGTGATGGCGTCGATCATGTCGTCGACCATCGTCAACGTCGCCATCCCCGGCATGAGCCACCATTTCTCGCTCGGCCAGGAGCGCGCCCAGTGGGTCAGCTCGGGCTTCATGGTGGCGATGACGGTGTCGATGCTGACCACGCCCTGGCTGCTGTCGCGCTACGGCTACCGGCGCACCTACGTCGGCACCATGGTGCTGCTGCTGGCCGGCGGGCTCGCGGGCGGGCTGGCGAGCGACTTCACGCTGGTGCTGATCGCGCGCGTGGCCGAAGGGCTGGCGGCGGGCGTGGTGCAGCCGATCCCGGCGATCATCATCCTGCGCGCCTTCCAGCCTCACGAGCAAGGGCGCGCCAGCGGCATCTTCGGCATGGGCGTGGTGCTGGCGCCGGCCATCGGGCCGAGCATCGGCGGGGTGCTGGTCGATCTGTTCGGCTGGCGCTCGATCTTCTTCATGGTGGTGCCCTTCTGCCTGGCGTCGATCTGGCTGGCCTACAAGTTCGTGCCGACCACCGCGCCGGGCGGCGTGGTCGCGGCGCGCAGCGACGGTCTCGACTGGCGCGGCCTGGCGCTCGGCACGGTCGGCACCCTCTGCCTGCTGAACGGCCTGGTCGCGCTGCGCGGCGATTCGGCTCTGCACGCGACGCTGCTGCTGGCCGGCGCCGGCATCGCCTTCGGCGCCTTCGTGGCCTGGCAGAAGCGCCTGGCCGCGAACGGCGGCGCGCCGTTGATGAACCTGGCGCTGTTCCAGTACCGCCAGTTCGCGATGGGCAGCGTGGTGGCCTTCATCTACGGCACGGCGCTGTTCGGCTCGACCTACCTGCTGCCGGTCTACATGCAGGTCGGGCTGCAGCTGTCGGCCTCGCACGTGGGCACCATCCTGCTGCCGGCCGGCATCGTGCTGGCGATCACCATCGCCGGCGTCGGCCGGCTGGCCGACCGGCATCCGACCTGGCTGCTGGTGTGCACCGGGCTGCTGCTGCTGGCCGCCTCCTTCGCGCTGATGGTGCTGCTGAAGCTCGACAGCGCGCTGTGGCTGCTGGTGGCCTTCGCCGTCATCGGGCGCATCGGGCTCGGCTTCATCCTGCCCTCGCTCAACCTGGGCTCGATGCGGCCGCTGGCCAAGCCGCTCATTCCGCAGGGCGCCAGCGCGATCAACTTCCTGCGCATGCTGGGCGGCGCCGCCGGCGTGAGCCTGTGCGCCATCGTGCTCGAATGGCGGCTGGCGGCGCATGGCGACTCGCTGGCCAACCCCGCGACCAGCCCGGCGCGGCTGGCGGCCTTCGACGAGGTGTTCCTCATGCTGGCGGGCCTGTGCGCGCTGGCGATCGTCGCCGCCTGGCAGCTGCGCGTGAAGGCGCCGGGGCCGGCCTCGGTGCCGGAGCATTGACCCCGTTTCAGTTCTAATAGCCGCCATGTGCCAGCTGCTCGGAATGAACTGCAACACGCCGACCGACGTGACCTTCAGCTTCACGGGCTTCGCCCAGCGCGGCGGCCGCACCGACCACCACGCCGACGGCTGGGGCATCGCCTTCTTCGAGGACCGGGGGCTGCGGCATTTCGTCGACCATCAGCCGGCCTGCGAATCGCCGGTGGCCGAGCTGATCCGCCGTTACCCGATCCAGAGCCGCAACGTCATCGCCCACATCCGCAAGGCGACGCAGGGCGCGGTCAACCTGCAGAACTGCCACCCGTTCGTGCGCGAGCTGTGGGGCCGCTACTGGGTGTTCGCGCACAACGGCGACCTGAAGGACTTCCGACCCCGGCTGCACGGCAACTTCCATCCTGTCGGCAGCACCGACAGCGAACACGCGTTCTGCTGGATCATGCAGGAGCTGGCCAAGTCGCATGCCGGCGTGCCGAGCGTCGACGAACTGACGCTGACCCTGCGCGAACTCGCGCCGCGGCTGGCCGCCCACGGCACCTTCAACTTCATGCTGTCGAACGGCCAGGCGCTGTGGGCGCATGCCTCGACCCACCTCTGGTACGTCGAGCGCCGGCACCCGTTCCTGACGGCCGAGCTGTCCGACGAAGACCTCAGCATCGACTTCGCCCAGCACACCACGCCGAACGACCGCGTCGCGGTGGTGGTGACGGCGCCGCTCACGACCAACGAGCCATGGACGGCGTTCGCGCCCCGGGAGCTGGCGGTGTTCGTGGATGGGCGGCGCTGCAGCTGAGGTTCCGCGGAGGCGAACTGACGCCTCAAAACAACGTTGACGCCGATTTTGGCGACCCTGGGCCTGGACACAATCCCTCGACAAAGATAATAACGGTTCTCATTTGTATTCAAAGGGCCGTTTCATGTCCTCCGTCCGTTTCTCCTTGCGCCCTGTCGCGCTCGCCAGCGCGCTCGCCCTCCACTCGCTGGGAGCCCTCGCCCAGGCCGCCGCCGAAGCGCCCGCCGCCCAAGGCGGCACCCTGGCCACCGTGACGGTCGAAGCCAGCGCCGACGCTTCCGCCGCCGGGCTCACCAAGCCCTTCGCCGGCGGCCAGGTGGCGCGCGGCGGCCGGGTCGGCGTGCTGGGCACCCAGGACCTCATGGACACGCCGTTCTCGATCACGTCCTACACCAACGAGCTGATCCAGGACCAGCAGGCGCAGAGCGTGGCCGACGTGCTGCTCAACAACCCGTCCATCCGCCAGGCCCGCGGCTTCGGCAACTTCCAGGAGCTGTACGTGGTGCGCGGCTTCCCCGTGTTTTCCGACGACATCGCCTACAACGGGCTCTACGGCATGCTGCCGCGCCAGTACATCGCCTCCGAGTTCTTCGAGCGGGTCGAGGTGCTGCTGGGCGCCAATGCCTTCCTGAACGGCGCGGCACCGGGCGGCAGCGGCCTGGGCGGCGCCATCAACCTGCTGCCCAAGCGGGCGCCCGGCGAGCCGCTGAGCCGCGTCGGCCTCGGCGTGCAGAGCGGCGGCGAGGGCTCGGCCTCGGTCGACCTGGCGCGCCGCTTCGGCCCCGACCAGAGCACCGGCATCCGGCTCAATGCGGTGCGCCGCGACGGCGGCACCGGCGTCGACGACGAGAAGCGCGAACTGAGCGCGGTCGGCGTCGGCTTCGACTGGCGCAACCGCAACGTGCGGCTGTCGGCCGACGTCGGCTACCAGGACCACAAGCTGACCGAAGGCCGCCCGAGCGTGACGCCGGGCTTCGGGCTGCCGATCCCGACGCCGCCCGACGCCAAGGCCAACTTCGCCCAGCCCTGGACCTACTCGAAGGAACGCGACACCTTCGGCACCGTGCGCGGCGAGGTCGACTTCAACGACAGCGTGACCGGCTGGGTCGCCGGCGGCCTGCGCGACGGCAAGGAGTCGAATTCGCTGTCGAACCCGATGCTGACCAATGTCTTCGGCGCCACCATCGGCAACCGCTTCGACAACGAGCGCGAAGACAAGGTCTCGACCGGCGAGATCGGCGTGCGCGGCAAGTTCGCGACCGGCCCGGTCGGCCACACGGTGATCGCTTCGGCCACTGCCTACGACAACGAACAGCGCAATGCCTATGCGATCTCGGGCAGCACGCTGGTCAGCAGCATCTACACGCCGGTGGCGTCGCTGCCGCCGCTGGCGAACCTTTTCACCGGCGGGGTGCTGAGCAACCCGCAGGTGACGGACAAGACCAAGACCTCCAGCTACGCGGTCGCCGACACGATGGCCTTCGCGCAGGACACGGTGCTCCTGACCCTGGGGGCGCGCCGCCAGACCATCGAGCAGACCGGCTTCAACTACGACTCGGGCCTGGAAACCAGCCACTACGACGAGAGCAAGACCACGCCGGTGGCCGGCATCGTCTTCAAGGCGAGCAAGAACGTCTCGCTCTACGGCAACTACATCGAAGGCCTGGTCAAGGGCGACGTCGCGCCGGCCTTCACCTCCACCGGGCAGCCGGTGCTCAATGCCGGCCAGGTGTTCGCACCCTACGTCTCGAAGCAGAAGGAGATCGGTGCCAAGTACGAGAGCGACGGCGGCATCGGCGCGACCGTGGCCCTGTTCGAGACCACCAAGCCGCTGGCCTTCGTGCAGAACGGGATCTACGGCAACAACGGCGAGCAGCGCAATCGCGGCTTCGAGCTGGCGGTGTTCGGCGAGCCGGTGCGCGGCCTGCGCGTGCTGGGCGGCCTGACCCTGCTCGATGCCGAGCAGGCGCGCACCGAGGGCGGCCTGACCGACGGCAAGGACGTGATCGGCGTGCCGCGCCAGCAGTTCAACATCGGCGCCGAATGGGACATCCCCGGCGTGCGCGGGCTGGCGGTCAACGCCCGCTTCCTCTACACCGCCAAGCAGTACGCCGATGCCGCCAACACCCAGCAGCTGCCGGACTGGAACCGCTTCGACCTCGGCGCGCGCTACCTGATGGAGATCGGCAACGGCCGGCTGCTGACCTTGCGCGCGCGCGTCGACAACCTGTTCAACAAGTCGTACTGGGCCTCGGCCGGCGGCTTTCCGGGCTCGAACTACCTCGTGATGGGCGCGCCGCGCACCTTCGTGCTGAACGCCAGCGTCGACTTCTAGGCGTCGACCCTCATCGCCCGACCTCGGCCTCCAGCGCATCGATGAACATCGCCGGCACGTCGAAGCCGGTCTGCTCGGTGATCTCCTGGAAGCAGGTCGGGCTGGTGACGTTGATCTCGGTCACATAGTCGCCGATCACGTCGAGGCCGATCAGGAGCAGACCGCGCGGCGCCAGCGCGCGGCCCACGGCCTCGGCGATCTCGCGGTTCTTCGGCGTCAGCGGCTGCGCCACGCCCTTGCCGCCGGCCGCCAGGTTGCCGCGCACCTCGGTGCCCTGCGGGATGCGGGCCAGCACGAAGGGCACCGGCTCGCCGCCGATGATCAGGATGCGCTTGTCGCCGGCCGCGATCTCGGGCACGAAGCGCTGCACCATGAGCGTCTCTGCGCCGTTCTTGTTGAGGGTCTCGGTGATCGAGCCCAGGTTGAGCGCGTCTTCGCGGACCCGGAAGATGCCCATGCCGCCCATGCCGTCGAGCGGCTTCAGGATGATGTCCTTGTGCTCGGCGTGGAAGGCGCGCACCGCCGCCGGGTCGCGCGTGACCAGGGTCGGGCTGGTGAACTGCTGGAACTCCATCACCGCCAGCTTCTCGGGGTGCTCGCGCAGCGCCGCCGGCTTGTTGACCACCTTCGCGCCTTCGCGCTCGGCCTGGCCCAGCAGGTGGGTGGCGTAGATGTACTCGGCGTCGAAGGGCGGGTCCTTGCGCATCAGGACCGCATCGAAGCCGTGCAGCGGCGCCTGGCGGCGCGGCGTTTCGGTGAACCAGTCGTCGCCGTTGCCGGTGAGCGTGATGTCGCGCACGCCGGCCGTCACCGGCTGTCCGGTCTGCCAGCCGAGGTCGCGCGGCTCGCAGGCCGAGATGCCATGGCCGCGGCGCTGGGCCTCGCGCATCATCGAGAAGGTGGTGTCCTTGTAGATCTTGAAATGCTCGAGCGGGTCGGCGACGAAGAGGATGTTCACGGGCTGTTCTTTCCAATAGCGGCTTTGGCGTCCTGCTTGATCTTGCACGCAGGCGCGATGTCCTTGCCCGGCGCGGCCTTCTGGCGGCCGAGCTGCTGGATGCCCAGCGCCAGCGCGCCGGCCACCACGCCCCAGAAGGCCGAGCCGATGCCCGCCAGCGTGACGCCCGAGAGCGTGACCAGGAAGGTGATCAGCGCCGCCTCGCGGTGCGTCTCGTCGCGCACGGCGGCGGCCAGGCCGCTGCCGATGGTGCCGAGCAGGGCCAGGCCGGCGATGGTGGCGACGAGTTCCTTCGGGAAGGCGGTCAGCAGCCCCGTGACGGCCGCCCCGAACACGCCGATGACGATGTAGATCGCGCCGCAGCTGACCGCCGCCGTGTAGCGCCGCGCCGGGTCTTCGTGCGCTTCGCGGCCCATGCAGATCGCGGCGGTGATGGCGCTCAGGTTCAGCGCGAAGGCGCCGAAAGGCGCCAGCACCAGCGTGAACAGGCCGCTGATGGTGATCAGCTTCGACACCGGCATGTCATAGCCCGCGGCCCGGATCGCCGCCACGCCGGGCAGATTCTGCGAGGCCATCGTGACGACGAACAGCGGCAGCGCCAGGCTGACCACCGCCTGCCAGCTGAAGACCGGCATCGTGAACACCGGCAGCGCCAGGCTGAAATGCACGGCGCTCCAGGCCAGTTGGCCGCGCGCGGCGGCGAAGGCGATGCCCACGCCCAGGGTCAGCGGCACCGCATAGCGCGGCAGCAACCGCCTGGCCACCAGGTAGGCGCCCAGCATCAGCAGCACCAGCGGCAGCGCGGTCTGGGCGGCAATGAAGGCCTGCAGGCCGAATCGCGCCAGCACGCCGGCCAGCAGCGCCGAGGCCAGTGCCATCGGGATCTTGTTCATCACGCGCTCGAACCAGCCGGTGGCGCCGGCCAGCGCCATCAGCAGCGCGCAGACGATGAAGGCGCCGACCGCCTCGTTCATGCCGTAGCCGGCGCCGGCGACCGCCAGCACGGCGGCACCGGGCGTGCTCCAGGCGATCATCACCGGCTGGCGCCACCACAGTGAGGGCAGCACCGAGGCCAGGCCCATGCCGATGCCCAGCGCCCACATCCAGGAGGACACCATCGCGGGCGTGGCGCCGAAGGCCTGGGCGGCCTGGAACACGATCGCCACCGAACTCGTGAAGCCCACCAGCACGGCGACGAAACCGGCGGTGAAGGCCGAGAGGCTCAAGTCCTTGAAGAATCGCATCGCCGACGAACCGCGCCTAGATCTCGATCTTGGAGCCGAGTTCGACCACCGCGTTGTTCGGCAGGCCGAGGAAGTCGGCTGCCCCGCTGGCGTTGTGGTGCATCTGCGCGAACAGCTTCTCGCGCCAGGGCGCCATGCCGCTGCCCAGCGTCGGGATCACGACGTCGCGCGACAGGAAGTAGCTGGTCGCCATCTGCTCCAGCTGGCAGCCGCGCATCTTCGCGTGCTCGAGCGCCCGCGGCAGGTCGATTTCATTCTTGAAGCCGTAGTGCACCACCACCTGCCAGCAATGATGGCCCAGCGGCTCCATCTCGATGCGCTTGTCCATCGGGATCCAGGGCACCTCGTGGTTGCGCACCGTGACGAACAGGTTCTGGTCGTGCAGCACCTTGTTGTGCTTGAGGTTGTGCAGCAGCGCATTCGGCACCACGCCCGGCTCGGCCGTCATGAAGACCGCGGTGCCGTCGACCCGCGCCGGCGGGCTCACGAAGACCGAGTCGAGGAAGCCGCGCAGGTCGATGGCCTCGGCGAGCTGGGTCTCGCCCATCAGCCGGCGCCCTTCCTTCCAGGTCAGCATCAGCATGAAGATCGAGCCGCCGATCAGCAGCGGGAACCAGCCGCCGTCGAACAGCTTGAGCAGGTTCGAGGCGAAGAACAGGAAGTCGACCACGAAGAAGGCGCCGGTGGCCGCGATGCACAGGAAGAGCGGGTACTTCCAGGCATAGCGGATCACGAAGAAGGTCAGCACCGTGGTGATCAGCATGTCGGTGGTGACGGCGATGCCGTAGGCCGCCGCCAGGTTGCTCGACGAGCGGAACATCACGACCGCCAGCACGATCGCCACGAACAGCCCCCAGTTGACGAAGGGGATGTAGATCTGGCCCGCGGTGCGCACGCTGGTGTGCTCGATGTTCATGCGCGGCAGGAAGCCGAGCTGGATCACCTGGCGCGTGACGCTGAAGGCGCCGGTGATCAGCGCCTGCGAGGCGATCACGGTGGCGGCCGTGGCCAGCAGCACCAGCGGCAGCAGGGCCCACTCGGGCGCCATCATGAAGAACGGGTTCTTCACGGCCAGCGGGTTCTCCAGCAGCAGCGCGCCCTGGCCGAAGTAGTTGAGCGTCAGCGCCGGCATGACGACCGAGAACCAGGCGATGCGGATCGGCTTCTTGCCGAAGTGGCCGAGGTCGGCATAGAGCGCCTCGGCGCCGGTCACGCACAGCACGGTGGCACCCAGAATGATGAAGCTGGTGCCCGGGTTCTCCCACATGAAGCGCAGCGCGTAGAACGGGCTCATCGCCTTGAGGATCTCGGGATGGGTGAGGATCTGCGACACGCCGAGCACCGCGATGGCGAAGAACCAGGCCAGCGTGATCGGGCCGAAGAAGCGGCCGATGCCCGCCGTGCCGTGCTTCTGCAGCGCGAACAGGCAGAACAGCACCACCAGCGTGATCGGGATCACGTAGTGCCTGAACTGCGGCGACACCACCTCCAGGCCCTCGACCGCCGACAGCACCGAGATCGCCGGCGTGATGACGCCGTCGCCATAGAACAGCGAGGTGCCGAAGATGCCGACCACCAGCAGCACCTGGCGCAGCCGCGGCTTGTCGACCACCGCCTGGGAGGCCAGCGCCAGCATCGCGACCAGGCCGCCCTCGCCTTCGTTGTCGGCCCGCAGCACCAGCACCACGTACTTCAGCGAGACGATCACCGTCAGCGTCCAGAAGAACATCGACAGGATGCCGTAGACGTTGTCGATCGTGAAGGGCACGTGGCCGTGGCCGAACACCTCCTTGACCGCATACAGGACGCTCGTGCCGATGTCGCCGTAGACGACACCGATGGCCGCGAGGATCAGCGCAGCGGAGGAGGATTTAGGGGCGGACACGGAAAGGCTGCAAAGGGTCGGCGGCCTGCAGCACGCCACGAGGCGCTGGGGCGGCCCGTTTCGGCCGCTGCATCGGCTCCCACCCTCGTCGACGTTGTTATGGGGTGGCTATTTTGCCGCCGCCGCGACGGTCTGCAAGTTGCAATGCCAAATCATTCATAGACTTCGGCATCCGGGTCGGTCGCCTCCAGCTCGTAGCTCGCGGCCACCATCGCCAGCCGGCCGATCACGCCGTACATGTAGAAGCGGTTGGGCGCGCTGGCGCCCGGCTTGGCGCCCGGCTGTGGTAAGTGCGCACTTTCAGAGAATGCCAGCGGCACGAAGCTGGCGCCCGGCAGGTTCAGGTTCTCGTCCGGGGCGCGCTCGGCGTGCACCCGGTAGAAGCCGCCCACCACGTAGCGGTCCATCATGTAGACCACCGGCTCGGCGACGCCGTTGTGGACCCGCTCGTTGGTCAGCACGCCCTCCTGGACGATCAGGTCGCAGGGCTCCTGCCCTTCCTTGGCGGCGCCGGCCTTGCTGGCCCGCGGCCGGCGCACCAGGGCCTCGATCTCCTTGGCGTCGCGCACCGTCATGACGCCCAGGCCCGGGCTGCCGTTGTCGGTCTTGACCACCACGAAGGGCTTCTCGTTGATGCCGTATTCCTTGTACTTGCGGCGCACCTTGGTGAGCAGGGCGTCGACGTGGCTGGTCAGGACGTCGATGCCCTGGCCGGTCGCGAAGCTGACCTCGGCCGCCTTGGCGTACATCGGGTTGATCAGCCAGGGGTCGATGCCCAGCAGCTTGCCGAAGCGCTTGGACACCTCTTCGTAGCTGTGGAAGTGGTTGCTCTTGCGGCGCACCGACCAGCCGGCATGCAGCGGCGGCAGCAGGTACTGCTCGTGCAGGTCCTCGAGGATGCCCGGCGTGCCGGCCGACAGGTCGGTGTTGAGCAGGATGGTGCAGGGGTCGAAGTGCTTGAGCCCCAGGCGCCGCTTGCTGCGCGCCACCGGCTCCAGGCAGACCGTCTCGCCATTGGGCAGCGCGATCTTCTTCGGCGACTTGATCGCCGGATCGATCGAGCCCACCCGCACGTTGAGGCCGGCCATGTGGAAGATCCGAACCAGCTGGGCCACGTTGGCCAGGTAGAAGGTGTTGCGCGAGTGGTTCTCGGGGATCACCAGCAGGTTGCGCGCCTCGGGGCAGATCTTCTCGATGGCGGCCTGCGCCGCCTGCACCGCCAGCGGCAGCATCTCGGGCGTGAGGTTGTTCCAGCCGCCCGGATAGAGGTTGGTGTCGACCGGCGCCAGCTTGAAGCCGGCGTTGCGGATGTCGACCGAGCTGTAGAACGGCGGCGTGTGCTCCATCCATTCGAGCCGGAACCAGCGCTCGATGGCGGGCGTCGAGTCGAGCACGCGCTGCTCGAGTTCGTTGATCGGGCCGGTCAGGGCGGTGACGAGATGGGGGACCATGCGGCGGCCTTGTTTGATTTGTGCCTGAGCTAGAGCGGGGATTGTAGATTTGGGGGCGAACGCCCCCATGACAAGCGTCCGCAGGCCGCTCCAGCGCGGCCGGGCCGCGTGCTCAACTGCGCACTTCGCCTTGTCCGAGGACGACGTACTTCAGCGAGGTCAGACCCTCGATGCCGACCGGCCCGCGGGCGTGGAACTTGTCGGTGCTGATGCCGATCTCGGCGCCCAGGCCGAACTCGAAGCCGTCGGCGAAACGGGTGCTGGCGTTGACCATCACGCTGGCCGAGTCGACCTCGCGCAGGAAGCGCTGGGCGTTCATGTGGTCGCGGGTGACGATGGCGTCCGTGTGGTGGCTCGAGTAGCGGTTGATGTGCGCGATGGCCTCGTCCACCCCCTCGACCACCTTGATGCTGATGACCGCCGCCAGGTATTCCTCCGACCAGTCCGATTCGGCGGCGTCGACCACCTTGTCGGCCGGCAGGTGCGCGCCCTCGGCGCGCAGGATCTGCGCCGCCACCGGGTCGCAGCGCATCTCGACGCCCTTGGCGGCGAAGATCGCGCCGATCTCGGGCAGGAAGGTCTCGGCGATCGAGGAGGCCACCAGCAGGCCTTCGGCAGCGTTGCAGGGGCTGTATTTCTGGGTCTTGGCGTTGTCGACGATCTTCAGCGCCATGTCGAGCTCGGCCGTGTGGTCGACATAGACATGGCAGTTGCCGTCGAGGTGCTTGATCACCGGCACCCGGGCGTCGCGGCTGATGCGCTCGATCAGGCCCTTGCCGCCGCGCGGGATGATGACGTCGACGAACTGCGGCATCGCGATCAGCTGGCCCACGGCTTCGCGGTCGGTGGTGCCGACCAGTTGCACGGCGTCGACCGGCAGGCCAGCCTCTTCGAGCGACTCGGCCACCAGCCGGGCCAGCGCCTTGTTCGACTCGATCGCCTCCGAGCCGCCGCGCAGGATCGCCGCGTTGCCGCTCTTGATCGCCAGGCTGGCGGCCTCGATGGTCACGTTGGGCCGGCTCTCGTAGATCATGCCGAAGACCCCGATCGGCACCCGCATCTGGCCGACCCGGATGCCGCTGGGCTGCTGCCGCATGCCGATGACCTCGCCGATCACGTCGGACATCGCGGCCAGCTGCTCGCAGCCCTGGGCGACGGTCTCGATGGCCTTGGGCGTCAGCTTCAGGCGATCGACCATCGGCGCCGACAGGCCGGCGCCTTCGGCCCGCGCCAGGTCCTTGGCATTGGCTTCGGCCAGGGGCGCGGCCGCGGCGCGCAGGCGGCGCGCCAGGGCCTTCAGGGCCTTGTTCTTGGTGGCGGCATCCGCCCGTGCCATCAGGGCCGAAGCGAGCTTGGCCTGCAACCCGAGCGTCTGGACGTACTCGGCGACATTCAACGTATTCATCCCCGGATTGTGCCGCGACGGCCAAAGGCGGCGCGCGCCAAGGGACAGTCGCGCACCATTCTTGTGCGCCGCCGGCCCGTCGCCCCTCGGTCAGCGGGCCCGGGGTGCCGATGCGGCGGGCCCGCAGGCCCGGCACAGCATCAGGGCCAGCCGCTGCAGCGCCTGCCAGCCGTTGGCCGGCCAGTCGGGCTGCTTGAGGCCCTTGACGATGCCGTCGACCACGTGCGCGGCGCGCAGCATGCGCGCCAACGCCCGGTCGTCCAGCCGCGGCAGCACCCGCTCGAAGGCCCGCTCGCGCGGGCCCCAGATGCGGTTCTCGCGCAGCGCCATCGGCAGCGGCCGTCCGGCCGCCATCGCGTCCCTGACCCGCTTCAGCGCCCGGATATCCTCGGACAGCGTGTAGTGCACCAGCACCTCGGCCTCGCCTTCGGCCTGCAGGCCGTCGAGCATGCGCGCCACGCGCTGCGGGTTGCCGGCCAGCACCGCCTCCGACAGCTTGAAGACGTCGTAGCGCGCGACGTTGTTGACCGCGCCTTCGACCTGCTCCCAGCCGAGTTCGCCTTCGGGATGCAGCAGCGCGAGCTTCTGGATTTCTTGATGGGCGGCGAGCAGGTTGCCCTCGACCCGGTCGGCGAAGAACTGCAGCGTGCGCTGGCCCTCCTCGCCGGCCTTCACGCGCTGGCCCTGCAGCGCCAGCCGCTGGGCGATCCACTGCGGCAGCGCGGCGCGCTCGACGGTGTCGACCTGCAGGCTGACGCCATGGTTCTCGAGCGCGGCGAACCAGCCTGCGCTGCGGGTCGCCTTGTCGAGCCGGGGCAGCAGCACCAGCGTCAGGGTGCTGTCGTTGCCGGCCGCGGCCTCGGCGATCTGCTGCAGCGCGGCGCTGCCGTCCTTGCCGGGCTTGCCCGACGGGATCCGGATCTCGACGATCTGCTTGTCCGCGAACAGGCTCAGCGAGCCGCCCGCCGCCAGCACCGCGCCCCAGTCGAAATGGGCCCCGGCCACGGTGTAGGCGCTGCGCTCGGTGTAGCCCTGGGTGCGCGCCGCGGCGCGGATCGCATCGGCCGCCTCCTGCGCCAGCAACGGCTCGTCGCCGTGGATGGCGTAGAGCGGCGCCACCCGCTTCGCGAGGTGGGTGGCGAGCTGGGCAGCCGCGAGTTGCACGGTGTCAGAAGCCCTTGATCGCGGCCAGCCGGCGCAGCACCTGCTGGGCGATGTCGTTCTGCATGTCGCGATACAGCAGCTCGGCCTCGCCTTCCTTGGCCAGGGCCGCCGTCTCGTTGTAGGTGATGTCGCGCGACTGCCGGATCTCGGTCGGCCCGAGCAGTTCCTTGCCGCCCTGGCCCCGCACCCTGAAGCGCAGCGTCAGGATCAACTGCAGTTCGCGCACCTGGCCGTCGGGCGTGGTCGACAGCACGATGTTGTTGCGGTTCTCGCCCAGGATTTCCAGCACCGCCTCGGCCTTGTCGGCCTGGTCGACCGGCAGCACCTCCACGGTGCCGGCGGCCCGCAGCTGCCGCCGCAGGTAGTTCGAGAACGCGGAGTTCCCGAGCACCACGATGTTCTTGAACGCGAACTCCGGCGCCTTGCGCAGCTCGAAGCCGCAGCCCGCGAGCGCGATGGCGCCCGCGGCCGCCAGCAAGCCACGGCGGTCGAATCGACGGCTCACCGGGTCACCTCCGTGCTTCGCACTGCGCTGCGAGCCCCCTTCTGAACGGCCGGGCGGGGGCTCATAGGACCACGTTGACCAGCCGGCCCGGCACCACGATGACGCGCTTGGCAGCCGCGCCCGCGGCGTGCTGCACGAAATCCTCGCAGGCGAGCGCGATCTTCTCGATCTCCGGCTTGGTCGCCGCGGCCGGCACGCGCAGCGAACCGCGCAGCTTGCCGTTGATCTGCAGCATCAGCTCGATCTCGTCGCGCGCCAGCGCACCGACGTCGACCACCGGCCAGGGCGCATCGAGCAGGCCGCCCTGGTCCTTGTCGTAGCCGAGCTGATGCCAGAGTTCGTGCGCGATGTGCGGCGTCGCCGGGTACAGGCAGCGCAGCAGGATGCCGAAGCCTTCGCGCACCGCGGCGCGGTTGCCGGCGTCGTCCGCGGCCGGCTTGAAGCCTTCCAGGGCGTTGAGCAGCTTCATGGCCCCCGACACCACCGTGTTGTATTGCATCCGCTGGTAGTCGTAGTCGATCTGGCGCAGCACGGTGTGGACCTCGTGGCGCAGCACCTTGGCCTCCTTGCCGAACACGGGCTCGCCGGCCGGCGCGGCCGCGGCGCTGGCGGCGTGCTGCGCGACGCCGAAGTTCCAGACCCGGCGCAGGAAGCGGTAGCTGCCCTCGACCGCCGCGTCGTTCCATTCGAGCGTGG
This sequence comes from Variovorax davisae, assembly GCF_030316845.1. Lineage (GTDB taxonomy): Bacteria > Pseudomonadota > Gammaproteobacteria > Burkholderiales > Burkholderiaceae_C > Variovorax > Variovorax davisae. The sequence goes on from NZ_JASZYS010000018.1 coordinate 125,480, forward strand.
CCTCGGGCGGCGCGGTGAACATGGTGTAGAGCCGGGCCGTGTCGGCGCCGTACTTCTCGATCAGGTCCTGCGGGTCGACGCCGTTGCGCTCGGTCTTGCCCATCTTGCCGACGCCGCCGTATTCAAGCTTCTTGCCGTCGGCCAGCGTGCCGCCGACGATGCGGCCCTGCGCGTCGAGTTCCGGCGTGACCTCCGAGGGCGGGAAGTAGTTCTTGCCGCCCTTGTCGCCGCGGTTGTAGAAGATGTGGTTGAGCACCATGCCCTGCGTCAGCAGCTTGCTGAAGGGCTCGTCGACCTTCACCAGGCCGAGGTCGCGCATGACCTTGGTCCAGAAGCGGGCGTAGAGCAGGTGCAGGATGGCGTGCTCGATGCCGCCGATGTACTGGTCCATCGGCATCCAGTACTGCGCGCCGTCGGCCACCATGGCCTCGTCGTTGGTCGGATCGCAGTAGCGCATGAAGTACCACGAGCTGTCGACGAAGGTGTCCATGGTGTCGGTCTCGCGGCGCGCCGCCTTGCCACACACCGGGCACACCACGCCGGCATGGAAGCCCTCGTGCTTGATCAGCGGGTTGCCGTGGCCGTCCGGCACGCAGTCGGTCGGCAGGACGACCGGCAGGTCTTTCTCGGGCACCGGCACCGCGCCATGTTCTTCGCAATGGATGATCGGGATCGGCGTGCCCCAGTAGCGCTGGCGGCTCACGCCCCAGTCGCGCAGGCGCCAGGTGGTCTGCATCTCGCCCAGGCCCTTCTGGCCCAGCGCATGGGCCACCGCCTTGACCGCCTCGCCGTAGTGCATGCCGCTGAAGTTGTCGGAATTGATGGTCACGCCGCGCTGCTTGTCGCCGTACCAGTCCTGCCAGCGGTGGTAGTCGAAGTGCGGCTCGTCGTCGACCAGCACGACCTGGATGATCTCGATGCCGTACTTGTTGGCGAAGGCGAAATCGCGCTCGTCGTGCGCCGGCACGCCCATCACGGCGCCGTCGCCGTAGCTGATCAGCACGTAGTTGCCGACCCAGACCGGGACCTGTTCCTCGGTGATCGGGTGGGTCACCGTGAGGCCGGTGGGCACGCCCTTCTTTTCCTGCGTGGCCAGCTCGGCCTCGGTGGTGCCGCCGCCCTTGGCCTCGGCGATGAAGGCGGCCACCTGGGGGCTGGTCTTGGCGGCGTGCGCGGCCAACGGATGCTCCGGCGCCACGGCGCAGAAGGTCACGCCCATGATGGTGTCGGCACGGGTCGTGAAGACGTACATGCGGCCGTCCTGGATCAGGTGGCCCTGGTCGTCCTTGATCCGGTGCGTGAAGGCGAAGCGCACGCCTTCGCTCTTGCCGATCCAGTTCTCCTGCATCAGCTTGACGCGCTCGGGCCAGCCCGGCAGCTTGTGCTGGGTGTGCTCGAGCAGTTCCTCGGCGTAGTCGCTGATCTTCAGGTAGTAGCCCGGAATCTCGCGCCGCTCGACCGTGGCGCCGGTGCGCCAGCCCTTGCCGTCGATCACCTGCTCGTTGGCCAGCACGGTCTGGTCGACCGGATCCCAGTTGACCACCTGCGTCTTGCGGTAGGCGATGCCCTTCTCGAGCATTTTCAGGAACAGCCACTGGTTCCACTTGTAGTAGCTCGGATCGCAGGTGGCGATCTCGCGGCTCCAGTCGATCGCCAGCCCCATGGCCTGCAGCTGGCCCTTCATGTAGGCGATGTTCTCGTAGGTCCATTTCGCCGGTGGAACGCTGTTTTTGAGCGCTGCGTTCTCGGCCGGCAGGCCGAAGGCGTCCCAGCCCATGGGCATCAGGACGTTGTAGCCGCTCATGCGCAGGTAGCGCGTGAGCATGTCGTTGATGGTGTAGTTGCGCACGTGGCCCATGTGCAGCTTGCCGCTGGGGTAGGGCAGCATCGAGCAGGCGTAGTACTTCTTCTTGCGCGCGTCTTCGGTCACGCGGTAGGCATCGGCCGCGGTCCAGTGGGCCTGGGCGGCCGACTCGACATCGGCGGGTTTGTAGCTGGGATTCATGGGCACTCGACAACGACCCGGCGCCAGGCGGCCGGGAGAAGGCGGATTATCGCGGGGTTCTGATACTCGCCCCCAGGTTGGGCTCACTTCGTGTAGCCCGCCCACCCCCTGCCGGGGGCAACACCAGCGGCCTGGCAAAGCCAGCTCCGCGGTGTCTCACCAACGGGCCTGGCTTCGCCGGGCCGCTGACTGCGCCCCCGGCAGGGGGTGGGCGCCCGGACACGAAGTGCCAGGCAACCTGGGGGCGAGCGGCATGCTTTTCGCATGCCACAATGATTTTGGATTCCTGGGGGCATGCATGGCGAAGGACTGGTGGCGGGGCGCGGTGATCTACCAGATCTACCCGCGCAGCTTCATGGACAGCAATGGCGACGGCATCGGCGATCTGCCGGGGATCACGGGCACCTTGGGCCATGTGGCCGGCCTGGGGGTGGACGCGATCTGGATCTCGCCCTTCTTCCGCTCGCCGATGAAGGATTTCGGCTACGACGTCTCGGACTACCGGGCGGTCGACCCGATCTTCGGCACCCTGGCCGATTTCGACGCCCTGCTGGCCCGGGCCCACGGGCTGGGCCTCAGGATCATCATCGACCAGGTGCTGTCCCACACCTCCGACCAGCACGCCTGGTTCGCGGCCAGCCGGGCCAGCCGTGACAACCCCCAGGCCGACTGGTACGTCTGGGCCGACCCCCGACCCGACGGCACGCCGCCCAACAACTGGCTCTCGGTCTTCGGCGGCTCGGCCTGGCAATGGGATTCGCGCCGGCGCCAGTACTACCTGCACAGCTTCCTGGCCGAGCAGCCGGACCTCAATTTCCATTGCCCCGCCGTGCAGGAAGCCCTGCTGGGCGAGGTGAAGTTCTGGTGCGAGCGCGGCGTCGACGGCTTCCGCTTCGATGCCTGCAACCACCAGTTCCACGATGCGCAATTGCGCGACAACCCGCCGGCCAGCGGCGGCGAGGTGAGCACGGTGCGGGCCGACAACCCCTACGCGATGCAGCAGCACCTGCACGACAAGAGCCAGCCCGAGAACCTGCTGTTCCTCGAAAAGCTGCGCCGGCTGCTCGACGGCTACGGCGCGGTCGCGCTGGGCGAGGTCGGCGACGAGGACGCGCCGCCCGTGATGGCGCGCTACACCGAGCGCGACAAGCGGCTGCACCTGGCCTACAGCTTCAGCCTGCTGACCAGCGAACACAGCGCGCGCCACCTGCGGATCCAGGTCGAGGCGCTGGACAGCGCCCTGGTCAGGACCGACGGCTGGGGCTGCTGGGCGGTGTCGAACCACGACGTGCCCCGGGTCGCCAGCCGCTGGAACGCCGCCGGCTCGGCCGACACCCGGCGCGACCGGCTCTGGCTGGCGCTGCTGCTGTCGCTGCGCGGCAGCGCCAGCGTCTACCAGGGCGAGGAACTCGGCCTGCCGGAGGCCGAAGTGCCTTTCGAGCTGCTGCAGGACCCGTACGGCCGCGCCTTCTGGCCCGAATTCAAGGGCCGCGACGGCTGCCGCACGCCGATGCCCTGGCGCGCCGACCAGCCGCACGGGGGCTTCACCGACGGGCTGCCCTGGCTGCCGGTCTCGGAAGCCCACCTGGCGCTGGCGATCGACCAGCAGGCCGGCGATCCGCGCTCGATGCTGCACCACAGCCGGGCCTTGCTGCACTGGCGCCGCAGCCAGCCGCTGCTGCGCACCGGCGCCATGCGCTTCTTCGAGGCGCCCGAACCCCTGCTGTGGTTCGAGCGGCGCGAAGGTGACAAGGCGCTGCAGGCGGTGTTCAATCTGTCCGACGCACCGGCGACGCTGCAACTGGAAGCGCCGCTGGCGCCGCTGCCCGGCGCGCCGTTCACCGGCGCCGGACTCGACGGCCGCATGCTCACGCTGCCGCCCTATGGCGTTTTCATGGGAGAACTCCCGCATGCTGCCTGAAGCCGAAGTCCGCGCGCTGATGCGCGCCGAACATGGCGACCCGTTCGCCGTGCTCGGTCCGCACGAGACGGACGAGGGCTTGTGGGTCCGCGCCCTGCTGCCGGGCGCGCAATCCGTGGCGGTGCGGCACTCGGCGTCGGGCTGGCCGCTGGCCCGGCTCGACCGCCAGGGCGACAGCGACCTGTTCGCCGCCCTGGTGCCGGCCTCGGAGGCCCGGCTCGGCTACCGCTTCGAGGTCGACTGGGGCTCGCACAGCACCCCGCTCGAAGACCCCTACCGCTTTCCGCCGGTGCTCGGCGAGACCGACGTCTGGCTGCTGGCCGAAGGCACGCACCTGCGGCCCTACGAGCAGCTCGGCGCCCACCTGCGCGAGATCGACGGCGTGCGCGGCGTGGCCTTCGCGGTCTGGGCGCCGAATGCGCGCCGGGTCTCGGTGGTCGGCGACTTCAACCAGTGGGACGGCCGGCGCCACATGATGCGGCTGCGGCGCGAGTGCGGGGTCTGGGAGATCTTCGCGCCGCACGTGGCGCCGGGCGACGCCTACGAATTCGAGCTGCTGTCGGCCCAGGGCCAGGTGCTGCGCAAGGCCGACCCCTTCGGTTTCTCGGCCCGCCTGCGGCCCGACACCGCCTGTGTGGTTCAGCCATTGCCGGCCCCGGTGGCCCTGCCGGCCGGACGCGCCGATGCCAACGCGCGCGACGCCCCGATCAGCATCTACGAGGTGCACCTGGGCTCCTGGCGGCGCAAGAACGGCCACGAATGGCTCGACTACCGCGAACTGGCCGACACCCTGGTGCCCTACGCCCGCGACATGGGCTTCACCCACATCGAGCTGCTGCCGGTCAGCGAGCACCCGTTCGACGGCTCCTGGGGCTACCAGCCGATCGGCCTCTATGCGCCGACATCGCGCTTCGGCACGCCGGGGGACTTCCGCCACTTCGTCGAGGCCGCCCACGCGGCGGGCCTGGGCGTGATCCTCGACTGGGTGCCGGCCCATTTCCCGACCGACGCTCACGGGCTCGCCAACTTCGACGGCAGCGCGCTCTACGAGTACGCCGACCCGCGCGAGGGCTTCCACAACGACTGGCAGACGCTGATCTTCAACTATGCGCGGGTCGAGGTGCGCAACTACCTGGTCGGCAACGCGCTCTACTGGCTCGAACGCTACGGCGTCGACGGGCTCAGGGTCGACGCGGTGGCCTCGATGCTCTACCGCGACTACAGCCGCAAGGCCGGCGAATGGGTGCCGAACGCGCTGGGCGGCCGCGAGAACCTCGAGGCGATCGAATTCCTGCGCCGCATGAACCGGGTGGTCGGCGTCGAGCGTCCGGGCGCCGTGACCCTGGCCGAGGAGTCGACCAGCTTCCCGGGCGTGACGCGCCCGCCCGAGAACGGCGGCCTGGGCTTCCACTACAAGTGGAACATGGGCTGGATGAACGACACCCTGGCCTACGCCGGGATCAACCCGATCTACCGCAAGCACCATCACCAGCGGATCACCTTCGGCCTGATGTACGCCTTCAGCGAGAACTTCGTGCTGCCGCTGTCGCACGACGAGGTGGTGCACGGCAAGGGCTCGATGATCGGGCGCATGCCCGGCGACCACTGGCAGAAGTTCGCCGGGCTGCGCAACCTGTACGGCTACCTGTGGGCCTACCCGGGCAAGAAGCTGCTGTTCATGGGCGGCGAATTCGCCCAGTTCGCCGAATGGAACGCCGACCGCAGCCTCGACTGGCACCTGCTCGACCAGCCGGCGCACCAGGGCATCCGCCGGCTGGTGCGCGACCTCAACAATGTCCTGCGGCATTTCCCGGCGCTGCACGAGCTCGACTGCGAAGGCGAAGGCTTCGAGTGGATCTGCCATGACGACGCCGACCACTCGGTGTTCTCCTTCGTGCGGCGGGCGCGCGACGGCCGCTTCGTGGTGGCGGTGTGCAATTTCACGCCGGTGCCGCGGCTCGGCTACCGGCTCGGGGTGCCCGCGGACGGCACCTACCGCGAGCTCATCAACACCGACAACCAGGTCTACGGCGGCAGCGGCGTCGGCAACGGGCCGATCGCCAGCGAGCCCGTGCCCTGGCATGGCCGGGCGCGCTCGATGGTGCTGTCGGTGCCGCCGCTCGCCACCGTGATGTGGGTGCTCGCGTGAGGCCGGGGCGGCGCGCATGACCGACGGCACGCCCCTGCCGCTCGGCGCCACGGCGAGCCCCGAAGGCGTCAATTTCGCGCTCGCCGCGCCGAACGCCACGGCCGTCGCGCTGTGCCTGTTCGACAGCACCGGCAGCCACGAGCAGCAGCGCCTCCAGCTCTCGGCCCGCACCGACGGCGTCTGGCATACCCGCCTGCCGGGCGCCCGGCCCGGGCTGGTCTACGGCTGGCGCGTCGATGGCCCCTGGTCGCCCGCCGAGGGGCTGCGCTTCAACCCGGCCAAGCTGCTGCTCGACCCCTACGCGCGCGAGATCGTCGGCCACTACGGCGGCGAAGACCTGTTCCTCGGCCACGACCCCGCCCAGCCGCTGCAGCGCGACCCGCGCGACAACGCGGCCATCGCGCTCAAGGCCCGGGTCACGGCCCCGCTGCCCGCGGCGCCGCCCGGGCACAGCCGCATCCCGGCCGGCGAACGGGTGCTGTACGAGGTCCACGTGCGCGGCCAGACCCGCCGGCACCCGGGCGTTCCCGAGGCCCTGCGCGGCAGCTACGCCGGCCTCGCCGAGCCGGCGGTGCTCGACCACCTGCAGCGCCTCGGCGTCACCACGCTGAGCCTGATGCCGGTCCAGCAGCGCGCCGACGAGTCGCGCCTGCTGGCCCTGGGCCTCAGCAACTACTGGGGCTACAGCACGATCGGCTGGTTCGCGCCCGAGGTGCGCTACTGGAGCGGCCGCGGCGGCACGACACCGGCGAGCGAGTTCCGCGCCCTGGCCGATGCCGTGCACGCACGCGGCATGGAACTGGTGATCGACGTGGTCTACAACCACAGCGCCGAGACCGACGAGCTCGGGCCGACGCTGAGCCTGCGCGGCATCGACAACGCGCTCTACTACCACCTGCGCCCCGACGACCGGGCGCTCTACCAGAACTGGACCGGCTGCGGCAACTGCCTCAACCTGGCCGAGCCGAGGGTGCTCGCGCTGGTGATGGACAGCCTGCGCCACTGGGTCTGCGAGCTCGGCGTCGACGGCTTTCGCTTCGACCTCGCGCCGGTGCTCGCACGCGGCGCCGACGGCGACTTCGACCCCCGCGCGCCCTTGCTCGCGGCCATCGCCCAGGACCCGGTGCTGTCACGCACCCTGCTGATCGCCGAGCCCTGGGACCTCGGCCCGGGCGGCTACCGGCTCGGCGAGTTTCCGCCCGGCTGGCTCGAATGGAACGACCGCTTCCGCGAGGTCCAGCGCGGCTTCTGGCTGCGCCGCAGCGAGGGCCTCGGCGCCTTCGCCCACCGCTTCGCGGCCTCGAGCGACGACTTCCGGCGCAACGCCCGCGAGCCCACGGCCAGCGTCAACTTCATCACCGCGCACGACGGCTTCACGCTGCGCGACCTGCTGAGCTACGAGGAACGCCACAACCTGGCCAACGGCGAGGGCAACCGCGACGGCAGCGGCCGCAACCTGAGCCGCAATGGCGGCGTCGAGGGCGAAACCGACGACCCCGCCGTGCGCGCCGAGCGGCGGCGCCTGCAGCGGGTGCTGCTGGCCGTGCTGCTGCTGTCGCAGGGCACGCCGATGCTGCTGGCCGGCGACGAGATCGGCCACACCCAGCGCGGCAACAACAACGCCTACTGCCAGGACAACGACACCACCTGGCTGGACTGGGACCATGCCGACGCCGCCATGACCGCCTTCGTCGCCCGCCTGCTGGCGCTGCGCCGCGAAGCCGCGCCCCTGCGCAGCACGCGCTGGTGGCCGGCCGAACCCGCGCCGGGCGCCACCGCGCTGCGCTGGCTGGCGCCGGAGGGCCACCCGATGCGCACCGAAGACTGGCAGGCCGGCGAGCGCCGCGCCATGGCGATCCTGTTCGAGGCGCCGGCGCCGGCCGAAAGCTGGCTGGTGCTGCTGAATGCCGGCGACGCCCCGGTCGGCTTCACCCTGCCGCCGGGGCGCTGGACGCGCCGGCTGGCCAGCGACGCGGCCGACGACGAGGCCGCGGCCCGGCCCCTGGGTGCGACCCAGGCGCTGGCGCCGGGCAGCCTCTGGGTCGCAAAAACATGAAGACGCCGGCACCACGGTGCTAGGCTGGAATCACCCGAGAACACCAACGGAGACATCTGATGGAAGACATCGCGCAACCCACCCTGCAGGCCCACCAACTCGTTCGCCGCACCATCGCCCTGGTGCTGGCCGGCGGCCGCGGCTCCCGGCTCAAGCAGCTGACCGACCGGCGGGCCAAACCCGCGGTCTATTTCGGCGGCAAGTTCCGCATCATCGACTTCGCGCTGTCGAACTGCCTCAACTCGGGCATCCGCCGCATGGCGGTCGTCACCCAGTACAAGTCGCACTCGCTGATGCGCCACCTGCAGCGCGGCTGGAGCTTCCTGCGCGCCGAGCTCAACGAGATGGTCGATGTGCTGCCGGCCCAGCAGCGGGTCGGCGACGAGCACTGGTACCGCGGCACGGCGGATGCGGTCTACCAGAACCTCGACATCATCCAGACACGCTCCACGCCGCATGATTATGTCGTCGTGCTCGCCGGCGACCATGTCTACAAGATGGATTACTCGATCATGCTGACCGACCACGTCGCCAGCGGCCGCGGCTGCACGGTCGGCTGCATCGAGGTGCCGCGCATGGAGGCCACGGCCTTCGGCGTGATGGCGATCGACACCGACCGCAACATCACGGCCTTCCTCGAAAAGCCGGCCGACCCGCCAGCCATGCCGGGCAACCCCGACGTGGCGCTGGCCAGCATGGGGATCTACGTCTTCGACTCCGAATACCTCTACAAGCTGCTCGAGGAAGACAACGCCAACCCCGATTCGAACCACGACTTCGGCAAGGACATCATCCCGCGCGCGGTCGCCGAGGGCCGGGCGCTGGCCCATCCTTTCGGCATGTCCTGCGTGACCCGGGCCAGCCGCGGGCCCGGCGCAGCCGCCTACTGGCGGGACGTGGGCACGATTGATGCATTCTGGGCAGCCAACCTCGACCTGGCCTCGATCACCCCCGAGCTCGACATCTATGACACCGACTGGCCCATCTGGACCTACCAGCGGCAGCTGCCGCCGGCCAAGTTCGTGCTCGACCGCGACGGCAAGCACGGCATGACGGTCAACACCATCATCTCGGGCGGCTGCATCGTCTCGGGATCCAAGGTCAGCAGCTCGGTGCTGTTTTCGGGCGTGCGCATCCATTCGTTCTGCGACATCAACGAAGCCGTGCTGCTGCCCGACGTGGAGGTCGGCCGCGCCTGCCGGCTCAACAAGGTCGTGATCGACCGCGCCTGCGTGATCCCCGACGAGATGGTCATCGGCGAAGACCCGGTGGCCGACGCCGCGCGCTTCGAGCGCACCGAGGGCGGCGTGGTCCTGGTAACGCGTGAAATGCTCAAGCGACTGGCCTCTTGACGACGATGAGGGTCCTCCAGGTCAGCGCCGAACTGTTTCCCCTGCTCAAGACCGGAGGGCTGGCCGACATCGCCGGCGCGCTGCCGCTGGCGCTGATGGCGGCCGGCCAGGAGGCGCGGGTGCTGCTGCCGGGCTTCCCGGCCATCCTCGCCGGCGTCGCCGATGCGGCGCCGGTGGCCGAGCTGACCGCGCCCTGGGGCGAGCGGGCCAGGCTGCTGCTCGGGCGGATCGCCACCGCCGGCGCACCCGACACGCCGGCCTACGTCATCGACGCGCCGGCGCTCTACGACCGCCCCGGCAACCCCTACGAGGACCCGCGCCGCCAGCCCTATGGCGACAACCACCGTCGCTTCGCGCTGCTCGGCTGGGCCGCGGCACAGCTCGCCCAGGGGCTCGACCCCGGCTGGCAGCCCGACATCGTCCATGCGCACGACTGGCACGCGGCCCTGGCGCCGGCCTACATGGCCTTCGCACCGCGCGGGCAGCACCCGCGCGTCGGCAGCGTCTTCACGGTCCACAACCTGGCCTACCAGGGCCTGTTCGCCGCTTCGCATTTCGCCGAGCTCGGCCTGCCGCCCGCCGCCTTCTCGATCGACGGCCTCGAATACCACGGCCAGTTGTCGTTCATGAAGGGCGGCCTGTGCTTCGCCGACCGCATCACGACCGTGAGTCCGACCTACGCGCGCGAGATCCAGACGCCCGAGCAAGGCTGCGGCCTCGACGGCCTGCTGCGCCGCCGGGCCGGGGTGCTGACCGGCATCCTCAACGCGGTCGACGACCAGGTCTGGAATCCGGCCACCGATGCCTTGATTCCGCACCGCTACGACCTGCGCCGGATGACCGGCAAGGTGCGCAACAAGGCGGCGCTGCAGGCAGAGCTCGGCCTGGCGCCGCAGACCCATGCCCCGCTGTTCGTGCTGGTCAGCCGGCTGACCGAGCAGAAGGGCCTGCACCTGGTGCTCGAAGGCCTCGACGCGCTGCTGGCCCAGGGCGGACAGCTGGCCCTGCTCGGCAGCGGCGATGCCTCGCTCGAGGCCGCCTTCCGGCAGCGCGCCGCCGACGCACCGCAGTCGGTCAGCGTCACGCTGGGCTACAGCGAATCGACCGCCCATCGCCTCTTCGGCGCCGGCGACGTCACGCTGGTGCCCTCGCTCTTCGAGCCCTGCGGCCTGACGCAGATGTACGGGCTCAAGTACGGCAGCCTGCCGCTGGTGCACCGGGTCGGCGGCCTGGCCGACACGGTGGTCGACGCGACGCTCGAGGACATGGCCGGCGGCCAGGCCACCGGCTTCTCGTTCGACGCCTTCGGCCACGAAGGCTACGCGCGCGCGCTGCGCCGGGCGTTCGCGCTCTACCAGCGCCCGGCCGACTGGCGCGCCGTGCGAGCCAACGCCATGCGCCGCCCCGCCGACTGGGGCAGCGCCGCCGCCGACTACCTCGGCGTCTATGCCGAAGCCCTCCCACGCGAATCACCATGACCATCGAAGACTTCAAATACGACCACCCCGATCGCGACGTCGCGGCCTTCAAGCGCGCGGTCGCCAACAAGCTCATCTACGCGGTCGGCAAGGACCCGTTCGCCGCCAGCCCCGACGACTGGCTGCACGCCACCGCGCTGGCGGTGCGCGACCAGCTGGTCGAGCGCTGGATGGGCACCACCCGGGCGCAGTACGCGCAGAAGCTCAAGCGCGTCTACTACATGTCGATGGAGTTCCTGATCGGGCGCACCTTCACCAACGCGCTGCTGGCGCTCGAGCTGCAGGGCACCGTGAAGCAGGCGCTGGCCGACTTCGGCGTCGACATCCAGGCGCTGTCCGAGCGCGAACCCGATGCCGCCCTGGGCAACGGCGGCCTCGGCCGGCTGGCGGCCTGCTTCCTCGACTCGATGGCCACGCTGGGCGTGCCGGGCATGGGCTACGGCATCCGCTACGAGTACGGCATGTTCCGCCAGCGCATCGTCGACGGCCAGCAGGTCGAGCAGCCCGACTACTGGCTCACGCGCGGCAACCCCTGGGAGTTCCAGCGGCCCGAAGTGAGCTTCAGGGTGCGCTTCGGCGGCCACGTGCAGCGGCGCGAGGGCACCCACGCGCCCTATGGCGCGGCCAACTGGGTCGACACCCACGACGTGCTGGCGATGGCCTACGACACCATCATCCCGGGCTACGGCACGCAGGCCACCAACACCCTGCGCCTGTGGTCGGCCAAGGCCACCGAGGAGATCGACCTGTCGGCCTTCAACCGCGGCAACTACATGGAGGCCGTGGAAAGCAAGAACCATTCAGAGAACGTCTCGCGCGTGCTCTATCCCGACGACTCCACGCCCTCGGGCCGCGAGCTGCGGCTGCACCAGGAATACTTCTTCGTCAGCGCCAGCGTGCAGGACCTGCTGCGCCGCTACCTGCGCAACCACACCACCTTCGACGACCTGCCCGATCAGGTCAGCATCCACCTCAACGACACCCATCCGGTGCTGGCGGTGCCCGAGCTGATGCGCCTGCTGATCGACGAGCACAACCTGCCCTGGGACACCGCCTGGGCCCACACGCAGAAGGTCTTCAGCTACACCAACCACACGCTGATGCACGAGGCCCTCGAGACCTGGCCGGTCGAGATGTTCGGCCGCATCCTGCCGCGCCACCTGCAGATCCTGTTCGACATGAATTCGCGCTTCCTGGCCGAAGTCACCCAGGCCCACGGGCACGACGTCGAACTGCTGCGGCGGCTCTCGCTGATCGACGAATCGGGCGAGCGTCGGGTGCGCATGGCCTACGTGGCGGTGCTCGCGAGCCACTCGGTCAACGGCGTCTCGGGGCTGCATTCGGAGCTCATGAAGCAGTCGATCTTCGCCGACTTCAACAGCCTGTTTCCCGAACGCTTCAACAACAAGACCAACGGCGTCACGCCGCGCCGCTGGCTGGCGCAGGCCAATCCGCCGCTGGCGGCCCTGCTCGACGCCCGCATCGGCCGCGGCTGGCGGCGCGACCTGACGCAATTGCAGGCGCTGCGGCCGATGGCGCAGCAACCGGCCTTCGTGCGGGCCTTTCGCCATGCCAAGCGCGAAAACAAGCTGCGGCTGGCCAACTGGGTCGACGAGCACCTGCGCATCGACATCGACACCGACGCGCTGTTCGACGTCCAGGTCAAGCGCATGCACGAGTACAAGCGGCAGCTGCTCAACGTGCTGCACGTGGTCACGCGCTACCACCGCATCCTCGCCGATCCGACGGCCGGCCACGTGCCGCGCGTGATCGTCTTCGCCGGCAAGGCGGCCTCGGCCTACCAGATGGCCAAGCTGGTGATCCGGCTGATCAACGACGTGGCCAAGGTGATCAACGAGGACGAGCGGGTCGGCAAGCTGCTGAAGGTGGTGTTCCTGCCCAACTACAGCGTCAGCCTGGCCGAGATCATCATGCCCGCGGCCGACCTGTCGGAGCAGATCTCGACCGCCGGCACCGAGGCCTCGGGCACCGGCAACATGAAGTTCGCGCTCAACGGCGCGCTGACCATCGGCACGCTGGACGGCGCCAACGTCGAGATGCGCGACAACGTCGGCGCCGAGAACTTCTTCATCTTCGGCAACACCACGCCGGAGGTGGCCCAGATCCGCGCCACCGGCTACCACCCGCGCGGCATCTACGAGGCCGACCCGGAACTGCAGCGCACGCTCGACAGCATCCGCGACGGCCTGTTCTCGCCCACCGAGCCGGCACGCTACCAGCAGATCTTCGACGCCCTGGTGAGCTGGGGCGACCATTACCTGCTGCTGGCCGACTACGCGAGCTACGTCGAGGCCCAGGCCCGGGTCGACGCGCTCTACCGCGACGCCGATGCCTGGACGCGGATGGCGATCCTCAATGTGGCGGGCATGGGGGAGTTCTCGTCGGACCGCACCATCGCGCAGTACGCGCACGACATCTGGAAGACCCGGCCGGTGGCGCTGGGCCCGGCCGCGGAGGCTGCTACGGCTTCTTCGGCGGCGCCTCGGTGACGAAGCCGATGCGGCTCAAGCCGGCCTTGTTGGCGATGCCCATCAGCTCGACCACGCGGCCGTAGGGCACGCTCTGGTCGGCGCGCAGCTGGACCTCGGTGTCGCGGCTGTCGGCCGCGGCCTTGGCCAGGCCGGCGGCCAGCTCGTCGGTGCCGACCGCCTGCTCGTTCAGGTAGACCTTGCCGCCGGCGTCGACCACCAACGTGACGAACCTGGGCGTGTCGTTGGGCTGGCCGGCATCTGTGCGCGGCAGGTCGAGCTTGATCGAGCTGGCCATCAGCGGCGCCGTGATGATGAAGATCACCAGCAGCACCAGCATCACGTCGACCAGCGGCGTGACGTTGATGTCCGACAGCGGCCGCTGGCCGCCGGCGCCGGTCGAGCGCCCGCCGCTGGCGGCGCTGCCGAGCGAGGTGCGACCGAAGGCCATGCGGGCTCCCTGCGCCTAGACCGGCATCGGCCGCGCCGGCGGCAGGGCGGCCTCGGGCGACGCCGGATCGCCGAACATGCCGAGCAGGTCGTGGGCGAAGCCTTCGAGTTCGGCCTCGATGCGGCCGACCACCCGGCCGAAGACGTTGTAGGCCAGCACCGCCGGGATGGCGACCGCCAGGCCGAAGGCGGTCATGATGAGCGCCTCGCCGACCGGCCCCGCCACCTTGTCGATGGTGAAGCCGCCGGTCTCGGCGGCAATGCCCGCCAACGCACCGTAGATGCCCCAGACCGTGCCGAGCAGCCCCACGAAGGGCGCCGTGGCGCCGACCGTGGCCAGCAGGATCTGGCCGGCCTGCAGCCGGCGCAGGGCCGCGTGCAGGGCGTCGCGCAGGATCCGCGTCAGGCGCTGCGTGCGGTCGACCTTGGCGCCGAGCGTCGCGCCCTCGGCCGGCTGCGCCAGCCGGTTCAGGGCGCGCACCGCCGGCAGCACCATCAGCGCCCGGTCGACGGGCTGCAGGCGCGCCTCGGCATCCTGCAGCGAGGCCGACTGCCAGAAGGCCGTGATGCTGCGCAACACGTCGCGCGTGCCGCCGCGCAGCAGCCAGGCCTTCCAGAGGATCACGACCCAGCTCGCCACCGACATCGCGAGCAGCAGCGCCGCCACCGTGCGGCTGACGCCGTCACCGTGTCGAAGCAGCTCGAAAACACTCATCCGCTGCTCAGCGCAGGCCGAGGACGTCAGACATGTCGAACAGGCCCGCCTTCTGCCCGGCCAGGAAGCGCACCGCGCGCAGGCTGCCCTGGGCGTAGGTTGCGCGGCTGGACGACTTGTGGCTGATCTCGATGCGCTCGCCGGTGCCGGCGAACAGCACGGTGTGGTCGCCGACGATGTCGCCGCCGCGGATCGCCGCGAAGCCGATGGTCGAGGGATCGCGCTCGCCGGTGATGCCCTCGCGCGCATAGACCGCGCAGTCCTTGAGGTCGCGGCCCAGCGCCTGGGCGATCACCTCGCCCATCTTGAGCGCGGTGCCCGAGGGCGCATCGACCTTGTGCCGGTGGTGGGCCTCGATGATCTCGATGTCGTAGCCGGTGGCGAGTGCCTTGGCCGCCATCTCGAGCAGCTTGAGCGTGACGTTGACGCCGACGCTCATGTTGGGCGCCATCATGATCGCGATGTCCTGGGCGGCATCCGCGATCTCGGCCTTCTGGCCGTCGCTGAAGCCGGTGGTGCCGATCACCATCTGCACTCCCAGTTCGCGGCACACCGCCAGGTGCGCGAGCGTGCCCTCGGGCCGCGTGAAATCGATCAGCACCTGCGCATCGGCCAGGCCGGCGCGCAGGTCGGAAACGATCGGCACGCCGCTGGCGGCACCGAGGAAGGCGGCCGCGTCGGTGCCGATCGCCAGGCCACCGGCGACATCCAGCGCACCGGCCAGGCGGCAGTCGGGCGCCTCGCGCACGGCCTCGATCAGCATGTGGCCCATGCGGCCGGAGGCGCCCGCGATCGCGACGCGCCGAAGTGGGGAATGGGAAGCGGAAGAGTCGGTCACGCGTTTCAGCCTCTGGCAATGCGGAAGAACGGGAAGGAGCGGGCGGGCCGGAGTGGCCGGCCAAGGCGCGCGCTCAGCGTGTCGATTCGAGCGGCGGGTAGACCGCCGGCAGCGGCGCCTGCGGCGCGGCAGGGGCCGGCTGGCTGTCCGCCGGTTTTTCCTTGGGCGGATCGAATTTCTTGAGCTGGTCGTCGGTCGCCTCGAGCGGCGGCACCGAGCCACGGCGCTTGCGGGTGTCGAGCTGGGCGACGAATTCCTCTTCGCTCGGCATCGGGTCGCCCTCGAAGCGTTCGAGCAGCTCGCCGTTGAAATACAGAGTCAGGCGGCGCTGCTGGGCCTCCACGCCCTGGCGCCGGATCGTGAACACGTAGTCCCAGCGGTTGGAATGAAAGACATCGGTCAAGAGCGAGGTGCCGAGGATTTCGCGCGCCTGCTGGCGCGACATGCCAGGCTTGAGGGCCTCGACCTGCTCCTTGGACACGAAATTGCCCTGGACCACCTCGACCTTGTAGGGCGTGACGGCCGTGAGCGCACCGCGCGCGCTGTTGCCGACACTGCTGCAGGCGCCCAGGCAGAGGCTCGCGGCGACAGCGCCGAGGAGCAGCCATGGGCGGCGTTGGGTAATGGCAGGCATGGGAAAAGGGTTGGGCGATATGATCGAATCATTGTAGCGGCTGGCCCCCGGCGGGCCTCTCCCGCCAGGCCGGCGGAGGAACGACCCATGGGCAACATCGACGAACTCAAGAACACCGGCCTCAAGGCCACCCTGCCACGGCTGAAGATCCTCGAGATCTTCCAGAACGGCAGCCAGCGGCACATGACTGCGGAAGACGTCTTCCGCGTGCTGCTCAACGACCACTCCGACATCGGCCTGGCCACGGTCTACCGCGTGCTGACGCAATTCGAGCAGGCCGGCATCCTCGAGCGCAGCCACTTCGAGAGCGGCAAGGCGGTCTACGAACTCAACGAGGGCAAGCACCACGACCACCTGGTGTGCACCGCCTGCGGCAAGGTCGAGGAGTTCTACGACGCCGAGATCGAGCGCCGCCAGCAGATGATCGCCAAGGACAAGGGCTGGATCCTGCAGGACCACGCCATGTCGCTCTACGGCCTGTGCGCCGACTGCGTGAGCAAGCGCTGACTCTCGCTCGCCCGGTCGCGGGTCAATCGTCGTCGCGCGCGCTTTCCATCGCCTTGTGGTGGCGCGCGACGAAGTCCGCATAGGTGTCGATGCCGCGCAGCTGCAGGATCGAATTGCGCACCGCGGCCTCGACCAGCACGGCGATGTTGCGGCCGGCCACGACCTGGATGATCACCTTGCGCACCGGGATGCCCAGCACGTCCTGGGTCAGCGGCGCAGAGGGCATGCGCTCGTAGTCGCGCTCGAAGCTGTCGCGCCGCACCAGGTGCACGATCAGCTTGAGCCGCATCTTCCGCCGCACGGCGGTCTCGCCGAAGATCGCCCGGATGTCCAGCAGGCCGATGCCGCGCACCTCCAGCAGGTTCTGAAGCAATTCGGGGCAGCGGCCCTCCAGCGTGGTCTGGTTGATGCGGTAGAGGTCGACGGCATCGTCGGCCACCAGGCCGTTGCCGCGCGAGATCAGCTCCAGGCCGAGTTCGCTCTTGCCCAGCCCCGACTCGCCGGTGATCATCACGCCCAGGCCCAGGATGTCCATGAAGACGCCGTGCATCGAGGTGCGCTCGGCGAAATGCTTCGACAGGTAGGCCCGCAGCAGGTCGATCACGAAGGCCGACGACTCGCGGGTCGCGAACAGCGGCAGCTGGGCCCGCTCGCAGATCGACAGCAGCTCGTCGGGCGCCGGCTGGCCGTCGGCCAGCACCAGCATCGGCGGCTCCAGCGTGACGATGCGCGCGATGCGCCGGGCGGTGTCCTGGAGGGTGCCGCGCGTCAGGTAGGCGACTTCGCGGGCGCCGAGGATCTGGACCCGGTACGGGTGGATGTAGTTGAGGTAGCCGACCAGGTCGGCGGCCGACTGGGCGCGGCTGATGACGTCGGGGTCGAACTGCCGCTCGGAGGCGCCGAGGCCGGCCAGCCACTCCCAGCGCAGCGAGCCGCGGAACTCCTCGAACATCGCATCGGCGCTGATGACGGTCGGCTTCATGTCCGAACCCGCCCGGCGCCAATGAAGCTCAAGCCACCTGTGCGGATTGCCATCCGGCGATCAGGGCGTGCAGGGCCGCCGCGTCGGTGCTGGACTTGATCTGCTCGCGCAGATTGGCATCGCTCAGCAGTTCGGCGATTTCCGAGAGTATTTCCAGATGTTTCTGGGTCGCAGCTTCCGGCACCAGAAGAAAGATCAACAGCACCACCGGCTGTTCGTCCGGGGCGTCGAAGCCGATCGCGTTGGCGAGCTGGAACACCGCGGCCATCGGCGACTTGAGGCCCTTGATGCGGCCGTGGGGAATCGCCACGCCGTGGCCCAGACCGGTGGAGCCCAGGCGCTCGCGGGCAAACAGGCTGTCGGTGATCAGGGCGCGCCCGAGACCGTGCAGGTTCTCGAACAGCAGCCCTGCTTCTTCGAAAGCACGCTTCTTGCTGGTGGCGTCGACGCTCACGAGCACTTGAGCGGGCGGCAGGATGGACGCGAGTCGGTTCATGTTGGGGCGGGGGCGATTATGCACCCACCCTGCAAAAAGCAAAGGGCCGCCTGACGGCGGCCCGCAAGAGTATTTGCCCGAACAGCGGAACTACATCACGCGCTTGGGTGCCGCGTGGTGGTGATCCTGCAGGCGGTCCTTGTGGCGCACGACCTGGCGGTCGAGCTTGTCGACCAGTTCGTCGACGGCAGCATAGAGATCAGCGTGGCTCGATTCCGCGAACATGTCGTTGCCCTTGACGTGGATATTGCATTCGGCCCGTTGCCGGCGTTCCTTTTCCTTCTGCTTTTCCACCGTAAGGATCACCTTCACATCGACCACCTGGTCGAAATGCCGGGTGATCCGGTCCAGCTTGCTCGTAACGTAGTTGCGCAAAGCAGGTGTGACGTCGAGGTGATGACCG
Source organism: Variovorax davisae (assembly GCF_030316845.1). Classification (GTDB taxonomy): domain Bacteria; phylum Pseudomonadota; class Gammaproteobacteria; order Burkholderiales; family Burkholderiaceae_C; genus Variovorax; species Variovorax davisae. Next base: position 143,955 of record NZ_JASZYS010000018.1, read on the forward strand.
CTGATCGTCAAATTCATGAATGACCTCCTGGAATTGACGGTTGGGGAAATAGCCGCGCCCCTGGGGTTAGAGGCGTGGCCGGGGGAAACGAGAGGGGAATGAGGGGAGGAGAGAGAGGGAAAGAGGGGGAGGGAGAGAGAGGCTTCGGTTCACTATGCCCATGCTGTCATCGAATTGCAATCCCTTCCGGGCAGGGGTCTGCGCCAGATCAAATGCAGTTTGTCACACGCTATCGATTTGATAGCCCGCAAGCGCCGGGCGGCGCGGCCGGCCGGTGCCACTGGAAACAAACCCAGGCTCCGTCGAAGGGGCTTTCGACCCCGCAGTCCGAAGGGACAGCAAGCCGTCCCCGGCCGCGCGCTCAGCGCCAGGCGGCGCGCATCCGGCTCAGCAGGTCGATGGCGGCGGCCGGCGGCGGCACGTGCGGCGCGCGCTCGGGCGGCGGCGGCCAGGTCTGCTGCTCGAAGCGCTGGGCATCGGCGGCCGGGATGAAGCGGGTGCGGCCCGCGTACAGGTGGCGGTCGCCGCGCACCGCCTGCTGCGTCACATAGAAGCGCTGCGGCACCAGCAGGTGCAGGTGGTCGCGGGCGCGGGTCATGGCGACGTACAACAGCCGGCGCTCTTCCTCGAGCTCGCGGGCCCCCTGCGCCACGTCGGCCGGGATGCAACCGTCGACCACGTTCAGCACGTGGACCGATTTCCACTCCTGGCCCTTGGCGGAGTGGATGGTCGACAGGATCAGGTAGTCCTCGTCGAGCAGCGGCGGGCCGGGGCGGTCGCTGGTGGCTTCGGGCGGGTCGAGCGTGAGTTCGGTCAGGAAGCGCTCGCGCGAGCCGTAGCCGGCGGCCAGCCGGGCCAGCTGCTCGACGTCGCCGCGCCGCACCGCGGCATCGTCGTGCAGCCGCTCCAGGTGCGGCAGGTACCATTCGAGCGCCAGTTCCATGTCGGCCGGCCAGGGCAGCCCCGGGGCGCGCAGCGCGGCGTAGGTGGCGGCGAAGCGGGCCCATTCGACCTGCGCCGCGGCCGGCGGCACGAAGTCCTGCAGCGCGGCGCCCGGGTCGCCCGCCTGGTCCATGGCGTCGAGCAGCCGCGCCGAGCTCACCGGGCCGATGCCCGGGATCATCTGGGTGACGCGGAAGCCGGCCATCCGGCCGCGCGGATTCTGGGCGAAGCGCAGCACCGCGAGCAGGTCCTTGACGTGGGCCGCCTCCAGGAACTTGAGGCCCCCGTACTTCACGTAGGGGATGTTGCGCCGCGCCAGCTCCAGTTCCAGCGCGGCGCTGTGGCTGGAGGTGCGGAACAGCACCGCCTGCGACTTCAGCGCCAGCCCGCCCTCGCGATGCGCCAGCACCCGGTCGGCGACCCAGCAGGCCTGCTGCGCCTCGTCGGGCACCAGCACCAGCTGCGGCCGGCCGGCCGAGGGCTTGTCGGTCCACAGGGTCTTGGCGTGCCGCTCGGCGGCGCCGGCGATGAGCGCATTGGAGACGTCGAGGATCGGCTGGGTCGAGCGGTAGTTGCGCTCCAGCGTGACGATCCGCGCCGGCTGGCCGAACTGCTGCGGGAAGTCGAGGATGTTGCGGACCGTGGCGCCGCGGAACGAATAGATCGACTGGGCGTCGTCGCCGACCACGGTCAGGCCGCGGCCGTCGGGCTTGATGGCGCGCAGGATGGCCGCCTGCAGCAGGTTGGTGTCCTGGTATTCGTCGACCAGCACGTGGTCGAAACGGCCCCCCACCTGCGCGGCCAGCGCGGGCTCGGCGACCATCGCCGACCAGTAGAGCAGCAGGTCGTCGTAGTCGAGCACCTGCTGCTGCTGCTTGGCCTCGACGTAGGCGCCGAACAGCCGCTTGAGCTCGGCCTCCCACTCGGCGCACCAGGGGAAGGCCTCTTTCAGCACCTCGGCCAGCGGCGCGCAGGTGTTGACGGTGCGCGAATAGATCGACAGGCAGGTGCCCTTCTGCGGAAAGCGCCGCGTGCTGGACGACAGGCCGAGGTCGTGGCGCACCAGCCCCATCAGGTCCTCGGCGTCGCCGCGGTCATGGATGGTGAAGTTCTCGCCCAGGCCGATCTGCGCCGCGTATTCGCGCAGCAGCCGGGCGCCGATGCCGTGGAAGGTGCCGGCCCAGGGCAGCGCCGGCGGCGTCTGCGAGGCCAGCCCCAGCACCCGCTGCAGCACCTGGCCGGCGCGGCGCTCCATCTCCTGCGCCGCGCGGCGCGAGAAGGTCAGGAGCAGCAGGCGCTGGGGGTCGGCGCCGCCGGCGATCAGGTGGGCCACGCGGTGCGCCAGCGTGCTGGTCTTGCCCGAGCCGGCACCGGCGATCACCAGCAGGGGCCGCGGGTCCTGCTGCGCCGGCGCCAGGGCGGCGTCGACGCCGTGCAGGACCGCGGCGCGCTGGGCGTCGTTGAGGGTCGCGAGCGCTTGCGCCAGCCGCTCGGCCTGGCTTCCGGCCGCCGGAGGAAGAGGGGTTGCGAGGCGCTGCATCGACGCAACTGTACTGTATGTCCGTCCAGTCGGACAGCGGCGGCGCCGGGGACCGGATGACATAATCGCGCCTCGCTGCAACCGGAGACCCACGCATGGAAATCGATCCGTCTCGGCAGCTTTCACTTCCCCTCTGACGCGCCGTTGGCGAGGGAGTTGAAAGCGCCCCGCCCCTCGCCCCAACGCCAGACATTTCAAGGGAGTGAGCCATGCTCAACATCTTCACGCTTGCCAACGGCCGCCTCGTCCAGGAAGAGATCGAGGCCCTGGAAGAGCTTTCCAAGTTCCAGCCGATCTGGGTCGACCTCGAATCGCCGACGGTCGAGGAAAAGCGCTGGATCAAGCAGTACTACGGCCTGTCGATCCCCGAAGACGCGATGGACGAGGACATCGAGGAGTCGGCCCGCTTCTACGAGGAGGACAACGGCGAGCTCCACATCCGCAGCGACTTCCTGATCGCCGACGACGAGAACCCGCGCTCGGTGCGCGTCGCCTTCATCCTGAACCAGCACAACACCGAACTGCGCAGCCGCGGCGTGCTGTTCTCGATCCACGACGAGGACGTGCCGGTGTTCCGGCTGCTGCGCATGCGCGCGCGGCGCGCCCCGGGGCTGATCGAGGACGCCAAGGAAGTGCTGCTGAAGCTGTTCGACGCCGACGCCGAGTACTCGGCCGACACGCTCGAGAACATCTACGACGAACTCGAGATCGCCGGCCGCAAGGTGCTCTCGGGCAACGTCAGCGACGAGCTGGCCGGCGAGGTGCTGGGCCTGATCGCGCGCCAGGAAGACTTGAACGGGCGGATCCGCCGCAACGTGATGGACACCCGCCGCGCCGTCAGCTTCATGATGCGCAGCCGGATGCTCAACGCCGAGCAGTTCGAGGAGGCGCGGCAGATCCTGCGCGACATCGAGTCGCTGGACAACCACACGGCCTTCCTGTTCGACAAGATCAACTTCCTGATGGATGCGACCGTCGGTTTCATCAACATCAACCAGAACAAGACCATCAAGATCTTCTCGGTGGCCAGCGTCGCGCTGCTGCCGCCGACCCTGATCGCCAGCGTCTACGGCATGAACTTCAAGTTCATGCCCGAGGTCGACTGGAGCTATGGCTACGCCTATGCGATCGTGCTGATGATCGCCAGCGCACTGGTGCCGATGTGGTACTTCCGCCGGCGCGGGTGGCTCAAGTAGCCTCGCCCTCTTTGGCGGGCGGCGGGAGTGTCGCCAGCCAGGCATCGACCAGTGCCAGGCTGTAGCGGCTGGCGACCACCGAGACGAAGCGCGTGAAGTCGCCGTGCGCCTCGTCGTCGGCGCGGTCGGAGATGGTGCGCACCGCGGCGAAGGGCACGCCGAAGTCGTGGCACACCTGGGCCACCGCGGCGCCCTCCATCTCGACCGCCAGCGCGTCGGGCAGGTCGCGCCGCAGCGCGCTGCTTTCGGCGGCGGTCGAGACGAAGCGGTCGCCGCTCACCAGCAGGCCGCGGTGCACCGCGGGCGCCGCCAAACCGAAATCCTCGACCACCTTCTGGCCCAGCAGGCCCACGGTGTCTGCCAGCACGGCGGCAGCCGCCGCGGCCAGCGCGTCGCTGATCGCGGTGTCGGCCGCGAAGCGCGCATGGCCGGTCAGCGGCACCTCGTACTTGGGGAAGATCGGCGAGGCGTCGAGGTCGTGCTGCAGCAGCCGGGTGGCGACCACCACGTCGCCGACCTGGACGCCCGGCGCCAGCCCGCCGGCGACGCCGGTGAAGACGATCGCCTGCGCCTGGAAGCGCTCGAGCAGCACGGTGGCCGTGAGCGCGGCCGCGACCTTGCCGATGCGCGACAGCACCGCCACCACCGGCTGCCCCTGCAGGTGGCCGACCCAGAAGTCGCGCCCCGCCACGCGCACGCGCTGCTCGTCCGGCATCTGCGCCAGCAGCGCAGCCAGTTCCTCGTGCATCGCGGCGACGATGGCGATCGTCATTGCTTGATGTCCACCCCGTAGAAGGTGTGGCGCCCGAAGGGGCTCAGCTTGAAGTCCACGACCTCCTTGCGCACCGGCTTCAACTGCACCGCGTGCGCGATCGTGAACCAGGGCGCCTGCTCCTTGAAGACCACCTGGGCCTTCTTGTAGAGCGCTTCGCGCTCGGCCTGCTTGGGCACGTTCTTGGCCTTCACGACCAGCTCCTCGTACGGCTGGTAGCAGAACTTGGCGACGTTGCTGCCGTTCGACTGCGCCGAGGCGCAGCCCAGCAGCGTGTACATGAAGTTGTCCGGATCGCCGTTGTCGCCGGTCCAGCCCAGCATGCCCATCTGGTGCTCGCCGGCCTGCATCCGCTTGCGGTACTCGCCCCACTCGAAGGTCTTGATCTCGGCCTTGACGCCGACCTTGGCCAGGTCGGCCTGCATCAGCTCGGCGATGCGCTTGGCGTTCGGGTTGTAGGGCCGCTGCACGGGCATCGCCCACAGGTCGGTCGTGAAGCCGTCCGGGTAGCCGGCCTGCGCCAGCAGCTTCTTGGCCGCGTCGGGATCGTAGGGATCGTCCTTGATCGCGTCGTTGTAGGACCACATGGTCGGCGGGATCGGGTTCTTGGCGGCAACGCCGGTCGTCAGGTAGACGCCGTCGATGATGGCCTTCTTGTTGATCGCCATGTTGAGCGCCTTGCGCACCCGCACGTCGTCGAAGGGCTTCTTCTGCGTGTTGTAGGCCAGGTAGCCGACGTTGAGGCCGGCCTGCTCGAGCACCTGCACGTTCGGGTCCTTGCGGATCGCGTCGAGGTCGGCCGGGTTCGGGTAGGGCATCACGTGGCATTCGCCCTTCTGCAGCTTGGCCCAGCGCACCGAGGCATCGGGCGTGATGGCGAAGATCAGGTCGTCGATCTTGGCCTTGCCGCCCCAGTACTGCGGGAAGGCCTTGAAGCGCACGATCGCGTCCTTCTGGTACTGCACGAGGTAGAAGGGGCCGGTGCCGATCGGGTCCTGGTCGATCTTCTCGGGCGTGCCGGCCTTGAGCATCGCGATCGCGTATTCCTTCGACTGGATGCCGGCGTAGGGCATCGCGAGGTTCGCGAGGAACGGCGCCTCGGGCTTGTTGAGCACGAACTTGACCGTGTGGTCGTCGATGCGGTCGATCGACTTCAAGAGCTTGGGCATGCCCATGTCGTTGAAGTACGAGTGGTTCGGGCTGGTGACCTTGAAGTAGGGATCGTTCTCCTTCCACTGCCGCTCCATCATGAAGATCACGTCGTCGGCGTTGAAGTCGCGCGTCGGCTTGAAGCTCTTGGCCGTGTTGTGCCACTTGACGCCCTGGCGCAGCTTGAAGGTGTATTCGGTGCCGTCGGGGGAGATGGTCCAGCTCTCGGCCAGGCCGGGCACGACCTTGGTGGTGCCGCGCTCGAAATCGACCAGGTTGTTGTAGACCTGCGTGGTGGCATCGAAGGACGTGCCGGTGGTGTTCACCGCGGCATAGAAGTTCTCGGGACTGCCCTCGGAGCAATACACCAGGGTCTTGGCCGATGCGCTGCCGCAGGCCAGCGCGATCGCGGCCGGCGCCAGCAGCGCGGCCGCGCGGAGGCGGCGCGAGAGAGGGGACGTGGTGGGCATGTCGTTCGACTCCTTCAAGGTTGAGACCGCGAAAACGCGGACGGGGAAACATCGGCTGGCAGGAATTTCTCGGCGTGATGGCAGGCCACGAGGCGTTCGTCGAGCAGGCGCGGCAGCGGCCGCTCGCTGCGGCAGCGCTCGGTGGCATGCGCGCAGCGGGTGTTGAAGACGCAGCCCGGCGGCGGTGCCAGCGGCGAGGGCAGCTCGCCCTTGAGCACGATGCGCTCGGCCGCGAGACCGGGCGTCGACGCCAGCAGCGCCTGGGTGTAGGGGTGCAGCGGCCGCGCGAAGATGCGCGCCTTGGGACCCTGCTCGACCGCATGGCCCAGGTACATCACCAGCACGTCGTGCGCGATGTGGCGCACCACGCCGAGGTCGTGCGAGATGAAGAGATAGGACAGGCCGAGCTCGGCCTGCAGGTCGGCCAGCAGGTTCAGCACCTGGGCCTGGATCGAGACGTCGAGCGCCGAGACCGGCTCGTCGGCCACCAGCAGGCGCGGGCCGAGCATCAGGGCCCGCGCGATCGCGATGCGCTGGCGCTGGCCGCCCGAGAACATGTGGGGGTAGCGGTTGGCGTACTCGGGCCGCAGGCCGACCCGGGCCAGCATGTCGCGCGCCCTGGCGGCCCGCTCGGTCTTGCCGAGCGTGGTGTTGATCGCCAGCGGGTCCTCCAGCACGGAGGAGATCTTCTTGCGCGGGTTGAGCGAGCCGTAGGGGTTCTGGAACACCAGCTGCACCGCCTGGCGCAGCTCGCGCCGGCGCTCGTGCGGCGGGTCGACCGCGTCGTGGCCGACCAGCTGCAGCGAGCCCGCGCTCGGCTTCTCGATCAGCGCCACCATGCGCGCCAGCGTGGACTTGCCGCAGCCGGATTCCCCGACCACCGCCAGCGTGCGCCCCTTCTCGACCTTGAACGAGATGTTGCCGACCGCCTGCAGCTGCGCCGGGGCGCGGAACAGGCCGCGGCGCACCGCGTAGACGCGCTGCAGGTCCTGCGCCTCGACCACCCATTCGGTCATCGCACGAACTCCACCACCCGGGCGCCATCGCGCGCCAGCGCCGCCTCGCGCTGCGGATCGCCGAGCGCGTAGTGGCAGCGCACCTGGCCGCCCATCCAGTCGCGCAGCTCGGGCCGCACGGCGCGCGAATGCGCGGTCGCGTAGCTGCAGCGCGGCGCGAACAGGCAGCCCGCGGGCCGATCGTGCAGGCCCGGCACCACGCCCGAGATGGTGGCCAGCCGGCCTTCGCCGGCCGCGCGCTCCGGCAGCGCCGCCAGCAGCGCCGCGGTGTAGGGATGCTGCGGCGCCGCGAACAGCTCGGCCACGCCGCGCTCCTCCATCACCTGGCCCGCATACATCACGGCCACGCGCTGCGCCATCTCGCTGACCACGCCCATGTTGTGGGTGATCAGCACCAGGCCCATGCCGCGCTCCTTCTGCAGGCTGCGCAGCAGGTCGAGGATCTGGGCCTGGATCGTGACGTCGAGCGCGGTGGTGGGCTCGTCGGCGATCAGCAGCTTGGGGTTGCAGGCGATCGCCATCGCGATCATCACGCGCTGGTTCATGCCGCCGGACAGCTGGTGCGGATAGCTGCCCAGGCGCGTGGACGCCGCCGGGATGCCGACCTGCTCGAGCAGGCCGGTGGCGCGCTTCTTCGCTTCGCGCTTGTCCAGGCGCAGGTGCAGGCGCAGCGTTTCCATCAGCTGCCAGCCGATCGTGAAGCAGGGGTTGAGGCTGGTGGTCGGCTCCTGGAAGATCATCGCGACGTCCTTGCCGACCAGGCCGCGCCGGGTCTGGTCCGATATGCCGAGCAGGTCGTGGCCGTCGAAGCGCAGGTGCTGCGCCCGCACCCGCCCGGGCCAGCCGATCAGGCCCATCAGCGCCATCATCGTGACGCTCTTGCCCGAGCCGGATTCGCCGACGATGCCGAGCACCTCGCCCTGCTCCAGCCGCAGGCTCACGCCGTCGACCGCATGCAGCGTGCCGCCCTGGGTCGGGAACTCCACATGGAGGTCGCGGATGTCGAGGAGGGCCATGTCAGCGTTTGAGTTTGGGGTCGAGCGCATCGCGCAAACCGTCGCCCAGCAGGTTGAAGGCCAGCACCGCGGCCAGGATCGCCAGCCCCGGAAAGGTCACGACCCACCAGGCGCGCAGCACGAACTCGCGCGCATCGGCCAGCATCGTGCCCCACTCGGGCGACGGCGGCTGCGCGCCGAGGCCGAGAAAGCCCAGCGCCGCGGCGTCGAGGATCGCGGTCGAGACGCCCAGCGAGGCCTGGACGATCAGCGGCGCGGCGCAGTTCGGCAGCACCTCGCGGAACATCAGCCGCAGCGTGCCGGCGCCGCTCACGCGGGCCGCCGTGACATAGTCGCGCGAAACCTCCGAGATCACGGCCGCCCGCGTGATGCGCACGTAGTGCGGCAGCACCACGACGGCCACCGCGAGCATCGCGTTGATCAGGCCCGGGCCGAGGATGGCGACGATCACGATCGCCAGCAGCAGGCTGGGCAAGGTCAGCACCACGTCCATCAGCCGCATGATCGCGATCTCGAGCACGCCGCGGAAGAAGCCCGCGACCAGGCCCAGCGCGATGCCCGCCGCAGCCGAGATCGCCACCACGGCGATGCCGATCGACAGCGACAGCCGGGCGCCGAACATCAGCCGCGAAAGGATGTCGCGCCCGATCGCATCGGTGCCCAGCAGGTGCGCGGCCGTGCCGCCCTCCTGCCAGGCCGGCGGCCGCAGGAAGGCGCTGCTGTCGGTCTGGTTGGGCGCATGCGGCGCGATCCACGGCGCCAGCAGCGCCACCAGCAGCAGCAAGGCGATCACGGCCAGGCCGATCACCGCGCCGCGGTTGGCCGAGAACGAGCCCCAGAACTCGCGCCAAGGGCCGGGGGGCGCGGTGCTTTTCTCGACCACCAAGGTGCTTGCGCTCATCGACGGATCCTCGGATTGATGAGCCCGTAGGCGACGTCGACCGCCACGTTGACGGCCATCACGATCACCCCCAGCAGCAGCATGCCGCCCTGCAGCACTGGGTAGTCGCGCCGGCCGATGGCCTCGATCAGCCATTTGCCGACGCCGGGCCAGGAGAAGATGGTCTCGGTCAGGATCGCGCCGGTGAACAGCACGCCGACCTGCAGCCCGATCACCGTGACCACCGGGATCATCGCGTTGCGCAGCGCATGCAGGCCGATCACGCGCAGCGGCGCCAGGCCCTTGGCCCGGGCGGTCCGGATGTAGTCCTCGCCGAGCACCTCGAGCATGGCCGAGCGCGTCATGCGCGCGATCACGGCCAGCGTGTTGGTGCCGAGTACGATGGCCGGCAGGATGAGGTGTTGCAGCGCCGAGACGAAGGCGCCCTTCTCATCCGACAGCAGGGTGTCGATCAGCAGGAAACCGGTGACCGGCTCGATGAAATACTGCACCGAGATCCGGCCCGACACCGGCGTCCAGCCGAGCTGCACCGAGAAGAACAGGATCAGCAGCAGCCCCCACCAGAAGATCGGCATCGAATAGCCGGTGAGCGAAGTCGCCATCACGCCATGGTCGAACAGCGAATTGCGCTTGACCGCCGCCAGGATGCCGGCCGGAATGCCCAGCAGCAGGGCGAACACGATGGCGCACAGCGCCAGCTCGACCGTGGCCGGGAACAGCGCCAGGAACTCGCTCATCACCGGCTCCTGCGTGATCACCGACTTGCCGAGGTCGCCATGCAGCACGCGGCCGATGTAGATGCCGTACTGGCTGAACAGCGGCTTGTCGAGCCCGTACTCCTTGAGCAGCGCCGCGTGACGCACCGGGTCGATGCCGCGCTCGCCGGCCAGCGTCTCGATCGGGTCGCCGGGCACCAGTCGGATCAGGAAAAAGGCGAGCAAGGTCATGCCGATGAAGGTCGGCACGAGCAGGCTGGCGCGGGTCAGGATGAATCTGAACATTCATCCTCAATATGCAAGAGCGATGCCGGGGATGGTCCCCGGCCGAACCCTAACTACTTTTGCGCGTCGCGCAGTTCGCGCCGCAGGATCTTGCCGACCGGCGTCTTCGGCAGGTCGGTGCGGAACTCGATCACCCGCGGCTGCTTGTAGCCGGTCAGGTTGGCGCGGCAGTGGGCCCGCACCTCGGCCTCGGTCAGGTCGGGGTTCTTCCTGACGATCACCAGCTTGACGCCCTCGCCGGTCTTCTCGTCCTGGATGCCCACGGCGGCGCATTCGAGCACGCCCGGCAACAGCGCGACCACGTCCTCGATCTCGTTCGGATACACGTTGAAGCCCGAGACCACGATCATGTCCTTCTTGCGGTCCACGATCTTGAAGTAGCCGCGCTCGTCCGCGATCGCGATGTCGCCGGTCTTGAAGAAGCCGTCGGGGGTCATGACCTTGGCGGTCTCGTCGGGCCGCTGCCAGTAGCCGGCCATGACCTGCGGCCCCCGGACCGCGAGTTCGCCCGTGCTGCCCAGCGGCACCTCGCGGCCGTCGTCGTCGAGCAGCCTGACCTCGGTGCTCGGCAAGGGCACGCCGATGGTGCCGGTGTAGGCGATGCTGGTGGTCGGGTTGCAGGTCACCGAGGGCGAGGTCTCCGACAGGCCGTAGCCCTCGCAGATCGGGCAGCCGGTCTTCTCGAGCCAGAGCTTGGCCACCGCGGCCTGCACCGCCATGCCGCCGCCGACCGAGACCTTGAGGTTCTTCCAGTTGACGGTGTTGAACTCGGGGTGGTTCGCCAGGCCGTTGAACAGCGTGTTGACCGCCGGGAAGCTGTGGAAGGTGTGCTTGGACAGTTCCTTCAGCACCGCCGGGATGTCGCGCGGATTCGGGATCAGGATCAGCTTGCCGCCGGTGCGCATGCTCAGCATCATGTTCACCGTGAAGGCGAAGATGTGATAGAGCGGCAGCGCGCAGATGCTGGTCGGCTGCTCGCCGGCCGGCACCTTCTGCATCACGGGGTCGTTCCAGGCCTCGGACTGCAGCACGTTGGCGATCACGTTGCGGTTGAGCAGCACCGCGCCCTTCGACACGCCCGTCGTGCCGCCCGTGTATTGCAGCACCGCGACGTCGTCCGGGCCCAGCGCCGGCGCCTTCAGGGTGCGGGTGGCGCCCTTCTCGAGTGCGTCGTTGAAGCGCACCGCGCCCGGCAGGCTGAAGGCCGGCACCATCTTCTTGACGCTGCGCACCACGTAGTTGACCAGCGCGCCCTTCAGCATGCCGAGCCGGTCGCCCATCGCGGCCAGCACCACGTGCTTGACCTGGGTGGCGCCGAGGCACTGCTGCAGCGTGGTGCCGAAGTTCTCCATCAGCACGATCGCGGTGCTGCCCGAGTCCTTCAGCTGGTGCTCGAGCTCGCGCGGCGTGTAGAGCGGATTGACGTTGACCACGATCATCCCGGCACGCAAGACGCCGGCCACCGCGATCGGGTACTGCGGGCAGTTCGGCATCATGATCGCCACCCGGTCGCCCTTCACCAGGCCCAGGCCCTGCAGGTAGCAGGCGAAGGCGCGGCTCTGGTGGTCGACGTCGGCGTAGCTGACGTCCTTGCCCATGAAGCTGTAGGCCGTGCGGTCGGCGTATTGGGTGAAGCTCTCTTCCATCAGCGCCACCAGCGAGGTGTAGCGCGAGGCATCGATGTCGGCGGGCACGCCTTGCGGGTAGCTGCCGAGCCAGGGTCGATCAATCACTGTCAGTCTCCAGAACGAAATCTTGTGGGGAAATCTGCCGCCATCGTAACTTGAGCGTCGGATGCGGCACGGGCCGCGACACTGCGCGGCCCGTGGTCTTCGTGGCGCGGCCGGGTGCTACTCGATCGCCTTGGCCATGTCCTCGACCACCTTCTTGGCGTCGCCGAAGACCATCATGGTCTTGTCCATGTAGAACAGCTCGTTGTCCAGGCCGGCGTAGCCCGCGGCCATCGAGCGCTTGTTCACGATCACGGTCTTGGCCTTGTAGGCCTCCAGGATCGGCATGCCGTAGATCGGCGTGCCCTTCTGCAGCGCGGCCGGGTTCACCACGTCGTTGGCGCCCAGGATGATCGCC
>NZ_JASZYS010000019.1 GCF_030316845.1 Variovorax davisae
CTGGGCGAAGGTGTTGTACTGGTAGCCGGTCACCTGCAGGTCGGTGACGCCCATGCGCTGCGCCGGGTTGTCGGCCACATAGGTCAGGTTGGCCGAGCTGGTCGAATAGAGTCCGGCGTCGGCCGTCGGCTGGCCACCGACCTGCCATGTGCCGGCCAAGGTGCCGCGACCCGGGATGACGAGCGGATTGGCCGGATCGTTCTGATACAGCGTCGGAATGCCGCTGTTGCCGACCGCCGTTTCGCCGGCGGGGGGGCCGTAGCGGTAGGCGATGCCGGCGTCCTTGCTCAGCTTGGTCGCCATGTCACGATAGGCCGATGCGGAGATCGCCTGCGAGTTGTCGACAATGTCGTTCGTCAAGGCGGGACCGCTGGCGAGCTGGCTGCCGCTGCCGGTGGTGGTGGTGGCCGCCGACGCCGTCGCCGTCGCACCGGAGGTCCCGGCGCCCAGCGCGGCGATGCTGCCGCCGCCGCCACTGCCACCGCCGCCGCCTCCGCAGCCCACCAGCGCAGTTGCGGCTACTGCGAGCAAAATCGCGCTGTTGTGTAGAACTTTCAACAAAAACACCTCCAAAATATCAAGTTGGTGGTTTGTACGTGGGAGTGGTCCTACAGGGCAACCCTTCTTGCATTTCTTTTCTCGATGTTTATCAGCCTCTTCCTACAGCTGTTACATCGGTAGCGCATGGTGACCTTATGACCGCAAATTATCAAGTCCAGCGTCGATTACTACTTTCTTCTAATATAGGCAAGGACGGGATCGCCATCATCCCGACGGCGCCGGAGCGGCAGCGCAACCGGGACAGCGACTTCCTGTTCCGGCACGACAGCTACTTCTATTACCTGACGGGCTTTACCGAGCCCAATGCCTGGCTGGTGCTGGCCGGCGACGGGCGCTCGACGCTGTTCTGCGCCCCGAAGGACCTGGAGCGCGAAATCTGGGACGGCTACCGGCTCGGCCCGGAGGCGGCACCGGCGGCGCTCGGGGTGGACGAGGCCTATTCGATCGAGGAGCTCGATGCCCGGCTGCCGCGCCTGCTCGAGAACAAGAGCGTCGTCTGGTACCCGTTCGCGACCCACAAGGGACTCGAGACGCGGGTCGACGGCTGGCTGTCGTCGGTGCGCGCGCGGGTGCGCTACGGCGCGCTCTGCCCCGAAGAGCAGCGCGACCTCTGCGGCCCGCTGGACGAGATGCGGCTGGTCAAGGACGCGACCGAGCAGGACACCATGCGCCGCGCCGCCCAGATCAGCGCCCGGGCCCATGTCCGCGCCATGCAGCTGTCGGCGCGCATGCTGCGCGAAGGCCGGGAAGTGCGCGAGTACCACCTCGACGCCGAGCTGCTGCACGAGTTCCGCCTGGGCGGCTCGCAATACCCGGCCTACGGCTCGATCGTCGCCGCCGGCGCCAACGCCTGCGTGCTGCACTACCGCGCCGATGCGGCGCCGGTGCGCGACGGCGAACTGGTGCTGATCGACGCCGGCTGCGAACTGGACGGCTACGCCAGCGACATCACCCGCACCTTCCCGGCCAACGGCCGCTTCACCGGCCCGCAGCGCGCCCTGTACGACCTGGTGCTGGCCAGCCAGGATGCCGCCGTCGCGGCGACCCGGGCCGGCCAGCGCTTCACCGACCCGCACGAGGCCACCGTGCGAGTGCTGTCGCAGGGCATGCTGGACCTCGGGCTGCTCGACGCCGACAAGGTGGGCGGAGTCGACGACGTGATCGAGAAGCGGGCCTACTTCGCCTACTACATGCACCGCACCGGCCACTGGCTCGGCATGGACGTGCACGACTGCGGCAGCTACATCGAGCCGACCCAGGTCGGCGAAGTGAGCGAGCGGCGGGACCCGCTGTCCAACGAACTGATCCAGAACCGGCCCAGCCGCATCCTGCATCCGGGCATGGTGCTGACCATCGAGCCCGGCATCTACGTGCGGGCGGCCGAGGGCGTGCCGGAGCAGTTCCACAACATCGGCATCCGCATCGAGGACGACGCCATCGTCACCGAGACCGGCTGCGAGCTGATTTCGCGCGGCGTCCCGGTCAAGGCCGACGAGATCGAAGCGCTGATGCGCGGCTGATGCGCGGGACCGTGGCGGGCGTCAAGCCGCCGCGAGGTGTCCGCGGGTGAAAGCCTCCTCGAAGATCGAGTAGCCCGACCAGTCGGCGTGGGCGAAGGCCAGCCGGCCGGCCTGCACCCGCGCCGGTGCGCCCATCTGCGCCAGCCAGCCGGGCGCCGGGATCGCCATCGCATGGCCATGGCGCGTGATGTCGATCCGGCTCGCCAGTGCGGCGATGTCCGGGTGCGGCAGCGACAGCTCTCCCAGCAGCTCGTCGCGCCAGGCGCTCCAGGGCCGCGCCAGCAGCTGGCGCCGGGCGTCGGGCCCATCCCAGCGGCTCGGGCCGAGCGGCCGGTACCAGGTCAGCACGGTGGCCCGCGGCGTCGGGTCGAGCGCCTGGTGCCGGGCATCGACATAGCCCAGCCCTGCGCTGCCGTGGACCACGTTGTCCCAGGAGGGGGCGGCGCCCGGCCGGTCGGCGAGCGCCGCGCGCACATGCACGTTGGCCACCAGCCACGGCGCGTAGCGCAAGCGCGCCGCCGCCAGCCGCAGCGGCTCGGGCGCGGCTTCCACCACCCGGGCGGCGATGAACGCCGGCAGCGCCACGATGCAGCGCTCGGCCTGCCAGCGCACCCGCGACCCGCTGGCGACATCGACCGCATCGACCTCGACGCCATGGCGCGTCTCGGCAATGCGGGTCACGGCCTGGCCGGTCCGCAGCCGGTCGCCGAGCGGCTGCGCGAGCCGCCGGGCCAGCCAGGCATTGCCCTCGGGCCAGGTCAGCACCGCCTCGCGCTCGCCGTCATCCTCCCCGGGGGCGCGGAAGCCGTGGCGGCTGGCGAAGTAGTGGATGCCGGCCCAGGCCGACACGTGGGCCAGGCCGGCGCCATAGTCGTCGCGGCAGCAGTACTCGAGGTACCAGCGCAGGTGCGCATCGGCAAAACCCTCGCGCGCCAGCCAGCTCTCGAAGGACAGCGCGTCCAGCGCCAGCAGGGTGGGCGCGAGTTCGGCGCGCAGCGTCGGGATCGAGAACCGCGCCTCGCGCCGCAGCGCCTCCACCCGCGCCGAAAAGCGCCGATACGCGTCCAGCGTGCCGGCCGCCACGCCCTGCAGCGGCAGCAAGCCGTCCTGCCAGCTGCCCTGGAAGAACAGGCGCTCCTGCGGGCTGTGGCAGAGATACTGCTCGTCGTAGGTCCAGCGGCCGGCCACGCGCCGGCGCAGGCCGAGCTCCTCGAGCAGGTCCTGCACCTCGGAGGCCTGGTCGCCGGGCAGCGGCAGGTAGTGCGCACCGAGTGGGCAGGCGATGCCCTGCAGCTCGCCGGCGCGGCTGTTGCCGCCGGCCTGGTCCTCCAGTTCGAGCAGCACGAACTCCTCGATGCCCGCCAGCCGCAGGGCCCGCGCCGCCGCCAGTCCCGCCACGCCGCCGCCGGCGATCACGACACGGGTTCGCCGGGTGCCTTCGGGCGGCGACCCCGCACCCAGCGCACCGTCGCGCAGCGCATGGCCGCGCGCTGCATCGATGCCCGTGAAGCCGCCCTCGATGGCGGGCGCCGGCTCGCAGCCGGCCAGTGTGGCCGCCGCGGCCGCCGCGCCCAGGAACGCGCGCCGCCTCACCGCGTGCCCCACTCGTGCTCGTAGGTGGTCACGAGGATCTGGTTGGAGAGCCGGTTCACCTCGGTCGGGACCCGCGCCATGTCGCGCGGGAAGTCGAACAGCAAAGGCAGGGTCGCCACCGACAGGAAGCGCAGCCCCTCGGGCAAGGCGTCGGGCATCCGGAACGGCCGCCGGCTGGCGACGATGTAGCCCCATTCGCCGAAGCTCGGCACGTGCGCGTGGTACGGCGTCGCGGTCAGGCCGACCGACTCGATGGTGGTCGCCACGGTCCAGAAGCTCTTGCGCGCCACCAGTGGCGAGGTGGTCTGGACGACGGCATAGCCGCTGGCGGCCAGCCGCTGGTCGAGCAGCGCATAGAACGCGCTGGTGTAGAGCTTGCCGATCGCGAAGTTGGTCGGATCGGGAAAGTCGACCACGATCACGTCGAAGACCTCGCCCGGCTGCTGCAGCCACTGGAAGGCATCGGTGTTGACGATCTTCAGCTTCGGCGACGCCAGCGAATGGCCGTTGAGCGCCGCCAGCGTCTGGTGGGCGCGAAACAGCCGGGTCATGTTCGGGTCGAGCTCCACCAGCGTCACGCTCTCGACCGAGGGGTATTTGAGGATCTCGCGCACCGCCATGCCGTCGCCGCCGCCGAGCACCGCCACCTTGCGCGGCGCGCCGTGCGCCGCCATCACCGGATGCACCAGCGCCTCGTGATAGCGGTACTCGTCGCGCTCGGCGAACTGCAGGTTGCCGTTCAGGAACAGCCGATGGCCCGCGGCGCCGCGCGTGACCACGATGCGCTGGTAGGGCGAGCTCTCGCTGAAGACGATCCGGTCCTGGTAGAACCTGTCCTCGGCCAGCGTCGTGATGCGGTCGGCGAAGGCGAATGCCAGCGCCAGGGCGGCGAGTGCCAGCGCGCAGGCCAGCGCATGCGCGCCGGCCCGGCGCAGCTCGTGCCGGAACAGCCAAAGCGCCCAGACCGCCACCGCCGCATTCATGAAGCCGAACAGCAGCCCGGTGCGGATCATGCCCAGCTGCGGCACCAGCAGCAGCGGAAAGGCGATCGAGACCGCCAGCGCGCCCAGGTAGTCGAAGGTCAGGACCTGCGACACCAGGTCCTTCAGCGCCACGTTGCGCCGCAGGATCCGCATCACCAGCGGGATCTCCAGACCGACCAGCGTGCCGACCACCAGCACCAGGCCGTAGAGCAGCAGCCGGAAGGCACCCGGCACATAGGCATTGGCGATGAACAGCAGCGCCGGCAACGCACCGCCGACCAGCGCCACCATGAGCTCGATGCGCAGGAAATGGGCCGGCAACTGACGCTCGAAGTAGCGCGACAGCCAGGAGCCCACGCCCATCGCGAACAGGTAGGTGCCGATGATGGTGCTGAACTGGAGCACCGAGTCGCCGAGCAGGTACGAGCTCAATGCCGCGGCACTGAGCTCGTACACCAACCCGCAGGCCGCGACCACGAAGACGCTGGCGAGCAGCGCGATCTCGACCGGCCGCGGTCCTGCCCGTTCGACGGGCAGCGCCGACAAGGCCGCCTCCTTCAATGGATCGCCGCGGCGACGATGATGCAGATGCCCAGGCTCATCGCGGCCACCACCAGCCCGAGCGCCATGTTCTGCTTCTCGACGATCTCCTGCCACAGGTCATACGGCGTGAGCTTGTCGATGAGCCGGAAGGCCAGCCAGAAGACCGCCAAGCCGATCACCGCGTAGAGCAGCGATCCGAAGATCACGTCCGGCTTCAACCATTCAATTCCCATGATGAGAACCTCCAAAAAAATGTCACTTGTGGCCGCCGCCACTCGAATAGCCGCCATACGACCCGCCCGCGCTGCGCGAGCCGCCGGAGCCGCTGCCGCCGCTGCAGGTGCTCAGGATGATCAGCAGCACGATGATCACCACCACGATCAGCACGATGGTGCCGCAGCCCAGGCCGGACGCCGCGCTCACCGGCAGCACGTCGCTGCGCTTGAACATGTCCTTCTTGCGTTCGAGCTTGAACGCCGCCGCGACGGCCGCGCTGTCGATCCGGTTGCCGGACGACCAGGTCAGCTCGTTGGCCGAGCGCTCCATCGACAGCAGCGCGCCGCCGCTGGCGAAATCGCGGTTGAAGGTCTTCTGTCCACGCTCGACCTGCCAGTAGAACTCGCCCGCCACGTAGCCGGTCTCGGCGTTGTAGGCGTACTGCTGCAGGTAGACCTTGCCCAGGTAGGTCGCGCGGGCGCCGCTCTCGGCCATCGTCGGCGCGCCGGTGGTCGGCTTCACGAGGCTCCAGCCGTCTTCGGCATCGACCAGGAAGCTGAAGCCGCGCTTCTTGTTGTAGAGCAGGTACTCGCTCCAGCCGAAATGCTCGTCGTCGCCAGGCGCCACGCCCATCCGGTGCTGGAAGCCGACCACCTGCCAGTCGGCGCCCTGGAGCTGGCCGATGCTGCCGAGCGCGATCAGCGGCTGCACCGGTTCGTGCTGGGCCGCATGGCGCAGCTCGCCGCCGATGCCTTGCGTCAGGTCGATGATCTCGTTGCAAGACCGGCAGGTGATGCTCTTGCTGTCGGCCAGCTGGACCGTCACCGGCGAGCCGCAGTTCGGGCAGTTGAAGCTGCGGCCCTTTTCTTCCTTGGCCGATTCGTCGCGCAGGCCCGTGAGCTGCAGGTCTTCGAGCCGCACCGACCGGCCGAGGTAGGCGCCCGGGGGATCGGTGTCGTAGTCGAGGCTCAGCACCTGCCCCTGGTCGTTGCGAAGCTCCACCACCGCGAACCGACGGCCGAGTTCGGGCAATCGCGGCAGCTCGCCCTGGGCCGAGACCAGCGCCACCTGCTCGTTCGAGGCCACGGTGTAGTTCCGGCCGTTGAAGGCCGTCGTCGCAGCCACCCGCAGCTCGGCCGCCGGCGGCGCCGCACGCTGCAGTTCGATCGGCAGCGCGAACACGAAGGCGCCGTTGTCCTCGCTCAGCAGGCCTGTGCGCTCGCCGTCGAGTGCCGCGATCCACTCGGTCCAGCGGCCGCCGGCGTAGCTGTATTGGAGCCGGCCGACCAGCGTGAAGGGCTGGCCGTCGACGCGGCCGGCCGCAAACAGCTGCAGCGGGCTGAAGTCGTCGAACAGCTCGGCCATCTTGCCGGTGCGCGCCAGGGTTTCGCCCTGGCGCACCACGGTGCTCTGGCAATACGGGCAGACGGCGTGGGTCGACTGCGCCGATCGGAATTCGACCGGCGCGCCGCAACCGGGGCAGGGCGCGCGGTAGTAGCGCTGGCTGCCGCTCGCGCTCACACCAGCTTTTTCAGCAGCTCCGCCTTCTTGGCGTCGAATTCTTCCTGCGTGAGGATGCCCTTGGCCTTGAGCTCACCGAGCTTCTCGAGCGTGGTCATCACGTCGGCCGGATTCACCACGGCCACCGCCGGCTGCTGCTGGGCCGCGGCCGGCTGTGCCTGCAGCCCCTGCGACAAGTTCTGCGCCAGCACCTGGCCCAGCGCGACCCCCGCGCCGAGGCCCATCGCGTCGCCCGCGATGCCGCCACCGCCGCCCGCGCCCTCGGCGAATTTCGGGATCGCCTGCGCGGTCTGGTACTGCATGAACTTGCCCATGTCGTTGCCGACCATGCCCATGCCGATCTTCTGGTCGAGGATCTTCTGCAGTTCTTCGGGCAGCGAGACGTTCTGCACCGTGATCGTCTCGAGCTGGATCCCCAGCTTGGCGAACTCCGGCACCAGCTGCTTGGCCAGCGCCTCGGCGAACTGGACCTGGTTGGCCGCCAGGTCGAGGAACGGCACCCCGCTGCCGGCGATCGCGTTGCTGATGTTCTGCAGCAGCAGGCCGCGCAGCTGGCCGTCGATGTCGGCCACCGTGTAGAGCTCTCGCGTGCCCGAGATCTCGGTGTGGAACAGCTTGGCGTCGCCGATGCGGAAGCTGTAGTTGCCGAAGGCGCGCAGCCGCACGGCGCCGAAGTCCTTGTCGCGCACCGTGATCGGCTGCGGCGTGCCCCACTTCTGGTCGACCTGCTGGCGGGTGCTGAAGAAATAGACGTCGCTCTTGAAGGGCGACTCGAAGAGCTTGTCCCAGTTCTTGAGGTAGGTCAGGACCGGCAGCGTCTGCGTCGTCAGCTTGTAGAGGCCGGGGCCGAAGACGTCGGCCACCTGGCCCTCGTTGACGAACACCGCGACCTGCGACTCGCGCACGGTCAGCGACGCCCCGTTCTGGATCTCCATGTCGGCCATCGGGAAGCGCCAGGCCAGCGTGCCGTCGCCGGACTCCGTCCATTGAATGATGTCGATGAACTGCTTCTTGATGAAATCCATCAGCGCCATGCCGGCTCCTCGTCGAAGGGGTTTCTGTGGCGGGCATATTGCCACAGCGGCCGAAGGACAACCCTGGGGACAGTTCCGGCACAACCAGGCACTTGTCCACAGGCCGGCGGGCGTGGCCGAAGTTGTTCGCCTCGGCGCGACAGCAGAGAAGCGCGCCTGCGCACAGCCAGCGGGCTGCCGCAAGTCGTTGTCGGCAATGAAAAAAATGCGGCTGTCCACAACGCAGGCCCGCCCTTACTACTACTACTAATTTGAATAGGAAGAATAAGAAGAAAAGATAGCAACAGCCGTTTTCCGTCTTTGGCCGAGCCGGACGATTCACAGCCGTGCGCGCCGCAGGGCGTAGGGATCGAGGTCTACAATCGGCGCCCTTTACAAGAAGCGTCCTAGGAGGCACGGCCCAATGTCCGATTCGACTTCGCAGATCCCCACGCCCGAAGACAAGCGCGCCGAACTGCGCCGCGCCGCGCTCGAGTACCACGAGCATCCGGTCCCGGGCAAGATCTCGATCGCGGCCACCAAGCAGATGGTCAACCAGCGCGACCTGGCGCTGGCCTACTCGCCCGGCGTGGCAGCGCCCTGCGAGGAGATCGTCAAGGACCCGGTCAACGCCTTCAAGTACACGGCCCGCGGCAACCTGGTCGGCGTCATCACCAACGGCACCGCCGTGCTGGGACTCGGCGACATCGGGCCGCTGGCCTCCAAGCCGGTGATGGAAGGCAAGGGCGTGCTGTTCAAGAAGTTCGCCGGCGTCGACGTCTTCGACATCGAGATCGACGAAAAGGACCCGGCCAAGCTGGTCGAGGTGATCGCCGCGCTGGAACCGACCTTCGGCGCCATCAACCTCGAGGACATCAAGGCGCCGGACTGCTTCTACGTCGAGCGCGAGCTGCGCAAGCGCATGAAGATCCCGGTCTTCCACGACGACCAGCACGGCACCGCGATCACGGTGGCGGCCGCGATGCTCAACGGCCTGAAGGTGGTCGGCAAGGACATCGGCCAGGTCAAGCTCGTCACCTCGGGCGCGGGCGCCGCGGCGCTGGCCTGCCTGAACCTGCTGCTGAAGGTCGGGCTGAAGCGCGAGAACGTCTTCGTGACCGACCTCGCCGGCGTGGTCTACGAAGGCCGCACCGAGCTGATGGACGACGACAAGCGCCAGTACATGCAAAAGACCGACGCGCGCAGCCTGAACGACATCATCGAAGGCGCCGACGTGTTCCTCGGCCTGTCGGCCGGCGGCGTGCTGAAGCCCGCGATGGTCGCCAAGATGGCGGCCAAGCCGGTGATCTTCGCGCTGGCCAACCCGAGCCCCGAGATCGCGCCGGAAGACGCGCACGCGGTGCGCGACGACGTGGTGATGGCCACCGGACGCACCGACTACCCGAACCAGGTCAACAACGTCCTGTGCTTCCCCTACATCTTCCGCGGCGCGCTGGACTGCGGCGCCACCACCATCACCGACGAGATGGAAGTCGCGGCCGTGCATGCCATCGCCGAGCTGGCGCAGGCCGAGCAGAGCGAGCGCGTGGCCGCGGCGTATGCGGGCGAGAAGCTCAGCTTCGGGCCCGAGTACCTGATCCCGAAGCCCTTCGATCCGCGGCTGATGATGAAGATCGCGCCCGCGGTCGCCAAGGCCGCGGCCGACAGCGGCGTGGCGCTGCGCCCGATCACCGACCTGGACGCCTACCGCGACAAGTTGCAGACCTTCGTCTACACCTCCGGCAGCATGATGAAGCCGATCTTCGATGCCGCCAAGCGGGCGCCGAAGAAGCGCGTTGCCTTCAGCGAAGGCGAGGAAGAGCGCGTGCTGCGCGCGGCCCAGATCGTGGTCGACGAGGGCATCGCCCGGCCGACGCTGATCGGCCGGCCGGCGATCATCGCGCAGCGGATCGAGAAGTTCGGCCTCAGGCTCAAGGAAGAACTCGACTACGACGTCGTCAACGTCGAGCAGGACCATCGCTACCGCGACTTCTGGCAGACCTACCACCGGATGACCGAGCGCAAGGGCACGACGGTGCAGACCGCCAAGATCGAGATGCGCCGCCGCCTGACGCTGATCGGCTCGATGCTGCTGCACAAGGGCGAGGTCGACGGCCTCATCTGCGGCACCTGGGGCACGACGGCGATCCACCTGCACCACATCGACCAGGTGATCGGCAAGCGCCCGGGCGGCTGCGCCAGCACACCGCAGGACCTGCCGATCTACGCCTGCATGAACGGCCTGCTGCTGCCGGACCGCCAGGTGTTCCTGGTCGACACCCACGTCAACTACGACCCGACGCCCGAGGAACTGACCGAAATCACGACCATGGCGGCCGAGGAGATGATGCGCTTCGGCCTGAAACCGAAGGCGGCGCTGCTGTCGCATTCGAATTTCGGCACCAGCAACCAGCCCAGCGCGGTCAAGATGCGGCGCACGCTGGATCTGCTGCGGGTCCAGGCGCCCTGGCTGGAAGTCGACGGCGAAATGCACGGCGACGTGGCGCTCGACGGCAAGCAGCGCGACCAGGTCATGCCCCACAGCGCCCTGGCCGGCAACGCCAACCTGTTGGTGTTCCCTAACATCGACGCCGCCAACATCTCCTACAACCTGCTGAAGACGGCGGCTGGCGGCAACATCGCGATCGGCCCGGTCCTGCTGGGCGCGGCCAAACCCGTGCACATCCTGACGCCCAGCGCCACGGTGCGCCGGATCGTCAATATGACAGCTTTGACCGTGGCGGACGCCAACGCCGAACGATAAGCCACTTTTCGATAGCGATCGCTAACTTCAAAACGATCGCTTGCCCCTTTCGCCTGCTCAAAGATTGAGCAGGCGCTTGCTATTTGCGCGTCCCTGGTGCACACTTGCGGGCTTGAATTTGCGGGTTAACCCCAAGGCGACACTGCGGAGTGTGTGGCCGTCGGTCGACCCCCGGTTCGGTTCTCGCTCTTTTCCTTCTGGTGCTCCATGGCGGCTGACGCCCCGATCTCGTCCCCGGTTTCCAAGTTTGCGCTCACTGGCGTGTTGCTGGTAGCCCTGACGACGGGAGTCCAGGCTCGCGAATGGTTCGGCACCCGCGCCGGCACGCCGGCACAGGAATCGGTCGCGCTGGCCGAACTGCCGGTGCAAGGCCAGCGTACCTACGGGGCCATTTTGAACGGTGGTCCTTTCCGGCACGAGAAAGACGGCACGGTGTTCGGCAACCGCGAACGCCTGCTGCCGCAGGAACGGCGAGGCCACTACCGAGAATACACGGTCGATACGCCCGGTTCGCGTGATCGTGGCGCCAGGCGCATCGTCTGTGGAGGCGAGCGCACGACGCCATCGGCCTGCTGGTATACGGCAGACCACTACGCGAGCTTTCGGCGGATCGTGCCATGAGCGAGCAACTGAATTGGAGCGGCGCTGCAAGGCGTCCTGAAGAAATGACGACGACGACAACCACGGAAAGACCAGCGGAGATGACCTTATCCCTTCGTGCAGTGCGACCCAACATCGTGCAGTCGATTCGCGCCTTCCGCGTGAACGACCTGCAGGAAGCGGCGCATGCGGCCGGTCAGCATTTCCTGTATGCGAACCTGGGCAACGCCCAGAGCAAGCAGGACGTGCTTGACCTGATTGCCCAGCAATTCACCTTCCCGCAGCACTTCGGCAAGAACTTCGACGCGTTGTACGACTGCATGACGGATCCCTTGCACAAATCGGGCCCGCAACCGGGCTTCGTGATCGTGCTCGAGCAGATCCCGGCCAACGCCAAGTTCGACAAGGAAGCGCGCGAGCAGCTGCTGGACATCTTCCGTGACGCCTCCGACTACTGGGGAGACCGGAAGATACCGTTCAGGTGCTTCTATTCTTTTCTGTAGCCCGTTCTGCACACACCAGCCAAGCAGAACGGGCGAACGAGGCTTCGCAGGACAATGCGGTCGCTCCGGCGCCCGGCATCGACGTCCAGAACACCGACCCGGCCGCCGAAAAGATGCCGACCGACAAACTGGTCGACGTGTCGCCCCTGGCGCTGCGCATGAGCAGTCCCTTCAACGCGGGTTACTGGCTGGCAGCGGCCTGACCTCGCGCCCTGCGAACAAGAGCCCGTCACCGACGGGCTTTTTTCATGGTGTCGCCGCCTGCGCCAGCGCGACGTATTCGGCCACCGGCACCTCTTCCGCTCGGCGCTGGGTGTCGAAGCGGCCGGCGAAGCCGTGCTGGTCCAGCCATCGGCCCAGCGTGTGGCGCAGCAGCTTGCGGCGCTGGCTGAAGGCGACCTGGACGATTTCGCCGAGGCGGGCGGCATCGACCACCGGCGGCTCGGCCAGCGGCACCATGCGGACCACGGCGCTGTCGACGCGCGGCGGCGGGTCGAAGCTCTCGGGGGGCACGAACAGCACGTTGTCCATCGCGTAGCGCCACTGGAGCATGACGCTGAGCCGGCTGTAGTCCGACGTGGCCGGCCGCGCGACCATGCGGTCGATGACTTCCTTCTGCAGCATGAAGTGCTGGTCGGCGACCAGCTGCGCGAAGCCGAGCAGGTGGAACAGGATCGGCGTCGAGATGTTGTAGGGCAGGTTGCCCACGACGCGCAGGGGCGCCGGCGAGAACTTGGCAGCCAGGGCGGCGAAATCGACCTTCAGGACGTCGGACTCGACCACGTCGAGCTGACCGTGGCCGCGCAGCCGTTGGGCCAGGTCGCGGTCCAGTTCGATCACCGTCAGCCGGCCCAGCCGTTCGACCAGCGGCTGCGTCAGGGCCGCCAGGCCCGGCCCGATCTCGACCATCGCGTCGCCGGGCTTCGGCGCGATCTCGCGCACGATGGCGTCGATGATCCCGCCATCGGTCAGGAAGTGCTGGCCGAAGCGCTTGCGCGCGACGTGCTTCACGAGCCGGCGCCCTGGAACGGCTTCATGACTGCGGCGGCTCGCGGTATTCGACGTAGGCGCGGGCGCGCACTTCCTGGGCCCAGGTCTCGGTGGCTTGCTCGACTTTCTTCTCGCGCAGCACGGCGCGCACGGCCTCGCGCTGCTCGGCCTGGCTCAGCTTGGCTTCGCGCCGGCCCTGGACCTGGATCAGGTGGACGCCGAATCGCGTGACGACCGGATCGCTGATCTCGCCCGGTGCCAGCCGATTCACGACTTCCTCGAACTCGGGCACGAACATGCCGGGCCGAGACCAGCCCAGGTCGCCGCCTTGCTTGGCGCTGCCGTCCTGCGAGTTGTCGCGCGCCAGGCCGGCGAAATCGGCCGTACCGGCCTGGATCCGGCGCTTGAACTCGGCCAGCTGGGCCACCGCTTCGGGGGTGCTGCGCTTCGGGTCGTTGCGCAGCAGGATGTGCCGCACTTCGGTCTGCGTGACGACGGCGTCGCTCGCGCCCGGCTGCGACTTGGCCATCAGCTTGAGCACGTGGAAGCCGACGCTGGAGCGGACCGGGCCTGCGATGCCGCCGATCGGCGTCGACTGCGTGGCCTCGACGAAGAGGCCCGGATAGCGGTCGGCGCTGCGCGTGCCCATGAGGCCGCCGCCGGAGCGGTCCGGCGCGTCGGAGTTCTCGCGCACCAGCGTCGGGAAGTCCTCGCCGGCGCGGGCGCGCTGGGCCAGGGCCTGGGCCCGCTGCTGCGCCTTGGCGACTTCGTCGTCGCTGGCGCTTTCGGGGACCAGCACGACCAGCTGGGCGATGTTGATGTTGGCGGCGATGGCCGCGTTGGCGCCGGCACGCTGTTCCTTGATGAACTGGTCGACGTCGGCATCGGTGATCTTGACCTTGGCCTCGATCTCGCGGTCGCGCAGGCGGGTGAGGGTCAGCTGGTCGCGCAGGTCGCGGCGGAACTGCTCTTGCGACATGCCCTCCGCCGCCACCCGGCGGCGCAGCTCGGTGACGCTGATCTGGTTTTGCCGGGCCACGGTCTGCTCGGCCTGGTCGACCGCCAGGTCGTCGACCTTGACGCCGTTTTCCTTGCCGAGCTGCAATTGGGCCCGTTCGTTGATGATCCGCTCGAGCACCAGCCGGGCCAGTTCGGGGCGGGGCATGCGCTGGG
Source organism: Variovorax davisae (assembly GCF_030316845.1). Lineage (GTDB taxonomy): Bacteria > Pseudomonadota > Gammaproteobacteria > Burkholderiales > Burkholderiaceae_C > Variovorax > Variovorax davisae. The sequence goes on from NZ_JASZYS010000019.1 coordinate 13,981, forward strand.
CTTCGGGGCTTTCCCGCAGCAGGCGCTGCATGCGGGACTGCACTTCGGTGTTGGTCACCGGCTCGGAATTGACCAGGGCGACGATGTACTCGGCCGATCGCCGGGTCGGCACGGCGGCCGGTCGCGGCTCGGACGGCAACGGGGCCGGCCCCAGCCGCTGGTTGCCGCGCATGATGTCGGTGATGCCCTGGGCGCCGACCGTGGCGGTCAGGGTCGCCAGGCAGGCCAGGGTGATGAGGGATCGGATGGGTGTCATGGCGAAGCTCGATCTCAGTCGTAATTGGTGAAGCGGCTCGGGCCGATGCTCGGGGTTCGCAACGGGGTGTAGCGCTGGATGTTCTGTGTCAAGGTGCGTCTCGGGCTCGAGCCGATGGCCGCGAATCCGACCAGCTCGAGCTGGAACATGATTCGCGTGCTGGCCGTGACTTGTCCGGTGGAGACGCGTTCCAGCACCACGCGGCCGATCCAGCAGCAGCCGTCGTATTCGAAGCCGAGCACGCCATCGGTCAATTTGCTGGATTCCAGACTGTAGTTCAAACGGCCTACCGCGTACCAGCGCCCCCCGCCTTGACCCCTGCCGGGGCCCAGGTCCTGTCCCTTGTCGCCCCAGAGGTCGTTCAACGGCCACTGCCAGCTGACGTCGACCGACCGGTTGCCGTCGTTGGACGTGGGCGTGGTGTCGGCCTGGTAGCGGTAGGCGGCGCTGACGGTCCGGTAGGGACCGGGGTTGTAGCGGGCGCTGAGCGCGGTGCGCGCCGAGGTCTGGGTGTCGGGGTTGTACTGCACCGTGCCGTCCACGCTCCACTTCGGCGTCCAGTTGATCTGGGCGCCGAGCAGAAGGTCGCTGAAGCGGTCGATGACCGGCACGCCGCCGGGCATGGTGACCAGCTGGTCGGCGAAGCGCAGCCGCTGGGCGATGCCGAAGCGGGCGGCTTCGGCGCCGGTGTCGGAATCGATCAGCCGGGTGGTCACGCCCAGGGTCAGCAGGTTGCTGTCGGAGATGCGGTCGTTGCCCGAGAACGCGTTCTCGGTGTAGACGGTGGCGAAGTTGAAGTCGTTCTGCGCCGTGTCGTAGACCGGCAGGTAGTTCTGGTTGCGGTACGGCGTGTAAACGTAGAAGGCCCGCGGCTCGAGCGTCTGGCGGAAGGCGCGGCCGAAGTAGTTGGCATCGCGCTCGAAGATCAGGCCGCTGTCCAGGCTGAAGGTCGGCACCACGCGGTCGGCATGGGTCGCCCCGTTGGTCAGGAGCGGGCCGTCGAACTGGTAGGCGGTCGCGTTCAGCATCACCTTCGGGATCACGAAGGTGCCCGGCGTCAGGAAGGGCCGGCTCAGGGAGGCCACCGAGAACACGCGCTCGCCATTGGGCTGGCCGCCCTGCTCGAGCGGGTTGGCCTCGAAGCGGGTGTAGTCGTTGTTGAGCGAGAAGTCGAAGCCGTTCCAGTCGAACTTGTTGTAGTTCGCCGTGATCTGCGGCATCCGGTCGTAGGGCGGCACGATCGGGGCCGGTGCGTACTGCAGGGTCTGGTAGCTCAGCACCCGGGCGACGCCGCTCCAGTCGCCCTTGCTCCAGTTGACCGAGCCGTCGTTGGCCAGCAGGCGCTGGGTCAGCGACGGCGTGCGGGTGAAGTCGCGCCAGTAGTCGTCGTCGCTCACGCGGTTGATGGCGAGCGAGCCGACCAGCGAATCGAGGCCGAAGTACTGGGCATCGAAGGTCTGCGAATGGTGCGTCCAGACGCCCCAGCGGTCGCGGCCGTCGCGCAGCCGGTCGTCCGGCATGTAGTCGGCCCGGATCTCGCCGCTGTACTTCTCTTCCAGGTAGCGGAATTCGGTGCCGAGGTTGATGCCGCGCTTGCTCATCACCGTCGGGTACAGCGTGGCGTCGCGGTTGGGCGCGATGTTCCAGTAGTACGGCGTCGTGATGTCGATGCCGTTGACGCTGTCGATGCCGATGACCGGCGGCAGCATGCCGGACTTGCGGTCGTTGCTGAGTGGAAAGCTCAACGACGGGAACGGCGGCGTGGTGACGCCCATGAAGGTCAGCCGCGCGTTGGTGGCGACGCCGACGTTGTCCTCGGTGTCGGTGGTGAGGGTGGCGGCGCTCAGCAGCCAGGCCGGCATCCAGCCCGGATAGTCCTCCGGCCGGCAGGTGGTGTAGGTGGCCCGGCGAGCGACCGAGACGTTGCTGTCGACGAAGTCGATGCGCTCGGCGTCGCCGTGGCCGCCGGTCGCCAGGAAGCGGTAGCGGGCCTTGTTGAAGAAGCCCTCGAAGGTCTCGATCTTGAGCTCGACCTCGGGGCCTTCGTACTCGTTGCCGGCCTGGTTGATGCGCACGTTGCCGGTGGCGCGGGCGCGGTCGTCGGGCTGGTAGTACTCGAGCCGGTCGGCGCGCAGCGACAGATCGCCGCGGCGCAGGGTTGCGTTCCCCTCGACCACGGTCTCGAGGTCGGGCCGGCCGGAGATCTTGTCGCCGTCGACGAAGGTCGGCAGCTGGCTGCGCAGGAGGGGCGGGATGGTCTCCGCGAGCTGCGGCGTGCGCTTGAGGACGAGCGGCCGGTCGAGGTCTGCATCCTGTGCCGATGCGCCCTGCGCATGCAGCAGCGCCAGCGACAGCAGCGCCAGGGGCAAGGGCGGGCGGCACCGGCGCCGGGCGGCTCGGTTCAGGTCAGGCATCGGTACGGGACAAATTTCGTCTGGGAGGGGGAAGGCGGCGACTCGGGCCGACGGGTTGCGGAGCTCCGCGCCAGGCGGATTTGTAGAATCGATTATCCATGACAGCCCCCCTGCCACCGTCCGCCGCCGCCGCCCCCCGTCCCGAAGCACCGGCCTGGGGCGACACGGCCCGCGCCAGCGCCTTCCAGCAATGGATGGCGCGCATTTCCGATCGCCACCATCTGCTGCCCGCGAGCGTGCGCCTGGCCTCGGCCGACGCCAGCTTCCGGCGCTATTTCCGCGTCGATGCGAGCGCCGGCGCGCCGACCCGGATCGTGATGGACGCGCCGCCCGCGCAGGAGAACAGCGCGCCTTTCGTGCAGGTCGCCCAGCTGATGGCCGAGGCCGGCGTGCGCGCGCCGCAGGTGCTCGAATGGGATCCGGCCGACGGCTTCCTGCTGCTCGACGACCTCGGCCGGCAGACGATGCTGGATGTCATCGATCCGGCCGACCCCGCGGCGGCACGGCCGCTCTACGACCAGGCCATCGATGCCCTGATCCGCTGGCAACTGGCGTCCAGGCCCGGCGTGCTGCCGCCCTACGACCGGGCGCTGCTGGAACGCGAACTGGCGCTGTTCCCCGACTGGTACATCGCGCGCCATCGCGGCGTCGCGGTCGAAGGCAAGCTGAAGGAGCGCCTGGAGCGCAGCTTCAAGGCCATCGTCGAGAACAACCTCGCGGCCGCGCCGGTCTACGTCCACCGCGACTTCATGCCGCGCAACCTGATGGTCGGCGACGACGATGCGCTCGGCGTGCTGGACTTCCAGGATGCGGTGTACGGGCCGGTCACCTACGACATCGCGAGCCTGCTGCGCGATGCCTTCCTGAGCTGGGACGAGGAGTTCGTGCTCGACGTCACGGTGCGCTACTGGGAGCGGGCCCGCAAGGCCGGCCTGCCGGTCGATGCGGACTTCGGCGCCTTCTACCGGGCGGTCGAATGGATGGGCCTGCAGCGCCACCTGAAGGTGGCGGGCATCTTCGCCCGGTTGACCCTGCGCGACGGCAAGCCGAAGTACCTGGCCGACACACCGCGTTTCATCGCCTACATCCGGGCCACCGCCGGGCGCTACCGCGAGCTGACGCCGCTGCTGCGCGTGATCGACGAGATCGAAGGCACGCAGGCCCTGAGCGGCTTTGCCTACGGACGCATGTGACGGCGCGTTTCCACTGCGAGTCGGCGCTGGCCGCCGACAGCGCGCTGGTGCTGCCGGCGGGCGCCGCGCGTCACGTGCAGGTGCTGCGGATGCAGCCGGGCGATGCGCTCACGCTGTTCGACGGCCTCGGCGGCGAATACGCCGCGACCGTCGAGCGCATGGGCCGCAGCGAGGTCTCGGTGCAGGTCGGCGCGCACGCGGCTGTCGAGCGTGAGGCGCCGCATGCCATTCAACTGGCGGTCGGCATGCCGGCCAACGAACGCATGGACTGGCTGGTCGAGAAGGCCACCGAACTCGGCGTGGCCGGCATCCAGCCCCTGATGACCGCGCACGGCGTGCTGCGGCTCAACAGCGAGCGCGCCGACAAGAAGCGGACCCACTGGGAAGCGATCGCGATCGCGGCCTGCGAGCAGTGCGGGCGCAACCGCGTGCCGGTGATCCATCCGGTGCGGACTTTCGGCGCCTGGCTGGACGCACCGCTGGGCGACGCCACGCGCTTCATCCTGAGCCTGGCAGCCGGCACCCGCGGCGTCGCCGGGGCCGCACAGGATCTGCAGCGCGGCGCCTGGGTGCTGAGCGGCCCGAGGGCGGCCTGAGCGCGGCCGAGGAACAAGCCGCGCTCGCGCAGGGCTTTGCACCGCTGACGCTCGGCCCGCGCGTGCTGCGCGCCGAAACCGCGGCGCTGGCCGCGCTGGTCGGGCTGGCCGGGGGCTGACGATGGCACCACGCTCGACAGGGCCGAACCGGCGGTCCGCCACCGCCCTCGTGGTCCTGGCCGTGGCCGCCCTGGCCTTCGGTGGCGCCCGGGCCCAGAACGCCGCGGTGGCGCCGACGCCGACCTACGTCCGCCCGGTGGTCGACCAGGTCTATGCGCAACTGCTGGCCGCGCCCGCGGTGCGCAAGCTGCTCGATGCCGTGAAGGCCGACCACGAGCGTTCGATCGAAGACCTGCGGATGCTCACCGAGATCGAGGCGCCGCCCTTCAAGGAACAGCGGCGCGCGGAGGCGTTCCTGGCCCGCATGAAGGCGCTGGGCCTCGCCGACGCCCGGATCGACGCCGAAGGCAACGTGATCGGCGTGCGCAAGGGCAGCGGCAACGGCCCGCGGCTGCTGGTCTCGGCCCATCTTGACACCGTCTTTCCGGCCGGCACCGACGTGCGCGTGAAAGAGCGCGACGGGCGGCTCCACGCGCCCGGCATTTCGGACGACACGCGCGCCCTGTCGGTGCTGCTGTCCTGGCTCAAGGTGCTCAACGACCAGCAGGTGCGCACCGTCGGCGACCTGATCTTCGTGGGCAACGTGGGCGAGGAGGAACTGGGCAACCTGCGCGGCATGAAGGCCATCTTTCGCGACCACCTCGACATCGACGGCATGGTCGGGCTGGAGCCGGCGGCCGACGGCACGGTGCTGGTGCTCGGCACCGCCAGCCACCGCTACGAAGTGACATTCAAGGGCCCCGGCGGCCACAGCTACGGCGCCTTCGGCCAGGTGCCGAGCGCGGTCCATGGCATGGGGCGCGCGATCGCCCGGATCGCCGACATCGAAACCCCGGCCTCGCCGCGGACCACCTTCACGGTCGGCACCGTCGCCGGCGGCACTTCCGTCAACACCATCGCGCCCGACGCGCGCATGACGGTCGACATCCGCTCCGACGAAATGGGTCCGCTGCTGGACACCGAGAAGAAGGTGCTGGCGGCCATCGACGAGGCGGTGGCGGCGGAGAACAAGCGCTGGAACGTGAGCACGCTGAGCGCGTCGACCCGGCTGATCGGCGACCGGCCCGGCGGGCGCACCCCGGCCGATTCGGTGATCGTCGAGGCGGTCGTGCGCTCGAACGCCGCCTTCGGCCACCGCACGCTGCTGGTGGGCGCCAGCACCGACGCCAACGTGCCGATGTCGCTCGGCATCCCGGCGATCACGATCGGCACCGGCGGCAAGACCGGGGGCTTTCACGCGTTGTCCGAATGGATCGACGTGACAGACGCCTGGCAGGGCGCGCAGAATGCCCTGGTGACCGTGCTCGGGCTGGTCGGCGTGCAGGGCGTGAGCGAACCCCTGCTGGCCCGGCGCCCGCCGCGAACCCGGTAGCCCTCGTTCCACCCTTCCACATTCAGGAGCCCATCATGGGATTGCTCGATTCGGTACTCGGTCAGGTGCTCGGCGGCGCGCAGCAGCAGCCTCAGGGCGGCGGCGGGCTCGGTGATCTCGGCGCGCTGCTCGGCGGCGCGGGCGGCTCGGCGGGCAACCTCGGCGGCCTGGCCGGCGCGCTCGGCGGCCTGCTCGCCAACAACGGCGAGCATGGCGGCCTGGGCGGGCTGGTCTCCAAGTTCGAACAGGCCGGCATGGGGGACGTCATCGGCTCCTGGGTCGGCAAGGGCGAGAACGCGCCGATCTCGGGCGGGCAGCTGCAGGACGTGCTGGGCAGCGATGCGATCTCCGGCATCGCCCAGAAGCTCGGCATCAACAGCGCGACCTTGCTGCCCCTGCTGGCCACCCTGCTGCCGACGCTGATCGACCATCTCACGCCCAAGGGCCAGGTGCCGGCCGAAGGGCTGGGCACGAACGACGACCTGCTGTCGTCGTTGAGCGGACTGCTCCAGAAAAGCTAGCGAAAGATCCGCCTCGACTTCGAGATCGAACGGCGCCGCAAGGCGCCTTTTCTTTGGCGCGATGCGGCGGTAGGCCGTGATAGAACGGACCTCCTCCTTCACCCCCCAGGCCCATGAACCGCAATCTCTGGCTGCTCGCCATCTGCCAAGGCCTGTTCCTCACGAACAACGTCACCTTCATCGCCATCAACGGCCTGGTCGGGCTCGCGCTGGCGCCGCGCGGCTGGATGGCGACCTTGCCGGTGATGGGCTACGTTGTGGGCGGCGCGCTGGCCACGGGGCTGGTGGCACGCACCCAGCAGCGCTGGGGGCGGCGGCGCTCGTTCCAGATCGGGATCGCGGTGGCCTTCGGGTCGGCGCTGCTGTGCGCCCAGGCCGCGGTCTGGCAAGAGTTCTGGCTGCTGTGCGCGGCCACCGTGGTGGCGGGCTACTACAACGCCAACGCCAGCCTCTACCGATTCGCCGCGGCCGAGCTCGCGCGGCCCGAATGGCGCGAAAAGGCGGTCTCGCTCGTGATGGCGGGCGGCCTGCTCGGCGCGGTGGCGGGCCCGAACCTGGCCGCCGTCACGCGCCACTGGTTCGCGGTGCCCTTCGCCGGCGCCTACCTGGCCCTGGCGGGGGTAGCGCTGCTGTCGCTGGTGCTGATGCAGTTCATCGAATTCCCGCTGTTGGCGGCCCGTTCCGCGGCGCAGGGCGGGCGTCCGCTGGCCGTGCTGGCACGCCAGCCGGTGTTCATCGTGGCCGCCGTGGCGGGCGCGCTCGGCTTCGGCGTCATGAACCTGCTGATGGCCGCGACCCCGATCGCCATGCAGGTCTGCAGCCTGCCCTTCGAGGACGTCGCCCTGGTGCTCGAGTGGCACGTGATCGGCATGTTCGCGCCGGGCTTCTTCACCGGCCACCTGATCCGCAGGCTCGGCGTGCTGCCGGTCATGGGCGTGGGGCTGGCGCTCAACCTGGGCTGCATCGCGGTGGCGCTGTCGGGCGTGGACCTGCACCAGTTCCTGATCGCGCTGTTCCTGCTCGGCGTCGGCTGGAACTTCCTTTTCACGGGCAGCACCACGCTCTCGCTCACGGCCTACACCCCCGAGGAGCGCGACCGCGCGCAGGGTGCGCTCAACTTCTGCATCTTCGCGACACTGGCGCTGAGTTCGTTCGCGTCGGGCGTGCTGGTCACGACCCAGGGCTGGCGGCTGCTCAACCTGGGATCGCTGCTGCCGGTGCTGCTGACCGGCGCCGCTCTGCTGTGGCTGGCGCGATACCGCCGCCGCGCCGCCGCCGCGGCCTAGCCGATCGGGAAGCGGGCATCGAGCCAGGCCCGCAGGGCGTCGAACACCGGTTCGGCATCGCGCTCGTTGAAGATCTCGTGGTAGAGCGCCGGGAAGCAGTGGCTGCGGACGATCGGCGGCGGCGCCGCATCGGCGAAGGCCCGGCTGCCAGCCGGGTTCACCAGCCGATCGTCGCCGGCATAGAGCAGCAAGGTGGGCACCTGCCAGCCAGGCGCCGCCGCCAGCACGGCAGTGCCCTCGTCGGCCAGGAAGCGTGCCAGCCGGGCGCCGATGCGGTCGTGGCACAGCGGATCGGCCCGGTAGGCCTCGGCCACCGGGCGCGCGTGCGAGAGGAAGTCGAGTTCGAGCCCGTTGCCCACGCGCAGGCCGGGTGCCACGCGCGACAAGGTGGCGACCAGCAGCTTCTGGAAGGCGCTGAGTCCGGCGTCGAGCGCCGGTGAGGACAGCACCAGCGCGTCGATCTTTCGCAGCCCGCGCGCCACGGCGCTGGCCGCCACCAGGCCGCCCAGGCTGTGGCCGAGCAGCACCAGCGGCAATCCGGGGAAGGCATTGCGGGTGTCGTCGATCACCAGCGCCAGGTCGTCGAGCAGCCGGGCCGGGGTCGGCAGGCCGCCGCGGGCGCCGCTCGATCCGCCATGCCCGTGGTGGTCGGCGGCGCGCGCCGCGAAGCCCCAGGCGTTGAGCCGCTCGGCGAGCGGGCCATAGCGCCCCGCGTGCTCGCCCAGGCCGTGCACCAACAGGACGACAGCCCGGGCCGCACCGGCCGCCAGCGGCCAGTCGTGCAGCGCGAGCGTCTCGCCGTCGGGCGTGCGCAGGGTCGTCAAGCGGCGGCGCTGCGGGCGACCGGCAGCGCGGCGATCACCTCGGCCACCGCGGCCGTCAGCTTCTTCGCATAGGGCACGTGCAGGAATTCGTTCGGGCCGTGGGCGTTGCTCTTCGGGCCCAGCACGCCGCACACCATCATCTGCGCCTTCGGGAAGCCCTGGCTCAGCATGTTCATGAGCGGGATCGTCCCGCCCTGGCCGATGTAGCCGCAGTCGGCGCCGAAATGGGCTTGCGAAGCGGCGTTCAGCGCGCGTTCGAACCAGGAGGTGGTCTCGGGCGCGTTCCAGCCGGTGGCGCCGCCGCCGCTGTCGAACGTGACCTTGGCCTGGTACGGCGCGTTGTCCTCGAGCAGCTGCTTGAGCTGCTGCACCGCCTGGTCGGCATCGACCAGCGGCGGCAGGCGCAGCGAGAGCTTGAAGGCGGTGTAGGGGCGCAGCACGTTGCCGGCGTCCTTCAGCGCCGGGAAGCCCTCGGCGCCGGTGACCGACAAGGTCGGCTTCCAGGTGCGGTTGAGCAGGGCTTCCAGCGGGTCGGTGGTGGTCGGCAGGGCGAAGGTGGTCGAACCGCCGCAGTCGTAGTGCGCCCACGGAAAGCGCTTGTAGACCTCCTCGCCGAGGATCGCGGCGGTGGCGCGCGCCTGGGCGAGGCGTTCGGCGGGCACTTCGCAGTGGAAGCTCTCGGGCAGCAGCCGGCCGGTCTTGCTGTCCTCGAGGCGGTCGAGCACCTGCCGCATGATGCGGAAGCTCGACGGCACCAGGCCCGAGGCATCGCCGGAATGGATGCCTTCGGTCAGGATCTCGACCTTGAGCGTGCCGCTGGCCATGCCGCGCAGGGAGGTCGTGAGCCAGAGCTGGTCGTAGTTGCCGGCGCCCGAATCGAGGCAGATGACGAGCGACACCTCGCCCAGGCGCGGGCGCAGCGCGTCGACATACGGCAGCAGGTCGTAGGAGCCGGATTCCTCGCAGGTCTCGATCAGGCCGACGATCCGCGGATGGGCCGCGCCCTGGGCCTTGAGCGCCTGCAGCGCCGCCACGCTGGCATAGACCGCGTAGCCGTCGTCGGCGCCGCCGCGGCCATAGAGCAGGCCGTTCTCGTACTTGGGCGTCCACGGGCCCCGGTCGTTGCGCCAGCCGGTGAACTCGGGCTGCTTGTCGAGGTGGCCGTACATCAGCACGGTCTCCTTCATGTCGGTGCCGCTGGCGGGCACTTCGAAGAACAGCACCGGCGTGCGGCCTTCGAGGCGCACGATCTCGAGCCGGAGGCCTTCGACCTTCTGGGCTTCGACCCAGGCGGCCGCGTTGCGCAGCACGGTTTCGAGGTGGCCGTTGCGCGACCAGTCCTGGTCGAAGCCCGGCGACTTGGCGGGGATGGCGATGTAGTCGCTGAGCTGCTTGACGATGTCGCGGTCCCATTGGGACGAGACATCGGCCAGTGCGCGGCCGGCGTCGAGCAGTCCGGCCGGGATTTCACGGTGGAGGGGGGCGTTCATGGAGTTCTCCGCGGGATCGGGACGACGATGTTAGTGCGTCTTGCCGCCTCGTGCCCGGATGGCGCCGCCGCGCCGGTTGCGATCAAAATGCGGGCTTCGCCACAGCGACCGAGGCCAGCCATGAGCGCGCGCACCGACAAGGACTCTCCATCGACCCCGCCGCGCATCCGGGTCGGCATCGGCGGCTGGACCTACGAGCCCTGGCGCGACAACTTCTACCCGGCCAAGCTGCCTCACGCCCAGGAGCTGAGCTACGCCAGCCGGCAGCTCACGGCGATCGAGGTCAACGGCACCTACTACAGCACCATGAAGCCGGCCAGCTTCAAGAAATGGCACGACGAGACGCCGGAGGGCTTCATGTTCTCGCTCAAGGCCTCGCGCTTCGCGACCAACCGCAAGCTGCTCGCGACCGCCGGCGAGTCGATCGCGCGCTTCATCGACAGCGGCATCGAGGAGCTCGGCGACAAGCTCGGGCCGATCGTCTGGCAGTTCATGCCGACCAAGGCCTTCGACGCCGAAGACTTCGCGGGCTTCCTGGCGCTGCTGCCGAAGAAGGCGGGCAGCCGCGCGCTGCGCCACGTGATGGACGTCCGGCACGAGAGCTTCAAGGCGCCCGAGTACCTCGCGCTCGCGCGCAAGCACAAGGTGGCGACCGTGTTCACCGACTCGGACAAGTTTCCGTCGTTCGCCGACCTGACGGGCGACTTCGCCTACGCGCGGCTCATGAACAGCGACGCGGCCCAGAAGACCGGCTACGCGCCGAAGGCGCTCGATGCCTGGGCCAAGCGTGCGCGCACCTGGGCCGCAGGCCAGACGCCGGCGGCGCTGCCGCATGTCGAGGACGGCGCGCCGAAGGCCGGCAAGGCCCGCGACGTGTTCGTCTTCTTCATCAACGGCGCAAAAGAAAAGGCACCCGCGGCTGCGAGTGCCTTGATCGAACGGTTGGGCTGAGGCCCCGCGGGGCCGGCGCTCAGGCCGCGGCTTGCAGGGTCGCGGCGGGCTTGGCAGCGCTGCCCGACGCGGCCGAGGTGCCGAAGCTGATCTCGCCCGACAGCTGGCCGCCTTCTTCGACGACGATCTTGCCGTAGCGGATCTTGCCGGTGACCTTGCCGGTCGAGTGGATCACGAGCTTTTCGCGCACCGTCAGGTTGCCGTCGAACAGGCCGCGGATCTCGGCGATGTCGATTTCGGCCGAGCCCTTGAAGGCACCTTGTTCGGCGATCTGCATGACGCGCGAATCCATGGTGGCTTCGACCAGGCCTTCGACCACCAGCGTGTCGCAATCCGTGATCTCGACGCCCTTGAGCTTGATGTTGGGGCCGACGGTGAGCTTGCTGCCGCCTTCCTTGGCGACGCTGGCGGCGGCGTTGGCGGCCTGGGTCGTGAGCGTCGACGGATTGACCGGCGTGCCCGAGAGATTGGTGTTCGAACCCATCAGCGGCGCGGGACGGGAAGTAAGACTTTCGGCTTCGCGATCGCGTTTACCGAAGAAGGGGGACTGTGTGGCCAATGGGTAGCTCCTCAAAACGTCTATCGTAAGAACGACATTTCGCCTCACCGCACTTCATTGCGCAAGAGGCGTAACTGAATAAATCGGGCTCGGCGGTGAATCGCGAACTTTCGCCTTCTGTTTGCGGCCACGCCCGGTGAAAGATCGGCAACTTGCCCGCTCAAGGCTGCAGCCACGCGGCGCGTCCCTGCGTGGCATCGTCGAGCCGGGCGATGAAGGCCGCCGCGTTCGGCTCGGGCAAGCGGAAGTCGGCGTGCACGAGGCCTTCATGGCGCACCTGGTCCAGCGTCGCATCGGCGGCCGCGAGTTCGCGCCGCAGCAGGCCTTCGAGTGCATAGGGCACCGCGCAGTGCAGCGTGCGCTGGCGAACGCGCGGCACCAGCGGGGCATCGATCAGCGTCTGCGCGATGCTGTCGGTGTAGGCCCGCACGAGTCCGCCGGCACCGAGCTTGACGCCACCGAAGTAGCGCACCACCGTGGCGAGCACGCCGTCGAGATCGTGGTGCCGCAGCACTTCGAGCATCGGCCGCCCCGCGGTGCCGCCGGGCTCGCCGTCGTCATTGGCCGCGGACTGCCCGCCCGCCATCAAGGCCCAGCAGACATGGGCCGCCGCCGGGTGTTCGACGCGCAGCGCCTGGACTACCGCCTGCGCCCCGGCCCGGTCGGCCGCCGGCTGCACGCAGCCGATGAAACGGCTCTTCTTGACGATCAGCTCGCTGTGGCGCGCAGCGGCGAGAGTGAACGGCATGGCCTCGCCCGCCTATTCCCGCTCGAACTTGAAGACCGCGGTGCTGGCACGCGCATTGGGCAGCCAGCGCACCTCGTGGCCTTCCTGCAGGCCGAAGGCATCGAGCACGTGCAGCCGGTTCTTGCGCGCCAGCACCTCGAAGTCCTTGAAGGTGCCGACCCGGATGTTGGGCGTGTCGTACCACTGATAGGGCAGCCTGCGCGTCACCGGCATGCGGCCGCGCGCGATGCTGACCCGGTTCGGCCAGTGGGCGAAGTTGGGAAAGGCGACGATGCCGATGCGGCCCACGCGCGCGGTCTCGCGCAGCATCACCTCGGCATTGCGCAGGTGCTGCAGGGTGTCGATCTGCAGCACGACGTCGAAGGAGGCGTCGTCGAACATCGCGAGGCCCTCGTCGAGGTTGAGCTGGATCACGTCGACGCCGCGGCGCACGCATTGCAGCACGTTGCCGTCGGCGATCTCGACGCCGTAGCCGGTGCAGCCGCGTTCGCGCTGCAGCAGGTCGAGCAGGGCGCCGTCGCCGCAGCCGAGGTCGAGCACGCGCGCGCCTTCGGGCACCAGGCGGGCGATCAGGTTCTGGGTCGGGCTGTCGCTCACGAGGCCGCTCCTTCGAAGGTGCCGGCGATGCGCTCGAAGTACGAGCGCACCACGCTCATGTAGCGCGCGTCGTCGAGCAGGAAGGCGTCGTGGCCATGGGGCGCATCGATCTCGGCATAGCTCACGTGGCGGCGGTTGTCGAGCAGCGCCTTCACGATCTCGCGGCTGCGTGCCGGCGAAAAGCGCCAGTCGGTGCTGAAGCTCACCAGCAGGAACTTGGCGCTCGCCTGCGCCAGTGCGGCGCGCAGGTCGCCGCCGAAGTCGCGCGCCGGGTCGAAGTAGTCGAGCGCGCGCGTGATCAGCAGGTAGGTGTTGGCGTCGAAGTACTCGCTGAACTTGTCGCCGTTGTAGCGCAGGTAGCTCTCGATCTGGAACTCGACCTCCTGCGTCGAATAGAGGAACTCGGTATTCGCGGCGCTGCCCTCGACCGCACTGCGCAGCGCGCGGCCGAACTTCTCGTTCATGACGTCGTCGCTCTGGTAGGTGATGTGGCCGATCATGCGGGCGATGCGCAGGCCGCGCCGCGGGATCACGCCCTGCTCGTAGAAGTGGCCGCCGTTGAAGTCGGGGTCGGTGACGATCGCGCGGCGCGCCACTTCGTTGAAGGCGATGTTCTGTGCCGTGAGGCTCGGCGCGCTCGCGACCACCACCGCATGCTGCACGCGGTGCGGGTACTGCAGCGTCCACGACAGCGCCTGCATGCCGCCCAGGCTGCCGCCCATCACGGCCGCCAGGCGTTCGATGCCGAGCGCATCTAGCAGCGCGGCCTGCGCCGCGACCCAGTCCTCGACCGTGACCACCGGGAAGTCGGCGCCGTAGGCGCGGCCGGTGGCGGGGTTGTCGTGCATCGGCCCGGTGGAGCCGAAGCAGGAGCCCAGGTTGTTGATGCCGACGACGAAGAAGCGGTCGGTGTCGACCGGCTTGCCCGGACCGATCATGTTGTCCCACCAGCCTTCGGACTTCGGCTGGTCGGCATAGACGCCGGCGACGTGGTGGGAGGCGTTGAGCGCGTGGCACACCAGCACCACGTTGCTGCGGTCGGCGTTGAGCCGGCCGTAGGTTTCGTAGGCCAGCGTGTAGTGGCTGATCGATGCGCCGCTGCGAAGTGCCAGCGGGCCCTCGAACTGCATCGATTGCGGAGTGACGACGAAGGACATGAATGAAAAAGACCCGGCCTCGCCAAAAACGAGCCGGGTCACGGCATCCGTCTTTAGCTGCATTTGTAGAGCGCCCGCAAGCTGGAGCAAATCGGCGCGTGGCGGAAGTATATGCCGCTCAACCCCAGCCGATCAACGCGGCCACGCCCAGCACCAGGAAGATGGCGGCGGAGATGCCATGCACGAGCTGGATCGGCACCCGCTTCACGATCCGGTCGCCGAGCCAGACCACCGGCGCGTTCGCCAGCATCATGCCGAGCGTGGTGCCCATCACGACCCAGACATAGGCGTCGACGTAGCGCGCCGCGAGCATCACGGTGGCGATCTGCGTCTTGTCGCCCATCTCGGCCAGGAAGAAGGCGAGCAGCGTGGTGCCGAAGACGCCGAACCTGGATGACTTGGGCACGTCGCCTTCGTCGATCTTGTCGGGGATCAGCATCCAGAGCGCCATCGCGATGAAGGAGCCGCCGAGGATCCACCGAAGCAGGTCGGCGCCGAGGAAATGCGTGACCCAGTTGCCGACCGCGCCGGCCAGCGCGTGGTTCAGGATGGTGGCGGCGAAGATGCCCGCCACGATCGGCCAGGGCTTGCGGAACCGGGCCGCGAGGATCAAGGCGAGGAGTTGGGTCTTGTCACCCATCTCGGCGAGCGCGACCACGCCGGTGGCGACGAAAAATGCTTCCATGAAAAAGGGATTCCTACGGCCGAAGGACGCAATTGACCGCGCAACACCTTCGGCCGAATCCCGAAGTTGCGCGGTCAAAGGTCTCGCCAGGCTGGCTGCTGCTTGCGCCATGTGCTGCCGCAGGCAGTACAAGTCTGTTGACGCAAACCCTTCTCACGATGGAAGGCGGCTACTCCCCAATGACTCGTCGATCATAGCCTGTCCGGCAGCAACGATGTATGCGAACACTGACTTCAAATTTATTCGTCGGCCGATGGAGTGCGTGCAAATTCCTACTTGCATTTGACGCATTTCACCCATAATGCACGAGCCTTCCTTCAAAATTCGAGGGCGAATCGGTGATCGGTCAGTTTCGCGCAACTCGGCGGATTCCGTCGGATTGCTGCTCTCGGGACTCCATCGCTTTTCTTGATGTGTTTATAGGAGTCCCTTGATGGGCAACAAACTGTACGTCGGTAACCTGCCTTACTCGGTGCGCGACGGTGATCTCGAGCAGGCCTTCGGCCAATTCGGCGCGGTGACGAGCGCCAAGGTCATGATGGAACGTGACACCGGTCGCTCCAAGGGTTTCGGCTTCGTCGAGATGGGCAGTGATGCGGAAGCTCAAGCAGCCATCAACGGCATGAACGGCCAGCCGCTCGGCGGCCGCAGCGTGGTCGTCAACGAAGCACGTCCGATGGAAGCACGTCCCCCGCGCAGCGGCGGTGGCGGCTACGGCGGTGGTGGCGGTGGCTACGGCGGCGGTGGCGGTGGCGGCTACGGTGGTGGCGGCGGCGGCGGTTATGGCGGCGGTGGCGGTGGTCGCAGCGGCGGTGGCGGCGGCTATGGCGGTGGTGGCCGCAGCGGTGGCGGCGGCGGCGACGGCGGCTTCCGCAGCCCGTACGGCGCGGGTCCCCGTGGCGGCGGCGGTGGTCGCGGCGGCTACGGCGGCGGCAATGGCGGCAATAGCGGCTACTGAACGCGCCCCGAACGCGAAACCCCATCAAGAAGGCTCCTGCGGGAGCCTTTTTTCATGGCCGCGCCAGCCTCACTCGCCCTGGCGGCGCTTGCGGCCACGGCCCTTGAACAGCCGGTCGAACAGCGGATTCGGCAGCAGCCGCATCGCCTTGGCGACCACCCCCATCTGCCACGGGATCACGCGGTAGCTGGTGCCGGCCTGGATGGCGCGGAACGCGCGCTCGGCGAATTCGGCCGGCTGCAGCAGGAAGGGCATGGCGTAGCGGTTGCCCTGCGTCAGCGGCGTGTCGACATAGCCGGGCAACAGCGTGACGACCTTGACCCCGCTGGCGTTCATTTCGCCGCGCAGGCTCTCGCAGTAGGCCACCACCCCGGCCTTGCTCGCGCAGTAGGCGCCGTGGCCCGGCAGGCCGCGGATCGCGGCGACGCTGCCGATGCCGACCAGCCGGCCGCTGCCGCGGGCCGCCATGGCGGCCACGAAGGGATGGAAGGTCGCCGCCAGGCCGAGGTTGTTGATGGCGAAGGTGCGCGCCATGACGTCGAGGTCGCTGCGTTCGGCGCTGTCCATGCCGATGCTGACGCCGGCGTTGGCGATCACCACGTCCGGCAGGCCTTGCTGTTCGATGCAGGCGGCGCCGGCCGCGACGATGCTGTCGCACTCGGCCACGTCGGCGCCGTAGACCCGCCAGCGGCGCGGGTCCAGCCGGCGCGCCGCCGCCCAGGCCTCGATGTCGGCCGTTCGCCGCGCCACCAGGGCGAGGTCGTGGCCGGCCTCGTAGAAGCGCATGGCCAGCGCCTGCCCGATGCCGCTCGAGGCGCCGGTGACGAACAGCAGGGGGTTCGCGGCGGCGGCCATGGACTCAGCGCTTCGGTGCCGGCGCCGCGGCCGAAGGCGGCGGCATGATCAGGCCGTGCACCCGGCCCTGGAGATTGGCGATGCCGGTCAGGCTGTCGTAGTCCATGGCGTCGGAGGTGAACTTGTCGGCGCCGCGGATCAGCGTGACCGGCTTGTTGGATTTCACGCGCTCGGTGTCGATGAAGGCATGCAGGAACTCGCCGCGGAACTCGAGGCGCGGCAGCATCGTGCCGTCGGCCGACTTGGCGGCGTCGCGGATCACGATCGCATTGCCGAACAGCTGGATCTCGGTGCCGTCTCCGTTGGAGACGCCGCGGTCGGCCGAGCCGTGCGTGACCAGCCCCACCGGAGAGATCGAGCGCCAGCGCACCTGGTCGACCTCGAGCGTGTCGGTGTCCGGGTAGTGCCGGCCCTCCTTGCCGAAGACTTCGGTGCGCAGGTCGCCGTTGGGCTGGAAGTTCTTCACCGAGAAGCCGCGCATGAAGTAGTCGGGCTCGTGGGTCGGTGCTTCCGGCGGCTGCGGCGCGAGCATCTCGGGCGCGTTGCGCACCAGCCAGTAGGTGCCCAGCGCGAGCACCGCCGTCAGGATGATCGGCAGGTAGATCGTCAGCCGGTCGAAGGCATCGCGCAGCACGCGCCACGCGGACTTCATTCGGCCCGGCCTCGCGCGCGGTCCAGCAGGCGGCGGTAGTGGCCGCCGGCCGTCAGCAGCAGGTCGCAGAATTCGCGTGCCGCACCCTCGCCGCCGCGCGCGGCGGTGACGTGGCGGGCGATGGCGCGCACCTCGGCATGGGCATTGGCCGGCGCGGCGGCGAAGGCGACGCGCGACAGCACCGGCAGGTCGGGCCAGTCGTCGCCGATCGCGGCGGCTTGCGACCAGTCGAAGCCCAGCTCGGCCAGCATCGCCTCGGCGGCCGGCAGCTTGTCTTCGGTGCCGTAGCGCACGTGCGCGATGCCGAGCGCCTCGAGCCGCACGCGCAGCGGCTTGGAGTCGCGGCCGGTGATGACGGCGGGGGTGATGCCGGCGCTGCGCAGCAGCTTGAGGCCGTAGCCGTCGAGGATGCTGAAGCGCTTGAGGGTTTCGCCGTGCTCGGTGAAGTAGACCCCGCCATCGGTCAGCACGCCGTCGATGTCGAAGAAGGCGATCCGGATGTCCTGGGCGGCGAGCAGGGTCTCGGGGCTGAATTCGACGCCCATCAGATGACCTTCGCGCGCATCAGGTCGTTGATGCTGAGCGCGCCGATCAGCAGGCCGGCGGCGTCGACCACCAGCACGCTGGTGATGCGATGCTGCTCCATGAGGTCGGCCGCCTCGGCGGCCAGCGCATCGGCGCGCAAGGTGCGCGGCCCGGCATGCATGACGTCGGCGGCCGTGAGGGCGCGCAGGTCGGCGCCGGTCTCGACCTGGCGCCGCAGGTCGCCGTCGGTGAAGATGCCGATCGCGCGGCCGTCGGGGCCGACCACCGCGGTGGCGCCGAGCCCCTTGGAACTCATTTCGCGCATGATCTCGCTCAGGCTCGCCCCGGGGGCCACGCGCGGCACCTCGTCGCCCGAGCGCATCACGTCGCTGACGTGGGTCAGCAGCTTGCGGCCCAGCGCGCCGCCCGGATGGGAGCGGGCGAAGTCCTCGGTGCCGAAGCCGCGGGCGTCGAGCAGCGCCACGGCGAGCGCGTCGCCCATCGCCATCTGGGCGGTGGTGCTGGCGGTTGGCGCGAGGTTCAGCGGGCAGGCTTCCTTCTCGACGCCGCCGTCGAGCACGATGTCGGCATGGCGCGCCAGCGTCGAGTCGCTGCGGCCGGTGATCGCGATCAGCGGCACGCCCTGGCGCTTGACCACCGGCAGGATGGTGGTGAGCTCCTCGACCTCGCCGCTGTTCGAGATCGCCAGCACCAGGTCGACCGCCTTGATCATGCCGAGGTCACCATGGCTGGCTTCGGCCGGATGCACGAACATCGCCGGCGTGCCGGTCGAGGCCAGGGTGGCGGCGATCTTGCGGCCGACGTGGCCGCTCTTGCCCATGCCCATCACGACCACCCGGCCGCGCACGTCGAGGATCTTTTGCACCGCAGCAGGAAAACTCGGGCCCAGCCGCTCCTTGAGGCCGAGCACCGCCGCCGCCTCGATGTCGAAAGTGACGCGGGCGCGCGCCAGCAGGGCGTCGGGATCGACGGAGGGGGACGCAGGGGGGCGGGAGCTCATCGGCGGATTTTATCGGCCGGCCGTGCCGAGTCCCCAATGGGGATGAAATGGCGCCGGAAGCGGGCAGGCGTGTTGCTAGCATGCGGGCATGTCCTCGCTCGATCTGACGCTGATGTATTTGCTCGCTGCGGTGATCGGCGTGGTCGTCTGCCGCCTGCTGCGGCTGCCGCCGATGCTCGGCTACCTGTCGGCCGGGGTGCTGATCGGGCCCCACGCGCTGGCCT
Organism: Variovorax davisae; assembly: GCF_030316845.1. GTDB lineage: Bacteria > Pseudomonadota > Gammaproteobacteria > Burkholderiales > Burkholderiaceae_C > Variovorax > Variovorax davisae. The sequence goes on from NZ_JASZYS010000019.1 coordinate 32,985, forward strand.
TGGCGCAGAACTCCGAGGGCATCCGCCACCTGGGCGAATTCGGCGTCGTCTTCCTGATGTTCGTCATCGGGCTCGAGTTCAGCCTGCCCAAGCTGCGGGCGATGCGCCGCCATGTGTTCGGCCTCGGCCTGCTGCAGGTGATGCTGACCATCTCGGTGGCCACCGTGGGTGCGCTGCTGCTGTCGCACTGGCTGCCGCCGGCCTGGCGGCTGAACTGGCAGGCCGCGCTGGTCTTCGCGGGCGCACTCACGATGAGCAGCACGGCGATCGTCGTCAAGCTGATGGCGGAACGGCTGGAGATCGACAGCGAGCACGGCAAGCGGGTGATGGGCGTGCTGCTGTTCCAGGATCTGGCAGTGGTGCCGCTGCTGGTGCTGGTCCCGGCGCTCGGCGCCCCGCCCGAGACGCTGCTGAAGGCGCTCAGCTTCGCGCTGCTGAAGGCCGGCTTCCTGATCGGCGTGTTGTTGTACGGCGGCCCGCGCGTGATGCGCTGGTGGCTCACGCTGGTCGCACGCCGGCGCAGCGAGGAGCTGTTCATGCTCAACCTGCTGCTGGTCACGCTCGGCCTGGCCTGGCTGACCGAGCTCGCCGGCCTGAGCCTGGCGCTGGGTGCCTTCGTCGCCGGCATGCTGGTGTCGGAGACCGAGTTCAAGCACCAGGTCGAAACCGACATCCGGCCGTTCCACGACGTGCTGCTCGGGCTTTTCTTCATCACCATCGGCATGTCGCTCGACTGGCACGTGGTGGTCGAGCGCTGGGCGCTGGTGGCGATGCTGCTGCTGCTGCCGCTGGCCTTCAAGCTGGTGCTGGTGACGGCGCTGGCGCGGGTCCTGGGCGCCACCGCCGGCGTCTCGCTGCGCACCGGCCTCTACCTGGCGCAGGCCGGCGAGTTCGGCTTCGTGCTGCTGGCGCTGGCCCAGGGCCAGGACCTGCTGCCAGCCTGGCTGGCCAATCCGGTGCTGGCCTCGATGGTGTTGTCGATGCTGTCGACGCCCTTCATCATCATGTACAGCAACCGGATCGTGCGCAAGCTGGTGGCCAGCGACTGGCTGCAGCAGTCGCTGCAGATGACCACCATCGCCCGCAAGACGATCAACACGGCGCGCCACGTGATCATCTGCGGCTACGGGCGCTGCGGCCAGAACCTGGCGCGGATGCTGGAGCGCGAGGGCATCCCCTACCTGGCGCTGGACCTCGATCCGGACCGGGTGCGGCAGGCCGCCGCCGCCGGCGATTCGGTGGTGTTCGGCGATGCCTCCCGGCTGCAGGCGCTGATGGCGGCCGGCCTCGCGCGCGCCAGCGCCCTGGTCGTGACCTACCAAGACGTGCCGGGTGCGCTCAAGGTGCTGGCCAACGCGCGCGCCCATGCGCCGCAGGTGCCGGTGATCGTGCGGACCCAGGACGACCGCGATCTCGAGAAGCTGCAGGCGGCCGGCGCGACCGAGGTGGTGCCGGAGGCGATCGAGGGCTCGCTGATGCTGGCCAGCCATGCGCTGGCGCTGGTGGGGGTGCCGATGCGGCGCGTGATCCGCGTCGTGCAGGACCAGCGCGACGCCCGCTACAACCTGCTGCGCGGCTATTTCCACGGTGCCGACGACGACAACGCCGACGAGATCGACCATGAGCGCCTCAACACCTTCACGCTGACGGCCGGGGCGCGCGCCATCGGCCAGCCGCTGGCCAGGCTGGCACTGGCGGGGCTGAACGTGCGGGTGGCGAGCCTGCGCCGCCGCGACGGCAAGGCCGCCGATGCCGACGACGACACGGTGCTCGCCGATGGCGACACACTGGTGCTGTCGGGCAAGCCCGGCGCGCTCGCCGTCGCGATCGACAAGCTGCAGAAGGGCTGAGCGCGGGGGCGGCTCAGTTCAGCAGCGTCGGGTTGCGCTTTTCTTCCTCGATCTGCTGCTGGCGGCGGACCGCCTCGCACGGGGCGGCCGCCTTGAATTCCGGCCTGGCGCACTGCGTGGCCATGCACTGGGCGCGGGCGATGAAGTTCAGGCCGGCGCACTGCGCCTGCGGGTTCGCCGGCGGGGGCGGTGGGGCCGGCGCGGGCTCCGGCTGAGGCGCCGGCGCCACGGCGACGGGCGCCGGTGCCGTCGGCGGCGCGGCCGGCTTGCGGGTTTTGAGCGGGCTGGGCCTGGCGGCGGCGGCCGGCGGCGCGACCGGCTGTGCCGCCGGCACCGGCGGCGGCTCGACCACAGGCGCACTGGCGACGGGCTCGGGCGCCGGGGGCTCGACCTGGGGCGGGGGCTCGGCCGGCGGCGCGGGCGCGACGGGCACCGCCGCCTCGACCGGGGCGGGCGCCGGAGGCGCCGCCGTGGCCATCGGCGAGGCCGGCCCGGAAACCGCCACCGGCGGCGGCGAACCGGTGGAGAACAACCAGGCGGCCAGCGCCGCCGCCAGGCCGACGGCGGCCAGGCCGATCACGGCCATGCGCAACGGGTTCGAGGGCGGCGGTGCGGCGGTTCGTGGCGGATGCTTCCTAGGCGCGGGCGGCGTCTCGAGGCCGGGCGCCGTCCCGTTCGAGCGGACGGCCGGTCGACGCGGACGGCGGGCCGGCGGCGGCGGCGGAAGGTCCACGTCCCTGGTCATGCGCTGGGTGGCGGCCCATTCCGCTTCGGCGCCGGGGGCGGCCGTCGACGGTGCTGCGGTCAGCGCGACCAGCCGCCGCCCGCAGCCCTTGCAGAACTTGGCGCCGTCACGGTTGTCCGTGCGGCAGTCCGCGCACACCTGGGTCATCGTACGCTCAGGTCACCGCCACCCGCTTCTGCTTGTTCACCAGACGCTTGGCAATCACGGCGCCGAGTCCCATCGTGAGCTCCAGGGCCAGGTTGGGCTGCCGGTTCGACAGTTCGGCGAAGCGGATTCCGGTCAGTCGCCAGACCCGGGCCGCCCCGGTGGCGACCACGTTGGCCGAACGCGGCGCGCGCGAGAAGAAGGAGCCTTCGCCGACCACCGAGCCCGGGTTGAGGATCGCCAGCTGCATCTGGCCCTTGTCGCCGATCAGGTGCACGCTGAGTGCGCCGCTCTCGATGAAGAAGACCGTGCGGTCCTGGGCCCCCTGGTCGATCAGCACCTGGCCCGCAGCCAGGTCGAAGGGCTGCAGATAGGCGGCCACCGTCTCCCATTGCAGCGGATTGAGCGCCGGCGCAAAGGCGTCGTAGCTGGTGTTCTGGGCGATCGCGCGGCAAAGATCCTGAATGCTGGATGACATCGTTCGTTTGTCCTGCTGTGCGTCATGAGTATCTGCGAAACGTCAAATTCGCGGTGACAGATGTCACAGAAAGACACACTAACAGTTACTTGCCGATGCAAAAACGGGAAAAGATCACGCCCAGCAGGTCGTCGGCGCCGAACTCGCCGGTGATTTCGTTCAGCGCGTTCTGGGCCAGCCGCAGCTCTTCGGCCAGCAGGTCGAGCAATTGGGCATGGGCCGCCAGGTGGGCGGTCGCCAGGGCGATGTGTTCCTCGACCCGCGACAGCGCCTGCACATGGCGCGCCCGCGCCAGGTAGACGCCTTCCGGAACCGCCTGCCAGCCGGCGACTTCCAGCAGCCGGCGGCGCAGGGTTTCGATGCCGGCGCCAGTGCGGGCCGACAGGCTGACGCCGCTGTCGGGCGGCGGCTGCGTTGCGGGCTGCGCGTCGAGCTTGCTCCAGACGTCGATCACCGGCACGCTGGCGGGCAGCCGGGTGGCCAGCAGCCCGGCGATGTCGGCATCGGCCCGTGCATAGGCAGGGCCCGCACTGCGGGTCAGGTCGTGCAGGAACAGCACCGCGTCGGCCCCCTCGATCTGGCGCCAGGCGCGGGCGATGCCGATCTGCTCGACCTCGTCGACGCTGTCGCGCAGGCCCGCGGTGTCGACGACATGCAACGGAACGCCCTGGATCTGGATGGTCTGCGAGACCACGTCCCGGGTGGTGCCCGCGACCGCGCTGACGATCGCCAGTTCGGCACCGGCCAGCGCATTGAGCAGCGAGCTCTTGCCGGCATTCGGCTGGCCGGCGATCACGACCTTGATGCCCTCGCGCAGCAGGGCGCCCTGGCGGGCCCGCTGCTGCACGGCCGCCAGCTGGGATTGCAGCGCCGCCAGCTGGCCGGCAGCGTCGGCCTCCTGCAGGAAGTCGATCTCCTCGTCGGGAAAGTCGAGCGTCGCCTCGACCAGCATGCGCAGGCGAACCAGGGCCTCGAGCAAGGTGTGGATTTCGTCGGAGAAGGCGCCCGACAGCGACCGGCTGGCGCTGCGCGCCGCGGCTTCGGTGCTGGCGTCGATCAGGTCGGCGATCGCCTCGGCCTGGGCCAGGTCGATCTTGCCGTTGAGGAAGGCGCGCTGGCTGAATTCGCCGGGCTCGGCCACCCGCAGGCCCGCCAGCCGCGGCCGGCCGGTCGCCGGGTCGGACTCGGCCGCCGCCGCCAGGCAGCGCGCCAGCAGCAGTTGCAGCACCACCGTGCCGCCGTGGGCCTGGAGTTCGAACACGTCCTCGCCGGTGAAGGAGTGCGGCGCCGGGAAGTGCAGCGCCAGGCCGCGGTCGATCGGCGAGCCGTCGGCGTCGCGGAAGGGAAGGTAGCTGGCCTCCCGCGGCTTCAGCGCACGGCCGCAGAGCGCGTCGATCAGCGGCGCCAGTTCGCGCCCGGAGACGCGCACGATCCCGACCGACCCGCGGCCGGAGGCGGTGGCGATGGCAACGATCGGGTCGGCGGTGCGGGCGAGCATGGGAAACGATTCTTCCAGCAAAAAGGAAAAGGGCCGCTTTCGCGGCCCTTCGGGTCGGTGGCCGAAGCCTTACTTGCCCGGCTTCGCCAGGACCGGCGTCTTCGGCTTCTTGGGCGGATTGCCCAGCACGCCCAGGCGCTTGTTGATGAACCACTGCTGCGCGATCGACAGCACGTTGTTGGTGATCCAGTAGAGCACCAGGCCGGCCGGGAAGAAGATGAACATCACGCTGAAGGCCAGCGGCATGATCCACATCAGCTTGGCCTGCATCGGGTCCGGCGGGGTCGGGTTGAGCCAGGTCTGGAACAGCGAGGTGGCGGTCATCACCACCGGCAGGATGAACCAGGGGTCCGGCGCCGAAAGGTCATGGATCCACAGGATCCACGGGGCGTGGCGCATCTCGACCGACGACAGCAGCACCCAGTAGAGCGCGATGAACACCGGGATCTGGATCACGATCGGGAAGCAGCCACCCATCGGGTTGACCTTCTCCTCGCGGTAGATGCGCATCATCTCCTGCTGCATCTCCTGCGGCTTGTCCTTGAGCCGCTCGCGCATCTCCATGATCTTCGGATTGATGGCCTTCATCTTGGCCATGCTGGCGTAGGCCTTGGCGTTGAGCCAGTAGAAGGCCGCCTTCAGCAGCACCACCAGCGCGACGATCGACCAGCCCCAGTTGCCGAGGATGCCGTGCAGCTTGTTGAGCAGCCAGTAGAGCGGCTTGGAGATGATCGCGAAGATGCCGTAGTCCTTGACCAGGTCGAGGCCGGTGGCGATCGCCTCGAGCTTCTTCTCTTCCTCGGGGCCGGCGAACAGGTTGCTGTCGATCGCCTGCGAGGCGCCCGGTGCGAGTTCGGGCAGCTTCAGCACCATCGCGACCGAGAACAGGTTGTTGCCGAGGTCGGCAACCCGGAACTCGCGCTTGATGGTGTCGCTGCCCGGCACGTTGAGCAGCCAGGCCGAGACGAAGTAGTGCTGGACCATCGCCACCCAGCCGTTGTCGGCCGGCGCGGGCAGCTCGACCTTGCCCTTCGTGATGGCGCTGAAGTCGATCTTCTGGAACTTCTTCTGCTCGGTGTAGATGGCCGGGCCGGTGAAGGTGTTGGTGCCGAACATGGTGCCGGCGGCGACCGTGCCGTGGCGCGTGAACTGCAGGTAGAGCTGGGCGTCGCGCGGCTTGTCGCTGACGTTGACCACCTGGTGATTGACGCGGATCGTGTAGTCGCCGCGCTGGAACACGTAGGTCTTGACGTACTTGATGCCGCCCACGGGCTGCGACTCGAACACCACCTCGAGCTTGTTCTGGCCTTCGGCCAGTTCGCGCGGGCCGGGGCGCGCCGTCATCAGGCTCAGGTGGTTAGGGAAGCGGTCGCCCGTGTCCACGGTGTTCAGCAGGCCGGTCTGCGCCACGTAGCGGGTGGCGGGCGAACCGTTCTCCATCAGCAGCACCGGATGGACCTCGTTCTGCGGCACCGGCAGGCCGACCAGGCGGCGGGCCCATTCGACCAGGCCGCCGTGGTTGGTCTGGTCGAGGAACTGGAGCAGCTGCAATTCGGACAGCGTGCCGCCTTCACCGTCGATGGTCGCCTTGAAGACATCGGTGGACACCGTGACCTTCTCGCCGATGGCGGGCGTCGAGCCCTGCACCGGGACCGCACCGGCCGCCGGCGCGGCAGCCGCCGGAACGCCACTGGCGGAGGGCGGCGCCGACGCATCGGCGGGCGCGGCGGTCTTGGCCGAGGGCAGGAAGGTCGGCTTGTGGCCGTTGTAGACCTGCCATTGGTCCCACAGCAACACCAGCGAGAAACCAAAAATCACCCACAAGATGGTGCGGCGGATATCGTTCATGAAGAAGACTTCTTGTCGTCGGGAGAGAGAAAGGCGAACAGCGACCCGCGCCTGGGCGCCGGTCGCTGTGTCTTCGGGGGCACCGGATCGTGGCCGCCCTGGCACCAGGGCTGGCAGCGCGCGATGCGGTGCAGTGTCAGGTAGCTGCCCTTGGCGGCGCCGTGCTGCTCGAGGGCGCCGATCGCGTAGACGGAGCAGGTCGGCTCGAAGCGGCAGGACTGGCCGAGCCAGGGGCTCAGCAGCAGCCGGTAGCCCTTGACCAGGCCGATCAGCAGGCGCCGCATCATGCGCGCGCCGCCCCGGCCCGCGCCAGCAGCTGCTGGAGTTCGGTGCGCACGGCGGCCTTGAGCGCGTCGGACGACGCGCTGACGAATTGCTTGCGATCGAAGGCCGCACGCAGGCGCACCACGTGCGCCGCGCGCGGCAGCGACTCGGCGACGGCAGCGCTCACGGTGTAGATCTGGCGTTTGATCGCGTTGCGGGTGACCGCGCGACGGGCCCATCGCTTGGGCACCATGGCGCCCAGCCAGGCTTCGTCGGAGGCGAACAGCGGCGCAGCCCCGCCCGGCGCGTCGAGCGCGCAGCGGTGCAGTGCGAAGTGGGCTGTGCGCGCCACGGTGGCACCAGCGAGAACGGCCTGGAACTGCGCGCGGGTCTTGAGCCGCTGCATGGAAGCCAACCGCGGGACGCCGTCGAACGGTGAGGGCGGCAGCGGGTCGACTGGCAACGGCGCCGGCGAAAGTGTCGAGCCTTAGACGGCCAGGCGCTTGCGGCCCTTGGCGCGGCGTGCGTTGATCACGGCGCGGCCGCCGCGGGTCTTCATGCGGACCAGGAAGCCGTGGGTACGGGCGCGGCGGACTTTCGATGCTTGATACGTGCGTTTCATGATGATTTTCCTGATTCACCGGCAGGGCCGGCGTTTTGAGCCTCCGGGCCTCGAGGGGCCGGGGACTGTGCTTACCGCGTCACCGGATGGGCCCGGTCATGCAGATACCCCGAAACACACAAAGAAGGTTTTCAGGGAAACCCGCGATTATCGCAAAGATTCGGTTGCGCCACAATGGCTGGTTGATTCGCAGGTGTTTCCGCGACCGTGGAAACCATGTGGATAAGGTTTTGACAAGTTAGAATCCAGGGCGCATCGCGGGTGCGACTATCCACAATACCAAGACGAGAGAATGGCTGAGGGACATACCACTTTTCAGAGCGCCCATGCCGGGTGAAGGCATCGGTGACAGCCTCTGGCAGGCCTGTGTCGACCAGCTCGCACAGGAACTGTCCGAACAGCAGTTCAACACCTGGATCAAGCCCCTGACCGCGAAGGTCACGGACGATCTGTCGCGGGTCACGGTGTTCGTGGCCAACCGCTTCAAACTCGACTGGATCCGGGCCCAGTACGCCGGCAAGATCGCCTCGATGGCCGAGAAGCTCTATGGCCAGCCGGTCATCATTGAGTTAGCGCTTGCTCCTCGTGAAATCGCCAGCCGGCCTGCGTCGATGACCATTGTGTCCGAAACCGACGTGCCGCGCGAAATGGTGCCTTCGGGCGAGGACCTGGCCGCCGCGGCGTTCAAGAACCGGCTCAACTCGGGCCTCACTTTCGACACCCTGGTCGAAGGCACGGCGAACCGCATGGCGCGTGCCGCGGCGATGCACGTGGCCGGCATGCCGGGCCACCTCTACAACCCGCTTTTCATCTACGGCGGTGTCGGCCTCGGCAAGACCCACCTGATGCACGCGGTGGGCAACCGGCTGCTGGCCGACCGCCCCGAATCCAAAGTTCTCTACATCCACGCCGAGCAGTTCGTCTCGGATGTGGTCAAAGCGTATCAGCGCAAGACCTTCGACGAGTTCAAGGAGCGCTACCACTCGCTCGACCTGCTGCTGATCGACGACGTCCAGTTCTTCGCCAACAAGGACCGCACGCAGGAAGAGTTCTTCAATGCCTTCGAGGCGCTGCTGGCCAAGAAGTCGCACATCGTGATGACCAGCGACACCTATCCCAAGGGCCTGGCGGACATCCACGAGCGGCTGGTTTCGCGCTTCGACTCGGGGCTGACGGTGGCGATCGAGCCGCCCGAGCTCGAGATGCGGGTGGCGATCCTGATCAACAAGGCGCGCGCCGAGAGCGCCGAGATGCCCGAGGAGGTCGCCTTCTTCGTCGCCAAGAACGTGCGCTCCAACGTGCGCGAACTCGAAGGCGCGCTGCGCAAGATCCTCGCCTACTCGCGCTTCAACCAGAAGGAGATCTCGATCGCCCTGGCGCGCGAGGCGCTGCGCGACCTGCTGTCGATCCAGAACCGGCAGATCTCGGTCGAGAACATCCAGAAGACGGTGGCCGACTACTACAAGATCAAGGTCGCCGACATGTACTCGAAGAAGCGGCCGGCCTCGATCGCCCGGCCGCGCCAGATCGCGATGTACCTGGCCAAGGAGCTGACCCAGAAGAGCCTGCCCGAGATCGGCGAGCTGTTCGGTGGCCGCGACCACACGACGGTGCTGCATGCGGTGCGCAAGATTTCGGGCGAGCGGCAGCAGCTCACCGAGCTCAACCAGCAGTTGCACGTGCTGGAGCAGACCCTGAAGGGCTGAGCGATGCGCGCATACGGCCACCATCGCCTCCTGTCAAAGGACAACTCTGGGGACAGTTCCGGCACAAGAAAGGGCTTGTCCACAGGCCAGCGCTGCGCGCCGAAGTTGTGCGCCCGGGCGCGACAGCCCGGAAGCAGGGCTGCGCACAGCCGGCCGGCAGCGCCAAGTGCTTGTCAAGAAAGCGGAAAACGACGCTGTCCACAGGACGGTGCGTCCCTTATCTACTACTACTAATTTGAATTAAAGAAATAAGGAAGAGGTAAGACAATGATCGTTTTGAAGGCTACCCAGGACAAAGTCCTCGCCGCCCTGCAGTCGGTGGCGGGCATCGTCGAGCGCCGCCACACGCTGCCGATCCTGGCCAACGTGCTGATCCGCAAGACCGGCGGACAGTTGCAGCTCACCACCAGCGACCTCGAGATCCAGATCCGCACCCATGCCGAGCTCGGCGGCGACGAGGGCAACTTCACGACCACCATCGGCGCGCGCAAGCTGATCGACATCCTGCGCACCATGCCGGCCGACCAGACCGTGAGCCTCGAGTCGAGCGCCAGCAAGCTGGTGCTCAAGGGCGGCAAGAGCCGCTTCACCTTGCAGTCGCTGCCGGCCGAGGACTTCCCGCTGGTGCAGGAGTCGGCCAATTTCGGTCCGGTGTTCAGCGTGCCGCAGAAGACGCTCAAGGACCTGCTCGGCCAGGTGTCGTTCGCGATGGCGGTGCACGACATCCGCTACTACCTCAACGGCATCCTGTTCGTCGCCGAAGGCAAGCAGCTGAGCCTGGTCGCGACCGACGGCCACCGGCTGGCCTTCGCTTCGGCCACGCTCGACGTCGAGGTGCCGCGCCAGGAAGTGATCCTGCCGCGCAAGACCGTGCTCGAGATGCAGCGCCTCTTGTCCGACGCCGAAGGCGCGATCGAGATGCAGTTCGCCAACAACCAGGCCAAGTTCAGCTTCGGCGGCATGGAGTTCGTCACCAAGCTGGTCGAGGGCAAGTTCCCCGACTACAACCGCGTGATCCCCAAGACCCACAAGAACACGGTCACGCTGGGCCGCGCGCCGCTCTTGGCCAGCTTGCAGCGCACCGCGATCCTGACCAGCGAGAAGTTCAAGGGCGTGCGGCTCAACATCGAGCCCGGCACCCTGCGCATCGCCTCCAACAACGCCGAGCAGGAAGAGGCGCAGGACGAGCTCGACATCGACTACGGCGGCGACGCGATCGAGATCGGCTTCAACGTGACCTACCTGATCGATGCCCTGGCCAACATGAGCCAGGACATGGTGAAGCTGGACCTGGCGGACTCCAACAGCTCGGTGCTGATGACGATTCCCGAGAACGTGTCGTTCAAGTACGTCGTCATGCCAATGCGCATTTAGCACACCCCCAGGTTGGCTCACTGCGTGTAGCCGCCCACCCCCTTGCAGGGGGCGATACCAGCGGCCCGGCGGAGCCGGTTCCGCGGTATCTCCCGAAAATTTCGGGACTCTCGAGTCCCGACGAGAAAGAGTCAGATGAGCGAAGAAAACAAGCCGGAAGTGCCGCACACCGAGCCGGTCTACACCCCTGAAATCGACAGCGCGATTCCGATCGAGGTGACACCGGCCGGCGACACCTCCTACGGCGAAGGCTCCATCACGATCCTCGAAGGGCTGGAGGCGGTGCGCAAGCGCCCGGGCATGTACATCGGCGACACCTCGGACGGCACCGGCCTGCACCACCTGGTGTTCGAGGTGGTCGACAACTCGATCGACGAGGCGCTGGCGGGCTATTGCGACGACATCGTGGTCACGATCCACACCGACAACTCGGTGTCCGTGACCGACAACGGCCGGGGCATCCCGACCGGCGTCAAGATGGACGACAAGCACGAGCCGAAGCGCTCGGCGGCCGAGATCGCGCTGACCGAACTGCACGCCGGCGGCAAGTTCAACCAGAACAGCTACAAGGTGTCGGGCGGCCTGCACGGCGTCGGCGTGAGCTGCGTCAACGCGCTCAGCAAGATGCTGCGCCTGACGGTGCGGCGCGAGGGCAAGGTCCACACGCTCGAGTTCAGCAAGGGCTTCGTGCAGAACCGCATCGTCGAGACTGTGAGCGGCGTCGAGGTGTCGCCGATGAAGGTCACCGGCGAGACCGAGAAGCGCGGCACCGAGGTGCACTTCCTGCCCGACACCGAGATCTTCAAGGAAAACGCCGACTTCCACTACGAGATCCTCAGCAAGCGGCTGCGCGAACTGAGCTTCCTGAACAACGGCGTGCGGATCCGGCTGATCGACGAGCGCACCGGCAAGGAAGACGACTTCTCGGGCGCCGGCGGCGTCAAGGGCTTCGTCGAGTTCATCAACAAGGGCAAGACCGTCCTGCACCCGAACGTGTTCTACGCGATGGGCGAGAAGCCGGCCGACACCTACGGCGGCATTCCGGGCACGCACATCGGCGTCGAGGTCGCGATGCAGTGGAACAGCGGCTACAACGAGCAGGTGCTGTGCTTCACCAACAACATCCCTCAGCGTGATGGCGGCACCCACCTGACCGGCCTGCGCGCCGCGATGACCCGGGTCATCAACAAGTACATCGAAGAGAACGAGTTCGCCAAGAAGGCCAAGGTCGAGGTCACCGGCGACGACATGCGCGAAGGCCTGTGTTGCGTGCTGAGCGTGAAGGTGCCCGAGCCCAAGTTCTCGAGCCAGACCAAGGACAAGCTGGTGTCGAGCGAAGTGCGTGCGCCGGTGGAAGACATCGTCGGCCGCCTGCTGACCGACTACCTGCAGGAGCGCCCGAACGACGCCAAGATCATCTGCGGCAAGATCGTCGAGGCGGCCCGTGCGCGCGAAGCCGCCCGCAAGGCGCGCGAGATGACGCGCCGCAAGGGCGTGCTCGACGGCATGGGCCTGCCGGGCAAGCTGGCCGACTGCCAGGAGAAGGACCCGGCGCTGTGCGAGGTCTACCTGGTGGAGGGCGACTCCGCCGGCGGCTCGGCCAAGCAGGGCCGCGACCGGAAGTTCCAGGCCATCCTGCCGCTGCGCGGCAAGATCCTGAACGTCGAGAAGGCGCGCTACGAGAAGCTGCTGACCAGCAACGAAATCCTGACCATGATCACCGCCCTGGGCACCGGCATCGGCCGGGCCGGCGCGACGACCGCGGGCGGCGGCGCCGACGACTTCAACGTCGCCAAGCTGCGCTACCACCGGATCATCATCATGACCGACGCCGACGTCGACGGCGCCCACATCCGCACCCTGCTGCTGACCTTCTTCTACCGGCAGATGCCCGAACTGGTCGAGCGCGGCCACATCTACATCGCGCAGCCGCCGCTCTACAAGGTGAAGGTCGGCAAGGAAGAGCAGTACCTCAAGGACGGCCCGGCGCTCGACGCCTTCCTGCTGAAGGTGGCGCTGAAGGATGCGAGCGTGTCCACCGGCGGCGCGAGCCCGACCGTGCTCGGCGGCGACACCCTGGCCGAACTGGCGCGCAAGCACCAGCTGGCCGAGGCGGTGATCGCGCGGCTCGGCGTGTTCCTCGATGCGGCGGCGCTGCGCGCGATCGCCGATGGCGTGTCGCTCGACCTCGACACGACGGCCGCCGCCGAGGCCTCGGCCGTGGCCCTGCAGAACAAGCTGCGCGAACTCAACACCACCGGTGCGCCGGCGGACGTGTCGAGCGAGTTCGACACCCGCACCGACAAGCCGCTGCTGCGCATCAGCCGCCGCCATCACGGCAACATCAAGAGCAGCGTGCTGACGCAGGACTTCGTCCACGGCGCCGACTACGCGGCCTTGTCCGAGGCGGCCAAGACCTTCCGCGACCTGCTGGGCGAAGGCGCGGTGGTCAAGCGCGGCGAAGGCGAGCGCGCGAAGGAAGAAAAGGTCAACGACTTCCGCGAGGCGATGCGCTGGCTGATCGGACAGGCCGAGAACGCGACGGCGCGCCAGCGCTACAAGGGCCTGGGCGAGATGAACCCGGAACAGCTGTGGGAAACCACGATGGACCCGGCGGTGCGCCGCCTGCTGCGGGTGCAGATCGACGACGCGATCGAGGCCGACCGCGTGTTCACGATGTTGATGGGCGACGAGGTCGAGCCGCGGCGCGAGTTCATCGAGCAGAACGCGCTGCGGGCGGCGAACATCGACGTCTGAGCGTCAGCTGCGCTCGGCCGAGGCGGACAACGCCAACCGCCCGGGCGCCCGCCCCAGTCCGCCCACCACGACCGCGGCCACCAGCACCAGTCCGCCGCTCAGCAGCATCGCGCTCGAGATGCCCCAGCCGTCGACCACCAGGCCGCCGAGCAGGGCGCCCGAGGCGATCGCGACCTGGAAGCCGCTCACCAGCAAGGCCTGGCCGGCTTCGGGCGCATCCGGAACGGCCTCCATCATCCAGCCGGTCAGCGCGACCGGGATCATGCCGAAGGCGATGCCCCAGGTGACCACCACCGCGGCGCCGGCCAGGAAGCCGCTGCCCACCACCGTCGACAGCAGCAGCGCGGCCGCCAGCAGCACGGCCGCCAGCAGCGCCGCCGCGCGCACGCTGCGCGCGACCAGGCTGCCGCCGACGAAGGTGCCGAAGAAGCCGACCGCGCCGTAGGCCAGCAGCAGCGTCGTGACGCCGTTGGCGTCGAGCCCGAAGACCTGCTGCAGCAGCGGCTTGAGGTAGGTGTAGGCGGCGAAATGGCCGGCCACCAGGAACAGCACCGCCAGCAGCCCGACCTGCGCCATGCGCCGCGTCAGCGGCGTCAGCAGGTCGCGCGGTCGGATGGCGCGCGCCGGCGGCATCGCGGGCAGCAGCCAGACCTGGATCGCCAGCACGACCGCGGCCAGCGCGCCCGTGAGCCCGAAGGCGGCGCGCCAGCCGGCCAACGTGCCGACCAGCGCACCGGCGGGCACGCCGAGCACGGTGGCCGCAGAGACGCCCGCCAGCACCAGCGACATGGCGCGCGCCTGCGAGCCGGAGGCGACCAGCTGCGTGGCGGCGCTGGGCGCGAAGGTCCAGAAGCCGCCGATGCACAGGCCCAGCAGCAGCCGGGCCACCAGCATCGTCCCGAAATTGGGGGCGAAGGCCGCCAGCAGGTTCGACGCCACCAGCATGGCGGTCAGCGTCACCATGACGGTGCGGCGGTCCAGGCGGCCGGAGGCGACGATCAGCGCCGGCCCGGCAAAGGCCGCCAGCACGCCCGGCATGGTGACCATCAGGCCGGCGGTGCCGTCGCTGACCTGAAGGCCGGCTCCGATGTCGGTCAGCAGGCCGATCGGCAGGAATTCGGTCGTGACCATCGCGAAGGTGCCGACGGCGATCGAGCCGACGGCCAGCCAGGCGGCGCGGGAGGTGTCCGGTGCGGTACCGGAAAGGGCATCGGTGCAGGAGGTGCAGGGAGCATTCATGGGGGGCAATCCACCGTTTGTTGTGGGCTGTCGAGTCTGGCGGCGTCGGGGCGGCCCCGGCCGCGCCTGGCGGAACATCTCTATTTCCGTGCGGCCAACAATGAAAACCGTCGGACCTCATGCGTTTTTCCGGCTTGCCGCGTGGCGCTGGCGCGACTGCGTGTAAACGCTATTCCTAGCCCGACTCTTGCTAAGGAAAATTGCCGGCGACCCGCCGCCATTTCTCAGCAAGGAAATCACAGCAATGAACCCGACCCGCTTCTGGCACTCCGCCGCGGTCCTGGCGATCTTCGGCATGTTCACATCGGCGCAGGCGCTGACCAATCCGCCGATTCGCATGGCCCAGGGCATCGAGTACATGTGCGGCGGCAAGAGCAGCGCCGAAGCGGCCTTCATGGAGACGGTGGCGCCCCGCTGGGCCGCGACCTTCGAATTCGCGGTCAGCCGGGGCAAGCCGGGCCAGTTCCCGAGCGACGTCAAGGTGGTGGTGCGCGACCGCTATTCGGGCCGGCTGGTGATGGAGACCGCCACCGGCTCGCCGTTCATGCTGGCCCGGCTCGACCCCGGCGCCTACGAGGTCGAGGCCACGCTGGCCGGGATCACGCTGCAGCAGCCCCTGACCGTGTTCAACGGCCTGAGCGCTAAGGCGCAGTTCGTCTGGCCGTCGAACGTCGATTTCGCCGCCGCGATGGGGTTGCCGCGGGCCGAGCAGCAGGCCTCTGTGCACACTGGCAACTGAGCGTCGGCGCCCGCCCCGGCGCGGAAATCAGGTTCGCTTAAGGCGCCTTGCCGACAGTGGCGGCGTGAAACTCCCTTCACGCCAACCCGAGCAAAGGATTCCGCGATGAACACAGGTCGATCCTGGCGGCCGCTGGCTGCCCTCGCATTGGGCGCTGCGGCGCTTTCCGGTGCGCTGGCGGCGCATGCGGTCTACAACCCGCCGATCCGCATGGCCAACGGCATCGAGTACATGGGCGGCGGCGCCAGCAGCGAGGAGGCGGCGCTCATGCAGAGTGTCGAGCCCCGCTGGCCGGCCAGCTTCGAGTTCGCGGTCAAGGAAGGCACGCGGCAGGTCTCGGCCGCCGACGTCGTCGTGACGGTGCGCGATGCGTCGGGCCGCGAGCTGCTGAGCCAGGTCGAGGCGGGTGGCCCGTTCCTGGTGGCGCGGCTGGAGCCGGGCCGCTACCAGGTCGAGGCCACGAGGGGAGGCCAGACCCTCAAGCAGGAGATCGAGCTGCTGCCCTGGCAGCCGAAGCGCACCGTGTTCGTCTGGCCGGCCGGCGCGCCAGACCGTCCGCGGTCCTGAAGTCCGGGAGCGCTCCGGCGCTCTTTCAGAAGATGCTCAAGGCGGCGCGCCGCCGGCCATGGGAAAATTCGAGGCTGCCCGCGCATGGCACGCACCTTGAATGTGGCTGTGTTGCTCGCACATGGTGTGTCCGGGCGCAGTCCCGTCTTTCCTAGGCCCCGATGCCGCTTCGTCCCCTCGTTCTCCTCACCACGCTGCTGCACGCCTATATCGGGTTGCGGCTGCTGCCCGCGCTGGCGGGCCTGCCCCTGGCGTGGCCGCTGCTGGGCCTGGCACTGCTCGTGTCGGCGGTCACCATGCCGCTGCCTTTCGTCGGCATGCGGTCGCGGCGGCGCCAGTTGGCGGACGTCTGGAAGTGGATCGGGCTCATCAGCATGGGCTGGTTCTCGTCGATGCTGGTGCTCACCGTGGTGCGCGATGCCGGCCTGCTGCTCGGCTGGCTCGGTGCGTCCGTGTCCGGGGTGGCGCTCGACGGCGCGCGCTGGCGGCTGTGGAGCGCGGCCGCCGTGCCGCTGATGGCCAGCGCGACCTCGCTGGTCGGCCTGCTGAACGCGCGCCGGACGGCGGGCGTGGTGCGCATCGACGTGCCGATCCGCGACCTGCCTTCGGCCCTGAGCGGCTTCACGATCGCCCAGCTCAGCGACATCCATGTCGGGCCGACCATCAAGCGCGGCTACATCCAGCGCATCGTCAATGCGGTCAACGGGCTCGGCGCCGACATGATCGCCATCACCGGCGACCTGGTCGATGGCACCGTGGCCGAGTTGCGCGACCACATCGCGCCGCTGCAGCAGCTCAAGGCGCGCCACGGCACCTTCGTGGTGACCGGCAACCACGAGTACTACGCCGGCGCGCATGCCTGGATCGACGAACTCCGCCGCCTCGGCCTGCGCGTGCTGCTCAATGAGCACGTGGTGCTCCAGACCCGCAACGTGAAGGGCGCGCAGACCGACGAGGAAGTGCTCGAAAGCGCGCTGCTGGTGGCCGGCGTGACCGACTACACCGCCGGCCATTTCGATGCCGCCCATGCCAGCGATCCGCACCGCGCGCTGGCCGATGCGCCCCCGCTGGTCCACACCCGGGTGCTGCTGGCGCACCAGCCGCGCAGCGCGCCCGAGGCCGCCGAAGCGGGCTACCACCTGCAGCTGTCGGGCCACACGCACGGCGGCCAGTTCTTCCCTTGGAACCTGTTCGTGCCGCTGCAGCAGCCGTTCACGGCCGGGCTGCACAAGCTGCACGAGATGTGGGTCTACACCAGCCGCGGCACCGGCTACTGGGGCCCGCCGAAGCGTTTCGGCGCGCCCTCCGAAATCACCTTGCTGCGCCTGCTGAGGGCCTGAGCCTCATGCCAGCCCGATCGACAGCCGGCGGGCGTTCGAGGTGGTCTTGGCGTGGATCGGCTTGAGGCCGCGCTGGACGATGCGCGCACTCGCGCTCGACAGGTGATTCACGGCTTCGGCCGAGCGGGTGGCCGCGTTGCCGAAGGCTTCGGCGTGGCTGACGGCCTGTGCCGGGGTGGTGCTGGTGGCCAGGGAGAACAGCGCCAGGCCGCTGCCCAGCCAATGCTTGACGGCGCGGTTCACCAGCGCGAACTGGGTGGTGTGGAGCTGGTTGGCCATCGCGGCGCCGGATTCGCTGGCGGCCGCCAGTTTTTCGTGGCCCATGAGCTGGAACTCGGCGAGGTCGACCTCGCTGGGGGACAGGCCGGCCTTGGCCATGCGCTCGGTGCGCATCTGGATCACAGAGCCGGCCGACAGCAGCATCTCGTTGGTCGTCAAGGCCACGTCGACCCACAACATGAGCGGGTTGAAGAAACGCGGTGAGGAGAAGCTGGGGTTCATGGGCCCACTATAGACCCACCGGTGCATTTTTGCTGCACCGCAGCATCGATTGGGGACGGCCTCCTACTCTTCATCACAGGGGCAGGGAGGAATGCCACTTGTGGGCGAGCACGGGTCTTGCGTTGCTTGTTACATTCCCATTGCAACTCATAATCATACGAATGACTCATTCATCGCGCTGCGTCAGGGCCCTGCTGTGCGCTGCCAGCCTGGCCTTTCCCCTGGCCTCCATGGCCGCTCCCGCAGACAGCACGCCCGGCATCTACATCGATCTCGGGCGCGGCGACACGGACACCGATTCGCTGACGCTCGGCTACGCCATGCCGTGGTCATGGCGCGGGTCGCCGGCGCCGGGCGGTCCGCTGTCGTTCTATTGGGATTTCTTTCTCAGCCAGTGGCGCGCGCCGCTGCCCCCCAATGGCGCGGACAAGCGCAGCTACACGCAACTCGGGGCGATCGCCAACTGGCGCTGGCGCTTCAGCCAGGGCGAGTCGCCATGGTTCGTCGAGGCCGGCATCGGCGCCACCGTCATGGACCGCCTCTACCGCACGCCGGGCCGGGAGTTCAGCACCACCTTCCAGTTCACCGAGCAGCTCGGCGTGGGCGTGAACCTCGGCGCGCAAGGCGCGCACGAGTTGTCGCTGCGCGTCCAGCACTTCTCGAACGCAAGCATCAAGGAGCCGAACCCGGGCGAGAACTTCGTGCGGGTGCGCTACCTCTACCGTTATTGATGGCGGGCTGCAGACGCGCTGCGAGGTCGCCGAAGACGTCGCGGTAGCGGCCCAGGCCCTCGGCCGCCGCCATCGGTGGCGCACCGGGCCCGAACTCGAGCATCTGCCCTTGCCAGCGGACGCTGCGTTCGGGCGTCAGGATGGCCCAGCGAAGCTGCGCGAAGCGGCGCGCGAAAAAGGGCGCCACCGCTTCGACCACGTGATGGTCGGGATCGAACCAGGCCAGGTAGAGCGCTTCGGCGTCGGGCTTGTCGTCGACGACGCTGAAGTGGATCAGGGTCTTCATCTTGCGCATGTCGCGCCGCACGGCCTGGGCCATGTGCAGCGCCTGGACCCGGTCGCGGTCGCGCGGGTCGTGCTGCAGGCCGGGCTCATGCACCAGTCGCCACAGCAGCCGGTAGAGCAGGCCGAAGCGCAGCGGCGCGTTGTGCAGGATGACGGTCTCGCACATCGACATGAAGGAGCGTGGAACCAGCGGATGGGTGATGCCGGCGCTCGCCGCAGCGCGCGGCCCCGCGGGGCCGGCCGGCCTCGAGAAGCGCTGTGTCGCGGCCCCGGCATCGATGACCCAATCGACCTCGTCGGGCGCGACCAGCGCTGCCAGCAGCGCGCGCGCCTCGCGCCGGAAGCCGTCGGAATCGGTGTTGCCGGCGAGGGTGATGGTGTGCGGGGCCATGGCATCAACTTAGGGCCGCCCCGCGGCCCCACCTGTAGGCGCTCAGGCGTAAAGCGCTAAGGCCTGCGCTGGCGCAGCCGTGGTGCGGCGGGCGTTCAGGACGAGGCGCTCGGCACCCGGCGCCGCAGCTTGCGGGCCCGCAGTTCGGTGGCCACGTAGGTCAGGGCGGCAAGGATCAGGGGCAGCAGGTAGTAGATCGCCCGGTAGGCCAGCAGGGCGCCGAGCAGCGTTCCCTGCGGCGCCCGGTGGCCGAGCAGCGCCAGGAACACCGCCTCCAGCACACCGAGGCCGCCGGGCACGTGGGTGATGACGCCGGCGACCGCCGCGACCAGCGCCACGGCCAGCACCTCGTGGTAGGGCAGTTGGCGCTGCAGCAGCAGCCAGATCATCCCGCCGATCAGCGACCAGTTGAGCATCGACAGCGTGAGCTGGAGCAGCGCCATGCGCAGCGACGGCGTGTCCAGCTCATGGCCGCGCAGCCGCCAGGTGTGCTGCCGCGCGATGGCGCAGAGGCCGAGGTAGCCCGCGCCTGCGGCCAGCAGCAGTGCGCCGAGCACCCGCAGCCCTTCGCCGTCCATCTTCCACTCGGGCGGCAGCACCATCGGAAAAAAGCAGAACACCGCGCCGGCCAGCACCAGGTAGCCCAGCCAGTTGGTCAGCATGCTGAAACCGAGCACGCGCGTGATCGTCAGGTTGTCCAGGCCCAGTCGCGAGTAGAGCCGGTACCTGAAGGCGACGCCGCCGACCAGGGCGCCGAGGTTCAGGTTGAAGGCATAGCTGATGAAGGTCACGCGCATCACGATGCGGGTGCCGAGCCGGTGGCCGGTCATGCGGCGGCCCAGCAGGTCGAAGGTGCTGTAGAGCAGGTGGCTGCAGGCGGCGAGCGCAGCGGCCGCCAGCAGCGCGGGCCGCGGGATCGCGCGCAGCGCGTCGAGTACTTCGCTCCAGTCGATCGTGCGGGCCTGCCGCACGATCAGCGCCAGCACCGCGGCGAAGAAGAGCCAGGCCGCCACGCGCTTCACCAGCGGCCAGCCGCCGGCGGCCGGTGCCTGGGCCTGGGCCATCACGCCGCGTCCGTTCGCGTGGCGCCCCCGCCCTGGTGCAGGGGCGTGTCGAGCGGCTCGAGCTTGGGCGCGTGGCGCGGCAGCCAGCCGACCCACGAGGGGTACCAGCGCAGCAGATGGAAGATGAAGAAGCTGCGCACCAGGCGCCAGCCGCTCCACTCGCCGAGGTCCGAGGCCTCGATGCGCTTGCAGCTGTGCTGCATCAGTGCGTCGAGCCGCTCCCACAGCGTCTGGTTGAAGGCCCGGTCACGCACGATCACGTTGGCTTCGAGGTTGAGCGACAGGCTCAGCGGGTCGAGGTTGCTCGAACCGACGGTGCTCCAGCGCTCGTCCACCAGCGCCACCTTGCCGTGCAGGGGGCGCTCGCAGTATTCGTAGATTCGCACGCCGGCATGCAGCAGGTGGTGATAGAGCATGCTGGCGGCCACCTTGACGATCGGCATGTCCGGTTCGCCCTGCAGGATCAGCCGCACGTCGACGCCGCGCCGGGCGGCACGGCGCAGTTCCTTGATGAGCCGGTAGCCGGGAAAGAAATAGGCGTTGGCGATCACGATGCGTTGCCGGGCGCTGCGGATGGCCGCGAGGTAGTGGCGCTCGATGTCGTTGGTGTGGCGCCGATTGTCACGGGTGATGAATTGCGCCGCGGCCTCGCCCGCGGGCGCGTTGTCGTCCTGCGCCGCGGCCCGGATGCGGCGCCGGAACCAGCCTGCGCCCTTGCCGCCGACCGCGATCGCATGCAGCACGAAGCGGTGGATCTCGGAGACGATCGGGCCGGCCAGCTCGACCGCGTAGTCCTGCTTCGCCTTGGGGCCGAAGTCGAGCAGGTGGTCGTCCGCGTAGTTGATGCCGCCGACGAAGGCCAGCGTGCCGTCGACCACCACGATCTTGCGGTGCATGCGCCGGAAGATGTTGAGCCGCTGGCCGAAGATGCGCTTGCCGGGATCGAACACCCGCACCTTGACGCCCGCCGCGATCAGCCCCGCGATGAAGCCCGGCGACAGCGAGGGCGAGCCGAAGCCGTCGATCATCAGGTCGACCTTGACGCCGCGGCGGGCCGCTGCGCTCAGCGCCGCGTGGAGCTGCTCGCCGACCTTGTCCTCGAACAGGATGAAGGTCTCGACGATCACCTCGCGCCTGGCTTCGCCGATGGCCTCGAACACGCGCGGAAAGAACTCCTCGCCGTTTTCCAGCAACGTGACATGGTTGCCTTCGATCCAGCGCCGGCCGGCGGCCGCCGTGTCAGGGGTTTCGTTGCTCACAGCGCGATCTCCGCCACCAGCGGGGCGTGGTCAGACAGGTGCGACCAGGGCCGGCGCGGCAGCACCACCGGCGAATGGACACGGGCGTTGCGCACGTAGATGCGGTCCAGCGACAGCAGCGGGAAGCGGGCGGGAAAGGTGCGCGCCGCGCTGCCATGGGCCTGCACGAAGACTTCGCTCAGCGACGCCCCCTGGGCGAGGATCTGGTGCGCGCGGCCGCGCCAGTCGTTGAAGTCGCCGGCGACGACCAGGGGGGCATCGGCCGGCACCTCGTCGCGCACGATGTGGCACAGCAGCTCGAGCTGTTGCAGCCGGTGGGCCTCGGCCAGCCCCAGGTGGGCGCAGATCACGTGGACGTCGGTCGGCCGCGCCGGCAGCCGCAGCACGCAATGCAGAAGGCCCCGCTTCTCGGGCCCGAGGATCGAGACATCGTGGTTGCGGTAATGGACAATCGGGAACTTGGACAGCACCGCGTTGCCGTGATGTCCCTTGGGATACACCGCGTTGCGGCCATAGGCGAACTGCGGCCACATGCTGTCGGCCAGGAATTCGTAATGCGGCGCCTCGGGCCAGTTGTCGACCTTGCGCGAATGGCGCGAGTGGGTGCCCAGCACCTCCTGCAGGAACACCACGTCGGCGCCCACCGTGCGCACGGCATCGCGCAGCTCGGGCAGGATGAACTTGCGGTTGAGCGCCGTGAAGCCCTTGTGGGTGTTCACGGTCATGACCTTGAGCGAGGTCACCGGTGCGGTGGCGGCGCCCGAATGCAGAGGAGGCTTCACAAGCATGGTTGTAAGCCGGCCCGCGCGCGGCGGCTGTAGGAACGGACCACCTCCTTCGACGGCCTGCGCGCAAGGGGGCATGGCGCCTACAGGCAGCCCGGCCGCAGCCCCACATGCCGCCCGCCCCTGCCCTTCTACGGTGCGTTCAGAGCTTGAGGCAAAGGCTCGACTTGTTCAATGAACCCAGAGAGACAGGAGCCATCATGAAGCAACGCATCATCGCCACCACCGTCCTCGCCGGCCTGCTGGGCCTGGCGGGCCTTGCCCAGGCGCAGACCACGCCGGTGGTGCCGGCCCAGCCCGACCCCGCGGTGGCGGGCCAGGCCAGCACCAAGACCCCGGCGGGGGTCGCCAATCCGACCCAGCGGCCCGACGGCAGCAACCCGGCGTCGCGCGAGGTGGTGAAGTCGGAAGCCCGGATCCACAACCGCAGCAACGCCACCAACAACGTGCCGAAGGGCGAGGCCACGACCACCGTGAATCACCAGCCCAACGCGCTGCCTGCGCCGACCGGCGAGGTGTCGCGCACCGAAGTGAGCCAGACCGGCCGGAAGGTGAAGCCGCGTTTCGGCGAAAAGGGCGAGCGGCCTGAGGTGCCCACCAACCCGACCGACAAGACCGGCACGCCCAAGTAGGGAGCCGGACGAAAAAAGCCCCCGGCACGCGCGTGCCGGGGCTTTGCCGTGGCCGGCCGGATCAGCCCTTGGCCGGCGGCGGGGCCGGGTGGTGGTGGTGTCCGCCAGGGCCACCGGGGCCGCCCGCCCCGCGATGGCCGAAGCGCTGCATCGACTCGGCGTCGAAGGTCTTCTGCTGCTCCGGCGACAAGGCGGCGTAGAAGCTGCGCGTGGCAACGGCGCGCTTGGCGAACATCGCGCTGCGCTCGGCCTGGCGCGCCTGCATGCGGTCGAGGCGCTGCGGCGTGGTCAGCTTGGCGAACTCGGCGCGATCGGCACCCGGCTGGCCGGCCGGGCGGGCCGGGGGCTGCTGGGCGGTGGAGAAGCTGTTCCAGGCGCCTTCCTGGGCCGGCGTCAGCTTGAGCTTTTCCTTCAGCGCCGCCAGCCGCTGCGCCCGATGGGCCTGCATGCGCTCGAAGCGTTCGGCGCGGTTGGCCTCATGGCGCTGCGGCTTGGCCGGCGCCTGGGCCGCCGGCTGGGCGTTGGCGGCGGGCGCAGGGGGAGCCGTCAGCGGCGCCTGTGCGAAGGCACCGGACGACGCGAAGGTGGCCGAGGCCAGCAGACCGGCCCAGAGAAGGCTTTTGCGAGACGGGATCATGAGAGTGCTTCCTTTCGAAGAAGCCCGCCGCCGATGGGCAGCAGGTGAGAGGAAGTTTGGCGCCCCCATGTATCTCGATCGTGAGCCCGGGGTGAGGTCTGGTAAAGAAGCATGACCGGCCGTCGTGGCCGGTCGTCAGCCGAGCTTGCCGTGCTGGAAGTCGTGCACCGCCTGGGTGACCTGCTCGCGCGTGTTCATGACGAAGGGCCCGTACTGGGCGATCGGCTCGTGCAGCGGCTTGCCGGCGATCAACAGGGCGCGCGCCGGGCTGTGGTTGGAGGCCGGCGCCCGCAGCACCACGCCATCGCTGCCGGGCTCGTTGGCCAGGATCGCCATGCGCTTGGTCGGGATCTCGGCGCTGCCGATGTAGAGCGACTCGCGGAACACGTAGACCAGGGCGTTGCGGTCGTCCAGCAGCGGCTGGGCGAACTCGGCCCCCGGCGGCAGCGTGATGTCGAGGTAGAGCGGCTCGGTGTGTTCCCGCTGCACCGCGCCGTGGACGCCGTGGCTGGCGCCGGCGATGACGCGCACGTGGACGCCGGCCGGGGTGACGAACTCCGGAATCTCGGGGCTCTGGATGTCGCGGTACCAGGGCTCGCGCATCTTGTCCTTGGCCGGCAGGTTGAGCCACAGCTGGAAGCCTTCCATGAGGCCTTCCTCCTGCTCCGGCAGCTCGCTGTGCACCAGGCCGCGCCCGGCGGTCATCCATTGCACGCCGCCGTTCGACAGCAGCCCTTCATGGCCGGCGCTGTCGCGGTGGCGCATGCGCCCGGAGATCATGTAGGTCACGGTCTCGAAGCCGCGGTGCGGGTGGCTGGGAAAGCCGCCGATGTAGTCGCCCGGGTTGTCGCTGCCGAAGGCATCGAGCATCAGGTAGGGATCGAGCCGCTGCTGCAGCGGCTGGTGCAGCACGCGCGTGAGCTTGACGCCGTCGCCGTCGCTGGTCGAGACGCCGGCGACGATCTGGTCGATGCCGCGCGGCTGGGAGAGCGACAGGGGCTCGACCGCGGGGGACGGATGGGCGTGGGAGGTGGTGCTCATGCAGGCATGGTGGCACGGTCGCGCCGACCGCGCTGGCGGTGGGGCCTGTCAGCCCAGCGACTCGAGCTCCCAGGACACGTTCTGCCAGGCGACGCCGAAGCCCGGCGGCATGGCCGCCGGCTGGTGGCCGCTGCGGACGGCCTCGAGCGCCCACGCGCCGCCGGCGCTGACGCTGTCGATCAGCGGCACCGGCACCGAGGCGGCGAAATCGGCGGCCATGCCCGCCAGGCCCGCGCCGCCGAGGATCACGGCCTGGGCCTGGAAGCGCGTCGCAGCCTCGCGGCAGGCCTCGGCCAGCAGGCGGCGGGCGCCGACCGGGTCCTGGGCCAGCTGGGCGCCGCTCGGCGCCACCGTGTGGATGCCGGCCAGCGACGCCGCGAAGCCGAGCGAGGACGCCAGCCGGTCGAGCATCGGCCGCCAGCGTTCACCGCCGGTCACGATGGCGAAGCGGCCGTGCCGGGCGGCCGCGGCGAAGGCCGCCTCGGCCAGTCCGCCGACCGGCACGCCGGCGCCGTCGCGCAGGGCGAACAGGCCCGGGTCGCCGAAGCAGCCGATCAGGATCGCGTCGGGCCGCTCGCCATGCGCGTGCGCGCTGGCCCAGGCATCGAGCACCGCATGCTGCGCCACCGCGTAGGTGGCCTCGCTGGCGATGTACGGCGCGCCGAACCGTGCCGTGAGCGTTTGCACTTCGAGGGTCCCGTCCAGCTGCGTGCGCAGGTGCTGCTGGAGCAGGGCGCTCACCGAGGCCGAGGTGTTCGGGTTGATGACCAGCAGCCGCTTCATGGGGGACCGTGGGCGTCAGCGGCGCCGCGTGGAGCGCCGCCCCAGCAGCGCCGCCGACCCCAGCGCGATCGCCATCACCGCGAACGACACGACGGTGGTCACCGTGCCGAGCGCGTAGATCGATGGCGTGGTCACGGTCGAGGTCAGCGCCTGCAGTTCGAGCGGCAGCGTGTTGACGTCGCCGATGGCCTGCGAGGTGCGCGCGATCTCGTCCCAGCTCAGCGTGAAGCCGAACATGCCGATGCCGACCACCGACGGCCCGATCAGCGGCAGCACCACGTGCAGGAAGCTCTGCCAGGGCGTGGCGCCGAGGTCGCGTGCGGCTTCCTCGTAGGCCGGATTGAAGCGGTTGAAGACCGCGAACATGATCAGGAGGCCGAAGGGCAGCGTCCAGGTCAGGTGGGCACCGAGCGCGGAGGTGAGCAGTCCGAGCGCGGTGCCGTAGTTCTCGAGCAGGCCGTCGGCGCCGATCGCGCCGAGCGCGCCCTTGAGGCCGGTGTCGAGCAGGCGGAACTGCAGCCCGATGCCCAGCGAGACGATGATCGACGGCATGATCAGGCTCGCCACCGTGACGAAGAACAAGGCGTTGCCGCCCTTCAGGCGCTTGCGGAAGGCCAGTCCCGCGAGCACCGACAGCACCACGGTGAACCCCATCACGACGGCGCCGAGCATCAGCGAGCGGCCGAAGGCAGCGCCGATGTCGACCGTGCCCAGGCCTTCGGCAAGCTTGCGGAACCAGTGCAGCGAGACGCCGCGCAGCGGAAAGGTGAGGCCGCCCTCGGGGCCCTGGAAGCTCAGCACGAAGATGGTGATCATCGGGCCGTAGAGGAAGACCACGAACAGCGCGAAGACCAGGGCCAGGGGCCAGAAGCCGGCGCTGCGCTGTTCACCGATGCGTTGGCTCAATTCACAGCTCCTTGCGGATGTCGACCAGCCGGGTGAGGCCCCAGATGATCATCAGCACCACCGCCAGCAGGATCATCGCGTTGGCCGCCGCCAGCGGGAACTGCAGGTAGGAGGTCTGGACCTGGATGATCTTGCCGACCGAGGCGATCTGCTGGCCGCCCATCACGCCGATGGTGACGAAGTCGCCCATCACGATCGTGATGACGAAGATCGAGCCGATCAGGATGCCGGTGCGCGACAGCGGCACAATCACGTTCCAGAGCGTCTGCCAGCCCGAGGCGCCGGAGTCGTTGGCCGCTTCGAGCAGCGAGCGGTCGATGCGCATCATCGAGTTGAAGATCGGCACGATCATGAACATCGTGTAGAGGTGCACGAAGGCCAGCACCACCGAGAAATCCGAGAACAGCAGCCATTCGACCGGCGCGTCGACCAGGCCCATGCCCATGAGGCCCTGGTTCACCAGCCCGTTGCGGCCCAGCAGCGGCACCCACGAGATCATGCGGATCACGTTGGAGGTCCAGAACGGCACCGTGCACAGCACGAACAACAGCGTCTGCATGCCCGGCGAACGCACGTGGAAGGCCAGGAAGTAGGCCACCGAGAAGCCGATCAGCAAGGTGATGGCCCAGACCAGCAGGCAGAACTTGAGGGTGCTGAGGTAGGTCGACAAGGTGACGCAGAGGTCGCCGTTGTCGGTGAGGTGCGAACAGCCCTCGAAGATCGCGAAGTAGTTGCGCGGCGAGATCGCCGGAATCAGCTCGTACTCGTTGAAGTTCCACAGGCTGACCATCGCGATCAGCGCCAGCGGGATGAGGAAGAACAACAGGAACACCAGCGCGAACGGCGCCGCCTGCCACCAGGCCTTGAGGGTCCGGGTGGGTGAAGAGGCAGCTGCCGTTGCGCGCGTGACGTTGGACATGTTCTTGTTGTGTGGCCCCTTCGTGCCGAAGAGGCGTCGTGCGCTCAGGCGGCTACGAATTCATTCCACTTGCGGACCATGTACTCGTTCTCGTCCATGACCGCGTTCCAGCAGGCGATGCCGCCCATGCGCTCCTCGTAGCTGCCGCCGTCGCGCACCGCGCCGACCTTGGCGATGACGTCGCCCTGCGGGCTCTTGATGTCCTGCGTGGCGGGCTTGCCTTCCATCCAGTAGGCCCACTCGAAGGGCTCCATCTTGGCCTTGGCGGTTTCCAGCACGGCGCTGTAGTAGCCCTGGCGGTTCAGGTAGGCGCCGGCCCAGCCGTCGAGGAACCAGTTGATGAACTCGTAGGCGCCGTCGAGCTTCCTGCCCGACAGGGTGGCCGGCAGGCCGAAGCCCGAGGCCCAGGCGCGATAGCCTTCCTTGAGCGGCTGGAAGGTGCAGGCGATGCCCTTGCTGCGGACCGCGGTCACGGCCGGCGACCACATCGACTGGATCACCACCTCGCCCGAGGACATCAGGTTGACCGACTCGTTGAAGTCCTTCCACAAGGCCCGGAACTGCCCGGCCTTCTTCGCCTCGATCAAGGTCTTGATCGTCAGGTCGATCTCGGCCTTGGTCATGTTGCCCTTGTCGGCGTACTTGTGGATGCCCTTGGCCTCCACCACCATCGCCGCGTCCATGATGCCGATCGACGGGATGTTGAGGATCGCCGCCTTGCCCTTGAACTCCGGGTTCAGCAGCTCGGCCCAGGAGCCGATCGGACGCTTGATGAGGTCGGGCCGGATGCCCAGCGTGTCGGCGTTGTAGGTGGTCGGGATCAGCGACATGAACTGCGTCGGCGTCTTCGAGAACACCTTGCTCTTCTCGCCTTCGAGAAAGATCACCTTGATCGGCGCCGTGCCCTGGCTGCCGATCTTCTTGCCGGCGACCTCGCCCTTGGTGAACACGCTGGTGATCTTGTCGGCGTTCTTCACGCGCTTGGTGTCGATGCCCTTGAGGTTGCCGGTCGGCACGATCTTCTTCAGCGAGAAGTACTCGGTGTCGATCAGGTCGAAGCTGTTCGGCGCGGTGACGGCGCGCTTGGTGACGTCGTCGGTGGTGACGGCCACGTACTGGATCTCGATGCCGGTGTCGGCCTTGAACTTCTCGGCGATCGCCTTGTCCTGGTTGACGGCTGTGCCGAGGTAGCGCAGCACGATCTTCTCCTGCGCGTGGATGGCCGGGAAGACGCCCGCCGCGAGGATGCCCGCCGTGCCCTGCAGCAGCGTGCGGCGCTGCACGCCGGAGGTCGGGGTTTCGATTTTTTTGGACATGGGAGGTCTCCTGAGAGGCGGTGGTGAAGAAAAAGGGGGAGGGCGGGGCGCTGTCAGGCCGCCATCGCCGCCAGGGCCGCCATCGGCGCATGCCGCGGCGGCGACGTGCCGCCGCTGCGGGCTTCGGGGCGGGTGGCGCCAGGGCCCAGCGTGCGGGCGTCGGATTCGGCCCACGAGACGCGCACGCTTTCGCCGACCGCGTAGCCCCGGCCGGCGAAATCCTTCTCGGACAGCAGCACCGAGATGCCGCTGAACTCCGGCCGCACGCCAGTCAGGCGCAGGCCGAGCAGCACGTAGGTGCCCTGGTATTCGACGTCGGTGACATGCGCGGGGAGCCCCGGCTCGCCCGCCGCGCCGGTGGCCGGCGTGATCCGCGTGTGGTCGTTGCGCACCGCGACCATGCCCTCGTTCAGCGCGAAGACGTTGTGGCCGCCCATGAAGCGCGCCACGAACTCGCTCGCCGGGTGGTTGTAGACCTCGTGCGGTGAGCCGACCTGCTCGATCAGCCCATTGTTCATCACCACCATGGTGTCGGCCAGCGCCATCGCCTCTTCCTGCGAGTGCGTGACATGGATGAAGGTCAGGCCCAGCTCCTTCTGCCAGCGCCGCAGCTCGGCGCGCATCTGGATCCGCAGGAAGGGGTCGAGCGCCGACAGCGGCTCGTCGAGCAGCAGCACGCGCGGCTCGGTGATCAGGGCCCGCGCCAGCGCCACCCGCTGCTGCTGGCCGCCCGACAGCTCGCCCGGCTTGCGTTCGGCCAGGTGGCCCATCGCGACCCGCTCGAGCAAGTTGCCGGCGCGCTTGTGGCGCTCGCTCCTGGAGACGCCCTTCATCTTCAGGCTGAAGGCGACGTTGTCGAGCGCCGACAGGTGCGGAAACAGCGCGAAGCTCTGGAACATCATTGCCGTGCCACGCGCCGCGGCCGGCAGGTTGGTGATGTTGCGGTTGTCCAGCAGGATGTCGCCGCCGGAGGCCGATTCGTGGCCGGCGACCATCCGCAGCGTGGTGCTCTTGCCGCAGCCCGAGGGGCCGAGCAGGCAACAGTAGCTGCCGCTGGCGATCCGCAGGTCGATCTGGTCGACGGCGGGCGGCGTGCCGGCGGCGTAGCGCTTGCTCAGCGCGACGATTTCAACGGCTGCGGGCGGGGGGGCGGTGACAGCATCCATTGGGGATGCCATCGCAAGACATGTGCCAGCGAGGAAGCGGGCTGCGGGCCCCTCGGTGCGCCGACTTGGTGCGGGGCCGGCTGCGTCAAGGTGGTGCGAAGCGGGCCGTGGCGACGCTGCGCAGCAGGGCATCGCGCTGCGGCTTGCTGATGCCGCGCACGCCATCGGCCACCCATTTGGCCCGGTCGAGGTTGATGTTGCCCTCCTGCTGCCACTTGCGCACGGCCAGGGCCGGGTTGTTGAGCATGGCCGCCAGCCAGACCGCCTGCGCCGGCTCGAGGTTGCGCGCCGGGCGCTTGAAATAGGTGCGTGCCGCGGCATCGGCGCCGCAAATCCGCGCGCCCCAGGGGGCGTTGTCGAGGTAGAGCTGGAGGATCCGCGCCTTGCCCAGGGTCTGCTCCATCTCGACCGCATACAGCAGCTCGCGCAGCTTGCGGTCGGCGCTCTGCTCGCCACCGGTCACGAGGATCTTGGCCAGCTGCTGGCTCAGGGTGCTGCCGCCGCGTTCGGCCTTGGAGGCCTTCTGGTTGACCTCCAGCGAGGCCGCCAGCTCGGTCATGTCGTAGCCCGGATGGGTGAAGAAGCGCTGGTCCTCGGCCGCGATCACCGCGCGCGCCAGCCAGCTGTCGTTGCCGAGCCGGCTCGGCGCGCCGCAGCTGGTGCGCGCATTGGCGATCGTCTCGGTGCCCAGCCCGTCGACCGTGAAGTCGGCGATGCGCGGCTGCACCGCGAAGGTGCCGGCGGGCAGGCCGAGCTGGGCGCCCAGCGCCAGCGTGCCGCCGATGCGGGCGCGCTGCAGTTCGGCCAGCTCGGGTGCCAGCACGCTGTACCAGCGTGCGATCGGCGTCTCGGGGACCTGGATGTCGATGTGCAAGGCCTGCTGCGTCAGCCGGCCGGACCAGCGTCCGCGCAGGATGCCGTCGTCGCTGCGGCCGCCGACCGCCAGCGGCCGGGCCGGCGGCGCGACTTCGAGGATGCCGCCCAGCGTGCCGGCGTCGCGGCGCACCGTGGCGCGCAGGCTGTCGAGCCGGATCGGCGCGCTGCCCAGGGCCGGCACCGTGGCGCTGCAGGGCGCGCAGTCGAGTTCCAGGGTTTCGCTCGCGGCGTTCCAGCCGAAGCGCACCGGCCCGTGGGCGGTCTCCAGCGTGCGGCCGGCCAGCCAGGGGGCGAACCAGGAGGAGGTGGCCAGCCGGATCGCGGTCGGGACGCCGACGTCGATCGCCACCGGGCCGGCCTGGAAGCGGGCCGGCCATTCGTCGCGGCCGGGCGCCAGCGCCAGCTTCAGGATCAGGAACACCGCGACCGCCGCCGTCAGAACCAGGGCCAGGGTCGCGAAAAGCAGGTAAACCAGCGCTTTCTTCAGCAAATCACTCTCACTCGATCGGTTTCGCCAGGGTGACGGCTTGCCAGGGACCGTGCGAGCGGCCACTGGCCGCCGCCCAGTACCAGGCTGAAGTGTCGGTGAAAGCGCCGCCCCCGGCGTCGACGATACGCTCGCAGACCCGGATTTTTTGCCCGCCGGCGCGCTCGGCGACGAAACAACGCCACAGTCGTTCGTGCAGGTCGCGCTCCAGCCGCGCCTGGGCGATGCCGTAGCCCAGCGCGCGGTAGCAGTCGGCGGCCGGATGCAGCATGCGCGTCGGCGCGTTCACCTGGCGCAGCACCAGCACCTGCCGGCCGTCGGTCAGGCGCGCCATGCTGCCCGGGAAGCGCTCGGCGAAGCGGTGTTCGACCTCGCTCAGGGCCAGCGGGCGCAGCGGCGCGCCGTCCCATTCGTTCGGCCATTCGTGGAAGGCCGAGGCGGCCGCGGCCGGCGCCGCCCGGTGCAGCGCCGCGCTGCCCGACCAGGCCAGGCAGAGCAGCATGGCGAGGCCGAACAGGGCCTTGTGCAGCATGCGGTGCACGAAGCGGTTGGCGAAGCAGCGCTCAAGCACGGCGATGGCCATGGCGGTCTCCTCGGGAATGGCTCATGACCCGGGCGATGCCGGCGCAGACCGTCGCCAGCAAGGCCAGGCCGAAGGCGTCGTGCAGCCAGGGCGGCGGTGCATGGCCGGCCGCCTCCAGGGCCACCAGCAGGCTGTTGCGCACGATGCTGCCGGCCAGCACCAGCAGGCCGACCGCCGGCAGCCGGGCCAGGAAGGCGCGGTTGTCGCGCAGCACCCAGAGCGCGACCACGCAGGCCGTGAAATAGCCGAACCAGGCCATCTGCACGCCCGAGCAGGGCGCGTCGACGATCACCAGCCGCCCATCGATCCACAGGCTGCTGCCTTCGCGCGCCACTTCGAAGCCCGGCGCCAGCAGCCAGCGACTGGCCTCGGCCGTGACGACGCGCAGCGGGTAGCCCGCATAGAACTGCAGCGAAGACAGCAGCGGCAGCGCCAGCACCGCCAGCCCGGCGACCGGCCCCGCGGGCACCTCGCGCGGCAGGAAGGCCAGCAGCGCGCAGGCCAGCGCGCCCATGGCCAGCAGTGCGGCGGCCAGCGACGGCAGCGGCGGCCACCCGCCGATGCCGGTGCGGCCCAGGGTGGCGGCCAGGGTCGCCAGGGCCGCCAGCGCCAGCCAGCCGAGGCGTGGCGCCGCGCGCAGCCCGTGCCGCAGCGTGAACACCAGCAGCGCCAGCGCCGCGACCGCCAGCAGGCCGAGCGGGTCGTCGGAGCGGTCCAGCATGCGCCGGCCCATCCAGGCCCAGGTGGGTGCCAGCGCGGCCGCCTGCAGCGCGAGCCAGGCCAGGGCCGGCAGGCGGTCGAGCTGGATGCCGGCCTCGAACAGGCGGGGGTGGCGGGTGGCGAGGGCGTCGAGGGTCATGGTTCTCACGAGGTCAACCGCCGGCTGTCATTGCGGCGCGCCCGACGCCGGAGCATCGCCAGCATCGACAGCACCACCGCGATCGCGCCCAGCGTCTCGGGCTCGGGCGTGCTCGGCACCTCGGCGCCCAGGCTCTGGCCGAGCGCGCTCTCGGCTACACCCTGAGGCAAGGGCTGCGGCTGGTCGACGCCGGCGGCGTTCTGCGGCGCCGGGTTGCGCACCACCCGGTCGATCGCGATGAAGCTGGTGTACTGGGTGAGCAGGCTGTAGCGCAGGCCGAGATCGGTGATGCGCTGGCGCAGCGCGTCGCCGCCTTCCAGCGCTTCCTGGTCGGTCAGGCCGGCGATGCGATGCCGCGCCCACAGGCTGCGCAATGCGGCCGCATCGCGGCGCGCCTGCGGGTCGATCTTCAGTTCCTGCCGGTAGGGGCCTTCGGCGCCGCGGCCCTCCACCACGAGCCGGCCGCGGGCCTCGCCGCGCCACTTGCCGAACAGGATCACCGGGCGCTCGCCGAGCACGTCGGGCAGCACCGCCGGCTCGACGTCGTAGACGTCGAGGCCCTCGAAGCGCGCCTTCACCTGCGTCAGCACCGGCGACTCGACCATGCGGCGGAAGCGCGCGGCCTGCTCGGGCGCCTGGACCGGGTCGGTGATCACGAAGGGCTCGCCCATGCCGGCGCGCGCCAGGCCTTCCATCAGGTGGCGGTTGACCGAAGAGCCGATGCCGAAGGCGAACAGGTTGGCGCGGCCCAGGTTCTTGCGCACCAGTTCGAAGGCCTCGCGCTCGACCGTGACATAGCCGTCGGTGACCACCACCAGCGTGCGCGAGACGCCCTCGGCCTTCGGCTCGGCATAGGCGCGCTGCAGCGCCGGGATCAGCTCGGTGCTGCCGCTGCCGCCGTAGTTCTGGATCGTCGCCAGGGCCTGCGCGATGTTGGCGCGGGTGGCCGGCACCGAGTGCGGCGACAGCATGCGGTTGCTGCCCGAGAACAGCAGCACGTTGAAGGTGTCGCTGGGCCGCAGGCCGCCGATCAGGCGCTCCAGCATGGCCTTCGCGGTGTCGAGCGGAAAGCCGTGCATCGAGCCCGAGATGTCGACCACGAAGATGTAGTCGCGCGGCGAGATGGCGTTCGCGGCCACCGACTTCGGCGGCTCGACCATGGCGAGGAAGAAGTTCTCGGCGCCGTCGCCCTGGCCCTGGTAGAGCATCAGCCCGGACTGGACCCGATCGCCGGCGAGCCGGTAGTCGAGCACGAAGTCGCGGTTGTCGGCAGGGCCGCTGCCGGGCGCCAGCGTGACGTCGGCATGGGCGTCGCCATCGCGCCGTGCGAGCGCGATCGCGTGGGTCTGCGAGCGCACCTCCTGCAGCGCCATCGGCATGTCGAGCGCGACCCTGAGCCTGAAGGCGGTGCCCGGCGCGACCGCCGCGCGCAGCGTGGGCTGCGCCACCCAGCGGGCCTGCGCGTTCTCCGACTGCGGGCTGTTGTAGCGCGGCCCGACCACGGTCGGATAGACGAACTGGTAGTTGCCGCCCTGCGGCACCAGCAGCTCGGTGTAGCGCAGCGTCACCCGGACCTCGTCGCCCGGCAGGATGTTGGCGACGTTCATCTGGAACACGTTGGGCAGGTGCTGCTCGAGCAGCGCGGCGGTCTTGCCCTCCTTCTTCGCTGCGTCGTAGTCGATGCGCGCCTGTGCCTTCTCGCGGATCTGCGCCGTGATCAGGCGCTCGCCGATGCGCATCTGGAGCGCACCGACCGCGGCCCGGGTCGAGCCCGGGAACACGTAGCGCGCCTCGATCGCCCGCTGGCCTTCGTTGCGGTAGGTCTGCGTGACCGTGACGTCGGCGATCACGCCGGAGATCTTGACGTCCACCTCGGTCCCCTTGAGCGGCAGGCGGTCGAGCTCGGGGTCGTCGCTCTTGACGAAGAAATAGGGGCTCTCGGTCCTGGCGCGCGGGCCCGGCGCTTCTTCCTGTGCATGCAGCGGCCGCACGCTCAGCGCGAGGAAGCTGGCGACGGCCAGTGTCAGGGTGACGAGCCAGAGCCGTCGGCCGGGGCGGTTGAGGGGGGCGTCCATGGTGTTTTTCCTTCTCCTTCTCGTGCGAACTTGCACGGGAGCCACTGTCCGGAGCGAGCGAGAAGCCAGTTGGAAGGCTTTTCGAAGTCCGGCAGCGTGAAAACAGCCTTGTGTGAAGCCTGTGTGAAGTCCTGCGAACAGGGCCTTCACACGGGCATCGCCCGGATGGGGAACCATCGCGGCCTGTTCCTGCTCCCTCCCTGCCATGACTTCTCCGTCCGAAACCCCCTCCCGCGCACCCGGCTGGCGCCGTCCGGTCGCCTGGATCGCCGCGCTGTCGGCCGGCTCCGTGCTGGTGCTGGCGATCGCCGGCGGCATCGCGGTGGCCACCATCTACCCGCGGCTGCCCGACATCTCCGAGCTGTCGGACTACCAGCCCAAGCAGCCGCTGCGGGTCTATGCGGCCGACGGCGCGCTGATCGGCGAGTTCGGCGAGGAGCGGCGCAACCTGACGCCCTTCGCGCAGATTCCGCAGGTCATGAAGGACGCGGTGCTGGCGGTCGAGGACGCGCGCTTCTATGAACACGGCGGGGTCGACTACAAGGGCTTCGCGCGCGCCGCGCTGGCCAGCCTGCAGGGCGGCCGCAAGCAGGGCGCCTCGACCATCACGATGCAGGTCGCGCGCAACGTCTACCTGAGCTCGGAGCGCACCGTGCAGCGCAAGACCTGGGAGATCCTGCTGGCCATGCGCATGGAGCGCCAGCTCAGCAAGGACCAGATCCTGGAGATCTACCTGAACCAGATCTACCTGGGCAACCGCGCCTACGGCTTCGCGGCCGCCGCCGAGACCTATTTCGGCAAGCCGCTGGCGGACATCACGGTGGCCGAGGCCGCCATGCTCGCCGGCCTGCCGAAGGCGCCGGGCACCAACAACCCGGTGGCGAATCCGCGCCGCGCGCGGGCCCGCCAGCTCTACGTGATCGACCGCATGCAGGAAACCGGCTTCATCGACGCCGCGCAGGCCGATGCGGCGCGGCGCGAACCGCTGCAGCTGCGCGACGCCGCGGACCCGTCGCGGCTGCATGCCGAGTACGTGGCCGAGACCGTGCGCCAGATGATGCATGCGCAGTACGGCGACAGCATCTACACCAGCGGGCTCAAGGTGACGACCTCGCTGGTCGCGGCCGAGCAGCAGGCGGCCTACCGGTCGCTGCGCCGCGGCATCATGGACTACGAGCGGCGCCAGCCCTACCGCGGGCCCGAGGCCTTCGTCGAGCTGCCGGACGACCCGAAGGCGCTCGACGACGCGGTCGACGACGCGCTGGCGGAGCACCCGGACAACGGCGACCTGGTGGCCGCCGTGGTGCTGCAGGCGAGCGCCAGGGAGGTCCGCGCGGTGCGCGCCAACGGCGAGACGCTGCAGATCGGCGGCGAAGGGCTCCGGCCCGCGCAGTCCGGGCTGGCGGAGAAGGCGGCGCGCAACATCCGGATCCGGCCGGGCGCGGTGATCCGCGTGGCCCGCACGCCGAAGAACGCCTGGGAGATCACGCAACTGCCCGAGGTCGAGGGCGCCTTCGTGGCGCTGGACCCGCGCAGCGGCGCGATCCAGGCCCTGGTGGGCGGCTTCGACTACGGCAAGAACAAGTTCAACCACGTGACCCAGGCCTGGCGCCAGCCGGGCTCGAGCTTCAAGCCCTTCATCTATTCGGCCGCGCTCGAGAAGGGCTTCACGCCGGCCACGGTGGTCAACGATGCGCCGCTGCTCTTCGAAGCCGGTGCCGGCGGCAACGCCTGGGAGCCGAAGAACTACGACGGCGGCTACGACGGCCCGATCACGCTGCGGCGCGCGCTGCAGCAGTCGAAGAACCTGGTCACGCTGCGCGTCATGCAGTCGATCGGTGCCGGCTATGCGCAGGACTGGGTCACGCGCTTCGGTTTCGAGCGCGAGAAGCAGCCGGCCAACCTGCCGATGGCGCTGGGCGCCGGCTCGGTGACGCCGATGCAGATGGCGGCCGGCTATGCGGTGTTTGCCAACGGCGGCTTTCGCGTCAACCCCTACCTGGTGACGCGGGTCACCGACGCCCGCGGCAAGGTCCTGATGGAGACCGAGCCGCCGGTGCTCGACGAGGCCCGGCGCGCGATCCCCGAGCGCAATGCGTTCATGATGGATTCGCTGCTGCAGAGCGTGGTGAAGGGCGGCACCGCGTCGCGCGCCTACCAGGCGATCCGGCGCGACGACCTGTACGGCAAGACCGGCACCACCAACGATTCCTTCGACACCTGGTTCGCCGGCTTCCAGCCGACCCGCGTGGGCATCGCCTGGGTCGGCTACGACACCCCGCGCCAGCTCGGCGTGCGCGGCGAGACCGGCGGCAGCCTGAGCCTGCCGATCTGGACCGGCTACATGCAGGCGGCGCTCAAGGGCGTGCCGGTGGCCGCGCTGAAGGCGCCCGACGGCGTGCTGCAGGTCGATGGCGAGTGGTACTTCGACGACTACGCGCCGGGGCACGGGGTGGCCAGCCTGGGCCTCGATCCGGCGCTGGCGCCGTTGCCGGCCGAGGACCTGGCGCCCGCGCAGGTGGCGCCCCCGGCGCCGCCGGCCGAGCGCAACCGCATCCTCGACTTCTTCCGGTAGCGCCGCCCCCTACACTCGGGGCCGATGGAAACTCTCACCCTGGTGACGCTGATCGCCATCGGCGCCTACCTCGTCAATTCGCAGCAGCAGCGCCGGCGCATCGCGCTGCTGGGCAGCCACCTCGGCCACTACCAGATCGAGAAGCTGATGGAGAACCTCACCGAAGGCTACCTGCGCTGCCTCGGCGAGGACGATGCCGAGCGCCGGGCGCAGATCTGGGGCCTGCTCGACAGCACCGAGGCCAAGCTGTCGGCCCAGTTCGACAGCTTCGCGGCCGAATTCGCGCAGGTCGGCGAGAAGGAGGCGCGGGTCAGCAAGCTGCCGCTGTCGCTGCCCTTCGTGCAGCAGCTGTTGCCGGCCGCGACCTTCGACCTGCGCGAGGCCTTCGCGCTCCATGCCCGCGGCATCGCCGGCGTGATGCGCAACGAAGCGCAGCGCTCGCCGAAGGCCAAGGCCTACATGATGTCGGCCGAGCTGTTCCTGATGCAGCACAGCTGCCACTGGTACTGCAAGTCGAAGGCGGTGGCCTCGGCGCGGCTGATGGCGCGCCACAAGACCTCCCACGCGCAGGTGCTCGACGCCGTGAGCCCCGAGACCCGCAAGGCCTACGCGGCGCTCACCGGTCAGTGAACCGACAGCAGCGGCAGCGTGAGCGTCGCCAGCGCGCCGCCGCGCGGCGCGTTCGCGAGCTCGACCCGGCCGCGATGCAGGGCCGCGATCTCCTTCACGAAGGCGAGTCCGAGCCCGGTGCTCTTCTTCTGGCTGTGGGGCCGGGCGAGGGAATAGAACTTCTCGAAGACCTTGTCCTTCGCATAGTCCGGGATGCCCGGACCGCGGTCGCGCACGCTGACGGTGGCCCGGCGCGAACTGGCCTCCAGCGCCAGCAGCACCTCGGCGCCCGCGGGCGAGAAGTCGATCGCGTTGTCGAGCAGGTTGCTGATCGCGCGGCGCAGCAGGAAGGGGTCGCCTTCGACGCGGGCCTCGGCATGAATCGCGACCTGGACCCGCACCTCGCGCCGCGCGGCCGCCGCCTGGGCCCCGGCGGCCACTTCCCGCAGGAGCGGCGCGAGCGCGACCGGCTCGCTGCGGTCCAGCGCGCGCCGGGTCTCGAGCGCGGTGAGCTCCATCATGCGGTCGACGATCTCCTGGATGCGCTGGGTCTCGTGCGCGATGTTGCCCAGGAAGCGCTCGCGCTCGGCCTGCGGCATCGACGGCTCCTGGATCAGCTCGGCGGCGCCCCGGATGGCCGACAGCGGGCTCTTGATCTCGTGCGTGAAGGTCTGCACGTAGTCGGCCACGTAGTTGCGGCCGGTGAAGGCGTCGCGCATCTCG
This sequence comes from Variovorax davisae, assembly GCF_030316845.1. GTDB lineage: Bacteria > Pseudomonadota > Gammaproteobacteria > Burkholderiales > Burkholderiaceae_C > Variovorax > Variovorax davisae. The sequence goes on from NZ_JASZYS010000019.1 coordinate 71,359, forward strand.
CCCAGGCCGCTGCGCAGCGTGTCGGCGGCCCGCCGCAGCATGCGCCCCAGGCTCAGGCTGCGCTGGGCGCGCAGCCAGCCGACGTAGTCCGAGATCAATCCGAAGGGACGCACCAGCCAGACCGAGATGATGATGGCGCCCACCAGCAGGGCCAGCGCCGAGCCGACGCCGACCCACAGCGTGCGGGCCCGTGCGTCCTCGACGAACTGGCCGAAGCTCTGCACCGGCTTGCCGACGCTCACCACGCCGACGATCTCGTTGCCCCAGCGCACCGGCGCGCCGACGTACATCACCGAGCTCAGCGGATCGCCGGCGATGTCGCGCGTGGTGCGCGCGCCGTAGGTGCCGGCCAGCGAGCGGCTGACGTCGCTCCAGCGCGAGAAGTCGGCGCCCAGGTTGCGGCCCTGCGAATCGAACAGCACGCGGCCGTTGCGGTCGGTCACGTACATCCGCAGCTCCACGTGGCGCTTGTGCAGGTTGTAGATCTGGGCCGAGAACTGGCGCGCATAGACCGAACGGAACAGGGGCTCGAGCCGCGCGGTGTTGATCGCCCCGGCGATCACGTCCTGCTCGACCAGGCTGGCCATCAGCTGCGAGGCCTCGACCAGCGACTCTTCCGCCGACTCGCGGTAGCGCGGGTCGATGTCGATCACCACGCGGTAGAGCAGGAAGGCGATGCCCGCCGTGTAGATCAGCAGGATGCCGATGAAGATTCTCGTGCGGCTTGTCACGCGGACGCAGGCAGGTCTTCGTTCAACGCATAGCCGGTGCCGCGCAGGGTGCGGATCGGGTCGACCTCGGGCGCGATTGCCTTCAGCTTGGCGCGCAGGGTCTTGACGTGCGCATCCACGGTGCGATCGAAGCTGTCGCTGGCCTCGTCCCAGACCAGCCGCAGCAGGTCGTCCCGGGTGTAGACCCGCCCGGGCCGCTGCACCAGCAGCCGCAGCACGCCGTACTCGTAGCGCGAGAGCTCCAGCAGGCGGCCGTAGTAGCGGATCTGCATGCGTTCGAGGTCGAGCGCGAACGGCGTGACGGGTGCCGCTGGGGCGGGGACCGGCGTCGGGGGAGCGGCTGCCGGTGCGCCTTGGGCGCCACGGCCGCTGCGGCGCAGGATGGTCCGCACCCGCGCCACCAGCTCGCGCGGCGAAAAGGGCTTGGCGATGTAGTCGTCGGCGCCGAGCTCGAGGCCGACCACGCGGTCGATCTCGTCGCTGCGGGCGGTCAGGAACAGCATCGGCACCTGCGCCCCGCCGGGCAGGGCCTGCAGCCGCTTGAACAGTTCGAAGCCGTTCATGTCGGGCAGTCCGACGTCGAGGATCGCCAGCGCCGGCGGCTCGGCCGTGAACTGGACGATGGCCTGCGCCGCGGTGGCACACCAGACCGGCACGAAGCCGTCGGTGCGCAGCACGTACTGCAGGGTGTCGGCAATGCCGGACTCGTCTTCGGCGATCAGGATCCGCGGGTTGGAAAGCATGCGGCGATGGTAGCCAGCCGAGGCGCCGGCGCGGCGCGGGCCTCTGAAGTTTGGCCGTATGACCAACGAACACTATGCAACCGCGCTCACTTTTTGTAGTATGTAAGTATGCAAGTACAAAATCTCACAGATTCTGCTGCTGCTGCTCCTCCGGTGGCTGCCGGTCGCGAGCGCACGGCCGCGCCCTGGCTGCCGATCGAACGGGCGGATGGCAATTCGCTGAGTTACGACGACTTTCTCGCCCGCTACATGCACGCGAACCGGCCAGTCGTGATCTCGAATGTCGGCAAGGGCTGGGCGGCCATGCGCACCTGGACGCCGGAATACTTCAAGCAGCGCTTCGGCAGCAAGCCGGTCGCCATCGGCTACGAGCGGAACATGCCCTTCGACCGCTTCATCGACGAGGTGATCGCTTCCAGTGCGGAGAACCCCGGGCCCTACATGTACCGGTCGTTCCTGCACGAGGTGCTGCCGGAACTGCTGCCGGACGTGGTGCCGCAGAACAAGTTCGCCTTCCCGCGCCGCTTCTCGAGCCCGTTGATGCCGGAGAAATGGCGCCGCCCGGACGGCTACCTGAAACTGCTGATCGGCGGTGTCGGCAGCAAGTTCCCGGTGATGCATTTCGACGGCGAGAACGCCCACGCCCAGATCACCCAGATCTATGGCGACAAGGAATTCGTGGTTTTCCCGCCCACCGACACGCCCTATTTGTATCCGCGGGTGGCGTTCCCCAATCATTCGACCGTCGACGACCCGGTGATGCAGAACCGCGAGCGCTTCCCGTTGCTGGCGAAGGCGACGCTCTACCGGACCGTGCTCAAGCCCGGGGACATGATCTTCGTGCCGGCGCGCTGGTGGCACGCCGCGCGGGCGCTGTCGACCTCGATCTCGGTCTGCACCAACATGCTGGACCCGTCGAACTGGCAGGGCTTCCAGGACGAGGTGGCCGCCGAAGAGGCGAAGAAGTCGCCGGAAGCCGGCGCCCGGCTGGGTGACCAGTTGGCGCGCGTCGACCGGATCCTGACCCGGCTCGAGCGCTTCCAGAAGGATTCGCCCGCCCTGGCGCGGGCCCTGGTGCTGCCGGCCAAGCTGGCACCGCTGACGGCCGAGGCCGCGCCGGACCCGTCCCGGCGGCAGCTGCGGATCCGCATTCCGACCTCCTGAGCGGTCCCGGCCCGTGCCAAGGGGCCGGGAGACGGCCGCCGGGCTACTGCGCCCGGTAGCCGGCGTTCTCGATCGCGACGATGATGTCCTGCCGGGGGTGCTGGCTGACGACGTCGACATGCCCCGTCTCGAGGTCGACCGTGACCTGCGCGCTGGGGTCGATCGTCTGGACCGCGTTCTGCACCACGCCGGCGCAGTGGCCGCAACTCATGCCCGTGACCTGGAACTTCTGGCTCATCGTGATGGCTCCTTCATGTGGTTGAAGGGCGAGTTTGAACCTTTCCCCCATGTCAATGTCCAGTGAGGGGGCGCTTCCTGCGGTACAAACAGCAAGTTTTTTTCACTTCACTTCCCACCCATGCGAATCCTTCTGGTCGAAGACGATGAGGTCCTGCGCGGCGTGATGCTGCGCAGCCTGGGTGACGCGGGCCACCGCGTCGACGTGGCGGCCAACGTCGAGGATGCCGACCACCTGTGGCGGGTGCAGACCTTCGATGCCGTGCTGCTCGACCTGAACCTGCCGGCGACCGCCAGTCCGACCAGCGGCCTCGCGAGCGGCCTGGCCGCCCTGCGCCAGGCGCGCGCCCGCGGCGACCGCACGCCGGTGCTGGTGCTGACCGCCCGCGACCGCACCGACGAACGCATCGCCGGCCTGGACGCCGGTGCCGACGACTACCTCGGCAAACCCTTCGACCTGGCCGAGGTCGAAGCCCGGCTGCGGGCGCTGGTGCGCCGGGCCCAGGGCACCGAGGACATCGCGCTGCTCGGGCAGCTGCGGCTCGACCGGCGGGCGCGCCGCTTCGCCGTCGGCGGGGTGCCGCTGGACCTGCCGGCGCGCGAGTTCGAGGTGCTGTGGGAGCTGATGAGCCCGCCCGGTCGCACGGTCAGCAAGCGCGAGCTGTCCGACAAGCTCTCGACCTTCGACGAGTCCCTCGGCGACAACGCGCTCGAGGCCTTCATCTCGCGGCTGCGCAAGAAACTGGTCGCCAGCGGTGCCGCCATTCGCACGCTGCGCGGCATCGGCTACCTGATGGAAGCCGAGACGTGAGCGGCGGCGCGACGGCCGCGCCCTCGCTCACCGCGCGGGTGCTGCGTCGCGTGCTGCTGCCGCTGGGCCTGACATGGCTGCTGGGCACCGCGGTGGCGCTGGTCGTCGCCAGCTATTTCGCCGAGCAGGCCTTCGACCGCGCGATGCTGGACGACGCCTATTCGGTGTCGGCCAACGTGCGGGCCGGCGAGCGCGGCGTCGAGCTCCTGCTGTCGCCGCGCGAGATGAACAACCTGCTGTTCGACCAGTCGGAGACGGTCCACTTCGCGGTGCTGCGGCCCGACGGTTCGCTGCTGGCCGGCGACGCCGGCCTGCGGGCGCCGGCGCCGCAGGACGGCGTGCGCCACCGCTTCTCGCGCATCGACTACCAGGGCCAGGCGCTGCGGGCGGTGGTGCTGAACCAGGAGGAGCCGCTCGCCTACCGCGTCGTCATCGCGCAGACCACGCGGGGGCGCGCGTCGCTGGTCGAGAAGCTGCTGGCGTATTCGCTGGCGCCGCAACTGGTGCTGCTGGCGCTGCTGGCGACCTGGATCTGGCGCGGCATCGACCGCGAACTGCATCCGCTGGGCGACCTGCGGCGCACGCTGGAGCGCCGCGACGCCCATGACCTGGCGCCGGTGCCGGTGGCGCGCAGTTCGCGCGAGCTCGAGCAGCTCGGCGACACCCTCAACGCATTGTTCGAGCGCCTGGCACGCAGCGCCTCCGCGCAGCGCGAGTTCGCGGGCAACGTGGCGCACGAGCTGCGCACGCCGCTGGCGGGCATTCGCGCGCTGGCCGACTACGGCCTGGCCCAGCGCGATCCGGCGGCCTGGCGCGAACAGCTGCAGCAGATCCTCGCCAGCCAGGTGCGGGCCAGCCACCTGGTCGACCAGCTGCTGGCGCTGGCGCTGGCGGACGAGGGCCATACCCGGCTGCAGCGCGAGCCCCTGCGGCTGGACCGGCTGGGGCAGCAGGCGGTGCTGCGGCACCTGGCGCGCGCCGATGCCCAGGGCGTCGATCTCGGCGGGCTCGGGCTCGAGGAAGCGGTCACGGTGGCTGCCAATGCAGCGCTGGTCGAGGGCATCCTCGACAACCTGATCGACAACGCGCTGCGCTACGGCGGCCGCACCATCACCGTGGAACTGGCGGGCCGCACGCTGAGCGTGGTCGACGACGGCCCGGGCATCGCGCCCGAGGCCCAGCCCGACCTGCTGCAGCGCTGGGCGCAGGGGCCGGCCGGCCAGAAGCTCGGAGAGGGCGCCGGGCTGGGCCTGGCGATCGTGGCCCGCTACGCGAAGCTGCTCGGCGCCGAGCTGCGCTTCGCGCGGGCCTCGGACGAAGGCGGCCTGCGCGTCAGCGTGGCTTTCGCCGCCGACGCGCAGCCGGCCGTTCAGGCCAGGGCCGGGTAGTCGGTGTAGCCGGCCTCGCCGCCGCCGTAGAAGGTGTTCTTGTCCCACGGATTGAGCGGCGCGCCTTCGCGCAGGCGGCGCACCAGGTCCGGGTTCGAGATGAAGGGCCGGCCGAAGGCGACCAGGTCATCGCCTTCCTTGAGCGCCTCTTCCGCCAGCGGCTTGTCGTAGCCGTTGTTGACCATCCAGGCGCCCTTGCCGCCGGCCGCACGGTAGGCGGCTTTCAGCGCCTCGTAGTCGAAGGGCCGGTCGTCCAGCTCGCGCGGGCCGCCGGTGGCGCCCTCGATCACGTGGATGTAGGCCAGGCCGAGCGGTGCCAGCTGGCGCACCACGTAGTCGAACAGCGGCTGCGGGTCGGCGTCGTGGACGTCGTTGGCCGGCGTCACCGGCGACAGGCGGATGCCGGTGCGGCCGCCGCCCACCGCGTCGACCACCGCGCGCGTGGCCTCCAGCAGCAGGCGGGCGCGGTTGGGGATGCTGCCGCCGTAGTCGTCGCTGCGCTTGTTGCTGCCGGTCTTCAGGAACTGGTCGAGCAGGTAGCCGTTGGCGCCGTGGATCTCGACGCCGTCGAAGCCGGCGGTCTCGACCGCGTTGCGCGCCGCGACGGCGTAGGCGTGGACGATGCCGGGGAGCTCGGCCGCATCGAGTGCCCGCGGCTCGGAGGTCTCGACGAAGGTCGGCACGCCGTCCTTGATCAGCACGGTCTTGGTCTTGGCGGTGATCGCCGAGGGGGCGACCGGCTGGCCGTTGTCGGGCTGCAGCTCGGTGTGCGAGACGCGCCCGACGTGCCACAGCTGGACCACGATCTTGCCGCCCTCGGCGTGCACCGCGTCGGTCACCTGCTTCCAGGCGTCGAGCTGGTCGGTGCCGTAGAGGCCCGGCACGTCGGCATAGCCCTGGCCCTGCTGGCTGATGGCGGTGGCTTCGGTGATCAGCAGGCCGGCGGAGGCGCGCTGCGCATAGTAGGTGGCGGTGATGTCGCGCGGCACGGCATTGGGTGCCCGGTTGCGCGTCAGCGGCGCCATCACGATGCGGTTGCCGAGTGCCAGGTCGCCGGCCTGGACGGGATCAAAAAGGGAGGACATGAACGGAGTGCCTGTTGTTAGGGATGAGGGAGGAAGAACGCGCAAGGGTAAACCCCGCATCGCAACCCTGCTGTCGCACGGTTGTCCGGTTGGTGCTAGGCCCTGCCGCAGAATGGGCGGATCCGCATGCCTTCGCCGCCCGCCTCGCTCACGCCCGCCCAAGCCCTCCGTCTCGCACTGGCGCTGTCGCTGGGGGCGGCCGTCTCGCTCGGCATCACGCGCTTCTCGTATGGCCTGCTGCTGCCGCCGATGCGCGCGGACCTGGGATGGAGCTATGCCCTGGCCGGCGGCATGAACACCGCCAATGCCGCCGGCTACCTGCTGGGCGCGCTGCTGACGCCGGCGCTGATGCAGCGCTTCGGCGCGGTGCGGCTGCTGGTCGGCGGCGCGGTGGCGGCCAGCCTCTTCATGGCGGCCAGCGGCTTCTTCGTGTCGGCGCAGGCGCTGCTGCTGCAGCGCCTGCTGGCCGGCCTGGCCAGCGCCTGGGTGTTCGTCTCGGGCGGCCTGCTGGCGGCCCGGCTCGGCAGCGCCCAGCCGTCGCGCGCGGGGCTGCTGCTGGGGCTCTACTACGGCGGCACCGGCTTCGGCATCACGCTGTCGGCGCTGCTGGTGCCCGCGGTGCTGGAGGCCGTGGCCGGGGTTGCGCATGGCTGGGCCTGGGCCTGGTGGGCGCTGGCGCTGGCCAGCGGCGCGGCCACCGCGGTGCTGGCGCTCGCGGTGCGCGCGTTGCCGGGGGAGGGCGCCGCCGCCGCGGCTGCGACACCGGCCCCCGTCGCGGGTCGGCCGGCCTGGCCGGTCCGGCGCTTCGGCTGGGCGCTGGCGGGCTATGCGCTGTTCGGTGCCGGCTACATCGGCTACATGACTTTCGTCATCGCGCTGCTGCGCGAGCAGGGCGCGAGCCCCGGCGACGTCACGCTGTTCTACGCCCTGCTGGGCGTCGCCTGCGTGGCATCGGCGCGCTTGTGGGCCGGCCTGCTCGACCGCTTCCGCGGCGGCGGCCCGCAGGCGCTGCTGAATGCGCTGCTCGGCGTGGCGACCGTGCTGCCGGTGCTCAGTCCGGCGTGGCCCCTCACCTTGGCCTCGGGCCTGATGTTCGGTGCCGTCTTCCTGTCGGTGGTGGCGTCGACCACGGCGCTGGTGCGGCACAACCTGCCGGCCGCGCAATGGGCGGCCGGCATCAGCGCGTTCACGATCGTCTTCGCGCTCGGCCAGATCGTCGGCCCGACCGTGACCGGCTGGATCTCCGACGGTCGCGGCGGCCTCGCCGGCGGCCTGGTCGCGTCGGCCCTCACGCTGTGGGCGGGCGCCTTGCTCGCCTGGCGTCAACGGCCGGCTTGAAGCTCCAACAGATTACTTCAGGAGGCCTTCTGCCTTCAACGCATCCTGGACCGCCGGGCGGGCAGCCACCCGGGCGTGCCAGGCGTTGAGCTTCGCCAGGTCGGCGATGTCGACGCCGGTGGGCTTGGCCCAGTTGGTGACCGCGAACAGGTAGCCGTCGGCGACGCTGAAAGTGTCGCCCATCAGGTAGTCCTTCTCGGCCAGCTGGCTGTCGAGCCATTCGTAGCGCGAGCGCAGCTTGGTCTTGGAGATGGTCTTGCCTTCTTCCGGCATGCCCGCATTGAACAGCGGCGAGAAGCTCTTGTGGATCTCGGTGCCGATGAAGGTCAGCCATTCCTGCAGCCGGTAGCGCGGCATCGTGCCGTTGGCCGGCGCCAGGTTCTTGGTCGGCGCCAGGTCGGCGATGTACTGCAGGATGGCCGGGCCTTCGCGCAGGCGCGTACCGTCGTCGAGTTCGAGCATCGGCACGTAGCCCAGCGGGTTGATGCCGTAGTAGTCGGTGCCATCCTGCAGCTTGTGGCTCTTGGTGCTGGCGAGCACCGGTTCGAAGGCGAGGCCCGCTTCGCGCAGGGCGATGTGGGGCGACAGCGAGCAGGCGCCCGGCGAGTAGTACAGCTTCATTCGAAAAACTCCTGTGAAAAGGCGAAATGCGTTCTGGACGCGTTCTTGACGACGCGACAGCGATGCTAGCGGTTTCACGGCGCGCGTTTTTGTCCTACGGTGCCTTGGGCGCCGCGACTATGGGGCCGCCGCTCGCGTGTTCCTAAGCTTGCGGGCACCGCGACGGGCGTCCGTCGTGCAAGGAGTCCACTCATGTTGAAGTACGCCATCGTCTTTGCCGTCATCTCGTTGATTGCCGGTGCCCTGGGGTTCGGCGGCGTCGCTGCCGGCGCGGCCGGCATCGCCAAGGTGCTGTTCGGGCTGTTCCTGGTGCTCGCGGTCGTCTTCCTCGTGCTGGCCGCCCTCGGCGTGGGCGCGGTGAAGAAGGCGCTGGACTGAGCGCCCCAACGCCATGCACTTCTCGCACATCGACGCGCTGCTCGAATACGAGGTCGCCGCCCCTTCGCACCTGCTGCTCAACATCGAGGCCGCCCGGTGCGGCGCGCAGGCGCTGCTGAGCGAGGACCTGGTGATCGAGCCCGCGGTGCCGCTGCAGGCCTTCTGCGACGAGGGCAGCGGCAACCGCTTCGTGCGCTTCGATGCCGCGCCCGGACCGCTCAGGATCCGCTACAAGGCCCATGTGCAGCGCGCCTGGGCGGAGGTGCCGACCGACCTGGCGGAAGTGCCGGTCAACGAGGTGCCGAACGAGATCCTCCACTACCTGATGCCCAGCCGCTATTGCGAGTCGGACCTGATGTCGCGCTGCGCGCTCCAGCTGTTCGGCGACCTGGCACCCGGCATCGGGCGGGTGCAGGCGATCGTGGACTGGATCCACGACAGCATCACCTACGAGCCGGGCAGCAGCGACTCGACCACCACGGCGCGCGAGGTCTTCGTCGAGCGCGCCGGGGTCTGCCGCGACTTCGCGCACCTCGGCATCACCTTCTGCCGGGCGCTCAACATCCCGGCCCGGCTGGTGGTGGGCTACGTCTGGTTCGACGAGCCGCCGCAGGACTTCCATGCCGTGTTCGAAGCCTGGCTGGGCGGGCAATGGGTGCTCTTCGATGCCACGCGGATGGCGCCGGTCGACCGCCTGGTGCGCGTCGGCACAGGCCGCGACGCCAAGGACGTGGCCTTCTGCACCCTCTTCGGCCAAGTGGCCATGACGGGCAAGACGCTGAGCGTGCGCGAACTGCAGGACGAGCGCCAGGGCGCCCCCGCCGAGCCGCGCCCCAGCGGCCAGATCGTGGGCATCGAGAAGCCGGTGGCGATCCCGCCGCAGGAGCTGGTGTCGGCGCACGAGGTCAGCGCCCTCGACTAAGTGCGAGATGCTATCAAAATGATAGCATCAAGACCAATGCCGATGGCCCACGGGCGCGAGGCATGGACCAGGTCGCCTTGTCCTCACGGCAGCACGGAAGCGCGTCGGCGATTAAAATCACGGCCCCTTCCCGAGCGCGCACGCGTGGTGCGCCCCATCCCATGCTGTACCCCGAAGAATTCGATGTGATCGTCGTCGGCGGCGGCCATGCCGGCACCGAAGCCGCGCTGGCCTCCGCCCGCATGGGCGCTCGCACCTTGCTGCTGACCCACAACATCGAGACCCTGGGTCAGATGAGCTGCAACCCGTCGATCGGCGGCATCGGCAAGGGCCATCTGGTGAAGGAGGTCGACGCGCTCGGCGGCGCGATGGGGATCGCGACGGACGAGGGCGGGATCCAGTTCCGGATCCTCAATTCGAGCAAGGGGCCGGCGGTGCGGGCCACGCGGGCGCAGGCCGACCGCATCCTGTACAAGGCGGCGATCCGCCGCCGGCTCGAGAACCAGCCGAACCTGTCGCTGTTCCAGCAGGCGGTCGACGACCTCATGATCGAGGGCGACCGCGTGGTGGGCGCCATCACGCAGGTGGGCATCGCCTTCCGGGCGCGGGCGGTGGTGCTCACGGCCGGCACCTTCCTGGACGGGCGCATCCATGTCGGCCTCGACAACTACCAGGCCGGCCGGGCCGGGGACCCGCCGGCGGTCAGCCTGTCGGCCCGGCTCAAGGAACTCAAGCTGCCCCAAGGGCGCCTGAAGACCGGGACCCCGCCGCGGCTCGATGGCCGGACCATCGATTTCTCGAAGTGCACGGAACAGCCCGGCGACGGAATGCCGGGCGGCGCCGGCCCGATGCCGGTGTTCAGCTTCATGGGCCGGGCCGAGATGCATCCACAGCAGGTGCCGTGCTGGATCACGAACACCAATGCCCGCACCCACGACATCATCCGCTCGGGCTTCGATCGCAGCCCCATGTTCACAGGCAAGATCGACGGCATCGGCCCGCGCTACTGCCCGAGCGTGGAGGACAAGATCAATCGCTTTGCCGACAAGGAGAGCCACCAGATCTTCCTCGAGCCCGAAGGACTGACCACCCACGAGGTCTATCCCAACGGGATCTCGACCAGCCTGCCGTTCGACATCCAGTACCAGCTGGTGCGCTCGATGGCCGGCCTGGAGAACGCGCACATCCTGCGGCCGGGCTACGCCATCGAATACGACTACTTCGATCCGCGTGAGCTCAAGAGCAATTTCGAGACGCGGGCGATCCAGGGCCTGTTCTTCGCCGGTCAGATCAACGGCACCACCGGCTACGAAGAAGCGGCGGCGCAAGGGCTGTTCGCCGGCATCAACGCGGCGCTGCAATGCCGGGGCGAAGCCGCCTGGCTGCCGCGGCGCGACGAGGCCTACCTCGGCGTGCTGGTCGACGACCTGATCAACAAGGGCGTGACCGAGCCGTACCGCATGTTCACGAGCCGGGCGGAGTTCCGTTTGCAGCTGCGCGAGGACAACGCCGACATGCGCCTGACCGAGGCGGGCCGCAAGCTGGGCCTGGTCGACGATGCCCGCTGGGACGCCTTCTCGCGCAAGCGCGACGTTGTTTCACGTGAAACAGAGCGGCTGCGCTCGATCTGGGTCAACCCGCGCAACCTTCCGGCCGCCGAGTCTGAGCGGGTGCTGGGCAAGGCGATCGACCACGAGTACAACCTGGGTGACCTGCTGCGCCGGCCGAATGTCAGCTACGCCTCGCTGATGTCGCTGGACGGCGGAAAATACGGCGCGCCCGAGGCTCCCGGTGCGGTCGAGATCGAGCAGATCGAGATTGCCGCCAAGTATTCCGGCTACATCGACCGCCAGCACGACGAAGTCGAGCGCGCCGCCCATTTCGAGAAGCTTCAGCTGCCCGCGACCTTCGACTACAGCCAGGTCAAGGCGCTGAGCTTCGAAGTCCGGCAGAAGCTGGCCAAGCACCGGCCCGAGACGCTGGGCATGGCCTCGCGCATCTCCGGCGTGACGCCCGCCGCCATCTCGCTGCTGATGATCCATCTCCGAAAGGGTGGGCACCAGGCGTTCGCCCGCGATCCGGTCGAAGCAGAATCCCCGGCCGCCGAATGAGCCAAGAGCAACTGCTGCGCGAAGGCTCGGCCGCGCTGGGCCTGGCCCTGACCGACATCCAATGCGAACGCCTGCTGGCCTACGGCGCCCTGATCCTCAAGTGGAACAAGGTCTACAACCTGACCGCGCTGCGCGACCCGGCGACGGTGCTCACGCACCATCTGCTCGACAGCCTATCGGTGGTCACGCCGCTGCGGCGCGAGTGTCCAGAAGCCGCGAGTTTGCTGGACGTTGGCGCCGGTGCGGGCCTGCCCGGCGTGGTGATCGCCATCCTGCGCGACGACATCCAGGTCACCTGCCTCGATGCGGTGTCCAAGAAGGCGGCCTTCGTCCAGCAGGTGGCGTCGGAGCTGCGCTTGAAGAACCTGCGCGGGTTGCACGCCCGCGTGGAGGCGCTCCAGGGCAGCTATGCGCTGATCAGCTCGCGCGCCTTCGCCTCGCTGGCGGACTTCGTCTCGGGCTCGCAACATCTGCTGGCGCCACAAGGCAAGTGGATGGCCATGAAGGGCAGGGCGCCCGACGACGAAATCGCCCAGCTCCCGGCCGGCTCCGAGGTGTTTCACGTGGAACAACTCACGGTTCCGGGGCTGGACGCCGAGCGTTGCATCGTCTGGATGCGAAAACCCGGCGCCTGACCGGCGCTGCGCGCGTCGACCTCGCTTAGACTCGACGCACTCCCCATTGAGGTACTTTCCATGTTCGGCATCGCTGATTACGGCGCGTTCGTCGCGGCCATCGTTCTTTTTCTCGCGATTCCCGGGCCTGGCAACCTCGCACTGATCACTTCGACCGGCAAAGGGGGCATCCGCGGCGGCCTGGCCGCCACTTTCGGGGTGATCGCGGGCGACCAAGTGCTGATGTGGGCCGCCGTGGCCGGCGTCGCCGCCTTGCTGACCGCCTACCCGGCCGCCTTCAGCGCCGTCCAATGGCTGGGCGCCGCCTACCTGGCCTGGCTGGGCCTCAAGATGATCCGGGCCAAGCCCGGCGCGGCCCCGATCCTGAACATCCGGCCGCGCCAGTACTTCCAGCAGGCCGTGACCATCACCTTGCTCAATCCCAAGGCCATCGTGTTCTACATGGCCTTCTTCCCGCTCTTCATCGATCCCAGCCAGCATCAGGGCCTCGCCACTTTCGGCGCCATGGCCGCCACGATCGCCTTCCTGACCTTCATGTACGGCCTGATCGTGACCTTGCTGACCTATTTCCTGGCCGAGCGCCTGCGCGCCAACCCCAAGGTTTCGGGCGCGCTGGGCAAGCTGGCCGGTGTGTTCCTGATCGCCTTCGGCTTCAAACTGGCGATCTCCCGCTGACATGGCCAAGATTTTCTGCATCGCGAACCAGAAGGGCGGCGTCGGGAAGACCACGACCACGGTGAATCTGGCGGCCGGCCTGGCCAAGGTCGGGCAGCGGGTCCTGATGATCGATCTCGACCCCCAGGGCAACGCCACCATGGGCTCGGGCATCGACAAGCGCCAGCTGGAGACCACGGTGTACGACGTCCTGCTCGAATCGGCGTCGGTCGCCGAGGCGCGGGTGCGATCCGAGGCCTGCGGCTACGACATCCTTGGCGCCAACCGCGAACTGGCCGGTGCCGAAGTGGAGATGGTCGCCCTCGACCGGCGCGAGAAGCGCCTGCGCACCGCCCTGGCCGCGGTCGGCGCCGAATACGACTACATCCTGATCGATTGCCCGCCCAGCCTGAGCCTGCTCACGCTCAACGGACTGTGTGCCGCGCACGGCGTCATCGTGCCGATGCAGTGCGAGTACTTCGCGCTGGAGGGGCTGACCGACCTGGTCAACACGATCAAGCAGGTGCACGCCAACCTCAACAAGAACCTGCAGATCATCGGCTTGCTGCGCGTGATGTTCGACCCCCGCATCACCCTGCAGCAGCAGGTGAGCGAGCAGCTGAAAGCCCACTTCGGCGACAAGGTGTTCGACACCGTGATCCCGCGCAACGTGCGCCTGGCCGAAGCGCCGAGCTATGGCTTGCCGGGCGTGGTGTTCGATCCGCCGGCCAAGGGCAGCCTCGCCTTCGTCGCCTTTGCCCAGGAACTGGTGGACAAGATGCCGCCAGCCAGCGCGCTGGTGCCGGAATCCGCCAGCCCGCCCGTGCCCGCCCCGATGGATGCGCCGCCGGTGGCGGTCCAACTGCCGGACAGCCTTTGACCGCCCCGAAGATCCTGCTGCTGCCCGGCTGGCAGAACAGCGACGAAGCGCACTGGCAGAGCCGCTGGGAAGCGCTTCATGGCGACCACCGGGTCGAGCAGCACGACTGGATGCGGCCGCTGCGCGGCGACTGGTGCGCCCGGCTCGACGAAGAGGTGCTGGCCGCCGCCGGCCCGGTCGTGCTGGTCGCGCACAGCCTGGGCTGCATCCTGGTGGCCGCCTGGGCCGCGCACTCGGGCCACACGGCCAAGGTGCGGGCGGCGCTGCTGGTGGCGCCCGGCGACCTGGAACGCGACGACCTGCGCCAGATGATCCCGGGCTGGGCGCCGATCGTGCGCCGGCCGCTGCCATTTCCTTCGCTGATGATCGCCGGCCAGGACGACCCGTACTGCGACGCCGCCCATTCGCGCCAGATGGCGCGTGACTGGGGCGCCCGCTTCATCGATGCCGGCGCCCGCGGCCACCTCAATGGGGAATCCGGGCTGGGCGACTGGCCCGAAGGCCGCGCACTGCTGAACGAACTACTGAAAGACGAATGACCTCCATGGCCACCAAAAAACCAAAGGGCCTCGGCCGCGGGCTCGAGGCCCTGCTGGGCCCGACCTTCAACGGCCCGGACACCGCGGTCAACGACGACTCGGTGGCGCCGAACCCGACTACCCTGCAGCTCGACCAGATGGTGCCGGGTGTCTACCAGCCGCGCACGCGGATGGACGAGGGCGCGCTCTACGAGCTGGCCGAAAGCATCAAGGCGCAGGGCATCATGCAGCCGATCCTGGTGCGCCGGCTCGACAGCGACGCGGCGCGCGAGAAGAAGGCCGAGTTCGAGATCATCGCTGGCGAGCGGCGTTTCCGTGCCGCCGGCCTGGCCGGCCTGGAAAGCGTGCCGGTGCTGGTGCGCGACGTGCCCGATGAGGCCGCCGCCGCCATGTCGCTGATCGAGAACATCCAGCGCGAAGACCTCAATCCGCTCGAAGAAGCGCAGGGCTTGCAAAGGCTGGTGCAAGAGTTTGGGCTTACTCACGAGTCCGCGGCCCAGGCCGTGGGGCGCTCGCGCAGCGCGGCCAGCAACCTGCTGCGCCTGCTCAACCTGGCCGAGCCCGCCCAGGCCATGCTGATGGCTGGCGACATCGACATGGGCCATGCCCGCGCGCTGCTGTCGCTCGACAAGGGCACGCAGATCACCGCCGCCAACCAGATCGCGGCCAAGAAGATGTCGGTGCGCGAGGCCGAGGCGCTGGTCAAGAAACTGGCGGCCGAGTTCAGCCTCACGCCCTCGCCGCGGCGCGGCAGCGCCGAGAAGTCGCGCGACCTGCTGCGGGTCGAGGAGGAACTGGCCGACCTGCTGGCGGCCGAGGTCGAAGTCCGCATCAAGAAGCGCACCCGGCGCGGCGGCAAGGTGGAGGAGAGCGGCGAACTGGCGATCCACTTCGGCTCGCTCGACGCGCTCAACGGCCTCATCGACCGCATCCGCCAAACGGCCTAGTTCGCCGTCCGGCGTCCCTTGCTTCTGGTTGAATTGATTTCAACCAGTTACCCGCCCTATGCTCCCGCTACAACTTTTAAATCAAAAGTTCTAAGAGGGGAATCACATGGGACAACTCGGAAAGCCATGGGCCGCCATGGCCGCGGCTGCGATGCTGCTCGCGGGCTGCGAAACCACCGACATGCAGATGGGCAGCCAGAGCGCCAAGACGGTGGCCACCGGCAGCGCCGCGGGCAGTGCCAGCGCCAACACCAGCGGCGCGCTCGAGAAGTGCGCCTCGCCGCTGGGCACGGTGTCGCTGGTCGAGAACCAGTCGGCCGGCTGGTACACCATCCTGCGCAACGAATACAAGCTGCCGCCCACCTCCAACCTGCTGCGGCTGCTGATCCAGCAGTCGAACTGCTTCGTGGTGGTCGAGCGCGGGGCGGCCGGCATGAACGCCATGTCGCGCGAGCGCCAGTTGTCGCAATCCGGCGAGATGCGCCAGGGCAGCAACTTCGGCGCCGGCCAGATGGTCGCCTCCGACTACGGCATGTCGCCCGAGATCGTCTTCAGCAACCAGAACGCGGGCGGCATGGGCGGTGCGCTGGGCGGCCTGGTCGGCGGGCGCTACAGCGGCGTGCTGTCGGCGGTCGGCGGCAGCATGCAGACCAAGGAAGCCAGCGCGATGCTGACCCTGATCGACAACCGCTCGGGGGTGCAGGTCGCGGCCTCGGAGGGCAGCGCCTCGAAGACCGACTTCGGCGCCTTCGGCTCGGTCTTCGGCGGCAGCGCCGGCGGCGCGCTGGGCGGTTACACCAACACGGCCCAGGGCAAGGTGATCAGCGCCGCCTTCATGGACGCGTTCAACCAGATGGTCATCTCGCTGCGCAACTACAAGGCGCAGACGGTGCAGGGCCAGGGCCTGGGCGGCGGCGGCCGGCTGGGCGTGGACGGCGCGGCACCGCCGTCGCAGACCTCGGCGCCGCAACCGGCACCGGCTCGCCGCGGCAGCAGCAACACGCAAAAATAGGGCAACGCTCAGGGTGCGAAAAACCCGGCCGCTCTGGCGAGTGGCCGGGTTTTTTTCATGGCGCTTGATCAGTTGAGGACAGAGCAAAAACTGCTGCGCAGTTTGTTGGTCTGTCCCACAAGGTCTCACAACTGAAAAATCTTGCCCGGATTCATGATGTTCTTCGGGTCGAGCGCGCGCTTGATGGTGCGCATCATGTCGATCGCGCCCGCGCCCGCCTCGGTCACCAGGAAGTCCATCTTGTGCAGGCCGACGCCGTGCTCGCCGGTGCAGGTGCCCTCGAGCGCCAGGGCGCGCGAGACCAGCGCATGGTTGAGCTTCTCGGCGGTCACGCGCTCCTCGGGCAGGTTGGGATCGAGCAAATAGCCGAAGTGGAAGTTGCCGTCGCCGACATGGCCGACCAGGAAGTAGGGGATGCCGCTGGCATCGGCTTCGGCCACCGATTCGAGCAGGCAGTCGGCCAGCCGGGAGATCGGCACGCAGGTGTCGGTGGAGATCACGCGGCAGCCGGGGCGCGACTGCACCGCCGCGAAGTAGCTGTTGTGGCGCGCGGTCCAGAGCCGGGTGCGCTCCTCGGGCGTGCTGGCCCATTCGAAGGCCTTGCCGCCATGGCCGCTGGCCAGTTCCTGCACCGTCTCGGCCTGCTCCTTGACGCCGGCCGGCGAGCCGTGGAACTCCATCAGCAGCATCGGCTCCTCGCGCAGGCCGAGCTTGGCGTAGGCGTTGACCATGCGCACCGTGTTGACGTCGATCAGCTCGACCCGCGCGATCGGCACGCCCAGCTGGATGATCTCGATGGTGGTGCGCACCGCCGCCTCGATGCTCGGGAACGAGCAGATCGCGGCCGATACCGCCTCGGGCAGCGGATAGATGCGCAAGGTGACTTCGGTGATCACGCCGAGCGTGCCTTCGCTGCCGACGATCAGCCGGGTCAGGTCGTAGCCGGCCGAGGACTTCTTGGCCCGGGTCCCGGTGCGGATCACCTCGCCGCTGGCCGTGACCACCTCGAGCGCCAGCACGTTCTCGCGCATGGTGCCGTAGCGGACCGCGTTGGTGCCGCTGGCGCGGGTGGCCGCCATGCCGCCGATCGAGGCATCGGCGCCCGGGTCGATCGGGAAGAAGAGGCCGGTGCTCTTGATCTCGTCGTTGAGCTGCTTGCGCGTGACGCCGGGCTGCACGGTCACCGTGAGGTCGTCGGCGTTGATCGACAGCACGCGGTTCATGCGGCTGACGTCGATGCTGATGCCGCCCTGGACCGCCAGCAGATGGCCTTCGAGCGAGGAGCCGACGCCGAAGGGAATGACCGGCACGCTGTGCGCGCTGGCCAGCGCGACCGCATCGGCCACGTCCTGCGTGCTCTCGGCGAAGACCACCGCCGAGGGCGGCGGGGCGTCAAAGGAGGATTCGTCGCGGCCGTGCTGGGTGCGCACCGCCAGCGCGGTCGAGCAGCGCTCGCCGAAGCGGGTCTTCAGCGACTCGATCAGGGCGTCGGGCACCGCGCGCAGCGCGATCTCGGGCGTGAGATGGGAGGGGGCGGTGGGCGCATTCATCGGGGCGGTCTCCTGAAGGGTCTAACATTCTACGAACCGCTTCCTCAACCCGCAGCAGAGACCACACCCATGGGCAACCGCCTGACACAGATCGCGACGCGCACCGGCGACGACGGCAGCACCGGCCTCGGCGACAACACCCGCGTCCCCAAGGACCACCTGCGCGTGCACGCGATGGGCGACGTCGACGAGCTCAATTCGCAGATCGGCGTGCTGCTGTGCGAGCCGATGCCGGCCGCGGTGCGCGAACTGCTGGTCGACGTGCAGCACCAACTGTTCAACCTCGGCGGCGAACTGTCGATGCCGGGCTACACGCTGCTCAAGGCCGAGGCCCTGCTGCAGCTCGACAACGCGCTGGCCGAGCACAACGCGGCGCTGCCGCGGCTGGCCGAATTCATCCTGCCCGCCGGCACCCGCGCCGCTTCGCTGGCCCATGTCTGCCGCACCGTGGCCCGGCGCGCCGAGCGCGCGGTGGTGGCGCTGGGCGCGCAGCAGGAGGTCAACGCCGCGCTGCGCCACTATCTCAACCGCCTGAGCGACCTGCTGTTCGTGCTCGCGCGGGTGCTCAACCGCGTCGATGGCGGCGACGACGTCTACTGGAAGAGCGAACGCATGGCGCGGGCCGCGGCCGAGCCCCAGGATTGAATTCGAGACGCCCAAGGAGATCGAGCCCATGTCCCCGACGAGCAAACCCCGCCCACGCGTCGCAGCCGCGGCGCTGGCCCTGCTGGGTGCCATCGCGCTGCTGCCGCTGTCCGCACAAGGCGCCGAGAGCAAGGTGCTGAACGGCATCGAGCGCGGCAGCGACGCCGCCGGCCGCGGCATCGAGCGCGGCGCCCATGCGACCCGGCAAGGCGTCGACCACACGGCCGAGCGCGCCAGCGCGCCGGTGCGCCGCTGGGGCGAGGCCCTGGGCCGCAAGATCACGCCCGCCGGCAGCCGCAAGCCGGCCGCGCCGGCGGTCGGACCGCAAGGCACTGCGCCCTGAAACGGCGCCGCCGCCGGTGCACGCGGCCCGGCGCGGCTTTACCTTGCTTCACGTGGCGCGTACATGCGGCGCGCATGCGCGACACCTTCGGCTTCCACACTGGACTCCTCATCAACGCAGAAGGAGTTCCGACAATGATCAAGTCAAAGAGCATGGCCGCTGCCGCCGCAGCGCTCGCGATGTGCATGGCGGGAAGCGCCTTCGCGCAGGATCGCCGCTTCGATCGCGGACCCGACCGCGATGACCGGGCACAGTCCGGCCATCACGCCGACGCCCGTCCCGACTACCGCCCGGGTCCCCACTACCGCCCCGATCCCCGAAGCGCCTACCGCCCGGGTCCGGCCCGATTCGACCATCGCGCCTATCCGAATCCGCACGCCGAATGGCGCCGCGGCGGGCGCGTGCCGAACGAATACCGCGGCCGCCAGTACGTCGTCAACGACTGGCGCGGGCACCGCCTGCAGCCGCCGCCGCGCGGCTACCAGTGGATGGGAGTGGGTGGCGACTTCGTGCTGGCCGCCGCGGCGACCGGGCTGATCGCCCAGATCGTCATCGGCCAGTGAGACGGTCAGGCCGGCGCCGGGCCGCCCCAAGGCGGCCTGCGGCCCCCTCGGGGGGCAGCGACCCACACGAAGTGGGGGAGCGTGGGGGCTACATCAGGCGGTCGGCGTGAGCTGGGCGCAGACATTGCGCCCGGTGATCGTGAGCCGCAGCCCGCCGCCGTGCCATTCGAGCCAGTTGAGTCGCACGTAGGCATCGATGTCGTTGTCGTCGATCCGGTCTGCCTGGTGGTTCTGCAGATGATCGACCGTGGCGGGCAGGGCCTGCCGCAGCCGCTCGCGCGCTGCGGCCTCGCTGGCGGCCCGTTCCGAAATGCGCGTCTGAGAATTCGATGCCATGCTGGTTCGTTCCAATCGCTGAGGAATCGCACCAATGTACGCTTCCTGCGGCGCCAGTCACGGACCTATTTCTCGATATTGCGCAGGACAAACGCGGATCAAGCCGCCAAGGCCTGCTATTTCTTCGGTTGCAGCAGCTTGCTGACCTCGTCGACGTTGGTGCGGATGCGCTCGCGCACCACCTCGAAGGCGTCGGCCTGCGACCTGGCCGCCATTTCGGACAGCTCGCGGATGTCGTCCAGCGCCTGCTTGAAGGCCGCCTTGCCCATGGCGTCGAGCTTGGCGAAGCCCTCGCGCGGGTCCTTGCCCGACAGTCCCTTCATGGTGCCCTGCCATTCCTCGATCGAGGTCTTGAGCATCTCGGTCTGGCGCTGCACCACGGCCTGCAGTCCCTCGTAGGACTTCTCGTTGGCCTTGACCAGCGCCTGGAGGTCCTTGCGCCCGCTCTCGACGATCGCCCCCGCGGCACCCGCCAGCGGCAGGTTCTGCAGTCGCTCGGCCATGCCCTTGAGCGGCTTGACGAAGGCTTCCTGGACGTCGGCCGGCGTGGGGATGCCGGCCGGACGCGTCTTCTTCGCGGCGGTGGTGCTCGACTTGCTGGTGGCCATGTGCGGTGTCTCCAGATTTGAAGGTTGGGGTCGCCACGATACGCCCAGAAGGGCGTTTCATGAAAGCCCTTCGCTCACTTGACCAGCTTGAGCGTGCCCTTCATGAGCGCCGAATGGCCGGGGAAGGAGCAGAAGTAGGTGTAGCTGCCGTCGGCGGCCAGCTTGGCCGGAGCGAAGCTCACGCTGTCGCTCTCGCCGCCGCCGACGATCTTCGTGTGGGCCACGACGCGGGCGTCGCCGGCCTTGACGTAGTCCTTGGCCGCGCCGGCGGCGATGCCGTCGTTGGCGACCGCCTGCACGTCGGCGGTCTTCACCAGCACCCAGTTGTGGCCCATGGCCTGCTTGGGCATCTTGCCGCTGTGCTTGAGCTTGACCGTGAACTCCTTGCAGGACTGGCTGACCTCGATGGCGGGCTTGTTGAACTGCATCGCGTCGTTGCCTTCGATCTCGACCGTGCAGTCGGCGGCGAGGGCGGGGACGCAGGCGAAGGCCAGCACGGCGAGGGCGGCGAGACGGTAGCGAAGCATGAGCAAAGGTTCTCCAGAAAAAAATGGCGCGCGCGAGGGTGCGCGTCGACCGCCCGATTGTGATGACTCGCCGCCAAGGTCCCGTGACCTGGATCAAGGACGCGCCAGGAGCGCTTGCCGACACTCCCTGGCGAGCCGGTCACGTCGACCGGCCGTCACTGCAAAAGAAAGAAACCATGGGAAGTCTCCTCACGCGCGCCATCGTCGGCGCGTCCCTCGGCGTCATGTGCAGCCTGCCCGCAGCGGCCCAGGAGGCACAGGGCAACTGGCTGATCCGCGCCCGCGCCGTGCGCCTCGACATGGCCGACAAGTCCGACCCGATTCCCGCGCTGGCGGTCCCGCGCGACGCGATCACGGTCAACGACAAGACCATTCCCGAAGTCGACATCAGCTACTTCTTCACGCCCCACATCGCCGCCGAGCTGGTGCTGACCGTGCCGCAGAAGCAGACCGTGACGGTCGAGCAGAGCGCGCTGGGCGGCCCGGTCGACATCGGCACCTTCAAGCACCTGCCGCCCACCCTGATGCTGCAATACCACTTCCTGCCCGAGGCGACGGTCCGTCCCTATGTCGGCGCCGGCCTGAACTACACGCGCATCAGCTCGGTCAAGCTGGCGGTGCCCACGGTGGGGCCCCTCCAGCTCGACAACAGCAGCTTCGGCCTCGCCCTGGGCGCCGGCGTCGACATCGCGATCGCCAAGAACGTGTTCCTGAATTTCGACGTCAAGAAGGTGCAGATCAGCGCCGACGTGACCCAGTGGGGCCAGAAGCTGTCGACCGTGAAGCTCGACCCCTGGCTGTTCGGCGTCGGGGTCGGCTACCGCTTCTAGACAGGGCCGCGGCGCCGGCCTTTGATCCAGGTCAAGTCGCGCCGCGCCATGCCCGCTAGCCTCGGGGCATGGAAGCCGTGCTCTCCCTCGCCCCTGGCTTGCCTGCCGCTGCGCCGCCGGCCTGGGCGCTGCTCGACGATCCGGCGGAATGGCCGGGCTTCGGGCGGGCGCTCGCGCCGGGCGATGCCGCGGCACGCTGGGAGTCGCAGGTCGTGGTCGAGGGCATGCACTGCGCGGCCTGCGCGTTCACGGTCGAGGCGGCGCTGATGCAGGTGCCGGGCGTGGTCTCGGCCGAGGTCAATGCGGCCAGCCGGCGCGCCCGGGTGGTCTGGTCGGCCGCCAAGGTCAAGCCTTCGCGCTGGTTCGAGGCCTCCGCCGCCGCCGGCTACCGGCTGGTGCCGGCCGGCGACATGCTGGCGAGCGCGCGCCGCGCGCGCGAATCGCGGGTCGCGCTCTGGCGCTGGCTGGTGGCCGGCTTCTGCATGATGCAGGTCATGATGTATGCCTACCCGGCCTACATCGCCCGCCCCGGCGACATGTCGGCCGATGCCGCCCAGCTGCTGCGCTGGGCTTCGTGGGTGCTCACGCTGCCGGTCGTGCTGTTCTCCTGCACCCCCTTCTTCCGCAGCGCCTGGCGCGACCTGAGGCAGCGCCGCATCGGCATGGACCTGCCGGTGGCGCTCGGCATGGCGATCACCTTCGTCGTCAGCAGCGCGGCCACCTTCGATCCCGAAGGGCCGCTGGGCCACGAACTCTATTTCGATTCGCTGACCATGTTCGTGTTCTTCCTGCTGACCGGGCGCTGGCTCGAGTCGCGGCTGCGCGACCGCACCGCCGGAGCGCTTGACGCCCTGATGAACCGGCTGCCCGACAGCGTGCTGCGGCGCCGCGCCGATGGCGAGTTCGAGCGCGTCGCGGTGCGGCGGCTGGCGCTCGGCGACCTGCTGCGCGTGCTGCCCGGCGAGGCCTTCCCGGCCGATGGCCGGGTGGTCGCGGGCGACACCGCGGCCGACGAGGCGCTGATCACCGGCGAGTCGCGGCCGGTCGCGCGTCCCTGCGGTGCCCGGGTGCTGGCCGGCAGCCACAACGTCGGCGCGGTGGTCGAGGTGCGGGTCGAGGCGCTCGGGCCCGACACCCGCTTCGCCCAGATCGTCGCGTTGATGGAGAACGCCTCGCTGCAGAAGCCGCGGCTCGCCCGCCTGGCCGATCGCGCGGCGCGCCCCTTCCTGCTCGCGGTGCTGGCGGCGGCGGCCGGGGCCGCCGCGTACTGGTGGCAGGTGGACCCGGGCAAGGCCTTGATGGTCGCGGTGGCGGTGCTGATCGTGACCTGTCCCTGCGCGCTGTCGCTGGCCACCCCGGCGGCGATGCTGGCGAGCGCCGGCACCTTGGCGCGCGGCGGCGTGCTGGTGCGCAACCTGCAGGCGCTGGAGTCGCTGGCCGCGGTCGACACCGTGGTGTTCGACAAGACCGGCACGCTGACCCGCGACACGCCGCGACTCGACCGGGTCTACTGCCGCCAGGGCATGCGGCCGGGCGATGCGGTGGCCCTGGCGGCCGCGCTGGCGGCGCAGTCGCTGCACCCGGCCTCGCGCGCGCTGGTGCAGGCCTGGAACGACCAGCACCGGGTGGCGCCGGACTGGGTGCCGGTGCAGCTCGCCGAGCATGCCGGCGCCGGCCTGGAGGGCACGCTGAGCCGCGGCGGCGGCAGCGCCGGGCGGCGTCTGCGCCTCGGCTCGGCCGCCTTCTGCGGCGTCGCGCCGCTGGCCGTGCAGGCGGCGCAGGTCCATCTGAGCGACGACCAGGGCTGGGTCGCGAGCTTCGTGCTGGCGGAGGACCTGCGCGAGGACGCCGCGGCCACGGTGTCGGCGCTGGACGCGCAGGGCCAGGCCGTGTGGCTGCTGTCGGGCGACAGCGGCGCCGCGGCGCGCGAGGTGGCGCAGCGCGCCGGCATCGCGTTGGTGCTCGGCGACTGCACGCCCGAGGACAAGCTGGCCCGCCTGAAGGACCTGCAGGCCCAGGGCCGCGCGGTCGCGATGGTGGGCGACGGACTCAACGACGGGCCGGTGCTCGCCCATGCCCATGCCTCCTTCGCATTCGGCCGCGCGGTGCCGCTGGCGCGCGCCAACGCCGACTTCGTGGTCCTCGGGGCGTCGCTCGACGTCATTCCCGGCGCCATCTTGCAGGCGCGGCGCACCCTGCGCGTGGTGCGGCAGAACCTCTGGTGGGCGGCCGGCTACAACGCGGTCTGCGTGCCGCTGGCGATCGCCGGCTGGCTGCCGCCGTGGCTGGCGGGGCTGGGCATGGCCGCCAGCTCGCTGGCGGTGGTGCTGAACGCGGCGCGGCTGGCCGGCCGGCCGCTGCGCGCAGGAGCGGCCTGATGGACATCCTGTTCCTGCTGATCCCGTTCTCGGTGGTGCTGGTGCTGTTCATCCTCGCCGGCCTCTGGTGGGCGGTGGACCGTGGCCAATTCGACGACGTCGAGGGCGAAGGCGAGCGCATTCTGCGCAACGATTGATTTGCATCAAGCCGGCCGCAAGTCGGCGCCGGGACACTGGGCCAGTCACATAAAAAAGGCTCTGCGATGCATGCTCCGAATTCTTCCGCGCCGGTCTACAGCGACACGGTGGTGCGGCAATTCGCTCTCATGTCCGTCGTCTGGGGGGTGGTGGGCATGCTGGTCGGGGTGGTCATCGCCTCGCAGCTGGCCTGGCCCGATCTCAACTTCGGCATCCCCTGGCTCAGCTACGGGCGGCTGCGTCCGCTGCACACCAACGCGGTGATCTTCGCCTTCGGCGGCTGCGCGCTCATGGCCACCAGCTTCCACGTCGTGCAGCGCACCTGCCAGGTCCGGCTGTTCGCGCCGGCGCTGGCCTCGTTCGTGTTCTGGGGCTGGCAGGCGGTGATCGTGGCGGCCGCCATCAGCCTGCCGCTGGGCTACACCAGCGGCAAGGAATACGCCGAGCTCGAATGGCCGATCGACATCCTGATTGCGGTCGTCTGGGTGGCCTACGCGATCGTCTTCTTCGGCACCATCGGCGTGCGCCGCGTGCGCCACATCTACGTCGCCAACTGGTTCTACGGCGCCTTCATCATCGCGGTGGCGCTGCTGCACATCGTCAACAGCGCGGCCATCCCGGCCGGCGCGATGAAGAGCTACTCGGCCTAC
Organism: Variovorax davisae; assembly: GCF_030316845.1. GTDB lineage: Bacteria > Pseudomonadota > Gammaproteobacteria > Burkholderiales > Burkholderiaceae_C > Variovorax > Variovorax davisae. The sequence continues at coordinate 96,123 of NZ_JASZYS010000019.1, forward strand.
GCCGGCGTGCAGGACGCGATGGTGCAGTGGTGGTACGGCCACAACGCGGTCGGCTTCTTCCTGACCGCCGGCTTCCTCGGGATGATGTATTACTACGTGCCGAAGCAGGCCGGCCGCCCGGTGTATTCGTACCGGCTGTCGATCGTCCACTTCTGGGCCCTGATCTTCACCTACATGTGGGCCGGCCCGCACCACCTGCACTACACGGCGCTGCCCGACTGGACCCAGTCGATCGGCATGGTGTTCTCGCTGATCCTGCTGGCGCCGAGCTGGGGCGGCATGATCAACGGCGTGATGACGCTCTCGGGCGCCTGGCACAAGCTGCGCACCGACCCGATCCTGCGCTTCCTGATCGTCTCGCTGTCGTTCTACGGCATGTCGACCTTCGAGGGCCCGATGATGTCGATCAAGACCGTCAACGCGCTCTCGCACTACACCGACTGGACCGTCGGCCACGTGCACTCCGGCGCGCTCGGCTGGGTCGGCCTGATCTCGATGGGCTCGCTGTACTACCTGATCCCGCGCATGTACGGCCGCACCGAGATGTTCAGCGTCAAGGCGATCGAGCTGCACTTCTGGATGTCGACCATCGGCATCGTGCTCTATATCGCCGCGATGTGGATCGCCGGCGTGATGCAGGGCCTGATGTGGCGCGCCATCAACGCCGACGGCACGCTCACCTACACCTTCGTCGAAAGCGTGAAGGCCACCTATCCCTACTACGTGGTGCGCGTGCTCGGCGGCCTGCTGTACCTGGGCGGCATGCTGGTGATGGCCTGGAACGTCTGGATGACGGTGATCTCGGGCTTCAGCAAGCCCTCGCCGATCCCCCAGCCCGCCATGGCCCACGCCTGAGGACACCCCCATGAGTTCGAACATTCCCCCGGGCTTCTCGCACCAGAAGATTGAGACCAACAACTTCCTGATGATCGTGCTGATCCTGCTGGTGATCGCGGTCGGCGGCCTGGTCGAGATCGTGCCGCTGTTCTTCCAGAAGTCGACCACCGAGGCGGTGCAGGGCGTCGAGCCGCTGACGCCGCTGCAGCTCGCGGGCCGCGACATCTACGTGCGCGAGGGCTGCTATAACTGCCACTCGCAGATGATCCGGCCGTTCCGCGCCGAGACGCTGCGCTACGGCCACTACTCCGTGGCCGGCGAGTTCGTCTACGACCATCCGTTCCAGTGGGGCAGCAAGCGCACCGGCCCCGACCTGCACCGGGTGGGCGGCAAGTACAGCGACGAGTGGCACCGCATCCACCTCAACAACCCGCGCGACGTGGTGCCGGAGTCGAACATGCCTGCCTACGCCTGGCTCGAGAAGGCGCCGCTCGACGGCGCCCAGTCGGCCGCCCACATGACGGCGCTGCGCCGGGTCGGCGTGCCCTACACCGACGAGCAGATCGCGGCCGCGCCGGCCGAGGTCAAGGGCAAGACCGAGATGGACGCTGTCGTCGCCTATCTGCAGTCGCTCGGCCTGGCACTCAAGTAAGGACAACTGCGATGGACAACATCACCACCCTGCGAATCGCCGCCACGCTGGTCTCGTTCGCGACCTTCATCGGCATCCTGGCCTGGGCCTATTCGCGCCGCAATGCGCAGGCCTTCGAAGAGGCGGCCCGCCTGCCGTTCGAGGAGGACCCGTCGTGAGCGACTTCGTCAACGACTTCTGGTCGCACTTCGTCACCGCGATCGCCCTCGGCGGCATCCTGGCCTGCGCGCTGCTGCTGTGGCTGACGGCCCGCTTCCGCGGCCCGGCGAGCGCCGACAACACCACCGGCCATGTCTGGGACGAGGACCTGCGCGAAATGAACAACCCGATGCCGCGCTGGTGGATGGGCCTGTTCGTGATCACCATCGTGTTCGGCATCGGCTACCTGGTGGTGTTCCCGGGGCTCGGCAGCTACCGCGGCACGCTGGCCTGGAGCACCCAGGGCGAGTACCAGAAGGCGATGGACCAGGCCGATGCCGAGCTGGCCCCGGTCTACGCCGCCTACACGGCGCAGCCGGTCGAGAAGCTCGCCACCGATGCCGGCGCCATGGCCGTCGGCGGGCGCCTGTTCCTCAACAACTGCGCCCAGTGCCACGGTTCGGATGCGCGCGGCAGCAAGGGCTTCCCGAACCTCACCGACGGCGACTGGCTGCACGGCGGAACGCCCGAGAAGATCCACGAGACCATTGCCCTCGGCCGCACCGGCGTGATGGCGCCGATGGCCGAGGCGGTCGGATCGGCCGAGGACGTGAAGAACCTCGCCAACTACGTGCTGAGCCTGTCGGACAGCCCGCACGATTCGGTGCGCGCCGGACTCGGCAAGAGCAAGTTCACGGCCTGCGCGGCCTGCCACGGCATCGGGGGTGTCGGCAACACCGCGGTCGGTGCACCGAACCTGGCCGACAAGATCTGGCTGCACGGCTACGGCCAGGAGGCGATCATCGCGATGATCAACGGCGGCAAGATGAACCAGATGCCGGCGCAGCAGGGCCGCCTGACCGAGGCGCAGATCCACGTGCTGACTGCCTTCGTCTGGGGCCTGTCCAACAAGTCGGCCGCCGTGGCGGGGCAGTGAGGCCGCCCGGCCGAGTCGTCCCATGAGCGCTTCCATGACCGAGCCGACGCCGCCCAAGCCGCGCACCGTGATCCCGATCGCGGCGGCCGACGAGGACGTCGGGCTCTACGCGGCCCACAAGAAGATCTATCCGCGCAGCGTCAGCGGCTATTTCGCCCGCTGGCGCTGGGCCCTGGTGTTCGCGACCCAGTTGGTGTTCTACGGCCTGCCCTGGCTCGAGTGGGGCCAGCGCCAGGCGGTGCTGTTCGACCTCGGCGCGCGGCGCTTCTTCCTGTTCGGGCTGGTGCTCTATCCGCAGGACCTGATCTACCTCACCGGGCTGCTGGTGGTCTCGGCGCTGTCGCTGTTCCTGTTCACCGCGGTGGCGGGCCGCCTGTGGTGCGGCTACGCCTGCCCGCAGACGGTCTACACCGAGATCTTCATGTGGGTCGAGGAGAAGATCGAAGGCAGCCGCATCGCGCGGATGCGGCTCGACAGCGGCGCCTTCTCGGCCGAGAAGCTGGTCAAGAAGTGGTTCAAGCACGTGGTCTGGATCTCGATCGGCCTGTGGACCGGCTTCACCTTCGTCGGCTACTTCACGCCGATCCGCGAGCTGGGCATGGAATTCCTGCAGACCCGGATGGGCTCCTGGGAGGTCTTCTGGGTGCTGTTCTACGGCTTCGCCACCTACGGCAACGCCGGCTTCATGCGCGAGCAGGTGTGCAAGTACATGTGCCCCTATGCGCGCTTCCAGAGCGCGATGTTCGACCGCGACACGCTGATCGTGAGCTACGACACGGCACGCGGCGAACCGCGCGGCCTGCCCGCCAAGGGCCGCGCGGCCGCTGCCGCGTCGACGCTCGGCCATTGCATCGACTGCAAGCTGTGCGTGCAGGTGTGCCCGACCGGCATCGACATCCGCCAGGGCCTGCAGTACGAATGCATCGGCTGCGGCCTGTGCGTCGACGCCTGCAACATCGTGATGGACAAGATGGCGACCCCGCGCGGCCTGATCCGCTACGCCACGCAGAACGGCATGGCCGGGCGCTGGACGCCGCGCCAGGTGCTGCGCCGCGTGCTGCGGCCGCGGGTGCTGGTCTACACCGGGGTGCTCGCGGCGCTGTGCATCGGCCTGCTGGCGAGCCTGGTGACGCGCACGCCGCTGAAGGTCGATGTGGTGCGCGACCGCGCCTCGCTGGCCCGCATCGTCGAGGGCGGCCAGCTCGAGAACGTCTACCGCCTGCAGATCATGAACGCCACCGAGCAGGTGCAGCGCTACCGGATCGAGGCCAGCGGCCTCGAGGGGCTGCACGTGTCCTCGGAGCCCGTGGTCGAGGTCGCGCCGGCGCAGTCGCGCTGGGTCGCGGTGCGGCTGCAGCTGCCCTACGGCGCGGCGCCGGCCGGCTCCCACAAGGTGTATTTCGACGTCCGTGCCGAAGGCGGCCAGGGCAGCGTGTCCGAGAAGGCCGTGTTCCTGGTCCCGCGATGAATCCCAAGCCCCAAGGAGACGAGAGATGAGCGACAAGCGCAGCAGCAACGAGGCGACCCTTCCCTGTCCACCCTGGTGGCGCTTCGGGCTGGTGTGGATGGTGATCGGCGGGCCGGGCCTGGTGGTGATCGCCAGTTTCGCCACGCTGTGGCTGGCCCTGCGCACGCCCGACCCGGTGGTCGACGAGGACTACTACCGCAAGGGCGTGGAGATCAACCGCACGCTGGCCGACAAGAAGCTGATGCCGGCGGTGGCCGGGCGCAACCACGCGGCCACCCCGAGCGCCGACGTGCCGGCGCCGAGGCGCTGAGCCATGCGGGCGCGGCGCTGGATGTGGATACTCTGGCCGGCCTTCCTGCTGGCCTGCGCGCTCGAGGTGCTGGTGTTCGCCATGGTCGACCCGGGCGACCTGCACTGGAGAGGCGAGGCGCTGGGCGCCTCGCGCCAGGCGGTGTACACGGCCGGGTTCTTTGCCTTCTGGCTGCTGGCCACGGGCGCCAGCGCGCTGACGCTGCTGCTGGCCCGGCCGGCCGACGAGCTCAACAGCCCGGCGGATTGACGATGCGGCGCAGCGCCTCGGGGTCGAGGATGCGCACGTTGCGCTGCTCGACCTCGACCATGCCGTCGGCCGCGAACTTCGACAGCGTCCGGCTCACCGTCTCGAGCTTGAGGCCGAGGTAGCTGCCGATCTCCTCGCGGGTCATGCGCAGCACCAGCTCGGAGCGCGAGAAGCCGCGCGCATGCAGCCGCTGCACCAGGTTCAGCAGGAAGGCCGCCAGCCGCTCCTCGGCCCGCATGCTGCCGAGCAGCAGCATCACGCCGTGCTCGCGGACGATCTCGCGGCTCATGATCTGGTGCACGTGGCGCTGCAGCGCCGTCACCTCGCGCGACAGCTCCTCGATGCGTTCGAAGGGCATCACGCAGACCTCGGAGTCTTCGAGGGCGACGGCGTCGCAGGTGTGCTGGTCGTTGACGATGCCGTCGAGGCCGATGATCTCGCCGGCCATCTGGAAGCCCGTGACCTGGTCGCGGCCGTCCTCGCTGGTGACCCGGGTCTTGAAGACCCCGGTGCGGATCGCATAGAGCGAGGTGAAGGGTTCGCCGTTGCGAAACAGCGTCTCGCGCCGCTTGACCTTGCGCCGCGTGGCGACCAGGTCGTCGATGCGCTGCAGCTCCCCGGGCGCCAGTCCGACCGGCATGCACAGCTCGCGCAGGTTGCAGTTCGAACAGGCGACCTTGATATTTTCGGGCTTCATTGATGCAGTCGAGGTCATGCGGTGATTGTCCGTTGCGGGGTGGGCCGGATGCTTGATGCAGGTCAAGGTTTGCGGATCGCGACAGCGGCATAGTGACACACCAAAGCCCATGCCTGCGTCCGCGATGCCCCTCGTCTCCGCTCCAGTCCTCACGCCGCCTCTCCAGGTGCCCGCGCCGTCCGTGCTGCGGCGCTTCGACTGCACGGGGCCGCGCTACACCTCCTACCCGACCGCGGACCGCTTCGTCGACGCCTTCACGGCCGAGGACTATGCGCAGGCGCTCGAACAGCGCGGCCGGACCGGCGCCAGCGCGCGGGCGCTGTCGCTTTACGTCCACATCCCGTTCTGCGAATCGCTCTGCTACTACTGCGCCTGCAACAAGATCGTGACCCGCCACAAGGGCAAGGGACGCGACTACCTGGGCTACCTGGCGCGCGAGGTCGCGCTGCAGGTCGAGCGGCTCGGCCGGGGCGCCCTGGTGCGCCAGCTGCACCTCGGCGGCGGCACGCCGACCTTCCTCGACGACGACGGCCTGCGCGCGCTGATGGCCATGCTGCGCGCGGCCTTCACGCTGTCGCCGGACGGCGAGCATTCGATCGAGATCGACCCGCGCACCGTCGACCGCCAGCGCCTCGTGACCCTGGCCGCGCTGGGCTTCAACCGGCTGAGCTTCGGCGTCCAGGATTTCGACCCCGACGTGCAGAAGGCGGTGCACCGGATCCAGCCGGCCGAGCAGGTGTTCGACCTGGTGGGGACGGCCCGCGGCCTGGGCTTCGATTCGGTCAACGTCGACCTCATCTACGGGCTGCCGCGCCAGAGCGCCTCCTCCTTCGACCGCACGCTGGCGCAGGTCTGCGCGCTGCGGCCCGACCGCATCGCGCTCTATGCCTATGCCCACCTGCCCGAGCGCTTCAAGGCCCAGCGCCGGATCGCGACCGAGGCGCTGCCCGACGCCGCGGCCAAGGTCGAGATGCTGTCGCGCTCGATCGCCGCGCTGACCGAGGCCGGCTACGTCTACATCGGCATGGACCATTTCGCGCTGCCCGACGACGCGCTGGCGGTGGCCAAGCGGCAGGGTCGGCTGCACCGCAACTTCCAGGGCTACAGCACGCAGCCGGACTGCGACCTGGTGGCGTTGGGCGTGTCGGCGATCGGCCGGGTCGGCGCCACCTACAGCCAGAACGCCAAGACGCTCGAGGAGTACTACGACCTGCTCGACCAGGGCCGGCTGCCGGTGGTGCGCGGCCTGGCGCTGACCCGCGACGACGTGCTGCGGCGCACGGTGATCATGGCCATCATGTGCCAGGGCCGGGTCGACTTCGAGACCATCGGCTCGGCCCACCTGGTCGACTTCGCGCGCTGCTTCGCGGCCGAGCTCGAAGCGCTGGCGCCGCTCGCGGCGCAGGGGCTGGTGGTGCTGAGCGACCGCCACCTGGAGGTCACGCCGCTGGGCTGGTTCTTCGTGCGTGCCATCGCCATGGTGTTCGACCGCTACCTCCAGGCCGACCGCAACCGCACGCGCTTCTCGCGCATCGTGTGACGAGCCCCCACGCTCCCCCGCGCCGGCCTGATCGATGCAGTCCGCCCTGCTCGCCACCGCGTTCGTGATGGGGCTGGCCGGCGGGCCGCACTGCGTCGCCATGTGCGGCGCGGCCTGCGCCGGCGTGATCCGCATCGTGCGGGCGCCGGCGGGCGGCGTCGCCGCGCTGCCGGCCCCGGCCCGCGCGCTGCCGGCGGGCGCCTTGTTCCACGTGGGGCGGGTGGCCGGCTATGCGGCCGCCGGGGCGGTGGCGGCCGCGGCCGTCCAGGGCCTGGCGCTGGCGGGCCAGCAGGTGAGCGCGCTGCGCCCGGCCTGGCTGCTGCTGCATGTCTTCGTCTTCGCCTGGGGCGTGCTGCTCGCCGCCTCGGGCCGGCAGCCCGCCTGGGCGCACCGCTTCGGACGCTGGGCCTCGGCGCGGCTGCAGCCCATGACCCGCAGCCCCTTCGGCGTGCTGGCGGCCGGCGCGCTCTGGGTCGCGCTGCCCTGCGGCCTGCTGTATTCGGCGCTGATGCTGGCGGCGCTGGGCAACGGCGTGCTCGAAGGCGCGGCCGTCATGGCGCTGTTCGCGGCCGGCAGCGCCGTGTCGCTGCTGCTGGCGCCCTGGCTCTGGCAGCGCCTGCGCTCGGGCGCCGGCATCCTGTCGCAGCAGTGGGGCACGCGGCTGGCGGGCGCGATGCTCGCGGGCGTGGCGCTGCAGGCGCTCTGGCTCGACCTGTCGCACCAGATCGAAGCCTGGTGCCGCTGAGGGCCGCTGGCGCCGCTCAGGCCGGCGGCGCCAGGTTCATCGCCACGTGCAACACGTCGGAGGATTCCTCCAGGCTGCGCTCGCGCTCGAAGCCCAGCGCCCGCGACAGCTTCAGCATGCGGGTGTTCTCGCGCAGGATCATGCCGACCAGGCGCCGGGTGCCGCGGCTGCGGGCGTGCGCGATCAGTTGCTCGAACAGCATCCGGCCGAGGCCGCCGCCCTTGAGGTCGGAGCGCACCACCAGCGCGAACTCGGCCTCGATGTTGTCGGGGTCGCAGATGGTGCGCGCCACGCCCAGCGTCTCGGGCCGGCCGTCCGCCCCGGGGGCTTCGGCGATGAAGGCCATCTCGCGGTCGTAGTCGATCTGGGCCAGCCGGGCCAGCTCGCTGCGCGGCAGTTCGCTGCGGGCCTGGAACAGCCGCATGCGCACGTCCTCGGGGCTGAGCCGTTCCAGGAAGCGCAGGTGCTGGTTCTCGTCCTCCGGGCGGATCGGCCGGATCGTGATCGGGCGGCCGTTCCAGTCCGCCTCGCGGACCCACTGCCTGGGATAGGGCCGGATCGCGAAATTGGCGGCGCCGGCCACCCGCCCGCCCGCGACCCGCAGCCGGGCGTCGAGCGCCAGCGCGCCGTGCTCGTCGACCCACAGCGGATTGATGTCGAGCTCGGCCAGCTGCGGCAGGTCGGCCAGCATCTGCGACACCGCGATCAGCACGTCGTGCAGCGCGTCGAGATCGGCCGGCGGGTGGTCGCGGTAGCCGGCCAGCAGCCGCGCGATGCGGGTGCGCGAGACCAGCTCGCGCGCCAGGCTGCGGTTGAGCGGCGGCAGCGCGACCGCGACATCGGCCGTCACCTCGACCGCGATGCCGCCGCCCCCGCACAGGATGACCGGGCCGAAGACTGCGTCGATGCTGGCGCCGACGATCACCTCCTGCGCGTGCGGGCGGCGCACCATCGGCTGCACGGTGAAGCCGTCGATGCGGGCCCCGGGCTGCAGGCTGGCGAGCGCCTGCCGCATCTCGCCCACGGCCTGTTCGAGCGCGGCCGGGTCGCGCAGGTCCAGCCTGACGCCGCCGACGTCGGTCTTGTGGGCGACGTCGCGCGACACGATCTTGAGCACCACCGGATAGCCGAGCTCGCGGGCCGCCTCATGCAGACCTTCGCCCGAGGCCGGAATCATCAGCGTGCGCACCACCGGCACGCCGTAGGCCTGCAGCACCGCCTTGGCCTCGTGTTCGCCCAGCCATTCGCGGCCGTCGGCGGCGGCGGCCTCCAGCAGCCGCTGCGCCGCCGGCACGTCGGGGGCCGGGTTCTCGCTGGCGCTGGGCGCCTCCATCAGCAGGGCCTGGTTGTGGCGGTAGGTCTGCAGCATGCCGAAGGCGCGCACGGCGTCCTCGGGCGTCGGGTAGTCTGGAATGCCGGCCGCCTCGAACAGCGCGCGGGCCGGCGCCATGTCGGCATCGCCGAGCCAGCAGCCCATCACCCGCGGGTCGTTGGCGCGCACCAGCGGCGCGCAGGCGCGTGCGATCGCGTCGCTGCGCTCGGCCACGGTCGGGGCGTGGACCAACAGCACGGCGCCGCTCGCCGGGTCGGCCAGCAGCGCCGACAGCGCCGCGGCATAGCGCGCCGCCGGCGCGTCGCCGAGGATGTCGATCGGGTTGGCGCAGGAAGCCTCCGGCGGCAACGTCTGGTCGAGCTGTTCGAGCAGGGCGGCGCCCGGCTCGGCCAGCCGGATGCCGGCGCGGGCGGCGGCGTCGGCCGCCATCACGCCGGCGCCGCCGCCGTTGCCCAGGATGGTCAGCGTCTCGCTGCAGTTGAGGCGGAAGCGGGCCAGCGTCGCGGCCGCCATGAAAAGCTCCTGCAGCGTGTCCACCCGCAGCATGCCGGCGCGGCGGATGGCCGCGTCATGAACGATGTCGGAGCCGGCCAGGGCGCCGGAGTGCGAGGCGGCGGCCCGCAGGCCCTGGCCCGCGCGGCCGGCCTTGACGACGATCACCGGCTTGTTGCGCGCCGCGGCGCGCGCGGCCGACATGAACTTGCGCGGCGAGGCGATCGATTCGACGTAGAGCAGGATGGCGCGGGTGCGCCCGTCGCTCGCGAAGCGGTCGAGCAGGTCGCCGGCATCGACGTCGCAGTGCTCGCCCAGCGCCACCAGGTGCGACAGGCCGACGCCGCGGCTGGCGGCCCAGTCCAGCATCGCGCCGGCCACTGCGCCGGACTGGGAGATGAAGGCCAGCTCGCCCGGCGGCGCCGCGACATGGGCCAGGCCGGCATGGAGGCCGATGTGCGGGCTCAGCACGCCGAGCGAGCCCGGACCCAGCAGGCGCAGCAGGTGCGGCCGGGCGGCGTCGAGCGCGGCCTGCTGCTGGGCGGCGCTCAAGCCGGTGCTGACGATCACCGCGGCCCGGCCACCGGCCGCCCCGAGTTCGGCCACCAGGCGCGCCACCGTGTGCGCCGGCGTGCAGATCAGCGCCAGGTCGGGTGCGGCGGGCAGGTCGGCGACGCGCGCGAACACGGGCAGGCCGTCCAGCCGCGCATGCTTGGGGTTCACCGGGTAGATCGGGCCGACGAAGCCGCCGTCGCGCAGGTGCTGCCAGACGCGGGTGCCGATCGCGCCGGGCCGGTGCGAGGCACCGAGCACGGCCACGGAGCGCGGCAACAACAGTCGGTCGAGGTGGCGGATGCTCACTAGATAACCTCCATGCTTCGCATTGCGGTGCGAGGCCCCTTCGGAGCGGCCGGGCGGGGGCTCGCGGGGCCACTGGGAATGAACCGGGGCCCGCATCATGCGCGCACCCTCCACGCCCCTGTCAATGTTCGGCGCCCGACACGACGTCTCCTTGATCTGGGGCAAGGCCGTGCGGCATCGGCCGTGCAAAGCTGGAACCCCACTCCGGAGACACGCATGACAACGCACACCACCACCCGCATCATCCGGGACGAGCACGCGGCCCTCTCGGCCATGCTGCGCTCCATCCTGCTGCTGCTCGATGCCCACCGAAGGCAGCAGAGCACGCCCGACTTCTCGGCCTTGCGCGCGATGCTGTTCTACGTCGACCAGTTTCCCGAGCAGCGGCACCACCGTCACGAGACCGAGCTGCTCTTTCCCAAGCTGCGCGCCCGCACGCCGCTGGCGCGCGAACTGCTCGACCACCTGGACCGCGACCACGCGTTCGGCGAGCGCAACATCCGCGAAGTCGAACATGCGCTGCTGGTCTACGAGATGCTCGGCGAGGCGCACCGCGAGCCCTTCGAGCGGGCGATCGCGCGCTACACCGACTTCTACCTGGCCCACATGGCGCAGGAGGAGAAGGAGATCCTGCCGCTGGCAGAGCGCGTGCTGACCGAGGAGGACTGGCGCGACCTCGACGCCGCCTTCGGCGCCCATCGCGATCCCTTCACCGGCCACGAGCCCGACGACACCTACCGCGCGCTCTACACCCGCATCGTCAATGCGGTGCCGGCACCGATCGGCCTCGGCCCTGCGCTGGGCACCGGCAGCACGCAGCGCCACGCGATGCAAGCTTGATCCCGGTCAATCCGCGCGCCGCGCGGCTGGCCGAGACTGGAGGCCTTCCAACGGAGACCTCCATCATGTTCAAGAAAATCCTGGTCGCCACCGACGGCTCGCCCTTGTCCGACAAGGCGGTCGAGAACGCCATCGAACTGGCGCGGCAGCACGGCGCCGAGCTGGTCGTCTTCACCGTGGCGCGCCGGCTGCCCAAGAGCTACATGGACGGCTCGTCGGTGCGCGAATCGGTCGAGAACGAGAGCCTCGACAAGCAGCGCCTCGCCAACGCGCAGGCCCTGGTGGCCGCGATCGGCGAGCGGGCCGGCGCGCGCGGCGTGTCCTGCCATCCGCTGGTGGCCCATTCGAACCAGGTCGCCGAATCGATCATCGCCGCCGCCCAGAAGCAGGCCTGCGACCTGATCGTGATGGCCTCGCACGGCCGCAAGGGCCTGGGCCGGCTGCTGATCGGCAGCGAGACCCAGCACGTGCTGACCCATTCCGCCCTGCCGGTGCTGGTGCTGCGATAGCGCCGGATGAGCCAGGACACTGATCAAGCGCAGGCCGCGGCCGGGCGCCTCGCGGCGCTGGCCAGTGCCTCCGGCCTGCGCCGCTGGACGCTGGCGGGCCGCGAGCTGCTGCCGGTGGTGCAGGGCGGCATGGGCGTCGGCGTGTCGGCCGGCCGGCTGGCCGGCACCGTGGCCGGCCTGGGCGGCATCGGCACCGTGTCGTCGGTCGACCTGCGGCGCCTGCACCCGGACCTGTGGGCGCAGACCGCGAACATCGAGGCCGAGCCCGATGCCGCTGCGCGCATCGACGCCGCCAACCTCGAGGCGCTGGGCCGCGAGATCGCGAAGGCCCGGCAGCTCGCCGGCGGCCGCGGCCTGGTCGCCGTCAACGTCATGAAGGCGCTGACCGCCTACGAGGCGCAGGTGCGGCATGCGATGGCCTGCGGCGCCGATGCGCTGGTGGTCGGTGCCGGGCTGCCGCTGGACCTGCCGGACCTGGCGCGCGAGCATCCCGGCGTGGCGCTGATCCCGATCCTGTCGGACGCCCGCGGCGTGCAGCTGGTGGTGCGCAAGTGGGAGAAGAAGGGCCGCCTGCCCGATGCCATCGTGATCGAGCATCCGCGGCTGGCGGGCGGCCATCTGGGCGCCGCCAAGGTCGGCGACCTGAGCGACCCGCGCTTCGAGTTCGACGTCGTGCTGCCGCAGGTGCAGGCCTTCTTCAAGACCGCGGGCATCGAGGGCCGCATTCCGCTGATCGCGGCCGGCGGCGTCGAGCGCCTGGACGACATCCGCCGGCTGCAGTCGCTCGGCGCCTCGGCGGTGCAGCTCGGCACCGCCTTCGCGGTGACCACCGAATGCGATGCCGACCCGGCCTTCAAGCGCGTGCTGGCCGACGCCGGGCCCGAGGACCTGGTCGAGTTCACCAGCGTCGCCGGCCTGCCGGCGCGCGCGGTGCGCACGCCCTGGCTCGACAAGTACCTGCGGCTGGAACCCCGGCTGATGGCCAAGAGCCACCGCGAGACCGCCTGCACCATGCGTTTCGACTGCCTGGCCCATTGCGGGCTGCGCGACGGCACGCCGGGCTGGGGCAAGTTCTGCATCGACAAGATGCTGGGCCACGCGCTGGCGGGCCGCACCGCACAGGGGCTGTTCTTCCGCGGCGCCGGCCGGCTGCCCTTCGGCCGCGAGATCCGGCCGGTGCTGGAGCTGATGCAGTGGCTGCTGGGCGGCCTGCGTGCGCAGCCCGAACTGGGAGCCGCCGCATGAAGCGCGACGACGGCGTCACCGGCCAGCCGCCGATGCAGGCCATCAGCCTCGACGTGCTGGCGCAGAAGTACCTGAAGGGCGACGAGCGCAGCGCCGACGACCTGTTCGTGCGCGTCGCGGCGGCGCTGGCCTCGGTCGAGGCCGAAGGCGAGCGGGCGGCATGGCAGGCGCGCTTCCTCGACAACCTGCGGGCCGGGGCGATCGGCGCCGGCCGGATCATGAGCGCGGCCGGCACCGGGCTCGACGCCACGCTGATCAACTGCTTCGTGCAGCCGGTGGGCGACTGCATCCAGGGCCACGACGCGGGCGGCCATGCCGGCATCTACGAAGCCCTGCGCGAAGCGGCCGAGACCATGCGCCGCGGCGGCGGGGTCGGCTACGACTTCTCGCGCATCCGGCCGCGCGGCGCCGAGGTGCGGGCCACCGCCTCGCTGGCCTCGGGCCCGTGCAGCTACATCGACGTCTTCGACCGTTCCTGCTCGACCGTCGAGAGCGCGGGTGCGCGCCGCGGCGCCCAGATGGGCGTGCTGCGCATCGACCACCCCGACGTGCTGGAGTTCATCACCGCCAAGCGCACGCCGGGGCGCTGGAACAACTTCAACGTCTCGGTGGCGGTCAGCGACGCCTTCATGCGGGCGCTGGCGGCCGACAAGGACTGGTCGCTGGTGCACGCCGCCCGCCCGGGCCCGGCGCTGATCGCGCAGGGGGCATGCCAGCAGGGCGAGCATTGGGTCTACCGCCGCCTGCCGGCGCGCGAGCTCTGGGACACCGTGATGCGGTCGGCCTACGACTTCGCCGAGCCCGGGATCCTGTTCACCGACACCATCAACAACGACAACAACCTGGGCTATTGCGAGCACATCGCCGCCACCAACCCGTGCGGCGAACAGCCGCTGCCGCCCTACGGCTGCTGCGATCTCGGCCCGGTCATCCTGCCGCGCTTCGTGCGCCATCCGTTCGGCCTCGGCGGCATGGCGCAGTTCGACTTCGACGGCTTCGCCGCCGCCGTGGCGATCCAGGTGCGCGCGCTGGACAACGTGCTCGACCTGAGCTTCTGGCCGCTGCCGCAGCAGCGGGTCGAGGCCATGGCCAAGCGGCGCATCGGCGTCGGCTTCACCGGGCTCGGCGATGCACTGGTGATGCTGTGCCTGCGCTACGACCAGGCCGAGGGCCGCGAGATGGCGGTGCGCATCGCGCGCACCTTGCGCGACGCGGCCTATGCGGCCTCGGTGGCGCTGGCGCGCGACAAGGGCGCCTTCCCGGTCTTCGACGCCGCGCGCTACCTGGCGCCCGGCACCTTCGCCAGCCGGCTCGCACCGGCGCTGCAGGCGCAGATCCGCGCCCACGGCATCCGCAACAGCCACCTGGTGTCGGTCGCGCCCACCGGCACCGTGAGCCTGGCCTTTGCCGACAACGCCTCCAACGGCATCGAGCCGGCGTTCTCGTGGAGCTACCAGCGCAAGAAGCGCGAGGCCGACGGCAGCACCTCGACCTACGAGGTCGAGGACCATGCCTGGCGCCTCTACCGCTTCCTGGGCGGCGACACCGACCGCCTGCCGGACCATTTCGTCTCGGCCCTGTCGATGCCGGCCGAGGCGCACCTGGCGATGATGGAAGCGGTGCAGCCCTACGTCGACACCGCGATCTCGAAGACGGTCAACGTCCCGGCCGACTATCCCTACGCGGAGTTCAAGGGGCTCTACCAGCAGGCCTGGAGCGCCGGCCTGAAGGGCCTCGCCACTTACCGGCCGAACCAGATCCTCGGGTCGGTGCTGGAGGTCGCGCCGCCGCCGCCGGAGGCGGCCGCCGCGCCGCAGCAGGCCGCCGCCGACCCGATGCGCGCGATGATCGAGAGCCGGCCGACCGGCGCGCTCGATGCGGTGGCCGAGAAGATCGAGTACTGGACCCACCTGGGCCGCCAGACGCTCTACCTCGTGGTCTCCTTCCTGCCGGTGGCCGATGGCCGCGAGCGGGCCGTGGAGTTCTTCATGCCGGTGGGCCAGAGCGGCGAGTCGCAGCAATGGATCACCGCCAGCATGCGGCTGCTGTCGCTGGCCGCGCGCGGCGGCTTCCTCGAACGCGCGCTAGCCGACATGCGCAAGGTCGCCTGGGACCGCGGCCCGGTGCGCCTGGGCAGCTACGTCAAGGCCGACGGCAGCCAGGTGCCGCTGTGGCACGACTCCGAAGTCGGCGCCATCGCCTATGCGGTGCAGAACCTGATCCTGCGCCGCAGCGGTGCGCCGGCCCCGGCGGCCGATGCGTCGGCGCCGCTTCGGGACGCTGCCGCGCCGGTGTCGCTGGCGGGCGCCAGGTGCCCCGAATGCGGCGCCCACGCGATGATCCGCAAGGACGGCTGCGATTTCTGCACCCAGTGCGGACACCTGGGAAGCTGCGGATGAGCCTGGGTCCGGTGTTGCGCGGCACGGCCAACGGCCTGCTGCTGGGGCTCAACACCCTGGTGGGCTTCACGCTCATGGTGCTGCCGGCGGGGGCCGTGGTGGTCGATGTGCGGCAGCGCGCCATCCCGGCGCCGCTGCGCACTGCGCACGCCGACCCGGCGTGGCGCCAGGGCGTGCGCGACTGGATCCACGTCCAATGGTCGGAGAAGGACCGGCGCATCGCCGCCTTGTTGAAGGGAGGGCCGAGCCGTGTCGTTGCAAGAACCTGAAGTCGTCGTCGTCGGCGCCGGCCCCACCGGGCTCGCCATGGCCATCGCGCTGGCCGATGCGGATGTCGCCGTCACCGTGCTCGACCTCCAGCCGCGCGCCGCCCTGGCGGCGCCGGCGGAGGACGGCCGCGAGATCGCTTTGAGCCATGCGAGCGTCGACACCTTGCAGGCGCTGGGCCTGTGGCAGCGGCTGCGGGCCGACGAAATCGGCCGCATCCGCGAGGCCCGCGTGATCGATGGCGATCGCGAGCATCCGGACTTGCGCTTCCATGCGCGCGACGCGCTGGGCTGGATCGTGCCGAACCATGCGCTGCGCCGCGTCAGCTTCGAGGCTGCCGTCGAGCGCCCCGGGCTGCGCCTGCGGGACGCCTCGCGGCTGCTGCGCGTCGTGCCCTCGGCCCTGGGCGTCGCGCTCGAATTCGAGAGTGCCGACGCCCCGGCCTTGCGCGAGCGGATGGCGGCGCGCCTGTTCATCGCCGCCGACAGCCGCTTCTCGTGGGCCCGCCGGCAACTGGGCATCGCCGCCGACATGCACGACTTCGGCCGCACCATGATCGTCTGCCGCATGCGGCATGCGCTGCCTCACCACGACGTGGCCTGCGAGTGCTTCGGCCATGAGCGCACGCTGGCCGTGCTGCCGCTGGCGGGCGATGTCTGCTCCGCCGTGGTGACCACCGACACCGCCGCCGCGGCGCGGCTGATGGCCTTGCCCGCGCGCGACTTCGCGTCCCTGGTCGAGGCCCAGTTCAGGGGCCGGCTGGGCCGCATGGACCTGCTCGGCGAGCGTTTCGCCTACCCGCTGGTCACGGCCTTCGCGCGCCGCTTCACCGCCGTGCGCAGCGCGTTGATCGGCGACGCCGCGGTCGGCATGCACCCGGTGACGGCGCACGGCTACAACCTCGGTCTGCAAAGCGTCGCCACGCTGAGCCAGGCGCTGGGCGATGCGCGCGGCCGGGGCCTGGACATCGGCGATGCCGCCGCGCTCGACCGCTACGACCGCCGGCACCGCCGCGACGCCGCCGTGATGTACCACGGCACCAACGCCGTGGCCAAGCTCTACGCCAGCAACGGCGCGCCACAGCGGCTGGCGCGCCGGCTCATCCTGCGCGGGGCGCAGCACCTGCCGCCGCTCAAGGCGGCGATCACGGCGCGGCTCACGCGACCGGGCGGGCTGCGCCGGCCGGGCCACGCCAGTTGAAGTCGAGGGAGAGAGACGACACGGCCCAGGGCTTGGCGAAACACTGTGTTGCATGTGATCTAGTCACATTTGCAGCGCTTGGTCTTTATAGTCAATCAGCCCTCGGCCGGAGGCGAGGGGGCTACAGGAGGAGACACGTGAACCCGTACGAACGAACGCTCGATCATTTCTCGGCATTGCTGGCCGGCCAGGGCCCGCAGGAGGCCTTGCGCTACTTGAACCAAGGTGTGCCGCACCGCTACACCGCCGTCTACCGGTTCGAAAGGGAACTGCTGCGCAATGTGCTGCTGGAAGACAAGCGAGGACAAATGCGCCCCGAATACCTCATCGCCGTGCCTTTCAAACAGAGCTTTTGCCAGTTCGTCCTCCGGGATCAGGCGTTTCGCACCGACGATTCCGCGCACGACGACCGGCTGGTCGGGCATCCCTATCGCGGCGTCGTCGTCTCGTACCACAGCGTCCCGGTGGTGGACGAGCACGGCACGTTGTGGGGCACCATGAGCCACTTCGACATGAGCAGCCATCCGTTGTCCGACTCGGAGTTCGCGCTGCTCCAGGACGCGGCAGGTGCATTGACCAGGTATCTCCCTTGCCTGGCTGATTGACGCTGCCGGCTGCCATGGCCTATGGCAGCCGCAGCCGCGATTCCGGCCCGCTCCATCCCTCGGGACGCCACCGGCTGAACACCGCCGCGGCGTCCTCGCGGCGCTTCGGGCGCGGAGGGCGGCTCGCCGTGCCGGCGACGATCCAGGCGATCAGCGTCTCGCCCGGCGCGCAGAAGGCGGCGGCGATCGCGGGGTCGCGCGCCGATGCGCCGCTCACGCACGAAGCGAAAGGGATGCAGGCCGCCGTGATCGGGCGCGCGCAGCGCCAGCGCCGTGGCCTGCCGCCATTGCGCCTCGGAAGGCGCGGGCGCATCGAGGTGCCGGGCGCCGACCGAGACGCGCCCGGCCAGCGCGTCGATCGCCCAGCGCGCCGCCGGCACCGGCCCCTGCGGCGCGGCGCTCATTCGATCCGGCCCACGGCGTAGACCGCCGCCTGCACGCGCGAGGCGAGGTTGAGCTTGCGCAGGATGTGCTGCACGTGGATCTTGACCGTGGTCTCCGCGATGCCGAGCGCGCGCCCGATGTCCTTGTCGCTCGCGCCGCGCGAGATGTGGCCCAGGATCTCGCGCTCGCGCGTCGACAGGCTGTGGATCGGGTCCGGGTCGGCCGCCGGCGCCGCATCGCCGTGCAGCGACTGGAAGGCCGTCACCAGCTTGCCCGTCATCTCGGGGCTGATGGTCGACTGGCCGGCCATCGCCCGCAGGATGGCGGCCGCCATCCCGTCGCTGTCGACCGTCTTGAGCAGGTAGCCCTGCGCGCCGCCGCGCAGCGCCGCGGAGAGGTCGCGCTCGTCCTCGCTGACCGTCAGCATCAGCACGCGGGCCTGTGGCGCCACTTCCTTCAGCCCCACCAACGCATCGACGCCCTTGACGCCCGGCAGGTGGTTGTCGAGCAGGATCACGTCCGGCTGGACCTCGGCCGCGCGCCGGTGGGCCTCGCCGGCATCGGCGGCTTCGGCGACGACGGCGAAGCGTTCTCAACCTCAAGAACAAGTCCCACTCGGTCACCGCCGAGATCGTCGTGCAGGATTCGGGTGCGCAGGGCGTGATCATCGCGCAGGGCGCGAACATCGGCGGATGGAGCCTCTACGCGCACCAGGGCAAGCTCAAGTACTGCTACAACGTGGCAGGGGTGAATCACTATTTCGTCGAATCGACAGACCCGCTGCCAAGCGGCGAGCATCAGGTGCGCATGGAGTTCGCCTATGCGGGCGGCGGCCTTGGCAAGGGCGGCCAGGTGACCTTGTTCATCGACGGCAAGAAGGCCGGCGAGGGTTCTGTCCCGATGACCCAGGCCATGGTCTTCTCGGCGGATGACGGCTGCGATGTGGGCCAAGACAGCGGCGCGCCCGTGTCCCCCGACTACGGGCCCGCCGGCAACGCGTTCAACGGACGCGTCAAGGGCGTGCAACTCGCTATCGCCGACGCTGCAGAGAGCGTGGACCATCTGGTCTCGCCCGAACAGGCCATGCACATTGCGATGGCGCGCCAGTAGACGCATGGATCGCCAGGCGGGGCGCAAGGTGCGCCGGGCCCCGCCACGATGACGGCTGTCCGCGCTCCGCTGCACCAAGGTGCAATACCGTCGTGGGCTGTGGTGGCGGATGATGGCCGTACTCACGTCCTCGAACCCTCCAAGGAGCACCGATGGCCACCTCAGCGAAGCCGAACATCCTGTTCATCATGGCCGACGACATCGGCTGGTTCAACGTCAGCGCCTACAACCTCGGCGTCATGGGCTACCGAACCCCCAACATCGACAGGATCGCACGCCAAGGTGCGTTGTTCACCGACTTCTACGGACAGCAGAGTTGCACGGCGGGGCGGGCCGCATTCATCACCGGGCAGACCCCCATTCGCACCGGCCTCACCAAGGTGGGCATGCCCGGGGCGACGCTGGGGCTGAGCGCGGAGGACCCTTCGATCGCCGAGTTTCTCAAGAGCTTCGGCTACGCCACCGGCCAGTTCGGCAAGAACCACCTGGGTGACCGCAACGAGCACCTGCCGACCGTGCATGGCTTCGACGAGTTCTTCGGCAACCTGTACCACCTCAACGCCGAGGAAGAGCCCGAGTACGAGAACTACCCCAAGGACCCGGCATTCCGAAAGCGATTCGGCCCCCGCGGCGTGATGCGGTGCAAGGCGACCGACAAGGATGACGCGACCGTCGACGAGCAGTTCGGCAAGGTCGGCAAGCAGCGCATCGACAACACCGGGCCGCTCACTCGAAAGCGCATGGAGACGGTGGACGACGAATTCATCGGCGCGGCCATGGACTTCATGGAACGGAAGACGAAGGAGGGCGGGCCCTGGTTCTGCTACTTCAACCCGACCCGCATGCATGTCTTCACCCACCTGAAGGAATCATCGCGAGGCAAGAGCGGCTTCGGCCTCTACCCCGACGGGATGGTCGAGCTGGACGGCTATGTCGGCGAGCTGCTGAAGAAGCTCGATGACCTCGGCGTGGCCGACAACACCATCGTCGTCTTCACCACCGACAACGGCGCCGAGGTCTGCACCTGGCCCGACGGCGGCGCGACACCGTTCCGCGGCGAGAAGGACACCAACTGGGAAGGGGGCTGGCGCATCCCGTGCGTGATGCGGTGGCCCGGGGTGATCGAGCCCGGCTCGGTGATCAACGACATCTGCTCGCTGCAGGACTTCATCCCGACCTTCGCCGCAGCCAACGGCGAGCCCGATCTCGTCGCCAAACTGAAGAAGGGCCATCAGGTCGGTGAGAAGCGCTTCAAGGTGCACCTCGACGGCTACAACCTCTTGCCCTTCCTTTCAGGCCAGGAAAAGACCAGCCCGCGCGAGGCCTTCCTCTACTGGAGCGACGACGGCGACATGATGGCGATCCGCATGGGCAAGTACAAGATCGTCTTTTCCGAACAGCGCAGCCAGGGCATCAACGCGTGGCGCGAGCCCCTGTCGCCGATGCGCGTACCCAAGTTCTATGACCTTCGCGCCGATCCCTTCGAGCGTGCCGAAGAGAGCATCAAGTACAACGACTGGTTTATGGAGCAGAACTTCCTGCTGTACAGCGCTCCACCTGTGATCGCGAAGTGGCTGGAGAGCTTCAAGGAATTCCCGCCCCGTGCCAGGGCTGCGAGCTTCAGCATCGAGCAGGTGGTCGAGAAACTGATGCCGAAGAGTTGACGGGGGCTCTTGCTTGTTCTGGCACGCGAGCATTGGGGGTTGACGGCGGGCATCGTGGTGTTCGCTTCGTTCGGGGTACACATCCTCGTGGGCATTCTGGGCTCGCATCGTCTCCAAGCGCTCGCCGAGCGCTTCGACTGACCTTTGCGATGGTGGGGCATTGTCAACACCCGCCGCGTCCGCACCCCCGATGCGCCTGCTGCGCATCGGCCCAGGTCAGAATGGCCAGCAGCGAGCGCCCCGGTCGGCCATCAACAGACTTTCGCGGTCGGTCTTCGTAAGCAGATTTCAAACGCGCATGACCCCTTCGGCCAGCTTCCGCGAGCGCATCGCTCTCTATGCCTTCCTGACGTCGCTGACCTCGATCAGCATCGACGCGCTCTTGCCGGGGTTGCGCCAGATCGGGTCGGATCTCGGCGTCACGCCGCCACTGTCTACGCAGCACGTCGTCTCGCTGTTCATCTTCGGCATGGCCTTTGGCGAACTGCTTCTGGGCCCCCTGTCCGATGCCTTGGGGCGAAAGAAGGCGCTTGTCCTCGGCCTTGGTGTCTACGGGCTGGGCACCGCCATCGCCATGTGCGCCGGATCATTGGAAGCGGTGATCCTCGGCCGGTTTCTCCAGGGGGTGGGTGTGTCCGGACCGAAGATCGCGACGCGGGCCATGATCCGCGACCAGTTCGAAGGCGACGCGATGGCGCGCGTCATGTCCTTCATGTTCACGCTCTTCATCCTGGTGCCGATGCTGGCCCCCACCCTTGGCCAGCTGGTGATGGCGGTCGGGGGGTGGCGCAGCGTTTTCGCCATCTATCTCGTCATGGCGGGCCTGCTCGGCGTCTGGCTGGTGACGCGGCAGCCGGAAACACTGGATCCCGCCAGACGAATACCCTTCAGGCCGAAGCTGCTCGTGTTGAACGGGCGGCGCATCCTGTCGAACCGCCGTGTGGCGACCCTGATCATGGCGACCGGCCTGGTGTTCGGTGCGCAGCTGCTCTACCTCAGCACGGCCGCCGATCTCTTCCTGGATGTCTACGGCATCGCGAAAACCTTCCCCTTCTATTTCGCGGTGCTGGCTGCCGGAATCGGGCTTGCCTCGTTCCTGAACGCCAAACTCGTGCAGCGCTTCGGCATGGATGCCATGGCGCACCATGCCTTCGTGGGACTGGCTTCGGCAGGTCTTCTGATGTGGCTGGCGTCCACCGCCTGGCATGGACGACCGCCACTCGCCGTTTTCATGTCACTGAGTTTTACGGCGTTCTTCGCCATCGGGGTCCTGTTCGGCAACCTCAATGCCATGGCCATGCGCTCGCTCGGCCAGGTGGCAGGCCTGGGCGCGTCGTTGATTGCGTCCGGTTCGAGCTTTGTCGCAACGCTGTTTGCCATTGGCGTGGGGGCGTTCTACGACGGGACGACCCTCCATCTGTCGGCGGGTTTCCTTGTCTCGGGCATCGTCTCCCTGGTTCTGAACAGGCTGGCGGCGCAAGGCGACACGTCGCCGGTAGAGGCCATCCGGTAGGAAGGCGGCCAGCGGTCGCTCGGGTAAGCACCGAGAAACGGTGTGGCTGCCCAACGTAAGCTATTGGCCGCTTCACCGGAGGACTGCAAATGCGCCGCACCCATCGTCTGATGTCTGTCGTCTCGGCCGTCTCTGTGGCCGTCCTTGTCGTGTCCTGCGCCTCCGCGCCGAAGACCGGACCGATGAGCTTCTTCGTGACCAGCGTGAATCCGGGCGACGGCGCCAATCTGGGCGGCCTGGCAGGTGCGGATGCGCATTGCCAGAAGCTGGCGTCCGCCGTCGGTGCGGGCAATCGCACGTGGCGCGCCTATCTCAGCACGGGCTTCATCCCGCCCGGCACGGCCGCAGTGCACGCGCGCGACCGCATCGGCAATGGCCCGTGGTTCAACCAGAAGGGCGTGCTCATCGCCAGCAATGTCGCCGAACTGCATGGCGACAAGAACAACGTCAACAAGGAAACCGCGCTGAGCGAGAAGGGCACAGTGGCGAACGACCGCTCCAAGCAGCCCAACCAGCACGACATCCTCACCGGCACGCGACCGGACGGCACTGCGCCCGCGTCGTTCCCGAACCAGCCCGACATGACCTGCGGCGAGTGGACGAAGAACGGCGCCGGCTCGGCCATCGTCGGCCACTTCGACCGCTCGGGTCCCAGCCAGGACCCCTGGGCGGTGTCGTGGAACTCCTCGCACAACACCGCGGGCTGCGGCAAGGATGACCTGCCGAAGACCGGCGGCGCCGGGCTGTTCTACTGTTTCGCGGCAAAT
The DNA here is from genome assembly GCF_030316845.1 of Variovorax davisae. GTDB lineage: Bacteria > Pseudomonadota > Gammaproteobacteria > Burkholderiales > Burkholderiaceae_C > Variovorax > Variovorax davisae. Next base: position 118,885 of record NZ_JASZYS010000019.1, read on the forward strand.
TGATCCCCTCGCCGGGCGCAGATCCGCTCGGCTGCATTCGGAGGAAACCGCGGCTTGCTGCAGCGCGGGGCGCAGCTTGCGCCGGGGCCCGCTACGATGGGAGCTGTCCGAGCTTCGACATGGAGACGCCCATGAGAGTCTTCCACCTGCACTTGTTGCCGCCGGTCCTGGCCCTGCTGCTGGCCGCCTGCGCCAGCGATCCGTCCCGCCTGGCCCTCGGCTCTTCGCGCGCCCAGACCCTGCAGCAGTTGGGCAAGCCGACCGCCACCTACCCGCTGCCCGATGGCGGCGAGCGCTTGCAGTATTCAACCGAGCCCTATGGCTACGAGGTCAACAACGTCGATCTGAACGCGGCCGGGCAAGTGGTGGCCGTGCGTTCCGAACTCGCCGCGCCGCTGGTCAACAACCCGATCCAGGTCGGCAAATGGCGCGAGGCAGAAATCCTGCGCACCTATGGAAAGCCCTTTCAAGTGACGCGTGTCGATTCCTTCGACGGCACGATCTGGAGCTGGCACATACAGCAGAACTACCTGCCGTACATGTTCTACGTCTACTTCGATCCGGCCGGCGTGGTGGTGCGTTACTCCGTCAGCCCTCAGTGACGCAGATCGGGCGCTGAAGGGCTCGCAGCGGGTCGCAGCCTCAGCGTCCCAGCGCCGCCTCGGTGATCTTGCGGGCCTCCCAGGCGTAGCCATCATCCGCCAGCAGCGTCGCGACGCGCAGCGTGCGCGCCAGCGCATCCGGTTCCGCGCCCACGTGCTGCTCGGCGGCGGTCCTCGCCGCGGAGAGCGTCTCCCCGTCCACCACCTGCACCTCGCCGGTCAGCGTTTCCGTGCCGTGGAGCACACGCCACTGCAGCCGCGCGCCCCGGGTGAAGAGCCCAGCCGGCAGCACCACGTCGCGGGCCGGCAGCGCCTGCCGGTAGATCACCTTGCCGCCGCTGGAGACCTCCACCAGCTTCAGGTTCGGGTCGGCCGCCGCCGCCAGCGGGATCCGCAAGCCTGCCGTGGGTTCGGCCATGCGGCCCGTGGGCATTGCCTCGCGCAGATAGTCGGCGTCGGCGCTGCGGGATGAGCCGCTCACCATCCGCTCATTGCCTTCCAGCACGGTCCGCACGATCGCGAGGATGTGCGTCCCGGAGCCGGCGCGGCCTTCGTCCGTGGCCGCCGCGGCGACCAGCGGACCGCGCGTTACCCGCGAGGCCTGCAGCCGGTCGGCCGGGGCATCCATCGGGTAGACGTCGACGTTGCCGCTCACCACGCGCAGCCGCTCGCACGCGTGACTCGTCAGCGCCTGCGGAAAGGGCTTGAACATCAAGCCCGAACGGTCGATCACGCGCGCCGTGTCGTCGTCACCGCGGTAAAGACACTGACGGGCGTGAGCCGCCGGCGCGGCCAGGCTGGCGGACAACAGGCATGCGCAAAGCGCGCTGCGGGCGAATGGCTTCATGGCGGCGGCATCAGGGTGCGTTGGCGGCGAAATAGGCGTCGCCGACCAGCGAGCTGACCTCGGTCGGCTCCTGGCGGTTGCGAGTCTCGGCCTTCACGGCCTCGCGCACGCGCTTGAACACCGTCTCGACGCTCTGACCCGGCACCGCGAGCTGGGCCGCGAAGTTCCTGGAGAAGATGCTGTTGCGGCCGGTACCGTCCTCGGCAGTGCGGCCGGGAGCGGTGGCGAACGCGATCAGTGTTCCAGCCGGTGGCCGCTTGACGGCCACCAAGCCGTTGCTCGCCAGGCCGCGGGTGGTGGCCGGCAGCGGGCTGTCGCGGCACGCGTCCAGCACAACCACTTTCACGCGCGGATTTGCCACGTCGAGCATCGCCGACACCTCGCCCAGCTGGAGGCCGCCGTCGTTGCGGACGTCCTCGAGCGTCTGCATCCTTCCATTGTCGACCGGCATCAGGATGTTCTCGCCGTCAGCCTGGATGGCGTGGCCCGCGTAGTAAAGCAGCGCCAACTCGGCGCCCTTGGCGCGGTTGGCAAAGTCGCGGATGGCGGTGGCCATGCGGGCAGACGTTGCGTTCTCCGCGATCGTCACGTCGAAGCCGATCCGCTTCAGCTGCGCGCCCACCAGGCGTGCATCGTTGACCGGATTGGCCAGTGCGCTGCGCTGGTAGGTGGCGTTTCCGATCACCAGGGCCACGCGGCGGCCGCTTGACGGCGCGACGGTGGCAGCCTGCATCGTCGCGGGCGTCGCCATCCGACTCGCCGTTGGCATGAAGGCCACCGGGTTCTCCCGAATCGCCACCTCGACCTGCGCCAGGCGCCGGTCGATCTGGCTGTCGGGCGCATTGCGCAGCTCGGAGGCACGGCGGTAAGTCTGGCTGGCCTTGAGCAGGTCGCCGCGCGTCTCGTAGCAGAAGCCCGTGTTGAAAGTGAGCGCCACCGATTCCTTGAAGTCGAGATAGAGCTCGTCGAAGCGGCGACAGGCCTCGTCCATGCGGCGCGCCTTGGCAAACTGCAGCGCAGCGTCGAAGGCCTCGCGGTTGGACGCGGGCAGGGCGGCGTCGGCCGTCATCATGTCCAGCGGACGCTGCTCGTAAGTCGGCGCGATGGTCCGCATGACGGCATCGCGCGCCGCGCTGGTCGCAGCCGCCACCAAGCCCTGCGTATCGGCCTGCGGCACGCCGTCCTCGTCGCTGCAGCGGCGGTACGAACTTTTGCCAGTCACAGTGTCGCTGAACAGCACCCTGCCATCGGCCACCCGGATCACCCGCATGCGCAGTGCTGCCAGCCCCTCGGTCTGCGTGCAGGTGACCTGGCGCTTGGTCTGCCGCTCCTTGGGGCACGACTTGAACAGCTTGGTGTCGCCCGAGCAGCCGTAGCGCTCTTCGGTGGTGTCGCTGCGCCGGGTGCTCGTATTGGCGCCGTTGATCAGCAACATCGCATCGACGCCCAGACCGCGACCGACCGTCACGAGCTGTGTGTCGGGCGGCACGCCGTTGAAGCGCGGGCCCAGCTTCACCCTCTCGAACCAGGGCCGTTCGTCCACCCGCAGCTTGTTCATCGACGCATCGAGGTCGACCGCCACCCACTGCGACAGCTCGGCACCATCGGCGGCGAGGCCGTACTTGCGCACCGAGGCCGCGTCGGCGCTGCGAGCCGGCACCAGGAATGTCACCTTCGGCGCGGAGATGTCGGCCAGGACGCGACCCAGGTCGCCCATCGCGTTGGGCGCGCAGCCCGCTATCAGTGCGAGCGAGGCCAGGGCGGCAGCGAGGAGAAGTGGTTTGCGAGAGCAGGCCCGTAACGATGAGCGGCGGGTATGAGCGTGCGTGGACATTCAGTGGCGTGACGAACGACGGGTGAGTGGGGCGGGGTGCGAGGACGGATTTTTGGCCGAATTGTTTCAGCAATCGTATCAATTGTTTCATATAGTTGCAGCCGCCGCGGGCGGCGCGTGACGCGCACTTCACGCCTGCGCATCCCATCCATCCGGCGCGCTCAGCGCGTACTCCATCCGACATGTCTTCCAACCCTTCACCTATTCAGCAGCTCCGCATCCCATCCGCGTTCTGGGAGTCTTGGGTCGGCAGCGTGGTGTTCTGCCTGCTCATGTCGGCGCTGGTCGCCTTCGTGCTGCAGCCGTTCAAGCCGGCCCTGCGTCAATTCGTCGACGCCACCGTGCAGACCTCGCTGCTGCACAAACTGCAGGACGTGGCCGCGGCGACGCAGCCGTGCGCGCCGGCGCAGACTTGTGTCCACGTGATCGGCATCGATGACGACGATTACCGCAACCTGTTCCGGCAGCGCTCGCCGCTTGACCCCGGGCTGATCGAAGGCCTGGTAGAGCGCCTGCGCGAAGCGCCGCCGCGCGTGCTGGCGATCGACCTGGATTTGTCTCCAGCCGACGATGCCGAATGGCCGGCGCGCAGGCGTCTGCTCGCGTCGCTCGAAGCGCTGGCGAAGACGACGCGGGTGCTGATGGTCTGCCCAAAGGGCTTCGATGTCGGCAATCCCGGCCCTCTCGACCACGAATGGGTGGCGCTCGCTGGTCGCAAGCTCGAGTTCGTCAGCGCCGCCGTCTCGCGCGATGGTCTGTACTACTCGCGCGAAGGCGCGCTCGAGACGCTCGGCGTGGCCGCCTGGCGCGCGGCGTCGGGCAATGGCGAGCGGATCGACGGGTCGCGTGCGGGCGGCGTCGCGCGCGACTGGGCCAGCGCATGCATGGCCGCGGCCGACCCGTCCGTGGACATCGAGACGGCCCAGCTGGTTCGACCGCGCCTGACCGCGGCGTCCAGCTTTGCGCAGGCGATGGAGACGCCGCAGACATTCCGCGACGGCATCGTGTTCCTCGGTGGCCGCTGGGGCAGCGCCGACATGTTCTGGCTGCGCGGCGTCGACTTCCCGGTACACGGCATCAACCTGCATGCATGGGTCACGCAGACCGAACGCCAGCCGCCGTTCGCGCCTTCGGCTGCGACCACCACCGTCATCGACGTGCTGATCGGCTTGGCTTCGGGCGGCGTCTTCAAGCTCCTATGGTCCGCGATCGGCGGTGCCAAGGATTCGTTTGCGCTGCGCTCTTTGCTGTACTCGCTGTTCCTGGCCACAGCGATCCTGCTGCCGATTTTCTGGGTGACGTCCGCCGCGAAGCTGGCCGAACTCGGGGTCGTGCTCGGAGCGGCCGGCATGATCCTGTCGTCGGCCGTCGATGTGTTCCTGTCGACGCACGAAGGAGTGCTGTCGGGCGGTCACGAGGACGGAGGTCACGCCAAGGGCGACGGCGCGCAGGCCGCCCGGCCCGGCCGCTGGGTCGCCCGGGTGTTAGGCACCGTTGCGTTGGTCGCCGCCGGCGCTGCGATTGCGGCGGGTGATGCCGTCGTCGGCTGCGCGGTGGCGGGCGTGGCGGCCGGACTCGCGCTGGCACTGCTTGATGCAGGCCGACACGAACGCGAAGATCCGGATGAGAAGGATGAGAAGGACAAGAAGGATAAGAAGAATGAGAAGCCGATCGACCTACTTGCCCGTCTAGGCTGGTTGGCTTTCCTTGTCGCCGTGTTCTGGCACGTCGCGCACGAGGAGTTCGGCCCGTCGGCCTGGGCGCTGCTCGCAGGCTTCGCGGTGTCCGCCGCCGTCGTGAGGATCGCCTATCGGCACGGGCGGACTTCCTCGCGGCCGGCGGAGCCGCACTCGGCGTAGCTGCAACGGGCCCATCTGCGACACCGACTGCCAGCCACCCGTGCTCAGCCGGACACCCGCATCAGCGCCCCTTCACGCAAACCGTCATCCCCCCGGTTTGCTGGCTCGAAGCGCGCCCCGCGCAGATGCAGCGCCAGCGCCGCATCCATCGACTGCACGTGCTTGTGATACCAGTCGCGGAACTGCCAGGCCATCTGCCGCACCTGCAGCAGCTGGCCCTCACGGGCCTGCACGACGCCTTCGCGCATGACCTCCAGCACCACCCGGTGCTGCAGCGTGTGGTCCTTGCGGCAGGAGAAGCGGGTGGCGTGCATCCACTCGTCCTCGCGCGCGAAGCTCTCGGCCGCCAGGTCGACCACCCGCGCCCAGGCGGCCGGCAGCTCGGCGTCGCCGGCTTCGTCGACGCGCTTCAACAGGGCCGTGAACTGCTCGTGCGCCCGGTCCATGAAAGGCAATTCGAGCGAAAGCGAGGCTGCCATGTGTCTTCTCCTCATTGAAAGACACAAGGCTAGTCCTCCCGCGCGCGGGACTCATTGACCTGCGACAAGCATCGCGGCAGGCCGCGACCGCAGGCCTAGTCGCGAAAGGTGAAGACGACGGAGAGATACGACACCGGCTGCGTGCCGAGTTCCTCGATGCCGTGCAGGGTGGTGGCGTCGAAGAGCAGCGAATCGCCGACGCGCAGCTTCACGCGCCGGGGCCCATAGCGGTAGGTGACTTCGCCCGACAGAAGATAGAGAAACTTCAAGCCCGAATGCTGAAAAGCCGCATGGGGTTGGGCGTCGGCTTCCAGCACGACGAGGTAGGGCTCGACGAACAGGTTGCCCGAGAGCACATGGCCGAGCAACTCGTAGCGGTAGTTGGCGACGGCGCCCAGGCGTTCCACCCGAAGGCCCTGGCCCGAAGGCACATGGCTGAAATCGTTGCGGTAGCGGTGCTCGGCGAAGAGGCGCGACATCGGAACGTCCAGGGCGTCGGCCAGCCGATGCAATGTCTCGACGGAGGGCGAAACCATGCCGTTCTCGATGCGCGAGAGCATGGAGCGCGAGACGCCGGAGCGCTTCGAGAGATCCACACACGTGACGCCTGCGACCTGGCGCAGGCGTTTCACCTGGGTGCCGACGATCACGGCGGTCTTGCTGCGGATGGTCTTGGGCTTGGGCGTCGGCCGGTAGAGCGACGGCGGCAGCCTGAGGGGGCGCGCGGTCGGGAAGGGGGAGGGGACGGGGCGGGGCTTCATGGCTCGGGCGTTCCTGTCCGAGCCTTGTCGTTGCAAGGCATTTGGTCTCCTCCCTCTAGCAAGATTGGCAAGTCGCTTCGACGGTCAGCTAACACGCGGATGTTCGCCTGAGCGTCAACGCATTCGATTTCACTTTAGCAGATGAATGGGAAACTTAGCAATCTCGTGGGAATGATAAAAATCAACTGCTCGTGACAATCGTTCGGTGCAATCCCGAGTCAAAGAAGCAGAATCCTTTTCCGAGCGCTTGCGGGTTGCAATGGCCAGGCACGGCTACAAGGAATTCGGGGCGACGGCGCTCGCCGAGGCGCTGTCGCCGGCTTTTCCGTCAGGGCTCAGCGTACAGACCACGCACAACTGGGCATCGGGCAAGTCAGTCCCGCGAGCGGACCGCATCGCGTTGATCGCGAAGCTGCTCGATGTGTCACCGCATTGGCTCCAGCACGGGCGAGATCCGCAAGGCGAACGAAAGAGTCTTAGGACGCTGGATGGGGAGATCAGCGGGAAGGCGTTCGCTGAGCGGTTTCATGCGCTGACGGCAGAGCAGCGGCGGATTATGTTGGCGTTGTTGCATGAGTTTGAGCGTGGGAGGGCAAGGTGACCTGCGGCGAGAGCGTGGGGGCCGAGAGGCGATGGGTCCATTGGCCGATCGATTCATTGGGTGGGACTTCTGCTGAGCAGCGGAGGCCGTCGTTCGGTTCCATTGCCCAACAGACAGCACCCGGCCAGGAACGGAAGTTCAACCGCAGAGCAATCTGCGTCGGGAAACAGGCGCAAAGCAGTCATGAGGCGTGCACCTCGCTCGTCGGCTCCGTGCCCTAAGCGGACTGCCGGACGACCAGTTGTGGTTGTGCCAGGAAGACCTGCCGAGCGCGCGTCGGATCTTGAATGTGATGTGGCGCAACGCATTTTGAAAAGCTTTTCGAACTGGCCGATGCCTGGGGGTTCTGATCGATCCAAAGCTCGCCTCGGTACTCACTGCTTCGGCTCATCGATATAGGCCTTGAACTTGGGACACTCCACAAGCGGCTCGTGCCTGCAAATCGCCGCGTGGCGCAAGCTGTTTCGCATCCGGATGAGCTGTGCAATCTGTGCGTCAAGTTCTCTCGCGCGCTGCCCCATCTGCTTTCGAAGCTCGACATCACCAGGGGTCGCCACAAGGAAGCGGCCGATCTGGGCCAGTGTGAACCCCGCGGCTCGCGCGCAGTTGATCAGCGCCAATCGAGCGAGCACATCGGGCTCGTAGGTTCGGCGCAATCCATTGCGACCGATTGATCGGATCAGCCGCCGCCGTTCGTAGTATCTGAGCGCCGACGCGGTGAGGCCCGAACTCCGAGCGACTTCTGCTATGTCCAAAAACATGGCCTTGACTTGAAGCGTGGTTCAAGTTGCATAGTCTAGTCGCTCATTCAACTCAAGCACATCGAAGGACTTTGAAATGGCACTCGACCCACAAGTGGCTACGCATCTGCAGCGACTCGCAGCAACTGGCTTTGCCAGCATGCACACCCTCCAACCCGGGCAGGTCCGCGAAGGAATGCGCCGGATGGCGCAGGCGCTCCCGCCCGGGAAGCCGGTTCGACAAATCGACAACCGCACCATCTCAACGGACGCTGGCGATCTTCAGGTTCGCATTTACCACCCCGACGTGCAAGGCGCGCGACCGGTCATGGTGTTCTGTCATGGGGGAGGCTTCGTATTGGGGGATCTCGATACTCACGACGGCTTGGCGCGCTCGCTCGCTCTTGCCACGGACTGCATCCTAGTGTCGGTGGACTACCCCCTATCCCCGGAGAACAAGTATCCTGCCGCGCGAAACGCTGCCTACGCGGCAACACAATGGGTGTCGCAGCATGCGTCCGAGCTCGGCGGTGACCCGTCACAACTGGTGGTGGCAGGCGATAGTGCGGGCGGCAACCTTGCCGCCGTCGTTGCCTTGATGGCCCGCAACTCGGGCGGGCCGGAAATCTGCTTTCAGTTGCTGATCTACCCCGATCTCGATTTCCGCCGTTCGAACGGCTCGATCCAGGCCTTCGCCGGCCAGTACGGCAATGTCAGTCGCGAAACTCAGGACTGGTTCATGGACCACTACCTAAACAGCGAGGAGGAGAAGCTAGAACCGCTGGTATCACCGCTGCTGGCCGAGGATCACGCTCATTTGCCTCCGGCACTTGTTGTCACGGCGGAGTATGACGCCCTGCGCGACGAAGGAGAGGCCTACGGACACAAACTGCAGCGCGCCGGCGTCGACACGGTCGTGATGCGGTGTGAAGGAATGATCCACGAGTTCCTAAGGTGGCCGTTCGATGCGAGCCATCGAGCGTTGCAGGAAATAGGACATGCCGTTCGTGACGGCCTTCGGCGCCACGGGGCGGTAGGAGTGCGTGACGCCAAGTCGAACTTTGAATGACGACTGCTGCCCACTTGGATGTGATGAGCGGGCATTCGGGTTTCTCAAGCTGGAAGCTCACTCGCCTGCATCACCTGGTGGTGTGCTTCGCGCGGCAGCACATCCGCATCCAGAACCCCTACTTTCTCCCCGACAGCGAGGCAATCGATGCGCTGTGCGCGGTGGCGAAGCGCGGCGTCGACATGCGAGTGATGATGCCGTCGGCCGAAGCTTCCGACATGCCCGTGGCGCAGCACGCCGCGCACCGTAACTCCACCAGCTGCTCGCCGGCGGCGTGCGCATCTTCGAGTACCAGAAGTGCCTGCTGCACTGCCGGCCAACTACGACTCCGAGGCGAAATTGGAAACCAGAGCCCCCTGCTGCACTACCTAGAAGTGCAACGCCAAGCTGGCCGCATCGACCCCGGACACTCCATGGTCGGCAAGCCCGGCCCGGGTGTTAGCCGCCAGTGTGTGGGGACGGCTTCTGATGCGCATGGAGAGGCAATGCCAACGGGTCGGTTGCAGTCAATATCGATGAAATATCGCAGGTCATCGGACGAGCACAATCGCAGCGGTGATCGCCTCATGCGATTCCGTCCCCGGCAGCTCGGCGCCAGGCATCCGGATCGATTCCCGCGTCACGTTCCATGGCCGAGGCCCGGGTGCCGATGCTGCACGCCGCGCCAGTGCACACCCCGTGGTGGCAGAAGCGGCACACGTGCCGGGCATAGGCCCGATCCGTCACGGGCGCGACGAGAATCTTGCTCACGAGGCGCTCGAACTCGGCACGCTCCGGCGCATCGAGCGCTTGCAGCAGGCGCGTCAGAAGCTGCTCCCGCCTCAGCTGAAGCGCGTTCGCGCGCCGCCGTCCCGAGACCGTCAGGTCGACCCTGACCTCGCGACCGCTGACGGCGGTGCGCCGGACGAGACCTCGTGCGACCAGGCCGTCGATGAGCCTCGTCGTAGCCGGCTGGGATAGGCCCAGAATGCCGGCCAGCGCGACCACGCGCAGCTCCGTCCAATGGAGCATCGTCAACAGCGTAGCGGCCGTTGACGCGGACTCCTCGCCGAAGCCGCGGGTGACGACCTGCTCCAGGGTGGCCCAAAGCGCGCCCAGCTGGTTGGCCTGCAGGGCCGCGGCATCAGCCGGCCTGCTCATCGCACACCGGGTGGTCGTCCGCGTGGCACGTGCGCAGGGAGCGGGCGTACCTAGGCATCAACTCCGCCATCATGGACGCGCCCGCCGGCGGACGCTCCGTGCCGAACACGAACCTAGGAAAGTCCAGCGGCTTCTGGATCGCCCAGATGTCGTCGTGCTGTTCGGCGGGCAAGATGCGCGCCGGCGTGCCCACCGCCACCCAGCCGATTGGCACGGTGGCGTGGGCGGGAAGGGTCGTCCTGAGGTGGACCACGCCGTTGATGCGAACCTCCGCTCCTTCACCCAGATGTGCGCCCGAGAAGATGGTCGCACCCGTCGCGAGAAATACGTCGCTATCGACGCGGCAGCCGACCAGGTGGGCGCGCGGACCGACCAACACGTGGTCGCCGAGCACCGTGTCCAGCTTCGGTACGCCACGGATGACGGCCGAGTCCATCACGACGCAATGCGCGCCGATGCGGATCGGGCCGCCCTCGTCCACGATGACCGCGTGATGCCCGATGTAGCAATTCGGGCCAATCTCGACGTCCCCGGAGATCACCGCGGAGTGCGCGACCCGGGCTTCGGGATGAATGCGGGGTGACTTGCCCCGGGACACATAGTTCATTTGAAAGTCTCCGTTAGGAAAGTGTCAAGCGTGATTGCGCGTCGGCGATGCCCGCTCGGCACATTCGTTGTGTGTCGCCTCGAGTAAGCCACCCTCAGATGCATGTGAAATACATGCATGCATGCATCATGCATGCTTAATGCAATCTTCGCAACCGAGGCACGCAAGGGCAACGCTGCGAATACGGCGACGACCGGACCTACCCGACTACGCCACATTCAGTTACGGAGCCTTCCGCCGCACTGCCCCGCGCCGATCCCCGACTGCTGTCGGTAGTGGCCCTTCGGGATGACGAGGCCGAAGTCGCCGAGCAGGCTACGAATCAGGTTCCGTCATCTACGCAAAGTTCACGCCTTTTGACGTGCGACGTGGAGCGCGGACAACGCGACACTGCAGAGAAGAACCCCCGCAAAGGTAGTGGCGCCGCCACGCAGGCCGAAGGTGTCTATCGCAAGCCCGCTCAGCATCGGCAGCACACCGGCACTGACGTACGCGCCCATGTTCAGAAGCGAGATGGCCTCGGCACGACGCGTCTCCGGCACGTGGAGGCTGATCAGCGTCAGGCCGCCAAGTTGACCGAGGCCCTGACCGGCACCGGCGAGGATTGCGGCTGCAACCAGGAGCACCGGGTTGGAGAAATAGATGGCACCCAGCAAGCCGACCATTGCGCCGGCTGTCGCGGTACAGCTCAGGAAGAACATGGCGCGCACCGACACGCCGCGCCCCGCGAACTGCACGCCCGTGGCGGTAAGAAACATGGCGCAGGCGGTCAGTCCGGCCACAAGCGGACTGGTAACGCCGAGCAGCCGGGACAGCAGTGACGGGCCCAGGGCCAGCACGAAGGAAGTTGCCGTCAGCCCTGGCGCAAACACGGCCGCGCCCTGGATCAGGTGCGCGCGATTCGCAGTCGGAATGGTCGGCAGGCGCAAGGCGAAGCGGTCGATGCCAGTCGCGGCGCAAGGCCTTGGATGGCGGCGAAGCGGCAGCGTCGCCACGACAACCGCGGCCAGCACGACAAGCGCTGCCTCGATGGCAAAGATCATCGGGATAGGCGAATGTGCCCATTGCGCGACCATGCCAGCACCCAAGGGGCCGAGGCCGGCGCCAATGACCATCGCGACCGACGCCGCGAGCGAGGCCTGGCGCTTGCGTGTGTGGCCACCGACGTCCATCACAGCCGCCATTCCAGCCGAAACGATGACGCCCACAGCCGCTCCAGTGAGGAAGCGGCCAGCCAACAGCGCGCTTATGGAGCCCGCGGTCGCGAAGAGCGCGCAGGCCACGAGCGCGCTCACGAGGCCGGGCAGGAGGACGGGTCGGCGCCCCAGTCGATCGGAGAGCTGGCCGGCGACGGGCAAGGTCACCAGCAAGCCGAGGATGTACGCGGCAAAGATGGCCGTCAGCGTGCCCGAGGAAAAGCCGAACCTGTGCTGCCACAACATGTAGAGCGGAGTCGCGGAATTGGACAGAACGAATACCGCGGTGATGACGCCGGATGCCAGAAGAATGGAACGCCCGCTGGACGATGCGTCCTCGCATGTGGGGGGGCCGGAGCGCTGTGATGGAAGAATGACGGTGTTCATGACGGTGCTTTGGAAAGACGAGATGTCGATGCAGCTACTGTGGTGACAAAGGCCGGCATTGATAAGCCGTTGTTTTCCAAACGGGCCTTGTAGCCGCGCTACATAATCGGCCGGGTGCGCATTGCTGCCACCCCCTTTGAGTGATCGAAAAAGAAATGCGCCAGGAAAATCTTGAAGGCCTCGTGGCGTTCGTCCAGGTGGCCGAGACCCGCAGCTTCTCAGGGGCCGCGGCACGCATGGGGCTCACGCCGTCAGCGGTCAGCCAGTCGATCCGGCAGCTCGAGCAACGCGTGGGGATTGCGCTCTTCACGCGCACGACCCGTAGCGTCCGATTGACCGAAGCGGGTGAGAAATACCTGCAGCGCGTGCGTCCCGCGGTCCTGGAACTCGATCAGGCAGCAGACGCGCTCGGTCAGACAAATGCGCGTCCGACGGGCACGCTGCGCCTGAACGTGCCCCGTGTCGCTCACATGGTTGTGCTGCAGCCGATTCTTCGCAGCTTTCTCGATGTGTATCCCGAGGTCAGCATCGAGATCTCGATCGACAGCACATTGATCGATCTCGTCGAAGGCGGCTTCGACGCTGGCATCCGGTACAGCGACATCGTCGAGCGCGACATGAACGGTGTTCAGGTCGGGCCGGCGATGACGCGGCGCGTGGTCGCCACGGCGGAGCATTGGGCGAGGTATGGCCTGCCGTCCACGCCAGGCGACCTGCTGACGCATCGCTGCATTGGCTTCCGATACAAAAGCAGTGGCGCCCTTGAACGATGGGCCTTCGTGCAAGACGGCAAGTCGTTCTCCCTGTCTCCAACGAATGCTCTGGTCGTCAATGACGTTGCCTCGATCGTGCAGGCGACATTGGACGGCATCGGCGCCGCCTACGTCACGAGCTGCTACGTCGATGGGCTGGTGGAGCGTGGCCGCCTGGTGCGTGCGCTCGACGACTGGATGCCATCGCTTCCCGCACTGACCCTCTACTATCCAGGCCGTCGGGGTGTCACGCCAAAACTTCGCGCGCTCATCGACTTCCTGAAGAAGCGCAGCGGCGAACCGGCGGGGCTCGACGCTATGCTGTGCTGAACGAGCACCTCCGAAGGCTGGTGCCTTGGGCAAAGCTCCGATGAAGGGAACCTGTTCAGGAGTACGCGTCGCCGCTGGTGCGGGTCTGCTCTCAAGGCACCAGCACGACCTTGCCGCGCGTGCGCCGCGACTCGATGGCCGCGTGCGCGGCGGCCGCCTGATCCAGGCTGAAGCGTTCCGCGGGCAACAGCTTGAGCATCCCGCTGGCGGCACGTTCGAACAGCTCGGCTAGATCTGCCGCCAACGTCTCGGGCTTGAGCAGCGGCAGCAACGCGAAGCCGCGCAGCAATTGGTTCTTTTCGAACATGGCTTCCAACTGCTGGGGCATCAGCGCAAAGCGGTTCAGGGCCGCGAACATCAGTTCGCCGCCATCCTTGAGCGCATCGAGGGCCTCCGCCGTGAAAGAGCCGCCCACCGTGTCGCAGATCAGATCGACGCTACCGCCGGATTCCCGCAAACGCGTAGCCCAACCTGGTCGCGTGTGATCGATTCCGACATGCGCACCGACCGCGATGGCCGCTTCGATCTTCGCGGGCGAGCCGGCGACTGCGATGATGTGTTGTGCGCCGGCGGCCGCAGCAAGTTGCACGAGCAGCGACCCTACGCCGCCAGCAGCGGCGCTGATCAGCACCGTCTTGCCCGATGGCCGGCTCTGGCGCACGAGATGCCATGCGGTGAGGCCTTGGATCATCAACGCTGTGGCGTCCTCGAAGGCGAGACCAGCGGGCAGCCTGATGACCGACGTCGCTTCGGCCACGACGTATTCGGCGTAACCGCCTGACGGCCGTCCCAGCGCAAACAGCGGCACAGCCACGCGAGCGCCAATCCACCCGGCATCGACGCCCGCCCCCACAGCATCCACTTCGCCGGCCACCTCGACACCGGGCACCATGGGTAGGGCAGGTGCGGGCGGGTAGCGTTCCTGCCGAACCAGCGTCTCGAAGAAGTTAACGCCTGCTGCCCGGACCCGGACACGCAATGCGCCGGACGGAAGCGCGGGCATGGGGAGCGTCACCTGCCGCAGGACCTCTGGGCCGCCGAAACGGTTGAAGTGGACTGCTTTCATCATCATGGTCATGGATTTCCGTGGTGTGCTGAACGAGCGGCGGATTCTTCAGTACATTCGCGGGAACGAATAGCCACTCTTTGGTGGCTTACTTACCTTCAGGTAACCATGGCGGAAACGACCAAGAAATTGCCGAGTCTTCCGGCAGAGCGCGCACTCAAAGTGATCTCTGGGCGTTGGAAGGCCGTGATCCTGTACCACTTGTTCGACCAGCCCAAGCGCCTGTCCCAATTGGCCCGCCTGATTCCGGCGGTGAGCCAGAAGGTGCTCGTTCAACAACTCCGCGAAATGGAGGAGCACGGGTTGGTGAAGCGTGAAATTTTCCGCGAAGTGCCGCCGCGAGTTGCATATTCGGCCACAGCACTCGGACTCAGCCTCGAGCCGGTGTTGCTGGCGTTGTGCGAATGGGGCCAGCACCACGCGAGCGCACTCGACGAACTTGATCAAACGGCCCATTGCATCATCCGGCCAAGGTGCCCCAGTCGCACGCGGTCTGATCGCGCTGAATGCCACCCTTGAACTCAGAGCTCGACCGCTGAGTAGTTGCAAGTCCGACGCGGAGTCGATATAGCAGTTCGGCCCGAGGGCCGGCGTCGGGCCCTCGACGCGCCAGCGCGGTCAGACGAAGCGCAACATTCAAATTGCGGAGGCCACGGAGGGAATTACCGAGCCCAGGCCTGGCGCCTGAGAGGATGGCCGCCAGAGCCTGCAGGCGGCTGCGGTCCTTGAGGGCTCAGCCATCGAATGTCACCTGACCGCGCCCAAGCGGTCAGCAGCCGCGACGGCATTCGGCCGGTGCGTGCCCGTTGCGGTCCTTGAGCTAGGCGCGAAGCGGGCGCACGGGAATGGCCGCTGGCTAGGCGGACGTTGCGCAAGTGGCGACCTCAGAAGGCGAACGTCCGGGATGACTTGCTCAGCGTGAGAAGGAGTTGTCCGCCAGTAGCGAATATTGAGCGCTTAGGCGACCATTTCATACCACGCTGGGGTTGGACTTGAGCGCAAGCGATCGGGTGAATGTGCGGGTGGAAATACGGGCGAGTTTGCGGATCAGTTCCACTCGAACACGGCTGCGCTCAAGGCTAAGCTTAGGTTCTGAAGACCAAGTCTCATCGGAAAAACCAACGACAAGGAGACTCGATGACCTACGTCATGAACAAGGGATGCGCAATCCACTACGAGACAAGAGGCCCCCTGGAAGGCCAGCCCATCGTGCTAATCGCCGGGATGGGCGAGCAGATCGGCAGCGTGGAATACCCGGATGAGCAATGCGAGCAATTTGTTCGCGCGGGGTATCGCGTGATCCTCATGGACAGTCGGGACTGCGGTCTCTCGGTTCCGATGCCAGACTATCCGTGCGTCGACGTCCTGGCGACGCTGGCTGCCGCGCGGGCAGGCGTGCCTGTGTCCTGCCCCTACACCCTGCCAGACATGGCCGACGACGTCGCTGCCGTTCTGGATGACTTGAAGGTTGAGCGTGTCGATGTCGCTGGTGCATCGCTCGGCGGGTTTGTTGCTCGTTGGGTGGCCCTCCGGCATCCCAAGCGCGTGCGAAGCCTCACGGTCGTGATGAGCGGAAGCGGGGGCCAAGTTGAAGATCGGCAGGCAGGAAAGGAGCGGCTTGGCGCATTGCTGCAGATGACCGTGCGCCGAGACCGCAATGCTGCCATCGAGCAGGGCGTAGCCGACTGGCGGTGGATGTGGGCAGACCGGTTCGACTTCGACGAAGCGTGGGTTCGCGCGCGCATCGCCTACGCGTTCGACCGCTCGTATCGCCCCGAGGGCATGGGCCGTGCGATCTTGGCCGTGGGAGTGTCGCCGGACCTGTTTGAAGCGCAGAAGGCAATTTCATCCCCCACCTTGATCATTCATGGAAGCGCCGACCCGGTGTTTGCTCCGGAGCAGGCTCGACACATGCAACAACAGATCAGGAACTCCGAGCTATGGCTGGTCGAGGACATGGGACATTCCATGCCCAGAGAGATCTGGCCAGAGATGGTTCGACGCATTGCCGAACTCGGAGTATCAACATGACCACCGCCAGTGCTGCCGCGCGAGACTTGGCCAGCATCTAGTCTGCGGGCAGACGCCTAGGTAGTGCGGAGACAACGATACCCTGGGCTGCGACCCGGTTCGCCGTGTAGACCCTACGTAAGGCTGCATCGCAGCGAATGCCGACCTCGAGGCTAAGGCTGCTTGCAGGCGGTGAGCTGTCATTCCCTGTTGGGCTCGTAAAAGACTGCAGAGGGCCCTTTGCGGAAGTAATGCTCTCCCGAAAGCGGACGTTCTGACAGGTGATCTTCGAGCCCTGACGGTCGTCAGGCCTTGGGTTGGATGGTAGAAGGGTCCGGAAGCGTAGATGGTCGCTCCGAGTAGTTGTAGAGCTCAAGGTGGGCAAGTCCGGTTGATGTGGCCCAGACGATGACTCCGATCTCGTCTCCGTCCACTGCGCGGCCTACGCCGTCCGCGACCCGATGTTGGGTTGCGGCCCATTCCTCGGTCGAGAAAAAGACGCTCGCGCAGCCGCAATCGCACTTGCCTACGACGCGCAGGGTTGAGCCTAGGTACTGATCGTCAACGGCAATGCCATCCCCAAATGGTGCCTGCCGAATTGCTGCCGAGACCACGGCAACTTCAGCCGGCGTAAGGAGGCGAGGGTCAAGCGCAATCATTGGCGTGTTGAGTGGAATGTCCGGTGGTGGCCGAGGCTGTGTGGAAACTCCCTTGATGGTCGCCTATATTGAGCCAACCCGTCTGAACGAGGTGGTGGTCCATGAAGAGATTCATCGAAGGCGAAGACCGACAGCAGGT
>NZ_JASZYS010000002.1 GCF_030316845.1 Variovorax davisae
CTGCTTCTTCTTGGCCTTCATGATGTTCGGCAGCGTCACATAGCGCGGCTCGTTCAGGCGCAGGTCGGTCGTGATGACCGCGGGCACCGAAAGAGAAATGGTCTCCAGGCCGCCATCGACTTCACGGGTCACGTTGACCTTGTCGCCGGCGACTTCCACCTTCGATGCGAAGGTGGCCTGCGGCAGGTCCGCCAGCGCGGCCAGCATCTGCCCGGTCTGGTTGGCGTCGTCGTCGATCGCCTGCTTGCCCAGGATGATCAGGCCGGGCTGCTCCTTGTCGACCAGCGCCTTCAGCAGCTTGGCGACTGCAAGGGGCTGCAGCTCCTCGGTGGTCTCGACCAGGATGCCGCGATCCGCACCGATGGCCATCGCGGTGCGCAGGGTTTCCTGGCACTTCGCATCGCCGCACGAGACCGCGATGATCTCGGTGGCGGCGCCCTTCTCCTTCAGGCGCACCGCCTCTTCGACGGCGATCTCGTCGAAGGGGTTCATGCTCATCTTGACGTTGGCAATGTCGACGCCGGTGCCGTCGCTCTTCACGCGCACCTTCACGTTGTAGTCGACGACCCGTTTGACGGGAACAAGGATCTTCATGGTTGGCACTCCTTCAGTCTTGATGTGAATTCACTCGAGCTTGGCGCCCGACTGCTTGATCAGGCGCTCCCAGATCGGGCGCTCCTTCTGGTAGGCGGCCGCGAAGGCCTCGGGCGAGCTGTCCTTGATCTCGAAGCCCATCGCCGCGACCTTGGCCTGCACGTCGGGCTGCTGCGTCGCCTTGCGCACCTCGTCGGCCAGCCGCTGCACGATCGGCTTCGGCGTGTTGGCCGGCGCCGCGATCGCCAGCCAGCCGGTGACCCGGTAGGCCTCGTCCTTCAGGCCCTGTTCGGCCAGCGTCGGCACATTGGGCAGCGTGCTCATCCGGCGTTCGCCGGTAACGCCGATGGCCTTGAGCTTGCCGGCCTCGATGTGCGGCTTGGCCACCAGCGCGCTGGCGTAGGCCATCTGGATCTGGCCGCCGATCAGGTCCTGCAGCATCGGTGCCTCGCCCTTGTAGGCGACATGGTTCATGTCGGCCTTCTGCGTCAGGCTCATGTGGGCGCCGGCCAGGTGCGGATAGGCACCCACGCCATAGGAGCCGTAGGCCAGCTTGCCCTTGTTCTCGCTCACGTACTTGAGCAGTTCGGGGCCGGTCTTGACCGGCACGCTCGGATGCACCACCAGCACCAGCGGCGCCATCGCGATCTGGTAGACCAGCGTCAGGTCGCGCTGCGTGTCGTAGGGCAGCTTCTCGTACAGGAACTGGTTGGTCAACAGCGAATTGCTCAGCGACAGCACGATGGTGTAGCCGTCCGGCGCCGCCTTGGCGACCGCGTCGGTGCCGATGATGCCGGCGGCACCGGGCTTGTTGTCGATGATCACGGGCTGGCCCAGGCCGGCCGCCAGCTTCTCGCCGATCACGCGGGCCAGCACGTCGGTGGCGCCGCCGGCGGCGAAGGGAACGACCATCTTGATCGGCTTGCTGGGCCAGGCGGGCTGCGCCTGGGCCGCCGAGAGGCCGCACAGCGCGGCGGCCGAGGCGGCGGCGCAGAGCCAGGCCCGGCGGGTCGTGGTCGATGGGGTCATGGGTGTCTCCAGGTTCGTTGGCTTGTCAGGGAGCGGTCGCTATTGCAGGACGACCTGCGTCTTGAAAGGCAGCCGGCCCAGCGCCTGCTGCAACTGCTGGCGCAGCGGCTCGGCCTGTGCGCCCGCGGCCGCGGCATCGATGCGCACCTTGAGCGCGGTGTCGCCATCGGCCTCGACCTGCGGCCGGGCCGCTGCGTCCAGGCCCAGTGCGGCGCAGGCCTCGCCGACCATCGCCTCGGCCACCCGGCGGGCGGCCATCGCGCGCAGCTCGGGCTTGTAGATCTTGCCGACATTGGTCATCGGCATGGCCTCGATCACGATCACCGAACGCGGCTTGGCGGGCGCCTCGTCGACCCGCGCGGCGGTGAAGTCGAGCAGTTCGGCTTCGCTGGCCGAAGCGCCGGGGATCAGGGTCGCGAACACCACCGGCAGTTCGCCGGCGTAGGCATCGGGCGCGCCGACCGCGGCGCACAGCTGCACCGCGGGGTGGGCGCCGAGCGCGTCCTCGATCACCTTCGGATCGATGTTGTGGCCGCTGCGGATGATCAGGTCCTTGGAGCGGCCGCTGAGGTTCAGGCGTCCTTCGCCGTCGAGCCAGCCGAGGTCGCCGGTGGCGAGCCAGCCGTCGGCCGTGAAGGCTTTCGCGTTGTCGGCCGGATCGACGAAGCCCGAGAACAGGTTGGGCGACTTGAACAGCACCATGCCTTGCTCGCCTGCGGGCAGGTCGCGCTCGCTGGCGTTGCCGTCGGCGTCGAGCGCCACGATGCGCAGCTGCGAATAGGGCAGCCGGAAGCCGACGCAGCCCGCCGGCCCGACCACGCCGGGCGGCGTGATGGTCGAGATGCCGGCCATCTCCGTCATGCCCAGGCTCTCGTGCACGTGCAGGCCGAACAGCCGCTCGAAGCGGGCCGCAAGCTCGGGCGCCAGCACCGCGGCGCCGGTGCGGCAGTAGTGGATCGACGAGATGTCGGCGCCGTCCAGCGGCACGTTGGCCAGCGCCGCGAGCACCGTGGGCACCGCCGACAGCGACGTCGGCCGGTAGGTCTCGACCAGCCGCCAGTAGTTCGCCAGCACCTGCTTGTTGCGCAGCAGCGCGGTGGTCGGGATGATCACCTCGACGCCGGCCGACAGCGAGGCCAGGGAGGCCGGCAGCACGCCGGCGACATGGAACAGCGGGTAGCCGTTGATCGAAGCATCGTTCGGCCCCTGGCCGGTCATGTTGACGCTGGCCCAGGCCGTGAACACCTGCGCGCCGTGGCTGTGGCGCGCGAGTTTCGGGGCGCCGGTGGTGCCGCCGGTGTGGAAGTAGGCGGCGATGTCGCCCGGCTGGATGTCGCGGCCGCTCGCCAGCCGGTCGTCGGGCTCGGCGGCGCGCAGGGCGCCGAAGTCGGCCACGCCCGCGGGCAGGTCGCCGGCGCTGCCGGGCGCCTCGTCGTGCGGCGCCACCCGCAGCACCGTGCTCAGGGTGGGGACCTGGCCGCGCAGGCGCATCGCCTTCGACCACATGCCGGACTCGGCGTCCGAGCCGTAGGCGATCAGCACCTTGGCGCGGCCCGCGGTCATCAGCGCCACCAGCTTCTCGTCGGTCAGCAGCGGATTGAGCGGCTGCACGATGCCGGCCGCCTCGCCGCCCCAGAGCGCCAGGTGGTAGTCGAGGCAGCCCGGCAGCAGCACCGCCACCGCGTCGTCGGGCCCGACCCCGAGCCGGTGCAGCAGGTTCGCGGTCTGGTGGATGCCGGCCAGCAGCTGCGCATAGGACCAGCGGATCGGCGCGTCGGCCGGGTCGCCGGTGCGCAGGAAGGTCAGCGCCGTCTTGTCGCCGAAGGCCGCGCCGGCGTTGCGGAAGATCTCGTAGGTGCTGCGCACCGTGAGCGCGTCGGCCAGCGGCGCGGCCTCGAGCTTTCGGATGTCGTCGAGGCTGCGAATCGGAAACGATGCGCGAAAGGGCGCTGCGCTCATGGTCCTGTCTCCTGCAAATGTCGTTGCGCGATCATGCGCCGCGCGGGCCGCGGCGCCTACCGTCGGCTACTGGTTCTTGATGTTGTTGTCGCGGATCACCTTGCCCCAGCGCTCGTGGTCCTGGCGCATGCGGGCCGTCATCTGCTCGGGCGTCTGGAAGGCCGCGAAGGTGCCCACGCCTTCGAGCTTGTCCTGCACTTCCTTGTCGGCCAGCGCCTTCTTGAGTTCCGCGTTCAGGCGCGCGATCACGTCCTTGGGCGTGCCGGCCGGCGCCAGCATGCCGCCCCACGAAGTCGCATCGAAACCGGGGAAGCCCTGTTCGGCGACGGTCTTCACGTCGGGCAGCAGGCCGAGGCGCTTGGACGAGCCGACCGCGATCGCGCGCAGGGTGCCCGAACGGATGTGCGGCAGCACCGCGATCAGGTCCGAGAACATCATCGGCACCTGGCCGCCGATCAGGTCGGTCACGGCCGGCGCGCTGCCGCGGTAGGGCACGTGCTGCATGTCGAAGTGGCCGACGTTCTTCAGGCTTTCGGTCGTCAGGTGGCCGAAGCTGCCGGCGCCCGCGGTGGTGTAGTTGAACTTGCCGCCGTCGGCCTTGGCCTTGGCGATCAGCGGCTGCAGGCCGGTGACATCGGGCAGCGACTTGGGGTTCACGACCATCACGATCGGCAGGTCGTAGGTGGTGCCGACCGGCGTGAAGTTCTTGAAGATGTCGTAGCTGGTCGGGCCATAGAGATGGCCGGCCAGCAGGGTCGGCGTGGCCAGCATCACGAGCGTGTAGCCGTCGGGTGCGGCCTTGGCCGCGATGGCTGCGCCGATGGTGCCCGAGGCGCCGCCGCGGTTGTCGATCAGGACCGGCTGCTTGAGGCCCTGGGCCATCTTCTGGCCGATGATGCGGGTCGCGACGTCGGTCGGGCCGCCGGCCGGGAAGGGCACGATGATCGTGATCGGCTTGGCCGGGAAAGCCTGGGCGAAGGCGCCGCCGGCGATGAGCGGCAGGGCCAGGGCGAGCAGGGCACGGCGCGCCGGGTTGCGAAGGGAAGCGGGAAAGCGGGAAGACATCGGGCAGGTTTCGATGGCGTCAGAGGACGCCGAGGGATTTCAGTTGGGAAAGCTTGTCGTCGGAAAGGCCGAGCAGCGACTGGAGCACGTCGTGCGTGCCTTCGCCGAGCTGGGGCGGCGCGTTGCGCACCGGCAGCCGCTCGCCGTCGAAGCGGTAGGGGGGCGCCAGCACGTTGACCGTGCCGGCCACCGGGTGCGGCTGGGTGGTCACCAGACCGGCCTCGGTGGCGCGCTTGGATTGCAGCGCCTCGAGCAGTCCGAGCACCTCGCCGCACGGGATGCCCGCGCGCGCCAGCTGCGCAAGCAGCGCGCCGCGCTTGCGGCGGCCGAGCTCGCGGTTGATCTCGGGCATCAGCGCCGCCCGGTTCGCGGCGCGCAGGATGTTGGTCTTGAAGCGCTCGTCGGCCGCGAGGTCGGGCCGTTCGATCACGTCGGTGCAGAAGCGCGCGAACTGGCTGTTGTTGCCGACCGTGATGACCAGCGGGCCGTCCTCGGCGTCGAACACGCCGTAGGGCACGATCGACGGGTGGGCGTTGCCGTAGCGCGGCGGGTCTTCGCCCAGCAGCAGCGCCTCCAGGCCGTAGTAGGCGGTGATCATCAGGCCGCAGTCGAACAGCGCCATCTCGACGTGGCGGCCACGGCCGGTCTTCTGGCGTTCGAACAGGGCCGCGAGGATGGCTTGGGCCGAGTACATGCCGGTGAACAGGTCGACCGCGGCGACGCCGAACTTGAGCGGCGGCTGGTCGGCCTCGCCGTTCATCGCCATCAGGCCGGCCTCGCCTTGCACCACCAGGTCGTAGCCCGGCCGCGCGGCCTCGGGGCCGGTGCGGTCGTAGCCCGAGATCGAGCAATAGATCAGCCCGGGATTGATCTCGCGCAGCGCCTCGTAGCCGAGGCCGAGCTTGTCGATGCCGCCGAACTTGAAGTTCTGGATCAGCACGTCGCTCTTCTTGACCAGCTCGCGCACGATCTCCTGGCCTTCGGCGGTCTGCAGGTCGATGGCGACCGAGCGCTTGTTGCGGTTGACGCTGTTGAAGTAGGCGGTCTCGGTCTTGCCCACGCGCAGGCCCCAGTCGCGGGTGTCGTCACCGCGCACCGGATGCTCCACCTTGATCACCTCGGCGCCGAAGTCGGCCAGCACCATGCCGCACCAGGGGCCGGCCAGGATGCGCGAGAGGTCGAGGACGCGGACGCCGGACAGGGGCAGGGCGCCGGTCATCAGTGCAGCTCCTTGCCGAGCGCGATGTAGCGCTGCAGGTGGTGGTCCTCGTCGCCGAGCTGGTGGTCGATCATCACCAGCCGCTTGGCGTAGTGGGCCAGGGGCAGTTCCCAGGTCATGCCGATGCCGCCGTGCAGCTGGATGCTCTCTTCGGCCACCCGCGCGCCGATGCGCCCGATGCTGAACTTGGCCGCCGACACGGCGCGCTCGCGCGTCAGGCGGTCGGCATCGATCGCGGCCGCGGCGTTGATGACGGCCGAGCGGGCCTGCTCGATCTCGAGCAGCAGGTCGGCCATGCGGTGCTGCAGGGCCTGGAAGCTGCCGATCAGCAGGCCGAACTGCTTGCGGGTGCGCAGGTAGTCGAGCGTGGCCGCCTTGGCCGCTTCCATGGCGCCGAGCGATTCGGCGCACAGGGCCAGCAGGCCGCGGGCAACGGCGCGCTCCAGCGTGGCGTGGCCCTGGCCTTCGGTGCCGAGCAGGGCGTCGGCGCCGAGCGCGAGCTTGTCGAAGCGCAGTTCGGCCACGCGGCCGCCGTCGATCGCGGGGCAGTCCCGCACCGTCAGGCCGGCCGTCTTCGCCGGCACCAGGAACAGCGAGATGCCGGCTTCGTCGTCGACCGTACCCGCGGTGCGCGCCGAGACCACGAACAGCTTCGCCTGCGCACCCTGCTGCACCACGACCTTGGCGCCATCGAGCACCCAGCCATCGCCGCTGCGCACGGCGCGGGTCTGGACGCGTGCGAGTTCGTAGTGGCCGCCGTCTTCGTCGTGGGCCAGCGCCGCGACGGTGGTGCCGCCGATGATCTCGGCCAGCAGGCTCTTCTGCGCCGCGCTGCCGGCGGCGGAGATCGCCTCGCCGGCCATCACCGCGCCCAAGAGCGGCTCGACCACCAGGCCGCGGCCCAGCGCCTCGAAGACCACCGCGATGTCGAAGCCGCCGCCGCCGTAGCCGCCGTCGGCCTCGCCGAACAGCGCGCCGATCACGCCGAGCTCGGCGAACTGGCGCCAGATCTCGGCGCTGAAGCCCTCGGGCGACTTGGCGATGCGGTCGCGGGTGTCGAAGGCGTATTGTTCCGCGATGAAGCGGTTCATGCTGTCGGCGAGCATGCGCCGGTCTTCGCTGTGTTCGAAATTCATACCCATACTCCGGCGCGCGGTGCGCGATTTGTCTCATTCCAGGAATACCGCGGAACCGGCTTTGCCGGGCCGCTGGTATTGCCCCCTGCAAGGGGGTGGGCGGCTACACGAAGTGAGCCAACCTGGGGGTGTGCCATCACAACCCGAGGATCATCTTGGAGATGATGTTCTTCTGGATTTCGTTGGAGCCGCCGAAGATCGACAGCTTGCGGTTGTTGAAATAGCGCGCTGCCGCGGCGGCAGCGTACTCGGGGCCGAAGGGAACGCCCTCGAAGCCGCCCTCGAGCGCCTCGGCCACGAAGGGCCGCGCCTGCGCGCCCATCGCGCGCCGCGCCAGCGACGAGATCTCCTGCCGGATCTCGGTGCCGCGGATCTTCAGCATCGAGCTCTCGGCCCCCGGCACGCCGCCGCCGGCCACGGCCGCGATCACGCGCAGGTTGGTGGTCTTCATGTTCTCGAGGTCGATCTCGACCTTGGCCAGGCGGGCGGCGAAGGCGGGATCGTCGGCCAGCGGCCGGCCGTTCTTCGTCTGCCTGGCAGCGATCGCCTTGAGCTGCGCCAGCGCGGCCACCGAGAAGCCGACGCCCGCGATGTTGGTGCGCTCGTAGGTCAGCAGGTACTTGGCGCAGGTCCAGCCCTTGTCCTCCTCGCCGACGAGGTTCTCGGCCGGCACCCGCACATCGGAGAAGAACACCTCGTTGACCTCGTGCTCGCCGTCGAGCGTGATGATCGGGCGCACCTCGACGCCGGGCGACTTCATGTCGATCAAGAGGAAGCTGATGCCTTCCTGCTTCTTGGCCTCGCGGTTGGTGCGCACCAGGCAGAAGATCATGTCGGCGTGCTGGCCGAGGGTGGTCCAGGTCTTCTGGCCGTTGACGATGTAGTGGTCCCCCTGGGCATCGATGCCCCGCACCGCCTGGGTCTTGACCGAGGCCAGGTCGGAGCCCGCGCCGGGTTCGGAGTAGCCCTGGCACCACCAGTCGCTGCCGTCGAGGATGCGCGGCAGCCAGTGGCGCTTCTGCGCCTCGTTGCCGTACTTGATCAGCACCGGGCCGAGCATGTTGACGCCGAAGGGCACGATGCGCGGCGCATGGGCCAGCGCGCATTCGTTCTCGAAGATGAACTTCTCGATCGCGCTCCAGCCCGGGCCGCCGTACTGCTCGGGCCAGTGGTTGGCGAGCCAGCCGCGGGCGTTGAGGATGGCGTGCCATTCCTGCATGTCGGCCTTCGAGAGGTGCTTGCCGGTGGCGACCTTGTCGGAGAGGCGGGCCGGCAGCTTGTCGGCCAGGAAGGCGCGCACTTCGCTGCGGAAGCCTTCTTCTTGGGGAGTGAAATTCAAGTCCATCGCTGATGTCTCAGTAGATTTCGAACAATCCCGCAGCCCCCATGCCGCCGGCGATGCACATCGTGACGACCGCGTACTTCGCGCCGCGCCGCTTGCCCTCGATCAGCACGTGGCCCGCGAGCCGCGCGCCGGTCATGCCGAAGGGGTGGCCGATCGAGATCGCGCCGCCGTCGACGTTGAGCCGCTCCGACGGAATGCCCAGCTTTTCCTGGCAGTAGATCGATTGCGAGGCGAAGGCCTCGTTGAGCTCCCACAGGTCGATGTCGTCGACCTTGAGACCGTGGCGCGCCAGCAGCTTGGGCACCGCGAACACCGGGCCGATGCCCATCTCGTCGGGCTCGCAGCCGGCCACCGCGAGGCCGCGGAAGGCGCCCAGCGGCTTCAGGTTGGCGCGCTCGGCGTCCTTGGCTTCCATCAGCACGCAGGCCGAGGCCCCGTCCGACAGCTGCGAGGCATTGCCGGCGGTGATGAACTTGTCGGCGCCCATCACGGGCTGCAGCTTGGCCAGCGCCTCGTAGGTGGTGCCGCGGCGGTTGCAGTTGTCCTCGGTGGCGGTCACTTCGCGCTGCGTGACGGCCTTGGTTTCCTTGTCGGTCACGGCCATCGTGGTGGTGCAGGCCACGATCTCTTCCTTGTAGCGGCCGGCCAGCTGCGCTTCTTCGGTCTTGCGCTGGCTTTCGGCCGAGAAGCGGTCTTGCGCCTCGCGGCCGATCTTGTAGCGCTGGGCCACGATGTCGGCGGTCTCGATCATCGCCATGTAGAGCGCCGGCTTGTGTTCCTGGATCCAGGGGTCGATGCCGCTGTCGCCGGCATCGGTGGCGCTGCGGCTGCGGATCTGCGAGATGCTCTCGACGCCGCCGGCGATCATCGCCGGGGCGCCGTCGACCACGATGCGGCCGGCCGCGATGGCGATCGCCTGCAGGCCCGAGGCGCAGAAGCGGTTGACCGTGGTGCCGGCGATCGAGATCGGCAGGCCGGCGCGGACGATGCTCTGGCGCGCGATGTTGCGCCCGGTCGTGCCTTCGGGGTAGCCGCAGCCGAGGATCGCGTCCTCGATCAGCGCCGGGTCCAGGCCCGAGCGCTCGACCGCGGCCTTGACCGCGAAGGCGGCCAGCGTGGCGCCGGAGGTGATGTTGAATTCGCCGCGGTGCGCCTTGGTGAGCGGGGTGCGGGCGGTGGAAACGATGACGGCTTCGCGCATGGTGATGGCTCCTTAGTCAGTTGAGGACAGGGCAAAAACTGCTTCGCAGTTTGTTGGTCTGTCCCGCAAGGTCTCAGTCTTGATTGAGGCTGGCGAAATCCGCGCCGCGTTCGACCAGCTCGACCAGCAGCGGCGAGGGCTTCCAGAACACGGGGTCCTGCTGGGCGAACTCCCGGATGTCGGCCAGCACCTTCGGAAGGCCCACCATGTCGGCGTACTTCATCGGACCGCCGCGGAAGCGCGGGAAGCCGTAGCCGTACAGGAAGGTCACGTCGACGTCGAGCGGCCTGAGCGCGATGCGCTGGTGCACGACGTTGGCGCCCTCGTTGACCATGGCCGCCATGTAGCGGCGCATGATCTCGTCCTCGCTGAAGCTGCGCGGCGTGATGCCGGCGCGCTGGCGCTCGGCATCGATGATGGCCAGCACTTCGGGATCGGGCTGGCCGGTGCGCGCGCCTTCGGGGTAGAGGTAGTAGCCGCGCTGGGTTTTCTGGCCGAACCAGCCGCGTTCGCAGATGCGGTCGGCCACCTGAACGTAACGCGCCTGGGGGTCGCGGGTGGCGGCCTTGCGCTTGCGCGTGGCCCAGCCGATATCGCCGCCGGCCAGGTCCGAGACCTGGAACGGGCCCATCGGGTAGCCGAAGTTGCGCACCGCGGCGTCGATCTCGTAGGGCGAGGCGCCGTCTTCCATCATGTGGTCGGCGGCCTGGCGGTACACCGCGAGGATGCGGTTGCCGATGAAGCCGTCGCAGACGCCGGCGCGCACCGGCACCTTCTTGAGCTTTTTCGCCAGCTCGAAGCCGGTCGCGACCACGTCGGCGCTGACCTGGGCCGGCACCACGATCTCGAGCAGCTTCATGATGTTGGCCGGCGAGAAGAAGTGCAGGCCGACCACGTCGCCGGGCCGCGAGACGCTGGCCGCGATCTCGTCGATGTC
Organism: Variovorax davisae; assembly: GCF_030316845.1. Taxonomy (GTDB): domain Bacteria; phylum Pseudomonadota; class Gammaproteobacteria; order Burkholderiales; family Burkholderiaceae_C; genus Variovorax; species Variovorax davisae. Next base: position 10,486 of record NZ_JASZYS010000002.1, read on the forward strand.
GAGGTAGGAGGTGTTGGTGGCCAGCACCGCGCCGGGCTTGCAGACGCGGTCGAGTTCCGCGAACACGGCCTTCTTGACCGCCATGTCCTCGAACACCGCTTCGACCACGATGTCGGCCTTGGCGAGCGCATCGTAGGAGGTCGAGCCCGAGAAGCGCGCCATCACGCCGTCCTTGGCCTCGGGCGTCATGCGGCCCTTCTTGACCAGGCCGTCGTAGACCTTCTCGACGTTGGCGCGGCCGCGCGCCAGTTGCACATCGTCGCGCTCGATCATCGTGACCGGCACGCCGGCGTCGAGCATCGCCACCGCGATGCCGGCGCCCATGGTGCCGCCGCCGATGATGCCGGCCGAGTCCAGGGCGCGCGGCTTGGCGGCCTTGGTCTCGGGGGCCTTGAGCACTTCGCGCTCGGCGAAGAAGGCGTGGATCAGGCCGGCGCGCTGCGGGCTGTCGATGCATTGCAGGAACAATTTGCGTTCGAGCGCCATGCCTTCGTCGAAGGGCTTGGTGAGGGCGGCTTCGACAGCTTCGATGATCTTCATCGGCGAGAACAGGCCGCGGCTCTTCTTCGCGGTGTCGGCGCGTGCGGCTTCCAGCGCGGCGCGGCTGGCTTCGGCATCGGCCAGTGCCTGGGCGTCGCGGGTGCGGCGCACCGGCGCTCGGGCGGCGATCAGTTCACGGGCATAGGCCAGGCCTTCGGGCAGGGCGTCGGTGCCTTCGCCCAGGCGGTCGACCAGGCCCAGCGCCAGCGCTTCCTTGGCGCCGGCGTGGCGGCCGCTGAGGATCAGTTCGAGCGCCGCCTTGGCGCCGATCAGGCGCGGCGCGCGCTGCGTGCCGCCGGAGCCGGGCAGCAGGCCCAGCGCGACTTCGGGCAGGCCCAGCTTGGCCGAGGGCACGGCCAGGCGGTAGTGGGCGGACAGCGCGATCTCGAGCCCGCCGCCCAGCGCTGCGCCCTGGATCGCGGCCACCACCGGCTTGCTGCAGTTCTCGATCGCCAGGCAGACCTCGGGCAGCGACGGCGGCTGCGGGGTCTGGCCGAACTCGCGGATGTCGGCGCCGGCGATGAAGTTGCGTCCGGCACCGACGATCAGCACGGCCTTCGCTTCGCCGTCGGCCTCGGCCGCGGCGATCGCGGCGGCCAGGCCGCGCCGCACGTCGACGCCCAACGCGTTGACCGGCGGGTTGTCGATGGTCACGACCAGCACGTCGGCTTGGCGCGTGAAGCTCACGGGGGAGGCGGAAGAGGGGGTGGTCTGGGCCATGGCATGTCTCCGATTGCTTGAGAGGACGGTTCATCCCGGGATGAACCCCGCATTCTTGATCCGGCTCCGGTCTTTGACAATTGCATTGGCCATTGACAGACTGTCAAAGGATTTTTGACACAATTGATCGCCATGGACCTGCAATCGCTGACCCTGCTGGTCGAGATCCTCGACGCCGGCAACCTGAGCGCGGCCGCGCGCCGGCTGAAGATGAGCCGCGCCAATGTCAGCTACCACCTGAACCAGCTCGAGCGCTCGGTCGGCGCCCAGCTGGTGCGCCGCACCACGCGGCGCGCCGAGCCGACCGAGATCGGCCTGCGCCTGTACCAGCACGGCCTGGCGATCCAGGGCGAGTTGCTGGCGGCGCGGGAGTCGGTCACCACGCTGGGCCAGAGCCTGCAGGGGCGGGTGCGCCTGAGCGTGCCGAGCGGCTACGGCCAGCTCGTGATGTCGGGCTGGCTGATCGACTTCAAGCGGATGTACCCGGGCATCGTGCTCGACGTGCTGTTCGAGAACCGCATCGAGGACCTGCTGCGCGACGAGGTCGACATCGCGATCCGCGTGATCCCCGAGCCGCCGCAGAACCTGGTGGCGCGCGAACTCGGGCCGGTGCGCTACGTGGCCTGCGCATCGCGCGGCTATGCCGAGGCGAACGGGCTGCCGACCCAGCTCGACCAGTTGCAGGGCGCGCCGGTGGTGACCTCGGCCGTCGTCGGCCGCCAGTTGCGCGTGTCGGCCTACCAGGGCGAGGAGCGGCGCGAGGTGATCCTCGAACCGACGCTGATCTCCGAGAACTTCCTGTTTCTGCGCCAGGCCATCCTGGCCGGCCTGGGCATCGGGCTGGTGCCGGACTACGTGGTGCTCGACGACATCCGGCGCGGCGAGGTCCTGACCACGCTCGACGACTGGCGGCTCAGCATCTTCGGCACCGGGATGTACATGCTCTACATGCCGAACCGGCAGCACACGCGGGCCATCCGGACCTTCATCGATTTCATCCTGGAGCGGGTGCGTGGCGGCGCTGCCGCCGGGCCGCCGGCCACCTAGCGGGCGTCGTTTCGCGCGGATGCCAGCGCGCCCCGGAGGGTCTTGCAACGCGGTCAGAATACTGGTTATTCATCCAGTATCCGGCGCCCGCCATGGACCTCCAGCAGAAACTCGCCATCCTCGCCGACGCCGCCAAGTACGACGCCTCCTGCGCCTCCAGCGGCACCCGAAAGCGCGACTCGCTCGACGGCCGCGGCATCGGCTCGACCGAGGGGGCCGGCATCTGCCACAGCTACGCGCCCGACGGCCGCTGCATCTCGCTGCTCAAGATCCTCTTGACCAACCACTGCCAGTACGACTGCCTCTACTGCGTCAACCGGGCCTCCAGCAACGTGCCGCGCGCGCGATTCCGCGTCGACGAGGTGGTGCAGCTCACGCTCGACTTCTACCGCCGCAACTGCATCGAGGGCCTGTTCCTGTCCAGCGGCATCATCAAGTCGCCCGACCACACGATGGAACAGGTGGTCGAAGTGGCCCGCGCCCTGCGCGAAGACCACGACTTCCGCGGCTACATCCACCTGAAGACCATCCCCGATGCCAGCGACGAGCTGCTGCTGCGCGCCGGCCGCTACGCCGACCGCCTCAGCATCAACGTCGAGCTGCCGACGGCCGCCGGCCTGAAGGCGCTGGCGCCCGAGAAGGACGAGGGCGCGATCCGGCGCTCGATGGCGCGGCTGCGCCTGCACATCGACGAACGCGAGGACGCCAGCCGCCGTGTGTTGCCGATCCGCGCGCTGCCGTCGGCCTCGCCCCGCGCCGCGAAGCCGCCGCGCTTCGCGCCGGCCGGGCAGAGCACGCAGATGATCGTCGGCGCCGACGCCACCGACGACCGCGGCATCCTGGCGTCGAGCGCCACGCTCTACGGCGCCTACCGCCTGAAGCGCGTGTACTACTCGGCCTTCAGCCCGATTCCCGATGCGGCGCGCGCCTTGCCGCTGCAGGCGCCGCCGCTGATGCGGGAGCACCGGCTGTATCAGGCCGACTGGCTGATGCGTTTCTACGGCTTCGCGCACGACGAGATCGTGGCTGCGCCCGACGGGCTGCTGCGGCTCGATGTCGATCCCAAGCTGGCCTGGGCGCTGGCGCATGAAGACCGTTTTCCGGTCGACCTCAACACGGCGCCGCGCGAGTGGCTGCTGCGCGTGCCCGGCCTCGGCGTCAAGGCGGTCGCGAGCCTGCTGCAGGCCCGGCGCGTGCGGCGCCTGCGCGCCGAGGACCTGCAGCGGCTGCACGTGCCGGCGCGCAAGGTGCTGCCCTTCGTGCAGGTCGACGGCCATCGGCCGGCGGCGGCGGGCCGGGCGCATGGCGAGGCGCGGGCGCGCCAGGCCCGTCAGCGGCAGGAGGTCCTGTTCTGATGCCCCGGACCTGCGTGCGGCTCGACGGCGCGGCCGACAGCGAAGGCTTCAGGCGCGAAGCCCGCCGGCTGCTCGCGCAAGGGGTCGATCCCGGCGCGGTCGACTGGTCGGACGACGCCGCGCAGCACGGCCTGTCGGGCGCGCTCTGGGCCGATTTGCCGGCCGAGGGCGGGCCCCCGGTGGCGGCGCCCGCGGCGCCTCGGGTGCCCGCCGCGTTCGCGGCCCTCTGCGGCGACGCCCTGCTGCACGGCGAACCCCAGCGCTTCACCTTGCTCTACCGGCTCTTGTGGCGGCTGCTGCACGAGCCGGCGCTGCGGCACGATCCGCTCGACGCCGACATGCTGCGCGCGCAGCAACTCGCCAGGGAGGTCCGGCGCGACATCCACAAGATGCGGGCCTTCGTGCGCTTCACCCGCGTCGACGGCGATCGCCATGTCGCCTGGTTCGAGCCCGAGCACCACATCGTCGAAGCCAATGCGCCGTTCTTCATGCGCCGCTTCGCCCGCATGCGCTGGGCCATCCTGACGCCCGAACGCTGCGTCGAATGGGACGGCGCCGAGCTGCGCTTCGGCCCCGGCGCCGACCGCCGCGAGAAGCCGCCGCCCGATGCCGGCGAGTCGCTCTGGCTGACCTACTACGCCCACATCTTCAACCCGGCCCGGCTCAAGCTCGCGATGATGCGGCGCGAGATGCCCCGCCGCTACTGGCACAACCTGCCCGAGGCGGCGCTGATCGAGCCGCTGTCGGCGGCGGCCGGTGAGCGCAGCCGCGCCATGATCGAGGCGCCGCCGACGCCGGCGCGGCGCATCCGGGCGCCGATCCCGCTGCATCCGCTGCCGGCGCAAGGCGCCGTGCCGCAGTCGATCGACGAACTGCGTCTCGCCGCCAACGCCTGCCGGGCCTGCCCGATCGGTGCGCTGGCGACGCAGGCGGTCTGCGGCGAGGGACCGCTGCAGCCGCCGCACATGCTGGTCGGCGAGCAGCCCGGCGACCTGGAAGACCTGGCCGGACGGCCCTTCGTCGGTCCGGCCGGGCAGCTGCTCGACCAGGCCATGGCGCGCCTGGGCTGGCCGCGCGATGCGGTCTACCTGGCCAACGCCGTCAAGCACTTCAAGTACGAGCTGCGCGGCAAGCGCCGCATCCACAAGACCGCCGCCCAGCGCGAGGCCGAGGCTTGCGCCGGCTGGCTGGCGCACGAGATCGCGCTGGTCCGCCCGCGAGCGCTGGTCGCGCTCGGCGCCACTGCCGCCCGCGCCTTGCTCGGCCGGCCGGTGGCCGTGCAAGCCGAGCGCGGGAGCTGGCTCACGGAGCGCAGCGATGGCCTGCCGGTCTTCGTGACGCAGCATCCGTCGGCGCTGCTGCGGCTGCCCGACGACCAGCGGGCGGCCGCCTGGGCGCGCTGGCTGGCCGACCTGGCGCTCGCCCGGCAGCGGGACTGAGGCCGGGCGATGGGACAATCCGTCCCATGACCACCCCCGCAGACACCCTCACGATCACCCGCCCCGACGACTGGCACCTGCATGTGCGCGACGGCGCCGCGCTCCAGGCCGTGCTGCCGCATTCGGCGCAGCAGTTCGGCCGCGCGCTGATCATGCCCAACCTGCGTCCGCCCGTGACCACCGCGCAGCAGGCGCTCGACTACCGCGCCCGCATCCTCGAGGCGCTGCCCACCGGCTCGGCGTTCCAGCCCGTGATGTCGCTCTACCTGACCGACAAGCTGCCGCCCGACGAGATCGAGCGCGCCGCCGCGGCCGGCGTTCGCGCCCTGAAGCTCTACCCCGCGGGCGCCACCACCAACAGCGATGCCGGCGTGACCGACATCCAGAAGACCTACGCCACGCTCGAAGCGATGCAGAAGCACGGCCTGCTGCTGCTGGTGCACGGCGAGGTGACCGACCCGGCGGTCGACCTGTTCGACCGCGAGGCGGTGTTCATCGACCGCGTGATGATCCCGCTCAGGCGTGACTTCCCGGAGCTCAAGGTGGTGTTCGAGCACCTGACCACGCAGGAAGGCGCCCACTACGTGCGCGACGCGAATCGCTTCACCGCCGCCACCATCACGGCCCACCACCTGCTCTACAACCGCAATGCGATCTTCACCGGCGGCATCCGGCCGCACTACTACTGCCTGCCGGTGCTCAAGCGCGAGACGCACCGCGTCGCGCTGGTCGAGGCCGCCACCAGCGGCAGCGACCGCTTCTTCCTGGGCACCGACAGCGCGCCGCATCCGGCCGCGCTCAAGGAGCACGCGCTGGGCTGCGCCGGCTGCTACACCGCGCTGACCGCGATCGAGCTCTACGCCGAGGCCTTCGACAACGCCGGCGCGCTCGACAAGCTCGAAGGCTTCGCCAGCTTCCATGGCCCCGACTTCTACGGCCTGCCGCGCAACACCGACCGCGTGACCTTGCGGCGCGAAAGCTGGACCGTGCCCGAGACCGTGCCCTACGGCGATGCCACGCTGAAGCCCCTGCGCGGCGGCGAAACCGTGGCCTGGAGGCTGGCGTGAAAGGCGCTGCGCGGGTCATGCTGCTGGTCGACGCCGACAACGTGTCGGCCGACGTGATCGAGCAGGCGGTCGAACGCACCCTGGCCGAGCACGGCGCGGTGCACGTGCGGCGTGCCTACTGCAATGCAGAGACCGCGCTCAAGCAGCAGGCGCTCTTCAAGCGGCTGTCGATGCGGCCGATGGTCAACCTGTCGGCCGGCAAGAACAGCACCGACATCGCGCTGGCGGTCGACGCCATCGACCTGGTCATCGCCGAGCGGCCGGACCTGGTGGTGCTGGTGTCCTCGGATTCCGATTTCGCCCCGCTGGTGATCCGGCTGCGCGAAAAGGGCTGCCGCGTCTGCGGCATCGGGCAACAGGGCAAGACCGGCGAGGAGACCGTCGCGATCTACGACAGCTTCATCGACCTGCAGCACCATCCGGCGTCGTCGAAGGCGGCCGCGGCGCGCCCTGCGGCCAGGCCGGCCGCCAAGGCCGCGCCCGAGCCCAAGCCGGCCGCCAAGCGCGCCACGCGCGCGCCGCGCCGCGCCAAGGCCGAAGCGCCCGTGCCGGCGCCGCGCGCGCCGGTGCTGCCCGACGACGTGCTGCACATCCTGGACGCGGTGGCCGAGCTCGGCATGGGCAACAAGGTCGAGCTCAATGTCGCGGCCGAGCGGCTGCGCGCCGCCAAGCTGCTGGGCAAGAGCGCGAGCTCGCCCAAGCTGTTCAAGAAATACCCCGAACTGTTCCTGCTGACGCCCGAGAAGACGCCCAACAAGGTGCAGTACATCGGCCCGATGCCGGCCTGAGCCGGCGATGGCTGCCGGCCTGGCCGTCGACGCCGCAGCGCCCTGGCTGGCACCCTTCGCGCCGGGTGCGCAGCGGGTGGCGGCCAGAACCGCGTCCGGCGCCGGCGTGGCCGAGGCGCTGGCCGGCGAGCCCTCGCCCATCGACCTGGCGGCCGGGCCGCTGCGTTTCGTGGCGGGCGACAGTGCGGGCGCCGAAGCCTACGAGGCCTTCATCTTCCGCACCGCCGGCGTGCCGACGCGCGACAACCTGCACGATCTCTTCAACGGCCTGGTGTGGCTGCGCTTCCCGCGCGCCAAGCGGCGCCTGAACGAACTGCAGGCGGCGCAGATCGCCCGCGCCGGCATCGGTGCCACGCGCGGGCCGCTGCGCGATGCGCTGACCTTGTTCGACGAGAACGGCGCGCTGCTCGACGCCCCGCCCGCCCTGTGGGAGGCGCTGCACGCGCGCGACTGGCACCGGCTCTTCGTCACCCGGCGGGCGCTGTGGCGCGAGGCCCGGCTGCAGGTTTTCGGCCACGCGCTGCTCGAGAAGCTGGCCGCGCCGCGCAAGGCGGCCACGGCCCATGTGCTGGTGGCGCCGGGCGCCAGCCCGTCGCTCGGCCCGGACGACGGCCGGATCGCGGCGGCGCTCGATCCGGCCTGGCTCGCCACCAAGCCCTTCGTGCCGCTGCCGGTGCTGGGCGTGCCGGGCTGGTGGGCGGCCAACGAGGCGCCGGGCTTCTACGACGACCCGTTCGTGTTCAGGCGACCGCGCGCCGGGCCCGGGAATTCCTTCTGATTCCAGTTGGTATTCGGTGCGCTGGCGGCGCTCCGGGACTTAATCTTGCTTCCCATGGTTGCTCCTATGATGGCGTCCAAACCCTTGCAAGCCGGGCCGCAACCCTCATGTCCAGAGGCGGACAACGCCTGTTTTCCCACGGAGAATCCAACTTGAAACGCATCCTTCTTTTCGTCCTGACCAACGTCATGGTGGTCGCGGTCCTGGGCGTGGTGGCCAGCCTGCTGGGCGTCAACCGCTTCCTCACGGCCAACGGGCTCAACCTCGGGGCGCTGCTCGGCTTCGCCCTGATCATGGGTTTCGGCGGCGCGATCATCTCGCTCCTGATCAGCAAGCCGATGGCCAAGTGGTCGGCCGGCGTGCGGATCATCAACGACCCGCAGACGCCCGACGAGGCCTGGATCGTGCAGACCGTGCGCAACTTCGCCGACAAGGCCGGCATCGGCATGCCCGAGGTCGGCATCTTCGAGGGCGACCCGAACGCCTTCGCCACCGGCGCCTTCAAGAACTCGTCGCTGGTGGCGGTGTCGACCGGCCTGCTGCAGAACATGACGCGCGAAGAGGTCGAGGCCGTGATCGGCCACGAAGTGGCGCACGTCGCCAACGGCGACATGGTCACGATGACCCTGATCCAGGGCGTGATGAACACCTTCGTCGTGTTCCTGTCGCGCGTGATCGGCTATGCGGTCGACAGCTTCCTGCGCCGCAACGACGAGCGCTCGTCGGGCCCGGGCATCGGCTACTTCGTGACCACGATCGTGCTCGACATCGTGCTCGGCTTTGCCGCCGCCATCGTGGTGGCCTGGTTCTCGCGCCAGCGCGAATACCGTGCCGACGCCGGCGCCGCCCAGCTCATGGGCCGCAAGCAGCCGATGGTGAACGCGCTGGCCCGGCTCGGCGGCCTCACGCCCGGCGAGCTGCCGAAGACGGTCGAGGCCATGGGCATCACGGGCAAGCTGGGCAGCCTGTTCGCCACCCACCCGCCGATCGAGCAGCGCATCGCGGCGCTTCAGAACTCGGCGGGCTGAAGCGCCCGCATGCGCGACCAGGCCGCCTTCGGGCGGCCTTTTTCTTGGGTCGCTCAGGCGCGCGGGACGACGCTGCGCGCCACGGCCTCGGCCACCTTGATGCCGTCGACCCCTGCCGAAAGAATCCCGCCCGCATAGCTGGCGCCTTCGCCGGCCGGGTACAGGCCGCGCACGTTGAGGCTCTGGAAGTCCTCGCCGCGCGTCATGCGGATCGGCGACGAGGTGCGGGTCTCGACCCCGGTCAGCACGGCGTCGTGCAGGTCGAAGCCCTTGATCTTGCGGCCGAAGGCCGGAAACGCCTCGCGCATGGCCTCGATCGCGTAGGCCGGCAGCGCGGCGTGCAGGTCGCCGGGCGTGACGCCCGGCTTGTACGAGGGCAGCACGCTGCCGAGTGCGGTGGACGGCCTGCCGGCGATGAAGTCGCCCACCAGCTGGCCCGGCGCGCGGTAGTCGCCGCCGCCGAGCACGAAGGCGTTCGACTCCAGCGTGCGCTGCAGTTCGATGCCGGCCAGCGCCGAGCCGGTGCGGCCTTCCTCCCAGCCCGGAAAGTCGCGCGGATCGATGCCCACCACGATGCCCGCGTTGGCGTTGCGCTCGTTGCGCGAGTACTGGCTCATGCCGTTGGTCACGACCCGGCCCGGCTCGCTGGTGGCCGCCACCACGGTGCCGCCCGGGCACATGCAGAAGCTGTAGACCGAGCGGCCGTTGCTCGCGTGGTGCACCAGCTTGTAGTCGGCGGCGCCGAGCAGCGGATGGCCGGCATGGCGGCCCCAGCGGGCGCGGTCGATCAGGCCCTGCGGATGCTCGACCCGGAAGCCGATCGAGAACGGCTTGGCCTCGATGTGGACGCCGCGCGCGTGCAGCATCTCGAAGCTGTCGCGCGAACTGTGGCCGAGCGCCAGCACGACGTGGTCGGCGCGCAGCTCTTCGGCCTGGCCGGTCTGCTGGTCGCGCACGACCAGGCCGCGCAGCGTCTTGCCGCCGTCCGGGCCGTCCTCGAGCAGCACGTCGGTCACGCGCTGCTCGAAGCGGATCTCGCCGCCCAGCTGGACGATCTGCTCGCGCATGTTCTCGACCACCTTGACCAGCTTGAAGGTGCCGATGTGCGGGTGCGCCACGTAGAGGATCTCGGGCGGCGCGCCGGCTTGGACGAACTCCTCCATCACCTTGCGGCCGAGGAAGCGCGGGTCCTTGATCTGGCTGTAGAGCTTGCCGTCGGAGAAGGTGCCGGCGCCGCCTTCGCCGAACTGCACGTTCGACTCCGGGTTCAGCACGCTCTTGCGCCACAGGCCCCAGGTGTCGCGGGTGCGCTGGCGCACGGTCTTGCCGCGTTCCAGCACGATCGGCCGGAAGCCCATCCGGGCCAGCATCAGCGCGGCAAAGATGCCGCAGGGGCCGAAGCCGACCACCACCGGGCGCAGCGGCAGCGCGGCCGGCGCCTGGACCGGGGCCCGCCAGGACATGTCGGGAGTGGCGCCGATGCGCGGGTTCTCCGCGAATTTCGCCAGCAGCAGGTCTTCGAGCGCCGGGTCGGCGATCGCCACGTCGACGATGTAAACCTGCAGCAACTCGGCCTTGCGGGCGTCGAAGCTGCGCTTGAAGACCGTGTGGCCGGCCATGGCTTCGACGGCGATGCCGAGCGTGGAGGCGATGGCCTGGGGCAATGCCGCCCCGTCGTGGGCGAGGGGGAGCTTGATTTCGGAGATTCTCAGCATGTCGTGGGCTTGTGTTTATCAAGCAGGGGTGCCGATTATCGCCATGCCGGCCCGGGGCACGGTGCAGCAAGGTCTCACGCAGGCAAGAACCCATCCACCGACAGGTAGCGCTCGCCGGTGTCGTAGTTGAAGCCCAGCACCACGGCATCGGCCGGCAGCGACGGCAGCTTCTGCGCGATCGCGGCCAGGGTGGCCCCCGACGAGATGCCGACCAGCATGCCTTCCTCGCGCGCGCAGCGGCGCGCCATCTCGCGCGCCGGCTCGGCGTCGACCTGCAGCACGCCGTCGAGCAGGGCGGTGTCGAGGTTCTTCGGAATGAAGCCGGCGCCGATGCCCTGGATCGGGTGTGGCGAGGGCTGGCCGCCGGAAATCACCGGGGAGGCCACCGGCTCGACCGCGAACACCTGCAGCTTCGGCCACTTCTTCTTGAGCACCCGGGCGCAGCCCGTGATGTGGCCGCCGGTGCCGACGCCGGTGATCAGCACGTCGATGCCTTCGGGGAAGTCGGCCGCGATCTCCTCGGCCGTGGTGCGCGCGTGGACTTCGATGTTGGCCGGGTTGTTGAACTGCTGCGGCATCCAGGCCCCCGGGGTGCCGGCGACGATCTCCTCGGCGCGGGCGATCGAGCCCTTCATGCCCTTCTCGCGCGGCGTCAGGTCGAAGCTGGCGCCGTAGGCCAGCATCAGCCGCCGCCGCTCGACCGACATGCTGTCGGGCATCACCAGGACCAGCTTGTAGCCCTTGACCGCCGCCACCATGGCGAGGCCGATGCCGGTGTTGCCGGAGGTCGGCTCGACGATGGTGCCGCCGGGCTTCAGCGCGCCCGAACGCTCGGCGTCCTCGACCATCGACAGCGCGATGCGGTCCTTGATCGAGCCGCCCGGGTTGGCGCGTTCGCACTTGATCCAGACTTGCTGCGTCGCGTGGCCGAAAAGGCGCTGGATGCGGACATGCGGCGTGTTGCCGATGGTTTGCAGGATGGTGTCGGCTTTCATTCGGTCTCCTTGGGGCCGGGCCCCAGCTCAGAAAAAGGGGGAGCGCCATTGTGGCGATAATCCACGGGTGGAGCACGCCGGACCGCCGCTGGTGCAAGTCTCGAAAGAGCGCACTGGAGGAACGTCCGGACTGCACAGGACAGCGCAGGAGCTAACCGCTCTCCACCGCGAGGTGAGGATCAGAGCAACAGAGACGAGTCGGCCGGGGGCAACCCCGGGCGGGTGAAACGGGCAATCTCTGCGCGCAGCAACACCAAGTAGGCCAGCGTCGATGTGGTTCCGCAGAGCTGGCGGGTAGGTGGCATCGAGCCGTTTGGCGACAAACGGCCCAGAGTAATGGCGGTCACGCTGGAAGCTCGCAAGAGCCTTCAGTGCACAGAATCCGGCTTACAGGCGTGCTCCACAATTTATTTCCGTTTGACGGCCGCACCGCTCAGAAGCGTTCGCTGGGCGTCAGATAGCGCCACTGGCTGGGCAAAAGCCCCGACAGCGGCACCCGCCCGATGCGGATGCGCTTCATCGCCAGGATCTGCAGTCCGGCGTCGTCGCAGATATGGGCGATCTGCCCCGGGCGCGCGCCCTTCAGCGCGAAGCGCAGCCCGGTGTGGCCTTCGGCCTGCTGGCCGATGCTGACGCGTGCCGGCGAGCGCTCCAGCCGGGCCAGCGTCTCGGGGCCGACCGGGCCGGCGACATCGACCATCACCTCGTGCTCCATGATGCCGGCGTCTTCCTGCAGCTTGCGCTCGACCCGGAACTCCTGCGTGAAGACCACCAGCCCGCTGGCGCCGGTCTCCAGCGGCGTCATGCAGCGCTGCGCCGCCACGTGGCGCGGCAGGAAGCGCAGGCCGGCGCGTTCGGGTTCGTGGTGGTTGGCCGCCACCAGCAGCCGGTGCGCGGTCTCGGTCGCCATGCCGGCGGGCTTGTGCAGCAGCAGGGTGACCGGCACCACCGGCTCGGGCCGGGCGCCGGACTCGATCTCGACCTGCTGGTGCGCATGCACCCGGGCCTGCGGCACCAGCGCCGGCTGGCCGTCGACGCGCACCGCGCCGTTCTCGATCAGCAGTTCGGCCTCGCGCCGCGAGCAGCCGGCCAGCGCCGCGACCCGCTTGGCGAGCCGGATCCCTTCGTCGTCGGCGTCCTTCATGGCTGGGCCAGCTGCCGGATGCGCTCGACATGCGCCGCCAGGGAGCGCGCGGCCACCGGCCACATGCGCTCGGGCACGTCGTCGTAGGCCAGCGGCAGCCACTGCTCGGGCGTGCCCTCGGGCAGCTGGCGCATCGCGGCGGCGATCTTGGCCTCGCGCTTCAGGCGGTGCGCCTTCAGGTGGGCGATGGCGGCGCGGGCCTCGCCCAGCACGTAGCCGTGGGCCGGCAGGATGAAGCCGACCCCGCCGGCGGCGCAGGCGGCGTCGAGCTTGTCGAGCGAGTCGAGGTAGGCGTTCATGTTGCCGTCCGGTGGATCGACCACGGTGGTGCTGCCGTTGAGGATGTGGTCGCCCGAGAACAGCAGCCCGTCTTCCTCCAGCACCAGGCACAGGTGGTTGGCCGCGTGGCCCGGCGTGTGGACCACGCGCAGCGTGTGCAGCGGCACCCGGGTCTCGCCGCTGTCGCTGATGGCCGGCGTGGTCAGGACCAGGCGCTCGCCGTCCTGCAGCACCCGGTCGGGCGTGAAGCGGGCGGTGGCGCGGGCGGTCGGCGCCGAGGCCAGGCCGAGGATCGGGGGGTGGCTCTTGCACAGCTTCTGCAGCGGCAGGGCGCCGGGCGAATGGTCGGCGTGCGAGTGGGTGCAGACGATCATCCGGATGTCGCCCTGGGTCGCGCGCCACAGCCGGCCGATGTGGTCGAAGTCGTTCGGACCGGGATCGATCACGATGTAGCCGCTGTCGGCGTCGCCCACGATATAGCTGTTGGTGCCGGGGCCGGTCATGGCGCTCGGATTCGGCGCGGTCAGGCGCTGCACGTTCTTCAAGAGCGGCACCGCCTGCGTGCTCTGCCAGTCCAGCGTGTGGACGATCTGGCCGTCGGGGCTGACCAGCGCCAGTTCGCCGAAGGCCGACTCGGTCTCCATGTAGCGGGCTTCCTGGCCGGCCAGCCAGCCCGCGCGCGGGCAGCTGGTCCAGATCGGGCCTTCGCCGCCGGCGCGGTTGGCGCAGGCGTCGAGCACCGCGTCGACCGTCGGGTAGGCGACCATGCGCTCGAGCGTGCGCACGGTCGGGAAGATCATGAAGAAGCTGCCGGCCGCATGGCGCGCCAGCGCGTCGGCCGGCCGCACCCAGCACGGTTCGAACTGCTCGGTCTCGTCGGCGGTCGGGGTCTGGCCCTCGGGCATGCGCGCCACCAGGAAGGGGACGTCGAAGCGCTTGGGCAGGTCGCGGTCGGTGATCCAGTGGGCGAAGGTGAACACCTTGTCGGTCGACAGCAGCAGGCCGCGCGCCACGCACTGGTCGGCGAAGGCCACCGTGGTGCTGGCGGTGCCGCGGTCCATGGCGGCGACTTCCTCGGCGCTGACGGCCCGGCCGTCGGGGTGATGGGCCAGCAGCACGCCCAGTTCCTCGAAGCTCTCGCGGATGGCGGCGATGGCCTGGGTGAGCTGCACCCGGCTCTGGGTGCGGCGGCGCGTCGCGATGGCGCGGGCGGTGGTGTCGCCCTCGTCGATGCGCCCGCCGGGGAACACGTAGGCGCCGGGCGCGAAGCTGGCGCTGGCGGAGCGCCGGGTCATCAGCACTTCGATGCCGTCGGCCGTGTCGCGCAGCAGCAGCACGGTCGCGGCGGCGCGAACCGGCGCCGGCTCGCGCTGGGGATGGAGATATTGGGTGGGGCGTACCATGGCTCGCGATTATCGGGAGATCGGGCGCCGCGTGCGACGGCGCCCGTGTGACAGGGTCGGCGGCGGTGCCTAGAATCATCGGATGCGGTCCGCCACCACATGGCTGATGGGACTGGTCCTCCTCGCCCATGCGATGGGAGCGGCCGGCGCCCAAGCCGTGCCTGCCGCCGCCTCCGCGCCCGCTTCACCGGGCACCGTCGTCCTGATGGAACTCGACGGCGCCATCGGCCCGGCCGCGGTCGACCACGTGCGCCGCGGCCTGCGGCTGGCGGTCCGCGAACAGGCCCGGCTCGCCGTCATCCAGCTCGACACGCCCGGCGGCCTCGACGCCTCGATGCGCGACATCGTCAAGGACATCCTGGCCTCGCCGGTCCCGGTGGCGAGCTTCGTGGCGCCGGACGGCGCCCGCGCCGCCAGTGCCGGCACCTACATCCTCTACGCCAGCCACATCGCCGCGATGGCGCCAGCCAGCAACCTCGGCGCCGCGACGCCGGTGGCGATCGGCGCGCCGACACCGTCCGCGCCGGACGCGATGACCGCCAAGCGGCTGGCCGACGCCTCGGCCTACCTGCGCAGCCTGGCGCAGCTGCGCGGGCGCAACGCCGACTGGGGCGAGCTGGCGGTGCGCGAGTCGGCCAGCCTGTCGGCCGCCGAGGCACTGCAGAAGAACGTCGTCACGCTGATCGCGCAGGATGTGGCCGACCTGCTGCGCCAGGTCGACGGCCGCGAGGTGCGCACGGCGCAGGGGGCTGTTCGGCTGTCGACGCGGCAGGCCCAGGTGCTGGTGTTCGAGGCCGACTGGCGCAGCCGGGTGCTGTCGGTGATCACCGAGCCCAGCCTGGCGCTGGTGCTGATGATGCTGGGCATCTATGGCCTGCTGTTCGAGTTCTCGAACCCGGGCTTCGTGCTGCCGGGCGTGGTCGGGGCGATCAGCCTGCTGCTGGCGCTGTTCGGGCTGCAGATGCTGCCGGTCAACTACGCCGGGCTGGGGTTGATCTTCCTCGGCGTGGCCTTCCTGATCGCCGAGGCCTTCCTGCCGACCTTCGGCGCCCTCGGGGTCGGCGGCATCGCCGCCTTCTCGATCGGCGCCGTGCTGCTGATCGACAACGACGCGCCGGGCTTCGGCGTCCCGCTGTGGCTGGTCGGCGCGTTGGCCGTGGTCTCGGCCGGCTTCATCGTGGTGGTGGCCGGTGCCGCCGCGAAGAGCCGGCGGCGGCCACCGGTGCTCGGGGTCGCGACGCTGGTCGGCGCCACCGGCGAACTGGTCGAATTCGCCGACGGCGAGGGCTGGGCCCAGATCCAGGGCGACTACTGGAAGGTGCGCGGCGCAGAGGGCCTGCGCGCCGGCCGCCGCATCCGCGTGATGCGCGTGCAGGGGCTGGCCCTGCAGGTGGCGGAGGACAACCCGGAGGGCCCCGCGCGGGCTTGAGACATGTTCTTCAACTTCAACATGGTGCTGCTGGCGCTGTTCGTCCTGTTGCTGGCCATGCTCGCCGCGGCCTCGCTGCGCATCCTGCGCGAGTACGAGCGCGGCGTGGTGTTCCAGCTCGGCCGCTTCTGGAAGGTCAAGGGGCCGGGGCTGGTGATCCTGGTCCCCGGCCTGCAGCAGATGGTGCGGGTGGGCCTGCGCGTGATGGTGCTCGACGTGCCGAGCCAGGACGTGATCACGCGCGACAACGTGTCGGTCAAGGTCAATGCGGTGCTCTACTTCCGCGTCGTCGATCCCGAGAAGGCGGTGATCCAGGTCGAGAAGTACTTCGAGGCCACCAGCCAGCTGGCCCAGACCACCCTGCGCGCGGTGCTCGGCAAGCACGAGCTCGACGACCTTCTGGCCGAGCGCGAGCGGCTCAACCTCGACATCCAGAAGATCCTCGCGTCCCAGACCGACCTCTGGGGCATCAAGGTGACCAACGTCGAGATCAAGCATGTGGACCTCAACGACAACATGGTGCGCGCGATCGCCCGCCAGGCCGAGGCGGAGCGCGAGCGGCGCGCCAAGGTGATCCATGCCGAGGGCGAGCTGCAGGCCTCGGTCAAGCTGGCCGAGGCGGCCGAGATCCTGGGCCGGCATCCGCAGGCGCTGCAGCTGCGCTACCTGGAGACGCTCACGGTGATCGGCGCCGACAAGAACTCGACCATCGTGTTCCCGCTGCCGATCGATCTCATCGGCACGCTGCTGCAGCGGCTGGACGAGCGGCCGCCGCGCGCCTGAGCCGGTCTCGCAGCCGCGCGGGGCGTGGCAAGATCATTCGTCTCCTTCGTCCAGGCCCTTCCCATGCTCATCAACTGCGTCGTCTACGAAGACGGTTCCAAGCTCGCCGACATTCCGGTTTCCGAGATCCGCAACTACCTGACGCTGCCCGGCTGCTTCGTCTGGGTGGCGTTGCACGACGCCACCGCCGCCGAACTGGCCGAGCTGCAGGGCGAGTTCGGCCTGCACCCGCTGGCGGTCGAGGATGCCCAGCACGGCCACCAGCGGCCGAAGGTCGAGGAATACGCCGATTCGCTGTTCGCGGTGCTGCATTTGCTGGAGCCGGGCGGGCTCGACAAGGGCGAGCTCGGCGTCGGCGAGGTCGACGTCTTCGTCGGCCGCAACTACGTGGTCTCGGTGCGCAACCGCAGCGAACACGGCTTCGTCGAGGTCCGCCAGCGCTGCGAGCGCGAGCCCGAACTGCTGCGCCAAGGGCCCGGCTTCGTGCTGTATGCGCTGATGGACGCGGTGGTCGACCGCTACTTCCCGGTGATCGACGCGCTCGAGGTCGAGCTCGAGACGATCGAGATGCGGATCTTCACCAAGGGCTCGGCGCGCGAGAGCATCCAGCGGCTCTACGCATTGAAGCGGCGGCTCACGGTGCTCAAGCACGCGGTCGCGCCGCTGCTCGAAGGCGTCGGCAAGCTGCACGGCGGCCGCGTGCCGCAGATCTGCGCCGGCTCGCAGGAGTATTTCCGCGACGTGGTCGACCACCTGGGCCGCATCAACGCCTCGGTCGATGCCAGCCGCGACACCATCGGCACGGCGATCAGCGTCAACCTGTCGATGGTCACGATCGAGGATGGCGAGGTCACCAAGCGGCTGGCCGCCTGGGCGGCGATCTTCGCGGTCTGCACCGCGTTCGCGGGCATCTGGGGCATGAATTTCCAGCACATGCCCGAACTGCAATGGCGCTTCGGCTACCCGGCGGCCCTGCTGCTGATCGCCGCGATATCGGGCTACCTCTACTACCGCTTCCGACGCGCGGGCTGGGTGTGAGCGCTCAGGCGCGCGCGTCCTCGAACGCGAAGCCGACCCCGTAGACCGAGCGGATCCAGTCGTCCCCCGGCGCCGCGGCGGCCAGCTTGCGGCGCAGGTTCTTGACGTGGCTGTCGACCGCGCGCTCGGTGACGTCGGCCGTGTCGTCGTAGGCCAGGTCGAGCAGCTGCGCACGCGAGAAGATGCGCCCCGGCTGGCGCGACAGCGCCTGCAGCAGGCGGAATTCCAGCCGCGTCAGGTTGAGCGCGACGCCGTCGAGGCTGGCGCGCCAGTGCGTGTCGTCGAGCAGCAGGCGGGCCAGCGCTGGCGGCGTCGTGTCGTCCGTCGCGCTGCGGCGCAGCACGGCGCGCACCCGCGCCACGACTTCGCGTGGCGAGAAGGGCTTGCAGATGTAGTCGTCGGCGCCGAGCTCCAGGCCGAGCAGGCGGTCGACCTCCTCGATGCGGGCGGTGATCATGATGACCGGGCTGGCGGTGCGCAGCCGCGCCCGGCGCAGCACCTCGATGCCGTCCAGCCGCGGCAGCATGATGTCGAGCAGCGTGAGGTCGGGCGGTGATTGCAGCATCCGCGCCAGGGCCTGCTCGCCATCGCTGGCGCGCTCGGCCTGGTAGCCGGCGTGCTGCAGGTAGTCGACCAGCACCGACGCGATGTCGTCCTCGTCCTCGACGACCAGGATGCGTTTCATGGGATGTTCCTCAAGGGTTCGGTTCCGGGGCGGTCAAGGGCAGGGTCAACACGATGCGCAGCCCGCCCAGCGGCGACGGCGCCGCCTCGATGCTGCCGCCGTGCGCCTCGACCGTGACGCGGCAGATCGCCAGCCCGAGCCCGGAGCCGCCCAGGGCCCGGTTGCGCGAGCCCTCGCCGCGGAACAGCCGCTCGAACAGCCGCGGCAGCTCCGCGGCCGTGACGCCGGGCAGGCTGTCGTCGAATCGCAGCACCAGCCGCTCGCTGCCGGCACCGGCCTCGATCCGCGCGCCGATGCGCAGGCGCCCGCCGGTGTCGGTATAGGACAGCGTGTTTTCCAGCAGGTTCATGAAGACCAGGTGCAGGCGCCGCGGATCGCCTTGCAGCAGGGGCCGCCGCTGCGCCGACAGCTGCGCGAGCTCGGCGGCGTCGACGACGATGCCGCGCTGTGCGAAGCGCTCGCGGGTCGAGGCCAGGGCCTCGTCGAGCAAGGCCAGCGGGTCGACGGCGACCTTCGGCGGCGGCGCGTCGGTGCGCTCGACCATGCTGCTGCGCAAGTCGTCGACCAGCTGGCCGAGCCGCATCACCTGCCGGTGCAGGCGCAGCGCCGTCTTGTCGTCGAAGCTGCGCACGCCGTCCTGCAGCGCCTCGATCTCGGCGCGCATCGCGGCCAGCGGCGTGCGCAGCTCGTGCGCCACGTCGGCCAGCCAGGCCCGGCGCGAGGCTTCGATGCCGTCGAGGCGCTCGGCCATGTCGTTGAAGGTGCGCCCGAGCAGGGCCAGCTCGTCCTGTCCGCGCACCGGCACGCGGGCGTCCAGCCGGCCTTGCGCGATCTGCTCGGCCCCCTGCGTCAGCGCCGCGATCGGGGCGAACCAGCGCCGCGCCAGCAGCCACGCCAGCAGCAGGGCGATCGCGAAGCCGGCGATGCCGGTCCAGATGACGAAGCTCGACTGCCGGGCCACGAAGGCGCGGTCGGCCTCGGTCTCGAGGCCTTCCAGGGGCGCCAGCAGCAGCACCGCGATGACGTGGTCGCCGTTGCGCAGCGGCAGCCGGGCGGCGGTGGCCGGGTCGACCCGGGCACCGGCGATCCAGTGGTCGCTGGCGTCGACCAGGCCCAGCCGGCGGTAGACCGAATCGGGGCGGTTGCGCGGGTCCCGCATCGCACCCGGTGGCGGCAGCGGCAGCGACAGCCGCGGCGGCAGCAGCTCCGGCGACTGCATCGGCCGCGGCCCGTCCGCGTGGTTGAAGGGCGGGTCGCCCTGCCACGGCGGCGGCCGGAAGTCCGACGGCGGCCATGGCGGAACGGGGCGCATGCGGTCGCGTTCCGGACCCAGGGGCGGCATCTTGCTGCTGGGCGGTCCCTGGGGCCGGAACGGCTCCATCTGCAGGCGGAACCAGGCGTCCTCGTCGTCGCGCAAGGCACTCCAGTTGCCCGCGGCCAGGTACTGCTTCTTGAGGATCTCGGCGAACCAGTCCATCCGCCGCAGCTCCACCTCCGCCACGTAGGGGCCGAGTCCGCGCTGCAGGCCGAGCCGCGAGAAGCCGGCGAAGATCAGCAGCAGGGCCAGCAGCAGCACGGCGAGCGCGAGGAATATCTTTCGGAAGAGCGTCAGGCGGGGCATGGTGGGCGAGGGGGCGAGACACATTCTCGCGGCGGATTCTCGCCAGGTCGCGAACGAGATCGTGCTGCTGGCGGCGGCCGTGCGGCGACTGTGCACCGCGATCTGGGAGAAATCGTGGGTGGCGCTCAGGCCCGCAGGCGTGCCGCCTCGGCCGATGCCCGCTCCAGCGGCAGCCGCAACGTGATGCCGAGGCTGCCCAGCGGCGACGGCGCCGCGTAGATCCGGCCGCGGTGCTCGCTGACGATCTGCTCGCAGAGCGCGACGCTGGCGATCGCGTCGACGTCGCTGCGCCAGCGGGGACTGCGCGCGGCGACAGCGTCGAAGCAGCGTGCGAGCCGCGGCTCGTCGAGCCCGGGCGCGGCATCGATGAAGTTGACGACCGCGTGCACGCCGTCGATGCGCCCGAGCACCTGCAGCGTGCTGCCGGCGTGCATCGCGCGACAGGCCAACTCGACGATGCGGGCCAGCACCTCCTGCATGCCGGAGCGGTCGAGCACCACCGGCAGCGGGTCGCCCGGCAGCCTCAGTTCGAGCGCCATGCCCGCGGCCTGCAGCCGGCCGCGCAGCGACTCCGACATCTGGTGCAGCAGCTGGCGGATGTCGGTGTGGCTGCGCGGGCCGGGCACCTGGGCGCGCTGCGCGATGGCCGGCGGGGCGGCGCTGGCGCTGCGCGGCCTCAGCAGGCGCCAGGGCACGCAGAGCAGCAGCGCGAAGAGGAGGGCGATGCAGGCGGGAATCGGATTCATCGGAATGAAAGTCAGTGGCAATGCCGCGCATTAGTCCCTGGCTGCGGCTTCGACGCAACAGCATCCGGCCAGCGCGCCGGGCCTTCAAGATGTCTCCCCATTCGACGGGCAGGCTGAGGTGCTTACCATCGAGGCTTCGCACTCCCGGCCACCGAAGCGCTCCATGTCCCTGCCCGATGCCCTCCTGATTCGCAACGTTCGCCCGCTGGGCCGGGCGCCGGTCGACCTGCTGCTGCGCGACGGCCGGATCGCGGCGATCGGCAGCGCCCAGGCGGCGCCGCAAGGACCGGTCGCCATCGAGGACGGCGGCGGCGCCTTGCTGCTGCCCGGCCTGGTCGAGGGCCACACCCATCTCGACAAGACCCTCTGGGGCATGCCCTGGTACCGCAACGAAGTCGGCGCCCGGCTGGTCGACAAGATCGACAACGAGCGCGCCTTCCGCCAGGCCAGTGGCCACGATGCGGCGGGCCAGTCGCTGGCGCTGGCGCGGGCCTTCCTGGCCCGCGGCACGACCCGCCTGCGCACCCATGTCGACATCGACACCCAGGCCGGGCTGCGCCATCTCGAGGGTGTGGCGCGCACGCGCGAGGCGATGCAGGGCCTGCAGCAGATCCAGATCGTGGCCTTCCCGCAGTCGGGCCTGCTGCAGCGGCCCGGCACCGCGGCCCTGCTCGAGCAGGCGATGGGCGAGGGCGCCGACCTGCTCGGCGGGCTCGATCCCTGCGCGATCGACGGCGACCCCGTGCGCTCGCTCGACACGCTCTTCGGCATCGCCGAGCGGCGCGGCTGCGGCCTCGACATCCACCTGCACGAGCCAGGGGCGATGGGCGCCTTCTCGCTCGGCCTGATCATGGACCGCACGGCCGCGCTCGGCATGCAGGGCAAGGTGGCGATCAGCCACGGCTTCTGCCTCGGCGACCTGCCGCCACCCGAGCGCGACCCCCTGATCGCGCGCATGGCGCAGCTCGGCCTGGTGCTGATCACCAGCGCGCCGCCGTCGCGCAGCGTGCCGCCCCTGCTGGCCTGCCGCCAGGCCGGGCTCACGGTGCTGGGCGGCAACGACGGGATCCGCGACACCTGGTCGCCCTACGGCAACCCCGACATGCTCGAGCGCGCGATGCTGATCGGCCTGCGCTACAACCTGCGCCGCGACGACGAACTCGATGTCGCGCTCGACTGCGTCACCCACGCCGGAGCGCGCGGCTGCGGCTTCGAGGCCTATGGCCTGGCACCGGGCGACCGGGCCGACCTGGTGCTGGTCGATGCGCAGAGCGTGGCCGAGGCCATCGTGGCGCGACCGCCGCGCCGCCTGGTCGTCGCCGGCGGCCGGATCGCCGCGCGCCACGGCAGCCTGATCTGACATCCCGCCACGGAGCAGCCACCATGTACCAGGAACAATTCATGAAGCGCGCCATCGCGCTGTCGGCCCAGGCCCTGCAGACGCCCGGCACCGAGCCGTTCGCGGCGCTGGTGGTGAAGGACGGCGTGGTCGTCGGCGAGGGCTTCAACCATTCGGTGGCGCATTTCGACCCGACCTCGCACGGCGAGATCGAGGCCATCCGCGACGCCTGCCGCAAGCTGCAGACCGTCGACCTCGGCGGCTGCGAGCTCTACACCTCGTGCGAGCCCTGCGCCCTGTGCGTCGCGGCGATGCGGATCGCCGGCATCGGCCAGCTCTACTACGCCGCTTCGCTCGCGCAATCGGGCGCGGCCTTCGAGGGCGTGCCGGCGGCGGCCCGCCACCCGATCGACGTCGAGGCGCTGCGCGCCGAGGCCGGCGCGCCGCTGGAGCGACGCCAGCCGCCGGCCGAGCAGCGCATGGCGGACGATGCGATACAGGTGCTTTCAGATTGGGCTGTAGCACGAAAGGTGGAATTTCGATGATCTTCCGGGCAGAATCCGGCCCACATGAAATTCCGGACCGGTTCGCTCCTCGGCATGGCATTGATTTCCCTGGCATCGCAGACGGCCTTCGGCCAGCCGACGGATGTTCAGGATTCATTCAGCAAACCGTGGTGGGAGGTGGTCGTCGGCCCTTTCGCGATCCATTTCAGCAATGAGGACGAGCACACGCACGTGTACCTGCTGGGCCTCGAGCGCAACCAGCCCGATGGCTGGATATGGGGCCTGTCGGCGTTCCAGAATTCTTTCGGCCAGGCGTCCGCGTATGCCTACTACGGTTATCGCTGGGACAACCTGTTCGGCAACCCCTCGCTCTACTTCAAGCTGTCGGGCGGCATCATCTACGGCTACGTGGGCGAGTACAAGGACAAGGTGCCGTTCAATCACGACGGCTTCGGCCTCGGCATCATCCCCGCGATCGGCTACAAGATCACGAAGGCGGATGCCGTGCAGATCGGGACCCTCGGCACCGCCGGCCTGATCTTCACCTACAACCGCAAGTTCTGAAGTCCGCCCCGGGCCGGCGGGATGGTCAGCCGATAATCCCGGGATGCGAATCCGCTTCACCAAGATGCAGGGCGCCGGCAACGACTTCGTCGTGCTGGACGAAACCCGCGGCACGCTCGGCCTCGATGCCGCGCAGTACCGCTTCCTGGCCGACCGCCATTTCGGTGTCGGCGCCGACCAGATCCTTTCGGTGCGGCCGTCGCCGGCGCCGGGTGTCGATTTCCAGTACGTGATCCACAACGCCGACGGCGGCGAGGTCGAGCAATGCGGCAACGGCGCGCGCTGCTTCATGCGCTTCGTGCGCGAGCGCCAACTGACGGCCAAGGACGCGGTGCGGGTGCAGACGCTGTCGGGCGTGATCGAGCCGCGCCTGGAGGCCGACGACCGGGTGACGGTCGACATGGGCGCCCCGGTGTTCGAGCTGGCCCGCGTGCCCTTCGACCCCGCCGGGCTCGACCCGCAGCCCGAGGGCGGCTGGCACACCTGGCACCTGGCGCTCGACACCCATGCCGGCAGCGCGATCGTGGCCGTCGCCGTGCTCTCGATGGGCAACCCCCACGCGGTGCAGATCGTCGCCGACGTCGACACCGCGCCGGTCGCGGCGCAGGGCCCGCTGATCGAGCACCACCCGCGATTCCCGCAACGCGTCAACGCCGGCTTCATGCAGGTGGTCGACCGCGCCCAGGTGCGGCTGCGGGTCTTCGAGCGCGGCGCCGGCGAGACGCTGGCCTGCGGCACCGGTGCCTGCGCGGCGGTGGTCGCGGGCATCCGGCTCGGCCTGCTCGACACGAGGGTCGACGTCCAGACCCGCGGCGGACTGCTCACCATCGAATGGGCCGGCGAGGGCGCCCCGGTGCTGATGACCGGCCCCGCGGTCACGGTGTTCGAGGGCGACATCGAGGTGCCGGACCCGTCATGAACCAATCCAACACCAACGCCATGAACCCGATCACCGAAGACGACATTGCCAACTATCTGGCCAACACGCCCGATTTCTTCGAGCGCCATGCCCAGCTGCTCGGCCAGGTCCAGCTGACCAGCCCGCACGGCAACCGTGCCGTCAGCCTGCAGGAGCGCCAGGCCGAGATGCTGCGCGAGAAGATCAAGGCGCTCGAGCACCGCGTCATGGACATGGTGCGCCACGGCACCGAGAACGTGGTCACGGCCGACCGCCTGCAGCGCTGGACCCGCGGCCTGCTGACCACGCGCGACCCGCGCGGGCTGCCGGCGCAGATCGCCGGCCAGCTGCAGTCGCTGTTCCTGGTGCCGCAGACCGCCATCAAGGTCTGGGATTGCGACGGCGCGTATTTGGACGAGGCCTACGCCCAGTGGGTCAGCGACGACGTCAAGGCGCTCGCCACCTCGCTGACCGCCCCCTATTGCGGCTTGAATTCCGGCTTCGAGGCGGCCGGCTGGCTGGCCGAGCCGCAGGCCGCGGTGTCGATCGCCCTGATCCCGCTGCGGCCCGAGCCCGAGGCCCCGGCCTTCGGCCTGCTGGTGCTGGCCTCGCCGGACGCCCAGCGCTTCAATCCCGAGATGGGCACCGACTTCCTGGAGCGCATCGCCGAGCTCGCCTCGGGTGCCCTGTCGCGGCTGCGGCCTTGACCCGGACCCTGCGGCGCGCCGCCTGGAGCGCGCTGGCGATCCTGCTGGCCAGCTATGCAGCGATCCACCTGATGGTGTGGCGCAACGCGCTCGCCCGCCTGGCCGAGCCGCCGCCACGTCCGGCCGATGCGGCCCTGGTGCTCGGCAACCGCGCCTTCAAGGACGGCCGGCCCAACCCCTGCATGACCGGCCGGGTCGACGCCGGCGTCGCCCTTGCCAAGGCCGGGGCGGTCCGCCAACTGGTGTTCTCGGGCGGCGTCGATCACGAAGACGGCCGCATCGAGGCGGAAGCGATGGCGCGGCATGCGCGCAGCGCAGGCTATGCCGGCAGCGCGCTGCTCGAGGGCGGCTCGCAGTCGACGCGCGAGAACCTGGCGCTGTCGCGTGCCGTGCTGCAGGCCGCGGGCATCCACAGCGTGGTCATCGTCACCGAGCCCTATCACCTCTGGCGGGCGCAGCGGCTGGCGCATGCCAGCGGTTTCGACCGCCAGTTCGAGGTCCAGTTCGCCGCCGCGCCGAGCAGCTGTTGGCAGACCTGGGGCATGGCCTTCAAGGGTGCGTTGCGCGAGCCTTTCGCGATCGTGAACAATGCGATCAATGGCTATCTCCACTGAAGCGGCGCCGGCCGCGATGCCGGCTTCGATCGAGAAGTACCTCGAGCACGTGCGGGTCGAGCGCCGGCTGGCGGCGCGCACGGTCGAGCTGTACGCCATCCATCTCGCGGCCCTGGCGCGCAACGCCGCCGCCGCCGGCCTGGCGCTCGAGCAGGTGCAGACCGCCCACGTGCGCCGCTGGATGGCCCAGCTGCACGGCGCCGGCCGCGAATCGCGCGGCATCGCGCTGGTGCTCTCGTGCTGGCGCAGCTTCTACCGCTGGCTGGGCCACGAGGGGCTGATCGGCGCCAACCCGGTCCAGGACGTCCATGCGCCGAAGGCGGCGCGTCCGCTGCCCAAGGCGCTCGCGGTCGACGAGGCGGTGCGGCTGGCCGAACTGCACGACGCCGAGGCCGACCCCTGGGACGAGGCGCGCGACCGCGCGATCGTCGAGCTGCTCTATGGCTGCGGCCTGCGGGTCGGCGAACTGGTTGGGCTGGACGTGCAGCCGAGCGCCACGGCGCGGGGCTGGATCGACCTCGATGCCGCCGAGGCCAACGTGCTGGGCAAGGGGAGCAAGCGCCGCCTGGTGCCGGTGGGCAGCAAGGCGCTCGAGGCGCTCGCCGCCTGGCTGGCCGTGCGCGGCGGCTGTGCGGCCCTCGAGGCGGCGCGGCTGCGCGACCCCGGCAGCGCAGCGGCCCTGTTCATCGGCCGCAACGGCGTCCGCTTCTCGGCCCATTCGGTCTGGAAGCAGCTGCGCGGGCGCAGCCTCAAGGCCGGCCTGGCGGCGCCGGTCCATCCGCACATGCTGCGGCACTCCTTCGCCAGCCACCTGCTGCAATCCAGCAGCGACCTGCGCGCGGTGCAGGAGCTGCTGGGGCACGCCAACATCTCCACCACCCAGGTCTACACGCGGCTGGATTTCCAGCACCTGGCCAAGGCCTACGACGCCGCCCATCCCCGGGCCCAGGCGCGCGACGAGGGCTCGCCGCCGGGCGGCGGCTCGCGCCGCGGCAACAAGAACGGTCATTCATGAAGCTTCTGCGTCTGCGTCCCGGCAAGGAGCGCTCGCTGCTGCGCCGCCACCCCTGGGTGTTCGAATCCGCGATCGCCAAGGGCGGCGGCGATGCCGGCGAAACCGTCCGCATCGAGGCCGAGGACGGCCGTTTCCTGGCCTGGGCCGCCTACAGCCCGCATTCCAAGATCCGGGCCCGGGCCTGGAGCTTCGACGAGGGACAGCGCATCGATGCCGCCTTCCTGGCGGCCCGGGTCGCGCAGGCGGTCCGCGCCCGGCTGCTGTTCGAACTCCAGAGCGACGGCGTGCGGCTGGTCCACGGCGAGGCGGACGGCCTGCCGGGCCTGATCGTCGACCGCTATGGCGACACGCTGGTGGCGCAGTTCCTGTCGGCCGGCGTCGAGCGCTGGAAGGCGCCGCTGGCCGACGCGCTGCTCGCCGCCACCGGCCTGGACAAGCTCTACGAGCGCTCCGATGCCAGCGGCCGCGAGCGCGAGGGCCTGAAGCCGCAGGCCGGCTGGCTGCGCGGCAGCGGCCCGACCGAGCTGCGCATCCGCGAACACGACTGGCAGCTGGGCCTGGACATCGCGACCGGCCACAAGACCGGCTTCTACCTCGACCAGCGCGACAGCCGCCAGCGCTTCGCCGAGCTGGCCGCGCGGCGGCGCTTTCGCCGCGTGCTGAACTGCTTCTGCTACACCGGCGGCTTCACGGTCGCCGCCCTGGCCGGGCTGAAGGCGGCCGGCGCGGTCGAGGGTGCCGAGCTGGTCTCGATCGATTCCTCGCTGCCGGCACTGGAGCGCGCGCGGGCCCACGTGGCCCTGAACGGCTTCGACGAAGCTGCCTGCGAATTCCTCGATGCCGACGTCAACGCCAGCCTGCGCCGCTTCGTCGAGGAAGGGCGGCAGTTCGATGCCATCGTGCTCGACCCGCCGAAGTTCGCCCCCACCGTGGCCCACGCCGAACGCGCCGCGCGCGCCTACAAGGACCTCAACCGGCAGGCCTTCAAGCTGCTGGCGCCGGGCGGCCACCTGCTGACCTTCTCGTGCTCGGGCGGCATCGGCGCCGACCTGTTCCACAAGATCGTGGCCTCGGCCGGCATCGACGCCGGGGTCGACGGCTACATCAGCGAGCGCCTGGGCGCGGCGCCCGACCATCCGATGACCATCGAGTTCCCCGAAGGCGAATACTTGAAAGGCCTGGTGGTGGTGCGCAAATAGGCTTTGCCCTTGCGGCGGCGCGGCTGCCGCGGCGTCGCTAAACTTCCCGCCTTCCCCCGTTTCTCCCCCGGAGCATCCCCATGGCCCTCATTCCCGCCACCATCCTCACCGGCTTCCTCGGCTCCGGCAAGACCACCCTGCTCAAGCGCATCCTGAGCGAGGCCCACGGCCAGAAGATCGCCGTGATCGAAAACGAGTTCGGCGAGGAGAACATCGACAACGACATCCTGGTCACCGAGTCGAAGGAGCAGATCGTCCAGATGAGCAACGGCTGCATCTGCTGCACCATCCGCGAGGACCTGCGCGAGGCGCTGCAGCTGCTGGCGGCCAAGAAGCGCAAGGGCCTGCTCGATTTCGACCGGGTGGTGATCGAGACCACCGGCCTGGCCGATCCCGGCCCGGTGGCGCAGACCTTCTTCATGGACGACGAGATCGCCGAGAGCTACCTGCTCGACTCGATCCTGACCCTGGTCGATGCCAAGCACGCCCCGCAGCAGCTCAACGACCGCCAGGAGGCGCGCCGCCAGGTCGGCTTCGCCGACCAGATCTTCATCAGCAAGAGCGACCTGGTCGCCGAGGAAGAAACCGAGGCCCTGATCCACCGTCTCAAGCACATGAACCCGCGCGCGCCGCAGCAGAAGGTGCACTTCGGCGAAGTGCCGATCAAGGACGTGTTCGACCTGCGCGGCTTCAACCTCAACGCCAAGCTGGACATCGACCCTGACTTCCTCAAGGAAGAAGAGGCGCACGACCACGACCATGCCCACGGCGAGCATTGCGACCATCCCTCGCATGCGCACGAAGGCCATGGCCACCATCACCACCATGACGACGATGTCAAGAGCTTCGTCTACCGCTCCGACCGGGCCTTCGATCCGGCCCGGCTGGAGGACTTCCTGGGCGCGATCGTCAACATCTACGGCCCGCGGATGCTGCGCTACAAGGGCGTGCTGCACATGCAGGGCACCGAGCGCAAGGTGATCTTCCAGGGCGTGCACCAGCTCATGGGCAGCGACCTCGGGCCGGCCTGGGGCGCCGACGAAAAGCGCACCAGCCGCATGGTGTTCATCGGCATCGACATGCCGCGCGAGATCCTGGAACAGGGTCTGGACCAGTGTCTGGTCTGATTTGACCGCCCCCGGGACGGTTCTCTCTATACAATCGCGCGCCTGTTACGGGAGCCAGACACGTCCTTCTGGGCGAAGTGTGACTTCCGGCATAGGGTCGGGCGCGTTTCGGGGCTGGATTCGGGGGTATAACCCCGGGGTTCGCCATCGGCGAGCCCCCATGATCTGAATGCGCGTCCGAGTCCACCGAAGGAGCCAGTCACCGTGAAGAAACCCGCCGCAACTGCCAAGCCCGCGTCGAAGCCGGCCGTCAAGAAGACGGTGGTTGCCAAGCAGGCGGTACCGGCGGCGAAGAAGGTTTCCGCCAAACCCGCTGCTGCGCCGCCCAAGCCCGCTGCCAAGAGCAAGGCGCCGGCGGCCGCCGCGGGCGCCCCCTCATCCAAACCGGCCGGCGCCCACGCCGTGCCACCTGCACCATCGAGTCCCATGAAAAAAACGGCTGCCGCCTCTTCCACTTCCGCCCCGGCGACACCCGCAACGACTGCCGCCCCCGCTCCCGCACGCGGCGGCCGTGTGTCGCGGCTGTCGCAGCTGACGGTCCCTTCCATGCCGCAATCGGTGGCTTCCACCGCGGCCAAGTCCAGCTTCGTGCAGATCAGCTCCAACGCGCTGGTGCCGCCGCCGCCGATCGCGGTCAAGAAAGACCCGAAGCTGGTCAACAACTGGAAGACCAAGTCGGCCGAGGAGCTGAGCGATGCCGAAGTCATCGCGATGCCCGACAACGAGTACATGAACGAGAAGCAGATGGCGTTCTTCCGCCTGAAGCTGCAGGAACTCAAGCGCGGCATCCTCGAGAACGCCGGCGAGACCACCGAGCACCTGCGCGAGGACACGGTGGTCGTGCCCGACCCGGCCGACCGCGCCACCATCGAGGAAGAGCATGCGCTCGAGCTGCGCACCCGCGACCGTGAACGCAAGCTGCTCAAGAAGATCGAGCAGTCGATCCAGCGCATCGACGCCGGCGACTACGGCTACTGCGACGAGACCGGCGAGCCGATCGGCGTCGGCCGCCTGCTGGCCCGCCCGACCGCCACGCTGTCGCTCGAGGCACAGCAGCGGCGCGAACTGAAGCAGAAAATGTTCGGCGACTGATCACCGAGGGAGCCGGACGGAGACGCTGCGCATGGCCAAGGAAGAAACCGGTCGCTTGCTGTCGAAGGTGGCGAAGTTCGTTCGCAATCCCCTCAAGGATTGGTCCGAGCTCGACGCCGACGAGTCGTCGACGCTCGAAAACGGCTACAGCCGCGAAATGCTCAAGGAAATGATCGAGCGGCGGCAGCGCAACGACTTCGTGCGCCGCCGCGAGTTCGACATGCTGCGCAAGCTGCGCCAGCGCGAGGCGGCGGGCGGGCGGGATCCGGCGGCCACGCCGTCGTCGTTCAACGTCAGCAGCACCAACGACAAGTCCGATGGCCGGGCGCTCACGCTCAAGAAGATCGACGAGATCGAAGAGCAGATGTCCCAGCAGTGGTGGAAGGGCCGCGACCCCCGCGCCGCGGCGCCCGCCGCCGAAGGCGCGCCGGCCGATGGCCCGCCGCACATGGCCGAACAGCATGCGCGCGCCTATGCCGACACGGTGCCCGGGGTGCCGCAGGGCGGGGTCCAGGGCCTGCAGGTCCAGCTGCCTGCCCATGACGGCAGCATCGAGGAGGCCGCGATCCGCTATGCCCACGGCGACGACGCCGGCGCCGAGGCGATCCTGCTGCAGGCGCTGGCACCCGACAGCCCGACCGGCGCCCACGACGACACCTGGCGCACCCTGCTCGATCTCTACCGCGCCACCGGCGACGCCGAGAAGTTCGTGGCCGCCAGCACCCGCTATGCCCAGCGCATGAAGCAGGCCGCGCCCGAGTGGATCTCGTTCCGTGCCCTGGCCAACGCGGCCCGCGCGGCGACCCCGGGCCAGCCCGTGGCGGCAGCGGCGCCGGCGAGCGACGCCGATTGGGCCAGCCCGCCGCGGCTCGCGCGCGAAGGCCTGATCGGCCTGACGCGGGCCCTGGCCGCCGCCGGCCCGTCCTGGCGGCTCGACTGGAGCGCGCTGGACGCCATCGAGCCCGATGCGGCCGGGCCGCTGCGGGCCTTGCTCACCCATTGGGCCGATTCCACCGTGCAGTTGCGCTTCCGCGGCGGCGACCGGCTGCTGCTGGTGCTCGCCGAAGCCACGCCGGCCAACGACCGCGGCGTCGATGCCGTGTGGTGGCAGCTCCACATGGCGGCCCTGCGGGTGATGCACCGCGGCGACGAGTTCGAACTGCTGGCGCTCAACTACTGCATCACCTACGAAGTCTCGCCGCCGCCCTGGGAAGACCCCAAGGGCGACTTCGCGTCGCTGGACGCCGCGCCGGCGGCGACGCCGCCCGTGCGGGCCTTCTCCTTCGGTGCCGACGAGGCGCCGAAGTCCGCCGCGCCGGAGCCTGGCCACAGTCAGCTGGTGGGCGACCTGATCGGGGAGTCGCTCTCGACCTGGCAGCGCCTCGATGCCGAGCTGGGCGACGCGGCGTCGCCGGTGGTGTCCTGCGCCGCGCTGGTGCGGATCGATTTCGCCGCCGCCGGCACCCTGCTCAACTGGGTCAGCGACCATCACGGCAGCGGCCGCAGCGTGCAATTCACCGATGTCCACCGCCTGGCCGCGGCCTTTTTCGACGTCATCGGCATCGCCGACCACGCCTCGGTCGCCCTCAGAAAAGACTGATCGGCGCGCCTGCCGGGGGTTGAGATCGGGCCTTTCGCCCTGAAATTGCTTCGATGGAACAATTTCACGGAACCACCATCGTCAGCGTCCGCCGCAAGCTCGCCGGGGCCGCCGACCAGGTCGCCATCGGCGGCGACGGCCAGGTCACGCTGGGCAACATCGTCATCAAGGGCACGGCGCGCAAGGTGCGCCGGCTCTACCACGGCAAGGTGCTGGCCGGATTCGCCGGCGCCACCGCCGATGCCTTCACCTTGTTCGAGCGCTTCGAGGCCAAGCTCGAGAAGCACCAGGGGCACCTGGCGCGCGCCGCCATCGAGCTGACCAAGGACTGGCGCACCGACCGCGTGCTGCGCCGCTTGGAGGCCATGCTGGCGGTGGCCGACGCCACCACCTCGCTGATCATCACCGGCAACGGCGACGTGCTGGAGCCCGAGAACGGCATCATCGCGATCGGATCCGGCGGCGCCTACGCGCAGGCCGCGGCCAAGGCGCTGCTCGACAACTCCGATCTACCCGCCGAGCAAATCGTGAAGAAATCGCTGGAGATCGCCGGCGAACTCTGCATTTACACGAACATGCACCACACGGTCGAGACCCTCTGAGAATCGCGAGCCCCTCCATGTCCATGACCCCCCAGGAAATCGTCTCCGAGCTCGACCACCACATCGTCGGGCAGCCCCAGGCCAAGCGCGCGGTCGCGATCGCGCTGCGCAACCGCTGGCGCCGCCAGCAGGTCGAGGAGAAGCTGCGCGCCGAGATCACGCCCAAGAACATCCTCATGATCGGCCCCACCGGGGTCGGCAAGACCGAGATCGCGCGCCGTCTGGCGCGGCTGGCCGACGCGCCCTTCATCAAGGTCGAAGCCACCAAATTCACCGAGGTCGGCTACGTCGGCAAGGACGTCGATTCGATCATCCGCGACCTGGCCGAGATCGCGATCAAGCAGACCCGCGAAGCCGAGAGCGCCAAGGTCCGCATGCGGGCCGAGGATGCGGCCGAGGAGCGCATCCTCGACGTGCTGCTGCCGCCGGCGCGGCTGCCCGACGGCGCGGCCAGCGATGGCGCCAGCCCGACCCGCCAGGCCTTCCGCAAGAAGCTGCGCGAGCGCGCGCTCGACGACAAGGAGATCGAGATCGACCTGGCCGAGACCCGCCAGCCGCTCGAGATCATGGGGCCGGCCGGCATGGAGGAAATGACCGAGCAGCTGCGCGGCATGTTCGGCCAGCTGGGGCAGGCCAAGCGCAAGACCCGCAAGCTCAAGATCGCCGAGGCGATGCGGCTGCTGATCGACGAGGAGGCCGCCAAGCTGGTCAACGAGGACGAGATCCGCAGCCAGGCGATCCACAACGCCGAGCAGAACGGCATCGTCTTCATCGACGAGATCGACAAGGTGGCGACCCGCAGCGAGGCGCAGGGCGCCGATGTCTCGCGCCAGGGCGTGCAGCGCGACCTGCTGCCGCTGGTCGAGGGCACGGCGGTGAGCACCAAGTACGGCGTGGTGCGCACCGACCACATCCTGTTCATCGCCAGCGGCGCTTTCCACCTGAGCAAGCCGAGCGACCTGATCCCCGAGCTGCAGGGGCGCTTCCCGATCCGGGTCGAGCTGCAGTCGCTGTCGGTGGCCGACTTCGAGAGCATCCTGACCCAGACCCAGGCCTCGCTGGTCAAGCAGTACCAGGCCCTGCTGGCGACCGAGGGCGTCACGCTCGAGTTCACGGCCGAGGGCATCACGCGGCTCGCGAGCATCGCCTTCGAGGTCAACGAGCGGACCGAAAACATCGGCGCCCGCCGCCTGTCGACCGTGATGGAGCGCCTGCTCGACGAAGTCAGCTTCGATGCCGCCAAGCTGGATGGGCAGGCGGTGCGCATCGACGCCGCCTATGTCGACGAGCGCCTCCAGGCACTAAGTCACGACGAGGACCTCTCTCGCTTCATCCTGTAGCGGGCGCTCACCCGGCCTGGGCTTCACGCAACACATTCAGTGCGTGAGCTAAGTGCTTCATTTGCAACGGAATTCGGTGTTTTCGTTGGTGCGAAAACACCGCTAAGTCGTTGATTCCATTACAAAAAATACCCCCGACCCCCGGTTGCGCAGTAGGCGTTTCCTGCTACAGTGGAAAAAAGTGCAGTTAAGTGGGAAAAAGTGTCGAGCGAGGCCTGATTCGGGCCTCGCGGCCATTCTCACCACCGGGGTCTCGTGGTCGTGTTTCAAGGCGCTTCATCGCTCAGTCTGGATGCCAAGGGGCGGCTCTCCGTGCCGACCCGGCATCGTGACGTCCTGAGCGCGACCGCCGGCGGCCAGCTCACCTTCACCAAGCATCCGCACGGCTGCCTGATGCTGTTCCCGCGCCCGGAGTGGGAGAAGTTCCGCGAGCGCATCGCCGCGCTGCCGATGTCGGCGCAGTGGTGGAAGCGGGTCTTCCTCGGCAACGCGATGGACGTCGACATGGACGGCACCGGCCGCGTGCTGGTCTCGCCCGAGCTGCGCGCCGCTGCCGGCATCTCGCGCGATGCCCTGCTGCTCGGCATGGGCAACCACTTCGAACTCTGGGACAAGGCGACCTACGATGCCAAGGAGGCCGAGGCCACCCAGGGCCAGATGCCGGACGTTTTCCAGGACTTCTCGTTCTGAGGCGCGCAGTGGAACAGCCGTGGACCCACACCACCGTCTTGTTGAAGGAAGCGGTGGATGCACTTTTCCCCGAGACCTCGGAGGGCGCGGGCACCTACGTGGACGCCACCTTCGGACGCGGCGGCCACGCCCGCGCGATCCTCGCGAGGCTGGGGCCTTCGGGCCGGCTGATCGCGTTCGACAAGGACGCGGAAGCGGTGGCCGAAGCAGCGCGCATCGAGGATGCGCGTTTTTCCATCCGCCACCAGGGCTTCAGGGACCTGGGCGAACTGCCGCGCGCCAGCGTGGCAGGCCTGCTGATGGACCTCGGTGTCAGCTCTCCCCAGATCGACAACCCCGCACGGGGTTTTTCTTTTCGTTTCGACGGACCGCTCGACATGCGCATGGACACCACGCGCGGCGAGAGCGTGTCCGAATGGCTCGCGACAGCCGAGCAGCAACAGATTGCGGAGGTGATTCGTGACTATGGCGAAGAACGGTTTGCTGTTCAGATTGCAAAGGCGATTGTTGCTCGCCGACAAGAACGGGGCCCAGTTTCAACCACCGCCGAGCTGGCCGAGCTCGTGGCTGGCGCGGTCAAAACCCGCGAGCCGGGCCAGAACCCTGCAACGCGCACATTTCAGGCTCTTCGGATTTTCATCAACGCCGAGCTTGAAGAGCTGCAACAGGCGCTAGAGGCGAGCCTGGCCGTGCTGCAGCCCGGGGGGCGGCTTGCCGTGATCAGCTTCCATTCGCTGGAAGACCGGATCGTGAAGCAGTTCATCGCCCAGCATTCGAAGGAGGTCTACGACCGCCGTGCGCCCTTCGCGGCGCCGAAGGCGATGAAGCTGAAGGCCCTGGCGCGGGTCAAGCCTTCGAAGGCCGAGGTCGAGGGCAATCCGCGCTCGCGCAGCGCCATCCTGCGCATCGCCCAACGTACGAGCGAGGGGCTCTGACATGGCCCGCCTCAACCTGCTGCTGCTGATCGCCGTGCTGGGCTCGGCGATGTACCTCGTCCATACCCAGTACATGTCGCGCCAGCTCTTCACCGAGCTGCACCGCATCGAGCTCGAGGCCCGCAGGCTGGAACTCGACCGTGACCGGCTGCAGGTCGAGAAGCGGGCCCAGGCCACGCCGCTGCGGGTCGAGAAGCTGGCCAAGGAGCAGCTCAAGATGCGGACCACGACGCCGGCCATCACGCAGTACGTGCGCGCCGACGGCAGCGTGATCCCGGCCGTGGTGGCGCCCGCGCCCGCCGCGCCGGCGGGCCGCGCCGCACCGTCGAAGGGAGCGCACTGATGCCACGCCGCAGCGTCCAGTACACCACCAGCCCGCTGCTGGCGAGCAAGACGCCGGTCTGGCGCAGCAAGTTCATCGTCGCCGCGATTGCCGGCGGCTTCGCGCTGCTGGCCGCCCGCGCCGCCTACGTGCAGGTGCTCGACAACGCCTTCTTCCAGCGCCAGGGCGAGGTCCGCTTCACCCGCACGCTGGAACTGCCGGCCAACCGTGGCCGGATCCTCGACCGCAACGGCCTGCTGCTGGCCTCCAGCGTGGTGGCGCCGAGCATCTGGGCGATCCCCGAGGACATCGAGCGCGACGACCCCGAGGTCAAGGCCAAGCTCAGGCAGGTGGCCAAGCTGCTCGAGATGCCGCAAAAGGAGTTCGACAAGAAGCTCGAGGACGAGGACAAGACCTTCGTCTGGGTCAAGCGCCAGGTCGACGAGCCCATCGCCAAGCAGATCGCCGCGCTCAACATCAAGGGCATCTACCAGCGCAAGGAATACAAGCGCCAGTACCCCGAGGGGGAGTCGGCGGCGCACGTGGTCGGCTTCACCAATGTCGAGGACCACGGCCAGGAAGGCATCGAGCTGGCCTTCAACAAGGACCTGGGCGGCAAGGCCGGCTCGCGCCGGGTCATCAAGGACCGCCTGGGGCGGGTGGTCGAGGGGGTCGGCGAGCAGGTGCCGCCGGTGGACGGCAAGGACATCCAGCTCAGCGTCGACAGCAAGGTGCAGTTCTTCGCCTACCAGAAGCTGCGCGACGCCGTGACGATGCACAAGGCCAAGGCCGGCAGCGTGGTGGTGCTCGATGCCATCACCGGCGAAGTGCTGGCGCTGGCCAACTACCCGAGCTACGTGCCCGACAGGCGCCAGAACCTGACCGGCGAACAATTGCGCAACCGGGCGCTGACCGACACCTTCGAGCCCGGCTCGACCATGAAGCCGATCACGGTCGGCATGGCGCTGGAGGCTGGCCGCGTGACGCCGCAGACGGTGATCTCCACCGCGCCCGGGCGCATGAGCCTGGGCGGCTTCACGATCAGCGACACCCACAACTACGGTTCGCTGACGGTCGAGGGTGTGATCCAGAAGTCGAGCAACATCGGCGCGCTCAAGATCGCCCAGAAAATGGCGCCGCGCGAGATGTGGGACACCTACACCGCGCTCGGGTACGGCCAGAAGCCGCAGATCCAGTTCCCGGGCGCCGTCACCGGCCGCCTGCGGCCCTGGAAGTCGTGGAAGCCGGTCGAGCAGGCCACGATGGCCTACGGCTACGGCCTGTCGGCGTCGCTGTTCCAGATGGCGCACTCGTACACCGCGTTCGCGCACGACGGCGACGTCATTCCGGCGACCATCCTCAAGAGCACCGAGCCGGCGGTCGGCGTCAAGGTGTTCTCGGCCCAGAACGCGCTGGCGGTGCGCAAGATGCTGCAGATGGCGGCCGGCCCGGGCGGCACCGGGCCGCTGGCGCAGACCGTCGGCTATTCGGTGGGCGGCAAGTCCGGCACCGCGCACAAGCAGGTCGGCCGCGGCTACGCGAGCAAGCAGTACCGCTCGTGGTTCACCGGCATGGCCCCGATCGAGAAGCCGCGCATCATCGTCGCGGTGATGATCGACGAGCCCAGCAACGGCCAGTACTTCGGCGGCCTGGTGGCGGCGCCGGTGTTCAGCGAAGTCGTGCAGCAGACCCTGCGCATGATGAACGTGGCGCCCGATCTGGCAGTCAAACCCCTGGTCGTGACCAAGGGTGTGGAAGAGAGCTTCTGATGAGCGTGACGACGCTGCACAACCCCGCCGAAGCCGCCCGCTGGCTGCGTTCGCGCGTGCGCGGCGCGCTGCACGCCGACAGCCGCGCGGTCGGCGCCGGCGATGGCTTCATCGCCTGGCCCGGCGCGGCGACCGACGGCCGGCGCTTCGTCGCCGGCGCGCTGGCCCAGGGCGCCTCGGCCTGCCTGGTCGAGCACGAGGGCAGCGCGGCCTTCGGCTTCGAGGGCGAGGCGATCGCCACCTACGCCGGCCTCAAGGCCGCGACCGGCCCGATCGCGGCCGCCTACTACGACACCCCTTCGGCCAGCATGGACCTGATCGCCGTCACGGGCACCAACGGCAAGACCTCGACCGCCTGGTGGCTGGCGCAGGCGCTGTCGTCCGAAGCCGCCGATGCGGTGGGCTCGCCCTGCGCCGTGGTCGGCACATTGGGCATCGGCGTGCCGCCCGATCTGACCTACACCGGCCTGACGACGCCCGACCCCGTCATGCTGCAGCGCGAACTGCGCGGCTTCGTCGAGCGCGGCTTCGGTGCCTGCGCGATCGAGGCTTCGTCGATCGGCATCGCCGAGCGCCGGCTCGACGGCAGCCGGATCACGGTGGCGGTGTTCACCAATTTCACCCAGGACCACCTGGACTACCACGGCAGCATGGAGGCCTACTGGCAGGCCAAGGCCGAGCTGTTCCGCTGGCCCGGCCTGCGCGCCGCGGTGGTCAACATCGACGACCTCCATGGCGCGTCGCTGGTGGCCGGCCTGGTCGAGCAGGGCGTCGGCGCGCTCGACGTCTGGACCGTCTCGGCCGCCGGCGCCCCGGCCCGGCTGAAGGCGCAGGACATCGGCTACGACGCCGAAGGCCTGACCTTCTCGGTGGTCGAGGACGGCGCGCCGGCCCAGCGCCTGGCCACCTCGCTGATCGGCCAGTACAACGTCGCCAACCTGCTCGGCGTGATCGGCGCCTTGCGTGCGCTCGGCCTGCCGCTCGAAGCGGCGGTGCGGGCCTGCACCGGGCTCGACAGCGTGCCGGGCCGCATGGAGCGCCTGAGCCTGCCCGGCCGGCCGCTGGCGGTGGTCGACTATGCCCACACGCCCGATGCGCTCGACAAGGCGCTGGCCGGCCTGCGCCCGTTGGCACGCCAGCGCGGCGGCGCGCTGTGGTGCCTGTTCGGCTGCGGCGGCGACCGCGACAGCGCCAAGCGGCCGATGATGGCCGCCGTGGCCGAGACGCAGGCCGACCGCGTGGTCGTCACCAGCGACAACCCGCGCAGCGAGAAGCCGTCGGCCATCATCAGCCAGATCCTGCTCGGGCTGGCGCGGCCCGAAGCGGCGCAGGTCGAGCCCGACCGGGCCCGGGCGATCGCCGAGACGCTGGCCCAGGCGCGGCCGGAAGACGTGGTGCTGCTCGCGGGCCGCGGCCACGAGGCCTGGCAGGAAATCGCCGGCGAGCGGATCGCGTTCTCGGACCGCGCGCATGCGCTCGATGCGCTCACGGCAAGGAGCGGCGCATGACCGTCGCGCAGGCTGCGACCCCCATGATGACGCTCGGCCAGGCCCTGGCCTGGATTCCGGGCGCCCGGCTGGTCGGCGATCCGGCGACGCCGATCCTGCGCGTCCACACCGACACCCGCAGCCTCGCGGCCGGCGACCTGTTCGTCGCGCTGAAGGGCGAGCGCTTCGACGCCAACCAGTTCCTGGGCGATGCCCGGGCGCGCGGCGCCGTGGCCGCGATCGCCCATGGCGGCCTCGAGGCCGCCGGCCTGGCGGGCCTCGAAGTGCCCGACAGCCTGGCCGCGCTCGGCGCCCTGGCGGCGGGCTGGCGCTCCCAGTTCGAGCTGCCGCTGATCGCCGTCACCGGCAGCAACGGCAAGACCACCGTGACGCAGATGATCGCGTCGATCCTGCGCGCGGCCTGCGGCGAGGGCGCGCTGGCCACGGCCGGCAATTTCAACAACGAGATCGGCGTGCCGCTGACCCTGCTGCGGCTGCGTGCGCGCCACCAGCGCTCGGTGGTCGAGCTGGGCATGAACCATCCGGGCGAGATCGCGCGGCTGGCGCGGATCGCGCGGCCGACCATCGCGCTGGTCAACAACGCCCAGCGCGAGCACCAGGAGTTCATGGCCACGGTGGAGGCGGTGGCGCGCGAGAACGGCGCGGTCTTCGAGGCCCTGCCGCCGCAAGGCACGGCCGTGTTCCCGCATGCGGACGATTTCGCGCCGCTGTGGCGCGAGATCGCCCATCGCGGGGCGTCGCGCCGCTGCCTGAGCTTCGGCGACCAGGCCGATGCCGACATCGCCCTGGTGTCCGCCGACTGGGCCGATGGGGCCTGGCGGGTCGAGGCCCGCACGCCGCTGGGCGAGCTGCGCTTCGGGCTCGGCATCGCCGGGCGCCACAACGTCATCAATGCGCTGGCGGCCATCGCCTGCGCGCTCGCCAGCGGCGTCTCGCTCGACCGGATCGCCGAAGGGCTGTCCGCCTTCGAGCCGGTCAAGGGCCGCTCCCGGGCGATCGCGCTGCGGCTGGCCGACGGACGGGCGATCACGCTGGTCGACGACACCTACAACGCCAATCCCGATTCGATGCTGGCCGCGATCGACGTGCTGGCCGCGCTGCCGGGCCCGCGCCTGCTGGTGATCGGCGACATGGGCGAGGTCGGAGACCAGGGGCCGCAGTTCCATGCCGAGGTCGGCCAGCGGGCGCGCGAGCGCGGCATCGACGCGGTGTACGCGATCGGCCGCGAGTCGGCGCACAGCATCGCGGCCTTCCAGGGCGGTGCGGCCGCGGGCCGCCATTTCGACGACATCGATTCGCTCAACGCCGCCGTGCGGGCGCAGCTGCCGCTGGCCGGCAGCATGCTGGTCAAGGGCTCGCGCTTCATGCAGATGGAGCGCGTGGTCCAGGCCGCCGCCGGCTGGGCCGAATCGCAACAACAACAACAAGACAAGGAGGCCGGTCATGGCGCTTGAGTCGCGCATCGAGGCCCGTTCGCCCATGCCCCCGTTCGCGCCGAGGTTCCGCCCATGCTGCTGAGCCTCGCCCTGTGGCTGCAAAGCCTGTCGCCGGATTTCGGTTTCCTGCGGGTGTTCCAGTACCTGACGTTCCGCGCCCTCATGGCCTCGTTGACTGCGCTGCTGCTCGGCCTGGCCGCCGGCCCCTTCGTGATCCGGCGCCTGACGGCGCTCAAGAT
This sequence comes from Variovorax davisae, assembly GCF_030316845.1. Classification (GTDB taxonomy): domain Bacteria; phylum Pseudomonadota; class Gammaproteobacteria; order Burkholderiales; family Burkholderiaceae_C; genus Variovorax; species Variovorax davisae. The sequence goes on from NZ_JASZYS010000002.1 coordinate 50,588, forward strand.
CGGCCAGCAGGTGCGCAGCTACGGCATGGAGACGCACCTGACCAAGAGCGGCACGCCGACCATGGGCGGCGTGCTGGTGCTGTTCTCGATCGCCTTCTCGACCCTGCTCTGGTTCGACCTCTCGAACCGCTTCGTCTGGATCGTGCTGTGGGTCACGCTGGGCTTCGGCGCCATCGGCTGGGTCGACGACTGGCGCAAGGTGGTGCGCAAGGACCCCGAGGGCATGCGTTCGCGCGAGAAGTACTTCTGGCAGTCGGTGGTCGGACTGGTGGCGGCCTTCTACCTGCTGTTCAGCATCTCCGAGAGTTCCAACTGGCGCGTGCTCGAACTGTTCTACGCCTGGGTGCGCTCGGGCTTCGACCTCGACTTCCCGCCCAAGATCAACCTGCTGGTGCCCTTCTTCAAGGAAGTCAGCTATCCGCTCGGCGGCATCGGCTTCGTGATCCTGACCTACCTGGTGATCGTCGGCGCCAGCAACGCGGTGAACCTCACCGACGGCCTCGACGGTCTGGCGATCATGCCGGTCGTCATGGTCGGCTCGGCGCTCGGCGTGTTCGCCTATGTCACGGGCAGCGCGGTCTATTCGCGCTACCTGCTGTTCCCGCACATCCCGGGCTCCGGCGAGCTGCTGGTCTTCTGCTCGGCCATGGCCGGCGCCGGCCTGGCCTTCCTCTGGTTCAACACCCATCCGGCGCAGGTCTTCATGGGCGACGTCGGCGCGCTGGCGCTCGGTGGCGCGCTCGGCACCATCGCCGTGATCGTGCGCCAGGAGATCGTTTTCTTCGTGATGGGCGGCATCTTCGTGGTCGAGGCGATCTCGGTGATGGCCCAGGTCGCGTACTTCAAGTACACCAAGAAGCGCTTCGGCGAGGGCCGGCGGGTGCTCAAGATGGCGCCGCTGCACCATCACTTCGAGAAGAGCGGCTGGCGCGAGACGCAGGTCGTGGTCCGGTTCTGGATCATCACGATGCTGCTGTGCCTGGTCGGCCTGTCCAGCCTGAAGCTGCGTTGACACCATGCGCCACCTGAAAGACCTCCACGTCCTCGTCCTCGGCCTCGGTGCGTCCGGCCTGGCGATGGCGCGCTGGTGCGCGCGCCATGGCGCCGTGCTCACGGTCGCCGACACCCGCGAAGCGCCGCCGCAGTTGGCGGCCCTGCGCGCCGAGCTGCCCGGCGTCGTCTTCGTCGGCGGACCCCTGTCGGCCGCGCTGGTCGAAGGCACACCGGTGCGCGCGGTGTACCGCTCGCCGGGGCTGTCGCCGGCCTCGGTGGCGCCGGTGGTCGATGCGGCCCGGGCGATGGGCCTGCCGGTGGGCGGCGAGCTGGACCTGTTCGCGCGCGCGCTGGCGGACCTGCGCATCGTCGAAGAAGTGCCGGCGATCGAAGCGGTCGTGGCGCCGGAACCGGCCGTGCCCACGGAGCCCGTGCCCGACAGCGCCGAGCCCGAGTCGGCCGATGCGGCCGATGCGGCCGAACCCGCCCCCGTGCTGCCCGACGACGACGACGATTCGTTCACGCCGCTGGCCGAGCCGGTGGTCGTGCCGCCGGCGCCCAAGGGCTACACGCCCGCGGTGCTGGCCATCACCGGCACCAACGGCAAGACCACCGTGACCGCGCTCACCGGCCAGTTGGTCGAGCGCGCCGGCAAGCGTGTCGCCGTGGCCGGCAACATCGGCCCGACCCTGCTCGACACGCTGGCGGCCCGGATGGACGCCGACGACCTGCCCGAGGTCTGGGTGCTCGAGCTGTCGAGCTTCCAGCTCGACGGCGTGCAAGACTTCGAGCCGACTGCCGCCACCGTGCTGAACCTGTCGCAGGACCATCTCGACTGGCATGGCGACATGGCCGCCTACGCCGCGGCCAAGGCACGCGTCTTCGGCCGCAAGGGCGTGATGGTGCTCAACCGCGAGGATGCTGCCGTCATGGCCATGCGCCCCGCGCCGGTCAAGCTGGCCCGGGGCCAGGTGGCGCGCAGCGTCATCACCTTCGGCGCGGCGATGCCGCTGCGGCCGGGGGACTACGGCATCGAGCGCCTGAACGGCATGGGCTGGCTGGTGCGCGCACTCGAAGCCGATGAGACGCAGAAGCGCAAGCGCGGCGCCGCCGCGGAGGACGAAGAAATCTTCTTCCAGCGCCTGATGCCCGCCAACGCGCTGCGCATCCGCGGCGGCCACAACACGCTCAACGCGCTGGCTGCATTGGCGCTGGCCACCGCAGCCGGCTGCCAGCTGGCGCCGATGCTCTACGGCCTGCGCGAATACCGCGGCGAGCCGCACCGGGTCGAGCCGGTGGCGATCGTCGGCGACGTCGAGTACTTCGACGACAGCAAGGGCACCAATGTCGGCGCCACCGCCGCCGCGCTGGTGGGCCTCGGCGAGGAGCGCCGGCTGGTGGTGATCCTCGGCGGCGAGGGCAAGGGCCAGGACTTCACGCCACTGGCCGCGCCGGTGGCCCAGTACGCCCGCGCCGTGGTCCTGATCGGCCGCGACGCGCCGTTGATCGAGGCCGCGCTGGCGGCCACCGGCATCCCGCTGCTGGGCGCCGCCTCGCTGGCCGAGGCCGTGACCTTGGCGGCCGGCCGCGCGCACCCGGGCGATGCCGTGCTGCTGTCGCCGGCCTGCGCCAGCTTCGACATGTTCCGCGACTACGCGCACCGGGCCACGGTGTTCTGCGAAGCCGTCGAGGCGCTGGCCGACCTGCCGTCGACCCCCGCGCAGGAGGCGCCATGAGCAGCGCGACCGCCGCTACGCCCAACAAGACCGGCCGCTTCAGCGGCTGGTTCAGCCGCGCCAAGAGCGGCATCGATGCCCTGCCCATGCACCTGCCGGTGCGGCTCGGCAACGCCGGCATGACGCAGACCAAGGCGGCGCCGGTGCGTGTGCTCGGCTTCGACCAGGCCCTGGTCTGGGTCACGGTGGCGCTGCTGGCCTGGGGCCTGGTGATGGTCTATTCGGCCTCGATCGCGCTGTCCGACAGCCCGCGCTTCGCCCGCGCCGGCTACAGCTCGACCTTCTTCCTCACGCGCCACGCCGCCTCGCTGGTGATCGCCGCGATCGCCGGCCTGCTGGCCTTCCAGGTGCCGATGAAGACCTGGGAGCGCGCCGCGCCCTGGCTCTTCGTCGCCTCGCTGCTGCTGCTGGTGGCGGTGCTGGTGCCGCACGTCGGCATCAACGTCAACGGCGCGCGCCGCTGGCTGCCGCTGGGCTTCATGCGCTTCCAGCCCTCGGAGCTGGCCAAGCTGGCGATGGTGCTCTATGCGGCCAGCTACATGGTGCGCAAGATGGAGATCAAGGAGCGCTTCTTCCGCGCCGTGCTGCCGATGGGCATCGCGGTGGTGGTGGTCGGCATGCTGGTGATGGCCGAGCCCGACATGGGCGCCTTCATGGTGATCGCCGTGATCGCCATGGGCATCCTGTTCCTGGGCGGCGTCAATGCGCGCATGTTCTTCGTCATCGCGGCACTGGTCGTGGTGGCCTTCAGCACCATCGTGGCGACCAGCCCCTGGCGGCGCGAGCGGATCTTCGCCTACCTCGACCCGTGGAGCGAGGAGCACGCGCTCGGCAAGGGCTACCAGCTGTCGCACTCGCTGATCGCGATCGGCCGCGGCGAAGTCTTCGGCGTCGGCCTCGGCGGCAGCGTCGAGAAGCTGCACTGGCTGCCCGAGGCCCACACCGACTTCCTGCTGGCCGTGATCGGCGAGGAGTTCGGCCTGGTCGGCGTGCTGCTGGCGATTGCGCTGTTCCTCTGGCTGACGCGCCGCATCATGCACATCGGCCGCCAGGCGATCGCGCTCGACCGCGTGTTCTCCGGGCTGGTGGCGCAGGGCATCGGCATCTGGATCGGCTTCCAGACCTTCATCAACATGGGCGTGAACCTCGGCGCGCTGCCGACCAAGGGCCTGACCCTGCCGCTGATGAGCTTCGGCGGCTCGGCCATCCTGATGAACGTGGTGGCGCTGGCGGTGGTGCTGCGCATTGACTATGAAAACCGCGTCCTCATGCGCGGAGGCCGCGTATGAGGATGCGGTTTCGCCAAAACGGGGTCAACGCGAAGCGCTGCGGCGCGACTGCGCCGCTGATGCGCGGAGGCCGCGTATGAGCAGGACGGCATTGGTCATGGCGGGCGGCACGGGAGGCCACATCTTCCCGGGCCTGGCCGTGGCCGAGGCCCTGCGCGAGCGCGGCTGGCGGGTGCACTGGCTCGGCGCGCCCGGCAGCATGGAAGAGAAGCTGGTGCCGCCGCGCGGCTTCGCCTTCGAGCCGGTGCAGTTCGGCGGCGTGCGCGGCAAGGGACCGCTGACGCTGGCGCTGCTGCCGATGCGGCTGCTGCGCGCCTTCCTGCAGAGCCTCTCGGTCGTGCGCCGGGTCAAGCCCGACGTCGTCGTCGGCCTGGGCGGCTACATCACGTTTCCGGGCGGCATGATGAGCGTACTGCTCGGCAAGCCGCTGGTGCTGCACGAGCAGAACTCGGTCGCGGGCCTGGCCAACAAGGTGCTCGCGAGCGTGGCCGACCGCGTCTTCACCGCATTCCCGAACGTCATCAAAAAGGCGCAGTGGGTCGGCAATCCGCTGCGCGCCGCCTTCCTGTCGCAAGGCGACCCGGCGACCCGCTTTGCCGGCCGCAGCGGTCCGCTCAAGCTGCTGGTGGTCGGCGGCAGCCTCGGCGCCCGGGCGCTCAACGCCGTGGTGCCGAAGGCGCTGGCCCTGATCGCAGCGGCCGAGCGGCCACAGGTCACGCACCAGAGCGGCGCCAAGCAGATCGACGAGCTGCGCGCCAACTACGCCGCCGCCGGTGTCGACGGCGAACTCACGCCCTTCATCGACGACACGGCGCAGGCCTATGCCGACGCCGACCTGGTCGTCGCCCGTGCCGGTGCCAGCACCGTCACCGAAATCGCGGCCGTCGGCGCAGCAGCGCTGTTCGTGCCTTTTCCTTCCGCCGTGGACGACCACCAGACCACCAATGCCCGCTTCCTTGTCGACGCCGGCGGTGGCTGGCTCGTTCAACAAACCGAACTGACACCCGAATTGCTGGCCGAATTGCTACAGAACACCGGGCGCGCTGCGCTCCTCGAACGCGCCGTGAAGGCCAAGACGATGCAGAAAACCGAAGCGGTCGACCATGTCGTCCGCGCTTGCGAGGAGCTTGCGAAGTGATGCCCACCCTCGTCGCTTGCTCACTGCGTGTAGCCGCGTCCCCCCTCGAGGGGGCGACGCCAGCGGCCCGGCAAAGCCGGTTCCGCGGCATCTCCCGAACGGGCTTCGCTGCGCTTGCCGCTGTGTGGCAAGCGTCGATCCATGGAGGTCGCGTATGAAGCATGCCATTCGACACATCCATTTCGTCGGCGTCGGCGGCTCGGGCATGAGCGGCATCGCCGAAGTGCTGCTCAACCTGGGCTACAAGATCTCGGGCTCCGACCTGGCCGACAGCGCCACCCTCAAGCGCCTGGCCAGCCTCGGCATCGCGACCTTCGTCGGCCATGACGCGGCCCATATCGCGGGCGCCGACGCGGTCGTGACCTCGACCGCGGTCAACGCCGACAACCCCGAGGTGGTGGCGGCGCGCGAGAAGCGCATCCCGGTGGTGCCGCGCGCCATGATGCTGGCCGAGCTGATGCGCCTCAAGCAGGGCATCGCGATCGCCGGCACCCACGGCAAGACCACCACCACCAGCCTGGTGGCGAGCGTGCTGGCGGCGGCCGGGTTCGACCCGACCTTCGTGATCGGCGGCCGGCTCAACAGCGCCGGCGCCAATGCGCAGCTCGGCAGCGGCGACTACATCGTGGTCGAGGCCGACGAGTCCGACGCCTCGTTCCTGAACCTGCTGCCGGTGATGGCGGTGGTCACGAACATCGACGCCGACCACATGGAGACCTACGGGCACGACTTCGCGAAGCTCAAGAAGGCCTTCGTCGACTTCCTGCACCGGATGCCCTTCTACGGCGTCGCGATCCTGTGCACCGACGATGCGGCGGTGCGCGAGGTCGTGACCCAGGTGTCCTGCCCGGTGACCAGCTATGGCTTCGGCGAGGAAGCCCAGGTGCGCGCGGTCAACGTCCGCGCGGTCGGCTCGCAGATGCACTTCACGGCCCAGCGCCGCAACGGCGTCACGCTGCCCGACCTCGACATCGTGCTGAACCTGCCGGGCGAGCACAACGTGCGCAACGCGCTGGCGGTGATCGCGGTGGCGGTCGAGCTCAGCGTGCCCGACGAGGCGGTGCAGCGCGGCCTGGCCGACTTCAAGGGCGTGGGCCGGCGCTTCCAGCGCTATGGCGAGGTGCCGCTGCCCGGCGGCCGTCAGGGCCAATTCACGCTGATCGACGACTACGGCCACCACCCGGTCGAAATGGCGGCCACCATCGCAGCGGCGCGCGGCGCCTTCCCGGGCCGGCGGCTGGTGCTGGCCTTCCAGCCGCACCGCTTCACGCGCACGCGGGACTGCTTCGAGGACTTCGTCAAGGTCATCGGCCAGGCCGACGCGGTGCTGCTGGGCGAGGTCTACGCCGCCGGCGAGGCGCCGATCGTGGCCGCCGACGGCCGCTCGCTGGCGCGCGCGCTGCGGGTCGCCGGCAAGGTCGAGCCGGTGTTCGTCGACGAGATCGCGGCCATGCCGCAGGCGATCCTGGACAACGCGCGCGAGGGCGACGTCCTGATCTGCATGGGGGCCGGCTCGATCGGCGCCGTGCCGGCCAAGGTGGTCGAGATCGGCGCCCAGGCGCCGCAACAGTCGGAGCGCTTCACGCGCGAAGGGAGGGCGCTGTGAGCGTCGTGGAACCCCAGGCCCTGGGCAAGGTGGCGGTGCTGTTCGGCGGCAGCTCGGCCGAGCGCGAGATTTCCGTCATGTCGGGCACCGGCGTGCTGGAGGCGCTGCGTTCGCGCGGGGTCGATGCGCATGCCTTCGATCCGGCCGAGCGCGAGCTGGCCGATCTCAAGCGCGAGGGCTTCGCCCGCTGCTTCGTCGCGCTGCACGGACGCCACGGCGAAGACGGCACCGTGCAGGGCGCCCTCGAGCTGCTCGGCATTCCCTACACCGGCTCCGGCGTCATGGCCTCGAGCGTGGCCATGGACAAGGTCATGACCAAGCGCATCTGGCAGGCCGACGGCCTGCCGACGCCGCGCTACGTGCGCCTGGCCTTCGACCAGCAGAGCCGCGAGCAGATCAACGCCGTGCCCGACGTGCTGGGCCTGCCGCTGATCGTGAAGCCGCCGCGCGAGGGTTCCTCGATCGGCGTCACCAAGGTCGAGGGCTACTCGCAGATGCAGGATGCGGTGGCGCTGGCGGTGCGCTATGACGCCGACGTGCTGTGCGAGGAGTTCATCGAGGGCCAGGAAGTCACCTGCGCGCTGCTCGGCAGCGGCCTCGACGCCGTGGCGCTGCCGGTGGTGCGCATCGCCGCGCCCGAAGGTGCCTACGACTACCAGAACAAATACTTCACCGATGACGTCAAGTACCACTGCCCGAGCGGGCTGCCCGACGCCGAAGAGCACGAGATCCGGCGCATCGCGCTGGCCGCCTACCACCAGCTCGGCTGCCGCGGCTGGGGCCGCGCCGACCTGATGATCCGGGCCAGCGACCGCAAGCCCTTCCTGCTCGAGATGAACACCTCGCCCGGCATGACCAGCCACTCGCTGGTGCCGATGTCGGCGCGGGCCGCCGGCATCGCCTACGAGGACCTCTGCCTGCGCGTGCTGGCGACGGCCACGCTCGATTTCGGAACGCCGATCGGCAGCGAGGCGAACTGATGGCCGACAGCATCTCCGTCCCCTTCGACGTCAAGCTCATGAACGTGCTCGCGACCCTCGTGTTCGCGCTGTTCGCGCTCATGCTGCTGGCGGCGGGCGGCTGGTGGGTGCTGCGCCAACCCTTCTTCCCGCTGGCCGGCATCAAGGTCGACGGCGAGGTCACGCACAACAACGCAGTCACCCTGCGCGCCAACGTGGCGCCGCAGCTGGCGGGCAATTTCTTCACGGTCGACCTGGCGCGCGCACGCGCCGCCTTCGAGTCGGTGCCATGGGTGCGCAAGGCGGTGGTGCGGCGCGAGTTCCCGAACAAGCTGCGCGCGACGCTGATCGAGCACGTGCCGGTGGCGCACTGGGGCGACGAGGCCGGCTCGAAGCTGATCAACGGCTTCGGCGAGGTGTTCGAAGCCAACGTGGCCGAAGTCGACGACAACCTGCCGCGGCTGGACGGCCCGTCCGAGCAGGCCGGCCAGGTGCTGGGCATGTACCGCGTGCTGGCGCCGCTGTTCCAGCCCTACGACCTCGCGATCGACGAGCTCACGCTCAGTGGTCGCGGCAGCTGGCGGGCGCAGCTCGACACCGGCGCCGTGCTCGAGCTCGGGCGCGGCCAGGGCGAAGAGGTGGTGGTGCGCACGCAGCGCTTCCTGCGCACGGTGACGCCGGTGGCGGGCCAGTACGGGCGCACGGTGGCGGCGGTCGAGGGCGCCGACCTGCGACACAACGAGGGCTACGCGCTGCGGCTGCGTGGCGTGACGACGGTCGTTGCCGACCCGAAGAAAAAATAGAGAGAGCGAACAGAGGAAGCACATGTCCAAAGAGTACAAAGATCTCGTCGTCGGCCTCGACATCGGCACCGCCAAGGTGATGGCGGTGGTGGCCGAGGTGCTGCCCAACGGCGAGCTCAAGCTGGCCGGGCTCGGCATCGCGCCGAGCAACGGGCTCAAGCGCGGCGTGGTCGTCAACATCGACGCCACCGTGCAGAGCATCCAGCAGGCGCTCAAGGAGGCCGAGCTGATGGCCGACTGCAAGATCAGCCGGGTCTATACCGGGATCACCGGCAGCCACATCCGCGGCATCAATTCGAGCGGCATGGTGGCGGTGAAGGACAAGGAAGTCACGCCGGCCGACGTCGCCCGCGTGGTCGAGACCGCGCGCGCGATCAACATCTCGAGCGACCAGCGCCTCTTGCTGGTCGAGCCGCAGGAGTTCGTGATCGACGGCCAGGACGTGAAGGAGCCGATCGGCATGAGCGGCATGCGGCTCGAGGCCAAGGTGCACATCGTCACCGGCGCCCAGAGCGCGGCCGAGAACATCATCAAGTGCGTGCGCCGCTGCGGCCTCGAGGTCGACCAGCTGATGCTGAACCCGCTGGCCTCCAGCCTGGCGGTGCTGACCGAGGACGAGCGCGAGCTCGGCGTGGTGCTGGTCGACATCGGCGCCGGCACCACCGACGTCGCGATCTTCACCAACGGCGCGATCCGCCACACGGCCGTGATCCCGATCGCCGGCGACCTGATCACCAGCGACATCGCGATGGCGCTGCGCACGCCGACCAAGGACGCCGAGGACATCAAGGTCGAGAACGGCTACGCCAAGCAGCTGCTGGCCGACCCCGACACCCAGGTCGAGGTGCCGGGCCTGGGCGACCGGGGCCCCCGCATGCTGAGCAAGCAGGCGCTGGCCGGCGTGATCGAGCCGCGCATCGAGGAGATCTTCTCGCTGGTGCAGCAGGTGGTGCGCGAGTCGGGCTACGAGGAAGTGCTGTCGTCCGGCGTGGTGCTGACCGGCGGCAGCGCCGTGATGCCGGGCATGGTCGAACTCGGCGAAGACATCTTCCTGAAGCCGGTGCGGCGCGGCATTCCGAAATATTCGAGCGCGCTGTCGGACATGGTCGCGCAGCCGCGCGCCGCCACCGTCATGGGCCTGCTCGAAGAAGCGCGCTATGCACGCCTGCGCGGCTTCAAGGTGGCGCAGAAGAACGGCTCGGTGAAGACCGCGTTCGGGCGCTTCAAGGACTTCATCGTGGGGAACTTCTGACATGAACCCCCACTGTCTCTGGCTGGCGCGGGGCAGTCCTCCGCTGCATTTCAACGAGCGATGGCGGCGAACCGGACCTCCGCCCTGACCGCGCTCACCGGCTACCCACAACAAATTCATTCATCAATAAACGGCAACTGCAAATTCAAGGAGTCAGAAAAATGGCTATCGAAATGATCGAGATCGAAGAGTTCAACCAGGGCACCCAGATCAAGGTGATCGGCGTCGGCGGCGGCGGCGGCAACGCGGTCGCGCACATGATGGAGCGAGGCGTGCAGGGCGTGCAGTTCGTCTGCGCCAACACCGATGCCCAGGCGCTGTCGCGCAGCAACGCCCACAAGACGATCCAGCTCGGTACCAATGGCCTGGGCGCCGGCAGCAAGCCCGAGAAGGGCCGCGACGCCGCCGAAGCCGCGATCGACGACATCCGCGAATCGATCGCCGGCGCGCACATGCTGTTCATCACGGCCGGCATGGGCGGCGGCACAGGTACCGGCGCGGCGCCCGTGATCGCGCGCATCGCCAAGGAGATGGGCATCCTCACGGTGGGCGTGGTGACCAAGCCCTTCGACTGGGAAGGCGGCCGCCGGATGACCAATGCCGACCAGGGCCTGGCCGAGCTCGAAGCCAACGTCGACTCGCTGATCGTGGTGCTCAACGAGAAGCTGCTCGACGTGCTCGGCGAGGACGTGACGCAGGACGAGGCCTTCGCCCATGCCAACGACGTGCTCAAGAACGCGGTCGGCGGCATCTCGGAGATCATCAACGAGTACGGCGGCGTCAACGTCGACTTCGAGGACGTCCGCACCGTGATGGGCGAACCCGGCAAGGCCATGATGGGCACGGCCGCGGCCAGCGGCCCGGACCGCGCCCGCATCGCCGCCGAGCAGGCCGTGGCCTGCCCGCTGCTCGAAGGCATCGACCTGTCGGGCGCCAAGGGCGTGCTGGTGCTGGTGACGGCCTCGAAGTCCTCGCTCAAGCTGAGCGAATCGAAGCTCGCGATGAACACCATCCGCGCCTATGCCTCGCCGGACGCGCACGTGATCTACGGCGCCGCCTACGACGACGCCCTCGGCGACGAGATGCGCGTCACCGTGGTCGCCACCGGCCTGTCGCGCCAGGACGCACGCCGCCAGGCACCGACGCTCGAAGTGATCCGCACCGGCACCGACAACATCCCGTTCACCGTGCCGACCCTCGGCGCCGGCACCGGCCACGCCGCCAGCCAGCCGAACTACGACGGCATGGCGGTGCCCAGCGTGTGGCGCACCAACCGCACCATGGCCGCGGCCAAGGTCGATGCGCTGTCGTCGGGCGGCATGGACGATTTCGAGATCCCGGCCTTCCTGCGCCGCCAGGCCGACTGAGGCGTGGCGGGGTGACGGCTATCGGGGACATAGCGAGGCGTGCGGCGCTGCGGACGGCGCGCGCCTCTAAAATGGCCTCCGTGCTGTCCCAACGAACCCTCAAGTCGATCACCCGCGCCGTTGGCGTGGGGCTGCACAGCGGCCAGCGGGTCGAACTCACGCTGCGGCCCGCGCCGGTCGACCATGGCATCGTGTTCCGCCGGGTCGACCTGCCCGAGCCGGTCGAGATCGCGATGACGGCCGAGTCGGTGACCGACACCCGGCTGGCGTCGACCGTCTCGGCGGGCGGTGCCAAGGTCCAGACCGTCGAGCATTTGATGTCGGCCTGCGCCGGACTGGGCATCGACAACCTGCTGATCGACATCACGGCCGACGAGGTGCCGATCCTCGACGGCTCGGCCTCTTCCTTCGTGTTCCTGCTGCAGAGCGCCGGCATCGTGCCGCAGGCGGCGGCGCGGCGCTTCATCCGCGTCACCAAGCCGGTCGAGGTGCGCGAAGGCGAGGGCGCCGATGCCAAGTGGGCGCGGCTCGAGCCTTACCACGGCTACAAGCTCAGCTTCGAGATCGACTTCGACCACCGGGTGGTCAACTTGACCGGCCAGCGGGTCGAGTTCGACCTCGGCAGCGGCTCCTACAGCCGCGACATCGCGCGCGCGCGCACCTTCGGATTCACCAAGGAAGTCGAGTACATGCGCTCCAAGGGCCTGGCGCTCGGCGGCGGGCTCGACAACGCGATCGTGATGGACGATACCAAGGTGCTCAATGCCGGCGGGTTGCGCTACGACGACGAATTCGTCAAGCACAAGATCCTCGACGCCATGGGCGACCTGTACGTGATCGGCCGGCCCCTGCTGGCGGCCTATAGCGCCTTTCGCTCCGGCCATGCGCTCAACAACAAGCTGCTGCGCGAGCTGCTCGCCCATCCGGAAGCCTACGAGGTCGTGACCTTCGACGACGAGAAGCGGGCCCCGGCCGGCTTCGCCGAAGTCGCGCGCGCCTGGTAGCGCGGCGCCGCCGATGCTGCTGTTCCGCTGGGCCATCCTGCTGCTGCTGCTGGCGGCCGGCGTCTCGTTCGCGTTCTATGCCGGCACCGGGCAGCTCAAGTACCGGCGCTTCGGCTGGATCGTGCTCAAGTGGACCTTGCTGGCGGCCTTCGGCTTCTTTGCGGTGCTGATCGCCGAGCGGGCTTTCTGAGACCTTGCGGGACAGACCAAGAAACTGCGCAGCAGTTTTTGCTCTGTCCTCAACTGACTAGATCTCAGCGCGTCCGGCCGTCCCGATAGCGCCCGCTGGTGCTGCGCCCCAGGACCGTCGCCTGCCCGAGCCGCGCCAGCGAAGCGCCCACGTGGGCATGCGTGATCGCGATGCCGAGCGCATCCGCCGCATCGCTGCCCGGCAGCCCCGGCAGATGCAGCAGCCGCTTGACCATTTCCTGCACCTGCGCCTTGGCGGCCCGCCCGTGGCCTGCCACGGCCTGCTTCATCTGCAGCGCCGTGTATTCCGACACCGCAAGATCGCGCGTCACCAGGGCCGTGAGGCAGGCGCCGCGGGCCTGGCCCAGCAGCAGCGTGGACTGCGGATTGACGTTGACGAAGATGATCTCGACCGCCGCCGCGTCGGGCTGGTAGCGCGCCGCCAGTTCGCCGATGCCGTCGAACAGCACCTTCAGCCGTGCCGGCAGCTCGCCCGTGCCGAGGTGGCGGGTGCTGATGGTGCCGCTGGCGACGTAGCGCAGCGCGTGGCCGTCGACGTCGACCACGCCGAAGCCGGTGGTCTGCAGTCCGGGGTCGATGCCGAGGATGCGCATGCGTTCAGACCTGGAAGTACCAGCGTACGGCGTGGAAGAACACCGGCGCCGCGAAGCACAGCGCATCGACCCGGTCGAGCAGGCCGTTGGCACCGGTCACGCCGACGCCGCGCCGGCCCCAGTTGGGAATGCCGCGATCGCGCTTGAGCGCCTTCATCACCAGGTGGCCCATCGAGCCGGCCACGCAGGCGATCAGCGACATCGCGAAAGCCTGGCCGAACTTGAACGGCGTGATGAAGGAGAACAGGCCGCCGACCACGCCTGCGATCGCCATGCCGAGCGCCCAGCTGGTCCAGTTGAAGCTGCGGCTCACGTTCGGGGCGAAGGGCGGCTGCATGAACAGCCGATGCCGGACCGCGCCCAGCAGGCCCGGCAGGCGCTCGGGTGCCGGCGCGCTCTCGTCCGGCATCGCCTTGCGCCGCGACACCAGGTGCTGCACCAGCATGCAGCTCTGGACCACGATCACCAGGAAGAAGACCAGGAAGGCGCTCTTGCCCTCGTAGCCCGGGAAGGACAGCAGCAGCAGCGCCGGCACATGGCTCATGCCGTAGACGCAGACCATGATCCCCCATTGCAGCTTGGCGTTGCGCTCGAGGAAGTGGCTCGGGTCGTCGGCCAGTGCGCTCACGACCGGGATGGCGAGGAACACGTAGACCGGGATGAACACCGTGAAGAGGTCGAAGTGCGCGGTCGCCACCAGCCAGAACTGGATCGGCAGCACCACGAAGAAGGCCAGGATCAGGCTGCGGTGGTCGCCGCGCCGGGTCGGCGACAGCGTGATGAATTCGCGCAGCGCGAGGAAGGCGATCAGTGCGAACAGCAGCGTCGCCACCTTCTCGCCCAGTGCCCAGCCGACCCAGAACACCACCACCATGAACCAGGTGGTGCTCAGCAGGGCGCGGAAATGCCGCAGCTCGCGCTGCCAGATCTCGTCGTGGACCGGGTTGCGGCGCTCCCTGAAGCTCAGCATGAAGGCGACGGTGCTGACGATGAACAGCAGCCCGAAGACGATCACGAACAGGGCCGCGACCTGGTGCGTCGGGGAGAGGTTGCGCAGGTACTGGTTCATCTAGACGTTCCGCAGCGCCACCACGGCCTCGCGCGCCCGGTCGAGAAAGGGCCGGCGTTCCTCGCCTTCCTCGAGCCGGACGGGGGCGCCGAAGGTGACCGAACACAGGATCGGCACCGGCACCACCTCGCCCTTGGGCATCACGCGCTGCACGTTGTCGATCCAGGCCGGCACCAGCACGACCTCGGGAAACATCTGGGCCAGCGTGAACAGCCCCGACTTGAACTTCTGCGGTTCACCGGTGTGGCCGCGCGTACCCTCGGGGAAGATGATGATCGAGTAGCCGCTCTGCAAGGCGTCGATCAGCGGCTGCAGCGGCGCCAGTGCTTCGGCGCTGCCCGGCGGCGCGAGCGGCGAAGGCTCCGGTTCAGGCGCCGGCTGCGACAGCGGGATCTCGAACTGGGCGCCGGCAGGCTCGGCCGCGGCGAATGCGTCGGGCGCCTCGTCGAGCGAGGGTTCGATCCGGACCGCGGCAGGTGGCTCGGGCGGCGCCGGCGGCACCACCGGCGCCGCGCCGCCGCGCTCGACATAGATCGCATGGAACACCTCGGTCGTGATCCAGCGCTTGAAGGGCGTGTTGGCCCAGTAGTCGCGCGCCGCGATCGGCCGCGTGATGCCGCGCAGCTCCTCGGGCAGGGCGGCCCAGATCATCACGAGGTCGAGATGGCTCTGGTGGTTGGCGAAGTAGATGCGCTGCTCGGCCTTGGGCGGGCAGCCCCACCAGCGCGCCTGGGCGCCGGTGAGCAGCCGGATCAGGCCCAGCAACCCCCAGCCCGTGAACTTTGCAAGCAACATGGTCCGATGATACGGGGCCGTCCTCAGGGCAATTCGGCCGCCGGCATGCGCGCGGCGATCGTCGCCGTGCGGCTCGCCAGATAGCCCGATCCCTGCCGGCGCTCGAAGAACTTCGGGCTCGGCAGCATCACGGCCAGCCGGGCCGCCTCGTTGACGCCGAGGCGTGCGGCGGGCTTCCTGAAGTAGTGCTGCGCCGCCGCCTCGGCACCGAAGATGCCTTCGCCCCATTCGACGTTGTTGAGGTAGATCTCGAGGATCCGCTCCTTGCTCAGGAAGGTCTCCAGCGCCGTGGCCAGCACCAGCTCCTGCCCCTTGCGCAGCATCGTGCGCTCGCCCGACAGCAGCAGGTTCTTGGCCAGCTGCTGCGTGATGGTCGAGCCGCCGCGCAATGGTGCCGGCCGCGGCGCCTTGCCGCGCGCGCGCAGCTGGGCGGCGCGCCTGGCGGCGATCTCCTCGGCCTTGGCATTGCGCTGCCGGGCCCGCTCGATGGCCTCCCACTCCACGCCCTGGTGGTAGATGAATTCGCTGTCCTCGCTGGCGATCACGGCGCGCTTGAGGCTGTCCGAGATCTGGCTGTAGGGCACCCACTGCTGGCGCCATTCGCGTTCGCCGTTGCTGCGCCCCTGGGTCGCGAGCTGCCAGGCCTCGGAGCGCTGGAAGGTCGTCGACTGCGGGTCGATCACCGCCATCGCGGCGATCCGGAGGATGAAGAACAGCTGCAGCGCGAAGACCGCGATCAGCACGCAGCCGAACCAGCGCAGGGCGGCGATCACTTGGCCTCGACGAGGGCGCGCAGCTCGGCCAGCACCGCAGCGGTCGGCGGCCGCTCGCCGCGCCAGATCTCGAAGGCCTCGGCGGCCTGCTCCACCAGCATGCCGAGGCCGTCGCGCGGCACGGCGCCGTGGGCACGGGCCCAGTCCATGAAGCCCGCCGCGGCCGCGCCGTACATCATGTCGACCGCCAGTGCACCGGGCTTCAGCACACTGGCCGGCACCGGCACTTCGCCGCCGGAAAGGCTGGAAGCGGTGGCGTTCACCAGCACGTCGAAGCGGCCCGGCACGCTGTCGAGCGCCTGCGCCTCGAGCGCGACCCCATGCTGCAAGGCCAGCGCCGCATGCCGCTGCACCAGCGCGATCGCCTTGGACAGGGTGCGGTTCGCCACCACCACCCGGCGCGGGCCGGCTTCGAGCAGCGGCCCCAGCACGCCCGCGCTGCCGCCGCCCGCGCCCAGCAGCAGCAGCTCGCTGCCCGCCAGCGCGACGCCCGCGTGGATCCGGATGTCGTTGACCAGCCCGATGCCGTCGCTGTTGTCGCCGTGCACGCCGTCGTCGCGGAAGCTCAGCACGTTGACCGCCTGCGCCAGCGCCGCGCGCGGCGTCAGGTGCTGCGACAGGGCCGCCGCCTCGAACTTGAAAGGCACCGTCACGTTGCAGCCGCGCGCCGTTCCCGTGGTCTGAGCGCGGAAGGCCGCCACCGCGCCGGCGAAGTCGTCCAGCGGCGCCAGGCGGCGGCCGTAGTCCAGCTGCTGTCCGGTCAGCTCGGCGAAGCGGGCATGGATCCAGGGCGAGCGGCTGTGCTCGACCGGGTGGCCCATCACGCAATACAAGTCGGTCATGGTCTGTCCGCTCATTGTCGGGACGAGAGCTGGGTCTCCAGCGTCTCGTCGCGGGTGAACTTGAAGCGCGAGGGCAGCACGATCTGGTCGGTCTGGCGCCGCATCGCGTCGGTGAACTTGCCGAAGCTGCCGATGCTGCGAACGATCGCCTGGGCGCGCCGGTCGAGCGTGCGGTCGCCCGAGCCCTCGACGATGTCGGTCGCGAGGATCGAACCGTCGTGGTTGACGGTCACCATCATCGTCAGCTCGCCGTACAGCTTCTTGCCCGCCGCTTCGGGGAAGTTCTCGGTGCCGCGCACCTCGATCTTGCGCCGCAGCGCGTCGACATAGGCCGCGTAGGCCGCCTCGCGGGTGGCCGGGCTGATGTAGCGCTTCTTGGGCCGGGCGTTCTCTTCGTTGACGCGGCGCTCGATCTCGGCCAGCAGCTCGACCAGCTGGCGGCGCTTCTCTTCGCGTGCCGCGCTCTCGCTCGGGTTGCCCTTGGCGCGCGGGTCGGGCACCGGCATGTTGGCCAGCTGCTGCTTGATCTGGGCCAGCAGCAGCATCTGCTGCTGCTGCATGGCCTCGACCTGGCGCTGGGCGTCCTCCATCGAATCGCCGATGGCGGTGAAGGTGGAGGGCGGCAGCGGACTGGTGGCGCGGCCGCGCTCGAGGTCGCCGCCGCCGGCCAGCGAGGCCTGGGCGATCGCGCGCGCCTTGTCGGGTCGCTCGTTGGTCCGGGCGTTGACCAGGATCACCTCGAGCGGCGTCTCCTGGAACACCCGGTTGAAGGTCTGCGGGTCGACGAAGCGGACCGCCAGCAAGGCGGCATGCGCGGCGACCGACAGGCCGAGCGCGATCTGCAGCGTGCTGAGGTCGCGCAGGTTCATGCCGGTGCGTTCTCCGGCGCGGCCTCGCTGTCGGCGAGGTCGACCGCGATGGCGATCGGCCCGGCGACTTCTTCCTCGTCCTCGCCGCTGTCGTCCGCGGCGGCATCGGCCGGTGCGGCATCGAGCCGTTCGATGACCGTGCCATGGACGTCGAGCGCGATCTCGTCGACCTCGCCGAGCCGCACGCGCACCCGCGCGCCGCGCTGCAGGCCTTGCGTGCCGGTCACCTCGAACACCAGCGGCAGCTGGTCGGCCCGCGCCAGGGCGCCGTTCGGCAGCTCCTTGATGAGCGTCGCCTCGAGCTCGGTGATGCCTTCCTGCTGCAGGTACTTGAGGGTCCAGAAGCGTTCCATGCCGCCCTGGTGGCCGTTGTAGGTGCTGTAGGCAGCGTCGAAGCCCGAGAGGATCGAGAACAGGTCGGCATCCTTGGGCTTGAACGGCGCCGCCAGCGCGGCGGTCTTGCCGTGGCGCGCCGCCGCGATGATCTGCCACTGGTTGACGAGGTCGGTGTAGCGGCGCAGCGGCGAGGTGCTCCAGGCGTAGCTCTTCACACCGAGGCCCGCGTGCGGCAGCGCCCGCGTGCCCATGCGCACCTTGATGCCGGGCGCCAGGCTGGCCTGGCTGCGGTAGAGGCCGGGGACGCCGAGCTCGCCGAGCCATCCGCCCCAGCTGCTGTTGGCCAGGATCATCGCCTCGGAGACGATCAGGTCGAGCGGCGCGCCGCGCTGGCGGGTGCCGATCTGCACCTGTTCGTTGCCGGTCGGCTCGCCGTCGTTGCCGAGCAGGCGGAAGGTGTAGTCGGGCCGGCTGAAGTTCTCGGGCTTGCCGCGCACCACCTCGCGCTGTGCCTTCAGCTGCTTCGCCAGCCGGAACAGGAAGGACAGCGGTGCGCGCAGCGGCGCCAGCGTCTCCGGGGTCTCCGCGGCGCCGACGGAGGCGTCTTCCAGCCATTCCTGGCTGATCACCGTGTCGAGCTGGTCATGGCGCAGGTTGGCGACGATCGGCACCCGTTCGAGCCGGGTCTCGGTGCCTTGGAGCGCCAGCGTCTCTTCGTCGAATGTGGCGTAGAGCGAGACGGCCGGGCAGTCGCGGCCTTCCTGCAGCGTGTAGGCCTCGACCACGTGGTCGGGCAGCATCGTGATCTTGTGGCCCGGCATGTAGACCGTCGACATGCGCGCGCGCGCCATCTGGTCGATGGCGCTGCCCGGCACCAGGGCCAGCCCGGGCGCCGCGATGTGGATGCCGACCACCACGGTGCCGCTGCCCAGCCCCTGGACCGACAGGGCGTCGTCGATCTCGGTGGTCTGCGAATCGTCGATCGAGAAGGCCTGCACCGCCGCCAGCGGCAGCTCGTCGGCGATCGCCGGCGCCTGCAGCGCCGGAAAACCGGTGCCCTTCGGGAAATTCTCGAACAGGAAGCGGCGCCAGTGGAACTGGTAGGCCGAATCGATGGCGCCGGCCTGCTTCAGCAGCTCGAGCGGCGGGCGCTGGGTGGCGCGGGCGGCGTCGACGACCGCCTTGTATTCGGGCGCGTTCTTGTCCGGCTTGAACAGGATCTTGAACAGCTGCTCGCGCACCGGCGCCGGGCAGACGCCCGCGGCCAGCTGGCCGGCCCATTCGGCGATCTGGGCCTGCACCAGCTTCTTCTTCTCGATCGCGGCCAGCGCCTGCTGGATG
Organism: Variovorax davisae; assembly: GCF_030316845.1. Taxonomy (GTDB): domain Bacteria; phylum Pseudomonadota; class Gammaproteobacteria; order Burkholderiales; family Burkholderiaceae_C; genus Variovorax; species Variovorax davisae. Next base: position 69,563 of record NZ_JASZYS010000002.1, read on the forward strand.
ATCTCGGCCGGCGCCTTCTTGAAGCGGCCCTTGCCGGCGCGGCGGAAGTAGTGCGGGGCGTCGAACAGCCCCAGCAGCGCCGCGGCCTGCTGGACCAGCGTCGGACGGGCCTGGAAATACTCGGTCGCCAGCTCGTCGAAGCCGAATTCGCCCTCGGGCGCGAATTCCCAGGCGAGGTCGAGGTCGACCGTGGCGGCCAGCGCGCGGCCCTCGGCGATCAGCTCGGCCGGCGCCGGCTTCTCGAAGCGCAGCACGATGTTGGCGCACTTGACCTTGACCCGCTTGCCGGTCTCGAGCTCGACCTGGGCCGAGGCCTCGGCCTCCGACAGGACGCGGCCGCCCAGGTATTTGCCGGCTTCTTCGAACAATACAAACATGGCGCGGATTCTCCCATGGGCAGCGGCGCAGGCCGCTCAGACCGGGTCGATGAAGGCCAGAACGTCGTCCAGGTGCTGGGTTTCGAAATCCGAAAGCGCGTGGTCGCCGCCTTCGAGCAGCTGGATCCGGCTGCCCGGGTAGCGGTCCGTCATGTCGCGCCAGTCGAGCACCTCGTCGCCCTTGGCGATGATCGCGAAGACCTGCTCGGGCCGGTCCAGCGGCCCGACCTGGAGCGCGCGCAGCTCGGCGATGTATTCGGGGCGGAAATGGAAATGCTCGGACGGGTCGTGCCAGAGGGTCTGGTCGCCGATGTGGCGCACCAGGTCGCGCGCCGGGTCCACCGCCGGATTGAGCAGCACCGCCCGGCAATAGGTGGTGGCCGTGACATAGGTGGCGTAGAAGCCGCCGAGGGACGAGCCCACCACCGCCATCGAGCTGCGCGGCCAGCCGGCGATGCCCCGCATCACGAGCGCGACCGCCTCGCGCGGCGAGGGCGGCAGCTGGGGGCACCACCAGTGCAGGTTGGGGTGCATTCTGGCCACGCGCTGCGCCATCTGGCTGGCCTTGGTCGACCGGGGCGAGGAGCGGAAGCCGTGGAGGTAGAGCAGGTGGGTGGTGGGCGGCATGCCGCGATTATCCGGAACCGGGCCCGGAATTGGCCCTGGGGCCCATCCGGAGGCCTTCGGGCGGCGATAATCCCGACCCCATGTCGGCCGTCTTCAACCAACCTTCGCTCGCGCGGCGCCTGTTGCCCGTGTTCCAGGGCTTCGACGGTTTCCTCGCCTTTGCCGTGCTGCTGCTGGGCTGCGCCGGCATGCTGACCATGTATTCGTCCGGCTTCGACCACGGCACCCGCTTCGTCGACCACGGCCGCAACATGCTGCTGGCCGCCTTCATCATGTTCGTGGTGGCCCAGGTGCCGCCGCAGCGCCTCATGATGGCCGCCGTGCCGATCTACACCCTCGGCGTGGCGCTGCTGGTGGCGGTGGCGCTGTTCGGCATCACCAAGAAGGGCGCCCAGCGCTGGATCAACGTCGGCGTCGTGATCCAGCCCAGCGAGATCCTCAAGATCGCGATGCCGCTGATGCTGTCCTGGTGGTTCCAGCGCCGCGAGGGGCAGCTGCGCCCGCTCGACTTCATCGTCGCCACGCTGCTGCTGGCGGTGCCGGTCGGCCTGATCATGAAGCAGCCCGACCTCGGCACCGCGCTGCTGGTGCTGGCCACGGGGCTGTCGGTGATCTTCTTCGCCGGCCTGTCGTGGAAGCTGATCGTGCCGCCGGTGGTGATCGGCATCGTCGCGGTGGCGCTGATCGTCGGCTTCGAGTCCCAGCTGTGCGCCAACGGCTTCGACTGGAAGATCCTGCACGACTACCAGAAGCAGCGCGTCTGCACGCTGCTCGACCCGACCAAGGACCCGCTCGGCAAGGGCTTCCACATCATCCAGGGCATGATCGCCATCGGCTCCGGCGGCATCGGCGGCAAGGGCTTCATGCAGGGTACCCAGACCCACCTGGAGTTCATCCCCGAGCGCACCACCGACTTCATCTTCGCCGCCTATTCCGAGGAATTCGGCCTGGCCGGCAACCTGGCGCTGATTGCCGCCTTCATCTTCCTGATCTTCCGCGGCCTGGCGATCGCGCTCGACGCGCCGACCCTGTTCTCCCGGCTGCTCGCCGGCGCGGTCACCATGATCTTCTTCACCTACGCCTTCGTGAACATGGGCATGGTGAGCGGTATCCTGCCGGTGGTGGGGGTGCCGCTGCCCTTCATCAGCTACGGCGGCACCGCCATGGTCACCCTGGGGCTGGGGCTGGGCATCCTCATGTCCATCTCGCGCGCCAAGCGATTGATACAAAGCTGACCCCCAGGCTGGCTCACTGCGTGTAGCCGCCCACCCCCTTTCAGGGGGCGCAGTCAGCGGCCCGGCGAAGCCGGTTCCGCGACTGCCCACGAACAGGCGTGCGCTGCGCGCCGCCGCAGATCAAGCACGGCGCCTGCCTTCTATCGGCCGGCGCAGCCAGGCCCGTTGGTGGAACACCGCGGCACCGGCTTTGCCGGGCCGCGGGTGTTGCCCCCGGCAGGGGGTGGGAGCGCTACACGAAGTGAGCGCGACCTGGGGGGGAGCCATAGAATGCCTCGATGATTTCCCGCGAACCCACCATCGAGCGCCTCGCCACGGCGCAGAACCTCCTGCTCACGCCCTTCGGTCTCGACGAATCGCACCTGTCGCGTGCGCTCGCCGAAATCAAAGCGCACAAGGTGGACGACGCCGATCTCTACTTCCAGTACACGCGCAGCGAAGGCTGGAGCCTGGAAGAGGGCATCGTCAAGACCGGCAGCTTCAGCATCGACCAGGGCGTGGGCGTGCGCGCGGTCAGCGGCGAGAAAACCGCCTTCGCCTATTCGGACGACATCTCCGAGGCCTCGCTGCTCGATGCGGCGCGCACGGTGCGCAGCATCTCCTCCGCCGGCAAGACCGCGCGGGTCAAGGCGCCGGCGCGCAAGATCGCCGGCAGCCGCTCGCTCTACAACGGCATCGACCCGATCTCCACGCTCGACAGCACGGCCAAGGTCAAGCTGCTCGAGAAGGTCGAGCAGCTGGCCCGCTCGCGCGACCCGCGGGTGGCGCAGGTCATGGCCGGCCTGGCGAGCGAGTACGACGTGGTGCTGGTGGCGCGCGCCGACGGCACGCTGGCGGCCGACGTCCGGCCGCTGGTGCGTCTTTCGGTCACCGTGATCGCCGAGCAGAACGGCCGCCGCGAAGTCGGCTCGGGCGGCGGCGGCGGCCGCTTCGGCCTGGCCTACTTCGACGACGCGCACATCGCCGAATACGTCGACCAGGCCGTCAAGTCGGCGCTCACCAATCTCGATTCGCGGCCGGCGCCGGCGGGCGAAATGACCGTGGTGCTCGGCCCCGGCTGGCCCGGCATCCTGCTGCACGAAGCCATCGGCCACGGGCTCGAGGGCGATTTCAACCGCAAGGGGTCGAGCGCGTTCTCGGGCCGCATCGGCGAACGGGTCGCGGCCAAGGGCGTGACCGTGCTCGACGACGGCACCATCGCCGACCGCCGCGGCTCGCTCAACGTCGACGACGAGGGCAACGCGACCCAGCGCAACGTGCTGATCGAGGACGGCATCCTCAAGGCCTACATCCAGGATTCGCTCAATGCCCGCCTGATGAAGGCCAAGCCGACGGGCAACGGCCGCCGCGAGAGCTATGCCCACGCGCCGATGCCGCGCATGACCAACACCTACATGCTGGGCGGCAAGCGGGTGCCGGAAGAAATCGTCGCCAGCATCAAGAAGGGCCTCTACGCCACCAACTTCGGCGGCGGCCAGGTCGACATCACGAGCGGCAAGTTCGTGTTCTCGGCCAGCGAGGCCTACTGGGTCGAGAACGGCAAGATCCAGTACCCGGTCAAGGGCGCGACCATCGTCGGCAACGGCCCCGACGCGCTGACGCGCGTGACCATGATCGGCAACGACATGGCGCTCGATTCGGGCGTGGGCACCTGCGGCAAGGAAGGCCAGAGCGTGCCGGTGGGCGTCGGCCAGCCCACGCTTCGCATCGATGGCCTGACGGTCGGCGGTACCGCCTGAAATGGCCCCCACGCTCCGTCACTTCGTGTACTCGCTGCCCCCCGAGGGGGCCGCAGGCCGCCTTGGGGCGGCCCGGCGCCGGCCTTTTCTGTGCTAAAGTCTTTTCCCATGTCCGCAGCTCGCGCTTATTACTTTGCCTTCTTTTGGTTCCCGGTTTCCGGCGGACGAGAGGCGCGCGCGACGCTCAAGTAGAGCAAGCAGACAGCAGAACCTCCCAAAACCGCCGGTGCCCCAAGCACCGGCGGTTTTTTTTTGCCCCACCGACACCCAGACCCATCGAAGGAAGCACACATGAGCACGAAAGCCGCCCCGCCCAGCGACACCTGGTACGCGAACGTCGAGAAAACCAGCCGGACCGACGACGAACGCATCAAGGACATCACTGTGTTGCCTCCCCCCGAACATCTGATCCGCTTCTTCCCGATCGCCGGGACGCCGGTCGAGTCGCTGATCACCGGCACCCGCCATGCGATCCACAAGATCATGGCCGGCAAGGACGACCGCCTGCTGGTCATCATGGGTCCGTGCTCGATCCACGACCCGGCCGCCGCGCTCGACTACGCGCGCCGCCTGAAGGTCGAGCGCGACAAGCACGCCGGCACGCTGGAGATCGTGATGCGGGTCTACTTCGAGAAGCCGCGCACCACGGTGGGCTGGAAAGGGCTCATCAACGATCCCTACCTGGACGAGAGCTTCCGCATCGACGAGGGCCTGCGGATCGCGCGCCAGCTGCTGATCGACATCAACCGCCTGGGCCTGCCGGCCGGCAGCGAGTTCCTGGACGTGATCTCGCCGCAGTACATCGGCGACCTGATCTCCTGGGGCGCGATCGGCGCCCGCACCACCGAGAGCCAGGTGCACCGCGAGCTGGCCTCGGGCCTGTCGGCACCGATCGGCTTCAAGAACGGCACCGACGGCAACATCCGGATCGCCACCGACGCGATCCAGGCGGCGGCGCGCGGCCATCACTTCCTGTCGGTGCACAAGAACGGCCAGGTGGCGATCGTCCAGACCAACGGCAACCGCGACTGCCACGTGATCCTGCGCGGGGGCAAGGCGCCCAACTACGACGCCACCAGCGTCGCGGCGGCCTGCAAGGACCTCGAGGCGGCCAAGCTGCCGCCCAAGCTGATGGTCGACTGCAGCCATGCGAACAGCAGCAAGCAGCACCAGAAGCAGATCGAGGTTGCGCGCGACATCGCGGACCAGGTCGCGGGCGGCAGCCACAGCGTGTTCGGCCTGATGGTCGAGAGCCACCTGAAGGCCGGGGCGCAGAAGTTCACGCCCGGCAAGGACCCGATCGACGCGCTCGAATACGGCCAGAGCATCACGGATGCCTGCCTGGGCTGGGAGGATTCGACCCAGGTGCTGGACATCCTCTCGCAGGCGGTCAAGAAGCGCCGCGGCTGAAACACCGGGCCGGCGCCGGCCTGGCTCAGATCAGGGCCGCCAGATCCGGCCAGTGGTGGCGCAGCAGCGCCGCCTCGTCGCCGTCGGGCTGCATGAAGGCGAAGTCGTCGAAGTCGAAGCCCGGTCCGACGGTGCAGCTCACCAGCGTGTAGTCGGGGCCCGCCGGCCCGACGATCGGCCGCGCCGCCTGCCACTGGCCGGCCGGCACGGTGTGCTGGGGCCGGGTGCCGTGGACGTCGACCGGGCCGAGTCGCAGATGGGCCGGCGGTGTGCGCAGGGCCGCGTCGCTGGTCCACAGCGCCAGCGGCGCGCCTTCGACATGGATCCAGACCTCGTCGGACTGCACCCGGTGCCAGCGCGAATGCTGGCCGGCTTCGAGCAGGAAGTAGATGGTGGTGAGCGCATCGCGCGCCGCCCGGCCGTCGGCCGGCATCACCTGGGCCGCAGAGCGGAACATCTCGCGGTACCAGCCGCCCTCCGGGTGGGGCTGCAGCTGCAGGGTCTCGATCAGTTGGCGTGCGCGCATAAGTCGCTCATTGTGGCGCGCGCAGCGCCGAAAGCAGCTTCTCGTGCACGCCGCCGAAGCCGCCGTTGCTCATGCAGACGATGTGGTCGCCGGGTCGGGACGCCGCCGCGACCTGCGCAACCAGCGGCGCGATGGCATCCGCCACGCGGGCCCGCGCGCCCATCGGCGCCAGGGCCGCGCCGGCATCCCAGTCGAGGCCGCCGCTGTGGCAGAAGGACAGATCCGCGGCCTCCAGGCTCCAGGGCAGCTGGGCCGCCATGGTGCCCAGCTTCATCGTGTTGCTGCGCGGCTCGAACACCGCGAGGATGCGGTCCTGGCGGTGCCCGGCGGCGTCGAGCTTCTGGCGCAGGCCGTCGAGCGTGGTGCGGATCGCGGTCGGATGATGGGCGAAATCGTCGTAGACGGTGATCGTCCCCGTGGCGCGCTCCACGCTGCCGCGCAGTTCCATGCGCCGCCGCACGTTGCGAAAGCTGGCCAGGGCGTCGGCCGCCGCGGCCGGCGCGACGCCGACATGCTCGGCGGCGACGATCGCCGCCAGCCCGTTCATCTGGTTGTGCAGGCCCGACAGCGCCCATTCGACCCGCCCGACCCGCTCGCCGCCGCGCAGCACGTCGAAGGCGTCGTGCGGGCCCGCGGCCTGCCATTCGCCGCCGGCGCCGAAGCGCGCGAGCTCGCTCCAGCAGCCCTGGGCCAGCACGCGCTGCAGGCTGTCCTCGGTGGCGTTGACCACCACCCGCCCCCGGCCGGGGACCGTGCGCACCAGGTGATGGAACTGCCGCTCGATCGCCGCCAGGTCGTCGAAGATGTCGGCGTGGTCGAATTCCAGGTTGTTCAGGATCGCGGTGCGTGGGCGGTAATGGACGAACTTGCTGCGCTTGTCGAAGAAGGCCGTGTCGTATTCGTCCGCCTCGATGACGAAGGGGGCGGCTGCATCGGTGCCCAGCCGGGCCGAGACGCCGAAGTCGAGTGGCACGCCGCCGACCAGGAAGCCCGGCGCCCGGCCTGCGCGCTCGAGGATCCAGGCCAGCATCGAGGTGGTGGTGGTCTTGCCGTGGGTGCCGGCGACCGCCATCACGTGGCGTCCCTGCAGCACCTGCTCGGCCAGCCACTGCGGACCGCTGGTGTAGGGCGCGCCGGCGTCGAGGATGGCCTCCATCAGGGGGAACTTGGGGCTGCCATCCGCCAGCCGGGCCCGGGAGACCACGTTGCCGACCACGAAGACGTCCGGCTTGAGCGCCAGCTGGTCGGCGCCGAAGCCCTCGATCAGCTCGATGCCGAGCGCGCGCAACTGGTCGCTCATCGGCGGATAGACGCCGGCGTCGCAGCCGGTCACCTGGTGGCCGGCTTCGCGCGCAAGTGCCGCCACCCCGCCCATGAAGGTGCCGCAGATGCCGAGAATGTGAATGTGCATCGGTCGATTCTAGGGATGCGCAGGGGCCATCCGCATGCAAGCCGCGCAGTCCGGGCAAAATGGACCGATGGACACGTCGAAGCAGGAAATCGCCGCCACCGCGGCCCGCCTCGTGGTCGAGGAGGGGCTCGAATACGGACCCGCGAAGCGCCGGGCAGTGCGCGATCTCGGGCTGCCCGCGCGCACCGCGCTGCCGAACAACGATGAGGTCGAGGCCGAAGTCCGCGACTACATCCAACTTTACTGCGCCGACACCCAGCCGCAGGAGCTGCATGCGCTGCGCCTGCTGGCGCTCGAATGGATGGAGCGCATGGCGCAGTTCCGTCCCCATGTCGGCGGCGCCGTCTGGCACGGCACCGCGACGCGGCTGTCGGACATTTATATCCAGCTGTTCTGCGACGACTCCAAGTCGGCCGAGATCGCCTTGATCGATCATCACGTCGACTATGAGCCGCGGATGGTCACCGGCTTCCACGGCGAGCAGGTCGAGGCGCTCAGCGTGCATGCCGCCAGCCGCGCGCTGGGCGAGGAGATCGGCGTCCACCTGCTGGTCTACGACCTGGACGACCTGCGTGGGGCGCTGAAGCCCGACACCCAGGGCCGGGTGCCGCGCGGCAACCTGGCGGCGCTGCGGCGTCTGATGGAAAAAGAAAAGGACAACGGATGACTTCGAGCCCGACGCGCCGAGGCTGGCTCTATGGGGGCGTGGCGCTGGTCGCTGCGGCCGCCGGGGTCGGCGGCGCCTGGTGGACCCAGCGCCGTGGCGCGGGCGGCGGCGAGAAGCTCGACGCGGCCTTCTGGGCTCAGCGTTTCGAGCGCCCCGAGGGCGGCGAAGTGGTCTTCGACAGCCTCCGCGGCAAGCCGCTGGTGGTCAACTTCTGGGCCACCTGGTGCCCGCCCTGCGTCGAGGAAATGCCGATGATCGACGCTTTTTTTCGTGAAAATGCCGGCAACGGCTGGCAAGTGGTCGGTTTGGCCATCGACCAGCCCAGCGCCGTGCGCAAGTTCCTCGCCAGGACGCCGGTCAGCTACCCGATCGGGCTGGCCGGGCTGCAGGGCACCGACCTGGTCAAGCAGATGGGCAACACGGCGGGTGGCCTGCCGTTCACCCTGGTGATCGATGCGGGAGGCTCGATCGCGGCGCGTAAAATGGGAAAGCTCGACGCCGGCGACCTTCAAGCATGGCGACGGGCCTAGTTCACGGCTAGAATCCAGCCCCTACAAATCCGGTAGTTGGCGTTGAAACGCCGAAATAACCGGATCTTCAGGCGAGTTACATTCAAATGACCGGCAAAGCCGGCGCTGGAGTCCCATGGATCTACGCAAGCTCAAGACACTGATCGACCTGGTGTCCGAATCCAACATTTCCGAACTGGAAATCACCGAAGCCGAAGGCAAGGTCCGCATCGTGAAGGGTGGCGTCGCCGCGCCGGTCCAGTACGTCCAGACGCTGTCCGCGCCAACCGCAGCCGGCGCCCAGCCGGCCGCTGCTGCCCCGGCCGCTGCTGTCCCCGCCGCTGCGCCAGCCGAGGCCGCGGCGACCGGCCATGCGATCAAGTCGCCGATGGTCGGCACTTTCTATCGCTCCTCCAGCCCGGGCGCTCCGGCCTTCGTGGAAATCGGCAGCCAGGTCAAGGAAGGCGACACGGTCTGCATCATCGAAGCGATGAAGATCCTGAACGAGATCGAGGCCGACAAGTCCGGCACCGTGACCCAGATCCTCGGCGAGAACGGCCAGGCCGTCGAATACGGCCAGCCGCTGTTCATCATCGAGTGAGCATGTTCAAGAAGATATTGGTCGCCAACCGCGGCGAGATTGCGCTGCGAATCCAGCGCGCCTGCAGCGAACTCGGCATCAAGGCGGTGATGGTGTATTCCGAAGCCGATCGCGATGCCAAGTACGTCAAGCTGGCCGAGGAAGCGGTATGCATCGGCCCCGCGCCGTCGTCGCAGAGCTACCTGAACATGCCCGCCATCATCTCGGCGGCCGAAGTGACCGACTCGGAGGCGATCCATCCGGGCTACGGCTTCCTGAGCGAGAACGCCAACTTCGCCGAACGGGTGGAGCAGAGCGGCTTCCAGTTCATCGGCCCGACGCCCGAGTCGATCCGCATCATGGGCGACAAGGTGTCGGCCAAGCAGGCGATGATCAAGGCCGGCGTGCCCTGCGTGCCGGGCTCCGAGGGCGAGTTGTCCGACGACGCCGCCACCAACAAGCGGATCGCGCGGGCGATCGGCTACCCGGTCATCATCAAGGCCGCAGGCGGCGGCGGCGGGCGCGGCATGCGGGTGGTGCACACCGAGGCGGCGCTGGTCAACGCGATCCAGATGACCAAGGCGGAAGCCGGTGCGGCCTTCAACAATCCGGCCGTCTACATGGAGAAGTTCCTCCAGGACCCGCGCCACATCGAGATCCAGATCCTCGCCGACAAGCACAAGAACGCGGTCTACCTCGGCGAGCGCGACTGCTCGATGCAGCGCCGCCACCAGAAGGTGATCGAGGAATCGCCGGCGCCGGGCATCCCGCGCAAGCTGATCGAGAAGATCGGCGAGCGCTGCGCGGCGGCCTGCAAGAAGATCGGCTACCGCGGTGCCGGCACCTTCGAGTTCCTGTACGAGAACGGCGAGTTCTACTTCATCGAGATGAACACCCGCGTGCAGGTGGAGCATCCGGTGACCGAATTCACCACCGGCATCGACATCGTGAAGACGCAGATCATGGTGGCGGCGGGCGAGAAGCTGCCGTTCACCCAGCGCCAGATCGAGGTCCGCGGCCATGCAATCGAGTGCCGCATCAACGCCGAAGACCCCTACAAGTTCACGCCCTCGCCGGGGCGCATCACGATGTGGCACCCGCCGGGCGGCCCGGGCGTGCGCGTGGATTCGCACGTCTACACCAACTACTTCGTGCCGCCGAACTACGACTCGATGATCGGCAAGATCATCGTCTACGGCGATACCCGCGAGCAGGCCATGGCGCGCATGCGCACGGCGCTCAACGAGACCGTGATCGAAGGCATCCAGACCAACATCGCGCTGCACCGCGAGCTGATGGTCGACGCCAAGTTCATGGGCGGCGGCACCAACATCCACTATCTGGAAGAGTGGCTCGCGGCGCACAAGCGCTGAGCGGGCGACCAGCCATGTTCGAACTCCGCCTGCTGGCCCCCGAGGACCTGGTCGAGACCGTCAGCGATGCGCTCGACGCGCTCGATGCGCTCAGCGTATCGGTCGAGGACGCCGACGCCCAGACCGACGCCGAGCAGGCCCTGTTCGGCGAGCCCGGCATGCCGCCGCCGAAGGATGGCTGGCAGCGCTCGCGCGTGATCGCGCTGTTCGCCACCGAGGCGCTGGCGCGCGAAGCGGCGGCGCTGCTCGAGGCGCAGGACTTCTTTGCCGAGTGCCGCCTGCTGGGCCTGGCCGACGTGCCCGAGCAGGATTGGGTGCGGCTGACGCAATCGCAGTTCGCGCCGGTCGAGATCACGCCCGAGTTCTGGATCGTGCCGACCTGGCACGAGCCGCCGGCGCAGGCGCGCCAGGTGATCCGGCTCGATCCCGGACTGGCTTTCGGCACCGGCACGCATCCGACCACGCGCATGTGCCTGCGCTGGATCGCCACCCGCGGCGGCCTGTCCGGCCGGCGCGTGCTCGACTACGGCTGCGGCTCGGGCATCCTCGCCATCGGCGCGGCGAAGCACGGTGCCACCGACATCGACGCGGTGGACATCGACCCGGCTGCGGTCGAGTCGACCGAACTCAACGCCGACGCCAACGGCGTCCGGTTGAAGGCCGGCCTGCCGGATGCATCGGCCGGCCGCTACGACGTCGTGCTGGCGAACATCCTGGCGACGCCGCTCAAGGTGCTGGCCCCGCTGCTCTGCGCCCATGTCGCGCCGGGTGGGGCGCTGGTGCTGGCCGGCATCCTCGAGCGCCAGGCCGACGAGCTGAAAGCCGCCTATGCGCCCTACGCGGCATTGGAAGTCAGCGACAGCGAGGACGGCTGGATCCTGATGACCGCCAGGCTGTAGCGCGCCAGGGGCCGCTGCCCCTGGCAACCATACAATCGGCGCCACATGAGCCTGGTCACCCGCTGCCCCGCGTGCGACACCACTTTCAAGGTGGTGAGGGACCAGCTTCGCATCTCGGACGGCTGGGTGCGCTGCGGACGCTGCAGCCAGGTGTTCGACGCCACCGTCGACCTGCAGGAGGCGCCGCAGGCCCCTTCCACGCCTGTGGACGCGGCGCCGGAACCCATGCAGCCGGACCCGGGCGAGCCGCCGCCGCACGTCGAGGCGGAGCCGGAGCCGGAGCCAGCAGCGGCTGCGGCGGTCGAAGCGGCCGGGGCTTCCGGGCAGGGCATCGCCGAGTCCGATTTCTTCGACGACGAACAGGCCTCGGGGCCGGCACCGCTGACCCCCGCTGGCGTGTTCTCCGCCGCGAGCCCCATGGCGTGGCCCGATGCGGATTCGCTGCTGCTCGGTGACCAGGGCCGCACGGCCGTGCGGCCGCCGGTGCCGCCGCCACTGGCCTTCCCGGACATCGATCTCACGTTGCCTTCGCGTCCTGCCCTGGCCAGCGCGGGTGCGCCGCCGGAGGCCGACGACAGCGGCCACATGCAACTCGAGAAGGCGCTGCGCCGCGCCCGCGTCAAGTCGGCCAAGATCGCCCGGGCCAAAGCCAAGGAACAGGCCGCCGCCGTAGCCGAGCTCGCGCCGGTGGTGCAGGCCGCGAGCGATTCCGAGCCGGGTGTGGGCGGTGTCGCCGCGGCATCGGGCGCAACGCTTCACGCCGAGCCGGTGCCCGCGTTCCTGGGCCTCGACGAGGCCCAGGCCGGCTGGCGTCGACCCGCGGTCCGGCGCTCGCTGGTCGCCGCCGCCGTGCTGGCCGCACTGCTGCTGCTGGCCCAGGTCCTGCACCAGGAGCGCGACCTGATCGCGGCCCGCCAGCCCGCCTTGCGGCCGCTGCTCGACGCCCTGTGCGGCGTCACCGGCTGCACGCTGACGGCCCTGCGGCAGATCAACGACATCAAGATCGACGGCGCCTCGTTCGCGCGCGACAAGGAGGGCGACGGTTTCCACCTCGGCTTCACGGTGCGCAACAGCGCCACCATGCCGCTGGCGATGCCCGCGGTCGAGTTGTCGCTGCTCGACACCCAGGAGCGGGCCGTGGTGCGGCGCGTGCTCATGCCTTCCGATTTCGGTGCGCCGCCGGTGCTGCCGGCGCGCGCCGAACGCTCGGCCTCGCTGGCCCTTCGCCTCAGCGGCGCCGAGGCGGCCTCGATGCCGCCGGTCGCCGGCTTTCGTCTCGAGGCGCTCTATCCCTGAGCGCCACGACCTTTCGCTTCTTCAATCCAACCAGTGGCTCTTCCATGGCAGCAGTGATTTGCGGTTCTCTCGCGTTCGACACCATCATGACTTTCGAGGGGCGGTTCGCGGACCAGATCCTGCCGGACCAGTTGCACATCCTCAACGTGTCCTTCCTGGTGCCCGGCCTGCGGCGCGACTTCGGCGGCTGCGCCGGCAACATCGCCTACAGCCTCAACGCCCTGGGCGGCACCGCGCTGCCGATGGCGACGGTCGGCAGCGATGGCGCCGACTACATCGAGCGGCTGCGCTCGCTGGGCATCAGCACCGAGTTCGTGCGCCAGGTCGGCGACACCTTCACGGCCCAGGCCATGATCATGAACGACCGTGACAACAACCAGATCACGGCCTTCCATCCGGGTGCGATGCAGCAGGCGCACATCACGAAGGTCGCCGCGCGCGACGACATCAAGCTCGGCATCGTGGCCCCCGACGGCCGCGACGCCATGCTCCAGCACGCCGAGCAGTTCAAGGCCGCCGGCATCCCCTTCGTCTTCGATCCGGGCCAGGGCCTGCCGATGTTCGACGGCAAGGAGCTGGCGCATTTCGTCGACCTGGCGAGCTGGGTGGTGGTCAATGACTACGAGGGCAAGATGCTGTCGCAGCGCACCGGCTGGAGCCTGGCGGAGATCTCGAAGCGGGTCGAGGGCCTGGTGGTGACGCTGGCGGCCGAGGGCTGCGAGGTGTGGACGAAGGGCGAGCGCGAGCATGTGCCCGCCGTCACGCCCGCGGCGGTGATCGAGCCGACCGGCTGCGGCGACGCCTGGCGCGGGGCCCTGCTGTTCGGCCTCGAGCAGGGCTGGCCGCTGGCGCGCTGCGCTGCGCTCGGCAACCACCTGGGCGCGCTCAAGATCGCCCAGCGCGGCCCGCAGAACTACCAGGTCGACCGCCAGGCGCTGGGCCTCTGACCCCATGAAAAAAGCCCGGCACCTTGCGATGCCGGGCTTGTGCCTTCAAGGCCGCTGAAAGACTCAGGGCTTGCTGGCCGTCGGGAACGGCCAGGCAGCCTGCGGGTTCAGCGTGGTCTGCGCAGCAGGAGCAGGCGCGACGGCAGCCTTGGCGGGAGCCTTCGCGGCCTTCTTGGCAGCGGGCTTCTTCGCGGCTTTCTTGGCAGCGGGCTTCTTCGCCGCAGCCTTTTTCGCCGGGGCCTTCTTGGCAGGCGCCTTCTTCGCTGCGGCCTTCTTCGCCGGGGCCTTCTTGGCTGCTGCCTTCTTGGCAGGCGCCTTCTTGGCCGGGGCCTTCTTGGCTACGACCTTCTTGGCGGGAGCCTTCTTTGCCGGCGCCTTCTTGGCGGCGACCTTCTTGGCCGCAACCTTCTTCGCCGGGGCCTTCTTGGCCGCGACCTTCTTCGCCGGCGCCTTCTTGGCCACTACCTTCTTGGCAGGAGCCTTCTTTGCCGGGGCCTTCTTTGCAGCGGCTTTCTTAGCCGGCGCTTTCTTTGCAGTTGCCATTTCTATTTCTCCTTGATCAAGTTGAAAAAATCAACCTTTTGAAGCACTCCACGCATGTTGGTCAGCGTGAAGCGATTCATGGCGTTGGAACGGATTCCAGCACCATGAACACCTGCGCCCTCAGCGATGCCGCACTCTCCGGTGCCGTGTGTCGCTGAGCGCTTTTTCTGAATTCACTTTGTTCTTGTCGGAAAGCTTCAATCCCAGGAGAGCGCACCGCCCGATTGATACTCGATCACGCGGGTTTCGAAGAAGTTGCGCTCTTTCTTGAGGTCAATCATTTCGCTCATCCAGGGGAAGGGGTTTTCTTCGTTCGGGAAAAGCGTTTCGAGGCCGATCTGCTGCGCGCGCCGGTTGGCGATGTAGCGCAGGTAGCCCTTGAACATGGAGGCGTTCATGCCGAGCACGCCGCGCGGCATGGTGTCTTCGGCGTACTTGTACTCGAGCTCGACGGCCTTCATGAAGAGGGCCTTGATCTCGGCCTTGAACTCGGCCGTCCAGAGCTGCGGGTTCTCGAGCTTGAGCTGGTTGATCAGGTCGATGCCGAAATTGCAGTGCATCGACTCGTCGCGCAGGATGTACTGGTACTGCTCGGCGGCGCCGGTCATCTTGTTCTGGCGGCCGAGCGCGAGGATCTGGGTGAAGCCGACGTAGAAGAAGAGGCCTTCCATGAGGCAGGCGAACACGATCAGCGACTTGAGCAGGGTCTGGTCGGTCTCGTGCGTGCCGGTCTTGAAGTTCGGGTCGCTGATGGCGTCGATGAACGGGATCAGGAACTGGTCCTTCTCGCGGATCGACGGCACTTCGTTGTAGGCGTTGAAGATCTCGCTCTCGTCCAGGCCGAGCGACTCGACGATGTACTGGTAGGCGTGCGTGTGGATCGCTTCCTCGAAGGCCTGGCGCAGCAGGAACTGGCGGCATTCGGGCGCCGTGATGTGGCGGTAGGTGCCCAGCACGATGTTGTTGGCGGCCAGCGAGTCGGCGGTCACGAAGAAGCCGAGGTTGCGCTTGACGATGCGGCGCTCGTCCTCGGTCAGGCCGTTGGGGTCTTTCCAGAGCGCGATGTCGCGCGTCATGTTCACTTCCTGCGGCATCCAGTGGTTGGCGCAGGTGGCGAGGTACTTTTCCCAGGCCCACTTGTACTTGAACGGCACCAGCTGGTTGACGTCGGTCTGGCCGTTGATGATGCGCTTGTCGGCGGCCTTGACGCGGTGTGCGGCCGGCGCGATGGGCGCTGCGGCGGGCCGCAGTGCTGCGCCGTCATCGAGCGTGCGCGCAGCGGAAGCAACTTGGGGAGCAATTTGCGAAGTCGGGAACTCCGACGAGCGGGCGACTGGCGCGCCGCTGTTCGATGGGTGCCGCAATCCTTGAGGCAGATCCTTTGGCAAGGAGGGCTTGACTTCTTCGTCCCAGGTCAACATAGAAAAATCCAATGCTCAAATTATGTGAGCAACGATGTGAGTTGCAAAGTGCTCCTCACATCGCGCTTCAATTATGTGGTCGTTATGTTGTTCGCATGCATCGCAATTTGTCGGCCGATGCCGCGAACCATGGCCTCTTCAGGCCGACATCACTGGCAGGCTTCGCAGGTCGGATCGTCGACGCCGCAGAACGCGATGTCGGTGGCGGGCATCGCGCTGAGTTGCGCTTGCGCTGCGCGCGCCGCCGCTTCGAGTGCGCTCATGCCCGATGACGCATCGCCGCTGCCCGACGACACGGCGTTGAGGCGTCCCGATTGCACGGTCGATTTCTCGGCGTGCGTCGCGCTCTGCGTGCGCAGGTAGTAGGTGGTCTTGAGACCGCGCAGCCATGCGAGCTTGTAGGTGTCGTCGAGCTTCTTGCCCGATGCGCCGGCCATGTAGATGTTGAGCGACTGCGCCTGGTCGATCCACTTCTGGCGCCGTGCCGCGGCTTCGACCAGCCACGTGGTCTCGACTTCGAAGGCGGTGGCGTAGAGCGCCTTGACGTCCTGCGGCACGCGGTCGATCGGGCGCAGCGAGCCGTCGAAATGCTTCAGGTCCATCACCATCACGTCGTCCCACAGGCCCAGGCGCTTCAGGTCGCGCACCAGGTAGTGGTTGATGACGGTGAATTCGCCCGACAGGTTCGACTTGACCGACAGGTTGCCGAAGCAGGGTTCGATCGAGGCGTCGACGCCGATGATGTTCGAGATGGTGGCGGTCGGCGCGATGGCGACGCAGTTGGAGTTGCGCATGCCGTCGGCCTTGATCTTCTGGCGCAGCGCGTCCCAGTCGAGGGTGGCCGAGCGGTCGACCTCGACGTAGCCGCCGCGGGCCTTCTCGAGCAGGTCGAGGGTGTCGGGCGGCAGCACGCCCTTGTCCCACAGCGAGCCCTTGTAGCTCGAGTACTTGCCGCGTTCGCGCGCCAGTTCGGTCGAGGCCCAGTAGGCGTGATAGCAGATCGCTTCCATCGATTCGTCGGCGAACTGCACGGCTTCCTGCGAGGCGTAGGGGATGCGCAGTTCATACAGCGCGTCCTGGAAGCCCATCAGGCCGAGGCCGACCGGGCGATGCCGCAGGTTGGAGTCGCGCGCCTTCTTGACCGCGTAGTAGTTGATGTCGATGACGTTGTCGAGCATCCGCATCGCGGTCGAGATGGTGCGCTGGAGCTTGGCCTGGTCGACCTTGCCGTCCTTCAAGTGCTGCAGCAGGTTGACCGAGCCGAGGTTGCAGACCGCGGTTTCGGTGTCGCTGGTGTTGAGCGTGATCTCGGTGCAGAGGTTCGACGAATGGACCACGCCGGCGTGCTGCTGCGGCGAGCGCACGTTGCAGGCGTCCTTGAAGGTGATCCAGGGATGGCCGGTCTCGAACAGCATCGTGAGCATCTTGCGCCAGAGGTCCGACGCCTGCAGCGTGCGGCTCGGCGTGATCTCGCCGCGCGCGGCCTTCTCTTCGTAGGCGACATAGGCGGTCTCGAAGTCGAGGCCGAACTTGTCGTGCAGGTCGGGCACGTTCGACGGCGAGAACAGGGTCCAGGTGCCCTTTTCCATCACGCGGCGCATGAACAGGTCGGGGATCCAGTTGGCCGTGTTCATGTCGTGCGTGCGGCGGCGGTCGTCGCCGGTGTTCTTGCGCAGCTCGAGGAATTCCTCGATGTCGAGGTGCCAGCTTTCCAGGTAGGTGCAGACCGCGCCCTTGCGCTTGCCGCCCTGGTTGACGGCGACGGCGGTGTCGTTGACCACCTTGAGGAAGGGCACGACGCCCTGCGATTCGCCGTTGGTGCCCTTGATGTGGCTGCCGAGCGCGCGCACGCGGGTCCAGTCGTTGCCCAGGCCGCCGGCGAACTTGGACAGCAGCGCGTTTTCCTTGATGGATTCGTAGATGCCGTCCAGGTCGTCGGGCACGGTCGTCAGGTAGCAGCTCGACAGCTGCGAGCGCAGGGTGCCGCTGTTGAACAGGGTCGGGGTGCTCGACATGAAGTCGAACGACGACATCACCTCGTAGAACTCGATGGCGCGGGCTTCGCGGTCGATCTCGCCCAGCGACAGGCCCATCGCGACGCGCATGAAGAAGGCCTGCGGCAGCTCGATGCGCGACTTGCGCACGTGCAGGAAGTAGCGGTCGTACAGGGTCTGCAGGCCGAGGTAGTCGAACTGCAGGTCGCGCTCGGGCTTGAGCGCCGCACCCAGCCGGGCCAGGTCGAACTGCAGCAGCTTCTCGTCGAGCAGCTCGTTGTCGACGCCCTTCTTGATGAAGTGCGGGAAGTAGTCGGCGTAGGCCTGGGCCCGTTCGGCCAGCGGCACTTCGCGGCCGATCACTTCCTTGAAGATCGTGTGCAGCAGCAGGCGGGCGGTGGCGAAGGTGTAGTCGGGATCTTTCTCGATCAGCGTGCGGGCAGCCAGGATCGAGGCCTTGTAGACCTCGTCGAGCGGCACGCCGTCATAGAGGTTGCGCATCGTCTCGGCCACGATCGGGCCGGCCGTGATGCTGTCACCGAGATCGGTGCAGGCGGATTCGATCAGGCCCTTGAGCTCGTTGAGGTCGAGCGCCACGCGCTCGCCGCGGTCCAGCACGTGCAGCGTGGAGACCGCGATCGGGGCTTCCTGCTCGCCCTGCTTGCTGCGCTCCTGGGAGCGGCGCTCGCGGTACAGCACGTAGGCGCGGGCGATTTCGTGGTGGCCGCCGCGCATCAGGCCGAGCTCGACCTGGTCCTGCACGTCTTCGATGTGGAAGGTGCCGCCGCCCGGACGCGAGCGCACCATCGCGCGCACCACGGCCTGGGTCAGCGTGTCGACCGTCTCGCGCACGCTGGCCGATGCCGCGCCCTGGGTGCCGTGCACCGCGAGGAAGGCCTTCATCATCGCGATCGCGATCTTGTTGGGCTCGAAGGGCACGACCGCCCCGTTGCGGCGGATGATCTGGTAGTGGGCCAGCGCGTTGCCGGCGGGTGAGCCGGCGACGTCGCGCTGCTGCAGCGGCGTCGAGGAAGCGGAATGGGAGGCGGAAGGGGTGCTCAGGGCAGTTTGCATGCGAAACCTCGGTTGGCAATTCTTGTTGGGGCGGCGGTGCCAGGGCGGCCATGGGTTTGGGCGTCGAGCGCCGGGCAGGACACACTATATCTAGGGTCTCATGGGTCTACAACCCACTAGATGTAGCGTTTTCCATAAATGTTAAAAAATGTTTTCAGGTGCATGGCGGGGCTGGAATGCGCTTGTGCCCCGTGGCCGTTGGTCGACGGTAGCGCAGCCCCCGTCCGACGGGCGTTGCGGCCGTTTTTGGGCCTGGAAACCGCATGGTTGCTGCACGCGGTCCGCCACGGGCGAGCCGCCGTGCGGGTGCATCGCGAGGTGCCCGGCGATTGAAAAAAACTAGCGCCCGATCGTGTCCGGGGGAAACATCGCGCCCGCCCAGCCGAGCTGCTCACGCAGCAGGCGCCAGTCGAAGCCGGCGCCCGGGTCATCCTTGCGGCCGGGTGCGATGTGCTGGTGGCCGGCGACGAAGCGGATCGCATGGCGCTGCGCGATCGCCGGGCACAGGCTGGCCAGGGTTTCGTACTGGGCATTTTCGAAGAGCCCGCCCTCGATGCCTTCGAGTTCGATGCCGATCGAATCGTCGTTGCAGTTCGCGCGGCCGCGCCAGGACGACGCACCGGCATGCCAGGCGCGGTCGTCGCAGCTCACGAACTGCCAGAGCTCGCCATTGCGCCGCACGTAGAAGTGCGCCGAGACCTCGAGGCCGCGGATGCTGCCGAAATAGGGATGCGCATCCCAGTCGAGGCGATTGGTGAACAGCTGCTGGACCTCGTCGCCGCCGTACTGCCCCGGCGGCAGGCTGATCGAATGCAGCACGATCAGGTCGATGTCGGCGCCGGCCGGCCGGGGCCCGAAGTTGGGCGAGCGCAGCGGGCGCGCGAAGCGATACCAGCCGTCCCGCCAGAGGCCGGGCTCATTCATCGACGCCGTCGCCGTTCGGGGTCGCGATGCCCAGGCGCGCGATCCGGTAGCGGATCTGACGCAGGCTCAGGCCCAGCCGGGCCGCCGCCGCGGTGCGGTTGAAGCCGGTCTCCTGCAGTGCGCGGATCAGGATCTCGCGCTCCTGCTGGTCGAGATAACCCTGCAGGTCGTTCGGCACCTCGGCGGCCCCTCTCGGCGGCGCCGAGGTGGTGGCTGCGGCCGGGGGTGGGGCGGCGTAGGCCGGTGCGGCCGGCTCGCGCAGCGGCAGCTCGCTCGGCTGCAGGGTGCTGTCGACGAAGTCGAGGTGCAGCATGTCGCCGTCGCTCAAGGCCACGGCCCGGTGCAGCAGGTTCTCGAGTTCGCGCACGTTGCCGTGCAGCGGGTGCTCGGCGAGCAGTTGCAGCACCTCGGCCGACAAGGTCGGCACCGGCATGCCGGCATCGCGCGCGATCCGCGCCAGCAGGGCCTTGCACAGCGCCGGCAGGTCGCCGCGGCGCTCGCGCAGGGCGGGCACCGCGATCTCGATCACGTTGAGGCGGTAGAACAGGTCCTGGCGGAACCGGCTGGCCTGGACTTCGGCCTGCAGGTCCTTGTGGGTGGCGCTCACGATGCGGACATCGACCGCGTCTTCCTGGGTCGAGCCGATCGGGCGCACGCTGCGTTCCTGGATCGCGCGCAGCAGCTTGGATTGCATGGCCAGCGGCAGGTCGCCGATCTCGTCGAGGAACAGCGTGCCGCCGCGCGCGGCCTGGAAATAGCCGTCGCGGTCTTGCGCGGAGCCCGTGTAGGAGCCCTTGCGGGCGCCGAAGAACTCGGCCTCGAGCAGGTTCTCGGGAATGGCGCCGCAGTTGACCGCCACGAAGGGGCCGTCGCTGCGCTGGCTGCAGGCATGGACGGCGCGGGCGACCAGTTCCTTGCCGGTGCCGGATTCGCCGCGCACCAGCACCGGCGCCATGCCGCGCGCCACCTTGGCGATGCGGGCCTTGACGAGGCGCATCGGCTCGGCATCGCCGACCAGGCGCTCGAGGGCGGCGGCGCCGCCGCTGCCGACCGCGCTGGCGATCTTGGCGCCGTCGTCGACCCGGTCGTCGACCGGCCGGGCCACGCGCGCGCCGGCCAGCTGGGCGGTGGCCTTCACCGCCGACGCCACCACGGCGCGGAACTGCTTCAGGTCGACCGGCTTGGTCAGGTAGTCGAAGGCGCCGGCCTTGAGGGCCTCGACCGCGTTCTCGGCCGACCCGTAGGCGGTCATGACGACGCAGCGCTCGCCGCGCTGGTCTTGCTGGATGCGCTGCAGGATCTCCATGCCGAGCCCGTCGGGCAGCCGCATGTCGGTGATCACGGCGTCGAAGCGGCCGGCGTCCAGGTGTTGGGAGGCCTCGGCCACGCTGCCGGCGGCCTCGACCCGGTAGCCCTCGCGCAGCAGCGTGAGTTCATAGAGCGTGCGCAGATCGGGTTCGTCGTCGACAACCAGGATCTGGGCGGGGCGCGGCGTGGACGGATGGGGGGTGCTCACGCGGCTATTGTGTCAGCCGGGTCTCGGCGTCGGCAAACGAAACGAAGAACTCGTTGCCTTCGGGGCCGGCCGCCGACAGCGCGCGGCGCTCGTAGCCGATGGTGGCGCCGTGCCGCTCGCACAGCTCGCGGCAGAGGAACAGGCCCAGGCCGCTGGAGCGGCTCTCGGACGAGAAGAAGGGCTCGAACAGGTGCCGCTGCACCGCCGGCTCGAGCGGCGCGCCGTCGCTCCAGATCTGCAGCGTGGCCCGGCCCGCGGGGTTGAGCCGGGTCGCCACCTGGATCGAGCCGTCGCGGTCGCCGGCGTAGCGGGCCGCGTTGTCGAGCAGGTTCACGAGGATGCGGCGCAGGTGCTCGGTGTCGAAGCGGACGTCGCGGCCCGGGGCGTCGAGCACCAGCAGCACGCCCTGGCGCTGCGAATGCAGCACCCACTCCTCGGCGAGGGTGCGGACGGTGGCGTCGAGCGCCACCTGCTCGCCGAGCGGCAGCACGCGCTGCTGCCGGGCCCGGGCGACGTCGAGCACGTCGTCGACGATGCGCGACAGGCGCTGGGCGTTCTGCTGCACCATGGTGGTCAGCTGGCGATGCGCCGGGTCGACCAGGTCCTCGGCCAGCAGGGCGCTGGCCTGGGTGATCGCGGCCAGCGGATTGCGGATCTCGTGCGCCACGGCGGCCGACATGCGGCCCATGGCGGCCAGCTTCTCGGTCCGGATGCGGGCCTCCAGCTCGCGCAGGTCCTGCAGGAACATCACGCACAGGCTCTCCGAGCTGGGGTCCGGCGAGCGGGTCAGCCGGGTGCGCACCCGCACCTCGCGCGCCGCGCCCTGGGCCTGGGCGACCGGGATCTCCTTCGACTGCGGACTGCGCCGGGCGAAGGTCTGGCGCGCCAGCGCGGCCAGCGCGACCCAGGCCGGGTGGGCGTTGAGCGTGAACGGCAGCTCCATCTGGGCCAGGCCCTGGCCCAGGATCGCATCGGCGGCGGGGTTGGCGGCATGCACCTGGCCCTCCGAGTCGAGCACCAGCACGCCCTCGCTCAGGGTCTCGATCACCAGGTCGTTGACCAGCGCGTGCATCTGCGCCGCGCTGCGGTTGCGCTGGGCCAGCGCTTCCTCGCGCGTGAGCCGGCGCGCCATTTCGTGGGCGATCAGCGCGACCACGAACAGGCCGGTGCCGGTCAGGGCCGCCTGCACGAAGCGCGGCGAGGTGTCGGCCGGCTGCTCGAGCCAGTACCAGGTCGCGTGGCCCAGCAGCAGCAGCGTGGCGGCCGCGGTGGTGCCGAGCCCGACGGCGCCGCTGCCCAGCACGGCCCCCATCAGCACCGGCAGCGCGAACAGCGGCGAGTAGTTGATGCCGCCGACCTGCAGCACTTGCAGCGCGGCGAAGACGACCAGGTCGATGCCGATGGTCGCGAGCCAGGTCCGGCCCAGGCTGCGGATCTGCTGCACCGGCGCATAGCGCGCGGCCAGCAAGGCGGCGACCAGATAGCCGGTGCACAAGGCGACCGCCGCCGACTGCGTCGCCTGACCGAGCATGAAGGCCAGGCCCTGGAGCAGCAGCAGCACCATCGCCACGAAACAGCGTGCGGCCACGAAGCCGCGCCACAGGCGCTTCAGCGCCGTGCTCTGGCCGTTGAACTGTTCGAGCGAACTCCAGTCCGTCGCCGGCTCGCCCCTGGCACGCAGGAGCGCCGTCATGGCAGGCGCGCCGCGGGGTGCTTCATGGGCTCGCGGCCTGGCGGTGGGCGACGCTGCAGAACACGGCGCCGCCGGGACCGGCGATGGCGTCGGCGGCGGGCAGGTGGAGCCCGCAGTGCGCGCAGCGCACCATGGCCTGCGGCGCGCCGACGGCCGGGGGTTTGGGCGGCGGCGGCGGGCGCGATTGCATCTCTTCGCGGCGGTTCTTGCGCCAGAGCCAGACCGCGATGAAGACCACGGCGAAGACGAGCAGGTATTTCATGAGGTGGCGCGAGAAAGGACGACTTCGAGCACGAAGCGCGAACCCACGTAGGCCAGCAGCAGCAGCGCCGAGCCCGCGTAGAGCACCCTCCGCGCGGTGCGCCCGCGCCAGCCGAAGCGCGCGCGCCCGGTCAGCAGGATCGCGAACGTCAGCCAGGCCAGCACCGAGAAGACGGTCTTGTGGTCCCACTTCCAGCCGCGCACCGCGCCGCCGTACAGCGTCTCGCTGAACAGCAGGCCGGCCAGCAGCGTGGCCGACAGCAGGACGAAGCCGGCGGTCACGAAGCGGAAGGTCAGCCGCTCCATCGTCAGCAGCGGCACGCCGCCCTGCGGCTCGGCGGCGAGCCGGATCTGCTTCTCGGCCCGCGTCATGAGCCAGGCGTGGACCACGGCGGCGCCGAACAGGCCATAGGAAGCGATGCCCAGCGCCAGGTGCAACGGCAGCCATGGCGAGGCCGAGACGTGCAGCGGCGTGCCGGGCAACAGCACGGCCAGCATCACCGCGACCGCGCCCAGCACCGCCAGCGCGCGGCGCACCTTGAGCTGGGGGTAGAGGCTGCTTTCGATGGCGTAGACCGTCAGCACCAGCCAGGCCGTGACCGAAATCGCGGGCGCGAAGCCGAAGCGCGGCGTGCCGCCGACCAGCCCGGTGGCCAGCGTCAGGCCATGCAGCAGCCAGGCCAGCGCCAGCAGCCCCTGGGTCGAGGCGCGGCTGAGCCGGGAGGCGGCGGCGGCGGTGACGCCATAGGCGGCGGCGGTGGCGATGCCCAGTGCCACGCCGAGCGGGGAGGGGATCGCTAAAATCATCGGCTGGAGTTTAGCTTCTCGCCTTCTGCGGAATGCCGCCGCTCCCGTCTTCATACCGGTCCCGTCCAGCGGGAAGCATCATGGCCAGCGCCCTCACAGAAAAATTCTCCCGCCTCGTCAAACAGGTCAGCGGCCAGGCCCGCATCACCGAAAGCAACGTCCAGGACATGCTGCGCGAGGTGCGCATGGCCCTGCTCGAGGCCGACGTCGCGCTGCCGGTGGTGCGCGACTTCGTCGCCCGCGTCAAGGAAAAGGCGCTCGGCCAGGAAGTGCTGGGCTCGCTGAAGCCGGGCCAGGCGCTGGTCGGCATCGTGAACCGCGAGCTGGCCGCCACCATGGGCGAGGGCGTGGCCGACATCAACCTGGCCGCCCAGCCGCCGGCCGTGATCCTGATGGCCGGCCTGCAGGGCGCCGGCAAGACCACCACCACCGCCAAGCTGGCCAAGCACCTGATCGAGAAGCGCAAGAAGAAGGTGCTGACCGTGTCGGGCGACGTCTACCGGCCGGCCGCCATCGAGCAGCTCAAGACGGTGACCAGGCAGGCCGGAGCCGAATGGTTCCCGAGCACGCCGGACCAGAAGCCGCTCGACATCGCCCGCGCCGCCCTCGACCACGCCAAGCGGCACTTCTTCGACGTGCTGCTGGTCGACACCGCCGGCCGCCTCGCCATCGACGAGGTGCTGATGCAGGAAATCCAGCAGCTGCACGCGGCGCTGGACCCGGTCGAGACGCTGTTCGTGGTCGACGCGATGCAGGGCCAGGACGCGATCAACACCGCCAAGGCCTTCAAGGACGCGCTGCCATTGACCGGCATCATCCTGACCAAGACCGACGGCGATTCACGCGGCGGGGCCGCGCTGTCGGTGCGGCAGGTCACGGGCGTGCCGATCAAGTTCGCCGGCGTCAGCGAGAAGATCGACGGCCTCGAGGTGTTCGATGCCGAGCGCCACGCCGGCCGCATCCTGGGCATGGGCGACATCGTCGCGCTGGTCGAGCAGGTCACGGCCGGGGTCGACGTCGCCGCGGCGCAGAAGCTGGCGGCCAAGGTCAAGAGCGGCGCCGGCTTCGACCTCAACGACTTCCTGGGCCAGCTGCAGCAGATGAAGCAGATGGGCGGCCTCTCCAGCATCATGGACAAGCTGCCGGCGCAGATGGCGGCCAAGGCCACCGAGGCCGACATGACCCGGGCCGAGCGCGACATCCGGCGCAAGGAAGGCATCATCAACAGCATGACGCCGCTGGAGCGTCGCAAGCCCGAGCTGCTCAAGGCCACCCGCAAGCGCCGCATCGCCGCCGGCGCCGGGGTTCAGGTTCAGGAAGTGAACCGGCTGCTCAACGAGTTCGAGCAGATGCAGACCATGATGAAGAAGATGAAGGGCGGCGGCCTCATGAAGATGATGAAGCGCATGGGGGGCATGAAGGGCATGCCGGGCATGGGCGGGGGCGGCGGGATGCCGCGCTTCTGAACGTCTGCACCCCAATGAAAAAAGCCCCGCATCGCGGGGCTTTTTCGTGGGGCTGCCGTGGACTCAGGCCGCAACCGGACGCGACAGCCGAAGCGCATGCATCCAGGCCCTGCGCAGCACCGCCGGCGAGCGCGATTCCTCGGGGATCAGCAGGAAGCCGCGTTCGCGCAGCGCGATGCCGAAGCCGATCTGGCTAGTCAGCACCGTCAGCGGGATCGCCAGCAGCAGCGGCAGGCCCACCGGCATCAGCCAGGTCAGGGCGCTGGCGTCGATCAGCGCGATGCCGACGGCCAGCGCGGCGATCACGAAGGACATCGGTGCCAGCTGCGAGACCGCGATGCGCCAGGAGACGGCGGCGGCTTCGCGCGGGGGCGACTTCCAGTCGAGCTTGAGGCCGGTGAGGGCCACCACCACGAACAGCGAGTGGGCCAGCATCCGCACCGGGGCCTGGACGATGGCCATCGCGCTTTCGAGCGTGGCGCTCTTGAGCAGGCCGCCGATGCCGCCGAACTGGCGCTGCTCGCCGCGGATCACGACCGCGACCAGGCCCAGGATGCGCGGCAGGAACAGCAGGCACAGGGTCCACAGCCACAGGCCGACGAGTTCCATCGGCATCGCGAGCCAATGCTCGACCACGCTCGAGCCGGTCAGCCACAGCGCCGTGCCCAGGGTCAGGAAGGCCAGCCACAGCGGCGCCGAGAGGTAGGCCATGGTGCCGGTGACGAACATGGCGCGGTGCACCGGGTGCAGGCCAGGCTCGGCCATCAGGCGGGCGTTCTGCAGGTTGCCCTGGCACCAGCGGCGGTCGCGCTGCAGTTCGGACAGCAGGTCCGGCGGCTGCTGCTCGTAGCTGCCGACCAGGTCGGCGACCAGCCAGACATGGAAGCCGGCGCGGCGCATCAGCGCGGCTTCGACGAAGTCGTGCGACATGATGCCGCCCGACATGCCGCCGCTGCCCTTGATCGGGGCCAGCGCGCAATGGTCCATGAAGGGCTGGACGCGGATGATCGCGTTGTGGCCCCAGTAGTGCGACTCGCCGAGCTGCCAGAACTGCATGCCGAGCGTGAACAGGCGGCCCGTCATGCGGGAGGCGAACTGCTGGGCGCGGGCATGCAGCGTGACGTGGCCGATGGCCTGGGTCGCGGTCTGGATGATGCCGGCGCTGGGGTTGGCTTCCATCAGCTTGACCATCGCGGTCAGGCAGTCGCCGCTCATGACGCTGTCGGCGTCGAGCACGACCATGTAGCGGTAGTCCTTGCCCCAGCGGCGGCAGAAGTCCGCCACGTTGCCGGCCTTGCGGTGGCTGCGGCGGGTGCGCAGGCGGTAGTAGACCTCGACCTGCGGCTGGTTCGGGCTGTCGGCCAGCGCGGCGCGCAGGTCTTCCCAGGCGGCGCGCTCGGCGGCGGCGATCTCGGGCGTGTAGCTGTCGGACAGCACGAAGACGTCGAACTGCTTCGCGTGGCCGGTGGCGGCCACCGATTCGCAGGTGGCGCGCAGGCCGGCGAACACGGTCGCCACGTCCTCGTTGCAGATCGGCATGATGATCGCCGTCCGTGCCTCCGGGTTCATCGGATGGTCGGCCACCTGCTTGGCGGACAGCGCGTGCTTGTCACCGCGCACCGAGACATAGAAGCCCATCAGCGCGGTCACGAAACCGGTCACGACCCAGCCCGACAGCACGGCGTAGAGCGCGATCTGGCTGTACTCGAGCCACAGGTTGTCGTAGTCGGGCTGGACGCGGGCGAACAGCGTCGCGGCCGCCACCGTGCTCAGCACCGTCAACGCCAGGAAGGCGAGGCGGCGCTGGGCCGCGGCCCGCTGCCACGGTTGCCGGGCGGAGGGCGCGGTCTGGGCGACGGCGTGGCGGCCGGCGCCGAGCTTGACCAGCAGGGCGGTG
The DNA here is from genome assembly GCF_030316845.1 of Variovorax davisae. GTDB lineage: Bacteria > Pseudomonadota > Gammaproteobacteria > Burkholderiales > Burkholderiaceae_C > Variovorax > Variovorax davisae. The sequence continues at coordinate 96,755 of NZ_JASZYS010000002.1, forward strand.
CCGATGCTGTTCCAGAAGCCGCGCCAGGGGCGGGGCGCCATGGAGCCGCGATTGATGGGGGGGGCCGTCACCGAATTCGGGTGGCGTTCCTCGCGCAGCGTGCTGCGGTGCGAGAAATCGCTCTCGGCCAGCAGCTTCGGTTGGGCGTAGTGGGTGGGCTTCATGTGCTTCAGCCGCGTTGCTTGTCGAACGAGGGCGTGTCGCCGATTGCCGGAAAGCGCTTGAACACGCTCTCGGGCGCGAAATGGCCGGCTCCCGCCTGGGATGCCAGCAACTGACCCGCGGCACGGGGCCGCGAGAGGGAAAACTGCTTTTGACGCAGGCCGTCGCGCTGCGGACGCAGTGCGAAAGTGGGGCTGTTGAGTGCTGTCATGCCTGTACAGGGGCAAACCCTGTGCCAGGGCCGAAAAACCCTTTGAAATCAATCGCTTGGACTGAATTTCAGGCTTTTCGCGGGGGCTGGCGGGCGAAACGGGCCGCCAGACCCCTGGATTTGTCGCCTGGGCCCGACAGCCTGCGAGCCTGACTGACAAAGCCCAATGAAATCAATGACTTGGCGTGTCGCTGGTCAGCGACCGGTTTCGCTCCCCGGCGACGGCGTCTCGGCCTTGAAGTGGCCGGGCGTGAGTTCGTGCTTCTGCAGCAGGCGGTAGAACTCGGTGCGGTTGCGGTCGGCCAGGCGGGCGGCGTCGGCCACATTGCCGTCGGTCAGCTTGAGCAGGCCCACCAGGTAGTCGCGTTCGAAGCGCTGCTTGGCCTCGGCATAGGTCTGGACTTCGACGCTCGGAACGCGCAGCGCCCGCTGCACCAGCGCCAGCGGGATCAAGGGCGAACTCGACAGTGCGCACACCTGCTCGACCACGTTGAACAGCTGGCGCACGTTGCCCGGCCAGGACGCGGTGGTCAGCGCCTTCAGCGCCTCGGGCGCGAAGCCGGACAGCCGCTTGCCGTACTTGGTCGACAGCCGCTGCAGGAAGTGGTTGGCCAGCAACGGAATGTCCTCGCGCCGCGCCGACAGCGGCGGCAGGCTGAGTGTCACGACATTGAGGCGGTAGTACAGGTCTTCGCGGAACTGGCCGGCCTCCATCGCGGCGTCGAGGTCGCGGTGGGTGGCCGAGATGATGCGGACGTCGACCGCGATCGACTGGCTGCCGCCGAGCGGGCGCACCGCGCGCTCCTGCAGCACCCGCAGCAGCTTGACCTGCAGCGCCGGCGGCATGTCCCCGATCTCGTCCAGCAGCAGGGTGCCGCCGTCGGCCTGCTGGAACAGGCCCTTGTGGTTGGCGACCGCGTCGGTGAAGGCGCCCTTCATGTGGCCGAACAGCTCGGACTCGAGCAGGGCCTCGGGGATGGCGCCGCAGTTGACCGCTACGAAGGGCTTGTCGGCGCGCGCGCTGGCACGGTGGATGGCGCGCGCCAACACTTCCTTGCCGGCGCCGCTGTCGCCGCGCAGCAGCACGCTGGCGTCGGACTTGGCGACCATCCGGGCCTCGGCCAGCAACTCGGCCATGCGGTTGCTGCGGCTGACGATCTCGGCGCGCCAGCTTTCATCGCCGCCCTTGCCGGGCGCGGCCGGCGGCGAGCCCAACGCCAGCGCCTGGGCGATCTTCTCGAGCAGCTCGCGGGCGTCGTAGGGCTTGGTGAGGTAGGTGAAGACGCCGCGCGCCGTGGCCTCGACCGCGTCGGGAATGGTGCCGTGCGCGGTCAGCAGGATCACCGGCAAGGTCGGATGGCGCTTGCGGATCTCGTCGAACAGCGCCAGGCCGTCGCGGCCGGGCAGCCGGACGTCGGACAGCACGAGCTGCGGATGCTCGATCTCGAGCTGGGTCAGCGCCGATTCGGCCGAGGTCACGGCCGTGACCTGGTAGCCGGCCGACATCAGCCGCATCGACAGCAGGCGCAGCATGTCGGCGTCGTCGTCGACCACCAGCAGGCGCGCGCCGCGCGCCGGCGTTGCGGCGGAAGCGTCGTCGGGCAGCTTGTGCGGCGCCGTGCTCATGGAGCGGCCTCCGTGCGCCGCTCTGCGGTGCGAGCCGCCGGGCGGGTGCTCATGGCGCGGGCCTCGTCGTCGCCGGCGCCGCGGCCGGCGCCGGGTTCGGCCGCGCGAAGCTGCGCTCGATGGCGCGCAGCGCTTCGATGCGGTCGTTGAGCTGGTCGATGCGGCGCTGGCTGTCGCGCAGCTGCTGCGCCTGCTTGTCGCGGTCGTCCTCGACCTTGCGCTGTTCGGCGTAGCGCGCCGCCAGCGTGCGGGCGAGCGGCTGCAGCGGCAGGGCGTCGGCCGAGGGGTTGGCGTTCACGCGCTGCAGCAGGCTGACGGCGCGCGCCAGGTCGGCCGGGACGCGGGTCTGGGCCAGCACGATCGCCATCTGCACCTGCACCGCGGGCGTCTCGACCAGGTCGCCCAGGCGGTTGAGCTCGGCCGCCAGCTCGGGCGGGCCGAGCGGCCGCACCTTGTCGGCATAGGCCAGCATGGCGCCCACCGGACCCTGGGTCCATTGGGTGAAGATGCCCGCGGGCTGGGTCGCGAGCGCCAGCGGCTCGGCCTCGACCGGGGTGACCGGCGGCGGCGGGGGCGGCGCGGCGACCGCCACCGCCACCCGCTCGGGTGTGGGCTTGGGCGGGGCGGCGCAGCCGGCGAGCAGCAGCACGGCACAGCTGATGCCGATGGCGGATCTGCGAAAGATCGAAGAAAACATGGACCTCGGAATTGGCGCGTGGGCGATAAATGTCAGGCGGAGCGTGGCAGCGCGATGCGGAATCGCGCCCCCGGTCCCTCGGGCAGCAGCGTGACGCGGCCGCCATGGGCTGCAATGTACTCCTGCACGATCGACAGCCCGATGCCGGTGCCCTTGACCGAGTGCTGGGGCTGCCGCTCGCCGCGGTAGAAAGGCTCGAAGACACGGTCGCGGTCGCCGTCGGCGATGCCGGGGCCGGCGTCGGCGATGTCGATCTGCGCCGTGTCGGCGGTGCTCGACACCGTGAGCGTGATGGTGCCGCCGCGGGCCGAGAAGCGGATCGCGTTCGACAGCAGGTTGGCCACCGCGGTGCCGAGCTTGACCGGGTCGACCACCACCGAGATCGGCTCGCCCTCGGCGCGCACCGTGAGCCCGTTGGCCTGCCATTGCAGCCGCTGGGCCTCGATCTGCTCTTCGATCAGCGGCAGCAGCGGCGTGCGCTCGCGGCGCAGTTCGCGGGCCTCGAAGGCGGCGGCGTTGAAGCGCAGCAGGGCTTCGATCTGGCCCTGCAGGGCGACCGTGTTCTGCTGCAGGATCTGCGTCACTTCGCGCTGGGCCGGATTGAGCGCGCCGGTCACGCCGTCTTCCAGCAGCGAGACGCCTTCGCGCAGCGCGGCCAGCGGGGTCTTGAGTTCATGCGACACGTGTCGCAGGAAGCGTGCCTTGTCGGCGTCGAGCTCGGTCAGGCGCAGCCGCAGCCATTCGAGCTGCTGCGACACCCGGCGGATGTCGGCCGGCCCGCGGATGTCGATCGGCACGTCGAGCCGGTTCTCGCCCAGGCCGACGATCGCGCGCTCGAGCCGCTTGAAGGGGCGCGCCAGCCAGACCCCGAAGGCCAGCGCCAGTGCGGCGGCCAGCGCGCTGGCGGCGATCACCAGCCGCATCAGCCGCTTGCGGGCGGTTTCGATGCGCTCGGCCAGCTCGTTGTTCTGGGTCTCGATCAGGAACTGCGCCTGCTGCGCGATCTGGGTATTGAGCGCATCGAGTTCGCGGAACTGCACGGCCATCGAGCTTTCGCGCGCCAGCGAGGTTTCCGGCGCGCCGCTCATCAGGCCCTGGATCACGTCCAGCTGCTCGCGCCACTTGTCCGGACCTTCAGGGCCCAGGCCGTTGGCGGACAGCCGGCCGAGCACCTGGCGGGCGTCGCGCGCGGCGTCCTCGAAGCGGCGCCGCAGGACGCCGTCGTTGAGAACCAGCGACTGGCGCCCGGCCCGCTCCATGGCGGCGCTGCGCTCGGCCAGCGACTGGGCGGCGCCCGACAGCGTGAGGGCGCGCGCCGCGGCGTCGCGGCTCTGGGTCATCAGGATGTCGTACTGGAACACCGCCCGCAGCGCCACGCCCACCAGCAGCGCGGTGATCAGCAGGAACGCGAACAGCAGCAGTTGCTGGAACGAGCCGCGGGCTGCGCTCAGCTTCGCCATCAGGCGACCGGCAGCGCGGCCGAACGGCCGGCGGCGGTGGATTCGCTGGTGAGGACCTCGCCGCGCAGCGTGTAGGCCAGCGAGCGCGTGATGCGCAGGTCGACCATCTGGCCGACCAGGCGGGCATCGCCCTCGAAGTTGACCACCCGGTTGCATTCGGTGCGGCCCATCAGCTCGCCCGCGTCCTTGCGCGAGGCGCCCTCGACCAGCACCCGCTGGACCGTGCCGACGCGGCTCTCGCCGAAGCGCCGGACGTTGCCGTCGATCACGGCCTGCAGCTGCTGCAGCCGCGCCAGCTTGACGGCGTGCGGCGTGTCGTCGTGCAGCGCCGCCGCCGGCGTGCCGGGCCGCGGGCTGAAGATGAAGCTGAAGCTGGCGTCGAACTCGAGCTGCTCGATCAGCCGCATCATCTTGTCGAAGTCCTCGTCGGTCTCGCCCGGAAAGCCGACGATGAAGTCGCTGCTGAGGGCGAGCTGCGGGCGGATCGCGCGCAGCTTGCGCACCGTGCTCTTGTATTCCATCGCCGTGTAGCCGCGCTTCATCGCCATCAGGATGCGGTCGCTGCCGTGCTGCACCGGCAGGTGCAGGTGGCTCACCAGCTGGGGCACCCGGGCGTAGGTGTCGATCAGCCGCTGGGTGAACTCGTTCGGGTGGCTGGTGGTGTAGCGGATGCGCTCGATGCCCGGGAGCTCGGCGACGTACTCGATCAGGGTGGCGAAATCGGCGATCTCGGCCGTGTCGCCCATGCGGCCGCGGTAGGCGTTGACGTTCTGGCCCAGCAGCGTGACCTCGCGCACGCCCTGGTCGGCCAGCCCGGCGATCTCGACCAGCACGTCGTCCAGCGGCCGGTTGATCTCCTCGCCGCGGGTGTAGGGCACCACGCAGTAGCTGCAGTACTTCGAGCAGCCTTCCATGATCGAGACGAAGGCGGTGGCGCCCTCGACCCGGGCCGGCGGCAGGTGGTCGAACTTCTCGATCTCGGGGAAGCTGATGTCGACCTGCGGGCGGCCCTCGCGGGCGCCCTGGCTCAGCATCTCGGGCAGGCGGTGCAGCGTCTGCGGCCCGAACACCACGTCGACATAGGGCGCGCGGGCGATGATGGCGGCGCCCTCCTGGCTGGCGACGCAGCCGCCGACGCCGATCTTCACGCCCTTGGCCTTCAGGTGCTTGACGCGGCCGAGGTCGGAGAACACCTTCTCCTGGGCCTTCTCGCGCACCGAGCAGGTGTTGAAGAGGATCAGGTCGGCCTCGTCGACATTGGTGGTCGGCTCGTAGCCTTCGGCGGCACGCAGCACGTCGGCCATCTTGTCCGAGTCGTACTCGTTCATCTGGCAGCCGAAGGTCTTGATGAAAACTTTGGGGGTCATGGGGCTCTCCCGGGAAACAGGTTGGCGTGAGCAGTCGATCCGAGCGGCGCAGGAAGCCATGCGCCGCAATGCGGCCCTCGTCAGGACGGCCGCAGGCCAGGGACCGGCGAAGCCGGTCTACTGGCCGAAGGTGGGCAGCTGGTTGAAGGGCGTCCTGCCGTCGTCGCGCGGGCCGCTGTCGGCCGACACGAAGGGCCAGAAATTCAGCAGCGGCTTCTCGGCCGAGGCGCGCTTGGCGCGGGCTTCGTCCGGGCTCAGGATCCAGACGTCGCGCACCAGGCCGGCGGCGTCGCGGGTGTAGTTCACCAGCAGGTTCTGGCCGGTGATCGCGGCCGGCATCACCAGCATGCGGTCGGCGCTGCGGATGCGGGCACCGGGGGCGAGCCGCTCGGCGTTGCCGTCGAGCTGGATCTCGGGCGGGTTCACGACCATGAAGCTGCCGCGCAGGGTGCCGGACGGAAAGTTGCGGCCGCCATTGGCGGCTTCGTTCTGGGTCGCCGAAGGGTCGAGCTCCTGGCCCGCGGCGGGGCCAGCGAAGAACGCGCCGGCGGGCGCGATCAGGGCCGCCAGGGCGATCGGCAGGAGGCTGGAAAAAGGCTTCTTGCAGCGATTCATGGGTTACATCCAGAGGCTGTGGAGCGCGGATTCTAGCGGCCCGGGGGCGCAGAATGATTCGCCTAACGTGCCATTCTGCCCAGACGCTTTACATTTCTTTACGGTGAGCGCGGGCTCTTTTCCCGGCTCGCTGCTCCAATAGTTGCCGCCGCGATATTTCGTGTGACCGCGCCCCTCGATCCATCCGATCCATCTGGAACCCCATGAAGAAGAATCTCGTTCTCGCCCTTTCCGGCGTGCTGGTCGTCGCGGTCGCGGCAGGCGGCTGGTGGTGGTCGGGTGCCAAGACCCGCAGCGCCGCGGCCACCCAGGCCGCCGCTCCCGGCGCCGGCGCGCCGGCGCTGGTCACGCTGGCGGCGGCCCAGCGGCAGAACGTGCCGGTCACGGTCCAGGTCAACGGCAGCGTGGTGTCGCTCAACAGCGTGGACCTGCGGCCGCAGGTGACCAACACGGTGCGCGAGGTGCACGTCAAGGAAGGCCAGTTCGTCAAGGCCGGCCAGCTGCTCTTCACGCTCGACGACCGGCCGGACCAGGCCAACCTCGCCAAGGCGCGGGCCCAGCAGCAGCGCGACGAGGCCATGCTGGCCGACCTGGAGCGCCAGTACAAGCGCAGCCAGGACCTGGTGGCGCAGAACTTCATCGCCAAGAGCGCTGCCGATGCGACCTTGTCGCAGCTCGACGCGCAGCGCGCCGCGGTGGCGGCCGACCGGGCGGCCGTGCAGTCGGCGCAGGTGGCGCTCGGCTATGCCACGCTCAAGGCGCCGATCGCCGGGCGCATCGGCGCGGTCAACATCTACCCGGGCACGCTGGTGCAGCCCAGCCTGTCGCTGGTCACGATCACGCAGCTCGACCCGATCGCGGTCAGCTTCCCGGTGCCTGAAGGCAAGCTGCAGGACCTGCTGCAGGCGGCGCGCGAGCACACGCCGGTCGAGGCCGTGGTGGCCGGGCGCAAGGCGCCGCTCAAGGGCACGCTGAGCTTCGTCGACAACACGGTCGACCCGCTGATCGGCACGGTGCGCGCCAAGGCGGTGTTCGACAACGCCGACCAGGCGCTCTGGCCCGGCCAGTTCGTCGAGACCCGGGTCACGGTGCGCACCATCGACGGCGCCACCGTTCTTCCGGCGTCGGCCCTGATGATGCTGGCCGAGGGCAATTCGGTCTACGTGGTCGATGCCGAGCGCAAGGCCGCCCGGCGCAAGGTGCAGGCGATCTACAACTTCGGCACCCAGGTGGTGGTGAAGGGCGTCGAGCCCGGCGAGCAGGTGGTCATCGAGGGCAAGCAGAACGTGCGCCCCGGCGGCAAGGTGCGCATCGACGCACCCCAGGCGCAACCCGACAAGCAGCCACAGCAGCCCGGCAACGCGGCGCCCGGGCCCTCGCCGGGCAGCGCGGCCTCGGTCGCGCCCTCCAGCGCCAGCGTCGTCGCGGAGCGGGAGCGCACATGAACATCTCCGAGCTGTGCATCCGTCGTCCTGCGATGACGGTGCTGCTCTCCGCCGCGGTGGTGGTGATCGGCATCTTTGCCTATTTCCAGATCCCGGTGGCGGCGCTGCCGAGCTACAACACGCCGGTCATCAACGTCTCGGCCCAGCTGCCGGGCGCCAGCCCCGAGACCATGGCCTCGTCGGTCGCGCTGCCGCTCGAGAAGCAGTTCTCGACCATCCCCGGGCTGCAGACCATCAGCTCGGTCAACACCCAGGGCGTGACCTCGGTCACGCTCGAATTCGTCAGCACGCGCGACATCGACGCCGCCGCGGTCGACGTCCAGGCGGCGCTGCTGCGGGCCCAGCGGCAGCTGCCGGCCGAGCTCACGCAGCTGCCGTCCTACCGCAAGGTCAATCCGGCCGACGCGCCGGTGCTGTTCATCGCGATGGTGTCGAACTCGATGACGCCGGCCGAGCTCAACGACTATGCCGAGAACCTGATCTCGCCGACCCTGTCGACCATCGACGGCGTGGCGCAGGTGGCGGTCTACGGCCAGAAGCGCTTCGCGGTGCGCATCAAGGCCGACGCCGACCTGCTCAATGCCCGCAACATCACGCTCGACGAACTGGCCAATGCGGTTCGGCTGGCCAACGCCAACACGCCGGTCGGCGTGCTCGACGGCCCGCGCCAGACGCTGACCATCCAGGCCAACGAGCAGCTGCTCAAGGCCGCCGATTTCGCCAAGGTCATCGTCGGCCAGCGCAACGGCGCGCCGGTGCGGCTGGACGAGGTGGCGACCATCGAGGACAGCTTCGAGTCGGTCAAGACCGCCAGCAGCTTCAACGGCGAAAGCTCGATCTCGCTGGCGGTCCAGCGCCAGCCCAACGCCAACACGGTGCAGGTGGTGGACGCGGTGCGCGCGCTGATGCCGCGCTTCAAGGCCGAGCTGCCGCAATCGGTCGAGATCAACCTGGTCAACGACCGCTCGCTGTCGATCCGCGAGGCGGTGCACGACGTGCAGCTGACGCTGCTGGGCACCATCCTGCTGGTGGTGCTGGTGATCTTCCTGTTCCTGCACCGGCTGGTGGCGACGCTGATCCCGGCGCTGACGATCCCGATCTCGCTGATCGGCGCGGTGGCGCTGCTCTACGCCTTCGGCTACAGCCTGGACAACGTCTCGCTGCTGGGCATCACGCTGGCCGTCGGCCTGGTGGTGGACGACGCCATCGTGGTGCTCGAGAACATCATGCGCTACGTCGAGAAGGGCATGGAGCCCTTCGCCGCGGCGCTGCGCGGTGCCCGCGAGGTGGGCTTCACGATCATCTCGATCTCGATCTCGCTGGTGGCGGTGTTCATCCCGATCTTCTTCATGCCGGGCGTGATCGGCCTCCTGTTCCACGAGTTCGCGGTGGTGGTCGGGCTGGCGGTGATGGTCTCGGCGATCGTCTCGCTGACCCTGGTGCCGATGCTCGCCAGCCGGCTGCTCAAGCACACGCCGCGCGCCCACGGCACCCTTGACCACGAGGAGCAGCATCCCGAGCCGGGCACCGCCATCGGCCGCGCCTTCGAGCGCGGCTACCGCTGGGTGCACGGCAGCTACATGCGCTCGCTCGACTGGACGCTCGGCCAGCGGCCGCTGATGCTGATCCTCGCCGCCTCGACCTTCGCGCTCACGGCCTGGATGTTCATCACGATCCCGAAGGGCTTCTTCCCCGAGGAGGACATCGGCCAGATCCAGATCACGACCGAGGCCGCCGAGGACATCTCCTTCCCGGCCATGAAGGCGCTGCAGGACCGGGTGGCCGCCGCGCTGCAGGACGACCCGAGCGTCGACTACGTGAACTCCTTCATCGGCGTCGGCGGCCCGACCGCGACGCAGAACTCGGGCCGCCTGTTCGCGGTGCTGAAGCCGCGCAGCCAGCGCCCGCCGATGGCCCAGGTGCTGGAGTCGCTGCGCAAGCGCTTCCGCGAGATCCCGGGCATCGCCGTCTACATGCAGCCGGTGCAGAACCTGCGCCTGGGCGGCCGCCAGAGCAAGGCCCGCTTCCAGTACACGCTGCAGAGCGTGAACGCCGGCACCATGGGGGTCTGGGCCGACCGGCTGATGGAGAAGATGCGCGCCGACCCGGCCTTCCGCGACGTCACCAGCGACTCGCAGAACCGCGGCCTGCAGGCCACGCTGGACATCGACCGCGACAAGGCGGGCGTGCTCGGCGTCGCGGTCGGCGACCTGCGCACCGCGCTCTACAACGCCTACGGCGACCGCCAGATCGGCAGCATCTACGGCGCCAGCAACACCTACCAGGTGATCCTCTCGGCGGCCGACGACGACCGCCGCTTCGAGGAGGACATGTCGCGCCTGTCGGTGCGCAACAAGGCCGGGCAGCTGGTGCCGCTGTCGGCCTTCGCGACCGTCAAGCGCACGGTGGGGCCGACCTCGGTCAACCACCAGGGCCAGCTGCAGGCGGTGACGGTGTCGTTCAACCTCGCGCCCGACGTGCCGCTGGGCAACGCCACCGCCAAGATCGACCAGTTCAAGGCCGATCTCAAGATGCCCGAATCGATCATCACCAGCTACGGCGGCGACGCGGCGGTGTTCCAGAGTTCGCAGGGCAGCCAGGCCGCGCTGCTGATCCTGGCGGTGCTGGTGATCTACGTGCTGCTCGGCGTGCTCTATGAAAGCTACATCCACCCGCTGACCATCCTCGCCGGCCTGCCGTCGGCGGCGGTCGGCGCCCTGCTGTCGCTCAAGCTGTTCGGCTTCGACCTGACCCTGATCGCGACCATCGGCATTCTGCTGCTCATCGGCATCGTCAAGAAGAACGCGATCATGCTGATCGACTTCGCGCTCGAGGCCCAGCGCAGCGAGGGCATGCGGCCCCAGGACGCGATCCGGGAGGCCTGCCGGCTGCGCTTCCGGCCGATCCTGATGACCACGCTGGCCGCCATGATGGGGGCACTCCCGCTGGCGCTCGGCCTCGGCGCCGGTGCCGAGCTGCGCCAGCCGCTCGGTGTCGCGGTGGTCGGCGGGCTGATCTTCTCGCAGGTGATCACGCTCTACATCACGCCGGCGATCTACCTGGCGCTCGACCGCTACAGCGGCAGCGGGCCGCTGCAGGCGCTGCCGGGCGAGCACGCCGCCGCGGCCTGAGGGCCCGGCGCGGGGTTCTCAGGAGCCCACGTGTTCGAGCTTGGTCGCCAGGCTGGGCGAGGGCCGCGTGCCGCGGCCCGGTTGCCCGCCGGCCGCGGCCGACTGCGCCGGCGCGCTGCCGTCGCCGTGGATCACGCGCAGGGCCCAGTCGCACACCAGGTTCATGAAGGTCTGCTGGGATGCCTGCGAGGTCAGGCCGTGGTCGATTTCGGCGACAAAGCGGTACTCGAGCTGGCGCGCGAAGGGTTCCTTGCCGAAGGGCCCGAGCAGGTCGCGCCGGCGGTCCTTCGCCTGGACGCTGCCGGTGAAGAACATCATCGTCGCCACCCCCCGCTCCGCCAGCAGGTTCATGGAGCGGCAGAAGTAGTCGGCCGAGTCGCGCGGACCGGTCGAGTCGAAGATGTTCTGGTTGCCGGCCGGCTGCTGTTGCTGCGCCGGCAGCAGCGTGCGCCGGATCACGCCCACGACGCGGCCGAAGAAGGCGCCCGGCTTGGGATCCGCGAGCGCCCGGTGCAAGCTGCGTTCCCAGCGGGCGCGCCGGCCGGGGAAGTTGGGGCCGTCGAACATCAGGAGGCCGACCAGGCGCGGGTCCGCGACGGCGATGGAAAGGCCGTTGTGGGCGCCCGAGCACAGGCCGATCAGCACGAAGCGATGGACGCCGAGCATGGTGCCCACCAGGTTCATGGCGGCCTGCACGTCCAGCACCGCCTGGGTCCTGAAGTCCGCCGTCTCGCTGGCCGGCCGGCTGTCGCCGAGCCCGGCCAGGTCGACGCGGATGCTGCTGATGCCGCGCGCGGCCATCTGCCGCGCCAGCTTCACGTTGGCGCGCCGGGGGCCGATGCGATGGATCGCACCCATGTTCATCAGGATGCAGGCGACCGGCGCCATCGGACCGTCGCCGGGCGTCGTGATGATGCCGATCAGCGAGCCGTCCGGCCCGAACTGCACAGGGGTTTCGTTGTAGTCATCCATTGATTTCTGCCACCAAGCGTTGCAAAGCCTCGGCCGGGACCATGGCACTGTTCGGGAACGGGTCGGAAGTCCAGACCAGCGAGTGCTGGAACGGCGACAGCCGGACCGGGATCTGGCGCTCGACCTGCATCTGCGCCCAGCGGTTGGCGGCTTCGTCCTCGGGGTCGGCCAGCACGATGGTCTCATGCGACGCCGTGAGCTGGAGCGACTGCGGGGTGAGCGCGCGCAGCTGGTTGCGCAGCGTGGGCGAGACGGCGAAGCCGAGCAGCTCGTCGGTGAAGGCGTCCTTGTCGGCCGCCAGGCGCCGACGCCAGGCACGGTCGGGAATCCAGTAGGAGGCCTCGAGCGCCGAGACATGCCTCTCGCGCATGGCGTCGAGGTAGAGCGCGCCGTCCACGATCGGGTCCCAGAGGATGACCTGCGACGGGTCGCTGCGGCCGCTGCGGGCCGCCAGCACCGCCAGCGTGGCGCCCAGGCGCGAGCCCAGCCACACGATGCGCCGCGGGGCGGTCAGCCGGTGCAGCTCTTCGTGGGCGGTGCAGACGTCGCGGCGCCAGCCTTCGAGGTCGCCGTCGGTGTCCTCGCCGGACGAGTCGCCGGTGCCGTGGCAGTCGAAGCGCAGCACCGCCACGCCGGCGCGGGCGAGCCGGTCGGACAGGACCCGGAACAGCCGGTGGGTGCGGACCATTTCCTGCCCGAACGGCGCACAGATCAGGACCGCGATGTCGCGCTCGCGTTCGGGCGGATGGAAGAGCCCGAACAGGCGACGCTGCGGCGGTCCGAAGAGCATCGGGGTCATGCGTAGGTCTCGTTGTCTTGGAAGACGGGGCGTGGCGCGGCGGCGGGTGCCGCCATGTCGGAATCGAGCACCCGGGCGATGGCGCACACCACGCCCTCGCCGCCGTCGAAGGAGCGCAGGGCGAGGCGCGCCACCCGGCCTTCTAAGGGCAGCCGGACTTCGAGCGCGTCCTCGTCCAGGCCGGCCTCGAAGCTGCGCGTATCGATGCCGAGCCCCGTGCCGACGGCCTTGAGGCAGGCCTCCTTGCGCGTCCAGCCGACCAGGAAGGCCCGGTCGCGCCGCTCGGGCGGCAACGAGGCCAGTGCCCGCTGTTCGGCGGCGGTGAAGTAGTCGGCGGCCAGTGCGGCGGCATCCGGCATCGGGCGCAGCAGCTCGACGTCGACGCCGATCTCGGAATCGTCGCCGATCGCGATCAGGGCGACCGACTGGCTGTGGCTGAGGTTGAAGTGCAGCCCCGCCGGTTCGACCAGCACGGGCTTGCCGAAGGCGCCGAGCGTGAAGTCCAGCAGGGCGCCGGGGATGCCCGTCTGCTGGGCCAGCGTGCTGCGCAGCGCGGCATGGGCGGCGACGAAGCGATGCCGGTCGCGGGCGAAGACGAAGCGCCGGGCGCGTTCCCATTCGTCGTCGGACAGGCAGGCGACGGCGGCCGGGGTCGGCGCGCTGTCGAGGTCGGCCCGCCACAGCTGGCAGTGCGCGGTGGCGGGAAGCTGCACGAGGGTCATGGCGCGCCCCTCAGCCCTTGCGGCCCCAGCCCGAGAACACGCGTCCCAGCAGCCCGCGCCGCGCCTCGGCCTGCGGCGCCATGGCCTCGACCGGCGCCGCGTCGAGCGGCGTGCCCGCGGCGGCCGAGGCCAGCTGCCCCAGGGTCTCGAACACATAGCGGCGCGGCTCGACCCTGAAGCCCATCACCTGCTCGGCCTGCTGGATCACGCGCATCGCGAGCAGCGAGTCGCCCCCGAGGTCGAAGAAGGTCTCGTGCGGACTGATCTCGTTGACGTCGATGCTGAGCGCGCTGGCCCAGATCTGGGCCAGCCGGGCCTGCTCGGGCAGCAGCAGCGTCTGCTTCGACGATGCCGCGGCGAGCACCGGCCCGGTCGCTGCGGCGGGCGCCGGGGCGGCCGGCTCGTCGCTCGCGGCCAGCCGCTCCAGGTAGCGCGCGCTGGCCGAGTCCCCGGCATCCGTCAGGGCGGCGAGCGTCTGCCCCGGCTGGTCGGCGAGCTTGGCGAGCAGCTCGACGTAGCGCTCCTTGAACGCGGCGCCGGTCTCGCTCAGATAGATGTCGGTGTTGTAGATCACCGCGCCTTCGAGGCCGCCGGGCTTTTCCATCAGCCAGAGGCCGAGGTCGTCGGTGGCGCCGCTCTGCGTCAGGTGCAGCTGGCGATCGGCCAGGCCGCCCATGGTCAGCGAGCGCTCGCGCGCATCCTGGAACGAGAACAGCGCCTGGTAGAGGCCGACGCCCTGGGCCCGCTCGACGAACTCGGGCTCGGTGACCAGCCGCTCGAACGGGATCTGCTGGGCGCCCATGACCGTCAGCAGCTCCGCCTTCACGTAGCGCATGAAGTCGCCGAAGCCGAGCGACGAATCGATCTGGAAGGACAGCGGCAGCAGGTTGTTGAAGAAGCCCATCACCGATTCGAGTTCCGGCGCCTCGCGCACCCGCACCGGCGTGGCGATCACGATCGAGCGGCTGCGCACGATGTGGCCCATCATCAGGATGAACACGCCCAGCGTCAGCATGTTGAGCGTCACGTCGTGGCGGCGGCTCAGCTCGCGCAGCCGCTCGGTGAGCTCGAGGTCGACCCGGATCCAGTGCGAGCTGCCCTGGCCGCTCATGCCGGCGCGGCGCGGCATGTCGGTGCGCGGCGCCTTCGGCGTCGGCGAGTTCGCGAAGCGGTCCTTCCAGAACTTCAGCTGGGCCTCGCAGTCGGGCGTCTCGAGCCAGCGCGCGAACCACTCGGCGTAGTCGCCGTGGGTCACTTCGAGCGCCGGCAGCCCGTCGGGTTCGCCCCGGACCAGCGCGCCGTAGACGGCCGACAGCTCGTTCTGCAGGATGTCGAAGGACCAGCCGTCCCAGATCAGGTGGTGCGGCACGAAGACGAAGACGTGGTCGTCGGCCGCCATCCGGAACAGCGTCGCATGGAACAGCGGCGCCTGGCGGATGTCGATGGCGCGGTCGGCCAGCTCGCGCATCCGGGCCGCCAGGGCGGCCTCGCGCTCCTCGGCGCCAAGCCCGCTCAGGTCGACCACCGGCAGCCGGTAGTCGATCTGCTGGGCGATCAGGGCGGCCGGTGCGCCGGTCTGCGGATCGGGGCCGATGGAGGTGCGCAGCGTGGGTTGGCGCTGGATGATGGCGCGCACGGCGGCCTCGAACTTGGCGACGTCCAGCGGACCGCCGAAGCGGTGCGCCGAGGGCGCGTTGTAGGTCGAGCGGCCCGGGTGCATCTCCTCGACGAAGCGCACGCGGTCCTGCATCGGCGTCAGGGGCGCGCTGCGGCGCCCGGGCTGGCGCGGGATCGGCTCGGCGCGCGGGGCGCCGTGCGCGCTCAGCGCATCGATGGCGGCCGCCAGCCGTTCGGCCGTGGGCGCCTCGAACAGCGTGCGCAGCGGCACCTTCAGTTCGAATTCGCGTCCGAGCAGCGTCGCCAGCCGGGCCGCCAGCAGCGAATGGCCGCCGAGCGCGAAGAAATCGTCACGGATGCCGAGGCCAGGCAGGTTGAGCACCTTTTCCATGGTCGCCAGCACGCGCTTCTCGCGCTCGTTGCGCGGCGCCAGCCGTTCACCGGCCTGCGCCGGCAGCTCGGTCGGGCGCGGCAGCGCCTTGCGGTCGACCTTGCCGTTGGGCAGCAGCGGCAGCGCCGGCAGCGCCATCACGTGCTGCGGCAGCATGTACTGCGGCAGGCGGGCGCGCAGCTGTTCGCGCAGCGCGGCTTCGTCGAGCACCGCGCCCGGCGTCATCGCGAGGTAGGCGACCAGGCGGACGTCGCCGGGCTGGTCTTCGCGCGCCAGCACCACGCTGCGCGCGACGCCGGGGGCTTCGTCGCAGCGGGCCTCGATCTCGCCGAGCTCGATGCGGTAGCCGCGCACCTTGACCTGGAAGTCGAAGCGGCCCATGTGCTCCAGCAGGCCGTCGTTGCGCCAGCGGCCGCGGTCGCCGGTGCGGTACATCCGCGCCGGGGTGCCGTCCAGGCGGGCCTGGACGAAGCGCTCGGCGGTCAGCTCGGGCCGCTCGAGGTAGCCGAGCGTGACGCCGGCACCGCCGATCCAGATCTCGCCGGGGACGCCGATCGCGCAGGGCTTGCCCTGGGCATCGACGATCCAGACGGTGGTGTTGGCGATCGGGCGGCCGATCGACACGCTGCGCTCGGCCAGGCCGGCCGCGCTGACGCGCCAGAGGGTCGACCAGACCGTGGTCTCGGTCGGCCCGTACATGTTCCAGACCTCGCCGCAGCGCCGCAGCAGTTCATGGGCCAGGTCCGCCGGCAGGCTCTCGCCGCCGACCAGCGCCCGGAAGCCCGGGCGTCCCGGCCACTGGGCGTCGACCAGCAGGCGCCACATGCCCGGCGTGGCCTGCATCATGGTGGCGCCGCTGTCGTCCAGCAGGGTGGCCAGCGCCTGGCCGTCCATGGCGGCCTCGCGCGGCACCATGACGATCTCGGCCCCGACCTGCAGCGGCAGCAGCAGTTCGAGCACGGCGATGTCGAAGGACAGCGTGGTCACGGCCGCCAGCCGGTCGTCGGCGGCGATCGAGGGCTCGCTGCGCATGCTCTGCAGGAAATTCGCGACCGCGCCGTGCGGCACACAGACGCCCTTGGGCTTGCCGGTGGAGCCCGAGGTGTAGATCACGTAGGCCGCATCGTCCGCCTGGGCGTCGAGCGGGCCGGCCGCCAGCGGCGCGCCGGACTGGCTGCGCCAGGCGGCGTCGGTGTCGATCTCGAACAGCCGCCCGGCGGCATCGTCGCGCCAGGCGCGCGGCGCGCTGGCGATCGACGATTGCGTGAGCAGCAGCGAGAGGCCGGCGTCCTCGGCGTAATAGTCGAGGCGGGCCTGCGGGAACTCGGGATCGAGCGGCACGTAGGCGGCGCCGGATTTCAGCACCGCCAGCAGGGCCACCACCATGTCGGTGCCGCGGTTCAGGCACAGGCCCACGCGCTGGCCGCGCTGCACGCCGCGCTCGCGCAGGGCGCGCGCCAGGCGGCTGGACTGCTGGTCGAGCTCGGCGTAGCTGCAGCGTGCGGCGCCGTCGCGCAGCGCCGCGCGCTCCGGCGTGGCGGCGGCCTGGGCCACGAAACCCGCATGCATCAGCGGCAGTCCGGCCAGCGGCGTCGCCGCCGGCTGCAGCGCGCGCACGGCGGCTTCTTCGGCGGCCGGCAGCATGTCGAGGGCCGCGATCCCCTGGCCGGCATCGCGCACGGCCGAGCGCAGCAGGCACTCGAACATCGCCAGCCAGCGGCGCACGGTCTGGTCGTCGAACAGGTCGGCGTTGTACTGGGTCTCGACCTGCATCCCGCCCGCCACCGGCGTGACGTTGAGGAACAGCTCGAAGTTCTCGTAGGCCCGCGGCACCGAACTCAGCGCCACGTCCAGATCGGGGAAGGTGCCCTGGCCGGCGACCGCGTCGCGGTCGACGTTGAACATCACGTTGACCAGCGGCAGCCGGCTCGGGTCGCGCGGCACGGGCAGCTTGCGCAGCAGCGCGCCATAGGTCAGCGTCTGGTGCTCGAAGGCGTCCAGCAGCAGGGTGCCGGACTGGCGCACCAGCGTCTGGAACGGCAGCTGGGCGTCGACCGCCAGGCGCAAGGGCAGCAGGTTGACGCAGTGGCCCACCAGCGTGGGCATGTCGCTGGCCATCTGGCCGGCGGCCGGGATGCCGACCACCAGGTCGTCCTGCTCGGTCAGGCGGTGCAGCAGCGCGGCGAAGCCGCCGAGCATGGCGGCGAACAGGCTGGTGCCCGAGGCCGCGCCCAGCTTGCGCAGGGCGTCGACCAGCTCGCGTTCGAGCAGGTGGTCGATGCGCTGCGAGCGGAAGGTGCGCACGGCCGGGCGCGCGTGGTCGAGCGGCAGCTCGAGCACCGGCAGCGCGCCGCCCGCGAAGCGCGCGAGCCAGTAGTCGACATGCGCCTGCATCGCCGGGCCGGCGGCTTCGTCGGTCTCCCAGGCGGCGTAGTCGACGTAGCGCGCCGGCGCATCCGGCGTCGGGCCGGCGCCGAGCTCCTCGGCATAGAGCCGGCCCAGGTCCTCGGTGATCACGCCCCACGACCAGCCGTCGCACACCGCGTGGTGCGCCGACAGCAGCAGCACGTGCTCGTCGGCGGCGAGCCGCGAGAGGGCGGCGCGGAACAGGGGGCCGTGCTCGAGCGAGAACGGTTCGCGCACGGCGGCGGCGCCCTGGGCCTCGATGGCCTGGCGCCGGCCCGCCTCGTCGAGGGCGCCGAGGTCGTGCCGGGCCAGCGGCACCGGCGTGGCGCCGCCGATCAGCAGCTGGGTGCCGTCGGGGGAGATCGTCGCGCGCAGCGCGTCGTGGCGCTCGACCAGGCGATCGAGCGCCTTGGCCAGGGCCTGGTCGTCCAGTGCGCCGCGCAGCCGCAGGGCGGTCGCCTCGTTGTAGGCCAGCGAGGCATCCTGGCCCAGCCGGTCGCCGAGCCAGACCTCGCGCTGGGCCTCGGTGGTCGCGACGACCTGCTCGATCGAGCCACCCGCAAAGGGGTCGAACTCGGCGGTGTCGTCTTCGGGTGTGTCCATGACTGCAGCCATCATGCCTGGAACCTCACGTACTTGCCCTGGGCGGCGGGATCGGGAACGAACCAGGCCGGTTGCCCGTCCCGGTCGCGGCCCAGGCGGGCGTTGGGCACCGGCGGCTGCGACGGATCGACGTCGGGCTTGGTCACGGCGCGGCGCGGCAGCAGCTCGGCATCCTGCAACTCTGCCACCGATTCCTTGAAGGCGGACTTGATGGTCGCGATGTCCTGCTGGCTGTGCGCGGTCGTCATGAAGCAGGGGAAGTTGTCGAGGATGTGCACGCCGCGGCTGCGCATCATCGCGAACAGCAGGTCCTGCAGCGGATGGTCTTCCAGCCAGGTCACGCGCCAGAGCGAGGAGAAGTAGCGGATCTCGATCGGCGCCCCGACCTCGCGGCAGAAGGCCGTCAACTCGTCGGCCATGGCCGCGGTGTGCAGGTTCAGCGTCTGCTGCAGCGCGCCGTTGTCGCGCTTCAGGTGCTCCAGCGCGGCCTTGGCGGCCGACAGCGCGAGCGGGTGGCGCACGAAGGTGCCGGCGAAATAGGTCACGCCGACGGTCGGCACCGAGTCGTCGCCGTACTGCCAGGCGCCGCCGTCGAGCGCGTCCATGTAGTGCCGCTTGCCGGCGATCACGCCGACCGGGAAGCCGCCGCCGATCACCTTGCCGTAGCAGGCCAGGTCGGCGCGCACGCCGAACAGGGCCTGGGCGCCGTGCAGGTCGCAGCGGAAGCCGGTGATGACCTCGTCGAAGATCAGGCAGGTCTCGGACTTCTCGGTGATGGCGCGCAGTTCGCGCAGGAACTCGCGCGGCTGGAAGTCGGGCCGGCGGCTCTGCACCGGCTCGACCAGCACGGCGGCCAGCTCGTCGCCGTGGGTGCGGATGAACTCGAGCGATTCGGGCGTGCCGTAGTCCAGCACCCGGATCTCGCCGAACATGCCCTGCAGCACGCCGGGCGCCGCCGACATGCCCTTGGCATTGCGGCCGGCGCGCACCAGCACCTCGTCGAAGGTGCCGTGGTAGGAGCCGGTGAACATCACCACCGTGCTGCGGCCGGTGACGGTGCGCGCGATCCGCATCGCGGCCATCACCGATTCCGAACCGGTGTTGCAGAGGCCCGCGCGGTCGAAGCCGGTCAGCTCGCAGACCAGTTCGGAGACGTCGGCGGCCAGCGGATGCTGCGGCCCGATCTCGTAGCCGCGGTCGAGCTGGGCGCGCACCGCGTCGTTGATGAAGTCGGGCTGCCAGCCGAACAGGTTCATGCCGAAGCCGTTGAGCACGTCGACGTATTCGTTGCCGTCGAGATCCCAGACGCGCGAGCCCTTGGAGCGCTCGACCACGATCTGGTAGGTGATCTCCTTGGTGGCCGGCCGGAAGCCGTTGACCACGCGCGGATCGGCCATCTGCGGGCGGTGCCGTTCGGTGAAGGCCTTGCTCTTGGCCGTGCGCTCCGTGTAGCGGCGCATGAAGGCGGCCAGCCGCGCCTTCTGGCGCTCGGTCGGTTCCTTGCTTTGGGTATGGATGCGGGCGATCGCGCCGAAGGCTTTCTTGACGTCGTACTTCTGCAGCGGCGCCGGCTCTTCGGCGTCGGCGGCTGCGGGCGATGTGGACGCCGTGGCCGCGGCGGTGGCCATGGGCGTGGGTTGCTCCACCGCCGCTGCCGTCAGCCCAGGGCTGGCCGGCATCGGCGGCGCCGCCGACAGCAATGCGAGTTGCTGTTGCATCAATTGCATCTGCTGCGCGATCACCTGCTGCACCAGCGTGCCGGCACCGGCGGCGGTACCGGCCACGGGCAGCGCCACCGGTGCTGCCGCTGTCCATGCGACGGCGGCCGGCTGTGGCGCCACGGCAGCCGCCACCGCAGCGGGTGCCACCGCAGCGACCGCGGCCACCGGGTCCGGCGGCAGGTTGGCATCGAGGAACTCGGCCAGGGCGTCGAAGCTGCGGTAGCTTTCCATCAGCTGGCGGAAGCTCAGGTTGACCTTGAACTGCTTCTTCACCTGGATCGCCGCCTGCGTCAGGGTCAGCGAGTCGAGGCCGATCTCGACGAAGGGCGAGGTGCCGGCCACGTCGGCCATGGCGATGCCCGAGAGTTCCTCGAACAGGTCGCGCAGTCGGATGGCGAGGGAAGCGCGTCGCGCAGGGGCGGCGCTGGCGGCAGGAACGGCGACAGTCATTGTCAACTCCGGGATCGGTGAGGAGGGTGGCACAGAGAAAGAAGGAACGGTCGCGGGGGCGGCCGCGGCAGGGGTCGCGATATCGACCCAGAAGCGCTTGCGCTCGAACGGATAGGTGGGCAGCTCCAGGCGCTGCTTGCGGGCGCGGGTGTCGAGCCGGCCCGGGTCGATGTCGAGGCCGAGCGTCCAGAGGCGGCCGGCGGCCAGCCGCCAGCTCGCGCATTCGCGCGCGGGCGCATCGGCCAGCAGGGCCACGGCGCTCACCGGGCGCTGCCGCGTCGCATGCTGGCGAACCAGCGTCGTCAAAGTGTTGCGCGGCCCCAGTTCGATGAACAGCGGGTGCTCGGTCTGCGCCAGCGCCGCCAGGGCGGCCGGGGCGAAGCGCACCGTCTCGCGCAGGTGGCGGGCCCAGTAGGCCGGGTCGATCGCCTCGGCATCGCTGAGCAGGCGGCCGGTCAAGGTCGAGTAGATCGGGGTCGTCGGCGCCGCCAGCCGGACTTCGCGCACCAGCGCCTCGAACGGCGCGACCGCGCCTTCCATCATCTGCGAGTGGAAGGCATGCGAGGTCTGGAGCAGCTTGGCCGCCACGCCCGCGGCTTCGAGCCGTTGGCGGAACGATTCGATCAGCGCCGCCGGGCCGGCGGCAACGCAGGCGCTCGGGCCGTTCTCGGCCGCCAGCGAGATGCCCTCGGGCAGCTGTGCCGACAGCTCGGCCGCCGGCATCCGCACCGACAGCATGTCGCCCTCGGGCATCGCCTGCATCAGCGCGCCGCGGCGGGCCACCAGCCGCGCCGCGTCGCCCAGCTGCATGACGCCGGCCAGCACGGCAGCGGCGAATTCGCCGACGCTGTGGCCGATCAGCGCCGCCGGCCGGACGCCGAGCGACTGCAGCTGGCGCGCCAGCGCGTATTCGAGCGCGAAGGTGGCGGGCTGGGTCACCGAGGTCGGCTTGAGCGCCGCCTCGTCGTCCGAGAACATGCGTTCGCGCAGGTCGAAGGGCAGCACGCCCTCGAAGGCCTGCAGGCATTCGTCGAAGGCGGCGCGGAACACCGGCTCGCCGGCGCGGAGTGCCTGGCCCATGCCGGCGTACTGCGCGCCCTGGCCCGGGAACAGGAACACGGCCTGCGGCACCCAGGCCGCGATCTCGCCCGTGGTGCGGCGCGACGGGTCGTCGGTGCGCAGCGCCTCGACCGCCTGGGCGGCCGATTCGGCGACCACGCAGGCGCGGTGCGCAAAGGCCTTCCGGCCCACCCGCAGCGTGTGGGCGACATCGGCCAGCGAGGCATCCGGATGGGCGGCGAGATGGTCGGCCAGGCGCGCCACGGCCGCCGCCAGCGCGGTCGGCGTGCGCGCCGACAGCTGCAGCAACTGCGGCCCGCTGCCGGCGTCGGCGGCCAGTGCCGGCGGGGCTTCCTCGACCACCACGTGGGCGTTGGTGCCGCCGACGCCGAAGGAGCTCACGCCGGCGCGCCGCGGCGTCGCGCCGCGCGGCCAGGATTGCAGCCGGTCGACCACGCGGAAGGGCGTGGCATCGAAGCCGATGGCCGGATTGGGCGACTCGAAGTGCAGCGACGCCGGGATCACCTGCTCGCGCAGCGCCAGCGCGGTCTTGATCAGCCCGGTGGCGCCTGCGGCCGCCACCAGGTGGCCGATGTTGCTCTTGACCGAGCCGACGCCGCAGAAGCCGGTGTCGGCGGTGTGGGCGCCGTAGGCCTTGGCCAGCGCGGCGATCTCGATGGGGTCGCCCATCGGCGTCGCGGTGCCATGGGTCTCGACGTAGGAGATGCTGCGCGCATCGACGCCGGCCGAGGCCAGCGCCGCCGTCACCACCCGGGCCTGGCCGTCGATGCTGGGTGCGGTGAAGCTGGCCTTGACGCCGCCGTCGTTGTTGACGGCCGCGCCGCGCAGCACCGCATGGATCGGGTCGCCGTCGGCCAGCGCGGCCGACAGGCGCTTGAGCAGCACCACCGCGGCGCCGTCGCTGAACACCGTGCCCTGGGCCTTGGCGTCGAAGCTGCGGGTATGGCCGTCGGGGGAGAGCATCGCGCCCTCTTGGTAGAGGTAGCCGCTGTTCGGCGGGCAGGTCACGGCCGCGCCGCCGGCCAGGGCCATGTCGCAGTCGCCGTTGCGCAGCGCCGAGAAGGCCTGGGCGACCGCCACCAGCGAGGTCGAGCAGGCCGTGTGGACGCTGATCGCCGGGCCGGTCAGGTTGAGCCGGTGGGCCACGCGGGTCGCGATGAAGTCCTTGTCGTTGGCCAGGCTGACCGGCAGTTCGCCGAGCTGCTCGATCAGGTCGGGGCGGCTCAGCAGGTGGTGCTGGAAGTAGCTGTTGCCGTACATGCCGGCGAACACGCCGACCGGTCCGGGCGTGCTGTCGGGCGCGTAGCCGCCGCGCTCCAGGCATTCCCAGCAGAGCTCGAGGAACAGGCGCTGCTGCGGGTCCATCACCTCGGCTTCCTTCGGGCTGATGCCGAAGTGCGCCGCATCGAACATCTCGATGCCGTCGACCACGCCGCGGGCCCGCACGTAGGCCGGGTCGCTGCGCAGCGCGGCGCCGACCGACGGGTCGAGCGTGAGGTCGTCGAAGAAGCGGATCGTGTCGCGGCCGGCGCGCAGGTTGTCCCAGAACTGCTCGACGTCCGCGGCGCCGGGAAAGCGGCCGGCCATCGCGATGATCGCCACCGGTTCGAGCGCGGCGGCCGGCGGCGGCGCCAGGGGCGCGGCAGCGGCCACGCCAGCCTCCGGCTGCGGCTCGCCCAGGGCCAGCGCCAGCGCGCGCGGCGTCGGGTCCTGGAAGAAGTCGTTGGCGACCAGCCGGCGCGAGCCCGCGCCTTCGAGCTCGCGCATCACGCGCAGCACCGCCAGCGAGGTGCCGCCCAGCTCGAAGAAGTTGTCGAGCGCGCCCGCGCGGTCGAGATCGAGCACTTCGGCGAACACCTGGCAGACCCGGGCTTCGAGCCGGCCTGCCGGCTCGCGATAGACCGAGGCCAGCTCGGGCCGCTGGCGCGGCGGCGCCGGCAGCGCCCGGCGATCGAGCTTGCCGTTCTCGGTGATCGGCAGGGCCGCCAGTTCGACGAAGGCCGACGGCAGCATGAACTGCGGCAGGTCCTTCGCCAGCAGGGCCCGCAGCTCGGCCATCGGCAGGGGCTGCGCCTTCGGCACCACGTAGGCCACCAGCCGGGCTTCGCCATCGGGCGTGTCGGTGCGGGCGATGACCGCGCATTCGCGCACCTCGGCATGGCGCAGCAGCAGGGTCTCGATCTCGTCGGTCTCGATGCGGAAGCCGCGGATCTTGACCTGGTGGTCGATCCGCCCCAGGCACTCGATGTCGCCGTCGGCGCCGCGCCGGCCCAGGTCGCCCGAGCGGTAGGCCCGCAGCGTCTGGCCGCTGGCCGGATCGGTCCAGTCGATGAAGCGCTCCGCCGTCAGTTCGGGGCGGCGCAGGTAGCCGTTGCTCACGCCGGCGCCGCTGACCACGATCTCGCCGGTTTCGCCGGGCGCCACCGGCTGCAGCCGGGCGTCGAGGATGTCGATGCGCAGGTCGGGGATCGCCCGGCCGATCATGCTGCCGCGGCGCGCCTCGAGGTCTTCGCGGGCGATCGGCCGGTAGCTCACATGGACCGTGGTCTCGGTGATGCCGTACATGTTGACCAGCTGCGGGCGGGCATCGCCGTGGCGCTCGAACCAGGGGCGCAGGGTCTCGAAGGACAGCGCTTCGCCGCCGAAGATCACGTAGCGCAGCGCCAGCGCCTCGGGCGGCAGGGCGGCGCGGCGGTCGGCCTCGACCAGCGAGCGGAAGGCCGACGGCGTCTGGTTGAGCACCGTGACCCGCTCGCGCACCAGCAGGTCGAGCAGCTCGGCCGGCGAACGGGTGATCGTGTAGGGCACCACCACCACCCGGCCGCCGTAGACCAGCGCGCCCCAGATCTCCCAGACCGAGAAGTCGAAGGCGTGGGAGTGGAAGAAGGTCCAGACGTCGTCGGCGCCGAAGCCGTACCAGGCGTCGGTGGCGTCGAACAGGCGCGCCACGTTGGCATGGGTCACCAGGCAGCCCTTGGGCCGCCCGGTGGAGCCGGAGGTGTAGATCACATAGGCCAGGGCCTCGGGGTCGGCGCCGCCGATGTCGCCGGCCTCTTCGCCGGCCAGGGTGGCGTCGTCGACCAGCACCACCGGTGCGTCGGTCTTCGGCCAGGCGGCCGCGCTGGCCGACGAGGTCAGCAAGGCCACCGGCCGGGCATCGCCGAGCGTGAACTCGATCCGCTCCATCGGGTAGTCGAGATCGATGGGCAGGTAGGCGGCGCCCGATTTCAGGATCGCGAGCAGGCCGACCACCATGTCGACCGAGCGCTCCAGGCCGATGGCGATCAGCTGGTCGCGGCCCGCGCCGGCGCGCTGCAGGCGGCGCGCCAGCTGGTTGGCGCGCCGGTTCAGCTGCTCGTAAGTGATGGATTCGCTACCGTCGCTGACCGCCACGGCACCGGGCTGCGCGGCCGCAAGCACGGCCACGCGTTGGTGTAGGGGTACGAATGTGCTCACCTTGGAATCCCTCTCTCCATCAGCTCGAAATCAACGCAACACGATGTGTCGAAGTACAGGGACTAATAACAAAGCAGTCAATTTGCCGTTCTGTCGCATCTTGCACTCGGGACCCATCGTTCGCCACCTGCCGAAAGTCATGCTGAAAGGCATACATCCCTCGTCGCGGCCGCTACATCGGACGCACTTGGTTGCTATTACTTTCTTGACAAACGACAAGAGCGCCGGGGCATTGTGCCCCCGTTTCTCCGAAATGAGTACAAAAAGCTGACGTGTGGCGCCGGTTCTTGCGACTAAATCGATAGGAAAGTTCTATTTGTGATGTGCACAGAGCGTGCCAGGGTGCGGAGCGCTCAGGCCGAAGCTTCGTCGAGCGTGTCGTCGTCCAGGTGAGCGACGTCGGCCCAGCCGACCAGGGTGAAGCCCTGCGGCGTCCACAGCAGGCGGTTGATGGCCGCGTTGCCCAGGGCCCAGGTCCGCGGCGCCTGCAGTTCCTGGCCGGTGGCGCTGCGGTAGAGCACGTCCATCACGCCGCCGTGGGCGACCAGGACGACCAGTTCGCCCGGGTGCCGGGCGGCGAGCCGCGCGGCCGTGCCGGTGACACGTTCCTTGAATGTGAGCAAGGACTCGCCACCTTCCGGCGCGAATGCGGGGTCCCGGGTGCGCCAGAGCCGGGCCTGGGCCGGCAGGCTGGCGTCGATGTCGGCAAAGGTGCGGCCTTCGAACAGGCCGAAGGCGCGCTCGCGCAGGCCGGGGTCGGCGGCCACCGCCATGCCGCGCGGCTGGGCGATGGCCTGCGCGGTCTGCCAGGCGCGCGACAGGTCGCTGGCATAGATCGCCGCGATCGGCTCCTCTTCGAGCGCCCGGGCGACCCGCCTGGCCTGCCAGAGGCCGGTGTCGTTGAGCCCGATGTCGAGCTGGCCCTGGATGCGGGTGTCGACGTTCCAGGCGGTTTCGCCGTGGCGCACGGCGATGACGCGGGTGGCTTCCATGGCTTCAGTTCCTGTTGCGCGGCAGCTCGATGTCCACCCGCCGCTCGCCCGGCGGCGGATTCGGAAAGCCCTGCAGCGCGGCCTGGAACATCACCGGCAGGATGGCGGCGCTGTTGCTGTAGGGGCCGTCGTTGCGGGCATGCGTCTCGTAGACCACCCGGTTCGACGGCAGTTCGCGCAGCACGATGCTGACCTCGCGGCCGAACCACGGCGTCGGTGGCGGCCCGAACGCCGGCCCCCAATAGCCGCCGCCGTACCAGCCGCCCCCGTACCAGCCGCGCGGACCCCAGCCCGGCGCCCGGGGGCCCCACCAGCCTGCGCCGCCCCAGCCCGGCCAGGGGTTCCCGAACATCCAGGGGTCGGCCCAGGGCGAAAGCTCGGAGACCACGCGGGCGCCGATCAGGGCGCTCAGTTGCGGGGCGCCGTCGTCGTGCCGCAGGCCGACGCCGTCGAGGGCCGCGCCGGCCCACGCCTCCAGCTGCTGCTGCGCCGCCGCGTCGATCTGCTGCGACGGCAGGCGCTCGAAGCGGTAGCTGGCGCCGGCAGGCACGCCGTCCATGCCCGAGAAACTGCGCACCTCGCTGTCGACCACCCAGCGCGTGGCGCAGCCGCTCAGGCCGAGTACCACCAGCAGGGCGGCGAGCACGGCCTTCATGGTCAGAGCTGCACGATGCGCAGCGGCGACGGCGCCGGGAATTCCGGCGGATCGAAGGCCTTGTCGCCTTCGGCGTCGGCCACGCCGGTGGCCTTCAGCCCCTTGAAGTCGAAGGCCCGGGTGTCGAGCAGGTGCGAGGGCACGATGCTCTGCATGGCGCTGAACATGTTCTCTATCCGGCCCGGGAACTTGCGCTCCCACTCGCGCAGCATCTCGCCGACCTGCTTGCGCTGCAGGTTCTCCTGGCTGCCGCACAAGGTGCAGGGAATGATCGGGAATTCGCGGTGCTGGGCCCAGCGCACCAGGTCCTTCTCGGCCACGTAGGCCAGCGGCCGGATCACGATGTGTTTTCCGTCGTCGCTCACCAGCTTGGGCGGCATCGATTTCAGCTTGGCGGCGAAGAACATGTTGAGGAAGAAGGTCTGCAGCATGTCGTCGCGGTGGTGGCCCAGCGCGACCTTGGTGGCGCCCAGCTCGTCGGCCACGCGGTAGAGGATGCCGCGGCGCAGCCGGCTGCACAGGCCGCAGGTGGTCTTGCCTTCGGGGATCACGCGCTTGACGATCGAGTAGGTGTCCTGCTCCTCGATGTGGAAGGGCACGCCGAGGGCCTTCAGGTAGGCCGGCAGCACCTCTTCCGGGAAGCCCGGCTGCTTCTGGTCGAGGTTGACGGCCACGATGTCGAAATGGATCGGCGCCCGGGCCCGCAGCTTGAGCAGGATGTCGAGCAGGGCGTAGCTGTCCTTGCCGCCCGACACGCAGACCATGACCTTGTCACCTTCCTCGATCATGTTGTAGTCGACGATGGCACGGCCGACCTCGCGGCACAGCCGCTTCTCGAGTTTGTGGGTTTCACGCTCGATCTTCAGCGCATTGTTGGACGAGGGCGTCTCGTCGATCCATACGGCACTCATGTCACTTGCTCCGGAACACTTCGACGCCGACAGCGTCGCAATCGGGGTACACGTCGGGCTTGGCGGTCGACAC
The DNA here is from genome assembly GCF_030316845.1 of Variovorax davisae. Classification (GTDB taxonomy): domain Bacteria; phylum Pseudomonadota; class Gammaproteobacteria; order Burkholderiales; family Burkholderiaceae_C; genus Variovorax; species Variovorax davisae. The sequence goes on from NZ_JASZYS010000002.1 coordinate 124,317, forward strand.
CCGCGCCGCCTGCACCTTCGGATGGGCCAGCACCTGCGTGAGGATGTCGTCGCACAGCGTTTCCTGCAAGTGGATGTGGCCCTTGCTCAGGCGGGTGGCGACGGTGCGGCGGATGAAGTCGTAGTCGACCACCTCGTCGAGTTCGTCCGCCTTCGGCGTCGAGACGTCGAGCGGCACGTAGAGGTCGACGTTGATGATCACGCGCTGCTCGGCGCGCTTCTCGAATTCGTGCACGCCGATGTTGATCCAGACCTCGTAGTCGCGCAGGAAGACGCGCCGGCAGGTCAGCAGAAGGGGGTCGAGGGCGGCGGTGGTCATGAAGGGGTGGCTTTCAGCAGTTCGTCGACGACGAACATGATGTCGCGCGCCAGCGGCACCAGGTGCTGGCCGTTGTCGACGCTAAGGGTGGTGCCGGTCACGCTGGGCGTGGCGGCGAGGAAGACGCAGGCGCGGGCGACGTCGGCCGGGTCGATCGGGCGGCGCAGCAGGTTGGCCTGGCGCGCCCGGGCAAAATTGGCCTCGGTCTGCGGGCCGCTGCGGTAGAGGATGCCCGGCGCCACGCCGCAGACCCGCAGCGCCGGCGCCAGCGCCTGCGCCTGCAGCGCCACGGCACGCTCCAGCGCCAGCTTGGACACGGTGTAGGAGAAATAGTCGGGGTTCAGGTTGTAGACCTTCTGGTCAAGCACGTGGATGGCCGAGCGGTCGATGCCGTCGCCGGGCGCGGCGCGCTGCGCCAGCAGCCGGGCGAAGGACAGCGGCGCGATCAGGTTCACGCCCAGCTGGCGCAGCGCGGCGTCGGCGTCGAAGTCGAGCCCGGTGTCGGGGTCGAAGGCCGAGGCGTTGTTGACGACGCAGGCCAGCGGCCCGGCGGCCGAGGCCTGGTCGACCAGCGCGACGCGGCCCGGCTCGCTGCCGATGTCGGCCTCCACCGCCGTGGCCTCGTGCCCTTCGTCGGTCAGGCGCGCGCACAATGCCAGCGCCGGCACGCGCGAGGCACGGTACTGGCACACCACCCGCCAGCCCGCGCGCGCGAAGGCCTCGCAGACCGCGGCGCCCAGTCGCTGGCCGCCGCCGGTCACGAGCACGCCTCGGCGTGGGGTCGATTCAGCCATCCTGATAGATTTCCGTTACTTATGAACCTGGAGCAGGGCGCCGAACGCGCCACCCCGTTGACCAAGATTATCGATGCCTCGCTGCAGCGGGCCGGCGGCTGGCTGCCGTTCGACCGCTTCATGGCCCTGGCCTTGTACGCCCCGGGCCTGGGCTACTACGCCAGCGCGAGCCGCAAATTCGGCCGGATGCCGGCCTCGGGCAGCGATTTCGTGACCGCCCCCGAGCTGACGCCGCTGTTCGGCCGCACCCTGGCGGTGCAGGTGGCCGAGGCGCTCGACAAGACCGGCACGCGGGAGCTTTGGGAGTTCGGCGCCGGCACCGGCGCGCTGGCCCTGCAGCTGCTCGATGCGCTCGGCGACAAGGTCGAGCGCTACCGCATCGTCGATCTCTCGGGCACGCTGCGCGAACGCCAGCAGCAGACGCTCGCCGGGCATGCCGCCAAGGTCGAATGGCTGGCCGAGCTGCCGCCGGAAATGCGCGGCGTGGTGGTCGGCAACGAGGTGCTCGATGCGATGCCGGTGCAGCTGCTGGTGCGCACCGCCGGCCAATGGCACGAGCGCGGCGTGGTGCGCCAGGGCGACGGCTTCGCCTGGGCCGACCGGCCGACCGCGCTGCGCCCGCCGGTCGAGGTGGCCGGCCCGCACGACTACCTGACCGAGATCCACCCGCAGGCCGAGGCCTTCGTCGCCACCCTGGCCGACCGGCTGAAGCAGGGCGCCGCCTTCTTCATCGACTACGGCTTTCCGGAGGCCGAGTACTACCACCCGCAGCGCCACATGGGCACCGTGATGTGCCACCGCGGCCACCAGGCCGACGGCGATCCGCTGGCCGACGTCGGCGCCAAGGACATCACGGCCCACGTCAACTTCACCGGCGTGGCGCTGGCGGGGCAGGACGCCGGCCTCCAGGTGCTGGGCTACTGCAGCCAGGCGCGCTTCCTGCTCAACGCCGGCATCCTGCCGATGATGGAGGCCGCCCCGCTGGCCGAACGCGCGATGGCCGCGCGGCTGATCCACGAACACGAGATGGGCGAGCTGTTCAAGGTGATCGGCTTCGCGGTGGGCGAGCCCTGGGATGCGATCGGCTTCGCCGAGGGCGACCGCAGCCACACGCTGTGACGGCCGCGGCTGCGGCGGAGGCTGGGTTCTAATCCTCCCATGAGTTCCACCTTCACCCCGGCCGACGACCTGCGCGTCGCCCACGCCCTGGCCGATGCGGCGGCCTCGCACTCGATGCGCCTGTTCCGCACCCCGCTCGACGTCATCTCGAAGGCCGACGAAAGCCCCGTGACCCAGGCCGACCGCGCCGCCGAGGCCGCGATGCGCGAGATCCTCGGCGCCGAACGCCCGGCCGACGGCATCTACGGCGAGGAGCACGGGCTGGAGCGGGTCGATGCCGAGCGCGTCTGGGTGCTCGACCCGATCGACGGCACGCGCAGCTTCATCACGGGCTCGCCGCTCTGGGGCACCTTGATCGGCTTGCTGCGCGACGGCCGGGTGGAACTCGGCATGGTCGACATGCCGGTGCTCGGCGAGCGCTGGGTCGGCCAGGCCGGCGCCGGGGCCCAGCGCAACGGGCGCGCGGTGCGCGTCAGCACCTGCGCCACCGTGGCCGAGTCCCGCATCGTGACCACCTCGCCCGACATCTTCGACGCCGCCGACTGGACCGCCTTCGAGCGGCTGAGCCGCCGCTGCGCGATGCGCCGCTTCGGCGGCGACTGCTACGGCTACGCCCAATTGGCCGGCGGCACCATCGACCTGGTGGTCGAGACCGGCCTGCAGCCCTACGACTACCTCGGCCCGACCGGCCTCATCGAAGCCGCCGGCGGCATCGTCACCGACTGGCAGGGCCGGCCGCTGGGCCTGCAGTCCGACGGCCGGGTGGTGGCCGCCGCCACGCGCGAACTCCACCGACAGGCGCTGGACCTGCTCGCGGCCTAAACTGCATCCATGATTCGCTGGCTGATCGTCGTCGTCCTGGCCCTGGTGCTCATGAGCGGGCTCACGGCCTGGCTGCGGCGCTTCGGCTTCGGGCGGCTGCCGGGCGATTTCGAGTTCCGTGCGTTCGGGCGCGAATGGCAGCTGCCGATCGCCAGCACGGTCGTTTTGAGCATGATCGCGGCCCTGGTGGCGCGATGGATCTGAAGGCACCCATGAGAGCCTGCGTCGACATCGGCGGCACCAAGATCGCCGTGAGCCTTTCGGCCGACAGCCACACGCCGCTGGTCGGCCGGCGCAGCGAACCGACCGCCAAGACCGGCGGCAACGATGCGGTGGCGCTGCAGATCCTGCGGCTGATCGACGAGGCCTGCGCCGAACAGAACATCGCCAGCGCCTCGATCGACCGTGTCGGCATCTCGTCGGCCGGCCCGTTCGAGATCCGCGACGGCATGGTCGAGCTGGCGTCGCCCAACATCTGCGGCGGCATCGCGGGCCCGGCGCGCGGGCTGCCGAACCAGTGGATGACGGCGCTGATCGAGGCCCCGCTCAAGCGGCGCTTCGCCCATGTGCGGGTCGAGAACGACGCGGTGGCCGCCCTCGAGGCGGAGCGCCGCTGGGGCGCGCTGCAGGGCGCCGACCATTGCGCCTACGTCACCTGGAGCACCGGCGTGGGCGTCGGGCTGTGCGTCGACGGCCACGTGCTGCGCGGCAAGAACGGCAATGCCGGCCATGCCGGCCACAGCTTCGTGTCCGACGACGACAACCAGGCGCTGTGCGGCTGCGGCAATTTCGGCGACGTCGAGGGGCTGGTGGCCGGCAACGCGATCGCCCGCCGCTTCGGCGAGCCGGCGGCCGACCTGTTCGCCGATGCCGCCCGCGGCGAAGCCAAGGCCCTGGCCACCACCGACGCGCTGTGCCGCGTGATGGGCCGGATGCTCTTCAACCTGGTCGCCACCCTCGACCTGCAGCGCATCAGCCTCGGCGGCAGCGTGTTCTGGAACAACCGCGACTTCCTGCTGCCGCGGCTGCAGGCCCAGATCGACGGCAAGCTCGCGGCCCTGACCCGGGGGGCGGTGCTGGTGGCGGCGGGCCTGGGCGACCGGGTGGGCGACTACGGGGCGATGGCGCTGCTCGATTGAGTGCCGCCCTCAGGCCGCCATCCGCACCCCCACCCCTCGCCCCGCCCCCGCTTCGCAAGCAATCTCCCCCAGCCGCCGCAACCCGCCCTCGATGGCGTCGGTGAAGGGCCAGCCGCAATTGATGCGCAGGTAGTGGTCGAAGCGCGACGAGTTCGAGAACAGGGCGCCGGGCGCCACCAGGATGCCCTCGCGCAAGGCGCGGTCGAACACGGTCATCGACGGCAGCCGGTCGGGCAGCTCCACCCACAGCTGCAGTCCGCCCGGCGGCAGGTTCAGCCGCGTGCCGGCGGGGAAGTGCGCCGCGATGGCGTCGGCCGTGCGCTCGCGCTGTTCCCGCAGCCGTTCGCGCAGGCGCCGCAGATGGCGGTCGAAGGCGCCGGTGGCCATGTACTCGCCGGCCGTCCACTGCGAGAGCTCCTCGTTGCTGCGGGTCTGCGTGTACTTGAGCATCTCGACCCTTCCATGCCAGCGGCCGGCCGAGATCCAGCCCAGCCGCATGCCCGGCGCCAGGATCTTGTGCAGCGAGGCGCAGTGGATCACGTTGCCCGTGCGGTCCCATGACTTGATCGCCCGCGCCGGCGTCTCGGTGTCGAGCAGCTCGCTGTAGGTGTCGTCCTCGATCAGCGCCACGCCGTGCTGCTCGCAGAGCGCGACCAGGCGCTGCTTGTGGGCATCGGGCATGACGCTGCCCAGCGGGTTCTGCAGATGCGGCACCACCACCACCGCCTTGATGTTGTCGTAGGCCTCGAGCGCCATCTCCAGGGCCTCGACCGACAGCCCGGTCTGCGGGCTGGTGGGAATCTCGACGGCCCGCATGCCCAGGCTCTCGAGCACCTGCAGCAGCCCGTAGAAGGTGGGCGACTCGACCGCCACCGTGTCGCCGGGCTGGGCCACGGCGCGCAGCGCCAGGTTGAGCGCCTCGATGCAGCCGTTGGTGGACAGCACCTCCTCGGGCGCGATCGTCATGCCCGCGCGCAGTCCGCGCCGCGCCGCCGCTTCGCGCAAGGGCGTGAGGCTGCGCGAGGGCGCGGCGGTCGTCAGCAGGGCGGGCCGCTGGCGCAGCAGCCGCATCATGATCGCCTGCAGCGCCTGCGCCGGATAGAGCTCCGGCGCACCGCGCGCCAGCGAGAAGTCGATCCGCACCTCGCCCTGGCGCCTGCGGGCGACGAATTCCGAGACCTTCGCATGGATGCCGACGTACTGCGCCGGATCGGGCGCCACGTCGGCGGCGGGCTCTTCCATGGCCGCGATCGCGAGCCGGCGCGGGCGCCGCACGAAGTAGCCCGAGCGGTCGCGGGCCTCGACCCAGCCTTCGGCTTCCATGGTGCGGCACAGCTGCAGCGCGGTCGACAGGCTGATGCCGTGCAGCCGCATCAGCGCCCGCAGCGAGGGCAGCTTGTCGCCCGCCTTGAGCGAGCCGGCCTGGATCGCGTCCAGGTAGTGGGCGGCCAGCTGGCGGTAGAGAGGTGCCTGTTCCATGGCTCGATGCTGGCGCACGCCCCCGGTCTTAAACAGATGCAGATTCTAGAAGAACGACCATAACAGAAGGCCGCCACCGGCTTCTGTTCTGCCCTCGAAGGGCGGTTGTTGTGCCTGTTTTTTGAGCGCCCGCCTGCCTACGATGACCCCATCCCCACCAACCTTCCGAGGTGTCCATGACAAGCGAGCTTCACGAAACCACGCGGCTGCTGCCGGGCCAGGCGCTGCGCGTGGCGGTCGATCCCGGCCATGCGCTGTGGGTGCTGGAAGGCCGCGTCGACCTGGTGTCGCCGCCGGGCTGGTTCGGCGAGACCGTGTTCAGCGTCAGGACGCCGCTGCAGGCGGGCGATGTCCACGTGGTCGAGCGCGGCGGCTGGATCGAGGTCTGCGCCCTGTCGCCGGCCGAGTTCCGGGCCCTGCCGGCCGCACGGCCGGCGCCGGCCGCCCCCCTGGTGGCGCGGCTGGTGCAGCTGCTCACCGGCCAGGTCGCCTGGCGCGGCTAGGCCTGGCGGGCTTCCTATACTGCGCAGGCCTGCGCTCGGCGCGGTGCGCGACTTCGAAGAAAAGGAATGCCCATGGTCAGATCCGCCGCCTCCGTTCGTGCCTTGCGCACGCGCCTGTCCGCCACGCTCGCCCCGCCGCTCCTCGCAGCCCTGCTGGCGGCGGGGTGCGCGAGCCAGGCCGTGGGCCCCGGGGAGACGGCCGACTGGAAGCCGCAGACGCCCAATGCGCCGGCGGTCTATCCGTCCGAATCGAAGATGAACAACGAACAGGGCCAGGTGCTGCTGCGCGTGCTGACCGGGCCCGACGGCCGGCCGACGCGCGTCGAGGTTCAGAAGTCGAGCGGCTTCAACCGGCTCGACCAGGCCGCCGTCGACGCCGTCCGGCGCTGGCAGTTCAAGCCGCTGCCGCAGGACGGCACCATCACCTGGCGCGAGGTGCCGATCAACTTCGTGCTGGCGCCGGTCAACGCCGAGATGCCCAAGTAGGCTTGCGGGCTCAGCGCTCGTTCGCCGCCGCGCGCAGGGCGCTCAGGAAGCCCTCGCGCCACCAGTGCACGTCCTGCTCGCGGATGCGCGCCAGCAGCTTCTGGTGCCGCTCGCGGCGCTCTTCCAGCGGCATCTGCAGCGCCTGCTGCACGGTCTCGGCGGTGCCGTGGGTGTCGTACGGGTTCACCAGCAGCGCTTCCTTGAGCTGCTCGGCCGCGCCGGCGAAGCGCGACAGCACCAGCACCCCCGGGTCGGCCGGGTCCTGGGCCGCGATGTACTCCTTGGCCACCAGGTTCATGCCGTCGCGCAGTGGCGTCACCAGCCCGACCGCGGCGGCGCGGCACAGGCCGGGCACGCGCTTGCGGGCCACCATCCGGTGGATGTAGCGCACCGGCATCCAGTCGAGTTCGCCGTAGTCTCCGTTGATGGCGCCGCAGAGCGATTCGAGCTCGCGCCGGATGTCGCCGTAGGCGTCGACCGTCTCGCGCGTCGGCGAGGCGATCTGGATCAGGGTCGCGCTGCGGCGGTTCTCGGGGTAGTTGGCCAGCAGTTCGCGGAACGAGCGCACGCGCTGCGGGATGCCCTTCGAATAGTCGAGCCGGTCGATGCCCAGCAGCAGGCGGCGGCTCGAATACTCGCGCTTCATGGTCTCGTACATGTCGCGCGATTCCTTGGCGTGCGTGAGCGCGGCGAATTCGTCGACGTCGATGCCGATCGGGAAGGCGTTGCAGCGCACGGTCTGGCCGTAGGCGCGGTACAGGTGGTCGCCGAGCAGGTCGCCGTGCGCCTCGTTGCGCACGTAGTGCTCGAAGTGCTGCACGTCCTGCTGGGCCTGGAAGCCGATCAGGTCGTAGGCGAACAGCGAGCGCATCAGCCACTCGTGCTGCGGAATGGCCGCGATGATGATCTGCGGCGGCAGCGGGATGTGCAGGAAGAACCCGATGCGCTGCCGGCACCCCATGGCGCGCAGCTCCGCGGCCAGGGGGATCAGGTGGTAGTCGTGGACCCAGATGATGTCGTCGGGCTGGAGCAGCGGCATCAGCTTGCGGGCGAACAGCTGGTTCACGCGCCGGTAGCCGCCGATGAAGCCGGCATCGAAATGCGCCAGGTCGAGCCGGTTGTGGAACACCGGCCACAGCACGTCGTTGCTGTAGCCCTGGTAGTAGCTGTCGTGGTCCTCGCGGCTCAGGTCGATGGTGGCCAGCGTGACCTTGCCGGCCTGCTGGCTGTGAAGCTCCCCCTCGCCGGTCGGGCCCTCCTCGACGATCGCGCCGCTCCAGCCGAACCACAGGCCGCCGCTTTGCTGCAGGCTTTCGCCGAGCGCGACGGCCAGGCCGCCGGCGGCCGGCTTGCGCGGGTCGGCCACCCGGTTGGACACGACGACCAGGCGGCTCATATGCACGAATCCCAGGGCGCCGACAGCCGCACCGCCGCATTGATGATGCCGACCATCGAGTAGGTCTGCGGGAAGTTGCCCCACATCTCGCCGGTCTCGGGGTGGGTGTCCTCGGACAGCAGCCCGAGCGGGTTGCGCGCCGCCAGCATGGTCTCGAAGATCTGCCGTGCCTCGGCCTTGCGGCCGATCTTGGCCAGGGCGTCGATGCGCCAGAAGGTGCAGATGTTGAAGGCGGTCTCGGGCTTGCCGAAGTCGTCGGCGGCCTCGTAGCGGCGCATGTAGGGGCCGTCGCAGAGCGACTTCTCCATCGCCTCGACGGTCGAGATGAAGCGCGGGTCGCGGGCGTCGATGAGTCCGACCTCGACCATCAGCAGCACGCTGGCGTCGAGCTCGTGGCCGCCGAAGCTCTCGGCGAAGGCCTGCCGTTCCTCGCACCACGACCTGGCCAGGATCTCCTCGCGCATCCGCGACGAATGGCCGTGCCAGTAGGCCGCCCGCTCGGGCAGGTTCAGGGTGCGCGCGATCTTCGCCAGCCGGTCGCAGGCGGCCCAGCTCATCAGCGCCGAGCTGGTGTGGATGCGGGCCCGGGTGCGCAGCTCCCACATGCCGGCGTCGGGCGTGCCGTAGACCCGGATCGCCTGTTCGCCGACCGCCTCCAGGTATGGGAATTCATTGACGCCGGCCCGGCTCAGCAGCCGGTGGTCGTGGAAGGACTGGGCTGCCCCGAGCACGATGTTGCCGTAGACGTCGTGCTGGAAATGCTCCTGCGCCTGGTTGCCGACGCGCACCGGTCCCATGCCGCGGTAGCCGCCCAGGCCCTCGACGAAGGACTCGGGCAGCTCGGGCTCGAGCCCGATGCCGTAGAGCGGCTGGATGTGCTCGCCGTGCGAGCCGATCACCACGTTCGACAGCCAGCGCAGGTAGTCCTCCATGGTGCCCACCTCGGACAGGCTGTTGAGCGCGCGCACCACGAAGAAGGCGTCGCGCAGCCAGCAGTAGCGATAGTCCCAGTTGCGCTGGCTGCCCGGCGCCTCGGGGATGCTGGTGGTCATCGCGGCGACGATCGCGCCGGTGTCCTCGTACAGCGAGAGCTTGAGCGTGATCGCGGCGCGGATCACCGCATCCTGGTATTCGAACGGGATCGCCAGCCGCTTGCTCCAGGTGCGCCAGTAGGCGATGGTCTCCTGCTCGAAGTGGCGCGCGGTGTCGGCGATGCCGTCGGTCAGCGTTTCGTCGGCGCCGAGCACGAAGTTGTGTTCGCGCGAGAGCACGAAGGGCTGGCGCGAGAGGATGTGCGAGACCGAGGCGTCGGTGTTGAGCCGCAGCGTGAAGTCGGGCCCGACGTAGCGGATGTGGTTGCTGCCCCGGGTGATGGTCGGCGCCATCGCACCCCAGTTGAAGCGCGGCGCCAGCGACACGCGGATCCGCGGCGTGCCCTGGATCGGCTTGACCCGCCGCACCATCGTGAGCGGGCGGAAGTAGCGTGAGCGGCTGTGGAAGCGCGGCGCCAGGTCGGTGATCTCGATCCCCTGGCCGGCGCTGTCGAACAGCCGGGTGCGCAGCACCGCGGTGTTCGGCTCGTACCACTGGGTCGAGGAGGCGAAATCCTCGATCTCGATGGCCCAGGCGCTGGCGTCCGCGCCAGGGTCGAGCAGCGCATTGAAGACCGGGTCGCCGTCGAAGCGCGGCAGGCAGCACCAGACCACGCGGCCGCGGGCGTCGACCAGGGCGCTGTAGGCGCAGTTGCCGATCACGCCGACATCCAGCGAGGCGGGCGCCGGCGGGCCGAAGCCCCCTGGCGCGGGCGTCGGGGAGGCGCCCGCGTGGTCTCCGGCGGCGGCCTCTGCGGTGGCGGATGTCATTCGTCGGTCCTTTTCGGGATGGGGGGAGGGGGCGGCGAGGCCAGCTGGTCGCGGGCCGCGATCAGCCACTCGAACACCGCCCGCGGCGAGTCCAGCCGGTGCAGCGCCTGGCTGGGGCCCGAGCCCACCTTGATCGCGATGCCGCCGCGCGGCTGGACCACGGCGAAGCCGTTCTCGTCCGTGGTGTCGTCGCCGGCGAACACCGGCACCCGGCCGGCGAACGGCGCCTCTTCCATGAAGGCGGCGATGGCGCCGCCTTTGTGGATGCCCGCGGGCTTGACCTCGAAGACGAACTTGCCGTGCATGAGTTCCAGCTGCGGCTGGTCGAAGATGATGCGCGCCATGGCGTCGCGGCAGACGGCTTCGAGCTGCGGCGCCAGCCGGTAGTGCAGGGCGATGGCGGCGTGCTTGCGCTCCACCAGCAGGCCTTCGTGCACCCGCGCCAGTTCGTTGGCGGCATCGAGGACCCGCGTCAGCTCGGGGGCGCGCTGCTCCTGCATGCGGCCTTCGGCATCGCGGCGCTGGACGCCGTGCTCGCCGGCGGCGGGCAGGCGCAACGGGGCCAGGAAGCGGTCGAGGACGTCGATCTGGCGCCCGGAGACGACCGCCAGCGCACCGCCCAGCAGGTCGCGGAGGTCGCCGAGCAGCCCCACCATGGCCGGCGGCACGTGGATGGCCTCGGGCGTTTCGGCGAGGTCCACCAGCGTGCCGTCGAAGTCGAGGAACAGGGCCGCGTCGGGCGGGAGTCGGGGAGGCTTCTGCATGGAGGGAAAACCATAGCAGAGTCGCGCGCCGCGGCGCGTCGGCCAATGTCCCTAATCGAAACTCAGTGTGCCGGCAGGGCGGCCGCGACCGCCGCCACCCGGGCCCGCGCGATGGCCTCGCCGATCTTCGGGCCGGCGGCGCCGCTCGCCTGGGCTTCGCGGGCGATGGGTTCGGTGGCCACGGCACGCGCTGCCGCCAGGGCGGCCAGCAGCCTGGGGCGCGGCAGGTAGGGCGTGTCCTCCAGGCCCAGGCGCCCGCGTGCGTCGCACTCGCAGGCCAGCAGCACCTCGTCGAAGCGTTCGGGCTTGCGGAAGGCGTCGCAGCGTTCGAGCAGGCGGACGATGGCGGCGGCATTCAGGTCGCCGCTGCGGTGGATGTTGCCGTGCTCGCGGGCGACCACGTCGGCCAGCTCGCGCACCTCCACCGGCACCCGCCAGCGCTCGCAGACCGCGCGCAGCAGCCGGGCGCTGCGCTGCTCGTGGCCGATGTGGCGCGGCAGGGCGTCGGTCGGGGTCGTGCCCTTGCCGAGGTCGTGCACCAGGCAGGCGAAGCGCACGCCCAGCGGCGCCGTGAGCCGGGCCGCCATGTCGAGCACCATCATGAGGTGCACGCCGGTGTCGATCTCGGGATGGTGCGCCTCGGGCTGGGGCACGCCCCACAGGCGGTCGACCTCGGGCAGCAGCACCGCGAGGGCGCCGCAGGCGCGCAGCAGCTCGAACATGCGCGAGGGCCGGCCCTCCATCAGGCCGCGTGCCAGTTCCTGCCAGACCCGCTCGGGCACCAGGGCGTCGACCTCGCCGGCCTCGACCATCTCGCGCATCAGGACCAGGGTCTCGGGCGCCACCTCGAAATCGGCGAAGCGGGCCGCGAAGCGCGCGACCCGCAGGATGCGCACCGGGTCTTCGCGGAAGGCCTCGGTCACGTGGCGAAGCTGCCTGCGCTGCAGGTCGCGCTGGCCGTGGAAGGGGTCGACCAGGTCGGCCGGGTCGATGTCCAGCCGGTCCGAGGCGACGAGCTTGTCGGCCGACAGCGCGATCGCGTTGATCGTCAGGTCGCGCCGCGCCAGGTCCTGCTCGAGCGTGACGTCGGGCGCCGCGTGCACCACGAAGCCGCGGTAGCCCGGCGCGCTCTTGCGCTCGGTGCGCGCCAGGGCGTATTCCTCGCGCGTTTCGGGGTGCAGGAAGACCGGGAAGTCGCGCCCCACGGGCAGGAAGCCGCGCGCCGTCATCTGCTCGGGCGTGGCGCCGACCACGACCCAGTCGTGGTCGCTGCCGGCGCGGCCGAGCAGCGCATCGCGGATCGCGCCGCCGACGAGATAGGTTTGCATGCCGGGAGTCTAGAGCGCCGCTGTCCGCATGGGTGCGTCGGCGCGTCGAAAGGGGTCGTGGTGACGGCAGCCTGGCAAGGCGTCTTTCAGACGCAGTCCCCGATGGCGCAGACCTTTCCTCTTGCCCCTGGTGTTGGCGATGGACGCTAATCCTTCAGGCGCCGCGTTGTCGCGCCCTGCAACACACTGATTGAGGAGCCAAATTGTCGCAAGACATCTTTATGAAATTGACCGGGATCAACGGTGAGTCGCAAGACGCCACCCATAAGCACGAAATTGAAGTCCTGGATTGGGAGTGGGAGGTCACGCAGGCGTCCAGCATGCACTCCGGCACGGGAGGCGGTGCGGGCAAGGCCACCGTGCATGACTTCTCCTTCGATCATTACGTGGACCGCGCGAGCCCTAACCTAATGCAGCACTGCTTGACCGGCAAACACATCGAAACGGCCACGCTCGTCGTGAGAAAGGCGGGCGAGAAGCCGCTGGAGTTTCTCAAGATCGCGATGGACGATGTGATCGTGACCCAGGTTGCCCTCAGCCTCAAGACCACCATGCGGCAGGCAAGAGAGACGGTCAGTCTCTCATTCGCGCGAGTGAAGCAGGAGTACACCATCCAGAACCAGCAGGGTGGTTCCGGCGGCACGGTGTCGATGAGCTTCGACATCCAGAAAAACACCGAAAAATAGGGGGTGGCATGGGACTCTATATCGATCGTGTCGGAATCGTTGACGCCGAACGGATCAAGGTCAAAATATTTCCGCTCATTGAGCGTGGAAAGTTAAGTGCGGTGAATGGCATCGTGGTTCACCAGACAAACAGCCCCACTGCGCAGGGCGCTTTCAATTCGTATTCTCAAAAAAGACCCGACGGCACGGCGCCAAATGGAGCTCATTTCATGATTGACAAGGATGGACAGGTTTATCAGACAGCATCGCTCTTCAGGGTTGCCAACCATGTAGGTTCGTTGCAGTCAAGATGTGTTGTTACGCAAAAATGCGCGCCCACTGAACTGAAAAGCGCCCGCGCCTTGGAGAAAATCAAGGGCAACAGCGACAGGGCTAAAGCAATTCACGCAAACGAAAAAGTAAAAAATTTCCCTGCCCGTTTCCCAATGAACGAAGACGCGATTGGAGTAGAAATTGCCGGACTTGCTACTGGTCCGACAGATCGCGAGATATTTGAGCCTGTAAATGAGAGGCAAAATGCGTCACTAAAATGGCTTATTCGAGAGCTTGTGGAAACGTTCAATGTTTCGATGGGGGAAATTTATCGACATCCTGCCATCGGCAGAAAGAACGAGACTGAGGCGAGCACTGCAAAATGGTGAATCTGACCAGGACCTTCTTCGTTGCGGCATTTGCATTGCCCCTGACCCTTGCATCTGTTTGCGCAAACGCCAGAACTATCAAAAGCGTAACCATCTCGAAAACAGGAATCAACATGAATCCAAAGGAAGAATGGTTAAACAATGCGTGCAAGAAGTTCAGGCCCACTGCCCGACAGGTAAAAAACTACTTTCAGAAGGCTTATTCGGTCCCCAGGACTTATGGCACAAACGATCGATACGCCCCTTGCGTTGCTTCGGGAACAATCGTTTTCAGCGACCTTGGGAAGGCAGAGTGGGCAATATCGTCGGGCGGTGCTGGCTCATTGACTTGGAATGAAGACGATCACGTCTATCTGTTCTATAAGAACAACAAATGGTTTGACCCAACCGCTTGTTCGTATGGTGCAGGAAACGAAGGGAATTGTTGAGTACGACGTGATGGCTAAATGCATAGCGGAACTTGAAGTCCATGGTTCTCGCCTTGTCACTGGCCCAAGGCGTCAGCAGTGAAGCCAGGACCGTTCATAAGCTGGAAATCAAAGGTGACGGATTGACCAGTAATCGGATGAACGAACCAAGGAGTTGTGCAAGGCATTTAAGCCGACGCTCAAGCAGGTTAGGAACTATTCCAACAAGGCTTACCAAATCGAAAGCTACATTGGTACGCCGGAGTGTTATTCTCCTTGCAATGCAATGGGAACGTTGACATTCAGCGACGGCTCTTTCGGGGATTGGACCTGCATTCGAGTGGTCTTCAATCGAGGTGATTCTGTTTCTTTGTTCTACAGACACAACAAGTGGAACGATCCCACCGCCTGCACCAGGCCGAGCGCCCGGGCGATCGGGGGCTCAGCGGGCGCTGCGGTAGGGCTCCTCGAAGGGCAGGAAGTCCTTCTCGGCCAGCGCCTCGTCGATCCAGGCCTTGACGCCCGGCAGGGCCTGCACGCGTTCGATGTAGGCGCTGATGGCGGCGGGCACCGGCAGGCCGTAGGTCTTGATGCGGGTGCCGATCGGCGCGAAGTAGGCGTCCGCGATCGTGAACTCGCCGAACAGCAGCGGCCCGCCGTGCTGTGCCAGCAGGTCGCCCCACATCTGGACGATGCGTTCCAGGTCGGACTTCACCTCCGGCTGTTCGCGCAGCAGCCGGGCGCCGACTTCGGGCAGCGAGGCCTCGATGTTCATGCCGCAATGGCCGCGCAGCCCGCCGAATCCCGAGTGCATCTCGGCGCAGATGCTGCGCGCCCGGGCGCGGTCGGCCACCGCCTGCGGCCACAGCTTCTTGTCGGGATGGGTCTCGGCCAGGTACTCGGCAATGGCCAGCGTGTCCCAGACCACCAGGCCATCGTCGACCAGCACCGGGACCTTGGCGACCGGGTTGAGCGCGCCGATGGCGTTCTTGAATTGCGAGCCGGTGTCGAAGGAGTCGAAGCGCAGCACCACTTCCTCGAACGGGATGCCGGCCTGCTTCATGAGCACCCAGGGTCGCATCGACCACGACGAGTAGTTCTTGTTTCCGATGTAGAGCTGGGTCATGGGGGCCTCCAAGGTGATGCAAAGCCCCCGATGCTAGCGGGGCCCGGCCGGGTCGTCCGGCGCGGCGATCACCCGGGGCTTCGCGCCGTCGTCGGCGGGCGGCCCGACCACCCGCTCGATCAGCGCCACCAGCCGCGGCACCAGCGACAGCACCGCCAGCGCCAGCAGGGCGCTCAGCACGGCGGTCACCTCGCGCCCGAGGCCACAGGCCATGCCGATCGCGGCCGTCATCCACAGGCCGGCCGCGGTCGTGAGGCCCTGCACCTGCTGCTCGTCGCGGCCCTGCTTGAGGATGGTGCCGGCGCACAGGAAGCCCACGCCCGCCACCAGGCCCTGGATGACCCGGCTCATGTCGGCCGGCTGGATGCCGGCCTGCTGCGGCACCAGCACGAACATCGCCGAGCCGATCGCCACCAGCATGTGGGTGCGCACCCCCGCGGCCTTGCCGTGCTGCTCGCGCTCGAAGCCGAGCAGGAAGCCGAGCACCGAGGCCAGCGTCAGGCGCACGGCGATGCGCAGCACCTGCGGGAGATCGGGAACGTCGGAGAACTCGGCGGCGAGCACCTCGGTGGTCGCCGCCCAGACGGAGGCGGCCATGCTGCGGCTGGTAGTCGGGGGTGGCCGCAGTGTCGCCGGGCGGCGCGCGCCCGACTGTAGGACGGCGGCACTTTCGCGCCGCTCAGCCGGGCGGCGCCTCGTCGACGGGCCGTGGCGCCAGGTCGAGCGTGGGCGGCAGCGCCGGCGCGCTGCCGTGCCAGCGGCGCACGGCGCGCTGGAAGAACATGCTGTTGGGGATCTTCAGCGTGGTCCCGCCCTGCGCGCTGCCGCTTTCCTCCAGCGTGGTGAAGACCAGGTTGATGTCCATCACCCGGCCCTTGAGGCCCGGCTTCTCGCCGTTCTCGAGCACCTCGATCGTGTCGCCGGGCCAGAACATCCGGGTGGTGAAGATCAGCAGCGCGCAGAAGATGTTCGACAGCACGCTCCAGGCGGCGAAGAAGGCCACCGCACCGACGGCGGCGAAGCTGGTGAAGGCGGTCCACAGCACGGTGCCGGACACGCCCAGCCGCTCCAGGCCCCACAGCAGCGCGCCGCCATAGATCAGGAAGGCGACCGTGCGCCGCGTGACCAGGTCCACGTTGCCGTGCAACGCGTAGCCGGTGGTCACGCGCTCGATCAGGCGCCGCGCGAAGCGCACCAGCAGCCAGGCGCCCAGCAGGATCAGCGCCACCTGCGCCAGCGGGACGATGACTTCGAGCCATTCGATGGCCCAGGGAGGGAGCTGGGCGCGCAGGCCTTGCAGGGTTCGGTTCATTGCCCGGTTCGCGAGCGCCTCAAGGCAGGTCCTTGTTGGGCTCCGGCTCGGCCGCGTTGCGCGGCCCCACGCTGCCCAGACGCGACTTGAGCGACTGCGGCTGGCCGCTGATCACGGCGGCGTAGTTGGTGGTGTTCGCGAGCACCTTCTTGACGTAGTCGCGGGTCTCGTTGAAGGGCACGTTCTCGGCCCAGATCGCGGCTTCCATGGTCGGCCCGTTGCGCCAACTGCGCGGCCGGCCCGGGCCGGCGTTGTAGGCCGCCGCGGCGAGCGCCATCGAGCCGTCGAAGTCGTCCAGCGCCAGCTTGAGGTAGTTGGTGCCGATCGTGATGTTGGTGTCGCGGTCGGTGATCTGGCCCGGCGTGAAGTCGGCCAGGCCGATCTTCTTGGCCGTCCAGCGCGCGGTGGCGGGCATCACCTGCATCAGGCCGGAGGCGCCGACGCCCGAGCGCGCGTCCATGATGAAGCGGCTTTCCTGGCGGATCAGGCCGTAGACGTAGGCCGGGTCGAGGCCGATCTCCTGGCTCTTGCGCAGCACTGCGTCATGGAAAGGCATAGGGAAGCGCTGGTCGACGTCGATCACGCCCTTGGTGCGCTCGCTGGTGTTGATGCAGCGGTCCCAGACCTCGCGCTGGCAGGCCAGGTCGGCGGCGGCCAGCAGTTCGCGGTCGCCCAGGCCGCCCTTGTCGTGCAGGTTGGTGGCGTAGTTCCATTCGCGCGTGCCTTCGGGGCGCAGCCCGATCGCGATCGCGTAGAGCGCGCGGTTGAGCGCCGGGTTGTTGCGGGCGGCGGCCTTTTCCTCCGGCGTGAGCGGCGCCGGCTTGGTCGGCACGGCGGCCCGCTGGCCGAGCTCCTCGAGCGCCAGCAGTTCGTAGAAGCCCCGGGTGCCGGCGATGCTCTCGAACAGGATGCGGGCCTGGCCCCGGCGCTCCTCGCCGCCGCCGGCCAGCAGGGCGCGGGCCTTCCAGTAGACCCAGGTCGGGTCTTGCTGCTGCGTTGGGCCCATGGCGTCGACGGCGGCCTGCACGTCCTTCCAGCTGCCCGTGCGCAGCGCCGCGCGGGCCTTCCAGGCCAGCATGTCGTCGCTCAGGTCGCCCAGCTTGGTGACGTTGGCGAAATAGCTGCCGGCCAGCGGCGACAGCTTGGTCGCGAACTGGCGGCCGATGGCGCCCCAGAGCCAGTTGCGCTCCTCGGTCGACAGCGTGCTGTCCCACTTGCCCTCGAGCTGGGCGGCGGCCACGGCCGGGTCGGCCACGGTCATCTTGATCAGGGCCAGCACCACCAGCTCGCGGCGCGACTTGGCGACCGCGGTGGCGCGGCCGGCCAGGAACTTGGCCGGGCTGGCGTTCATCTCGTCGAACAGGGCGATGGCGTCCGGCGCCACCAGCGTGACCGCGGCGCGGGCGGCCTGCGGCCGGTTGGCCTCGATCGCCAGCCGGGCTTTCTTCCAGGCGTCGTTGGGCGACATCAGGCGGGCGCCGATCATGCGGTCGGCGGCTGTCAGGCAGCCGTCGTCGAGCTCGCGCTGGGCGAACCAGTGGCGCCGGACCTCGTCGGCCTGGGCCTGGGTGGCGCTGCCCGAGCGCAGCGTCTCGACCAGGATCGCGTAGCAGCTCACCTGGGCATCGTCGTTCATGCGGTAGGCCGGGTGCAGGCTGCTGAAGCTGTCCCAGTCGCGGCGCTGGCCGGCCAGCAGCAGCCAGTCGTTGCGCATCCGGTCTTCCTGGTAGGTGCCGGCGTAGCGGGCCAGGAAATCCTGCACTTCCTGGGCGCTGCTTTCGCCCAGCCGGGCCTTCAGCTCCCAGTAGGCGGCCCAGGGTTCGAGCGCATGGCCGCGCGCCTGCGGCAGCAGGGCCGACAGCCGGGCCTTGTCGCCGCGCTGGGCGGCCTGCTTCATTTGCAGCAGGACGTCGTCGCCGGCGCTCTGCGCGCGGGCCGGCTGCCACAGGGCGGTGGTGGCCAGGGCGAGCGAAAAAGCGAGGGTGGAAAAAGAGGTGCGGGGAAGGCGCCGCGCGGATGCCAAAATGCTTGCGAACTGCATCGGGGGATTATGGACAAGTCAAAGGGTGCCGACACCTCGGAAACGGCCACTTTTCTCAAGGGACAACTGCGTGCCGCGCTGATCGAGCAGCGCCTGGCGATGCCCGACCGCCTCGCGCGCGCCGACCTGCTCCAGCGCGTGATGCGGATCTGGCTGGTGGGCCGGCCGGACACCGTCATCGGCGCCTACTGGCCGATCAAGGGCGAATTCGACCCGCTGCCGGCGCTGCACCGCTGGAAGGAAGACGGCGAGCTGCTCGACGAGCCGCAGCGCCGCCGCATCGGCCTGCCGGTGGTCGACCGGGTCCACAAGACGCTGACCTTCCACGCCTGGTATCCCGGCTGCCCGATGGAGAACGACGCCTTCGACATCCCCAAGCCCAAGGACACCGAACTGATCGTGCCGACGCTGCTGTTCGTGCCCTGCCTGGGCTACAGCGCGGGCGGCTACCGGCTGGGCTACGGCGGCGGCTTCTACGACCGCACGCTGGCGGCGCTGGAGCCGCGCCCGTTCACGGTCGGGCTGGGCTACACGGGCGGTTTCCTCGACGAATTCGAGCCCGAGGCGCACGATCTGCCGCTCGACGCCATCCTGAACGACAACGGGGTCGTCTGGCCGATAGGGTGACCTCAGGCCGGCGCCGGGCCGCCCCAAGGCGGCCTGCGGCCCCCTCGGGGGGCAGCGACCACACGAAGTGAGGGAGCGCGGGCGCCACATTCAGTCCATCTGGTCGACGGTGTCGGGGTCGGGCACTTCGCCGATCGTCTCCCGGGTCGTCGCGGCCTGGGCCTGCAGCCACTCGCAGAAGGCCTGGATCTCGGGCCGGGGCGCGCTGCGCGGGCCGGTGATCAGCCAGTAGGCCATCGGCGAATCCATGCGGTGGTGCGGCAGCACCTCGACCAGGTCGCCGTTGGCCAGGCTCTCGGCGATCAGCGAACTGCGCGCCAGCACCACCCCCTGGCCGGTCAGCGCGGCCTGCACCATCTGGTAGGCGTAGTTGAAGTACAGCCAGCGCCGCGGCTGGGCCCGCAGCATGTCGTTGACCTCGAACCAGCGGCGCCAGGTCAGCCACTCGAGGTGGGTGCGATGGGCGTCGCCGGCCTCGATCAGGGTGAAGCGGGCGATGTCGGCCGGCGCCTTGATCGCCGGGTTGCTCTTGATCAGCCAGGGGCTGGCCACCGGCGTGATGGTCTCGCCGAACAGCCGGTGCGCGCCCGCCGGCATGTGCTCGCGCGGCCCGTAGCGCAGCGCGATGTCGACGTCGGCGATGTCCATGTCGAGCGCGACGTCGCTGGCGTCGATGCGGATGTCGATCTCGGGGTTGTCGCGCTGGAAGGCCTCGAGGCGCGGGATCAGCCACATCGAGGCGAAGGAGGCGAAAGTGGTGAGCGAGACGCTCTTGCGGCCCGCGTTCTGGCGGATCTGGCGCACCGCGCCGTCGATGCGCGGCAGCGACTGCTGCACCGCCAGCAGCAGCTGGGCCCCGGCGCCGGTGAGCTCCACCGCCCGCGTGTGGCGCAGGAACAGGCTGACGCCGACCTCTTCCTCGAGCGACTGGATCTGGCGGCTGACGGCCGACTGGGTCAGGGCCATTTCCTCGGCCGCGGCGCGGAAGTTCAGGTGCCGGGCGACCGCCTCGAAGGCGCGCAGATGGCCGGCCGAGATCGGCCGGGAACGCAGGTGGGTCTGGGAATGGAGCACGGAGGGCGGGGGCTCGGGCGATGGTGGATTGATGCGAAACCGGAATCAGTAGGCTACCCCGTTTTCATTGGACTGCCAACGAGCCCGGGAAGATCATTCATTCCCGAAGCGCGCCTTTGCGCACAGTCACCTCAGGAGTCCGTCATGTCCGCCGTCTACACCTCGCCCTCGCTTTCGTCCGCCACCCTGGCTCGTCCGGCTGCCGTGCCGCCGGCCGTGCGTCGTGGTGCCTGGCAGCTCGATGCCGGCCACGCCATGAGCCTCAAGGCCTCCGGCGCGAGCGTGCTGCGCATCCGCCAGGGCCGGGTCTGGGTGACCCGCGACGCCTCCGCCCATGCCGGCAGCGAAGACCTGGTGCTGGCGCCGGGCGAGTCGCTGGCCGTGGCCGCCGGCGAGCGGATCGTGATGGAGCCGTGGGACAGCCACGGCGCCACCTACAGCTGGGACGCCGCGGCCTGAGCCTCGGCCGCCCGGGGCTCAGCCGCCGATGTCGAAGCGCGGCCGCAGCGCAATGAAGCGCTGCAGGGCTTCGTCGCCCTGCAGCAGCGTGATGTCGGCCAGGTCGTCCTGGAACTCGACTTCGGCCAGCCCCATCTCGAAGCGCTGGTAGCGCCGCGCGGCCAGCTCGCCCTGGTGCAGCACGCACAGCTCGGTATGGCGCCGGTCGGCCTCCAGCCGCGCCAGCAGTGCGCGCACCGTCTCCGGCGGCCCCTCGAAATGCTGGCAGAAGCGCATGCCGTCGAACACCAGCAGGCCGGTGATGCCCTCGCTGGCGTTGCGTGCGCGCGCGTGGGTCACGATCCGGCCGACGATCTGGGTGGGTTGGTCGGGCGCCAACAGGCTGCAATAGAGAATTTCTTCGAGTTCCGGCATTCGGGGGCTAGGTTGCGTGCGAGCGCAGTCTAGAAGCTTGCAGGCGTCCCAGAAATGTCAAAAGACACACCGCGGCCCCTGGGGCGGGGGCTGATGCGTCTGTTGGTCATAATGGTCTGCGCATCCGGGCCTTCCTCTTTCCGATTTCCGTTCACCTCTGCGAGCCGCACAGGCAGCCGCCTGTTCGTTTGGCAGGCCAAATCTCGTCTCGATGCACAACGAAAAGCGATATTTGTACGAGCTCGATCTGCTGAGGTTCTTTGCCGCGAGCATGGTGGCGATCTTTCATTTGACGACGCACTACGCGGATCTCGACGAGGCCATCCCGTTCGGCTGGGTGGGTGTCCAGATCTTCTTCGTCCTGTCCGGCTTCGTCATCGCCAATTCGTCCGAGAACGTCGGCGCGGGGCGGTTTCTGAAAAGCCGGGTGCTGCGTCTCTATCCGGCGGCGATGATCACGACGGTGATCGGCGCCGCCTTGCTGTGGACCGGGACCGGCGGGCCGGGCGTCGGCCGGGTGGCGGTCGAAAACTCGTTCTTCATCAGGCCGGTCGGGCCCTGGATCGCCAGGTCGTATTGGACGCTGCCGATCGAGATGTTCTTCTATCTGCTGGTGTTCGCCCTGATCAGGCTGAACATCCACAACCGGCTGGAGAGACTGGCGATCTTCCTGAGTTTTCTGAGCATTCCCTACAACGTCTACCTTCTGGGCGGCGAGCTGGCCTGGTGGGACGACCCGGGGCTGATCTGGAATTACGGCCCGATCAACATCCCGCTGATCAGGCACGGTCAGTTCTTCGCTCTCGGCATCTTCATCTGGCTCGCCTCGCGCAACGGCGGCAAGATGAATCACAGATTCCTTTTCGTGCTGGCGGCGGCGATGTCCGCGGTCGAGATCTGGCTGACGGCCAGCTTCGAGACGGCGCCGGCCCGGGGCAACGACCTGACGACCAGCACGCTGTATCTGGAGGCCCTGGGGGTCTGGGTCCTGGCGGTGGTGTTCCTGTACTGCAGCGCCGTTGGAGTGATCCGGATCCCGGCGCGCCAGGGCGCGGGCCGCCGGCCGAGCCTGCGTTCGCTGCTGCGAACCCTGGGGCTGGCGACCTATCCGCTCTACCTGGTGCACGAGAGCTTCGCGGCGCGGATCATTCCCTTCCTGAGGGACCGGGGGGGCCTGCCCGATTCGCTGTCGGTCGCCGGTTCCTATGTCGCCACGGTGATCGCTTCGGTGGTGATCGTGAAATTCATGGAGGCCAGGCTGAAGACGCTCATGTCGGCCCTGATCGACCGGCTGGTCGCATTGGCAAGACGGCTGCCACCGGCAGCACCCAGGGCCGAGCGCAACGATTCGCGCTGGCGTGGCCTATAGTGCGCGGGTGAAGTTCGAGGACTATCCGGCGCCATCCCACCCACCGCGGTGTGCGCACCCTTGCGAGGAATGCACGCTGCGCGCCAACCCCGCCTTTCTCGCGGTCGGCTCCGACGAGGTGCGCACCATCCAGTCCTTCCGCAGCGGCACCCGGGTGGTCGAGGCCGGCGGCGTCATCGTCGGCGAGGACCGGCCCTCTGCCCAGCTCTTCACGCTGTATTCGGGTTGGGCCTTCCGCTACAAGACGCTCAGCGACGGCCGGCGCCAGATCCTCAGCTTCCTGCTGCCGGGCGACTTCATCGGCCTGCAGGATGAATTCGCCGACGGCCATACGCACGGCGTTGAGGCCGTGACCGACACGACGATGTGCAGCTTCGAGCGCGACACCCTGTGGAACCTGTTCCACGCCCGTCCCAAGCTCGGCTACCACATCACCTGGCTGGCGGCGCGAGAGGAGAAGCTGGTCGACGACAACCTCGTGACGGCCGGCCGGCGCAACGCGAGCGAAAGGGTCGCGATGCTGCTGATGCAGCTGTACCGGCGTGCGGAGCGCGTCGGCATGGTGCGCGAAGGCTGGGCCGAGTTCCCGTTCAACCAGCAGCACATCGCCGATGCGCTGGGCCTGTCGCTGGTGCACACCAACAAGACGCTGCGGCGCCTGCAGCGCCTGGGGCTCTACAAGCTCGACAGCGGCTGGCTGCGCATCCTGGAGCCGCATGCCCTGGAGACGCTGGGCGACTATTTCGAACGGCCGATGCAGCCTTTGCCGCTGATCTGAGTGAAGGCGGCTGCGTTCGCGTATCGTAGAGCCCTCGCCCGGTTCCGGGCCCGCTCGAATTCGCCTCCGGCCCACGCCGGCCATCCACATGACCGACGCCGCCCGCCAGTGAATCTTGTTGCCCGTCTGCGCCAGATCGCCATGGTCGGCGGCGTCGAGACCTTCGGCGTGGTCGCCGGGGGTCTGGCCGGCCTGCTGATCGTCAACGTGCTGCCGAAAGACCAGTACGCCGCCTACACCTTCCTGTTCGCCTGCCTCACGCTGCTGCTGGGCGTGACCGACCTCGGGCTGGCCCATTGCTGCCTGCCGGTGGTGGGGCAGCGTGCCCGGGAACTGCTGTGGGTGGTGGGCGCCTGCCGGCAGGTGTTTCGCCGGCGCTGGATGCTGCTGGCCGCCGGGGTCGTGATCGTGGTGCCCTACTGGTTCATCGGTTCGCGCGAACACGGCTGGATCAACGCCGGCTATCTGCTGGCCTCGGTGTTCGCGATGGCGGCGGTGCTGACCTCGCTGCGCGACCACTACCTGCGCACGGTGCTGACCATCCTGGGCCATGTGACGAGCCTGAGCCGGATCGGCCTGATCTCGACCGTGGTCCGCATCGCTCTGGTCTGCGCGGTGCTCGCGCTGCCCCTGGGGTCGTGGGCGGTGGCCGGCGTGGTGGCGGCCACGACGGCGGCCAGTGTCGCCAGCATCGCGCTGATGCGGCGCGATCTCGCGGCCCGCCAGGTCCCGGACCACCGGCTCGATGCCGCCGACGCCAAGCGGGTCGATGCCGAGGTGATCCGCATCGCCAAGCCGCTGGTGCTGCCGGCGATCTTCTACCAGCTGCAGGGCGTCATCACGGTGTTCCTGGTGTCGCTGTTCGGCACCTCCAACATGATGGCGGAGGTCGGCGCCTTCGGACGGCTGGCGATGGCGCTGATGATCGTGGACCGGGTCACCGGCATCCTGCTGTTCCCGGCGGTGGCGCGGGCGAAGCCCGGGCGCGAGGTGCGCGCGATCATGTGGCGGGCCCACCTGGCCTACCTCGGCATGATGGCCGTGCTGCTGCTGAGCGCCTACCTCCTGCCCCAGTACTGGATCCTGCTGCTGGGCGAGAAGTACCGCAGCATGGAGCCGCTGGTCTGGATGATCTTCCTGTCGTCGATCCTCGCCAGCGCGGCCGGCTATGCCTTCAGTTCGCTGACGGTGCGAGGCGCGACTGCGGGCCAGACCTACAGCATCGCCGTGACGCTGGCGATCCAGTCGCTGTACCTGGCCGTGATCGGCATCAGCGACCTGCGTTCGATCCTGGGCTTCGCCATCGCGACCGGGGTCGCCAATTTCGTCTTCCAGTACGGCCTGCTGATCCTGCGCTGGCGGCAGTGGGGCGTCGAGGAGCCTCAGTCCCGCCTGTAGAAGCGGCCGATGGCCGATGCGAGCTTGTGCGACCACACGCGCCGCGTGAAGTCGGCCGAGCCGAACACCTTGATCGGATGGTTGGCGAAGTTGTAGTACGCCTTGGTCGCCGGCGAGGGCGGCATGCCGAGCAGGGCCTGGCGGATGTGCCGCCCGCCCCAGGGCTTGAGCCAGCCGATGGCATGCGACAGGTAGTAGCCGCCCGGCATGAAGTCCATGGCCTCGGGCCCGGCCGTGTTGAGCGGCACCGTGCTCACGGTGAGGGCGTGGTTGAGCGCGTCCTGGTCCGTCGAATGGAAAATGGAGCTCGCGTCGCCGGCCTTCAGGTGCTTGAGGCCCTGGTTGTGGTCGACCACCAGGTCGCACAGGTGGGTCCAGAGATCCAGGAAGGTCATGTGCGCGCGCGGCACGCCGATGAAGCCGGAGTTGTAGTAGCGCGCCACGCCGCGCTGCGAGGTGACGCCGCGCGACTCGAAAAAGCGCCGCCACTGCAGGCGCTTGGGGTGCCGCTCGGGAAAGTTGGGGTTGACGTCCTCGCACAGCGAGATCCCGTCGTCCGAGAACCAGGCGGCGAATGACGGCCACTTGCACTTGAGGACGATGTCCGGATCCAGGTAGGCGACCACCGTCGCCTCGGGGGCGTGCCGCTCGAAGACCTCGCGCAGGAAGGTCGGCTTGTAGTAGGCGAAGTGCAGCGGGGTGTCGATCTGCACCATGTGCAGCTTCAGCGTCGGCGCGACCCGCAATTCGCCGCTGGCCCGGTCGAAGTCGGGGGAATCCACGATCCACGCCGGCAACTCACCGCGATAGCCGACCCAGAAATCGCCCGCGAAGCCCGCGGCGATCAGCGAATTCGACAGTGCGGCAACACCATAGTGGTAGTTGCCTTCGAACAGAGTGCAGAGCGTGATGGTCATGGATTCTGGTTACGATTTGGGTCGATTGTAAACAAACGTTCTACAAAACAGGTTCAGGACCAGTTCAGGGTGTGTCGGCGGCGCCTCGGACATCCGCCAGTTGGCGCAGGTCGTCGGCGTAGGCTTGCAAGCGCCGCGCCGCCTTCTCGCGCTGGGCCGCGGTGGTGCGGTTGTGCAGCAGCGCCATCGTGTCGCAGGCCTCCTGCATCATCGCCGCCTGCCGCGCGGCGGTCGGGCCCGGCGCCGGCTCGGACACCTGGCGCACGTAGGCCTGGATCAGCGCCTGCGTCTCGCGCGGCGGCAGCTGCTGCGCCTGCACCCGGCGCAGCAGGGCCAGGACTTCCTGCTGGCGGCGCCTGCGCTCGGCGTCGACCTCGCGTGGATCGAAGGCCGACCGGTCCATCTGCTGGCGCAGCAGTTCGCGCTGGCCGGCGTCGAGACGGCCGTAGAAATCCTCGCTGCGATCGAGGAACTGGTCGTAGCGCTTCTCGCGCTGCCGGGCCGGGCTGCGCTCGAGCCAATCCTCGGCGTAGGTGGCGTTGGTCTTCTGGTATTTGCGCTCGATCTGGCGCAACTGCGCCTCGCTCAGGCTGCGCGCGAGTTCGGCGCCGGCCGGCGCGCCGCGATCCGCCACCGTCATCAAGCGCGCGCGGAAGGCGTCGAGCAGCTCGCAGGCCTGCGCCGGCGTGATCTCCCCCGGCGCCAGGGCCTGGGCCTGCTGCAGCAGGGCGGCGAGCTTGGGCAGCTCGTGGCGCCGGTGCCAGGCCAGCAGCTGCTGCAGTTCCTCGCGCACCCGCGGCGTCTGCGCGTCGTCGAAGTCGACGTAGCCGTCGAGCCACCAGTAGCCGACTTCGGGCAGGTTGTTGTAGGCAAGCTTGAGCGCGCTGCAGGAAGCGAGCAGGGCGGCGGCCATCAGCGCGCCGATAATCCGCGCCAGCATTGCGCAACGCATTCGGGAAATTGGCATGAATCAGATTCAGGAAGACAACCAGGAGCCGGTCGACGTCGTCATCATGGCGGCCGGAAAGGGCACGCGCATGAAAAGCAGCCTGCCCAAAGTGTTGCATCGTTTGGGCGGGCGCGCGCTCATCGCCCATGTGATCGATACCGCGGCCGGCATCGGCGCCCGCCATGTCGTGGTCGTGACCGGCCATGGCGCCACCGATGTCGAGACCGCCCTCGAGGGCGCCGTGGCCGGCGCGACGCCGCAGTTCGCGCGCCAGATGCCGCAGCTCGGGACCGGCCACGCCGTCCAGCAGGCGGCGCCGCTGCTGCCCGACGATGGCACGGTGCTGGTGCTGTCGGGCGACGTGCCGCTGATCGGCGGCGACACCCTGCGGGCGCTGGTGGCCGAGAGCGCCGGCCGCCGGCTGGCGCTGCTCACCATCCAGGTCGACGACCCCAAGGGCTACGGCCGCATCATCCGGGTCCAGGGGCCGCAGGACGACGAAGGCGAGGTCCAGTCGATCGTCGAGGAAAAGGACGCCTCCGAGGCGCAGCGCGCCATCCGCGAGATCTACAGCGGCGTGATGGCGGTGCCGGCCCGGCTGCTCAAGACCTGGCTGGCGCGGCTGGACAACAAGAACGCGCAAGGCGAGTACTACCTGACCGACATCGTCGGCTTCGCCGCCGTGGACGGCGTCCCGGTGGTCGCGCACCGCACCGACGACGCCCTGCAGGTGGCAGGCGTCAACAGCCCGGCCCAGCTGGCGGCGCTCGAGCGCGCCCACCAGCTGCGCCTGGCGCAGTCCCTGATGGCGCAGGGCGTCCGGCTGGCCGATCCGGCGCGCTTCGACCTGCGCGGCACGCTGGTCTGCGAATCCGATGTCGAGATCGACGTCAACTGCGTCTTCGAGGGCGCGGTGTCGCTCGGCGCCGACGTGCGCATCGGCGCCAACTGCGTGATCGCCAATGCCCGCATCGAGACCGGCGCGGTGATCCATCCGTTCACCCACATCGACGGCGAGAAGGCCGGCGTGACGGTGGGCGCCGGCGCCCTGGTCGGGCCGTTCGCGCGGCTGCGGCCCGGGGCCCGGCTGGGCGCCGAGGTGCACATCGGCAACTTCGTGGAGGTCAAGAACTCCACCCTCGCGGCCGGCGCCAAGGCCAACCACCTGGCCTACCTGGGCGACGCCACGGTCGGCCAGCGCGTCAACTACGGGGCCGGCAGCATCACGGCCAACTACGACGGCGCCAACAAGCACCGCACGATCATCGGCGACGACGTCCACGTGGGCAGCAACTGCGTGCTGGTGGCGCCGATCACGATCGGCGCCGGCGGCACCATCGGCGGCGGCTCGACCATCATCAAGAGCACCGAGCCCGGCGCCCTGACCATCTCGCGCGCCAAGCAGGCCAGCTACGCCGACTGGCAGCGGCCGCAGAAGGCCCCGAAGGCATAGCGCCGGCGGCATCGCGTGTTCAGGCGGGGCCGGGCAACGGCACCCGCGGCGCGAACTTGGCCCGGTGCAGGCTGAAGAAGGCCTTGACGTTGCGCACGTTGGCGTCGCTGGTGAACAGCCGCTGCGCCAGCGCCTGGTAGCCGGGCATGTCGCGGACGGTGACGACCAGCACGAAATCCGGTCCGGGCGAGACGCGGTAGCACTGCTGCACCGCGTCGTCCGGGGCGACCCGCCGCTCGAAGGCCTCCAGCGAGCCCGCATCCTGCCGGTCGAGCGAGACCTCGATGACCGCGGTGAGCAGCGGCCCGAGCCGCACCGGGTCCAGCAAAGCGACCTCGCTGGCGATCCATCCGCCCGCACGCAGGCGCCGCAGCCGCCGCAGGCAGGTCGGAGGCGAGATGTTCAGGCGCTCCGCCAGCGACTGGTTGCTGGTGGACGTGTCACGCTGCAAGGCATCGAGCAGGCGGAGGTCGATATCGTCGAGATCTTCGGATTTCATTTAAGAATCAATTATGAAATAATTCTAGATGACATCCGATTTGTGAAATATTTCGACAAATAAGCCACTGAATCGATCTCAAATTTCAATCGACGAGGCCTAGCATCACGGCTCCAACCTCAGGAGCAGATCACATGTGTGGCATCGTCGGCGCCGTTTCCGGTCGCAATATCGTCCCGGTCCTGGTTCAGGGCCTGCAGCGGCTCGAATACCGCGGCTACGACTCGTGCGGCGTGGCCGTCAACGCCCACGGCCTGCAGCGCGCGCGCACCACCTCGCGGGTCGCCGACCTGCTGGCGCACGTTCGCGACGACCACATCGAGGGCAGTACCGGCATCGCCCACACGCGCTGGGCCACCCACGGCGCGCCGGCAGTGCACAACGCCCATCCGCATTTCAGCCACGGCCCGGGGGCCGATGCCGGGAGCGCACGGCCCGGCCGCGTGGCCCTGGTCCACAACGGCATCATCGAGAACCACGAGGCGCTGCGCGCCGCGCTGCAGGCCAAGGGCTACGTGTTCGCGAGCCAGACCGACACCGAGGTGATCGTCCACCTGATCGACAGCCACTACGACGGCGACCTGTTCGAGGCCGTGAAGACCAGCGTGAAGCAGCTGCACGGCGCCTACGCCATCGCGGCCATCTGCCGCGACGAGCCGCAGCGGGTGGTCGGCGCCCGCGCCGGCTCGCCGCTGATCCTCGGCGTCGGCCAGGACGGCGGCGAGAACTTCCTGGCCAGCGATGCGATGGCCCTGGCCGGCGTGACCGACCAGATCGTCTACCTCGAGGAGGGCGACGTGGTCGACATCCAGCCCGGCAAGTACTGGATCGTGGACCGGACCCACAAGCCGGTGGCCCGCACGGTGCGCACCGTGCACGCCCACAGCGGCGCCGCCGAACTCGGCCCCTACCGGCACTACATGCAGAAGGAGATCTTCGAGCAGCCGCGCGCGATCGCCGACACGCTCGAAGGCGTGGCGGGCATCGTGCCCGAGCTGTTCGACGGCGCCGCGGTCGACGGCGTGCCCGGCGCGGCGGCCTGGCGCGTGTTCAAGGAGATCGACCGGGTGCTGATCCTGGCCTGCGGCACCAGCTACTACAGCGGCTGCACCGCCAAGTACTGGCTCGAGGGCATCGCGAAGATCCCGACCCAGGTCGAGATCGCGAGCGAATACCGCTACCGCGACTCGGTGCCCGATCCGAAGACGCTGGTCGTGACGATCAGCCAGTCGGGCGAGACCGCCGACACGCTGGCGGCCCTGCGGCATGCGCGCTCGCTGGGCATGGAACAGACGCTGACCATCTGCAACGTCGCCACCAGCGCGATGGTGCGCGAATGCAAGCTGGCCTACATCACGCGTGCCGGTGTCGAGATCGGCGTGGCGTCGACCAAGGCCTTCACGACGCAGCTGGCGGGGCTGTTCCTGCTCACGCTGGCGCTGGCGCAGGCCAAGGACCGGCTCGGCGAGGCCGACGAGGCGCGCTACATCAAGGAGATGCGGCACCTGCCGGTGGCGCTGCAGTCGGTGCTGGCACTGGAGCCGCAGATCATCAGCTGGTCGGAGGATTTCGCGCGCAAGGAGAACGCGCTCTTCCTCGGCCGCGGCCTGCACTATCCGATCGCGCTGGAAGGCGCGCTCAAGCTCAAGGAAGTGACCTACATCCACGCCGAGGCCTACGCCGCCGGCGAGCTCAAGCACGGGCCGCTGGCGCTGGTGACCAGCGAGATGCCGGTCGTGACGGTGGCGCCCAACGACGCGCTGCTCGAGAAGCTCAAGAGCAACCTGCAGGAAGTGCGCGCTCGCGGCGGCGTGCTGTACGTGCTGGCCGATGGCGACACGCGGATCGAGAACAGCGAGGGCGTCCATGTGATCCGCATGCCGGAGCACTACGGCGCGCTGTCGCCGCTGCTGCACGTCGTGCCGCTGCAGCTGCTGGCCTATCACACGGCCTGCGCGCGTGGGACCGACGTGGACAAGCCGCGCAACCTGGCGAAGAGCGTGACGGTGGAATAGGGCGGATGCATGAGTGCTGCCACTGGTCGCCTGCAAGGCGGTGCCTCAAGCACTAAAAATGTGAACTTCCGTACTGTTTCTTGAGCGCGATAGGTTATAACCGCCGCTACCGATGTTAACGTCTAGATACGATTTTCGTCGAAACCGGACGCGCATCACTTCCGTACGACCCATGGGATTCTTCCAATGCTGACCTTCATCGTGCCTGTACGACATCCGCAAAATGCGCGGGACTGGTCGCGTGTCAAACAGGTACTCAAACAAACTGCGACCTCCATCGCTGGTCAGGAGTCAGATGAGTGGCGCGCGGTCGTGGTCGCAAATACGGGCTCGGACTTGCCGCCTTTGCCGCCGCGATTCAGCGTGGCTTGGGTCGATTTCCCGCCAAATCCGGCGCATGACGTGAATATTCCGACACCGGAGGACAAGTTCGAAATATTCAGGTACGACAAGGGCCAGCGCGTCGCAGCGGGCTTGGTACACGCCCCCGACAGTGACTACTACATGGTGGTTGATGACGACGATTTCGTGTCCTCGCGCTTGGCAGGGTTCGCTGCGCGCCATCGAGATGAACACGGGTGGTATATCGGAAACGGTTATTGCTGGTCGGAAGGCAGCCAGTGGGCTTTCGCCCATCCGACGCTCCACAAGGCCTGCGGTACGACCCACATCCTGCATCGGGACTTGATGAAGATTCCACTGTCGGTGGCTGATGCGCCACGGCCACATGTGCGCTGGTTGGGGCAACACGGCCAAACGACGGAAGATCTCGTCGCTGCGGGGACACCGCTCCAACTCTTGCCGTTCCCTGGAGCCGTGTACCGCATCGGGCACAGCAATGCTCACAGCTTGTCGCGTTCCATCTGGCGGACATTCATTCTGCGCAAGAATGTGCTGATGCGACCCAACGTTCTGGTTCGCAATTCACTACGCCTGAAACGCCTGACTCCCGCGCTGATGCGAGAATTCGGAATGGGCGAAGCAGTTGGCAAGAGCCGTTGACTGGCGTTGAACTGAAGCTTCCCAAGCTGCGCCAAGGCAGCGACTTCCCCGGGTTCCTCCGCAGGCGCTAGCGCAGCTTGCCCAGCCACAGCGCCGTCAGCGCCGCGCGATTCCGGACGCCGAACTTGCTGTAGATCGACTTGACGTGGAAGTGCGTGGTGTTCGGACTCTGGTCCAGCGTCTGTGCGATCTGCTTTTCGACCTGCCCGTCGAGCATCCCGAGCAGCACCCTGCGCTCGGCCGGCGTGAGGGGCGCATTGGCGATCAGAAGCCCGTGGCTCAGCAGCTGCTGCCGATAGAACCATCGCAACCCGCGCATCACGAAATCGAGCAGGCTGCAGTCCGCGGCGGAGAAGCGCGGTGTCGGTGCGTCGCGAAAGACGAACAGGTGGATCCGCACGTCGTCGTTGAGCGCGCAGCGCATCGACAGGCTGTCGGCGTGGCCGACTTCCAGGTAGTGACGCCGGTAGTGGTCGCCCTCGAACCACGCGGGCGGCAGCGCGTCGAAGAGCCGGCGCGTGCGGAACGGCTCGTCACCGGTCACTGCGACGATCTGCGACAGGTCGATGTCGGCGGACCAGAGCGCATCGAACTGCGCCTGCACCGACGCCGCGGCCGCCGGAACCGGATGCAGGAGCCGAACCAGGCGGGGACGCCAGCCGAGCAGAGGGTCGCCCGGCGCCGCCGAAGGCAGGCGCACCACCACGGCCCAGAGCGCATTCCGTGCCGCGAACATGGCGCACAGCGCGGCCAGCAGGTGGGCGAGCGCCGCATCGCCGTCGCCGACCGAGAACTCGGCCAACCGATCCCATAGCGCGTAGACCTCGTCGTTGCTCGATGGCGTGGAATCGGTGGATGGATGCATGTCGCCTCGCACGGTACCACCTATCCAGGTAGTACCCCGGCGCGTCGAGGCGCACGATATTCAGGGCATCGCATCGAGCCTCATGGCAGCCTTCACCTACCGGTCATTCGCCCAACACGCACAGCCGGTGCCACTGCACCACGCGCTGGCCGCAGTAGTTCGCGACCACGCGGCCCACCAGCTCGGTCCGATCGGAGACGTCCCAGCGCCTGTCCATCCATTCCAGGGCCTCGTAGAGATCGTCCGATTCGCCGGCCACGTCGTACCGGTCGAGCAGCGCGGCGGTGAGCTCGAGGTTGGAGCGCTCGTCGCCGCTCGCCGCCTCGCGCCGCAGGGCGTCGAATCGCGGGGCGTCCGGCGCTGCAGAGGGGACGCCGCGCGTGTCCACGGGATGTTTCATCGCCGCCTGGACATGCACGATCGGGCTGTTCCACGCGTACGCCAGCAGAACGCAGGCGAGCAGCGTGACGACGTAGCCTGCGGAGGTCCTCCCGGCAGCGCTGGCGAGGCTTCGAATGACGCGATGGAACATCGGCAACCTTCCTTCGGAAATACGTGATGCCCGCAAGCGTAGGCAATCGCCCCGGGTTCGGCGTCATCCGAAGCAATGACGAACGCGCTGAAAGGAACTCCACATGATCGACTTGGAAGGCGTGACGGCCGGGCAGCTGTCCGACGTGATCGGCGCGATCTACGACTGCGCCCTCGACCCCGAGCGCTGGCCCGCCGCCTGTCGCTCGGTCGCCGACCTGTGCGCCAGCACGGGAGGCGGCATCTGCGTTCATGATCTCCAGCAGGTGCGCAACGACCAGCTGTTCGTGTTCGGCTACCAGCCCGAATTCCTGCAGACGCTGGGCAGCCGGTTCGCTGACAGCCCGATGGCCGCCGCGGACATCGTCTCGAACGTGGGGGACGTCAACTCCCTCGCCATGGAGCCCCGGCAGCTGCTCGAAAGCCGCTTCTACCGCGAAGTGCTGGCGCCCTACGGGTTGACCGACATGATCTGGTTTCCCGCGCTGCGCACCGGGGGGCGGATGGCGTCGCTGCATGCGTCGCGCAACGACAGGAAGCCGTACTACCAGCAGCACGACCTGCGGCTGTTCAGGCTCCTGGCGCCGCACGTCTGCCGCGCGCTCGCGATTTCCGATGCGCTCGACATCCGCGCACTCCGCTCGGAAATGCTCGAGAAGACGCTGGACGGACTCGCCGCCGGCGTCTTCCTCACGGCCCGCGACGGGCACGTGGTCTACATGAACGCCGCTGCCGAACGGCAGGTCAGGGCGGGCCACGCGATCCGGCTGGCCCACAACCGGCTGTCCGCCGTCGATCCGGCGGCGCGCGCGGCCCTCGCGAGCAGCATCGACGACGCGGCGCGGGCAGAGCCGGCCATGCCCCCGGGCGCGCATGCCGTGGCGATCCCGGACGGTGTCGGCGGCGGCTACGTCGCCACCCTGCTGCCGATCGAGAACGGCCAGCGCAGCGGGATCCTGGCACCGTTCGCCGCATCGGTGGCCGTGTTCGTGCAGGACCCGATCGAGGTCCCGCTGATGCCGGGCGAAGCCTTTGCGCGGCTGCACGGGCTGACCGGCGCCGAGCTGCGCGTGCTGATGGCGCTTGCGCAAGGACTCGGAGGGATGGCGGTGGCGGAGATGCTCGGCATCAGCGAGCCGACCGTTCGCACGCACCTGCAGCGCATCTTCTCCAAGACCGGCACCGCCAGGCAGTCCGACCTGCTGGGCCTGCTGCATCGCGCCACGCCGCCGGTCCGGGCGCCGCATCCCCAATCCGTGGGATGCCGGTGACGCGGCATGCGGCCAGACTCGCGCCTCCAATACGAGGAGCTTGTCGATGGAGTTCGTTCACCTGATCTGGCTTGGCGCCAGCCTGGTCGCCGTGGCGTCGGGCTGGGTCTGGATGGCATGGCGCGGCGGCCGGCATCTGAACGATCGGATGAGCGAGCAGGTCTCGCGCTCGGCCGCCCTGGCGCGGGAATGCGCCACGACCCTGGGCTTCGACACCGCCTCGGGTTCCTTGTCCAGCCGCTGAGCGCCAGCCTCCCCCTTCGGTGGGATTCGCCCGCCACCGGGTCGCCCGGACAATGCGGCGATGCTGCTCTACCCGATGCTCGTGCTGCTTCGGCGCCTGACATGGCCGCCGGCCTGGCTGCTGCTGATCATGGGCTGGATCGTGCTGACCTCCGAGCTGGTCCTCCTGCTGCGGGCGGCCTGAAACGTCGCCTCAGCCATCCAGGTCGCCGAACACGCGCCAGGCGGCCACCTTGCGGTGGAAGCCCTTGAGCTCCAGTTCGCCCACCGCCTCGATCGACCATTCGGCCTCGAGCGCCATGTCCTGCAGGGCCGCCTTGATGCGCTGCGAGACCAGGATCTCGCCGCCCGCCGCTTCGCCGCAGAGCCGGGCCGCCAGGTTGGTGACGGTGCCGATGGCGCCGTAGTCGATGCGGCCGTCGAAGCCGATGCCGCCCAGCGTGGCGAAGCCCTGCGCGATGCCGACGCCCATGTGCAGGTCGTAGCCGCGCCGCCGCCACTGCCCACTGAGGGCCGTCATCTCGCGCTGCATCTGGACCGCCATGCGCAAGGCGCGGGCCGGCGCGTCGTCCACGGGCTGCGGGTCGTTGAAGAAGATCATCATGCCGTCGCCCGAGAAGCGCTCCAGCGTGCCTTGGTGGTCGAGCACCAGCCGGCCCATGGCGGCATGGTATTGCGCCAGCACCGCCATCACTTCCTCGGGGTCGGCGGTCTCGGTGAACGCGGTGAAGCCGCGCAGATCCAGGAAGACGACGGTGATCTCGCGCCGGTGGCTGCGCAGCGGATCGTCGGCGCCGCCGGCGATGATCGCCTGCGCCAGCTGCGGCGAGAAGAAGCGCTTGAGCTGGCCCACGCGCTCCAGCTGCTGCACGCTTTCGGCGACGCGCTGCTCGAGCGTGCGGTTCCAGGCCAGCAGCTCGGCGCGCTGCCGCTGCACCTCGTCGTACAGCGTCTTCACGCGCAGCAGGGAGCGCACCCGGGCCAGCAGCTCGGCCTGATGGATCGGCTTGCTCAGGAAGTCGTCGGCCCCGGCGTTCAGGCCGTTGACCCGCTCCTGTTCGGGATTCAGCGCCGTCACCAGCACCACCGGCAGCACGGCCTGGGCCGGGTCGGCGCGGATGGCCCGGCAGACGTCGTAGCCGTTCATGCCCGGCATCATCACGTCCAGCAGCACCAGGTCGGGCGGGTCGTCGGCGATGCGCGCCAGCGCCTCTTCGCCCGAGGCCGCGGTGCTGGTGCGGTAGCCGCGCGCCGTCAGGATGTCGGCGAGCAGCCGGACGTTCTTGTCGACGTCGTCGACCACCAGGATATGAGCGTTCTCTTGTGCATTCATTCGACGGCCTCGAGCATCATCAGCGGCAGCGAGAAGGTGAAGGTGGCGCCTTCGCCCAGGCGGCTGTCGAGCGCCAGCGTGCCGCCGTGCAGCTCGACGAAACGGCGCGCCAGCGACAGGCCCAGGCCGGTGCCCTCGGCCTTGCGCAGGTAGTCGTCGCCGGCCTGGCGGAACTCGTCGAACACCCAGTCGTGGTCCTCGGGCGCGATGCCGACGCCGGTGTCGGCCACGCTCACCTCGGCCATGGGGTGGCCGTCGGCGCCCTCGATGCGCCGCGCCATGAGCCGTACCTGGCCGCCGGCCGGCGTGAACTTCACCGCGTTCGACAGCAGGTTCACCACCACCTGCTTGACCTTGCGCGCATCCGCGACCCATTCGGCGAGCCCGTCGCCGACTTCCAGCGACAGCCAGAGGCCGCTGCGCTGCGCCCGCTCGCGCACCAGCGTCAGGGCGTTCTCCAGCAGCAGGCCAAGGTCGAAGCAGCTCAGGTCCAGCTCCATCCGCCCGGCCTCGATCTTCGACAGGTCCAGCACGTCGTTGATCAGGGTCAGCAGGTGCTGGCCGGACGAATGGATGTCGCGCAGGTATTCCATCTGCTTGTCGTTGACCGCGCCGAAGGTCCGCTCGGTCAGCACCTCGGAAAAGCCGATGATGGCGTTCAGGGGCGTGCGCAGTTCGTGCGACATGTTGGCCAGGAACTCCGACTTGTGCTGGTTGGCCACTTCGATCTGGCGGCTCTTTTCCTCGATCTCGCGGAACAGGCGCGCGTTCTCGATCGCGATCACCGCCTGGTCGGCGAAGGTCTCGACCAGCCGGACCTCGGCATTCGAGAACGGCTGCACCTGCCGGCGCATCACGGCGATGATGCCGACCGAGGCGCCGTCGCGCACCATCGGAACGGCCAGCACGGTCCGGAACCCGTGGCGGGTCTGGGGCTCGCGCGATTCCGGGTACTCCGCATCGAACAGCCGCGTGACGTCCTGCACATGGACGGTCCGGCGCTCGGCGAAGGCGCGGCCGACCACCGATCCGCGGCCGAGCGGCAGGACTTCGTCGCGGCCGGCCACCGCCTCGTCGCCCCGCACGCCCAGGTAGCCGGTCATGGAGCGCAGGTGGTCTTCCTCCGGCAGCCAGATCCTGCATCCGTAGGCCCGGCACAGCGCCGCCGAGCGCTCGGCCACGGCCTGGAGCACCGGCTGCAGGTCGGTCGGCGAGCGGCTGATCACGCGCAGGATCTCGGCCGTCGCGGTCTGGTGCTCGAGCGCCGCGCTCAGCTCGGCGGTGCGCTGCTCGACCTTGCGCTCCAGCTCGCCGTAGGACTCGCGCAGCTGGGCCGACATCCGGTTGAACTGGTGGGCCAGGCCTTCGAGCTCGTCGCCGGTGCGGACCTCGATCTGCTGGTTGAGGTCGCCCTGGCCGATGCGCCGCGCGCCGCGCGCCAGGGTGCGGATCGGCCGCACCATGCTGCGCGCCAGCAGCGAGGCCGCCAGTGCCGAGATCACCAGCCCGGCCAGCAGCAGCACCGCGGCGCGCAGGAACGAGTCGTTGAGCTTGGCGTAGACCTCGCCGATCGGCTGCTCGACGAACACCTTCCAGCCCAGCGGCTGGATCGGCGCCATCGAGGTCAGGACCGAGGCGCCCTGCAGGTCGCGCGACACCATCGCCTGGCCCTGCGGCGCACCGCCGGCCGCCGCCTGCACGTGCGGCAGCGCGGCCAGGCTGGTCTTGCGCAGCACCAGGCCGATGTCGGGGTCGGCCACCAGCAGGCCGTTGCTGTCGATCACGTAGGCCTTGCCGGCTTCGCCGATGTGGATGCGCGAGACCACCTCCCAGATGAACTTCAGGTTCAGCTCGGCGACCGTGACCGGGCCCTTGGGGCCGCCGGCGCGGATCGCGACCGCCATGTAGGGCTCGGTGCCGCGGTTGAAGTACACCGGGCCGAACCAGGGCGCGTCGGGCAGGGCGCCGCGGAAGGCGGCCTCCGACGCCCGGTTGCGGCCGGAACCCAGCACGTCCATGCCGACCCGCGAGACCTCGATCTGCTCGCGCCCGGTGCTGTCGAGCTGGGCGATGTCGGTGACCTCGGGCGCCTGGCGCAGCAGCCGCCAGAATTCGGCCCGCCGGGACTCCAGGTCCGAGGCGTCGAGCTGGGCCAGCGAGGCATAGGCCAGCTGCTCCGACACCTGCTGCACGTACTGCTCGATGCGCGACGCCGCGCCCACCGCCTTTTCGTGTTGCAGGCTGGCCAGGGCCGACTTGTTCTCCTGGTAGGAGAAATAGAGGCTGATGGCGCTCGATGCCAGCAGCACCGTGGTCACCAGCGACAGGATCAGCAGCAGGTACTTGCGGAACAGGCGGCCCCGGTGGACATCGCGCGTGCCCTCCGACAAAAGGGCAGAGCGCCGGCCGTGGGCCGTCGAGGCAAGCTCGCCGGAAAGCGAGGCGGGAAACGAATCCGGAGCCGTCATGGCCTGTCGATTGGACATCGTCGCCCGCGCGATGGGAAGCCCGGCTGCGTAGGCCTCATGGCCGACATGCCCCAGCGCGCACGCGACGCCGCGGCGGCGCAAAATCGCTGGGCGCGGCGGCCGGCCCCGAGGAGACATGATGCGCAGCAGGTGGTGGTGGATTCTTCTTTGCGTGGCGCTGGCACTCGCCGGCTCACTGGCGCGGGCCCAGCAGCCGAAGAAAATTCCGCGCCTCGGCTACCTGGCAGCCGTCTCGGCCAGCGCCGACGCGCCGCGGCTGGAGGCGTTCCGCCGGGGGCTGCGCGATCTTGGCTATGTCGAAGGACAGACCATCCTGATCGACTACCGCCACGAGAGCCAGGACCTGCAGCGCCTGTCGACCTTGGCCGACGAACTCATCCGGCTGGACATCGACGTGCTCGTCGCCGTCACGACCAACGCGGCGCAGGCGGCCAGCAAGGCGACCAAGACCGTGCCGATCGTCTTCATGGGCGTGACCGACCCGATCGCCACCGGGCTCGCCGAAAGCCTGGCGCGGCCCGGCGGCAACAGCACGGGCATCACCAACGTGGCGGCGATCCTCACCGGCAAGAGGCTGGAGATCCTGAAGGAGACGCTGGCTGGCATCACCCGGGTGGCGGTGCTGTGGGACCCCCGCGCGCCCGGCTCCGTGCCCCAATGGGAAGCCAGCCAGGTCCCGGCCGAGAAGCTCGGCCTCCAGCTCTATTCGATGGAGGCCAGCAGCGCCGACAGCTATGCGGAGGCCTTCAAGGCGGCCGTCAAGGCGCGCAGCGGCGCCGTGTGGGTGACGCTGAACCCGGTCGCCAATTCGAACCAGCGGCAGATCGCCGAACTGGCGATCGCCCACCGGCTGCCGTCGATCTGTGCCCGCGGCGACTATGCCGAGAACGGCTGCCTGATGGCCTACGGGCCCGGCTACGGCATGGAAGGCAAGGACGGCGCCCGCTACGTCGACCGGATCCTGAAGGGCGCCCGGCCCGCGGACCTGCCGATCGAGCAGCCGACCAAGTTCGAACTGCTGATCAACCTGCAGACCGCCAAGCGGCTCGGCGTGACCATTCCGCGTGCCGTGCTGAACCGGGCCGACCGGATCATCCAGTGAACCCCGGCGTGGGGGCGCTCAGTCGTCGGCCGTATTGCCGCCGCCCGCGCTGGCGGTGAGGAACGGCATCGGGTCGATCGCACTGCCGTTGCGGCGCAGCTCGAAGTGGAGCTTCACGGTGGCGGATTCGGTGTTGCCCATGCGGGCGATGACCTGGCCCCGCTTGACGGCCTGTCCTTCCTTCACCAGCAGCTCGCTGTTGTGGGCGTAGGCCGACATGTAGGTGGCGTCGTGCTTGATCATCACGAGCCGGCCGTAGCCGCGCAGCGTGGCGGCCGCGAAGACCACCTTGCCGTCGCCGGCGGCGCGCACCGGATCGCCCTTGGCGCCGCCGAAGTCCACGCCCTTGTTCGCGCCGCCGTCGAAGCGCGACACCACCGCGCCGCCCGCGGGCCGCAGGAAGCTGCGGTCGACCTTGGCCGTGGCTTGCGGCTTGTCGGAGCGGTTGCGCGGTGGCGCTTTCTCCTGCTTCGGCTTGGCCGCCTTGGCGCTGCGCGACGACTCGGCGCGGGCGCTCGGATTGGCGCGGGCACCGGGGCTGGCGGCGGCCTCCGACGGGGCGGCGGCCGGCGTTGCCCGCTTCGGCGGAGTTGAAGATGTCGACGCGCAACCGACGAGCAGCACGCCCGCTGCCGCGCAGGCGATGGCCACCGCTTGGCGGCCGATGAATGTCCTGTACTGAGCTGTCATGGTTCGACTTTAAAGGCAGCCGACTCAGCCCAGCTGGGAGGCCAGCAGCGCGCGCACGCGCGTGACGAGTTCGGCCTCGCCGCGCCGGGCCGGCAGGAATTGGAAGGCGACGCGCGGCAGCGCCGGCAGGCCGTGCGGCGCCGGCAGCCTCGCCACGCCGGGGCACAGCGCCGATTCGTTGAGGCAGGCCACGCCCAGCCCCGCCGCCAGGGCCGACTGCAGCCCCGCCACGCCCGAGGCGACGTGCGCCACCGCATGCGGCACGCGCCGCTGGCGCAGCAGCCGGAGCGTGAACTGGTGCAGCGAGCAGCTGTCGGGCAGCACCAGCAGCCGCAGCGGCTCGCCGCGCGAGATGCGAAGGCCCTCGGCGGCGACCCAGGCCAGTGCTTCGCGGCGCCATGGCGAGACCGGCCCCCGGGCGCCGGCCCGGGGTGCCGCGGGGTTGATCCGCATCGCCAGGCCGATATCGAAATCGCCGCGCCCGAAGGCGGCTTCCATCGCGCTGCCCTGCAGCACGCTGACGTGCAGGCGCAGCTGCGGGTAGTCCTGCCCGAGCCGGCTCAGGAGGCGGCTCAGCTCACCGGGCCGGAAATAGTCGGTGACGGCCAGCCGCAGTTCGCCCTGCAGCGTCTCGCCGCTCAGGTCGCGCAGGGCCTCGTCGCTGGCGGCGAGCAGGCGCCGGGCATGGCCGAGCAGGCGAAGGCCCGCGGGCGTCGGCGCCACGCCGGCCTTGCTGCGGGTCAGCAGCGCATGGCCGCAGCGCGCTTCGAGCTTGCGCATCTGCTCGCTGACGGCGGACTGCGAGAGGAACACCACCGGCGCCGCCGCCGTGAGGCTGCCCGCATCGACCACGGCGACCAGGGTCTTGAGCTGTTCGAGATCGAGGGGCTGCATGCGCATATCCATTCAAAAAATAGATGACATGCATCATATCTTCCTGCTTTTCAGGAGGATGCGCTGTTCCCACAATGGGGGCTCGTTCACGGAGAAAGGACACATCGCCATGCCCCACATCGTCATTCATCTGTCCGGCCAGCCCGACCCGCAGCTCACGCGCAAGGTGGTCGACACCGTGGCCGAGCTGACCCAGTCGGTGCTCGACAAGCAGCTGCCCGTGATCGCGACCACGGTGCAGTACATCGCCGCCGAGAGCTGGTTCATCGGCGGCCGGTCGCTCGCCGAACTCGGGAAGTCGGCCTTCCACCTGGACATCAGCATCACCGACGAGACCAATACCAAGGCCGAGAAGGCCCGCTACCTGCGCGCGGTCTTCGATGCCATGGCGGCGCTGCGGGGCAACCTGCACGAGGTCTCGTACGTGCACCTGATCGATGCCCGCGCCGCGGCCTACGGCTACGGCGGCCGGACGCAGGAGTTCCGGCACCAGCAGGCGGGGGCCTAGTCGATCACCGCGTAGGCGACGATCTCGATCCTCATGCCCGGCACCACCAGCCCCGAGACGCCCATGCTCGAGCGGTTCGGATAGGGCGGCGCGAAGAACTCGCGGTACACGCGGTCGATCTGCGGCATGTCGTTGACGTCGGTCATGTAGATCAGCACCTGGGTGACGTCGCCGAGGCCGCCGCCGGCGGCAGCGACGGCGCGCTGCAGGTTGCCGAAGGTGAGGCGGGCCTGGTCCTCGATGGCGCCGGTGTCGATGCTGCCGTCGGCGCGCACCGGCCCGTGGGCCGTGAACAGCAGGCCCCTGGCCTTGACCGCCCAGGAGAAGGGCTGCGCCAGCGGCGGCAGGCCGGTGTCGACGACCTGCTTCACGCGAGCACCGCCGCCATCGCCTGCGCCACGTGGTCGACATTGGCGCCGGTCAGCCCCGAGAGGCACATCCGGCCCGAGCGCACCAGGTAGACCGCGTGGTCGTCGCGCAGCCGCGCCACCTGCGATTCGTCGAGGCCGGTGTAGCTGAACATGCCGCGCTGCCGGACCAGGTAGCCGAAGTCGCGCCGCCCCTGGAACTTCTCGTCGAGGACCGCCAGCAGGCGTTCGCGCATGGCGCGGATGCGCTGGCGCATGGCGGCCGTCTCGTCGCGCCAGAGCGCGAACAGGGTGGGGTCGTTCAGCACCCGGGTGATGACGCGAGCGCCGTGCGTGGGCGGCGTCGAGTAGTTGCGGCGCACCGTCGCCTTCAGCTGCCCCAGCACGGTGTCGGCGGCGTCGCGGTCGCTGCACACCACGCTCAGGCCGCCGCAGCGCTCGCCGTACATCGAGAAATTCTTCGAGAACGAATTGGCGGCGAAGAACTGAATGCCGGCGTCGGCCAGCGCGCGCAGCGCGCAGGCGTCTTCGTCGAGGCCGTCGCCGAACCCCTGGTAGGCGATGTCGACGAAGGGAATCAGTTCGCGTTCGCGCAGCACCGGGATCAGTGCCTGCCACTGGGTCTTCGAGAGGTCGACCCCGGTCGGGTTGTGGCAGCTGGCGTGCAGCAGCACGATGCTGCGCGGCGGCAGGGCGTCGAGGCTGGCCAGCATGCGGTCGAACGAGAGGCCGCCGGTGGCCGGGTCGTAGTAGGGATAGCTGTGGACGTCGAGGCCGGCGCCCTCGAAGATCGCGCGGTGGTTGTCCCAGGTGGGGTCGCTGACCCAGACCCCGGCGCCCGGAAAGTAGCGCCGCAGGAAGTCGGCGCCGACCTTGAGGCCGCCGGAGCCGCCGAGGGTTTGCAAGGTGGCGATGCGGCCGCTGGCGACGGCTTCGTGGCCGGCGCCGAACAGCAGGCGCTGGACGGCGGCGCGGAACTCCGCGATGCCTTCGATCGGCAGGTAGGGCCGGGCCCCGATGTCCTGCGACAGCGCGGTCTCGGCCTGGCGTACCGAGGGCAGCACCGGCAGGCGGCCTTCATCGTCGAAATAGACGCCGATGCTGAGACTGACCTTGTTCGGACGCGGATCGGCCTGGAAGGCCTCCATCAGCGAGAGGATGGGGTCGCCGGCGTAGGGCGGGACGTGGCTGAACAGCGAGGAGGTGGGGGCGGTCATGAAGGATTCCATCGAAAAAGGCAAGGCTGGGCCAGGATTCTTGATTCGAAGGATCGCCGTGCCAACAAATTTTTGATTGGCGCATAATTTTGTCCCCATGTAGTCAATGTCGGGTTTTTTTATGCAGATCGAATCGGACGATACCGACCGCCAGCTGCTTGCCGCCCTGCAGCAGAACGCCCGCCTGACCACCGGCGAGCTGGCGCAGATGACCGGGCTGTCGCAATCGCCCTGCTGGCGCCGCATCAAGCGCCTGGAAGAGTCGGGCCTGATCGACGGCTACCACGCGCGGCTGAATCGCCGGGCGCTGGGTTACGGAGTGGTGGCCTTCGTCAGCATCAGCATCGAGTTTCAGACCGAAGCTCGCTCGCGTGAGTTCGTCGAGGCCGTGCTGGCGATCCCGCAGGTCGTGATGTTCCACGGCATGAGCGGCAACGCCGACTTCCTGCTGATGGTGGTGGCCGAGGACCTCGATGCGTATTCGGCCCTGCTGACCACCCGGCTGCAGCGCCTGCCGGGGGCCAGGCAGGTGCAGAGCAGCTTTTCGCTGCAGGAGTTCCGGCGCTTCGACGACCTGCCGATTCCGCCGGTTCCGGCTTAGCGCACGCGGGTGGTCGTGTCGCCGTAGGCCGCCGCGCCTTCGGCGCTGATGGCGCGCGCGCCGGCGCGTACCTGCGCGCGGTCGGCCATGCCGACCCGCGCCGCGACGCCGGTGCCGCCGTTGCTGATCGGCAGCGGCTGCAGGGCCTGCGCCCGCACCTCGGCGCGCGATTGCATCGACTGGAAGGGCGGCGGCGGCAGCGGGTTCTGCTCGCCCTGGAAAGCCCGCGCGCCGAAAGCCGAGAGGCCGCACAGGGCCGCGATCGCGATCTGTCTGGAGTTCATGGCGTTGTCCTCGTGAAATGGATGAGCGTGGCGCTGCGCCGGGGCCTTACTTTGGGAGCAGCACCTTGTCGACCACGTGGATCACGCCGTTGGACTGCACGACGTCGGCGATCGTCACGTTGGCCGCGTTGCCGTTGGCGTCGACCACCATCACCTTGCCATTGGCGGTCTTGGCGGTCAGCGCGCCGCCGGCCACGGTCTTCAGCGAGGCCATGCCGCCGCCGTCCTTGATCTCCTTCATCAGGGTCGCGGCGTCGATCTTGCCCGGCACCACGTGGTAGGTGAGGATGGTGCCGAGCTTGCCCTTGTTCTCCGGCTTCAGCAGCATGTCGACGGTGCCGTCGGGCAGCGCGGCGAAGGCCTCGTTGGTCGGCGCGAACACCGTGAAGGGGCCCGGACCCTTGAGCGTGTCGACCAGGCCCGCGGCCTTGACCGCCGCCACCAGCGTCGTGTGGTCCTTCGAATTCACCGCGTTGTCGATGATGTCCTT
The DNA here is from genome assembly GCF_030316845.1 of Variovorax davisae. Lineage (GTDB taxonomy): Bacteria > Pseudomonadota > Gammaproteobacteria > Burkholderiales > Burkholderiaceae_C > Variovorax > Variovorax davisae. Next base: position 168,380 of record NZ_JASZYS010000002.1, read on the forward strand.
GGTCGGCAGCATCGGTGCGCCGCCGACCATCACCTGCGCCATGGCCGAAGCGGCGCCGACGGCGAGCGAGACGGCGAGGGCGATGGAAGCGGCGCGTTGGAATCTGATCTGCATGGAGTGCTCCTGGTTGAATGCACCGCCGCGAGATGCGCGACGGCTGCTCTTGATACGCAGGTGCGGGCGCCGCAGATCAGCGTTGGGAGGCGTGCGAGAAATTAAAGAGACCGACGTCGACGCGGCCGGTGCGAAAGCCCGCTTCGCAATAGCACAGGTAGTACTCCCACAGCCGGCGAAACGCATCGTCGTAGCCCAGCGCGGCGATGGCCGGCCAGGCCGCATGGAAGCGGCGACGCCACTCGGCCAGCGTGAGCGCATAGCTCGCGCCGAAGGATTCGGCCGTCTGCAGCACGAGGCCTGCCCGCTCGGCGTGCGCCGTCATCGCGCGCACCGATGGCAGCTTGCCGCCCGGGAAGATGAAGCGCTGCACGAAGTCGGTGCTGGCCCGATAGCGGTCGAAATGGTCTTCGGCGATGGTGATGACTTGCAGCACGCCCGAGCCGCCGGGCGCGAGCCGCTCGCGCAGCGTGTCGAAGTACAACGGCCAGTAGCGCTCGCCGACCGCCTCCAGCATCTCGATCGAGACGATGCGCTGGTAGCGGCCTTCGATATCGCGGTAGTCCTGCAAGCGCAGGTCGACGTCCGCGAGCCCCTGCGCGCGCACCTGTGCCCGGGCGTGGGCCAGCTGTTCGGTCGACAGCGTCAGGCCGGTCACGCGGGCGCCGTGGCGGGACGCGAGTGCCGTGGCCAGCGCGCCCCAGCCGCAGCCGATCTCGAGCACCGTCGATCGCGGCGGCAGGTCGAGCAGCGCGACGATGCGATCGATCTTGGCGGCTTGCGCCGCTTCGAGCGATTCGTCGCCGCGGGCGTAGAGCGCGCTCGAGTAGATCAGCGCCGGGTCCAGCCATTGGGCATAGAAGTCATTGCCCATGTCGTAGTGGAAGGCGATGTTGCGCCGGCTGCCGCGCCGCGTGTTGGCGCGGCGCAGGCGGAACAGGTCGCCCAGGCGGCGCGCGAACCACGAGCCTTCGAGCACCCGGCCCCAGCTGGCTTCGTTGCGAATCCCGAACTCGAGCAGCGCGGCCAGGTCCGGCGTCGACCAGTCGCCATCGCGGTACGAGGCGGCCAGCCCGAGGTCGCCTTGCAGCAGCAGCCGCAGCAGCGGACGCCAGCGGTTGAGCGTGATCGAGGCCTGCGGTCCGTCCGCCGCGGCGCGGCCCGCGATGCGCTGGCCGTCCGGCAGCTGCACGTGGAGCGCACCCTGGCTCAGGCTGCGCAGCAGCCGCGCGAGCAGCTGGCGCAGCGGGCCGCCGCCGGCGCGGTCGTCGCCGCCGAAGCCGTGGGAGGAAGAGGAGGGTGCGCTCATGGATCTCGGGCCTTGGTGATGGAGACCGGCGTGGCCGGCGGCGCGGGGCGCGCGTGCAGGCGCAGGCCCCGCGTCCACAGCTTCAGCGCTTCCCAGTGGATCCCCGCCACGACCTTGAGCGTCAGCAGGGGGTGGGTGAAGAAGACGCGCAGCAGCGCGGCGTCGCCGAGCGGACGGCGCCGCGCGTCGAGCCGCGCGTGCAGCAGCACGCCCCCGGCGTCGCTCGCATCCACGCCGATGACCAGGCCCGCGCGCCCGGCCCGCGGCGGCGTAATGCGAAATCCGTAGTGCATGTCGAGCCCCAGGAAGGGCGAGACGTGGAAGCGCTTGTCGCACTGCTGCCGGATGGATTCGCCGCCGGCTTCGGCTTCGTCGACCGGGATCAGGTAGCCGTGGCGTTCGCCGAAGGTGTTGTTGACTTCGTAGAGGATCGCTTGCAGCACGCCGTCCGGCCGCAGGCAGAAGTAGACCGACAGCGGATTGAAGGCATGGCCGAGGATGCGCGGCATGCTCAGCAGGCGGATCGGGCCGCCGGTGGGCAATCCGGCGGCGGCGAGCTGCCGCTCCACATGCGCTCGCAGGCCGCGGCCATCGCCGTAGTCGGCCTGGTGCAGGCTGAAGAGGTTGAAGCGGTCGAGCGAGAACAGGCGCAGCCGGCGATCCAGATCGGCCAGCTCGTCCAGGTCCAGCAGCAGCGAGAACAGGCGGTAGTCCAGCCGATGGCGGACCGGCCGCAGCCGCTGGTGCATCACGCGGCCGACGTACAGCGCCGATTCGTCCGGGCGGAGGCTCATGTCTCGGCCGGCAGCCGCAGCCGCCCCGACTCGTTCGCGACCCGCCATGGACGGCGCACCTGCCCGAGCGCCTCGGCCACGGCGAGTCCGGCCTGCAGCCCGTCCTCGTGGAAGCCCGAGCCGAAATAGGCGCCGCAGAACCAGGTGCGGCCGCGGCCCTGCAGCGACCAGAGTTCGCCCTGCGCGCGCAGCGCGGCTCCATCGAACAACGGGTGCTCGTAGACCTCGCTGTGGATCAGGTGGCCGGCCGCCGGGTCGCGCCAGGGATTGAGTGTCAGGAACAGGGGCGTGGATTCGGCGATGCCCTGCAGCCGATTCATCCAGTAGGTCACGCTCAGGGCGTCGCTGCGGCGGCGGTCGGCGACGTAGTTCCAGCTCGACCAGACGGCGCGGCGCCGCGGCATCAGGGTGGCGTCGCTGTGCAGCACGGCGCGGTTGCGGCTGTAGCGAAAGGCGCCGAGCAGCCGGCGCTCGTGCGCGCTGGCATCGGCCAGCAGCCGCAGTGCCTGGTCGGCGTGGGTCGCGATCACCACGTGGTCGAAGCGCTCGGCCGCGGCCCCGGGGGCGCAGCGCACGAAAGCGGCCTGGCCGTCGCGCCGCACCTCGATCGCCGGGCTGTCCAGCCGCAGCCGGTCGCCGAGCAGGCCGGCGAGCCGCTGCACGTAGCTGCGGCTGCCGCCCTGCACGGTGCGCCAGGCGTCGCGCCCACCGAGTTCGAGCAGCTGGTGGTTCTCGCAGAAGCGGATGAAGGCCTCGGTCGGGTAGCGGCCGATCTGCGCCGCCGGGGTCGACCAGATGGCGGCGGCCATCGGGTACAGGTGGTCGTCGCGGAAGGCGCGTCCGTAGCCGCGCAGGTCGAGGTAGACGTCGAGCGGCATCGGCCCGAAGCGCTCGGCGTCGCCGGCCGCCTGGCGGTAGAAGCGCACCAGGTCGCGCAGCATCGACCAGAAGCGCGGCCGCGCGAGGTTGGCCGGCTGCGCGAACAGGCCGCGCAGGCCGCTGCCCGAATATTCCAGCGCGCCCTGGTCGAGGCTCACGGCGAAGGACATCTCGGCGGGCCGGGTCGGCACCGCCAGGTGCGCCAGCAGCGCGCTCAGGTTCGGGTAGGCGGCTTCGTTGTAGACGATGAAGCCGGTGTCGACCGCGATCGGGCCGCCAGCCGACGGCACGTCGACCGTATGGCTGTGGCCGCCGGCCCGGCGATCGGCCTCGAACAGCGTGACCTGGTGCCGCTGCGCCAGCAGCCAGGCGGCCGAGAGGCCGGCGATGCCGCTGCCGATGACGGCGATGGCCAGCGCCGGCCGGTCGGCGGCGCGCGGGGCAGGGGGGCCGTCGGGCGTGAAGTGGGTTCTCATGGCGGCGGGTCCTGGCACGGGTGACCTGGGTTCTACGCCGGCCGGGCGGTTTTGGATCAGCAAACGCTGTGATCTAATTTCGCCGCCGGTGCGTATCAACGGCATGATCACCGTGCGACAGCCCTCCGCAGCGGCCGCAAGGCCTGTATTGCCCAGGCCCCCTGGCCGCTCGACACTGACGCTGCATCAGAACCGGGGTGCGATGCCGACTAGCGAAGAACTCAGCGAGATGCTGCTGGCCGTGGCCCGCGAGGGTGATCGCCAGGCTTTCGCCGTGCTGTTCCGCCATTTCGCGCCGCGCGTGAAGGCCTACCTGATGCGCGGCGGCAGTGCCGAGGGCCTGGCCGAGGAACTGGCGCAGGAGACCCTGATCAGCGTCTGGCGCAAGGCCGCGATGTTCGACCCGCGCCAGGCCGGTGTCTCGACCTGGATCTTCACCATCGCCCGCAACCTGCGGGTCGACCACTTCCGGCGCCAGGGCGGGGCGAGCTTCGTCGACGGCGACGACGACGAGGTCGCTGAACTGCCCGACACCGCGCTGGGGCTCGACGAGCAGCTGCGCGCCGGGCGGCGCGCGCGCGGCGTGCGCGAGGCCTTCGCGCGGCTGCCCGCCGAGCAGGCACAGGTGCTGCACCTGTCGTTCTACGAAGAGCAGCCGCATGCGCGGATCGCGCACGACCTGGGCATCCCGCTCGGCACCGTCAAGTCGCGCGTGCGGCTTGCCGTGAACCATCTGCGTCGCTTGCTCGACGCGCTCGAACCATGATCCACCATCACCCGGACGACGGACTCCTGCTGGCCCAGGCGGCCGGCACCCTTTCCAGCGGGCATTCGCTGCTGGTCGCCAGCCATGTCGAGGGCTGCGGCGAATGCCAGGCGCGCCTGCGCGAACTCGAATCGATCGGCGGCGCCATGCTGGAGCAGCTGGCGCCGGCCGTGCTGCCCTCGCAGGCGCTGGCGCGCACCTTGGCCGCGATCGATGCGCCGGCGCCGCCGCAGGCGAAGCCCGCGCTGCGACGCGCCAGCCGGCCGCCGCTGCCGCAGGGCATGGCCTGGCCGCGTGCGCTGCGCGGCTGCAGCGCGACCGCGTGGCGCTGGCTCGGGCCCGGCATGCGCTGGAGCCGCGTCACGCTGCCTGGCGACCCCAAGGCCAATGTCTTCCTGCTGCGCATCGGTGCCGGCCGGGAACTGCCGGTCCACACCCACAGCCACAGCGAGCTGACCCAGGTTCTGCATGGCGCCTTCCACGACGGCCGGGCCCTCTTCGGCGCGGGCGATTTCGACGAGACCGATGGCGACATCCGCCACCAGCCCAAGGTGCTGGCGGCCGGCGAGTGCATCTGCCTGGCCTCGGTCGAGGGCCGGGTGCTGTTCGAGGGCGCGCTGGCGCGCATGCTGGGCTCGTTGGTCGGGATGTAGGGCCCCCGTCAGGCGGCCGCGCCAGGGCGGCTCGGGCGGCTCGCCAGCCAGCAGGCGGCGGCCGCCGCCACCGCGGTGGCCGACACGCCCCAGCAGAGGTCGGCCAAGGTCACGTGCCAGGGCCAGTCCTTCAGGGTCGCCTGGTTGGTGAGGTCGTAGGTGGAATAGGCGACGAGGCCGAGCAGCGCCCCCCTGCCGAGCGCGCCGCGCCATTGCCGCCGGCCGAGCGCGGGGGCGACGGCCAACGCCACCACGCCCGCGACGTAGACCGCGTAGAAGACGATGGCGGGCCAGGGCGCGAAGCGCTCGCGCAGGAGGTGGCCGAGCGCCGGCCGGTAGAGCAGGTCCGCCATCGTGGTCAGCCACAGGGCGTCGAGCCCCAGGAAGACGGCCGCGGTGGCGCCGTAGGCGATCGCGAACTGCCTGAAGCTCATGCCGGGTCCTTGTGCGGCGGCCCCGGGATGAAGGCGTTGGTGCGCGCGACGTAGCCGCGGTAGGCCGGCCGGCGTTCGGCGATGTCCTGCTCGAGCAGGCGCACGCCCGACACCCGCAGCAGCAGCAGCGTCATCAGCGCCGGCGAGAGGGCGGCCCAGGCGGCGCCCCAGCCGGCCGCCGCGAGGGCCATGAGCCACAACCCCCACCAGACGCAGGCCTCGCCGAAATAGTTCGGATGGCGGCTGTAGTGCCACAGGCCGCGGTCCATCACCCGGCCGCGCTGCGACGACTGGGACTTGAAGTGCGCCATCTGGGCGTCGGCGATGGCCTCGAAGGCGATGCCGAACGCCGCCAGCGCCGCACCGGCGGCGTCGAGTCCGCCCAGCGCCCGCCCGCCCGCCATGCCGACCAGCAGCGGCGCCGTCACGGCCCAGGCCAGCATGCCCTGCAAGCCGAACACCAGGTAGAGGCTCTTGCGCCCGAAGTGCGGCTGGTGCCGTGCCCGCATCTGCTGGTAGCGCCGATCCTCGCCGCGGCCGCGGTTGCGCCGGTGGATGTAGAGAGCGAGGCGCAGGGCCCAGACGATGCACAGCGCCGCCATCAGCCAGGCCCGCACGCCGGTGCCGGGCAGCAGCGCCAGGTAGACCAGCGCGGCGCCGCCGATGAAGGCCGGCCAGGCGCGGTCCGCCAGGCTGGCGTCGCGCTGGCGCAGGCTGACCAGCCAGGTCAGAACGGCGAGGCCGGCGATCAGGGCCAGGCCGGCCAGCGCGGGCAATGCCATCGGCGAATCGTCAATCATGGCGTTGCGCCGGCTCGAACAGGTAGTGGCTCACACCCCACGGCCGTCCGCCGGCGAAGCCGAACAGCTCGGCCACCGCCATGAAGAACACGCGCCAGCGGTTCCACCAGATGGCGGCCTCGGCACCGTAGGTGGCCGCGAACAGCGGGCGCAGGGCCTGTTGCCGGCGGTCCATGTTGGCGAGCCAGGCCTCGGCCGTGCGCTGGTAATGCGTGCCGTCCCAGCGCCACTGTTCCAGCAGCCGCAGGCTGTCCTGGCAGCGGGCCGCGAGCGCGTCGCTGGGCATCATGCCGCCGGTGAAGAAATGGCGGCTCATCCAGTCGCTGTCGTCGCGCGCGACGAAGGCGTAGGGCGTGTCCCGGTGCGCGAAGACATGCATGAAGAATCGGCCCTGCGGCGCCAGCCAGCGCGCGACGTTGGCGAAGGCCTGCGGCCAGTTGCGCAGATGCTCGAACATCTCGACCGACACCACCCGGTCGAAGCGCTGGCGGGTGTCGAAGGCGTTGATGTCCGCGGTCACGACGCGCAGGTTGCGCAGGCCGCGGCGCCGCGCCTCGGCCTCGATGTGAAGGCGCTGGCCCCGCGCGTTGGACAGGGCGGTGATGCGGCTCGCCGGATGGCGCTCGGCCATCCACAGGCTGAGTGCCCCCCATCCGCAGCCCAGTTCCAGCACCTCCTGGCCGTCGGCCAGCCCGGCCCGCTCACACGTGAGCGCCAACGCCGCGGCTTCGGCCTGGTCCAGCGTGCAGCCGGCGGCGGGCCAGTAGCCGCTGCTGTACTTGCGGTGGCCGCCGAGCACGGCGCCGAAGAAGTCGGCCGGCAGCTCGTAGTGCTGCGCGTTGGCCGCGTCGGGCCATGGCGCGAGCGCCGCGCTGCGCATCGAGGCGATGAAGTCGTGGGTCAGCCTGGCGCTGGCCGCGCGGTCGCCATCGCCGAGTTCGGCCAGCCGCGCCTGCAGCAGGCGCCGGATGCCGAAGCGCACGACGCGGTCCGGCACCAGCCCCTTCTCGACCCAGCCGATGGCTCCGGCGATGTGATTCGGCATGCCTGCGTTTCCTCGAACGTCGGCACCGGTGCAGTGCCCCGGTCTCTGGTACGCGGCCAGCGGCAGTTTGGATCAGCGCGGTGCATGGATGTTGTGTTTCCAACATTGTCAAGACGTATCTGTTCTGTTCATTCGCATTGCCGATGAGGAAACGTCCGTGTTTAATGCCCAAAAAAGGGGCATGGCCTCAGGAGGAGCTTGAATGAGCCGACGCGAGAGGAAACAAGGCGGGCACCATGGTGCACGGTGCGCGTTCGTGGGCGCCATCGCACTGTTCGCTGCCGCGGCGGCCTTCGCGGCCGAACCGGATCCGGCGCGGGCACGCGAACTGGTGCAGGCTGCCCAGGCCCAGCCCCCGAGCACGGTCGCCGCGCACCTGGAACTCGGCCGCGCCTATTACGTGCTCGGGCAGTACGCCGAGGCGAAGATCGAGTTCGAGACCGTGCTGCGCTTCGACAACCTGCCGCAGGACCTGTTGAGCCAGGTCGAGATCTACAACCAGGCCGCGACCCAGGCGCTGGACGGCAAGCGGCCGCTCACCGGTTTCGGCTATGCCGAGACCGGCATCGGGCGCTACCGGGTGAACAGCACCGTCGGCACCAACGCGCTCGGCGGCGGCGACCGCCGCGACACCTTCTACAACGCGCGCGCGGGCGGTGGCCTGAACTATGCGCTGCCGAACGACTACGCGATCGACGCCACGCTGGACTATCGCTTCCGCCACTACGACAACTCGGACAGCCGCAACGACTCCGACCTGCGCTGGCGCCTGGCCGGCAGCCGCTCGTTCGGCGACAGCAACCTGGCGGTCGGACTCCGCGGGCGCAACAGCTATCGCGGCGACGGCGACTACCGCAACGACGCCGGCCTGTTCGCCGACTACCGCTATCGCGTCGACCCCGACAACCAGCTCACGCTGGGCGCCGAGTACCGCCGCCGCCGCTATCCCGAAGGCAGGCTGCGCGACAGCAGTCGCACCAGCGCCGAAGTCTCGGGCGGCTGGGTGCATTCGCTGCTGGACGGCGCCGGCAGCCTGACGCTCACCGCGCATGGCGGCCAGCATTTCGCGACCAGCCGGCCGGACGGCAACTCCAGCTTCTACGGCGCCACCGCCGCGCTCGACTTCACCGTCAACAGCAAGGTGGGCTGGGGCACCTTCGTCTGGTGGGAGCACGATGCCTTCAACAACGACCGCATCCACTTCCACCCCGACACGCTCGACAACAGCGTGCTGCTGCGCCGCAAGGACAACCTGTACGAGGTCGGTGCCTACCTGGTGTGGGAGTTCGTGCCCACCTGGACGCTGCGGCCCGAGGTGCTCTGGATTCGAGACCAGAGCAACTCGATCGGATTCAACTACAGCTCGACGGAGTTCTGGCTGAACATCCGCAAGGCCTTCTGAGGACGAGCGGTTCGCGGCGTGCGTATGCGTGCGCCTTGACAAACCTCATTGACGGATCAATCCTGCGGGCGCCAAGCGAAGGCTCGGATTGAAGTGATCGCGTAGAACAACAAGGAGTAGGAATGGCTTCGACTGACCAAAAGATGTCGCGCATGCAGCTCACTGCGATGGTGGTGGGCGGCATGGTCGGCGCGGGGATCTTCTCCTTGCCGCGCACCTTCGCGAACGCGACCGGCCCGCTCGGGGCCGTCATCGCATGGCTCATCGCGGGCACCGGCATGTACATGCTGGCGCGGGTCTTCCAGTCGCTGGCCGAGCGCAAGCCCGACCTCGACGCCGGCGTCTTCGCCTATGCCAAGGCCGGCTTCGGCGACTACCCCGGCTTCCTGTCGGCCTTCGGCTACTGGATCGGCAGCTGCATCGGCAACGTGTCGTACTGGGTGCTCATCAAGTCCACGCTGGGCGCCTTCTTCCCGGTCTTCGGCGACGGCAACACGGTGGTGGCGATCGTGGTCGCATCGGTGGGCATCTGGCTGTTCCACTTCATGATCCTGCGCGGCATCAAGCAGGCGGCCTTCATCAACAGCGTGGTCACGGTCGCCAAGATCATCCCGATCCTGGTCTTCATCGCGCTCTTGGCCTTCGCCTTCAAGATGGACCTGTTCAGGGCCAACCTGTACGGCGGCGGCCTCGAGGGCGGGATCTTCGAGCAGGTGCGCGCCACCATGCTGGTCACGGTGTTCGTGTTCCTCGGCATCGAGGGCGCCAGCGTCTATTCGCGTTTCGCCAAGGAGCGCGCCGATGTCGGCAAGGCCACCATCATCGGCTTCATCGGCGTCACCGGCCTGATGGTGCTGGTGTCGATGCTGCCCTACGCGGTGCTGCAGCGCGCCGACATCGCCGGCATGCGCCAACCCTCGATGGCCACGGTGCTGGAGGCGGTGGTCGGCCACTGGGGCGCCATCTTCGTGAGCGTCGGCCTGATCGTCTCGGTGCTGGGCGCCTACCTGGCCTGGTCGCTGATCTGCGCCGAGGTGCTGTTCACCGCGGCCAAGACCAAGGACATGCCGGCGATCTTCGCCAAGGAGAACAGCAACCAGGTGCCGGCCAACGCGCTGTGGCTGTCGAACATCATCGTCCAGCTGCTGGTGATCACCACCTACTTCTCGAATGACGCCTTCGCGCTGATGCTCAACCTGACCAGCGCGATGGCGCTGATCCCGTACCTGTTCGTGGCCGCCTACGGCTTCATGATCTCGAAGCGCGCCGAGACCTACCAGCTGCGCCCCGAGGAGCGCACGCGCGACCTGATCATGGCGTCGGTGGCGGTGATCTACACGGTGTTCATGATCTACGCCGGCGGCCTCAAGTTCATCCTGCTGTCGGCGGTGCTGTACGCGCCCGGCACGCTGCTCTACATCTGGGCCCGGCGCGAGCAGGGCAAGACCGTCTTCACGGTCACCGACTGGGTCATCTTCCTGGTCGCGGTGGTGGGTGCCGTGGTCGGCATCTACGGCCTCGCGACCGGCACCATCACCATCTAGTCACAAGCTGGATATACCGTTCATTCATCGGATCTTTGGAGATCATCATGGCGACTACGGAAGCGAAAGAGACAACGTTCGGCGTGCACTCGGAAGTCGGGCAACTGCGCAAGGTGATGGTGTGCGCCCCGGGCCTGGCCCATTCGCGCCTGACGCCGAGCAACTGCGACCAGCTGCTGTTCGACGACGTGCTGTGGGTCGAGAACGCCAAGCGCGACCACTTCGATTTCGTCACCAAGATGCGCGACCGCGGCATCGAGGTGGTCGAGATGCACAACCTGCTGGCCGAGACGGTGGCGGTGCCCGAAGGCAAGAAGTGGATCCTCGACAACCAGGTGGTGCCCGACCAGGTCGGCCTCGGCTTCATCGACGAACTGCGCAGCTACCTCGAGGGCCTGGACAACCGCAAGCTGGCCGAGACGCTGATCGGCGGCCTGTCGACCAACGACTTCCCCGAGTCGGTCGGCGGCAAGGCGCTGGCGGTGGTGCGCGAGGCCGCCGGCGTCACCGAATACCTGTTGCCGCCGCTGCCCAACACGCTCTACACGCGCGACACCACCTGCTGGATCTACGGCGGCGTGACGCTCAACCCGCTGTACTGGCCGGCGCGCCACGAGGAAACCATCCTCACCACCGCGATCTACAAGTTCCATCCCGACTTCGCCGGCAAGGTCAACGTCTGGTGGGGCGACCCGACCGAAGACCACGGCCTGGCCACGCTCGAAGGCGGCGACGTGATGCCGATCGGCAAGGGCAACGTGCTGATCGGCATGAGCGAGCGCACCTCGCGCCAGGCCATCAGCCAGCTGGCGGCCACGCTGTTCAAGAAGGGCGCGGCCGAGCGCGTGATCGTGGCGGCGATGCCGAAGATCCGCGCCGCGATGCACCTGGACACCGTGTTCACCTTCGCCGACCGCGACTGCGTGCTGCTGGCGCCGGACTTCATGAACCAGACCCGCACCTACTCGTACCGGCCCAGCAGCCATCCGAGCGGCGTCGAACTGCATGCCGAGAACAAGCCCTTCGTCGACGTCGTGGCCCAGGCCCTGGGCTTCAAGAAGCTGCGCGTGGTCGAGGCCGGCGGCAGCGACTACCAGCGCGAGCGCACCCAGTGGGACAGCGGCGCCAATCTGGTCTGCGCGTCACCGGGCGTGGTTTATGCATACGACCGCAATACCTACACCAACACGCTGCTGCGCAAGCAGGGCATCGAGGTGGTGACCATCGTCGGTGCCGAACTGGGCCGCGGACGGGGAGGCGGCCATTGCATGACCTGCCCGATCATTCGCGATCCGGTCGACTTCTGACGCAAGATGAAAGAGGAAGCCAGCTCGTGCATGTGAAGAAATCCGCTGCCCAACGCTTTGGAATCCGGTCCGGGACGACGACGCTGCTGGCCGTCGTGGCACTGGTGTCCCTGTCGGCCTGCAGGCGCGCCGAGGAGGCGCCCGCGCCGGAGGTGCGGCCGGTCCGCGTGATCACGATCGAGCGGCGCACCGTCGGCGACTCGGTGTCGCTCACGGGCCGCGTGCAGGCCCAGAGCGAGGTCAACCAGTCGTTCCGCATCGACGGCCGGCTGATCGAGCGCAACGTCGACATCGGCGACCGGGTCCGGCCCGGCCAGCTGCTGGCCCGCCTCGACCAGATGAACGAAGACAGCAGCCTGCAGTCGGCCCGGGCCCAGCTCGCGGCGGCGCAGGCGCAGGGCATCGAGGCCCGCAACACCTTCAACCGGATGCGCGACCTGCTGGCCGAGAACGCGGTCTCGCGGGCCTCGTTCGAGCAGGCCGAGGCGATGCTCAAGGTCACGCAGTCGCAGGTCAATTCGGCCCAGTCGCTGGTCGACATCGCGCAGAACCGGCTGAGCTACACCCGGCTGCTGTCCGACGTCGCCGGCGTGGTGACGGCGCGCGGCGCCGAGCCCGGCGAGGTGATCGGCGCCGGCCGCATGGTGGTGCAGGTCGCGCGCGAAGGCGCGATCGACGCGGTGTTCGACGTCCCGGCGCAGATCAAGGACATCGCGCCGCGCAACCCCGACATCACGGTCACGCTGGGCGGCGACCCGAGCGTCACGGCCCAGGGCAAGGTGCGCGAGGTGTCGCCGCGCGCCGATCCGGTCACCGGCACCTTCGCCGTGCGCGTGCGCCTGATCAACCCGCCCGCCGCGATGCGCCTGGGCAGCACCGTCACCGGCCGCATGAAGCTCGACACCGAGGCGGCGCTCGACATCCCGGCCAGCGCGCTGATGCGCAGCGGCGGCCAGACCGCCGTCTGGATCGTCGACACCAAGGCCGGCACGGTATCGCCGCGCAACGTCGAGGTGCGTGCCTACGACGCGGCCCGCGTGCAGGTCTCGAACGGGCTGGCACCGGGTGACGTGATCGTCACCGCCGGGGTCCAGGCCCTGCGGCCGGGGCAGAAGGTCCGCTGGCTCGAGGCCGCGAAGTGATCGGCCCGAACCTGTCGGAGTGGGCGCTCTCGAAGCGCTCGCTGGTGGTGTTCCTGATGATCGTCGCGGTCGTCGCGGGCACGCTGTCGTTCCTGCGGCTGGGGCGCGGCGAGGACCCGACCTTCACCTTCCGCACCATGATCGTGGCCGCCGGCTGGCCCGGCGCCACGGTCGACGAGACGCTGTCGCAGGTCACCGAGCGGCTCGAACGCACGCTGCAGGAAACGCATCACCTCGATCGCGTGCGCAGCTACACGACGGCCGGCCAGACGACGATCTTCGTCGACCTGAAGCAGTCGACGCCGCCGGGCGAAGTGGCGGACATCTGGTACCAGGTGCGCAAGAACATCGGCGACATGCGCCAGACGCTGCCGTCGGGCGTGGTCGGGCCCTTCTTCAACGACGACTTCGGCAGCACCTTCGGCATCATCTATGCCTTCACGGCCGACGGCTTCACCTTCCGCGAACTGCGCGACCAGGTCGAGTCGGCCCGCTCGCGGCTGCTGCAGGTGCCCGACGTCTCGAAGATCGAGGTGCTGGGCGCGCAGGACGAGCAGATCTTCATCGAGTTCTCGACCGAACGGCTGGCCGGCCTGCGGCTGGACTATGGCGCGATCGTGCAGGCGCTGCAGGCACAGAACGTGATCCGTCCGGCCGGCACCTTGCACACCGAGCAGGAGCGCATGTTCATGCGCGTGACCGGCGCCTTCGATTCCGAGCGCGACATCGAGTCGGTCAACCTGGTGCTCGGCGGGCGCAACATCCGCCTGGGCGACATCGCGACCGTGCGCCGCGGCTTCTCCGATCCGCCGCAGCCGATGTTCCGGGTCAACGGCAAGCCGGCGATCGGCCTGGCGATCGCGATGCGCGACGCCGGCGACATCCTGGCGCTGGGGAAGAACATCAAGGCCGTGATGGCCGACGTCACGGCCAACCTGCCGCATGGCATCGAGCCGACGCTGGTGGCCGACCAGGCCGTGACCGTCGACGTCGCGATCAACGACTTCATGGCCTCGCTGTGGCAGGCCATCGCGATCATCCTGGTGTGCAGCTTCGTGAGCCTGGGCGTGCGTCCGGGCGCCGTGGTGGCGCTGTCGATCCCGCTCACGCTGGCGATCGTGTTCGCGGTCATGGACTTCGTCCACATCGACCTGCACCGGGTGTCGCTCGGAGCGCTGATCATCGCGCTGACCCTGCTGGTCGACGACGCGATGACCACGGTCGACGCCATGCTCAACCGGCTGGCGGCCGGCGACACCAAGGACCAGGCGGCGACCTTCGCCTACCGCACGCTGGCGGCGCCGATGCTGATCGGCACGCTGGTGTCGATCTCCAGCTTCGTGCCGATCGGCTTCGCGCGCAGCTCGGCGGGCGAATACACCTTCTCGATCTTCGCGGTGGTGGCGATCGCGCTGATCGTGTCCTGGCTCGGCGCCGTGATCTTCGCGCCGCTGGTCGGCAAGGCGCTGCTCAAGACGCCCAAGGCCGACGCGGTGGTCAAGCCGAGCAAGTTCCTGAATGCCTTCGGCGGCTTCCTGCAGGGCGCGATCCGCGCCAAGTGGCTGACCATCGGCCTCACGCTGGCCGCCTTCGTGGTGTCGATGTTCCTGGTGCGCTTCGTGCCGCAGCAGTTCTTCCCGGCCTCCGACCGGCCCGAGCTGACGGTCGACCTGACCTTGCGCCAGAACGCCTCGATCTATGCCACCGAGGAGGAAGCCAAGCGCTTCGAGGCCCTGCTCAAGGACGACCCGGACGTCGACCACTTCAGCACCTACGTGGGCCGCGGCGCGGTGCGCTTCATCCTCACGCTCAACGCGCAGCTGGCCAATCCCTTCTTCGCCCAGGTGATCGTGGTCGCCAAGGACCTCGAGGCCCGCGACCGCCTGCAGCTCAAGCTCGAGAAGGCGCTGGCCGAGCAGTTCCCGGACATCGTCGCGCGCATCTCGCCGCTCGAACTCGGGCCGCCGGTGGGCTGGCCGCTGCAGTACCGCGTGATGGGGCCGGACAAGGACGAGGTGCGCCGGATCTCGCTCGAGCTGGCGGGCGTCCTCGGCGGCCACCCCGAGGCCCGGCACGTGAACTTCGACTGGATGGAGCCGGCCCGGCAGATCCGCATCCGCATCAACCAGGACGAGGCGCGCCAGCTCGGCATCAGCAGCGCCGCGCTGGCCACCATCATGAACGCCACCGTCACCGGGACCCCGGTCACGCAGGTGCGCGACGACATCTACCTGGTCAACGTGGTCGCCCGGGCCAGTGCCGAGCAGCGGCTGTCGCTGCAGACGCTGAGCACGCTGCAGGTGCCGACCGCCAGCGGGCGGATGGTGCCGCTGAGCCAGTTCGCGACCTTCTCGGAGGAGCAGGAGTCGCCGCTGGTCTGGCGCCGCAACCGGGTGCCGACGCTCACGGTGCGGGCCGACGTCATCCACGGCGCACTGCCCGACACGGTGGTCGAGGCGCTGGCGCCGAAGATCAAGGAGCTCAACGCCGGTCTGCCCAAGGGCTACAAGATCGAGACCGGCGGCCTGTCCGAGGAAAGCGCCGAGTCGAGCGCCTCGGTGTTCGCCGTCGTGCCGCTGATGATCGTGCTCATGCTGCTGAGCATGATGGTGCTGCTGGTGAGCTTCAGGCGCCTCGCGATGGTGGTCTGCGTGATGCCGCTGGGCCTGATCGGCGTGGTGCTGACCTTGCTGATCTTCAACCGGCCGCTGGGCTTCGTGGCCATCCTGGGCATCCTGGCGCTGATCGGCATGATCGCCAAGAACGGCGTGATCCTGATCGTGCAGATCGAGACCTACCGGGCCGAGGGCATGAACGTGCTCGATGCCGTGGTGACCTCGGCCACCTCGCGGATGCGGCCGATGATGCTGACCTCGATCTCCACCGTGCTCGGCCTGATTCCGATCGCGCCGACGGTGTTCTGGGGCTCGATGGCCTTCGCCATCATGGGCGGGCTGCTGGTCGCCACCCTGCTCACGCTGGTGTTCCTGCCGACGCTCTACGTGCTGGTGTTCGGCAGGGAAGACCGGCCGGCCGGTGCGGTCGAGCCGGCGTAGTCCTGGTCGACGCGCATGCAGGCCTCTCCCTCCAGCACCGGAACCGCGGCAGGCGGCGCGCACGCCGTGCTCGACCTGCACGTGGCCGAGCTGAGGCAGCTGTTCAACTCGATGGACCCGGCGCCCTTTCGCGAGCGCGACCTGGATGCCAAGGCGCAGGCCTACATCGTCGACTGGGCGCAGGAAGTGCCGGCCGGGCGGCCGCTCGAACTGGTGGTGCACGTGGACGCCGACAGCGTCACGGCGGCCGATGCGGCGATGCTGGAGGAGGCCGTCGACGAATATTTCCGCCAGCGGGCGCTGGCCACCTGGCGAGGCTTGCGCAAGATGTTCCGTACCGGCCGCATCAGCCTGCTGATCGGCGTGCTGTTCGTCGGCGCCGCCGCCCTCATCGGTGAATCGCTCGCCAGCCTGTTCAGCAAGGCGCGCTACGCCACGCTGGTCCACGAGAGCCTGGTGATCGGGGCCTGGGTCGCCCTGTGGCGGCCGATGGAGATCTTCCTCTACGACTGGTGGCCGGTGCGCACCGAGGCCCGGCTCTACGAGCGACTGAGCCGGATCGGCGTGCGCTTGAATGCGGTCCGGGCGAGGACGGGCGGATGAAGGCCGCCCCATCGCCGCCCTCCCGGCGCACCACGGCCCTGGTTCGCGGCGTACTGCTGTTCGTGCTCTGGCTGCTGCTGATGCCCAGCGCCAAGCCCGCCGATCTGGCGGTCGGCCTGATCGCGGTGCTGGCCGGGACCTTTGCCAGCATGCGCCTGCTCCCGCCCGAGGCCGGCCACCTGCGCCTCGGTGCGCTGCTCGGCTTCCTGCCGCATTTCCTCTGGCAGTCGGTGCTGGCGGGCGTCGACGTGGCGCGCCGCGCGCTGTCGCCACGCATGCCGTTGAAGCCGGGCTTCATCGTCTACCGGGTCGGCTTCCGTCCCGGCCTGGCGCGCAACGAGTTCGCCTCGATCACCAGCCTGCTGCCGGGCTCGGTGCCGGTCGGCGACTCGGAGCACAGCATGATCTACCACTGCCTGGACATCGACGAGCCGGTCGCCGAGCAGATGGCGGCCGAGGAGCAGCGCCTGCGCGGCGCGCTGGTCGCGGGGGAGCGCCACCATGACTGAGTTCCTGCTCGGCGCCTCGGCCTTCGTGCTGCTGACGGTCGCGGTCGGGCTGGTCTGCATCCTGCGCGGCCCCGACGACGTCGACCGCATGATGTCGGTGCAGCTGTTCGGCACCGCCGGCATCGCGGCGCTGCTGTTGCTGGGGGCGGCGATCGGCGCCGCCGCCGTGGTCGACCTGGCGCTGATCCTGGCGGTGCTGGCGGCCTTCGCCGCGATCGCCTTCGTCAAGGCCGGCGCCCGCCCGCCGCCCGGCGAGCCCGAGGAGCGCCCATGAAGACGATCGCCGACCTCTTCACCATCGTCGCCGTGGTGGCGGGCGCCTTCTTCTTCATCGCCGGCACCGTGGGGCTGCTGAGGTTCCCCGACACCTTTACCCGGCTGCACGCATTGACCAAGGCCGACAACCTCGGGCTCGGCCTGGTGGTGATGGGCCTGCTGCCGCAGATGGACGGCGTGCTGGCCGGCCTCAAGCTGATCCTGGTCTGGCTGATGGTGCTGCTGGCCTCGGCCACGGTGTCGCAGCTGATTGCGCGCGCGGTGCGGCGCGGCGGGCCCGAGGCATGAGCGCCGCCCGGCCGCCCGAAGGCGCTCGCACCGCAGTGCGCAGCACGGAGGTTTCACCGTGACCGAGGCCCTGACCCTGGCGTTGGTCGGCCTGCTGATGGCGCTGGCGGTCTGGACCCTGGTGGCGCGCGACACCTTCGCCGCCGTCGCCGGCTTTGTGCCCTACGGCCTGCTGCTGACCTTGGCCTGGCTGCAGCTGCGCGCGGTCGACGTCGCGATGACCGAGGCCGCGATCGGCGCCGGCCTGACCGGCGTGCTGCTGATCGCCGCCGCCGCCCGCCTGCGCGCCACCGAGGCGCCGGCCTGGGCCGAGCGGCCCGGCGCGCTGACCCGGGTGCTGGCCGCGATCGTCTCGGCCGCCGTGGCCGCGGCCATCGGCGCCTGCGTGCTGCTGCTGCCCGACCCGGCACCGACCCTGGCGCCGGCGGTGGCGCAGAACATCGCCTCGACCGGCGTCGGCAACCCGATCACCGCCGTGCTGATGTCCTTCCGCGCGATGGACACGCTGCTCGAGGCCATCGTGCTGCTGCTCGGCCTGGTCGGCATCTGGTCGCTGGCGCCCGACCGCTTCTGGGGCGGGCGGCCGGGCCCGGCACCGACCGAGGATCCGAACGGCATCCTGGGCTATTTCGCGCGCGTGCTGCCGCCGATCGGGATCGTCGTCGGCGTCTATATCCTCTGGGTCGGCGCCGACCATCCGGGCGGCAAGTTCCAGGGCGCCACGGTGCTGGCCGCGATGTGGCTGCTGGTCATGCTGGCCGGGCTCTCCGATGCGCCCGCGGTCGACCGCCGCTGGGTACGGATCGCGCTGGCCGGCGGGCCGCTCGTCTTCATCGCGATCGGACTGCTCGGCGCCGGCATCGCGGGGGCCTTCCTGGGGTATCCCGAGGGCTTCGCCAAGCCCTTGATCGTGGTCGTCGAGGCGGCGCTGCTGCCGTCGCTGGCGGTCACGCTGGCCCTGCTGCTGGCCGGACCGCCGCGCCGCAAGGAGGGCGGGAAATGAACACGCCGACGCTGCTCGGGCTGTGCGCCGCCGTGCTGGTCGGGCTGGGCCTCTATGGCCTGATCGTCAGCCCGCACCCGCTGCGCAAGATCATGGCCTTCAACGTGATGGGCAACGGGATCTTCCTGGTCTGCGCGGTGATCGCCCGCCGCGGCGCCGGCGCCGGCATGGGCGGCGACCCGGTGCCGCAGGCGCTGCTGATCACTGCCCTGGTGGTGGCGTTCGCGGCGTCGGCGCTGGCCGTCGCCCTGGTGCTGCGGCTGTTCGAAGAGACCGGCTCGACCTCGCTGACCGCCCAAGCCGCCGCCCCCAAGCCGACTGCCGCCGAGGGCGAGGTCTAAGTGCCGCCCTCCGTGCCCGTGGACCTGACGACGACCGGCGGCCTGCTGCTGGTGCTGGCCGTGCTGCTGCCCTTCGTCGGGCTGATGCTGGGCTTCGTGCTCGGCGGCCGGCGCGCCCAGCAGGTGGCCTGGCTCACCATCGGGCTCGGCGCGGTGCTGGTGGCGGCGATCGCCCACCGCCTGTGGGTGTCGGGCGACGCCCTGGTCTACCTGCTCGGGGGCTGGGCGCCGCCGCTCGGCGTCACCTTGCGCGCCGACGGCCTGTCGGTCTGCATGATGGTGCTCGTGATGGTGGTGGTGGTCGGCATCGGCACCTACGCCAACGGCGACTTCGGCACGCCCGACGGCGTGCGCGAGAAGCGCGGCGCGCTGACCTTCTGGCTGCTGCTGCTCGCGGTCTGGGGGTCGCTCAACCTGGTGTTCGTGAGCGGCGACGTGTTCACGCTGTACGTGGCGCTGGAGCTGCTCACCTTCGCCGGCGTGCCGCTGGTCAGCCTCGACGGCCGCGGCGAAACCCTGCAGGCCGCGCTGCGCTACCTGATCTACGCGCTGGCCGGCTCGATGCTCTATCTGCTGGGCGTCTTCCTGCTGTATGGCGCCTACGGCACGCTGGACATCGCGCTGCTGGCGCAGCGCGTCGGCGCCGAGCCCGTGGCCTGGGGTGCCGCGGCACTGATGACCGCCGGCCTGCTCGCCAAGACCGCGCTGTTCCCGCTCCACCTGTGGCTGCCGCCCGCCCATGCCGGCGCACCCGCCGCCGCCAGCGCGCTGCTGTCGGCGCTGGTGATCAAGGGCGCCTGGTTCCTGGTCGTGCGGCTGTGGGTCGACGTCTTCCCCGGCGTCGTGACGCTGCCTTCGGCGCAGCTGCTGGGGGCGCTGGGCGCTTCGGCGATCCTGGTCGGCAACGTGGTCGCGCTGCGCCAGGCCCGCCTGAAGCTGCTGGTCGCTTACTCGACGGTGGCCCAGATCGGCTACCTGTTCCTGATGTTCCCGCTGGTCGCGGGGCTCGATGCTGCGCGGCTGGACAGCGCCGTCGCCGTCACCGGCGGGCTGCTGCAGGCGGTCTCGCACGCCACCGCCAAGGCCGCGATGTTCATGGCCGCCGGCCTGGTCTACGCCACCCTCGGCCATGACCGCACGGCCGACCTGCGCGGCACCGGGCGGGCGCTGCCGATGACGATGGCCGCCTTCGCCCTGGCCGGCGCCTCGCTGATCGGGCTGCCGCCCTCGGGCGGCTTCCTCGCCAAGTGGCTGCTGCTGTCGGCCGCGATCGCCACCGCCCAGTGGTGGTGGGTGGCCGTGATGCTGGTCGGAGGGTTGCTCACCAGCGCCTATGTGTTCATGGTGGTGGTGCGCGCGATGGCGCCGGCGCCGCTCGGCTGGGAGCCGAAGGTGCGGGTGCCGCGCTACCAGCAGGGCGCGGTGCTGGCGCTCGCGCTGTGCTCGTTCCTGCTCGGGCTGGCGGCGCTGCTGCCGTTCGACGTGGCGCAGATCGGCCGCACCGGCGCGCTGTCGATGGGGGCGCGATGATCGGCTCCGCCACGCTCGCCGCCGTCGTCTTCGACCTGCCCGTTCTGGTGCCGCTGGCGCTCGGCGTGCCGCTGCTGCTGCTGCTCGCGTGCGCGTTCCCGCGGCTGCGGCGCCGGCTGCCCGCGCTGTTCGCGCTGGCGCCGCTGCCGGCGCTGGCAGCCGCCCTGCTGGCCGGCGGCGAGCCGGACCTGGTGCTGGGTAACGCCGCCTTCGCGTTGACCTTCGCGCTCGATGCGCCGGGCGCGATGCTGCTCGGCGTGGCCTCTGTGCTGTGGATCCTGGCCGGCGCCTATGCCGCGCGCTGGCTGCGCGAGCGGCCGCGCAGCGACGGCTTCATCGTCTGCTGGCTGATGACGCTGACCGGTTGCGTCGGCGTCTTCCTGGCGGCCGACCTGATCGGCTTCTACTTCCTGCTGGCGGTGCTGAGCGTGGGTGCCAGCGGCCTGGTGCTCCAGGGCGACGGGCCCGAGGCGCTGCGCGCCAGCGCGCTCTATCTCGGGCTCGCGCTGCTGGCCGAGGCCTTCCTGCTCGCCGGCCTGCTGCTGCTGGCCCTGGCCACGCCGGACGGCAGCCTGCTGATCCGCGACGCCGCCGCGGCGCTGCCGGGATCGCCCTGGCGCGATCTCACGCTGCTGCTGCTGATCGTCGGCCTCGGCATGAAGGCCGGGCTGGTGCCGCTGCATTTCTGGATGCCGCTGGCCTACGGCGCGGCGCCGATCCCGGCGGCGGCCGTGATGAGCGGTGCCGTGGTCAAGGCCAGCATCCTGGCGCTGATCCGCTTCCTGCCGCTCGACACCGCGCTGCCCGAATTCGGTCTTCCGCTGGCCGCGGTCGGGCTGTTCGGCGCCCTCTACGGGGTCGCGATCGGCATCACGCAGACCCGGCCGAAGGTGATCCTGGCCTACTCCAGCGTCAGCCAGATGGGCTTCCTGGTGGCGGTGATCGGCATGGGCCTGGCGGCGGGCGACGCCGGCACGGCGCCGGCCGCGGCGTTCTATGCGGCGCACCACCTGCTGGTGAAGGGGGCGCTGTTCCTTGCCGTCGGCGTGGTCATGCGCACCGGCCGCCGCCATCTGTGGCCGATGCTGCTGCCGGCGGCCGTGATCGCGCTGGGGCTGGGCGGCCTGCCGCTCACCGGCGGCGCGCTGGCCAAGTACGCGGCCAAGGACCTGATGGGCAGCGGCCTGGCCGCCACGGTGGCGGTGCTGTCGTCGATCGCCACCACGCTGCTGATGGTCCATTTCCTGCGGCGCCTGAGCGCCGACACCGCGGTCGATGCGGACGCGCGCGCGCCGGCCGTGCTGGCGGTCGCCTGGCTCGGGATGGCGCTGGCTTCGGTCGCGCTGCCCTGGGCGCTCTGCCTGGCGCTGCCGCTGGGCGCGCTGCCCGACGCCCTGTCGCCGGCCGCGCTCTGGGCGGCCCTGTGGCCGGTTTTGGTCGGCGCCGCGATCGCGCTCGGCCTCGACAGCCTCGGGCGCCATCTGCCGCGCATCCCGGCCGGCGATCTGGGGATCGCGCTGGGCCGGCTGGCCGGGCTGGCGATGGCGGTGGGACGCGGATTCGAAACGATCGACGCTTTTGCGCGGCGCTGGGCCGTCGCGAGCATCGCGATGCTGGTAGTGTCCCTGCTGTTCGGCTGCGCGCTGATGGCACTGGGCTGAAGGAGAACGAGATGAGGAAGTCAACGCTGGCAGCAGTGTCCGCTGCGGTTTGGGTCGCCCTGGCGGGCTGCACCGTGGGGCCGGATTTCGTCCGGCCCGCGACGCAGTCGCCGGCCGCCTGGCGGATCGACTACCCCATGGCCGCCGAGGTGGCCAACACCCCCTGGTGGGAGCAGTTCGGCGACCCGGTCCTGAACCAGCTGATCGAGACCGCGCTGCGCGACAACCTCGACGTCCGGGTCGCGGCGGCCCGCATCGACCAGTTCCTCGGCGCCCTGACGACCACCGATTCGCAGGCCTATCCGCAGCTCGGCTACGGCGCCGGGGCGGCGCGCACGCGCGCCAGCCGCGAGGGCCAGCCGCCGATCCCCGAGCCGGCTGGCAACTACTTCTCGCTCTACCAGGCCAGCCTCAACGCGAGCTGGCAGGTCGACCTCTTCGGCCGCGTCCGGCGCCTGAGTGAGGCCGCGCAGGCGCAGGTCTATGCCAGCCAGCAGGGCCAGCGCGGCGTGGTGCTGACGCTCGTGACCGGGGTGGCGGCCAGCTACATCGCGCTGCGGGCGCTCGACCGGCAGCTCGAGATCGCCCGGTCCACCGCCGCCAACTTCGGCGAGACCGCGCGCATCTTCGACCTGCGCTTCAAGCGCGGGCTGGTCTCGCAGACCGAGGTGACGCAGGTGCGCTCCCAGTACCAGCAGGCGCTGACCGCGATCCCGACCTTCGAGCAGCAGATCGCGGCGCTCGAGAACCAGATCTCGATCCTGCTGGGCCGCGACCCGGCGCCGATCCCGCGCGGCAAGACCATCGACGAGCTGGCCGCGCCGCTGATCCCGGCCGGCCTGCCTTCCGACCTGCTGCAGCGGCGCCCGGACATCCTGGCGGCCGAGCAGAACCTGGTGGCCGCCAACGCCAGCATCGGGGTCGCCCGCTCGCTCTACTACCCGAGCCTGTCGCTGACCGGCGCGCTGGGTTCCACCAGCACCTCCTTCGGCAACTTCCTGACCGGGCCCGCCACCACCTGGTCGGTGGTCGCCGGCCTGACCGGCCCGATCTTCACCTTCGGCGCCATCGAGGGCCAGGTCCGCTCGGCCGAGGCGCAGAAGGCGCAGGCCGAGCTGGTCTACCGGCAGACCGTGCTGGGCGCCTTCCGCGACACCAACAACGCGCTGATCGGCACCCAGAAGAGCATCGAGGGGGTCGAGTACCAGCGCGGGCGGGTCAGGGCGCTGCGCGAGTTCGCGCGCCTGTCCAGGCTCAAGTTCGAGGCCGGCCTGGTCGGCTACCTCGAGGTGCTGGTGGCCGACAACGAGCTGTTCGCGGCCGAGCTGGCGTTCGTGAACCTGCAGGCCAACCGCTACGCGCAGGCGATCAACGTCTACCAGGCGATGGGCGGCGGCTGGGTCGACGTCGCCGATGCGCGGACGCCGCGCCCGGTCGGCATGGCCGGCGGCCAGCGCACGCCTTGAACCCCCGCCGCATGAACGAGCGCTTCCAGACCCTGGTCTACGGCACGGCGATCGCGTTGATGATCGGCTGGGTGTTCTACATCGGGCGCGGCGTCTTCGTGCCGATCATGTTCAGCGTCTTCGTGGTCTACGTGATCCTCGGGCTGGCGCGCCTGATCGGCAAGGTGCCGCTGCTGGGCCCAGCGCTGCCGCAACTGGTGATCTCGATCCTCTCGGTGCTGATCATCGCGCTCGGGCTGGCCATGGTGGTCTACACCGTCCTGGCCAACAAGGACAGCGTGATCGCGATGGCGCCGCGCTACCAGGAGTCGCTGCTGGCGGCGGTGCAGCGGGTGGCGGTGCTGATGCGGGTCGAGGCCGAGCCGACCTGGACCACGCTGCGGCGCGACCTGCTGGCGCAGGTGAGCCTGCAACGGGTGGCGGCATCGGCCCTGGCTTCGGTGTCGTCGCTGTTCGCCACCGTGATCGTGGTGGCGCTGTATGCCTGCTTCCTGCTGGTCGAGCGCAGCAACCTCGACGTCAAGATCCTGGCCATCGCGCGCAGCCCCGAGCAGGCGCAGCGCATCAAGCAGGTCATCGCCGATATCAATGCCCGGGTCGGCGCCTACCTGGCCCTGAAGACCTTTCTCGGGGTGCTGCTCGGCGCCCTCAGCTACGTCATCATGCGCTTCGCCGGCCTCGAGTTCGCCGGCTTCTGGGCCGTGCTGATCGCGCTGCTCAACTACGTGCCGTACATCGGCTCGTTCCTGAGCGTCGTGCTGCCGGGCCTGATGGGGGTGGCCCAGTTCGGCAGCGCCGGCGAGGCGATCCAGATCATGATGTCGCTGGCGGTGGTCCAGTTCGTGATCGGCAACTTCCTGGACCCCTACGTCATGGGGAATTCGCTCAACCTGAGCCCGTTCGCGATCCTCGTGAGCCTGGCGGTCTGGGTGGCCCTGTGGGGCGTGCCGGGCGCCTTCCTGGCGGTGCCGATCACCGCGATGATGACCATCATCTTCTCGGAGTTCCCCGGCACCCGCCCGATCGCCGTCCTGCTCTCGCAAAACGGAAAGCCTTAGGGCCTACTGCGGCACGACTCTGGCGGCTTCGCCGTTGCCCTGGATGAACACCCGCTGGCCGACGCGCAGCCCGGGCGTGACCGGCTGGGTCACCTCGACCAGCACGCCGCTGTCGGTGCGCACGAAGATCTCCTGGCCGGCCACCGGCGTGTCGTAGCGGCGCGCGACCTCGCTGCCGGCGATGGTGCCGCCGATGGCCCCCACCACCATGGCAACGTCGCGCCCGGTGCCGCCGCCGATCAGGCTGCCGATGCCCAGGCCGGTCAGGCCGCCGAGCACCGCGCCGACGCCGGTGTGATGCGAGGTGGCGATCGTGGTCGGCGTGATCTGCTCGATCTTGCCTTGCCGGATCGTCATCGATCCGGTCTGCGAGCCGGGCGACGCGCACGCGGTGAGCACCAGGGCCAGCGCGAATGCTGCCATGCGGTGGAAAAGCCTTGCTGTCATGTAGATCCTCCAGAGCGTGTTGAGGGTTTGAGGTGCCGGATCGCACCGCTTTCCAGAATAGCCGCAAGCGGGCGCTCGCGGGCGACCTGCGAGTCCCTCAAGTTTCGGCGCGCACCGCCGATATACGCTCAGCGCATGCCCTCGCCGCTTCGGACGGGCGGTGTGTCGCGACGAGGAGCCAGCGTGAAACTGAGGTCGGTGCAGGGTCGCTGCAGTCCGTGCCCGAGGGGGCGGGAATGAGCTTGGCCGTCTATGGCTACGATGCCTTCAAGGTGCTGGCCTTCGCCGCGCCGGTGGCCGGCTTCGCCGCCTTCGCCCATGTGCGCGCCACGCGGCGCCGGCAACAGGCGCGACGGGTCGAAAGCGCGAGCCGCAGCTGCCGGCAGGTCTTCGTCGAAGTGCCGGGACTGCCCGGCGCGGCCCCCGACTCGGTCTCCTTCGAGCTGACCCCGCAACTGCTGGGCTGGCTGGCCGCCGCCCAGAGCGGTTCGCTCAAGGGCATCGACACGCCCGACGCCGTGATGCTGGCCTTCGACGTCGACGCGGCGTGGAAGGGCGTGCGGCCGGCCGGGACCGGCGCCGACCCGGGCGCCCGCAGCCAGCTGGTCGCGACCCGCGAACGCTTCTTCGTGCGCTCGGTCGATGCCCGGCGCAACAGCGCCTCGGTGTCGCTGCGCGCGATGCTCGATGCGCATCGCAGCCTCGCCGAGGGCGAGCCGCTCCATTGTTCGGTCGACGGCCTGATCGGCGTCAAGCCGATGCGGCGTTTGCGGGTCGAGGCGGCGGCCGTCGCCAAGCAGTTCTACTGGGTGCGGGCCAACGGCGCGGTGCCGCCACGGTCGCCGCCGAGTTAGGTAGGATGGCGGGCTGCCCGCTGCGCTTGCGGGCAGTCTCGCAATTCAAGGACTCCGCATGACCACCCCCAGCTACCCCGACACCCGCCTGCTGATCGATGGCGAATGGTGTGACGCCGCGAGCGGCAAGACCCAGGACGTGATCAACCCGGCCACCGGCCAGCCGATCGGCAAGGTGGCCTTCGCGGCGACCGCCGACCTCGACCGCGCGCTCGACGCGGCCCAGCGCGGCTTCGAAGCCTGGCGCCGGATTCCCGCCAACGAGCGCGCCGCCACCATGCGCAAGGCGGCCGGCCTGCTGCGCGAGCGCGCCGCCGACATCGCCCGCATCCTCACGTTGGAGCAGGGCAAGCCCTTCGTCGAGGCCCGCGGCGAGGTGCTGGCAGGCGCCGACATCATCGAGTGGTTCGCCGACGAAGGCCGCCGCGTCTATGGCCGCATCGTGCCGTCGCGCAACCTGGCGGCGCAGCAGCTGGTGCTGAAGGAGCCCCTGGGCCCGGTCGCCGCCTTCACGCCCTGGAACTTCCCGATCAACCAGATCGTGCGCAAGCTCGGCGCCGCGCTGGCCAGCGGCTGCTCCTTCCTGTGCAAGGCGCCCGAAGAAACCCCGGCCTCGCCGGCCGCGCTGCTGCAGACCTTCGTCGATGCCGGCGTGCCCCGCGGCACCGTCGGCCTGGTGTTCGGCGATCCGGCCCAGATCTCGAACTACCTCATTCCGCACCCGATCATCCGCAAGGTGACCTTCACCGGCTCGACGCCGGTGGGCAAGCAGCTGGCGGCCCTGGCCGGCCAGCACATGAAGCGCGCGACGATGGAGCTCGGCGGCCATGCCCCGGTGATCGTGGCGGCCGACGCCGACGTCGAGTTGGCCGTCAAGGCCTCGGGTGGCGCCAAGTTCCGCAATGCCGGGCAGGTCTGCATCTCGCCGACCCGCTTCCTGGTGCACAACAGCATCCGCGACGCCTTCGCCCAGGCGATGGTCAAGCATGCCGAGAGCCTGAAGCTCGGTGACGGCCTGGCCGAAGGCACGACGCTCGGCCCGCTGGCCAACGCCCGCCGCCTCGGCGCCATGGCCAAGGTGCTCGACGACGCCCGCGCCACCGGCGCCAAGGTGGCCACCGGCGGCGAGCGCGTCGGCAGCAGCGGCAACTTCTTCGCGCCCACGGTGCTGACCGACGTCTCGCTCGAGGCCGACGTCTTCAACAACGAGCCGTTCGGCCCGATCGCGGCGATCCGCGGCTTCGACTCGCTCGACGAGGCGATCGCCGAGGCCAACCGGCTGCCTTTCGGCCTGGCCGGCTACGCCTTCACCCAGTCGATCAAGAACGCGCACCTGCTGTCGCAGCGCATGGAAGTCGGCATGCTGTGGATCAACCAGCCGGCCGCGCCTTCGCCCGAGATGCCGTTCGGCGGCATCAAGGATTCGGGCTACGGCTCGGAAGGCGGTCCGGAGGCGATGGAAAACTACCTCAACACCAAGGCCGTCTCCATCATGGCCGTCTGACGCGCGCCGCTGGCGCGGGGCCGCGCAGATGAGCGGCCCTTGCATCGCCGGCGCAGCGGACCACAATGGCGGGCATGCCAAACACGCTGCTTCGCCGGGTCCTGGTCTGTGTCTGCCTGCTGCTGCCGGCGCTGGTCTGGTCGCAGACCCAGCTCGGCAGCGCCGCCGCGCTGCAGGCGAAGTTCGAGGCGGTCCAGTCGCAGTTCGACAAGAACGCCTTCGGCCGGCCGCTGGTGCTCGAATCGACCGAGGCCTCGGGCCAGCTGAGCGGCAACATCTTCGCGCTGGTCGACCATCCCTTCGACCAGGTCAGCGCCGCGCTGGGCAAGCCGGCGGTCTGGTGCGACGTGCTGATGCTGCACCTCAATACCAAGTATTGCGCCGTGCGCGGTGGCGGGACGGCGACCACGCTGGCGGTGTCGGTGGGCCGCAAGTTCGACCAGCCGCTGTCGGATGCGCAGCGCATCGACTTCGTCTGGCAGCCGCCGGTCTCGGCGGCCGACTACATGAGCGCCCGGCTGAGCGCCGACAAGGGACCGCTGTCGACGCGCGACTACCGCATCGAGTTCGAGGCCACGCCGCTGCCCAACGGCAAGACCTTCATCCACCTGGCCTACGCCTACGCCTACGGCACCGCGGCCCGGATCGCGATGCAGGGCTACCTCTCCACCCTGGGCAGCGACAAGGTGGGCTTCAGCGCCAAGGGCAAGGACGCTTCCGGCCAACCCAGCCTGGTCGGCGGGGTGCTCGGCGTCGTGGAGCGCAACACGATGCGCTACTACCTCGCGATCGACGCCTACCTCGATTCGCCGGCCGAGGCCGACGTGCCCAAGCGCCTGGCCCAGTGGTTCGACAGCACCGAGCGCTACGCGCGCCAGCTGCACGAGGTGGACCGCAACGACTACCTCGAGATGAAGCGCAATGAATACAAGCGCCTGAAGACCCAGTAGGCCGGCGCCCTCGCCCAGGGGAAATCGCGCTTGCATCCGCGGCAGATGGACATGTATCCTGGTGTATCTGAAAGGGCCGCCCATGTCCATGGAACTGGATTTCCACCTCCACAAGGTTCAGTCGCTGAGCCCCATGGCGGCCAAGATCGCCCTGCGGATGCTGGACCGCGACCCGCGCGTCCCGACCGAATGGGTGATGGCGCTGCGGCCGGCGCTGGTCGACCGCAGCAGCGACGCCGAATCCTTCGGCGGCACCGACTGGATGACCATCGCGGCCATCGAGCGGCCCGGCATCCGGCGATTCACCGAACGCTTCGAGAGCCGCGAGCAGCGCCATGCGCGGCTTTGGGTACTGAGCTTGCGGACTGCGACCAAGCGCCATGACCGCGCCGAGCCTGGCGAGAGCCTGTACGGCGCGCTCTAGCGCCAGCTGCCCGGCGCCGGGCCGGCGCCCCGGCGCGCGTTCATTTCTTTCGTCCGGCGCCGCCCCGGAGCTGCTCGCCACGCTGCTTCTGGACCTCGGCCAGCCGCTTGAGTTCGGCCGCGCAGTCGGCCTGGGTCGCGACCAGCACGAAGGGGCTGCGACGCAGCGAGGTGATGGTCTTCTCGACCTGCACCGGGTCCCGGTTCTTGATCACCAGGCCGGCCGCGACCGCGGCCCTGGATTGCTTGTAGAAGGCCTTCTCGAAGCCCGGCGTGCCGCAGCGCGCGGCGATCACGCGCAGGTCGGCCTCCTGTTGTTCGCCCGAAATCGGCGCGCCGAGCCCGGCTTGCTGCGCGCCGGCCGCCATGGGCATGCCGATGACCGCTGCGGTCACCACGGCTGCGATGTCGAACCTCGTTGCCATCTGTCCCCCTGCTTCCTGGAAATGCACAGTCCCAGGCGCCATCGTACGACCTCGGCGGTCCGTTGCGCCATCGCCGGCCGGCCCGGCCCGATTGCCCGAAAGGGCAATGGCGCTTGCCCGTTGGTCCAATGGGCAGCGCCGGCACTGTCACCCAAGATGACCGCGTGGCCAGAGGTGGCGAATCGAACTGGAGCGGCCCGGAACGCTCGCCTTCACGAGGAGACCGCATGACGATCGCGAAGCGCCCCCTCCGGGCTGCCATGGCGGCGGCATCGTTCGCGGCCTGCGGGGCCTGGGCCCAGGACGACGCGGACCTGCAGAAGAAGCTGGCGAACCCGATCGCCGACATCGTCACCCTGCCGTTCCAGTGGACCACCAACTACAACGCCGGGCCCTTCGAGAAGCCCCAGTACACGCTCAACATCCAGCCGGTCTATCCGATCAAGATCGGCGGCGGCTGGTCGCTGATCAACCGCGCCATCGTTCCGCTGCTGTCGAACCCCGCGGTGCTGCCGGGCCAGGACCGCAAGGACGGTCTCGGCGACATCACCTACGAAGGCTTCTTCGCGCCGCCGACGGGCGAAGGCGGATGGATCTGGGGCTTCGGGCCGGCGATGATCCTGCGCACCGCCACCGATGACCGGCTGGGCGCGGGCAAATGGTCGCTCGGGCCGGCGGTGGTCGGGCTCAAGGAGGCCGGCCCCTGGACCGTGGGCGCGCTGGCGACCCAGGTCTGGTCCGTCGCCGGCGACGACAGCCAGCCGAACGTGAGTGCCTTCTCGCTCCAGCCCATCGTCAGCTACCGGCTGGACTCGAAGCAGTCGCTCGGCTACATCGGGATCGTCACCGCCGACTGGGAGCAGAAGCGCTCCAGCCAGCGCTGGACGGTGCCGCTCGGGGTGTCGTATTCGCTGCTGGTGCGGCCCGAGGGCTTCGTGCCGATGAATTTCGTCGTCGGTGCGGGCTACAACGTGATCCGCCCCGACAATGCATCCGACTGGTTCGTCCGGTTCCAGGTCAATTTCGTTCTTCCCAAATGAGGAGCCAGGCATGCGTGCGAGCGACACACTGAAGGGGCTGGCCATCGTGCTGGCGATGGCCGGCGCGGCAGGCGCGGCCGCCACGCCGTTGACCTACTACAACGGCATGCGCGAAACGCCGATCACCAAGTTCAACAAGGCCGACATGGCCCTGATGAACAAGGCCGTCTACGGGGCGCTCGACGCGGGCGCGGACGGCGTCAAGGTCAGCTGGGACAACCCGGACACCGCCAGCAGCGGCAGCATCACGCCGGCCAAGGATCCGAAGGGCCGGGCATCGTGCCGGCTGGCGCAGATCGAGAACCGACACAAGAACCTGCTCGGCTCGGGCAGCTACATCTTCTGCAAGAACACCAAGTCCAAGACGCCGCCGTGGGAGCTGGTGGCGCCCTGGACCGGCGGCTGATCCGAGGCCCCGCGCTCATGCCCGCCCTGCGCATCGTGCTTCTGCTTCGCGGCGCGGTCAGCGTGCTGTTCGCGCTGTCCAAGCTGGCGCCGGCGACGCTTCCGCTGGCGCTGTCGTTGAGCCGCAACGGCGCCTTCGCTTTGGTCGACGGCCTGCTCGGGCTGGCCCTGGCCTTCGCGGTGTCGAGGTCGCCGCGCTACCAGTGGCTGTTCGGGCTGGTGCTGGCCGACGCCTTGGTGCGCCTGCTGATCGGCCTCGTGGCGATCGCCTTCCCGGACGTCGAGGGCCGCATCCTGGGCTCGATCGCCTTCTTCGGCGCCATCATCACGGCCTGCATGGCGCTCGGCGTGTTCGGGCTGTTCTTCGCGCTGAGGGGCCGCAGCGCGGCGCCGGCCGGCCCGCGCGGCGGGGTGGTGCCGGCGCTGGTGGTCAGCGCCTGCACGCTGCTGCTGGGCGTGGGCTTGCTGTTCGGTTTCGGATCGGTCGACGCGCGCCGGCTGCTGATCGGTGGCGTCGCATTGGGCATCGGCTTGTGCCTGCTGGCGAGCGGCCTGCTCTCGAAGGACCCCCGGTCCATTCGCTGAGCGTCAGGCGCGGGCGTGGCTGGCGCCGTCCGGCGTCACGCCCAGCTGTCCCACGGCGCGCACCAGGTCGGCCAGGGAGCTCACTTCCATCTTCTCCATGACATGCGCGCGGTGGGCCTTCACGGTGCGTTCGGCGGCGCCGAGCTGGGCGCTGATCTGCTTGTTGAGCGCGCCGTTGACGACCATTTCCATGACCTGCCTCTCGCGCGGGCTGAGCCGCGAATAGCGCGTCTGCAGGGCGCACAGCCGGCGGCGCGCCTGGCGCCGCACGGCGTCGTCCTCGATCGCCTTGCGGACCACCGTCAGCAGCGTCTCGCTGTCCACCGGCTTGAACAGGAAATCCGAGGCGCCGGCCTTCATGGCCCGCAGCGTCTCGTGCACCGTGGCCTCCGCGGTCACGAAGATCACGGGCAGGGGTTCGGGCTGGCTGGCGACCATCTCCTGCAGGTCGAGCCCGCTGGGACCGGGCATGTGGATGTCGAGCACCAGGCAGCCCGGTGCGCCGCCGATGCCTTCGAGCAGCATCTCGCCGACCGACCCGTATTCCATCACCTGGTGGCCCGCGCCTTTGAGGAGCCGCTGCAGGGCGCGCCGGAAGGCGATGTCGTCATCGATCAGCCGGACGACGGGCGATTCCCCGTTCACGGCCACATTGATTTGCTTTCCCATGCCGATTCTCCAGGCGCCCGCAGGCGAAGGTGCATTGAACACTCGCCCCGGGGGCATGACAAGCTGCCCTTTGGTGTAAGTGAGGCCCATTCAGCTATTTATGTAGTTATTTAGTCCTCTTAAATGAGCTTGTCATTTCTTGCGGACGCAAAAAAACCGGCCCCGCGCGTGGCGTGGGCCGGTTGATTCGGGGAGCCGCGGAATCAGAGGGCGGCTTGACGCGTCGTGCTGCCGGTGCGCGGACCGGTGAATTGCGGCGGAATCACGCTGTTGGCGAAGGATTCGATCCGCACGTTCTGGTTCGGCCGGTGCGCGGCGGCGACGGCTTCGTTGCGCACCGACGAACGGTCGCGGGTGCTGGCGACGGCGGTCACGCCGTTGCCGTAGCCTTCCGCGTAGGGATTCGCGCTGCGCGCGGCGACAGCGGCCTGGGCGCTGATTTCGGCGCGGCTGTTGGCGGAAGTGAGCGCATGCACGCCGTCATAGGTTTCGGCCTGGGCGCCGGCGGCGGCCAGCAGCGACAGGGTGGCGGCGGCGATGATTTGCGAGGTCTTCATTTCAGTTGTCCTTGTTTGGTTTGGATGAACGGGCGGAGGGCTCTGCAGCGGTCCGTCCAGGCAAGTCTAAGGCTGAAAACTAAGTAAAAACCCTAATGAAATCGAACCGCGGTGTTGCCAGGAACGAA
Source organism: Variovorax davisae (assembly GCF_030316845.1). Classification (GTDB taxonomy): domain Bacteria; phylum Pseudomonadota; class Gammaproteobacteria; order Burkholderiales; family Burkholderiaceae_C; genus Variovorax; species Variovorax davisae. The sequence continues at coordinate 200,823 of NZ_JASZYS010000002.1, forward strand.
ACAATCGGCTCGCGTGGGGGGAAGGGTAGGACGGCATAACCGATCCGCGCCGATGTTGCGGCGCGGCATCGCGAAATTGCAATGGCGTGCTCAGTCCGGGTCCAGGCGCCGGCCGTAGGCGCTGAAACTCGCCGCTTTCAGCGCCTTCATCATGACCTTGGCGGCCGGCGACAGCAGCCGGTCGGTGCGGGTGATGATGCCGAAGGCGTCCATGTGGCAGGGCATCTCGACCGGCAGCAGCGACACGATGCCGTGGCCGGCGTAGTAGCGCGCCACGTCGGTGGCCAGCACCGCGACCATGTCGCTCTGCTGCAGCATGCGGGTGATGAAGAGCAGCGCCGCGGTCTCGATCACGTTGATCGGCGGCGCCAGCCCTTCCTCCTGGAACATCAGCTCGAAGCGATGCCGCAGCACGCTGCCGGCGGGCGGCACGATCCAGCCGGCCGACACCAGGTCGCGCAGGCTCAGGCCGCTGACGCCGAGCAGCGGATGGCCCGGGCGCACCAGCGCGCAGACCGGCTCCTCGGTCAGGGCTTCGTAGCGCAGGTTGGTCTTGTCGTGCTCGGCGAACAGCCGTGCCACCAGCAGGTCGAGCTTGCCCTGCTCGAGGCGCTCGAGCAGCACCGGGCTGGTCTCGATCTCGACCGACACCCGCAGGTTGGGCTGCTCGCGCTTCACCTCGGCGACCGCCGGCGGCAGCAGCACCAGGCCCGGGGCGGTGATGACGCCGATGTTGACCTGGCCGGCGCGGCCGGCCTTGAGCGCGCTGAGTTCGTCGTGCGCCTGGTTCAGGCTCGCCAGCGCGACCCGGGCGTGGCGGATCATGATCTCGCCATACCAGGTGGGCCGCATGCCGCGCGGCAGGCGCTCGAACAGCGACACCTCGAGCACGTCCTCGAGGTCCTTCAGCAGCTTGGAGGCCGCCGGCTGCGTCATGTTCAGCACCTGGGCCGCGCGATGGATGTTGCCCTCCTCGGCCAGGGCCACCAGCAACAGCAGCTGCCGCGTCTTGAGTCGCGCACGGATGAACCAGTGCGTGTAGTTGGTCATGGGGTTTACCTGAATGCTTCTTCGGATATGCATTCCATCCAAATATTGATTGGAAAGATATGGGTGTGATTCCTAGACTCGCGTCACCGTGAAGCGCAGCGACCTCCAACAGAAAGCCCGGCAATACATCAATGGCCGTTGGGAGAGCGGTGTCACGACCGGCCTGAGCGAGAACCCCTCCGACACCCGCGAAGTGGTGGCCGAATACGCCCGCGCCGATCGCAGCCAGACCGAGGTGGCGGTCCGCGCCGCGGCCGATGCCTTTCCGCACTGGAGCCAGAGCGCGCCGCAGCGGCGCGCCGACGTGCTCGACCAGATCGGCAGCGAGATCCTGGCCCGGCGCGAGGAACTGGGCCTGCTGCTGGCGCGCGAAGAGGGCAAGACCCTGCCCGAGGCGGTGGGCGAGGCCGCACGCGCGGGCCACATCTTCAAGTTCTTCGCCGGCGAGGCGCTGCGCGCGAGCGGCGGCGAGATGCTGGCCTCGGTGCGCCCGGGCGTGCAGGTGGACGTGACGCGCGAACCGATCGGCGTGGTCGGACTGATCACGCCCTGGAACTTCCCGCTCGCGATCCCGGCCTGGAAGATCGCGCCGGCGCTGGCCCATGGCAACAGCGTGGTGTTCAAGCCGGCCGAACTGGTGCCGGCCTGCGGCTGGGCGCTGGCCGAGATCATCAGCCGGGCCGCGCTGCCGGCGGGCACCTTCAACCTCGTGATGGGCAGCGGCCGCGAAGTCGGCCAGGCACTGATCGACAACGCGGGCGTGGACGCGATCAGCTTCACCGGCTCGGTCGCCACCGGCGAGCAGATCCTGCAGGCCGCGGCGCGGCGGCGGGCCAAGGTGCAGCTCGAGATGGGCGGCAAGAACCCGCTGCTGGTGCTGGCCGACGCCGATCTCGACCGGGCGGTCGACTGCGCCGTGCAGGGCGCCTACTTCTCGACCGGCCAGCGCTGCACCGCCTCCAGCCGGCTGATCGTCGAGGCTGCGGTGCACGACGCCTTCGTGGCGCGGCTGCGCCAGCGCCTGGCGGCGCTGAAGGTCGGGCATGCGCTGGAGCGCGGCACCGACATCGGCCCGGTGGTCGATCGCGCCCAACTGGCCCGCAACCTCGCCGCCGTCGGCGCCGCGCGCGAGGAGGGCGCCGAGCATGTCTGGGGCGGCGAAGCGCTGCAGCGTGCGACCGTCGGCCACTACATGAGCCCGGCGCTGTTCCTGGCGCGGCCCGAGCACCGCATCGCGCGCGACGAGATCTTCGGGCCGGTGGCCTGCGTGCTGCGCGCCGACGACTACGAGCATGCGCTGCAGATCGCCAACGACACGCCCTACGGGCTCTGCGCCGGCATCTGCACCAGTTCGCTGGCGCGCGCCATGCATTTCAAGCGCCATGCGAAGGTCGGCATGACGATGGTCAACCTGCCGACCGCCGGCGTCGACTACCACGTGCCTTTCGGCGGCCGCAAGGCCTCCAGCTATGGCCCGCGCGAACAAGGCCGGCATGCGGCCGAGTTCTACACCAGCGTCAAGACCGGCTACGTGCTGGCCTGAGCACATAACGACAACGACAAGAGTTGCTTTTTTCACCACGCCAACCAGGAGACATCATGAAACTGAACCGTCGCACGCTCAACATCGCGCTCGCATCCGCCACGCTGTCCTCGCTGCTGCCGGCCACGGCCTTCGCGCAGAAGAAGCCGGTGCTCGGCTTCGCCCAGGTCGGCGCCGAAAGCGAATGGCGCACCGCCAACACCGAGTCGATCAAGTCGGCCGCCAAGGAAGCCGGCATCGAGCTCAAGTTCTCCGATGCGCAGCAGAAGCAGGAGAACCAGATCAAGGCGATCCGCTCGTACATCGCGCAGAAGGTCGATGTCATCGCCTTCTCGCCGGTGGTCGAATCGGGCTGGGACACGGTGCTGCTCGAGGCCAAGGCGGCCAAGATCCCGGTGGTGCTGACCGACCGCTCGGTCAACACCAAGGACGACTCGCTCTATGTCACCTTCATGGGCTCCGACTTCGTCGAGGAAGGCCGCAAGGCCGGCCGCTGGCTGGTCGAGAAGGAGAAGGGCAACGCCGGCCCGATCAACATCGTCGAGCTGCAGGGCACGGTGGGCTCGGCCCCGGCGATCGACCGCAAGAAGGGCTTCGAGGAGATCATCAAGGCCGACCCGAAGTTCAAGATCATCCGCTCGCAGACCGGCGACTTCACGCGCGCCAAGGGCAAGGAAGTGATGGAAGCCTTCCTGAAGGCCGAGGGCAAGAAGATCAACGTGCTCTATGCGCACAACGACGACATGGCGATCGGCGCGATCCAGGCGATCGAGGAGGCCGGCATGAAGCCGGCGCAGGACATCATCATCATCTCGATCGACGCCGTGAAGGGCGCCTTCGAAGCCATGATGGCCGGCAAGCTCAACGTCTCGGTGGAATGCAGCCCGCTGCTGGGCCCGCAGCTGATGGCCGCGGTGGCCGACATCAAGGCCGGCAAGCCGCTGCCCAAGCGGATCCTGACCAAGGAAGGGATCTTCCCGATGGAAGTCGCGAAAGCCGAATTCCCCAATCGCAAATACTGAGACCGCGCGCGGCGCTGCGCGACAGCGCTGCGCCGCGCGTCTGCAAATACAACAAGGAGACCTTCTCATGAAACGCACTTTCATCAAGACCCTGCTGGCCGGCGCCGCCCTGGGGCTGTTCGGCCTGGCGCCGCTGGCCCAGGCCCAGGACAAGGGCCTGGTCGCGATCTCGATGCCGACCAAGTCGTCGGCGCGCTGGATCGCCGATGGCTCGAACATGGTCAAGTACTTCAACGAGAAGGGCTACAAGACCGACCTGCAGTACGCCGACGACGACATCCCGAACCAGCTGGCGCAGGTCGAGAACATGGTGACCAAGGGCGCCAAGGTGCTGGTGATCGCGGCCATCGACGGCACCACGCTGTCGGACGTGTTGCAGAAGGCGGCCGACAAGGGCGTCAAGGTGATCGCCTACGACCGGCTCATCAAGGGCTCGAAGAACGTCGACTACTACGCCACCTTCGACAACTACCAGGTCGGGGTGCTGCAGGCCAGCTACATCGAGAACGCGCTCAAGCTCAAGGAGGGCAAGGGCCCCTACAACATCGAGCTGTTCGGCGGCTCGCCCGACGACAACAACGCCTTCTTCTTCTACAACGGCGCGATGTCGGTGCTCAAGCCCTACATCGACAGCGGCAAGCTGGTGGTGCGCAGCAAGCAGATGGGCATGGACAAGGTCTCGACCCTGCGCTGGGACGGCGCGGTGGCGCAGGCCCGGATGGACAACCTGCTGTCGGCCTACTACACCAAGGACCGGGTCGACGCGGTGCTGTCGCCGTACGACGGCCTGTCGATCGGCATCATCTCGTCGCTCAAGGGCGTGGGCTATGGCTCGGCGCAGCAGCCGATGCCGGTGGTGACCGGCCAGGACGCCGAGGTGCCGTCGGTCAAGTCGATCCTGAAGAAGGAGCAGACCTCCACCGTGTTCAAGGACACGCGCGAGCTGGCGAAGGTGACGGTGGGCATGGTGGACGCGATGCTGGCCGGCAAGACGCCCGAGGTGAACGACACCAAGACCTACAACAACGGCGTCAAGGTCGTGCCGTCGTACCTGCTGAAGCCGGTCAGCGTCGATGCCTCGAACTGGAAGCAGACGCTGGTCGACAGCGGCTACTACAAGGAGAGCCAGATCAGGTAGGCCGGGCGGAAGGAGACACGGTGAACGATGTGATCCTGGAGATGCGCGGCATCACCAAGACCTTTCCCGGCGTGAACGCGCTGGACAACGTCAACCTGGCGGTGCGCGCGGGCGAGATCCATGCCGTGGTCGGCGAGAACGGCGCGGGCAAGTCCACGCTGATGAAGGTGCTGAGCGGCGTGTATCCCTGCGACTCCTACCAGGGCGAGATCCGCTTCGAGGGCGAGCTGCGCCGTTTCAGGGACATCTCCGACAGCGAGCAGCTCGGCATCATCATCATCCACCAGGAGCTGGCGCTGGTGCCGCTGCTGTCGATCGCGGAGAACATCTTCCTCGGCAACGAGACGGCGCGCGGCGGCGTGATCGACTGGTTCGAGGCCTACGCCCGCACCCGCGCCCTGCTGGCCAAGGTCGGGCTCAAGGAGCCGCCGACGGCGCTCGTCACCAACCTGGGCGTCGGCAAGCAGCAGCTGGTCGAGATCGCGAAGGCGCTCTCGAAGGAGGTCAAGCTGCTGATCCTCGACGAGCCGACCGCGAGCCTGAACGAGAGCGACAGCGATGCCCTGCTGCGCCTGCTGCTGGAGCTGAAGGCGCAGGGCATCGCCTCGATCCTGATCTCGCACAAGCTCAACGAGATCGCCAAGGTGGCCGATTCGATCACGGTGCTGCGCGACGGCGCCACCGTCGAGACCATGGACTGCCGGGGCGCGCCGATCAGCGAGGACCGGATCATCCGCGGCATGGTCGGGCGCGACATGGCGCACCGCTACCCGGAGCGCAGGCCGGACATCGGCGGCACCATCTTCGAGGTGCGCGACTGGCACGTGCACCATGCGCTGCACGCCGACCGCGAACAGATCAAGGGCGTGGACCTGCACGTGCGGCGCGGCGAGATCGTCGGCATCGCGGGCCTGATGGGCGCGGGCCGCACCGAGTTCGCGATGAGCGTGTTCGGCCGCTCCTACGGGCAGCGCATCAGCGGCTCGGTGCACATGCACGGCCATGAAGTCGATGTGAGCACCATCCGCAAGGCGATCGACCACGGCATCGCCTACGTCACCGAGGACCGCAAGAGTGCCGGGCTGGTGCTGGAGGAGGACATCCGCAAGAACGTGAGCCTCGCCAACCTCGCCGCCGTGTCCGAGCGCGGCGTGATCGACGACGGCCGGGAATTCAAGGTCGCGAACGACTACCGACGCGCGCTCAACATCCGCTGTGCGGGCGTGGACCAGCGCGTGGTGAACCTCTCGGGCGGCAACCAGCAGAAGGTGGTGCTGAGCAAATGGCTGTTTGCCCAGCCCGAGCTGCTGATCCTCGACGAGCCCACGCGCGGCATCGACGTCGGCGCCAAGTACGAGATCTACACCATCATCGAGCGGCTCGCGAGCGAAGGGAAGGGGATCCTCATGATCTCGTCGGAACTGCCCGAGCTGCTGGGCATGTGCGACCGCATCTACGTGATGAACGAAGGGCGCTTCGTCGCCGAGTTTCCTGCCGCCGAGGCTTCGCAGGAGAAGATCATGCGGGTCATCGTCGCTTCCGGGAGCAGCGTCCATGCCGCCTGAACTCGACGCCGTGAAGGCCGCCACCCACCTCGCGCCGGCGGCGCCGGGCGCGCACGCCGGCTTCCTCAAGAACAACCTGCGCGAGTACGGCATGCTGATCTCGCTGGTGGCGATCATGGTGCTGTTCCAGGTGCTGACCGACGGCACCTTGATGCGGCCGCTGAACCTCACCAACCTGCTGCTGCAGAACAGCTACATCGTGATCATGGCGCTGGGGATGCTGCTGGTGATCGTGGCCGGCCACATCGACCTGTCGGTGGGCTCGGTGTGCGGCTTCATCGGCGCGCTGGCGGCGGTGCTGATGGTCGAGTACGAATGGCACTTCGTGCCGACCTTCATCGTCTGCCTGGTCGCCGGCGGCGCGATCGGCGCGGCGCAGGGCTGGTTCGTGGCCTTCTTCCGGATCCCGTCGTTCATCGTCACGCTGGCCGGCATGCTGGTGTTCAAGGGCCTGACCTTGGCGCTGCTCGCGGGCCAGTCGGTGGGCCCCTTCCCGGAGGCCTTCCAGAAGCTCAGCTCGGGCTTCGTGCCCGACCCGCTGGGCGGCGAGAGCCTGCGCACCAGCTCGCTGCTGCTCGGCGCGCTGGCCGCCGCGGCGCTGGTCTTCTTCAAGCTGCGCGGCCGCGCCAAGCTGGCCAGGCACGGCATGGAGACCGAGCCCTACGCCTTCTTCCTCGGCAAGAACCTGTTCTTCGCGGCCGTCATCCTGCTGCTGAGCTACCTGCTGGCGACCTACAAGGGGCTGCCCAACGTGCTGATCGTGATGTCGGTGCTGATCGTCGCCTACGACTTCGTCACCAATCGCACCACCGTGGGCCGGCGTATCTATGCGCTGGGCGGCAACGAGAAGGCGGCCCGCCTGTCGGGCGTCAAGACCCAGCGGCTGGCCTTCCTGACCTTCGTCAACATGGGCGTGCTGGCGGCGCTCGCGGGCCTGGTGTTCGCGGCCCGGCTCAACACCGCGACGCCGAAGGCCGGCCTGGGCTTCGAGCTCGACGTGATCGCGGCCTGCTTCATCGGTGGCGCCTCGGCCTCGGGCGGCGTCGGCCGCGTGATGGGCGCGGTCATCGGCGCCTTCATCATGGGCGTCATGAACAACGGCATGTCGATCCTCGGCATCGGCATCGACTACCAGCAGGTCATCAAGGGGTTGGTGCTGCTGGCGGCGGTGTTCGTCGATGTCTACAACAAGAACAAATAGCATGGACACATCAACGGGCGCGCCCGTGCTGCAGCTCACGGGCATCGACAAGCAGTTCAATGGCGTGCCGGCGCTGTCGGGCGTCTCGCTGCGCCTTCGCGGCGGCGAGATCCATGCCCTGCTGGGGCAGAACGGTGCCGGCAAGTCGACCTTGATCAAGGTGCTCACGGGGGTCTACCCGGCCGATGCCGGCGAGATGGCGCTGGCCGGCCAGCCGATCCGGCCGGCCTCGCCGCTCGACGCGCAGCACCTGGGCATCAGCACGGTCTACCAGGAAGTGAATCTCTGCCCCAACCTGTCGGTGGCCGAGAACATCTTCGCCGGCCGCTATCCGCGCCGCGGCGCGGCCCAGGGCTGGCGCATCGACTGGGCCGCGGTGCACCGCGAGGCGCGCGCGCTGCTGGCCCGGCTGGAGATCGACATCGACGTCACGCAGCTGCTGTCGAGCTACTCGGTGGCGGTGCAGCAGATGGTGGCGATCGCGCGTGCGCTGGGCCTGTCGTCGAAGGTGCTGATCCTCGACGAGCCGACCTCGAGCCTGGACGACGAGGAGGTGAAGAGCCTGTTCGCCGTGCTGCGCCGGCTGCGGGGGCAGGGCCTGGCGATCCTGTTCGTCACGCATTTCCTGAACCAGGTCTACGCGGTCTCGGACCGCATCACGGTGCTGCGCAACGGCGGCTGGGTCGGCGAATGGACGCCCGCCGAGCTGGGGCCGCAGGCCCTGATCTCGGCGATGGTCGGCCGCGAATTCGCGGCACAGGCCAGCGGCCACGCCGAGCTGCCGCCGATCGAGGCCGCGGCGCCGGCCCTGCTGGAGGCCGAGGGCCTGGGCCAGCGCGGGCAGCTGCAGCCGGTCGACCTGCGGGTGCGCGCCGGCGAGGTGGTGGGCCTGGCCGGCTTGCTCGGCGCCGGCCGCACCGAGCTGGCGCGGCTGCTGTTCGGGCTGGCCAGGCCCGACCAGGGGCGGCTGCGCGTCGACGGCGTCGCGGTCGAACTGGCGAGCCCGGCCGATGCGGTGCGGCACGGCCTGGCGCTGTGCCCGGAGGAGCGCAAGACCGACGGCATCGTGGCCGAGCTGTCGGTGCGGGAGAACATCGCGCTGGCACTGCAGGCGCGGCGCGGCGTGCGCAACACGCTGTCGCGCGCCGAGCAGGCCGCGCTGGCCGAGCGCTTCGTGAAGGCGCTCGGCATCAAGACCGCCAGCATCGAGACGCCGATCGGCCTCTTGTCGGGCGGCAACCAGCAGAAGGCGGTGCTGGCGCGCTGGCTGGCGATCGCGCCGCGGCTGCTGATCCTCGACGAGCCGACGCGCGGCATCGACGTCGCGGCCAAGCAGGAGATCATGGACGAGATCCTGCGGCTCGCGCGCGGCGGCATGGCGGTGCTGTTCATCTCCTCCGAAATGAACGAGGTGGTGCGCGTGTCGCACCGCATCGCGGTGCTGCGCGAGCGGCGCAAGGTCGGCGAACTGCCCGGCGGCAGCAGCGAGGACGCGGTCTACGAACTGATCGCGGCGGACGCATGACGCAGTTGTTCAAACACCGCCTCGCCTGGCCGCTGGTCACGCTGCTGCTGCTGCTGGCGATCAACGCCGCCTTCAATCCGAGCTTCCTGCACCTCGAATGGCGCAGCGGCCATCTCTACGGCAGCCTGATAGACATCCTGAACCGGGCCGCGCCGCTGGTGCTGGTGTCGCTCGGCATGACGCTGGTGATCGCCACCCGCGGCATCGACATCTCGGTCGGCGCGGTGGTGGCCATCGCGGCGGCCATCGCGGCCTGGATGATCGGCGGCTCGCTGGTGGTCAGCAACGGCGCGGCGGCGCAGGTGAGCCGCTTCCCGATGTGGCTGGCGATCGTCGGCGCGCTCGGCGCCGCGCTGGCCTGCGGCCTGTGGAACGGCCTGCTGGTGGCGCGTGTCGGCATGCAGCCGATCATCGCGACCCTGATCCTGATGGTGGCCGGGCGCGGCATCGCGCAGCTCATCACCGGCGGGCAGATCATCACGATCTACTACGCGCCCTTCTTCTTCATCGGCAGCGGCTACCTGTTCGGGCTGCCGTTCTCGGTCTACGTCGCGGCCTTCGTCTTCGCGCTGCTGTACCTGGCGATCACGCGCAGCGCGCTCGGCCTGTTCATCCAGGCGGTCGGCATCAATCCGGGCGCGGCCCGGGTCGCCGGCGTGCGGGCGCGCCGCATCGTGGTCGGCGCCTACATGTTCTGCGGCCTCTGCGCCGGCATCGCGGGCCTGCTGATCAGCTCCAACGTCAAGAGCGCGGACGGCAACAACGCCGGCCAGCTGCTCGAACTCGACGCCATCCTGGCCGTGACGCTCGGCGGCACGGCGCTCACCGGCGGGCGCTTCAGCCTGGTCGGCAGCGTGATCGGTGCGCTGATCATCCAGACCCTGACCTATGCGATCTATTCGCTCGGCGTGCCGCCCGAGATCAACCTGGTGGTCAAGGCGGTGGTGGTGTTCGTGGTGATGCTGCTGCAGTCGGCCGAGTTCCGGGCCAGCCTGCGGCAGCTGGCGGTGCGGCCGGCGCACGGGGGGGCGACGCGATGAGCGCGCTGGTGTCGAACGAGACCGCGGCGGCCGAGGGCGCGACGGCGGCGGCGCACGGCCGGCCGGGCGGCGCGCGCTTCAATCCCAAGTACCTGCCGCTGGCGGCGACGATCTCGCTGTTCATGCTGATGGCGACCTTGGGCTCGGTCTTCTACGACGGCTTCTTCTCGCCGCAGGTGTTCCTGAACCTGCTGATCGACAACGCCTTCGTCTGCATCGTCGCGGTCGGCATGACCTTCGTGATTTTGTCCGGCGGCATCGACCTGTCGGTCGGCTCGGTGATCGCGCTGACCACCATGGTCTCGGCCTCGCTGGTCGAAAAGCACGGCTGGAGCCCGGCGCTGGTGATTCCGCTGGTGCTGGCGATGGGCACGGCCTTCGGCGCCTTCATGGGGCTGCTGATCGAGCGCTTCCGGCTGCAGCCCTTCATCGTGACCCTGGCCGGCATGTTCCTCGCGCGCGGCCTGTGCTACCTGATCAGCATCGACTCGATCAGCATCACCAACGAGTTCTATGCCAAGGTCTCGCAGTGGCGGTTGCCGGTGTGGGGCGATGCCTCGCTGTCGGTGTCGGCGCTGATCGCGCTGGCGGTGGTGGCACTGGCGGTGTTCATCGCCCATTTCACGCCCTTCGGCCGAGCGGTTTACGCCATCGGCGGCAGCGAGCAGTCGGCGCTGTTGATGGGCTTGCCGGTGCGTTCGACGGTGGTCGGCGTCTACACGTTGTCGGGCTTCTGCTCGGCGCTGGGTGGCGTGGTCTTCACCTTCTACATGCTGTCGGGCTACGGCCTGCATGCGATCGGTCTCGAGCTCGACGCCATCGCCGCGGTGGTGATCGGCGGCACCCTGCTCACCGGCGGCGTCGGCTACGTGGTGGGCACGCTGTTCGGCGTGCTCATGCTGGGCATCATCCAGACCCTGATCTCCTTCGACGGCACGCTGAGCTCGTGGTGGACCCGCATCGTGGTGGGCGTGCTGCTGTTCGTCTTCTGCCTGCTGCAGCGCCTGTTCACGGCGCGCGGCACGGGCAGCCACTGAGCCCGCCGCATGCCCGACACCCCGACCCGGAAGCTGCGCTCCGCCGAATGGTTCGGCCCGGCCGACAAGAACGGCTTCATGTACCGCAGCTGGATGAAGAACCAGGGCATTCCGGACCACGAGTTCGACGGCCGGCCGGTGATCGGCATCTGCAACACCTGGTCCGAGCTGACGCCCTGCAACGCGCACTTCCGCAAGATCGCCGAGCACGTCAAGCGCGGTATATCAGAAGCAAACGGCTTTCCGGTCGAGTTCCCGGTGTTCTCCAATGGCGAGTCCAACCTGCGGCCGACCGCGATGCTGACGCGCAACCTCGCGAGCATGGATGTCGAGGAGGCGATCCGCGGCAATCCGATCGACGCCGTGGTGCTGCTCACCGGCTGCGACAAGACCACGCCGGCGCTGCTGATGGGGGCCGCCAGCTGCGACATCCCGGCCATCGTCGTCACCGGCGGGCCGATGCTCAACGGCAAGCTGGAGGGCCGCGACATCGGTTCCGGCACTGCCGTCTGGCAGTTGCACGAGGCTATGAAGGCCGGCGAGATCGACCTGCACCAGTTCCTGTCGGCCGAGGCCGGCATGTCGCGCTCGGCCGGCACCTGCAACACCATGGGCACGGCCTCGACCATGGCCTGCATGGCCGAGGCGCTGGGCGCCTCGCTGCCGCACAACGCGGCGATCCCGGCGGTCGATGCGCGGCGCTACGTGCTGGCGCAGATGTCGGGCATGCGGGCGGTCGAGATGGCGCGCGAGGGGCTCACGCTGTCGAAGATCCTGACCCGCGAGGCCTTCGAGAACGCGATCCGCGTCAACGCCGCGATCGGCGGCTCGACCAATGCGGTGATCCACCTGAAGGCGATCGCCGGCCGGATCGGCGTCGCGCTGGCGCTCGAGGACTGGACCCGCTTCGGCCGCGGCACGCCGACCCTGGTCGACCTGATGCCCTCGGGCCGCTTCCTCATGGAGGAGTTCTACTACGCGGGCGGCCTGCCGGCCGTGCTGCGCCGCCTGGGCGAGCACGGCCTGCTGCCGCATCCCGGCGCGCTGACGGTCAACGGCCGCTCGCTGTGGGACAACGTGCGCGAGGCGCCGAGCTTCAACGACGAGGTGATCCGCCCGCTGGACAATCCGCTGGTCGCCGATGGCGGCATGTGCATCCTGCGCGGCAACCTGGCGCCGCGGGGCGCGGTGCTCAAGCCCTCGGCCGCTTCGCCCGAACTGCTCAGGCACCGGGGCCGGGCGGTGGTGTTCGAGAACCTGGAGCACTACAAGGAACGCATCGTCGACGAGTCGCTGGAGATCGACGCCAGTTCGGTGATGGTGATGAAGAACTGCGGGCCGAAAGGCTACCCGGGCATGGCCGAGGTCGGCAACATGGGCTTGCCGCCGAAGCTGCTGCGCCAGGGCGTCAAGGACATGGTGCGGATCTCCGACGCCCGCATGAGCGGCACCGCCTACGGCACGGTGGTGCTGCACGTCGCGCCCGAAGCGGCCGACGGCGGCCCGCTGGCGGCGGTGCAGGACGGCGACTGGATCGAACTCGACTGCGAGGCCGGACGGCTGCACCTGGACATCGACGACGCCGAGCTGGCCGGGCGGCTGCAGGCGATCGCAGGCCGCGCCGCGCCCGCGACCGGTGGCGGCTACCAGCGGCTCTACGTCGACCACGTGCTGCAGGCCGACCTGGGCTGCGATTTCGATTTTCTGGTCGGCTGCCGCGGTGCGGCCGTGCCGCGGCACTCCCATTGAGGCCGCAGGGCCTGCACGGAGACCTTCAGGGCTTCCAGAACGGGGTCAGGTCGGCCACCTTGGCGAGTGCCTTGCGGCACTGCTTGGCGCTGGCCGGATGGTTGGCCGCCAGCCAGCCGACCGCGAACCAGGCGGCGCCTTCGTTCGCGGCATGCGCGCGGTAGGCGGCCATGGCGGTTGCGGCATCGTTGTGGGCGCCGAGGGCGTCCTGGGCCGGCTCCAGTTGCGCCAGGAAGCGTTCGGCGGCGCGGCGGCCGAACAGCGGCGCCACGAATTCGCCCAGGTAGCGCAGGCGCTTGAGGCGCTTGCGCACACGGTGCTGCTGGAGCGCGCCAAGGCTCTCGAAGCGCTTGCCGTCGCGCAGCACCTGCCGATGCAGCTTCGAGAGCCGGGCCCGCAGCGCCTTGCGGGCCGAGGGAGCCTTGGCGCCGGGCTCGGCCGCGGCGGCGCCGGGCAGCGAGGCGGCGATCAGGCTCATCAGCACCGCCTGGAAGGCCGGGGCCCGCACCGTCGCCGCGGCCGAAGGGCTGGCATCGGAGGCCCCGGCGATGCTGCAGGGCGGTGCGCCGTGGGCTTCCAGCTGCGGCTGCACGCTGCGCATCACGTGCTCGCGATCGCGCTGGCGGCCCAGCGCGCCGAAGGTGTCGGCCAGCGCCGGCTCCCAGGCCGGGTCGATGGCCGGCGCGAAGTCGGCCATCTCCCGCAGGGCGGTGCGCAGGCGCCGGATGCCGACGCGCAACTGGTGCACATGCTCGGGATCGGTGCTGTCCGCCGCGACCTCGCTGGCGTTCGGAAGGATCTGGCTCAGGCAGCTGTCGAGCACCGCGCGGAACACCTGCGGGCCGCTCGCATCGGCGTCCAGCCGCGGCGCCGTGGCCTTGACCGGCGCGCCGTGCTCGACGCCGCGGGCCAGGCGCTCGCCGCGCTGCGACTTGGACACGGTGTCGAGCCAGAGGCCGTAGCGCGCGCGCCAGCGGCCGGCGAGTTCGAGCAGCGACGCCGGGCTGCCGTGCTTCAGCTCGATCTCGAGCTCGCGCAGCGCATGGGTGCGGTCGCCGGCGCGCACCGACCCGAGGTCGAAGGCCAGCTCGACCAGCGCATCGCCGCTGCGCATCTCGCGCGTGGTGCGCCACACGTCGGTGCCGTACAAGGGGACCAGCGCGACGGCGGCAGGGTCGTGGCCGGCCCGGCGCAGGGCCTCGGCGATCCGTTCGCCGACCGGCGTGCCGTCATGGCGGCCGACCACGGGCGGCGGCATATCGTTGCCCCGGGAAGGAGGGAGTTCGACGTTGTGTTCGAGACGCTCGACCAGGCGCTCACCGGGGGCCTTGGCGGTCTGGACCCAGGCGCCGTCCTCCTTGCGCACCCGCAGCACGATGTGTTGCGATGCCAGCGCGCCGTCCGCCGTGTCGTAGTAGCGGGCGCGCAGATGCGCCCGGTGCGAGCGCCCGCGCGCCACCGCTGCTTCGACCGCCGCCTGGTGCGCGGCATCGACCTGGAACTTGAGCTCGAATTCGACCACGGGGCCACACGGGGACCCGACCGCATCGGGTGCCGCCTTCACTCCTTGAGTTCGCTGACCTGCACCGACAGATCGTACAGCTTGGACTTGCTGGCGTAGTAGCGATCGAGCCGCCATTCCTTCAGGATGTCCATGGCCAGCTGGAAGCTCTTGTAGTCGAGGTCATAGAGCGTGACCAGCTCGAAACTGGCCTCGGATTCGAGCGCCAGGACCAGTCGGGCGAGGATCTTGGCAGACGCGTCGGCCGGGTCCGTTTCGATGAATCGGCGGGCGACCTTGATGGCGTTCATGGGGACAAGCTTCCTCGTTAGTACATTCCCATGACTATAGCCAGCCACCCCGGGCGGATTGTGACAGTCGCATGACAAGCCTGGGGTTTCCCCCGCTTGTCATGCAAGGCTCAACGAACCGGCGTTTCGGCTTGCCGGATCACCCCGCCGCCAAGGACGCTGCCGGTCACATTGCCGGCCATGACCCGGGCTTCACAGGCTTCGCGGTCGCTGTCTGGCTGGCGCGCGCAACGGGCCAGCGCATTCTGCTGCAGGGTGGACGCGTCCGGGGCGGGGAAGCCGCCGCGGCGCGCCGTGTCGGCGGCCGCGCCGCGCTCGCGCATGCAGGCTGCACGGTCCTGCATCATGCCGTCGCAGGGCAGGGTGCCGAGGGGCGGGCCGGCGGCGAAGGCGGCCGAGGCGCCGAACAGGCTGCCGGCGGCCAGCAGGGCGGCGGAACAGGAACGCAGTGTGTTTCTCATGGTCACTCCTTGAGTCATGGCGGCGCGGACTTGCGCCGCCCCAGGTCGCCACTGTGGGGGCCGGGGCTCAAGGAGCGTGTGGGACGAGGGGGCCGCGCCCGGCTTCCCTCAGGCGCGCTTTTCTGTCGGACAGCGTCGCGCCGACGGTTCAGCCCGCCGCGATGCGCTTGGCCAGGTGGGCCAGCGCCTCTTCGACCTGGTCGACCAGGATCAGCGACAGGTCTCCGGGCTGCAGCCGGGCCAGCGCGGTGTCGATGGCGATGAACTCGCCGCGGATCTCGTCGATGGCGCGGGTGCGCTCCGCGCCCTCCAGACCCTGGCGCAGCAGCGCCATGACTTCGCCGTCGGCGCGGCCGCGCTGGGCGGCGTCCTGGTAGAGGATCACGTCGTCGAAGGCCTGGCCGAGGATCGCGGTCTGGTCGCGGATGTCGCAGTCGCGGCGATCGCCGGCGCCGCTGATCACCACCGAGCGCTTCTTGGCCGGCATGGTGTCGACCGCGGCCACCAGGGCGCGCATGGCGTCGGTGTTGTGGCCGTAGTCGGCGATCACGGTGGCGCCACGGTAGTCCATCACGTTGAAGCGGCCGGGCACGCCGGCGGCGTCGTTCTTGAAACTGGCGAGACCGCTGCGGATGGTGTCCCAGTCCAGGCCCACGGCCCAGGCCGCGGCCACCGAGGCCATCACGTTGTCGACCTGGAAGCCGATGGTGCCGTTGCGCGTGATCTGCACGTCGCGCAGCGGGATGCGTTCGCGCCACGAGCCTTCGGCCGCGACCACCGCGTCCTGGTCGACGTAGACCGTGCGCTTGCCCTGCGCGCGGTGGGTGGCCATCACCGGATGGGTCCGGTCGGCGCTGAAGAAGATCACGTTGCCGGGGCAGCTGGTGGCCATCGCCGCGACGTTGGGGTCGGCCGCGTTCAGCACCGCGTAGCCGCCGGGCGCGACGTTGCGCACGATCACGCGCTTGAGCACCGCCAGGTCTTCGACGGTGGTGATGTAGTTGAGGCCGAGGTGGTCGCCGCTGCCGATGTTGGTCACCACCGCCACCTCGCAGCGGTCGAAGCCCAGGCCTTCGCGCAGCACGCCGCCGCGCGCCACTTCGAACACGGCGGCATCGACGTCGGGATGCAGCAGCACGTTGCGCGCGCTCTTCGGGCCGCTGCAGTCGCCGCTGTCGGTCTGGCGGCCGTCGACGTAGACGCCGTCGGTGTTGGTCATCCCGGTGCGCAGGCCGCTGCCGGCCAGCAGGTGGTTGATGAGCCGCGCGGTGGTGGTCTTGCCGTTGGTGCCCGTGACGGCGACCACCGGGATGCGGCCGTCGTCGCCGTGGGCGAAGAGGGTGTCCATCACCGCCTCGCCGACCGCGCGGCCGCGGCCGAAGGAGGGCGAGATGTGCATCCGCAGGCCGGGTGCGGCATTGACTTCGACCACCCCGCCGTGCTGCTCCTCGAGCGGGCGCAGCACGTTCTCGCAGACCATGTCGACGCCGCAGATGTGCAGGCCGACCATCTGGGCCGCATCGACCGCGCGGGCGGCGACTTCGGGGTGCACCGTGTCGGTCACGTCGGTGGCGGTGCCGCCGGTCGACAGGTTGGCGTTGTTGCGCAGCACCACGCGCTGGCCGAGCGCGGGCACGCTGTCGGGCTTCAGGCCCTGGGATTCGAGCCGGCCGATGGCGATGTCGTCGAGCCGGATCTTGGTCAGCGAGGTGGCATGGCCCTCGCCGCGGCGCGGGTCCAGGTTGACCGTCTCGACCAGTTCGCGCACCGATTTGACGCCGTCGCCGATGACCTGCGGCGGGTCGCGGCGGGCCGCGGCCACCAGCCGGTCGCCGACCACCAGCAGTCGGAAGTCGAAGCCGGGCAGGAATTTCTCGACCATCACCTCGCCGTAGGCGGCGGCCGAGTCGTAGGCAGCCAGCAGCTGCTCGCGGCTGGTGATGTTGACCGTGACGCCCTTGCCCTGGTTGCCGTCCTGCGGCTTGACCACCACCGGCAGGCCGATCGCCTGGGCCGCGGCCCAGCCGTCGTCGGCGTCGCTCACCGGCCGGCCCAGCGGCACCGGCACGCCGGCGGCATTGAGCAGCTGCTTGGTGAGTTCCTTGTCCTGGGCGATGGCCTCGGCCACGCCGCTGGTGCTGTCGACCTCGGCGGCCTGGATGCGGCGCTGCTTGGAGCCCCAGCCGAACTGCACCAGGCTGCCGCTGGTGAGGCGGCGGTAGGGGATGCCGCGCGCGACCGCCGCATCGACGATCGAGCCGGTGCTCGGGCCGAGACGCTCGGATTCGTCGAGGTCGCGCAGCTCGGTGATCGCCGCGGTGGCGTCGAATTCGGTGCCGCCCTGGGCGGCGTCGATCAGGGCCCGGGCCAGTTCCAGCGCGCGCCGGCCGACCGCTTCCTCGCTGTACTGGAAGGTGACCTGGTAGATGCCTTCGTCGATGGTGCGCGAGGTGTGGCCGAAGTTGACCGGGCAGCCGGCCTGGGCCTGCAGCGCGACGGCGGCGTTCTCGAGCACGTGCGCGACCGCCAGCGGCTGGCCGAGCACGACCGGGTGCAGCTCGCCGATGGTCGGGAACAGCGCGCGCAGCCGGTCTTCGAAGCCCGGCAGGCGCTCCATCGCGGTTTCGTCGGGGCTGCACGAGACGATCGCCTCGATGCAGGTGTGGCGGCTCCACAGATTCGGGCCCCGGAGGGCGCGGATGCGAGTGACTTCCATGGCGTTCAGGCGCCGGCGGGCCCGCAGGCCCGGCCGGTCAGGCAAATTGTTGTTCGGTGGGGATCAGGGTCTGTGACAGCTGCAGCGAGGCCAGCGCCGCCTGCAGGTCGGCTTCGAAGGCTTCGACGCCGGCACCGATCAGGTTCAGCGGAATGCCCAGCGCCCAGCCGGCGGCGACCGCGGCGAGCAGGCTTTCGAGGCTGACACCCGCGTGGGTGGCGCGCCAGACGGTCAGCCGGCCGAGGCCGGGCAGGAAGGATTCGCTGCTGCCATTGGCCAGCACGACGCGGTCCTGGCGCACCAGCACCGCCTTGCCGCCGGCTTCCCGGTGCTTGGCCAGCGCCTCGGCCTGCGGGTCGGCGGCGTAGAGAATGACATCGCCGTCGCACAGCGGCGCCAGGCCGGCCACGCGCGGATCGCCGGCGTTGAGCACGGCGGTGCCCTCGGGCAGCACCACGTCGACCTGGGTGCGCAGCACCCGGACCATCTGGTCGCTCTCGGTGATGTCGAACTCGCCCAGCGCCTGGGCGCCTTCGAGGTCGGTCACGATGCCGACTTCGCAGCGGTCGTAGGCCAGGCCGTCGCGCAGGATGGTCTCGGCGCCATTCTCGATCACCACCGCCTGCACGGCGCGGTTCACGAGCAGCCGGCGGCCGGCTTCCCAGTGGGCGCTGTCGCGGGCGTCGACCCGGCGCCGTTCGAGGAACAGGCCGTCGCGGCAGGCCAGGCCGGTGTGGCGGCCGCCGAGGCCGACCAGCCAGGCCACCAGGCGCGACAGCACGGCCGTGTCCTGCGAGCCGGCGACGCCGACCACGGGGATGCGGCCCGGCGCGTCGTCCGGAAAGAGGTGGTCGCAGATCGCGCGGCCGACCGGCCGCGGCGAGCCGACGGCCGGCTTCAGGTGCATCAGCAGGCCGGGGCCGGCGTTGACTTCGACGATCGCGCCGCCCTGCGCGACCAGCGGGCGCGAGATGTCCTCGGCCACCAGGTCGACGCCGGCGATGTCCAGGCCGACCACGCGGGCGGCCAGCACGGCCGCGTGGGCCACGTCGGGATGCACCTGGTCGGTGCAGTCGATCGCCATGTTGCCGTTGCGCTGGATGGTCACGATCCGGCCGGCCGCGGGCACGGCCTGGCCGTCGAGGTCCTGGCGCTTGAGCTCGAGCTGCAGCTTGGCGTCGGTCGCGAGGACGATCACGTCGAGCGGATATTCCTCTTCGGCGCCGCGGCGGGGATCGCTGTTGAGCTGGCTGTCGATCAGCTGGGCCACGCTGGCGCTGCCGTCGCCGGTCACGGTGATGACCTCGCCGCGCGCGGCCGCGACCACCTGGCCGCCGACCACCAGCAGGCGGTGTTCGGAACCGCGGACGAAGCGCTCGACCATCACGTCGCTGCCTTCAGGCTCGGCGACCGCGAAGGCCGCCATGACTTCCTCGCGGGTGTGGAGCTCGAGCGAGACGCCGCGGCCGTGGTTGGCATCCGAGGGCTTGACCGCCACCGGCAGGCCGATGTCCTCGGCGGCTTCCCAGGCTTCCTCGGCGTTGGCCACCACCTGGCCCTCGGGCACCGGCACGCCGCAGCTGGCCAGCAGCGACTTGGTGAGTTCCTTGTCGCTGGCGATCGATTCGCCGATGGCGCTGGTGTAGTCGGTCTCGGCGGTCCAGATGCGCTGCTGGTTGGCGCCGTAGCCCAGCTGCACCAGGTTGCCGCTGTTGAGCCGCAGGTGCGGGATGCCGCGGTCGGTGGCGGCGCCCACGATGCAGGCGGTGCTCGGGCCGAGGTAGCAGTCCTCGACCTTGGCCTTGACCGCGTCGACCGCACGCTGGACGTCGGCGGCGCCGAAGGGCTGGTCGTTGATGGCCGACATCAGCAGCCGGTGGCCTTCGGCCAGCGCGACCCGGGCGACCTGCTCGTCGCGGGCCCGGAACACCATGCGGTAGACGCCGTGCTGCGAGGTGCTGCGGGTCTGGCCGAAGCCGGTCGGCATGCCGGCCAGGTTGAGCAGCTCGATCACGACGTGCTCCATCACGTGGCCGGCCCAGGTGCCTTCGGTCAGGCGCTGGATGAAGCCGCCGCGCTCGCCGACGCCGCAATGGTGCTCGATCAGCGCCGGCAGCAAGGTGGTCAGGCGGTCGGTGAAGCCGGGAATGGTGTTGGACGGGTGGTCTTCGAGGGCGCCGAGGTCGAGCCAGACTTCCAGCACCGGCCGGTAGGTCCAGAGGTTCGGGCCGCGCAAATAGTTGATGCGCAGCAGTCGTATGTCGTCGAAACGGGTCATGAAAACGTTCGATGTGCTTTGGCCGAGCACGGATGCGCCCTCAAGCGCGCCCATGGCCATCGGTCAGAATCGGCGCGCCGGGAGCGCCATGAAGGGTCCGTCGGTGGGCCAGAGATACAGAAACACAATGCAACATCACGATCCAGTCGGAACCCCGGGGGGCGAAGGGGAGGCGGCTTCAGACGCTCTGAAAAGTCGGCTCTCTGTCGCGGAAAACGTTCTGGCGACGCTGGCGGTTGACCTCGACGGGCAACTTCGATTCAAGTCGGGCCTGCTGGCCCTGACCGACCAGCGCCTGCTGGCCCGGTCTCCGGACGGCCAATGGTCCGAATGGCCGGTCCCGACGCCGGGCCTGGAAATCCACCTCGGCGACCATGCCGGCATCGGCACGCTCGACCTTGTGGGGGCCGAAGGCCGACTCGGCCGCTGGCGCTTCACGCTGGCCCAGCAGCCGGCGGCGCTGCGGCTGCAGAAACTGTTCGACGCCCGCACCGAGGGTGTCGCGCAGGCGACAGCGGCGGGCGCCGAGCCCGACGAGGCGCCCTTCGTCGAACCCGAACTGCAGGCGCCGCCTTCGACCTGGGTGCTGCTGCGGCTCGGTCGCTTCGCCAAGCCCTACCGCAAGCAGCTGATCGCCGGCTTCCTGCTGACCCTGGCTTCGACCGCCGCCACGCTGGTGCCGCCCTACCTGACCATCCCGCTGATGGACGACATCCTGATCCCGTTCCAGAACGGGCAGCAGATCGCGGTCGCCAAGGTCGTGATGTTCCTCGCCGCGCTGCTGGCCGCCGCGCTGGTCGGCTGGGCGCTGGGCTGGGCCCGCACCTACCTGCTGGCGCTGGTCTCGGAGCGCATCGGCGCCGATTTGCGGACCACCACTTACGAACACTTGCTGACCTTGCCGCTCGACTACTTCGGCGGCAAGCGCACCGGCGACCTGATGGCGCGCATCGGCTCGGAAACCGACCGCATCAACGTCTTCCTGTCGCTGCACGCGCTGGACTTCCTGACCGACGTCCTGATGATCACCATGACCGCGGTGATCCTGTTCTCGATCAACCCGCTGCTGGCGGTGGTGACGCTGGTGCCGCTGCCCTTCATCGCCTGGATGATCCACGTGGTGCGCGATCGCCTGCGCACCGGCTTCGAGAAGATCGACCGGGTCTGGAGCGAGGTCACGAACGTGCTGGCCGACACCATTCCGGGCATCCGGGTGGTCAAGGCCTTCGCCCAGGAAAAGCGCGAGGCCGACCGCTTCCGCGCCGCCAACCTCTACAACCTGCAGGTCAACGACAAGCTCAACAAGACCTGGTCGCTGTTCACGCCCAGCGTCTCGCTGCTGACCGAGGTCGGCCTGCTGGTGGTCTGGGGCTTCGGCATCTGGCAGGTGGCGCGCGGGCGCATCACGGTCGGCGTGCTGACCGCCTTCATCGCCTACATCGGGCGCTTCTACACCCGGCTCGACTCGATGAGCCGGATCGTCTCGGTGACGCAGAAGGCCGCGGCCGGCGCCAAGCGCATCTTCGACATCCTCGACCACGTGAGCAACGTGCCCGAGCCGGCGAGCCCGGTGAAGGTGGAGCGCGTGCAGGGGCGCATCGAGATGGTCGACGTCGGCTTCCGCTACGGCAGCCGGGCGGTGATCCGCGACCTCGACCTGGTGATCGAGCCGGGCGAGATGATCGGCCTGGTCGGCCACAGCGGCTCCGGCAAGAGCACGCTGGTGAACCTGATCTGCCGCTTCTACGACGTCACCGACGGCGCCATCAAGGTCGACGGCTGCGACATCCGCCGCTTCGCGGTCGCCGACTACCGGCGTCACGTCGGGCTGGTGCTGCAGGAGCCCTTCCTGTTCTTCGGCACCATCGCCCAGAACATCGCCTACGGCAAGCCCGAGGCGACCCGCGAGGAGATCGTCGCGGCGGCGCGCGCCGCCCATGCGCACGACTTCATCCTGCGGCTGGCGCACGGCTACGACTCGCTGGTGGGCGAGCGGGGGCAGGGCCTGTCGGGCGGCGAGCGCCAGCGCATCAGCATCGCCCGCGCGCTCCTGATCGACCCGCGCATCCTGATCCTCGACGAAGCCACTTCGGCGGTCGACACCGAGACCGAGAAGGAGATCCAGAAGGCGCTCGACAACCTCGTGAAGGGCCGCACCACGATCGCGATCGCGCACCGGCTGTCGACCCTGCGCAAGGCCGACCGGCTGGTGGTGATGGACCGCGGCGAGGTGGTCGAGGTCGGTCCGCACGACGCGCTGATGGAAAAGCAGGGCGCCTACTGGCGGCTCTACCAGGCGCAGTTGCGCCAGGCCGACGACGAAAGCGCGGGCGCCCAGGCCGAGCGCGCCTCGGTGGCCTTGGCGCTGGGCAGCCATGCCGCGCATCCGGCGGGGGACGCATGATGATGAACATCGAACTCGAGCGCGATGGCTTCGGCCAGCTGGTGCTGACCGATGCCGAGGGCCAGCGCCACGCGGGCGTGGTGCCGGTGCGGGCCTTTCCGTTGACCGCGCCGGACGACGGGCTCTCGCTGGTCGGGCCCGACGGCCGCGAACTGCTCTGGATCGACCGCCTCGACCAGCTGCCCGACGGCGCGCGCGCGCTGCTGGGCGAGGAGCTCGCGCCGCGCGATTTCGCACCCGTGCTGCAGCGGCTGCACAAGGTCTCGAGCTTCGGCGTGCCCAGCATCTGGACCGTCAGCACCGACCGCGGCGAGACCAGTTTCGTGCTGAAGGCCGAGGAGGACATCCGCCGGCTCGAAGGTGGCGCACTGCTGATCGCCAGCGCGCACGGGGTGCAGTTCCGCATTCCTGACGTGAAGGCGCTGGACCGGGGGTCGCGCAAATTGCTGGAGCGCTTCCTGTAGGGGCATCGGCGGGCTTTTGGAGGTGCATCAAATAGAATGAAATGCATCAACTCCATGAAAGTGCATCAGCCATGCGCACCACGGTCACATTGGAAGACGACGCCTTCGAAGTGGCCCAGGCCTATGCGCAGGCGCGCGCGCTGAAGCTCGGGCAAGCCATCTCCGAACTGATCCGGCGCGGCGGCGGCGAGCGCCTGCCGGTGCGCAAGAAGGCGGGTGTCTGGGTGTTCGACCTGCCGGCCGATGCACCCCGCGTCACCAGCCGCCAGGTCAGGAATTTGCTGGAAGACGCGCCTTGAGCTGGCTGCTGGACGCCAATGCGCTGATCGCATTGGGCTGGCCGGCGCATGAGCACCACGCGCGCATGCTCACCTGGTTCCAGCGCCATGCGCGCGAGGGCTGGGCCACCAGCGCACTGACGCAAGCCGCTTTCGTGCGCGTGATCTCGCAGCCGGCTTTCTCGGGCCAGGCCATCTCGATCGGCGAGATCGCCGAGGTGCTGCTGCGCAATACCGCGCATCCCAAGCATCGCTTCCTGGCGCTGGATTTCGGCATCGAGCAGGTGCTGGGCTGCTGCACCGGCGGCCTGCGCGGCCATCGGCAGATCACCGACGCCTGGCTTCTGACGCTGGCCATGCGCCACGGCGCCAGGCTGCTCACTTTCGATGGCGGCATCGCGCAATTGCTCGCCACCGCAGCCGAACGGCAGCGCCACATCAAGATCCCGGACTGAACACCATGCACACCACCGCCCTCGTCCTTTTCTCCGGTGGCCAGGACTCCACCACCTGCCTGGCCGATGCCCTCGCGAAGTACGAGCGGGTCGAGACCATCGGTTTCGACTACGGCCAGCGGCACCGGGTCGAGCTCGACGCCCGGCTCACAGTGCTGGCCCGCCTGCGCGAGCGCTTTTCGCAGTGGGCGCCCCGGCTCGGCGACGACCACCTGCTCTCGGTCGACGTGCTGGGCCAGGTCAGCGCCTCGTCGCTGACCCAGGACATCGCCTTCGAGATGCAGGCCAATGGCCTGCCCAACACCTTCGTGCCCGGGCGCAACCTGCTGTTCCTCACGCTGGCCGGCGCGCTGGCCTATCGGCGCGGCCTCGAGGTCATCGTCACCGGCGTCTGCGAGACCGACTTCTCGGGCTACCCCGACTGCCGCGACGACACGATGAAGGCGTTGCAGGTCGCGCTCACGCTCGGCATGGACCGCCGCTTCGTGATCGAGACGCCGCTGATGTGGATCGACAAGGCGCAGAGCTGGGCCATGGCGCAGCGCCTCGGCGGTGCTGCGTTGGTCGAGCTGATCGTCGAGGACACCCACACCTGCTACCTCGGCGATCGCACGCAGCGCCACGACTGGGGCTACGGCTGCGGCAGCTGCCCGGCCTGCGAACTGCGGGCCCGCGGCTGGGCCGGCTACGTGGCCTCGACCTTGTAGCGCACGCCGCTGCCTTCGGGCTGCGGCACCAGGGTCCAGCGGCGCTGGTGGTGGTCGCCGACCGAGGCCCGGTGCGCGATCGACACCATGGCGCCGCCGGCGGCGTGCACCATCGCCGCCAGTCGCTGGTAGAGCGTGGCCTCGCTGTCGGCGTCGAGTGCACTCGTTGCTTCATCGGCGAACAGCCAGGCCGGCTTGCGCAGCAGCACGCGGGCGATCGCCAGGCGCTGCTGTTCGCCGCCCGAGAGCTTCTGGCTCCAGGCGTCGCGGTCGTCCAGGCGGTGCGCGAGATCGGGCAGCAGGGCGTCGTTCAGGGCCTGCACCAGCTGCGCGTCGGTGAAGCTGGCTGCCGGCTGGGGATAGGCCAGCGCGTCGCGCAGCCGGCCGTCCGGCACATAGGGCCGCTGCGGGATGAACATGGTGTTGTCGGGCATCGAGACCCGGCCCTTGGCGAACGGCCAGATGCCGGCGAAGGCCCGGAACAGCGTCGACTTGCCGCTGCCCGACGGGCCCTGCAGCATCACGGTGTCGCCCGGCTGGACGGCCAGCGCGGCGCCTTCGATCAGGCGCGCGCCGTCGGGCAGGGTGACGCCGAAGCCGTCGGCGCGCAGGCCGCGGGCGTTGTCCGCCGGGGTGCGTTCGAGCGCGCTGGCGGCGCCGGCGTTGGCCCGCATCGCGGCTTCGAAGGAGCTCAGCCGGTCGGCGGTGGCGCGCCAGACGGCCACCCGGTCGTAGTTGTCGACGAACCAGCTGAGCGAATCCTGGACCCGGCCGAAGGCCGAGTTGACCTGCATCAGCTGGCCGAGCTGGATCGCACCGCTGAAGAAGCGCGGCGCCTGCACGATGAAGGCGAAGATCACCGAGGCCTGGCCGAACGAGGCCGTGAAGGCCACCAGGTTCTTCTGCTTCTTGATCAGCTGCAGGTAGTTCTTCAGCACGGCGCCGAAGCGCAGCTGGAGCTGGCCGTGCTCGACCTGCTCGCCGCGGTCGAGCGCGATCGCCTCGCTGTATTCGCGCACCCGCACCAGGTGGTGGCGGAAGTCGGCTTCATAGCGCTGCTGCTGGAAGTTGAGACCGATCAGCGGCCGCCCGATGTAGTGGGTGATGACGGTGCCGGCGGCGCAGTAGAGCAGCGCGATCCAGACCATCGACCCGGGCACCGAGAAGCTGTGGCCCAGCAGCGTGAAGTTGGCCACCCCGCTCAGGCCCCACAGGATGCCGATGAAGCTCACCAGCGTGACCACCGCGTTGAGCAGGCCCATCGAGAGCGTCATCGTGTAGTCGGTGAACAGCTGCATGTCCTCCTGGATGCGCTGGTCGGGGTTGTCCGGCGACTGCCCGTCCTGCTGGCCGTAGCGTGCCAGCTCGAGCCGGTAGAAGGTGCGGTCGGCCATCCAGCGCTGCAGGTAGCTGCGGGTCATCCAGGCGCGCCAGCGCAGCTGCAGCAGCTGGGTCAGGTAGAACTTCAGGATCGCGATCGCGATGAAGCCGGCCGCGATCCAGCAGAAGTAGACGATCTCGCGCCAGAACACCGCCTGGTCCTTGTTCTGCAGCGCATCGTAGAAGCGCGCGTACCACTGGTTGTTGAGCACCAGCATGTAGACCACGCCGAGGTTGAGCGCCACGATCGCCGCCAGCAGGCTCCGGGCCCGCCATTTCTCCTCGGAGTTGAAGTAGGGCGCCGCCAGCGCGCCGATGCGGCGCAGGGTGGTCAGCATGCTCTTGGAACCGGTGCTTGCAGTCATGGCGTGGGAGTGGGTTCACGCCTGGGAGCGGCGCGTTGCTTTCATCCTAAACCCGCACGGGCGCGCTTTCTTAAACGGCGCTGAAAACCGGGTCCGGCTGACAAACGCCTGTCACATCCGCTGCCGATGATCGACGGGCTTCGCGCACCGTCGTGCGCTGTTCTCCCGTGTCCCGATAGGAATTTCCCATGCTGCGTCGTACCTTCCAATCCCTCCTGCCTGTCGTGCTGCTCGGCCTTGGCGCCGGCGCCGTCGCGCAAGGCCGCACCGAGCTCCTGGTCTACACCGCGCTCGAGGCCGACCAGGTGCAGGCCTACAAGGCGGCCTTCGAAAAGGACAACCCCTCGATCCAGCTCAAGTTCGTGCGCGACTCCACCGGGATCGTGACCGCCAAGCTGCTGGCCGAGAAGGCGAATCCGCAGGCCGACGTGGTCTGGGGCCTGGCCGCCACCTCGCTGATGCTGCTCGACAAGGAAGGCATGCTGCAGCCCTACGCGCCGAAGGGCCTCGAGGCCATCAAGCCGACCATGCGCGACAGCGCCAACCCGCCCAAGTGGGTCGGCATGGACGTCTGGTCGTCGGCGATCTGCTTCAACACCACCGAGGCGCAGAAGAAGAACCTGCCCAAGCCGACCAGCTGGGCCGACCTGACCCACCCGGTCTACAAGGGCCAGATCACGATGCCGAACCCGGCCGCCTCGGGCACCGGCTACCTCATGGTGTCGGGCTGGATCCAGATGATGGGCGAAGACAAGGCGTGGAAGTACATGGACGCGCTGCACCAGAACATCGGCATCTACAGCCAGTCCGGCAGCAAGCCCTGCCGCCAGGCCGGCGCCGGCGAGTTCGCGCTCGGCATGTCCTTCGAATACCGCGCCAACAAGACCAAGCGCGACGGCGCGCCGATCGACATCGTGCTGCCGAAGGAAGGCCTGGGCTGGGACATGGAGGCCACCGGCGTCATGAAGACGACCAGGAAGCCGGAAGCCGCGAAGGCGCTGGCCGACTGGGCGGTCACGAAGCAGGCCAACGAGCTCTATGCCAAGAACTTCGCGGTGCTGGCGCTGCCGGGCATCCAGGAGAAGCTGGAATTCGTGCCGGGCGACGTCGAGAAGCTGCTGGCCAGGAACGACTTCGACTGGGCCGCCGCCAACCGCGACCGCATCCTGGCCGAGTGGTCGAAGCGCTACGAGTCGAAGTCGGAAAAAAAGGCGCCGCCGCAGTAAGACCCGGCGCATGACGTCCTATCTTTCCCTGCGTGGCGTCGGCAAGTCCTTCGGTGCCAGCCGCGTGCTGGACGGCATCGACCTCGATGTCGAGCCCGGCGAGTTCGTCTGCCTGCTCGGGCCCTCGGGCTGCGGCAAGACCACGCTGCTGCGGATCGTCTGCGGCATCGAGCGCGCGGACCGCGGCCAACTGCTGCTGAACGGCCAGGACATCGCGGGCCTGCCGCCGGCGGCGCGCGGCTTCGGCGTGGTGTTCCAGTCCTATGCCCTGTTCCCCAATCTCACGGCGGCGCAGAACATCGCCTACGGCCTGCATCCGACCGGCGCGCTGGCGCGCGAGATGGCCAAGCGCTCGCGCGAGATGCTCGACCTGGTCGGCCTCGCCGCCCATGCCGACAAGTATCCGGTGCAGCTGTCGGGCGGGCAGCAGCAGCGCGTGGCCCTGGCCCGCGCGCTGGCGCCCAACCCGCGGCTGCTGCTGCTCGACGAGCCGCTGTCGGCGCTCGACGCGCAGGTGCGGGCCAGCCTGCGCGGCGAGATCCGCGCGCTGCAGAAGCGGCTGGGCATCGTCACGATCATGGTCACGCACGACCAGGAGGAGGCGCTGTCGATGGCCGACCGGGTGGTGCTGATGCACGACGGCCGCATCGAGCAGGCCGGCACGCCCGGCGAGCTCTACCACCGCCCGCGCACCCGTTTCGTCGCCAGCTTCGTCGGCCGCATGAACATGCTCCCCGCCACCGTGCTGGCCGGCGACCGCGTGCGGGTGCGCGACAGCGAGCTGCAATGCGCGCCCGGCGCGCTGCAGGTGGGCGCGCAGGCCACCGTCGGCATCCGGCCCGAGCAGGTGGTGGTGCGTCGCTTCGGCGACGGGCTGGGCGCCAACAGCTTCGCGGCCCGGCTGCTCGACACCGAGTTCCTCGGCAACCGGACCGCCGCCCGACTGGCCTGCGAGCCGCTGGGGATCGAGATCGAGGCCGAACTGCCGGCCGACCACCGGGTCGGCGAGGCGCTGGTGCCCAGCAGCATGGTGCACATCGAGCTGCCGCAGCACGCGCTGTCGGTGCTGGCGCGTTGAAGGCGCTCGACCGCGAGCGCTGGCTCACGGGGGCCGGCCTCGGGCTCGCGCTCGCCACCCTGGTGGTGATCGTCGCGCTGCCGGTGGCCGCGCTGGTGGGCCAGAGCTTCTTCAACCATGCGGGGGCCTTCGTCGGGCTGGCCAACTTCGCCCGCTACCTCGACAACCCGGCGCTGGTGCAGTCGGCCTTCAACAGCGTCTGGCTGGCCGCGCTGAGTGCCGTGCTGTGCACCGCGATCGCCTACGTCTACGCCTATGCGCTCACCCTCTCGTGCATGCGCGGCAAGGGCCTGCTGCGCGCGGTCGCGCTGCTGCCGCTGCTGGCGCCTTCGCTGCTGCCGGCGATCAGCCTGATCTACCTGTTCGGCAACCAGGGCCTCTTCAAGGACTGGCTGGGCGGCCTGTCGATCTACGGCCCGCTGGGCATCGTGCTCGGCTCGGTGTTCTGGACCCTGCCGCATGCGCTGCTGATCCTCACCACCGCGATGGCGACCTCCGACGGCCGGCTCTACGAGGCGGCGCAGACGCTCGGCGCCTCGCGCTGGCGGATCTTCCGCACGGTCACCCTGCCGGCCTCGCGCTACGGGCTGATCGTGGCCTGCATGGTGGTCTTCGTGCTGGTCATCACCGACTTCGGCGTGCCCAAGGTGGTGGGCGGCCAGACCGGCGTGCTGGCGACCGACATCTACAAGCAGGTGGTCGGGCAGCAGAACTTCCAGATGGGTGCGGTGGTCGGCTTCGTGCTCCTGATCCCGGCCGTGCTGTCGTTCGCGGTCGAGCGCCGGGTGCGGCGGCGCCAGGCGGCCGCGATGTCGGCCCGGGCGACCCCGCACCGGCCGGAGCCCGTGGCGCTGCGCGACCGCGTGCTGCTCGGCGTCTGCCTGCTGATCGCCGCGGCCATCCTCGTGATGATCGGGATGGCGGTGTTCGCATCGCTCGCCACCTACTGGCCCTACAAACTGGCGCCGTCGCTCAAGAACTACGACTTCAGCAACATGGATGGCGGCGGCTGGGGCAGCTATGTCAACTCGCTGAAGCTCGGGCTGGGCGCCGCGGCGGCCGGCGCGGCCGCCACCTTCCTGTCGGCCTACCTGGTGGAGAAGCCGCGCCACTTCGGCCTCTTGCGCGAGGCGCTGAACCTGCTGGCCAACCTGCCGCTGGCGGTGCCCGGTCTGGTGCTGGGCGTGGGCTACATCTTCTTCTTCAATGCACCCTCGAATCCGCTCAACGGGCTCTACGGCGGCATGGCGATCCTGATCGTCTGCACCGTGGCGCATTTCTTCTCGGTCGCCCACCTGACCTCGCTCACCGCGCTGCGCCAGCTCGACCGCGAATACGAGCTGGTCGCGGAGTCGATGGGCGTGCCGTTCTGGCGCACGCTGTGGCGCGTGCACCTGCCGGTGGCGCTGCCCACGGTGCTGCAGGTCGGCGGCTACTTCTTCGTCAACGCGATGACCACCGTCTCGGCGGTGGTGTTCCTGTATTCGCCCCAGACCACGCTGGCCGCGATCGCGGTGCTGAACATGGACGACGCCGGCGACGTGGCGCCGGCGGCGGCGATGGCCTCGCTGATCATGCTCACCGCGGCCATCGGCCGCGGGCTGTTCGCGCTGGCCGGGCGTGCGGTGCTGGCGCGGACCGAGGGTTGGCGCAGCCGCTAGCGCGGGTTGCTGATGCCGCTGCTCACGTGCCCCGAGGGCACATGGCGCGCCGCCGCGTCGACGTGGCCGGTCTGGTCGTCGAAGAAGAAGTCGGGCTCGAACTCGCGCAGGAACTCGCCCTTGGGCAGGCCGCCCAGGAACATGGCCTCGTCGACCTTGATGTTCCAGTTCATCAGCGTGCGGATCGCGCGTTCGTGGGCTGGCGCGCTGCGCGCCGTGACCAGCGCGGTGCGGATGCGCATGTCGGGGCTGCCGGCCTGCTGCAGCCGGTGCAGCGCCGCCAGCAGCGGCTTGAACGGTCCTTCGGGCAGCGGCAGCGCGGCCTTGGAGGACTCGTGCAACTGGAAGGCGTCGAGCCCCTCGGCCTGGAACACCCGCTCTGCCTCGTCGCTGAACAGCACCGCATCACCGTCGAAGGCGATGCGCACCTCGTTCGGATAGGCATCGCTCGCCCGCACCGACTCGACCAGCACGCGGGCCGCGGGAAAGCCCGCTACCAGCGCCTCGCGCACGTCCTCGGCATTGACCGAGAGGAACAGGTGGGCGCGCAGCGGCCGCAGGTAGCCGAAGGGCGGCCGGCCCTGCGTGAAGACGCCGCGCTGCAGCGAGATGCCATTGGCCACCCCGGAGCGGAACACCCGCATGCCCGACACCGGGTCGTTGCGCGACAGGATCACGACCTCGACCCGCTGCTGGCCAGCTTCGTTGAAGCGCAGCAGCTTGCGCACCAGCGAATAGGCGATGCCCGGCTGGGCGGGGACGTCGAGCCGTTCGAGCTGCAGCTTCATGTAGCCCGCGTCGTCGCCCGATTCGAAGATCCGGTTCTCTTCCTCGAGGTTGAACAGCGCGCGCGAGGAAATCGCCACCACCAGCTTGTCGTCGAGTGAGGCCGCCATGGCTACTTCACGAATTGATTCAGTTGAATGATCGGCATCAGCACCGCCAGCACGATCAGCATCACGACCCCGCCCATCGCCACGATCAGCAGCGGCTCCAGGATGGTGGCCAGGTGCATCGCGCGGCGCTGTACTTCGGCGCCCAGCTGGTTGGCGGCGCGCTGCAGCATCAGCGGCAGCGTGCCGGTCTGCTCGCCCAGGCGCGCGAACATCGAGACGATGCCGGGAAAGCGCTTCTTCTGCGCCAGCGCCGAGGCCAGCGGCGCGCCTTCGCGCACCAGCACCAGCGCATCCAGCGCATCGGCGCGCATGGCGCTGTTGCTGAGCGTCTCGGAGGCCGCCTGCAGCGCGCGCAGGATCGGCACGCCGGCGGTCGCCAGCATCGCCAGCGTGCTGGCGAAGCGCGCCGCGTTGTAGCCGCGCGCCAGCTTGCCGACCAGCGGCAGGTTGAGCCAGGCGGCGTCGAAGCGCTCGCGGATGGCGGGGCGCGCCAGGGCGACCCGGGCGCCGACGGCCGCGACCACGACCGCGACCAGCATCAGCCAGCCGTAGTTGCGAACGAAGGCGCTCAGCGCCAGCATCGCCACCGTGAGGATCGGCAGGGCCCGCTTGGTGCCGGCGAAGACGTTGGCCACCTGCGGCACCACGTAGCTGACCAGGAAGACCACGATCACGATCGCCACCAGGGTCACGATCGCCGGGTAGAGGGCGGCGCCGACCAGCTTCTGCTGCAGCGCCTGGCGCTGCTCCAGGTCGTCGGCCAGGCGCTCGAGCACCAGGCCCAGGTTGCCGCTCTGCTCGCCGGCGCCGATCACGGCGACGTAGATCGGCGAGAACTCGCGCGGGTGCTGCGACAGCGCCCGGCCGAAGGGCGCGCCGGCGTTGACCTCGGCCCGCAGCGAGGCGACCAGGTTGCGCTGCGCCTCGGTCTCGGCCTCGTCGGTCAGCGCGGTCAGCGCCCGTTCGAGCGACAGGCCGGAGGACACCAGCCCCGCGATCTGCCGCGTCCAGACCGCCAGCGTGGTCGAGTTGAAGATCCGCCCGCCGCCGTACAGCCGGCGCCAGCCTCCGACCTCGGGCACGCCGCTCTCGACGCTGCCGACCACCGTCACCGACAGCGGGATCAGGGCCTGGGCGCGCAGCATCCCGCGTGCGCTGCGGGCCGTGTCGGCCTCCAGCACGCCCTTGCGGGCCAGGCCCTGGGCGTCGATGGCTTCGAAGGAATAGGCGGGCATCGGGCGTCAGTCGCGGGTCACGCGCAGCAGTTCGGCGCGCGAGCTGATGCCGGCCTGGACCAGCCGTTCGCCATCCTCGCGCATCGAGCGCAGGCCGCCGCGCTCGGCCGCCACGAAGAGCTGGCTCTCGGGGGCGCGGTTGTGGATCAGCGACTGCACGGTCTCGTCGGCCACCAGCAGCTCGAAGATGCCGGTGCGGCCCTGGTAGCCGGTGTGGCCGCAGGCCTCGCAGCCCACGGGCTGGGCCTCGTGGCCGGCGGCCGGCGCACACACCGGGCACAGCTTGCGCACCAGCCGCTGGGCCAGCACGCCCAGCAGCGAGGAACTCAGCAGGAAGGGCTCCACGCCCATGTCGGTCAGGCGCGTGACGGCGCTGACCGAGTCGTTGGTGTGCAGCGTGGCCAGCACCAGGTGGCCGGTGAGCGAAGCCTGGATCGCGATCTGCGCGGTCTCGAAGTCGCGGATCTCGCCGATCATGATCACGTCCGGGTCCTGGCGCAGGATGGCCCGCAGCGCCTTGGCGAAGGTCAGGTCGATCTTGGCGTTGACCTGGGTCTGGCCGACGCCGTGCAGCTCGTACTCGATCGGGTCCTCGACCGTCATGATGTTGCTGCTGCTGGCGTCGAGCCGGCTGAGCGCGGCGTACAGCGTGGTGGTCTTGCCGGAGCCGGTCGGGCCGGTGACCAGGATGATGCCGTGCGGCTGGCCGATCAGGTGTTCGAAGCGCGCCAGCGTGTCGCCCAGCATGCCCACCGACTCGAGCGTCAGCTTGCTCTCGGACTTGTCGAGCAGCCGCAGCACCGCCCGTTCGCCGTGTGCCGAGGGCAGGGTCGAGACCCGCACGTCGACCGCGCGGGTGCCGATGCGCAAGGAGATGCGGCCGTCCTGCGGCAGGCGCTTCTCGGCGATGTCGAGGTCGGCCATGATCTTCAGCCGCGAGATCAGCGCGGCATGCAGGGCGCGGTTGGGCTGCACCACCTCGCGCAGCGAACCGTCGATGCGAAAGCGCACCGACGAGGTCCGCTCATAGGGTTCGATGTGGATGTCGCTCGCGCCGTCGCGCGCGGCCTGCGTGAGCAGGGCATTGAGCATCCGGATGATCGGCGCGTCGCCGGCCGATTCGAGCAAGTCCTCGACCGCCGGCAGCTCCTGCATCATGCGCGAGAGGTCGGCGTCGCCCTGCACTTCGCTCACCACCGCGGCCGCATTGGATTCGCCCTGCGCATAAGCGGTGCTGATGCGCTTGGCGAGCTGGTCGGGCGGGAGCGGCTCGAAGGTCTTCACCTGGAACTTGCGCAGCACCTCGCCGAGCGCGCTGCGCGGCGGCACCGCCGGCATCCAGAGCGTCAGGTTGCCGTCGTCCGTTTCTTCGAGCAGCAGTTGCTGGCTGCGCGCGAAAGCGTAGGGAAGTGGGTAGCGCATCGGTGCTCTTGGCGTCGTTACGGCAATTCGCGGGAGGTCGAGGGGTCGGCCGTCGCCGGCAGGGCGCCCTTGAGCGGCGACGGCGCGAGCCGCGTCGACGTCGGTGTGGGCGGCGGGATGAGCACCGTACCCTCGAACGCGCCACCGCCACCGCCACCGCCACGGCCGCTGCTGGTCGGGCGGACGGGCGGCAGCGGCAGCACGCCGGCGTCGGGCACGTTGTCCAGCATGAGGTTGCCGCCTTCGGGCTGCCCTTGCTGCTGGGCGCTTTGAATCATCTGGTAGCGATCGTAGGCCAGGCTCTCGGTGGCAGCGCCGTCGCGCACCACCACCGGGCGCAGGAACATCATCAGGTTGACCTTCTCGCGGGAGCGGGTCTCGTTCTTGAACAGATTCCCCAGGATCGGGATGTCGCCGGCGAGCGGGACCTTCTCCAGGCTGTTGCTGTAGTTGTCCGACAGGAGGCCACCCAGCATGACGAGGCCGCCGTCTTCGACCAGTACGCTCGATTCGATCGAGCGCTTGTTCGTCGTCGGGCCGTTGATCGCGTTCTCCGTCCCTGCCTGCACCGTCGATGTTTCCTGGAAGACGACCATCTTGATGGTGCCGCTCTCGTTGATCTGGGGGCGCACCCGCAAGGTCAGGCCGACGTCCTTGCGCTCGATGGTCTGGAACGGGTTGACCGAGCCGTTCGAGGCGCCCGTGTTGGTGAACTGGCCGGTGACGAAGGGCACGTTCTGGCCGATCACGATCTTGGCCTCCTCGTTGTCGAGGGTCAACAGGTTCGGCTTCGAGAGCAGGTTGCCTTCCTTGTTCTGGGCGAGGAAGTTGGCGATCGCGTTGATCACGTAGCCGCCGGAGGTCTGGCGTCCGATGCCGATGTTCATGCCCGTGCCGAGGGTCGTCAGCGCCGCCGTGGTGCCGGTGGCGAGCGCCGCGGTCAGCGCCAGGATGTTCGCGCCGGTGAGGCTGGAGTTGGTGCCGATGACGCCGCGGTTGCCGACCGCGGTTTGCCACTGGACGCCGAACTCGGCGGCCCGGGTGGCGCTGACCTCGACGATCAGGGCTTCGATCATGACCTGCGCGCGCCGGCCGTCGAGCTTGTCGATGACCGCGCGGAGCTGCCGGTACTGGGGTTCCGAGGCCGTGATGATGAGCGAGTTGGTCGAAGGGTCGGCCTGGATCTGGCCGCCGGTCGACGGCTGGTTCGCGTTGTTGACCGGCGTGGTCGCCGCGGTGCTCGCGCCGGTGTTCTGCTGGTTGGCGCCCAGTTGCGGCGCCACCTGCGAAGTGCCGCCCTGTGCCGTGCTGCCGGTGGCGCCGGTGCCCGAGCCGCCGCGCGCCTCGGCCGAGATCGCCGCCCGCAGGGTGGTGGCCAGGCGCACCGCGTCGGCGTTCTTGAGGTAGACCACGTAGACGTTGCCGGCCGCGCCGTTGCCGGTGTCGATCGCCGGGCGGTCCAGCTTGTCGATCAGCGTGCGCACCAGCTGGGCGCGTGCCGGATTGGCCGCCCGCACGATGATCGCGTTGCCGCGTGGCTCGGCCAGCAGCGTGGTGCGGAACGAGGCGTCGGCCTGGCCCGGCGCCGCCCCGGCGCCGGGGGTGGTGCTGCCGCCTTCCATCAGCCGCGTCACCAGCGGCACCATGTCGGTCGCCACCGAGTACTTCAGCTGGATCACCTCGATGTCGGAGGCGTTCGGCACGTCGAGCGCGGCCACGATGCGGGCCAGCCGGCGCATGTTCTCGGCGTAGTCGGTGATCACCAGCGAGTTGTTGCCGGGGTTCACGTTGATCGTGTTGTTGGGCGCGATCAGCGGCCGCAGCACCGGCAACAGGTTGTTGGCCGACTCGTAGTTGAGCTTGAAGATCTGGGTGACGATCTGGTTGCCGCTGAGGCTGGACCCGACGGGCGTCGAGGTCGTCACGGTGCTGCTCTGCAGCTTGGCGTCGGCTTCGGGCACCACCTTGTAGAGGCCGTCGGCCTGCACGATCGCGAAGCCCTGCAGCCGCAGCGCGGCGGCGAACTGGTTGAAGGCCGCGGCCGGTTCGATGGCGCGGTCGGTCTGCAGCGTGATGGTGCCCTTGACGCGCGGGTCGACCACCACGTCGCGCCCGGTCACGACGGCCATGGTGCGCGCCACCGATTCGATCTCGGCATTGCTGAAGTTCAGCGTGATCGGCTCGCCGCGCCGCAGCACGTCCTGGGCGAAGGCGGAAGGAATGCAGGCCGCGATCAGCATCTGCGCGGCGAGCGCGAGGGTGCCGAGGCGGACGCCGGAAGAAGACTTTGGCTTCGTCATGGTCAACCCAGTGTGATGAGGGAGCGCGCGCCGTCGCGTCGTCCGATGATGTTCAACAAGTTCGAAAGCGCGTCTTCGCGGCCCGGCGCAGCGCTGGCCTCGCCGTCGAAGCGCATCGTCGTGCCGTTCCAGCGGCCGCTGCCGCTCAGTTGCAGGCTGCCTTCGCGGGTGGTCAGCAGCAGCGAAGGCACCGGCCCGCCTTCGAGGGCGATCCGGTAGCTGCCCATCGGCTTCAGGGTCGACAGGCTGGAAGAGATGTCGGTGGCGTCGAGCGTCGCCCGGCCGGCCAAGGTCAGCTTGGGGCCGCTCCAGCGCAGCACCAGCGCCTGCATCGAGAGGTCGAGCGCCCCCTCGAGCTTGAGCGTGTTCCAGGGCGCGCCGAAACCGGCCAGCATCGCCGCCGGCCAGCGTGACTGGCCGTCGCGCCACTCGAGCTCGACGCCGTCGGCGCGCGGGCGGCCCTTGAATTCGAGCGGCTTGGCCGCGCAGCAGGGCAGGTCGAGCGTGGCGGTGATGCCGTCCCAGCGCGGACGCAGGGTCCAGCCCAGCTGGCCGGGCAGCGAGATCGATTCGGCGCCGCCCGCCCCGCTCGAGAACACGACGCCGGCGCTGCCGTTCCAGAGCGTGCCGCGCGCATTGATCAATTGCAGGTGGCCGTCGCTCCATTGCGCCAGGCCGGCCGCGAGCCAGCGCGCCGGCGCGAACACGGCCAACGCGAGGGCCACGCCGATGCACGCGCCGAGCACGGCCCAGCGCCAGCCGGCGCCGGACGCTTGGGGGGTGGACGGAGTTGCCATGCGCGCTCTCAGCGGGCCGGCAGGCCCATGACCAGGGTGCCGTCCCAGCGCGGGCGGGGCGGGCCGGCCGGCGCGGCGGGGGGCGGCGGCGCTGCCCCGGGGCCGGCGGGGCCGCCCTGCGGGGCGCTGCTGCGCGTCAGGTGCACTTCGCGCGGCACCGCGCGTGCATTGCCGCGCGCCTGCGTGAGCAGCTGCGCGAGGGCGTCGGCCGGCGCGGCGCGCAGCGCGATGGTGGCGTTCTCGCCGGCCCCGGCGGATTGAAGCTGGGCGTTCGGCCCGAGGTTCTCGCGCACCGAGGCCTCGAGGGCGCGCATCGCATCGTCGCGGCTGGCGCGGGGCTGCGACTGCAGGGCCTTGGCCTGCTGCTGCAAGGCGGTCATCTGCTGCAGCTGCGCATCGAGCTTCGCATGCTCCGCCGGGGCGGCGGACAAGGTGCCCAGGGCCGGCGCCAGCGCCACCCACCAGACCAGCGCCAGGCCCACCAGCGCGGCCGCGCTCGCGACCAGGCGCTGTTCGCGCGGCGCGAGTTCGGGCCACCAGGCCTGCCACCGCGCGCCGAGGGCTTCGAGCCACTTCATCGCTGTGCCTCCGCCTGCACCAGCAGCAGGTCGCTCTCGGTGCGCGCGCTGTAGCCGCGCGAGGACAGCGCGGTCTTCACGCTGGCGAACTCCGTGGCCGGCAGACCGAGCCCGCGCAGGCGCAGCTGGCCGGCGCTGAAATCGATCGCCGTGGGCACGCGGCCCGGCGGCAGGCTGGCGGCCAGCGCGACCAGCATCGGTTCGAGGTCGGACGGCGTGACGCCGCCGGTGGCCTGTTGCAGGGCCGCGACCTCGCGCGCCATCTGCACCGGCGCATCGACCACCAGCTTGACCGCGGGGAAGGTCTGGGTCAGCAGCGAGCGCACCGCGCCGCGCTTGGCGTCGAGCGCATTGCGCTCCTTCCAGGCCCAGGCGTTGAGCCCGACGAACTGCGCCAGCAGCAGGGCCAGCACGCCCCAGCGCGCCGCCCGCCAGCGGCGGCCGTACCACAGCGCGCGCGCCAGGGCCGCCACCTTCTTGCTGGCGCGGGCACGTCCCGTCGAGGCCAGGTCGAACTGCGCCAGATCCCAGGGCGAACGGCTGGCCTGCAGCCAGCGCTCGGCCGGCTTGACGATCGGCACCCGGCGCCCGAGCACGGCTTCGGCCAGCTCGGCGACCGCGGGCTCGGCCAGTGCCGTGGTATCGGCGGGGAGCGGCCCGGCCAGCGCGACGCCGGCGGCGTCGAGCGGCAGCGTGGCCACGCCCTCGGTGCCGCAGACGATGCACAGCGCCGCGTCCGGGTCGCCGATCGCGAACACCATCGGCGGGCTGCCGGCCGGCTGGGGCGCGAACTCCGGAACGATCCGGGTCACGCGCCGGCCCGCGGCCTCCAGCGCCTGCACGGCGCTGCGCAGCCAGATGCGGTTGCAGGCCGCCACCCAGACCGGCACCGCCGCCCGGGCGCCGGGTTCGAGGGCGAAATGCAGCGATTCGGGATCGTCGAGCAGCCGGTCTTCGAGCAGGCCGTTGAGCACCGAGCGCAGGCGCACCGCCCCGCTCATGCTGCCCTGGGGGAGGGTGACCTGGTGCCACGACAGCGCCGCGGCGGGGACGCCGAGGATCACCTCGTCGCTGCTCGGCAGCAGGGCCGGTGCGGCGCTGCCCTGCGAGCGCAGCTTGCGGCCATCGCTGGACCAGAGCGCCCAGCCGTACTCGCCGGCCGCCAGGCCGGAAACGAGAGGAATGGTTACAAGCAGCAAGGCCATGGACTGGGAGTGAAGGGTGATTGTAGGAGAGGGCTGCTTGGCGATGCTACTGAATTGATAGCATCTTATTCAGGTGCAACGGGCGCTGCGCCTATTTTTGACCCATTCGGTGACAGGTGGTGTGTTGTGTCAGGATCTGGCCGGTGGCGGCGTGGCGCCGGCGCCACGTTCCCGCCACACGATCCGGACGTCGATGCCGACCCGTTGCAGCAGGGTCTGTTCCTCGACCCAGGTCCGGTCGATGCGCAGGCGGGCCAGCACTTCGAAGTAGCCGGTCGACACGCCGTGCTGGTCCGGCGTGAACTGCGCCGAGCTCTGCTGGACCAGCGCGCCGGCGTCGGCCAGCGTCTTGAAATAGGACTGGGTGCGGGCCGCGACCAGGCGCTTGGC
The DNA here is from genome assembly GCF_030316845.1 of Variovorax davisae. Classification (GTDB taxonomy): domain Bacteria; phylum Pseudomonadota; class Gammaproteobacteria; order Burkholderiales; family Burkholderiaceae_C; genus Variovorax; species Variovorax davisae. Next base: position 239,801 of record NZ_JASZYS010000002.1, read on the forward strand.
GCCGGCGAGGTCCAGGCTCGGCGTGCTGGCGAAGATGGCTTCGGCGCTGGCGGTGTTGAGGTTCAGCGGCGTCCGCGTCGGCAGCACCGTCACATAGGGTTCCAGCGCCGCGGCGGTGGCGGGCGACAGGCCGAGCCAGACCAGCTGGGCCGTGCGCTGGGGCACCAGGGGGCCGGTGGCGCTGCTGGTCACGGTGGTTTGCGCGGTGCTGCTGGCGGTCGTGGTCTGCGCGGCCGTGGTGCTGGCCGTGCTGCTCGTCGTACTCGTCGTGCTCGTGGTGGTCCCGGTGGTCGTGCTGGCCGCGGTGCTGGCTGTGGCCGGCAGCGCGCGTTGCAGGTTGGCGGTCATCAGCGCCAGCTCCTCGGCCGGCAGTCCCAGCAGCTGGAACAGCTTCTTGAACGCGTCCACCGACGTCTTGACCGGCTTGCCGGCGTCCACCAGGTTGAACGCGTTGAGCTTGGACTGGGCATCGATGATGCGGCCCGACAGGAAGGCCTCGGGCAGCCCTTCCAGTGCGTCGCTGGCGATGTTCTTGTCGGCCGCCAGGAAGGTGGTCAGCTTGGCCTCCTCGAGCGGGATCGCCCAGGGCTCGGCCAGGTAGTCCGCGGCCACGCCGCCGCTGCCGGCGGCCCGGGCGTCCTCGCGCAGGATCAGGCGCGACCAGTCGAGGGCGCCGACCAGCACCCAGGCGGCCTGCGTCCGGCCCCGCTCGGCGGCCTCGACCTCGGCCGCACGCCATTGCTGCCAGAGCGCGGCGGCGGCGAAGGTGGCGACCAGCGTGACGGTCAGCATGGCCGTGAGCAGCGCGGCGCCGGCCTGGCGTTTCAGCGGTGCCCTCATGACTTCGGCACCGTCAAGCTGGGCCGCACCCAGTCGCGGGTGACCAGGCCCGCGAGTGCCGGCCCCTGGGGCAGGGCCAGGGTCAGGCGCACGCCATCGGGCACCGGCGAGGTGGTGCCGAGCGCCTCGGCGCTGGTGGCCGGGGTCCAGGCGTCGTTGCGGAAGTAGGCGAGCTGCCAGCTGTCGAGCGGAATCAGGTCGACGTCCGCGCCGCCGGTGTTGTTGCCGCCGTCCGCCGCCCAGGCGGCGGCCTGGGCCCAGGCCTGCTGCCATTCGGCGCGGGTCGTGAAACCCTGCGATTGCCAGCGTCGCCAGTGGGTGCCGCCGGCGGGGTCCGGCCGCAGCGTCCAGGCGGCCACGAAGACCACCGGCGTCGCACTGTCGGTGCTGCGGCGCGTGAGCCGCAGCACGCGCCCATCCCAGTCGATCGCCGGGGTCTGCGACAGCGCCACGATGGCGTCGAGGTCGGCGCTCCACTGGGACAGCGTGGTCTGCAGCGTCAGCACGGCGTCGCCGCGCTCCCGGTTCAGCGCCTGGGCGCGTCCCATCGCGTCGAGGCCGCGCCAGCTCATCAAGGCCAGCAGCGCCATGGCGGCGATCGCCACCATCAGCTCGATCAGCGTGAAGCCGCGGGCCGGGCGCCTCATCAGTAGCGCCCCACCACCGTCGACAGCCGCAGCACCGGCGCGTCGAAGGCGTCGCGCACCTGGACGTCGACCCGGCGGAAGTTGGGATTCAGGGTCGCCGTGGTCGTCACGGTCACGCCGAAGCTCTGGTTGGCCTGGGTGCAGACACTGCCGGCATCGCCCACGGGCGGCATCTGCCGCGCCAGCCGGGCCTTGATCAGCTCGTTCTCGGCGCAGATCTGGGCCAGCATCACGTCCGACTGCCGCTGCGCGTTGCGCGTCAACGCCATCGTGGCCTGGGTGCCGGCCATCAGCGCGATGGCGACGATGCCGAGGGCGACCAGCACCTCGATCAGGGTGAAGCCGCGCGCGGCCCGGCGGGTTCGGGTCACGGCGCCACGACCGTGAAGGGGCGCAGGCCGTCGGTGCCGATGCGCAGGCTGCGTCCGGGCATGGCGTCGGCGCTCAGCAGCACCTGCTGCGCGGCGATGATCGGGTCGGGGCCCAGCTGCAGTGCGCCGGCGGCCCGGCCGTCGACACCGATCGGCTGGGCCGAGATGCCCCCGCTCAGCCAAGTCGTCGGCAGCGCGCCCGCCGGCAGGCCGTCGAAGCTGAAGTTGCCGGGCCCGTCGGGCGTGACGCGCCAGCGCACCGCAACGCCGCTGGCGCGCGACTGCGCCCGCGCCGATTCGAGCAGGGCGGCGAGCCGTTCGGCTTCGCGGTCGAGCGTGGCCTGGCCGGAGTCCCTGAGCGACAGCCCGACACCGGCGGTGGCCAGCGCGATGATCGCGATCACCACCAGCAGTTCGAGCAGCGTGAAACCGCTCGCGTCGGGCCGGCCGGGAGCGGATTGGCGGCAGCGCGCGCTACTGCCAGCTGCCGATGTCGGCATTCTTGCCTTCGCCACCGGGCTCGCCGTCGGCGCCGAGCGAAAACACGTCGATCTCGCCCTTGACGCCCGGATTCAGGTACTGGTAGGGGCGGCCCCAGGGGTCGTTCGGCAGCTTCTCGACGTAGGGCTTCCAGTTGGGCGCCGCCGGCCCGCTGGTGGGGCGCACCAGCAGCGCCTGCAGCCCCTGCTCGGCGCTCGGGTAGCGCTGGTTGTCGAGCCGGTACAGCTTGAGGGCCTGCATCAGGTTGTTGACATCGGTCTTGGCGGCGGTGACGCGGGCGTCGTCGGCCCGCTCGATCACGTTCGGCACGATCAGCGCGGCCAGCACGCCGATGATGACCAGCACCACCATCAGCTCGATCAAGGTGAAGCCGCGCTGGAGGGCGCGGGCGGGATAGCGGATGGAAATGGGCATGGAGGAATGATAATCCGGCCCCATGTCAGTCCCTTACGCCTCCCCGCGCTGGCCTTCGGCCACCGCCACGACCGCCCTCTGGGCATTGGCTGCCGCGAGCGTCGTGTTCTGGGGCCTGCGGCTGGCTGCGCCTGCCGACGCGCCGGCGCCGCCCCCGGTGGCCGGCACGCCGCAGGCGGCGCCGGACCCGGCCGCAGTGGCCCGGATGCTGGGCGCCGTGTCGACCCCCGCCGCGGCGGCGGCGACGCCGGAGGCCGCCAGCCGCTTCGCGCTCATGGGCGTGGTGGCCGATGCCGACCAGCGGGGGGTGGCGCTGATCGCCGTCGACGGCAAGCCGCCGCGGCCGTTCCGGGTCGGCGCCACGGTGGCCGACGGCTACGTGCTGCAGTCGCTCGAAGCCCGCGCCGCCGCCCTGGGCGCCAGCGCCGACGCGGCGCCCGCCTTCACGCTGCAGCTGCCGACGCGGCCGACGGCGGTCATGACCCCGCCTGCGCCCCTGCCGCCGCAGAACTAGATCAGGAAGAGCCGGTACACCGGATTGCTGGTTTCTTCCACGAACGGGTAGCCCAGCGTCTGGAGGAAGGCATCGAAGGCCTCGTGCTCGGCCGCGGGCACCTGCAGTCCGACCAGGATGCGCCCGTAGTCGGCCCCCTGGTTGCGGTAGTGGAACAGGCTGATGTTCCAGTTCGGCCGCAGCAGGCTCAAAAACTTCAGCAGGGCGCCGGGCCGCTCGGGGAAGACGAAGCGCAGCAGCCGCTCCTCTTGCGCCAGGCCGGTGCGGCCGCCCACCATGTGGCGGATGTGTTCCTTGGCGAGTTCGTCGTGGGTGAGGTCGATGGCGCCGAAGCCGTGCGCCACGAAGGTGTCGGCGATGGTGGTCGATTCGCCGCGCGCCGAGGTCGTCAGGCCGACGAACACATGGGCTTCCTTCGAGTCGCTGATGCGGTAGTTGAATTCGGTCACGTTGCGCGAGGCGCCGGGCAGCTGGCCGACCAGCTCGCAGAAACGGCGGAAGCTGCCGCGCTCCTCGGGGATCGTCACCGCGAACAGCGCCTCGCGCTCCTCGCCGACCTCGGCGCGCTCGGCGACGAAGCGCAGGCGGTCGAAGTTCATGTTGGCGCCGCAGAGGATCGCCGCATAGGTCTCGCCGCGCGTGCCGCGGGCCTCCACGTACTGCTTGATCGCCGCCACCGCGAGCGCACCGGCCGGCTCGACGATGCTGCGGGTGTCGATGAAGACGTCCTTGATGCCGGCGCAGACCGCGTCGGTGTCGACCGTGATGAATTCGTCCACCAACTCGCTCGAGATGCGGAAGGTCTCCTCGCCGACCAGCTTGACCGCCGTGCCGTCGGAAAACAGCCCGACGTCGGGCAGCGTCACCCGCTGGTGGGCGGCGACCGACTGCATCATCGCGTCCGAGTCGTTCATCTGCACGCCGATCACGCGAATCTCGGGCCGCAGCGCCTTGATGTAGTTGGCCACCCCCGAGATCAGGCCGCCGCCGCCGATGGCGACGAACACGGCGTGCAGCGGCCCCTGGTGCTGGCGCAGCATTTCCATGGCGATCGTGCCCTGGCCGGCGATCACGTCCGGGTCGTCGAACGGGTGCACGAAAGTGAGCCCGTGCAGCTTCTGCTGCTCGAGCGCATAACCGTAGGCGTCCGAATAGCTGTCGCCGTGCAGGTGGACCTCGCCGCCGAGCGCGCGCACGGCGTCGATCTTCAGTTGCGGCGTGGTCACGGGCATCACCACCACGGCCCGCGCCCCGAGCTTGCGCGCGCCCAGCGCCACCCCCTGTGCATGGTTGCCGGCCGAGGCGCAGATCACGCCGGCGGCGAGCTGCTCGGCGCTCAGCTGCGCCATCTTGTTGTAGGCCCCGCGCAGCTTGAAGCTGAAGACCGGCTGCTGGTCCTCGCGCTTGAGCAGCACGGTGTTGCCGAGCCGGGCGCTCAGGGCGCGGGCCGGTTCGAGCGCCGATTCGACCGCCACGTCGTAGACGCGCGCGGTCAGGATCTTCTTGAGGTAATCGGCAGGGGTGAGGGGCGGGGTCGGGGAAGACATAGGGCCGCGATCATAGGCCTCGCCGATGCGCTGGCCCGACCCCAAGAAAAAAGCCCCGGGCCTTGCGGCTCGGGGCTAAATCCACCAATTGGGAGGGTGGAGGAGACAACCGGTGCACATATGTCGATGTGCGATGAAATAAAGTATATCGGTTGATTGCTGCAATGCAACACGCCCGTTGCTTATTTTGAACACTAAATCACGTCGTACGGCGCTTTCCTTGCCCGTGCGGCGATTTTTCGGAGCTGAAGATGGAATGCACAGTGAGTTGGACCGGCAATGCCGGCACCCGATCGGCGATGGGCTTCGTCGCCGAGACCGGCAGCGGCCATGTCCTGATGATGGATGGCGCGCCGGATGCCGCCAAGCCCGAGAACGGCGGCCAGAACCTGGCCGCCCGGCCGATGGAGACGGTGCTGGCCGGAACCGGCGGCTGCACGGCCTATGACGTCGTGCACATCCTCAAGCGCGGCCGGCACCAGGTCGAGCGCTGCAGTGTCAAGCTGACCAGCGAGCGGGCCGAGAAAGACCCGAAGGTCTTCACCAAGATCCACATGCACTTCACGGTGGCCGGCAAGGGCATTCCGGCGGCGGCGGTCGAGCGTGCGATCGCCCTGAGCCACGACACCTACTGCTCGGCCACCATCATGCTGGCGAAAACAGCGGAGATCACCACCAGCTTCGACCTGGTGGAGGCCTGATTCAGATCCGGTGGGCGACCGTGGTCATGACGCGGGACGCCATCCGCATCAACGCCTTGGCCGGCGCCGGCAGCTCCTCGGCCCCGGCGTTCCACGCCTGCGCGGCGTGACGGGCTTCGTCCAGCTTCATCTGCTCGACCACGGCGCGCGAGGCGGTGTCGGCCGCCGGCAGGCGGTCGAGATGGCCGTCGAGGTGGGCTTCGACCTGGCGCTCGGTCTCGGCCACGAAGCCCAGGCTGGTCGCATCACCGAAGCGGCCCGCCACCAGTCCGAGCCCGAATGCGCCCGCATACCAGAGCGGATTCAGGACCGAGGCGTGGCTCCCCAGCTCGTCGATCCGCTGCCGGGTCCAGGCCAGGTGATCGGTTTCCTCGCGCGCCGCCGCTTCGAAGTGCCGCCGCAGGGCAGGGTCCCGCGTGACCGCCGCCTGGGCGGTATAGAGTGCCTGCGCGCACACCTCCCCGACATGGTTGACCCGCATCAGGGCGCCGGCCTCGCGCCGCTCGGCCTCGCTCAGGCTGCCGCCAGCCACCCCGGGCGCGGGCAGCGCCCGCGTCGCATGCGGCTTGGCAAAAAGTGTTCGCAGCGCCGCGTCGGCCGCGCCCAGGACGGAGTCAAGCGTTCGGTTCATGAAGTGATTGGAACCGATATACAAAATGTCACATGCCGGGGCCTCAAACGTTCCACATCATGAAGCGGAGAAGCAGGCGAAAGCTTTGTTGCACCGCTGCAACGAAACGCCGCGCCCTGCCGCGTTTTCGGGCGATTTGCTTTGCCCTCCCGAAGCGGCTCTGGTGCAATAGCGACAACTTCCCAAAAGGAGGTTGGCCCGGGGTCCGGTGGGAGCACTAAGTGCCAGTCACGGTGAGCCCTTCGCACCGGAGCCCTATGTTTAACCTTGGAGAAACTTGCAATGAAAAAATCTCTAGTTGCCCTGGCTGCTCTGGCTGTTGCCGGTATTGCCTCGGCTCAGTCGTCGGTCACCCTGTTCGGTGTGGTTGACGCGACCATCAGCGGCTTCTCGAACAAGTCGGAAAACGTTTTTGGTAACAGCGTGACGACCAGCCAGACCGTGCTGCGCAACTCCGGCTACAACTCCAGCCGTCTGGGCTTCCGTGGTACGGAAGACCTCGGTGGTGGTCTGGCAGCTAGCTTCTGGCTCGAAGGCGCTTTGAACAACGACGACGGCACCGGTACTGCTACCGGCGGCGGCCAAAACTGGCAGCGTCGTTCGACCGTCAGCCTGTCTGGCGCGTTCGGTGAAGTCCGCCTCGGCCGTGACTACACCCCGACGTTCTGGAACGACACCGTGTTCGATCCGTTCGGCACCAACGGCGTCGGCACCAACGTGATCTCGACCGCCAACGGCTACACGAACCCGGGCAGCGCTGCGCAAGGCTTCACCGCCAACACCACGTACGTCCGCGCCAGCAACTCGATCGGCTACTTCCTGCCGCCGAACCTGGGTGGTTTCTACGGTCAGGTGATGTACGCGTTCAACGAAAAGACGAGCTACGATCCGGCTGGCCTGACGCCTCCCGGCATCCCCGCCATCGTCGCCAACCCGGCTCTGGCCAACGTTGGCCTGAACGAACGCGCTGGTGGTTACGTCGGCGGCCGCATCGGCTACGCCAACGGCCCGCTGGACGTCGCTCTGGCTTACGCTCAAGCCACGGTTGGTTCGAACTACTACCTCGGTTCGACCACCAAGCTCGACACGATCAACCTGGGTGCTTCGTACGACTTCGGCGTCGTCAAGCTCTTCGGTGAATACTCGAACGCGAGCATCAAGCAAGACAACAGCTTCATCACTGTTGCCAACGCTTTCGGCATCCGCGAACCCAGCGCTGACGGCTACCTGCTCGGCGTGACCGTGCCGGTCGGCCCTGGCCTGATCCGCGCTGCCTGGTCGCACGTCGGCTACAAGGACACCCAGCCTGCTGGCCAAGTGTTCGGTCTGCCGGATCCCAAGGTTGACAAGTTCGCCCTCGGCTACGTGCACAACCTGTCGAAGCGCACGGCCCTGTACGCAACCGTCGCTTACCTGAAGAACAAGGACGGTGCTGACCTGACGGTTGGCGGCCCGAACTTCTACGCCCCGACGGCGACGACCCTGCCGCTGGTTGGCGCGCAAACGCCGAAGACCTCGACCGGCTACGACTTCGGTATCCGTCACGCTTTCTGATCTGACGCTGGCGCAAGCCAGCATCAATGGGAAGTCTTGAAAGCCACTCGACGAAAGTCGAGTGGCTTTTTTCATGGCCGAACCGGCGGCGCACCCCCGGGGAACTCCCCCTTGGGCACGCAGCTTGCTCTGCTAGCATCATTGGTCACCTTTGTTTCTGAATGATTGCTTTCGTACTGCGCCGCCTGATCCAGGCCGTGATCGTCATGGTCGCGGTCGCCTTCTTCGCCTTCCTCCTGTTCCAGTACGTGGGCGATCCGGTCGTCTTCCTGCTCGGGCAGGACGCCAAGCCCGAGCAGATCCGTGAACTGCGCGCCGCCTTGGGGCTCGACAAGCCCTTCTTCGTGCAGTTCTGGCACTTCCTGGTCAATGCGGCGCAGGGCGAGTTCGGCCTCAGCCTGCGGCAGGGCGCCAAGGTCTCGCGGCTGATCGGCGAGCGCTTCCCCGCAACGCTCGAACTGTCGCTGGTGGCCGCCGTGCTGGCCCTGGTCATCGGCATCCCGATGGGTGTCTACACGGCGCTGCGGCGCGGCACTTTCACCAGCCAAGTGTTCATGACGCTGTCGCTGGTCGGCGTCTCGCTGCCGACCTTCCTGATCGGCATCCTGCTGATCCTGGTGTTCGCGGTGCACCTCGGCTGGTTCCCGAGCTTCGGCCGCGGCGAGACGGTGCAGCTGGGCTGGTGGAGCACCGGCCTGCTGAAGTCCGACGGCTGGATGCACATCGTGCTGCCCGCGATCACGCTGGCGATCTTCCAGCTGACGCTGATCATGCGGCTGGTGCGCGCCGAGATGCTCGAAGTGCTGCGCGCCGACTACATCAAGTTCGCGCGGGCCCGGGGCCTGTCCGACCGCGCGATCCACTTCGGCCATGCGCTCAAGAACACGCTGGTGCCGGTGATGACCATCACCGGGCTGCAACTCGGCGGATTGATCGCGTTCTCGATCATCACCGAGTCGGTCTTCCAGTGGCCCGGCATGGGGCTGCTGTTCATCCAGGCCGTGACCTTCGCTGACATTCCCGTGATGGCTGCCTACCTGTGCCTGATCGCCCTGATCTTCGTCGTCATCAATCTCGTGGTCGACCTGCTCTATTTCGTGGTCGACCCGAGGTTGAGGATCAGCAACGCCGGAGGCCACTGAATGACTGAACCCCGACTGCAGGCGGCCGGCAGGCCCTTTGCGCACATCGCGCGCTTCCATCCCGAGCTGACCGCGTTCCGGCGCGACCTGCACACGCACCCCGAACTCGGCTTCGAAGAGGTCTATACCGCGGGCCGCGTCCACGAGGCGTTGAAGGCCTGCGGCGTGGACGAGATCCACACCGGGATCGGCAAGACCGGCGTGGTTGGCGTGATCCGCGGCCGGACCACGGCCAGCGGCCGCATGCTCGGCCTGCGCGCCGACATGGACGCCCTGCCGATGGCCGAGGACAACGACTTCGAGTGGCGCTCGGCCAAGCACGGCCTGATGCATGGCTGTGGCCATGACGGCCACACCGCGATGCTGGTCGGCGCGGCGCGCTACCTGGCCGAGACGCGCAACTTCGACGGCACCGCGGTGCTGATCTTCCAGCCCGGCGAGGAGGGCTTCGCCGGTGCCCGCGTGATGATCGAAGACGGCCTGTTCGACCGCTTCCCGGTCGACTCGGTCTACGCCATGCACAACTGGCCCGGCATGCCGGCCGGCACGGTCGGCATCAATCGCGGCGCGATGATGGCCGCGGCCGACCGCATCACGATCGAGGTCGCGGGCAAGGGCGGCCACGGCGCCCATGCCTACCTGACGGTCGACCCGGTGGTGGTGTCGGCCCACATCATCACGGCGGTGCAGAGCATCGTGTCGCGCAACGTGCGGCCGATCGATGCGGCGGTGGTCAGCATCTGCGCCGTGCACGCCGGCGACCTCGGCGCAATGAGCGTGGTGCCGGGCAAGGCGACATTGGTTGGCACCGTGCGCACCTTCAGCTCGCGCGTGCAGGAGCAGGTCGAGCGGCGCCTGGTCGAACTCTGCAGCGCGGTGGCCGCGGGCTTCGGCGCCACCGCCCAAGTCAAGTTCGAGCGCATCTATCCGGCCACCATCAACACCGCGCCCGAGGCCCAGTTCGCCGGCGACGTGGCGCAGGCCCTGGTGGGCGCGCACAACGTCGAGCGCAACATGGAGCCCAGCATGGGCGCGGAGGACTTCTCCTTCATGCTGCAGAAGAAGGCCGGCGCGTATCTGCGCATCGGCCAGGACGCCCGCGGCGGCGCCTTCCTGCACAACAGCCAGTACGACTTCAACGACGAGATTCTGCCGTTGGGCGCCGCCTTGCACGCGGGCCTGGTCGAGCAGGGCATGCCGCTGGCCGCCAAGGCCGGCACAACACAAAGCAGGACCGTCTCGACGGCCACCTGAGTCTTTCCAACCCGAGGAGTGCTTCCCATGAGTCTGAAGAAAAGCGTGGTCGCGGCCGCGATCCTGTCCGTGCTGGCGACTGCGAGCCTGATGGCCGGTGCCCAGACGATCCGCATCGCCAACCAGGGCGATGCGTTGTCGCTCGATCCGCACTCGCTCAACGAATCGCTGCAGCTCAGCGTCGCGGCCAACGTCTACGAGACCCTGACCGGCCGCAACAAGGACCTGAGCCTGGCGCCGCTGCTGGCCACCAGCTGGAAGCAGACCTCGCCCAACGTCTGGCGCTTCGAGCTGCGCAAGGGCGTGCAGTTCCACGACGGCACGCCGTTCAGCGCCGACGACGTGGTCTTCAGCTTCGCCCGCGCCAAGGGCGACGGCTCCGACATGAAGGCCACGCTGAGCGACATCAAGGAAGTCCGCAAGGTGGGCGACCTGGCGGTCGAGATCGAGACCAATGGCGCCTTCCCGATCCTGCCCGACGTGATCTCGCTGACCATGATCATGAGCAAGAAGTGGTGCGAGGAGAACGGCGCCGCCAAGCCGGTCGACAAGCGCAAGGGCATCGAGAACACCGCCTCGTTCAAGGCCAACGGCACCGGTCCGTTCCGCGTGCGCGAACGGCAGCCCGATGTGCGCACCGTGTTCACGCGCAACGCCAACTACTGGGGCAAGATCGAGGGCAACGCGCAGGAGATCGTCTTCACGCCGATCGCCAACCCGGCGACCCGCGTCGCCGCGCTGGTGTCGGGCCAGGTCGACGTGATGGAGCCGGTGCCGGTGCAGGACATCGCGCGCATCACGGCCAGCCCCAACGCCCGCGTCATCACCGGGCCCGAGCTGCGCACCATCTTCCTCGGCATGGACCAGAAGCGCGACGAGCTGCTCTATTCCAGCGTCAAGGGCAAGAACCCGTTCAAGGACAAGCGCGTGCGCCAGGCCTTCTTCCAGGCCATCGACATCGTCGGCATCCAGAAGACGGTGATGCGCGGCGCCTCGCGCCCGACCGCCTTGCTGGTCGGCCCGGGCGTCAACGGCTGGACCGAGCAGCAGGACAAGCGCCTGCCCTTCGACGTCGACGCCGCCAAGAAGCTCTTGACCGACGCGGGCTACCCGAACGGCTTCGAGGTCACGATGAACTGCCCGAACGACCGCTACGTGAACGACGGCCAGATCTGCCAGAGCGTGGCCTCCAACCTGGCGAAGATCGGCGTCAAGATCAACCTCGCGACCGAGACCAAGGGCACCTACTTCCCGAAGATCCTGCGCCGCGACACCAGCTTCTACCTGCTGGGCTGGACCCCGACCACCTACGACGCGCACAACGCTCTGTCGTCGCTCACCGCCTGCCCGGACGACAAGGGCACGGGCCAGTTCAACCTCGGCGCCTACTGCAATCCGAAGCTCGACGAGCTGACCAAGAAGATCCAGTCCGAAAGCGACAAGGGCAAGCGCGACGCCATGATCAAGGAAGCCTTCACGATCCACATGGACGACGTCGGCCACCTGCCGCTGCACCAGCAGTCGCTGGCCTGGGGCGTGAGCAAGAAGGTCGAGCTGACGCAGCTGGCCGACAACTTCATGTACTTCAAGTGGATGAGCATCAAGCCTTGAGCCATCGGACGGCCGCCGCGGGCCGCCTCCGGGCGACCCGCGGCGGCCTGATCGTTTCCGGCCATCAGCGCCTCCTTTTCGCTCCTCGATGAAAAAAACCTTAGCGCGCTGGCTCGACAGCGATGTCGGGCACAGCTTCCGCAACTCGCCGGTCGCCATGATGGCCGCCGTCGTCGCGTTCCTGTGCCTGTTCTGCGCGGTCTTCGCCGGCTGGGTGACGCCGCACAATCCCTTCGACCTGGCCACGCTGGAACTGGGCGATGCCCGCCTGCCGCCGGTCTGGAGCCCCGAGGGCTCCGCCAAATACCTGCTCGGCACCGACGACCAGGGCCGCGACATTCTCTCGGCCGTGATCTACGGCGCCCGCATCTCGCTGGTGGTGGGCATCGTCTCGGTGGTGCTGTCGGTGCTGGTCGGCGTGATGCTCGGCCTGCTCGCCGGTTTCTGGGGCGGCTGGCTCGATGCCTTCCTGATGCGGGTCTGCGACGTCATGCTGTCGTTCCCGCCGATCCTGATCGCGCTGCTGATGGCCGGCGTCGGCCGGGCGCTGTTTCCCGACGCGCCGACCTCGGTCGCCTTCGGCGTGCTGATCGTCGCCATCTCGCTGACCGGCTGGGTGCAGTACGCCCGCACCGTGCGCGGCTCGACGCTGGTCGAACGCAGCAAGGAGTACGTGCAGGCGGCGCGCGTGACCGGTGTTTCGCGCTGGCGCATCATGATGCGCCACGTGCTGCCGAACGTCATGGGGCCGGTGATGGTGCTGGCGACGATCCAGGTCGCGACCGCGATCATCACCGAAGCCACCCTGTCGTTCCTGGGCGTCGGCGTGCCGCCGACCTCGCCCTCGCTGGGCACCCTGATCCGGACCGGCAACGACTACCTGTTCTCGGGCGAATGGTGGATCACGGTGTTCCCGGGTTTGATGCTGGTGCTGATCTCGCTCAGCGTCAACCTGCTGGGCGACTGGCTGCGCGATGCGCTCAACCCGAGACTGCGCTGATATGAGCCTTCTTCAAGTCAGGAACCTGGTCGTCGAATTCCCGCACCGCCGCGGCACGCTGCGCGCGCTGGACGACATCTCCTTCGAGATCGCCCCGGGCGAGATCCTCGGCGTGGTCGGTGAATCCGGTGCCGGCAAGTCGCTCACCGGTGCCGCCATCATCGGCCTGCTGGAGCCGCCGGGCCGCGTGGCCGGCGGCGAGATCCTGCTCGAAGGGCAGCGCATCGACAACCTGGGCCACGAGGCGATGCGCCACATCCGCGGGCGCAAGATCGGCGCGATCTTCCAGGACCCGCTGACCTCGCTGAATCCGCTGTACACCGTGGGCCGGCAGCTGATGGAGACCATCCGCGCGCACCTGCCGGTCGGCGAGGCCGAGGCGCGCCGGCGCGCCATCGGCCTCCTGCAGGACACGGGCATCCCGGCGGCGGAACAGCGCATCGACCACTTCCCGCACCAGTTCTCGGGCGGCATGCGGCAGCGGGTGGTGATCGCGCTGGCGCTGGCGGCCGAGCCGAAGCTGATCGTCGCCGACGAGCCGACCACGGCGCTCGACGTCTCGATCCAGGCGCAGATCATCGAACTGCTCAAGGGCATCTGCAAGGATCGCGGCGCCGCCGTGATGCTGATCACGCACGACATGGGCGTGATCGCCGAGACCTGCGACCGCGTGGCCGTGATGTATGCGGGCCGGGTGGCCGAGATCGGGCCGGTGCACGAGGTGATCCACCAGCCCGCCCATCCCTACACCGCGGGCCTGATGGCCGCCATTCCCGACATGACGATGGACCGCGAACGCCTGAACCAGATCGATGGCGCGATGCCGCGCCTCAACGCGATCCCGCGCGGCTGCGCCTACAACCCGCGTTGCCCGCGGGTGTTCGACCATTGCCTGGCCGAGCGGCCGGAGCTGTTCAATGCCGGCGCGACGCGCGCCGCCTGCTGGCTGCACGAGGTGCACACCGCGTCGCCGGCCTACGGGGGCATGGCATGACGGCACTGGTCCAGGCGCACGACCTGGCGAAGAGCTTCGACGTCTCGCCGCCCTGGCTCAACCGGGTGCTCGAACGCAAGCCGCGCGTGCAGCTGAAGGCGGTCGACGGCGTGAGCTTCTCGATCGAGCGCGGCAAGACGCTGGCGCTGGTGGGCGAGTCCGGCTGCGGCAAGAGCACGGTGGCGCGCCTGCTGGTCGGCCTCTACGAGCCGACCCGCGGCGGCATGCAGTTCGACGGCCAGGATGCGCACGCCGCCTTCAAGACCCCCGCGGGGCGCGTGCTGCGCCGGCGGGTGCAGATGATCTTCCAGGACCCCTACGCGAGCCTCAACCCGCGCTGGATCGTCGAGGACATCGTCGGCGAGCCGCTGCGCGAGCACGGCATCCTGAAGGAAGGCCCGGCGCTCAAGGCACGCGTGGGCGAGCTGCTGCAGTCGGTCGGACTGAGCCCGCTCGACATGGTGAAGTACCCGCACCAGTTCTCCGGCGGCCAGCGGCAGCGGATCTCGATCGCGCGGGCGCTGGCGACCCAGCCCGAGTTCCTGGTCTGCGACGAGCCGACCTCGGCGCTCGACGTCAGCGTGCAGGCGCAGGTGCTCAACATCATGAAGGACCTGCAGCGCGCGCAGGGCCTGACCTACCTCTTCATCTCGCACAACCTGGCGGTGGTGCGGCACGTGGCCGACCAGGTCGGCGTGATGTACCTCGGGCGGCTGGTGGAGGTGGCGGACAAGTCGCAGCTGTTCGCCACGCCGCAACACCCCTACACCCGGATGCTGCTCGACGCGATCCCGCAGATGAAGCACACCGGCCGCCGCCGCACGCCGGTGCAGGGCGAGGTGCCGAACCCCTTGAACCCGCCGAGCGGCTGCACCTTCCATCCGCGCTGCCCGCTGGCCAACGAGCGCTGCAAGACCGAGCGGCCCCTGCTGCAGATGCTACGCGGCGTGCAGGTGGCCTGCCACGCGGTGGAAGAAAACAGAGACTGATCCGCTGCCGGTGCATTGCGAGGTCGGCGCAGCCTGGCCCCTCGTGGAACACCGCGGAATCGGCTTTGCCGGGCCGCTGGTGTTGCCCCCGGCAGGGGGTGGGCGGCTACACGAAGTGAGCCAACCTGGGGGCCAACCTATTGCTCTTCGCCCCAGGCGTAGCCGTCGCGGGCGATCATCGCGCTCGACGCGCTCGGGCCCCAGGTGCCGGCGGCATACGGACGCGGCGCCCCGTCCGATGCCCAGCTGTCGATCAGCGGCTCGACCCAGCGCCAGGCTTCTTCCTGCTCGTCGCTGCGCACGAACAGGTTCAGCCGGCCGTCGATGACATCGAGCAGCAGCCGCTCGTAGGCGCCGACGCGCTCGGTGCCGAAGCGCTTGTCGAAGTCGAGATCGAGCTGCACCGGTGCCAGTTGCGGGCCGGCGTGCCGGTTGCCGTTGCGCTGGCGCTTGTCCTGCGCCTGGGCCAGCATGTGCAGCTCGAGCCCGTCCTTGGGTTGCAGGTTGATCACCAGCTTGTTGACCGCATTGGTGGGTGCGCGGTAGATCGCGTGCGGCGTCTGGCGGAAGCTGATCTCGATGCGGGCGTCGCGCGAACCCAGCCGCTTGCCGGTGCGGATGTAGAGCGGCACGCCGGCCCAGCGCCAGTTGGCGATCTCGGTGCGCAGCGCGACGAAGGTCTCGGTGCGGCTCTCGGGGTCGACACCGGGCTCGTCGCGGTAGCCCTGGACGCGCTCGCCGTAGGCGGTGCCGGCCGTGTACTGGCCGCGGATCGCGTGCATCCCGATCGATTCGGCGCTCCAGGGCTTGAGCGCCCGCAGCACCTTGAGCTTCTCGTCACGGATGGCGTCGGCATGGGCGTTGATCGGCGGTTCCATGCCGATCGCGCAGACCAGCTGCAGCGCATGGTTCTGCACCATGTCGCGCAGTGCGCCGGTCTGGTCGTAGAAGGCGCCGCGCTTCTCGACGCCGAGGTCCTCCGCGATCGTGATCTGGATGTTGGCGATGTATTCGCGCCGCCAGATCGGTTCGAACAGCGCATTGCCGAAGCGCATCGCGAACAGGTTCTGCACCGAGGGCTTGCCCAGGTAGTGGTCGATGCGGAACACCTGCTGCTCGGTCAGCACCTTGCGCACCGCGCTGTTGATCTCACGGTTCGACGCCAGGTCATGGCCGAGCGGCTTCTCGAGCACCAGCCGCACGTGCGGGCCGTTGAGCCCGGCCACGGCCAGCTGTTCGACCGCCTGGGTGAAGAGCCCGGGCGCGGTCGCGAGGTACATCACGACGGTGTCGGCATTGCGCTGCTTCAGCAGTTCGGCGAGCTTGGCATAGTCCTCGGGCTTCGAGAGGTCCATGCGCTGGAAGTACAGCATGGCGGCGAACTTCTTGAACTCCTCGGGCGAGGGCCGCTTGGCGCCCTCGACCGCCGCGAAGCGCGACTGGATCAGCGCGCGGTAGGCATCGTCGCTGAGGTCGTCGCGCGCCACGCCGATGATGCGCCCGCCTTCGGGCAGGCTGCCGTGGCGGAAGGCCTGGAACAGGGCCGGCATCAGCTTGCGCCATGCGAGGTCACCGGTGCCGCCAAAGAGGACGAGGTCGAAACTCATGGATACATCCGTGTAGTTGTGGAGGGCCGAGCATGCGGCTTTCAGCGAATGGTACTTGTACCGATCGTTGCAACGATGACTACACGCTAAGCTGAAACGAAACAGGGAGGGCCTTATTACTCTGGAGCAGGGTCCTGATGAAGAAAATTTTCGCGATGACCGCGGCGGCTGCGCTGCTGGGCGCCACCGGCGCCGCCTCGGCCCAGACCGTCAACGTCATCTGCTCGGTGCAGGCCGAATGGTGCAACATGATTGCGACGGTCTACGCGCGCACCACCGGCGTCAAGCTCAACATGTCGCTCAAGGGCTCGGGCGAGGCGCTGGCGCAGCTGATCGCCGAAAAGGAGAACCCCAAGACCGACGTCTGGTTCGGCGGCACCGGCGACCCGCATCTGCAGGCGGCCGAATCGGGCCTGACGCTCGAATACAAGTCGCCCAGCCTGCCGCAGCTCTATCCGTGGGCCCAGCAGCAGGCCCAGCAGTCGGGCTGGAAGACGGTCGGCATCTACTCCGGGCCGCTGGGCTTCGGCTACAACACCGAACTGCTCGCGAAGAAGAAGCTGGCCGTGCCGCGCAGCTGGGCCGACCTGCTCAAGCCCGAGTACAAGGGCGACATCCAGGTGGCCAACCCGGCCTCCAGCGGCACCGCCTACACGATGATCGCGACCCTGGTCCAGCTGATGGGCGAGGACAAGGCCTTCGAGTATCTCAAGGGCCTGCACAAGAACGTGGGCCAGTACACGCGCTCGGGCACCGGCCCGATCAAGGCGGTGGCGCGCGGCGAGACCGCGGTGTCGATCAGCTTCGTCCACGATGCGCCGCAGGAGCGGATGCAGGGCTTTCCGGTCGAGACCGTGACGCCGTCCGAAGGCACGGGCGCCGAGATCGGCTCGATGAGCATCATCAAGGGCGCGCGCAACCTGGCCGAGGCCAAGAAGTTCTACGAATGGGCGCTGACGCCGCAGGCCCAGACCTTCGGCGCCGCGGCCAAGCAGTTCCAGCTGCCGTCGAACAAGGCAACGCCGGTCGATGGCAACGTGCCGGACTTCAAGAAGATCAAGATGATCGACTACGACTACGCCAAGTACGGCGCCAGCGGCGAACGCAAACGCCTGATCGCGCGCTGGGAGAAGGACGTCAACTCGCTGCCGCGCTGAGAGCATGTCTTCCCGGCGCCCCAATGCCCCGGTCTGGACCTGCATCGCGGCGGGGCTGCTGGCCTACCTCGTGCTGCCTTGGTATGCGATCCAGGACACCAGCTGGTGGGAGGCGCTGCCGCAGGTCTTCGGTTCCGCCGAAGGCGCCAACGGCGTCATGCAGGCACTGCTGCAGGACCGCAGCTGGCTCTGGATCGGGTTGTTCGGGCTGGCGATCTGCGTGCTGGGAGGCCTGTTGCCCGCCGGCCGCGGCCAGGGCCGGCTGCTGCTGGTGGGCGGCGCGGTCGGCGCGATCGGCCTGGCGCTCAGCGCCTTCCTGATCGGCGCCCGCGGCTGGAACCTGCCGGTTCTCAATGCCCAGCTCGGCGAGCTGCCGGTCAACCAGTTCGGCATCGGCGCCGGCGGCTTCATCGCGCTCTCGGCACTGATCCTGCTCGCCGCCTTCGGGCTGGCGCGGCTCGGCTTCTTCAAGGGCGACCTGTTCGTCTCCGGCGCGGTGGTCGGCTGCGGCGTGCTGATGGCGCTGTTCATCGCCTACCCGGTGAGCAAGGCGCTGGCCGGCGCCTTCCTGGACGAGGACGGCCGCGCGTCCTTCGCGGCCTTCGTGGCGCGCATCGGCACCGAGCGGGTCTGGGGCCTGGGCTGCCTGGCCGGCGGCGTGCGCTGCGGCGTGGCCTGGAACACGCTGGTGCTGGCCTTGCTGACGGCCGCCGGCACCACCTTCCTCGGCACGCTGATGGCGCTGATGGCCGAGCGCGGCAGCCGGCGCTGGCAGGGGCCGCTGCGGGTGCTGGCGCTGCTGCCGATCATCACGCCGCCGTTCGTGGTCGGGCTCGGCCTGATCCTGCTGTTCGGGCGCGCCGGCGTCGTCAACCAGCTGCTCGAGAGCGCCTTCGGCATCGAGCCCACGCGCTGGTTCTACGGCATGCCGGGCGTGCTGGTGGCGCAGCTGTTCGCCTTCACGCCGATCGCCTTCATGATCATGCGCGGCGTGGTGCAGGGCGTCGCGCCCAGCCTCGAGGAGGCGGCGCAGATGCTGCGCGCCGACCGCCGCCGCACCTTCTTCACCGTCACCCTGCCGCTGCTCAAGCCCGGGCTCGCCAACGCCTTCCTGGTCGGCTTCATCGAGAGCATCGCGGACTTCGGCAATCCGGTGGTGGTGGGCGGCCAGTTCTCGGTGCTGTCGACCGACATCTTCTTCGCCATCGTCGGCGCCCAGTACGACCAGGGCCGCGCCGCCTCGCTGGCCTGGGTGCTGACGCTGTTCGCGCTCGGGGTGTTCGCGCTCCAGCGCGCCGTGCTCGGCAAGCAGAACTACACCACGGTCAGCGGCAAGGGCGACGCCGGCATCGCGATGGCGCTGCCCGCCGGCGTGCGCCGCACCATCTACGGCATCGCGCTGCCATGGATCGCCTTCACGGTGGTGGTCTACCTGTTCGCCTTCGCGGGCGGCTTCGTCCAGACCTGGGGCCGCGACTACACCTTCACGCTGAACCATTTCAAGACCGCGTTCGCGCTCGAATGGGGGCAGTTCGGCATCGTCTGGGCCGGCACGGCGTGGAATTCGCTGATCACCACGGTCAAGCTCGCCGGCATCTCGGCGCCGCTGACCGCGGGGCTCGGCCTGCTGATCGCCTGGCTGCTGGCGCGCAACGAGTTCAAGGGGCAGGGCGCATTCGAGTTCGCGGCCCTGCTGGCCTTCGCGATTCCCGGCACGGTGCTCGGCGTGAGCTACATCCTGGCCTTCAATGTGCCGCCGCTGGAGCTCACCGGAACCGGCCTGATCATCGTGCTGTGCTTCATGTTCCGGAACCTGCCGGTCGGCGTGCGCGCGGGCACGGCGGCCTTCAAGCAGCTCGACCGCTCGCTCGACGAGGCCTCGCTGATGCTGCGGGCCTCGACCTCGCAGACGCTGTTCAAGGTGGTGCTGCCGCTGCTGAAGCCGGCCCTGGTGGCGGCGCTGGTCTACAGCTTCGTGCGGGCGATGACCACGGTCAGCGCGGTGATCTTCCTGGTCACGGCCGAGAACGAGCTGGCGACCACCTACATCATCGGCCGGGTCGGCAACGGCGACTACGGCATCGCGCTGGCCTACTGCACCGTGCTGATGATCCTGATGTCGGTCGCGATCGCGGCGGTGCAACTGCTGGTCGGCGAGCGCAAGCTGGGGCGGCGCAGGCAGGGCGTGCCGAGCATCGCGGTCGCCGCCCATTGAACACGGAGCACACATGAGCCAGGGCATCGAACTGCGCAACATCACCAAGCGCTACGGCAGCAATGCGAAGGCGCCGCTGGCCGTCAAGGGCATCAGCTTCGAGGTGCCCGCGGGCACGCTCACCACCATCCTCGGGCCCTCGGGCTGCGGCAAGACCACCACCCTGCGCATGATCGCAGGGCTCGAGTCGCCGACCTCGGGCACCATCCTCATGGGCGGGCGCGACGTCACCACGCTGGGGCCGGCCGAGCGCAACGTCAGCATGATGTTCCAGAGCTACGCGCTGTTCCCGCACATGAACGTGATCGAGAACGTCGGCTACGGCCTGCGCATGAGCGGCCTGCGCAAGCCCGAGGCGGCGGCGCGTGCCCGCGAGGCGCTCAGGGGCGTCGGGCTGGTCGATTTCGACCAGCGGCTGCCGAGCGAACTCTCGGGCGGCCAGCAGCAGCGCGTCGCCCTGGCGCGGGCGCTGGTGCTGGAGCCGGCGGTGCTGCTGTTCGACGAGCCGCTGTCCAACCTCGACGCCCGGCTGCGCCGCGAGATGCGCGAGGAGATCCGCAACCTGCAGCAAAGGTTGCAGTTGACGGTCGCCTACGTCACCCACGACCAGAGCGAGGCGCTCGCGGTCAGCGACCAGATCATCGTGATGGACCACGGCGTGATCGCGCAGCAGGGCACGCCAGAGGACCTCTACGGTCATCCACGCAGCGAATTCGTCGCCGGCTTCATGGGGGAGGCGATGGTGTTCCCGGCCCTCGCGACGCCCGAGGGGCGGGTCGAACTGGGCCCATTGACCTTGGCGCCGCGCTACGACGTGGCACCGGGCTTCGTCAAGGTCGCGGTGCGCCCCGAGGCCTGGCTGATCGGCGCCGCCATCGGTCTGCCCGCGACGCTGCGCAAGGCGGCCTACCTGGGCAGTTTTTACGAATATGCTTTCGACACCGCGCTGGGCCCGGTGTTCGTGGTGTCGTCCGACCTCACGCGGCCGCTGGCCGCCGGTGCGCAGACCACCCTGTCCCTCGCCAGCCATGGCGTTTCCGTCGTTCCCATTGCCGCATGAATGTCGTTTTTGATCTCGGAGCCGTGCTCCTCACCTGGGAGCCCGTCGCCCTTGTCCAGAACCAGCTGGCGCCCCACGCGCCCACCGCCGAGGCCGCGCATGCGCTGGCGCGCCAGATGTTCCATCACGAGGATTGGCTGGGCTTCGACCGCGGCACCCACAGCCTGGACGATGCCATCGGCCGCATGGCGCTGCGGCTGGCGCTGCCGGCCGACCGCCTGAGCGAAGTGCTGGCGCCCATGGGCGAGCGGCTGGAGCCGATCGCCGTCACGGTCGAACTGCTGGCGGGCCTGCGGGCGCGTCGCGACGCCGGCGAGGACCTGCGGCTGTACTACCTGTCGAACATGCCGTCGCCCTACGCCCGGGTGCTGGAGTACCGGCATCCCTTCTTCCAATGGTTCGACGGCGGCATCTTCTCGGGCGACGTCCAGATGATCAAGCCGCAGCGCGAGATCTATGAGCTGCTCGCCGCGCAGTACCGCCTCGCGGCCGGGCACACCGTCTTCATCGACGACTCGCTGGCCAATGTATTGGCGGCGCGCGAACTCGGTTGGCAGGCCATCCACTGCGAGCGGCCCGCCGCCTTGCCGGCGCAACTGGCCGGCTACCTGCCGGTCAGCTCGACCTTGTCGACGTCGAAGCCCAGCGTGCGGGCGTAGTCCAGTTCGGCCTGCAGCGCGGCGTCGTCGAGCCGCGGCGCCCGCGACAGCACCCAGAGGTACCTGCGGTTCGGCGTGCCGACCAGCGCCACCTGGTAGTCGCGGTCGAGCTTGAGGATCCAGTAGTCGCCCCAGACCAGCGGCAGCCAGCCGAGCCACTCGGGCGCGAAGCGAACTTCGAGGCGGCCGGCGCCCGGTTGGCCGGCGACCGGCACGGCGCGCGCCGATCCCACGGATTCGTCGAAGCTGCCGTCGGCCAGGATGCAGCGGTTGCGCACCTCGACGCTGCCGTCCTCCAGCGGCGTGTACTCGGCCGAGACGGCGCCGGTACATTGTTTCTGGAACCGGTTGGGCAGCCGCGCCTGCTCGTGCCACAGCCCGGCATAGCGCTTGAGGTCGACCGGCGCCACCACCTGCAGCGGTGCGCGCATCAGGGGCGCGCCATCGGCCGGGCCGGCGAGGGGCTGGGCCCGCGCCGTGCGGGAACCGGAGAGGGCCAGCAGGGTCAGGGCGCCGCCGACGCAGAAGGCCGTCGCAAGGGTTCCGATCGAGGCGCTGTGGACGCGGTCGTCGAAGGCGGCGGGCGGCGTTGCACGGGGCGGGCGGTAGGGCATGGGATTTCTCCGGGAAAGCGATCAATCGAATGGCGAGCCTAGCGGGCGTCAAGCGGGCGCCGCGTCAGTCACGGACCACACGCCATGTAGTGCTGCGGCGGGATAATGGCCGCATGAACCAACTCGATGCCCTCCGCCAATGGACCACCGTGGTCGCAGACACCGGTGATTTCCGCCAGCTCGCCCAGTTCAAGCCGCAGGACGCGACCACCAATCCGTCGCTGATCCTGAAGGCGGTCCAGAAGGCCGATTACCGTCCCCTGTTGGACGAGGTGGTCAAGAAGCACAAGGGGAAACCGATCGACGAGGTCATCGACCGCCTGCTGGTGCGCTTCGGCACCGAGATCCTGTCGATCATCCCGGGCCGGGTGTCGACCGAGGTCGATGCGCGCCTGAGCTTCGACACCCAGGCGACCATCGACCGGGCCGAGCGCATCGTCGCGCTCTATCGGGCCGAGGGCGTCGATGTCGCCAAGCGCCTGCTGATCAAGATCGCCTCGACCTGGGAAGGCATCGAGGCGGCGCGCCAGCTCGAGCAGAAGGGCATCCACTGCAACCTGACGCTGCTGTTCTCCTTCGCCCAGGCAGTGGCCTGCGGGGCCGCCCGGGTGCAGCTGATCTCGCCCTTCGTCGGCCGCATCTACGACTGGCACAAGAAGTCGCAGGCCAGTCAGTGGAACGAGGCCGCCAATGCGGGGGCCAACGACCCGGGCGTCCAATCGGTGCGCCAGATCTTCGACTACTACAAGAAGAACGACATCGCGACCGAGGTGATGGGCGCCAGCTTCCGCAACGTCGGCCAGATCGCCGCGCTGGCCGGCTGCGACCTGCTGACCATCAGCCCCGAACTGCTGGCCGAGCTGGCCGCCAGCGAGGCCCCGCTCGCCCACGCGCTCGACGCCGAGGCGGCCCAGCGCCTGGAGATCCCGAAGGTGTCGCTCGACCAGGCCGGGTTTCGCTTCGCGCTGAACGAGGACGCCATGGCCACCGAGAAGCTGGCCGAAGGCATCCGCGCCTTCGCCGCCGACGCGGTGAAGCTCGAAAAGCTGATGGAGGCGTGATGACCCGCATTCGCTGCGACGGCACGGCGGCCTGGGCCGCGCTCCAGAAGCATTACGACAGCATCGGCCTGGGCTTCGACATCCGCCAGGCCTTCGCCGGCGATCCGGGGCGTTTCGCGGCGTTGAGCCAGTCGGCACCGCACGTCTTCGCCGACTTGTCGAAGAACCTGCTCGATGCGCGCACCGAGCAGTTGCTGCTCGACGTGGCGCGCGAAACCGGTCTGGAGGCGCACCGCGACGCGATGTTCGCGGGCCGCCACATCAACGCGACCGAAGACCGCGCGGTGCTCCATACCTTGCTGCGCCGCCCGGCCTCCGCGCCGGTGGCCGGCGACCTGGCCGGGGCCTTCGGCGACGTCCAGGCCACGTTGGACGCGATGCTCGCCTACGCCGAGAAGGTGCGCTCGGACTCGACCATCACCGACGTCGTCAACATCGGCATCGGCGGCTCCGACCTCGGGCCGCAGATGGCGGTGCTGGCGCTCGACCAGTTCGTCGCGCCGGGCAAGCGCTTTCATTTCGTCTCGAACGTCGACGGCCACGAGCTGGCTGGGATCCTGCGCGGGCTGGCGCCCGAGCACACGCTGTTCCTGATCGCCTCGAAGACCTTCACCACCGCCGAGACCATGGCCAACGCCCAGTCGGCCAAGCGCTGGTTCGAGCAATCGGGCGGCGTCGACATCGCGCGCCACTTCGCGGCGCTCACCACCAACGTCGCGGCCGCGAAGGCCTTCGGCATCGACACCACCTTCGGCTTCTGGGACTGGGTCGGCGGCCGCTATTCGATGTGGTCGGCGATCGGCCTGCCGATCGCGCTGGCCATCGGTGCCGACGGCTTCCGCGGCCTGCTGGCCGGCGCCCATGCGATGGACGAGCATTTCCGCACCGCCCCGCTGGCGCAGAACCTGCCGGTGCGGCTCGGCCTGCTCGACGTCTGGTATCGCAATTTCCACCGTTTCACGACCCGCAGCATCGCGCCCTACCACAGCGCGCTGAAGCGCCTGCCGGCCTACTTGCAGCAGCTCGAGATGGAAAGCAACGGCAAGCAGGTCGACATGGCCGGCCAGCTGCTCACCTTCGGCACCTCGCCGGTGCTGTGGGGCGAGCCCGGCACCAACGGGCAGCATGCGTATTTCCAGATGCTGCACCAGGGCACCGACGTGACGCCGCTCGAATTCATCGCGGTGCGCGACGCGGCGCACGATCTGCCCGGCCATCATTCCAAGCTGCTGGCCAATGCGCTGGCGCAGGCGCAGGCGCTCATGCTCGGCCAGCGCGACGCCGGCGGCCACAAGAATTTTCCCGGCAACCGGCCGAGCACCTTCTTCGTCTTCGAGCAGCTGACGCCGGAGTCGCTCGGCGCCTTCCTGGCCCTCTACGAGCACCGGGTGTTCACCAGCGGCGCGCTCTGGGGCATCAACAGCTTCGACCAGTGGGGCGTCGAGCTCGGCAAGGTGCTGGCGCGGGACATCGAGCCGCGGCTGGCGTCGGGCGACGCGGCGGGGCTGGACGCTTCCACGGCCGGCCTGCTGGCGCGGCTTCGCCCGCGCGCCTAGCCGCGTCCTTGGCTTTCGTCATCATCGGCGGCGGCCTGCTCGATATGATGGTCCCGGGGTTGTCCCGTGGGAAAACATCAAGAGGAGTTGCGCATGAACTTTCAACAGGCGGTCCAGACCTGCTTTCGCAAGTACGTCGAGTTCTCCGGCCGGGCGACCCGGCCCGAATACTGGTGGTTCATCCTGGCCTATGTCATCTCGGCCTTCGTGGCGGGCTTCATCCACGAGTTCCTGTACTACCTGGTGGTGCTGGCGTTCCTGCTGCCCCTGCTGGCGGTCGGCGCGCGGCGCCTGCATGACGTGGGCCGCAGCGCCTGGTTCCTGCTGCTCGGGCTGGTGCCGGTGATCGGCACCCTGGTGCTGCTCTACTTCATGGTCCAGCCCAGCCAGGCCGAGTCGAACGCCTACGGGCCGCCGTCCGGCGCCATGCCCGCCGGCATCTGAAGCCGCGCCAGCGCCGGAACGAAAAAAAGCCCCGCAGCGCGAGCTGCGGGGCTTTTTGGATTGGCTTGGCGCCGGGGGGCGATTACATGCCCATGCCGCCCATGCCGCCCATGCCACCCATGTCGGGCATGCCGCCGCCGGCACCGGCTTCTTCCTTCGGTGCGTCGGCGACCATGGCTTCGGTCGTCAGCAGCAGCGAGGACACCGAAGCGGCGTTCTGCAGTGCGGTGCGGGTCACCTTGGTCGGGTCCAGGATGCCCAGCTCGAGCATGTCGCCGTAGGTGTCGTTGGCGGCGTTGAAGCCGTAGTTGCCCTTGCCGGCCAGCACGGCGTTCACCACCACCGAGGCTTCGCCACCGGCGTTGTTGACGATCTCGCGCAGGGGCGCTTCGATGGCCTTGAGCACCAGCTTGATGCCGGCGTCCTGGTCAGCGTTGTCGCCCTTGAGCTTGTCGCCCACGGCTTGCTTGGCGCGCAGCAGGGCCACGCCACCACCGGCAACCACGCCTTCTTCCACTGCAGCGCGGGTGGCGTGCAGGGCGTCTTCGACGCGGGCCTTCTTTTCCTTCATTTCGACTTCGGTGGCAGCGCCGACCTTGATCACTGCCACGCCGCCGGCCAGCTTGGCCACGCGTTCTTGCAGCTTTTCGCGGTCGTAGTCGCTGGTCGCTTCTTCGATCTGCACGCGCACTTGCTTCACGCGGGCTTCGATGTCGCCAGCAGCGCCGGAGCCGTCGATGATGATGGTGTTTTCCTTGCCCACTTCGATGCGCTTGGCCTGGCCGAGGTCGGCCAGGGTCACCTTCTCGAGGGTCAGGCCCACTTCTTCAGCGATGACCTTGCCGCCCGTCAGGATGGCGATGTCTTCCAGCATGGCCTTGCGGCGGTCGCCGAAGCCAGGGGCCTTGACGGCCACGACCTTCAGGATGCCGCGGATCGTGTTCACGACCAGCGTTGCCAGGGCTTCGCCTTCGACTTCCTCGGCAATGATCAAGAGCGGACGGCCGGCCTTGGCGACTTGTTCCAGCGTGGGGAGCAGGTCGCGGATGTTGCTGATCTTCTTGTCGAACAGCAGCACGAAGGGGTTGTCCAGAATCGCGGATTGCTTTTCGGGGTTGTTGATGAAGTAGGGCGACAGGTAGCCGCGGTCGAACTGCATGCCTTCGACGACGTCGAGTTCGCTGTCGAGCGACTTGCCGTCTTCGACGGTGATCACGCCTTCCTTGCCGACCTTGTCCATCGCGTCAGCGATGAGCTTGCCGATGGTTTCGTCGCTGTTGGCCGAGATCGAGCCGACTTGCGCGATTTCCTTCGAGGTGGTGGTGGCCTTCGAAGCCTTCTTCAGCTCGGCGACCAGGGCGGTGACCGCCTTGTCGATGCCGCGCTTCAGGTCCATCGGGTTCATGCCGGCGGCGACCAGCTTGAAGCCTTCGCGAACGATGGCTTGTGCCAGCACGGTCGCGGTGGTGGTGCCGTCACCGGCGTTGTCCGAGGTCTTGGAAGCCACTTCCTTCACGAGCTGGGCGCCCATGTTCTGGAGCTTGTCCTTGAGTTCGATTTCCTTGGCGACCGACACGCCGTCCTTGGTCACGGTGGGGGCGCCGAAGGAGCGCTCGAGCACCACGTTGCGGCCCTTGGGGCCCAGGGTCACTTTGACTGCGTTGGCGAGGATGTTGACACCCTCGACCATGCGCGCGCGGGCTTCGCCGCCGAAGACTACGTCTTTTGCTGCCATGAGATTTCTCCGAGATTCAGTTGATTGGGGGGTGGAAGGGAGAAGGGCTTACTTCTCGACGACCGCGAACAGGTCGTCTTCCTTCATGACCAGCAGTTCGTCGCCATCGACCTTAACGGTCTGGCCGCTGTACTTGCCGAACAGGACGCGGTCGCCGACCTTGATGTTCAGTGCGATCAGGTCGCCCTTGTCGTTCTTCTTGCCAGGACCGACAGCCAGCACTTCGCCTTGATCGGGCTTTTCGGCGGCGTTGTCGGGGATCACGATGCCCGAGGCGGTCTTGGTTTCGCTTTCAATGCGCTTGACGATCACGCGATCGTGCAAAGGACGAAGTTTCATTGCTTGCATCTCCTGATGGGAACGGGGTTGGGTCGGGCGTCGGCGTTGTGCCGATACCACATCGTTGGGCAGACGGCGCTGTTAGCACTCAACTGCAACGAGTGCTAATCATAAGGGTGTTTTGGGCCATTTCAAGGCGCAGGGACCGTTTTTGCAGGGGCATCGAGCCGTGCCGGGCTCGGGTATCTCGCGCCGAAAACGAGCCGTCCGCACGCTGGCGTCGAACACTGCAGTCTTGTTCTAGGGCGAGCACGGGACCGGAAACTTCGCGGCATTGATCCGCGAACGGCAACTGGCGGACCGAACCACCGCCGACGGTGGTCCGGGTTCGCGCCCGGGCGTTTCAGCCGCGCGGGGCGCCGGGCCGCAGCAGCGCCGCCAGCCGCGCGACGCCGCCCGTGCCGCTGGCTGCGCGGCCGATGAAGGCGCCCGCCGCGGCGCCGATCAGCGCCTTGCCGATCAGCGACCGGCTGCGGCCCGTGGCCATCATCAGCAGCAGGCCGACGCCCAGCACGATCAGGTGCTCGCCCGGCAGGTCGGGCCGGTTGGCGTCCGCATCCTTGACGGTCTTGACCAGTGAGTCGAGATTCATGAGGTCTCCGCAACTTTAAAAGCCGTTCATAGCGCGGGCGCCATGGCTTCGGTGTAGGCGATGGCCGGCGGCTGCATCCTCCGCTTGTCTTGGTTTCAGGACGTCGGCGAGATCGCCGCGTCGACGATGGTCTGGGCCTCGGCCAGGATCCGTTCCAGGTGCTCGGCGCCGCGGAAGCTCTCGCCGTAGATCTTGTAGATGTCCTCCGTGCCCGACGGCCGGGCGGCGAACCAGCCGTTCTGCGCGATCACCTTGATGCCCCCGATCGCACCGCCATTCCCGGGGGCATGGCTGAGCACGCTCTCGATCGGCTCGCCGGCCAGCTCGGTGGCGTGCAGTTGCTGCGGGCTCAGCGCCGACAGCTGTTTTTTCTGCTGCCGGCTGGCCGGTGCATCGATGCGGTTCGAGACCGGGTTGCCGAACTCGTTCGCCAATTCGGCGTAGAGCGCGCCGGGGTCGCGGCCGGTGCGGGCGGTGATCTCGCCGGCCAGCAGCGCCGCGGTGATGCCGTCCTTGTCGGTGGTCCAGACCGCACCGTCGCGGCGCAGGAAGGTGGCGCCGGCGCTTTCCTCGCCGACGAAGCCGAGCGAGCCGTCGACCAGGCCTTCCACGAACCACTTGAAGCCCACCGGCACTTCGTAGAGGCGGCGGCCGAGCCGCTTGGCCAGCGCATCGATCAGCCGCGTCGAGACCACAGTCTTGCCGACCGCCGCATCGGCGCCCCACTGCGGGCGGTGGCGGAACAGGCAGTCGATCGCGACCGACAGGTAGTGGTTGGGCTGCAGCAGGCCGGCGCTGCGGGTGACGATGCCATGGCGGTCGTGGTCGGTGTCGCAGGCGACGCCGACGTCGAAGCGGTCCTTGATGTCGAGCAACCGCTGCATCGCGTAGGTCGACGACGGGTCCATGCGGATCTGGCCGTCCCAGTCGAGCGTCATGAAGGCGAAGCGGGGGTCGACCGTCTCGCTGACCACGCTGAGGTCGATCCGGTAGCGCTCGGCGATTGCGCCCCAGTAGTGGACGCCGGCGCCGCCGAGCGGATCGACGCCCATGCGCACGCCCGCTTCACGGATCAGGTCCATGTCGATGACATTGCCCAGGTCGGCCACGTAGGCGGCCAGGAAGTCGTGGCGGTGCGTGGTGGCCGCCTTGAGGGCCTTGTCGTGCGGCATCCGGCGCACGCCCGCGAGGCCTTTCTCGAGGAAGCCATTGGCCGCCTCCTGCACCGGGCCCGTGATGTCCTGGCCGGCCGGTCCGCCGTTGGGCGGGTTGTACTTGAAGCCGCCGTCGCGCGGCGGGTTGTGCGAGGGCGTGACCACGATGCCGTCGGCCAGGCCGCTGGTGCGGCCGCGGTTGTAGCCGAGGATGGCATGCGAGAGCGCGGGTGTCGGCGTGAATTCGTCACCGCTGGCCAGCATCACCTCGACGCCGTTGGCGGCCAGCACCTCGAGCGCGCTGGCGGCCGCGGGCGCCGACAGCGCGTGCGTGTCGATGCCGAGGTAGAGCGGCCCGTCGATGCCCTGCGCCCGGCGGTGGTCGCAGATCGCCTGGGTCATGGCCAGCACGTGCCATTCGTTGAACGAACGCTCGAAGGCGCAGCCGCGATGGCCCGAAGTGCCGAAGGCGACGCGTTCGGTCGCGACCCCCGGGTCGGGGCGCTCGGCGAGGTAGGCGGCGCGCAGCGCGTCGACGTCGATGAGGCTGTCCGGGGGGGCCGGTCGGCCGGCAAGGGGGCTGAGTCGTGAGGCCATGAATGCTCTCCTGGGCAATGCCCGAGTGTCTCAAAGGATGGGCCATGCGCACAGATCGGCGATGCGCTCGATGGTGATGTCCGGGGCCGGTTGGCCGGCGAACGCCTGCGGGGCGAGCGCGTACTGGCCCTGGCGAGGAAAGACCGTGGTGAGCCGCTCACCCCATCCGGCCTTCATCGCCGAGAGGATTCGCGGCTTGTCGTCGACCATCACGTAGTGGCGGGCCGGATAGCGCTTTTGCACCGCATCGAGCATCAGCTCCTTGTGGACGTAGATCAGCACCCGCCCCTCGACCGCCCGCCAGAGGCCCGAGCGCTGCACCTTGCGCGGCTGGAACACCACGTCGCCATCCGACAGGATCACCGGCAGGCCGAAGCGCTGCAGATGGGTGATGACCTGCAGGGCGCCGGGGTAGAGCCGTTCGGCGAAGGGATAGTCGAGCAGGAAGCTCGAAAGCTGCAGCAGCCGGGGGTCGCTCATCCGGTCGCCGGGCTCGCCCAGGCGATAGTGCTGCAGCGCACCCAGGTAGTCGGTGTAGCCGAACGCGTCGCGCAATTGCTCGAAACAGCGCCAGTAGCGCTCGGCCCCCACGGGGCCGAGGTCGTCGACCAGGCGGCGGCGCAGGTCGTCGAGCACGCCATCGAAGTCGAGCAGCGTGTTGTCGACGTCGAGCAAGAAGACGATGTCCTGCATCCGCAGTCTCCTAGAGCAAGTCGCTCGGCACGAACCACGAGAACAGCAGCAGCTTGAGCTTCACCAGCATGTTGGCCTCGGGCTCGTCGTCGTAGACCGCGTCCTCGCCATCGGTGCTGATCCACTGGATCTTGTCGGTGCCGGGCTTCAGCCGCAGTTCGTACGCGCTTTCGACATTGTCGACCTGGTAGGCATCGAGCAGGCGGTGGGCGACCTCGAAGCTCTCCAGGCGCACCCCGAGTTCGGTGTTGATGTGGGCCGAACGGGGATCGAAGTTGAGCGAGCCGATCAGCGACCACTCGCGGTCGATCAGCGCCAGCTTGGCGTGCAGGCGGCCGCGCGACTGGCGGAACACCTTGCGCAGGTTCAGGCTGCGCTTGATCTGTTCGGAGCTCACTTCGTACAGGCGCACGCCGAGCCGCAGCATCTCGACGCGGTAGTTGTTGTAGTTGATGTTGACCAGCGGCTCGTCGGTGTCGGCCAGCGAGTTGGTGGCGACGCTCATCTGGACGTCGCGGGCGCGCAGCCGGGCGATCTGCGCCATGCCCTCCTCGCCGGGCAGGAAGTAGGGCGACACGATGTCGACGCTGAAGCGCGCCTGGTCGAGCTGCACCCGCATGCGCTCGGCCACGGTGGGGGGGCGGCGCTCGCGGGCCCACTCGCCGTCGTCGGTCTGCAGCGCCTTGGTGGGCGAATCCGCCACCGCGTTGGCGCGTGCCGGGATCATCTCGAAGCGGCCCTGGGCGATCAGGGTGCCGAGCGGCGGGTCGCCGAACATGTCGGTCTCGGGCGGTGTCGGGGGCAGCGGCGCTTCCTTGCGCGAGGTCCGCCGGTCGAACTCGGCCCGCAGCTCGGCGGTCGAGTCGATCGCCGGCACGATGGTGTGCAGCGGGTAGACCACCTCGCTGTTCCAGTAGTTGTCGAAGATGGTCTGCAGTTCGGTCACGACCGGTCCCGCCAGCAGCATGTCGAGGTCGATGAAGTTGGCGCCCTCGCTGCGCAGGAAATACTCGTCCGCCAGGTTGCGCCCGCCGGCGATCGCGAAAGCACCGTCGGCCATGAAGAGCTTGTTGTGCATGCGGTGGTTGAGGCGGCGGAAGTCGGCCGCGAAGCCCATCCAGCGGGTGGCCGAATGGTCGCGCCCGGCCACGAAGGGGTTGAACAGCCGGATCTCCACGTTCGGCCAGGTGGCCAGGCCGAGCAGCAGCGGATCCAGCTTGGTCGTGTAGAAATCGTCCAGCAGCAGGCGCACCCGCACCCCGCGCCGGGCGGCGTCGCGCAGCTCGCGCAGGATCAGCTTGCCGGTCTTGTCGTTGCCCAGCAGGTAGTACTGCAGGTCGAGCGAGGACTGGGCGCGCCGGATCAGCTCCAGCCGCGCGTCCAGCGCGAAGGCGCCCTGGGCCAGCACACGGGCGCCGGACAGGCCCTCGGTCGAGCCGTTGAAGGGCGCGGCCAGCCGGCCCAGTTCGTTGGACGGCGAGGCCGCGATGGCCGGGACGTAGGGCGACGCGGGGACGGCCGGCAGCCCGGCGCAGGCCGACAGCAGGCAGGCGAGGGCGAGGACCAGGCAGCGAAGCAGCATTGGGGGACCGCGGCAAGGCGACCGGAAGGGGACTCCGCCCCGGATGGGCGGCCCGCGGATCGTAGCCGGCCAGCCGCATTGTTGCGGCCCATCGCCCATCGGGACTTGTTCAGGCTTCGTTCATGAATAGAATGCGAATCATTATCAATCGCAAAATACAGCCATTCTTCCAATGAGGATCTCGCCCCGTCGCCGCCGCGCCGCCGCCATGTTCGCCGGTTGCCTCTCGCTTCCTTTGCAGGCCCAGGTGATGGCCCAGACCCCGGCGGCCACCACGCTGCCGGAGGTGCGGGTGGACGCCAACGCCGAAACCGAGACCGCCACCTCGCCGGTGGTCGGCTACCGGGCCCGCAACGCCACCTCGGCCACCAAGACCGACACGCCGCTGTCGGAGACGCCGCAGTCGGTCACGATCGTGACGCGCGACCAGATGACCGACCAGGGCGCGAACAATGTCCAGGACGCGCTGACCTACGCGGCCGGCGTGCGATCGGATGCCTACGGCGTCGATTCGCGCACCGACAGCGTGCTGGTGCGCGGCGGCACGCCCGACGAGTACCTCGACGGCCTGCGCAAGAACTTCGACTACTACACCAGCAACGCCCGCACCGACACCTACACGCTGGAGCGCATCGAAGTGCTGCGCGGCCCTTCGGCCATGCTGTTCGGGCAGGGCAGCACGGCCGGCATCATCAACATGGTGAGCAAGCGGCCGCTGGCCGAGGCCCAGCGCGAAGTGGGCGTGCAGTTCGGCAGCTGGAACCGTGCCCAGCTGCAGACCGACCTGACCGGCCCGCTGACCGAGGACGGCCAATGGCTCTACCGCCTGATCGCGGTCGGGCGCAATGCCGACACGCAGGTGGACTACGTGCGCGACGACCGCCAGCTGATCGCGCCTTCGCTCACCTGGCGGCCGAACGCGGCCACCTCGCTGACCCTGCAGGCGCTCTACCAGAAAGACAAGTCGGGCTCGACCTCGCAGTTCTTCCCGTGGGAAGGCATGCTGCTGCCGAATCCCAACGGCCTGCTCGCCACCAACCGCTTCATCGGCGAACCGGGCTACGACCGCTACGACACCGAGCGCGCCACCGCGGGCTGGCTGTTCGAGCACCGCTTCAACGACCAGTGGGCGGTGCGCCAGAACCTGCGCTACACCCACAACGACGTCGACTACACCGGCTTCTATGGCGACGCCTTCACGGTGCCGGGCGGCTGGGCCGGCGATCCGGTCAACAAGCGGCTGTTCGGGCGCTTCTGGGACTCCAGCATCACCAAGGTCAACATGCTGACCGCCGACCAGAACGTCGAAGGCCGCTTCCAGACCGGCGGCGTGCAGCACCAGGTGCTGGCCGGCTTCGACTACGCGGACTACTCGATGAACAAGCGCTCGGGCTTCGACTACCCGACCTACCTGGGCGGAGGGCAACCGCTGATCGACGCCTACGCGCCGGTCTACGGCCAGCCGTTCCCCACCTACGATCTGGTCGACAGTCCGAAATCGACGCAGACGCAGTACGGCTACTACCTGCAGGACCAGATGAAGTTCGCCAGGAACTGGATCGTGCTCGGCGGGCTGCGCTACGACGACGTCACCAACGGCCTGGTCGGCAGCGACGACCAGAAGAGCCATGCGACCACCAAGCGCTTCTCGCTCATGTACGCGGCCGACAACGGCGTCTCGCCCTACCTGAGCTATGGCGAGTCGTTCACGCCGGTGGCCGGGCTCAACGCCAACAACCAACGCTTCACGCCGCAGCGCGGCAAGCAGTGGGAGGTCGGCATCAAGTACCTGCCGGCCGACCGGCCGATCCAGCTCACGGCGGCGGTCTACGACCTGCGCGAGGACAACCGCCTGGTGCTGGACGCGAGCGGCGGCACCAACTACCTGCAGGCCGGCAGCACGAAGACCAAGGGGGTGGAACTCGAGGCCAAGCTCACGCTGGCGCGCGACTGGGACCTGATGGGCTTCTACAACTACACCGACGTCGATCCGCAACTGGCGCAGGTGCCGCGCAACCAGGCCGCGGTGTGGGGCAAGTACCGCTTCACGGTCAACGGACTGCCGGGCTTCTCGGCCGGTGCCGGCGTGCGCTGGATGTCTGCCTTCACCGACGGCGTGGCGCCCGAGACGCCGGCGGTGACGCTGCTCGACCTGGTGCTGGCCTACGAGACGGCCAAGTGGCGGCTGGCCCTCAACATCAACAACGTGACCGACAAGGTCTACAACTCGGTGTGCCTGTCCCGGGGCGACTGCTGGTGGGGGGCGCGCCGCAACGCCATCGCCAGCGCGACCTATCGATTCTGAGTCTGACGGACAATTCCCGCGATGAACAGCCGACGAATCAAGACCTGGGCCTGGGTGCACAAATGGAGCAGCCTGGTCTGCACCGTGTTCATGCTGCTG
This sequence comes from Variovorax davisae, assembly GCF_030316845.1. Taxonomy (GTDB): domain Bacteria; phylum Pseudomonadota; class Gammaproteobacteria; order Burkholderiales; family Burkholderiaceae_C; genus Variovorax; species Variovorax davisae. The sequence continues at coordinate 273,980 of NZ_JASZYS010000002.1, forward strand.
CTGTGCCTGACGGGCCTGCCGCTGATCTTCCACCACGAGATCGGCCACCTGCTGGGCACCGAGATCGAGGCGCCGAAGATGCCGGCCAACACGCCGCGCGCCAGCCTGGACCGCGTGCTCGACGCCGCCAAGGCGCTGTATCCGGATCGCGTGGTGCAGTTCGTGTCGCAGCCCGAGGACGACGACGCCCTGTGGTTCGTCACGCTGACGCCGACACCGGCGCCGACCGACGACTTCAAGTCGGTCGCGGTCGACGCCCGCACCGCCCGGGTGCTGGGGCAGCCGCCGACCGACGAAGGCTTCATGTACGTCATGTTCAAGCTGCACGTCGACCTGTTCGCGGGGCTGCCCGGCAAGCTCTTCCTGGGCTTCATGGGCCTGCTGCTGCTGGTCGCGATCGTCTCGGGCGTGGTGCTGTACGCGCCCTTCATGCGCAAGCTCGATTTCGGCACCGTGCGGCGCGAGCGCCGGCCGCGCCTGAAGTGGCTGGACCTGCACAACCTGCTGGGCATCGTCACGCTGGTGTGGGCCTTCACGGTGGGCGCCACCGGCATGATCAACACCTGGGCCGACCTGATCATCAAGTACTGGCAGTACGACCAGCTCAGCACGCTGCTGCACCCGTACCAGGGGCAGCCGGTGGTGCCGACGGCGGAGCGCGCCTCGGTGCAGAAGGCGCTGGACGTCGCCTTCGAACGGGCGCCGAACACCAAGCTGTCGTTCATCGCCTTTCCCGGCACCTCCTTCTCCAGCCCGCATCACCACACGGTGTTCCTGCGCGGCAACGAACCCTTCACCTCGCGGCTGCTGCAGCCGGTGCTGGTCGATGCCAAGACCAGCGAGATCACCGCCAGTCCGCGGCTTCCGTGGTACCTGACCGGGCTGCTGGTCTCGCAGCCGCTGCATTTCGGCGACTATGGCGGCATGCCGATGCAGATCCTCTGGGCGCTGCTCGACATCGCCACCATCATCGTGCTGGGCAGCGGGCTCTACCTCTGGCTGAAGCGCCCCAACACGGTGCCGGCAGCGGCCCGAGCGGAGGCGGCCCTGCAGGAAGCGGACGCCGCGCTGGCTCCGTCCGGCGCGGCCGCGAAGGCCGGCACATGAGCGGGCACGGAAGCGGGCGCGCGAGGCACGAGCGACACTCCTGGCGGCTCTGGGGCTGGCCCGTCGTGATCGGCGTGCTCACCGCGGTGGGGCTGGTGTCGGCGTTGTTCAGCGACGGCGGCGTGGGCGATGCGGTGGCCTGGGTCACGCTCGGCATTCCGGTGGTGGTGGGCGCATGGTGCGGCTGGGGCCGTCGCACCAAAGACGACTAGGCCCGCGGTGGCCATCCCGCACCGGGCGCCATAGGGTATTGCCCACCCGGGACAGGTGAAGCGCGCGACGCAGAATCGCCAGCGATGAAATTTTCTGCCACCGCCATCGCTTGCCTCCTGTCCGCCGCCTGGTTCCCGGTCCAGGCCCAGGATCCCGCCAGCGGCGCCGCAAGCGCACCGGCGCTGGGCGAGGTCACGGTGTCCACACCCGCCGGGCCGACGCCCCTGTTCGACGTCGCCGGCTCGGTCGACCGGGTGGAGGGCGCGGACATGCGCGACAGCCGGCTCGGCGTGAACCTGTCGGAAAGCCTGAGCGGCGTGCCCGGCCTGCAGATCCAGAACCGGCAGAACTACGCCCAGGACCTGCAGATATCGATTCGCGGCTTCGGTGCCCGCTCCACCTTCGGCGTGCGCGGCGTGCGGCTGTACGTCGACGGCATTCCGGCGACCCTGCCCGACGGCCAGGGCCAGACCTCCAACATCGACATCGGCTCCGTGGACCATGTCGAGGTGCTGCGCGGCCCGTTCTCGGCGCTCTACGGCAACTCCTCGGGCGGCGTGGTGCAGTCCTTCACCGAGACCGGCGAGGGACCGCCCAGGCTCGCCTTCTCGTTGGCGGCCGCCAGCTTCGGCACGACCCGTACCGGGGTCATGGCCAGCGGCTCCTCCGGCGCGGTCGACTACCTCCTGAGCGCCGGGCGCTTCGAGACCGACGGCTACCGCGACCACAGCGCGGCCGATCGCAACATCGTCAACGGCAAGTTCGGCCTCGCGCTCGACGACGGCAGCCGGCTGACCCTGGTCGCCAACAGCGTGCACCTGAAAGCGCAGGACCCGCTCGGCCTCACGGCCGACCAGTACGCGCTGAACCGGCGCAGCGCCGCCGTCGCCACGCAGTACGACACCCGCAAGAGCGTCGAGCAGACGCAGGCCGGCCTGACCTACGAGCGCCGCCTCGACGGCGACAACGCGCTGCGCATGATGGTCTACGGCGGCGGGCGCAAGACCTCGCAGTACCAGGCCATCCCGCCCGCCGCGCAGCTGAGCCCGACCAGCGCCGGCGGCGTGATCGGGCTGGAACGCGACTACGGCGGCGCCGACCTGCGCTGGACCTCGCAGATGCAGCTGGCCGACCGGCCCTTCGAGCTGGTCGCCGGGCTGGAATACAACAAGCTGCGCGAGCACCGCACCGGCTACGAGAACTACCTGGGTTCGGTCGCGCGGCCGGTGCTGGGTGTCCAGGGGCGGCTGCGCCGCAACGAGATCAACGAGGTCTACAACCTCGACCCCTATGTGCAGGGCAGCTGGCGCCTCGCCGAGCGCTGGACGCTCGAAGCCGGTGTGCGCCGCAGCAGCGTGGACTTCGATTCGCAGGACCACTACATCGTCGGCGCCAACGGTAACGACAGCGGCAGCGCGCGCTACACCCAGACGCTGCCGGTGGCGTCGCTGCGCTACCAGGCCACGCGCGACCTCGCGCTCTACACCTCGGTGGGCCGCGGCTTCGAGACGCCGACGCTCAATGAGCTGTCGTACCGTCCCGACGGGCAGGGCGGGCTCAACTTCGCGCTGCAGCCGGCGGTCAACGACAGCGTCGAGGTCGGCGCCAAGGCGCGGCTGGCGGGCGGCCTGCTGACGGCGGCGCTCTTCAAGACCCGGACCAGCGACGAGATCGTGACCGCGACCAATGTCGGCGGCCGGGCCACCTTCCAGAACGCCGGACGGACCACGCGCGACGGCTTCGAGCTGGCCTGGCAGCACGAGAGCGAGAACCACTGGCGCACCCAGCTGGCCTACACCTGGCTCGACGCCCGCTACAGCGACACCTTTTGCACCACGGTCCCGTGCACGGCGGCCGGCCTGGTGCCGGGCGGCAACCGGATTCCGGGCATCGCGCCGCAGTCGCTGTTCGCTTCCTTCGGCTGGGTGCCGCCGCAGGGCTGGCGCGCCGGCACCGAACTGCGCGCACTCGCCAGCGTCGAGGCCAACGACCGCAACACCGTGAGCGCGCCCGGCTATGCGGTCGCCGCGCTGTTCGCCGGCTACCTGATGCAGTGGCAGCGCTGGGACCTGAACGCGTTCGCCCGGGTCGACAACCTGTTCGACCGGCAGTACATCGGCTCGGTGATCGTCAACGAGGGCAATGCCCGCTATTACGAGCCAGCCCCTGGGCGCAACTGGACGATCGGCATGAGTGCGGCGTATCGTTTCTGAGTTGCGGACTGTGGGAGAAGCCCATGGAATTCAAGGATCGACGCGACGCCGGCCGTGCGCTCGCCAAGGCGCTGCAAGCCTGGCGCGGGCGGCCTGGTGTCCTGGTGCTGGCGTTGCCGCGCGGCGGCGTGCCGGTGGCCTGGGAAGTCGCCCGCGCGCTCGGCGCGCCGCTCGATGTGCTGGTGGTGCGCAAGCTGGGTTTTCCGGGGCAGGAAGAATATGCCATGGGCGCCATTGCATCCGGCGGCGTGCGCGTCATGGGCGAGGTGGACGGCGGCTGGCCGGTCTCGGCACGGGAACTCGAAGCGGTCGTCGCGCGGGAACAGGCCGAACTGGTGCGGCGTGAGCAGCGCTATCGCGCAGGACGACCGCCGCTCGATCTGGCCGGCCGCGTCCTCATCCTGGTGGACGACGGCCTCGCGACCGGCGCCACGATGAGCGCCGCGGTGCAGGCGGCGCGCGCGGGACGCCCGCAGCGGGTCATCGTCGCCGTGCCGGTGGCCTCCACCGAGGCGGTGCAAGGGCTGGGCGCGCTGGCCGACGAGGTGGTGTGCCTCTTCACGCCGGAACACTTTCGCGCGGTGGGGCTCTGGTACCAGGATTTCGGGCAGACCTCCGACGAAGAGGTCTGCCGCCTGCTGGACGCAGGCTGAAGGGCCTTACAGGCCGGCGGCCGCGCGCAGCGCTTGCGCGTTGGCCGTGCTTTCCCAGGTGAACTCGGGCTCTTCGCGGCCGAAGTGGCCGTAGGCCGCGGTCTTGCCGTAGATCGGGCGCAGCAGGTCGAGCATCTGGATGATGCCCTTCGGGCGCAGGTCGAAGTGCTCCTGGATCAGCGCCGCGATCTTCTCGTCGGGAATGACGCCGGTGCCTTCGGTGTAGACCGTCACGTTCATCGGCTTGGCGACGCCGATCGCGTAGGCGACCTGGATCTGGCACTGGCGCGCCAGGCCGGCGGCGACGATGTTCTTGGCCACGTAGCGTGCGGCGTAGGCGGCCGAGCGGTCGACCTTGCTCGGGTCCTTGCCCGAGAACGCGCCGCCGCCGTGCGGGCAGGCGCCGCCGTAGGTGTCGACGATGATCTTGCGGCCGGTCAGGCCGCAGTCGCCCTGCGGGCCGCCGATGACGAAACGGCCGGTCGGGTTGATCAGGTAGCGCGTGTCCTTGATCCACTCCTTGGGCAGCACGGGCTTGATGATCTCCTCGATCACGGCTTCGACGAACGAGGCCTTCATCTTGGTCGACGTCTCGCTCTGGTCGGGGTGGTGCTGGGTCGAGAGCACCACGGTGTCGATGCTATGCGGCTTGCCGTCGACATAGCGCATCGTCACCTGGCTCTTGGCGTCGGGACGCAGGAACGGCAGGCGGCCGTCCTTGCGCAGCTGGGCCTGGCGCTCGACCAGGCGGTGCGCGTAGTAGATCGGCGCGGGCATCAGCTCGGGCGTCTCGTCGCAGGCGTAGCCGAACATCAGGCCCTGGTCGCCGGCGCCGGTGTTGAGGTGGTCGTCGCTCGCATGGTCGACGCCCTGGGCGATGTCGTTCGACTGCTTGTCGTAGCAGACCATCACCGCGCAGCCCTTGTAGTCGATGCCGTAGTCGGTGTTGTCGTAGCCGATGCGCTTGATGGTGTCGCGCGCCACCTGGATGTAGTCGACGTGCGCATTGGTCGTGATCTCGCCCGCGAGCACCACCAGGCCGGTGTTGGTCAGCGTCTCGGCGGCCACGCGCGAGCGCGGGTCCTGTTCGAAGATCGCGTCGAGGATCGCGTCCGAGATCTGGTCGGCCACCTTGTCGGGGTGGCCTTCGGAGACGGATTCGGAAGTGAAGAGGAAATCGTTCGCCATGTGTTTCTAACTCCGTAGCAGCAGGTCAATTGGCGCGTTGCCAACCCGTTTCGGAGCTCTGGCGAACGCTTTAGCAGTGGTGTTTAACGTCGCCCTGCAAGTAGTTCCATAACTCAGCGACAATTTGCATTCTATCCGAGCCGCGCTGTACCCTGCGCGCGCGTCCTTGTCCATCCCCATGTTTCGATGATTGCCTTGTTCAGATTGCTCGCCCGTGTTCCGCTGCCCGTGATGCATGCGGTCGGCGGCTGGTTGGGCTGGCTGGTCTGGTGGTTCGCACCCGACTACCGCCGCCGTTTCCGGGAGAACGCCGAGGCGGCGGGCTTCACGCCGGCGCAGTACCGTCCCGCGATCGCCGCCGCCGGCGCCATGGTCGGCGAGCTGCCCTGGGTCTGGGCCCGTCCGCGCGACGAGAGCCTGCTGCCGCACATCGTGCGCTGGGACGGCATCGAGGCCTTCGAGGCCGCGCTGGCGGCGCGCAAGGGCGTGATCCTGGTGTCGCCGCACCTCGGCAGCTGGGAAACCTTCGGCCAGGCGGTGGGCGAGCGTTTCTTCAAGGACTACGGCCCGATCACGGCGCTGTTCCGGCCGGCACGCAAGAAATTCATGGCCGACCTGATCGCCGGCTCGCGCGACCGGCCCGGGCTGCAGACCCTCCCGACCACCGTCTCCGGCGTGCGCGGCCTGATCCGCACGCTGCGCGGCGGCGGCTACACCGGCCTGCTGCCCGACCAGGTGCCGCCGCTGGGGCAGGGGGTCTGGGCGCCGTTCCTGGGCCGGCCGGCCTACACCATGACGTTGCTGCCGCGCCTGGCGCAGCAGACCGGCGCCCGGGTGTTCCTGGGCGTCTGCGAGCGGCTGCCGCGCGGCGCCGGCTACGCGATCCGTTTCGTGCCCTTCGACGGCACCGCGATGAGCGACCCCCAGGCCACACCGGAGGCCGCCGCCACCGCCATGAACGAAGGCATCGAGAAGCTGATCCGCGCCCTGCCGGGCCAGTACGTCTGGGACTACGCCCGCTACAAGCAGCCGCGCGCCGAGGCGGCGGTGGGGGCGGCGACATGAGCAAGCTCACTTCCAAGCTCGGCATCGGCTTCATGCGTGCACTGGCGCATGTGCCATTCCCCCTGGTGCGCGGCTTCGGCGCGGTGCTCGGGCGCGTGCTGCACGTGCTCGCGGTGCCGCGGCGGCGCGTGGTCGACACCAACCTGGCGCTGTGTTTTCCGGCCAAGTCGGCGGCCGAACGACGCCGCATGGCGCGTCAGACCTTCGTCTACGTGGCGCAGTCCTGGTTCGACCGCAGCTGGCTCTGGCATGCGCCCGAAGCGGTGGTGGCGCGCCGCCTCAAGGTGGTGGGCACGGCCGACGTGATCGAGGAGATCGCGCACGGCCACGAACCGATGATCCTGTTCGCGCCGCATTTCTACGGGCTCGATGCGGCCGCCACGGCGCTCACCATGCACACCGACCGGCCGTCGACCACCATCTACACCACGCAGCGCGATCCGATGGTCGACCAGTGGGTCAGCGAGGGCCGCAAGCGCTTCGGCAACGTGATCACGCTGAACCGGGTCGACGGCATCAAGCCGATCGTCGCCGGCCTGCGCAAGGGCGGCCTGCTGTACCTGTTGCCGGACATGGACTTCGGCCGCGACCAGACGGTGTTCGTGCCCTTCTACGGCGTGCAGGCCGCCACCGTGCCCTCGCTGTCGCGCTTCGCCCGGCTGGGGCGGGCCAAGGTGGTGCCGGTGGTCTCGAAGCTCACCCGCGACGGCTACGAGATCGAGGTGCTGCCGGCCTGGGAGGACTTCCCGAGCGAGGACGCGGTGGCCGATACCGCCCTCATGAACCAGCGCCTGCAGGGCTACATCGACACCATGCCGTCGCAGTACTACTGGGTGCATCGGCGCTTCAAGACCCGGCCAGAGGGCGAGAAACCGGTGTACTAGGACTTTGCGGGACAGACCAGGAAACTGCGCAGCAGTTTTTGCTCTGTCCTCGACCGACTAGGAGTGGCGCAGGAAGGCCTCGATCTCGCCGGCGACGAACTTGGGCTGCTCGTGCACCACCCAGTGCGTGGCGCCCGGCACCCGGATGATCTCGAGCTTCGGCACGTAGCCCTCCAGGCCTTCCAGCAGCCCGGGCAGCAGTGCCTTGTCGTCGAGCGCCCACAGGACCAGGGTGGGCGCGGCGACCGTGAGCTTGTCGTGGGGCATGTCCGGCATCGCGGGCGCCGGCTGGCCGGACATGGCCGGCTTCAGCGGCGTGACGCGATAAAGGTTGCAGGCGCCCGTGAGGCCCGCGTCCCAGACCTCGCGGTACTGGTCCTTGACCGCGTCGGTGAGCCAGCCGAAGCCATCGGCGCCGGCCTTCATGCCGAGGAACATGGGCCACATGCGGCGGTAGTCGTCGGCCGCCAGCAGCGCCTCGGCATCCGGCCGGGCCAGGAAGTTCATGTAGGCGCTGGCGGCCTGCTGATCCGGGTTGTTCCGCAGCTCGCGTGCGAAGGTGCCGGGATGCGGCGAGTTGATGATCACCAGGCGTCCCAGCCGGTCGCCGTGCCGGTTGCCGAAGCCCCAGCCGAAGGCGCCCCCCCAGTCGTGCGCCACCAGCACCTCGATGCGGCCGGCCGGGTCCTCGCTGGCCGCGAGTTCGGCGAGGTCCTGCACCAGGAGGTGGGCGCGGTAGGCCGAGACCTCGGTGGGGGCGCTGGACCGTTCGAAGCCGCGCAGGTTCGGTGCGATGCAGCGGAAGCCGCCGTGCTCGGGCGCGGCGAAGTGCTCGAGCAGCGCGTCCCAGATGAACGCGGCCTCGGGAAAACCGTGCAGGAACACCATCAGCGGCCGGCCGGGGGCGCCGGCCGCACGGCAGCTCAGGGTGGTGCCGTTCGGCAGGGCGCGGGCGAAAGTCTCGATCACAGGCGGTCTCCTTCGTTGTCCATGCGGCGAGAAGGCGCCAGCGCCGGGGTCAGGGCTGCTCGTCGATGGGGGCTTGCTCGGGTGGCGGCTCGGAAGGTGGCGCGGGCTGCCCGTCCTCCGGATGCGCCCAGCGCCACAGCAGCTCGGCCGCCTCGTCCACGCCGTGCTGCTTCAGGGCCGAGAACAGTTTGACCTCGCCGCCGCCGGCCTGCAGTCGCGCAATCGACAGCGCCTTGGCGCCGTCCGAGCGCGTCAGCTTGTCCGACTTGGTCAGCAGCACCAGGAACTTGAGCCCCTGCTCGACCCGCGGCCGGATCACGTCGAGCAGGATGTCGTCGAGCTCGGTCAGGCCGTGGCGCGGATCGCACATCAGCACCACGCCGCGCAGGTTCGGACGGGTCATCAGGTAGTTGCCCATCACGCGCTGCCAGCGCAGCTTGGCCTCCTTCGGCACGGCCGCATAGCCGTAGCCGGGCAGGTCGGCGAGCACCGCGTCGTCGACCTTCTGCTTGCCGACGCCGAACAGGTTGATGTGCTGGGTGCGGCCCGGCGTCTTCGAGGCGAAGGCCAGCCGGGTCTGCTGGGTCAGGGTGTTGATGGCGGTCGACTTGCCGGCATTCGAGCGGCCGACGAAGGCGATCTCGGGCAGGTCGAAGGTCGGCAGATGCTCGAGCTGGGGCGCGCTCGTGAGGAAGTGGGCGGTGTGCAGCCAGCCGCGCGCCACGCGGGCGCGTTCGGCCGCCTGGGGGTCGACGGCGGTCGCTTTGCGGGAGTAGCTGGCGGCGGGCTTCCGCGGCGGGGTGGTCATCGATGGGCTTTCGGTACGGGGCGCCATTGTAGAATCGCCGGGTTTTGCGCCATAAATCCAAGCCCCCGATATGAAGTTGTTTGCCAAATTTCTGCTTGCAGCCCTGTTGGGCGCCGCCGCCAGTGCCAGCTTCGCGGCTGACGAGCCCGCTGCAAAGCCGGCTGCCGAGGCGCCCGCCAAGGCACCGAAGCCCGACCCCGCCAAGGGCGACACGGTCTTCAATGCCACGCCGGCCAACAGCCAGAGCTGCGCCTCGTGCCACAACGCGGACGGAAATTCGGCCATCGCGGCGAACCCCAAGCTGGCGCAACAGCATCCCGAATACATCCTCAAGCAGCTGCAGGACTTCAAGTCCGGCAAGCGCAAGAGCGCGATCATGAAGCCCATGGCCGCCGCCCTGTCGGACGAGGACATGCGCAACATCGCCTGGTTCGTGGCCTCGAAGAAGATCAAGCCGGGCTTCGCCAAGGAGAAGGACCTGGTCGGCCTGGGCGAGCGCATCTTCCGCGGCGGCATCGCCGATCGCCAGATCCCGGCCTGCGCCGGCTGCCACAGCCCGAACGGCGCCGGCATCCCGGTCCAGTACCCGCGCCTGGGCGGCCAGCACGCCGAGTACACCGCGCAGCAGCTGACCCTGTTCCGCGAAGGCACCCGCCTCAATTCGACGGTCATGACCGGGGTGGCGGCCAAGCTCAGCAACAAGGAAATCACCGCAGTCGCCGACTACATCGCCGGCCTGCGCTGAACGCCGGGCGCTCCCGCCTGAACCAACCGCCCATAACAAACTCCTAACAAGGCGGGTCCATCCGGCAGGATGGCCCGCCTTGTTTGCTTTCCACGCCTCGCACCGATGTCAGTCTCCACCCACGGCCTTCGCGTCCGCCGCGGCCCCCACGCGGTCCGCGCGGCGGTGGAGCTGTTGTCGTCGATGCGCTTCGCGATCGCGCTGCTGACCATCATCTGCATCGCCTCGATCATCGGCACCGTGCTGAAGCAGCACGAGCCGGTCGGCAACTACGTGAACCAGTTCGGCCCCTTCTGGGCCGAGCTGTTCCGCGCCGCCCGGCTCGACTCGATCTACAGCGCCTGGTGGTTCCTGCTGATCCTGCTGTTCCTGGTGATCAGCACCTCGCTGTGCATCGCCCGCAACACGCCGCACATCCTGCGCGACCTGAAGACCGTCAAGGAAGGCATCCGGGCCCAGAGCCTGAAGGCCTTCGGCCAGCGCGCCGAGACCGTGCTGGCCGAGACGCCCGACGGCGCCGCCCAGCGCATCGGCGCGCTGCTGGCGGGCGGCGGCTGGAAGGTCAAGCTCCAGCACCGCGAGGCCGAAGGGCGCAGCCTGGGCTGGATGGTCGCCGCGCGCGCCGGCGGAGCCCACAAGCTCGGCTACATCGCCGCCCACGGCGCGATCGTGCTGGTCTGCATCGGCGGGCTGTTCGACGGCGACCTCGTGGTGCGGGCCCAGACCTGGTTCAACGGCAAGAGCGTCTACACCGGCGGCGGCCTGATCAAGGACGTGGCGCCCGAGCATCGCCTGTCGCCGCGCAACCCGACCTTCCGCGGCAACATCCTGGTGCCCGAGGGCGCACAGTCCAGCGTCGCGATCCTGAACCAGGCCGACGGCGTGCTGCTGCAGGACCTGCCGTTCTCGATCGAGCTCAAGAAGTTCATCGTCGAGTACTACTCGACCGGCATGCCCAAGCTGTTCGCCAGTGAAGTGGTGCTGCACGACCGCGAGACCGGGGAGCAGCTGCCCAAGCGCATCGAGGTCAACCATCCGGCGAGCTACAAGGGCGTCGAGATCTACCAGTCGAGCTTCGACGACGGCGGCTCGAGCGTGAAGCTCAAGGCGGTGCCGATGGGTGCGGCCGCCAAGCCCTTCGAGATCGACGGCACCATCGGCGCCAGCAGCGAGATCACCAACGGCAGCGACCGGCTCACGCTCGAGCTGGTGGCGCTGCGCGTGATCAACGTCGAGAACTTCGCCGATGGCGGCGGCGCCATGACCAGCGGCGCCGACGTGCGCAAGGTCGACCTGCGGCACGACCTCGAGTCGCGCCTGGGCGCGGCCAACAAGACCAACAAGCCCAAGGTGCTGCGCAACATCGGCCCCAGCATCGGCTACAAGCTGCGCGACGCCTCGGGGCAGGCGCGCGAGTTCCAGAACTACATGGTGCCGGTCGACACCGGCGACGGCCAGCCGGTGTTCCTGCTCGGGGTGCGCGAGCGGCCGGAGGACCCGTTCCGCTACCTGCGCGTGCCGGCCGACGAGCAGGGCTCGATGGAAGGCTTCGTGCGCATGCGCGCCGCCCTGGCCGATGCGCGGCTGCGCGACCGCGCCCTCGACCGCTACATCGCGCGCGCCACCGACCCCAAGCGCCCCGAGCTGGCAGCCCAGCTGCGCGCCTCCGCGGCCCGGGCGCTGGCGCTGTTCGCCGGCACGGAACGCGCCAAGGTCGATGCAATCAGCAGCGGCGGCTGGCAGGCGGTGGCCGAGTTCATGGAGGCCAACGTGCCCGAGGCCGAGCGCGAACGCGCGGCCGCCGTGCTGGTGCGCATCCTCAACGACGTGCTGTTCGAGGTGCTCAACCTCAGCCGCGAGCAGGCCGGCCAGGCCGCCATGCCGCCCGACGAGACGTCGCAGCGCTACCTCACGCAGGCGGTGCTGGCGATCAGCGACGCCCACTTCTATCCGGCCCCGGTCGCGATGATGATGACCGACTTCAAGCAGGTCCAGGCCAGCGTCTTCCAGGTCGCACGAGCCCCTGGCAAGAACATCGTCTATCTGGGCTGCCTGTTGCTGATCGTGGGCATTTTTGCGATGCTGTACGTGCGCGAGCGCCGGCTCTGGGTGTGGCTCGCGCAGGACGGCGACAACGCCCGGGGCACGGCGGCGACCCTGGCCTTCTCGGTCAACCGCAAGACCATCGACAGCGACCGCGAATTCGAGCACTTGAAGCACAAGCTGCTCGCCATCACGAAAGACCCCGCGTCATGACGACCACCACGCTCACGCTCAACGACAGCTGGCTCTCGCGCCGCAACGCCCTCGACTGGGTGTTCGCGCTGCTGGTGCTGGCTGGCGCCGTCTTCGCCTTCTCGCGCTACCACGGCGCGATGGACTACTACGAGCAGACGATCCTGGTGGCGGCCGTGCCCGCCGCCGTCTGGCTGGGCTGGTTCTGGCGGCCGCTGCGGGTGCTGGCGATCGTGGTCGCGGCCGCCGCGCTGCTGGCCATCGCGTCCTACCAGGGCGACCTGGCGCGCGCGGACACGGTGTTCCAGCTCAAGTACTTCCTCTCGAGCCAGTCGGCCATCCTCTGGATGAGCGTGCTGTTCTTCATGAGCACGATCTTCTACTGGATCGGTTTCTTCAGCGGCCGCCAGGGCGACGCCATGGACCTGATCGGCTCGCGCCTGGCCTGGGCCGCGGTCACGATGGCGCTGATCGGCACCATGGTGCGCTGGTACGAGAGCCACCAGCTCGGCCCCGACATCGGCCACATCCCGGTCAGCAACCTGTACGAGGTGTTCGTCCTCTTCTGCTGGCTCACCGCCACCTTCTACCTGTACTTCGAGTGGCGCTACCGCACCCGCGCGCTGGGGGCCTTCGTGATGCTGGTGGTCAGCGCCGCGGTCGGCTTCCTGCTCTGGTACACGCTGGTGCGCGACGCCCACGAGATCCAGCCGCTGGTGCCGGCGCTGCAGAGCTGGTGGATGAAGCTGCACGTGCCGGCCAACTTCATCGGCTACGGCACCTTCTCGCTCGCCGCCATGGTGGCCTTCGCCTACCTGATCAAGGAGCAGGCCGGCGAGACCCGCTGGTACAAGCTGACGCCGATCTGGCTGCTCGGCGTGGCGCTGTGCTTCGTGCCGGTGGCGTTCCGCCAGCGCGTGCAGGAGGCCGGCGGCAGCTACTGGGTCGGCTATGCCGCGATCTCGGCGCTGATCGCCGCCGGCATCCTGATGGGCCGCAAGCGCATCGCCGCGCGGCTGCCGGCCAACGAGGTGCTCGACGACGTGATGTACAAGTCGATCACGGTCGGCTTCGCCTTCTTCACCATCGCCACCGTGCTGGGTGCGCTGTGGGCTGCCGACGCCTGGGGCGGCTACTGGAGCTGGGACCCGAAGGAAACCTGGGCGCTGATCGTCTGGCTCAACTACGCGGCCTGGCTGCACATGCGGCTCGTGAAGGGCCTGCGCGGCACCGTGGCGGCCTGGTGGGCGCTCGGCGGCCTGGCCGTGACCACTTTTGCCTTCCTCGGCGTCAACATGTTCCTGAGCGGGCTGCACAGCTACGGAACTTTGTAGCCGCGCAGCCGGTCTTTCGCTCGTGAAATGATCCGCAAGCGCCTGGGCAGCGTAACCGGATCTGCATCGGCAACGAACTCCCTCTGACTGAGCGTTTTCAGGCGAAAGGCATTCCATGTTGATTCATTCCCGCGACGACGGCTTCCTCCATCCGCGTTCGAGCGAGATCACGCCGAAGGGCGTCTACGAAGGCCGGCGCGACATGCTGCGCTGGCTGGCCGGTGGCGCCGCCGGCGCGGCCATGGCTTCCTGGGCGGCGCGCGACGCGCTGGCGCAGGCGGCGGCACCGGGCAAGCTGGCGCCGCTGGCGGGCGCGAAATCGGCGGTCCCCGGCGCCCAGACGATGGAAAAGCTGACCGACTACAAGGACGCCACCAGCTACAACAACTACTACGAGTTCGGCACCGACAAGGGCGATCCGGTCAAGAACGCCGGCACCTTGAAGACCCGGCCCTGGACGGTGGAGGTCGAAGGCCTGGTCAAGAAGCCGGGCAAGTACGGCATCGAGGACCTGATCAAGCTCAGCGCCCAGGAAGAGCGGATCTACCGCCTGCGCTGCGTCGAGGGCTGGTCGATGGTGATCCCCTGGGTCGGCTACTCGCTGTCGGAACTGATCAAGAAGGTCGAGCCGCAGGGCAACGCCAAGTACGTCGAGTTCCTGACGCTGGCCGATCCCAAGACCATGCCTTTCGTCGGCTCGCGCGTGCTCGAGTGGCCCTACGCGGAGGGCCTGCGCATGGACGAGGCGATGCATCCGCTGACCTTGCTGACTTTCGGCATGTACGGCGAGGTGCTGCCGAACCAGAACGGCGCCCCGGTGCGCATCGTGGTGCCCTGGAAGTACGGCTTCAAGAGCGCCAAGTCGATCGTCAAGATCCGCTTCGTCGAGAAGGAGCCGGGCACGGCCTGGAACAAGGCCGCGGCCAACGAGTACGGCTTCTATTCCAACGTCAACCCGAACGTCGACCATCCGCGCTGGAGCCAGGCGACCGAGCGGCGCATCGGCGACGGCGGCGGGCTGTTCGCCAAGCGCAGCAAGACCCAGATGTTCAACGGCTACGAGGCCCAGGTCGGCCAGCTGTATGCCGGCATGGACCTGAAGAAAAACTACTGAGCGCGGCGCCGTGAACAAGCTGCTGATGCACCCGGCCGCCAAGCCGGTGGTGTTCGTGCTCTGCCTGCTGCCCTTCGCGTGGCTGTTCTACGGCGCGCTGACCGACGGGCTCGGCGCCAACCCGGCCGAATACCTGATCCGCTCGACCGGCGACTGGACCTTGCGCTTCATCTGCATCGTGCTGGCGGTGACGCCGCTGCGCGTCACGCTCAAGGTCAACGCGCTGGCGCGCTTTCGCCGCATGCTGGGCTTGTTCGCCTACTTCTACGTGGTGCTGCACCTGCTGAGCTACAGCTGGTTCGACATGGGCTTCGATGTGCCCGAGATCGCCAAGGACATCGCCAAGCGGCCGTTCATTTTGGTCGGCTTCTCGGCCTTCGTGCTGCTGACGCCGCTGGCCGCGACCTCGTTCAATCGCGCCATCAAGGCGCTGGGCGCCAAGCGCTGGCAGGCGCTGCACAAGCTGGTCTACGGCATCGCCGGGCTGGGCCTGCTGCACTTCTTCTGGATGCGGGCCGGCAAGAACAACTTCGCCGAAGTGTTCGTCTACGCCGCGATCATCGCCGTGCTGCTCGGCTGGCGCGTGTGGAACTTCATGCGCAACAAGAAGCTGCCTCGGCCGATCGCCGCGGCGGCTCCCCGCGCGCCGGTCAGTCGTTGAAACGTTCGCTCGCGAGCTGGTCGTCGATCGACTCGCGGCGGCGGATCAGCGTCGCCTGGGTGCCGCTCACCAGCACCTCGGCGGCGCGGCCGCGCGTGTTGTAGTTGCTGGCCATGGCCATGCAGTAGGCGCCTGCGGACAGCACCGCCAGCAGGTCGCCCGATGCCACCTGGAGCGCGCGGTCGCGGCCGATCCAGTCGCCGCTTTCGCAGACCGGGCCGACCACGTCGTAGGTCGTGGCCGGGCCGGCGCGCTCGGCCAGCGGCACGATCTGGTGGAAGGCCTGGTACATGGCCGGGCGGGGCAGGTCGTTCATCGCCGCATCCACGATGCAGAAGTTCTTTTCCTCGCCCGGCTTGAGGTACAGCACCTCGGTCACGCACACGCCGGCATTGCCCACCAGCGAGCGGCCGGGCTCGACGATCAGCCGGCGCTGGCCGAAGCCGCGGGCATCGAGCCGCGCGAGCAGCTGCTGCCAGAGCGCATCGGCGGCGGGCGGGGTGTCGCCGTTGTAGTCGATGCCCAGGCCGCCGCCGAAGTCGAGGTGGTCCAGCGGCACGCCGGCCGCCTCGATCGCCTCGACCAGGTCGAGCACGCGCTCGAGCGCCTCGAGGTAGGGCGAGGCGTCGGTGATCTGGGAGCCGATGTGGCAGTCGATGCCGACCACCTGCAGGCCCTTGAGCGCGGCCGCGTGGCGATAGATCGGGACCGCGCGGTCGTGGGCGACGCCGAACTTGTTGCCCTTGAGCCCGGTCGAGATGTAGGGATGGGTCTTCGGGTCGACGTTGGGATTGATGCGGATGCTGACCGCGGCGCGGCGGCCTTCCTCGAGCGCGACCGCATTGAGCACGTCGAGCTCGGCTTCGCTTTCGACGTTGAAGCAGCCGATGCCGGCCGCCAGCGCCTGCCGCATCTCGGCCCGGGTCTTGCCCACGCCCGAGAAGATCACCTTGGCCGGGTCGGCGCCGGCGGCCAGCACCCGCGCCAGTTCGCCGCCGGAGACGATGTCGAAGCCGCAGCCGGCCTCGGCGAAGACGCGCAGCACGCCCAGCGAGGAATTGGCCTTGATCGCGTAGCAGACCAGCGCATCGCGGCCCTCGAAGCCGCGCTGGTAGGCGGCGAGGGCGTCGAGCATCCATTGCTTCGAGTAGACGAACAGGGGGGTGCCGTGTTCGCGCGCCAGGTCGGCGAGCGCCCGGCCCTCGACCTGCAGCGCGCCGTCCTGGCGTGCGATGTGGGGATGGCCCGGAAGCCTTGCGGCGGTGGTGGCGGTCACTGGCTGGCTCCTGCAGGGGCGCTGGCGGCGGCTGCCGGCGGCTTGGCGGGGGCATCGCCGGCAGCGGTGGCGGGCGGCGTGGGCAGCAGCAATCCGGGCAGCGTGGTGCGTTCCTTGGCGAGCGGATCGGTGGGCAGGTACAACGCGCCCTTCTGGCCGCAGGCCGCGAGGCCGACGCCGAAGAGGGCGAGGCCCAGGGCGCTCACTAGAATTTGGCGAACTTTCAACATGGCGAAATTGTACTTTTCGACCTGGACACGCCTTGCGACCCTTACGTGAACCGTCATCGCCCACGCTGGGCTACAAGCCCGAAATCGACGGATTGCGTGCCCTCGCCGTCCTGTCGGTGATCGGCTTCCATGCGTTTCCAACGGTCTTTCCCGGCGGATTCGTCGGGGTGGACGTCTTCTTCGTCATCTCCGGCTACATCATCACGCGCCTGTTGCATGCCGAGTGGCGGTCGACCGGCTCGATCGACCTGTCGGCCTTCTATGCGCGGCGTGTTCGCCGGATCTTTCCGATGCTGGTGGTGGTGGTCGCCTGCACCCTGGTGGCGTCGGACCTGCTGCTGCAGGGCATCGGACAAGTGGAGGCGGTTGGGCGATCCGCGGCGGCGTCCCTGCTGTTCGTGGGCAATCTCTACTTTCAGGCCAATACCGGGGGCTACTTCGACCCGGTCGTCGAGCGGCTGCCATTGCTGCATCTGTGGTCGCTCGGAGTCGAAGAACAGTTCTACTTGCTGTGGCCGCTTTTGATGGTGCTGGTGCTGCGCCGGCGACCCGGCCGCTTGTTCGGGATCGTCGCGGCCTGCGCGCTGTGCTCGTTCCTGATCGCGCTCGGCCTGGGCATGGTCAGCCCGAATGCCGCCTTCTACCAGATGCCCGCAAGATTCTGGGAACTGGCCGCCGGCGGGTTGATCGCTCTGCGGACATGGCATCGTCCCGTCTCCAGCCGGCTTCTTGCGGTCAGCGCCATCGGCCTGCTGGTGGTGGCGGTCCTTCTGCCTGGGGCGCTGCCCGGCGGCGTGCGCGTTCCGCTCGCCGTGATCGGTGCTGGAATGCTCGTGTACGCGAGTCACACCAATGCCGACCTCGGCCGGATCGGCGGCGTGCTGCGCTCCCGCCCGGCGCTGTTCTTCGGGCTGATTTCCTATTCGCTCTACCTGTGGCACTGGCCGCTGCTCGCGCTGGCACGCGCCGTGCACCCCGGTCAGGCACCGGTGCTCACGCGCGCCATTCTGTGTGCCGCGTCGGTGGCGCTCGCATGGGCCAGCTTCCGCCTGGTCGAGAACCCGCTCAGGCATCCCGCGCGGACCACGCCGGATCGCCAACTGGTCTTTGCGGGACTGCTGACATCGCTGGTGCTCGCCTATTGCAGCGTCGTCTTCACCGACGCCATGGTGAGAGGCCCGGGCGAAGACAGTCCGGCGGCGCGCATCAGCCGGGACTTCCCCGAAAACCGCTTTCGTTGCCACGCGGTGGGCGACGAGGCCGTCACTCAGGTTCCGAAACGCGGCTGCAACTCAGACGTGGACAAACCGGTGCGAGTCGCCATCTGGGGCGACTCCACGGCGCTCGCATGGCAACCGTTCGCATGGGCGCTTGCGCAGCGCGAAGGTGCTGCCGCGATCAGTTTTTCCAGGGACGCCTGTCCGCCGGCGATCGATTACGACAATCGAAAGCGGTTCCTGGAGGCGCAGCGCTGCAGGGAGTTCAACGCACGGGTGATCAGCGAAGTGGAAGCGGTCGATACCTTGATCCTGTCTGCGGCCTGGGTGGCCCATGCCGGCGAGGACGATTTCGCGCGCCAGATCGAGGCGACGGTCGCCCGTGTCGCGCCTCGGGTGCGGGACGTTCTCATCCTGGGCCCCACGCCTTATTTGAACGAGTCCGCTTCGGCGTGTCTGGACTCGCCGCAGGCCATGGCCTGCTCGGTGAGCCGACAGGAATTCGACCGACAGGCCGCGTCCTCCCGGACGTTCATCAGGGGCCTGCAGGCGAAACACGCCAATGTCAGCTACATCGAGCCGGCGGGGTTCTTCTGCGATGCCGATCGCTGCCCGGCGATCAAGGAGGGTTATGGCCTCTACTGGGACAGGAACCATGTCTCCTCGACGGCAGTGCGCAAGTTCTCGGAGGGTTTCCTCGCCGCGCGCTCGACGGGGTGGGCGGCCCCACTGCCGATGAACTGAAGCCGGATGCAGGAAAATGAGCTCTGTTCCAAGACTGAGAGCCTCGATGACCGACCCCGAATACATGGACCGCGCGGAAGCCGCACTGGCAGCGATCGAGCGTGGCTGCGACCGCATCAACGACGAGAGCGACGTCGACATCGACAACCAGCGCGTCGGGGGAATGATCACGATCACCTTCCGCAACGGCAGCCAGCTGATCGTCAACCTGCAAAAGCCGCTGCAGGAGATCTGGCTCGCCGCGCGTTCCGGCGGCTACCACTACCGGCACGACGGCCGGGGCTGGGTCGACACCAAGACCGGCGAGGAGTTCTTCGGCAACCTGTCGCGCGAGGCGACCCTGCAAGCGGGCCAGCCCCTGCAGTTCATCGCCGGCTGAGCGCAGCGCGCTCAGTTCCTGAAGAGATCGAGAATCCGGCTGCGCTCCTCGACCGGCGCCGGTGCGCTGATCGGCGGTGCCGCGATCGCCTCCGCCGGCTGCGTCGGTCCGCTGTCGACGCCCAGGCTGGCGACGCCGCGGCCCGGCGCGTAGTCGTCGTAATACCACTCGCCGCCGACATTCACCACGCCCGGTGGCGCCGGCACCTCGGCCACCGGCACGCCCTTGATCGCGGTCTCCATGAAGTTGATCCAGATCGGCAGGCTCAGGCCGCCGCCGGTCTCGCGGTCGCCCAGCTTGCGCGGCGTGTCGTAGCCCATCCAGGCAACGGCCGCCAGGGTAGGCTGGAAGCCCGCGAACCAGGCATCGAGCGAGTCGTTGGTGGTGCCGGTCTTGCCGTAGATGTCGGTGCGCTTGAGCGTCGCCTGCGCCTTGGCCGCGGTGCCGCCGCTGGCCACCGACTGCAGCAGGCTGGCCATCAGGAAGGCGTTGCGCTGCGGCACCGCGCGCAAGGTCTCGTTGAGCAGCGGCGGCTGCTTGTCGACCAGCACCTTGTCCTTGTGGTCGGTCACCCGGGTCACGAGGTAGGGGTTGACGCGGTAGCCGCCATTGGCGAACACCGAATACGCGGTCGCCATCTGCATCGGCGTCACCGAGCCGGCGCCCAGCGCCATCGGCAGGTAGGCCGGGTGCTTCTCGCGCTCGAAGCCGAAGTTGGTGACCCAGTCCTGGGCATAGCGGGTGCCGATCGACTGCAGGATGCGGATCGACACCATGTTCTTCGACTTCATCAGCGCCCGGCGCATCGACATCGCGCCTTCGAAGGTGCCGTCGTAGTTCTTCGGCTCCCAGGGCTGGCCGCCGGTGGTGCCGGCGTCGAAGAAGAGCGGCGCATCGTTGATCACGGTGCTGGGGGTGAAGCCCTTCTCGAGCGCGGCCGAATAGATGAAGGGCTTGAAGCTCGAGCCCGGCTGGCGCCAGGCCTGCGTCACGTGGTTGAACTTGTTCTTGCCGAAGTCGAAGCCGCCGACCATCGCCTTGACGGCGCCGTCGCGCGGATCCATGGCGACGAAGGCGCCTTCCACCTCGGGCAGCTGGGTGATTTCCCAGGCGCCCTTGGGCGTCTTCACGACCCGGATCACGGCGCCGCGGCGGATCCGGATGTTGGGCGGTGCCTTGTCCGACAGCCCGGACTGGGCCGGCTTCAGGCCGTCGCCGGTGATCTGGACCGCGTCGCCGTTGCCGCGCACCGCCTGGATCTCCTTGGCGTTGGCCTTCAGCACCACGGCCGACATGACGTCGCCGTTGTCGGGGTGGTCGGCCAAGGCGTCGTCGACCGCTTCGTCGAGCTCCTTGGCGTCGTTCGGCAATTCGACGAACTTCTCGGGGCCGCGGTAGATCTGGCGCCGCTCGTAGTCCATGATGCCGCGCCGCAAGGCGCGGTAGGCCGCCGCCTGGTCGGCCGCGACCAGCGTGGTGTAGACCTTGAGGCCGCGCGTGTAGGTGCTGTCGCCGTACTGCGCGTACATGAGCTGGCGCACGGTCTCGGCCACGTACTCGGCGTGCAGGCGGGTCGGGTCGGCGGCGTCGCGCAGGTGCAGCTCCTCCTTGCGGGCCTGGGCGGCCTGGTCGGCGTTGATGAAGCCGGCCTCCTGCATGCGGTCGATCACGTACAGCTGGCGGCCGCGGGCGCGGGCCGGGTTGTTGACCGGGTTGTTGGCGCCCGGCGCCTTCGGCAGGCCGGCCAGCATCGCCGCCTGGGCGATCGTGATGTCCGCGAGCGGCTTGCCGAAATAGGCCTCGGAGGCGGCCGCGAAGCCATAGGCGCGGTTGCCCAGGTAGATCTGGTTCAGGTAGATCTCGAGGATCTGGTCCTTGCTCAGCAGGTGCTCGAGCTTGAAGGTCAGCAGCACTTCGTAGATCTTGCGGGTCAGCGTCTTTTCCGAGCTCAGGTAGACGTTGCGCGCCACCTGCATCGTGATGGTCGACGCGCCCTGGCTCTTGGCCCGGTTCATGTTGGCCATGCCGGCCCGCAGCATGCCCTTGTAGTCGACGCCGCCGTGCTCGTAGAAGCGGGCGTCCTCGGCGGCCAGCACCGCGTCCTTCATCACCTTGGGGATGGTCGCGATCGGCGTCAGGTTGCGGCGCTCTTCGCCGAACTCGCCGATCAGGATCCCCTCGGCCGAGAACACCCGCAGCGGCAGCTTGGGGCGGTAGTCGGCGAGTTCGGAGATGTCAGGCAGGTTGGGGTAGGCGACCGCCAGCGCGACCGCGATGACGCAGATCAGCGCCACCGTCCCGGCCACCACCAGACCGAGGCTCCACAGGATCAGGCGAAGCAACCATTTCAGCCAGGCCGGGCGTTGGGGAGCGGGAGCCTTCGCAGGCCCTTTGGGTCGAGAGTTTTCGGGCATTGAGGCTGTTGGAGTCTGAGCGCATTATAAAAACGCGCCGCCGTAGGACGGCGCCGCGGTAGCAGTTAGGACCCAAGTACTCTTATTTGTGACGCAAGTTGCAGTTCCGAACTGTTACGTCGACTTTTGACAACGAATGCTCACTCACCGGGGATTCGGCGCTTGGATGGGCTTGCACCTTGCTGCTAGCATGCAACCACACGCAATTATTTCCAATCGTTACAAACGGATGGGATCGAACTTGACTGCTCTTGGATCGTTGTTTCGCCGCCAGCCCGCGCCTTTGCTCGGGCTCGACGTCAGTTCGTCCAGCGTCAAGCTGGTCGAACTCGGCCGTGACGCGAGCGGCAAACTGGTGCTCGAGCGCTGTGCGATCGAGCCTCTCGAACGTGGCTGGATCACCGACGGCAACGTCGAGAAGTTCGACGAGGTCGCGGAGGCCGTGCGGCGCGTGGTCCGCAAGAGCGGCACCCGCACCAAGAATGTCGCCCTGGCCCTTCCGCCGTCGGCCGTGATCACCAAGAAGATCATCCTGCCCGGCGGCATGAGCGAGCAGGAGCTCGAGATCCA
Organism: Variovorax davisae; assembly: GCF_030316845.1. GTDB lineage: Bacteria > Pseudomonadota > Gammaproteobacteria > Burkholderiales > Burkholderiaceae_C > Variovorax > Variovorax davisae. Next base: position 295,999 of record NZ_JASZYS010000002.1, read on the forward strand.
GGTCGAGTCCGAGGCCAACCAGTACATTCCGTTCTCGCTGGACGAGGTGAGCCTGGACTTCTGCGTCATCGGGCAGAGTGCCAACTCGGCCGGCGACGTCGAGGTCCTGATCGCGGCCTCCCGCAAGGAAAAGGTGCAGGACCGCCAGGGCCTGGCCGAAGCCTCGGGCCTCAAGGCGGTGATCCTCGACGTCGAGTCCTACGCCTCCCGGCTGGCGACGGCGCGCCTGATCGAGCAACTCCCCGGCCAGGGCCAGGATGCCGTGGTCGCGCTGTTCGAGGTCGGCGCCTTCACCACCAGCATGCAGGTGCTGCGCAACCAGGAAGTGCTGTATGACCGAGACCAGGCTTTCGGCGGCGCCCAACTGACCCAGTTGATCGTTCGCCAATACGGCTTCTCGGCCGAGGAGGCCGAGGCCAAGAAGCGCAGCGGGGAACTGCCCGACGACTACGCGGCCGGCGTGCTCAAGCCCTTCGTGGCCAGCATCGCGCAGGAAATCGCCCGGGCGCTGCAGTTCTTCTTTACCAGCACGCCCCACAACCGCGTCGACTACGTGCTGCTGGCGGGCGGATCGGCCGGCCTGCCCGGCCTCACCAGCGCCGTCACCCGCCAGACCTCGTTCGCCTGTTCGCTGGTCAACCCGTTCGACGGCATGGAAATCGGCAGCGGCATCCGCGAGAAGAAGGTGCGGCGCGAGGCGGCCTCGTACCTGACGTCCTGCGGCCTGGCGATGCGGAGGTTCCTGCAGTGATCCTGATCAATCTGCTGCCGCACCGCGAGGCCGCGCGCAAGCGCCGTCGCGAGACCTTCTATGCCACGCTGGGTCTTTCCGCGGTGCTGGGCGGGCTCATCGCGGTCACCGCCTTCCTCTGGTTCCAGGCCCAGATCTCGAACCAGCAGTCGAAGAACGCGCTGCTGAAGACCGAGATCACCAAACTCGAAACGGAAATCAAGGAGATTTCCACGCTGCAGGCCGAGATCGCCGCCTTGCGCGCCCGCCAGACGGCGGTCGAAGACCTGCAAGGCGACCGCAACCTGCCGGTCCACCTGCTCAACGAGCTGGTCCGGCAGCTGCCCGACGGGGTCTACATCACCAGCATGAAGCAGGAAAACCAGACCGTCACGCTGCAGGGCATGGCGCAGTCGAACGAGCGGGTCTCCGAGCTGCTGCGCAACCTGGGCAACAGCAGTCCGTGGCTGGTCAAGCCCGAGCTCATCGAGATCACGTCGGCGACGGTCAGCCTGAGTGCGCGCGACCAGCGGCGCGTCGCCAACTTCAGGATGCGCATCGGCCTCAAGCGGCCGACCGACGCCCAGAAACCACCCGCCGGCGCACCGGCGGCCGTCAAGGCGAAGGGGTAAGCGCTCATGGCAAAGAAACGCCCCTCCGAGAGGTTCGACTTCGCACTGGCCCTGCGCCGCTTCGGCCAGCAGTTCCAGGGGCTGAACCCCAACGATCCGTCGGTCTGGCCGCCACTGCCGCGCTACGCCCTGTGCGTGGCCGTGGTCGCGGCGGTGCTGGCAGCGCTGTGGTTCGTCTGGCTCACCAATTCGAACGACGAGCTCGAGGCCGAGCGCGCGAAGGAAGTCACCCTCCGGGCGGACTACCAGAAGAAGGTGGCGCAGGCCGCGAACCTCGATCTGCTCAAGAAGCAGCGCGAGCAGGTACAGCAATACGTCACCCTGCTCGAGAAGCAGCTGCCCAGCAAGGCCGAGATGGACGCGCTGCTGTCGGACATCAACCAGGCCGGCCTGGGCCGCAGCCTCCAGTTCGAGTTGTTCCGTCCGGGCCAGATTTCGGTCAAGGACTACTACGCCGAGCTGCCGATCGCGGTGCGCGTGACCGGCCGCTACCACGACATGGGTGCCTTCGCCGCCGACATCGCGAACCTGTCGCGGATCGTGACACTGAACAACCTCTCGGTGGCGCCGCAGAAGGACGGGGTGCTGGTCATGGACGCCACGGCGCGCACCTACCGCTATCTCGACGAGGAAGAGCAGGCGGCGCAGAAGCGCGCGGCCGCCGCGGCTGCGGGGGCCAAGAAGAAATGAGAACGCTCAGCTTTCTATGGATCGCGGTCGCAGCCGTCGGGCTGACCGGCTGCTTCGGCTCGGAGCAGGAAGACCTCCAGCGCTGGATGGCCGAACAGCGCGCGCAGGTGAAGCCCAGCGTGCCGCCGATCACGGAGCCCAAGAAATTCACGCCGCAGGCGTACACCGAGGCCGCGGCCTTCGACCCCTTCAACATCCAGAAGTTGACGCAGGCGCTGCGCCGGGACTCGGCCCAGCCCAGCACCTCGGGCCTGATCGCGCCCGAGCTGGCGCGCCGCAAGGAAGCGCTGGAGGCCTTCCCGCTCGACTCGATGGCAATGGTCGGCAGCCTGAGCCGCAACGGCCAGCCGGTGGCGCTGATCAGCGTCGACAAGCTGCTCTACCAGGTGCGGGTCGGCAACTATCTGGGACTCAACTACGGGCGCATCACCCGTATCAGCGAAACCGAACTCGGCTTGCGTGAAATCGTGCAGGACGCCGCCGGTGAATGGATCGAACGCGTGGCGACGCTGCAGTTGCAAGAGAGGTCGAAATGAACCAACAAAAATCTATGCTCGCGCAGTGGCTGCGCGTGGCCGGTGCTGCGATCGTGGCTTTCGGTGCTGCGGCAGTCGTTCATGCGCAGAACGCGATCGAATCGGTCACGAGTTCGATGCAGTCCGGCGCCGAGGTGATCCGGGTCGACTTCAGCCAGCCGCTGGCTGCGGCGCCGACCGGCTTCGCGATCCAGTCGCCGCCCCGTGTCGCGCTTGATTTCCCGGGCGTGACCAACGCCATCGGCCGCAACGCGATCGAGGTCAACCAGGGCAACCTGCGCTCGGTCAACGTGGTCCAGGCCGGCGAACGCACGCGCCTGGTCCTGAACCTGAAGCAGGCCACCGCCTACAAGGCCGAGATCCAGGGCAAGTCCCTGCTGGTCTCGCTGGAGCCGGTCGCGGGGGCCGCACTGGCCGCTTCGACGCCGTCCGCCTTCGCCGAGAACCGCAACCGCGACATGCTGCCGCTGCGCGATGTCGATTTCCGGCTGGGCAGCGACAACACCGGCCGCGTGATCGTCGATCTCGCCAACAACCAGGTGGGCGTCGACATCCGCCAGCAGGGCAAGAACCTGGTGGTCGAGTTCACCAAGTCGACCCTGCCCGAAGGCCTGCGCCGCCGCCTCGACGTGTCCGACTTCGGCACCCCGGTGCAGCTCGTGACGACCCAGCAGGTCGGCGACCGCGTCCGGATGGTGATCGAGCCGCGCGGCGAGTGGGAACACAGCGCCTACCAGAGCGAGAACCAGTTCGTGGTCGAAGTGCGTCCGCGCAAGATCGACCCGACCAAGCTGACGCAGGGCATCGGCTACAACGGCGAGAAGCTGTCGCTGAACTTCCAGAACATCGAAGTGCGCTCGCTGCTGCAGGTGATCGCCGACTTCACCAACTTCAACATCGTGACTTCCGACTCGGTGACGGGTTCGCTGACCCTGCGCCTGAAGGACGTGCCCTGGGACCAGGCGCTCGACATCATCCTGCAGGCCAAGAACCTGGGCATGCGCAAGAACGGCAGCGTGCTCTGGATCGCGCCCAAGGACGAGATCAACGCCAAGGAAAAGATGGAGTTCGAGGCCCAGGCCGCGATCCAGAACCTGGAGCCGCTGCGGACCCAGTCGTTCCAGCTCAACTACACCAAGGCGATCCAGATCGCCCAGGGCCTGACCGGCACCGGTGCTTCGAGCGGCGGCGGCGGCGGCAGCAACACGACCCGCATCCTGAGCCCGCGCGGCAGCGTGATCGCCGAATCGCGCACCAACCAGCTGTTCGTCTCGGACATCCCGTCGCGGCTGGTGCAGGTGGCCGAGCTGATCCAGAAGCTGGACATCCCGGTGCGCCAGGTGCTGATCGAGGCCCGCATCGTCGAAGCCTCCGACACCTTCGGCAAATCGCTGGGCGTGCGCCTCGGCGGCGGCGCGTTGAACAGCAACAACGCGATCGGGCCGACGACCTTCATTCCCGGGACCGCGACGACGGCTGCGAACCTGATCTCGACCCCGACGGGCAGCAACTTCGTCAACCTGCCCTCGACCGGCGTCTCCGGCAACGGCAATGCGCCGGGCACCTTCGCGATCTCGCTGTTCAACTCGAGCCTGTCGCGGATCCTGAACCTCGAGATCTCGGCCCTCGAAGCCGACGGCAAGGGCAAGGTGGTGTCGAGCCCGCGCGTCGTGACGGCCGACCAGACCAAGGCGCTGATCGAGCAGGGCACCGAGCTGCCCTACCAGGTCGCGACCTCCAGCGGCGCCACCTCGATCGCCTTCCGCAAGGCCAACCTGAAGCTCGAAGTGACGCCGCAGATCACGCCCGAGGGCAACATCATCCTGACGCTGGACGTCAACAAGGACACGGTGGGCCAGGCGACCACCGCCGGCTTCGCGATCAACACGAAGCACGTCCAGACCGAAGTGCTGGTCGAGAACGGCGGCACGGTCGTCATTGGTGGTATCTTCGAACTCACCGAATCCAACGACGAATCGCGCATCCCGGTGCTCGGTGAAGTGCCCTATCTCGGGGCGCTGTTCCGGACGCGCAATCGCGTTGCCAACAAGACTGAAATGCTCGTCTTTATCACCCCGAAGATGATTACCGATCGCAACGCCGCGCGCTGACGCGCGGCGTTCCCTGCACCGCGTGGCGGTCGCACTCGTCGGCTTGCCCGGCGCCGGCAAATCCGCGATTGGCCGGCGCCTTGCGCAGCGCCTGCAGCTTCCCTTCGTCGACAGCGATCACGTGATCGAGGACCGGATCGGCTGCTCGATCCGCGACTATTTCGAGCGCGAAGGCGAAGCCCGTTTCCGTGACCTGGAGCAAGCCGTCATCGCCGAGCTCGCGGCCGCGCCCCACGGCGTGGTGGCGACCGGTGGCGGCTGCGTACTGCGCGAGGCCAATCGGCAGGCCCTGCGCGCCGGCTTCCACGTGCTTTACCTGCGCTCGCTGCCCGAGGACCTGTTCCGCCGGCTGCGCCACGATGTCAAGCGCCCGCTGTTGCAGGTGGCCGATCCGCTGGGCCGGCTGCGCGAGCTCCATGACGCGCGGGATCCGCTCTACCGCGAGACCGCCCACGAAACCGTCGAGACCGGCCGGCCGTCGATCTCGGTGGTGGTGAACATCATCGTGATGCAGCTGGAGCTCGCCGGCGTGGTCGTGCCCCCCGACCCCGGGCCGCTGCCGGACTGACCGGTCCCCTGGCCGGGCCCGAGCCGGCGCCGTCGCATGCACCTAAACTCGGGGGATGCCATTGTCCGTCCCTCCTGAACGTGTCGAGATCCAGCTCGGCGAGCGCAGCTACCAGATCCTGATCGGCAGCGAGCTGCTGGGCGATCCGCGCAGCTTCGCGGCCGCCCCGTCGGCCGCCAGCGCCCTGATCGTCACCAACACCACGGTGGCACCGCTCTACGCGGCCACCCTGCGCGCGGCATTGGCCGGCCGCTACCGGGAGGTGCACGTGCTCGAGCTCCCCGATGGCGAGGCGCACAAGGACTGGCAGACTTTGAACCTGGTGTTCGACGCGCTGCTGGCCCGCGGCGCCGATCGCAAGACGGTGCTGTTCGCGCTGGGCGGCGGCGTGGTGGGCGACATGACCGGCTTCGCCGCCGCCAGCTACATGCGGGGCGTGCCCTTCGTGCAGGTGCCGACGACGCTGCTGGCGCAGGTCGATTCGTCGGTCGGCGGCAAGACCGCGATCAACCACCCCCTGGGAAAGAACATGATCGGCGCCTTCTACCAGCCGCAGCTGGTGCTGTGCGACCTGGCGACGCTGGCCAGCCTGCCGCCGCGCGAGCTCAGCGCCGGGCTGGCCGAGGTCATCAAGTACGGGCCGATCTACGACCTGGACTTCCTGGCCTGGATCGAAACCCACATCGATGCCTTGATCGCCCGCGAGCCCGCGGCGCTGGCCCATGCGGTCAAGCGCAGCTGCGAGATCAAGGCCGAGGTCGTGGGCCAGGACGAGCGCGAAGCCGGCCTGCGCGCGATCCTCAATTTCGGCCACACCTTCGGCCATGCGATCGAGTCCGGCCTCGGCTACGGCGAATGGCTGCACGGCGAGGCGGTCGGCTGCGGCATGGTCCTGGCAGCGCAGCTGTCCGCGCGCCTCGGCGGCATCGATGCCGCCTTCGTCGCGCGGCTGACCGCGCTGGTGCGGCGAGCCGGCCTGCCGGTGGTCGCGCCGGCCCTGGGCGCCGAGCGCTACCTGGAACTGATGCGGGTCGACAAGAAGTCGGAGGCCGGCGAGATCCGCTTCGTGGTGCTCGACAAGCCCGGTTCGGCGGTCGTGCGCAGCGCGCCCGATGCCATGGTGCGCGACGTCCTGGCGCAGTGCTGCGCGGCTTGAATTCTCAGGTCTTGCTGCGATGAGCCTCGCGTCCTACGCCAGCGACCCGGCCCGCTCGCGCGGCCGGCGATACGCCGAGGCGCCGGCGCCGACCCGCGACGCCTTCCAGCGCGACCGGGACCGCATCGTCCACTCGACCGCGTTCCGGCGCCTGGTCTACAAGACCCAGGTGTTCCTCAACCACGAGGGCGATCTGTTCCGCACCCGTCTGACGCACTCGCTCGAGGTCGCGCAGCTCGGGCGCTCGATCGCGCGCGCGCTGCGTCTCAATGAAGACCTGGTCGAGGCGATCGCGCTGGCCCACGACCTCGGCCACACCCCCTTCGGCCATGCCGGACAGGATGCGCTCGACGCCTGCATGCAGGCGCATGGCGGCTTCGAGCACAACCTGCAGAGCCTGCGGGTGGTCGACCAGTTGGAGCACCGCTATCCGCAATACGACGGCCTCAACCTGAGCTTCGAGACCCGCGAGGGCATCCTCAAGCACTGCTCGCGCGCCAATGCCGAGCGCCTCGAGGCCGCCGAGCCCGGCGGGGTGGGGCGGCGCTTCTGCGACCGAACCCAGCCCGGGCTGGAAGCGCAGCTGTGCAACCTGGCCGACGAGATCGCCTACAACGCCCACGACATCGACGACGGCGTCCGGTCGGGGCTGATCAGCATCGAGCACCTGGGCGAGGTAGCCCTGTTCGATCGCCACCGGCGCGCGGCCTTGGCCGAGCACCCGGGGCTGGAAGGCCGGCGGGTGCTCTACGAGACGATCCGCCGGATGCTGAGCGCCCAGGTCTATGACGTCATCGACGCCACCCGCAGCGCGCTCGAGGCCGCCGCGCCGGCCGATGCCGACGCGGTGCGGCGAAGCGACCCGCTGGTGCTCTTCAGCACCGGAATGCGGGCCGAATCGACCGCGCTCAAGCGCTTCCTGTTTCGCAATCTCTATCGCCACCCGCAGGTGGTGCAGACCGCCGAGCAGGCGCAGGGCGTGGTGCGCGCGCTGTTCGATGCCTACCTGGCGGCGCCCGCGGAGATGCCCGCGGCCTTCGCCCGGCGCGACGACCGGCAGCGCGGCGTGGCCGACTACATCGCCGGCATGACCGATCGCTTTGCGATCCGCGAGTACGAGCGCCTCACGGGGCAGCGGTGGGTGCAATGAGCCCCCTTCCGCCCGCTCCCACCGCAGTGCGAAGCACGGAGGTGGCCTCGTGACCCGGCCGAGGATTCCGGTCGCCGCGCTGGCAGTCGTCGCGGGCGGCGTCGCCGCTGCGCTGCACATCGGCAAGCTGCCGCCGGCCGTGCCGGCCTTGCAGGCCAGCCTGGGCATCGGGCTGGTGCAGGCGGGATTCCTGCTTTCGCTGGTGCAGGTCGCCGGCATGAGCCTGGGCCTGGGCGTCGGCTTGATGGCGGATGCCATCGGTCTTCGGCGCAGCATGCTGGCCGGACTGGCGCTGCTCGCCGGCGCCAGCGCGATCGGTGGCGGCGTCGGTGCCTGGATCGACGACCCGGCCCAGGCCTTCGCCTGGCTGCTCGCGCTGCGGGCGCTCGAGGGTGTCGGCTTCCTGCTGGCCGTGATGCCGGGGCCCGGACTGATCGGTGCCGTCGCGCCGGTGGGCGCGGACAAGGCGGCCATCGGACTCTGGGGCGCCTACATGCCGCTTGGCGTCGCCTTGGCGCTGCTGGTCGGGCCGGCGCTGATCGCCCGGGCCGGCTGGCCGGGCTGGTGGTTCGCCCTGGCGGCGGCTACGGCCAGCGCGGCCGCCTGGGTGGCGCTGGTGGTGCCGGCCGACGGCGCCCGTCGCGGCGCCGCGCCCGCTGGCTCGTCGCAAGGGTGGGGCGTGCGCCTGCGCGACACGCTGGGCGCGGGCGGTCCGTGGACGCTGGCGCTGGCGTTCGCAGTCTATGCCTCGCAGTGGATCGCCGTGATCGGATTCCTGCCGGCGATCTATGTCGACGCCGGCATCCCGAGCGGCTGGAACGCGGCACTGACCGCGCTCGCCGCGGCCCTCAACATCATCGGCAACGTGGTCGGCGGCCGGCTGCTCCAGCAGGGGCTGCCGCCGGTGCGGCTGTTGCGCTGGGGCTTCGTCGTGATGGCACTGGCGAGCGTCGCGGCCTTTCTCCGGATCGGGCCGCCCGAGGCCGCCTGGAGCCTGCCGCCGGCCCTGCGCTACCTGGCGGTCTGCCTGTTTTCGCTCGGCGGCGGCATGGTGCCGGCGACCTTGTTCATGCTCAGCGTGCGGCTGGCGCCAGGGCCCGCCACGGTCTCGACCACCGTGGGCCTGATGCAGCAGGCCTCGTCGTTCGGGCAGTTCGTCGCCCCGCCGGTCGTGGCCTGGCTGGCCCATCGCACGGGCGGCTGGCAATGGACCTGGATCGTCACCTTGTCGTGCTCGCTGGCGGGCCTGGGCCTGGCGGCCCGGTTGGCCCGGCCGGTCGCCCGGAGGGGCGCGGCATGATCGACGGCGCGCCGGTTTCCGCCGCGCAAGCCGAAGCCGACACCCGGCGCTGGCTCGAGCGCGCCGTGATCGGGCTCAACCTGTGCCCCTTCGCCAAGGCGGTGCACGTGCGGGGCCAGGTTCACTATGCCGCCTACCTGGCGGGCGACGAGGCCGGACTGATCGACGCGCTGCTCGCCGAGGCCCACGCGCTGGCCGCCAGCGCTGCGTCGGCGCGCGACACGACGCTGCTGATGGCCCCCAACGCGCTGGCCGATTTTCTCGATTTCAACGATTTCACGGCGCGGGCCGAGCGGCGCCTGGCGCGCGCCGGCTTCGACGGCGTGCTCCAGCTGGCGAGCTTCCACCCGCGCTTCCAGTTCGGCGGCACGGAGGCCGACGACATCACGAACGCCACCAACCGGGCGCCCCATCCCACGCTGCACCTGCTGCGCGAGGACAGCGTGGGCCGGGCGGTGGACGCCTTTCCGCAGGCCGAGGCGATCTTCGGCCGCAACATCGAGACGCTCGAAGCGTTGGGTGCCGACGGCTGGGCCGCGCTCGACGTCGGGCCCGGGAGTGCATCATGAACAAGGCGGCGAAGGCGACCAGGGCCGAGGCGGAAGTGCTGGCCGAGCTGCGGCCGGGCCAGTCGGTCGAGCTGCTGAAGGAACTGCACATCCTCACGCGCGAAGGCCGGCTCAACCAGGATTCGCGGCGCAAGCTCAAGCAGGTCTACCACCTGTTCCAGTTCATCGAGAAGCTGCTGCGCGAGCTCCCCGGCGAGGGGGCCGAGGCCTCGCTGGCCGACCATGGCGCGGGCAAGTCGTACCTCGGCTTCATCATCTACGACCTGTTCTTCAAGCAGGGCGGCGCCGGCCATGTCTACGGCATCGAGACCCGGGCCGAGCTGGTCGAGAAGTCGCGCGCGCTGGCCGCGCGGCTGGGCTTCGAGCGCATGGCCTTCCTCAACCTGACGGTGGCCGAATCCGCGACCGCGGCGGAACTGCCGCCGCGCATCGATGTCGTCACCGCGCTCCATGCGTGCGACACGGCCACCGACGACGCGATCGCCTTCGGGCTGGCCAAGCAGGCGCGCTTCATGGTGCTGGTGCCTTGCTGCCAGGCCGAGATCGCCGCCTGCCTGCGCGAGACCAAGGCGCTGGCGCTGTCTCGCACGCCGCTGGCGGAGCTGTGGCGCCATCCGCTGCACACGCGCGAGATCGGCAGCCAACTCACCAACGTGCTGCGCTGCCTGTACCTCGAAGCCAGCGGCTACCAGGTGACGGTGACGGAGCTGGTGGGCTGGGAGCACAGCATGAAGAACGAGCTCATCATCGCGCGCCGCACCGGGCAGCGCAAAGCCAGCGCGGCCGAGCGGCTGCGCGAATTGCTCGACCAGTTCGGCCTGGCATCGCTGCTCGAGACCCGCTTCCGGCTGGCCTGAGCCCGCGCCCCGTCCCGCGATCGTTCTGCGCCGTCCTCCGTCATGGCACGACTGCCCCGCCTCACGCTCGCCGGCCAGCCGCATCACGTGATCCAGCGTGGCAACAACCGGCAGCCGGTGTTCCTGGACCGCGCCGACCGCGAGATGTTCCTCGGCCTGCTGGGCGAGAACGCCGCGCGCTTCGGCATCGCGCTGCACGCCTATGTCCTGATGGACAACCACTTCCACCTGCTGGCCACGCCGTCGACCGCCGACGGGCTGCCGCAATGGATGCAGGCCGTGGGCCGGCGCTATGTCCGCTACTTCAACGACCGGCACGGGCGCAGCGGAACCCTGTGGGAGGGGCGCTACAAGTCGACGCTGATCCAGACCGAGCGCTACCTGCTGGCCTGCATGGCCTACATGGACCTGAATCCGGTGCGCGCCGGCATGGTGGGGGAGGCCCGCGAGCATCCGTGGTCCAGCCACGGGCACTATGCCGGCCTGGTGCACGACAAGCTGCTGACGCCGCATCCCCTCTACTGGACGCTGGGCAACACGCCCTTCGCGCGCGAGGCCGCCTATGCCGAAATGGTGCGCGCGGGCGTTCCGGCCGCGGCGCAGGCGCTGCTGACCGAAGCCACCTTGCACGGGTGGGCCGCCGGCGACCCTGAATTCGTGGATTCGTTACAAAAAACGACAGGCCGCCGTACAGCGAAAGCGCGAGCCGGGAGGCCGCCGCTGCCTGGAAAGTCGTAGCAAAAAGGCGTGGATATACATTGCCCTTTCTTGATTTCTTGCTCCTCTTTTTGATGTGTCCCTGATTTAAAGCCGACAAAATTTATCGGAAATAAATTGGAATCTGACCCCAATTAAAGAGTTTGGCATTATTTGTGCAAAGCAATATGCTCCTTTTCCCTGCGAAAACTGAAGGAGCACGCCCATGACGACGGCTGCCGAGATCCAGCATCTCCAAGAACACGGTCTTTATTCCGCCGCCGACGAGCACGACGCCTGCGGCGTCGGCTTCGTGGCCCACATCAAGGGCGAAAAAAGCCACGCCATCGTGCTGCAGGGCCTCAAGATTCTCGAGAATCTGGACCACCGCGGCGCAGTGGGCGCTGACAAGCTCATGGGCGACGGCGCCGGCATCCTGATCCAGCTGCCCGACCTGCTGTACCGCGAAGAGATGGCCAAGCAGGGCGTGACCCTGCCGCCGCCCGGCGAGTACGGCGTCGGCATGATCTTCCTGCCCAAGGAGCACGCCTCGCGCGAGGCTTGCGAGCAGGAGATGGAACGCGCCATCAAGGCCGAGGGCCAGGTGCTGCTGGGCTGGCGCGACGTGCCGGTCAACCGCGAGATGCCGATGTCGCCCAACGTGCGCGCCAAGGAACCGCTGCTGCGCCAGGTCTTCATCGGCCGCGGCAACGACGTGATCGTGCAGGACGCGCTGGAGCGCAAGCTCTACGTGATCCGCAAGACCGCCAGCGCCAACATCCAGCGCCTGAAGCTCAAGCACAGCAAGGAATACTACGTGCCGAGCATGTCGAGCCGCACGGTGGTCTACAAGGGCCTGCTGCTGGCCGACCAGGTCGGCACCTACTACCTCGACCTGCAGGACAAGCGCTGCGTCTCGGCCCTGGGCCTGGTGCACCAGCGCTTCTCGACCAACACCTTCCCGGAATGGCCGCTGGCCCACCCGTACCGCTATGTCGCCCACAACGGCGAGATCAACACGGTCAAGGGCAACTACAACTGGATGAAGGCGCGCGAAGGCGTGATGTCGTCCCCGGTGCTGGGCGCCGACCTGCAGAAGCTCTATCCGATCAGCTTCGCCGGCCAGTCCGACACCGCCACCTTCGACAACTGCCTCGAACTGCTGACGATGTCCGGCTACCCGATCAGCCAGGCCGTGATGATGATGATCCCGGAGCCCTGGGAGCAGCACGCGACCATGGACCCGCGCCGCCGCGCCTTCTATGAATACCACGCCGCCATGCTCGAGCCCTGGGACGGCCCGGCATCGATCGTCTTCACCGACGGCCGCCAGATCGGCGCCACGCTGGACCGCAACGGCCTGCGTCCGTCGCGCTACTGCGTGACCGACGACGACCTGGTCATCATGGGTTCCGAATCCGGCGTGCTGCCGGTGCCCGAGCAGAAGATCGTTCGCAAGTGGCGCCTGCAGCCCGGCAAGATGTTCCTGATCGACCTCGAGCAGGGCCGCATGATCGACGACGAGGAAGTCAAGGCGACGCTGGCCAACAGCAAGCCCTACAAGCAGTGGATCGAGAACCTGCGCATCAAGCTCGACAGCGTCGAGGCCGAGACGGTGCAGCCGCCGCCGAGCCAGGTCAGCCTGCTCGATCGCCAGCAGGCCTTCGGCTACACCCAGGAAGACATCAAGTTCCTGATGAGCCCGATGGCCGCTGCCGGCGAGGAGGGCATCGGCTCGATGGGCAACGACAGCCCGCTGGCCGTGCTCTCCAACAAGAACAAGCCGCTCTACAACTACTTCAAGCAGCTGTTCGCCCAGGTGACGAACCCGCCGATCGACCCGATCCGCGAGGCGATCGTGATGTCGCTGGTGTCCTTCATCGGCCCCAAGCCGAACCTGCTGGACATCAACCAGGTCAACCCGCCGATGCGGCTCGAGGTGAGCCAGCCGATCCTCGACTTCGCCGACATGGCGAAGCTGCGGGACATCGGCAAGTACACGCAGGGCAAGTTCAAGAGCTACACGCTCGACATCACCTACCCCCTGGCCTGGGGCGACGAGGGCGTCGAAGCCAAGCTGGCTTCGCTGTGCGCCGAGGCGGTCGATGCGATCAAGGGCGGCCACAACATCCTGATCGTCAGCGACCGCAACGTCGGCCCGACGCAGGTCGCCATTCCCGCGCTGCTGGCACTGTCGGCGATCCACCAGTACCTGGTGCGCGAGGGCTTGCGCACCACCGCCGGCCTGGTCGTCGAGACCGGCTCGGCGCGCGAAGTGCATCACTTCGGCGTGCTGGCCGGCTATGGCGCGGAAGCCGTCCATCCCTACCTGGCGATGGAAACGCTGGCCGCGATGCATGAAGACCTCTCCGGCGACCTGAGCGCCGAGAAGGCGATCTACAACTACGTCAAGGCGGTCGGCAAGGGTCTGTCGAAGATCATGTCGAAGATGGGTGTGAGCACCTACATGAGCTACTGCGGCGCCCAGCTGTTCGAGGCCATCGGCCTGAACACCGAGACGGTCGAGAAGTACTTCACCGGCACCGCCAGCCGGGTCCAGGGCATCGGCGTGTTCGAGATCGCCCAGGAAGGCATCCGCATGCACAAGGCGGCCTTCAGCGACGACCCGGTGCTGGCCCACATGCTCGACGCCGGCGGCGAATACGCCTGGCGCACCCGCGGCGAAGAGCACATGTGGACGCCCGACGCCATCGCCAAGCTGCAGCACAGCACGCGCGCCAACAATTTCAGCACCTACAAGGAATACGCGCAGCTGATCAACGACCAGAACCGCCGCCACCTGACGCTGCGCGGGCTGTTCGAGTTCAAGATCGACCCGGCCAAGGCGATCTCCGTCGACGAGGTCGAGCCGGCCGCCGAGATCGTCAAGCGCTTCGCCACCGGTGCGATGTCGCTCGGCTCGATCAGCACCGAGGCGCACGCCACCCTGGCGGTGGCGATGAACCGCATCGGCGGCAAGAGCAACACCGGCGAGGGCGGGGAAGACCCGGCGCGCTACCGCAACGAGCTCAAGGGCATCCCGATCAAGATGGGCGACACGCTCAAGAGCGTGATCGGCGAGGCCAACGTCGAGGTCGACCTGCCGCTGCAGGACGGCGACTCGCTGCGTTCGCGCATCAAGCAGGTGGCGTCGGGGCGCTTCGGCGTCACGGCCGAGTACCTGTCCTCGGCCGACCAGGTGCAGATCAAGATGGCGCAGGGCGCCAAGCCCGGCGAGGGCGGCCAGCTGCCCGGCGGCAAGGTCACGAAGTACATCGGCCAGATGCGCTACTCGGTGCCGGGCGTGGGCCTGATCTCGCCGCCGCCGCACCACGACATCTACTCGATCGAGGATCTGGCGCAGCTGATCCACGACCTGAAGAACGTCGCGCCGCATGCCAGCGTCAGCGTCAAGCTGGTGAGCGAAGTGGGCGTCGGCACGATCGCCGCGGGCGTCGCCAAGTGCAAGAGCGACCACGTCGTGATCGCCGGCCATGACGGCGGCACCGGTGCCTCGCCCTGGTCGTCGATCAAGCATGCCGGCAGCCCGTGGGAGATTGGCCTGGCCGAGACCCAGCAGACCCTGGTGCTGAACCGCCTGCGCGGCCGCATCCGGGTCCAGGCCGACGGCCAGATGAAGACCGGCCGCGACGTCGCCATCGGCGCCTTGCTCGGCGCCGACGAGTTCGGCTTCGCGACCGCGCCGCTGGTGGTCGAGGGCTGCATCATGATGCGCAAGTGCCACCTGAACACCTGCCCGGTGGGCGTGGCCACGCAAGACCCGGTGCTGCGCAAGAAGTTCTCGGGCAAGCCCGAGCACGTGGTGAACTTCTTCTTCTTCGTCGCCGAGGAAGTGCGCCAGATCATGGCCCAGCTCGGCATCCGCAAGTTCGACGACTTGATCGGCCGCGCCGACCTGCTCGACACCAAGACCGGCATCGAGCACTGGAAGGCCCGCGGCCTGGACTTCAGCCGCCTGTTCGCCCAGCCCAACGTGCCGGCCGACGTGCCGCGCTTCCATGTCGAGAACCAGGAGCACGGCCTCGAGAAGAGCCTCGACGTGAAGCTGATCGAGCGCTCGCGCCCGGCCATCGACAAGGGCGAGAAGGTGCAGTTCATCGAGGTGGCGCGCAACGTCAACCGCTCGGTCGGCGCCATGCTCTCGGGCGCGCTGACCAAGGTGCACCCGCAGGGCCTGCCCGACGACTCGATCCGCATCCAGCTCGAAGGCACGGGCGGCCAGTCCTTCGGCGCCTTCCTGGCGCGCGGCATCACGCTCTACCTGATCGGCGACGCCAACGACTACACCGGCAAGGGCCTGTCGGGCGGCCGCGTGGTGGTGCGCCCGAGCCTGGACTTCCGCGGCGAGGCGGCGCGCAACACGATCGTCGGCAACACCGCGCTCTACGGCGCGACCACCGGCGAGGCCTACCTCTGCGGCGTGGCCGGCGAACGCTTCGCGGTGCGGCTGTCGGGCGCCACCGCGGTGGTCGAAGGCACCGGCGACCATGGCTGCGAATACATGACCGGCGGCACGGTCGCGGTGCTGGGCCAGACCGGGCGCAACTTCGCGGCCGGCATGAGCGGCGGCGTCGCCTTCGTCTACGACGAGGACGGCCAGTTCGCCTCGCGCTGCAACCTGTCGATGGTGTCGCTCGACAAGGTGCTCACCTCGGCCGAGCAGACCGCCAGCGTGCACCGCAAGGTCTGGCACGACGGCGAGACCGACGAGGCC
This sequence comes from Variovorax davisae, assembly GCF_030316845.1. Taxonomy (GTDB): domain Bacteria; phylum Pseudomonadota; class Gammaproteobacteria; order Burkholderiales; family Burkholderiaceae_C; genus Variovorax; species Variovorax davisae. The sequence continues at coordinate 311,729 of NZ_JASZYS010000002.1, forward strand.
CAGCTGCGCAAGCTGCTCGAGGACCACCACCGCTGGACCGGCAGCAAGCGCGCCCGCGAACTGCTCGACAACTGGGCCGTATCGCGCACCAAGTTCGTCAAGGTGTTCCCGAACGAGTACAAGCGCGCCCTGGCCGAAATCCACGACCGCGAGGTCGAGCTCACGAGCAGCGGCAACAACGCGCATGCCGGCATGGAGCCGCATGCGGCCGCCAAGCCGGTGGCGGCGGTCTGAAGAGCGACAACGAACAGAACAGGAAAGCACGATGGGAAAAATCACCGGCTTCATGGAGCATGAGCGCATCGAAGAGGGCTACAAGCCGATCGAGGAGCGGGTCAAGCACTACAAGGAATTCGTGGTCGGCCTCGACGAGGCGCAGGCCAAGGTCCAGGGCGCGCGCTGCATGGACTGCGGCACGCCGTTCTGCAACAGCGGCTGCCCGGTCAACAACATCATTCCGGACTTCAACGACCTGGTGTACCGGGCCGACTGGCAGAGCGCCTTCGTGGTGCTCGATTCGACCAACAACTTCCCTGAATTCACCGGCCGCATCTGCCCGGCGCCCTGCGAGGCGGCCTGCGTGCTCAACGTGAACGACGATCCGGTCGGCATCAAGTCGATCGAGCACGCGATCATCGACCGGGCCTGGGACGAAGGCTGGGTGGCGGCCCGTCCGGCCAAGCACAAGACCGGCAAGAAGGTCGCCGTGGTCGGCTCCGGCCCGGCGGGCATGGCGGCGGCCCAGCAGCTGGCGCGGGTCGGCCACGACGTCACCCTGTTCGAGAAGAACGACCGCATCGGCGGCCTGCTGCGCTACGGCATCCCCGACTTCAAGATGGAGAAGGTGCACATCGACCGCCGCGTCGAGCAGATGAAGGCCGAAGGCGTGACCTTCCGCACCGGCGTGATGGTCGGCGCGGCCAAGGATCCGTTGGGCAAGGGCTCCAAGGTCACCAACTGGGCCAAGGAAACCGTGACCCCCGAGCAGCTCGACAAGGAATTCGATGCCGTGCTGCTGACCGGTGGCGCCGAGCAGTCGCGCGACCTGCCGGTGCCGGGGCGCGATCTCGACGGCATCCATTTCGCGATGGAGTTCCTGCCGCAGCAGAACAAGGTCAATGCCGGCGACAAGGTCAAGGGCCAGCTGCGCGCCGACGGCAAGCACGTGATCGTGATCGGCGGCGGCGACACCGGCTCCGACTGCGTGGGCACCAGCAACCGCCACGGGGCCGTGAGCGTGACCCAGTTCGAGCTGATGCCGCAGCCGCCCGAGGAAGAGAACCGCCCGATGACGTGGCCTTACTGGCCGTACAAGCTGCGCACCAGTTCCAGCCACGAAGAGGGCTGCGAGCGCGAGTTCGCGATCTCGACCAAGGAATTCCTCGGCGAGAAGGGCAAGGTCACGGGCCTGAAGACGGTCCGCGTCGAGTGGAAGGACGGCAAGATGGTCGAGGTGGCCGGCAGCGAGCAGGTGCTCAAGGCCGACCTGGTGCTGCTGGCGATGGGCTTCGTGAGCCCGGTGGCCAACGTGCTGGATGCCTTCGGGGTCGAGAAGGATGGCCGCGGCAACGCCCGTGCCAGCGTCGACTTCATCGGCGGCTACGCGACCAACGTGCCGAAGGTGTTCGCCGCCGGCGACATCCGCCGCGGCCAGTCGCTGGTGGTCTGGGCGATCCGCGAAGGCCGCCAGGCGGCGCGCTCGGTCGACGAATTCCTCATGGGCTTCAGCGACCTGCCGCGCTGAACCGGCAGGCGGCATGGAACGGCCCCTTGGGGGCCGTTTCACTTTCAGAATAGTCGTGGCACAGCCTGTTACGCGCTTCCCTTATCATTGGCTGTTACCGCGAGCCGGGATGTCCTCATGTGGGGTGCCCCGGCTTTTTCATTGCCATGGACCCATCAGCTGCCACTTCCCTCGTTGAGTTTCGCGACGTCGTCTTCGGCTATGGCGACCGCGCCATCCTCGATGGCGTCTCGTTCCGCGTGCCGCGCGGCAAGGTGACGGCGTTGATGGGCGCCTCGGGCGGCGGCAAGACCACCGTGCTGCGCCTGATCGGCGGGCAGGTGCGGGCGCGCCGTGGCGAGGTGCTGGTGGACGGCCAGGACGTCGGCCGGATGGCGCCCGATGCGCTCTATGCCGCCCGGCGCCGCATGGGCATGCTGTTCCAGTTCGGCGCGCTGTTCACCGACATGAGCGTTTTCGACAACGTGGCCTTCCCGCTGCGCGAGCACACGCGCCTGTCCGAAGGCTTGATCCGCGACATCGTGCTGATGAAGCTCGACGCCGTCGGCCTGCGCGGCGCCCGCGAGCTGATGCCGAGCGAAGTCTCGGGGGGCATGGCGCGGCGCGTGGCGCTGGCCCGGGCGATCGCGCTCGACCCCGACCTCGTCATGTACGACGAGCCCTTCGCCGGCCTCGACCCGATCTCTCTCGGCACCGCGGCGCGGCTGATCCGGCAGCTCAACGACACGCTGGGCCTCACCAGCGTGATCGTGTCACACGACCTCGAGGAAACCTTCCGCATCGCCGACCACGTGATCATCCTCGCCAACGGCGGCATCGCCGCCCAGGGCAGCCCGGAGGCGGTGCGCGCCAGCGCCGACCCGCTGGTCCACCAGTTCGTCAATGCGCTGCCCGAGGGGCCGGTGCATTTCCACTACCCCGCGGTGGCGGTCGAGGCCGATTTCGGAAACTCGCAGGGGGGACGGGAATGAGCTGGTACAGGCCGGCCGATGTCGGCTTCGCCGTGCGCGGCAAGCTGGCCGACCTCGGCCTGGGCGCGCGCCTTTTCGTGCAGCTGGTGGGGCAGGGTGCGCGCAGCCTGCGCCGCTTCGGCCTGGTGCGCGACCAGATCCACTTCCTGGGCAACTACTCGCTGGCGATCATCGCCGTCTCCGGGCTGTTCGTCGGCTTCGTGCTGGGCCTGCAGGGCTACTACACGCTTCAGCGCTACGGCTCGTCCGAGGCGCTGGGCCTGCTGGTCGCGCTGAGCCTGGTGCGCGAGCTCGGCCCGGTCGTGGCGGCGCTGCTGTTCGCGGGCCGCGCCGGCACCTCGCTCACCGCCGAGATCGGCCTCATGAAGGCCGGCGAGCAGCTCAGCGCGATGGAAATGATGGCGGTCGACCCGGTCCAGCGCATCCTGGCGCCGCGCTTCTGGGCCGGCGTGATCACCATGCCGCTGCTGGCGGCGGTGTTCAGCGCGGTCGGCGTGATCGGCGGCTATGTGGTCGGGGTGCTGATGCTGGGCCTCGACGCGGGGGCCTTCTGGGGCCAGATGCAGGGCGGCGTCGACGTCTGGAAGGACGTCGGCAACGGCGTCGTCAAGAGCATCGTCTTCGGTGTCGCCGTGACTTTCATCGCCCTGCTGCAGGGCTACCAGGCCCAGCCGACGCCCGAGGGAGTCTCGCGCGCCACCACCCGCACGGTGGTGGTCGCCTCGCTCACCGTGCTCGGACTCGATTTCATGCTGACCGCGATGATGTTCAGCATCTAGGCTCCACGTTCACTGAGAGTGCAACACATGCAACGTTCCAACAATGACATCTGGGTCGGCCTGTTCGTGCTGATCGGCGGCGCGGCGCTGCTGTTCCTGGCGCTGCAGTCGGCCAACCTGCTGAGCCTGAACTTCCAGAAGACCTATGCCGTGACCGCACGCTTCGACAACATCGGCGGGCTCAAGCCGCAGACGGCGGTCAAGAGCGCCGGGGTGGTGGTCGGGCGTGTCGAATCCATCACGTTCGACGACAAGAACTTTCAAGCCGCCGTGACGCTGGCGCTGCAAAATCGCTACAGTTTCCCCAAGGACAGCTCGTTCAAGATCCTGACCAGCGGCCTGCTCGGCGAGCAATACATCGGCATCGAGGCCGGCGCCGACGAAAAGACCCTTCAAGCCGGCGATGTCGTGACCGATACCCAATCAGCCGTCGTGCTCGAGAACCTGATCAGCCAGTTCCTGTACAGCAAGGCGGCAGAAGGAAGCAACCCGCCAGCCAACGCCAACAACAACAAGAAATGAAACCACGATCTCCCCTCGCCGGCTCGGCCGCGAGCCATCGCTTCGCCGCGGGTGCGAGGGCCGCGCTGGCCGGCGGGGCCCTCGTCCTGGCCAGCGGCTGCGCGACCGGCCCGAACGCCAATCCCGCCGACCCGCTGGAGCCGCTCAACCGCCAGGTCTACCGCTTCAACAACACGCTCGACGACGCCCTCCTGAAGCCCGCCGCGACGGTCTATGTCAAGGTGCTGCCCTCGCCGGTGCGCTCCGGCGTGAACAATTTCTTCGGCAACCTCTCCGACGTCTGGAGCTTCGTGAACAGCGTGGCGCAGCTCAAGCTGCAGGACAGCGCGCAGACCTTCATGCGCGTGAACGTCAACACGGTCTTCGGCCTCGGCGGGATCCTGGATGTCGCGACCGAACTCGGCATCGACCGCCACAGCGAGGACTTCGGCCAGACGCTGGGCCGCTGGGGCGTTCCGGCGGGCCCGTACCTGATGCTGCCGATTCTCGGCCCCTCCACCCTGCGGGATACCGCCGCACTGCCGGTCGACCTCCGCGGCGACCTGGTGAGCGGCGTGTCGGACATCTCGGTGCGCAACTCGATGTACGCTATCCGCCTGATCGACATCCGGGCCAACCTGCTGCGGGTCGGCCAGCTGCTCGACGATGCGGCGCTCGACCGGTATACCTTCACCCGCGACGCTTTCCTGCAGCGCCGCCGCAACGAAGTGCACGACGGCAACCTGCCCGACGACGGCAACTAGGGCGTTGCGCGGCCGGGGCCATTGCATTCGGTTGCAGGCCCGGGCGCACGATGTGGAACCCTCCGGGTGGGGTGGACTCGAACTCGGTCGGGCGAACGCCTCATTTTTGAATGACAAGGGATTGATTCGATGAACCAGATTCTTCAACGCCGCACCCTGGGACGATGGGCGCTGGGCGGCCTGCTGCTGGCGGGTGCCGCCGCCGGGTTCGTGCGCCCGGCCCTGGCCGCGGACGAGGCGCCCGATGCGCTGGTGAAGCGGCTGTCTTCCGACGTGCTGGACACCATCAAGGCCGACAAGTCGATCAAGGCGGGCGATGTCGCCAAGATCATGCAGCTGGTCGACACCAAGATCATGCCGAACGTGAACTTCCTGCGCATGACGGCCTCGGCCGTCGGTCCGGCCTGGCGCCAGGCCACGCCGGAGCAGCAGAAGCGGCTCGAGGACGCCTTCAAGACCCTGCTGGTGCGCACCTACGCGGGCGCCCTCGACCAGGTCAGCGACCAGACCGTCTTCGTGCGCCCGTTCCGCGGCTCGCCCGACGACAAGGAGGTGCTGGTGCGCACCGAGGTCAAGGGCAGCGGCGATCCGGTCCAGCTCGACTACCGGCTCGAGAAGACCCCGGGCGAGGCCGGCGGCTGGAAGATCTACAACATCAACGTCCTGGGCGTGTGGCTGGTGGATACCTACCGCACCCAGTTCGCGCAGCAGATCAACGCCAAGGGCATCGACGGCCTGATCGCCGCCCTTGAGGCGCGCAACAAGAACAACGGCAAGGGCTGATCGGCCATGCTGGTGCTGCCACCCAAGTTGACGCACGACGAGGCACCGGCCTGCGCCTACATGCTCCAGCGCGGCCTGGCCGGGCAGGCCGGCTCGGCCACGGTGGTCGACGCCAGCGCGCTGGTCCACTTCGACTCCTCGGCGCTGGCGGTGCTGCTGGAGTGCCGGCGCGAGTCCAGCGCGCTCGGGCGCGGCTTTGCGGTCAAGGGGTTGCCGGCCCGCCTGCGCGAGCTTGCCGCCCTGTACGGAATCGCAGGCCTTTTGCCCGCCGCGCCCTGATTGGGCTCGCCCCCAGGTTGCCCGGCACTTCGTGTCCGGGCGCCCACCCCCTGCCGGGGGCAACACCAGCGGCCCGGCAAAGCCGGTTCCGCGGTGTTTCACCAACGGGCCTGGCTCCGCGGGCCGGCCGAAGAGGCCCGGTGCGTGTTCCTGTTCCGCGGCGGCGCGCAGCGCACGCCTGTTCGTGGGCAGTGGCGGAACCGGCTTTGCCGGGCCGCTGACTGCGCCCCCGGTAGGGGGTGGGCGGCTACACGAAGTGAGCCAACCTGGGGGCGAGCTTAAAATAGCGGGCTCTCATGCCCGCGATCTCCTTCCAGTCGGTCTCCAAGACCTATCCCCCCTCACGCCAGCAACGAAGCCAGGGCAAGCCCGGGCTCCGCGCCGTCGATGACGTGAGCTTCCAGATCGAAGAGGGCGAGTTCTTCGGTCTGCTGGGGCCGAACGGCGCCGGCAAGACCACCCTCATCAGCATGCTGGCCGGGCTGTCGCGCCCGACCAGCGGCGCCATCGCGGTCCACGGCTTCGACGTCCAGCAGGACTATGCCCAGGCCCGCCGCCAGCTCGGCGTGGTGCCGCAGGAGCTGGTCTTCGACCCGTTCTTCAACGTCCGCGAGGCGCTGCGGATCCAGTCGGGCTATTTCGGCATCAAGAACAACGACGCCTGGATCGACGAACTGCTGCAGAGCCTCGGGCTGGCCGACAAGGCGGGCGCCAACATGCGCCAGCTCTCGGGCGGCATGAAGCGGCGCGTGCTGGTCGCCCAGGCGCTGGTGCACAAGCCGCCGGTGATCGTGCTGGACGAGCCCACGGCCGGCGTCGACGTCGAGCTGCGCCAGACGCTGTGGCAGTTCGTCGCCAAGCTCAACAAGCAGGGCAGCACGGTGCTGCTGACCACCCACTATCTCGAAGAGGCCGAGGCGCTGTGCCATCGGATCGCGATGCTCAAGCAGGGCCGCGTGATCGCGCTCGACCGCACCAGCGAGCTGCTGCGCTCGGCCGCCAGCAACGTGCTGCGCTTCAAGACCGACGGCATGCTGCCCTGGGCGATCGCCCAGAACGCCCGCATCACGGGCCGCATCGTGCAGCTGCCGGCGCAGAACGCCCATGAAGTCGAGCAGCTGCTGGCGGCGATCCGCGAAGCCGGGCTCGACGTCGAGGACGTCGAGATGCGCAAGGCCGACCTCGAGGACGTCTTCATCGACCTGATGGCAGGCGAGCAGACGCCGCTGGAGGTCGCGCGATGATGATCAACGCCTTGGGCTGGCGCGCGCTCCTCTACAAGGAGACGCTGCGCTTCTGGAAGGTCGGCTTCCAGACCGTCGGCGCCCCGGTGCTGACGGCGGTGCTCTACCTGGCGGTCTTCGGCCATGTGCTCGAAGACCACGTCAAGGTCTTCGGCACGGTGAGCTACACCGCCTTCCTGGTCCCCGGCCTGGTGATGATGAGCGTGCTGCAGAACGCCTTCGCCAACAGCTCGTCGTCGATCATCCAGAGCAAGATCATGGGCAGCCTGGTGTTCGTGCTGCTGACGCCGCTGTCGCACTGGGGCTGGTTCCTCGCCTACGTGGGCTCGTCGGTCGTGCGCGGGCTGGCGGTGGGCCTGGGCGTGTTCATCGTCACGGCCTTCTTCGCGATGCCGGGCTTCGTGGCGCCGTTGTGGATCCTGGTGTTCGCCTTCTTGGGCGCCGCCATCCTGGGCACGCTGGGGCTGATCGCCGGGCTCTGGGCCGAGAAGTTCGACCAGATGGCGGTGTTCCAGAACTTCCTGATCATGCCGATGACCTTCCTGTCCGGCGTGTTCTATTCGATCGGCTCGCTGCCGCCGTTCTGGCAGACGGTGAGCCACCTGAACCCCTTCTTCTACATGATCGACGGCTTTCGCTACGGCTTCTTCGGCATCAGCGATGCATCGCCCTGGCTGAGCCTGGCGATCGTGGGAAGTGCTTGGCTGGTGGTCAGCGCGATCGCCGTCCACCTGCTGCGCATCGGCTACAAGATCCGCGGATGAATGAAACACCCCCGAAGCGCCTGCGGCGCCTCCCCCTTCAGGGGGCGATACCAGCGGCCCGGCAAAGCCGGTTCCGCGGTATCCCTGGCCTTGCGCCGGGCCGGATTCATGCGTCGCGGGTCACGCGATCACACGCTGGAAACTGACATGACTGCCGAAGAACTCCAATCGATCATCCAGGCCGGCCTGGCCTGCGACCACATCACGCTCGAGGGCGACGGCCGGCACTGGTACGCCACCATCGTCTCGCCCGAGTTCGAGGGCAAGCGCCCCATCCAGCGGCATCAGCGGGTCTATGCCACCCTGGGTGCGAAAATGCACACCGACGAAGTGCACGCGCTCTCGATGAAAACCTTCACGCCGGCCGAATGGGCCGGCCAGTCTCGCTAGACCTCCGCTGGATTCCTCATGGACAAACTTCTGATTCGCGGCGGGCGCAAGCTTCGCGGCGAGGTACTCATTTCCGGCGCCAAGAACGCGGCGCTGCCCGAACTCTGCGCGGCCCTGCTGACCGACCGCCCCGTCACGCTGCACAACGTGCCGCGCCTGAAGGACGTCGCGACCATGCTCAAGCTGGTCCACAACATGGGCGTGCGCGCGGAGCGCGACGACAACGGCACGGTGCGCATCGACGCCCGTTCGCTGGAGGTGCCCGAGGCGCCCTACGAGCTGGTCAAGACGATGCGGGCCTCGGTGCTCGCGCTCGGCCCGCTGCTGGCGCGCTTCGGCCGGGCCAAGGTCTCGCTGCCGGGCGGCTGCGCGATCGGCTCGCGCCCGGTCGACCAGCACATCAAGGGCCTGCAGGCGATGGGGGCCGAGATCGTGGTCGAGCACGGCTACATGGTGGCGCGCATCGGCGGTGGCCGCACGCGCCTGCACGGCGCCCGCATCACGACCGACATGGTGACCGTCACCGGCACCGAGAACTTCATGATGGCCGCGGCGCTGGCCGAGGGCGAGACCGTGCTCGAGAACGCCGCCCAGGAGCCCGAGATCGCCGACCTGGCCGAGATGCTGATCGCCATGGGCGCCAAGATCGAGGGCCACGGCACCAGCCGCATCCGCATCCAGGGCGTCGAGCGGCTCGAAGGCTGCACCCACCAGGTGGTGGCCGACCGCATCGAGGCCGGCACCTTCCTGTGCGCCGTGGCCGCGGCCGGCGGCGAGGCGTTCCTGAGGCATGGCCGCGCCGACCATCTCGACGCCGTGATCGAGAAGCTGCGCGAAGCCGGCGCCCAGGTGGCGGCGGTCGAGGGCGGCATCCGGGTGCAGAGCGAGGGCCGGCTCAAGGCCCAGAGCTTCCGCACCACCGAATACCCGGGCTTCCCGACCGACATGCAGGCCCAGTTCATGGCCCTCAACGCGATCGCCGAAGGCACCTCGACCGTGACCGAGACGATCTTCGAGAACCGCTTCATGCACGTCGACGAGATGCTGCGCCTGGGCGCCAAGATCCAGACCGACGGCAAGGTGGCGGTGATCGAGGGCGTGGCGCAGCTGTCCGGCGCCACCGTGATGGCGACCGACCTGCGGGCCTCGGCCAGCCTCGTGATCGCCGGCCTGGTGGCCGAGGGCGAGACGCTGGTCGACCGCATCTACCACCTGGATCGCGGCTACGACCGGATGGAAGGCAAGCTGCGCGGCCTCGGCGCCGACATCGAGCGCGTGGCGGGGCCGGCCGAGGTGCAGCCGTGATCACGCTGGCGCTGTCGAAGGGCCGCATCTTCGAGGAAACCCTGCCGCTGCTGGCCGCGGCCGGCATCGAGGTCACGGAAGACCCCGAGAAATCGCGCAAGCTGATCCTCGCCACCACCCGGCCCGACGTGCGGGTGGTGCTGGTGCGCGCCTCCGACGTGCCGACCTACGTGCAGTACGGCGGCGCCGACCTCGGCGTGACCGGGCTCGACGTGCTGCTCGAGCACGGCAACCAGGGCCTCTACCAGCCGCTCGACCTGCGCATCGCGGCCTGCCGCCTGAGCGTGGCGGTGCGGGCCGACTACGACTACGCCTCGGCCGTGCGGCAAGGCTCGCGGCTCAAGGTGGCGACCAAGTACGTCGGCCTGGCGCGCGAGTTCTTCGCCAGCAAGGGCGTGCACGTCGACCTGATCAAGCTCTACGGCAGCATGGAGCTGGCGCCGCTCACGGGGCTGGCCGATGCCATCGTCGACCTGGTGTCGACCGGCAACACGCTCAAGGCCAACCAGCTGGTCGAGGTCGAACGCATCATGGACATCAGCGCCCGCCTGGTGGTCAACCAGGCCGCGCTCAAGCTCAAGCAAGAGGCGATCCGCCGCATCGTCGATGCCTTCGCATCGGCCCTCCCGACATGAACCTGAAAGCCGCTCCCGCCCGCCTGTCCACCGCATCGGCCACCTTCGAGGCCGAATTCAAGGCGCGCCTGCATTGGTCGGCCGAAGCGGACGCGGCCATCGAGCAGGTGGTGGCCGACATCCTGGCCGACGTGCGACAGCGGGGCGACCAGGCGGTGCTCGACTACACGCGGCGCTTCGACCGGCTCGACGTCGACGGCCTGCAGGCGCTCGAACTCACGGCGGCCGAGCTGCGGGCCGCCTTCAAGGCGCTGCCGGCGGACCAGAAGAGCGCCCTCGAGGCCGCGGCGCGCCGGGTCCGCAGCTACCACGAGGCCCAGAAGAAGGCGAGCGGCGAGAGCTGGAGCTATCGCGATGCCGACGGCACGCTGCTCGGCCAGAAGGTCACGCCGCTGGACCGGGTCGGCATCTACGTGCCGGGCGGCAAGGCCGCCTATCCGTCCAGCGTGCTCATGAACGCCATTCCGGCGCACGTGGCCGGCGTCGGCGAGATCATCATGGTGGTGCCGACGCCGGGCGGCGAGCGCAATCCCCTGGTGCTGGCCGCCGCCCACGTGGCCGGCGTCACGCGCGCCTTCACCATCGGCGGCGCCCAGGCGGTGGCGGCGCTGGCCTATGGCACGGCCACGATTCCGGCGGTCGACAAGATCACCGGGCCCGGCAATGCCTACGTGGCGGCCGCCAAGCGGCGCGTGTTCGGCACGGTCGGCATCGACATGATCGCCGGCCCGAGCGAGATCCTGGTGCTGGCCGACGGCAGCACGCCGGCCGACTGGGTGGCGATGGACCTGTTCAGCCAGGCCGAGCACGACGAGCTGGCGCAGAGCATCCTGCTCAGCCCCGACGCCGGCTACATCGAGCGGGTGCAGCAGGAGATCGACCGGCTGCTGCCCTCGATGCCACGGGCCGCGATCATCGCCGCCTCGCTCAACGGCCGCGGCGCGCTGATCCATACGCGCAGCATGGAAGAGGCCTGCGAGATCAGCAACCGCATCGCACCCGAACACCTCGAGGTCAGCAGCCAGGCGCCGCAGCGCTGGGAGCCGTTGCTCAGGCACGCCGGCGCGATCTTCCTCGGCGCCTACACCAGCGAAAGCCTGGGCGACTACTGCGCCGGCCCGAATCACGTGCTGCCGACCAGCGGCACGGCGCGCTTCAGCTCGCCGCTCGGGGTCTACGATTTCCAGAAACGCTCGAGCCTGATCGAGGTCAGCGAGGAGGGCGCCCAGGCGCTCGGACAGGTGGCCTCGGTGCTCGCCCATGGCGAGGGCCTGCAGGCGCACGCCCGGGCGGCCGAGATGCGGCTGCGCCAGCGCTGATTTCGGTTAGCCTGCGGCCATGAGCAGTTTCGTCAGCTACCTCCGGCGCTACCGGGACCCGCACGGTGCGCTCGGCATGCTCGGGCCGGCCTGCCGGCGCGTCGGCACCGTGCAGCTGGTGCGCGTGCCCATGCATCCGGTGCTGGTCGATGTCGCGCCGCTGCCGCCCCGTGCCAGCGGCCTGCTGGGCAAGCTCTTCGGGCATCTGAGGCTGGTTCCCAGGGCCTGGACGGCGGGCGGGCGGACGCTGTTCATCCGCGAATTCCTGACGGTCCCGCTGTTCCTGGTCGCGCCGGCCCTCTGGCTGCGCCGGCGCTCGCTGTGGTTCCTGTGCCACCACAACGTCGGCCAGGCGGCACGGCATCCGGTGCATCGGCTGATGCTGCGCATCCTCTATGCGGCCGGCTTTCGCTTCGTCGTCTATGAGACGATCGACACCTGGCGCCCGGTCGCGGCGCATCCGGACCCGTCGCGCATCATCGCCATGCCGACGCCGATCCCGGAACTCACCCGCAGCGCGCCGGTGCGCGACCCGGTCGGGCGGAAGATGGTGGTCGGCTTCATCGGCAGCTTCCGGGCCGAGAAGTCGCCGCGCTGGGCGCTCGAGGCCATTGCCGGCGCCAGCGCCGAGGGCCGCTTCACGCCGCCGATCGAACTGCTGGTCGGCACCGCCGACGCCGATTTCCTGGCGCGCTGGAAAGACCGTGCGAGCGTCGTGAACACCGCCCAGCGCGCCGACTACCTGCGCGCGCTCGAGTCCTGCGACGTGGTGGTGCTGCCCTATGACGAGTCGGCCTACAGCTACCGGATCTCCGGCGTGCTGGCGGAGGCGGTCGGGCTGGGCTGCCTGGTGGTGGCGCCCGACCTGCCCGCGCTGCGCGACCAGGTGGGCCTGCCGCTGCCGGCCGGTGTCTGCTACCAGGACCGCGCCGAACTGCTCGACTGCGTGCAGCGGGCGGTCGAGATGGCGCGCCAGCCGGCCCGGGCCGAGGCCGTCCAGGCCCACCGGGCGCACCGCTCGATGGAGGCCGTGACCCGGGCCATTGCACGGATGGGGGCCGCATGAAGCAGGACGCGATGGACCTCCAGAACAGCCGGCACCCGTGGAGCCTGGGCCACAAGCTGCGCCGGGTGATCTGGATGGTCGTCTGGACCCTGCTGGGCCGCCTGGGCCCGCGCGCGCTGTCGCCGCTGCGCGTGCGCCTGCTGCGCCTCTTCGGCGCCCGGGTGGGCCAGGCCGTGCTGGTGTGTCCCGGCGTGAAGGTGCTGATGCCCTGGAACCTGCACATCGGCGACTACACGGCGATCGCCGAGGGCGTGGACATCTACAACTTCGGTGAAGTCCGCATCGGCTCGAACACCTGCGTCTCGCAGGGCGTCTGGCTGTGCACCGGCTCCCACGACTACAACGTTCCCAACTTTCCGCTGATCTGGGACGACATCCAGGTCGGCGACCGGGTCTGGATCGCCGCCCAGAGCTTCATCGGACCGGGCGTCAGCATCGGCGACGGGGCCGTGGTGGGGGCACGCTCGGTCGTGACCCGCGATCTCGAAGCCTGGTCGGTTTCTGCAGGCAATCCATGCGTATTCATCAAGCCGCGCCGGCACGATTAGGCCGCGGCCGGCGCGCGGCCGCGGCCGGCGCGCTGCTGCTGGTGCTGCCGGCGCTCGCCCCGGCGATGTCGATCCGCGAACTGCGCACGCTCGAGGCCAACGAGAAGGACGGCAAGGCCTACGCCAACTACTACCTGGTGGGCGTCATGGAAGGCCTGCGCGAGGCCAACGAGGCCGAGCAGCGCGCCGGCCAGAAGCCGTTGTTCTGCATCAACGGCCGCCGGCTCGAGCCCGTGATGGCGCGCTCCCTCTATCAATCCGAACTGGCGCGCAACGCCGACAGCTACGAGGCCGACATGCCGGTGCAGCTGGTGCTCTCGGCGGCGCTGCGCAACAGCTATCGCTGCAACCCTTGAATCCGAACGAACTGCGAATGACCGCCCCCGAAGATACCCGCCGCGCCCTGGGCCGCATCCGTGCCGACGTGCAGTCCATGCATGCCTATGCCGTGCAGGACGCCCGCGGCCTGCTGAAGCTCGACGCGATGGAAAATCCGCATGGCCTGGCGCCCGCGCTGCAGGCCGCCCTCGGCGAGCGGCTCGGCGCGCTGGCGCTGAACCGCTACCCGGGCGAGCGCGGCGCCGACCTGCAGCGCGCGCTGGCGGCGCACGCCGGCATGCCGGAGGGCTTCGCGCTGATGCTGGGCAACGGCTCGGACGAGCTGATCTCCCTGCTGGCGATCGCCTGCGACCTGCCGGGTGCCACGGTCCTGGCGCCGGTGCCGGGCTTCGTGATGTACGCCATGAGCGCCCAGCTGCAGGGCCTGCGCTTCGTCGGCGTGCCGCTCACCGCCGACTTCGAACTCGACCAGGACGCCATGCTCGAGGCCATCGCCCGCGAGAAGCCGGCCATCGTCTTCCTGGCCTACCCGAACAACCCGACCGCCAACCTCTGGGACGACGCCGTGATCGAGAAGATCGTCCAGGCCCAGGCCGCCCAGGGCGGGCTGGTGGTCATCGACGAGGCCTACCAGCCGTTCGCCGGCCGCAGCTACATCGACCGCGTGGCCCGCCACGGCCACGTGCTGCTGATGCGCACGCTGAGCAAGTTCGGCCTGGCCGGCGCCCGCCTGGGCTATCTGATGGGCCCGGCGGCGCTGGTGGCCGAGATCGACAAGGTGCGCCCGCCCTACAACATCAGCGTGCTGAACTGCGAGTGCGCCCTCTTCGCCCTCGAGCACGCCGATGTCTTCGCCGCCCAGGCGGCGGAGATCCGCAGCCAGCGCGCCGTGGTGGTGGCGCGGCTGGCCCGCCTGCCGGCGGTCCGAAGCTGGCCGAGCGAGGCCAACATGATCCTGATCCGGGTGCCCGACGCGGCAAAGACCTTCGAGGGCATGAAGGCTCGCGGCGTGCTGGTCAAGAACGTTTCTAAAATGCACCCATTGCTCGCCAACTGCCTGCGCCTGACGGTCGGAACCGCCGACGAGAACGCGCAGATGCTCGCGGCCCTCGAAGCCTCACTATGAACACCCCACTGGCACCCGAAGCCGTCATTGCCACCGGCGCGCGCGCGGCGTCCGTCACGCGCAACACGGCCGAAACCAAGATCACGGTCAAGGTCGACCTCGACGGCACCGGCCGCGCCAAGCTGTCGACCGGCATCGGCTTTTTCGACCATATGCTCGACCAGATCGCCCGCCATGGCCTGATCGACCTCGACATCGACTGCCAGGGCGACCTCCACATCGACGGCCACCACACGGTCGAGGATGTCGGCATCACGCTGGGCCAGGCGGTGGCCAAGGCGGTCGGCGACAAGAAAGGCATCCGGCGCTACGGGCATGCCTACGTGCCGCTCGACGAGGCGCTGAGCCGCGTGGTGATCGATTTCTCCGGCCGCCCCGGCCTGGTGATGGACGTGCCCTTCACCAGCGGCATGATCGGCACCTTCGACAGCCAATTGACCTACGAGTTCTTCCAGGGCTTCGTCAACCACGCCTTCGTGACCCTGCACATCGACAACCTCAAGGGCGTCAACGCGCATCACCAGTGCGAGACCGTGTTCAAGGCCTTCGCGCGGGCGCTGCGGGCGGCGCTCGAACTCGATCCGCGCTCCGCGGGCGTCATCCCCTCGACCAAGGGCTCGCTCTGACCGTGTCCACCGCCAACAACACCGTGGCCGTGGTCGACTACGGCATGGGCAACCTGCGCTCGGTGTCGCAGGCCGTGCAGCACGCCGCCGACCAGGTCGGGGTGGAGGTGTTCGTCACGTCCGACCCCGACGTGGTGCGCCGGGCCACGCGCGTGGTGCTGCCGGGGCAGGGCGCGATGCCCGACTGCATGCGCGAGCTGGCCGACTCCGGCCTGCTCGACTCGGTGCTCGAGGCCGCTGCCAGCAAGCCGCTGTTCGGCGTCTGCGTCGGCATGCAGATGCTGTTGTCGCACAGCGACGAAGGCCCGACCGACGGCCTGGGCCTGATCCCGGGCCAGGTCCGGAAGTTCGAACTCGAAGGCCGGCTGCAGCCGGACGGCAGCCGCTTCAAGGTGCCGCAGATGGGCTGGAACCAGGTTTTCCAGACCCGGCCGCACCCGGTCTGGGCCGGGGTGCCCGACCAGAGCTATTTCTATTTCGTCCACAGCTTCTACGCCCGGCCGGCCGATCCTGCGCACAGCGCCGGCGAGGCCGACTACGGCGATCGCTTTACCGCTGCCGTGGCACGCGATAATATTTTCGCGACCCAGTTCCACCCGGAGAAGAGTGCGGACCACGGGTTGCAGCTCTACCGAAACTTCCTCCACTGGAACCCCTGACGCATTGAACGCCTCCACCGTTCGGCCCGGGCCTGTGCCCGCCGGGCCCGTCGGGTTCTGAGTACCATCGCGCTTTTCCCCGTCCGCAATCCCGCACCACCATGCTCCTCATTCCTGCGATCGACCTCAAGGATGGCCACTGCGTTCGCCTCAAGCAAGGCGATATGGACCAGTCCACCACTTTCAGCGAAGACCCGGCCGCGATGGCGCGCAAGTGGCTCGAAGCCGGTGCCCGCCGCCTCCACCTGGTCGACCTGAACGGCGCCTTTGCCGGCAAGCCGCAGAACCATGCCGCGATCAAGGCGATCCTGAAGGCGGTCGGCGACGACATCCCGGTGCAGCTGGGCGGCGGCATCCGCGACCTCGACACCATCGAGCGCTACATCGACGACGGCCTGCGCTACGTCATCATCGGCACCGCCGCGGTCAAGAACCCGGGCTTCCTGAAGGACGCCTGCAGCGCCTTCGGCGGCCACATCATCGTCGGCCTGGACGCCAAGGACGGCAAGGTCGCCACCGACGGATGGAGCAAGCTGACCGGCCACGAAGTCGCCGACCTCGGCAAGAAGTTCGAGGACTACGGCGTCGAGTCGATCATCTACACCGACATCGGCCGCGACGGCATGCTGTCGGGCATCAACATCGACGCCACCGTGCGGCTGGCCCAGGCACTGACGATCCCAGTGATCGCCTCCGGCGGCCTCTCGAACATGGCCGACATCGACCGGCTGTGCGCGGTCGAGGCGGACGGCATCGAAGGCGTCATCTGCGGCCGCGCCATCTATTCGGGCGACCTGGACTTCGCCGCCGCCCAGGCCCGCGCGGACGAACTCGCGGTCTAGGCTATTCCGCCTTGATGGCCATCGCCTGGAGAATCGTCTCCAGCTGCGGGCTCATCGGCAGGTCGAGGCTGGTGCCGGTGGGCAGCTTGCGCAGGAACCAGCGCTTGTACTGGCGCTCGATCTCCCCGTCCTCGGCCAGCACCTGGAAGGTGTCGTTGACCACCTTCGCCATCTCCGGATCGCCCTTGCGGTACATCACGCCGTAGGGGTCGTAGGACAGGAAGTCGCCGACCACCTGGTAGTCGGTCGAGCCCTGGGCGCCGCCCCGGTCCTGCGCGATCAGGCCGTACAGCAGCACCTCGTCGGTCGCGAAGGCTTCCACCTTGCCGGACTTCACGAGCGCGAACGATTCGGCGTGGTCGCGCGAAACGACCAGCTCCAGGCCCAGCTTGAAGCGCGCTGACAGGTCGCGCATGGTCTTCTCGTTGGTGGTCCCGGCGGTCACGGCGACCGGCTTGCCGGCGAGGTCGCGGAAGGACTGGATCGGCGAACCCTTCCTGACCAGCAGCCGGGTGCCCGAGACGAACAGCGTCGGCGAGAAGGCGACCCGCTTCTGGCGCTCGAGGTTGCTGGTGGTCGAGCCGCATTCGAGGTCGACCTGGCCGCTCGCCACGGCATCGATGCGGGTCTCGGCCGTCACCGGCAGCCACCGGATCTCCAGCGTCTTGTGCACCGCATCGCCCATCGCCTCGACCACCGCCTTGCACAGCTCGATCGAGTAGCCGATCGGCTCCTTGCGCGGCGACAGGAAAGAAAACGGCACCGAGGATTCGCGGTAGCCGATCACGACCGCGCCCGCCGCCCGTGCCTTGGCCAGCGTGCCGCTGAGCGCGGCCGGCGTCGCCGGCGTCGGATCGGACTGGGCGAACGCCGCCGGCGCCGCGCCCAGCAGTGCGGCCAGCAGCGCGGCGGTGGTCGCCAGGGCCCGGACGGCGCTCATTTCGGGGCCTCAGGCATGCGCCGGATGGGCGAGGGTGGCGGCGCTTTCGACGTCCATCGCCCGCGCGTTGGCCGCGGCGTCGCTTTCGGAGAGCAGTTCGCCCTCCCATTTGGCGACCACCGCCGTGGCGATCGAATTGCCCACCGCGTTGGTGGCCGACCGGCCCATGTCCAGGAAGGTGTCGACGCCGAGGATCAGCAGCAGCCCGGCCTCGGGGATGTTGAACTGGTTCAGGGTCGCGGCGATCACGACCAGCGAGGCGCGCGGCACGCCGGCCATGCCCTTCGAAGTGAGCATCAGGATCAGCAGCATCGTGAGCTGGGTGCCGAGGGACAGCGGGATGTCGTAGGCCTGGGCGATGAACAGCACGGCGAAGGTGCAGTACATCATCGAGCCGTCGAGATTGAACGAATAGCCCATCGGCATCACGAAGCTGGAGATCTTGCGCTTGACGCCGAAGCGGTCGAGCGCGATCAGGATCTTGGGGTACGCCGCCTCCGAGCTGGCGGTGGCGAACGAGAGCAGGAAGGGCTCCCGGATCAGCTTGAGCAGCGTCACGATGCGCGGCCCGAGGAAGAAGAACCCGGCCAGGGCCAGCAGCCCCCACAGGATGAACAGGCTCAGGTAGAAGCCGCCCATGAAGACCGCGAACTTGAGCAGGATGCCCAGGCCGTTGACCGCGACCGTGGCCGCCATGGCGGCCATGACCGCCAGCGGCGCCAGCTTCATCACGTAGCCGGTGATCTTGAGCATGGCGTGGGAGAGCTCCTCGATCGCGTTGACCAGCGTGCGGGCCTTCTCGCCGAGCGAGGCCAGCGCGACGCCGAAGAACATCGAGAACACGACGATCTGCAGGATCTCGTTGTTGGCCATGGCCTCGACGAAGGACTTCGGCACCACGTGGCCGACGAAATCCTTGAGCGTGAACTTGGAGGTGGCGAGGTTGGCGGACGACCCGATCTCGGGCAGGGGCAGCCCGAGGTCGTGGCCCGGCTGCAGCAGGTTGGCCATCAGCAGGCCCAGCAGCAGCGAGACCAGCGAGGCGGTGATGAACCAGCCCAGCGCCTTGCCGAACACCCGCCCGACCGCGGCCGCGTCGCCCATGTGGGCGATGCCGACGACCAGGGTGGAGAACACCAGCGGCCCGATCAGCATCTTGATCAGGCGCAGGAAGACGTCCGACATGATCGAGATGTAGCCCGCGATCTCGGCGGCGGTCTTCTTGTTCGGGAAGTTGGCGAACACCATGTAGCCAATGGCGATCCCGATCAGCATCGCGATCAGGATCCAGGCGGCCGGCGGCAGTTTCCTTCTCATGGAGGCGCTCCTCGTTGCGAGTTGTTCTGAAGCGGAATCCGTGTCGCCGGTGCCCCACCGCAAGCGCCGGCCAAACCTAGAATCGGGCCATGACCCTCCAAGCCCTCGTCTTTCGTGGCCAGCCGGCCGTGCGGCTGGCGCTGCCCGGCGGCGACAGTTGCACTGTAGCGCTGCACGGCGCTCATGTGTTGTCGTGGACCACGGCCGATGGCGTCGAACGGCTCTATCTGAGCCCCGAGGCCCGCTTCGACGGCCAGAGCCCGATCCGCGGCGGCATCCCGGTCTGCTGGCCGCAGTTCAACCAGCGCGGCCCGCTGCCCAAGCACGGCTTTGCCCGCAACCTGCCCTGGACGGCCGAGCCGCAGGCCGACGGCCAGCCCGACACCGTCGTGCTGGCCCTGCGCGACGGCGCCGCCACCCAGGCGCTCTGGCCGCACGCGTTCCGGGCCCGGCTGGCCGTCACGCTGGGCGCGCGTTCGCTGCGCGTCGCCCTGGCGATCGACAACATGGGCGGCGAGCCGTGGTCCTTCGCGGCCGCGCTGCACAGCTACCTGCGGGTCGACGAAGCCACCGAGGCCCGGCTCGAGGGCCTGCAGGGCGCCAACCGCTGGGATGCGGTGCGCGACGACCGCCATGTCGAGATGGCACCGGCGCTGGCCTTCGGCAGCGAATTCGACAGCGTCTACGCCGCGCCCGCCCGGCCGCTGCGGCTGGTCCAGCCTTCGGGCACACTCGAGATCTCGCAAAGCGCGAGCTGCACCGAGACCGTGGTCTGGAACCCGGGCCCGCTGCTCGCCGCCAAGCTCGACGACCTGCCCGACGACGGCTGGCGCCACATGCTCTGCGTCGAGGCCGCCCGCATCGACGAACCCGTGCTGCTGGCGCCCGGCGCCCAATGGCAGGGCTGGCAACAGCTCAGGGTCGCCTGAACCTCTTTCGCTCGAACCACACCATGCTTGCCAAACGCATCATTCCCTGCCTCGACGTCACCGGCGGCCGCGTCGTCAAGGGCGTCAACTTCGTCGAACTGCGCGACGCCGGCGACCCGGTCGAGATCGCGGCCCGCTACAACGCGCAGGGCGCCGACGAACTGACCTTCCTCGACATCACCGCCACCAGCGACGGCCGCGACCTGATCCTGCCGATCATCGAGGCGGTGGCCTCCCAGGTCTTCATTCCGCTGACCGTCGGCGGCGGCGTTCGCACGGTGGCGGACGTCCGCCGACTGCTCAATGCCGGAGCCGACAAGACCAGCTTCAATTCGGCCGCGATCGCCGATCCGCGGGTGATCGAGGACGCTTCGCAGAAATACGGCGCCCAGTGCATCGTGGTGGCGATCGACGCCAAGCGGCGCACGCCCGAGGATGCCGCCCGGTGCGGCCCGGGCTGGGACGTCTACAGCCACGGCGGGCGCAAGAACACCGGCCTCGATGCGGTGCAGTGGGCGGTCGACATGGCGCGCCGCGGCGCCGGCGAGATCCTGCTGACCAGCATGGACCGCGACGGCACCAAGATCGGCTTCGACCTCGAACTCACGCGGGCCGTGAGCGATGCCGTCAGCGTGCCGGTGATCGCCTCCGGCGGTGTCGGCAGCCTCGAGCACCTGGCCGACGGCATCCAGACCGGCGGCGCCGATGCCGTGCTGGCGGCGAGCATCTTCCACTATGGCGAGTTCACCGTCGGCGAAGCGAAGCGGCAGATGGCCGCGCGCGGCATCCCGGTGCGTCTGTGACCGACAATAGCCCGATGAACTGGCTCGACGAAGTGAAATGGGACGCGAACGGCCTGGTGCCGGTGATCGCGCAGGAACAGGGCAGCAACGACGTGCTGATGTTCGCCTGGATGGACCGCGAGGCGCTGGCCCGGACGGCGGAGCTCGGCCGCGCCGTGTACTTCAGCCGCTCGCGCCAGAAGCTCTGGTTCAAGGGCGAAGAGTCGGGCCACGTCCAGACCGTGCACGAGATCCGGATCGACTGCGACAACGACGTGGTGCTGCTCAAGGTCACGCAGCAGGGCCACGAGCCCGGCATCGCCTGCCACACCGGCCGCCACAGCTGCTTCTTCAGCAAGTACGAGAACGGCCAGTGGGTCGCGACCGAGCCGGTCTTGAAAGACCCGGCCTCGATCTACACATCGTCCCCCAGATGAGCACCGAACCCCGCAACGCCGAAGACGCCCTGGCGCGCCTGGCCGCCGTGATCGAAAGCCGGCTGCCGGCGCGCGGCGGCGACCCCGACAAGAGCTACGTTGCGCGCCTGCTGCACCGCGGCCCCGACGCCTTCCTGAAGAAGATCGGCGAGGAGGCGACCGAGGTCGTGATGGCGGCCAAGGATGCCGACCACGGCGGCGACCGCGCCAAACTGGTGAACGAAGTGGCCGACCTGTGGTTCCACAGCATGGTGGCGCTGGCGCACTACGGCTTCTCGCCGGCCGACGTGGTGGCCGAACTGGAGCGCCGCGAGGGCACCAGCGGCATCGAGGAAAAGGCCCTGCGCAAGGCGCAGGACCGCGAAGCTTCCAACGACTGAAAGGAGCGCACGCCATGCCCAACGACATCGTGACCGTCGAGCCCGACGATTCGCTCAAGACCTGGGGCTGGGTCAGCTACATCCTGCACCTGGCGGTGGCGATCGGCGCCGTGCTGCCCGGCGCCCAGGCCTCGATCGGCCTGCTGGTGATCGCGCTGGTGATCGACCTGGTCAAGCGCGATGACGCCGCCGGCACCTGGCAGGCGTCGCACTTCAGCTGGCGCATCCGCTCGGTGCTGTGGGCCGGCGTGCTGTACGTCCTGACCTCGTGGCTCTGGCTGCTCTTCCTGGTACCGGGCTGGATCGCCTGGGCCCTGATTTCGCTTTGGTTCCTCTATCGCATCATCAAGGGGATGGTGCGCATGAACGCGGGCCGCCCCATGGATACCAGCCATGTCATCTGACCCGAACTGCATCTTCTGCAAAATCATCGACGGCAAGATCCCCTCGCGCAAGGTGTACGAGGACGACGAACTGTTCGTCTTCCACGACATCGCGCCCTGGGCGCCGGTGCATTTCATGATCGTCCCCAAGCGCCACATCCCGTCGATGGCGCAGGTCACGGCCGACGACGCGGCGCTGCTGGGCCGGATCATGACCCTGGCGCCCAAGCTGGCGATCGAGCAGGGCTGCCGGCCGTATCCCGAGGGCGGATTCCGCATCGTGGTCAATACCGGCGCCGAGGGCGGCCAGGAGGTGCACCATCTCCATGTGCACGTCATGGGCGGTCCGCGGCCCTGGCTGCGCGGCTGAAAGCCATCCTTTCGGCCGGTCATTCGGCCCCGACTAAAATGCGACACATTCTTCAGGAGTAATCCATGGGTTCACTTTCCATCTGGCACTGGCTGATCGTGCTGCTCGTCGTCGTGATGATCTTCGGCACCAAAAAGCTGCGCAACATGGGTTCCGACCTGGGTGGCGCCGTCAAGGGCTTCAAGGACGGCATGAAGGACGGCGCGAGCAGCGACGCCCCGGCCGCCACCACCGGCCCGACCGCCCAGGTGAGCGGCAACAGCACCGCCGACAAGACGACGATCGACGTCGAAGCGCGTCAGAAGTCCTGAGCCAGACCGTTCCGTGATCGATCTCGGCATCTCGAAGCTGGCCCTGATCGGCGCCGTGGCGCTGATCGTCATCGGGCCTGAGAAGCTGCCGCGCGTGGCGCGCACCGTCGGCACCCTGCTCGGCAAGGCGCAGCGCTACGTCAACGACGTCAAGGCCGAAGTCAACCGGTCGATGGACCTCGACGAACTGCGCAAGATGAAAGACACCGTGCAGGAGGCTGCGCGCGACGTCGAGCAGAGCATCCAGTCTGGCGCCAGCGACTTCGAGAAGCAGTTCTCCGAAAGCGGCCAGACCTTGTCGGCGCTGTCGGACACCACGCCCGTCTATCCCGAGTACAAGCACCCACGCAAGAACTGGCGCCTGAAGCAGGGCGCCACGCCGCAGTGGTACAAGGCGCGCAACGGCGTGCGCACCAAGGCGCTCTCGGGCGCGGCGCGCGTCGCCCGCTACCGCCCTCACAAAATCAATTAGGCGCCAAAGCAAGCGAAGGGCGGCGCGCAGCGTGCGCCGACCTCTGAGCGCAGCGTCCCCACATGGCCGATCCCACAGACAAGAACAAAGAAGACGAACTGGCCGGCACCGAGCAGCCTTTCGTCCAGCACCTGATGGAGCTGCGGGATCGCCTGCTCTATTGCGTCTACGGCCTGGTCGTGGCCGGTGTGCTGCTGGCCATCTGGCCCGGTCCGGCCGGGCTGATCGACATGATCGCGGTGCCGATCCGCGCCCACATGCCGCCGGATGCCAAGCTGATCGCCATCGGCGTCTTCTCGCCGTTCTTCGTGCCGCTCAAGGTGCTGGCGATGACGTCCGTGCTGCTGGCGCTGCCCTGGCTCATGTACCAGACCTGGATGTTCGTGGCGCCCGGCCTCTACAGCCACGAGAAGAAGTTCGCGCTGCCGCTGATCTTCTTCGGCAGCCTGCTGGCCTACGGCGGCATCGCCTTCGTGCAGTTCTTCGTGCTGGACAAGATGTTCGGCTTCATCCAGAAGTTCACGCCGCCCTCGGTCAACGCGACGCCCGACATCTCGTCCTACGTGGAGGCGATCCTGTCGCTCTACATCGCCTTCGGGGTCGCCTTCCAGGTGCCGATCGTGGTGATGCTGCTGGTGCGCTTCGAACTCGTCACGATCGAGAAGCTGCGCTCGTTCCGCGGCTATTTCATCGTGCTGGCCTTCGTGGTCGCCGCGGTGCTGACGCCCCCCGACGTGGTCTCGCAGCTCGCGCTGGCGATCCCGATGTGCCTGCTGTATGAGGTCGGCATCATCGGCGCCCGCTACTTCACCCGGTACAGCAAGCCGCCAGAGGAAAGGGCCGACTCGGCCCAGTCCTGAAACACCCCCCGAAGCGCCTGCGGCGCCTCCCCCCTTGAAGGGGGCGATACCAGCGGCCCGGCAAAGCCGGTTCCGCGGTATCCCCGGCATTGGGCCGCGCCGGTTTCATGGGTCGCGCGCGTGGCACACCAAGCGCGGTGCCGGCAGGGCCGGCCTGCGGGCTCAGTCGGCGTCGCTGCTCGGCAGCCGGCGCACCGGCGACTTGGGGCGCAGGCCCGGCGTCACGTCCAGTTCCAGCTTGTCGCTGCCGCGCTGAAGCGCGAAGCGCGTCGCCGTGCCCGGCTTGAGGCCGGCCACCGCGCTCAGCAGCTCCTGCGTGTTGCCCACGTTCTTCTCGGCCACGCCCGTGATCACGTCGCCGGGACGCACGCCCGCCTTGGCGGCCGGGCCGTTCTGCAGCACGCCGGTGATGATCACGCCGCTGCTGGCCTTGACGCCGAAGGTCTCGGCCAGTTCGGGCGACAAGTCGTTGGGCTCGACGCCGATCCAGCCGCGCGTGACCTTGCCGGCCTTGACGATGTCCTCCAGCACCTGCTTGGCGGTCGAGACCGGGATCGCGAAGCCGATGCCCATGCTGCCGCCCGAGCGGGAGTAGATCGCGGTGTTGATGCCTTCGAGGTTGCCGTTGACGTCGATCAGCGCGCCGCCCGAATTGCCCGGGTTGATGGCGGCATCGGTCTGGATGAAGTTCTCGAAGGTGTTGATGCCGAGCTGGTTGCGCCCGAGCGCCGAGACGATGCCGCTGGTCACGGTCTGGCCGACGCCGAACGGGTTGCCGATGGCCAGCACCTGGTCGCCCACCTGCAGCGCCTCGGAATTGCCCAGCACGATCACGGGCAGCTTGTCGAGCTCGATCTTGAGCACCGCCAGGTCGGTGTCGGGGTCGGTGCCGATCACCTTGCCGCGCGCATGCCGGCTGTCGTTGAGCGTGACGTCGATCTCGTCCGCGCCCTCGACCACGTGGTTGTTGGTCAGGATGTAGCCGTCGGCGCTGACGATCACGCCGCTGCCGAGCCCGATCTGCGGCTGGTCGCCCTGGTTACCGAAGAAGAAGCGGAACCAGGGGTCGTTGCTGCGCGGCGAGCGCTGGGCCGCCTTGCTGGTGTTGATGCTGACCACGGCCGGCGAAGCCTTCTTGGCCGCGGCGCTCAGGCTGCCGGCGGCGATGCCCCCGGCCGGCGCAGCGGGGGCTTCGACCACCGAGACCAGGCCGTTGAACGGACCGGTGCGCCGGTTCAGCCATTCGGGCTTGAGCGTGGCGACGACGAAATAGGCCGCCAGCAGGACGGTCACGGCTTGGGCAAACAGCAGCCAGGTGCGTTTCATGAAAAAGCGGGGAGCAAAGCGCCGATTGTCCCCCAAAGGTTTCTGCGCTTCGGTGGCCCGCCGCCGCTGGCCCGGTCGCTCGGAAGGAATTGGGGAAAACCCTTGAAACAGCGCCGGTGTTCCCGGAACTCGCCGGGCGCCGGCCGGGGCCACAATGGCGCGATGAGCACGACCCGCCACGAACTCCTGCACGCATTCGACCTGCTGCTGGCGCCCGCGCGCTTCAAGGACTACGGGCCCAACGGCCTGCAGGTCGAGGGCCGCACCACGGTGCGCAAGATCGTCTCCGGCGTGACCGCGAGCCGGGCCCTGATCGAAGCCGCGATCCATGCCGAAGCCGACGCGATCTTCGTCCACCACGGCCTGTTCTGGCGCGGCCAGGACGGGCGCGTCACGGGCTGGATGCGACAGCGCCTGGGCCTGCTGCTCGGCGACGACGTCAACCTGTTCGCCTACCATCTCCCGCTCGACGCCCATCCCGAGCTCGGCAACAACGCGCAGCTGGGGCTTCGGCTCGGCCTGGTCGCGCACCCGGGCTCGGCCGGCCGCTTCGGCGAGCAGGAGCTCGGCTTCCTCGGCGCGCGCGACAACGGCGACGGCTTCCCGAACGCGAAGGCGCTGGCCACCCACGTCGAGAAGGCGCTCGGCAAGGCCGTGACGCTGGTGGAAGGCGCGCCACGCCCGATTCGCCACATCGCCTGGTGCACGGGCGGTGCGCAGAGCTACTTCGAGGCCGCGATCGCCGCCGGGGCCGATGCCTTCATCACGGGCGAGATCTCGGAGCCCCAGGCCCACTACGCCCGCGAGATGGGCGTCGCCTTCCTGGCCTGCGGCCACCATGCCACCGAACGCTACGGGGCGCCGGCCGTTGCGGCGCATGTCGCCGCCCAGTTGGGCCTGGCCCACGAATTCATCGACATCGACAATCCGGCGTGAGCAACAACGACGCGTCCCTCCCCATCGCCATCACGCTCGGCGACCCGGCCGGCATCGGCCCCGAGATCATCGCCAAGGCCTTTCGCGACGCCGCCGGCGACTTGCGCGGCTGCTTCGTGGCCGGCGACCTGGCGACCGTGCGGCGGGCCGCCCAGGCGATCGCCGCCATCGGCGCACCGGCCTTGCCGGTCGCGCTGCTCGAGACGCCGGCCGAGGCGCGCGATGCGCCGGCCGGCTGCATCCCGGTGCTGCAGGTGGTGGCGCCGACGGGCGCACCGATCGTCCAGGGCCAGGTCAGCGCCGAGGCCGGCCGCATCGCCGGCGATTGCGTGGTCTGGGCCGCGCGCGCGGCGCTGCGCGCAGAGATCGCCGCGATCGTCACCGCCCCCTTGCACAAGGAGGCGCTCGCGGCGGCCGGCTTCCCGTATCCAGGCCACACCGAACTGCTGCAGGCCGAGGCTGCGGCCCACCTGGCCCGGCCATTGTCGGAAGTGCCGGTGCGCATGATGCTGGCCAACGACGAACTGCGCACCGTGCTGGTCAGCATCCACATGTCGCTGCGCCAGGCGATCGAGGCCGTGACCGTCGATGGCGTGCTGCAGACGCTGCGGATCGCGCACCGTGCGCTCGGCGCGGTGCTCGGGCGGGCGCCCAGGATCGGCGTCGCCGGCCTCAATCCGCATGCGGGGGAGGGCGGCCTGTTCGGCTCCGAGGAGCGCGACATCATCGCGCCGGCGATCGCGGCCGCACGCGCCGAAGGCATCGATGCCGACGGGCCCCATGCGCCCGACACCGTCTTCATGCGCGCCCGTGCCAAGGCCGATGGCCGCGGCGAGTTTGATGTCGTGATCGCGATGTACCACGACCAGGGGCTGATCCCGGTCAAGTACCTGGGGGTCGAGAAGGGCGTCAACGTGACGCTGGGCCTGCCGCTGGTGCGGACCAGTCCCGATCACGGGACGGCCTTCGACATCGCGGGGACGGGACGGGCGGATGCGTCGAGCCTGATCGAGGCTGTGCGGATGGCGCGGTCGCTGGTGGGGCGGGCCTAGCCAAGGTCTCAGGGACGCTTGAGACTGTCCCGGATCTCGCGCAGCAGCATCACGTCTTCAGGCGTGGCCGGCGGCGGCGGCGGGGCTTCGGCCTTGTTGCGCAGCCGGTTGATCTGCTTGACCATCAGAAAGATGATGAAGGCCAGGATCACGAAGTTCACCGCCACGGTGATGAAGTTGCCATAGGCCAGCACCGGTGCGCCGGCCTTCTTGAGTTCGACCAGCGTGTCGGCCACGCCGCTCGGTCTGGGGCCCAGCACGATGTAGAGGTTCGAGAAGTCGAGCTTGCCGAAGATGAGGCCGACCAGCGGCATGATGATGTCGCTCACCAGCGAGTCGACGATCTTGCCGAAGGCCGCACCGATGATCACGCCGACGGCCAGGTCGATCACGTTGCCCTTGACGGCAAATTCGCGGAACTCTTTCAGAAAGCTCATGTCGTGCACCTCGTCTGGGGTTGGTTTTGAACGCCGGCCAGTATAGGGGTGGGGGTGCGGTCTGCGCCCGGTCGAAGGCCCGCGCGCCGGGCGCTTCGCGCCGTTGAATTCGCCTTTTACGCTCCGCTACAATCCTTGGTTGACCCAAGTCCCCCCGAAGAAGATTGAGGATCTCCATGAGTGACAGCAGCGCGAGTACCGCCGGCCGACCCCGGATCGACACCAGCAAGCGGACATGGTTGATTGCCTCAGGCTGCGCCGGCGCAGTGGGTGGCGTGGCCGTCGCAGTGCCCTTCGTGAGTTCGTTCCAGCCGTCGGAAAAGGCCAAGGCCGCCGGCGCCCCGGTCGAAGCCGACATCGGCGCGCTGCAGGTCGGCGAGAAGATGACCGTCGAATGGCGCGGCAAGCCGGTCTGGATCCTGAAGCGTTCGCCCCAGCAGATCTCCGAACTGCCCAAGCTCGATCCGCTGCTCGCCGATCCGCAATCGAAGCGCAACCCCGACGAGTTCACGCCCGAGTACGCGCGCAACGAGCATCGCTCGATCAAGCCCGAGATCCTGGTGGTCGTGGGCATCTGCACCCACCTGGGCTGCTCGCCCACCGACCGCTTCCAGCCGGGCCCGCAGGCCTCGCTGCCCGACAATTGGGAGGGCGGCTTCCTGTGCCCCTGCCACGGCTCGACCTTCGACCTGGCCGGCCGGGTCTTCAAGAACAAGCCCGCGCCCGACAACCTGCCGGTGCCGCCGCACATGTACCTCTCCGACACGCGCCTCCTGATCGGCGACGACAAGAAGGCCTGAGGAGAACAAGAACATGGCTGAATTCCACGAAATTTCCCCCAACGCCCCAGCCAACGAGAAGCTGCTCAACTGGGTCGACAACCGCTTCCCGCTGACCAAGCTCTGGAACGACCAGTGGGGCAAGTACTACGCGCCGAAGAACTTCAACTTCTGGTACATCTTCGGCTCGCTCGCGATGCTGGTGCTGGTGATCCAGATCGTGACCGGCATCTTCCTGGTGATGCACTACAAGCCCGACGCCGCGCTGGCCTTCGGCTCGGTCGAGTACATCATGCGCGACGTGCCCTGGGGCTGGCTGATCCGCTACATGCACTCGACGGGGGCCTCGGCCTTCTTCATCGTGGTCTACCTCCACATGTTCCGCGGCCTGATGTACGGCAGTTACCGCAAGCCGCGCGAACTGATCTGGATCTTCGGCTGCGCGATCTTCCTCTGCCTGATGGCCGAGGCCTTCATGGGCTACCTGCTGCCCTGGGGCCAGATGAGCTACTGGGGCGCCCAGGTGATCGTCAACCTGTTCGCCGCCATCCCCTTCGTCGGTCCTGACCTGGCCCTGCTGATCCGCGGCGACTACGTGGTGAGCGACGCCACCCTCAACCGCTTCTTCAGCTTCCACGTGATCGCCGTGCCGCTGGTGCTGCTCGGCCTGGTGGTGGCCCACCTGATCGCGCTGCACGAAGTGGGTTCGAACAACCCCGACGGCATCGAGATCAAGGCCAACCGCGGCGCCGACGGCCATCCGGTCGACGGCATCCCGTCGCACCCGTACTACACGGTGCACGACATCTTCGGCGTGGTGGTGTTCCTGACGATCTTCTCGGCCGTGATCTTCTTCGCGCCCGAAGCCGGCGGCTACTTCCTCGAGTACAACAACTTCATCCCGGCCGATTCGCTGAAGACGCCGAACCACATCGCGCCGGTCTGGTACTTCACGCCCTTCTATTCGATGCTGCGCGCCATCACCAGCGAGATGATGTATGCGCTGATCGCCTGCGTGGTCGCTGCCGCCGCCTACGGCGTCTGGAAGGCTCGCTTCCCGTCCTTCATCAAGGTCGGCATCGTGGTGGTCGCGGTCGGCGTGGTCGCCATGATGCTGTCGATCGACGCCAAGTTCTGGGGCGTGGTCGTGATGGGCGGCGCGGTCGTCATCCTGTTCTTCCTGCCTTGGCTGGACCACAGCCCGGTCAAGTCGATCCGCTACCGCCCGAGCTGGCACAAGTATGTCTACGGCGTGTTCGTCGTCAACTTCGTGGTGCTGGCCTACCTGGGCGTGCAGCCGCCGTCGCCGATCGGCGAACGCATCTCGCAGATCGGAACGCTGTTCTATTTCGGTTTCTTCCTGCTGATGCCGTGGTGGAGCCGCCTCGGCGAATTCAAGCCGGTCCCCGAGCGCGTGGTTTTCAACGCTCACTGACCGGGAGACGACAAGAATGAAGAAACTGATCCTCACGTTGATCGCGGCGCTCGGCATCGTCACCGGCGCACACGCCGCCGAAGGCGGCATCGCCTGGGACAAGGCGCCGAATCGCACCACCGATCTGGCCGCGCTGCAGAACGGCGCCAAGCTGTTCGTCAACTACTGCCTGAGCTGCCACTCGGCGGCGTTCATGCGCTTCAACCGCCTGACGGACCTCGGCATCTCCGAGCAGCAGATCAAGGACAACCTGCTGTTCACGACCGACAAGATCGGCGAGACCATGCGGGTCAACATGGACCCGCGCCAGGCCAAGGAATGGTTCGGCACGGTGCCGCCCGACCTGACCCTGGTGGCGCGTTCGCGTGCCGGCCACGGCGGCACGGGCGCCGACTACCTCTACACCTACCTGCGCACCTTCTACCGCGACGACACCAAGGCCACCGGCTGGAACAACCTCGCGTTCCCGGCCGTGGCGATGCCGCACGTGATGTGGGAGCTGCAGGGCGAGCGCCGTCCGGTCTTCGACAAGGTCGAATCGCACGGCCATGAGACCGAAGTGTTCAAGGGCTGGGAGCAAGTGAGTCCCGGCACCATGACGCCGATCCAGTTCGACCAGAACATGGGCGATCTCGTCAGCTATCTGCAGTGGATGGCCGAACCGGCCCAGAACACCCGCATCCGCGTCGGCGTCTGGGTGCTGCTGTTCCTCGTCATGGCGATCGTCTTCACGTGGCGCCTCAATGCCTCGTACTGGAAAGACGTCAAGTAATGCCACGCCGATCCGGCGCCTCGTGCGCCGGGTCCCGCAGAGTGGGTTGCAGACGCGACCCACTCTTTTTGATTTTTAGGAGTCTTTCGCCATGATGGTCCTGTATTCTGGAACGACCTGCCCCTTTTCCCATCGCTGCCGCTTCGTGCTGTTCGAGAAGGGCATGGATTTCGAGATTCGCGACGTCGATCTCTACAACAAGCCCGAGGACATCAACGTGATGAACCCGTACGGGCAGGTGCCGATCCTGGTCGAGCGCGACCTGATCCTGTACGAGTCGAACATCATCAACGAGTACATCGACGAGCGCTTCCCGCATCCGCAGCTGATGCCCGGCGACCCGGTCGACCGCGCCCGCGTGCGCCTGTTCCTGCTCAACTTCGAGAAGGAGCTGTTCGTGCACGTGTCCACGCTCGAGAACCGCACCACCAAGGGCAACGAGAAGGCGCTCGAGAAGGCCCGCTCGCACATCCGCGACCGCCTCACGCAGCTGGCACCGGTGTTCCTCAAGAACAAGTACATGCTGGGCGACAACTTCTCGATGCTCGACGTCGCGATCGCGCCGCTCTTGTGGCGCCTCGACTACTACGGCATCGACCTCAGCAAGAACGCGGCCCCGCTCTTGAAGTACGCCGAGCGCATCTTCTCGCGCCCGGCCTACATCGAGGCGCTGACGCCGTCCGAAAAGGTCATGCGCAAGTGAGTCGCCTGCGCCGTCGCCCATGATCAACGCGCTCGAGTCGTCATCCACCCGCCCCTACCTGATCCGGGCGTTGTACGAATGGTGCACCGACAACGGCTTCACGCCGTATGTCGCGGTGCAGGTCGACGACACGGTGCAGGTGCCGCGCGAGTACGTCAAGAACGGCGAGATCGTGCTGAACATCAGCTTCGACGCGACCAGCTCGCTCAAGCTCGGCAACGACTTCATCGAGTTCAAGGCCCGCTTCGCCGGCACGGCGCGCGAGATCAGCGTGCCGGTGGGGCGCGTGATCGCGATCTATGCGCGAGAAAACGGGCAGGGCATGGCCTTCCCGGCGCCGGCACCGGCGCATGCCGATGGGGGTGCTGCCGCACCGGCCGCCGCGACGCCGTCGACCGCATCGACCCGGACCCCGCTGCGCGACGCCTCGCGCGGCACCGAGGGCGACGCCAGCAAGGTGGTGCACCTGGTCTCCGGGGAGGGCGAAGAGGCGGCCGCCCCCGGCAGCACGCCGCCGCCGGACCCCGAAGACCCGCCACGGCCGCCGGCCGGGGGCGGGGCGCGCCCGTCGCTCAAGCGCATCAAGTGAACTGCGCGGCCCGCATCGTTGCGGCCCGCTAAAATCCAGGTCCCGCCGCTTTAGCTCAGTTGGTAGAGCAACCGCCTTGTAAGCGGTAGGTCGTCAGTTCGATTCCGACAAGCGGCACCATTTCCTGGCGCATCCGGCGCTCCCATGAACACCTCATCGAATGCTCTCGCCGCCGGCCGGCGCGCACAGGCGCTGCAGCGCCGCGCCGCCGCCGTGCAGTGGATCCGCAAGACCCACGGCTGGATCGGCCTCTGGGGCGCGATCCTCGGCCTGCTCTTCGGCACCGCCGGCATCTGGCTCAACCACCGCGCGGTGCTCAAGCTGCCGCTGGCCCAGCAGCGCGCCAGCGCCCAGCTGGCGCTGCCCGAGCCGCCACCGGCCAGCGCGGCGGAGATGGCCGTCTGGCTGCAGGCGGCCCTGGATCAGAGTCGAGCTCCGAACTCGATGCGCACCGAGCCCGCGCGACCGGTGGCCTGGGGCGAGAAGGGCCACGCCGACCCGCTGATGCAGCCCGAGCGCTGGACCTTCAATTTCGGCGGACCCGACGCCATCGTCCAGGCCGAGTACTGGCGCGGCAACCGCTCGGTCGGCGTCACGACCACCCAGAATGGCTTCGTCGCCACGCTGACCAACATGCACAAGGGCACCGGCATGTCGGTCGGCTGGATCCTGCTGGTCGATACCCTGGCCGGCAGCCTGATCTTCCTGTCGATCTCGGGGGTGATCCTCTGGATGCTCACGCACCGCCGCCGCGCGGTCGGCCTGGCCATCTTCGGCAGTTCGGTCGCCCTCACCGTGGGCCTGGCGCTGGCGCAGCTCTGAAGCGCCGAGTGCCCGGCGCGGCTCAGCGCCGCGACATCACCTTGATCCGGATCGTCGAGACGTCCCAGCCGCGCGACTTGAGCCGCGACTGAAGCAGGGGCGCCAGCTGACGCAGCTTGGCGGCCGCGGCGCTGCCGTTCACCAGCAGGCACCAGACCTCGGCCTCGGCCGGTCCGGCCTGGACCGCGGCGCGCATTTCAGCCGGGATCAGGTCCTGCACCGCCGCCAGCCGCTCGTTGGCGTCGCGCGCGCGTGCTGCCAGGCCCGCCAGGGTGGGCGAGCCCTCGGCGGCTTCGAGCAGGGTGACGGCGGGGTTGAGACGGCGGTACATGGACGGTTCGAGGGCGGTTGGCGGGCAATGGGCGGCGGATCGGAAGGTCGAGGCAAGGTGGCTAAAATCAGCGGTTTGCCGGCATCCTGCGCGCCGGCCCGCTTGCCTTTTGGTCAAGCGCGCCCAAGTTCGTTCTCTTGTCTATCTTAGGGATTTCGGTCGAGGCGCCCGCATCCGGCGAGTGTGCATCGATCTCCATTCATGGCCACCAACTTCCTGACTCAAATTTTCGGCAGTCGCAATGACCGGCTCCTGAAGCAGTATCGCAAGACGGTCGAACGCATCAACGCGCTGGAGCCGTCCTTCGAGAAGCTCGACGACGCGGCGCTGCGCGCCAAGACGCAGGAGTTCAAGGACCGTGTCGCCAAGGGCGAGTCGCTCGACGACCTGTTGCCCGAGGCCTTCGCCACGGTGCGCGAGGCCTCGAAGCGGATCATGAAGATGCGCCACTTCGACGTCCAGTTGCTGGGCGGCATGGCGCTGCACAACGGCAAGATCTCCGAAATGCGCACCGGCGAGGGCAAGACCCTGACGGCGACCTTGCCGGTGTACCTGAACGCGCTGACGGGCAAGGGCGTGCACGTGGTCACGGTCAACGACTACCTCGCCAACCGCGACGCCCAGTGGATGGGCCGGCTCTACAACTACCTCGGGCTGTCGGTCGGCATCAACCTGCCGCAGATGCCGCGCGAGGAGAAGCAGCAGGCCTACGGCAGCGACATCACCTACGGCACCAACAACGAGTACGGCTTCGACTACCTGCGCGACAACATGGTCTACGAGCCGGGCGACCGCGTCCAGCGCGGGCTGAACTACGCGATCGTCGACGAGGTCGACTCGATCCTGATCGACGAGGCCCGCACGCCGCTGATCATCAGCGGCCAGGCCGAGGACCACACCGAGCTCTACCTGGCGATCAACAAGGTGGTGCCGCTGCTGGTCAAGCAGGAAGGCGAGGCCGACCCGCGCACCGGCGAAGGCGTCACTCAGCCGGGCGACTTCACGGTCGACGAGAAGACCCACCAGGTGTTCCTGACGGAAGACGGCCACGAGAAGGCCGAGCAGGTGCTGTCCGAGTTCAAGCTGCTGCCCGAGGGCGCCTCGCTCTACGATCCGGCCAACATCACGCTGATGCACCACCTGAACGCGGCGCTGCGGGCCCGGCATCTCTATCACCGCGACCAGCACTACGTGGTGCAGCAGGGCGAGGTGGTGATCGTCGACGAGTTCACCGGCCGCTTGATGAGCGGCCGCCGCTGGAGCGATGGCCTGCACCAGGCGGTGGAAGCCAAGGAAGGCGTCGAGATCCAGGCCGAGAACCAGACCCTGGCCTCGATCACCTTCCAGAACTACTTCCGCCTCTACGGCAAGCTGGCCGGCATGACCGGCACGGCCGACACCGAGGCCTACGAATTCCAGGAGATCTATGGCCTGGAGACCATGATCATTCCGCCGAACCGGCAGAGCAAGCGCGAAGACCAGCTCGACCGCGTCTACAAGACCACGCGCGAGAAGTACGAGGCCGCGATCCAGGACATCCGCGAATGCCACGAGCGCGGCCAGCCGGTGCTGGTCGGGACTTCGTCGATCGAGAACTCCGAGATCATCGCCGGCCTGCTCGAGAAGGCCGACCTGCCGCACCAGGTGCTCAACGCCAAGCAGCACGCGCGCGAAGCCGACATCGTGGCCCAGGCCGGGCGCACCAAGATGATCACGATCGCCACCAACATGGCGGGCCGCGGGACCGACATCGTGCTCGGCGGCAACGTCGAGAAGCTGATCGAGGCGGTGGAAGCCGACGAGTCCAGGGACGAAGCGGCCAAGGCCGCGGAAATCGCCCGCCTGCGCGCCGAGTGGACCAAGGACCACGAGTTCGTGAAGTCGCTGGGCGGCCTGCGCATCATCGCCACCGAGCGCCACGAGTCGCGCCGCATCGACAACCAGCTGCGCGGCCGCTCGGGCCGCCAGGGCGACCCGGGCTCCTCGCGCTTCTACCTGAGCCTGGACGACCCGCTGATGCGCATCTTCGCGGGCGATCGCGTCAAGGCGATCATGGACCGCCTGAAGATGCCCGACGGCGAGGCGATCGAGGCCGGCATCGTGACCCGCAGCATCGAGAGCGCGCAGCGCAAGGTCGAGGCGCGCAACTTCGACGTCCGCAAGCAGTTGCTCGAGTACGACGACGTCTCGAACGACCAGCGCAAAGTGATCTACCAGCAGCGCAACGACATCCTCGACGCGACCGAGCTGACGGCCCAGATCGAGGCCTTGCGCGAAGGCTGCTTCACCGACCTGGTGCGCCAGTACGTGCCGGCCGAATCGGTCGAGGAGCAATGGCAGCTGGCCGGCCTCGAGAAGGTGCTGAGCGACGAGTGGGGCCTCGAGATCCCGCTGCGCCAGCAGGTCGAGGCGGCGACCGCGATCGGCGACGAGGAGGTGGTCGAGAAGGTGGTGGCCGCCGCCAACGAGGTCTTCAACGCCAAGCTGGCGCTGATCGGCCAGGAGAACTTCACCCAGTTCGAGCGCATGGTGCTGCTGCAGAGCATCGACACCCACTGGCGCGAGCACCTGGCCTCGCTGGACTACCTGCGCCAGGGCATCCACCTGCGCGGCTATGCGCAGAAGCAGCCCAAGCAGGAATACAAGCGCGAGGCCTTCGAGCTCTTCGGCCAGCTGCTCGACTCGGTCAAGAACGAGGTCACGCGCCAGCTCATGACGGTGCGCGTGCAGTCGGGCGAACAGCTCGAAGAGGCCGCCGAGGCGATGGAAAGCCGCGGCGAGAACCTCGCCAACATCACCTACACCGCGCCGACCGAAACCGGCGAGGTCGAGGTCCGGGTCGACGAGGAAAGCCAGCGTCGCCAGCTCGCCGGCGGCCTCTCCGCCGGTGCCGCGGCCTTCGCGCGCGTCGGCCGCAACGATCCGTGCCCCTGCGGCAGTGGCAAGAAGTTCAAGCAGTGCCACGGCAAGCTCAGCTGACATCCATCGACAGGATCTCTCCATGCCAGTGAATCTCTCCGCTCCAGATCCCGCCGCGCTGCATGCGGTGCCCGGCGTTCGCATCGGCGTCGCCGAAGCGGGCGTGCGCAAGGCCAACCGCAAGGACCTGACGGTCGTGCTGATCGACGAAGGCGCCGCGGTCGGCGGCGTGTTCACGCAGAACCGCTTCTGCGCGGCGCCGGTCCAGGTCTGCCGCGAGCACCTGGCCCGCGACTTCGGCATCCGGGCGATGCTGATCAACACCGGCAATGCGAACGCCGGCACCGGCGAAGACGGACTGGCGCGCACCCGCGCCACCTGCATCGCGCTGGCGCGCCACCTGGACCTGGCGCCCGAACAGATCCTGCCCTTCTCGACCGGCGTCATCATGGAGCCGCTGCCAATCGATCGCATCGAAGCCGGCCTGCCCGCAGCGCTCGCCGATGCCGCGCCCGACCACTGGGCGCGGGCGGCCGAAGGCATCATGACCACCGACACCGTGCCCAAGGCCTTCAGCCAGCAGGTGCAGATCGGCGGCGCGACCGTCACGGTCACCGGCATCAGCAAGGGCGCCGGCATGATCCGGCCGAACATGGCGACCATGCTCGGCTTCATGGCGACCGACGCCAAGATCGACCCGGCGCTGATCCAGCCCCTGGCCAAGGCCCTCGCCGACGCCTCGTTCAACCGCGTGACGATCGACGGCGACACCTCGACCAACGACTCCTTCGTGGTCATCGCGACCCAGAAGGCGGCGCATGCGCCCATCGGGTCGCTCGAATCGCCCGAAGGCCGTGCACTGCTCGACGCGATGCGCAACGTCGCCCGCCAGCTGGCGCAGGCCATCGTGCGCGACGGCGAAGGCGCGACCAAGTTCATCACCATCCGGGTCGAAGGCGGCAAGGATGCGGCCGAGTGCCGGCAGGTCGCCTATGCGGTCGCTCACTCGCCGCTGGTCAAGACCGCGTTCTTCGCCAGCGATCCGAACCTGGGCCGGATCCTCGCGGCTGTCGGCTATGCGGGCATCGCCGACCTCGACCAGACCGGCATCGACCTCTATCTCGACGATGTGCACGTGGCGGTCAAGGGCGGGCGCAATCCGGCCTACCGCGAAGAAGATGGCCAGCGCGTCATGAAGCAGAGCGAGATCACGGTGCGCATCGCGCTCGGCCGCGGCAGCGCCGCCGACACCGTCTGGACCTGCGACCTGAGCCACGACTACGTCTCCATCAACGCCGACTACCGGTCATGAACGTCCAGTTCGAACGCCTGCTCGAGCGGGCCGAGCACCTCATCGCGCGCATCGAATCGATCCTGCCGCAGCCGCTCGCGGCGCCGGCCGACTGGAGCGCCTCCATCGCCTGGCGCTACCGCCGCCGCAGCTCCGGCCACGGCACGCTCGAGCCGGTGCGCCACGTGGCCGCGATGGCGCTCGACGCGCTGAAGGAAATCGACGTCCAGAAAGAGAAGATCGAGCGCAACACGCGCCAGTTCGTCGAAGGCAAGCCGGCCAACAACGTGCTGCTGACCGGCGCTCGCGGCACCGGCAAGTCCTCGCTGATCCGGGCCTGCCTGCAGGCCTATGCGCCGCGGGGCCTGCGCCTGATCGAGGTCGACAAGGCCGAGTTGACCGACCTGCCCGACATCATCGAGGTGGTGGCCAACCGGCCCGAGAAGTTCATCATCTTCAGCGACGACCTGAGCTTCGACGAGGGCGAGCCGGGCTACAAGGCGCTGAAGTCGATCCTCGACGGCTCGATCGCCGCGTCGACACCCAACGTGCTGATCTACGCGACCAGCAACCGGCGCCACCTGCTGCCCGAGTACATGAAGGACAACCTCAGCTACACCCATACCGACGATGGCGAAGTCCATCCGGGCGAGGTGATCGAGGAGAAGATCTCGCTGTCGGAGCGCTTCGGCCTCTGGGTCAGCTTCTATCCCTTCAGCCAGAACGAATACCTGGCGATCGTCGGTCAATGGCTGTCCTCGTTCGGCGTCGACGCCAAGGCGGTCGAGGCCGCGCGCCCCGAGGCCCTGGTCTGGGCGCTCGAGCGCGGTTCGCGCAGCGGCCGCGTGGCCTACCAGTTCGCGCGCGACTACGCGGGACGTGCGGCTTGACCGGAACGCGCAAGCACACCGAGGTCGCGGTCGGCATCCTGATCCGCGAGGATGGTGCGCTGCTGCTGTCGACCCGGCCCGAAGGCAAGCCCTACGCCGGCTACTGGGAGTTCCCGGGCGGCAAGCTGGAGGCCGGCGAGAGCGTCGAGCAGGCGCTGCGGCGCGAGCTGCACGAAGAGCTCGGCATCACGATCGCCGGCGCTGCGGTCTGGAAGGTCACCGAGCACGACTACCCGCATGCCCTGGTGCGCCTGCACTGGTGCAAGGTGCATCGCTGGAGCGGGGAATTCGAGATGCGCGAGGGGCAGGCGATGTGCTGGCAGCAGCTGCCGCTCGACGTCACGCCGGTGCTGCCGGGCGCACTGCCGGTGCTGGCCTGGCTGGCCGAGGAACGCGGGCTGGTCTTCGAGCCGCCTGCAGCCTAGGCACTACTGCCGCTTCGGATCGCCGAACGGATCTTCGTCCGGCGGCGCATCGGCCGGCATCCGGAATTCTTCGCTGGCCCAGGCACCCAGGTCGATGCCCTTGCAGCGCGCGCTGCAGAACGGCCGGTAGGGGTTGCTGGCGGCGTAGACGCTGTCCAGTCCGCATGCCGGGCAACGGACGATCCGCTCGCCGATGGAATTCGTCGCACCGCTCATCGAATGTCTCAGGCGCAAAGGGTCAGTTCGAACGGGGCCTCGTCCGTGCTTTGATGAAGGCGATCATCGGTGCCATGGCGCATCAGCCTGACCGACACCATCAGCCGGTTGCCGGAAATCTCGGGGATCAGCCCGAGCTTGGGGTCGATGCGCAGGCGCAGCAGCTGGAAGCTGCGGCCCTGCGGCAGGGTCTGCTGGAACTGGCCGTTGGCCGCGATCACCTTGTAGGGCACGT
This sequence comes from Variovorax davisae, assembly GCF_030316845.1. Lineage (GTDB taxonomy): Bacteria > Pseudomonadota > Gammaproteobacteria > Burkholderiales > Burkholderiaceae_C > Variovorax > Variovorax davisae. Next base: position 350,752 of record NZ_JASZYS010000002.1, read on the forward strand.
CGGCGTCGCGCAGCAGCTTGAGCAGCAGATAGATCGATTCGGCCAGCGGCGCCAGCGTGGACGACCAGCGCTCGAGGTCGGCACGCCGTTCGTGGGCGCGGCGGTTCTGCCAGGCGTAGTAGGCCGGCAGGTCGAACTCGCAGGTGCCGCCCGGAATGCCGGCGCGGCTGCGGATGCTCATCAGCCACTCGTTCTCGGTCAGGGCCTGCCCGGCCTTGCCCGGCACGGTATTGAGGGTCGTGAAGTTGCTCTCGAGCTTGCCCACGACCTGGTCCAGCACCGATTCGGCGATGGCCGGGTTGCCGCGGTAGCTGTTGAAGACGTTCTTGTGCTTGTCGAGGTCCCGCAGCACGTCGGCCTTGAGGTCGGCGCGCGCCGCCACGTCCATGATCTCGAAGATCGTGACGAGGGCGTAGTGATGCAGCAGCGGCGACTCGGCCGGCACCAGCTCGCCAAGGCGACGGAACAGGTGTTCCAGCCGAAGGTAGGTCCGGATGCGCTCGTTGAAGGGGTACTCGTAGAGGATCACGCGTGGGGGCTTCCGGTTGCAGATGATAGCTTCAAGAGGCCTTCGAAGGGGCAGCCGGCAGGATCTTGCGCACCGCCTCCAGCATCTGCTGGCCGACCACCAGTTGCCCGTGCATCGACAGGTGCGTGTCGTTGGGGAAGAAATAGTCGCGGACCTTCTTTTTCTGTTCGAACGAGAGGCTGAACAGGTCGGGGCCCAGGTCGGCGGCGCCGAAGGCCGTCACGAAATCTTTCGAATGTTCCGGCTTGACATACACGGTGGTCTTGTTGGGGATGATCATCCACAGCACGGTGCGCCGCGGATGGGCGTCGCCGAAAGCCTTCATCTGGGTCGCATGCTGCACCGTGAGCTCGCCGTTCTCGTCGTCTGCCGGCCAGAATGGGACCTTGTCGCACAGCTGGTGGCTGAACATCGCGCAGCCCTCGGGAACCGGTCGCACCAGGATGCGGTCGTTCGACAGGATCGGATCGGTCGCCTCGCGCGCCCGCCGGGTGTTGCGGTAGATCCGCACGCCCGAGGTCAGCTTGCCGTCCCAGTTGAGCGCCGGCACCGGCACCGACGGGGGCGATTCGAAGAAGGGCTTGATGCCGGCCGTGAAGGGCTTGGCCATCGTCTTGCAGGTCTGGGTGGCAACCATGCGGTCGTTCACCAGGCGCTCGATGCTCTCGACGATCACCAGCTTGCCGCGGAAGCCCGCGCGATCGAGCCAGGCGTCGAAGTCGCCGCAGAGCTCCTCGTTGATCTGGCCCCAGAAGGTGGTCGTGACGCGGTAGCCGGCCCGGGTGAGCATCGATTGCCAGCGGTTCGACATCGAGAAGCTGTCGCCGATCACGACGATGTCGGCGTCGGCCACCGGCACCGCATCGAGGTACTTCGGCTCGACGTGCGGTGGTTCGATCCGCCAGCCGAAGGCGGACTCCGACAGCAGGCCGATGCGCGTCATGTCGCCGTAGAAGGGCGGCGTTTTCAGGGTCACGATCAGCAGCGCGATGATGACGATGAAGCCGGCCCCGAAGATCCGCAGCCAGAGTTTCGCGGGAGTCATATCAGAATTGGAAATAGAGGAAGGGGCTGTACGAGCCCAGCTTCGAAACGCAGACGCCCAGCAGGTACACCGTGAAGGCGGCCATCAGCGCCGTGAACACCCAGGCCAGGCGCGGCCGGCCGGCCAGCGCCTGCAACTGCGGCACCCAGCGCTGCAGCGTGATGGTCGGCGGCATCACCAGGCAGATGAACAGCCCGACCAGCAGCGTATGGAAGAAGTCGTTCTTGCGGTAGGGCACGGCCCCCAGTTCGCTGAACACCGAATCGGAGGTGCCGTGCAGCCCGAGCATGGCTTGGTAGATGGTGGTCGCGGCGTGCATGCTCTCGGCCCGGAACACCACCCAGGCGATCATCACGCAGACGAAGGTCAGCAGCCAGCCGAGCAGGCGCGCCACCCGGCCGGGCTTGGCATTGCGGCGCACCTTGGCGTTCCAGAGGTGGTTGACCATCAGGAAGAAGCCGTGCAGTGCGCCCCAGATGACGAAGGTCCAGGCCGCCCCATGCCACAGGCCGCCCAGCAGCATCGTCAGGAACAGGTTCAGGTAGCGCCGCCCCGGACCCTTGCGGTTGCCGCCCAGCGGCACGTAGAGGTAGTCGCGAAGAAAGGTCGACAGCGAAATGTGCCAGCGGCGCCAGAACTCGATGATGTTGGTCGACTTGTAGGGCGAATTGAAATTGAGCGGCAGCTGCACCCCGAGGCACAGCGACAGGCCCACGGCCATGTCCGAGTAGCCCGAGAAGTCGAAGTAGATCTGCAGCGTGTAGGCCAGCACGCCGACCCAGGCGGTGCCCATCGTCGGCGTCAGGCCCTTGTGGACGCCGTTGAACATCAGGTCGGCGTACTCGCCCATCGGGTCGCCGATCAGCAGCTTCTTGGCCAGCCCGAAGACGAAGATCGCCAGCCCGAGCGCGATCTTGTCGTAGTCGACCCGGTAGGTCGCCGGGTTGGCGAACTGCGGCATCATCTGCGCGTGGTGCAGCACCGGGCCCGCGATCAGGTGCGGAAAGTAGGTGACGAACAGCACGTAATGCACGAAGCTGCGCTCGTGCACCTTGCCTTGCCAGCAGTCGACCAGGAAGGCGATCTGCGTGAAGGTATAGAACGAGATCCCGATCGGCAGCGCGATGTGCAGCATCGAGATCGGCGAGTAGCCGGCGGCCAGGAGGCCGTCGTTGACGTTGGCGACGAAGAAGTTCGCGTACTTGAACACCGCCAGCACGCCCAGGTTGACCACCAGCGCGAACACCAGCATCTTCTTGCGGCCGACGTCGTTGCGTCCCGGGCCGGGGGTCAGGCGCAGGCCGGCCCAGTAGTTGAAGCAGATCGAGCCGAGCAGCAGCGGCAGCGCCTGGACGCTCCACCAGCCATAGAAGAACAGGGAGGCGAGCGCGAGAAATCCGGCGGCCGCTCGTGCGTTGCGCTTTCCGATCAGGAAGAACCCGACCAGCACGATCGGGAAAAAGAAAAAGATGAACGCGTACGAATTGAAAAGCATCTTGGGGGAGGGCTGTCTCGCGGGGTCGAAACGCACGCCGTTTTCTTGTTGTCTGGCGCACGCGCGCCGGCGGACCGGAGATTATCGCGTGTCCGTGCCGGCCCAGCGATTCCAAAGACTCCGGACTTCGAGGGAGAGTTCCTCCAGCGTCAAGGTCTCGTTGAAGATCAGTGCATCGGCGGCCGCGCGCCTGTGGCCGCGTTCTGCCTGCTGCGCGATCACGGCGCGCACCGCCTCGGGCGCCCAGCCGGAACGTGCCACCACGCGATGGAGCTGGACCGCCTCGGAAGCGTCCACCACCAGCACGCGATCGACGATGGCGCGCCAGCGCCTGGATTCGACCAGCAGGGGCACGTCGAAGACCAGCGTCTGGCCGGGCGCCGCGGTCGCCGCCTGCCGTTCGCATTCGACGCCGATCAGCGGGTGCAGGATGGCTTCGAGCCGGCGCTTGGCGTCCGGATCCGCGAACACCAGCTCGCGCATCCGCGCCCGGTCGAGGCCGCCGTCGGCCGCGATCACCGAGCGGCCGAATTCGGCCTCCAGCGCCGGCATGGCGGCGCCTTGGGGCTGCGCCACCGCGCGGGCGATCGCATCGGTATCGACCAGCTTGGCGCCGAGCCCGACCAGCAGCGACGCGACGGTGCTCTTGCCGCTGCCGATGCCGCCGGTCAGGCCGATGCGCATGGTGCGCCCGCCTTCAGAGCCCGACCGCGCGCAGGATCGCGTCCGGTCCGAAGATCATGGCCGTGAAGCCGGCCGCGGCCAGGAAGGGCCCGAAGGGCACGTAGCCGCCTTCGCGCAGGCGGCTGCTGAACTTGAGCGCGAGCCCGACCACGACGCCGATCACCGACGCCATCAGGATGATCGGCACCAGCGCCTGCCAGCCGAACCAGGCGCCGAAGGCCGCGAACAGCTTGAAGTCGCCATAGCCCATGCCCTCCTTGCCGGTGGTCAGCTTGAACAGCCAGTAGATGGCCCAGAGCGACAGATAGCCGGCCACGGCGCCCCAGACCGCCTGCGCGAGGGGCACCCCGGTGAAGCCGGCGATCGACGCCAGCAGGCCGCCCCACAGCAGCGGCAGGGTGATGTCGTCGGGCAGCAGGGTGGTGTCCCAGTCGATCAGCGCCAGCGCCAGCAGCGCGGCGGCGAAGGCGCACCAGGCGAGCGCGCCGTACTGGCCGGGCATGCGCCAGACGCACCAGGCGAACAGGGCGCCGGTCAGCAGCTCGACCACCGGATAGCGCAGGCCGATCGGCGTCTTGCAGGAGGAGCACCGGCCGCGCAGGGCCAGGTAGCTCAGCACCGGAATGTTCTCGTACCACCGGATCACGTGCCCGCACTGCTGGCAGCGCGAATGCGGCACCATCAGGTTGAAGGGCTCGAGGGCGGGCGCTGCCGCCGCGTCGCCGTCGGCGAGGCTCGCGCATTCGGCCGCCCACTGCCGCTCGAGCATCTTGGGCAGCCGGTAGATCACGACATTGAGAAAACTGCCGATCAAGAGCCCCAGCACGCCGGCCAGTGCGGCGTCCACCCCCTGCGACACCCACATCAGACGACCTGGCCGAGCTTGAAGATGGGCAGGTACATCGAGACCACGATGCCGCCGATGATCACGCCCAGGAAGACGATGATGATGGGCTCCATCAGGCTCGACAGGCCGGCGACCATGTCGTCGACTTCCGACTCGTAGAAGTCGGCCGCCTTGCCCAGCATGTGGTCGATCGAGCCCGATTCCTCGCCGATCGCGGTCATCTGCAGCACCATCGACGGGAACAGGTTGGCATTGGTCATCGCCGTGGTCAGGCTGGTGCCGGTCGACACCTCCTGCTGGATCTTGACCGTTGCATCGGCATACACCGAATTGCCCGAGGCACCGCCGACCGAGTCGAGGGCCTCGACCAGCGGCACGCCGGCGGCGAACATCGTGGCCAGCGTGCGGGTCCAGCGGGCGACGCAGGACTTGTCGATCAGGGTGCCGAAGATCGGCAGGCGCAGCAGCAGGCGGTCCATGACCTTCTGTACCCGCTCGTTGCGCTTCCAGGCCTGCAGGAAGAAATAGATGCCGCCGCCGATCACGCCGAAGATCAGCCACCAGTAGGAGACGAAGAATTCGCTGATGCCCATGACGATCAGGGTCGGTGCGGGCAGGTCGGCGCCGAAGGAGGTGAACACCTGCTTGAAGGCCGGGATCACGAAGATCATGATGATCGCCACCACCACGAAGGCCACCACGATGACCGAGGTCGGGTACATCAGCGCCGACTTGATCTTGGACTTGATCGCCTCGGTCTTCTCCATGTAGGTGGCCAGCCGGTCGAGCAGGTCTTCCAGGATACCGGCCGCCTCGCCGGCCTCGACCAGGTTGCAGTAGAGGCTGTCGAAGTACTTCGGGAACTTGCGGAACGCCGCCGACAGCGAGGTGCCGGTCTCGACGTCGCTGCGGATGTCGTTGAGCAGCTTGGCCACGCTCGGGTTGGCATTGCCGCGGCCGACGATGTCGAAGGCCTGCAGCAGCGGCACGCCGGCCTTCATCATGGTGGCCAGCTGGCGGGTGAAGATCGCGATGTCCTTGGGCTTGATCGCCTTGCCCGAGCGCATCCGGCGCTTCTTGATCTTGGTCGTGAGGATGCCCTGGCGCCGCAAGGCCGCCTGCACCTGGTTCTCGCCGGCGGCGCGGACTTCGCCGCGCACGGTCTTGCCGTTGCGGTCCTTGCCTTCCCACTCGAAGACGAATTCCTTGACCGTCCGGGACGATGCTGTTGCCGTTGCCATGGGATCTCCGCTTCTCCGTGTGCTGCTGCTGATGCGTGCGAATCGACGCGTGTTTTATTCGTTGGTGACGGCCAGCACTTCTTCGAGCGAGGTCAGCCCCTGCATGACCTTGCGCAGGCCCGACTGGCGCAGCGACCTGACGCCCTCGGCCTCGGACTGCTTGGCGATGTCGAGCGAGGTGCCGTCCCGCAGGATGATCTTCTGGATCTCCTCGGTGATCGGCATCACCTGGTAGATGCCGACGCGCCCCTTGTAGCCGCTGTTGCAGGCCGAGCAGCCCACCGGGTGGTAGGGCTTCCAGGAGCCGTCCAGGTCGCTGTCCTTGAAGCCGGCGTCGAGCAGGGCTTGCCGCGGCACCTCGGTCGGCGTCCGGCACACGGTGCACAGGCGCCGCGCCAGCCGCTGGGCGGTGATCAGGATCACGCTGGAAGCGATGTTGAAGGGCGCGATGCCCATGTTGCGCATCCGCGTCAGCGTGGTCGGGGCGTCGTTGGTGTGCAGCGTCGAGAGCACCAGGTGGCCGGTCTGGGCCGCCTTGATCGAGATGTCGGCGGTTTCGATGTCGCGGATTTCGCCGACCATGATGATGTCGGGATCCTGCCGCAGGAAGGCCCGCAGGGCGGTCGCGAAGGTCAGGCCGGCCTTGTCGTTGACGTTGACCTGGTTGACGCCCGGCAGGTTGATTTCGGACGGATCTTCGGCGGTCGCGATGTTCACGCCGGGCTTGTTGAGCAGGTTCAGGCAGGTGTAGAGCGACACCGTCTTGCCGGAGCCGGTCGGCCCGGTGACCAGCACCATGCCGTAGGGGCGGCCGATGGCCGTGAGCAGGCGTTCTTTCTCGTCGGCGTCGTAGCCGAGCGCATCGATGCCCAGCCGGGCGCTGCTCGGGTCCAGGATCCGGATCACGATCTTCTCGCCGAACAGCGTGGGCAGCGTGCTGACCCGGAAGTCGATCACGCGTTCGGGACCGATCTTGAGCTTCATCCGGCCGTCTTGCGGGATCCGCTTCTCGGAGATGTCGAGCCGGGAGATGACCTTGATGCGCGAGGCCAGCTTGTCCTTGATGACCGTCGGCGGGCTGGCGATCTCGCGCAGCTCGCCGTCGATGCGGAAGCGCACGCGATAGTTGTGCTCGTAGGGCTCGAAGTGGATGTCCGAGGCCCGCATGCTGAAGGCGTCGAGCAGCATCTTGTGCAGGAAGCGCACGACCGGCGCGTCCTCGACCTCGGCCACCGCCGGGTCGTTGCTCTCGCTCGAGGTGTCGGCCGAGACTTCGTCGAACTCGAACTCGGTGCCGATGATGCTGTCGATGGTCTCGGAGGCGCTCACCGCCGCCGCCTCGATCATGCGCGAGAGCTTGTCGTACTCCGCGATGACCCAGTCGACGCCCATCTGGGAGGCGAACTTGATCTTTTCCGCCGCCTGCTGGTCCGACGGGTCGGCTGTTGCGACAATGAGACGGTTGTTGCGCTTGCTGAGCACCACGACCCGGTAGGCCTGGCACAACTTGGGGTCGAGCAGGTCCTTGGGCAGGCGCTGGGAATCAATGGCGTCGAGGTCGAGCAGCGGGGCGCCGAAGGCGCTCGACAGCGTGTGCGCCAGGTCGGCCGCCGACACGGCGCCGCTGCCGGTCAGCTCGGCGATGAAGCTGGTCCTGCCGCTGAGCGACTTCTGGTAGATGTCCTCGGCCGTCTTGGCCGGGAGCTTGCCGGCCGAAACCAGGGCGCGCGCAAGCCCAGGAAGGGCGATCGGCGAGCTGTCTTTGACGAGGGGTTCGGCTGCGGCCATTCAACGAATGTAAGAAACGTGAAAATTTGCTTCACGATCATCGCTGATCGCCCAAGCGCTGTAAACCGCTGCGCGGCAACAGTTCCGCGGAGCATTTGGCAATTACAGCCCTGAAAGGCTGGTGGGGGTGAGAGGGTTCGAACCTCCTTGCACTGCCCTGCTCCAGAGCGAGCCCGCTGTCCCTGTGCATTCGACGCACCGAGCGTCGAGGGTAGCACAGCGCCCGGGGACGCCGAAGGGGCTGTTGCAGCGACGCTGCACAGGCTGTCGGCGCTGGCTGGGGCAGGGGTGGGTGCGACCGGGCCGCAGGGCCTGTGTCGTCGGCGGGCGGTCCACATGGCATGGACGCCAGCGGGTCGACGCGATGCGAAAAATGGTCGGGGTGAGAGGATTCGAACCTCCGGCCTCTACGTCCCGAACGTAGCGCTCTACCAGGCTAAGCTACACCCCGATGGTGCTGATTGCGAGAACTGTGACGCCACCGTGGCGTTCACTCGTGTGAGTGGTTCGTCAGGCGCGCCGCTCAAGCAGCTGAGCCGCTAATTGTAGCAAAGCCGCGGCATGCGGATTCGCAGAAAAACCACGAAGTGCGTCGATGGCGCGTTGCGCCTCGGCGGCAGCGGCGGCGCGCGTGGCCTCCAGGGCGCCGGTTTCGCGCACGATGGCGACGATCTGCGGCAGCTGCGTCGTGTCGCCGGCCTCGATGGCGCCGCGGATCAGCGCCTGCTGTGCCGGCGTGCCGCGCTGCATCGCGAGGATCAGCGGCAGCGTGGTCTTGCCTTCGCGCAAGTCGTCGCCGACGTTCTTGCCGGTTTCGCTGGCGTCCCCGGCGTAGTCAAGCACATCGTCGATGACCTGGAAGGCCGTGCCCAGGGCCTGGCCGTAGGTGGCGCAGGCTTCCTCGACCTCCGGCGTCACCCCGGCCAGCACGGCGGCCAGCCGGGTGCTGGCTTCGAACAGCTTGGCGGTCTTCGAGCGGATGACGCGCAGGTAGGCGTCCTCGTCGAGGGTGGCGTCGTGCATGTTCATCAGCTGCAGCACCTCGCCCTCGGCGATCACGTTGGTCGCCTCGGCGAGGATCTGCATCACGCGCACGTCGTCGGCGTCCAGCATCATCTGGAAGGCGCGCGAGTAGAGGAAGTCGCCGACCAGGACGCTGGCCGGGTTGCCAAAGGATTCGTTGGCGGTGGGGCGGCCGCGGCGCAGCGTGGACTCGTCCACCACGTCGTCATGCAGCAAGGTGGCGGTATGGATGAACTCCACCACGGCGGCCAGGTTGAAGCGCTGCTCGCCGCGGTAGCCCAGGGCGCCCGCCATCAGCAGCAGCAGCGCCGGACGCAGCCGCTTGCCGCCGGCGGAGATGATGTACTTCGAGACCTGGCTGACCAGCGGCACGCCGGTGTCGAGGCGGCGCGCGATCACGAGATCGACGCTGTCCATGTCGTCGGCGATCAGGCTGAGAACGGCGGCGGCGGGGGAGGTGTCGGCGGCGTGAACTGACAAAGGCAAGGGCGCTTGCGCGCAGCAGGAGGTGCGACGATGGCGCTGGCGGCCATGGAGGCCGGGTGGCCGGAAGCCGACGATTATAGGGACGGCCGGCCCGCCCCCCGGACGGCCTCGGCGCGCCAGGTGGCGCAAAACGGCCAGGGTGCTATAATCGTGGGCTCTACGGAATTCGCCGTGGAGCCATCTTTATCCAAGAGGTCAATAATGTACGCGGTCATAAAAACCGGCGGCAAGCAGTATCGCGTTGCTTCCGGCGAAAAAATTAAAGTAGAACAGATTGCTGCGGACGTGGGCCAGGAAATCGTGATCGATCAGGTGCTCGCAGTCGGAACCGGCAGCGAAATCAAGGTCGGCACGCCCCTGGTATCCGGCGCCACGGTGACGGTCACGGTCCTGTCGCACGGCAAGCACGACAAGGTTCGCATCTTCAAGATGCGCCGTCGCAAGCACTATCAGAAACGTCAAGGCCATCGCCAGCAGTTCACCGAACTGCAAATCGGCGCGATCGCCGGCTAAGGAGCACATTCCATGGCACAGAAAAAAGGCGGCGGCTCCACGCGAAACGGGCGCGACTCCAAGCCCAAGATGCTCGGCGTCAAGCGCTTCGGCGGCGAACTGATCAGCGCAGGCTCGATCATCGTGCGCCAGCGCGGTACCCAGTTCCACCCCGGCGTCAACGTCGGCATCGGCAAGGACCACACGCTGTTCGCCCTGGTCGAAGGCACCGTGTCCTTCGGCACCAAGGGTGCACTCAACAAGCACACGGTCAACGTGACCCCGGCCTGAGGCCTGTCACTTCGATCTGTTCGGAGCCCCGCTTTGCCGGGGCTTCTTCTTTTGTAGACTGGACATTCTCATGAAGTTCGTGGACGAAGCCTTCATCGACGTGGCCGCCGGCGACGGCGGCAACGGCTGCGTGTCGTTCCGCCATGAGAAGTACAAGGAGTTCGGCGGCCCGAACGGCGGCGACGGCGGTCGCGGCGGCCATGTGTTCGCCGTCGCCGACTCGAACCTCAACACCCTGGTCGACTTTCGCTTCTCGCGCCGCCACGATGCCAAGCGCGGCCAGCACGGCATGGGCTCCGACATGTTCGGCGCCGCCGGGGACGACGTCACGCTGAAGATGCCGGTCGGCACCATCATCTCGGACGCCGAGACCGGCGAGGTGCTCTACGAACTGCTGACGCCCGGGGAGGTCATCACGATCGCCAAGGGCGGCGACGGCGGTTTCGGCAACATGCGCTTCAAGAGCGCCATCAACCGGGCGCCGCGGCAGAAGACACCCGGCTGGCCGGGTGAGAAGAAGAACCTCAAGCTTGAACTCAAGGTGCTGGCCGACGTCGGCCTGCTGGGCATGCCCAACGCCGGCAAGTCGACCTTGATCAGCGCCATCTCCAATGCCCGTCCGCGCATCGCCGACTACCCGTTCACGACCCTGCATCCGAACCTGGGCGTGGTGCGGGTCGGACCGGAGCAGAGCTTCGTGGTCGCCGACCTGCCGGGCCTGATCGAAGGCGCCTCCGAAGGGGCGGGGCTGGGCCACCTGTTCCTGCGCCACTTGCAGCGCACCCGGCTGCTGCTGCACGTGGTCGACCTGGCCCCCTTCGACGAGGGCGTGGACCCGGTCGCGCAGGCCAAGGCGATCGCCGGCGAGCTCAAGAAGTACGACAAGGCGCTGCACGAGAAGCCGCGCTGGCTGGTGCTGAACAAGCTCGACATGGTGGCCGACGACGAGCGGGCCGCGAAGGTCAAGGATTTCGTCAAGCGGCTGCGCTTCAAGGGGCCGGTGTTCGAGATCTCCGCCCTCACGCGCGAAGGCTGCGAGCCGCTGGTCCAGGCGATCTACCAGCACGTCAAGGCGCAGCAGGTGGCCGAGCAGCCGCCGGTCGAAGTCGACCCACGCTTTCCCGACCTGCAACCATGAGCGAGACCTCCGGCTCCACCGTCTTGCGCGATGCGCGCCGCATCGTCGTCAAGGTGGGTTCCAGCCTGGTAACCAACGAGGGGCGCGGCCTCGACGAGGCGGCCATCGGCGAATGGTGCCGGCAGCTGGCGGCGCTGGTGCGCGACGGCCGCGAGGTCGTGATGGTGTCGAGCGGCGCCATCGCCGAGGGCATGAAGCGCCTCGGCTGGCGCAGCCGCCCGCACGAGATCCACGAACTGCAGGCCGCCGCCGCCGTGGGCCAGATGGGCCTGGCGCAGGTCTACGAGACCCAGCTGCGCGCCAACGGCATGGGCAGCGCCCAGGTGCTGCTGACCCACGCCGACCTGGCCGACCGCGAGCGCTACCTCAATGCGCGCTCGACCCTGGTGACCCTGCTGGCGCTGGGGGTGGTGCCGGTCATCAACGAGAACGACACGGTGGTCACCGACGAGATCAAGTTCGGCGACAACGACACCCTGGGGGCGCTGGTCGCCAACCTGGTCGAGGCCGACGCGCTGGTGATCCTGACCGACCAGAAGGGCCTGTTCACGGCCGATCCGCGCAAGGACCCGGCCGCCCGCTTCGTCGACGAGGCGGCCGCCGGCGACCCCGAGCTCGAAGCCATGGCCGGCGGCGCCGGCAGCAGCCTCGGGCGCGGCGGCATGATCACCAAGATCCTGGCGGCCAAGCGCGCCGCGGGCTCCGGCGCGTCGACCGTGATCGCCTGGGGCCGCGAGCCCGACGCCCTGCTGCGCCTGGCGCGCGGCGAAGCGATCGGCACCCTGCTGGTGGCCCAGACCGCCAAGCACCAGGCGCGCAAGCGCTGGATGGCCGATCACCTGCAGTTGCGCGGCGCGGTCCTGGTCGACGCCGGGGCGGCGGCCAAGGTCCGCGGCGAGGGCAAGAGCCTGCTGCCGATCGGCATGACGGGGGTGGAAGGGGAGTTCTCGCGCGGCGACGTGATCGCCATCCGCGATGCCCAGGGCGTCGAGCTCGGGCGCGGACTGGCGAATTATTCGAGCGTCGAGGCCCGGATGCTGTGCCGCAAGCCCTCGTCGGAGTTCGAGCGCCTGCTGGGCTATGCGGCGGAGCCGGAAATGGTGCACCGCGACAACATGGTGCTGCTGCAGGGCTGATCGCCCCGCGGGGCGCTGCTTACTCGACTTCGCGCACCGGCGCCTTCAGCACCCGAATCATCTCGCCCACCGAGGCCCGCGGGGCATCGCCGCGGCACAAGGCCTGCGCCGCCAGCGCCTTGGTATAGATCGAGTTGCGTTCGCTCAGGCGCTTCCATTCGGGCGCCGGCGTCGGGTCCCAGGCGCCGTTGGTGAAGCGGGCGTAGCTCTTGTATTCGGCCGTGGCGCAGCGCAGGCCTTCGTAGAAGGCATTGAGGCCGCCGCCCTCCTTGTGGGTGGCCACCACCACGTAGCGCACCACGCCGTCGCCGGTGATCTTGATGGTGGCCGGATCGACGCCGAACTTCAGCGTCATGTAGGGCGGCATGGTGATCGGGACCAGCTTGTTCAGGTCGAACGCCGGCGGTGGCGGCGCCTCGGTTTCCTTCCAGTCGACATCGCCGAACAGCTGGGCCTGGGCCAGGCCGGCGGCGCCCAGCGCGCAGGCCAGCAGGAGCGCGCGACCGGCGCGGCTAGCGGGGGAAGGGGGACGGGTCGTTGGTCGAGGCAGGATCGTTGGCAAGGTTGGCATTCGGGTTGGGATCGAAGCTGGCGCCGGGCGGCAGCTCGAAGGTCGGTTCGTGGCCCGCGCCGGGCGGATGGCGCTCGAATTCGCGGGCCCGCACATTGCTGCGCAGGAAGCGGTTGCGGAAATCCTGCCGCGGCAGGTAGCGGGCGAGCTCGGTCAGCGCCATCTCGTAGACGCCGCGCTTGAACTCGACCACGACGTCGAGCGGCACCCAGTAGTCGTGCCAGCGCCAGGCGTCGAACTCCGGATGGTCGGTGGCGCGCAGGTTCAGATCCCAGTCGTGACCGGTCAGCTGCAGCAAATACCAGATCTGCTTCTGGCCCTTGTAATGGCCTCGTGCGTCACGGCGGATGAACCGATCCGGCACCTCGTAGCGCAACCAGTCGCGGGTACGGGCGACGATCCGCACATGCTCCGGATGGAGACCTACTTCCTCGTGCAGTTCCCGGAACATGGCTTGCTCGGGACTCTCGCCGCGATCGATGCCGCCTTGCGGAAACTGCCAGGAATGGGTGCGAATGCGTTTGCCCCAGAAAACCTGGTTTCTCTGGTTGAGCAGGATGATGCCGACGTTGGGCCTGAAGCCGTCCCGGTCGAGCATAATCAAACCCCAATTTTTTGAACTGAGTCGATTATGCATGCCGGGTTGCGCACGGCAAGCGACCGGTTCCAGGACCCCCCAGGACCTGCCCTCCCGACCACCCGTTCCAGCCCCCTGCGAGACCGATGAAAGCTTCCCGATTCTTTATCTCCACCCTCAAGGAAGCGCCCGCCGACGCCGAGGTCGCCAGCCACCGCCTCATGATGCGCGCCGGCATGATCAAGAAGCTGGGCACCGGCATCTACACCTACATGCCCATGGGCCTGCGCGTGATCCGCAAGGTCGAGGCCATCGTGCGCGAGGAAATGAACCGGGCCGGGGCGGTCGAGCTGGCGATGCCGGTGGTGCAGCCGGCCGAGATCTGGCAGGAAGCCGGTCGCTTCCAGGGCTACGGCCCCGAGCTGCTGCGCATCAAGGACCGGCATGACCGCGACTTCGTGATCCAGCCCACCAGCGAAGAGGTGGTGACCGACATCGCGCGCCAGGAGATCCGCAGCTACAAGCAGCTGCCGAAGAACTTCTACCAGATCCAGACCAAGTTCCGGGACGAGCGCCGGCCCCGCTTCGGCCTGATGCGCGGGCGCGAGTTCATCATGAAGGACGCCTACAGCTTCGACCGCGACCTCGACGCCGCCAAGGCCAGCTACAAGATCATGTCGGAGGCCTACCGCCGGGCCTTCGACCGCTTCGGCCTGCGCTACCGGGCGGTGGCGGCCGACAGCGGTGCCATCGGCGGCGACGTCAGCCAGGAGTTCCAGGTCATCGCCGCCACTGGCGAGGACGCGATCGTCTACTGCCCCGACAGCGACTACGCCGCCAACATGGAAAAGGCCGAGGCGCTGGCGCCGGCCGGTCCGCGTCCTGCGGGCGCCGGCGCGCTCACGAAGACGCCGACGCCCGGCAAGGCCACCTGCGAGGACGTCGCCCTGCTGCTCGGCGTGCCGCTGGCGACCACCGTGAAGTCGCTGGTGCTGGCCACCGAGGAACTGGACGACGCCGGCAACGTCAAGAAGGTGCAGGTCTGGCTGCTGCTGCTGCGCGGCGACCACGACATGAACGAGATCAAGGTGGGCAAGGTGCCGGGCCTCGACCAGGGCTTCCGCTTTGCCACCGTGGCGGAGATCGAGGAGCACTTCGGCTGCAAGCCCGGCTACCTGGGGCCGATCAACCTCCGGCAGCCCGTGAAGATCGTCGCCGACCGCGAAGTCGCGGTGATGGCCGACTGGATCTGCGGCGCCAACGAGGTCGACTTCCACCTGACCGGCGTCAACTGGGGTCGCGACCTGCCCGAGCCCGAGGCGGTGGCCGACCTGCGCAACGTGGTGGCGGGCGATCCCTCGCCCGACGGCCGCGGCCTGCTCGCGATCGAGCGCGGCATCGAGGTCGGCCATGTGTTCGTGCTCGGCACCAAGTACAGCAAGCCGATGAACGCCACTTTCCTCGACGAGGCCGGCAAGCCGCAGTTCCTCGAGATGGGCTGCTACGGCATCGGCATCACGCGGCTGCCGGCGGCGGCGATCGAGCAGAACAACGACGAGCGCGGGATCATCTGGCCCGACGCGATCGCGCCGTTCACGGTGGTGGTCTGCCCGATCGGGATGGACCGCAGCGCCGAGGTCAAGACCGCGGCCGAGGCGCTCTACGCGCAATTGCTCGCGGCCGGCGTCGACGTGCTGCTCGACGACCGCGGCGAACGCCCGGGCGCGATGTTCGCCGACTGGGAGCTGATCGGCGTGCCGCACCGGGTCGTCATTTCCGATCGCGGCCTCAAGGAAGGCCAGCTGGAATACCAGCATCGCCGCGACACGGCGGCGACCAAGGTGCCGGCCGCCGGCATCGCCGACTTCATCGCCGGCCGCCTGGCGGCGGCCTGAGCCGACGGCCTTGAACGCGCCCGGCCTTTCCCGGCGCCAGTGCCTCGGCGGCGCGGCCGCGGGGGCGCTTTCGCTGGCGCTGCCGCAGAGCGCCCTCGCCGGGGCGCAGATCGAAGAGCCGCTGATCGACTCGGTGCGCACCGCGCTGAGCTCGGCGATCCAGAACAAGGCGCCGCCGATCCCGGAGTTCGGCGACACCGAAGCCCGCATGGCCTACCTGCGCTGGCTCGGCGCCATGAGCGAGCGGCTCAAGAAGAAGCTGCCCGACTGGCCGACGCGCAAGGAATTCCTGCAGACCGTCTGGTACGAGGCGCGGCGCTCCGGGCTCGACGTCAGCCTGGTCATGGGCCTGGTCCAGGTCGAGAGCAACTTCCGCAAGTTCGCCGTGTCCAGCGCCGGGGCCCGCGGCTACATGCAGGTGATGCCCTTCTGGACCCGCGTGATCGGCGACAGCGACCCGTCCAAGCTGTTCCACATGCAGACCAACCTGCGCTTCGGCTGCGTGATCCTGCGCCACTACCTGGACCGCGAGCGGGGCGACCTGTTCATGACGCTCGGCCGCTACAACGGCAGCCGCGGACGCTCGCCGTATCCCGACGCGGTGTTCGCCAACCAGCGCCTTTGGGTCTTCAAGGACCGGCCGCTGGACTGACGGCCGGGCCCGGGCGGGTGCCCCGGGTCACCATGACCTGGTCGATGCGGTAGCTGTCGACGTCCATCACCTCGAAGGTGTAGCCGGCCCAGCTGACGCTGTCGGTGCGCTTGGGCACCCGGCGCAGCATCACCATCAGGAAGCCGGCCAGGGTCTCGTACTCGTCGTCGTGCGGCAGGCTCTCGATGTCGAGCGCGCGCTGCACGTCCTGGATCGGCGTCACGCCGTCGATCAGCCAGGAGTTCTCGTCGCGCCGGACGATCTGCTGCTCCTCGTCCTGGGCGCCGACCAGGTCGCCCATCACGGTGCTCATGACGTCGTTGAGCGTGATGACGCCGACCACCAGGCTGTATTCGTTGACGATGATCGCGAAGTCCTCGTGGGCCTGCTGGAACTGCTCGAGCACCTCGGTCAGCGAGAGCCGGTCGGGGATCACCAGGGCCTTGTGCAGCGGCAGGCCATGGTCGAAGGACAGCGGCTGGCCGCTCAGCACGCGCTGGAACATGTCCTTGGCGTCGACGTAGCCCAGTACGTGGTCGATGTCGCCGTCGCACACCGGGTAGGCGGAGAAGGGCTCGGCGACGATGCGCGCGCGCAGCACCGATTCGGGGTCGTCGCGCAGGAACCAGGCGATGCGGTCGCGCGACGTCATCACGCTGCTGACCAGCCGGGTGTCGAGCTCGAACACGTTGGCGATCACCTGCTGCTCGCGCACCGCCAGCACGCCGGCGCGGGCGCCGGCCTCGGTCATGGCGAGGATGTCGGCCGAGGTGATCTTCTCGTCGCGCGCGAGCGGCATGCCCAGCAGCTTGAAGAGCAGGTCGGTCGAGACCGTGAACAGCCAGACCAGCGGCTTGAAAGTGGTGATCAGCACCTGCATCGGCCCGACCATGCGCACCGCCAGCAGTTCGGGGCTGCTCATGCCCAGCCGCTTCGGGAACAGGTCGGCGAACACCAGGAAGACCGAGATGATGGTGATGAAGGAGGCCAGGAAGGCGGCGGTCTGCGCCGCGTCGGCGCTGAGCCAGAGTCCGAACAGGCGGGCGAAATAAGGACTCAGCGCGCCCTCGCCGACGACGCCGCCGAGGATCGCGACCGCGTTCAGGCCGATCTGCACCACGGTGAAGTAGTGGCCCGGCTGTTCCTGGACGCGCATCACGCGTTCGGCGCGTGCGTCGCCTTCGTCGGCCATCTGGCGCAGCCGCAGGCGGCGCGAGGCGGCCAGCGAGATCTCGGCCAGCGAGAAGAAGGCGCTGGTCGCGATCAGCGCGACGATGATCAGCAGGCTCTGTGTCAGGGTCATGGTGCGGTCGATGAAGACCGCCATGGTGCCATGACCGGCGCGGGCCCCGCTATTGGACGAAGCCGATCCGGCTTCTCGCCGCGTTGACGCGGGGCAGGTCGTCGACCCGGACCTCGTCGCGCCCGGCCAGGCGGGCATTGCCGAAGCCGGTCATGAGGGCGCGCCGCATCTCGCGCGGCGCCAGCGTGGCGAGCTGGTCGAGCACGTCCGGCGCCGGCTCCACGGCCAGCAGCCGGCCCCAGTCGTGGTCGCCGCGGATCGCGTCGTAGAGCTGGCGCGCGATCTGGCGCGCCGCCTCGGGCGAGGGCGACTCGATCTCGAACACGTTCATGCGGTTGAGGATCGGCTCCGGGATGCCGCGCGCGTCGTTCGCGGTCGTGATCCAGATCACCTGGCTGGCGTCGATCGCCACCTCGGCGAACTCGTCGACGAAGGCGTGCGCGGTGTCGTGCTCGAGCAGGTTGTAGAGCGCCCCGAGCGGGTCGTACTGGCTGTCGCTGCCGGCCTTGTCGATCTCGTCGATCACCATCACCGGATTGGCGTACTGGCCCTCGACCAGCGCCTCGAACACCTTGCCGGGCTTGGCGCCCTTCCACTGCGAGGAGGCGCCCGAGAGCAGCCAGCCCGCGGTCATGGAGTTCATCGGCACCAGCGACATTCCGGTGCCCAGCAGTTCGGCCAGCTTCTTCGCGAAATGGGTCTTGCCGATGCCGGGCGCACCGAGCAGCAGCATCGGCGTGACCTCGAGGCCGTCGCGGCTGTCCTGCGCCAGGGCGACATGGCGCCGGACGTCATCGAGGACCTCGGTGAAGTTGGGCAGCTGGGCATAGAGCGAGGCCATCTCGGGCACGCCGCTGGGCTTGACCTGGAAGCGGTCGGGTCCCCGCTCGAGCATGCGCTCGTAGGTGGTGCGCAGGTGTTCGTGCTCGCGCTCGGGAAGCTTGGCGAGCTTGCGCTCGACATCGTGCGTCTGGAACACGCTGCGCAGGTTGGCGACCGGCAGCTGGAACGACGGCGATGCGGGGACGAGACTGCGGGAATCCATGGACACCTCCGGTTTCGAACACTCTTTGGACAGCATAAGCCGTGCCCGGGTTCGCCGGATGCCCAGGTTTTCTCGTTTTGGCGGGTTTTGCGCTTCTGTCGCGCGGCGGTCACACGCCGCCGTGCGGATGGGTGGGGTCGACCCAGAGCACTGATTCCGGCTTCTCGGCCGGCTCGATGTCGAGGTTGACCGCCACCGCCTGGCCGTCGCTGCGGCACAGCACGCATTCGAGCGCCTCGGTCTCGCTGGCATTGATTTCCTGGTGCGGCACGTAGGGCGGCACGTAGATGAAGTCGCCCGGGCCGGCCTCGGCCGTGAATTCGAGCTGCTCGCCCCAGCGCATGCGGGCCCGGCCGCGCACCACGTAGATCACGGATTCGAGGTGGCCGTGATGGTGGGCGCCGGTCTTGGCGTTGGCGTGGATGGTGACGGTGCCGGCCCAGAGCTTCTGGGCCCCGACGCGCGCGAAGTCGATCGCAGCGGCCCGGTTCATGCCGGGCGTCTGGGCGGTGTTCGTGTCGAGCTGGTTGCCGGGGATCACGCGCACGCCGTCGTGCTTCCACGCCGGCTCGGCGTGGCCGTGATCCGCGTGGTCGTGGCTCATCGCCCGGGCAGGCTCAGGCCGGACTGCCGTTGAGCATCTGCTGCAGCTCGCCCGATTCGTACATTTCCATCAGGATGTCCGAACCGCCGACGAATTCGCCCTTGACGTAGAGCTGGGGGATGGTCGGCCAGTTGCTGTATTCCTTGATGCCCTGGCGCACTTCGGCGTCGTCCAGCACATTGACGGTCTTGAGCGTGCGGGTGTCGACACCCACGGCCTTGAGGATCTGGATCGCGCGGCCCGAGAAACCGCACATCGGGAAACTGGCATTGCCCTTCATGAAGAGCACGAGGTCATTGCTCTTGACGAGATCGTCGATGCGTTGCTGGGTATCGGACATGGGGGACTCCTGGAAATTGGATTGGGCGGATTATTTCACTGTGCGCCGGATTCCGCCCGAGCAGCGCGCGATGCCGGCGAGGTCGTCGCGGCTTTGGACCTCGGCGAAGCCGCGCGCGGCCAACAGCTGCCGCACCGCGTCGGCCTGGTCCCAGCCGTGTTCGAGCAGCAGCCAGCCGCCGTCGGCCAGGTGCGCCGGCGCCGCCTGGACGATGCGGCGGATGTCGTCCAGCCCGTCGGCGCCGGCGACCAGCGCCCGCAGCGGCTCATGGCGCAGGGCGGCCAGGTGCGGGTCGCCGGCCACGATGTAGGGGGGGTTCGAGACGATCAGGTCCAGCCCGTGGCCGGCGCCGTCCAGCCAGTCGGCCTCGGCGAAGTGCACCGGCAGGTCCAGCCTGGCGGCGTTGGCGCGGGCCACCGCCAGGGCCTCGGCGCTGGCATCGACCGCCGCCACCCGGGCGTCGGGCCGCGCATGCTGGATCGCCAGGGCGATCGCGCCGCTGCCGGTGCCGAGGTCGAGCACGGCCGGGGCCGAGCGGCCGTCGAGGCATTGCAGCGCCCATTCGACCAGGGTCTCGGTGTCGGGCCGCGGCACCAGCACCCGGGCGTCGACCCGAAGGCACAGCCCGTGGAACTCCTTCTCGCCGACCAGGTAGGCCACCGGCTCGCCGGCGAGGCGGCGCTCGTACAGCCGCTCGAAGGCCTGCCAGGCGGTGTCGGGCAGCGGGTCGGTGTCGTGCGCCAGCAGCCAGGCGCGTTCGCCCGCGGGGCGGCCCAGCGCATGCAGCAGCAGCAGTTGGGCGTCGAGCCGCTCGATGCCCAGCGCGGCCGCCGCGGCCAGCATCTGCGCGGCGGTCGAGGGCCGGTGTTCGGGCGAGCGGGTCACGCGGGCAGGCTGGCTTCGAGTTCGGCCAGCTGTTCGGCTTCGCGCGCCGCCTGCAGCGCCGCCAGCACGTCGCCGAGGTCGCCCTCCATGATCGCCAGCAGCTTGTAGAGCGTGAGGTTGATGCGGTGGTCGGTGAGCCGGCCCTGGGGGAAGTTGTAGGTGCGGATGCGGTCGGAGCGGTCGCCGGTGCCGATCAGGCCCTTGCGCATGGCGGCGTCCTTGGCGGCGCGCTCGCTGCGGTCCTTTTCCTGGATCCGGGCCGACAGCACCTGCAGCGCCTTGGCCTTGTTGCGGTGCTGGCTGCGGTCGTCCTGGCATTCGGCCACGATGCCGGTCGGGATGTGGGTGATGCGCACCGCCGAGTCGGTCTTGTTGATGTGCTGGCCGCCGGCGCCGCTGGCGCGGTAGGTGTCGATGCGCAGGTCGGCCGGGTTGATCTGCACCGCCTGGGCCTCGTCGGGCTCGGCCAGCACGGCCACCGTGCAGGCGCTGGTGTGGATGCGCCCCTGCGTTTCCGTCGCCGGCACGCGCTGCACCCGGTGGCCACCGGATTCGAAGCGCAGCTTGCCGAACACGTCGTCGCCGACGATCCGGATCACGACTTCCTTGTAGCCGCCGAGCTCGCTCTCGCTTTCGCTGACGATCTCGCAGCGCCAGCCGGTGCGCTCGGCGTAGCGCGTGTACATGCGCAGCAGGTCGCCGGCGAACAGCGCCGATTCGTCGCCGCCGGTGCCGGCGCGGATTTCGAGGAAGGCGTTGCGGGCGTCGTCCGGGTCCTTGGGCAGCAGCAGGCGCTGCAGTTCGTCGTCGAGCTGCAGCAGCTCGGCCTCGGCGGCGGCGATCTCTTCGCGCGCCATCTCGGCCATCTCGGGTTCGTCGAGCATCTCGCGGGCGCTGGCCAGGTCGGCCTCGCGCTGCAGGTAGCGGCTGTAGCGGCCGGCCACCTGTGTCACCTCGGCATGCTCGCGCGAGATGGTGCGGTACTGCGCCATGTCGGACATGATGTCCTCGCGCGAGAGCAGGAAGTCGAGTTCGGCCAGGCGTTGGGCGTAGCGCTCGAGTTGGTGACGCAGGAAGGGTTTCACGGGAAAGGGGCGTTGCGAAGGGAGGGGCGCAGCCGGTGCGCGGCGGCGGGCGTGGCGGCACGCGGTGCCGCCGGGACGACCAGCGTCGCTAACGCTCTTTGCGCGGTTCGTTGCGCAGGAACAGGCGCGAGATCGTCTGCGCCGTCTGCTCGCGCGCGGCGGCATCGCCGGCATGCAGCTCGGCCATCGCGCCGTGCAGCATCTTCTGCGTCAGGCCGCGCGACAGGGCTTCGAGCACCGCGTCGACGTCTTCGCCCCGGGCCAGCAGCTTGCGCGCGCGGGCCAGCTCGGTGGCGCGCCATTCGTCGGTCTGGGCGTTGAGCTGGCGGATCAGCGGCACCGTGCCGCGCTGGTCGAGCCAGTGCATGAAGCTCTGGACGCCGGCATCGATGATGACCTCGGCCTGCGCCACGGCGGCCTGCCGGTTGGCGTGGCCCTGCTGCACCACCTGCGCGAGGTCGTCCACCGTGTAGAGATAGACGTCTTCGAGCGCCTTCACTTCGGGTTCGATGTCGCGCGGCACCGCCAGGTCGACCATGAACATCGGGCGGTGCCGGCGCACCTTGAGCGCGCGCTCGACCGCGCCCAGGCCGATCAGCGGCAGCGTGCTGGCGGTGCAGCTCACGACGATGTCGAACTCGGCCAGCCGCGCCGGCAGGTCGGCCAGCCGCATCGCCTCGCCGCCGAAGCGCGAGGCCAGCTTCTCGCCGCGCTCCAGCGTGCGGTTGGCGATCACGATGGACTTGGGCTGGCGGGCTGCGAAGTGCGTCGCCGCCAGGTCGATCATCTCGCCGGCGCCGATGAACAGCACGCGGGTGTGCTGCAGGTCCTCGAACAGCTGGCCGGCCAGGCGCACGGCGGCGGCGGCCATGCTGATCGAATGGGCGCCGATCTCGGTCGCGGTGCGCACTTCCTTGGCGACCGCGAAGGAGCGCTGGAACAACTGGTTCAGGGTGCTGCCGAGGGCGCCGGCGGTTTCGGCGGCGCGAACGGCGTCCTTCATCTGGCCGAGGATCTGGGGCTCGCCGAGGACCATCGAATCGAGCCCGCTCGCGACCCGGAAGGCGTGGCGCGCGGCATGGTCGTCGTGCAGGGTGTAGGCGTGCGAGCGCAGCAGGGCCGGCGAGACGCCGCCGCTGTGGGCCAGCCAGTCGACCGTGTGCTCGAGCGCGATCTGGTCGGCGGCGCAATAGATCTCGGTGCGGTTGCAGGTGGAGATGATCGCGGCCTCGACACCGGGATGGCGGTTCGAGCCGAAAGAGTGGCGCAGGCTGTGCAGCGTCGGGGCGATCTGGTCGATGGCGAACGCGAAACGACCGCGCAGGTCGAGCGGCGCGGTCGTGTGGTTCAAGCCGAGGGCCCAGACTGACATAGCCGCTGATTATAAAATGGGCAAGGCCCGGACCACCCGCGGCCCGAAAAAAGGCCGCAATCCGATCGGCGATCCCCTGACATGGCACCGCTGGACCTTTTCAACCACCTGCTCAATTTCGTCGCGCCGGCCTTCGCGGTCGGCTTCCTCTGCGCGCTGCTGGGCCGGCTGACGATGCGAAAGGCCGCGAGAACGCTGTCCTGGTGGCGCCAGGGTGCTATCAATTTCATAGTGGGCGTGGCCGTGCTGGCGGGCGGGCTGGTCTTTTTCGGCCATGACGGCAAGATGGCGACCTACGCCGCCCTGGTGCTGGCCTGCGCCACCAGCCAGTGGCTGCTGGCGGGCAGCTGGCGCCGTTCCTAGGTCGCCAGACCCGGAAGAACCGGCGGCGGCGGTGCCACGGCTGCCGGTGCACCGGGCGCACCCGGATAGGGGGACGCCCCGGGATAGGCCGCCATCGGCAGGTCGGCCGCGCGCAGGCCGTCCAGCATGGCGAACAGCACGTCGCTGCGCACGCCGCCGGCCAGCCGGGGGCTTTGCACGTAGGCGACGGCCTGGAAGATCAGGAATCCCACCTCCACGCCCTCGAGCGTGACCGAGGGGGCGGGGCTGGCCAGCACGCCGGGGTGGTCGGCGAAGGCCGCCAGGATGACTTCCCGGGCCCGCGTCGCGTGGGTCGTGAGCGGCATCGGCAGGCGAATCAGCACCCGTCCCTCGGCATTGGCGAGGGTCATGTTGCGCACGGTCTTGGTGATGAACTCGGAGTTCGGCACGATCATGGTGGAGCGGTCGCCCAGCTGGATCTCGGTGGCGCGCACGTTGATGCGGCGCACGTCCCCCTCGGCATTGCCCAGCACCACCCAGTCGCCGACCTTGACCGGCCGCTCGGCCAGCAGGATCAGGCCCGAGATGAAGTTCTGCACGATGGCCTGCAGCCCGAAGCCGATGCCGACCGACAGCGCGCTCGCCACCCACGCGATGCGCTCGATGCCGATGCCCAGCGCCGAGAGCCCGAAGGCGACCACCATGATCCCGCCGACGTAGCCGAGCAGGGTGGTGATCGAGCTCTGCATCCCGGGCTCGAGGCCGGTATGCGGCAGGTAGCGCTGCTCCAGCCAGCGCTTGACCACCCGCAGCGCGATGAAGCCGACCACCAGCACCGTGACGGCGCTGATGATCGCCCCGGGCACCAGCTGGATCTCGCCGATCTTGACGCCGCTGCCGAACTTGCCGCTGCGCTGGTAGACCTCGCCGGGGCTGGTCCCCAGGGGCGTGGCGAGCGCGATCACCATGTAGAAGAACAAAATCACGCGGCTCAGGCCGGACAGCACCACCGCCGCCTGGTCGAGCGTGCGCGGCTCCAGGCCGAAGCTCAATTGAAGGCGCTGGCCGAAATTGCTGCGCGACGACACCACCGCCACGAACAGGTCGTCGGCGAACTTGAACAGCACGTAGAAGGCCGCGGCCACGATGCCGGCCCAGGTGAGCTGGCTGGCCAGGAAGCTCGCCATCGCGACGTAGCCGATCGCCACCAGCACCCAGATGCCGATCAGGATCAACGTCACGGCGGCGAGCAGCACGCCGACCCACATCGGCCGCTCGTCCAGGCTGCCCTTGGCGGGTTCGGGCGCGTCGGCGGCCGGTGCCGGGCCTGGCGGGGCTTCCTTCGGCGGCGCCGCCGCGGGCGGCTCGGCCACCGGCGCGCCGTGCAGGCGCAGCAGCATCGCGCCGATCATGCCGGTCAGGATCAGGGCCGTCATCACGTGGGTGGCGACCACGGCGGCGAAGCTGGCCTCGACCACGGCGTTGACCTGGGTCGGCGCCCACACCACGATCGCCACCATCGCCATGATCCAGGGGAAGGGCGCGAGCCGTTGCGCCATCGGGTCGGAGATCGGCGGTAACCGCCACGAGGGACGGCCGTTGGACAGCAGCGCGCGCCCGAGCCCGACCACGAAGGCGATGAAGATGCTGGACTGGACCACGCCCTGCGCCAGCTTGCGGGTCTGCGGGCCCCAGACGCCATGGTTGTCGAACACCGAGAAAGCACCTTGCGCGGCCACGCCGACCAGCACCATGTTGGTGGTCACTATCGCGATCACCAGCAGCGAGCGCCGCAGGCGCCCGGGTGGCAGGAAGCGCGCGGCGAACCGGGCCAGGGCCCGCTCGGCCAGCCAGTTGCCCAGCAGCGCCAGCAGCAGGGCAGCGGCCAGCGTGCCCAGCACCGGGGCGGCGTGGCCCGGGCCGTGCGCGGTCTCGAAGCCGCTTTCGAACTCGGCGCCCAGCCGCCCGAGCCGCGCGACGTCGCCGGACCAGGCGTCGGCGATGTCCTCCCAGAATTCCCGCCCGAGCGGCGAGGGCGCGCGCTCGGTCAGCTGGGCCTCGAACAGGGCGCGGCGCTTGCTCAGCAGCTCGTTGGCGCGTTGCTGCGCATCCACCGACACCAGCCGTGCCAGCCGGATGTCGGCATCCAGCGCGTTGCGATCCCGGGTCAGCGCCGTCCGGCGGCGGGTGATGTCGGGGTTCTCGGTGGTGCCTGCCGCGGGCGCGTTGCCGAGTTCGCCGAGCCGCGCGTTCATGTCGTTGAGCTCGCCGGTGCGCGCGGCGATGAACTTGTCGGTCGCGATGCTGATGGCGTTGAGCTGCTCGACCATGCCGCGCACGTCGGCGCTGGTCTCCACCGTGGCCGGGATCGCTTCGAGCTGGCTGCGCAGCGAGGCCACCGTCGGGGAGGACTCGGGCGCTGCGGGGCCCTGTGCCCAGGCGACGCTGCCGCACAGCGCGACAGCCAGCAGGAGGGCCGGGAGACGGGGGAGCCAGCGCATGGCCTTCATCATAGAAGCCGGCGGGCCGGATCGAAGTCGGCCGAGGGCGCGCTCGGGCCGGCGCCGGGCCGGCCTTCAGGCCGGACTGAAGCGATCGACGCGGTCGGTGATGATGCCATCGGTGCCGAGCGCGAGCAGCCGTTCGGCCGCCCATTCGTCGTTCACGGTGTAGCTCAGCGCGCGCAGGCCGGCGGCGTGCACCTGCGCCACGGTGGCGGCGTCCCACAGCGCGTAGTTGCAGACCACCGCCACGCAGCCGAGCTCGAGCGCGGTGTCGAGCCAGCCCGTGGTGAGCGTGTCCAGCAGCAGGCCGCGCGGCAGCCCGGGCTGGGTGGCGAGGGCGCCGCGCAGGGCGTCCGGCGCGAAGGAGGTCAGGAAGGGGGGCGGTTGGGTCGCGTCGGTCCAGAGCCGCGCCGCGTGGCTGGCGACGAGTTCGCCGGTGCGGCGCTCGGTGCCCGGTGTCGGCTTGATCTCGATGTTGAGCGCATGCCGGTTGGCCTGGCAGAAGCGGATCAGGCCCTCCAGGCTGGCCAGCGGCTCGCCGGCGTAGCGGCGGGAGTGCCAGGCGCCGGCATCGAGCTGCGACAGGTCCGTCCATGGCAGCTCGCCGGCGACCCCGCGGCCGTTGCTGGTGCGCTCGAGCGTGGCGTCGTGCAGCAGGAAGGGCACGCCGTCGGCGCTCAGCTTGGCGTCGCACTCGAACATCCGGAAGCCATACGCGGCACCGAGGCGGAAGGCCGCCAGCGTGTTTTCCGGCGCCAGCTTGCCGGCACCGCGATGGGCGATCCAGCGCGGATAGGGCCAGCCGGTCATGCGCTTCGTTTTCCGGAGCCGGCGTCGAACCAGTGCAGCTTGTCCTGCCGGGCTGCGATCTTGACGGTGTCGCCGGCGGCCGGCGGCGCCTGGCCTTCGTCGACCCGCATGATCAGCTGCTCCTCGCCGATGCGGCCGTAGATCAGCCGCTCGGCGCCCAGCAGCTCGACATGCTCGACCTGCACCGACCAGCCGTTGGCATCGAGGCTCAGGTGCTCGGGCCGGATGCCGAGGATCATGCCGGGACGCACGCCGGGTGCGTGCCGCAGCAGGTTCATCGGCGGCGAGCCGATGAAGCTGGCGACGAAGGTGGTGGCGGGACGCGAATAGACCTCCTCGGGCGTGGCGAACTGGTCCATCACGCCGCCGTTCATCACGATGATCCGCTCGGCCAGCGTCATGGCCTCGACCTGGTCGTGGGTGACGAAGAGCGAGGTGATGCCGAGCTCGCGGTGCAGCTTCTGGATCTCGAGGCGGGTCTGGGCGCGCAGCTTGGCGTCCAGGTTCGACAGCGGCTCGTCGAACAGGAAGACCTTCGGCTGGCGCACGATCGCGCGGCCCATGGCGACGCGCTGGCGCTGGCCGCCCGAGAGCTCGCGCGGCTTGCGCGCGAGCAGATGGCCGAGCTCGAGAATGCCGGCCGCCTTGTCGACCCGGGTCTTGATCTCCGGCACCGGCACCTTGGCGATCTTCAGGCCATAGGCCATGTTGTCGAACACCGTCATGTGCGGGTAGAGCGCGTAGTTCTGGAACACCATCGCGATGTCCCGCTCCGAGGGCTCGAGGTTGTTGACCACCCGGTCGCCGATGCGGATCTCGCCGGCGCTGACCTCTTCCAGGCCCGCGACCATGCGCAGCAGGGTCGACTTGCCGCAGCCCGAGGGGCCGACGATGACGATGAACTCGTGGTCGGGGATCTCGGCGCTGACGCCGTGGATGACCTGGTTGGCTTTCGGGCCGTGGCCGTAGCGCTTGATGACGTTGCGAAGTGAGAGAGCAGCCATATCTAGTCAGTTGAATGCATGGGGTGGACCGGGGAGGGCGGGCGAGTCACTTCTCGGTGTCCACCAGGCCCTTGACGAACCACTTCTGCATCAGGATCACCACCAGCGCCGGCGGCAGCATCGCCAGCAGCGCGGTCGCCATCACGATGTTCCATTCGTTCTGGCCGTCGCCGCCGGCGATCATGCGCTTGATGCCGATCACCACCGGGTACATGTCCTCGGTGGTGGTCGCGAGCAGCGGCCACAGGTACTGGTTCCAGCCGTAGATGAACTGGATCACGAACAGCGCAGCGATCGAGGTCTTCGACAGCGGCAGCAGCACGTCCCAGAAGAAGCGCATCGGACCGGCGCCGTCCATGCGGGCGGCCTCGATCAGCTCGTCGGGCACGGTCAGGAAGAACTGCCGGAACAGGAAGGTCGCGGTCGCCGAGGCGATCAGCGGAATCGTCAGGCCGGCGTAGCTGTTGAGCATGCCGAGGTCCGACACCACCTGGTAGGTCGGGCCGATGCGGACCTCGACCGGCAGCATCAGCGTGATGAAGATGGCCCAGAAGCACAGCGACTTGAACGGAAAGCGGAAGTACACGACCGCGAACGCCGACAGCAGCGAGATCGCGATCTTGCCGAAGGTGATGACCAGCGCCGTCACCAGGCTGACCCACATCATGCGCGCCACCGGCGCGGTCGAGCCGGCGCCGGCCGTGCGGCCGAACAGGGCCGACTTGTAGGTCTCCCAGAGGTGGCCGCCGGGCAAAAGCGGCATCGGTGCCTGCACGATCTCCTGCGCCGTGTGGCTCGATGCGACGAACGCGAGGTAGAGCGGGAAGGCGACGATCAGCACGCCGAAGATCATCACGGCGTGGGCCAGGATGCCCAGGGAGGGGTTTCGCTCGACCATCAGTAGTTCACCTTCTTTTCGACGTAGCGGAACTGAACGACCGTGAGAACCACGACGATCGCCATCAGCACCACCGACTGCGCGGCCGAGCCGCCGAGGTCCATCGCCTTGAAGCCGTCGTAGTAGACCTTGTAGACCAGGATCGAGGTGGCCCGGCCCGGTCCGCCCTGGGTGGCGGCATCGACGATCGCGAAGGTGTCGAAGAAGGCGTAGACCACGTTGATCACCAGCAGGAAGAAGGTGGTCGGCGACAGCAGCGGGAACTGCACGGTCCAGAAGCGGCGCCAGGGTCCGGCGCCGTCGATGGCGGCCGCCTCGATCAGCGACTTGGGGATCGACTGCAGGCCGGCCAGGAAGAACAGGAAGTTGTAGGAGATCTGCTTCCAGACCGCCGCCATGACGATCAAGGTCATGGCGTGGGTCGAGTTGAGCAGGTGGTTCCAGTCGATGCCGACCTTGGCGAGCGCATACGCGACCACGCCCAGCGAGGGCGAGAACATGAAGACCCACAGCACCGCGGCGACGGCGGGTGCCACCGCGTACGGCAGGATCAGCAGCGTCTTGTAGATCATCGCCCCGCGCACGACGCGGTCCGCGAAGACGGCCAGCACCAGCGAGATCGTGAGTCCGAAGAAGGCGACCAGGATCGAGAACAGCGCCGTGGTCTCAAAAGACTCGATGTACTTCGGGTCGGCGAACAACTGCTTGAAGTTGTCGAGGCCCACCCATTCGGTCGAGGTGCCGAAGGCGTCCTGCATCTGCATCGACTGCATCAGCGCCTGGCTGGCCGGCCAGAAAAAGAACACGACGATGACGATCATCTGCGGCGCGAGCAGCGCCCACGGCAGCCAGCCCGAGCGAAAGACGACGCGTTTTTCCATGAATCCCTCAAAAAGAAACCCCGCCGATTCTTATGCCCGGCGGGGCTGCGAGTCTAACTGTGTCTCAACCGTGCGATCCACCACCGCCGACAGGAGCCCTCCCCGCTTGGCGGGGAGGGTTGGGAGGGGTGCCGTCTTGTGCCGGAAGGGCTGCGAGGGCGCCAACCCTTGTCAGCCCTTGTTGGCTTTCTGGAATTTTTCCAATTGCTCGTTGCCGCGCGTCACGATGGCGTCGAGCGCTTCCTTGGCCGTCTTCTTGCCGCTCCAGACCTGTTCGAGCTCTTCGTCCTCGATGGCGCGGATCTGGACGTAGTTGCCCAGGCGGATGCCGCGGCTCTTGTCGGTCACCTTGCGGATCATCTGGGTCACGGCGACGTCGGTGCCCGGGTTCTCCTTGTAGAAGCCGGACTTGTCGGTCAGCTGGTAGGCGGCCGTGGTGATCGGCAGGTAGCCGGTGCGCTTGTGGCTGGCCGACTGCACTTCAGGCGTCGAGATGAAGCTGAAGAACTTGGCGATGCCCTTGTACTCCTCGGACTTCTTGCCCGCCATCACCCACAGGCTGGCGCCGCCGATGACCGTGTTCTGCGGTGCGCCCGGAACGTCGGGGTAGTAGGGCAGCGCGGTCAGGCCGTAGGCGAACTTGGCGTTCTTGGCCACGTTGCCGTAGAAGCCCGACGAGGTGGCGATCATGGCGCACTCGCCCGACACGAACGAAGCCTCGGGCACGTTGCCGCGGCCCTTGTAGATGAACAGGCCCTGCTTGGCCATGCTCGCGAGGTTCTCGATGTGGCGCTGGTGCAGCGGCGAATTGACCTTCAGGCGGGTGTCCAGGCCGGACAAGCCGTTGTTCTTGGTCGCGAACTCGACGTTGTGCCAGGCCGAGAAGCTCTCGAGCTGGGTCCAGTTCTGCCAGGCGGTCGTGAACGGGCACTTGTGGCCGCTGGCCTTGAGCTTGGCCGCGGCGGCCACCACCTCGGGCCAGGTGGCGGGCGCCTTGTCGGTGGGCAGGCCGGCCGCCTTGAAGGCGTCCTTGTTGAAGTAGAAGATGGTGGTCGAACTGTTGAACGGGAAGCTCAGCATCTGGCCGCTGGGCGCCGTGTAGTAGCCGGCCACCGCGGGGATGTAGCCGCTGGGGTCGAACTTCTCGCCGGCGTCCTTCATGACCTGGCCGACCGGGACGATGGCGCCCTTGCTGGCCATCATGGTCGCCGTGCCGACCTCGAACACCTGCAGGATGTGCGGCGCGTTGCCGGCCCGGAAGGCGGCGACGGCGGCGGTCATCGATTCGTCGTACTGGCCCTTGTAGGTCGGCACGATCTTGAATTCCTTCTGGCTCTCGTTGAATTGCTTGGCCAGGTCGTTGACCCATTCGCCGTTGACGGCGGTCATGGAATGCCACCATTGGATCTCGGTCTGTGCCAACGCGGATGTGGAAAGCGTTGCGGCCAGCGCCGATGCCATGGCGAGCGTTTTGAATCGCATGAAGACTCCTGAGGGGAAATGAAAGCGCGGATGCTAGGTCGCGCGTATGACACGACAGCGTCACATATTCTTGGCGCGCGGCCCAGCCTCCACCAACGGGGGAAACCCTTTTGGTGCGCCGCGGCAGGCTCTGCATGCTGCGGCGCACCATGCTAGCATCGTCCCCCGACTTCCTGGCCGCCGGAATGAGCAAGACTTCACTCGACAAAAGCAAGATCAAGTTTCTCCTGCTCGAGGGCATCCACCCTTCGGCCGTCGAGGTGCTGCGGGCCGCCGGCTACAGCCACATCGAGTCGCTCCCGGGCGCTCTGCCGGACGCCGAGCTCAAGGCCCGCGTCGCCGACGTCCACTTCCTCGGGATCCGCTCGCGCACGCAGCTGACCGCCGAGGTGTTCGCCGAGGCCCAGAAGCTGGTGGCCGTGGGCTGCTTCTGCATCGGCACCAACCAGGTCGACCTGGAAGCCGCGCGCGAACACGGCGTGGCGGTCTTCAACGCCCCTTATTCCAATACCCGCTCGGTCGCCGAACTGGTGCTGGCCGAGGCCATCCTGCTGCTGCGCGGCGTGCCCGAGAAGAGCGCCGTCGCCCACCGCGGCGGTTGGCTCAAGTCGGCCGACAACGCCTTCGAGATCCGCGGCAAGACGCTCGGCATCGTCGGCTACGGCTCGATCGGCGCCCAGCTGTCGGTGCTGGCCGAGGCGCTCGGCATGCAGGTCGCCTTCTTCGACGTCGTCACCAAGCTGCCGCTGGGCAATGCGCGCCAGGTGCGGCTGCTGCCCGACCTGCTGGCGCAGAGCGACATCGTGAGCCTGCACGTGCCCGAGACCCAGGCCACGCAATGGATGATCGGCGCCGCCGAGATCGCCGCCATGAAGCCCGGCGCGATCCTGATCAACGCCTCGCGCGGCACGGTGGTCGAGATCGAGCCGCTGGCCGAGGCGCTCAAGGCCAGGAAGCTGCTGGGCGCCGCGGTCGACGTCTTCCCGGTCGAGCCGCGCAGCAACAAGGACGAGTTCCAGTCGCCGCTGCGCGGGCTCGACAACGTCATCCTCACGCCGCACATCGGCGGCTCCACCATGGAAGCCCAGGCCAACATCGGCCTCGAGGTGGCCGAAAAGCTGGTGAAGTACAGCGACAACGGCACCTCGACCTCGTCCGTGAACTTCCCCGAGGTGGCGCTGCCGGCGCACCCGGGCAAGCACCGGCTGCTGCACGTGCACCGCAACGTGCCGGGCGTGCTGTCGGAGATCAACCGGATCTTCTCGGACAACCAGATCAACATCGCCTCGCAGTTCCTGCAGACCAACGAAAAGGTCGGCTACGTGGTGACCGACATCGACGCCGCCTCGTCCGACCTCGCGCTCGAGAAGCTGGCCAAGGTGCCCGGCACGATCCGCAGCCGGGTCCTCTTCTAGGGGCGGATGCCCCTGGCGCCGCACGCCGGCCGGTGCTGCCTTAAAATCCCCACCCCTGGTTGATGGGCGCGCAGCGCCCGACCGAGGCCACTCCCCGATGAATGCTCCGACCGCGTTGACGGCGTTGTTGTCGCAGGCCGCAGAGCCCGCGCGACTGCGTGAGATCCCCTACAACTACACCAGCTTCTCCGATCGCGAGATCGTCATTCGCCTGTTGGGCGAGCGCGGCTGGGAACTGCTGCAGAGCCTGCGCTCCGAGCGCCGCACCGGCCGCTCGGCCCGGATGCTCTACGAGGTGCTGGGCGACATCTGGGTGGTCCAGCGCAATCCCTACCTGGTCGACGACCTGCTGGACAACCCGCGCCGGCGCGGCCAATTGGTCGAGGCGCTCAACCACCGCCTGGGCGAGGTGCAGAAGCGCCGCACGCCCGCCAGCGACGCCCAGCGCGACGTCTCGGTCGGCGAGCTGACCGACCTGGTGGCGCAGGCGGTGACCGCCTTCGACGCCATGTTCCGCGACGTCGCCGCGCTGCGGCGCAAGGCCACCCGGGCGCTGCGCCGGGTCACGGCCAAGGACAACATCAAGTTCGACGGCCTGTCGCGCGTGTCGCACGTGACCGACGCCACCGACTGGCGGGTCGAATACCCGTTCGTGGTGCTGACGCCCGACACCGAGGTCGAGATGGCGGGCCTGGTCAAGGGCTGCATCGAGCTCGGCCTGACCATCGTGCCGCGCGGCGGCGGCACCGGCTACACCGGCGGCGCCATCCCGCTCACCTGGAACAGCGCGGTCATCAACACCGAGAAGCTCGAAGCCATGACCGAGGTCGAGATGCGCCCGCTGCCGGGGCTCGACGCCCCGGTGGCGACCATCTGGACCGAGGCCGGCGTGGTCACGCAGCGGGTGGCCGATGCGGCCGAGCGCGGCGGCTTCGTGTTCGCGGTCGACCCGACCTCGGCCGAGGCCTCGTGCGTGGGCGGCAACGTGGCGATGAACGCCGGCGGCAAAAAGGCGGTGCTGTGGGGCACCGCGCTCGACAACCTGGCCTCCTGGCGCATGGTCACGCCCGACGCCGAATGGCTCGAGGTCACGCGCATCGGCCACAACCTCGGCAAGATCCACGACGCCGAGAGCGCCGTGTTCGAGTTGCAGTACTTCGCCGCCGACGGCAAGACGCCACTGCGCACCGAGCGGCTCGAGATCCCCGGCAAGACCTTCCGCAAGGAAGGCCTGGGCAAGGACGTGACCGACAAGTTCCTCTCGGGCCTGCCCGGCATCCAGAAGGAAGGCTGCGACGGCCTGATCACCAGCTGCCGCTGGATCGTGCACCGCATGCCGGCCCACACCCGCACCGTGTGCCTGGAGTTCTTCGGCAATGCCAAGGACGCGGTGCCCAGCATCGTCGAGATCAAGGACTTCATGTTCGCCGAGCAGAAGCGCTCGGGCGTGCTGCTGGCGGGGCTGGAGCACCTGGACGACCGCTACCTCAAGGCGGTCGGCTATGCGACCAAGTCCAAGCGCCACGGCGGCCTGCCGAAGATGGTGCTGTTCGGCGACATCGCCGGCGACGACGCCGACACGGTGGCGCGCGTCACCTCCGAGGTGGTGCGCATCGCCAACTCGCGCAGCGGCGAAGGCTTCATCGCCATCAGCCCCGAGGCGCGCAAGAAGTTCTGGCTCGACCGCAAGCGCACGGCGGCCATCAGCCGGCACACCAACGCCTTCAAGATCAACGAGGACGTGGTGATCCCGCTGCCGCGGATGGCCGAGTACACCGACGGCATCGAGCGCATCAACATCGAGCTGTCGCTGCAGAACAAGATCGCGCTGGCCGATGCGCTGGAGGATTTCCTTGCCCGCGGCAACCTGCCGCTGGGCAAGCGCGAGGACGCCAACGACGTGCCGGCCGCCGAGCTGCTGGAAGGCCGCGTGGGCGAAGGGCTGGCGCTGGTGCGCGAGGTCCGCGCCCTGTGGCAGGGCTGGCTCGACCAGGTCCAGGCCCTGTTCCCGCAACTGCAGGACCACGCGCTGCGCGCCAGCTGGAAGACCCAGCTGCGCGAGCCGCTGGCGGCGATCTTCACCGGCGCCGAGTTCGCGCCGATCCTGGCGGCCTGCAACGACATCCACCAGCAGGTCCTCAAGGGCCGGGTCTGGATCGCGCTGCACATGCATGCCGGCGACGGCAACGTCCACACCAACATCCCGGTCAACAGCGACAACTACGAGATGCTGCAGACCGCGCATGCGGCGGTGGTGCGCATCATGGCGCTGGCGCGCAGCCTCGACGGCGTGATCTCGGGCGAGCATGGCATCGGCATCACCAAGCTCGAGTTCCTGAGCGACGCCGAACTGCAGCCCTTCACCGACTACAAGAAGAAGGTCGATCCCGAAGGCCGCTTCAACAAGGGCAAGCTGCTGCGCGGCAGCGCGCATGCCGGCCCCGACGGGCGGGCGCTGCATGCCGACCTGACCAACGCCTACACGCCGAGCTTCGGCCTGATGGGGCACGAGTCGATCATCATGCAGCAGAGCGACATCGGCGCCATCGCCGACAGCGTCAAGGACTGCCTGCGCTGCGGCAAGTGCAAGCCGGTCTGCGCCACCCACGTGCCGCGCGCCAACCTGCTCTATTCGCCGCGCAACAAGATCCTCGCGACTTCGCTGCTGGTCGAGGCCTTCCTGTACGAGGAGCAGACCCGCCGCGGCGTCAGCATCAAGCATTGGGAGGAGTTCGAGGACGTGGCCGACCACTGCACCGTGTGTCACAAGTGCCTGACGCCGTGCCCGGTCAACATCGACTTCGGCGACGTCTCGATGAACATGCGCAACCTGCTGCGCAAGATGGGGCAGAAGTCGTTCCGGCCCGGCAATGCGGCGGCGATGTTCTTCCTCAACGCGACCAGCCCGCAGACCATCAAGCTGATGCGCACCGGCATGGTCGACATCGGTTTCAAGGCCCAGCGCATGGCCAACGACCTGCTGCGCGGCCTGGCGAAGAAGCAGACCGCCGCCCCGCCAGCGACGCTGGGCCCGGCGCCGCTCAAGGAGCAGGTGATCCACTTCATCAACAAGAAGATGCCGGGCGGCCTGCCCAAGAAGACCGCGCGGGCGCTGCTGGACATCGAGGATGCCGACTACGTCCCGATCATCCGCGACCCGCAGGCGACCACGCCCGAGACCGAGGCGGTGTTCTATTTCCCGGGCTGCGGCTCCGAGCGCCTGTTCTCGCAGGTCGGCCTCGCCACCCAGGCGATGCTGTGGCATGCGGGCGTGCAGACCGTACTGCCGCCGGGCTACCTGTGCTGCGGCTACCCGCAGCGCGGCAGCGGCCAGTACGACAAGGCCGAGAAGATGATCACCGACAACCGGGTGCTCTTCCACCGCGTCGCCAACACGCTCAACTACCTCGACATCAAGACCGTGGTGGTGAGCTGCGGCACCTGCTACGACCAGCTGCAGGGCTACCAGTTCGACAAGATCTTCCCGGGCTGCCGGATCATCGACATCCACGAGTACCTGCTCGAGAAGGGCATCACGCTCGGCGATGCGGGCGGTGGCGGCTACCTGTATCACGACCCCTGCCACACGCCGATGAAGCTGCAGGACCCGATGAAGACCGTGAAGGCGCTGGTGGGCGACAACGTGCTCAAGAACGACCGCTGCTGCGGCGAATCCGGCACGCTGGGCGTGACGCGTCCTGACATCTCGACGCAGATCCGCTTCCGCAAGGAAGAAGAGCTCAAGAAAGGCGAAGCTGCGCTGCGCGATGCCGGCAAGGTCGCGCCCGAGGCCAACGTCAAGATCCTGACCAGCTGCCCGAGCTGCCTGCAGGGCCTGAGCCGCTACGGCAACGACCTCAACAACGGCCTGCTCGAAGCCGACTACATCGTGGTCGAGATGGCCAACAAGATCCTCGGCGCCGACTGGATGCCGGCCTATGTCGCGGCCGCCAACCAGGGTGGCATCGAGCGCGTGCTGGTGTGACGGCGCTGCGTGTCGCGGGATGCCCGCTGTGCGACGAGCCGGGCGGTCGCGTGGTCTTCCAGGGCGCCAAGCTGCGCGTCATCCATGCGGGCGAGGCGGGCTTTCCGGGCTTCTACCGGGTGGTCTGGGCCGACCACATGGCCGAATGGTCCGACCTGGCGCCCGAGGACCGCGCCCTCTGCATGGAGGCCGTGGCCGTGGTGGAGCAAGGCCTGCGCGCCCACCTGTCGCCGGCCAAGATCAACCTGGCGGCCCTCGGCAACATGGTGCCGCACCTGCATTGGCACGTGATCGCGCGCTTCGACTGGGACAGCCGCTTTCCTTCGCCCGTGTGGGCCGAGGCCCAGCGCGCGGCCGATCCGCAGCGCGAGCAGGCCATCGCGCAACAACTGCCGGCGCTGGAACGCGAGATGATCCAGCATCTGGCGACAAGGAGTTTCTGATGGCAGGTTTGCAGGCGGGCGCACCGACCCCCCAGTCGATCACGGTGCATGGCCAGTCGCGCGTGCTGGAGGTCGGTTTTTCCGACGGCGCGACCTTCCGCATCCCGTTCGAGCTGATGCGGATCTATTCGCCCTCGGCCGAGGTGCAGGGCCACGGGCCCGGCCAGGAGGTGCTGCAGACGGGCAAGCGCCAGGTCGAGCTGGTCGACCTGCAGCCGGTCGGCAACTACGCGGTGCAGCCGAGCTTCAGCGACGGCCACGACAGCGGCATTTTCTCGTGGGACCTGCTCTACGACCTGGGCGCGCGGGAGGCCGAGCTGTGGGCGGCGTACGAACAGCGCCTGGCCGCGGCCGGCGTCGATCGCGACGCGCCGATGGCCGACAAGGCCGCGGCTTCCGGCCACGGCGGACACGCCTGCGGCAGCCACTGAGCAACGAAATTCCGGATTCCTTGCGGGGTATCCGGCTTGAGGTGAGCGCTTCCGGCCTAACATCGGAGGGATGAGCACCACCCATTTCGGATTCGAATCGGTCGACGAAAGCGACAAGGCCACGCGCGTGCGCGGCGTCTTCGACTCGGTCGCCTCGCGCTACGACCTCATGAACGACCTGATGTCGATGGGCCTCCACCGTGCCTGGAAAGCCTATACGGTGATGGTTGCCAACGTCGGCGAAGGATCGAAGGTGCTGGACATCGCCGGCGGCACCGGCGACCTGGCGCTGGCTTTCGCCAAAAAGGTCGGAGCCAGCGGCGAGGTGGTCCACACCGACATCAACGAAGCCATGCTGCGCACCGGCCGCGACCGCCTGCTCGACGCCGGCGTGGTCCTGCCCACGCTGGTCTGCGATGCCGAGAAGCTGCCGTTCCCCGACAACCATTTCGACGTCGTGACCGTCGCCTTCGGCCTGCGCAACATGACGCACAAGGACGCGGCGCTGAAGGAAATGAACCGCGTGCTGAAGCCGCGGGGCAAGTTGCTGGTGCTCGAATTCTCCAAGGTCGCCAAGCCGCTGCGCAAGGCCTACGACTGGTATTCGTTCAGCGTGCTGCCGCGCCTGGGCAAGGTGGTGGCGGGCGACGACGCCAGCTACCGCTACCTGGCCGAGTCGATCCGCATGCATCCGGCCCAGGAAGACCTCAAGACCCTCATGAAGGAGGGCGGTTTCGGGCATGTGGACTATCACAACATGACGGGCGGCGTGGTCGCCCTGCATGTTGGAATCAAGTGTTGAAGCTGTTTTTTGGCCGAAGAGGAGACGTCATGAAGAAGTTTGGGTCCTTGTTGCTGGTGTGCGCATTGGCTGTCGTGAGCATCGATGCCAGTGCCGCCCGCATGGGTGGCGGCAAGTCGTTCGGCCGCCAGTCCAGCAACGTGACGCAGCGCCAGGCGACGCCGCCTGCCGCACCTGCGACGCCCGGCGCGCCGGCGCAGACCGCGAACAACGCCACGGCCGCCAAGCCGGCGCCGGCGGCGCCCGCCGCCGCGGCGCCCAAGCGCCCCTGGGCCGGCATGCTCGGCGGCCTCGCGGCCGGCCTGGGCCTGGCCTGGCTCGCTCATTCGCTCGGCCTTGGCGCTGCCTTCGGCAACATCCTGCTGATCGGCCTGCTGGTGCTGGCCGCGGTGGTGGTCTGGCGCATCTTCGCGGCCCGCTCGCGTGCCGCGGCCTCGCCGCGCGCCGGCGGCTTCGCCTTCCAGGGCGCGGGCAGCCCGGCCGATGCCACCGCGCCGCCCCAGTACAGCCCGCGCAACGTCGGCAACGACGCCTCGGCCAGGCCCTGGGAGAGCAATGCCGCCGCCTTCGATGCCGGCGCGTCCCCTGCCGACCATCCGGCCGACCGCCCGGGCGGCTCGTCGATGGCCGGTGCCGCCGCCGCGGGCGGCAGCATGATCGGTTCGGCCCTGGCCGGCTCGCAGTCCTGGGGCATCCCTACGGGCTTCGACGCCGACGGCTTCCTGACGGCGGCCAAGCGCAACTTCGTGACCTTGCAGGACGCCTGGGACCGCGCCGACATCGGCACCCTGCGCTCCATGATGACCGACGGCATGGTCGGCGAGATCCGCCAGCAGCTCGCCGAGCGCGAGACCCACACCGGCGGCCAGCCGAACAAGACCGAGGTCGTGATGCTCGACGCCAAGCTGCTCGGCATCGAGGAACTGCCCGACGCCTACCTGGCCAGCGTCGAGTTCTCGGGCATGATCCGCGAGGACATGTCCTCGGGCCCGAGCCCGTTCCGCGAAGTCTGGAACATGACCAAGGACACCAAGGGCGGCAGCGGCTGGCTGGTGGCTGGCGTCCAAGCGCTGCAATAGACGCGAACTTCCCTTGGCCCGGTCGCAAGACCGGGTCAAGAGCGGGAATAATGGGGACATGGTTACACCATCGTCCCCATTTGCTTTTCTGGAAGACCTCGCGAACCGCGTCGGCAGCCGCCTGCAGCCGCCGGAGTGGGCGGTCCACGAGATCCAGCACCGCGCCGTCCTGTTCCTCAACCACGTGCTCCAGCAGGAGCCCGAAGCCCAGCAGCGCCTGC
Source organism: Variovorax davisae (assembly GCF_030316845.1). Lineage (GTDB taxonomy): Bacteria > Pseudomonadota > Gammaproteobacteria > Burkholderiales > Burkholderiaceae_C > Variovorax > Variovorax davisae. The sequence continues at coordinate 389,555 of NZ_JASZYS010000002.1, forward strand.
TGCGGCTGCAGGGCCGGGTGGTGAAGTTCGAGTGGCGCTTCGTCACGATGCAGTTCGTCCCCACGCCGGCCGGACTGCTCGACCTGGCGCCCGAAGGCGCCGTCGCCGAACTCACGCTGACCGTCACCGAGACCTCGCCTTTCGGCCTGGCCCGCGCCGCCTTCTCGGGCGAGAAGCCGGCGGTGCGCATCGAGGGCGACGTGCAGCTGGCGGCCGAGATCAACTGGCTGGTCGACCACGTGCGCTGGGACGTCGAGGACGACCTGGCGCGCGCCATCGGCGACGTGCCCGCGCACACCGTCGCGACCGGGGCTCGCCGCGTGGTGGATGCGCTGCGGCAGTTCGTCGGCCAACGTCCGGGCAAGGCCGGCGGGTCTGCAGCCGAATGAGGCGGATCTACCGCGGCGCCTTCATCGTCTGGGTCGCACTGCGCTACGGCCTCGACGAACTCGTCCTCACCAGCTTCCAGAAGCCCTGGCTGCGGGTGGTCGCACGCATCGTCTCGGTCGGGCGCAACCTCGACGCGCCGCGCGGCCAGCGGCTGCGCGAGGCGCTCGAACGGCTGGGCCCGATCTTCGTCAAGTTCGGCCAGGTGCTGTCGACCCGGCGCGACCTGCTGCCGCCGGACATCGCCGACGAGCTGGCCTGGCTGCAGGACCGGGTGCCGCCGTTCCCGTCCAAGGTGGCGATCGCCACCATCGAGCGCGCCTTCCGGCGCCCGGTGAGCGACATCTTCGTGCAGTTCGACGAGACGCCGGTGGCCAGCGCGTCGATCGCCCAGGTGCACTTTGCCACCGTCCGCCTGGCCGACGGCTCGGTGCGCGACGCGGCGGTCAAGGTGCTGCGCCCGGGCATGCGCGACGTGATCGAGAAGGACCTGGCGCTGATGGCCATGATGGCCGGCTGGGTCGAGGGCCTGTCGGCCGACGGCAAGCGCCTGAAGCCGCGCGAGGTGGTGGCCGAGTTCGACAAGTACCTGCACGACGAGCTCGACCTGGTGCGCGAGGCGGCCAACGCGGCCCAGCTGCGGCGCAACATGGAGAAGCTCAAGCTGGTGCTGATCCCCGAGATGTATTGGGACTTCTGCCACCCGGAAGTGATGGTGATGGAGCGCATGAAGGGCGTGCCGATCGCCCAGCTCGACCGCCTGCGCGCGGCCGGCGTCGACATCCCGAAGCTGGCGCGCGACGGCGTCACGATCTTCTTCACCCAGGTGTTCCGCGACGGCTTCTTCCATGCCGACATGCATCCCGGCAACATCCAGGTCAGCCTGGAGCCGGACAGCTTCGGGCGCTACGTGTCGCTCGACTTCGGCATCATCGGCACGCTGACCGAGTCGGACAAGGAGTACCTGGCGCAGAACTTCGTCGCCTTCTTCCGCCGCGACTACAAGAGGGTGGCCGAGCTGCACCTGGAGAGCGGCTGGGTCCCGCACGGCACCCGCATCGACGAACTCGAGGCGGCCATCCGCACCGTGTGCGAGCCCTACTTCGACCGGCCGCTGAAGGAGATCTCACTGGGGATGGTGCTGATGCGCCTGTTCCAGACCTCGCGCCGCTTCCAGGTCGAGATCCAGCCGCAGCTGGTGCTGCTGCAGAAGACCCTGCTCAACATCGAAGGCCTGGGCCGCCAGCTCGATCCCGAACTCGACCTCTGGCACACCGCCAAACCCTTCCTCGAGAAGTGGATGACCGACCAGATCGGCCCCCGCAAGCTGCTCGAGCAGCTGCGCGCCGAGGCGCCGCGTTATGCCAAATTGCTGCCGCAGCTGCCGCGGCTGATGCACGATTTCCTGGAAAATCGCCCCCCGGACCACCGGCGCGAACTGCTCGAACTGCTGGCCGCCCAGAAGCGGACCAACCGGCTGCTGCAGGCGATCATCTACGGTGGCATGGGATTTGTATTGGGCTTGATCGCGATGCAGGTGCTGGTGCGCGTGCGTCTTTTCTGAGGAAGGAATTGCTGCCGTGTTGCTGACCCTGGTCTTCGTCTACCTGCTGGTCACCATCGCCATCGGCCTGTATGCGGCCCGGCGGGTGAAGAACACCACCGACTTCGCGATCGCCGGCCGGCACCTGCCGCTCTACATGATCGTCACGACCACCTTCGCCACCTGGTTCGGCTCCGAGACCGTGCTCGGGATCCCGGCCAAGTTCATCGAAGGCGGGCTCAACGGCGTGATCGAAGACCCGTTCGGCGCCGGCACCTGCCTGATCCTGGTCGGCCTGTTCTTTGCCGGCAAGCTCTATCGCATGACGCTGCTGACCATCAGCGACTACTACCGCGAGCGCTTCGGCCGCACCATCGAGATCGCCTGCTCGCTGATCATCATGCTGAGCTACCTGGGCTGGGTGTCGGCCCAGGTCACGGCGCTGGGCCTGGTGTTCAACGTGCTCTCGGGCGGCGCGATCGGGGTCTCGCTGGGCATGGTGATCGGCGTCGTCTCGATCCTGGCCTACACCCTGTTCGGCGGCATGTGGTCGGTCGCGGTCACCGATTTCATCCAGATGATCATCCTGGTGCTGGGGTTGGCCGTGATCGCGGTCTTCGCCGGCCACATGGCCGGCGGTGCCGACAAGGTGGTGGCCTTCGCGGTCAGCAAGGACCTGTTCAGGTTCTGGCCGGAGCCGAGCTACAAGGACATGGTCTTCTTCTTCGCCGCCGCGATCACCATGATGCTGGGCTCGATCCCGCAGCAGGACGTGTTCCAGCGCGTCATGTCGGCCAACAGCGTCAAGTCGGCCACGCGCGGCCCGGTCATCGGCGGCATCGCCTACATCCTGTTCGCCTTCGTGCCGATGTTCCTGGTGGCCAGCGCGCTGCTGATCATGCCGGCCGAGACCGCCGACCTGCTCAAGGACGATCCGCAGAAGGTGCTGCCGACGCTGGTGCTGCAGAAGATGCCCTTCGTGATGCAGGTGCTGTTCTTCGGCGCGCTGCTGTCGGCCATCAAGTCGACCGCCTCGGCCACCCTGCTGGCGCCCAGCGTGACCTTCACCGAGAACATCTGGCGCCAGTTCCGGCCCGCCGGCAGCGACAAGTCGAACCTGATGACGATGCGCATCACGGTGCTGGTGTTCAGCGCGGCGGTGCTGGCCTATGCGATCCGCATGCAGGGCACCCCGATCTACGAACTGGTGTCCGGGGCCTACCAGGTGCCGCTGGTGGGTGCCTTCGTGCCCCTGGTGTGCGGCCTCTACTGGCAGCGCGCGACCACCCAGGGCGCCGTGGCCGCCGTGGTGCTGGGGATCGGGACCTGGCTGCTGTTCCTCGGCCTGCCGTGGGGCAAGGAGTTCCCGGCCCAGCTGGCCGGCCTGCTGGCTTCGTTCGGCGGCATGGTGGCCGGCTCGCTGGCGCCGCAGTGGGTGTCCAACACCCGCACGCCGCATCGGCCGCTGGCGGTCGACCCGGCCTGACCCCCGCGCGCCCTGGGGGCGGGGCGCCCTTATAATCGAGGGCTTTGCGAGCGGCCGCCGGCCGCTCCTTTCGCTTCCCAATCCCATGCCTATCTACGCCTACAAGTGCGGCGCCTGCGGCTTTGCCAAGGACGTGCTGCAGAAAATGTCCGACGCGCCGCTCTCGGACTGCCCGGCTTGCGGCGCGAGCGCGTTCAGCAAGCAGCTCACGGCCGCCGGCTTCCAGCTCAAGGGCTCGGGCTGGTACGTGACCGATTTCCGCGACGGCGGCGGCAAGAAGGGCGGCGATGGCGCCGACAAGACGGCTGCCCCCCCGGCCGCCGCACCGGTCGACGGCTCGGCCGCGGCGCCGGCCCCCGCGCCCGCCAGCGCCCCGGCGCCCGCCGCGGCACCGGCCCCGGCCCCGGCCGCCTCTTCAGGCAGCGACTGAGGCGCCCCGCCATGCTCGCGCTGCGCAAATGGCTGCTCTCCGGCTTGCTGGTCATCGTGCCGCTGGTCATCACGCTGGGCGTGCTGAACTGGATCATCGGCACCCTCGACCAGACGCTGTGGCTGCTGCCCGAGACGTGGCAACAGTACCTGAACGAGCACAAGGTGCGCGGCCTGGGCGTGCTGCTGACCCTGGGCATCCTGCTGTCGGTCGGCGCCATCGCGAGCAATTTCGTCGGCAAGCGCCTGCTCGGCTGGGGCGATGCCGTGGTGCGGCGCATCCCGGTGGTGCGCTCCATCTACTCCAGCGTCAAGCAGGTCTCCGACACGCTGTTCTCCGAGAACGGCAATGCCTTCCGCACCGCGGTGCTGATCGAGTGGCCGCGCGAAGGCGCCTGGACCATCGCCTTCGTGACCGGCACGCCCGGCCACGAGGTGGTCGGCCACCTGGGCGGCGGTGACTATCTCGGCGTCTACGTGCCGACCACGCCCAACCCGACGGGCGGCTATTTCGTGATGCTCAAGCGCAGCGACTGCATCGAACTCAAGATGAGCGTGGACGACGCGCTCAAGTACATCGTGTCGATGGGGGTGGTCGTTCCTGGCGGCCCCGCGACGATCGCGATCAAATAAAAATGCGCCCATGCGGCGCCGGGGAAACCATCTATGGCCATGCGTTCAATCTATTGCGGTCTCGTGACCGAAGCCCTGCTCGGACAGACCGTCAGCCTGTGCGGCTGGGTCAACCGCCGGCGTGACCACGGCGGCGTGATCTTCATCGACCTGCGCGACCGCGAAGGCTACGTGCAGGTGGTCTGCGATCCCGATCGCGCCGCCACCTTCGCCGCCGCCGAAGGCCTGCGCAACGAGTTCTGCGTGCAGGTCACGGGCCTGGTGCGCGCGCGCCCCGAAGGCACGGTCAACGACAACCTCAAGAGCGGCAAGATCGAAGTGCTTTGCCACGAGATGAAGGTGCTCAACCCTTCGGTGACGCCGCCGTTCCTGCTCGACGACGACAACCTCTCGGAAACCACCCGCCTCACGCACCGTGTGCTCGACCTGCGCCGTCCGGCGATGCAGCGCAACATGATGCTGCGCTACAAGGTCACGATGGAGGCGCGCAAGTTCCTCGACGCCAACGGCTTCATCGACATCGAGACGCCGATGCTCGGCAAGTCGACGCCCGAGGGCGCGCGCGACTACCTGGTGCCCAGCCGCGTGCACGACGGCAGCTTCTTCGCGCTGCCGCAGTCGCCGCAGCTGTTCAAGCAGCTGCTGATGGTGGCCGGCTACGACCGCTACTACCAGATCGTCAAGTGCTTCCGCGACGAGGACCTGCGCGCCGACCGCCAGCCCGAGTTCACGCAGATCGACATCGAGACCTCGTTCCTGTCGGAGGAGGAGATCCGCGAGATGTTCGAAGGCATGATCCGCAACGTGTTCCGCAATGCCGCGGCCATCGATCTGCCGGTGTTCCCGACCATGAGCTACGCCGACGCGATGTTCAAGTACGGCTCCGACAAGCCCGACCTGCGCGTCAAGCTCGAGTTCACCGAGCTCACCGAGCTCATGAAGCGGGTCGAGTTCAAGGTGTTCTCCAATGCCGCCACCATGGCCGGCGGCCGCGTCGTGGCGCTGCGCGTGCCGGGCGGCGGCGGCGAGGGCGGCCTGTCGCGCGGCGAGATCGACGGCTACCAGGAATTCGTCAAGATCTACGGCGCCAAGGGCCTGGCCTACATCAAGGTCAACGACGCGGCGCTGGGCCGCGAAGGCCTGCAGAGCCCGATCGTCAAGAACCTCGACGACGGCACCCTGGCCGAGATCATCGCCCGCACCGGCGCCCGCAACGGCGACATCCTGTTCTTCGGTGCCGACAAGGAAAAGGTCGTCAACGACGCCATCGGCGCGCTGCGCGTCAAGATCGGCCACAGTGCCTTCGGCAAGAAGAACGGCCTGTTCGACGACCGCTGGGCGCCGCTCTGGGTGGTCGACTTCCCGATGTTCGAGTTCGACGAGGAAGGCCAGCGCTGGTCGGCGGTGCACCATCCGTTCACCGCGCCCAAGGATGGCCACGAGGATCTGATGGACACGGCGCCCGAGAAGTGCATCGCCAAGGCCTACGACATGGTGCTCAACGGCATCGAGATGGGGGGCGGCTCGGTCCGTATCCATCGCGAAGAAGTGCAGAGCAAGGTGTTCCGCGCGCTCAAGATCAGCGCCGAGGACGCGCAGCTGAAGTTCGGCTTCCTGCTGGACGCGCTGCAGTACGGTGCGCCGCCGCACGGCGGCATCGCGATCGGCCTCGACCGCCTGGTGATGCTCATGACCGGCGCCGAGTCGATCCGCGACGTGATCGCCTTCCCGAAGACCCAGCGCGCCCAGGACCTGCTGACGCAGGCGCCGAGCCCGGTCGACGAGAAGCAGCTGCGCGAGCTGCACATCAAGCTGCGCAACGCGCCGCAAGCCGCCTGAGGTGCACGGCGGCAGCAGACCAGGGGCGCCTTCGGGCGCTCTTTTTTTGCCCCTGAGCCGATGGCTAGAATGGCTGATCGCTCGTGAACGGGATTCTTCATGCAGATCAGTACGACTGAAGCAAGAAGCCAATTCGACTGCCTCGGACAGGCCGCACGCGAGCCCGAGACGCTGGCGCTGGCGAAGTCGACGGATGCTGGCCAGCACGAGTTCAACGAAACCTGCTGGATCGCGGCCCAGAACGCGTTGCCCGAACGCATCGGGGTCTTCGGCGAGGTTCTGCGCCCTTGGCAGACGCTGCATGGCCCAGGCCAATGAACTCGTCGCTGCCCTCGATGCAGTGATCAGCGGCGTGTGATGGACGGTCCCCGGTTCAAGATCCCCGAGTCGGTGCTGGTCGTGATCCACACGCCGGCGCTCGAGGTCCTGCTGATCCGGCGCACCGGCGACGACGAGCTCTGGCAGTCGGTCACCGGCAGCAAGGACTTCGACGACGAGCCGCTGGCGCGCACCGCCGCGCGCGAGGTCGAGGAAGAGACCGGCATCCCGTGCGGCGAGGGCAGCCCGCTGGCGCCGCGGCTGCTCGACTGGCAGCGGCGCAACGTCTACCCGATCCTGCCGCGCTGGCGCGCCCGCTACGCGCCGGGCGTGCGCGCCAACACCGAGCACCTGTTCAGCCTCTGCCTGCCGGCGCCGCTGGCGCCGCGGCTCGATCCTTGCGAGCACACGGCCTGGCGCTGGCTGCCCTACCGGGAGGCGGCAGCGGCCACTTTTTCCTCCACCAACGCCGCGGCCATCCTGCTGCTGCCACAATTTGCGTGATGAATCCTCCGGCGACCAGCTTCCGCGTAGCCACCTACAACATCCACAAGGGCGTGCAGGGCATCGGCCCCGCCAGGCGGCTGGAGATCCACAACCTCGGCCATGCGATCGAGCAGCTGGACGCCGATATCGTCTGCCTCCAGGAAGTCCGCAAGGTGAACCGCCAGGCGGCCGCGCGCTTCCATCGCTGGCCGGAGCTGCCGCAGGCGGACTTCCTTGCCCCGGAGGGCTACACGGCAGTCTACGAGACCAATGCGATCACCAAGCATGGGGAGCACGGCAACGCGCTGCTCACGCGCTGGCCGGTGCTGCGCAAGACCCACCAGGACATCTCGGACCACCGCTTCGAGCAGCGCGGAATGCTGCACGTGGCGATCGACCTCGACGGCCGCACGGTGCACACCATCGTGGTGCATCTGGGCCTGATCAAGGGCAGCCGGATCCGCCAGATCGCGCAGCTGCGCGAGTTCGTCGAGCGCGAGATCCCGCCGGGCGAGGCGCTGGTGGTGGCCGGCGATTTCAACGACTGGGGTGCGCGCATGCGCTATGCGATGAACGCCATGGGCATGCGCGACTCCAGCGACCTGCGCGGGCCGCGGACGCTGACCTACCCCTCGCGGCTGCCGGTCGCGCAGCTCGACTTCATCTACGGACGCCAGGTCGAGCCAGTCGCCTGCGTGGTGCCGCGCGGCCCGATCTGGGCCCGCATGTCCGACCACCTGCCGCTGGTGACCGACTTTTCGCTATCAAAACAATAGCTGCCTCGGCAGGCGGGGAGGGCGCCTTAGGGAGCTTGTGGGAATCCATTCGCTGATACGATGGCGCATGCTCAGGACCATCGACGCCGTACCGCGCCCCGCCGCAGGGGATGAAGACGAGGGCACGCCCGTGTCCGTGAAGATTCGCGAGCGTCTCCTCGCTGCCCGCAAGCGTTTCAACGCCAACGACAACATCGCCGAATTCATCGAGCCCGGCGAACTCGAAGGGCTGCTCGACGAGGTCGAGGGCAAGATGAAGGACGTGCTCGAGAGCCTGGTGATCGATCTCGACAACGACCACAACACCGGCAACACGGCCCGCCGCGTCGCCAAGATGTACGTCAACGAGGTCTTCAAGGGCCGCTATGTGCCGCCGCCCTCGCTGACCGAGTTCCCCAATGCGGAGCACCTCAACGAGCTGATGATCGTCGGCCCGATCACGGTGCGCAGCGCCTGCTCGCACCATTTCTGCCCGATCATCGGCAAGCTCTGGATCGGCGTCATGCCGAACGAGAAGACCAACGTGATCGGCCTGTCGAAGTACGCGCGGCTGGCCGAATGGGTCATGGGCCGGCCCCAGATCCAGGAAGAAGCCGTGGTGCAGCTGGCCGACCTGATCCAGGAAAAGACCCAGCCCGACGGCCTGGCGCTGGTGGTCGAGGCCGAGCACTTCTGCATGCAGTGGCGCGGCGTCAAGGAGATGGACAGCAAGATGATCAACTCGGTCATGCGCGGCGTCTTCCTGAAGGACCCCAACCTGCGGCGCGAATTCCTCTCCCTCCTTCCGCGCAAGCGCTGAGCCGGACACACCATGCTCGTACGCCTTCTCTACGCCAGCCGCGCGGTGGACACCAGCCAGGGTGCCATCGAGGCCATCCTCGCCCAATCGCGCTCGCACAACACCGCCTGCGGCGTCACCGGCATCCTCTGCTACGGGGCCGGCGTGTTCCTGCAGGCCATCGAGGGTGGCCGGGTGGCCATCAGCGAGCTCTACGGCCACATCCAGCGCGATCCGCGCCACAAGGACGTGGTGTTGCTGCACTACGAAGAAATCTCCGAGCGCCGCTTCGGCGGCTGGACCATGGGCCAGGTCAACCTGTCGAAGCTCAACGCCTCGACCCTGCTCAAGTACTCGGAGCGGCCGGAGCTCGACCCGTACGCGGTGTCGGGCAAGGTCTCGCTGGCGCTGCTCGAGGAACTGATGGCCACCGCCGCCATCGTCGGGCGCCACTGAAATCCCCGGTCTGCGGGTGCCACCCTCCGCATCTGCAGCGCCACTGCTCGGCTGCGATTTCTCGAGCGCGCCGACGGCGCGCAAGCCGATCGTGGTCGCGCTCGGCGCGGCCTGCGGCAGCCGGGTGGACCTGGCTGGCTTCGAGTCCTTCGCCGCGCTCGACGCCTGGGGGCACTGGCTGCGCACGCTCCCGGCCTGGGTGGGTGCCTTCGATCTCCCGTTCGGACTGCCGCGCGAGCTGGTGGTGCAACTCGGCTGGCCGCTGGCGTGGGAGGCGCTGATCGCCCACTATGCCGGCCTCGGGCGCGACGAGATCCGACGCACTTTCGCGGCCTTCTGCGCCGCCCGGCCGAGCGGCGGGAAGTTCGCGCACCGGCAGACCGATGGCCCGGCCGGATCCAGCCCCTCGATGAAATGGGTCAATCCGCCGGTGGCGTTCATGCTGCATGCCGGCGTGCCGCGGTTGCTGGCCGCCGGCGCCGCACTGCCCGGCCTGCACCCGCCGGGGCGGGTGGCGGGCGCGTCGCGCATCGCGTTGGAGGCCTACCCGGGCTTGCTGGCGCGCGAACTGATCGGCCGGCGCAGCTACAAGAGCGATGCGGCGCCTCGCCAGACCGTCGAGCGCCAGCAGGCGCGCGCCGACCTGCTGGCCGCGCTGGAGCGGGGCTGCGGAAGGCTCCGCCTGCGGCTCGCGCTGGCGCCGGGCGCGCGCGAGGCGTTGCTCGCCGACGCCACGGGCGACCGTCTCGACGCCGTCTTGTGCCTCATGCAGGCGGCCTGGGCCCAGGCCCGCCGCGACAGCCGCCCGGGCCCCGGCTACGGGCTGCCGGAGGCCATCGACCCGGTCGAGGGCTGGATCGTGACGGCCTGACTTCCCCTGGTCCTACAGCAGGACGAGCCGCTGCCCGCCGTGGCGACAGCGGCGTCGCACTAGATTGAAGGCAGTGGTTCGGTCGAACCACCGATTCATCCATTTTGCGAAGGAAACGCCATGAACAAGGACCAAGTGTCGGGCCGCGTCGAAGAGGCCAAGGGCAAGATCAAGGAAGTCGCGGGCAAGGTGACGGGCAGCGACAAGCTGCAGACCGAGGGCCTGGTCGACCAGGCCGCCGGCAAGGTGCAGAAGACCTATGGCGACGTGAAGGAAAAGACCAAGGACGCCCTGAAGAGCGATCCCCAGAACCCGTGACCGTGCGAAAGGAGCCATCCATGACCCCATCGAACACACCCAGCGGACGCGGCGCGCTGGCGTTGCTTCTGGCCGCCGGTGTTCTGGCCTTGGGTGCCTGCAACAAGACCGACGGCGACACCATGGGCAAGAAGGTCGACTCGGCCACCGCCAAGACCGAGCAGGCCGGCGCCGATGCGAAGGCCAAGACGGAATCGGCCGCGGCATCGGTGGCCGGCGCCGTGGACGATGCATCGATCACGGCGGCCGTATCGACGGGCCTGGCCAAGGATCCGGACCTGAGTGCGATCAAGATCGACGTCGACACCAAGGGCGGCCAGGTGACGTTGAGCGGACCCGCCCCCAACGCCGCCGCCAAGGCGCGTGCCGAGGAGATCGCGAAGTCCGTCAAGGGCGTGAGCACGGTCGACAACAAGCTCCAGGTGAAGATGTAGCCGCGCTGCGGCGTCCAGCAAAAAAGCCCGGTTGCCCGGGCTTTTTGCTGGCTGCGGCAACGCGATCAGTGGCCGAGCCAGTCCTTCAGTTCGTCGGCGTGCTCTTCCTCGTCGCTCAGGATCTCCTCCAGCATGCGACGGGTCGTCGGATCCTTGTCGCCGATCAGGACGATCATCTGGCGATAGGTTTCGATCGCGATGCGCTCGGCCACCAGGTTGGCGCGCACCATCGCCTGCAGTTCGAGCGACGCGTCGTATTGCGCGTGGCTGCGGCCTTGCAGGCTCTGGGGATTGAAGTCGGGCTCGCCGCCGAGCTGCACGATGCGCTCGGCGATCTTGTCCGCGTGCGCGGACTCTTCGTTGGCATGGACCAGGAATTCATCGGCGATGGCCGGCGAGGCCTCGCCGCTGGCGGTGAAATAGTGGCGCTTGTAGCGCAACACGCAGACCAGCTCGGTGGCCAGGGCGTCGTTGAGCAGCTTGACGATGTCGTCGCGCCAGGGCCCGTAGCTGGGGGTCACTGCGCCTTCGTCGAGGCTCGAGGAGGCCTTGTCGATCGCGGCCTGGTCGAGCTTCAGGGGTTCATGGCGTTCTTTGACGGCGGAGGTCATGGAGGATCCTTTCGTGGGTTTGCGTTTTTCTGCATCAGCGTCGTCACCATGTCGGCGACGTCGGATGTCTTGACGACCGCGGCGAGCACCGCGGTGATCGAGAGCAATCGCCACGGCTTGACCAGCACCACCAGGGCACCTGCGGCGGCGGCCGCGCCGACCAGCTTGGCCGGCTGCTCGCGCGCATAGCGATCGAGCAACGGGCGCGCGAGCTGGCCGGCCGCATTCGCCGGATGCCGGCGCCACCAGCGGCGCACCACCCCGCGGGCCACCGAAGACCAGGCGAAGTGGTCGAAGGCGGCCGGACGGACCGAAGGTGCGGGCAAGGCGTACAACTCGTCCCTGGCCGGCTCAGGGTGATCTCCTTGCAACTGGGCGACCAAGGCCCGGCGAGATAGCGCCAGCCGTTGCTGGGCGGTCAGAAGCTGGTGTTCAGCGGCCATGGCGTTCTCCGGCCACCCGCAGCGCCCGTACGTCCGCGTCGAGCTGAGTGCGCAGGTCGGCGAAGGCATGAAAAGGCCGGGGCCGCGCTGCGACGAGCGCCGAGACCAAGGCAATGAAGACCGCCACCCCGGGCACCGCCGCCAAGACCCAATGGAAGCTGCCATGCAGCACGCCGAGCATCACGGCAACGCCGATCAGGCCCAGCGCCAGCATGCCGCTGACAGCCGCGATCACGCCGGCCATTAGCTTCGAGATGAGCCCCTGGCTCGCAGCCTGGGATTCCTCCCGGATCAGCGCCCCGTAGTTGGCGAGATGCTCGGCGACGAGTTCCGGGTGACCGAGCACCGTGGAGACAATGGGATGGAACATGGTGCTGCGGCGGCCGGTGCGGGGGTTCAGTAATCGTCGCGACGGCGGCTCGCGAGGACGATCAGCGCCGTGATGGCGGCCCCGGCCGCGGCGGCGACAAGCACCGAGCGAACCGGCTGGTCGGCGATGTACTTGCCGGTGACATCGGCGGCGGCCTCCAGGCGTCGCTGGGCCCGGGCGCTGGTGGTCGAGGCGGCATCGAGGCCGCGCTGCACGGCCTGCTGGACCCGCGCCGCCAGCTGCTCCACGGCCGGTTCGGCATCGCGACGCAGGTCGCGCACCTTCTCGCCGGCCGCATTGACCGCGTTCTGCGCATAGGCCCGCGTGGTGTCGATCGCGTCGTTGGCCGTCTGGCGCGCATCCTCGGCGAGCTGTGCGGGCGTCTTGGTGTTCGTGTTCATGAAATGAGTCCTTCCGAAAGTTGATTGTTTGACCTGTCCATCGTAACGACGCTAGCCGCGTCGCATCAAGCCCGCGATGAAGCTCACGAGCGCCAGGACGAGGAAGATGACGAAGAGGATCTTCGCGATGCCCACGGCACTGGCCGCGATGCCGCCGAAGCCGAACAGCGCGGCGATCAAGGCGATGACCAGGAACACGACGGCGTAGTGCAACATGCTGACTCCTTTTCGAGGGAAGGCCCCGTGGGTGTGAAAACCAGCGCGTTCGCGTCCCGAACGGCCTGGCATCCACGTTAAGGGGATGGTCGCCGGGACCCTGTCAGCAGCAGCGGCCTGGGGGCGTAGGAGAGAACCGAAAGGGCGCGCGCCGGGGCCGCGCAGCCCGTTGCGTCAGGCCTGCCTGGCCGGCAGGATCGCGCTCAGGTGGGTGCCCTGGCCGGGCGTCGACGCCACGCTGAGCTTGCCCTTGGCGGCTTCGACCCGGTGCCGCATGCCGGCCAGGCCATGCGTCGACGGACGGGCGTGCCGGGTGTCGAAGCCCTTGCCGTTGTCGACCACCTCGACCACCACGTGGTTGCCGTAGTTCTTCATGACGATGCTGGCCTCGCTGGCCTGCGCGTACTTGCCGATGTTGGTCAGGCTCTCCTGCACCATCCGGTAGGCCGTCAGCTGGTTGTCCTCGTCGAGGTCGACCGGCTCCAGCACCATCTCGATCTCCATGCCCGACTGCTCGGCGAATTCGCGGCCGAGGATTTCCAGCGAAGCAACCAGACCCAGGTTGGACAGCGACGAAGGGCGCAGGTCCTCGATGATCCGGCGCTTGAGCGCGATGCCGCTGTTGAGCAGCTCGTTCAGGTGCTGCAGCCGCTGGGTGGCGTCGGGCGAATCGCTGAGCCTGGATTTCAGGCGCGCGACGTCCAGCTTGGCGGCCGTCAGCAGCGAGCCCAGTTCGTCGTGCAGCTCGCGCGCCAGGAAACCGCGCTCCGATTCGCGCACCTGCTGCAGGTGGGTGGCGAGTTCGCCCAGCGTCGCCGTGCGCTCGCGCACCTCGCCTTCGAGCGCGTTGCGCTCGCGCTGCAGGGCCTCCTGCTGCCGCTCGCCAACCAGGCGCAGCGCATGGGTCTGGCGCAGGTAGAGGTAGAACGCCAGCAGCCCTGCCAGCGTGACCAGGGTGATGCCGATGCGAGCCAGGCGCAGCGAGCGGGCGATCTGGAGCTGGCTGCGCGTCAGCTCTTCGTTGCTGATCGCGATCAGCTGCCCGACCTGCTGGCGGATGGCCTCCATCTCCTCGCGGCCGACGTCGGTGGTGATGACGAACTTCCAGGCGTCCTCGTTGCCGCTCTGGCGCAGGCGCACGCTCATCTCCATTTCGGCGAGCTTGCGCGCCACGTGCTTGGAGAGTTCGCCCACCCGCGTCAGCTCGGTGGGGCGCCTGGCGTAAAGGCCCTGGAGCGTGGCCAGGTTGCCCTCCACCTGCTTGACGGCGAGGTCATAGGGTTCGCGGTAGCGGGCTTCCCCTGTCAGCAGAAAGCCCCGCTGGCCCGTTTCGGCATCGAGGACGTTCTGCAGCACCAGGTTGAGCAGGCCGCGGGCCTTCTGCGCGTCGCCGACATCCTGCAGGGCGCGGTGCGACTGCTGGTAGCCTGCCTCGTTGATGCCCACCAGCGCCAGCGCCGCCAGGGCGGCGAGCGCCAGGCCGAGGGCCATCTTGGGAAAAGCTAACCAGCGCATGAGGTCTCCGAGCAATGCCTGCAGATCAAATTCGGGAATAATCGGATCCGACCAGGGACCGGCATGTTGCGACGCAAAAGGCCGCGAAACAAAGACGAAGGTAACAGATGATCAAGATCGGAATTGTGGACGACCACGCCATCGTGCGCTCCGGCTTGCGGCAGTTCTTCTCGGAGCATGTCGACCTGCGGGTGGTGGGTGAGGCGGCCAGCGGCCGCGAGGCGATCGAGCTGGTGCGGACCACCGAGCTCGACGTGTTGGTGATGGACCTCTCGATGCCTGGCCAAAGCGGGATCGACGCCCTGGCGATGATCCGCGCCAAGGCGCCCGACGTCGGCATCCTGATCCTCAGCGGCTATCCGGAAGAGCACTACGCGATGAACCTGATTCGCCAGGGCGCCAGCGGCTACCTGAACAAGGAGTGCGATCCGATCGAGATCGTCAATGCGATCCGCACCATCTCGCTCGGCCGGCGCTACATCACGCCGGCGGTGGCCGAACTGCTGGCGCGCCAACTCGACCGCAAGGACGACGCGGCGCCGCACGAGCAACTGTCGGAGCGGGAGTTTCAGGTGTTCCTCAAGCTGGCCAAGGGCGAAACCGCGGGCGACATCGCCAAGACGCTGTCGCTGTCGGTGAAGACGGTGAGCACCTACCGGACGCGGCTGATGGAGAAGATGAATCTTTCATCGAACAGCGACCTGACCTACTACGCGCTGAAGAACAAGCTGATCGATTGAACCTGCGCCCCGCGTCGGTCAGGAGCTGTTCTGCGAGACTCGCGGCGCCGACGACTGCTCGATGCAGAAGTCGATCAGCCCGTCGATCTCGTTGGATTTGTCGAACACCGCATCGACGCCGAACTGGGCGCAGCGTTTGCGGATGTCGGGGGTGGCGTAGTTGCTGAGCACCACCACCTTCTGGTTCGGCCGGCGCGCGCGGCAGGTCTGCAGCACGCCCAGCCCGCTGCCCTGCTTCAGGAACAGATCGACGATCGCCAGCTCCCAGTCGTCGGCATGGTCGGTCAGCCATTGGCTGGCCTCGGACTCGGTCTCTGCAAATCCGATGGCCGAAATGCACGTGAGCTCTTCCAAAGTGCCGACGAGGTTCTCTCGGATCGTGACGTTGTCTTCGACGATGTAGGTTTTCAATCTTGGGTCCATGAGAACCGCTGTCCCCCGGGCGCGCCTTGCTGGACTGGATTGTCCCCAAGGAAAGCCTGCAGTGGCAATGCTACGGATTTATCCGTCCGCATGATGAAGGTTTGCGCGGCCTGCGGCTGTAGGCGGGTTCTTACGCGCCGATGGGAATGCACCCGTAGGCGACGCCGTACAGCGTTTGCGCTCGGCCGCCGACCCGTCGCCGGCGCACCGGCATTCATGCTTGCATCCACTGGCGGCAGCCCGCCGTCCATTCCACAATCCTGCAAGGTGCGGTCATGAATATCATCTGGGGTTCCATCGCGATCGCTCTGCTGGCACTTGCCGGCGGTGTTGCAGTCGCTGGCGGGGAGCCGGCAATGGCAGAGTTGCGACTGGCCGAGGCCGCCACGATGGCGGCTGCCGCAGGGATCGCTGCCGTCGGCGTGAGCGAGGTTGCCCAGAGCGTCACCGCGGTGCATACGGGCTCGCCCATCGACTGATGCCCATGACCGCCGCGCCCGTCGCCTCCCCGCCGCGCCGTCGGCGCTGGGTGGCGGTCGGCGCGCTGGTTCTGGGACTCGTCGCCGCCTTCGTGCTGCTGGCGGCCTTTTTCCCGTGGGACACGCTGCGCGAACCGGTCAACCGCTACGTGAGCGAGAAGACGGGGCGAAAGTTCGAGATCACGCGCCATCTGGACGTTTCCCTGGGCTGGCGGCAGGCGACCGTCAAGATCGACGGCATCGAGTTCGCCAACCCTGCGTGGGCCCGGGACCCCTATCTGGTTCGGGCCGACAAGGCCGAGTTCGACATCCGCTTCTGGGAGTTGCTGCGCCGCCGCATCGTGCTGCCGCGACTGATGCTGAGCGGCCCTTCGCTCGGACTCGAAATGGAGGCGGACGGCCGCAAGACATGGGCGCTCGGCAAGGACAGTGCCGACCCGGGCACCATCCCGGTCATCGGCCTGATCCAGGTCGACGGCGGCAGCGTCGACTTCCTTGCCCAGGCGCAGGCGCTCGACCTGCACGCGGATTTCAGCTTCGACAGCAGCCGCGGCGACTTGCCGCTCGACTACCAGATCAAGGGCCGCTATCGGGGGCAGCCGATGTCCGCGGTGGGACGCACCGGCAACGTCTTGCAGCTGACTTCGGTGGGGCAGCCGCCGTTTCCGATCGAGATCGACCTGAAGGTCGCCCAGACCCGCCTGAAGGGCAAGGGGACGGTGGCCGAGCTGGCCGACCTCGACGGCCTCGATGCCCAGATCGAGATGCGGGGGCCGAACCTGGGCCGCCTCTATCCGGCCCTGGGCATCGCGCTGCCTCAGACGCCCCCTTACGCATTGAGCGGCAATCTGCGCAAGAACGGCGCGCTCTGGGAAGTGCGCGGCTTGAAGGGCCGCTTGGGCCTGTCGGACATCGGCGGCGACATGCAGTTCGACAAGTCGCAGCAGGTGCCGCACCTGGGCGGCACGCTGCGCTCGCGGGTCATGGACATGGACGATCTGGGCCCGCTGATCGGGTTGCCGCCAACCGCCCGCTCGGCCAACGCGGTCGAGGGCGTGGCCGCACCGCCCAGCATCGCCCAGCTCGACAAGCGCAAGCGCGACGACCCCGCGCGCAAGGTGCTGCCGGACGCGTCCCTGGATTTCGAGCGGCTGCGGGCCATGAACGCCGATGTCAGCTACACCGCGGAGCGGATCCAGAACGTGCGCGAGCTGCCGCTGGACAAGGGCAGCGTGCAGGTCAAGTTGAAGGACGGCGTGCTGACCCTCGACCCGCTCGATCTCGGCGTGGCCAGCGGCCGGATCGCCGGCGCGATCCGCATCGATGCAACGCAGAACCCGGCCGACATCCGCGCGGCGCTCGATATCCGCGGGATGCAGCTCAATCGGCTCATTCCGAAGGTCGAAACCCTGAAGACCAGTTTTGGAAAGCTCGACGGCCGGATCAACTTGTCCGGGCGCGGCAACTCGGTGGCGGCCTGGCTGGCCAACTCTTCCGGCGACGTCGCGGGGCTCACCGGGCGCGGCCAGTTCAGCAACCTGCTGCTCGAGTTCCTCGGTCTCGACGGCGGCGAGATCATCAAGTTCCTGCTCGAAGGCGACCACAACGTGGAACTGCGCTGCGCTGCCGTGGCCTTCGACGTGGAGAAAGGCGTGATGACCGGCCGCACCCTGCTGTTCGACACCAGCGACACGGTGTTCAATGGCACCGGCAGCATCAACCTGGCCGACGAGCGCATGGACCTCAGCGTCAAGCAGGAGCCGAAGGACAAGAGCATCCTGGCGCTGCGCACGCCGCTGCGGGTGCGCGGCACCTTCGCGGCGCCGAAGGCCGGCGTGGAGGTCGCGCCGCTGGCGGCCCGCGGCGCCGCGGCGCTGGCGCTGGCGGCGATCAATCCGCTGCTGGCGCTGGCCGCGACGGTCGAGACCGGCCCGGGCAAGGATGCGGACTGCACCGAAGTGCTGGCCGAGGCCAAGACGCCGTCATCGCGCGCCGCCAAGGCGGGCGCCGCCAAGGCCAAGCAGCAGCCGACCCCGGCGAGCGGCAGCTGAGCAGG
This sequence comes from Variovorax davisae, assembly GCF_030316845.1. Taxonomy (GTDB): domain Bacteria; phylum Pseudomonadota; class Gammaproteobacteria; order Burkholderiales; family Burkholderiaceae_C; genus Variovorax; species Variovorax davisae. The sequence goes on from NZ_JASZYS010000002.1 coordinate 407,563, forward strand.
CGCTCAGGGCGCTGGCGGGCGGTGGCCGCACACGCCGCAGGCGGGGTCGCGCGCGACGCCCAGCGTGTCGAAAGCCGTGCGCCGGCCGTCGAACATCAGCAGCCGACCCGCCAGCGACGGCGTGATGCCCGCCAGCAGCTTCAAGGCCTCGCTGGCCTGCAGGGTGCCGATGGTGCCGACCACCGGCGCGAAGACGCCCAGCACGGCGCAGCGGGTTTCCTCGAACTCGGCCTCCGGCGGGAACAGGCAGGCGTAGCAGGGCGAGGCCGGATCGCGGGTGTCGTAAACGCTGAGCTGGCCGTCGAAGCGGATCGCCGCCCCGGCCACCAGCGGCTTGCGATGGGCGACGCAGGCGCGGTTCACCGCCTGGCGGGTGGCGAAGTTGTCGCAGCAGTCGAGCACCACGTCGGCGCCGGCCACCAGGCGGTCGAGCAGGCCGGCGTCGGCGCGCAGGCGGTGGGTCTCGATCCGGATCTCGGGGTTGATGGCGCGCATCGCCTCGGCCGCCGACTCGACCTTCGGCATGCCGACGCGGGCGGTGGCGTGCGCGATCTGGCGCTGGAGGTTGGTGAGGTCGAGGTCGTCGTCGTCGACCACCGAAATGCGCCCGACGCCGGCCGCCGCCAGGTAGAGCAGGGCGGGCGAGCCGAGTCCGCCGGCGCCGATCACCAGCGCATGGGCGGCGCTCACGCGCGCCTGGCCGTCGATGCCGAATTCCTCCAGCAGGATGTGGCGCGAATAGCGCAGCAGGTCCTGGTCTTCCATGCGCCGCGCGCAACCGAGCGCCGGGGAGGGCCCCCTGGGGAGCCTGCCCGGGATCAGTTGTCCTTCTTCTCTTCCTTGTTGTCGACGATGACCTGGGTCTTGCTGACCAGCACCGGCTGGCCCTTCAGGCTCTTGACGGCCTGCGCCAGCGCGAAGTCGTCGGTGGCGCCGAACTCGGGCACCTTGCGGTCCTGCGGCGGCTTCTTCGCTTCTTCCTCGAGGCGCTTGCGGGCCTCGTCGCGGGCCTTCTCGCGCTCGGGGTCCTTGCTCTCGGGGCCCTGGCCGCTGGCCAGGTGCTTCTCGAGGTCGGCCTCGCGCATGCGCAGGGCGGCGAAGGGGCTGCCCTCGGCGCTCTCGTCGACCAGCACGTTGGGCACGATGCCCTTGGCCTGGATCGAGGTGCCGCTCGGCGTGTAGTAGCGCGCGGTCGTGATCTTGAGGCCGGTGTCCGGGCCCAGGGGCCGCACGGTCTGCACCGAGCCCTTGCCGAAGGTCTGGCTGCCCATGATGGTGGCGCGCTTGTGGTCCTGCAGGGCGCCGGCGACGATCTCGCTGGCCGAGGCGGAACCTTCGTTGACCAGCACCACCAGCGGCACGGTCTTGAGCGCGGCGGGCAGATTGCGCAGCGGGTCGCTGCCGGCGCGGCGCTGGTAGAACTCGGGCGCCGCCTTGTAGATCGACTTGCTCTCGGCCAACTGGCCGTCGGTCGACACCACCGTGACGTTCTCGGGCAGGAAGGCGGCCGAGATCGCGACCGCGGCGTCGAGCAGGCCGCCCGGGTCGTTGCGCAGGTCGAGCACCAGGCCCTTGAGGTTCGGGTCCTGCTTGTAGATCTCTTCGACCTTCTTGACGAAGTCGTCGACCGTGCGTTCCTGGAACTGCGACAGGCGGATCCAGGCGTAGCCCGGCTCCATGACCTTGCCGCGGACCGACTGGGTGCGGATCTCCTCGCGGGTGATCGTGACCGGGAAGGTGCGGTTCTCGTCCTTGCGGAAGATCGTCAGCAGCACCTTGGTGTTGGCCTCGCCGCGCATGCGCTTGACGGCCTCGTTGAGCGACAGGCCGCGCACCGCGGTGTCGTCGATCTTGGTGATCAGGTCGTTCGGCTTGAGGCCGGCGCGGAAGGCGGGCGAACCCTCGATCGGCGACACCACCTTGATCAGGCCGTCTTCCTGGGAGATCTCGATGCCGACGCCGACGAAGCGGCCGGTCGTGCCTTCGCGGAATTCCTTGAACGACTTCTTGTCGAAGTACTGCGAATGCGGGTCGAGCCCGGCGACCATGCCCGAGATCGCGTCCGAGATCAGCTTCTTCTCGTCCACCGGTTCGACGTAGTCGCTCTTGACCATGCCGAACACCGCAGCCAGTTGCTGCAATTCCTCGAGCGGCAGGGGAGCCAGCGATCCGCGCGCAACGGTTTGTAACGAGACGGTGGTCAGCACGCCGGCAAAGGCGCCCGCGGCGACCCAGCCGGTGATCTTCATTTTCTGGCCCATGTGAAAGTGTCCTTGTCGCCTGTCAAACCAATATACACAGCTTGGAAGCAAGTTGTCTGCCGGGGTTCCGCGACCCTTTGAACAAATTAAGAATATTTGTTACGCCTTGGCCTGCGACGCCACGGCGGCCACGGCCTTTTCGGCGGCGTCGGCGTCGCCCAGATAGTAGTGGCGCAGCGGCTTGAGTTCGTCGTCGAGTTCGTAGACCAGCGGAATGCCGTTGGGGATGTTCAGGCCCACGATGGCGTCGTCGGAGATGCCGTCGAGGTATTTCACCAGCGCCCGGATCGAATTGCCGTGCGCCGCCACCACCAGCCGCCGGCCGGCGCGGATCGCCGGCGCCATCGATTCGTTCCAGAACGGCAGCACCCGGGCCACCGTGTCCTTGAGGCATTCGGTCAGCGGCACCTGCTCCGGGGCCAGCTTGGCGTAGCGGACATCGCCGCGCTCGCTGCGCGGATCGTTGGGTTCCAGCGGCGGCGGCGGCGTGCCGTAGCTGCGGCGCCAGACCAGCACCTGCTCGTCGCCGTACTTCTTGGCCGTCTCGGCCTTGTTCAGGCCCTGCAGGCCGCCGTAGTGGCGCTCGTTGAGGCGCCAGGAATGAATCACGGGCAGCCAGGTGCGGTCGAGCTCGTCGAGCGTGTGCCAGAGCGTGCGGGTGGCGCGCTTGAGCACGCTGGTGTAGGCCACATCGAAGTCGTAGCCCTCGGCCTTGAGCAGCCGGCCGGCCTGCTTGGCCTGCTCGACGCCGGTCGGCGTGAGGTCGACATCGGTCCAGCCGGTGAAGCGGTTTTCGAGATTCCAGGTCGATTCGCCGTGGCGGATCAGTACCAGTTTGTGCATGGGAGAGGCCTTTGGGAACGCGTTCGGAAAGCCGACATTCTAAAATCCGGGGTTTGCCACTCAAGGAACACCGTGAAATTCATTGTCGACAACTGGATGCTGATCCTGATTGCGCTCAGCTCGGGCGGCATGCTGGCATGGCCGATGGTGCGCGGCGCCAACGCCGGTTCGCTCACGGCGCAGGGCGCGGTGCAGCTGATCAATCGCGAGCGTGCGGTGGTGGTCGACGTCCGCGAGCCGGAAGAGTTCGCCGCCGGCCACGTGACCGGCGCCAAGAACGTGCCGCTGAACCAGCTCGAGCAGAAGCTGCCGGGCGCGGTCAAGAACAAGTCGTTGCCTTTGTTGCTTGTCTGCGCAACGGGTGCGCGGGCCCAGCGCGCCGTGGCGACCGCCAAGAAGCTCGGCTACGAACAGGCCCAAGCCGTCGCCGGCGGACTCAAATCCTGGAAAGACGCTAACCTGCCGCTTGAAAAGGCCTGAACCCTCCACGAAATAGCCCCGATGCAAGCCGTCAAGATGTACACCACCGCCGTTTGCCCGTACTGCATTCGCGCGAAGCAAATCCTCAAGTCCAAGGGCGTCGAGCAGATCGAAGAGATCCGCATCGACAGCGATCCCCAGGCGCGCGCCACCATGATGGACCTCACGCGCCGGCGCACGGTGCCGCAGATCTTCATCGGCGAGACCCACGTCGGCGGCTGCGACGACCTGATCGCGCTCGACGGCCGCGGCGGCCTGACGCCGCTGTTGCAAGGCGCCTGAGCCTGTCGCCGGCCTGCCTTGCGGCCGGGCGATAATCGCCGGCTGACCCCTCAGAAGCCCGCTGCGGGAGCATTTCCCGGGCGGGCCTTGTTTTGATCCTCGAAAGTTAGAGCCATGGCCGACCAGCAATCCCAAGACCCCGTTTTCCAGATCCAGCGCGTCTACCTGAAGGACTTGTCGCTCGAACAGCCCAATTCGCCGGCCATCCTGCTGGAGCAGGAGCAGCCGACGGTCGACATCCAGCTCGGCGTCGACGCCCAGCCCGTGACCGACGGCATCTTCGAGATCACCGTGTCGGCCACCGTCCAGACCAAGATCGGCGACAAGACCGTGTTCCTGGTCGAGGCCAAGCAGGCCGGTATCTTCGAGATCCGCAACCTGCCGGAAGACCAGATGGGCCCGATCCTCGGCATCGCCTGCCCGCAGATCGTCTACCCGTACCTGCGCGGCAACGTGGCCGACGTTATCCAGCGCGGCGGCTTCCCGCCTGTGCACCTGGCCGAGATCAACTTCCAGGCCATGTTCGAACAGCAGCAGGCCCAGGCCGCCGGCCAGGCTTCGCCGATCGTCACGCAGTAAATCCGGCCACGCGCCCGCGCCGATGAAGATCTGCGTGCTCGGCGCCGGTGCCTGGGGCACGGCGCTGGCCATCAATGCCGCCGGCCGCCATGCGGTCACGCTCTGGGCCCGCGATGGCGCCCAAGCCCAGGCCATGGCGGTGGCGCGCGCCAACGCCCGCTACCTGCCGGGCTTTCCTTTCCCTGCGGCCCTGAACGTCGTCGCCGGACCTGCCGCGGTGGCGTTCGAAGGGGCCGAACTGGTGATCGTCGCGACGCCGATGGCGGCGCTGCGCGAACAGCTCGGCACCCTGCGCGAGCTGGCCTGTCCCGTGGCATGGCTGTCGAAGGGCGTCGAGCCGTCACAACCGGGATCCACCGACCTGGGGCTGCTGGCCCACGAGATCCAGGCCCGCGTGGCACCGGCGCTGAAGGCCGGCGTGCTGAGCGGACCGAGTTTCGCCCAGGAAGTGGCGCAGGGCCGGCCCACGGCGCTGGTCGCCGCCAGTCCCCTGGCGGCGGTGCGCGAGGCGCTGGTCGAGGCCTTTCACGGCCCCGCGCTGCGCGTCTACGCCAACGACGACATCGTGGGCGTCGAGGTCGGCGGCGCGGTCAAGAACGTGCTGGCGATCGCCACCGGCCTGGCCGACGGGCTGCAACTCGGCCTCAATGCCCGGGCCGCCCTGATCACCCGCGGATTGGCCGAGATGACGCGTTTCGGCCTCGCCATCGGTGCCCGCAGCGACACCTTCATGGGCCTGTCGGGGCTGGGCGACCTGGTCCTGACGGCCACCGGCGACCTGTCGCGCAACCGCAAGGTCGGGCTGCTGATGGCGCAGGGCCGCACGCTGTCGCAGGCGGTCGATTCGCTGGGCCACGTGGCCGAGGGGGTCTATTGCGCGCGCACCGTGGTCTTGCGGGCGCGCCATCTGGGGGTCGAGATGCCGATCTCCGACAGCGTGGTGGCCGTGCTGGATGGCCGCATGGCCCCGGCGGAAGCGGTGGCCGGCCTGATGGGCCGCGACCCGGGCGTCGAATCGGCCTGAGCCTGGCTGCGGCGCGGCCGCGAGCGCTCAGGCCGGCGAGTACGCCAGCCGCACGTAGATCGGCGCGAAGGCTTCGGCCTGCGTGATGTCGATCAGGGTTTCCTTGGCGAGTTCGAGCATCGCGATGAAGGTCACGATCAGCACCGGCGTCCCGCGCGTGACGTCGAACAGCTTCTCGAACTCGACGAACTGCCGCCCCTGCAGGTGCCGCAGCACGATGCTCATGTGCTCGCGCACGCTGAGCTCCTCGCGCGAAATCTTGTGGTGCTGGACCAGCTTGGCGCGCTTGAGGATGTCGGCCCAGGCGTCGCGCAGGTCGACCACGTTCATGTCCGGGAAGCGCGGCTTGAGCGACTGCTCGATGTAGACCTGGGCCTTCCAGAAGTCGCGCCCGGCCTGCGGCATGGCGCTCAGCGAGGCCGCCTGCAGCTTGGTCTGCTCGTACTCGAGCAGGCGTCGCACGAGTTCGGCGCGCGGGTCTTCGGCTTCCTCGCCCTCGGCCGACTTCTTGGGCGGCAGCAGCATGCGCGACTTGATCTCGATCAGCATCGCCGCCATCAGCAGGTATTCGGCGGCGAGTTCGAGGTTGGTCTGGCGGATCTCGTCGACGTAGCTCAGGTACTGGCGCGTCAGCCCCGCCATCGGGATGTCGAGGATGTTGAAATTCTGCTTGCGGATCAGGTAGAGCAGCAGGTCGAGCGGGCCTTCGAAGGCCTCGAGGAAGACCTGCAGCGCCTCCGGCGGGATGTAGAGGTCGTTCGGCAAGGCGAACAGGGGTTCGCCGTAGAGGCGGGCGAGGGCGACCTGGTCGATGACCTCGGGCATGGCGGCCAGCACGATGCTGCCGTCGTCCGCAATGACCTCTTCCGGCGCCGAGCGGATGTCGTCGGCCGGCGCGCCGCCATCGCCCTGGCGGCGGCCGCCGGAACCCGGAACGGCCCGGATGATCACCTTACTTGACGCGAGTCTGGTAGACGTAGGGCTGCTGGGGCACCTTGGCCTCGCTGTACTCCTCGAGCAGGCTGCGGTCGAGGTGCTTGTCCCACAGCAGGGCGCGGCCGGCGCGCTGCTCGGCCTCCAGCGTCGGCTTCTGCTCCTTCATCTGCTCGATGAAGTTGGTGATTTCGGACTGGTAGTGGGGACGGGCGAAGATGGACATGGCAATGGGACCTTTGGCGCGGATTTTACCGGGTGGAATCCGCCTTGAAGCGTTCCGACGCATGCGCTAGCGTGGCGGCTCCGATTCCAACCCAGGAGAATGCCGATGACGCGCCGCAATTCGATGGTCCTTGCCGCAGCCGCAGCCGCAGGGGTCGCCTTGCTGATGATCGGGTGCAGCAGCACCAAGCCCGCCACACCGCAGAGCAAAGCGAGCTTCTTCGTCACCAGCTCGAATCCGGGCAAGGGCGCCGACTTCGGCGGCCTGGCCGGCGCCGACCGCGTCTGCCAGAGCCTGGCGACCGCCGTGGGCGCCGGCGGGCGCACCTGGCGCGCCTACCTGAGCACCAGTGCGGCTGCAGGTGCGCCGGCGGTCAACGCGCGCGACCGCATCGGCACCGGCCCCTGGTACAACGTCAAGGGCGAGCTGATCGCGGCCAACGTCGACGAACTGCACGGCGCCAACAAGCTCACCAAGCAGACCGCGCTCACCGAAAAGGGCGACGGCGTGAGCGGCCGCGGCGATCCGGTCAACATGCACGACATCCTGACCGGCTCGACGCCCGACGGCCGCGCCTCCAGCGATGCCAAGGACACCACCTGCGGCAACTGGACCAAGGGCGGTGACGGCTCGGCGATCGTCGGCCACCACGATCGTACCGGGCTGGACGAGAGCGCGCCCGCCAAGTCCTGGAACTCCTCGCACGCGACGCAGGGCTGCAGCCTGGACGCGCTGAAGAAGACCGGCGGCAACGGCCTGCTGTTCTGCTTCGCGCAGAACTGACGGGCGGCACGGTTGCGCACGCGGATCGCGGTGGGCTGGCTGGCCGCGCTGCTGGCGCTCGCGGGTTGCGACCCGCAGCGCATCGCCGAGCTGGAGGAGGGCGTGGCGACCGAGGCCGACGTGCGCGCGCGCTTCGGCCAGCCGGAGAACATCTGGGATGCGCCCGACGGACGAGTGTTCGAATACAACCGCCAGCCGCAAGGCCAGAAGAACTACATGATCACGATCGGCCCCGACGGCCGCATGAAGGCCTTGCGCCAGGTGCTCACGCCGGAGAACTTCGCCCGGGTGAAGCCGGGGATGGCGATGGAGGACCTGCGCCGGCTGCTTGGAAAGCCGGCGCAGCGCATCCCCTACCCGCTGAAGAAGGAGACCGCCTGGGAATGGCGCTGGATGCAGCCGCCCAACTCGCCGATGGTGTTCACCGCGACGCTCGATGACGACCAGCGCGTGACGAGCGCGGGCTCTTCGCCCGATCGCAGCACCGAGGCGCCCTGATCGCTCATCCGGGGGCCGCGGCCGCCATCTCCGCCGCAAACCCCGAACGCTCGAAGGCCTCGCGCGGCTGGGCCTGCAGCGATTCCACCCGCAGCACCCCGCCGCGCTCGCGCACCGCCTTGTGCAGCTGGCGCAGCGCGTCCATGCCGGTGGCGTCGATCGAGAACAACTGCATGGCGTCGAGCACCACGGTCATGCCGCGCGGCGCGCGCTCGACGGCCGCCACCACCGGATCGAGCTTGGCGGCGGCGCCGAAGAACAGCGCGCCCTGCAGCCGGTAGGTCAGCACCGGCGGTTCCAGCGCGACCAGCTCGACCGAAAACAGCTGGCTCATGCGCCGCACGAACAGCGCGCAGGCCAGCACGATTCCCGCCTGCACCGCCACCGTGAGATCGAACACCACGGTGAGGAAGAAGGTGCCCAGCATCAGCAGCCGGTAGTGGCGGCTGAAGCGCCTCAGCATGGCCGGCGAGAACTCGCGCCATTCGCCCATGTTCCAGCCCACGGAGACGAGGATGCCGGCAAGCACCGCCAGCGGCACGTGCTGCGCGAGCGGCGCGGCGACCAGCACCACGGCCATCAAGGTGATCGCATGCACGATGCCCGCGATCGGCGAGGTGGCGCCGGCGCGCACGTTGGTCACGGTGCGCGCGATGGTGCCCGTGGCCGGCATGCCGCCGAAGAACGGCGCCACCGCGTTGGCGATGCCCTGCGCCATCAGCTCCTGGTTGGGATCGTGGCGCGGCAGGCCGCTGACCTGGTCGGCGACGCGTGCGCAGAGCAGCGACTCGATGGCGCCCAGCGCGGCGATGGTGAGGGTCGGCGTGACCAGCTGCTTGACCGTCTCCCAGGAGAAGTCGGGCAGCGCGAAAGCCGGCAGGCCCTGGGGGATCCCGCCGAATCGGGTGCCGATGGTCTCGACCTGCAGGTCGAAACCCCAGGACACCAGCGTCAGCGTGACCAGGGCCACGATCGGGCCCGGCACGCGGGAGCCGGCCTGCGCCGCGGCCGTGTTGGCGAAGCGGCCGAGCACGATGCGCACCGTCTGGCCGACGCGGGTCTTCTCGCGCAGCAGGTGCGGCCAGGCGAACAGGCCCACCAGGCAGGCCAGCCCGAGGCCGAACGCATACGGGTTGAAGGTGTCGAGGTGCGTGGCCAGCGTGTGCAGCTGCGAGAACATGTCGGCCGGCATCTTTTCGATCGACAAGCCGAGCCAGTCCTTGATCTGCGAGATCAGGATCAGTGCAGCGATGCCGTTGGTGAAGCCGATCACGATCGACACCGGCACGTAGCGCACCAGCGTGCCGAGCCGCAGCAGCCCCATCAGGAACAGCAGCAGGCCGGCGCAGGCCGTGGAAATCAGCAGGTTGGCCACGCCGTAGCGCTCGACGATGCCGTAGACGATCACGATGAAGGCGCCCGCCGGGCCGCCGATCTGCACCGCCGAGCCGCCGAGCGATGCGATCAGGAAGCCGGCGATGATCGCGGTCCAGATGCCGGCCTCGGGCTTCAGGCCGCTGGCGATCGCGAAGGCCATCGCCAGCGGCAGGGCGACGATGCCCACCGTGGCGCCGGCCCCGACGTCCTTCAGGAAGCGGCTCCTGTCGTAGCCCGCCAGCGCGTCGATCAGTCGAGGACGGAAGGCGGCGAGCTTCAGGGGCGAGGTCATGGCGCCATTGTGGACGCCGCGCGGGAGACTCAGTCGGAGCTGCCGGGCAGCACCGCATCGGCGGCGGCGCCGACCGCCTTGCCCGTGATGCGCACGGTGCCGATGGCGGCATCGGCCGCCAGCCCCACGGCGCCGGCACCGACGCTGACGGCGGTGCTGGCCACGCTGACCACCGCGCAGCCGGAGAGTGCCGTGCAGGCGGCCAGGGCGAGGAGCAGGACCAGGCGATGCGGCATGGTCGGCCCTCAGCGCACCCGCATGCCCGGGGTCGCGCCCGGCCAGGGCTCCAGCACGTGGATGCCCGGATTCGCCTTCTCGTCGGCGTGGCTGGCGGCCAGCACCATGCCCTCGGAAACGCCGAACTTCATCTTGCGCGGCGCCAGGTTGGCGACCAGCACCGTGAGCTTGCCGACCAGCTGCTCGGGCTGGTAGACCGAGGCGATGCCCGAGAACACGTTGCGCGTGCGGCCCTCGCCGGCGTCCAGCGTCAGGTGGAGCAGCTTGGTCGAGCCCTCGACCTTCTGGCAGGCGACGATCTTCGCGATGCGCAGGTCGATCTTGGCGAACTCGTCGATGGTGATGGTCGGCGCGATGCCTTCGCCGCCGGGCAGCTCGGTCGCGTCCGCGGGCGCGGCGGCTGGCTCGGGCGCTTCGAAGAGCTGGTCGAGTTGCTTCGCGTCGACCCGCTGCATCAGGTGCTTGTAGTCGTTGATCGCGTGGCCGGCGCCCAGCAGCCGGCCGGCGTCGGCCGACAGCAGCGGGGCGCAGCCCAGGAAGGCCTCGACCTGCGCGGCCAGCGCGGGCAGCACCGGCTTGAGGTAGATCGTCAGCAGGCGGAAGGCCTCGATGCAGGTGGTGCAGACGTCCTGCAGGCGGGCCTCCATGCCCTCTTTCTTGGCGAGTTCCCAGGGCTTGTTCTGGTCGACGTATTCGTTGACCTTGTCGGCCAGCAACATGATCTCGCGCAGCGCCCGGGCGAAGTCGCGGCTGTCGTAGAGCGCCTGCATCGGCGCCGAAGCCGATTGCAGCGACGCCAGCAGCGCGGCACCGTCGGCCGACGGCGTGCCCAGCTGGCCGCCGAAGCGCTTGGCGATGAAGCCCGCCGCGCGGCTCGCGATGTTGATGTACTTGCCGATCAGGTCGGCGTTGACGCGGGCGATGAAATCGTCGGGGTTGAAGTCGACGTCTTCCACCTTGGCATTGAGCTTGGCCGCGATGTAGTAGCGCATCCATTCGGGGTTCATGCCGATGGCCAGGTACTTGAGCGGGTCGATGCCGGTGCCGCGGCTCTTGCTCATCTTCTCGCCCGAGACCGTGATGAAGCCGTGCACGTTGACCTGGCTGGGCGTCTTGCGGCCGCTGAACTGCAGCATGGCGGGCCAGAACAGGGTGTGGAAGTAGACGATGTCCTTGCCGATGAAGTGCACCTGCTCCACCGCCGGGTCGGCGACGAAGTCGTCGAAGCCCTGCGCCGTGCGCGACGGCGCGTGCCAGTGGTTGGCGGCCTGTCCCTTGTCGAAGTGGTTCTTCAGGCTCGCGAGGTAGCCGACCGGCGCGTCGAGCCAGACGTAGAAGTACTTGCCCGGCGCGTCGGGGATCTCGATGCCGAAGTAAGGCGCCTCGCGCGAGATGTCCCAGTCGGCCATGCCGGCCTCGAACCACTCGCTGGCCTTGCGCGCCATCTCGGGCTGCAGCTTGCCGTCCTGGGTCCAGGTCTTGAGGAAGTCGACCACCTTCGGGTCGGACAGCTTGAAGAAGAAGTGCTCGGAACTGCGCAGCTCGGGCGTCGCGCCGGTCAGGGTCGAATAGGGGCTGATCAGCTCGGTAGGCGCGTAGACGCTGCTGCAGACCTCGCAAGCGTCGCCGTACTGGTCCTTGGCGTGGCACACCGGGCATTCGCCCTTGATGTAGCGGTCGGGCAGGAACATGCCCTTGACCGGGTCGTAGAACTGCTCGATGGTGCGGGTGGCGATCATGCCGCCGGCCTTGAGCTTGCGGTAGATGCCCTGGGCGAGCTCGGTGTTCTCGGCGCTGTCGGTCGAGTGCCAGTTGTCGAAGCGGATGTGGAAACCGTCGAGGTATTCGCGGCGCCCGGCGGCGATCTCGCCGACGAAGGCCTGCGGCGTCACGCCGGCCTTCTCGGCGGCGATCATGATCGGCGCGCCGTGCGCGTCGTCGGCCCCCACGAAATGCACCATGTGCCCCTGCATGCGCTGGAAGCGCACCCAGATGTCGGCCTGGATGTATTCCATGATGTGGCCGACGTGGAACTTGCCGTTGGCGTAGGGCAGGGCGGTGGTGACGAAGAGTTTGCGCTGGGACATAGGGGGTGCATTTTAGGTCGCGGGGCTATAGTCGTTGCCGCAACCGGAGTGAAGCCGTGATCACCGCCTACGAAATCACCCTTGCCCAGGCGGCCGATGCCCGGGAGATCGCCGAGCTTTCCCGGGACGCCATCGAGCACGGCCTGTCGTGGCGCTGGACCGAGCGGCGCGTGTTGCGCGCCAGCCGCGACGAGGCGACCAACGTGGTGGTGGCGCGGCGCGACGGCGTGCTGCTCGGCTTCGCCATCATGCAATACGGCGACGAGGAGGCCCACATCTCGCTGCTCGCGGTGCGGGCGTCGCAGCGCCGCTCGGGCCTGGGCAGCGCCCTGCTGGCCTGGCTCGAAGCGACCGCCGGCGTCGCCGGCATCCGGGCGATCCGGCTCGAGGCGAGGGCCGGCAACGGTGCGGCCCAGTCCTTCTACGGCCGGCACGGCTTCACGGAATGCGGATCGAGCCCGGGCTACTACGAGGACGTGGAGGATGCGGTGCGGATGGTCAAGCGCCTGGGCTCGCCGCCCTGACGCCCCAGCCGAAGAACGCGCACACCGCATCGCGCTGGGCCAGCGTATCGGCCCGGCCCAGCGCCATCAGCTCCCGCGTGAAGGCGGCATCGAACAGCAGGTAGCTCGCCAGCGCCGAACCCTTGAGCTCGGCCGCCGCCGGGGACACCGCCGGCTCCCCCAGCAGGCTGCGCACCGCAGGCGGCAGGGCATGGACGTGGCGCGCGGCGATCGCGTCGATGCGCTGCGACGGCGCGATCAGCAGCAGTTCGACCGGCACCAGTGGAGTGGCCGCGCGGGCTTCGGCCGGGATCAGGGCCAGGGTCGCGTTGATGCGGCGCAGGCGCTCCACGTCGGCGGTCAGGGCGTCGAGGAAGATGCTCGACAGTGCATGGCCGGCGATCTGCGCCAGCGACGGGTAGCCGCTCAGCGCATTGGGCGCCAGCACGTCGGCCGGCTCCTGCATGCGGCCGGCCCCGATCGCCAGGATGCGGCGCGCGCCCAGGTGGATGGCGGCGGCCAGGGGGGCCGACTGGCGCATCGACCCGTCGCCGAAGTATTCGACATGGCCGCCGATCTCCAGCGCGGTCGCGGGGAAGACGAAGGGAATCGCCGACGAGGCCAGCAGGTGCTCGTGGACGATGCGCACCGGCGCCGCCAGCCGCCGGGAGCGGACCCAGGGCTGCTGCTTCTCGCTGGCCTGGTAGAAGGTCACGTGCTCGCCCGAGCCATAGCTGGAGGCGGTGACGGCCAGCGCGTCCAGGTGGCCCTGGGCCATCAGTTCGCCGAGCCGGTCCAGCGGCACCAGGTCTTCCAGCAGTCGGCGCAGGGGGCTGTTGTCGAGCAGGGAGCGCAAGCCGCTGCGGCGCCAGCGCGCGATCAGCCAGCCGGCCGAGAGCAGGCGCGCCCAGGGCGCATCGCTGCGCAGCACGCGCAAGGCGTCCGAGCGGTAGATCCGCTCGGGCCCGAGCCCGGCCCAGACGCGGGCGATCCGGCGCACCGTGGCCTCGAAGTCGTCGGCGCCGCACGCCAGCGCGGCCGCATTGATCGCGCCGGCCGAGGTGCCCGTGATGATCGGAAATGGCGGGGCCTGGGAGGACGCCCCGGCCGCGCGCCGCAGCCTGGCCAGCGCCTGCAGCACGCCGACCTGGTAGGCGGCGCGGGCGCCGCCGCCGGTCAGCACCAGGCCGGTGGCGGCGGCGGAAGGGACATCGGGGGCAGGGATCATCGCCCGAGCCTACCTGCCCTAGACTACGCGCCATTCAGGAGTGATCAATGGCAGTTACGCAAGAGGCGCTCGCGGAGGCCCTCAAGGCCGTCCTCGACCCCAACACCGGCAAGGATTTCATCGGCACCAAGGCGCTGAAGAACCTGCAGATCCACGACGGGGAGGTTTCGTTCGACATCGAGCTGGGCTATCCGGCCAGGAGCCAGGCGCCGGAGCTGCGCAAGGCGCTGGTAGCGGCCGCCAGGACCGTGGCCGGCGTGGACAACGTCTCGGTGAACATCGCCACCAAGGTCGTCAGCCACGCGGTGCAGCGCGGCGTCCAGCTGATGCCCAACGTGAAGAACATCATCGCCGTGGCCTCGGGCAAGGGCGGCGTCGGCAAGAGCACCACAGCCGCCAACCTGGCGCTGGCGCTGGCCGCCGAGGGCGCCAGCGTGGGCCTGCTCGATGCCGACATCTACGGCCCCAGCCAGCCCATGATGCTGGGCATCCAGGGCCGTCCCGAGAGCGAGGACGGCAAGACCATGGAGCCGATGTCCAACCATGGCGTGCAGGTCATGTCGATCGGCTTCCTGGTCGACGCCGACGAAGCCATGATCTGGCGCGGGCCGATGGCCACGCAGGCGCTCGAGCAGCTGCTGCGCCAGACCAACTGGAAAGACCTCGACTACCTGATCGTCGACATGCCGCCCGGCACCGGCGACATCCAGCTCACCTTGTCGCAGCGGGTGCCGATGACCGGCGCCGTGATCGTCACCACCCCGCAGGACATCGCGCTGCTCGACGCCCGCAAGGGGATCAAGATGTTCGAGAAGGTCGGCGTGCCGATCCTCGGCATCGTCGAGAACATGGCGGTGCACGTCTGCTCGAACTGCGGCCACGTCGAGCACATCTTCGGCACCGACGGCGGCCGCAAGATGGCCGAGCAGTACCAGATGGACTACCTCGGCGCGCTGCCGCTCGACATCGACATCCGCCTGCAGGCCGACAGCGGCAAGCCGACGGTGGTGGCCGACCCCGACGGTGCGGTGGCTGGCATCTACAAAGCCATCGCCCGGCGGGTGGCCGTGGGCATCGCCGAAAAGGCGAAGGACTTCTCGGCCAAGTTCCCGACCATCACCGTCAGCAAGAACACCTGAGGCCGCGCCGGCACGCATGAACCTGCTGGCGTCGATGCGCTACCTCGTCGCGCTCGACGAGCATCGCCATTTCGGCCGGGCGGCGCAGGCCTGCCACATCACGCAGCCGGCGCTGTCGAATGCGCTGCGGGCGCTGGAGGCCGAATACGGCGTGGTCATCGTGCGCCGCGGGCGCAGCTACGTGGGCCTGACGCACGAAGGCGAACTGGTTCTGGCGACCGCCCAGCGCATGCTGCGCGAAAGCGAAGTGCTGCAGCAGGAACTGCGCAGCGAGGAGGGCCGGCCCTGCGGCCACCTGCGCATGGCCGCCGTGCCCACGGCCATTCCGATGCTCTCGCGCTTCGCGGCGCTGCTGCAGCAGCGCCACCCCGGCATCGTGCCCGCGGTGCTGACGATGAGCTCGCAGGAGCTGGAGACCGGCCTCGAAAGTCTGTCGCTGGACCTGGCGCTGGGCTACATCGACCGCATGCACCTGCGCGACGTCAAGCTGGAGGCGTGGCCGCAAAGCATCGAGCACTACTTCCTGCTGCGCCGCGCCGCGCGCCCCGCGGCCGATGCGCTGCGGATCGGCCAGCCGATCGGCTGGGCCGAAGCGGCGCTGCAGCCGCTGTGCCTGCTGACGCCGGACATGCACAACCGTGCCATCGTCGACCAGGCCTTCCGGGCCGCGGGCGCGACGGTGACGCCGGCGATCGAGACCAACTCGGTGCTCACGCTGGTGCTCGGCGTCGTCGCCGGCGAGGTCTGCAGCGTGCTGCCGGGCGCTATGGTCGCCGCCGTGCGCAGCCAGCGCGAACTCGAGGCGCTGCCGCTGGTGGCGCCGGAGCTGACGACGCCGATCGGCTTCATGACCCAGCAAGGCGTGCGGCCGTCGCGCGCCCTCGCAGCGGCGCTGGCGCTGCTGGGCACGCCGCAATGGCAGGCCCAGGTCGACATGCACAGCGGTGCCCTGGGCGGCTGAGCTTGGATACAAGTGTCATACCTACTTGACGTTTTGTAACAAGCGCGTCGACACTCCACGGGCCCCAAAGAGGGCCGTTCGGGTTCACACCACAACTGGAGAAAAACAGATGGCAGCTTCATCCGCAGGCGTCCTCGACGGGGACGGCATCGGCGCAACCGGGCCGCAGCCCGGCTTTCTCGACAAGGAACGGATCATCGCCGGGCCGGGCTTCAACCGGTGGCTGGTGCCGCCGGCCGCCCTGGCCATCCACCTGTGCATCGGCATGGCCTATGGCTTCTCGGTGTTCTGGCTGCCGCTGTCGAAGGCGCTGTCGACCGCCGGCACCGGGGCCCAGGCTTGCGCCAAGGACATGAGCTTCTTCGCCGAGCTGTTCGCCAGCGGCTGCGACTGGCGCATCGCCACGCTGGGCTGGATGTACACGCTGTTCTTCGTCTTCCTCGGCTGCTCGGCGGCGCTGTGGGGCGGCTGGCTCGAACGCGCGGGCCCGCGCAAGGCTGGCGTCGTGTCGGCCGTGTGCTGGTGCGGCGGCATGATGCTGTCGGCCATCGGCATTCATCTGCACCAGTTCTGGCTGATGATCCTCGGCTCGGGCGTGATCGGCGGCATCGGGCTGGGCCTGGGCTACATCTCGCCGGTGAGCACCCTCATCAAGTGGTTCCCCGACCGCCGCGGCATGGCGACCGGCATGGCCATCATGGGCTTCGGCGGCGGCGCGATGATCGGCTCGCCGCTCGCCGTCGACCTGATGAAGCGCTTCGCCAGCCCCACCGACGTCGGCGTGATGCAGACCTTCGTCGTGATGGCGCTGGTCTACTTCCTCTTCATGATGGGCGGCGCGCTCGGCTACCGGGTGCCCGCCACCGGCTGGAAGCCCGCGGGCTGGACGCCGCCGCCCGCGCAGGCCGGCAACGCCATGATCACGCAGCGCCACGTGCACGTGAAGAAGGTCTGGGGCATTCCCCAGTTCTGGCTGGTGTGGATGGTGCTCACGATGAACGTGAGCGCGGGCATCGGCGTGATCGGCATGGCCAGCCCGATGCTGCAGGAAGTGTTCGGCGGCAACCTGATCGGGGTCGCCAAGAAGTTCGGCGAGCTCGACAAGACCGAACTCGCGGCCATCGCCACGGTGGCGGGGGGCTTCGCGGCGCTGTTGTCGCTGTTCAACATCGGCGGGCGCTTCTTCTGGGCCAGCCTGTCGGACAAGCTCGGCCGCAAGCTGACCTACACCGTCTTCTTCGTGCTCGGCGGGCTCTTGTACTGGAGCATCCCGTCGTCGGCCGGCGCCGGCAGCAAGCTGCTGTTCGTCGGTGCCTTCTGCATCATCCTGTCGATGTACGGCGGCGGGTTCGCCACCGTGCCGGCCTACCTCGCCGACCTGTTCGGCACCCAGATGGTGGGCGCCATCCACGGCCGACTGCTGACCGCCTGGGCGACGGCCGGCATCCTCGGGCCGGTGGTGGTGAACTACATGCGCGAATACCAGCTGGGGCTTGGCATTCCGCGCGAGCAGGTCTACAACCAGACCATGTACATCCTGGTCGGCATGCTGGTGATCGGGCTGGTCTGCAACCTGCTGGTGCGGCCCGTGGCGGACAAGCACTTCATGAGCGACGAAGAACTCGCGCACGAGAAAAGGCTGGCACATGAAAAGGCCGTGGCCGCCGAGATGGGTTCGGCCTCGGCGCGCCACAATGACGCGGTCAGCCCGCTGGTGGTCGCACTGGCCTGGCTGGCGGTCGGCATTCCGCTGGCCTGGGGCGTCTACCGCACACTGGTGGCCGCCGCGAAATTCTTCAACTGACCGTGAGAGACAGGCGCCCGGCCGAACGGCGGGCGCCCAAGGCCGAGGCAAATGCAATACCCAGGCACCGAAGAGACCATCAGGGAAGTCGTCGTCGCAACCCCCGACCAGTTGCGCGAGCGCATCCGCAAGAAGAGCAAGCTGAAGGGGCGGCAGCCCGAAGCGGATGCGCTGGCGCAGGTCGGCGAACTGCTGGGCCCGCGGCCCGGCGACGGCTACCCGCGCGAGCTGCTGATCGAATACCTGCACAAGGTCAACGACGCCCACGGCTGCCTGCACGACCACCACCTGGTCGCCCTCGCGAAGCTCATGAACATCCCGATGGCGGAGGTGTTCGAGGTCGCGACCTTCTATCACCACTTCGACATCATCCGCGGCGGCGATGCGGCGCCCGGCCTCACGGTGCGCGTGTGCGACAGCCTGTCGTGCGAGATGGCCGGCGCGCAGGACCTGATCGCGCGGCTGCCCGCGCTGCTGGGCCAGGCCGGGCGCGGCGACGTGCGCGTGATCGCGGCGCCCTGCCTGGGCCGCTGCGAGCAGGCGCCCGCCGTGGCCGTGCACCAGCGTGCGGTGCCGCAGGCGACGGCCGACAAGGTGCTGGCTGCGCTGCGCTCCGGCGAGGCGCTGCGGGCGCAGCCGCCCGGGCCTGCGCGGCCGGTGGCGCGCTTCGAGCCCTCGGCGTGGGCCGAGCGAGGCGTGTCGCCGCTGGCCGATGCGATCGAGGTCCATCCTGCCTATACCGACTACGCCAGCTACCGCGCGCATGGCGGCTACCAGCTGGCCGCGGCGCTGATCGACAACGACAAGCAGGCCGAGACGGTGATCCTCGCGATGGAGAACTCGGGCCTGCGCGGCCTGGGCGGCGCGGGATTCCCGACCGGGCGCAAGTGGCGCATCGTGCGCGACCAGCCGGCGCCCAAGCTGATGGCGGTGAATATCGACGAGGGCGAACCCGGCACCTTCAAGGACCGGGTCTACCTCGAACGCGATCCGCATCGCTTCCTCGAAGGCGTGCTGATCGCTGCCCGCATCGTGGGCATCGATGCCTGCTACCTGTACCTGCGCGACGAATACCACGACTGCCGCGAGCTTCTGCAAGCGGAACTCGCGAAGCTGCGTGCCGACCCGCCGTGCCCGCTGCCGCACATCGAACTGC
Organism: Variovorax davisae; assembly: GCF_030316845.1. GTDB lineage: Bacteria > Pseudomonadota > Gammaproteobacteria > Burkholderiales > Burkholderiaceae_C > Variovorax > Variovorax davisae. Next base: position 426,256 of record NZ_JASZYS010000002.1, read on the forward strand.
GCCGCGGCGCGGGTGCCTACATCTGCGGCGAAGAGTCGGCGATGATCGAAAGCATCGAAGGCAAGCGCGGCGAGCCGCGGATGCGGCCGCCCTACATCGCGCAGGTGGGCCTGTTCGGCCGGCCCACGCTGGAGCACAACTTCGAGACGCTCTACTGGGTGCGCGACATCGTGCAGAAGGGACCGCAGTGGTTCGGCGGCTTCGGCCGCCATGGCCGCAAGGGGCTGCGCAGCTTCAGCGTCAGCGGGCGCGTGAAGTCGCCGGGTGTCAAGCTGGCGCCGGCCGGCATCACGGTGCAGGAGCTGATCGACGAATACTGCGGCGGCATGCAGGACGGCCACGCGCTCTACGCCTACCTGCCGGGCGGCGCATCGGGCGGCATCCTGCCGGCCGCCATGAACGACATCCCGCTGGATTTCGACACCTTGCAGCCGCACGGCTGCTTCATCGGCTCGGCGGCGGTGATGGTGCTGAGCCAGCACGACCGCGCGCGCGATGCCGCGCTCAACGTGATGCGCTTCTTCGCGCATGAGAGCTGCGGCCAGTGCACGCCGTGCCGGGTCGGCACCGCGAAGGCGGCGGCGCTGATGGCGGCGCCGGTGTGGGACAACACGACGCTCGAAGACCTCGCGCAGGTCATGGGCGATGCGTCGATCTGCGGATTGGGGCAGGCTGCACCCAACCCGATCCGCTGCATCCAGAAATACTTTCCGCAGGAGACCGCATGAACGCGCCTGCCAAGCTGGCCGAACTGCTGCCGCAGACGGTCGAGTTCCGGCTCGACGGCAGGACCGTGGAAGCCTTCGAGGGCGAGACCATCCTGAAGGCGGCGCAACGCCACGGCGTCGACATTCCGCACCTTTGCTACAAGGACGGCCTGCGCCCCGACGGCAACTGCCGCGCCTGCGTGGTCGAACTGAAGGGCGAGCGCACCCTGGCGCCGAGCTGCTGCCGCACGGTCGCCGCCGGCATGGAGGTGCACGCCACCAGCGAACGGGCCCTGAAGAGCCAGAAGATGGTGGTCGAGATGCTGCTGTCGGACATGCCGGACGCGGGCTACAAGTGGATCGGCGACGACGCCACCCGCCAGCATGGCGAACTCAGCGACTGGGCGGCGAAGCTCGATGTCGCGGTTCGTCCTGAATTGAAGGCGCTGCGGCGCGAGCAGCCGGCGCCCGACCTGTCGCACCCGGCGATGGCGGTGAACCTCGACGCCTGCATCCAGTGCAACCGCTGCGTGCGCGCCTGCCGCGAGGAGCAGGTCAACGACGTGATCGGCTACGCCCTGCGCGGCGAGCACTCGAAGATCGTCTTCGACCTCGACGACCCGATGGGCGACAGCACCTGCGTGGCCTGCGGCGAATGCGTGCAGGCGTGCCCGACCGGCGCGCTGATGCCCAAGAGCTTCATCGGTTCGCAGGCAGTCGATCGCCAGGTCGATTCGGTGTGCCCGTTCTGCGGCGTGGGCTGCCTGATCACCTACAACGTCAAGGACGAAAAAATCGTCAGCGTCGACGGCCGCGACGGTCCGGCCAACCACAGCCGCCTGTGCGTCAAGGGCCGCTTCGGCTTCGACTACGCTCACCATCCGCAGCGGCTCACCAAGCCGCTGATCCGCAAGCCCGGCGTGCCCAAGGGCTTCGACGATGCGCCGCGCCCCGGCGACTGGCGCGAAGTCTTCCGCGAGGCGAGCTGGGAAGAGGCGCTGGCGCTCGCCGCCGGCCCGCTCAAGGACCTGCGCGACACCCACGGACCGAAGGCGCTGGCCGGTTTCGGCTCCGCCAAGGGCAGCAACGAGGAGGCCTACCTGTTCCAGAAGCTGGTGCGCACCGGTTTCGGCAGCAACAACGTCGACCATTGCACGCGGCTGTGCCATGCGTCCAGCGTCGCGGCGCTGCTCGAAGGCGTGGGCTCGGGCGCGGTGAGCAACCAGGTGAACGACGTCGAGCACGCGGAGCTGATCTTCGTCATCGGCTCCAATCCGACCGCCAACCATCCGGTGGCCGCCACCTGGATGAAGAACGCGGCCCAGCGCGGGGCGAAGATCGTGCTGGCGGATCCGCGCCGCACCGACATCAGCAAGCATGCCTGGCGCACCCTGCAGTTCAAGGCCGACACCGATGTCGCGATGCTCAACGCGCTGATCCACGCGGTGATCGACGAGGGCCTGGTCGACGAGGCCTTCATCCGCGAGCGCGCCAGCAACTTCGAGGCGCTGCGCGACAACGTCAAGGGCTACAGCCCCGAGGCGATGGCGCCGATCTGCGGCGTGCCGGCCGAGACGCTGCGCGAAGTCGCCCGCGCCTTCGCCACCGCCAAGGGCGCGATGGTGCTGTGGGGCATGGGCATCAGCCAGCACGTGCACGGCACCGACAACGCGCGCTGCCTGATCGCGCTGGTCACGGTCACCGGCCAGATCGGCAAGCCCGGCTCCGGCCTGCATCCGCTGCGCGGCCAGAACAACGTGCAGGGGGCGAGCGATGCGGGGCTGATCCCGATGATGTTCCCCAACTACCAGCGCGTCGACAACGCCGCAGCGCATGCTTGGTTCGAAGATTTCTGGGGCATGCCGCTCGACCAGAAGCCCGGCTACACCGTGGTCGAGATCATGCACAAGGCGCTGGCGCCCGACGACGATCCGCACAAGATCCGCGGCATGTACATCATGGGCGAGAACCCGGCCATGAGCGACCCCGACCTGAACCATGCGCGCCATGCGCTCGCCAGCCTGGAGCATCTGGTGGTGCAGGACATCTTCATGACCGAGACCGCCTGGCTGGCCGACGTGGTGCTGCCCGCCAGCGCCTGGCCAGAGAAGACCGGCACGGTGAGCAACACCGACCGCATGGTGCAGCTCGGCAAGCGGGCGCTCGATCCGCCGGGCGACGCCAGGCCCGATCTCTGGATCATCCAGCAGATCGCGCAGCGCATGGGCCTGGACTGGCACTACGAAGGCGATGAAAGCGGCGTGGCCGCGGTCTACGACGAAATGCGCCAGGCCATGCATGCCGCCATCAGCGGCATCACCTGGGAGCGCCTGCAGCGCGAGTCGAGCGTGACGTACCCCTGCCTGAGCGCGGACGATCCGGGCCAGCCGACCGTGTTCATCGACCGCTTCCCGACCGCCGACGGCCGCGTGAAGCTGGTGCCGGCCGACATCATTCCGGCCGACGAGCGGCCCGATGCCGACTACCCCTTCGTGCTCATCACCGGCCGCCAGCTCGAGCACTGGCACACGGGCAGCATGACGCGCCGGGCGAGCGTGCTCGATGCGCTGGAGCCGATGGCGACCGCCTCGATGCACCAGGCCGACCTCGACGCGATGGGGCTGGCGCCGGGCGACGTGATCACCATCCGGTCGCGCCGCGGCGAGGTGGCGATCCATGTGCGGCGCGACGACGGCACGCCGCACGGGGCGGTGTTCGTGCCCTTCGCCTACTACGAAGCGGCGGCCAACCTGATGACCAACGCCGCGCTCGACCCCTTCGGCAAGATCCCGGAGTTCAAGTACTGCGCGGTGCGCATCGAGCGGGGCGGCCGGCCGATGGCGGCCGCAGGTTACGGAACCGGCGCGACGGGGGACAATCCACCCCATCCATGGACAGCCTCGACCTGATCAAGACCTTTCGCGAGGTGGCCTCGCACGGCAGCTTTTCCCGCGCCGCCACCAAGCTCGATGTGTCGAAGGCCACGGTGAGCAAGTACATCGCCGAACTCGAGGCGCGGCTGGGCGTGCGGCTGCTCAACCGCTCCACGCGCGCCGTCAGCCTGACCGATGCCGGGGCGCTGCTGCTGGAGCGCAGCAAGCCGATGATGGAGATGTTCGAGCTGACCCAGGCCGAGGTGCAGGAGCACGCCAACCACCCCACCGGGCGGCTGCGCATCTCGGCGCCGCTGGGGGCGGGCCAGGGCGACCTGCCGAAGCTGATCGGCGAGTTCATGGGTCACTACCCCGACGTCAGCATCAGCCTGCAGCTGCTGAACCGGGCGCCCGACATGGCGGAGGAGGGCATCGACCTGGCGCTGCACTTCGGCCCGGTCGAGGACGAGAACCTGATCGTGCGCAAGCTGGCGCGCCGCGCCCTGGTGGTGTGCGCCTCGCCGCTCTACTGGCGCAAGCACGGCAAGCCCGTGCACCCGCGGGAACTGGCGAGCCACGATGCCTTGACCCAGACCCGGCTGGGGGCCCACCCGGAGTGGCGTTTCGAGGTCGACGGCAAACCCTTCGACGTGGCGATGAAGAGTCGCATGGACGCGACCGAGGCGGCGCCGCTGATCCAGGTCGCGATGCAGGGCTTCGGCGTGATCTACATGCCCGAGATGCTGGTGCAGCCGCACATCGACCACGGCGAGCTGGTGCCGGTGCTGCAGGATTACGTGCGCAGCGACATGTGGCTGTCGGCAGCCTACCTGCAGCGGCGCCACAACAGCGCCGCGCTGCGGGCCTTGCTCGACTTCCTCGAATCGCGCTTCGGCGGACGGACCAAGGCCAGGGGCTGAACTCGGGGGGCTCGCCTGCCCCTTGGGGCAGCTTCCGATGACCCAAAGGGCACTGTACGCGCCGCCCGCCGGGGCCTACATTGCCGCCCAGGGGAGCGAGCCTGGAGGAGGAATCCGATGCAAGGGCCACGCAGTCGATACACCCCGGCGGCCTTCCTGCTGGCCTCCGGGACCGTCCTGGCGCAGGACATCGGGCCCAGCCCGCCGACGATCACGGGCACCGTCAACGTCTCGACCCCGCGCACGGTCGTGGGCAGCACGGTCTTCTCCATCACCACGCCGACCCCTGCCCTCAATGTCACCGGCGGCACGCTGACCCTCGACGCGGCGGCGGGGCCGGTGCCCGGACCGATCTCGCTGACCACCACCACCGGCACCGCCCTGCGGGCGGACGGCGGCGCGATCGTGGTGCCCGGCGGCGTCGGCATCCAGACCGGCGGCGGCCTCGGCGCGCTGGCCAACGGCGCAGCGAGCAGCGTGAACTTCTCCAACGGGGGGACGATCGCCACCACCGGCGTGGGCGCGGCGCTGGCCGCCATCGGCGGCAGCATCGATGCCACCGGCGTGGCCATGACCAGCGGCGCCGCGTCCAGCGGCCATGGCGCGATCGCCGAGGGCGGCGGCACGGTCCGCCTGCACGCCGGCACCAACATCAGCCGCGGCGGGGCCAGCGGCTTCTTCGGCAATGCGGTCGGACTCGGCGCCTCGGGCGCCGGCAGCCGGGTCATCGCCGATGCGCTGATCCCGGTGACGATGAGCGGCCGCGGGGCGATGGGGATCTACCTGCACGATGGCGGCCAGGTGTCGCTGGTGCCGGGGTCGACGCTGCAGATCAACGGCAGCAGCAGCGTCGGCATCGCGGTCGACAACACGGCCGTGCCGCTAGGCACCCTCGGGCGCGGCCTGGCGGTCAACCTGGCGGCCGCGCCCGACGGCTTCGCGGCGAGCAGCGGCCTGGTGGCGCTCAACGGCGGCTCGATCGCCCTCGAGGACCTGACGGTGCAGGGTGCCAACGCCGCGGCCGGCGCCTGGGCGCGCCCGGGATCGCGCATTGCGCTGTCGGGCCGCAGCCTGCTGCGGATCGACGCCACCACCAACCCGACCTACTACACGCTGAACACCGCCTACCTCGTGACGGTCGACGGACCGGTGCGCTCGATCTTCGGCGTGACCAGCGGCCTGCCGATCGGCGGGCTGCTGGCCAACGCGGGCGCGATCACCAGCACCGGGACGACCGTCGAGGTCAGCCCGGCCCGGGGCGTGGGCGCCTTCGCCGGCTCCGCCAGCGCGACCCCGAGCACCATCGACCTGATCGACAACACGATCAGCACCACGGGCAGCATCTCGATCGGCCTGCAGGCCGACTCGAACGGCGCGATCACGGCCCGCGATTCGCGTGTCACGACCACGGGCGGGGGTGCCGCGCTGCTGGCGGCAGCTTTCAACGGCCCGTCCTCGATCGCCCTGACCAACACCGCGGTGCTGGCCCAGGGTGCCGGAACGGTGGGCCTCTACTCGGACAACGACACGCCGGCCCTGGTCAACAACGTCAGCCTGTCGGGCGGCTCCCTGGTCAGCGCCGCGGCCACCGCGATCGAAGTCGAGGGGCCGCTGAACCTCAAGCTGTCGAACGGCGCGGTCGCCAGCGGAGGCAGCGGCCTGCTGCTGGATGCCTTCGCCAACAGCTTCGGGACGCAAGCGACCTTCCTGCGGCTGGACGCATCCGGCGCCAGCGTGTTGACCGGCGACGCCAGGGCCGACGCGCAAAGCCGGGTCGACATCGGCCTGGCCACCGGCTCGCGCTGGAGCGGCGCCGCCCTGGGCATCACCAACGTCGCGGTCGATGCGGCGAGCAGCTGGAACGTGACCGGCAACTCGGTCCTCACCCAGACGCTGAGCAACGCCGGTCTGGTGGCCTTCACGCCGCCGTCGGCCGGCGCCTTCAAGACCCTGAGCGTGGCGAACTACGTGGGGCAGGGCGGCACGCTGGGGCTCAACACCGTCCTTGGCGGCGATGGCTCGCCGTCGGACCGCCTGGTCATCAACGGCGGCACCGCCACCGGCCTGACCGGACTGCGCATCACCAACGCCGGCGGCGTCGGCGCCGTGACGCTGAGCAACGGCATCCAGGTGGTCGACGCGATCAACGGCGGCAGCACGGCCGCCGGTGCCTTCGTCCTCGGCAGCCGCGTGGTCGCGGGGCCCTACGAGTACCAGTTGTTCCGAAGCAGCCTCGACGCGAGCAACCCGCAAGCCTGGTACTTGCGCTCGCAGCGCGAGATCGTTCCGCCGGTGCCGCCGCCCGTGCCGCCGCCGAACCCCGACATCGTGCCGCCGATCGTGGTGCCGCTCTACCGCCCCGAGATCGGTGCCTACCTGGGCAACCAACGGCAGGCGGGCGGCCTGTTCCTGCACAGCCTGCACGACCGGCTGGGCGAGCCGCAGTGGATCGAGACCCAGCGCTTCGACGAGCCCGACGACAAGCGCCGCTCGGCCTGGCTGCGGGTGGTCGGCCGCAAGGTCGATTCGACCTCCCGCGACGGCACCTTCGATGTCGACACCGACAGCTCGCTGGTCCAGGGCGGCGGCGACATCGCGCGCTGGTCGGTCGGGGGCGACACGGGCCGCCTGCACCTGGGGGGCATGCTGGGCTACGGCGAAGCCAGGAGCGACGCCACCGCGGCCGGCAACCCGGCCCAGGCCCGCGGCAAGACCGACGGCTGGAACCTGGGCGCCTACGGCACCTGGTACCAGAACGACGACAACAAGCTCGGCTGGTATGCCGATGCCTGGGCCAGCTACGGCTGGTTCAAGAACACGGTGCAGGGCGACACCCTGCCCGAGGTGCGCTACGACTCGCGCGTGCTCACCTTGTCGGGCGAGACCGGCTATGCGATGCGCATCCGCGAGAACAGCGACTGGGTGGTCGAGCCGCAGGCCCAGCTGATCTACATCCGGTACAGCGAGGACGGCTTCGCCGAGGTCAACGGCACGCGCATCGACGGCAGCGACGGCAGCGGCTGGATCTCGCGCCTGGGCATGCGCACGCAGCGCACCTGGGTGAACGACGCGGGCCGGCGCACCCAACCCTACCTGACGCTCAACTGGTGGCACGACAGCGTGGACAACGCGCTGGCCTTCAACAGCGTCGCGCTCAAGGACATGTACCCGAAGGACCGCTACGAGGCGAAGGTGGGCGTCAACGCCGACCTGGGCCGGGGCTGGACCGGCTGGGGCAACCTGGGCTACCAATGGGGCAGCCAGGGCTACAGCGCCACGACCCTGCGACTGGGTGGCAAGTACACCTGGTGAAGCGCCATGCCGACCTGCCGACGAACCACAACACGGAGACACTGCCCATGCGAACCCGCCTCTTGTTTCTTTTCTCTTCCGCCGCCCTGGCGATTGCCCTGTCGGGCTGCGCCGGCACCGCCGCCGCACCCTCGCAGCGCCAGTTGATGCTGGTCGCCAACGACGAGAAGCAGTCGTGGAACGATGCCGGCGTGGTGCAGCTCGCGCCGCAGGGCCGCGACAGCGTGCAGGTGATCGACATCGGTACCGATCCGCTGGCGCCGCGATCGCTGGGCACCCTGGCGCTCGACAACACCATCGCCGGGCCGCCGACCAACCTCGCGATCACGGCCGACGAGCGGCTCGCGCTGGTCGCCAATTCGCTCAACGTGGTCGAGGAGAACGGCGTGCGCAGGCAGGTGCCCGACAACCGCCTGTTCGTGATCGACCTGGCCGCCTCGCCGCCGAAGCTGATCGACACGATCGTGGTCGGCAAGCAGCCTTCGGGCCTCGCGATCAACCGCGCCGGCACCCTGGCGCTGGTTGCGAACCGGGCCGACAACTCGGTCAGCGTGCTGCGCATCGCCGGTCAGAAGGTCACGCTGATCGACACCGTCGCGATGGGCGAATCGGTGTCGCACGTGCGCTTCACGCCCGACGGGCGGCGCGCGCTCGCGGCCAAGTTCCCCAACCACAAGATCGCGCTGCTCGATGTCGTCGGCGAGAAGGTCAGCTACGGCAAGGTCGACCTGGCCGCCGGCCTCTGGCCCTACAACGTCGACGTGACGCCCGACGGCAGGCTCGCGCTGACGGCCGACAACGGCAACGCGGGCGCCTCCGATGGCCAGGTCGACACGGTCAGCGTCATCGACCTCGAGGCCGTGCCGCCACGGGTCATCGACAAGGTGGTGGTCGGCGACGGCCCCGAGGGCCTGGCCGTGAGCCCGACCGGCAAGATGGCGGTGGCGGTGATCCTGCGCGGCAGCAATTCGGCGAAGAACGCCTACTTCTACAACCGCAACGGTTCGGTGGTGGCGCTCAAGATCGACGGCAAGAAGGTCACGCGCGGCAACGAAGTGGTGGTGCGCGGGCTGCCCGAGGGCGCGGTGTTCAGCGCCGACGGCAAGTACCTGTATGTGGGCAATTTCATCGACCAGGACATCTCGATCCTGCGGGTCGATGGCGACACGCTGGTCGACACCGGCAAGTCGTTCGGGCTGGCGGGCCATCCGGCGGCGATGCGCGGCCGCCTGACGCACTGACCGCCCGCCGGCCGGGGATGCGGCCGCGCGGGCCGCATCATTTCCGTTTTGAATCGCGGCATGTCCCGATTCAATTTGACGCTGCAGCGGCGGCCGCCAACACTGCCGGCCATGCAGGAACAGAGAATCGAGTTTTACAAGGGGCCGGCCGGCGGCTGGGGCGCGCTGCGCAGCGTGACCCGGGCACTGCGGGCGCAGAGCATCGCGCTGAAGGGGGCCAAGACCCTGCTGTCGGCCAACCAGCCCGATGGCTTCGACTGCCCCGGCTGCGCCTGGCCCGACCGCAACCATGCCTCGACCTTCGAGTTCTGCGAGAACGGTGCCAAGGCCGTGGCGGCCGAGGCGACCGCCCGCCGGGCCGGGCCCGAGCTGTTCGCGCAGCACACCGTCAGGCAGCTGGCCGCGCAGAGCGACTTCTGGCTCGAGGACCAGGGCCGGCTGACGCATCCGATGGCCTACGATGCCGCGAGCGACAAGTACGTGCCGATCGACTGGGACGACGCCTTCGCGCTGATCGCCCGCCATCTCCAGGCGCTGCCCGATCCGAACCAGGCCATCTTCTACACCTCGGGCCGGGCCAGCAACGAGGCCGCCTTCCTCTACCAGCTGTTCGTGCGCGAGTACGGGACCAACAACTTCCCCGACTGCTCCAACATGTGCCACGAGCCCAGCGGCAGCGGCATGCGGCCGCAGATCGGCGTCGGCAAGGGCACCGTCACGCTGGAGGACTTCGAGCACGCCGATGCGATCTTCATCTTCGGCCAGAACCCGGGCACCAACCATCCGCGCATGCTGGGCGAGTTGCGCGCGGCGCACCGGCGCGGCGCCAAGATCGTGAGCTTCAATCCGCTGCGCGAGCGCGGCCTGGAGCGCTTCGCCGACCCGCAGGACAAGCTCGAGATGGCGACGCTCGGCTCGACGCCGATCAGCACCCACTACTTCCAGCTGCGCGTCGGTGGCGATTTCGCGCTGGTCAAGGGGATGATGAAGCACCTGGTCGAGTGCGAGGACGCCGGCGAGCCGACGCTCGACCACGCCTTCATCGCCGCGCATTCGGTGGGCTTCGAGGCCCTGGCGGCCGACCTGCGGGCCGAATCCTGGGCGCTGCTGGTGCGCGAGTCGGGGCTGTCCGAGGCACAGATCCGGGCCGCCGCCGAGGTCTACCGCCAGGCCGAGCGGGCGATCGTCTGCTGGGGCATGGGCATCACGCAGCACGTCGATTCGGTCGCCACGATACAGATGCTGGTCAACCTGCTGCTGCTGCGCGGCAACATCGGCCGGCCCGGCGCCGGCGCCTGCCCGGTGCGCGGCCACAGCAACGTCCAGGGCGACCGCACCATGGGCATCTGGGAGAAGCCGCCCGCCGAACTGCTGGACCGGCTGCGCGACGTCTTCGGCTTCGAGCCGCCGCGCCAGCCCGGCTGGGACACGGTGGAGTCGATCCGTGCCATGCGCGACGGCCGCGGCAAGGTCTTCTTCGCGCTCGGCGGCAACTTCGCCGCCGCCACGCCCGACACCCACGAGACCTGGAGGGCGCTGCGCCATTGCGATCTCACGGTGCACGTCACGACCAAGCTCAACCGCAGCCACGTGGTGCACGGGCGCGAGGCGCTGATCCTGCCTTGCCTGGGCCGCACCGAGGTCGACCGCCAGGCCGGCGGCCTGCAGGGCGTGACGGTCGAAGACTCGATGAGCATGGTCCACATCTCGGTGGGCATCAACGCGCCGGCCTCGGAGCACCTGCTGTCGGAGCCGGCGATCGTGGCGCGGCTGGCCGCCGCCACGCTGGGGGCGCGCAGCCGCACGCCCTGGCTGGCGCTGATCGAGGACTACGGGCGCATCCGCGACCGGATCGAGGCGGTGTTCGACGACTTCAAGGATTTCAACCGCCGGGTCGCCGCCCCGGGCGGCTTCCGCCTGCCCAATCCAGCCGCCCGGCGCGACTGGGCCACGCCGGCCGGCAAGGCCGTCTTCTTCACCCATGCGGTGCCGCAGGACACGCCCTCGCACCGGGCGCGCGCCCGGCGGACCGACACGGTGGTGTTCACGCTGCTGAGCACCCGCTCGCACGATCAGTACAACACCACCATCTACGGCCACGACGACCGCTACCGCGGGGTCTTCGGCCAGCGCCGGGTGGTCTTCATCCATGCCGAGGACATCCGGGCGCTGGGGCTGAAGGACGGCGACTGGGTCGACATCCACACCGTCTGGGACGACGGCCAGGAACGCCGGGCCGACCGGTTCAAGCTGGTGGCCTACGACATTCCGCGCGGCAACCTCGCGGCCTACTACCCCGAGACCAATCCCCTGGTGCCGCTGGACTCGGTGGCGCTGGAGGCCGGCACGCCGGCGTCCAAGTCGATCCCGGTGGTGCTGCTGCCGCACGCGGCGGGGCCGCTGTGACGAGCGCCCTGGTCGACCCCGACGTCGAGGTCGAGGTCGAGGTCGAGGCCCTGGCGCCGCTGTCGCACCGGAGCGTGCGCGTGTTCGGCGAGGCCGGTGCGCCGGCGGCGGGCCTGGCGCGCGGCGACGTGCTGGCGACCGAGGTGCCGGTGGCGCTGGTCTTCAACGGCGTCTCGCACGCGGTGATGATGGCCACCCCGCAGGACCTGGAGGCCTTCGCCCTCGGCTTCGCGCTCAGCGAGGGCATCCTCGACCACGTGCGCGACTGCCGCGGCATCTCGCAGCGGCGGGTCGATGCGCGCGAGGCCGGCCTGCCCGAAGGCATCGACGGCATCGAGGTGCACCTGGAGATTTCGGCGCGCAGCTTCGAGCGGCTCAAGGGCCGCCGGCGCAGCATGGCCGGGCGCACCGGCTGCGGCATCTGCGGCGTCGAGAGCTTCGCGGCCCTCGACCTGCAGAGCCCCCCGGTCGCGCGGCGCGCCTGGATCGAGCGGGTCGACCTGCCGACGGTGCTGCGTGCCTTCGCGGCGCTGCCGGCGCGCCAGGTGCTCAATGCCGAGGCAGGCGCGATCCACGCGGCCGGCTGGGCCACCCTGGGCGGCGAGCTGACCGACGTGCTGGAAGACGTGGGCCGCCACAACGCGCTCGACAAGCTGCTCGGCACGCTGGCGCGCGCCGGCCGGCTCAGCGAGCCCGGCTTCGTCGTCCTGTCCAGCCGCGGCAGCCACGAACTGGTGCGCAAGTGCGCGCGCCTCGGCATCGCCGCGATCGCCACCATCTCGGCGCCGACGGCGATGGGCGTGCAGGTCGCCCAGCTGGCCGGCCTGCGGCTGTGGGGCCTCTGCCGGGCCCCCCGCGGCGTGCGCTACGCGGCCGGCCGGGCGCCGGATGCCAAAACTTGACGCCCCTGAAACGAACAGGAATGGATTAAGCCTTCTGTTTCCTTCTTTCGAAGGCGCACTTAAGTCCTAAGCTCGATCCCAGTTCAATGAACCACAGGAACGGGGTATGGCAAGACTGATCATCCTGGCTCGAAACAGCAGCGTGCGCCAGGTCAACATCGCAAGTCCGATCACCACCATCGGGCGGTCCGGCAGCAACAGCGTCTGCATCGACAGCCAGCGCGTGAGCCGGCATCACGCGGCGATCGAGTGGACCGGCGAGCATTTCATGCTCACCGACATGGGCAGCCGCAACGGCACCTACGTCAACAACGAGAAGGTCAGGATGCACGCCCTGGTCAACGGCGACGCGATCGTGGTCGGCGACTGCCAGCTGCGCTTTCTCTACAGCCGCGCCCTGCCGCCGGTCGATGCGCTTCGGCTCATGACCCAGCCGGGCGAGCTCGTGGGGATCGATGCGTCGATGGCGCGCAGCGTGAACCGGCGCCTGCCCGAGCGCCGCGTGTTCGCCCGCTGACCTTCAGGGCTCAGGCGTACTGCGCCGCCATCGGCCGGCCTTGCGGCGCCATCGCCTGGGCCGGCATGGCTGTCGCCTGGCGGCGTTCGGCGATCAGCCGGGCCGCCAGTTGCGCGGCCAGCTCCAGCTTCTTGAGGTCGCGCGCCTCCAGCGCCGGATCGGGATTGAAGCTGAACGAATAGAAGGTGCCGTAGATCGCACCGTTGGCCAGCACCACCGGTGCGCTCAGGTAGCAGCCCGCGGGTACCTTGGCGCGCAGCACCTGCTTGCAGAAAGCCAGTTCGAGCGGCTCGGCCTGCTCGTCGATGAACTGGGCGCGCTGCGCGTCCTGCCGGCGGTGCGAGACCAGGCGGCCGTCGACGAACTCGCAGGCGAAAGCGGCCTCCATCCCATGCTGGTCGCGCAGCAGCCTGAGCACCTGGTGGACCGAGGGGTCGAGCAGCGGATCGCTCATGTCCGGGGTCGCCATCAGCAGCTCGGACACGGTCACCTCGAGCGATTCGAGTGCGTGAAGGTGTTCGTAGTAGCTCATGGGGGGATCTCCGGTGGAATGCGTCCATTGGAGCGCAGAAACCGGTCAAGCCCGGAAAATGAGAACTAAGGTTTCGTTTTCGTGCGGACCTTTGTCACGAAATCCGTGCCGAGCTTGCTTCAGGATGTGACTCGGCCACGGGTGCGCGGGCTTCGGCTATCGTCCCTGCATGGTGAATCTTCAATCTCCGTCGGCCGCGGCAGCGGCCCTTCCGCGGCTGACGCAGGCGCGGGCACCGCTCACGCGCGAGGTCGAGGTGGTCGACGAGCAGGGGGCGTCGAGCCGGGTGTCGATTCCTGCCGAACGCGACCTGACGATCTATGTCGACCGGCGCGAACTGGTCACGCTCATGACCCTGGGCGCGCAGCCGGAGCTGCTGGTGCTGGGCTACCTGCTGAACCAGCGCCTGATCGAATCCGCGGCCGACGTCGAGTCGGTCACGGTCGACTGGGAGGTCGGCGCCGCGGCCGTCAAGACCCATGCCGGCATCGACCGCATCGAGGAACGGACCGCGAAGAAGGTGGTCACCACGGGCTGCGGGCAGGGCAGCGTGTTCGGCGAACTCATGGCCGGTATCGACAGCCTGCAACTGCCCGACACCCGCATGACCCAGGCCCAGCTCTATGCGCTGGTCAACGCGATCCGCCTCCAGGAGAGCACCTACAAGTCGGCCGGCTCGGTGCACGGCTGCGCCCTGTTCACGTTGGAGGAGGGCGACCAGGCCTGCATGCAGTGCTTCGTGGAGGACGTGGGGCGCCACAACGCGATCGACACCATCGCCGGCTGGATCGCGATGCAGCCGCGGCTGGCCGGCGGGCGCGTGTTCTACACCACCGGCCGCCTGACCAGCGAGATGGTGATCAAGTCGGCGCAGATGGGCGTGGCGATCGTCGTTTCGCGCAGCGGCATCACGCAGATGGGCCACGAGGTCGCGCAGCGGGTCGGGCTGTGCGCGATCGGGCGGGCGACGAACCGTCGCTTCCTTTGCTTCGCGGGGGTGCAGCGGCTGGTGCTGCAGCCGGCCTTGCTCTCGTCATCGTCGGCCTGACGGGCTCGCCCCCCGCGAGGACTTACATCCTGTTGGAAAAAAAGCTCATCAAATTTTCTTAGGGGAAAATAGCCAGGAGAATTTTTCCTGACGCGCCTACGATGGGCGCACTCATGGCCCAGCGGAAAAACACCCCCAAGGCCCCGACGGCGCAGCCGGCGGCGCGCGCAGGCACCGAGCGTTCCACGGGCGCGTTGGACGACGAACGCATCGGCGAAGACATCCGGGGCTTGCGCAAGGCCAGGCGAATGACGCTCGCGGACCTGTCCCGGCGCATCGGCCGCTCCGTGGCCTACCTCAGCAAGCTGGAGCGCAACCTCACCAAGCCCTCGGTCGCGGAACTGCAGGCCCTCGGCGAAGCGCTCGGCGTCAAGATCAATTTCTTCTTTCACGAGACGAATGCGGCTTCGCACCGAAAGATGGTGGTTCGCAAGGCGGACCGCCGAAAGCTGAGCTATGCCGACGGCGTCACCGACCATCTGTTGTCGCCAAGTCTCGAGGGCGAACTCGAGTTGCTGATGTCGGTCTTCGAGCCGGGCTCGGGAAGCGGCGAGACCAGCTACTTCCATGAGGGCGAAGAAGCCGGCGTCGTGTTGGCCGGCGCACTCGAGTTCTGGGTAGGCGACGAGCATTTCGTTTGCGAAGAAGGGGACAGCTTCTCTTTCAAGAGCTCCGTCCCGCATCGCTACAGGAACAACGGGGCGGTGCAGACGGTGGTGATCTGGGTCGTGACGCCGCCGAGCTATTGAGCAGGGCGCCGCGGGCGCATGGAACAGGGGAGAGGAATGACAACAAAGACAAGCATGGCGATCGGGCACTGCACCGAGGCCGAATGGCAGGCGCGCTGCGAACTGGCCGCCTTGTACCGCGTGGTCGCGCATTTCCGAATGACCGACCTGATCGACACGCACATCTCCGCGCGCGTTCCCGGCGCCGCGCCGCAGTTCCTGATCAATCGCTATGGCGTGCTGTTCCATGAGATGCGCGCCCGCGATCTGGTCAGGATCGACCTCGACGGCCGCCGGGTCGATGGGGGCGAGCCCGACGATGGCGTCAACGCCGCCGGGTTCACGATCCATTCGGCCATCCACGCCGCGCGCGAGGATGTCGCCTGCGTCATCCACACGCACACCGCCGCCGGCATCGCGGTGTCGGCCCAGCACGACGGCTTGCTGCCACTCAGCCAGCATGCGCTGAAGTTCTACGGAAGGCTCGGCTACCACGACTACGAAGGCATCGCCCTCGATCTCGACGAGCGCGAGCGCCTGGTCCGGGATCTGGGGCCGCACATGGCGATGATCCTGCGCAACCACGGCCTGCTGGCCGTGGGCCGGTCGATCGCGCAGGCCTTCGACCAGATCTATTTCCTCGAGCGCGCCTGCCAGGCGCAGGTGCAGGCAATGGCAGGCGGCGCGGCGCTGCGACTGCCCCCGGAACACATCCGGGCCAGGACCTGCCGCCAATACGACATCGCCAGTTCCGATGCGGTGGTGGACCTGGCCTGGAGATCCGTTCGTCGCCTGGTCGGCGACGCGTCCTCTTACTGCTGCTGAACGTGGCGTTCGGCGGACCCCCGGGGGAGACCCATGAATTCGAAAGACACGGCGCACGCGCTCCGCATCGACGCGGTGTCGAAGCGCTACGGCAATGTGGTGGCACTCCATGCAACCTCCATCGATGTGCCCCATGGCGAGTTCCTGACGATTCTCGGCCCCTCCGGGTCCGGCAAGTCGACCTTGCTGATGATGGTCGCGGGCTTCGAGCAGCCTTCATCGGGCGACATTCGCGTCGGCAGCCGGAGCATCGTCGACCTTCCGCCCGAGCGCCGGAACTTCGGCATGGTGTTCCAGGGCTACGCGCTCTTTCCGCACATGACCGTGGCGGAGAACATCCATTTTCCGTTGCGGGTGCGGGGCATCGGCGGCAGCACGGCGGTAGAACGCGTCAGGAACGCCATGGAAATGGTCCGCCTCGACCACCTGGCCGACCGACTTCCGAAGCAGCTGTCCGGCGGCCAGCAGCAGCGCGTGGCCCTGGCGCGTGCGCTGGTCTTCGAGCCGGACATCGTGCTCCTCGACGAGCCGCTCGGCGCGCTCGATCGCAAGCTGCGGGCCGAAGTCCAGATCGAACTGAAGGCCTTGCACGAGCGCCTGGGCGCCACCTTTCTCTTCGTCACCCACGACCAGGAAGAAGCGCTCTCGATGTCGGGGCGCATCGCCATCATGTGCGACGGCCGGCTGGTCCAGATCGGGCGGCCCGACGAACTCTATGAGCGGCCCGTCAATCGCTTCTGCGCCAGCTTTCTCGGAGACAGCAACTTCATCGAAGGCGCGGTCGTCGAGCGCGATGGGGAAGCCGTCGTCTACCAGGCCGGGCAGCGAAGGTTCCGACAGATCGCCGGCGCGGGCCAGTCGGGCGACCGGATCGTGCTGGCGCTGCGGCCCGAAAAGATCAGCCTCTGCGAGCGGGAGCCGGTGGACAAGGTGAACCGCCTGACCGGCGTGCTGGCGCACTTCAACTATTTCGGCTCCTATTTCCACTACACGCTGCGCACCGACGATCTCGGGACCGTCCTGGTGACCGCGCCGGCCTGGCAATCCCCGGTGGCACCCGAACTCGGCAAGCAGCTTCACATCACCTGGGACGAGGACGCGGCGCATCCCGTGCTGGAAGGCCCGTCGCCATGAACGGTGCAAGCGCAGTCTCGCCTGCCGGCCCGTCGGCGCGGCCGGCCAGGCTCCCGTGGGACCGATACTGGCTGCTGATCGCGCCGGTGGTCGCGATGCTGGTCGTCGTGTACCTGCTGCCGCTGCTCCATGTGCTGTGGATCAGCCTTTCCGAACCGGCTGTCGGCCTGCAGAACTACCGCGAAATCTTCACGACCCCCGCCGTCCTGAGGATCCTGGCCAGGACCTTGCGGATCTGCCTGTTCACCACGCTCCTGGCCGTGCTGATCGGCTACCTGATCGCCTATGCGTTGGTCCATGTCGGCCCGCGGCAGCGCCTCGCGATGATGTTCGGCGTGCTGCTGCCGTTCTGGATCTCCGTGCTGATCCGGGCCTTCGCATGGGTCTATGCCTTGGGGGATACGGGCCCCGTCAACAGCGCCCTGATGGCGCTGGGGGTCATCGGCGATCCCATCGCCATGGTGCGCAGCGAGGTCGGCGTCGTGATCGGCATGGTGCACTACATGGTCCCCTACGCCGTGCTGCCGATGTTCTCGAACCTCCAGGGCATCGATCCGGTGTTCGTGCGGGCCGCGCGAGGACTGGGGGCGGGCGGCTGGACCACGTTCTTTCGCGTCTATCTGCCCATGTCCCTGCCGGGGATCGCCGGCGCCGGCATCCTGGTCTTCATCTTCTCGCTCGGCTTCTTCGTCACGCCGGTGATCCTGGGCGGCGGCAGGACGGTGATGGTCTCGGAGTACATCAACATGGAGATGCTGACGCTCACCCACTGGGGCCTGGCGACGGCGCTCGCGGCCATCCTGCTGATGGCGGTGCTGTCGATCCTGGCGCTGGTGGCCCGGTCCTCGACGTCCGCCAGCTGTTCGGCGCCAAGTGAGGAACAGGCAATGAATGCTTCTTCGAAGTGGCAGTCCAGGCTGGTCGTCGGCGCGGCGTGGTGCTTCATCGCCTTGCTGGTCGTCCCCATCCTCGTGGCATTCCCGGTGTCGCTCACGCCGCACGAATACCTGTCGATGCCGCAGGACGAGGTCTCGCTGCGCCACTATCGGCAGATCTTCGAGGACGAGGAGTGGCGCGGCAGCATGGCCCAGAGTTTCGTCGTGGCGGTGGCTTCGTCCGCGATCGCGGTGGTGCTGGGGACGCTTTCGGCCATCGGCCTGTGGAAGATCTCGTCGCGTGCCAGCGAGGCCGTGAGGGTGTTCCTGCTGCTGCCGATGATCGTCCCGCCCATCGTCTCCGCCCTGGTGTTCTACAAGCTCTGGGCCGACCTGCGGCTGTTGGACAGCTATGTGGGCCTGGTCGTCGCCCATGCGATCCTGAACGTCCCCTACGTGGTGGTCACGGTGTCGGCGTCGCTGTCGACCCTGGGCCGGAAGATCGAGCTGGCTGCCAGGAATCTGGGCGCCAACACCTGGCAGACCCTGTGGCACGTCATTGTCCCGTCGATCCGCACCGGCATCGCATCGGGGGCCTTGTTCGCCTTCATCCTGTCATGGGACGAGCTGGTGGTGACGCTGTTCATTTCGGGTCGCGCCATCGTCACCCTGCCGCGCCGCATGTGGGACGGCATCCGGGACAACGTCAATCCGTCCATCGCCGCCGTCTCGAGCGTGTTCATCCTGCTGACTTGCGTGGCCATGCTCGTGCATGCCGTGCGGGCGGGCAGGAAGGCCCGCCGTCGAACTGGCACGGACATCTGAAAGACAAAAAGGGAGACTGAGATGAACGAGAAGTATCTGCTGGAGCTGATCGAACAGGCGAGGGTCCTGCGGCCCCGAACCCCGGCGGGGCGCCGCGAATTCATCCGTGCCTGCGCAGCGGCGGGCATCGCGCCGACCCTGCTGCTCGGCGCGGCCTCGAAGAGCCTGGCCGCCGCCAAGGAGATCGTCGTCGCCAACTGGGGCGGGGACTCCACCAAGGCGATGAAGGCGGCGTTCGGATCGCCCTATGCCAAGGCCACCGGCAGCGCCGTGGTGTTCGATGTCGGCCCGCTGGAGGGCAAGATCAAGGCAATGGTCGACAACCAGCGCACCGTGTGGGACGCCATGGCGATCGACGCCTTCAGCGCGATCAGCCTCGGCAAGCAGGGCTACCTGCGGGCTATAGACTACGCCATCGTGGGCCGGGACCAGTTGCCAGGCACCGCCAGCGAGTTCGGTGTCCCGGCCTACCTGGTCAGCCACGTCCTGACCTATGACGCCAGGCGATTCGGCAAGAACCCGCCGCGCGCCTGGAGCGACTTCTGGGATGTGGAGAAGTTTCCCGGCAAGCGAGCCCTGTGGAAATGGATGGGCGGCGCGCTCGAAGCCGCGTTGATGGCGGACGGCGTCGCGAAGGACCAGGTGTTTCCGATGGACGTGCCGCGCGCGTTGCGCAGGCTCGAGGCGCTCAAGTCCCATGTGATCCTGTGGGACTCCGGTGCCGAGAGCCAGCAGATGGTCCGCCAGCGCGAGGTGAGCATGGCCTCGATCTGGCATTCGCGTGCCACCTTGCTGCGCAAGGAGACGGCCGGCGCGATCGACTTCACCTGGCATGAAGGCGTTGCCGCGAATGACGCGTGGTCGGTCCCCAAAGGCAATCCTGCGGGCGACGACGTATGGCGCTTCCTGGCCTTCGTCCAGACGGTGGAACCGCAACTGGTGCTCCTGCGCCAGCTGGGGGTGGGGCCGACCACCCACCAGGCCACGACGGCGAGTCCCGAGGACATTCGCCAAAGCAATCCGGGAAGCCCGGAGAACATGGCCGTTCAATGCAAGGTGGACACCCGGTGGTGGGCAGACAACTACCAGGCCACGCTCCGACAGTACTCGGCGCTCTTCGCGGGCTAGAAGCAACGAGGTGCACGACCCCATGACCGGTCCTTCCTTCCCCCGTCTTTTTTCGCCGCTGAAGGTCCGCGGCCTCTCCATCAAGAACCGGATCCTGTCCACCGGGCACGACACGGTGCTGCCGATCGACAGCCGGGTCAGCGATGAACTGGTGGCCTATCACGCGGCGCGGGCCCGGGGTGGCGCGGGCCTGATCATCATGCAGGTCGCGGGCATTCACGAGACGGCGCGCTACACCGCCCGCAGCCTGATGGCCACCGACGACGACTGCATCGAAGGCTACCGGCGCGTCGCCCAGGCCTGTCATGCAGAAGGCTGCGCGGTGTTCGCGCAGCTCTTCCATCCGGGGCGGGAGGTCATGGAAACGGCGGATGGCTTGCAGGCCGTGGCGTACTCGTCGTCCGCCGTGCCGAACGAACGCTTCCGCGTCGTGCCGCGACCCTTGAGCCGCGCCATGATCCGCGACATCGTGGCCGGCTATGCGGCGGGTGCGCGGCGGGTTCTTGCGGCCGGGCTCGATGGCGTCGAGATCGTCGCCAGCCACGGCTATCTGCCCTCCCAATTCCTCAACCCGAGCGTCAATCACCGGGAGGACGAGTACGGGGGCAGCGACGAGAATCGGCTGCAGTTCCTGGCCCAGGTGCTCGATGCCGTGCGCGTCGCGACCAGCGATGACTTCGTGGTCGGTCTTCGCATCTCGGCGGGCGAACACGATGAAGACGGCCTCACGGAACAGGCCGCCCTGGCCGCCTGCGTCGCGCTCCAGGATCGGGTCGACTTCTTCGGCCTCACCTTCGGCACATCGGCTTCCCTGGGCGGCGCGGTCCACATCGTCCCGCCCATGACCATCCCGAATGCCTATCTAGCGCCGGCGGGCGCGCGATTCAAGGCGGCGCTCTCCAAGCCTGTGCTGCTGGCGGGCCGGATCAACCAGCCGCAGGAGGCGGAGGCCGTCCTCGGCGCCGGCCAGGCCGACATGTGCGGCATGACGCGGGCGCTGATCGCCGACCCCGAGATGCCGAACAAGGCGCGCCTGGGCAGGTCCGACGACATCCGCGCCTGCGTCGCCTGCAACCAGTCCTGCATCGGCCGGTTCCAGCGCGGCTTCCCCATCTCGTGCATCCAGCAGCCCGAGACCGGCCGTGAGCTCCGGTACGGAACCGTCCGCCGCAGTCCGAAGCCGAAACGCGTGATGGTGATCGGTGGCGGCCCTGCGGGCATGAAGGCTGCGGTCGTGGCCGCGCAGCGAGGCCACGCGGTGACGCTCTACGAGGCGGCACAGGCGCTCGGCGGGCAGGTCGGGCTGGCGCAACTGTTGCCGGGCCGCGCGGAGTTCGGCGGGGTGACAACCAACTTGCTGCGCGAACTCGCGCATTCGGGCGTGCGCGTGATCAAGGGCGTCCGGGTCGACCGGGAGCGGATCGCGAGGGAGTCGCCGGACGCGCTGGTCTTCGCCACCGGCGCCCGTCCGCGCACGCCGGAGCTCATTGGCAGCGGCGAGCTGCAAGTCGTCGATTGCTGGCAGGTCCTGCGCGCCCAGGTCGAGGTCGGTTCGTCGGTGCTGGTGGCGGATTGGCGCTCCGACTGGATCGGCTCGGGCGTGGCGACCTTGCTGGCTCGCAACGGCTGCAAGGTCAGGCTGGCCGTCAACGGCACCCATGCCGGCGAATCGCTGCCCTCCTACGTCCGCGACGACATCGTGGCCCAGCTGCACCGCCTGGGCGTCGACATCCTCTGCTACGCCCGGCTTTACGGCTACGAGGGGCGCTCCGTCTACATGCAGCACATCGCGAGCGATGCGCCGCTGGTGGTCGAGGAGGTCGACACCCTGGTGCTGAGCCAGGGACACCTGCCGGAGGACCGCCTGTTCCTCGAATCGGAAGGCATGGCCCCCGAGATCCACGCCATCGGCGATTGCCTTGCGCCCAGAACCGTGGAGGAAGCGATCTACGAGGGGCTCCAGGTCGCCTGGCGGCTGTGACGGCCGGCGGCCGGCGGCATCCCCGGCGGGACACCGGCGAATCCGTCATCGGCTATCGTCGGGCCCATGAATGCCTTTCTTCGCCTCGGCTGGCGCACGCTCTGGCGCGACCTGCGCGCCGGTGAACTCCGTCTCCTGATCGTCGCCGTGCTGCTGGCGGTGGCGGCGCTGACCGCGGTCGGCTTCTTCGCCGACCGGCTCAAGGGCGGGCTGCAGCGCGACGCGCGCCAGCTGCTCGGCGGCGACGCGGTGCTGGCGAGCGACAACCCTACGCCGCCGGCCTTCGTCGAGCGCGCGCGGGCCCTGGGGCTGCAGGGCGCCAGCACCTACGGCTTCCCGACCATGGCGCGCGCCAGCGAGGGGCAGGGCGGGGCGAGCAAGCTGGTGGCGCTGAAGGCGGTCGCAGCCGGCTATCCGCTGCGCGGCGCGGTGCAGGTCGCGGCCAACGCCGAAGGCCCGGGGCAGGCGACGCGCGAAGTGCCCGCGCCCGGCGAGGCCTGGGTCGACGGCCCGCTGCTCGACGCGCTGGCGCTCCAGGTAGGCGACACGCTGCTGCTCGGCGATGCCGGCCTGCGCATCGCCCGCGTGATCACGCTGGAGCCCGACCGCGGCGCCGGCTTCATGAGCTTCGCGCCGCGCGTGATGCTCAACCAGGCCGACATCGCCCGCACCGGGCTCGTGCAGCCGGCCAGCCGCGTCAGCTACCGCTTCGCGGTGGCGGGCGACACGGCCGCGGTCAAGCGCTTCAGCGACGAGGTCGATGCCTCGATCAAGAAGGGCGAACTGCGTGGCGCCCGCCTCGAATCTTTCGAGAGCGGCCGCCCCGAGATGCGCCAGACGCTCGACCGGGCCGAGAAATTCCTCAACCTGGTGGCGCTGCTGGCCGCGCTGCTGTCGGCCGTCGCCGTGGCGCTGGCGGCACGCGGCTTCGCGGCCAGCCATCTCGACGACTGCGCGATGCTGCGCGTGCTGGGCCAGAGCCAGCGCACCATCGCCGGCGCGTATGCCTTCGAGTTCGCCGTCATCGGGCTGATCGCCAGCGCGCTGGGGGTGGCCATCGGCTACGGCGTGCACTACGTCTTCGTGCTGTTGTTGGCCGGCCTGGTCGAGAGCGCGCTGCCGGCGCCCACGTTGTGGCCGGTCGCCTTCGGTCTCGGCGTCGGACTCACGCTGCTGTTCGCCTTCGGCCTGCCGCCGGTGCTGCAACTCTCCCGGGTCCCGCCGCTGCGCGTGATCCGGCGCGATGTCGGCGGCCTGAAGCCGGCCTCGATCGGCGTGCTGACCATCGGCGTGGCCGGCTTCGCGGCGCTGCTGGTCGCGGCCAGCAGCGATCTCAAGCTGGGCCTGATCGCGGTCGGCGGCTTTGCGGTGGCGGTGGCGGTGTTCGCGCTCCTGAGCTGGCTCGCCGTCCGGGTGCTGCGGCGCAGCGTCAACGAGACCACGGCGCCGCGCTGGCTGGTGCTGGCGACGCGCCAGATCTCGGCCCGGCCGGCCTACGCGGTGGTGCAGGTGAGCGCGCTGGCGGTCGGCCTGCTGGCGCTGATCCTGCTCGTGCTGCTGCGCACCGACCTGGTGTCGAGCTGGCGCAAGGCCACGCCGCCCGATGCGCCGAACCGCTTCGTGATCAACGTCATGCCCGACCAGAGCGACGCCTTCCAGCAGAGCCTGCGTGACGGCGGCGTGCGCAAGTTCGACTGGTACCCGATGATCCGCGGCCGCCTGGTGGCGATCAACGACCGGCCGGTCTCGCCGGACGACTACGCCGAGGACCGCGCCAAGCGGCTGGTCGACCGCGAGTTCAATCTCAGCAACAGCGCCGAGGCGCCGCCGCACAACCAGATCGTCGCCGGGGCCTGGAGGCCCGATGCCGCGGGCGAACTGAGCGTCGAGGAAGGGCTGGCCCAGACGCTGGGCCTGAAGCTCGGCGACACCCTGCGCTTCGACATCGGCGGCCAGCAGAACGAGGCCCGGATCACCTCGCTGCGCAAGGTCGACTGGGGCTCGATGCATGCCAATTTCTTCGTCATGTACACGGTCGCGGCGCTGGCCGACGTCCCCGTGACCTACATGGGCGCCTTCCGCGCGCCGGAGGTCAAGGGCTTCGACAACGCGCTGGTGCGCAGCTACCCGAACGTCACCAACGTCGACATGAGCGCCACCATCGGCCAGGTCCAGCGGGTGCTGGACCAGGTGATCCGGGCGGTCGAGTTCCTGTTCGGCTTCACGCTCGCGGCCGGGCTGGTGGTGCTGTTCGCGGCCGTCACCGCGACCCGCGAGGAACGCGCGCGCGAGTTCGCGGTGATGCGGGCGGTGGGCGCGCGGGCCAGCCTGCTGCGCCAGGTGCAGCGCGCGGAGCTGGCGGGGGTCGGGCTGCTGGCCGGCTTCCTGGCCAGCATCGTGGCCTCGGCGATCGGCTGGGCGCTGGCGCGCTTCGTGTTCGACTTCACCTGGACCGCGTCACCGCTGGTGCCGATCGCCGGCGCCCTGGCAGGCGCGGCGCTGGCCCTCGCGGCCGGCTGGTGGGGACTGCGCGAGGTGCTGCGGCGGCCGGTGGTGGCGACGCTGCGGCAGGCCGCGGAGTAGCGCCGGGCGCACCGCGCCGAGGGCCTGGCCCGACCGTTTTCCTCCTTGATTGGCTCGTAGATTCGGGCCATCAAGCAAGGAGTGAAAACATGGCGAACGCACATGGCGTCAGGATCGAAAACCTCAAGCAGGCCGTCATCGGCGTCATCGGCGAGCTGACGGCCACCCGGCCGCTGGACGAAGGCCATTCGCGGCCGATCGGCTTCGCGTCCGATTCGCCGGCCGCCGCCGCGCAGCGCCTGCGCGAGTTCGACCTCGACCAGCGCAGCCAGGCCGGCCTGCACCTCAGTCTCGCGGCGGCGGCCGCGGCGCTGGAGGTCGCCGCCGCCCTCATGAACGATCCCGCCGACCTCGACGCCGAGCACCGCGAGCGCGCGCTGCGGCGCTGCGCCATGGGCGCGGCGCTGACCGGGGAGGTCGCCTCGCGGGCGGTGAGCGTGCTGGCGGACGATCGGCATGCCGATCGCTACCAGCTTTCTCCGAATTTACCGAGCACATTCACCACTCGATCTCATTGTTTGGACGATTGATGCTCAATTTGTTGCCGATACACAACTTCTCTCTGCCAACCCGTCGCTTCTTCGCCGGCATGCTCACGGTGCTGCTCGGCTTCGTGCTGAGCGCGTGCGGGCCGCGCGACGACGCCCGCGCGCTGGCGGCGGAGTGCTTGCGCAGCGCTTCCACGCTGGCACCGATCATGGGCGGCCCGGTCGGCGTGCCCTGCGCCGCCGCGCCCGCAGGCCTGGCCTCCGAAGCGCCCGTCGCGCGCACCGCCATCGCATGGGCAAGGCCCGACCGGGCCCTCGTCGCTTCGGCGCGCTGACGGCGCGCCGACGCCCCGCCGCGCGCGGGGTCCAGGCACCACCGCTCCCCGACTCGCCGTAGTCGGTCCTCTCCCTTCACTGCCGATCCGCCCCGGCCTTCGCGCCGCGGGTGCCCCCTCCATGACTGTTCCCTTCGTGGGCTCGCGCGTGCGCGGCCTGATCGTCCTTGCGGCCGCGGCGTCGTCGTTCACGACCGCCTGGGCCGTCGATGCCTTCACGGTGCGCGACATCCGTGTCGAAGGCTTGCAGCGCGTCGAGCCCGGCACGATCTTCGCGTCGCTGCCGGTGCGCGTCGGCGAGACCTACGACGACGAGCGCGGCGCGGCGTCGATCCGGGCGCTGTTCGACCTCGGCCTGTTCAAGGACGTCCGCATCGACGTCAACGGCAACGTGCTGGTGGTCATCGTCGAGGAGCGGCCGACCATCGCCGAGGTCGAATTCAGCGGCGTCAAGGAGTTCGACAAGGACGTGCTCCTGAAGGCCCTGCGCGAGATCGGGGTGGCCGAGGGGCGGGCCTACGACAAGGCGCTGGCCGACCGCGCCGAGCAGGAGCTGAAGCGCCAGTACATCACGCGCAACCTCTACAACGCGCAGATCGTCACCACGGTCACGCCGACCGAGCGCAACCGCGCCAACCTGAGCTTCACGGTGACCGAGGGGGAGCCGGCCCGGATCCGGGAACTGCACGTGATCGGGCACGAGGCCTTCGACGAGTCGACCCTGCTGAGCCTGTTCAACCAGGACGACGGCGGCTGGCTCGCCTGGTACACCAAGTCCAACCAGTACGCGCGCGCCAAGCTCAATGCCGACATCGAGTCGCTGCGCTCCTTCTATCTCACGCGCGGCTACCTGGAGTTCCGGATCGACTCGACCCAGGTCGCCATCTCGCCCGACCGCCAGGACCTCTCGATCTCGATCCACATCAGCGAAGGCGAGAAATTCGCGGTGGCCGCGGTCAAGCTCGAGGGCGACTACCTCGGGCGCGAGGAGGAGTTCAAGTCGCTGGTGACCGTGCGGCCCGGCGTGCCCTACAACGGCGAGATGGTGAGCCAGACCACCAAGGCCTTCACCGACTACTTCAGCACCTTCGGCTACGCCTTCGCGCGGGTCAACGCGCGCCCCGAGATCGACCGCGCCCACAACCGCGTCACGATGGTCCTGCAGGCGGAGCCGGGGCGCCGGGTCTACGTGCGGCGGGTCAGCATCGGCGGCAACAACCGCACCCGCGATGAAGTGATCCGGCGCGAATTCCGCCAGTACGAGGCCTCCTGGTACGACGGCGACAAGATCAAGCTGTCGCGCGACCGGGTCGACCGGCTCGGCTACTTCACCGACGTCAGCGTCGACACCCAGGAGGTGCCCGGCACCACCGACCAGGTCGACCTCACCGTCGAGGTCAAGGAGAAGCCGACCGGCAGCCTGCAACTGGGCGCGGGCTATTCGACCACCGGGCTGTCGGTGAACTTCGGCATCACGCAGGAGAACGTGTTCGGCTCCGGCAACTACCTCGGACTGCAGGTGAGCGGGGGCGCCTACAACCAGTCGATCTCGCTGGCGGCGACCGATCCGTACTTCACGACGGGCGGCATCTCGCGCACCGTGAGCCTGTTCCATACGGTGACCCGCCCGTACTACGAGGCCGACGGCAACTACAAGCTGGCCAGCACCGGCGCCTCGCTCAAGTTCGGCGTGCCCTTCAGCGAGCTGGACACGGTCTACTTCGGCCTCGGGCTGGAGGGCTACCAGTTCACGCCGGGCGCCAACGGCACCTACACCCTGGTCGACGGCTCGTACGTGTACACCGCGACCCCCCAGGCCTACCTCGACTACTTCCAGTGCACGGGCACGGTGCCGAGCGTGGTCTGCGCGCAGAGCAGCCTGCTGGGCGTGCCCTTGACGGTCGGCTGGTCGCGCGACGACCGCGACAGCACCCTGGTGCCCAGCCGCGGGCGCTTCCAGACCGCCAGCCTGGAGCTGGGCACTAGCTCCGATCTGCGCTACCTGCGGAGCCAGTACCAGTTCCAGCAGTACGTCCCGCTGAGCAAGCAGTACACGCTGGCCTTGAACGCCGAGCTCGGCTATGCGCGGGCGCTCGACGGCAGCAGCTTCCCGATCTTCAAGAACTTCTATGCCGGTGGCCTCGGCTCGATCCGCGGCTTCGAGACCAACTCGCTGGGCCCGCGCGACGCCGTCACGGAAGGGGCGCTGGGCGGTACCCGCAAGGCCGTGGTCAACGCCGAATTCAGCACGCCGTTCCCGGGGGCGGGCAACGACCGCACCCTGCGGCTCTACGGCTTCGTCGACGCCGGCAACGTCTTCGCCGACCGCAGCGCCGCCCTGACCGATGCCCAGTGGAAGGCGCAGAACGGCATCCGCGCCTCGGCCGGCCTGGGCATCAGCTGGATCTCGCCGCTGGGTCCGCTGCGGCTGGCCTATGCGCTGCCGCTCAGGTACCAGCAACTGGACGAAGCCAACGGCATCGCGGCCGACCGCCTGCAGCGCATCCAGTTCCAGATCGGGAGCTCGTTCTGACCCCTCACAGCACCTCGTCGCGCAACTGCGGGAACACCTTCGACACCTTCGCCAACAGGTAGTCGCCGTAGCGCCCGCTAAAGGCGTGGACGTTGGCGCGGTCCCAGCGCTCGGCGCTGTCGTCTGCTGCGGCGCTGTCCAGTCCTTCGATGCGCCGCACCCGGGCCTCGAAATTCGGATCGAAGAACAGCGGGAAGGACAGCCGGTCGCGGCCCGAGGTGTTGCGCGTGACGCGGTGCGGGGTCGACTTGTAGCGCCCGCCGGTCATGCGGTCGAGCATGTCGCCGATGTTGCAGACGAAGGACTGCGCGACCGGGGGCGCCTCGATCCAGCCGCCGGGCGTGCGCACCTGCAGTCCGCCCACGTCGTCCTGGCGCAGCACCGTGAGCAGGCCGTAGTCCGTGTGTTCGCCCACGCCCCAGTGCACGTCCATGCCCTCGGGCACCGGCTGCGTCGGGTAGTTGAAGATCCGGAACAGGATCAGGGGATCGGCGGTGTAGCGCTCGGCGAAATAGGCGGCCGGCAGGCCCAGGCTCAGCGCGATGCCTTCCATCAGGCGGTGGCCGAGCCGCGTGACGGCCTCGATGTAGGCCAGCACGGTGGAGCGGAAGCCGTCGAGGTCGGGGAACAGGTTGGGTCCGTGCACCGGCGTGCCGGCGCGCACCAGCGGATGGTCCGCGGACAGCTCGGTGCCGAGATAGAGGCCTTCCTTCCAGTCGGGCCGGCCGGACGTGAGTTCGCCGCCGAGCGGAAAGTAGCCGCGCCAGGCCCGGCCGCCGAGGGCCATGCGCCAGCGCATCTTGGTCGGCTCGTCCAGTGCGAAGAAACGGCGGCTCAGGTCTTCGAGGCGCTGCACCAGCGCCGGGTCGACGCCGTGGCCGGTGACGTAGAAGAAGCCGTGGGCCCGGCAGGCGGCGCCGATCTGCGCCGCCACCGCTTCGCGCCCGGCAGCGCCGGCGACCAGGGCCGAGACGTTGATCACGGGCAAGCTTTCGCCGGGGGAGGAGGGGGATGAATCGGCCATGGCTGCGATGGTGCCTCAAGTCTTGGGACAATGGCGCCCATGCAGATTCAGGACAAACCGCCTTTCGACACCCCTTACGAATGGATCGGCGGCGAAGCCGCGGTCCACGCGCTGGTCGAGCGCTTCTACGATTTGATGGACCTCGAGCCGGCCTACGCGCAGCTGCGCGCGGTGCATGGTCCCTCGCTCGACAATGCGCGCCAGCGCCTGTTCTGGTTCCTCTGCGGCTGGCTCGGCGGGCCGCAGCACTACACCGACCGCTTCGGCCATCCGATGCTGCGCGCGCGCCACCTGCCGCAGAGCATCGGCGGCCACAGCATCGGGATCCGCGAGCGCGACGAGTGGCTGGCCTGCATGGACCAGGCGATGGGCGAGACCGGGGTGCCGGAGGATTTGCGCGAGCGGCTGCGCGGGTCGTTCTTCCAGACCGCGGACTGGATGCGGAACAAGGGCGGCTGAGCCGCCACGCCCTCAGCGCCGCGACGGCGCCAGCAGCACCACCAGCGCCCCGCCGCCGCCCTCGGCCGGCTTGGCCTGCACGAAGGCCAGGGTCTCGTTCTTCTGGATCAGCCAGCGCTGGACCTTGGCCTTCAGCACCGGCTGCTTGCCCGGCGAGCCATGGCCCTTGCCGTGCACCACGCGCACGCAGCGCACCCCCTGTTTCCAGGCTTCGCGGATGAAGGCGCCGAGCGCTTCGCGGGCCTCGTCGCTGCGCATGCCGTGGAGGTCGAGCTGGCGCTGGATCGACCATTCGCCGGCCCGCAGCTTGCGCGTGACTTCGGTAGGGATGCCGGGCCGGCGGAAGCTCATGGCGTCGTCGGCGTCGAGCAGGGTGCTGACGTCGAATTCGTCGGACAGCGATTCGCGCAGCACGCGCTGGTCGTCGAGCTGCTGCTGCACCGGGATCGGCGCCGGCGGTTCGGGGGCGAGGGGCACCGAGGCCTTGCTGCGCAGCGGCTGGGTGGCGCCGATCGCGCGCGCGAACAGGTCCTGGTCGGCCAGGCGCTTCTGCTTCGCCGCGGCCTGCGCGGCCGCCTCGGCGGCCTCTTGCGCGCGCCGCTCGGCGAGGGAGCGCTGCACCTGCTTGAGGTCGGCCAGGCTCTTGATGTGGTTGGATTTGGCGGGCATGGCGAAAGGGGTTCAGGCGGCCGGGACGCTCGCCTCGATCGGGCAATGCAGCGCGAGCAGGGTGCCCGAGGTGCCCGAACAGATGTCGAGTGTGCCGCCAAGCCGCGCCGCGCGCAGCCGCATGTTCTGCAAACCCATGCCGCCCGACGGCTGCGACCCGGCGTCGCCGGCAAAGCCGTTGCCATTGTCGTGGATCGACAGCCGCAGCTGCGACCCCACGGCCTCGATGGTCACGTCCACCTGCGTGGCGCCGCTGTGCTTGAGCACGTTGGCCAGCGCCTCCTGCAGCACGCGCAGGAAATCCAGGTCGCGCTTGCCGCCGAGCCGGCAGCCCTGCAGGCGCAGCAGTTGCCAGCGGCACGCGATGCCGGCGGCCTCCAGCAGGCGGGTGCAGCGGTGGCGCAGCGGCACCAGCCGGTCGGCCAGTTCGTCGGTGTCGTCGAAGGCCGAGCTTTCGATGATCAGGCGCAGGTCGTCGTTGACTTCCTTGAGCGCCCACAGCGCGGCGCCGTGGTCGCCGGCGCCCCGGTTGCCCAGCGTGTGGATGTGGCTGCTCAGTGTCATGCCGAGGCCGTCGTGCAGGTCGCGCACCAGGCTCAGCCGCTCGGTCAGCCGGGTCTGCACCAGCTCGGCCTCGTGCTGCCGGCCCAGGCCCTCCGCCAGCCGCTGGGTGGCCGCGTCGACCCGCTGCTGCAGCTCGGCGTTGAAATGCTCCACCAGCCGCATGCCCTTGACCATCCGCCAGGTCAGCGCGAACGAGATGCCGAGCAGCGTCGCGCTCGAAGACAGGGTGACGTAGTAGCGCGTGCCGGGCAGCCATTCGAGAAAGATCAGCGTGTCGTGGGCGCCGGCCGCCACCGGCAGCATCAGGCAGGCCGCCAGCACCGCGACCTCGAGCCGGCGGGCGACCCAGGCATGCCTGACGATGATCGCGCAGCTCGCGAAGTAGCAGAGCAGGACGGCCAGCACCGTGATGTCGCGGGCCGGCTCGAGCAGGCGCGAGGGCACGGCGATCAATGCCGCCAGCGCGGCGGCACCGACCAGCAGCGTCGCCCGCCGCAGCCGGGGCCGCGCCAGGTCGCAGAAGTGCAGCGCGAACATGAAGAAGCAGACGATGCTGGCGACCAGCGCCAGGTGGTTGGCGCGCTGGAAGGCCTCGGTGCTCGCGAAGGGCCAGGGCCCGAGCGCGACGTAGTTCAGCGAGTAGAGCACCCACAGCAGCGAGAACAGGCTGAACCAGCCGTAGGAGCGCTCGCTGCCGCGCAGCAGCCACAGCATGCCGTACAGCACGCCCATGACCAGGGTCAGCCCGATGCCCAGCAGCGGCAGGGTGCGGCGCATCAGCAGCGATTCGCGGTAGGCCGGCCGCAACAACTCGGGCGCGCCGAGGCTCACCGGCCCCACGCCGGCTTGGAAGATCGCGATGCCCGAGACGCGGATCAGCAGCTCGTTGGCGCCCGGACGCAGCAGCGGTGCGTCGAGCACCCAGTAACGCGGCAGGTTCCAGCTGCGCGAGAGCGGCTCGACCAGGCTGGCATCGCCGCCGATCAGGCTGCCGTTGAGGGAGAAGGTCGCCGCCATGTTGGCGTACTCGACCAGCAGGCCCAGCGGCGGCGACGCGGCAGCGCCGGACCAGCGCAGCCGGTACCAGACCACGCCGTCGTAGCCGGGCCAGCGCGTCGCCCAGGCGTCCGGCAGGCTGACCGGCGTCCAGCCATCGACAGGCGGCGTGGCGGCCTGCCCGTCGGACCGGGCGGCCTCGATGCTGTCGAAGCCGGGGCCGGCCTTCGGGGGCGCCGCGCCCTGGGCGGCGCTGGCGAACAGCAGGCCGGCGAGCAGCCAGCCGAACATCCATCCCGCCGCCCGGATCAGGGCAGCCAGCCCTTCGCCCGCGCGCTGTACACCGCGCCGGCGCGCGAGTGCACCGCGAGCTTGCGGTAGATGTTCTTGGCGTGGCATTCGACGGTGTTGATGGACAGTGAGAGGCTCTGGGCGATCTCGCGGTTGCTGTGGCCTTGCGCCACCAGTTGCAGCACCTGCGTCTCCCGGGCGCTCAGCGCGGCGGGCGCCGGGGTCGCCGGGGCCGCGCCGATGTTAGCAAGGGCGCCCGGAGCGGGCTGCGGCGCCGCCATCAGCTGCAGGATGCGGCGCGCGATCACCGGATCGATCGGCGCGCCGCCGCGCTGCATGCTGCCCAGCGACAGCTCGAGC
This sequence comes from Variovorax davisae, assembly GCF_030316845.1. Lineage (GTDB taxonomy): Bacteria > Pseudomonadota > Gammaproteobacteria > Burkholderiales > Burkholderiaceae_C > Variovorax > Variovorax davisae. Next base: position 458,512 of record NZ_JASZYS010000002.1, read on the forward strand.
TCGACGTCGCTGCCGTTCTTCAGCAGGTAGCCGACGGCGCCGCCGCGGATCGCCTGCAGCACCGTCGCGTCGTCGCCCAGGCTCGAGACCACCACCGCGTCGACCGTGGGCGCATGGGCCTGCATCCAGGGCAGCAGCTCGAGGCCGTTGCCGTCGGGCAGGCCGACGTCGAGCAGCGCCAGGTCGAAGCGGCCGGCTGCCAGCTGCTCGCGCGCCTCGGCCAGCGAACCGGCCATCGCGCAGCGGGCCTGCGGCGCGGCTTGCGCGGTCACCCGTTCGAGGCGCTCGCGCACCGACGGGTCGTCATCGACGATCAATATGTCTTCCACGGCCACCTTTGCATCCAAGGGGGCGGCATTGTCGGCCGCACCCGATTCGGTTACGTATGGTTTCTATTCTGATCTATAACTATAAGGAACGAATTTTTCAGAGCAGGCCGCTCTCGGCCATGGACAAGGTGCTGCCGCGGGCCACGATCACGTGGTCGAGCACGCGCACGTCGACCAGCGCCAGTGCGGCCTTCAAGGTCTGGGTGAGCGACTGGTCGGCGCGCGAAGCCTCCACCGAGCCGCTCGGGTGGTTGTGGGCCAGCACCACGGCGGCGGCGTGGTGGTGCAGGGCGCGCGTGACCACCTCCCGCGGATAGACGCTGGTCTGGGTCAGGGTGCCGCGAAACAGTTCTTCCATGGCGATCAGGCGGTGTTGGGCATCGAGGAACAGGGCGGCGAACACTTCATGCGGCCGGGCGGCCAGGTGCAGCTGCAGGTACTGCTTGACGGCCCCGGGCGAATCGAAGACGGCGCGCTCCTTCAGCCGCTCGGCCATCGCGCGGCGCGCGAGTTCGAGCACGGCCGCCAGTTCGGCCCGCTTGGCGGTGCCGCCCAGGCCCTTGACCTGCTTCAGGTCGTCGAGCCCGGCATGGAGCAGGCCGGCCAGGCCGCCGAAGCGATCGAGCAGCTCCTGCGACAGCTGCAGCACGTTTTTTCCGCGCAGGCCGGTGCGCAGCAGCAGCGCCAGCAGTTCGGCATCGGCCAGCGCGCCGGCACCGAGCGCGATCAGTCGCTCGCGCGGCCGCGCGCCATCCGGCAGGTCCTTGAAAGACATGGTGCCTACGGGGTTCCGACCCCACTCCCTAAAATAGGGGCCCAGTCTATAGGGACCCCTCACCTTGTCTTCGATTTCCACCGCCGCCGTCGTCACGCCCGGTTCCTTCCTCACGCTGCACTACCGGCTGTCCGGTCCTGCGGGCGACATCATCAACACCTTCGACGACAAGCCGGCCACGCTGTCGCTCGGCACCGGCGAGCTGTCGCCGGCGGTCGAGCAGCGCCTGATCGGCCTGGCGGAAGGGGCGCACGCCACCTTCGAGCTGCCGGCGGGCGAGGCCTTCGGCGAGCGCAACGCCGACATGCAGCAGTGGGTCGCGCGCACCCTGCTGACCCGCATCGGCGACCCCGACGAGCCCTACGCCATCGGCGACGTGATCCAGTTCCCGACGCCCGACGGCACCGGCAGCTATGCGGGCGCGGTGATCGAGTCGAACGCGACCGCGGTGCGCTTCGATTTCAACCATCCACTCGCAGGGCAGCCCGTGACCTTCGAGGTGAAGCTGATCGGCGTGCTGTGAGCGGCATCGAAGAAGTCATCCTGGCCGAGCCGCGCGGTTTCTGCGCCGGCGTCGACCGCGCGATCGAGATCGTCGAGCGCGCCATCGCCAAGTTCGGCGCCCCGATCTACGTGCGCCACGAGATCGTGCACAACACCTACGTGGTCAACGAGCTCAAGGCCAAGGGCGCGGTCTTCATCGAGGACCTGGCCGACGTGCCGCCCGGCGCCACGCTGGTGTTCAGCGCCCACGGCGTCAGCAAGGCGGTGCAGGCCGAGGCGCGCGCGCGCGGCTTCGAGATCTTCGACGCCACCTGTCCGCTGGTGACCAAGGTCCACGTCGAAGTGGCCAAGCTGGCCAAGGAAGGCTACGAGTTCATCATGATCGGCCACAAGGGCCACCCCGAGGTCGAGGGCACGATGGGGCAGCTGTCGAGCGGCATCCACCTGGTCGAGGACGTGGCGGACGTGGCGCGGGTGGCGCCGGCACAGACCGCGAAGCTCGCGGTCGTGACGCAGACCACGCTGTCGGTCGACGACGCGGCCGAGATCTCGGCGGCCGTGCGGGCGCGCTTTCCGAGCGTGCGAGAGCCCAAGCAGCAGGACATCTGCTATGCCACGCAGAACCGGCAGGACGCCGTGAAGATGCTGAGCCCGCAGGTCGACCTGGTGATCGTGGTCGGCAGCCCGACCAGTTCCAACAGCAACCGGCTGCGCGAACTCTCGCAGCGTCTCGGCACCGAGAGCTACATGGTCGATTCGGCGGCCGAGCTGCGGCCCGAGTGGTTCGAGGGCAAGAGCCGCATCGGCCTCACGGCGGGTGCCTCGGCCCCCGAGATCCTGGTGCGCGAGGTGATCGACCGCATCAAGGCCCTGGGCGCGGTGTCGGTGCGCAAGATGGACGGCATCCAGGAGACCCTCAAGTTCCCGCTGCCCAAGGGGCTCAAGCTCGACGACATCCCGCCGCCGGGGCACATCTCGTGAGCGGCGACCTGCAGCACGACTGGCGCGGCGACGTCGAGGCCGCCGCGCGCCGGATCGGCGAGCGCGCGCCGCACTTCCTGCGCGAGACACCCCTGTGGAAGCTCCCCGGCCAGGCCCTGGGCCTGGCCACGCCGGGCGTCGAGGTCTGGCTCAAGCTGGAGCACCTGCAGGCCAGCGGCAGCTTCAAGGCGCGCGGCATGATGAACCGGCTGCTGGCCAACGAGATCCCGGCCAGTGGCGCGATCGTGGCCTCCGGCGGCAACGCCGGCATCGCGACGGCCGCGGCGGCCCAGGCGCTGGGCGTGCCCTGCGAGGTGTTCCTGCCCGAGGTGTCGCCCGAGGCCAAGCGGGCCCGGCTGCGGTCGCTCGGCGCCAAGGTGGTGGTCGGCGGCGCCGCCTATTCCGATGCGCTCGCTGCCTGCCTCGAGCGGCAGCGCGAGACCGGCGCCCTGCTCACGCACGCCTACGACCAGCCCGAGGTGGTGGCCGGCGCGGGCACGCTCGGCCGCGAGATCGAGCAGCAGGGCGGCCTGCCCGACGCGGTGCTGGTGAGCGTCGGCGGCGGCGGCCTGATCGGCGGCCTGGCGGCGTGGTTCGAGCAACGCAGCCGCGTGGTGGCGCTCGAACCCGAGCGCGCGCCGACGCTGTGGCGCGCGCGCGAGGCCGGCGAGCCGGTCGATGTCGAGGTCGGCGGCATCGCGGCCGACTCGCTGGGCGCGAAGCGCATCGGCGGCATCGCCTGGGCGCTCACGCAGCGCCATGTCGGCGATGCGCTGCTGCTGCCCGACGAGGCCATCCGCGCCGCCCAGTCGTGGCTGTGGAAAGAGCTGAAGCTGGCGGTCGAGCCCGCGGCGGCGCTGCCGCTGGCGGCGCTGCAGACCGGCGCCTACGCGCCGCGCGAGGGCGAGAAGGTCTGCCTGATCGTCTGCGGCGCCAACGTCGATCCGGCCATGCTGGGCTGATCGATCAGGCCTTGGGCGGTTCTTGTTCGCAGTTGACCATCCAGGGCACGCCGAACTTGTCCTCCAGCATGCCGAAGCCGGTCGACCAGAAGGTGGGCGCGTAGGGCATCGTGACCTTGCCGCCGGCGCCGAGGGCGTTGAAGAGCTTTTCGCCTTCCTTTACGTCCTTGGCCTGCACCGACAGCGAGAAGCCGTGGTAGCCCTTGAACGGATAGCCCGGCGGGGCGTCGGACGCCATCAGCTGGTGGCCGCGCGCCTCCAGCGTGGCGTGCATGATCTTGTCCTTGTGCTCGGCCGGCGTCTCGGCCCCCATCGGGCTTTCGCCGAAGGTCATGCTGAAGAGGATCTTGCCGCCCAGCGCCTGGGCGTAGAACGCGAGCGCCTCGGCCGCGTTGCCGTTGAAGGTCAGGTAGGCTTGCATCGCAACTCCTTGGGGGAATGGGTGGGCAGCGGATGCGATGCTACGCGCACCTAAAATCACGTCCATGCTCGATATCACACTGTTACGCAAGGACCTGCCTTCGGTCGTTGCCCGCCTCGAAACCCGCAAGAAGAACCAGACCTTCCTCGACGTCGCGAAGTTCAGCGCGCTCGAGGCCGAGCGCAAGACGCTGCAGACCCGCACCGAGGAGTTGCAGGCGCGCCGCAACAGCCTCAACAAGCAGATCGGCCCGCTGAAGGCCAAGGGCGAGTCGGTCGACGCGCTGATGGCCGAGGTCAACGCACTGAAGGCCGAGCAGGAATCTTCGCTGGTGCGCCTCGACGCGATCCAACCCGAGTTGCAGGCCCTGCTGCTGGCGGTGCCGAACCTGCCGCATGGCAGCGTGCCGGTCGGCGAGGACGAGCATGCCAACGTCGAGGTGCGGCGCTGGAGCCCGCAGGGCGGCGAGGGCGGCGCGGCGACGCCGCTTGGCTTCGCGCCCAGGGACCACGTCGACCTCGGCGCCCCGCTGGGCCTCGACTTCGAGATGGGCGCCAAGCTGTCGGGCTCGCGCTTCACGGTCATGAAGGGGCCGATCGCGCGGCTGCACCGCGCCCTCGCGCAGTTCATGATCGACCTGCAGACCGAGCAGCACGGCTACACCGAGTGCTACGTGCCCTACGTCGTCAATGCCGATTCGATGCGCGGCACCGGCCAGCTGCCCAAGTTCGAAGGCGACCTGTTCGCCGCCAAGAAGGGCGGCCAGGACGGCGAGCCGGCGCCCGACCATTCGGCGCTCTATCTGATCCCGACCAGCGAGGTGCCGCTCACCAACTTCGTGCGCGACGAGGTCGTGGCCGAGGCGCAGCTGCCGATCCGGCTCACGGCCCACACGCCCTGTTTCCGCTCGGAAGCGGGCAGCGCCGGGCGCGACACGCGCGGCATGATCCGCCAGCACCAGTTCGACAAGGTCGAGATGGTGCAGGTCACGCACCCCGAGAAGAGCTACGAGGCGCTCGAGGCCATGACCGGCCACGCCGAGGCAGTGCTGAAGGCGCTCGAACTGCCGTACCGGGTGGTGCTGCTGTGCAGCGGCGACATGGGGTTCGGGTCCAGCAAGACCTACGACCTCGAAGTCTGGCTGCCGGCGCAGGACACCTACCGCGAGATCAGCTCGGTGTCGAACTGCGAAGCCTTCCAGGCGCGCCGGCTGCAGGCCCGCTTCAAGAATGCGCAGGGCAAGAACGAGCTGGTGCACACGCTCAACGGCTCGGGCCTGGCGGTGGGTCGGGCGCTGGTGGCGGTGCTCGAGAACCACCAGAGCGAGGATGGCTCGATCCGGGTGCCGGCGGCGCTGCGTCCCTACCTCGGCGGTCTCGAAGTGCTGCGAGGCTGAAAAATCAGCCAGAAAGTGCTGCTATAATCGTCGGCTCGACAGACACCGGAGAGGTGGCAGAGTGGTCGAATGTACCTGACTCGAAATCAGGCGTACTAGCGATAGTACCGAGGGTTCGAATCCCTCCCTCTCCTCCAGGACTGGCTTCCTGACGCGCCTCGCGGCGCATCGAAAAAGCCCTTGAAAGCCCCGCCAGCCGGGGCTTTTTTGCGTCTGCACGGCGGCCTCGGCAGTGCCTGTTCTCCACCGCCCCCGTGGACAGCCTTGTGGACAACGTCAGGGGTAACTCCGGGGAAGGGCTCCAGGCTTGGCTTCCGACACGATGCCTCCAAAACAGGCAGCGCGGGCCGACCCGTTTCGGCTCAGCCCTTCACGAAGCGATCGGTTGCCCGTATCAACTGGTCGAGGATGCCCGGCTCCGACCAGGCATGGCCGGCGCCTTCGATCAGGTGGAACTCGGCTTCCGGCCAGGCCTTGTGCAGCGCATGGGCGTAGCGGGCCGGGCAGGGCATGTCGTAGCGCCCGTGGACGATCACGCCGGGGATGCCGTGCAGCCGATGGGCCTCGCGCAGCAGCTGGCCCTCGTCGAGCCAGGCGCCGTGCGAGAAGTAGTGGTTCTCGATGCGGGCGAAGGCCAATGCGAAATGGCCGTCGTCATGGGCCGCCGCGATCGACGGGTCGGGCAGCAGGGTGATGGTCTGGCCCTCCCACAGGCTCCAGGCCCGGGCCGCCTCGAGCTGGCGCGCCGGGTCGTCGCCAGTGAGGAGCCGGCGGTAGGCGCCGATCATGTCGCCGCGCTCGGCCTCGGCCACCGGGGCCTGGAAGCATTCCCACTGTGCCGGGAACATCTCCGACACGCCGAACTGGTAGTACCAGGCGAGTTCCGCCCGCGTCACGGTGTAGATGCCGCGCAGCACCAGCGCGCTGACGCGCCCGGGGTGCTTCTGCGCATAGGCCAGGGCCAGGGTCGACCCCCACGAGCCGCCGAACACCAGCCACTGCGGCACGCCCATGCGTTCGCGCAGGCGCTCGATGTCGGCGACCAGGTGCCAGGTGGTGTTGGCCTCGAGCCCGGCATGGGGCGTCGAGCGGCCGCAGCCGCGCTGGTCGAACAGCAGCAGGTCGTAGCGCGATGGATCGAACAGCCGGCGATGGTCGGCCGAGATCCCGCCGCCGGGGCCGCCGTGCAGGAAGACGGCCGGCTTGCCGCCCGGCGTGCCGACCCGTTCGTAGTAGATGCGGTGGCCATCGCCGACATCGAGCAGGCCGCGCTCGTAGGGCTCGATCGGCGGATAGAGTGAAAGCAGGTCGGTCATGGTTCAGTGGGGTCAAGGGGCGGGTGCCTTTTTTTGAGGCACCGCGTTGCGAGCCAAGGCTGGAGCCCTTTCCCGGAGTTGCTACGGTCGTTGTCCACAGGGCTGTCCACGGGGGCGGTGGACAGGTCCCGGCTCACAGCCCCAGCCGTGTCAGGGCCCAGGCCACGGTGGCCAGTTCCGCCACGTTGAGCATCATCCCGGCGATGTGAAGCCGGCGAAACCGGAAGATCGCGCTGTTCGAGGCCGGGATCATGTCGCGCAGGACGTCCATGCGCGGAATCACGAGCCAGCGGCGCAGCGCGAAGGCCAGGGTGGCGATGCAGGCCATGCCCAGGGCGAAAGCGGGCTTGGCGGTCCAGGCGAAGCCGAGGGCGGCCGCGCTCGCCGTCAGCATGACGGCCAGGTAGTAGACGTTGAACAGGCCGCGGATGAAGCGCGAGTCCAGCGGGGTGTCGTGCTTGAGCACCAGCAGCGGCAGCGAGCCCATCATGAAAAAACCCATCCAGACCAGCAGCAGTACCGTCGGGATCAGCGCCATGACGATGGGCGGCATCGTCAGCCCTTGATCAGGTTCTTGTGGATCTTTCCGTCCTTCATGATGACCACCAGGCTGGCCTCGGGATTGGCGAGCAGCGACACATCGTCCAGCGGATTGCCGTCGACCAGCAGCAGGTCGGCGTAGGCGCCTGGCTCGAGCACGCCCAGCTTGGCCGGATAGGGGTTGCGCGGGCCCGACAGCGCGAGCAGCTGCGCGTTGTCGGCCGTCGCCATGGAGAGGATTTCGCGGTTCGAATACCAGCGCGTCAGGTGCGTGAGCATCGTTCCCTGGCGCTGCGCCAGCGCCGGCGCGAACAGCATGTCGGAGCCGAAGGCGGTCTTGAGCTTGTGCTTTTTCGCCAGCTTGTAGAGGTTGTCGGTGCCGGCGAACACCTGCAGCGCCGCGACCCGGTTGGGGCCCGTGAGCGCCCCCGTGTCTTCCTCGGAGAGAAAGGGCTGGGTGCTCAGCCAGACCCCCTTGTCGGCCATCATCCGGGCCGTGGTGTCGTCCATCAGGTGGGCGTGCTCGATGCACTGCGCGCCGGCCGCGACCGCCCGCTGCACGGTGGTGGCCGCATAGGCGTGCACCGTGACGTAGGTGTTCCAGTCTTTCGCGACGTCGACGGCGGCGCGCAATTCGGCCTCGGAGAGGGTCGTGAGGTCGAGCGGGCTGCGCGGCGACGAGACGCCGCCGCCGCCCACCAGCTTGATCTGCGAAGCGCCCTGGGTCAGCTGCTCGCGCACCCGCAGGCGGATCTCGTCGGGGCTGTCGACGATGGCCGCCGCACCCGTGCGCTCGACGGCGCTCGGCACGCCCGGCGAGCGCGGGAGGTCGGACAAACCGCGCAGGTCGCCGTGGCCGCCGCTGCCGGTGATCATGGCGCCGCAGGGATAGATGCGCGGCCCGGGCGTGAGCCCTTCGTCGATCGCCTGCTTGAAGGCGAACGCCGGGCCGCCGAGATCCCGCACGGTCGTGAAGCCCCGCATCAGCGTGCGCTGGGCTTCCGCGGCGGCGGCCATGTGGATGTAGCCGATGTTGCCCTGCAGCAGCACGGGCAGCGGCAGGGCCGCGAAGAGGGAATGCCAGTGGGCATCGATCAGCCCGGGCATCATGACGCGGCCGCGGGCATCGACGGTCTGCGCACCGTCGGGCGTGGCCGGCGTGCCGGTGCCGATCGACTGGATCCGGTTGCCTTCGACCAGCAGGTGCAGGCCGTCGCGCAGCGTGGTCGACCTGCCGTCGAACAGGCGCACGTTGGTGAAGAGGATCTTCGATGGCGCCGGTGTCTGTGCCTGGACGCGGAACGGCAGGCCCAGCGCGGCCACGGAAGCCGCCATGCCGGCGACGAAGCCGCGGCGCGACAGATCGGCGTCGATGCGCCGGGTCAGGGCCTGGAGTTCCGGGCGGTGGCAGAGGCAGACGGCGCGTCGAACCTCGGTGTCTTCGGTCAGTGAGCTGCAGCTGTACAAGATCGGGCTTCCAGGAACACCGCGCCACTCAATGTCGGAGGCCGCCGGTGGCGGCGATGATATCCGCCGCGGTCGGGAACAGGGAGATGCTGTTCGGCCCGTCCATGGCCTCGATCTGCACCCAGCTGACGATGCCCTGGGCATCGATGAGGAAGTGGCCGGCAAGCTGGGTGGGGTGGCTGGCCAGCATCGCCTCGTCGGCTTCGGTCATGGAGAAGCCGTCCTTGGCATTGAGTGCCGGGTTGGCCCCCATCGGGTTCATCGGTTCCGGCAACTCGCCGGTCGGATTGATGCGCGCCGCCTCGAACTCCGCCATGCTCGCGAGATAGGGCCAACGGGGGCTGTCGGTGCTGCCCTCCGGCAGGAACTCGGCCCGCGGCACGCCGAAGGCCTGGTGGGTGAGGCAGTCCGGGTCGCTGAGCAGCATGACCGGCGTCGGCCGATAGCGGAAGTAGAGGCTGGCGCGCTCGACCGGCGTGTTGATCACGGCCACGGTGTCGATGCCGGCTGCGTGCAGCGACGGCTGGACCTCGCCGAGCCGCAGCACCTGCCGCCGGCAGAACGGGCAATGCAGTCCGCGAAAGAAGCCGATCAGGAACGGCCGGCCCCGCAGGTCGGCGAGCGACACCCGGCCTTCGTGATTGGCGGCAGGCAGCGAGAACGCGGGCGCCGCTTCTCCCGGTTGCAGGGGATGTTTCTGGTCCACGGGAACTCCTTTGTCCGGGCGCAGACGGGAATCGGACCGTATCACTTGTTCCGGGCCGGCACAACGCGTCGGCCGCCCTCAGCGCCGCCGCCCGCGCGCCGGTGCGGCCGGCTGCACCACCTGCTCGATCGGCAGCGCCATCTCCGACTTCACCTGCCGCAGCACGATGCTCGAGCGCACGTGCGTCACGCCCGGGAGGCTGAACAGGGTCTCGTGCAGGAAGCGCTCGTAGTGCTTCATGTCCTGCACCAGCACCGTCAGGATGTAGTCCGCCGGACCGGTGGCCGACACGCAGCTGGTGATCTGCGGGCTGGCGGCGACCGCGTCCTCGAAGCGCTGCACCTGCGATTCGCTGTGGCGGTCGAGGTTGACCTCGGCCACCGCGGCGACATGCAGGCCGACCTTCTCGCGGTCGATCAGCGCGGTGTAGCCGCGGATCACGCCGGCCGCCTCCATGTCCTTGATGCGCTTCCAGCAGGGGGTCGGCGAGAGCCCCACCGCCTCCGAGATCTGCTGCACCGTCTGCCGCGCATCGCGCTGCAGCTCGAAAAGGATCTTCAGGCTGTGGGCGTCAAGAAGAATGGAATCGACGTTCATGGCGTATTTGGAGAATTTCATCCTCCATTCAGGGGGATTCCATAGTGTATTGAAGAAGCACTTACTCGCTGCGCGATGGAACAATTTCGGCCATATGACAAGCCTCCCCCACGATCCGAACGTCCTGCGCACCGACTACAAGCTGAGCGACAGCCTGTGGGCGACCTCGGGCGCCGTCTTCCTGACCGGCACCCAGGCGCTGATCCGCATCCTGCTGATGCAGCGCCAGCGCGACGCGGCCCGCGGCCTCGGCACCCAGGGCTTCATCAGCGGCTACCGCGGCTCGCCGCTGGGCATGGTCGACCAGGCGATCTGGAAGGCCGGCAAGGGCTTCGAGGAAGCCGGCATCCGCTTCGTGCCGGCGATCAACGAGGAACTGGCGGCCACCCAGGTGCTCGGCACCCAGCGGGTCGAGTCCGACCCCGAGCGCACGGTCGAGGGCGTGTTCGCCATGTGGTACGGCAAGGGCCCGGGCGTCGACCGCGCCGGCGATGCGCTCAAGCATGGCAACGCCTACGGCTCGTCGCCGCACGGCGGCGTGCTGGTGGTGGCGGGCGACGACCATGGCTGCGTCTCGTCGTCGATGCCGCACCAGAGCGACCACGCCTTCGTGGCCTGGAGCATGCCGGTGCTGCAGCCGGCCTCGGTGGCCGAGTACCTCGAGTTCGGCCTCTACGGCTACGAACTGTCGCGCTACTCGGGCGCCTGGGTCGGAATGGCGGCGCTGTCGGAAGTGGTCGAAAGCGGCAGCACGGTCGACCTCGACCTCGTCAACGCCCGCGCCGCCGCCTGGGCCGATGCTGACACGGTGCATGCCGCCACCGGCCACCGGGAACCGGTCGACGGCCTGCACTACCGCTGGCCCGACCTGCCGTCGCTGCGCATCGAATCGCGCCTGGCCGACAAGCTCGAGGCAGTGGCGGCCTTCGCGCGCGTCAACAGCATCGACCGCCACGTGATCGAGAGCCCGCAGGCCAAGGTCGGCATCGTGACCTGCGGCAAGGCGCACTACGACCTGATGGAGGTGCTGCGCCGCCTGGAGATCACGCCGGACGCCCTGGCGCGCGCCGGCGTGCGGCTCTACAAGGTGGGGCTGAGCTTCCCGATCGAGCAGGGCCGCATCCAGGCTTTCGCGCAGGGCCTGGACGAGATCCTGATCGTCGAGGAGAAGGGCGCGATCGTCGAGACCCAGCTGCGCGACCTGTTCTACAACGCGCCGCCCGAGGCCCGCCCGGCGCTGATCGGCAAGCAGGACCGCGACGGCCGGCCGCTGGTGTCGGCGCTCGGCGAGTTGCGGCCTTCGCGGCTGATCGAGCTGGTGGCCCACTGGCTGGCGGCCCATTTCCCCGGCCACGCCGAATTCGGCGACCACCTGCAGCACGTGCGTGACTTCACGCCGCCCGAACTGCTCAGCAACGACGGCGACTCGGTCAAGCGGGTGCCGTACTTCTGCGCCGGCTGCCCGCACAACACCAGCACCAAGGTGCCCGAGGGTTCGACCGCGCGCGCCGGCATCGGCTGCCACTTCATGGCCAACTGGATGGACCGCAGCACGGCCGGCCTGATCCAGATGGGCGGCGAGGGCGTCGACTGGGTCTCGCATTCGATGTTCACGCGCACGCCGCACGTGTTCCAGAACCTCGGCGACGGCACCTACTACCACTCGGGCTACCTGGCGATCCGCCAGGCGGTGGCGGCCAAGGCCACGCTGACCTACAAGATCCTCTTCAACGACGCGGTGGCGATGACCGGCGGCCAGCCGGTCGACGGCATCATCAGCGTCGACGCGATCGCGCGCCAGGTCGAATCCGAAGGCGTGAAGCAGGTGGTGGTGGTCAGCGATGCGATCGAGAAGTACGACGCCATCAAGGGCAAGTTCCCGGCCGGCACCGAGTTCCACGACCGCGCCGAGCTCGACGCGGTGCAGCGCCGCCTGCGCGAAGTGCCTGGTGTCACGGTGCTGATCTACGAGCAGACCTGCGCCGCGGAAAAGCGCCGCCGCCGCAAGAAGGGCGAGCTGGCCGACCCGGACAAGCGCCTGTTCATCAACGAGGCGGTGTGCGAAGGTTGTGGCGACTGCACCGTGCAGAGCAACTGCGTGGCGGTGCTGCCGCACGAGACCGACCTCGGCCGCAAGCGCAAGATCGACCAGACCAGCTGCAACAAGGACTATTCCTGCGCCAAGGGCTTTTGCCCGAGCTTCGTCGGTGTCAGCGGCGGCAGGCTGCGCAAGAAGAGCGGCGCGCTGGCGGCCGGCAAGGACGCCTTCCTGCAGCACGTGGCGGCGCTGCCGCGGCCGGCGGCCCACGGCTGGACCGCGCCCTACGACCTGCTGGTGACCGGTGTCGGCGGCACCGGCGTCGTCACCGTGGGCGCAGTCATCGCGATGGCCGCGCACCTCGAGGGCAAGTCAGCCAGCGTGCTCGACTTCATGGGCTTCGCGCAGAAGGGTGGCGCGGTGTTGAGCTTCGTGCGGCTGGCCGACACGCCCGAGCGGCTGAACCAGGTGCGCATCGACACCCAGCAGGCCGATGCGATCCTGGCCTGCGACGTGGTGGTGGGCGCCTCGGCCGATGCGCTGCAGACCGTGCGCCACGGCCGCACCCGCATCCTCGCGAACATGCACGAGATCCCGGTGGCCGAGTCGCTGCGCAACCCCGACGCCGACCTCAAGACCGCGCTGCTGCTCGAGAAGATGCGCTTCGTCGCCGGGCGCGACCAGGTCCAGACCTTCGACGCCCAGACCCTGGCCGAAGAGTTCCTCGGCGACACGCTGGCATCGAACATCCTGGCCGCCGGCTACGCCTGGCAATGCGGCCTGATCCCGCTGAGCCTGGAGGCGCTGACGCGCGCGATCGAGCTCAACGGCGTCGCCGTGGCTTCGAACCTGATGGCCTTCTCGCTCGGCCGGCTGGCGGCCGGCGATCCGCGGGCGATCGAGGCGCTGCGCGGCGCGCCGGCGGCGGTGGCCGAGAACGAATCGCTGGACGCGTTGGTGGCGCGCGGCATGCGCCATCTCGCCGGCTACCAGAACGCGGCCTGGGCGAAGCGCTTCGAGGCCCGGGTGCTGGCGCTGCGCGAGCGCGAAGCCGCCCTGGCCGGCGGCGATGCCTCGCTGCCCGTCACGCGCAACGCGGCGCAGAGCCTGCTCAAGCTGATGAGCTACAAGGACGAGTACGAAGTGGCCCGCCTGTACAGCGACGGCAACTTCCGCGAGAAGCTGGCCGAGCAGTTCGAGGGCGAGCTGAAGCTCGAATTCCACATGGCGCCGCCCTTCCTCGCCAAGCCCCGCAACGGCCAGCCACCGGTCAAGATCCGGCTCGGCGGCTGGATGCTGCCGGCGATGAAGTGGCTGGCGCGCGGCAAGGCCCTGCGCGGCACCGCCTTCGACCTGTTCGGCCACACCGAGGAACGCCGCCTGGAGCGCGAGCTGATCGCGCGCCTCGAGGCCCGGCTCGACGAGCTGGCGGCCGGGCTGTCGGCCGCCAACCAGCGGCTGGCGGCTCAGATCGCCGCCGTGCCGCTGGCGATCCGCGGCTACGGCCACGTGAAGCTGGCCAACCTGGCGCTGGCGCGCGGCCGCGAGGCCGAACTGCTGCACCGCTTCGCGCCCGAGCGCTATCCGCGGCCGGTGGTGGAGGCGAAGGCGGGGCAGATCCGGGGGATTGCGGTGGTGGCGCAGTGAGCAGATTCATGGCGGGGGCGTTGTGCGAACGCGACGAACAAGGCCATGATTTGGCCGGTGACCTGCTGCCGGCCATTTAAGATCAGGCGCTAGCGCCTCGCGCACCCCGGGGTGTGTGGCACGAGGCGGCACGCTCCCATGTGCCGCATGCAGGGCCCCCTCGCGAGGGGCCTTTTTTTTTGGCCTGGATGACAAGGGCGTGATAGCCATGATGGGTAATTCGTCGTTCGCGGGGCTGGGCAATTCGTCCTTCGCCAGCCTCACACCGGCACCGGCTTCTGCCGACGAGGCGGAACCGTGGGTGCGCGGCGAACTGATCCGCAGCCTGATGCGGGCCTCGCGCGGCTCCTACCTGCTGGCGGCGGCGCTGATGCCGGCGATGGTGGGCCTGAGCTGGGGCCATGTGCCGGCCTGGCAGCTGATCGTCTGGCTGGTCATCGGCATCGTCGCCACCGGCTGCCGGATCTGGGGCGAGCAGCTCTATGCGCGCCACTACGCCGACCGCGATTCGGCGGCGCAGCAGTACTTTGTCGAGCGCTACCGCTATCTCTGGAGCGCCAGCGGCTTCGCCTGGGGCCTGTCGATCCTGATCTTCTTCGAGCGCACGCCGCTGGTGAACCAGTTCATGAGCTGGCTGATCGTCGCCGGCGTCGCGACCTTTCCGCTCAACGGGCTGGCGCTGCACCCGCCGCTGCTGCGGCGCTACGTCAACACCCTGTTCTTCACGATGCTGGCGGCGATCATCCTGCGCATGATCGAGCTCAAGTTCGAGCGGCCCCATTTCCACTACGGCTTCCTGATGCTGCCGGTGCTGCACTGGTGGCTGCTGCTGCGGGCCGGCCGGCGCATTCACGAGACCGCGCGCAACAGCTTCGAGCTGCTCTTCCACAACCACATCCTGATCAATTCGCTGACCCAGCAGCGGCAGGCGGCGGTCTCGGCGGTGGCCATGAAGAACCGCTTCCTTGCGAGCGCCGCGCACGACATGCGGCAGCCCGTGCTGGCGCTGTCGCTGTATGCCGACTGGCTGCGCAACGAGCCCGAGCTGGTGGCCGACATCGCGCCCAAGATCGTCCGTGCCACGCACGCCGTGAATGCGCTGTTCGATTCGTTGTTCGACCTGGCGCGCATCGATTCGGGCCAGGTGCGGCTGCACATCGAGCGGGTCGACGTGGCCCAGCTGCTGCACGACCTGGAACTGCAGTACCGGCCGGTGGCCGAGGCCAAGGGCCTGACCTTCCGCATGCACGTGACGCCCGGCACCGTGCTGACCGACCCGATCCGGGTCCGCCGGATGATCGGCAACCTGCTGGCCAACGCCACCAAGTACACCGCCGAGGGCGGAATCCTGCTGGCATCGCGGCAGACCCGCGACGGCCTGCGGGTGGAAGTGTGGGACACCGGCATCGGCATCGCACGCGAGCACCTGCGCGATGTCTTCCTGGAGTTCTACAAGGTGGCCGACCATGCCGGCACCTCGGACGGCTTCGGCCTGGGCCTGGCGATCGTGGCGCGGCTGTCGCACGCGCTCGGCCATCCGGTCAGCGTGCGCTCGCGGCTGGGCCGGGGCAGCGTGTTCCGCGTCGCCCTGCACGACGCCGACGAGACCCAGGCCCAGACCCGGATCTCGGGCGCTGTCGGTTAGGCCGACGCCGGGCCGCCCCAAGGCGGCCTGCGCCCCCTCGGGGGCAGCGACACACGCAGTGAGGAGCGTGGGGGCTGGTCAGCCCGAGAGAAGCCCGTTCGTGCGGGCGTGGTGCAGCGCCTGCGTCCGGCTCTTCACGCCCAGGCGACGGAACAGCCGCCACAGGTGGACCTTGACCGTATGCTCGCTGATGTCCAACTCGGTGGCGATGTCGCGGTTGCTCATGCCCTGGTCGAGCATGGCGATCAGCTGGGTCTGGCGCTTCGACAGCTTGCTGTTGGCGGCGGCCACCGGCTCCTCGGCGTCGGTGTCGGCCATCAGCAGGCCGCGCAGGGCGGCGGTGAGCTCGGCCGAACTGGCCGATTTCTCGATGTAGGTGTCGGCGCCGGCCTCGATGCAGGCCTCTTCCATGTCGGCCGACGGCGAGGCGGAATAGACCGCGATCGGCACGTCCGGGTAGGCCTGCTTGACCGCCATGACGCCCGAGACGCCGGTGGTGTCGGGGAGCTTCAGGTCGAGGCAGAAGAGGCCGGGCGCCCCGTGCTGCTTGACGGCCGCTGCCAGCTTGTCGAGGCGCTCGAGTTCGACGATGTTCTCGGCCGGCCGCAGGCGCCGAAGCACCATCACGATCGCGTCGCGCATCAGGGGGTGGTCGTCAATGACATAGATACTCATGATTTACTCGCAGTGTCCGCGGGTCGGGCGCTGCCCATCGCCGCGGGTAATTGACTCACTTCAACCCTCGCTCGCCGCATCGGCTGCAGCAAGCGCCTCCAGTGCGGCCGAAGCCGCACGCATACCCTCGTTGTCCAGTGGCTCTAGCTGCGCGGCGAACTGCGCCAGGGCGTCCGCGCGCTGCTGGCGCAAGGTGCCGATGGCCCGACCCGCCTCCTGCGGCGACGCGAACCCTCGGCTTTGTACCAGTTGGACCCCACTGGCGTCGAGCAACTTGAAATAGAACAGCCCGTCGCTGTCGCGGTATTGCTTGAAGCTCGGCCGCGCCACCTTGGCCGCCTTGCGGGACACCCCCGGGTCGCGGCTGGCCAGGTTGCGCAGGCCGACCGCCTGCCGCACACCCTCCATGAAGGGGCGCGACAGGGCGCGCGCCTTCTCGGCGCCGGCGCGCAGGACCCGCTCGATCTGGGCCGGGTCGTTGAGCAGGGCGTCGTAGTGGGCCCGCATCGGCGCCACCTCGCGGTCGATGCGCTCGAACAACAACTGCTTGGCGTCGCCCCAGGCGATGCCGCCGGCGAAGGCCTGGCGCAGGCTTTCGGTCTCTTCGTCGTCGGCGAAGGCCTGGTAGATCTGGAACAGCGCCGAGCCCTCGGTTTCCTTGGGCTCGCCCGGCGCGCGCGAATCGGTCACGATGCCGTTGATCAGCTTCTGCAGCTGGGCGCGCGGCGTGAAGAGCGGGATCGTGTTGTCGTAGCTCTTGCTCATCTTGCGGCCGTCGAGGCCGGGCAGGGTCGCCACCGAGTCGTCGATCTCGGCCTCGGGCAGCGTGAAGTGCTCGCCGTAGAGATGGTTGAAGTGCTGCGCCATGTCGCGCGCCATCTCGATGTGCTGCACCTGGTCGCGCCCCACCGGCACCTTGTGGGCGTTGAACATCAGGATGTCGGCGCCCATCAGCACCGGGTACATGAACAGGCCCGCGCTGACGTCGGCGTCCGGGTCTTCGCCGCGGGCGGCGTTCTTGTCGACCTGCGCCTTGTAGGCATGGGCGCGGTTGAGCAGGCCCTTGCCGGTGACGCAGGTCAGGAACCAGGTCAGCTCGGGGATCTCGGGGATGTCGGACTGGCGATAGAAGGTGACCCGCTCGGGGTCGAGGCCGCAGGCCAGCCAGCTGGCGGCGATCTCGAGCGTCGAGCGCTGGATGCGGGCCGGCTCGTCGGTCTTGATCAGCGCGTGGTAGTCGGCCAGGAAATAGAAGCTCTGGACGTCGTCGCGCCGGCTGAAGCGCACCGAATGGCGGATCGAGCCGACGTAGTTGCCCAGGTGCGGCGTGCCGCTGGGAGTGATGCCGGTCAGGTAGCGGATGGGCGTGTCGGGAAGCAGGGCCATGGGAAGTTCAGCGAATGAGGGCGGTGAGCGGGCTCAGGAGCAGCGTGATGGCCTGGTAGCCGAAGGCCATCAGCGGACTCAGCCACCAGGTGCTGACGATGCCGGCGATGACCAGGCCCATCACGATGAAGAAGCCGTAGGGCTCGATGCGGGCCAGGAACTCCTGGGGGCCGCCGCGCGGCAGCAGGCCGGCCAGCACCCGGCCGCCGTCCAGCGGGGGCAGCGGGAACAGGTTGAAGGCCCACATGACGAGGTTGACCAGCACGCCGCCCTGGGCCATCTTGATGAAAAAGGTCTCGTCGATGCCGGCGCCGACCAGGCCGACCAGGAACAGCGCCCAGAGAATGGCCTGGAAGAAGTTGGAGGCCGGCCCGGCCAGCGCGACCCAGACCATGTCGCGCTTGGGATGGCGCAGGCGGTTGAAGTTGACCGGGACCGGCTTGGCGTAGCCGAACAGGAAGGCGCCCGAGGTGGCGAAATACAGCAGCAGCGGCATCAGGATGGTGCCGATCGGGTCGATGTGCTTGATCGGGTTGAGCGTGACCCGGCCCATCACGTAGGCCGTGTTGTCGCCGAAATACCGCGCCACATAGCCATGGGCGGCCTCGTGGATGGTGATCGCGAAGACCACCGGCAAGGCGTAGATCAGGACGGTTTGGATGAGATTTGAAATATCCACCGCCGGATTGTCTCAGACGGTCCGGATGTCCCTTGCGGGACTCACAGGCCGATGGTGGCCAGCGGGCCGCGGCCCTGCCGCACCAGCAGCGGATCGCCGCCCGCGCCCATGGGCGTGAGGTCGACCACGGTGGTCGGCTCGGACGGGCAGGCACCGGCATCGATCACCCCGCCGATCTGTTTCTCGAAGCGCTCGCGGATCTGGGTCGGGTCGTTCATGGCCTCGGTCTCGCCGGGCGGGATCAGGGTGGTGGCGAGCAGCGGCTCGCCATGCAAGGTCAGCAGTTCGAGCAGCACCCGGTGGTCGGGCACCCGCAGGCCGATGGTCTTGCGCTGCGGATGGCTGACCCGGCGCGGCACTTCCTTGGTCGCCTCGAGCAGGAAGGTGTAGGGGCCGGGCGTGGCCGCCTTCAGCAGCCGGTACTGCTTGTTGTCGACCCGGGCGTAGTTCGACAGCTCGCTCAGGTCGCGGCAGATCAGGGTCAGGTGGTGCTTGTCGTCGACCTGCCGGATCCGGCGCAGCTGGTCGACCGCGTCCTTGTCGTCCAGGTGGCAGGCCAGCGCGTAGCTGGAGTCGGTGGGAACGGCGACGATCTCGCCGCGCGCCAGCAGGGCGGCGGCCTGCTTCAGCAGCCGCTGCTGGGGGTTGTCGGGGTGGACTTCGAAAAACTGGGCCATGGGGTCGATTCTGCCGCCTGGCGGCGGATCATGATTCGGCGGGCTCGATGGGCACCCGGCGTTCCCGGACGGTGAGCCAGGCGCCGGCCGCCCCGCAGACCGCGATCATCCCCATGCCGATCAGCGAAATGCGGTCCGGCACATAGGAAAACATGACCCAGCCGCCCAGCATCGCGAAGGCGATCTGGGCATAGAGGTAGGGCGTGAGGGTGGAGGCCGGGGCGCGCTGGTAGGCCAGGATCAGGATGAAATGGCCGACCGTGCCCATGAAGCCCATCAGGCACAGCAGGGCCCACCAGTGCCAGGAGGGCAGGGCGGTCCAAACGAAGGGCAGCGCGAACGACGCCAGCAGGGCGCCGACCCAGCCGGTGTAGAAGTGCATCGTGAGCGGGTTCTCGGTCTGCGCCAGCTTGCTGGTCAGCACCTGGAACCAGGCGTTGGTCAGCACCAGCCCGATCGGCAGGAACATGGCCCAGCTGAAGGCGTCGCCGCCCGGCCGCAGGATGACCAGGGTGCCGGCGAAGCCGCCCGCCACCAACGCCCAGCGCAGCGGCGACACGTGCTCCTTGAGCGTGGTGGCCGCCAGCAGCGTGATGACCAGCGGCGCGATCAGCACGATCGAGGTGAATTCGGCCAGCGGCATGTAGCGCAGGCTGAAGAAGGCCAGCGTGCTGGAGGCCAGCAGCAGGGCGCCGCGCAGCAGTTGGTAGCGCGGGTGGCCGGTACGAAGCAGCGCCGTGCCGTGGCGCGGCAGCAGCACCAGCGTGGTCGCCACCGCCTGGAAGATGTAGCGCACCCAGACGCCCATCAGGATCGGCACCGCCGCGGTCGACAGCTTGGTGGCGGTGTCCAGGGTGGCGAAACAGGCGACCGCCAGCAGCACCAGCCCGATGCCGGCCAGGATCCGCTCGGACTCCAGGTCGCGCGTGCTCCTGCCGGCGGTGGCCTCGCTCGCCGCCGCCATCACTGGATGCGGTGCGCCAGCAGGTCCCAGACCGGCGTCAGCTTGCCCGGCAGGGGCGGCAGCTTGCCGAGGTCGCAATGGCTCTCGTCGGGGCTGTGGAAATCGCTGCCGCGCGAGGCGGCGAAGTCGAACTCGAGCGCCTTGTCGGCGTACTCGACGTACTCGGCCGGCGTGTGGCTGCCGGTGACGACCTCGATCGCCTGGCCGCCATGGGCCTTGAACTCGACGAACAGGGCGTATTCCTCGTTGGCCGTGAACTTGTAGCGGCCGGGATGGGCGATCACGGCCATGCCCTTGGCCTCGGTGATCCACTGCACCGCATCCTTGAGCGTGGCCCAGCGGTGCGGCACGTAGCCCGGCTTGCCTTCGGTCAGGAACTTGCGGAACACCTCGGCGGTGTCGCGGCAATGGCCGGCCTCGACCAGGAAACGGGCGAAATGGGTGCGCGAGATCAGTTCGGGGTTGCCGACGAAGCGCAGCGCGCCCTCGTAGGCGCCCAGGATGCCGGCCTTGGCCAGGCCTTCGGACATCTCCTGCGCGCGCTTGCCGCGCCCGCCCCGGGTGTCGTAGAGGCCCCGGCTGATCGCGGCGTCGTCGGGGTCGAAGCCCAGCCCGACGATGTGGACGGTCTCGCCGGCGAAGGTGACCGAGATCTCGGTGCCCGTGAGGTACTTCATGCCCTGCGCGCGGGCGGCGGCGGCGGCCCGGTGCTGGCCGCCGATCTCGTCGTGGTCGGTCAGCGACCAGAGCTCGACCCCGTTGGCGGCGGCGCGCTCGGCCAGCGCCTCCGGCGTCAGGGTGCCGTCCGACACCACGGAGTGGCAGTGCAGGTCGGCGTTGAGGAGGGAGGTCACCGAGCGAGTTTATTCTTTCTCGGAATGGCTTGCCCTTCAGCGCTTTTTCCGGAACGCGACCCAGGCGGCGATGGCGGTGAAGCTCATCACGATGGCGACCACGATCCAGAAGCCGTGCTTGTGCTCCGCCAGCGGGATGCCGCCCACGTTCATGCCGAACAGGCCGGCCAGGATGTTGATCGGCAGGGCCAGCACGGTCACCACGGTCAGCACGAACAGGCTGCGGTTGTTGTCCTCGTTGACGTTGTCGGCGATCTCCTCCTGCAGCAGCTTGATGCGTTCCTGCAGCGCGCCCATGTCGCGCAGGACCACCGAGAACTCCTCGGTCGAGCCGCGCAACTCCTGGGCGTCGGGCTCGCTCATCCAGGCCGGCGGGCTCTGCAGCAGCCGGAACAGCGCCGCCGGTTCGGGCGCCAGCAGGCGCTGCAGGCGCACCAGCACCCGCCGCAGCATCCCCAGCCGGGCCCGCTTGTGGTCGAGCCGGCCGGCCAGCAGCGCGTCCTCGATGTCGTCGATGCGCGCGGTCACGCCGCGCACGATGCGCACCAGCACGTCGGCCTGCACCCGCAGCAGGTGTTCGAGCAGCTCCGTGCTGGAGCGCGGCGCGTCGCCCGCCTTGACCGCGGTGCGCAGCGCGTCGACCGAGCGCAGCGGCTGGGTGCGGGCGGTCACGACCAGCCGCGGGCCGACGCTGATCCAGAGGGTCGAGATGTCCGAGGGTTCGAAGCTGAACTCGAAGTGGACGTCGTTGATGACCGCGATCAGCGAGTCGTCTGCGCGCTCGATGCGGGTCGAGTGCAGCCCTTCCTTCAGGGTCTCGAAGAAGATGTCGGACAGGCCGGCGTGGCGCTGCAGCCAGCGCTCGGCCTGGGCATGGCTCAGGTTGAAGTGCAGCCACATGTAGGCCCCGGGCGGCGTGCCCGCGGCCAGCCAGTCGGCGGCCTGCGCGGAATCGACCGCGCGGACCGGGGCGGGGGCGGCGGCATCGAACAGGTAGCCGCAGATCAGGCCGGCTTCGTCGCTGCCGTAGGCGCCAGCGATCGAATTCATGGAGCGAGGGGCATGGTGGGCGTCGTGCCGATGGTGCGGGCGGCGTGTGTCAGCCATGTGACGGCGCCGGATTGGCGTACTTTCTGTCACGCAATCGTCATCCGGCGGCTGCAGCATGGCGTATTGCCCTGCCTCCTACAGAGAAGACCATGACCCTTCCCAGCACCCTCGGCGACCATGACGAACTGATGGCACGCATCGCGCGCGACCTGGTGGACAGCTACGACGAGGAAATCGAGCTCGAGCTCGAGGACCGCAACCTCGACGAGCTGGAATCAGGCACCGTCACGGACAAGGCGGGCCGGCAGGCCTACTTCAAGGAGCTGTTCCGGCTCCAGGGCGAACTGGTCAAGCTGCAGGACTGGGTGCAGCACAGCAAGCAGAAGGTCGTGATCCTGTTCGAGGGGCGCGACGCGGCCGGCAAGGGCGGCGTCATCAAGCGCATCACGCAGCGGCTCAACCCGCGCGTGGTCCGGGTGGCGGCGCTGCCGGCGCCGAACGACCGCGAGCGCACCCAGTGGTACTTCCAGCGCTACGTGGCGCACCTCCCGGCGGCCGGCGAGATGGTGCTGTTCGACCGCAGCTGGTACAACCGCGCCG
This sequence comes from Variovorax davisae, assembly GCF_030316845.1. Lineage (GTDB taxonomy): Bacteria > Pseudomonadota > Gammaproteobacteria > Burkholderiales > Burkholderiaceae_C > Variovorax > Variovorax davisae. Next base: position 480,721 of record NZ_JASZYS010000002.1, read on the forward strand.
GCGTCGAGCGGGTGATGGGCTTCTGCTCCGACGAGGAGTACGAGGAGTTCTTCCGCACCGTGCCCGACTTCGAGCGGATGCTGGTGCGCTCGGGCATCAAGCTGATCAAGTACTGGTTCTCGATCACCGACGAAGAGCAGCACATGCGCTTTCTCGGCCGCATCCATGACCCGCTGAAGCAGTGGAAGCTGAGCCCGATGGACCTGGAGTCGCGCCGCCGCTGGGAGGAGTACACCAAGGCCAAGGAAACGATGCTGGACCGCACCCACATCCCCGAGGCGCCGTGGTGGGTGGTGCAGGCGGTCGACAAGAAGAAGGCGCGCCTGAACTGCATCAGCCACCTGCTGGGCCAGATGCCCTACCACGATGTGCCGCATCCGCCGGTCGAGCTGCCGGCGCGAGTGCGCAATGACGACTACCTGCGCCATCCGGTGCCTGCCAGCATGTACGTGCCGGAAAGGTACTGACCCCTTCCTTCCGTCGCGGGTAGCTGGGCGGGGGCGAAGCTGCTACCGTGTCCGCAACGATGGCCCGCCGCTCCCTTTCCCCCCTGACGCGCGCCTACCAGCGCAACCTGAAGGCATTGACCCAGGCCGCGCTGGGCAGCGGCAAGCGCATCGCCCGGCGGGTGAGCGATGCTGCGGCGCAGCAGCTGAAGCCGCCGCCGGGGCCTGGCGACTGGATCGCGGGCGCCGCGCTGGGGCCGGCCGGCGCGCGGGCCTTCCACCTCTATCGGCCGCCCGCCCTCCAGCTGCAACCGGGCGAGAAGCTGCCGTTGATGGTGATGCTGCACGGCTGCGCCCAGACCGGACGCGAATTCGCGATCGCCACCCGCATGAACCGGGTGGCGGACCGCGAGCGCTTCCTGGTCCTCTACCCGGAACAGGACCGCCTGGCCAACGCGCAGGGATGCTGGAACTGGTACGACCGCCGCTCCGGCAAGGCCGATGCCGAGGCCGCCACCCTGATGGCCGCGATCGACCAGGTGCTGCTGCTCTACCCGGCCGATCGCGACCGGGTGGCGGTCGCCGGCCTGTCCGCCGGCGCCAGCATGGCGGCCCTGCTGGCCACCCGCTATCCGCTGCGATTCCGGGCGGTGGCCATGCACTCGGGCGTGGCGCCCGGTGCCGCCAGGTCGCCGGCCACGGCGCTGGGCGCCATGCGCGGGCGCCACGTGCCGCCGATGCCGGCCACCGCGGTCGGCAAGGCGATGGGCGCCGCGGCGGTCTTCGGCACGCTGCCGCCGCTGTTGATCCTGCATGGCGACGCCGACAGCGTGGTGGCGCCGAGCAACGCCGGCAGCGGCGCCGAAGTCTGGGCCGTGGCCACCGGCGCCCGCCCCGGCGCCGTGCGGGCGCTGCAGCGGGGCAAGCGGCACCCGATGCGCGTCACCGACTACGTCCGCGCCGGCCAGACCGTGGTGACGCTGTGCGAGATCGCCGGGCTGGGCCATGCCTGGAGCGGCGGCGCCACCAGCATGCGTTTCACCGACGCGGCCGGGCCGGATGCTTCCAAGCTGGTGTGGGCCTTTGCGGCGCGCCAGTTCCGGCGCACCATGGCGACCCCCTAGCGTCGACCTGCCCGGAACTGCCGATGCCCACCATTGCCTACGACGCCAGCCGGAGCGCGCTCTATACGCCCGAGCGGCAGCCGACGCTGTTCGAGGCCGGACGCGCCCACACGCCGGTCCAATGGGCGGTCGAGGCGGCGCGGCTGGCCTATTACCGCGCCGAGGAGTCGGAGGCCGAGCGGCTGCGTCTGGCCGAGGCGCTAGGCCGAGCCGGCTTCGCTGCGCCGACCTTCTTCAGGGACCACGCCACCTTCGCTTTCGGCACCTCGAATGCAGGCGACGGCACCGCGCTGATCGCGTTCCGCGGCACGCAGCCCGACGAAATCCGTCACCTGGCGACCAACCTGCAGGCCCAGCAGACCGACTGGAGCGAAAGCGGTGGCCGCGTGCATGCCGGATTCGCCAAGGCCGCGCGGTCGGTGCTGCCGCAGGTGCGCGACTGGCTGGGCGGGGAAGTGCGGCAGCACAGCCGGCTGATCCTGGCTGGCCACAGCCTGGGCGCCGCGCTCGCCACCCTGGCCGCCACCGTGCTGCAGCCGGCCCTGACCGTGACGCTCGGCTCGCCCCGGGTCGGCGATGCGGACTTCGTCTCGGCGCTGGCCGAGCTGCACCTGATGCGCATCGTCGACGGCTGCGACGTGGTCACGCAGCTGCCGCCGGCGCTGTCCTTCTATGCCCATGCCGGGGCCGTGCGCTACATCCGCTGCCTCGACGGCATCTGCGTCGACGATCCGAGCCCGTCCGAGATCGAGGCCGACCGCCTCCAGGGCCGCGCCCGCTATGCGGCCGAACACGCCTGGCGGCCGGGGGCGGTGCTGCTGCGCGAGCTGGCGGACCACGCGCCGATCAACTACGCGCGCGGGTTTTTCTAGACATGGTGGTCGCTCCACAGGCGAAAGCAGGCTCGTCTCCGCTATCGTGGTTTGCGCGCCGAAGTGTGCCGAGCCACATGTGGCGGATTTCCCCAGCCGCAAACTCGTGGAGGCAAATCACCGCCGCTGACCCAGCGTCAAAGTGAACCCGAGCGCCCGCATGACCTTGAACAGGGTGTCCGAGTTGGGCGCCCGCTCCCCGGACAAGCTCTTGTAGAGACTTTCTCGGGAAAGGCCGGTGTCGGCGGCCAGTTTGGCCATGCCGCGTGCGCGCGCGATGTGCCCCAGAGCGCCAGCCAACTCGGCCGGATCGCCGTCCTCCAGCACCTGGCTCAGGTACTCCTTCACGTCTTCGTCCGTCGTGAGGTAGTTCGCCATGTCGAATGGCCTCGTCTTGATCTTGCTCATCACAATTCCTTCGCCAACTTGATGGCCTTTCTGATGTCGGCGGCTTGGTTGGATTTATCACCGCCACCGAGCATGACGATGATCGCGCCCGAGCGCTCCACGTAGTACATCCGCCAGCCCGGGCCGAAGAACTCGCGCATCTCATAGACGCCTTCGCCTACCGGTTTCACGTCCCCGAGGTTTCCAGCGCGTACCTTGCTCAGCCGACGCGCCAATCGAATCCGCGTCGAGCGATCCTTCAGGGCCTCAAGCCACTCGGCGAAACCTTCAGTCTCGATGACCGTGAACATCGGTCAATTGTAGCCGCATGGCTACATAGTCGACTCTGCGAAGTTCATCCCCCGACGAGCGCCACCGATAGTGCGGCTGACTTCTGTCGATGGTTGGGAGCGTCGCCTTGGCGAGGGATCGGTCCGGCTGCGCGAGCTGGCGGACCACGCGCCGATCAACTACGCGCGCGGGCTTTATGGGGCGCTTGGGTTTCGATCGCTTCCAATCAATTGGCGCAGCCGGGCGTCTTGATTTCAGCTGATGGCGCGCAGGCCCTTGTCGGCAATGATGTAGCAGCTTGAGGGCCGGCCCTGTGGGCTGGGTGTCGCCTCGCTCCCACTTGCGCACGGTCGACGCCGAGGTGTGCATGAAGAGCGAACACCGGCTGGCTGAACCTCACGCCCGACTGCCAGCCCTGCCCAGACCGGCCCCTCAGGCAAGCGGCGCAGCGTCCGTCCACAGGCCCAGGTACGCCACAGCCTTTTGCTTCTCGATCCCCGCGCCGCTTCGTTCGATAGCCGCCGGCGACTTCTTCGCAAAGTCCGCAATCGATTGAGACAGGTTCCAGACCTGTGTGCGGTCGATCAACAGCAGCCGGTCGTGCAGCGATCTGTCGCGTGCGAGGCGGACTTCCAGCGGACGCTCGGCTTTGTACTGCGCCTGCCAGCGGCTGGCCGCCGGCGCGAGGCTGGTCTTGGTCCCGGCGCGATCGCCCAGGATGTGGATGTGCACGCCTTCCTGCGCGGCGATGGCGACGTCCGTCAGCGCGGTGGCGTTCACGTAGGGATCGACGATCAGGACCTCGCACCGGGCCGCACGCACGACCTTCGCCAGTTCGGCGAACACGTCGAAGGGCGAGCGCGCGGCGATGAATGCGCCATGTGGTGCTTCTGCCGCCGGTGGCAAGTTGCGATCGAGCACGGCGGCGTGCGCATCGCCGATGTTCACGAGGACCTGCACCGATCCGCCGTGGACGTTGATGGCGATGCTGGAGGGTTGTCTATGATTTGAGGTAGCCATGATGTGCTTAGCTTTCTGGGGGCACGTTGTGGTTAGAGCCTCGTTGGTGTTGACGCACCTTCGGGGCTCGCCTTTTTGCTCGGAGCCGAATAAGGAAGCGATCGGCACACGAAGCAACCGGCCATTTCACCGCGGTACGGCGCTTGAGCGACCCCTGACGGTTCGGAAACTGGCGTGGGAACCGTCTGGGGTTGTCCCCGCCCTGTACGCCACCCGGCGTATTTCCGCCCCGGCCACCGGTGCGCAGACTCTCTCCATCGTTCAAACCAACCAGGAGAAGGTCTCACCATGCAACGTCGATTCACACTCAAGGCGATGACCGCCGCTGTCGCTCTCGCGAGCCTGTCCGCCGTGCCTGCCTTCGCACAGGACACCATCAAGGTCGGCATCCTGCATTCGCTGTCGGGCACGATGGCGATCTCCGAGACCGTGCTGAAGGACACGGTGCTGATGGCCATCGACGACATCAACGCCAAGGGCGGCGTGCTGGGCAAGAAGCTCGAGCCCGTGGTGGTCGACCCGGCCTCCAACTGGCCGCTGTTCGCCGAGAAGACCAAGCAGCTGCTGGGCCAGGACAAGGTGTCGGTGATCTTCGGCTGCTGGACCTCGGTGTCGCGCAAGTCGGTGCTGCCGGTGCTGGAAGAAATGAACGGCCTGCTGTTCTACCCCGTGCAGTACGAGGGCGAAGAGCTCAGCAAGAACGTGTTCTACACCGGTGCCGCGCCCAACCAGCAGGCCATCCCCGCGGTCGACTACCTGATGAGCAAGGAAGGCGGCGGCGCCAAGCGCTGGGTGCTGCTGGGCACCGACTACGTCTATCCGCGCACCACCAACAAGATCCTGCGCGCCTACCTGAAGAGCAAGGGCGTGAAGGAAAGCGACATCGACGAGAAGTACACGCCCTTCGGCCACAGCGACTACCAGACCATCGTCGCCGACATCAAGAAGTTCTCGGCCGGCGGCAAGACCGCGGTGGTGTCGACCATCAACGGCGACTCCAATGTGCCCTTCTACAAGGAACTCGGCAACGCCGGCCTGAAGGCCAAGGACGTGCCGGTGGTGGCCTTCTCGGTGGGTGAGGAAGAGCTGCGCGGCGTCGACACCAAGCCGCTGGTCGGCCACCTGGCGGCCTGGAACTACTTCATGAGCCTGAAGAACCCGACCAACACGGCCTTCATCAAGCAGTGGAGCGACTACGCCAAGGCCAAGAACATCCCGGGCCACAAGGACAAGCCGCTGACCAACGACCCGATGGAAGCCACCTGGATCGGCATCCACATGTGGAAGCAGGCGGTCGAGAAGGCCAAGAGCACCGACACCGACAAGGTGATCGCGGCGATGGCCGGCCAGACCTTCAACGCACCTTCGGGCATCGTCTCGAAGATGGACGAGAAGAACCACCACCTGCACAAGAGCGTGTTCATCGGCGAGATCAAGGCCGACGGCCAGTTCAACGTGGTGTGGAAGACGCCGGGCCCGGTGCGCGCCAAGCCGTGGAGCCCGTTCATCGAAGGCAACGACAAGAAGCCCGACTACCCGTCCGGCAAGTCGATGTAATTGGGCTCGCCCCCAGGTTGCCCGGCACTTCGTGTCCGGGCGCCCACCCCCTACCGGGGGCAACACCAGCGGCCCGGCAAAGCCGGTTCCGCGGTGTTCCTGGAACAGAGAAGAGAACGCCGCCCCCCACTCCTATGCGCTTTATCAATTCATGTGCGGCGGCGTTCGCGCTGCTCCTTGCTCTGCCGGCCCACGCGCTGACCGCCGACGAGGCCAAGGCCATCGCCTCGGGCGAATCCGAAGCCCGCATCGCGGCGCTCAACAAGGCGGTCGCCACCGCCGACGACAAGACCGCGGCCTTCATCCAGTCGATGTCGGACGATGCGGTCAAGTTCACGGCCGACAAGGTGTTCGTCATCAAGGACGACAAGGCCTTCGACCCGGTCACCGGCGCCGAGCAGAAACTGCCCGACGACGCCGAGGACGTGGTCAACAACAACATGATGCGCGGCGCACTCGATGCCGCGCAGGCCGCCCTCAAGCTCACGAGCAAGGACGACGCGGTGCGCGCCGAGGCCGCCCAGGCGCTCTTCAAGGAGCCCGACGAATCGCGCCTGCCGCTGGTCGAGAAGGCGCTGGCCGCCGAGGCCAACCCGAAGATCAAGGCCCAGCTCGAGCTGGTGCGCGCCGCCAGCATGCTGAGCAGCACCGACAAGGACAAGCGCCTGGCCGCCGCCAGCGACCTCGGCGCCAGCCGCAGCCCCGAGACCAAGCTGCTGCTGAACCAGCGTCTGGCCGACGAGACCGAGGCCGACGTCAAGGCCGCCATCGTGGCCTCGATCCGCAGCATCGACGGCTCGCTGGTGTGGGGCGACCGCATCAACGCGATCTTCAGCGGCATCAGCCTCGGCTCGGTGCTGCTGCTGGCCGCGCTCGGCCTGGCGATCACCTACGGCCTGATGGGCGTGATCAACATGGCGCACGGCGAGCTGATGATGATCGGCGCCTACGCCACCTACGTGATGCAGGGCATCTTCCAGCGCTACTTTCCCGAATCGGCCTTCGGCTGGTACCTGGTGGCGGCGATCCCGGTGGCCTTCCTGGCCTCGGCGCTGGTCGGCGCGGTGCTCGAGCGCGGCGTGATCCGCTTCCTGTATGGCCGCCCGCTGGAAACGCTGCTGGCCACCTGGGGCATCTCCCTGATGCTGCAGCAGCTGGTGCGCTCGCTCTTCGGCGCCCAGAACGTCGGCGTCGAGAACCCGTCCTGGATGAGCGGCGGCCTCACCATGCTGAGCAACGTCGTGCTGCCCTGGAACCGCATCTGCATCATCATCTTCGCGGGCCTGGTGCTGCTGGCGATGGGCTGGCTGATCGGCCGCACGCGGCTCGGCCTGTTCGTGCGCGGCGTCACGCAGAACCGCCCGATCGCCTCCTGCATGGGCGTCAACACGGCGCGCATCGACACCTACGCCTTCGCGCTCGGCTCGGGCATCGCCGGGCTGGCGGGCTGCGCGCTGTCGCAGATCGGCAATGTCGGGCCCGACCTCGGCCAGAGCTACATCGTCGACTCCTTCATGGTGGTCGTGATGGGCGGCGTCGGCCAGCTCGCGGGCACGGTCTACGCGGCGATGGGCCTGGGCATCCTGAACAAGTTCATCGAAGGCTGGGCCGGCGCGGTGCTCGCGAAGATCGCGGTGCTGGTCTTCATCATCATCTTCATCCAGAAGCGTCCGCAGGGCATCTTCGCAATGAAAGGCCGGAGCGCAGAGGCATGAGCAAAGCAGCAGTACTACCTTCGAAGGGGCCGCTGTTGAGCGGCAAGGGCTGGACCGTCTTCTTCGTCGCGTTGATCGTGGTCTGCGCCGTGGCGCCGGTGCTCAACATCATGGTGCCGACGGGCAGCGCGCTGCACATGAGCGACTACGCGGTGGCGCTGGTCGGCAAGATCATGTGCTACGCCATCTGCGCGCTGGCGATGGACCTGATCTGGGGCTACACCGGCATCCTGTCGCTCGGCCACGGCATGTTCTTCGCGCTCGGCGGCTACATGATGGGCATGTACCTGATGCGCCAGATCGGCCGCGACGGCAACTACAAGAGCGACCTGCCGGACTTCATGGTCTTCCTCGACTGGAAGACCCTGCCCTGGCACTGGACCTTCAGCGACAGCTTCATCGCCACCCTGGTGCTGATCGTCGCGGTGCCGGGCCTGATCGCCTTCGTGTTCGGCTTCTTCGCCTTCCGCTCGCGCATCAAGGGCGTGTACTTCTCGATCATCACGCAGGCCATGACTTTCGCGGCGATGCTGCTGTTCTTCCGCAACGAGACCGGCTTCGGCGGCAACAACGGCTTCACCGACTTCAAGCGCATCCTGGGCATCCCGATCCAGACCCAGGAGATGCGCATGACGCTGTTCGCGCTCACGGGGCTGACCCTGCTGGGCTTCTTCCTGTTCTCCAAGTGGCTGATCGGCAGCAAGTTCGGCCGCGTGCTGCAGGCCATCCGCGACGCCGAGACGCGGGTCATGTTCTCGGGCTACAACCCGCTCGGCTACAAGCTCACGATCTGGGTCATCTCGGCCATCATGTGCGGCGTGGCCGGTGCCTTGTACGTGCCGCAGGTCGGCATCATCAACCCGGGCGAGATGAGCGCGGCCAACTCGATCGAGATCGCGATCTGGGCTGCGGTCGGCGGCCGGGCGACCCTGATCGGGCCGATCATCGGCGCCTTCATCGTCAACGGCGCGAAAAGCTGGCTCACGGTGGCCTATCCCGAATACTGGCTCTATTTCCTCGGTGCGCTGTTCATCGCCGTGACCCTGTTCCTGCCCGACGGCATCGTCGGCCTGGTCAGGAAGTGGATGGCCCGGGCCAAGGCGCCGAGCGAAGGCCGGCGCGAGGCCCGGCGATCGATGGCGGCGGAGCAGGGCGTCGAGCCGGCGGCCCTGGCGCCGACCCCGCAACCGCTGGGCGTCGAACCGAAGGGAGCCCGCGCATGACCCCCGACCTGATGGAAGCCGGCGCCGAGCGCGTGGCGCGACATGCCCACGTCGACCTGGCGCTGCAGACCGAATCCGGCGGCCGCGCGGCGGGCTACGGCCGGCATGCGACCGGCGAGGTCGACGTCACGCACGGCCGCATCCTCTACCTGGAAGATGTCAGCGTGAGCTTCGACGGCTTCAAGGCGATCAACAAGCTGTCGCTCGACATCGCGCCGGGCGAGCTGCGCTGCATCATCGGCCCGAACGGCGCCGGCAAGACCACAATGATGGACATCATCACCGGCAAGACGCGGCCCGACGAAGGCACCGTGTTCTTCGGCAGCACCATCGACCTGCTGCGCCACAAGGAGGCCGAGATCGCCCAGCTCGGCATCGGCCGCAAGTTCCAGAAGCCGACGGTGTTCGAGCACCTGACGGTGTTCGAGAACCTCGAGCTGGCACTCAAGACCGACAAGGGCGTCAAGGCCTCGATGATGTTCAAGCTCGATTCGGCGCAGGCCGACCGGCTGGCCGAGGTGCTGCACACCATCCATCTCGAGGACAGCGTGCTGCGGCTGGCCGGCAACCTGAGCCACGGCCAGAAGCAGTGGCTGGAGATCGGCATGCTGCTGATGCAGGACCCGAAGCTGCTGCTGCTCGACGAGCCGGTGGCGGGCATGACCGACGAGGAGACGGCCCGCACGGCCGAGCTGTTCCTGAGCCTGAAGGGCAAGCACTCGCTGATGGTGGTGGAGCACGACATGAGCTTCATCCGCACCATCTCGGAGATCGTCACCGTGCTGTGCGACGGCGCGGTGCTGGCCCAGGGCACGCTCGACGAGGTGCAGGCGGACGAGCGAGTGATCGAGGTCTACCTCGGCCGCTGAACAGCAAGAAGGACAACCATGCTCAGCGTCAAGAACATCCACCAGTACTACGGCGGCTCGCACATCCTGCGCGACGTCAGCTTCGAAGCCCGGCTCGGCAAGGTCACGGTGCTGCTGGGCCGCAATGGCGTCGGCAAGACCACGCTGCTCAAGTCGCTGATGGGCCTGGTGCCGATCAAGAGCGGCAGCATCGAATTCGACGGTTCGCCGATCCAGAAAAAGACGCCCTACGAGCGGGCCCGCGCCGGCATGGGCTTCGTGCCGCAGGGCCGCGAGATCTTCGCCCGCCTGACGGTCGAGGAGAACCTGCGCATGGGCCTGGCCTACAAGTCGGGCGGCACGCCGATTCCGCCCGAGCTCTACGAGCTGTTCCCGGTGCTCAAGCAGATGCTGAACCGGCGCGGCGGCGACCTCTCGGGTGGGCAGCAGCAGCAGCTGGCGATCGCGCGCGCGCTGGCGCCCAAGCCGAAGCTGCTGATCCTCGACGAGCCCACCGAAGGCATCCAGCCGAGCATCATCAAGGACATCGGCCGCGTGATCCGCATGCTGGCCGACCGCGGCGACATGGCGATCGTGCTGTGCGAGCAGTACTACGACTTCGCGCAGGAGCTGGCGGACGACTACCTCGTGATGGAGCGCGGCGAGGTGATCGCGCGCGGCCTCGGCAAGGACATGGAAGCCCAGGGCGTGCGCCAGCTGGTGGCGATCTGATCGTCAGCGCGTCGCGCTCGCGGCCCCCTGCGCCATCCGCTCGCGGGCCAGCGCCGCGAAGGCCTGCAGCTCGGCCGCGTTGAGGTCCGACACCGCCCAGGCCTGCATCCCGGCCTCGGTCCAGTGCACCAGGTTGTAGCCGCGCTTCACCAGCGACTGCGGCGGGCGGGCCCTGGCATCGGCCGCGGGCCAGACGAACAGGTTGATCACGTGCGGACCCGAGCGGTAGACCAGCGCGGCGACCGGATGGCCGTCGACATAGTCCAGCCGGCCGCCGGTGAGCGGCAGGCCGTCGGACGCCAGGTCGACCACCGGCGGCGAGAAGTCCAGCTTGCCGGCGAACCAGGGCTTGACCGTGTGGTGGTCGCTGGAGGCCACGTCGGCCAGGTGCGCGCCCATCAGCGAGCGCACATGGCTGTCGGTGAGCGCGTCGCCGGTGGGGTCCGCCCCCGGCGCCACCAGCAGCGCCAGCGCCAGGCCCCAGGCCGTGGCCGCGCCGGCGCCGAACAGGGCCAGGGCCTGCAGCCAGCGGGCCGGGAACGACCGGGCGCCGACCGGCGCGGGCGCCTCCTGGCCGCGCAGGTCGGCCCGGATGCGATCGGCCAGCGCCGCGGACGGTGCGTGGCGGCTGCCCTCGCGCCGGATCAGCGCGCCCAGTTCGTCGTCGTCAACGGCTTGCATCACGCCTTCCTTGCTTCGGTGGGTGCGGGACTTCCGCCTGCAGCGCGGTGCGCAGCAGGGCCCGGGCCCGCGACAGCCGCGACATCACGGTGCCGATCGGAATGCCGGCGACGCGCGCGATGTCCTCGTACGACAGCTCCTCCAGTTCGCGCAGCACGATGACCTCGCGAAACGGCGGCGCCAGGGCCTCGATGGCGGCATCGACGCGCTGGCCGCGGGCCTGCCGTTCCCAGGCCAGCGCGGGGTCGCCGAACACCGTGGCGACGTCGCCGCTGTCGCGCAGCTCGTCGAACTCGACCTGGTCGGCCAGGTGGCGGTGCTGGCGCATCCAGTCGTAGCAGGCGTTGCGCACGATGCCCAGCAGCCAGGGGCGGGCGGCATCGCCGCGCAGGTCGTCGTAGAAGCGGAAGGCGCGCAGGTAGGCCTCCTGCACGGCATCCTCGGCCTGCCGGTCGTCGCGCAGCAGCCAGCGCGCGAGGTTGTACGCGGCAGGCAGGTGCGGCAGGGCCGCGGCTTCGAATCGACGGGTGCGGTCGTTCAACGGGTTCCTTCCCATGCCTGACGGACCGGGGCCGCGACTTATTCCCGCGCAGTCCGGGAATAGCCGGGACGCCGGCCGCGTCATGCCCCTTGCGATTCTGAACCTTTCCCCGTTTTCAAGGAGCCCCCCATGAAGCGTCATCCGATTCTTGCCACGGCGCTGGCCGCCCTGGTGCTGGCCCACCCCGCCTTCGCCGCCGGTCCCAAGGCCTATGTCGGCAACTTCAAGGACAACACGGTCAGCGTCATCGACACCGGTGCGCAGCGCGTGATCGCGACCGTGCCGGTGGCCGCGGGGCCCGACGGCATCGCGGTCGGCCGCAACGACCGCCAGGTGTTCGTGAGCGGCGCCAGCGCCTCCAGCCTCAGCGTGATCGACACCGCCAGCGACCGCATCGTCGACACCGTGGAAGTGGGCAAGGGGCCGCAGGGCCTGGCCTTGACACCGGACGGCCGCTGGCTGCTGGTGGCTGTCAACGGCGAGGACCGGGTCGCCTTCGTCGACGCCGCCACCCATGCGGTCGCGGCGACCGTGCCGGTCGCCAAGCCGCACACGCTCACCGTGTCGCCGGACGGCAGGAAGGCCTATGTGTCCTCGCAGGCGCCCGGCAGCTTCGCGCTGGTGGTGATCGACCTGGCGGCACGCACGGTCGCCGCGAGCGTGCCGCTCGAGAAGACGCCGCGCGACCTCGAACTCAACCCCGACGGCAAGACGCTCTACGTGACGATGGCCGGCCTGAGTGCGGTGCAGGTGTTCGACACCGCCACGAACAAGCCGCTGACGCAGATCCCGACCGGCGTCTCGCCGCACGTGGCGCACCTGTTCGCCGGCGCGCGCGCCGGCGTGGTGGTGGTGCAGGGGCCGGGCGAGCTGATGTTGTTCGACCCGGCGACCCAGGCGCCGGCCGGCAGCATCGCGGTCGGCAAGCAGCCGCACTGGGTCGACATGCTGCCGGGCGGCCAGAAGATGCTGGTCACCAACGAAGGATCGAACGACGTCAGCCTGGTCGACCTCGCGGGCGGCCCGGTGGTGACGATCCCGGTGGGCAACGCGCCGCGCAAGGTGGCGGTGCAGCACCGCGCCGCGGGCGGCAGCGCCAAGGTCTCGATCGACAACTTCGCCTTCGGGCCGGCGCAACTCGCCATCCATGCCGGCGACAGCGTGACCTGGACCAACGACGACGGCGCGCCGCACGGGCTGGCCTTCAACGACGGTGCGCCCGGGTCGGCCGAACTGCTGCCGGGCCAGAGCTTCAGCCGCGTCTTCGGCCAGGCCGGCATGTTCGACTACGTCTGCTCGGTCCACCCGTACATGATGGCGCGGGTGACAGTGCAATAGCTCAGTGCTGAAGGATCTTCGACAGGAACTGCTGCGCGCGGTCCGAGCGCGCGGCCGGGTTGCCGAAGAACTCTTCCTTGGCGCAGTCTTCCACGATGCTGCCGCGGTCCATGAAGATCACGCGGTGGGCGACCTTGCGCGCGAAGCCCATCTCGTGCGTGACGCACATCATGGTCATGCCCTCGCGCGCGAGCTGCACCATGACGTCGAGCACTTCGTTGACCATCTCGGGGTCGAGCGCCGAGGTGGGCTCGTCGAACAGCATCGCGATCGGGTCCATCGCCAGCGCGCGCGCGATCGCCACCCGCTGCTGCTGCCCGCCGGAGAGCTGCGACGGGTACTTGTGCGAATGGGCCTTCATGCCGACCCGTTCGAGCAGCGCCATCGAGCGGGTCCGGGCTTCACTGGCCGAGCGCTTGAGCACCTTGACCTGCGCGATCGACAGGTTCTGCTCGATCGACAGGTGGGGGAACAGCTCGAAGTGCTGGAACACCATGCCGACGCGCGAGCGCAGCCGGTTGAGGTTGATCTTGGGGTCGCCGACCGACACGCCGTCGACCGTGATCGTGCCCTGCTGGAAGGGCTCCAGCGCGTTCACGCACTTGATCAGTGTCGACTTGCCGGAGCCCGAGGGGCCGCAGACCACCACCACCTCGCCCTTCTGGATGCGCGTCGTGCAATCGGTCAGCACCTGGAAGGCGCCGTACCACTTGCTCACCTGGTTGATTTCGATCATCGGGTTTCCTCTGGAGGGGTCAGGAGTTGCAGGAGCGTGTGGGCGACCACGACCGTGGCGCGGCGCAGTTCGTCGAGCGGCACGCGTTCGTCGGCGCGGTGGCCGTTGGCCTCGAGCAGCGACTCGGGCCCGGCCCCGTACATGACGGTCGGGATGCCGGCTTCGCTGTAGAGGCGGGCATCGGTGTAGAGCGGCACGCCGATCGGCGTCACCGGCTTGCCCATCACGGCGCTCGCCTCGCGGCACATCAGCTCGGCGAAGGCCTGGGCCCCCGGTGCGGGCGCGAACGGACGCGCGAGCAGGATCTGCCGGATCTCGACCGCGATGCCCGGCAGCGCACGGCAGGCGTCCTCGATCACCTGGCGCAGCTCGGCTTCGACCGCCTCGGGCACTTCCTCGGGCACGATGCGGCGGTCGATCCGCAGCGTCAGCGTGTCGGCGACGACGTTGGTGTTGATGCCGCCCTCGATCAGGCCGACGACCAGCGTCGGATGCGTGATGCCGGGGGTCTGCGAGGGCCGCTCGGCCAGCCGGTCGCGGTGGCGGTACAGCGCGGGCAGCAGGGTCGCCGCCGCCTCGATCGCGTCAGCGCCGGTGTCGGGCCTTGCCGCGTGCGCCGACTTGCCGCGCAAGATGACTTCCAGGTGCAGGCAGCCGTTGTGGGCCACCACCACGTGGTGGGAGAAGGCGGCCGAGATCACGTAGTCGGGCCGGCTCAGGCCCTGCGACAGGATCCATCCGGGGCCGGTCATGCCGCCGGTTTCCTCGTCGTAGGTCAGGTGCAGCTCGACCGTGCCGGCGAGCCCGGTGCCCGATGCGCCCAGCGCCTTGAGCGCACGCAGGGCAAAGGCGTAGGTCGTGAAGTCCGATTTCGAGACCGCCGCGCCGCGGCCGTACAGCCAGCCGTCGCGCACCTCGCCGCCGTAGGGCGAGCCGGTCCAGCCCGCACCGGGCGGCACCACGTCGCCATGGGCGTTGAGCGCCACCACCGGTCCGTCGCCGAAGCGCTGGCGCACGATCAGGTTGGTCACGCTGCGCATGCCGTGCTGCTGCGCGAATCCGGCCGGCACCGGGTGGCGCTCGACCTCCAAATCCATGGCCTCGAGCAGCCGCGCCGTGAGTTCGGCGTGCGGCGCGCAGTCGCCGGGCGGGTTGTCGGAGGGGCATTGCACCAGCCGCGCCAGCGTCTCGACCTGCTGGTCGAAATGGGTGTCGATGAATTGGCGCAGCCCGTCGCGCGCGGATGAACGGTCGGTCATGGGGATCTAAGGAAGCGGTCGATGCGGAAAGGGGTGATGTCGATGTCGGTGCGTCCGTGCACGATCAGGTCGGCGACCAGGCGGGCGGTGACCGGCGCCAGCGTGTAGCCGTTCGATGTCACGGCGTTGTAGAAGCCGGGCAGTCCGGGCACGTCGCCGATGATCGGCGCGCCGTCGATGTTGACGTTCATGCCGGCCCAGCAGCGCACCATGTGCAGGCCGCTGACGGCCGGCAGCACCTGCCGGGCCACCCACAGGCCGCCCTCGATGCTGGCGCGCTCGGCGCGGTTCAGCCGCATGCCTTCGTGGAAGGCGGCGGTCCAGCCGCCGCCGATGATCAGGCCGCCGGTGGCCGCCTGCTTGAGGCTCAGGTGCCGGTCGGCGTGGGCGATCAGGTGGTTGACCAGCGGCGGGGCCGGCTCGGTCACGATCATCTGCAGCGGCGCGCCCTTGACCGGGATCTTGACGCCGAGCATGTCGCCGACCGTGCTCGACCAGGCGCCGCTGGCGTTGACCACGCGGCCCGCGTGGATCGTGCCGCGCGAGGTGCGGACCACGAAGCCGGCGCCATCGCCGGGCAGGCGTTCGATTTCGCGCACGTCGCAGCCGCGCAGGAAGCGCGCGCCTTGCTGTTGGGCGCGCGTCGCGACCGCGTAGGTCGCGCGCAGCGGATTGATCTTGCCCTCCATGGGGCACAGCTCGGCGCCCAGCAGCTTGTCGGACAGGGCGGGCGAAAGCCGGCGCAGTTCGGTGCCATCGATCACCTGCGCGTCGATCCCGTGGCTGCGTTCGAGCGCCGCCTTGGCCTCGATGAAGCGCATGCCGGCCTCGCTGTCGGCCACCATCAGGCCGCCGGTGATCTTGATCTCGAGGTCTTCGCCGCAGTCGGCCTCGATCGCCTGCCACAGCCGCACCGACATCGGCCCGAGCGGCAGCGTGGCCGCGGCCGGCCCGCCGCCTTCCTGCGCCTTGGCACCGAAGTCGAAGGACAGCAGCTGCACGTGCAGGCTGCCCGCGTTGGCGCCCGAGGCCTGCAGGTTGACGTCGTCGCGGTCGACCACCGTGACGTCCTGGCCGGCCTTCGACAGGTAGTGGCCGAGGCAGGAACCGAGCACGCCGGCGCCGATCACCAGCACGTCGGTGCGCAGCGTCTCGAAAGGCGCATGTTCCACCGGGCGCGCGAGGTTCGGCGTGATCGCGGGCTTGTGGCCGCCCCATTCGGGCTTCTCGAAGCCGAGCGCGCCGGCCGCCACCGGTTTCGCAGGCGGCCGGGGTGCGAAGTACTGTTCGACCTCGGGCGGCCGTCCGGTCATCTCGCTGACCAGCCTTGCCGCCGTGACCGCGCAATAGCGGCCCTGGCAGCGGCCCATGCCGAGCCGGGTGTTGCGCTTCAGCGCGGCCAGCGTGTCGCGGCCGGCGCGGATCTGTTCGCGCACCGAGCCGAAGCTGATCTCCTCGCAGCGGCACAGCAGCGTGTCGTCGCTGACCGCAGCCAGCGCGACGGGCGGTGCCTGGTACAGCGACCACAGCGCCTGCTGGAAGCATTCGGCCTGGCGCAACTGGCCCTGCGCCTTGAACGGGTCGGAGGCCAGCAGGCCGAGGTTGCGGGCCGCCGCCACGCCGGCCAGCGTGCCGCGCGCCAGGGCCACGCGCGAGCCGCCCATGTCGGCACCGTCGCCGACCACGAAGACACCCGGCAGGCTGGTCGCCCCGTCGGGGCCGGTGACCGTCGCGAGGTGGCCGAGATGCCGCTCGGCCACGCGGTGCGCGCAGCCCAGCATGCGCGCCAGTTCGGTCGAAGGGATGAAGCCGTAGCCCAGGCACAGCGTGTCGGCCTCGAAGCGCAGTGCGGGGGAGGGTGAGGCATGGCCTTGCGGATCGAGCCTGGCGGCCTGCACGAATTGCAGTTCGCCCGCGCCTTCGGCGGCGACCACCGCATGGCCCCACAGCAGCGGGACTTTGTGGGCGCGCAGCGTGCGCATGTAGCCCCAGCCCTGGCGCAGCAGGTCGGGCGCGGTGCGGGCGGCCGTGAGCAGCTGGCGCCAGTCGCGCGCGCTCGGGCGGCTGGCCGATTCGAGCACGGCCACGACGTCGGCGCCGCCGGCCAGCAGTTCCGCCGCGAGCTGCAGGTTCAGCGGCCCGTTGCCGGCGATCACCACGCGGCGGCCGGGTGCGACGCGGTAGGCCCGTGCCAGCGTCTGGGCGGCGCCGGTGGTCATCACCCCCGGCAGGGTCCAGCCCGGGAACGGCACCGGCCGCTCGTAGGCCCCCGGCGCGATCACCAGTTGCCGGCAACGGATGTTCACGGCGCGCCCGTCGATCAGCGCACTGACCTCGCGCTGGGAAAACGCGGCCCAGACCTGAGCGCCCTGCTGGACCGTGACGCCTGCGGCGAGCACCTCGCGTTCGAGCGTAAGGCCGTCGGCGAACTGCCGGTCGGTGGGCGTCGCCGCCTGGTGCGACGGGGCCAGCGGCTTGTAGAACTGGCCGCCCGATTGCAGCCGTTCGTCCAGCACCAGCACCCGTGCACCGGCGCGCCGGGCCGCGAGGGCCGCCGAGAGGCCGGCCGGTCCGGCCCCGACCACCAGCACGTCGACCTCGCGCTGCGCCGGTTCGGTCCCGGCATCGGGTGCCAGCGGCATCAGCGGGTCTTCGGGCGTCCCGGCCGGCATCGTCGAGCGGATCTGCTGCCCCTCCGCGGCCTTGGTCAGGCAGGCGCGCTGACTGGCCTGGCCGTCGATCGTCACCAGGCAGTCGAAGCAGGCGCCCATGCCGCAATAGAGGCCGCGGCGGCCGCCGTCGCGGGTGTGGCGCATGGGCCGGATGTCGTTGGCCGCGAGCGCGGCGGCGACGGTCTCGCCTTCGAGTCCGTCGACGGGCTGGCCGTCGTACCAGAAGCGGATCGGGCGTCCGCCGGTGGCGATGGAGGGGTGGGTCAGTCTGGCGCTCATGAATTCCGGTGCGAAGCAAAAAACCACTTGGACATGGTTCAATGTATACGTATACTAACCGTATACAAATACTTCGTCACCCGAATTTTTCACCGAGGACTGGCAATGACAGCGTTCCGAGGCACCTATACGGTGCTCATCACCCCCATGACCGCCGACGGAAAGCACGTGGACGTGCCGGCCCTCAAGAAGCTGGTCGACTGGCAGATCGAAGAGGGCATCCACGGGCTGATTCCCCTGGGCAGCACCGGCGAATTCCTGTCGTTGACGCCCGACGAGCGGCAGCTGGTGATCGAGACCTGCGTGCAGACCGCTGCAAAACGCGTGCCCGTGCTGATCGGCACCGGCGCCGAGTGGACCGACGAGTGCGTGCGGCTGAGCCGCGAGGCCGAGACCATGGGCGCCGACGGCGTCATGATCATTCCGCCGTTCTACAGCACGCCCACCGACGACGAGTTGTTCGAGCACTACCGCAAGGTGGGCGAATCGATCGGCGTGCCGATCATGGTCTACAACAATCCGGCCACGGCCAACGTCGACCTGAAGCCCGAACTGGTGGCGCGGCTCTCGCGCATCGACAACTGCCAGTACATCAAGGAGTCGACGCTCGAAGTCACCCGGGTGCGCGACATCATCGAGCTCTGCGGCGACCGCATGACGGTGTTCGCCGGCATCCTGGGCTACGAGTCGTTCTGGCTCGGCGCCCAGGGCTGGGTCGCGGTCTGCTCGAACCTGATCCCCAAGATGTCGGCCCGCCTGTTCGAACTGGTGGCCGACGAGCGCAACATGCCCGAGGCCCTCGCGCTCTACAAGGAGATGCTGCCGATCGTGCGCTGGGTCGGCGGCCACCGCTACGTGGCGGCGTCGAAGGACGGCCTCACGATGATGGGCCTGCCGGTCGGCAAGCCTCGGGCGCCGCGCCTGCCGCTGCCCGAGGCCGATGCCCTCGACCTGCGGCGCGAACTCGACCGCCTGGGCCTGCTGGGGTCCATCGCCGCGTAAGTCACCGCCTGATCCAGTCCCCAGTTCCCGCTTCGTTCCATCTCCACCAGGAAACCACCATGAAACTGCTTCCCGCTCTCACATCGGCCACGGTTCTTTTCATCCTCGGCACGGGGCTAGCGAACGCCCAGGCCTGCAAGTCGCCGGTGCCCGATTCGGCGCTGGTCAAGAAGGGCACCCTGATCATGTCGGTCAACCCGACCCTGCCGCCGATGCAGTTCGTCGACCAGACCGGTGCGCTCAAGGGCATGCGGGTGGAACTCGGCGAGGCGATCGCCAAGCGCCTGTGCCTGACGCCCGAATACGTGCGCATCGAGTTCTCGGCCATGATCCCGGGCCTGCAGGCCGGCCGCTGGGACGTGATCAACACCGGCATCTTCTATACCGACGAGCGCGCCAAGCTGATGCAGATGCTGCCCTACGAAGACCAGGCGATCAGCATCAGCACCGCCAAGGGCAACCCGCTCAAGATCACGAAGCCCGATGACCTGTCGGGCAAGAGCATCGGCGTCGAGATCGGCGGCTTCGAGGAGCGCAAGGCGCGCGAACTCGACAAGCAGCTGACCGACAAGGGCATGAAGGGCATGACCATCCGCACCTTCGAGAACTTCGCGATGGCCTTCCAGGCGCTGCGTGCGGGGCAGGTCGAGGTCGCGCTGTCGATCGATTCCACCGGCGCCGAATATCAGAAGCGCGGCGATTTCGACCGCGTGCTCAACGGCCTGTTCCCGACCCCGGTGGCGCTGGCGGCGAAGAACAAGGATCTGTCGGTCGCCATGGCCAAAGCCCTCAACGACATGAAGGCCGACGGCAGCTTCCAGAAGCTGTTCGACCAGTACGGCGTCAAGGCCATCGACGGCGCCGTGGTCGTCAAGGGCCCGGCGAGCTGAGCCGGCACTGCGCCACCACCGACATCAGGAAGGAAGCGACATGGGACAAGGCTGGAGCTGGTCCGGGTTCATCGACTATCTGTTCAACCCGTACATCCTGCAGGGCGCCGTCACCACGCTGTGGCTGACGCTGGCATCGATCGCAGGCGGCCTCGTCGTGGGGTGCGCGCTGGCGTTGGCCCGGCTGTCGCGCCATCGCTGGCTGGCCGCGCCCGCGCACTTCTACATCTGGATCTTCCGCGGCACGCCGCTGCTGGTGCAGCTGATCATCATCTACACCGGCCTGCCCCAGCTCGGGCTCAAGCTCTCGGTGGTCGAATCGGCGCTGCTCGGCCTGATCCTCAACGAGGCGGCCTACCTCGCCGAAGTGGTGCGCGGCGGCATCCAGTCGGTGCCGGCGGGCCAGACCAACGCGGCACGCGCGGTCGGCTTCAGCGGCCCGCAGGCCATGCGCTACATCGTGATGCCGCAGGCGATGCGGTTGATCGTGCCGACCTTGGGCAACAGCATCAACGGCCTGCTCAAGACCACCTCGATCACCTCGGTGATCTCGATGGAAGAACTGCTGCGCCGCACCCAGGTGCTGATCCAGGAGAAGTTCATGGTGCTGGAGCTGTTCGTCGTCGCCGCCATCTACTACCTGCTGATGACCACGGCGTGGGATTTTATCCAGCGCCGCATCGAGCGTCACTACGGACGCGCCTACGGCAACGCCAGCACCGGCGCGCCGGTGGTGCCCGACGCCGCGGTGCTCGAACAACGCTAGCCGGAACGGCACCATGAACAGCTACGACCTGATCCTTCGCAACGCCGACATCGCCACTGTGGGCGACCGCTACCGCGCCGACATCGGCGTGCGCGATGGCCGCATCTGCGCCATCGCGCAGCAGCTCGACGGCAGTGCCGCACGCGAGATCGACGCCGCCGGCCGGCTGGTGACGCCCGGCGGCGTCGACGGCCATTGCCATTTCGACCAGCCGACCAGCGACGGCTCGCGCTTCGCCGACGATTTCTTCACCGGCACCCGCTCCGCGGCCTGCGGCGGCACCACCACGGTGCTGCCTTTCGCGGCCCAGCAGAAGGGCCACAGCATCCAGGAGGCGGTCGACGACTACCACCGCCGCGCCGAAGGCAAGGCGGTGATCGACTACGCCTTCCACCTGATCGTCGCCGACGCCACCAAGGACGTGACGCAGCGCGAGCTGCCGGCCCTGATCGAGAAGGGCTACACCTCCTTCAAGATCTACATGACCTACGACGACCTGAAGCTGGCCGACCGGCAGATCATCGAGGTGCTGGCGGTGGCGCGCAAGCACGGCGCGATGACCATGATCCACGCCGAGAACAGCGACTGCATCGCCTGGCTGACCGAGCAGCTGCTCGATGCCGGGCTGACGGCGCCGCGCTACCACTCCAGCTCGCGGCCGATGGCGGTCGAGCGCGAGGCCACGCACCGCGCGATCGCTCTGGCCGAGCTGATCGACACGCCGATCCTGATCGTCCACGTCTCGGGCCGGGAGGCGGTCGAGCAGATCCACTGGGCGCGCGGGCGCGGTCTGCCGATCCATGCCGAGACCTGCCCGCAGTACCTGTTCCTGAGCGCGGAAGACCTGGGCATCGACCCCGACGATCCGATGCACGGCGCACGCTGCATCTGCAGCCCGCCGCCGCGCGACAAGGGCAACCAGCAGTTCATCTGGAACGGCCTGTCGAGCGGGCTGTTCACGATCTTCTCGTCCGACCACGCGCCGTTCAACATGCAGGGCAGCGACGGCAAGCGGGTGGCCGGCGAGGACGCCTCGTTCGACCGCATCCCGAACGGCATCCCCGGCGTCGAGACGCGGCTGCCGCTGCTGATGAGCGAAGGCGTGATGGCCGGGCGCATCGACATCCACCGTTTCGTCGAGCTCACGGCCACCAACCCGGCACGGCTCTACGGGCTGTATCCGAAGAAGGGCACGATCGCGGTCGGCGGCGATGCCGACTTCGTGGTCTGGGACGTCTTCGCCGAGGGGCACGAGAAAGTCATCGCCAACGACATGCTCCACCATGCGGCCGACTACACGCCCTACGAGGGCATGAAGCTGCGGGCCTGGCCCGGCGTCACGGTGTCGCGCGGCCGGGTGGTCTGGCAGGACGGCGTGTTCTCGGCGGCCGCCGGCTCGGGCCAGTTCCAGCCCTGCCTGCGCCCGCGCGCGCCCAACGCCACCAACCCGCTCGACAAGTGGCTGTGAGCTTTTCGCGGCGCACCGCATCGGCCTGCTAAGCTTTTCCCCGTCCCTCCGTGGAAACCGTCCATCCCCGCATGCCAAGCCTTCCCAGCCCCGCGCAACCCGCCACCATCACCATCGCACCGCTCGAGGTGCGCTCCGCCAGCCTGGCCGAACAGGCTTATGCCAGCCTGCGCACGCTGATCCTCGACCGCAAGATCTCGCCCGGCAGTCCGCTGCAGGAGGGGCGCCTGGCGGAAGACCTGCGCATCTCGCGCACGCCGATGCGCGAGGCGCTGGTGCGGCTGGCCGGCGAGGGCCTGCTGGTGCGGCGCGACGCCCGCTCCTATGCGGTGCGGGCGCTGGGCACCAAGGAGTATTTCGACTGCATGCGCGCGCGCGAGGTGATCGAGTGCGAGGCGATCGTGCTGGCGGTCGGCAAGATCACCGATGCCGAGATCGACGCGCTGGAAGCCGACCTCAAGGCGCTCGACAGCGGCGACCACGACGAAACCGAACACTGGCACTTCGACGACCGCTTCCACCAGCTGATCTCGACGGCCAGCGGCAACGTGGTGTTTCCGCGCCTGGTGGAAGAACTGCGCGTCAACGCGCGCCTGTTCCGCCTGCACAGCCCGCTGCACCGCCAGCGCGAGAACCACGACGAGCACGGCGAGATCATCGAGGCCCTGCGCGCGCGCGACCCCGAGCGTGCCCGCACCGCCATGCGCGAACACCTGCGCAGCCTGCAGGAAGACGTCAAGCGCGCGATCATCGAGTGAGCTCCGAGCCGAGCGGCGGCGCCACTTCCTCGAGCGGCTTGCGTTCGGCATCCACGGCCCAGCGCAAGGCCAGCAGTCCGGCGGCGATGACCAGGACGGCGCCGATCGCATAGCCGACGGCCACCGCGCCGCGGCTGCCGGTCTCGATCAGGGCGCCGAACAGCAGCGGCGCGACGAAGCCGCCGGCGCCGGTGCCCACCGCATAGAAGATGGAGATCGCCACCGCGCGGATCTCCAGGGGGAACACCTCGCTCACCGTGAGGTAGGCCGAGCTGGCCGCCGCAGAGGCCAGGAAGAACACGGCCGACCAGCAGAGCGCCTGGCTGCGGGCGTCGAGCCAGCCCTGCATGAAGGCCCAGCCGGTCAGCGCCAGTCCGACGCCCGACAGCACATAGGTCAGCGCGATCATCCGGCGCCGGCCGACGCGGTCGAACAGCGGGCCCAGCAGCAGCGGGCCGAGCACGTTGCCGAGCGCGAACGGGAAGATGTAGAGCGCGACCCTCTCGGCGGGCACGCCGTGGAAGCGGGTCAGGACCAGGGCGTAGGTGAAGAAGATCGCGTTGTAGAAGAAGGCCTGCGAAAGCATCAATGCCAGCGCCACCGCGCTGCGCCGCGGGTAGCGTTTCAGCAGCACCTGGGCGACTTCGCGCCAGCCCGGGATGGCGCGGCCGCCGAAGCTGGCATGGCCGACGGCGGCGGGCAGGGGGCCGTGCTGCGCCTGGGCCTCGGCTTCGATCCGCTGCACGATGCGTTCGGCCTCGTCGGCGCGGCCGTGCGCGATCAGCCAGCGCGGGCTCTCGGGCACGTCGCGCCGCACCAGCAGGATCGCCACCGCCAGCAAGGCGCCGAGCGCGAAGGCGACGCGCCAGCCCCGCACCGGGCCGAGCACCTGCGGATCGAGCAGCCACAGGCTCAGCCCGGCGCCGAGGGCGGCGCCGACCCAGAAGCTGCCGTTGATCGCCAGGTTCACGCGGCCGCGCACCCGTGCCGGGATCAGCTCGTCGATGGCCGAGTTGATCGCCGCATATTCGCCGCCGATGCCCAGGCCGGTGGCGAAGCGGCACAGCGCGAAGAAGGCGAAGTTGGGCGAGAAGGCCGTGGCCAGCGTGGCCGCGGCATACACCGCCAGCGTGATGAGGAACAGCTTCTTGCGCCCCAGCCGGTCGGCCAGGCGGCCGAACACCAGCGCGCCGATGACGGCGCCGCCGATGTAGAGCGACCCCGAGCCGCCGATCTGGGCCGCGCTCAGGCCCAGCGTGTCGGGCCGCTCGAGCACCCCGCCGATCGATCCGACCAGCGTGACTTCGAGCCCGTCGAGCACCCAGGCCACGCCCAGCGCGATCACCACGCGCCAGTGCCAGCGCGACCAGGGCAGGCGGTCGAGGCGGGCCGGGATGTCGGTGCGGGTCATCGCGGCCAGTGTAGGCAGGGCTTTCGCAGGCCCCCGTCGGACGGGAACCCTACATCGACCAGATGCGCGGCGGCTCGCCGGTCATCTGCCAGAGCTCGGCCCGCCAGGCCTTCCAGACCTGGCGCAGCAGCTGCATCGCCGGCTCGACCACCGGCGCCAGGACGCGCAGCACGATGATCTCCCCATGCGGACTGGTGACGCCGGCCCGCTCGTTCAGCTCGTGCGCCTCGATCAGCGCGCGGGCGGCGTCGAGCGCCGCATCGCGCCGGGCGCGCGCCAGCGGCGTGCCGGCAACGAAGAAGAGCGACGCCAGGCAGCGCTGGCCCGCCAGCCCGAGCGGGCTTTGCAGCAGCCGCTGGTCGGCGGCGTCGATGCGCCCGCGCTCCAGCCATCGCCCGGGCGCCTCGATGTGCTGCTGCAGCGAGCCGCGTTCGAAGGGCTTGCCGGCGTTGGGCAGTCCGAGCGCCGTGACGTCCCAGCCGATCAGCTCGGCGCCTTGCGCCACCCGCAGGGTCAGCCGGTTCTCGGCCCGGCAGCCGCTGAAGCAGATCGCCTCCAGCGGCAGCCATTCGAGGCGGGCGCCGGCTTCGAGCTGCAGTTCGGTGCGCTGCAGCGCCAGTTCGCCATCCGAGCGGTAGAAGCGCGAGGCGCCCGGCGTGGTGATGAGGCCGTGGCTGCCGGCGCCGGCCCGCACCCGGATGTCCAGCGTGTCGCCGCCCACCAGCCCGCCGGGCGGATGCACCAGCACGTTGTGGCAGACCGGGTCGCCCTCCGGGTAGAGGCTCTGCAGGATCCGCAGCGGGCCTTCATGGCGAAAGCGGGCCACGCTGCGGGCGTGTTCAAGTTGGTAGTCGAGGTCGAGTCGCGCGTGCCAGGGCATGTCACCGAGTGTAGGGACTCAGAGCAGCGACTTTTCCTGCGCCCGGGCCAGCGCCCCGATGCGGTTCTTGACGCCGAGCTTGGCGAAGATGTTGTGCAGGTGCCATTTCACCGTCGCTTCGGAGAGGAACAGGCTCTGTGCCAGCTCGCGGTTGCCGAGGCCGGCCTTGAGCAGCCGCAGGATCCCGATTTCGCGCTCGGTCAGTTCCTCGGCCTCGCTGCGCGCGTGCTGCGGCTCCGGGGCCGCGGCAGCGACCGGCGTGCGGCCCGCCGCTGCGAGCAGGCGGCGCAGGTAGTCGTCGACCCCGGGGGGCGCCACCGGCCGCCGGGCGGCGATCATCTCGACCAGGTCGAGCAGCTGCGGTTCGGCATCGACCAGGCTGCGCAGCAGGCCGCAGCGGGCCGCCAGGGCCAGCGCGTCGTCGAGCGTGCGCAGCGCCAGGGCCGGGTCGTGCGCGCGCTGCGGGTGCAGGGCCCGCAGCAGCAGCAGGCGCGCCTGCTGCGCCTGGTGGCCGTCGCGCTGGGCGCGCCGCAGCGCATCGTTGAGGGCGCCGGCCACGGGCGCGCCGCCACCCTGCGCCAGCCGCAGGCGCAGGATGGCCAGGCCGACGCTGTCTTCCTCGGCCGCCACGGCGCTGGCCGGGGCCGCGCCGCCGTGGCCGATGAAGCCATAGGACTGGGCGAGCTTGAGCGCATCGTCGAGTGAGGCCACCGACAGGCGCAGCGTGCAGCGCTCGGCGGCCAGGATGCGCGCCAGCCGCGGCAGCCCGAGCCGGTGGCCGAGCGATTCGCCTTCGAGCAGGCAGCTGTCGGCGCCCGCGAGGTCGCCGCGCAGGCGCAGCAGCCGGGCCCGCGTGAGGTAGCCGGCGGCACTCATCTCGACCAGGCCGTGCTCGTCGATGAAGGGCAGGCCGAGGTCCAGGTAGCGCTGGGCCTGGGCGAGCTCGCCCTGCTCGTAGCAGACCTCGGCCGCCAGCAAGGTCAGCATCGAGCCCGCGTAGGAAGCGACGCCCAGGCTGGGCTCGACCGTGGCCAGGCCGAGGCGGGCCTGGGCCATCGCCTCGGGCAGGTCGCCGCGGCGCATCGCGATCACCATCGCCAGCGCGCTGGCCCAGGCCAGGCCGTAGTGGGCGCCGCATTCCTCGAAGGCGCGGCGGGCGATCGCCAGCGCCTGCAAACCCTGCTCGAAGGCGTCGCTGGCCGCGCAGCCGGCCGCCAGCACGTTGGCCACCACGCCGGTGCGGAAGGCCTCGGCCCGGGGCCAGGACCGGAGCCAGGCTTCGCTCGCGGACTTGGCCAGCAGCGGCTGGTCGGACAGTGCGAAGTAGACGCAGCGGATCATCTCGACCACGCAGCGCACGCCCTCGTCGCCGTCGTCCGCGCAGGCGCTTTCGAGCGCCCGCAGCTCCTGGTCGGCCTCGGCATGGCGCCGGGTCAGCACCAGCGACCAGGCATGGCCGGTGCGGATCTTGGGCCGCGCATGGATCAGCGCCTGCGGCAGCCGCGTGAGCCAGCCGAGCAGCGTGGCGTGCTCGCCGCGGTACTGCACCAGCTCGCCCGAGAACTCGGCCACCAGGTCGGCGGCGCGCTCGACGTCCTGGCCGTCGAAGGCATAGCGCACCGCCTCGTGCGGCAGCCGGTGCCGGTTGAACCAGTCGCTGGCGCGCAGGCAGATGGCCCGCGCCGGCTCGCCCGGGCGCTCCTTGGCGCGCCCGCGCAGGTAGTCGGCGAACAGGTGGTGGTAGCGGAACCAGGTGCGCGAGCGGTCCAGCCCCGAGAGGAACAGGTTGCGGGCCTGGATCTCGGCCAGCATCGCATGGCTGTCGTCGCGCTGCAGCACTTCGTCGCACAGCTCGGCGCAGAAGCGGTCGAGGCCGGCGGTGTCGAGCAGGAAGTCGCGCAGGGCCGGCCGCAGGCTGTCGAGCACCTGCTCGCCGAGGTAGTCGGTGATGTCGCGGTCGGTGCCCGAGAAGGCGGCCAGGAAGGCCCCCCGGTCGCCGCTCTCGCGCAAGGCCAGCGAGGCCAGCTGGAGGCCGGCGATCCAGCCCTCGGTGCGCTCGTGCAGGGTCTGGAGCTGGCCGCGCTCCAGCGGCGCGCCGCTCACGCGGCCGACGAAGTCGGCAGCCTCGTCGAGGCCGAGTCCGAAGTGCGAGGCGTCCAGCTCCAGCAGCTCGCCGCGCAGCCGCAGCTGGCTCAGCGACAGCGGCAGCCGGGTGCGGCTGGCGATCACCAGGCCGACGCTGGCGGGCAGGTGGCCGATCAGCCATTCGAGCTTGCGGTGCACGCCGTCGTCATGCACCAGGTGGAAGTCGTCGAGCACCAGCAGCAGCCGATGGTCGTGGCCCATCAGGTCGTGCAGCAGCGAGGCGACCACCGCATCGGGCGAGGCCATCGTGCCGCCGTCGGTCTGCGCGAGCGCGCTGCGGCCGAGCCGGGCATCCGCATGGTGCAGGGCGGCCGCGACGTAGCGCACGAAATGCAGCGGGTCGTTGTCCTCGGCGTCGAGACTGAGCCAGGCGCAGGTGATGCCATGCGGCTCCAGCTGCGCCACGAACTGGGCCAGCGCCGTGGTCTTGCCGTAGCCGGCCGGCGCGGTCACGCTGGCCACCCGCTGCATCAGGCCCGCGTGCAGCCGCGCCGACAGCGTGGAGCGCGCGAGCAGGCGCAGCGACAGCTGCGGCGGCGCCAGCTTCGATTCGACCAGCACGGCCGCCGATGCGGGCCTGTCTACGGACTTGCCTGTCGCCCGCGCCATGGGGGTTCCTTGCTGCAACGAGGGGCGATCAGTGTGCCTCATCCTGCCTGCCAGGCCAGCGTCCAGTGCACCGGCAGGGCGGCCAGCCCGGCCTCTGCCGCCCGCATGCGCGCTTCGGCCTCCGGGCCGCCGGGCCGGGCCGCGCTGATGCGGGCTTCCAGGCCGTGCTTGGGATGCGGCTCGACCGCGACCTGCACCTCGACCTCGCCGCAGGCCGCGCGCACCGCATCGGCCAGCGCCCGCGCGATCGCCTGCTGGCGCAGCGCGGGCTTGAAGATCTTGTTGACCGCGGTCAGCGGCATCGTGTCGAGCACCACCACCTCGACCGGCACCGCGGCCCGCTCGGTGATCGTGCTGCGGGCATGCGCGAGCAGTTCGGCCGGATCGCATTGCGCGCCGCGGCGCAAGGTCACGTAGGCCATCGGCAGCTCGCCCGCGTGCGCATCCGGCTTGCCCACCGCGGCCGCGATCTCGACCGCCGGATGGCGCATCAGGCCTTCCTCGATCATCGCCGGGTCGATGTTGTGGCCGCCGCGGATGATCAGGTCCTTGGCCCGGCCGGTGAGCCAGAAGTAGCCCCTGGCGTCCTGGCGGCCGAGGTCGCCGGTGTTGAGCCAGCCGTCGGCCAGGCAGACGCCGCGGTTGTCGCTGTCCTTCACGTAGCCCGCGAAGACGAAGGGGCCGCGCAGCAAGATCGTTCCGATCTCGTCGGTCGCGGCCTCGCGCTCGACTTCGCCGTCGGCACCGAGCTGCGCCACCTTCATCTGCTGGTAGGGCAGGCGCAGGCCGATGGAGCCGATCGCGCGTTCGCCGTCGCGCGGGTTGATCGAGCTGACGCAGGTCGCTTCGGTCATGCCGTAGCCCTCGAGCAGCTTGAGGCCCGTGGCCTGCTCGAAGCGCTGGAACAGTTCGGGCGCGAGCGGCGCGGCGCCGCAGATCGCGAAGCGCAGCGAGGCGATGTCGGCGCCGTCGCGCGGCACGTTGAGCAGGGCGGACAGCACCGTCGGCACCGCACTGAAGAAGGTCGCCCGATAGCGCTCGACCGAGCGCCAGAAGGCCGCGAAGGTGCGCGGATCGCGATAGCCGGCGGGCGACAGCAGCACCACGTGCGCGCCGACGCCGAAGGCGGCGAGCCCGGTGATCAGCATCGCATTCGAGTGGAAGAGCGGCAGGCCGCACAACAGCGTGTCGCCGCTGCCGATGTCTGCGACGGTGGTCAGCGACCAGGCATTCGCGGCTTCGTTGAAATGCGTGCGGCGCGCCAGCTTGGGCGTGCCGGTGGTGCCGCCGGTGTGGAAGTACGAGGCCACGTCCTCGCCCTTGGGCGGCGCGCCCAGCAGCCTGTCGCCCGGCTGCTGGGCCAGCAGCGCGTCGAACTCCAGCGCCCACGGCGGGCACAGCCCGAGGCCGCCGATGCGCAGGACGGCGCGCAGCGTCGGTACGCGCTCGCGCAGGGCCTCGACCTTTTCCCAGATGCCGGGCTGCGCCTGCCGCCCCTGCGCCACCAGCACCACGGTGCCCGCGGCGTTGAGGATGCCGGCCATGTGCTCGACTTCGAGGAAGGGATTGACCGGGTTCACGATGCCCACGGCCTCCGCGCCCCAGAGCGTGAAGTGGGTCTCGGGCAGGTTCGGCAACAGGTAGGACACGACGTCGCCGCGGCCCACGCCCAGGCCCGTGAAGACGTTGGCCGCCTGCGTGATGCGCTGCAGCAGCGTGGCGTAGTCGAAGCGCGTCTCGCCGTCCGCCGGGTCGCCGGTCGGCACGAAGGTCAAAGCCGGTGCGCCGGGGGTGGCCGCCGCCTGCCGCGCGATGGCGGCATAGCTCGACACGGGCCGCTCGAGCCGGGCCTCGATCGGCACGGCCTCCAGCGCCTCGACATCGGCCAGGTGGCGCAGGGGCGCGCGAAGGCTCGTCATCTGCGGCGGCCGCTTCAGCTCTCGACCCTGAGTTCGGGCTTGGCCACCAGGCCGAAGCTGCGCAGCACGCCCAGCAGTTCATGGTGGCCGAAGGCCTGGCAGCCGGAGGCGAAGCCGACTCGCTTCGGCGGCTGCTGCAGCAATGCGTAGGCGGCGTGCGCCTGCAGCAGCCCGGTCTGCTTGTAGTTGCAGTTGCCGAAGATCACGCAATGCGCGCGGCCCAGCGGGCCGGTGGCGTGCACCGAATCGACCGACTTGTTCAGGCGCGGGTTCTCACGCGGCGGCATGCTGTTCATCACGCCGGCGGCGGTCTGCGCCAGCGCGGCGTAGCGTTCGTCGGGCGGCATGCCTTCGGTGGCCTTCAGCGCGGCCGCGACGATCTGCGGCACGCCCAGCATCAGCGGCTTGTTGAACACGCCGCCCAGCACCTTGACGTTGGCCACCCGCGGGTCCTTGCGGAACCACACCGGGTGCGAGGTGCCGCCCCACGGCAGCGCCAGCGCCATCTCGTGCTGGCCGGGAATGGCCAGGCTGTAGAGGCCGGCGTCGGGCTGCCATTCGACCATCTTGTTCTGGTGCAGGAAGAAGGCCTTCGACGTGGCGGCATTGACCAGGATGGTCTGGGTCGAGGCGATGGTCGGGCTGCCGCCCCAGAACACTGCGATGTCCAGGGTGTCCAAGCCCGGTGTCTCCAGGCAGAGCTGCGCGGCGATCTCGCCGGTGGTGTACATCTGCGCCAGCCCGGGCGACAGCAGCAGCCCGGCTTGCGCGAACCTGGCGCCGAACTCTTCCTCGAGCGTGATCAGCCAGTCCTGCTCGCCGGTGGTGTCGGTGTAGTGGCACTTGGCGGCCAGGCAGGCATTCACCACCTCGGGGCCGAACTTGGCGAAGGGGCCGACGGTGTTCAGCACCACCGAGGCGCCGGTGAAGAGCCGGGTCAGCGCCTCGGTGGTGTGCGCCACCTCGACGACTTCATAGTCCGCGGTCTCGATGCCGGCCACGTTGGCCTTCATGGCCTCGTTGAGTTTCTCCGCGCTGCGGCCGGCGGCAATGAAGGGCACGCCGTACTCGCGCAGGTATTCGCAGATCAGCCGGCCGGTGTAGCCGCTGGCGCCGTAGACGATGACGGGCTTCTTGGTGCTGCTCATGGTGTGGGTTTCCCGGGTCTGTTGGATGGGTTCAGAGAAGGGACGAGCTGACGCCGCCGTCCAGCACGAAGGGGCTGCCGTTCGAGAAGCTGGCGCGCTCCGAGGCCAGGAAGACGGCCAGGTTCGCCACCTCCTGCGGCGTGCCGTAGCGCCCCTGGCGCTGGGCGATCACCGCGTCGAAGTCCGGGATGCCGAGCATCTGCTCGAACTCCTTCTTGCGCGGCTTGACCATGTCGGTCTCGATGAAGGCCGGCAGGATGGCGTTGACGCGGATGTTGTGCGCCCGCAGTTCGGTCGCGGCGGTCTGGGTGAGCGACACCACGCCGGCCTTGGCCGCCGCATAGCTGCCGATCAGCGGGCAGGCCGCCTTCGCCGTGACCGAGGCCATCGTGACGATCGCGCCGCCACCGGCCGCGATCAGCGCCGGCGCCGCATAGCGGATGCAGAGGAACACGCCGTCGAGGTTGACGGAAGTGACTTCGCGCCATTGCTCGTAGCTGGTGGCGACCAGTGGCGAGAGCATGGCGACGCCGGCGTTGGCGACCATGATGTCGAGCCGGCCATGTTGCTTCGTGGCCGCGGCGACCAGCGCCTCGACCTGGGCCGGCACGCGCACGTCGCAGGCCACCGCGCTGGCGCCCGGCAGCGAGGCCGCGACCTTCTGCGCCGCCTCGGCGTCGAGGTCCGACACGATGACTTTCGCGCCCTCGGCGGCATAGGCGCGCGCGATGGCCTCGCCGAGCCCGCGCCCGGCGCCCGTGACGATCGCGACCTTGTCTTGAAGCAGCAATTGGCTCATAGCAATCCGGCAGACAGGCCGCCGTCCAGGATGTAGTGGGAGCCGGTGGTCCAGCTGGCGGCGTCGGAGGCGAGGAAGGCGGTCATCTCGGCCACTTCGAGCGGCGTGCCGAGCCGCAGCTGCTTGGCCGCGACCAGCGCGCTGAACGGCACGCCGACAATGGCTTCGACGGTGGGAATCAGCCGGTCGACCATCGCCGTGCCGATGAAACCCGGGCACACGGCGTTGACGCGGATGCCGGTCGGCTTGAGCTCGGCGGCGGCGGTGCGGGTGAGCTGGATCACCGCCGACTTCGACGCCGCATAGGAGCCGAACAGCGGCACGCCGTTGGTGCCGGCCAGCGACGAGATGTTGACCACCGAGCCCTTGCCCGAGGCGACCAGGGGCCCGAGCGCGCTCTTCATGCCGAGGAAGACGCCCATCACGTTGATGTTCATCAGGCGCTGGAATTCTTCCTCGCTCTGTTCGAACAGCGGCTTGACGATCTCGATGCCGGCGTTGTTGACCAGCGTGTCGAGGCCGCCGAAGGCGGCGGTGGTGGCCTCGACGGCGCGGGCCCAGTCGGCCGCCTGGGTGACGTCGCAGCGCACGGACCGGGCCATCGGCCCGAGTTCGTCGGCGGCCCTGGCGGCACCGGCTTCGTCGATGTCGGCCAGCATCACCTGCGCGCCGCGTTCGACGAAGAGACCGGCGATGGCTCGACCGAGCCCCTGCGCCGCCCCTGTGATGAGGGCCTTTCGGCCCTGCAGTTCGATCATGCGTTTGTCTCCTGGGTTCGAAGGTCCGGCCGGGCCGCGCTCGCAGGCGCAGTCCCGGAACGGGTGCTATTCGAACTCCGGAGGCTTCGCATGCCTCCCACCTAAAGGTTGGTTTTTCGTGCTGCGGCGCAGCACGTGCCCGTCAGCCTGTGCTCAGGTCTTCCAGGCGCCCACGTGCGCCGCGCCGGCTTCGTCCACCAGCGCTGGTCCGATGCATTCGATCGCATGCGGCGAGGCCCGGAACACGTCGCGGCAGGACAGCTCGGCATCGCGCTGGTCGCCGCGCTCGCCGCGGAACACGCGCAGCCGCTCGGCGTCGATGCCGAACACCACGCGGCCGATGTTGGCCCAGAAGATCGCGCCCGCGCACATCACGCAGGGCTCGCCCGACGAATAGATCGTGGCGCCCGCCAGTTCCTCGCGCGACAGCTTGCGCGCGCCGAGCATGCGCACCGCGTTGGTCTCGGCATGGCCCGTGACGTCGCCGGTCTCGGCGGTGTTGCAGTAGGCCTCGGCCAGCACCTCGCCGGCCGCCGAGACCACCACCGCTCCGAAGGGCCGGTTGCCACGCCGGCGGCCGGCGTGCGACCAGACGATGGCCTTGCGCAGGTAGCGGCCGTCGCGCTCGTCGAGCTGCTGCTCGACCGGGAAGGTGTCTGAAAGAAGTGAACTCATGCCTGGATGCTACGTTCATTGCGCGCCGGCAGCATCGAGCTGTTGAAGATGGCGTCGGCCGAAGGCCGGGTCTTGAGCCCGAACACTTCGGCGACTTCGTCGACCTGCTGCTCGAGCAGCAGCTTGCGGATGTCGCCCAGGCCGTGGCCGCGCGTGTCGGGTGCGCCGACGTACTGCGCCGTGATGGCCCAGCGGTCGAGCTCGACCTTGGGGTCGAGGATCGGTTCGCGCTGGCGCATCGCCGCGATGCTGGGCGCCGGGTTGGCGAAGGTCTCGACGATCGCCCGGTTGGTGGCGCGCAGGAAGGCCGCCACCGCCTTCGGGTTCTGGGCGATCAGGTGGCTGCTGGCGAGGATCGCGTTGCCGTACAGGTTGACGCCGGCGTCCGAATACTTGAGCACCGACAGCTCGTCGGCCTTCATGCGCGCGAACAGCGAGACCGCGGAGTCGTGGAAATAGGTGGCGGCATCGACATCGCCGCGCACCATCACGTTGTCGCGGGCGCTGAAGTCGGTGGTCTGCCACTGGAAGGCGTCGGGCTTCATGCCCTGCTTGCGCGCCACCATCGGCCAGGCGCGGCGCGTCGATTCGACCGCCGCGGCCGCCACCTTCTTGCCCTGCAGGCTCTTGAAGTCGGGGCCGACGCCGCGGTCCTTGCGCCCGATGATCACGAACGGTGCACGGTTGTAGTACTGGTAGACCGCCTGCACCATCGGGGTGCCCGGATTCTGCGCGTTGAACTCCACCAGCGAGCTGATGTCGCCGAGGCCCAGCTGGTAGACGCCGCTGGCGATGCGCGTGATGGAGGCCACCGAGCCGGCGCCGGTGTCGATCGCGACGTCGAGCCCTTCGTCCTTGTAGTAGCCCTTGCTCTCGGCCAGGAAGAAGGGCGCGGTCTGGCCGTTGATGCGGAAGTCGAGCGTGAACTTGAGCGGCGTGAGCTTGCCGCCCTGCGCGAGCACGGCAGGGGCGGCGAGGGCGGCGGCGCAGGCGGCGCCGGTGGCGATGAAGTGGCGGCGTTGCATGAAGGTGATCTCCGGAATTCGTGGGTCTTGAACACCCCGCCGGGCCGGCGAGGCACTTCAAGAGCAATTTCCGGGCGGCGCACGAATCGGGTGCGGGCGCTGCTGAACGCTTCTACTCTTGACCGCAGTCATGCAGGAGGCATGCCAACTCGCGGGCCCGCAATTTGCATGAGAATCGGCGCAGAGTAGAAGCGTTCAGCTCCCGCGCACGGTCGCGGAGCGGGAAATTGCTCTTTCAAGTTGGTCCTCACGCAACCGAAGGAGTCTTTTCATGCTCGTCACGCAGCAACCCGTTTTCCGCAAGTTCTGGCATGCCGTCATGCCCCTGGCCGATCTGCAGCAGGGGCCGAAGCCCTTCACGCTGCTCGGCGAGAACATCGTCCTGTTCCTCGATGCCGACGGCCAGCCGGCCGCCTTGCGCGACCGCTGCTGCCATCGCACCGCGAAGCTGTCGAAGGGCTGGTGCGTCGACGGCGAAGGCAAGGCCTGCGGGCAGGGCGCGATCCAGTGCGGCTACCACGGCTGGACCTACGACCGCAGCGGCCAGGTGATACGCATCCCCCAGTACGAACCCGAGCGCAAGATCTCGCCCGAGTACAAGACCACCGCCTACCACTGCAGCGCGCGCTACGGCTACGCCTGGGTCGCGCTCGAAGAGCCGATCGCCGAGATCCCGGCAATCCCGGAGTTCGACGATCCGGGCTTTCGCACCATCCACCAGTTCTATGAAGAGTGGCAGACCAGCCCGATGCGCGCGCTCGAGAACTCCTTCGACAACTCGCATTTCAGCTTCGTGCACCGGGCGACCTTCGGCGTGGCCGCGAGCCCGAAGCCGAGCAAGTACGAACTGGTCGAGAACGAATCGGGCTTCTACGCCGAGACCGTGATCCAGGCGGCCAACCCCGAGAAGTTCCATGCCATCAGCGGCGTGACCGACCCGATCACCACCCGCCACATGCGCAACGCCTACTTCCTGCCGTTCTCGCGCCGGCTCGACATCGAATACCCCTCGGGCATCCGCCACATCATCATCAACTGCTTCACGCCGATCGACGACGGCCGCATGCAGCTGTGCCAATGGCTGTTCCGCAACGACTGCGAGGCCGATTGCGCGGCGCAGATGCTGATCGACTTCGACGAGGAGATCACGCGCGAGGACAAGGACATCCTCGAGTCGACCGACCCCGATGCGCTGGTCGACACGCGCCGGCGCGGCGTCGAGTACTCGATGGAGTCGGACCGTCCCGGCATGCTGATCCGCAAGCACCTGATGCAGCTGCTGGCCCGGCATGGCGAGGCCGAGGTGCATCGCGGCATGCGCGTGGTGCCGCTGGCGCAGGCGGCCTGAAGAGGGCGCTACCATGGCGCTCGATTTGAAGGAGTGCCGATGGTCACGCGTGGATTCACAGGACGACGTCCGACCGCAGCCTTTGCCCGCCGCCTGCCGCCGGGCCAGTTCGAGACCGACGACTTTCCGGTGCTGGCCAAGGGGCCGACGCCCGAGGTCGATCTCGCGGCCTGGCGCTTCACGCTGAGCCACGGCCCGCGTCCGCTCGCGAGCTGGAGCTGGGCCGAGTTCGCAGCGTTGCCGCGAACGCAATGGCAGGGCGACATCCACTGCGTCACGACCTGGTCGAAGTTCGACACCCGGTGGGAGGGCGTGGGCATCGACGACCTGCTGGCGGCTGCGGGCGTCGCGCCGCCCAGTGACTTTTTGCTGGCGCTCTCGCACGACGACTACGACACCAACGTGCCGCTGGCGGACCTGGTGGGCGGACGGGCCATGGTGGCGACCCATTTCGACGGCCAGCCGCTCGCGGCCGAGCACGGCGGGCCGGCCCGGCTGCTGGTGCCGCACCTGTATTTCTGGAAGAGCGCCAAGTGGCTCAAGGGCCTGCGCTTCACGGCGCGCGACGAGGCCGGCTTCTGGGAGCTGCGCGGCTACCACATGCGTGGCGATCCGTGGAAGCAGCAGCGCTACTCGGACGATCCGTGAGCGCGCAGGGGCCCACGCGCTGGCAGGAGGCCATGATCGAGCGCATCGCGCCGGTCACGCCGCGCATCGCCAGCGTGATCCTGAAGGCGGACCTGGCGCGGCATGTCTCGGGCCAGCATCTTGACGTGCGCCTGACCGCGCCCGACGGCTATACGGCGCAGCGCAGCTACTCGATCGCTTCGGCACCGGGCGAGCCGGTCGAACTGCTGGTCGAGAAGCTCGACGACGGCGAGGTCTCGCCGTACTTCCACGACATCGCGCAAGCCGGCGACGCCATCGAGGTGCGCGGTCCGCTGGGCGGCCATTTCATCTGGCGCGCCGAGGACGGCGGGCCTGTGCTGCTGGTCGCGGGCGGCTCGGGCATCGCGCCGCTGATGGCGATGGTGCGCGACTGGGCGCGCACCGCGGTCGATCTGCCGTTGATGCTGGTCTGCTCGGCGCGCACGTGGGACGAACTGGCCTGCCGCGATGAACTGCTGGGGCTGGAGGCGAGCCGGACCGGTTTTCGCTTCGTCGCCGCGATCACGCGCGGCCCGGTGCAGCGCGCAGGCGACCGTGCGCAGCGCCTCGATGCCGCTGCGCTGAAGGAACTGATCGTGCGCTGGGGCCATCTGCCGCGCCATGTCCTCGTCTGCGGCTCGAACCGTTTCGTCGAGGGCGTGACCCGCGGGTTGGCCGATGCCACGCTCGCAGCGGGCATGATCCGCACCGAGCGCTATGGTGGCGCCGAATGACATTCAACCAGGAGCAATTCGAATGACCCTCACGGTCCGGCGCGACGGCGTCACAGGCACCCGCCACATCCTCAAGATCCGGGCCCACGAGATCCCGGTCGACGCCTCGCCCGATGGCGGCGGCGCCGATGCCGGCCCGACGCCGCACGACCTCTACGATGCCTCGCTCGCGGCCTGCAAGGCCTTGACGGTGCTGATCTATGCGCGGCGCAAGGGCATGCCGATCGAGGAGATCGAGGTCGCGGTCGACCGCGACGACAGCGAGGAGCGCCACGGCGTGTACCGCCTCGACAGCACGCTGCGCGTCACGGGTGACCTGACGGAGGCGCAGCGCGCCGAGTTGCTGCGGGTGGCCGGCAAGTGCCCGGTGCACCGCCTGATGACCGAGGTCAAGACGGAAATCGAGACCCGGATGGTCTGAACGAGCCTCAGCCCACCACCACTTCGCTGATCTGCATCACCGGCTGGATGTCGGTGTAGTTGGCGATGTCCGCCAGGATCTCCTTCGCATGCGGCCCGAAGCCGGCCTGGAACGATTCCACCGAGTCGGCGTAGACGTGGCACATGCCGACGTAGGTGGGCGGCTCGCCGGGCGCGCCGCCGGCCAAGCCCTTGTCGATCGTGTAGGACTTGCAGGCGTCGCCCATCCGGCTTTTGAGCAGCGGCATGTGCTTGTCGCGGTAGTAGGCGTGGTCGAACCGGGCGCCGGGAGTGTGGGGGTACATCACGCTGACCTTGATCATGTTCGTCTCCAGGTGAAAAGAACCGGCAAGGTTACGGGATTTCACTCCCCCTGCGAACCCCGGTGCGCCCAGCCCGTGGTGTGCTTCTCGACCGCGCTGAACAGTTCGTACATCCCCATCGCCATCGCGCCCACCACCATCAGCCCGGCAAAGGCCAGGCCCATCTGCATCGACGAGCCGGCCGAGATCAGCAGGTAGCCGATGCCCTCGTTGGCGGCGGTCATCTCCGACACCGTGGTGCCGACGAAGGCCAGCGTGATCGCCACCTTGAGCGAGGCGAAGAAGTAGGGCATGGAGCGCGGGAAGCCGATCTTCATGAGCACGTCCCAGCGCTTCGCGCCCAACACCCGCAGCACGTCCTCGAGCTCCGGCTCCAGCGTCGCGAGGCCGGTCGCGATGTTGACCATGATCGGGAAGAAGCTGATCAGGAAGGCGGTGAGGATCGCCGGCCCGACGCCGATGCCGAACCAGACCACCAGGATCGGCACGAAGGCCGCCTTCGGCAGCGCGTTGAAGGCGGTCATCAGCGGGTACATCGCCGCGTAGGCCAGCCGCGAACTGCCGATCACGAAGCCCAGCAGCACGCCCACCACGATCGCCAGGCCGAAGCCCGCCATCGTGACCCAGAAGGTGCGCCAGGCGTGGCCCGCGATGATTTCCTTGAACTCCCAGAACTGGGTCCAGATGCGCCACGGGCTCGGGAAGATGAACTCCGAGACGCCGAAGCCCGAACAGACGATCTGCCACAGCACGATGACCGCGACCAGCAGCAGCCAGGGCGACCAGCGTTCGATTTGCTTGTTGTTTTTCATGAAGGGCTTACTGCGGGATCGCGGCGGTGGCGATGGCCTGGCTGCGAATGGCGCCGATGTGGCCGCGCAGTTCGAGCACGATGTCGGTGAATTCCTTGGTGTAGGTCAGCTCCAGCTCGCGCGGGCGCGGCAGGTCGATCTCGCGCTTGACCACGAAGCGGCCCGGGCTCTTGCTCATCACGTAGACCGTGTCGGCCAGGAACACCGACTCGCGCAGGTCGTGCGTGACCAGGATCACGTTGAACTGCTGCTCGGTCCAGAGGTCGCGCAGGATGCACCAGAGCTCTTCGCGCGTGAAGGCGTCGAGGGCGCCGAAGGGCTCGTCGAGCAGCAGCATCTTGGGCTCGTGGATCAGCGCCCGGCAGATGCTCGCGCGCTGCTGCATGCCGCCCGAGAGCTGCCACGGGAACTTGTCCTCGTAGCCGCCCAGGCCGACCTTCTGCAGCAGCCTGCGGGCCCGCTCGACATATTCGCGGCGCTTGGCCTTGAAGGTCGAGCGGTAGGGCTCGACGATCTCCAGCGGCAGCAGCACGTTGTCGACCGTGGTGCGCCAGGGCAGCAGCGACGGCGCCTGGAAGGCCATGCCCGAGATCTTCAGCGGCCCGGTCACGGGCTGGCCGTCGATCCGGATCTTGCCCATCGAGGGCATCCGCAGCCCGGTGGTGAGCTTCATGAAGGTCGACTTGCCGCAGCCCGAGGGCCCGACGATGGCGATGAACTCGCCGCGCTGGACCTTCAGGTCGATCGCCTCGACCGCGAAATGGTTGGCCCGCAGCAGTTCCTCGTTGTAGGCGAGCCAGACGTCCTGGAAATCGACGAAGGGCGCGTGGGCGTTCTCCGCCATCACTTGCGCAGGATGTTCAGTTCTGCGGCGGGCGGCAGCAGCGAGCCGTTCCAGACCGCGTCGGGGTTGACGCGGGTCTTGGTCGCGAAGGCGTCCGACACCTGCGAGGCCATCAGCGACAGCCGGCCGGCGTTGACCTGGCCGAAGCCCTCGGCGCGGGCGTCGGGCGTGTTGACCACGGTGTCGATCGCCAGCTTCAGGCGGCGCGTCTCGAGCTCGCTGTTGACGATGCCGTCGCGCGCCTTGATCGATTCGATCGCGACCGCCGGGTTGGCGATCACGTCCTTGGCGCCCTTGGTGAAGGCCGAGAGGAAGGCCTTGACGGCCGCCGGGTTCTCCTTGATCAGCTTGGGCGAGGCGATGATCGCGTTGCCGTAGAGCTTCACGCCGAAGTCGGGGTAGGGCAGGATCACGATGTCGGCCGTCTTGGCGCCGCGCGCCTCGAGGTTCAAGAGCGAGGTGAAGGTGAAGCCCGTGATGGCGTCGATGTCGCCGCGCAGCAGCATGGTTTCGCGCAGTGTCGGGTCCATCGCGGTCCAGTTCACCGCGCCGATGTTGTTGGCCTTGGCGAAGATCGGAAAGGCACGGCGGCCGGCGTCGAACACCGGGGCGCCGAGCTTCTTGCCGGTGAGGTCGGTGGGCTTGGCGATGCCGCTCTTCTTGAGCGCCATCACCGAGGCCGGCGTGTTGTTGTAGACCATCATCACCGCCACCGGCTTGTTCGGGCTGTCGGGGTTGTTGGCGTGGAACTCCATCAGCGCCGCGAGGTCGGCGAAGCCCATGTCGTAGGCGCCCGAGGCCACCCGCGTGACTGCGCCGCCCGAGCCGTTGCCGGCGTCGACCGTGACGTCGAGCCCGCTGGCCTTGAAGTAGCCCTTGGCGGCCGGGTGGGTGAAGAAGGCGCCGGGCCCCTCGAAGCGCCAGTCCAGCTGGAACTTGATCGGCGTCGTCTGCGCGTGCGCAGTGCCCAGCCCGAAGCTGAGGGCGGAGGCGGCGAGGAAGGTCTGGAGCAGGTGGCGCTTGTTCATTCAGGAATTCCGTGAAAGGGTGGATGCACGGGATTCAAGCAAAAACGGTGCCGGCACGCACTTGGTGCGAACCCTTTCGCGTTCTCCATGCGGGTGCATGCGGTAACTGCGGGTTTCCACCGGACACAGGAGAGCGGACGAAAAAGCGCCCCGTCGCGTGCACCGCGCCGGGGCGTCCAGTTTGGTGCGCGCTCAGCGCGGCGAGTTGGCGTCGGCCACCGCCAGCGCGGTCATGTTGACCACCCGGCGCACCGTCGACGACGGCGTCAGGATGTGGGCCGAGCCCTGCGCGCCCATCAGGATCGGGCCGACCGTGACGCCGTTGCCGCCGGTCATCTTGAGCACGTTGAACAGGATGTTCGCGGCGTCGAGGTTCGGGCAGATCAGCAGGTTGGCCTCGCCGGTGAGCTGGGTCTCGGGCAGCGCCTTGCGCCGCACGTCCTCGGACAGGGCGGCGTCGCCGTGCATCTCGCCGTCGCATTCGATGTCGGGCGCCATCTTGGCGAACAGGTCGCGCGCCAGGCGCATCTTGCGCGCCGAGCCGCGCTCGGACGAGCCGAAGTTGGAGTGCGACAGGAACGCCACCTTGGGCGGCAGCCCGAAGCGGCGCACCTCGTCGGCCGCCATCATGGCGATGTTGGCCAGGGTCTCGGCGCTCGGGTCTTCGTGGACGTTGGTGTCGGCGATGAAGAGCGTGTACTTCTCGAGCGTGAGCGCGTTGAGCGTCGCGAAGCCCGGCGCGCCGCGCTTCAGGCCCAGCACCTGGTTCAGGATCTTGAGGTGGCTGTCGAAGCGCCCGACCAGGCCGCACAGCATCGCGTCGGCGTCGCCCAGGTGCAGCATCAGCGAGGCGATGGTGGTGTTGGAGCGCCGCACCATGGCCTTCGAGGCCTCGGGCGTGATGCCGCGCCGGCCCATGATCTGGTGGTAGGTCTCCCAGTAGGTGCGAAAGCGCGGGTCGTCCTCGGGGTCGACGCACTCGACGTCCTTGCCCACCGTGATGTGCAGGCCGGCCTTCTTGATGCGGGCCTCGATCACCGCCGGGCGCCCGATCAGGATCGGCTTGGCCAGCCCCTCGTCGACCGCCAGTTGGGCGGCGCGCAGCACGCGGTCGTCCTCGCCTTCGGCATAGGCCACGCGCTTGGCGCTCGCCACCTTGGCGGCGCTGAACACCGGCCGCATGAACATGCCGGTCTGGTAGACGAAGCGCGTCAGGTGCTGGCGGTAGGTGTCGAGGTCCTCGATCGGCCGGGTCGCCACGCCCGAGGCCTGCGCCGCCTTGGCGACCGCGGGCGCGATGCGCAGGATCAGCCGCGAGTCGAAGGGCTTGGGAATGATGTAGTCGGGCCCGAACGCCAGCTCCTGGCCGGCGTAGGCGGTGGCCACTTCCTCGCTGATGTCGGCCTTGGTGAGGTCGGCGATCTCGCGCACGCAGGCCAGCTTCATTTCCTCGGTGATCTTGCTGGCGCCGCAATCGAGCGCGCCGCGGAAGATGTAGGGAAAGCACAGCACGTTGTTGACCTGGTTCGGGTAGTCCGAGCGGCCGGTGGCGATGATGCAGTCGGGGCGCACGGCCTTGGCCAGTTCGGGCCGGATCTCGGGCTCGGGGTTGGCCAGCGCCAGGATGATCGGCTGGCTGCCCATGCTCTTGACCATCTCCTGGTCGACCACGCCGGGCGCCGAGCAGCCGAGGAAGACGTCGGCGTTCTTCATGACGTCGGCCAGGGTGCGGTCGCCGGTGTCCTTCTGGGCGTAGCGGGTCTTGGAGTCGTCGAAGCCGCCGGGCCGGCCGATGTAGATCAGGCCCTTGGAGTCGACCGCGTAGATATTGGCCGGCTTGGCGCCCAGGCCGACCATGACGTCGAGGCAGGCGATGGCGGCGGCGCCGGCGCCCGAGACGGCGATCTTGACGTCCTCGATCTTCTTGCCCACCAGTTCCAGGCCGTTGAGCAGCGCGGCCGCCGAGATGATCGCGGTGCCGTGCTGGTCGTCGTGGAACACCGGGATGTTCATGCGCTCGCGCAGCTTCTTCTCGATGTAGAAGCACTCGGGCGCCTTGATGTCCTCGAGGTTGATGCCGCCCAGCGTCGGCTCGAGTGCCGCGATGATCTCGACCAGCTTGTCGGGGTCGTTCTCGGCCAGTTCGATGTCGAAGACGTCGATGCCGGCGAACTTCTTGAACAGGCAGCCCTTGCCTTCCATCACGGGCTTGCTGGCCAGCGGGCCGATGTTGCCCAGGCCGAGCACGGCGGTGCCGTTGGTGACAACGCCCACCAGGTTGCCGCGCGAGGTGTATTCGGCCGCCAGCGAGGGGTCGGCCTCGATGTCCAGGCAGGGATAGGCCACGCCTGGCGAATAGGCCAGCGACAGGTCGCGCTGGTTCAGCAGCGGCTTGGTCGGCGAGATCGATATCTTGCCCTTGACGGGCGATCGGTGGTATTCACGCGCGGCGTCGCGCAGTGCTTCTTCTGCCGGGGAAAGGGTGTTTGCCATCGATGTCTCCTTGCTTTCTTGGCTCAGGAGAGAGGCTACTCCAAAAGTGAGCTTGGGCAATTCGGGATCGTGATTCGGGGTGGGACGGCGCGCATCCGCGCCGCCCGGCTTCAGTTGCCGTCCGGCGCCACGGGATGCTGTGCCATCGCCTCCAGCGCCCGCACCAGGGCCGAATGATCCTCCTGCCCATGCCCCAGCGCCGAGCACGCGTTCATCAACTGCGCCGCACTCGCCGTCTGCGGCAGCGCCACCCCCAGCGCACGCGCCCCTTGCAGCGCCAGGTTCAGGTCCTTCTGGTGCAGCGCGATGCGAAACCCCGGTGCGAAGGTTCGCTTGATCATGCGCTCGCCATGCACCTCCAGGATGCGCGAGGACGCGAAGCCGCCCATCAAGGCCTGCCGCACCTTCGCCGGATCGGCGCCGGCCTTGGAGGCGAACACCAGCGCCTCGCCCACCGCCGCGATGTTGAGCGCCACGATGATCTGGTTGGCCACCTTGCAGACCTGGCCGTCGCCGACGTTGCCGACCAGCGTGATGTTCTTGCCCATCTTCTCGAGCAGGGGCCGCACGCGCCCGAAGGTGCCCTCGTCGCCGCCGCACATGATCGTGAGGCTCGCCGCCTTCGCGCCCACCTCGCCGCCCGAGACCGGCGCATCGACGTAGCCGCAGCCCAGGCCGATGATCCGCTGCGCGAAGTCCTTGGTCGCGATCGGATCGATCGAGCTGCAATCGACCACCAGCTTGCCTTTGGACAGGCCCGCGGCCACGCCGCCTTCGCCGAACAGCACCTTCTCCACGTCCGGGGTGTCCGGCACCATGACGAAGACGATGTCGGCCTGCCGCGCCACCTCCGTGGCCGAGGCGCAGACCGTCGCGCCCGAAGCCAGGGGCTGCGGCACCTCGCCGCGCGTGTTCACGAAAAGCCGATGGCCGGCGTCGAGCAGGTGGCCCGCCATCGGCGCCCCCATGATGCCGAGGCCGATGAAGCCGATGTTCTGTGCGTTCGATTGCGTCATGTCGCGAGCTGTCCTTGTGCTGGGTTATTGCGTGAGCGCCGTGCGCCATCCGAGACCGTCGAGCGTCGTGCCGCGTGGCTTGTATTCGCAGCCGATCCACCCGTCATAGCCCAGCGAATCGATGTGCCTGAACAGCCACGGGTAGTGGATCTCGCCCGTGCCCGGTTCGCCGCGCCCCGGGTTGTCGGCCAGCTGGATGTGGCCGATCCGGGCGATGTTGCGGCTCAGCGTGTTGCCGAGCTCTCCTTCCATGCGCTGCGCGTGGTAGATGTCGTACTGCACCCGCAGGTTGGGCGAGCCGACCTCGTCGATCAGGGCCAGCGCCTGGTCGGTACGGCTCAGGTAGAAGCCGGGGATGTCGAAGGTGTTGATCGGCTCGATCAGCAGCCGGATGCCGGCGCCCAGCAGCTCCTTCGATGCGAAGCGCAGGTTGTCGACCACCACCTTGCGCGCGTCGGCCTGCGTGACGCCTTCGGGCAGCTTGCCGAGCAGGCAGTTCAGCTGCGGGCAACCCAGCGCCGTGGCGTAGTCGATCGCCCGCGCCACGCCTTCGCGGAACTCGCCCACCCGGTCCGGATGGCAGCCGATGCCGCGCTCGCCCGCGTCCCAGTTGCCGGCCGGCAGGTTGTGCAGCACCTGCGCCAGGCCGTTGTCGCGCAGGGCGGCCGCCAGCTCCTTCTTTTCGCAGGCGTAGGGGAACAGGTATTCGACGGCCTGGAAGCCGGCCTTGGCGGCGGCCTCGAAGCGCTGCATGAAGGGCAGCTCGGTGAACAGCATCGTGAGGTTGGCTGCGAATTTGGGCATGTGTTTGTCTCCTCTCTCGTCAGATGAGGACAGAGCAAAAACTGCGACGCAGTTTCTTGATCTGTCCCGCAAAGTCTCAGTCAAGCATCGCGGCTGCAATGGCCGTCGGTGCGTCCTCGGCGCTTTCGGCCAGCGCCTCGAATTCGTTGATGGCATCGATCTCGGTGCCCATCGCGATGTTGGTCACGCGCTCCAGCATCACCTCGATCACCACCGGCACGCCGAACTCGGCCATCAGCTGCTCGGCGCGCTGGATCGCCGGCGTCATCTCGTCCTGCTTGTAGACCCTGATCGCCTTGCAGCCCAGGCCCTCGACCAC
Organism: Variovorax davisae; assembly: GCF_030316845.1. Classification (GTDB taxonomy): domain Bacteria; phylum Pseudomonadota; class Gammaproteobacteria; order Burkholderiales; family Burkholderiaceae_C; genus Variovorax; species Variovorax davisae. The sequence continues at coordinate 525,484 of NZ_JASZYS010000002.1, forward strand.
CTTCATGTGGTCGACGCCGTAACTGCGCTCGACACCGGCGTCCTCGGCCGCGTTGATGTTGTCGAAGCCGAGTTGCACGCAGTAGTCCATCTCGAAGCCGCGCTGCGACTGGCGGATCAGACCGAGGTAGGAGTTGTTGACCACGATGTGGATGTAGGGCAGCTTGAACTGCGCACCCACCGCAAGCTCCTCGATCATGAACTGGAAGTCGTAGTCGCCCGAGAGCGCGACGATCCTGCGCGTCGGGTCGGCGGCGCGAACGCCCAGCGCGGCCGGAATGGTCCAGCCCAGCGGGCCGGCCTGGCCGCAGTTGATCCAGTGGCGCGGGTTGTACACGTGCAGGAACTGCGCCGCCGCGATCTGCGACAGGCCGATGGTGCTGACATAGCAGGTGTCGTGGCTGAAGTTGTTGTTCATGCACTGGTACACGCGCTGCGGCTTCATCGGCACGTCGGCGAAGTTGGTCTTGCGCAGCATCGTCTTCTTGCGGTCGCGGCATTCGCCAACCCAATCGCGGCGGTCGGGCAGCCGGCCTGCGGCCTTCATCTCCTCGGCAACCTCGACGAACAGCTGCAGCGCGGCCTTGGCGTCCGAGACGATGCCGAAGTCGGGCGTGAAGACGCGGCCGATCTGGGTCGGCTCGATGTCCACGTGCACGAAGGTGCGGCCCTTGGTGTAGACCTCGACCGAGCCGGTATGGCGGTTGGCCCAGCGGTTGCCGATGCCGAGCACGAAGTCCGACGCCAGCATGGTCGCGTTGCCGTAGCGGTGGCTGGTCTGCAGGCCGCACATGCCGGCCATCAGCGGATGGTCGTCGGGGATCGCGCCCCAGGCCATCAGGGTCGGGATCACGGGCACGCCGGTGGCTTCGGCGAAGCGCACCAGCAGGTCGCTCGCGTCGGCATTGATGACGCCGCCGCCGGCCACGATCAGGGGCCGCTCGGCCGCGTTGAGCATGCCGATGGCCTTCTCGATCTGGGCCCGCGTGGCGGCCGGCCTGTAGGGCGTGAGCGGCTCGTAGCTGTCGATGTCGAACTCGATCTGCGCCATCTGGACGTCGAAGGGCAGGTCGATCAGCACCGGGCCCGGCCGGCCCGAGCGCATCAGGTGGAAGGCCTGCTGGAACACCTGCGGCACCTGGCCCGGCTCGCGCACCGTGACCGACCACTTGGTGACGGGCTTGGAGATCGACTCGATGTCGACCGCCTGGAAGTCTTCCTTGTAGAGCCGGGCGCGCGGCGCCTGGCCGGTGATGCACAGGATCGGGATCGAATCGGCCCAGGCCGAGTACAGGCCCGTGATCATGTCGGTGCCGGCCGGCCCCGAGGTGCCGATGCACACGCCGATGTTGCCGGCCACCGCGCGGGTGTAGCCCTCGGCCATGTGCGAGGCGCCCTCGACGTGGCGCGCCAGGATGTGGGCGATGCCGCCCTGCTTGCGCAAGGCGGAATACAGCGGATTGATGGCGGCGCCGGGAACGCCGAAGGCCTGGGTCACGCCTTCCTTTTCCATCACGAGCACGGCGGCCTGGGCCGCGGTCATCTTTGCCATGCGAGTCTCCTTGGGTTGGGCTCGACTGTAGGAATTCGGGCCGGTTCGCAGAAGACGGCGGGAGGCCATAAAGCCTATTCCTGGGTGGAATAACTGGCTACCATCCGGGGATGGACCGATTGCTGGCGATGGAGATGTTCGTGCGCGTGGTGGAGACCGGCAGCTTCTCCAAGGCGGCGCGCGAGTTCAACACCACCCAGCCCACCGTGACCAAGCAGGTCGCCGCCACCGAGGCCCGGCTCAAGGCCCGGCTGCTGAACCGCAACACCCGCGGCGTGAGCCTCACGGAATCGGGTGCGCTCTATTACGAGAAGTGCAAGTCGATCGTGCGCGAGGCGGAGGAGGCCGAGAGCATCGTCAAGCTCAGGCAGTCGCAGGCGCAAGGCTTGCTGCGCATCGGCACCTCGACCGCCTTCGGCCGCCGCGTGGTGGTGCCGCTGGCGCTGGAGTTCATGGCCCGGCACCCGCAGGTGCAGGTCGACCTGAGCTTCGAGGATCGCTATGTCGACCTGGTGGCGCAGGGCATCGACGTCGCGATCCGCATGGGCAAGCTGGCCGATTCCTCGCTGGGCGCGCGTTTCCTCGGCATGAATCCCTGGGTCATGGTGGCCGCGCCGGCCTATCTCCAGGCCCACGGGACGCCGAAGAAGGCCCAGGACCTGAGCGCCCACGTGGCCCTGATCTACAGCAGCGTGGTCGGCGACGACGTCTGGCACCTGCACACGCCCCGGGGCGAGCCGGTCACGGTGCCGGTGTCGGGGCGCCTGCGCTCGAACAACGTCTCGGCCGTGCTGGCCGCCGCGCGGGCCGGCCTCGGCATCGCGCTGATGCCGCGCTACGTGGCGAGCGATTCGCTGGCCGCGGGGCAGGTGAGCGAAGTGCTGGCCGACCATGCGCTGGACGAGCAGGAGATCCATGCCGTGTTCCCCTCGCCCAAGCTGGTGCCGGGCAAGGTGTCGAGCTTCGTCGCCTTCCTGCAGGGGCGGTTCGGCGAACGCTGGTGGGCGTCGGCGCCTGTACGCGCCGCGCCCTAGGGTGCCGAGCGCGCTCGGGCTTGTCAGGCGGCGGAGCGTGCCGGTTCGGGGGTGCGGCCCAGCCATGGCTGGAACTCGGCGGTGGGCGTCCGGTCGTCGGTCGGCTGCGAGAGCTCCTTCGCGTCCAACAGGCCACAGCGCCAGAGTTCGACCTCCGAGGCGGCGCTGGCGAACGGGCGCTGTGTGGCAGCGAGCACCATGTAGATCTCGCGGCACTCGCGCCGGCCGAAATCCTGGCGCAGCTGGTCGAGCGACAGCCGGCGCAGTTGTCCGAGGGTTTCGCAACCCTGGTCGAGCACGCGCTCCAGCGTCTTGGGCCTGAGCCCGAGCGCCGCCGCATGGGCGTCGTCCTCGAGGCCGCGCAACGCGCGCCGGCGTGCCTCCCGATGCAGGGCCAGGACGACCCGGCATTGGTCTGCCTGCGGTCCTTGCGTGTCGGCGTCCGGCCGGAAGCCGAGTCCGATGCTGGCCAGCGCGTCGCGCAGCGCGGACAGCGTCGGGGCGTCGATCGCCTTTTCCTGCTGCAGTTCCCGCTCGCTGGCCGCGCAGAGGTCCTCGAGCCAGTAGATGCCGCGCTCGCGCAGCGCCTGGCGGGCCTGCGCCCCGATGGCGATCTCGTCGATCGGCATGTCGAGCCCCAGGCGCGACAGGCAGTCCAGCTGCAGCGCTCTTTTCGGGAACCAGTTGAAGGACGAGAAGTCGGGCCTGGTGCCGGCGGCGATCAAGCCGTCGCGCAGGGCCGTGGCGTGCTTGCGCCGGGTCGCGAGGATGAATCGGCGCAGGCCGCGCAGGCAGGCGGAGAGTTCGTCGCCGGACAGTTGAGACAGGTCCTCGACAGAGCGGATGGTGAAATGTTGCATGGTCGGCGGGCGTTGAGGGTTGTGGGTCGGGCTGTTCACTATGCAATCACGGCGCGCTTGCCAAAACCCCCGAGAGGTCGGGTTATGCTCGTGCGTGCTCAGCGCCGCGACGACGGCGCGACGCTCAGGGAGTCAGAAAAATGACAGAGATTCTTCTGGTCGACGACCATGCCTTGTTCAGGGCTGGGCTTCGACTGCTGGTGTCGACCATCCTGCGCAACGTGCAGGTCTTCGAGGCGTGTTCTCTCGCGGAGGCGCTCGAGACGGCCAGGGCGCGCGAGGGCATCTCCCTGTGCCTGCTCGATCTGGTGCTCGAGGACGGCGGTGGACTCGATGCCCTGGCCGCCTTCCGCCGCGCGGCGCCGGAGATCGCGGTGGTGGTCGTCTCGGCCACCCAGGATGCCGCCACCATCCGCGCCTGCCTCGATGCCGGGGCGATGAGCTTCGTGCCCAAGAGCATGCCCGCGGCCGCCCTGACGCAGGCACTGCGCCGGGTGCTGTCGGGCCATGTCTTCCTGCCCGAGCAGGTCCTGCCGGCGGCACCGTCGCCCGGTGCGCGCTCGGGCCTCAGCCGCCGCCAGCGCGACGTGCTGAGCGCGTTGGCGCGCGGGCTGCCGACCAAGTCCATCGCGCGCGAACTGGGCATCTCCGATCACACCGTCAAGGAGAATCTCACCGGGCTGTTCCAGGCCTTGCGGGTGACCAATCGCACCGAGGCCGTCATCGTCGCCAGCCGGCTGGGCCTCACGGAGGGAAGCGATGTCGGATGAGGCGGGGCATGCGACCATCCGGCAGGCCTGGACCGAGATGTGGATGCAGGCGCCGCGCTTCGGGTCGAGCGTGCAGGAGACGGCCTTCCTGCGCGGCTACAGCCTCCAGTTCGCAAACCAGCGCCGCCTGGCCCTGCTGCTGGGCATCGTCGCGACGGTGGCCTACCTGCCCTGGGACCATGTCTATGCGCGGGACCCCGCGTTCGGCGGCGAGGTCTTCCGGGCGGTGCTCGTCAACCGGATCCTGACGGCGCTGCTGATCGTGCCGTTCCTGGCGCTCGCGATGCGCCCGCGCTTCGCGCAGGACGAGCGCTTCGCCACCGCCGTCGTGACGGCCTGCGTCTTCGTCGACTTCCTCTTCTACTGCCGCGGCTTCCTGCTGGCGCCCTATCCCTACGACTACATGTACTTCTTCATGGGGATGTGCATCAACGTGGTGTTCGGCTTCGCGGTGCTGCAGATGCGGGCTCGGCCGGTGCTGCTGCAGCTTGGCTTGTGCGCGATGGCTTCGCTTGTCACCTTCGCCTGGAACTGGCAGCTCAAGGCCGACGTTCTCGAAGACCACGAGGCCCGCATCTACCAATGGGCGGCGCTGAGCTTCCTGGCGACGCTGGCGATGATCGGCTACATCGTCGCCAACCTGTTCGAGCGCACCCGGCGCGCCAGCTTCGCGCAGACCGAGCAGCTGGCCGGCTCGAACGCCAGCCTGACCAGCCGCCGCGAAGACGTCGACCGGCTCAACCAGGCGCTGCGCATGGCCGTGGAGCGCGCCGAGCGCGAATCGGCGGCGAGGACACGCGTGCTCGCCGCGGCCAGCCACGACCTGCGCCAGCCGCTGCATGCGCTGTCGATCTACAGCGCCGTCCTGGCGGCCGACCCGGTGCCGCAGACCTTGCGCGAGGTCGGGGCCCACATCGACCAGATCGCCCGCACCCTCGGGGCGCTGCTGCATGGCCTGCTCGACCTGTCGCAGCTGTCGAGCGGCCATTACGTGCCGGCGCGCCAGCGCGTGGCGCTGGACGCGTGGCTGGAATCGATCTGCCTCGAATACGAGGGCGCGGCCGCTTCCAAGGGCCTGCGGCTGCGGCGCGAACTGGCGCCGCTGGCCTGGCATGGCGACACGATGGCCGTCTCGCGGATCGCCCGCAACTTGCTGGGCAACGCCATCAAGTACACGGCCGCCGGCACGGTGACGATGCGGCTCGCGGCGCAGGGACAGCGCGCGTTGCTGTCGGTCGAGGACACCGGCGTCGGGATTCCGCACGAAGCCCAGCCGCGGATCTTCGAGGAGTTCTTCCAGGTCGGCAACCAGGGCCGCGACCGCAGCCAGGGCGTCGGGCTGGGGCTGGCGATCGTGCATCGGCTGGTCGAGCTGTCGGCAGGCGACATCGCCGTGCACTCCGAGCCCGGCGCGGGCAGCTGCTTCACGGTGAGACTGCCCGGCGTCGAGGCGGTGCCGTCGGCGGGGGCCGAGCCGGTCGTCGCCGGCCCTGCCGGCGCGGCCGACGCCATCGCCTTCGCGGGGCGGGTGTACCTGGTCGACGACGAGCCCGACATCCTGCGCAGCATGGCGATGCTGCTGCGGTCGTGGCATTGCAGCACCTTCACCGCCGTCGATGCGGAACAAGCCACGGCGCTGTTCGAGTCGGCGGGCAAGCCCGACCTGCTGATCGTCGACCTGCGCCTGCAGGGGGCGGAGAACGGTCCGATGCTGGTCGAGCGCCTGCAGCGCACGCATGGCCGCTTCCCGGTGCTGGTCATCACCGGCGAGACGGCGTCGGAGCTGCTGCGCGGTGCGACCCAGGCCGGCTGGACCCTGCTGTACAAGCCGATCGCCGCCGAGACCCTGCGCGACGCCCTGGCCCAGGTGCTGCCGCGGCTCAGTGCGCCTGCGACGCCACCGGCAGATCGGGCAGCACGTTGAGGATGCGCAGCGTCTGCTGCACCACCGCGCTGAACACCGGCGCCGCCACCAGGCCGCCGAAGTACTTGCCGGCACTGGGTTCGTCGATCATCACCGCGACGATGATGCGCGGCTTGTCGATCGGCGACATGCCGGTGTACCAGGCGCGGTACTTGTTGCTCGCGTAGCCCTTGCCGACCTGCTTGTGGGCGGTGCCGGTCTTGCCGCCGACCGAGTAGCCCTCGGTCTGCGCCAGCGGCGCCGTGCCGCCGGGCGCGGCCGCCATGTGCATCATCTTGCGCACCTGGGCCGCGATCAGCGCCGAGAACACCGGCACGCCGGCCGGCGGCTCGTGGGTCTTGAGCATGGTGATCGGGATCACCTTGCCACCGTTGGCGAAGGCGGTGTAGGCATGGGCGATCTGGAACAGCGAGGCCGACAGGCCGTAGCCGTAGGACATCGTGGCCTGCTCGATCGGGCGCCACGACTTCCAGGGCCGCAGCCGGCCCGTCACGGCGCCCGGGAACTGCGTCTGCGGCTTCTGGCCGAAGCCGAGCGAGGTGTAGGAATCCCACATCTCCTTGGCCGTCATGCGCTGCGAGATCCTGGTGGCGCCCACGTTGCTCGACTTCTGGATCACCGTCTCGGTGGTCAGGACGCCGAAGTTCTCGTCGTCGTGGATGGTGGCGCCGGCCACCGTGAGGTGGCCCGGGTTGGTGTCGATCACGGTCTGCGGCGTGATCCGGCCCAGCTGCAGCGCGGTCGCCACGGTGATCGGCTTCATCGTCGAGCCGGGCTCGAAGACGTCGGTCATGGCCCGGTTGCGCAGCTGCTCGCCGGTCATCTTGCGGCGGTCGTTGGGGTCGAAGCTCGGGTAGTTGGCCATCGCCAGCAGTTCGCCGGTGGCGGCATCGACCACCACGGCGCTGCCGGCGCGGGCCTTGTTGGCGACCACGGCGTCGCGCAGCGTCTCGTAGGCCACCGCCTGCACCCGGTCGTCCAGGCTCAGCTGGACGTCGTGGCCGTCGACCGGCGGCACCTGCTCGCCCAGGTCCTCGACCACCGCGCCGAGCCGGTTCTTGATCACCCGGCGCGAGCCGGCCTTGCCCGACAGTTCCTTGTCGAAAGCCAGCTCGATGCCTTCCTGGCCGACGTCCTCCACGTTGGTGAAGCCGGCCACGTGCGCCGCTGCCTCGCCCTCGGGGTACTGGCGCTTGTACTCGCGGCGCTGGTAGATGCCCTTGATGTCGAGCGCGGCGATCTGCCGGGCGACGCCGTCGTCGACCTGGCGCTTGAGCCAGACGAAGCTCTTGTCCTCTCCGAGCTTGCGAGAGACCTCCGCCAGCGGCATGCCGAGCAGCTCGGCGAGCTTGCGCAGCCGCGGGGCCAGCGCCGGATCGTCCTGGTCGACGTCCTCCGGAATCGCCCAGATGCTGGGCGCCGGCACGTCGGAGGCCAGGATCAGCCCGTTGCGGTCGAGGATGTGGCCGCGGCTGGCCGGCAGCTCGAGGGTGCGGGCGTAGCGCGCCTCGCCCTGGTGCTGGAAGAAATCGTTGTCGATCACCTGCACGTCGATGGCGCGGCCGGCCAGCACGGCGAAGCCCAGCGCGATGCCGGCGACGATGAGTTTGCTGCGCCAGGCCGGCGTCTTGCTCGCCAGCAACGGGCTGGTGGCGTAGCGCAGGCTGGGCCCGCTGCGATGCATGGTTCGGGTTCCCTGTCAGGACAATGGGGGAGGGGGGGTGTCGTCGGCGTCGTTCGACGAGGCGAACAGGTCCCAGGCCGCCATGAAGAGCGCCGCGATCACCGGGCCGATCACGAAGCCGTTGATGCCGAACAGCGCGATCCCGCCGATGGTCGACATCAGCACCACGTAGTCGGGCATCTGGGTGTCCTTGCCGACGAGCAGGGGCCGCAGGATGTTGTCGACCAGGCCGATCACGAAGACGCCGACGAACACCAGGCCGAGGGCCTTGCCGATGGCGCCGACGGCCAGGAAGTAGATCGCCACCGGCCCCCAGATCAGGGCCGCGCCGACCGCCGGCAGCAGCGACAGGAAGGCCATCAGTGCGCCCCAGAGCAGCGAGCCCTGCAGCCCCATCAGCGAGAAGGTCACGCCGCCGATCAGGCCCTGCGCGGCCGCCACCGCGACGTTGCCCTTGATGGTGGCGCGGATGACGGTGGTGAACTTGTTCAGCAGGTAGTGGGTGTGCGGCTTGGCCAGCGGCAGCGAGGCGCGGATCGTCTTCGACAGCTCGGCGCCGTCGCGCAGCAGGAAGAACAGCAGGTACAGCATGATGCCGAAGCTGATGATGAATTCGAAGGTGTTCTGGCCGATCGCCACGGCGTGGGTGGCGATCGCCTGGCTGCCCCGCGCGGCCGCCTGCGAGACCTGCTTGATCAGGCCTTCGACGTTGCCGAGGCCGAAGCGGTCGAGCAGGCTCAGGGCCCACTGCGGGATGGCGTTGACCACCTGCTGGAAGTAGTTGGCGAAGCTGATGTCGCCGGTGCGGATCTTCTGCGACAGCAGCGACACCTCCTCGACCAGCGACAGGCTGACCGCGACCAGCGGGATGATCACCACCACCATCGCCATCAGCAGCGTCACGATGGCGGCCAGGTTGCGCCGGCCGCCCATCTTCTTGAGCAGCCGCCGGTAGATCGGGGTGAACAGGATGGCGAGGGCAAGCCCCCACATCACGGCACCGAAGAAGGGGAAGAGGATCCAGCCGAAGGCGATCGTGACGACCGCCAGCAGGAACAGGAAGGTGCCGCGCTGCAGCGCTGGTGAATTCATAGGCCGATCGACTTTAGCCGAAACCGCCCTCGTTGCAGGGGCGATGCGTGTCAGCGAATGCCGCGAGGCAGCGCCACCGGCGCCAGCGTGCTGCGCAGCCGTTCGTCGGCGTCGGGCAGCGGCGGGGCCTCGACCTGCAGCGCCTGCTCGACGTTGCCGATATGGTCCAGCATCAGCTGCCGGGCCTGCGGCGTGTCGCCGGCTTCCAGCGCGGCCACGATCGCGGCGTGCTCGGCGCAGGACTCGGCCGCCTCGTGCCGGGACTGGAACAGGGTGGCCGCCAGCGTGGTGCGCGCCGTCAGGTCCCGCAGCACGTCGCACAGCAGCCGGTGGCCCATCTGGTCGGCCAGGCAGACGTGGAAGTCGGCCAGCAGGAAGGCGCGGGTGGCGGCGTCGGCGCCGGCGATGGCGCGCTGCTCGTCGGCGATGTGCTCGCGCAGCTTGCGGATCACCTTGGCCAGCGGCCGGCCGGCTTCGGCCAGGATGCCGGCTTCGACGATCCGGCGGGCGGCGAAGGCGTCGCGGGCCTCGTCGGCCGAAGGTTCGACCACATACCAGCCGCGCCGCGACTGCACCTCGACGAAGCCGCGCGCCTGCAATTGCATCAGCGCCTCGCGCACCATGGTCCGGCTGACGCCGAAATTCTCGGCCAGGGCCTGCTCGCCGAGCCGCTCTCCGGGCGCCAGCTTCTGCGCCAGGATGGCTTCGACCACGCGCTCGGCGATGTGGGTGGGCGTGACGTCGGTCATCGGCGGGGTCAGTGGGTGGCCGGGATGGCGGCCGGCGAGCCGGGGTCGGCCAAGGGTTCGTCTTCGGGCGAATGGGTGCCGTCGAGCACCGCATGGGCCCGTTCGCGGTCGATGTCGCCTTCCCAGGCGGCGATCGCCACGGTGGCAACGCAGTTGCCGATCAGGTTGCCGAGCGCGCGGGCGATGCCCATGAACCAGTCGACCGACAGCACCAGCACCAGCCCGATGGCGGGGATCGCGGGGATGGCGTGCAAGGTGGCGGCCAGCACCACGATGGCCGAACCCGGCACGCCGTGCGCACCCTTGGAGGTGACCAGCGCGATCGCCAGGATGGTCATCAGGTCGGCCATCGAGATCGGCGTGTTGGTGGCCTGGGCGATGAACACCGCGGCCAGCGTGATGTAGATCGAGAAAGCGTCGAGGTTGAACGAGTAGCCGGTGGGAATCACCAGGCCCACGGTCGAATCGCGGATGCCCATGTGGCGCAGCTTGGCCATGATCTGCGGCAGCACGCTGTCGGAGGATGTGGTGGCGAAGACGATGGTGAGCTCTTCGCGCAGGTAGCGCAGCAGCTTGACCAGGCTGAAGCCCGACAGGCGCATCACCAGCCCGAGCACCACGAAAACGAAGAACAGCACCGCGACATAGAACAGCGCCACCAGCATGCCGAGCTGCTTGAGCGACCCGACGCCGTACTGCCCGACCGTGAACGCGATGGCGCCCAGCACGCCCAGCGGTGCCAGCTTGATGATGATGCCCATGATCTTGAACAGCACCAGCGAGAGCGCATCCACCACCTGCGCCACCGGGCGGCCGCGTTCGCCGAGCAAGGTCAGGGCGCAGCCGAACAGCACCGCGAACAGCAGCACCTGCAGCACGTCGCCGGTGGCGAAGGCGTTGACCACCGTGGTCGGGATCAGCTTCATGAGGAACTCGACCGTGCCGCCGCTGGTGAGCTTGTCGGCGTTCGAGGCATAGGCGCTCATGGCCGCCGGGTCGAGCTTGGAGGGGTCGACGTTCATGCCGACGCCGGGCTTGAAGACGAAGGCCAGCACCAGCCCGAGCGCCAGGGCGACGGTGGTCAGCACCTCGAAGTAGACCAGCGCCTTGACCCCGACCCGGCCGACGCGCCGCAGGTCGCCGGCGCCCGAGATGCCGTGCACCACGACGCAGAACACCAGCACCGGGATGATCATCTTGATCAGCTTGATGAAGCCGTCGCCCAGCGGCTTGAGCTTGACGGCGAAGTCCGGAAAGAACAGGCCCGCCACGACGCCGAGCACCAGCGCGATGACCACCTGACCGAAGAGCGATTTGAAGAAACGTGGCATGAAGGGTCCCCATGAAGGTTTGCATGCAAGCTGCACGTTGTCTTGCATACAAGCAATGTAGGCAAGTTTCGGAGGGAGTGTTCGAGGGTATTCCCGGGTGGAGCCATGCGCAAACAAGCAAGGCAATCCCAGCCCCTGCCTCTCGGCGGGTGGATGCGCACGCGCTTCGCGTCGTCGCATTCGTGCAGGGCCTGAAGTAGAAGCAAGAAATGTCCTCTCACGGCGCCACATCGGTGTGCTGCGGCACGCACGACTGCGCCTGATCTTCAGTCCGAGGCCTTGGCCTTGGGCCTGAAGATGTGCACGACCTCACCTTGCCCGAGCATTTCCACCAGCTTGGCGATACGCCTGGCACGCGTCTCCGGCTTGACCGCCGTCTGCACGCGCCAGAGCACAGCGTAGCGGTTGGACGCACTGATGGTCGCGAAGAAGGCCTTCGCCGTCGGGCTTGCCTCCAGCGCGGCCTGCAGGTCGTCCGGCACGCTGGACGTGCGCGCGCTGTCGTAGGCCTTGCCCCAGCGGCCGTCGGTCTTCGCGGCCTCGATCTGGGCCTGCCCCGCGGGCTGGATGCGTCCGGCCTCGATCAGCGCGGCGACCTTGTCCACATTGATCTTGGACCAGATGCTGCGTGCGCGCCGCGGCGTGAAGCGTTGCAGGAAGTGCTGGTCGTCGAGCCCTTTCTTCTGGCCGTCGATCCAGCCCCAGCACAGCGCGATCTCGACGGCCTCGGGGTAGGTCACACCGGGTTCGTCGGCGCCTTTCTTCGCAATCTTCAACCACAGCCCGTCCGACGAGGCGTGGTGCTTTTTCAGCCACGCGTCGAAGGCCTTGGCGGACTTGAAGAGGGTCGCAGCAGTGGCGGGTTTCGTGCCGGGCATGTCGTCGCTTCCAGAGTTCGGCCCTTGGCAGGCGCATGCCGCCTGGATCGCCGTTCGGGCATTCATTGGCTCGGAACGCCGGCCGGGACTGCGGGATGCGCCGCCCCGGAAAGCGGGGTTGTCAGACGGCCTTCGGGACTGCGCCGTGGACGAGTCTGCCCTTGTGGAAAACAGCATTGCGCAGGGGCAGGCGAGCAACCGCCTCCGCCGAACAACTCGCCGGCAGAAGATTGAAGCTCGCCGCGTCCCCGGCTTTCGGCCACGCCTGCCCACCTTGGTTGTCGAGCGGCGTGACGAAGCCAGTCGCATAGCCCAGCGTGCGGCTGATGTCGTATTCGGTGCTGGAATACTGGAGGCGGGCGATCTCCTGGGCCTTCTGCAGGATGTCGCCATTGCCGAACGAATTCCACCAGTCCATGACGCTGTCGGTGCCGCAGATCACCTTGACGCCCGCCTCGTGCAGTTCGCGCAGCGGCATGGCGCCCTTGCCCAACGGAACCGCGCTGGCCAGGGTGACGTCGAGCGCCTTCATGCGGGCTGCCATGTCCTTGAGTTCGTCCTTGGAGAGTTCGGCGAAGGCATAGGCGTGGCTGAAGGTCACGTTGCCTTGCAGCTGCTTGTTCTTCTCCATGTGATCCATGATGCGATGGAACGCGGGAATGGCGGTGCCGCGCGGCTCATGGACATGGATGTCGATTCCGACATTGAAATCGATCGCGAGCTGGACCGTCGTGTCGACCGACTTCTCCATCGCGTGATCGAAAGAGGTGGGATCGACCCCACCGACATAGCTGACACCGCCCGACCTCAATGCCTCGCGCATCAATCCTGCGCTGTCGGAGGCCAGCAGGCCGTGCTGCGGAAAGATGATGATCTTCGAATCCAAGGAATCCTTGAAGCGGTCGAGCGACGCCTTGAGATGTTCGAGATTGCCCAGCTTGCTGACGGGATCGACGTTGCAATGACTGCGGCACACGGTCGTGCCCTGCGAATGCATGAGACGGATCATGGCCGCCGTACGCTCTTCGGCCACCGGGAGAAGCCTGGGCAGAAGCTCTTGCTCCTGGGCGACGCGGTCTGCCCGTCCATGCTGCGTCGGCAGTGTCGCTTCCCACGGGCCGCCGTAGAAGCTCTTGTCCAGATGGATGTGCATGTCGCGAAAGGTCGGCAGCATCAATTGCCCTTGCGCGTCATAGACCGCTGCGTCCGGAGGAACAGCCGATTTCGCTTCCAGGACGTCGGCCACGGCGCCATTGGCGATGCGCAGCGTCTTCAGTTCGGTCTTGGTGTGCGCGATGACCGGCGTGTCGAGCCAGGGCTTCTTTTCCTCGACAAAGCCGGTCTCGAATCGGACGTTGGTCAGGTAATAGGCGTTCGGCAGGGTCTGCACGTTGGAGATGGGCGTGGTGACCGTGCTCACATCGATCACGGAAGCGGCGGCTGCCCGTCCAGGGTGACTCATCAGGCTGGCCCCGACGGCCAGGCCTCCGGCGCCAACGGCGCCCACGAAGCCGCGACGCGAAAGCCCTGACGGTGGGTTGTCCATATTCGTGTCCTTGATGGCACTACCGAAATACGTGATTGGCCGGGTCGACACATGATAGGTCCGGATCCGCGCGATGTCTCGGGTTCCGTTGACCCGAACGAGCGGTGATCTCGGCGGCTGCGTGTCCGTCCCGACGAAGCGTCAATTGCGAGAAACACGAAGACGACCGCTGCCGCGAGCAACCCCCAGCTCAAGGCCAGGGCCGAGTTGCGCCTGCTCAGACCAGGGCGAAAAAGGCGATGACGCCGACGAAGGCAACGGCAGGAATCCAGATCGCGCCCGCGAGCGCAAACCGAGGCAACTCGCCAGCGATTTGACGAAGCCGGTCTGCCGCCGGATGGCCGCGTGGGAGGAGCGCCGCGACGATGAGCAGGCCCACCACGAGCGACATGGCCAGCCCGGTCAGCGCTGCGATGGCGACGAAGAGAACGAAATTGAACGAGAGGGGCACCGGGCTCGGCATTCGACCGATTGTTCTCAAATGCCTGTTTGTGTGCACGCGCTTCGGGCGCGCGCTTGAACACAATCAGCGGCCCGCCCCGACTGGCAGCTCCTGGCCAACCATGAAGCGATGCCCGTCGGGCGTCGCGACCACGAATTCACGCATGCCATGCGGTCTGTCCACCGGCGGCTGCAGTATCAGCGCGCCGCGGTGGACGAATTCTTCATGAAGTGCATCGACATCATCCACATGCAGGTATCCGAAGTAGCTGTGGTCGCCGGTCGCAGACGGCGGGATGGCGTCTGGACAATGGCCGATCATGATGCGCACGTCGCCTCGCGAAAGCAACTGCCACCCGGTGCCTTCCGGCCACTCGGCCTGGAAGCCAAGGGAGTCTCTGAAGTAGGCGGTGTTCCGATCGAGGTCGGGCACGGCCAAAACGAACGAAAACGGGCGTAGCTGATGTGCGTGCGGCATCGGAATTGCTCTTCATGGTGTGTCTGTACGCAGTGTGATCCGCTCAAGCCGGGCGGCTGCTGCCGCCCAGGCGGGCCTACGGCTTCTGGCACCTCAGCCGCTCACGAGCGCGATGGCCTGCTCGATATAGAGGGCCGCATGCTTGTCGCGAATGTCGGACAGCTGTTTGAACTTCAGGTGGCGGCGGTATTTTCCGGCGCCTTCCAGCAATCGCGCCGGATCGTGAAACCTGTAGCCTTCGCCGAATTCGAGGCTGACGTGTGTCTTGTACGAGAAGATCCCGCAAAAGGAATCGTCGAGGCAGTACAGCACGCCGCCGTAGATCATCTTCTCTGTCGCCGTCCTGGCCAGGCGCAGGATCTCCTTTCGCAGGGCGACTGCGATCTGATGTTTTTGCGGATCGACCAAGCCGAGGTCGTTAAGAAGTCGTCGACTCTCGATGTAGTGGTTGCCATTTTTCCTTTCGTTCTTTTTCCTTCGCTGCGAGCCGGCGGAGATGCATGGCCAGGCGCACCGGAGCGCCCCTAGCCGGGCACGATCTCGAAAACGTCGCCGTTCGTCGGCGTCGCGTCCTCGTGGTAGACATCGTAGAGATACTGCGCCAGCTCGGCGTGCGGCAGGTCGGAAGGAATCGCCAGTTCTGCTGGACGACGCTTGCCGTCATTTCCCGGCAGGTAGCAGACCCACGCATCGCCGACGCGTTCGATGGAGATGATGCGTCCGAAGACGTTGAAACGGTGTCTCATGTCACCCGTTTCGCCCGCGCGATGCATCGCCAGCCGTGAACACCGCCAGCTGATCGGCAAAAGCACGTTGGTAAGCCGGCCGAGC
This sequence comes from Variovorax davisae, assembly GCF_030316845.1. Classification (GTDB taxonomy): domain Bacteria; phylum Pseudomonadota; class Gammaproteobacteria; order Burkholderiales; family Burkholderiaceae_C; genus Variovorax; species Variovorax davisae. The sequence goes on from NZ_JASZYS010000002.1 coordinate 540,653, forward strand.
TTCGCCGCGGGCAACATAGCCGACGAGATTCGGATACTCGTCCAGGAGAGTCGACCCGCTCAATCTGCGCAGCACCGTCACCATCAGCAGGTCGCCGGCGCTGAATGCATCGTCGAGCCAATCCGCGGCGCCGAGTCGGCGGGACAGTTCCCCCAGCCGGACCCGGACGCGTTCATCGAGGACGGGCAGGCGCGCCTCGAACCAGGGCTTGTCGTGCTCCAGGATCATCGCGATGCCGCGATCGAGGATCGGCGGCTCCACGGTGTTCAGCGCGGCGAACATCCAGGTGATCGCGCGCGCCCGCCCGTTGGCAGCGTCCGGCAGCAGGCCCGGGTGGCGCTCGGCGATATGGAACACGATGGCACCCGACTCGAACAGGGCGAGACCGCCTTCTTCGTAAGTCGGAATCTGTCCGAAGGGATGAAGCGCCAGATGCGCGGGCTTCTTCATCTCGCTGAACGACACCAGGCGAACGGCGTAAGGCTGGCCCGCTTCTTCGAGCGCCCAGCGAACGCGCATGTCGCGCGCCAGTCCCCGGCCCCGATCGGGCGATTGCTCGAAGGCGGTGATGGTCGGGGTCATCGGCATGCTCCAGTGGATGGCAGGACGCCAGTGTCGTCCTTCAGGCGCCCGGCAGGGGCTCCAGTTCGCGGTAAAAAAAGGTCGTGGCGCAGAGCCCGCCCTGCGGCAGCAGCGCGTAGCCGGGGATCACGCCGGCGCGCTGCCATCCCAGCCGGGCATAGAGCCGTTCGGCGCTCTCGCTGGCAGTGTCGAGCACCAGCAGCGATTTGCCGCGGTCGCGCGCCATCTGCTCGGCCGCCTGCAACAGCGCCTCGCCCCAACCCTGGCAGCGCGCGCGCCGCAGCACCAGCATCTTCGACAGGTCGGCGCGATGCGGCTGGTTGTCGGGCTGGGCCAGCACGAGCTGCACGGTGCCCACGATCCCCGCGTCATCCTCGGCAACCAGCAGGGCGCGCTCGCCCCGCGCGACCCCTTCCGCCACCTCGCGCCAGAACGCCATGGCGCGCGAGAGCGGCAAGGGGTGCATGAAGCTCACCGAAGCGCCGCCCTCCACGCAATCGATCAACAGTTCAGCGAGTGCGCGCAGATGCGCGTCGGAGACGGTCTGGAGCCGGCGGACACGCCGGGCGGAAAGGCTTGAGGTCTGCATGTCATCTCCAAGGCGAGGGCAGGGTGGCGATCACGACCGCATAGCGCGTGTGGCGCCGCGTGGGGTTGTGGTAGCTCACGGGGCGGTCCAGCGCGTGGGCCAGACAGTCCCCGGCGTCGAGCCGATGGCAGACCTCGCCGACCGTGACTTCGATGGTGTTCTCGAGCACCCACACCTGCTGGTGGATGCGCGGCTCGCGGGCGCCGGTCTCGTAGGCCACGCGCGCCTGCGGCGGGAAGGCCACCTCGACGATCTGGATCGGCGAAGCCCCGCCGGCGGGCGAGACGTTGCGCCGCACGTAGCCCGAATGCGGATCGCGCCACAAGGGCTGGTCGGCCAGCCGCGCCACCGGGTCGTCGCTGGCCTGCGCCGCCTCGAACAGCGAGGCCAGCGCGACGCCGAGCCCGGTGGCGAGCTTCTCGAGCACGACCGCGGTGGGGCTGCTCTCGCCGCGCTCGATCAGCGAGATCATCGAACGGCTGACGCCGCAGTGCGTCGCCAGCGCGTCGAGCGACAGGCCGCGCGCGGCGCGCAGCTCGCGCACCCGTTGGGCGATGCGGTCGCTCAGGTTTGCTTTATCCGTCATGTTGGATCGAGTATCCGGTATATTGGATAAGACGTCCAGCCGCCGCTTGGTTAGGATCGTTGGCTGACGCGATCCGACGCCGTGACCGACAAGGAATACCCATGCGAACCCTGGAACTGCCCGGCGGCGCGACGATGCCCGCCTTCGGCCTGGGCACCTGGAAGATCGGCGAATCCGCCGGCCGCCGCGCCGCCGAAGTCGCTGCGCTGCGCGCCGCCATCGCGATGGGCTACCGGCTGATCGACAGCGCCCAGATGTACGGCGAAGGCGGCGCCGAGGAGGTGGTCGGCCAAGCCGTGGCCGAGGCTCTGCGCGCGGGCGATGTGCGGCGCGAGGCGCTGTTCATCGTCAGCAAGGTCTATCCGCACAACGCCAGCCGCGCCGGAACGCCCAAGGCCTGCGCGCGCAGCCTGGCGCGGCTCGGGCTCGACCACATCGACCTGTATCTGCTGCACTGGCGCGGCGAGCATCCGCTCGGCGACACCTGCGAGGCGATGCAGGCGCTGGTCGCCGCAGGAAAGATCCGCCATTGGGGCGTCAGCAACTTCGACACCGACGACATGGAGGAACTCGCCGCCCTGGCCAGCGACTGCGCCGCCAACCAGGTCTATTACTCGGTCGCCGAGCGCGGCCCCGAGTTCAGCCTGCTGCCCTGGCAGCACGAACGAGGCATCCCGCTGATGGCCTACAGCCCGATCGACCAGGGGGCGTTGGCCGCCGACGCGGGCCTGCAGCAGATCGCGCAGCGGCTGGGCATCGGCGCGGCGCAGCTCGCGCTGGCATGGGTGCTGGCGCAGCCCGGCGTGGCCGCGATCCCGAAGGCGGTGCGCGAGAGCCATCTGCGCGAGAACCTCGCGGCGGCCGCGCTGACGCTGCACCCGGAGGTGCTGGCCGAAATCGATCGCCTGCACCCGGCGCCGCGGCGCAATAGGCCGCTGGCGATGATCTGAGCCGGGGTCAGTGCGCCTCGGCCTGCTTGGCGGCCGCGACGATCGCCGCCTCGTCATGCTTGGCCCCGTTCAGGAACAGGTTCAACAGCACCGCGCAGACCGAAGCCAGCAGGATCCCCGACTCCACCAGCGAGTGGATCGCGTGCGGCATCCACTGCTTGAAGTTGGGTGCCAGCAGCGGGATCATGCCGACGCCGATCGACACCGCGACGATCATCGCGTTGTGGCGGTTGGTCTTGAAGTCCACGCCCGAGAGGATGCGGATGCCGGTCGCCGCGACCATGCCGAACATCACCAGGCCGGCACCGCCCAGCACCACGGTGGGCAGCGACTCGACCAGTGCCGCCATCTTCGGCAGCAGGCCCAGCACGACAAGGATCACGCCGCCGGCCACGCAGACGTAGCGGCTCTTGATGCCGGTCACCGCCACCAGCCCGACGTTCTGCGAGAAGCTGGTGTACGGGAAGGTGTTGAAGATGCCGCCGATCAAGGTGCCCAGGCCGTCGGTGCGCAGGCCGCGCGCCAGGTCCTGCTGGCTGATCTTGCGCTCGGTCATCTCGCCGAGCGCGAGGAACATGCCGGTCGACTCGATCATCACCACGATCATGATCAGCGACATCGTGAGGATCAGCACCGGGTCGAATTTCGGCATGCCGAAGTGGAAGGGCAGCACGATGTCGAACCAGGCCGCGCTGCCGACCTTCTCGAAGGTCATGAAGCCGAAGAGGGTCGCGACCACCGCGCCGATCACGATGCCCAGCAGCACCGAGATGTTGGCGATGAAGCCGCGGGCGTACTTCACGATCAGCAGGATCGACACCAGCACCAGGGCCGCGATGGCCAGCCCGCCGAGGTCGGCGTAGCGCGGGTTGGGCACCGACGGCACGATCGACAGCCCCTTGGGCAGCGGCGGCACGGCCGAGCCGGGCGACGTGACATCGGCCAGCCACTTGGCGTACACCGGGTCGACCAGCGCCGGCGCGGTCGGGCCGACCGGGTTGCCGAAGATCCAGTTGATGCCCACGCGCATCAGGCTGATGCCGATCACCGCGATGATGGTGCCGGTAACCACGGGCGGAAAGAAGCGCAGCATGCGCGAGACCATCGGCGCGATCAGGATCGAGATGATGCCAGCGCCGATGATCGCGCCGAACAGCAACTGCGCGCCGGCCTGGCCCGGGTTGGCGTTGGCGATCGCGACCATCGGTGCGACCGACGCGAAGGTCACGCCCATCATCACCGGCAGCTTGATGCCGAACCACTGGGTGGCGCCCAGCGCCTGGATCAGGGTCGCGATGCCGCAGCAGAACAGGTCGGCGGAGATCAGCAGCGCGACCTCCTGCGGCGTGAGCTTGAGCGCGCGGCCGACGATCAGCGGCACCGCCACCGCGCCGGCATACATCACGAGCACGTGCTGCAGGCCGAGGGCCGCGAGTTTGCCGGCCGGCAGGCGCTGGTCGACCGGGTGGATGGAAGGCGAGGCAGCCGTCATTGCGTGGACTCCTGGGCAGCGTGGAGGAAGGGGAGGGGCGAACGCTTCGTTGCGTTGAATCGTTCACCGTTCTGTACGCGAAACTGTATACAAACCAGGTGATCGCCTGTATGGCGGAAAACCCGTGGTGTGGCCTTGCAAATCGCGGGCCCGCCGCCGCCGTCGCAAAAACGTAGAAGAAATAATGATTCATCTTGTTACTTTTGAAGTAATTAGGCACAATGTATTACATCGATGTGCGGCCGATCCCCGGCGCGACACGATCCACCCTTTCCATGCGAGGCCCCCATGAAGACCCAGAAACAGGCAATCAATGAAGGCTACGACGTCGATCTGTCGGGCCCCGGACGACCGATGGGCGCCAAGGGCAAGTACCCGGACTTCGACGTGATCCCCCTGCTCACGGAGATGGAGGCCGAGCTCATCAACACGCTGGGCCTGGTGCGCCAGCTGCTGCTCGAAGGCGTGCCGTCGAAGGACGCCCGGGAGGGCGTGGTGCTCGCCATCGACGGGTTGCTGGCCGCCGCGCGCTCGTGATCTTTCGGCGACCAACGAACGAGGAGACAGCACATGAACAGCTACAAGACCGTGAGCCAGGCGACCGGCGTGGCGCGCACCTTGAGCCGCAGCGCCGGCTGCACCATCCTGGTCTACCAGGCCGGCGACAACCGGTTCGTCACGGCGCGACCGTCCGACGCGGTCAGCGGGCTGGTGATCGGCATCTACCAGAACGGCTACAAGCTGCAGAGCGCCCAGCGGGCCTGATTCCCCGAAAACTCTTCGTAGAAAATTTTGGTATCAAATCCAATTAATGGATTGTTATCAATTCAATCAAGATTTCTTCTTTGAATACTCGGAAAATTCCGAATTATCAATGAGAAAACTCTGAATTTTGAAAAACCGGATCCGGAATCCTATGTGATCTTTTTCGCGAACTGCTGCATTATTGATTCTCGAATGCCTGATGAATTCCATCATCAATTGAGAAACGCCCTAAAATTGCGTTGAATTGTGAGGGGCATGACACTGGAAAAAAACAACAGTCGCCCTCGCGAGCGGCCTCAGGCCATCGAACTCAACGCAAGGGAATCCATATGCACTCAGTCATCGTTGTCGACGATCATCCCGCCATTCGCCTGGCGGTCCGGGCGGCCCTCGAATCCGGCGGCGAGTTCCAGGTCGTGGGCGAGGCCGGCGACGGCCCCTCGGCCCTGGCTACGATCCGCGACCAGCGTCCCGACCTGGTCATCCTCGACCTCGACCTGCCGCGGCTCAGCGGGCTCGACCTGATCGAGCGGCTGAGAAAGTCCCTGCCGTCGACCAAGCTGCTGGTGCTGTCGGCCCAGCCGGAATCCATCTTTGCCGCCCGCACCGTGCAGGCGGGCGCCAATGGCTTCATGAGCAAGAGCGAAGACATGTCGGCCGTCACGCAGGCGGCCAGGACGGTGCTTGCCGGCTACAGCATGTTTCCATCGTCTGCGCTGTCGTCGCACGGGCACACGAATACCGGCGCCCCGCCCGATGTGTTGATGAAGTCGCTTTCCGACCGCGAATTGACGGTGCTGCAATACCTGGCGCGCGGCATGAGCAACAAGGAAATCGCCGAAACCCTGTTGATCAGCAACAAGACGATCAGCAGCTACAAGACGCGCATATTCGAGAAGCTCGGAATTTCCACGCTGGTCGAACTGGTCGATTTCACCCGCGCCCATCACCTCGTCTCCTGAAAGGGGCGAATGATGTGGGGGGAAATGTCGGGGCTCGTGCCCTGGGGATATGAAATCGCTGCCGGATTTGCGCTGTGCTTCGTCATCAGCGTGATCTGGAACCGGAAACTGCGCCATGAGATGCGCCGGCGACTCGCCGTCAAAGCCGAATTGCGCGACCAGCTCGCCTTTCAGCGCGCCCTGCTCGACGCCATCCCGCAGGCGATCTGCGTGCGCGACGTCGAGGCCAGGCTGGTGTTCTGCAATGCCGCCTTCGAGAAGATGTGCGGCACCACCCGCGCCGCCATGGAGGGCAAGACCGTGGGCGAAAGCGGTCTTGACTACATCAACCAGGACAATTCGGCCCTGCTCCACGCCCGCTATCTCGACATGCTGGCGACTGGCGAGCCGCTGAACGACGATGTCGACGTGGTCCTCGATGGCGAGACGCGCCGGCTGGCGCACTGGGCGGTCCCGATCTCCCTGTCGCCGGGCGGCCAGAAGCGCGCCCTGGTGGCCGGCGCGATCGATGTCACCGAGCGCCACCATCTGATCCATCTGAGCCAGGTCGCGCGGGCCGAGGCCGAGGAGGCCAGCCGCGCCAAGTCCAACTTCCTCGCCACCATGAGTCACGAGATCCGCACGCCCATGAACGCCGTGCTGGGCATGCTCGAACTGCTGACGCGTGAAGGCCGGCTGTCGGCCAAGGACCGCGAATCGGTGGACCTGGCCCGGACGTCGGCCGTGGCCCTGCTCGGGCTCATCGACGACATCCTCGACATCTCCAAGATCGAGGCCGGCGGCCTCGAAATCGCCCTGGCGCCGGCCCGGCTGCCGGCGATCGTCGACGAGGTGGCCCGGATCTTCGGCGGCCTGGCGCGCCAGCACGGCCTGGCGATGGTGCTCGACATCGATCCCGCGGTCGGCGAATGGCACAGCGTGGACGCGGTGCGCTTCAGGCAGATCGCCAACAACCTGGTGAGCAACGCCATCAAGTACACCGATGCCGGCAGCGTCACCGTGCGGCTGCGCCATGTGGGCCGCGAGGCCGGCGTCGAGACGATCGCCCTCGAGGTCGAGGACACCGGCATCGGGATTGCCCCGGAAGACGTGGCGAACCTGTTCCGGCCGTTCTTCCAGGCCGAGGCGGCCGGCCCGCGCGCCATCGGCGGCACCGGCCTGGGCCTGCCGATCGTCCAGCGCCTGTGCCGGCTGCTGGGCGGCAGCATCGACGTCCGCAGCCAGCGCGGCCAGGGCACCTGCGTCCGGGTCGAACTCGCGCTGCAGGCCGCGTCGCCCCCGCAGGCCGCCCCGGCCGCGGCCGCTGCGCCGGAGCCCGGCGCCTTGCTGCGGCAGCGTGGCCGCAGGATCCTGGCGGTCGACGACCATCCGGCCAACCGGCTGCTGCTGCAGCGCCAGCTCGAGCACCTGGGCCTCGCCTGCGAACTGGCGGAGGATGGCGAGACCGCCCTGGAACTCTGGCGCGACGGTGGCTTCGACCTGGTCATCACCGACTGTTCCATGCCGGTCATGGACGGCTATGCCCTGGCGCTAGCCATCCGGGCGCTGGAACACGAGCGTGGCCTGCCGCGCTGCCCGGTGCTCGGCTGCACGGCGCATGTCCAGGAGGAGGACCGGCGCCACGCGCTCGAGGCCGGCATGGACGAGTGCCTCATGAAGCCGTTCAGCCTCGATGCCTTGGCGGCGGCGCTGCATCGCCATCTGCCCGCGGATGCGGCCGCGCCGCGCCTTGCGACACCGGTCGAAGCGCCGCCGCACGAGCCCTTCGAGGCCGCCTTCGACCCGCTGGCGCTGCGCAGCCTGTCCGACGACGACGCCCAGGTCGAGTCGCGCTTTCTCGAGGCGCTGTGGCGGACCAACCGCAGCGACATCCGCGAACTCGCCGTGCATGTCGGGTCGGGGGCGCTGGCCGAGGCGTCGTCGGTGGCGCACAAGATCCTGGGCCCGGCCCGGATGGTCCGGGCCCAGCGCGTGATGCGGGCCTGCGAGCTGCTCCAGCGGGCCTGCCGTGGCGAGCCGGCGCAAAGCCCCGGCGCCGCCTTGGCCCAGCTCGAGGCGGCGGTCGACGAACTCGACCGCGAGATCGAAATGCGGCTGAAGGGCCTGGCGCGGCCTGAACGCGCCTAGCCGTTCAAGGCGCCCTTCAGATCCCCGCGTTCGGCCTCGAACCGTTGGCGCGCCGCGGCCCGGGTCGAGGCCTGGAAATCATCCGGCACGATCAGCACGTCGCTGGTGGCCCAGCACAGCACCCGGTGGGCCACGCTGCCGAACACGAAGTCCGCGATCGGCGAGCTGCGCCGCTTTCCGACCACCAGCAGGTCGGCGCCCACGTGGTCCTGCTGGACCACCGCCTGGCGGGCGGGGTCGCCGTAGCCGATGGCGCTCATCACGCGGTTGCGGCGGGTGTCGAACGAATCGGTCAGCCAGAAGATGCGGTCGCGGGCGTGGCGCATGCATTCATGACGGTAGGCCTGGATCGCACGCCGCGATGCCTCGGCCGACCGCAGCTTGGCCTCGTTCAGTGTGCTGATGGCATGGAACAGCTCGACCTCGGCGTTGCTGTCCAGCATCCATGCCAGCTGGACCAGCCGTTTCGAGGCGGGCGTGAAGTCGACGGCGACCAGGATGCGTTCGTAGCCCTGGCGCGGCGCGGTCCTGGTCACCAGCACCGGGCAGCGGCACAGGCGCGCCAGCCGCTCGGCCGGCTGCCCCTGCAGCAGCGAGGCCAGCGTGCGCTCGCGCCGGTGGCTCATGACCAGCAGGTCCGCGCAGCTGGCTTCCTCGGCGACATGCGCCAGCGTGTTCGCGGTCTGGGCGACCGGCCGCACCGTGAAGCCGAAGCGATGGCCCAGTTTCCTGGCGACATGGGCGAGCCGGCCGGCGCTGTTCGGGGGTGGCGCGCTGCCGCTCGCCGGCAGCACCATGAGCTTGAGGACGGCGCGGTGCTCGGCCGCGAGCCGGGCCGCGCGTTCGAGGGCGAGGCGGGATGGCGGTGAGAAGTCGGTCACGGCCAGGATGGATCGGATGGTCATGGAGGTCTCCTCTTCGCGCGTGGCGCGCGCGCTGGCGCCGCGGTCGAGGCACGACCGCGCGCTGCGTGGGCTGGAAAAGGCGGCGCGCGCTAGCGCGTGTAGTCGCCGCTGGCTTCGGGCTGGTAGGCCATGGCGACGATCTCGGCCGCGCCTTCTTCGCCGCCGGGCAGCTGCCAGCGCGCGACCGCGCCGACCTTCAGGCCGAGCAGGGCGCTGCCGACCGGCGACAAGACCGAGATGAAGCCGGCACTGGGCTCCGAGTCGCCGGGAAAGCAGACGGTCAGCGTCTGCCGGCGCCGCGTGTGGGGGTCGACCAGTTCGACCTGCGAATACATCGTGACGATGTCCGCGGGAACCTCGCGCGAGCGCGTCACTTCGGCCGCGCCGAGGACGTTGGCCAGCGCGGGCGGCAGATGGCCGTCGAGCAGCTTGCTCAGGCGCGAGAAGTCATGTTCGGTGAGCGTTCGCTCGCCGAGGATGGTTGCATGCATGGGGACGCACTCCTGGTCGAATGCGGGCCGACCGAACGACGGGCAGGCACCGCGACGCGCGAGGTGGGTGCCCGGCGGTCGATGGTTGCGCTGAATGGGAGGGAAGCGGCCGCCGGGCTTAGGAATGTGCGGGCGTCGGCTGCAGGCCTGCCGCGCGCGCAGAAAACATCGGCTGCGCGAGCGCAGCGTGGTTCTGGAAGCGGGACGGGGCGTGCATGGGCCCGAGTGTATCGGGCAGTCACGCGAGGCTCAACCAATGGCCTCACGGTCCTTGCCAGATAGGGGCAACCGATCAGTGGCGCCTCACGTGAGTAGATCGCTCAGCGTGCGCGCGATGACCTTGGTGGCGCGTCGCAGGTCTTCGAGCACCACGCGCTCGTCGTTGCGCTTGGCATGCGACTCGAGCACCGTGCGCGGACCGGCGCCGTAGATCACGCCCGGGATGCCGGCCTCGCCGTACAGCCGCACGTCGGTGTAGAGCGGGGTGCCCATCGCCTTGATCGGCTCGCCGAAGAGTTCCTGGCCGTGCTTCTGTATGGCCTCGACCAGCGGCTTGTTGCCGGCCAGCGGCTTCATCGAGTTGGCCAGCAGCATGCGCTTGATCTCGACCGTGATGCCGGGCAGCTGCGCGGCGGCGTCGGCGATGACCTGGCGGATCGTGGCCTCGACCTCGATCGGGTTCTCCTCGGGGATCATCCGGCGGTCGAGCTTGAAGACCACCTTGCCGGGCACCACGTTGGTGTTGGTGCCGCCCTCGATGCGGCCGACGTTGAGGTAGGGGTGCGTGATGCCCTCGACCTTCGACGTCACCTGCTGGTAGAGCGTGTTCTGCGAATAGAGCGCGTTGAGGATGTGGACCGCACCCTGCAGCGCGTCGACGCCGGTGGTCGGGATGGCCGCATGCGCCATCTTGCCGTGCACCGTGACTTCCATCTGCAGGCAGCCGTTGTGGGCGGTGACCACTTCGTAGCTGAAGCCGGCGGCGATCATCAGGTCCGGCTTGGTCAGGCCTTGGGCGAGCAGCCAGCCCGGGCCCAGGATGCCGCCGAATTCCTCGTCGTAGGTGAAGTGCAATTCGACGCCGCCCTTGGCCGGCTTGGCGACCGCTTCGAGCGCGCGCACGGCGAAGGTGAAGCTGGCGAAGTCGCTCTTGCTCACCGCCGCGGCGCGGCCGTAGAGGCTGCCGCCGTCGATCTCGCCGCCGTAGGGGTCGTGGGTCCAGCCTTCGCCGGGCGGCACGACGTCGCCGTGGGCGTTGAGGGCGACGGTGCGGCCGCCGCTGCCGTACTTGCGGCGCACGATCAGGTTGGTGATCGATTCGAGGCCGTAGTCCTTGACTTCCTGCGCGGGCACGGGATGCTTCTCGGCCTCGAAGCCGAAGGCCTGGATCAGCTCGGCCGTGCGCTCGGCGTGCGGCGCGTTGTTGCCGGGCGGGGTGTCGGTGGGCACGCGCACCAGCGCCTGCAGGAAGCGGACTTCCTCGTCGAAGTGGGCGTCGATCCAGGCGTCGAGTTTGGTGTAGTCGGTCATGTCAGTGGGCCGGGTCGGTGGCGAGGTTGTCGAGCAGCAGCTGGAAGGCCTGCACGGCCAGCTGCATGTCGTCGTTGGTGCTCGATTCGAGCGGGTTGTGGCTGATGCCGGAGTTGATGCCACGCACGAACAGCATCGCCTGCGGCATCACCTCGTGCAGCTTCATGGCGTCGTGGCCGGCGCCGCTGGGCATGCGGAACAGCGGCACGCCGAGCGTGTCGACCGCCCGCTCCCAGCGCTGCTGCCAATCGGGGGCGCTGGGCGCGGCCGCGGCGCGCATGGTTTCCTCGAGCGTGTGGCGCACGCTGCGGCGCTCGCAGATGTCCTTCAGCGCGGCCACCACGTCGTTGGCCAGCGCATCGCGCTGGGCGTTGTTCGGCGCCCGCAGGTCGAGGCTGAACTTGCAGCGCCCGGGCACCACGTTGATCGAGCCGCTCGGCACTTCGAGCATGCCGACCGTGGCGACCGAGTCGCCGTCCTTGGCGGCGCGCTGCTCGGCGTACAGGATCAGCTCGGCCACCGCGGCCGCGGCGTCGCGGCGGCGGTCCATCGGGGTGGTGCCGGCGTGGCTGGCCATGCCGATGACTTCGCCGACATAGCGCACGCTGCCGTTGATCGAGGTCACGATGCCGAGCGGCAGGTCGAGCTCGGTCAGCACCGGGCCCTGCTCGATGTGGACCTCGACGAAGCCCAGGTACTTCGACGGGTCGCGCTGCAGGGCGGCGATGTCCTCGTCCTTCAGGCCCGCATGGCGGCGGGCCTCGCGCATCGTGATGCCGTCGGCATCCTGCTGGTCGAGCCAGCGGGTGTCGAAATGGCCGATCAATGCGCCGGAGCCCAGGAAGGTGGCCTTGTAGCGCTGGCCTTCCTCCTCGGCGAAGCCGACCACCTCGAACGCGAAAGGCAGGCGGCGGTTCTGCCGCTTGAGTTCGCGCACGCAGGCCATCGGCACGAAGATGCCGAGCCGGCCGTCGTACTTGCCGCCATTGCGCACGGTGTCGTAGTGCGAGCCGGTGAGCAGCGCGCGGGCACCGGGCGTGGCGCCTTCGTAGCGGCCGACCACGTTGCCGACGGCATCGATCTGCACGCTGTCGAAGCCGGCCTCGCGCATGTCGGCGGCGATCTGGGCGGCGCAGGCGCGGTGGGCGTCGGTGAGGTAGGTGACGGTGAGCTGGCCCTTCTCGGCGTAGCCCGGGTCGGTGTGGACCGAGAGCTTCTCGTGCCAATCCCAGACATCGTTGCCGAGCGTGGGGGTGGCGTCGAACTTGTCGTCGAGGCGGATCTCGGCGATGCGGTGGATGTTGCGCAGCGCCTCGCCGAGCTCGAAGTCCGGGTGGTGGTGCACGCGGCGCTCGAAGGTGTCGATGATCTCGCGCTTGGCCAGGCCGGTGCCGCGCGGGCCGCGCACCGCGAGGATGAACGGGAAGCCGAACTTGGCGTTGTAGTCGGCGTTGAGCTGCTGGATCTTCGCGAACTCCTCCGGCGTGCAGTCGGTCAGGCCGGCCTTGTTCTGCTCGTTGGTCGACTCCGCCGTCAGGCTCTTGCTGACCATCGCCTTGCCGGCGAGTTCCGGGTGGGCGCGGATCAGGCCGAGCTGCTCGGCGCGCGCGGCATGGGTCACGGCCTGCACCAGCGCGTGCTTGAGGTGCGGCAGCGACCGGAACGGCCGCGACACCAGCGATCGCGCCGCGATCCAGGGCGAATGCTCGTAGACGCCGTCGAGCAGCGCGACGGCTTCGTCGGCCGAGGCCGCGTTGAGTTGGTCGATGGTGAGCGCCATGTCAGTCTCCTTGGCGAGTGGCGTAGGGGTGCGTCGCCTTCCAGTGTCGCGCGATGTCGAGCCGGGTACAGACCCAGACCCGGTCGTGGGTGGCGATGTGGTCGAGGAAGCGCTGCAGCGCCGTGATGCGCCCAGGCCGCCCGAGCAGGCGGCAGTGCATGCCGATGCTCATCATCTTGGGCGCCTCGTCGCCTTCGGCATAGAGGGCGTCGAAGCTGTCCTTCATGTACTGGAAGAAGGGGTCGGCGTGCGAGTAGCCCTGCGGCAGCGCGAAGCGCATGTCGTTGCAGTCGAGCGTGTAGGGCACGATGAGTTGCGGCACGACCTGGCCGTCGGTCTTCTGCACCTTCATCCAGAAAGGCAGGTCGTCGCCGTAGTAGTCGCTGTCGTATTCGAAGCCGCCGTAGTCGGCCACCAGGCGGCGCGTGCGCGGGCTGTCGCGGCCGGTGTACCAGCCGAGCGCGCGTTCGCCGGTGAGCTTCTCGATGGCTTCCATGCCGAGGCGCATGTGTTCGCGCTCGGTGGCTTCGTCGAGGTTCTGGTAGTGGATCCAGCGCCAGCCGTGGCAGGCGATCTCGTGGCCCAGTTCCTTGAAGGCCGAGGCCAGTTCTGGGTATCGCTCGAGCGCCATGCCGACGCCGAACACGGTCAGCGGCAGGCCGCGCTTCTCGAACTCGCGCAGGATCCGCCAGACGCCGGCGCGCGAGCCGTATTCGTAGATCCCTTCCATGCTGATGTGGCGATCCGGATAGCTCGCGGGATTGAACATCTCGGACAGGAACTGCTCGCTGCCGGCATCGCCGTGCAGCACGCAGTTCTCGCCGCCTTCCTCGTAGTTGAGGACGAACTGGACCGCGATGCGGGCGCGGCCCGGCCATTGGGCGTGCGGCGGATTGCGGCCGTAGCCGACCAGGTCGCGCGGGTAGGGAAGGGTCGTGTCGTAAACGCTCATGGTGTCATGCGAGTGCGAGTGAGATGTCGTGCGTGGGGACCTTGCGGTCGAAGGTGAGGTTGGCCTCGACGTGCTCGAGGTGCTCGGTCATGAGGCGCACGGCGCGCTCCTCGTCCTTGGCGGCCAGCGCCTTGACGATGTCGGCGTGCTCGTCGTTCGAATGCTCGGCCGCGGTGGCGCTCTGGTACATCAGCGTGATGAGGGCGCAGCGCGAGATCAGCTCGCCGAGGATCTGCGCCAGCACGGTGTTGCCCATGAGCTCGGCCATGCGCACGTGGAAGTCGCCGAGCAGTTCGGTGCGGCCCGAGACGTCTTCGCCCGACACCGCCGCCTTCTCGAGCGCCACGTGCTCCTTGAGCGCCTTGATCTTGGCCGGCGTGACGCTGCGCACGAAGGCCCGCGTCATCTCGGCCTCGAGCATGCGGCGCACCGCGAACACCTGCCGGGCCTCGTCGACCGCCGGCGCCGCCACGAAGGCCCCGCGCGCGGGTTCGAGCCGGATCAGCTTGTTCTGCGACAGCTGGAACAGCGCCTGCCGCACCAGCGTGCGCGAGACGCCGAAGTGGTCGGCCAGCTTCTGCTCGGCCAGCTTGCTGCCGGGTTGCAGCCGGTGCTCCACAATGGCCTTGGTGAGTGCGTCGACGATCGCGCGGGTGGTGGTCGAGTCCATGCTTTTCATGATAGACCCAAAGCCCAGAACTGTATACACTTTTGTCGACCGTAATTTCCCCAATGCATTGAAGGAGCAGATCGATGGGCCTGAGCACTCACGTACTGGACACCATGCACGGCAGCCCCGCCGCCGGCATGGAGGTGGCGCTGTTCACGACCGATGGCACCGGCGAGGACGCCCGCGCCACGCTGGTGCGGCGTTTCAAGCTGAACGCCGACGGCCGCAGCGACGGGCCGCTCTATGACAACAGCACGCTCAAGACCGGCACCTACCGGCTGGTGTTCGATGTCGCGGGCTACTTCAAGGCCCGCGGCGTGACCTTGCCCGAGCCGAACTTTCTCAATCGCGTGGCACTGGACTTCGGGGTCGCCCACACCGACCAGCACTACCACGTGCCGCTGCTGGTGAGCCCGTGGAGCTACTCCACCTACCGGGGCTCGTGAGCTACTGCTGGCCTTCGCTGAGCGTATCGAGTTGGAAATGACCGCCTTCGTCCCACAGCCAGGTGTCGGTCCAGGTCACCTTGCCCAGCCGCGTCGCCGCCGGGTAGGGCGCGTCCATCAGCACCGTGCGCTCGATCTCGGCGATCACCTCGGGGGCATGGGTGGGCGCCCGCATCCAGTGCATCGACAGCACCCTGCCGTCGGCATCGAGGTTGACCTGCAGCGTGCCGACGGCGTAGAGCAGCGGCGGCAGCTTGCCGCCGTAGATCCGGTCCTTGTTGATCTCGTAGACGTGGCGGGCGGCGTCCTTGCGGTAGTCGCGCGCCGTGGCGGCGTTCGACGCCCGCGGCTTGCCGCGGCTCTGGTCGGCGGGCTCCGGGCGGGCGCTGCTGAGCTGGCCCGGCACGGCGCCGGTCGGCGCGGTGCTGCAGCCGGCCAGCCAGACGCTGGCGAGGAGGGCGGCCGCCAGGGCGAGGCGGCGCGAAGTGGTCTGAAATGGCATCGGCGGGTTTATACCGTGCCCGGCCGGGCGCCGGGCAACCGGAGGTATCGCCGATGACCGGCGCCGTCGACGAACTGCTGCTGCGCCTGCAGCGCCAGCGCGGCGTGCTGGTGCGCGTGGTCTCGACCCAGGGCTCGGCGCCGCGCGAGGCCGGCACCTGGATGGCGGTCTGGCCCGACGGGCTGACGGCCACCATCGGCGGCGGCCAGCTCGAATTCCAGGCCACCGACGAAGCCCGCGCCTGGCTGGCGGGCGGCCCGCCGATCGAGGGCGTGCAGCGCTATCCGCTGGGTCCGAGCCTGGGCCAGTGCTGCGGCGGCGTGGTGTTCCTGTCCTACCAGCTGGTCGATGCCGCCGACGCGGCGTCGCTGCAGTCCGAGCTGCTGGCGCAGCTGGCGCCGGTGGCGCTGTTCGGCGGCGGCCACGTGGGCGCGGCGCTGGCGCGGCTGCTAGCGACGCTGCCGTTCGCGGTGCGCTGGATCGACAGCCGCGACGGCGTGTTCCCGGCCGAACTGCCGGCGCAGATCGAGACCGAGCATTCCGATCCGGTGCAGCAGGCGGTGGCGCAGCTGGCGTCGGGTGCGCGGGTGCTGATCATGAGCTTCAGCCACGCCGAGGACCTGGACATCGTGATCGCCTGCCTCAAGCGGCTGCGCGAGCGCGACGACCTGCCCTACGTCGGCCTGATCGGCAGCAAGACCAAGTGGGCCACCTTCAGGCACCGGCTCGAGGCGCGCGGCTTCTCGGCTGCGGAGATGGACCGCGTGACCTGCCCGATCGGCGTGCCCGGCATCAGCGGCAAGGAGCCCGAGGTGATCGCCGTGGCGGTGGCGGCACAGTTGTTGCAATCCCTGCCGAAAGCATGAGGGCGCTCAGGGTTTTCCAGCACGCCAGGTGATGCAAAATCCACGAGCCAGCCTTCAAAATTGTATACACTTCAGTCCACAACAAGCCGCAGCGGAGCGAGATTCCACCCCGGGTCTGCGTTCGCGGCACTTTCTCTGCTTACAGCGCCCGCAGTGGTGAGCAGGTCGGAACACCTCGGTGCCCCCATGCGCCGACAAGGTTGAGAGCAAATGGAAAGCTACTACCTCGACTGGGCCAACCTGCTCCTGCGCTGGGTCCATGTCATCACGGCCGTCGCCTGGATCGGCGCGTCCTTCTACTTCGTGATGCTGGACAACAGCCTCGAGAAGCCCGAGGACCAGGAATCGCTCGACAAGGGCGTCGGCGGCGAGCAATGGGCGGTGCACGGCGGCGGCTTCTACAACATGCAGAAGTACGCGCTGGCGCCCAAGCGCCTGCCCGACCATCTGCACTGGTCGTACTGGGAAAGCTATTCGACCTGGCTCACGGGCTTCGCGCTGTTCACGATGTCCTATCTGTGGAACGCCAGCACCTACCTGATCGACAAGTCCAAGATGGACTGGCAGCCGGGCGCCGCGATCGGCGTCGCGCTGGCCTTCTTCGTCGTCTTCTGGATGGTCTACGACAGCATCTGCCAGCTGTTCGGCCGGCGCAAGAACGGCGACACCATCGTCGGCGTGCTGGTCGCGGTCTTCATCGCCTTCGCGGCCTGGCTGGCCTGCCAGTGGTTCGCCGGCCGGGCCGCCTTCCTGCTGGTCGGCGCGATGATGGCCACCACCATGAGCGGCAACGTGTTCTTCTGGATCATCCCCGGCCAGCGCAAGAACGTGCAGGCGCTGCGCGAAGGCCGGCCGGTGGATCCGGTGCACGGCCAGCGCGGCAAGCAGCGCAGCGTGCACAACACCTACTTCACCCTGCCGGTGCTGTTCGCGATGCTGAGCAACCACTACAGCTTCACCTACACCCACAAGTACAACTGGATCGTGCTGCTGCTGATCATGCTCGGCGGCGCGGCGATCCGGCAGTTCTTCGTGGTGCGGCATCGCTTCAAGCTCGGCAATGCGGGCAACCCGATTCCCTACGCGCTCTTCGGCATCGCGGTGCTGGGCCTGACCATCATCTGGATGAAGCCCGAGCCGGCGGCGGCACCGGCGCCCGGGGCGGCGGTGCAGAAGGTCAGCTTCGGCGACGTGCAGAAGGTGCTGGAGCAACGCTGCTACATGTGCCACGGCGCGCAGGTGCAGATGAAGAACGTGCGCCTCGACACGTCCGACCAGGTCGCGGCGCATGCGCAGGCGGTGTACCAGCAGGTGGTGGTCACCAAGATCATGCCGATGAACAACGCGACCGGCATCACCGACGCCGAGCGGGCCCTGATCGGCAAGTGGTTCGAAGGCGGTGCCGGCACGAAGTAGCATCTGGCGCAGGAGACCAGCAAGCCATGACCCCGACGACCCCCCGGCCGATCCCCGACGCGCATTCGGCCCCGCGTGAATTCCTGGAGCATCTCTACCGCGTGGCGGTCGAGCGGGCGCTGCCGCTGGCCAGCATGGGCGGCTACCTGCCCGCACCGCCCAAGGGACGCACGCTGGTGCTCGGCGCCGGCAAGGCCGGCGGCTCGATGGTCCAGGCGCTCGAGGCGCTCTGGCCGGCGGACGCTGCGCTGTCCGGCCTGGTGGTCACGCGCTATGGCCACATCCCGCCGCGCCCCGCCGGGCTGGCCGCGCGCATCGAACTGGTCGAGGCAGCCCATCCCGTGCCCGACCAGGCCGGGCTCGACGCCGCCCAGCGCATCCTCGCGCTGACCCAGGGGCTGACGGCCGACGACCTGGTGCTGTGCCTGATCTCGGGCGGCGGCTCCTCGCTGCTGACCCTGCCGGCCGAAGGGCTCACGCTGGCCGACAAGCAGCGCATCAACACCCAGCTGCTCGAGTCGGGCGCCCACATCGGCGAGATGAACTGCGTGCGCAAGCATCTCTCGCGCATCAAGGGCGGCCGGCTGGCCGCCGCCTGCGCACCGGCGCAGGTCGTGACCCTGACCATCAGCGACGTGCCGGGCGACGACCCGGCCGTGATCGCCAGCGGCCCCACCGTGCCGGATGCGAGCCGCTGCGCCGACGCGCTGGCGATCCTCGACCGCTACCGGATCGAGCTGCCCGCGGCGGTGCGGGCCCGGCTCGAAAGCGGTGCGCTCGAGACCCCGAAGCCGGGCGATGCCGCCTTCGACGGCCACCAGACCCATGTGATCGCGGCCCCGCAGCAGTCGCTCGAGGCGGCCGCGGCGGCGGCGCGCGCGGCCGGCATCGAGGCCCATGTGCTGAGCGACGAGATCGAAGGCGAATCGCGCGAGGTCGGCAAGGTGCACGGCGCCCTGGCGCGGTCGGTGTCGCTGCGCGGCGCGCCCTTCGCCAAGCCCTGCGTGATCCTGTCGGGCGGCGAGACCACGGTCACGATCCGGCCGCGGCAACCCGGCCAGGCCAAGGGCCGCGGTGGCCGGGCGGGCGAGTTCTGCCTGGGGCTGGCGGGCGCGCTGGCCGGCCGCGAGGGCGTCTGGGCGCTGGCCGCCGACACCGACGGCATCGATGGCGTCGAGGACAACGCCGGCGCCATCGTCACGCCCGACACGCTGCGCCGGGCCGAGGCGGCGGGCGCCAAGCTGGCCGACCACCTCGACCGCAATGACGCCTACGGCTACTTCGACGCCGTCGGTGACCTGCTGGTGACCGGGCCGACCCATACCAACGTCAACGATTTCCGGGCCCTGCTGATCGTGTAGCTTGAGGCCGACACGCCCGGCGCGTTGGCTGATGAGAGAATCACCGACAACGCCGAGCCTCATGAATCCACCCCACGACCTGCGCCCGGCGCCCCGCCCCTTCGAGAGCTGGAAGGTCGAGATCTGGTTGCGCATCCGGCGCCACTTCGCCCTCAAGGTGATCGGCACCACGGCCTTCACGTGGCTCTTCTTCATCGGCTACTTCCACCTGCTGCGCCAGCCCGCCGGTCCGGTGACCGTGATGCCGCTGACCGCGCTCGACCACCTGGTCCCGTTCCAGCCGCAGGCGCTGGTCGCCTATTTCTCGCTCTGGCTGTACGTGGGCGTGGCGCCCGGGCTGCAGCTCACCTTCAGGGAGCTGGTGGTCTACGGCCTGTGGGTCGGCGCCCTGTGCCTGACCGGCCTGGCGGCGTTCTTCTTCTGGCCCACGCAGATCCCGCCGATGACGATTCCGCCAACCGATTTTCCCGGCTTCGCGATCCTGCAGGGTGTCGACGCCGCCGGCAATGCCTGCCCGTCGATGCACGTGGCGATCGCGATCTACACCGCCATCTGGATCGAGCACATCCTGCGCCAGGCGGGTGCGCCGATGCTCCTGCGGCTGGCCAACGGGCTGTGGTTCGCGGCCATCGCCTGGTCGACCGTGGCGATCAAGCAGCATGTGGTGCTCGACGTGGTCGCGGGGGCGGTGCTCGGCATCGTGTTCGTGCTGCCGTCGCTGCGCTGGCGCCCGCGTCCGGCCGCGATGCCGGCCATTTGGAGCGGATATCATGAGGCGACACTGCCCGCGGGCCGATTCGGCGGCCGAGCCAGGAGGAACTGAGACTCGTGGGCCGACTTCCACAACATCGCCGTCCGCCAGGGGGACGGCCAGAAATGACGACGGACACCGCACGATGAGTTCGCTGAAGGAATTGCAGGACCTGATCCACGAGAAGTACGGCATCGAAGCGTCCGCGCTGGACCCGGAGGCCTCGATGCGCGAGAAGGGTTTCGATTCGCTGGCGCTGGTCGAGTTCGTGTTCGCCATCGAGGACCACTTCGGCATCACGATGCCCGACGACGACCCGAACATCGACACGCTGGCGCAACTGGCCGCGGTGGTCGACAAGGTCAGGGCGAAGCAGACCGCGTGAACGCCGTTGCCGTCGCCGTCACCGGCCTGGGCGTCGTGGCTCCCCACGGCGACGATCCCGGCAGCGTGTTCGACGCCCTGCTGCGCGGCGACTCCGCGCTCCAACCGGTCTTTCCCGAACTGCCCAAGCCGGCGGTCGCGGCCCGGGCGGCCTTCGACGAATCGCGCTGGTTCACCAAGCTGCAGCTCGCCGGCGTCGACCGCGTGAGCCAGCTCGCCGTGGCCGCGGCCGACCTGGCCATGCGCGATGCCGGCGCCGTCGGCGCGCTCGATCCCGAGCGCATCGGCGTCTTCGCCGGCTGCGGCATGGGCGGCGCCGCGGCGCTCGAGGCCGCCTACCGGGGCGGCGGGCGGGTGCCGCCCTTGACCATCCCGGCCTTCATGCCCAACGCGCCGGCCTCGCACGTGGCGATGCGCCAGGGCGTGCAGGGCCCGGTGCTGACCTATTCGGTGGCCTGCGCCTCGTCCTCGGTGGCGATCGCCGAGGCGGCCAAGGCGGTGCAGCGCGGCGATGTCGAGCTGGCGATCGCCGGCGGCAGCGAGGCGCTGATCGTGCCCGGGGTGGTGCTCGCCTGGCAGGCGATGCAGACCCTGGCCAGCGTCACGCCCGGCGAGGAGGCGCGCGCGGTGCGGCCCTTCGCCAGCGACCGCAGCGGCTTCGCGCTCGGCGAGGGCGCCGCCTTTCTGGTGCTCGAATCCGCCGAGCGGGCCCAGCGGCGCGGCGCACGGACCTATGCCCGACTGGCGAGCTGGGGCCTGAGCTGCGACGCCACGCATCTGACCAAGCCGGACGCGCTCGGCCAGGCGCGCGCGCTGCGCCAGGCACTTCGCCTGGCCGGCCTGCAGCCGCGCGACGTCGGCTACTGCAACGCCCATGGCACCGCCACGCGCATCGGCGACGTGGTCGAGCGCGACGCCCTGGCCGAGGTCTGGGGCGGCGACCTCGACCGCCTGCGCGTGAGTTCGACCAAGGCGCTGCATGGCCACCTGCTCGGCGCCGCCGGCGCGCTCGAGGCCGTGGCCACGGTGCTGGCGCTGCATCGGCGCGCGCTGCCGCCGAACATGCACGGCACCGCGCTCGATCCGGCCTGCGCCCTGAACCTGGTGGCGCCCGGCGATACGGCGGCGCCCGAGCTGCAGGCCGCCATCAGCAACTCCTTCGCTTTCGGCGGCACGAATTCGGTGCTGCTGTTCAGCCGCGGCTGAGCGCTAAACTGCTTTTTCACCTCGCTTGGGATTCGACATGAACAGACGTTTCGCTGCCCTGGCCGCATTGGCCCTTCCGCTGCTGATCGCGGCCTGCGCGACCGTCGGCGGGCCGACGGTCAAGATCGACGTCGACCCGGGCGCGGATTTCTCGCGCGTGCGCAGCTACAGCTGGGTGGCCCGGCCGGACGGCGGAACGCCGCTGATGCAGCAGCGCATCGTCGACGGCATCGACGCCCGGCTGCAGGCCAAGGGCTGGAAGCTGGCGCCCAATGGCGACATCCATGTGTCGGCGCACGTGTCGTCGACCGAGAAGGAAAGCCAGAGCGCCTACTACTCCCGCGTGGGCTACCTGGGCTGGGGCGGCTTCGGGCCGCCGGCGCCCAACACGGCAGCGCCCACCGACACCTACGAGGTCGGCACCCTGGTGGTCGAGATGGTCAATGCGCAGAGCAAGCGCTCGGCCTGGCGCGGCACCGCGAGCGGCACCTTGCACGACGACCCGGCGAAGATGAATGCGCTCTTGCAGGCGGCGCTCGACAAGATGTTTGCCGGCTTCCCCCCCGGCTCGAAGTAAGCGGCGGGTTCCCTTCCAGGAATACCGCGGAACCGGCTTTGCCGGGCCGCTGGTATTGCCCCCGGCGAGGGGGTGGGCGCCCGACACGAAGTGCGGGCAACCGGGGGGAGGTCAATGATTGTCTCGGGGGATGCCGAAGGTCGCGTGGATCTTCTGGTACTTCACGGCCGGCTTGAGCACCATGCCCTGCGACAGCTCGTCGACGATGCCGCGCTGGATCTCCTGCCAGGGCGTCTGGCTCGGCGGGAAGGGGTAGCCGCCGGCGGCGGCCAGCTCGGCGCGGCGCCGGTCGAGCTCTTCGTCGGACACCAGCATGTTGGCGGTGCGCTTCTTGAGGTCGATGCGCACGCGGTCGCCGGTGCGCACCAGCGCCAGCCCGCCGCCGGTCGCGGCCTCGGGCGAGGCGTTGAGGATCGAGGGCGAGCCCGAAGTGCCGGACTGCCGGCCATCGCCGATGCAGGGCAGGGCCGTGATGCCCTTCTTGATCAGGTAGGACGGCGCCCGCATGTTGACCACCTCGGCCGCGCCGGGATAGCCGACCGGGCCGACGCCGCGCATGAACAGCACGCTGTGCGGGCCGATCTTCATCTTCGGATCGTCGATGCGGTGGTGGTAGTCCTCGGGGCCGTCGAAGACGACGGCCGTGCCCTCGAAGGCCATCGGGTCCTTCGGGTCCTCGAGGTAGCGGTCGTGGAACTCGGGCGTGATCACGCTGGTCTTCATGATCGCGGATTCGAACAGGTTGCCCTTGAGGTTGAGGAAGCCGGCGTTCTTCTTCATCGGCTTGGCGTAGGGCCAGATCACCTCGCGGTCGCTGGTGAACTTGCCCTCGCAGTTCTCGATCAGCGTCTTGCCGTTGGCCGTGAGCGCCGGCTTGATCTTGCCCTTGGCGATCAGCTCGGCGACCACCGCGGGCACGCCGCCGGCGCGGTAGTAGTCCTCGCCCAGATACTCGCCGGCGGGCTGCAGGTTGACGATCAGCGGGATCTTGTAGCCGATCTTCTCCCAGTCGTCGGGCGTGAGCTCGACGCCGATGTGGCGGGCGATCGCGATCAGGTGGACCGGCGCGTTGGTCGAGCCGCCCAGCGCCGAGTTCACGACGATCGCGTTCTCGAAGGCCTCGCGGGTCATGATGTCGGAGGGCTTCAGGTTCTCGCGCACCATCTCGACGATGCGCCTGCCGGTCATGTAGGCCATCTCCTGGCGGTCGCGGTAGGGCGCGGGAATCGCGGCGCTGCCCGGCAGCGTCATGCCGAGCGCCTCGGCCAGCGAATTCATCGTCGACGCGGTGCCCATGGTGTTGCAGTGGCCGGTCGACGGCGCCGACGATGCCACCAGCTTGAGGAACTCCTGGTACCCGATTTCGCCGGCCGCCATCATCTCGCGCGCGCGCCAGACGATGGTGCCCGAGCCGGTGCGGTCGCCCTTGTACCAGCCGTTGAGCATCGGTCCCGAGTTGAGCGCGATCGCCGGGATGTCGACCGTGGCCGCCGCCATCAGCTGCGCCGGCGTGGTCTTGTCGCAGCCGGTGGTGAGCACCACGCCGTCGATCGGGTAGCCGTAGAGCACCTCGACCAGCGACAGGTACTGCAGGTTGCGGTCGAGCGCCGCGGTGGGCCGCTTGCAGGTCTCCTGGATCGGGTGGATCGGGAACTCGAAGGCGATGCCGCCGGCATCGCGGATGCCTTCGCGGGTGCGTTCGGCCAGCACGAGGTGGTGCCGGTTGCAGGGCGCGATGTCGGAGCCGGTCTGGGCGATGCCGATGATCGGCCGGCCCGACTGCAGCTCGTCGAAGCCGAGCCCGAAGTTCATGGTGCGCTCGAGATAGAGCGCCGTCATGTCGGCATTGGCCGGGTTGTCGAACCAGGCCTGCGAGCGCAGCGCGAGGGGCTTCGGCTTGGCAGCCGGGGATTTTTTCTTCGTGGGGTTCTTCATCAGGACATTCCCTTCAAGGTCTGGTCTGCATTCGGCAGCGCCGCGCAGTCGTCGATGTACTGCCGGACGATATCGGCAAAGTTCTCGTGCGGCAGCAGGCCCAGGCGGGCGGCCCGCGCGGCGCTGGCGCCGCCCGGCCAGTTGGCCACGATGCCGGCGATGCGCTCGTCGCGCTCGAAGCGCACCAGCGCGCGCACCTTCGGGCCGGCCACCGCCTCCAGGGCGTCGAGCATGTCGGCCACGCGCACGTTGAGCGCCGGCAGGTTGAGCGCCGTGCGGCCGCAGAAGGCCTCGCGCGTGGCTTCGTAGACGGCGATGAGGCCGTCGACGGTGCGGGTCGGCGAGGACATGGGGTGCGACACCTCGGGCGAGACCGGGCAGATCGATTCGACGCCCGCCAGCGGCTCGCGGATGATGCCGCTGAAAAACGACGAGGCGGCGCCGTTGGGCCGGCCCGGCCGCACGGTGACGGTCATGAGCCGCGCGGCGCGGCCGTCGATGTAGCCCTTGCGGGTGTAGTCGGCCACCAGGTGCTCGCAGATCAGCTTCTGCGTGCCGTAGGAGGTCTGCGGCGCCGGCAGCGTGTCGTCGGCCACCAGCTTCGGAAGGGGCACCGCCGGGTCGGGCCCGAACACCGCCACCGAGCTCGAGAACACCAGCCGCGCGACCTTGCCGCCGCCGTTCACGTGGGCCCGCAGCGCATCGAGCAGGGCCCGGGTGCTGTCGAGGTTGGAGCGCAGGCCGAGGTCGAAGTCGAGTTCGCATTCGCCCGACACGGCCGAGGCCAGGTGGAAGATGCCGTCGAAGGGCTCCTCGCGCAGCGCCTCGGTGTGCGCGAGCAGCGGGCCGGTGCGGGCCTCGACCCGGGCGTCGGCCAGCAGGTCGGCCGGCGGCGGTGCGATGTCGGTCAGGACCATGCGCTCGATGCGCTGGCCGTCCAGGGTGCCGCGGGCGAGCAGGGCGCGGGCGAGCCGGGCCCCCACGAAGCCGCCGCCGCCGGTGATCATCAGTTTCATGTCGGTCTCCTTCAGTGCTTTGCTGGTCTGTCGGGTGCCGGGCGCGCGGAGCGCGCGACCCGGGCGGCGGCCTGGCGGCGCCGGCCATCGATGATGCCGCCTTCGACCAGCCGCTGCTCCCCGCGGATCAGGTGGTCGTTGGCATGCAGCCGGGCGGCCACCGGATCGTGGGCCGCGATGGCTTCGAAGATGGCGCGGTGCTCGCTCTGGACCGCGGTCATGAAGTCGGCCCGCCGGGCCTCGTTGCCGCGCGTGATGCGCATGCCTTCACGCAGGTACTGTTCGAGGAAGCCGAGCAGCAGCCGGAACTGCGGATTGCCGGTCGACTCGCCGATCACCCGGTGGAAGGCCAGGTCTTCGGCCACGCCGTCGCGGCCCTCGGCCACCGCGGTGTCGATGGCCGCGAGGGCGCGGCGCAGGGCGGCGATCTGGCCGCGCGTGGCGCGCTCGGCGGCCAGCGCGGCGATCTCGCCTTCGAGCACGCGGCGCACCTCGACCACATGCACCACCGCCTGCACCGAGGTCAGCACGGCCGGGTCGAAGGCCAGCGCCTGGTTGACCGGGGGCGGCGCGACGAACACGCCGGAGCCCTGGCGCGACTGCACCAGGGCCCTGGACTTGAGCTGGTGGACCGCCTCGCGCACCACGGTGCGCGAGACGCCGTGGGCGGTGGCCAGCTGCTGCTCGGTCGGCAGCCGGTCGCCGGCCCGCAGCGCGCCGCTGTCGATCTGCGCGCCCAGCAGCGCCGCCAACCGGTCCGACAGCCGGTCGACGACCAGCGGCTGGGGTTGGGGAGAAGCGGCGTTCCGCACGGCAGAGGGAGAGATCAAGGCGGTTATCAGGTCATCATACAAATTTTGCGCGGGTTAATGCCTAACGGTTTGCCCTGATGCGCCGACCGGTCGCGATGCCAATACTGCGCGCTTGCGGCATGGAGTCCTCCATGGCCCGATGTCGACTCGCGACCTTTCAGGACTTCAGTGCATGGCCAGTGTCACGATCCAGTCAGTCAAGAAGAACTTCGGTGATGTCGCCATCCTGCATGGTGTGGACATCGACATCCAGGACGGCTCGTTCACCGTGCTGGTCGGCCCGTCGGGCTGCGGCAAGTCGACCCTGCTGCGCATGATCGCCGGGCTCGAGGAGATCAACGGCGGCGAGATCCGCATCGGCGACAAGCGGGTCAACGACCTGCCGCCCAAGGAGCGCGACATCGCGATGGTGTTCCAGAACTACGCGCTCTATCCGCACATGACGGTGCGCGAGAACATGGCCTTCGCGCTGGCGCTGGCCAAGATGGACAAGCCTTCCATCGAGGCCAAGGTCAAGCGTGCGGCCGAGATCCTGGCGCTGGCGCCGCTGCTCGAGCGCTATCCGCGCCAGCTCTCGGGCGGCCAGCGGCAGCGGGTGGCGATGGGGCGGGCCATCGTGCGCGACCCGCAGGTGTTCCTGTTCGACGAGCCGCTGTCCAACCTCGACGCCAAGCTGCGGGTGGCGATGCGCAGCGAGATCAAGGAACTGCACCAGCGCCTGAAGACCACCTCGATCTACGTCACGCACGACCAGATCGAGGCCATGACCATGGGCGACAAGATCGTCGTGATGCGCGACGGCCGGATCGAGCAGACCGGCAGCCCGCTCGAGCTCTACGACCATCCGGCGAACCAGTTCGTGGCCGGCTTCATCGGCTCGCCGTCGATGAACTTCCTGCCCGGCACCTTGCGCCGCGGCGGCGGCGCGGCCCGGGTCGAGCTGGCCGACGGCACCCAGCTCGACGCCCCGCTCGCCGCCGGCGGCGTCGATGGCCAGCCCGTGATCTACGGCACCCGGCCCGAGCACCTGACCTTGGCCGACGGCGGCGGCATCCCCGCGCGGGTGGCCGTGATGGAGCCGACCGGCATGGACACCTTCGTGGCCTGCCGCCATGAAGGCGTGGAGCTGTCGGCGGTGTTCCGCGAGCGCCACGATTTCGCGCCCGGCACCATCATCCACCTGCAGCCCGATCTTCAGCGGGCCCACCTCTTCGATGCCGCCAACGGCCAACGCCTGGTGGCCTGACCTTTCATTTCCGGCCGTTCAACAACAGGAGACATGAATGAGTGACATCAATCGCCGCAAGATTCTGAAGAGTTCGGCCGGCCTCGCGGCCGCGGCCTCGCTCGGCGTCGGCACCGCGATCTTCTCGCCGCTGGCGAACGCGCAGACCCTGGCCTTCAAGCCCGAGAAGGGCGCCAAGCTGCGGGTGCTGCGCTGGAGCCGCTTCGTGCAGGGCGACATCGACGCCTACATGGCCAACGTCAAGCGCTTCAGCGAGGCCACCGGCATCGAGGTGCGGGTCGACAACGAGGGCTGGGAGGACGTGCGGCCCAAGGCGGCGGTGGCGGCCAACACCGGCGCCGGGCCCGACATCATCCTGTCGACCAACGACGACGCCAACCTCTATCCGGACAAGCTGCTCGACGTCACCGACCTGGCGGAGTACCTGGGCAAGAAGTACGGCGGCTGGTACCCCGCCGGCGAACTCTTCATGCGGCCCGACGGCAAGAAGTGGATCGGGCTGCCGCTCGGCGCCTCGGGCTCGCTGATCGTCTACCGCGAGAGCATGGTCAAGGCGGCCGGCTTCGACAAGTTCCCGACCAACAACGACGATTTCCTCAAGCTCTACAAGGCGCTGAAGGAAAAGGGCACGCCGGGCGGCATGGCGCTGGGCAACGCGACCGGCGACAGCACCTGGACCAACTGGCTGATCTGGTCCTTCGGCGGCAAGCTGGTCGACAAGAACAACAAGGTGGTGCTCGACAGCCCCGAGACGCTGAAGGCGCTGGAGTACGCCAAGGAGCTCTACGCCAACTTCATCCCGGGCACGCTGTCGTGGCTCGATCCGAACAACAACAAGGCCTTTCTCGACGGCCAGATCAGCGTCACCAACAACGGCATCTCGATCTACTACGCGGCCAAGAACTCGCCCGATCCGAAGGTCAAGGAAATGGCGTCGGACATCAACCATGCGGTATTCCCGGTCGGGCCGGTGGGGGTGCCGACCGAGTCGCACCTGTTCTTCAACCAGATGATCATGAAGTACACCAAGTACCCGCAGGCCTCCAAGGAGTTCCTGCGCTTCATGATGGAGCGGCCGCAGTTCGACGACTGGCTGCAGGGCGCCGGCGGCTACGTGGCGCAGCCCCTGAAGGCCTACGAGGCCAATCCGATCTGGACCTCCGACCCGAAGAACACGCCCTACCGCGATTCGGTCAAGAACCTGCGGCCGGCCGGCTACGAAGGCAAGCTCGGCTACGCCTCGGCCGGCGCGGCGGCGGACTTCATCATCCCGAACATGGTGGCCGAAGCCGCCAGCGGGTCGAAGACGCCGAAGGAAGCCGCCGAGCGCGCCCAGAAGCGTGCCGAGCGCTACTACAAGGTCTAGGATGAAAGCTCTCCCCCAGGTTGGCTCACTTCGTGTAGCCGCCCACCCCCTCACCGGGGGCAACACCAGCGGCCCGGCAAAGCCGGTTCCGCGGTGTTCCTGGAAGGGAGCCATTCGGAAACCGGCAGGGCGACGCTCGCTATGACCTTTCTCGCCAGGCTGCAGAACAGCCGCAACGCCCTCGGCTTCATGTTCATGTTGCCGGCGGCGGTGCTGTTGCTGCTGTTCCTGACCTATCCGCTCGGCCTGGGCACCTGGCTCGGCTTCACCGATGCCAAGGTGGGCCGGCCGGGCGAGTGGATCGGCCTGGAGAACTACATCTTCCTCTGGGGCGATTCGGTCACGCGGCTGGCGCTCTTCAACACGCTCTTCTACACGGTGGTGGCGAGCGTGTTCAAGTTCCTGCTCGGCCTGTGGCTGGCGGTGCTGCTGAACAAGAACATCCGCTTCAAGACCTTCTTCCGGGCCGTGATCCTGCTGCCCTACATCGTTCCGACGGCGCTGTCGGCGATCGCCTTCTGGTGGATCTACGACTCGCAGTTCTCGATCATCAGCTGGGCGCTGGTCAAGATGGGGCTGATCGACCATTACATCGACTTCCTCGGGGACCCGTGGAATGCGCGCTTCGCGGTGATCGCTGCCAACGTGTGGCGCGGCGTGCCCTTCGTGGCGATCACGCTGCTGGCCGGGCTGCAGACCATCTCGCCCTCGTACTACGAGGCCTCGGCGATCGACGGCGCGACGCCGTGGCAGCAATTCCGCCATGTGACGCTGCCGCTGCTGACGCCGATCATCGCGGTGGTGATGACCTTCTCGGTGCTGTTCACCTTCACCGACTTCCAGCTGATCTACGTGATCACCCGCGGCGGGCCGCTCAATGCGACGCACCTGATGGCGACGCTGTCGTTCCAGCGCGCGATCTCGGGCGGTGCGCTGGGCGAGGGCGCGGCGATCGCGATCGCGATGGTGCCCTTCCTGCTGGGCTGCATCATGTTCAGCTACTTCGGACTTCAACGGCGCGCGTGGCAAAAATGAGCAAATCCGGCCAGATCGACGTCGTCGGCATGAGCTACCTGGACACCGTGCCGCGCAAGGCGGTCACGGTGTACCTGCCGCTGGTGGTGTTCCTGATCGTGCTGCTGTTTCCGTTCTACTGGATGGCGATCACGGCCGTGAAGCCCGAGCCCGAGCTGCTGTCGCGCGAGGGCAATCCGTTCTGGGTCATCGCGCCGACGCTCGCGCACTTCCACAAGCTGCTGTTCGAGACTGCGTATCCGCAGTGGCTGTGGAACACGGTGCTGGTGTCGGTGGTGTCGACCTTCGGCTCGCTGGTGGTGTCGGTGTTGGCCGCCTACGCGATCGAGCGGCTGCGCTTCAAGGGCTCGCGCCAGACCGGGCTGGCGATTTTCCTGGCCTACCTGGTGCCGCCGTCGATCCTGTTCATTCCGCTGGCCAACGTGGTCTTCAACCTCGGCCTGTTCGACACCCGCTGGGCGCTGGTGCTGACCTACCCGACCTTCCTGATTCCGTTCTGCACCTGGCTCCTGATGGGCTACTTCCGCTCGATCCCGGCCGAACTCGAGGAGTGCGCGCTCATCGACGGCGCCAGCCGCTGGCAGATCCTGGTCAAGATCGTGCTGCCGCTGGCGGTGCCGGGCCTGATCTCGGCCGGCATCTTCGCCTTCACGCTGTCGTGGAACGAGTTCATCTATGCGCTGACCTTCGTCTCGTCATCGGAGATCAAGACGCTGCCGGTGGGTGTCGTCACGGAGCTGGTGCAGGGCGACGTCTACCAGTGGGGGCCGCTGATGGCCGGCGCGCTGCTGGGCTCGCTGCCGGTGGCCTTCATCTACTCGTTCTTCGTCGAGTACTACGTGTCGGGATTGACGGGGTCGGTCAAGGAGTGAGGGCGCTCGCGGCTCAGCGGAAGAACTCGCTCGGCGACAGTCCGAACTGCCGCTTGAACATGGTCGCGAACGCGCTCGGGCTGTCGTAGCCCAGCGCCAGCGCGACGTCGAGCACCTTGTCGCCGGTGGCGAGCCGCTCGAGCCCGTGCAGCAGCCGCGCCTGCTGGCGCCATTTGCCGAAGGTCATGCCGGTCTCGCGCGCGAACAGGCGCTGCAGGGTCTTGGCGTCCACCGCCAGGCGGCGGGCCCAGTCAGCGAGCGTCGCGCCGTCGTGCGGCGCGGCCAGCAGGCGCGAGCAGATCCGCTTCAAACGGGGATCGGCCGGCTGCGGCAGGTGCAGCGGCAGCACCGGCAGCGCGTGCAGTTCGTCGAGCAGCAGGCGCATCAGGCGGCCGTCGCGCGAATTCCGGGCGTAGTCCGGCGGCACTTCGGCGGCCGCCAGGATCAGCTCGCGCAGCAGCGCAGAGATGCCGACTGCGCGGGATTGGTCGGGCAGGTGCGGCGCCGCCTCCGGGCGCACGTAGATGCTGCGCATGCGCACCTCGCCGATGCAGCGGATCGCGTGCGGCCAGCCGGCCGGCATCCAGATGCCGCGGGTCGGCGGCACGATCCAGCGGCCTTCGCCGGCGCTCACCATCATGACGCCGTGCACCGCGTAGATCAGCTGGCTCTTGGCATGGGCATGCGGCGCGATCACGTGGCCGGCCGGGTAGTCGGTGGCCTTGCAGCTCACAGGCGCCGGGTTGCGATCGACCTGGGACAGGAATTCGGGGTTCGGCGACGCGGGAAGGGCGGGCATGGCGATGTCTTTTTCGCGAAGATCGCAGCCCGAACGGCGTGCGACAGGCCTGCATCGTATCGCTACGATCCGTTTCCTTGTTCCTGTCCCCGCGTCCTGCGCGCACCTCCTTCCCATGTCTTCGCCCGCCGCCACCCGCGTTTCCGCCGCCTCCGGCACATCGCCACCGAACGGGGTCGCCTTCGGCATCCTGGGCGCGATCAGCGCCTCGCACCTGATCAACGACATGATGCAGTCGCTGATCCTGGCGATGTACCCGGTGCTCAAGGGCGACTTCCAGCTGAGCTTCGGCCAGATCGGCCTGATCACGCTGACCTACCAGCTGACCGCGTCGCTGTTCCAGCCGCTGGTCGGGCTCTACACGGACCGCAGGCCGATGCCTTACTCGCTGCCGGTCGGCATGGGCTTCACGCTGGCCGGGCTGGTGCTGCTGGCCTTCGCGCCCAGCTTCGCGGTGCTGCTGCTGGCGGCGGCGCTGGTGGGCACCGGTTCGTCGATCTTCCATCCGGAGTCCTCGCGCGTGGCGCGCATGGCCTCGGGCGGGCGGCATGGCCTGGCGCAGTCGCTGTTCCAGGTCGGCGGCAACACCGGCAGCGCGCTCGGGCCGCTGGTGGCGGCGGCGGTGATCGTGCCCTTCGGCCAGCGCAGCGTGGCCTGGTTCGGGCTGGCGGCGCTGCTGGGCATCGTGCTGCTGACGCAGGTGAGCCGCTGGTACGGTGCGCATCACGCGGCCGCCAGCGCGCGGGCGGCGCGCCGGCCCGTGGCCCCACCGCTGCCGCGCGGCAAGGTGCTGGGCACGATCGGCGTGCTGCTGCTGCTGATCTTCTCGAAGTACTTCTACGTCGCCGGGCTCAGCAGCTTCTACACCTTCTACCTGATCGAGCGCTTCGGGCTCTCGGTGCAGAGCTCGCAGTACCACCTGTTCGTCTTCCTCTTCGCCTCGGCCCTGGGCACTCTGGCCGGCGGCCCGATCGGCGACCGCGTCGGGCGCAAGCCGGTGATCTGGGCCTCGATCCTCGGCGTGGCGCCGTTCGCGCTGCTGCTGCCGCATGCCGACCTGTTCTGGACCACGACGCTGACGATCCTGATCGGGCTGATCCTCTCGTCGGCGTTCTCGGCGATCCTGGTCTATGCGCAGGAACTGATCCCGGGCAAGGTCGGCATGGTGTCGGGCCTGTTCTTCGGCTTCGCCTTCGGCATGGGCGGCCTGGGCGCGGCGCTGCTCGGGCTGCTGGCGGACCACACCAGCATCGACTACGTGTACCGGGTCATTGCCTACCTGCCGCTGCTGGGGGTGGTGGCGGTGCTGTTGCCGAACATCGAGCGGGGGAAGCGGGCTGTTTGAATCTGGCTCCGATCTCCCTCAAACATCCACCTCCACATACAACCGCGTCATCCGCGCCCCGCGCCGCTTCGCGGTGGCCGACAGCTCCTCGTCCGTGCGCACCACGTAGCCCCGCTCGGTGGTCGCCTTGCCGAGCGCCGTGACCAGCGTGTCGAGCGGGATGTCGCCCCATTTCTTCTTCAGCGCCATGGCGTGGTCGACCGGGATCACCGCGACGTCGAGGGCCGTCATGCGCTCGAGGCCGCCGGCCTTCAGGGTCGCGTTGTGGCTGCCGTGGTGGCCGACCTTGTAGTAGACGGTGCGCGCGAGCAGGTCGGGCCCGGTCACCGGCTTGCCGCCGACACGCCACTGGCAGTCGCTCCATGTGAGCCAGTTGCCGACCTGGGCGTCGGCGGCGAACAGCAGCACGCCGACATCGTCCAGGTCGATCGCGAGCACCAGGCTGGTGTTGTTGGTCATGCTGTCCAGCGCCAGCGCGAGTTCGGCGGCGTCGTCCATCCAGGCGGCGTCGATGCGGCGCCAGGCCTCGTCGTTCCAGTAGCGCTGCTGGAAGAACGGCGTGCTCTGCGCCACCCGGTTCGGGATCCGGAAGGCATTCGAGAACGGCTGCTGCTCGGGATGCGCCAGCGCCTGGCCGATGCTCTGCTCGGCCGCCGCCAGCGCCATGCCGTAGGTCTCGGGCGCCGAGGCGCTCGGCAGCGTCTTCTTCAGCATCTTCATGTCGCGCGGCGGACCCAGCGTGTAGATGCGGGCCCGGAAACCGTCGAGTTCGACCGGCAGGTCCTTCGGGTCGCAATAGCGCGGCCGGGCCACCTTGGCGCGCACCAGTTCCAGCGCCGAGGCGGTGGTGGTCCGGGCGGCGGCGCCGAAGAAGTCGAGCAGCGAGGTCAGCAGGTTCGGCTCGCCATCGCCGCCGCCATCGAGCTGCATCCGAACGGCCGCGGCCCGCAGCAGCGCGAGGGCGTTGTCGCGCTCGCCGCGCAGCTTCTTCGCGTCGGCGTCCTTCGGGTCCTCGGTCCAGCCCAGCCAGACCGCGCCGACCTTGAGCCTGGCGAACGAACCGGCGGCCTGGGCGAAGCCCGACACATGGTCCCAGTGCTCGTGGGTCGCGACCAGCAGGTCGATGCTGCCGCCGGTGGCGGCCAGGATGTCGTCCATCACCTCGGTCATCACCGCGCCGGGGTTCGACGTGCCGAGGATCACGCCGCAGTCGATCATGATCTGGTACCTGGCCTTGCGGGCGCCGTGGAGCGTGACCAGGTGGCAGTCGCCCAGGCCGTGGCGGTAGGTGCGCACCGTGGCGCGCGGCGGCTTCTTGCTCGGGGTCGGGGTCTTCTTGGCGGCGGCCATGGTGTGTCCCGTCTCAATGGGCGCGGTGCAACAGGGCGAAAGGCTCGGCGTCGTGCGTGGCCAGGCCCGAATAGCTGTTGGGCTGGGCCGCCCGGCGGTCGGCCCACAGCGCCTGCTGCGCCGAGACCCGTGCGGGCTGGTCGACCCGCTTGCGCACCAGGTAGGTGATGGCGCCCTTGCCGATGTCGAACAGCAGGGTGGCGCCGGCGCGGAACACCATGCCGGAGCCGTCGTCGGCGTGCAGCGACTGGGTCAGCTCGATCACCAGCTGCGACAGCAGCTGGCCGTCGGGGCCGACCCGGTGCAGCGGGCGGATCGAGTGCACCTCGATGCCGTGCAGCGTGCAGGGCACGGCGCTGCCGTCCGTGCCGGCCAGCGAGACGGAGGCCGGCGCGCCGCGGCGCAGGCCGAGCACCGCGAGCTCGTCGTCGTCGACCACCTCTGGGTCGACCAGCCAGCCGTGCAGCAGCACGGCGTTGGCGCGCGCGTCCGCCCAGGCCGCTTCGCGGTCGACCTGCAGGTCCCAGTTCAGCTGCAGGCCGGCGAGCTGGCGTTCCAGGCGCGGGAAGGGCGCCGGCGGCGGTTCCCAGGCGATGGTGTCGACCGACAGCGTGCGCACGTTCTCGGGGTAGATGCCGCGCGCCGCGAAGGCCGAGACGAAGGCGACCCGGTAGCCGAGCGGATCGTGGTGCACCAGGTCGCGGTCGGCCGTGACCAGCGCCCGCAGGTAGTCGCCGAAGGTGATGTCGACCGGCGGGCAGTAATCGAGCGCGCGGATGCACATGCCGAGGATCTGGCTCGCCACCTTGCTCGCGACTTCGGTCAGCGCATCCACCAGCTGAGCCGGCAGGGCGCCCTCGGGCAGCACCTCCGAGCCATGGGTGGCGAGCCGGATCGGCACCTGGGCGCGCCGGGTGTAGATCTTCAGGAAGGCGTCGAAGACCGCCGACACCAGCACCGCGCCGCGCGCATGGGCCTCGGTCGAGCGCTGGTAGTCGCCCTTGTCGGGCGGGGCCGCAGGCTGCCAGGCGTTCTGGCCGGTGGCCTCGTCCCGGACCTCCTTGCCGATGGCTTGGCGCAGGGCGCCATAGTGGCCGGTGGCATTGCCGAACTGCACCGCCAGCTTGGCCAGCAGGGTCGGCTGGAACAGGTCGCCGCGGGCCCGGGCGACCGCTTCGCGCAGCGAGTCGCCCATCGAGAAATGCTGGAACAGCGCGACGATGTCGGCAAAGGCTTCGTGGAAGGCCAGCACGTCGGGGTTGGTCGCTTCGCGGAAGCGCCGGTGCAGGCCGTCGAGCAGCGCATGGGTGGTCTCGTGGGCCACGATGTCGTGCGACAGGGCCGTGAAGACGTATTCCGAGGGCGCGCCGCTGGTCGCCGCGCTCGACGCGAAGTAGCCGAGCAGCAAGGCCTTGCGCTCGGGGCTGTAGTAGGCGTTCTCGGCCCGCAGGGCGTGCGGATGGATGCGCAGCCGGCGCACGAAGCGCTCGGACGGCGCACCGGCCCGCGGTGCCCACAGCGCCACCCGGCCCAGCGCCTTCTCGAAATGGTCGATGGTGCGCATGGCGACCGCGTACACCATCTGCTGGTGGAACTGCGGATTGGCTTCCGAAGGGCGCAGGCCGTCGGCGGCCAGCAGGCGCGGATCGTCGAGATCGACCGGCGCGTAGCAGCAGCCGCTGGCCGGATCGACGTCGACCACCTCGAGGTATTCGCCCACCGGGCCGGGCTGCAGCTTCGCCTCCCAGCGCACCGCGGCCACGGTCTCGTTGAGGCCGACCGTGTCGAGGTCGCGGCCCAGCGAGGGGTCGTAGGCGTAGATGCGCAGCCGCCGGGCCGCCGGCGTGGGCGGCTGCGGCGCCAGGGCCTGCTGCAGGTGGAGGGCCTCGATGCGGCTCAGCTGCTGCGGCGGGATGGGCAGGCCCGGATCGGTCGCGGGATGCGACTGCAGGGCCGCGCGCAACGCTTGCGAGGCCCGCGGATGGGTGCGCAGGGCTTCCAGCACGGCCATCCGTTCGGGCCCGGTGAGCGACAGCGGATCGACCGTGGGCTCGGGCAGGATGCGCTCGATCGCCGCGCACTGGGACAGCTGGAGGGCCTCCAGCTCCAGCATCGCCTGCGCCGGCGTGGCCTGGGCCTGGAGGCCGAGCCCGGTCAGCACCTTGAACAGCGGGAAGGAGGCGCTGTCGGGCGCCTCCGCCTTCAGCGCGGCCTCGGCTGCAGGCGCGACGGCCAGCGCCTTCGCGACCTGCAGGCGGCCGCGCCCGAGCTTGACGGGGTCGCGGTCGTCGGCGCTGTCGAACAGCGCCCGGCGCACGGCCTCGACCCGCATCCAGGGCTTCGTGTAGCGGTCGCAGGCGGCCCGGTTCTTCTGCAGCCAGGTCGCGGCCGCGGCGGCGATCTGCGGGGTGGCCGCGGAGGTGCCGGCGCCATCGAGGTCGACCACCGTCTCGCAGCCCAGCTTGGCCCACGGCACGTTCGGCGTGCAGGCCGCCATGGCGGTGCGCATCTTGCTCGCCGGGCCGTAGTTGCCGGCCATCTTCGAGGCCGGCAGGTCGGCGTAGGGCTGGTGGTCGGCCATCACGCCGCAGGCCGCGATGACGCGGTTGAAGCGGGCCGGGTAGACGACGTGGTGGGTCGGCAGGTTGCCGAAGTTGTTGCCGGCCGCGGCCACCACCACCACCCCGGCGTCGTAGAGCGCGTTGACCGCATCGGCCCAGGCGCGGCTCGCCAGGCCGCCCATGCTCAGCGTCACGACATCGAACGCGGTCGCCGGGGTCGCGCACAGCGCGTGGACGTGGTCTAGCGCCTGCGCGATCGCGCTGTTGCGGAACAGCACCACGCGATCGGCGACGCGCAGCGGCACCACCCGGGCGAACGGCGCCGCCCCGAGCCGCGGCAGGCCGCCGGCCGGCGACCCGGCCAGCAGGCTCAGCGTGCCGGTGCCGTGGCCCCGGTTGTTGAACACGCCCGAGGCCGTGTCGGTGGCGTCCCCGGGCGCCTGGTCGTCGACGAAGTTGCGCTGCAGCGCGGTCTCGAGCAGGGCCGGCAGGCTCTGGTGCGCAGGATCGAACCCGGTGTCCAGGTGGGCGATGCGCACCCGCTGGTTGGCCGGCGGCAGCGCCAGGTCCGCGAGCGCGCGGGCGAACTCCGAATGGCCGTCGTCCTGGTGCCAGAGCGGGTCGGCCGCGCCGGGATAGCCGCCGCTGCCGGTCTTCTGGGCAACGGGTTCGCACGATGCGGTCAGCGCCAGCGCTTCGGCTTCGGGCGAGCCGGTGATCCAGGATTGGGCGAAGTCCGGCTCGGCGAAATCGGGCAGGGCCGTGTCCGCCAGGCCGAGGCCCTGCGTCACCATCGCGTGGCAGACGTCCCAGGGGCTGCCGGCATCGAGCGCGAGTGCCGGCTCGACGATGTGCCAGCTGGCGCCGGCCGCCAGCCCCAGCCCGGCCGGGGCGCCGATGCTCTCGAACAGCGGCCGGATGCGCAGCGGCACGGCGGCGCCGAACAGCTGCACCGCGGCCTGGCCTGCGGGGGCTCGCATCTTGACGAGAAATCGCTGCGGCTGGGCCATCGGTTTTCCCGCGGGAATGGAGCGATGGTTGTACTCCCTGGCGGCCGCTGCGCCCCTCTGCCAAACGGTCGAGTGGCTCACCGCGCCGCAAGGGCGCTGCCCGTGCAAAAGTAATAGCCTTGGCCTGTCGTCATCCAGGAGTATTGAAACCATGTCCGGAACATCACCGCTGCCGCCCCAGGGCCTGCGTCCCACGCACGCGCAGATGCTGCGCCACCTGCGCCGCTCCAACGAGGTGGCGCAGCGCGCCGTTGCGCTGGGGCACCATCCCTTCGGTGCCGTGCTGGTCGGCCCCGACCAGGAGACCGTGCTGCTGGAGCAATGCAACATCGACACCGTCAACCACGCCGAGTCCACGCTGGCGCGCGTGGCCGCGACCAACTTCACGCCCGAATTCCTGTGGGGCTGCACGCTCTACACGGCGGTCGAACCCTGCTGCATGTGCGCCGGGACGGCCTACTGGGCCAACATCGGCCGCGTGGTGTTCGCCATGACCGAGGCGGAGTTGCTGGCGGAGACCGGCAGCCACGCCGAGAACCCGACGATGCAGGTTTCGTCACGCTACGTCTTCGACCGCGGCCAGAAGCCGGTGGAGCTGATCGGCCCGGTCACTGAGATCGCGCAGGAGACGATCGCGATGCAGCGCGCGTTCTGGGCCAGCCGCTGACGCGCCGGGAACCCCGGGAACGCCGCGCTGTCCAACCGGGCCGCCCCTTTCGACAGGAGATGCCATGCCTCGACTGCTCGTTGCCACGATCGCCGCGTTGCTCGTGACCGGCGCATCAGCACAGGCCCCCGCGCCCGCGTTGTCGGTCTTCTTCGTGCATCCGGAACGCTTCACCGACGCCGCCTACGCGCATCCCAACGGCAGCGAGCCGGAGCGGGTCGAGGTCATGCGCGACGTCCAGCGCCATCTGGTGCAGCTGGCCGGGCCCGGCCTGCCGCCGGGCGACAGCCTGCGCATCGAGGTGGTGGACATCGACCTGGCCGGCTGGTTCGAGCCCTTTCGCTTTCGCACCGGCACCGACATCCGCATCCTGCGCGACATCACCTGGCCGCGGATCCGGCTGCACTACACGCTGACGCGCGGCGAGCGCGTGCTGGCGGACGCCGACGACCAGATGTCCGACCTCAACTACCTCGGGTCGGTCAATCGCTATTCGCCCAGCGACCGGCTGCGCTACGAGAAGGCGATGATGGACGACTGGTTCGACCGGCGCATCGCCGCCCGGTTGGCCCAGGACTGACTCCGCGGCGCCCGCCCGGCCGCCTATTCGCAGAGCTGGCGGATCGCCTGCGGGATCGGCACCGCCCGGATGCCGCCGCCTTCGCGGGCGGCGGCGAAGATGCGGACCTCCTCGCATTCGAGGATCAGGTCCTCGCCGCGCGTCACCCGGTAGGTCTGGACGAAGCTCTTCTCGCGCCACTCGGTGATCGCGGCCGCGATCTGCAGCGTGTCGCCGTAGCTGGCGCTCTTGACGAAGCGCGTGTGGGTGTCGACCAGCGGCGTGCCGATGACGCCCAGCGTGCGGGCCGTTTCCTCCCAGCGCGGCACGCCGCGTTCGGCGAAGAAGTGGCGCGATGCGGCGTCGATCCAGCGGAAGAAGTTGGGAAACCAGACGATGCCGGCGGGGTCGCAGTCGCCGAATTCGACGCGGACGGTGTAGATGACTTCAGGGTTCATGGTGGCCACAGTCTATGCATTCAACGCAGGTAGGCCTGCACCAGCGACACCCAGTAGCTCGCGGTGCTCGGAAGGATCTCGTCGTTGAAGTCGTAGCCGGTGTTGTGCACCATGCAGCCGGGACCGCTGCCGGGCTTGCCGTCGCCGTTGCCGACGATGAAGTAGCTGCCCGGCACCGCGTTCAGCATGAAGGCGAAATCGTCGCTGGCCTGCAGCGGCGCCATGTCCGGGATCAGCGCCTTCTCGCCCATCGATTCGATCGCCACCTGGCGCGCGAAGGCGGTGGCGGCCGGGTCGTTGACGCAGGGCGGCATCTTCCACTGGTAGTCCACCACCGCGCGCGCGCCATGCACGGCGGCCTGGCCCTCGGCCATGGCGGTGATGCGCTCGCGCAGGAAGGCGCGCACCTCGGGCCGGCGCGCGCGCACCGACAGCTTGAGCTCGGCGCTGGTCGGGATCACGTTCGGCGCCTTGCCGGCGTTCATCGCGCCCACGGTGACCACCGCCATGTCGTTGGGGTCGACCTCGCGCGACACCAGCGTCTGCAGCGCCAGGATCAGGTGCGCCGCGACCATGATCGGGTCGACCGTGGTGTGCGGCATCGCGCCATGGCCGCCCTTGCCCTCGAGGGTGATGACGACCGTGTCCGACGAGCTGTAGATGACACCCGGGAGGAAGCCGAACTGCCCGGCCGGAAAGCCGGGCTCATTGTGGTACGCATAGACCGCATCGCAGGGGAAGCGCTCGAAGAGCCCGTCCTCGACCATCTTCCTGGCCCCCATCAGGCCTTCCTCGGCCGGCTGGAAGATCAGGTGGAGCGTGCCGTCGAAGCCCTTCGCGGCCGCCAGCACCTGGGCGGCGGCAAGCAGGGTGGCAGTGTGGCCGTCGTGGCCGCAGGCGTGCATGGCGCCCGGTTTTCGGCTGGCCCAGGACAGGCCGGTGGTCTCGGTCATCGGCAGCGCGTCCATGTCGGCGCGCAGGCCCAGCCGCTTGCCGCCCTGGCCGAGCTTCAGGGTGCCGACCACGCCGGTGCCGCCCAGGCCGCGGTGCACCGCATAGCCCCAGCGCGCCAGCCTCTCGGCCACCAGCTCGCTGGTCTGGAACTCTTCGTAGCCCAGTTCGGGATTCGCATGGATCTGCCGGCGCAGACCAACCATTTCGTCGGTCGACGCCTGGATGCCTGGGTGGATGGGAACGGAAATCATCGAAGCCGCCTTGATGCTGCAGTGGACTCGCATTTTCCACGCCAATAATGGCGGGCCCATTGGCCTCGAAATTGCTCTCCCAGAACGATGACCGATTCCACCCCCGATTCTTCGCCCCTCCCGTTGACCCGCCGCCAGCTGAGCCTGGGCGCGCTCGCCCTGGCCGGCAGCCTCGCCACCGCGCGCTACGGCCGCGCGGCCACCGGCAAGGGCACGGCGGTGCTGGCCATCGACGCCGACCCGCCGACCTTGAACCTCGGCACCACCACCGACTTCGCGGCCGGCGACGTC
Source organism: Variovorax davisae (assembly GCF_030316845.1). Taxonomy (GTDB): domain Bacteria; phylum Pseudomonadota; class Gammaproteobacteria; order Burkholderiales; family Burkholderiaceae_C; genus Variovorax; species Variovorax davisae. The sequence continues at coordinate 581,070 of NZ_JASZYS010000002.1, forward strand.
TCGGCCAAGATCCTCGAAGGCCTGGTCTGGCTCGACCCGCAATACAACCCCAAGCCCTCGCTGGCGACCGCCTGGACGGTCTCGGCCGACGGCAAGACCTACCGCTTCACCCTGCGCCCCGGCGTCAAGTGGCACGACGGCAAGGACTTCACGAGCGCCGACGTCAAGTTCACGCTGCTCGAGGTGGTGGGCAAGCTGCATCCGCGCGCGGCGCCGGTGTTCAAGGGCCTGGGCGTCGAGGTCGACACGCCCGATCCCCTGACCGTGGTGGTGCGGCTGCAGAAGCCGTACGCGCCGCTGCTGTCGCAGATGACGGTGTTCGACGCCCCGATGCTGCCGCGCCACCTCTACGAAGGCAGCAACATCGGCACCCACCCGGCGAACCAGAAGCCGGTCGGCACCGGCCCCTTCAAGTTCGGCGAATGGAAGCGCGGCGCCAGCATCAAGCTGGTGCGCAACGACCAGTACTGGGACGGCGACAAGCCCTTCCTCGAATCGATCATCTTCCAGGTGATTCCGCAGGCGGCGAACCGGGTGCCCGCCCTGCAGACCGGCGAGATCGACGAACTGCTCGACTTCTACACGCCCAAGCCCGAAGTCCCGCGCATCCTGGCCGACAAGAACCTGGTACCGCGGCGCGGCGTGAACATCCCGGCGATCTACTTCCTGATGTTCAACACCCAGTCGCCGCTGTTCTCGAAGATCGAGGCGCGCCATGCGGCGGCGCTGGCGATCGACCGCCAGCGGCTGGTGAAGCAGGCCATGAACGGCATCGCCCGGCCGGGCGCCGGCGCCTTCGGCGACGGCTTCAATCGGCTCTTCAACGAGGAGGTGGGCTACGCCAAGAAGTACCCGCTCGACCCGGCGCGCGCCAAGGCGCTGTTCGAGAAGGCCGGCGCCAAGCCCGGCGGAACGACCTTGCGCATGCCCTTCGACGTCAGCCGCGCGCAGATGCGCGCGCAGTCGCAGATCATCCAGGACAACCTGCGCCAGATCGGCATCGAGGTCAAGCTCGAGCCGCTCGAGCGCTCGGTGTATTACGACCGCGTGTTCGCCAAGCGCGACTACGACATGATGCTGGGCTCGTACTTCTCGGCCGGCGACCCGGCCATCGGCTACACCCGCCTGTACAACACCTACGCCGGGACCGCGCCCAACACCAACGCCAGCGGCTATTCGAATCCGAAGGTCGACGACCTGCTCGCCCGGGCCGCGACGGCCACCGACCGCGAGGCCCGCGCCAGGCTCTACAAGGAGCTGCAGGTGATCCTCAACGAAGACCTGCCGACCCTGGTGCTGTTCGACGAGGAGACGGTGGACACGGCGAGCAGGAAGCTCAGCGGCGTGTTCCCCGCGCTCGATGCGCGCGACCAGTGGGCCGGCGTCAAGCGTCTGGACTAGCCGTCTCTCGATGTCCTCCTTCATCCTGCGGCGGCTGTTGCACGCGATGCCGCTGCTGCTCGCGGTGGTGGTGCTCAACTTCCTGCTGATCGCCTTCACGCCGGGCGACCCGATCACGCTGCTGGTGGGCGACTTCCCGGCGCCGCCCGAATACCTCGACCAGATGCGCCGCGAGTTCGGGCTCGACCAGCCGGTGTGGGTCCAGCTCCTGCGCTACCTGGCCAAGGTGGCGCAGGGCGACTTCGGCTATTCGTTCGCCAACCAGCAGCCGGTGGCGGCGCTGATCCTCGAACGGCTGGGCGCCACGCTCGAACTCACGCTGACCGCGCTGGCTTTCGCCAGCGTGATGGGAATCGTGCTCGGCGTCGTCGCGGCCCGCTCCGCCACCCGCCCGGGCCGCGGCCTGGTCGACTCGGCGATCCAGGGCGCCTCGTCGGCGGGCTATGCGATTCCCGACTTCTGGCTCGGCCAGCTGCTGATCCTGGTGTTCGCGATCTGGCTGGGCTGGCTGCCGTCGCAAGGCAACAACCCGGTGCGCGGCACGCTGCCCGGCTTCGACGGCTTCGTGCAGCACCTGTCCTATCTGGTGCTGCCGGCCTTCGCGCTGTCGCTGCGCTACCTGACGCTGATCACGCGCATCACGCGCGCCGCGATGCTGGAGGTGATGAACGCCGACTTCATCCTGGCCTCGCGCTCGCGCGGCGCTTCCGAATGGACGGTGGTGGTGGTGCACGCGCTGCGCAATGCCGCGGCGCCGGTGCTGACGGTCATCGGCTACAACGTCGGCTTCGTGCTCGCCGGCTCGGCGCTGATCGAGGCCGTGTTCGCCTGGCCCGGCATCGGGCGGCTGCTCTACGAATCGATCTCCAAGCGCGACTATCCGGTGATGCTGGCGATCCTGCTGATGGTGTCGGTCACGGTGGTGATCGCCAACCTGGTCACCGACATCGTCCACCGGCTGATCGATCCGAGGATCGAACGCGCATGAGCGAACCGACCACACTGACGATGACGCCTCCCGCGGCGGGTGCGCCTGTCGGCAAGGCCGGCTTCCGGCGCCGCCTGCTGCGCCGCCCGACGACCCTGCTCGCGCTGGCCTTCCTGGCGCTGCTGTTCGGGCTGGCGGCCTGCGCGCCGCTGGCCACCGGCCACGACCCGCTGGGTGGCGGCGACAGCGCACTGCTCGAACCGCTCTCGCCCGGCCACTGGCTGGGCACCGACGACCTCGGCCGCGACATCTGGGCCCGGGTGGTCTTCGGCTCGCGCATCTCGCTCACCGTCGGCGTGCTGAGCGCGCTGATCGCGGTGGCGGTCGGCGTGGTCGTCGGCGCGCTGGCGGGCTACTTCGGCGGCTGGCTCGACACGCTGCTGATGCGCATCGCCGAGTTCTTCCAGACGCTGCCGCGCTTCGTGGTGGCGCTGATCGTGATCGCGCTGTTCGGCACCAGCGTGCTGAAGATGATCGTGGTGATCGCGGCGCTCTCCTGGCCGCAGCTGGCGCGGGTGGTGCGGGCCTCGGTGGCCGCGCTGGCGCAGTCGCAGTTCGTCGATGCGGCACGGGTGGCGGGCATGGGCCACGGCGCGATCATCGTGCGCGAGATCCTGCCCAACGTGGCGGCGCCGATCGTCGTGCTGGGCTCGCTCGACATCGCGATGGCGATCCTGATCGAGGCCAGCCTGAGCTTCTTCGGCCTTGGCGATCCGAACCACGTGTCCTGGGGCGCGATGCTCAACGACGCCCAGCAGTACCTGCGCAGCGCCTGGTGGATGTCGGCCTTTCCGGGCCTGGCGATCGCGCTCACCGTGCTGTCCTTCAATGTCTTCGGCGACGCGCTCAACGACGCCTTGAATCCGCGGGGACCGAAATGAGCGATTCGGATCTGCTGCTCGACGTGCGCGGCCTGTCGGTCGACATCGGCCAGGGGGCAGCCGCGCTGCGGGTGGTCAACGACCTGTCGCTCACGGTGCGCCGCGGCGAGGCCGTGGGCCTGGTCGGCGAGTCGGGCTCGGGCAAGTCGATGACGGCCTTTGCGCTGCTGAACCTCTTTCCCTCGCCGCTGGCGCGGGTGGCCGCCGGCCAGGTCCTGCTCGAAGGCCGCGACCTGGCGCGGCTGCCGGCCGCCGAACTGCGGGCGGTGCGCGGCGCCCGCGTGGGCATGGTGTTCCAGGACCCCACGAGCTATCTCGATCCGCTGATGCCGGTCGGCCGCCAGATCGCCGAGCCGCTGCGCGCGCATGGCCGCACGGAGGGGCTGGAAGCGCGCGTGCTCGAACTGCTCGACCTGATGGAGCTGCCCCACGCGGCCCGGGTCGCGCGCCAGTATCCGCACGAGCTCTCGGGCGGCATGCGCCAGCGCATCCTGATCGCGAGCGCGCTGGCGATGCGGCCGGCGCTGCTGATCGCCGACGAGCCGACGACGGCCCTCGACGTCACGGTCCAGGCCGGCATCCTGAAGCTGCTGATGCGGCTGCGCAAGGAGCTCGACCTCGGCATCCTGCTCATCACGCACGACCTGGCGGTGGTGGCCGAGACCTGCCAGCGGGTCAACGTGATGTACGCCGGCCAGGTGGTCGAGTCCAACGAGGTCGGGCCGCTGTTCGGGGCGCCGCGCCATCCCTACACGCAGGGCCTGCTGGCCAGCATCCTGAGCCCGCAGTCGCGCGCCCATTCGCTGTTCTCGATCCCGGGCAGCGTGCCGATCGCCGGCCACTGGCCCGCCGGCTGCCGCTTTCATCCGCGCTGTCCGATCGCGCAGGCCGGCCTGTGCGACACCGGCACGCCGGCGCTGCGAAGCCAAGGCCGCGGTGCCGACCGCTGCCTGCGCAGCGACGAGGCGCTGGCCGCCGACGCCTGGCAACGCAAGGAGGCCGCGGCATCATGAACGAAGCCACCTCTGTGCTGCTCGAAGCCCGCGACCTCAGTCGCTTGTTCCCGGTGCGCGCGAGCGGCGGGCTGTTCCGGGCCCGCCAGATGCAGCGCGCGGTCGATCGCGTCTCACTGTCGATCGGCGCCGGCGAAGTGCTGGCGCTGGTCGGCGAAAGCGGCAGCGGCAAGACCACGCTCGGACGCATGCTGCTGGGCCTGACGGCGCCGAGCGAAGGCACCATCCTCTACAAGGGCATGGACGTCGCGACCCGCGCCGGCGAGGCGGCGCGCCGCTTTCGGCGCGAGGTGCAGGTGGTGTTCCAGGACACCGGCGGCTCGCTCAATCCGCGCCGCACCATCGGCCAGAGCGTCGCCCTGCCGCTGACCTGGCACCGCGGGCTCGATGCCCGTGCGGCGGCGGTCGAGGTCGATGCGCTGCTCGAACAGGTCGGCCTCGCTGCCGCGCACTTCCGCCACCGCCTGCCGCACGAGCTTTCGGGCGGCCAGCGCCAGCGGGTGGGCATCGCCCGCGCACTGGCATCGAATCCGGCGCTGATCGTTGCCGACGAGCCGGTGTCGGCGCTCGACGTCTCGGTGCGGGCGCAGATCCTCAAGCTGATGTTCGACCTGCAGCGGGAGCGCCAGCTCGCCTATCTCTTCATCACCCACGACCTCGGCGTGGTGCGCGCCATGGCCGACCGCGTCATGGTGATGCACCAGGGCCGGGTGGTCGAGAGCGGCGACGCCGACGCGGTGCTGAATGCGCCGCGCGACCCCTACACCCAGCGCCTGCTGGCCGCCACGCCGGTGCCCGATCCGTCGCGCCAGCGCGCGCCGCAGCCGACCTGAAGATGACCCGGCATCTCACCGAATCCACCACCGACTACTGGCAGCGCATCGTCGCGGCCGATGCGGTCGAGCGGCCCGAGGCGCCCTGGCGCTTCGGCTATCCGGCGCGGCTGCCCGACGGCCGCGTGCTGATGCTGCCGATCCGGCAACTCGCGGCCGAGCCGGCGCATGCGGTGGCCTCGCTGCTGGTCAACCATGCCTCGCTCGATGTGGTCGACACGCTGGGCGCCATGCTGGCGCAGCGCCTCGCGCCGCAGGCGCCCGAGCTGGTGATCGGCCTGCCCACGCTGGGGCTCACGCTGGCGCCGGTGGTCGCACGGGCGCTGGGCCATGCACGCTATCTGCCGATGGGCTACTCGCGCAAGTTCTGGTACGACGAAGGGCTCTCCGCGCCGGTGCACTCGATCACCTCGCCGACGCCGGGCAAGCGCATCTATCTCGACCCCCACCTGCGCCCCCTGATCGAGGGCCGGCGGCTGGTGCTGGTCGACGATGCGGTCAGCACCGGCACCACGCTGCTCGCCGCCTGGGAGCTGATCGAGTCGCTGGGGGGCGATGTCGTGGCCTGCGGGGTCGCGATGCTGCAGGGCCGCCGCTGGGTCGACAAGCTCGGCGCCGAACGCGCCGCACGGGTGGTCGGCGTGTTCGACAGTCCGCTGCTGAAGGCCGTGCCGGACGGCTGGGTGCTGCGGGACTAGCCAGGCCGCCGCCGGGCCGCTCCCAAGGCGGCCTGCGCCCCCTCGGGGGGCAGCGACCCACACGAAGTGGGGAGCGTGGGGGCCATCTACCCGGCCGCGCGCGCCAGCGCGTCCAGCACCACGCGCCGCAGCAAGGCCTCGTCGGCCACGCTGGCCACCTGCGCATTGGCCGCCGCGCGCTTCGGCACCCGCCACTCGCAAACGGTCATGCCGCGCGTGTGCTCGCCCTGGCATTCGGCCACCAGGTGGGCCGGCCTGAAGCGCATTCCTCCGGGCGCCACCAGCGCCGCGGAGGCCGTCGGGTCATAGAGCGACATCGGCAAGTCACCCGCCGGGCTCGCGATGCGCACATAGCCGAGCAGCAGGTCGGCCAGCAGCTCGGCCCTCTCGGTGCCGACGGCACGCAGGGCCTCGGCGTCCGCCGCCTGCACGCGCACCTGCCGGCAGGCATCGAGGCCGACCATGTGCAGCACCACGCCGGCGTCGAGCACCGCGTTGATCGATTCGGGGTCGACCGCGGCATTGAATTCGGCCGCCGCCGTGTGGTTGCCCGGGCCGGCGCTGCCGCCCATCCACATCAGCTGGCCGATGCGCGGCGCCAAATCGGGGCGGCGCTGCAGCACGCGCGCGATGTTGGTGAGCGGCCCCAGCGCGAGCAGCGTGACCGGCTGGCCCGCGGCCGAGAGATGGTCGACCAGCGCGGCCGCCGCGTCGCTCGATGCCAGCGCGGCGCGCGCCAGCGGCAGGCTGCGGCCGGCCGAGGCCATGGCGTCGGCGCCGAGGATGTTCTGCGCCGTGACCAGCTCGCCAACCAGCGGCCGGTCGCTGCCGGCGTGGATCGGAAAGTCCCAGCCGAAGCACGCGGCCGCGCGCAAGGCGTTGTCGACCACCACGTCGAGCGGCGCGTTGCCCGCCACCAGCGACATGCCGTCGACGCGCCAGGGCGGCGTCTGCGTGACCGTGAGCACGGCCGCCAGGTCGTCGAAGCCCATGTCGGTGTCGATCCAGGCGGAAGTCGGTGCGTTGGGAAGATGCATGCGCGATTGTGTCGCCTGCCGGGCCGGCGTTGTCAGCCCATCTTGGTCGGCAGCCAGAGCGCGATGACCGGGAACGCGATCAGGATCACCAGCCGCAGGATGTCGGTCAGGATGAAGGGCAGCACGCCCTTGAAGATGGTCGTGAAGCTGACGTCCTTGACCACGCTCTTGATGACGAAGACGTTCATCCCCACCGGCGGATGGATCAGCCCCAGCTCCACCGTCATCACGATGATGACGCCGAACCAGATCGGATCGAAGCCCAGGTGCACGATCACCGGGAAGATGATCGGCACCGTGAGGATGATCATCGCCATGGCGTCCATCAGGCAGCCGAGCACCAAGTACATCAGCATGATCAGCGCCAGCACGCCGTAGCGGCCGATGCCCAGGCTGGTGAGGAACTCGGTGAGCTTCTGCGGGCTCTGCGTGATGGTGAGGAAATAGCCGAACAGCAGGGCGCCGATCAGCACCGTGAAGACCGCCGCCGCGGTGCGGGTGGCCGACAGCAGCGCCTCGCGGATCTTCGGGCCGTCGAGCTTGCGGCGCAGCAGGCCGAGGATGAAGGCCCCGCTGGCGCCGACGCCGCCGGCCTCGGTCGGCGTGAAGAAGCCGCCGTACAGGCCGCCGATCACGAAGACGAAGAGCACCAGCGGCGCCCAGACGTTCTTCAGGTCGGCCAGCCGCTCGGCCCAGGGCCGGAGCTGGCCGGCGGGCAGCCAGTCGGGCCGCACCCGCACGATGATCGCGATGGTCAGCACGTACATCGCCATCGCCAGGATGCCCGGCACGATGCCGGCCATGAAGAGCTTGCCGATGTCCTGCTGCGTGAGGATGGCGTAGACCGCCAGCACGGTCGACGGCGGCAGGATGGCGCCCAGCGTGCCGCCGGCGGCGATCACGCCGGTCGAGAACGACTGCGGGTAGTTGAAGCGCCGCATCTCCGGATAGGCCACGGCCGAGAAGGTGGCGGCAGTGGCCACCGACGAGCCGCAGATCGCCGCGAAGCCGCCGCAGGCCAGCACGGTGGCCACGCCGAGCCCGCCGCGCAGATGGCCGATCATCGAGTTCGCGGCCTTGAACAGTTCGCGGCTGACCCCCGACACCGAGACCAGCGCGCCCATCAGCATGAACATCGGGATGACGCCGAAGGTGTAGTCGGTCACGGTGCGCATCGAGGTCTGGCCGACCAGCTTGAGCGCCGGGCCGGGGCCGACGATCCAGGCGTAGCCGGTGACGCCGACCAGGCCCATCGCCATGCCGACCGGCACCCGCAGCAGCATCAATGCGAAGAGGACGACGAACCCAAGTACAGCGATCGCATCGGTGCTCATTCGTCCGCTTTCATTTCCGGCTTCTCGTCATGGAGCAGTTCAGGATGGAAGATCAATCGCCAGGTGCGGATCGCGATCAGCACCACGGCCGAGACGTCGCCGAGCCAGGCCACCGCGTAGAAGGGCCAGGTCGGGATGTTCATGTCGTAGGTCAGCACGTTGTCGACATAGGTGCCGCGCACCTTGTCGAACAGCATGGCGGTCTGTACCGCGACCACGAACAGCAGCACCAGCGTCGCGAAGACGTCGATCCAGCGCTTCATGCGCGGGCTGGCGGCGGTCCAGACCAGGTCGACCGTGATGTGGCCGCCGCGGTAGCTGGTGGCCGCGATGCCCCAGAAGATCAGGATGCCCAGCAGCATCCGGCCGAAGTCGTAGGAGTCGGGGATCGAGGTGTTGAAGAACTTGCGCAGCACCACCGCCAGGAAGATGTTGAGCGCGACGATTCCCACGAACATGGCGGCCAGCCACTCGATGGAATTGATCATCCGGTCCATGACCCCCACGCGGGGCCTGGTCGGCGCGGCTGCGTCGTTCATCCGGTATCCGCCGAGCTCAGAGCGCCGACTTGTTCTTGGCCAGGCTGGCCTTGAGCGCGTCCATCACCGCCTTCGGGTCCTGGCCGACCTTCTTCACGCCCTCGGCCCATTGCGCTTCGCCGGGCGCCGTGGCCTTGCGCCAGGCGTCGAGCTGCTCGGGCGTGAGCTTGTAGATCTCGTGGCCCGACTGGCCGGCGATCTTGGCGCGGCCCGCGAACTCGAACTCGGCCCACGGCGTGGCCACCTTCTCGGCCCATTCGCTGGTGCAGTGGTCGTCGATCACCTTCTTCTGCGCCGCCGACATGCTGTCGTACTTGCTCTGGTTCATGGCCCAGACGAAGGGCGTGACGTAGAGCGGCACGTCCATGTGGAAGCTCACGACCTTGTCGATGCCGAACAGGCCGATCGAGCCCCACGGGAAGGTGATGGCGTCGGCCACGCCGCGCTCCAGCATGTCGCGCGACTCGGGCGCCGAGGCCTGCACGTTGGTGCCGCCCAGCGAGGTGACCATCTGGCCGATGGTGCTGGTCGCGGGGCGGATCTTCATGCCCTTGATGTCGGTCGGCAAGGTGATTTTCTTGCGCGCGTGGAAGGTGCCCGGGTCGTGCACGAAGGCGAAGCAGAACTTCACGTCCTTCATCTCCTTGGCCGCGTAGGGGCGGTACCACTCGTCGATCGCCGCCGAGCCGCCCTTGCCGTTGGCGAACAGGAAGGGCAGGGATGCGCCGGCCATGATCGGGAACCGGCCCGGCTGGTAGCCCGGGTTGATGTAGGCGAAGTCGGCGATGCCGTCGCGCGCCATGTCGTAGTGGTCGAAGGCCTTGCCGAGCTGCTCCGACGGGAACAGCGTCGCGGTGATGGTGCCGTTCGAGGCCTTCTTGATGTCGTCGGCCCAGGCCTGCAGCGACGGATTGAGCGGATGCTGCGCCGGCACCCAGCTCGACATCTTGAGATTGACCGGCTTGTCCTGCGCCAGCGCCGGCAGGGACGAAAGCGCCAGCGCGGCGGCGAGCACGGCGAGAGGGCGGATGCGCGAGTTCATGAATATCTCCTGGCTTGTTCGGGGGGCGTGGGACGAAGGCAACCGGTTATGTTCTATAAGAACAGTCTCGGTGCCGCTATTCGCGTTTACCTTGGGAATGCGTCAGTCCGCCTGGATGTCGCGGTCCTTGATGAGCTGGCCGAACACCACGGCCTCCTTGCGTGCGATGCCCTTGAAGGCCTCGGCCGTCATCGGCGTCGCTTCGCCGCCGACCTCCCGGAACCGGCTTCGCAGGCCTTCGTTGGCGAGTGCCTTGTTCGCGGCCTCGTTGAGCCGCTGCCGCACTTCGGGCGGGGTGGCGGCGGGGGCGAAGAGCCCGAACCAGGTGTCGTAGTCCATGTTCTTGTAGCCGCGCTCGGCCAGCGTGGGCACCTCGGGGAACAGGGGCGAGCGCTGGCCGCTGGCCACCGCCAGCATCTTGAGCTTGCCGGCGCGCACATTGGCGAACGAGATGCCCGGATCGAAGAAGAAGTCGATCTGGCTCGCCAGCAGGTCCTGCAGCGCCGGCGCGGCGCCGCGATAGGGGACGTGGACCGCGTAGATGCCGGCACTCTGCTTGAACAGCTCGCCCACCAGGTGCGGCGTGCTGCCCGAGCCGGCCGATCCGAACGAGAGCTTGCCGGGGTGGGCCTTGGCGTAGCGCACGAACGATTCGACGTCGCTGGCCGGCAGGCCCGGTCGGGCCGTGAGGAACAGCTGGATGCGGCCGGCGGCCGCGACCGGTGCCAGGTCTTTGGCCGGATCGAAGGGCATGCGGCTGAACAGGTACGGATTCACCGACTCGATGCCGGTGCTCGTCATGGCCAGCGTGTAGCCGTCGGCCGGCGCTTTGGCGACCGCATCGGCCGCCACGTTGCCATTGGCGCCCGCACGGCTCTCGACCACCACCGGCTGGCCGAGCGTTTCGGACATCAGCGGCGCCATCGAGCGCGCCATGATGTCGGCCACGCCGCCGGGCGGGAAGCCGACCAGGATCTTCACGGGGCGGGTCGGCCAGGCCTGGGCGAGCGCGGTCGCCGGCACCGCGAAGGCCAGGGCCATGGCGGCGCACGCGGGCAGCAGGCGTCGGCGGAAGTGATCGGTCTTTTTTTCTTGCATGGGGCGTCTCCTCTTTCTTTGTTTGTCTCTGGCGCGGCGCCGGCCGCGTCCGCGGGCGTTCAGGTGCGATGGCTGGCGGCAGCTGGCGGCTTGCGCTTCATCCAGCGGATCGGCTGCGCGATCACCGGCCGCGGCGGCGCGCCGTGGCGCACCAGCGCCGCATCGAGCGCCTTGCCGGCCTCGTCGGCCAGTGCGGCCTCGCGCGCGGCGGCGATCGCCGTGGCGCGTGCGGCCGGCGAGCCGTCGGGCAGCGCAGCCGTCGCCAGGTGGTCGACCACGTGCAGCAGGTTGGCCTTGCCGCGCTCGTTGGTGCTGCCATAGCCCTTTATGAGGCGGCCGCACAGCGCGATCTCGTGGCCCAGCCGCCAGTCGCTGCGGGTGCCGGCGACCACGGCGTCGAGCCAGCGGGCGATCAGCGCCTGCTCCTCGGCGAAGCGGCTGCCGCGCCGGCGCAGCCAGCGCAGCGAGGCCAGCAGCCGCAGCGAGGCCATGCCGATCACCGAATGGCTGCCGACTTTCAGCGGCATCGCCCAGGGCGTCGACCGGCGGCGGTCCCAGGCGGTCACGCGCTGTGCCAGCGGGGCCGGCAGCAGTGCCGCGAACTCGGGGGCGCCGGGCTTGAAATGGTCGTAGACCTTGACGATGTCGGCGTCGCCGGCCTTGACCTCGGCGCGCACGCGCTGCGCCCGGCTGGCACGGCTCTTGAGCTCGGCCACCCGCACGATGTCGTCGAAGGCCATCCACAAGGCCAGCCAGCGCGCCATCTCGCGCGTGGTCGAGAAGCCGTGGGCGGCTGCCGGGTCGGCCGCGCGCTCGGCGGCCAGCACCTGGGCCAGGCGCTCGACGTAGAGCGCGGCATAGGCGGCGTCCTGGTAGTCGAGCACCCGCGCATGGCCGAGCGCCAGCAGGTCGTGCATCGGCGCCGGGAACTGCGCGGCCACGGCCGGGGGCAGCGGTGTGGCCTGGGCGCTTTCGCCGCCCGAGGTGTCCAGCAGGCGGGCCACCATCGCGGCCTGCTCGCGCGGCGCGTTGACCGCATCGAAGGCGGCGGCGAAGCCGCGCAGGCTGGCGGCGGCCGTCTTGCTCGGCTTCTCGCCGCCGTCGCCGCCGCGCACCACGCGCTCGAAGGCCTCGCGCGGAAACGGAAACAGCGCGCTGCCGGCGATCGCGCCGAGCATCACGGCGCTGACCACCGTGCCGGCCTCGCGCGCCGCGGCGCCCATGTCGAACACATGGTGTGCGCGGCTGAAGGCCTTGACCACCTCGAGCAGCCGCTGCGCGTCGGCGCGGCCGTCGCCGGGCTGCATGCGCTCGGCGGTGGTCAGGGTGCGGGCCGACGAGCTGATGACCAGGGTGCGTTCCGGTGCGCTCATGCCGTTGCCGATCTGGCGCGTGGTCTCGAGCAGTTCGGACGAGACGATGGCGTCGAGCGCGCCCGGCACCGGGCTCAGGCTGAACACCGGCCGGCGGCCGCCGAGCTCGGCCAGCGGCAGCGGGAAGACCTCGACGTAGTAGGTGGTGGCGCCGGTGCGTTGCGCCACGCCGGGGATCGATGTGCTCTGCGCCGCGTAGCCCGCATGGCGCGCGGTGTCGACCAGCCATTCGGTGAGCACGCCGCCGCCTTCGCCGCCGAGGGCGCAGATCAGCAGGGTGATGGGTGGGGTGCGGTTCATCATGCGGGTTGGAGAAATCGGACGAAGGCGCCGCGCAGGCCGTGCAGCAGGCGCTCGTGCCACTTCGGGTTCTGCACCACCTCGGCGCGGTAGAAGCTCGGGCACAGCGTGGCGGCGTGGGCGTTGGCGCCGCACAGGCCGCAGCCCACGCAGCCGTCGATCACCACCGCCACCGGGTCGACCTTGAGCGGGTCGGGGTTGTCCTTGATCGTCAGGGTGGGGCAGCCCGACAGCCGGATGCAGGCATGGTCGCCGTTGCAGACGTCCTCGTCGACGCCGTACTTCACGCGCACCACCCGCTCGCCGCGCTGGAGCAGGCTGGCGATCCACGGCTTGATGCGGCGCTGCCGCTCGAGCTGGCATTCACCCTCGGCGATGATCACCTTGAGGCCGTTGAAGTCGCTCGTGAAGGCGTCGTTGAGCGTCTTGCGCATCTTGTCGACGTCGTAGGTATGGACCGGGCGCAGCCATTGCACGCCCAGGCCCTTGAGCGTGGCCTCGATGGTCTGGTTCTTGTCGACCAGGCTCTGCTGCTTGTCGACCACGCGCTCCTTCATCTCGTCGTCGGGCGTGGAGATGATGTCCTGCGTGCCGGTGGCCGAGGTGTAGCCGTTCTTGAAGATCAGCAGCACCGCGTCGTCGCCGTTGAAGAGTGCGCTCTGCACGCCGGTGAGCAGGCCGTTGTGCCAGAAGCCGCCGTCGCCCATGATCGACAGCGCCCGCCGCTGCATCATCGGCGAGACGCCGGCGCGGCTCGCCAGGCTCATGCCGTAGCCGAGGATCGAGTGGCCCATCGAGAAGGGCTCGAAGGTGCCGAAGGCATGGCAGCCGATATCCGCCGCGATGTGGACCGGGCCGCTGTCCTGCTGGGCCAGCTTGAGCGCCGCGAACACCGGCCGCTCGGGGCAGCCGATGCAGAAGCTCGGCGGCCGGTTGGGCAGCGGGGCGTCGAGCCGGGTGGCCACCGCGGCGCGGCGGTCGTTGTTGCCGGCCAGCCAGGCCTGGGCCGAGGCGTGCGCGTGCTCGGGCAGGTAGCGCTGGGCGAAGCGGCCGACGCCGGTGGCCAGTACTTCGACGCCATACTCGCCGGCGGCCGGCAGCATGTCGCAGCCGTGCAGCGGCGTCTGGATGTCGCGCCGGCGCAGCAAGGTCGCGATCTCCTGCTCGATGTACTCGGGCTGCCCCTCCTCGACCACCAGCACCGCGCGCTTGCCGACGCAGAAATCCGCCACTTCCTCCGGCACCAGCGGGTAGGCGACGTTGAGCACCAGCAGCGGGATGTCGGTGGCGCCGAAGGCATCCGCCAGGCCCAGCTGCTGAAGGCTGCGGACGAGTGCGTTGTAGAGCCCGCCCTGCACCACGATGCCGAGGTCGGCCTGCGTGCCCGGGATCAGCTCGTTGAGCTGGTGCTCGGCGATGTAGCGCCGCGCGGCCGGCAGCCGCTCCTCGCCCTTGAGCTTCTCGTGGCGGAAGGTGACCGGCGGGTGCGCGAGCCGCATGTAGTCGAAGCCGGCCGGCTCCGCCATCAGCGCCCGGGTCGAGATCGCCGGCGGCAGGTTGTCCTTGCAGTCGAAGCTGCCGCGCACGTGGCAGGTGCGGATGCGCAGTTCCATCATGCAGGGCATGTTGGAAGCCTCCGACAGCCGGAAGCCGTGCTCGACCATGTCCACCATCACAGCCAGGTCGGGCCGCGGGTCGAGCAGGCACATGCTGGACTTGAGCGCATAGGCGTGGGTGCGCTCCTGGATCACCGAGGCGCCTTCGCCGTAGTCCTCGCCGACCACGATCAGCACGCCGCCCTGGACGCCCGGCGACGACAGGTTGGACAGCGCATCGGCCGCCACGTTGGTGCCGACGATCGACTTCCAGGTGACGGCGCCGCGCAGCGGGTAGTGGATCGAGGCACCCAGCATGGCCGCCGCCGAGGCTTCGTTGGAGCAGGCCTCGACGTGCACGCCGAGTTCGTCCATGTAGGGCTTGGCCTGCACCATGACGTCGAGCAGGTGCGACACCGGCGCGCCCTGGTAGCCGCCGACGTAGGCCACGCCGGACTGCAGCAGGCCCTTGGTGATCGCGAGGATGCCCTCGCCGTGAAAGGTGTCGCCGGCACCGAGGCGCAGGGCCTCGATTTCCTTGCTGAATGAGACTTCCAAGAGAGGGATTCCTGTTGGCCGGAGGGCTGGGGTGGCGTGGGCGGGTGGCGTCGGGAAGGCGCGCGATGGAGCGGGCGAGGGGCCGCCAGTGTCGCGGGGCGGTCGTTGGCCATCAATAGAATAATCAGACTAAGCTACATGAACGCCATGCATATCGACTCGATCGACCTGAACCTGCTGCGGCTGTTCGATGCCGTCTACCGGGCGCGCAGCGTGAGCCGGGCGGCGGAGACGCTGGGCCTGACCCAGCCGGCCGCCAGCCACGGGCTGGGCCGGCTGCGGCTGCTGCTCGAGGACGCGCTCTTCATCCGGGCGCCGGGCGGCGTCGCGCCGACACCGCGCGCCGACCGGTTGGCAGTGGCGGTGCAGGCGGCGCTGGGCACGCTGGAGGAGGCGCTCAACGAGCCCGACCGCTTCGAGCCCACGGCCTCGCGCAAGACCTTCCGCATCCACATGAGCGACATCGGCGAAGGCCGCTTCCTGCCGCTGCTGATGGCCAGGCTGGGCGCGCTGGCGCCCGGGGTGCGGCTCGAAACGCTGCCGCTGGCGCCCGGCGAGATCGCCCCGGCGCTGGACAACGGCCGGATCGACTTCGCCTTCGGCTTCCTGCCGAAGGTCCGCGACACCCAGCGCGCCCACCTGCTGAAGGACCGCTACATCGTGCTGCTGCGCGCGGGCCATCCGTTCACGCGCGGCCGGCGCACGAGCCGGGGGCTTCTCGACGCGCTGCAGACGCTCGAATACGTTGCCGTGCGTACCCACGCCGAAACCTTGCGCATCCTGCAGTTGCTCAACCTCGAGGACCGGGTGCGGCTGACCACCGAGCACTTCATGGTGCTGCCGGCGATCGTCCGGGCCACCGACCTCGCGGTGGTGATGCCGCGCAACATCGCGCGCGGCTTCGCGCAGGAAGGCGGCTACGCGATCGTCGAGCCGGCCTTTCCGCTGCGCGACTTCAGCGTCTCGCTGCACTGGAGCAAGCGCTTCGAGGGCGATGCGGCCAACGGCTGGCTGCGGCAGGTGATCCGGGAATTGTTCAGCGAGGGCGCCTGACTTCCACCTGACCAGGGGTCGACAATGACTTACGTTTTAGTACATATTTATGTAGGATGAAGCTATGCAACGCTCATCTCTCGCCGACTCATCGACCCCGACGGCTCCCGCGCCGGGCGCCGTCGCCTGAACCGATGGCGCAGAACCTTCTTCCCCTGCCGCGGGCCTTTCGCGAGGCCGCCTACCGGCGCAAGTTCATCGACAACGTCGACGAGCACCTGTTCATGGGCTCCTACGAGAGCTTCGAAGCGGCCGCCGCGGCGGCGCCGAAGTCCAAGCCCATGGGATTCGACAACGCCGAGGAGGCCCGCCGGCTGTTCAGCCAGAAGATCTTCTTCTACGACTACCCGGCGCTGTTCTGGATCGCCCGCTCGTTCGAGGATGGCTTGCGCTCGGTGTTCGACCTCGGCGGCCATGCCGGCATCAAGTACTACGCCTTCCGCCGCGTGCTGAACTACCCGTCCGGCTTGCGCTGGAAGACCTGCGATGTGGCCGGTGTCATCCAGGCCGGTCGCGAGATCGCGGCCGAGCGCGGCATCGGCGAGGAACTGAGCTTCACCAGCGACTACCAGGAAGCCACCGGCTTCGACGTGCTCTTCATCTCCGGCTGCCTGCAATTCCTGCCCGAACGCATGCCGCAGATCCTGGCCGCGCTGCCGGTCAAGCCGAAGCGCATCATCCTGAACACCACGACGGTGCATCCCGAGCGGACGATCTTCACCGTGCACAGCCTGGGCTTCGGTTTCTGCCCCTACCGGATCCAGAAACACGACGAACTGATGGCCGAGCTGGTCGAGGCCGGCTACGTGCGGCGCGATGCCTGGCGCAACGAGGGCAAGCTGATCGAGGTTCCCTTCGTCGAGGGCGGGGACGCGGCCTACTACGCCGGTTGCTGCTTCGACCTCCGGCCGGCCTAGCCCCGCGCGGGCGCTGCGCCCCAAGGGTTTTCCCTATCGTCACATACCAGGCGCCACATAGGCGCTATGGGTGCGACCGTATGCGTGGCTTGCGGCAAAGTACTAACTTCGACTTGGCCCGATTTTTGATCGTTCCAGAGCGTCGACAGAACCCACCCACGAGATGCGCATGACCCCGAGCACCCAACCGATCCGCTTTTTCCATCGCGGCCGAATCGTCGACGTCAGCGGCGTCCATCCGACCCGTTCGGTGCTCGACTGGCTGCGCGAGGACGTGCGCTGCACCGGCACCAAGGAAGGCTGCAACGAGGGCGACTGCGGTGCTTGCACCGTGGTCGTCGGCGAGCTGGCCGAGCCGGGCGAGCAGGGGGCGGTCGGCGGGCTGCGCCTGTCGACGGTCAACGCCTGCATCCAGTTCCTGCCCACCCTGCACGGCAAGGCCCTGTTCACGGTCGAGGACCTGAAGGCGCAGTGCGGCCACGGGCACGATGCGTCGCGGCACGAGAAACACCCGGTGCAGCGGCTGCACCCGGTCCAGCAGGCGATGGTCGACTGCCACGGCTCGCAGTGCGGCTTCTGCACCCCCGGCTTCGTGATGTCGCTGTGGTCCAGCTACGAGCACCACAAGGAGGCCGGCACCCAGCCGAGCCGCCAGCAGCTGGCCGACGACCTGTCGGGCAACCTGTGCCGCTGCACCGGCTACCGGCCGATCCTCGACGCCGGCCAGCGCATGTTCGACCTGCCGGGCGTGCGGCTGGACACCGCGCCGGTGGTCGACGCGCTGGCCAGCCTGAAGCACGACGCCACCTTCGACTACGCCGCGCCCCTGGGCCAGCGGCTGGACCATTTCCATGCGCCGACCACGCTGGCCGAGCTCGCCGCGCTGCGCGAAGCCAAGCCGGCCGCCCAGCTGCTGGCCGGATCGACCGACGTCGGGCTCTGGGTCAACAAGCAGTTCCGCGACCTGGGCGACATCATCTCGGTCGGCGACGTGGCCGAGCTGAAGCGGATCGAGGAGCGCGGCAGCGAGCTCTACATCGGCGCCGGCGCCTCGCTCGAGAACGCCTTCGGCGCGCTGGTGCAGCGGGCGCCGAGCCTGACCGATGTCTGGCTGCGCTTCGCCTCGCCGCCGATCCGCCATGCGGGCACCATGGGCGGCAACGTCGCCAACGGCTCGCCGATCGGCGATTCGCCGCCGGTGCTGATGGCGCTCGACGCCGAGATCGAGCTGCGCCGCGGCGACCGCGTGCGCCGCATGCCGTTGCCCGACTTCTATGTCGACTACATGAAGAACAAGCTCGAGCCGGGCGAGTTCGTGCAGGGGCTGGCGGTCCCGCTGGCGGCGCTCGGGCGCCAGCTGCGCGCCTACAAGATCAGCAAGCGCTTCGACTGCGACATCTCGGCCCTGTGCGCCGGCTTCGCGATCGCGCTCGACGGCGACGTGGTCAAGGAGATCCGGCTGGCCTTCGGCGGCATGGCCGCGACCGTGAAGCGGGCCGCGCAGGCCGAGGCCGCGCTGGCCGGCAAGCCCTGGAGCCAGGCCAGCGTGAACGCCGCCAAGCTGGCGCTGGCGCAGGATTTCAAGCCGCTGACCGACATGCGCGCGAGCGCCGACTACCGGCTGCAGGTGGCGCAGAACCTGCTGCAGCGGCTGTGGCTGGAAACGCGCACCATCGATGCGTTGCCGGTGGCAGCCACCAGCGTCTGGAGCGTGATGCCGCACGCCGCCGTGCAAGGAGCCTGACATGAACAAACCCCTCGATCCCAGCCTGTTCCAGTCGGCCGAGGCCTTCGCCGACTACCTGACCAACACCGCCGCGCGCATCGACGCCAAGGCCGAGGCCCGCGCGCACGACGATGGCGCCCGCGTCGGCATCAGCCGGCCGCACGAATCGGCCCAGCTGCATGTCGCCGGCGAGGCCACCTACATCGACGACATCCCCGAACTCGCGGGCACGCTGCACTGCGCGCTGGGCCTGTCGCCGGTGGCCAACGGCCGGCTCACGGGCGTCCGGCTCGACGCCATCCGGGCGATGCCGGGCGTGGTCGCGGTGCTCACCGCCGCCGACATCCCGGGCAGCAACGACTGCGGCTCGATCGTCCACGACGACCCGATCCTGTGCAGCGGCGACATCCGCTACCTGGGCCAGCCCGTGTTCGCGGTGGTCGCCGAGACCCGCGACGCTGCCCGCCGCGCCGCGGCCCGCGCCAGGGACGCGCTCGACATCGATGCCGCGCCGCCGGTGCTGACGCCGCAGGACGCGCACGCCAAGGGCCAGTACGTGGTGCCGCCGATGCACCTGGTGCGCAGCACGAACGAAGGCGGCGCGCAGGCGGCGATCGCCCGGGCGCCGCATCGCTTGAAGGCCGAACTCGACGTCGGCGGCCAGGAGCAGTTCTACCTCGAAGGGCAGATCAGCTACGCGATCCCCAAGGAGGGCGGCGCGATGCACGTCTACTGCTCGACCCAGCATCCGAGCGAGATGCAGCACCTGGTGGCGCATGCGCTGCACCTGCAGGCCAACGAGGTGCACGTGGAATGCCGGCGCATGGGCGGCGGCTTCGGCGGCAAGGAATCGCAGTCGGCCCTGTTCGCCTGCGTGGCCTCGGTCGCCGCCAGCAAGCTGCAGCGCCCGGTCAAGCTGCGGCTCGACCGCGACGACGACTTCATGATCACCGGCCGGCGCCACTGCTTCTGGTACGAATACGACGTCGGCTACGACGACGAGGGCCGCATCCTCGGCGCCGAGATCTCGATGGTCTCGCGCGCCGGCCATTCGGCCGACCTGTCGGGCCCGGTGATGACCCGCGCCCTGTGCCATTTCGACAATGCCTACTGGCTGCCCGACGTCAGCATGCACGGCTACTCGGGCAAGACCAACACCCAGAGCAACACCGCCTTCCGCGGCTTCGGCGGGCCGCAGGGTGCGATCGCGGTCGAGAACATCCTCGACAGCGTGGCGCGCGAACTGGGCCGCGATCCGCTCGACGTGCGGCGGGTCAATTTCTACGGCAAGGGCGAGAACAACGTCACGCCCTATGGCCAGCTGGTGAGCGACAACATCATCCACGAGCTGGTGGCCGAGCTCGAGGCCACCAGCAGCTACCGCGCGCGACGCGAGGAGATCGCGGCCTTCAACGCCAAGAGCCCGGTGCTCAAGCGCGGCATCGCCCTGGCGCCGCTCAAGTTCGGCATCTCGTTCAACGTCAAGCACTTCAACCAGGCCGGTGCGCTGGTCCATGTCTACACCGACGGCTCGATCCTCGTGAACCACGGTGGCACCGAGATGGGGCAGGGCCTGAACACCAAGGTGGCGCAGGTGGTGGCGCACGAGCTCGGCGTCAGCTTCGAGAGCGTTCGGGTCACGGCGACCGACACCCAGAAGGTCGCCAACACCTCGGCCACCGCGGCGTCGACCGGTGCCGACCTGAACGGCAAGGCGGCACAGGACGCCGCCCGCCAGATCCGCGAGCGGCTGGCCGCCTGCGCCGCGGCGCGCCATGGCGGCGAGGCGTCGCAGGTGCGCTTCGCCAACGACAAGGTCGAGGTCAACGGCCGCACCTTGCCCTTCGGCACCGTGGTCGGCGAGGCCTACCTCGACCGGGTGCAGCTGTGGTCCGACGGCTTCTACGCCACCCCGGGCCTGAGCTGGGACAAGGACAGGATGTTCGGCCGGCCGTTCTTCTACTTCGCCTACGGCGCGGCCGTGAGCGAGGTCGTGGTGGACACGCTGACCGGCGAGTGGAAGCTCCTGCGCGCCGACATCCTGCACGACGCCGGCAAGTCGCTGAACCCGGCGGTCGACATCGGCCAGGTCGAGGGCGCCTTCATCCAGGGCATGGGCTGGCTCACGACCGAAGAGCTGGTCTGGCACCCCAAGACCGGCCTCTTGACCACCCACGCGCCGAGCACCTACAAGATCCCGACCGCCAACGACTGTCCGCCGGTGTTCAACGTGCGGCTGTTCGAAGGCCAGAACTTCGAGGACTCGATCCACCGCAGCAAGGCGGTCGGCGAGCCGCCGCTCTTGCTGCCGTTCTCGGTCTTCTTCGCGATCCGCGATGCCGTATCGGCGGCCGGCGAGCACAAGGTCGACCCGCCGCTGCGCGCGCCGGCCACCAGCGAGGCGATCCTGAACGCGATCACCGCGGTGCAGGCGAGCGCCTGAGGCCCTTTCCATGTGATTGCCGCGCTGTATAACTGCCCGCACATTCCAGACCACGGCGGGCAGACATGAGAGACCAGGCGCTTCTCGACAAGATCGATCTTCATCTCATCAGGGTTCTACACACCGTGCTGACCGACCGCAGCGTCTCGCGTGCCGCCATCCGATTGGGGATGTACCAGCCCGCCGTCTCGGCCGCCCTCAAGCGGCTGCGCGAGCTCTCGGGCGACCCGTTGCTGGTGCGCTCGGGCTCGGGCATGGTGCCGACCGATGCCGGGCTGCGCATGATCGAGCCGGCCGCCGCGATCCTGCGCTCGGCCGAGGTGCTGTTCAGCGATGCCCGCGGCTTCGACCCGCAGACCGCGGCCACCACGTTCAGGATCGCCGCCAGCGACTACATGGACCCGCAGTTCCTGCCCTTGCTGGTGGCGCAGATCAAGAGCCAGGCACCGCTGTGCCACATCGAGATCCACCCCCTGTCCTCCGATTCGGACTACCACGCGCACCTGTCGCTCGGCCAGGTCGACCTGGTGATCGGCAACTGGCTCAAGCCGCCGGAGGACCTGCATATGGCGCGGCTGTTCGGCGACGAGATCGTCTCGCTGGTCAACAAGGACCATCCGGCGGTGCGGCGCGGCTGGGACCTGGACAGCTGGCTGGCGGCCGAGCACATCGCGCCGACGCCGCTGCATCCGGGTGCGCGCGGGATCATCGACCAGATGCTCGACGAGATGGGCCGGCAGCGCAACATCATGGCGCGCTGCGCCCACTTCGGGCTGATCCCCGACATGGTGGCCTCGAGCCTGCTGGTGCTGACCACCGGTCGCCAGTACTGCGAGCGCTTCGTCGACCGGCTGCCGGTCGCCATCCTCGATTGCCCGGTGCCGCTGCCGCGCCTCATGTACTACCAGCTGTGGCACGAGCGCACCCATTCGTCGAGTTCGGCGCGCTGGCTGCGCGAGCGCACCAAGGCGGTGGCGGCGTCGCTGCGCCCGCCGCCGGCCGCGGCCGGTCCCGAATAGACCGCTACGAATTTCGCGCCGGCGTCGCGACACCGACAGGAACGCCATGAGCCCAAGAAACGAGACGGAGACAAACGCGATGAACCGGACTGACACCGTGCCCACCGGGCACGCCACCACGCCACGCCCTGCCGCCAGCGGCTGGGCCGAACGGCTCTTCAAGCTCAGGGAGCACAACACCACGGTGCGCACCGAACTGGTGGCGGGCCTGACGACCTTCCTGACGATGGCCTACATCATCTTCGTCAACCCGTCGATCCTCGGCGACGCGGGCATGCCGAAGGACGCGGTCTTCGTCGCCACCTGCCTGATCGCGGCGCTCGGCACCGCCATCATGGCGCTCTACGCCAACTACCCGATCGCGCTGGCGCCCGGCATGGGCCTGAACGCCTATTTCGCCTACGTGGTGGTCGGCCAGATGGGCTTCACCTGGCAGGCGGCGCTGGGGGCGGTGTTCGTCTCGGGCTGCCTGTTCCTGCTGGTGACGGTGTTCAAGCTGCGCGAGCTGATCATCCGCGGCATTCCGCATTCGATCCGGGTTGCCATCACGGTCGGCATCGGGCTGTTCCTGGCGATCATCGCGCTCAAGAGCGCCGGCATCGTGGCGCCCTCCAAGGCGACCTACGTCACGCTCGGCGACCTGCACACGCCCGAAGTGGTGCTGGCCACGCTGGGCTTCTTCCTGATCGTGGTGCTCGACCGGCTCAAGGTGCCGGGCGCGATCCTGATCGGCATCATCGCCGTCACCGTGGCTTCCTTCTTCTTCGGCGGCAACGTCTTTCACGGCATCTTCGCGCCGCCGCCGTCGATCGCGCCGACCTTCCTGCAGCTGGACATCAAGGCCGCGCTCACGGGCGGCATCCTCAACGTGATCCTGGTGTTCTTCCTGGTCGAGCTGTTCGACGCCACCGGCACCCTGATGGGCGTGGCGCGCCGCGCCGGCCTGCTGGTGCCGGGCAAGATGGACCGGCTCAACAAGGCGCTGCTGGCCGACAGCGGCGCGATCTTCGCCGGCTCGCTGCTGGGCACTTCCAGCACCACCGCCTACGTGGAGAGCGCGGCCGGCGTCCAGGCGGGCGGCCGGACCGGGCTCACGGCGCTGACGGTGTCGGTGCTGTTCCTGGCGGCGCTGGTGATTTCGCCCCTGGCCGGCGCGGTGCCGGCCTATGCCACGGCACCGGCCCTGTTCTTCGTGGCCTGTTTGATGCTTAGGGAACTGACCGAACTCGACTGGGAAGACACGACCGAAGTGATTCCGGCGGCGGTCACCGCGCTGGTCATGCCCTTCACCTACTCGATCGCCAACGGCCTGGCGTTCGGCTTCATCACCTACGCGGTGCTGAAGCTGTTCACCGGCCAGGCCCGCAAGGTCCACTGGATGGTGTGGCTGATCGGCGGCGTTTTCCTGTTCAAGTTCATTTATATCGGCGGACACTGACGACAATGCGTCGCTGAAACCCAAAGGCCAGGCACAGGCATGACAATCCACAGACTCCAGCTCGCGCACATCACCAAGCGCTACCCCGCGGTGGTCGCCAACAGCGACGTTTCGCTGACGGTGGCGCCCGGCGAAACCCACGCGGTCCTCGGCGAGAACGGCGCCGGCAAATCCACGCTGATGAAGATCATCTACGGCTCGGTCAAGCCCGACGAGGGCAGCGTGATGTTCAACGGCCAGCCGGTCAACGTGCGCAACCCGCAGGAGGCGCGGGCGCTGGGCATCAGCATGGTGTTCCAGCATTTCTCCCTGTTCGACACCCTGACCGTGGCCGAGAACGTCTGGCTCGGGCTGGACAAGAGCCTGGCGCTGGCCGAGGTGGCGCGCCGGGTCCAGGCCAAGGCGGCCGAATACGGGCTGGACATCGACCCGGCGCGGCCGGTCCACACGCTGTCGGTCGGCGAGATGCAGCGGGTCGAGATCATCCGCGCGCTGCTGACCGACCCCAAGCTGCTGATCCTCGACGAGCCGACCTCGGTGCTGACGCCGCAGGCGGTGCAGAAGCTGTTCGTGGTGCTCAAGAAGCTGGCTTCCGAAGGCTGCAGCATCCTCTACATCAGCCACAAGCTGCACGAGATCCGCGAGCTGTGCACCGCCTGCACGGTGCTGCGCGGCGGCAAGGTCACGGGCGTCTGCAATCCGCAGAACGAATCGAACGAATCGCTGTCGCGGCTGATGATCGGCGCCGAGCCGCCGCCGCTCACGCACCGGCCGATCCATGCGGGCGCGGTGGCGATGCAGGTCAAGGGCCTGAGCCTGGCGCGCGAGGACCAGTTCGGCGTCGACCTGGACGGCATCTCGCTGGACGTGCGCGCCGGCGAGGTGGTGGGCATCGCGGGCGTTTCGGGCAACGGCCAGAAGGAACTGCTCTACGCCCTGTCGGGCGAGGACACGCGGGCCGAGGCCCGCATGATCGAGGTCTTCGGCCAGCCGGCGGCCCACTTCAGGCCGCGCCGGCGGCGCGCGCTGGGGCTGCACTTCGTGCCCGAAGAGCGGCTGGGCCGCGGCGCCGTGCCGACCCTGGGACTGGCGCAGAACATGCTGCTGACCCGCGGCAACGCGGTCGGCAAGGGCGGCTGGATCCGGACCGGCGCGCTGCAGCAGCACGCCAGCAAGATCATCCAGCGCTTCAACGTCAAGGCCGGCGGGCCGAACGCGGCGGCGCGCTCGCTGTCGGGCGGCAACCTGCAGAAATTCATCGTCGGGCGCGAGATCGACGCCGACCCGAAGATCTTCATCGTCTCGCAGCCGACCTGGGGCGTGGACGTCGGCGCTGCGGCGCTGATCCGCGGCGAGATCCTGGCGCTGCGCGACGCCGGCTGCGCGGTGCTGGTGGTCAGCGAGGAGCTCGACGAGCTGTTCGAGATCTGCGACCGCCTGCACGTCATCGCCAAGGGCCGCCTGTCGCCCTCGATCGATCGCGCCGCCGCCACGGTGCCGCAGATCGGCGAATGGATGAGCGGCCTTTGGGACAAGTCCACGGAGGTGGCCCATGCTTAAGCTCGAACCTCGCCCGCAGCTTTCTCGTTTCTGGAGCTACGGCTCGCCGATCCTGGCCTTGCTGATCACGGTGCTGATCGGCATGGTGCTGTTCGCCCTGCTCGGCAAGGACCCGGTCAAGGGCCTGGCGGTCTTCTTCTGGGAGCCGATCAAGAGCGGCTACGCGCTGGGCGAGCTGATGGTCAAGGCGACGCCGCTCCTGATCATCGCGCTCGGCCTGGCCGTGTGCTTCCGCTCCAACGTCTGGAACATCGGCGCCGAAGGGCAGTTCGTGTTCGGCGCCATCTGCGCCGGCGGCGTCGCGCTGCTGGCCGACAAGCAGACCGGGTCGTGGATCGTGGCCGCGATCCTGGTCGCCGGCATCCTGGGCGGCATGGTCTGGGCCGGCATCGTGGCCTTCCTGCGCGACAAGTTCAACGCCAACGAGATCCTGGTGAGCCTGATGCTGGTCTACGTCGCGGTGCTGCTGCTGGGCTACATGGTCTACGGCCCATGGAAAGACCCCCAGGGCTACAACTTCCCGCAGACCAAGACCTTCGAGGCCGTGACCCAGATCCCGCGGCTCATCAAGGGCTCGCGCGTGAGCATCGGCCTGCTGATCGCGCTGGCCGGCTCTGCCGCGCTGTGGGTGTTCCTGTTCCGCACCCGGGCCGGCTTCGCCCAGCAGGTCGGCGGACTGGCCCCGGCGGCCGCGCGCTATGCGGGCTTCTCGGCCCGGCGCGCGGTCTGGATCGCGCTCCTGGTCTCGGGCGGCGCGGCCGGCCTGGCGGGCGCGCTCGAAGTGGCGGGCCCGATCGGCCAGCTCACGCCCTATGTTCCCGCCGGCTACGGCTTCGCCGCGATCATCGTGGCCTTCGTCGGCCGGCTGCACCCGGTCGGCATGATCTTTTCTGCCATCCTCATGAGCATGTTCTACATCGGCGGCGAGCTGGCCCAGTCGCGGCTCGGCCTGCCCAAGTCGCTGACCGGCGTGTTCCAGGGCCTGTTGCTGTTCACGCTGCTGGCTTGCGATACGCTGATCGCCTACCGGATCCGGCGCAAGGCGGCGGTCAAGGTGATCGCCTCGACCTCCGGGACCGGTTCGCTGCAGGCCAGCACGCCGCTCACGGCACCGGTCGCCCGTCCCACCGAAGGAGCCGCATGATGGAAAGCTACGCACTGCTGCTGGGCTCCACCCTCAGCGCCGGCACGGTCCTGGCCATTGCCGCCCTGGGCCTGCTGATCAACGAAAAGGCGGGCATCGTCAACCTCGGCGCCGAGGGCATGATGCTGTGCGCTGCCATCGCCGGCTTCGCCACCGTGGTGGTCACGCACAACACCTGGCTCGGCTTCCTGGCCGGCATGGCGGCCGGGGCATTGCTGGCCGCCTTCTTCGGCGTGCTGGTGATCTGGCTCAACACCAACCAGTACGCCACCGGGCTGGCGCTGAGCCTGTTCGGGGTCGGTTTCTCGGCCTTCGCGGGCATCAACTTCGTCCAGGCCAAGCTGCCCGAAAGCGTGTCCTACGCGCTGCCGGTGCTGGGCGACATCCCGCTGGTGGGGCCGGCGCTGTTCCGCCACCACCCGATGGTCTATTTCGCGGTGCTGCTGACCATCGGCCTGATCTGGTTCCTCTACCGCACCCGCGCCGGCCTGGTGCTGCGCTCGGTCGGCGAGTCGCCCGAATCCTCGCACGCGCTGGGCTATCCGGTGCGGCGCATCCGCTTCCTGGCGGTGATCGCCGGCGGCGCGCTGTGCGGGCTGGCGGGCGCCTACCTGTCGACCGTCTACACGCCGCTGTGGGTCGAGGGCATGGTGGCCGGCCGCGGCTGGATCGCACTGGCCCTGACCACGTTCGCCACCTGGCGGCCGGTGCGGGTGCTGCTCGGCGCCTACCTGTTCGGCGGGGTGTCGATGCTGGGCTTCCACCTGCAGAGCACCGGGGTCGACATCCCGAGCCAGTTCCTCAGCATGCTGACTTACATCGCGCCGATCGTGGTGTTGGCGCTGATCTCGCGCAACCCGGCGTTTATCCGCGTCAACATGCCGGCTTCGATTGGGAAACCCTTCTACCCCGGCTCATAATTGCGTTTCCTTTTGTTTCTCCGCCAACCTGTCCTTCGAGGATTTCGAACAATGAATGATCTGAACAAGCGTTCCCTGCTCAAGCTGGCTGCCCTGACCGCGGTCGCTTCGGCCGCCCTCATCGGCTGCGGCAAGAAGGAAGAAGCAGCAGCCCCGGCCGCGGCGCCGGCTGCACCGGCTCCCACCGCCGCGGCACCCGCGCCGGCGGCCCCGCTGAACATCGCTTTCGCCTATGTCGGCCCGGTCGGCGACGGCGGCTGGTCGTTCGCGCACGACAACGCCCGCAAGGCGATCGAGAAGGAATTCGGCGGCAAGATCAAGACCACCTTCGTCGAGAGCGTGCCCGAGAGCGCCGACGCCGAGCGCGTGTTCCGCGACCTGGTGGGCCAGGGCAACAAGCTGATCTTCGGCACCACCTTCGGCTACATGGAGCCGATGCTCAAGGTCGCGGGCGACAACAAGGACGTCAAGTTCGAGCATGCCACCGGCTACAAGACGGCCGAGAACATGCGCACCTACGACAGCCGCACCTACGAAGGCGCCTACATGGCCGGCGTGATCGCCGGCTCGATGACCAAGAGCAACACGCTGGGCGTGGTCGGCTCGGTGCCGATCCCCGAGGTGCTGCGCAACATCAACAGCTTCACGCTGGGCGCCCAGTCGGTCAACCCGAAGATCTCGACCAAGGTGGTGTGGGTCAACGAATGGTTCAGCCCGCCCAAGGAGACCGAGGCCGCCACCGCGCTGATCAACGGCGGCGCCGACGTGCTGTTCCAGAACACCGACTCGCCGGCCGTGCTGAAGACCGCGCAGGAAAAGGGCAAGCGCGCCTTCGGCTGGGACTCCGACATGACCGCCTACGGCCCGAAGGCCCACCTGGCCTCGGCCATCATCAACTGGACGCCGTACTACACCAAGGCCACCCAGGACATGCTGGACGGCAAGTGGACCACCGGCCAGACCTGGTGGGGCGTCAAGGAAGGCGCGATCGACCTGGTGTCGATCGCCGAGGACGTGCCGGCCGAGGCCAAGACCCGCGTCGAGGAAGTCAAGAAGGGCCTGAAGGACGGCAGCTTCTCGATCTGGAAGGGCCCGATCGTCGACCAGGACGGCAAGGAAGTGGTGGCGGCCGGTGCCGTGGCCGACGACAAGTTCCTGAGCGGCGTCAACTTCTACGTCAAGGGCGTCGAAGGCAAGGTGCCGGGCGGCGACAAGAAGTAAGTCGACGAACCGGATTCCCGGTCGGAAGGGTTGTCCTCGGGCAACCCTTTTTCATTTGAGTCCCATGATGATCGAAAGACAACTCTGGCACCCGGTGGTGCTGGCCGACGAAGTCGCCTCGGCGCCCGTGGCCGTGCGCCTGCTCGGCGACAAGCTGGTGCTGTGGCGCGATGCCGCCGGTGCCGTCCATGCCTGGGCCGACCGCTGCCCGCATCGCGGGGCGCAGCTCTCGCTCGGCCGGGTCGTCGCCTGCGAGGGCGGCGCGGTCCTCGAATGCCCCTACCACGGCTGGCGCTTCGAGGCCGGCGGCCGCTGCACGTACGTTCCGGCGCTGCCGGACTTCGTGCCGCCGGCCACGCACCGTGCCGCGACGCATGCCGCCATCGAGGCCCAGGGCCTGGTGTGGGTCCGGCTCGAAGGCGAGGGCGATGCGGCGCTGCCCGCCTTCGAGGCCGAGGCCGACGCGGGCATGCGCAAGATCAGCTGCGGCCCCTACGACGTCGAGACCAGCGCCCCGCGCCTGGTCGAGAACTTCCTCGACATGGCGCACTTCGGCTTCGTGCACGAAGGCTGGCTCGGCGCGCGCGAGATGGCCGTGATCGACGACTACCGCGTCGAAGCCACCCCCGACGGCCTGCGCGCGACCGGCTGCAAGGCCTGGCAGCCGCAGTCCACGGCCCATTCGACCGCGCCGGCGCAGGTCGAATACGGCTACGAGGTCACGGCGCCCTATGCGGCGGTGCTGACCAAGGTGCCCGAGGCTTCGAGCGTCGGCATCGAGGGCTACCGCGAGTCGATCGCACTGCAGATCTGCCCGGTCGATGCCGAGCGCAGCCGGGTCTGGTTCCGCTTCGCCACCTCCGATTTCGAGCGCGACGCGGCCTCGGTGCGCGCCTTCCAGGACACCATCTTCCTGCAGGACAAGCCGGTGCTCGAATCGCAAAGCCCCAAGCGCCTGCCGCTCGACCTGCGGGCCGAGCTCCACACCGTGGCCGACAAGGCCTCGTCCCTCTACCGCCGCCACCTCAAAATGCGTGGCATCACCTTCGGAGTCTGCTGATGACCATCCTCCCCCGCACCGTGCGCGACATCGCCGCCGACCGCCTGCCCGCGCTGCTGCGCGCCATGCCGAAGGCCGAGCTGCACATCCACATCGAGGGCTCGCTCGAGCCCGAGCTGATCTTCGCGCTGGCGCAGCGCAACGGCGTCGCCATTCCCTACGCCAGCGTCGAGGACCTGCGCGCCGCCTACGCCTTCACCAACCTGCAGACCTTCCTCGACATCTACTACGCCGGCGCCAGCGTGCTGCTGAAGGAGCAGGACTTCTACGACATGGCCTGGGCCTACCTGGAGCGGGCGGCGGCCGACAACGTGATCCGCACCGAGATGTTCTTCGATCCCCAGACCCACACCGAGCGCGGCGTGGCGATGCAGACCGTGATCGACGGCCTGCACCGGGCCTGCGTCGATGCCAAGTCGAAACTCGGCGTCGATGCCGAACTGATCCTGTGCTTCCTGCGCCACCTCAGCGAAGAAGAGGCCTTCGCGACGCTCGAACAGGCGCTGCCCTTCAGGGACCGCTTCATCGGCGTCGGCCTCGATTCGAGCGAGCTCGGCCATCCGCCCGAGAAGTTCGCCCGCGTGTTCGCCCGCTGCCGCGAGCTCGGCTTCCATCTGGTCGCCCATGCCGGCGAGGAGGGGCCGCCGGCCTATGTCTGGAGCGCGCTCGACGTGCTCAAGGTCGAGCGCATTGACCACGGCGTGCAGAGCACCAAGGACGCCGCGCTCATGAAGCGGCTGGCCGAGGACCGCATTCCGCTGACCGTCTGCCCGCTGTCGAACCTCAAGCTGTGCGTGTTCCCCGACCTCGGCCAGCACAACCTGCGCGCGCTGCTCGACGGCGGCCTGGTGGCCACGGTGAATTCCGACGACCCGGCCTATTTCGGCGGCTACATGAACCAGAACTTCATCGAGACCTTCGCCGCCACCGGACTGACGGCGCAGCATGCCTGGCAGCTGGCGGCCAACAGCTTCGAGGGCAGCTTCGTCGATGCGGCGGCCAAGCGCGCCTATGTCGAGCGGCTCAACGCGGCCTTCGACGCCTTCGCCTGAGCGGCCTTCGCCGGCGCCGCGAGCAGCGGCAGGGCCGCACCCGCGCAGGCCGCGGCCACCAGCCACACCAGCGGCCAGCCCTGGAGCGCGAGCAGATGCGGAATGCTCAGCGGCGTGACAAAGCAGACCAGGAACACGCTGGTGTTGGCCATGCCGAGCGCCGTGCCGGCACGCGCCGCGCCCGACAAGGTGGCCAGCTCGGTGTAGGCCACCCCGTGCCAGGCCGAGACGCAGATGCCGCTCGCGGCCAGCAGCCCGATCCACAGGGCGCGCAGCGTGGCTGAGGTCCCGGCCGCACCTTCGCCGGCCCACGCCAAGCCCGCCAGCGCGGCGAACAGCGCCGCGCTCAGCAGGCTGCAGGCGCGCAGGTAGGCCGGCCGGTTCCTGCGGCGATCGGTCCAGCGGCCGCTCCAGACGCGCATCGCCATGGCACCGACCTGCACCGCCGTCATCGCGGCCGCGATCTCGGCCAGGCCGGCATGGCCGGCATCGTGCAGGAAGACGGTGCCGAAGGACAGCACCGCGAATTGCGGCGCGCACAGGATGCCGATGCCCGCCACCAGCCGCCAGACGCGGGCATCGCGCAGCGGGCCGATGGAGCGCGCGGCGATCGCGCCCGCGGGCGATGCTGCGCGCGCCGCCACCGTCGAGGGCTCGTGCACCCAGGCCCAGGCCAGCAGGGCGCTCAGCGCGCACAGCGCGGCCAGCAGGGCGTACATCGCGGCGAAGCCGAAGCGCAGCGCGACCGCCGGCAGCAGCAGTGCGCCGATCGCGCCGCCGAGCGGCACCGCGGTCTGGCGGATGCTCATGGCCAGCCCTCGCTCGCCCTCGGCGAACCAGCTCATCACCGCCCGGCCGCTGGCGCCGTTGACGCTGCCGCCCAGCAGCCCGACCCCGAGCAGGCCGGCACCGAGCCAGCCGAGGCCGGGCACATGCTGCGGCGTGGGCGCGGCCAGCAGCGCCATCGCCAGCAGCGCCAAGGCGGTGGCGCCGAGCCCGGTCAGCAGCACCGGCCGGTCGCCCCAGCGGTCGGTCAGCAGGCCCCACGGCAGTTCGCTCACGGCGATGCCGAGGCCCATCAGCCCGAGCACCAGCCCCAGCGCGGCGTTGTCGAGCCGGTAGCCCGAGCGCATCAGCACGGCGGTCATCGGGATGCCGCTGAAGGCGACCGAGAACGCCGCGTTGGCGGCGACGCCGGCGGTGAGCACCTTCCAGCGGTGCGACGAGGTGGCGGACAGGGAGGGGGCTTGGATCATGCGGCGCAGTGTCCGCTCGCGCAAAGCTTTTGAAAATCAGAAAATAATCAACTGTCCATCCATAAAAATGGGACGATTGACCATGACCCACGTGTTGTTCGACCTCGACGTGCTGCGCAGCTTCTCGACCGGCGTGGCCCTCGGCAGCTACGCCCGGGCGGCCGACAAGCTCGGCCGCTCGACCTCGGCGGTGAGCGCCCAGCTCAAGAAGCTCGAAAGCCAGGCCGGCACGCCGCTGCTGCGCAAGGCCGGCCGCGGCCTCCAGCTGACCGACGCCGGCCAGACCCTGCTGGCCTACGCCCATCGCCTGCTCGAGATCAACGACGAGGCCGCGGCCGCGATGCGTGGCGCCGACCTCGAAGGCTGGGTCCGGCTCGGCCTGCAGGAAGACCTGGGCGAAAGCCTGCTGCCGGGCGTGCTCGGCCGTTTCGCGCGGGCCCATCCCCGGGTCCGCGTCGAGGCCTGCGTGGCGCGCAGCGCCGAGCTGCGCGAGCGCCTGGCGCTGGGCCAGCTCGACCTGGCGCTGACCTGGGAAGTGGCGGGCAGCGCCCCGCTGGACCATGCCGAGCACCTGGTGCGCCTGCCGCTGCAATGGATCGCGCCTGCCGCGCCCGCCGCACTGGACACCGCCTGGTGGACCGAGCTGCAGCGCGCCGGCCCGCGCCAGTCGCGCGAGCCGCTGCCGCTGGTGATGGTCGACGCGCCATGCCCGCTGCGCGAGATCGTCACCACGGTGCTCGACCGTGCGGGCATTCCGTGGCGCCATGTCTTCACCAGCGCCAGCCTGGCGGCGCTGTGGGCCGCGACGTCGGCCGGGCTCGGGCTGTCGGCCCGTCCGGCCTTCGGGCTGCCGCCCCACGTGCGTGTGCTCGACCGCTCGGGCACCGGCCTGCCGGCCCTGCCTCAGATCGCGCTGTCGATGGCGCGCGCACAGGCCCGGCCCGAAGCGCCGGTGGCGCGGCTGGCCGACCTGATGCGCGAGGCGGTGCGCGGCAGCGCGACCGGTGGCTGAGCGGCGGCGGCTCAGCGCCGCAGCCGCAGGTAGCGCAGCATCGCGTCGGCCATGGTGCCGGCGCGCTGCAGCACCGGGTCGAAGAGCGCGTTGTAGATGCCGGTGCCGAGCACCGAGCCGAGCGCGATGGCGACGATCGACAGCAGCGTGGTGACGAAGTTCTCGGCCCCCGCGAGCCGGTCGTTGCCGACCAGCTCGGCCATGCCGATGAGGCCCAGCGAGCCGGGCACCAGCAGCCACAGTGCCGGCGTGAAGGTCACCATCGAGGGCGGTCCGCCCAGGCGGTACTGGACCAGGTAGGAGGCCGGCGTGATCAGCAGCGCGGCGAACAGGCCGCTCATGTAGCCGCCGAACACCGCGTTGCCGGCCAACTGGCCGGCCTGGGCCACGCACAGCAGGGCCAGCAGCCAGGGCAGGGTGCGCAGCCGGGCCGAATAGTGCAGCGTGTGGCCGACGCCGAACAGCAGCACGCCCAGCCACGGCGCCCAGGCCCGCACGGCGGTGTCGGGCACCGGCGCGAGCAGGGTGTCGGGCGGCAGGCCGACGATCGAGGCCGCCGCCAGCATCCCCAGCACCAGGAACACCAGCTGCAGCAGGCCGGAGACGAAGCGGGTACCGCCCGAGACGACGTCGCCGTAGGCCAGTTCGATGGTGGCGATGGCCAGGGTGCCGCCGGGCAGGAAGGTCACCAGCGAGGCCACCAGCACGTAGATCGGGCTGGCCGCGAAGCCATGCTGCGCGGCCAGCAGCGACACCAGCGCCACCACGAAGGCGGCCACCGTGGGCAGCAGCGTGGTGATGATGCCGCGGTTGCGCGCCAGCACCTTGAGCACCCCGACCACGCCGCCGAAGAAGGCGGCGGCCGTGACGACGTCGATCGAGGGCCGCAGCACCAGCGCGATGCCCACCGTCACCAGCACATGGCCGAGCACGCCCCAGGCCAGGCCCAGGCGCGGCTGCATCGAGAGGATCTCGTTGATGCGCCGGAGCCCGTCGCTGGGGTCGATCGGTGCCTGTTCGGCGTCGCGCGCCAGTTCGTAGGTGGCCTCGATCTGGTCGAAGCGCAGCACCAGGCCCTGCTCGGCGGTGAATTCGATCTGCTGCGATTCCTCGTCGGTGAAGTTCACGAACACCACGGTGGGCAGCGCCAGGGCGTTGAAGTGTTCGACCTGGTAGGTCTGGGCCACGCGCCGCAGGCTGGTCTCGACCACGCCGGCGGCGGCCCCGGTGGCCAGCAGCAGGTGGCCCAGCCGCAGCAGGAAGCGCAGCAGGCGGCGCCGATCGCGCGACTGGCGCTCGGCCTCGGCGGCCGGATCCGCGGCCGGCAGGCTGGCGTCTAGCGCCATGCGAGGTGTTTCCGGCGGCTGGCGGATCGGGGTGATCGGTGCATGAGGGCCCATCCTTCGTGCCTCGCATTCTGCCGTGCCGCGCCCGCTGCGGCGGCTCCGGTAAAATGGCCCCGGCGCCGCCGCCCCGCGGCGCCTTTTCCATTCCGGGGCCATGTAGAGGACTACCATGTATAAAAACCTCGCAGCCGCGCTCGCGGCCGCTTGTTGCTTTCTTCCAGCTTTTTCCCAACCTGCGCCGAAGGCCGATCCGCTGAAGATCGGCTTCGTCTATGTCGCCCCCGTCACCGATGCCGGCTGGGTGCGCCAGCACGAAAACGGACGCAAGACCGTCGAGGCCGCACTGGCCGGCAAGGTCAAGACCACCTACGTCGAGAACGTGGCCGAGGGCGCCGATGCCGAGCGCGTGATCCGCGACCTGGCGCAGCAGGGCAACAAGCTGATCTTCACGTCGAGCTTCGGCTACATGGAGCCGACCTTGAAGGTGGCGCGCGACTTTCCGGACGTGAAGTTCGAGTCGATCACCGGCTACAAGACGGCGCCCAACGTCGCGACCGCCAATGCGCGCTACTACGAAGGCCGCTACCTCGCGGGTGTCGCGGCCGGCCGCATGACAAAGACCCACGTCGCGGGCTACGTGGCGGGCTTCCCGATCCCCGAGGTGCTGCAGGGCATCAACGCCTTCACGCTGGGCATGCGTTCGGTCGACCCGCAGGCGCGGGTCAAGGTGGTGTGGCTGGACGTCTGGTTCGACCCGCCGAAGGAGCGCGAGGCGGCCATGGCGCTGTTCAACCAGGACGTCGATGTGATCGCCTTCCACACCGGCTCGACCGCCGTGATGGCGGCGGCGCAGGAGCGCGGCAAGCTGGCCGTCGCCTACCACTCCGACATGCGCAAGGTCGCGCCGGATGCCCAGGTCGTCGCGGTCACGCACCAGTGGGGCGACTACTACACGCAGCGCGCCCGAGCCGTGCTCGACGGCAGCTGGAAAAGCGGCAACGTCTGGGGTGGCGTCAAGGAGGGCATGATCCGGGTCGGTGATTTCGGCTCCAAGGTGCCCAAGGCCGTGCAGGACGAAGTGATGGCGCGCCAGCAGGACATCGCCACCGGCAGGCTGAAGCCCTTCCAGGCCGTGGCGGCCGACGTGCGCGACAACGAGGGCCGGGTCGTGATCGCCAAGGGGCAGGGCCTGGACGACGAGCAGGTCCTCCACATGAACTGGCTGGCCGAGGGCGTGCAGGGGCGCGTCGCACGCAAGGCGCCCTGAGCCGCGGCGCGGCAGCCGGGCTCTCGCTTTCGGAGCTTTCTCATAGGCGCGCGAGAGCGAATTCGATTCAATCCGGATCTGGCGGAGGGAAGCGAGGCCACTGTGGCCCCGTCCCTCCGCTTTCATTTTCCAGACGAATCGACTGTTTCCGCACCATGAAGAAAACGACCCCCCAGTTCCTCGCCGCTCTCGCCGTTGCCGGCACGGCCCTCGTTTCACAACTCGCATCGGCCGCCGACAACGGGGATGGCACCATCACCTTCAAGGGCAACATCACGGCCCAGACCTGCACGATCAATGGCAATGGCTCCGGCGCCAAGGACTTCACGGTGACGCTGCCGACCGTGGCCGTCACCACCTTGTCGACCGCCGGCCAGACCGCGGGCCGCACGCCCTTCACCATCGCACTCACGAACTGCACGCCCGACAGCGGCAACGCGCGCGCCTACTTCGAACCCGGCGTCACCACCGACGGCGTCACCGGCAACCTGAAGCTGGACGCGGGCGGGGCAACCAACGTGCAGATCGGCCTGCTGAACGGCGACCTCACCGAGATCAAGGCCGGCTTCGCCGAGGCTTCGCAGAATTCGAAGTCGGCGCCGATCAGCGCCGGCTCGGCCACCCTGCCGTATTTCGCGCAATACGTGTCGACCGGCACGGCCACCGCCGGCGCCGCCGACTCGAGCGTGATGTACACCATCGTCTATCAGTGATCTGCGGCCATGCGTGGCGCCCTGACGGGCGCCGCGCATCGGCGCAGCCTTGGCGGGGCGGCGGGCATGCCCATGGCCGACCCCGCTTCCCTGCTCCCTTTCTCCCGCGGCTCGGCGCTGGCCGATCCGCCTTCCTCATGAAACGAACGATCAAGACCGCATGGGCCGGCGGCGTGCTGGCGCTCGCCTGCGCCTGCGCCCTGCAGGCGCAGGCGTCCGTCGTCATCGCGGCCACGCG
This sequence comes from Variovorax davisae, assembly GCF_030316845.1. GTDB lineage: Bacteria > Pseudomonadota > Gammaproteobacteria > Burkholderiales > Burkholderiaceae_C > Variovorax > Variovorax davisae. Next base: position 617,145 of record NZ_JASZYS010000002.1, read on the forward strand.
GATCATCTACCAGGCCAAGGATCGCGAGACCACGGTCAAGCTCGGCAACGAAGGCCAAGCGCCGGCGCTGACGCAGGCCTGGATCGACAAGGGCGACCCCAAGGCCAGCCCTTCCTCCATCGACGTCCCCTTCGCCGTGGCGCCGCCGGTGGCGCGCATCGATCCCGGCAAGGCGCAGACCTTGCGCATCCTCCACACCGGCGAGGCGCTGCCGCAGGACCGGGAGTCCGTGTTCTGGCTCAACGTGCTCGAAGTCCCGCCGAAGCCCGGCGCCGAGGACAGCGAGGTCAACAAGCTGCAGATGGCTTTTCGCTCCCGCATCAAGTTGTTCTTCCGGCCCGCGGGGCTGCAGGGCCTGGCGAACGACGCGCCGGCGCAGGTCCGCTGGCGCCGGGTGGAAACCGGCTCGCGGGTGGCGCTCGAAGGGCGCAACCCCACGCCCTACCACGTCTCGTTCGCTTCGCTGGAGCTGGTGGGCGGAGGCCAGACCGCCCGCTTCGACGACGGCGAGATGATCGCTCCGGGCCAGACGATGGTGTTCCCGCTCACCGGCGACGCACCCCGGGGTGCGGATGCCAAGGTCCGCTATCACGCCGTCAACGACCACGGCGGTGCCACCCGGGGCGAGGCGCCCCTGGCTGCCCCCTAGGTCGACGCCAGCCTGCGCCGGGCCCGGAGGCCCCGCGCGCCCAACACCCGAAGCAGCACCGCCTTTGGAATGCCGCGCATGCCGGCAGGGCGGCGCCTTGTCCTCGTTCGCCCCTTCCATCGATGCAGAAGAAGAATCCACATCCCACTTCCTTGTTCCGCTTGCGTCCCACCAGCGCGCTGGTGCTGGGGCTGTTCGCCGGCGCCTGCGCGGCCGCGGACCCGGCCGTGCAACGGGTGGCCCAGGTCGAGTTCAGCGATTTGTTTCTGCAGCAGCCGGGCGGTGCCCGGATCGACTTCACCCGTTTCAACAAGGGCAACGCGGCACTGGCCGGCACGCACCGCGCCGACCTCTACGTCAACCAGAGCTGGCTCGGCCGCGGGGAAGTGGTGCTGCGGCCGGTCGGCGCGGACGGCAGCGATGTGCAGCCGTGCTTCGACCGCGCGATGCTGGAGCGCATCGGCGTCGACCTGGGCAAGCTCGGGGCCGGTGCCCAGGGGCGCCTGGAAGCCGGCGCCGAGGCGTGCGCGACCCTGCCCGAACTGATCGAGGCCGCCACCGCGGTTTTCGACAACGGCGAACAGCGGCTCGACCTGACCGTGCCGCAGATCGCGCTGTCGCGCCGGGCGCGCGGCTACGTCGACCCGAAGTACTGGGACGACGGCGTGACCGCCGCCCGCCTGCAATACAACGCCAGCACCTACCGCGCCGAGTCGCAGGGGCTCGCATCGACGCGCGGCTACGTGGGACTGAACGGCGGCGTCAACCTGGGCGCGTGGCGTTTTCGCCATGACGGCAACCTGAGCAGCGGCGACCACGCCGGCACGCGCTACCAGAGCGTGCAGACCCATGTCCAGCGCGGCATCACCTCGATCAGGAGCCAACTGGTGCTGGGCGAGGCCTTTACCGATGGCCGGCTGTTCGACAGCGTGGGCTTTCGCGGCATCCAGCTGGCGAGCGACGACCGGATGTATCCCGAATCGCAGCGCGGCTACGCGCCGGTCGTGCGCGGCATCGCCAACAGCAACGCGCGCGTGCAGGTGCGCCAGGGCGGCAACATCCTCTACGAAACGACGGTCGCGGCCGGCGCCTTCGAGATCGACGACCTCTATCCGACCGGCTACGGCGGCGACCTCGAGGTCGTGGTGACCGAGGCCGATGGGCGCGTTCACACCTCCAGGGTGCCCTACGCGGCCGCCGTGAACGCGCTGCGCCCGGGCGTGACGCGCTACAGCCTGACCGCGGGCCAGTACCGCAACCCCAGCGTGCAGCGCACGCCGGCGATGCTCCAGGCCACCGTGCAGCACGGCTTCACCAACCTGCTGACGGGCTACGGCGGGCTGACGGTGGCCCAGGGCTATTCGGCCGGCCTGGCCGGCCTCGCGCTGAACACCGACTACGGGGCTGTCGGCTTCGACATCACCCAGGCCGGCACGCGTCTGCAGAACCAGCCCGACCGCAACGGACACAGCGCGCGACTGAGCTACAGCAAGCTGGTCGCACCGACCCAGACCCACCTGACGGTGGCCGCCTACCGCTATTCCAGCCGTGGCTATCTCAGCCTGGCCGACGCCATGGCGCTGCGTGACCTGGAAGGCCGCGAGCCGGGCCTGGCCGGGAGGGACAGCCAGCGCGGCCGGCTCCAGCTGATCCTGAACCAGGGGCTGCCGGAGGGCTACGGCTCGTTCTTCGTCTCCGCCTCGAGCCAGAACTACTGGAACCGCAGCGGCAGCGATACCCAGTTCCAGTTGGGCTACAGCAACCGCTACAAGCGGCTCAACTACGGCGTCTCCGCCGTCCGGCAATACGATCCGCTGGCCAGCCGGTGGGACAACCGCCTGATGGTGAATTTCAGCGTGCCGCTGGGCAAGGGGCCGCAGGCGCCGTCCGCGATGACCAGCCTGCAGCGCGAGCCCAACGGCGCCCACGGCGTGCAGCAGGTCGTGACCGGTGCGCTGGGCGAGGACAACGCCTTTACCTACGGGCTGAACGCTGGCCACAGCGGCGGCGCTGACGGCAGCGCGACCAGTTTCGGCGCCAACGCGGCGTATGCCTCGCCGCTGGCCACCTTCACCGGCAGCGCGGGCCGAAGCAGCAACTACACCCAGGTCGGCGCCGGCGTCTCGGGCGGCGTGGTGGCCTACGCGGGCGGCGTCGCCTTCACGCCGACCGTGGGCGACACCCTCGCGATCGTCCGGGCCAAGGACGCGAGCGGCGCCCGCGTCACCGGCGGCAGCGGCCTGCGGGTGGACCCGTGGGGCCATGCCGTCGTGTCGAACCTGACGCCGTTCGCGAGCAACCAGATCGAGATCGATCCCAAGGGCCTGCCGATCAACGTGGAACTCGAGGCCACCGAGCAGCGCGTGGCACCGACGGCGGGCGCGATGCTGGTCGTGCAGTTCGTCACCGACAACGCCGGGCGGGCCGCCTTCCTGCGCGTCGATGCCGGCGATGGCGCGCCGCTGCCTTTCGGCGCCGAGGTCTTCGACGCCGAGGGCCACAACGTCGGAACGGTGGCCCAGGCGGGCCGGATCATCGCGCGCGGCCTGAAGAGCGACCGCGGCACGCTCACGGTCCGGTGGGGCCAGGACGCCGCCTCGTCGTGCCGGCTCGACTATGCCTTGCCCCCCGGCGATGCCGCCCGCCCCGGGTCCTATCCGGCCGTGGACGCCGCCTGCCGATGAACCTGTGTATGACGGAGAGAACCGCAATGAAATTTCTTGGACGAATCGGCGTGATGGGCATGCTGGTGGGACTGGGACTGATCGTCCTGTCGTCCGGCGCGCAGGCGACGACGACCTGCACCGGAACGGCGCGGACAGTGACCGTGCCCATGCCCGCCTCGGTCGCGGTGCCGCGCGATGCCGCCGTGGGGACCTTGCTGGGCGGCTGGGCGGCGACCGTGGCCGAGCCCAACTGGTGGACCTGCTCCTCGAATGTGCAGGAGCCCATCGGCGCGGCATTCAGGACTCTGGTGGCGGGTGCATCGGGCGTGACGATCGTCGACAACGGCGCGACCTATCCGGTGTACGACACCAACCTGCCCGGCGTCGGCATCGCCATGGGTGCCAAGGTCTATTCCAATGGCTGCGGCTGGCAGGCCGCCTGGGTGCCGGTGACCGGCTCCCGGCAGACGGGCCAGCTGTGCAACTCCACCGAACTCAGGCCGAATGGCGGCCAGTTGCGCGCGGTGCTGGTGAAAACCGGACCGATCGTTTCCGGCGTGGTCGGCCCCGCGTCGGTGGCCGAGGCGCAATCCTTTGCCAACGGGGCCTATGACACCTCCATGATCGTCACCCTCACCACCGCCGCGACCCAGGTCACGGTGCTGAGTTGCCAGACGCCGGATGTGCTCGTGACGATGCCGCCGAGCAAGACTTCCGACTTCGGCGGGCCGGGCTCGGCCACGGCTTCGAAGACCTTCGCGATCGGCCTGAACAACTGCCCGGCCGGACTGGGCATGATCAAGTACCAGGTCGATGCCGTGACCGCCATCGTCAACAGCGCGAACAGCGTGGTGGCGCTGGACGGCACGTCCACCGCCACCGGCGTCGGCCTGCAGCTGCTCGATGGCGCCGGCAACGTGTTCCCCCTGGGGACGCCCAGGACCCTGAGCGGCTACAACGCCGCCACCGGCGGCGACTACACGATCCCGCTGCGGGCGCGCTACTACCAGACCGGCCCGCAGGTGGGGGCCGGGTCGGCCAACACCGGCATGACCTTCACGATGAGCTACCTGTGAGCCTGCGCCCTGGCGCCCGCGAACCCTCAGTCCACGAAGCCCCGGGGCCGGTGAAAGTACGCGGCCTCGGGGGCGATGCCCTTGACCCGCACCGCAGGCTGGCCCGCATAGACCGCGAATTCCTCGTCGTGGGCCTTGTTGAGCACCGAGCCCGCCGCCAGCACCGAGCGGTCGGGCAGGGCGGCGCCGCCGAGCACGATCACCCGCGTGCCGACCAGGCAGTAGGCGCCGATGCGGATCGGCTGGCAGTCCTGGCGGCCGTCCACCACTTGGATGCCGTGGGTGATGAGCTGCGAGTGGTAGCCGGCGAGGGTCGTGAAGGCCCCGATCTCGACCTTGTCGGTGCAGTCGATGATGTGCTGCTTGGTGATCGCGGCGTGCGCGCCGAGCACCAGGGCCGGATCGCGCCCGGGCCGGTGGCCGAAGTGCCCGCCACCGAGCGGGTGGCCGGTGATCCAGTTGGCGCGCTCGATGATCGAATGCGCCCCGCATTCCATCCGCTCCAGGTGGATGGCGACGTTCAGATGGCCGATGCGGGCGCCTTCCTCCATCACCAGGTGGTGCGGAAAGATGTACGAGAGCCCGATCCGCGCACCGTCCGCGATCCGGTAGCCCCAGACGCGGCGCAGCAGCCAGCGCTTCAGCGCCCACGGCAGGAAGACGACCGCCAGCGCCGCCAGCCGCTTCATCGCTTCGCCTCGCGCTTCTCGATCGCCAGCCGGTAGACGGCGACGTTGGCGGCCGCCATCTGGCCCGGGGTGTAGAGGGCCGCGTTGGCGAGCCCTTTCTGGCGCAGCTCGGCCAGGCGCGGCGTCGCCTGTTCGATGGCCTCGGCCATCGCCAGCGGGTCACCGGGGTCGACGTAGACCGCGCCCTCGCCGCCGATCTCGTTCATGGGCGCGAGGTCGGAGGTGAACACCGGACAGCCGCAGGCTTGCGCCTCGATCACCGGCCAGCCGAAGCCCTCCTGCAGCGAGGGGAAGAGCAGGGCGGTGGCGCCCGCATAGGCGGCGCGGATCTGGGCGTGCGAGAGGCCCTGCAGGGTGGTGACCCGGTCGGCGACGCCGTGCCGCTGGGCCAGCTGCGCCAGCTCGGGCCCCAGGTCCGGGCCGACGAAGACCAGCCGCTGCACCAGGGCCGGCCGCGACGCGGCGGCGGCCCGCTCGTGCAGCGCGATGAAGGTCTCGAGCACCCGCCGGCGGTTCTTGCGGGGCAGGTCGAGGCCCACGTGGAGCAGGTAGGGCTCCTGCGGCCGCAGGCCCAGCCCCGCCAGCAGGGCCTGTGCCTCGGCGGGCGGCAGGGGCGCGAATTCGTCGTTCAGGCCGTGCCGCGCCAGCACCACCTTGGACGCCTGCGCCACGTCGAGCGCCAGCAGGTCGCGCCGGGTCAGGTCCGAGGCGCAGGCGATCACGTCGGCGCGCGCCAGTCCCCGCACGATGAGTCGCTGGAACAGCCGGCCGCTGCGGCCCACGTGCCAGCCCGCGACCATGCCGCGCGCCGCCTGGATCGCGATCACGTCGTGGCAGGCGATGACATTGGGGCGGCCGTCGACCCAGGGGATGTACATGCCGTTGGAGTGGTCGGTGACATGCACCACGTCGGCCCAGCGCGCCTGCCGCACCAGCGAGGGGATGAACAGCACGAACTTGTCGATGTAGGCGAACCACTTGCGCCAGCGCTCGGAGGGCGCGAAGCGCAGCACCCGCTGCGACGGGGCGGCCACCCGCACCTCGCAGCCCAGGCGGGGCAGCTCGCGCTCCAGCACACGCCGGAAGGCGAGCATGCTGTTTTGGCCATCGGGTTCGTAGTTCGCGACGAGAAGCACTTTCATGGGTGCCGGATTATGTTCGAGCGTCGACGGCGGCCGGTCGGGCGTCCGGCGGGCGGGTGCCCCGTTCGTGACATATAGCCTTCATATGCGCATGCACATTGCATACCGCCGCGTCTGCCTTACCCTCCGAGCCATGCACGCCTACCGAGCCTCCCTCCTGCGCTTCGACGCCACCGGCCAAGCGCTGTTCGACACCGACGGCCTGCTGGTGGTCGGCCCCGATGCCCAGGGCCGGCAGCGGGTGCAGGACGCCGGGGCCCATGCCGAGGTCGCGGCGCGCCACCCCGGCGTGGCGGTCACGCACTGGCCCGGACGCATCCTGGCGCCGGGCTTCGTCGACATGCACATCCACTTTCCGCAGACCGACATCATCGGCGCGCCGGCCGACGGCCTGCTGCCCTGGCTCGAGAACTACACCTTCCCGGCCGAAAGCCGCTTTGCCGATCCGGCCCACTCGGCCGAGGTGGCCGAGGTGTTCTTCGACGAGCTGCTGCGCAACGGCGTCACCACCTCCCTGACCTTCGCGACCTCGCACCCGCAGTCGGTGCAGGCCTTCTTCGAGGCCGCCGAACGGCGCCAGCTGCGCATGATCACGGGCAAGGTGCTGCAGGACCGGCATTCGCCCGACGGCGTGCGCGACCAGACCGCGCAGAGCCTGGTCGACACCGAGGCCCTGATCCGCCGCTGGCACAACCGGGGCCGGCTGGGCTACGCCATCACGCCCCGCTTCGCCCCCACCAGCACCGATGCGCAGCTGCGCGGCGCCGGCGAGCTGGCGGCCAAGTACCCCGACACGTGGGTCCATTCGCACGTGGCCGAGAACAAGGACGAGGTCAAGTGGGCGCGCGAACTGTTCCCGCACGCGCGCTCCTACCTGGACGTCTATGCCGGCTTCGGCCTGATGCGCGAGCGCGCCGTGTACGCCCACTGCATCCACTTCGACGACGACGACCGCCGCCTGATGCGCGACACCGGCACCGCCTCGGCCGTCAGCCCGACCAGCAACCTGTTCCTCGGCAGCGGCTTCTTCGACTTCGAGGGCGCCGACCGCATCGGCTACCGCTACGGCCTGGCGAGCGACGTCGGCGGCGGCACCAGCTTCAGCCCCTTCGCGACCATGCTGGCGGCCTACTACGTGGGCCGCGAGGGGCAGACCAAGCCCGGCGTGAGCATCGCGCCGTCGCAGCTGTGGTGGCGCCACACGGGCGGCGCGGCAAGGGCGCTCGGGCTCGACGGCGTCATCGGCAACCTGCAGCCGGGCTGCGAGGCCGACTTCCTGGTGATCGACCCGAAGGCCACCCCCCTGCTGGCGCGCAAGACCGGGCTGGCGAACAACCTCGAGGAGCTGCTGTTCTCGCTGATCGTGCTCGGCGACGACCGCCTGATCGAGCGCACCGTCATCTCCCAGGCGGGGTAGCGCCGCGGGCTGCCTAGAATAGCGGCCCCAGGAAGGACCCCGACATGAGCATCAAGAGCGACAAGTGGATCCGGCGCATGGCCGAGAAGAACGGCATGATCGAGCCCTTCGAGCCGGGCCAGATCCGCGAGCAGGACGGCCACCGCATCATCAGCTACGGCACCTCGAGCTATGGCTACGACATCCGCTGCGCGCCCGAGTTCAAGGTCTTCACCAACATCCACAGTACCGTGGTCGACCCGAAGAACTTCGACGAGAAGAGCTTCGTCGACTTCCACGGCGACAGCTGCATCATCCCGCCCAACAGCTTCGCGCTGGCGCGCACGGTCGAGTATTTCCGCATTCCGCGCAACGTGCTGACCATCTGCCTGGGCAAGAGCACCTACGCGCGCTGCGGGATCATCGTCAACGTCACGCCCTTCGAGCCCGAGTGGGAAGGCTACGTGACGCTGGAGTTCAGCAACACCACCCCCCTGCCGGCCAAGATCTACGCCGGCGAAGGCTGCGCCCAGGTGCTGTTCTTCGAGAGCGACGAGGTCTGCGAGGTCAGCTACAAGGACCGCGGCGGCAAGTACCAGGGCCAGCGCGGTGTGACGCTGCCCAAGGCCTGAGACCGTCGTTCGCCGACAGGCTGTCTTCGGCGCGGTCCTACAGCCGATCGGGCGCTGCGGGACCTGTGCCCCAGGGCCCGCCCCGGCATTCTCTCCTTCCATCCCACGCGGCGTCCGCGGGGCCACGAGGAACGAGAACATGCCGATTTTCCAGCGCCTTCGCGAGATCCATCCCTACCGCCTGCTGCTGCTGGCGACCCTGGCGGCGTTGGTGCTGGTCCAGGTGGTGGCCATGGCCGTGGTGACGCGGTCGCAGGTGCGCAAGGCCGAGGCCCATTACGCGGCGGCGGCGGCCGCAGCGGCCGCGACCGCGCCGGCCGCACCGGCCCGGCAGAAACCCTCCCGCGACGTGATGAACGTCGGTTACGTGGCGGCGCGCTGAGCGCGTACCATTCCGCGACAGCCGTCCCGGAGACGGCAAGGAGCGAGTCATGCGGTGGGAAGGCAACGAACAATCGGACAACGTCGAGGATCGACGTGGCGGCGGCGGGGGCGGCGGCGGATTTCCCATCGGCGGCCGCAGTGTCGGCATCGGCACGGTGGCGGTGGCGCTGATCGCCGGCTGGATCTTCGGCATCAACCCCTTGACCGTGCTGGGCCTGCTGAGCGGCGGCGAGCAGGCGCCCCAGGTGCAGCAGGGGCCGGCTCACAAGCCGCCGCCCGAGGACACCGAGGCCCGCTTCGTCTCGACCGTGCTCAAGAACACCGAAGTGGTCTGGAGCGACATCTTCCGCCAGAACGGTGGCAGCTACACCCCCTCGCGCCTGGTGCTGTTCCGCGGCGCCACGCCCACCGCCTGCGGCACCGGCCAGTCGGCGATGGGGCCCTTCTATTGCCCCGGCGACCAGAAGGTCTACATCGACTTGGGCTTCTTCGACACCCTCAAGAGCCAGCTCGGCGCGCCCGGCGTGTTCGCCCAGGCCTACGTGATCGCGCACGAGATCGGCCACCACGTGCAGGACGAACTCGGCATCACGGCCAAGGTCGACCAGATGCGCGGCCGGGTCAGCCCGGCGCAGGCCAATGCCCTGAGCGTGCGGGTCGAGCTCCAGGCCGACTGCCTGGCGGGCGTCTGGGCCCACCATTCGCAGCAGTCCAAGCAGTGGCTGGACCCGGGCGACATCGAGGCCGCCATGAACGCCGCCCAGAAGATCGGCGACGACGCCCTGCAGCGCTCCGCCGGCCGCGCCATCGTGCCCGACAGTTTCACCCACGGCACCAGCGCCCAGCGCCAGCGCTGGTTCGGGGCCGGGTTCAAGTCGGGGAACATGCAGGATTGCGACACTTTCGCGGCCAAATCCCTCTAGTTTCGGGGGGCTGAAACGGCCGGTCACCGCGCTGTCACTGCCGTTTTTCGCCAAAGTGCGACAATAGAAGGCTTAATGACAAGCTCCTTCTCCAATCTTTCCCTGGCCGAACCCCTCGCGCGTGCCGTCGCCGAAATGGGCTACGAGACCATGACGCCGATCCAGGAACAGGCCATTCCGGTGGTTCTGTCGGGTCAGGACGTGATGGGTGCGGCGCAGACCGGCACCGGCAAGACGGCAGCCTTCTCGCTGCCGCTGCTGCAGCGGATGCTCAAGCACGAGAACAGCTCGACCTCGCCGGCGCGCCATCCGGTGCGGGCGCTGGTGCTGCTGCCCACGCGCGAACTGGCCGACCAGGTCGCGCAGCAGGTCGCGCTCTACGCCAAGTACACCAACCTGCGCAGCGCGGTGGTGTTCGGTGGCATCGACATGAAGCCCCAGACGCTCGAGCTCAAGAAGGGCGTCGAGGTGCTGGTGGCGACGCCGGGCCGGCTGCTGGACCACATCGAGGCCAAGAACGCGGTGCTGAACCAGGTCGAGTACGTGGTGCTCGACGAAGCCGACCGGATGCTCGACATCGGCTTCCTGCCCGACCTGCAGCGCATCCTCTCGTACCTGCCCAAGCAGCGCACCACGCTGCTGTTCTCGGCCACCTTCTCGCCCGAGATCAAGCGGCTGGCCGGCAGCTACCTGCAGAACCCGGTCACGATCGAAGTGGCGCGGCCGAACGAGACCGCCTCCACCGTCGAGCAGCGCTTCTTCAGCGTCAGCGACGACGACAAGCGCCGCGCGCTCAAGCAGATCATCCGCCAGCGCGGCATCACGCAGGCCTTCGTCTTCGTCAACAGCAAGCTGGGCTGTGCCCGGCTGGCGCGCTCGCTCGAGCGCGAAGGCCTCAAGACCACCGCGCTGCACGGCGACAAGAGCCAGGACGAGCGCCTGAAGGCGCTGGCCGCCTTCAAGGCCGGGGAGGTCGACCTGCTGGTGGCGACCGACGTTGCCGCCCGCGGCCTGGACATCAAGGACGTGCCGGCGGTGTTCAATTTCGACATCCCGTTCAACGCCGAGGACTACGTCCACCGCATCGGCCGCACCGGGCGCGCCGGCGCTTCGGGCCTGGCCGTGAGCTTCGCCAGCGGCGGCAACGACGTCCGCCTGGTGGCCGACATCGAGAAGCTGATCAAGAAGAAGATCGAGCTCGAGCCGGTCGAATTCGAGGAAGACCGCCCGCGCGGCCGCATCAACGACGGCCGCCGCCACTGGCGCGAAGAGGGCGAGGCGGGCGACGCCCGCGACGTGCTCGACACCCTCGAGCGCCCGCGCGAGCGCGCCGAAGGCCGGCCGGTGCGCGGCACCCGTCCGCACCGCGCGCCCTCGGCGCCGCGCGATCCGTTCTTCGAGCAGCCCTACGAGGCACCGGTCGAGCGCGAGGGCGCCCCGGCCTGGGAAGCCGCCGCCAAGGCCGCGCCGTCTCGCGGCATCTCGGCCAACATCAAGACCAAGCGCAAGGTGCCGGCGCTGTTCAAGGCCGCCGAACCCAGCTGATGCCCGGCGGCTCAGCCGGGTTTCTGGGACTGCGGGCAGTCGACCTGGATCAATTCGCGGTCCTGCATGCTGGGCCCGATGCGCACCGCGCTGAGGCAGCCGCCCCAGACGCAGCCGGTGTCGGTCGACAGCAGGTCGGGCCGTGACTTCCAGCCCAGTGTCGACCAGTGGCCGAAGGCCACGGTCGCGACCGCGCTCGCCCGGCCGGGCACGTCGAACCAGGGCATGAAGCCCGCCGGCGGCGCCGCCGCCCCGTCCTTGCTGTCGAACTCCATCACGCCTTCGGCGCTGCAGAAGCGCAGCCGCGTCAGCGCGTTGACGATCACCCGCAGCCGCGCGCTGCCCGAGAGGGCGTCGCTCCATTGCGCCGGCTCGTTGCCGTACATGGTCTGCAGGAAGTCGGGCAGCGAGGGCCCGCGCAGCACCGCTTCGAGTTCGGCGGCCGCGGCCAGCGTGTCGGCGACGCTCCATTGCGGCAGCACGCCGGCATGCACCATCAGCAGGTCGGCGCCGCCGAGGCGCCGGTGCAGCGCCATCGGCTGCTGGCGCAGCCAGTCGAGCAGCGCATCGCGGTCGGGCGCATCGAGCACGTCGCGCAGCGTGTCCTTGCGGCCCGCCTTGCGCGCGCCGTGGGCCACCCCGAGCAGGTGCAGGTCGTGGTTGCCCAGCAGGCTCTGCGCGGCCGCCCCGTAGGCCTGCATGCGCCGCAGCACCGCGAGCGATGCCGGCCCGCGGTTGACCAGGTCGCCGAGCACCACCAGGGTGTCGCGGCTGGGAGAGAAGGCGATGTCGTCCAGCAGGCGCTGCAGGGGCGCGTCGCAGCCCTGCACGTCACCGATCAAGTAAAGTGCCATGATCCCCATTCTCTCCCGCGTTCATGGATGTTTTTCTCCTGGCCTTGCTGACCACGCTCAACGCGTTGTTCGCAATGTCCGAAATGGCCCTGTCCACCAGCCGCCGCGCCCGCCTCGCTGCACTGGCCGAGACCGGCGATGCGGGCGCCGCGGCGGCGCTCAAGCTGATGGAGGATCCGACGCAGTTCCTGTCCAGCGTGCAGATCGGCATCACCTCGATCGGCATGCTGAGCGGCATCGTGGGCGAGGCGGCCTTTGCCGAGCCGTTGTCGCTGCAGATGCAGGCCTGGGGCCTGGGCGCCGGCAGCGCCAGCATCGCGTCCACCGCGGTGGTGGTGAGCTGCATCACCTTCTTCACCATCATCTTCGGCGAGCTGGTGCCCAAGCGCATCGGCCAGCTCTATCCCGAGCCGGTGGCGCGCTTCGTGGCCCGGCCGATGCGCGGCCTGGCCACCGGCGCCAAGCCCTTCGTGCTGTTGCTGTCGGGCGCCACCGCCGCCACGCTGAAGCTGCTTCGCATCGATTCGAACGCCGCCCGGGTGGTGACCGAGGAAGAGATCTCCGCCAGCCTGGAGGAGGGCGTCGACGCCGGCGTGATCGAGATGCACGAGCACCAGATGGTGCGCAACGTGTTCCACCTCGACGACCGGCGGCTGGCCTCGCTGATGATCCCGCGGGCCGACATCGAATGGCTGGATGCCTCCTGGAGCGTGGCCCAGAGCCTGCAGAAGGTGTCGGCCGCCGGGGCGCTGAACCTGGTCCATTCCTGGTATCCGGTGTGCCGCGGCTCGCTCGACGACGTGGTCGGCGTGATCAGCGTGGCCCATCTGCTGCGGCTGGGCCCCGCGCACGAGGGATCGATCGAGCAGGCCGCCCAGCCCGCCGTGTTCGTGCCCGAGACGCTGACCGGCATGGAACTGCTCGAACAGTTCCGCTCGCACGCCGGCCGGCTGGTCTTCGTGGTCGACGAATACGGCGTGGTGCAGGGCCTGATGACGCCGCGCGACCTGCTGGAAGCGATCACCGGCGAACTGCAGGTGGCCACCCATGACGAAGCCTGGGCCCGCGAACGGCCGGACGGCGTCTGGGAGCTCGACGGCCTGATGCCGGTGTCGGAGCTGCGCGCCCGCCTGGGCATCCGCGAGCTGCCCGAGGAGGATCGCGGGCGCTACAACACGGTCGCCGGGCTGCTGATGTTCGTCTCGGGCCAGCTGCCCGAGGTGGGCGAGCGCATCGACTGCGCCGGCTGGTGCTTCGAGGTGGCGGCGCTCGAGGGCAAGCGGATCGACCGCGTGCTGGCCTATCCGGACGCCGGCGCCGCCGACCTGGCGCCCTGAGAACGGGTTCCGGGCGCGCGCGGGTCGCGGCTCCTATACTGGCCGCCCAGCCCGGAGACTCCCCCATGACACTGCCCGCCACCACCCTCCAGATCCGCTCGCTCGTCAGCCGCGACGGCCAACTCACCCTGTCGCTCACCGAGGAGGCGATCGCCCAGCCGGCCGCCCACGAAGTGATCGTCCGGGTCGAGGCCGCGCCGATGAATCCGTCCGACCTCGGCCTGCTGTTCGGAGCCGCCGACCTGCGCACCGCCAAGGCGTCGGGCACGGCGTCGCGGCCGGTCGTCAGCGCCGAGATCCCCGAAGCCGCGCTGAAAAGCATGGCCGGGCGCCTGGACCAGTCGATGCCGGTCGGCAACGAAGGCGCCGGCGTGGTCGTCGCCGCGGGGGCCGCACCCGAAGCCCAGGCCCTGCTCGGCAAGACCGTGGCGGTGCTGGGCGGCGCGATGTACACGCAGTACCGCACGATCGCCGCCGCCCAGTGCATGGCGCTGGCCGACGGCCAGACGCCGGCCGAGGGCGCGTCGGCCTTCGTCAACCCGCTGACCGCGCTCGGCATGGTCGAGACCATGCGGCGCGAGGGCCACAAGGCCCTGGTCCACACCGCCGCGGCCTCGAACCTGGGGCAGATGCTGAACCGGATCTGCCTCAAGGACGGCATCGATCTCGTGAACATCGTGCGCAAGAAGGAACAGGAAGACATCCTTCGCGGCCTGGGCGCCAGATACGTCTGCAGCACGGCATCGCCCACGTTCATGCAGGACCTGACCGACGCACTGGTGGCCACCGGCGCGACGCTGGCCTTCGACGCCATCGGCGGCGGCAAGCTGGCCGGGCAGATCCTGACCTGCATGGAGGCGGCGCTCAACAAGACCGCCACCGAATACAGCCGCTACGGCTCCAGCACCCACAAGCAGGTCTACATCTACGGCGGGCTCGACCGCGGTCCGACCGAATTCACGCGCGGTTTCGGAATGACCTGGGGCATGGGGGGCTGGCTGCTGTTCCCGTTCCTGCAGAAGATCGGGCCCGAGGGCGCCGCGAAGCTCAAGGCGCGGGTGGCGGCCGAGCTCAAGACCACCTTCGCCAGCCACTACACGGCGGAACTCTCGCTGGTCGAGGCGCTGGGCCTGGCGCAGATCGGCGTCTATTCGCGCCATGCGACCGGCGCGAAGGCCCTGCTCAACCCCAACAAGTGAATCGGCGCCCGCAGGGGGCGCCGACCGGGTTCAGCCCAGGGCCAGGCGGTTGCGGCCGCCGGCCGTCTTGCGCACCCCGTCGGGGCCGTAGAACAGCTGCACGCTCGATTGCAGGAAGTGCAGCGCGCGCTGGGTGAAGTCGAGGTGCGTGTGGACCAGCGAGCCGTTGTGCATGTTGCGCGCCTTGGCGTCCTCGGCCAGTGCCAGCAGGGCGGTCCAGGCCTGGCGCGTGGCATCGCCGGCGGCCGCCGCGGCGGCTTCGGCACCGGCGGGGCCGGGTTCGAAGCCCAGCGCGACCTGCGCGGTCTCGCGCTGGCGGTCCAGGGTGGCCATCCGGTCCAGCAAGGCGATCTTCTCGTCGGTGATCGCCGTCAGCTCGCTGAAGCGGGCATTGCCCATGGCTTGTTCTTCGCGGTCGAGCAGGGCGAGGAATTCCTCGACGCAGGTCTTCTCGGCATGCAGGTAGAGCAGCATCGTGTTCATGGCTGGGCTTCCGGATCGAGCAGGTCGCGCACGCTGGCCAGCAGGCCGCTGGCGATGCGATCGGGGTGGACTTCGTAGCGGCCGGCGCGGATGTCCTCGCGGATCGCCGCGACCCGGGCGGCATCGAAGTCGCCGCCGGACGTGCCGGGAAGGGTGCGGACCTGGCCCATGGCCTGGGCACCGTCCGTGGCAGGCGCCGCAGCGCCATCGACACCGCTGCCAGCGGCGGCTCCCGCCTTGGTCGGGCGGCTCAGGGGCGTGGCCGGGAGGCCGGATGGATCGATTTTCAAGATGGTTCCTCAAAGGGCTGACCCGTATATCGGCGCAGGCAGCCAGAACTTTAGGTCGGAGTTTGCACAAATTGCGGGCGGCGCCCTAGCTGGAAAACCATGTGGGCCCAGGCCGGCGCCGGGCCGCCCCAAGGCGGCCTGCGGCCCCCTCGGGGGGCAGCGACCCACACGCAGTGGGGGAGCGTGGGGGCCAGGCCGGCGCCGGGCCGCCCCAAGGCGGCCTGCGGCCCCCTCGGGGGGCAGCGACCCACACGCAGTGGGGGAGCGTGGGGGCCAGGCCGGCGCCGGGCCGCCCCAAGGCGGCCTGCGGCCCCCTCGGGGGGCAGCGACCCACACGCAGTGGGGGAGCGTGGGGGCCACATTCATTGGCTCAGCCGGATCTGGCCGCCTTCGGTCGCCACGCCGGTGAGCAGGCGGCCGTCGCGGGTCTTGGCCTGGACGGTGGCGCCGACCTCGGCCCGGGTCAGGGCCTTGCCCTCGGTGCTGATCGTGAATCCGGGGCCCTGCGCGACCAGCTGCACGGTCTGGCCCTGCTGGATCGCGACCACGCCGCGCATCGACTCCTTGCGCAGCGGCGCGCCGGCGGCGATCCGGTTGGTGGCCACCACGCCCTGCAGCGCCGAGGCCTCCGTGACCACCGAGCGCGGCAGGTCGCCGAGATCGCCGCTGCGCTCGGCGACGTCGGCCTCGCCCAGGGTCTGGCCGGCCTCGATCGCGCGCGCCGCCACGTAATAGCGGCCCTCGACGGCGACCTGGGCCGGCACGAAGCGGGTCCAGGGCTTGTCGCCGCGGCAGCGCAGGCCGATGGAGACCCGGCCGCGGGGGGGCGCGCCGTTGGGCAGGAAGGCCTCGTAGTCGTCGCAGGGCGGCAGCGTGGCGGTGGCCTTGGTGGTGAAGCTGAGCTTGCCGGGCAGGCCGGCGGATTGCCTTTGCAGCAGGCCTTCGATCGCGGCGCGCGCCGCTTCGGGCAGCGGCTGTGCCGCGGCGCCGGCGGCGCCCGCCACGGCCACCAGGAAGGGGAGCGCGATGCGCAGCGAGCGGATGCTGGAGGGGCGGTGGTGCATGGGGGTGATCGGCCAAGCGCAGGTGGAAGACAGGAAGGGGACGGACACCGGCGCCAGGAGATTCTAGGAATCGACCCCGCGCCGCGAAGTCGCGAAGTGCTGGCGAAATGCCCCTTTGTTCAGCCCATTGCGAACGCGATGCATGCATAGACTCGCTTTCCATCTGTCGCCATGCCGTCTGTGCGGACGCGACGTCAACCGATGGAACCCCATGATCGACAAGCTCGATGCGGCACTCGCCTTCAACCGCGAAGCCCTCAATCTCCGGGCCCAGCGCCAGGAAGTGCTGGCGGCCAATATCGCCCACGCCGACACGCCGAACTACAAGGCGCGCGACTTCGACTTCGCCAGCCGCCTGACCCAGGCGGTGGAGCAGGGCCGGCAGTCGCAGTCCTTCGCGCTCGCCACCACCTCGTCGCGCCACCTGGCCGGCGAGTCGAAGACGATGCCCGACCAGGACCTGCTCTACCGCGTGCCGAGCCAGTCGAGCATCGACGGCAACACGGTCGAGATGGATGCCGAGCGCATCAACTTCGCCGACAACGCGCTGCGCTACGAGTCGAACCTGACGGTGATCAACGCCAAGATCAAGTCGCTGTTGTCGGCCGTGCAGCCGTAAGCGGCCGCCAGACGAAAGAACGAAATGCCGCTTCCCAGCGCTTCCATGAACATCTTCAACGTGGCGGGTTCCGCCATGGCCGCGCAATCGCAGCGCATGAACGTGACCGCGAGCAACCTGGCCAACGCCGAGAGCGTGGCCGGCCCCGATGGCCAGCCCTACCGCGCCAAGCAGGTGGTGTTCGAGGTCGCGGCCTCGGGCCAGCAGGACATCGGCGGCGTCAAGGTCGCCGGCGTGATCGAGGACTCCGCGCCCGCCAAGATGGTCTTCGACCCCAAGAACCCGCATGCCAACGCCGATGGCTATGTCGCGATGCCGAACGTCAACGTGGTCGAGGAGATGACCAACATGATCTCGGCCTCGCGCAGCTACCAGGCCAATGTCGAGGTCCTCAACACCGCCAAGACGCTGATGGTCAAGACATTGACCATCGGCCAGTAACAACACAGCAGAAAGATCCCATGGCCATCACCGACACCACCTCGATCTCCGGCGCCAATGCGGCCAGCGCAGCGGCCAGCACCGCCAGCGTTTCCAACTCCGACAGCGAGCAGCGCTTCCTGAAGCTGCTGGTGACGCAGCTCAACAACCAGGACCCGCTCAATCCGATGGAGAACGCCGAGCTGACCTCGCAGCTGGCGCAGATGAGCACGGTGAGCGGCATCGAGAAGCTCAACAGCACGCTGTCGGGCCTGGTGAGCCAGACCGGCTCCAACCAGGTGCTGCAGGCGGCCTCGCTGATTGGCTACAACGTGCTGTCGCCCGGCAACACGATCGCGACCAAGGATCCGGAAGAGGGCAAGGACCCGGCGATCCAGGCCTTCGCGGTGCAGCTGCCCGGCACGGCCGCCGATGTCGAGATCAAGATCGTCGACGCCTCGGGCAAGACCGTGCGCACGATCGAGGCCGGCGGCATGACCGAAGGCGTCAACGCCGTCACCTGGGACGGCAAGGACGACGCCGGCAACGTGGTGCCCGCGGGCAGCTACAAGTTCACCGTGGCCGCCAGCAACAGCGGCACGGCCGTGGAAGCCACGGCACTGACCTTCGCGCAGGTCGCGGCGGTCAAGCAGGGCACGAGCGGCGTCACGCTCGAACTGGCATCGGGCCAGAGCATCGCGCTGTCCGACGTGCGCATGTTCCTCTGAGGCGCAGCGCGCTTCTTTTCTTCATTGCTTCGAAACAAGGATTCATCATGAGCTTTTCCCAGGGCGTCAGCGGGCTCGGCGTGGCCGCCGCGAACCTCGATGTGATCGGCAACAACATCGCCAACTCCGGCACCATCGGCTTCAAGTCGGCGGCCGCGACCTTCCAGGACATCTATGCCGGCTCGCGCATCGGGCTCGGCGCCTCGGTGTCGGGCGTGGTGCAGAACTTCACGCAGGGCGTGACGCAAAGCAGCAGCCGTCCGCTGGACGTCGCGATCCTGAGCGGCGACGGCTTCTTCCGCATGGCCAGCACCAGCGGCGAGATCATGTACACCCGCAACGGCCAGTTCACCAAGGACAAGGACGGTTACATCGTCAACGCCAACGGGCTGCGCCTGACCGGCTACGGCGTCAATGCCAGCGGCGGCATCAATGGCGGCACGCCGTCGGCGATCCAGATCCCGACCCAGGCCATGACGCCGAACGCGACCACCGGCGTCGACGCCGAGTTCAACCTCGACGCGCGCAGCACGGTGCCGACCAAGACGCCGTTCAACGCGACCGATTCGGCCACCTTCAACTACTCCAACGCCGTCGGCCCGGTCTACGACTCGCTCGGCAACGCGCACGACCTGTCGGTCTACTTCGTGAAGAACGCGGCCAACGCATGGGACGTCTACGCCACGGCCGACGGCGTGGCGCTCAACGCCGGCGCCCCGATCTCCGGTGCCGCGCCCGGCATGACCTTCGACACCAACGGCAACCTCACGGCGCCGGTGGGCGGCGCGATCACCCTGCCGGCGATGAACTTCGCGAACGGATCGTCGCCGGTCAACATCAAGATCGACCTCTCGGGCACCACGCAGTTCGGCACCGCCAACGGCATGAGCAAGCTGAGCCAGGACGGCTACACCTCGGGCGTGCTGACCTCGTTCTCGGTCAACCCGGACGGCACGATCACCGGCAAGTTCTCCAACGAGCAGTCCAAGCTCCTGGGCCAGGTGGTGCTTTCCTCGTTCGCGAACCCGAACGGGCTCGAGCCCAAGGGCGACAACATGTACGCCGAGACCCAGGCCTCGGGCGCGGCCCTCACCAGCACGCCGGGCGAAGGCACCAAGCAGGGCTCGCTGGCCGCCGGCGCGCTGGAGTCCTCCAACGTCGACCTGACCGCCGAGCTGGTCAACCTGATCGTCGCGCAGCGCAACTACCAGGCCAACGCGCAGACCGTGAAGACGCAGGACCAGGTCATGCAGACGCTGATGAACATCCGCTGACGCGGGGTTCCGAGCAGACGCAGCAGCCCTTCAACACCAGGAGCACACAGTGGATCGAATGTTGTATGTCGCCATGAGCGGCGCCAAGCAGGCCATGGAGCAGCAGGCCTCGGTCGCCAACAACATGGCGAACGTCTCGACCCCGGGTTTCCGGGCGCAGATCAACACCTTCCGCGCGGTGCCGGTGGTGGGCGAGGAGGCGCCGACACGGGCCTTCGTCGCCGCGACCACGCCGGGCGCCGACTTCTCGCACGGGCCCCTGACCGAGACCGGCCGCGAGCTCGACGTCGCGGTCCGCGGCGAGGGCTGGCTGGTGGTCCAGGCGCCGGGCGGCGGCGAGGCCTACACCCGGGTCGGCAACCTGCAGGTCGGCGCCGACGGCCAGGTGACCACGATGGGCGCCCGGCCGGTGGTCGGCGACGGCGGCGCACTGGTGATCCCGCCCGGCTCGATCGTGACGATCGCCTCCGACGGAACGATCGCCGCCCGCGGCGCGGGCGACGCCAACGTCGGCGTGGCCAACGTCGGCAAGCTGAAGCTGGTCAATCCGGACAGCCGCGACCTGGTGCGCGGCGAGGACGGCCTGTTTCGCATGCGCGACGGCGTGCGAGCGCCGGAGGCCGACGCCAACGTGGTGGTCGCCGCCGGCATGGTCGAGGGCAGCAACGTCAATCCGGTCGAGGCCATGGTGGCCATGATCGCCAACGGCCGCAGCTTCGAGATGCAGATGAAGTCGATCCAGACCGCCGACACCAACGCCCAGTCGGCCAACAAGCTGCTGGCCTACGGCTGAGCCGCAAACCCTTCGCAGGAGTAATTCAATGATTCGTTCCCTCTACGTCGCCAAGACCGGCCTCGAAGCCCAGCAGACGCAGCTCGACGTCGTGTCCAACAACCTCGCCAACGTCGGCACCACCGGCTTCAAGCGCAGCCGCGCCGTGTTCGAGGACCTGATGTACCAGAACCTGCGCCAGGTCGGCGGCCAGACCTCCGACCAGACCCGCCTGCCTTCGGGCCTGCAGGTCGGCACCGGCGTGCACGTGGTCGCCACCGAACGCATCCATGCCCAGGGCAACATGACGAAGACCGACAACCCGAAGGATGTCGCGATCAACGGTTCGGGCTTCTTCCAGGTGCTGATGCCCGACGGCACCACCTCCTACACGCGCGACGGCTCGTTCCAGACCGACCGCGATGGCCAGCTGGTGACCGCCAGCGGCTTCACGATCCAGCCGCCGATCACGATCCCGCAGAACGCCACCAGCATGACGGTCGGGCGCGACGGCATCGTCTCGGTGACCCAGGCCGGCAGCACGGCCACGGTGCAGGTCGGCCAGCTGCAGCTGGCGACCTTCCTGAATCCGGCCGGCCTCGAGAGCAAGGGCGAGAACCTCTACACCGAGACCGACTCCTCCGGCGCGCCGAACCTGCTGAACCCGGGCCTGGACGGCGCCGGCATCCTGAGCCAGGGCTACACCGAGGCTTCGAATGTCAACGTGGTCGAGGAACTGGTCAACATGATCGCGACGCAGCGCGCCTACGAGATCAACAGCAAGGCGATCCAGAGCTCCGACCAGATGCTGCAAAGGCTGGCCCAGCTGTGATCGCGACCACGCGCCTTCTTCTGGCGGGGCTCGGCATCGCGCTGACCTCGGGCTGCGCGCTGGTGCCGCGCGAGCCGCTGGTGCACCAGCCGATGACGGCGCGCGCCGATGCGATGAGCCCGGTGCAGCCGCGCGTGCCCACCGGCGCGATCTGGCAGGACAGCGCGCGCGGCGTCGCGCTGTTCGAGGACCGCCGCCCGCGCAACGTCGGCGACATCCTGACCATCGTCATCAGCGAAAAGATCAACGCCAGCAAGAACTCCGGCGCCAACGCGAGCCGCGACGGCAGCGCCTCCGCGGCCTTCGCGACCATTCCGAAGTTCCTCGGCGGCCTGCTCAACGACCAGGACGCCAAGCTCTCCGGCAAGAACGCGCTCACCGCCAAGGGCGGCGCCAACGCCGCCAACACCTTCAACGGCGTGATCACGGTCACGGTGGTGGACGTGCTCGGCAACGGCAACCTGCTGGTCAGCGGCGAGAAGCAGATGGGCATCAACCAGGGCACCGAGTTCGTTCGCTTCTCGGGCGTGGTGAACCCGCGCACCGTGACCGGCAACAACACCGTGCTGTCGACCCAGGTGGCGGATGCGCGCATCGAGTACACGGCCAAGGGCTACATCGACGAGGCCCAGCAGATGGGCTGGATGCAGCGAATCTTCCTGAACGTGATGCCGTTCTAGCATGAAAAACCTCTTCTTCCCGCGCGCTTCGCGCCGCTTCGCCAATCCCCTTGCAGCGCTCGCTGCGGCGTGCGCGCTCCTGTTGGCCGTGCCCGTCCATGCCGAGCGGCTCAAGGAGCTCGCCAGCATCCAGGGCGTGCGCGACAACCCGCTGATCGGCTACGGCCTCATGGTGGGCCTCGACGGCACCGGCGACCAGACGATGCAGACGCCGTTCACGACCCAGAGCCTGAACAACATGCTGCAGCAGCTCGGCATCACGGTGCCGCAGGTGGGCATCATGCAGCTCAAGAACGTGGCGGCCGTGATGGTCACGGCGCAGCTGCCGGCCTTCGCGCGGCCCGGCCAGACCATCGACGTCACGGTGTCCTCGATGGGCAATGCCAAGAGCCTGCGCGGCGGCACCCTGCTGATGACGCCGCTCAAGGGCTCCGACGGCGCGGTGTATGCCATCGCGCAGGGCAACATGGTGGTCGGCGGCGCCGGCGCCTCGGCCAACGGCAGCAAGGTACAGATCAACCAGCTGAGCTCGGGGCGCATCCCGGCCGGCGGCACGGTCGAGCGTGCGGTCGAGGCCGCGGTCGGCGGCGAGGGCGCCGTCACGCTCGAACTCATGCGCTCGGATTTCGGCACCGCCCAGCGCGCGGTCGAGGCGATCAACCGGCAATTCGGCGGCGGCCTGGCCG
Source organism: Variovorax davisae (assembly GCF_030316845.1). Classification (GTDB taxonomy): domain Bacteria; phylum Pseudomonadota; class Gammaproteobacteria; order Burkholderiales; family Burkholderiaceae_C; genus Variovorax; species Variovorax davisae. Next base: position 639,485 of record NZ_JASZYS010000002.1, read on the forward strand.
AAGCGGTCGACGGCCGCGTGATCCGCGTGCGCGCCCCCGAGTCGGCGCAGGACCGGGTCGGCTTCCTGGCCCGGCTCGAGGGCCTGGAGATCACGCCGACACAGGCCGTGGCCAAGGTCGTGATCAACGCCCGCACCGGTTCGGTGGTGATGAACCAGGCGGTGCGCGTGAACGACTGCGCGGTGGCGCACGGCAGCCTGTCGGTGGTCATCAACACCGACCCGCTGGTGAGCCAGCCCGGCCCGTTCTCGAACGGCCGCACGGTCACCGCGGCAACGTCCGAGATCTCGATCAACCAGCCGGGCGGCGCACTGCAGATGATCCGCGGCGGCGCTTCGCTGGCCGACGTGGTCAAGGGGCTCAACACGCTGGGCGCCAACCCGCAGGACCTGGTGTCCATCCTCCAGGCCATGAAGACGGCCGGCGCCCTGCGCGCCGAGCTCGAGATCATCTGAGGCCCGGCATGGCGATTTCTGCAGCCAATACAGGGGCCGAGCGCGCCGGTGCGCTCGACCAGCGCTTTGCGCTCGACGTCCAGGGCGTCGACGCCCTGCGGCGCACCGTGCGCACCTCGCCCGAAGAGGGCCTCAAGCAAGTCTCGCGGCAGTTCGAGGCCATGTTCATGAACATGGTGCTCAAGAGCATGCGCGAGGCGACGCCTTCCAGCGGCCTGCTCGACGGCCAGAACGAGAAGATCTACACCTCGATGCTGGACCAGCAGCTGGCGCAGAACCTTTCCGGCCGGGGCCTGGGGCTGGCCGAGGCCATGCTGGCGCAGCTGCAGCGCTCGGCGGCTGCCGGCGGCGACGAGCGCGAGCCGAACCCCGCGGGCCTGTCGCTGGCGCCGCGCGGCGCCATGCCGCTGTCGCCGCAGGCGGGCATCCCGCTGGGCTCGGCGCCTTCCAGCCGTGTCGACCTGAGCGCCTACCAGGTCAACAACGATCGCTCGGGCAGCGCGACGGGCGCGGTGGCGAACCTGCAGGGCCATGTCGACAGCTTCGTCAACCGCATGGGCGCCTCGGCCCAGGCCGCGAGCGCCGCCAGCGGCGTGCCGGCGCCGCTGATCCTGGCCCAGGCCGCCCTCGAGTCGGGCTGGGGCAAGCGCGAGATCCGCGCCGACGACGGTACCCAGAGCTTCAACCTGTTCGGCATCAAGGCCGACCGCAGCTGGCAGGGGCCGGTGGTCGAGACCACCACCACCGAGTACGTGGACGGCGAGCCGCAGCGCATCCGCGCCAAGTTCAGGGCCTACGGCTCCTATGAAGAGGCCTTCACCGACTACGCGCGCTTCATGACGCGCAACCCGCGCTACGCCAACGTGCTGGCGACCGACGATCCGACCGAAGCCGCGCACGGCCTGCAGCGCGCGGGTTACGCCACCGATCCGCAATACGGACAAAAACTGGTTCGGATCATGCAGAAATTCGGCTGACTGCCGATATCCATTCGAACCACCCTCCCATCCGACTCCAAGGAACCCCATGGCAGAGATCTCGAGCCTTCCATCCCATGCGGCCGGCGCTGCCGCCGCGAATGCGAACGCGAACCGCCTGGAGGTCGTCACCTTCACGCTGGGCGCCGAGGAATACGGCATCGACATCCAGAAGGTGCAGGAGCTGCGCGGCTACGACGCCGTGACGCGGATCGCGAACGCGCCGGACTACATCAAGGGCGTGGTGAACCTGCGCGGGATCATCGTTCCGATCATCGACATGCGGATCAAGTTCGCGCTCGGCACGCCGAGCTACGACCAGTTCACGGTGGTGATCGTGCTGAACATCGGCGGCCGGGTGGTCGGGATGGTGGTCGACAGCGTGTCGGACGTGATCACCTTGACACCGGAGCAGATCAAGCCGGCGCCGGCGATGGGCGCGGTGCTGGACACCGACTACCTGATCGGGCTGGGCACGCTCGAGGAGCGGATGCTGATCCTGGTCGACATCGACCGCCTGATGTCGAGCGACGACATGGGGCTGATCGAGAAGCTGGCGGCCTGAAGCGGCCATCGAAACAGAGAAGCAAATCGGAGACGCAATGAAAGACTGGAAGATCGGCACGCGCTTGGGCGCCGGGTTCGCCGTGATCCTGGCCCTGGTGGCCGCCATCGCCGGCATCGGCGTGCTGCGGCTGCAGGCGGTCGGCGACGCGACCCACGAGATGGCGAAGCGTTCGCTCGCCAAGGAGCGCCTGGCGGCGGGCTGGCTGCTGGGCACCAGCACCAACAGCGTGCGGACCTATGCGCTGCTGAATTCCGACGACCCGCAGGTGCAGGACTACCTGCAGAAGGGCATGAGCAGGATCAGCGTCACGATCTCCGAGACGCAGAAGCAGCTCGAGGAACTGCTGGACACGCCGGAGGAAACCGCGCTGGTCGCCGACATCAAGAAGAAGCGCGCCGACTACGTTGAGCTGCGCACCATGCTGCTCAAGCTCAAGGCCGGGGGGCAGCGCGACGAGGCGATGCGCATCGCCAGGGAGAAGCTGGTGCCGACGCTCGACAGCTACGACGCCAGCATCCGCGGCATCCTGGCGCATGAGCAGGCGCAGATCGACAAGTCGGCCGACGCGATCGATGCCCTCTACCGCTCGGGCCGCGTCAACCTGATGGTGCTGGCGGCGATCGCGCTGGCGCTCGGATCGGTGCTGGCCTGGCTGCTGACGCGCAGCATCGTGCAGCCGATCGACGAGGCGCTGCTGATCGCCGACACCGTGGCCTCGGGCGACCTCAGCCAGGAGTTCGAGACCGATCGCGGTGGCGACTTCGGCCGGCTGCTGCGCGGCATGGGCGAGATGGAAGACACCTTGACCGACCTGGTCGGGCGCATCAAGACCGCGACCGATTCGATCGTGACCGCCTCGGGCCAGATCGCCGTGGGCAACCAGGACCTGTCCTCGCGCACCGAGGAGCAGGCCAGCTCGCTGGAAGAAACCGCCGCCTCGATGGAAGAGCTGACCTCCACCGTCAAGCAGAACGCGGACAACGCGCGCCAAGCCAATCAACTCGCGGCCTCGGCCTCCGAGGTGGCGGTGAAGGGCGGCGAGGTGGTGAGCCAGGTGGTGGACACGATGGCGTCGATCAACGCGTCGTCGAAGAAGATCGTCGACATCATCGGCGTGATCGACGGGATCGCCTTCCAGACCAACATCCTGGCGTTGAACGCGGCGGTGGAAGCCGCCCGGGCGGGCGAGCAGGGCCGGGGCTTCGCGGTGGTGGCGTCGGAAGTGCGCAGCCTGGCGCAGCGCTCGGCGGCGGCGGCCAAGGAGATCAAGGGCCTGATCGACGACTCGGTGGGCAAGGTGGGCGCGGGCAGCGCGCTGGTGGCCGAGGCGGGCCAGACGATGGAAGAGATCGTGGGCAGCGTGAAGCGGGTGACCGACATCATGGGCGAGATCACGGCGGCGAGCCAGGAGCAGACCTCGGGGATCGAGCAGATCAACCAGGCGATCACGCAGATGGACCAGGTGACGCAGCAGAACGCGGCGCTGGTGGAAGAAGCAGCAGCCGCGGCCGCATCGCTGCAGGAGCAGGCCGGCAACCTGTCGCAGATCGTCGGCACCTTCAAGCTCGACGACGGCGGGCCCGCAGCGGCTGCTGCGCCGGACCGCATGCCTGTCGCGGCCGCGGCGCCGACCCGGGCGCCATCCAGGCCAGCGCCGGCCGTGGCCCCGGTCCGTTCGAAGCCGGCGCCCGCATTGGCCACGACCAGCGCGTCCGCGGGCGACTGGACCGAATTCTGAAACCCCTCCACCCCCTCCACCCACTCCACGACGCCTCGTTGCCACCCACATGAACGCGCTTTCCAACCTGAAGATCGGCACCCGCCTGAGCATGGGCTTCGCCGTCGTGCTGCTGTTCCTGGCGGCCATCGTCGCCCTGGCGCTGACCTCCCTCGGCGGCATCCAGGCGCGCCTCGACAGCATGGTCCATGACAACAACGTCAAGGTGGCGCTGGCCAACAAGATGCTGGATTCGATCCGCGACATCGCCGGCTTCGGGACCGAACTGGTGCTTTTGACCGACGAGGCAGCGATGCGCGATCAGATGAAGAAGATCGCAGCGGCGCGCGAGCTGTTCACCGAGACCAAGGCCGCGCTGGCCAAGATCGTCGTGACACCGGAAGGCAAGGCTTTCCTGGCCAGGATCGACGAGACGCTGGCGGTGGCCTCGCCGCTGAGCGTGCAGTTGATCGACCTGGCGCAGCAGAACAAGAACCTCGAAGCGACCGAACTCCTGATGAAGAAGTTCGCGCCAGCGGTGCGCGCCACGCTGGCGTCGGTGGACGACATGATCCGCTACCAGACCCAGCGCGCCGAGGGGGCGAATGCCGCCGCGGCCGCCGAGTACCAGCGCGCACGCGCCCTGATGCTGGGGCTCGGCCTGATGGCGGTGCTGCTGGGCGCGGCCATCGCCTGGTTCATCACGCGATCGATCACCCGTCCGATCGGCGAAGCGGTCAAGGTGGCCGAGACCGTTGCCGCGGGCGACATCAGCTCGCGCATCCGGGTGGCCTCGAGGGACGAGACCGGCCAGCTGATGCACGCGCTCAAGGAAATGAACGACAGCCTGGTGAAGATCGTCGGCGAAGTCCGCACCGGCACCGACACGATCGCGACGGCCTCGGGCCAGATCGCCACCGGCAACCAGGATCTCTCGTCGCGCACCGAGCAGCAGGCCAGCTCGCTGGAAGAAACCGCTGCTTCGATGGAAGAGCTGACCTCCACCGTCAAGCAGAACGCCGACAACGCCCGCCAGGCCAATCAACTCGCGGTTTCGGCTTCGGAAGTCGCCGTCAAGGGCGGCAGCGTGGTC
>NZ_JASZYS010000020.1 GCF_030316845.1 Variovorax davisae
CCTGCTGTCGGTCTTCGCCTTCGATGAATCTCTTCATGGACCACCACCTCGTTCAGACGGGTTGGCTCAATATAGGCGACCATCAAGGGAGTTTCCACACAGCCTCGGCCATAACCGGACATCCAAAGCGACTTCGAACATATGCGACTCATCACTTTTCTTGTGGACCAGATTGCCGACGATGGGACGGTGTACGGCTCCACGATTACGTCAACGTGCCAATCGGCACGGTCTATACCGAAATCACCTTGGAGCGGCTTGAGGGGGAAGCTCCCGACCTAAGAACCGTAGACCTCGGAGTGATTGGAACCGTCGACCTCCGCTTGATGCAAGTCCACAATAAGTTCTTTAAAAGTCCGCTGGAAGTTATCCCTGCCGGACACGGTGCTGGATTGACGCTCCAAGGCACTGGAATTTCAGCCTTAAAGAGCGCCCTAAAGAATAGAAAGACACGCGAGTATGTGAATCTCCGCGCTGCTTTGCCTGACTAGCAAGGCGGTGCGCGGGGTCTGTCCAAAGCTCCCTGGGATTCGGCAGTTGCCGACGCCGACAAGCGACCACTCTACTGTCGAACGCCCGCTTTGGAGCGGCGGCTATGACCGCTTGGGGCCCACTCCAGACGGTCGCCGTGTCCGATAGCAGTCGTTCGCTTCGGGGAGTCGCCAGGCGCCGGCGATGTCGCGAACCATCAGGTCGATGAGGGCCGGCGCTCCTTGCGCCTTTCTGCTCGTTAGGGTTAAGCCGCGCGGCGAAAGGGGCGGTTGCCCCTGTTGAGCGCCTGCCGCGATGCGGCTCGGCCTGAGGCCTCAAGGCCGGCGAACGGTGCGCGCGTCCAGCGCGTTGTCCGAGCTGCGCATCGCATCGGCGATCGCGATGAAGCGATAGCGCTTCGAGCGATCGACCTTGAAATCCTCGTCGACAACCTCGTTCACCCGCGCCCACTGGTTCCAAGCGAAGCTGCGGCCGAGCCCAACCGTCGTGTTGCTGCTCGGGAAGCTGTCCGCATTGCGCACCATGTCTTCCCATGTGGCTCCGAATTCGACCTCGTCGAATCGGCTGTGTCGCCCGGTGAGCGCATTGCGCTCCAGCACAAGCGCCTGCTCCATCAGCTCCGGGTGATGGGCCGCCAGCCAGTACAGCTCCCACTGCTTCGAGGCCGGGCAGAAGAAGCACGCCGACTTGATCGGCACCATGTCGACGCCGAGGGCGCTGGTGATGGCCTGGACGCAGTCCCCGCGCGTCCATCCGATCAGCTGCAGGGGGTAGGAGTAATCAAAGTCTGCATCGGCCTTCTTGACGCTGCTAGAGCGCTTCAGATCGGCCTTGCCACAGTCGTAGCCGATCAGCTTCACGATCCGCAGGCCTGCGGCTTGCGTATCGACCCAGAGAGGATGCGCAGGACGCGCACCTGGACCGCTCTTCGCGCCCTTGAGAAACTGGTCTTGAGGACCGCCCTTCCATTTGATGCTGCACGATTTCATTCCGAAGGCCAAGGACGGAAGCGTCTCGTTCGCCATGCAGTTGCCGTACAGATCGGTGTAGCCGGTCGTCTCCTTCGGCACCTTCTTGCAAACGTCGATCAGCGGCCACGCCCAGCCGCGTAGAACGCGTTTCATCTTGTCGACGTGCGCCAGCGTCTCGGGCTTTTCGCCGCCCGTGTCGGCGAACGTGATGACATCGGGCCGGATGCCGGCCTCATGCAGGGCGACGATCATCGCGGTTGAATCGACGCCCGATCCAAAGCACAGTGCAAGCGGCTTGCCCGCCAGGGCATCGCGCAGCGCGCGACGTTGCGCAGCAGTGAGGACCGGTCCACCCTCGGCGGCGGTGCTTTGTGCAGGGCGGGATTTCAGTTCGATCATGGAATGCCTTCGGATGCTTTGGGAAATGGGCGGGACGCGCTCGAGTTGCCGGGCGCGCGATCAGCGCCCGGGGGTCTCAATCAGCCTTCAATCAAAAGCAGGGCGGTGTTAACGCCGGTGCCCGACTCCTTGAACGTGCCGGGCGGCAGGGGCTCGTAGAAGCCGCCAGAGGCCTCGGCAAGGGGCTTCAGCGCTGCCTGTTGGCGCGGACCATTCGCGCAAATCGCGACCAGACGCCCGCCAGGTCGAATGAACTTCTTCGCGTGCTGGATATGCTCGATGTCCTGTGCCAAAACGAACGGCGGGTTCATCAGCACCACATCGAAAAACCCAAGGTCGCGGGGATCGCAGCGCATGAAATCGCCGCAGATCGTCGACACATCGGGGAAAGCCTTGTTGATCGCGGCGACGAGCGACGGATTGATTTCGACGGCGACAACCTGGGCAGTCGCGGGAGCGAGCTGCTCAGCAACGGCGCGCAGTAGCGAACCCGTGCCCGCGCTCGGCTCCAGCACGGAGCAACCCGCCTTCATGCCGGCTTCTTGTGCCATGCGTTCGGCCAGGGTTGCCGGCGTCGGGAAAAGTTGCGGAGCGGTCACGGTCTGCACGCCACCAGCCCGCAGGGTTTCGCGCATCGCGTCGAACTCGGTCCGCTGCGCAGGCTGCTGGACTGGGCGAGCTGGTTCGGCTTCGGTGACATCGCGAACGATCGGCAGCTGGACCGGATCAGCGGGAGCGGCGACGGGCGCCGGGGCATCCTTGCGTTTCGCGTCGGAGATGAAGACCGCCACTAAGGCACCACGATGCACCACGGACCGCACGCGATGACGGCCGACCAGCTCGACGCCCTCCCCCGGCTTGATGTCAGGCCGGCCGCTGCCCGCGCGCGAACGCGCGGCACCTTGGCCAAGCTCGCGTGAGCCCTTGTAATCCTTGTGGGTCGCGTCCCATTCGGCCTTAGTCATCGAATGGAAGCCTTCGCCGGGGTAGTTGCAAAGCGGCGGGAGGGTCGTCGCGGCCTTCACCCTGTCGGCGTCTTCGGCGCTGGGTGCCTTGTAGCCTTTGACCTCCTCGATGCCCTTCACCTTCACATATCGCGCATTGGTCGAAACGCTGTTGATGACGCCGCCCGCCTTGTTTACGCGCGTCACGGTCAACCATTCGCCATCGACCAGCACACGCCCGCCCGCCTGGATGTCGAATCCGTCCGCCTTGATGCCGCCCGACTCGTCAAGCATGGCCTTCTCGTAGTCCATGCGGTTCGTGTAGTGGGCAATCCAGCGCCGGCACCATGTCGCGCCGCTGTTGTGCTTCTTCACCGCCAGGGCGACGGCTTCGGCGGTCGTGATGTCGCCAGCGGTCAGCAGCGAATAGAGCGAATCGGGATAGGGCTTGCCTTCGCGCTGGATCGTCACATAGTCGAAGTTCGAGATCTTCACGGCCTGCTCAACCGTCAGGCCATGGACTTGCCACATCGCTAGAAACGTCTCGTGTTCCTTCAGCGCTTTCTCTTGCTTGCGGAGATCTGCGCCCAAGCCCTTGACGCGACGATGACGCACGGCGGGCAGTTGCTTGTATTCGGCGTGCCGCTTCGCACCCTTGGCCCGCGCTTGCCAGTAGTTCGCGGTATCCCACATCTGCACGGCCTTGCGCATGCTGTTGTCGATGCGCTCTTTGTCCTTGCGCGCCTTGCGTTCGCTGTGATGCCCGACAAGGATCGGCTGCCCGAATTCGAACCGCGAGGAAATCGACGCCGCAGCGTCACGCGCCGCGCTCGCATCCGCGCCGCGCTTCTCGCTGTAGTCCTCGAAGCGGTCCGCACGTTCCTCGGCGCGCTGGGCTAGCGTCGTGTCTTCGTCGCCAATCTCGCCGCAAAGCTCGATCAGCAGATCCTCACGGCCGGGCGTCCACATCGGAGCCACAAACACTTCCTGCTTCGGTGCCCATGCGAAACCCGCGCCCTTGACCCGCGCGTAGAGGTCAGCGCCCAGGCGCGAAAGCGAATACAGCCGCAGCTTGTTGTCTTCCGGCGAATAGGTCGCCGACAGCCCCCGGTATTCAGGTTCCCCGACCCCCACGTCTGCTCTTTGGTGAGCCTCGGGAGGTGCGGAAGGAACGGCCGCGGTGGAAAGTGTGTTGATGTCTTGTGTGGTCGCTTCGCTCATGACTGGCCTTTCGTTTGGTTGAAAAAATCTGCTCTTCGGAGCCGCCTCGACGCATGGCCAGCGACAGCCAGGCGCGGGAGGGAGGAGCGGACCGGAAGCCGCAGCCCGAGAGCGAAACGAAGGGACCGGGTGAGGACGAGGACGAGCGCACGCGCAGGGATGGCGCTATGCGTCGGAGAGAGGCGGACCGCAGGGCAGATCAGCCACACGTGACCAGCTGGAGCGAACGACCCCGCACGACGCCGGCGCCGGCGTCGGAGGATCTACAGGTGTTGGTCTTCAGCGGCCCTGCCGGGCCGCGTGCGTCAGGGATTGGTGCCCGGCAGGGGCGAGATCGGCACGAGCTCGATGCGCAGCACTGAAAGCCCGGGACCGGCTTGCACGGTCGACGCCAGAATCCTTATAGACAACCTAAAATTAAACCCTTTAAAACGAAATTCAAGGAGTTCAACGTGAGGAAATCTCTCTGCGCGATCGCCATCATCTCGGCGGCAACTTTCACGGGACAAGCCTACGCGGACGACTACGGCTGCAGGGTCTTGATGTGCCTCTCCAACCCCAACGGACCTACGGCAGAACCTCAATGCGACCCCCCGATTCGGAAGTTCATCGAAGGCCAGGCCAAGGATCCGAAAGAGCCTTTTCCCAGCTGTCCTGAAGGGGCCCCGGCGACCATGAAACCGGCCTACCGACCCTACGATCAATGTCCAGACGGAACGAGAGCCCTCGATGACACGGTCCAAGCAGTCCAGCTGCCTTCGAGCACCTTCAACCAACTGGCCCTGGTGTCGAAACCCCCGGCAAAGCTGCCTTGGCAAAACGATCGACCAGTCGACGTGCCCTCAGGCGTCACCTTCCTCACGGGGATCGGGGAAGGTAGCGGGCAAAACTCGGCAACTCGAGCCAACAAAGTCTGCGTGGGAAAGTCGCTCGGGACGCTCACGTTCAACGTAGGAACGCAAGACGCACCTGAGACGAAAACCGTCCTGGTCTTCGATCAAGTCACGACGATGGAGCCGGCGAAATCGCCCTACGTCGTCGATGTGAACGTCGGGCCGCAGCTGCTCCGATCGGTTCGTTTCTAGCCACCCACTTCAACCCACCGACTCCGAAGAAATCATGAGCGATTCAACCCATGGCCTCGTCTGCCCGTTCTGCAAAACTGAAGTGCCTAGTTCCGCTAGCGTCTGCAGCGGATGCGGGGCACGAAAAGGCACCCGAGCTCAGTCGATCGATCCTATGTTTGCTCTGTTCCGAATTGGGTTTTGGTTCAACTCGATTGGGCTCGTGCTCGTCGTGTGGTTCTTTGGCGCACAGCAAGTTTTCACCAACATGAAGTCGACGGTGGCCCAGTACGATCGGGTGGCTGATCGCCGGCTATGTGGTCTACAAGGCTGCTACCGCAATCTGGCGGAAGGTGTTCGGTTCACTGTCCGATCCGAGGTGGATCCGTTCTCGCTGACGGCAACAAGACGGCGCCACCACTTCGTTAGAGAAAGCAGCGCCTCAGCTGCCTCTTAGCACCGCGCCCACCGGCGCAATACCCGAATCGTCGGAATCGGATTGTTGACAATCCAGTCCGCAGCATCGGTGTTATGACACTGGCAGGCAGCCGCGAGCCCCACGGCCTTGAGCTGGTCTGCGGGATTGCCTGAACACGCATGGACCTGCGCGCCGCGCCTGGTCCACTCTTGTTGCGTCATGGTTGCAACCCATTGAGCCTCCACACTCCCGTACCAGTTGCCAACCACCGCTCCGGCCGCGACTGAAGGGCAATACCCGTGTTGTGGCTGTTGAAATATTGTGGAGTCTGCGTCTCCGTCGAGGCACCATCCTACGTCTCCCTCACCTTGCGAATGTGAGACCCCAGCCAGGCCCACGCAAGCCACGGCGCATAGCAATTGACGCATCAACATGTCCGTCTCCTCAGGAGTGGAGCCGCATGTGTTCGTCTTATTCCCGAGGCGGCACCGATGCTCGGTTGCCAACTTTGGCAGATTTGCTCGCGCCTGGCGAACAAATTTCGTGCTAAGGGCGGGTTCCGCCGGCCAAAAGCCTTTGGTATCTGGCGCTATGACGTCGGAGGAGGTGTGCGACTGCAAGGACGTGAGGACTAGCGCGCTGGCTTCTTGGCAGCTGCCTTCTTCGTCGCTGGCTTGGCAGCAACCTTTTTCGCGGCAACCTTCTTCACGGCCGGCTTCGCTGCTGCGTCATTCGCGGCAGCATTGCGCTTGCCTGCGTTGTAGCGTTCGTACGCCGTACTGAAGCGCGCGAGCACCTTCACGACGTTCTGCTTCGTGCAGCTGAACTGGGCTGCGATGGTGCTGGCCGGCATTCCGAGAACGTGATAAGCGTGCGCGATGTCGCGACTATTCCCCGTGCGAACGAGGAAGTAGTTCATCGTGGCCTCGAACTCGTCGGGGCTCATCAAGGTCTCGGAAAATTTGGTCATGTCGCGCTGATGATCTTGGCTATCGCCTTGTCAACTTCAAAGGTCTCCGCCTTTCCATGCCCTTGCAGGAAAGCGGTCAGATTGAACAGCTCGACCGGCCCCTTGCCGAACTCGTTGCGAGCGAGTCCAGCGATCAGCGCCGGCGCGAGGTCCTCGGTAGCTTGGCCACGGTCGAAGAAAGTCTTGCCATGCTTGGCAACAAGTTCCAGATCCGAAGGGGCAACCGAATTAACAATCGTAACCGCAACCGCGCCCGATTTCTTGGAAGCGTCTACTAAAGCAGTAATCGCTTTCTCGTGCGGCTTCATGGGAGCGGTCGGGAAAATGCTCCCACCGCCCATGACGGAAGGGGTTCCCGGCTCCTCCATCGACCGATCGCGAGGCGTGGCGGTCGACGGAGCCGGTCCCGAGGGCTTGACTGGTGCCGGGCTCTTGCCCGGCAGGGTGTGCACCTTGTTTTCCTTCTTCGCTTCGCCAGTCTTCTTGCGCAGATCCGTAACGCCGGGCTTGGCCGCGGCCTGGTCGACCAGCGCCTTAGCTTGCACGGGATTAGTCTTCTCGATCTGACGCACGTTGTTGATTGCCGTGACATCCGAACTGATGCCTTCATCGATCAGCCGGCGGGCTTGCGGCGAAAGGTCAAGCAAGTTCAGCATCTGGGCGATCCACGCCGCACTCTTCTGCACTTTCTTGGCGAGCGCGGCACGGTCGCCGTTCACCCCGGCCAGCATTTTCTTGAGGTTGCCTGCTTCTTCGAGCTGCGTCAGGTTCTTGCGATGGATGTTCTCTATGAATTGAGCTTCGATCGCTTGCTCATCCGTGAGCGTTCGAATCACGCACGGGATCTTGGTCAAGCCGGCGAGCTTTGCAGCGCGCAAACGGCGCTCGCCGGCGACAAGCTCGTACCTGCCGCCCGGCCGGACGCGGAGCAAAACGGGCTGGATCACGCCATGGCTCTTGATGGTCTCAGCCATGTCCGATAGCTTGTTGTTGTCGTCCTCGAATTCCTTGCGCACTTGCGGCGCAACGTCGATCACGTCGATGTCGACCTCGGTCGGAGCGGCCTTCTTCACGCTCGCGAACATCTCGTTCATGCTCAGGCCAAGGGGGTTTGCGGCGGGGTTCACAGCGGCATTCATTTCGAGATTTCCTTCAGGATCATGGTGCAGGCGTCGCGCCATTCTTTCGCTGCTTTCTCGTGGCTGGAGCCGCGAGGATTTTCCCAAACTGGCGATCGGGTGTTGACCGCGTGCCGCACTGCGGCGCGCTCGGGCAGCTCTGCGGAGAGCACGTAGTCACCGTACTCCGAGCGCATGTGTTGGACCATCGCTCGCTCCTTGGCGCTGCGGCCGTTCGTCTTCATCAGAAGGATGCCCAGGTGCCGAAGATCGGGGTTCAGGGCCGACTGCGTCCCCTGGATCGTGTTGAACAGCTTGGCCACCCCGCCCTGCTCGTAGAGGCCCAGCGTCATCGGCGTGATGACGAAGTCGGCGGCGGCCAGAGCGCCGACAAGGAGTGAATTTCGCTCGGGGGGCGTGTCGATGATGCACAGATCGAACTTTGAAGCGAGGGCGCGCAGCGCCGTGCGCGCCCGAATGACCACATCGGTCTTTGCTGTCAGCAGCTCGTACAAGGCTTCATCGCCGGCAGGGATCAGGCTGACGTGTTCGTCGACCGGCTGCAGCGGCTTCGATACCGGCCGCTCGGCGAAAAGATCCATCGTGGACAGAAACTCAGGGTCAGGAACGACGACGTTGCATCCGAGCGAAAGGCTGGCTTGGGGATCGAAGTCCGCAAGCAGGACGCGCATGTTGGCGCCGGCAGCGGCAAAGGCCAGGTGAGACGACAGCGTCGTCTTGCCGACGCCGCCCTTTTGATTCGCGATGGTGATCGTTTTCATGTTTCCTCGAAGTGTTTGGAGTGTCGCGATCTTATCCTAAGCGACAACCTAAGCGACAACCCAAACACCTTGCAATTGATCCTTCCGGCAGACAAAAGCCGCGACCCGGGAGGGTACGCGGCTTTGAAGCTGACCCGGTCGGCCGAGGCCGACCCTGCGATTGTTACTGCGCCGGAGCGAAATAGTCCAACAGCTGGGCGGTCTTTTCGTCGTCCATCGACTCGCTGTCGATGGTCTGCATGTCGTGCGCGATCATGTGGAAATGGACGGTGGTGAGGCGCCGAATATCCCCATCGGTCGAACGCGAATCGTTGCCCGCGGAGATGAGCGCGTCTGCGACCTGAGCGCGAGTGAAGGTCTTCGAGATCGGCTGGGCGGCGGCGGTTGCAGTCATGGAGGTTCTCGTACTCGTTGTGAGAGTGGATGGTTGACGTTGTGCGGTGAAAGTATTGCAACATGTAGCAATCTGTTTGGGAATGTGCAGATTTACACGGTTTTCTCTCCATTCGCACGGCGAACGTGGTCGAAAGCATTCAGTTTGAGGTAGACGCCGCAGCTTTCCGACGTTCAAGGTCCGGGCTCCCTTCGACGTCGTTCGCGGTGAACTTGCAGCCGTCCCGCCAGGCGGAGCAACTCCAGAAGTGCCCGCTGCCGTCCTTCCTGGCCACACGGCGAAACAACGCGCCGCATGCCGGGCAGTCGATGCGCTCGATGACCGGGAGGTCAAGCTTGGCTTGGCCGATGAGGTCGCTGACGAAGGCGACCTGGTCGCTCACGAACTGGTCGACGCTCCGGGCGCCCTGCTCGATCTCGCGCAACTGCCGCTGAAAGTGGGCAGTGAGCGAGGGGCTCTTGACTGTGGGCGGAAGCATGTCGAGGACAGCGCGGCCGGCCTCGGTGCTGACCAGATACTTGCCGCTGTTCGTGAGAAAACCCCGACGCTTCAATTCTTCGATGATCGCCCCGCGCGTCGCCGGCGTGCCGATCCCGTCGCCATCCTGCAGGGCCTTGCGGTCCACAGGATCGTCCATGTAGCGGTAGATGTTTTCCATTGCGGGCGGCAAGGTGCCCTCGGTGAAACGCTTCGGCGCGCTTGTCCGCTTGTCATGCCGGCGGGCAGAGTGGAATTCGACCGGGTCCTGCAGCTCCATGATCGGCAGATCCTGGCTGTCGTCATCCTCCTCCACCGGCGCCTGATAGAGCTGCTTCCACCCGGGCTCGGTGACAACCTTCCCTCGCGCGGCGAAGTCTTCGCCCAGCGTCGTGGCGTGCACGGTGATTTCGTCGTAGCGATGGACTGGGTAGAACTGCGCGATGTAGGCCCGGACGATCAGCTGATAAAGATTCAGCTCGTACTCGGCCAGACGGGTCAAGTCCGCTCGCATGGTGGTCGGGATGATGCCGTGGTGCGCTGTGACATTGGCATCGTTCCATGTCTTCGACTTGATCGAGGTATCGGTGCCATCGATCCACCCGCCGATTGCTGGCAGGTTTTCGCGCAGCGCATCGAAGATCGCGGGGGCTGCGGCATGCTGGTTCTCGGGTAGGTACTCGCAATCGGTGCGCGGGTAGCTGGTCAGCTTATGTGTCTCGTAGAGCGCTTGGCAGATCTGCAGCGTCTCGGCCGCGGTGTAGCCGAACATCTCCGAGGCGAGCAAGCCGATGCCAGCCAGGGAGAGGCCCTTGGGCTGATGCTCAGCCTTGGGCACCGTGTTGTATTCGGAAATGACACCCACCGCGCCCTCAAGGCGCTGGACGATGTCGTCCGCGACTGCGGTATCGACGAGCCTGCCATCGGGATCGAGGCCGACCTGGTCCTCGCGCGGTTGCCATCGCATGCGGAATTCCGCTGCTGCATGACGCACCTGGACCGTGACGAAGTGATAAGGAACAGGACGGAAGTTCGCGACCTCAGCATCCCGCTTCGCCACCATGGCCAGCGTTGGCGTCATGACGCGCCCGACCGGCACGACGCCACGATTTCCCAGCGCCTGGGCCCGCAGAGTAAAAGCGCGACTGCCGTTCATCCCGATCAGCCAATCGGCACGCGATCGGCCCCGAGCCGCATCGCGCATGCCGGCGAAGTCGCGGTTGTCCCGGAGGTTTGCCATCGCTGCGTGCAAGCTGGCCGGATCCTGTGCGTTCGACCAGAACCGCAGGACCTGTCCGCGAAACTTCGCGTGCTCGATGACCTCATCGACGAGTAGCTGCCCCTCGTTGTCCGGGTCGCCGGCATTGACCACAACTTGCGCATCGCGCATCAGTTGGGTCAGAAGCTTGATCCGGTCCTTGGCGTCGTCCTTGGGCAAGACGACGAACTGAGGCGGGACGATTGGCATATTGCCGAAGTCCCATTGCTTGTACGCCGAGCTGTAGAACTCAGGCTTGGGCATCTCGAACAGATGGCCAAAGCATGAACTCACAACATCGTTGCCACACTCAAAGTAGCCCTGCCCCCGCCTGGTGACGCCGAGCAGCTCCGCCAGCTCCTTTGCCACGGAAGGCTTTTCTGCGATGAAAAGTCGTTGCATCGATCTCTCTCCCTGAACTCAATCGCACGGACGATCAATCTAATCGTCATCTCTAAAAACAACTCTAGAGACAACCTAAATGTAATCGCAACGCTGGGAAGGGAGGGAGTGAAGCTGACTGGCAGCGGGGCCAGGGCCCCGATTTAGCATGCTAAATGCAGGCCTCCGCCTTGCGAAAGGCCGCCAGCCTGGGGCGCGTCAGCGCTCCCGATTCGGTGCTGCCCTGCCCCGCGCATGCAGCACGATTGGCATCGCCTGAGGTTTCGAAGAATCCCGAAGGGTCAGCTCGAGGCCGGTGCGTCGAGCGGCGTCGGTCATGGCTGCGACGAATTGAGCGTCGCCGTTGAGCGTGAGCGTTCTTCCATACCGGGCGATGGCAACTCGAATCGCGGCGTCATAGGCCTTTGTCTGAGGCGTCAGAACAGTGACCCCCTGGGCAGCATCGCGCACGATTGCTCCACCATCGGCGCGATATGTGACCCCGCCCCTGGCATCAACGGTGTATGTGGGCAGAGGAAAAACCGGCTGGCTACGCCCGCCTGAAATCTTGAGGTCGACATCCTTCTCATGAGGCGCCATACGGCGCAGCTCGGCGAGCGCGGCGGTATCTCCTCCGCTCGCCAGGTCAACCAAGTATTCACGGTAGTGGGCATTGCGACGCGGCACGCGCGCCTCTGAGGATGCACGGGCACGTTCCGCGGCAATGGTCTGCTGAGCGATGAATTGATCTGCTCGCGCTCGGGTGACGGCGGCAGCACGCATCCGGCCTGGCAACGACTGCGCGTCTTGCTTCTTGCGCTTGTAGTCCTCCCGGCTTTGCAGCACGCGGGTCCGAAAGCCCTCGCTGTCCGCTGCCCTACGGGCGGCGACTTCCTCAAACTGACGGCTACGCCACTGGGAAAACTGACGCCAAAGGGCCTTGTCCGGTGGCGGCAGCGCATCGGAGATGCTCGCGTGGTAGCAGTCCTTCAGCACCCCCTCTGCCTCCTTCCATGGCCGCTTGAGGTGCTTGGTGAAAAAGTCGCCAAGGTTGTACTGCTTGTCCTGGTGAATGATCCGCGGCGACCCGTCAGAGCCGGTGCCTATGGAATAGGCAGCGGGATCGATCCCGTAGAGCCTCTGCGCGGCCGTGAGGACGATCGCAGGATTGGTGTCGGCCTTGAGCCGATCGGGTGCCAGCGGAACGCGGTGAGCCGAGGCCGCAATCGCCTCGATCACGGTCTGCGACTTGCGATCCTGTGGCCGGTCAATCGTCAGCCTGCGCAGCGTGGTCGCAAGAGCTTGGCCGAGATTGCGGCGGTCCAGCGCGGCGCGGATCGCCGCGGGATCCTTGGCGACCTGGGCGCCACGCGCAATGGCCGCGGCCGAGCGGTCAAGGCGCTCCCTCGGTGTCAGAGGAGTTTGGTCTTGCGAGCGATCTTCCCGTAGTCCGCGCAAAGTGGCATCAAGAGCTGCGCCAAGACTTCGACGCTGGAAGTACCTCGCGACTTGCGCAGGGTCAGCAGCAATTTGTTGGCCGCGCGCGATAGCCGCTGCTGCGCGGCGGAGTAGGCCTTGGCTTGAGCGATCGCCTTGGCTATCTGCTCGGGGGTCGGTGACATCATGATTCGGGTTCCGCTTTGCAAGCGTGCGCGCATGGCACTCGGCCAAGATCGGCAGGGCCTCGGCCCAAGGCTGCTTCAGGTGTTTGGTGAAAAAGTCGCCAAGGTTGTACTGGCGACCAGCGTGAAGGATTCGCGGCTTGCCGTCCTTGCCCTTCGCGACGAGGTACTCGGCCAGGTCAATCCCAAAGCGCTCCTGGGCGACGGCGAGAACAACCTCCGGGTCTGTCTCGCCCTTCAGTTCGGCGTCGGTCAGATCCCGAGATGGCCCTTGATCTGCTCCGAACTGTCCACCAGCGGCACGAGGAGCTTTTCGAGGGTCTTGACCAAGCCGTCCTCGGACGGCCCTTCCATCTCGGCCAAGATCTTCTCGAAAGTCAGCGCCATCGCTAGGTTTTGCTCTGTCAGCGTTTCCATCAACGCCGAAAGTTCGTTCAGGTCTTCCATTTTTGAGTTCCTTGATAAGTGACTTGATACGGGCAGCGAAGCCGGCCGGGCGCGGGGTGGGAACCCCCTGCTCTTCCACCCTCGCCATCGCTCGATTGATTGCCTCAGCTGCGGCGCCGACAAGCTGCCGCTCGATGGGCTCGTCGTAGACAGCCAGCCGGGCACGGGTCTTCGCACGACAGTCGCTGAGAAACTCGTCTTGCTTGGCCGAGGACATCCCCTTGAAGGCCTTCTTGAGGCGGGGGGACGCGACATAGCGAGCCACGAAAGAACCTCTTGCCCGCCACTGCTCTACGACCTGGTCGTAGTCCGAGGCCGGTGCGGGAGCGCGCAGCGCCTCCGCCTCGGCCGCAAAGCCCTCCCGACTCAGGCCCTTGATGTTGATGCCTTTGTCCGCCCAATCCGGCTTGACGTTGATATAGGTCCCATCCCTGCCCTGCCGAACGGTGGTCACGCCGATGGTGCTCGCAGCTTCGACGAGCTGTTCAAACGTGTCGACGTGTCGTTCGGCCACGAGAGACGCAAGGTAGGCCCGGATCTGCTTCGGGCTCTGACCCTCGAAGGATGCCTCGTGCCGGCCTAGGGGATGCTCCGGGGCGGCCGGATCTCGCTTTGATTGCTTCGGGCTCTTGAGCCCGAAGCGTTGATTGATCTGTTCCTGGATTGCCTCGGGGACGGACATTTCCTTGAGGTAGCCAAACGGGTCCATGAACCTGTCGGACTCAAGGTTGCGCATCGGAATGACGATGTGAACGTGAGGAAGCCGGCTCTCATAGTCGCCGGACCGCGCGTTCAACTCGTGCGTCACCTTCGGAATGTGCGCCTCGGCGTAGAACATGTACTCGCTGGGATCGTAGGCAGCCATGACTGCCTCCCGGTAGGCGTCTACGACTTCGTGAAGCACCTTCGCATTGATCTGGCCCGGCTCGCATTCTTCGGCCGCGGTGAACTGCTCGGCGAAGCCCAGGGTGATGTGGAGGTAGCGCGAATCGCCCTCTTGCTTCGTCACGATCCCGTCGATCACAGCGTTCAGCAACTCGATGTCGCCGGCCAGGGGAATACGGTCGTCGATCAGATCGCGATCGAACTCCCTGCCCTTCTTCCTCCCCGACTCAAGGTACTCGACGATGCCGCTGGCAGCTGAGTTAATCCGCGCGAGCATTGGCGACGGCCTCCCTGAAAGTCGCCTGGATCGCCTGAAGCTCCTTGAGGAGCGCGGCACATTCCTGTGCAGTCAACTTGCCCTCCAGCCGAAGGGTGTTGACCCGATGTGCGAGCTGGTTCAAGTTGTTCCCCGCCTTGCAGGCCTGGAACAGCAGGGGCTTCAACTCATGGTGGGGCGTCATCCGCGCAACGATCTGCGTCCGGTTTCCGAGGATCGCTTGTTCAAGCCAAGCACGGGTAGAGATGCCCGCCTCTTCCGCCTTGAACGTTATCTGGGCGTGCGCCAAAGCGCTGATCCGGAATGAAACGACCCTCGTCTTGGTCGCTTCACCCTGAGATTTAGCATGCGAAACCGGAAGCGAGTCGACGAGGGCTTGGTCGGCCGAGGAGCCTGGTGCGTGTTCTTCTGTCATGTCCCTGGGGGCCCATTTAGCATGCTAAACGGCGAGGCGTAGCCGGTTGAAAAGGTTTCAAAGGCAGCGCCTTTGGCACGGGTATTTTACAGAGGCGTAGCCGGCTGTAAACATACCAGACGTGCCTCTCTGCCGAAGATATGAGGAAATCTGGAATTATGCGGGCTTCCTTGGAGCCCGATTGAGTGCACCGGGCTTTTGTAGACGAGTTGGGCTCCAGCCGGGCCCAAGTGGGCGTTTGCGGGCTTTTGCGGGCTTTTGCGGGCTTCGCTGCAGTATCATCAATCCATGCTGCCACCAAGCCCCCTGGAAATCGACTCCCGCATTGAGCAGTTCATGGCCGCGAATCCGCCAGATTCGCTGACCTACATGCAACTGTTCCGGCCCGCGATCATTCGGATGTATGTCAGCGGGTACTCAAAGGCGCTGATATTCAAAGCGCTAACCGAACAGGGTCTCATCGCAATCTCACGAACGGCGTTCCAGCGCTGGCTGAGCGCCAACGTCGATCTCGACAAGGAGGCGAGGGCGTTTGTGGAACGGCGCTCTGCCGCTGTTTCAGAGGCCGGATCCAGCGCGGAGACCGCGCCAACTTCCACGCCCCAGAAAGCCGCTCAGCAAAAGGGGAAGCCGGGGAGGACACGTGGCGAAGCGCAAGTTGCCCCAGTTCCCTCGGCAGCCGTCAAGGCCTCAGCCGCTGCGGCTGGCGGTGCGGAAGCAGCAACCGCATCGACAACCCCAGAGACAACCGTTAAAGCAACTGTAGAATCAACCCACGGTACAACCGTTCAGACACCCAACGAAGAGAAAATGAAGATCATCGCCGACCTGAACGCGATTCTTCAAAAGGCGGAGGCACGGGATATGGGCGCTGTATCGGATCGAGCGCTTGCGCGTCTTCGTCTCGCTGAGCGCGATAAAGCGCCAGGGGATGGAGGCGGGTAGGCGCATTCATCTATCCGTTAGGGAGTGTGGGAATGAGTGAGAACGCTTTGTTCAAAATCGCGGTGCTGAACTACTCGGGCAACGTAGGCAAGTCGACGTTGGCCCGCCATCTACTGCAGCCCCGAATGAGCGAATGCCCGATTACGTTCATCGAGTCGATCAACGAAGGAGGCGACGAGGAATCGAACGTCAAGGGCAAAGAGTTCGCGACCGTCATGATCGATGTACTCGCCGCTGACCGGGCCATCGTCGACATCGGCAGCAGCAACATCGAGCAAGTCTTCGCCAAGGTCGGCCGCATGGGTGATGTTCTGGACGGCTTCGACTATTTCCTGATCCCAACGGTTTCGAAGGCCAAGCAGCAAAACGACACGGTCAAGGTCATCCGCGATCTGGCTGTGCTCGGGGTCCCGACTTCGAAAATGAAGGTGATCCTCAACTATGTGGATCCCGATGATGACGTGGAGAAGATCTTCGACATTGCCCTGGAGGCGCTGGAAAGACTCAAGATCGAACATGCCATCGTCCATGAAAGCGAAGGCTTCGCCTACCTGACTGGCCGCACCGTCAAGGATGTGGCAGCAGAAGGACGGGACTTCCGCAAGCAAATCGCCGAGGCCGCCACGAAGGAAGCGAAGCACGAATTGGCTACCGCGCAGGTGCTTTCGCGCATGGCCCGTGGCATTCAGGCGGAACTGGATACGGTCTTCACGAAGCTCTTCGGCCCAGCAACGGCATGAGCGGCGGCGCGAAGGCGCTGATCGAGGCAGTGCATGCGGAGCTGCTCGTCGATATCCAGCATTTAGCGGGCGAAGTTCACGAACTCCAGCTACAGCTTCCTGCCATCGTGGCCGATATCAACGGTAGCGCCGAGGGCGTGAAGGTCGCAGCAGGAAAGGCGCTGGCCGACTTCGAGGCCATGGGCCATGGCCTGGTGCAGGTCGTTCGACGTCAGGTCGACGAAGAGCGGATTGCTTCCGCCAAGGCGAATGCCGAAGCCGCGCGAGGGACCAAGAGTGCCCTGGAGCAATTCACGAAGTACTTCTGGCTCCTTTGCGGCCTGACCTGCATGAACACGCTCCTCGTCGCCGCAATATTGCTCAGCCGCTGAACCGGCCATTTAGCATGCTAAATCGGTCGGTCCGGGGGCGTCACCGGAAAGTTGGCCGTTTAGCATGCTAAATCCGGCCCGAGGACCACATATGCGAGGACTGAGAAAAGGGCGCCTGGAAGCGGGCAGGGGACGGAGATGAACGAAGTTCTCATCGTCGAAGATCATCCTTTCGTCGCCGAAGCGACCAAGGAATTGCTCAGCAGGGCCTACCCACTGGTGAGTACGACTGTACGAAGCAACGCGAGTGCAGCAATCGAAGCCCTGACAGATCCCAACAGGGCATGGCATCGGATCCTGCTGGATCTCGATATACCTGGAGCGCACGGCCTGTCGGTGGCGACGGAAATTCAACGGCAGGGGTTGGCAGGAATCGCCTGTGTGGTCACGGCCACGCACCGCAGCGACTACGTCGCCCAGATCAAGGCGATGGGATTCCTCGGCTACATCGTCAAGGCTACGCCGGTCGACGAGTTCGCTGCAGCTCTCGGGAAAATCTTTGTCGGAGTGCAATCGTTCGCTGCGCTGCCGGAGGGTGCCCAAGTCAGGCACGAGGTGGTCAGGCTGACACGCCGCCAGGCGCAGATTCTCGACCTGGTTAGAACAGGCTCCAACTCCAAGCAAATCGGCAGATCGCTGAAGCTCTCAGAGGGAACCGTCAACAACCACATCAACGCGGCGATGTCCGCGTTGGAGGTCAGCACACGGAGCCATGCGGTGGCAAAGGCTATCGAGTGCGGGATGCTGGGTTTCGGCACGCTGCACTGAGCATGCAGAAAGCGCTACCCGCAGGCTTTTGGTCGATCTCCTCCTGGATCGCGAACCAAGTTGCCTTCGTGCTCGCAGTCATAGCGATCTACGTTGCAGAAGTTGCGGAGCCAACGATCAGCAAGGCGAGGCTGGCCGCTTGGGTCGTCGCATCGATCACGAACTGGTTGGTCCGATGGGCGCTGTACAGCGCCAGGATGCATCTCCCTGGACCCGAATGGGGGAGGGTGGTCGCAATCGCGATGCTTGCAATTGCCGTCAGTCACTGGGCCTGGACGGTCGATGTGTTCATCGGCACAGACTTCACAACAACTTCCGTCGTGCTGGTCGTGGCATTCGTGATGATGAGCATCGCGGCGATGGCCGGCTGGATCGCCCAGCCTGTGCATGCGACGACGTACGTCGCTGCGCTATGGCTTGCGCTGTCGACCAAGGCAGCGCTGACCGACCTGGTTGGGATCAATGTGCTCATCGTCCTCAATGCTTGCGTCGTGCTGATGATGGTCATCTCGATCATTTCGCATTCCCGTCTGCGCCCCCTCATGGAACGACGGGACCAAGCCGATCGGATCGTTGTCGAAATGCGGCGCACGAATGCGCAGCTCGAAGAGATGCGAAGCGAAGCGGCCGCGACCCTCAAGAGTAGATCGACGTTCTTCGCCGGCGCGAGCCACGACTTCAAACAGCGGCTGCATGCGATGAAGCTGATGGCTTTTTCGACGATCGCGGACCTGCCTGCAGACGACAAAGCTCGCTGGGCATTGAGTCGGATGTCCGATGAGGTTGAAGAGCTTGAGGACTACTTCAAACACATCCTGGAATTCGCGCGCATCGAGGCGCATGACATGGCGCCCGAGGTGCGGCCCATGCAGCTGCAGCGCCTGCTTCAAAAGCTCGATCTTCAATTCGAGAATGTCGCCGCAGCGCGCGACATCCGGCTCATGTTCAGAACGACAGACATCGAGGTCGTGACGGATCCAGCGATGCTGCAGCGAATGCTCGAGAACCTTCTTTCGAACGCTGTGAAATTCACAAGCCGCGGGGTCCTGGTGGCCGCGCGCCGCCGTGGTGCCAAAGTCCTCGTAGAGGTCTGGGACCAAGGGCCGGGCATCCGACCGGAGGTCATGCCCGACATCTTCGAGGCATTCCATCAGGACAGAAGTGAAGCAAGCCGCCAGGCAGGAGGATTCGGCCTCGGCCTCTTTCTGGTCAAGCGGTTCGCAGATCGACTTGAGCATCGCGTATCGGTGGAAAGCCGAGTAGGGCGAGGCTCCGTTTTCCGCATCGAGCTGCCCATACACCGGCTGTCTCCCACGCCAACGTAGGGCGCGCAATGCGCCCTGGAGAGGTCGCCTTCAGGCGCGCTCTCGGCCCGTTATCGCTGCCTCCACCGCAGCAGACGACAGGACTCTGCACGTCCGCAATTTTCTCGGCTCGCACAACCCACCAAGGGTGCGGTTGGGTGTATATTCGGTTGTCGTTTCGGTTGGCAAACAAGATTATTTTTAGGTTTACTCTTGTGATAAAGCAGGCCGAAACATCAAGGCGCTCAGGGAGAAATTAAGTGTGCCGGGTACGCCCACCAAGAGGCGGCCCGGCTTGGTTTGACATCAACAGAGGCCTGAGGGGTCTCGGGAGTTAGAAGTGAAAACTGGTTTGTTCAAAGTCTCGGAGCGCGCGCAAAGCGCCGTCGTGAATGCTCGCAATGCGTATGCGCTCATGGCGGTGCTTTTCATGTGCTCGCCGGCCTACGCGCAGTTCGAAAAAGCCACGCAAGGACTGAACAAGGTGCAGACGTGGCTGCTGTCGATCGGCGCTGTCGTCGTGACGCTCGCGATCATGCTCACGGGCTTTCGCATGATGTTCCAGGCCGCTCAGTGGAAAGACACCGCGCCGGTCTTCTGGGGTGGCATTCTGGTCGGCAGCGGCAGCGCGATTTCGTCGCTGTTCTTCTGATGCGAGATCGCATCTTCAAAGGCGCCACGCGCCCCGCGATGATGCTTGGGGTCCCAATCGTGCCGTGCATTCTGGTGATTGGGGCCTTCATTGTTTTGGCGATGTGGGCTCTGGTGTTCTCCGGGGCCGTCACTGGCCTCTCCGTCCTGGTCGTGCTCGTCTTCGTCATCGCCGTCATGCGCTACATGTCGAGCCAGGATGACCACCGCCTCAATCAGTACCTGATGTACCTGCGCAGCCGGCCATTCCGCCGGAACGCGCATTTCTGGCGAGCGCACAGCATGTCGCCAACCAACTACAAGAAAAGGGGAGGGCCGTGAGCGCCGTTCTTAACTCGATGCAGCTGAGTTCGCGGGAAGACTCGCCCAGCCGCGTCATCCCCATGTCGTATGCACTGACCGAAGAGGTCGTTGTACTGAAGACCGGCGACTACGTCTCCTCATGGCTGATCGAAGGGCTCCCCTTCGAGGGCCTGAGCAACGATGAAGCGCTCGCGCAAATGAACTCGTTGAATCAACTCATTCGAAGCCTTTCGAATGGGAAGTACTCGTTCTGGGTTCATCGCATTCGTCGCGCGATCGGCGACAGCCTGGACCTTCCACCCGAAGGCTTCGCGAACGCAATGATGGCGAAGTACTACGAGCAAATGGAGAGCGGCGGCCTGATGGCAACGCAGATCTATTTGACGATCGTCTACAGGCCCTACCCGCAGAAAGCACGCGGCATCTTCGGCAACGTGGCACGCACTGCCGAGGAATTCCGCGCGGAGAACGAAGCCGCGCTGGATGTGATGGACAACCTGAACCGCCAGGTCATGAGCACGCTGGCCGACTACCGTCCTACGCTGCTGGGCGCCTACGAATCCAAGGGCCATAAGTTCAGCGACCAGCTCGCCTTGTATGCCTTCCTCGCGAATGGAAGCTGGCGGCCGGTGCCTCTGAAGAATGTCCCCCTGGACCGCTACCTTTCGCGTGCACGGCTGTTCTTCGGCTCCGAAATGATCGAGACACGCGACGAGCACGGATCGATCTTCAGTGCGTTCGTCGACATCAAGGACTACGCTGATTTCACGTCTCCCGGTGTGCTGAACACGATGTTGGGCCTTCCCTGCGAGTACGTCGAAACGCACTCGTTCTCGCCCATGAACGCCCGTGACGCTCAAGCCGTCCTAAAGAAGCAACGCAACCAGCTCATCAGCTCCGAAGACAACGCGCAGTCGCAAGTCGAGGAGATGACGCAGGCGATCGACGATGTGATCAGCGGCAACTTCTCGTTCGGCGAGTACCACTACACGATCCAAGTGAAGGGCACCTCGCCTGAGAAAGTGAAAGTTGCGCGAGCTGCTGCGATCGATGCGCTGGGGGATGCAGCATTCCTCGGCGTACCTCTTGACCTGGTCACGGACCATGCATTCGCTGCGCAGATGCCGGGCAACTGGCGTTCGCGCCCGCGTGTCGCGAATCTCAGTTCGCGTAACTTCACCGGGCTTTGCTCGCTGCACAACTTCAGCAACGGCAAGCGCGACGGGAACCCATGGGGTGAGGCCGTCACCATTCTCCAATCGCCCGCTGGCCAGCCCGTCTACTTCAACTTTCACGATACCGAAAGGGACAAGGACGCTTTCGACGAGAAAGCGCTTGGCAACACGCAAATCATCGGCATGTCAGGCGGCGGCAAAACGGTCCTTGCCTTGTTCCTTCTTCAGAACCTCGCAAAGTACGGAACACAAACGGTGGTCTTCGACAAGGACCGCGGCGCTGAAATTTTCGTGCGCGCCATCGGTGGCAAGTACCTCGCCCTGGAGCGCGGGGCCCAGACTGGCTTCGCTCCGTTCAAGATGGATCCAACGCCGGAAACGCTCTTGTTCTGGGGCGACCTCATCATGTTCTGCACGATGGTGAGCGGGCGGCCCCATACCGCAAGGGAAGAGGCTGACATTCGCCATGCGGTCATGGCCGTCAGCATGCTGCCAACGCAGCATCGGAGCTTTGCGGCGGTCCTCCAGAACCTGCCCGACACCGAAGAAAACAGCGTCGCCGCGCGCTTGCAAAAGTGGTGTCGCACGGGTACTGACGTTGAAGGTCCTCTCGGGTGGGCCTTGGATTCCGATGACGATTTGCTGCAGTTCGAAGACGGTCGCTGCTACGGCTTCGACTACACCGAACTGCTTGACGATGACCGCACGTGCCCCGCGATCATGATGTACCTCATGTACCGCGTCGAGCAACTGATCGACGGTCGGCGTTTCGCGTTCTTCATGGACGAGTACTGGAAGGCCCTCTCGGTCAGCTACTTCGAGGACTTCGCGAAGAACAAGCAGAAGACGATCCGGAAGCAAAACGGCTTTGGCGTCTACATGACGCAAAGCCCATCCGACACGCTCGCAAGCCCGATTGCTCGAACCCTCATCGAGCAAACGGCGACGTTCATCTTTCTGCCAAACGTCTCAGCCGACAGATCCGAATACGTCGGCGGCTTCAAGTTGACCGACGCTGAGTTCGATGTCGTCGCCGCACTCCCCAAGGGCTCGCGGATGTTCGCCATCAAGCAGGGCAATCGCTTCTATCTCGCGTCGCTGGACCTGCACAGGTTTCGCGACGAACTCAAGGTGTTGTCGGGCACGACAGACAACGTCGCTCGGCTCGAGAAACTGCGGGTCCGGTTCGGCGATGAGCCGAGCGCATGGCTCGCTCCATTCATCAAGGGGGAATCATGAAATTCATTACGGCAGTCGTGCGGAATGCGGCAGCGGCAGTTCTGCTTGCGGCATCGTCCGCCGGCGCTTTCGCGCAAATTCCAGTGACCGACTTGCTCGGCCTGGCACAAGAAATTCAGCAAGTGGCTTCCTGGGTTCAGCAGTACCAGCAGATGGCCGATCAGCTGAAGGCGCAGAAGGAACAGCTTGAAGCGGTCAAGGGCGGTCGCGGCATGGCCCAGCTCGCGGGGAACATGGCGCGGCAGGAGCTTCCGAGTGACTTCGCCGGTACGTACGACCAGCTGCGCACTCAAGGCGCTGCAGGTGCTTCGAGCGCAGCAAGGACCGTTTACGAAAACGTCAAGCGTTACGACTGCTCGCAGAAGTTCCCCACCGACCAGCGGTCTCGCATCAGCTGTGAATCCTCGACGATGGCGGCACCGGAGAACATCTCGCTGCTCAACACCGTAGTGAAGGCTGCGCAAAAGCGGCAGACGGACTTGAAGCAACTGCAGTCGTCAGTCGACACCTCGGACGCCAAGGCCGCCGCGGACTTGGCGAACCGCCTCTCCGTGGAAATCGCCTACATCCAGAACGAAAAGGTGATGCTGGATATGGCGCTCCAGCAGCGCGAACAGCAGCTCGCCCTTACCCGTCAGCAGCAGGCAGAGGAGGGCTCGAAGCGCCTAACCCGATCCAGCGGCGGCGGTTCGAATCCCTTCAACCTGAACTAGCCCGAAAGCATGAAAGCTCTCGCTGCTTCGCTATTTGCAATCAGTTGCCTGCTTGTGGGCGGCTGCAATGCCTCTGGGAATGCTGAGAAATTTGTGGGCAACTGGCATCGCGTCAAGTACCCGCAAGAGACGCTGACCGTGTCGCACGAGGGGCGCGGAAGGCTGGTCTTCGAAGCGCACGACTACACGTCCGGTGCACCTGCCATCGGCCAGCTATCAGGCGATCAAGTGCAGTTCGGTGGTCTCGTGTCAGCCCAGTCCATCGCCGCTCTGCGTGAGAACGGCAATCTCATCTACTTCGGCCGGGAGTACACACGCTAATGGCTGATTTCCAAGTCATCGCGCCCCTGGCGTCGAAGATCCTTGATGCGACGAATGCTTGGTCCGGTGTCGCCGGCAAGCTAAGCGGTCTGGTCATGGCGCCGATCCTGGTCGGCGTCACCCTGACCATCATGTGGCACGGCTTCAACATCCTGCGTGGTGCCGGCGGTCAACACGCCATCCTCGATGTCTTCGCGAAGTTCATTCGCGCATTCCTGGTCGTCGGCCTAGCGATCTCTGCAGGAGCCTATTCGGAAAACGTGGTCGGGTTCTTCCAAGAATTGCGCAGTGGCCTGACAAGCATGTTCGTCAGCGGCAACGCAACGAGCTACCAAGCTCTGGACACTGCCGTCTCGGCTGCACTGTCGAGCTGGGATCCGACCTGGGCGTGGGCCTCCGAACACATCTCGCTGATTTCGACATCGCCCGACACGTCCGGGATCGTTGCGCTCGGGTGCTGGTTCTTCATGGTCGGCGCAATGCTGATCTTCGCAACGCTCTGCGCGATCAATCTCATCGTGATTGATTTCGCTCTCGCTTTGATCTTTGCCCTGGGCCCGATCTTTGTTGCCTGCTTCGCCTTTCAGTCGACAGCTCGATTCACGGACGCATGGATGGGCGGCGTCCTGAAGTACACGTTCACGGCCGTTGTGATTTCCGCGGTGGTCGGCATTGGGATGGGAATCCTGCAGACGT
This sequence comes from Variovorax davisae, assembly GCF_030316845.1. Taxonomy (GTDB): domain Bacteria; phylum Pseudomonadota; class Gammaproteobacteria; order Burkholderiales; family Burkholderiaceae_C; genus Variovorax; species Variovorax davisae. The sequence goes on from NZ_JASZYS010000020.1 coordinate 23,762, forward strand.
TCACCGGCGCCCTGGCCGCCAGCGCAGGCGCGCTCGATTTCGTCACGGCTGCATTCGCTGCAGTCGGGGCATCTGTGATCTTGTGCGTTCTGACATCGCGGATCCCGAGCATCGCGGGCGACATCGTCGGAGGGATTGGCATCTCGGCGTTTGGCCCTTCGATGGCTTCAACGCCGTTGTCGGCGGCAAAGTCCTTGGCGAGCGGAGCTGTCGGTGGAGTTGCGAAAGCGGGCGCGTTTGGTGCTGGGCGCATGGCCGGCTCCGCTGCAGGTGAAGCACTCGGCAAGGCTGGCCGGGCCGTGGCAGAAACGAACCTCGGCTCCAAGGTCGCGGGCGCGGCGCGCGCGTCAAGCGGACTGGCCGAAGCGATGACGGGGCCAGGCCTCAAGAACGCATTTTCTCTCGGCCGTGGCGGCACCGGCTCCATCACCGGAGGCGATCCCGTGGCATCAGCTAGGCCCGTTGAGAAACAGCACGTTCCATCGCATCCGGTCATGGCGTATCGCGCAAAAACGCGCGCCCGCTAACCACACAACAAGTCTTTCAGGGAGTTCGAAATGTTGAAAACAGCACCGCTCTATGCGGCGGTCTTGGCCTTGTGCGCCTGCACCTCGGCGCCGACCGTGAAATTTCCCAGCGGCAGTTCTACTCGAGTCGCCATCAACGCGCCCATGAAGCCCATTGCGGCTGCGGTTGCCCCCATTCAAACGTCACCAGCATCTGCCGGCTCGGCCGCGCCGCTTACAGCAGCCAAGGCGACCGCGCAGGCCACCGGCAAGAAGCCCGTGGTGGCAGCTATCGAGCATCCCCCAGAACCGTTGCAGCTCAGGGTGTACCTGGTCAACGGCAACGAGCGCTCGATGATGACCGTTCTGCGGCGCTGGGCGCGCACAGCGCGGGTTGATTTCACATGGGAAAGCGAAGTCGACTATCCGATCACTTCGCGCATGCGTGCGATCGACGCGACCGACCTCGAAGGAGCGCTTGAGCAAATGCGCGCGGCTCTGGATGGCGTCCGCCTTCCGCTGGTCATCTCGATGACCGCTGACGGCGTGGTTGTGCAGAACGGTGAGTTGCCGGTTGCGGTTGAAGCGCCCCCGGTTGAAGTACCTGCTGCGCCGGCTGCAGTGACACAGACACCCTCCCCTGAGAAAGCGCCTACGGCTTGGGCCGTAGACAACGGCAAGACGCTTCAGGAGATCTTGGCGAAGTGGACCGCGCTCGCAGGCATCAAGCTCGTTTGGGAAAGCAAGGCTGAACACCCGTCGAGCGACGCAGTACGAGGCGCCACGTACTCGGGAAGCTTCAGGGAGGCCCTCGGCCACCTCGCTGGTCAGTACGGCGAATTCAAAACACCGCTCGGCATGAAGTTCCTGGACAACGGGACAGCTCTGCGCGTCTACGACATGGCGGATGCGCCATGAGCAACGGTTCGATCAATTCCAGGGAGTCAAGAATGAAAACAAGGTCTACAAGGATCTGCGTAGTCGCGTCGTCGATGTTGATCGGCTGCTGCGCCCTCGCGCAAGACATTACGGTCGGCAATCAGCCCGACCTGGTGATCGGCGCGCAGAAGACGGCTAAGGCGGTGCCGGCGCCCGACACGGCCCTGAGCGCACCTGTCGTGACGGCAGTGCAGGCAGCGCCGGCACCCGGTCGGAGTTGGAACGTCGAGACCAAGGATGTGACCTTGGCCAACACCTTCCAGCGCTGGGCGGCTGTAGCAGGTTGGCGAGTGCGGTGGGATGCCGCTCAGAACGTCATGGTGGATGCGCCCGACACCTACAGCGGCACCTTCGAAGACGCTGTTGCTGCGCAACTCGCATCGCCCGGTATCGCCTACAGCGCCTATCCGCTTGAAGTGTGCTTCTACCCCAATACGCCTCCACTGGCCCGCGTGACGCGCAAGGGCGACCAACTCAAGGAATGCAAATGAACACGTCCAGCCTTCGCATCTCTCGCATCGCTTTCGCCTGTCTCGGCCTGAGCGTCCTTGCCGCATGCGGCACATCCAAGCGAATCGCCGAAGACGGATTGGTCGTCCGTCAGCATGCGTCCACCGTCAACCGTGGCACTCGGCAAGCCCCGCTGCCCGTGGATGACGACACGGTCGGCACCCCGACCTATGCGGACAAGGTCGCAGCGCAGGCGCGCGAGATGCCTGTGGCTCGCCGCGCATCGCGCGCATGGATCGGCGCCCGGATGACGGCAGTTCAAAGTGACGATGTCCTTCCTGCAGTCTTCTCGGAGAACTTCAAGCTGAACTTCGATGACCGTTCGACGAACGGTCGAGTGTCGATCGCTGTGATCGCGGAGCGACTGAGCCGCATTACGAACGTCCCCGTTCGGGTCAAGCAGGATGTCTACGGGCAAGGACAAGGGCAGGGCGCAGCGCAACCCACGGTCGCAAGCAGCCAGGGCGCCCCAGCAGGCCTTTCTTTGTTGCCAGCAGGTGCCCCGCAAGGCACTGCTCCTGCTCCGGGGAAATCTCCGACGACTCCGCTGCCGCCAGGCACAACGCTCCCTCTCGGTGCGGCGACGCCGGCCGGCAACGCCCCAATCCCAACCGGCGCAACGATGCCGATCGGCTTCGGCGAGGTTGCCTCGCTCAATCCTGCGCCCTTCCAGCAGGTGATTACGGATGTCAGCTCGGTCGAGATGCGTTGGGATGGGACGCTCTCATCCTTCCTGGATCACGTCACCGGCCGCCTGAACCTCAGCTGGGTCTATCGCGATGGCGTCGTTGTCGTTGAGCGCTATGTCACCGAGAACTTCGAGTTTGCAGCGTTCACCGGCACGCAGGATTTCAAGATGTCGCTGAACGGGACGAACTCGGGCCAGTCGTCGAGTAGCGGCAGCGGCGGCGGAAACGGCGGCTCGGCGTCGTCTTCCCTGGACGTGAATGAAAGCGGCAAGATCGCCGCCCTTGAGTCCGTCAAGCGGTCGATCGAGGCGATGGTTTCGCCCGTGGGCGGTTCTGTGGTCTTGAGCGAAGGGTCTGGGCGCTTCACGGTCACCGCGACCAAGGACGTCATGAGCCGTGTGCGCAGCGTCATCAAGCATGAGGGCGACACCATGCTGCGCCAAGCCCACATCCAGTTCGACGTGTACAGCGTGACGACGAACGACAGCGATGAGCGCGGCGTCGACTGGAACGTGGTCTTCCAAAACCTGTCGGCCACGTGGGGGGCGACATTGCGTTCCCCGGTCAGCTTGGTCGGAGCCACTGCCGGCAGCATGGGCTACACGATCCTGCAGCAGGACGAGTCGGCGCCGACGAAGATCGGACGCTTTGGCAACAGCTCGGCCATGCTGACGCTGCTCAACCAGATCAGCGACACGGCGACCTATCGCCCGGTGTCCATGATCGCGCTCAACCGCCAGTGGGCTCGGAAGACGAATCTGAGAACTGACGGCTACCTGTCGGAAACGACTCCCGCTGTAGCGTCGTCGATCAGTGGCGGCGGCTCCCCTGGCCTCAAGACATCGTCGGTCGTGACTGGCGACAAGTTCCTTGTCCAGCCGGCGATCCTGGACAACGGCGCGATCTTGCTGAAGTTCGGCATGTCGCTGACGGAGCTGCTCGCCTTGTTCGAAGTCAGCGCAGGTTCTGGGCAAACGTTCCAGAAGGTCCAAACACCCGTGACCTCAGGGACTGACGATCAAACGACGGTGCGCCTGATGCCGGGCGAGGCCATGGTTGTAACCGGCCTTTCTCGTCGCGTCTCGACGGGCGACATGCGTTCGCTGGCTGACGGTGTGCCGATCATCGCCGGAGGCAGTCGAAAGCTCGGCTACAAGCGCGAAGATTTTCTGATCGTCGTTCGCGCCGTTCAGCTCTGACCGGAACCCGGCAATGGCGAACAGTGTGGTTTACAAGAGCCCCCAGGGCGTGCACCTGGTCGGCGGCCTGGACTGGGCCTTGCAGCCCTTCACCGGATCAGTCGACGGCCATCTGCGCGAAGGGGCGAGTAGCCGGTCATCCGTCTCCCATGCAGTTGTCGCAACCGCGGCAACCGCAGAAGAGGTAAAGGTCAAGGGTAAGGCGCGGCAGGCCCGTAGAACCTCTGCAGGCTTCTATTCGACCGTTTCTGCGACCAAGCCGCCGAAGGACGCGCATTCGCTTGCTGCAGCATTCGCAGCATGGACGCGGGAGCATGGGAGAGCCTTGCTCAACGTCCAAGTCCCCGATGGCACCTTTGCCGTGGTCGTGGTCGACAACGGCCTGCCTGTGCTCGATAAGGTGGTCAAGACAAGCGAGGATGCGCGCGAGCTGTCGTTGCCCTGGATCAAGGAGCACAGCGACATCTCTGTTTTCTCCGACGACATCGAGACCTATCCAAGGTCGCTTGCCTGGGAAAACCTGCTCCCGCAGATCGCCGGCGCAACCCGACCGAATACAGCCCTCAAGAAAATTCCGGTCGACACAGCCAAGGTCATGCTCATCGCCATCCTGGCCTTGGGCGCTCTGGGAGGGTACTGGTACTACAAAAAGGCGGAGGCGGAAAAGGCTCGCCAGCTCGCGCTGGCCGCGCAGCGCGCTGCCGATCCGATCCCCAAGTACCTGAATGCACTTGCTGTCGCCCAGCAGAACGCAGGCGTTGACCGCTTGGCCTTGCGTGATTCCTTGGTGGCCGCGATGCGCATCCCCTTGACGCCCGAGGGCTGGGTCGTCAAACGCATCTCATGCATGGTGAATGCCGGATGCGATGTGATCTTGTCTCGTACGACGGGCACATACGCCGGCCTCAAGGCCGCGATCCCGTTCCTCGAGCTGGTCCCTTCGCCGGGCATCAATCTGAATGAGGCACGGATGACCTGGACGCAGGAATTGAAGCCGGCGCCGCTGATCAATGCAGCGCAGCTGCCTTCGGTCGGAGCGTTCGTGCAGGGCGGAGAAGCTTCGAAGCTTCAAACGTGGCTCGTGGCCGGCGTGACCCTGCAACTGGCCCCGCCGCAGCTCTGGCCGCAGGTTCCCGGCGTGCCCGCCACCTTCAAGCACCCGAAGGCCGTGGCAGCAGGGAAATTCGAAGCCAACGCCATCGCATTGCCCCAGCTGGCCGAGGCTCTCGCCGGGGCACCGGAGAACGTGAGCTGGACAGGCTGGATCGCCGAAATCGGCGACCTCAGGCAAGAACCACTTTCGCGCGCCAAGGCGCGCTTGATCGGAACCTACTATGTCAAGAACAACTAAGTTCAACGTCGCATTCGTGGTCGGCATGGTGAGCATCATTGCTGCCGGCTCGTGCAGTGCGCAAACGCTCGGGGAACTGGCGGAAGCACAACGGATCAAGCAGCGCACGGAGATTGCGAAGATCCAGCGTGAAGCCGCTGCCGAGGCAACGCCACGACTCGACCAATCGAAGGCACCGACGAGCGTGCCCACGATCGACGCAGCAACGATGCGCAAGGTCGCTGAGACCTTCCGCCCAAAGATTACCGTCCACGCCCTCTATGCACGTGACGGGGTCTGGGTTGCCGAGCTGGCCGAGGGCCAGCGTCTGAGCCTGGCATTGGTCGGCATGCAGATTCGTGGTCAGAAAGTGGTTGCAGTTGAGCAACGCGGCCTGGTGCTGTCCAAGGCGTGCACGGCTCAAGACGTGCGGGAAAAAGCACCATGCGGCACTCGCATCGTCAACGTCGGCGGGGTGCTCTAAATGAGTTTCTTCCGTAGCAAAGATGCTGCCCGCCAAGAACCGTTGGCGGCAGTTGCTCCGCCGCCGGTGCGGCGCGTGGAATTCGATCTGCCCGAAGCGGCCAATTCCGACGCACTGCCGCTGCAGGATTCACAGCAGCCGCCGGCGTCCCTGGCCCCAGAGACAGCGCACTACCGAACCTATGCGGACGTTCCAAGCTTCAAAGGGCTCCTGAGCGCCGGTGAGAAACCGCTGATCTCCCTGATGAAGGAACAGCGCGAAACCGTCGCCATCATCGAGCTGACTGGCCGCGCGGCGCTCATCGTGCATTCGAACTGTGATCGCGCCCAACTGGAGGCGATCAAGGGAAAGCTGCGCGAACGGAATTTCACGCTCAAGGTAGCCACTGCTGAACCGGCCGTCGTGCGGTCCATCTATCAATTCAGCGAGAACGGCGAGGGCGGAAACGGAACTCGATCGATTGGAAACGAATTCATGGCCGCCGCCAGCGAATGGATCGGCTATGCCGTCGCGAACAGGGCAAACGACATCCACATCGAAACTCGCGGCTCGATGGGCATCGTCAAGTTTCGAGTCGACGGCGAGATCGAAACGATGCGGGTGCCGCATGGCGGCAAGTACCCTGCAGCGTTCGTTCAAAAGGTGATGAGCACGTTGTTTAACAACGAGCTACAGACCAAGTCAGGCAACGATTCTTTGTTCAACCCGGAAAAGTATCTGTACTGCATGGTGCCGTACTCGCAGATCCCGGGCCACAGCCTCAAGTTGCGCTATCAATCTCTTAAAGGCAACGAGGGCCCAAAGGTGGTGCTCCGGCTGCTCCACGTCGACGAGGACCAAGAAACCCTGGATTTCGACGCCCTTGGCTACGCGCCTTCGCATGTGGAACTCTGGCGCCAGGCGATGGAAACACCGTCTGGAGCGGTCTTCATTTCGGGCGTGACTGGCTCAGGAAAATCGACTTCGCAAAAGTCGTTCATCGAACTGAACCCAAACACGCCCCATAGCGCGGTGTACACGGTCGAGGATCCGGTGGAATACCCCATCAGAGGCGCCCATCAGATTCCGATTCAACGTGATCTTGCCAACCCTGAAGAGTCGGCGAAACGCTACTCGGAGGTTATCTCCGGCCTGATGAGGGCCGATCCTGATGTGGTCATGCTCGGGGAAATTCGAGATCGCTTCAGCAGCAACGCCGCGCAGCAGTTTGCCGAATCGGGCCATATGGCCCTCGGGACCGTTCACGCTCACCTGCTGTCGGGGATCGTGCCCCGCCTGGTCAATCCCGAGATTGGCATGAGCCGCGCGGTCCTGACCGGACCCAACATGATCACGTTGTTGGCCTACCAAGCGTTGGTGCCCAAGCTGTGCCCCGATTGCTCCGAGTCGACAGAAGTAGCGGCCGCCAAAAGCGAGGGCGTGGCCCAGATTGCGAAGCGCCTCATGTCGCTCAATCTCGACACGATGTCGATGCGCTGGAAATGCAGCTCGGGGTGCGAACGCTGCAACCACCGCGGCACGATCGGTCTCACGGTTGTCGCAGAAATGCTCATGCCTGATGACGATTGGCTACGCCACATCCGGGAGGGGCGCGACAGCGAAGCGGTTGAGGTCTACCGATCGCATTCCGATGGCGACCTGACCAGCCCGAACATGACGGGGAAAACCGTCTTCGAACACACGTTGTTCAAGGCACTGCAGGGCCAGGTGGACGCGCGCCAATGCTCTCGTTTTGACCCCTGGCATCGCTTCATGCAGCGAATCGAGAAACAGACGAAGGACCGTCAATGAACTTCGATCGTTCTATCCTGAAGCTTCATTGCTTCCTCTGGTCCTTCAAGCGTGCGGATTTCTACCGGGATTTGGCGGACGCTCTCTCGCGCAAGGTCGCGATCCGAGACCAGCTCGAGCGGTCCGCCTCGAACGCCCTCATGCTGAAGGATGGCACGTCGCTACGTGTCATGCGTGCCCTCGGCGCCAGGCTTGCAGCCGGGCAGGGGACGAGTCTGGCCGAGCTCATGCGAGGTATTGCACCGCATTCCGACCAAATGCTGATGCAGGCGGTCGACGATGCCGGCGCGGACCCTTCGCAAGCGCTGGAGCTGACCGCGGATGCCGTGGACTTCCAGCGTCGCACCCTGGTGACGATCGCCTCTGAGTTGGTTGTGCCCTTGCTGGCCATCCCCATGGTCGGCATCCTCTCCGTCATCCTGGCGCAAGTCATCGTGGGGATCTCCGCCGATACGCCTCCCGAGGTGTGGACCGGCTTCAACGGCTTCGTTCGCGTGCTGGCTGAGTCGATCAATGAGTATTCGGTTCTCATCGGCGTGGCCTTGGCAGCATCGATCGCGACGCTGCTGTATCGGCTGCCCCGGTGGACCGGAAATGCACGTCTGAAAGCTGACAAGCTGCCGATCTTCGGGCTGTACAGGGACTACAACGCGGCCATCGTCCTGAGCGCCCTGGCGATGATGATCCGGTCCGGCAAGACGATGCGCGAAGCCCTTGAGGCCTTGCGCACCGATGCGCGGCCGTGGCTGCGGTGGCACCTCACTCGGATCATCACGTCGATCGAGGACAACCCCAACGACTACCTCTCAGCGTTCAGCCGCGGGCTAATGCCGCCGACCGTCCGCGCACGGCTGGCAAGCCTGCTCGACTCTGCGAAGTCGTTTGGTGATGCGCTCATCGTTCTCGGCGCAAGCGAAGTCAAGAGCCTTGAGAAGCGGGTCAACGTTTCGGCCGTCTCCGCCAACTGGACCCTCACTGGATTCTTCGCAACCATCGCGGTCGTTCTATCGATCGGAATGATGACGATCTCAACCGCTCTTTCAGATGAAGCGGATCCGTCACGAATGCTCCAGCGCTCGCAGCAACGGCGCTGAAGCCAACACCATTCACACGTTTTTTCATACGGGGAAATTTCTTCCCCATTTCGCCTAGGGAGCCTTCCATGCAAACCAAGAACATCGCCATTGCCACTCGTCATGCACGCCTTCGCCCGAGCCGTCAGCGCGGCGTGAACATGATTTCCCTGCTTCTCGCACTGGTAGTCGGTGCATTCATCGTGGCTGTCGCCTATGACCAGTACATCTCGTCAGCTCGTAAGGCCCGTGTGGATGCAGCCAAGGCGGAGATCGTCGACATGATCGCCGGCGCGCAAACGATCTACGGCACGACGAACCAGTATGCGGCGGTGACAACCGCCATCGTCGTCCAGTCGTCCGTTGTACCGAAGCGCCTGCGCATCGAGGGCACGAACACTGCCCAGAATCGCTACAACGCCCCGATCACTTTTGCGCCTGCAACGATCACTTCGGCGAACGATTCCCTGGCCTTCGGCTATGGCGGCGTGCGCCGGGAAGATTGCCAAGATCTGGTGCTTGGCGTCGATCCTATGACCCGCCGTATCACCATCGGCGGTACTGAGGTCAAGGCAGCAGACGGCACCGTCGATATCGCTGCCCTTGCGAACGCATGCGATGCGAACGCGAATAGCGATTTCGTCATGACCATCGGTCGCGGCCAATAAGCGGACAGCAGTCCACCTGGTCGCCTCATATGAGAACGGTTCAAAACCTCCCCGGTCGATCGCGGCAGGGCGGCTTCTCGCTCTTGTCCGTGTTGCTCGCGCTCGTCGTGGCATCAATCCTCACGGCTGGGCAGATCGAGGCTCAGCAGCTCAAGCAAAAGGTGACTGCAGGTCGACTGCAAGGCGATGTCCTCAGCTTGATGAAAGACGCTGCCAACAACTACACGATGGAGGCCTACCCGCAGCTCCAGCTTGACCAGCCGGTCACGGTAAACGGCGTGACATTGACACCTGGGGCGGCAAGCGGTCAAACGCTGTCGCCCACGGTGGCCAACCTCATCGCGATGAACTACCTGCCTGCTGGCACGCGAGATACATCCCAGCTCAACAGCGGCGTCTATCGGCTGCGGATCGAGAAGCAGCCGGCCGGATGCGTGGGCACCGCGTGCAACATCACCGGCGTTGTCTACGTCGATCAGCCGATCCGGCAGCCTGGTACAACGAACATTGCTGGCATTCAGGTTGGCTCGATCATTGAGAAAGTCGGGGGTGACGTTGTCGTCGCCTTCAGCACGACTCCGGGGAACATGGTCGGCATCAATGGCGTGACGATCACGAATCCCGTCAGCGGCTCACCTGAGGGCGTCGTCGGTGCTCGTTTCGGCTTCGGCGCGAGCGGCTTTGGCCGCTTCCTGGTCCTGAACGATCCGCGCAATCCCAACTTTCAAGGCGACCTGACCGTTGCACAGAATCTGACGATCGGCGGCTCGTCGACCTTCACCGGCCCGGTGACGGTCAACAACACGCTCACCACGACTGGCGATGTAAACGTCAACAACTGCGTCAAGCTGCAGGCTGATGGGCGAGGCGGGTTCAGCTGCCTCGATCCCAATGATCTGCCGCCCGGCTATACGGGTGGCGTGCGAGCTGTTGACCTGGTCTCCAGCGGCAATGTGCTGGCCTCAGACGCGCCGGCGGGCTTCACGGGAAACAACGGCAAGTTCGCCCTGCTTTCCAGCGGTGGTGCCGGCGTCGAAGCGATGGTGAAAACGTCTGGCCAAGTTGCAGGCGATCGCCTCATTCCTACCGGCGCCTACGCGCCTGGGTCCGCGTGCACAGATGCGGGCGCCCTTGCGCGATCGTCCGCCACGGCAACTGGAGGTGTTTTGGTTGTGTGCTCGGGCACAGTTTGGACGCCGCTAAGCACGGTCGCTGCTGCAGGCGGCGCTTGCCCTCTGGAAGGGCAAGGCGCGGTTGACGGTCAAGGTCGGCAGCTCTACTGCTTCAACGGCATCTGGAACTACATGACCGACTTCCTGCCCCCGGCCACGGTGGGCGGTGCTTGCAACGTACCTGGTGCGATCGGCTACACGATCGTGTCTGTTGGCGGCGGATCCTCGGCGCTGGTGTGCAGAGCAAATCCTTCGGGTGGCGTTGCGCGGTGGTTCCGGATTCAGGACATCACGACGAGCCTTGTGTTCGTGACCGCGTACGAGGTGACCCATGGAAGTGTGGTGACCAAGCCTGCGTGCACCTTTGCACCTGGCCAGGCCGTGACGCCGATCGCGCAGCTCATTCCGAAAGTCGAGTCGAGCAACGACAGCGGGTTTAACCGCTTCGTGGTCGACAGCGGGGCCAGCTGGACCGTGCAGTTGACCAACGGCGCCGGCGCAGCGCTCTCGGCAAGTCCTTCGGCGAGCGCAATCATGCAAGTGTTCTGCTACTACCCGTGAGATAGGTGCCGCCGTCGCGAGACAACGGCGGCAGGACTATCTAAGATACGGGTTGTCGCTTCGGTTGTCCTTCGGGATGACCGAAGCATTCCGCAGGCCTTCATCGCCTGCCACATCAAGGAGAGAAAAAATGCGAACGGCTATCCCGCGTCAGGCGCTCAGCGCTTTGGCGCTTTTCATCATCTCGGTCTGCGCAAGCGCGCAGTCCATTCCTGCCAGCTCGGCCGACTCTGGCCGTCGAGCTGTGGTTGCTGTTGACCAAGCGACGATCAACAACAACATCAACAACGCCCTGAATGCTGGAAACAACGCCTGGAACTATGCGAACTCGGCGTACACCGTGGCAAATACCGCCGTCAACATCGGCAACAACGCCCAGTACACCGCGAATGTCGCAAACGACACGGCGAACTATGTGAACGGAAAACTCGCTGGTGGTCTGCCAGGAAGCGTCGTTACCGGTGGAAGTGTCAGGGATGGTGACACCTACTACACGTTGATCTGCGTTGCAGGAAATACCAACTCCGTTCCTCCGGTTTGTCCGCCAGGAAGCGGAGCCATCGTCTTCACGAAAGGCCAAAATCCCGGGGAAAGCGGCGGGATGTAGGTCAGTTTTCGCCCAAGAAAAAAGGCCCCTCGGGCCTTTTTCTGTTTGAGCTAGCGTTATCGCTTCGTGAGCCCATAGTCGTTCTCGTCTTCGGCCCATTCGTCAGAATTTCGCTTGCCGATCTTCACCAGAAGCTGACCTCCGGTGCCATCATTTTTCACGACGATGCGGACCCGGGGGCATGCCCCCATCGCGGGTTCCGGCGTGATAGTCGTAACGGCTTCAGTCTTGACCACGCTCGACTTCAACTCACGCAGAAAGCAGTCGTCAACACCGGTGCCTTGGAGGCGGAACGTGTACTCCGAGCCGTCTTGAAATAGCTGAGCCCTTGCCTTCCGATATCCAGCATTGGTATTGGCGTACACGTTCGACGCAACACCATTGGGAACCAGATTGAAATTCCATTCGCCGACGGGGGCTGCCGTTGCCACCGAAGCACACAGAACGAACACCGACACCACAGCGCACTTGAGATTCTTCATTTTTACTCCCTTAACGGCATCTACCACGACACCAAAAGCATTAATTTAAGTTGTCCTTTGGGTATCATTATAAGTTGCTTCTAAGGTATTGACAACTGATTTGTGTTGTCGCCACACAGCCCAAAACTACTCACTATTTTCCCAGCCGAACCCAGAAGACCCGGACCGAAAAACACCCATCCACTGCCGAACCAAAAAAGCAGCGGGGGCCAGCGCGACGGCGCGGGGGCGCAGCCCGGGGGCCAGGGGCAGAGCCCCTGCCTGGGAGGCGGCAGCAGACGCCAGCGGGGACCGTCCAGAGACGGGAACAAAACATGAACTGAAAAGCCGCCCGTAGGCGGCTTCTTGTTGGGCTCCTGGATGCGCTCATGGAACCGCCTTCCAGCGCTGCAAGACAGCATAGATCTGGCCGGCATAGCGATCTCTGTGTTCTGGGGTCTTGGAGTGGTAGGTCCCCACCGCGAACCACGTGTTGCCATAGGCCTTCACCTGCTTGGCTAAATGCCAAGCAGCCACATACGTGTTCACGCAGCCATCGAGCAGATGGTTCGGCGCGATCCCATATCGCGCAAGCTCCGGGAAGTGAATCGAATTCAGGCCTCCGAGGCCCACGTCGACCGAACCGTTTGTGTTGCGCAGCACGATCGAGGCGTTGCCTCGGGACTCATGAAAGATGATGGCCCGAAGCAACATCGAGCTGACGCCATGGAAGGCAGCTGCCTCCTCGACGCATGGCACTGCGATAGGGGTGTTGAGCGGACTAGGTTTCTTGGTGCTCTGCGCATTGGAAGCTGCTTGGTGCGATGCGAACAAGGCCGCTGCGAGCAATGTCGCCTGAAGGGCGCGATGCGTGGGAGATTGGATTTTTGACAGCATGGTTTCAGCGGCCCCGAGGGGGCGCTCTGGCTCTTAGGGCGCGTTGGAACAACGCAACCGACAACCTAAAAGCAACCTTATACTACACCTTTAACGGCAACTCTACGGACAACCTTTAGCATGCTAAATGCAAGGTTCGGAGAGGGGCCACGCTGTCTGTGCAAGCCAAAGGGGAGTAGTGGAATGTTCGAAAAGGTGAAGGCCTCGAAGAGGCCAGAGCCGGTGGCGGCGCACCGGGAAAAGCAGCTGACCGATCTGAGCTGGGAAGCAGATGTGGTCCTGAATGCTCGCAAGTCGAAGACCATCGCATGGCGAGTTGCCGGCGCTGCCGTGGCGGTTGGCCTTGCGCAGGCTGCGGCCCTCGTCATGCTGGTCCCGCTTCATAGCGTCGTGCCAATGGTGGTCATGGTGGACAAGCTGACTGGCGAGAGCCAGGTGGTCCCCTCTGCGCAGGAGTACGTGACGACTAGCAGCCTGTCGGACAAGCACTGGATTCAAAGCTTCCTGATCGCCCGCGAGCGATACGTCTATCGATTCGTCCAGTTCGACTACGACACGGTCAAGAGGCTCGCAGGGAATCAGACCTGGTCGAACTACACGCCGCTCTTCGAAGGCTCCGAGTCGCTCGACAAAAAGCTGAGGGACGATGTCGAAATCATCCCAACGGTGCTTAGCATCACCCTCAACGGCAGCGGCATGGCAACGGTGCGCTACGAGCTGCGCACAAAGGACTACCGCACCACGGCTCCGCCCGTTGTCACTCGGCGCGTTGCGACGCTTCGCTACGAGTACCAGTCGCGAAACTTGACCGTTGAAAAAGACGCCATCGCGAACCCTCTCGGATTCACGGTCACGGCGTATCAGACGGATCCCGAGCTGGGTGGCGAGGCCAAAGAGGTGAAGCGGTGAGGAGGGCGGCAGTAGCAGTTCTCTGCGCCGCGTTGCTTGCCCCCGCCATTGCGCAGCAGTACAGCGCTAGCTACGACGATTCGACCCGCGTGCGGCGCGTTGAATACAAAGACAGCCTCGTACTGAGGGCTGTCGGCTACGCCGACCATCCGATCGTTCTTGAGCTGGATCCCAAGGAGCCGATTGAAGATGCCGCAGGGGGCAAGATCGCAGGCTGGGAGGTCTTCAAGCTCGGCTCACGCTTCTTCGCCCGGCCCCTTGAAGGAGCGAGATTTGCGACGACGCTCATCGTGACGAAATCGCGCACGTATGTGCTCGACCTGGTGCCCGGCAGCTCGAAGACGATGCCGACCGACTTCGTCTCCAAAATCGTTGTGACTTATCCGGTCGACAAGGATCTAGATGAAGTCGCCGCGAGCAAGGAGCTGAAGGAAGCGGCTACGCCGCTCGATGAAGCGCTCAAGGGTCCGCGCAACGATCAGTACTCGCTCGAGGCCGTGGCCGAGAGCGTCGATATTCGCCCGCGCGAAGTCTTCGACGATGGCCGCTTCACCTACTTCAGGTTCCCAGACAACCTTCCCATCCCTGCTATCTACAAGAGCACGCCGGGCTCAACGGAAGAGTGGCTGGTGAACAGCCATCGCGATGGCGATTTCATCGTCGTCCATGGTGTTGGTGCGTCGTGGAACTTGCGGCTGTCGGGCACTGTTATCGGCGTCTTCAACGACGCCTTCAACGCTACCGGCATCGCGCCAGTGAACGGGACAACGATCAGCGGCATGAAAAGAGAGCTTCGCAAATGAGCACCCATCCCGACACAGAGCCGCAGGCCTTCGAGGCGCAGCCCGAGCCGGAAAGCGTCGTACAGGTAGATCGACCATTCCGCGCTGAGGTTGCCAAGCGGAAAAACACACGGCAGCTGATCGGCGGCTTGATGCTAGTTGTCAGCCTCATTGCCTTACTGGCGGCTGGTGGGTTTGTTGTGAAACAGTACCGCGAGAAATTCGCTGACAGCAAAGCCACGAAGGAAAAGGTCGAACGGGAAAAAATGGCGACCGTTCGCCAGGGGCGAGACTTCAACGTTGATGAGCGCCTCGAGCTGGAGGAGCCCAAGTCGGCGCCTCAGGCGCCACAGCCCGAGCCTCCGAAGGCTGCACCTGCACCTGGTGGCCCGCTTCCTTCCGGGTTCGCTCCCACAAGCGCCGGCGCTCCCCTCCCCATGTCGCCGCCGCCGCAGGGCCAGCTGCAAGGTCCCGGACCGGCTCAGCAGCCCAAGCCGGCGCCGCCGTCGATGATGCTCGGAGGCCCACCGGATCCTGCGTTGGCCATGGCGCAAGCCACTGCGCTGGCAGCGCCCAAGCAAGAGGACCGAACGGTTCAAGCGTTGGCTGCTCAGAAAGCAGCTGGGCAAGCGCCTTCGGCAACTGCACAAGCATCGGCGGCCCATCTCGGCGATCGATCGTTCGTCCTGGCGCGCGGCAGCTGGATCCCTTGCATTCTGGAAACTCAACTGAATTCCACTGTCGCAGGAAACACGAGCTGCGTGGTGCCGGAAGACGTGTACTCGGACGATGGCAAGGCCCTGCTTGTGGAAAAGGGTTCGCACGCTCAAGGCGCTTTCGGGAACATGCTCAAGGTGGGCGATCAGCGCATCGCTGTGCAGTGGGCGCGGATCAAGACGACGCGCGGCGTCGTCATCGATGTGGATTCGCCCGCTACCGACGAGGTCGGCACCACTGGTGCCGGCGGATATGTCGACAACCACTGGCTTGACCGCATCGGCGCGGCTGTTCTCCTCTCCTTCATCGAGGACGGCATGGCATACGCCGTTGCTCGTCAGGAGAACCAGTCGGGCAACTCTCTGGGCGGTGGAGCGAACGTCTACCTGCCCAGCAACACGATCAGCTCGACGAAGCGGCTTTCCGAAAAGGTCCTTGAGTCGACGATCAACATCCCTCCGACGCTCTACAAGAACCGCGGCGATCGAATCATGATCTTTGTGAATCGAGACCTGTGGTTTGACAGCACGTACAAGCTGGTGAAATCACGATGACCCACACTGCAGAGATCGTCCCGATCACTCATACCCTGGAACGAGATACCTCGGTCCAGAACTTCCTTGCACCCTACAGAGATCTGATCGAGAACGACGAAGTGACGGAAATTGCCGTCAACGACAACGGTCGTGTGTGGTTCGAATCGAATTCGACCTGGTCCTCAAGGCCGTCCGATCATGTTGCAGAAGCAAGCGTCATCAACCTGGGCACGGCAGTCGCGACTTTCAGCAAGCAGAAGTGGGACCGTACTGTGCCGCTCTTGAGCGCGTCCCTTCCGGACGGTTCACGGATCCAGCTGGTCCGGTCTCCTGCTGTTGAGGACGGCCGAACTTCGTTCACGCTGCGCCGGCCGGCGAAGATCTCGCGAAGCCTCGATGATTTCTCACGAGCGGGCCTGTTCAAGCAGGTGCGCGAGATGCAGGGGAAGTTGCTACCGCACGAAGCGCAGCTCAAGGACTTGTTGTCGGCCAAGAACTATGAAGGGTTCCTCAGGCTTGCCGTCGAATCTCGTATGAACATCGTTGTCTCTGGTGCTACCGGCTCCGGCAAGACGACGTTCATGAAAAGCCTCGTGCGCGAGATACCCCTGACCGAACGGCTCATCACCATCGAAGACGTGCGCGAGCTTTTCTTGCCGCATAAGAACGCCGTCCATCTGCTCTACAGCAAGGGCGGCCAGTCTTCCGCGAACGTGAGGCCGAAGGACCTGCTCGAAAGCTGTCTGCGAATGAAGCCCGATCGGATCCTGCTGGCCGAGGTGCGCGGGGATGAATGCCTCTACTACGTGCGCAACGCCGCCTCTGGCCATCCTGGCAGCATGACCAGTTGCCACGCGGGCACCCCGGCCCTGGCCTTCGAACAGATGGCCATCATGATTCAGGACTCACCTGGTGGTGCGAATCTGACGTTCGACGTCATCAAGCGGCTGCTGACGCTGACCATCGATGTAGTCATCCAGTTCCAGAACGTGGGCGGCGAGCGCTTCATCAGCGAGATCTACTACGCGCCCGAGAAGAAACTGCAGGCCATGCAATGACGAAAACCGGAAAGTCCCTTGTCGCCCTGGCCGGCGTGGTCGCCCTTGTTGGATGCCTTGCGTTCGCGAACTACCTCGCCGGGGTGGTTCTATTCCTGTCCTACAAAGAGAACCCCGAGCGTGCAGAGTTCACAACGATTCAACGGGCCTGGACATCCGCTGAAACCCCGTATGCTGAGAAAAAGGTCAAGGCCAGCATCGCCGTTGCGCTGCTGATCGCGCTCGGCGGTCCTGCCTTCCTGTTGCAAGGCTTCCTTCGCGGAAACAGCCTCTCGCTGCACGGCAATGCTCGGTTTGCAAACCAGAAGGACATCACAAAGGAGGGGCTCGATAGCCCGACTGGCGTGATCCTTGGAAAGCAGGACGACGGGAGCCTCTTGCGCCTGCCGGGCTACGAGTTCGTCATGCTGGCCGCGCCGACTCGGACAGGGAAGGGCGTCGGCTTTTGCATTCCGAATCTGCTGACCTTCCCTGATTCCGTCGTCGTGCTCGACATCAAGGGGGAGAACTACAACCTAACTGGGCAGTTTCGAAGCCAATACCTCGGCAACGAGGTCTTCTACTTCAACCCTTTCTCGGAGACAACCAGTCGGTGGAACCCGCTGTCCTACATCTCCGAGGATCCGAATTTCAGGGTCAATGATCTGATGGCACTCGCCGCCATCGTCTACCCCGCGAATCCCAAGGATCCTTTCTGGGTCGACTCCGCGCGCAACCTGTTCGTCGGTCTGTCCCTGCTGGTGTTGGAAACGCCGCTGCTGCCGAAGACGATCGGGGAGGTGCTGCGACAGGGCTCCGGGAAGGGCCAGCAAATGGCCGACTACCTCGCGCATGCGATGAACGTGAGGGCAGCAAGCGGAACGCCGCTATCGCGGCCCTGTGTCGATGCATTGAATCGCTTCCTGAACAACCCTGACAACACCCTCAAGAACATCCTTTCGAGCTTCGTCGCGCCCCTTGCGATGTGGGGAAATGCGGTTGTCGACAAGGCTACGTCGGCCGACGACTTCGATCTTCGCGATGTGCGAAAGAGAAAGATGTCGATCTACATCCACATCCCGGCCAACGAGGTCCTGCAGGCGGGGTTCATCACCAACCTCTTTTTCTCCCAGCTCATCAACGAGAACGTGCGCGAGCTGCCGGAAGACAACCCTGATCTGAAGTTCCAATGTCTGCTGCTCCTGGACGAGTTCACGGCCATGGGCAAGGTCGCGATCATCGCGAAGGGTGTCGGCTACATGGCTGGCTACAACATGCGGGCCTCGATCATCATTCAGGACCGGTCGCAGCTTGAGTCGGTCTACGGCAAGGAGGATGCCCACAACATAATCCAGAACATGGGTGCATTGATCGTCTTCACGCCCAGCCAGGTGAAGGAAGCTGAGGAATACTCGAAGCTGATCGGCTACCAGACGGTCCAATCGAACTCCAAGCAGCGATCGAACATCGGCGCCTTCAACCCGGGAAACTCGTCGATCAACGAGACTGAGTCTCCTCATGCGCGAGCCCTGATGCTCCCGCAAGAGATCCTGTCGATGGAAAAGACCCGCGAGCTGGTCGTTCGCGCTGGCATCCCGGTCATCAACGCTCAGAAAATCCAGTACTACTCGGATCCGTTCTTCAGCGAACGATTCAAGGCGGTGCCGATGCGCGAAGTGACCATCAACGGGCAGGTCCGCTCGGTGCCCCAGCCGCGGCCGCTGCCGCGCAACAACTGGCGAGTCTTCCGCCAGGCCGTTGACCGCTCGGACTACTACCTGCAGGACGACTTCAGCGACCTGTCGCCTCAGTTCATGGCTGCGGAGGAGGACTCGATCCTTGATCTGATCAACCAAGAGGCCCAGATGATGCAGCCCGAGCAACTCGACGCGCTGTGCATGGCGCTGTCTCGGCGCAAGGTCGACGAGTATGCGGCGATGTTCGAACAGGGTAGGGTTTCCGATTAGGATTGTTTTTAAGTTGTCTTTTCGGTTGACTTAGCGGCATAATTCTCCCAAGCGATCCGCAACGGGTCGTGTCTACCCCTCGGGGTGTTTTTGAACAGGGAGAAATATGGCCGAATCACAAAGTGCGTCTCTGGCTACTGGACGCTCGGCGGATTGGAATGCTGGAAGCAGACGCATCGAGGAGCTGCTATCCATCGAGCCGAACCGCCTTTCACCCTCGCAAGCAAAAGATCTTCTGCAAGAAGACCTTGCGCGCCTCCAGACCTTCGATACGCCCGATCTCCGAAGCATGTACGCCTCGGCGATCGGCGACATCGCCGAGACCTTTCCGTCCTACCGTGCCGAGCTGCAGCAGCAATCTCCCGAGATCGTTGCGGAAATCGAGGCTGCGGTTGCCCTCGACCAAGCGAAGTCGAACTTGAAGGAAGACCGCAAAGCGGCTGAGCTCGAGCGCATGGTCTCGGAAAAGTGGACTGTCATCGAATCGGTTCCTGATGCCCTCATGCGCGCCAATTTCGAAGGTCGCGGTGTGGAAATCAATGAGGACGGGCAGCGAGTCACGCTGCACGGCCTGGCCGAGATCGAGCGTTGGTCGGAAGACCATCACGCTTCGGCGGTCGACAAAGAGCGGCTCGTGTCGCTCGGCATTCAAGCATCCCGCGGTCGCCCGACCGCCGAACCTCAACCCGTCAATTTCAGGGAGTATCAACAAATGGAAGCAGCTGCACAACAACCGCAAGCCGACGTGAAGCGCATTGGCGCGAACATGCCCAAGCCCGACTGGCAAATGTCGATCGATCTGCTGAAGGCCTACGCACCTGGTGAGCGAGGCAAGGTCTACATCCCGAAGGCCGGTGCCGAGTACGGCGGCCAGGTCATGCTTGTGACCGATTCGCACATCGTGCAGCGCGTCGGCCGCGGCACGGCGATCGCACATGACCTCTCCAAGCTTGAGAACGGCCAGGCGCTGGCCAGCGACATCGATTCGGGCAAGCTCAAGCGCGGCATGCATATGAAGGTGCAATACGGCCAGGAAACCGGCCTCGCCAATGTCATCCCCTTCAATCAGCAGCGCGCCTCGGAGATCAATCGGGATCTGACTGCCTGGGCGGAGAAAAACATCACCAATGCCAAGGGACGTGAAACGTTCCTCAAGCACGTGGCTGCGGCGACGAAGGAGCTTGGCCAGGCGCCGGCTGCTCCGCAACGAGCTGCCCCGGCGCCTGCGCCGCAGCGCTCCATGCAACGCGATCGGTGAGCAAGTCGACGCATCAAGGAAAGGCCGCGCTTGCGCGGCTTTTTCTCTGCGCAGCGCCCTGTCCTGGGTTGGCCCTCCTGATCGCCGGCGTCTGGCCGGCCTGGATTCTGGTGCCGCTTTTCGGGATTCCGTGCCTCGTCCTGTACGAGCTGGTGGACCGCTACGGCCTTCGTTGACCTGGTGGTCTTCGATCGAGCTGCTGGGGGGAAGTTTGCAGACAAAAAAAGGCCGGGGAACCCCCCGGCCTTTTTGCTTGGTCCTGCGCCCCGAACTTAGTTCACTGAAGCTTCGGAAACCCCACGGGCGCGACGAACCTGCTGGACGTAGTCGGTCAAGGAGGCGCGAAGTTCCTCTGGCTTCTGCATGCCGACCAACCGCAGGAGGGGATTCGTTTCATCGCGGGTTTCGAGGATGACGGTCCCGACCCCGGCCAAGCGCTCGAAGAAGGACTGGTGCAACGTGATGTTCTGAACCCTGAACACCTCCAGCGAGCCGGTATGCCGGCTCAGGATGCCCCATGACCAGACGATGCGTTCCCTGTCGTCGAAGCGATAGGACAAGAACATGAAATCCACCCAACGGTACACAGCACGGAAGGCAATGAGGCCCAGCGGGACAGCCAGGAAGACCCAATGCAGATCCCACGGCAGGGCGACGTAGGCCCAAACGACAGCGACGGCCATCAAGGCATAGCTGAGGTAGTGCCCAGCGTTGTAGGCCTGCGAGGGCTTCACATGCCCTTGAACCTTGGCAGCAGCGGCCCTTTTGACCGGCGTGTATTCGATAACGGCATTCATCTGATCCCCCTGATCGTCTGTATTAAGTTGTCTATTCGGTTTCATTTTAAGTTGTTTTCACTCGATTGACAACCGATTTCTGTTGTCACTTTCCATCGATTGCCGGTGTCCTGGCAGCGGCTCACCATCCCTAGCCTCGGATCGCTCGTGCAGCGGCTGAACGGTGTTCAAGCCCCCACCCCACCAACCAAACCCAAACAAGGCCCCAGCCCTCGATTCTGCCCCTTCCTGCACCTTCCCAAAACCGAAGAGTCAACCCACCAACTGCAAAACAGATTGAGCGGGGGGCCCGCGCGACGGCGCGGGGGCGCAGCCCGGGGTCTGGGGCGGAGCCCCTGCCTGGGAAGCGTCAGCAGACGCTGGCGGGGACCGCATCAACGCATCGTCCGTCCTGGCCGTGTTGAGCCCTTTGTCGTCTCGTGTTGGGGTTGTGCTTGTCCCCTCTGGGGACTGGATGAGGGTGAGCGCGCAGCGCGAGGGCCGCAGGCCCTGGGGGATGCCGGGTGGGAGCGCGAAGCGCGGGCGGAGGCCGAAGGCCGGAGGAGCCGGCGGGGGGGAGCGAAGCGGACCCCCAAGAGGCGGAGAGCACCCCTTCGCTGTCGATCGCGCGCGCCCGCGAAGTTTCTTTATATTGTTTCTTCTGTTTCTACCGCTTCGGCCGGATCGTCGAAATCGGGCTGCAGGCCGCATGGCGCCTACGTTTCGACTGTGGATAAGTTTTCGTCTATTCGGACATCCACCGGTGCCATTCGGACACGTTGACGGGTCAGTCGGACATCGACCGGTGGATATCCACAGATGGAGTCGGACAACGACCGGTGCTTATCCACAAAGGCCGATCAAGGGGCGCATATGCCCGTATTCGGCCATTGACACCATGGCGTCCGAATCAGACAATAGTCGGACATCATCCTCATGATGTACGACTAACCCGGTAAATGTCCGAATGACCTCGCTCTCTGATCTTTCTGTCATCCCTCCCGAGCATCCAGACCGCCACGTCTCGATGAGCAACCGGCTCGCCCGGGCAGCGCAGGGCCTTAACTTAGCGGAAAAGCGCATGGTGGCCTTGGCCTTGGCCAATACGGACTCGGTCCCGATGAAGGGGCTGGCTCTCGCGACAAATGCCGGCTGGAAGGCCAAGGTCAACGCCCTTGAATACTCGGAAACCTTTGGCGTCCACCCCACAACGGCCTACGAGCAACTCAAGGCCGCGGCTGAGAACCTGTTCGAGCGCTATTTCCGCTATCAGGTCAAAGGCCGACGCGGGGAAGCGGAGGAGAAAAAATTCCGGTGGGTGTCAGGATCTGTCTATGCGCCGGGCGAGGGCTTCGTCGAGATCAACTTCAGTCCTGAGATCGCGCCACATCTGCTGGGGCTGAGAAAACAGTTCACAACGTACAAGCTGAGCCATGCAGCCGCATTCGACAGCGTCTATGCCTGGCGGCTCTTCGAGCTGCTGAAGTCCTGGCAGAACACTGGCCTCTATGCCACGGACATCGAGGCGTTTTGGGAAGCCATGCAAGCGCCCCCGAGTTGCCGCAAGGACTTCAAAGCGCTGCGCCTCAGAGTGATAGAGCCGGCCGTCGAATCCATCACGGCAAAAGCTGAGATGGTGATCGACTGGAAGCCGGTTCGAGCCGGCAGCCGCCGCGTGTCGGGACTCGAATTCCGTTTTGCAAAGGATCCGCAGGGGCGTCTAGATATCGGCGGGGAGGACCTGTCCGAGGAGGATTCCGATGCATTCGGACATCAAGGATCGACGTCCGACTGACCCGGCATCCGTCCGAATAGTCCAGCATGGCGCAGCGCGGCGCCTTCCACGCTGGGCAATCCTGACCTGGTGGAGGTGGCCGATTCCGACGATTTTGTGTCCGAGTTCGCTGATCTAGCCCCTGTAGCGCCAAATGAATCAGACGCCGTCCCCTTGGCGTCCGACTAACCCGGTAAGTGTCCGAATAGCTTCACTCGATACCGGACGCCACTCCTACGGCGTCCGACTAACCCGGTATATGTCCGAATAGCCCTGCAAGTCTCGGACATCGACCCCATCGAGTCCGACTAACCCGGTAAATGTCCGAATGGCTCGAACCAGCCGCAAGCACCGGTATTTGTCCGAATAGGTCTGGCCGCCCTGCTCTCGTTCCACGTCTGTTTTCAGCAATGTGTTCGTCAGAAATCGGCTCCAAGACCTTGAGCTAAACCGAGGCCGGGATTCCTGATGGATCACTTTTGTGGTGGGGTCAAATGTCGCTCGCGCACATTGTGTGCGTGGGCCTCGCACAGGTGGACGAGGCTTCGGTTTGGGCGACTGGTGCAGCTACCGCGATAAGAAGAGGTATCGCGATAGCACTGATTTCAGAGAGGGTCTTCGATGGCTATGCTGAGCTGGCAAGCCCCTTGGAGGGGGTGCAAGCGGCGTGGAACATGCGCGTGCGCTGTCGGACGTCATGCGGGTGGACGGGGACGATCGATGCCCGCTATCGCGCCCCTTGTACAGTCGGAATGGGCCCGTTGCAGTCCGGCACCCCTGGCACGGAGGCTTGAAGGACAACACCCCATGGTTGTCTGCGGTCCAAATCCTGCTCAATTGCAGGCGTCAGGACAGCTCATCCGTTCGAGCCTCCACGATCACCAATGACCAAGGAGCTTGCTAAACCTATGCGAATCGCCTCGGCCGTCGTGCGGGCCTCAAGCTTCACCAAGATGGCAGCTCGATGCATCTTGACTGTCCTCTCAAAAATCCCGAGTTCGAGGGCAATCTGCTTGTTGCGATAACCGTCCAGTAAGCGATCGAGCACTTGCCGTTTGCCGTGGTGAGAGCGAAGCGACGAGGCGTGCCGCATTTTGCGCCTGCAGGCTCGATGGCAGTTGGGCTTGTTTCGACACGTCCATCTGCGACCCGATGAAGAAATGAACTTCACCATCCGGCGCGCGAACCGGCGCGATCATCACGGCGTTACGGAACGGGCTCCCATCCTTCCGGTAGTTCACAACCTCTGTCAGCAAGGGCTGCGCATTCGTGACCGCTTCCCGAAGCGAAGCCCGACTGCGAGCGCTTGTGGCGGTTCCTGCCAGGAAGCGACAGTTCCGACCCAGAACGTCTGCCTGGTCATATCCGGTCAACTCGCAAAAGGCATCGTTGACGCAGACGATCGGATTGTCAGTTTGCCGTGGATCGGTGAGGACGGTCGCTATGGGCGAAATGACGATCGAACTGCTGAGGGCGGCCTCTAGGCTGTTGCCTGCAATCCTAGGAGGAGCGTTCATCGATGAAGTCTCAGATTTTGTTCGTGCCCGGGCCGCGAATCCGGCGCACGGACATGGCCTAAAGGCCGTATTGCCGCGCAGAGCGCCGGATCCTAAAGTAGGGTTAAAGCCGCTCCAGCTGTAGGGGTGAGCGGGCCCGGGCGGTGTGTCGAACGCCGTAGTTTCGGCGTGAGCAGAGGCATGTCGCCGAGGGTCGCCTGGCGGAGAAAGGAAGGGCGCGTGACACAAGGAAACTGGCCTGCTCGACGGTCGCCCTCCAAGCATTGGTGCGAGGCCCCGATACGGCGTGCCGTGACTTGCCGGCAGGTGCCGGCCGTTGGTGCAGCGCTGATCTTGACTGTATTCGGCCTAGACGTCGCATGCGCGCAAAGCGATGCGGACTTGGCCAAAAAGCTGTCCAACCCGGTCGCCGCGCTCATCAGCGTGCCTCTGCAATACAACTACGACCATCACATCGGACCCGACGACGGGCACAAGAGCTACCTCAATTTTCAACCCGTCGTCCCGATCAGCTTAAACGCCGACTGGAACGTGATCAGCCGCACAATCGTGCCGATCATCAGCCAGCACAACGTGGTGCCTGGATCGAGCCAGAGCGGCTTTGGCGACATCACGCAGAGCCTCTTCTTCTCGCCCAAGGAGCCCACCGCGGGCGGCTTGATCTGGGGCATCGGCCCCGTGTTCCTGCTGCCGACCGGGACCGAGTCTCAGCTGAGCGCTCGCAAGTGGGGCGCCGGCCCGACCGGTGTCGTTCTCAAGCAGGATGGGCCCTGGACCTACGGCTTGCTGGCGAACCATATCTGGGGCGCGGGAGGCGTCAGCACGCGCCCGGATGTCAGTAGCACCTTCCTGCAGCCCTTTCTTTCGTACACGACCAAGGACGCCTGGACCTATTCGCTCAATACCGAATCCACCTACGACTGGAAGAACAAGCAGTGGCAGGTGCCCATCAACCTGCTGGTCACCAAGCTTATGAAGTTTGGAGATCAGCCGGTCAGCATCGGCGGCGGGTTGCGGTACTGGGCTGAAAGCACGGAAGTTGGCCCGCACGACCTGGGTGTTCGGCTTGTCGTCACCTTCCTATTTCCGAAGTAACTCGCGATGTCGAATCCCCCCGCGTGCCGTGTCGTGTCGTTACTCGGTTTGCTCGTCGGGCTTGCGGTAGCGATCGTTCGCAACATCTTTGAAGCCAGCAGGCGCGGCCGGATCGGTCAGAACTGGATGAGGAGCGAACTCGTAGCTCCTAAGGGCATGCTCCGACGGGCGAAGACACGTTTCAACAAGCGAGAGAGTGCTTCGCTTGCCTGTTCGTCAGAAAGGCAGTGTCAAATGAAGGAATTCAGCATTCGCGTGGCAGTTCTAGCGGCGGCGATCGTCGTCGTCGAAGCCCCTGTGGCAACGGCCCAATCTCGGGAAACCGCCGCCGCGGTGAGTTCCAGACCCGCGATCTCGCCGCCATCCGCAGCTCCGATTCAGGGCACGCCTGAAGGCACGACCATGCCTCTGGACTACGCGCGCCTGCTGGGTCGCTTCATCTACGTGTGGGCCTGGCCCATGGCCAATACGCACGCCCGCATAGCGGCGATGGAGCAGGTGCCTGAGCCGGGCCTGCAGGGCGGCATTCTCCCGGTGGCGCCGATCAACAGCCTGTCGATGCTCACCGACTACATCGATCCCGCTCAACGTTTCGTGGCTGCGCCCAACCAGGACGTGGTCTATGGCCTGTCGGCATTGCGCCTGGACAAGGAAGCGGTGGTGGTGCAGGTGCCCGACTTCGGCTCGCGCTTCTGGGTGTTTCAGATGGCCGACCAGCGCACCGATGGCTTCGGGCGGCTGGGCAAGATGTATGGCAGCAAGCCCGGCTTCTACCTGCTGGTGGGGCCGGACTGGAAGGGCAACGTGCCCAAGGGCATCACGGCGGTCTTCCGATCGCCGACCAAAGGCGCTTTCGTGTTCCCGCGCGTGTTCCAGGACGACACGCCGGAGGACAAGGCAGCAGTGCAACCGCTCATCAATCGGATCGGCGTGTATCCGATCTCGCAGTTCGACGGGAAGATAAAGGTGCGCGACTGGAGCAAGTCGCGCAAGTTCCCGGCGGCGGCCGGCGGCTCGGGCGAGGCCGTGTGGGTCAACCCTGAAACCTTCTTCGAGCTGCTGCCCACGCTGCTGGACGAAGTGCCGCCGCAGGCGGGCGAAGAGGCCATCTACACGCAGGCGCGTAGTCTTGTGGCGGCCGCCAAGCGCGACCCGGCCGTGGCGACGGCGCTGAAGGAGGCGGCCTCGCAAACCGAGCAGGAACTGCTCAAGAGCCAACTCTTCGAATGGCGCAACCAGGGTCTGCGCCTGCCCACGGGCTGGACCATGCAGACCAATGCCGCGCAGTGGGGCGCGGACTACCTCACGCGCGTGTCGGCGGCCAAGGCCAACATCTTCTCCAATGCGCCGAACGAGACCATGTACCTCGCATTGGACCTGGGCCCGGATGGCCAGCGCCTGAGCGGTGCCAACGACTACACGCTGACTTTCCCCGCAGGCGCGGTTCCGCCTGTGAAGGGCTTCTGGTCTCTGACCATGTACAACAAAGAGCATTTCTTTGAGCCCAACGAGATCAACCGCTTCTCGATCGGCACGAAGAACAAGGACTTGAAGTACGCAGCGAACGGTTCGCTCACCCTCTACCTCTCGCACGACAAGCCGCGCGAGGCAGAGAAGGTGGCCAACTGGCTGCCTGCCCCGGCGGGCGAGTTTTCCGTCTACATCCGCGCATACTGGCCGGACCCGGCCATCGTGAATAGGCAGTGGTCCCCACCAGCAGTGGTCAGGGAGCGCTGAGGCCCAGCTGGTGAGCAGCACAATCTGCGGAAGCCGGTCGCCATGAAGGTCCGGTTCGGAGCGACGCAGAAGTCGGCTTAGGGCCGGCCCGTAGCGGACCCCCGCATACCTGTTCGGCAACGGCGGGACATGACAAGCTGGGCAGTGCCGCAGCGGCGTCGAAGTAGAAAAGAAATGACCGCTTTACCAGGTTGAGCGGTCATCCAGATCACTCGACCCAAGGGCGGCTCATGGCCGGCAGGAGCCGGCTGCGTGCGTGCGGCAACGCTCGTCAGGACAGGTGCTTGCCAACAAGACCCGACATTTCGAACATCGTCACCTCGGGTTTGCCCATCACCGCTTGAAGGTTGGCATCACAAAGGATATTGCGCTTGTTCGCCGGGTTTTGGAGGTTGTTCAGCTTGATGTAGTCCCACAGCAGCTTGGTGACCTCGGTTCGAGGCTGGGGTGCGGAGCCAATGACGGCTGCGAGCTCGACGCTGGGTGTCAGGGGGCGCGTGAACGCCGTTTGCTTCTTGGCAGTGGTCATGTTTGTCTCGGCAAAGCGGTGAATTCTACGAACGCCCCAAAAAAGGTTTCGCTGGGCGCCGGCGCCGAAAGGCCGTTGTGGCCGGATTCAGACCTGGCCGGATCCATCTAGGCGGCGGGCCCGAACAACTCGCGGGCAACCTCGATGGGGTCGCGCGTGCCTTCTTTTTCGTGAAGCTCGGCCGCCACCTCGAGGACGCTCTGGTCCTCGGCGAGTCCCTCGGCCAGGCGCACCCATTCCTGGTGGAACAGGTGGATCCACGCCTGGCGCGGGTTCAGCGTGATGCCGTGGCGAACGATCGGCGGATTGGGTTCCCACATGACCGCCAGCATAGCCTTAGGAAGCAAACTTCAAGCACGGTGAGCGTCGACATCAAGGCGCGACCACATTTGCGCAAAAACCGCGAACACATTTCTGCCCATGGACGTTCCAGATTTTTATTTATGAAAAATAGAATGGATGAGAATAGGGATTGTCAAGAAAAGGAGTTCGCCTAGAATCCTTAACGTCAATCTAAACGGCAACCTAAGGAGCGCTATGCGGACCATCTCAATCCAAGGCTTCGACTTCAAGTCGCAGAGCTACCCATTCAACACTGCGCCGCTCGACGGCAAGACGGCCCTGGTTTTCGTCGCTGACGATCTGGGAAAAACCAGCATCACAAACCTCATCGAGGATCTAACGACGAAGGTCCATGCGAAGTTCTTGAAAGACACTTTGCCCCAAGGCATCCGGGTCTTCGAGCACTACCCGAAGCACCTCGACCCGCTGATCGAATGGCAAGAAGTGACCTTCGAAGCTGGCCCGATCCACCCGAAGCGCTCCTGGCTGCAGAAGGTGTTCAGGGCGAACAAGGACCCGATTGGATGGTTGTTCGTCAACCCGCGCTGGAGTCCGGTTTCGCCGGCGCTGCAGGCCCGGCTGAAAGCAGCTCTCGTCTAACCCCCGACCAGCTCGAGGCCCTACGATCTGCTGCCCCGGCCCCCCTGCCAGGGCTTTAGCTCAACCCGAATCGACCATGAACCGGACCCTTAAATCCATCCTCGTTACAGCCGTGGTGTTCCCATGATGCTCTTCTGCAGGTTCGACAACGGCAAGCAAACCGGCCTCGATGCTGCGGACATCGATGAACTCATCGGGTACGTCAAAGGCCTGGACGCCGCAGCGCGCTGTCTTGGCGCAATGGTCTGGGTTGCAGGGAGCCTGCCCGCCGAGGCGGGCATCGACAACGACTCGTGGCTCACGCCGGAGAACTGGCTCGAAGCCAATACCTGAGGATCTAGGGAAAAAGAATGCCCAACAGCAGACTTGAAATCGCTGGCCTCGCAGAGGCAATCGCCGCGTCGAGCGTGACGCCCAAGCATGAAAAGCTCATCGCTACCCTTCGGTCATTCGAGCCGCTGAAGAACGCTCGGCTAGCGACAACGCGCGACGGTTACTCGCTGGTCAAGAGGATGGTCCTGAACGCCGATGGCACTGTGGTGCACGAGGATCACGAGGCATGGTTCGGGGAACAACTTGCAGCCGATGGCGGGGATGCTGCACGCACATACGAGCGCCTGAAGGGCGCCGGATATATTTTGTCGCACTGCAGCCTAACCACGCTGTACCTGGTCCACGATCAGGGCACCGGCAATCCCGCGGAGTTTGTACAGGCCGAGGTCCTCGTCGAAGACGAATGGACCGACAGGCATCTGCTTTCTGATTGGACCTTCAGTACGCCACGGGACGTGCGCGACCTGATGGACCAGCCCGGCCTGGAGTTGGACCAAGCGGATCGCAAGCGGGTGCGCCCGATGGTCTACAGACTGCAAAAGGTCGTGGACATCGGCATATTCATTGCCGAACTGGACACGCTTGAATCTGAAAAAAACGATCTGCGTCGAGGTCACAAACTCCGCGTCACCAATATGGACTCGGGTACGGACCGCATGATGTCGTTCGACGAACTCAATCCCGGATGGGACCGCCGCCCGACGAAGGCCAGACGGTTCTTTTTGGATTGGGCCGCCTCAAGCGCTGGACGCAGCGGCGCCCGTTTGTGCGAGAAGTGGGTGATTCAGACAGCAGATCACACGGACGCAAAGGGCGAACGCTGGATGTCGATCATCCCGGCCTGGACCTTCACCCAGAAGGTCGCAAAGGTAGAAGGCCGCAAGGGCAGTGTGCACGAGCTGTATGAGCGACTCGACAAGCTGGACCGCCGCGTAGGAGTGCCCTTCGCGTGGTACTTCTACATGCTGCACGGCAATCGAGTCCATGACGAATCCGCCTATCGCGTCATCAAGGCCGCAGAGAATGGAGAAATCGTCTTGCCTGAGCATGACTAT
The DNA here is from genome assembly GCF_030316845.1 of Variovorax davisae. Lineage (GTDB taxonomy): Bacteria > Pseudomonadota > Gammaproteobacteria > Burkholderiales > Burkholderiaceae_C > Variovorax > Variovorax davisae. Next base: position 53,613 of record NZ_JASZYS010000020.1, read on the forward strand.
CAGGTCCTCAAGGCCTGGAGCGTGCATCCTTACGGTTTCTGAGGAGGCTCAGATGAGAAAACCCGACGATCCACACGAAGGCGAACAGGTGGCCTCGGCCGGTAGCTACCGCGTCTACAAGGTGAACACGAGCAAGGGCACAGTGGCCTATGAGCTTGTCGGCCCGGACGGCGTGACCATGCCGCCCGTGTTTGGACAGGTGCATGAGGCCATGGCGGCGATGACCGCCTTGCTCGCGCGTCCGATTGCCGACGACGTAGGAGGCGCTACAGCGCCGCCCACGCTCCCTGATGCGTGAAGACCAACCCGCGAGGCGCGCGCTGGCGAACCCCGTGGACGTGAATTTGAACGCCAACCATGAAAAGGAAAGCAGGCATGCTGACTCTCGATCCTGACGCCGCCCCCGAACGTTCCTACGAGCCCTTCCCCGGGCGCATCCACGCCTTGCTGTTGGAAGCCGCGCGTCGCGGCAAACCCGGCCTTCTGCAAGAGGACGCCACTGCAGCACTTCGGTGGATCGAAGCCCGCCAGGAAGATCTGCGCAGACAGCGCCACTGGCGCACGCACTTCGTGTGTGCCGACCGCGGCTTTCTCCTGCTGCGCCAGGTCGTGGTAGACGGCGAAGGCTGCGAGCAAGGCTCGGTCTTCGAACTGTTCGGACCAGATGGAACGCGCATTTATTCGTCGAACTTTGAAGACGCCGTGATGGAGGTCTTTCAGGCGGAACTCAAGCGCGTCGAAGCGGAAGCCGAGGATCGCCCACAGAGGTTTCCCCGCCCGTGAAGCGCGCTCCCGAGCGAACTCGCAAGCTGCACAGCGGCCACTTCGCCTTCATGCGGGCGGTGGCCCAAGGGCTCGACGCGCGCTCGGCCTGGGACCGCTACCTGCGCCTGGAAGGTGAGCACGTCGACACCCGCAAGGTGAACTCGACGATCGCATGGATACGCTCTGAATTTGCTGCAGCGGCACGGCGCGAAGCCAAGCCGGGGACAGCGCGCCTGGTCCTCATCGATGCCTCGCTGCTGCCGGAAACGGTGAAGCTGCCGACCCTCGAAGAATTCGCGCGTGAGCGCGGCTTAGAGGATTTCTCCGAGGCCGAGCAGGCCGAGGCCTATGAGGAAACCTACGGTGGCAAGTCTCGCCGCACCTCGCGCAGGGCCCAGCTCGTCAACCGACAGCTGGATGCCCTTCGATGGCTCGAGCACCTGGTAGCGCAAGATCCAAAGCCCGGGGACGCTGTTGGCGTGTGGCTCACGCCGGCGCTGGCAGATCGCATCGAGCGGGCCGGTATGCCGACCCTTTTCGCGCTTGTCGAGCGCATCAACGGAGTCGGCCGGCGGTGGTGGACCGGCATTCCTGGGATTGGCGAGCTGAAAGCCGCCCGCATCGTTGAATGGCTGGAGATACATGAGGCCGCGATCGGCATGACGATCGGTGAGCACGCACGAAAGCCCCGCATGCAGCTGCAGCCGGCAGAACTTGGCGCCGTGGTGCCGCAGTCGACAGCGCTTGTCCCTTTCGAGAAATTCCTTGTGCCGGCCGAGCTGGACGGATCGGCCGGCCGCTACCGTGCGGATCCCGCCCTGTGCATGCTGGAAGCCGCGAATGACTATGAGGCGATCGTCGAATGGCTCTCAAGCAAGCGCAGCGCAGAAGGCGACAAGCAATCGTCGACCCAGCGGGCCTATCGCAAGGAGGCGGAGCGCCTACTTCTCTGGTCGATCCTGGAGCGACAAAAGCCCCTTTCCTCGCTGTCAGTCGCAGACGTCACTGCATTCAAAGCGTTCTTGGAAGCTCCGCCGCGGTCGTGGTGCGGCCACCGGTATCACCAGCGGTGGTCGCCCTTGTGGCGACCCCTTGAGGGCGCCTTGAAACCTTCTGCCGTGCGACAAGCATTGATCATCCTGCGCGGGCTGTTTACGTTCTTGCGAGATCAGAACTACATGGTGGGCAACCCGTTTGCCGGGGTGACCTTGCCTGCCGAAACCAGCCGGAAACTGGGCTCTCAACGGGCCCTATCGTTTGAGCAATGGGACATCATCAGCTCGCAGCTCGGACAGGATCCCGACAACATCGCGGCGCGCCGGCGCGATCGGGCGATTCGCTGGCTCTATGCCACCGGCCTACGCCTAGCTGAGATGGTGGACGCACGATGCTCGGATCTTCGTCAGCACGAGTTCAGGGACGCGGAAGGGGTCGAAAGAGTGGGTTGGCTGCTTGGTGTAGTTGGGAAAGGCAGCAAGTTCAGGGAAGTCCCTGTGCCTCCAGAGCTGATTGACGAGCTGGGTGACGAATTTGCTCGGATGGGCAGATCGATGAACGTCAAGGCAGAGGAAAACGCCGATGTCGCCATCTTGGCCAGGTTCAGCAAAGGAGGTGCCGCTGTGCCGCCTGCAACCTGGTCCGACTCCGGTTTGTACAAGGCTATCCATGGCTTCATGCAGCGCCTCGCGCTGCAGCTCGATGAAAGTGACGCCAAGCGGATCCGGATGGCATCGACGCATTGGCTGCGCCATACGCACGCCTCACATGCGCTGAAGGGGCGGGAAGGCCAGACGCCGGTCCCGCTTCTGGTTGTGCAAAACAACCTCGGCCATTCGTCGATCGCAACAACCTCGGGTTATCTGAACACGGAAGAAACCGAGCGCCTCAAGGCAATGTCTGCTTTCTGGGGCAAGAACGCGCCGACGACGTGATTGATCCGGCTAGCCGTTTCAAGGGAACTGGCCTCCCTCAATGTGAGGATGACTTGATCACGTACATCTGGTACATCACCTCCTATGCACGTATGGGCACATCCTGCTTGATCGAACGAAACAGGAGAACCGCATGTCGAGTGAACAAGGCCAACCTGCGCATCTAAGAGGCTCTATACGTCATGAAGAAAAAGTCGAACTCCGACCAAGGGCACTTCTGTTCAATGACGCTAATCAGTACCGCGGCACGAGAGCCACGTTCCTATTCGCATACTTCAACAAGCCCACGGAATTTGTCTCAACGGAATTGAGCTTAGCGACCGGGACGACGCATCGTGCAGGCCACGACAAAGGGCCTTTGTAGTGGAATCTTCTGCATTGCTGAGTTTGCTTTGGATAACGGAACTCGTCGACTACTTTCCGGTAGGACCGAATACTTCGACGCGGGCGCATGGGACACCATGCTATTTACCGTGAGCGGTGATATGCGAGAACAGCCCTGCTAATGATAACTGCTAGCGTTAGCGCAGGAGGTAAGCAAGATGAGCCCATCTTCTTCGACTCAGCGGGTGATAGTTGTGTCAATATTCTTGCTGGCTCTGCTACTGCTGGCAACCCTCTCAATTGGTCCCGCCAGCATGGCCAAGGCGCAGGCGCAGGCGCCGCAGGCGAACCCTCCCGCCTGTGTTTGCCGGACGGCCCCTATTCCAAGCTTTGCGGAAATATCGAACTGCCAGTGCGGGCCATTGCAATGTGTGGTTGTGAAGCCATCAGTGTCGGGCTCCGAGACACCAGCCCTGGCATGCGTCAAGTAAGAATCACGAGTCCAGCCTCAGATTTCTTAGTGCTCCGATCCAGTCAGAACTGGGACTGAATGACTACTCGTGAGCTCAGGGACCCGGAGCGCGCATGATTGCTTAGTTCTCGGATAGCCGACGCGGAAATTTGTATGTCCGGTCCTGGGCGGATGACCTATCAGGGGGGGCCAGCACGCTCGCCCCCCTGATAGTTCGACCAGAGCAGCCGGGAAGCGTGTCCACGTAGACGGACTGCGACGAAAACGTTCCCTTCCGACTAAGCCAGGACACCATGACGGCGAAAACGAACTATGGGAACAACACGATGCCTAAAAAATGTCGCTGACTTTTGTAACCAGACGTAGGAGAATCACATGTCTGCGCCATGCGCGCTTTGTGCCGCCCAGCTTGAAAAATGAAAAACATCCCCTCAGCAAAACCTTTTGTCTTTGTCCTAATGCCTTTTGCAAGCAGCTTCGACGATGTTTATAAGTTGGGCATAAAAAAGGCGTGTGAGGAAGAAGGAGCGTACTGCGAGCGCGTTGATGAGCAAATGTTTGACGGTTCGATATTGGACAGAATTTACAATCAAATTGTAAAGTCCGACGTAGTAATCGCCGACATGACTGGAAAAAACCCGAACGTCTTCTATGAAACCGGCTATGCGCATGCGCTCAACAAAAAAGTTATTCTGCTTACTCAGGATCAAGATGATATACCGTTTGACCTGAAGCACTACCCGCACATCGTTTACGCCGGGCGTATTGGCGACCTTGCTGAAAAGCTCAAGCCTCGTCTCGCTTGGGCGTTAAAAGAAAGCCAAATGACCGGGACGGGGGCCGATGACAAGATAAACTATTCAGTCCACGGAAAAGGCTTGATCGAAGGGATGGAAGCCGAAATAGTCGAGTTCTTTGATGAGGAAAGCCGTTCTCTAGCCCGAGTTTTGCAAATCGACATACTGAACGAATCCTCGCGAACGTTACGGCCGGAAGATTTGGATCTGGGAATAGTAATAGAAAGCTTTACCGGCAGAAACGCGTCGCGCCTCGAAGATGGTAGGTACTGGCATGTTGTTACCGGTTTGAGTGAAATCTTCCCCGGTTCTCGCCGTCCAGTATTGCTGAGGCTTGAAATACCGCATGGGGCCGATTATAAAAAGCTGTCTCAGTCCGGCGTCAATGTTTGCCTCAAAGAAATATCAAGATTTGGCCATCGCAGTATCAATTTCACGGCGAAATTGAAAAGTCGAGAGATTTTAGAGTTTGGGCATCATTTTGATGGGAACGGTATCCCACTGCCGGTTGATGAGATTCAGCCGGTGGTGAATTTAGAGTCGACAGTTGGAATAACTTGGGACGATCCCAGTAGAAAAGATGTGTAGCTTCTGGGCGATACCCCGGGTCACCGCGCGATGGAATGGTGTCCGAATTCGACCTTGCGTGCTCAATGTTCCTCCGTCGGCAGCCTGCGGTTTTTGGAAAGCAAGTCGGTCACGCCGTCGATTTTCAGCAATGTGATCGTCAACAATCAGGTCCACGTCCTTGACTTAAAAGCAAGAATGGTCTGGCTACTACAGCCGATAGCGGCCAACTGCGGACATTCAGACCAACCGCCCAACTTGAAGGAAAACGATGGGGTACGACCTGAGTTTGTGCACCGTGAGCGACGAGCAGTTGGACCACCTACGGGGGAGCACTGTGCACACGCGGAATTTCATCGAGGGCCGGCGCCCAAAGGTGACCACGACTGAGAAGGTCGGCTCTTGGTTTTCGAAGCGAGAGGTCACGAAGGAAGTCGATGTCGAGCTCGGATGCGCTTGGCCGGAATCGGAGGCTGCCCGCACGGTGCTGTACTCCAAGGGCGGGCTCTATTTCATCCTGAATGGAACTACTGCCAAGGTTGATGGCGTCACGAACTTTCCCAACGTCGGAGGTCGATACCGCGGCGAGATGATTGGGCTGGCGGTCGAGCTTGGCGAGGTGCAGCTTGGACATGCGCACGCCTTTCGGGCTGCGCAGGTAGCCGAGCTTCGCGCAGCATTGCGCGACTTGGATGCGGCCACGGTGGAAGAGCGGTCGCATGCCTACGCTTCTGAGACGGGGAGCGATGGTCAAGAGCTTGCGCGGGAAGCAATTGCTGATGTCAAGGCTCTGCGCGAGTTTCTCGACCGTGCTTGCAGCGCGCAACTCGGCATGATTTGGTTCTGGGGCTAGACCGGCTTGCGGCCCAACACCGGACATTGCCACCCTTCGCTCAATTGATGCCGAAACATGCGACCCAGTCTTGCCAACCCCTTCGATGACCAGGCCAAACTCGCCGCGGCGGTGGAGCTCGCCGAGGAACTCTACTTCCTTCAGGAGACCGGACGACCTGTCGCCGAAGTGCTCGGCCGCCTCGGTGACCTTCTGGGCAAGCCCTTTGAAGCAACAGAGCGGTTATTCATCGGCGCCTTTGGCGCGGTAAGCCCAGAAACGTTCGCCCGCCAACTCCTCGTCGAGACACAACAAACGCCGCGGGACCTGTCCCGGGTGGAGATGTTGGAGCTCGTGGACCGAATCTTCCATCCCAGCGCGGGCGAGGAGTTCCTGACCGAATACTGGGTTGAGTGCCTCCGCCTCAACACGGGAGACGACCGAATCTCCGACCTCATCTTTTGGCCTGGCGAATATTTTGGTGATGGCGACAACGGTCGGCAGATGACGCCCGACGAGATTCTTGACACGGCGCTCTCGGCCAGGGCTTAGGCGGTAGACGACGTCAGTCGGCCAAGACCTGACCTTGACGGTCGCCCTCCAAACTTCGTTTGCCGCTTGAACAACCCCATGGAAATTGACGTCGAGCTGGTCGGGACCTTGAACCATGCCGTGGTGACGGCAGTTGATTAGGCACTGCCTCACGGATATGAACTCGTTAGATTTGAGGGAGGCAGGTTCGCTGTCCGTCTGCGCGCTGAAGTGGCAGCGGCTGCATCAATCGACAACGCCGTTGTGGGGTTCTTGGACGGGCTTGAAGAGCCAGCCTCCAGACTCTTAAGGGCGAGCGGCCAAGTCAGGGTCGGCGTGTATGTCGCCGAGGGCGAGGCGGCTGCGTTCATAGCGGAACTTTGCTCAGATACCGTGAATGCTCTTGCGGCGCTGCGCCTTGGCGTTGAGGTCTCGTTCTATCCATGTTCCTCTGGAGAAAATGGAAATCTTCCCCCCTAGGTCAGAAGTCGGCCATCACCGGTCCTTGGGCCTCCCGGGGCGAACGGCAGCCCAAGACTTGGTTGCGGAAGTTCGGGTTCTCCGACTGAATGGCGGCGACTTCTCAAAGCTGACTTTGGCACCGCAGCGCCGCGAGTTGATCCGCGCATGCTCGTACAGCCAGGGTCGGGGCAGCCGCCAGATCAGAAAGAGTAACGAAACCCTAGGTCGTAGCCGTACGATTTGTCCGGGATCGGCGTGAAGCCGGCGATTGGCGCGGTGTAGTAGGCCGGGCCCCCGACCGTCAGGCCTGCTCCGTTCTTGTTGTTCAGATAAGCGAAGGTCGCGTACACCGCCGTTCGCTTGGAGAAGTTGTAGACGTAGCCGATCGCGAATTTGTCGGCTTCCGGCTGGTTGTTGAAGCCGAAGAAGTTCGTTGTCGTGCCGAGCACGTTAGTGCCGGTGTTGTTGTACCTGACCGCGGAATACGAGACGCGGATCAGGTCATACCCGGCAACGGGTATCGTCGCGCCTATCAGCAAACCGTTGAATCCCGGCCTTGTGGTGCCGAAGGGATTGAAAGTGTTGGTCGCAAAACTGGTGTCCATCTTGTTGTTCGAGTACTCGCCGAACAGCTTGACCGCGCCGAAGTCGTAGGTCCCCCCAATGCTCCATATATTGATGGTGGACGTCGTACCGAGGTAGAAGTTGGACCCAACGGTGCTTTCGCCGTACGCCAGCGCCACATCCAGCGGGCCGTTGTTGTAGCCGACACGGCCGCCGATGTATCGGCCAGCCCTGGCGTTGTCGGCGACGGAAGCCAGGGACGGGTCGGCGACGATTGCGGCGGCGCCGGGAGGCGTAAGGCTGCCCGGGTCGTAGCGGGTCGCTTCGTTGAAGGCGTACATGAACTGGCCGTAGAAGCCGCCGAGTTTCGGCAGGAAGTACCCGATCGAGTTGCTGGAGCGTGAGTACTGTCCGTTCGTCCAACCGCTCCTGACGCTTCCGGGCGGAGTCTGCCCACTGGCGGTGCTGATCAGGCTCGTGCCAACGCCGTTCACACCGAATGGATCAAAAAGGTTGTCGTTCCAGTAGGTCGGGGTGTAGTCGCGGCCCAAGCGAAATTCACCGAAACCGCCCTCCAGACTGACGGTCGAGCGGCGATTGAACTGCAGGCCGCCGTCCGAACTGAGGCCTGAACCGTCGTTGGAATTGATCCCAGCTTCGAGCCAGAAGCCAGCCCCCAAGCCTCCACCGAGATCCTCCGTTCCCCTGAAGCCGAGCCGGCTGGAGTTGTAGGCGGAATTGGTCAGAAGGGTCTGGCTGGTTGTGATGGACGTGCCGAACGGGCCCTGAGCCTGGTTCCAGTAGCCGCTCACGGCGGTATCCAAGATACCGAACAGCGTGACATTCGATTGGGCCGAGGCCGTATTGATGCTCATCCATGCGGCCACAAGCAACATCACGGTCAGGTATTTCTTCATCGCCTATCTCCTAGAGGCTGGTCAGTGACAGTAGTCCCGTAGAGCGCGAAGACTACAGCAATAGGACGCGAAACATCAATTTTCTGCAGCGGCTGACTCCGCCTTCTGCTTCGATGATTGCGCATCCAGCGTGGCTAGGCCATCAGCAGTGCCTCGTACTCGTCAATAAAGTGATGCAGAGAACTTTCCACCACCGTGACGGCACCATCGATCAGTCCACAACGACCACTGCCCGGAAGAAGGCGGCACAAGTTCACCAATGACTCTAGATCGGTGTATACGCCACGCCCGGTATCGATGCGATTGAGCACGCGAGCAAGCTGAAAGGTGCCACCCTTGCAAGGGGGGCACTGGCCGCATGATCCCTGGGCGAAGAAGTTCACGTATTCCGCCACCTTGCGGACGATGCTGGTACCTTCGGATACCACGATCATTGCGCCGGTCCCCAAACGTGAGTGCCTCTGGCGCACCGAGTCGAAATCCAATGGCACATCCAGATCACGTTTGGTGAGCAGAGTGTTGGATGGCCCTCCGGTAAACACCGCCTTGAACTCCTTGCCTTGAAGCATACCTCCACCATGAACGAAGACCAGTTCTTGAAGGCTCGTTCCCGTGGGCAGTTCGTAAAGTCCGGGCCGTAGTACATCACCCGAGAGGGAATAGAGCTTGGTGCCTGACGCATTGCCGAGCCCCAAGGCTCGATACCAAGAGGCGCCATGCCGCAAGATCCCCGGCACATGCGCCAGTGTTTCGGTGTTGTTGACGATGGTCGGCGCTCCATGCACGCCGTTTTCCGCAGGAAAAGGCGGCTTGCGACGCGGGAAGGGGAATCCGCCTTCGACGGTTGCGATCACGGCCGTTTCCTCGCCTCCGATATAGAGTCCCGAACTCGGGACCACATTCAGCGACAGCGGCCCGCCTAGAAGCCCCTCGATTGCTGCGAAATGTTCATGTTCGCGCCATTGAACAACGGCTTCGCGAGTGACGGTCAGCGCGCGTGGCTGATGAGGATTCACGTAAATGATCACGTGGTTCGCACGCGTGGCGACAGCTGCAATCAACGCACCTTCTATGACCTGATGCGGCGTGTGCTCGAGCAAGAACCGGTCCTTGAAGGTCCCTGGCTCATCCTCGTTCCCGTTGCAGATGACATATTTGTCGCCATCTGGCGAGGCGGCCACAGGCGCCCATTTGCGATGGGTCGCAAAGCCGGCGCCACCCATTCCCCTCAGATCAGCCTGCTCGATCTCCGCGATCACTTGAGCAGGCTCATGCAATGCCTTGGCCAAACCCTCGCCCCCACCGCGCGCAATCCATGCAGACAGATCGGCGCCCACGAGGATGTCCTCCTGCAGCAGTACTTGGTTCGGTGCATGCATCCTGTGCTTCCTGGGGCAGCTCAGCGTATGCCGGCCACCCGGTGGCCTCGCGCCTGCTGCCGGATGATTGCGTCTGCGCGAAGATCGAAATTCGCATAGTCGGGAAAAAGCTGCGGAGACCTCGACTCCAAGGGCAGTCCAGCCAGGGTGAGCTCGCGCTGCCAGGCATGGATGTGGGCGATGCTGGCTCGGCCTGTGATGACCCGACCCGCCGATTCGGCCGCCTTCGCGCCGGCACGTCTTCCCATGCTCAGGATGTCGAGCAAAGCATTCCCCATCAGGCGGTTGCGACCATGGATTCCCCCGCTCAGCTCGCCCACGCAGTACAGGCCACCGACACTGGTTTCGCCTTGCTTTCCGATGGAGACTCCACCGTTCTGATAGTGCAGCGTCGGATAGACGAGAAAAGGCTCCAGCGCCGGATCGTGCCCGCACTTTCCGGCCAGATGCCTCAATGTCACGAGCCGCTTTTCCAGGATGCCGGGGTGGTCCTTTTCGAGCGTCGGTGTGTCGAGGAAGACACCGAGCTGGCCGTCACGCTCGATCCCCCGCCCCTCGCCACATTCACGCAGGATCGCGGAGGCGACCACGTCGCGGGCCTTGAGTTCGTCAATGAAGCGCTCACCTTTACCGTTGATCAGCTTCGCACCCGCGGAGCGGGCCGCTTCGGAGATCAGTCCGCCCGCCAGATGCTGCGGATGAGCGATGCCGGTCGGGTGGTACTGGAACGAATCGAGCTCACGCAGTTTTGCTCCGATGCGGTACGCGAGCACCAGCCCGTCGGCGGTAGCGCCATAGTGGTTGGAGGTAGGGAAGCCATTGAGGTGCAGCCGGCCCGCCCCGCCAGTCGCGAGAATCACCGACCGCGCCCGCACCATCACGAAACTGCGCCATTCGAGGTTGTAGATCACCGCCCCGGCGCAGCGTCCGCGCTCATCGGACAGCAGTTCCACTGTAGGACACTGGTTCCATACCGAAACGCCGGGATCGAGATCCACCGCCTCGCGCAACACGCGCATCATCTCCAGCCCCGTGTAGTCACGGTACGAATGAATACGTGCCGCGGACGCACCTCCCGGCTTCTTGCGCAGCAGCTTGCCGCCCATGGGGTGACCCTCCTCGAGATCGAACATCATGCCGAGTTGAATGAGCCAACGGATGACATCCGGGCCGTCCATCACCATCTGGGCCACTAGATCGGGCTCGCTACAGTAGTGACCGGCGCGCAAAGTGTCCTCGAAATGAAGCTGCGGACTGTCATCAGCGCCCACCGCGGCTTGGATGCCGCCCTCGGCCATCACCGTGTTGCTGTCGCCCAGGCGCAGTTTGGTGGCAAGGATGACCTTCGCACCATGCTTGGCGGCGGTCAACGCCGCGGCACACCCGCCGCCGCCGCCCCCGACCACCAGCACGTCGGTCGTCACCAGTTGTGCGCCAGCAATGTCGATGTCGTCAATCAACGAATTGGCATGGAGCTGGCGCGCGAGTTCGGGCTGGCAGGGGTCACCTTGGTTGACCCCGACAGCAAGTGGAATGCGCGCGTTGGCTCCATGGTCGGGATGCCATTCCCTGAGCAGTTGCTCAATCGTCGTGGTGTCGCTGCGAAGCGCGAGCGCCAGGCCCGACTGATAACGCCGGCGGGCTTGTTGGTAAGGAATCGAGGCGGCCATGGACTGCCAAACCCGTCAGTCGGCAGGCCGCCGCGCACCTGGTGCGCCGAAGTCGATCGACATCTCACCCCGCTCGATCTGCTCGATGCGTCGCATGACGTCGGCAGGTCGTAGGGAAGCACTTGCAATCAGGCGCCGGACGAACAAGCCGAGGTGGTTCGGGTCGATGTGCTCCGGGCACGCCAAGGTGCAGAGATTGCACATGACACACTCGTCGAAGACCTGCCCGGACGCTCCCAATTCACCCTCCACAGCGAGGTTCACGCCACGCTGCACGTCCAGGCCCTTGGGGCATGCCCGGTCGCAGCCGCCGCAGTGTCGGCAATGGGGCGCTTCGGGGAAGATCTCGAGGAGCTTGCGCGGCGCCTGCCAGCTGTCGGCGATGTCTTCGATCCGATAGACGTGGTGCGTCGAAGGCGTGAGGTAGTCGAGGAACGATACCTGCATGCCCTCCTCGACCAGGGTTTCGCACGCCAGTTCCGTTCCCACGTCCGGCCGGCCGGCGCGGCGGACCAGGACACGGCAGGAGCCGCACACGCCCTGTCCCATGCACCCGACGCCCTCGACGAGCGTCTCCCCGGCCTGCACGAAGGCCTGCAGGATGGAGCTGGTGGCCGGGGCGGCAATGGACCGGCCTTCAACGATGAGGCGTACCATCCGTCGGTCCTTCTCATCGGCCAGGTGGTCGCGGCGGCGATCCCTCCCATGGCGGATGAAATAAACGATAGCACAACGAGGAGGTTCCATGAGCACTTGGTGGAAGGCTCTTGCGCCCGTGGCCGTGGCGATCGCTATCGCGATCATTCCCGCACCGGACGGCTTGGGGCGGCATGCGTGGTACTACTTTGCGATCTTCGCTGGTGTGATCGTCGGACTCATGCTTGAGCCGCTGCCCGGAGCGGCAATCGGCCTCATTGCAGTCACGCTCGTTACCGTCCTGTCCGAATGGGTATTCTTCAGCCCGGCAGAGTTGGCCCGGCCGGGCTTCAACGCCGCCAATGCCTCGTTGGCCTGGGCATTGTCCGGCTTCGCCAATGGGACCGTGTGGCTGATTTTCGGCGCATTCATGTTTGCCCTGGGCTACGAAAAGACGGGCCTCGGCAAGCGCATCGCATTGCTGTTGGTGCGAGCCATGGGCCGCAGGACGCTCACCCTGGGCTATGCGATCGCAGCGGCGGACACACTTCTTGCGCCCTTCACGCCATCGAACACGGCGCGCAGTGGCGGCACGATCTTCCCTGTCATCCGGAATCTGCCACCGCTCTACCAATCCATGCCGAACGATCCCTCCGCACGACGCATCGGCTCTTACCTCATGTGGACTGCGATCGCGACCACTTGCGTGACGAGCTCGATGTTTCTCACCGCATTGGCGCCCAACCTGCTCGCGGTTGAATTGGCAAAGAAGGCGGTGAACGTGGAGATCGGGTGGATGCGGTGGTTTCTGGCCTTTGCGCCGGCGGGCATTCTGATGCTGCTGGCTGTGCCCTTGCTCACCTACTTCCTGTACCCGCCAGAAGTGAAGGAGGGAAAGGAAGTTCCCGCATGGGCGGCGAAGGAACTGCTCAAGATGGGACAGCTCTCTTCGCGCGAAATCATTCTGGGTGTTCTTGTTCTGGTGGCCCTCGCTCTGTGGATCTTTGGCGGCGAGTTCGTGAACGCAACGACGGCGGCGCTAGTCGTCATCTCGCTGATGCTGCTTGCGAGAGTGATCACTTGGGAAGACATGCTGACGAACAAGCAAGCGTGGAACACCTTTGCATGGTTTGCCACTCTGGTAGCCCTGGCGGACGGTCTCGGCCGAACGGGCTTCGTCAAGTGGTTTGCCGACGTCATCGCAGTCCATATGGTTGGATTCTCCCCCCCAGTCGCAGCCGTCGTCTTAGTGCTGATCTTCTTTTTCTCGCACTACATGTTCGCCAGCGTCACCGCCCACACCACGGCCATGCTTCCTGTCATGCTGGCAGTGGGTTCGAGCGTTCCCGGCATGCCCATGGAGCCATTCACGCTGATGCTGGTACTCACTTTAGGCATCATGGGGATCCTCACACCCTATGGCACCGGACCCAGCCCGGTGTACTACGGTAGTGGCTACCTACCCGCTGGCGACTACTGGAGGCTCGGGGCGCTTTTCGGCGTTGTTTATATCGTCTTGTTCTTGGCGATCAACGTGTTGCCCCGTGTGCTCTGGTTGTAGCTTCTCACCACGCTGCAAAAAGGGCTCTCCTCCGATCGAAGGCCCATTGTCCTGTCCGGCCCGTTCACCAGAAACCCAGAACCTTCCACCAGACGCTTCCCGCCACCGCAAAGACCAGCAGGTTCACCACGCACATCACGAAACCGACCCGCCACCAGGTCCCCATCGAGACGAAGCCGCTGCCGAAGATGATCGGCGAGGTGCCCGTCGCGTAGTGCGTCAGCGTCATCATGATCGACGAGCCGGCTGCCATCATCAGCATGAAGGGCACGACGAACTCCGGCGGAATCAGTCGGACCCCGACTGTCAGGAAGGCGAGCATCATCGCACTGATGTGCGCCGTCGTGCTGGCGAACAGGTAGTGTGAAAAGACGAAGACCAGCACCAGGATCGCGGCGGTGCCGCCCCAGCCGACGCCGCTGGCCTCGATGGCTTTGCTCATGCCCGCCGAGAACCACGTGATCACGCCTTGCTTGTTCAGTTGCTCAGCCAGCATGATCAGCGCACCGAACCAGATCAACGTGTCCCAAGCGCTCTTTTCTGACAGCACGTCGTCCCAGTCGATGGTGCCGGTGATGATCAGCACGAACAGCCCGACGAAGGCGACCACCGTTGGATCCAGCTTGAAGGCCGGACCGAACAACAGGGCCGGCACGTCGGCCCACAGCAGCAGCAGCAGCAGGAAGGTCCCCAGCATGACTTTTTCCTTCGGCGACACGGGGCCCATCTTGGCCATTTCGTCGTGCGCGTACTGCACCGCATTGGGCGTGGCCTTGAGCTGCGGAGGCGCCAACAGATAGATGACCAGCGGCATTAGCAGCATGCATAGCAGGCCAGGCAGCAACATGCACAGCGCCCAACTCGTCCAGTTCAGGTGCAGGCTCTGGTTCGTCGCCTTGGCAATGTAGTCCACCACCAGCGGATTCGGGGCGGTGGCGGTCACGAACATCGCCGAGGTGATCGGGTTGGAGTGGTAGTTGACCAGTGCCAGGTAGGTGCCGACCTTGCCCTCGGTGCCCCTGGCCGGGTCCGAGTCGAAAGTGTTGGCGATCGATTTCATGATCGGATGCACGATGCCACCACCACGCGCGGTATTGCTCGGCGTGAACGGCGCCAATACGAGTTCGCAGATGGACAACCCGTAGCCGACGCCAATCGTGCGTTTCCCCATCAGGGAGATGAACATCAAGCCGATGCGTGTGCCCAGGCCGGTCTTCTTCAAGCCGCGGGAGATCAGGATGGCCACCACGATCAACCAGATGAGCGGACTGTCGAACGCGGTCAGCGCATCTTCGATCGCCCCTTTGGACGAGGTTGCCGTCACCTGTGAAAGTGAGAGGACCACGATGGCCATCAACGCCATGACGCCGATCGGCATGACCTTGAGAATGATCGCGACGATGGTTGTCAGGAAGATGGCCACCAAGCCCCACGCCTTGGGCTGCAGCCCCTCTGGCACGGGCCAGAGCAGCAGGGTGGCAAGGACCACTGTCGTAACCACCGCTGGCCCCAACCGGAACGGGACCACGCTGTTGAAATAACGAAACGCCGCCTTCAAACTGGTGAGCATCGCGCAATCCTTTCCGGATGATTTGGGCGCATTCGACGGGGCGCCTGGACGACCGTTGCGAATGATGCACGCCCGCAATGTGTTTCGGATGCGGGGCCTTGTCAATGAGACGCCGGTTGTTGCGCGGGGCCTGCCGGCTACTGCGCGGGCGAGATGTATCGGCTAGTGGTCAAAGCGGGAGCCTCGGAGCGGCCTTCGAATTCGGCCCACGCTGAGAGCCCAATAGACAGTAGCGCGTCATGCCCAACCCGCTCATGAACTTCGCTCCCACCATGATCTACAACTCGGACTGGCGCTTCGGCGAACGCCCCGCCGGAGCGGGAGTCATGGCGATGTCCGAAGCTCCATCAAATCAAGGGCCGAGTTCGGCTCGCCGGGCACCATGTCGTCACCCGGACGTTCGCATGTGGAGAGAATGTCTCAAGGCATGCCGTCAGCCTCATTTCGTCGAATGGACTCGGCTTCAGCGACGTTCGAGACGTGCCCTGAAACGCCGCGGGAAAGCGATGTCGTTGCCGCTCCCCTTCGCCTGCCGCAGATCGTCGGGCAGGCGGCTCCGTTTAGATTAAGGCCATTTTGGCGCTCCGTGTGCGCGAGCTTGCCCTCGTCAACCGCGGGATCGAAGGCAAGTTGCGGCTGGGACCTCGTCGGTCTCAAGGTTCGAGACATCTGCCAGAGCGACGGGGTGGCAACTCGCGCTGTTGTGATGCGACACTAAACGCAGCGCCCCTTCCAATTCGAGATCATGCCGGTAACGCGCGAAGGGCCGTACTCTGCGCGATCAAGACCACGTTCCTCAACCCGCGCCCTCGCATTCCACGCGGCGAAGCCAAGGCGCGTTGCCAACGAAGATCGTACATCCCGTGGGCCGAGAGATCAGTCGATGCCACCGAGGCGGCCAGCTATAACTTAGATGCGACTGCCCCGCGCGTCCCTGGTCAGGCCCCGCCAGTGTGTCGCAGTCCGTAGATCGCCAAGGTTGCATGTGAAAAGCCCATGATCCTGAGCGTCAGCGGTCCAAATACGTCCATCCCAGTGTGCGAAACATCTAAAGGCCGTATGGAGCAGTTCGTATGTCCCTGACCGCTGCGGTGAGTTGCGCAACGGCACCCAAGGTCCCAGCTTGATTGGTTCATGTCGCATAGGGCCATGCTACCGCGCTCAGGAGGGCGGAGCCCTCCTGAGCGGGTTGCTCGCGCAAGTAGTTCCGATCGTCTCAGCAAGAGTCAGCCGCAGCTCCCGTCGTCGGGATCAGCAGCTCTTGGGTCGTTCTGATGCCAGCCGAGAATTCGAATCTCGACGCTTTGGCACTGCTCGGTTCAAATGAGGATTCGTCGCGACGTTTCCACACCCCGTCTGGACATTCAATGATGCGTTTGCTGCCGCACGCCCTGCTTTCTGCACTTGCCATGGTCGCTTCGGCGGAAGTCGCCGCTCAGGCCTCGCCCGATCCTCTGCGCGATAAGGGTGCGCCAACTTCAGAGACCATGAAAGAGCCCGCGCCACGAGATCGCGAACGGTTCTTCGATCCCGAGGATGGCACCTTCGACCTGAGCAGCTTCCTCGAGAATCCCCATGGTTTCCTGCCGATCCCGATCGTCGTGACGGAGCCGGCCGTCGGCTATGGCGGCGGCGCCGCCGGCATGTTCCTGCGGCCACGCAAGGAAGCGGGTGAGGAAGGTTGGGCGCGCCCCGACATCTCGGGCATCGGGGCATTCGCCACCGAGAACGGGACGAAAGGTGCGTTCGCGGGGGACGCCAGCCGCTGGATGGACGGGCGCCTGCGCACGCTGGTCGGCGCCGCGACCGGACAGGTCAACCTCGACTTCTACGGCCTGGGCCCCGGCTTGCCATCGTTGGACCAGAAGGTGCGCTACTCGCTGCAGTTCGCAGGCGCCGTCGCACAGGTCAATTGGCAGCTCGCGCCGAAGTCGCCGTGGGCGATCGGCATGCGCTACGTCTTTGCCGACGTCGACCCGAAGCTGCGCGAGGGGCCCCAGCCTGCCGGTCCGGCAGACAGTGTCCGCGTGAAGATCTCCGCGCCGACCGCCATCCTCGAGTACGACACGCGGGACAACATCTTCACGCCCACGCGCGGCATCTATGCCGAAACGTCCTGGCTGGCTTCACGCGAGGCCTTGGGCTCGACCGATGACTTCGAGCGCTTCCAGCAGATCGTGATGGGCTGGCAGCCATTGGCACGTGGCGTCACGTTGGGCGTGCGGGGAAGCTATGCCTGGTCGTCCGACGGCACCCCCTTCTTCTTGCGGCCGTTCGTCCAACTGCGTGGCGTCCCCGCGATGCGCTACCAGGGCGACCAGGTGGCCTCCCTCGAAGTGGAGGGGCGTTGGCGTTTCTTTGGCCGCTAGAGCGGTGTCTTGTTCGGCGGGGGTGGGACAACACGCACCACCGGCGAGAATTTTTCCGCCACGCAGAACGTGGGCAGCGGCGGTTTCGGCTTCCGCTACGAGCTGGCACGCAAGTTCGGTCTGGATGTGGGCATCGACGTGGCTCGCAGCCCAGGCACCACGGCGGTGTATCTGGTAGTAGGAAATAGCTGGTTCCGCCCATGACCGAGCGACGGAGAGAGCCGTCTTGGGCGAATCAAAAGTCGAGCTTGTTGACCTTGGTGCCGTCGAGACTGAGGTTGGCCATCAGGCCCGCGTTGCTGAGCGCATATCCCACGACGGGTTGCTGCATGGTCTGCGTATCGACTGCAGCCGAAGCGCCAATCTTCAGCATGGTGACCGAAGCATCCGCGCCCGCCGTCCAGCCCCTGCTCGTGCGGAACTTGTCCAGCGATTCCTGAGTCATGAAGAGCACGAAGACCGCCTTGGAGTCCGCCCCGGCCAGCAAGCCGACCGATGCCGCCGTGGTGCTGTAGTAGCTATCGGTCTTGCCACCCACGCGCAATGCGCCCTGCCCGTAGGAGCCGCCCACCCCCAGCCCGGCCGAAACCACCGCCGGAAACACCAGCACGCCCTTCGCCTTGCCCGTCATTTCGCGCGAGCCCGGCGCCTGAGCGTAGAGCTTGGAAAGTGCGGCATCGACCGACGCATCGATGCTGGCTCGCTTCGCCGCCGGGTCAGCCCCGGTCTTTGAGGTGGTAGTACACCCCGTTGCGAAAGCGGCCAGAAGTACCGTGGCCAGGAACGATCGCTTGTCCATGTTCACTACCTCTGCAGTTGCCTAGTCAAAGCATTGTGCACGCCGAAGTGCAATGGCTCAAGGGTTGGACGGCTTCGTGACGCCGTCGATTCCATGGCCCCCGTTCAAGTCCGATTCAGCTTTCCTGGTGATAGTTTCGCTGTTTTTTTGGGCCGCGGCCTGGGCTGAAGAGGGCCAGCGAGGCTCAGTCGGAACCGAGCGCCCAGATCCCATGGGGAGGTCTTTTTGGCGCGCATGCTCGTTGAAGTTGTGTTCCCTGATGTCGGAGACGTCCCGCGAATTCAGCCCTTCCTCATCCCCCTCCCTCATGGAGGGGCCAGACGCCGTGTCTCGCAAATATGCTTAGCGTTTCGTCTCCATCCGACCTATGAGTACACACGCCGTCCTGGACACGCACTTCCCTCGAGGCGGCGGACGCATGGGCGCCCTGATGCGTAGTCACGACTGGTCCGATTCGCCTCTCGGGCAACCGGAACAGTGGCCTCAAGCATTGCGCACGGTCGTCGACCTGCTTTTGCAGTCCCAGTTCCCCATGTTTGTCGCCTGGGGCGAGGAACTCGGCTTCATCTACAACGATTCCTACGCCGAGATCCTGGGCGCGAAGCACCCACGGGCGCTGGGCCGGCGCTTCAAGGACATCTGGACAGAAATCTGGACGGACATCGCTCCGCTGATCGATGCGGCCATGAGCGGAAATGCCAGTTTTCACGAAGACCTGCCGCTGGTGATGAACCGCAAGGGCTACGACGAGCAGACCTGGTTCACCTTCTCCTATTCGCCCGTGCACGACGACAGCGGCAAGGTCGCCGGCATGTTCTGCGCCGTCTGCGAAAGCACCGGCCGGGTGCTGGCCGAACGCGCGCTTCGCGAACTCAACGAGACGCTTGAACGGCGTGTGAGCGCGTCGCTGGCCGAGCGCAAGCTCCTGGCCGACATCGTCGAAGGCATGAACGCCTTTGTCCAGGTGGCCGATCTCGAGTACCGCTGGCTCGCGATCAACCAAGCGGCGGCAAACGAGTTCGAACGCATATTCGGCGTACGGCCCCGCGTCGGATCCAGCATGCTCGAGTTGCTCGCATCGCAACCAGAGCATCAGGCGGCAGTCAGGGCTGTGTGGTCGCGGGCCCTTGCGGGTGAGGAGTTCGTAGAGATTGCGGAGTTCGGCGATCCTGACCGGGATCGCCGGTCCTACGAGATGCGCTACAACATCTTGCTGGGTGCCGACGGGCAACAGATAGGGGCGTACCAATTTGTCTATGACGTCACCGAGCGCGTCCGGGACCAAGAGCGGCTACGCCTGGCTCAGGACATGCTTCGGCAGTCGCAAAAAATGGAATCGCTCGGCCAATTGACGGGCGGCGTCGCTCACGACTTTAACAACCTGCTTGCCGTCTTTGCCAATGGTCTTCAAGTGCTAGAACGCGATGTATCCGCAGAGCAGCGGCAGCGGGTATATGCCAGCCTGCGCCGTGCCGTCGCACGCGGAAGCGGATTGACGCGCCAGCTCCTGTCCTTCTCACGCAGACGCACGCCCAATCTTGAGACGATCGACCTGGCTGCGCACCTGGCGCTCACGCGCGACCTGGTGACGAGATCTCTGCGCGGTGACATCGCAGTCGAGATGGAACTCGCCCCTGACCTTTGGCCGGTCGAGGTCGATGCTGGAGAACTGGAGTTGGCCATACTGAACCTGTGCGTGAATGCGCGGGATGCCATGCCCGTTGGTGGCGCGATCAGGATCACCGCGAACAACGTATCCGAAGTGGGCGAGGACGGCGGTTTCGCAAATTTCGTTCGGCTATCGGTGGAGGACAAAGGCTGCGGCATGTCCCCCGAAGTCCAGTCCCATGTGTTCGAGCCCTTCTTCACCACGAAGGACGTCGGCAAAGGCTCGGGCTTGGGTTTGCCACAGGTGTATGGTTTCGTGCAGCAGTCAGGAGGCCGGCTCACGCTCGACAGCCGCGTCGGCGTCGGCACCGTCGTCACCTTGCTCTTGCCCCGCTCGCTGCAGCGACCCGTGGTGGCGGTCGATGCCGCAAGCGGAGCCGATCCTCGGAAGGCGCTTGGCCGCGGCCATGTCCTGCTCGTGGAAGATGACGTCGAAGTAGCGGCGTTGACACGCGAGATGCTCAGCGAACTGGGTTTCACGATCCTCCACGCGGCCAGTTCGACCGCTGCCCTGGGGGCGCTGGCCAACGCGCGAGACATCGACATCGTCCTCGCGGACCTGATGCTCCCGGGCGGTATGGGCGGTCTGGAACTGGTCCGCGAGATCAGGCGTCGACGGCCTGGATTGCCTATCGTTCTGACGACAGGCAATCCGGAAGCAACCGCGGGGCCGGGGAGTGGCGAGTTCGCGTTGCTTCTCAAGCCCTACACCCTCGATGAGCTCTGGGGGGCGTTGAGCGTTCGATAGTTGACTGGGCAAGGCCATGTGGCTCCCTCCATGGCGACGCACGCGCCATCGTCATGGAACGAGTCTTGACGTGGTGGGGACAGAACCCACACCGCGGCACATGTTCAGCACATCGCCATGGGACGACCCGATGTTTCTCGCGCGCGCAAATTTGGAACCAGCTTGTATGAATTTGGACCATGGCAGTAGTCTCGAGTACCGCGGGTGGCTGATCCGGTTGGAAGCAACTCCTGAAGACGAGTCGATCTCTGGGCTCGCTGATCTCTCCCGGTTGGGCAATCACAGTTTCCGAGTCGTGCTGATGTCGTCGCGCGTAGACGGACCCGGCGCCAGCCTCGCGCTGTATGCGCAGGCGCGGGACTTCATTGATCAATGGTACGGCTGTCCTGGCGAGGATGCGGCAGCGTAGACACACCAGAAACCCCTTTTGAACTAACTTTCCTGCGAATGGCAACAGGTCTCATGGTTGGCATCCTCGATACAGTTTAGGGCGGTCTCCGGCGCTGGTAGGGGAGGCCAAGGCACCGCTTTTTCGATTGAGCGGATTCCCCGATGCCGGCGACCGCCCTCCTGATGGTTCTGGAATCCACAAGACTGCCGCGCGTCAAGTAGGGCGTGCAACAGCAGGCGCATCATTGATTGTGCAGGGGCATGGGTGATCTCTTGCGACGAAAGGCCCCGCTGGAACCGAGTGCGGCCAAGCCGTCGAGACGTCAGACCTCGACGGCAGTGAGTTCCGGAGGTACAACGCGTCATTGGGCGGACGCGCCCGACGACGAGGAGATCTGGACATGAGGATTGGACTGGTTGACGCCCTCGAGCCGCGCGCCAAGCTGGCACCCCCTGAGGGGGCCGCCCGCGTGGGCGACTCTCCCCCGCATTTGCTGACCTCCGCGCTCGCGCTCGCCATGCTTCTCGGTGGATGCGTCTACCCAGTTCCTGTGGCGGTGCAGCAACCGGCGCGCGTCACTACGACGACCACAACCACCACAACGCCCAGACCGGCGACCTCCGCCGCCACGGTGCCTACGGCGCCGGCGGCAGACGGCACCTTCAATCAGGCCCAGATCGACCAGTTGATGGCGCCCATCGCGCTGTATCCGGACTCGCTGCTGTCGCAGGTGCTGATGGCGTCGACCTACCCGGCCGACGTGGCCGAGGCCGCGAAGTGGTCGAAGGCGAATCCCCAGCAATCCGGCGACGCCGCCGTGCGCGCGGTCGAGAACCAACCCTGGGACCCCAGCGTGAAATCGCTAGCGGCCTTCCCGCAGGTGCTGCAGGGCATGGGCGACAAGCCGGACTGGGTACAGAACCTGGGCGACGCCTTCCTCGCATCATCGAAAGACGTGCTCGACTCCGCCCAGCGGCTGCGGGCCCGGGCGCGCGACAGCGGCAACCTGAAGTCGACCGAGCAGCAGACCGTGACCGTCCAGCAAGAGGCGATCACCATCGAGCCCGCCAGTCCGGAGACAGTCTACGTGCCGCTCTACAACCCGGCGGTGGTGTACGGCACCTGGCCCTATCCGGCCTACCCGCCGTACTACTGGTATCCGTCGGCGATGTATTACCCCGGCTACTATCCCGGCGCCGCGCTGGCCTCGGGCATCGCCTTCGGAATCGGCGTGGCGGCCGTGGGCGCGCTCTGGGGCAACTGCAACTGGGGCGGCGGCGACATCAACATCAACACGAACCGCTACAACAGCATCAACACCAACCGGCAAATCAGCGCCAATCAAAATCGCTTCCAGCACAACGCCCAGAACCGGCGCGGCGTGCCCTACCGCGACAGCCGCAGCCAGCAGCAGTTCGGCAAGAACGTGCCGGGGGCGGAGAACCGCGCCGATTTCCGCGGTCGCGACGCACAGCGGCAACAGGCGCAGTCCGCGTTGCAGCAGCGCGGCATGGACCCGGGCGCCGGCCGCGCGGAACTGCGCAACGATCCGGCCGCGCGGCAGCGCGCCGACGCAGCCGCGCGGGGCCAGGGAGGATTCGGTGGCAATGACGGGCTGTCGCGCGTCGGCGCGCAAGGCGGCGCACGCGGTGACAACGCCTTCAGCGGCGCGGGCAACGCCGGCCAGGCGCGACAGCAGATCGACCGCGGCAACGCCAGCCGGCAGATGTCGCAGCCGTCGGGCGGGCGCGGCGGCTACGGCGGCGGTGGCTACAGTGGCGGCGGCAGTCGCGGCGGTTACAGCGGTGGCTACGGCGGGGGCTATGGAGGAGGGCGCGGAGGCGGCCGCGGAGGAGGCGGGCGCGGCGGTGGCGGACGCCGATAGACCAAGAAATACAGGAGTAGTCATGCCCATGCCCATGCCCCTCTGCCGATCCGCTGCCCGCCTGGCCACTGCCGCGGTGCTCGCCGTCGCCACCCTTCTCGTTCCCGGACCCGCCGGAGCGCAGCAGGCGTATCCCAGTGCCGAGGCGGCTGCGCAGGCCTTCCACGACGCGGTGGCCGGCGACGACGACGCCGCACTGCGCAAGGTGCTCGGCGCCGACTGGAAGCGCTTCCTGCCGACCGACGACATCGGCCGCGCCGAGCAGCAAGCCTTCCTGGCCGCCTGGGGCCAGGCCCACAAGGTCGTCCCGGACGGCCAGGCCAAGGCCGTGCTGGCCGTCGGCGACGGCGGCTGGACATTGCCCATTCCCCTGGTGATGAAGGGCGGCAGTTGGCGCTTCGATCCCCGCGCGGGCGCCGACGAGATGCGCACCCGGCGCGTCGGCCGCAACGAACTGGCCACCATGCAGGCGGTGCTGGCCTACTTCGATGCCCAGAAGGAATATGCGCAGCGCGACCGCGACGGCGACGGTGTGCTCTCGTACGCACGCAAGTTCATGAGCTCACCGGGCAAGCGCGACGGCCTGTACTGGCCTAACGACGCGCAGGGCGAGAGTCCTCTGGGGCCGCAGTTCGGCGGCGTGAAGCCGGGCGAGGGGTATCACGGCTATCACTACAAGATCCTGATGGCCCAGGGCAAGGATGCACCAGGCGGCGCCTACGACTACGTCATCGGCAACCGCATGCGCGCCGGCTTCGCCCTGGTCGCCTGGCCGATCCGGTACGGGGATACCGGCGTGACCAGCTTCATGGTCAGTCACGACGGCGTGCTCTACCAGAAGGACCTGGGACCGAATGGCGCGGCGATCGCGCGGGAAATGAAGGTCTTCAATCCGGATCCGACTTGGAGCAAAGTGGAAGTGCCTTGAGCGGGCGGCAGACAACCGAATCTTCCAGCAGATCGTCAGGAGCGCTCACGCCCAGATGCGCTCGCCGTACTCGCGGATCGCCCGATCGGACGAGAACTTACCGGATCGAGCCGTATTGAGAATCGACATGCGTGTCCAGCGCGCCGGGTCCTGCCAGGCGGCGTCGACGCGCATCTGGCATGCCATGTAGTCGGCGAAGTCGGCGAGCACCAAGAAGTGGTCCCATTGCATCAGGTTCTCCACCAGCGGGCGGAACACCTCGCGGTCGCCGCGTGAGAAATGGCCCGAGGCGATAAGGTCCAAGGCGTCGCGCAGTTCGTCGTTCGCTGCCGCGTACTCCGCCGGGCGATAGCTCTCGCGCTGGAGACGCTGCACCTCGTCCGCACGCAGCCCGAAAAGAAAGAAATTCTCCGCGCCCGCCTCCTCACGGATCTCGACATTGGCCCCGTCCAGCGTGCCGATGGTCAATGCGCCGTTCATCATGAACTTCATGTTGCCGGTGCCCGATGCCTCCTTGCCGGCGGTCGAGATCTGCTCGGACAGATCCGCAGCCGGATAGATGTGATGGGCATTCGTGACATTGAAGTTCGGGAAGAAGACCACTTTCAGCCGTCCTTCCATGGCCGGATCGTCGTCGATTGTTTCTGCGATGCCGTTGATCAGTCGGATGATCAGCTTGGCCATCGCATAGCCCGGCGCCGCTTTGCCACCGAAGACGAAGCAGCGCGGCGCTAGGGCAAGCTGCGGATCGCGGCGCAAACGCTGGTACAGGGCAACGATGTACAGCGCATTCAGATGCTGGCGCTTGTACTCGTGGATGCGCTTGACCTGGATGTCGAAGAGCGCGCCAGGATCGACGACGATGCCGGTGGCGCCGCGAATGCGCAGCGCCAGCGTTTCCTTGCTCGCGCGCTTGATCTGGCGCCACCGCTCCTGGAAAGCCGCGTCGTCGGCCTGCGCCTCGAGACGCCGCAAACGGGTGAGGTCCGTCGCCCACCCCTCGCCCACCGTCTCGTCCAGCAGCCGCGCAAGGCCGGGGTTGCACAGGGTTAGGAAGCGCCGCGGCGTGACGCCGTTGGTGACGTTGTGGAAGCGGTCGGGCCAGAGCTCGGCAAAGTCCCGCAGCACGGTCTCTCGCAGCAGCGTCGAATGCAGGGCCGCGACGCCGTTGACGGCGTGACTGCCGACGGTCGCCAAATGTGCCATGCGGATGCGCCGGCTGCCGGACTCGTCGATCAGGGACATGCGGGCCACGCGCGATTCGTCGCCCGGCAGCCGCGCTCGGACCGTATCAAGGAAGCGGCGGTTGATCTCCAGGATGATCTCCAGAGGTCGCGGCAGAAGGCTTTGGAACAGCGGCAGCGGCCAGGTCTCCAGCGCCTCGGGCAGCAGCGTGTGGTTGGTGTAGGCCAGTGTGCGGCAGGTGATGTCCCAGGCCTGGTCCCACGGGAGCTCGCGCTCGTCCACCAGGAGCCGCATCAGCTCGGCGACCGCGATCGAAGGGTGGGTGTCGTTGAGCTGCGCCGCGAACACGTCGGCGAAGCGCTCGATCGGCTCGCCTTTGAGATCGAGCAGGCGCAGCATGTCCTGCAGCGAGCAGGACACGAAGAAGTACTGTTGGGCCAGGCGCAGGCGCTTGCCGATGTCGGGCTCGTCGTTCGGATAGAGCACCTTCGAGAGCGTCTCGGAAACCACCTTCTGCTCCACCGCACCGTAGTAGTCGCCGACATTGAAGTCGGCCAGGTCGAACGACTCGACGGCCTCACTCTTCCACAACCGCAGGGTGTTGCAGCGCTGGACCCGATAGCCCGACACCGGCGTGTCGCAGGCCACCCCTTTGACCTGCCTGGCCGCGATCCAGCGCACGCGATACCGCCCCTGCGCGTCGGTCGCGGATTCGGTATGCCCGCCGAAGCGAACGTAGAACGCGACATCCGGACGCACGATCTCCCAGGGGTTGCCCTGTTGCAGCCACTTGTCGGTTTCCTCGACCTGCCAGCCGTCGCGGATCGCCTGACGAAAGATGCCGAACTCGTAGCGGATTCCGTAGCCAATGGCCGTCTTCTCGAGCGTTGCGAGCGAGTCCATGTAGCAGGCCGCGAGCCGGCCGAGGCCGCCGTTGCCCAGGCCCGGCTCTTCCTCCAGGGCCATCACCGCATCCAGATCCTGCCCGAGCGCGCGCATGGCGGCACGCGCCTGCGCCTCGATGCCGAGGTTGATGAGGTTGTTGCCGAGCTGCGGCCCGATCAGGAATTCGGCGGAGAGATAGCACACGACCCGCGCGTCACGCACGCGATCGGTCTGCATCGTGTCGACCCAGCGCGCCAGCAGCCGGTCGCGCACGGTGTAGGCCAGCGCCATGTACCAGTCATGCGAGGTGGCAATGGCCGGAAAGCGCGCCTGCTGGCACACGAGGTTGTCCAGAACGTCGCGCTGCAGCGCGTCGGCATCCAGACCCCGTCGGGCGGCGCCGGCGCCGCCGTGGACCATGCTTGGGGTGGGGTCGGCGGGCATGTCTTGCTACCCCACCTCATCCCGGCCACACCCAGTTCGCGACCTCTTCGCGGTCGGTGCCGTGGGTGTGCGCGTAATTCAGGTTGTCGATGATGGCGTTCTTCATGTCTTCCCGCAGGTGCGCTGTGCGGCCTTGCAGGCCCGGCACGCGGTCGAGGACGTCGATTACGAGGTTGAAGCGGTCGACTTGGTTGAGAATGGCGAGCTCCATCGGCGTGTTGATGTTGCCCTTCTCCTTGTAGCCGCGCACGTGGAGGTGCTCGTGGTTGCAAAAGCGGTAGGCCAGCTTGTGGATCAGCCAGGGATAGCCGTGGAAGTTGAAGATCACCGGCTTGTCGCGCGTGAACAGGCTGTCGAATTCGCGATCGGTCGAACCGTGCGGATGCTCGCTGGCCGGCTGCATCCTGAACAGGTCCACCACATTCACGAAGCGCAGCTTGAGATCGGGCACCCGCTCCCGCAGGAGCGCCGTTGCCCCCAATGCCTCCTGCGTCGCGACGTCGCCGCACGAAGCCATCACCACGTCCGGCTCCTGCCCCTCGTCGCTGCTTGCGCGCTGCCAGATGCCGATGCCCTTGGCGCAGTGCGCGATCGCCTCGTCGATGGTCGTGAACTGCAGGTGCTTCTGCTTGTCCGCCACGATCACGTTGATGCAGTCGGTGGAGCGCAGGCAGGCGTCTGCCACCGCGAGCAGCGTGTTGGCATCCGGCGGAAGGTAGACGCGGGTGACCGACGGGCTCTTGTTGGTCACCAGGTCGATGAAGCCGGGGTCTTGGTGCGAGAAACCGTTGTGGTCCTGGCGCCAGACGGTGGACGACAAGAGAATGTTCTCCGACGCAACTGACGCGCGCCACGGCACATGGTTCTTGCAGATGTCCAGCCACTTCGCGTGCTGGTTGAACATCGAGTCGACGACGTGGGCGAAGGCCTCGTAGGTGTGGAAGAAGCCGTGACGGCCCGACAGCAGGTAGCCTTCCAGCCATCCCATCAAGGTGTGCTCGGACAGCATCTCCATCACGCGGCCGTCGCGGGCGAGCTCGCCGCCGTCCGCGTCCTCGGGCAGCAGGTCGGCCATCCACACCTTCTTGCTGACCTCGTAGACCGCCTGCAGACGGTTGGACGCGGTCTCGTCGGGGCCGAACAACCTGAAGCTGTTCATGTTGTTGCGCATCGTGTCGCGCAGGAATTCACCCAGCGGCCGGGTGTTCTCATGCAGCACCTTGCCGGCCTCGCGGACGTCCACTGCGTAGTCGCGGAAGTCGGGCAGCTTCAACGCCCGGCGCAGCAGGCCACCGTTGGCGATCGGATTGGCGCTCATGCGCCTCGGCCCCACGGGTGCGAGGGCCCTGAGCTCGGGGACCAGACGGCCGCCGGCATCAAACAGTGCCTCGGGCCCGTAGCCGTGCATCCAGCGCTCGAGGAGTTCCAGGCTCGCGGGGTTCTCGCGCACGTCCGAGAAAGGCACCTGGTGCGAGCGCCAGGAGCCTTCGACCTTGTGGCCCCGGATTTCCTTCGGTCCGCTCCAGCCCTTGGGCGTGCGCAGCACGATCATCGGCCAGCGGGGCCGCTCGGCGCGGCCGCTCACGCCCGCCTTCTCCCGGATGTCGCGCAGCTCGGCGAAGATCGCATCGAGCGTGCCGGCCATCTTCTGGTGCATCTCGGCGGGGTCCGATCCCTCGACGAAATAGGGCTTGTAGCCGTAGCCGACGAAGAGCGCCTCCAGCTCCTCGTGGCTGATTCGCGCGAGGATGGTCGGGTTGGCGATCTTGTAGCCGTTCAGGTTCAGGATCGGCAGCACGGCGCCGTCGCGCACCGGATTGATGAACTTGTTCGAATGCCAGGCGGTGGCGAGCGGACCGGTCTCGGCCTCGCCGTCGCCGACCACACAGGCCACCACGAGCTTGGGGTTGTCGAGCGCGGCACCGTAGGCATGCGAGAGGCTGTAGCCCAGTTCGCCGCCTTCGTGGATCGAACCCGGTGTCTCTGGCGTGACATGCGATCCGATGTGGCCCGGAAAGGAGAACTGC
Source organism: Variovorax davisae (assembly GCF_030316845.1). Lineage (GTDB taxonomy): Bacteria > Pseudomonadota > Gammaproteobacteria > Burkholderiales > Burkholderiaceae_C > Variovorax > Variovorax davisae. Next base: position 81,920 of record NZ_JASZYS010000020.1, read on the forward strand.
TTGAAGAACTTGCCCATGCCCTCCGCGTCCTCGCTCTTGTCCGGGTACACCTCCGAGTAGGTGCCTTCCAGGTAGGCGGGGCCGAGCACGCCCGGGGCGCCGTGCCCCGGACCGGCCATGAAGATCACGTTCTGGTCGTCGCGCTGGATGACGCGGTTCAGGTGTGCCCACACGAAGGAGAGAGCCGGGCTCGCGCCCCAGTGCCCGAGCAGGCGATGCTTGACGTGTTCCACCTTCAGCGGCTCGCGAAGCAGGGGGTTGTCGCGCAGGTAGATCATGCCGACCGAGAGGTAGTTGCACGCGCGCCACCAGGCGTCGATGCGTCGCAGTTCGTCCTTGTCCAGCGGGTTCTGCTGGGTGGCACGCGAAGAGGCTTGCTTGCTCATGTTGCGTCTCCTGTCCTGCAGGCCTCGGTCGCGTGTTGCGCCGGGGCGCGCTGCTTCGGCGCGATCCGGGCCCATTGGACCGCCTCTGCCAGCTGGGGTGAAATTGTCAGTCACGCCAGTCCGCGGCACAACTAGAGGCGTCGGATAAGTGCGTGCGTTGCATTTGGATACAAGCCGATAAGGGGCAGGCTTCCGCAGGACTCGCCAGTGAACGGAACGGCCAATCGGCGCGCACAATCGAGCATCTTCGCCGGTCGCCCCCTACTTGCTCACAATAGTCGGCTGCCGGTGATGCACGCTTCGTCGCCATGGACTTGGCGCTGGCTGCCAAGCTGGATGTGAAACTGTATCTTTGGTCAAGCGCCTGACTGGGCGCGTCGGGAGCCTCGTTATGGATCGGGCGACTGTGACTTCCGCCATCGGCGACATGCTTGCCGAGTTGGATCGCAAGCAAGACAGCATCTACGCGCAGGAAGCGAGGAGAGCACTGATTCGTGCTCGGCAACTGATCGAGACCAATCCGGACAGCTTGAATGACGAGGTGCTTATGAACGCGATGCTCCAATTGGTCATGTTCGGTATTCCCGGATAGGACGACCCCCAATGAAGCTGCGGTCGGATGCCGCAGCGATGGTCGTCGGATACAGCGAGCGATGCGCTGATACACATCGATGAATCGTTTGGCCAAGCGGCGGAGTGCTTTCAGGCGCATCAAATAATCGTCGGAGGTTCAACATGACCAGCCAGATCGCGCAATGGCATGACGAGCACGGGAACTTCTCCCTGCTCCTGAGCTTTCTTGAAGACCAAGTCGCCAGATTTCGAGACGGCGAGAGTCCGGACTACCACCTAATGCTCGAGATAGCCTCGTACCTGCGCGAGTTCGGGGATTCCTTTCATCATCCGCGCGAAGACGCCGCGTTCACAATCCTCGCGGCTCAGGATCCGCGGCTGCGGCTGGCGATCAACCGCCTACATCAGGATCATCGCGTCCTCGCCGCCGCGGGCGAAGAGTTGGTCGCGCGTCTGAACCAGGTCATCAGCCAGACCTATGTGCGGCGGGCGTCGGTGGAGGCGGCGGCCGCGCTGTACTTAGCCTACTACCGACATCACCTTGCCGCGGAAGAAAGACAGATCCTGCCGCATGCGCGATTGCTTCTGACGGCGCAGGACTGGGAGGTTGTGGCCAGAGCCGCGCCCTCGTGCCCGGACCCACTGTTCGGAAACACCTCGACGGGAATATATCCGCGGCTGGCCGGGATGATGGCAGCGTATGCGGCAGCGGGCGGCTGAGTCGGGGCCCAGGCTGCGGGCCACTTTAATTCTGGGCCCGGACGACCGGCTGCTCTAGCTCTAGCCAGGCGATCCGGACGTCCACAATTGCTCAGCCTCCCCCGCTCCTCAGTGTGGCCAGGGCATCACAAGGCCAAGGCGGCGCAGCGCCTGCCGGGCGGCGGCCAGTTCTGGCGTCTTGCCGACCTTGGTCTCGAAGTCGTCCAGTGTCGGGCTTCACCGCACCATTCGCAGAGCCGGGCATGTCCTCCTCGGAAATCACCTCGACGTCGGGCGCTGCTTTCTGCTCCGCGGCGCCGGGCGTGGTGTATCCGCCCTTGGACGATTTCGTCAGCAGGGTGCCGCGCTGGAAGAATCGGAACTTGGCGCCAACAGGCAACTCGCCGAATTGCATTCCCACATGCGAAGCCAGGCGTGCTCTGTGTGCGGCGACGGTCGTTCGTTCGTTCAGGGACAGATCGTCGTGTCGTTGAACAATTCCGGCAGCCACCGCCAGACTGTTGCGTTGGCGGCACGGTCGCCCAAGGGCAAGTCGGAGGCTATGGCCGCCAATGCCTTGGGCCGTTCGTCGATACCGGCTACTCCTCGGCACCTGGACGGCCGGATTCGGGCTGACAGCGTGAGTTCGGCGACTGGGCGTAAATGACGGCTACCGCTGCGGACCCTGCCGGACACCAGTCGATGCTGACGGTCTGAGATGGGCCCTAAGCCGAAGTTCGGCACTACCTGAAAGCGGGCGTTCATTGGCGTCAGGGTACAGTCCCTATGACAGCTCAAACTCAAGGACCATCGGATGCCGCAAGACCTCGACAAGCTTCTCGGCCAAGTGAAAGACGAAGCCTCGTTTCGCACATTTGTTGCGGCCTTGGCGGCCGACTTCGCAGAGGAACGCGAGATTGAAGCAGTCACGCCGAGCCGTCCCTACGGACCCGGTGCTCTGGGTTGGGAACACGGCACCATTGACGAATACCTGGGCGCGGCTGCCGCGTGCGGCGTCGCGGCCTTTGATGGCGACCTGAGCAACCCCTGGCTTCGTTGCGCAGCAATTCTGTACGGGGGCAAGGTCTACGAGTAGAAGTCGGACACCCGCTCTTGGCCATCTGTGGTCATAGACCGCGCATAGTGCCATTGCACTTTCCGCAGGGGCACGAATGCCTCCACGAAGTTGGCCTGTTCTCGCCCGCAAGGGTCAGCGGCTCAACCGAAATCTTGCCTTGGCAGAAAGCGCAACGTTGGTCGACCGGGTCCCCATATTGTGACTGCCCGAGCGCAATCAGAACTTCCTTGGCGCCCTTGCGAAGCGAAGGCACATCGAGACCCACAAGGTACTTGTCATAGTTCGTCATGCAGTTCCTAGGTCCGGTTCTGGCCGCATTCTGCCCGCCAAGGGCAGTGGCTTCTCAAGGTCTGTAGACCAGCCTGAAGATTTCAGAATAACGGTCGTCGCCCGTCTGCTCCCTCAAAACGCGGACATGGGGCATCAGGGATTCGTAGAGGTCGCGCACGTCCAGTGCATCCCGCGGCGACGGGCTCGCCTTCACAAGTCGCCTAGCTTCCTCGAATACGTCCTCCACGACCCGAGGTGCAAATGGCTCGTCGATGTCGAGTCGCTTTGCCATCAGTAGTGCGAACAAACGGTCAAACGAGCCGCCCTCCCTGTCGGCGACCGCGCGCATGATTCTGTCGCGCAGTTCCTTACTGAGCTGGGAATGGTGCGTCATCTGGTTCCGGCCGTAGTTGTTGCCATCGAGTCGGATTCTGCCGCGCCGGCGAGTGACCGGTGTTGGGCCGCATTCTGACCTTGCTACCTGCTCCTCAAGTTGGGACATACGCCCGACGTGCGGCAACGATACATCTGCTCCAGCTCTTGGCCGTAGCGCGCTTCCATTGACATCATCCGCATCGTCGATGGGTAGTTCGCGCAGTACGCTTGTGCTCGGGAACTGCTGGCTCCCCCAAGGTCGAGAAACAGGCGGGACTGCTCCGACGCAATTGTTCTCTCCATATACCGAGCGTACCCACCGACCGGCAGGTTCGCTCGGAGCGAGTCCCGTTCGACATATGCGGCCCACTGGTCAGCCGCTTCCTGAAGCGCCTTAGCGTTTTGCGCCCGCCACTGGACTTTTGCTTCCTCAATGGCCAAAGCACTCCCTGGGAACAGCTCCGAGCACTTGGTCGCGGTCGCAGCGGTCATCAGGCCGTATGCGTGGACTCGTCCAACAGCGAAATCGAATCGCTCTTGCTCAGGTGCTTCAGCCGATGCGGCCGATGCGGCCGATGCCAGCGTCGTCAAGGCAATCAGAGCAGCCAAGTGGTTGGGTAGCTTGGGCAAGTTGGTCCTAGTTCGAGGTGGAGAGCGCGACGATTCTGACCGAACCCAAGGTCAGTGTGCACGCGCCTTTTCTGCGCTGAGGTCGAAGTTCCGCTTCTGGCCGGATTCTGTCTCATGCGGCGCGGCTCCCCCGCGCAGCGATGATGGTTGCGAGCACCCTCGGGCCCATTTCGGCGGCCACATTCCTACTTCTGAATTCGGTCAACGCATCGCGCTGCGCGGTCTCGGCGAGCCGTGAGACGAACGGTCGGCCTTCGAGGCCATAGGCTTGAGCCTCTGCCGGCGTCAGTCGCACGACCATGTCAAAGCTGACCGCCGAGTAACTGCAGTTCACGTCGAGCAGCAAGTCGTTGCCGTCCCGCAGCAAGAACCATCCGTGAGGCTCAGAGTCGATAATTTCCATGATGGGTCTCGTCCGATGTACTGGGAGACGACCGGGAAGGTCCGGTCCTGGCCGTATCCGGCCGTATAGGCCTTCGCGAATTTGGAGCCGAAGAGCACTCTGCTCACCGCCACACCAACCAGAAGCCCGGAGCCCATCGCGAGGAATAGCAGCGAATGCGGTGAAATCGCGGCGCTCGCGAGCGCGACCCCTGCGGCCGAAATTCCGGTCGAAAAGAAGTTGACCGCCCCCAGCAGAAAAAAGTGCCAGCCCACACGGACGGCCTTGTCGTTGCCCAACGCTGCCTGGAGTCCAAGAATCAATGGGAGGCTGGCTGCGCAGCCAACGAACATCAGCGAAATGTCTTGCCAGTGGAGCGGCGGATTGCTGGCCGCCGCGGCATCGAGGGCCCAAGGGCCGGACACGAGCCCGCCCAGAGCCGCGATAGCAAGGAATACCCGGAAGAAGCGCATGCGAGTTCTCTGAGGTCTTGCTGCTTGTAATGTAGACGAGGGCCAGGGACCGCTTTTGGCCGGATTCTGACCTAGCCGGGCCAACACGCGCAGCACCCTGACAGTTTCCTTGCGCCCCAGCGGGACCAGACCGGGCAAGCCTCAGCCGGAGCGTCTGGCGGCGCCCCGGCGGCTTGGCCTTCCGCACGGGAGAGGACTCGTGCCGAGGCGGCGCATGCTTCAAAGCGGCGGATGGTGACCCGGACGCCGGCCACCATGCCCAGGCGAGCAATCACTCGCTTTGCGAACCGCGAACATGAAGCTCCGCCTGTCCGCACTCGATGTGCGCAGCTGAAGCCCTTGTAGGGTGAGATGAACCGCTGGTATCCGTCAATGGCAGCTATCGCGAAGGTCTTCATGTGCCTCGTTGGACGTCCGTGCTGAATGTCTGGTCTTGGCCGATTCTGCCCCTTGCCGCCTCATTGCCGGTCGAGCTTGCGGGGCAGCTTGAACGAGGCGCCGTCGGGCTGCACCGATGCCGCATATGCCGCCCGCAGCAGCTCCACAAGCTGCTCCCGTCTACGTGGAGATTTCAGGGCTGCAGGTAGCCGGCTGAGCCAATGGCCATTCGGGCCTGCGGTAGTGCCACGCTTCAGCGACAGCTGCCGTGAGGTCGGCAATGGTCTTGTGGACAGGACTTCGATGCAGTGGGCCACCTGCGCCGGCGACGAAAACACGAGTTCGTGCTCGCCTGCCTCGACACGAAGCGCTGGGAAGCCCCTGTGCGGGATGGCGACGGGCGCGGGAGGCACCCATGCCCCCGACGTGTCGGGGACATGGACCCAGTACGCCATGGGCGCCGTGCGCCAGTCACTTTCGAAGGTGAAGTGGAACGTCGATGTCGTCACGATGGCTCGATTGGAGGGCGTTGCGGAAGGTCCGGTCTTGGCCGACTGTAGCCGCCGGCCAGGCCGCCGACCTCAGGATGTCAGTGAACCGCCGCGCCTCAAGGCCTGGATCTGGCCGACGATGCTCGAGAGCCGAACCGAAGGGCGACAAGGACTTGACGCCCCAACTGCAAGAGGCGGAGGAGCCAGCATGAAGGCGCGGTCACATTCGTGAAAAAACCACGACTAGATTTCTGCCCATGGACGCACGCGATCAGCGAAGCCGGCAATGATGTCGTCGAAGGCTTCGAGCGCTTCGGGCGTGAGGCCTTGGTTCCGCAGGATGGCGATGACGGTCACGCCATCGCGCATCGATTGAGAGACCGCATCGAGGTAGTCGATATCGCCGCTCATCACCAGCTCGGCGTATTGCAGTGCCAGTCCTTCCAGCACAAGCGCTTCGTGGTCGTTCAAGCCGCCGAACGCTGCAGGGTCGAACAGCATTGTCTGAACGCCCGTCGCGCCAGGGCGCGCGCTGCTCGCGATCCGCTGCTGCTTGGTGGTCCAAGCCTCCATGTGGCTGATACGAAAGTCCATGTCACGCCCGGTGCGGCGCTCGACCCGAGCCTGCACATCCCAAGCCATCGAATCCACCGACGCAACGCGCGGGTGATCTGCGATCAGCTCCAGCACGGTACTTTTCACGCCGAATAAATGGCACCGAGTATGTGCCGGGAGGATTGCGTCGACGGCCTCAAGAATGGCCAGGATGCCGTCGCTGCCGTCGATCTGGCGGCGGCACACAGAGCCGATGCCGACTAGCTCGGGCCATTCGGTCAGCGGAAGCCATTCGGCGCATGTGACGTATTCATCGGGTGTCCAGCCCTGCAGGACCGGCATCGGGGCCTGCAGGCCGCGGCCACGAGCTTCGGCGCGGCAGCGCCCCAGCATGAATGCAGTTGCCGCCATGCGAAGCAGGCGCATCGGCCGATCGCCCGCGATTTCCCGCTCGCAGCAGTAGTCCATGGATGCCGCCCATTTCCACGGGTGCGCGGCGACCAGGTCAAAGTAATCCTCGACGCTCCAACGATAGTCGCGGTGCGCCACGGCAGCGACGTAGCCTGCGGAGTCGAGAGCTGCATCGAGGCCCTCGAACTGGAGCGGGTCGGGCAGGCGGAAAGCCTTGAACGAGCCTTCGCGCTCGTGGCCCTTCGGGTAGTTCCTGGCGAATGCGTTCGCGGAGAAAAGGACGGGATAGCCGCGTTCGCGCGCGGCGGCCACGAGGCGCCCGCCCGTCAGCGGGACGCCTACGCGAACTTCGGTGCATGCCTTGCGGGTCACGAGGCGCACGCCTTTGCTGCGCGTTCCGATTCCCGCGCAGCGCGAATCTCCAGCTTGAACTTCTTGGTGTACTGGCGATTGAAATCGCGCAGCCGGCCCAGTGCAGCATCGCTCGCCGCCTTTGCCGCCCTCCATTCAGGCGACGCCTTCAGGGCGTCGGGCGTCAGGCCCATCGCGCCACGGGGAAAAGCCCCGAACGCTTCGCTTGCGACCCTGGAGCCCTCCCACAGTGCCTCGGCGCGATCTCGCGCGGCCTGGAACGTCATGCGGTCGAAGACGTCCGTTGCTCCCTCCCGCTGTGCCGCAGCGGCCTGGATCAAGGCTTGATCGATCCAGTCGCCCATTTGCAGGGGCACCGCGCCGTTGCGCTGCTGGCGGCTGCGCGTGGTGCTGGCAAGGTGGCAGTAGGTCTTTCCGTCGCGGGTGACACCTTCGGCCAGGATCGTCCACGTGTCGCCGTCGAGCTCGATGCGAGTCATACAGCTCCCCCGGTGGTCTTGGCGATAGCGCTGCGGAGAACCGCGAATTGCACGGGCGCCCGGGGAACCTTCCAGCCGGGTGTGGTCCAGCCCCAGACTTCGCGCCCCTTCGTCTCCCAGGTCGTGTAATCCGGCGCGCGGTTGCTCGGCATGATGTCGCGCGGATCGGCGCTCAGCAATGCGAAAAACTGGTCCTTGGAAACTGCCTGCATGCCCTCGGGCATCGCCGGCCCCGGCGTGTGCTGCGCGCTCATGCTGCACATCCTTCGTCTGCATTCACCATCGAGGCATCTACCGTCCGCAGGGTGCCCCCGTTCGACGGGTGGTCTGGGTCAGCAGCGGGAACATGGAACCCGAAGGCCGCGCCGGCGACCATGGCTTGATGCTGCGCATCGGTCACGCCCATCCGGACGTTGAGGCGGTCGACCAGAATCCGCGCCTCGGCCAGCTCCATCGCCTGCCCGTCGAAATCGGTCACGTAGTAGCCGCGTTCACCTGCCTTGATCAGAGCGATTCGCCGTCCTGGTTCGTTGCTCGGCACCAGCGCATAGCAAAGCACGGGGAGTTTCGACAGGTTCCCTGCCCCCCTCCCCCCAGCTGCTCTTTGGTGAGCCTCGGGAGGTGCGGAAGGAACGGCCGCGGTGAGAAGTGTGTTGGTGATTCGTGTGGTCGCTTCGCTCATGACTGGCCTTTCGTTTGGTTGAAAAAATCTGCTCTTCGGAGCCGCCTCGACGCATGGCCAGCGGCAGCCAGGCGCGGTAGGGAGGAGCGACCGGAAGCCGCAGCCCGAGAGCGAAGCGAAGGGACCGGGTGAGGACGAGGACGAGCGCACGCGCAGGGATGGCGCTATGCGTCGGAGAGAGGCGGACCGAAGGGCAGATCAGCCACACGTGACCAGCTGGAGCGATCGACCCCGCACGACGCCGGCGCCGGCGTCGGAGGATTGATTGCAAAGATGGACTTCTGCGGCCCTGCCCGGGCCGCGTGCGTCAGGGATGGGTGCCCGGCAGGGGCGAGATCGGCACGAGCCGATGATGCGCAGCACCGAAAGCCCGGGACCGGCCACCCGGTCGACACGGACTAAGCGGCGGCTTCGTCTGCCCCCTTGGCACCTGTCCGAGAGGATCAGCAGGCTGCGATGTGTTCGTTACAAAATCGACATACCCTATGTAGATTTTTCGGCGGACCCTATGTAGACTTCGCATCAAGCACACGAAAGGCCCCCCAATGCGAATCTCAGGCAAAGGACTAGCCATCTTGAACACTTTCATGAAGAGCCCGGCCGACAAGCTGCACGGGTACGATCTCATGCAGGCCGCTGAGGTCTCGTCCGGGACGCTCTACCCGCTTCTCATGCGCTTTGAAAAAGAAGGTTTGCTGACGAGCGAGTGGGAAGAAGTCGACCCCCAACAAGAAGGCCGCCCACGTCGGCGGCTCTACCGCATTACCGGACAAGGTCAGCGCGTGGCATACCAGCTGCTGGGTAGCCCAGGAACCGCTCTGTCCATGCAACTGAGGAGCGCTGCATGAACGAATACTTGTGGGCGGCAGCGGCGGCTATCGGCGGGCTAGCCTTCAACGAACTCAAAGATTGGCTCCCTTGGTTGGCGCGCAAGGTCCTCGCTCGGGCTGTTGCGTCTGCACCTCTCGAAATGCGGGAACGGATGCTGGAGGAATGGTCCGCCATCCTCGACGACATGCCGGGCAAGTTCTCGCCGTTTCTTGCTGCATGCAGCCTCTGGTGGCAGTACACCAAGCCCAGCCGCTTCTTTGACTCGCCGAGCGGTCGCGTTGTCAGGGTGGTAGATATCGTCGGCGCATTGGTCTTCTTTACCTTGTTTGGGCCGCTGTACTTGTTCGTTGCGCTGGGCGTAATGATTAGCATGGGGCGCCCAGTGCATTTCTGGCAGACCCGCATTGGCGAAGATGGCAAGCGCTTTCGCTTCTACAAGTTTCGTTCGATGGTGCGCAACTCGGACGCCGTGCTGGATGAGTTTCTGAGCCGCAACGACATGGCGCGGGCTGAGTGGGACACCTTCCAAAGGCTGGAGAAGGACCCGCGCATCACACCGATCGGCGCGATCATCCGCAAGTTGAGCCTCGACGAACTGCCGCAGTTCTGGAACGTTCTCAAGGGCGACATGAGCCTCGTAGGCCCGCGCCCCTGCATGGAGCGACAAAGGGAGTTGTACGGCGACAACTGGGCTGATTACTGCTCTACTCGCCCAGGCATCACGGGGTTGTGGCAAGTGAGCGGCCGTGGCCGGCTGTCATATGCAAGGCGTGTGGAGCTGGACGTCGAATACGCCAAGGCGCCGAATAAGCTCTTGCTGAACACTATGATTCTGCTGGCGACGGTCAGGGCGGTCCTTGGAGGCGAGGGTACGAAAGAGGACGAATGATGTGTTTTCGGGTGCAGGTTCTACAGCGCTGCGCGGCTGCGCGCTGAGCCCCTCGCCAATACGCTCGCGACAGCTTTCTCAACGACTGATCGCCCTAGCGCGGCCTCACTTGGACAGCCTCCTGTAGGCGCTGTAGTGCCTGATGGCTCGTTGCTGCGTGTGCACTCCTAGTGGCGAAGGGCCGAGTCTAAAGGGGGGCACGATCGAGCGACGCTCTCAACCCCCACCTTTCCCGATCTCGCGCCGCTGGGAGGGAGGATTGCAAAGATGGACTTGTGCGGCCCTGCCGGGCCGCGTGCGTCAGGGATTGGTGCCCGGCAGGGGCGAGATCGGCACGAGCTCGATGCGCAGCACTGAAAGCCCGGGACCGCCTACGCCGGTCGACGCCCGCAGCCCCCGACGCTCGTTTCACCCATCCAGCGGCAAGAACCGTAAGAGCTCGAAGCCGGCATTTTTTCCCCTAGATTGACGTCTAGACGTCTTGAGCCATTACACTGTGAGCTTCAGCACAAACACGAAGAGATTGCATGTCGTTGGCTCCGGGCGTAATAAGAGATTCGATCATCGAATTCTTGGCGATGGTTGGTAGTGAGGCGTCAACGGATGAAATCGTGGCCGCAGTCCATCGATCTGTGGGGCCGGCCCCTACCTCTTCAGTTCGGTCGTATCTGAGCCTAAACACACCCACGACCTTCGAGCGCGTAGGCCGCGGACGCTATCGTCTCAAGAGTTCCGTGCAGCTCGAGCAGCGTCCCGTTGCGGAAAAAAAGGTAGTGAAGGTCGGCCAAGCGCATCTTCACCGAGGCGATTGTTTTGAATGGCTGGCTGCGCAAAAACCTGCCTCGGTTCACGCGATCGTGACTGATCCGCCATATGGCCTAGTGGAGTACACCGCCAAGGAAACAGCAAAGCTACGATCCGGAAAGGGTGGCGTTTGGCGGATCCCGCCTTCCTTCGATGGGCACCAGCGAGCCCCCTTGCCCCGATTTACGACCCTCACGGAGGCCGACCGCCAGGCACTTCATGCCTTCTTCAAGCGTTTGGGAATGCTGGTCGCTAAGGTGGCAGTGCCAGGAGCAAACATCGTCATAGCGTCGAACCCCCTTCTCGCGCACATCGTGGCCGAGGCCATGGGGCAGGCGGGCTTGGAGCTGCGCGGCTATATCGCACGACAGGTCATGACCATGCGGGGCGGGGATCGCCCTAAAAACGCGCACGAGGAATTCGACGGTGTTTCAGTGATGCCTCGGTCGCAGTGGGAACCTTGGGTGGTATTGCGCACGCCGCTTGACGGCAGGGTGCAAGACAATCTCCGTCGATGGAACACAGGTGGTTTTCGGCGACCGTCAGCAGAACGGCCATTCGGCGATCTAATCAAATCGCACCCGACGCCTGCGAGTGAAAAGAAGATCGCGCCACATCCTTCTCTTAAGCCGCAGGCCTTCATGCGCCAAGTGGTTCGGGCGGTGCTGCCTCTTGGTGAAGGAATCGTCCTAGACCCGTTCATGGGCGCCGGATCCACGCTCGCCGCTGCCAATGCAGTGGGATATGACAGTTGCGGAGTGGAACTAGACGCGGAATTTTTTGCTTTGGCGACTAAGGCAGTGTCAAAGCTTGCCTCGCTGCCCGCAAGGCAAGAAGACTGAGATTTCTCTATGCAGCGGAGATCTTGTAAACCCAGGTAGTACGTAGCTTAGCAATCCCTTCCTTATGGAGGGTCGCAGTACGTGTACCTAGGGCGCCGCGAGCGTTGCTGCGAAAATCGGCTTCCTCTACCTCACCAAGGTAGATCTCGGTGAAGCGCATTGGATCCCTGTCCGACGCTGGCTCGGTATTGTTATCAACCTCGTAGACGAATACACACATCCACTGCTTCCGTGCCCCGTGTGTGTCTACTGCGCCGCCTGCTTTTCGTGTGCTTTTAATCTCGATGCCGTGCGAGCCGGAGGCGATGCTGTCCTTTGCGTATTTACCGCGCAGGATCAAGTCCGGATGCCCATTGAAGTGCTGGTTCTCGACCAATGAACGGGAAAACTTAGCGAGCGAGGCAGTCACCATATCCGATATAAGCCCGGACATTGCCGCTGGACGCATCATGTCATCCAGGCGGTGCAAGCCCTTCTCGGACAGCAATGTGTTCACATCGTAGAAGAAATCGTAGATGTCCTGAATCGCATGCTCAAAGTCGCTGATCCGGAGTTCAAACGGTAGCGCCGCGTTCGGATTGAAGGCCGTCCTGTCGATAATTGATTTCTTGGTCACGGCGGTGTCTTGGTAAGGCGGGGGAGTATACCGATGGCTGATCGACGAGTTGGGTGATCGCGACCTCGGGCGCCCAAAGCTACAGTCCGCCTTCTGGGGGACGAGGTCCTGTGCGCCTTAAGCCGGAAGGCGGCTGCTCTCATGGAGTTAGTTCGTCTAGATCGTCATCGCTTGTCATGACCGGCCCTAACATCGTGTTCCTCGATGGAGAGTACCGATAGCCTTGGGCTGCGAACTCTCGCACCTTGGCCTCCTCCCAGCCGAGGCGTACGACCTGAGCGATAACCTCCTCGGTCATCTCCAGGGCGTCTTCCTGCTCGATCACAGCTGCGAACTTACGTTCGAAGGACAACGCCCGATCGATGAGGCTGCGTATGCCATCGAGAGGGTAGCCTGCCACTGCACGCGCCCCGATCCCCTCGGCCTCTGTTACTACGTGCATGAAGGCACCCAGTAGCTCGTAGCGACCGTCCCATCCAATCTCAATGTGCCGAGTCGTCTCGGTGATCCGGGGTGGTCGCGCCTCCGAGCGCCAGACAAGGCAAGCCGCTCCCCCCTCCTCAGGAGCAAGCATCCAAGCATCGCCGATGCCTGTGGAGAACAACACGAATGGACCGATTCCGACCTCTGGCCCAGTCATCACAATCTTGACTTCGCCTCGCAGCTCCGCTTCTTGGATTGCTACGCACTCGGCCAATAGTGCCTCCGCACCGCGCTTGCCCGTTGTCAACTTGTTGCACTGGACAACGTGGTGCCAGTGGTCGTAGCCGGCGCTACGCGCGACGCGATTTAGAAGGTCGGCATGCTTGCCGCCGCTCTTGCGCTGCTGTTGTTTGGCTTTTTTCTTGAGAGCTTCGACAAGTGGGTCAAAAGTAGGGATGAAACGCATCACAGATTCCTATATCTGTAAGCGGACCCAGGTGCTCACTGCCGGATCCGCAGACAGTGGATCTGGATGGTTTTCTCGCAGGGAGAGTGTCCGTCCCAAACGGGTATGCCAAGGTGAGCAGCAGGCACGGGACAGAGTGCCGACGCGAAATGTAGCACGTCGGACGAGCTCCACGCTGGGCGCTGCAATACGTCCTAGACGAAGCCGTCTTGCTCCTTGGCAACGAGTCGTTCCCGGCGGCCACAAGGCGCCCGCCCGCCGGCGGGACGCCTACGCGAGTTCAACATCGCTCGCAACCTTGGCCAGACGTTGTGGTTTTGCCCGGAGGGCATTGCTTGATTGGCCTAATCACACGTCACCTCGACAGTCTTCTGTAGGCGCTGTAGTGCCTGATGGCTCGCTGCTGGTGGCCTAATTCGTCATGCAAGCGGCCAGCGTTGAAGTGTGCATCGGCAAGTTCGGGATCGAGTTGCAGAGCCAAGTCGTAGCTTTCGAGTGCTTCACCGAACGCTTCAAGTCTTCAAGCGCCACTGCGCGATTGAAGTACAGCAAGGCTTCGAGAGGCTGCTGCTCGATGGCCTATTGCTAGCTGTCCGACATCCGTCCGCGCCTTCGGCGCTCGACGCCACTGGGATGCCGCCGTAGATTCATCTCATGCCAGAAGCAAGAAGCCCCAGCCGTGACCCGCTGGAAAAATATTGGGCCAAGCGAGATTTCGCGGTCACTTCGGAACCGCGCGGCGAGCGAACGGCCACGCAGGCCAAGGCCCTGTCGTTTGTGATCCAGAAGCATGCCGCCAGCCGGCTGCACTACGACTTCCGACTTGAGCTCGACGGGGTGCTGCTGTCCTGGGCGGTACCCAAGGGGCCCAGCTACGACCCGACGGACAAGCGCATGGCGATTCACGTCGAGGACCACCCCCTCTCCTATGGGTCGTTCGAAGGGACCATTCCTCCAAAACAGTACGGGGCTGGTACGGTGATCGTCTGGGACAACGGTACCTGGGAGCCCGTGGGGGACCCCCGCGAGGGCCTGCAGAAGGGCAAATTGCTTTTCCATTTGCACGGTCAAAAAATGGTGGGGCTGTGGGAACTGGTCAAGATCGCCAAAGGCGGGGAGAAGCAGGAGCCGTGGATCCTGTTCAAAAAGCGCGACGGGTTCGCCAGGTCGAAGGCCGATTACGACGTCGTTTCGGCTCTTCCAGACAGCGTGATCGCGAAGCCTCTTCTGCCCAGCTCCGGAACGGGCAAGGACTCGGCCCATCCAACGCCTAAGAAGAAGGTGCCCGGGGAAAAGAGAGCTGCAGCTGAAAACGCGCGCGTCCCGGGCGCCGTGAAGGCTCCCCTCCCCGCCAAGATCGGCCCTCAGCTCGCCACCCTGGCCACGGGCGTTCCAGCGAAAGGGAAGTGGATTTTCGAGATCAAATTCGACGGCTATCGGATCCTCACGCGCCTTCAAGACGGCAAGGCCAGCCTCATCACGCGAGGAGGGCACAACTGGGCTTCGAAGATGCCGGGCCTCGTGGCCGAGCTCGAAGAAATGGGTATCCAGTCGGCTTGGCTCGATGGCGAGATCGTCGTGCTCGATGACAAGGGGCTGCCGAATTTCAACGCGCTGCAGAAGGCTTTCGACAACGGCGCACGCAATGCCCAGATCGTCTATTTCCTCTTTGATGTTCTCTACTTCGAAGGCCACGACCTGCGCGGCGTCGACCTTGCTTCCAGGCGGCAGTTGCTCAAGGCCTTGCTTGACGAAAAAGCCAGCGAGCACGTGCGCTTCAGCGCGGACTTCGAAGGCGATGCGGCGTCTGTACTAGCCTCGGCCTGCCGCATGAACCTTGAAGGCGTGATTGCTAAGCGGGTCGACGCTCCGTACGCCTCACGACGCACCGAGACATGGCTGAAGCTCAAGTGCAAGCAGCGCCAAGAATTCGTTATCGCTGGCTACACCGACCGCTCGGATGGAGCTGCCCAAATCGGTAGCCTGCTTCTTGGCGTACATGGCTCCAACGGAGAGCTGATCTCGGCCGGCAGCGTCGGCACCGGATGGGACAGCAAGTTTGCAGCTGAGCTGAAGAGCAAATTAGCCAAGATGGAGGTCCCCAAGCCGCCCTTCGCCGCCGGCGCATCGAAGCCAGGACGCTGGTCCAAACGTGCTCCGGGCAGCGAGCGGTGGGTCAGGCCCGAGTTGGTGGCCGAGGTGAACTTCGCAGAGTGGACGCCGGACGGCCAGATCCGGCATGCTTCCTTTGTGGCGCTGCGCAGCGACAAACCCGCCAAGGCAATCGTGCGTGAAACCGCCAAAGCCCTCGACGTCGGTGCCCCCTTGGCGCCTGCTGGGCGAGCAGGCTCAGGCGGCATCAAGGTAAGCAACGCCGACCGCGTGATCGATCCGAGCACCGGCCTGACAAAGTTGGATCTGGTGCGCTACTACGAGTCGGTGGCGGAATGGATCTTGCCCCATCTCAAGGCCCGGCCCTGCTCTCTCGTCAGAGGACCCAGCGGCGTCACGGGCGAGCTGTTCTTCCAGAAGCACGACGAAAAAATCAGCATCCCTGGCGTCAAAGAACTCGATCCCGCCCTGTGGCCTGGTCACGGTGCACTCCTCGAAATCGGCTCCGCCCGCGCCCTTGCCTCTGCTGCCCAGATGAACGTTATCGAGTTTCACACCTGGAACTCCACCGCCAAGAACATCGACAAGCCCGACCGGGTGATCTTCGACTTGGACCCGGGAGAAGGCACGAGCTGGGAGCACGTTCAGGAAGCCGCAGTACTCGTGCGAGCGCTGCTGACAGAACTCGGTCTTGAAGCTTGGCTGAAGACAAGCGGCGGTAAAGGGCTGCACGTAGTAGTGCCGATCACGCCGCGGCTCGACTACGGAACGGTCAAAGGGTTCTCGCAGGCCGTCGTACAGCACATGGCACGGGCAATCCCCGCCAGGTTCGTGGCCAAAAGTGGGCCATCCAACCGGCTCGGCAAGTTGTTTGTTGATTACCTGCGCAATGGCCATGGCGCGACCACCGCGTCTGCTTTCTCGGCCAGGGCCCGGCCCGGGCTCGGGGTGTCCATGCCAATTGTCTGGGAGGATCTCGCCAAGCTTAAAAGCGGGTCTCACTGGACCATTGCGACGGCACGCGAACACCTATCGTTTCAGGCGGTGGACCCTTGGGCCGGCTACTGGAAAAAACGCCAATCCTTGGCAGGGGCGATGAAGCTCCTTGGCTACGACCGGAAACAGATCAAAGGCCGTGCCTAAGGGCGGCCGCCCATACTCCGGGCAGCCGTCATGACAGTTTGAAGCTTATTCCAACTAGGGTTTCTCGGCGCGCCCTGAGACGGTGGCCCGAGGTAAAGGAGCGTCGGAGCTGAGTTGAGCGCTCGCATGATCCGCCGCGGTGGCGATCTTCGGCCCAGCTTCCTCGCCGCGTCGATACCATTTCCGCACCACTTCTTCGGCAACGCCATGTCCCCCCCATCCAAAGGCAATGGCTGCCGCCAAGCCAGCCGACCCGACCACGACCATGAACAGGGTGTTGACTAGCGTTTCGGCTATCCCGATTTGATTCACTGCGACAACAATCGCAAAGCACCAGATGGCGACAGAGGCGACCTTGGCAAGGGTATTCGGGTTGTCAAAGCCGGCTTCAGATGTCGCGCCTCGCACAAGCGACGAGGCTGCGTTGGCAAGCAAGCCTCCTATTACCAATACAACAAGAGCAACGACCAAGTTGGGCAGCCATAGCAGCAGTTGTCGGAGCACGCTAGAAACCGCAGGAAGACCTAGTGCGTCGAAAGCCACTACCAAGACAATGAGGCGGATAAACCACTTTGACACCAACGCAAGGAAGCCCGACGAGTCCGTTTTGATACCCATCCGTTGGACGAAACCCGCGAAACCAGCCTCTCGCGCCAGCGTTTCAAATTTCACAGCGTGCAGCACTCCTCGAATCAATTTCTCGAGCAATGAAGCAACGATCCAACCTAGAACAATGATGACTACGAACCCGAGGACCCGCGGGATCGCTGCAAAGAAAAGAGCTAATGCCCCCGCGAGAGACGCCATCACGGCGTCGCTCCAATCCGTAATGGCTGTCATGTTCATCTCCGATAGTTGAAAACATGCCGATGAACGCATGCGCGCGATGGGCACAAAGTAGGACAAAGCTCCTAAACATAAGTAGGTGGTTGCGGTGGCATACAAATTTCTTCTGGCAAGCCCCAGGAGTGCGCCAGTACTCGGCGCTGGCAAAGCTGTGATTCATCCATCATTTGATGGAGTGGATCCGTAAGCGTCCGGCCAACCCGCCTTGACGGCGAGTTCGGTGTTTAGCTCTGCCGCCAGCGGTGCGGCAGTGGCGGGTCGAGCGGAATCGGCACGGAGGCGGACTCGCCCTCGGGCAGCACCTCGGCATCTGGCGCGGCCTGCTCTTCCTTCCGGAACAGGGGAGCGAGGTAGCCGGTCTTAGAGGACTTGGTAAGCACGGTGCCCCGACGCCAGAACCGAAACTTGGCGTTGACGGGGAGCTCGTCGAATCTCACGTCTCATCATTCCAGGTCACAACGAACTTTGCCGCCCTCCTTGGGATCTGTTGCCCCCTCGCCTAGCGCGATGAAGGGGGAGCCGGGCGAGGCGCAGCCGATCCGCGGTCCGTAGTTCCCTTGGCGGAGGGATCTGCATCGGCGGGATTCTTGCGTGTCAATCCCCCGGCAGTGCCGCCGCCAGGCGGCTGCGTACGCTGCGTTCGCGCTTCGGAGGGCCCCAGCTTTTCATCGAGATGGGGTAGAGGATTGACACTTTCCGGCCGTCCCCCCGGTTTCGGGACATCAGTTTTGCCTTCGACCGAGGGGGCCTTCGTGCCTTTCGGATTGCCGGTGGGCTGAGCAGGCGCGTTGATAGCGGCGGCGGCCACGGCAAGGCCCAATACCAGGGGGAGGATGCGGGTCTGGGAGGTAAGCAAGGTGATCATGGCGACGACACTCCGTGGTGGTGCGAACAAGCGAGGAAATCTAGGATCTGAGCTATGCGCGAGCGTTCGGCTTGACCGATCGGCCTCACATCTCGTTGTCATTGATGTCTCCCTTTGTCCGCGCATACTGGGCCGTTGCACCCACGAACAAGCAGGTGCAAGGGGAGAGTTCGTGTGAGCATCCGCCTGCGCGGCCCTGTTTCTTGCCTTGATTGACGCGCCCCAGAAGCCTTAGCAGTACCAAGCGCGAAGCAGTGATCCGGGCCTTCAGTGACGGCTTTGGGATTTCTCGGTCCGGGGGGAGGCCCAGCGGTCGGGATCTCACCCCAAAGACGACCTTTGGCGGGGGCTATTTGGTCGGCGTTGTGACCTTCGGGCTGACACCTTGCGCCTGGCCGTGTGCGTGCCCTATCGGCTCGGAAAGCTGCACTGCACTGCCGTCTTGCCAGCCATCCGCGCCCTTCGCAATCGTCGGCGTAGGAATCGATTCACGGTCTTTCCGTTTTTCGGCACTTGTGATATCGAATCGCCTGTCGCGTGCAGCAACCATATCGGGATCTGCCTGTCCGTCGGCCGTAAATCCCATCATGAGCTGAGGAGTCCCCAAGGGAAGATTGTTTTGGAGGTCTGTGTGCCAAGTGTGCCAAGTCTTTCCGTACGTTCCGATGAGCTTCTTCATGAGTTCGTGCTCGGCAACCTGAGGAATGCCAGGGGCGATGAGTTGCCCCGACTTCACCTCGTGGACGTGGCTGTGCCACAGCCCCTTCTCGCCATCGGGAAGCGCCTCGAACAGTCGTCCGCTGACGATGTATTCGACCCCCATGAGTTTCGCTTCCTTGACGTTGCCGTCATAGATGACGCACTGGATCAATTCCTCGTTGAGGATGGAGCAGTAGTGATGGGCTTCCATCTGGCGCCGGGGCGCGCCGTTGTAGAAGTGAAACCCGTCGAGGTACGCGTTGATGGCCTCGATCGGCGGCTTGTCTTGCAGCGCTGCAGCTCCGGCCTCCAACGTTCTGGTCTTGACGCCTTCTTTGGTCCCCGGAGACTCGACATTCGAGGTGGTATTGCTCCCCCCGCAGCCGATGACCAGCAGCGCTGTGACAATCGGGCCGAGAACACAACTTGGACGCATGGGTTTCCAATGCGCTGCTACGCGCTCGGTGGCGCCTGCCCCGCAGCCCCTTTTGCAACCTCCTCGGCAAATGCCAGCAGCTCGTCCGAGAGCGTCGCGCCGGGCGCGAGCACACCGGTTCGCTCGGCCAACGCCTGGTAGAACGCGCGCGGCGACTCCGGGTTGTGCGGGATCGGGATGTTCGTATCTTGGGGCATGGGTTGGTCTCCGCCTGGGGTGGTCAACCCCCACCGATTCCAGACACCACCTTGCCAGTACCTTCGCACTCTTGGCAGCCTTCGCCTCCCTCGGCGCGGCCGCTGCCGCCACATTTCGGACAAATGCCTTCGCCTGTGCCTGCAGTTCCCGGCGGCGCCTCGTCACCGGGTTTCTGTTCGCTAGCGGGGGAGTTGGGTGCCTGAGACGGGATCATGGGAATCTCCAAATATGCTGTCATCCTGAGCTCCACGAATTCCTACGGTGCCATCGATGCGGAGCGCGATCCGTAGGAGGGAACCAGCAAAGCCGCTACGTTTGCTTCGGATTGCTCAGCCACCTGATCGCGAGACGGTTGGCGAGCGACAGGGCAACCGGTTTTGGCAGCGGCTACAGCACCTGCGCTAAGAAAAAGCCGCCCAAAGGGCGTGCTAGGTACGCGCCAACTCCGGTGATGCGGGCGATAGCGCTGCTCAGAACCGCGTTGCACGGCACCCTGCCCTCAGCTGCCTCGGGAGGTGCGGGAGGAATGGCCGCGGTGAAAAGAGTATTGGTGATTCGTGTGGTCGCTTCCCTCATGACTGGCCTTCTGGTGTGGTTGAAAAAATCTGCTCTTCGGAGCCGCCTCGACGCATGGCCAGCGACAGCCAGGCGCGGTAGGGAGGCGACCGGAAGCCGCAGCTCGAGAGCGAAGCGAAGAGACCCGGTGAGGACGAGGACGACAGGACGCGCAGGGATGGCGCTATGCGTCGGAGAGAGGAGGACCGAAGGGCAGATCAGCCACACAGGGGAAGTTGGAGCGAAGCGACCCCGCATGGCGCCGGCATCGGCGTCGGAGGATTGCAAAGATGGACTTGTGCGGCCCTGCCGGGCCGCGTGCGTCAGCTAGTGAGGTCTATCTGTCCATCAACCGTGCTCGCGCCGTGGAATGGGCGACCCGCCGTCTAAAGTGACTCGTTAGTTGCCAGACATCAACATTTTTGTTTATACTTTCCACGGGCGAACGGATATCCCGCCAGCCTGCACCCCGCAGAGGGTGCGTGCAATTCGCACGGAAACACCAAGGAGAAGCTCATGCACGTAGATCAAAAATACCAAAGGCTCTTCCATGAAATCGTCGGAATTCAAGCGCTTCCTTGCCACCAAGGGGGCGACGTTCGCTGAGGGTGCGAAGCACACCAAGGTTTACCTCAACGGGAAGCAGACAACGCTGCCACGACACGGCGCCCAAGAGCTGGGTGAGGGATTGCGCAAGGCCATCCTGAAGCAGCTCGGAATCAAAGACTAGAGGTTCGCAAAAATGTTTAGCTACCCCGCTCGCGTGACCCGCGATGGCGACGGGTTCATGGTTTCTTTCCCCGATATTCCGGAGGCGCTGACCGGCGCGCAGGATCGGGACGAGGCGATTGCGCTCGCGGCTGACGCGCTGACGACCGCGATGGATTTCTACTTTGAGGACCGTCGGCCGGTACCGCCGCCCTCGGAACCGAAGCGCGGACAGATCACTGTAGACCTGCCGGCGAGCGTGGCCGCCAAGGTGCTTCTGTTGAACGAGATGATTGCGCAAGGCAAGCGCCCGGCCGAACTGGCCCGGCTGATGCACGCGCGCCCGCAGGAGGTTACGCGCCTGATCGACTTGCATCATCCGACGAAGATCGACACAGTCGCTACCGCTTTACAGGCGCTCGGACGCCGCCTAGACCTGCGCCTCGTGTGAAACCCCAACGATCGGCTTGCCCTACTAGCTGATCGGGAGTCGCGCGCGCCCCACCTACACAAATGGTCGAGGTTGTCCGGGTGCTGCATGGCACGCCGGCGAGAAACTGCACTCGCTCAGGGAAGCAGTAGATGACCAGCACAGCACAACCGCCCCGCAGGGGCGTTCGATCACCTGGAAGTCCGGAGCCTGCCGACTCCCCGCCCCAGAAGGGCACCAACCCGGATGGTGCGACTCCCGCAGAGTTGCCCCAACAACAACCGTCGCGCCCGCCCCAGCCCAAACCTAAGAAGCAGAGCTGAAAGATCGCTCCGAGCGTTGACCGCTGCGCTGCTCGATCCGCGCCGGTGGGCGCCGGCATCGGAGGTTTGATTGCAAAGATGGACTTGTGCGGCCTCGCCAGGCCGCGTGCGTCAGGGATTGGTGCCCGACAGGGTCGAGATCGGCACGAGCTCGATGTGGAGCACTGAAAGCCCGGGACCGGCTTGGCCGGTCGACGCCCGGTGGTTCTGAACAGAAGAGCTATCGATACACGAGTTACTATTTTCCGAAAACCTAGCGTTCATGCGGGTTGCAGAGGTTTTGTGCTGCCTACGGTTTAAGCAGACGAGCGCTTTTGGGCCCAGCCACCATTGCGATCTCACTCAAATAGATGGGAGCAACAAAGGGAGCTGCCCATGAAGAAAAAACCGCCGGTACGCTTGTTGGCGACCATCGCCGCCGTGACCACCATCGGCCGAAATCTCGTCTGGCTCGTCAAACACGTGTTCTCCAGCTGAATCCGGGACGGTCAGATGCAACCGACACCCGCCGCCCAAGGGCCGCCCTATACTGCTGTATGTATGTACAGTAACCAAGCCCACGCCCCGCCCTCCGTTTTCGGGGAGCTTCCGCACCTGGCACTGCCCATGGTGGAGGGAAAAGTGCGCGCGGGATTTCCATCGCCGGCCGACGATTTCGCGGTCAAACGGCATGACCTGAACGAGCTGCTCATCACGCATCCGCTGGCAACCTTCTTCTGGCAAGTCAGCGGGCAATCGATGCGGGAGGCGGGCATCGACGACGGCGACATCCTGGTCGTGAATCGGGCGCTGACGCCGGTCCATGGACACATCGTCGTCGCGCAGGTGGACGGCGATTTCACGGTCAAAAAGCTGCACAGCCGCGCCGGGAAAATCAAGCTCGTGCCGGCGAATCCGACCTTCCCCGAACTGACGTTCAAGGACGGTCAGCAACTCATCATCTGCGGCGTCGTAACGAGCGCGATCAAGCGATTCGTGACCTGACATGTATGCTCTGATCGACGCCAATAATTTTTACGTGAGCGCCGAAAGGTGCTTCAGGCCAAGCCTGCAGGGGCGGCCGGTGATCGTGGCTTCGAACAACGACGGCTGCGCGATTTCGCGCAGCAACGAAGCGAAGGCCCTCGGCGTCAAGATGGGTCAGCCGCTATTCGAGATTCAGAGGAATTTCCCCGACGCCGGCATCATCACACTGAGCGCGAACTTCACTCTGTACGGCGACATGTCCAATCGCCTGATGGGCATCTCCGCGGGCCTCGGGCCTGAGCAGGAGGTCTATTCCGTAGATGAAAATTTCATCGGCCTTGCCGGCGTGCGAGGCGATCTGACAGCGCGCGCGCATCGCATGCGCGAGCGCATCTTGCAGTGGATCGGGATCCCGACAGGGATCGGTATAGGTACGACGAAGACGTTGGCCAAGCTGGCAAACCACGTGGCCAAGTCGGCGGATCGGAAGCCGGGGAGCTACCCGGCCGAGTTCGCCCGCGTCTGCAACCTGGCGGCGCTGCCGGCCGCCGACTTGGATGCGGTCCTGGCAGCGACAGATCTCGGGGACATCTGGGGAATTGGGCGGCGCATCGGCGCCCAGCTGCAGGCCGAGGGCCTGCGCACTGCACTGGACGTCGCTCGGATGGATCCCGCGACGGTCCGCCGGCGCTGGTCCATCGTGCTTGAGCGCACGGTGCGCGAGATGCAGGGTCAGCCCTGCATCGAACTCGAGGAGGTCGCTGCTGCGAAAAAGGAGATCGCCTGCACCCGAAGCTTCGGCCAGCCTGTCACGGATCTGGTCGACCTGGTCGAAGCGGTGAGCGAGTTCGCCGGCCGGGCGGCTGAGAAACTGCGAAAGCAGGACGGACGCGCCGGCCAGGTGCTGGTGTTCATCCACACGTCGCCTTTCCGGGCGAACGACAAGCAGTTCTCGAAGTCGATCACCGTGCCGCTGCGGCGTCCCACGGCCGACACTGCGCTGATCGCCGCGGCCGCGATCGGCGGCCTCAAGGCAATCTTCAAACCGGGCTACCGGTTCGCGAAAGCTGGCGTCATGCTGCTGGACCTGCAGGACAGCGCGGTCGAGCAATGCGAGCTGGACTTGGATGACCCTGGCTCCGATCGGAGCCGCCTGATGACGACGATGGATGCTCTGAACATGCGCTACGGGCGCGGGTCGGTGCAGCTGGCCAGCGCAGGCCTCGCCGGCGACGCGCGGCGCTGGGCGATGCGTCAAGCGCTGAAAACCCCGGACTACACGACGCGATGGGCGGACATGCCGAGAGCCCGCGCGTAGGGCTAACCGACGCGCCGGTGGGCGCTGTCGCCAGAGGTGCGGCGGGAGGCGCGCTTGGCAGGCTTGCGCGGCCCGAAGGGGGACAGGATCGGCTGAGAGCCCGGCGGCAACGGGTCGAAGATCGTTGCCATCCGTTGAGAGAATTCCGCGCAGCCGCGCTCGAAGTCGGCCAGGGCCTTGAGGTACTCGCGACGGGCGGCCTTGCTGCTCATGACCTGAGCCTTGTAGCTCTGAGGTAACTCCGTAGCCGGACCCAAGCGATGAAGAGCACGCGAACGATCACAGCGAACCTTCAAGCTCATTTTTTCTTCAAGTAGGCGCGCACAGCTTCGGCGCTATTGCCGACCGCCTTGACGGCCTCCTCGAGCTGCTGCTTGGTCACGCCAAGGGCGTAGCTCCAACTGCGGACCTCGTGGGGCTCATTCATTGCAATCAGCTTGCGGTCCAAGCCGGTTTTCTTCGGATCGTCGGCCATGCCTTTCTCCTTACCAATCGAGTCTGGATCGGGTGCAACTGCCCGCTCCGCGGCGGCCAGGTCCTGCAGATGTTGGATGTACTCGATTCGGGTTGGCATGTGGCGTTCTCCGACACCGCGTGAGAGAAATCTTCCATAGCGCCATGAACGCAAGATGAACTCGAAAGGTCAGGCCAATGCCCTACAGGACCGGACCCCGATATGCTCGATGCTGCCTCAAAAGGAGTCATTCATGGGAATGGGTTTTCTCGCAAGCGCGGCCGGGACAGAGGACGAAGACGCTGACCCGGTCGGACCTCGTCAAGATCCAGCATCGCGTGATCCGATGCTCCTGCTGACGCAGGAGGCTGTCCGACTGGGGTTCATCAAGGAGGGCGACAAGCCCGATCAGATGCGCGTGGACTTCTGGATGTCGGCGGTCGACGCCAGTGCGGCGATCGCAGACCAGTTTCCGGATCCGGAAAACGACGAGCACACAATCGGCGACATCATCCGGGCGGACCTGTACGAGTAGTGGCACTCGGCGCCGGTCGCCCCACCAGTCGCCCCACCAGTCGCCCCACCAGTCGCCCCACCAGTGAAAAAGGGAGGCCTCGGCCTCCCTTTCTTCTGTACGCCGCACCCCCGTCGAGGAGGCGCAGTACCTGGCCAAGCCACCGGATTTCGATCTAGGTGCCGCCTTTCAACCTGCACATCAAGTTCCGGCGTCGCTCCGGGAGCGATTCGAGCTCCATGGGGACGGTCTCGGCGAACGGATCATGCCTGGGCTCGTCAGGGATGAATTCGCCGTGGCGAGCGGCGATAACGTAGCCCTGGTGGTTGATCGGCCAGAGCAACACCGATCGCCCGGCCTTCAGCTCGTCCGCAGCGTACTGCAGGGCGCTCGGGAGGCGGTCAAAGGGGATGACCCCTGCAATCGGGTCAAAAGGGCCTGTGGGGCTCATCGATCGCGCTCCTGGGCCGATTTACCGGGTGGGGGCGGCGGTAGTGGCGGAATGCGGCCGTCGTCTAGCCGGCGCTGGATGTCTGCCCGGGCTGCGCCGAGGTGCGCTGCCTGGGCCTGGTCGTTGCGGGGAAACTGCTGAGCTGCTTCGGCGCGCTTCGCGGCCAGCTCGCGATAGGCGCCCGTCAACTCGGGATGCTGGGCGAGGCCCTCGGCCTCAGTGAGCCGCTCGAAGGCCAGCGCCCGGGGGGGACGTTCGCCGGCTACCGGATGCGCTTCGCGATTTCCTTGCGGTAGTTCTCGTCGGTCGACATCCTGTTTGACGCGGCTAGAGCTTTCTTGCTCCAAGCCTGCAAATCGGGGGAGGGGGGCGTCTCCGTTGGCTTGACGGTAGCAAGCTTCCGAGATTCGGCCTTCGGCTTTGTAGCGGTCGAGTTCAGTACGGAGGCGTTGTGCGATGCGTTCATGATTTCCTTCCTGTGAAAGTTGTTTGACATGCTCCCAGCCGTGAAATTCCTTGTGCTGGCCATCTATACGGCCGTCATGAATGATGAGGCCTACGGAGTCGCCAAACCGATCATGGATCTTCCGGAGGCCCTCAGGCAAGCCCCCCTGGATATCCGCCATGACCGCGATGCTCGCACCGCGGCCGTATTCCTCGAAGCGCTTGAATGTCCGGCCAAGGGCAACTTCCGGCGTCACCTGCACCGCCACGATGGTTGGCCGCAGACCAGCGTCTATCGCAGCCTGCATTTTCTCCATCGAAGGCTCGGGCCTGTTCAACTGCCCTTCGAAAACCACTCTCGTCCTCGGCGGGACTCCGGCTGAGAGCACCTTGCTCGTTTTTCCGGCACCGGGAACCCCGGTGAGAAAAATCACTTCGTTGCGCCCCGGGTCTGAGTCGTCGCGCAGCATGCGGCGGTACAGCTCCGATGAAAGCACGGCTGCCGCGTTGTGAACGGGCGTGTTGTAGCGGTTGCGGGCGTCCGGCGATGCCCTGAACTGGTCGAACGTGTCCTTGAAGTTGTCGGCGCATACGTAGCGGCCACCGAAGTTGTCAGGATGCGCCTTGTAGCGCTCGATGAAGGGCTCCGGATTTGCCTCAACGGCTCGGATCACTTCCTCTTGGACCTGCGCGCGGTCGAGCTGCGCGAACTCCCTGCGTTGGATGCTTTCCAATTTGAATCTCTCGTTGATGGCTTAGGAAGCGCTCGCAGGCGAGCTGAGGGCAGCGGCAGCGTCCTCGGCTTGACGTGCAGCGACATAGCGACCCCAGTGCTTACGAATCGACAGGATCGCGCCGTAGGCCGCTTGCCGGCTCCATCCATAGGGCGCGACGGCAGCGGCGTAGGGCTTGCCGTCGACCAGCACGGCACGCGCGACAGCGGCGCGATCCTCCGACAGGCGCGCAAGCGAAGCAGCGGCGGCAAATTGAGCGGGCGTCATTAGGTTCATGATTCTTGTTCGGCAGGGAGGGCGAGGCCGAGCTGTTCCTTGACCAGCTCCAGCATGCCAGCGACCTCTACGTCTGAGAACGCGGGCTGTTCAGGATCGGTGCGACCGGTGCGCAGCAGCCATTGAATGCCATTGAGCAAGCCAATGGATTTCGAAATGGTGGCATCCGCAAACTCGCGTTCCTGGACAAGCCACTGCATCTCGTCAGCTGCTGCGCGTTCTAGAAAGGGGCGTCTTGCTCCTGGGGCGCGGGATCTGCTCCCTGGGAGGCGGGCGCACGCCGATCCTGCTTCGGCTCGCCGGCCGCGCCGGCTGCACCGTCGCCGCCCTGCCCTGCATTTCCCTGACGCCCGCCGCCCAACATCTGCATCGACTCCGCGATGACCTCGGTCGTGTAGCGATCGACGCCCTTCTCGTCCTGCCATTTGCGCGTTGCCAGCCGGCCGGCGATGTAGACGGACGATCCCTTGCGCAGATATTTCTGCGCACGCTCGGCCAAGTGCTTCCACAGCACCACGCGATGCCATTCGGTGAATTCGTCTTCACCACGGTGGTAGGTCGTGGCGATACTGATCGTCGCGACCTGGGTGCCCTGGCCGACAGTACGGACCTCGGGATCACTGCCGAGGTTGCCGACCAATCGGACCTCATTGACGGACGCATTGGACATGGTTTCACTCCCTTGAAGATTGAAGAAATGACGAGCCTTATAGGTTGTCCCGTCAGTTTCATTATAGGTTGTCTGTAGGGTTGACAACGTGTTTATGTTGTCAGCCCTGCGAGGAGAAAAAACCTGTGTTTTCTCCTCGTCAAAAATTGCCGGGCAGGGCCTGGCCAAGTCACGAGCCGCGAGCGGCTCGGCGCGAAAAAAAACCGGGCCGAAGGGGCCCGGTCAAGGACGGCGCCTCGGGGCGCCCGCCAGTCATTCTTCGGTGGATGCGTCGTCGTCCTGGTCGTCGTCTTCTTCTTCGATGTCTTCGACAACCTTCTGAGCGCGCAGAGCGGCGGGGAGCCAGCCGGTCCCCTCCAGCTTGGCAGCGGCAGCGGCAACCGCCTCGGCCTTCTTCATCTTCTCCAAGGGACGTGCATCCTCTGCGCCGCACGCCTCGGTCACAGCTTCCATCATCTTTGCCTTCGAAACGTGGCTCAGGTAGCGGCCAGCGTCCGGAGCCCACCAGTCCGTCATCTTCAAGCCGAGGGCAGCTTCGACGGCGGCACCGGCAGCGAAGCGCTGCGAGTTGCCCGACACGTCTTCGGTGATGACGTCATAGGAGCGGGCGACTTGCAAGGCAAGCAGCTCGTTCAGGGATTGCATGTCCATGTTCATCAGGTGGCGGAACAGGGCAGCGGGTTCGCCGGGGAGGCGCACGCCCCACATGGTCTGCGCCGAGTCGAGGGTTTGCGCAGCCATCGACGAATCGAACTCATCGGCCAGTTCACGAACAC
The DNA here is from genome assembly GCF_030316845.1 of Variovorax davisae. Taxonomy (GTDB): domain Bacteria; phylum Pseudomonadota; class Gammaproteobacteria; order Burkholderiales; family Burkholderiaceae_C; genus Variovorax; species Variovorax davisae. The sequence goes on from NZ_JASZYS010000020.1 coordinate 109,943, forward strand.
GGCTCGTCGAGCTGGTCAACGACACGCGAACTGGGGACGGATACCAAGACTTGGTTTCGGCCAGGATCAAGCGATGCAGCAGCGCGACCAGTGCAACATGCGGGTTGTCGGTCAGCGCAGCAGCGACAGCAGCGGTCCGATGCGCAGTCATGCTCCGCGTGAGTTGCTTGCTGAATTCGGCCTTGGCGGCGGGAGCGCTGCCCGGCGCTTCACGGCGACCAGTGGCGGCCGCTTCTGCCTTGCGGTCTTCGGCACGCACAAGGCCTTCCACGATTTCGATCTCGCCGTCATGCTCAAGAGTGACGACGACGCCGGAATTTGCCAACTGCTCCGGGGTCCAAACGCGCAGGGCGTCATGCATGGCTGCATGCAGCTCGCGCAGCTCGTCGATTTGTTCTTCGAGGGCGTCGACCTGGGCTTGCTCTTCATCGGTGAACTCTTGATCCGACTTCCCTTCGATCGCACGGATTTCTGCAGCCAGCCCTTGCAACAGGCTAGAGATTTCCTCCATGCCTTCGCGTTCACCAGCGGTCGGCTTCGCAGTCGACGGGTAGCTGCGAGTAAACCGGCCCCGCTCCTGGTAGCCGAAATCCTGGCGAACCTCCACCCACTTCCAACCGGCCGCACGGACTTGCTCTGCGGTCTTTTCGAGGGATTCTTCCGCCAGCTTCTGCACGAGTTGCGCATCCTGGAGATAGACGCCGTTGGCGTCGTCGAACAGATCGCGGCGCACGGCGCCCCCGGCCTGCTCGTATGCCGCCAGTCCAACGAAGCGAGCGAGCGGCGAAGTGATCTGCATTTCGCTTTCGGTCAGGGCTTGTTGCAGGTGGTAGGCGCTGCGACGATGCGAACCCAGCGAATCCCAGACGGCGACCTGCTTTGCATGGTCGTTCGTCAACGCCAGGGCTTGCAGTTGCTTCGGCTCGATTTCGCCAGCACGGTACAAGTCGAGAAACTTCGGCGCGAGGTTGGCAATCTTCAAGCGACGTTCCACGGTCAGTTCCGACACGCCAAACCGGCCCGCGATCTGTGCCAACGTCTTGCCCTCATCGACCAGCGCCTTGAACGCCTCGGCCATGTCTGCCGGGTGCATCGCTTCCTGGCCCGCGTTCTCGGTGAGGCTCACGCCCACGGCACGGGCGGAGTCGAAGGACTTGCAGGGAATCAGGGCATCCAAGGCAATCCGGCCATTCTCGGCAAGGTACTGCAACGCGGCGAGGCGGCGACCGCCAGCGACCACGCCATAGCGCCCGGTCGCACCGTTGGCTTCCTCCGCCACCACACCCAGACGGTTCAAGAGGGTTTCCGCGTCGATCTGCTCGGCCAGCTCGGGGATGCTGTGGGCATTGCGCATCTTCCGCACATTGAACGGGGAGAGAAACAGGCAGTTCAGAGGCACTGCGATTTCGACACCTTCGACAGCAGAGAACGTACGGACATCCGCCGCAACTTCGACACCACCCAACGACGACAAAACTTCAAATGCTTGCATGACTGTTCCTTAAAAATGTTTGACTGACTGACTTACTAAAACCGCCGGGTTCCTAGATTCAGAGCCCTTCTGAAGAGGGTTTTGTTGGCATCGGCCTCCTACCCGTAGCTGGCCGCCGTTTTCCTGAGTTCTTTCGCCCGGTGACATGCGGCGCCCATGAGGACGGGGGGGCAAGGGGGAAGCATTCGTAACGCGCCTAGCGTTATGAACACCCCCTTGCAGGCGCAGCCGACCCCCGGCAGCAGGGGAGCAAATTCACCGGAATGAAGCGAAAGAACTCATGAAAACGGTTGTCTTCGGGGACAGCGGGCTGATGGCAAACAGAACCGCCGCGCGGCGAGCGCCACATCGCGCCGTAGGACGCGACACATCAGGGCTGTTCAGCTGTTCGGGGTTGGCTGTTCAGGGAGGCGCGGCTACGCCGCGCACGGGATAAGCCTCGCGGCCAAGGGGAAGCATCGAGGTACTCGATGACCGGCCACCGCCGCCCTTGTTGAGCGTTGGGTGTGATACCTTGCCGCGGTCAATTTCAAGGGAGAAAAATGAGAAACCGCGCTATGCAAGCGACGCTTGCCGTCGCGCTGCTGTTCCTGTCATGCGCTGCGCGCGCAGACTTCAGCGGCCAGGTCGTCGGCGTGCTCGACGGCGACACCATCGATGTCCTCGTGAACCAGACGCCCGTGCGAGTTCGGCTCGCAGAGATCGACGCGCCGGAAAAGAAGCAGCCGTTCGGCACGCGATCGCGCCAAGCGCTGAGCGAGTACGTGTTTCGTCAGGTCGTGACCATCCGTGAGAACGGGAAAGACCGATACGGCAGGACGATCGGGACGGTTCTCGTCGACGGTAGAAGCGTCAATAGCGCGATGGTCGGGGCGGGGATGGCATGGGCATACCGCACCTATCTGATCGACCGCTCTCTCCTCGAAGTCGAGGCACGCGCACGAAATAGCAAACGTGGCCTGTGGGCCGATGCCTCGCCGGTTCCCCCCTGGGATTGGCGCGCACAGCGGCACGTCGCGCGTCAAGCTCAGTAGGCGGTGTCTGTCTCATCCTTCAGGCGCTTGCTGAATCGCAGCTGCGACCGCCTGAGCGATATTTCTCACACGGCCTAGCAAAACCCAACGGGTACTCTAGGCTGCGGAGGCCCTCCGGAAGGACTACATGTCGCCGGAGGGCCTTTCGTTGTGCGATCGGAGCGAGCGGATGGAAGCAGGCGTGTACGTTATGGCAGCAATTTCCTGGGTCCAGGTTGCCTGCGTCGTCAAGCAGCATTCAAACCTTGAGCGAGAGGTGAAACTGCAGCTCCAAAAAACCATTGCATTGATCGATGATCTGCCTCCGCTGCCCCGCTGAAAAAGCCGTGGACGGCTCCTGTAGGCTGAGACTTACGCGCCGATTCTGTGGATAAGGTTGTGAATTTCCCTATAACTGAAGGACCCAGAAGACGGCCCCATGCGGGCTCCGACTAGGGTGCCCACGGAACAAGCAGAGGGAGCCGTTGCACGAGTCAAGCGGCACTGCCCGCGGGTAGGTGGGGCCTTCCATGTTGTGCTACGACGTCAAGCGGCCCGTGGGCCGCCCCTGTGGATGGCTTGACGCCAGGGGGCGGCTCCCTCATCCACAGATAGACGAGTACGATGGCCCCAACTATCACAGCAAGGATCAGCAGGGCCATGCTGCGGATTGGACGCTTGCCCTTGTCCTCTGGGCGGGCCATTTCGTTAGCCTTTGCGCGAGCCGTCCGTCTTGCGGTTGACGGAAGGTGATGAAGGACCTAGTTTCGCGACGGTGCGCTCCTTCGCTAGGACCGCCCCGCGCCGGCCGAGGGGCGTAACTTTGGCGGTCCCCGTACTGCGGTCAATACTCGATGCGCGTTTCATGGGCTTGCGGGCTAACCCGGCCATCGATTCGATTAAGCGTGCCGTATCCGCCTCGAACTTGGCGCGTTCCGGCCGCGTGCGTGAACTAGCGGAATTCATTTGCCAAAAAGGTGTTCGCGCACCTTCTCTGCAGAGTGACCAACCGCTGCGACCGCTTCCCTTAGCTGCTGCTCGGTCACGCCGAGGGCTTCCGTCCAGCTCCGAATTTCGTGGGGTTCCTCCAGCGAAATGAGCTTGCGGTCCTGCCCTGTTTTCTTGGGATCGTCTGCCATCGGTGTCTCCTTCAAGTGTCCTGGAAAGGTGGGCAACACGAACAGATGGTCAGCGGAGTCGGTAGGAGTGCTATCAAGAATTTCGCGCATTCCTCTGACAGCAAACGTCTTACCCGGCAGGCACCGTGGCGGCATGGAACTCGATCAATTTCCCCCGATGCTCCTTGCTGAGCGGCCGCTCAACTTGGCTGAGCCTGGGTGGATCTATGAGATCAAGTACGACGGATATCGCCTCACGGCAATGTTCGGTGACGGGAAATGCCGGCTTCGATCCCGAAACGGCGCAGACGCCACGGGATGGTTCCCGGAGGTGGCCAAATCGCTAGCTCGAATTGCGGGGGGCCCCTACGTCACGGACGGGGAGGTCTGTGTATTCGATGACATCGGGCGCAGCGACTTCAATCGCTTACAGGACAGAGCGCGCCGGCGGCGCTGGTACGAAGGCTGTGACCTGGTGGGGTACGCCGTTTTTGACCTTCTTGTCGATCACGGGATCGACATCACGAAATACACGCTCTTGCAGCGCAAGACGCTGTTGGCTGAGCTGTTGGACCCCACCCCCGACAACGTCTTGGTTGTCGGCCACTTTGAAGAGGAAATCCCGAGGATCTTCAAGGATGCCGTTCTAGGCTTGGAGCTCGAAGGCTTGGTCGCGAAGCGTATGGACAGCGTGTATGTACCGGGCGTACGCAGCTCGGAATGGGTAAAAGTGAAGCGCAAAGGGGCCATCCCGCCTGAGCGGTTCAAGCGATAGCGTCGACCTCCGGCCCGACCTTGGCCACGGCATAAGCGCGCATCGCGGCAATCAGCAAATTTGGCCCTTCGACCCACGTCCCCCGTCCGCCGCCAGCGCGTTCGTGGATCCGTCCCAGGGCGATCGCGCACCAGCTCGAGCCCTTGCCTGGCATCGGGGCAACGTGAATGCCCTCTCGATCCATGATCGGCACGGCCTGCCCCCCGTCCGAAGTCGGCGAGAAAATCACTGCACCATCTGCCTGGTACGGGCGGCCCTCCAGCTTGGCAACGAGGGCATCGAGCTGGGCGCTCGTTAGTTCAGCGGTTCTCATGGGTTCGATTTTCCACGGCCGACCCAGCACAATGGGCGCATGTGCAATCGCTACATCTCGCCCAGCGACTACGAAATCGAATCGTTCTGGCACATCGGCCGCGAGGACGGGCGCCCGCGCTGGCTTTCGGCCGGGGTCTATCCACGCGCGCCCGGCCCTTTCATACGGCGCGCGCGGAACGCCACCGACTACGAGCGTGAGCTCGTCGTCGGTCAGTGGGGCCTGATTCCATGGTTCGCGAAATCAGCGAAGCTGACGTACAGCACGAACAATGCGCGCTCCGAGGAACTCGCCGGGAAGGCGACATACAAGGATCCCTGGAAGCGCGGCCAGCGCTGCATCATCCCTGCGCAGAGTTTCGATGAGCCGAACTGGGAGAGTGGGAAAAATGTCTGGTGGCAATTTCGGCGCGCGGACGGCGCACCCTGGGGCCTAGCTGGCTTGTGGAATACCTGGGTCGATAAGGCGACTGGCGAAGTGCATGAAAGCTTCACGATGTTGACCCGCAACGCGGACGATCATCCACTGATGAAGCGCATGCACAAGCCGGTCGTCGACCCGACGACGAAGATAGCTCTGCCTCCCGAGCTGCAGGACAAGCGCTCGGTGATACCGATCGAACGGGGCGACGTTGATCAGTGGCTCGCAGGGACTGTCGAGGAGGCCAAGGCGCTGCTGCGCCTTGCACCGGTCGAAGCCTTCGATGCAGGGCCGATGCCAGTCGGTCCGTAGCACTCGCGCGATTCAGGGGGCCTGCGTGCGGACGCACGCACTCATTGCCGGCTACGCCGGCCTGGCGGTCAAGCCCGTGAACAAGCCCGACGCATCGGAGGCCCAGCCCGCTCCGTGGTTTTCGCCAGAGCACGAGCATTCGCATTTGTGGCCGCGTGCGTTCGTGCATCGCGCATCGCGCATCGCACCGGACGCTTTCGGAAAAATGCGCGACCAGCCGATCCCAATCCATGAACCGCCCGCAAGCGCATACCGCATCGCCCTTGCGTTCATCGGCTGGCCCGTACGCTCGACCTGGATAAACCATGCGCCCGTCTTCGGCAGTTCGATAGAAGCTGCCTCGGCCGTCGCGGTGGGGATAGCCAACGCGGCGGCCGACCTTGCATTTCTTGCAGTTGTAAATGACCGTCGCCATGGTCATTCGCCCAGCGCGCGCAGGGTGGTGAAGTAGTAGCGCGACGTGGCCGCGAGAGCCATCAACCGCGCATGCTTGTCGCTCTGGTGGCGGAAGCGCCGCGCGAGCTGCAGCGTTTCGCGGTGGATCTTCCGGTGATGGTCCGAGATTCGCAACGGCACGGTCAAGCCCCGATGAAGATCTGGGGTAGCCGCTGGTCGGGGTCGAACGGACCCGCAAGCAGTTCCCTCGATGCTTCGCAGAACACTTCAACCCAGAGGCCGCGACGATGAAACTGCGCGACATGGCGCAGGGCATCCGGCTTGGTCATGTGGCTGGCGATTTCTTCGCGGAAGCTGTCGCTACGGCGCCCATGCCTTCCCACTCGTAATGGCGGGCCATCTTCGCGGGCTGGTCTGCGAAGTTCGCGGTAGTGTGCGTGGCGCGGCCAGTGGCCTTGTCACGCTTCACGGTGGTAATGATCGGCGCGTACATCAGTTGCCTCCCTTCTTCCTGGTGATCGCGCACTTGGCCGCACGCATGCTCTTGAAGCTGCCGACGAATTCGCCCGAGACACGGCAGGCGGCGCGGTCGCAGTAGCCGTGAATGAAGCTGCCCTTGTAGTGGATGGTGAACATCTGATTTCCTCCTTCAAACGTGTGCGAGTTCGCGCGACCCGCCACCGGTGCCCATGGCACGGCCGTAGCCATCGTCATGGGTGACAAAAACGCGGCCTGCGGTCTTGCTCTTGCCGACGCGCAGGCGGTCGGTGTTCTTCTGCAGGAACCCGGCGATCAGCGAATGGACCGAACGCGACTGCAGTTGCACCGAATACAGAGATCCGCTGCGCCACTGCGCCACGGTGGGCTTCTCGATGCCTTCCTGCTTGAGGTTGCCGGCGAAGCGGCGGGCGAGTCGGTCGATAGCACGCTGCACCGACGCATCCGAGAAATCACGTGACGTGAACAGGTGATCAACGGCAAACGTGGCGCGCTGCCCGTCGACCATGTGGAAAACGCTGCCCTGGTAGTCGAGGCTGCTATCAAAGTAGGAGCCCGAGAATTTGCCGATCAACGCCTTGACTTGGTCATCATTCGGACCGTCCGTCCAAACAACGCGAACAGAAGCACCACCCGAATACGTCTTGCTCGTAACGCTGAACGACACGCCGGCAAAGGCTTCCTTCAACGACTGGCGCACCAGCTTGGCGGTATCTGCTGCGGAAAAATATTTGCTCGTCATCGCATTGGTCCTTGGTTTTCAAAAAGGTGCCGGGTCCTTAGATTCAGAGCCCTTCAATGAAGGGTTTCGATCGCATCGGCCTCCTACCCGGAGCTGGCCGCCGTTTCCCTGAGTTCTTCGCCCGGTGACATGCGGCGCACGCGAGGACTGGTGAGCAAGGGGGAAGCCTTCGTAACGCGCCCAGCGTTATGAACACCCCCTTGCAGGCGATAGCCGGTCGCCAGGAATCGAGGGTGCAAATTTCACCGGATCCAGCGAAGAACACAGGGAAACGGGAGCACGGACCAACCGGCCGATGGCGTCGAAACCGCCGCGCGGCGAGCGCCCTCACCCGCCGCAGGACGGGTCTAGCTAGATGGGGTTTGCCAGGGATAAGCCTCGCGGCCAAGGACCGGCCAGGGCCTTGTTGAGCGCCGAGCGCGCGCGCTCGCTGTCAGGCGTTCAATCCTGGTCGGGCGGCGCACGCCTCGGGCCTCACTTGCAGCGCAGTCGCAATCACATCAAGCACGGCGTAGCCCGGATACTGAGCCTTGACTTGGCGCAGCGTCCTGCTCATGGCCTCCTTCTTCTCGTGGGCGGCGACTTGGGCATGCACCAATTTGATCGTCGCCCTCGAATCCTCGCGTTGAAGCACAACAGACACCATGAACTGCTGCGCCGCTGGGGTCGACTGGACCGGGCTCGGCATGCTGCACGCAGATGCGGGGTCATGCGTGACTGCAAGGGCAAAGGCTACGGCAAGCCCGGCGAACAAGTCAGCCGCGCGATTCTTCAGGGTTGTGGTCATCATGATGTTTTCGGCTCGGAGAAGGTCTTTGTTCAGGGGTACGGTCGGCGGTCAGTAGAAAAAGTACGGCTCGTCGTCAGGCTCCATCTCGCGCAGGAACATCCGCGCCAGGTCGCGCGCTGTGCGCGATGTGCGGGCTGCGCCGATCCCGATCGGCTCGGGGTCCGTCAAGCTCGTGAACAACTCGATCAGGTCGAGTGCGGCGTTGTGCGCGGCCCAAACCTCCATCTGGATCTCGGGCGTACGGGCGATCAAAACGCGCTCGCCCGTGCGGGGAATTTCGACAGCGAGGACGGTCAAGGGCATCGCAGCCTCCGTCACTCGATGGGCTGCAGGTCGCGCACCTGGGCCAGCAGTTCGGTCGCGCGGTCGTGTTCTTCGGTCAGCGATTCCACGCGCGCCCACATGCGGTTTCGCGCCTCGGTGACGATGGACTCTTTCAGGCGCGCGACCTCATCGCGCAGGATGCGACGCAGGTTTATGCGCGCGTCGTTGGAGACGTTGAGAGTGAATATTGATGTTTGCATGGTGTTTTCTTTCCTTTGATGCCGGGTCCTTAGATTCAGAGCCCTTCAATGAAGGGTTTTGATCGCATCGGCCTCCTGCCCGGAGCTGGCCGCCGTTTCCCTGAGTTCTTCGCCCGGTGCAATGCGGCGACCATGAGGACGGGGGAGCAAGGGGGAAGCATTCGTAACGCCCAGCGTTATGAACACCCCTTGCAGGCGAAGCCGGCCGCCGGCAGCAGGGGCGCAGATTCACCGGATCCAGCGAAGAACGCAGGGAGACGGGAGCACGGACCAGCCGGCCGATGGCGTCGAAACCGCCGCGCGGCGAGCGCCTCTGCGTGCCATCGGCATGCCCAGTCAACGGTGCCTTTGGGCGCCGGGAAAGCTGAGCTTTGAAAGGTTGACGGCGTAATACGTCCGTCGTATCGTCCTGCGAAGAATCAGGAAGTCCTGTGGGTCCGACGTCTTGAAAAGCGTTGGGCCCATTTGTTTGTGCGCCGAGAGCTACCAACACGTTTCCATCGGCGAGCTGGAACATCAGCATGACGATGCTAGAAGGCGCGAGATTAGAGCGCGATGTGTGGCTCGAACACGCCTAGTACTGAACGCTGCGTCTGAAGTCGACCTACTTCGCGAGGAGTCCTATGCGTGCAGCAATTGCCTTTCTTTGTGGCGCCGCAGTGCACGTGTCTTCCGCAGCCGCTAACTGCCCCCTGGGCAGGGAGCGCTTGGCGATGGCCCCTGTATCCCCGCCAAAATGCTTAGCTTCCTCTACTGTGTGAAGCAGGTTGGAAACGGCCGCGTCGAGTTCTCGACAGAGAGCTCGGATTCCAATTCGAGCACCATGGAGGTCAACGCTTCAGGCGGTGGATCAGGTGTGATCGTCAAGGCTCAGGGGAGCGGTGGATACAAGTCCGGCGACGTCAATTCGGCTATGAGAAAGATTACCGAAAAACTCGATCCCTCGTTGGCGAAAATTTGCAACGACATGGCCATGCTCACAGAGGCTCCGCCAGCTGAAGGTGGGGCGAAGACTAAGGCGGGCGTGCCAGTGAAATCCGCCGTGCCATCCACGCCGGCTGCAGCGCAGTTGAAATCCGACAAGGTTGAGACGCCACCCACGTCGCCCAATGACTGCATCGTATGCGGGCCAACCCCGCCTCCACTGCCTCGGGCAGAGGCTAGGTACCGGGATAGATGCTTTGAAAAAACATACCGCCGCCCGCCTGGATGGGTGCCGGGACAAACAGACTTCGGCGGGATAACAGGCGCATCGGAAATCTCAGATTGCAGTGGGAAGCATCGAAGCGGTCGCAGTAAGGCGTTCGACCTGGCGAAGCAAAAAGGGGGCGACGCCCCCGGCTTAGATCAGGCCGCGCTCGGCAAACGATGTGACGTTGTTCCCGGCAACGATCAGGTGATCGATGATTCGGATATCCACGAGCTGCAGCACGTTCTTGAGGTTGGTCGTCAGCTGCTCGTCGGCGCGTGATGGCTCCGGATTCGTCGATGGGTGATTATGAAAGATAACTAAAGCTGAAGCGTTGCGCGCGAGCGATTCCTTGAGAACTTCACGTGGGTAAACAGAGGTCTGGCTGACCGTTCCGCGGAACAGCTCGACGCACTCGATTAAGCGTAATTGCGAATCCAACATCAGGACTCCGAACACCTCGTGCTCCAGCATGCTCAGCTTCATCTTCAAGTAGTCGCGCACAACCTTCGGGCTATCCATGATCGGAAGTCCCCGAAGCTGCTGCTTGAGAACGTGCTGTGCTGCCTGCAGCACCTCTGCCGCATCGGCGGGGCGATAGTCTCCGGCGATGTCGCGAACCATCAGCACCGAGGTATCGAGGTCGTTGGAGGAATTGAAGGGAAGAAAGTACTGCGACATGGTCGGCTCCGTGATTCGGGCGGGATTGCCCGTACCGGCACCTGCACGCCGCAGCGCAGTTGTCAGGGCTCGAAGACGGCCAGCGGCCGCAAGCGTTCGTTCCTGGAGGAACGCGCAGGCCTTGACTGCGAGAACGGTGTGCTACGTTGAAGGGAACAGCAAGCCCCCCTCCCCTGGATCGGCGTCAACACTTTCTGATGGGTTAAGCCTCGCGGCCAAGGGGCGGATCGCCCTTGTTGAGCGCATGGTGCAGAGCGCTATGCGCGCTCATGCAGGCTTCTAGGAAAGCTCGCTTTCTGGGAAGCTGTACCACGGCGTATCTGTCGGCGTGATGAAGTACCGAGGGGCGCCACTTTCCCGCGCCCATGCTGATGCATCGATGCTCACGATGGTCTTGCCCGGAAAGACGAGTCCTTGGGGATTCGTAAAGGTCACTGCATCGCCTACTGCGAAACGAGCTTTCGGCCCCGTATCGTGGGCGATGACGTTGGACAGATTAGGACAAGAGGTTTGTTGTGACATGGTCGACTCCGTGAATCGGGCGGGATTGCCCGTACCGGCACCTGCACGCCGCAGCGCAGTTGTCAGGGCTCGAAGACGGCCAGCGGCCGCCAGCGTTCGTTCCTGGACGAACGCGCAGGCCTTGACGGCGAGAACGGTGTGCTAGGTTGAAGGGAACAGCAAGCCCCCGCCTCCCCCGCCTCCCCCGCCTCCCCCGCCTCCCCCGCCTCCCCCGCCTTCCCCGCCTTCCCTGCCTTCCCTGCCTCAGCATTGAAGGACTGGATAAGCCACGCGGCAAAGGGCCTCGAGCCCTTGATGAGTGCCCAGCGCTGCGAGCCGGGCGCAGCTGAGCCAACGTCTGGTTTGGAGCAGGGACATACGGCTGCTTCGGGCTCCGGAGCCGCGGGCTGGCGACAGGCTACAGTCGGCCAACACCAGACCTCTAGTTCAAGGACCCAGCGATGCTTTCCGAGCCGCGTGATTGGCCATTCGACAGCCCGCCGAGCATGGCGTGTCTGACAGTCCGTTCGATTGTCGAGGGCGTCAAGCCCGTCCTGATGGCGTCACGAGACGCGGAGGATGGCGCTTGGCAGTTCCTCACCGGCGACGCCTTCGACGCAGCAGACGAGATGCTGGGATCGCTGACAAGCATGGTCCACCGAGACCCGACATTGGTCCAACTTGCCGACATGCAACCAGGTTGGATGGCATGGCGCGAACATTGCGGAGCTCCATGGAGCCGGCAGGCCGAAGCTCGGCAAACAGACGAGTAGCTCGACCGGCAGAATGCGGCCGAGGCCGTGTGTAAACGGCTTTGATCGCTGGTATGCAGAACACGCGGCCGTGTGGTCGTCATCAGGCGCCACGGATTCATCCAGTGGTCTCATAGCGCAAACGCAGG
>NZ_JASZYS010000021.1 GCF_030316845.1 Variovorax davisae
GCTCAACACCTCGCATTCGCGCGAGCAGCTGGCCGCCGACCTGGCCGCCTGGTGCCACCGCGCCGAGGCCAGCGGCATCGCCGGCCTGCGCGAGTTCTCCACCCGCCTGCGCTCGGCGCGCCACTGACGCGCCGACCGCGCGCATGCGCACCGGTCGAGCTCCTACATGGGACGCCCGCGGCGCCGCGCGAAATGACCGCTTCCGCCAATTCAAAGGAAGACCATGAAAGCCCTGACCTACCACGCCTCGAAGGATGTCCGCGTCGAAACCGTCCCCGACCCCGTGATCGAGCAGGACGACGACATCGTGCTGCGCGTGACCGCCACGGCGATCTGCGGCTCGGACCTGCACATCTTCCGCGGCAAGATCCCGGGCATGGAGTCGGGCGACATTCTCGGCCATGAGTTCATGGGCATCGTCGAGGAGACCGGCCGGGGCGTGACCGCGGTGAAGAAGGGCGACCGGGTCGTGGTGCCTTTCACGATCTCCTGCGGCGATTGCTTCTTCTGCAACCGCACGCTGTTCGCGGCCTGCGAAAACACCAACCCGGGCCGGGGGGCCATCCTCAACACGAAGAATGTGCGCTCGGGGGCGGGCCTGTTCGGCTATTCCCATCTGTACGGTGGCTACGCGGGCGGCCAGGCCGAATTCGTCCGGGTGCCGAAGGCCAACGTCGGCCCTCTCGTGATCCCGGCCGGGTTGGCCGACGAGCAGGTCCTGTTCCTGTCCGACATCCTGCCCACAGGCTATCAGGCCGCGCTCAACGGCGACATCGGCCCGGGCTCGACGGTGGCGATCTTCGGCGCCGGACCGGTGGGGCTGATGGCGGCGGCGTCGGCGCGGCTGCTGGGGGCCGAGCGGATCTTCATCGTCGATGAACATGCCTACCGGCTGGCGTTCGCGCGCGCGACCTACGGCGCCGAGCCGATCAACTTCGCCGACGTCGACGACCCGGCCGGCCAGATCGTCGAGCGTACCGACTTCCGAGGGGTCGACGCCTCGATCGACGCGGTGGGCTTCGAGGCCAAGGGCAGCACCCTCGAGACCGTCCTGACCGATCTCAAGATGGAGGGATCGAGCGGCAAATCGCTGCGGCAGGCGATCGCCGCCACGCGACGCGGCGGGGTCGTGAGCGTGCCGGGCGTCTACGCGGGGTGGATCCACGGCTTCCTGTTCGGGGACGCCTTCGAGAAGGGCCTGACCTTCAGGATGGGCCAGACCCACGCCCAGCGCTTCATGCCCCGGCTGCTCGAGCACATCCAGGCCGGCGAGCTGCATCCCGAGCTGATCATCACGCACCACATGGCACTCGAGGATGCGGCCAAGGGCTACCAGATCTTCGACAAGGCCGAGGACGCCTGCCGCAAGGTCGTGTTGACGCCCTCGGGCGCGCGAGGCGCAGGCTTCCGGGCGACGGAAGACCTCTAGCGCATGGCGTGACAGCAGGGGCTGCGGCATGAGTGAACTCATCGAGCTCTTTGCCCGCGAGTTTCCGGTCTGGCACATGGTCGTTCGCGGCACCGTCGTCTACTGGTTCCTGTTGGTCGTCTTTCGCTTCGTGCTGCGCCGCGATGTCGGCTCGATGGGCGTGGCCGATCTGCTGTTCGTGGTCCTCGTCGCCGACGCGGCGAGCAATGCGATGCAGGGGGAATACAAGTCGATCAATGACGGCCTGGTCCTGCTGTCCACGCTGATCGCCTGGAATTTCGCGCTCGACTGGCTCAGTTATCGCTTCGCATGGGTGGCGCGGGTGCTGGAGCCCCAGCCAGAGGTCCTGGTCCGCCATGGCCGGGTGTGCCGCAAGGCGATGAAGCGCGAGATGATCACGATGGAGGAACTCCAGGGCAAGCTGCGGCAAGCGGGCGTCGAGCGGCTTGCCGACGTGCGCGTGGCGCGGCTCGAGGCCGACGGCCAGCTGAGCGTTTTCAAGCGGAAGGCGGCGCCGGAGGGATCGCCCGCGCCGCCGGAGCGTGGGCCACCCCCTGGGTGAGACCGTTCGACGGGGACGCCTGCGGATCGGGGGCCCTATATAGTCGCTGCGCAAAGTATGGATCATTCATTCGAGCGAACCCGTCGCTTGCCATCGGGGCTGCTGGCGCTGGCGCTCGCCTTGGCGACGGCCGGATGCAGCGGCACATCGTATTTCCGCAACGCACCGATCGAGGCCACCAGCCCGTCGCGCGGCTACCGCGCAGAGCAGGCCTTCTTCGACCCTGAGCAGGCCGAGGTCGCGGTCGTGCTGTCCTTCTCCGGCGGGGGCTCGCGGGCATCGGCGCTCGCGTACGGTGTGCTGGAGGAACTGGCCAGGCATCGCGTCACGGTGCGGGGCCAGACGCGGCGGCTGCTGGACGAGGTGGACCTGGTGTACGGGGTGTCGGGCGGAGCCGTGACGGCCGCCTACTACGGCGCCTACGGCGACCGGATCTTCACCGACTTCGTGCCGAATTTCCTGAGTGTCGACTTCCAGTGGGCGCTGGGCCGGGACATCCTCAACCCGGCGGGATTGACGAGGCTGCTCGACCCGACGATCGGCCGCGGCGACATCTTGCAGGAGCGGCTCGATCGGGTGCTCTTCAAGGGCATTACCTTCGGTCAGATGAAAGATCGACCCCGTGTGGTGCTCGGAGCCACCGATCTGAGCACCGGGGCCAGGTTCGAGTTCACGCAGAACTATTTCGACCTGCTGTGCTCGGACCTGTCCACGTTCCCGGTCGCGCGCGCGGTGGCTGCCTCCACGACCTTGCCCCTGTGGCTGGCGCCGATCACGCTCGACAACCACGCCGGCCGGTGCGGGGATGCGGCCGTGCGGGCACTTCAAGCACAGCAGAGCCAGGCCGCGAACCGAAACAGTCCCAGCGACCAGATCTTGCTGGAGGACATGTTGAACTACACCGACGGAAGGGGGCGCCCGTTTCTGCACATGGTCGACGGCGGGCTCTCCGACAACCTGGGCATTCGGGGGCTGTTTGACATGGAGACCCTGTCGCGCGGGACGGCGCTGAGTTCGCCGCCGGCAACAGTTCATATTCGTCGTTTCGTGATCATCACGGTCAATGCCGCCAACGGCATGGGCAGCACGATCGACGAGAAGCCCGACATTCCGAACACCGGCTCTGTCTTTGGCGCACTGGTGGACCTTCCGCTGGCGCGAAGATCGCGCGAGACCGAGCTGCTGGTCAAGGATCTGGAACGCCGCCACGCGGAGGAGCTGGAGGCCGCGAGGGAGACCGGAGTCAAGGGCATCGAGGACTACTACGCGATCAATGTCGGTTTCCGGGGCGTGGCCGACAACGCAGCGCGCCGCACCCTGCTGTCGCTGCCGACGACATGGAAGCTGTCGCCCGAGCAGATCGACCTGCTTCGCGGCGCCGGCGCGGCGCTGGTGCGGGAATCACCGGAGTTCCAGCGCCTGATGCGCGACATCGGCTCCTTGGGGGCCGACGCCTCAATGCCGGCGCATCGCTGAATCCCGATGGTGGCCCGGCCATCGGGCCTGGCTGCGCCCGTCGGCTGTCGGCAGGGCAGGGAGCACGTGAGCCAGGCGTTCGCCTACCCCTGGCCGGGCCCTCAGACCACGGCACGCGCCTGCCTGCGCGCACACATTGGCTGCATGCAGAATTCGCCCCAGACGCCCAATCCCTTTCTCATGTTCTTTCAGTTCGCGTCGGAGATGAGTTGCTCCTTTCTGGCACCCGGTGCCAGCGCCGCTTCGGCCAGCGGGCCATCGATGACCGAAACCCACCCCGACTACAGCGTCTATGCGCCGCCGAGCGCAGCGCTTGCGGGCGCGCCGTTGCTGGTCATGCTGCACGGGGCGGGGCAGGACCCGGCGGACTTTGCCGCCGGCACCGCGATGAATGAAGCGGCGCAGCGGCATGGGTTCGTGGTCTTGTATCCCGCCCAACTGGCACGTCACAGCGCGCAGCGATGTTGGAACTGGTTCGATGCCGCCCATCAGACGCGCAGCCATGGCGACGCAGCCCGTGTCGCTGCGCTGACCCTGAAGGTGGCGCGCGACTTCGCGGTCGACGCCGACCGCATCTATGCGGCCGGGCTGTCCGCCGGCGGCGCATTGGCCGCATTGCTCGGTGAACTCTTCCCCGACATCTACGCTGCCGTCGGTGTGCACTCGGGCCTGGCAGCACGGGCCGGCACGGACCTGTCTTCGGGTCTTGCCGCGATGCGCGGGGTCGCGCGCATGCCGAGCGCCCCGAGCGGGGTCCCGACCATCGTCTTCCATGGCGACAAGGACACGGTGGTCAGCCCGCTCAATGCCAGCCAGGTGATGGAGGCCGCGGTCGGCCCTGCGTGCGACCATGAAAATGAAGAGCACATTGCAGCGGACGGCCGGCGCAGCACCCGCCGAATCTACCTGCGGGAAGGGCTGGGCTGTGGCGAGCACTGGACGCTCCACGAGGGCGGCCATGCCTGGTCCGGAGGACGAGCGGCGGGCTCCTATGCCGACCCCCTGGGACCGGACGCCAGCGAGGAGATGCTGCGATTCTTCGCGCAGCGCCGCCGGAACGGGGCGGCGTCTCCAGTGGAGAACGCTCGCAGGCGACGGGCCGTGTCGGTCGCATAGTTGCCCCGACAGGCCGGTGCTTCCGGCATCGGGGTCTTGGCTGACACGCACTCCACGCTTGCGATGACCGCGCGGCGCCCGTCGCATGCCTACCTTCGTCCTTGAAGCGCTTCGACGGAGCGCTCCCCACCCTGCCCATCACGGGCGAATCCAAGGAGATGACATGGCAACAGACGACGGCCAACTCGGCAATGGCGTTCCCAATCGAGATCCGATCACCGGCGCACCGGGCGCCCACCCGGTGGGCACCGGTCTGGGTGCCGCGGGCGGCGGCCTGGCCGGCGCTGCCGCCGGATCGCTCGCGGGGCCGATCGGCACGGTGGTGGGCTTGGTGGCCGGCGCGGTGGTTGGCGGGCTGGGCGGCAAGGCCGCGGCCGAAGGCGTCAACCCCACCGCCGAGGACGCCTACTGGCGCGAGAACCACGGCCGCCAGCCGTACTTGGCCGCCGGCCGCAGCTACGACGACTACGCTCCGGCCTACGAGATGGGCTGGTCCGGCCGCAGCACGCGCGGTGCCGATTTCGACAGTGCCGAGCCCCTGCTCGCGTCCGAATGGGAAACCCGGCGCGGCGCCTCGGACCTTGCCTGGGCGGATGCCCGGCCCGCGACCCGGGCGGCCTGGAACCGGGCCGACGAGGTCTACTACGCGAAGCAGGCCAACGGCAGCGACATCGTGAGCCACGAAGACCTGTCGAACGACGACGTGGTCGACGTCCTGAACGACCTGTTGGAGAACGCGCGCGACGGCGAATACGGTTTCAGGACCTGCGCCGAGCAAGTCGAGACCACGGCAGCGAAGCAACTCTTCGCCAGCCGCGCCGAAGGCTGCCGGCAGGCTGGTGAGGAACTCATGCAGATGGTGCGCTCCTACGGCGGGGAACCGGCGTCAGGCGGAACCGCGGCCGGCGCGATGCACCGCGGTTGGGTCCAGGTCAAGGGAAGCGTCGGCGCCGACAGCGAACTGTCGATTCTGGAATCCTGCGAGCGCGGCGAAGACAGCGCCGTGGCCCGCTATCGCAAGGCCCTGAAGCAGAGCCTGCCGGCGGACGTGCGCGTCGTCGTTCAGCGGCAGGCCGATGGCGCCCAACGCAACCACGACCAGATCCGCGACCTGAGAAACGCGGCGCGCGCGCGCGCTTGAGCTAACGCGCCGCATCAGCGACATCGTCCAGCGCGCGCCTTTTTCTGACGCGTCTGGCGACGGTCAGCTTGCGATTCATGCCGGCCGAGCCGTCGGTGCTGTCGACCATGTTGTGGTAGATCGCATGCAGCGTGCGCAGGGTGGTCTCGACATCGGCCCTCGGCACGCCCGTGACCGAGGTTTTTTCGATCCGTACGCCATGCGGCGTCAACTCGTTCACCAGCACCTGACCCGCGGGCGTCAGCGTGAGGAGGAAGGCGCGCTTGTCGGCCGGCGACACCACCCGCGCCACGAGCCCGCGCGCCTCGGCACTGGCGACCGAGCGCGACAGGTACGACAGTTCCGCGCCGGTGTGATTGGCCAGGTCGGTCAGTGACTGCTGATCCTGATAACTGAGCGCGGCGAGCACGCGCCACGTCTGGAGGTTGACGCCGTGCACCTTCAGTTCATCGCTGAAGCGCGCCGCGATGATGTTGGCCGCCCGGTTGAGCAGGTAGCCGATCGAATGCTCCACATCGAACAACGCTCCCCCGCGCCGCGCAGGGACCTTCGGGCTTCCGGGCTCGGGCAAGGGCGTGCGCGTGCGCTTGGCGACAGGCGCGGGAGAGGGCGTTCGTGGAGTGCTTCGCGTCATATCGATTGGGGCCTTCGAGGTCGGCGATCACGGGATCGGCACGACCTGATCTTTTTGGTAGCTTAAACCATGATATTCGGCAGCCGGCCCGCGACGGTTCAGGCCGGTTCGGGGACCACGCGGTTCTCGATCGCACCGATGCCCTCGATCTCGGCGCGCATCAGGTCGCCGACCTTCAGGTAGCTGGGGGGATCCATCGCCACACCGACCCCGGAGGGCGTGCCGGTGGCCAGCAGGTCGCCCGGTTCCAGCGTGAAAGCGGCGGACAGGTAGGCGATCTGGGCGTCGACGTCGTGGATCATCTGGTGGGCGAAGTCGTCCTGGCGCAGCTCGCCGTTGACCCACATGCGAAGACGCAGAGCGCCGAAATCGCCGATCTCGTCGGCCGTCACGATCCACGGTCCGGTCGGGCCGGAGGTGTCGAAGGACTTGCCGACCGTCATGGTCGGCGTGGCCAACTGCCAGTCGCGCACCGAGACGTCATTGCACACCATGTAGCCCGCGATCACCGAGCGCGCCTCTTCGCGGCTCACGTGGCGGCAGCGCTTGCCGATGACCACGCAGAGTTCGACCTCGTAGTCGAGCTGGTCCGAGACCTTCGGCAGATGCACGTCACCCTGCGGGCCGTTGATGCAGGAGACCTGCTTGTTGAACCAGACCTGGGTCGGCGGCGTCTTGACGCCGACCTTGGTGGCCTCTTCCACATGCTTCCTGTAGTTCATGCCGATGGCGAGGAACTTCGACGGATTCGGCAGGGGTGCCAGCAGCTTCACGCTGCC
This sequence comes from Variovorax davisae, assembly GCF_030316845.1. Lineage (GTDB taxonomy): Bacteria > Pseudomonadota > Gammaproteobacteria > Burkholderiales > Burkholderiaceae_C > Variovorax > Variovorax davisae. The sequence continues at coordinate 7,138 of NZ_JASZYS010000021.1, forward strand.
CAGCGGGTGCGCATGCGGGGCGCTGGCCGGGATCGCCCTGGCCAAGGCCATGGCTTCGGCGCCGGCCTGCAGCAGCTCGCGCATGGTGGCCGGAAGCGACGGATCGTTGGCGGGCAGGTCGACGACGCGATCGCCTTCGACCTTGCCGATGGAAGTCTTGTTGTCGTGGAGGTAGGTGACGAGTTTCATGTGGGATGCAGGTAGCGGGGAAGGGAGACAGTTCAGGCGGTACGAATGCGCGGCGCGGCATCGGTGGCAGGCGGCGTGCCTTCGGTGCCGACGTGCTGCACCGGGAAGGCATAGGTCCTGGGCATGCGCAGCAGCGCCAGTGCAGCGCAGACCAGCGTGGCGACGAAGCCGATCAGGGCCGGACGGTAGGAACCGGTGGCATCGAAGGTCGCAGCCATCACGAAGGGGCCGAGTCCGGTGCCGACGGTAAAGATCGCGAACAGGTAGCCATAGACCTGGCCGAAGGCGCGCAGTCCGAAGTAGCGGCTTTGCAGGTAGCCGATCAGATCGACCTCGGCGCCGAGGCCGATGCCGACCATGACCGCGCCGACCGTGGTCAGCGTCGGATCGGAGCTGGCCAGCAGGGTGATGACGCCGAGCGCGGGAATCACGATGAAGGCGATCGCCACGTGCGGCGCGAAGAAACGGTCCAGGAAATAGCCGCAAGCCAGCCGCCCGACGATCAGCGAGGCGCCGATGCTGGCGAAGATCGCTACCGCCTGCTGCGCGGGAATGCCACGGTCGGTCAGCAGCGGAACCAGGTGCACGATGATGCCGTTGGCCACGATGGGAATGCACAGGAAGACAAAGGACAGGATCCAGAAGTCCGTGGTGCGGAGTACCTGCCGGGCCTCCAGTCCGGGCAGCATGGCCGAATTCGCTGCCCCGCGGCGGGCCGTCGGTTCGCTCAAGAACAGCGCCACCGCCGGGAATGCGATCACGAACACCGTGGCGCCCAGCGCGACATAGGCGCCACGCCATCCGAAATGGTCGAGGTAGATCTGCGCCAGCTTGGGAACCAGCGCCGTGCCCAGGCCGACGCCCGTCATCGCAATGCCCATCGCCAGGCCGCGCCGGCGGTCGAAGGCGCCGGCGATCGACTTGGCATAGGGCAGCGGTGCCTGGCCGCCACTGAACACGCCAAGGACGCAGAACATGCCGATGAACACCGGCGCCGCTGCGGGCGCCATCGACATGGCGGCCGTCGACAGGGCGAAGAAGGTGATGGCGAGCAGCGTCACGGGCTTGACCCCATGCTTGTCGATCAGCCGGCCGACGAAGGGGGTCGCGGCCGCGGCGCAGAAGGAACCGAGCATCACCGCTGCAGAAAGCACGCTGCGGTTCCAGCCGAACTCGGCCATGATCGGCTTCATCAGCACCGAAGCCGAGAACTGCAGCACGGTCACGTTGCCGACGATCAGGCCCAGCACCGAGCCGAGCACGACCCACCAGGGATTGCGAAGTTGAAAGGACACGTGGTCTCCTCGTTCTCTTGGAATGAAATCAGGCAGCGGGCTGCCGGCGGTCTTCGACGAATCGCCCGGCATGGAACAACAAGGGCTCGCTGCTGGCGTAGCTGAAGCGTTCGACCTGGCCGAAGAACATGACGTGATCGCCGCAGTCGGTCATGTTCGCCCGTCGGCATTCGAAGCGCGCCAGGGCATTGGCCAGCACCGGCACATTGCCGATGCCCTGCAGCAACTCGCCCTCCAGCAGCGCGAACTTGTTGTCCGACGGCCGTGCGAAATGCATCGCGATGTGCTGCTGGTCGGCGGCCAGCACATGCACCGCGAAGTAGTCCGATGCGGAGAAGGCGGCGAGGCTGGGCGCATGGCGGCCCAGGCACCAGGCCACCAGCGGCGGGTCGAGCGACACGGAGCTGAATGAATTCACCGTGAGGCCTGCCGCACGGCCGTCCTGGCCGATGGTGGTGACGACGCACACGCCGGTCGCGAAGCGTCCCAGCGCGTTGCGCAGTTCGCGCGGATCGACGGCCGTGCCTTCAATGTTGCTCATCGCTCACCTCACTGGTTTCCAGACATGCATTCGGGCCCGCGCCGGTGAAGCAGCGGGGGTCGCGGGTCGATTCCCATTGGTCGAGCCATTGGGGCGCCAGCGGCAGCTGTCGCGGCTCGCGCGCGAAGGTCTCGGGGAAGGCCTCCATGCCGAAGCTGTACTCCATGGTCAGGCCGTCCGGGTCCAGGAAGTAGAGGAAGACGCTCTCGGACGCCGGATGGCGGCCCGGCCCGAAGACGACCGGCGATTCGGCGCGACGCAGGCGGCTCAACGCGCGGCCGACGTCGTCGATCTCGGTCACCATGAAGTTGACGTGGTGCAGGCTGTGCTTCGGGAACTTGGCGATGCCGATGCCGTGGTGAAAAGGGTTCGGCCAGCAGCGCAGGAAGGTGATCATGTCGCCGACCGCGTCGGAGATCTTGAAATTGAGCACTTCGTGCCAGAAGCGCAACGCCGCCCCGGGCTGCGGCGTGTTGAACACCACATGGCCCAGCCGCTGGATGCGCGCCACCGTGGGCTTGAACGGCCGCGCCGAGTCGTCGGCAGGGACGTAGAACTCGATGGTGGCGCCGACGTTCGGCTCGAAGATGCGGATCGCTCGCTTCTGCGCGCGTGCGCGGCAGGCCTGCGAAGCGCTCTCGTGCACCTCGAGGCCGGCCTGCGCAAGCCGGGCCAGCAGGGGCTCGAACTGGGCCATGTCCTCGAGCATGAAGCCGGCGCAGCGCAGGCCCGCGCTCTCGGCCGCATGCAGCACGAAGCTGTGATGGTCCTGGTCGCAGCGCAGCAGCACCTCGCCGTCGGCGCCGGTGTCGACATACTGGAGCCCCACCACCTCTTCGTAGTAGCGGCGCGAACGCGCCAGGTCGGTGACGTCGATCTCGACGCGGCCGAATTTCTGATAGCGGATCACTGGGCGGTCCTTTCGTAGTCAGTACTGGCCGCGCGGCGGCAGGCCGAGGCGCATCTGGCCGCACATCGTTGAAACGGCGTTCCAGTTGACGCTGATGTGATGCGCCACGGCGTGGATGTCGCGCCATGCGCGCTGCACGCCGTTGTCGAGGTTGATGCCGGTGCCGCCGACGGCATCGAAGAGGCCATTGATGGCGTTCACGCACAGCTTGACCGCGTAGGCATGGCCCCGACGGAATTCGATGCGCTGCTCCGTGCTCGGCTTGCTGGCGCATGCCGCCATGTCGGAGACGACGCGCAGGTCGCGCTGCAGGATCAACTGGGCAGCGTCCACGGCGGCCTCGGCTTCGGCGATGGCCGACTGCACATGGCCGAAATGGCCGATGGTGTTGCCGCCGCCGACGAAAGCGCCCCGTGTGGTGCGTGCAGCCACGCTCTCGACGAATTCATCGATCGCGCCTCGCAATGCGGCGACCGCGGGATTGGCCAGCAAGGGCGGGAAGCCGCTCAGGAAGGGGATGCGGTAGATCGGCGACGGGTTGACCAGCGCGCCGGGTGCCTGCTGATCCAGCACGTCGGCGAAGCTCACGCTGCGATGCGCGGGCACGAAGATCTCTTCCGCGATGGCGATGTCCTTGCTGCCGGTGCCGGCAAGGCCGACCGTGTGCCAGTTGTCGATGATCCGGAACTGGCCCTCGGGCACCAGCAGGAACATCGGCCGCGGCGCTTGACCTTCGCTCGTGGAGAGCATGCCGCCGAGCGCCAGCCAGCTCGCGTTGTCGCTGTTGCTGCCGAAGCTCCAGCGGCCCTGGAACTTGTAGCCGCCGTCGACGCTGCGGATCTTGCCGGTGGGCGCGATGCAGGAAGCGACCACCGCCTCGGGCGTCTCGCCCCACACATCGTGCTGCGCCTGGTCCGGGAACATGCCGACGACCCACGACATCGCCGCGCTGAGGCCGTAGCACCAGCCGGTCGATGTGCAGCCGCGTCCGATTTCGAAGGCCAGACTGCGCAGTTCCTCGATGGAGAGTTCCTGGCCTCCGAAGCGCTTGGGTTGCAGGGCGCGATAGAGGCCGGCTTCGCGCAGCATGTCGGTGATCTCGGGCGAGACACGGCGATCCTGCTCGGTCTGGCGGGCGCGCTCGCGCACCACGGCGCTCAGGGCGGTGGCGCGGGCCATCAGTTCGTCGAAGCTGGAGATCTTGGCGTCGAGGGCGGTTGTGGCGGGTGCGGGTCGTGCGAGGGTGGTTGCATCTGAAGTCACTGCGAGCTCCAATTAAGTTGTAAAAGCGACCTTTCGTCTGGAGCGGATTAGAAGACAATATGGTTGCTTTTGCAATCGTATTGGCCGGCTTCCTGACTAGGGACTAACCCTTGGCTGGCAGTCCCGTCATCACTTCGGAGACCTTCAAGACATGGACCGACCCACGTTTCGCCCGCGCTGCGGCTGCATCGACATCCACACCCATGTCGTGCCACGCGATTTCCCGGCCTACCTCGGTTCGCGCACCGGCGCGCCCTGGCCTTCGATGGCACAGGCGCAGCCTTGCCACCGGCACGTCATGATCTCCGGCAAGGTCTACCGGACCGTGCCGGAGCAGAGCTGGGACACGGCACTGCGCCGCGACGACATGGACCGCATCGAGGTCGAGCGCCATGTGCTGTCGCCGATGCCGGAGCTGCTGTCCTACTGGCTGGCGCCCGAGGATGGGGCCGTGCTGTCGCGCTACCTCAACGAGACCTTGGCGCAGATGGTCGCCGACGCGCCCACGCGCTTCAGCGCGCTGGCTGCGGTGCCGCTGCAGGACGTGGACCTTGCCATCGGCGAGCTCGACCATGCGATGCACGGGTTGAAGTTGTCGGGCGTGGAGATCGGAAGCAATGTGAATGGCATGGCCATCGGCGACCCTCGCTTCGAGCCCTTCTTTGCTGCTGCTGAAGCGTGGGGCGCTGCGGTGTTTGTGCACCCATTGCGTCCGGCCGGCATGGACCGGCTCGTGGGGCCGCCTTCGCTCGAACAGGTGGTGGCGTTCCCTGGAGAGATCGGGCTGGCGGCCGCCTCGTTGATCACCGGCGGCACGCTGGCGCGGCATCCCACGCTGCGCATCGCCATGAGTCACGGCGGCGGCTCGATCCAGGCGCTCGTGCCGAGGCTGCAGTTCGCATGGGAAGCGACGCAGGCGCTGCGTGACACGATCGAGCTGGCACCCAAGTCGGCCGCGCGCATGATGTTCTATGACGACCTGCTGTACGACGCTGCGCCCATCCGCGCGTTGATCGAGATGGTCGGCGAGAGCCAGGTGATGGTCGGCACCGACTACCCGTTCGCGATCATGGATCGCGAGCCCGCCCGGCGGCTGCTGTCGCTCGAACTCGGCGAAGAAGCCACGCAGGCGCTGCGATGGCGCAACGCGGCGCGCTGGCTGGGCTTCGACCGCTAGGCCCGCAGCGCAGCGAGGGCGCCGGTCCATCGATGCAGCTCGTCGAGCATCGCCGTGGCGGAAGCGGCGTGCATCTCGCTCGGCAAGAACACACCCTCGGCATCCATGTGGTGGGTGAAATGCGGCACCACGATCGCCTCTGGAATGGGCACCAGCTTGAGCGTGCTCAGCAGCTGCTTGGTCGCCTGAACGCCACGGATGCCGCCGGACACGCCGCCATAGCTGACGAAGCCGACCGGCTTGTAGTGCCACTCGCCCACCAGGTAGTTCATGGCGTTGATCAGCGCGCCGGGCGGACCGTGGTTGTACTCCGGCATGACGAACAGGAACGCGTCCGCCGCCAAGACCGATGCGCTCCACGCCCGAGTGTGCGCATGGCGGTACTTCTGCAACCGCGGGTGTTCCGGCTCGTCGAACACGGGGAGTGCGAAATCGGCCAGATCGACCAAGGTCGAATCGAAGCGCCCATGGGCCTGCGCGAAGGCATGGGCCCAGCCAGCGATCGCCGGCCCGACACGGCCGGGGCGGGTGCTGCAGATCAGCGTGTGAAGTGTGGGCTTCATGGCAGTGCGGGGCTCAGAAGGCATGGCGGATGCCGAGGTCGTAGCCGGTGGCGACGCCCGGTGCATAGGTCGCGTTGTTGATGAATGCAGGACCGCCGTTGATGGTCAGCGCGGCGCCGTTCTTGTTGCTGATGCGGGCGACCGTTGCATAGAGCGCGGTGCGCTTCGAGAGGTTGTGCACGTAGCCCAGCGCGACCTTGCTCGACTTCGGGTTGGGCAATGCGGGCGCGTGCAGGTCGTAGCGGACCTGCGAGTACGCGCCGCGGACCAGGCCGACGCCCACCGGGATGGTGAAGCCAAGCAGGTAGCCGTCGAGATCGATGTCCGGTGTGCCGCCGCCGATCGGCGTGATCGCGTGGTCGCGCACCCGCTGCTCGTGCGACAACTCGCCGAACAGCTTCAGCACCCCGAAGTCGTAGCTGGCGCCCACGTTCGCGGTCCGGGTGAGGTCGGTGGTGCCGGCATGGAAGTTGTCGCCGGTGGTGTCCTCGGCGTAGGCCGCAGCGACGTCGAGCGGCCCGCTCGCATAGCCGAAGCGGCCGCCGGCATAGCGACCCGCGCGCGTCGCCGCGAGCAGGCCGGGATTCAGCAGGCCCGCGGCGTTCACGCCGGGCGGCGTCGCGCTCCCCGGGTCGTACTGGCTGTTCTCGTGAAAGCTGTACATCAGCTGCCCGTACCAGCCGCCCAGCGAGGACGGCAGGAAGTAGCCGATGGCGTTGCTGGCCCGGGGATAGTTGGTGCTGGCCCGGAAGTCGCGGCCGGGCGAGACCGAGCCGATGGAGTTCAGCAGGTTGGCACCCACGCCGACCTGCCCCATCGGATCGAACACGCTGTTGTTCCAGTAGCTCGGCGTGTGGTCCCGCCCGAGCCGCACTTCGCCGAAGCTGCCCGACAGGCTGACCGTGGAACGGCGGGTGAAGGCGAGGGCGCTTGCGCCGTCGTCGTTGCCGATCGGGGCCTCCAGCCAGAAGCCGGCGGCCAGGCCGCCACCCAGGTCCTCGGTGCCGCGGAAACCGAGTCGGCTGGTGTTGTAGCCGGAGTTGCGCAGCTCGTGCCGGCTGATCGTGACGCTGCGGCCGTACCGGTCTTCGGACTTGTTGGTGAAGCCGCTGATGGCTGCGTCGAGCACCCCGAACAGGGTGACGGACGATTGCGCGGTCGCGGCGCCGCCGACGAGCATGAGGCCGAGGCCGATGAGCGATGTTTTTTTCATGGGGGAGGTCTCCAGATACAGGCGTGCTTCTTGACGGCGCGCAGGGGTTGGCACGCCACCCGCGGTGGCCTGCCCGAAAAAGTGCAGGGAGGGCGGCCCGGTCTTGCCGGGCTGGCGCTCGCGCTACCCGGCCGCGCCGGCGTCGCCGCCCAGCCAGGCGCTGCCTTCGGCGCAAAGACGCGCCAGCGCATCGCTGTGGGGCGTCGGCAGGTCGGTGCCGATGCGGGCGCCGCCCGTGGTCTGGAGGTAGGCCAGGTGGCGATAGCCTTCCGGGTAGCGCGCAAGCCGTTCCGGGTCCAGGTCGAGCACCGCGCCGGGCGCCAGCGGATCCATCCGGTCCCGCTCGTAGATCGGCACGCGCCGCTGGATGCGCCAACCGTTGGCGTTCGACAGGAAGTCGTAGAAGCGCCCTTGGCAGGTGACGTCCACTTCGAGGCCCTGCAGCTTGCCGCGCACCGTGAGGATCATCCGGGTCTCGGCAATGGCGCGATCGCCGTGGATCTCGATCGACGAGGTGCCGATGAAGTGCTGCACGCGTGCGCCGGCCTTGGCCGCCTCGCGCGAGCGTTCGATGAATTCGGACGCGCTGCCCACGAACCAGGTCGTGTGCATGACCGCATCGGGTGTGAAGAGCGCCTGCAGTTCGTTCCAGCGGCCCGCGTCGCGCGCGAGCCCCCAGTCTTGCGCCACGCGCGCGATCTCCGCACGTGCAATCAGCAAACGCAGCGCATCGCGCTCCGCGGAAGTCAGTTCGAGCTTGTCCATGGGATGTGTCGTCGGGTTGAAGCAGGGCTCAGTCGAGCGTGGTGCCGGACTGCTTGATGGTCTGGGTCCAGCGCGCGTGTTCGGCGTTGATGAAGGCCTCCGTCGCGGCTTGATCCAGGTTCATGACCTCGATGCCCAGCGGCTCCAGCCGGCGAGCCAGTTCTCCGCTTTGCACGGCAGCGCGCAAGGCCGCCCGCAGCTGCTCGATCACTGGAGGCGGCACGCCGCGTTGCGCGAACAGACCGAACCAGGTACCCATCTGCAGTTGCGGCAGGCCAAGCTCGGCGGCCGTCGGAACCGCAGGCAGATGGGGGCTGCGCTTCTCGCTGGTCAGGAAGATGGCCTTGAGGCGTTTGGCGTCGACGTGGGGCCTGGCCGTCGTGAGGGTGTCCAGAAAGAGATCCACCCGACCGGCGAGAAGATCCTGGTATGCCGGTGCGGCCGCCTTGTAGGGGACCTGCGTGATCTTCGTGCCCGTCGACTTGGCGAACAGCGTCGCCATGACTTCCTGTCCGCTGCCCGGTCCGGACGTGGCGATGGTCAGCCGATCGGGGTTGGCGCGAAGCTCGGCGAGCAGTTCCTTGAGGTCGTTCTGGGGCAGGTCGCCTCGTGCCACCAGCAGGTACGGATAGCGTGCCACCAGCCCGATCGGAACGAAATCCCTGGGGTTGTAGGGAAGCTTCTTGTAGAGCGCGGCATTGAAGACGAGATTGCTCAGGCCGCCGACCAGGAGGGTATGGCCGTCCGGGGCGGCCACGGCGGCTGCCTGGGTGCCGATCAGCGTGCCGGACCCGGCGCGGTTCTCGACGATGAACGACGCGCCCATCTGCCTGCCGAGAACGTCCGCCAGCATTCGGCCGGTGAGGTCGTAGCCGCCGCCCGGGCCGGACGGCGCGATGAGGGTGATGGGCTTGCTGGGGTAGTCGCCCGCATGCAGGTCCAGGGCGGTGCCGAGCGCGGCGAGGGTGAGTGTGGTGGCCAGCAGTTTGCGGCGGTTCATTGGGGTGTCTCCGGAATCGTTGTACGGCTTCAAGCCGGTCGCTGCGACTGCCGCTGCGCCGACGCTGTCCTGAATGCGGCGAAGTCTATGAAGCTGCTGCAATTCCCATAAGATGGCAGAGTTGTTCTATTGATCAGGTTCAGTTATCACCATGAAATTCAACCAGCTGCAGGCGGTGACCGCGGTGGCCGAGCAGGGCAGCCTGCGGGCGGCGGCGCGGCATCTGGGCATGTCGCAGCCTGCGCTGACGCGCAGCATCGGCGAGCTTGAACGCGAGCTGGGTGCGACCTTGTTCGAGCGGCGCGCAAGAGGCATGGCACCGACGCCCGTGGGCGAGGTGTTCATCCGGCGCGCCAGGGTGATCGGCAGCGAGGCGCGCCGGGCCCAGGAGGAAGTGAGCCAGTTCCTCGGCGGCGACCAGGGGGACGTCGAGGTGTGCCTCTCGATCGTCGCTCACATGACGCTGCTGCCGACCGCGCTGCCGCAGTTCCAGAAGCGCTATGCGCGCACCCGCCTGCGGATCGTCGAAGGGTCGTTCCCTGCGGCGGAGCCCCGGCTGCGCGACGGCAGCATGGACTTCTACATCGGACCGTCGCCGGAGCGCGCGCCGTCTCGCGAGTTCGCGGTCGAGAAGTTGTTCGACAACACCCGCGCGGTTTTCGCGCGGCGCGGGCATCCGCGTGCCAAGGCGCGCTCGCTGGCGGAACTGACGGACGAGGTGTGGGCGACCACGGGCATCACGACCCGGGCCGAGAGCGAGTTCGCGCAGCTGTTCGCCCGCCACAAGCTACCGCCGCCCCGCACGACCATCCAGGCGGATTCGATGCTGAGCCTGATGACGACGCTGATGTCCTCCGATGCGCTCGCGGTCACCCTGCGCCAGTACAGCGAGTTTCCGCTCACGCGCAACGCGCTCCAGGTGATCGAGGTCAAGGAGCCTCTGCCGGCGCCGAGCGTGGTCCTCATCCGCCGCGGCGCCTTGCCGCTGACGCCGGCCGCCGAGTACCTCGCCGACATGTTTCGCCGCGCCGCCGCGGACTACGCGCGACGCTGAGCACCGGGCGCACGTGAAGCGGTCGGCAGGCGGATGCCGGGCGCGCGATCACATTCAGCTATCGACCACCTGCTTTTGCCATCTTCCGGCGCTCTCTCGCCGCACCTACAGTCCGCTGCATCAGCCATGCAGGAGACCCAAGGAATGACAGTGCGAGCCTCAGAGATCGAACAGCAAGGATTGCGGGAGGCTGTGCCCGCGCCCGTGCCCATTGTTTCAACCCTGGAGTTGCCGCGCACCGTGTTCGGGGCGGGTACCTTGTCGACGCTTCGGGACGAACTCGCGGCGCTGGGGGTCGCGCGGCCGCTGCTCGTCACGGACAAGGGCGTCGTGGCGGTGGGGATCGCAGCCAGGGCGGTCGACGCCTGCCGCGACGCCGCCTCGATGCCGGTCTTCGATGGCGTCACCGAAAACCCCCTTTTCGCGGACGTGGACAGCGGTGCGGCCTTCTATCGCCAGCACCGGTGCGACGGCGTGGTGGCGCTGGGCGGCGGCTCCGTCATCGACACCGCGAAGATCATCGCGCTGCTGGCAACGAACCAGGGACGTGCGGCCGACTACCTCGGCGTGCGCAACGTCGCGCACCGCGCGGCTGCGCCCTTGCTCGTGGTTCCCACCACCGCGGGCACAGGGAGCGAAGCCTCGCCTTCCGCCGGAATCCACCCGGACGCAGCCACCGCATCGGTGGGCATGAATTCGCGCCACCTGGTTCCCCGGGTGGTGATCCTGGACCCGCAACTCACGCGCAGCCTGCCTCCGGGCCTGACGGCGGCCACGGGCATCGATGCGCTGAGCCACTGCGTCGAGGGCTACCTCTCGCGTAAGAGCGCGCCGCTGGGCGACGCCATTGCGCTCGAAGGCATCGCACGCGTGGCGCAGCACCTGCGGCGCGCCGTCGCGGACGGCACCGACGCGGAGGCCCGCGGGGGAATGATGCTCGCTGCCTTCGCCGGCGGCGTGTCGATCGCGATGGGCCTCGGCCCGGCCCACGCGGTGGCGATCGCGTGCAGCGACCAGGGATTTCCGCACGGCATCCTGAGCGGCATCGGCCTGGTGGCGACCCTCGATGCCACGCAGCTGCGCGTGCCCGATCGCGCCGGCGCCGTGGCCCGGGCGCTGGGCCTCGCGCCGGCGGTTTCACTGTCGCAGGGCGTGGCTTCGCTGATGCGGGAGGTCGGATTGCCGACGACGCTCGCGGAGCTGGGTTATGTCGCGACGGACGTCGACGCTCTGGCCCGGTCAGCGCATTCAAGTCACTTCAACCTGTTCGCGCCCGTTCATCCCTCCGCCTCCGAGTACGCCGCGATGCTCCGTCGCTCGCTGGCGCTGCGCTAGGCGGGACCTTCGCTGCCGCGCGGCAGCGAAGGTCTTCCCTTCGATCAGTCGACCGACACCTTGACGTGCTTGAGCACTTCGGTGTAGCGCGCGCGATCGGCTTGCATCAGGTCCGCCAGCTGCTGTGCGGGACCAGGGCTGGCCACGAAGCCGAAGGTCGCCAGGCGCTCCTTGACTTCGGGCTGCGACAGCGCCTCGTTGACGCCCTTGTTGATGGCGTCCGCGGTGGCGGCGGGCGTGCCGCGCGGCGCCATCAGTCCGACCCACGACAGCGAACTGACGCCCTTGGGCCCGCCCGCCTCCTCGAGCGTGGGCACCTCTGGCAGTGCCGGCGAGCGCGCGGCGTCCGCCACCGCCAGGAAGCGCAGCTTGCCCGCGCGTGCAAGCGGCCCGGCGGTAGCGATGCTGGCGTAGGCCCAGTCCACCTCGCCGGTGGACACCGCCGCATAGAGCTGCGAGGTTTCCTTGTACGGCACGTGCATCATCTCGACGCCCAAAGCATGGCCGAGGCGCGCCGAGCCCAGGTGGATCGGCCCGCCCACCGCGTTCGAGCCGTAGCTCAGCACCTTGGACTTGCCGCCTGCTGCGTCGAGCAGGTCCTTGAGCGTCTTGTAGGGGCTGTTCGCGCCCACCGCCACGAAGAAGGCGGTCTTGTAGAGCAGCGCCACCGGCACCAGGTCCTTCTCGGGGTCGTAGGCCAGCTTCCTGAAGATCAGCGGGTTGATCGACAGATTGCCGACGTCGGCCACGACGAGATCGTTGCCGGTCGGTGGCGCGCCCTTCACCGCGTTGATCGCGACCACGCCCGCGCCGCCCGGTCTCGGGTCGACGACGACGGGGCGCTCCCACTTCGCCTGCAGCCGCTCCGCGACCACGCGGGCGATGGTGTCGGGGCCGCTGCCCGCCGGCAGCGTGCTGGTGATGCGCACCGGGCCCGCGCTCAGCCCTGCGGGCGCCTGTGCCCGCACCAGCGGCGAGACCGCGAGGGCGGCGAGCGCGGCTGCGGCGGCCACGACGTTTCTTCTGTTCATGCGTTGTCTCCTGGGGGGCCGGGTCAGGCTCAGGCTTCGTCGACGATCGGGTTGCGAAGCACGCCGATGCCCTCGATCTCCACTTCGCACACGTCGCCGGCCTTCATCCACACCGGTGGCTTGCGTGCCATGCCCACGCCCGAGGGCGTGCCGGTGATGATGATGTCGCCCGGCTGCAGCGTCATCGCTTCGGAGCACACCGAGACCAGCGTGGCGACATCGAAGATCATGTGGCGCGTGTTGGCGTGCTGCAGCGTCTCGCCGTTCAGGCGGCAGCTCAGCTGCAGCCCGCCGGCGCCGGCAGGCAGCTCGTCGGCGGTCACGAACTCCGGCCCGAACGAGCCGCTGGCGTCGAAGTTCTTGCCCAGCGTCCACTGGTTGGTCCGCAGCTGGTAGTCGCGGATCGAACTGTCGTTGAACAGCGAGTAGCCGGCCACGTGATCGAGCGCCTTTTCCTTCGGGATGTAGCGCCCGCCCTTGCCGATGACAGCGACCAGTTCGGCCTCGTAGTCGAACTGCGTCGACACCTTCGGGCGCAGCAGCGGCTCCTCGTGGCCGACCCACGAGGAGGGATAGCGCTGGAACACGACCGGGAACTTCGGCGGCTCGAAATTGCTTTCGGCCGCGTGGTCGATGTAGTTCAGGCCGATCGCGAAAGCCTTGGCCGGGTTCTGCACCGGCGGCAGGTACTTGAGGCCGTTGATCGAGCGCCGCGTGCCCGCGCGCGCGACGGCGTCGCGGGCGGCCTGCATCCCGGCTTCGCCCAGGCGCAGCAGCGCGTCGAGCGTGTCGGGCAGGCCGAGGGCCGTGAGGTCGACCAGCTCGTGGCCGATGCGCACGCCCAGCACGGGGCGACCCTGGTCGTTGGCGAATGCGATGAATCTCATGTGGGGGCTCCGGAAACGGGTTCGTGGTTGGTGATGAAGTCGTCGGGGACCGGCGGCCCCCAAACGTAGAGCGAGTCGTGCGGCGGATGGTCGGCCGCGGGCCATTCGAGGTCGTGGGGAACGAAGTCGATGGCGTGCGAGTACTCGGCATAGCTGCCCCAGGGATCGCGCACGTAGTAGAAGTAGTTCGAGCCCAGCACGTGGCGGCCCACGCCCCAGCCCTTGTCGTGGCCGGCGGCGCGCATCTGCTCGGCGCCGTTGCCGACCTCGTCGATGCTGCCGACGTCCCAGCTGGAGTGGTGAAGGCCCGGCGCGTGCGATTTCGCGAACGCCACCAGGTGGTGGTCGCTGCCGTGCGGCCCATGCATGAACGCGATCAGGTCGCCCGAATGGTCGGACATGCGAAGGCCCAGCACCTGGGACGAGAACGTGACCATGCGACGCACGTCGGGCGTGAAGAACAGCAGGTGCGAAAGATGGCGCGGGCGCACCTGCGGCACGGCGCTGCGTGCCGGCGCCGCGCCTTGGCCCGGCGCGGCATCGCTTCGGGCCGTGCCCCGCGACTTCTCGCTGGGCGAAACCTTCGGTGCGACGACCAGCTGCAGCGGCGTGCCGTCCGGGTTGCGCAGCCACAGGCCGCCGCCGTCGGACAGCCGGTGCGCGGGGCAGGCGATGCCGTGGCCTTCGATGCGCTCGCGCCATGCGGGCAGGTCGGCTTCGTCGATGCCGTAGCTCAGGTAGTCGAGGCGTTTGGCCTCGCCGCCATGGAAGACCGAGCCCCAGACGTGCGGATGGCCCCAGGTACGGAGGTCGATGCGATCTGCGGCGCGCCGGACCTCGAGTCCGAAGGAAAGGTAGAAACGCTCGGCCTCGTCGAGGTCGGGCACCGAGAACACGAAGCGGTTCAGCGAATGCACGGCGACGACGCCGGCGCGGCGATGCAGGTGGGGTTCGGTCATCGTGGGCGCTCCTTCAGCCGGCCTGGCCGGTGATGTGCTTCAACAGGCCAAGGCCGTCGGCGGGCCACGCATCCGCGCGCCATGCCACGTGCTGGTCGGGGCGGATCAGGGTGTAGCGCGCGCCGTACAGCTGCTTGAGCACGCGCTCCTGCGGCTGGATCACGGTCAGCGGAACGCCCGCCGCGCGGGCCGCCTCCTGCGCCTGCGCGAGCGCCGCCGCATCGGCGTCGTGCGACGCCAGCAGCGTGAAGCCCTGGCCGAAGTGGTCGTAGAGCGAGCTGCCGTCGTGCAGCCAGGCGTGCGGCGCCAGTGCGCCGGGCCGGGCGCTCGGGATGTAGTTCAGGAAGTCGAGGACCGGCGCCTCGCTGCCGTCCGGCACGATCATGGGCGAGTCTTCGTAGCGGTAGCCGAGCACCACGCCGAGCGTGTTGAACTCGCGCATCTTCGCGACCTGGATCCGCGAGCCGACCTCGCGGCGCATCTGCTCGCCGGCCTCGGTCGCGTCCTCCAGCCCTTCCTGCCAGAGCTGGTTGCCGAGCACCGAATGGTTGGCCACCGCTTCGTCCATCACCATGTCGTGCACCGGGCGGCGCTCCTTCTCGTAGCTGTCGAGCAGGGCCGGGCCGCCCCAGCCCTGCAGCACCGCGGCGATCTTCCAGCCGAGGTCGACGCCGTCGGCCACCCCCATGTTCATGCCATAGCCGCCGAAGGGCGGATGCAGGTGGCAGGCGTCGCCCACGAGGAACACGCGGCGGTCGGCGTACTTGTCGGCGATCAGGCGGCTCGCCACCCACTCGTCGGTGCTGAGCACCTCGACCTCCAGCCCGTCGAGCCCGGTCGCCCTGCGGATCAGGTCCGGCGCGTCTTCGGCGTCGAGCTTCTGGCCCTCGCGCAGCTGCGTGGGCATGAAGAACCACTTGTCGCCGCTGTCCATCGGACCGATCAGGCTCGGCACGTCGCCGTTGATCTGCCAATACATGATCGCCGGGCCGTGCCGGTGCGCCTGGGCGAGGCCGGGCGCGCGGAACACCACGTTGTAGTTGCGCGAAAGGCCATAGGTGCCCTCCAGCCTGGCGCCGATCGCCGCGCGCACCGTGCTGCGCGCGCCGTCGGCGCCGACCAGGTAGCGGCAGGCGACCTCGAAGCTGTCGCCGCTCCCGAGGTCCTTCACCTGGGCGACGACACCGTTGGCGCCCTGCTCGAAGAGCGCGAGCTCGCAGCTGAAGCGCAGCTCGACGCTGGGCAGCGTCTGCACGTGCGCGCGCATCACTTCCTCGACCGAATACTGGGGGATCCACTGCGCGTGCTCGGAATACAGCGGGTTCTTGCCCGGCGCGCAGTACATCGCGTTCTCGATGCTCGCCAGGCGCGGGCCGTTCAGGCGGGTGCAGAACACCACGTTCGAGGGATAGTCCAGCCCCAGCGGCGATGCCGCCCGCAGCGCGTCGGCGATGCCCCAGCGGCGCATGTGCTCGCGGGTGCGCACGTTGGTGGTCTTGGCGCGGGGCGCGTAGCCGACGCGGTCGTTGCGCTCGATCAGCAGGCAGGGGATGTCGCGCTGCCCCAGCTCGATCGCGAGGGCCAGGCCCGCGGGGCCGGCGCCGACGATCAGGACCTGCGGCTGTGTCTTGGACTCTTGCTTCACTCTCGTCTCCTTCGCTCCACGGACATTCGGCGTCCAGGGCTTGTTGGAGGCGGATGGTAGGAAGCCGGCCCGAATAACAAAAGATGGCAGAATCGTCGAGCCGATACCTCTTGTGTATCGGTCTCCAGTTTCATGAAGTTGCACCACCTGCGCGATCTGCTGGCTGTCGCGGACCATGGCAGCCTGCGCGCCGCCGCCCGCGAGATCGGGATCGCCCAGCCGGCGATGACCCGGAGCATCCAGGAACTCGAAAGAGAACTGGGCGTCGCCCTGTTCGAGCGACGGTCGCGCGGCATCGTGCCCACAGCGATCGGCGAGGCCTTCATCCGGCGGGCGCGCAGCGTCGACAACGAGCTGCTGCGCGCGCGCGACGAGGTCGCGCAGCTGCGCGGCCTGACCCACGGCAGCGTGCGCGTGGCGCTGTCGATGGTGCCCCACATGGCCTTGCTGCCCGAGGTGCTGCGCCCTTTCCGCCAGCGCTTTCCGGATGTGCGGCTCGACATCCTCGACGCCGTGTTCCCGACGGTGGCGGCCGAGGTGCAGGACGGCACGATCGACTGCTACGTCGGCCCCCCGCCCGAGAATTTGCCCGAGGGCCTGCTGGTCGAGAAGCTCTTCGACAACACCCGCGTGATCGTCGGGCGCAGGGGCCATCCGCTCGGCAGCGCCAGGTCCTTGAGCGAGCTCGTGGAGGCGGAGTGGCTCACGACGTCGATCACGGCGCAGGCGGAGCACGAGCTCGGCCCCCTGTTCGCCCAGCATGGCCTGCGGCCGCCGACGCTGGTCATGCAGGCGCATTCCGCGCTGACGCTGATCGTGACCTTGCTCTATTCGGACCTGCTCGCCATGCTGCCCTCGCAATGGATGCGCTTTCCGTTGACGCGCGATGTGCTGCAGGCCTTCGACATCTCGGAGCCGCTGGCGGCGCCCCCGATCTGCATCATCCAGCGCGCGGGCCTGCCTTTGACGCCGGCGGCGGAGCACCTGTGCGACCTGTTGCGGCGCGCCGCCGCCCACATGGGAACCGGGAACGCGGGCGACGCCGTCGGCGTGTGATTCATTTCAGGTATCGATAGCGCAGGTTTGGCATCTTCTGCGTTCGCTCGCCCGCGACTAGGATCCGCCGCGGCGACGGCCATCGTGTCGCCGGCAGCCGAACCCTATCGAAGGAGACAAGAAATGACAGCAGCCGTAGCGGCGCAACCCCGGAAGTTCCGCCAGCTCATCGCCGGTGAGTGGGTCGAGGCGGAGGGCGGCCGGACTTTCGACGACATGAACCCCTTCAGCGGGGACGTCTTTGCCGAGGTGCCGGCATCGAGCGGCGCCGATGCGCAGCGCGCCATCGATGCGGCGGACCAGGCATTTCCGGCCTGGGCCGCGATGGGCGCTCGCGCACGGCAGGCGCTGTTCCTGAAGGCCGCCGACATCCTGGAGCGCCGGGCGGACGAGATCGTGCGGCTGATGGCGCAGGAGACCGGTTCGGCCGCGGCCTTTTCGCGCTTCCAGGTCCAGTGGGCGGTCGGCCTGTTGCGCCAGGCGGCCGGCTACCCCTACCTGCCCGGCGGCGAGATCGTCCAGTCGGATACGCCGGGCGTGTTCGCGATGGCGGTGCGCAAGCCGCTCGGTGTCATCGGCGGCATCTCGCCGTGGAACGGATCGCTGGCCCTCGGGTTCCGCACGGTGGTGGCGCCGCTCGCCTGCGGCAACACGGTGGTCCTGAAGCCCTCGGAGGACGCGCCCTTCTGCGCCGGGCTGCTGATGGGCGAGGTCATGACCGAGGCCGGCTTTCCGCCCGGCGTGCTCAACGTGATCACCCACGCGCCCGGCGAGGTCGGCCCGATCGCCGACCGGCTGTTCGAGAGCCGGCAGGTCCGCGCCTACAACTTCACCGGCTCATCCGCGACCGGCGCACGGCTGGCGGCACGCGCCGGCCAGCACCTCAAGCGCATCGCGCTCGAACTGGGCGGCTACAACCCGATGATCGTGCTGAAGGATGCCGACCTCGACCATTCGGTCGACACCGCGATCTTCGCGGCCTTCTTCCACCAGGGCCAGATCTGCATGAACACGCGCAAGATCCTGGTGGAACGGCCGTTGTTCGACGCCTTCCTCGAGCGCTTCGTGGCGCGCGCCAGGGCGCTCGAGGCCGGGGACCCGTCCAACCCCGCCAGCAAGCTCGGCCCGCTGATCAACGACCGTGCCGTGGCCAGCGTCGCGAAGGGCATCGAGCAGGCGGTGGCCGGCGGCGCGCGCGTGCTCGCGGGCGGCCAATACACCGGGCGCTGCTTCGAGCCCACCGTGCTCGTCGACGTGCCGCCGCATGCGCCGATCTACCGCGAGGAGGTCTTCGGCCCGGTCGTGATCGTCGAGCCCTTCGACAGCGAGCAGGAGGCGATCGACAAGGCCAACGGCACCGACTTCGGCCTGTCGGCGTCGGTGATGACGGCCGACGTCTGGAAGGGCATCACGATCGGCGGCCAGATCCAGTCGGGCATGGTCAACGTCAACGGGCCGACCATGGGCGGCGAGCCGCAGATTCCGTTCGGCGGCGTGAAGGACAGCGGCTGGGCGCGCTTCGGCCGCTGGGCCATCGACATGTTCAGCGACCTCAACCTCGTCACGGTGAGCCAGAACAAGCGGCAATACCCGCTGTAGGGCGCGGTCCTCATCCCCCGGAAAGAAAGCACCATGAAAAAGATAGACATCTACAACCACGTCCTGCCGCCGGCCTACTTCGACCTGGTCAAGACGCACTCCAAGGACGCCGGCATCGTCAAGCGCATGGCCGGCCTGCCGATGCTGTGGGACCTCGAGGCCCGCGCGAAGATGCTGGTGGAGAAGTTCCCCGACGTCGTGCAGGTGCTGACCCTGAGCGCGCCTGCGCCCGAGTACCTCGGCGGCCCGGACCAGTCGCCCGGGTTCGCCCGCGTCGCCAACGACGGCATGGCGGAGATCTGCAAGCGCTGGCCCGAGCAGTTTCCGGTCTTCGTGGCCTCGCTGCCGATGAACAACGTGCCGGCGGCGCTGGAGGAAATGGACCGCGCCATCGACGAACTCGGCGCCCGGGGCGTGCAGATCATCACCAACGTCAACGGCCGGCCGCTGGACGATCCGGAGTTTCATCCGATCTTCGAGCGCATGGCGAACAAGCATCGCCTGCCGATCTGGATGCATCCGTTCCGTCCGGGCACCACGGCCGACTACCAGGGCGAGGAGCGCTCCAGGTACGAGATCTGGCAGGTGCTCGGCTGGCCCTTCGAGACCTCGGTGGCCATGTCGCGGATGGTGTTCTCGGGCCTGCTCGAGAAGCTGCCCGAGCTGCGGATCATCACGCACCACTGCGGCGGGATGCTGCCCTATTTTGCCGGCCGGGCCGAATCGCTCTGGGCACAACTGGGCAGCCGCAGCGCGGACGGCAGCGAAGCCGACGTGCTGAAGCGGCTGTCGAAGGCGCCGATCGAATACTTCAAGATGTTCTACGGCGACACGGTGCTGGGTGGCTCCCGGGCGGCGCTGCGCTGCGGGCTGGACTTCTTCGGTGTCGACCACGTGGTGTTCGCATCGGACTGCCCGTTCGACCCCGAAGGCGGGCCGATGTTCATTCGCGAAGGCATCCGCTCCGTCGAGGACATGGGCCTCAGCGACGAAGACCGCGAGAAGCTGTACCTGGGCAACGCCCTTCGGCTGATGCGCCTGCAGCGCATCGGCAAGTGACGATCAGAGCCCGAGGCCATTCGACATGAACACTTCGACCCGACTTCTTGCTGCCGTCGCTACGGCGGTCTTCTCATGGGTGTCGCCAACGGTCCAGGCCCAGCCTGCAGGCACGTTCCCGAGCAAGCCGGTCACGCTGGTCGTGCCGTTCACCTCCAGCAGCGGCAGCGACATCATCGCCCGCATCGTCGCGCCGAAGCTCGCCGCGCGCTGGGGCCAGCCCGTCGTGGTCGACAACAGGCCCGGCGCGAGCGGCAACCTGGGCGCCCAGCAGGTGGCAACGGCCGCCCCGGACGGCCATACGCTGCTGATGGCGATCAACACCTTCACCATGACGCCATCGATCTACAAGAAGATGCCGTTCGATCCCGTGGCCGACTTCGCACCCGTGGCCCTGCTCGCCGAGGCGAGCTTCGTGTTCGCGGTCAACCCCGGCGTGCCGGCGAGCGACATGAAGTCGCTGGTGGCCTACGCCAGGCAGAATCCGGGCAAGCTCAACTACGCCACGCCAGGCAACGGAACGCCCCAGCACCTGGCCATGGAACTGCTCAAGTCGAAGACGGGCATCGACGTCGTGCATGTGCCCTACAAGGGCATCGCTGGGGCGATCACCGACCTGATGGGCGGCCAGGTGCAGATGATGTTCGCCAGCGTGCATTCGATGCGCCCGCACGCGCAGGCCGGCAAGGTGCGGCTGCTGGCGGTCACGGGCCAGGCGCGCAGCACCTTCGCGCCGGACGTGCCGACCTTCAAGGAGCAGGGCATCGACGTCATGGACGGCGTCGATGCCTGGTTCGCGGTCTTGGCACCGGGCCGCACGCCGCCGGAACTGGTGGCGCGGCTGAACCGTGACTTCGTTGCGGTGCTGAATTCCAACGAGGTGATGGAAAGCCTCGGCAAACAAGGGCTGGTGGTGCGTACCGGCTCGCCGGTCGAACTGGCTGCGCTCGTCAAGCGCGACATGGGACGCTGGAAAAAGGTCGTCACCGACGCCAGGATCACGCTGGATTGACGTGGCGGCTAGTGGTGAGTCGCCTGGGTCTCGCTCGGGAGTTCGTGAAAGCGGGCCTTGTAGTAGGCCGCGAGGCGTCCCACATGGCCAAAGCCGAACTCCAACGCCGCGGCCGTGATGCTCACGTCGGGTTGCAGCAGGAGCTTGGACCGAAGCGCTTCGAGGCGCATGTTGCGAAGCAGCGCCATCGGCGACATGCCGTGGAATCGTTGACACAACACATTGAGGGTGCGCTCGCTGACGCAGCCCGCCCGCGCCAGGTCGCACAGCGAGACCGGCGCGCCCAGGCGCAGGCGCATGTAGTCGAGCACGAGTTCCATGCGTCGCTCGCCGTCGGCCAGCGCGAGGCGGTCTACCCGATCGCCATGCGGCACGAACAGAGCCCCTTCGATGCCGATGGACGTCTCGGCCGGGTGGTGGGCCGCGAGGAACAGGGCCACGCTGCGCTCGAAATGCGTGACCCACACGGGATTCAGCCCCACGTCACGCGGGATCGACAGCACGCCCAGCAGCGAGCGCATGAGCAGCGTCCACTGCGGGCCCAGAAGCCGCGGGACCAGGAATCCGGAGCGCTTCGGCAGGCCTTCCGCCTCGGCGGCGGGCGAGACCTCGCGCAACAGGGCGTTGGGCACCTTGAGCAGCAGCCGCTCCGACCCGGCGAGGCAATGCAGCCGCAGCGAGTGGCGCGGCGACACGAACACCGCACGACCTTCAGGCACATGCAGCCGGCAGTCGTCGATGTCGATCTCGGCGCCGCTGCGAAGCGACATGTGGACCAGCGAGAAGTCGTCGAAGGTGCTCGACTCGACATCCACCTCCGCGCCGTAGCGCATGAGGTACATCTGCAGGCGGTCGAACTCGCCCTTGTACATCGAGGTGCTGACCATGCCTCGGCCCCACTTCAGGGCGTGATCGGTCAGCTCGGTGCTGAGCTCGCTGTGCGATGGCGCGTGCTCGTCCGACCGGAGAACGCAGTTCTGGAGCAGGGGTGACAGGTCGGCTGCCTGCAGTGCGGCCGGGCTCCGTGGATCGCGAGCTTGCATCGTGAGGGTGTTGCCGTGAGGGTCAACGGACGCAAATTTTCTGCCCGCCCGAATGCTTCGTGATCGGTGAATACCCCCGGATCGGTGGCCTGCAGGGGGCGGACAGTCCGTGGCTGCCGGCGCGCAGGAACTGGATAGTCGTCCGCAGCTGCGCTTCGTAGACTTGCCGGCTCATGGAGGGCCCCCTGGTGGAAAAGACCGGACCGACCGAGCTCGAAACAACCGACGGTGCGCCAGACTTCGATCAAAGGGACGAAGAGGAGGCGGAGCGCATCGATGCACTCTGGGTCGCGGCGTGCCGCCATCAGGCGCAGCGGATGGACGAAGTGCTGGCCAGAGCACGCGATGCAGGCCAGGCGTAGGCGCCTATTCGGGCCTCGCCTGGGTTTGCCTCGGAAGTTCGCCGAAACGGTCGAAGTAATAGGCCGAGAAGCGGCCCAGGTGCCCGAAGCCGAAGGTCAGGGCGGTCTCGGTGATGCTCAGGTCAGGCTGGGCCCGCAGCCGTGAACGAACGGCGTCGAGACGCAGGTTGCGCAGCAGCTCCATCGGCGTGACGCCATGCTGGCGGTGGCAGAGTTCGTTGATCGTGCGGATGCTGACCCCCGCGGCGCTGGCCATGTCTTCGAGCGACAACGGGGCACCGAGGCGCGCGTCCATGTACTCGAGCAGCATGTTCATCCGCCGCGAGTCGCCCGCGCCGAGCACGGCGTCCTTCAGCTGACCCGGCTGGACCACCTGCAATCCGAGCGCTGAAGCCTGGGCGCTTCCGCGGACCTGATGGGACAAGAGGAACAGCGCCGCATTGTGTTCGAAGTGATCGAGCCAGGTCTTGTCCAGCGCCGACTCGGCAGGCATCGACATCGCGTTCAGAAGCGAGTGCATGATCAAGTCCCACTGCGAGCAGAGCCGCCGGTCGAGGAGATAGCCCGGCGTGAGTTCCGGCTTGTCGGCCTCGTCGAGATGCGCCAGCTCGCGCAGCAGCACATGCGGCACCTTCAGGATCAGCTGCTGGGTGCCGGGGTACCAGCGCAGCCGCACGCGCTGCTTCGGCGTCAGCACGCCGGTCCTGCCTTCCGCGATCACCAGTTTCTGCCCGTCGACCTCGATCTCCGCGCCGCCCGAGAGCGAGGTGTGCACGAGCGTGAAGTCGTCGAAAGGGTTCGGCGTGACTTCCACTTCGGCGCCGTAGCGCAGCAGGTACATGCTGAGGCGGTTCAGGCTGCCCTTGAACATCGCCACGTCGGGCATGCCGCTCTTCCAGCGCAGCAGATGGTCGGCGAGCTCCCGGCTCACGTGGTCGTGCGCATCGACCCGCTCGTCGGATCTGAACAGACAGTTGCGGTACAGCGGCGACAGCACGTCGGCCTTGGTCGACAGGGGCATCGTTGGGGCACTCCACCGTGGAATCTCGACACCGGTCTGTAGCGCCGGCTGCCTGGGAACTGGTCAATATTCTTACAGCCGGAGATCACTGCGAGAACCGGATGGAACCCGGGACATCAGGCCGATCTGCAAGAAACGGATGGGCCGGCCTGCCTCGTTCGCAAGCCCTGGATGGCCTCGGGTGCTGGCGCGCGCCTCGACCGGTGCATCAGCGATCGCCCAGGCTCCGCACCACCCACTGGCAGAGCGGGCTGGATGCATGCTCGAAGCCGTGGATGGCGGAGAAGTGATGCGCGCCGGCTTGCGGTGTCAGCTCGGAGCGGTTCCCGGCCGTCGACCATGCGGCATGAAAGTCCGCGGCCTGGCGAGCGAACTCGTCGGACTCGGCGCCGCCCCAGGTGACCAGGGTCGGCGTGGCGCAGGGGCGCACCGCGAACAGGGGCGAACACTGCCGTACCGTCCGCTCATCGAGCTGGATCAGCGGCTGGAGGTAGCTGTAGCGCAGCGGCTCGAGGTCGTAGAGGCCGCTCACCAGCACCGCGGCAGCGATCGGGTCGGGCGGCAGGCCGTATTCCTCCGCCCAGCGGGTCTGCAGGCACATCGCCGCCAGGTGGCCGCCCGCCGAGTGGCCGCCGACCGCGATGCGTCGCGGGTCGCCGCCATGCGCCTCGATGTTCCGTACCACCCAGGCGACGGCGGCCCGCGCCTGGCGGGTGATCTCGTCGATCCGCACCTTGGGGCAGAGCGCGTAGTTGATCACGACCGTCGTCACGCCGCAGCCCCGCAGCCCGAGGGCGACGCAGCTGAACTCCTTCGAGGTGTTGGCGCGCCAGTAGCCGCCATGGATGAACACGAACACGGGCGCATCCGGGCGATCGGCGGGGAAGATGTCCAGCGTCTCGTCGAGGGTGGGCCCGAAAGGCACGTCGAGCGTGCAGCGCAGGTGCTCGCGGGCGAACGCGCTTCGCTCGATGAAGTGGCGTGCCTCGGCCGCCGGGTCGGGCACCCATTGCTGCGTACCGTATTGCGCGTCGATCTGTGCCTGTTGCGTGAAGTCGCGATAGAGGGGGGGCATCCACATGGTCGGGTTCTCTGGTGGGGGTACAGGGGTTCGTCGTCCGCCGGCAGTCTAGGGAGATGCGGGCGGCGAGGGCTATCCGAAATCTGCGCGACGGCCGCCGGAGGCCATCCACAACTTGCGAAAGATTCAACTCAGGCGCGCATCGACCGGCTCGAGCGGGGGCGGCAGCCGGGATTCGCCCAGCGCCTCGAGCGCATCGATCTCGATCGTGCGGCAGAGTGCGTGCAGCGGCAGGTGGTGGGCTTCGGTGCCGAAGGGCTCTTCGATCTCGTCGCCGACGGCGGCCAGCCCGAAGAAGGTGTAGGCCACGAAAGCCACAACGACCGGCGTCATGTAGCCCGTCAGGTCGACCAGGCCGAAGGGCAGCAGGAAGCAGAACAAGGTCGCGGTCCGGTGGAGCAGGAGCGTGTAGACGAACGGGATCGGGGTCGAACGGATCCGCTCGCAGCCCGCGGCGACGGCCGTCATGCCGGACAGCGTCTCGTCGAGCTGCGCGGCAAGTCGCGGGTCGATGCGCCCTGCGCGCACGGCGGCACCCAGGTCTTCGCCCATGCGGCGAAGCAGGTACGCGGTGCCGTTGCGTGCTTTCGCGAATGCCGCCGCCTCGGCGACGCCGAGGAAGGGCGCGATCTCGGTCTGCGGGGCACTGCCCCGCAGCTGGTGGCGCAAGGCATGTGCGAACGCGATGCTGTGGCGGACCAGCATCACGCGCACGTCGCTGCAGGCATCGCGCTGCGCAAGGGGGTCCGGGTCGGCGATGAAACTCTGCGCCTGCCTCGCGAGAGTGCGCGACCGGTGGATCAGCTCACCCCACAGCTTGCGCGCTTCCCAGTAGCGGTCGAAGGCCGCACTGTTGCGAAAGCCCAGGAAGATGGACAGCGCGAGTCCGATGATCGAGAACGGGACTGCCGTCAGCGTGACCTTCCAGTCGAACAGGTAGCCGCGCGACAGCGTGACGGCGATGGCCAGCGCCGTGCATGTCGCCACCGCAGGCGCAATGCGTCGGATCACCGAGCCCGTGAGAACGAAGAAGAGCCGAATGCCGTGGGGGCGCTGCAGAACGATCATGCGTGGTCCGTCGCTCGGGTGTTGAGGGCGGGAAATTCTGGCACCGCAGCGCCGTCGCGTGAAAGGCGCCAGGCCCTTGTGCCGCAGGCTTGCGCAAGAAGCGGACAGTCGCGAGCAGGCGTCTCGCAAGCCGCGAACAGTCATCACGCTGCATTGCAAGATTCGGATCCGCGGCGGCCATCGCGCGGCAGATTGCGGATAGATCGAAACAGGTCGTCTTCCTAGACTCAGCTCCACATCGAACGACCCACGTGGTCCCACGATGAACACCACGAGAAGAACGGAGACAGGTCTGTGAGCTACAACATCGCGCTCAATTTCGAGGATGGCGTGACGCGCTTCATCCAGTGCAGCGGCACGGAGTCGGTCGTCGATGCGGCCTACCGCCAGGGCATCAACATTCCGATGGATTGCCGGGAAGGCGCCTGCTCGACCTGCAAGTGCCGGATCGAGTCCGGCGACTACTCGCTCGGCGACTACATCGAGGACGCACTCAGCAAGGACGAGGTCGACAACGGCTATGCGCTGGCCTGCCAGATGCGCCCCAAGGCCGATTGCGTGCTGCTCGTGCCGACCGACTCGACCGCCTGCAACACCCGACAGGAGAGCTACGAGACCGAGATCGTCGAAGTGCGCAAGCTCTCGGACAGCACCTTCAGCCTGGTGCTGCGCGGTGCGGGATTGAAGAGCCTCGCCTTCCTCCCGGGCCAGTATGCGAACCTCCAGGTGCCTGGCGAAGAGCAGCGACAGCGTGCGTACTCGTTCAGCTCGCTCGCAGCCGGCAGCGACACCGTGTCCTTCCTGATCCGCAATGTGCCTGGCGGTCTCATGAGCGGCTTTCTGACTCAGCGTGCCAAGCCCGGCGTCGGCCTCTCGCTGACGGGTCCCTTCGGCAGCTTCTACCTGCGTGCGATCCAGCGCCCGATGCTCATGCTGGCGGGCGGCACCGGGCTCGCGCCATTCCTCGCGATGCTGGACAAGATCGCCGCGGCCGGCGGCAGCGCCCACCCGATCCACCTGCTCTATGGCGTCAACATGGACCGCGACGTGGTCGAGACGGACAAGCTCGAAGGGTTCACGAAGAAGATCCCGAACTTCAGCTACGCGGTGTGCGTGGTGGATGCCAACAGCGAGCTGCCGAAGAAGGGCTATGTCACGCACCACATCGAGCCCGCGCACCTCAACGACGGTGAAGTCGACATCTACCTTTGCGGTCCGCCGCCGATGGTCGAGGCGGTCGCCAACCACCTGCGCGACGTGAACGTCAAGTCGGCCTCGTTCCACTTCGAGAAGTTCGCCGCGAGCATCGGCTAGCGCGCTCCTCTCATCCCTCTTCAAGCAAGGCGCATCGATGAACGTCGCGATCGATTTCGCGTGGGACGACCGTTTTCTGGTCGGGCACCCCGCCATGGACGACACGCACCACGAGTTCGTTGAACTCGTGAATGCGATGCTGGGCGCCGGAGAGCAGAACTTCGCCGCCCTCCTGGACGCCTTCGCGTCACACGTCGAGGCCCACTTCGCGTCCGAACAGACCCTGATGGACCGCTACGCCTTCCCGGCACGGGATTGCCACGTGGACGAGCACGAGCGCGTGCTGGCATCGGTGCGGGAGGTTCGGGCGCTGGTCGCCGATGGCGATGTGGAGACCGGCCGAGAGCTGGCCCGGGCACTGGCCGGCTGGTTCCCCGGCCATACCGACTACATGGATTCGGCGCTCTCGACCTGGATCACCAGGAAGGTCGCCGACGGCGCGCCCGTGGTCCTGCGCAGGTCGATGAAGCACAGCTGAAGCCCGCAACTATTCATCAACGGAGACACCATGTCGATTGCAAGATCAGCGAATGATTGGCGAGAGTTCATCGCGGGATGCCTGGACTTTCGTCCGGAAGAAAACATCTATCGGGTGGCACGCGCCATGTTCACCGAGCCCGAGTTGTTCGAGCTCGAGATGGAGATGGTCTTCGAGAAGAACTGGATCTACGCCTGCCACGAGAGCGAGATCAGCAAGCCCAACAACTTCGTGACCATGAAGGCGGGACGGCAGCCCCTGATCATCACGCGCGACGGCAACGGCCAGCTCAACGCGCTCGTCAACGCCTGCGCGCACCGCGGGGCGACCCTGACGCGCGTCAGCCGCGGCCACCAGTCGACCTTCGTGTGCTCTTTCCACGCCTGGACCTTCCGTTCCGACGGCAAGCTGCTGAAGGTGAAGGCCCCCTCGGAGTACCCCGAGGGCTTCGATCTCTCGCAGCGCAACCTCAAGAAGGCGCGCATCGCGAGCTACAAGGGCTTCGTCTTCGTCAACCTCGACAACGACGGCACCATGTCGCTCGAGGACTACCTCGGAGATGCCAAGGTCTTCCTCGACCTCATGGTCGCGCAGTCGCCGACCGGCGAACTCGAGGTGCTGCCGGGCAAGGGTCACTACACCTTCGCGGGCAACTGGAAGCTGCAGAACGAGAACGGCCTCGACGGCTACCACGTGAGCACGGTGCACTACAACTACGTGGCCACGGTGACGCACCGAGCGGAGATCAACGCCAAGAAGGGCGCGGCGGATGCCAACACGCTCGACTACCGCAAGCTCGGGGCGGGCGACGACGCCACGGACGACGGCTGGTTCTCGTTTCCCAATGGCCATAGCGTGCTCTTCAGCGAGATGCCGAACCCGGAGGTCCGCCCCGGCTACGCCACCGTGATGCCGCGCCTCGTCAGGGAATACGGGCAGCAGAAGGCGGAGTGGATGATGCACCGGCTGCGCAACCTGAACATCTACCCGAGCCTGTTCTTCATGGACCAGATCAGCTCGCAGCTTCGCATCATCCGCCCGGTGGCCTGGAACAAGACCGAGATCCTGAGCCAGTGCATCGGCGTCAAGGGCGAGTCCGACGCCGACCGCGAGAACCGCATCCGCCAGTTCGAGGACTTCTTCAATGTCTCGGGCATGGGCACGCCCGACGACCTGACCGAGTTCCGTGAAGCGCAGCGCGGCTTCCAGGGCCGTATGGAGAAGTGGAACGACATCTCGCGCGGCTGCGACAAGTGGATCAAGGGCAGCACCGCGAACGCCGAGACGCTCGGCATCCGTCCGGTGCTGACAGGCACCGAACTGACGCATGAAGGCCTCTACGCCAACCAGCACGGCGCCTGGCGCGATGCGCTGCTCAGGGGCCTCGACACCAAGAGCCGCGACGCGGAAGGAGCAAAGCAATGATGGGCGACCTGCAACAGAGCGTCGAGCAGTTTCTCTATCGCAAGGCGGACCTGTGCGACCGCCGCGAATGGGTGGACTACCTGGAGCTCTTCGACGAGCAGTCCGAGCTCCACATTCCCCAATGGGACTCGGAGCATGTCTACACGACCGATCCCAAGCGCGGCATGTCGCTGATGTACTACGCGAACCGTGCCGGTCTCGAAGACCGCGTGTTCCGCATCGGCACCGGCAAATCGGCCGCCTCCACGCCGATGCCGCGCACCCTGCACCTGGTCACCAACGTCGCGATCCAGGAGGTCTCCGATTCCCAGCTCGAGGCGAAAGCCAAGTGGGTGACGCATGTCTACCGTTTCGGCCAGTCGTCGACCTTCCACGGCGACGTCACCTACCGCCTCAGGCCTGCAGGCTTCAGCTGGGTGATTCTGAAGAAGCATGTCGTGATCCACAACGACACCATCGATTCGGTGCTGGACTTCTATCACGTCTGACCCAGCCCGCTCCCTTCAGAACGACCACCAAGGAGACATACATGCGTCAAATCGACGTCCACAGACTTTCCGACGAATCGCGCTTCAACAGCTTTCACGGCCTCGTGTTGTTCTGGTGCGCGCTGATCATCGTGTTCGACGGCTACGACCTCGCGGTGATGGGCATCGCGCTGCCATCGATCATGAAGGACATGAATGTCGACCCGACCAGCGCGGGCTTCATGGTGAGCGCGGCGCTGTTCGGGATGATGTTCGGCGCCATCACGCTCGGCACGCTGGCCGATCGGATCGGCCGCCGGCGCACGATCGCGATCTGCATCGCCCTGTTCAGCGTGTTCACCGCGGCCGCAGGCCTTGCGAAGGATCCGATCACCTTCGGTGTCGTTCGGTTCTTCGCGGGTCTGGGCATCGGCGGCGTCATGCCCAATGTGATCGCGCACATGACGGAGTTCGCTCCCCGCAAGATCCGCAGCATCATGGTCACGCTGATGTTCAGCGGCTACTCGGTGGGCAGCATCCTGGCCGCGCTGCTGGGCAAGGGGCTGATCGAGACCTACGGATGGCAATCGGTGTTCCTGGCCGCCGGTGCGCCCATGCTCCTGATCCCGATCATCCTGAAGTCGATGCCGGAATCGATGCCCTACCTGCTGGCGAAGGGCCGCACCGGTGAACTGAAGGAAATCGCGTCGCGGCTCGATCCGAGCTACATCCCTCGCGCCGACGACCAGTTCGTGGTGCCGGCCGAGGACAAGATCGACAGCGCGCCGATCCGTCACCTGTTCACCGAAGGCCGCGGCTTCAGCACGATCATGTTCTGGATCGCCACCTTCATGTGCCTGTTCATGGTGTACGCGCTGAGCTCATGGCTCACGCGGCTGATGATCACGGCGGGCTACAGCCTGGGTTCGGCGCTGTCCTTCGTATTGGCGCTCAATGCCGGCGCGATCGCGGGCGCAATCGGCGGCGGCCTGCTGGCCGACCGATTCCACATCAAGTACGTGCTGATCTGCATGTACGCGGTGGCCGCGGTGTCGATCGCCCTGCTGGGCTACAAGATGTCGACCGAGCTGCTGTATGTGTTCGTGGCGTTGACAGGTGCCTGCACGATCGGCACGCAGATCGTGAGTTCGGCCTATATCGGCCAGTTCTACCCGATGTCGGTGAAGTCGACCGGCATCGGTTGGGCGCTGGGCGTCGGCCGCAGCGGCGCCATCGTGGCGCCGATCATCATCGGTTCGCTGGTGGCCATGCAGCTGCCGCTCGAGAAGAACTTCCTGGCGATCGCCGTGCCCGCGGTCATCGCAGCCGTGGCCATGATGCTCGTGAACCATTCGCGCTCGGCATCGGCCCAGCACGAAGCGGCTGCCCGTGCCAATGCGTTGTCGGAGCCGCTGCAGCCGCGTCCGGCGAGCGCGCGGCACTAGGCCGGCAAAGCGCCCCGGCATGCCCTACCGCATCACGATCACCAACACCGGCGAAAGCTACGCCTGCGCCGGGGAAGACAACCTGCTCAAGGCCATGGAGCAGCTTCGCCGCAAGGGCATCCCGGTCGGTTGCCGCAACGGGGGCTGCGGGGTTTGCAAGGTGCGGGTGCTGCAGGGCGATTGCGTGATGAACAAGATGAGCCGCGCGGCGGTGAGCGAGGAAGAGCAGCGGCAGGGCCATGCGCTGGCCTGCCGCGTGCAGCCCCGCAGTGACATGCAGGTGGAAGTGGTGGGACGGATGGCACGAGCCGTCGAGTCCCGCCGGAGTGCGTCCTTCAGCTTCGATTTCAGGGGCGAGGGGCGGATGAAGCAATCAGACAAGGAGAACTAGATGGCAATCACAGGCGTTCTGCGCCCCGGGCACGTCGCGATGCGCGTGCTCGAACTCAAGCCGGCACTCAAGCACTACGTCGATATCCTCGGCCTGGTCGAAACAGGCCGTGACGACAAGGGCCGGGTCTATCTCAAGGCCTGGGACGAGATCGACCATCACAGCGTGGTTCTGCGCGAGGCCGACGAGGCGGGCCTGGACTACATGGGCTGGAAGGTCGACTCGGCGGCGACGCTCCAGCGGCTTGCGTCCGCCGTGGAGGCTTCGGGCCTCGCCAGCGAGATGACGTGGATTCCAGCGGGAGAGCACCCGGAGACCGGCGAGCGCTTGCGCTTCACGGTGCCCACGGGCCACGTGATGGAGCTGTATGCCGACAAGGGCAAGGTCGGCAACGGCTGCGGCACCGACGGCCCGGACATCAACCCCGACCCATGGCCCGACGGCCTCAAGGGCATCGCGCCCTCGCGCTTCGACCACTGCCTGCTCTATGGCGACGACCTCGACGGCACCGTCAAGCTGTTCACCGAGGTGCTCGGCTTCAGCGTCGCCGAGCGCGTGATGACGAGCGCCGACAAGAACTTTATGATCGCCGCCTTCCTGAGCTGCTCGAACAAGGCGCACGACGTCGCTTTCATCCGCCAGCCGGTCAAGGGCAAGCTGCACCACGCGTCGTTCGAGCTCGGCAGCTGGGAGAAGGTGCTGCGCGCGGCCGACATCCTGTCGCGCACCAAGACCTCGATCGATCTGGGCCCCACGCGGCACGGCATCACGCGCGGCGAGACCATCTACTTCTTCGACCCCTCAGGCAACCGCAACGAGGTGTTCTCGGGCGGCTACATCTTCTACCCCGACAAGCCGGCCATCACCTGGTTCGACGAGACGCTCGGGCCGGCGATCTTCTACCACGACCGCCAGCTCAACGAAGCCTTCCTGTCGGTGTTCACCTGATGAAGAAGGCTATCACGCAAGCGGTCATCGACTGGGAAGCCGCAGTGACCGCGGCATCGGGGGCGGTGCGGTGGGCCGAGGAGGCCGGCATCCGGGTGAACGTCGCGGTGGTCGACGCGGGAGGCAACCTGGCGGCGTTCGTTCGCATGCCGGGCGCCTTCCTGCACTCGATCGACATCGCGATCGACAAGGCCTACACGGCGGCGGGCTTCGGCTTGCCGACCAGCGCCTGGACGGAGGCGCTCGCCACCCACTCGGGCGCGGTGCGAGAGGGGATCCCGCTGCGGCCCCGGATGGTGTGCTTCGGCGGCGGGCTGCCGCTGCGGCACGAAGGGCAGGTCATCGGCGGCATCGGCGTCTCCGGCGGTTCGGAGCAGGAGGACGAGACCTGCGCGCGCGCCGGTCTGCACGCGGTCGACTTGGAGATTTGAAAGGACGGACATGAAAGAAATCAAGAACTTCATCAACGGCGAATTCGCCACCAACCTGAGCGGCAAGGTGTTCGAGAAGCGCACGCCGATCGACAACTCGCTGGTCGGCAAGGTCTACGAGGCCGGGCGGCCCGAAGTGGACGCTGCCGTGAACGCCGCGCATGCGGCGCTCGAAGGCGACTGGGGCCGGCTTTCGGTCAACGACCGCGTCAAGCTGCTCGACGGCGTGGCCGACGAGATCAACCACCGCTTCGACGACTTCCTGCAGGCCGAGATCGCCGATACCGGCAAGCCGGTGCACCTGGCCTCGCACGTCGACATTCCGCGCGGCGCAGCCAACTTCAAGATCTTCGCGGACACGATCAAGAACGCCTCGACCGAGTCGTTCCGCATGACCACGCCCGACGGCAAGGACGCGCTGAGCTACGCGGTGCGCGTGCCGCGCGGCGTGATCGCGGTCGTGTGCCCCTGGAACCTGCCGCTGCTGCTCATGACCTGGAAGGTCGGGCCGGCGCTCGCCTGCGGCAACACGGTGGTGGTCAAGCCGTCCGAAGAAACCCCCAGCACCGCGACGCTGCTCGGCGAGGTGATGAACAAGGTCGGCGTGCCCAAGGGGGTCTACAACGTCGTGCACGGCTTCGGCCCCGATTCGGCCGGCGCCTTCCTGACCTCGCATCCGCGGGTCAACGGCATCACCTTCACCGGCGAGACCGGCACCGGCACCGCGATCATGAAGGCGGGGGCCGAAGGCATCCGGCCGGTGTCGCTCGAACTCGGCGGCAAGAATGCCGCGCTGGTGTTCGCGGACTGCGATTTCGACGTGGCCGTCAACACCGTGACGCGCTCGGTCTTCGAGAACTGCGGCCAGGTCTGCCTCGGCACCGAGCGGGTCTATGTCGAGCGGCCCATCTTCGAGAAGTTCGTCCATGCGCTCAAGGCCAAGGCCGAAGGCATGAAGCCCGGACGCCCGGACGATCCGGCCACGAAGATCGGGCCGCTGGTGAGCCAGGAGCACCGCGCCAAGGTGCTGTCGTACTACGAGCGTGCGCGCGAAGAGGGCGCGACCGTGGTCACCGGCGGCGGCATCCCCGACATGCCGATCGACCTGCAGGAGGGCGCCTGGGTCCAGCCCACCATCTGGACCGGCCTGCCCGAGACCGCCGCGGTGGTGCGCGAGGAGATCTTCGGCCCGTGCTGCCACATCCAGCCCTTCGACACCGAGGACGAGGTGGTGCGCATGGCCAACGACACGCCGTACGGCCTGGCGACCTCCATCTACACGAGCGACCTGGGCCGGGCCAACCGCCTGGCCGTGCGCATCGATGTCGGCCTGTGCTGGATCAACAGCTGGTTCCTGCGCGACCTGCGCACCGCCTTCGGCGGTTCCAAGCAGTCGGGCATCGGGCGCGAAGGCGGCGTGCACTCGCTCGAGTTCTACACCGAGCTGCGCAACATCATGGTCAAGTACTGAGGGAGACGAGAGATGGAAGCCAGGAAGATTCAGGGCCATGGGGACGCGCTGTACGAAGCGCTGCTGAGCTGCAAGCCGATCGCGCCGATCACCGAGCGCGAACCCGAGATCACGATCGAGGACGCCTACCGGATCCAGCTGCGCATGATCCAGCGCCGCATCGAGGCCGGGGAGACCGTGGTCGGCAAGAAGATCGGCGTCACCAGCAAGATGGTGATGGACATGCTGAAGGTCGACCAGCCCGATTTCGGCCAGCTGCTGTCGGCGATGGTCTTCAACGAGGGCGAGCCCGTGCTCGTCGACAGCCTCATCGCGCCGAAGGCCGAGGCCGAGGTGGCGTTCCTGCTCAAGCGCGACCTCGAAGGGCCGGGGGTGACCGCCGCCGACGTGCTGCGCGCCACCGAGTGCGTGATGCCCTGCTTCGAGATCGTCGATTCGCGCATCAAGGACTGGAAGATCAAGATCCAGGACACGGTGGCCGACAACGCCTCGTGCGGGGTGCTCACGCTCGGCGGCCATCGGCGCAGCCCGCGCGACCTCGACCTGGCGCTCGCCGGCATGGTGCTGGAAAAAAACGGCGAGGTCATCAGCACCTCCACCGGCGCGTCGGTGCAGGGGTCGCCGGTCAACGCGGTGGCGTGGCTCGCGAACACGCTCGGCCGACTGGGCATCGGCCTGAAGGCCGGTGAAATCATTCTCTCGGGCTCGCAATCGCCCCTCGTGCCGGTGAAGGCCGGCGACAGCCTCCACTGCAGCGTCGGTGGCCTGGGCGGCACCTCGGTGCGATTCATCTGAAGCAAGGACACCACCATGACCACACTGGACAACAGCGAGATCACCCGACTCGCCGAACTTCTCGAAGCCGCCGAACTGCAGGCGCGCGACGTCACCAAGATCACCGATGACTACCCCGGCATGGACTGGAGCGATGCCTACGCGATCCAGGACGAACTGCGCCGCCTCAAGGAAAGCCGTGGCCACCGGATCGTCGGCCTGAAGGCGGGCCTGACCTCGTTCGCCAAGATGAAGCAGATGGGCGTGACCAGCCCGGTGTTCGGCTTCGTCGCCGACTACATGGCGCGGCCCGACGGCGGCGAGATCGCGACCTGCGAGCTGATCCATCCGAAGGTCGAGGCCGAGATCTGCATCGTCACCAAGGCGCCGCTCAAGGGCCCCGGCTGCCACGTCGCCGCGGTCATGGCCGCCACCGACTTCGTGGTTCCGGCGGTCGAGGTGATCGACTCGCGCTACCGCGACTTCAAGTTCGACCTCAAGAGCGTGATCGCCGACAACACCTCCGCCTCCCGCTTCGTGATCGGCGGGCGCATGCGCGAGCTGGCCGCGCTCGACCTGCGCACGCTGGGCGTGGTGCTCGAGAAGAATGGGGAGGTCGTCAGCATGGCCGCGGGCGCCGCGGTGCTCGGCCAGCCGCTGGCCGCCGTCGCGATGCTGGCCAACCACCTCGGCGAGCGCGGCCAGGAGATCCCGGCCGGGACCTTCATCATGACCGGCGGGGTCACCGAAGCGATCGCGGTGGAGGCCGGCGACAGCGTGGCGGTCCGCTTCCAGGACCTGGGCACGGTCTCGATGCGCTTCGTCTGAGCAGCAGGAGCAAAGCGCCATGCCATTCGCACAGATCCACATGATCGAAGGCCGCACCGAGGAACAGAAGCGCGCCGTGATCGAGAAAGTCACCCAGGCCCTGGTGGACGCCATCGATGCGCCCAAGGCCAACGTGCGCGTCTGGATCCACGAGCTGCCCAAGGAAAACTGGGGCATCGCCGGCGAAACGGCCAAGTCGCTCGGCCGCTGAGCTTCTCCGCCCCCATCGCGTCGCCCCACCACCCAAAAGACCCTCCCATGGCCACCAAGAAAGACATCCCCAACCCCTTCACCCAGGAGGAAGGCTCGATCCACCTGGGCGGCATCGATGCGCTCGTGCGCCTCACGCTCGACCAGGTGCGCACCGACGCGCGGCGCGGCCTCAGGACCGGCATGTTCGTCTCCGGCTACCGCGGCTCGCCCGTGGGCATGCTGGACGCCTCGCTGATCCGGCAGGAGAAGCTGCTGGCCGAGCACCACATCAAGTTCGTCGACGGCATCAACGAGGACCTCGCGGCCACCGCCGTGTGGGGCACGCAGATGCTGCACACGGTCGGCAAGCAGAAGTTCGACGGCGTCACGGGCATGTGGTACGGCAAGGCGCCCGGAGTCGACCGCAGCGGCGATGCGCTCAAGCACGCCAACTACACGGGCATCGGGAAGAACGGCGGTGTGCTCGCGGTGGTCGGCGACGATCCGAGCTGCAAGAGCTCGTCGCTGTGCAGCCAGTCCGAGCCGATGCTGTTCCACGTCGGCATGCCGTCGCTGTACCCGGGCAATGTGCAGGAGATCCTCGATCTCGGCCTGCACGGCTACAACATGTCGCGGCTGTCCGGGCTGTGGGTGGGCCTGAAGATCGTCACCAACGTGGCCGACGGCACGGGCACGGCCGAGGTCTCGCCGGAGCGGCTGAACTTCGTCACGCCCGACCTGATGTTCGACGGCAAGGCCTTCACGCCGAGCATGAACCTCGGCATGAACGTGCGTGCCGAGGCGCTCGAAATGGAGCAGTCGCTCTACACCCGCCGCCTCGAGGTCGCCAAGCGCTACGCGCGCGAGAACAGGCTCAACAACGTGGTCTTCGAGAACCGCGACGCCTGGCTCGGCATCATCACCGCGGGCAAGACCTACAACGACCTGCGCCAGTCCTTCCTGGAACTGGGCCTGGATGACGAGGCGCTGCGCCGCTACGGCATCCGCATCCTCAAGATGGGCATGCTGTTCCCGATGGAGCCCACCGTGGTGCGCGACTTCGCGCAGGGGCTGGAAGAGATCTTCGTCATCGAGGAGAAGCGGCCCTTCCTGGAGATGTTCGCCAAGAACGTGCTCTACGGCATGGCCAACGCGCCGCGCATCGTCGGCAAGTTCGACGAGGAAGAAAAGGAGCTGCTGCCGCACTATGGGGAGTTCGAATCGGATGTGATCGGGCGGGCGCTGACCAAGCGGCTCTCGCGCAAGGCCAGCGTCGAATCGGCCGAGGCCTGGCTCAGGCGCCTCGACGAGATCCATGCGCGCGCCAAGCTCGCCACCGCCACGCGCACCGCCTGGTACTGCTCGGGCTGCCCGCACAACAGCTCGACCCAGGCGGTCGAGGGAAGCATCGTCTCGGCCGGCATCGGCTGCCACACGATGGCCATGTGGATGGACCGCAACGTCGTCATGGGCACGCACATGGGCGCCGAAGGCGCGCAGTGGATCGGCATGGCGCCTTTCACCGACACCCCGCACATCTTCCAGAACATGGGTGACGGCACGTATGCCCACTCGGGCAGTCTCGCGATCCGCTACGCGGCGTCGACCCACGCCAACATCACCTTCAAGCTGCTGCGAAACGCCCATACGTCCATGACCGGCGGGCAGGAGATCATGGGCGCGCATCCGGTGGCCGACATGGTGTCGGACCTGCTCGCCAACGGCGTGAAGAAGGTGATCGTCACCACCGACGACGTGCAGGCCTACCAGGGCGTGAGCCTCGCCGGCGACACGCAGGTATGGCATCGGGACCGGCTCGACGAAGCCCAGCGCGCGCTGGCGGCGACCCCCGGCACCACGGTGCTGATCCACGACCAGGAGTGCGCGGCCGAGCTGCGCCGCGCACGCAGCCGCGGCAAGGCCGAGGAGCCGGTGGAAGTCACGGTCATCAACGAGCGCGTGTGCGAGGGCTGCGGCGACTGCGGCGTCAAGTCGAACTGCATGAGCGTCGAGCCGGTGGAAACCGAGTTCGGCCGCAAGACGCGCATCCACCAGTCTTCCTGCAACAAGGACTTCTCCTGTGTGAAGGGCTTCTGCCCCTCCTTCCTGACGATCACGCCGAACGCGGCGCCGGACGCCGGCGAGGCGGGCGCGAAGAAGAAAAAGAAGAAGGGCTGCATCCCGGCGCTCGACCGCGCGCTGCCGGAGCCGGTCTCCAAGGTCGACGCGAGCTTCGGCTTCAGCGTGCACATCATGGGCATCGGCGGCACCGGGTCGGTGACCGTGACCGCGACGATCGCCGCGGCCGCGCGCCTCGAAGGCAAGCATGTCATCGGCCTCGACCAGACCGGGCTCGCACAGAAGGGCGGCTCGGTCATCTCGGACATCAAGATCACCAACGCGCCCTTCGACGGCTCGAACAAGATCTCGGACGGGCGCGCCGACCTGTACCTGGGTTTCGACATCCTCAACGCGACCGACCCCAAGAACCTCGACAAGTGCCATCCGGAACGCACCATCGCGGTGGTGTCGACCACGCAGACGCCGACGGGGCAGATGATCGCCGACCGGCGCGTGCTGTTCCCGGCCACGCGCGGGCTCAGCGCCGGCATCGACCGCGTGACGCGCAAGGCCGACAACGTGTTCCTCGATGGGCAGGCACTGGCCGAGGGCCTCTTCGGCGACAGCATGGCGACCAACACCTTCATGGTCGGCGTGGCCTACCAGGCCGGCACGATCCCGCTGAAGGCCGAATCCATCGAGACGGCCATCCGCAACGCCGGCGTCGGCGTCGAGATGGGGCTGGCCGCCTTCCAGTGGGGTCGCATGGCGGTGGTGGACCGGGCGGCGGTGCTGGCCGAGATCGCGAAGGGCGCCGGCTCGGCGGGCGCGTCGGCGCCACCGGCGCCGATGACGCCGCAGGCGCGTGCGATCGTCGACGCCGTGGGAGGCGAGGGTGAGGTCCGACGGCTGCTCGAGGTCCGCGTGCCGGAGCTGATCGCCTACCAGGACGAGGCCTATGCGAAGCGCTATGCCGCCGTGGTGGCACGCGTGCTGAACGCGGAGCGCAGCCGCACGCCGGGCACGGCCGCGCTCGGCGAAGCCGCCGCACGCTACCTCTACAAGCTGATGGCCTACAAGGACGAGTACGAGGTGGCACGGCTGCACACGGACCCCGCCTTCCTGGCCCAGCTGGACGGCATGTTCAAGCACGGCTACACGGTCAAGTACAACCTGGCGCCGCCGACGATCTCGCGGCGCGATCCGGTCACGGGTCACCTCCTGAAGCAGCAGTTCGGCCCGTGGATGCGCACGGCCTTCAGATGGCTGGCGCGCCTTCGGGGTCTGCGCGGCGGCGCGCTCGATGTCTTCGGCAAGACCGACGAGCGCCGCGAGGAGCGCCAGCTGATTGAAGACTACATCGCGCTGCTCGACGCGATCACGCGCGACCTGAGCCCGGCCAACCATGCCGCCGCCGTGGCGCTCGCCAGCGTGCCCGACGAGATCCGGGGCTACGGGCATGTGAAGGAGAAGAGCGTCGCCGCGGCCAGGCAGTTGCAGCAGCAGCGCATGCAGGCGTTCGTGCGGCCGACCCCGGTCGAGCAAGCCGCCCCGATGCGCGAGGCCGAGGCCGAGCAAGTGGCGGCCTGAAGCGCCGCTCCCATCTACACAGTCACAGGACAACGCCATGAATCGACTCAACGGCTACGACTTCGAAGACCTCGAGATCGGCATGCACGCCACCTTCGCGAAGACCGTCACCGAGGCCGACATCGTCCTGTTCGCCGCGGCCTCGGGCGACAACAACGCCGTGCACATCAACGAGGAGTTCGCGCGCACGACCCAATTCAAGGGCCGGATCGCGCACGGCATGCTCAGTGCCAGCGTGATCTCGGCCGCCATCGCCGGGCGGCTGCCCGGACCCGGCACGGTCTACCTCGGCCAGAACCTGCGGTTCAAGGCGCCGGTGCGGCCGGGCGATACCGTGCAGGCCACGGTGACGGTCAAGGAACTGTCGGCCGAGAAGAAGCGCGTCACGCTGACCACGATCTGCACGGTGGAGGGCAAGGTGGTGATCGACGGCGACGCCATCGTCATGCCGACTTCCCGGCCAGCGCGCTAGGCGGACCGCATGCGCTCGCCGTTCAACATGCCGGACGAGTTTGTCCGGGGCTTCGTCGAATCCGGTACGCGCCTGTTCGGCGCAGGCGCCGGCACGGGGGTGGATCCCACGCAGCTTGCGCAGGCCCAGGGGCAGTACTGGCAACAGCAGGCGGCGCTCTGGGCCGGCTGGCTCGCCAGCGGCGGCACGCAATCGGCCGCCGTGGTCGACGCCGAGCGCGGCGACCGGCGTTTCCACGGCGATGCCTGGAGCGGCCATCCGTGGTTCAGCCTGCTCAAGCAGAACTACCTGCTGAACGCCCGGCTCCTCGGCGAGCTGGCCGATGCGGCCGAGCTCGAAGCGGCGGACAAGCACAAGCTGCGCTTCTTCATGCGGCAGTTCATCGACACGATGAGCCCGGCCAACTTCGCCGGCACCAACCCCGAGGTGCTGAAACTGGCGCTCGAGTCCAACGGCCAGAGCGTCGCGGCGGGCCTGACTCATCTGGTCGACGACCTCGGCAAGGGACGCATCTCCATCACCGACGAGAGCGCCTTCGAGATCGGCCGCAACGTGGCGGTGTCCCAAGGCGCGGTGGTCTACGAGAACCCGCTGATGCAGCTGATCCAGTACGCGCCGATGACCGAGAAAGTCGCGGTGCGTCCGCTGCTCATCGTGCCGCCATGCATCAACAAGTTCTACATCCTGGACCTGCAGCCCGAAAACTCCTTCGTGCGCTTCGCCTGCGAGCAGGGCCAGACGGTGTTCCTGGTGTCGTGGCGCAACCCCGGCCCCGATCTGGGCCACGTCACCTGGGACGACTACCTGGTGCTCGGCGCGATGGCCGCCATCGAGGTCGCACTGGCCGTCAGCGGGGCCGACAAGGTCAACGCGGTGGGGTGGTGCGTCGGCGGAACCATCCTCGCGAGCGCGCTGGCGGTGCTGCGCGCGCAAGGGGACCGGAGTGTGGCCAGCGCAACCTTCCTGACCACCATGCTCGACTTCGCGGAGCCGGGCGACCTCGGCGTCTTCGTCGACGCCCAGGGCGTGGCGCAGCGCGAGGCCACGATCGGTCGCGGCGGCATCTACGCCGGCGCGGAGCTGGGCTTCGTGTTCCAGTCGCTGCGCGCCAACGACCTGATCTGGCCCTACGTGATCGGCAACTACCTCAAGGGCAAGAGCCCCGCCGCCTTCGACCTGCTCTACTGGAACGCCGACGCGACCAACCTGCCGGGGCCGATGTACGCCTGGTACCTGCGCAACATGTACCTCGAGAACAACCTGCGCGAGCCGGACCGACTCACGATGTGCGAGACGGCGGTCGATCTCGGGCGCATCGACATGCCCTGCTACGTCCTCGCGACCAAGGAGGACCACATCGTTCCCTGGCGATCGGCCTACCAGACCACGCAACTGGTCGGCGGCAAGTCGCAGTTCGTGCTCGGCGCGAGCGGGCACATCGCCGGGGTCATCAATCCGGCGTCGAAGGACAAGCGCAGCTACTGGACCGGCGCGGCGCAAGGCGAATCGGCCGACGCCTGGCTCGCCGGCGCGCAGGAGACACCCGGGAGCTGGTGGAAGCACTGGCGCCAATGGCTCAAGCCGCTCGAGGGCAAGCAGGTGGTCGCGCGCCAGCGGCTCGGAAACACCGAACACGCGCCGATCGAGGACGCACCGGGCCGCTACGTGAAGCAGCGCGCCGAATGACTGCCCACCAGGAACCTGCCATGCCCTTCGAGACCCTCCTGATGGCCGAGCACGGTGACACGGTGCGCCGAACCGCCGTCATCACGCTGAACCGCCCCAGGCAACTGAATGCACTCGACGATCAGCTGATGGACGAACTGGGCACGGCGCTGCGGGCCTGCGATGCCGACGATGGCATCGGCTGCATCGTCATCACCGGTGGCGAGAAGGCCTTCGCCGCGGGCGCCGATGTGGCCGCGCTGGCACCGCACGACTTCGCCAAGGCTTATGGGCAGGATCTCATCACGCGCAATTGGGAGACGATCCGCGGTATCCGCAAGCCCGTCATCGCGGCCGTGGCGGGCTTCGCGCTCGGCGGCGGCTGCGAGCTCGCGATGATGTGCGACTTCATCATCGCGGCCGAGAACGCCAGGTTCGGGCAGCCCGAGATTCGGCTCGGCATCGTCCCCGGCGCCGGGGGCACGCAGCGCCTGCCGCGGGCGGTCGGGAAGTCGAAGGCCATGGACCTGGTGCTCACGAGCCGGATGATGGATGCCCGGGAGGCGGAGCGCGCCGGGCTGGTGGCACGCATCGTCCCGGTCGAGCGCTTGATGGACGAGGCGCTCGAAGCAGCGGCCGCGATCTGCGCGCTGGGTGGGCTCAGCGTGATCGCGGCCAAGGAGTGCGTGAACCGCGCCTTCGAGTCGGGCCTGTCGGACGGCGTGATGTTCGAGCGGCGGTTGTTTCACTCGCTGTTCGGGACCGCGGACCAGATCGAAGGCATGGCCGCGTTTCTCGAAAAGCGCAAACCCGCGTTCGGCCCGCGCTGATCGCCGGCCCGATCATCCAGCCCAGGAACCGTCGCCATGCTCTATCACCTGCATGAAACCCAGCGCTCCCTCATGGAGCCGTTCGCCGACTTCGCACAGGCCGCGTCCAAACTCTACGGCCAGGGCGCAGCGCTCGGGCAGACGCCGATGGCCCAGCGCATGGCCGCCGGCTACGACCTCCTGTACCGGCTGGGCAAGGACTACGAGAAACCCGAGTTCGGCATCAAGACCGTCAAGGTCGACGGCCACGAGGTCGTGATCCACGAAAGCGTCGAGATTGAGAAGCCGTTCTGCCAGCTGCGCCGCTTCAAGCGCTTCACCGACCAGCCGGAAACCCTGAAGACGCTCAAGAGCCAGCCGGTGGTGCTGGTGGTGGCGCCGCTGTCGGGCCACTATGCGACCTTGCTGCGCGACACCGTGCGCACCCTGCTGCAGGGCCACCAGGTCTGGATCACCGACTGGACCAACGCGCGCCTGGTGCCGCTGTCGCAAGGCGAGTTCCACCTGGACGACTACGTCCACTACGTCGAGGACTTCATCCGCCACCTGCAGGCCGAGTACGGCAACTGCCACGTGATCAGCGTCTGCCAGCCGACGGTGCCGGTGCTGGCCGCGGTGTCCCTGATGGCCAGCCGCGGCGAGAAGACGCCGCTGTCGATGACCATGATGGGCGGACCGATCGACGCCCGCAAATCGCCCACCGCGGTCAACAACCTGGCGATGAACAAGAGCTTCGAGTGGTTCGAGAGCAACGTGATCTACCGGGTGCCGGACGGCTTCCCGGGCGCCGGGCGGCGCGTGTATCCGGGCTTCCTGCAGCACACCGGCTTCGTCGCGATGAACCCGGAAAACCACGCCAGCAGCCACTGCGACTACTTCGAGAACCTGATCAAGGGCGATGACGCGAGCGCCGAGGCGCACCGCAAGTTCTACGACGAGTACAACGCCGTGCTCGACATGGACGCCGACTACTACCTGGAGACGATTCGAACGGTGTTCCAGAAGTTCGACCTGGTGAACGGCACCTGGGAAGTCAGGAACCCCGCCGGCGAGCGCGAGCCGGTGCGCCCGCAGGACATCCATTCGACCGGCCTGCTGACGGTCGAGGGCGAGCTGGACGATATCTCGGGCTCGGGCCAGACCCGCGCCGCGCACGAACTGTGCACCGGGGTCTCGGCCGAGGCGCGGCGGCATTTCGAGGTCGAGGGCGCCGGCCACTACGGGATCTTCAGCGGCCGCCGCTGGCGCGAGCAGGTCTACCCCGAGGTCCGGGCCTTCATCGCGCAGCAAGAGCGGGGCAATCCCCGGGGGTGTGGAGAAAGCTCGGAATGAAAAAGACTCGGTCTCGGCCCGACCCCTTCGGCATCCACAGCGTCGGGACCCATCTGATCCTCTCGACAGCGGATTCACGTCGCAAGGCGCGGTGACCAACGGCTTCAGCGCCAATCCGGCCCAGATCCGTTCGAGCAACTCGGTCGGCAATCGTTTCTGTGACCGTGGGCGGCCCGACCTACTTCGCCGCCACCACCGCCCAGGCCGGACTCGCCTCTGTTGGCATCCTCCTTGCTTGCTAACCGTTTAATTAATTCGAGGGCACAGAGCTAACCCTGAAACGGTGCATCCCGAGGGGTGCTATCCTCGGCCTCACAATTAATTGAGCGTTTAATTATGTTCGTGCCGAAGGCTTTGCCGGCGGCGTCATCACTGCTTGTTTCGAAGGAGATTCGTCGATGCTGAAGTTGTTCAAATCCGCCTGTGCCACCGGCCTGGCCCTGGGCCTGGCGTCCATGGCAACGGCCCAGGAGTCCATCAAGATCGGTGTCATCGAGCCGTTGACCGGCTCGGTGGCCTACAACGGCCAGGCCTTCGTGAGCGGTGCCAAGCTGGCCGTCGAGCGCCGCAATGCGGCCGGCGGCGTGCTCGGCCGCAAGATCGAGCTGGTCATCGAGGACGGCCAGTGCCAGCCCGCCAACTCGGTCAATGCGGCCGAGAAGCTGATCCAGCGCGACAAGGTGGTGGCGCTGGCCGGCGCCTTCTGCAGTTCGGCCACCGCGGCCGTGATGCCGGTGGCCGAGAAGTACAAGGTGCCGCTGCTGACTGGCGTGTCGTCCAAGGCCGATCTGACCGAGAAGGGGATGCAGTACTTCTTCCGCTCGGCCGAGACCGACCGCCTGATGTCGAAGACCTTCAGCAAGATCCTGGCCGAGAAGCTGCAGCTCAAGACCGTGGCCTACATCGGGGTC
This sequence comes from Variovorax davisae, assembly GCF_030316845.1. Taxonomy (GTDB): domain Bacteria; phylum Pseudomonadota; class Gammaproteobacteria; order Burkholderiales; family Burkholderiaceae_C; genus Variovorax; species Variovorax davisae. Next base: position 51,291 of record NZ_JASZYS010000021.1, read on the forward strand.
AATGACGACTGGGGCCGCGGCGGCGTGGAGGACTTCTCGAAGGACCTGAGCGCGCTCGGCGTCAAGACCGTCATGAAGGAATACTTCGACCACGGTGCGACCGACTTCTACACGCTGCTGACCAAGCTGCGGGCGAGCAATGCCGACGGCGTGTTCGTGGCCGCCGAGACACAGGACGGCGCCATCCTCGTGAAGCAGTTCAAGGAGTTCGGTCTCAAGACCAAGATCTTCGGCGTCGGCTCGTGGGCCACGGCCGACTTCGTCGGCCTGACCGGCGACGCCTCCGAGGGCATCTACGCCGCGGTGCCCTACGCCTCGAGCCTGCCCGGCGAAGCCAACAAGGCCTTCGTCGAGCGCTACCGCGCGAGCTACAAGGAGAAGCCGGGCAAGTACGGCGCCGCCGGCTACAACGCGCTGAACATCATGGTGGAAGCCATCGCCCGCGCCGGCAAGGCCGAGCCCGAGGCGGTGCGCGACGCCCTGCGCAAGACCGACTACACCGCGCCCAATGGCCGCTTCCGCTTCACCGACAAGGGCGAAGGCTACGGCTTCGACGTCGTGCTGGTGCAGATCGCCAACAAGGAACCGCGCGTGGTCGCCGAAGCGGCGACCGAGAAGCCCTGAGGCCGGCCGCGAAGGAACGCCAAGATGGAACTGCTGCCACAGTACCTCGTCAACGGCCTGGTGACGGGTTCGTTCTACGCCTTGTCGGCGCTGGGACTGACCCTGATCCTCGGCCTGATGCGGGTCGTCAATTTCGCCCACGGCGAGCTCTACATGCTCGGCGGCGTCATGGGCTGGTGGGCCACGACGCGGCTCGGGCTCGACTTCTTCAGCGGCCTGCTGCTGGTCGCCGTCGCCATGGGCGCCTTCGGCTGGCTGATCGACCGCTTGCTGATCGAACGCATCCGCGACCAGGGCGAAGAGCCCGGGATCCTGCTGACCATCGGCCTGTCGATCTTCCTGGCCAACACGGCCTTGCTGATGGTCGGCACCGCCCCGCTGAAGGTCGAGGCGCCGATCTCGGCGGGCCCGGTGTTCCTCGGCCCGATCGTGCTGACCAAGCTGCGGCTGTTCGCGGTCGCGGTCTGCGCGCTGCTGATCCTCGCGGCCTGGTTGACGATCCACAAGACCCGGCTCGGCCGCTCGATGCGCGCCACCTTCCAGGACCCGATGGCGGCCCGGCTGGTCGGCATCCGCACCGCCAATGTCTACGCCAGCACCTTCGCCATGGGCACTGTCATCGCGTCGCTGGCCGGCATGCTGCTCGGCTCGATCTATTCGGCCCAGGTGTCGGTGGGCGGCCTGGTGAGCATGAAGGCCTTCGTGGTCGTGATCCTCGGCGGCATGGGCAGCTTTCCCGGCGCCATCGCGGGCGGGCTTCTGCTCGGCGTTTCGGAGGCGCTGTGGGGTGGCTACGTGGCGACCGGCTGGGTCGACATCATCGGCTTCGTGCTGGTGATCCTGACCCTCGTCTTCCGGCCCTACGGCCTGTTTGCCAAACGAGCGGAGCGCGCATGAGATTCGAAAAACGTTGCCTGCTGGCCCTGATGGCGCTGGCTGCCCTGGTGCCGCTGGTGGTGCGCGACCAGTACGTGCTGCACATCGCGATCATGGTGCTGTTCTACGCGGTGCTGGCCACCAGCCTCAACCTGGTGGTCGGCTACGTGGGCGAGTTCTCGCTCGGCCACACCGCCTTCCTGGGCACCGGCGCCTATGCCGCGGCCATCCTGGCGACCCGCTACGGCTGGCCGGTCTGGGCCACCATTCCGGTCGCGGGGCTTCTCGCGGCGGTGATGGGCGTGGTCATCGGCGCCATCACGCTGCGGCTGCAGGGGCCGTTCTTCGTGATCGTCACGCTGTCGTTCTCGGAAGTGCTGCGCCTGGTGGCCGACAACTGGATCGCGCTCACCAACGGGCCGATGGGCATCGCCGGCGTGCCGCAGCCCGCCCTGCTGGCCGAGGCCGGCAACCTGGGCGCGAAGCAGTTCTACTACGCGCTGGCCTGGTTGCTGCTGGCCGCGGCGCTGTACCTGTCGTTCCGTTTCGTGAACTCGAACGCCGGCCGCGCCGCGGTGGCGGTGCGCGAGAACCGCTACGTCGCGCAATCGATCGGCATCCGCCCGCTGACCTACTCGATGCTCGCGCTGGTGCTCGGCGCCTTGCTGTCGGGCATGGCGGGCGGCTTCTATGCGCACTACATCTCGTTCGTCGGGCCCGAGGTGTTCCGCTTCGCCTTCATGGTCAGCATGATCATCATGGTGCTGATCGGCGGCAAGGGCACGCTGGTGGGACCGCTGATCGGCGCCTTGCTGGTGACCTTCCTGGAGGAATACCTGCGCGAGACGAAGGAGCTGCGGCTGTCGCTCTTCGGCCTGGCCGTGATCGCCATCGTGCTGTTCCTTCCGCGCGGCCTGATGGGCTTCATCACGCAGCGGCGCGAGACCCGTGCGAAAGAGGTGGCGCAGCCCGCTGCACCCGCGCAACGCACCGCCGGGAGGCCCGCATGAGCGCCGCGGCACTGGCCGCCGGCGGCGGCTCGCTCGAGGTCCGTGGGCTGGGCAAGTCCTTCGGCGGGATCAAGGCCGTCAAGGACATCAGCTTCGACGTCCATGCCGGCGAGATCGTCGGGCTCATCGGGCCCAACGGCGCGGGCAAGACCACCTGCTTCAACCTGATCACGGGCTTCTACACGCCGAGCGGCGGCAGCGTCCGCTACGGCGGCCAGGAAGTGACCGGCGAGAAGCCCTTCCGCATGGCGCGCCGGGGGATCGTGCGCAGCTTCCAGAAGACCAACATCCTGAAGTCGCTGACCGTCTTCGAGAACGTGCTGACCGGTCATTACCTCGAGGCCAAGCAGTCGCTGTGGTGCACCTTCTTCCCGACCTCGAAGGTGCGCGCCACCGAGCGCCAAGTGCGCGAGAGCGCCGAGCAGATCGTCCACACGATGGGCCTGTCGGAACGCATGAACGTGCCGGCCCACATGCTGTCGTGCGGCGAGCTTCGGCTGCTCGAAGTCGCGCTGGCGCTGTCGGCCAAGCCCGAGATCCTGATGCTCGACGAGCCGGCCGCCGGCCTCAACAGCCATGAGGCGAGGCGGTTCGGCGAAATCCTGAAGCAGCTGCGGGGGCGCTTCGTCCAGTCGATCCTGATCGTGGAGCACAACATGGGACTGGTCATGGGCGTGTCGGACCGCGTGGTCGTGATGCACTTCGGCGAGAAGCTCGCCGAGGGCACGCCGGCGCAGGTGCAGGCCGATCCGCGTGTCATCGAAGCCTATCTGGGCGGGGGGAAGAAATCATGATGGCCGCATCGATCCGCGGACAGGGCGAAAACCTGCTCGAACTCGAGGACCTGCACGTGAGCTACGGCAAGACCGCAGCGCTGCATGGCGTCGACATGACGATCCGCGCCGGCGAAGTGGTCGCACTCATCGGCGCCAATGGCGCCGGCAAGAGCACCACGCTGCGGGCGGTGTCCGGCCTGCTGCGGCCCACGCGCGGCCAGATCCGCTTCGATGGGCAGCAGATCGGCGGCATGGCGGCCGACCGCATTGTCGGGCTGGGCATCGCCCAATCGCCCGAAGAACGGCATGTCTGGCCGGCCATGAGCGTGTACGAGAACCTCGCGCTCGGTGCTTACCTGTGCAAGTCGGCCGCCGAGATCGAGAAGCGCGTGGGCGTCGTCTACCACCGCTTTCCCCGGCTCAAGGAGCGGCATCGCCAGCTGGCCGGAACGCTCAGCGGCGGCGAGCAGCAGATGCTGGCCATCGGCCGGGCGCTGATGTCCGAGCCCCGCTTGCTGCTGCTCGACGAGCCCAGCCTGGGCCTGAGCCCTCGCATGGCCGAAGAGGTGTTCGAGTTCGTGCGCGAGATCAACCAGCACGGCGTCACCGTGCTGCTGGTCGAGCAGAACGTGCACAACGCGCTGTCGGTGGCGTCGCGCGCCTATGTGTTCGAAACGGGGCGCGTGGTCGCCGAGCGTGATGCCGCGGGGCTGCTCGAGGACCCGGGGCTCCTGAGCGCCTACCTGGGCGGCTGAGCAAGGCGGCCGGCGCGCTGCGCCGGCGTCTTCGCCGTCCCGTCCTTGAATTAATTGATCGTTTATTTATTCTGGAGATTCGAGTATGAGTAGAGCAATCCGCGTCGGCATCGTCGGCGCCGGCATCGGCGGCGTGGCCCTGGCGCGCGCACTGCGGCTGCGCGGCATCGACGCCCATCTGTTCGAGCGGGCGCCAGCCTTCGGCGAGATCGGCGCCGGCGTCCAGATGACGCCGAACGCCGCCAAGGTGCTGCAGGCGCTCGGCGTCGGCGACGGCCTGGCGCGCATCGGCTTCCTGCCCGAAGCCATGGTCGGGCGCAATTGGGAAGATGCGCGCGAGCTGTTCCGCACGCCGTTGAAGGACGTCTGCCCGCGGCTGTTCGGTGCCGGCTTCTACCATGTGCACCGCGCCGACCTGCACGCGATCCTGTGCGAAGGCATCCCGGCCGACCGCGTGCGCTTCAACGTGCAGTGCACCGGCGTCACGCAGCGCGGCGACCAGGCGGTGGCGCTGTTCGACGACGGCAGCAACTTCGAGGCGGACCTGATCGTCGGCGCCGACGGCATCCATTCGGCGGTGCGCGATGCGCTCTGGGGCAAGACCGATGCGCGCTTCACCGGCCACATGTGCTGGCGCGCGCTGGTGCCGGTGGCGCAGCATCCGCTGCCTTTCGTCAGCCCCGACGCCTCGTTCTGGATGGGCCCGAAGGCGCACATCGTCACCTACTACGTGAAGGGCGGCGCGGCCGTCAACATCGTGGCGGTCAACGAGAGCGCCGACTGGGTGGCGGAGTCATGGACCGAGCCGAGCACGCGCGAGGAACTGCTGGCCGCCTATGCGGGCTGGCATCCGAACATCATCGAGCTGTTCGAGCGCACCGACACCTCGCAGATCTTCAAGTGGGGCCTGTTCGACCGCGATCCGATGGCGCAATGGTCGCAGGGCAGCGTCACGCTGCTGGGCGACGCGGCGCATCCCATGCTGCCGTTCCTGTCGCAAGGCGCCGCGATGGCGATCGAGGACGGCTACGTGCTGGCTGCCGCGCTGGCGCACTTCGGCACCGACCGGGACGCCGCGCTGCGTGCCTACGAGGCCGAGCGGCGCCCGCGCACCGCGCGCGTGCAGCTCGAAGCCCGCGAGCGCGGCCGCACCTACCACCTGTCGACGCCCGAGGAGCAGCGCGAGCGCGACCTGGCTTTCCAGCAGCAGCAGGCCAGCAATCCGAATGCGGTCGGGATCAAGGCCGAGTGGGTCTACGAGTACGACGCGACGCGCTGCGTCGAGCGCTTCGACACCGAAGCCTCGCTGGCCTGAACCGGGAGCAAAGCAGATGACGAAGAACTACCGCATCGGCCAGATCGTGCCGAGTTCCAACACCACCATGGAGACCGAGATTCCCGCGATGCTGCGCTTGCGCGAGCAGGTCCGGCCCGAGCGCTTCACGTTCCACTCGGCGCGCATGCGCATGAAGCACGTCAACAAGGACGAGCTGGCCGCGATGGATGCGCAATCCGACCGCTGCGCGCTCGAACTCAGCGACGCCCGCGTCGACGTGCTCGGCTATGCCTGCCTGGTGGCCATCATGGCGATGGGCCGCGGCTACCACAGGCAGTCCGAGTCGCGTTTGCGGGCGGCCACCGAAAGCAACCTGGGCGCTGCGCCGGTGGTCACCAGCGCGGGCGCCCTGGTCGATGCGCTCCGCGTGATCGGCGCCAGGCGCATCGCGCTGGTGGCGCCCTACATGGTGCCGCTCACGAAGATGGTGGTCGACTACATCGAGCACGAGGGCTTCGAGGTGGTCGACTGGCGCGCGCTCGAGATCCCCGACAACCTCGAGGTCGGCCGGCACGATCCGCGCGAGCTGCCTGGCATCGTCGCCGGCATGAACACCGACGGGGTCGACGCGATCGTGCTGTCGGCCTGCGTGCAGATGCCGTCGCTCGCGGCCATCGCACAGGTCGAGGCCGCGACCGGCAAGCCGGTCGTGACGGCTGCGGTCGCGACCACCTTCGCGATGCTCGGCGCGCTCGGCCTGGAGCAGGTGGTGCCCGGTGCGGGGGCCTTGTTGTCCGGCGCCTACTCGACAGTGCGCGAGGGAGGCCTGCGGTGAGCGGAAGCACCTTCCTCCACGGCGCCCACGTGCATGCCAACGGCATCCGCCAGCACTACCTGCGCTACGGCGGCACGCAGGGCGAGCGCGCCGGCCGCGATGCCGTCGTGCTGCTGCCCGGCATCACCAGCCCCGCCGTCACCTGGGGCTTCGTGGCCGAGCGCTTCGGGCGCCACTTCGATACCTACGTCCTCGACATCCGCGGGCGCGGCCTGAGCGAGGCGTCGGCGGCGCTCGACTACGGGCTCGATGCCCAGGCCGCCGACGCGATCGCGTTCGCCCAGGCCCTCGGGCTGCGCCGCTATGCCTTCGTCGGCCATTCGATGGGCGGGCGCATCGGCCTTCGCGCGGCCGGCCGGCGGCCGGACGGACTCACGCGCCTGGTCGCGGTCGATCCGCCCGTGTCGGGGCCGGGCCGGCGGCCCTATCCGGCCCAGCTGCCGTGGTACGTGGATTCGATCCGGCTCGCGCGCCAGGGCATCTCGCTCGAACAGATGCGCGGGTTCTGCCCGACCTGGAGCGAAGCGCAGCTGCGCCTGCGCGCCCAGTGGCTGCACACCTGCGACGAGCGCGCGATCGTCGCCAGCTTCAACGACTTCCAGTCCGACGACATCCATGCCGACCTGCCGCGCATCGCGGTGCCGCTGCTGCTCATGACCGCCGAGCGCGGCGACGTGGTGCGCGAAGCGGAGGTCGACGAGCTGCGCGCGCTGGCGCCGTCGCTGCGCGAAGTGCGCGTGGCCGGCGCCGGCCACATGATCCCGTGGGACAACGAAGACGGCTTCCACCGCGCCTTCGGCGACTTCCTCGGCCATCCCCTCGACTGAACCGCACACCCAAGGAGAAACCATGGCAGTCAGCGACACCGACCTGATCCGCGCCTGGACCCAGGTCCTCGCGCTTTCCAAGCTGCGTGCCGGCGACGCCGTCACCGTGCTCACCAGCGACCACACGCATCCGCAGACGCTGCGCTGCGCGATCACCGCCGCCACCATGCTCGGCGCCTGCGTCAGCCGGCTCGACCTGCCGCCGGTCAACGGCGAGAAATCGCTGAGCCGCGACACGCTGGCCTACCTCGGCACCACGCCGCTCACCGGCAACCGGGCCGCCATCGCGGCGCTCAAGGCCAGCGACCTGGTGCTCGACCTGATGACCCTGTTGTTCTCGCCCGAGCAGCACGAGATCCTGGCGGGCGGCACCAGGATTCTGCTGGCCGTCGAGCCGCCCGAGGTGCTGCTGCGCATGGTGCCGACGATGGCCGACTACCACCGCGTGCAGGCCGGCGTGGCGCTGCTCGAGGGCCGCAAGGAAATGCGCGTGACCTCGCCCGGCGGCACCGACCTGCGCTGCCCGCTCGGCGACTACCCGGTGACGGCCGAATACGGCTTCGTCGACCGCCCTGGGCGCTGGGACCACTGGCCCAGCGGCTTCGCCTTCACCTGGCCCAACGAGGGCGGGGCGCAGGGGCGCATCGTGCTCGCCAAGGGCGACGTGCTGCTGCCGATGAAGTCCTATGTCGGCGAAGCCATCGAGCTCACGGTCGAGCACGGCTTCGTGACCCGCATCGAAGGCGGCGCCGAGGCCGAGCTGCTCGGCGAGTACATCGAATCCTTCGCCGACCCCGAGGCCTATGCCATCTCGCACATCGGCTGGGGACTGCAGAAGCGGGCCTACTGGTCGACCCTCGGCCTCTACGACCGCGAAGCCACGCTGGGCATGGACGCCCGCGCGGTCAGCGGCAACTTCCTGTTCTCGCTCGGCCCGAACAACGAGGCCGGCGGCAGCCGCACCACGGCCTGCCACATCGACATCCCGATGCGCCGCTGCGACGTCTTCGTCGACGCGCTGCAGGTGGTGCGCGACGGCAAGGTGGTCGAGGAACTGATGGCCGCCGGGGAGGGCGCCGCGCATGCATGACGAATCGCAGGTCTATCGGCGCCAGGGCTTCGGCGCCGGGCTCGGCGTGCGGCCGCCCGTCGGCCTGCTGATCGTCGACTTCGTCAACGGCTTCGCGGACCCGGCGCTGTTCGGCGGCGGCAACATCGCACCGGCGATCGCGCGCACCGTGCCGCTGCTGGCGCTGGCGCGCGAGCGCGGTTGGCCGGTGGCGCACAGCCGCATCGTCTACGCCGACGACGACGGCGACGCCAACATCTTCAGCCAGAAGGTGCCGGGCATGCTGGGCCTGAAGGGGCATTCGCCGGCAAGCGCGATCGTGGCCGAACTCGCGCCGCGTGCCGGCGAGCTGGTGGTGCGCAAGAACGTGCCGTCGGCCTTTTTCGGCACCACGCTGGCGCCCTGGCTGACGCAGCGCGGCGTGCGGACCCTGCTGGTGGCGGGCTGCGTCACCAGCGGCTGCGTGCGCGCCAGCGTGGTGGATGCGATGTGCTGGGGCTTCGCGCCGGTCGTGCTGTCCGATTGCGTGGGCGACCGCGCGATCGCGCCGCACGATGCGAGCCTGTTCGACATCGGGCAGAAGTACGGCGACGTGATGCGCCTGGCCGAACTGCGTGAGCGGCTTTCCTAGCCGCACCGGCGTTCAGCGCGCCTCGAAGCCGCCGACCACGAAGCGGGTCACCTGGTCGATCAGCGCCTCGGTGTCCTCGGGGTCGTACAGGCCCTTGGGCGTCATCTCCTCCATCCGGTGGGTGTCGGAGAAGGCATAGAGGTAGGTGCCGATCATCAGGGTCACGCGCCAGTAGGCATCGAGCTCGCCCAGCTTCGGCAGTGCCTCGCGCAGCACCTCGACATAGCGCCGGGTCGAACCGCCGTAGGCGTCGGTGCGCAGCTTGTACGAGATCTCCGGCGGCTCGGTGTGCAGCCGGGCCTGCAAGCGCAGGAAGGCCCGCCCCTGCGGCGTGCCGCGCAGCGTCAGCGTCGGCAGCAGGAAGGCGCGCACGATGCCGCGCACGTTCGGCTTGCCGGCCGCGCGCATCGCCTCCAGGTTCTCGAGGCGCTGCTGCGAGATCACCTGGCCGCGGCGCAGGAAGACTTCCTCGAACAGTCCGAACTTCGAGCCGAAGTAATAGCTGATCAGGGCCTGCGTCACCTTGGCGCGGGTGGCGACTTCGCGCAGCGTGGTGCCGGCGAAGCCGAGGTTCGCGAACATCTCTTCGGCCGCATCGAGGATCTCGTCGCGCACGACGCTCGCGCCTTCCGGACGCCCGGGTCCCTTGTGCTTGATCGCCGCTTGCTTGGCTTTGGCGGGCCTGTCCGCTGTCTTCATGTTTGATTGCTTAATTAATTCGAAGGTGATGATACCGAGGGCGCCGGGGCGGCGAAGCGCGATGGCGCGCGAGCGCCACGGCAGTCTGGCAATTTTTACGTAGACAGTCGCCGGCCCGCTGCCTAGACTTCCCTTCAATCCCTGCCCATGAACGCCCCCACCATGTTCCCGCACCTGTCGATCCCTAGCCTTCGCACCTTCGTTGCCTTCGGGCGGCGCGGTCGAATCATGTGGGGCAGCTAGCCCGCTTCAGTTCGACAAGCGCCCCTCTCAAAGGCAACGAGTTCAGCTCGTTGCCTTTTTTCATTCCTGGACCTGAATCATGTTCAAACCCGATGCGTTGAAATGGTGGTTGGAATCCGTTCTCGCCGTGCTGGTGTGCTGCACCGGCCTGGCCGGCTGCGACCTTGCCCCCAGCGTCCTCTTCGTGGCCGATGGAAGCCCGCTGCGCCTGCTGCAGTTGACCGACGCCCATGACGGCTGCCCGGCGCCGCGGCGGGTCTGCTTCCTGGCCACCTGGGATGGGCAGACGACCCGTGGCTGCTGGGTGCGCGAAGCGGGCAGCGTCCGGATCTCCCTGCCGCACGAAGAGCAGAGCGTGCCGGTGGCCAGCTTCCGGCCGACCGCTTACGCCGAGTTCCGGCGCGCGTCGCTGGATTAGGCGGTGGGCTTGACATGCAGGTGTTTGCCTGCATATTATGGCCCGACGCACACACACGACGAATGGACGCTGACAAGGTTTTCAAGGCACTGGGCGACCCGACGCGCAGAAAGCTGCTCGACCTGCTCTACGAGAAAAACGGGCAGACGCTGGGCGAACTCTGCGAGCACCTGGACATGGCGCGGCAATCCGCCGCGCAGCACATCGGGCTGCTGGAGGCGGCCAACCTGGTGAGCACCGTGTGGCGTGGCCGGGAGAAGCTGCATTTCATCAACCCGGTGCCGCTGCACGAGGTCTACGAGCGATGGGTGCGGAAATTCGAACGCCAGCGGCTCAGCCTGCTGCACGACCTGAAGAAGGAACTCGAAGGAGACTGACCATGAGCAAAGAGAAGACCAGCTTCGTCTACGTGACCTACATCCGCTCGACGCCGGAAAAGGTGTTCGAGGCCATCACCCGCCCTGAGATCGCCCGGCGCTACTGGGGCCACGAGAACGTCTCCGACTGGAAGCCCGGTTCGACCTGGGAGCACGTGCGCGCCAACGCGCAGCGCACGGTCAACGTGCTGGGCAAGGTGGTCGAGGTCGTGCCGCCGACGCGCCTGGTCGTCACCTGGGCGAGCCCCGCCCAGGCCGACGATCCGGCCAGCTACAGCCGGGTGCGCTTCGACGTCGAGGCCTACCAGGAGATGGTGCGGCTGACCGTCACCCACGACGAACTCGAGGCCGGCAGCGGGATGGCCAAGGGCATCCAGCAGGGCTGGCCGATCGTGCTGTCCAGCCTGAAGTCCCTGCTGGAGACGGGGCAGGGCATCGATGTCTTCGCCAAGCCGCTGGCGGCCTGAACCGGGCGACGACGATGACACAGCCCTACACCGGCGGCTGCGCATGCGGCGCGATCCGCTACGCCACCCGCCACGCGCCGATCTTCCAGAACCACTGCCAGTGCCGCGACTGCCAGCGGCGCAGCGGCACCGGGCACGGCTCCTACCTGACCTTTCCCGCGCGGGCCGAGATGTCGATCACCGGCGAGGCGAGGCTGTGGGAGGTGGCGGGCGACAGCGGCAGCATGAAGCTCCACGCCTTCTGCCCGGTCTGCGGAACGCCGGTCTACCTGCGCTTTGCCGCGATGCCGGACCTGATCGCGGTCCCAGCGGGCAGCCTGGACGAGCCCGGCCGCTTCGCGCCGCAGGTGCTCACCTACGGCGTGCGCGGGGCAGCGTGGGATGCCATCGACCCTTCGCTCCAGGCTTTCGAGCGGATGCCGACCGGTTAGCCGACGCGTCAGGGCAGCCTGCCGCGCCGCGCATGCGCGCGCAGGCCGCCGCCCGACCCGCGCCGGCCTCAGCCCTTGAAGAACGCCAGCAGATCGGGGTTGATCACGTCCGCGTTGGTCGCGCACATGCCGTGCGGATAGCCGGCGTAGACCTTCAGCGTCGCGTTCTGGATCAGCTTGACCGTCAGTTCGCTCGAGATGCCGATCGGCACCACCTGGTCGTCGTCGCCGTGCATCACGAGGGTCGGCACGTCGATCTTCTTCAGGTCTTCGGTGAAGTCGGTCTCGGAGAAGGCCTTGATGCCCTCGTAGTGGGCCTGGATCGAGCCCATCATGCCCTGCTGCCACCAGTGATCGCGGATGCCTTCGGAGATCTTGGCGCCGGGCCGGTTGAAGCCGTAGAAGGGCAGCGTGAAGTCCTTGAAGAACTGGGCCCGGTTGCCGGCCACGGCGGCGCGGATGCCGTCGAGTACCTCCATCGGAACGCCGTCGGGGTTCGACGCCGTCTTCGCCATGTGCGGCGGCACCGCGCTGATCAGCACCGCCTTGGCGACGCGCCGGCTGCCGTGGCGGGCGATGTAGCGGGCGACTTCGCCGCCGCCGGTCGAGTGGCCGACGTGGATCGCCTGCTGCAGGTCCAGGTGCGCGGTCAGCGCCGCCAGGTCGTCGGCATAGTGGTCCATGTCGTGGCCGGCCGAGCCCTGGCTCGAGCGGCCATGGCCCCGGCGGTCGTGGGCGATCACCCGGAAGCCCTGCTGCAGGAAGAACAGCATCTGGCCGTCCCAGTCGTCCGCGCTCAGCGGCCAGCCGTGCGAGAACACGATGGGTTGGCCCTGGCCCCAGTCCTTGTAGAAGATCTGCGTGCCGTCCTGGGTCGTGATGATGCTCATGGGTCGATGTCCTTTGGGAGGTTTGAATGGAAAAGCTGGCTCGCAGCGGCCGAGGTGCAGCAAGCACTGTGGCCGGGCCGGTCGTCGCCGTCTTGTCGGAATGCGTGCATTCCTGAACATTCGTGCTCGGCCGGACGACCGGATGGCCTGAAGCAAGTTCCGTGCGTCGGCCGGTGCGGGCCCTTGCTACATTTGGCGGGCTTCACTCTTCCCACTGTGCCCCATGTCCGAATTCCCATCCGATATCTACACCGAGCCTTCCGACCTGGACGGCCACACGCTCGCCAACCTCGGGCCCCTGCGCAGGATGGCGGGGCTGTGGCGCGGCGAGAAGGGCGTCGACGTCAAGCCCAAGGCCCAGGGGCCGAAGACCCAGGTCTACGTCGAGCACTACGAGCTGCAGCCGATCGATCCCCAGACCAACGGCCCGCAGGTGCTGTACGGGCTGCGCTACCACACCTACATCCACAAGCCCGGCCTGACCAAGATGTACCACGACCAGGTCGGCTACTGGCTGTGGGAGCCCGCCACCGGCACCGTCATGCACACGCTGGCGATTCCGCGCGGGCAGATCGCCATGGCGAGCGGCAAGGTGGCGGCCGACGCCGACCGCTTCGAGCTCGTGGCCACCCACGGCAGCCTGGTGAACGGCATCGTGTCGAACCCGTTCATCGAGCATGCCTTCACCACGCTGGAGTGGCGCATCGAGGTCGCCTTCCATGCCGACGGCAGCTGGTCGTACGACCAGGACACCGTGATGCAGATCCAGGGGCGGTCCGAACCCTTCCACCACACGGACCGCAACACGCTCACGAAGACCGGCGAGCCCTCGCCGAATCCGCTCGCCGTGCCGGCGTGACGACCGCCGCGGTCGACCCCGGGTAAGCGAGGCTGCCCCGGCCCGGACGTCGACGCACAATCGGCGGCCCAAGCCACAAGGAGCCAGCGCCATGAGCGACGAGTTCGTCGACGTGCTGGTGGTCGGCGCCGGCATCTCGGGCATCGGCGCCGCCTGCCACCTGCAGAAGCTCTGTAAGGAGCGCAGCTTCGCCATCGTCGAGGCCCGCGCTTCGCTGGGCGGCACCTGGGACCTGTTCCGCTATCCCGGGGTGCGTTCGGATTCCGACATGCACACGCTCGGCTATTCGTTCCGGCCCTGGACCGACCCCAAGGCCATCGCCGATGGGCCGACGATCCTGAACTACCTGCGCGAGACGGCGCGCGAACACGGGCTCGATGCCAAGATCCGCTACGGCCTCCAGGTCGTGCGCGCCGACTGGTCCTCGCCGCAGGCGCAGTGGACGGTCGAGCTGCGGCGCACGGACGGTGGCGGCAGCGCGCGCATGCGCTGCGGCTTCCTGTTCATGTGCAGCGGCTACTACGACTACGCGGCCGGCCACCAGCCCGACTTTCCGGGGCGCGAGCGCTTCGGCGGGCGGTGGGTCCATCCGCAGCACTGGCCCGCCGACCTCGACTGCGCGGGCAAGAAAGTCGTTGTCATCGGCAGCGGCGCCACCGCCGTGACGCTGGTGCCGGCGCTGGCCGACAAGGCGGCGCACGTGACGATGCTGCAGCGCTCGCCGACCTGGATGGTGGCCCGTCCGTCGATCGATCCCCTCGGCATGCGCTTGCGGCGGCGCCTGCCCTTGCGGCTGGCGCTGCAGCTCACGCGCTGGAAGAACGTGCTGCTGGGCATGTACGTGTTCCGGCTCAGCCGGCGCAACCCGCAGCGCATGCGCCAGCTGCTGCTGGGGGGCGTTCGCCATGCGCTCGGTCCCCAGGCCGACATCGCCACCCATTTCACGCCGCGCTACAACCCCTGGGAGCAGCGCCTGTGTCTGGTGCCGGACGGCGATTTCTTCCGCGCCATCAACGCCGGTCGCGCCTCGGTCGTGACCGATCACATCGCGTCGCTGACCGAAACCGGGATCGCCTTGCGCTCGGGCGCCACGCTCCACGCCGACGTCATCGTCAGCGCCACCGGCCTGCAGCTCGCCATGCTCGGCCACGCGGCGCTGTACGTCGACGGCGAGCGGGTGGAGCCTGCGCGCACGGTCAACTACAAGGGCCTGATGTACAGCGGCGTGCCGAACATGGCCAATACCTTCGGCTACACCAATGCCTCGTGGACGCTCAAGGCCGACCTGAGCGCGCAGTATGTGTGCCGGCTGCTCAACCACATGCGCAAGACCGGTGCGCGCATCTGCCGGCCCCCGGCCGATCCGGACACGGAGCTGCTGCCGTGGGTGGACTTTTCATCGGGCTACTTCCAGCGCGCCGCCGAGCAGATGCCCAAGCAGGGCTCGGCCAAGCCCTGGAAGCTCAACCAGAACTACCTGAGCGACCTGGTCGCCATGCGCTTCGGCGCGGTCGACGACGGGGTGCTGCAGTTCACCTACGGGGCGCGCTGAGCGCGAGGAGACGCCTCAGGCGCTCGAGCGCTCGGCCGCGCGGCGCAACTGGTCGAGCTGGGCCGCTTCCTCGGCGTCGCGCAGGCTCTTCGCCGCCCTGGCGGCCGCGTATTGCACGTACAGCACCTCGATGGCCTCGGTCCAGCGCTGCACGCGCGCCTTGTGCTCGGCGTCGGCCTCGTGGTCGCGCGGATGGGTGTCCGGATGCCCTTCGGGGAACGCGGGCACGGTGACCCCTGCCCGGCGAAGGATGGCTTCTTTTTGGTCTATGGTGAGCATGTCTGTCTCCAGCAAACATTGTTCCAACCCAGGGCGTCATAACTGGCGATGACGGCTATTTCGACGGGGTCGTTGTCTCTCTCAGATGGGGGTGCGGCGGCGATTCCGCAAGGTCGCGCCGCACGCCCGCGCAGGTGAAAATGACCCGAATGCACCGACACCCTCTCCCTCCGCTGCGCCTTCGAAGCCTGGCCGCCATGGCGCTGGCGGCTGCCTTCCTGGCGGGTTGCGCCTCCACGCCGCCACCCGCAGCGCCCGCGCCTGTCCAGCCTGCTCCGACCCCCCGGCCGCCGGCGCCGGCTCCCGCGGCCAAGCCCGCCGGTGCCGGGGCGGACGAACTGGCGCTCCAACAAGGCTTCACGCGCTGGGTCGCGGATTTCCGCAACAGCGCGCGCGCCGCCGGCGTCGGCGATGCGACCTTGCAGGCCGCCTTCGGCGATGTGCAGTACCTGCCACGCGTCGTCGAGCTGGACCGCAGCCAGCCCGAGTTCACGCGCACCGTCTGGGACTACCTCGACAACACCGTGACCGTCCAGCGCGTCGCGCTCGGCAAGGACAAGCTGATGCAGGTCCGCGTCGAGGCCGACGCGGCGGCTGCACGCTACGGCGTCCCGGCCGCGGTGGTCGTCGCGATCTGGGGCATGGAGAGCAACTTCGGCGGCAACTACGGCAGCACGCCGACCATCGACGCCCTGGCGACGCTGGGCTTCGAAGGCCGTCGCGAGGACTGGGCACGGCGCGAATTGCTGGCGGCGCTGAAGATCCTCGAGCGCGGCGACATCGACCGCGCGCACATGATCGGCTCCTGGGCCGGCGCCATGGGCCAGACCCAATTCCTGCCGTCGAACTTCCTGGCCTACGCGGTGGACGCCGACGGCGACGGCCGGCGCGACATCTGGGGCAGCATGGCCGACGTCACGGCCTCGACCGCGAACTTCCTGGCCCGTTCGGGCTGGCAGGCGGGCCAGCCCTGGGGCGTCGAGGTGCAGCTGCCGGCCGGCTTCGACTTCGGCCGCGCCGACAGCAGCGTGCGCCAGTCCAGCGCCCAGTGGGCGGCCGAGGGCGTGCGCAGCATGGACGGCCGGGCGCTGCCGGCCTTCGCCGACGGCATGGTCCTGCTGCCCGCGGGTGCGCGTGGGCCGGCGTTCCTGGTGGGGCCCAATTTCCGCGCCATCCTGCGCTACAACAACTCGACCAGCTACGCCCTGGCCGTCGGCCTGCTGTCGCAGCGCCTGACCGACGGGCCGGGCGTGCAGGCGCCCTGGCCGCGCGACCTGGCGGCGCTCTCGCGCAGCCAGCTGATGGAGCTGCAGAGCGCGCTGAACCAGCGCGGCTTCGCCAGCGGCACGCCCGACGGCATGATGGGGCCGGCCACCCGCGAAGGCATTCGCCAGTACCAGCGCAGCATCGGCCAGCCCGCTGACGGCTATCCCAGCGCGGCCCTGCTGGAGCGCCTGCGAGCGCCGTGACGGCGGCCTGAAAGCCGGGTGGGTCCTCACGGCGCATTGAGCACTGGCACATAGGCCAGCCGGCGATCGCGCAGCACCAGCAGCGCGACCATCCGGCCCGGCGCGGTGGCGGCCAGCTTGATCCTGAAGTCCTCGATCCGGTCGAGCCGGGTGTCGTTGACGGCGACGATGATGTCGCCGGCGCGGATGCCCTCGCTGCGCGCCAGCCCGGTGGCCTCGCGCACCATCAGGCCACCGTCGCTGCCCAGATGCAGCCGCTGCGCCGCCGACAGTTCGCCCAGGCTCAGGCCGAGGCCGTCGTTCCAGTCGGGCGGGGATCCGGCCTGTGCGGCGAGCCGGGGTCCGACGTCCTCGGACAGCGTCACCGAGACCGCGCGTTTCGCGCCATGCCGCCAGAGCTCGACACGGACCCGCCGGCCCGGCGGGGCGTCGACGATCTGCTGCAGCAGCGTGGTGAAGTGAGAGATCGTGCGGCCGTCGAAGGCGGTGACGACATCGCCGCGAACCAGCCCGGCCGCGCGGGCGGGGCCATCCGCATCCACCTGCACCACCAGCGCGCCGATCGACTCCTTCAGTCCGAAGGACTGGGCCAGCGCGGGTGTCATCTCCTGCAGCTCGGCGCCCAGGTGCGCACGCCGCACCCGACCCGTGTCCTTGAGCTGCGTCGCGATCTTCATCGCCAGGTTGATCGGCACGGCGAACGACAGGCCCATGTAGCCGCCGCTGCCGCTGTAGATCATCGAGTTGATCCCGACCACTTCGCCGCGGCTGTTGAACAGCGGACTGCCCGAGCTGCCCGGATTGATCGCGACGTCGGTCTGGATGAATGGCACTTCCCCGGCGCCGCCGATGTAGCGGTCGACCGCGCTCACCACCCCGGCGGTGACGCTGCCATGGAACCCGAACGGCGCCCCGATGGCCGCCACCCAGTCGCCCGGCGCCAGACGGGACGAGTCGCCGATGGCCGCGGTCGCGAGGCCCTTGGCGTCGATCTTCAGCAGGCCCACGTCGGTGCGCCGGTCGGTGCCGACCACCCGCGCCTGGAAGCGGCGGCCATCGTCCAGCCGGACCTGCGCCTCGTCGATGGCGGCCAGCACATGGGCGCTGGTCAGGATCAGGCCGTCGCTCGTGAAGATCAGGCCGGAGGCGAGGTCGCGAATCTGGCTGATGCGCACGCTGGCAGGCCGCGGCCGGGCCAGCCGATCGGCGAAATCGTTCTCGGGCGCGAATTCCAGCTCGGCCCCTTCGGGCCGTGCGTCGCGGCCGATCCGCAAGGTGCTCACGTCGACCACGCTGGCGCTGCGGCTGGCGACCAGCGAGGAGAAGGCGGGCGCGGCCTGTGCGGCGATGTCGGGCGGCGGGGCTGGCGCCGGGGCTGCCGGCCGCTCGGGCGCCGACACGCAGGCGCCGAGCAGTCCGACGACGGCGGCAGCGGCGCTGGCACGAAGCCGCCAGCCCACCGGCCGGGGCATTCTCAGAAAGGGGGGAAGACCGCCAGAGTCTTGCGCATCGCTGCCTCCGCAGGTGGAAGAAACTCAATGTAGGCGCATCGCGCCGAGATGGCTTTGCGCCGGATCAAGGCCCTGTCGGCAACGTCAGTCGATGGTCCGGTGGCCGGCACCCGCGGTGAGCATTGGGCGTGGAGCTAGGGTTTACCCTATAATCGAGCCAACGCACTCATCCTGGAGTCCCGAATGTTGAACGTATTGATCTGCCTGGTGGCCGTCGCTGTCGTCGTTGTGTCCGGTTATGTGACCTCGAAGAAGCTCGACGAAATCTGCTGACCTCAGGTCCCTGGTTGTCTCCTCCATCGTCCCTTCGATGGATTGGCCCCCGCGCAGCGATGCGAGGGGGCTTTTTTACGTCCGCGGAGGGAGGGGCCGCGGCGCGCGACGGTTCCCTGGGCGGTTGGATCCGTAATTCTGTGAAATTTGTCACATGAAATAGTAGTACTAAGCAACTACATGTACTACCTTGTAAGTACCTTGGTACTAATATTCAGGCATCGACAGACCCGGACAGACAAGGACCTGCATGAACACGTACCCGACCGTCAGCCAAGCGACCGGCGTTGCCCGCACCCTCAGCAAGCACCTGTCTTGCACCATCGTCGTCTACCGCACGCCCCAGGCCAGGTTCGTGACCGCGCGCACCACCGACCCGGTGGCCGGCAACATCGAAGGCATCTATCGCAACGGCTACTGCACGCCGACGCTGCTGAGCAGCGCGCACTGAAAGAACTCGACTCCCTCGGCTCCACGCAGCCGAACGGTTTATGCCTCCTTCGGGAGGCTTTTTTTTGCCTGCGCGCAGGCTTGGGGCAGTGGCGAATCAGGGAAGGGCAGGGACGAGGTCGGTGGCAGCCGGTCGTGCGCGCCCGTGGATGATCCGGTGACAATGATGGCCCGGCGCGGAGGCGCCACGGAGAACCCGATGCTGATTGTTTTCGCAGTGGCGCTGGTGGAAGAAGGCCTCCATGTCTTCCGCCATGGCTGAACGAATGCCGGTGGGCGGCGCTGGGGACCCAGCCATGCAGGATCCGGAACTGTTGCGCCGGCTGCTGCGGGCGAAGGACCGGATGGACGCTGCATCGCACGAGGAATGGCCTGTCGGACGGCTGGCGCAGGTGGCTGGCGTCTCCGAGGCCCACTTCGCGCGCTCGTTCAAGCAGGCCTTCGGCATCCCGCCGCACCGGTACCTGCTCACGCGGCGCGTCGAACGGGCGATGGCGATGCTCCGCGAAACCGACCTGCCCATCACGGACATCGTCTGGGACACCGGCTGGGCGAGCCTGGGCACCTTCGGGCGCACCTTTCGCGACATCACCGGCCAGACCCCGAGCGCGGTCCGTGCGCGCGCGGAGAAGTCGATGCACGACCTCGGCCGCGTGCCCGTCTGCATCGTCAAGGCCGCGCACCGGCCCGACCTCACGACAGCAGTTTCGGAGAAGCGGCGCCAGGCGACGAGCGGTACAAACGAGCCCGAACAACAGGAGATTCCATGATTCAAGGCGTTGAGGTGGTCGGTTTGTACGTGCGCGATCAAGACGAGGCATTGGCTTTTTATGTCGAGAAGCTCGGGTTCCGAGTCCACACCGACGTGGGCAATGGCGACTACCGCTGGCTCACGGTGCAGCACCCGGACCAACCGTCCTTCCAGCTCGGCTTGTTCACCCCCGGTCCGCCGGTGCTCGATGCGGCGACGGCGCAAGCCGTGCGGGCCATGGTGGCCAAAGGCGCCATGCCGCCGCTGGTGCTGAGTGTGGACGACTGCCGCGCTGCCTACGATCGACTGCTGGCGCGGGGGGTCGAGTTCACGCAGGAACCGGTGGATCGCTACGGCACGGTGGACGCCGGTTTTCGCGATCCGTCCGGGAACGGGTGGAAGATGATCCAGGCGCGCCGATAAGAAGACCGCCTGAACTGGAACCGCTGGTTCCGGGGGACCCACCGCTGGCTGTCCGTTGCCTTTGCGTCACCGCGCATCGCGCCCGCATTTCACACGCTGGCGCCCTTGGCGTTGGCCGACGCTGCACGGGCGATGCTCTGCGCAAACAGCGGCGTTTCCCGGCTGTTGTGGTCGCCGGAGGCGACCTGCCGATCATGCGACGCCTGCTCGAAGCTCAGCCCATGGCCCGCGATGAAGTTCAGGAAGTCCTCCGTGGGGTGCGACAGCACGGAATTGGTGTACTCGGTGCGTCCGTCGCTCAAGCCCTTGGCGCTGAGCTCCCAGATGACCTGCACCCGCGTGCGGCCCGCCGGGGTGAAGACATCGGAGGTGGAAACCATCAGGCAGCGTTGCTTGCCGACCACCTCGCCCACGTAGTGCTGGACAACCAGACCCGTGCCGATCTGCTCGACATTGATGGACATCGGTCGACCATCGTCGGTGCTCGTCGTGCCGCAGGAGATGTGGTCCGGGGGGGCGCAGCGCTGGTACTCGGCTTCAGGGAGGCTGAAGAGCCATTTGCCGATGTCGACCTGCTCGATGGGTACATCGATGATGTGGCTGAACGCCGATTGGGAGAGGATGAGGTCGGTGCGGATGATGTCGGTCATGTGAACTCCAGAAGAAACAGAAGATCGAGGCGAGGTGCCTCGCGGTGTGGGCCACTTGCGTGGCGTCGTTGCCGGGGTCCAATGTCTCGCGCCCGTGTTTCTGCTGGATGCCATCACTCCCAATGCGAGTTTCAGCTGTAGTCGTCCCGATGCCCAGTTCGAAACGCTCACTGACACGTTCGCGTGTCTCAAGACGAGTGGGGGGTGAAGTTCAGGCGGCTTGGCCGCCGACGTTGGAGCCTTGGCGCCCGAGGCTGGCTGCGGCACCGGGAAGCAGGAGGATCTTGCCGACGCTCTCGCCCGATTCCATGCGCCGATGGGCACGAGCGGCATCCGCGAGGGGGAACGTGCTGTCGATGACGGGCCGAATCGCGCCGGTCGCCAGCGCATCGAGCCAACGCTTCGCGAAGCGCTGCGTCATTGCCTGCTTTACTTCCGGAGGTCGCGACTTCATCACCGTGCCGAAGATCTGCAGGTGGCGGTACAGCACTGCGTCCAACGGGAACGAGGCACCTTCGATTCCTCCGAGCAGGCCGACGATCACCATGCGCCCGCCCACGGCCAGCGAGCGTACATTGCGCTCCAGGTAAGGGGCGCCGACGAAGTCGATGACGACGTCGACGCCCTTGCCGTCGGTCCTCTGGTCGACGACCGCCTGGAAGTCCTCGGTGCGGTAGTCGATGACTTCATCGGCCCCGAAGCCCCGGACGGCATCGCGCTTGTCGCCGCCCACGGTGGCGAACACACGCGCGCCGGCAGCGTGCGCGAGTTGGACTGCGGCCGAGCCGACCCCGCCCGCCGCCGCATGAATCAGCACCGACTCGCCAGCCTGCAGGCGGGCCAGATGAAACAGCGCTTCATGCGCGGTGACGAACACCTCGGCGACCGCGCCGGCGTCGACCAGATCGAGGCCTTCCGGGACGCGCATGGCCATGCGGTGATCGATGCGCGAGAACTCGGCGTAGGCGCCGCCGCCCACGATGCCCATGACATGGTCTCCAATGGAATAGCCCAGTACTTCGGATCCCTTCTCAACCACGGTTCCGGCGATTTCCAGGCCCATGATGTCCGAATCGCCGAAGTTGGCGCGCCCGTAGGCTCCCTTGCGATGCGACATGTCGGCACGATTGACCCCGATCGAGGCATTCGCCACCAGAAGGTCGTGGGGCCGGACCTCCGGACGCGCAACCTCACGGATCACGAGCACTTCCGGCCCGCCGAAGTCGTCAAAAACGATAGCTTGCATTTTTTCTCTTTCAGTCCAGAACGATGTTCAGGCCTTTGACAGCCTCGGCCCAGGTCTTGTCCTGCTGCACAAGAAACTGCCGGAATTGTGGGGCGCTTCCCGTGTCGGGCTGCATGCCGAGTTGCTCGAGCCGTTGGCGCAGCGCGGGGTCAGCGAAGGCCTGCGCGGCCGCCTTGTTGAGCTTTTCCACGTTCGCAGGAGAAAGGCCTCGCGGCCCGAAGAAACCAAACCAGCCCTGCACGCCAAAGCCCGGATAGCCTGATTCGGCCACGGTAGGCACCTCGGGCAGCACCGACACACGGCTCGGGCCGGTGATCGCCAATACCTTGATGCGCTTGTTCGCATGGTGGGTCATGGTGGTGGCCAGTGAAGTTTCGAAAGACAGGTGGATATGGTTGGCGAGCAGGTCCTGCATGGCGGGTGCGGCACCCTTGTAAGGGACGTGAACCATGTCGACCTTGGTCGCCTTGGCCAGGATCTCGGCCGTCAGGTGTGGGATCGAACCCGGGCCCACGCTCGCATAGGTGACCTTGCCCGGGTTGGACCTCGCGTACTTGACGAACTCTGGAAAGGTATCGAACGGTGCGCCCGGTCCGGCGATGAGGGCGCCCGGGGTGTTGACCAGGTTGGTGATCGGTGTGAAGTCGCACGCGGGGTCGAACGGCAGTTTGCGGCTCAAGTGGGGGCCGATCGACAGGGCGCTGACCGTCAACACGCCCAGGGTGTAGCCATCCGGAGCCGCCCGTGCGACCGCCTGCGTGCCGATGTTGCCCCCAGCCCCTGCGCGGTTGTCCACCACGACCGGCTGCCCGAGGGCCGTGGCCATGCGATGCGCAAGTTCGCGCGCCACCACATCGGTCACGCCTCCTGCCGGAAACGGGACGACCAACGTGATCGGGCGGCTGGGGTAGCTGTCCTGCGCGAAGGCGTGGCCGCAGAGCGTCCCGACTGCAATGAGCAGCGCAGCCCCAATCCGGGCGCCTCGTTTCGCGAGCTTCATGGTCGTGTCTCCAATTCTTGTTCTGCCGTCATGAAATCAGACCTGGCTGATGAACTTCGTGTTGAGGTAGCTCTGGATGCCTTCGGCGCCGCCTTCCGATCCGTGACCACTGTCCTTGATGCCGCCGAACGGCAGCTCGCAGACGATCATCTGCGCGTGGTTGATGCCGATCATTCCGGCCTCCAGTTCATTGCCTGCACGCAGCGCGGTGCGTGCCGACTCGGTGAAGGCATAGGCCGCCAGCCCGTATGGCAGGCGATTCGCTTCCGCGAGGGCTTCATCGATGGTGTCGAACGGGCACACCACGGCCAGCGGACCGAAGGGCTCTTCGTGCATCACCTTCGCATGCGCCGGCACCTCCGTGAGGATGGTCGGCTGCCAGAACAGCCCCGGACGATCGATGCGCTGGCCACCGGCGCGCACCGTGGCACCACACCAGCGGGCGTCAGCCACGAGCGCCGCGATGGCCTCGAGGCGTCTTTCATTCGACACCGGACCCACTTGCGTGCCGTGATCGAGGCCATCACCGATCTTCAAGGCTTTCGTCTCGGCGACGAACTTGGCGAGGAAGGCCTCGTACACGGGGCGTTGCACCAGGATGCGCGTGGGCGACAGGCAGATCTGCCCCGTACCGCGGAACTTGTTCGCTGCCAGCAGCTTGGCCGCCACGTCCAGGTCCGCGTCGGCAAACACCAGCACCGGCGCATGCCCGCCGAGCTCCAGCGTGATGGGCTTGAGGGCCTGGCCGGCCTGGGCCGCAAGCAAACGCCCGACCGGTACCGAACCGGTGAACGAGACCTTGCGGATCACGGGCGATTCGATGAGGTGGCGTGAAATCAGTTCGGGCACGCCGAACACCACGTTCAACACGCCCTTGGGAAGGCCGGCGTCGTCGAGTGCGCGTGCAATCGCCAAGGCGGTCGAAGGACATTCCTCCCCGGGCTTGATGACGACCGAGCAACCTGCCGCCAGCGCGGCCGCGATCTTGCGGCTTGGCGTGATGGCCGGAAAGTTCCAGGGTGCGAACGCCGCAACCGGCCCGATCGGCTCCTTGTGAACGCGCTGGACCACCTCCGGCCGTCTGGAAGGCACGGTGCGTCCATAGACACGGCGACCCTCTTCAGCGAACCACTCGAAGTAGTCCGCCGAGCTCGCCAATTCGTACTGTGCTTCGTGCAAGGCCTTGCCCTGCTCCAAGGTCAGTTGTCGGGCGATGGCGTCGGCGCGTTCGCGCAGCAGGGCCCCCGTCCGGCGCAGCACCTTGGCCCGGTCGTACGCAGGGGTGCGGCGCCAGAGCGCGAAGCCACGGTCCGCCGCCTGCAGGGCGCGGTCCAGATCGTCCTGCCGCGCATGGGGCACGTGGCCGATGACCTCGCCCGTGGCCGGGTTGAGCACCGCCGACTGGTCGCGGCCCGTGCCCTCGATCCACTCGCCGTCGATGAAGAGAAACAGATCGTCGTACTGCACAGACACGGGGTCTCCTTTGCCTCGTATGCTTAAATTCATGATGTCAGGGGATCGTAGGTAGGCGGGTGCCAGTCAGCAATCCCCCGGCTCGCGAAACATCTTTGCAAGGAGCGCAAATATGAGCCAGGCTCGCACCATGGAAAACCTGGAGGTCTTCGTCGACACGGTGCGTGCCGGCTCCTTCTCCGCCGTCGCGCGGCGCAGGGGCGTGGCCGTGTCCTCGGTGGCGCGTCAGATCGATGCGCTTGAAGAGGAACTGAAGGCGTCGCTGTTCACGCGCTCCACCCGCGCCATGCGGCCCACCGACGCCGGCGAGTTGCTCTTCCGGCGCGCCGTCCAGATCCTCAGCGACCTTGCCGACGCGCGCAGCGAGGTCAGTTCGGTCGAGGCTGCGGTCGAAGGCGTGCTGCGCGTGAGTTGCCTGCCCACGTTCGGTAGGCGCTATGTGGTTCCGTGCCTCGCCAAGCTGTTCCAGGCCCATCCGGGCCTGAGCGTGGAGCTGGACCTGACGGAGCGGCTCGCCGACCCGACCACGGAACGACTCGACCTGGCCATCCGCTTCGGCAACCTGCCCGACAGCGCTCTCTTCAGCACCCCGCTCGCCGACCAGGCCTACGTCGTCTGCGCCGCGCCGGACTACCTGCGGCGCCACGGCCCCCTGCAAGGGCTCGATGCCTTGGACAGCCACCGGCTGATCGACAAGCGCCGAAGCCAGAGCCCGCTCGGCTGGCGGGAAGTTCTGGGCGAGGACCTGCTGCAGCACGGAAACTGTGCGTTCGAATCAGACGACTACGACGCCCAGAGGCAAGCGGCCGTCGACGGCATCGGCATTGCCCGGCTCCCGGATTGGGTGGTCGGGCACGACATCGGCCGCGGGGCGTTGGTGGAACTGCGACCGCAGGGCCTGCCGCCAGCCGAAGTGACCGGTATCCATCTGGTACGAGCGCTGCCACGTCCGAGTGCGCGCCTGAAGGCCTTCGCGACCGCATTGTCCGATTTCGTCGGCCGGCCGGCGAGTTGGCAGAAGGCGATGGACGATTCGCTCCCGTCAGGCCCGGCGCGCCCGCAGGGCCCGGGATGGGCGCGATAGTTTGCACGACTGGCGATGGAGGCATGGGTGCCTGGAGCTGGTTGCGTTCGAGGCCTCGATGCTCGCGACTGAAAGCTGCAGCCTTGTTCCGGGACGAACAGCCAGGCCGCGGGAAGCCACTTCAGCTGCGGCCGAGCGTTCGGGCCAGACTCTCGGCCAGCTCCTGCAGGCCGAGCGGCTTGCGCAGCAGGGCGACGACACCCGCGTCGCGCGCACGCTGCTCGAGCGCCGCCCCCACGTTGCCGCTGACCAGGATCACCGGCAGGTCGGGACGCACCGTGAGCAGTTCCAGCGTGAGCTCGCTGCCGGCCAGACCTGGAAGCATCTCGTCGGTGATGATCGCGTCGAAACGCTGCGGGTCGGCCAGGAAGGCCTCGAGTGCGCGCTCGCTCGAATCGAAGCCGACCGGCTCGTAGCCCAACTCGGCCAGCAGTTCCTCGGCCAACTCGACCAACGGGCGCTCGTCGTCCACCACCATCACGACTTGGCCATTGCCGCGCGGCCAGGCCGGGTCGGGGCGCGCCGGCGCCGCCTCGGACTCGCAGCACACCGGCAGCCACACCGTCACGCGCGTGCCATGGGCGGGCCTGGGCGCGGGCTCGGTTGCGATGTCGATGGCCCCGCCCAGGTCGTTGACGATCCCATGCACCATCGACAGCCCCAGCCCCGTGCCCTCGCCCAGCCTCTTGGTGGTGAAGAAGGGGTCGAAGGCACGCTGCAGCACCTCGGCAGACATGCCCGCGCCGGTGTCGGAGACCACCAAGCGAACGTAGTCGCCGGGCGGCAGCTCGCCGTGCAGCGTCGGCTTGGGCGTCGTCGAGGTGACGCGATCGAGTTCGACCTCGACGGTGCCCGCGTCGCCCAGCGCCTGGGCGGCGTTGGTGCACAGGTTGATCACCACCTGGTGGAGCTGCGTGCCGTCGCCCAGCACGGCCGCGGAACCTGCAACCAACCGTGTGTCGATACGGATTGCATCGGGCAACGTGGGCCGCAGCATGGCCAGCGCCTCGTCCACCACCGCCTGGATGTTCACCGGCACTCGCTCGGCCACCCCGCTGCGGCTGAACTCGAGAATGCGGCGCACCAGCACGCGCGCGCGCGCGCCGGCCTGCATCACGCGGTCGATGTAGCGGCGCATGTCGCTGCCCGGCGCGGCGTGCTGCTGGGCCATTTCACCGAAACCGAGGATCGCGCCGAGGATGTTGTTGAAGTCGTGCGCGATGCCGCCG
Organism: Variovorax davisae; assembly: GCF_030316845.1. Lineage (GTDB taxonomy): Bacteria > Pseudomonadota > Gammaproteobacteria > Burkholderiales > Burkholderiaceae_C > Variovorax > Variovorax davisae. The sequence goes on from NZ_JASZYS010000021.1 coordinate 77,744, forward strand.
GCCAGCGTTCCCAGCGACTCCAGCCGCTGGGCCTTCTGCAGGCGTGCCTGCAGCGCCGCCTTCTCGGCCTCTCCGGCTTCCAGGCGCCGCAGTTGGCGCAGCAAGCCGGTGATCGTGACCACCACCAGGGTGGCGAGCAGCAATGTTCGGATGATGGCGCTCTGCATCTCGTCGTACCAGGGCCGCAGCGCGTTGTCCTCGTCGCGTGTGATCGTCAGCGTGAGCGGCCGCTTGCCCACGCCCACGGCGGCAACCAGCTTGGCGCGGCCGTCGACCGGGCTCACGGAGCGGTCTATCAGTGGCGCGCCCTTGAAACTCGTCAGCTCCGGAAAGCGCTGTCCACTGGGAATGCCGGGGTCCTCCGGCTGGCGCACGACCAGCGTGCCGTCGTCGAGCGTGAGCAGCAGCGCGCTGCCTTCGCCCAATTCGATCGCCGAGTAGGCGGCCTGTAGTTCCTGCAAGGTGACGCTGGCGGTGACTACACCGTCGAAGCTGCCGTCGGGCTTGGCCAGCCGACGCGAAACCACCAAGGCAGGGCGCCTGTCAGTGCGCGTGACCACCGGCTCGTTGATGTAGAGGCCTCCCGCCGAACCCTCGCGCTGGCTCAGGAAATACGGCCGGTCCGATACGTCGGCGAGCGGCTCGCCGGTGACGCGCGAGCGGTTCCTCTGCATGCCCTCGCGATCGACGAGCGTCAGTACGCTGACCTGGGACACCCCTGCGACGCGTGCCGCGAGCGCAGCCGAGAGCGCGTCTGGCGGCAACGCCTTGCCCGCGGTTTCCCACCATTCGCCCGTGTCGCGCAGCAGGAGATCCACTGCTTGCAGATTGCGCGTGCCCTGCTCGGCCAGGGCCTTTGCCAGGTTGCCCAGTTCGCGCTCGGTCGCGAACATGATCTGCTGGTGCAGCCGCCAGCCGTCGTAGATCGCCGAGCCAGCGAAGGCCGCCACCAGCACGATGCCCGCCGCGATGATCCGGTGGCGCAGACGCTCGCTCGACGTCATTCGGCGAGCGTGGCCACCACGGCGTCAAGCAGTTCTTCGCGGGTACAGGGCTTGGCAAGGAGCCGGCTCACGCCCAGCGCGCGAGCCACGTCGGAATCGCTGCCAAGGCTGCGCGGGACTTGCGTCGAAATGCCGATGATCGACGAATGCGGATATGCGTCGTGCACCGCGTGCACGGCGCGAGCGGTGTCGCCACCGCGCGATCGGGGGTGTGGCAAGTCGAGAACCACGAGATCGACGGTGGCATCGGCCGCGGCGTCGAACGGGCCGCCATGTCGCATCAGCGATCGGACCTCGTGTCCCTCGCTGGCCAGCCATTCGGAAATCAGGACGCGCATCGCGCCATCTTCCTCGATAACAATGATCTTCGACATGAAATCCGTCCTTGCATCTGCGGGTGCCGTGGTGCAACCGCATGCACTCGATTGAAGCCGATGCGCATGCACGCGCGATTTCAGATCGGCGATGCTTGATTTCATTTGTAATCGGCCGGTAGGCCCCCGTAGGACCGATTGAACTACGCTTGGAACGACACGTCATCGCAAGCCGCCGCCCAGCACCGCGAACATCCCGCTGCACCTGCCTTCGCTGCCGGGCGCGCTGCGCGCATCAAGCCAGATGCTTCACTGCGCCGACCAACCCGGCGGGAGGAGCCGTACGGACGCGAGTGCCGGGGCACCTTTTGACGACTGGCCGGCAATTCGCGCGACCAGCCGCCCGCCCGGAGGAAGCTGCTCGATGTGGTCCCGTCCGAGTCCGCCGAGCGGGACTTTGACCCGTCCGTCCCAAGGCGACTCGACCTGGCCAGCCCTTTTGCCGACGGCCAGATAGACGAAGCGCGCGTCGGGTGGCCCTTGAACCAATGCACCCAGCAGGCGTGGTCGCCCATCCGGGAGACTTCCATCCACCGTCACCTCCAGCTCGAAGGTCACGGCCGACGACGAGGCGCGTGCAGGCGGCAGCAGCGTCGCCTTGCCGGCTGAGCCCTGTTGCAACGCGAGCGTGAGCCCGCGAACCGGTTCCTCCACCACGATACGAAGCGGCAGGTCGTAACGTTCAGCCCGCATGGTGCAACTCCTTCTTCCGCAGCCGGAACCGGCGCTTGCGCATTCTGCCTCGCCCTCGCGGCCCAGGGCCTCGAGGGTCGGCAGCACCGCGCCCGGCGCCCCGACCTCGGTGTGCTGGAAGACCGCGACCGGCTTCATCGGCGCCGACCCTTCAGGCCGGCACCTCGGCCATGCCGACGCCCAGCAGGCCTTCGAGCAGCGAGGCATCGCCGGCCAGCGCCGCGCTCGGGCCGGCATGCACCACCGTGCCGCGCTCGAGCACGATGGCCTGGTGGGTCATCTCAAGCGCCAGCACCGGATGCTGCTCGACCACGATCGACGCCAGCCCCTCGCTCTCGCAGAGGTGGCGGATCGAGCGGGCCAGCTCCTCGACGATGATCGGCGCCAGGCCTTCCATCGGCTCGTCGAGCAGCAGCAGCTTCGGGTTGGTCATGAGCGCGCGGCCGATGGCCAGCATCTGCTGCTCGCCGCCGGACAGCTGGTTGCCGTAGTTGCCGCGCCGCTCGCGCAGCCGCGGAAAGAACTGGTAGACCCGCTGCAGGTTCCAGGCGCCCGGCCGCGCCACCACGGCGAGGTTTTCCTCGACAGTCAGCGACGGGAAAACTTCGCGCTCCTGCGGCACCCAGCCCAGGCCGGCGCGCACGCGCCGGTGGGCGGGCCAGCGCGTGATGTCCGCGCCGCACCAGCGCAGGGTGCCGCGCATCACGCGGGTGTTGCCCATCAGCGTCTCGAGCAGCGTGGTCTTGCCCACGCCGTTGCGTCCCAGGATCGCCAGGCTCTGGCCTTGGGCGAGCGCGAAGCTCAGGCGGTCGAGCACCACGGCGTTGCCGTAGCCGGCGACCACCTGGTCGAAGGCGAGCACTTCAGACATGGGCCGCTCCATGGCCCAGGTAGACCTCGCGCACGCGCGGGTCGCGGCCGATCTCCGCCGGGCTGCCCTCGGTGAGGATCCGGCCGGCGACCAGCACCGAGATCCGGCGCGAAAAACGGAAGACGAGGTTCATGTCGTGTTCGATGAACAGCACGCTGATGTCCTGCGGCAGTTCGGCGATGGCTTCGAAGAGTTCGCCGCTCTCGTCCTCGGGCACGCCGGCGGCGGGCTCGTCGAGCAGCAGGATGCGGGGCTTGGCGGCCATGGCGAGCGCGATCTCGAGCAGCCGCTGCTTGCCGTAGGCCAGCTCGGCCACCGGCACGTCGGCCAGCGCGTCGAGCTTGAGGCGGCCGAGCAGCGCATGCGCTTCGTCGAACGCGGCTTTGTGGCGGTTGAGCGGGCGCCACCAGACCGCCCCCAGGCCTTCGCGTTCGCTGATCGCCAGCACCACCGACAGCAGCGGCGTGAGGCTCGGGAACAGCGTGTTGATCTGGAAGGTGCGCGCCAGCCCGAGGCGGGCGCGCTTGTCGGCGCTGAGCGCGGTGAGTTCGCGCTCGCCCATGTGGATCGTGCCGTGCGTGGGCTTGAAGACGCCCGTCAGCAGGTTGATCAGGGTGGTCTTGCCGGCGCCGTTCGGCCCGATCAGGGCCTGGCGGGCGCCCGGTTCGAGCGTGAGGTTGACGTCGTCGACCGCGCGGAAGGCACCGAACGAGATGCCGAGGCCGCGGGTGCGCAGTACCGCGCTCATGAAGCCCTCCCGGTCTTCACCAGCCGCGACAGCGCCCCCATGATCCCGCCGCGGCCGAGCATGACGGCGGCGATCAGGAAGATGCCGAGCCAGAACATCCAGTACTGCGGGTTGAGATCGGCGAACCCGTCGTGCACCAGCATGTAGACGATCGCGCCGATCATGCCGCCGTACAGCCGGCCGGTGCCGCCGAGCACGAGGATGATCAGCACCTCGGCCGAGCGGTTGAAGCCGATCGATTCGATGCCGACGAACTGCGTGGTCTGGGCCAGCAGCGCGCCGGCGATGCCGGCCACGCCGGCCGACAGCGCATAGGCCAGGCGCAGGCGGGCCTCGACCGGCGAGCCGATCGCCAGCATGCGCTTGCGGCTGTCGTGGATGCCGCGCAGCGTGAGCCCGAAAGGCGAGCGCAGCACCAGCCGCACGCCGAGGAACACCACCAGCACCACGCCGTAGGCATAGGCGAAAGCGGTCTTGCCGAAGAGGTCGAACTCGAACAGGCCCAGCACCGGCGCGATCACCACGCCCTGCAGGCCGTCGGTGCCGCCGGTGATCGACGACAGCCGGTTGGCCAGCTCGGCCAGCAGCATGCACACGCCGATGGTGATCATGAGCCGCGTCAGGTCGGCGCCGCGCACCACCAGGTAGCTCAGCACATAGCCGAGCGCGACGCACAGCAGCAGGGCGAACAGCAGGCCGCTGAAGGGCTCGCTCGAGCCATGCTTGGCCAGGAGGCCGGCGGCGTAGGCGCCGGCACCGAAGAAGGCGGCGTGGCCCACCGTGAGGATGCCCGCGTAGCCGAGCGCCATGTCCAGCGAGACCGCGAACAGGCCGAAGATCATGACCTGGCTCATCAGCGTGAGCTTGTCGGGCAGCAGGAAGAAGCTCGAAGCCAGGGCGAGCCAGAAGAAGACCTCGGCGCCTCTCAGGCGGGCGGGGGTCAACGTGAGCGGCTTCATGCCAGGCCCTTGCGCGGGATGATGCCGTTGGGCCGGGCCAGCAACATGATGATCATGACGACGTAGATGAGGAATGCGCCGGCTTCCGGCAGGTAGTACTTGCCCGCCACGTCGACGATGCCGACCAGCAGCGCGGCCACGAAGGGGCCGGTGATGGTGCCGGCGCCGCCGACGCAGACGACGATCAGGAAATACACGAGGTACTTGAGCGGGAACGAGGGCTCGAGCCCGAGCATGCCGAGGCTCAGCGCGCCGCCGAGCCCCGCCAAGCCGCAGCCCAGCGAGAAGGTCAGGAAGAACAGCCGCTGCACGTGGATGCCGGTGCCGCCGGCGACGCGCTGGTTGTCGACCGCGGCGCGCACCATCGCGCCGTAGCGCGTCTTGCCGAGCACCCCCAGCAGGGCCGCCAGCACGGCCACGCCGCAGAGGATCAGGAACAGGCGGTAGCGCCCCACCTCCAGGCCCAGCAGCGACACCCGGCCGTCCAGCAGCGGCGGCAGCTGGAAGGCCTGCAGGGTCGGGCCGAAGAAATACGTGAACACCGCGACCGACACGAACACGATCCCGATCGACAGCAGCACCTGGTCGAGCGGATGGGCGCGGTAGAGCCGCCGGTAGAAGCAGAACTCCAGCACCGCGCCGACCAGCGCGGCGGCGACGAAGGCCGCCGCCAGCGACGGGAAGAAGCCGACGCCGAAATGGTTCATCAGAACACTCGCGGCGTAGCCGCCGACCATCGCGAACGTGCCGTGCGCGAGGTTGACGAAGTTCATGAGGCCCATCGTGATGGACAGGCCCACCCCGATGAGGAACAGGAGCATGCCGTAGGCCACTCCGTCGAAGATCACGATTCCCATGGATGTCCCGTTGCTGCTGGCGACCGGCCGGGGCCGGTTACTGGCTTTCCTTGGCCGGGTCCTTGACGCGCTCGAACTTGTCGAACTCGACGTTCACCAGTTCGCCTTTCACGCGCTCGGTCTTGCGGATGTAGACCGTCTGCACGATGTCGCGGGTGGCGGGGTCGATCTCGATCGGGCCGCGCGGGCTCTCGAACTTCAGCCCCTTGAGCGCTTCCATGAACTTGTCGCCTGTGAGGTCGCCCTTGGTCTTGGCGAGTGCCAGGTCGATGGCGGCCATGGTGTCGTAGGCCGTGACCGCGAAGTAGCTCGGGCGCAGCTTGGAGCCGAACTCGGCCGCGAAGTCCTTGACGAACTTCTGGTTCTTCGGCGACGCATGGGCGTACGAATAGTGGTGGCTCGTGACCAGGCCCAGCGCCACGTCGCCGGTGGCGTCGAGGTAGCTGTCGTCGGTGGCTTCGCCGGTGGCGTAGAGCTTGATGCCGGCTTCTTCCATGCCGCGCTCCTTCCAGACCTTGAGGAAGGCCGGCGGCATCACGCCCGACGGAAAGAAGAAGAAGACCGCCTGCGGCTTGGCGTCCTTGATGCGCTGTACGTAGGCCGAGAAGTCGGGGTTGTTCATCGGCGTGCGGACCTCGCCCACCACCTTGCCGCCCGCGGCCGTGAAGGCTTTCTTGAAGGCGGTCTCGGCGTCGGTGCCCGAGGCGTAGTCGGCGACCACGGTGTAGGCCTCCTTCACGCCCTGCTTGACCATCCAGCGCGCCATCGGGTCGGTGACCTGCTGCACGGTGAACGACAGCCGCGCCACGTAGGGGGAGCTGCCGGTGATCGCGGAGGAGGCCGCGTTCATCACGAGGGTCGGGATCTTGGCCTGGGTGGCAATCGCCGCGACCGCGTAGGCGTTGGGGCTGAAGTCGAGGCCGGTGAGCACGCTCACCTTGTCGCGCACCACCAGTTCCTGGGCGATGCGCTTGGCGGTGTCGGGCGCCGGGCCGGCGGTGTCTTTCTTGATGATCTCGACCGGGCGGCCGGCGATCTTGCCGCCGTGTTCCTTGAGGTACAGCGCGACGCCGGCGTCGAACTGGCGGCCGTAGTCGGCATAGGGGCCGGAGTAGGTCGCGATCAGGCCGATGCGCAGCGGCTCGTCGGCCGCCTGCGCGGACATGGCACCGAAGGCGCCGAGGCAGGCCAGCGTGAGGGTGGCGAGCGCGTTTCTCTTGTTCATCATCATCGGGGAAGCTCCGTTCAGGGAAGCCGGCGAGCCGGCGGGCAAGGGGTGATCAGGCGACCGTCTTGAGGTCGAAGGAGGGGTCGGCGAGCTGGTCGGCTGCGAGGCGGACACGGGCGCCGATCAGCTTGCGGCTTTGCATGTGCTCGGCCGGCTTGTTCACCGAGTGGGCGGCCACGAGTGTGCCTTGCCGCAGGTAGAACACGCTGAAGCGGTCGCTGGCCATGTCGCCGCGCAGCACCACGTCGTCGCCGGGCGCGGCCAGGCCGGTCATCTGCAGCTTGAGGTCGAACTGGTCGCTCCAGAACCAGGGCACGGCGGTGCAGGGCGCCGCGCGGCCGACCACCAGGGAGGCCAGCGCGCGGGCGCCGTCGTTGGCCGACTGGATCGACTCCAGCCGCATGCGCGCCGGCACGCCCGGCGCGGGCGGCAGCGCCATGCTGGCGACGTCGCCCGCGGCCAGCACCCGCGGCGCTGACGTGCGGCCCAGCATGTCGACGACGATGCCGTTGTCGACCGCGATGCCGGCCTGCTGCGCCAGCTCGGCGTTGGGCAGCACGCCGATGCCGAGCACGACCAGGTCGCAGTCGACGCGCGTGCCGTCGTCGAGCTCGACCGCGGCCACCCGGCCCTGCGCCCCGTGCAGCGCGCGCACGCCGCGGCCGGTCAGGAGCGCCACGCCGCGGCGGCGATGCGCGTCCTCGACATAGGCCGACATCTGCGGCGGGAAGGCCCGTGCCAGCAGGTGCGGCTGGGCCTCGACCACGGTGACCTCGGCGCCGCGCGCGCGCAGCGCCGACGCCACCTCCAGGCCGATGAAGCCGCCGCCGATCACGCAGGCGCGCTCGCTGCGGCCGGCGGCGTCGGCGATGCGCAGCGCATCGTCGAGCGTGCGCAGGTCGAGCACGCCGTCGAGCGTCGCGCCCGGCAGCGCGAAAGGCCGGCAGCGCGCGCCGGTGGCGAGCGCGAGCCAGCCGTAGTCGAGCTCGGCGCCGTCGTCGAGCCGCACATGGCGCGCGCCGGGGTCGAGCGCCGTGGCGCGCCGGCCGAGCACCAGCTCGATGCCGTTCTGGGTGAAAAAATCCGGGCCGCGCAGCGCCAGCTGGTCGACGCTGGTCTTGCCGGTCAGCAGGCCCTTGGACAGGGGCGGGCGCTGGTAGGGCGCGTGGCGCTCGTCGCCGACGATGACGATGCGCTCCTCGAAGCCGAGCTCGCGCGCGCTGGCGGCCAGCTGCACGCCGGCATAGGACGCGCCGACGATCACCAGGGGATGGGCGGCGGGCATCAGCTCTGGGTCTCGGGGATGCGCACGGTCAGGCCGTCCAGCTCGGCGGTCACCGTGAGCTGGCAGCTCAGGCGGCTGCCCGGCCTGCGCTCGGAGGCGACGCCGTCGAGCAGCTCGCTTTCCATCTCGTCGGCGGGCGGCAGGCGGTCGGCGAAGGCCTCGTCGACATAGACGTGGCAGGTGGCGCACGAGCAGGAACCGCCACACTCGGCGTCGATGCCGCGCACGTTGCCGCGGATGGCGTTCTCCATCACGCTGGAACCGGGCTTGGCGTCGACGCTGCGGCTGCTGCCGTCTTTCAGGATGTAGTGGATCGTGGGCATGGCGGGCGGAGTCAGAACATGTCGAAGTACTCGCGGTGTTCCCACTCGCTGACTTCGAGGTTGAAGCGGGCGATCTCCGCTTCCTTGATGTGGCACAGGTAGTCGACGAAGGGCTTGCCCATCTGCGCGTTGAGCATCTCGTCGCCGCGCAGGCAGGCGAGCGCATCGCCGAGCGAGCGCGGCAGCTGCTCGGCCGGCGTTTCATAGGGCGCGTCGGCGGACGGCCCCGGGTCCGTCTTGTTGCGGATGCCATCCAGACCGGAGAACAGCTGCGACGCGAGGTAGAGGTAGGGGTTGGCCGTCGGCTCGCCGACGCGATTCTCGATCCGGGTCGCGTTCTGCCCGGCGCCGCCCAGCACGCGCAGCATCGCGCCGCGGTTGTCGCGGGCCCAGATGGCGCGGTCGGGTGCCAGCGAGAAGGGCCGGTAGCGGCGGTAGCCGTTGATGGTCGGGCTCGCCAGGGCCGCCGCGCCGCAGGCATGCTGCTTCAGGCCGCCGAGGTAGTGCAGGCCGATCTCGCTCAGGTCCTGGCCGGGCTCGGCCGGCATGAAGGCGTTGACCCCGTCGCTGCGGCGGCGCAGCGACTGGTGCAGGTGCCAGCCGCTGGACATCACGTTCGGGATCTTCGGCCGGCACATGAAGGTGGCGTGGTAGCCGGCGCGCTGGCAGATCTGCTTGATGGCGCTGCGCAAGAGCACCATGGTGTCGGCCGGCAGCACGCCGGCGGTCGGGCCGAAGGTCAGCTCGAACTGGCTCGGGCCGAACTCGATCTCGAGCGAGCGCAGCGGCAGGCCCAGCGCCACCAGCTGCGAGCGCAGCAGTTCCATCACGGCGTCGACCCGGTCGTAGCGCAGTTCGGTCAGGTACTGGTGGCCGTGCGACAGCAGCGACACCCGCGGCGGCTCGCCGGGCTGGCCGGAATCGGCCAGGCCCAGGCGCGGGTCTTCGAGCTTGAAGACGTGGAACTCGACCTCCAGGCCGGCGATGAAGTCCAGCCCCAGTTCGCCGAGCTGCTGCACGGCGCGCTGCAGGATCTGGCGCGTGGCATAGGGGCAGGGCCGGCCGTCGGCCATGTAGGCATCGCACAGGACCCAGCCCGAGCGCGGCGCCCAGGGCAGCACCTTGAAGGTGGCGGGGTCGGCCACCACCGTGAAGTCGGCGCCGCCCTGGAAGCCCTCGATGGCGAAGCCGCCACCGGCCGCGAACACCGGGAACACGGTCTTGTGCGAGGTGTCCTTGGCGAGCAGGGTGGAGGTGAGGTTGACGCCGTCCCACAGCGCGGCGCGGGCTTCGCTGGCGACCAGGGTCTTGCCGCGCAAGAGGCCGTGCTGGTCGGGCCAGGCGAAGCGCACCACGTCGACTTCGCCGGCGTCGATGCGGCGCACCAGTTCCTGGGCCTGCTTGTGCTGGTCGTCGGACCAGAGGCCGTGGCGGTCTACAAAGGAGCTCATGGCGTGCGCGTGCTCAGGCTGCGGCCAGGCGGGCCGAGGCCCAGTCCGACTGGAGGCGGCGTTCGCGGTCGGCGCTCTGCCAGTAGCCGTCGGTGTTGCCGGCCTCGCCGATGCCGTCGATCGACGGCGGTCCGGTGAGGGCGCCGGCCTGGGCGGCGTCGATCAGCATCGGCGCCGTTTCGCCGGCCTGCGTGCTCTCGATGGCCCGCACCAGCATCCGGCGGTAGGTGATGATGCCCTTGTCGGTGCTGCCCAGGTGCTCGCGCGTGCGGTCCTGGATCGGGCCCTGCGACTCGACTGCCCACTGGTCGTGCACGTTGATGTCGTCGCCCATGCCGGTGTAGGTCTGGTTCAGCTGCTCGTCGACGCTGTAGCCGTAGTTGTTGCGCTTGTTCTTGCGCGAGGTGTAGTCGGGCAGCTCATAGAGCGCGAGCCGCTGGTCGCGCATCTGCTGCTTGTCGACCGGGCCGGTGAAGCTGGTGAAGATCGCATACCAGTAGCAGTGCGTGTCGTCGACCGGGACGTGCCATTGCGAGATCGTCATCTCGGCGCTCATCGGGATCACGAAGGCCTGCGGGAATACCACGTTGGTCACGCGCACGTGGGTCTGGGTCTCGGAGAGCTGGCGCAGCGCGGTCAGGCGCAGGCCGTAGTCGGTCGGCTCGACGCTGATGTCCGGGCGGTCGTACTCGCGCAGCACCTGGGTGATCGGCATCTCGGAGTCGGCCGAGGCGCCGCGGAACTGCTTGCCGTAGCTCTCGGAGGTGTCGGCATCCTCGAAGAAGCGGTGCAGGTACGAGGCATGGGCCGGGTCGATGCCGACCTCGAGCGCCTGCAGCCAGTTGCATTCGAACAGGCCCTTGAAGGCGAAGGTGTGCGAGTCGGGCGCCACGAAGCAGTCGAACGCGGGGAACGCGGGCGGCTCGCCTTCGCCGATGTAGGCGAACACGGTGCCGGCGCGCTCGACCACCGGATAGGCGGCCTGCTTGATGCGGGTGCAGAGCTTGCTGCCGACCGGCTCGGCCGGGGTTTCCAGGCAGTTGCCCTTGGCGTCGAACAGCCAGCCATGGAAGGGGCAGCGCAGGCCGCCGTGCTCGAGGCGGCCGAAGGCCAGGTCGGCACCGCGGTGCGGGCAATCGCGGTCGAGCATGCCCAGCTGGCCCTGCTCGTCGCGGAACAGGACGAAGTGCTGGCCCATCAGCTGCACCGCCTTGACCGGGCGCGGACCGGCGAGCTCGTCGGCCAGCGCCACCGGCTGCCAGTAGCGGCGCAACAGCGTGCCGGCGGGGGTGCCCCGGCCGACCCGGGTGATGAAATCATTCTGTTCTGCACTGATCATGGGGGTGCTCCGTCGTGGGATACTGTTGGAAACATGCGCTGCATGCAATTGCATACATTGTCTGGGCGGTTTCTGATCCAGGTCAATCTATTTTGATTCGTCCAGGGCATTTCAGGCGCTGAAACAAGGGTTAGCACTGAGTTGTCGGCGCATCTTTGAGGTGCATCTTTCATTTTTGAATGCACTGCATCGGAGATGTATGCAACAAGCGGACCAAGGCGAGCTGATTGTGTGCAGCGATGGCCGATCTCCTTAGAATCGAGGCATTCCTCGTTCCGCCGCTCCCATGGACTCCCAACAAAACCGTGTGCTGGTTCAACTTCGCGACCTGATCCTCAAGGGCGAATTCGTGCCCGGCGAGCGGCTGGCGGAGATCCCGCTGGCGGAGAAGCTCGGCGCCTCGCGCACGCCCGTGCGGCTGGCGCTCACCAGCCTGGAGCACGAGGGCCTGATCGAACAGTCGCCGAGCGGCGGCTACCAGATGCGCCGCTTCACCTCGCAGGAGATCGCCGACGCGATCCGCGTGCGCGGGGTGGTGGAAGGCTTCGCGGCCCGCCTGCTGGCCGAGGACGGCGCTTCGCGCCAGCTGCTGCGCGACCTGCACGACTGCCTCGACGAGGGCGACAAGGCGGTCAACAAGGCCGAGATGGGCCTGGACGACTACGCGGCCTACGTGCAGATGAACGACCGCTTCCACCAGCTGATCATGCAGGGCTGCGGCAATGTCGCGCTCCAGCGCGTGATGGACATGCTCGACGGCCAGCCCTTCGCATCGCCGAGCGCCATGCTGCCGATGCAGTCGTCGATGGAGGAGGGGCACCAGTGGATGAAGCAGGCCCACCGCACCCACCACGCGATGGTGCAGGCGATCGAGCGCGGGCAGGGCTCGCGCGCGCAGGCGCTGGGCGAGGAGCACGTCGAGATCGCGCGCATGAACCTCGACTACGCGCTGGAGCGGCCGGAGCTCGCGGCCGAGCTGATGCCGGGGATGCGGCTGGTGGCGGGCAGGACGCGGCCCTGAACCAGGGCGAGAAACCCTGCCGGCAGGGGCTGGGCCGTCTGGAAGATGCCGATCGATGTCATAGTGCCCGGTCTTGAAGCCACTGTCGTCGGGCGATCGCATCGCGCAAGGAGATCTCATGAAGACAGCCGTGTTCAGCACGCGTAGCTACGACAAGACCCTGCTGACGGCGGCCAATGCCACGGCGGGGCATGAACTGAGCTTCCTCCAAGACAGGTTGACGGCCAGCACGGCGTCGCTGGCCGCCGGCTGCGAGGCCGTCTGTGTCTTCGTGAACGACAACGTCGATGCCGAAGTGCTGGCCCTGCTGGCCGCGCAGGGAACCCGGCTGGTGGCCACCCGTTCCACCGGCTACAACCAGATCGACGCTGCGGCCGCCGCACGGCTGGGCATCGAGGTCGTGCGTGTCACCGACTACTCGCCGCATTCGGTGGCCGAGTTCGCCGTCGGCCTGCTGCTGGCGGTGAACCGCAAGATCGCGCGGGCCAGCGCGCGCACGCGCGACGGCAACTTCGAACTCGACGGCCTGATGGGCTTCGACCTGCACGGCAAGACGGTGGGCGTCATCGGCACCGGCAAGATCGGCACCATCTTCGCGCGCATCATGCTGGGCTTCGGGTGCACGGTGCTGGGCCATGACCAGTACCCCAACCCGGCCTTCGAGGCCATGGGCGGGCGCTATGCGAGCACGATGGACCTGGTGCCCGAGTGCGATGTCGTCTCGCTGCATTGCCCCCTGACGCCCGAGACACGGCACGTCGTGAACGCCGCGTCGCTGGCGCGCGCCAAGCGCGGCGCCATCCTCATCAACACCAGCCGCGGCGGCCTGGTGGACACCGAGGCCGTGATCGCCGCGCTGAAGACCGGGCAACTCGGCGGACTGGCGATCGACGTCTACGAGCAGGAGGCCAGCCTGTTCTTCCAGGACCTGTCGTCGACCATCATCGAGGACGACGTGATCCAGAGGCTGGTGTCGTTCCACAACGTGATCGTGACGGGCCACCAGGGCTTCTTCACCCAAGAGGCCATCGGGCAGATCATGCAGACCACCATCGAGAGCATCAGTGCCTTCGAGGCCGGGGCCGAGCTGGTCAACCGTGTTCCGGTTTCGTGACCACCTTGACAGCGCCGGCGCGACTGCACAGCAGCGTCTGGGCGAGCAGGAAACGGGCATCCCGTTTCACACTCGGGGCATGGCGAAGAACCGAAATCCAGTGCCATTCCCCCACCACTCATGGAATCAGCAGCAGCTTGCCGGTGGTGGCGCGGCTCTCCATGTCGGCATGTGCCTTCGCCGCATCCGACAACGGATACTCACCGCCGATTCGAATCCGGAGTTGGCCGGTCACGATCCAATCGAACAGTCGAGCCGAGCGCGCACGCAGCAGCTCAGGGGTTGGAACGTGATGCATGAACGAGGGATAGCCGAGCTTGATGCTTTTCGGCAGACTCATGATGTCGATCGGGCCAGGGCCACCGAGGACAGGGCCATACCAAGCGAACGTTCCTGATGACCGCAGCGAGTCGAGAGATCCCTGGAAAGTCATCGGGCCGGAGCCGTCATAGACCACGTGCACACCTTGACCGCCAGCCAGGCGGGTCGCTTCCTCCGCGAAGCGGCCTTGGCTGTCCACGATCACGTGATCGGCGCCTGCTTCTTTCGCCACGGCCACCTTGTCTGGCGACGAGACACGGCCAATCACTCTCCCACCCCTGAGCCTGATGATCTGCGTCAGCAGCAGGCCGAGTCCGCCGGCTGCTGCATGAACCAAGGCAATATCGCCAGGCTGTACCGGGTAGAAGTCTGTCGCGAAGTGGCTGGCCGTGAGGCCTTGCATCATCACGGCCGCCGCAGTCCGGTCATCGACCGCATCGGGCAACGGCACGAGCGATGCGGCCGGGATCAGCAACTCCTCGGCATAGCTTCCGGGTGCGTACATCCAAGCAACCCGCTGGCCCACAAGCAGTCCGTCGACACCTTCACCGATGGCCAGCACGCGGCCGGCACCTTCGACCCCGAGGGCCCTCGGAAGTGGCATTTCCGACCAGAAGTTGCCTTGCCTGACACCGATGTCCATGAAATTGACGCCGGCGGCTGCCACTCTCACAAGCACCTGACCCGCACTCAATACCGGCAGCGGTCGGTCGATCGACTGCATCACGTTCGTCCCACCCGGACGGATCATCACCACTGTTTTCATCGATGGATTCCTTTATTGACTAATCGTTCAACAATAGGTCAAAAAAAAGCAGCCCTATCTCAAGGCCCGCAAGGCCAGGCGCGAAATCGCGCGCAGCTCCGGCTCTCCGGCGCCGGCTCGCGCAGCGATGCGTATGGCTGCCACGGTCGCCAACAGGAATGCTGCTGCATGGTTCGGATCGAGGTCGGCCGCCAAGTCTTCCTCGGCCTGGGCCCGCCGGATCGTCGATGCCAGGACGGCGCGCAGGGGTGTTCCGACCGCCTCGCGGATCTTCGTCAAATCCTCCCGGTCGTCACCAAACTCGCTGATCGAGTTCACGCCAAGGCAAGGTTGGTGAGCCTCAGCGACCACGCGCTTCATCATGCACTCGACGCCACTGAGTGCCTTCGTGCCCCGCTGAAGCGCTTCGATGTGGCTCCTGGTTTCAGCCGTGGCGTAGCGCTCCAATGCTGCGCAATAGAGCGGCCACTTCCCGCCGAACGTGTTGTAGAGGCTCTGCTTTCCGATCTGCATCGCCTCGGCCAGCATGTCTGCAGAGGTTCCCGCGAAGCCGTACTCTCGAAACAGCCCCACTGCTGCATCGAGCGCCTCGTCTGGATCGAACTGCTTGGGTCTCGCCATGACGCAAATCTAACCGTAATTGAATGATCAGTCAATAACAAGCAAACGAAACTCGATAGGGAGGGACGATCGCGGCCAGGTGCCAGCGGCACCTTTGCCATCTGCTTTCCTGGCTGTAGCTCGTCGACACGCGGTAGTCAGCACGAGCGGTCGAACCATGGACAAGTTCGAAACATGAAGGCTGCGGAGATCAAGAGCAGCACGGACAAGGACCTGTTGAGAAGCCTGACCCGCGTTTCGTTCTTCAAGGCTTCGCGCAGCGAAGCACCTGCCGCGGACCACGCGGCCATGGAAACGAAGCACACCAGAAAGTAGATGGCGCAAAACACCAGCAGGCTGTGCGCGGCGCCGTCGTTGGCGAACGCGCCCGTTCCTGCGATGGCGGCCAGCCAGGCTTTCGCATTCATCCACTGCATGGATGCCCCACTCCAGAATGACGAGCGCCCACCGGTGTCGCTGCCGATGCTGCCGTCAGCACGCCAGAGCGTCCAAGCCATGTACAGCAGGAATCCCACGCCAGCCATGGTGACGAGGCTGATCAGCCCTGGAAACCGAGCCAGCACCGTTTGCAGGCCGACTCCCGCCAGGACGAGAAGGGCAGCGAATCCGACCGTCGCACCCGCTACCACGCGCATTCCCCCCAAGAATCCTTCGCGCACCGCCACGGCCAGAACCAGAACGTTCACCGGGCCGGGGGAGATGGAGGCAGCCAGCGCGAATGCGGCCATGGATAGCACTTCGAGCGTCATAGGCTCAGCGTTGCGCCGCTCCGAACACATGCAGCTGGGCGTGCAGCAAGAGCATGACGGTCTTGGCATCCGCGATACGCCCATCGGCCACCCTGGCCAACGCATCGTCGATGCTCAGTTCCAGCACCTCGATGTCTTCCCCGTCCTCGGCCAGTCCACCGCCAGCGCCGATGCGCATCGAACTGTCATAGGGCGCGACGAAGAAGTGCAGGCGCTCGGTGACGGACCCCGGGCTCATGAAGCATTCGAAGATCTTGCGCACCGTCCCGAGCCGGTAGCCCAGTTCTTCCTCGACCTCCGCCCGGATGCGTTGCTCGGGTTCGGCGTCGTCCAGCAAACCCGCTGCCGCCTCGATCAAAAGGTCTTCGCAACCGTTCACGAACGCCGGGTAGCGGAACTGCCGCGTCAGCAGCACCGTGCGGCGCGCGAGGTCATAGGGCAGCAGGGTGGCGCCGTTGCCGCGGTCATAGGTCTCCCGGTTCATGCGCTGCCACTGGCCGTCGCTGCGCAGCCAGTCGAAGCTCGTCGTCTTCAGCGTGTACCAGTTGTCGGAGAGCAGGGTGACTTCGCGCACCCGCACGCGGTGTTGCAGTTTCATGGCGCCGATCATATGAGTAGAATCGTGCAAAACCAAGCAAATTCGTGCAGGCAAGTTTCCGTTCAGTGCGAAGAACCCCGAAAGACATGACATGCTGACAAGCCAGCGCAAGCAACACATCCTTTCATTGCTCCGTCGCGAAGGCAGCATCGTCGCGAAGGATCTCGGCGCCCAACTGGGCTTGTCGGAGGATTCGATCCGGCGCGATCTGCGCGAGCTGGCGGCGCAAGGCCTGCTCAAGCGCGTGCACGGCGGTGCCTTGCCCGTGGCAGCGGCCGAAGGCGATTTCGCGCGGCGCATGCAACTCGTGCCGGATGAAAAGGTGGCGATAGGACGCGCCGCGGCGGGGCTGGTCGTCGGCGGGCAAGTGGTTTTCATCGATGGCGGCACGACCGCTGTGCAACTGGCGCGGCACCTGCCCATGAACCTGCGCGCGACGGTCGTCACCCACAGCCCGTCGGTGGCGGTCGAACTGGTCTCTCACGCAGACATCGAGGTCGTCGTGCTGGGCGGTCGCCTGTTCAAGCATTCGGTCGTCACGGTGGGGGCGGCCACGATGGAAGCCATCTCCCGCATTCGCGCCGACACCTACTTCATGGGCGTCACCGGCGTGCAGGCAGAGGCTGGGCTCACCACGGGCGACATGGAGGAGGCGCAGGTCAAGCGCGCACTGATGGATGCGTCAGCCGAAACCGTGGTGCTGGCTTCTTCCGAAAAGCTTGGTGCAGTCTCGGCCTGGCAGGTTCATCCGCTCAAGCGCGCAGGACGCATCGTGCATTCGACGCAGGCGTCGAGAAAAATGATCGAGCCATTGCGCAAGGCCGGCGTGGGGCTGGTTCGCGCGGACGGCGACGCGCATTGAGCTTGCCCTCGGCATGGATTCTTTCGCTGGACTGCGCACCGGGTTCTTCGACGAGGTCACGCGGAAGCATTCGATCTGATTCTCGCGCGCCATGCCGCTGGCGGCATGTCGGTCCAACGCCGGAATGCGCGGTTGAACGCACTCGCGTCGGCATAGTCGAGCGACGACGCAAGCTCCGCAGTGGTCATGTCGGTGTCGGTGAGGAGTTGCCGAGCGACTTCATACCGCACCGCCTCCACCAGCGCCCTGAAAGTCGTTCCCCGTGCTGCCAGCTTCCGGTGCAGCGTGCGCCGCGTCGTCGCAAGCAGGTCGCAAACCAGCGTCTCGTTGACGCGCCCGTTCGCCACCATTCTGCGCAGCGCTTCGCTCACATGGCTGACTACATCGTCTGGCGCAATCGCTTCCTGCTCTAGCAGTTGTCGTTGCAGCAGACCGTGCTGCACGGCATCCGAGCCCACTGGCGGCTGAGCCAGCCATTGCTTCTTGAATCTCAGTTCGGTTCGATCGGCGCCGAACTGCAACCGGCACCCGAACAGCTGCTTGTAGGGGCGAATGTCCGACGGCTCGGCATGCGCAAACGACACCTCGACCGGGCTCCAACGCGGTCCGCAGATGGTCTTCAGAATGTTGAACTCGAATGCCGTGACGAGGTCGTAGGCCTGCGCAGTGCCGGGCATGTCGCGCAGGTAGATCGCGTAGCCCAGCGATGCATGGGTACCGTCTACCGAGTGCGTTGGCACCCCTCCGCGGGTCTGCAGGTGCAGGTGGGCAATCAGACTGTCCAACGCGGACTGGACGGTCGCCGATCTTTGAATGAGTTCGCCGAGCGTTCCCAGTGATGATGCCGTAGCGTGCTGGCCTGCAAGCAGACCAAAGTGCCTGCGTCCCGTGACGGTGGCGCAATGCTGGAGCAACCGCCCGGCCGTCCGATAGGAGATGCGAGTCTCCGAGTGGTCGAAAGTGCTGACAGACAAGCCCATCGCGACGAGCACTGGCGCAAGCTCTACGTCGTGCTCGCGTAGCACAGCCGGTATGCCCGCCAGCGCGGCCACGCGCACCGTGCCCGAATCGTCCGGCCGCTCGTCTGGTTGACGACGGGTGGTCTGGCGCATGAAACCCATCCTTCCGAGCCATTGAAGCGGGCTCATGGTCTCGGTGGTGGCCCAAAATGTCAAGAACAATGGCTCGGGTTCTGGTTATGTTCGGGCGATCCGAGGGGTTGGCTCGATCTTAGAAAGGGCATGGCCTCAGGCGTCACGTGGATCCGCATTTGATCTGGAGAACGCATGGCCATCAAACCACCGAACATCGTCATGATCATGGCCGACGACGTCGGCATCTGGAACCTGAGCTGCTACCACCGCGGCATGATGGGTGGCAGCACGCCCAACATCGACCGCATCGCGAAAGAGGGTGCGCTCTTCACGGACTACTACGGGCAGCAATCGTGCACCGCCGGTCGCGCGGCCTTCATCCTCGGCCAGACGCCCTTCCGCACAGGTCTCCTGAAAGTCGGCATGCCCGCGGCCAAGCAGGGACTGCAGGACAAGGATCCGACCATCGCCGAACTGCTGAAGCCGCTCGGCTATGCTACCGCGCAGATCGGCAAGAACCACTTGGGCGACCGCAACGAATACCTGCCCACGGTGCACGGCTTCGACGAGTTCTACGGCATCCTCTATCACCTCAATGCGATGGAGGAACCGTACGACGGCGAGTATCCGAAGATGGCCGGATTCCACGAGCAGTTCGGTCCGCGCAACATCATCGAGACCTACGCCACCGACGTCGACGACCCCACCGAGGAGCCGCGCTGGGGCCGCGTCGGCAAGCAGAAGATCATCGATGCCGGCCCGCTGCCGCCCGGCGCGGGCATGGACCCGGCGGCGAAGTTCAGTATGGAGGATGTCGATGCCGAACTCGTGCGCCGCTCGGTCGACTTCATCGATCGTTCGGTAAAGGCGGGCAAGCCTTTCTTCCTCTGGCACAACTCCACGCGCTGCCACGTCTGGACCCATCTTTCTCCCAAGTGGAAGGACAAGAGCGGCTTCGGCCTCTATGCGGACGCCATGATGGAGTTGGACTGGATCGTCGGCGAGATCCTCCAGAAGCTCGATGACGAGGGCATCGCCGACAACACCATCGTGATGTTCACCAGCGACAACGGCGCCGAGATCTTCAGTTGGCCCGACGGCGGCAACCATCCCTTCCGCGGCGAGAAGGGAACCGTCTTCGAGGGCGGCTTTCGCGTGCCGATGGTGGCCAAGTGGCCCGGCGTACTCCCGCCTGGCACGATCATCAACGACATCATGGCGGCGGAGGACTGGCTGCCCACGCTGGTCGCCGCCGCCGGAGAGCCGCAGGTCAAGGAGAAGCTGCTGACCGGCTACAAGGCGGGCGAGAAGACTTTCAAGAACCACCTCGACGGCTACAACTTCATGCCCTATTTCAAGGGCGAAATCCCTGCGCCGCGCCACGAGTTCTTCTACTTCAGCGACAACGCCGACCTGATGGCGGTGCGCTACAACGCTTGGAAGGTCAGCTTCAAGACGATCGAGGGCAATCTTTTCAACGGCAAGCCTGAGACGACCAATGTGCCGCTCGTGACCAACCTGCGACAAGATCCGTGGGAGCGTTACCAGGACGAGAGCCTGCTGTATGGCCGCTGGTGGGGCGAGAAGCTCTGGACGATGATTCCCGCAGTGGGCATCGTGGGGCAGTTTCTTGGCACCTTCAAGGACTATCCGCCGAGCCAGGTGTCGGGATCTCTCAGTGTCGAGAAGGCACTCCAGATGCTGCAGACGGGGAGCCGGGGCAGCGGGACTTGAAGCTGGGCCGTGCCACACCACCTGGTGCTTCGCTGGCAGCCGTGAAGCACGGCCTCGCCGAAGAAGTCCTTCGGGTCCTTGCCGGTCTTGGCCCGGATATGGGTGATGTGCGCCTCGAAGGTCATGGGCTCATCCGAACGCGATCGACTCCCCGTTGACACCCCAGCACACGCCGAAGCGATCGGTGAGCATGCCGAAGGTCTTGGCCCAGAACGCCGGCGCCAGTGGCATCGTCACCTGACCGCCCTGCGACAGCGCGTGGAAGGCGCCGTGCGCCTGGTCGACGGTGTCGTACTGGATGGCCAGCATTGCGCCCTTCACGCCCTCGTACGGCATGCCTGGTGGCACGTCGCCGGCGAACAGCTTCGCGCCACCGGGCAGCGCCAGGCAGGCATGCATGATGCTGTTGCCGGTGGGGCGCGGGCCGTCGCCGCAACCGTCGGCGCCCGCGGGTGATGCGGGCATGTCGTCGTAACTCATCATCGTTTCGATCTTGGCGCCAAGCGCCTTCTCATAGAAGGCGAAGGCCTCGCGGGTGTTCCCGCCAAAGCTCAGGTAGGGGGTCAGGGTCGTGGACATGGTGTGCTCCGGGGATGGGCCGACATGGCCCGTCGAGTGGGCCCAAGATTACGCGTTCAGGCCGATGAATGAAGTACCAATCCACGCCGACACCTTGGTGCCACTTGATGGGGCCGAACGGCCGGGTCAAACTTGACCTGAAGTGGCCCCAAGGGCCTGCCACATCGGTATGCTGGTCGGCACCAGTTCGGAAAGTGTCTCGGACCATGTTCTTGCAGTTCGATGGCAATGGCGTGCTCTACGCGCAGCTGGCGCGGGCACTCAAGCGTGCAATCCTTCATGGCCAGCTGAAGGCTGGTGCAGCCCTGCCTGCGACGCGCGTGCTGGCCGCGGAGTTGGGGCTGTCGCGCAATACCGTGCTCACAGCCTACGAGATGCTGTGCGCTGAGCAATTGGCGGTGGCCAGAGTCGGCTCCGGCACCTTTGTGGCGACCTCGGCGGTCTTGGGTGACAGGCCGTCGATCAAGGCGCAGGTTCCGGCCCAGACACGCTACGCCGCCCGCTTGCGGGGCTTGCCGGCACTGACGCTTCGCCGCGTCGCTCATCGCCTGCGCTACGACCTGCACTACGGCGAGCCCTTGGTCGACCCGCCACTGGTCACCGCATGGCGGCGCGAGCTGTCACAGGCGGTGGGCGCGAGGGATTGGGGTTACCCGCCAAGCATTGGCCTGCGTGTGCTGCGTCAGGCCATCAGCGAGTATCTCGCGCGGCGGCGCGGCGTCGTGTGCGACGCCGACGACGTGGTGGTCGTCAGCGGGACGCAGCAGGCAGTCTCTCTGCTCGCTCGGGTGCTGATCGACGAAGGGGCGGTCGTCGCGATCGAGGATCCCGGGTACGAACTCGCTCTGCGCGCGTTGCAGGCCCATGGCGCTCGCCTGCTGCCGGTAAAGGTCGACGCCGAGGGTTTGCGGGTTGACGTCCTACCGCGGGGAAGCGGCGTCCGCATGGTCCTGGTGACGCCGTCGCACCAATTCCCATCCGGCGCCGTGATGTCACTGGCGCGGCGGACAGCGTTGCTCGAATACGCTGCTCGACGCGGCTGCTGGGTGGTCGAAGACGACTACGACGGCGAGTTCCGCCATGACGGTGTCGCCATCCCGGCACTCCGATCGCTCGATGTCCACGATCGGGTGATCTACGTCGGCAGCTTCTCGAAGGTGCTGTTCCCGGGGCTGCGCCTTGGCTATGTGGTCTGCCCACGAGGCGTGCGCGATGATCTCATCGCCGCCAAGCTGCACGACGACCTGGGTTGCGGCAGCATCGAGCAGGCAGCACTGGCCGAGCTGATGCAAAGCGGCGCGTTCGATCGTCATTTGCGGCATGCTTCTGCGGAACTGCGCCGCCGACGCGCGACCTTGCTGGACGGCCTGCGCGTGCATTGCAGCACGCATCTGGTGGTCAACGACTCACGCGCCGGCATGCATGTGGTTGGTTGGCTGCCGGGCTGGACTTCGCGCCAGGTCGAAGCGCTGGCCGCGCACGCAGCGGAGCGCGGTTTGGGACTGCATCCGATCGCACCGCACTTCCGGCGTCAGCCCGCACCGCAGGGCCTGCTCCTCGGATACGCCGCACTGTCCGCCAAACAGTTGCGCGCAGCGACGGCACTGCTGGGTGAGTGCCTGGGCAAGATTGCCGACCAAACAGCATAGCGGCACTCACATTGCGTGATCTCACCGCCGCTCAAGTCCGGCCATCCGGCCTCAGCCTCGGCTTCATCACGCTTCGATGAATTCGCGCGTCTTTGCCGGGGCTTGCTCCGGCTGGGCCACGCGACAGGGAGCGCGGCCTGCGGCAGCTTCAGGGTTGGATCGACGCGGGTGAGGAGTTCGGCTGCGACCGCCGTTTCGAGCACGAACTGCGGGGCGGCGAGATGCCTGCGCCGACCGCTGCGAGTGCCGGGCCACAATGGGTCAGGCGATTAGGCAGGCCCCGCGTGCGATGCGTCCCCTCGGCGGAAGACGCAGACGGCGGGGTGCGATTGGGGAGCTCGGACAGCGATCCTGCTCGGCGAGTTGTTGGGCGAGGCCGCGCTTGCCACCGAACGGTCGTCACCGCTGGTCACTCCGCGACTGCTGAACCACGAGATCGTCACGTTGCGTTCGCCGGTCGTCCGGTGCTGCGTGCAGCGCGCGTCGCAGCGCATCGCCGATCCTGAAAGGCGCGCACCCGGCAATCTGCCGGTACGTCACCAAGATGGCGCAGGCGAGCCAGCGCCGAAAACGGCTATTGCCGGCAGCACCTTGCCATTCACCTTTGGATATTGACCGGTGTGCAGCGGTCGTTGCCAGAGTTGCTCGAAGTCGGCCCATCGCGGGGCAAAGTCAAGGCGCACGGTAGTGATGACGCGGCCGACTCGCTCCTGAACGACGAAATCAGCTCGCGCAAGGAGCCCGCCTGCAGGGGGGCGTCGCGCCCCATTTCTGGGGCGGTCGAAGGTCAGCTTGATCCTTGGCTGCGAGGCTGCGCTCAGCCGCCCCCCCCTGAGCCGACGGTCTTCGGCAGCTTGATCGGATCGTAGGGCAGCGGGTTCTTGGGATTCTGCAGGTTGGGGATCATGTCGGTCGACGCGCCGCCCGGGAAGCGCTCGATGTTCGGATACTTGACGATCGACTTGTTGAACTCCACCAGCGGCATGTCGAGCAGCGCAAGGGCCCAGCCATTGTCCATGCCGGCGTAGCGCCCGGGTGACGAGGTCGGATTGCGGGTCGGGACGGCGCCGTTGAACATCATGTCGTACTTCTCGTAGGGGTCCATCGTCAGGTTGTAGAGCGAGGGGACCGCACCCATGTTCAAGCTGGGCCCCATCCACGTGTCCTTCGAGGTGTAGAGCATCTTCCAGGCCATCTTGACGTCGGGCGCTTCCGGGATGAGAGCGATGTCCGCGCGAGCACCTGCGAAGTTCTCGCCGTCGATGTAGATCCACCCGTCACGCGCCGAGTGCTTGGACTTGCCGGTGACATAGGCCGTGTTGTCGATGCCATCGAAGTAGATCGGCTTGCCGTTGTTGTCCTTGATTTCGCCCTTGGCCGGTGGCGTGAGCCCGACCATCGTGGCGGTCGTCGGCCACACGTCCATGTGCGACATCATTTCGTGCAGCACCTGCCCGGCAGGAATCTTGCCCGGTGCCCACATGATGCCGGGGACGCGCCAGCCGGCTTCGAACGCCGAGCCTTTCTCGCCGCGGTACGGATGCGTGCCAGCGTCCGGCCATGCGTCCTGCCACGCGCCGTTGTCGGCTGTGATGATGACGATGGTGTCGGGCGCTTCGGCCCGGATGGTGTCCATGATCCGGCCGATGTTGTAGTCGAGCTCCATCATCGAATCCGAATAGTTGCCGAGGCGCGACTTGCCCGCGAACATCTTGTTCGGGCTCGTGGGCTGGTGCATCTTCATGAAGTTGACGTCCATGAAGAACGGCTTGCCAGACTTCGCGTTCTTCTTGATGTACTCGATCGCCGACTCGGTCTGCCGCATGTCGAAGTCGGCCAGGTTAGCCAGCGTGATCACCGCACCGTTGTCGCCCTTGACCGCCGGCTTGCCGGCCACGCCTTCCCATTCGTAGAGGTTCACGACGCTCTGGTACATCTTCCAGAACTCCTCGTTTCCCTTCGGGAACCATGGGTGGGCGTTCGGAGACAGGTCGCTGTAGCCGTAGACGCCCGGGTAGTAGGCGGCGAACTGCTTCATCTCGTCGAAGCCGTGTTCGATTGGATAGAACTCGGGCTTGTCGCCGAGGTGCCACTTTCCGGAAAAGTACGTGGAGTAGCCGTTCTTCTTGTAGTACTCGGCGATGGTCGGCGTCTCTTTCCTGAGGCCGTTCGGATCACCGGGAACGACGACGACCGACATGGCTGAGCGGATCGGGATGCGGCCGGTCATGAACGAAGCGCGTCCCGCCGTGCAACTCGCCTGGCCGTACCAGTTGGTAAATATCGCGCCTTCCTTGGCCACCCGATCAATGTTGGGCGTCGGGTGCCCCAGAGCGGCGCCTCCGAGGTAAGCCCCGAAGTCGGCCCAACCGGTGTCGTCAGTCATCAGCATGACGACGTTCGGCTTCTTGGCCTGCGCGAGCGCCGACGGCGCCGTGAATGTGAATATCCCGACAAGCGCCATGCTCGCCAGAAGTGAGCAGTGTCCCAGTTTCATATTCCGTCCTCGCTGGAAAGGTATGGCCGTTTTTGGTGCACTCCTCAAGGCGCTCGGATTGAAATCCGGTCCTTTGACCTTCCTGTCTCTCTTGGCGGCTTGCAACGGCATTGACGAGCCGATGTCGGTGATGCCTGGATGCTGAGCGCCAGTGGTGGCGCCAAATCAAGATCCCTCGGATGGAGCGTTGCGCCCGTACTGCGCAGAGACCCCGCACTTGCATGAGAGAGTTGTAACGGAGCAAGTAGTCGCGGCTGCGATGTGAAAGCGCATGCTAGGCCACAGGCAGAGCGCCGCAATATGCCCTTCGCTCTATCTGACCATCGCTGGGACTTGGTGCGATGCCGCAAAGCAGTCGTTGGTCGCCTTCAAGTGCTGGCCGTCAGGCCCAGTTCGACGGCCAATCGCGAAAGCGTGCTTCAGACTGGTCAGAGCCGTTCGCTTGCGAACCCTGGATGTCGCAGATGGGGGCCCAAAGCGGAAGTAGCCGTTTCGCGGAAGCAGACCTTCAAGGAAGACTACGGCTTCATGCTGCGGATTCCAGAAGCTGCGTCAGTGGCTGTTACCCCGAAGCCACCTCTCGCGGCTAAGTCGATACAAGCAGTGTTTTTTTAGCTCGTCCGACAACGCCGGATTCGGATAGTCGAAGTCTGCGTCGGAATTGGTCATGCCAACGCGCTCCATTACCGCGCGCGAGGGAAGATTGACATTTGCCGTGAACGAAACAATCTCTTGGAGTCCTAGTCGGTCGAACCCCACGCGCAGCGCCGCCTTGGCACCTTCCGTGGCATACCCCTTGCCCCAGTGCTCCCGGGCCAGCCGATAGCCGAGTTCCACACATGGCATGAACGCCAACGCACGCCTGGGAACAGTCAGTCCAATGAAGCCGATGAAGTTCCCGGATGCGCGGGTCTCCACTGCCCAATTGCTCCAACCCCGGTCATCGAGTTCGGCGCTCCACCTTTCGATGTCGTTGTCGCTCTCCTCGCGGGCCTGCAGACCTGGGAAGAACCGCATGACGACCGGGTCCATGTTCAGGGCCGCATACGGCGCTCGGTCCGCATCCTTCCACTGCCGAAGATGCAAACGCTCCGTGATGATTTCAATTGCCATCGAGATGGGCTCCAGCCTTGTCGTCTCATGCCCGAATGTTGCCTGAGAGGCTCCTCGGGGCGAACTCCGCGGAATATCCGCTGTCAGTGGAATTTGCCACAACCTGCGAAGGTCATCAGCGACCCAAGGTCCAGACGCTGGCTTGCCTGCCCCTCAGAAAGGCGACCGAGAAAGAGGTACTCGGAAATCGAGCTTGGCCGCCCCAATCCATGCCAGGTCGAAGCGAAAACAACGAGAGAAGAGAACACCAGCATCAGGATGGCTTCAACGGGCGGCACAACGTCTTCGAGATTCTTCCGCAGCGTCACTGAGAGGTCCTTCTGAATGTGTGGTTTTGGCCGATCTAAACCTTTGCCGCACGGAACTCGTACGACCGCTCCCGCTGCTGCACGGCAGGCCCCGGTGAAGGGCAGGGCGGGGCCCAACGCCGTCCGTCGCCGCCCATCGACCTGCGTTGGGTATGTCGTGCGAAGCTGCCTCTCGCGGCTGCGTCGGTAGCTCACCAACGCGGTGAGGAGCGGGCCTTCGAGGCGCAATGAACGCAGGTGCCGATGAACAATGACCGTGCGGTTTCGAGCCTCTCGGCCCCACCAAGGGGCCTTGACTTTGTGGACTCTTCGAGACGGCAATGTTACAGTGTGTTGCAAATTGTGCTTTGTGCGCTGCGTCGATCTCTGCGTGATCGCTTCGTGCCTTGGCCACCCGCTGCGCAATGAGCGCCCGCACGATTTCGCCGCCGCCATTGGCACTGCTTGCGCAACTTCAACGGCCCCCACTCTCACGAATTGTCGGTCACATGAATTTCCAATCCTCTCTGGTTCACACCAGCATGCCGCTCCCCTCCATCCGGCCCCTCTATCGCCGGGTGCTGACTTTGCTCCTGATCGCGATGGCAATGTTGTCCGGATGCGGTGGAGGCTCCGATGGCACGGCTGGCGTCGGATTCGCTCCCGCCGGCCCGCAACCGCCGGCCGGGTTGAGCTACGCCATGACGTCCGCCGTCTACGACGTCGGTCAACCGATCGTGCCAAACCGGCCGAGCGCAAGCGGAGGCGCGGTCGAGCGCTACACCGTGACGCCGCAATTGCCAGTCGGCCTGGTGCTGGACGCCAGCACTGGCGTCATCAGCGGCACGCCCACCGCGGCAAGCGCGTCGGCCCTGCACGTCGTCACCGCAGCGAACGCTGGCGGCAGCGCCACGGCCCGAGTGCAGATCGAGGTGCAAAGCACGCCCGCTGCGCCGGCCGGGCTGACCTACCGCGAAACCACGGTGATCTATGTCGTGGGTGACGCGATAGCCGTCAACGCCCCAACCAGCAGTGGCGGTCCGATCACCAGCTACCGCATCGCGCCTGCTCTGCCTGCGGGCCTGTTGTTCGACACGCAAACCGGATCGATCAGCGGCACAGCGAGCTCTGTCGCGCCGGATACGGCCTACACCATCACCGGCAGCAACACGGCGGGAACTTCCACTGTCACGCTGCGCATAGCGGTGCAGGCCTCGCTGATCGCTCCGGCCAGCGTGACCTACACGACGCCCAAGGCTCTCTACGTCGCGGCCGAAGCCATCGCCCCCAATACGCCGCAGGTGACCGGCGGCGCAGCCTCGGCGTTCTCGGTGACGCCAGCGCTGCCCGCCGGCCTGAGCCTCAACGCCCTGACCGGTGCGATCACAGGCACGCCAACCGCCATCCAGTCGCAGCGCACGTACACGATCACAGCCAGCAACGCAGCGGGATCCGCGCAAGCGCCCGTTCAAATCGCCGTCACCGGACGGGGGAGCTGGGCCTCGAAAACGGCGCTCCCCTCGGGACGTCACTATGTCCCCGTCGTGCGCTTGCTGAGCGGCAAGGCGCTGGCCATCGGCGGGTTCACGAGCGGCGGCGCGACTGCCTCGGTCATCGCGTACGACCCGACCACGGACACGTGGTCGGCAGCCGCATCCATGCTGGTTGCTCGATCCGACGCCTCGGCCACCGTGCTGGCGGATGGTCGGGTGTTGGTCGCAGGAGGCGAAGCGTCAGGGCTGACGGGCCTGGCGTCGGCCGAGATCTATGACCCTGCGACTGACACCTGGCAGGCAGCCGCAAGCATGGCCGTGGCTCGAAACCGGCACACGGCCACACTGCTGCCCAACGGGAAGGTCCTGGTCATTGGTGGCTACAACGCCTCCCCCACTCTCACCTTCTCGCAAGGGGCCGAACTGTACGACCCGTCTACCAACACCTGGTCGGCCATGGTTACGCAGTTGTCATCCCCGCGTGGACAACACGCGGCGGAACTGTTGCCCGGCGGCGGCGAAATACTCGTCATCGGTGGCGTCAACAGCTCCGGCTTCGTGACCTCCGCCGAGCGGTTCCCAGTCAACGACAGCGGAGCCACAACGCCGGTGGCCGGCGCTGTTCCGGGTGGCAACGTCTACATCTCCGCTCGACTTGCCGATGGCAGCGTACTCGCGGTGGGAGACGGCAGCACAACCGCGGTGCGATTCAATCCAGCCACCGCGACCTGGACGACGAGTGTCGTGGACAGCACTCGCTTGCTACCGACGATGACTGCCTTGGCCGACGGCCGCGTGCTCCTGGCGGGTGGTACAGGAGGCGGTGGCGTTCGGTTGGCGACTGCACTGATCTACAACCCCGACTTCAACGCCTGGACAACGGCGGCTTCGATGTCAACGGCGCGCAGCGCGGCGTCCGCTGTCTTGTTGAACGACGGCTCCGTCCTCACGGTCGGTGGCGTCGCCACAGTCGGCGAGATTGACGCCGTCGAGCGCTACTCGCCGTAGGCGTGAGCGGCAAACGCCGCAACGGCTGCAATTCGACGCGCGTTGAACTCGACACCGGTCGGCGGCTGTCTATCGGAACTCTCGCAGGTAGTCGTCAACGCTTGACGAAAGCTGGTTCTGCTCGGGCACCTGGCCGCCCGGGGTGAAATGGTCGACCACGTCGGGCAGCAGTTCAGACAGCCCCGAGCGGGTCTCGTCGTCGCCAAGGCCTGCCTGCTGCGCGATCTGGTGCAGCTGATCGCGGCCGAAGATGTCGTCGATCGCATTCGGCGGCAAGGCCTGGTTCGCGCCCGTGCCCACCCATGACTCGGCTTGGCTCCCGTAGCCTTTCTGCGTGAACTGTTCGAGCAGGCCGCCGAGGCCGCCCATGCCGGCGAGACCGCCAAGGCCACCCACTCCACTCCCGCCACCGGCAGGACCGGCACCCAGACCGCCCGCGTGACCGCGTTGGCTCAGCAAGTTGAGGACCACCGGCAGCAGGGCCATCAGGACCGGGCTGATGCCGCCGCCGCGCGAGCCGTCGCTGCGGCGTCCGCCGAGTGCATTGCCGGCGAGTCCGCCGAGAATTTGCGTCAAGAGGCCCATGATGATCTCCTTGGTTGATGGCGCGCCCGCGGGCGCGCCGGGATGGCGCGTCGAACGACGCCAGTATCAGGCCATGGGCGCGCCGCGGGTGGAGGACGAAGCCTCGTGCAGGCACCAGCGCCAGCCTGCGCCGTCGACTCTCTTCTGGCGTCAGGGCCTACAACGCTTGGGCTAAACGCCGGCTACCTACGCACGCTCGCTCCATCCACTGACGTGTGCTGACGCGAAGTCCTCTACTCTGACGGCGATTGATCTTTCAATGAAGCACGGAGAACAGCATGGCAGCGAATGCACGGGTCAAGGGAAAAGTCGAATACCGGGCAGGCGATGGACCGTTGATCTCCATTCCGCAAGGCCTGCTCGAAGTGCAACTGGGCGCGGACAGTGCGGTTCTGAGTTGGGGCGAAGGTCCGGCCGCCCAGACAGCGGCGATCCCCCTCGACGAATACCAGCGTTACCTGGACAAGGGACTGATCGAGGAGGACTGATTTCGTGTAGCCCAGCAGGTCTCGCGGCTGACGCTTCTGCCCAATGGCGACAGAACCGCACCGACAGCCGATGCATTAAAGTCTTCCGCGCGGTCACTCCCGACCCGCCGGAGCCTCATTCTGGATCTGCGCGACCTTCAGTATTTCGAAGTCATTGCCGAGCTCGAGCACATGGGGCGCGCGGCCGAGCGTCTGCACCGCACGCAGCCCGCGCTGACGAGCTGCGTGCGGCGGCTGGAGGAGGCCTGTGGCGCGGCGCTGTTCGAGAAGACGGGGCGTGGCATCCGGCTCACCGCGGCCGGCAAGGCCCTCCTCAAGTGGGCGCAGCGCACGCGTTTCGACGTCGAGAGCGCGCGCCGCGAGATCGGCGACATCGGCCGCGGCCTGACCGGGAACATCAAGGTCGGTATCGTGCCGACGGCCGCGCAGTTTCTCTTGCCGCCCGCCGCCCGCGACCTGATGCGCGAGGCGCCCGGCGTCACCTTGCGGACCACGGTGGCGCTGGTCGACGTCCTGAAGCCGCTGCTTCGCACCGGGGACATCGACCTGATGGTCGGCACCGAAGTCCCCGCGGAAGCCGGGTTCGCGTCCCAATACCTGGCCGAAGACGTGATCGTGGTGGCCGCCGCCGAGTCGCACCCGATCTTCGACAAGCCCAAGCCCGGCTTGAAGGACCTGGCAAGCCATCGATGGGTGCTGCAGCCGCCCGGCGCGCCGACCCGGGACTGGCTCGACCAGACCTTCGATCGGAACCGCCTTCCCCGGCCCCTGGTGCAGGTCGAAAGCACCATGCTGCTGATGCTTCCCAGCCTGATCGGCGAGACGGGACTGCTGAGCTTCATCTCGCGCCTGCACCTGCAGGCCGGGCGATCCGGCGCCGCGCTGCGCGAAGTGAGGCTGCCTGCCACGACCATGCGCCGCCGCATGGTCGTGACGTACCGGGACAGCGGCTACATCTCCCCTGCGGCGCAGCGCCTGATTGCCCTGCTGGCGAAATACGCCGTCGCGCCGACGGCTTGATACCCCAAGCCAGATCTATCGATCTTCAAAAACTATCGATTGGACTGAATGGGCGGCGCGGCCAATACTCGCCTCCACTGAACGCACCGCTCGCAATCAGGCGAAGCGGGCCGAACTGGAGACAAGACATGCAACACCGCGCTTCCCCCGCCACGGCTTCGCGCCGTCTCACCGGGGTCGCCGTCGCCACCGCCCTCACTGCCGCAGCGATGCTCCTGGCGCATTCGCCGGCGTCGGCGCAGGCGGCTTATCCCTCGCGGGCCATCAAGCTCATCGTCCCGTTTCCCGCCGGTGGCGGCACCGACCTGATCGCGCGTGAAGTCGCCAACAAGGTCGCCGTCTCCAATGGCTGGTCGATCATCATCGACAACAAGCCGGGCTCCGGTGGCAACCTCGGCGTGGATGCGGCGGCGAAGTCGGCGCCCGACGGCTACACGCTCGTCCTGGGTCAGACCAGCAACCTGGCGATCAATCCCACGCTGTACCCCAAGCTGCCCTACAACCCGGAGAAAGACCTGACCCCGGTCGTCGCGGTGGCCAGCGCGCCCCTGGCCCTGGTGGTGGCGGCAGACTCGCCCTACAAGACCGTCGCCGACGTGGTGGCCGCGGCCAAAGCCAAGCCCGGAATGCTCAACTACGCCAGTTCCGGAAGCGGCACGGTCGCGCACCTCGCGACGGAACTGCTGCAGAAGACCGCGGCCGTGAAGTTCACGCACGTGCCCTACAAGGGCGCCGCGCAGGGCTCGACCGACTTGATCGGTGGCCAGATCCAGATGTACATGTCCTCGGTGCCGACCCTGATCGGGTACGTCAAGAACGGCAAGATGCGCATCCTTGCGGTCACCTCGGCCCAGCGCACCGCCGACCTGCCGGCGGTGCCCACCGTGGCCGAGTCGGGCTTCAAGGGCTTCGAGGCCGTGACCTGGTTCGGCATCGCGGGCCCCGCCGGCTTGCCCAAGGACGTGGTCGCCAAGCTGAACGGTGCCTTCAACAAGGCGCTGCAGGACCCGGAAGTCAAGAAGAAGCTCGCCAGCCAGGGCACCGATGCCTTGGGTGGAACCCCCGAGCAATTCGCCAAGCTGATCCATGACGACATCGGCCGCTGGGGCCCGATCGTCAAGGAGTCCGGCGCCAAGGTCGACTGACCGCCCCCACCGACCCGTGACGCAGCGCTGACGGCAGGCACGGTGCCCTGCCTGGGCGCAGCCATGCCCGCGCCATGCCGCTTGCCGGTTTCGGCACCCCGTCCTCACCACCTGAAAGAAGCCCATGTCCTCCCTTCTCCCTGACATCATTCGCGACTTCGAACGCGTGCCGGCCCCGGTCGTGGCGCAGGCCGCCGAGCTGCAGCCGGCCATCCTGGCCGACGTGGCCGGCCGCCGCGGCGCCCTCGACGGCCGCATCAAGGCGCTCAGGCCGCGCATGAAGCTCGCCGGCACGGCCCTGACCGTCGAAGTGCGTCCGGGCGACAACCTGATGATCCACGCCGCCATCGCGATGGCGAAGCCAGGCGACGTGCTGGTGATCGACGGCAAGGGCGACCTGAGTTCCGCCCTGATGGGCACGATCATGATGACGGCCTGCAAGCAGCTGGGCATTGCCGGCGTGGTCATCGATGGCGCCTGCCGCGACAGTCTCGAGATCGACGAGATGGACTATCCGGTGTTCTCGGCCGGCACCAACCCGAACGGCCCGACCAAGAACATCGGCGGGCGCATCGGCCACCCGGTGTCGGTCGGCGGCGTCACGGTGCGTGCCGGCGACTTCGTGATCGGCGACGGCGACGGCGTCGTGGTCGTCGAGCGCGAGAAGATCGAAGCGCTGCTGCCGCTGGCGGCCAAGAAGGTCAAGGACGAGGCGGCGCGCATCGCCGCCATCAAGACCGGCGACACCGCCGCCAAGTGGCTCGATGCCGCGCTGCGCACGGCCGGCGTGCTGAAGGAAGGGGAGACGCTGTGAGCACCATCCTCGTCACCGGTGCCGACCTCGCACCGCAAGCGCTGGCACTGCTGAAGGATCACGACGTGGTCTTTGCCGGCAAGACGCCGACCGAAGACGACATCGTCGCACTGAGCCGCCAGCACGACCCGGTCGCCATCATCGTGCGCTACAGCAAGGTCGGCGCCGCCGCGATGGACGCGGCGCCTGCGCTGCGGGTCATTTCCAAGCACGGCAGCGGCACCGACACGATCGACAAGGTCGCGGCCAAGGCGCGGGGGATCGACGTCGTCGCTGCGGTGGGCGCGAACGCCGCGGCCGTGGCCGAACAGGCCCTGGCGCTGCTCCTGGCCTGTGCCAAATCCGTGGTGTCGCTCGATGCACGCATGCATGAAGGCCATTGGGACAAGGCGACGCACAAGAGCGTCGAGCTGGCCGGCCGGACGGTGGGCTTGATCGGCCTCGGCGCCATCGGCCTGCGCTTCGCCCGGATGGCCGATGCGCTGGACATGCGCGTCATCGGCTTCGACCCCTACGCGAAGAACCTGCCTGCGTACGTTGCCGCCGTGGACCTGGAAACGATCTGGCGCGATTCGGATGCCATCTCGCTGCACTGCCCGTTGACCGATGACAACCGCGGGCTGCTGAACGCCGACACCTTGGCGAAGTGCAAGCGTGGCGTGATCGTCGTCAACACGGCGCGCGGTGGCCTCATCGACGAGCACGCGCTGTTGGCCGCTGTTCGATCGGGCCAGGTGATGAGCGCCGGCCTCGACAGCTTCGCCGTCGAGCCGATGACGGCCGGCCACCCGTTCCAGGGCGAGAGCGGCCTGGTGCTGAGTCCGCACATCGGCGGAGTCACCGGCGACGCCTACGTGAACATGGGCGTCGCTGCGGCCCGCAATGCGCTCGAAGTGCTCGGCCGGCAGGCCACCGCCGCAGCCTGAAGTCCGCGGACCCGAACGACAGGAGACACCCATGACCCCGAAGACCTTTCGCCCCGGCCTGTCCTGGAGAGTCGCGTTCGGAGCGCTCGCCGTGCTCGCCGCCACGACGCCCCTCGGCACCAACGCACAAGCCGCTTACCCGAACAAGCCGATCAGGATCATCGTTCCGTACCCGCCCGGCGGCGCAGTGGACGTGGTCACGCGCAAGATGGCACAGAAGCTCACCGAACAGATGGGCCAGAGCGACCTGCTGGCCGTCAGCGGCGACAAGCGACTGGTCGCGCTGCCGGCCGTACCCACCTTCGCCGAAGCCGGCGTGAAGGATTTCAGCGTCGTCAACTGGACCGGCCTCTGGGCCCCGAAGGGCACACCTGCGCCGGTGCTCGCGCGGCTCCAGCAGGAGATCGCGACGGCCATGGCCACGCCGGACATGAAGGCGTTTGCGGAAGGGTTGGGCGCGCAGCCGCGCATGGCGGACGCCGCAGCCTTCGCGAAGATGCTGACCGACAGCAACGTCTTGTGGGGCAAGATCGCCGCCAACGCCTCGTTCGACAAGCAGTAACCCGCCGGAGCTCGCCTTGTTCCTTCTTCAGCCGCCGCAGGTCCGGGATCTGGAACCGTTCACCCGCATGCCGGACGCGCTGCGCCGGCGCGAGTCCTCCGTGTGGGCCGATGCCAACCGCGGCGGCCAGCCGACCGATTCGTTCCTCGAAGGCCCGGTGTTCGACGACCTGGGCAACCTCTACGTGGCCGACATCCCGTTCGGGCGCATTTTTCGCATCGACCCCGCGGGCCTCTGGTCGCAGGTGGCGGAATACGACGGCGAGCCCAACGGCATGAAGTTTCTCGATGCGCGCACGCTGCTGGTGACCGACTACAAGAACGGTCTCATGCGCATCGACGTGGCGACCGGCGCGGTCACGCCCCACCTGCAGCGCCGCAACAGCGAACGCTTCAAGGGTGTCAATGACCTGGTCATCGACGCGAAGGGCAGCATCTACTTCACCGACCAGGGACAGACCGGCCTGCACGACTCCACCGGACGGCTGTACCGGCTGCGTCCCGACGGGCAGCTCGATCTGCTGCTGTCGAACGTGCCCAGCCCCAACGGCGTGGCGCTGTCGCCCGACGGCAAGGTGCTGTACCTGGCGGTGACGCGCGGCAACTGCGTCTGGCGCGTTCCCCTTCTCCCCGACGGCAGCGTGGCCAAGGTCAGCCAGTTCTTCACCTCCTACGGGCCCAGCGGTCCGGATGGCCTGGCCGTGAATGCGGAGGGCCGCGTGCTGGTGGCCAATCCGGGATTGGGCTGGGTGTGGGTGCTGAACGCGCGTGCCGAACCGGTGATCGTGCTGCGCGGGCCTGCGGGCGCGTCGCTCACCAACATCGCCTTCGGGGGCGCGGATCGATCGGTCTTGTTCGTCACGGATTCGACCCATGGAAGCATCATGAGCGCGAGTCTCGATGTTCCGGGAGCACCGCTGTATCTGGGGACACTGCTTCAGTAGCACAGAAATCCTGCTCCTCCTTGGTGGCCTTCCATGCGGGCCATGGCTGGCTCAGGTCGGGTATCCGCACTGCTTGTCGGCCTTGTCCCCGCCACGCTCGGTCGAAGCGGGCCGCCCATTCAGCGAACACCGGAATCGAACCAGCGGTCCCACCAGGCAACATCGTCTTCGGTCAGATTGCCGCTGCGAATGCGCAGCGCCACCACGTCGCGCACGTAGCCGTAGCGCGCCTTCGCTGCGTCGGCGCGCGACTTGAAGAGCCTGCGGCGCGCATCGAGCACGTCGGTGATACGGCTCACCCCGAGGTCCAGGCCGACTTCTTGCGCCTTCACTGTCTGTTCGAACGCGCGAATTTCTGCCGTCGTCGAGTCAATGCGGGCATGGTTGGCCCGGGCACTCAGCCAGTGCGTGACGATTTCCCGCTCGACCTCGCGCCTGGCCGCCTCCAGTTCCTGTTCGGCCGCCCCTTGGCGCGCGACCGCTTCTCGCGTCGAGGCGTCGACCCTTCCACCCTCGTAGATGGGCACGCGCAGTTCGACCCCCACGGTCGCCACGTCATAGGGGGGCTGGCGCCGGTTGTCATAGCCTTGATCGGAATGGATGTACGACATCGTCGCAGCCAGTTGCGGCAGATGCTCGGCGCGGCTGGATTCATAGGCACGTCGAGCCGCTTCCACCGATTCCGCAAGGGCCAGCAAGCGCGGGTAGCTGCGCAGTGCATCGTCGATCCACTCCTGCTGCGTTCCAGGCACCGCATCGAAGCGGGTTCGGCTCAACGAAGACACCTGTGTCACGGCAATGCCGCACAGCTCCGTCAGCCGCGCAAGGGCCACGGCCTGGTCGTTCCGTGCGTCGATCGTGCGGGTGACAAGGCTCTGGGCGTAGGCCTCGGCCTCGGCCAGGTCGGTGACCTTGGCCATCTGCCGTTCGCGCATCGCGCGCAGGCGATCGACCTGGCGGGTTGCCGCTTGCGACTCCGCGGACAGCCATTCGATTTCGTCTTGCGCCGTCAGCGCTTCCAGATAGCGGTCGAGCACCTCGTCGAACAATGCCAGGCGGGTCAGTGCCAGCTCTTGATCGCGCTGCAAGACTGTCGCCTGCGTCGATTCCCATCGGCTTCGCGAGGCCTGGTCGTAGAGGCTCTGCCGCAGGATCAGGCTGTTGCGCCTTCCGGTATACGACTGGTTGCCGATCGCCGTGGCGTCCTTGTATTGGTTTCGTGACAGCGCACCCTGCGCCAGCACCTGAGGCAACAACCGGCTGCGCGCGCCGTCCGACTCGGCACGGGCGCGGTCCACGTCGTACTCGCGCGACCTCAGCAGGGGATTGCCCTTGAGCGCAGCCCGGTAGAGTTCGGCAAGCCCCTGTGCACTCGAGGCCACGGGCAGTGCGGACAACACGAAGATCGTGAGCAGAGGGACCAGAGAAGATGTGCAGCGAGCGAGGAGCATCACGACAGCGCCTTGCTCAATCTTGTCTGAACGAGCGAGCCACGGTATCGGTCAGCGGCGCGATCAGGTAGTTCAGGAAAGTACGTTCCCCCGTGTAGATCAGGATTTCGGCGGGCATGCCCGGCACCAGTTCGAACCTGGACTGCGCCAGTGCCTGCAGGCTTTCGGGGGCGATTTCAACGCGCGCGAGGTAGTAGGGGACCTTTCGGCCTTCGGTGTCATCGAACAGCCGGTCGCCCGACACGGAGATCAGGCGCCCGTCGATGCGGGGAAGATCGCGCTGCTTGAATGCGGGAAAACGCACCTCGGCCAGTTGATCGATCCTCACCTGGTCGATGTCCTGCGGCGAGAGTTGCGCCTCGACGACCAGCTTTGCGTTCTGCGGCACGATGTCCAGGATGCGCTCGCCGGGCCTGATCACCGCCCCCAGCGTATGGACGGTCATGCCGAGCACCATGCCGGCCTCGGGTGCGCGCACCACGGTTCGGCTCACCATGTCATCCAGTGCGCGCACTTTCTCCCGAATGGTCGAGAGTTCGCTCTGCACCTCGGCGAGTTCCTTCGCGACCTCGCGCTGCAACTCCTTGCCGAGCTGGAGGATCTTCACCTGAATCTCGCTCACCTGGAATTCGGTGGCCGCCAGGTCAGCCACCAGCGAGCCCTGCTCGCCCTGGGTCTGCGCAACGTTGCGCTCCATCTCGCGCACCCGCTGACGTTCGGCGTAGCCCTGCTTCACCAGCGCCTCGAAATCGACCCGTTCGCTTTCGTAGGAAGCAACCAGGCTGTCGCGGCTTTTCTTTTGCGCCGCGAGCCCCGAGGCCTTGGCGCGCAGTTGCTGGATCTGTCGTTGGTAAAGGGTGACCTCACCCTCGTGTGACTGCTTGCGAACCAGGAACGTCTGCAACTGCACCTGCATGGCGTCGTCGGCGCGCGGGTCTCTGCGAGCGTCGGCCAGGTCCTTCGGAAAGGCCACCTGGGAGTGGCTGTCCCTTTGCGCCACCAGCCGGGCCTCGCGCGCGAGCAGCGCGAACAACTGCCCGCGCAATCCCTCGACCTCGGCCTTGGGCTGTGTGTCTTCCAGCGTCACCAGCACCTCACCCGCCGAAACAAGCTGGCCGTCGCGCACCTTGATCTCCCGTACGATGCCGCCTTCGAGGTGCTGCACCGTCTTGCGGTACATCTCGACCGAGATCACGCCCGTGCCGATGGCCGCGCTGCTCAAGGGCGCGAGGGCTGCCCACAGGCCGAGGCATCCGAAGATGGCCGCGACCACAGCGAAGCCCACGCGACGCAGGCGCCGCTCGGCCGCCACGTCAGCGGACTCTGCGGACTCGCGCGGACTAGTCATTGGCAGCGCCTGCGATGCTGACATGGACGTCCGCGGCCCTGTGGACCGATGCCGGCTCCGCGACTCGCGCTGCGGCCTGCTGAAGTTTCGACGTGACTTGATCGCGCGGGCCGTACAGCGCCAGCTTGCCTGCCACCAACAGGAGGATTCGGTCGACCTGGCTCAGCACATGGGTCAGATGCGTCACGATCACGACCGTGCTGCGCATGCGACGCAGCTCCAGCAATGCGCGGTGCAGCGCCGTGTGGCCCGCTTCGTCGAGATTCGAATTGGGCTCGTCCAGGATAACGATCTTCGGCGCCTTGTACACGGCTCGCGCCAGCGCGACCCGTTGCCGCTGTCCGGCCGACAGCACGAAGCCGCTGTCGAGCCGGGTCTCGTAGCCATCGGCGAAGCCGAGAATCATGGCGTGCACACCTGCAAGCTCCGCGGCCGCCACCACGGCGTCCGGGTCCACGTCGCCGAAACGGGCGATGTTCTCGGCCACGGTGCCGTCGAGCAACTCGACATCCTGGGGCAGGTAGCCGATATGGCGTCCGATCGATTCGCGCCTGTAGTGGTCGAGCTCTGCGCCATCGAGCCGCAGTTCACCGGACTTCGGCTTGTGCAAGCCGAGCAGCGCGCGCAGCAGGGTCGACTTGCCTGCGCCGCTGGCGCCCAGGACGCCCACCTGGATGCCGGCGTCGATCACGAGGCTCAGTCCGTCGATCAACGGCGCTCGGGCGCCTGGCGGCTGGATGACGAGCTTGTCGATCCGGTACTCGCCGCGTGGCTCGGGCAGTGGCATCGGCGCAGGTCGATCGGGCGTCACCGGAAGCAACGCCGAAAGCCGGCCATAGGCCGCGCGTGCGCTGACCACGCCGCGCCAGTTGCCGATCAGCGCGTCGATCGGGGCCAGCGCGCGCCCCAACAGGATCGAACCGGCAATGACCGCGCCCGCACTGATGTCGCGACGCAGGGCCAGGTAGGCGCCCAGACCGAGGATCAACGTCTGGACGGTCAGGCGGAAGGTCTTGGACAGCGCCGAGATGAGACCGGCGCGACGGCTGGCCTGGCTGTGGGAGCGCAGGGCAGCGTCATGCGCTTCGGACCACCGCTCGCGCAGGCGCGGCAACATGCCCATCGATTCGATCACCTCGATATTGCGCAGATGCGCCGCTGTGTTCAGGCTCG
Source organism: Variovorax davisae (assembly GCF_030316845.1). Taxonomy (GTDB): domain Bacteria; phylum Pseudomonadota; class Gammaproteobacteria; order Burkholderiales; family Burkholderiaceae_C; genus Variovorax; species Variovorax davisae. Next base: position 116,837 of record NZ_JASZYS010000021.1, read on the forward strand.
CCTTGGTCTCGTGCTTGTTGGCGTCTTGCAGCAAGTCGCGGGTCGCGACCTCATTCCAGACCGCGAGCACCATCAGCACCAGCGCCGCGAGGATGGCCGCGACACCGAACCACGGGTGGACCATGAACATGGCTGCGACATAGATGGGCAGCCACGGCGCGTCGAGGATCGCGAACAGGCCCTGCCCGGTGAGAAACTGACGCAGCCGGTCCAGGTCGGTCAGGGGCTGGGCGTCGGCCTGCCGCCCGCCGCTGGTCAGCGTGCGCGCGAAGATCGCGTCGTGGACCTTCGGGCCCAGCAGGGCGTCGAGGCGCATGCTGGAAACGACCAGGATCTGCGCGCGCAGCCACTCCAGTCCACCCAGCACGATGAACAGAAACACCACGATCAACGTCAGCATGAGCAGCGTCGACTCGCTGCCGCTCGTCAGCACCCGGTCGTAGACCTGCAGCATGTAGATCGCAGGCAGCAGCATCAGCAGGTTGACGAACAGGCTGAAGAACGCAGCGGACATGAACGAGGCGCGGCAGGCGTTCAGGGCCGATTTCAAGGCCGTGCCGCTGCCTGCATCGCTCGTCTTTTCTTTCGCGTTCATCGCGCCCTTGTTTCCGTTTCGCTCGCCCGGATTGCGCCAACACCCGGCCGCCGCCGAGAGGCGTCAGAAGAAGAAAAAGTCCTGGGGATTGGCGCGCAGCACATCGACCGTCAATTGACCGGAACTGTCGTGCATATGGATCTCGCCTCCTGCGGCCGGCACGATGTTGACATCGCCCGCGCCAGCGCCTGGCCGCACCGCGTTGCTGTTCAGAACCTGCTGCAGGGTCATGCCGGGGAACAGGTCCTGGTCCAGTCCGATGAAATCGTGACTGCCGCCGGTCGCGCTGAACTGGAAAACGTCGGTGGTGGCAAAGCCCTGGCGGAACATGAAAGTGTCGCTGGCCGCTTCGGACGTGAAGCTGGGGGCCGCGTCCTTCACGACCAATGTGCTGGACACCTGGCTGGTCGCAGCGCCGGTGGCCGGGTCGATGGCGGCTGCCGTCACCGCGAAACGGCCCGAGACCGATCCGGCGGCCAGGCCGCCGGTGGGCGTTTCCGCCGGCAGGGCAAGCGCCACGCTGGCCGTGCCGCCCGCGCCCAGCGTCACGTCGACGAAGCTCGGGTTCTGCAGGACCGTGTTGCCTTCGTGGCTGCCGAGCGGGATGTCCATGCCGACGCCGCCGATCTCGGAGACGGCCAGGCGCACGGTCTGGCCGGCGGTGCCGGATATTTCGACCACGACATCGTTGCCGGGGCTGCCGGCGCCCGCATTGAGGCCGGGCAGGTTGGCCTTGAGGATGCCGCCCACCGCGTCGGTCACCAGGGGCGTACCGCCGACGGTCGACATCGAGAGCACCGGTGCTGCCCCCAGCACGCTCGCGCTCAGCGTGGCCATGCCGCCGCCAGCGCTGCCTTGGGTGAACACCTCGCTGCCGATGGAGCCGCCATCGACCGTCCCGACCGTGACGGCGGCGCCGATATGCTCGAAGCCCGAGATCGAGCCCGATTCGTTGGGACCGGGTGCGGGCCCCTCGATGCTGGCGGGATCGGCATCGACACGGAACGCGAAGGTCTGGCCGGCGGCGAGCCCGGCGCCGCCGAAGGTGACGACCAGCGTCTTGTAGCCGCCTTCGGTGACCGGATTCGGCCCATACGCCCAGGTCGCGCTGACCGGCACGGCGCCGTAGGGCGTGAAGTCGAGCGCCGTGGTGTCGCCGAAGGTGCCGAACGGATCGAACACCATGCCGGCGATCAGGCTGTTGTGCAGATCGATGGTGAGCGTGCGGATGGCGGTCGAGCCGGTGTTGGTGAGCTCGTAGGCAGGCTCGGAGAACGTGCTGGCGTTGAGAGTGGTGCCCGGCGTGATCAGCAGGCGTGCAGACGCCGCGCCACCGCTGCTGTCGTCGTTGACGATGATGCTGGTGGCCGTCGCCGTGCCGATGGTCGTACCGGCGCTGGCATTCGACAGCGTCACCGTGAAGTTCTCGTTGGGCTCGACGGTCGCGTCGCCGGCCACGTTCACCGTGATCGTCTTGCTGGTCTCGCCGGCGGCGAAGCTCACC
>NZ_JASZYS010000022.1 GCF_030316845.1 Variovorax davisae
CGCGACAAAGAAGAACAGGCTTCCCCATTCCGAGGCGAGGTACTTGCTCGCGGTCTCGATGACGCCGAGCAGGACGGCGGCCACCAGCGAGCCGGTGATCGAACCCATGCCACCGACGGAGACGACCACCAGCACCAGAACCAGGTACTTGAGTGCGTAATACGGTTCGAGCGGCATCAGCTCGGCGCCGAGGATCCCGCCCAGGCCGGCCAGCGCCGCGCCCGCGGCAAAGCTCGCGCATTGCACTGTGCGGATCGGGATGCCGAGCGCCGAAGCGGTGCCGCTGTGGTCGACGGCCGCACGCAACCAGATGCCGAAGCGGGTGCGCGTCACTGTCCATGCGGCCAGCGCCGCCACCGCGCAACCGGCGCCGATCACCAGCAGGCGCTGGGCCGGCAGGGTACGAAAGCCGAGGTCGACCGAACCCGCGAGCAGCGGCGGCAGCGGAATCATCTGGACCTGCGGCCCTACCAGCGCGTTGGTCGCAGCGATCAACACGAAGCTGAGCCCGATCGTGAAGAGCACCTGCTCGAGTTCCTTGCGGCGGTAGAGATGCCGCAGCACCAGCGCCTCGAGCACGCCGCCGAGCACGGCCGTGGCCAGGATCGCGGCCGGCACTGCGAGCCAGAAGCTCCACTGGGCTTCACGTGTCAGCAGGGCCGCGGAGTAGCCCCCGACCATCGCGAACGCGCCGTGGCTCAGGTTCACGAAGCGCATCAGGCCGAGCGTCACCGACAAGCCGACCGCGATGACGAACAACACCATCCCGTAGGCCAATCCGTCGATCAGGATGTTGAGAAAGGTGTTCACGTAGTGGATCTCTCGCAGGGAAGTCTGGACGACGACTTACTTGTCCAGCCCGTAGTCGGTCTGCGGCCCGAAGCTCTGCAGTTCCTTGTTGACCAGCTGGTCACCCACCTTCTCGACCTTGCGCAAGTAAACGTTCTGCGTGATGTGGCGCGTCTTCGGATCGATGTTGACCGGACCGCGCGGGCTCTCCCACTTCAGCGCGCGGGCGGCTGCGATTGCAGCGGAGCCGTCTTTCTTTCCACTCGTCGCCTCGATCATCTTGTGGATCACGAACATGCCATCCCAGGCGCCGACCGACGCGTAGTTGGCAACGGCGTTCGGATCCTGCTTCTTGAGCGCGGCGACGAACTTCTTGTTGGCGGGCGAGTCGTGCGCGCCCGAGTAGTGGAAGGCGGTCGTCAGGCCCAGCGCGGCGTCGCCAAACTTCTGCAGGTCGTATTCGTCGGTCTCGGCCGAGCCGAGGAACTGAATGCCGCCCTTGGCCAGGCCGTTCTCGTTGTAGGCCTTCACAAAGCCCAGGTTCGGCGGGCCGCCCGGCAGGAAGGTGTAGACCGCCTGCGCACCGCTCGCCTTGATGCGCTGCACGAAAGGCCCGAAGTCGGTGGTGGCGATCGGCATGCGGATGCTTTCGACGACCGTCCCGCCTTGCTTGGTGAATTCGCTCTTGAACGCGGTCTCGGCGTCGATGCCGGGACCGTAGTCGGTGACGGCAGTTACGACCTTCTTCATGCCATTCTTGGCCGCCCATTGCGCGACTGGTACGGTGACCTGCCACAAGGTGTAGCTAGTGCGGATGAAGAATTCCGACTTGTCGGTGATGGCCGAGGTGGCGGCGTTGAAGATGACTGTCGGGGTCTGTGATTGCTGGATCAGCGGTGCGACCGCCATGGCGTTCGGCGTGAAGACGAAGCCGCCCAGGTAATCGACCTTGTCCTTCACGATGAGTTCCTGGACCAGCGTCTTCGTCAACGCCGGGTTCGGTCCGCCCGTGTCGCGGTAGATGAACTCGATGTCCTTGCCGGCAAGTTTGCCGCCCTGGCTCGCGACGTAACCTTCCGCCGCAGCCTTGAAGAGCGTGCCGTAGTGTGCGAATGGGCCCGAGAAGGGACCGACGATGCCGACCTTGACGGCTTGCGCCATCGCCGTGGGAGCGGCGAGCGACAACGCGGCCGAAGCGAAGAGCGCGCACGCAATGGCGCGACGGTGGAATTTCATCGTGAGTCTCCAGTAGTGGTTGGTGCCCGAAATGCCACCGCTTGTGGACTGCTCCGGTTGGCGTATTTTGCTTGGCATATCAACTAGTTGCAATCCCAACAGATTGGTATTTACCCGTATGGGGCAAACGCGCGCCTCGGGCATCCACCCTGTTGATTCCGGTGCGGCATGCCTATATTCCCGCTTCATGGCTTCAACCTGGTTGCTCGAGAGTCCGCCGGCAGGGCACATGCTGGATGCGGGTGCAGTGGCGCGCCTTCTGGATGCTGGCGAGGGTCGGGCGCCTGCGCGCGAGATGCTCGATTTCGTCAATCACGTCTTGCCCGTCGAATACATCTCGCTGATCGAATACGTCGATGGCGTGCCCTCGCAGGTCGAGGGCCATTCCACCGGCCGCCACGACAACATCACGGCCGAATGCTTCTCGCTCTACAAGAGCCGCTTCCGGCAGGCCGACGAGCTCACGCGGCTTGCGACGCGCATGGCTGGCGAGACCTCGATGCAGGCGCCCGTGACCGCGCTGCTCTATGACGTCGCGGATATTCCCGATGCCGGCTGGCGCGAGCAGATCTTCGTCGGCCGCCGGCTCACGGGCAGGCTGAGCTTTCTCTATGCGCCACTGCCGCGCACGTTGTTCGCGATCAACCTCTATCGCGACCGGAGCGACGGCAGTTTCGACGAGCGCGACGTCCAGCGGCTGCTGGGCCTAGCACCGATCCTCAAGCGCGCGCATCGCAGCGCGCTCTGCGCGCACCTGGCCTCGAACGACCTGCAATTGCGCGCGCCCGACATCGAGCGCACGCTGCAACGCACCGCACCGCTGCTGTCCGCGCGGGAGCGTTCGGTGTGCGCGCTGATCGCCTGCGGCGTGGGCGCCGACGGCATCGCGGCCGAGCTCGGCATCGCGCCATCGACGGTCGCGACGCTGCGCAAGCGCGCCTACGCCAAGCTTGCGATCCACGGTCGCCAGCAGCTGCTTCGCTTCATTCAATAGCCGCCGCCGCGCGCGGCGCAAAGCGCTTTTTGTACCCTTCTGCGGGGACAGACGAGCGCGCCCGGAATCCCTACATTGCTCGCATCTTGTGGAGACAGGCATGTGGATTCGAAATTGCTGGTACGTCATCGCGTGGGACCACGAGATTCCCGCCGAGGGCATGTTCACGCGCAGGGTGCTCGGCGAGCCGATCCTCGTCTACCGCACCGAAGGTGGCGGCCTGGTCGCGATGCAGGACCGCTGTTGCCACCGCCATGCGCCGCTGTCGCGCGGGCGCCGCGAAGGCGACTGCGTGCGCTGCGGCTACCACGGGCTCAAATTCGACGCGAGGGGCATCTGCATCGAGGCTCCGGGCCTCGCGAGCATTCCGGCCAAGACGCGCGTGCCGACCTATCCGGTGGTCTCGCACAACAAGTGGGTCTTCGTCTGGATGGGCGATCCGGCGCTGGTCGACCGAGCGCTGCTGCCCGACAACTTCTCCTGCGACCACCCCGACTGGGCGTACAAGCCGGGCTACGTGCACTACGACACGCCCTACCTGCTGGTCTGCGACAACCTGCTCGACTTCTCGCATCTGAGCTACGTGCACGAAAGCACCCTGGGCGGATCGACCGCCATCGCGCAGGCCGTGCCGAAGATCGAGCCCGTCCCGAGCGGCATCCGCGTAACGCGGCACGTGCCCGACGTGCCTCCGTCGCCCTTCTGGCGCTCGTTCCAGAGCTTCGACAGCAACGTTGACCGTTATTTCATCTACGACTTCGTGCTGCCCGGCACCTTGCTGATGCAGTCGGGTGGCGCGCCCGTCGGCCAGCCGCCCGGCGACCTGCGCGGCGGTGTGCAACTGCACAGTTGCCAGACGCTCACGCCCGAGACTGAAACGACGACCCACTACTTCTTCCAGCAGTCGCATCGAAGCAGCATCCGGGACCCGGCCGTGACCGAAGCGATCTACCGCGGCCTCGTCACGGCCTTCGAGGAGGACCGCGAGACGATCACGGCGCAGCACCGGAACATCGACGACCGGACGCCGATGCTGCTGCTTGCGATGGACCAGGCCCTGGTGCGCTTTCGCCGCCTGCTGCAGCAGGAGGTCGAGCGCGAACGGGCCGCCACGGCCGCTGCATCCGCTGCACCCGCTGCGATCGGCACCATGGACTGAAGCCTTCCCGCCTCTCACCCACACAAAAGAAGGAGACCCCCGATGTGCCGCAGATTCCTCCTGGCATTGAGCCTCATCGCCCCCATTGCGGCCCTGCCCGGTGCAGGCTTCGCCCAAGGCACGTTCCCGACCAAGCCGATACGGATCGTCGTCACAGCGCAGGCCGGCGGTGCCAACGACTTCGTGGCGCGGCTCATCGGCGAGCAGGTGTCGAAGTCGCTCGGCCAGCCTGTGGTGGTCGACAACCGCGCCGGCGCCAATGGCGCGGTGGGCATGGGCGAAGTCGCGCGCGCGGCACCCGACGGCTACACGATCGCGATCACGCTCGGCGATTCGCTGATCAACAACGTCGCGCTGTACAAGAGCCTTCCCTACGATCCGCAGCGCGACTTCGTCTTCATGACGCAGGTGGTGCGCAGCCCGGCCATTCTGTCGGCCAACCTCGAGCTCGGCGTGAAGAACATGGACGATTTCAAGAAGCTGGCGGCCAAGCCGGGCCAGCAGTTGAGCTACGGCACCTGGGGGCCCGGCGGGCTCGGCCACCTCGCGGGCGAGGCACTCAACCGCAAGCTCGATTCGCACATGGTCCACGTGCCGCAGCGCGGCGAAGCGCCCGTGATGGCCGACCTGCTGAGCAACACGGTGAGCATCGGCCTTACCTCCGCCGGCCTCGCGCGCCAGCACGTGCAGGCCGGCAAGGTCGTGCCGCTGGCGATCATGGGTCGCGAGCGCTCGCCCGTGCTGCCGCAGGTGCCGACGATGCGCGAACTCGGCTTCGACGATCCGTTGTTCGAAGCCGCGGTGTGGATCGCCTTCGTGGCGCCGGCCAAGACGCCGCCCGCAGTGATCGAGCGACTGACCACGGCACTGCGCGCAGCGGCAGCGATGCCCGAGGTCCAGGCGAAGATGGCCGAGCGCGGGCTCGAGATGCTCAACACCACGCCCGAGCAGTTCAGCCAGAATTACAAGCGCGATTTCGAGGTGATCACGAAGCGTATGCAGGAGTTTGGCATCGAGGCGCAGTAGCGCCCGTCTCACCAACTGCTGCCGGTACGGCAGCTTCAGACGACGGTCTGCGGCCTTTCGAATTTGGCTGCCGAATGACGGCGGTCGCCGAAACCTGACCTTGGCCTTTTTCTTGACGAAGGGCTGGTGTATCTTGGAACGTGACCTCGCCGACAACGTTAAGCTAGTTCGAGTTCAATGCCAGCGTCGATCGCGGGCGGAACGGCTGGTCAGAACGACGCCGCGCGCGAAGGGCAGCTTCCATAAACCGCCAAATGGCGTTCCGGGCCCTTTGCTGTCCGCCGTGACTGAGCGGCCAGCGGCAGGTGTGCAAAGCGAAAGCAGCTTCTGGAAGTGGCGGAAAACCGCCCTCGACGCCTGCTGGTGTGCCGCTGGCCTGGTCGCACTCATTCGCGACGCCGCGGGCACCTTCGCGGCCATGAGTCCGTTCTGGTCCATGCCAGCCCTCGATCTGTGTGCAGCCGTGCCGGCTGGCAATGCGCTCATCAGCACGCTGGCCGGCGTGGGGAGCTCGATCAGCAGCCCCGTCATCGCGGGCCGGTCGAACGAGCACACTCAAACCCGCGCCGCGAGACAGCACTACATGGCCGCCCTTTTGATCGTGGGCGCCGTCACCATCGTGGCGATCGAGGACCACAACCGAAATTGCGCGGGCGCCGTGCCGCAGCTCAAAGTGGCGGCCAAGCTCCAGTGAGCTGGGCGACGGGTGGTAAGGGAAACCCGGAACTTGAGTGCTGTGCACAAGCCGGACAATGGAAGGCTTACAACGATGCGGGCGAAGTCCGATGCAAACTGGCAAAGCCACTCACATCCAGCTTGACATCGCGTCTGACCTGCAGAAGTGGCGGGCATTTCTGGCCATTGCGGAACTGGGCAGCCTGACACGAGCAGCCCTCTTTCTGGACAGCAATCAATCCCTGCTGAGCCGCCATCTGAACGCGCTGGAGCGGGATTGCAAGGCGCGGCTCTTCAATCGCACAGGCCGCGGCGTGGCGCTGTCCGATGTCGGCCAGCGCATCTTCCCGCTTGTAAAGGCCCTTCTCTCGGATGCGGAGCAGCTAGAGCTGGAAATCCATGGTGAGGCGCGCGAGCCCTCTGGCCGAGTCACCATCGGATCGCTGCCCTCGATCACCAATCCGATAGTCGGCCGCCTGTTCAAACAGTTGCGCGAACGCCATCCGGGAATCCAGCTCAAGATCCTCGAAGGCTCGAGTGGTCAGGTAGAGGAATGGCTGTCCGACGCGCGCGTCGACATAGCCATTCTCTATCGGTACGGCAGTGCACATTACGATCAGGAGCAGGCGCTTGCCACCGTCGATAGCTACCTGATCGGCCCCGCAGGTGACCGATTGACTGCTGCACCCGAAGTTGCCTTTTCCGCCCTGCACGAGTTGCCCTTCATCCTGCCGAGCGCTCCGAATGGGCTGCGCACGGCACTGGACGCGATGGCCCGGCAGGAGCACATCACTCTGGCGCCGGCCATCGAAGCCGATTCGCTTCCGCTGATGCGAACGACAGTCGCCGAAGCTCGGCTCTACACCGTGTTACCCGTCCACGCGGTGTGGGCCGAATTACAGGAAGGGCGTCTGCAAGCGGCCAAGATCGTTTCTCCGCCACTGCAGCGCATCGTTTCCATGGCCCTGGCGCGCACCAAGGGGCCCGCACGGGCGGTATCTGCGGTCGCTGCGGAAATCGTCAGCGTCGTGGAAGACAGCGCGCGCAGCGGGATGTGGCACTCCGGCGGTCCCGCGTAGTCTCGTCTTGCGTGCGCACGCATAGCAGCGTTGCCTCGCGCACGGATGCGCGCACGGTCCCGGTCGCCTAAGCTCTTTGGCAACGATCGACCACTGGAGACACGTGCATGCCAAGAATTTCCCTGCCCGCGCCGGAGACCATGGATCCCGAGCAGCGCGCCGTCTACGACAAGATCATTTCAGGGCCGCGCGGGCGGATTCAGGGTCCACTCCGAGCCGCGCTCCACAATCCGGAGCTCGCGGACAAATGGCAGGCGATCGGCGCCCTGCTGCGCTATGGCACGACGTTGACGCCGCGGCAGTCGGAGATCGCGATCCTGGTCACGGGTCGCGCCTGCAACTCGCCTTTCGAATGGTATGCGCATCGCGCCGAAGCCGAGAAGGCTGGCATCGAACAGCCGATCATCGAAGCGCTGCTTGCCCAGACCAAACCGCCCGGCCTTTCGGCCGATGACGCTGCCGTCTACCACTACGCGGTCGAACTCAACCGGCACAACTCGGTTTCCGATGCAACCTACGCCACCGCGCTTGGCCGCTTCGGAGAACGCACGGTGGTCGAGCTGACTGCTCTGATCGGCTACTACACGATGGTCGCGATGACGCTCAACTGCCACGAGATTCCACTGCCTGATGGCGTCGCACCGGCCTTCCAGCTCCCACAAAAGGCAGACCTGCAATGAGCGAGTTCGACGCTGCAGGCGCGGGCTGGGATTGCCACGCTCATCTGTTCGGTCCCTACGACCAATTTCCGTTGGCGGCCGAGCGCAACTACACACCTCCGGAAGCCATCGAGTCGAACTATCTGGCGCTGCTCGCACGACTTGGGCTCGCGCACGGCGTTCTGGTGCATCCAAGCGCATACGGAAAGGACCACACACTGCTGCTCAGTGCATTGGCGGCACGACCCTCCTTGCGCGGCGTGGTCGTGGTGCAACCAGGCGACGAGCTTGCGCTGCATGACCTGCGTGATCACGGCGTGCGAGGCGCACGTTTCAGTCATCGAAGCGGCCCAGGCAGCAACTTCGCTGGCAGCGCATCCTTCGATGACCTGCTGGAGCTAGCGCCCGCGCTCGCCGACGCCGGGCTGCATGCCGAACTATGGACCGACTGCAAGGCACTGCCCGCCATTGCCTCGAAATTGCTAGCGCTGCCCGTTCCGATCGTGATTGACCACATGGGCGGCTTCGACGTGAATGCCGGCACGGACGAACCGGGGTTTCGGGCGCTGCTCGAACTGCTCGCGTCGGGCAGGATCTGGGTCAAGCTTTGTGCCTATCGCAACCTTCTCGGCGCACCTGACTGGCAAGCCGGGCGGGCCTTTCAGCGCAGGATGATCGAAACCAACCCCGAGCGATTGGTGTGGGGCAGCGACTGGCCGCACCTCCGGGTGACGCCCACGCCCAACGCTGCGCAACTGCTCTCGATGTTCAGGGATTGGGCTGGAGACGAGGCCATTGCAAGCCAGGTGCTTCGCGCCAATCCGGAGCGGCTGTACCGATGAATCCGGCCGCCGCGATGGGTCGCCCAGCAGGCGGAGGCAAGCTCGCGGTCTATCACGGTGCCGCGGACTCGTCGTTGTCGCCGAACGACACGCTGCGTTGGTATGAAGGTGTCGGCCAGGAAGATGGTCGACAGTGCGCAGAACAGCCTCGACATGCGACCGCAGCCGGCGCAAGGGGTCGTGGCGGGCACGGCACCCGACAGTGTCCTTGCCGAGACCACCAACCCCGGGAACTCAATGCCGATGCCCGCAGCCGTCCGCTGCGCTCGCATCACAGCTGGCGCGCCACTAGGGCGCGCGGGAGACACCGATGACACAACCAACTTCCGCTGCGAACAGCCGCAGGGACCGTCGCGCGCTACTTTTCGCAATGGCGCTGGCGTTCGCGGCCTCACCCTCGTTCGCGGGAACCTACCCCGACAAGCCGGTCCGCCTGATCGTGCCCTTCCCGGCCGGCGGCGCCACCGACGTGATGGCGCGCGGCATGGCGCAGCGGCTTGGTACCGAACTCGGCACGCAGGTGATCGTCGACAACCGCGGCGGCGCTGGCGGAACCACCGCGGCCGAGGCTGCTGCCCATGCGGCGCCCGACGGCTACACGCTGTTCTTTGCGACCATGGGCACGCAGGCGATCAACCCGGCCCTCTATCCCAGGCTGCGCTACGACCCGCTGAAGGACTTCGCGCCAATCAGCGTGACGCACCTGACGCCGCGCGTGCTGGTGGTCGGGCCGCAGGTGAGCGCGAGGAATATCGCCGAACTTGTCGCCCAGGCCAAGGCCAGACCCGGCGCGTTGACCTATGGTTCGTCCGGCAACGGCAGCTCGAGCCACCTGGCCGGCGCTCTGTTCGAGAGCATGGCCGGCGTCAAGATGCTGCACGTGCCGTACAAGGGCAGCGCGCCGCTGTTGACCGACGTGCTGGCTGGCCGCATCGATATGACCTTCGACTCCTACACCGTCTACGAGGAGCACATCAGGTCCGGCCGCGTGCGCGCGCTCGCGGTGACTTCGAGCCGGCGGCTGCAGGCGCTGCCGCTGGTGCCGACGGTGGCGGAGGCCGGCGTCAAGGGCTACGAGGTCTCCAACTGGCTCGGCCTGCTGGCGCCGGCCGGCACGCCGAAGGAGGTGGTCGCCAAGATCCACGCCGCGCTGGGGCGCGCGATGGCAACGCCGCCATTGCGCGAGCAGTTGGCGACGCTTGGCATCGAGCCCACCTTCGGCAGCCCCGAGGCCTTCGGAGCGCTGATTCGCGGCGAGATCCCAAAGTGGGCCGAGATCGTCAGGAAGTCCGGTGCGACCGTGGAATGACAATGAATCGGCGAGGCGGTGGTGTTCAGCGCTTCTGCTGCCGCACTGGCAGCTGCCTTGCCTCGATGCAGCAGGACAACCGACTGCAGCACCGGAAGACTGACACATGCAGCGGATGCACGTGCCGGCTCACAAGTAGCGGAATTCCGAGCGCCTCGACCTCACAGACGTCAGGAGCGAATTCCTGGGCGCTCCGATTCATGAACTCAATGTTGTGTTCGGTCGCAACGATTGAACGATCGCCGCATTGACCCGTCGTTGTTCATCGATCGTCGTGATCCACGCCACCGGACGCGGGGCCCCGCAGCAGGCCAGGGAGGCGATCGGCGGGCGCCGTGTCGAGGCTATCGACTTCGACACCGGTGAACGACTGTTCTCTCATGATCAACGCCCCTCATACCGCGGCGCGCGCTTTTCCAGAAAGGCACGCATGCCTTCCTTCTGGTCTTCGCTGTCGAACAGCCGCTCGAAGTAGCGGCGCTCCAGTGCGAGCGCGGTATCTATCGGAACGTCGCCTCCCAGCCGCACCGCGTCGCGAATCGCATGCACCGCCAGCGGCGGCATGCAAGCGATCTGTTCGGCCAGTTCGACGCCACGTGCCAGCGCCTGCCCCGTTGGCACCAGCTCGCTCACCACATTGGACATGTAGGCGTCGCCTGCCGGGATCATGTCGCCCGTCAGGCTCCACAACAGGGTCTTGTAGCGGCCCGCGGCGCGCAGCAGCCGCTGCGTTCCGCCTGCACCGGGCATGATTCCGACACGAATTTCGGGCTGACCGAACTTCGCATCTTCGGCCGCGATGATGATGTCGCATGCCAGCGCCAGTTCGCAGCCACCGCCAAGCGCGTAGCCCTCCACTGCGGCAATCACCGGCTTCGAGAGTTGCCGCACGACGTGGAAAACGCGATCCGTTTCGAGGCGCACATGGTCGCTTGGTCGCATGCTCGACATCTCGCCGATGTCGGTGCCGGCGACGAAATAGCCTTCACTGCCGGTCAGCACCACCGCGGCAATGGCATTGTCGCTGGCCAGCGCCTCCAGGTGCTCAACCAGCTCGCGTTTGACCTGGAGATTCAAGGCATTGCGACGCTTCGGCCGATCGATGGTCACGATGCCGACACGGCCTCTGCGGTCGCAGCGCACCATGGGAGAAACGGTCTCGGTATTCATGACGCGGCCTGCACTTCGCGTTGCAGCCACACCGAACCGCGGTAGCGGTCCTCGCCATAGCTTGCGCCCAGGTTTCGAACCGTCCGAAGCACAGTTGCAAGGCCGATTTCGCGTCCCCAGGCCATCGGGCCGACGGGATAGTTGACACCCATGCGCATCGCGGCATCGACACCTTCGGCGGAGGCGATGCCCTGGTACACGGCTTCAGCGCCTTCGTTGACCAGCATGGCCACCGTGCGCATCACCAACATGCCGGGCACGTCCTCGAGTTGCGAGACACGCTTGCCCAATGCGCCGAAGAGTCCCGCGGCCTTGAGTACGTCGGCATCGCTCGCCTGCGCCGCCGCTGCGATGGCATCCGACCACAGCTGGCGTAGTCCAGCGCGAGATCGAACAGCACCACCGCCTCATCCAGCGCCGCGGCCCGCTCGGTCGCGGTGCGGCCATCGGTCATCGCAAGCACGAGCCCGTCGACGCGCAGCAGGCCATCGCCCGCCGTCTGCTTCAGTCGGATTCCGTCAACCTTTTCCAAAAGATCGACCAGCGGTCTCGCCGGACCGAGGTCGCCTTCAACCCGGACGACCAAGGGTGCCTGGTCCGTAGAGAGCTCGTCGATCACGACGGGACTTGCACCGTCTCGATGGTCAAAGAATCCACGGCCGGACTTTCGCCCGAGCCAGCCGGCATCGACCAGATCCTTCTGCACCAGCGACGGCTTGTAGCGCGGATCGTCGAAGAAGGCTTGGTACACCGAACGCGTGACCGCGAAATTGACGTCGTGCCCGATCAGGTCCATGAGTTCGCAAGGTCCCATGCGAAAGCCACCGGACTCGCGCATCACGGCATCGAGGGTTGCGGGCGAGGCCACCTGCTCCTGCAGCAACCGCAGCGCTTCACCGTAGAAAGGGCGCGCCACGCGGTTGACGATGAAGCCCGGCGTCGAGCGGCAGTGCACCGGTGTCTTGCCCCAGGCCAGCGCCGTCGCAAAGATCGTCTTCGCCACCTCTGGCGCGGTGACGTGGCCGCTGACAACTTCCACCAGCGGCAGCACCGTGGCCGGGTTGAAAAAATGCATGCCGACGACACGCTCCGGTCGCTTGAGTCGTCCGGCCAGCGCCGTGACCGACAGCGACGAGGTGTTGGTGGCCACGATGGCATCCGGAGATAGATGAGGCTCGAGTGCAGACAGCGCGGCCACCTTGGCATCGAGGTCTTCGTAGATGACCTCGATGACGAGGCCGACCCCGGCCATCGCGCCGTCGGGCAGTGTGGATCGAATACGCTTCAGTGCTCCCTCGCACGCCGCGCTGTCGAGCTTGCCGCGCGCCACCCGCTTGTCCATGCTTGCGCGGATCATGCCGAGGCCGCGCTCGACCGCCGCGTCGTTGGCGTCGCGCAAGTAGACCGTGTGGCCGGCGGCCGCCGCCACTTCAGCGATGCCGCTGCCCATGGTGCCGGCACCGATGACGATGACGCTCTTGTCCAGCGGCAATGCCTCGCCACGGGGTGAGGTGTGTTGTTCAACCATCGACGGGCTCCGTGGATTGGAAGGAAGGGCGGGCCTGCATCGTGGCGAACCAGTCGGCGAGACGGGGTGCCAGCGCACGCCAGCCGAACGCGTCGAAGCGGTAGTCGAGGTATCCCAGGGCGCAGCCAAGCGTCGCGTGGCCGATGGAGAACGGCGCGCTGCCGATCGCGTCGGCCTCCGCATCGAGCAGCTTCAGCGAGGCGCGGGTCTTGAGCTCGAAGGCCTCCGCCAGCGCCCGCAATGGATGTTCGCGTTCACGCTCGTTGCGCCACAGGATCAGGACATCGAGCAGGCCATCCCCCAGCGCATGCCAGCGCAATGCTTGCCACCGTGCCTCGCCTTGTTTTGGGAACAGCGAGCCGTTGGCCTGATCGTTCAGGTATTCGCAGATCACAATGGAGTCGAAGAGCGTCGAGCCGTCTTCGCGCACCAGCGTCGGGATCTTCGACAACGGGTTGTCCACCATGAGGGCCGCGTTGGGTTTGAGCATGGCTGCGACCGAGCGCACGAGTTCGAGCCGGGGCAGAACGCCGAGTTCGTGCGCGCAGATCATCACCTTGCGCACGTAAGGCGACTTGGGCGACCAATGCAGCTTCATCGTCGCGGACATCAGATCGCTCCAGCTCCGCGCAGCGCATCGATGCCGGCCGCGCTGTAGCCCAACTCGGACAAGATGTCTTGGCTATGCTGGCCGAGCAGCGGCGGCGCCGACTGTGTCTGCAGCGGCGACTCGGTAAAGCGCATGGGGCTGACCACCTGCGGGACGTCGACTCCACTCGGATGGGGCACGTAGCGCAGCATCTCGCGCGCCTTGACTTGCGGTTCCTTGAAAACATCCGCCACGGTGTTGATGGGGCCGCAAGGCACGCCTGCCTTGTCGAGCGCCGCAATCAGGCGGTCGCGCTCCCATTCGGCGAAAACGTCGCGCAACAGGCCCGACAGTTCGCCGATGTTGCGCACCCGCTGTGCATTGGTGGCGAAACGCTCGTCGACGATCCAGTCCGGCCGCCCGAACACCTCGCACAGCTTCGCGAACTGGCCGTCGTTGCCAACCACCAGGATCACATCGCCGTCCGCACAGGCGTAGACGTCCTGCGGCTGGATATTGGGGTGGGCGTTGCCGTTGCGGCGCGGCACCTTGCCCGAGACCAGGTAGTTCATGGCCTGATTGGACAGCGTGGCGACCTGCACGTCGAGCATCGCGATGTCGATGTTGTCGCCCACGCCCGTTTCGTTGCGCCGTGCCAATGCGGCCAGCACTGAAACGGCGGTGTACATGCCTGTCATCAGGTCGACGATCGGGATGCCGACCTTCTGCGGTCCGCCACCTGGCCGACCATCCTTCTCGCCGGTCACACTCATCAGGCCACCCATCGCCTGAATCAGGAAATCGTAGGCCGGCTGGTCGCGCCGCGGTCCTGTCTGACCAAAGCCAGTGACCGAGCAGTAAATGAGGCGCGGGTTGATCTTGCGTAGCGATGCCTCATCCAGGCCATAGCGCGCCAGCGTGCCTGCCTTGTAGTTCTCGAGCACGATGTCGGCTCGCTTGGCAAGTTCCTTGACGATCTTCTGGCCTTCGGGCTTCTCCAGGCTGACTGTGATGGAGCGCTTGCCGCGATTGACTGCAAGGTAGTAGCCCGCCTCCTTCGTGTCGTTGCCTTCAGCGTCCTTGAGGAACGGAGGCCCCCAGGTGCGCGTGTCGTCGCCGGCGCCGGGCCGCTCGACCTTGATCACCTCGGCGCCCAGATCCGCGAGAATTTGGCTGGCCCAGGGCGCGGCGAGGATGCGGCTCAGGTCGAGCACCTTGACGTGCGACAGCGGGCCCTTGTTGGTGGTCATTTGAAGTCTCCTTGTGGTGGACTGAATTCTGGAATCAGGATCCGCTTTGGGCTACGTGTGGGGCCGCAAGACTGTGATGCGCCGCGGCGCATACCGGCCAGGACTCGCGTGCCCGGCCTCGCATATCAGCTATGCGCCAGAGCGTGGTGGCAGAAATCGCCCCGGTCCCTAAAGTCCATCCACGACAAACTGGAGACATCGACCATGAATGCACTTTTCAAATCCGCGGCTGCACTGACCCTTGCTCTGGCAGCAGCCTCGGGATGGGCGCAGGCCTATCCCACCAAGCCGATCCGCTTGGTCGTTCCATTTCCGGCTGGTGGGCCGGTTGACCAGACAGCCCGCGCACTCGGAGCCAAGCTGAGCACGTCCCTCGGCCAATCGATCATCATCGACAACAAGGGCGGCGCCGGCGGCCTGCTGGGCGCCGACGCGGTCGCCAAATCGCCAGCCGACGGCTACACGCTGCTGTTCTCCTCGGCGGGCGCACTGGCGATCGTTCCGCACATCGTCCCGTCGATGCCCTATAACCCGCAGAAGGATCTGGTTGCCGTGACCCAGGCATTGAAGGTGCCGGCGGTGCTTGTGGTGGCCGCCAGTTCGAAATACAAGACCTTCGCGGACCTGAAGGCCGCCGCCACGGGCGACGCCAGCAAGATCAACTACGCATCGGCCGGCAGCGGCACCACGCCGCACCTCCAGGCCGAACTGCTCAAGCGGGAAGCCAAGCTGAACATCAACCACATTCCCTACCGGGGCGCGGCACCGGCGCTGACCGACCTCATGGGCGGTCAGGTCGACATGATGTTGGTAGACATCCCCGTTGTGCTGCCTTTCATTCAGTCGGGCAAGGTGCGCGCGTTGGCGGTGACCAACGCCACTCGTATTCCCGTGCTCAAGGATGTCCCTACGGTGGGCGAGCTCGGTCTACCGAAGGCCGAGGCCTACAACTGGTACGGCATGCTCGCGCCGGCGCGGACACCGCCCGAGATCATCAGCAAGATGTATGGCGCCGTCGGAGCCGCATTGCGCTCGCCCGACCTGAAGCAGCAATTTGAGCAGCAGGGCGTGGAAGTCGTCGGCAGCAAGCCCGAGGAGTTCGGACCGTTCATCGCCGCCGAATCGGAGCGTTGGGGTTCACTGGCCAAGGCGGTGGGCGCCAAACTGGACTGACCCGGCGAACACCTGATCATTTCGAAGTGCTCAGCGCCGCAGCGGCGCTGTTTTTCTCAATCGTTTGGATCCGCGAAATGTCCACCCAAGCCTTCATCTGCGACGCCATCCGCACCCCCTTCGGGCGTTACGGCGGCGCCCTCTCGAGCGTGCGCACCGACGACCTCGGCGCAGTGCCGCTCAAGGCCCTGATGGAACGCAACAAGAACGTCGACTGGCAGGCGGTCGGCGACGTGCTCTACGGCTGCGCCAACCAGGCTGGCGAGGACAACCGCAACGTCGCGCGCATGGCCGCGCTGCTGGCCGGCCTGCCGATCGAGGTCGGCGGCGGCACCATCAACCGCCTGTGCGGCTCGGGCCTCGATGCCGTGGGCACTGCGGCGCGCGCCATCAAGGCCGGCGAAGCGGGCCTGATGATCGCCGGCGGCGTCGAGAGCATGAGCCGCGCGCCCTTCGTGATGCCCAAGGCCGAAAGCGCCTTCAGCCGCAACAACGCGGTCTATGACACCACCATCGGCTGGCGCTTCGTCAACAAGCTGATGAAGGCGCAGTACGGCGTCGACTCGATGCCCGAGACCGCCGAGAACGTCGCCACCGACTACAAGATCGAGCGCGAGGCCCAGGACCGCATGGCGCTGGCCTCGCAGCAGCGCGCCGTCGCGGCCCAGAAGTCGGGCTTCTTCGACAGCGAGATCGTGCCGGTGAGCGTGGCCCAGAAGAAGGGCGATCCGCTCATCGTCAGCAAGGACGAGCATCCGCGCGAAACCAGCCTCGAGGCGCTGGCCAAACTCAAGGGGGTGGTGCGCCCCGATGGCACCGTGACCGCCGGCAATGCCAGCGGCGTCAACGACGGCGCGGTGGCGCTGCTGCTGGCCGACGAGGCCAGCGCCGCCAAGCACGGCCTGACGCCGCGCGCCCGCGTGGTCGGCATGGCGACCGCCGGCGTGGCGCCGCGCGTGATGGGCATCGGCCCGGCGCCGGCGACGCAGAAGGTGCTGCAGCTCACCGGCCTCAAGCTCGAGCAGATCGACGTCATCGAACTCAACGAGGCCTTTGCCGCGCAGGGCCTCGCGGTGCTGCGCCTGCTCGGCCTCAAGGACGACGACGCGCGCGTCAACATCAACGGCGGTGCCATTGCGCTGGGCCATCCGCTGGGCGCCAGCGGCGCCCGCCTGGCCACCACCGCGATCAACCAGCTGCACAAGGGCGGCGGCCGCTATGCGCTGTGCACGATGTGCATCGGCGTCGGCCAGGGCATCGCGGTCGTCCTGGAACGAGTTTGATAGGTGTCCTACGGAGCTCGACGCAAGGGCTCCGTAGATCTTGCGCGCTCGAAGTCAAACGTGCGCCAGATTGCTCTCCGCGATCTCGGCGTGTGCTTCCTTGTTGCCGACCGTGTGTCCGTCTTGTGCGCAGCATTCAGCGTCAGCAATCGCGCCTGGTCGATCAAGCAGCGCGACTCGGCGATGCGTTCATGCCACGGATTGCTCGGCCAGCGGATTTCCGATGGCGATGCGAGAACGAAGCCGGTCGCACATCACTCCAGCGCGCGCTCCGCGGCGCCTATGGAACGCATGCAGTGGTTGGATGCGGCCGGGCCCGAGGCGGCCCTGGGCGATTTCGAAGCCGCGGCCTCCGCCCAGAAGGAAGTTTTGACCGGCACGGGAACGTTTTCCAAAAGAACTTCCATGTGGCCGAGCGACGCGTCGTCATAGCCGAACGCCGACGGGAGGCGCAAGCTCACGCCGGACGTGTCGCCTGGCACCAGCACCATCGATTGTTGCGCATGGCGCGGCGCGTCAAGGCCGGCCGGCCTTTCCCATCGAGATGAAGATCTTGCAGCTCGGACTGCCCGCGCCGGACGCGAACCACTTGCTCGTCGCCATCGCGCGTGATGGTGCACTGGATGTTTGCGTCGTCCGAAGAGGCAGCAGCCGGTTCGGTCACCAGGAAGCCGGACCGGATCTCGCCGCGAAGCAGCGTCTCCAGCTGCTGGTCTGCACCTCGATGCCCGTGGAGTTCAATGGACTTCATTTTACCGGTGTCGGGCGCCGAGCAGTTGAGCACCTTGCCGATACGGCCCATCAATTCGTACAGAAGTGCGTGATTAAGGTTCGAGTCGAAGCATTGGCAGCGCGATGTCTTCGGGGAGGGTTCGGCGAACCTGGTGTGTCCTTCAGTCTTGAGGGCCGCGTCCCTGATCCCTGCCTTTTAGAATTGGAATGCTGCCGAAGGAATGAAGCCGTCTCGCGAGCGACGGGACGGCGGGCAATCGCAAATCAGTCGAGGCGCACGCCGGAGCGCTTGACCACTTCTGACCACTTCGCTGTATCCGCGCGAATCAGTGCCGCGAATTCCTTCGATGTGCTGAGACGAACCTCGATACCGGCATCGGCCATCTGGCGGATGATGTCAGGCGACGACATGGCCGCGCCGATCTCGTCATGCAGCTTCGAGACGATGCTGGCGGGTGTGCCGGCCGGCGCGAGCACCCCGAGCCAGAGCGACATTTCGTAGCTTCCCATGCCAGGTGTTTCGGAGATGGTTGGCACGTTCGGCAGGGTCGGCAAGCGCTTGCGTCCGGTGAGCCCGAGCGGGCGCACCTTCCCGGTCTTGACGTATTCGACGAAGTTCGATGCGGTGTCGAACATCATCGAAGTGCGGCCGCCGAGAAAATCGGTCAGCGCGGGCGCGCTCCCTTTGTAGGGGACGTGCGTCAGGTCGACCTTGGCCAGGCTCTTGAAAAGCTCGCCGGACAGGTGGCTGGTCGTGCCGTTGCCCGCCGATGCAAAGGTCAACTCTCCGGGCTTCTTGCGCGCAAGCTCGATGAGATCGGCCACCGACTTGGCGGGCACGTCCGGATTGACTACGAGCAGGTTCGACGTGTTGTGCGTCAGCGTGATGGGCTCGAAGCTCTTGGCCGGGTCATAGCGCAGATTCTTGTACAGGCTCGGGTTGATGGTGAGCGAACCCATGGTGGCGAACAGCAGGGTGTAGCCATCCGGCGCCGCAGTCGCCACCGCTTCGGCGCCGATGCCGCCGCCAGCACCTGCGCGGTTGTCGATGATCATGGCCTGGCCAAGTCTTTCTGCCAACTTCTGACCCATGGTGCGTGCCATCAAGTCGGTCGCGCCACCTGCGGGGAAAGGCACCACGAGGCGGATCGCCTTATCCGGATACCCGGCCGCTTGGGCAGGCAGACCAAGCGCCGAAAGCCCGAACGACCCGCAGGCCAGCAGCATCCCGCGTCGCGTCGGGTGCGGGTTGCCCAGACGTAGGCATGAGTCATCGGACGCCATGGCTCAGCGTCCCGTGAAGACCGGCGCGCGCTTTTCCGCAAACGCGCGCTGCGCTTCCTTCGCGTCGTCGGTCTTGCCGATCAGCGCTGTCATGTCCTGTTCGTAGCGATAGCCGTCACGCAGGCTCATGTCCTCGATCACGTTCAGCGTGTGTTTGCCCATGCGGGTCGACACCGGGCTCTTTGAGGCGATGGTGGTAGCGATCTCCAGTGCCTTGGGCATCAGGTCCTCCGGTGTCGTGCACTCTTCGAGGATCCCAAGCCGATAGAGTTCAGCGCCTGGTACGCGCATGCCTGTCAACATCATCCGGCGCAGGCGAGAGTGGCTGAAAAGCCGCATCGCGTGGCGGCAGCCGCCGAGCAGTCCAACGTCGACTTCGGGGAGGCCGAGGGATGCCTTTTCCGATGCGATCAGGATGTCACTGGAGGCGGCCATCGCGACACCGGAACCGAGCGCAGCGCCATTGATCGCACAGATCACCGGCTTGGCGCATTCCCGGATCGCATGGAAGCATTCGCGAGTCCGCCTCGAATGTGCGGGCAGGTCGCCGGGCCCCTTGATGACCGACGCGCGGCCCTTGAGGTCGGCTCCGGCACAGAACACCTTGCCCGCGCCGGTCAGCACGACGACGCGCACTTCGTCCATCTCGGAGATCCGATCGAGGGCCAGAGTGAGTTCGTCATTGAGCGTGCGCGTCAGCGCATTCACGGGCGGGCTGTTGAGGGTGAGGGTGGCTACGAAGTTGTTCAGCTCGTAGTTGAGTTGGGTCAGGTCGTTCATGGTCTCCGTTTCCGGCGCAAAGCGCGCTCATGTTGTTCAGTGCTGCCAGTCTAGTGAAGGGCCTGCCATGACGAAGCTATCGCTCCCACAGAGCTGATATGCGACTTTCAACAAGTCACGTGTGGGCAGGAGCGGCGGGAGCGCGCAGTCCGGCGGCAAAAACTGTCTGTCCAAAGCTGGTGTTGCCATGCATACAGCCATTAAGCCGGGTGACGACCGGTTTCACCTGACGCGGACATAGCTCGGGGGCGGAGCCACCGACCGCTTCCTGGCCGGGTCCTGATTGCCTGCGCAGAGGCTACTTCCGGTTCAGACTGTCTGCTGTCGTTCGAATTTCGCTGCTGAATGACAGCGGTCGCCGTTACCCGACCTTGGCGCTTTTCTTGACGAACGGCTGGTCTACTTTGGAACTTGACAGTCGCCGATGCCGCAGGCGTCAGATCACGGCCGGCAACGGAGGACGATGACCAAGTCGCGCGTGAGCGGCTGCTGTGGAATACCTCGAACCGGCGCTCCGGGCCCGTTGCGGACTTCTCCAAGCCCACCGGGAACGGCAGGTCCCCCGCATCAAACGGACCTAGCCTCGATGTCGGCATTCGCTGCAGAGCGGCACCTTGGCGGACGGCCGGGCTAAGGCGCCACCCGCACCACAGGTGACTTCCACTGCCCGCTCAGCAGTTCGGCCTTCGGCAAGTAGTACCGCATGGTCAGCATGAATGGTCCCGTGGGCGCAGGCAGCCAATTGGCCTCCTTGTCCTTGCCCGGCGATTCGTTCTGGATGTAGATCGTGAGCCCGCCATCGGCGTCGGGCCTGAGGTCCGCCAGCATGGGCGAATTGATCAGGTAGCGGTCGAGCTCGTTCTTCACCAGCAGTTGGTCAGGCAGGCCGTACATCGTGAGCGACCAGAAGGCGTTCACCGGTGGAAGCTGGCCCTTCGCAAAGCGCAAGGTGTAGCGGTTCTTGCTGCCGTCCAGCGCCTGACCCGACGCATCCTTTTCGTAGATCGGATAGAGCGCCTCTTCTCGTGAGTTGGCGCCGATTCCCACCTGCGCGCCGACGGCGCGGTCCAGGTAGTTGTTCTTCAGGTAGGCGCGGGTGCCAAAGAGCGTGTCGATCTTTCCCGCCAGTTGCGCGCGGCGAGCATCGATCTGCTTTTGCCCGTCGACCATGCCTTGCTCCATGGCGGTCCTGATGTCGGGGGGCAATGCGGCCACGTCGAACTTCCTGCCTGGCGTGATGCCCGCTTGCGCAAAGCGGGCGCGCAGCGCCTTCTCGCTGGGATGTGTGGGCGCGAACTGAAGGACGAAGTTGAAAACGTTGAAGAACTCAAGCGACGTGCGCTGCTCCGTCGCGCTCAGCGGCTTGATCCATTCGGGTTCGGTCAGCGGTGCGGGCGCGGTCTTGCCGGTGAAGGCCGAAAGCGTCTCGACCTTGTAGCCTGCCTGGATCTGCTTCACTTTGTCCAGGTCTGCCGGATTGAACAACTGGGTACGCCCGATAACGTTGATCATCTCGGTCTCGGAACGGATCACCTTCGTGATGCCATTGGGCGCCTTGCCTTTCCACTGCGGCCCCGCGATCAGGAACTTGCCGCCGCCGTTCCCCGTGGTCCTGGTTCCCAGATAGTCGAAGTTGAACGTGTACAGGTCCATCATCTGGAAGACGTAGTAACGGTTCTTCTCGATGGCTGGCAGCGTGAGCACGATCGGCTCTGCACGCAGGTCAAGGCCGAGGAAGGTGTAGGGCGTGTCGGAGTTCGGCGTGACGAAAGCCTTGTCGTCCGGCGTGAACACCCGAGCGATGTTCAACACCGAATTGAAGGGTCCCTTGTATTCAGGGTTGCCTTTCGCGATGGAGAACGCGTACATCGTTCTGTAGCTGTCTTCCATGGGAAAGCCGTAGATGTAGGCCTCCCTTGCGATGTCACGCGCTTGCGCAGGCGAAAGCGCGGTCGCGGCGATGGCGGACGGCAGCGCTGCGAGCGCCACGGATCCCGCAAATGCCAGTGAGATGGAACGTCTCTTGATCATCAGATTCCTATGTATTGAGGGTATGGATGGGCTTGGACCTGCTCACTTGGACGTGCTTGCCGGCGTCAGCGGCGGCAGCTTCCACGTGCCGTCCATGGCCGCCTTGCTCGGACCGTAGATGCGGGCCACGGCGCTGTACTTGCCGTCGGGTGCGGGCAGCCAGTTGGACTCCTTGTCCGCACCCGGCGAGGCATGCCCAACATACAGCGTCAGGCCGCCGTCGGCGTCGCGCCGCAGACCTTTAGTGCGGTCGCCAATCGAGTAGCGCTTGAGGTCGTTGGCATACAGGAAGCGGTCGGGCAGCGTGTAGAGGGTGATGGACCAGAAGAACTTGGCGGGCGGCAACGCCCCTTTGGTGAAGTGGATGGTCTGCAGCTGGGTGCCGTCACCCACGTAGCCGCCGTACCACGCCTCCACCAGCGAGTTTCCGTACAGGCCCTTCTCAGCCGCGATGGCGCGCGTCAGATAGTCGTTCTTCAGGTCGGCCCGCGTGCCGAAGAGACCGTTGGACGACAACGTGACCTTGGCCTTTGCCGCCAGCGCATCCTGCGCATCCTTCACACCCTGGTCGATGGCGGCCAGCGTTTCCGGCGGCAGGCTTGCGGCGTCAAACGGCTTGCCGGGGCCGATGCCGATGGTCGCAAAGCGCTTCATCAACGCCACTTCGCTCGGGTGCGGCGGCTGCGTGAACTGCAGCAGGAAATTCAGGTAGCCAATGAAGTCGTGCGAACGCGCCTTCGCAACGTCATACGGCGGGAAGGTGATGGACGGCGCGGCAGACGGTGCGGTCTTGTGCTCGTAGCTGCTGAGCGGTTCCAACTTCATGCCGCCTTGCACCGCCTTCACCGCGTCGACGTCTTCCGGCCCGTTCAGCGCTGTGCGCGTCAGGGTCATGACGATGTCGGTTTCCGAGCGGAACACCTTCTTGATGCCGGCAGGCGTCTTTCCCTTCCAGCCGGGGCCGGCAATCATGAATTTGCCAGCTCCGTTGCCGGTGGCACGCGAGCCGACGTAGGCAAAGTTGTAGGTGTACAGATCGACCCATTGCTGCACGTAGTAGCGCTTGTCGGCCACTGCCGGCAAGCTCACCACCCAAGGCTCGGCGCGCAGGTCGAGCCATGCCCAGGAGTACGGCGTGTCGTTGTTGGGCGTGACAACGTCATGATTTTCCGGCGCATAGGCCTCGGCGTAGTGGCGGTACTTGCCGAATCCGCCCACGTACTCGCGTCCGGCGGGCGTACCGACCTGCTTGTACATGGTGTTGTAGTTCTCGAGCATCGAGAAGGAATAGATGTACGCATCCTTCGCGATGGCTCGAATCTGGGCAGGCGATGGCGCAACTTGCGCCAGTGCAGGTGCAGCAATCAGCGAAAGACCGAGCAGCCAGCCAAACTTCAGGGGAGAGCGATTCATGTGCAGGTCCACTCCGGGACGAAGGTAAGGATGAGCCATTGAGCATACCGAATGGTTGGCTCGAGCACCGAGCAGTGCGGGAGGTCAGCCGCAAGTCAGTGTGGGAAGGCCAGACGCTCTTGATGCGTGCGCGCGACCGCTACCGACGACTGTTTTCCGCCTCCAAAGCCGCAATCGGTCGGGCGATGCCACGAGACCGCGTTCGCGTCGTCGCCTTTCGAGCAAGTCATGAACAGCGCCGTCCAGGGCGCAGACATCCAAATTGCATTGCTGCAGTGGCTTTCAAAGGTAACGGGCAGCGTACCGTGAAGTTGCCGCATCCAAGCTGGAGTCGGCGATGAGACCTGGCTACGAACGCAAGTTGCACCCTGGGACGCTTCGCCGTCGCTTGCGCAGTCGCAAGGCGGGATGATAGAAAGCTCACAAAGCGATCACCGGCTCGAGTCGGATTGCTCCCGTGAACAACAAGGAAGGGCCTATTGCCATGTTAGTGCAGCCAGTCAGCCCCATGTGCAGCTCGCGCAACGGGCACCCCGGGTTCCACCGCATCGCTCCCTTCACCCGCACGATCACCGCCATCGCGGCTTCTGTCATTGCCGGCCTCCTTGCATCCACGCATTCCAGACCGGCCAGGGCAGACTGCCTGCCCAACCCGCCAGCCAACGGCCAGACGGTCACCTGCACTGGACCGGCATCCACGACCACACCGCTCGATGCGTCAGCAGCCTCCGGCGTGACGGTCAATATCAACGCGGATGCCGTAATCACGGGCAACGGTAGTGGCAACCTCATCACGCTGGGTGCGGGCGCGCAGCTCAACAACTTCGGAAGCATTCAACCGGTCACGCAGACCATCGGTGTCATCGCGCTTGGAGAAGACAGCACGTTGCGCAACTTTGGGACGCTCACCACGTCGGGGTTCAACTCTCTGACCTTTGCCAGCGTCGGGGCCAACAATGTGATGCGCAATGAGGCCGGCGGGCGGATGACCCTCAATGGCGACCTCGCGGCCGGCCTGCTGGCCTCCGGCACCAATGGCAACCAGCTGATCAACGCGGGGCTGATCACGTTGAACACGGTCCAGGGCTCGGGGATGTATGCGCAGGCCACCAACCTGTCGGTACTCACGAACACCGCCACCGGCATCATCGAATCCAACCTGGACGAAGCGTTCGGGATAGGCGTCGCCGGCGGACTCTTCCACACGCTGCGCAACGACGGCACCATCGTCACGCGCGGCCAAGGCTCGCACGGGATGATCCTGAACGAAGCGAGCGAATCGTCGATGACCAATGCCGGTTCGATCACCACGTCTGGCGGCAGTTCGGAAACCGTGAACCGGGCTTTCGGGATGCTGGTAACTGGTGGATCCGGCAACACCCTGGAGAACGTGGCCGGCGGGTCCATCACGGCCAGCGGCATCGGTTCCAGCGCGATGGAAGTGGCGGGCAGCGCCGCCAACGTGTTGCGCAACATGGGAACCATCAACGTCAGCGGCACGGGAGCACATGGCCTGTACGTGCTGGCCGGGTCGGACAACGCGTTGGAGAACCGCGGCACGGTCAACGTAAGCGGCCAGCGCGGCAACGGCATGCGCTCGGATGACGGCGACACCACCATCACCAACAGCGGCCAACTGCTGGTCGGCGGGCGGGACGCCTTCGGTGTCTTTATGCAGGGCAACAACAACAGCCTGCTGAACACCGGCACCATCCAGGCAACGGGCACCAATTCCGACGGGGTGCTGTCCAACACCTTGGCGGGCAGCTTCATCTCCAGGATCGAGAACACCGGCACCATCACCAGCGCGAGCGGCTTCGGGGTGCGCGGCGTGAACGGCCAGGAAGCCCTGATCAATTCCGGTGTCATCCGCAGCGACGTCGGCACCGCGATCGACCTGCGCGCCGGCAACGACACGCTGACCCTGCGAACAGGCTCGCAGATCACCGGGCTCGCTGATGGCGGCACAGGGACCGACGGCGTCATCCTCGAGGGCACAGGCACCGCCTCCAACGCGTTCGCCAACTTCGAGACCTTGCGGATGACCGGAACCGACTGGACCTTCTCCGGCAGCGGTGCCTTCGGCAACACGCAGATCGAGGCCGGCGTGCTGCGCGTCAGCGGCACGCTGACCAGTCCGGTGACGGTGCAAGCAGGAACCCAGCTGCACATCGGCATCGGGGCAGCGAGCGGCACCGTGGCAGGCAACATCGTCGACAACGGCTCGGTGGTCTTCAATCGCAGTGACAACCTGAACTACGGTGGTGTCATCAGCGGCACCGGGTCGGTGACGAAGAACGGCGCAGGCGTGCTGACTCTCACTGCAAGCAATACCTACTCAGGCGCGACGATCATCAACCAGGGCGTACTGGCCTTCAGCAGCCCCGGCAACCTGGGCTCGCTCGGAAACGCCATCGTGTTCGATGGCGGCACCCTTCGCTACCTGGCATCTGACTTCGGCTTCATCGACCGGCTGGTCAGCCTGCTGGCGGGTGGCGGCGCCGTGGACACCAACGGCTTCTCCAGCGAGTACCGCGGCGTCGCGAGTGGGGCCGGCGCCTTGACGAAGATCGGGGCCGGCACGCTCACGGTGACGGGCAACAACACCTACACCGGCGCGACGACCATTGGCGGCGGCACGCTGCAGGTCAACGGCTCGCTCGCCAGTGCAGCAACAACCGTCCTGAGCGGCGCGACGCTAGGGGGCACCGGCCGCATCGCCGGCTCGGTGGCGGTGCAGGACGGCGGCCAAATCGCGCCCGGCGCCAGCCCCGGAACTCTGACCATCGGCGGTGACCTGTCCCTCGCAGCCGGCGCAGTGCTCGACTATGAATTCGGCCAGGCCAATGTGCCAGGCGGGCCCCTCAATGACCTGATGGTGGTGGGCGGCAACCTGCTGCTCGACGGGACGCTGAACGTCACGCAGTCGGCCGGAGGCAACTTCGGTCCAGGCGTGTACCGGGTCATCAACTACAGCGGCGCCTTGAACAACCAGGGGTTGAATTTGGGCACGCTGCCCGCCAGCAGTGGCCCCTACTTCGTGCAGACCTCGGTGGCCAACCAGGTGAACCTGGTCAACACTCAGGGCGTCGCACTGACCTTCTGGGACGGGCGCGACAGCACGCTCTTCAACAACACCACTGTGAACGGTGGATCCGGCACGTGGCTCGCCTCGCCTGCGAACGATGCCTGGACCGAGAGCAGCGGCACCGTCAATGCGCCGTGGCAGACAAACGGCTTTGCGATCTTCCAGGGCACGCCCGGCGCGCTGACGGTGGACAACGGCGCGGGCCCGGTGACCTTCAGCGGCGCGCAGTTCGCAGTGGACGGCTACACGATCGGTGGCCAGCCGCTGACGACCACGACGCCCTCTACCGTCATCCGCGTAGGTGACGGCACTGCTGCAGGCACCGCGATGACCGCCACCATCGGTGCGGCGATCCAGGGTTCGGGCGGCCTGGTCAAGACCGACGCCGGAACGCTCGTTCTCACCGGCAGCAACACCTACACGGGCAACACCACGGTCGACGGCGGCACCTTGAACGTGCGCGGTGGTGCCATCAACTCACCGGCCGCCACGGTCACCGTCGGCAATTCTGGCAACGGCAGATTGATTCTCGAGAACGGCGGCCGGGTCTCCGGCACAACGAGCGTCGTCGGCGCCAACCCGGGTTCGCAAGGCGCCGTAATGGTCACGGGCAGCGGCTCCGTGTGGACGACCAGCAGCGGCCTCACGATCGGCGACGCCGGTGCGGGGTCGCTCACGGTCGAGAACGGTGGGGTTGTCCAGAGCGAGTTCGCACTCGGCGCATTCCGGGGCGGTGCAACCTCCACCATCCGCGTCAGCGGCGGCGGGTCGCGCTGGACCACCAGCGGATTCCTCAGCCTGCTGTCCGGCACGAGCACGATGACCATCGACCAGGCCGGCTTGGTGCGCGGCGGCAGTGTGGTGATCGGGGAGAACGCAGGCGCGCAAGCCAGGGCCGTGGTCAGCGGGGCAGGCTCCACGTTGGCGAGCGACTCGAGCTTCGAAGTGGCGCGCGCCGGCACCGGCTCGCTGACGGTTTCCGATGGGGGCACGGTGACCAGCGTGCTGGGCTTTGTCGGGCGCGTCGCCGGCGGCGTGGGAAACGCCCTCGTGACGGGCGCCGGTTCGAGTTGGATCAACACGGGCCCCGACCTGACCGTCGGCAATGGCGGCACCGGAACACTGACGATCAACGAAGGGGCCACGGTCAGCGCGCCAGTGACCTACGTGGCGTACTTTCCGGGGTCGGTGGGAACGCTGAACATCGGTGGGGCGACCGGCAACGCGCCTGCCGCGCCAGGCCGACTCGACACGCCCACCTTGACGATGGTCGACGGCACGGCGACGGTCAACTTCAACCACACCTCGTCCGGCTACGAGTTTGCACCACGGATGAGCGGCACCGGCACCGTCAACGCGCTGGCCGGCACCACGATCCTCATGGCCGACAACACCTATGCAGGTGCGACGACGATCGCGGCACCCGCCACGCTTCAACTGGGCAATGGCGGCACGACGGGAAGCTTCATTGGGGACGTGGCGAACAACGGCACGCTGGTGTTCAACCGGTCCGATGCGCTCACGTTCACCGGCTTGATCTCCGGTAGCGGCGGGGTCGTGCAGCAGGGCCCGGGCCTGCTGATCCTGCCTGGCAACCACACCTACGCCGGCCCGACGACCGTGCAGCAAGGCACCCTCTGGGTCAACGGCTCCATCGCCTCCGCCACGACCGTGGCCGCCGCCGGCACGCTGGGTGGTAACGGCACGATCTTCGGCAACGTGTTCAACAGCGGAGTTGTCTCGCCTGGCAACTCGATCGGCACGCTCACGATCAACGGGAACTACGTCGGCCAAGGCGGAAGCTTGCGCGTCGAGTCGCAACTGGGCAGCGACGCTTCGCCCACCGACAAGCTGGTGATCGGCGGCGGCGGCACCGCCACGGGCTCGACCGCCATGCAGGTCGTCAATCTCGGCGGCGCCGGCGCCCTCACCACCGGCAACGGCATCCCGGTCGTCGAGGCGGTGAATGGTGGATCAACGGCGGCGGGTGCGTTCTCGCTGGCGGCACCGGTGGCAGCAGGGCCCTACGAATACGTGCTGTTTCGTGGCGGCTTGACGGCCGGCACGGCCGACAACTGGTACTTGCGCTCGACCGCGCCCCCCACCCCGGTCGCGACGGCGGAAATGCCCGTGCCGCCGCCGGCGCCACAAGCGGCGCCGAACTCCCCTCCCGTGGCGGCAGTTGCACCGGGCCAACCGGCAACGCCGCTGTACCGTCCCGAAGTGGCCGTGCAGGCGGCCGTGCCGGCGCTCGCGGGCGAACTGGGTCTGGTCACGCTCGGCACGTTTCACGAGCGTCGAGGCGAGCAGATGCGCCTGAGTGGCAATGGTCCATTGGCAGCCGGTTGGGGCCGCTTGCTCGGCCAATCGACCGAGCAGCGCTGGTCAGGCGCCGTCAGCCCCGAATTCGATGGCAGCTTGTGGGGCATGCAGGTCGGCGTCGACCTGTACGGCATCGACCGTGCCGACGGCCATCGCGACCGGTTTGGCGTGTTCTTCGGCCACGGGCAGGCGAGCGGCGACGTGAGCGGCACAGCGCTCGGCCGAACGAACATCCCGGTTGGCCGGATCGAGCTGGAGAACAACAGCCTCGGCGCCTATTGGACGCACATCGGTCCGTCGGGCTGGTACGTCGACGGCGTCCTGATGCAAACGTGGTTCGACGGCACCCCGCGCTCCAATCGTGGGGTCGGCACAAGCACCGAGGGGAGCGCCTTCACGGCTTCCCTCGAGGCCGGGTATCCGATTGTGCTGGGTGGCGGCTGGGCACTCGAGCCTCAGGCGCAGATCATCTGGCAGCGCACCTCGCTGGACAGCACACAGGATCGCTTCTCGACGATCGCCTATGACGACACCGACGGCGTCACCGGCCGTCTGGGCGTGCGCCTGCAGGGCGCCATGCAGCAAGGCGGAATGGGATGGCAGCCCTGGCTGCGGGCGAACATCTGGCACGGTTCGCGCGGCGCCGATTCGGTCGTATTCGGTGGCGTGCCGATCGCCACACGCGGCGGCGACACGACGGCGCTGGAAATTGGCGCCGGGGTCGATGTCCAGATCACGCGCGCCGTCGGTTTCTACGCTACGGCCGGCTACACCACGGACATCAGCGGCGACCATCGCAAAGGTTTCAGCGGCAACGCCGGAGTACGGGTGGCTTGGTAGCGTCCAAACCTGAGCCTCGGCTCGTCGGAAGACGGCCGCTTTGCGCCGTGCAATCTCGGTTGCCCGAATGTCGGTTCAGGGCACGGAGCCGACGGACGAGGTGCACGCCTCATGACTGCTTAGCGACCGGTTCCGGACGGGGATTGTTCTACCCCTGAACTTCCGTTCCTGGCCGCGAGTTCCAGTTCGCGGCCGTGCCTGGTAGCCGGCTTTCGACGTGATCGCATCGTCGGCCATAGACCGCTATCGGTTGGGTTTGCGAAATGGCAGTCCCGGCCATGAGCTGCCGCTCGCGCATCTAAAACTCATGACTGCTTCAGGGCGACATCCTGACGTTGCCTCTCGCGCGCGGATAGCGATACGGCCTGTGCGATCCACTCCAAGATGGCTAGATCGGCAGCGGTGGCCGCAACCGTCAGCGCGCTCATGTAAATGTTCCCTTCGACTGTGGCAATCAGATGATCATGCCGCCGTTGGGGCTGATCACCTGCCCGACCAGGTAGTGTTCGTCCGAGGCAAGGTACACCGCGAGCGAGGCGTATTCCTCAGGCCGGCCGACTCGCCCGAGCGGGATCAACTGGTTCACGCGGTTCCTCTGCTCTTCGCTGGCACGCGCGAGATAGTCCTCCAACGGCGGCGTCAGGATGCCGCCGCAGGCGATGGCATTCACGTAGATGTTGGCGCCGGCGACATCCAGCGCGCTGGTCTTGGTCAGGCTGATGACGCCGGCCTTGGTCGCCGAGTAGCCGGGGCTGTGCGTGCTGCCAGCGCCCAGCCCGGCGATCGAGGCGTTATTGATGATCTTGCCCGAGCGCCGTGGCTCCATGAGACGCAGCGCTGCGCGGGTGCAAAAAAACACGCCGTGCATGTTGACTCCCCACCATTTGAGCCAGTCGTCGTCGGACAGCGAAGACACGATGCCCAGCGACTGGCGCGGCATCGGCGTCGTCACGTATTGCTGGTGCAGGTTGCGCCGTGTCTCCTCGGCGGGCGCATTGGGCACGCGCGCGGCGTTGTTGACCAGGATGTCGACCGTGCCGAAGCGCTGCACAGCCTGCGTGAACATCGCGTCGACGGCGGCGCTATCGGAGACATCGCAGCGCAGCGCGAGGCATTGCACACCCTGTGCCTCGAGCCGAGACTGCGTGTGTTGCAGCGCCCCCTGGTCGATGTTGCACAGCACCAGATGCGCGCCCTCGTCGGCCATCGCCTCTGCAATCACGCCGCCCAGGCCAGGGCCGGCGCCGGTGACCAGGGCGACCTTGCCGGCCAGGCGGGCCGCACGCAGTCTCTTCTCTTCATTCATCTGGTGCCTCATGAGTAAGCAAGGCCAGTCGCGCGGGCCAACTCAGAACCCGACGTTCTTGGCGCCCTTGAGCGAAAGAATCTCGCGCGCCTGCGCCGGCGTCGCGACCTGCAGGCCAAGCCCTTCCAGGATCTCGCGGACCTTGCGCACCTGCTCCGCGTTCGACTCGGCCAGCTTTCCTGGAGCGATCCACAGGCTGTCTTCCAGCCCGACGCGCACATTTCCCCCCATCGACGCAGCCATGGCCGCCACCTTCATCTGATTGCGGCCCGCGCCGAGCACCGACCATCGGAAGTCGTTGCCGAAAAGGCGGTCCGCGGTGCGCTTCATGTGCAGGACGTCGTCCGGATGTGCGCCGATGCCGCCCAGGATGCCGAACACGGTCTGGACGAAGAAGGGCGGCTTGACGAGCCCGCGATCGATGAAGTGGGCCAGGTTGTAGAGGTGCGAGGTGTCGTAGCACTCGAACTCGAAGCGCGTGCCGCTGGCCGACAGTTCCCGCAGCGAGGTTTCGATGTCACCGTAGGTGTTGCGGAAGACCAGGTCCTTGCTGCCCTCCAGGTACGACCGCTCCCAGTCGTGCTTGAATTCCTTGAAGCGATCCAGCATCGGGAACAAGCCGAACCCCATCGAACCCATGTTCATCGAGGCGACCTCGGGCTGCAACTCGGTCGCGGGTCGGATGCGTTCTTGCACCGACATGTAAGGCGAGCCGCCGGTAGTCAGGTTGACCACCGCATCGCATTCGCCCTTGATGCGCCCCAGAAAGGGCATGAAAGCCTCTGGGCGCTGGTCCGGTTTGCCGGTCACCGGGTCGCGGGCATGCAGGTGGATGATGGCGGCGCCCGCCTTTGCCGCCGCGATCGAAGACTCTGCGATTTCTTCTGGCGTCACAGGCAGGTACGGCGACATCGAAGGCGTGTGGATCGCACCGGTGACGGCGCAGCTGATGATGACGACATTCTGTTGGTACATGCGTTGCTCCTTTGGAAGCTTGATTGTTCCGAGTCGGTGGAAGGCCGATTGACCAGGAGTGACATGGATTTACCCCATTGGGACATTCCGAGTACCGACCCATGTCGAAAACGTCTTGTGCCCCAATCAGGTCTCCGCAAGGAGTTGTTGGCTGGCTCGCGGATACAGGCGCTCGTCGTATTCAGACAGGCTGGGAAACCTGAGCAGCGCCTCTTCGCAGCTCAGGGACTGCAAGCGCGTGCGCCATGCTTCGAGAACATGCCGCCGCTGGTCGTCGGATACGTAGGGGATATGCCAACCGACAAAGGGTTCGAGCACACCCATGCCGGTGTAGGCGAGCGTGCCTTGCAGGAGATGCCTGAGCATGTCCTTCAACGGCCCGTGGATACCACTCTCGCCGAACATGTGTTCCTGTCCACCCAGCGTCAGGCTCACGAGTGCACGCTTGCCGCGAAGGCCTCCACGGTCGTAGAAGCGCTTTCCGCCATACACGGTCCCCGAAACCAGCACGCGATCGATCCAGCCCTTCAGGATCGCGGGGGTCGAGAACCAGAACACCGGAAAGTTCAGGATAAGCAGGTCGCACCACAGCAGCTTCTCGAGCTCGGCCTGAATGTCGGCGGCAATCGTGCCCGTCTGCATTCCCTGCCGTTGCTCCAACGCGTAGGTGCAGTAATCGGGATTGGCCCGCACGCCAAAGTCTTCGGCCGACGCAACGGGATTGAACTTCATGGCGTACAGGTCCGAGACCTGCACTTCGTGGCCCTGGTGACGAAGCTCTTCGAGTGCCACCGACTTCAGTGCGGCACTAAAGGAACGGGGCTCAGGGTGAGCGTGAACGATGAAGACCTTCATGGCGCTCAGCCCGTGATGTCTTTGCCGAAGATGGCCCTGGCAATCACGAGCTTCTGGATCTCGTTGGTGCCTTCATAGATCTCCGCGATCTTGCAATCACGGTAGATCTCCTCCACCCGGTAGTGCGAGCCGTCGGCCGCCAGCTCCGCCATGAAGCCATAGCCGCCGAAGATCTGCACGCCATCGCGCGCGAACTCGGCAGCGAGGTTGGTCGCGTACCACTTCGCCATGGCCGCCTCGGGCTCCGGAAATGCCTCGCCCGCATCCATGCGCAGGGCAGCCTTCATGTAGAGGTTGCGCGCATTCTCGATCTCGGTGGCGCGCTCGGCCAGCTTGAACTGCCAGTACTGGAACTGCGCGATCTTCTTGCCGAATGCCTGCCGCGTTTTCAGACGCTGGACGCCGTGGTCGAACGTGGCCTGCGCCATGCCGACGCCGCTCGCGGCGATGCCGATGCGTCCGTAGGTCAAGGTCTGCAAGGCAATCTTGAGACCGCCGCCGACAGCGCCGACGACGTTCTCCGCCGGAACCTGCACGTTGTCGAAATAGATGTCGGCGGTCAACTGGCCGTGATTTCCCATCTTCCGATCGGGCGCGCCGACGCGGACGCCCGGTGAATCCAGGTCGATCACGATCTCCGTCATGCGGCCTTCCTCCGCGCACAGCAGCACGACGAAATCGGCGACCGGCGCGTTCGTGATGAAGCGCTTGCGGCCGTTGACCACATAGCTGCCGCCCTCGCGGTTCGCGAAGGTCTGCATCGTCTTGATGCTCAGGTCCGTGCTGGCATCGGGCTCGGTGGTGGCGAAGCTGCCGATCTTCTCGCCGGCCAGCAGGGGCGCGAGGTAGCGCTGTTGCAGCGCAGGCGATGCATGTTCCAGCGCATGGCCGGCCAGGATGCAATGCACGTCGACGACGGCCGCAACGGAGTTCGAGTGGTAGGCCAGTTCCTCGATGAGCGCGGCGGTGGCGCAGGCCGGGTACTTCAGCCCGCGTCCGCCCACCTCGGCCGCGAAGGGAACGCGGAACAGGCCGGCATCGGCCATCTTGCGAAACAGCTCGCGCGGGAAATTCTCGACCGACTCCTCGCGGTGGCCGATCTCCCACGCCACCGGCGCGACGTGCTCGTCGGCGAAGCGGCGAACTTCCTCGCGGATGGCCAGCGTTTCCGCGGGCGTGAGCAGGTCGTGATAGAGCTTCGGTTGATGGCGCCCGGGCGCCTGCTGTGTCAGTGCAATGGTGTTGTCTCCGGCGTTCATGTCTCGTGTTTCCTGTGGGGGGTGGTGGGCGCTGCCGGCCCGTTGATGTGAGACGAGTCTAGGTTTCGGGGCTTCCGCGGTACATTGGCGAAATTGACGTTTTCAATGCGAAATCGGACAACCCATGCCTCGTGCCGCAATCCTTGCCTTTGACGGCTGCTATGCCTCCAGCCTTGGCGGGTTCGCCGACATCCTGCAGGTGGCGAATTCGCATTTGCGTAGGCAGCAGGGTGCTTCCGCGGCGCTCTTTGAGTGGCGCTTCGTGTCGCTGACGGGCGAACCCGTTGCAGCAAGCAATGGCCTGCAACTGCAGACACATAAGGTCGGCGCGCGTGAACATTTCGACCTCGTCTTCATACCGAGCCTGCACTACGCCGGCCACTCGAAGTTCGACCAGTTGCTCAAGGATCAGTCCACCGTGTGCGCGTGGCTCACATCGCAGTGGCGTCGCGGCGCCTGGCTCGCGGCCAACTGTACGGGCACCTTCATCCTGGCTCAGACAGGTCTCCTGGACGGGCGCATCGCCACGACGACCTGGTGGTTGGAACGACAGTTCCGTACGCGCTTTCCGCGTGTCGATCTGCAATTGCGACCCGTGCTCACGGAAGTCGATCGCCTGCTCTGCGCCGGCGCCTCGGCGTCTTACCTGCTGCAGGCGGTTCGAGTAGTCGAACGATTCTCCGGCCCGGCGATCGCGTCGCAATGCGCCAAGAGCATGCTCATCGACGTCAGCCAGACGACCCAGACGCCCTACCTGCCCATGCTCGCGGACATCAGCCACACCGACGCGGTGGTTCATCGCGCGCAGCACTGGTTGCAATCGAACATGGCCCGACCCGTGCGCATATCCGAGCTTGCTGCCGAGTTGGCCGTGAGCGAAAGGACGTTGGTCCGACGCTTCGGCGCCGTCCTCGATCAGTCCCCGCTGACCTACTTGCAACACCTGCGTATCGACTCCGCTCGAGCCCTCCTGGAAGCCAGCGATCTCGGCGTCGATCAGATCGCGTCACAGGTGGGCTACAACGACCCCAGTTCCTTTTCGCGGCTGTTTCGCGAGCGCATGGGACTGAGCCCGGGCGCCTATCGAAGTCGATACCAGTCCATGGGTGCCGAGTCCCCCTAGACCTCAACGCAGCGCCGCAGCTTCGACAAGTCAACTGCGGATGGGATCGCTTCAAGGCGGGCATTCGTGCTTTCCCGCACATTCCCGGATTGATAAATGGATGTCTCCGTCCGTCAATTGCGAACATCCGTCGGCATTGCAAACTTCTCCCTTGTTGAACGCCGAAAGCCAAGTGACGCGTGCTGATTCCTCCGCTGATATTGACGCGAGTATGGCGCATGAAACTTCGTGATTTGCCGATGACAATACGACGTGATCGGGTGCGCTGGGCGTCGCTCGCGGTGGCATGCATCGCCGTCGCGGATCCTTGGCGCATGGCTGCTGCAGCGCTCGATTCCGCGCCACATCGTGCTCGCGTCCGGCCTGCAAGACGGCATGTACCACCAGTACGCGCGGCGCTACAAAGAGATTCTGGCGCGCGAGCGCGTGACGGTTGAGGAGCGCATGACGGGCGGCGCGGAAGAGAACGCGCGCTTGACTTGGAACTGTTGAGCCTGGCACGCGCGGAAGCCTATCAGCGCAAGTTTTCATACATCACAAAGTTGACTTTGCCACCCGGGACGATCGATCTTGAACAACACATTCCCGTGACTGACGTCAAGTTGATCGGAACCAGGGCGATGTTGGTTTCGCGCGAAGGGTTGTCGCCGCCAATCGTCAACCTGCTCCTCGAAGCACCGGTGCGTTGCCGATCCGGCAATGGCTGGAAGACTTGGGCCGGATCGAGCAGGCCGCCGCGCGAGGCCGCACCCCTGTGAGCTACGCCAGCGAAGCCTTTACGCTACGCGAGCACATTGGTCTGGTTCGCCAGCAAGTGGCCGCAAAGGCGCAAGGCGCGAGCGCCGGTGCGGGTGGAGGCAACGAGATGTCGGGGCCGCACTGAGTGCAAGAAAGCGAACTCCTACTTGGTGCCGCCTTTGACCTTTTCGACGGCTTCCTTCGCCGCAACCCGGTTTTCCTGCATCAGCCGATAGCCGACGTAGTACTTGTAGATGTTGTTGACATAGGTGATCGTCTCCTGCCCGATCTTCTCGGCCACCACATACTCCACGTTCTGGAACCAGACGTTGGGGTCGAGGCCGCGCTTGGCAGCCTCCTTGCGCATCGATGAAATGCGGCCCGCACCGGCATTGTACGAGGCGAAGGCGAACAACGCCTTGTCCAGTGGCGTCATGGGTTCCTTCTCGTAGTACTGGTCGATCATCCAGCGCATGTACTTGACGCCTGCGTGGATATTTGCCTCGGTCTGCGTGATGTCGCCCACCTTCATGTCCTTGCCGGTGGCGGGCATCAGTTGCATGACGCCGATGGCGCCCACCTTGCTCTTTGCGTTCTGGTTGAGCTGAGACTCCTGGTAGCCCTGAGCGCCCATCAACACCCAATCCACGTTGTACTGGTCGCCGAACTTGCGGAAATAGTCGACCAGCGCCTGAAACTTCTTGCGCTCTTCTTCCGAAGCCGCATCCTTCACGTACTTGACGTTCTTCAGGTAGCGCGTCAGCAGCTGGTTGCCCATCGAAGTGCCGAGCTTGTTGCGATTGGCGAAGTCGTCCACCAGCGCCTTGAGTTGCGGACTGTCCTTGCGAATAGCCCAGGCGATCTCGCCGCCGGTGCGAACTGCCACATTGTCGTGCACGGTGACCTTGGGGAATATCTGCTTCCAGAATTCTGCGATGTACTTGTCAACAACGACGATGGGGACGAGGCCGGCATTGAGCATCTCGAGAAGGTCCTCGTCTTCCAGCGTTTCCGGGGCTTCCTTGAGATTGACCGGTGCCTTCTTTTCGGCGGCGAACCTCTTGTTGAGCGCCAGGAGGCTTTCGTAGTAGCTCGACGACTTGCGCACGAAAACGTCCTTGCCGGCGAGATTGTCCAGGTCTGCAATCTTCGGTGAGGCCGGCCCCGTTACCACAACCTCGCTGACGTTGCTCATTCCCGCTGAGGAGAAGTCCACCAGCTTCTGGCGCTCCGGCGTGATCGTGAGATTGGCTGCGGCGATGTCGCCCTTGCCCGCGGCAAGTCCAGTGAGCAGTTGGTCGTGCCCCATCGGGATAAAGACCACCCGCACCTTCAGGTTCTTGTTCTTGAGCTTGCCTTCGGCCGCAAGCCTCTTGTTGAGTTCGTCCTCCAGCAGCCGAAAGTGGTCGACGACGATGCCGCGGTTCACGCCCTTGTCGACGAAAAAGAAGGTCTTGCTGTTGACGGTCAGCACGCGGATCACGCGCCGCTCGATCATTCCGTCGAGGTCGCCGGTCCACGGTTTCGCGTGGGTCAGGTCGATCGTCAGGGTTTTTCCGGGCTCCTTCTTCGAGCCCGGTTCCTGGGCGAACGCGAGGCCTCCGCACAGCAATAAGGCAAGCGCAAAGCGCAGCAGTCGACGGTCGGTGTTCATCTTCGAGTTCCTCCGGTTTTGTGCGCTGCGCGTAGGGCGCCTTAGGTCTGGCCTGTGTCAGCATGCTGCGCCTGTTGGTGGATCGGTGCAACCGCGCTAGCACCACTCGAGCATGCACGGGTTTTCCCCGAGATGTCCCGGGATGGCAACCCCGTGTCCCGGCAGGTCAATCGTCAAAGTTCCTTCGACGCGGACACTGGCTCTCGTACGAATGCGCCGACTTGACGCCGCAAGCCGTCCGACGAATGCGGGGCGACGGCGCGCAACTGAAGCGCGTACAGTGCAAAGCGCGATCGGCTACACCCCTCTCACCACGTCCATGCAGGAGGATGTCGATGTCAACTCTCTCTTTGACACGCTCGGCATTTGCCGCAGTGGCTTTCATTGCCAGCGTTGCCGGATTGCTGATCTTCGCCTACCAGCAGGGGATGCTCAGCCGCCGGGAAGGACCCGTCAGGATTTGGCGCTACTGGGCCGGGCGTCCATAGACAAACCAGAGCTTGCCAAGGACCAATTGACCCTGGCTCACGACGTGGCGGTGGCGGCCAGAGACGAAGAAGGATCCCAGCGCACCGCAAAGCTGCTGGGCAGACGACTACTTGCCCCAAGCGAACACCAGCAAATAGGGGCGCTGCATGAAGAGGAACGCCGCCATGAATACGCTCCGTGAAGCTGATCTCGAACTGGAAGCGCGCATGTCCCGGAAGCTGCTTGACGTCTTCATCAGGGCGGGCCTGATCCTGGCCTTGACGCTGCTGTGCTACCAGATCTTTTCGCCATTCCTGTCGCTGATGGTCTGGGCCCTCATCCTGGCGGTCACCCTCTATCCGGCACATCAAAGACTCGCCACCAAGCTCGGGGGGAAACAGGGGCTTGCGGCCACCTTGCTGGTGCTCGGTGGCATCGTGCTGATCGTTGCCCCCACCGCCGTGCTGTTGGCCTCCATGGGCGATTCGGTTCATAACTTGGTCGCCAGCGTGCGCGACGACAGCGTGCGGATTCCCGAGCCCCCAGCAAGCGTGGCCGAATGGCCCGTTGTCGGAAAAAGGGTCCACGCCCTCTGGTCCCAGGCCCATGAGGATTTGCTGAGCGTGGTCCGGCGGATGCAGCCGCAGATCGGAGACCTAGCCCGGAAAGCGCTCGAGATGGTGGCCGGTATCGTCGGCACGGTGCTGCTGTTCCTGGCGTCCTTCATCATCGCCGGGATCATCATGGCCTTTGGTGAGTCGGGAGCCGCAAGCACCCGGCGCATCTTCGGCCGCATCGTGGGGCCGCTGCGCGGCGGAGAGTTTGTAAGACTTTCCACCGCGACCATTCGCGCCGTGGCGCTGGGCGTCCTCGGCGTCGCCTTCGTTCAGGC
The DNA here is from genome assembly GCF_030316845.1 of Variovorax davisae. GTDB lineage: Bacteria > Pseudomonadota > Gammaproteobacteria > Burkholderiales > Burkholderiaceae_C > Variovorax > Variovorax davisae. Next base: position 38,522 of record NZ_JASZYS010000022.1, read on the forward strand.
CATCGTGGTGGGTCTGGTCATGATGGTCGCCGGAGTTCCGTTCGCAGGTGTGCTCGCAATGGTCGTGCTGGTACTGGGTGTCGCGCAGGCGCCTGCGCTCATCGTCACCTTGCCAGTCATCGCCTATCTCTGGATGAGCGGTGAATACGGCACCGCTTCGGCCGTCCTCTACAGCGTGCTGCTGTTCGTTGCGGGGATGCTTGACAACGTCTTGAAGCCGCTGCTTCTGGGCCGCGGTGTCGATGCGCCCATGCCCGTAGTCCTGCTGGGCGCACTGGGCGGCCTGGCAAGCGCCGGCATCGAAGGAATGTTCGTCGGTGCGACCCTATTGGCCCTGGGTTATCAGATCTTCATGTGGTGGGTCGCAACCCATCCGGACACCTTGCCATCGGAGCGCGCCTCGCAGGCTATCGACTAGGTGTCGACTTGCAACGGGTCATTCCCGCCGGGGCGGGAGGCTGGCGGCGTGTGGCCCAAGGCCGAAGGCGGTCACGGGCGCAGCCCTGCCAATGATCGACCTTCGTGCAGCACCTCCGTGTCCCGAGAGGGAAATTCGGTGTCCCCATCTGTCAATCGGCGATCGAGCTGCGCGCAGACACTGCCTTCACGCGATGTCCCGCCCCATGTCGCGCCCAAAAACTCACCCAAGAGACAACGCCATGAATCCCTCGCTGCCCGCCCCTGCCGCCAAACCCTTCTCCGCCGCCTTCGCCCGCTTGCCGCGTGCCTACCCATGGGTGGTCTTCGCACTCACCTTCGGCCTGATGCTGTCCGACTACCTCTCGCGGCAAGTCATTGGTGCCGTGATCCCGGCACTCAAGGCCGACTGGGGCTTGCTGGACTCGCAACTCGCGATGCTGGTGAGCGTGGTTGCACTGGTCGTCGGCGTCCTGACGGTGCCGATGTCGCTGGTCGCCGACCGCTGGGGCCGGGTCAGGAGCATCACGCTCATGGCCTTCGTCTGGTGCCTGGCGACCATCGCGTGCGGCCTGGCGCAAAACCACGGGCAGCTGCTGTGGGCACGGGCCTTTGTGGGCCTGGGCGAAGCAGCCTACGGCGCTGCAGGGGCCGCGCTGCTCGCGCACGTGTTTCCGGCCAGGCAGCGTGCCGCCGTACTGGGCGCCTTCTTGTCGGCGAGTCTGTTCGGCTCGGTGCTCGGCGTGGTTCTGGGAGGCGTCGTCGCAGCCCATTCCGGCTGGCGCATGGCCTTCTTCGTGGTGGGCGCGCCGGGGCTGCTGCTGGCCTTGATCTATCCTTTCGTCGTGCGCGACTACACGACCGTCGAGTTGACGCCGGACGTTGCGCGCGGCGGCGAGGCGCCCAAACGTCCCGGCCTGGCGCAAGTAGCGCGCGAGGTGTTTGCCGTGCGTTCAGGCAATTTCACCTACCTCGCCAGCGGTTTGCAGATGGCGATGCCGGCCATGCTCATCGCGTGGCTGCCGACCTACTTCACCCGCTACCACGACATGGACGTGAAGAAGGCCGGGCTGATGGCCGGCGTGGCCGTCCTGGCGGCGGGCATCGGCATGCTTTTCGGCGGTGGCCTGGCCGACCGGCTGAGCCGCAATCATCCGCGGCGTCGAGCCCTGGTCCCGGCCGCCTATTCGCTCCTGACCGCGCTGATCCTGATCGTTGCGTTCGCGCTGCCGCCCGGTCCTCTCGGGCTGAGCATGATCTTCCTCGGCGCCTTGTTCGCCGCGGCGCAAGGCGGATGTTCAAGTGCCATCGTTTGCGATGTCACCCACCCTGGCGTGCGCGCAACTGTCGCGGCCACGATGACATTGGCCAACAACCTGATCGGCCTCGCGCCAGGCCCGCTGATCGTCGGCGTGCTGTCGGACCTGATCGGGCTGAAGCTTGCACTGACGCTGACACCGGGCCTCGCCCTGGCAGCGGCGGTCTGCTTCGTCCTCGCCTCGCGCAGCTACGAATTCGATGCGGCTGCACGCAGTCGGGCCGGGGGCGCGCAGCAAGCGGCCTGACGCGAGTCCTACCCATGAATGTATCCCTGACCCTGGCCGGCTGGCGCAAGCCCGCCCGCACGAACTTCCACGGCATCCTGGTGTCGGTGGTCGTGGCGGTCGCCGCCATCTCGCTGGCGGAGCACTACCGCATCTCATCGATGCTGTTCGCCTTGCTGCTAGGCATGGCGTTGAACTTCCTGTCGACCGAAGGCCGCTGTGTGCCGGGCATCCGGTTCTCGGCAAGCACGCTGCTGCGCATCGGCGTGGCGCTCCTGGGCGTGCGCATCACGTTCGGGCAGATCACGGCGCTCGGCGCCATGCCGGTCGCGATGGCGGTGCTCTCGGTGGCGCTGACGATCTGCTTCGGCGCCGGGTTGGCGCGCCTGATGGGCTACAGGAGCCGGTTCGGCGTGCTCACGGGCGGCGCCGTAGGCATCTGCGGCGCCTCGGCGGCGATGGCGATCGCTGCGGTCATCCCTGTTCAAGCCGACGACAAGCTCAAGGAGCGCGCCACCATCTTTACGGTGATCGGCGTGAGCACGCTTTCGACACTGGCGATGGTGCTCTATCCTATGATCACCAGCCTGCTCGGCCTGGACAGCCAGGAGGCGGGCGTCTTCCTGGGCGGGACGATCCACGACGTGGCGCAGGTGGTCGGCGCCGGCTACGGAATGTCCAAGGAAACCGGCGATATTGCGACCATCGTCAAGCTGTTGCGCGTCGCCATGCTGCTGCCGGTGATCCTGGTGATCACCTTGTCCTACCGCAAGCACCACGTCGCCGGGCCGGGCAGCACACCTAAGCCGCCGCTTCTTCCCTGGTTCGTCATGGCCTTCGCGGTGATCGTCGTCATCAACAGCGTGGGGCTGATTCCCGCGGCCTTGCAACAGGCGTTGCAGACGCTCTCGACCTGGCTGCTGGTGGTCTCGATGGCGGCGATCGGAATGAAATCGCACCTGAAGGACCTTGCCACCGTGGGCCTGAAGCCGATCGTGCTGATGGTGATCGAGACGGCGTTCCTGGCGATCATCGTCGCAATGTTCCTTGTCCTGGCCCATTGAGCCATTTCCTGTCTTCTATCGAGCTATCCACCGCCATGTCACACCCCGAGTTCACCTTTCAATCCCTCGCCGCCCTCGCCGGGCAGCGCGTCGCCTCCTCATCCTGGATCACGCTCGACCAGACCCGCATCGACCTGTTCGCCGAGTGCACCAACGACACGCAATGGATCCATGTCGACAGGGAGCGCGCCAGGACCGACAGCCCCTTCGGCGGCACCATCGCACATGGCTTCCTGACCCTTTCGCTGCTCGCACCCACGGCTTTTGACGTGCTGATCTCGCGCATGGACGTCAGGCAGGTTGTGAACTACGGGCTGGACAAGGTCCGCTTCGTCGCGCCCGTGCGCGCGGGCAAGCGAGTGCGCAACCACGTCAGCATCGTTTCTCTGGAGGACAAGGGCCATGGACGCCACCTGCTGACGACCGAGAACTCGATGGAAATCGAGGGGGAGGCCAAGCCGGCCCTTGTGGCGCACTCCATGGTATTGCTGATCGCCTGACCGCAGGACAAGCACAGAGAGACCAGACATGGCCACACAGACACAGGCACCGACCTCCACCCGGGCGCCCGAACCGAAGAAGGCCTCTTCGGGGAAGCCAGCGATCCACCCCAGGCCCGCCGCGCCCCGCGACCGTGCGCCATCCGATTCGATGGTCGCCATCCACGCACTCATCGACCTGGTGGCACGCGCCAGCGAGAACACGCTGACGCCAAATCCGCTCCTAGGCCTGCAGGCCGGCGATCTCGCTCAGGCCGCGCAGACGCTGCTTGAACTGGCCGCCGCCTCGCCGGACGCCATCGCTGGCGCCACAGCCCGCTATGCAAAGGCCCTGGCACAGATCGTCCAGGGCCGCTCCGAACTCGCTCCCGACCCCAAGGACCGCCGCTTCGCCGACCCAGCCTGGAAGGGCAATTTCCTCTACAAGCGACTGATGCAAAACTACCTGCTCGCGCGCGATGAATTCGACAGACTCGTCGCCGAGTCAACGCTGGGCGAGCGCGAGAAGGGCCAGGCACAATTCCTCACCGCCCTCGTGACCGATGCGTTGGCGCCGAGCAACTGGTTGCTGGGCAATCCGGCCGCCGTGCGCAAGGCCGTCGACTCCAGCGGCATGAGCCTCGTGGAAGGCGCCCGGAACCTCGTGAGCGACTTGCGGCACAACAACATGTTGCCCCGTCAGGTGGACAGCACTCCGTTCCAGATCGGCGAAAACATGGCCAGCTCGCCGGGCCAGGTGGTCTACCGCTGCGAGACCTTCGAGCTGATCCAGTACACGCCCACCACGCCGAAGGTGTATCGGCGCCCGCTGGTCATGGTTCCGCCGCAGGTGAACAAGTTCTACGCAGTCGACCTCGCGCCGGAAAAGAGCCTCGTGAAATGGACCGTGGACAGCGGTGTGCAGATGTTCATGGTGAGTTGGCGCAATCCGACGGCCGTCCATCGGGACTGGGGTGTCGAGCACTACGCCATGGCGCTGGACGAGGCGGTGGACGTAGCGCGTGAGATCACCGGCAGCCTCGACGTGAACATGTGGGGTTCGTGTTCCGGCGGCATGACGCTGGCGGCTTATCTGGGTTGGCTCGCAGGCACCGGAAACCGTAAGGTGGCCAGTGTCACCTTGGCGGTGTGCGTGCTCGACGGCGCGCGCGCGATGAGCGAGAGCACGATGGGCCTGTTCAACTCGCCCGCGGCGGCGCGCCTGGCGCGCTCGCGCGCAAGCAGAAAGGGCGTGGTGGAGGGCTCCGAAATGGCCGCCATGTTCGCCTGGCTGCGGCCCAACGACCTGATCTGGAACTACTGGGTCAACAACTACCTGCTCGGCAACAAGCCGCCGGCTTTCGACATCCTCGCCTGGAACGCAGACACCACGCGGCTGCCAGCAAGATTCCACTCCGACCTGCTCGAGATCATGGAGAAGAACCCGTATGTCAACGCAGGCACGATGACGATCCGGGGCGTTCCAGTCGACCTGTCGAAGGTGGACATCGGCGCCTACGTGATCGGCGGCACCACCGACCACATCACGCCGTGGAAGAGCTGCTACGCGACGGCGCGCGTGTTCGGCGACGACACCACCTTCGTGCTTGCCAACGCGGGCCACCTGCAGAGCCTGATCAATCCGCCGGGCGCACCGAAGGCCTTCTTTGCGAGCGCGCCGAGCCGCCAAGCCGATCCCGACGAATGGGCACGCACCGCGGTGCGCCAGGACGGAAGCTGGTGGCCGCATTGGCGCGCGTGGATGCGGGAACGATCGGGTGAAACGATCGCTGCGCCGGACCAGGCCGGCTCGCCCACCCATCGCCCCTTGTGCGCGGCGCCGGGCGAGTACGTGTTGGTGAAGTAGCGTCGCTCGCTCGGCCGCTAGGTTCGTGCTTCCGGACGGCGCCGCCGCCCGGCAACCTCGCCGAACTGCTGCTTGTACCAACGCGAGAAAGCACTCGGTGCCGAAAAGCCCAGCAAGTCGGCGACCTGAGACATGGGGCGCTTGCCATCCTCGAGGTAGTGCGTGGCCATCTCGCGTCGGACCGTGTTCACGAGGTCGGTAAACGTGGTGCCCTCGCGCAGAAGACGTCGATGCACGGTACGCCGGTCGACGCCGAGTTGCTGCGCCACCTGCTCGATCGAGCAGTCCCCCGAGGGCAGCAGCACGAGCAGGATATGGCGAACGCTGCCCACCGTTTCCATTCGGCCCGCTCCCGCGGTGGCATCCAGTATCTGCCGGGCATAGCGTGCCATCACCGGGTCGGCCATCGGATTCGGCGCATCCATGTCGCGCGTGGTACAGACCAGTCCGTTGAAGTCCTGCCCGAACGCCACGACGTAGCCAAAAAGACGAATGTGCAGGCCTGGGTCCCGCGGCGGTGCGTGGGTGAAGCACACCCGAATCGGGCTCCAGTCGGGGCCCAGAAAATACTTGAGGTTGCGGAACATGACGCCGACGAGAAGCTCGGTTGCCTGCCGCGAAGAGCCCTCATGGCCGAGGAGCAACGCTTCGCGGATCACTGCGACGCCCTCGGCCTCTTCGAGCTTCGCATAGACAGATTCATTGAGCAAATGGCTGTAGCGCAGCATGGCGCGCACCACGCGCCGCACCGTGGGTTCCTCCCGCGCCACCAGCGCCACGACCCCGAGGTTCGACAGCTGCCGTGTCTCGACCATGCGCAGTCCGAAGTTGTCCATTCCGCTGGCGTTCGCCGAAATCTCCAGCAGGCGTCGCACCGCGTCGGTCGGAATCCGCAGATCGGGGTCTTGCAGGCAGGCCGGGTTGAGGCCCACTTCGGCGAGCAGGGCCAGCGGATTGAGGCCAGCCTCACGCGCGACCTCGGCGTAGTTGGTCAGGCTGGCGCTGCGAACGAGATTCGACATGGCTGGGTGTTTTGGCGTCCCCCAAGGTTAAACGCGTGTCACCGCTGGTCAATCAGGACAAGTCCTCTCCCGGAACAATTAGCCCTCGAACCAGCCGAAAACGTCAACGCCCCCAGCGACAACTTCAGGAGACAAGGCCATGCAACAACACGACAACACCCCCTCGACCACGCCGGTCTGCGACCGTATGCGCAACACCGGCAACTGGAATCCCGCCTGGGATGCCTTTGCCACGCTCGACGCGCAATGGACGGAGAAATTCATGGCCATGGGCGTCGCGCCCATGGTGTCGGGCGTGCTCGACGCCAAGACCGTCGAATTCCTAGCGATCGCCGTGGACGCCTCGTGCACTCACATGTACGGCCCGGGCGTGCGCCGCCACATCCGCAAGGCGCTCGAACTCGGTGCCACGAAGGAAGAAATCAATGCAGTGCTGCAGTGCGTCAGCGTGCTGGGCATCCACACGATGAGCCTGGGGGCACCGATCCTGCTCGAAGAAGCCGCCGCACATGCCGAGCGCAATGGCGCGACCGTCGGCTGATTCCCCATCTGAACCCAACCACCTGAACCCCTTTCCGGAGACAACCATGCACTTCCTCGACGATTCCCTCCTGCCCGAAAACCAGCAAAAGCTCGTGATCCAGGTCGCCCCCTACGGCCCCCAATGGGCCGCCGGCGACTCCGACGACATCCCCGTCACGATGGACCAGCAGGTGCAAAAGGCAGTCGACTGCTGGAACGCCGGCGCCACCGTGCTGCACGTGCACGTTCGCGAAGACGACGGCAAGGGCAGCAAGCGCCTGTCCAAGTTCAACGAGATGCTGGCGCGACTGCGTGAAGCGGTGCCGCAGATGATCTTGCAGGTGGGCGGCTCGATCTCCTTCGCCCCTGAGAGCGAAGGCCAGGCCGCCAAGTGGATGAGCGACGACACGCGCCACATGCTGGCCGAGCTCGACCCGCGGCCCGACCAGGTCACGGTGGCGGTCAACACCCAGCAGATGAACGTGATGGAGCTGATGACAGCGGCCGACGTCGAAGGCACCTCTCTCGCCAACCCGGTGGTGCAGGCCGCCTATCGCGACATGATTGTGCCCTCCAACCCGTCGTGGCACGAGGAGCACATCCGCCGCCTGGTGGCCAACGGCATCCAGCCGCACTTCATGCTGGGCAACCTGACGGGCCTCGAAAGCCTTCTGCGCATGGTGCGCCGTGGCGTCTACAGCGGCCCGCTGAACCTCAACTACGTGGCCATCGGCGGCGGCTCGGCAGGCTTGCATCCGGCCGACATGCTGGAGTTTGCACGGCGCACGCCCGACGGAGCGGTGCTCACACTGGAGACGCTGAACCGCCACATCTACCCGATGAACACGATGGCCATCGCGCTTGGCATGCATGTGCGGGTGGGCATCGAGGACACTCTGTTTGGCCCGCACGGCGAGCGCATGACCTCGGTGCAGCAGATCGAGATGGTCGTGCGCCAGGCGCGCGAGTTGCGCCGTGAAGTGGCCACCGGCGCGGAGGCACGCAGCATCTTCGGCATTGGCCGGTTCTGGAGCGATGCCGACGAGACGCTGGCCCGCCTGGGCATGCCGCCCAACCGTGCGCCGGGCCAGCGTGGCGTGCCGTTGCGCATCTCGGCTTGAGCACGGTGCTCCCTGCAAACCGCTTCGCCAATCCGTATTTCGGCACACCGCGATGAGCCAGAACCATCCTATTGCAGACCCCTGCATCAGCATCTGCCGCATGGATCAGGACGGGAGGTACTGCCAGGGATGCAAGAGGACTGCGCTGGAAATCGGCGCCTGGCCGCGGATGGCCGAGCAGCACAAGGCCGAAGTGCTTGCATTGATTGAACTGCGCATGAGCGCAGTGTTCACGCCTGCTCTTGACGACACGGCCGGCCGCATAGACCGGCCTCGCACCGCGCCATTGGAGCCACAGCCAAACCCCTGAGAAAAACGGAGACAAAAATGCACCCCAACCTCATCACCGCTACGCCGTCGGCGTACACCTACCCCTTGCTCATCAAGCAATTGCTGGTCAACTCGCTGAGCCTTCACGGCGACCAAGAAATCAGCTATCGCGGCGAGATGCGCTACAGCTTTCGTGACTTCCGCCGGCGCATCGGCCGGCTCGCGTCGGCCTTGAGCGCGCTGGGCGCGCGTCACGGCACGACCGTGGCCGTCATGGACTGGGATAGCCATCGCTACCTGGAAAGCTACTTCGGCATTCCGATGATGGGCGCCACGCTGTTCACCGTGAACGTGCGGTTGTCGCCACAGCAGATCCTCTACACGCTGAACGATTCAGACGCGGAGATCGTGCTGGTGCACGCGGAATTCGTTCCCGTCCTCGAGCAGATCAAGGATGGCCTCCGGGGCGTGCGGCAGATCGTGGTGATGGCCGACGGCCATGACGTGCCGTCCACGATACTGGACGTGGCGGGCGAATACGAGGCGCTGCTCGGGAAGGCCTCGCCCGAATTCGAGTTCCGCGACTTCGACGAACAGACGAAGGCCGCGACCTTCTACACCACGGGAACGACCGGCGATCCGAAGGGCGTGAGCTACAGCCATCGTGACATCGTCCTGCATGCGCTGGTTGCGGCCACGAGCCTCGGCGCGCAGAAGGAAGGGCAGCGCCTGCACCGCGAGGACGTATACATGCCCATCACGCCGATGTTCCATGTGTTGGCCTGGGGGTTACCGTACGTCGCCGTCATGCTGGGTCTCAGGACCGTCCTGCCGGGCCGCTACGTGCCTGACACCCTACTGAGGCTACGCGAGTCGGAGCGGGTGACCTTTTCCCACTGCGTCCCGACCATCCTGCAAATGATGCTGCAGGCATCTCACGAAAGCATGCAGAATCTTTCTGGCTGGAAGATGATCATCGGCGGCTCGGCGCTCTCGCCAGTACTGTGCGAGGCGGCTCTCGCCCGAGGCATCGATGTCTTTGCCGGCTACGGCATGTCGGAGACCGGACCCATTGTGTCGCTGGCACAGCTTCCGCCCGGCTTCACTGCGGCCGACCCGCGAGATGAGGTGCGCATGCGGTGTTCTCCCGGTCGCCCCGTGCCGCTGGTGGACTTTCGTGTTGTCGACGAAGAGATGCACGACATGCCGCGCGACGGCAAGGGCCAGGGGGAGATCGTCCTGCGTGCTCCATTTCTCACGCAAGGCTACTTCAAGAAGCCCGAGGCCTCCGAGGAACTGTGGGCCGGTGGCTATCTGCACACGCAGGACATCGCCGTCATGGCACCAGACGGGTTCGTCCAGATCGTCGATCGCATCAAGGACGTGATCAAGACCGGTGGCGAGTGGGTGTCATCGATAGAGGTGGAAGGACTGATCGCCGAAGTCCCTGGCGTACAGGAGTGCGCCGTGATCGGCGTCCGCGACGAAAAATGGGGCGAGCGCCCGATGGCGTTCGTCGTCCGCAAGCCCGGGATGCCAATCGAGTCGTTCGCGATTCGCGAACGCCTTCTGAGGCACGTCGATGCGAAGCGAATCAGCAAATTTGCGGTCCCGGCGTCCGACCGCATCGCCTTTGTTTCGGAGATCCCGAAGACGAGTGTCGGCAAGATCAACAAGAAGGCACTGCGCGAGCTGTCGGCTTGAGTTCATCAATGAAAACGTTTGCAATCGAGATGATGAATCTCGGTACCGCCGCCGATCCTTTGCCCGTGCGCGTCGCTCGGCAGGCGGGCAACGGCAAGGGCGTGCCTCTGCTGATGTTCAACGGTATCGGCGGCAACATCGAGCTGCTCGCGCCGCTGGCCGAAAGGATGCCGGAGCGAGAGATCGTCATCTTCGACATTCCCGGTGTCGGTCAATCGCAATTGCCGAAGGGGCCATATCGGCTCTGTGGCATTGCGCGGATGGCCACGCAGATTCTGGATCGCTTTCGGATCGGGCAGGCGGATGTGCTGGGCGTCTCCTGGGGCGGCGCCGCCGCACAGGAGTTCGCATACCGCTTCAGCGACCGCTGCCGTCGGCTCGTTCTCTGCGCAACCGCCGCTGGCCTAGCCATGATTCCGGCCAGCCCCACCGTGTTGTGGAAGATGGCAACTCCAAGGCGCTATACCGACGCAAAGTACTCGCGTAGCATCAGCGGCGACATCTATGGCGGCGACTTCCGGACCCATCCGTCGTTGGCCACTGAGCTGATTCGGCACATCAAATGGCAGTCGAAGCTCGGCTACTATCTGCAGCTCGTTGCGATCGCGGGCTGGACCAGCATCCATTGGCTACCTGGCCTCCGCCAGCCCACGCTGCTTATGGCAGGAGCCGACGATCCCTTGGTACCGTTGGCCAACGCAAAGCTGATGCGCATGTTGATCCGGAATTCGGATCTCAAGGTCTTCGATTGCGGCCACTTGTTCCTGTTGACCCGCCCCGACGATTCCGTCGCGGCCATCCGCGCGTTTCTCGACAAGTCTTGAGAGCAACTTCCTTCTCGGAAAGAGCCAGCGGCGAGTACGTCTTGCGAAGTTGGCCGGCGGCGCTGGCGTCTCGAAACGGAAGGGCGACAGCAAAAGGCAAAAAAACTTCGGACGGACACAACCTCGCGTGAGACATGTTCTCCAACTTTCAAGGAGGGCTAGCGCGTCAGTTCATGCCGGCAACGACGTCCCCCGCACCCCTTCATCTTCGGGAAGTTCTGGCGACAGAAGATCAACCTTGAGCTTCGGTGAGCCCCGGCTCGCTTGGGCGCGCCCTGGGATGCTGGCCGAACGGCCGGACGACGGCTTCGCATCGCACTTCGGACATGAAGACCTCCAACTCGAAAGTCTCTTCTGGGCCCGGACTACCACTTCGGCGACGTGAACAGCGGTCGTTCGATCGGCTTCGAAATTCGCTTGGTGCACCCGTGAGGGGGAGGAGCAGCATGGGCGATGTCCGAAACACCTTGGGACCGGTCGTTGGTCCCGGGATCTTCGTGGCACCTGGGTGACCGGAATCGGCGTCACAGCGTGAGTTCGCCCTGCGGAAGGGAGGACAGCAATCGTTGCGCACCTGCCGTACGACTGGCGCCGACGACAGGCAGGGTAGGGCCCTTTGCCGCCTTTCGAGTTCGCGCCTCGAACGTCCGCAGTGCTCCAGACAGCAGACCTTCGCGATAGAGGTCAGCCGACAACGACAGACTTCACTTGGAAGCCACGATCCCTGGTGGCTTCCACGTCCCCTCGCCGGCCGGCAAGATTGAAGGAGGGGTATCTTTCGGCCAGTACAGGCGCATTGCGAGGTAGATCGGGCCGTCCGGTGCAGGCAGCCAGTTCGATTCGAGCGCCTTGCCGGGCGAGTCCTTCTGGATGTATATCGTGAGCGAACCATCGCGGTTCTTTTTCATGCTCGGGACCATGGGCGAGTTGATGAGGTAGCGGTTGATCGGGTTCTTGATCAGCAGCTGGCTCTTGCCGTCGTACATCGTTACCGACCAGAAAGCGTTCACCGGGGGTGTCTGACCGGCTGGGAACGTAAGCGTGTAGTTGTGCTTGCTGCCATCAAGCGGTTGGCCCTTCTCATCCACGCGGGTCAACGGATACGCGGCCTCGACCGCATCGTTGCCGTAGATACCGCCCTTGGCAGCGCCGGCGCGCATCAGCCAGTCCTGCTTGTAGAAGTTGCGGTCGCCGAAGAAGGAGCCGATGTTCCAACCGTTGACGTTCTTCAAGCCGCTGGCCAGCCACTTGTCAACCTTCTCGTCGCCGGCCTTCGCGCCCAGCCCAACAGCGGCCTTATGTTCGAGCGACAGGTCCTTGAACTCGAAGGTCTTGCCCGGGCCGATGCCAATGCGAGCGATCCGTGCGCGCACGTCCCGGTCTTCAGCGGAAGGTGGAACATACTGAAGCGCGGCGTCCAGGTATTCGTAGAAGTTCTGCTTGATCCCTGCGGTGGTGGCCGGGAGAAACTTGACGGCCGATGCCGCCGGCGGCGCGGCGCGCCCCAGGAACGCCGACAGCGGCTGGGCTTTGTAGCCCGACTGCACCTTCACCACGTTCGGCATGTCCTTGGCGTTGAAAAGCTGCGTGCGGTAGGCCGCGAGCGCGAAGGGCGTGGTCGATGTGAACACCTTGCGAATGCCGGGCGGCGTTTCGCCTTTCCAGTCCGGCCCGACGACCATGTAGTTGCCCGGCCCGCTGCCCGTCGCGCGGCTGCCGATGTAGCCGAAGTTGTAGGTGTTGCCGTCGTTGAGCATCACTGCGTAGTAGCGTTTCTTGTCCACCGCGGGTACCGAGAGCACCATCGGTTCGGCCCTCAGGTCCAGCCAAAGCAATGAGTACGGCGTGTCGCTGTTGGGCGTGATGACCGCCGTGTCTTGGTAGGTGTAGACGCGGGGTTCGTTCTTGATCTGGTTGAAAGGTGCCTTGAATTGCGGGCCGCCCTTGTCCACGGCGTACTCGTTCATCACCGCGTAGTTCATCACGATAGGCAGGCCGTAGATGAAGGCCTCTTCGGCGATGGCCTTCGTCTCGGCAAGACTCGGCGCTGCGACGCCGCTGGCGACGTCCGCCTTGGCGGCCTGGGACACAGGGTCGCTCTTGGTGGCGCACCCTGTCGTGAGCGCCATGGCGGCGGCGACGGTGGCACAACTCGTGAGTCGCGTCAGCTGAGATTTCATGATGCTTCCTGTCCTTTGTGGGGTATCGAGAATCGACGAGGCTGAACCACTTACTTGGGGAACATAAGCTGCGCCTGCAACCGCAATGCCCAGCGAGGCGCGTTGTCAGGCCGCTCGACGTTGTAGTAAGCCGAGGCCTGCAGATTCACGGGCAGCTTGCCGAAGCGCACGATCTTCCCGACCCCACCACCCATCGGCACGATCCACTTCTGTCCGCCGGCCGCTTCCCAGTTCGCCGTGATTAGCGGCGATGACGTCAGGTAAAAGCCGCCCGGAAAGTTGTAGTTCAGGAAGGGCTGCAGGGTCAGTTGGTTGATCTTCGGATCAGTCGAAGAGCCGCTCACCGACCAGATGTTGTTGATCAGCGCACCAAAGACCCATGGGCTGCCCTTCTCGAGATGCAGCACGACGGCGGTTGGGCCGAGTCCCCAGCGGTCGTTGCCCAACCGGTCGTTGGTGTGCGTAGGCAACTGCGCAACGGCACCGACGCCCCATATCCAGCTGCCCGAGTTCTTCGGTGACAGGAATCCGTTGAGCTGGATGTCGCCAAGCCCAAAGGTCGATCCTTCGAAGGGCGTGGAGGCTGGCTGCCAGATCAGCGGCATGATGGTGCGCGAGATCAAGTTCCAATCCTCGTTGAGGCTGAAAGGGACCACGGGCTGGATATTGAGCACGTTCTGTGTGCGTTCTTCGGGGCCGGAGTCGAAGTTGGTGTTGAGCTGGAAGGGCACGCTGATCAGGCTGGCCAACGGATTCTGTGCAGCCTTGGCGAGCTCCTCATTGCTTTGCTGCGCTATGGATGGCATTGAGGGCAGCAACGCGAGGCTAGCCGCAACCATGAGGGACGCAACGAGACGCCTAGGCTGAATCAATTTCATCCCCCTCTGTGATTGAGGCCGAGGATACGGCCAAAGAGGTCACCGTGCACCTGCCCCAAAGGCCAATAGACATTGCACTCAAGGGTGGATACGGAGGCGCGCCCTTCTGGCAGACACCCTCGACGGCATCTCGCGGGCATCCATGTCGGTCATCAAGCGTCCGCTTTCGGTTTTAGCGGGCGCCGCAGGGATGCAAGGGGAACGGCCGCAAGTGGCCGGTAGGCCCAGTTCGACGGCCAGGCTCGAAAGCGTGCTTCAGACTGGTTGCTGCCGGTCGAGATTTCGAGCCGAATGGCTGCGACTTCTGAAAGCTGACCTTGACATCCTCGCCGGTGCACGACCGGTGTACGTCGGAACCTGACCTTCGATCGGAGGTGGCATGCAAAGCGACCAACGAGATCGAGATGAACGCCCGCTTCGACATTCCAGCGAACAGACGTTCAGGGTTCGATACGGAGGTTCGGTGCGCCAATCTCGTCGCGTGGAAGCGGTCGCTCGATCTTCAACCGATCCGAGAGACGAGGACTGAAGGCCGAGGCACTTTCGTCCTCACTATTCAGCGACGACCTTCGCCTCCGCGGCAACCTTCTTCCAAATCGGGAGTTCCTTGCGAAGCGTGGACTGGAACTCCTCCGGGCTGCCCCCGTCAATCGTCAGTCCTCCGTCTTCTGACAGCCGCTTCGCTACATCCTTGGACTTCAACGTTGCGGCGATTTCCTTGTTGATCCGCTCGACCACCGGCCGCGGCATGCTTGCCGGTCCCATCACACCGAACAGGACTCGGGCGTCGAACTGGGGCAATCCCATCTCTCGGAAGGTGGGCACGTCAGGTGCGAGTGGCGAGCGTGCATCACCCGTGATGGCCAACGGTTGAATCTTCGGCGATTTGAGCTGGGGCAGTGCGTTGATGAGGGTGTCCATCATCACATCGACATCACCCGCAAGAAGCGCGGTGATGGCCTGGCTGTTGCCTCGGTAGGGAATATGCGTCAGTTTCACCCCAGCGGTCATGCCGAAAAGCTCGGTGGCCATGTGGGCGGCTCCGCCCTGGCCGGACGAACCGAAATTCAGCGCACCGGGTTTGGTCTTTGCGAACGCAATGAAGTCACTCAATTCTTTCGCCGGGACCGATTGGTTGACGAGCATGATGATGGGGGCGCGGCCGACAAGCGAGATGGGTGTCAGATCCGCGGTGACATCGAATGGGAGCTTCGGATAGACGGCGGGATTGACGGCGATCGCACTCGATACGAACAGCAACGTGTAGCCATCGGGTCTGGATTTCGCAACGGCATCCGCTGCAAGACTCCCTCCGGCCCCGGACTTGTTGTCGACGACGACCGGTTGGCTCAACCGTTCCGACAGGCCCTGCGCCACGATTCGAGCAAGCACATCGGTGGCACTCCCAGGCGCAAAGCCGACCACCATCTTGAGAGGCTGTGCCGGGTAGGCGCCCTGCGCCGCAGTGTTGGCGCCAGTCAGCGCGAGGGGCAATGCCGCCAAGAGCCCTGTGTAGAGCTTCACCTTGCCAAATGTACGCATGAAACTTTCCTTTGGTTCACAGAGCGCGTGGACTCCAAGAGCCCGCTCCGCCGTCTACATGTGAGAAATAGGCCCCCGAAGGATGGCCAGTCGACGAACCTGCTTCTCGCTCAGCGTGAATCCGTTGCCGGCCAGCACCTGCACCTTGCGCTCGCGCTGCGTCAGGCAATCTCCGAGGTCGACCACTGGGTTCCGCGGCGACGAGTTTCTTGAGCTGTTCGAACACCGCTGCACCCTTGCTCACTCGGGTTTGAAGTCGATCGACTTCAGCACGGCGCCAACGCGGTCGTAGTCGACGCGCAGTGACTTCGCCAACTCCTCCGGCGTCCGCTGCTGGCCCGCTTCGAGGCCCAATTCCTTCAGGCGTTCGCGCGTCGCGGGTTGCGCCATCACCTTCAGGGCCGCTTCGCGCAACCGGGTCTGTGCCGCTGCCGGCACGTCGGGCGTCACCCACAGGCCCTGCCAGCCCGTCGCCTCGAGTTGCGGGTATCCGAGTTCGGTGAAGGTCGGCACGTTGGGCAAAAGTGGAGAACGCTGCGGCAGGCTGACCGCGTAGGGGACGATCTTGCCGGCCTTGATCATCGGAATCGCGGTCGGGATCCCGTCGAACATCAGTGGCACGTGCCCACCCATCACGTCGGTGAGCGCGGGGGTTGAGCCCTTGTAGCCGACGTGTGACATATCGATGCCGGCAGCCTTGTTCAATTGCAGCCCCATCACATGCGACAGCGTGCCGGCGCTGTAGGAGGCATAACTCACCTTGCCCGGAGAGGTCTTGACATAGCTGATCACCTCGCCCAGGCTCTTCGCAGGTACCGACGGGTGACCCACCATCACGATGCCGGCGCGGCCCAGTTCGGCGATGGGCTTGATCTCCTTGGCCATGTCGAAGCGCAGCTTGACGATATGAGGAATCTCGCTGACCAGCGCATTGAGGGCGACGAGCACCGTATGGCCGTCGTGCGGCGCCTGCATCAGATCGTTGACTGCCACCGCGCCACCGGCGCCGGGCTTCGGATCGACGACCACTGTCTGATTCAGCTCCTTTTGCAGGCCGTCGGCCAGCAGGCGCGCCACGATGTCGGTGGTCGCGCCGGCCGGCCCGGCCGCGACGATGCGAATCGGCTTGTCGGAGGGGGTCTGTGCCAACGCTGCAGGCGCGGCCATCATGGCGAAAGCGGCAACCAGGGCGGCTCCCAGGGCGCGGCGGGGAAGGGGGGACGTCAGGCGTGGCTTCATGGGGGTCTCCAATGGATGTTCTGAATGCGTTGACTGAAGTGTGAACAACGCTGCCCCAAAACACCAATGAAAACCCAAGCCATGCCCATAACTATTTGGTCATGGAGGCGAACTAACAGGCGCCCGATGCGGCACCAGGAGCCTATCTATCTATCGTGCCGAGGCTTCCACCAGACACTGGACGAATTCGACCGAATAGGCGCTCGATTCCGGCTCGACCAACGTCATCGCCGAGATCGGCAGGACCAGCCCGGCCATGTCGATGTCGAGCACATGCACGAGCCCGCGAGTTTCGGCATTGCGGGCAAGCCGTCTGGATGACAACGCAACCGCGCCGTGGTCGCAAACCATGCCCAGCAACGAATCAAATGACACGGTTTCCACCAGCCTGGATGGCACGAGCACCCTGTTCTTGCGGAGCATCGCGTCGATCACGGCGCGCACCCGCGCCACGCGGGGCGGCAATACCCAAATCGAATCGGCAAGATCGTGAAATGTCGGTCGAGCGGCGCGAGCCAGTGGATGGCCGGGCGCCACCATCCACACCATGGGGTCGACATAGAGCGGCACGACGTTCAGATCGGCCGCGGCGCTTCGTTCCGGCGCCACGCCCATCACGACATCCAGCTTGCCCGCCCGCAGCAGGGGCAGCAACAGGTCAGGAGAGCCTTCCTGCACCGTGAGATCGAAAGCTGCCGTCGGCGTCCGTTGTCGTTGCAGGCGCTCGAAAGCCATGGGTATCACCGATGTGGTGCCATGCATAGCCCCTACCGCCACGCGCCAGACCTCGGGCTGGCCGATCGAATCCAGCGCGAGGGCGGCGCGGTTCAGGTCTTCATGGACGGATTGCGCATGGCGGGTCAGACAAACGCCTTCAGGTGTGGGAACCAGCCCTTGGGGCGTCCGAGCAAAGAGTGACATCCCGAGGCCGCGCTCGAGTTCCGCCAGGGCCTTCGACACGGCGGGCTGTGTGAGGTGCATGGCCTCGGCGACCCGGCCGACGTGCCGATGCTGGTCGAGCGCGACCAGCAGGCGAAGTTGGCGCAACTTGAGATGTCGTTGCAGAAAGGCCTGTGCGCTGACTGGTGTTGAAGCGGGTGGGCGGCGGCGGGTCGACATAACCAAAGAGTAATGCGCGCGGCCCAGGCTTTCATTGGTGTTTTCGAGCGGCTTTGACCAGACTTCGGTCAGCGCATCGCCCAACGAAACCCATCGGAGACGACCCATGAACGCCAACCATGAAGGCAATCTGACCATCCGCAAGCTCACCCCGACGATCGGCGCCGAAGTGTTCGGCGTCGACCTCGGTCGACCAGTCGCACCCCCGGTCCTCGCGCAGATCAAGCAGGCGCTTTGGGACAACCAGGTGATCTTCTTCCGCGACCAGCAGTTGTCACCGCTGCAGCACATGAGCCTGGGCAGGCAATTCGGCTCGCTCCACGTGCACCCGGTCAAGCGCAGTCGCCATCCAGAGCACCAGGAGCTTCTGGTGGTTCATGCGGATGCGAAGTCCACCCGTGCGACCGGCGAAAGCTGGCACACCGACGTGAGTTGTGACCAGGCTCCGCCCATGGCCAGCATGCTCCACCTGACGGAGGTTCCGCCTGTGGGTGGCGACACGCTGTGGGCGAGCATGTACGCCGCCTATGACGCCCTGTCGGCGAGCATGAAGACCTTCCTTGAAGGCCTGACCGCGATCCACGATGGCGCCAAGCCCTGGTTAAACGGTCTTGGCGTCAAGCCGGTGGATATTGCCTATTCACGCACTGAGCATCCGGTCGTGACGGTCCATCCCGAAACCGGCAGGAAGATCCTGTACGTCAACAGCGGCTTCACCACGCATATTCCCCAGCTCAATCGGGGAGAGAGCGATGCACTGCTGGGCTTTCTCTATGACCACCTCGCGCACCCTCTGTTCCAGTGTCGTTTTCGCTGGGAGCACAATTCGATCGCGTTCTGGGACAACCGTTGCACGCAGCACCACGCCTTGTTTGACTACTTCCCGGCGCGCCGACATGGGCATCGGGTGACCATCAATGGCCATGCGCCTGCTGCGGCGGACCCGGCACGGGTCGCGGCACAGAGCCCGATGGCCGAAGCGGCCTGAACGCAGCGCATTCGAACGGAGACGTCATGAAACTCACAAGACTTCTCGCGCTGGCGGTCCTGGCGAATGCGGCGATCGCCGCGCCTTTGCGAGCCGAGGAGGCATGGCCCGCCCGTCCCGTCCGCATGGTAATCGGCACCACCGCCGGGGCCGGCGGCGATGTTCTGTTGCGCCTGGTCGCCAACAGCATGTCGCTGTCGCTGATGCAGCCGGTCATCGTGGAGAACAAGGTGGGGGCCAATGGGCTCGTCGCCACGGCGGACGTCGCAAATTCCAGGCCCGACGGCTATACGGTGCTGTTCGGCGGTGCCAGTGCGACAGTGATCAACCAGGCGCTGCAACCTGCGCTGGCCGTCAATGTGCTCGACAAGCTCAGCCCGGTCGCACAACTCGGCGCCGGTGGCGTCAATCTCGTGGTGGCGCCCGACTTTCCTGCCACCAACCTGCGTGACTTCATCGCCTATGCAAAGGCTCACCCCGGCCAGATCAACTATGCCACGTGGGGCGTAGGCTCCAGCGGCCACCTTGTGATGGAGTGGCTGAAGAACCGATATGGGCTCGATCTTTCGCACGTGCCATACAAGTCGATGCCCCAGATCTATCAGGACATGGCGGGCGGGCTCGTCAAGGTCGCGTTCGTCGATGCAGCGAGTTCAGTCCCGCTGGTCAAGGCCGGGAAGATCAAGGCATTGGGCAACTCCGGAACCGCACGCGCGCCGGGCCTTGCAGACGTGCTGACGTTCAAGGAACAAGGCGTGGACTTCGCGGTCGACGGCTGGTACGGCGTCTTCGTGCCCAGGGGCACGCCGGACGCCGTAGTCAGCCGGCTCCATCGCGAGATCATCAAGGTTCTGGCCGATCCAGAGGTTCGGGCACGTATGCTGCAACTCAACCTGTCAAGCCCGCTGCCAAAGAGTCCAACCGAGTTCGAACAGATCGTGGCGGCCGATCTCAAGCTCTGGCAATCGATTGTCAGAACGAACAACATCAAGGCGGATTGAGGATATGTTGCCCATGTTGGCGCACTGGGCCAACGGACTCCTATGTTGCGTATTCAGCGATGCGGATGGCGGCCGACGGCACCAGCAGGACCTTCTCGGGTAACCGGTTGTCGCCGAGCCTCCATATGGCGTCGTCGCCGGAAGCTGTCTTCTGAGGCGAGGACCGGCGGTTGGGGTTCGACTGGGCGCGATCATGACCATCACGAAGACGAGTTGATTGCCCTTCGGTGCAAGTTTGAACGCCTTCTACCTCATTGGGGGTTCATCATGGAGGCCATTCCCAACGCTGTTTATCGCCAACCGACCGGGCGAACGACCGTTCGATGGCGAGACTAGGGCGCCGCAGCCGGTCGTGGGGGCCCAGCGGCCGGCGCTGGAACCAGCGTTCCTCCTACGTCCCGGAGAAGACGCCTGAACTCGGGCGAGTCCGCCATGATGGTTCCTGCGGCAGCGCGCAGGCGATCCACAGCGACGTCCGGTAGCACGAAGGTGGTCGGCTGCTGATTGAGATAGGCCAGTTCCGCCTTGTCCTTCAGGGCGGCGAACGAGACGTCGATGGCATAGATCTCGGCGTCCGGTCCGCGGGTGATGGCCGCGACGGCTGGGTCCTTGTTGCTCGCCATCGCTGCTGATGTCCGGATCTTTCGCATCGTGTTCCAGCGGGCGGCCATGTCCCTCAGCAACTCCACGGCTTCGAACGAGTAGCGATCGATCGGCACGCCGCTCGACTTGAGCAGAATCTCCACACTTCCGGGCGGCGTTTCGGATTCGTCCCAGTTCGTCGGAGGCACGGAGAGCGAATTGACGATGAAGACAACGATCCGCTTCGCACTGTCGAGCTGCGTCGGCATTCCGGCTTCCTGCATCGCCTCGAGGATCTCCAGGGAATCGAGCACGCCGCGCATGCCAACGTTGTCGGATACGCCGCCATCCACGAGATGAATATAGGGTCGTTTGGCGCTGTCTGTGAAATCGCCAAGAGACCTGAGCGAGCGAATGGCTCGCGCAGCAGGCCGCGGCGGGTTGTCCGTATCCGTGAACCGCGCTACCCATGGGGGCGGGGTCATGTTGCAAGTGCCGCCATAGTTGTTCAGCGTGACTGGCGACAGGACCACAGGCACCGCCGATGAGGCGGCGGCTGCGCGCGACAAGGGCACGGCGTTCAGGTCCGAGCACAGCACGTCGAAGACGCTCTGCTGGAAAACCACGCGCGCGCCGCTCGAAATGTCGGTTGCCGAAGCGAGGATCAACGGCCCCTTGCCGCGATTCAGGTCGCCGAAAGTGGCGTTGTTGAAGAGGACCTCGTCGTACAACTCGGCCGCGAGCTCGGAACGCCCCCACGCGGTCGACGACAGCCTGGGCCAGTTGCCCGGATTCAGCGAACGCGAAATGATGGCGCCCTGAACGTCGCGCTTCAGAAAGCGCTGCTCGTAGTCGTCGAACAGCTTGTCGCCGTAGGGCCCATACGCCAGCGCGGTGAAGCTGCCGCCCGACACGCCGGTGATGATGTCGACCTGGTCGATCAGCCGGCCCCTTCCTTTCGGCGTGACGATCTCGGTGCGCCTCAGGTATTCGAGCGCGCCGTACGAGAACGCGGCAGCGCGAGTTCCGCCACCGGAGAACGCGAGGATGACAAGCGCGTCCTTGTCCTTGACCTCGGCCTGGCGCGTTTCGAAGCGATAGCCGCTGCTTGGATTCGCTTGCGAAATGGGGGGGTTGACCGGCCGGGTGGCGCAACCAGCAACCAACAATGCGCAGGCTGCGATGCCCCAATGTGAAATCCGCGATTCAGTCATGGGTTCTCCAGGAAGTCGATCGATTGCGAGCGACCGGTTTTTGATTCCAACTGATTGGCACTGAAGCCGCAAGGCTCGGTACCTTCTATTGCTCGGTCGACTGCGCATCGGCGACCCCCGCGTGCGCGCCCGAGACTTGTGATTTAATACGTGATCACATTTGGTATGTTAACAATCTTGCGCTGCTTCTCCCTCTGATTGGCGGCTCAAACATCTTGATATGGCGACAAAGACCCATGAATGCCCTGAAGAAGGCGAGTTCCAAAGCCGAGCTTGATCGCACCGAAGCCGAAGTGCCGGCGCCGCGCGCCAAAGCCACCCTGCGGCAGCTTCAGACACTTCCGGAGCAGATCGCAGAGCTGATCTTCAATTCCATCGCCAGCGGCGAGTACGAGCCGGGCGAGCGCATCCGCGAAGAAGCCCTTGCAGAGCTGTTCGAGGTGAGCCGCGGCCCCGTGCGTGAGGCGTTGCGCATCCTTGAAAAGGATTCGGTGGTGCGCATCCTGCCCAATCGGGGCGCGCACGTGACGCAGCTCTCGAGCAAGGAGGTCGCCGACATCTTCGAGATTCGCCGCAAGCTGTCCTCCACGATGATCGCCCGACTTTCCGCCGACGAGGCGGCGCGCCTCGCCGCAGTCATCGACGCCGACATCCGTGCACTGGATTCGCTCGCTCTGGACCCGGACGGAAGCCACGAATACTTCCAGATCTCGTTTCGTCTCAGCCGCGTCTTGCGCGAGTCCTGTACTAACGAGCGGCTCGCCGAGATTCTTGCTTCGCTGTCGCGCCAGACATTGCGGTACACGCAACTGGGCCTCGCCACGCCGGCACGGCGCAAGGAGTCGGCGCGCAACTGGAAGTCCATGCACAAGGCCATGAAGGCCGGCAATGTGGACGCAGCTGCCGAGGCCGTCGAAAAGCTGATCGAGGACTCCCAGCGCGAGGCGATCAGGCAACTCGAGTCGCGGCAGGGCTCCGGCCCCGCTGAAGCGTGATCGCACGGTGTGCCCTCCGTCAGTCCGCCGCGCCCAGGACCATGACCATGTACGCAGACATGACGAGGCCGCCCGCCTGCAGCAGGCAGTTGTGAGCACTCGACACTTGTCGCTCGCCGCAGTCGCCACGCAACTGGCGCACCGATTCGATCATCAACGGCATGCCGAACATGCCGCCGTGGTTGAAGGACAAGCCGCCGCCTGAGGTGTTCATCGGGAACGCTCCGCCTGGGGCGGTGCGTCCACCCTGCACGAAGGCGCCGCTCTCGCCGCGACCGCAGAAACCCAGGGCCTCGAGCCCGACGAGCACGTTGATCGTGAACGCGTCGTAGATCTGCACGAGGTCGATGTCGGAATGGCCAAGGCCCGCGCGCGTCATCGCCAGTCGGCCCATCTCGGCGAGCACGCCGTTGTCGATCCAGTCGTCCGTGCCGAAGGGCGTGGCGTGCTGAATGTACTGCTCGGCGAAGCCCTTCACCAGCACCGGCGGGCGAGGGAGGTCCCGTGCGCGATCGGCCCGCACGAGCACGATGGCACCGGCGCTGTCCGTCACTTGGCAGATGTCGAATTTGCGCAGGGGATCTGCGATCATCGGGGCCGCCAGATAGTCCTCCATCGTCAGCGGCGAGCGGGCGATGGCGTTCGGGTTGAGCTGCGCCCAGCGCCTCGCCGCCAGAGCGACTTCGCCCAGATCCTCGGCGCGGGTGCCATAGCGGTGCATGTGCAGGCGGGCCAGCATCGCATAGAAGCCGATCGGGCTCAGCATGCCGTAGGGCTGGATGAACTGCCCTGGCGGCATGCGCGCATCCTGCGCGTGGCCCCCGCGGGAGCGGCTGCGGTCCAGCCTCTGGGTGCTGCCGTAGGTGATCAGGGCGGCGTTGCACAGGCCCGCCTCCATCGCCGCCATCGCGTGAGCGACATGAGTCAGGTTCGACTGGCCGCCGACGACGGTGCTGTCGACGTAGCTCGGCTTCAGGCCCATGTACTCCGTCACGAGCAGGCCGGCGGCACGGTCATCCCAGTGGGCAAACACGCCATCGATGTCGGTGGGCTTCAGCCCCGCGTCCAGGATCGCCTGCCGCGCTGACTCGCACTGAAGCGACAAGGCCGTGTCTCCGGGCTGGGCCTTGCCCATGCCGGCCTCGCCGACGCCGGCGATCGCGTAGCGGCCACTCAGAGCTTTGGGGTCCATGACTGCCCTTAGCCCTGCGCCGATCCGGCTGTGAGTTGGGCTCGGACGTCCTTCTTGAGAACTTTGCCGACAGGGCTGCGCGGCAGCGTGGGCCAGAACTCCACCTGCTTGGGCGTTTTCAGGCTGCCGAAGCGCTTCTTGCACATCTCGACGATCTCGTCGGCTGTGACAACGCCGCCGGCCTTGAGCTCGATGACCGCGGTCAGACGTTCGCCCCAGTCGGCATCGGGCACACCGACGACCGCGCAGTCCTGCACTGCGGGGTGACCCCAGATCACCTGCTCGATCTCGCTCGGGTAGATGTTGAAACCGCCGGAAATGACCATGTCCTTTTTGCGGTCGACCACATACAGGAAGCCGTTCTCGTCGAACACGCCGATGTCGCCCGTGTGGTGCCAGCCGAAGGCACGCGCCTCCGCCGTTGCCTCGGGATTGTTGTAGTAGCCGGGCGAAACCAGGTCGCCGCGTGCGACGATCTCGCCGCGTTCGCCGGTCGGCACGATGTTGCCAGCATCGTCCATCAGCGCCACCTCGCAGGCCCCGGAGGGGCGGCCGGCCGAGGCGAGGTGCTGGTCGAGTTCGGGGTCGTTGTGCACGAAATGGTCCTTCCGCGACAGGCAGGTGATGACGCCGGGCACTTCCGACTGGCCGTAGCTCTGCATGAACACCTGGCCCCAGCGCGCCAGGCCCTCGCGCAACTTGTCGACCGACATCGGCGCTGCACCGTACAGAACGTACTCCAGCGAAGAGCAGTCGCGCGTCGCCACGTCAGGATGAGCGAGCAGGCGATAGATCATGGTGGGCGGCAGGAAGATGTGGGTCACCCGCTCGCGCTCGATGGCCTCCAGGATCACCCCTGGGTCCGCCGACGGGGCGATCACGTTGCGTGCGCCGAAGCGCGCCAGCGCGACCATGGTCGCACCGGCCGCATGCGTGAGCGGGGCCACGACCAGATGCACCGGATCCTTGCGCGGCGGCGTGAACTGATTGGTGATCCGGTAGGCGGTCTCGAGCGAACGGTGGCTCTGCATGATCGCCTTCGGCCGGCCCGTCGTGCCGCCCGAGGACTTGATGAGCGCGATGTCGTCGGGTTCACGGCGCGCATCGACGCGCCGGCCGGCGAAGTCCGTCAACCATTGCGTGATGGTGTGGCCGCCCGATTCCAGCGGTTCGGACAGGCCGATCACACGCTTGAGCGTCGGGATCTCGGCTCTCAAGCGCTCGAGATGCGGCGCGTACTGCTCATGGCAGATCAGCACCGCCACGTCGCAGAACCTGGCGAACCAGACGATGTCCTCGATCGGATCGCGGGCATTGAGCGGCACGTAGACCGCGCCGCTGCGCATCACGCCCAGCATCGCGGGCAACACCATCGGGTGATTGGGCGAGAGCACGGCCACATGGGTGCCGGGCTGCACGTCGCGCACCAGGGCGGCGGCAACCGCGTGCGAGGCGTCAGCTGCCTCGCGGTAGCTGAGTTCCACGCTTGCACCTTGCACAAAGATGCGGTCCGGAAATGCCGTCGCACCGGCGTCGAAGGAATCAATGATCATGCTATCTCCAGTGTCTAGGTATGGTCGGGACGATCAGTGCGGTCGGCGGCAACCCGATCGCCGCCCGTGAGCCGAAACATCGGCAGGGCGATCTCGCTGCTGACGCGCTCGAAGCACACCTCCACCCGAGCGCCGACGGCGAGGTGGCCCAGGTCCGAAGCGACGATGCCCGCCAACATGCGCACACCCTCGTCGAGTTCGATCAGCCCGATCGCGTAGGGGACGTGCGCCTCGAACGCGGGATGGCCGGCGACATGACACACGGTATAGGTGTAGATCCGGCCGGAGCCGCTGGCCGGAACCCAAACGATCTCCTCCGACAGGCAATCTGTGCAGAAGCGGCGCGGGTAGAACTGGTGGCGCGCGCAGGCAGGGCAGTACTGGATCTTGAGCGTGCCTTCGAGCGCCGCGCCCCAGTAGTGCGCGGTCTCGGCAGTGGGGATCGGCACGGGCCGCGCCGGGGTCGGGTTCATCGGCTTGTCGTCTGTTTCGCTTGCTGTCAGGGCCATGGGATTTGTCTCCGGTCGGGACGGGTGTGTCGCCTCGTGGCGCAGCGCTTTGCTGCAATGCGGCGATTAGATCATGGGCACATTCATCTTGTCAACAATCTGAATGTCGATTAAAGTTCGTGCATCGGCGCTCCGCCGCCACATCACGAGGCACTCGAACATGACCACTGAGACAAAGATCCGCTCCGAAATCACCGGCACCGTCTGGAAGATCCTGGTGAACCCGGGCGATGTGCTTCAGGCTGACGACACCCTGATGGTTCTCGAGTCCATGAAGATGGAAATCCCCGTGGTGGCCCCCGAGGCCGGCCGCGTGCTCGAGATCCTCATCGCAGAAGGCGCGCCTGTGCGCGAAGGCCAGGAAATCGCGCTCTTCGAAGAGGAATGAGCGCCATGAAGAACCAGCGCGCTGCAAAGAGGGCATCCGCATGAGCCTCAGATTCGCACCAGCCGACGCGGCAGTCAATGCCGCCGCTCCGGCCAGTTCCAGCCACCAAGACCAGCGGGCCGAACTCGACAGCCGCATCCTCACCGCGCTCGCCATGGGCGGTGCGGACAAGCTCGCGAAGCGCCGCGCCAGCGGCCACCTGAACGCCCGCGAACGCATCGATCAATTGCTGGACGCTGGCTCGTTCAGCGAAACCGGCATGCTGGCCGTCTCGGTCTTGCCTGCCGACCGCCAAAGCTCTCCGGCCGACGCCAAGATCACCGGCACCGGCCGCATTGAAGGGCGACGCGTGGCCGTTGTGTCGAACGACATGACGGTCATGGGCGCGTCGTCGTCTGCGGTGAACATGCGCAAGATCTCGCGCCTCAAGGACACGGCCAACCGCAGCGGCATGCCGCTGATCTTCCTTGGCGAATCCAGCGGTTCGCGGGTGCCCGACAGCCTCGGCGCCGAGGCGATGGCGGCAGCCGGCCAAGACCCACAGCAGTACTGCCGCCGGCGTGAAACCCCCTGGGTCAGCGCGGTGCTCGGGCCCTGCCTGGGCTCATCGACCTGGTACACCTGTCTCTCCGATTTCGTCGTGATGCGCAAGGGCGCGTTCCTCGCGGTGTCGAGCGCAAGAGTCACTTCGCTCGCGATCGGCGAAACCGTCGATCCGGAAGAGCTGGGCGGATGGAAACTGCACGCCGAGCAGACCGGCTTGGTGGACCGGGTCGTCGGCAGCGACGCGGAAGCATTGGCGGAAATCCGCCGCTTCCTCAGCTACCTGCCGTCTCACGCGGGAGCTCGGCCCCCCGACCTCCCTGCAGCCGAGGCGATCGCGCCTGATGCCGAAAAGCTCGTCGAGCTGGTGCCTTCCGCGCGCAGCAAGACCTATGACATGCGCAAGGTGATTGCCGGCATCGTCGACGACGGCAGCTTCTTCGCCCTGAAGGACCGCTTCGGCCGGGCCGCCGTCACCGGCCTGGCTCGACTCAACGGCGAGAGCGTGGGCATCGTCGCCTCGAACCCAATGTTCAAGGGTGGCGCAATGGACCCCGAAGCCTGCCGCAAAGTCACGGCGTTCCTGGCGATGTGCGATTCCTTCAACATCCCCATCCTTTTCCTGGTCGATACGCCGGGCTTCCTGGTCGGCATCGAGGGCGAGCGCAAGGCGGCCCCGGCGCACATCATGAACATGATCCATGCCGTGCAGCTTTGCAGTGTGCCCAAGCTGTCGGTGATTCTGCGCAAGAGCTACGGCCAGGCCTACATCAACATGGGCGGCGGCCGCAACAGCGACGCTGTGGCCGCCTGGACCAGCGCCGACGCCAGCTTCATGGACCCGCAGATCGGCGTTAGCGTCCTCCATGGCATCAAGCGCGAGGATGACCCCGAGCGCTTCGACCAATTGAAGGCCGAACTGGCACGCGACACGTCAGCCTATGCGCTGGCCGGCGCTTTCGGCGTGCAGTCGGTCATCGCACCGAAGCAGACCCGCGGCTGGCTCATCGACGGCCTGGCCACGCACCGGCGCGATCGCAATGGCGGCATCGGCGAGCACGAGATGCGCTCGTGGCCGACCTACCTCTGAGCAAGAACCCAAAGCAACCAAGAGACAAGCCAAATGAATCCCGCACTGTCGGCCGGCGACACGCACATCGTCACCAACGAGCCCCGGCGCCTTTCGCGCATCTACATGTGGGCTGTCTTCGCGCTCACCTTCGGCCTGATGCTGTCCGACTACTTGTCGCGCCAGGTTATCGGGGCCGTCATGCCTGCCCTCAAGGCCGAGTGGGACCTCTCCGACTCGCAACTCGGCATGTTGGTGAGCGTGGTCTCGCTCACCGTCGGCGCGCTGACCGTGCCGATCTCTCTGATTGCCGATCGTTGGGGCCGGGTCAGGAGCATCACACTCATGGCGGTCGTGTGGTGCCTCGCGACCATCGCCTGCGGCCTCGCGCAGAGCCACGCGCAACTGCTGACGGCCCGCGCCTTCGTGGGGCTCGGCGAAGCGGCCTACGGCGCCGCAGGGGCCGCGCTGCTCGCGCACGTGTTTCCTGCGAAGCAGCGTGCCGCCGTGCTGGGTGCATTCCTTTCCGCCAGCCTGTTCGGGTCGGTGCTCGGCGTTGTCCTCGGGGGCGCCATCGCGGCCCAGTCCGGCTGGCGAATGGCCTTCTTCGCCGTGGGCGCGCCCGGGCTGGTGCTGGCGCTGATCTACCCCTTCGTCGTACGCGACTACAAGACGGCCGCCTTGCCCAAGGAAGTCAACGCCTCGTCGAAGGGGATGGGCCTTGGCCGGATCGCGCGCGAGGTCTTCGCTTCGCGCTCGGGCAATTTCGCCTACCTCGCGAGCGGACTGCAGATGGCGATGCCCGGGATGCTCATCGCGTGGCTGCCGACCTATTTCGTCCGCTTCTACGGCATGGATGTGAAGAAGGCCGCGCTCGTGGCCGGCGTCGCGGTGCTCGCGTCGGGCGTGGGGATGATCTTCGGTGGCGGACTGGCCGACCGGCTGAGCGCCAGGCATCCGCGTCGCCGTGTGCTGGTGCCGGCCGCCTATTCGGCGCTGACGGCACTGGCCCTGATCGTCGCCTTTTCGCTGCCGCCCGGTCCGCTGGGGCTGGGCCTGATCTTCCTCGGCGCCTTGTTCGCCGCGGCGCAGGGCGGCTGTTCGGCGGCCATTGTCTGCGATGTCACGCACCCTGGCGTGCGCGCGACGGTGGCGGCGACGATGACGCTGGCCAACAACCTGATCGGACTGGCGCCCGGGCCGCTGATCGTCGGCGTGTTGTCGGACGTACTGGGCCTCCAGCGCGCACTGTCGCTGGCACCGTTGCTCGCGCTCGTGGCCTCGGTCTTCTTCGTCATGGTTTCGCGCAGCTACGAGTCGGACGTGGCGCGCTTGCGCGCCAGGGCCGCGCAGGAAGCGGCCTGAGCGCCGCTTCGCCATCCTCTATCGCGAGTCCCATCCATGAACCTCTCCCTCACGCTCACCGGTTGGCGACAGCCCGCGCGCACCAATTTCCACGGCATCTTGATGTCAGTGGTGGTGGCCGTCGCCGCGATCTCGCTGGCCGATCACTACCACGTATCGGGCATGCTCTTTGCCTTGCTGCTCGGCATGGCGCTGAACTTCCTCTCGACGGAAGGCCGCTGCGTTCCGGGTATCCGGTTCTCCGCGAGCACGCTGCTTCGCATCGGCGTCGCGCTGCTGGGCGTGCGTATCACGCTGGCACAGATTACGGCGCTGGGTGCGCTGCCGATTGCCATGGTCGTGCTGTCGGTGGCGATGACGATCGGCTTCGGCATCGCCCTCGCAAAGATGCTCGGCTACCGCAATCGCTTCGGCGTTCTGACGGGCGGTGCCGTCGGCATCTGCGGGGCATCGGCAGCGATGGCGATCGCCGCGGTGATACCGGCGCAGGCCGACGACAACGTCAAGGAGCGCGCCACCATCTTCACGGTGATCGGCGTCAGCACCCTCTCGACGGCGGCGATGGTGCTCTACCCGATGCTGGTCACCGCGCTCGGCTTCGGCGAGCAGCACGCGGGGATCTTCCTTGGCGGAACGATCCACGACGTGGCGCAGGTGGTCGGCGCAGGCTACGGCATGTCGAAGGAGGCCGGCGACGTCGCGACGATCGTCAAGCTGCTGAGGGTCGCGATGCTGCTGCCGGTGATCCTGGTCATCACGCTGTCGTACCGCAAGGCGCACGTCCCCGGCCTGACGGGCGGGCCGAAGCCGCCCTTGCTGCCCTGGTTCGTGGTGGTTTTTGCGCTTCTCGTAGCCGCCAACAGCGCCGGCTTCATTCCTGCTGCACTGCAGCAAACACTGCGGACACTTTCCACCTGGCTGCTTGTGATCTCGATGGCCGCGATCGGGATGAAGTCCCACCTGAAGGATTTCGCCACTGTGGGCCTGAAGCCGATCGTGCTGATGGTGAGCGAGACGGTATTCCTCGCGGTCCTCGTGATCGCATTCATCTTGTTCACACGCTGAGGTCCCCAATGCAAGATTTCGTCAAACAGGAGAGGCAGGCACACCCCATGACCAGCGCCCATGAAGCACTGAAACGCCTGCGCGAAGGCAACGAGCGCTTCGCCTCGGAGGTTCACACCGGCGAGCGTTTCCTGCACCGCATGCGGCGTGCCAAGACCAACTTCGAGCAGAAGCCCTTCGCGATCGTCCTCGGCTGCTCCGATTCACGCGTGCCCGTCGAGATCGTCTTCGACCAGGACCTCGGCGACCTGTTCGTCATTCGCGTGGCCGGCAACATCGCCGCTCCTTCCCAACTGGGCAGCATCGAATTCGCTGCGGCGGAATTTGGCACGCCGCTGGTCGTGGTGATGGGGCACACGCACTGCGGTGCAATTCTCGGGACGCTGGAGCAGTTGCGGCGGCCCACCGAGGCCCGTTCGCCGCACTTGCGATTCATTGCCGATCGAATCCGGCCCGCAGTCGCCGATCTGCTGGCTCCGGAACTGGGCTACGACCGGGAGACGCTGATCCGGAAAAGCGTTCAGGCGAACGTTCGCCAGTCGGTCGACCAATTGCGCCACGGCTCCAAGATTCTCGAACGCCTCATCGACGCGGGCCAGCTTCACGTCGTCGGCGCCGAGTATTCGCTGGAAACGGGGCGGGTCGAGTTCTTCGACGCGCTGCCCGATCCCGAATCCGCTCCCCAACATTCCCCAAACGATTGAACTTCAGCAGGAGACGCATATGCCTTCCATTCTTCAACGCTGCCGCCTGGGCGGCACCCTTGCCGCCGCACTTTCGATGCTGGCGGCTCCCGCCGCATTCCCGCAAGCGAACACCGACAAGGCGGCGCGCATCATCGTGGCCGGCCCCCCCGGCGGTTCGCTGGACGTCGTCTCGCGCCTTCTGGCAGACGGACTGCAGAAGGAGCTGGGCAAGCCGGTGATCGTCGACACCAAGCCCGGCGGCGGTGGGGCGGTCGCGGTCGGCGATCTGATGCAGTCGGCGCACGACGGCAACACGATGGTCGTCTCGCTCGATGCGATCGTGAGTGAGATCCCGCACATCGTCAAGCTGCGTTTCGACATGGCCAAGGAAGTCAGGCCGCTGGCCGAACTCGCGCGCGGCGGCCTGGTGCTCGTGGGCCATCCCTCCGTGCCGGCGAAGAACCTGAAGGAGCTGGTAGGGTATGTGAAGACCCATCCCGGCAAGGTGAGCTACGCCTCCTACAGCGCCGGCACGGTGTCGCATGTGATGGGACTCCAACTCAACAAGGCCGCCGGCATCGACATGCTGCACGTTGCCTACAAGGGTACGCCCCCGGCGCTGGCCGACGTGATGGGCGGGCACATCGAGTTGATGTTCGCGGGGATTCCCAACGCGATTCCGCTGATCAAGGTCGGGAAGATCGTCCCCTATGCCGTGAGTTTGCCCCAGCGCTCGCCGAACCTGCCCGACACCCCGACCTTTGCCGAACTGGGCTACCCTCAGATCGAGGCCTCGGGCTGGTTGGGCGTTTTCGTCACGCCGGACGTGCCGGCCGAGGCCCAGGCCCGCTTGCGCGACGCGACGCTGAAGGTGATGGCCCAGCCCGCCACGCGAGAGCGCCTGAAGGAGTTCGGCTTGGAGCCGGGTCAGCCGCGGACGCCGGAAGAGTTGGCGAAGTCGCTGCGTTCGGACTACGAGCGCATCGGCGTCGTGCTGAAGTCGATCGATTTCAAGCCCGAGTAGGTCATGGACGCGATGCGCCGCAAGGCGCTGAGACTAGGCCTCGCGGCCATTGGCACCACGATGGTCGCGCCGGGTTTCGCCCAACCTGTGCCGCCGATCCGCCTGGCCCTGATCGAAAGCATGAGCGGCCCTTTCGCCAACACCGGCGAGGCCGTGTTCCGCAACCTGCTGTGGGCGGTCGAGCGGGTCAATGCCCGCGGCGGCGTCAAGCTGCCGGGCGGCGCCCGCATACTACAGCTCGATCGCTACGACAGCAAGGGGCAGAACGAAGAGGCGCTCTCGGCGCTGCGGGCCGCGATGGACGACGGCGCGCGCATCGTGCTGCAGGGCAACTCGTCGGCCACGGCGGCGGCGCTGATCGACGCCATCGACAAGAACAACGAGCGCGACCCATCGCGGCGCGTGCTGTTCCTCAACTACTCGGCGGTCGATCCGGTGCTCACCAACGAGCGCTGCAGCTTCTGGCACTTTCGCTTCGACGCCCATGCCGACATGCGGGTCACCGCGCTCATGCAGGTGCTTCAGGAAGACAAGTCGCTGCAGCGCGTCTACCTGATCGGCCAGGACTACAGCTTCGGCCAGTCGGTACTGCGCGAATCGCGGCGGCAGCTCGCGGGCCTGCGGCCGGACGTCCAGATCGTCGGCGACGAACTGCATCCGATGGGCCGCGTGAAGGACTTCGCGCCCTACGCGAGCAAGATCATGGCCAGCGGCGCGCAGGGCGTCATCACCGGCAACTGGGGCAACGACCTGACGCTGCTCGTGAAGGCCGCGCGCGAGGCCGGCTTCAACGGCAGCTTCTACACCTTCTACGGCAATGCCTTGGGCGCGCCGGCGGCCATCGGCGATGCCGGCATCGGGCGCGTGGCGGCGGTGGCCGACTGGCTGCCGAACGTGCAGACGCCGCAGAGCGAGGCCTTCTACCGCGACTTCCGCACCCGCTTCCCGAAGCCGTCGGACGACTACGTCCACATGCGCATGCAACTGCTCGTCGAGGCGCTGGCGCAGGCCATCGAGCGGGCCGGCAGCGTCGACACCGTCGCCGTGGCGCGCGCCCTCGAGAAGGCCGATGTCACCCTGGCCGGCCAGCGCGGCCACATGCGCGCCGCGGACCACCAGTTCCAGCAGCCGCTGGTGGTCGGCGTCATGGACCGGCAGGGCGCCCCCGGCGTCAAGTTCGACGTCGAGGGCTCGGGCTACGGCTTCCGGGTCATCCGGTCGATCCCTGCCAGCCGTGCGGAAATGCCGACCAGCTGCAGGATGAACCGTCCGGACTGACGCCGCGAATTGGCAAGCTGGGTGCCTCGCCGGTCGCGGTTCACGAGCCGGCAAAGTGCTCCAGCGCCTCGAAATCCCGGGTTTCCAACAGAACGGGGCAATGAGGCGCCTCATGATGACGCTCCAGCGCGCAAGCGTCGATGATCGCGGCGTGCGCCTTGTAGGCATCCACCAGGGTGTCACCGCCGCCCTCTGCGCCGAACAGATCCCGCAGCGGGTCTTCCGCGATCTCGACGATGACTCGCTCGCCAGCAGGGCCTTCGGGGTAGATCGCGAACCGCACCGTAGCCGTGTCGAAACAGTAGATTGCTTCGCTCATTTCCTTGCCTCCACGATCAGCGTAGGCACGCCAAGCGGACGCATTGCCATGCCCTCGCATGCCTTCCGATGATCTGCGCCGGCGCGCTGCACGTCCAATGACAAAGTGTTTTCTCTCCGGTCAGTGCTGGTATTTCTAGCCTATTTCTGCCTCACGTAGTCTCCAGGCGCGGCGGAAAGAGGGGCGTTTACGCGCGAGCCGGGCTTTGTGGGTGCGGCGATCTGGTCGCCCGAGCGCGCCTGCATCCAGGCCCGCCAGTGCGGCCACCAGCTGTCTTCATGGCGCACCGCGGTGCGCGCCCAATCGTCGGGATCGGCTTGGCGGCTCGGAGCGGTCGAGAAGAAGGCCTTGGGGGCGCCCGGCGGGTTGATCAGGCTCTGTAGATGGCCGGCATTGGCGAGCACGAAGGTCGATTCCTCGCCGAACAATCGCGCCGTTCCGTAACAGCTCTTCCACGGCGTGATGTGGTCGGTGATGCCGCCGATCACGTAGGCGCCGATGTTCACCTTGGACAGGTCGATCGGAACGCCGCTGACAGTCATGGCACGCGGTTGGACGTACGGGTTCTTCTCCATGATGTCCAGCAGGTCTGAATGGAAGCGCGCCGGCAGCCGCGTGGTGTCCGCATTCCAGGCCAGGATGTCGAAGGCCGGCGGCTTGTTGCCTAATAGGTAGTTGTTGACCCAATAGTTCCAGATCAAATCGTTGGGCCGCAGCCAGGCGAACATGCTGGCCATCTCGGACCCTTCCACCACGCCCTTGCTGCGCGAGCGGGCTCGCGCAGCTCGAACGGCCGCCGGCGAATTGAAGAGGCCCAGCGTGGTGTCGTTCATCGCCCGGGCGCCGTCGAGCACGCACACGGCCCACGAAACGTTCGCTACCTTGCGGTCCCCGAGCGCCGCGAGCCAGCCGAGGTAGGCCGCCAGCGTCATCCCGCCCGAGCAGGAGCCCCACATGTTCACGTCGGGGCTACCGGTGATCTGGCGCGCCACGTCGACCGCCGCGTCCAGCGCCATCGCGTAGTGCTCGACACCCCAATCGCGGTGTTCGGCCGTGGGGTTGCGCCAGCTGACCATGAACATCTGCACGCCACTGTCCACCGTCCATTTCACGAGGCTCTTCTCCGGCGCGAGATCGACGGCGTAGAACTTGTTGACCTGGGGTGGCACCATGACCAGCGGGCGCTGGTACACCTTCGGCGTGGTGGGCGTGTACTGGATCAGCTCGAAGGTCTCGCAGCGGTAGACGACTTGGCCGGGAGAGGTCGCCATGTTCTCCCCGATCTTGAAGGGCGTGCTGTCGACCTGCATCGGCATCATGTGGTTGTGTCGCATGTCGTGTACGAGGTTCTTCAGGCCGCTCACGACGCTGCTGCCGCCGGTATCGACGATCTTGCGCACCGCGGCGGGATTGCCAGCCAGCCAGTTGCTCGGCGCCAACGCATCGGTCACGAGCGCGCTAAGAAATTGCGCCTGGCCCTTCTCGCGGTCGCCGAGCTTGGAATGCGCGATCAGGCTGTTCATCTCGCTATGCGTGAGCAGGTAGTTCTGCATCAGCCGCTTGTAGGCGAAGTTGCCTTGCCACGCCGGATCGGCGAAGCGCCGGTCCTTCGGGTCCGGCGCCAGTTCGGAGCGGCCCTGCACGATTTGACTCAGTGTCTTGGCGTACCGGGCGAGTGATCCGACGGTGGCGCCCGGAGAGACCGTCGCCAGCTTGAGAAGCGATTGCGCGGCTTCCGCGAAGTCGGCAGGCCGCAGCCCCATCAGCGGGTTCGGCGCCAAGGTGTTCTCGCTGGCGCGTTCGATCAGCTCGGTGAGTTCGTTGACCACCACCATGGGCTCGGGGGCGGCACGCCGGCGCTTCGGCGCCGCGGTGGTCTTCCCCAGGCCGGTCGTCTCGGTGGCTGATGATTTCGTCGTCATGCTTGTCTCCTCGTCTCTTTCTCGCCAGGGGTCAGGCGATCAGCATCGCGGTAGCGTTGGCCACCAGGGCGGGCTTTTCCTCGCCCTCGATCTCCACGGTGTTCTCGGTGGTCAGCAGATGGCGCCCGTTGCCCTTGTCCTCCAGCGACACCACGCTGATGTGGTTGCGTACCCGCTTGCCGGCGCGCACCGGGGCGAGAAAGCGGACCTTGTCCAGCCCGCAGTTCACCGCCTGCTTGAGCTGCATGCGCGAGATCAGAACGTCGAAGACCGTCGGCGCCAGCAGCGACAGCGTCAGAAAGCCGTGAGCGACGGGGCCGCCGAAAGGGCTTTCCTTGGTAGAGCGTTCCACGTCCACGTGGATCCATTGCGTGTCGCTCGTGCAGTGGGCGAATCCGTCGATGCGCGCTTGGTCGAGGGTGATCCAGGACGAGGAGCCGATGCGCTGGCCGGC
The DNA here is from genome assembly GCF_030316845.1 of Variovorax davisae. Taxonomy (GTDB): domain Bacteria; phylum Pseudomonadota; class Gammaproteobacteria; order Burkholderiales; family Burkholderiaceae_C; genus Variovorax; species Variovorax davisae. The sequence goes on from NZ_JASZYS010000022.1 coordinate 74,461, forward strand.
GAGCCCTGCAAGGGATTGGAAGGTGATGTCAGGGGTGTTCATGGCAGTGAAGGATTCAGGGGGACACGCTCGGGGCCGGTCACGGCTTGTCGAGGAATTGGCGGATGGCCGCGACCGACTCGTCGGCCCGGGTCATCAGGAACATGTGCCCGCAATCGAAGATCTTGAGTTCCGACTTGCGGATCAGCTTGTGCATCAGCCACGCATTGGCGAGCGGCACCAGCGGATCGTCGGCGCCGGCCATCAGCAGCGTGGGCTGGAGCAGCGTCGGCAGCCAGTGGATGCTGGTCCAGCCCGAAGCGGCCAGCAACTGCAGGTAATAGCCCAGCCGCGACTTGTATTTGACGTGGCGGAACATTTCGGCCGCCAGCGCCGGGTTGCGGCGGAAGTCGCCGCCGTAGATCTCGCCGCTGACGGTGCGCGCGTAGTCGGCGTTCATGTAGCGCTTGGGCGTCGCCATCTTCCACAGCACACTGGGGCTGGCGGGAATCATCACCACTCCCGGCGCGGTCGCGCAAAGGATGAGCCGGCGGCAGCGCTGGCTGCAGGTGCAGGCGAAGGCCTGGGCCGCTGCGCCCCCCCAGGAGACGCCCAGCACGTCGACCTTGTCGATGCCGAAGCGGTCGAGGATGCGCGCCGCCAGCCGGGCGATACCGCCCAGGCGGTACGGCCAGCGCGGGAGGTCGGACTGGCCGACGCCCGGAATGTCGAACACGACGATCTCGCGCTCTGGCATCTTCTCCGCCAGCGGCGCCAGCAGCTCGATGTTGCCGCCGATGCCATTGAACAGCAGCAGGGGCACGCCCTTGCCGTTGCCGGCCTGGTGCCCGATCCGCACTATCCTGGGGTCGTCTTCCGTGCCGAGGTTCATCGTCTCGATGACCAACTGGCCTCGCGTTCGTCTAACTGCTGTCATGAGACTTCCGGATTTCGCTGGCTGGCCCGCGCTTGAATCCCCTTCATGGCAGCGGCTGCGCCATCCATCGGATTGCGCAGGGCGCACGACAGCGCCAGAGCCGACGGGAGTTCTAGATCATCGCTCCGGAAAATCAGCTGCTTGGCCGGACTCCCAGCGATGTGCGGATGCACATCGGTGACCTCGATCGTCGTCCGGGCTTTCAATTGGCGCTCAGCGAAAAGCCGTTGCCGGACAACCGCACTCGGGCCTTGCGCTCGCGCTGCGCCAGGCTATCCACGAGGTCGACCACCGGGTGTCGCAGGCTGTAGCTGTCACCCGTGGGCGTCGGCTTCAGCGCATTGATCTTCTCGTCGCCGTACATGTAGCGCAGCAGAAGTTCATCGTCGCCGATGTCTTTGTAGCGCTGGCGCAGTCCCGGCAGCACCGGTTCGATGACGGGCGGAATGAGAGCTACGTCCTTCGATCCGTTGGCGATGATGCGGTCCTTGACGTTCGCGTCGACGGGCAGCGGCAGCTCGCCGAAATAGCCGCAGACGTACTTTTTCACCTCATCCGGCACGACCTTGTAGCGCTCACCGTTGAGCACGTTCATCACCGCCTGCGCCGAGACGATCGCGGGATATGGCGTGACCATGATCGGGGAGCCGAGCTCCACGCGAACTCGCCCGATCTCCTCCAGCACCGCCGGCATCCTGTCCATCATGCCGGCGAGCTTGAGCTGCGATTCCAGGTTGCTCATCGCTCCGCCCGCGTACTGCGTGATGTAGTGGCTGGGCTCGTACTCGGCTGGCACGCCGACCGGTTGCCCTTCGCGTTCCGCTAGTGCACCGAGGTAGTCGCCAACCTCGTCGAGCAGGCGGTCGTCCACCACCACGTCAAAGCCGATCTCGCGCAGGTTGCGCGCGATCATCTGGCTGGCCGGCAGCGAGTTACCGTTGGCCAGCGGGTCCACCGCCGTGAGGATGCTGTCGGCGCCAAGGACCGCGGCCTCGATCGCGAGCAGCGGTCCAAGCCCGGTCAGGCAATGGGTGTTGAACTCCAGTCGTGCGTTGTCGCCGATGGCCAGCTTCAGCGCCGGCACCAGCGTGCGCACCCGTTCGAGGGTCAGGATGCCAGCCGCATCGGCGAGCGCGACAGCCTGCACGTCGAAACGCTCCACCCCTTCACGCGCCTTGCTCGCGTACAACGCGTCGTCATAGCCCGGCGCGATGTTGTAGCCGAGGCCAAGGGTCACATGGGCACCGAGGCGGCGCGCCGTGCCAATGCTGGAGGCGAGGTTTTCCGAGCACATCAAGGCGTCGAAGACCGCGATGTCGCGGATGCCGTTGGCGATCTGCCGCTCGACGAAGAGGTCGGTGATGTCGTCGGCCACCGGGAAGAAGCCGCGCATCAGGTTGCTGCGCACCGCGCCGCGCATCGGCGTCCGCGTGATCCGCTCGCGCAGCAGGCGGATCCGCTCGAACGGATCCTGGTTCAGGAACAGCACGCTCGCATCGAACTGGACCAGGGCAATCGCCTGCATCGAAAGGAAGCCGGCGAGGTCCATGCGTTCGGCGATCGGCAGCATGTGCTCGGTGCGCATGCGCGTGGCCCACAAGCACTGCTGGCCATCGCGGAGGGTGTCGTCAGTCAGGTGGATCGTGCGGCGCTTCCCGGTGCGCGCTGTTTCCGCGGCGACGAGTTTCTTGAAGTGTTCGAGCATGGCTTCAGCCCTCCGTGCCTTGGAGTTGGATCGAGACGCCGGGGCCGTGCACGCCGAGTTGTGCATAGGGCGCGGCGCGTGCCGTGAGTCCGGCGAGGAGGACTTCCGCCGGCGTCATGCCGACGTAGCGCAATGCTTCAGACGAAGCGCCAACGGGCATCGCTTCAGGTGCCACGCCGCAGGTTTGAGAAATCACCAACGCGGCATCGCTCGCGTCGAAGTAGGCCGCGTGCAATTTCGCGAGCGACAGCTCGGGCGCCTTCGGCAGTGCGCCGACGCGTCGCAAGAGACCGGGATCGACACTGCCCGACGTCGCGCCGTAGACCTGCTGCAGGGCACGCCGCACGCCAGGTCGAATCTCGGCATAGCGGTTCACGCCCTGTAGATGCAGCAGCGCCTGCTCGGCAATCGGCTGCGCAAAGGGTGCCAGCATCGGTGGTGCGCCCACTTCGTTGCGCACGCGGGCGCATTCGTTGGCAAACGCATGCAACCTGTGCGCGAGGCCGGCTTCTGCCAGCCTCCGCGTCATTTGCGCGGCGATCTCGCCGGGCAGTTCGTGTGCAAAGGGCGCAAGATCGAAAGCCCAGGAGAGGGCCGGCTCGAAGCCGTGGCAATCGGCCATCTCCGACAGAAGGCGGTCAACCTCCCCGACAGCATGCAGCAGCTGGCTGCTGGCGGACGTGCCCTGCTTCAACAGGCGCAACGAATTCAGCAGCGTGCCGAGTGCGGGCACCGATGCACCGTTCGCCACGGGCGCGAACGCGGTGTCAAGCCCGTCGATGCCAAGACGCACCGCTTCGAGCGCGACCATGGGCGCCAGCGCCGTCTGGCAGCGCAGGTGCAGGTCGAGCGGCGTCTTGCCGAGACTGCGGCGGAGGACGGGCAGCAGGGTTGCCAATCGGTCGGCGGTCAGCAGGCCCGCTTCGTCTCGAAGCATCACACGGTCGGCACCGGCACCTGCGAGGGTGGACGCTTTCCCACGCAACTCCTCGTTGCCGAGCGTCGATTCCTGCGCGTAGGGCAGGGCGCCGATTGTCGTCAGGCCGAGCGACTTGGCCACTTTCAGCACCGGCGCCATGCGCTCGATGTCCAGCAGCGGGTCGATCAGCACGAGCTCGGAGACACCGCGCTGTGCCAGTTCGCGCATCCAGAGCGTGGCGACCGCGGTCGAAATGACGTCGCAGTCGCGCTTGCCGTGGTCGGTCAGGAGCGACAGCGCCGCACGCAGCGGAACGCCGGGGCAGCGCTCGCCCAGCAGCTCGATGCGCTGCCAGGGGTCTTCGCCGCGCGCCACGGATTGTTGCAGCGTCGCCAGGGACGCGACCTCGACCGCCGCGGGCTGCGTGGCGGCCAGCCGTTGGGCGACAGCGAGCGCCATGGGCGTCGTCATGCCGCCGTCCCAGCGTGAACTTTGGCCGTCGGTCAGACTGACGTCGGTGTAACGCAACACGGCACCGGTCATGGCTGGACCCCGGCTTCGGTTTGCGCCGCCTTGGCGGCCTGGGCGGCGGCCTTCTGTGCCGCCTTGCGTTGCGGCAGGAAGGTTTCCTCCACCCAGCGCGTCGTGACCGTGCCCTTCAGGAAATCATCATGTGCAAGCACCGCGTCGTGGAAGGGCGCGGTGGTCGAGGGCCCCTCTACCCGCAACCCTCCGAGCGCCTGCCGCATGCGCGCGACGGCCTGCTCGCGCGTCGGCGCATGCACGATCAGCTTGCCGAGCAGGGAGTCGTAGTAGGGCGGCACCGTGTAGCCCGCATAGCAGTGGCTGTCGACGCGGATGCCCTCGCCGGACGGCACGTCCCAGCGCGAAATCAGTCCTGGGCGCGGCAGGAAGTTGCGGTCCGGGTCCTCGGCGTTGATGCGGCATTCGATCGCATGCCCCTTCAACAGGACGTCCGTCTGCGTGAACGACAGCGGCAGCCCGGCCGCGACGCGGATCTGTTCGGCCACCAGATCGAAGCCGGTGATCATCTCCGTCACCGGATGCTCCACCTGGATGCGCGTGTTCATCTCCAGGAAGAAGTACCTGTTGTCGCGCTGGTCGACCACGAACTCGATGGTGCCGGCGCCGCAGTACGCGGCATTACGGGTCAGGCTGACGGCACACTCGCCCATGGCGCGGCGCATTGCCTCGTCGACGGCAGGCGAGGGCGCCTCCTCGATGAGCTTCTGGTGTCGGCGTTGAGTCGAGCACTCGCGCTCGCCCAGGTAGACCACGCTGCCATGCATGTCGGCCATGACCTGGATCTCGATGTGGCGCGCATGCTCGATGAACTTCTCCATGTACAGCGTGGCATCGCCGAATGCGGATTGCGCTTCGTTGGACGCCGAGCTCATCAGAGATTCAAGTTCGCTCTCGTCGCGCACGATGCGCATGCCCCGGCCGCCGCCGCCCGCCGTGGCCTTGATCAGAACTGGGTAGCCGATTTCCGCGCCGACGCGCTGCGCGTGCGCCACGTCGGACAGCGCCCCCGAACCCGGTACGCGGGGCACGCCGGCTTTCTGGGCCAGGCCCACTGCCGTGATCTTGTCGCCCATCGCATCGATGGCGTCGGCGGAGGGACCTACGAACACCAGCCCGGCCTCGACGCAGGCTCGTACGAAAGACGAACGCTCGGAGAGGAAGCCGTAGCCGGGATGCACCGCATCGCAACCCGTTTGAAGCGCCGCCTCGACGATCTTGTCAGCACGCAAATAGCTTTCGGAGGCGAGCGGCGGGCCGAGCACGACGACTTCGTCGGCCATCTTGGCGGCCAACGTCTCAGTGTCGGCTTCGGACACACCGACCACGGCCTCGATGCCGAGGGTACGGCAGGCACGGATCACGCGCACTGCGATCTCGCCACGGTTGGCCACGAAAACGCGCCGGATGTCGCGCTTTGCGACGGGGGTGGAAGCAGTCTTGCTCATGGTCAGGCTCCCTGCGTCGGCTTGATCAGCATCACGATCTGGTCGTGCTGCACCGGCTTGCCGTTCTCGATCACGATGCGCTCGACCGTGCCTGCGACGCCGGCCTTGACCGTGTTGAACATCTTCATGACCTCGACGAGGCACACCGTGTCATCCGCCTTCACGGAACTGCCGACTGCGACGAAGGGCGGCTGGTCCGGGCTCGGCCGCAGATAGAAGCTGCCGACCATCGGTGAGCGCACCGCGACCAGGCCTTCTGGCACTTCGATCATGGCTTCAGGGGCGGCTGCGTTGGAGGCGTCGTCCGGGGATTCGGACTTCCGCGTCGAGTCGGCGATGCGGCTCGAGGCGGCCTGGTGAGCCCGATCGACCCGAGCCGAGGAGGCGCCGGGCTTGCGGGCGTGAAGTTCGAAATCACCCACGGTGACGTCGAGGGATTCGAGGTGAGCGGCGCTGTCGAGGATTTCGAGGATGCGACGTACGTCGGTATGGGATAGGGGCATGGCCTTTTGTCTCCAGTACGGCGGGAGTGTCCGCCTTTCAATGCGCAGCGGCGTTGCTGCAGTGCCCAGATTAAATCATGGGCACATTACGCTTGTCAACAATCGGAATGTCGATTAAAGTTCGTGCATCGGCGCTCCGCCGCCACATCACGAGGCACTCGAACATGACCACTGAGACAAAGATCCGCTCCGAAATCACCGGCACCGTCTGGAAGATCCTGGTGAACCCGGGCGATGTGCTTCAGGCTGACGACACCCTGATGGTTCTCGAGTCCATGAAGATGGAAATCCCCGTGGTGGCCCCCGAGGCCGGCCGCGTGCTCGAGATCCTCATCGCAGAAGGCGCGCCTGTGCGCGAAGGCCAGGAAATCGCGCTCTTCGAAGAGGAATGAGCGCCATGAACAAGGCGGTTGCGGACATGCAAGCGGGTTTCGGCCCTGAAGCCGAAGCGCTGCCGATGCGCGGCGGCTCGGCGGGCCGCCAGTTGATGACGCTGGCCGAGCAGATTGCCGAGCGCATCTTCCTGTCCATCGCAAGCGGCGAGTACGCCCCGGGCGACCGCATTCGCGAAGAGACGATCGCCGAGCATCTCGAAGTCAGCCGCGGGCCGGTCCGCGAAGCGCTGCGCATCCTGGAGAAGGACTCCGTGGTGCGCATACAGCCCAATCGCGGCGCCCACGTCACGCAACTGTCCATCAAGGAAGTGGGCGACTTGTTCGAGATACGTCGAGACCTGCTCGGCGCGATGGTCCGTCGCCTGGCACCTCACAACGCCGACTTCGTCGCCGCGATCGACGCCGGCGTGCACGAGCTCGAAATGGCGGCCCATGGCGGCGTAGATGCCGATGCGTATTTGGGCGTTAGCAACCGGCTCGGCCGCTTGCTCGCAGACGCTTCTGGCAACGAACGCCTTGCGGACATCCTCGGTTCCCTGGCACGGCAGACGAGGCGCTATTCGATGCTCGGTCTCGCAAGCTCGACGCGCCGCATTGAATCGGCGAGCACTTGGCGCGTGATGGTAAAGGCCCTGGAGGCAGGCGACGCCAACGCCGCCGCCGACGCCGTCGAAGACCTTGTCGACGCCTTGAGGCGCGAAGCCATCCGGCAGCTAGCTCTGCTTCACCCCACCCACACAAAGGATTGAATCCCATGAGTTCCGACCGAATTGCAGGGCACGCCCTGTCCTGGGCGGCGGCGCAGTTCCGCGACCGGCCGGCTATTGTCTTCCGCGACCGCAGCTACAGCTACACGCAGATCGAGCGGCGCAGCAACCAGCTCGCCAACACGCTGATCGGCTTGGGCCTGATACCTGGCGAGCGACTCGCGGTGCTGCTCAACAACTCGGTGGAGAGCATCGAGGCACAATTCGGCGCCGAAAAGGCAGCGCAGGCCTACGTAGCGCTGAACGCGCGTCACACGGTGCGCGAGCAGGCCGGCATCCTCAACGACGCGGGCGCCTCGGTGCTCGTCGCCGGCGCCGAGTTCCGCGAAACGGTACAGCAAATGCGGCTGCTGGTGCCCTCGTTGCGCGTCGTGATCGGCGTGGGGTGGCACGACGCCGACGTGATCGACTACGACCTGCTGCTGACCCGCGCCTCGGACGGGGCGCCATGGCTCAAGGTGCCCGCGAACCTGCTACTGCGCATCGCCTATACCTCGGGCACGACGGGCCAGCCGAAGGGAGTGGCCTACAGCATTGAACGCTTCGAGGCGCGCCTGGCGAACCACTTTAGCGCCATGGAGTACGGCCTCGGCATCGACGACGCGATGCTGCACGTGGGGCCACTCACGCACGCTGCAGGTATCCACCTGCTGCCCTGCTACTTGCGCGGAGCCCGCAACATCGTGGCCGACCGCTTCGACGCCGAGCAGGTGATCGCGCAGATCGCGAGCGATCGCATTACGCAGTTGATGGTGGTGCCGACGATGATGACCCGTCTGCTCGAAGTGCTGGCGGCCAACCCCGGCGCCAATGTGTCCGCCCTCAACCGCGTTCACTACGGCACCGCGCCTACACCGATGAGCACGGTGCATGAGGCGCTAGAGCGCCTGGGGCCAATCTTGCGCCAGCAGTACGGGATGACGGAGGCCGTCCAGCCCCTCTGCGTGCTCTACCCGCACGACCATCTGCAGGATGGAAAGCCCTCGGAGCGCATCAACTCCTGCGGTCGACCCACGATGAATGTCGACATCACCGTCCGTGATGCGGACGGCAACCCGGTCAAGGCGGGCGAGATCGGCGAGATCGCGATCGCCCATCGCGGCATCGGCGAAGTGGCGTTCTGGCGTCGTCCCGAACTGGAGCGCGAGTCCATCCGCGATGGCTGGTACTACAGCGGCGATCTCGGTCGCTTCGACGACGAAGGCTTCCTCTACATCGTCGGCCGGAACAAGGACATGATGATCAGCGGCGGCTTCAACGTCTACGCTCGGGAGGTCGAAGACGCGCTGCACTCCCATCCGGCCGTCGCCGAAGTTGCCGTGCTCGGACTTCCCGACGCCGAGTGGGGCGAGGTGATCGCGGCCTTCGTGGTCCGACGCCCCGGAGAGGCGAGCGACGCAGATGCGCTGGCCCGGCACTGCACCGAGCAGATTGCCGGCTACAAGAAGCCTCGCGTGATCGAGTTCGTCGATGCGCTGCCGCGCAACCATGCCGGCAAGGTGACCAAGAACGACCTTCGCGATGCCTGGCTGGCTCGTCATTCCCAAGGAGCGATTTCCAAATGAACACCACACTGACAACGAAGCCCGCGGCGGGCGAATGGGCCGAAGACCTTGACGAGCTGGCACAGCGCCGCGCCATCGCGCGAGAACTGGGCGGCGAGGAACAGGTCGCTCGCCATCACGCGGCAGGTAAGCTCACGGCTCGCGAGCGCATCGATCACCTGCTCGACGCGGGTAGCTTCAAAGAAATCGGCGCCCTGGCCGGCTCCGTCAAGTACGGCGCGGACCGCAAGCGCGAGAGCTTCACGCCCAGCAATGCCGTCGTCGGCGTCGGCAAGATCGCCGAGAGGCGGACTGTCGTCTCGTCCGACGACTTCACGATCCGCGCCGGCTCTTCGGAAGGTTCGGTATCCGAGAAGTGGATCTTCGCCGACCGCTACGCTTTCGAATATAAGCTGCCGATCGTTCGCATGGTCGACAGCGCCGGCGGCAGCGTGAAGCTGCTGGACAAGCTCGGCCACACCAAGATCCCGGGCTACGCAATGCTGCCGATGACGCAACTGCTGGGCGTCGTTCCCGTGGTGGGTATCGCGCTCGGCGCTTGTGCCGGCCTGGGGGCGTTGCGGGTGGCCTCGTCCCACCTGGCCATCATGATTCGTGGCAAGAGCCAGATCTTCGCCGGCGGGCCGCCTGTCGTGAAGCAGGCCTTGGGCATGGACATCGACAAAGAAGCGCTCGGCGGCTATGACGCGATGCACCGCTATAGCGGCACTGTTCAACTGGCCGTCGACACCGAGGAAGAGGCTCTGCAGGCCACGCGACGCTTTCTGTCCTACCTCCCGGCCAACGTGTGGGAGCAGGCGCAGCAAGTAGCTTGTGACGACCCGGTCGGTCGCTGCGATTCTTGGCTCAACCAGGCGATTCCTGCGGACAGGCGCAAGGTGTTCCAGCCGCGCAAGATCCTGAAGGCGATTTTCGATGAGGGGTCGGTGTTCGAGTTGTCGCCGGACTTCGGCGGATCCACTATCACCTGCTTGGCACGGCTGAACGGCCATGCTGTGGGCGTGATCACGAACAACCCTGTTGTGATGGGCGGCGCGCTGACGCGTGCCGCGGCGCTGAAGATGGCGCGCTTCGTCGACCTGTGCGACACCTTTCACCTGCCCATCGTCAATCTGGCCGACCAACCGGGTGTCATGACCGGTCCCGACGCGGAGCGCGAAGGCACGCTCGCGGCTGCGATGCAGGCCCTGCACGCCATCGAGCAATCGGGAGTTCTGTGGTTGGCGATCGTTCTGCGACGTTGCGTGGGTCTGGCTGGTGCCATGCTAAGCCCGTGGCACGGGCCCTCGGGAACCTCGCTGCCGAACCGCTACGCCTGGCCATCGGCGCGCTGGGGATCGATCCCGGTCGAGGGTGGTGTCGCCGCGGCGTACAAGAAGGATATTGCCGCCGCGGAGGATCCGGTCGCGCACCGGCTGGAACTCGAGGCGCACTATCACGCGATCTCGTCTCCCATGCGCACGGCCGAGCGCTTCGGCGTGCTCGACATCATTGAGCCCGCGACCACGCGGCCGCTGCTCTGCGCCTGGGTGGAGGACGCGTATCAGGCGGCGAGCAGGCGCCTCGGTCCAGTCGGGCGCACCATGCGCTGATGCGGGTTACGGCGCGTCTCGCCGCAAGACCCCCTTCGGGCTCCATCGGTATCCGTCGCCGAGATCGCGGATCGCATGCAGCAGACGCTTGCCCGGATGCGCCTGATCGGAACGCGAGGGGTAGTGCATTCGAGTCGCTTGCGAGCATCGCTCCCGGCCGCTGACGGTCGGCTTCGAGGCACGGACTTTCAGTTCGGCGACTGGACAAGCGGCCGTTCGGCTGGGCTTCAAGACGGCTTGGCCCAGTCGGTGCAGGAGGGAACTCGGTCGACGTCTGCATCACGTTGGAACCGGTCATTGATACCGGAGCTCCCTTGCAAACTCTTTGACCGGTATCGGCATCAAAGCGTGAGTTCGCCCATCGGCAGCAAAGGACAGCTAACGCTGCGAAGCCGAAATCCGATGCTGTCTGTACGGTGCTCGGCCAACGCACAAGCCGGCCCCCTGAACCCCGGCGTCAGCTTCTGACAGGGCCAGGGGTCAGGCAGGCAAGCGACTATCTGGGACATCCCCACGTGAGCCGGCTTGGGAGCCCGAGACGCGACTGGGGGAGTGGGGTGCGAGCTTGGAGCGGTCCAGGCGGCAGGCAGGCCCCGATTTTCCGTGGCCGCGCGCGAGGACGTCGGCAGCGACGAGATTGCGGTATTCCAGCGCTTCAGCTTCAACGACCCGTCGCCTCAGGTGCGTGCAAGACGGCAAACTCGTAAGATCTACGTGCAATACATATTGTGTTGCATGTAACTCACGCGATAGGGCACCATAATCCGCGCTTATCGACCCCAATCGGAGGCTGTCAGTGAATCTTGGCACCACGGGCGTCTCAGCGTCCGATTCCTCAGTTCCGGTCCGGCGGCGAGGGCCGCGCGGCGTGCAGCTGGAAGAAGTGGTCGAGGCGGCCGACGCGCTGCTCGCCCGGGGCCTCAAACCCACCATCGAGCGCGTGCGCCAGCATCTGGGCGGCGGCTCGCCCAACACGATCAGTCCCTTGCTCGACGTCTGGTTCGAACGGCTGTCTGCCCGCATCGCTGGTGTCGCCGTGCCGACTGAGGACGACTTGCCGCCGAACCTGCGCAGCGCCTGGAACCATGCCAAGCACGAAGCGCGGACCTTGGCGATCCAGACGCTGCGGGAAGAGCGCGAGGCGCTGGAGCAGGGCAGGGCGCAGCTATCCGCAGATCAGGCGGAGTTTGCGAAGCGGGCAGAACACTGGGTGGCCACGAATGCGGCCATCGAGAAAGCGCTCACCGAGACGCGCGACGTGTCGGAGACATTGCGGGGTGAATTGGCGTTCGCGCAAGCCGAACTTGCCGCCCTGCGCAGCCGCTACGACAGCGATGTCGACAAGCTCCAGCAGGCGCTCGATGTAGAACGGCACGCGAATGCAACTTCGCGGGCCGAGCACGAGCGGGCGTTGCAAGCTCGCGAGGACACCTGCCGGCAAGAGAAGGGGCGCCTGGAGGCCCGTGAGATTGCGCATGAGCGGCGCTTCCTGGCCGAGGTCGACCAGGCTCGACAAAGCGCGAAGCTGTTGGAAACCGAGTTCGCCAAGGAAAAGAAGCACCGCTTCCAAGTTGAGGAAGGGGCAGCGGCCGAACGGAAGGCCCATTGGATTGCACTCGAGGAGGCGAGACAGGTCGAGCGAAAACTTCGTGAGGAGTTGCAGTCGCAAGCGGTCGCGCTTACGCAGGAGCGGGGACAAGTGGAAAGCCTGAGCGACAAGCTCGAGGCTGTGCGGCAACAACTCACCGAAGAAGCCGCGATGCATACTCAAGCGCGAACCGCGCTCGCGCAAGCCATCGCTGCTGTGGCTCAGCGATTGCCAAAGAAACGAGACCGGGGCAGCCTGCCGAAGAAGTGATCCCTGAACTTCTAAAAAGACGGCCCGCTTGCACGGTTGAAATGCGCCCTGCGCTGCTGATCTGACGGTGGGGCAGGTTTCCGCTGCAAGGCCCTTGAAAGCCCAATGCCCGAGGGCCCACCTGTGAGTGCAGGTCAAGCGCCAAACGTTGACTTGTCTCAGCGCCGCGATGGCTTATATTCATCGGTAAACTGTGCGTCAATGCGCAACAGACCTGCACGCTGCGGCGTAAAGGTTGGGGCCACGGTCCGAGGGACGCAATGCTCACCGGAACAAGAGGGTGTTCCATGCGTGTGCTTTCTGAACGAGGGGGATGGAACGTGTACTTCCATGGGGACGCCAGGGTGGCGGGTGTGATCTTCGAATTTGGCGAGATGATGTGCTGACTCCTGAGGATGTCATTGCCGGCGCGCGCATCGAGCAGCATCCGGGAGTCTATGTGCTCGGAATTGACGACACACGCATCACGTTCTATTCGCAACAGGTGCGTGGCCTCGAACTTGCACATGCCCTGCAGCACGAACATTTGCTTTCGGCCAACGCCCGAGTCGCGGTGATCGGCGGCGGTGCCGCTGGCATTACGCTAGCCGCCGCTCTGGCGCTCCAAGGGGGAACAGATGTACATTTATTCGAGAAGGCGCCGCGTCTGCTGCCGCTGCAAAGCGACAGCCAACGGCGTCGTCTGGACCCCCATATCTACGATTGGCCCAATCCAGATGCGGAACACGAGCTAGCTCAACTTCCGATCCTCGATTGGCGCTCCGGCTCTGCAACTGGCGTACGCGATGCCGTTTTGCGAGAGTTTGATGAAGTCCGCGCCGCGACCCAAGGCCGCCTCAAGGTGCACCTGGGTCACTTGGTCACCGCCATCGCCCCTTATGCGGGTCGCTTCCTGACGAGCTTCGAACGTGATGCGCCAGCAGGCGGGCGACAGACCTCGAGCCAAGAGTGCGAAGTTGTCGTGCTTGCAATTGGCTTCGGAATCGAGCACCGCTTTGCAATCCCGTTGACCGAAACGGCCAGCTACTGGCACGACGCCGGGGTACCTGGCGCGGAGATTGCAGGCAACCCGCGGCCGACATTTCTCATCAGCGGAAATGGCGATGGGGGATTGATTGACCTGCTCGCGTCAGCTAGTGCCACTTTCCAACACGACGACATTGTTCGCGGCATCACGCAACGCCCTGGAATTCAAGCTTTGCGAGACGCTCTACTGGAGATCGATGCTCAAGCGCTCGTCGCCGAGGCAAGTGGAAAAGGGTTCGATTTCATTGCAGCCTATGACCAAGCAATCGGTGATCAAGTCGAAGCGATTGGACTGGTCGATGAGATGCAAGGTCGACTGCGATCGGGTGTCCAGTTGTTTCTTCAAACACGTGAATCTGAGCTTTTATCCGTGAGGACGGCAAGACTCAATCGACTCGCGGTATATCTTCTTATTAGGGCCTGCGCACGCCCGATTGTGGAGGAATTCCGCACCTGATTTGCGATGAAGTGACGCCGGTGCCTTCGAACGGCGACGATAGACTGAACTCTCGGCGTTTTCAGTGCGGCTCACAGACGGTGATCGCTGATTGGGTAATTGCGCGCCGTGGGCCAGGGCGCGCCAGCATTCGCCAACCCTTCGAGAACCTGCTTGCGGGGTACTCTGCTGAGCATGATGCTTACATCAGAAAGTTCCCGAGCGACAGCATCGCCCCTCGGCTCAATCCTGCGACCCGTACCCATTTCAAGCGACTCTCCGCTCACGCAAGGCTTCTCCCGCCGCGCTACCACTTGGATGCCTTGATCGCTGCCGTTCCGCGGACCGGCAAGCTGTGGTTGACAGGAGGTCAGGCACGATGGAGTGGTGACGTAGCAGTTGCGGACGTCGCAACGTTCTGGTCTGACGATAGCCCGCAGTTCGACCTCACGGTTATCGATGCCCCCGATCTGTTGGAATCTGGTCTCGCTCACGCCATTGCTCGTCTGGCAATCCACGCACCGCGCGTGGAATTGTTCGTAGACGCTGCGCGCTGGCAACCCTTCATCACTGCGCTTTCGATCGAGTCGCCGAGCACGGGTGGGCTGCGACTGCCGCGACTTAGAGCGTTGGGCGGACATCCATCCATACTGAACCCAGTGACACTGCCGAGCAGTGATCTTGCGCAAGCGATCAATCGAGCCCTCGATCGGTGGCTGCTCACTGCCGTGAATCGCCACGTGACACGCTACATCGAGCTAGGCGCCGATCCCGGACGCGCAGTGTCGTTCATAGCTGCCGCCGATCTTCGGCAACAAATGAGTCCCATCTGGCAGGACTGGGTTCAACGTTTCCTCGACGAACCTGCGTTGCTTACCCGCTTCCTTGGCTTGGCCATTTGCGCGAAGGACGAGCCCATTTTTGTGGGCGAGGCGTCTGCACTAGCCGGACCAATGTTGCTCACCCCGCTGATCCGGGCGTGTGTAGTAGCACTTGCAGTAGCAACCGCTTGGCAGGTAACAGCGCCGCGAGGCGTACATCCGGGCAATCTCGCCCGCGATGCAAATGGGATTGAGCGGACCGGTCATGCCTGTGCGGCAGGGTATATCGATAGCGAAGACATGGCCTTAGTTGCGTTACGCCACGCGTGGACAACGGAATTCGTCTTGCTGCCGATGCAGACGGTCTCGCCGGGTTTGATCGCCGGCGCAAATACCTCGTTTGGAACATCCGACACGCTATTACTCGCTCAGCCAGGCATCGACGCAAAGCTTGTGCTGGCAGTCGACCCTAGTTTCAGGGCCGCCGCCTCAACCAGCGCCGCCGCGCTCAGGGAATCGCTGTTAGCTATCGAAGAAGAGCATTTCGCGCGCTTGGGTGCCGCAATCGAACGACCAGGAGATCGAGCAACATGAACAGCATCACGTCATCCCCCGCCCAGTATGCCCTGGACGCGAGTGAGCGTCTGCTGGTTAACTATGCGGCCGACCTCGATCTCTCCATCGTCTCGAAGCCCAGCTATGCGGGTAGGATCTTCGCGGGTGGGAGCGACACACCGTCTGCTCGACTGGAACCAAGCGACTTACCCAATCAGGTACGCGGTGTCCAGATTGGCCGGTACGCCGTACTACTAACACTACTCCCCGAGGCGCCGGACGAACTCGGGATCATCGAAGTGGTCAGACGCGTGCGCAACCAGTGCGTCGTAGCAAGGTCCTTTTTGAGCCCGGCCGCGTCGCTCGACCTACACGCGATTCTGCTGGGTCCGCGTGGAAGTGAGGGTGTGAATCGATGGAAGGCGCTTGCGCTCATGGCCGAACGTGATGAGCGCGTGGCGCGAAAGTTGGTTTGGCTGCGTCCGCGCGATGCCGGCGCGGACGAACAGAGTTTCGCGGCGTTCGCCAAGCGAACCTTCCTCGCCCGGCCGTGGATTACGGATGCAATTTTCTCGATGGCACCCCTCGACAATTTGAGTCGCGCTGGGATCATTGAGGGTGATCCTCGAGATACTTCCGGTGAGTGGACTGGTCTGGCAAGTGATCCGGACATCGACCCCGACCACCTCGTCGAACAACTGGTGGCCTCTTGGCAGCGAAGGAACTCAACGTGACCAATACCTTCCTACGAGAGGTCCATATTGAGGATTTCCGGACCTTCGGTGAATTCACACTGCCTGTGCCACCGGGACCGGGACTTACCCTTCTGGTCGGAACCAACGGCCTTGGAAAGAGCAGCTTCTTCGATGGAATCGAGTGGTGCTTGACTGGCACCATCAGGCGGTTCCAGGACTATGTCGGTCGTCTCAAGGAAAGCGACTACCTTACGCGGCGCGACGCCGAAACGGGTACGCACAAGGTGCGCTTAACCTTCGCCCGAGGCGAACAGCTGGTTCGGACTTTGAGCGAACACCCTTCGGCGGCGGCCCTGCTCGACCTGCTCAAGGACCCAAAATGGGCTGAGATTACGGACGTCGGCGCCTATCTCGGCTTCACCCATTTCCTGGGGCAAGCTTCGCAGCAGCGCTTCACAAGCAGAAACCAGTCTGAGCAGTGGCAAGCCCTCAAAGGCCCAAGCGGGATCGACCGCCTCGAGTTGGTCCGATCCGCCTTGCGCGGGCGAGCAACTACGTTTGCGTTTCGCCGGCGTATGGAACGCGAGTCGGCGGCGGTCAGCGTCGCCATGCGAGACCTTGACGAATGGATCGGCAGTGTCTCTAGGCTCGCCGACCTTCAGGCGCGCAGTGCGGCAGTAGGTGCGGAAAGTGAGGCGGCGCTCAGCGCAAGACTGTCAGCTATCGAACTGGAGCTCCCGGCCCGAGATCGCATGTCGGAGGACTTTATGGAGCGGTTGGCCATCGCACGTTCCGCCATCGAGGCTGAGCAGCGACAGCTCGCAACAAAGCTTGGTGGCCTCGTCGGTCTTCAAACCCTCGTTGGCCGGTTCGGCGAGGCGTGTGCGCGCATCGAAAGGAACAACGCCCGGCTCGCCATCGCCGCAACCGGCATTGGCACAGCGACAACTCAACTGGGTGAGGCGATGCTTGCGGCCAGTAGGGCAGAACAGATGGCTGCGGCGCAGGCCGAAGCCGTGGCGCGCAGCGAAGCGGACTATGCCGAGTGCCTTCGCGTTCGATCCTTAATCGCGGAATTCGACTTGCTCAACGTCGAGTGGCAGACATTGCACACTAGTGAGGCCGTGTTGAAGGCCGAGCGCGGCAAATGCGAGGTGGACCTTGACAGTGCGCAGAACGCGCTTTCTAGCGCATATGAGGCGCAAGGGACGCTAAGACGGTTGGACGCGCATCAAGCGACACTCCAGATTTGGTACTCACGTGCTGTCGCGTTAAAAGTCCAAGAGGAAGCCGCGCAAAAGCGACGTGCAGCCGCCATTGCCGCGAGCGCTGTTGCGGATCGCGAGCGACTTCAATTGGGCGAGCTTGAGCGCATCCTCGAAACGGCCCGAGACGCCGAAGCAACTGCTGAGGCCAGCCTAGTGGCGCGACAGCGCGATGCATCGCAACTCGCGGAGCTGCTATCAGGTCTCGCAGCCCATATCCAGCATGACGATCTCAGTTGCCCGGTTTGCGCTAGTGATTTCCCAAAGGGAGAATTGCAGTCGCGCGCGCGAACTGTTCTGGCGTCCCAGGACGCTCAGCTTGCCAGCGACGTTCGCGCGCTCGACATCTTGCGTGATCGCTCCAAGGCCGCAGCTCAGGCGCGAGCCCTGGCGCAATCTGTAATCGACGTTGCCGTTGCGGCCATTACAACCGCAGACGGGGCCGAAGCGGCCGCAACAAGCGAGCGTCTCGCCATTGCAGAGGAGTTCGGCGTAGATGTCGACAGTGACCTCATGTCAATGTTGACCGAGCGATTGACTGAAGTAGACCGGGCGCGTATAGCGCACATGCGCGAGGCTGGTGGCAGCGATTCGGATGTCAGTTCGGCCCAAATGCGTGTCGATACCCTGTCCGCGGCGATGGCGTCGCTTGACGAGCGCCTCGCGACCGCAGCGCAGCGGCGCGTTAGGATCGAGACAGCGTTGCACGCAATCGACGGTGGACTGAGCGGACATCCAAAACCGTGGAGCATTGGTGCTGCTGAGCGCACCATCAATGCGCGTCGCATACTTCTCGACGAGGGCCGCGTGGCCCTGGAGGACCTCGCCCTCAAACGCGCGGCAGCAGCCAACGCTGAAGTGGCTGCGCGCGAGAGACTTGGTGCCGCAGAGGCAGAGCGCGATAGGATCGCAGCAGCAATCCGCAACGCGGAGGCTGCCCGTACGGCAACGATTGACGGCTGGCAACAGGCCCGCATGACCGGTGAGCCAGCAGGAGACGCAGCGGACGCTTGGGAGGCGGCCTTAAGGGAGCAGGCTAGCTCCCTGGCTGGGCTTTTCGAGGAGGCAAATGCGCTATCGCGTAGCTATGAAGCATTCCTCGCCCAGAATGAACTGCGGTCCCTTCGGAAAGTGATGATTGAGAAAGGCGGCCAAGGCGCCGCCGACAACCCTGTCCCCCGAGCTCAAGAACTTCAGAAGCAATTGAAGGAAGCGCGCCTGGCACTCCAGCTGACCACAGCAACGAGAGACGCAGTGCTCGCCTACGGCGACCAGCTTAAAGCTGAAGCGGAGAGCTTCTCGAACCAGTTCTTGTTGCCTCTCAACAACCTCATCGATGGGTTCAACCAAGCGTTGCTGAGCACGCCGGGCGAGACGGTGCAGTTCAACGCCGAACATACAGTCGAACGCACGGCGCTAGCGATGCAGTTGCGCTATGGGGATGCCATCGACAACGCCCAATACAAGACCACTTTGCCGCCACAGCTCGTACTTAGCGAAGGTCAGATGGCGGCGAATGGTTTCAGCATTCTGTGTGCCGCCAGTACAGCTTATCGCTGGTCGCGTTGGCGCGCGTTGCTTCTTGACGACCCGCTCCAGCACAACGACATCATCCATGCCGCGGCCTTTGTCGATGTCATGCGCAACCTTGTCGAGTTCGAGGGCTACCAACTCATTATGTCCAGCCATAAGCGCGATGAGGGCGAGTTCATCGCACGCAAGTTCGATGCGGCTGGACTTCCCTGTACAGTGGTTGAACTGCTGGGTGCCTCCAAGGACGGCGTGAGGGTTGCACAGCCGCGGCACAATGCGGCCGCACGGCGCCTCCTTGCGGAGCCCGAGGCTCGTCTAGCTTAATGGGCTCGATGAATTGAGCAAGTTTTCGATGACACGCAAGCGTCGGTGGTTGGACTGAAATGTAGGAGGTCAAATGCCCAAGCCAAAGGAAGTTACGTTCAGTGTTCCCGGGTGGCTGAGCGTCAAATTCGCTCCCAATGAGTGCGAGCGGATTGCGGCCTGGAGGCTATATGTCGAGCTATCTACACGCGTTGCGACGCAGCCGCTTGACCGTAACAAGGCTTCAGTGCGCTCGGTACTTGAATCGCTGTATTCACTGTTTGGGATTACTCGCAGTATTCTTCGGGATGGTGGTCCAGACCTGGCGCCTCGAGCCAATTCGTTCGGACCACTAGCAATCCGATTTCTCACTGAAGTGCTCGCTCCCTACCTTCTAGAATGGCACGAGCCGCTGAAAGAGCATGAGGCCCTCCGCAAGGTAGAGATGCCTCTCAGGCAGCACGAACAGTCGTGGGCTCGGTACGCCGAAATGTGTGACTCCCTGACCGCGATGCAGGCCAAGACAGCTAGTTACGCGAAATCGCTTGCGGCTATCGCAGGCATCGTGCACAAAGAGTAGCAATGAGCCCTATGGGCCCAGCATCACCGGGAATGTGCCTTCTCTCTCGGTGATACTGCGGGCGTCAATCGACAGCCGAAGTGGCACATCTCTCGCTCTCGGACGGTCAGCCTGGAGAGAGAACGCCGGGGTCGTCCGCCGGCGGACCGTATCGACGCCTGTGGGCCGTGACTCGGGCATTCTGCCTCCACGTACAGATTCAACTGGGTGCTGTTTGAGGATGTGTCGCACCTGCTAGCCTGCAAGTTGCGCGGAAGGCGTTGAGCCGTTGAGCCGTTGAGCCGTCGAGTCGTCGTGTCGTCATGTCGTCATGTCGTCGAGTCGTCGAGTCGTCGAGTCGTCGTGCAGCTTATTGCCTGACTGCGAGCCCCTTGCCACTTGTGTGTCATGTCCGTCACTCCATCACCGCCTTCACCGCCAACTGGGATCGTCACTCGAACTCGTTGACTTCATGTCGCCGATTTCCACTCAGGGGGACTTGACCATCGCCGACCGTTCACGGGATGCCGACGGATAGCCAAGACGAAATCGCCTGTGAACGTAAGCGCGCGGTGATCCCGTCTTGAGTTGCTGCCTTGCGTCCATGACGATGGTGTCCACCAAGATCTAGGTGGACACCTATGGAAGACTCCAAGCGATCGAGCCGGCGGCGGCATGCAGCCGAATTGAAGCGACAGGTGCTGGCAGCATGTGCGGAGCCTGGAGCGTCTGTGGCCCAAGTGGCGCTGGCCCATGGCTTGAACGCCAACCTCGTTCACAAGTGGCGCCGCGTGGTCGACGCGGGAGGGATCGCCTCGAAGCCGAGCGACCAGCAGGCCGAGTTCGTTTTGCTCACGCTGGCTCCTGGCCTGAGCATCGCAAGTGACATTCATCTCGAGCTTCGCCGCGGCGCGATCACGGTGAGCGTGACCTGGCCGTTGAGTGCATCAGGCCAATGCGCCGCCTGGCTGCGCGAGATCCTCAGGTGATCCGGGTCGACGCACTGTGGCTTGCCATTGAGCCGTTGGACATGCGTGCAGGCACCGAGGCCGCGCTGGCACGCGTGGTTCGTGTGTTCGGTGCCGCGCGCCCGCATCACGCCTACCTGTTCGCCAATCGACGCGCCAATCGGATGAAGGTTCTGGTGCACGACGGAATCGGCATCTGGTTGTCGGCGCGTCGCCTGCACCAGGGCAAGTTCATCTGGCCCAAGGACAGCGGCACCACCCTGAGCTTGACCCATCCCCAGTTCGATGCGCTGGTGCTCGGGCTTCCGTGGCAGCGTATCGGCGAAGCTGGAGTGATCTGCGTGCTGTAGTGCAATTGCCGAATGTGCTGATGCGCTCGCGAGTGCACCAGAGCACCATCACCTTCCGTGATCGACACGGCCGACCTTGACCACCTGGACGCGCAGCAACTGCGCGAGATGGTCCTCTCGCTCAGAAGAGGAGCGGCAGCCGACAAGCTCGAGATCGCACGCCGCGACCACGAGATCGCGTTCAAGCAAGCCGCCATCGACAAGCTCACGCACGAGATGGCGGTGCTCAAGCGGCTGAAGTTCGCCGCCAAGTCTGAGGCCTTCAACGCCGAGCAGAAGAGCCTTCTGGAAGAGACCATCGATGCCGACCTCGCGGCGATGGAGCTCGAGCTGGAGAAACTGGCGGGCACCTCGGCTGCGCAGCGCGAAAAGCAGCAACCCAAGCGCCAGGCGTTGCCCGCGCACTTGCCGCGCCGGGAGATCCTTCACGAGCCTGAGAGCACCACCTGTGCCTGCGGTTGCACCCTCCAGCGTATCGGCGAGGACGTGGCCGAGAGGCTCGACTACCAACCGGGCGTGTTCACGGTGGAGCGCCACGTGCGCGGCAAGTAAGTCTGCACGAAGTGCGAGACGCTGGTGCAGGCGCCTGTCGCTCCGCACATCATCGACAAGGGAATCCCAACGGCTAGGCTGCTCTCACAGGTGCTGGTGGGCAAGTACCTGGACCACTTGCCGCTGTACAGGCAGGAAGCCATCTTCGGTCGCGCGGGCCTGGCCATCTCGCGCTCGACGCTGGCCAGCTGGGTCGGGCATTGCGGCGTACAGCTGCAGCCCCTGGTCGATGCGCTCAAGCGCGAGATGCTCGAAGAGCGCGTGCTGCATGCCGACGAGACGCCCGTGGCGATGCTCAAACCCGGCAACGGCAAGACGCACCGGGCGTACCTGTGGAGCTACTGCACGACGAGCTACAGCGCGCTGCGCGCGGTGGTGTTCGACTTCGCTGACAGCCGCGGCGGCCAGCATGCTCGCGCCTTCCTCGGGCTGCCGGGAGAGGATGGTTGGCGCGGCACCCTCGTGTGCGATGACTTCAGTGGTTACAAGGCGTGCTTCGAGCTTGGCGTGACCGAGGCCGGCTGCCTGGCGCACGCGAGACGCAAGTTCCACGAACTCTGGGTCAATCACGGCAGCCAGGTCGGCGAACAGGCGCTGAAGTTCTTCGGCGAGCTGTATGTGGTCGAACGCGAGGTCGCCGAGTTGCAGCCTGATGAGCGAAGACGAATACGACAAGACAGGTCGCGCAAAGTAGCCGATGCCCTGCAGCAATGGCTCGCCGGACAGCGGCGGAGAGTTCCTGATGGCTCGGCCACGGCCAGGGCGATCGACTACAGCCTGAAGCGTTGGAGCGCGCTCACGCGCTACATCGACGACGGCGATCTGCCGGCGGACAACAACTGGGTGGAAAACAAGATCAGGCCGATCGCCATCGGAAGATCCAACTGGCTGTTCGCAGGATCGCTACGGGCGGGCCAGCGCGCAGCGGCCGTGATGAGCTTGATCCAGTCAGCGAAGCTCAACGGGCACGAGCCACACGGGTACCTCAGCGACGTCCTTGAGCGCCTGCCCACGCAGCCAGCCAGTCGCGTCGCCGAACTGCTGCCGCATCGTTGGGTACCGTCGGGAGCCTGATCTACGACGACAGTCAAGACGGGATCACCGCGCGCTTACCTGTGAACGGCTGCAACGCTGCATCCGCATGTCGTGAACTTGCGATGCGTGCCAATGCTTGCGCCCGACCTGCGCTGTGCCCGCCTCCCTCAGCACATCCATGCGCTGTTCGCCTTCGACTGAAGCTTTCCTTTGGGGCAAAGTGTTTCGGAACTGCGCCACCAAGCAGGGTGATTGCGGCGAGGGCCTATCGTTCGGTGCTGGCTCCGGCATCCACAATCCGTTCCAAAATCTGCGCGGCTTCATCAAAGCGCTGCTGGCGCCGAAGAACCCAACCCAGGCCTTTCAGCGCGGAGCCAGTTTCGGGATGATCGGGTCCGTTAGTGGTTAGTCGAATGTCGACGGCTCGCCTGAACAACTCTTCCGCTTCCTGGAAATCGCCCAGTTCGCCGCAAGCGTAGCCTAACGCCTGCAATGTGGAAGCCACTAAGGAATGATGCATGCCGAATGCGGCCTCTCGCAGTGCTAGCGCACTGCGAAGCAGATCCTTGGCCCGGTCCGTTCGGCCTTGCTGCATGAGCGCACTGGCCAGCCCCTGTTGTGCCGATGCCATTGCCGGCTGCGCGTGCAGTTCCTTGGCCGTTTGGATCCCACGCTCGAACAGAGACTCCGCTTCGCGGAGGCGCCCTTGATCAATGGCGAGCCATCCCAACTCCGTGAGACTTTGCATGGACTCCTCGCTACCGACGCCAAAGGCTTCCACTCTGATACGCAACGATCGCTCCAGCAAGGGCAGCGCCTCGTCGAGGCGGCGCTGTCGGCGAAACACCATTCCGAGCGCGCGCAAAGTGGCAGCAGTGTCTGGATGGTTGGCACCGCGTGCTTCTTGGATGGCCAGTGCTCTTCGGAAGCAAGCTTCGGCTTCCGCGTACTTTGCTTGGTCGGCATATGCGTGACCCAGCGCACTCAAGGTTACGGCAGTGCGGGGATGCTGTTCTCCTAGCTTTTCGATACGAAGATCCAGTGCCGTTCGCAGATACTCCTCAGCCCTCTGGGGCTTGCCAAGCCGTGCCGCCGCGGCCCCCAGGCCCTGCAGCGCGGAGGCTCGAGCCCCCTCGGTCGCTGGAAGCGATGCCAGAATTGAAAGGGCTTGCTGGAAGCACTCATCAGCTTGCTCGTCGTCTCGGCGCGCAAATGCCAGCCAGCCAAGCTCCAGTAGGGTCTCGGCGCTATCCCGATGTTGTGGGCCTAGCTTGGTCAGGCGAATGGCCCTTGCTCGGCTCAGCAGTGCGTCCGCCTCATCGAG
This sequence comes from Variovorax davisae, assembly GCF_030316845.1. GTDB lineage: Bacteria > Pseudomonadota > Gammaproteobacteria > Burkholderiales > Burkholderiaceae_C > Variovorax > Variovorax davisae. The sequence goes on from NZ_JASZYS010000022.1 coordinate 98,094, forward strand.
ATTCCCTGATCGCCGCAGCACCGAACCGAGCCCGTGCAGAGCTGCGGCAGTGTCGACACTGTCTTCGCCTTGCGCAGACTGCCGGATCTCGCAGGCCCTCTGAAGTGCTTGAACGGCCTCGGCGAACTGGCCTTGGTCGGCATAAGCGTGGCCAAGCGCCTGCAGCGTTGACGCCACTTGTGGGTTGACATCCCCGAAGTGTGCTATGCGGTGGTCTAGTGCTTCGCGTAGTAGTGGGATCGCGTCTTCGGGATTGCCTTGCCTGGAAAGCACTGCCGCCTGTCCCTGCAATGCAGAAGAGATCTCCATAGGATTCGCGTCTGGGTGTGCACGCAACTGCACCAAGACCCTCCGGAACAATACCCCCGCAGCGTTCAGCCGCCCTTGGTCCAGTCGCAGCCAAGCGAGCTCCATCATCGGCGCGAGATCTGCGGGCTGGGCGTCACTGGTTGTCAGCAGATGAACATCCAGTAGGTCGAGGATTCTGAAAATCGGAAGGAGATACGTGAGGCTCTCCGACCCCGCGAAAACGACGCCCACCGCTTCTCCTTGCGCAGTGACGACGAGCGAACCAGAATCTCCTGGCTGCGAAAAGCGTTCCTTGCCCTGCACACAGGTTAGATCCGAAAAGGCTTTCATGCCGTCCCTGGTGTGCACATTGGCGATGGCACCTACCATAACGACACTTCCTTCAGTAAAGTCGCCCCCCGGGCCCCATTTTCGGACCCTGCGATGCTCGGATTCATCGAGGAGGTCAAGCGGGCTCTGTAGTACGCCATTGAGCCGCTCCCCGTTCGGTGCGGCCTGGAAAGCTGACCCGCGCAGATCGAACAATACGCAAGCCACATCGTTGCCGGTCCCCTTCGAGAGAAAGGCGTTGAGGTAGGTTGTGCGTCTGACTCGGCCGGCCAGTCTGTCTTTGCGCCATTGGCGAACGTATACGGGCTCTCCTTCTTGTGTCGTGACTTCGTGCAGCACGCATAGGCCAACGCTTTCGCCGGACTTCTTTTCGGTCACTAGACAAGTCACTGGATGCCAGTTGGATGTTGCCGACAGCGTACCGAACGAGACGAGCGCTCCAGGAACGAACTGGGCATCGTCAGGTGCGATCTCCTCTTCTTCCTCTTCTTCCTCGAACAGAACAATAGCATCCTCGACTGAGGTCCGCACGGCCAGCCCGAGGGCGTCGTCAGGCACGCGTTGCATTTTGTCAGCGTCTGCCTCGGAAAGCTTGACAACGAGTTCGTAATCGTTAGCCGGTTTTGCGATGCCGACGTTGTTGGGAACGATTCCGTCGGCGTGGAGGGCCTTCTGCAGGAACTCTCGCGCGTACAACGCGAACTCGCGCGGCTTAAACAAGCGGTTGCGAAACTGCGCAGCAGGCTGGCGCTCGAAGTACAACGGGGGCCACCGAGGTGTCAGAAGGGCATCCTGATGCCTTCGGAAGATGTCGCTTCGAAGTTCGGCAATCGCCTCGTCTGAGATTAATCCTGCCAAAGCGCCGGACGCCCCGTGCCGCAGAAAAATCTGACTGGCGTGGATACGATGCGTATTGCCGTCGCCCTGCACGAGCATCGGTCCTTGATCGTCTGTGGTCACGCTGCCGCGGCGTGGCTCTATCAGCTTCTTTTTCAGGGCAAGGGCGAACAAGAGGCGATGAATCGGGGCGGCGCGATGATCGAATGGCGTCGCCTGGCGATGCACGATGTATCCCATCGGGAGCACATCGCTTGTCGCAAGCGCTCCCTCCAGTGCACCGAGAACGCGCGGGCTTTCCACCAACTCCAGATAGTCGGCCTCCAGAGCTTGGCTGCGTTCATCGTCGTCTTCACACGCCGTGGCGCGGATCTCAATCTCTTGAATCCGATCTCGGAGTGTGGAGAGAGCCATCGCACCCCGCACGAGTAGTCGGCCGCGGTCAAAGTCGGCGTAACAGAGTCGCAGGCCGTCGATGAGCCCGCCGTCGCCGACGCCACTTAGCCAGAGGCGTCGCTGAATGGTGATCTGGTCGCGGAGGATCGAGTTGTTGCTCCAGTACGTATGACCCTCGATGCCGGGCAGTCCTTGCTCAGCTCCGAAACCTACGGCGATGATGGCCACATGGCATCGTTGCCTCGCACCCCCGTTGCCGTAGAGGATTTCGACACGACCAGAATGACAATCTAGGCCGTGCACCCGTACCCCGAGTTTGACTTGGGCTGTCCGAGCGAACTCGTGCTCCCACTGGCGCTCGACGGTGTGAATTACCTCGCTGGCCGGTGCGGCGAACCAGTTGAGAAATGGCCAACGAGTGATGGAGGTCAGTGGCTCCTGGGGCCAAAAGTTGATCGTCGGGTGCACATAGCGAATGTCGGTTTCGCGCTGCGTCCAGCATAGGCGCTGCCCGGCGTCGAACAGCCATACGTCGGCTCCGCATGCGATCGCCGCCGCTGCCGCTGTCATTCCGGCCAGGCCTCCACCCACCACGCCAACTGTCAGCCCAGACAACTTTCGGGCTTCGTTCAGTGCCCAGATGAGATTCAGCGCGCGACGTTGTTGCGAGGCGAAGCTCACCCGAGAGGCGGTCGGACCGAGAAAATAGACCCCTGGATAGAGGTCGGCGAGTGACAACGCATTAGTGACAGTGGTGTGATCGTATGGGTCATTCATGGTTGGATTCCATTTCACAAACCTCCAGCACTTGGTCACTACTTGTCGACCTGGAACGGGTTGTAGTTCTCCGGGTTGCAACATCGACCTCGTCGCCGTACGTGCTGGCGCAATCGATGTCGCCGAGGTTGACAACGACGCGGTAGCTTATGTGTCGCCCCTCCAACACGCCCTGGACATTGAGCGTGCATTGGCCCGCGTTAACGACCGAGCAAAATTCGACCAGCACCGAATCATCGTGGGCATTTACGACCTGCCCGCCTACGGCTTCTATGTGCGCAGCGAATAGTGGCCGCCGTTCCGTCAACGCGCGCAGTGTCGTCTGGTCGTCGTGCTGCATCAGCCGGCTGTAGCCGACGACATCGGCTGCGAAGACCGCTGAAAGCCTGCATGCGTCGTTTGATCGCTCCATCCCGTTTCCTCGTGATCGAACGATGGTAGCGTCTGACTGGCATCGTGGATAGGGATCGAATCGGTTCAAGAAATCCAGTTGGTCACAGGGTCGCGTGGGCGCTAGTTCCGGAATGGGTACGCACCCGCCGATTGCTGAGTCCCCGCCCGTCACTGTTTGGCGGCCGTCAGGCGATGAGCGTAGCCAGATTGACGGTATCACCAATGACCTCGGCACAGACAAGAAGTCATGGGACCGGTGCCGAACTAGTTTCGCAGGCGACAGCTCGAAGCAACGACTGCGTTTTGAACTGCTGCACGCTTCGAGTAAGCTCAGCCCGGCTGACGACGGAGCGACGTTCACCACGCCGGTGCGCGCTACCCAAGCATGCGCGCGGTTTCGCTATTGAGCAGGTCGCCCGCACGGTAGTAGCCCATGAAGACCTCAAAATTCCGATGCCCCGTCATCTTCATGGCCTCTGAGGGTGGCATCTGCCGCCGCCCGGCCTCGGTGACGAAGCCGGAACGCAGAGAGTGCGCTGAAAAGCGTCCCTCAAGTCCGGCAAGTTTTGCTCGAGCCATGACGATTTTCCGAACTGCTCGAGGTGCTAGGGGCTCATCGAGAATCTGGCCGCTCTTTAGGATGCGCTTGAAGATTGGCCCACGTTGCGATCCGCACAGCTGCAGCCAGCTTCTGAGCGCATCTGCTGCACGCCCCACAACCGGTTTCTGGGTCGAGTCGTCAACTCGCCCCTCTTGGTTGCTCTTCGAATACATCAGCAAATAGGCGAAGCCGCGTGCGCCGTGATCGGTCAGGTTCTCCATGGTGGCCGAGGAAACCTCTGAGCGTCGGCGCCCGCCGCTGGCCCACGCAAAGAGAATCAATGCCCGATCGCGCACGCCACAGGGCGACATGTCGCAGGTGCTGAGCAAGGGCTCCAGCAGTTCGCGGGTGAGGGCAGCTTGCTGACGCGGACGGACCTGCCGTCGAGCGTAGCCAACCCGTACGGTCCGCAGCAACTCGCGCACGCCGACATCTGCACAAGGGTTGTCTAGATTGCGAAGCTGGTGCGCCTTGGAGAGCACAGATAAGCGGTGGGTCAGGGTGTTCAAAGCCAATGGCCCACGTTTGCCTTTGAAGCGGGTGGCGACCAGTAGTTCGTCGATGGCATCCGGCAGGTCATGCAGAAGGCGGGCAGGGCGGCCGAGCGCGTCGCTCCGCTCGTCGCCAACGTCCAAGCGTTCGGCATGATCGACGATGAACTGCAGCACTGCGGGGACTGGTACCGGAAAATCCAGTGCGTGGCCGTATCTCGCTGCGAACCAAGCACCCCAATAGCGCATTGCCGCCGCATAGGACGCTTGCGTGTTCGAGGATTGACCCTGCTGCAGAAGTTCTCGCACGGAAGCTTCGGTAAGGCTCGAAAGTGCCTCCGGCGCCAGGGTAGGGATGCTCAGCGGTCGGAGCGCTGCCAGCGCCCGAGGGTCGACTGCCGAACCGACAGTCGAACCAGGCTGGGCCGAATGCGCTAGGACGGCGGGCGTCTGGGCTGCTGCTGGCGACGCGTCCAGGGCGTGGCTGGACGCCGAGGTGCCCAGCGGCAGGGAATGATCAACGCGACGACGAGCAGCCATGACAACGCTCCTGAAGCAGCCCGTCATCATGCCGCGCCCCGGGGCATGGCGCCAGAGGAGGGGGGAGGGCGCGCGGCCGGATTGGCCTGGAGGGCGATAAAGGAGGCTTATCCATCTCAATCCGCCCTGCAGGCGGTCCAGGTGTGACGGACGCCATCGGGTTCGCCCCGGGTGTTGCCAGCCGTGGCCACATCGCGGAGGGTTCGCAGAGAGAGAAAACCGCCGCGGGCCTTATTGCTGACCGAACCGCGGTAGCAACCGTCGGGGGCATCAACGAACCCACAGCCAACGGCTAGCGTGGGGACTTACCTCGTCTTGCCGACCGTCTATGAGCGCCTGCAGCAGCGCCTTCGAGAAAATTCGCCACCGGCGCACTTAATGCTCCTCAGCCCCACCTCGCCGGCCCGGCCTTCGAAGAGGTTGCGATCGACCGGGTGGATGCACTCGTCCAGATGGGCGGCAGGATGGATCTTGATCCGGATCGTCTGCGCGCTCGCGGCGCACACGGACGTCACGAGCGATCCTCACGATGAAACTGGCAGGCAGCGTTTTCCGCATGGCGCCCTCCATTCAGGCAGGGAACTCGCACGGCGGGAGCGGAGCGACACGTTGGGGCGGGTTGCGCTCACCTGGATTTCGGAACATTCTCCCCGGACGGTCGACAAGGGAGCCCACCCAGTGCCTGACGCCACGCCACCGCGGTCAAATCCAGGACGTCGATCCGGCCAGATGACCGTGCGCTCCGCCGATGAAGCGCGTCGCCAAGTGCTTAGCCCAGCGGAGCAGGCTGAACAATGCAAATCTTTCCTGCTTGTGATCGGAGCATTCCTGACCGCGATCCTGGTCATGTTCGGGATCTTTACGATTTTTGCGCAGGCGAATATGCACCCCGAACCCAAGGGCCCCCTCGGCCGCTACGCGATGTTCCAACTGGAGAACGTGCGCAACGTGAAGGCGTTGGCCAGCGTGGTTGTCGCCGGTGGCGACTACGACGTTCAGCTCATCGCTCGGGAAACCCCCTCCGATTTCGGGGCGCTGGCCGGCGACTCGACCTTCGTGCTCGACTTTGCAAGCGGCTACAGCAAGGGGGATCCGATCACAGCTGATCGGTATATCTTCATCGGCAATATCGTCGTCTCCGTCGGCGACATGGCAAACAGCGACAAGCTGCTCGCGAAGGCGGAGGAATACAAGGAGCCAAAGTACCGCTCTCGAGTGCTTAGGGCTCATTTTCTCTACGCGAACCAGCAACGCGGCCCGCCTCCGGGCTTCTCGGTGACCGCATCTCCCGCCAAGAAGACGATTGAGGTCTATGGGGCCGTGAAAGGCTTGGAATTCGGGAAGGCGAAGGGCGATGCGCAGCGTAGCATTGCGCTGCTCGAGCTTGCGCCCACCGAGGCAAATCTCAGCGAGCACGCGACCAAACACGCAGACTGGAAGAGGGGGCGCGAGTCTCGCGAAAGTGCTAGGGCCGCGGAGCACCCAGATCCAGGGAGCGAGGTGCCCGGCAGTGGAAAACGGATAGGCAAAAAATAGAGGACACACCATGCCAAACCTGACCGTCGGGAAGACCACGCAGAACGCTACAACCACCGTCGACATCAGCGCGACCAAAGCGTCGACATCGGAATTCAAGGTCGGCGATGCCACGGGGCACGGCACCCTGAAGGTGATCTACAAGGAGTTCGAGTCGAGCGTCGAGCAGCTGCAACACGCGCTCGCCCAACTTCAGGCTAGCCCAGATCGACGCACAGCCGCGCTGGCCGAGGAGGCCGGCAAGGTGGTCGTCGCGGCGGCGCGCGCGACGCCGGAGCGCCCTTGGTACTCCATCTCGGTCAAAGGCCTCCTTGAGGCCGCAAGGGCGGTGGGCGACGGCGTCTCACCCCTGGTGAGTGCAGCTCTGAAAGTTGCCGAGCTTGTCGTCAAGGCGGACAAAGCCCACAAGCCCTGACCCGATCCGATCTCGAGTTGAATTCGGGGTGCGGGCGATCGCCTCAGACGAAGGGCGCAATCAGGATCATTCAAAGTTCGCTGGCTCGCCCTGTTCATACGAGCGCTTGAGCGCGTCCATGTCGGCATTGGTGACGCGGCGGTGTTGCCCGCACCGGGTTCGGCCTAGTGACGACACGTCGACGGAAAATGGCGCTCAGGGTTCATCGCCTGCATCGCGGGGGCAGGCGAGTCGCGCTGGTGCGTTGGGATCGACCCTCACCGTGGGGCGCTAAAGTCGAAAAACACGACAAACGAGGCGAATTACTACTAAAAAACGCGACAAAACAGCCGCTCACGCGCAATTGCGCGACGGTTTGAGCGTCCGCCAAACGCTGCCTATGGAGATTTGTCGGCGTGCAGCTGTGCTGCAACGATGCGGCAGCGCGCATGACCGACCGGCTGCACTGGGTCAAGAGTTGGCCGGACTATGCCCTTGCGCTGGCGTAGTCGGCCGCCGGGAGCTCGCGGCGCCAGGGGAGGGCGACGGCGCCTCGCTGCACTACGTGGGCCATAAGGCGCGCTTGCCGGACCCGACGCCGCCCGTCCTGCGAAAAGCTGGTGTAAACCGTTCCACGCGGCAAGGAGTAATCAACGTTTCGTCTGGGAACTGATGAGAGTCAACGAACTTTCGTCTGTCTGTAAACAAGATGTTGTCCGGGCTGTCAACTGAGTATCGTCCACGCAAGGCAGGGAGTCGGTCATCGGCGGTCCTCCTGGATTGATGTAGACCAGTCTATATAATTTCCCGATCGACACCAGACACCTCAGGGACACGCACACGCATGGCTCAGCCGCCCAAACACCGGGATGCGATCGTTCAGACGGCCGCGCGCCTGTTTCGCCAGCAGGGCTTCGCTGCGACCGGCCTGAACCAGATCGTCGAGGAAAGTGCGGCGCCCAAGGGGTCGATCTACCACTACTTTCCCGAAGGCAAGGAGGCCATCGGCGCCGCCGCGGTGGCCTGGGCCGGCGAACGCGTGGTGCGGACGCTGGACAGCCTGGCCGGCGAGACCGACGGCCCGGGAGACCTGGTGCGCCGCTATGCGGACCTGCTCGGCGGCTGGATGGCCAGCTCCGACTTCAGGGATGGCTGCCCGATCGCGACGACCCTGCTGGAAACCGCGCCCCGCTCGGCCGCGATCCGCGACGCCGGCGCGGTGGCGCTGGCCGACTGGGCGCGGGTCTTCAGCGATGCGCTGCAAGCCCGGGGCGCCGAACCGCTGCGCGCGGCCCGCCTGGCGGCGCTGGCGGTCGCCTCGATCGAGGGGGCGCTGCTGCAGGCGCGCGTGGCCCGGAGCCGGCAGCCGCTGCTCGACGCGGCCGAGGAACTGGCGCTGGCCTTCGAGGCCGCGGTCAGGGCTTCACGAACTTGAGCACGAAGTCGTCCTTGGGCTGCGGCGGCTCCGGCGTGTTGCGGTCGCGCGGGTCGTTCGGGTTGCGCAGGAAGAAGCCTTCCCCGGCGAACCTGAAGCCGGCCTGTTCGACTTCGGCGCGCAGGAACGATTCTTCGATCCGGTGCAGCGTGCCCGATTCGGAAATGCCGGTGCCGGGGCGGCCGGCATGGTCGGCCAGCACGTAGAGACCACCCGGCTTCAGCGCCGCGAAGACGGCGCGGTTCAGCTGTGCACGGTCGGCACCCAGGTGGCCGAGGTCGTGGTAGTTGAACATCAGCGTGACGAGGTCGAGGCTGCCCGGGCCGACTTCGGACGGCACCGGCTGCTCGAAGGGCTGGACCACCGCCACGATGTGCCCGCTGCGCAGCCGCTCGGCGCGGCCCGCCAGGCCCGCCGAGGGTGGTCGCGGCGCGGCGGCGGCCGCCACGGGCGGTGCGCCGCCTTCGGGCTGGGCCGGTGGCGGGCCGGTCCGGCGCGGCGGGGTCTGCCCGTAGACACGCCCCGACGGGCCGGCCGCGCGGGCCAGCAACTCGGTGGTGTAGCCGCCGGCCGCGCTGAGGTCGAGCGCCTGCATGCCGGGCCTGACGCCGATGAACATCAGCATGTCCTGGGGCTTGCGGCGCTGGTCGTTGGCGCGATCGGCTTCGCTGCGCTCGGGGTCGGCCACCAGGGCGGCGACCTGGTCGCGGCTCAAGGTCGGGGCGCGGGTCGCGCAGGCCGACAGGGCGAGCGCGAGCGCGATGGCCGCCGCGGCAGCCAGCGGTCGAACGACGCCCGAAGGGCAGGGCAGGGGCAGGTGGAGCGCCATGTCTGAGAGTCCTCGCAATGCGCGAAACGCCCAGTCTGCCACGCCGACGTCGCCGCAGGCCCTTGCGCAATGCCGCCCGGCCTCTATGATGCGTGGCGCAAAGTCGATACCTTTAGATACATCTAAAGTTCTCTTCTTTTTCGACCCACTCCCCTCCGACAGGCTTCCAGAGGAATGCAAGTCCGATGAGATCCCGCCTGCGATCCCGCACCTCGTCGGCCCTGCTCGGGGCCTGCGCCGCCTTGGCGCTGCCGGGCTGCGCGCTGGTGGTGCGCGGCACGCAGCAGAACATCCAGGTCGATGCGGTCTCCGCCGACGGCAGGGCGCTCGACAGTGTCGAGTGCCGCGCGGGCGATGCCGTGGCGGCGGCGTCGGCGGGCGTGGCTGCGCCGCGGCTCACGGTCAGGCGTTCGGGCGACGACCTCTCGGTTCGCTGCCTGTCGCAAGGCCGCGTGGTGGCGTCCGCCAAGGTGATCTCGCGCTCCGACATGGGCCTCATCAGCCTGGCGGTGGGCGGCTTGCTCAGCGCGACCATCGACCACGTGTCGGGCGCGGCCTTCGCCTATCCGGGCTGGATCACGCTGGTGGCCGGCGAGGAGCGCAGCTACGACCGCCGGGACAGCGCCGACGGGCCGCTGGGCGGCATCTTCGTCAGCCGGCTCGGGGCGGGGGCGCCCGGTGCCGCACCGCTGGCGGCCGGCCCCGTCGTGCAGGGCCCCAACTACTACCGTGCCAACTACAGCGTCACGGCCAGCCAGCTGCTGCGCCCCGGTGCCCGCCGTACCGGCCGCGACACCTACAACGCCGAGAAGCTCGCGCTGGCGATGCAGTGCAGCGCGACGCCGCGCGCGGTGCTGGTCGAGCGCGGGGCCGGCTTCGAACTCCACCAGGTGCCGTGCGCGGCCGGTGCCGAGCTGTCGGTGCGCTGCGAGTTCGGCAACTGCCGGGTGCAACCCGCCGCCTTGCCGCCGGCCGGCGCGATCGCCGGCCTGTCGCCTGCCCAGCGCCTGCCAGGCCCTTGACGCCGGCGCCGGGCCTTCACTGCCCGATCATCGCCCGCACCTGGTTCGCCAGCACCGCGATCTCGAAGGGCTTGGTGAGCACGGCCATGCCGCGCTCCAGGTGCCCGTTGCCGACGGCGGCCTTCTCGGCATAGCCGGTGATGAAGAGCACTTTGAGGCCCGGCCGCATGACCCGCGCGGCGTCGGCGACCTGGCGGCCGTTCATGCCCCCCGGCAGGCCGACGTCGGTGACCAGCAGGTCGATGCGGCGGGTCGACTCGAAGATGCGCAGGCCCGCGCGCCCGTCTTCGGCGCCGATGACCTGGTAGCCGGCCTCCTGCAGCACCTCGGTGATCAGCAGCCGGATCGTGGCCTCGTCCTCGATCACCAGCACGGTCTCGCCGGCGCCGCGCTCCATCGCCTCGCGCGCCGCTGCGGCGTCGTCCTCGACGGTCTCGCCGACGTGGCGCGGAAAGTAGGCCCGCATCGTCGTGCCCTGTCCGAGTTCCGACTGGATCCGCACCTGGCCGCCGGATTGGCGCACGAAGCCATAGACCATCGAGAGCCCGAGACCGGTGCCGTGGCCCAGCGGCTTGGTCGTGAAGAAGGGGTCGAAGGCGCGCGCCATGACCTCGGCCGACATGCCGGCGCCGGTGTCGGTGACGGACAGCGCGATGTACTGGCCGGGCGCCAGCTCGCGCTCCGCCGCGGCCCGGTCGTCGAGCGACATGTTGGCGGTGGCGATGGTCAGCCGGCCGCCGTCGGGCATGGCGTCGCGGGCATTGATGCACAGGTTCAGCAGCGAATTCTCGAGCTGCGACGCATCGACCCGTGCCGGCCACAGGCCGCCGGCGCCGCTCACTTCGAGCGCGATGCCGGGGCCGACCGTGCGCCGGATCAGCTCCTCCATGCCGCCGACCAGGCGGTTGACGTCGGTCGGCTTCGGGTCCAGGGTCTGCCGGCGCGAGAAGGCCAGCAGCCGCTGCGTCAGCGCCGCGGCGCGGCGCACCGAATCCTGGCCCATGCCGATGTAGCGCTCGACGCCGTCGAGCTTGCCCTTGGCAAGGCGCGATTCGAGCACCTGCAGGCTGGCGCTGATGCCGCCCAGCAGGTTGTTGAAGTCGTGCGCGATGCCGCCGGTGAGCTGGCCGACGGCCTCCATCTTCTGCGACTGGCGCAGCGCCTCCTGGGCCACGACCAGTTCCAGCTGGGCCTCCTTCTCGGCGCTGATGTCGCGTCCGCTGCAGTAGTACTTGCCCTCCTCGGGCACGCCGATCCACGACAGCCAGCGGTAGTTGCCGTTCTTGCAGCGGTAGCGGTTGACGAAGTTCACCACCGGGGAGCCGCCGACCAGGCGGTCGAAGATCTGCCGGGTCGGCTCCCGGTCGTCGGGGTGCAGGAGCCCGAAGATGGTCGTCGTGCGGACTTCTTCTTCCGACCAGCCGAGCACCGCCTGCCAGGCGGGGTTGGAGGTCTCGAAGAAACCCTCGCCATTGAGCACCCCGAGCAGGTCGGAGGTCAGCTGCCAGAACTGGCTGCGTTCGCGCGAGCGCTCGACGACCTGGCGTTCGAGGTCGGCGTTCAGGGTCCGCAGGCGCTCTTCGGTGAGGCGCAGCGCCTCGACCGAGGCGGTCCGGTCGCTGACGACGCTGCTCAGCCGCCGCTCGGCCTGCACCTTGGCGGTGGTCTCCACCACCAGCGCCATCACGCCCACGGGCCGGCCGGCGTCGTCGACCAGCGGCGAGTAGTCGAGGTTCATCCAGACCTGGCCCGCGCGGCCGTCGCGGTAGAGCGTGAGTTCCTGGTCCTGGTAGCTCAGCGTGCCGCCGGCCAGCCCGACCTTCATGACGTTGTCGTTGAAGTCGGCCACTTCGTCCCAGCCTTCACGGACCCGGGAGCCGAGCAGCGCGGGATGCCGCTGGCCGGCGAAGACCGCGTAGGCGTCGTTGTAGATCATGAGGCCGGTCTCGCCCCACAGCATCACGATCGGAACCTTGGCGCGCAGCATCAGCGCGGTCGCGTTCTTCATGTGGGCCGGCCAGCCGGCGATGGGGCCGAGTGGCGTGCGGCCCCAATCGAACTCGGCGATCAGCGTGCCGAGATGGCCGCCGCCGGTCAGGAACGGCAGGGAGAGCGATGCGTCGCGGCTGGGCATCCGGGTGCTTCGGTGGAGGATCCCGGAATGCTAGCGCACCGGAGCGGGCCGGTCTCAGGCGCGGCGCTTGAACAGGGCCGAGGCACCGCTGGCGCGGGCCAGCTCGTCCGCGGTGGCCAGCAGCACCGGGCCCAGCGCCAGCATCCGCGCCTCGGTCAGCCGCACCAGCGGGCCGGCGATCGTGATCACGCCGATCACGGCGCCGTTGCCGCTGCGCACCGGCGCCGCCATCGCCGTCATGGCCGGCGCGAACACCTCGTTGATCATGCTGAAGCCGCGCTTGCGCGCCGCGCGCAGGAAGACCAGCAGCGCCTTCACCGTCGTCGGGGCCTTGGGGCCGTAGTCCTCGGGCTTGCCGAAACCCTGGCGCGCCACCAGCTCGAGCGCCTGCTCGTCGGTCATGGTCGACAGCCACGCATGGCCGGCCGAGCTGCACGACAGGTTGACCGACAGTTCACTATGATCGCGCCGGACCGGCCCGTCCGGGGGCCACGACACAAGACCCAAGGAGACTCTTCATGAAGCACATCGCACGCAACACCCTGGTGGCCCTGTCGGCGGTGCTGGCCCTGGCCGGCGCGCAGGCGCAGGTCAAGGAGCGCACGCTCAAGT
>NZ_JASZYS010000023.1 GCF_030316845.1 Variovorax davisae
AACTTCGTCAACCTCGAGAGGCTTTTTCTTTCCCGCCGCTCACTTCGAACAACTCGCAACCCGGAAGCTGCTTCGTCACCGTCGTTTTGAGCGGAGCCTTCGATTATGACATAGTTTTTAGAACCAGATCAAGACCGAAGGGCCTTTTTTGTCTTGCCTTCCGGCCCGACGCCCCGGCCTTGCTGCGAAGTTGCCAACGCGTCTTGAGCCGAGCCCACGAGTATATGCCATTTTCGAAGGCCATCCCGCGCTTCGCTCCGATAATCGCTCCCACATGGCACTCATCACACTCCTCGACGCGCAACTCGCGTTCGGCCACGTCCCGCTGCTCGACCATGCGGACTTCTCACTCATCGAAGCGGAGCGCATCGGCCTCATTGGGCGCAACGGCGCCGGCAAGTCCTCGCTGCTCAAGATACTTGCCGGCCTCGAGAAGCCCGACGACGGCACGCTCCAGATACAACAGAACGTGCGCGTGACCTATGTCGCCCAGGAGCCCGTGCTGGACATGGACGCGGACGTCTTCACGGCCGCCAGCGCAGGCCTGGGCGAAGTGATCGCGATCCGCGACCAGTACCTGTCGGGCGCGCCCGGGCTGGACCTGGACGCCCTGCAATCCCAGATCGAGGCCTTCGATGCCTGGAACTGGGAGCAGCGCGTGGAGGAGACGCTGCATCGGCTGCATCTCGACGGCGCCGCCCGCGTCGGCTCGCTCTCGGGCGGCACCCGCAAGCGGGTCGCCCTGGCGCAGGCGCTGGTGGCGGCCCCCGACGTGCTGCTGCTCGACGAGCCCACCAACCACCTGGACCTCGATTCGATCGAGTGGCTGGAGCAACTGCTGATCGACTTCAAGGGCAGCGTGGTCACCATCACCCACGACCGCAGCTTCCTGAACCGGGTCGCCACCCGCATCGTCGAGCTCGACCGCGGCAAGCTGGGCTCCTATCCAGGCAATTTCGAGCAGTACCTCTTGCAGAAGGAAGAGCAGCTCGCCCAGGAAGCCGTGATCAACGCCAAGGCCGACAAGCTGCTGGCGCAAGAGGAGATCTGGATCCGCAAGGGCGTCGAGGCGCGCCGCACGCGCAGCCAGAGCCGCATCAGCCGGCTGCAGGAGCTGCGCGCCAACCGTCAGTCGCGGCGCGAGGTGCAGGGCAGCGTGAACATGGACGTGGCCTCGGGCCAGGCCAGCGGCAAGATCGTGGCGGAACTGACCGAGGCGTCGAAGTCCTTCGGCGACAAGACCGTGATCCGCGGCTTCACCGGCACCATCCTGCGCGGCGACAAGGTCGGCCTGATCGGCCCCAACGGCGCCGGCAAGACCACGCTGCTGAAGCTGATCCTCGGCGAACTCGAGCCCGATGCCGGCAAGATCCGCCGCGGCGCCAACCTGCAGGTGGCCTACTTCGACCAGATGCGCAATGCGCTGAACCTGGATGCCACGCTGGAGGACTTCATCAGCCCGGGCAGCGAATGGATCGAGATCGGCAACCAGCGCAAGCACGTCAAGAGCTATCTGGCGGACTTCCTGTTCTCGCCGGCGCGCGCCCATTCGCCGGTGCGCTCGCTGAGCGGCGGCGAGCGCAACCGGCTGCTGCTGGCCCGCCTGTTCGCGCGGCCGGCCAACGTGCTCGTGCTCGACGAGCCGACCAACGACCTCGACATCGACACGCTGGAGCTGCTCGAGGACCTGCTGCAGAACTACGACGGCACCGTGTTCCTGGTGAGCCATGACCGGACCTTCCTCGACAACGTGGTGACCAGCACCATCGCCTTTGAGGGCGACGGCCGCTGGCGCGAGTACGAGGGCAGCGTGCAGGACTGGCTGACGCAGTCCAAGCGCGCCCGCGAGATCGCGCAGCAGCGCGCCGCGGCGGCACCACCGCCGGCGGCGGCCGCCGTCCCGGCCACTGCGCCGTCTCCCGCGGCCGCCGCCAAGCCCGCCGCCGCCGCCCGCAAGAAGCTCAGCTACAAGGAACAGCGCGAACTCGAAACCCTGCCGGCCCGGATCGCCGAGCTGGAGGAGGAGCAGAAGCGGATCAGCGAGGTCCTGGCGCTCGACGGCGGCGCGATCTACGCCACCGATGCCTCGCGCGCGGCCGAGCTCGGCGAGCGCCACGCGCGGATCGACGAGGAGCTGATGGCCGCGCTGGAGCGCTGGGAAGCGCTCGGGTCTGCAAGCTAGCGGAGGCTTTGTCCGACGCGGGGCCCAACGGCATCGCTCTATATATAGCGATCTCCTGGCTCCCTGCACGCCGCATGTCCCTTCGAACCGCCCTCCGGCGACCCGCCGCCTGCCTCGCGCTCGTCTTCACCCTGGGCTTCGTGGGTTGCGCGGAACTGCCCAAGAACGTCGACCGGCCGGTCTCGACCGCGCTCGCCGCTCCCGCTTCGACCCCGCTCGGCGACCTGGTGCAGCAGCGGCGGGGCGCCGCCGGCACCCGCCACGAGTCCGGCTTCGTGCTGCTCGACGGGCCGCAGGCCGCCTACGGCAGCCGCCTGGCGCTGGTCGAGGGCGCGCGCAAGACGCTGGACCTGCAGTACTACGCGATCCACGCCGATGCCAGCACGGCCCGGCTGCTGAAGGCGGTGCGCGAAGCCGCCGAGCGCGGCGTGCGGGTGCGGATCCTGCTCGACGACCTGCACAGCACCGGCCGGGACGCGGTCGTGATGCGGATGGCGCTGGTGCCGAACGTCGAGATGCGGATGTTCAATCCGCTGGCGGGCGCCCGCGCCTCGACGCTGGGCCGGCTGTTCGGCTCGATCGACGATGCCGCGCGGATCCAGCAGCGCATGCACAACAAGCTGTTCATCGCCGACAACGTGCTGGCGGTGGCCGGCGGCCGCAACCTCGGCGACGCCTACTTCGGCAAGGACCGCAAGGGCAACTTCATCGATCTCGACGTGCTGGTGGCGGGGCCGCTGGTGCGGGACCTGTCGCGCAGCTTCGACGCCTACTGGAACAACGAGCGTGCCTACCCGGTGCAGTCGCTGGTGACAGCCAAGGAACTGGACCAGATCCGCGAGCAGGCGCGCGCCGACGCCAAGGCCGAGCGCGAACGCCAGGCCGGTGACGCATCGCCGGCGGGGGGTGCACCGGGCGCTCCAGCCTCCGAGGTCCGCACCCAGGTATGGGACGAACAGCCGATGGACCTTCGCAGCGCCGATTTCGTCTGGGCCCCGGCGCTCGTGCTGGCCGACAAGCCCGGCAAGATCCCGCCGGACGGCGCCCAGTCCTCCGATGCCGGCAAGGCGCCCGGACTCACGGTGGCGCAGCCGGGCCGGCGTCCGCCGACCTCCGCCCCGAAAAGCGACAGTTCGCTCGCTGCCGCCGCCGACGCCGCGGCCGATGGCGAGACGGTGGTCGACGGACTGCTGCAGCTGATCAGCCAGGCCCGCAGCGACCTGCTGGTCATCTCGCCCTATTTCGTGCCCGGGGCCGACATGAAGCAGGCCTTCGCCACGGCGCGGTCTCGCGGGGTGCGCATCCGCGTGCTGACCAATTCGCTGGCGTCGAACGATGCGCCCGTGGCCCACGTGGGCTACGCGCGGCACCGCGACGAACTGCTCGCGATGGGCGTGGAGCTCTACGAACTGCGCAGCGAGCAGGCCGGGCTCGGCAGCGCCTTCGGTTCAGGCAGCGGCACGGGCAGCGCGCCGGGCGCGTCGCGCTCGATGCTCCATTCGAAGGTGCTGGTGATCGATGGCCGGCTGCTGGTGGTCGGATCGATGAACCTGGACCTGCGCTCGCAGCACCAGAACACCGAGATCGCGGTGCTGGTGCGCAGCGATGCGCTGTCGCGCGCGGCCGGCCAGAAGATCGAGCAGGCGATGCGCGAAGGCGCCTGGCACGTGGTGCGCAGCGATGGCCGCCTGATCTGGCAGGCGCCCGAAGGCAGTGGCCTCGAAAACGCCACCAGCGAGCCCGACACCAGCGCCGGCCTGCGGGCGCTGGTCAAGCTCTTCGGCCCCCTCGCGCCCGACGCCCTGCTCTGAGTGCGAGCGCCGGTCCGGCCGCTCAGATCTGGTCGCGGATCCTGGCGAACACCTTCCAGAAGGTCGCGTCTTGCGCGGTGGCGAAGTTGATCCGCATCAGCGTGGTCGGCGGCCGCCGGGCATGGAACAGCGAGCCCGGCGCCAGCAGGTAGCCCTCGTCGAGCATGCGCTGGGTCAGCGCGTCGGTGTCGACACCGGTGTCGACCCAGCCGAACAGGCCGGCCGGCTCCGAGGCCAGCGTGCAGCCGGCCGCCAGCGCCAGCTTGACCGTGCGGCCGCGGGCGGCGTCCAGCCTGACGCGCACCCGCTCGGCATGCCGGCGCAGCTGGCCCTGATCGATGCACCAGGCCAGCGCCCGCTCGAACAGCGCGGGCGAGGTCAGGGTGGCGAGCAGCTTGGTCTCGAGCAGGCGGCCGATCAGCACCGGCGAGGCGGCCATGAAGCCGATGCGCCAGTTGGGGGCCAGGATCTTGGCGAAGCCGCCGACGTAGATGGTGCGCTGCAGGCCGTCCATCGCGCAGAGCCGGGTCGCGTGCTCGGGCGCCAGGTGGCTGTAGGTGTCGTCCTCGACGATGTGGAAGTCGTGCCGGTTGGCGAGCTGCAGCACGCGGTGCGCGCTGCCCGGCGTCAGGCTGTAGCCGGTCGGGTTGTGCAGCACGCTCACGCTGACGAACAGCTTCGGCTTGTGGGTGTCGCCGGCGGTGCAGTAGCGCTCCATCACCTCCAGGTCGGGGCCGTCGGCCTTGCGCGGCACCGGCAGGATGCGCATGCCCAGCGCCTCGAGGCGCGCGAACTCGAGCGCCCAGCCCGGCTCCTCGACCATCACCGGATCACCGGGCCGCAGCAGGGTGCGGCTCACGATGTCGAGCGCATGGGTGGCGCCGATGGTGGTCACGATCTGCTCGGGCGCGGCCGGCACGCTGATGGCGGCCAGCCGGGTCGACAGGCTGCGCCGCAGGCTGCCGTCGCCCGCCGGCTCGCCATACTGCAGCGACAGCTCCTGCAGCGCCTTGCCGCTAGTCACGCGGCGCACCGCCGCCGGCATGAAGGTCGATTCGAGCCAGTCGGGCGGAAAGACGCCCATGCCGGGCTGCGGCTTGTCGCTCGGCCGATGGAACATGCCGCGGATGAGCGCGCTGGCGTCGGCCGCCACCAGGGGCGCCGGCGGCTGGGCCGGCGCCGGGCCAGCGGCGCCGGCGGGGTCGAGCGGCGCCCCCGCGGCCGCGCCCGAATCGCGCACGTAGAAGCCGCGCTGGCGACGCGCCTCGACCAGGCCCTGGGCCAGCAACTGATCGTAGGCGGCCACCACGGTGTGCGGGCTCACGCCCTGCTGGCGCGCACACTCCCGCACCGAGGGAAGCCGCGCGCCGGGCGGCAGCAGGCGGTTGCGGATGCGCTCGGAAAACCGGTCGGCGAGCTGCCCGGTCAGCGACTGGGCGGAAGTTCGTGTCAGCATGACGGGTCTTGCTCTGTGTCAATGAACCGACCGATACAGACAGATCTCATGTTTGTTTATCTGTATCGGTACTGTAATGGTCATGAGTTTAAAGTGTGTCCCATGAACTGGCAAGAATTCACTGCGCTGCTGGTGTTGGCCACGGCGATGAGTTTCTCGCCGGGGCCCAACACCACGCTGTCGACCGCGCTGGCTGCCAACGGCGGCCTGCCGCGCGCCATGCGCTTCGTCTGGGCCGTGCCGGTCGGCTGGAGCCTGCTGCTCGCCATGTGTGCGGCCGGCATCGGCGCCCTGGTGGTCGCGGCGCCTTCGCTGCGCTGGGCCATCAAGGCCTTCGGCATCGCCTACCTGCTCTGGCTGGCCTGGAAGCTCAGCGGCAGCCGCACCCTCGGGCAGGCCGACGGCGCGCAGTTGCGGGTCGGCTTCAAGCAGGGGGTGATGCTCCAGTTCCTCAACATCAAGGCCTGGCTGCTGGCGCTGACGCTGGTCGCCAACTTCATCGCCGGCCAGCCCGATGCCCTGCAGCGCTACGCGATCGTGGCCCCGGTGATGCTGGTCTATGCCTTCACCAGCAACTTCCTCTATGCGCTGGCCGGTGCCGTGCTGCGCCATTGGCTGGCCCAGGGACAGCGCCTGCTGTGGTTCAACCGCGCCATGGCGGCCCTGTTGGCGCTCACGGCCTGGTGGATGGCGGGCGCATGAAAAAGATCAAGGACGAAACCCTCGGCATGTGGCTGGGCGTGCTGGGCGTGGTCTTCTTCGCCGTGACGCTGCCGATGACCCGGCTGGCGACCGGGACGCAGGCCGCCCCGCAGCTGTCTCCCTGGTTCGTGACGCTCGGGCGGGCGGCACTGGCCGGCGTGCTGTCGGTGCTGTTCCTGCTCGCCACCCGCTCGCCGCGACCGCAGCGCGTGCACTGGAAGCCGCTGGCCATGGCGGTGCTCGGCAATGCGGTCGGCTACCCGCTGCTGCTGGCCTATGCGCTGCGCGTGGTCAGTGCCAGCCACGCCGCGGTGATCACCGCCCTGCTGCCGCTCGTGACCGCGGCCTGCGCCGCCTGGGTGCTGCACCAGCGCGCGCGCCTGGGCTTCTGGCTCTGCGCCATCGCCGGCAGCGGGCTGGTGGTTGCGTTCTCGCTGCTGCGGGCCCAGTCGCACGGCGGCGGCTTCGGCTTCGAGTGGGCCGACGTGCTGCTGGTGGGCGCGGTCGTCGCGGCATCGCTGGGCTACATCTACGGCGCCCAGGTGACGCCGGCGCTCGGCGCCGAGCGCGTGATCTGCTGGGTCTGCGTGATGGCGCTCCCTGTGACCTTGCCCGGCACCCTGCTGCTGTGGCCCGAACAGCCGGTGGCGCCGTCGGCCTGGGTCGGCTTCGTCTACGTCGGCGTGTTCTCGATGTGGATGGGCTTCTTCGCCTGGTACCGCGGCCTGGCCATGGGCGGCGCCCTGCGTGTCAGCCAGACCCAGTTGCTGCAGCCCTTTCTCTCGATCCTGGCGGCCGTGCCGCTACTCGGCGAGCCGCTCGATGTCGTCACCCTCGCCTTCGCCGCGGCCGTGGTGGCCACCGTGGTCGCAGGCAAGAAGCTGTCCCAGCCGCGCGCCCCGCTGGTCGCCGCCGCGGCCTCCCGTTAGTCTCTCGCACTGCAAAGGAAACCACATGAACTGGAAACTCGCCGCCCGCGCCGAAAAGATGAATCCTTCGGTGCTGCGTGAAATCCTCAAGGTCACCGAACGCCCCGGCATCATCAGCCTGGCCGGCGGCCTGCCCTCGCCCAAGGCCTTCCCGATCAACGCCTTCGCCGAAGCCTGCGCCGAAGTGCTGCACAAGGACGGCCAGGCCGCGCTGCAGTACGGCGCGAGCGAAGGCTACAGCCCGCTGCGCGAAGCCGTGGCCGCGATGCTGCCATGGCCGGTGGACCCGGCCCAGGTGCTGATCACCACCGGCTCGCAGCAGGGCCTGGACCTGGTCGCCAAGGTGCTGCTCGACCCGGGCAGCCGGGTGCTGGTCGAGACGCCGACCTACCTCGGCGCGCTGCAGGCCTTCTCGCCGATGGAGCCGGAGCCGGTCAGCGTCGCCAGCGACAGCGAGGGCGTGGTGGTCGACGACATGGTCGGCAAGGCGCAGGACGCGCGCTTCATCTACCTGCTGCCCAACTTCCAGAACCCGACCGGCCGCACCATGACCGAGGAGCGCCGCGCCGCGGTGTCGGCGGCGGCCGCCAAGGCCGGCCTGCCGATCGTCGAGGACAACCCCTACGGCGAGCTCTGGTTCGACCAGGCGCCGGCACTGCCGCTCACGGCCCGCAACCCGGAAGGCTGCATCTACCTGGGCTCGTTCTCGAAGGTGCTGGCACCCGGCCTGCGCCTGGGCTTCATGGTGGCGCCCAAGGCGATCTTCCCCAAGCTGCTGCAGGCCAAGCAGGCGGCCGACCTGCATTCGCCGAGCTTCAACCAGCGCATGGTCCATGAGGTCATGAAGGACGGCTTCCTGTCGCGCCACGTGCCGACCATCCGCGCGCTCTACAAGCGCCAGTGCGACGCCATGGTGGCGGCGCTGCAGCGCGAGATGAAAGGCCTGTCGGTCGAGTTCGACAAGCCGGCCGGCGGCATGTTCCTGTGGGTGCGCCTGCCCGAGGGCATCGACACGGTCGCCCTGCTGCCCAAGGCGGTGGAGCGCGGCGTGGCCTTCGTGCCGGGGGCGCCCTTCTATGCCGGCCAGGGCGATCCGCGCACCTTGCGCCTGTCCTTCGTGACCGCCAGCGTCGACGAGATCGACACCGCGATCGCGGCCCTGGCCGAGGTCGTGCGCGAACAGCTGGCCCACCATCTGGCGGCCGAGGTGCAGCGGCAGCTGGCCGCCAGCCCCGCCTGATACCGCCCCGCAGCCCGCCGCGATGATCGACGCCGGCAGCTACCTGCTGTTTCTGCTCGCGGTGCTGGCGCTGTTCGTCTCGCCCGGGCCCAACATGGCCTTCGTGCTCTCGCACGGCGTCTCGATGGGGCCGCGCGCCGGCCTCGCGGCCGGACTCGGCATCGCCGCGGCGGACCTCGTGCACACCGTGTCGGCGGCGACCGGCGTCACGGCGCTGGTGGCGGCCTGGCCGCCCGCCTTCGACCTGCTGCGCTACGCCGGCGCGCTCTACCTGCTGTGGCTGGCCTGGCAGGCGCTGCGTGCCGGCAGCGTGCCCCCGAAGGCGCAGACCGACGCCGCCAGCTTCGCGCGCGTGGTGCGCAGCGCCTGGCTCAACAACCTGGTGAATCCGAAGGCGCTGCTGTTCTTCATGGTGTTCCTGCCGCAGTTCGTCGATCCCGCGCGCGGCAGCGTGCCGATGCAGCTGGTGCTGCTGGGCATCACCCTGTCGCTGGCCGGCCTGCTCTTCAACACCGTGCTCGGCGCCTGCAGCGGGCAGGTCGGCCGCTGGCTGCAAAAACGCGGCGCCGCCGGCTTCCAGCGAGGACTGCTGGCTGCGATGATGGCGGGGCTGGCGCTGCGCCTTCTTCTGCTCGAACGCCCATCGAAGGGAATCTGACAATGCTCAACATCTGGGGGCGCATCAGCTCCATCAACGTGCGCAAGGTGGTCTGGTGCGCCCAGGAACTCGGCCTCGACTTCCAGCGCACCGAGGCGGGCGGCCGCTTCGGCGTGGTGCAGACGCCCGAATACCTGCAGCTCAACCCGAACGCCATGGTGCCGACCATCGACGACGGCGAGGGCGCCGACCGGGTCACGCTGTGGGAGTCGAACGTGATCGTGCGCTACCTGTGCGCCAAGCACTCGCCCGGCAAGCTCTACCCGGAGCCGCTGGCCGCCCGCTTCGATGCCGAGCGCTGGATGGACTGGCAGCAGACCACCCTGAACCCGGTCAGCGGCGGCGCCTTCAGGCAATGGATCCGCACGCCGCCCGAGCAGCGGCAGCCCGAGGCGATCGCCTATTCGGTGCATGCCACCGAGCCGCTGTTCGCGCTGCTCGACGCCCATCTCGCCGATCGCCCGTTCATGTGCGGCGACAGCTTCACGATGGCCGACATCCCTGTCGGCTGCGAGGCGCACCGCTGGTTCGGGCTGCCCCAGACCGAATACACGCGGCCCGCCTGGCCCCATGTCGAGCGCTGGTTCGCCGACCTGCGCACCCGCGCCGGCGCCCGCGGCGTGCTCGATCTCGCCCTCGAATGACTCCCATGATCTCCCGCCCCTTCAAGCAGGTCGACGTCTTCACGTCGACGCCTTATTTCGGCAATCCGCTCGCGGTCGTTCTCGACGGCAGCGGCATCGACGACGCCGCGATGCAGCGCTTCGCCGCCTGGACCAACCTGTCGGAGACCACCTTCGTGCTGCCGCCGACCGAGCCGACGGCCGACTACCGGGTACGCATCTTCACGCCGGGCGGCGAACTGCCCTTCGCGGGCCATCCGACGCTCGGCAGCTGCCATGCCTGGCTGCAGGCCGGCGGCAAGCCGAAGGCGGCCGGCCACATCGTGCAGCAAAGCACGGTGGGGCTGGTGCCGATCCGGCGCGAGGGCGAGCGCCTGGCCTTCGCCGCGCCGCCGGTGCGGCGCATCGCGCCGAGCCCGACCCTGCTGGCCAAGGTCGCAGCCGCGCTGGGGCTGAAGGCGCAACAGATCGTCACCGCCCAGCTGCTCGACAACGGGCCCGCCTGGCTGGGGCTGCTGCTGGCCGATGCCGACACCGTGCTCACGCTCAAGCCCGACCACCGCGCGCTGCGCGAGCTGGGCCAGAAGGTCGGTGTCGCGGGCCTGCCGTCGTCGGCCGCCTCGCCGGTGCTGATCGCGCGCTCGAACCGCGAGGCGCGGGCCTTCGCGCGCACCGAAGAAGCTTCGGCCGACATCGAGGTGCGCGCCTTCGCGGCACCGGTCGGCATCGAGGAAGACCCGGTCACGGGCAGCTTCAACGCCAGCCTGGCGCAGTGGCTGATCGCCGACGGCTACCTGCCCGAACGCTATGTCGCGGCGCAAGGCCAGACGCTGGGGCGCGCCGGCCGCGTGCACATCCAGCGCGACGCCGACGGCCAGGTGTGGGTCGGCGGCGACTCGGTGACCTGCGTCGACGGCACCGTGATGCTCTGACGACCACGCCGCGCTGAAACGGCCCGCACCATGCCGACGCGCATCGACCACCTCGTGCTGGCGGCCCGCAGCCTCGACGAGGGGGTGCGCTGGTGCGAAGCGACCTTCGGCGTGGTGCCCGGCCCCGGCGGCATCCATCCGCTGATGGGCACGCACAACCGATTGCTGAAGATCGGATCGGCCGCCTTCCCGCGCGCCTACTTCGAGATCATCGCGATCGATCCGCGGGCCAAGCCGACGCGCGCCGGCGGCGCCCGCCACCGCTGGTTCGACCTCGACGACGGCGCCCTGCAGGCCGCGCTGGCGCGCCACGGCCCGCGGCTGGTGCACTTCGTGGCCGAAGTGCCGGACATCGAGGCGGCCGTGCATCGGCTGGCCGCGCTGCGCATCGACCGTGGCCACGTCATCGAGGCCTCACGCGACACGCCGGCCGGCCGCCTCGCCTGGCGGATCACGGTGCGCGACGACGGCCAGCGGCTTTTCTACGGCGCGCTGCCGACGCTGATCGAATGGGGGCCCGTGCATCCGACCGACAGCATGGGCGACTCCGGCGTCGTGCTGCGGGCGCTGGAGTTGTCGCATCCGCGGGCGGGGGACCTGGGGGCGGCGTTGGGGACGATCGGGTTGTCAGAGGTGGCGCTGACAACGGGGCCACCGGACCTGCGGGCGACTTTCGATACGCCGCGAGGGCCGGTGACGCTGCGCTCCGGCGGGGTCTAGCCGCCCTCTCCCGCCCCTAGCCAGGGCAGCAGGATCGCTGCGTCCGCCCGAATCCGCAGATCCGCCCCCTCCCCGTCGTACCGGCTGTTCACCTGCGCGATCTGGTTGTTGTAGTGGTCGTTCTCGGCGATCAGCACGTCCAGCAGGGTGCGCCGTCCGAGGTGGTACCACTGCTCGTAGAAGATCTTGCGCACGCGGTCGGAGTCCTTGATCAATGGCGTGTACTCCTCGGCCCGGCTCAGCGCGGCGTCGCGCTGTTGGGCCGAGGTCCGCAGCCGGTACTCGAGGTCGCGCGTGGCGGCCATCGCCTTCTCTTCGCCGGCCTGTGCGCGGCCGAAGGCGGCCCGCTCGGCCGCGGCCGCCGAACCGCCCTGGAAGGCGTTCCACTGCACCGACAGCCCGGTCGACCATGGCTGGGTGTTGCCGTAGATGTCCTGCTGCGTGGACTTCGACACCACCCAGTTGAGCTGCGGGTAGCGCGCCGCATGTACCGATTTCGCATACAGGTTCGCCGCCTTGGCCTCGGCGCGCGCCTGGCGCAGTGCGGGATGCTCGGGCGCCGCGAGCAACGCCTCCTGGACGTCAACCACCGGCGTGTGCCATGCCAGCTGCGGCGGCAGCCTGACCTCTTCGCCGACCAGCTTGGCCAGGTTGATCTCGACCTCGCGCATCCTCGCCGCCACCAGGTCGCGGGTCGCCAGGGCCTGCAGGCGGCGCCCGCGCGCCTGAACCAGTTCGCTGTCGCGGCCTCGGTCGCTCTTGACGATCTCGGCCAGCATCTCGACCAGTTCGGTCATGCGGGCGACGTACGCATCGCTGAGCACCATCGCTTGCTGGTTGCGGCGCAGCTCGATCAGCGAATTGACGGTGTCGTAGGCCACCTGCTGGCGCACCTGCAGCATCTGTTCGCGCGCCGCGCTGGCGGTCTCGGTGCGGCTCTCGACGGTGCGGCTGATGCGCCCCCAGTCGTACACCGGCGTCGTCAGCTGCACGTTGCCGTAGGCGTCGCGGGAGGTGTCGTTGGTGCCGCTGCCGAAGGTCGCCGAAGGCGACGCCACCCCGACCTGCAGCTGCGGCCAGCGCTGGCCCTTGGCCTCGTCGATGTCGAAGCGGGAGGCCTCCCACTTGGCGGTGGCCTCGCGCACGTCGGGGCTGGCCGCCAGGGCCTTGGCGACCATGCGCTCGAGGAACTCGTGCGCCCGATCGTCGCCCGGCGCCGGGCTGCCGGCGGCGATGGGCGCAGGGGCCGGGGCGGCGGCCGTGGCCGGCATGTCTTGTGCAGCGCCGACCGGGGCGGGTGCGCCGTCGGTCCACAGTTTCTCGGGTGCCGGCGGGGTCGGTTCCGCCTTCGCCAAGGGCGGCGGCGGAGGGGTCGCCGGTGCAGCTGCTGACGCGCTGTCAGGCGGCGGCGCAGGCGTTGGCGCCACGGGTGCCACCGGCGCGGCCCGGATCACCGGCGCTGGCACCACCGGCTTGGCAACGGCCGCCGGGCCGTCATCGGCAAAGCGGCCCCACTCGAGCACCCGCGGCGGCTCCGGGTTGGCGTCCTGGGCCATGGCCTGTGCGCCCAGCGACAAGGGCAGCAACACCATGGCGCGCGCCAGTCGGTGCCCCACGGTCGGCGCGCCCGGCGAGCGCTTCCTGAGTTCGGAATTCCTCACGCTCAACGCTCCCGGAAGGCTTCACGCGCCTTCAGCACCGGCTTCAGCAGGTAGCTCAGGATCGTCTTCTCGCCCGTGCGGATTTCCGCCGTGGCCGTCATCCCCGGGATGATCGGGAACTCCTTGCCGCCGGCAGACAACGCTGCGCGGTCGGTGCGCACCAGCAGCCGGTAGTAGGTTGCGTCGGCCCGGCCCGCGCGGGCCTTCTCGTCGTCCTTCAGCGTGTCCGGGCTCAGGTGCTCGACCGTGCCCTTGAGGCCACCGTAGATCGCGTAGTCGTAGGCCGAGATCTTCACGGTCGCCGGCAGCCCCGGGCGCACGAAGGCCACGTCCGAGGGCTTGATCTTGGCTTCGACCAACAACTGGTCCTCCAGCGGCACGATCTCCATGATGTCCGCGCCTTGCTGGATCACGCCGCCGATGGTGGTCACGCGGATGTTCTTCACCGTGCCTCGAACCGGGGCCCTGACCGTGGTGCGGTTCATCACGTCCTCGCGGGCACCGACGTTCTCCTTCGACTGCGCGAGCTCGCCCTCGTAGCGCGTCAGCTCCGCGTTGGCGTCGGCCCTGAACTTGTTCTGGCGCTCGGCGATCTGCAGGCGGAAGTCGTTGGCCTGGCGCTTCATGCGCAGGATTTCCACTTCCGACATCAGCCCACGGGCGGACAGCGGCTCGGACAGCGAGATTTCCTTTTCGGCCAATTGCAGGCTGCGCTGCAAGGCCTGGACGCTCTCGTTCAAGGTCTGGCGCCGGGCGTTGAAGGCCTGGGTCTCGTCACGCACGATCGAGGGCACCGCCTTCACGTCGGCCGGGAAGTCCAGCGGCGTCTGGTAGGCCTCGGCGCGCAGCCGGGCGATCGAGGCCTTGAGGGCCAGCACCTTCGACAGCCCCTCGCGGTAGGACGCGCCGGCGCGGGTCGGATCGATCTCGAGCAGGACCTGGCCCTTCTCGACGATGTCGCCTTCCGCGACGTTCATGGTTTCCAGGATGCCGCCCTCCAGGCTCTGGATGATCTGCTCGCGGCTGGCCGGGATCACCCGGCCTTCGCCGTGCGTGATCTCTTCGACGCGCGCGAGATGCGCCCAGACCACGGTCACCACGAGGATGGTCGCGATCAGGTACAGCACCAGCAGGCTGCCGGGCGTCTTCTGGACCAGCATCGCTTCGCGCAGGTCCTGCACGAAGGCGAGGTCCTCGGCGCGGGCCCGGCCGCTGGGGCCGCGGGCCGCCGGGGTGGCCGGCGGCGTGGGGGTCGCGAGGGCGACCGTGTTGGCTTCGTTCATGCCTGGCTTCCTTGTGCTCGGCCGTTGTTGGCCGCGCTGTTGTTGGCAGCGTTCCCGCTGGTGCGCAGGCGTTCCAGCACCACCGCCTTCGGCCCGTCCAGGAAGACCTTGCCATCGGCATCCATGACGACGATGCGGTCGACCAGGTCGAGCACCGACAGCCGGTGCGTGGCCACGACCACGGTCTGGCCCTGGGTGGCCGCCGCCATGCGGCGCAGGAAGTAGTGCTCGGTCTGCAGGTCCATCGAGCTGGTGGGCTCGTCCATCAGCAGGATGCGCGGGCGCAGCAGCAGGCAGCGGGCCAGCGCCACCAGCTGGCGCTGGCCGCCCGACAGGCCCTGTCCGCCTTCGCCGATGGGCATGTCGTAGCCGCGCGGATGGCGTGCCGCGATGGCGTCGAGGCCGGTCAGGCGCGCCACCTGCAGGAAGTCCGCCGTGCTCGCGCCCGGATCGCCGATGGTCACGTTGTCGCGAAGGGTGCCGTGGAACAGGCGCGGCTCCTGGCTCAGCATGCCCACCGCCGCGCGCACGTCGGCCGGGTCGATCTGGCCGACGTCGACACCGTCCATCAGCACCTGGCCGCCGGTGGGCTGGTAGAGGGCCGCCATGATGCGCAGCAGGGTCGACTTGCCGCTGCCGATGTTGCCGAGCACGCCGACGCGCTCGCCCGGCCGGATATCGAGGCTGACGCCCTGCAGCACCGGCGGCGACGGCTGCATCGGCGGCGCCGGGTAGGCGAAGTTGATGCGCTTGAGCGTGATCTAGCCCGCGAAGTCGGGCTTGGCGAGGTAGCGGCGGTCGGGCGCCCGGTCGGAGGGCCGGGCCATCACCTGGTTGAGCGAGGTCAGCGCCGTCTTGGCCTGCTGGAAGCGCACCGCCAGGCCGACCACCGCGGCCAGCGGCGCGGTCGAGCGCCCGGCCAGGATGACGGTGCCGAACAGCGCGCCCATGCTCAGCGTGCCTTCGTGGATCAGGTAGACGCCCCAGGTCACGAGGATCACGGTCTGGATCTGCTGGATGAAGGTCACCGTGTTCACCGCCAGGCTGGACAGCGCGCGCGACTTCATCGAGCTGGTGGCGGCCAAGGCGCTGAAGTTTTCCCACTTCTGCTGCATGACGCCCTCGCCGCGCACGGCCTTGAGCGACTCCATGCCCTCGATCGACTCGATCAGCAGGCCCTGCTTCAGCGAGCCCTCGCGCAGGTTCTCCTGCATCACGCGGGCCAGGGGCCACTGGATGGCCACGCTGAGCAGGATGATGACCGGGATCGAGGCCAGCGGCACCAGGGCCAGGGGCCCGCCGATCAGCGCGATGATGCCCACGAACAGCAGGCAGAACGGCAGGTCGGACAAGGTCGAGATGGTGGCCGAGGTCACGAAGTCGCGCACCGACTCGAACTCGCGCAACTGGTTGGCCGACGAGCCCGAGGAGGCCGGCTTGTGCTCCATGCGCGTGGCCAGCAGCTTGCGAAACAACATGGAGCCCAGGATCAGGTCGGCCTTCTTGCCGGCCACGTCGACCAGGTGCGAGCGCACGTGGCGCGCGCTGAACTCGAACACGATCGCGCACAGCACGCCGATGGCGAGCGACCAGAGCGTGACGTAGGCCGGGTTGGGCACCACGCGGTCGTACACGTTCATCGTGAAGAAGGTGCTGGCCAAGGTCAGGATGTTGATCAGCAGGGCCGCCAGCGCGGCGCTGTAGTAGTAGCGCCGGTAGCGCCACAAGGTCGAGAACAGCCAATGCCCCGGCGCCGTCTCGGCCTCCGGTCCGGCGCGGTCGTCCAGCCGCGGCTGCGGCTTGGCCAGCAGCGCGTGGCCGCCGTAGAACTCGTTGACGTCGTTTTCGTTCACGGTGACGCTGACACCCCCCGCTTCCGGGAACAGGATGTCGTAGGTGGCGGCCTTGCCGCTGCCGTGGCGCGCGGTCAGCACGCAGGCCTTGCCGTCCTTGCGCAACGCCACCACCGGGAACAGGTAGGAGAGCAGGCTGCCCACATCGCGCTCCACCCAGCCGGCGTCGATGCCGGCCTGCTCGAGCATGCGCACCGCCACCGTTGGCGTCAGTCGCGCCTCGCGCGGCAGGCCCGATTGCAGCGCCGCCTCGCTGAGGCTCTGGCCATAGTGCGCGCACAGCCAATGCACCGCCCCCAGCAGCGTGTCCTGCTCTTCATCCACCTCGATCGCAGGCTGCGCTTGCGCGATCGCCTCGTCCTGCGCCATCACTGCCGCCATAAATATGTCCTTGTTGAAAGCATGCGGGGGCAGCGATGTGCCGTGTCCCCGTATCCGGTGTCTTGCCGGCGAGCGCTGTCGCGACGCTCGGAAACCAAAAGGGCGTTGACCGTGTCCGCGGAGGACACCGACGTCAACGCCATGCCGCGCGATCGCTCGACCGCGCGGATGCTGCAAAGCGCTCGGCCTGCGGCTACTTCACCCCTTCTCCGAGAATCTCCACGCGGCGATTGGGCGCATTGCAGGCCACGCTCGCCTGCTTCGATCCCGAGCTCGGGCAAGACACCACCGGCTCCGAGCTGCCAAGGCCCTCGAAGCTCAGGCGCTCTCCCGCGATGCCTTCCTCGGTCAGCACGCGGGCCACCGTACGGGCACGTTGCTCGGACAGCAGCTTGTTGAACCGCACCGAGCCGATCGGGTCGGCATGGCCGCGCACGCTGATGCGGGTCACGGTGCTCGGCGAGTGCTGACGGATCTCGTCGGCGACCTTGCGCAACTCCTCACGGCCGCGCGGCGTGATCGAGGCATGGTCGCTCTTCGCGAACACGAACAGCACGTCGGCATTGAGCGTGTAGCGGATCTTCTCGGGTGCCGCCACCTGGGCCACCTCGCGGCAGGGCACCACGGTGCTGGCGCGAGGAACGAAGTGCACCTGCTCCAGGGCGCCTTCGAGCTGCTTCTCGGCGGCGGGGCGGAGCACCGGCAGCGGATCGCCGCTGCGGTTCTCTGACACGCCGACGAAGTAGGTCTTTCCGCCTTCGAGCGCGACGCGCGTGCGCGGAGCGAGCTTGCCTTCGAACTTCGGCGCGTCGCCGATGTAGGCCTCGATCGCATGGCTGCCGTTGGGCACGCAGAAGCGGGTGAACGAATGCGGCTGGAGCGCGGTGTGGAACTCACCGTCGACATACACGTGCGCGGCCTCGCCATCGACGGCGCCCGCCGCGGCGGGCGCGCTCCTGAAGTAGACGATCTGCGCCTGGTCGTCGGCCACCCCGGGCACGGGACGGTAGGCCGGCCCTTGCGCTGCGGCCTGCGGGGCGGGGCGCGCCTCGTTGCGGACGGCGCCCTGCTGGGCCACAGCCGCAGGCGCGGCGGTCGCGAGGCACAGGGCCGACAGCGCGCACGCCAGGAAGCCGCTGCCGGCTTGCAAGCGCCGGGCGGGGGCCAGGGAAGAAGAGGTTTTTGTTTGCATGAGACTCTCGAGAAGATGTTCGGCGCGCAGCGCGGCGGCCGAGGGGCCGCCGCGCCTTGCTTGGGGCGTTTACAGGATGCTGTGGTGCTGGGCCCTGTCGTCGACCAGCAGCTCGCTCGTTGCGGCCAGGTTCGTGGAGGCCGGGGAGGTCGTGGCAGCGACGGGCGCGTCGGCCGCCTTCAGGCCCAGGGCCGACAGGTCGATCTGCATCGGCCCACCGTCCATCAACAGCCCGCTCCAGTCGGTGTCGGAGGCCTCCAAGGCCAGGGCTGTCCGTCCGCCCGTGATGCCGAAGAACCGGATCTGCTCGGTCACGGTGGCCGTGTCGCCGTCCGCATCCTTGACGTCGAAGGTCATGTCGACGGTGAAGTCCGGGTGCGACAGCGAGGTCACGACCGTGTAGTGGCCGTTCTTTTCGATCTGCATCGTCAAGCCGGTCTTCACGTTCACCGTGATGACGTCCTGGTCGCCGAAGACGTGTACGGTGTCGCCGATCTTGACCTTCGACAGCTCGAAACCGCCGTCGCCGCCCAGCGCCACGCTCTGGGCGTCGCCGCGCAGGTCGATGGAGTCGAACAGGTTGCCCTCGACCCTCGGCAGGGTGTCGAGCAGCGCGTCGGCCAGGTCCTCCGGGTCCTTGACCGGGATGAACTTGTCGTTGACGTCGCCCTCGACCAGCGCGGCCTTGATCTTGGCCTCGGCCTCCGGGGTGGCGACCAGGTCGCCCAGGGCCACGCCGTAGACGTCGATCAGGTCCTGGTTGGCACCGCTGACGAAGTCCTTCCAGGCCTGTGGCACGCCGGCGTCCTGCGGCACGCCGTCGGTCACGAAGTAGACCTTCTGGTCCCATCCCGGATGGTTGTCCATCGACTGCTGCACCAACTGCTGGGCCTCGCCCAGCCCGGCCGAGTAGTAGGTGCCGCCGCCCCGCATCTCGGCGCTGGCCACGAAGGCACGGGCTTCGGCGATCGTGGCGAAGGTGCCCGAATAGTCGAGGATGTCGTCGAACAAGACGATGTTGATCTCGTACTCGGTCTCCGCCGGATAGGCTTTCTGGTACTCGTCGAGCAGGCGCACCAGCGACAACTTGGCCTGCTGCCAGCGGTTGAGCGGCTTACCCTCGGGATCGGTACCGCCGTCCGCTATAAGCATGCTGCCCGAGGCGTCGATCACCAGCGTGATCGCCACGCCCGAGGCGCTGTCCGGCATCTCGATGACGAAGGCCTTGTCGTCGCCGCGCACCTCGTCGTTGACCACGGTGATGCCGCCGGTCTTCGATAGGGTCTTGCCGTTGTTGTCGGTGACCGTGATCACGAAATCGTTCGACTTCGTCTCGCCCACGTTGCCGCCGCTGGTGTTGTGCGCCTTCGGCGCACCCAGCGTGTAGGCGTAGCTGTACTGGCCATCGCCCAGGTTGGTGATGACCAGGGTGTCGCCACCGACCGTCACGGTCTTGCTGCCGACCAGGCTGTTCAGGTCCGCCAGCGCGAGGCCGGCGTCCTGGCCGCCCAGGGTGATCGACAGGCTGGCCAGGCTCGAGCCGAGGCTGAAGACGCCGCTGGCCGTGAGGTCGCTGGTGGCGCTGCCGTCGTCCAGCAGCCAGTCCTCGCCGGTGCCGCCGGGCAGCGCCGCCTCGTGCACCACGGTGTCGTCGGCGCGCAGGTCGAGCAGGTCCTCGAAACGCAGGGTCGCCTCGTTGGACACGGCGCCCGGGTTGCCGGCCAGGTCCACGACCTTGGCGGTGTAGACGTGGCTGCCGGTGCCCTGGTCGAGATCCTTGTCCTGGTAGGTCCAGTCGGTGCCGGTCACGGTGGCACTGTCGATCTCCACGCCATCGCGGTAGATCACCACGCGCTCGCCGGCGTTCAGGCCTGCGCTGAGCGAGCCCTTGATCAACGGGGTCTTGTCGTCGGTCACCGGATGGCTCGTGAAGTCGAAGTCGCCCGTATTCACCCCCTGGTCATCGAGGTAACCGGTAATCGAGACCGTCTGTGGCGGCGCCGTCGTATCCACCGTCAGCGTGAACGGATCGGAGGCCTTGCCCTGGTTGCCGCCCGCGTCTTCCACGCGCGTCGTGTAGCTGTAGGCATGGCCGTCGACCAGACCGCTGTCCTGGTACGTCCAGCCCGAACCAGTCACCACGGCGTTGCCCAGCTTCACACCGTCGCGGTACACCACCACCACTTCGCCCGCAGCCAGCGCACCCACCACCGCGCCCTTCAGCAGCGGCGTCGTGTCGTTGGTCGTGCTGCCGGACAGGAAGTCACCCTGCAGCGGATCGAAGTTGTCGTAGTAGCTCGTGATCGGCGCCGTCGCCGGCGGCGGCGTGTTGTCGAAGTTGAGTACGAACTCGTTGCTCGTGCCAACGTTGTTGCCCGCCACGTTCACCACACGCGCCTCGTAGCTGTACGCGCGCTCGGCCGCCAGGCCGCTGTCCTGGTACTCCCAGGTCGTGCCCGTGAGCGTCGCGTTGCCCAGCTTCACGCCGTCGCGGTAGATCTCCACCACTTCGCCCGCGCCCAGCGCCACCGTCACCGACCCCTTCAGCAGCGGCGTGTCGTCGTTGGTCGTGCCGCCACTCAGCACCGCCTCCAGCCCCGGCGCCTTGTCGTCGATCACCTGTTGGATGCTCACGCCCACCACGATGTTGTCGGTGTTCAGCGTGAAGCCCAGGCCGTTGGACGGATCGCTCGCGTTGCCCGCGGCATCCACCACGCGCGCCACGTAGTCGTACTTTCCTCCGTTCGACAGGCTGGCGTCGTCGTACGACCAGCTCAGACCGTCGGCGCCGGTCGTCGCCTTACCGATGTCCACACCGTTGCGGAAGACGTGAACTTCCTCGGTGCCGCTCAGCGCCTTGGAGATCGTGCCTTCCAGGCGCGGCGTGTCGTCGTCGATGACGTTGGCCGGGTCGGCACTGCCTCCGCTCTTGATCGGAACCTGCTTGTCGCCCTTGTTGTCCACGATCTGCGTCAGCACCACGTCCTGCGGCGGCGGCGTGAGGTCCACGTGGAGCGTCCACGTGTTCGAGTCCGAGCCCGCATTGCCCGCCGCGTCCTTGACCACGGCCTTGTAGACGTAGCTCTGGCCGTCGTCCAGGCCGCCGTCGTCGTACGTCCAGCCCTGGCCCGTGCCGTCGATCGTGGCCGTGCCGATCTCCACGCCGTCGCGCAGGATCACGACCTTCTCGCCCGCTGCCAGCTTGTCGTTCAGCGTGCCCACCAGTTGCGGCGTCTTGTCGTTGGTCCAGCCGTCGTTCGCCACCGGACCCGTCACCGGCGCCTGGTCGTCGTTCACAGCCGTGATCGTCGCCCACGTGTCCGGCCCTTCCCACAGCATCGTGATCTTGTAGCCGTCCGAGACCGGACCCACGTTGCCCGCCGCGTCTTCGACGCGTGCCGTGTAGGTGTAGGCCGTGTCGTTCTTCACGCCACCCTTTTCGTCCACCAGCGTCCAGCTCGTGCCGCTCACGTTCGCATAGCCCACGAACACCTCGGCTCCGCCTGCCTCCAGACGGTACACCGCCACCTTCTCGTTGCCCGCAAGGCCGCCTTGCAGCGAACCGCGCAGTTCGGGCTGCGTGTCGTTGGTCGTTCCATCATTCGCAACCACGCCCGTCGCCGGGTTCACGTCATCCCACACGCTGTCGATCGCGGGCTTTTGCGTCGGCGCAGACATGTCCACACGGACGGTGTAGTCCTGCGACACCCCACCCTGGTTGCCCGCCGCGTCTTCCACCCGCGCTTCGTAGATGTAGGTCTTGCCGTCGGCCAGGCCGCTGTCGTCGAAGGTCCAGCCCGTGCCGTTGACCGTGGCCGTGCCAATTTCCTTGCCGTCGCGCAGGATCACCACCTTCTCGCCCGCGCCCAGCACGTCGCTCAGCGTGCCGCGCAACTGCGGCGTCTCGTCGTTCGTATACCCGCCGCTGCCGATCTTCTCGGCCACCGCCAGCGCGCTGCCGTCCGCAGCCACGTCGTCGTACACGCCCTCGATCGTCGTCGCCTGCTCCGGCGCCCTCGTGTCCACCGTGAACTCGAACAGGTTTGACTTCGCGCTCTCGTTGCCCGCCGCGTCGACGTTCGTCGCCTCGATCTTGTGCGCCTTGTCGTCCAGCTTTTCTGGCCAGCCCTGCGTGTTCGGCCCAGGCGTGAAGCTCCACGACCCGTCCGGCTGCACTTCCGCCTCGCCGATCTTCACCCCGTTGTCGTAAATCACAACCTTCTCGCCCACGACACCGCCCGTGCCGCTGATCGTCGGACGGTTGTCGTTCGTCGAACCACCAACGGCCACCGGACCCGTGATCGGCGCTACATCGTCTTCAACGCCTCCAATCACCGGAGCCCCAGGCACGGTCGTATCCACCGTGAGCGTGAACGGGTCGGAGACCTTGCCCTGGTTGCCGCCCGCGTCTTCCACGCGCGCCGTGTACTCGTAGGTCTTGCCGTCTTCCAGATCGCGGTCCTGGTACGTCCAGCCTGAACCGGCCACCACGGCGTTGCCGAGCTTCACACCGTCGCGGTACACCACCACCACCTCACCAACACTCAGCACACCCACCACCGTGCCCTTGAGCAGCGGCGTCGTGTCGTTGGTCTGGCTGCCCGACAGGAAGTCGCCCGTCTGCGGCGCAAAGTCGTCGTGGTAACCAGTGATCTCCGCCGTCGCCGGCGGCGGCGACTTGTCGAAGTTGATCACGAACGGATCACTCTTGCCGGTGATGTTGCCGGCCGCGTTCACCACCCGCGCCTCGTAGTTGTACGCGCGCTCAACCGACAGGCCGCTGTCCTGATATTCCCAGGTCGTGCCCGTCACGGTGGCCGTGCCAATTTTCACGCTATCGCGGTAGATCTCCACCACCTCGCCCGCGCCCAGCGCCATCGACACCGACCCCTTCAACAGCGGCGTGTCGTCGTTGGTCGTGCCGTCGTTCAACACAGAACCCGTCACCGGCTCCTCGTTGTCCAGCACCTGCAGGATCTGCACCCCTTGCGGAATGACATTGATGTCCAGCTTGAAGCCCAGGCTGTTGGACGGCTCGCTCGCATTGCTCGCGGCATCCACCACGTACGCCACGTAGTCGTAGGTCTCCAGGTTGCCCAGCCCGGCATCCTGGTACCACCAGCTCTTGCCGTCGGCGTTCATCGTCGCCTTGCCGATGTCCGCCCCATTGCGGAAGATGCGCACTTCCTCCGTGCCACTGAGCGCCAACGAGATCGTGCCTTCCAGGCGCGGCGTGTCGTCGTCGATGGTGTTGGTGGCACTGCTGCCGCTCGTCACCGGAACCTGGCTGTCACCCTTGTTGTCCACGATCTGCGTCAGGACCACCTCTTGCTGCGGCACATCGGTGTCCAGCCTGATCGTCCAACTGTTCGAGTCAACACCCGGGTTGCCCGCCCCATCCTTGACCACTGCCTTGTAGGTGTAGTCATGGGCGTTCTCCAGGCCGCTGTCGTCGAAGGCCCAACTCGTGCCGTCAACCGTGGCCGTGCCGATTTCCACGCCATCGCGCAGGATCACAACCTTCTCGCCCGCTGCCAGCGCAGCCGACAGGTTGCCCACCAGTCGCGGCGTGGTGTCGTTGGTCCAGCCGTTGTTGGGCACGTCGGCCGTGCCAGGCAATTCGTCGTCCTTGACCGCCGTGATGAACACACGGGTGTCCGATCCATCCAACTCCAGCTTGATGCCGTAGCCATCCGAGTCGGGGCCCACGTTGTGCGCCGCGTCTTCCACGCGGGCCGTGTAGGTGTAGCTCTTGTGGTTGCTCATCCCCCCATGCTGGTCCACGAGCGTCCAGCTCGTGCCGTTCACGTTCGCATAGCCCACGAACTCTGGCTGGGTGCCCCCCTCTTCGAGGCGGTACACCGCCACCTTCTCGTTGCCCGCCAAGCCGCTTTGCAGCGTGCCGCGCAGTTCAGGCTGCGAGTCGTTGGTGTAACCGCCGTTGCCGATCTTCTCGGCCACCGCCAGCACGCCGCCGTCCTCCGCAACGTTATCCCACACACTGTCGATCGTGGGCTTCTGCGTCGGCACAGAGGTGTCCATGTTGAGAACGAATTTCTCCGACATGCCGCCACGGTTGCCCGCCGCATCTTCCACTCGCGCTTCGTAGATGTAGGCATTGCCGTCGATCAGACCGCCGTCGTCGAAGGTCCAGTCCTTGCCATTGGCCGCTACCGTGGCCGTGCCAATCACATCGCCATCGCGCAGGATCACCACCTTCTCGCCTGCGCCCAGCGCATCGCCTTCCAGGCGGCCTTTCAGCTGCGGCGTCGGGTCGTTCGTGTAGCCGCCGTTGCCGATCTTCTCGGCCACCGCCAGCGCGCTGCCGTCCATCGCAACATCGTCGTACGCCCCATCGATCGTCGCCGATTGCGTCGGCGCCTTCGTGTCCACCGTGAACTCGAACGGGTTCGACTTCACGCTCTCGTTGCCCGCCGCGTCGACGTTCGTCGCCTCGATCTTGTGCGCCTTGTCGTCCAGCTTTTCTGGCCAGCCCTGCGTGTTCGGCCCAGGCGTGAAGCTCCACGACCCGTCCGGCTGCACATCGGCTTCGCCGATCTTCACCCCGTTGTCGTACACATACACCTTCTCGCCCGCGGTCCCGCCCGTGCCGCTGATCGTCGGACGGTTGTCGTTCGTCGAACCACCGTTGACCACCGGACCTTCGATCGGCGCAATGTTGTCCTCAACTCCGCCTATCACCGGCGCTCCAGGCACGGTCGTATCCACCGTCAGCGTGAACGGATTGGAGATCTCACCCTGGTTGCCGCCCGCGTCTTCCACCCGCGTCGTGTACTCGTAGGTCTTGCCGTCTTCCAGACCGCCGTCCTGGTACGTCCAGGTCGCGCCCGTCACCGTCGCGTTGCCCAGCGCCTTGCCGTCGCGGTACACCACCACCACTTCGCCCGCACCCAGCACGCCCACCACCCTGCCCGCGAGCAGCGGCGTCTGGTCGTTGGTCGTGCTGCCCGACAGGAAGTCTCCCGTCTGCGGCGCGAAGTCGTCGCGGTAGCTCTCGATCGGCGCCGTCGCCGGCGGCGGCGTCTTGTCGAAGTTCAGTACGAACGGATTGCTCTCGCCGACGTTGTTGCCCGCCACGTTCACCACACGCGCCTCGTACTTGCACGCGCGCTCGTCCTTCAGGCCGCTGTCCTGGTATTCCCAGGTCGTGCCCGTCACCGTGGCCGTGCCGATCTTCACGTCGTCGCGGTAGATCTCCACCACGTCGCCCGCGCCCAGCGCCACCGTCACCGCCCCCTTCAGCAGCGGCGTGTCGTCGTTGGTCGTGCCGCCGCTCAGCACCGCTTCCACACCCGGCACCACGTCGTCGATCACTTGCAGGATGCTCACGCCCACCGGGAGGATGTCGATGTCCAGCCTAAAGCCCAGGCTGTTGGACGGATCGCTCGCATTGCCCGCGGCATCCACCACGCGCGCCTCGTAGTCGTAGCTGCCCTTGTTGGACAGGCCCGCGTCCTGGTACGACCAGCTCAGGCCGTCCGCGCCGATCGTCGCCGGCTTGCCAACGTACACGCCGTTGCGGAAGACGTGAACTTCCTCGGTGCCGCTCAGCGGCTTGGAGATCGTGCCTTCCAGCCGCGGCGTGTCGTCGTCGATCGTGTTGACGGCGCTGCCGCCGCTCTTGATCGGGTCCTGCTTGTCGCCCTGGTTGTCCACGATCTGCGTCAGCACCACCTCCTGCGACGGCGGCGTGAGGTCCACGTTGATCGTCCACGTGTTCGAGTCCGCTCCCGCGTTGCCCGCCGCATCCTTGACCACGGCCTTGTAGACGTAGCTCTGGCCGTCTTTCAGGTCGCTGTCGTCGAAGGTCCAGCCCTTGCCCGTGCCGTCGACCGTGGCCGTGCCGATCTCCTTGCCGTCGCGCAGGATCACCACCTTCTCGCCCGCTGCCAGCACCTTGTCCAGCGTGCCCACCAGTTGCGGCGTCTCGTCGTTGGTCCAACCGTCGTTCGCCACCGGACCCGTCACCGGCGCCTCGTCGTCGTTCACACCCGTGATCTTCGCTTCCGTGTCCGGTCCGTCCCACTTTATCGTGATCTTGTAGTCGTCCGAGTACGGGCCCTCGTTGCCCGCCGCGTCTTCCACCCGTGCCGTGTAGGTGTAGTCCGTGGCGTTCTTCACGCCACCCTTCTCGTCCACCAGCGTCCAGCTCGTGCCGCTCACGTTCGCATAGCCCACGAACACCGACTTGGCACCACCCGCCTCCAGGCGGTACACCGCAACCTTCTCGTTGCCCGCCAGACCGCTTTGCAGCGAGCCGCGCAGCTCGGGTTGCGTGTCGTTCGTGGCGCCGCCGTTGTCGACCTTCTCGGCCACCGCCAGCAGGCTACCGTCCGCCGCCACGTCGTCGTACGCGCCATCGATCGTGGGCTTTTGCGTCGGCACAGAGGTGTCCACACGCACGATGTAGTTCTCGGAGATCCCGCCACGGTTGCCCGCCGCGTCTTCCACCCGGGCCGTGTAGATGTAGGTATCGCCGTCTTTCAGGCCGCCGTCGTCGAAGGTCCAGCCCTTGCCCGTGCCGTCGACCGTGGCCGTGCCAATTTCCTTGCCGTCGCGCAGGATCACCACCTTCTCGCCCGCGCCCAGCACGTCGCTCAGCGTGCCGCGCAACTGCGGCGTCTCGTCGTTCGTATACCCGCCGCTGCCGATCTTCTCGGCCACCGCCAGCACGCTGCCGTCCGCAGCCACGTCGTCGTACACGCCCTCGATCGTCGTCGCCTGCTCCGGCGCCTTCGTGTCCACCGTGAACTCGAACGGGTTCGACTTCGCGCTCTCGTTGCCCGCCGCGTCGGCGTTCGTCGCCTCGATCTTGTGCGCCTTGTCGTCCAGCTTCTCGGGCCAGCCCTGCGCGTTCGGACCCGGCGTGAAGCTCCACGACCCGCCCGGCTTCACTTCCGCCTCGCCGATCTTCACCCCGTTGTCGTAAATCACAACCTTCTCGCCCACGACACCGCCCGTGCCGCTGATCGTCGGACTGTTGTCGTTCGTCGAACCACCGTCGACCACCGGGCCTTCGAGCGGCGCTACGTCGTCTTCAACACCAACAATCACCGGCGCCCCAGGCGCCGAGTAGTCGGTGACGACCTTGAACTCATCGGACTTGCCGCTGACGTTGCCCGCCTCATCGGTCGCCTTCGCCGTGAAGACATCCTCACCCTCGGGCAGCGGCGTGGTCGGCGTGAAGCTCCAGTCGCCGTTCTCGCCGGCCTGCACCGAGCCCAGCGGCTCGCCCTTGTCGTACACCGTCACGAGGCTGCCTGGCTCGGCCTTGCCCTTGAGGGTGGGTGTCGGGTCGTTGCTGGATCCGCCATTGGTCAGCACGCGGGTGCCATCCGGTCCGGGCTCGTTGACGTCGTCCGTCACCGAATCGATAGTCGGCGCCGCAGGCGCTTCGGTGTCGATGCTGAAGTTGAACGGACCCGCCTGGCTCACGTTGCCCGAGGCGTCGGTCTGCTTCACCGTGATGCTGTGGCCGTCCGGAACCAGATCCGTGTCGGGCGTGAAGCGCCAGGTGCCATCCGGATTCACCTGGGTGGTACCGAGCCGCTCGGCACCGTCGAACACCTCGATGGTGCTGCCCGGCTTGCCCTTGCCCTGGATTTCGGGGCGCACGTCGTCAGTCACGCCATTGGGCTTGACGTTGCCCTGGATGTCGCCGAAGTTGTCCACCAGCGCGCCGATGGACACCGGCAGCTTGGCGGTATCGAGCACCACATGGACCTCGGGGCTCGGCGCGCTCTCGTTGCCTGCCGGGTCGGTGACCACCGTGGTGAAGTTGTGCGGGCCGTCCTCGAGTCCCTTCGACGGCGTGAATTCCCACTCGCCCTTGTCGTCGACCTTGGCGCTACCCAGTTCGGTCTCACCGTCATAGACGGTCACGACACTGCCCGGCTCAGCCGTGCCCTTGAAGGTCGGCGTTGCGTCGTCGGTGGTGTCGCCATCCTTGAGGTCGACCTTGAGGTCACCCTCGTCGTCGATGACCCGCAGATCGTCCACCGAGGCCGGGGCCTTGGTGTCGACCGAGAAGTTCCACACGCCCGTCGGCAGGCTGGTCTGGCCGACCGGGTTGGTCGCCGTGGCCGTGATGTCGTGCGGGCCGTCGCCGAGCGGCTGGGTCGTGAACACCCAATCGCCGTTCGCGTCGGCCGTGACGCTGCCCAGTTCCGTCTTGCCGTCAAAGATATGGATGACGTGCAGGGGCTTCGACGTACCGATGATGGTCGGCGTGTTGTCGTTGGTCACCTCGCCCTTCTGCAGGTCGTGCACCGGGCCTTCGTCGTCGCGCACGTTCACGATCACCGGCACGTCAGGCTGCGTGATGTCCACCACGATCTGGTAGCCGGCGCTCGGATCGGTCCGGTTGCCCGCTAGGTCGAACTCGACCGCCGTGAAGACGTTGGAGCCGGAAGGCAGCGGATCTCCCACCTGCAGGGTCCACTTGCCGTTGGCGTCCACGGTCGCACTGCCCAGTACAGAGGTGCCGCGGCCGTTCGTTACCGAAACGACCACGACGTCGCCCGCCGTGCCCGTGCCCGAGATGAGCGGCTGGCTGTCGTCGGTGGTCGCGCCGGCGGCGACGTTGCCCGTCACACCGCCGATGTTGTCATCCACGCCGGTGATGGCCAGCTTGCTGGCGTCCGGCGGCGTGTAGTCGGTGATGACCTTGAACTC
The DNA here is from genome assembly GCF_030316845.1 of Variovorax davisae. GTDB lineage: Bacteria > Pseudomonadota > Gammaproteobacteria > Burkholderiales > Burkholderiaceae_C > Variovorax > Variovorax davisae. The sequence continues at coordinate 28,319 of NZ_JASZYS010000023.1, forward strand.
TTCGGACGGGCCGCTGACGTTGCCCGCCTCGTCGGTGGCCGTGGTCGTGAAGACATGCTCGCCTTCAGGAAGCCGCGTGGTCGGCGTGAAGATCCAGCTGCCATCCGGACTGGTCTGCACCGAACCCAGCACCTCGCCCTTGTCATACACGGTGACGATGCTGCCCGGCTCGGCCGTGCCCTTCAGCGTCGGCGAGGGGTCATCGGTGGTGTCGCCGCTCTTCAGCGGATCCTGCTTGGGACCGACGTCATCGAGCGCCGAGCCGATCACCGGCGCCGACGGCGCCTCGGTGTCGACGCGGAATTGGAATTCCTCGGTGGGTGCGCTCAGGTTGCCCGCCCCGTCCTTCGCGACGGCGGTGATGCCGTGCTGGCCGTTGCCCAGCGCCTTGTCGGGCGTGACGCTCCACTCGCCACGGCTGTTGACCGTGGCGGAACCGAGCACCTCCGTGCCGTCGTACACCGTGACGATGCTGCCGGGCTTGCCCTTGCCGACGATAACCGGGCGCGGGTCGTCGGTGACGCCGCCGCGGTCGATGGCCTCGCCGGCGTTGGGGCCCACGTTGTCCACAACGACGGTGATCGACACCACGACCTTGGAGGTGTCGACGGTGACTTTCAGTTCAGGGCTCGGCTCGCTCTTGTTGCCCGCGGGGTCGGTGACGACCGTCGTGAAGCTGTGCGGGCCGTCGTCGAGTTCCTCCTTCGGCGTGAATGCCCACTGGCCCTCGTCGTCGGCCTTGACACTGCCCAGTTCTGTCTTGCCGTCGTAGATGGTGACAACGCCGCCGGGTTCTGCCGTGCCCTTGAAGGTCGGCGTGCTGTCGTCGGTGGTGTCGCCGTTCTTGAGGTCGCCCGTCTGGTCGCCGGCGTCGTCGATCACCTTGAGGTCGTCCACTGCGGCCGGGGCCTGGGTGTCGACCGAAAAGCCCCAAGGGCCGGTCGGTGCGCTGACCTGGCCGGCGGCGTCGGTCGCGGTGGCCGTGATGCTGTGGGGGCCATCCTTCAGTTCGGCCGTGAATTCCCACTTGCCGTTGTCGTCGGCCTGCACGCTGCCCAGCAGCTCGCTGCCGTCGTAGATCTTGACCAGGCTCTTGGGCTCGGCGGTGCCGATGATGGTCGGCGTGTCGTCGTTGGTGACCTCGCCCTTCTGGAGGAAGTGGCCCTCGCCCACGTCGTCCCGCACGTTCTCGATCACCGGCGCGTTCGGGCCGGCGATGTCGACGGTCACGGTGTAGGGATCGCTCGGCGGGGTCTTGTTGCCCGCCGGGTCCCTCTCGATGGCCGTGAAGGTGTTGTTGCCCGACGCCAGGGCTTGGCCGCTCACCTGCAGCGACCAGCTGCCATCGTCGTTGACCAACGCGCGGCCCAGTTCGCGCGTGCCGTTGACATCGGTGACCGACACGATGATCGTGTCGCCCGCGGTGCCCGTGCCCTTGACCAGCGGATGGCTGTCATCGGTGGTTCCGCCCGATGCCACGTTGCCGGTGACGGGTTCGATGTTGTCTTCGACGCCGGTGATCTTCAGCTTGCTGTGGTCGGGCGGGGTCAGGTCGACGCTGAAGTCGAAGGGATCCGAAGGCTCGCTCGTATTGCCGGCCTTGTCGGTCTCCGTGATGGTGATCTTGTGCGCGCCCTCCCCCAGCGGCGACTTGTCGTCCGGCGTGAAGCTCCAGTTGCCGTTCGGGTCGACGAGGGCCGAACCGATCCCCTTCCCATTGTCGATGACGGTGATGACCGAACCGGGCTCGCCGGTGCCGATGAACTCGGGCTGGGTATCGTCGGTCACGCCACCGTTCTTGATCGGGCCGATGATGTCGCCCACGTTGTCGATGACCGATTCGAGGCCCTTTCCGACATGGGGCAAGTCCGTGTCGATTTCGAATGAGAGCGGCGGTGTCGGCTTGCTCTCGTTGCCAGCCTTGTCGGTCTCGACCACAGTGATCGAATTCAACCCTTCGGGCAAGCGCTCCTTCGGCGTGAAGGTCCAGTTGCCTTGCGGATCGACGGTGGTCGAACCGATGACCGCAGTGCCATCCTTCGTCTTGTTGGTGATGGTGATGACATTGCCCGGCTCACCCTTGCCGAAGAACTCGGGATGGGCGTCGTCGGTCAGGCCGCCGTTGGCGATAGGGCCGGTGATCGCCCCCTCGCTGTCAGTGGCGCCTCCGAGGTTGGCGATTGGCGCCGAGACGTCCACCTTGAACACGAAAGGATCCGACGGAGCGCTCTCGTTGCCCGCCTTGTCGGTCTCCGTGACGACGACCGAGTGCGGTCCTTCGTCCAGCGGATCCTTGGGCGTGAAGCTCCACTTGCCGTCCTCGTCGACCTCGGCCGTTCCCAGCAGTTCGCCGCCGTCGATGACGGTGATGACCGAGCCCGGCTCGCCTTTGCCGGTGAACTCGGGCTGGCGGTCGTTGGTCTCTCCACCCGAAGGGATGATGCCGGTGACGGGATCGACGCTGTCGATCACCTCACCCAGAACTGGCTTGCCCGGTTTCTGGATGTCGACTTCGAAGACGAATGGGTCCGACGGCTCGCTCTTGTTGCCAGCCTTGTCGGTCTCCGTGACGACGACCGAGTGCGGACCTTCCTCCAGCGGATCCTTGGGCGTGAAGCTCCACTTGCCGTCCTCGTCGACCTCGGCCGTTCCCAGCAGCTCGCCGCCGTCGGTCACGGTGATGACCGAGCCCGGCTCGCCTTTGCCGGTGAACTCGGGCTGACGGTCGTTGGTCTCTCCGCCTGGAGGGATGGTGCCGGTGACGGGATCGACGCTGTCGATCACCTCACCCAGGACCGGCTTGGCTGGAGGCTCGGTATCGACTGCAAAGACGAAGGGATCGGACGGATCGCTGGTGTTGCCGTTCTTGTCGGTCTCGGTGACGGTGACCGAATGCGACCCTTCCGTGAGCGGCTTGTCAGGCGTGACGCTCCAACTGCCATCCGGCTTGACGGTGGTCGTCCCGATGACGGACCCGTCCTTGTCGGTGATGGTGATGGTGTTGCCGGACTCGCCCCTGCCAGTGAATTCGGGACTTTCGTCGTCAGTCACACCACCATTGGCGATCGGACCCTGGATATCACCATGGTTGTCGTTCACCCTGTCGATCCCGCTGGTCGTCGGCTTCTGCGACGGCTCCGGCGGCTTGACGACGACGGGTTCGACGCCATCCGAACCGCCACCGCTCGCCGCGGCCACCAGGCCGGCGAGCGCCGCGCCACCCAGCAGCAGCGGCCAGAACGCGAAGCGGTCGTCCTCGCCCACCGGCCCCGGGGGCACCGGGTCGCCGGCCAGCGCGATCGGCGCCATCTGGCCGTCGGCCAGCGAGAAGATGTCGCCGCCATCGGTGCGGCCGTAGGCGTAGAGCTGGCCGTCCTCGGCCACGCCGTAGATGCCCGAAGGCTCGGCCAGGGCGTAGAAGCCCTCCAGCACGAGGGCCGGGCTGGCCTCGCCCTCGAGCGTGACATGGAGGTCGTTGCCGACGCGCGTCAAGGTGGCGTTTTCAGGTCCGACGTCGCCATCGCCCTTCAACAGGTATTTGACATTCGGCAAGGCCTTGATCTTGAGCGGCGTCGCGCCGTCCAGGGCGATCGGGTCGCCCGCCTTCTTGCCGTTCTTGTTGATGACTACTGCCGTCTTTTTTTTAGCCACTGAATGCCCCAGCCCTGTTAAAAGAATAAAAAACCGAACCAATAAAGTTGCGAGTCGAATTGCAGGCCAATCAGGCCCGCAATGGCAGTGCGCGACTCAATGAGACTCATCGCAAAGCGCTTCGCGTTTGCGATCAACCCTTTGCCACCCGAGCGTCCCGACCTTCGGTGATGGGCCTCGATGGCGACGTGGTGATGCACTGCCCGGGGGCGCCGATTCGCGTCGACGGCCCACCTCTACCAGCTTGAATGGCGGACTCTATTGAAGGGGGCGTGAATACAGAATGGGAAAGGGGCGCGAGGCGGAGATGAAAGTTCCGAAAAACGACCGAAAGCGCTGATTCCCTCGAATACCGTGCCGCAGATCACGAAAAAGGCGAGCGCGAACGCGCCGACCCGCAGCCCCAGACAGCGCTCAGGCGGGAATCGCGTGTGCGCGGGCGAAGGCCTCGGCGCGCGCCAGCGCCGCCACCAGTTCGCCGCGCGCCATGGCACAGAGCGCCGTGGCGTCTGCATCGAGCCCTGCGCCTTCGGCCAGCGCCAGGCCTTCGACGGCCCGCAGCGCGCGGACCGCCTTGGCTTCGTCCAGCTGATGGCAGGCCGAGCACAGCCGGTGGGCCAGCTGGCGCAGCCGAACGTGGTCGCCGGCTTCGACGGCGGCGTCGAAGGCCTCGAGATCCTGCCGGGTGGCGGTGATGAAGATGCCCAGCAGCTGGGCGACGTCGCCGAGATCGCCGCCGCACAGTGCGGCCAGCGCCGGATAGGCCACGGCCGGCGCGGGCGCATCGACCGCCGGCTCGCCGGCCGGCGCGGCCGGCCGATCCAGCACCTCCGCCAGCGCATCGCGAAGGTCGAGCAGCTGCAGCGGCTTGGACAGGTAGCCGTCCATGCCCAGCGCCCGGCAGCGCTCGGCTTCGCCCTGCAGGGCGTTGGCGGTCAGGGCCACGATCGGCAGGCGCGCGAGGCCGAGCTCGGCTTCGCGCGCGCGCACCCGGCGGGCCAGGTCGTAGCCGTCGAGGCGCGGCATGTGGCAGTCGGTCAGCAGCAGCGCGTAGTCGGCACCGGGCGTCGTCAGGCGTTCCCAGGCCTGCTCGCCATCCTCGGCGCAATCGCAGGTGAAGCCAAGCTTGGCGAGCTGCATCGTGATGACCTCGCGGTTGAGCTCGTGGTCCTCGGCGAACAGCAGCCTGCGGCCCTGGCCGATCGGCGTGACCGCCCCGCCGCCCGGGGCCGCACGCCCGCCCGGACGCAAGGTCGGCGCCGCATCGGCGCCCGAGGTCCAAGCCCGCAGCGGCAGCGTGACGATGAAGCGGCTGCCCTGGTTCAGTTGGCTCTCGCAGCGGACGCTGCCGCCCATCAGGTCGACCAGCTGCCGCACGATGGTCAGCCCGAGGCCGGTGCCGCCGTAGCGGCGCGTGGTGGCGATGTCGGCCTGCCGGAAGGGCTCGAACAGCGACTCGATGGCGGCCGGGTCGATGCCGATGCCGGTGTCCTCGACCGAGAGCTCGAGCGTGGCCTCGGACGGCCGGCGCACCGCCACCGCGACGCCGCCGTCCTTGGTGAACTTGAGCGCGTTGCCGATCAGGTTGGTCAGGATCTGCCGCAGGCGCACGGCATCGCCGACGATGAACGGGGGAATCCGCGGGTCGATGTCGAACGTCAGGCCGATCGCCTTGCGCTGCGCGTCCGGGGCCAGCGTGAGGCAGATGTCCTCGACCAGCCCGTGCAACGACAGGGGCCGGTGCTCGAGTTCGAGCTTGCGGGCCTCGATCTTGGAGAAGTCGAGGATGTCGTTGATGATCGTCAGCAAGGCGACCGAGGCCTCCCGGCTGCGCATCAGCATCGCGCGCTGCTCGTCCGTGAGCGGCGTGTCGATCACGAGGTCGATGGTCCCCAGCACGCCGGTGAGCGGGGTGCGCACCTCGTGGCTCATCATCGCCAGGAACTGCCGCTTGGCGTCGAGCGCCGCGCGCGCCTCCTCGGCCTTGGCGGTCAGGTCGGCCTTGAGCGCTTCTTCGCGCGTGATGTCCTTGACGATGCCGGTGAAGGTGACCCACGCCGGCTCGGCGCCGGCCTCGACGCTGGTCGTCACGCTGCCGCGCACGTCGAGCGTGCGCAGCTCGCCGTCGCGGCCGCTGAGCCGGATCTGGTCGCGGTAGGCCCCATGGCCTCGCCGGTAGGCCTTGCGCAGGCCGCGTCCGGCCCGGTAGCGGTCCTCGGGAGGCAGCATCCTGAGCAGGTCGCGGTAGCAGATGTCGACTTCGCCGGGCCGGCGGACGATCTCCCGGATCTTGGGGTCGGCCGTGATGACCGTATCGCCCAGGGCCAGGTCGGCGGCGGCGGAATCCTTGTGGGCGCGGGTGACCGAGCGCCAGACGCCGAGGCCGCCGACCGTCAGGGCCAGCGCCAGATTGGCTTGCGACTGCTCGGCCTGGCGCTTGGCGTCGCTCAAGGCCAGCTCGCCGAGGCGCCGCTCGGTGATGTCGCGGTTGATGCCGATCAGGAAATCGTGCTCGCCGCGACCCCGGTTCGGCGAGGAGAAGCCCTCGACCCAGCGCACCGCGCCCGAGTCGTCGACGATGCGGAACTCGTACGCCATCACCTCGCCGGACTGTCGCGCAATGGCCATCCGCCGATCGAGTTCGGCGGCATCGTCGGGATGCACCCGGGCATACGCCGCGGAAAGACCGCTCTCGCCTTCCTTCATGCCGAGAACCTTGCGCGCCCGTGCGTCGGCATGGGTTTCGTCGGTGCTCAGGTTCACCTCCCAGGTGCCCATGCCCGCGGCGTCGAGGGCGATGCTCAACCGGCCCAGGGCCACTTCGAGTTCGCGCTGCAGCTGTTTCTGCTCGGTCACGTCGACCACCACGCCGACGATGCCGTACAGCTTGCCACGGCGGTCGCGGACCGGGCGTTTGCTCGCCAGGTAGCTGCGCCGCACGCCGCCGACCACGATCTCCTCGTCGAAGCTGCGCGCCTGGCCGGAGGCAATGAGCTCACGGTCCTGCGCGACGAAGCGGTCGTGCAGCGCGGCACCGAACAGGTCCAGATCGTTCTTGCCGATGGCTGCCGACGCGCGCATGCCGAAGGCACGCTCGAACTCGGTGTTCAAGACCTGGTAGCGCAAGGCCGTGTCCTTGAAGAACAGGACGTGCGGCACCGCATCGAGGATGGCATGGATCTGGTCGTCGAGGCGCTGCCGGGCGCGGGTGCGCAGGTACTGCATGAGCACCAGCGCGACGATGCTGAGCGATATCAGCGCCATCGAGAACCAATGCAGCTCAATGGCCATCGGCTGGCCGAAGAAATAGCTGGCGATGCCGAGCACGCAAGCCAGCACCATCGTGACAGTGCCCGAGTCGACCGTCCGCCACAGCACACCTGCTTTGATCATGGAGACCCCGCATCGGTCTGAAGACCGCTCGGGCGGAGACTAGTTGATCGGCGCAGAACGCGCCAGTCGGCGACACGGACGGCGCCCGCCGGGCGGGGCTTGGCATGGGGCCTTGATACTCAGCCCAGGTCGGCGACCGGCACCTCGCCGCGGCGTTTCGGAGCGGCGGCCAGCGGTGTGCGCGCGAAGGACGGCTGCCCCCCCTGCCGCGCCCTGTTCGCGAGCCGGTAGGTGGCGTCCGGCAAGGCTTCCAGGGTCCAGCCGTTCGCACCGTCGAGCGCGAGCGCGACGCGCAGCTCGTCGATGGTGCAGGCCAGGTTGTCGATGCGATGCCAGTTGGCGCCATGCTCGCCGGCCGGCAGCATGCGCGTGAGCCAGCTCGCGGCGACGGGGCGGCCGGCGCTGTAGAACAGTTCGAGCGCGATGTCGAAGTCGACGGCATCGAGCTTCAGTTCCTCGTCGTTGAAGGCGACGATTCTTTCGGTCGGATGGAATGCGTAGCGCTCCCACACGAGCAGCCGCGGCGTGCTGTCGAATCCGAGCGAATCGAGAAACGAGAGGATCACGCGATAGAGGTCGCTGAAGTAGCGCGGCGAGGCCGGGACCCTGTCGCCCACCATGCCGCGCTGGCGGACCGAGCGCCCCTGCTGTTGCATGGGCACGCGGAGCACCGGAACGGCGGATCCGGTCAGGTCGCGCGCGCAGGCGGCCACGTCCCGGCCCTGGCTGTCGGTATCGGGCACATCGCCCAGCAGCAGCAGGTCGAGGGTGGCCGCCCCCGGCCCCAGCGCCAGGAACTCGTCGAGGTTCGTGAAGACGAGCGGGGAGTGACCCAGTGCGCGCAGCACGCGGCGGATGAGTTCGCGCGAACGGGGCGAGTACGCCAGCACCCCGGCGCGCCGGGCGGCGGTGCGGCTCATGATGCGACGGCCCGGCCGGCCGGGACGGGCGCCCAGGCGTCGAAGCTGCCGGCCCCGTGGCGAACGGGGGCCGCAGGGGCGGACCCGTCGTGCCAATGCGAGGCGCTGCGGGTCGGCGAGCGGCGCGGATTCAGGAACACCAGGTGGCTGCGGGCGAACCGGGCCCACTCGGCATGGTCGAATACCTCGAGGGAGCCGCGCAGGCCGAGACCGACCAGGGCGGCCAGGGAGTAGTCCTTCCAGGAGGCGCAGAGGGTGCGGGCGCGGCCCGCCAGCAGCTGCAGGAGTTCCTGGGAACGGGGCTTCGAGAGGTAGCCCACCGCGCAGGCGAGCCGGACCAGATAGGCGAGCTGCTGGATGTCCCAGGCCATGACGCTGAGGCGATCGTGGCGGAGTTCGTCGACCCGCGCGATGCGGGCGCACCGTACCATGTACAGGCAGCTGTCCTCGAGCGCCGCGTATTCGTCGGAATCGACCTGCTCGCGCAGCAGCCAGGCGGCGATCGCGCGCTTTTCGGCCGGCGTCATGCGGCCCAGCCCGTCGAGGCGGGAGTGGATCACGCGCAGGCAGCTTTCCTGGGAATCGATCGCCCAATGCTCGTGCAGCACGCGGTGGATGCGCCGCGGGGACAGGGCACTCGCGAGTTGATTGAAGTTGTCGCGCATCAGCAGCGCGAAGTTGCCGCTGAGCAGGCAGCCGAACAACTGCTCGGGCGACATCGATTCGGTCGGCCTGAAGGCGATGGCGAGAGACCACTGGTCGAGCGAGGGACCCAGGCGCCAGCGCAAGACGGCCCAGACAAGGAGCGCGCAAATCAAGGCGGCGGGAACGAAAGCTGTCATGGTGTTTCCCTGGCACACGCGCGAAGCGCAGGTGCGATTTCTCATGGATGAAGGCCACCGCAGGTTTCGAGCGTCGTCTGACGCCGCAGTGACGACGTTCGATCGTATGAACGGCGCCGCGACGGCTCTATCGGATCCGTCTGAAAGAACGCAACGAAAGCGCCACTTAAGCACTACAGCTGCGCGCTGCGATCTGTGAACGGCGCGAACAAGCAGAAGGGCCGCGGCGCCCGCGACCCTTTCTCCCTTCATACAGGCGGCTGGCTTACCAGTGGAAGCCGATGCCGGCGCTGACGCCGGCATTGCCGCGCGTGTTGACCGTGCCGGCCAGCTTGGTGACCCAGCGGCCGTTCTCGGCCACCTTGGACATACCCACCGCGACCGCCGATTCGCCGCCCATGTTGCTGAGCGCGGCGGAAGCCATGCCGCGGCCCGGGATCACCGATTGCGGCAGGGCGGCCACCGCCATCGACGCGGCCGCCGCGGCGTTGGCGTCGCGCTTGACGCTCTCGACCTCCGACTGCACCTGGTTCAGGCGCTGATCGGTATAGGCCCTGGCGCTGTCCGCCACCGTGTCGAGCTGGCGTTTGTTGACCGCATCGGTCTGCACCACGCCATCGGCCACGTTGGCGATCGCGCGCTCGTTGCCTGCCGAGCCCACCGAGACCGTGTTGTCGCGGTTGGCCACCGAGCCGGCGCCGAGCGCCACGCTGTTGCCAGCCGAGGCCGTGGCGCCGGCGCCGATGGCCACGGTCTGGCTGCCGGTGGCCGCTGCCGCCTGGTCGGCGTCGCCGGAGGTCGCCACGTGCCCGTTGGCCTGCCCGGTGCTGGTGACCTTCTCGACCACCGTCAGTCGCGAGCCTGCGTCCTTGACATTGCCAGCCAAGCCCTGCAGCGCGTCGTTGACGTTGCTGTAGCTGGCATTGTTGACGGTGTAGGTCGGCGCCGTGACCTTGCCATTGGCGTCGACCGTCGAGCCACCGCCCAGGGCCTGCGCGACCGAACTGCTCACGCCATGCAGCTGGCTGCCGTTGGTGGCGTCCAGGCTGCTGGCGTTGACCGCACCGGTGGCAACGCCGGTCAGCGTGCGGGCGCCGGCGGTGCCGGTGAAGTCCACCGAGGTGCCGTCGGCGCCCTTGGCCACCGTGATGGCGCGGGTCGTCGCGTCCTGCCGCACCAGGCCTTCCGAGCCGCTGCCCAGGCTGTCGTTGAGCTCGGCGATCTGCTGCGTGTGGGTGGCGACGCGGCCGTCCAGGTTGGTGACGGCGTCACCCACGTTGTGGACCGTGGTGCCGCCCACGTTGTAGCTCGGCGCCGACACCGTGCCATTGGCGTTGACCACCGAACCGCCGCCCAGGGCGGAAGCCACCGAGGTGCTCACGCCATGCAGCTGGCTGCCGTTGATGGCGTCCAGGCTGCCGGCGTCGACCGCACCCGCGGCGACGTTCTTCAGCGTGCGGGCGTTGCCGTTCTTGTCCGCGAAGTCCACTGCTGCGCCGTCCGTGGCCTTGCCCACCGTGAGGTTGGCGCCCGCCGAAGCCTGCTGCACCAGGCCGACCGTCCCGTTGGTGACGTTGTTGGCCAGGTTCGCGATGTCGGACGTGTTCTGCGCGATGTTGGTCGCGTTGGTGGTGACGCGGCCATCGATGTTGGTGACGGCGTCACCCACGTTGTTGACCGTCGTGCCGCCCACCGCATAGCTCGGTGCCGAGACCGTGCCATCGGGACTGACCACCGAGCCGCCGCCCAGAGCGGAAGCCACGGAGGTGCTCACGCCATGCAGCTGGCTGCCGTTGATGGCGTCCAGGCTGCTGGCGTCGACCGCACCGGCGGCCACGCCGGTCAGCGTGCGGGCGCCGGCCGTGCCGGTGAAGTCCACCGACGTGCCGTCGGTGCCCTTGGCCACCGTGATGGCGCGGGTCGCAGCGTCCTGCTGCACCAGGCCGTTGGAGATCTTCAAGTCGGCGATGTCGCCCGTATGGGCCGCCACGCGGCCGTCGATGTTGGTGATCGCGCTGCCCACGTTGGTGTACGTGGTGCCGCCAACCGTGTAGCTCGGCGCGCTGATCGCGCCGGTGGTGGCGTTGTACGTCGCGCCACCGCCGAGTGCCGCGGCAGCGCTGGCGCCGGTGGTGTTCGACTTGATGGCTTCCGACTGCAGCTGGCTGACGTTCACCGCGTCGGTGAGGGCCGCGCCGGCGGCCAGGTTCGTGAGGCGGCGCTCGCTGCCGGCCGCGCCGATGGACACTTCGCCATTCGCTGCCGACGCCGTGCCCGACAAGGCCGACGAACCGGCGTTGTAGGCCGCCGCGCCCAGATTGGCCGTCGTGGTCGAGCGGGCGCCCAGCGCCACCGAATTCACCGCCGTGGCAGCTGCGCGCTGACCCAGCGCGACCGCATCGACGGCGCCAGCATTGGCCAGCGTGCCAAAGGCCAGCCCATTGGTGGCGCCCGCGGCGACCGTCGCCGAAGCGCCCATGGCGATCGACTGGATGCCCTCTGCGGCGGCCGAGGCGCCGATGGCCGTGGACGAAAGCCCGGCGCTCTTTGCCTTGTATCCCAATGCCAGCGACTGGTTGCCCGACGCCTCCGACTCGATGCCGACCGCGGTCGCGTTGCCACCGATGGCTTGCGACGCCGCGCCCACCGCCGTCGTGCCCTGTGCCGACGCCTTGGAGCCGGCGCCCACCGCGGTCGAGTCCCCGCCGGTCGCCGACGCCGCGCCCGACGAGTAGGTGCCATCCTGCGCCTGGACCGGCGCGCCGATCACTGCCGCCGACGCCAAACCGGACAGCCCGCCCGATGCCGCCGCAGCGACGATGACGGCGGCGATGACCCGTGCGCTGCTGCGCTTGCCGCGGGCGCGGGTGAGTTCCGAGGCAGCGACCCAGGCGCCGAGCGATTCGTTCCAGAGGCTGCGATGTGACTTGTTCATTGAATTTCCAGATAGCCGAATGAAATCGTCGAACTGAGCCTTTTCGGAAGCCGCTTTTGGGAGCTTGGCCGATCAACTCGGAGGGTGTTCAACGGGATAGACAAATGCTATTAATTTCAATTGCTTCAAAAAATGAGAACCGTCTCAAACAGGCGCGCGGACATCGTCGAAAAGGCGGTCTTTGTGCCGTGTCGTGAACAAAGTCACGCAACGATCAGCGAGAAGGTTGTGGCGCGTACGCGCAGCCGGGGTCGCCGCCGCGACCGCGTCGGAGGCCCGCCGTTGGCAGAATCCCCTCCATGGGAACCCTCTACCTCGTGCGCCACGGGCAGGCCAGCTTCGGCGCCGCCGACTACGACCAACTCAGCGACCTGGGCCGAAGGCAATCGGTGCGGCTGGGCGAATACTGGCGCGAGCGCGGCATGCGCTTCGATGCCGTGATCACCGGCACGCTGAAGCGCCATCGCCAGACCTGGGAGGGCATTGCCGAAGGCCTGGGGATCGGGCCCGAGGACGTGCTGCCCTGGCCCGGGCTCAACGAATACGACAGCGAGGCGATCATTGCGACGGTCCATCCCGGCAAGCTCGAGAAGCCCGACTCGCCGGAGCTGTATCGCCACCATTTCCGCCTGCTGCGCGACGGGCTGGGCGCCTGGATGCAGGGCCGCACCGAGCCGGTGGGCATGCCCAGCTATGTCGATTTCCTGGCCGGCGTGACGACCGCGCTCGACCACGTGCGCGACAAGCACCACGGCACCAAGGTGCTGGTGGTGTCGAGCGGCGGCCCGATCAGCACCGCCGTGGGCCATGTGCTGGGCACCAGCCCCGAGACCACGGTCGAGCTGAACCTGCGCATCCGCAACACCGCGGTGACCGAGTTCGCGTTCACGCCGAAGCGCCACATGCTGCTGACCTACAACACGCTGCCGCACCTCGACGCCCCGGCCTATGACGGCTGGGTCACCTATTCCTGAGCGCTACTTCGTCACGTCGCGCAGCCAGGCCGAGCACTCGGCTGCGGCTTCGACCGGCCAGTCGACCTTGAGCAAGGTGTCGCCGCGCTGCAGTTCGATGCGGATGTGACGGCCGTCCGCCGCGCTGCCGTGGACCAGCCGCGACCACCAGCCACGGCCCGCTGCCGCGGGGGCCGTCGAAACGGCTGCGGGCGGCAGTGCAACGGACGCCGCGGCCGGCGCCGCGACGGCCGCGACGGGCTGTGCAGCCACCGCCACGCGGGCCGGCGCCGCAGCCGGTATCCCCGCCACCGGGGCCCTCGCGGGCGCGGCGGCCAGCGCAGGACCACCTTCCAGCCGCGCCACCAGGTTCTGGCCGAACTCTTCCCACATCCGGTCGGCCTTGGTCTTCATGACGCTGAGGCCGAAGGTGCCAAGCCGCCCGAGCACGTCGACCTTGACCTTCATGCGCAGCTCGGTGCGGCCGTCCGGCAGCTCGGCCAGGAAGAGCTCGCTCTGCTGCTTCAGCGAGCTGGCGACCGAGGCGTCCTCGCCGGTGCCTTCGCAGCGCAGGTAGTGCGGCGCCCGCTGCTCGACGATGGTCGTGCGCAGCTTGAACTTGGCGCTGATGAAAGAGATCTTGACGTGGATCTGGGCGATGTACTCGACCTCGCTGACCACCTCGATCGACTTCATGCCGGGCACGCAACTGCCCATCACGTTGGGGTCGAGCAGCATCTGCCAGACCTGGGCCGCGGGCGCGGCGACCGTCATCGTCTTTTCAATTTCCACGCATCTTCTCCGCAGCGTTGATGACGGATTCGACGATCTGCGTGTAGCCGGTGCAGCGGCACAGGTTGCCGCTGAGGCCATGGCGCACGTCGTCCACCGTCGGGTCAGGGTTCCGGGCCAGCAGCGCGCACGACGCCATCAGGAAACCGGGGGTGCAGTAGCCGCATTGCAGGCCGCCGCATTGCATGAAGCTCTGCTGCAGCGGATGCAGCGCATCGCCGTCGCCAAGGCCCTCGACCGTCGTGATGCGGCAGCCGTCGGCCTGCACCGCCAGCGACAGGCAGGACTTGACCACCTCGCCGTCGACGATCACCGAGCAGGCGCCGCAGGTGCCCGTCTCGCAGCCGCGCTTGGTGCCGGTCAGGTGCAGGTCGTCGCGCAGGAAATCCGACAGCATGCGCCGCGCCGGCACCTCCATCGTCTGCGCTTCGCCGTTGACGGTCACGGCGATCCGATGTTTGCTCATGGCGTGTCTCCATCGATGGCCAGGTCGAACAGCTGGGCGATGGTGCGCCGGGCCACCACCCGCACCATGTCGCGGCGGTAGTCCTCGCTGCCGCGCGAATCCGAGACCGCGAAGATGTCGGTGCTCGCGATCTCGGCCGCCTCGGCCGCCACCTCGGCGGTCACGGCCTTGCCGGCCAGGAAGGCCTCGGCGCGCGCGACGCGGGCCGGAATCGGGGTCGAGGCGCCGACCACCAGCCGGGCCTCGTGGCAGTGGGCGCCGCTGCGGCGCACCGCCAGCGCGACGTTGACCAGCGGCCGGTGCTCGGCCGCGGTGCGCCGAAAGCGCGTGTAACGGCCGGCGGCGTCGGCCGCGGGCGGCGGCACGCGGATGTCGAGCACCACCTCGTCGGGCTCGATGGCCGTGACGTAGTAGTCGACCAGGAATTCCTCCATGCCGAGCACGCGCTCGCCGCGCGAACTGGCCAGCGTGACCCGGGCGTCGAGCGCCATCAGGCAGCCGGGCGGATCGGTGGCCGGGTCGGCATAGCAGAGGTTGCCGCCGATCGTGCCCTGGTGGCGCACCTGCGGATTCGCCACCTGCGCCGCCATCGCGGCCAGCATCGGGTAGTGCCGCTGCACCAGCGGCGAGCGCGCCACGTCGCAGTGGCGCGACAGCGCGCCGATGCGCAGGCCCTCGCGCGCATCGAAGGAGATGCCACGCAGCGCGTCCAGCCGCGCGATCGAGACGATGTGGGTCGGCGTCAGCATGCGCTGGCGCATCGCCAGCATCAGGGCGCTGCCGCCGGCCATCACGCGGCAGTCGTCGCCCAGGTCGGCCAGCATGCGGCTGGCTTCGTCGATCGAGGTCGGCTGCAGGAAATCGAAATCACGCATCAGGCGCTCCTTGCTGCAGTTCGCGCAGGCCCGCCAGCACTTTCTCGGGCGTGATCGGCAGGTCGCGGATGCGCACGCCGATGGCGTCGTAGACCGCGTTGGCGATCGCCGGCGCGCCGGGCAGGATGGCGGTCTCGCTGGCGCCCTTGGCGCCGTAGGGGCCGTTCGGATCGTTCGACTCGACGATGCCGCCGCGCAGCATCGGCACCGCGTCGCTGGTGGCCATCGTGTAGTCGGCGAAGTTGCCGTTGGCCATGCGGCCGTCTTCCAGCTGCAGCTGCTCGTAGAGCGCCCAGCCGATCGCCTGCACGGTGGCGCCGTTGGTCTGGCCGTGGATCGCCATCGGGTTCAGCGCCTTGCCGCAGTCGTCCGAGACGAAGCTGTCGACCAGCGTCACTTGGCCGGTCTCCGTGTCGACCTCGACCTCGACCGCCTGGGCGGCGAAGGAATAGGCCGGCGCGATGTTGCCGTAGACCTGGTCGTCGTGCATCTGGGTGCGGGCGTCCCAGCTGCCGCTGACCTGCAGGCCCTCGCCGCCGTGGCGCCAGACGTGCAGGCGGGCCAGTTCGGCCAGCGTGCAACGCCGCTCCGGCGCGGCGGCCACGCGCACCACGCCGTCGACGCATTCGAGCGCTTCGACCGGCACCTCGAGGCGGGTCGCGGCCAGCGCCGTCAGCTTGTCGCGTGCCATGCGCGCGGCCACGATGGCCGCGTTGCCGCCGGCAATGGTCACGCGCGAGGCCAGCGAGCCGATCGCGATCGGAGACGTGTCGGTGTCGGGCGGCACCACGTGGGTGTGCGCCAGCGGAATATCGAGCTCATGGGCCACGACCTGGCTCAGCATGGTCATCGCGCCCTGCCCCATGTCGGCCTCGCCGCTGTGGATGAAGACCCGGCCGTCCTCGTTGACCTTGACCACCACCGTCGAGCCGTCCCAGTTGCCGATCGTGCGGTTGCCGCTGACGTGCATCGCGGCCGCCATGCCCACGCCGCGGCGGCGGGCGCCTGTGCCCTTCGGCGCGGCGCGCTTGGCTTGCCAGCCGATGGCGTCGATCGCCTGGTCGATGCATTCCTTGAGGCCCGTGCTGCCGATCTGCCAGCCGTGGATCGAGGTCTCGCCGGCGCCTATCGCATTGAGCTTGTGGATCGCGACCGGATCGAGGCCGAGTTGCTCGGCCATGGTGTGGATGTGGCTGTTGAGCGCGAACAGCATCTGCGAGCCGCCGAAGCCGCGAAAGGCGCCGTGCGGCGGCGTGTGGGTGTAGACCAAGGTGGCGTGCGAGCGCACGTTGGGATTGCGGTGCATGTTGTCGCTGCGCATCGCGCTCACGTGCATCACCTCGGCCGCGAGGCCGCTGTAGGCGCCGCAGTCGGCCACGATGCGCACCTCTTTCGCGACGATCAGGCCGGCGCGCGTCATGCCGAGCTTGAGCGTGATGCGCTCGGGCACGCTCGAGGCCGCGGCCAGGAAATCCTCGAGCCGGTTGTTGACCAGCCGGACCGGCCGGCCCGTCTTGAGCGCGAGCAGGCCGGCGATCAGGCTGTTGGCGTCTTCGACCAGCTTGCCGCCGAAGCCGCCACCGGTGGTCGCCTGGTGCACCCGGATGCGCGAGATCGGCATCTCCAGCGCCGCCGCCAGCCGCAGCCGCGCCTGCGTCACCGACTGCGTCGAGGTCCAGACCACCAGCCGGCCGTCGGGTTCGAGCGCCGCGACCGTGGCCATCGGTTCCAGGTAGCCGGGGTACTGCGCATGCGTGGTGTAGGTGGCCTCGTGCACCAGGTCCGCCGATGCGAAGCCGGCGTCGGCGTTGCCGCGCTCGAAGCGGATCTCGTGCGAGACGTTGTTGCGCCCCGGGTGGACGCCGGGAGCTTCCTCGTCGAGCGCTTCGTCGGGCGTCAGGATCGCGGGCAGTTCCTCGTACTCGACCTGGATGTGGTCGAGCGCATCGCGCGCGACCTCTTCGCTGACCGCGGCCACCGCGGCCACTTCCTCGCCGGCGAATCGGACCACGCCCTCGGCCAGGATGCGGCGCTCCTTGTGATGCACGCCCCACATCGCGCGCGGCGCGTCGGTGCCGGTCAGCACCGCCTTGACGCCCGGCAGCGCCAGGGCTGCCGCAGTGTCGATCGCGACGATGCGCGCATGGGGATAGGGGCTGCGCAGCACGGCGCCGTGCAGCATGCCGGCGACCTTGAGGTCGCCCGCGTACTGGGCGCGCCCCAGCACCTTGGCGCGCGCAGTGACCTGCGGCACGTCCTGCCCCAGGGTGGACTGGTTCTTTCCCGATGTCATGGCGCAGCTGCTAGTCGGCCGACACGCCCAGGTCGCGGATCACCTTGCCCATCACCTCGTAGTCGGAGGCGTTGGTCTTGCCCAGCAGCTCGGGCGCGCCGCCCACGGGCAGGGCGCCGAAGGTGGCGAGCTTCTCGACCACTTCGGGCGACTTCAGGATCTCGTTGAACTGGGTGTTGAGCAGCTTCACCACGTCGGCCGGGGTGCCCTTGGGGGCGAAGAAGCCGTTCCAGGCGCCGACCACCACGTCCTTGTAGCCGGCCTCGGCCACGGTCGGCACGTTGGGCGCCAGTTTCGAGCGCTGGGCGTCGCCGATCGCCAGCGGCACCAGCCGGCCCTGCTGGATGTATTGCGTGACCGGGCCGAAGGTGACCCAGGCGGTGTCGACATGGCCGGCGACCACGTCGGTCACCGAGGGGCCGACGCCGCGGTAGGGCACGTGGGTGATCTTGACCCCGGCCTCGCGGTTCAGCCACTCGCCGAGGATGTGCATCGGCGAGCCGGCGCCGGGGCTGGCGTAGCTCAGCGGCTTGCCGGCCTTCACGCTCTTGATCATGTCGGGCACCGACTTGACGCCGGCCGCCGGGTTGGCAACCAGCACCAGCGGCTGGACCGCCGTCTTGATGATCGGCTCGAAGCCATGCAGCACGTCGTAGCCCGCGCTCGGCGACAGCTTCATGACCAGCGGCGCGGTGGTGAACGGGTTCGGCGTGAACAGCAGCGTGTAGCCGTCCGCCGGCGCCCGGCCGACGAAGTTGTTGCCGAGCGCGCCGCCGGCGCCGGGCTTGTTGTCGATGACCACCGGCTGCTTCAGGCGCTGCGACAGCTTGTCGGCGAACAGCCGCGCGATGGCGTCGGTGTCGCCGCCCGGCGGGTAGGACACCACGACGGTGATCGGCTTGCTCGGGTAGGCAGCGGCGGTCTGGGCTTGCGCGGCTCCCAGCGTGGCGGTGAGCGCGCCTGCGATGGCGGCGGTGACGAAGAGTCGGCGGGCGGATTTCATCGAGGGGCTCCAGCAAGACATGGGGACGGCAGGGGGATCCATCTGTTTGTTTCACATATGGATCACTCTCCCATTAGAGAAACGCACCCTCGCATTTTTCTCTTTTTTGGTTGATGGATCAACTAGGCACAATAGCGTATTGACAAATCAACCACGATGCGCTGAACGGGTCTTTTCCGGCGTTCAATGAGACGATTCGCCCATTGCCCCTGCCGCGAGCGCGCGCGCCCGCCATGACCATGCACCCCACCGAAGAACAAGAAGCGCCCCTGCCACGACCGGCTGCCGAGGGCGGATGCAGGCCGGACGCGTCGCCCTGGGCCGGTCTGGAGGAAGGCGGCGCCAGCCTGGCGATCGACGATTTCCTGACCACCATGATGAGCCACGCCAGCAACGCGCTGCGCCGCGCCATCACCGTGCCCTACGCCGAGCAGGCCGGCCTGACGGTGTCGGAGTGGCGCATGCTGTCGGTGCTGGCCGAGGCGCGGCAGCTGCCTTTCATGGAGCTGGTGGCGCGCTCGGCGGCCGACAAGGCGCAGGTGAGCCGCACGCTGCGACTGCTCGAGAGCCGGGGATTGCTGTCGCTGCACGCCGAGCAGCTGGGCGCGCGCAAGTGGCAGACCTGCCGGATCAGCCCGCTCGGCCAGGCGCTCTACGAGCAGATCATTCCGCTGGCGCGCCAGCGGCAGGCGGCCGTGATCCGCCAGCTGAGCGCGGACGACCGGGTGGTGCTCTACCGCGCCCTCAAGACCCTGCGCCGCATCGGCGAGGCCGCCGCGGAAGGCCGCGACCCGAAGTGAGCGGTCAGGCCTGCCAGACGCCGTACCCGGCCGCGCGCAGCGCGATGCCGAGCTCGACTTCCATCTCGCGCGCCGCTTCATACGGCATCGGGTTGTACATCGCGTACAGCGCCGGCAGCAGGCGCAGGCCGTGGTCGCGCACGAAGCCGTTGGCCTGGATGCCGGCCTTGTGCTTGTCGAAGCGCACGTCCGGGTCCAGCCCGGTCATGCCGACATAGACGAAGGGCATGCCCAGCCGGTAGTCGGGATTGGCGCGCCGGAAACGCGCCACGTTCCAGACCCGGTCGTCGAGCTCGACCACATAGACGTGGTGGTGATGGCGGCTGCGCGCCTTGCGGGCCGGCTTCGCCGGACCCGGCGCGGGTTCAGGTCTTGCGCTTGACAAGTCCGTACAGGAACAACAGCACGATCGCCCCGACCACCGAGGCGATGAAGCCCGCGCCCTGGCCCGCCGTGTACCAGCCCATGGCCTGGCCGAGGTAGGTCGCGATCAGCGAGCCGGCGATGCCGATCAGGGTGGTGATGATGAAGCCGGCCGAGTCGTCGCCGGGTTTGATCGCGCGCGCCACCAGGCCCGCGACGAAGCCGATCAGAATGGTCCAGACGATGCTCATACGGGTCCTTGGAGTGGTGGAGGC
The DNA here is from genome assembly GCF_030316845.1 of Variovorax davisae. GTDB lineage: Bacteria > Pseudomonadota > Gammaproteobacteria > Burkholderiales > Burkholderiaceae_C > Variovorax > Variovorax davisae. Next base: position 47,880 of record NZ_JASZYS010000023.1, read on the forward strand.
GGGCGCCGCGGCCAGGGCCGGCGGCGCCCGAATCGATGATAGCGGGCCGCGGCCGACAGCGCCTGTCGTCCAGCGCCCGCGTCCAACCGGCGGCGCTGCTATATAACTTGCGAATGCTCGAAAAGCTCCCCGACCTGATCGGCCACGCCCTGCACGGCGTGCGCGCCGGCCTGGACGAAATCGCCTTCAACACCATCGGCCTGCGCGCCGGCATGGCCTCGATCCGGGTCACCAGCCTGGCCTTCGTCGACCATGCGCCGCTGCCGGAGCGCTACACGGCCGACGGCGCCGGCCGCTCGCCGCCGCTCGAATGGGTCGGCGTGCCGGGCGACGCGGCCGCGCTGGTGCTGGTGGTGGAAGACGCCGATTCGCCGACGCCGCATCCGCTGGTGCATGCCCTGGTGGTCGACCTGCCCCCCGCCGACGGCAGCCTGCACGAAGGCGCCCTGCCGAGCGTCGACCATGAGGGCGACGGCAGCCACGCCGGCCTGAACTCCTACCTCCAGGCGGCCTGGCTGCCGCCCGATCCGCCGCCCGGCCATGGTCTGCACCGCTACGCCTTCCAGGTCTTCGCGCTCGGCACGGCGCCGTCGTTCTCGCCCCATCCGGGGCGCGACGAGGTGTTCGACGCGCTGCGCGCGCATGCCATCGCCAGCGGCCTGCTGATCGGCACCTGCGAACGGCCCGACGGGTCGATCAAGCTGCCGGACTCCATGCCCGCGGGTCCGCTGGTCGCCGGCTGACCGGCCCCGTTCAGGGCAGCGGCTGCGTATAGGCCGTCGCCAGCGGCAGCCGCGAGACCTCGCCCAGCAGCGCCGCCAGCTGGGTGGCGCTGGCGGCGACCAGCGCCCGGCCCTTGTCGGCACTCGCGGCGGCGGCGTTGCCGGCCGCGCCCGCGGGGTTGTAGTCCTCCATCGCCCAGCCCAGCTTCGCGCTGCGGCCGTTGCCGAGGATCGGGTAGTCGGCGGCGCGCTGGCGCGAGGTCGAGCCGAAGTCGCGCGCCGCGCCCATGGCGACCTGGCCGGGTGCCAGCGCCAGCATCATCGAGGTCTCCATCTCGCCGGCATGGACGCCGAAGCGGTGCTCGTCGGCGCTGAACTGTGCCCCGGCGTCGCCCAGCGGCAGGTTGAACCAGCTGCTGCTGTAGACGATCAGCCCGTGGGCCGCCCGCAGCTCGCGCGCCACGATGTCCATGGCGCCCGAATGCCCGCCGTGGGCGTTGAAGAGCACCAGCTTGCGCAGCCCGGCCCGGGCGACGCCGGCGCCGATCTCGCTCCAGAGCTGGATCAAGGTGGTGGAGGACAGGGTCAGCGTGCCGGGGAAGCGCGCGTGCTCGGGGCTCAGGCCGATCTGCTGGGTCGGCAGGAACAGCACCGGCAGCTCGGCCGGCAGCAGCGGCAGCGTGGCGGCGACGATGCCGTCGACCAGCGCCGAATCGACGCCCAGCGGCAGGTGCGGGCCGTGCTGCTCGGTGGCGCCCAGCGGCAGCACCGCGACCGTCGCGGCGGGATCGAGGGCGGCGAAATCGCGCGTCGTGAGCTGGGACCAGAAGCGGCTGGCAGGGGCTGTCATGCGGCGATCTTAGGGCCAGTTTCCTGCGCCTGGAGCGCCGCGAACCTGAGCGCCAGGAAGTCCACCAGCGCCCGCACCCGTGCCGGCACGAAGCGGCCGCTCGGCAGCAGCGCATGCAGCGGATAGGGCTCGGTGTCCCAGTCGGGCAGCAGATGCACCAGGGCGCCCGAGGCGACGTCGCGCTGCAGGTCGAGCGCGGACTTCAGGGTGATGCCGTGCCCGGCCAGGGCCCATTCGCGCGCCAGCGAAGCATCGTCGACCACCCGGTCGCCGTCGACCCGGACCTCGGTCCAGTGGCCATGGCGGCCGAAGCGCCACAGCCGCTGGCGCCGGCCGCCGCGGTGGAAGGTGAGGCAGTTGTGCTGCAGCAGGTCTTGCGGCGTCTGCGGCGCCGGATGGCGGCGCAGGTAGTCGGGCGAGGCGCACAGCGCCGGCCGCGAGTCGGCGAGCCGCCGCGCCACCAGCCGCGAGTCGGCCAAGGGCCCGTAGCGCAAGGCGAGGTCGACCTCGTCGCGCATGACGTCGAGCGGGCGGTCGCCGACCGACAGCGCGAGTTGCAGGCCCGGGTGCAGCGCGAGGAAGTCGTCGAACCAGGGCAGCAAGGTGACCCGGGTCAGGTCCGACGGCGCCGCCAGCCGCACCGTGCCGACCAGCGCGCCGCGATCGGCCTGCACCAGCGATTCGCCCTCGGCCAGCAGCTCGAAGGCGCGCACCGCGTAGTCGAGCAGGGTCTGGCCTTGGGGCGTCAGCCGCATGGCCCGGGTCGAGCGCTCGAACAGGCGCGCGCCGAGCTGCGACTCGAGCCGCTTGAGCGTCGCGCTGGCCGCCGCCGGCGTGATGCCGAGCGCCGCGGCGGCCGCCGTGAGGGTGCCGCCGCGGGCCGTGTGGACCAGCACCTGCAGGTCGGCGATATTTTCAATTTTCATTTGAAAGTGAAGCTTTCCTTAGGCCTCTTATCAATTTCTGATTGCCACTCTACATTGCGCTTGTCGCAACGATCAAGGAAACCTCATGAAAGCCGTCGGCTACCGCCAGTCCCTCCCCATCGACAACCCCGCCGCGCTCGAGGACCTCGAGCTGCCGGCCCCGAGGCCGGGCGAGCGCGACCTGCTGGTGCGGGTGCGCGCGATCTCGGTCAATCCGGTCGACACCAAGGTGCGCCGCAATGCCGCCCCCGACGCCGGCCAGGCCAAGGTGCTGGGCTGGGACGCCGTCGGCACGGTCGAGGCGGTGGGCGGCGCCGTCACGCAGTTCAAGCCCGGCGACCGCGTCTACTACGCCGGCTCGATCGTGCGCCCCGGCGCCAACAGCGAACTGCACACGGTCGACGAGCGCATCACGGCGCTGGCGCCGCGCAGCCTCGACGACGCCCAGGCGGCGGCGCTGCCGCTGACCACCCTCACGGCCTATGAACTGCTGTTCGACCGCCTGGGCGTCCCGCAGGGCGGCGGCGCCGGCCAGACCCTGTTGATCGTCGGCGGCGCCGGCGGCGTCGGCTCGATCCTGATCCAGCTGGCGCGCCAGCTGACGCAGCTGCGCGTGATCGCCACCGCCTCGCGTCCCGAAACCCGCGCCTGGTGCCTCGAACTCGGCGCCCACGCCGTGATCGACCATTCGAAGCCGCTGGCCGGCGAACTGAAGGCGGCCGGCATCGGCGAGGTCGAGATGGTGGCCAGCCTGACGCAGACCGGCCAGCACTACGCGCAGATCATCGAAAGCCTGCAGCCGCAGGGCCGGATGGCGGTGATCGACGACCTGCCGGTGCTCGACGCCATGGCCCTCAAGACCAAGTGCATCTCGCTGCACTGGGAAATGATGTTCACCCGATCGCGCTTCGAGACCGCCGACATGGCGCGCCAGGGCGAACTGCTGGCCGAGGTGGCGCAGCTGGTCGATGCCGGCCGCATCCGCACCACGGCCAACGCCAGCTTCGGCACCATCAACGCCGCCAACCTGCGCCGGGCCCACGCGCTGATCGAGAGCGGGAAGGCGCAGGGGAAGGTGGTGCTGGCGGGTTTCTAGCTATTTCTTCCTGACCCGCCAGACTGCGTTGCCGACGTCGTCGGCCACCAGCAGCGCACCGCTGTTGTCGAAGGCCACGCCGACCGGGCGGCCCTGGGCCTTGTCGTCGGCGGTCAGGAAGCCGGTCAGGAAATCGACCGGCGGGCCGCTGGGCCGGCCGCCGATGAAGGGCACGAAGACCACCTTGTAGCCGGCCAGCGGCTGGCGGTTCCAGGAGCCGTGCTCGCCGATGAAGGCGCCGTTGGCGAACTCCGCCGGCATGGCCCCGGGGCGCGAGAAGGCGATGCCGAGCGGTGCCCGGTGCGAGCCGAGCGCGTAGTCGGGCGCCACCGCGGTGGCGACCCGGTCGGGCCGCTGCGGGTTCACGCGGGCGTCGACATAGGCGCCGTAGAAGCTCCACGGCCAGCCGTAGAAGGCACCGTCCTTGACCGAGGTCAGGTAATCGGGCACGAGGTCGCTGCCGAGCTCGTCGCGTTCGTTGACCACCGCCCACAGCACCTGGGTGTCGGGCTCCCAGGCGAGCGCCGTGGGGTTGCGCAGGCCGCTGGCGAACAGCCGCTTCTCGCCGCTCTTCAGGTCGACCTCCCAGACGGCGGCGCGCCCCTCCTCGGCCGCCATGCCGTTTTCGCCCACGTTGCTGTTGGAGCCGACCGTGACGTAGAGCTTGCTGCCCTCTCGGTTGGCGACCACGTGCTTGGTCCAGTGGTGATTGATGCCGGCGGGCAGGTCGGTCACCTTGACCGGCGCCGCGCTGATCTGGGTCTGCCCGTCTTCATACGGCACCTTGACCAGCGCGTCGGCATTGGCGATGAACAGTTCCTTGCCGACCAGGACCACGCCGAAGGGCGAGTTGAGGTTCTGCATGAACACCTGCTTCAGTTCGGCGACGCCATCGTGGTCGGCGTCGCGCAGCAAGGTGATGCGGTTGGCGCTCGGCACGCCGGCGCCGGCGCGCTTCATGAACAGGCCCGTGACCCACTGCTTGGTCCGCGCGACCGGCCCGCTGCCGCCGTCGTGGCTGCCTTCGGGCTTCGGCGGCTTGTTGCTCTCGACCACCAGCACGTCGCCGTTGGGCAGCGTGTAGACGGTGCGCGGATGGTCCAGGCCGCGGGCCAGCGCCGTCACCGCGAAGCCGTCGGGCGCGGTCGGGGCCGCGGTGTCGGTCCAGCCCACGACGGGCGCGACCTTGACGGTCGGCAGCAAGGCCTGGCGCGGAGCCGGCAGACTCGGCGTCGGTCCGGTCTCGGCTTCCGGCGCCAGCTTGGCGGCGTCGCCGCAGGCGGCCAGCAGGAGGGCCGCCGCGGCCGGGAGCAGCGAGCGGCGCACGAAGTGGGTTGGCATCATGGCGCCATCCTGCCCGCCGCGCATCGCCGCCGTTGTCGGCTGTGGGCGCTTTCGGGCGTGGTCCGGGTGCCCCGCGGCCGCGCCGCTACCATCGGGCCATGACCGAAGACCTGTTCCGCTGCGATGCCTACCTGCGCGACTGCGAGGCCCTCGTGGTCGCCGCCGACGAAGGCGGCATCGTGCTCGACCGCACCGTGTTCTATCCGCTGGGCGGCGGCCAGGCCGGCGACAGCGGCCGGCTGCTGCTGGCCGACGGCCGCCAGATCGCGATCGCCGACACCCGCAAGGCCAAAGATGCCGAAGGCAAGCCCACCGACCGCATCGTCCACGTCCCGGCCGCGGGCCAGGAGGCCCTGGTCGCCGCGCTGCAGCCCGGCGTGCGGGTCACGGCCGCGATCGACTGGGAGCGCCGTCACAAGCTGATGCGCTTCCACACCGCCACCCACCTGCTGTGCCACCTGGTGCCGCAGCCGGTCAACGGCTGCTCGATCACGCCCGACTACGCGCGGCTCGATTTCCACATGACCGACCCGCTCGACAAGGAAGCCCTGACGGCCGGCCTGGCGCGGCTGGTGGCGGCGGCCCATCCGCTGGTGGTCGGCGCCATCAGCGACGCCGAGCTGGACGCCAACCCGGCCCTGGTCAAGAGCATGAGCGTGCAGCCGCCGCGCGGCACCGGCACGGTCCGCACGATCCGCATCGGCAGCGACGACCAGGCCATCGATTTCCAGCCCTGCGGCGGCACCCACGTGGCGAACACCGGCGAGATCGGTGCCGTGGTGGTCACCAAGATCGAGAAGAAGAGCGCCAACAGCCGGCGCGTGGTGCTGGGATGGGGCGGATGAGCCGGAACTTCGCCACGCGGGCCCGCTCCGACTGACGGCATGTCCCTCCTTTCCCGATTCCGCCTCGCGGCCTTCCTCTGCGCCAGCCTCGCGGCCTGCCTGCCGGCCTGGGCCCAGCTGTCCGCCAGGACCGGCCCGGTGGTCACCACCCCGCACGTGCGGGCCGAACTCGTCGCCCACGCCCCCGACGGCGTGTCGCCCGGCGCGCCGCTCTGGGTCGGGCTGCAGATCGCGCACCAGCCCGGCTGGCACACCTACTGGAAGAACGCGGGCGACTCCGGCCTGCCGACCGAACTGGCATGGTCGCTGCCGGCGGGCATTTCCAGCGGCGACATCGCCTGGCCCGTGCCGCGCAAGATCCCGATCGGCAACCTGGCCAACTACGGCTACGAGAACACGGTGCTGCTGCCGGTGCCGCTGACCGTCGGCGCCGACTTCAGGCCGCCAGCGGCGCTCACCGGCGCGGCCGAGATGGAGGTGCGGCTCAAGGCCTCCTGGCTGGTGTGCAGCAAGGAATGCATTCCCGAAGACGGCGAGTTCCTGCTCAAGCTGCCGCTGCAGGGCTCGACGGCACTGCACAAGGCGGATTTCGACGCCGCGCTGGCCGCCCAGCCCGCCGCGCTGGCGCCGCCGGGCCGGATCACCATCGACGGCAACCAGCTGCAGGTGCGTCTCGACGGCCTGCCCGCCGCCGCCCAGGGCAAGTCCCTGGAGTTCTTCCCCGAAACCCCCGAGGTGATCCGCACCGGCGCCGTGCTGGGACAGGACTGGACCCAGGCCTGGCAGGGCGATGCCTGGACCGCCACGATCCCGCTGGCCGACCAGCGCAGCGCCAGCCCCAGCGTCATGCCGGTGGTGGTGGCCCTCGCCGAAGCCGATCGCCAGCCCGGCCAGCCGCCCGCCTGGCGCGCCGAGGCGCCGGTGGCCGGCAGCTGGCCGGCCGTCGCGGCGCCGGCCCAGGTGTCGCCGGCGCTGAAGGCCGCGCTCGAGGCCAATGCCGCGCCGCGGCCGGCAGCGCCCTCGGCCGGCTTCGCCGCCGCCCTGCTCGGCGCGCTGATCGGCGGCCTGCTGCTGAACCTGATGCCCTGCGTCTTTCCGGTGCTGGCGATCAAGGTGCTGGGTTTCACGCGCCATGCCGACGACCGCCGCGCCCACCGGCTGGCGGCCCTGGCCTACACCGGCGGCGTGGTCCTGTCCTTCCTGGCCCTGGGCGGCGCGATGCTGGCGCTGCGGGCCGCCGGCGCCCAGCTCGGCTGGGGCTTCCAGCTGCAGTCGCCCGCGGTGGTGGCGGCCCTGGCCGCGCTGTTCACGCTGATCGGGCTCAACCTGGCCGGCCTGTTCGAGTTCGGCCGCATGGCGCCGGCATCGCTCGGGGCGGTGCAGGCCCGCCATCCGGTGGCCAACGACTTCCTGTCGGGCGTGCTGGCAGTGGTGGTCGCATCGCCCTGCACCGCGCCCTTCATGGGCGCCTCGCTGGGTTTCGCGATCGCCCTGCCCGCCGGCCAGGCGCTGCTGATGTTCGCGGTGCTCGGCCTCGGCCTGGCGCTGCCCTACCTGGCGGCCGGCTTCGTGCCCGCCGTGGCCCGGCTGCTGCCCAGGCCGGGCGCGTGGATGAACACGCTGCGCCGCCTGCTCGCGTTCCCGATGTTCGCCACGGTCGCCTGGCTGGTCTGGGTGCTGGGGCAGCAGAGCGGCATCGATGGCGCCGGCGCCCTGCTGGGCCTGCTGGTGGGCCTGGCGGCCATCGCCTGGAGCCTGACCCTGCGCGGCCGCACCCGCCTGGTGCTGGCCAGCCTGACGGTCGCCCTCACGGCGGTGCTGGCCGGCGCCATCGGCGGCCATGTCGTGCGGCCGGTCGAACCGGCGGCGACGGCCGCGGCGGGCCAGCGCTGGCAGCCCTGGTCGGCCGAGCGCGCCAGCGCCCTGACGGCGGCCGGGCAGCCGGTGTTCATCGACTTCACGGCCGCCTGGTGCGTGACCTGCCAGTACAACAAGCGCAGCACGCTGGCCGACGCCGAGGTGCTGGCCGACTTCGATGCCCGCCGGGTGGCGCTGCTGCGCGCCGACTGGACCCGGCGCGATCCGGCCATCACCGAGGCGCTGACGGCCCTGGGCCGCAGCGGCGTGCCGGTCTACGTGTTGCAGGCCCCCGGCCAACCGCCCATGGTGCTGACCGAGATCCTGGGCAAGAATGAACTGCGCGAAGCACTGGCCCGGCTTTGACCCCGGGCTCTAACGGGTTGTCACATGGACATGAAGAATCCGTTCTAAGCTGTCGCGGTCATTGAGTATTTATTCAGGAGTCCCAGCCGACATGTCCACATCGTCCACCTCCGGCTCTCGTTCCTACCGTGCCGCGCGCGATGCCCGCGCGGCCCTCAGCCGGGCTTCGCGGCGCGCCATCATGACGGCCGCGGTGGCGCTGGGCGCCACCTTCATGCTCAACGCCCAGGCCGCCGCGGCGCCCGCGGTCGGCCAGCCGGCACCCGATTTCGTCGCCGTCGACACGGCCGGCACCCCGCACCGCCTGTCGGATTTCGCCGGCAAGTTCGTGGTCCTCGAATGGACCAACCCGGGCTGCCCCTTCGTCGGCAAGCACTACGGCAGCGGCAACATGCCCGCCACCCAGAAGGCCGCCATCGCCAAGGGCGTGGTCTGGCTGTCCATCAACTCGACCGAGCGCGGCCACGGCGACTACCTGAAGCCGGAGGCGCTGGCGGCCTGGATGAAGGCGCAATCGGGCGCCCCCACCGCGCTGCTCATGGACGAGGACGGCGTCATCGGCCGCACCTACGGCGCGCGCACCACGCCCCACATCTTCATCGTCGACCCCAAGGGCACCCTGGTCTATGCCGGGGGCATCGACAGCGTGGCCTCGGCCCGCGCCGAGGACATCAAGAGCGCCACCAACTACGTCAACCAGGCCTTGGGCGAGGCGTTCGGCGGCAAGGCGATCAGCGCCGCGGCGACCCGACCCTACGGCTGCTCGATCAAGTACAAGACCTGAGCCCCGCGGGCGCCGGGCAGGGCCCTGCGACAATCGGGGGATGCCTTTCGCCCCCCTGAAGAACGACACCTTCCTGCGCGCCTGCTGGCGCCAGGCCACCGACCACACGCCCGTCTGGTTGATGCGCCAGGCCGGCCGCTACCTGCCCGAGTACCTGGCGACCCGGGCCAAGGCCGGCAGCTTCATGGGCCTGGCCACCAACGTCGACCACGCGACCGAAGTCACGCTGCAGCCGCTGGAGCGCTTTCCGCTCGATGCCGCGATCCTGTTCTCCGACATCCTGACGGTACCCGACGCGATGGGGCTGGGCCTCTCGTTCGAGGCCGGCGAAGGCCCGCGCTTCGCGCGGCCGGTGCGCGACGAGGCCGGCATCGACGCCCTGGCCGTGCCCGACATGGACAAGCTGCGCTACGTCTTCGACGCCGTCGCCTCGATCCGCCGCGCGCTCGACGGCCGGGTGCCGCTGATCGGTTTCTCGGGCAGCCCATGGACACTGGCCTGCTACATGGTCGAAGGCGCGGGGTCGAGCGACTACCGGCAGGTCAAGTCGCTGCTCTACAGCCGCCCCGACCTGATGCACCAGCTGCTCTCGGTCAATGCCGATGCCGTGGCCGCCTACCTGAATGCCCAGATCGACGCCGGCGCCCAGGCCGTGATGGTGTTCGACAGCTGGGGCGGCGTGCTGGCCGACGGCGCCTTCCAGGCCTTCAGCCTGGCCTACACGCAGCGCGTGCTGTCACAGCTGCGGCGCGACGGCGCCGACGGCCAGCCGGTGCCGCGGATCGTGTTCACCAAGGGCGGCGGGCTCTGGCTCGAGGACATGCAGCCGCTCGACTGCGAGGTGCTGGGCCTGGACTGGACCGTGAATCTCGGGCAGGCCCGCGCGCGGGTCGGCGAAGGGCCCCGCGGCAAGGCCCTGCAGGGCAACATCGACCCCAACGTGCTGTTCGCGCCGCCGCGCCGGATCGAGGAAGAAGTGGCCAAGGTGCTGAACAGCTTCGGCCGCCCGCACACCGACCCCGACAGCACCGGCGCGACCCACGTGTTCAACCTCGGCCACGGGATCAGCCAGTTCACGCCGCCCGAGCATGTGGCGGCCCTGGTGGAAGCGGTGCATGCGCAGTCACGGATGCTGCGAGCCTGAGCGTTTTGTTATGACTTGTAAGTACCTGAGAACGGCTGTCTGGCGTTTGTCAAGCGCCAAAAGCGTAAGGAGGGACTGACTTATGCACAAAACAGCTGTTGCGGTGCGCAAAATCATCCGAGTCGCGATCTGGCCTGCTCCTAAAGCGATAGCGAAGCTAAGTCATTGATTCATATAGGTTTTGAACTTTGCTTTTTTTGCGGGCATTCCAGCCGGAGCCTTGATTTTCAAGGGTTCGCGCCGTGTCGAGGCCTGATATCAACAAAGTTATCCACAGAAACTCTGGATGTCCCGCAAAGCACTGGAAAATCAACGACTTATGCTGTTTTGCTCAATTCCGCTTTAACAAACGTGCGAAGCCGGAAGCTGCCTTGAATTGGTGCATCGACGTCGCCGTACAAACTCCGGCGCACAGTGCACTAGGGGATGTACTTAGCTACACAAGCCCCGTGGCTGTGGCGCCGGGGGCACTGGTGCGCGTGCCACTGGGCCGCCGCGAGGTGCTGGGGGTGGCTTGGGCCGCGCGCAGCGCCGACGAGGACCCGGACGCGGCGATCGAACTCAAGCCGGTCGCCGGCGTGCTCGACGCGCTGCCGCCGCTCGGCGACGGCTGGCGCGACCTGGTCGCCTTCGCCGCCCGCTACTACCAGCGCTCCCTGGGCGAAATCGCGCTGGCCGCCCTGCCACCGCAGCTGCGCGACCTGAGCGCGGTCCAGCTGGCGCGGCGGCTCAAGCGCCAGGCCCCGGCTGCGGGCGGCGGCGCAGCGGCGCCGCCCGAGGTGGCGCTGACGGCCGAGCAGGCCGAGGCGCTGGCCCGCTTCGAGGTTGAGCCCGGCCCGTTCCTGCTGTACGGCAGCACCGGCAGCGGCAAGACCGAGGTCTACCTGCGCAGCGTGGCGACGCTGCTGGCGCGCGAGCCGGCGGCGCAGGCGCTGGTCATGGTGCCGGAGATCAACCTGACGCCGCAGCTCGAGGCCCGCTTCAAGGCCCGCTTCGGCGCCGACGCGGTGGTGTCCCTGCACAGCGGAATGACCAACCCCCAGCGGCTGGCGAGCTGGCTGGCGGCGCACGGCGGCGCGGCGCGCATCGTGCTCGGCACGCGGATGGCGGTGTTCGCCTCGATGCCGGCGCTGCGCCTGATCGTGGTCGACGAGGAGCACGACCCCAGCTACAAGCAACAGGAAGGGGCCCGCTACTCGGCCCGCGACCTGGCGGTGTGGCGCGGCCGCCGCGAAGGCGCCAAGGTGATCCTCGGCTCGGCCACGCCCTCGCTCGAAAGCTGGCACCGCAGCCGGCCGGCCGAGGGCGAGGATACCGGCGGCAGCTACCGGCGGCTGGCGATGCCGTCGCGCGTCGGCGCCGGCGCGCTGCCCGCGGTCCGGCTGGTCGACATGAACCTGCAGCCGCCGAAGACCGTGCTGTCGGGCGCGCTGCTCGACGCCATCGGCCAGCGCATCGCGCGCGGCGAACAGAGCATGGTGTTCCTGAACCGTCGCGGCTACGCGCCGGTGCTGGCCTGCGGCGACTGCGGCTGGAAGAGCGAATGCCCGCACTGCAGTGCCTTCCGCGTCTTCCACAAGATCGACCGCACGCTGCGCTGCCACCACTGCGGCTTCACAGAGCGTGTGCCGCGCGCCTGCCCGGCCTGCGGCAACCCCGACATCGCCCCGGTCGGCCGAGGCACCGAACGGCTTGAAGAGCATCTCGGCGAGCTGTTCGCGCCGGTCCGGCGCCCCGACGGCAGCGCGGTGCGCATCGCGCGCATCGATGCCGACAGCACGCGCAAGCAGGGGGCGCTCGAATCGCAGCTGGCCGCGGTGCATGCCGGCGAGGTCGACGTGCTGGTGGGCACGCAGATGATCGCCAAGGGCCACGATTTCCGCCGCATCACGCTGGTGTCGGCGATCAATCCGGATGGCGCGCTGTTCTCCAGCGATTTCCGGGCTCCCGAGCGGCTGTTCGGCCTGCTGATGCAGTCGGCCGGCCGGGCCGGGCGCGATGCCGCCTATCTGACGGCGCAGCAAAGCAGCGCCGAGATGTGGATCCAGACCCACCATCCGCAGCATCCCTTGTTCTCGGCGCTGCGTCGCCACGACTATGCGGCCTTCGCCCAAGGCGAACTGGCGGAGCGCGTGGCCGCCGGCATGCCGCCCTTCGCCTTCCAGGCGCTGCTGCGGGCCGACGCCCGCACCCAGGAAGCCGCGCAGGCCTTCCTGAACGCCGCCAGCAACGCCGCCGACGCCCTGCCCGGTGCCGACCGGGTCACGCGCTATCCGGCGGTGCCGTTGACGATCCAGCGGGTGGCGAACGTGGAGCGGGCGCAGATGCTGATAGAGAGCGGCTCGCGCGCCGCCTTGCAGAAGCTGCTGGCCGGGTGGCAGCCGCTGCTGCACGAGCTGCGCCGGCAACCCGAGGGGAAGGGCGTGATCCGCTGGCTGGTCGACGTGGATCCGCAGGCCATCTGAGACCTTTGCGGGACGGATCAGAGCAAACCGACCGGCTCCTTGCCCATTTCCACGTACTGAAGACCGGAGCGGCGGCGTCTGACCGTGCCCGGCAGGGCGAAAAGCAGCAGGCTCAGCAAGGCCGCCGCCAAGGCGGCACCGGTTCCCAGAGAACCGCCGAACCAAAGCCAGCCCACAGCGGCCAGCCACACCAACCACAGCACCCCGCGCGTCCAAGTCGTCATGCCACTCTCCCGATCCAAGCGCCCACTGTAGCAGCGCTCACGAATACCTAAGCATTAATCAAACGGAATACTTCACACTATCTGCTTCTGCGAAGCCCCGTTGTAGGAAATACTCTGCAACATCAGTTGACGAAGCGCCGACGCGCTGTCCAAGCTATGGTCGCAGCGGGACCTACTGCGGGGTCTTGCGAAAGGGTCACTTCGTGAAGACGCTATCAGGGACTTTGTGGGGCCTTGTACTGGCTGGCCTGACCGCCGGTGCGCCAGCGGCGGATCTGGAGCTCGAAGGCACCCGCCTGCTGGTCAGCGGGACGCTCGACGGCAGCGCGGTGAAGGATTTCGAAACCCATCTGGCCGGCGGTCAGGTGCGCACCGTGGTGTTCGAGAACGCCTTGGGCGGCTCGGCCGAAGTGGCGGGCGACTACGCCCGCGCGATCCATGCGGCAGGCGTCAACACCGAGGTCAAGGGCCAGTGCCAGGCGGCCTGCGCCTATGCCTTCCTGGCCGGCAAGGAACACCGCTTCGGCCACGGCTTTCAGGTCCATGCGCTGCTGATCCCGGTGGTCGGACGGCCGCAGCCCGCCGAACTCGTCACCCGCTGGCGCGGCGACGAGGCCCAGCACACGCTGGCCGAATTCACGACGCCAGCCGGCGGCAGCCCGACCGACGCGGCGGCCGCGCCGCCGATCGCGCCCGAGGATGGCGCGAAGGACCGGTGGCAGCCCAACCAGGGCGTGCTGTTCACCTCCTCGCCGACGCTGTTCGGGCGGGTCCGCAACACCTTCTATTGCGACGGCACGCAGGGGCGCGACCTCTCGCGCTGCGAGCTGCTGCCCGACGCCGATCCCTACAAGCTCGGCGTGCTCACGCCCTGACCCAGCCAGCCGGCCGCCAGTGGAAAGCTGAAAAAGGCGGCCACGGTGGTCCACAGGATGATGCGGGCGATCCGCCCGTCGTCGGCGCCGAAGCGCTCGGCCAGCATCGAGACGTTGCTGGCGCTGGGCAGCGCGGCGGCCAGCACCATCGCGACCAGTGCCGGATTGCCGAGCGGCACGCCGAGCGCCCGCGCGCCATGCGCCAGGGCCCAGACCAGCAGCGGATGCGCCAGCAGCTTGATCGCGACCACCGGCAGCAGGTCCGCCAGCGCCGCCGGGGCCGGCGGCGGCGAGCGGCGGGCGGCGCTGCCCAGGGCCTGCGCGACCGCCGCGCTGGCGCGGTGCTCGCGCGCCAGCACCGCCGAGCGGGCCAGCACCGCGCCGATCGTGAACAGGGCCACCGGCGAGGCCGCCTCGGCCAGCATCGCGACCGTGCGCTCGATCGGGCCCGGCAGCGAGAACCGGGTCGCCGAGGCCAGCACGCCCAGCAGGATCGACCAGGGCATCGGGTTGCGCAGGATGCCGCGCAGCGCCTGCCGCAGGGCTTTGGCGGCGCCATGCCCGTCGGCGCCGTCGAGCCGCGACAGCGCGATGCACAGCGACGAGGTGACGACCATGTCGAAGGCCATGGTGATGATCGTGGTCGAGGCCGCCTGAGCGCCCAGGATCGCCACCAGCAGCGGCACGCCCATGAAGCCGGTGTTCGGAAAGGCGGCCACCAGGGCCCCGAAGGCGGCGTCGTTCCAGCCGATGCGCCGGCGGCGGCTCAGCGCGACCGTGGCGCCGACCACGGCCAGCGCGCTGAGGCACCAGACCAGGGCGACGCCGCCGTCCAGCAACTGGCCGATCGGCGCCCTTGCGCCGAAGCGAAAGAGCATGCAGGGCAGCGCGAAATAGAGCACGAAGGCGTTCAGCCCCGGAATCGCCGCCAGCGGCAGCAGGCCGCCGCGGGCCGCGGCATAGCCGGCGGCGATCAGGGCGAAGAAGGGAACGGTGACCAGGAAGATCTGCAGCACGCGGCGATTGTCCACGGCGCGCCTACCACAGTCCGGCGGCCAGGGCGGCAAGGAGGCGCCCGTATCATTCCCGATTCCCGCCTCCGAACTCCCCATGTCTTCCGGTCTCAATCTCGCGCAACAAGAAGCCGTCAACTACATGCACGGCCCCTGCCTGGTCCTTGCGGGCGCGGGCTCGGGCAAGACCCGCGTGATCACGCACAAGATCGCCCGCCTGATCCAGGCCGGCCTCGAACCGCAGCGGATCGCCGCCATCACCTTCACCAACAAGGCGGCCGCCGAGATGCGCGAGCGCGCCAAGGGGCTGATCGGGCGCGATGCGAAGAAGGTGGTGGTCTGCACCTTCCACGCCTTGGGCGTGCGCATGATGCGCGAGGACGGCGCGGTGCTGGGCCTGAAGCCGGCCTTCAGCATCCTCGACAGCGACGACGTCACCAAGATCCTCAAGGATGCCGGCGGCACCACCGATGCCGCCACCGCGCGCATCTGGCAGTGGACCATCAGCAAGTGGAAGAACATGGGCCTGAACGCGGCCCAGGCCGAAGCCCAGGCGGCCGACGACAACGAGCGCATCACGGCGCGCATCATGGCGCGCTACGAAGAACGGCTGGCCGCCTACCAGAGCGTCGACTTCGACGACCTGATCGGCATGCCGCTGAAGCTGCTGCAGCAGCACCAGGAAGTGCGTGCCAAGTGGCAGGCGGCGCTCGGCCACGTGCTGGTCGACGAATACCAGGACACCAACGCCACCCAGTACGAGGTGCTGAAGGCGCTGGTCGGCGAGCGCGGCCGCTTCACCGCGGTGGGCGACGACGACCAATCGATCTACGGCTGGCGCGGCGCCACGCTCGACAACCTCAAGAAGCTGCCGGTCGACTACCCGACCCTCAAGGTCATCAAGCTGGAGCAGAACTACCGCAGCACCAGCGCCATCCTGCGCGCCGCCAACAACGTGATCGGCCCGAACCCCAAGCTGTTCCCGAAGACGCTGTTCAGCGAACTCGGCGAGGGCGAGCCGGTGCGCATCGTCGATGCCGACAGCGAAGCCCACGAGGCCGAGCGCACCGTGGCGCGGATCCAGAGCCTGCGCGCCGGCGACGCCACGGCGCAAGGCCCGCAGCACAAGGAGTTCCGCGACTTCGCGATCCTCTACCGCGCCAACCACCAGGCCCGGGTGTTCGAGCAGGCGCTGCGCAAGGCGCAGATCCCCTACAAGGTCTCGGGCGGCCAGAGCTTCTTCGACCGGGCCGAGATCAAGGACCTGTGCGGCTGGTTCCGCCTGTGGGTCAACAACGACGACGACCCGGCCTTCCTGCGCGCCGTGACCACGCCCAAGCGCGGCATCGGCCACACCACGCTGGCGGCGCTCGGCACCTTCGCGAGCCAGTACAAGCTGAGCCTGTTCGAGGCCCTGTTCAGCCCCTCGCTGCCGAGCGTGATGCCCAAGCGCGCCCAAGAGGGCCTGCACGAGTTCGGCCGCTACATCAACGACCTCGAGTACAAGGCCCGCCGCACCATGGGCGCCGAGGACGCGCGCGCCTTCCTGGCCGAGTGGCTCAAGGAGATCGACTACGAGAAGCACCTCTACGACGGCGAGGACAGCGAGCAGGCCGCGGCCAGCCGCTGGACCAACGTGATGGAGTTCTGCGACTGGATGTCGCAGCGCTGCGGCGGCACCATCGACGACGCCTCCGGCGCCACGGTCGAGAGCGAGCGCAAGAGCCTGCTCGAAGTGGCGCAGACGATCTCGCTGTTGTCGACCATCAGCGAGCGCGAGCAGGACCAGAACGTGGTCACGCTGTCGACGCTGCACGCCTCCAAGGGCCTCGAATGGCCGCACGTGATGCTGGTCGGCGTGACCGAGGGCCTGCTGCCCTTCAAGCTCGACGACGACGGCGGCCGCCAGGAAAAGATCAGCGACGACACGCTGACCCGGCTGCAGGAAGAGCGCCGGCTGATGTACGTGGGCATCACGCGGGCCCAGCGCAGCTTGGCCGTGAGCTGGACCAAGCGGCGCAAGAAGGGCCGCGAGATGGTCGCCGCCCAGCCCAGCCGCTTCATCGCCGAGATGGCGCTCGACAAGAAGACCGCCAAGGAAGACCCGCGCGAGAAGCTCAAGGCGCTGCGCGCCGAGTTCGCGCGCAAGGTGCAGGACAACGCGGCCGCCGCCGCCGCGGCCGCTTCGGCGCCATGAAGGGGTTGTCGCGCCGGGCCTGGCTGGCGGCCGCAGCCTGCATCGCCTTCGCCGCCGGCGCCGCGGCGCAAGGCGGACCGGCGGCCTGCCCCGCCAGCGGCGCCGAGCTGCCGCTCCGGGCGCTGTTCGGCGACTGGGAAGCGCGCATCGACGGCACCCAGGGCGTGGCAAAAGTCAAGCTCGACCAACATCCCGACTACGCCGGGGTGCGCGGCACAATCACGCGGGACGGCGGCGGCGCGCGCGCCACGGTGTCCCAGCTGGCAGGCGACATCGACGACGACGGCATGCTGAGCCTCGACGAATCGCTGGACGGCCAGGCCATCAGCGGCGTCTGGCTGGGCGCGCTGGAGCCGGGGTCGTGCGGCCGGGCATTCAAGGGCGTCTGGCGCGACGCCGCGAACGACCGCACGCATCCGTTCGTCCTGAACAAGATTGGCAATTCGGCAACTGATCGATGAATCAACGCAACCTTCTATTCACCGCTCTTTTCACCGGCCTCGGCGCCACCACCGCCCTGGCCCAGGCCGTGGACAAGCCGCCGAGTCCCCTGGCCGAATCCGAACTGACGTGGCAGCAGTGCCAGCGCCTCGCGGGCAACGGCAACAACGAGGCGCGGCTCGCCTGCTTCGACCGCTGGGCCCAGCAGCAGACCCTGCCCGCGGCCGCGGTGCCGGCGGCGCCGTCGGTGCTGGTCGAGACGATGCCGCCGGTGGACGCCACGGTGCCGGCCACGCGCGTGGTCACGATCGCCACCCAGGACGGCTGCCGCGACCGCCAATACTCGCTGCTGTCGCGCTTCTGGGAGCTCGAGGCCGGCAGCAGCTGCGGCACGCTGGGCTTCCGCGGCTACCGGCCGCTCAGCGTCGGCCTCGGCGTGGCCGCCCGGGAGCCCGAGACGGCGACCTCGCCGGCCCCCAACCACACCGGCGTCGACCGGCCCTACCAGGCGCAGGACATGCGCATCGGCCTGTCGCTGCGCACCAAGCTCGCGCAGGGGCTGCTCACCGGCGACGACCCGGTCAAGAAGGACGGCCTCTGGTTTGCCTACTCGCAGTTCTCGACCTGGCAGGTGTTCAACGAAGACCTGTCGCGGCCGTTCCGCACCACCGACCACGAGCCCGAAATCATCTACAGCTACCCGCTCGACTTCAAGCTGCCGGGCGGCTGGCGGTTGCGCTACGGCGGCCTGGGGCTGGTCCACCAGTCGAACGGCCAGGACCTGCCCTACTCGCGCAGCTGGAACCGGGTCTACCTGATGGGCGGCGTCGAGCTCGGCGACCAGTTCACGATCACCGGACGGGTCTGGTCGCGCGTCTCCGAGAACGCCGCCAACGACGACAACCCCGACATCACCAAGTACCTGGGCCACGCCGACATCCGGGCCACCTGGCAGATCGACCGCATGAACCAGGTCGTGGCCTGGGCGCACGGCGGCAAGGGCGCGGTGCGGCTCGAATGGCTGAAGGTCATCGGTGATCCGGTGAAGAGCAACCTGCGCCTGCAGACCCAGCTCTTCTACGGCTACGGCGACACCCTGGTCGACTACAACCGCAAGCGCACGGTGTTCACCATCGGGCTGGCATTGGTCGACTTCTGAGCGCCTTCGATCAGTGCGGCACCTCGCCCGCCTGCGCTGAGGCGGCGCGGCCGGGGCTGCGGATCAGCAGCAGCAGCGGGATCGCGGCCAGCGTCACCGCCATCATGATGCCGAAGTCGGACAGGTAGCCGATCAGCACGCCCTGGCGCGTGACCTCGCCATTGAGCATCGCAAGGCCGGCCGGGTTGGCCGGGTTCAACATCTGGGGCAGGCCGGCCAGGCCGTGGTTGCCCGGCGCCACCGTGGCGGCAAGCGCCGCATGGGCCCGGCCCGAGTTCTCGGTCAGCAGGGCCTGCACGATCGAGATGCCGACGCTGCTGCCGATGTTGCGCAACAGGCTGAAGATCGGCGTGCCCTGGTTGCGCAGCCGCGGCGCCAGGGTCGCGAAGGCGGCGGTCGACAGCGGCACGAAGGTGAAGCCGATGCCCAGGCCCTGGATGAAGCCCGACACGATGATCAGCGAGCTGTCCATCTCGAGCGTCAGGCGCGTCATCTGCCAGAGCGAGAACGCGGTCAGGCCGAAGCCCACGGCCATGATGGCGCGGACGTCGACCCGCTGCACCAGCCGGCCGACCACGATCATGGCGATCATGGTGCCGATGCCGCGCGGCGCGGTCACGGCGCCGGTGTAGACCACCGGGTAGCCCATCAGGCCCTGCAGGAAGCTCGGCAGCAGCGCCATCGTGCCGTAGAGGATCATGCCGACGATGAAGGCGAACAGCAGGCCGGTGACGAAGTTGCGGTCCTTGAGCAGGTCGCGGTTGAAGAAGGACACGCCCTGCACGGTCCAGGTGTGGACCACGAAGAAGGCGAAGGCGATCAGCGCCGCCGCGGCCTCCAGCCGGATCTCCCACGAATCGAACCAGTCGAGCTGCTCGCCGCGGTCGAGGAACAGCTGCAGCATGCCGATGGCGAGGCTCAGCGTGACGAAGCCGAAGATGTCGAGCCGCTCGCCCTGCGGCCGGCTCTCGGGCAGGAAGCGCAGGATGCCCCAGAGCGCGAAGATGCCCACCGGCAGGTTGATGAAGAAGACCCAGCGCCAGTCGAAGTTCTCGGTCAGCCAGCCGCCCAGCAGCGGCCCGAGGATCGGGCCGACCATGATCCCGGCGCCCCAGATCGCCATCGCCTGGCCGACCTTCTCGCGCGGATTGATGTCGAGCAGCACGGCCTGCGACAGCGGCACCAGCGCGGCACCGAACACGCCCTGCAGCAGCCGGGCAGCGACGATCTCGACCAGCGAGTTCGCCAGCCCGCAGAGCGCCGAGGCGATGGTGAAGCCGACGACCGACACCATGAAGACCTTGCGCCGGCCCCAGTGGCCGCACAGCCAGCCGGTCAGCGGCAGGGCGATCGCCGAGGCCACGATGTAGGAGGTCAGCACCCAGGTGATCTGGTCCTGCGAGGCCTGCAGGCTGCCCTGCATGTGGGGCAGCGCGACGTTGGCGATGGTGGTGTCCAGCGCCTGCATGATGGTGGCGAGCATGATCGACACCGTGATCAGCCCGCGATGGGGGACGGCGGCGTGGGGGGCGGCGGCGCTCATACGGCACCCTCCGTGCTGCGCACTGCAGTGCGAGCCCCCTTCGGAACGGCCGGGCGGGTGCTCATCGCACGGCCTCGGCTTGCAGCGACATCAGGCCCGCGCGGGCCTTGGCGAGCAGGGCGACCAGCTGTGCCCGCTCGGCCGGGGTGAACTGCGCCAGCGCGCGCGCCTGCAGGCCGTCGCTGAGGCCGAGCGCGGTGTCGAGCGCCTGCTCCGCACTGGCGGCCGCGCGCACCAGGCGCACCCGGCGATCGCTCGGGCTGTCCTGGCGGTGGATCCAGCCGGCCGCCTCGAGCCGGTCGCACAGGCTGCCGACCGCCATGGCGCTGAGGTCCAGCCGCTGCGCCAGCTCGGCCTGCGACATCGGCGCCTCGTCGCCATGCATCGCCAGCGCGCCGAGCACCCGGCACTGGGCCCGCGACAGGCCGATGCGTTCGCGCGCCAGCCGGTCGAAATGCTCGCCGTAGAGCTTGGCGACGTCGTTCACCAGGAAGCCGAAGCGTTGGCTGAAGTCTCTTTTCATAAGCGGGCTTATTATAAATAGGCTTAGTACTTCGTGCAGCCTGTCCAGGGCGACAATCCGGCCATGACCTCCTCCCTGCCCACCCTCTCGCTGCTCGAAACCCGCGTCCTCGGCGTGCTGGCCGAGAAGCAGCGCACCGTGCCCGACAGCTATCCGCTGACGCTCAACGCGCTGGTCGCGGGCTGCAACCAGAAGACCAGCCGCAATCCGATCCTGGAGGTGACGGACGCCGAGGCCACGGCAGCGCTGGACAGCCTGCGCGGCTACAGCCTGGTGTCGGAGAGCAGCGGCGGGCGGACCTTCCGCTATGCCCACAACATCGACGGCGTGCTGCGCATCCCGTCGCAGTCGATCATCCTGCTGACCGTGCTGATGCTGCGCGGACCGCAGACCGCGGGCGAGCTGCGCATTGCCTGCGACCGGATGCACAACTTCGCCGACATCTCGGCGGTGGAAGGCTTCCTCGACGAGATGGCGGAACGGCCGGCCGGTGCGCTGGTCGTGAAGCTGGCGCGGCTGCCCGGGGCGCGCGAGAGCCGCTGGGCGCACCTGCTGAGCGGGGCGCCGGCGGAGGATGCGGCGAGCCCGGCGGCGGTCGCGGGTGGCAGCACCGATGTCTCGCTCGGCGAGGTGGCGGCGCTCAAGGCCAACGTGGCGCGGCTGGAGGGCGAGGTCGCGGGCCTGAAGGCGCTGGTCGCGCGGATCTGCTCGGAGCTCGGGATCGACGACTGACAAGGGCCGAGCGCCTTCGGTCGCGGCGCGGTGGTCGGCCAGCGTGAAGCGGCGCTTGGCCTCGCCACGGCTCATCACGCGGCCGGCGCCGTGCGAGCAGCTGTCGAAACCTTGCGCGTGACGTAGACGTCCTGGCCGAAGTGGTGTTCCTTCTGCACGTAGTTGTGGTGGCAGTTCACCGCCTCGCCACACGAAGCCCGTTTCGTCGCGGCAGACCTCGATGAAGTGGTTGCCGGTGCCCAGCGTGCCCAGGTGCTGCTTGGTCTTGCAGGCGATCATGCCGCAGCCGATGTCCACGTCCACCGCGGCCGGGATGATGGCGCGCAGGGTCGTGATCACCGAGGCCACAGTGGCGCCGGTGCCGACGTGCACGTCGGGCATCGCCGCGATGTGCCTGAAGACGATCGGCAGGCGCGCCGCCTGCACGAGCACGACTTCGGCGCGGCGGCGATGTTCGCGATGTGCGCGAAGGAGTGCGCTTCGAAATCCTCTCTGAACTCACAGACCTGACCGTCACCAAGGCGGTCGCGCGCCGCACCTTGCTGCAGTGGGCCTTCTTTCAGTTCCGCATCGGCAACACCGACGCGCACGGAAAGACCTTCTCCTCCGTGCGACCAGAGGGTCTGGAGCCGGCGCCCCGGTATGACTGGGTGAGCGTCGTGCAGTGCCCGCATTTCGCAAGGACGAGTACCTGCAAACGACAAAGGCGCTACAACCTTGAAAGTTGTAGCGCCTTGTGGAATCTGGTGGCCTGGGGCGGAATCGAACCACCGACACGCGGATTTTCAATCCGCTGCTCTACCAACTGAGCTACCGGGCCTTGGTGTGCAGCCCGCGATTATACAGCGCTTCTGCGGCCTCGTGAAAGATCGACGCCAAGTTGCTTCAGTTTTCTGTACAGATGGGTGCGCTCGAGCCCGGTCTTCTCGGCCACCCGGGTCATCGAGCCGTTCTCCATCGCGAGGTGGAATTCGAAGTACGCCTTCTCGAAGCCGTCGCGCGCGTCGCGCAGCGGGCGGTCGAGGTCGAAGCTCTGGGTCGACTGCGGGCCCAGGTCGGCGACCGGCAGCGCCGGTGCGGCCGGCACCAGCGCGCTGTCGCCCACCGTCGTGACGACGGCGGCGAAGCTGCTCGCGGGCGGCACCACGCTGGCCGCGGCGCGGCGGGCGCTTTCGCGCGCCAGGCCCTGCTCCACCGCCTTCAGCAGCTTCTGCAGGGTGATCGGCTTCTCGAGGAAAGCAAAGGCCCCGATGCGCGTCGCATCGACCGCGGTGTCGATCGTCGCATGGCCGCTCATCATGACCACCGGCATGCTCAGCAGGCCGGCCGCCGACCACTCCTTGAGCAAGGTCACGCCGTCGGTGTCCGGCATCCAGATGTCGAGCAGGACCAGGTCGGGACGGGCCCGCTGTCGCGCGGCGCGCGCTTCGGCCGCGTTCTCGGCGAGCTCCACGTTATGGCCTTCGTCATTGAGAATTTCGAAGAGCAGGTCCCGGATGCCCAGCTCGTCGTCGACCACGAGGATGTTTGCCATGTGTGCTTGAGTTGTGCGCGTTGTAATTAGAGTAATCGGTTCGTTTGCCGGTCCATGCCGCCCCGCGCCGTCGGCGCTCAGAGGAGGGTGGATGACTTCGAATCTTGGGTGTGAGCGACCGCTCCCTGCGGCTGTGCTGCAAGCGCGAATGATAACGAGACTTGCGCACCCGCCACAGCCCCCTCGACCATGCGGTTCGAAAGTTCGACCCGGGCGCCGTGCTCGTCGGCGATCTTCTTGACCACCGCCAGGCCCAGCCCCGTGCCCTTGGCCTTGGTCGTGACGTAGGGCTCGAAGGCCCGCTTGAGGATGTGCTCGGCAAATCCGGCACCGCTGTCCTGCACCGTGAGGCGCACCCTCTGGCCGGATTCGCCGAGCCGGGTGCGGATCACGACCTCGGCGGCCTGCCCGGTCCGCCCGGCGTTCGCCTCGGCCGCGTCCTGGGCGTTTTGCAACAGGTTGTGAATCACCTGCCGGATCTGCTGTTCGTCGGCCCGGATCGGCGGGCAGCGCTCGTCGAGCTCGGGGCGCAGCGCCACCGTCGCATTCTCCGGTGGATAGAGATGGAGCACGTCCAGAACCAGCGCATTCAGGTCGACCGGCCGGAGATCGGCCGCAGGCAAGCGCGCATAGTCGCGGAACTCATTGACCAGCCGTTTCATGGCATCGACCTGGTCGACGATGGTCTTGACCGACTTGGTGAGGATCGCCTGCTCGGGCTGGGCGACCTTGCCCGAGAGCTTCATCTCGAGCCGCTCGGCCGACAGCTGGATCGGCGTCAGCGGGTTCTTGATCTCGTGCGCCAGCCGCCGCGCCACTTCGCCCCAGGCCTGCGCGCGCTGGGCCGAGACGATCTCGGAGATGTCGTCGAACACCAGCAGCCGCTCGGCGCCCGGCAGCTCGGCGCCGCGGGCCACGATGTTGATCATGTCCTGCCCCATGGCATCGCCGCCGGCGTGCAGTTCGAAGGCGTGCTGCCAGTGGTCGAGGCCGTGCTGCAGCCGCTCGACCTCGAAGTCGTCGAACTGCTGCTGCACGTTCTGCGCGAATTCCGCCAGGCCCGGGACCTCGGCCAGCTGCTGGCCTTCGAAGGCCGCCAGCGGCGCCCGCAGCACCCGGGTCGCGCCCGGGTTGGTCGAGCGGATGAAGCCGCGGGCGTCGAGCACGATCACGCCGGAGGTCAGGTTGTCCAGGATGGTCTGCAGGTTGGAGCGGGCGGCATCGAGCTCGCCCATGGTCTTCTCGACCACGCTGCGGGCATCGGCCAGCTGCTGCGTCATGACGGCGAAGGAGCGCGTGAGGCCGCCGAGCTCGTCGCGGCCCTGGAGCACCGCTGTGGGCCGCAGGTCGCCGCCGGCCACCTGGCGCACGCCATCGGCCAGCACCAGCAGCGGCCGGGCCAGCTGGGTGCCGAACAGCACGGCCAGCAGCACGGCGCCGAAGACCGCCAGGAACAAGGTCAGGGTCAGCGTGCCGATGTACATCCGGCGCAGGCCCTCGCGTGCCAGCGCCCGCTCCTGGTATTCGCGGTTGGCCTCCTGCACCGCCAGGGCATTGCTCACGACCGCTGGCGGCAGCGGCTGGGTGACCTGCAGGAAGCGTGGCTCGGTGTTGAACTCGAAGCCCTGGCTCTGCACCAGCGCCAGCGCCCTGACGCTGGCGACCGGTGCCGGCGCACCGGGCATCGGCGTCTCGTCCAGACCCTCGATGTGGGCGATGGCACGATCGCCGCGGACCTGGCGCAGCTGCTGCGGGGTCGGCCGCTCGGGGCTCAGCTGGAAGCGCGAGGCGCCGGCGCTGGCCACCAGTTGGCCGCTGCCGGTCCAGAGGATGACGTCGGTGGCACCCAGCTGGTCGCGGATGCGCTCGAGCACCAGCCCGGCGCGGGTGTCCGGCACGTTGGCCAGTTGGCTGCTGGCGGTGCGCGCCTTGCTGGCGAGGTCTTCGGACAGCGAATCGAGGGTGGCGCGGCCGAGGTTCAGGCCGGCATCGAGCGCGCCCTCGACCTTGACGTCGAACCAGCTCTCGATCGAGCGGGCCACGAACTGGTAGGAGACCACGTACACCAGCAGGCCCGGCACCACGCCGACCAGCGCGAAGATCATGGCCAGGTTGATCAGCAGCCGGCTGCCGAACTTGCCCTGCCGCAGCCGCCGCAGCAGCCGGAACGCGACCCAGCCGATGACGATGACCAGCACCGCCGCCACCACCACGTTGATGCCGAACAGGCGGGTGTAGTTGCGCTCGTAGAGGGCGCGGTTGTTGGTGGCCTGCGCCAGCAGGAACATCAGCACCAGGCCGATCGCCGTGACCAGCGCAGCCACCACCCCGATGGCCCAGCGGATGGCACGGGAGCGCCGCGCCGCCGGCGACGCCCGCGGCGCGACCCGCGGGTCGGTGCTCACTTCGACTTCTCCAGCGGCAGCCGGGCGTTCTTCTCGACCGAGATGTTCCAGTCGTTCTGGCCGACCGCGCCGATCTGGAACGGCCGCGGCAGCTGGGAGGTGTCGAGCCGGAAGCGGAAGCTCACGGCATGGGAGGGGTCGTCACCGATCTCGGCCAGATCGCCGAGCCGCAGCCGGCCGACCCGGCTGATGACCTCGAGCGCATCGGCCAGGGTGTCGAAGTTCTGGTTCAGCGAGACGCCGAAGCCGGAATTGGTGATGGGGACGGGGGACACGTTGAGGCGCCATCGGCGGGTCAGGGGCTGGTAGGCCAGCCGCATGTAGCGCGCCGCCTGGGCCACTTTGAGATCGGTCCAGTACCAACGTTCCCGGTACAGCTCCGCTTCGGCCACGAAATAGATCGCGATGCCCTTCTCGAGCACCTCCTCGACCACCGGCGCCAGGTCGAACTGCACCTGGGCCGTGAGGTAGACGCCGTCGTCGGCCTGCTCCAGCCGCAGCTGCGTGATCGCCGTGTTGCGCGAATCGGCCCGCGCCGTGCCCGTCAGCCCCGCCCACCAGGCAACGACGAGGATC
The DNA here is from genome assembly GCF_030316845.1 of Variovorax davisae. Lineage (GTDB taxonomy): Bacteria > Pseudomonadota > Gammaproteobacteria > Burkholderiales > Burkholderiaceae_C > Variovorax > Variovorax davisae. The sequence continues at coordinate 73,501 of NZ_JASZYS010000023.1, forward strand.
AGGAGCACAGCCAGCCGCACCGGCCAGCGCCTGTCAGCGGGGCAGCTTTTCAAGCAGCGCGTAGAAGAAACCGTCGTGGTCACCCAAGGCATTGTCCGGGACGCCACGCGCATTCCCGCCGCTTTGGGGTAGCAAATGGCCCGGCGAAGGCAGCAAACGGGCATCGGTGTTGTGTGCAAGGAACGCCTCGATCTGGTGCGCACCTTCCTCGAAAAACACCGAGCAGGTGCAATAGAGCAGGCGCCCGCCCGGCCGGACCAGCGGCCACAGGCCGGCCAGCAGCATCGCCTGCTGGAGCGCCAGCTGCTCGATGTCGCTTTCGCGCCTGAGCCAGCGCACGTCAGGGTGGCGGCGGACGATGCCCGAAGCGGTGCATGGGGCGTCGAGCAGGATCGCGTCGAAGGGCTGGCCGTCCCACCAGTCGGCCGGCCGCGAAGCGTCGGCGACCACGACCTTGGCGCCGAGGCCGAGCCGCGCCAGGGTCTCGTCGATGCGCCGGGCGCGGGTCGGATCGACCTCCAGCGCCGTCACCTCGATGGCCGCAGGGCCGGCCGCCTCGAGCAGGTGGGCGGTCTTGCCGCCCGGCGCCGCGCAGGCGTCCAGCACCCGCAGCGGCGCCTCGCGGCGGCGGTCGAGGCCGGACAGCAGCAAGGGGGCGGCGAGCTGGGCCGCCGCATCCTGCACCGAGCATTCGCCTTCGGCGAAGCCGGGAATCTGGGCCACCGGCCGGGCCCGCGCGAGCTGCAGCCCGCTGGCGCCGACCGGCACCGCCGGCAGCTGCGCGGCGGCCAGGCCCTGGCGGAAGGCGGCGACGCTGGTCTTGCGCAGGTTGACGCGCAAGGTCATCGGCGCCTGGGTGTTGTCGGCGGCCAGCACCCGCTGCCAGTCACGCGGATGCTGGCGCTTGAGGCGCTCGATCCACCAGCGCGGGTGGTTCCACTGCGCGACCGGTTCGCGCTCGGTGATCGCCACCAGCTCGTCGCGCTCGCGCAGGAAGCGCCGCAGGCAGGCGTTGATGAAGCTGGCCTGCGCCCGGGTGCCCGGATTGCGCTTGGCCGCCTCGACCGCCTGGTCGACCAGGGTGAAGGGCTCGTAGGGCGAACGCTCGCCATCCCAGGCCAGGGCCAGCGCCGTGCACAGCAGGGCGTCGGCCGCCGGCGGCGGGGTCCGCTTGGCCAGCTGGCGCCGCAGCGCCTCGGCCCGGCCGAGCCAGCGCAGCACCTGGAAGCCCAGCGCCTGGACGCCCGGCCGCAGGGCCGGCTCGACGGCCTCGAAGGCGACCGAGCCCGACACGCCGCCGCGGATCGAGGCAAGCGCCGCGGCGGTCAACTGCAACTGGCGCCACAGCGGCGGTGAAGCCTGTGGCGATTCGGAAAGGGGGTCTGGATGATCTGGCAACTTGGGTCGATGGTAAGGGCGCTGGGGACAAGGAGGGCGGCGTCGCTCGCCGGGCGGCTCAGCGCAGCGGGGCCGCAGGCCGCAGCTGCATGATCCAGGCCACGATGAGCGCCGGAAACTGGCCGATCGCCGCGTTGTACTGCGCCACCGCGAGGTTGAACTGGCCGCGGGCGATTTCCGCCGCGGCGGAAGGCTCGGGCCAGGCGATCGGTGCGCTGTCAGGCAGCAGTTCGTCCTTGCCGTTCAGCGGCGCGGGACGCGACAGCGTGCCGTCGGCCTCGAAGCTGACGACCGCCTCCGGATGCAGGCGCTGCCAGGCCGCCAGCAGCACGTGCAGGGCGGTGCCCAACGCGGCGATGCCGGCCGGGTCGAGCGCCCGCAGGCGGGTGGCGGCCAGCAAGGTGGCGAGCTGGCCCGAGGCCGCCTGCAGCGATGCGCCGGAGGGCGGCTCCGCCGCTGCCGCCTCGGCCGCATCGGCTTCGGCCGCCCGCGCCTGCACGAACTCGAGCTGGCGCACCAGCGCGGCGTCGAGCGTCGCATAGGCCTGCAAGGCGGCCGAGCGCAGCCGCATCAGCCGGTTGTAGGCGCCGACGAACCAGAACAGCGCCAGCGCGCCGCCGATCCAGAACGGCAGGGATTCCGGCATGCCGTTCATGGCGCCGCCGCCCGTGCAAAAGAAAAAGCCCCCGATCCGCGGGCGGAAAGGGGGCTTCGGATTCCGGTCATGGCCGGAGATGCTAACCAGTTATTCGGCCGCGGTGCCTTCGCTGGCATCGACCGTGGTCGTCGCCTCTTCGGCCGTGCTGCCGACACCGGCCAGTTCGGCCGCTTCCGACTCGGCGATCGCGCGGCGCTCGGCCTCGTCCATCGCGTCCTTGACCTTGCGTGCCTGGTGGTACGCCATGCCGGTGCCCGCGGGGATCAGGCGGCCGACGATGACGTTTTCCTTCAGGCCGCGCAGCTCGTCGCGCTTGCCCATGATCGCGGCTTCGGTCAGCACGCGCGTCGTTTCCTGGAACGATGCGGCGCTGATGAAGCTGTCGGTCGACAGCGATGCCTTCGTGATACCCAGCAGCAGGTTGGTGTACGTCGCGGGGATCTTGCCAGCGGCGCGCAGGGCGTCGTTGGTGTTGAGCATCTCGCTGCGTTCGACCTGTTCACCGGCGATGTAGTTGGTGTCGCCGACGTTCTCGACCACGACCCGGCGCAGCATCTGGCGAACGATCACCTCGATGTGCTTGTCGTTGATCTTCACGCCTTGCAAGCGGTACACGTCCTGCACTTCGTCCACGATGTAGCGCGCCAGTTCTTCCGAACCCAGCAGGCGCAGGATGTCCTGCGGGTCCGCCGGGCCGTCGACCACGCTTTCGCCCTTGTTCACCACCTGGCCTTCGTGCACCAGGATGTTCTTTTCCTTCGGCACGAGGTCTTCCCAGACCGTGCCTTCGGGGTCGGTGATCTGCAGGCGGATCTTGCCCTTGGTCTCCTTGCCGAACGACACGGTACCGGTCATCTCGGCCAGCATGCCCTTGTCCTTCGGCGAACGGGCTTCGAACAGCTCGGCCACGCGCGGCAGACCGCCGGTGATGTCGCGGGTCTTCTGGCCTTCGACCGGAATCCGCGCCAGCACTTCGCCGGGGCCCACGTCCTGGCCGTCGCGCACCTGGACCAGCGCACCGATCGGGAAGCCGATCGTCACCGAGTGGTCGGTGCCGGGGATCTTGACCTCGGCGCCCGAGGCGTCGATCAGCTTCACTTGCGGACGCACGACCTTGGCAGCGCCGCGGCGCTTCGGGTCGATCACGACCAGGGTCGACAGGCCGGTGACTTCGTCCACCTGCTTGGCGACCGTGAGGCCTTCCTCGACGTTCTCGAACTTCGTCTGGCCGGCGAATTCCGTGATGATCGGGCGGGTCAGCGGGTCCCAGTTGGCGAGCACGTGGCCGGCCTTGATGGTCTGGTCGGCCTTGACCGCCAGGATCGCACCGTACGGCACCTTGTGGCGCTCGCGCTCGCGGCCGTGCTCGTCATGGATGACGATCTCGCCCGAACGCGAAATCACGACCAGCTCGCCCTTGCTGTTGGTCACGTAGCGCATCGTGGCGTTGAAGCCGATCGAGCCGTTCGACTTGGCTTCGACGCTGGACGCGACCGCCGCACGCGACGCCGCACCACCGATGTGGAAGGTCCGCATCGTCAGCTGCGTGCCGGGTTCGCCGATCGACTGGGCGGCAATCACGCCGACCGCTTCGCCGTTGTTCACCAGGCCGCCGCGGCCGAGGTCGCGGCCGTAGCACTTGGCGCAGATGCCGAAGCGCGTCGCGCAGGTCAGCGCGGTCCGCACCTTGACTTCGTCGACGCCGTCGGCTTCGAGGGCTTCGATCAGGTCTTCGTCGAGCATGTCGCCGGCGTTGGCCAGCACCGCACGCGTTTCCGGATGCAGCACGTCCTCGGCCGCGGTGCGGCCCAGGATGCGGTCGCGCAGCGATTCGATGACTTCACCGCCTTCGACGATCGCGCGCATCACGGCACCTTCGTGGGTGCCGCAATCCTGCTCGATCACGACCAGGTCCTGCGTCACGTCGACCAGGCGGCGCGTCAGGTAACCCGAGTTCGCGGTCTTCAGCGCCGTGTCGGCCAGACCCTTTCGGGCACCGTGGGTGGAGATGAAGTACTCCAGCACGTTCAGGCCTTCGCGGAAGTTCGCCGTGATGGGCGTCTCGATGATCGAGCCGTCCGGCTTGGCCATCAGGCCCCGCATGCCGGCCACCTGGCGGATCTGCGCGGCGGAACCGCGAGCGCCCGAGTCGGCCATCATGTAGATCGAGTTGAAGGACTCCTGCTCGACTTCCTTGCCGTGGCGGTCGGTGACGGTCTGCTTCGACAGCTTGGCCATCATGACCTTCGACACTTCGTCGCCGGCCTTGCCCCAGATGTCGACCACCTTGTTGTAGCGTTCGCCGGAGGTCACGAGACCGGAGACGTACTGCTGCTCGATCTCCTTCACTTCCTTGGCCGAGCGGTCGATGATGCCGTGCTTTTCAGCCGGCACCAGCATGTCGTCGATCGCGATCGAGATGCCGGCCTTGGTCGCCAGCCGGAAGCCGTTCTGCAGCAGCTTGTCGGCGAAGACGACGGTTTCCTTCAGGCCGCACTTGCGGAACGAGACGTTGATGAGCTTGGAGATCTCCTTCTTCTTCAGCGCCTTGTTGATGTTCGAGAACGGCAGGCCCTTGGGCAGGATCTCGGACAGCAGCGCACGGCCCACGGTCGTGTCCACCAGCGAGGTCGACGGCACGAACTCGCCCGTTTCCTTGTCCTTGGTGTACTCGGTGATGCGGACCGCGACCTTGGCGGTGAGCTCGACCACGTTGGCGTCGAGCGCGCGCTGGACTTCGCCGATGTCGGAGAAGACCAGGCCTTCGCCCTTGGCGTTGATGCGGTCGCGGGTCGTGTAGTACAGACCCAGCACCACGTCCTGCGAAGGAACGATCGACGGTTCGCCCGAAGCCGGGAACAGCACGTTGTTGGAGGCCAGCATCAGGGTGCGGGCTTCCATCTGCGCTTCCACCGACAGCGGCACGTGGACGGCCATCTGGTCGCCGTCGAAGTCGGCGTTGAAGGCCGCGCAAACGAGCGGGTGCAGCTGGATCGCCTTGCCTTCGATCAGGATCGGCTCGAAGGCCTGGATGCCCAGACGGTGCAGCGTCGGCGCACGGTTCAGCATCACCGGGTGTTCCTTGATCACTTCTTCAAGGATGTCCCAGACCACCGGCGTGCCGGATTCCACTTCCTTCTTGGCCGCCTTGATGGTGGTCGCGATGCCCATGGCTTCGAGGCGCGAGAAGATGAAGGGCTTGAAGAGCTCGAGCGCCATCAGCTTCGGCAGGCCGCACTGGTGCAGCTTGAGCGTCGGGCCCACCACGATGACCGAACGGCCCGAGTAGTCGACGCGCTTGCCCAGCAGATTCTGGCGGAAGCGGCCGCTCTTGCCCTTGATCATGTCGGCCAGCGACTTCAGCGCGCGCTTGTTGGCGCCCGTCATGGCCTTGCCGCGACGGCCGTTGTCCAGCAGCGAGTCGACCGCCTCTTGCAGCATCCGCTTCTCGTTGCGCGCGATGATTTCCGGCGCCTTCAGTTCGAGCAGGCGGCGCAGGCGCGAGTTGCGGTTGATGACGCGGCGGTACAGGTCGTTCAGGTCGGAGGTCGCGAAGCGGCCGCCGTCCAGCGGCACCAGCGGACGCAGGTCCGGCGGCAGCACGGGCAGCACTTCGAGCACCATCCAGTTGGGCTTGATGCCCGACTTGCGGAAGGCTTCCAGCACCTTGAGGCGCTTGGAGTTCTTCTTGACCTTGACTTCGGAGCCGGTCAGGTCGCCGCGCAGCTTCTCGATCTCGCTGTCGATCTCGATGCCTTCGAGCAGGTCCTTGATGCCTTCGGCGCCCATCTTGGCGACGAACTCATCGCCGTATTCCTTGCGCTTCGCGTCGTAGTCGTCCTCGGACATGATGCCGAACTTCTTCAGCGGGGTCATGCCGGGGTCGGTGATCACGTAGGCTTCGAAGTACAGCACGCGTTCGATGTCGCGCAGCGTCATGTCGAGCACCAGGCCCAGGCGCGACGGCAGCGACTTCAGGAACCAGATGTGGGCGCAGGGCGCGGCCAGGTCGATGTGACCCATGCGCTCGCGACGCACCTTGGTCTGCGTGACTTCGACGCCGCACTTCTCGCAGATCACGCCGCGGTGCTTCAGGCGCTTGTACTTGCCGCACAGGCACTCGTAGTCCTTGATGGGGCCGAAGATCTTGGCGCAGAAGAGACCGTCGCGCTCGGGCTTGAACGTGCGGTAGTTGATGGTCTCGGGCTTCTTCACCTCGCCGAAGGACCACGAACGGATCTTCTCGGGCGATGCCATGCCGATGCGGATGGCATCGAAATGCTCGTCCGGCGTGAATTGCTTGAACAGGTCGAGTAATGACTTCATGTGACTCTTTCCTTGTTGGCTTATGAGCGTTCGAGTTCGATGTCCAGGCCCAAGGAACGAATTTCCTTGACCAGCACATTGAACGATTCCGGCATGCCGGCTTCGATCGAGTGTTCGCCCTTGACGATGCTCTCGTAGACCTTGGTACGGCCCACCACGTCGTCGGACTTCACCGTGAGCATTTCCTGCAGCACGTAGGCGGCGCCGTAGGCTTCCAGTGCCCACACTTCCATTTCACCGAAGCGCTGGCCACCGAACTGGGCCTTGCCGCCCAGCGGTTGCTGCGTGACCAGCGAGTACGGGCCGGTCGAGCGGGCGTGCATCTTGTCGTCCACCAGATGGTGCAGCTTCAAGAAGTGCATGTAGCCGACGGTGACCGGACGCTCGAACTGGTCGCCGGTGCGACCGTCGTACAGGTAGGCCTGGGTACGGGTGTCGGTCAGGCCCTTGAGCTTGGCGATCTCGTCCGGGTAGGCGAGCTTCAGCATGCCGCGGATTTCTTCTTCCGAGGCGCCGTCGAACACCGGGGTCGCGAAGGTCGCGCCGCTCGACAGGTTGGCCGCCATCTCGAGCACGTCGGAGTCGCTCAGCTTGCCGAGGTCTTCCTTGCGGCCCGAGCCGTTGTACATCTCTTCCAGGAACTTGCGCAGCTCGGCCACCTTGGCCTCTTGCTGCAGCAGGTCGCCGATGCGCTGGCCGATGCCCTTGCCGGCCCAGCCCAGATGCACTTCGAGCACCTGCCCGACGTTCATCCGCGAGGGCACGCCCAGCGGGTTCAGGCAGATGTCGCACGGCGTGCCGTCGGCCATGTGGGGCATGTCTTCGACCGGAACGATCTTCGACACCACACCCTTGTTGCCGTGGCGGCCGGCCATCTTGTCGCCGGGCTGCAGGCGGCGCTTGACGGCCAGGTAGACCTTGACCATCTTCAGCACGCCCGCGGGCAGCTCGTCGCCTTGCGTGAGCTTCTTGCGCTTTTCTTCGAACGCGAGGTCGAAGCTGTGGCGGGTCTGCTCGAGCGAGTTCTTGATCGATTCGAGCTGGGTCGCCACTTCGTCTTCCGCCGGGCGGATGTCGAACCAGTGGAACTTCTCGATCGACGTCAGATAGGCCTTGTCGAGCTTGGTGCCCTTGGCCAGCTTGTTCGGGCCGCCGTTGGCGACACGGCCGGTCAAGAGCTTCTCGATCCGGTCGAAGGCGTCGGCCTCGACGATGCGCAGCTGGTCGTTCAGGTCGAGGCGGAAGCGCTTGAGCTCGTCGTCGATGATCTGCTGGGCGCGCTTGTCGCGCGTGATGCCTTCGCGGGTGAACACCTGGACGTCGATGACCGTGCCTTGCGAGCCCTGGTCGACGCGCAGCGATGTGTCCTTCACGTCGGAAGCCTTCTCGCCGAAGATCGCGCGCAGCAGCTTCTCTTCAGGCGTCAGCGTGGTCTCGCCCTTCGGCGTGACCTTGCCCACCAGCGTGTCGCCCGGCTGCACTTCGGCGCCGACGTAGATGATCCCGGATTCGTCCAGGCGGTTGAGCTGCTGCTCGGCCAGGTTCGGGATGTCGCGCGTGATTTCCTCGGCGCCCAGCTTGGTGTCGCGGGCCATCACCACCAGTTCCTCGATGTGGATCGAGGTGTAGCGGTCTTCGGCCACCACGCGTTCGGAGATCAGGATCGAGTCTTCGAAGTTGTAGCCGTTCCAGGGCATGAAGCCGATCAGCATGTTCTGGCCGAGCGCGAGCTCGCCCAGGTCGGTCGACGCACCGTCGGCCACGACGTCGCCCTTGGCGATCTTGTCGCCGCGCTTGACGATCGGACGCTGATGGATGTTCGTGTTCTGGTTCGAACGCTGGTACTTGATCAGGTTGTAGATGTCGACGCCGACTTCACCTGCGGTGGCTTCGGCGTCGTTGACGCGAACCACGATGCGGGTCGCATCGACATAGTCGACGATACCGCCGCGGGTGGCCGTGACCACGGTGCCCGAGTCGACCGCGGAGACGCGCTCGATGCCGGTACCGACGAACGGCTTTTCAGGGCGCAGCACAGGCACGGCCTGGCGCTGCATGTTGGCGCCCATCAATGCGCGGTTCGCATCGTCGTGCTCCAGGAAAGGCACGAGCGAGGCGGCCACCGACACGATCTGCGCCGGCGACACGTCCATGTACTGCACGCGCTCGGCGCTCACCAGGATCGATTCGCCGGTTTCACGCGCCGACACCAGGTCGCCGGTCAGGCGGCCGTCCTTGTCCAGGGCCGCATTGGCCTGGGCGATGACGTACTTGCCTTCCTCGATGGCCGACAGGTAGTCGATGTCCATCGTGACCTTGCTGTCGACCACGCGGCGGTACGGCGTCTCGATGAAGCCGTATTCGTTCAGGCGGGCGTACAGGGCCAGCGAGTTGATCAGGCCGATGTTCGGGCCTTCAGGCGTTTCGATCGGGCACACGCGGCCGTAGTGGGTGACGTGCACGTCGCGCACTTCGAAGCCGGCGCGTTCGCGGGTCAGACCGCCCGGGCCCAGGGCCGAGACGCGACGCTTGTGCGTGATCTCGGACAGCGGGTTGGTCTGGTCCATGAACTGCGACAGCTGCGAGGCGCCGAAGAATTCCTTCAGCGCGGCCGAGATCGGCTTGCTGTTGATCAGGTCGTGCGGCATCAGCGGCTCTTGTTCCGCTTGACCCAGACGTTCCTTCACGGCCTTCTCGATGCGGGCCAGGCCGGTGCGGTACTGGTTCTCGGCCAGTTCGCCGACGCAACGCACGCGGCGGTTGCCCAGGTGGTCGATGTCGTCGACTTCGCCGCGGCCGTTGCGCAGGTCGACCAGGATCTTGACCACGGCCAGGATGTCCTCGTTGGTCAGCACCATCGGGCCGGTCGACTCGTCGCGGCCGACCTTGGCGTTGAACTTCATGCGGCCGACGCGCGACAGGTCGTACGTATCGGGGTTGTAGAACAGGCGCTGGAACAGGGCCTGCACCGCGTCTTCCGTCGGCGGCTCGCCGGGGCGCATCATGCGGTAAATGGCGACGCGGGCCGCGAACTCGTCCACAGTTTCGTCGATGCGCAGGGTCTGCGAGATGTACGCGCCCTGGTCGAGTTCGTTGGTGTAAATCGCCTGCACGTCCTGCACGCCGGCCGTGCGCAGCTTCTTCAGCAGCGCTTCGGTCAGCTCGTCGTTGGCCTTGGCCAGGATCTCGCCGGTGTCCGGGTCGACGATGTTGCGGGCCACGACGCGGCCGACCAGGAAGTCTTCCGGCACGCTGATGTGCGTGGTTTCGGACTGCTCGAGCTCGCGCGTGTGGCGGGCGGTGACGCGCTTGTCCTTGGCGACCACGACCTTGCCGGCCTTGTCGGTGATGTCGAAGCGGGCGACTTCACCGCGCAGGCGCTCGGAGACGAACTCCATCTGCGCGCCGCTGTCCATCAGGCGGAAGTTGTCGTTGACGAAGAAGTTCGCCAGGATCGATTCCGGGTTCAGGCCGATGGCCTTCAGCAGGATCGTGACCGGCATCTTGCGGCGACGGTCGACGCGGAAGTACAGCATGTCCTTCGGGTCGAACTCGAAGTCGAGCCACGAGCCGCGGTAAGGAATCACACGGGCCGAGAACAAGAGCTTGCCCGAGCTGTGGGTCTTGCCCTTGTCGTGCTCGAAGAACACGCCGGGCGAACGGTGCAGCTGCGACACGATGACGCGCTCGGTGCCGTTGATGATGAACGAGCCCTTGTCGGTCATGAGCGGCACTTCGCCCATGTAGACCTCTTGCTCCTTGACTTCCTTGACCACCTTCGACTGCGAGGTCGACGACTCGCGGTCATAGATGATCAGCTGGACCTTGGCACGCACGGCCGAGGCGAAGGTCAGGCCACGGGTCTGGCATTCGCGGACGTCGAAAGCGGGCTTCGCGAGGTTGTACTCGAGAAACTTCATCTCGACGAAACCGTTGTGCGAGACGATCGGGAACGCTGCGTCGAAGGCAGCCTGCAGACCTTCCACGGTCCGTTTCTGGGGCGCGATGCCGGCTTGCAGGAACGCGGTGTACGCGTCTTTCTGCATCTGCAGCAGGTAGGGGATTTCGACGACGCTGTCGCGGTTACCGAAATTCTTTCGGATGCGCTTGCGTTCGGTGTAACTGTACGTGGACGTTTGGGCCATGAGAGCTCCGGAGCTTGAGATCTTCAGCGACGTGGTGAGGTGCCTGGGCACCACTCTCCTTGGCGGCTGGCCACTACCAGCCCTGGCGGACGGCGATGCGTTGCACATCGCCCGAACCAAGGGGGTCTTCTGCAGTCGGGGTCAGAAGACACTCAAAAAACCGCGCTGTCGCGGGGGCTTTTGGGTGCGCTCTGAAAGCGGCAAAGGCTGGAGGCACCTCGCGGCACCTCCAGCCCTTCAGGGAGACTGAATTACTTCAGTTCCACCTTGGCGCCAGCTTCTTCCAGCTTCTTCTTGGCGGCTTCGGCGTCAGCCTTCGACAGGCCTTCCTTGACGGCCTTGGGAGCGGCTTCCACCAGGTCCTTGGCTTCCTTGAGGCCCAGGCCGGTGATTTCGCGCACGGCCTTGATCGCCGACACCTTGTTCGCGCCAGCTTCCATCAGCATGACGTTGAACTCGGTTTGCTCTTCGACGACAGCGGCGGCTGCGCCACCACCGGCGGCCGGAGCCGACATCGCTGCGGCGCTCACGCCGAACTTCTCTTCGATGGCCTTGACCAGGTCGTTGAGTTCCAGGACCGTCATGCTGTCGAGCGCGGTCAGAAATGCGTCTTTATCGAATGCCATTTTTGTTTCCTAACAATTGGGTTGAATGTTTCAAACGCAAGGCTCAGGCGGCCTGCGCTTCTGCGGCGGGAGCTTCCGCCTGTGCTTCGCCACCACCGCGCTTCTCGGCCAGCGCCGCGAGCACGCGGGCGGTACGAGAGATCGGGGATTGCATCAAGCCCAGCAATTGCGCCAGCAGCACTTCCTTGGAAGGGATGTTGGCCAGTTGCTTCACGCCGTCGACGTCCAGGGCCTTGCCACCGAAGGCGCCGCCGCGAATCACCAACTTGTCGTTGGTCTTCGCGAAATCGGCCACCACCTTCGCGGCGGCCACAGCGTCTTCGGAGAAGCCGTAGATCAGCGGACCGGTCATCTGGTCGCCGATGATCTCAAACGGGCTACCAGCCACAGCACGGCGTGCCAGCGTGTTCTTCAACACGCTGAGGGTCACACCCTTGCTGCGTGCTTCGGTACGCAGTTTGGTCATATCGGCCACCGTGATGCCACGGTATTCCGCCATCACGAGCGTTTGAGCTTTTGCGGCGAGGCTGGTCACATCACTGATGACCGCTTCTTTCTCACTGCGATTCAGACTCAAGGTCTACTCCTTTTCAATGCGATCCTCGGCGGGAGCCTCGGATCGCGCTTCATGCAGCGACCAACTGTTCGGAACAAAAACACAAATTCCTTGCAGTGGGGTCGCCATCTGCGCTGGCTGCCCGGCAAAGGCCGGGCGATTAAGTGCAGGCGACCTGCACACCAGCGGTCTTGGATGGCCCGAGGCAAGCTGGAAAGCTGCCCCGACCCACCACATCCGCCTCACCTTTCGACGGGCGAGGCAAATCTCATCAACGCCTTCAGCTCGCGGCGATGGTTTGCGTGTCCACGCGGACACCCAGGCCCATCGTCGACGACACGGCCACCTTGCGCAGGTAGACACCCTTGCTGGTCGCCGGCTTGGCCTTGACCAGGGCGTCGATCAGCGCGGCGAGGTTGCCCTGCAGCTTGTCGTTGTCGAACGAACGGCGGCCGATCGTGCCGTGCACGATGCCGGCCTTGTCGACGCGGAACTGGACCTGGCCAGCCTTGGCGTTCTTGACGGCGGTCGCGACGTCGGGCGTCACGGTGCCGACCTTCGGGTTCGGCATCAGGCCGCGCGGGCCGAGGATCTGGCCCAGCGTACCGACCACGCGCATCGCGTCCGGCGCGGCGATCACGACGTCGAAGGGCATGTCGCCAGCCTTCACCATCGCAGCCAGGTCGTCCATGCCGACGATGTCGGCGCCGGCGGCCTTGGCTTCTTCAGCCTTGGCGCCCTGGGCGAACACGGCCACGCGCTTGGTCTTGCCGGTGCCGTTGGGCAGCACGACGGCGCCGCGAACGACCTGGTCCGACTTCTTGGCGTCGATGCCGAGCTGCACCGCGACGTCGATGGACTCATCGAACTTGGCGGTGGCGGCGTCCTTCACGAGCACGATCGCATCGGCCAGCGGGTACAGCTTGTTGCTGTCGACCTTGCCCACGAGGGTCTTTTGCTTCTTGGTGATCTTGGCCATTTACACGCCCTCCACATTCACGCCCATCGAGCGGGCCGAGCCGGCGATGGTACGAACCGCGGCGTCCAGATCGGCGGCCGTCAGGTCCTTCATCTTGGCCTTGGCGATCTCCTCGAGCTGTGCGCGAGTGATCTTGCCGACCTTGTCCGTGTGCGGACGTGCGGAACCCTTCTCGAGCTTGATGGCCTTCTTGATCAAGGTGATCGCCGGCGGCGTCTTGATGATGAAGGTGAAGCTCTTGTCGGCGAACGCGGTGATGACCACCGGCAGCGGCAGGCCCGGCTCGACGCCTTGGGTCTGCGCGTTGAACGCCTTGCAGAATTCCATGATGTTCAAACCGCGCTGGCCCAGTGCGGGACCGATCGGCGGTGAGGGATTGGCTTTACCAGCTGGGACTTGCAGCTTGATGAAGCCGACGATTTTTTTCGCCATGCTTTTCTCCTTGCGGGTGATGACGCCTGGGCTTGTCGGCCGCGGCTCCCCGGGGGTTAAACGACTCTGGAATCAAGACCCTGCGCCGAGTCGAAAAAGCGCAAGACCCAAAAAACGGGCGTCAGGTCTTCTCGACCTGGGCGAATTCGAGCTCCACAGGCGTCGCACGGCCGAAGATCATGACCGACACGCGCACCTTGCTCTTCTCGTAGTTGACTTCCTCGACCGTGCCGTTGAAGTCCGTGAACGGGCCTTCCTTGACGCGCACGAACTCGCCGACGATGAACTCGACCTTGTGGCGGGGCTTTTCGGTGCCCTGCTGCATCTGGCCGACGATGTCCTCGACTTCCTTCTGGGAAATCGGTGCCGGGCGGTTCTTGGCGCCACCGACGAAACCGGTCACCTTGTTGGTGTGCTTCACCAGGTGCCAGCTCTCGTCGTCCATGATCATCTCGACCAGCACGTAGCCCGGGAAGAAGCGGCGCTCGGTGGTGCGCTTCTGGCCGTTCTTGATCTCGACCACTTCTTCGGTCGGGACCAGGATGCGGCCGAACTTGCTCTGCATGCCGGCGCGGTTGATGCGCTCGAGGATGTTGCGTTCGACCGCCTTTTCCATGCCGGAATAGGCGTGCACCACGTACCAGCGCAGGTCCGGGTGGGCGGCGGGCGCCAGCAGCGGATTGATTTCCGGCGTGGCTTCTGCTTCGACGGCTTCGTCAGTCATTATTTTCTCCAGCCCAGAATGAGGTCGAAAAACACCCATTCGAGCGTCTTGTCGGTGAGCCAAAGGAAGATGGACATGATCGCCACGAAGGCGAACACGTAAGCCGTCATCTGGATCGTTTCCTTGCGGGTCGGCCAGACGACCTTCTTGACCTCGCGCCACGAGTCGCGGCCGAAGGCCCACAGCTGGCGGCCGCTCTCGGAGCTTCCGAAAGCGCCCACGGCAGCAGCCAGGCCCACCAGCAAAGCGACCCACTGCACCACGGCGCCCTGGCGCGCGAGCAGATAGAACGCCACGATGGCGCCCACCGCCAGCACGACGGCCGCGGCCAGCTTGGCCTTGTCCGCATTGGTGCTCACGGTTTCGATTTGAGAAGTGGCCATCTTGGGCTATGTTCCTGCGGCCTTGCGGCCTTCAAATTCAATGCGTCGTCTCAGACGCCGAAGCCCGTCAGGACGTGACGGGCTTGTTTTGCGGGCCACCTAGGTGGCAGGGGCAGTAGGAATCGAACCTACAACCTTCGGTTTTGGAGACCGACGCTCTGCCAATTGAGCTATACCCCTGTGGAATCCCTGATCAGATGTCGAGGATCTTCGCCACGACGCCCGAGCCCACGGTGCGGCCGCCTTCACGGATGGCGAAGCGCAGGCCTTCTTCCATCGCGATCGGGTTGATCAGCTTGACCG
>NZ_JASZYS010000024.1 GCF_030316845.1 Variovorax davisae
CGAACGCCCTGACGGAGGTGGGCACGGTCACGGGCATCGGCCGCAATCCGACCTCGATCGCCAACTCCAAGGGCGAGCCGAGCGGCAACACGCAGACCCAGGTGCTGGTGAACTCGCGCACCGACCGCAAGGTCTCGTGGGTGCGTTTCTCGGGCAACAGCGGCAGCATCGTGCGCACCTTGCAGGACACGCGACTGGCCGACCCGATCGCGATCGAGGACGCGGACAACTTCGCCACCATGGGCTACGTGGTGAGCGTGGCCGACTATGCCGGCAAGGCGCTGCGCAACTACCGCTACGGCCCGGTCATCTTCACCGACGGCAAGGCCTGCGCGACCGCCACCAGCTGCCCGGTGACGCCAACCGGCGGCGTGGCGATCGAGTACGGCGGTGCGATGGCCTTCGAGGGCAAGCCCTTCCAGGTGAAGACCAGCAACGTGCCCTGATCGGCAGACTCTGGCCCTCGGCCAACGCCGCGAACGGCCCGCTTCAAGCGGGCCGTTTTTCTTGGTTCAGCGCCGCGAGCCGCTGTGGTGTCCCGACGTCGGTCCACGGCCCGTCATACAGCTCGGCGCTGATGACGCCCGCCGCCATGCCGGCGCGCAGCAGCGGTGCCAATGCGGCCTTCGTGCCACCGGGGTTGCCGGGCGGCATGGCGCAGAACGGCGGTGCGAACAGGCCGGCCCGGTACAGCGCGATGGTCGAGAAAGTGTGCTTGTGCGCCGCCTCCGACAAGGCGCTGCCGTCGGCGGCGATGCCGAAGTCCCCCAGCGGGTTGTGCGCCGGATTCGCGACCAGCCACAGGTGCGCGAGCCGGCCGCTGGCCGCAAAGCGCTCGACCGCCTGGGGGGTGAAGGCGAAGCCCGGGGCGAACACGTCGCCCGCCACCACCCAGAACACCTCGCCGAGCATCGGCAGCGCCCGCACGATGCCGCCTGCGGTCTCGAGCGCGCCGCCGAAGTCCCGCCCTTCGTGCGAGTAGCGCAGCGTCGAGCCCTCGTGCCGGGCGCCGAAGCGTGCTTCGATCTGCTCGCCCAGCCAGGCCGTATTGACGACCACGTCGCCGAAGCCGCCGGCGGCCAGCGCTTCCAGCGGCCACTGCATCAGCGGCCGGCCATGCACCTCCAGCAGCGGCTTGGGCACCTGATCGGTCAGCGGCCGCATGCGCTCGCCGCGCCCGGCGGCCAGGATCATCGCCTTGACGGGACTCATGCGGCGACCGCGCCGATCTGCCCGCGCAACAGGCTGTGCCGCTCGGCGCGGCCGGGCAGGAACAGCGCCTCGAGGGCCGCCATCAGCTCCTTGGCCTTGGCCGAGTGGTCGGCGCCGAAGTTGCAGACATAGACATCGATCGTCACGCCGCGCTGCTCCGGCCAGGTGTGGACGCACAGGTGCGACTCGGCCAGCAGCACGGTGGCCGTCACGCCGCCAACGCCTTGCGGCGTCGATGGAAAGGCATGGAACAGCCGCCCGACGACTTGCAGGCCGGCGGCTTCCGCGCGCGCGACGCAGGCCGCGCCAAGGGTGGCGGCATCCACCAGCCAGTGCGCATCGCAGCGGCAATCGAGAAGGTCGGCAGTCAGGTGGAGCCCTTGCATGGACCGGCACTCTAGCAGCCCGTTCCAGCCCATTCCGGGCCCGTCCCACCCCGCCCGTTAAAATACCGGGTTCCCCCTAACCTGCCCCCAGAAAGCCACAGATGGCCAACCAAGCCTTGATGGCCAACGCGATCCGCGCGTTGGCAATGGATGCCGTTCAACTCGCCAACTCGGGCCATCCCGGTGCACCGATGGGCATGGCCGACATGGCGGTTGCGCTGTGGGGCGATCATCTGAGGCACAACCCGACCAACCCGCATTGGTTCGACCGCGACCGCTTCGTGCTGTCGAACGGGCACGCCTCGATGCTGATCTACTCGGTGCTGCATCTCACCGGCTATGCGCTCCCCATCGAGGAACTCAAGCGCTTCCGCCAACTGCACAGCAAGACCGCCGGCCATCCCGAAACCGGCATCACGCCCGGCGTCGAGACCACCACCGGCCCGCTGGGCCAGGGCCTCACCAACGCGGTCGGCTTCGCGCTGGCCGAGAAGCTGCTCGCGGCCGAGTTCAACCGCAAGGGCCACGAGATCGTCGACCACCACACCTACGCCTTCCTGGGCGACGGCTGCCTGATGGAAGGCATCAGCCACGAGGCCGCCGCGCTGGCCGGCGCCTGGAAGCTGGGCAAGCTGATCGCGCTCTACGACGACAACGGCATCTCGATCGACGGCCAGGTCAAGCCCTGGTTCATCGACAACACCGAAGAGCGCTTCAAGGCCTACGGCTGGCACGTGATCGGCCCGATCGACGGCCACGACGCCAAGGACGTCTCCAAGGCCATCGAGAAGGCGAAGAAGAACGGCGACCGGCCGACGCTGATCATCTGCAAGACCCAGATCGGCAAGGGCAGCCCGAACCGCGCCAACACCGCCAAGGCGCACGGCGAGCCGCTGGGCGCCGACGAGATCGGCCTGACCCGCAGCGCGCTGCACTGGACGCACGCGCCCTTCGAGCTGCCGGCCGCGGTCTACGAGGAATGGGACGCCAAGGCCGCCGGCGCCAGGAACGAAGCCGAGTGGAACGACAAGTTCGCGGCCTATGCGAAAGAGTTCCCCGACCTGGCCGCCGAATTCACCCGCCGCATGAAGGGCGAGCTGCCGAAGAACTTCCACCAGACCGCCTTCGACACGGTGGTGGCGGCC
Organism: Variovorax davisae; assembly: GCF_030316845.1. Lineage (GTDB taxonomy): Bacteria > Pseudomonadota > Gammaproteobacteria > Burkholderiales > Burkholderiaceae_C > Variovorax > Variovorax davisae. The sequence goes on from NZ_JASZYS010000024.1 coordinate 2,744, forward strand.
CACACCAAGGCCGAGACCGTGGCTTCGCGCAAGGCCTCGCAGCTGGCGCTCGAATCCTTCACGGCCGCGCTGCCCGAGCTGCTGGGTGGCAGCGCCGACCTGACCGGCTCGAACCTCACCAACACCAAGAGCACGCCGAGCCTGCGCTTCGACAGCCATGGCGCCGTGGTCCGCAGCGAAGGCAACGAGCAGATCCCCGACGGCTCGATCGGGCGCCACATCAACTACGGCGTGCGCGAGTTCGGCATGGCGGCCATCATGAACGGCGTCGCGCTGCACGGCGGCTTCATTCCCTACGGCGGCACCTTCCTGACTTTCAGCGACTACAGCCGCAACGCGATCCGCATGGCGGCGCTGATGAAGCAGCGCGTGATCCATGTCTTCACGCACGATTCGATCGGCCTCGGCGAAGACGGCCCGACCCACCAGTCGATCGAGCATGCGGCCTCGCTGCGGCTGATCCCCAACCTCGACGTCTGGCGCCCGGGCGACACCGCCGAGACGGCCGTGGCCTGGGCCGTGGCGCTGCAGAACGCCGACCGCCCGACGGCGCTGCTGCTGTCGCGCCAGAACCTGCCCTATGCACCCAAGAAGGACCTGAGCGACATCAGCAAGGGCGCCTACGTGCTGTCCGAGCCCGAAGACGTCGGCCTCAAGAACAAGAAGCTCAAGGCGGTCATCATCGCCACCGGCTCCGAGGTGCAGCTGGCGCTGCGCGCCCAGGAACTGCTGGCGGCGAAGAAGATCGGCGTGCGCGTGGTCTCGATGCCCTCCACCACCACCTTCGACCGCCAGGACGTGGCCTACAAGAAGAGCGTGCTGCCCAAGGGCACGCCGCGCATCGCGGTCGAGATGGGCTGCACCGACGGCTGGTGGAAGTACGGCGTCGCGGCCGTCGTCGGCATCGACACCTACGGCGAGTCGGCACCGGCCGGCGTGCTGTTCAAGCATTTCGGATTCACGGCAGAGAACGTCGCTGCCACGGTCGAAGCGGCGCTCGCGCGCTGACATCGGCCGCCCCAGTTTTCAACCTCCAGGAGCAAAAAGACATGACTATCAAACTCGGCATCAACGGTTTCGGTCGGATCGGGCGCAACGTGCTTCGCGCGGCGGTACAGAACTTCAAGCACGACATCGAAGTGGTCGCGATCAACGACCTGCTCGAGCCCGACTACCTGGCCTACATGCTCCAGTACGACTCGGTGCATGGCCGCTTCCAGGGCGAAGTCACGGTCGAGGGCAACACGCTCGTCGTCAACGGCAAGAAGATCCGCCTGACGCAGGAACGCGACCCGTCCAAGCTCAACTGGAGCGATGTCGGCGCCGACATCGTGCTCGAATCGACCGGCCTGTTCCTGACCAAGGACACGGCACAGAAGCACATCGACGCCGGTGCCAAGAAGGTGCTGCTGTCGGCCCCCAGCAAGGACGACACGCCGATGTTCGTCTACGGCGTCAATGACAAGAAGTACGCCGGCGAAGCCATCATCAGCAACGCCAGCTGCACCACCAACTGCCTGGCGCCGCTGGCCAAGGTGCTGAACGACAAGTGGGGCATCAAGCGCGGCCTGATGACCACCGTGCATGCCGCCACGGCCACCCAGAAGACCGTCGACGGCCCGAGCAACAAGGACTGGCGCGGCGGCCGCGGCATCCTCGAGAACATCATCCCGTCGAGCACCGGTGCGGCCAAGGCCGTGGGCGTGGTCATCCCCGAGCTCAACAAGAAGCTCACGGGCATGAGCTTCCGCGTGCCGACCTCCGACGTCTCGGTGGTCGACCTCACGGTCGAGCTGGTCAAGGACGCCACCTACCAGGAAATCTGCGCCGAGATGAAGGCCCAGAGCGAAGGCGCGATGAAGGGCGTGCTCGGCTACACCGAAGACAAGGTCGTCGCCACCGACTTCCGCGGCGACCCGCGCACCTCGATCTTCGACGCCGATGCCGGCATTGCGCTCGACGGCACCTTCGTCAAGCTGGTGAGCTGGTACGACAACGAATGGGGCTACTCGAACAAGTGCCTGGAGATGGTCCGGGTGATGGCCAAGTAAGCCACCGCCAGCCCATGAAGAACGCGCCCTCGGGCGCGTTTTTTTCTGGCCTCGTCAGTCGATCGTCCTGCGGCTGCCGACCCAGGCTTCGAATTCCTGGTCCTCGAAGCGGTAGAGGCCGTGGTCGACCCGGGCCATCGCCTGCATCTTGGGCCCGGTCAGGCGGCGCAGGGCGCTTCGGGGCACGCTGGCCGTGACGTCCTCGCTGCCCATCAGCGCGCGCAACTGCGTCAGTGCGGCGGCGCCATACAGGTCCTGCACGCCGCGCGCGGCCAGCAGCAGGACCGCGCGATCGGACCGGTTCATGGCCTTCCAGGCCCTCGCGTGGCCACTGTCGTCGTGCACGCGCGCCAGCGTGTGCTGCAGCGCCAGTTCGGGGCCCTGGCCCTGGTACAGCAGGTAGCGCTCGACATACCAGCGGAAGAATTCGGGCGTTTCCTTCAAGGCCTGGAACGCCTGCCTGGCATCGGCCAGGGCCAGCGGCTGCTTGGCCAGCCGCTGGACCTGGGCCACCGTCGCCGCGACGAAGGCATCGCCCAGCAGCGGGAACGGCTCCACCGGCGCCCAGTTGTAGAACGGCGCCGATGCCCGCGAGAACATCTCGCGCAGCGCCGCTTCCGACGAGCCTGCGAACAGGACCTTGACGCTGGCCTTGCGAATGTCCAGCCCCGCGCGCAACGAATGCGCCACCTGCCGGTGCTCCGGCGCGGCGAGCACCTGCGCCTCGTCGATCACCAGCAGCAGCCGCTTGCGGGTCTTGTCGACCGCCTGCAACGCCGCCTGGATCGCCGGAACCGCCAGCTTTTCCTTGTCGGCCAGGTCCAGTTCGAGCGTGCCCTCGATGCCCAGGGGCAGCTTGCCGCCGGCCTTCATCTTGCGGATGGGTGTCGACAGGTCTTCCCAGAACTGCGCCAGGCCCCTGGGCTTGGCGGCCGAGAGGATGGCCGTGGCGATCGCCTGGCCCGGATGGTCGGCGTCGTCCCAGAGGTTGGTGTAGGCGGCCAGGTGGCTGGCGGCTTCGGCGGCCGGCAGCAGGTCGTGCTTCAGGAATTCGCTCTTGCCCATGCGGCGGCGGGCGAACAACCCGCGGGCCGACACCAGGCCGAGGTCGAAGGCCTGCAGGTAGCCCCCGGCGAGCTCGGGGCGGGCAAAGTGCCAGGGGTCTGATGGCGTGCGCATCCGACAAATTCTGGCACGATTTTGTCAATTGACAGAAATGTGGAAATTTCTGTCGGAATCGAGCCTCAGGCCGGCTCGAGCACGTGGATCAACCGGCTCTCGGTCCAGTCCTTGACCTTGGCGCCGTAGGCGGCCATGTGCGGCGCTGCCGCGTGGGCCTGCAGGTCGGCCAGCGTTTCCCACTTCTCGACCACGACGAAGGTGTCGGCGCCGAAGCTGCCACGCGAGGCCGGCATGCCTGCCGCGTCGATGGTCGCGGTGTACTCGATGCAGCCCTTCTCGGCCAGCACCGCGGGCCGGTTAGCCCGGTAGGCCTCGAGGATCAGCGCGCGTTGGCCGGGCTTGGCGGTGATGACGGCGACGACATGGATCATGGACGATGGCTCCTTTGGAATGAACCATCGAATCTACGGGCAAAGCGGCGCGCCCGCCTGTCACATCGGCGCGGGCACCTGCACCATCCACAGGATGCCGAAGCGGTCCTCCACCATGCCGAAGGCCGGCGACCAGAAGGTCTTGCCCATCGGCATCTGCACCTGGCCGCCCTCGCCCAGGGCGTCGAACAGCCGGCGGGCTTCGGCCTCGTCGGCGGCGCTCAGCGACAGCGCGAAGCCCTTGAACGCGGCCTGGCCCTTGGCGAAGCCATCGGAGGCCATCAGCATGGTCTCGCCGATGTTGAAGCTCGCGTGCATCACCTTGTCGTCCGAGCCCGGCGGCACCTTGTCGGCCGGGATCGGATCGGGACTTTCCTTGAAGCGCATCAGCATCGTGACCTGGGCGCCGACCGCCTTGCGATAGAACGCGAGCGCTTCCTCGCAGCGGCCGTCGAAGAAGAGATAGGACTGGACTTGCATCGTGACTTTCCTTTCGGTGAGCGGTGGAAGCGGATGTTTGTGTACAACGTCCACAAAAGATAGCAAACATAATGGACGCTGTCCACATGAAAAATCGATGAGCTCCTCCACCGTTCCCCCTGCTTCCGTGCGCAGCACCTACCGCCATGGCGACCTGCGCCGGGCCCTGCTCGAATCGGGCGTCGAACTGGCGCGCGCCGGCGGCCCCGAGGCGGTGGTGCTGCGCGAGGCGACGCGCCGTACCGGGGTGGTGCCCAACGCCGCCTACCGGCACTTCGCGAGCCGGCAGGCGCTGCTGCAGGCGGTGCGGGCCGCGGCGCTGGCGGCGGTGGCACGGGCCATGGAGGCCGAACTGGCGACCCTGGCCCCGACGCCCGATCCCGCCGCCTACGCCCGGGCCAGCGTGCGCGCCGTGGGCACCGGCTATCTGCGCTTCGCCCGGGCCGAGACCGGCCTCTTCCGCACCGCCTTCGCGACGCCGCTCGACGTCGAGGACGCGCTGCCGGACGCCAAGGGCGGCGCGAGCGGCCTCAACCCCTTCGAATTGCTCGGCGCCGCGCTGGACCGACTGGTGCAGGCCGGCGCCATGCCGCCCGCGCACCGACCGGGGGCCGAGTTCCTGGCCTGGTCGGCGGTGCACGGCCTGGCCCTGCTGAGCATCGACGGCCCGCTGCGCGGCCTGCCGGTGCCGGAGGCGGAGGCGCTCGGCCAGCGGCTGCTCGACATGGTCGAGAAGGGCCTATGAATACGGGGTGTAACCCTAAAATACTTGTACTTTAGTACTCCAAAAGCTAAGTTTGCACGCTCTTGAATGGAGCGTGTACGGATGGCGATGCTGATCTTGATGACCCCCACCGGCCAGACCACCCAGGTGCCGGTGTCGGAGCCCGGCATGACCATCGGCCGAGCCGAGCACAACCACGTGGTGCTGGCGTCGCCGCGGGTCAGCCGCTTCCACGCCAGGCTGAGCACCGAAGGGCCGCTGGTGATCCTGCGCGACCTGGGCAGCCGCAACGGCACCTTCGTGAACGGCAAGCGCGTCGAGCTGCAGGTGCTGGCCAATGGCGACAACATCGACATCGCCGGCTACTGGATGCGCTTCCTGGCCCCGGAGCAGGAGGTGATCGGCGATGAAAGCGTCCGCTTGATGAGCGAGCGCGGCGACCTGGCCTGAGACCTCCCGGGCCGCGCTCAGCGGGTGTGATGCACCGGCGCGGTCTCGTACACCGGCGTCGGCAGCCCTTCCATCCGCGCCTTCAGCTGCAGCGCCAGGAACTGCGAGTAGTGGCGCGACTGGTGCAGGTTGCCGCCATGCACCCACAGCTGCGGCACCTGGGTGGGCTTCCACATGTTGCGCAGCTCGCCCTCCCAGGGACCGGGGTCCTTGGGCGTGTCGGAACCCAAGCCCCAGACCTTGCCGACCTTGTCGGCCATCTCGGGCGAGATCAGCTCGGCCAGCCAGCCGTTCATCGAGCCGTAGCCGGTCGCGTAGACGACCAGGTCGGCCGGCAGCTCGCTGCCGTCGCTGAGCGTCACCGACTTCGGGTTGATGCGCTCGATGGTCACGCCGCTGCGCAGCTTGATGCTGCCGTTGGCGACCAGCTCCGAGGCGCCGACGTCGATGTAGTAGCCCGAGCCGCGGCGCAGGTACTTCATGAAGAGGCCGGAGCCGTCGACGCCGAAGTCGAGCAGGAAGCCGGCCTTCTCGAGCCGCGCATACAGGTCGGCGTCGCGCCGCTTCATCTCGTCATACACCGGCACCTGCATCGGCGCCATGATCTTGTAGGGCACGGAGGCGAAGATCAGGTCGGCCTTGTCGGTCGTGACGCCGGCCTTGAGCGCGGCCTCGGAGTAGAGCCCGCCGAGCGCCAGCTCCATCAGCGAATCGGAGGGCGCGATGTGGGTCGAGCTGCGCTGGATCATGGTCACGTCGGCGCCGTGCTCCCACAGGGCGGCGCAGATGTCGTGGGCCGAGTTGTTGGAGCCCAGCACCACGCACTTCTTGCCGCGCCAGGCCTCGGGCCCGGGGTGCGCGCTGGAGTGGTGCTGCTCGCCCTCGAAGGTTTCGGCGCCCGGGATCTTCGGCAGGTTCGGATAGCCCGACACGCCGAGCGCGAACACCAGCTGCTTCGGCCGCAGCGTGATCTCCTTGCCGTCGCGCTCGACGCTGACCACCCATTCCTTGTTCGCCTCGTCGAAGCGGGCCTTCTTCGCGATGGTCGAGCCCCAGTAGTTGAGCTCCATCACCTTGGTGTACATCTCGAGCCAGTCGCCGATCTTGTCCTTGGGCGCGAACACCGGCCAGTCCTCGGGAAACGGCAGGTAGGGCAGGTGGTCGTACCAGACCGGGTCGTGCAGGCAGAGGCTCTTGTAGCGCCGGCGCCAGGAGTCGCCGGGGCGCGCGTTCTTCTCGACGATGAGGGTCGGCACGCCGAGCCGCCGCAGCCGGGCGCCGAGCGCGATGCCGCCCTGCCCGCCGCCGACGATCAGCACGTAGGGCTGCTCGGTGGAGCCCAGCGTCTCGGCCTCCTGCTGGCGCCGTTCGAGCCAGGTCTTGCGCTGCGGGTTGGCGCCGTGCTCCGCGCCCTTGACGCGGCGCTCGCCCTTGCGCTCCTCGAAGCCCTTGAGCTCGGTCATGGTGGTGAGCAGCGTCCAGGCCTTGCCGTTGCGCAGCCGCAGGTGGCCGCGCCCGCGCGCGACCGCGGTCTCGAACGTGAACCAGGCATCGACGACGCCGTCGGCCTCGGTGGCGTCGCCCTCGACCGCGAAGGCGCTCGGCCGGGTGTCGGCCAGTCGGGCCTCGAGCATCTTGCGGATCGCCTCGGGGCCCTCCTGCGTGCGGATGTTCCAGGTGAAGGCGACCAGGTCGCGCCAGTAGCTGTCGGGCTCGAAGAGGGCCACCGCGGCGTCGATGTCGCGCCGCTCCAGCGCGGACTGGAAATCGGCCAGCCAGGCGCTGGCGGTCTGCGTCGGATGGGCGGACAGGTCGGTCATCGTCGATGTCTCCTTCGTTCGCGGCCCGCGTGCGGGCCGGGCGAGAACGCTACGCCCATCGCGGGCCGGCGTCAAACGCCCGCCGCCTTGACATCCGCCGCCGCGCCCTGATCTCATGCAAGGCCGTGCATGACACTTTCCATCCCGCCGTTGCCCGCTGGTTCGACGCCACTTTCCCGGCCCCGACCGCGGCCCAGGCCGCCGCCTGGCCGGCGATCGCCGCCGGCCGCCACACGCTGATCGCGGCGCCGACCGGCTCCGGCAAGACGCTGACGGCCTTCCTGGCGGCGCTGGACGCCCTGGTGCGCCAGGGCCTGCAAGACGGCGGGCTGCCCGACCAGACCACGGTGGTCTATGTGTCGCCGCTGAAGGCACTGTCGAACGACATCGGCCTCAACCTGCAGGCGCCGCTGGCCGGCATCCGGGCCGAACTGGCGCGGCTGGGCCTGCCCGACGTCGAGATCCGCACCGCCGTGCGCACCGGCGACACGCCGGCGCGCGAGCGGCAGCAGGCGCTGCGCAAGCCGCCGCATGTGCTGGTCAGCACGCCGGAGTCGCTCTACGTGCTGCTCGGCTCGGTGTCGGGCCGCAAGATGCTGTCCACAGTGCGCACCGTGATCGTCGACGAGATCCACGCCATCGTCGGCAGCAAGCGCGGCAGCCACCTGGCGCTGTCGCTCGAGCGGCTGCAGGCGCTGTGCGACGAGCCGCTGACGCGCATCGGCGTGTCGGCGACGCAGAAGCCGATCGCCGAGATCGCGCGCTTCCTGGTCGGCGCCGGCGCGGTGGTCGATGGCGTGGCCGACTGCGCGATCGTCGACATCGGCTATGCCAAGCAGCGCGACCTGGCGCTCGAATTGCCGCCGACGCCGCTTGAGGCCGTGATGTCCAACGCCCAGTGGGAGCAGGTCTATGCGCGGGTCGCGGGCCTGGTGCACGCGCACCGCACCACGCTGCTGTTCGTCAACACGCGCCGGATGGCCGAGCGGGCGGCGCGGCACCTGGGCGAGATCCTCGGCAAGGAGGGGGTCGCGGCGCACCACGGCAGCCTCGCGAAAGAAACCCGCCTCGATGCCGAGCAGCGCCTGAAACGCGGCGAGCTGAAGGTGCTGGTGGCCACGGCCTCGCTCGAGCTGGGCCTCGACATCGGCGATGTCGACCTGGTCTGCCAGCTGGGCTCGCCGCGCTCGATCGCCAGCTTCCTGCAGCGCGCCGGCCGCTCCGGCCATGCGGTCGGCGGCGTGCCGAAGGCGCGGCTGTTCCCGCAGTCGCGCGACGAGCTGGTGGAGTGCGCGGCGCTGCTCGACTGCGTGCGCCGCGGCGAACTCGACGCGCTGCATGTGCTGCCGGCGCCGCTCGACGTGCTGGCGCAGCAGATCGTGGCCGAGACCGCCGCGCGCGAATGGGAAGAGGACGAACTGTTCGCCCTCGTGCGGCGCGCCTGGCCCTACGCCGCGCTGAAGCGAGAGGATTTCGCGGCCGTGGTCCGGATGCTGGCGGAGGGGTTTTCCACCCGCCAGGGCGCGCGCGGCAGCTATGTGCATCGCGACGCGGTGCACCACCTGCTGCGCGAGCGCAGGGGTGCGCGCATGACCGCGCTGACCTCCGGCGGCACCATTCCCGAGACTGGCGACTACACGGTGGTGCTCGAGCCGCAGGCGCACAAGATCGGCACCGTCAACGAGGATTTCGCGGTCGAGAGCCTGGCCGGCGACGTGTTCCAGCTCGGCAATGCCAGCTACCGGATCCTGAAGATCGAGCCCGGCCGGGTGCGGGTCGAAGACGCCCACGGCGCCGCGCCCAACATCCCCTTCTGGCTCGGCGAGGCTCCCGGGCGCAGCGATGAGCTGTCGTTCGGCGTGGCCCGCCTGCGCGCCGGGATCGAGGCGGCGTTGCAGGCCCACGGCGTCGAGGGTGCGATCGAATGGCTGGCGAGCGCGCTCGGCCTCGAAGCCGAAGCGGCGCGCCAGATCGTCGAGCACCTGGCCCGCACGCTGCGCGTGCTCGGCGCGCTGCCGACGCAGGAGCGCATCGTGATGGAGCGCTTCTTCGATGCCTCGGGCGGCATGCAGCTGGTGATCCATTCGCCCTTCGGCAGCCGGCTCAACCGGGCCTGGGGGCTGGCGCTGCGCAAGCGCTTCTGCCGCCAGTTCAATTTCGAGCTCCAGGCCGCCGCCACCGAGGATGCGATCGTGCTGTCGCTGTCGACCAGCCACAGCTTCCCGTTGGAAGAAGTCGCACGCTACCTGCACTCGGCCTCGGCGCTCGACGTGCTGGTGCAGGCGCTGCTCGACGCGCCGCTGTTCGGCGTGCGCTGGCGCTGGAACGCCACCACCGCGCTGGCGCTGCCGCGCTTCATGGGCGGGCGCAAGGTGGCGCCGCAGCTGCAGCGGATGAAGTCCGAGGACCTGCTGGCCGCGGTCTTCCCGGACCAGGTCGCCTGCGCCGAGAACCTGGCCGGCGCCCGCGAGATCCCCGACCATCCGCTGGTCGCGCAGACGCTGCAGGACTGCCTGTACGAGGCGATGGATGCCGAGGGCTGGCTGCGGCTGCTCAAGAAGCTGGAGTCCGGTGAGATCGAGTTGCTGGCGTGCGATGTGCCCGCGCCGTCGGCGCTCGCGGCCGAGGCGCTGAATGCCCGGCCCTATGCCTTTCTCGACGACGCGCCGCTCGAGGAGCGCCGCACCCAGGCCGTGCAGAACCGGCGCTATGTCGATCCGGAAAGCGCCGACGACCTGGGGCAGCTCGACACCGAGGCGATCGACGCCGCGCGCCAGGAGGCCTGGCCGCGGGCGCGCAGCGCCGACGAGATGCACGAGGCGCTCCAGGGGCTCGGCGTGGTCAGCGACGCCGAGGCTTCGGCCAACACCGGCTGGCCGGACTGGCTGCAGGCGCTGGCGGGCGACCGGCGGGCGACGCGGCTGGCGGTCGCCGCCGCACCGGGCGGCGGGCTGTGGGTCGCGGCCGAGCGATGGGCGCAGGTCCGCACGCTGTACCCTGATGCCGCGACGGCGCCCGCGATCGAGCCCACCTCGGATGCGGCGCCGCCGGCGGATGCCGACGACGCCCTGCGCGAGTTGCTGCGCGCGCGGCTCGGCGGCCTCGGCCCGGTGTCGGCGGCTGCGCTGGCCGCGTCGCTCGGGCTGCCGGGGGCCGACATCGATGCCGCCCTGGGGGCCTTGCAGGCCGAAGGCTCGGTGCTGCAGGGCCGCTTCACCCCCGGCACCCCGGCGCTCGAATGGTGCGAGCGGCATCTGCTGGCGCGCATCCACCGCTACACGCTGAAGCGGCTGCGGCAGGAGATCGAGCCGGTCGAGCCGCGCGACTTCGCGCGCTTCCTGTTCGAGTGGCAGCGGGTCGCGGCCGCCAGCCGGGTCAGCGGGCCCGAAGCGCTGGCCGGGATCCTGGCGCAGCTCGAAGGCTACGAGGCGCCGGCCGGGCTCTGGGAGGCCGAGCTGCTGCCGGCGCGTGTCAAGGACTACGCCCCGGCCTGGCTGGACGAACTCTGCACGGCAGGCCGCACGCTGTGGACGCGGCTGCGGCCGCTGGCCATCGAAGGCCGGTCGGGCGGCGGCACCTCGCTGCGCGCGGCGCCGATCCTGCTGCTGCCGCGTCGCAGCGCCGCGCTCTGGACCGGCCTCGCGCCGGCGCCGGGGAACGACGAAGGCCTCGGCTCCCGGGCCCGGCGGGTGGCGGTTTTCCTGGCCGAGCACGGCGCCTCCTTCTTCGACGAAATCATCCAGGGGACGCACCTCCTGAGCACCGAACTCGAGGACGCGCTGAGCGAACTGGTGCTGCGCGGCCGGGTGCATTGCGACAGCTACGCGGGCCTTCGCGCGCTGCTGATCCCGCCCTCCAAGCGCGCGTCGACGCACGGGCGGCGACAGCGCCGCACGGCGCTCTTCGGCATCGAGGACGCCGGGCGCTGGTCGCTGGTGCGCGCGCGTGCGCCGGCGGCGGCTGAGCCGCTCGCGCGCGCCGGCAGCGAGGCGGTCGAGCAGGTCGCGCGGATCCTGCTGCGCCGCTACGGCGTGGTCTGCTGGCGCCTGCTCGAACGCGAGGCCGCATGGCTGCCGGCTTGGCGCGACTTGGTGCGCGCCTACCGCCGGCTGGAGGCGCGCGGCGAGATCCGCGGCGGCCGCTTCATCGCCGGTGTGGCGGGCGAGCAGTTCGCCTTGCCCGAAGCCATCGGCCTGCTGCGCGAACTGCGGCGCCGGCCGCTCGACGGCGCCCTGGTCTGCCTGGCCGCCGCCGACCCCGCGAACCTGCTCGGTACCGTCATGCCGGGTCCGAAGGCCGCGCGGGTGGCGGGTTCGCGCGTGCTGTATCGCGACGGCGTGCCGATCGCCACCCTGGTGGCCGGTCAGGTCGAACTCTTGGAAGCCCTGGCGCCGCCGTTGGCGCAGGCCGCGCATCGGGCGTTGATGTCGGATGCGCCTTCGCGGGTGGCCGAGCTGGTGTCGCAGCAGGCCTCGGGGTAGGCCTTCGCTAGACTGGCGCGATGGACATCGACACGCTCGACCACCGCCTGATCGCCCTGCTGCGCCAGGACGCACGTCTGCCGGCGGCCGTGCTGGCGCAAAAGCTCGGCGTCTCGCGCGGCACGATCGCCAACCGGCTGCGCCGGCTGGAGGATGGCGGCGTCATCGTCGGCTATGCGGTGCAGCTGCGGCCGGAGGCGCGCGCGGACGAGATCCGCGCCTGGATGGGCATCCTGGTCGAAGGCAACCAGACCCGCACCGTCATCGCCAGTCTGCTCGGCGAGCCCGGCGTCGCCGCGCTGCACGACACCAACGGCCGCTGGGACCTGCTGGCCGAGCTGCGTGCCGCCTCGATGGCCGAGCTGTCGCAGGTGCTGGAGCGGATCCGGCTGCTGAAGGGGATTCGCAGCACGGAGACCAGCATCCATCTGGCGACCTACCGGTAGGCCGCCAGCGCGTCGGCGGCCGGATCACTATCATGACCGTCCGCCCCGAATCCGGAGTCTTTCGATGAGCATCCCCACCACCCGCCTCGGCCGCACCGGCCTCACCGTGTCGCGGCTCGCGCTCGGCACCATGACCTTTGGCCTCCAGACCGACGAGGCGGTGTCGCACCAGATCCTCGACCGCGCGACCGAGGGCGGCATCAACTTCCTCGACACCGCCGACGTGTATCCGCTCGGCGGCACCGTCGAGACCACCGGCCGCACCGAGGAGATCGTCGGCCGCTGGCTGCGGGCCAAGGGCGCCAGCCGGCGCGGCGACTTCATCGTCGCCACCAAGGCGGTCGGCAAGGTCGGCCCGAATCCCTGGGACCAGGGCGCCTCGCGCAAGCACCTGCTCGACGCCATCGATGCCTCGCTCAAGCGGCTGCAGACCGACCATGTCGACCTCTACCAGCTGCATTCGGACGACCGCGAGACGCCGCTCGACGAAAGCCTGGAAGCGCTCGATGTCATCGTCCGCTCGGGCCGCGCGCGCTACATCGGCGTGTCGAATTTCCTGGCCTACCGGCTGGCCCGCGCGATCGGCCGCGCCGAGCTGCACAAGCTCACGCGGCTGGTCTCGGTGCAGCCGCGCTACAGCCTGCTGTTCCGCGAGATCGAGCGCGAGCTGCTGCCGCTGGCCGGCGAGGAAGGCCTGGGCGTGATCCCGTACAACCCGCTCGCGGGCGGGCTCTTGACCGGCAAGTACAAGCCCGAGGCCAAGCCGGAGGCGAACACGCGCTTCACGCTCGGCACCGCCGGCGGCATGTACCAGGACCGCTACTGGAACGAGCGCAGCTTCGGCACCGTGGCGCAGCTGCACCAGCTGGCCGACGAAGCCGGCGTGCCGCTGGCGACGCTGGCCGTGGCCTGGGTGATGGCGAATCCGCTGGTCACGGCGCCGCTGCTCGGCGCCAGCCGGCCCGAGCAGCTCGATGCGACGCTGGCGGCGGCCGACTACAAGCTGGACGCCGGGCTCAAGCAGCGGCTGGACGAACTCACCGCCGAGTACCGCAAGGGCGACGCCCCGCGCTGAGCGGAGCGTCGGTCAGGCGGCGGGCTTGACCTTCTCGATCTCGGCCGCGGCCGCGTCGGCCTTGCGGCGCGCATAGCGCTGGGCGAGCACCGCGCAGACCATGAGCTGCATCTGGTGGAACAGCATCAGCGGCAGCACGATCGCGCCGACCGCGTGCGAGGCGAACAGCACCTTGGCCATCGGGATGCCGCTGGCCAGGCTCTTCTTGGAGCCGCAGAACACGATCGTGATCTCGTCGGCCTTGTCGAAGCCGAGCGCGCGGCTGGCCCAGGTCGTGACCAGCAGCGCCAGCGCCAGCAGCACGGCGCAGACCACCAGCAGGCCGGCCAGCGCCGACATCGGCACCTGCTTCCACAGCCCCTCGATCACGGCCGCGCTGAAGGCGGTGTAGACCACCAGCAGGATCGAGCCGCGGTCGACCAGCGTCAGCACCGAGGCGCGGCGCTTGACCCAGCCGCCGATCCAGGGCCGCAGCAGGTGGCCGGCGATGAAGGGCACCATCAGCTGCAGCAGGATGCGGCCGATGGCGTCGAAGGAGGCGCCGGCGGCGCCGTGCGGCACCACGATCAGGTTGACCAAGAGCGGCGTGATGAAGACGCCCAGCATGGTCGAGGCGGAGGCGCTGCAGATCGCGGCCGGCATGTTGCCGCGGGCCATCGAGGTGAAGGCGATCGCCGACTGGACCGTGGCCGGCAGCACGCACAGGAACAGCACGCCGGTGTAGAGCTCGGGCGTGACCAGCGGCGTCAGCACCGGCTTGAGCGCCAGCCCGAGCAGCGGAAACATGACGAAGGTGGCGCCGAACACCAGCAGGTGCAGCCGCCAGTGCGTGATGCCGCCCAGCACGGCCTCGCGCGACAGCTTGGCGCCGTGCAGGAAGAACAGCAGGCCGATCGCGACCGTGGTCAGGCGCTCGAAGAAATGGGCCGTGGCGCCGCTCGCCGGCCACAGGCTGGCCAGCGTGACGGTGGCGACCAGGGCCAGGGTGAAGTTGTCGGGAAGGTAGCGTGAACGTGCCATGGCCCCGATTGGACCGCGCCTGCATTCAAAAGAGAAATGGATTTATCGGATAGATATATGATTTGAGCGCATGAATGTAAGCCTGCGTCAGCTGCGTGTCTTCCGGGCCATCGCCGACGGCCGCAACTTCAGCCGCGCCGGCGACCTGGTCGGCCTGTCGCAGCCCGCGGTCAGCCGCTCGGTCCATGAGCTCGAATCGCAGCTGGGCCTGAAGCTGCTCGACCGCACGACGCGGGAGGTGGTGCTGACGGAGGCCGGCCAGTCGCTCGCGCTGCGGCTGGCGCGGGTGCTCGACGAGCTCGACCAGGCGTTGGCCGAGGTCCATGGCATGGCCGGCGGGCGGCGCGGCAAGGTCCGCGTGGCCAGCAGCCCGACCCTGTCGGCCAACCTGCTGCCGGCCTGCATCGCCGAATGCGCGCGGCGCGAGCCCGAGATCGAGTTCGTGCTGCTCGACCGCATCCAGCAGGACGTGCTGGACAGCGTGCGCGCCGGCGAGGTGGATTTTGGCGTGGTGGTGGAGCCGCCCGACACCGACGACCTGCAGGGCGAGCCGATCCTCGACGATCCGTTCTGCCTGGTGCTGCCGCCCGGCCACCGGCTGGCGGCCCAGCCCGCGCTGCGCTGGTCGGCGCTCGACGGCGAGGCGCTGGTGCTGCTCGACCATGCCTCAGGCAGCCGGCGCCTGATCGACGAGGCCCTGGCCCGGCACGGCGTGCGCTGCGAAATCCGCCAGCAGGTCGGGCATCCGACCACCGCCTTCCGCATGGTCGAGCAGGGCATCGGCATCAGCGTGATGCCGGCGCTGGCGGCCCCGCCGACCGGGCTCGCGGTGCTGGTGATGCGGCCGCTGCTGCCGCGGGTGCAGCGCTCGATCATGCTGGTGCACCGCCGCAACCGGGCGCCGTCGCCGCTGGCGCAGCGGGTGTGGGGGCTGATCCGGGAGGTGGCCGGCGACATGCGCGGCCGGGCGGCTTGAACCCTCAGCCTTTGCTCGCCCGACCCAGCTTGCGCCGGCTGGCGCGCGTGATCGCCTGCACCAGGTGCTGCACGAAGGCCTGCACCGGCTGCGTCAGGGTCCGGCCTTCGAGCGAGAGCAGCTGCAGCCGGCGCTGCTGCAGCGGCGCATCGGCGAAGGGCCGCGCCACGACCCGGCCCTCGTCGATCAGGTGCATCACCGTGAGGTAGCCCGACAGCAGCACGTCGGGCGTGCGCAAGAGCGGCAGTTGGGCCGACGAGAAGTTGCTGACGAACACCGGCCGGTATTGCACGCCGAGCACGCTGCAGGCCTGGTCGAAGAGCTGGCGCGTGGTCACGCCCTTGCTGCCCACGATCAGCGGATAGCGCACCACCTCGGCCACCTGCAGCACGCGCTGCCGTGCCAGCGGGTGGTCGGGCCGCAGCACCGCATGCACCGGCGCCGGCGCGGCGTGCTCGACCCGGAGGCCGGGCTCGGGGGCGACGACGTACTTGAGCACGATGTCGGTCTCGCCGCGCGCCAGCAGCAGGCTGACCTCGTCGGGCGCGCCGACGTGGAGTTCGATCCGGCTGCCGGGATTGGCGTCCCGGAATCCGCCCACCACGGCCGGCATGAAATGGGCGGCGAAGCCTTCGGTGCAGGCGATGCGGACGCGGCCGGCCTGCTGGCCACCGAGATCGCGCACCTGTTCGATCACCTGCTCGGCGTCGAGCACCGCGTTGCGCAGGTGCGCCGACAGCTGCAGGCCCGCGGCGGTGAGCGTCATGCCGCGGGCGCTGCGCTCGAACAGCGCCGTGCCCAAACCGTCCTCGAGCTTGGCGATCTGGCGGCTGACCGCCGATGCCGCGACGAACAGCCGCGCCGCCGCCTGGTTGACCGAGCCGCTGCGCGCCACTTCGAGGAAATGGCGCATCGGGATGCTGAGGAGGGTGGGTGTCATGGGTCGAGTATTGCCTTCAAGGCAATAGCAGTGTGCCAAAACGATGATGGAAGCAAAGCGCTTCAGGCCTTGTACTTGCAGCACGTCCACGAAACGCAAGCAACATGACACGCACCGACGCCCTCGCCTCCGCGGCCGAATACTTCGACGACGGCGGATTCTTCGCCGATCTGCAGCGGCGCATCGCCTTTCGCACCGAGAGCGACACCGGCGCCGCCACGCCGGCGCTCGAAGCCTACCTGCGCGACGAACTGGTGCCGCCGCTCGAAGCGCTCGGCTTCGATTGCGAGCTGATCGCCAATCCGGTCGTCGGCGGCGGCCCGTTCCTGATCGCCCGCCGGATCGAGGACGCGGGGCTGCCCACGGTGCTGAGCTACGGCCACGGCGACGTCGTGAGCGGGCAGGACGCGCACTGGGCCGAAGGGCTGACACCCTGGTCGCTGACCGTTCGCGGCGACCGCTGGTACGGCCGCGGCACGGCCGACAACAAGGGCCAGCACACGGTCAACCTCGGCGGGCTCGCCGCTGTGCTGCGCGCCCGCGGCGGGCGGCTGGGCTACAACGTGACCTGGCTGATCGAGATGGGCGAGGAAGCCGCCTCGCCTGGGCTGCAGGCAGTCTGCGCGCAGCAGCGCGAGAAGCTGCGCGCAGACCTGCTGATCGCCTGCGACGGGCCGCGCGTGAGCGCGGACCGGCCGACGCTGTTCCTGGGCTCGCGCGGCGCGGTCAACTTCAGCCTGCGCGTGCGCGCCCGGCCGCGCGGCTACCACTCGGGCAACTGGGGCGGCGTGCTGGCCAATCCGGCGACCGTGCTGAGCCATGCGGTGGCCTCGCTGGCCGACGCGCACGGCCGCATCCTGGTCGAAGCGCTGCGGCCACCGCCGATCCCGGCCTCGGTGCGCGCGGCGCTGGCGGGCATCGCCATCGGCGGCGGCGCCGAGGATCCGGCCCTCGATGCGGGCTGGGGCGAGCCGGGACTGAATGCGGCCGAGCGGCTGATGGCGTGGAACACGATCGAGGTGCTGGCGCTCGGTGCCGGCTCGGCCGAACGGCCGGTCAACGCGATCCCGGGCGAGGCGGTGGCGCACTGCCAGTTGCGCTTCGTGGTCGGCACGCCGTGGCAGGAGCTCGCGCAGATCGTGCGGGCGCATCTGGATGCGCGCGGCTTCGGGCAGGTCGAGGTCGCGGTCACGCTGGCCGGCGCCGCGACCCGGCTCGATGTCGAGAACCCGTGGGTCGACTGGGCCCAGCGCTCGATCGCCGACAGCTGCGGCCAGCGCGCCGACCTGTTGCCGAACCTGGCGGGCTCGCTGCCGAACGACGTGTTCGCCGGCCTGCTGGGGCTGGCGACCTTGTGGGTGCCGCATTCCTACCCGGCCTGCGCGCAGCACGCGCCCAACGAACACCTGCTGGCGCCGCTGGCCCGCGAGGGCCTGCAGCTCATGGCCGGCCTGTACTGGGACCTCGGCACCGACGCGCCCTGGCAGGCCGGTGCGCTGCCTTCGACTTCCCTTTCTTCACGTTGAGCCACGATCACCCATGACCCCGACCCTCTCCCGCCGCGGCCTGACCGCGTTCGCCCTGGCCGCCGCCACCACCCTCGCCTTGCCCGGCTGGGCCCAGGACGCCTGGCCGGCCAAGCCCGTGAAGCTGGTGGTTCCCTTCCCGCCCGGCGGTGGCACCGACCTGGTGGCGCGGGCCATGGGCCAGAAGCTCGCGGAACGGCTGAAGCAGCCGGTGGTGATCGACAACAAGCCCGGCGCCTCGACCATCATCGGCACCGACGCGGTGGCCAAGGCCGCGCCCGACGGCTACACGCTGCTGCTGTCGGGTTCGACCAGCTACAGCGTCAATGCGGCCCTGCGCGCGATGCCCCACGACCCGGTGCGCGACCTGGCACCGATCGCGATCGTGGCGCGCACGCCGCTGGTGCTGGTGGTCAACGGCAGTGCACCGTGGCACTCCGTGGCCGAACTGGTCGCCGCGGCCAAGGCCAGGCCCAAGGGCATCCGCTATGCGACCTTCGGCAGCGGCTCCGGCCCGCACCTGGCCGGCGAGCTGCTCGCGTTGGCGGCCGGCGTGCAGCTGCAGGACGTGCCGTACAAGGGCAGCAGCCAGGGCGCCATCGCCCTGATCGGCGGCGAAATCGAGATGGGCATCGACACCGTGGCTTCGGTCGCACCGCATGTGCGCTCGGGCAAACTGCGGGCGCTCGGCATCGTGGGCGCCACGCGCTCGAGCCTGCTGCCCGAGGTGCCGACCCTGGCCGAGTTGAAGCTGCCCGAAGCCACCTTCGATGCCTGGTACGGCTTCGCCGCGCCGGCCCGTACGCCGCAGCCCGTGATCGACCGGCTGGTGCGCGACGTCGGTGCGACGATGGCCGATCCCGCCGTCCAGGCCCAGCTGCGCGCGCAGGGCATGGAGCCGGTGGTGATCGGCGCGGCGGCCTTCCGCAGCCAGATGGAAAACGAGATCGCGCGCTACCGGGCGCTGGCGCACCGCGCCGGGATCGCGCCGGAATAGAGCTGACTAGCGGCCCGCGGCCTGGTTCTGCGGCCTTTCTTCGCGCCCACCCGGGTGGCGCGCGAAGCGGGCCGGATCGCGGCCATGCACCGGCGCCTCATCGGGCCAGGGCCAGCCGCCGAACTGGGTGCGGCGGTAGTCGGCCATGGTCTGCGCGATCTCGGCCTGCGTGTTCATCACGAAGGGGCCGTACTGCGCCACCGGTTCGCCGATCGGGCGGCCCTGCAGCACCAGGAACTCGCTGACCTCCTCGCCGTTGACCAGTTCGACCGCAGCGTCGGCGCGCAGCTCGATCGCCGCGTGGCCGTCGACCGCCTGGCCGGCGACCGCGACCGAGCGGCCCTTGAAGAAGTAGAGGCTGCGGCGCGTGCCCTCGCCGCTGGCCGCCGGCAGCGTCCAGCGCGCATGGGGCTCCATGCGCAGGGTCCAGATCGCCACGTCCGCATCGGCGCGGGCGGCCCAGGAATCCGGCGGCGGCGCCAGCGGGCCGCCGGCACCCGGCTCGCCGTCGATCGGCGCGATCCGGCCCGCGATGCTCGCGACCTCGGTCTTGCGGCCTTCGGCATCGGTGGCGGTGAAGTTCGGGATGTCCTCGGCCCAGAACATCGTGAAGTGCGGCTCGGCCATCTTGCTGCGCGCCGGCAGGTTCAGCCAGATCTGGAACAGCTCCAGCGGGTTGGCGGCGTCGGCCTTCAGCAGGGGGAACATCTCCGAATGCACGATGCCCTTGCCGGCCGTCAGCCACTGGACGTCGCCGCCGCCGAAGCGGGCGGTGGCGCCCAGCGAATCCGAGTGATCGACCAGGCCCTTGCGAACGATGGTCACGGTCTCGAAGCCGCGGTGCGGGTGCCCCGGGAAGCCGGGCACGGGATCGCCGTGGTACATGCTCCAGCCGTCCTTGCGGCTGAAGTCCTGGCCCAGGTCGCGGCCGGCCAGCGGCGCGTCCGGGCCCATCTGCGGGTTGGCCCGCGGGTAGGCGTCGTCGTGGTAGGCGCAGAACAGGAAGGGGTCGATCGTCGCCCAGGGGAAGCCGAGGGCTTGGATCTGGACGATGGGGCTGGCGGCGGTGGTCATGGTGGCGCTTTCGTGGGGCTGGCGATGGGGCGTGTCCACGGCAGATGGGGCCGGCGCCGGGCCGTGAAAGCCCCGGCCATGGAACGCAGTGGCATCGCCGTTGGAACGCCCGCCCCGGGGCCGCGCTCAGTGATGGTGGCCGTGCTCGCCGTGGACGTGGCGGTGGGCGATTTCTTCGTCGGTCGCGGCGCGCACCCCGGTCACGGTCAGGCTGAACTTCAGCGCCTTGCCGGCGAGCGGGTGGTTGCCGTCGAGGATCACCTGGGGGCCCTTGATCTTCATGACGGTGAAGTGCTGCGGCTCGCCCCGGTCGTTGCGTCCTTCCAACTGGCCGCCGACCTTGACGCCGGGCGGGAACTCGCTCTTGGGGATGGTGCGCACCAGCGACTCGTCGCGGGCGCCGAAGGCGTCCTCGGGCTGCAGGTTCAGGGTGGTCTGGAAGCCGACCTCCTGGCCGTCGAGCGCCGCCTCGATCCTGGGGAAGGTGTTCTCGTAGCCGCCATGCAAATAGACCATCGGGTCGCGGCCCTCGTCGATGAGCTTGTGGGTGAGGGCGTCGCTCACCTTGTAGCGGAGGGTGACGGCGGTGTTGGCGGTGACTTTCATGGTGTCTTGCAAATGGGTGGCGTCCCGGCAAGGCCGGTCCGGGGTTGCAAGTCTACGGGCGCGCAGCGCCCGCACGCTTCCCGCGCGGCAGATAGCCGTCCGCCGGTCCGACCGATCGAGAACCGATTTCCGCCCGCCACATCGTTCGCCCAACGGCCGGATTGCAAACTTATTTCTCATTAATGGAGCTCGGGTATAGCCGAAAGTAGTTACATCTCAGCACCAAATCTCTAACAATATGTATCTTTAGTTAACATTTCTCGAGACTTCCAATGAATTGTGTCCACCGCGTCGTCTTCAACCGCAGCAAGGGCGTGTGCCAGGCCGTGTCCGAGGTTGCCACCGGATCTCACGGAGGGCGCGATGCCGTGTCGACCGTGGAGTCGCCGATGCCGCGCATGTCAGCGCTCGCTTCGATTTGCGCGCTGGCGATCGCGTCGATGGCGCCGGGCAGCGTCTGGGCGGACGGAGGGGCTGGCGGGGCGAGCTACACCAACGTCGGCGGTACCCGCGCTGCCGGCGGTGCCGGCGGGACGCTGGCGCAGCCGACGGGCGCCATCGGCGTCACCGGGCCGGTCGTGGACAACGGCAGGACCTACACGGTAGGCGGCGGCGGCGGCGGTGGGGCGATGCTGACGACCGGCGCCACCGCGGGTAATGGGGCTGCGGGCGGCAACGGCGGCGGCAACACGCCGGTGGCTTCCGGCGGCGCCGGCGGCGTGGTGGCCGCGGCTTCCCGCATCACCAGCGCCAGTTCCACGGTCGCCACTGGCACCACCGGCGCCACCGGCGGCGCGGGTGGCGCGGCGACGACCGCGGTGCTTGGCTACATCGACGGCGGCGGTGGCGGCGGCGGCGGCGGTGGGGCGGGCGTGGTCTTCTCCGGGACCGGCACGCTGACCGTCAACAACACGCTGACCGGTGGCGTGGGCGGTGCGGGCGGCGCTGCCGGAGCGATGGGTTCCGGCGGGGACTGGGGCTGGGGCGGCGGCGGCGGCGGCGGCCAGGGCGGGGCGGGCCTGCTGACGACCAGCGGCGGCAACGTCACCGTCAACGCGAGCCGGGCGGTGCGAGGCGGAGCCGGTGGCGCGGGCGGTGCGACCGCTGTGGGTTCCGGCGGCGCCGGCGGCGACGGCGGCACCGGCGTCCAGGTGACGGGCGGAGGCACGCTCACCAACGCCGGGACCATCGCCGGTGGTGCCGGCGGCGCCGGTGGGTTGTTCACCCAGACCGGCGGAAGCCTCGGCCTGGCCGGTGCGGGCGGCGTCGCGATCAAGGCGAATGGCGGCGCGACGATCATCAACAGCGGGACGATCACGGGCGGCCTGGCGGGGACGGGCGCCGGCGCGGCCGGGGTCCGCGCCGATGCGATCCAGTTCTCAGGCATCGGCAACACGCTGACACTCCTGTCCGGTTCCACCATCACGGGCAATGTCGTCGCGACCGCAGGCGGCAGCGACAGCCTGGTCCTGGGCGGCAACACGAGCAGCAGCTTCGACGCCAGCCAGATCGGCAACACCGCCCAGTACCGCAATTTCGCGGCCTTCCAGAAGACGGGCACCAGCACCTGGACCCTGACCGGCACGACGACGGCGCTCACGCCCTGGACGATCCAGGCCGGCACCCTGGCGATCGCTTCGGACGCAAGCCTGGGCGCCACCGCGGGCAGCCTGACCTTGGCGGGCGGCACGCTGCGGACGACCGCCAATGTGACGTCGAACCGCGCGGTCAACCTCGGCACGGGCGGCGGCACGTTCAACACGGACGCCGCCACGACCCTGACGCTGGGCGGCGCCATCACCGGCAGCACCCGCCTGACCAAGGCCGGCAGCGGCACGCTAGTGCTGGCCGGCACCGACACCCACAGCGGCGGCACGACCATCACGACCGGCACGCTGCAGGTGGGCAACACCACCACGGCCGGCACGCTGGCCGGCGACGTGACGGACAACGCCGCGCTGGTCTTGGCCAACACGGCGGCGCCGATCGCGGGCGTGATCTCGGGCAGCGGCACCGTGACCAAGACCGGCAGCGGCACGACCGTGCTGACGGGCAACAACAGCTACACGGGCGCGACGACGATCTCGGCCGGCACGCTGCAGGTCGGCAATGGCGGCGTCACCGGCGCGATCACCGGCAATGTCACCAATACCGGCGCGCTGGTCTTCAATCGCTCCAACACGCTCACCTACGGCGGCGTCATCTCGGGTGCCGGCACGGTGACCCAGAACGGCACCGGCACGACCGTGCTGACCGGCACCAACACCTACACCGGCGCCACGACGATCGCGTCCGGCAGCACGCTGCAGCTCGGCACCGGCCCGAGCGGCGGCACCAGCGGCGCGATCAGCGCTTCGAGCCCCGTGACGAACAACGGCACGCTCGCCTTCAACCGCAGCAACAATTTGACCTTCAGCAACGTGATTTCCGGCAGCGGCGGCGTGAGCCAGATCGGCACCGGCACGACCACGCTCAGCGGCGCCAACACCTACGGTGGCGGCACCACGATCTCGGCCGGCACCTTGTCGGTGGCGAACAACGGCAACCTCGGCAACATCGCCGGCGGCATCACCTTCAATGGCGGCACCCTGAGCACCACCACGGGCTTCACGTCGAGCCGCGCGGTGACGCTGAACGCCGGCGGCGGCACGGTCAACACCAACGCGAACACGCTGACGCTGAACGGCACCCTCTCCGGCAGCGGCCGCCTGACCAAGGCCGGCAGCGGCACGCTGGTGCTGGCCGGCACCGACACCCACAGCGGCGGCACGACCATCACGACAGGCACCCTGCAGATCGGCAACGCCACCACGGCCGGCACGCTGGCCGGCGACGTGACGGACAACGCGGCGCTGGTCTTGGCCAACACGGCGGCGCCGATCGCGGGCGTGATCTCGGGCAGCGGCACCGTCGCCAAGACCGGCAGCGGCACCACCGTGCTGACGGGCAACAACACCTACATGGGCACGACCACGATCTCGGCCGGCACGCTGCAGGTCGGCAATGGCGGCGCCACCGGCGCGATCACCGGCAATGTCACCAACACCGGCGCGCTGGTCTTCAATCGCTCCAACACGCTCACCTACGGCGGCGTGATCTCGGGTGCCGGCACGGTGACCCAGAACGGCACCGGCACGACCGTGCTGACCGGCACCAACACCTACAACGGCGCGACGACGATCGCTTCCGGCACCCTGCAGATCGGAAACGGCGGCGCCACTGGCGCGATCACCGGGTCGGGTGCCCTGGTGAACAACGGCACGCTGGCCTTCAACCGAAGCGACAACGTCACCTTCAGCAAGGTGATTTCCGGCACCGGCGGCGTGAGCCAGATCGGCACCGGCACGACCACGCTGAGCGGCGCCAACAGCTACAGCGGCGGCACCACCATCTCGGCCGGCACCTTGTCGGTGGCGAGCAACGGCAACCTCGGCAACGCCACCGGTGGCATCACCTTCAACGGCGGCACCCTGAGCACCACCGGGGGCTTCACGTCGAGCCGCGCGGTGACGCTGAACGCCGGCGGCGGCACGGTCAACACCAACGCGAACACGCTGACGCTGGGCGGCGCCCTCTCCGGCAGCGGCAGCCTGACCAAGGCCGGCACCGGCACGCTGGTGCTGGCGGGCACCGACACCCACAGCGGCGGCACGACCATCACGACCGGCACGCTGCAGATCGGCAACGCCACCACCGCCGGCACGCTCGCCGGCAACGTGACGGACAACGCGGCGCTGGTCTTCAACAACACGGCGGCGCCGATCGCGGGCGTGATCTCGGGCACCGGCACCGTCGCCAAGACCGGCACCGGCACCACCGTGCTGACCGGCAACAACACCTACACGGGCACGACCACGATCTCGGCCGGCACGCTGCAGGTCGGCAACGGCGGCGCCACCGGCGCGATCACCGGCAACGTCGCCAACACCGGCACGCTGGTCATCAATCGCTCCAACACGCTCACCTACGGCGGCGTGATCTCGGGTGCCGGTACGCTGACCCAGAGCGGTGGCGGCACGACCGTGCTGACCGGCACCAGCACCTACACCGGCGCCACCACCGTCACGGCCGGCACCCTGCAGGTCGACGGCGCGCTCGGCAACACCGCCGTCGGCGTCGCGAGCGGTGCCACGCTGGCCGGCAGCGGCTCGATCGCGGGCACCGTGACGGTGGCCAACGGCGGCACGCTGCAAGGCCGCAGCGGTCAGACGCTGACCACCGGCGCGCTGACGCTGGGCAGCAGCGCGAACGTCAATGTGGCGCTCGGCGCGCCGAGCAGCAGCGCGCTGTTCCAGGTCAATGGCGCCCTCACCCTCGACGGCCAGGTCAACGTCACCGACTTCGGCGGCTTCGGTCCCGGCATCTACCGGTTGATGAACTACACCGGCGCGCTGACCGACAACGGTCTGCTGGTCGGCAGCACGCCGAGCGGCACCTCGCTGTCGGTCCAGACCGCCGTCGCGCAGCAAGTCAACCTGGTCAACACGACCGGCCAGACGCTGCACTTCTGGGACGCCGGCGGCGCGGCCCACCTCAACAACGGCGCCGTCGACGGCGGCACGGGCACATGGACGGCGACCTCCGGCAACTGGGCCAACCAGGACGGCAGCCTCAATGCCCCGATGTCGCCGCAACCCGGTTTCGCGGTGTTCCAGGCGACGCCGGGCACGGTCACGGTCGACACCACGCAAGGCGCGATCGCCGTCACCGGCATGCAGTTCGCCACCGATGGCTATGTGCTCCAGGGCGGCCCGGTCCAGCTGGACGGCACGCAGGCGATCATCCGTGTCGGCGACGGCAGCGCGACGCCGGTCACTGCCACGGTCGGCACCGTGCTCGCGGGCGCGGCCAAGCTCGAGAAGACGGACTCGGGCACGCTGGTGCTTACCGGCGCCAACAGCTACGGCGGCGGCACGCTGATCTCGGGCGGCACGCTGCAGCTCGGCAACGGCGGCAGCAGCGGCTCGATCCTCGGCGACGTCGCCAATGAAGGCACGCTGGCCTTCAACCGCAGCGATGCCGCGACCTTCGCCGGTGTCATCTCGGGCAGCGGCGGCGTGCAGCAGCTGGGCACCGGCACCACCACGCTCACCGCCGCCAACACCTACACCGGCGGCACCGTGATCACGGCCGGCACGCTGCAGCTCGGCAACGGCGGCGCCAGCGGCTCGATCACCGGCGACGTGACCAACAACGGCACACTGGCTTTCAACCGCAGCGACGCCGTGGACTTCGCCGGCACGATCAGCGGCAGCGGCGGCGTGAGCCAGCTCGGCGGCGGCACGACCACCCTCGCCGCCACCAACAGCTACGGCGGCGGCACCCTGATCTCGGCCGGCAAGCTGGTCGGCAGCGCCGGCAGCTTCGGCACCGGCGCGATCGTCGACAACGCGGCGCTCGAGATCCAGCAGGCCACCGATGCCACCTTCGCCAACGCGATCTCCGGCAACGGCAGCTTCACCAAGAGCGGCGCCGGCGCCCTCGACCTGACCGGCGACAGCAGCGCCTTCACCGGCAGCACGCTGGTCAAGACCGGCACGCTGGCGGTCAACGGCTCGCTCGGCGGCGCGCTGACGATGGCCAGCGGCACCACGCTGAAGGGCAACGGCACGGTCGGCACGACCGTGATCCAGTCGGGCGCGACCGTGGCGCCGGGCAATTCGATCGGCACCCTGCACGTGGCCGGCGACCTCACGCTGGCGGCGGGCTCGACCTACCAGGTCGAAGCCGCCGTCGACGGCCGCAGCGACCTGATCCGCGCCACCGGCGCGATCCACCTGCAGGGCGGGGCGCTGGCGGTGCTGGCCGACGGCAACTGGAATCCGACCACCACCTACACCATCCTCAACGCCGGCACCGGCGTGACCGGCAACTTCGGCGGCATCACGACCAACTTCGCCTTCCTCGATCCGACGCTCAGCTACAGCGCGCAGAACGTGGTGCTGAGCCTGAAGCGCAACGACACCAGCTTCGAATCGGTCGGCAGCACGCCGAACGAGAGCCAGGCCGGCGGCGCGGTCGACGCCTCGGGCTCCGGCGCGCTCTACAACGCGGTGGTGAAGCTCGATGCCGTCACGGCCCGCACCGCGTTCGCGCAGCTCGGCGGCGAACTGCATGCCTCGCTCAAGTCGATGGCCATCGAGGACAGCCGCTACGTGCGCGACGCCGGCCTCGACCATGCCCGGCGCTCGCTCGGCGGCGTCGCCACCGGCACCGACACCGCCGCGAAGGACGGCGTCTGGGCCTATGCCTTCGGCGCCCGGGGCGACATCCGCGGCGACGGCAACGCATCGAAGATCGACGGCTCGACCAGCGGACTGCTGATCGGCGGCGACACGCGGGTCGGCGACGACTGGCGCGTCGGCGCGATGGGCGGCTACAGCAGCGGCAGCACCGACCTCGACGCCCGCGCCTCGTCGGCCAGCAGCGACAGCTGGCACCTGGGCGTCTATGGCGGCCGCCAGTGGGGTCCCCTGGGCCTGCGTCTCGGCGCGAGCTACAGCGACAGCAGCATCGACACCCGGCGCGGGGTGGTGTTCGGCAGTTTCGCCGACCTGCCGACCGCCAGCTACAAGGCGCAGACGGCGCAGCTGTTCGGCGAACTGGGCTGGCGCATCGATGCCGGCGCGGCCGTGGTGGAGCCCTTCGCCGGCCTCGCCTACGTCAACCTGCACACCGACGACTTCACCGAGCGCGGCGGCTTCGCGGCACTGCACGCAGCGGGCGACAGCACCGACATCGGCTACAGCACGCTGGGCGTGCGCGCCACCACCGACGTCGAACTCGGCGGCGCGAAGATGACGCTGCGCGGCATGCTGGGCTGGCGCCACGCCATCGGCAGCACCAGCCAGTACGCCTCGATGGCGCTGGCGTCGCAGTCCACCTTCGTCGTCGCCGGCGTGCCGATCGCCAAGGATGCCGCGGTGGTCGAGGCCGGTGTCGACTTCTCGCTGCGCAAGGACCTGACGCTGGGCGTCTCCTACCTGGGCCAGGCTGGCAACGGCGTGACCGACAACGGCGTCAAAGCCAGCCTGCTGTGGAAGTTCTGATGTAGCGCTGGCGCGCCAGGGCGCGGCCAGGCACACGCGGGCCGGCGACAGCTTTGGGGCTGCGCCGGCCTTGTCCATTTCGCGGAACCGATGCCGTCCCACAGCGCGCGGGGGTGCGCGCCGATGCGTCTCGCCGGCGGGCGCGGCGATGCTGTCGCACCCTGTCCTCACGGAGCGCCAGCCATGAGCATTCCCTCGCTGCCCGCGGTCCCGCCGCCCGCCAAGGCCGCTGAACAGCGCTGGTGGTCCAAGCTGGGCCCGGGCCTGATCACGGGCGCCGCGGACGACGACCCGAGCGGCATCGCTACCTATACGCAGGCTGGCGCGCAGCTTGGCTACGGTGTCGGCTGGACCCTGCTGCTGACCTATCCGCTGATGATGGGCATCCAGCTGGCCAGCGCCCGCATCGGCCGCGTCACCGGCCGGAACCTCACCGAGACCTTTGCGCGCTTCTGTCCGCGCTGGATGGTGGCGTCGCTGGTGCTGCTGCTGCTGGTCGCCAACGTCATCAACCTCGGCGCCGACCTCGGTGCCATGGGCGACTCGGCGGCGCTGGTGCTGCCGGGCCGGCCGGCCTGGTATGCCGTCGGCTTCGGCATCGTGTCCTTGCTGCTGCAGGTCTTCCTCCCCTACGAGCGCTATGTGCGCGTGCTCAAGTGGCTCACGCTGTCGCTGTTCGCCTACGTCGGCGTGGTGTTCGCGGTCGACGTCGACTGGGCCGCCGCGCTGCGCGGCACCTTTGCGCCGGACTTCCACTGGAGCCGCGCCTACGTCACCACCGTGGTCGCGATCCTCGGCACCACGATCAGCCCGTACCTCTTCTTCTGGCAGGCCTCGCAGGAGGTGGCGGAGATCCACCGCGTGGCCGACGACCAGCCGCTGCGCGTCGCACCGGCGCAGGCGCGCGCCCAGCTGCGCCGGCTGCGGCTGGACACCGCGGTCGGCATGGGTTTCTCGAACCTGATCGCCTTCTTCATCATCACCGCCGCCGCTGCCACGCTGCATGCCCATGGCCAGAGCCAGATCGAGACCACCGCCCAGGCCGCCGCCGCGCTGAAGCCGATCGCCGGCGAGTTCGCCTTCTGGCTGTTCGCGCTCGGCGTCCTGGGCACCGGGATGCTGGCGCTGCCGGTGCTCGCCGGATCGGCGGCCGAGGCGGTCGCCAGCTACTTTCACCTGCGCAAGGGGCTCGACCTGACGCTGGCGCGCGGCCGCAGCTTCTACGCCATCCTGGCGGCCGCGATGCTGCTGGGCGTGGGCATCAGCCTGTCGGGGCTGAATTCGATCTCGGCGCTGTACTGGGCGGCGGTGATCAACGCCGTCATCTCGGTGCCGGTGATGGTGGCGGTGATGATCGCGGCGTCGAGCCCCAAGGTGATGGGCCCGATGGTGCTGCCGCGCAAATGGCGGCTGCTCGGCTGGCTGGCGACTGCGGCGATGGCGGCGGCATCGGTGGCCCTGGGGGTGGTCTCGGTCACATAGCGGGGTGCGGCCGGGCGCTGTATATTCATCCAGCCCCATGGCCGCCCTCCCTTCCTCTTCCGCCGCCGCGCCGCTCGCGGTCTCGGTCCGCACGCTCTGCGCCTTCGCCGCCAAGGCCGGCGACCTCGACCTGCGTTTCGTGCCGGCCCCGAGCGGCCAGGAAGGCCAGGCGGGCCACCGGCTGGTGCAGGCCCGCCGCAGCCTGGACTATGAAAGCGAAGTCGGCCTGTCGGCCCGCTTCGGCCGGCTGCTGGTGCGCGGACGGGCCGACGGCTGGGACCCGCGGCGACGGCGGGTCGAGGAGATCAAGACCTTTCGCGGCGACTTCGCCCGCATCAAGGCCAACCACCGCGCGCTCCACTGGGCCCAGGCCCGCAGCTACGCCTGGATGCTGTGCGAGCGCGATGCGCTGGCGGCGCTCGATGTCGCACTGGTCTACCTCGACCTCGGCACCGAAAAGGAAACGGTGCTGGAGGAAAGCTGGACCCGGGCCGCCCTGCAGCAGCACTTCGAGGCGCTCTGCGCGCGTTACCTGGCCTGGGCCGAGCAGGAGTCGGCCCACCGCGCGGCGCTCGATCCGGCGCTGGCGGCGCTGGCCTTTCCGCACGGCGGCTTTCGCCCCGGCCAGCGCGAACTGGCCGAGGCGGTCTACCGCTCGGCCGTCTCGGCGCGTCCGCTGCTGGCCCAGGCGCCGACCGGCATCGGCAAGACCATCGCCACCCTGTTTCCGCTGCTCAAGGCGCGGCCGGCGCGCCAGCTCGACAAGATCTTCTTCCTGACCGCCAAGACCTCGGGCCGCGCGGTCGCCCTCGGCGCCCTGCAGACCCTCGAGCGCGCCCGGGCGCCGCTGCGGGTGCTCGAACTGGCGGCCCGCGAGAAGGTCTGCGAGTACCCCGGGCGGGCCTGCAACGGTGACGACTGCCCGCTGGCGCGCGGCTTCTACGATCGCCTGCCGGCGGCCCGCAGCGAAGCCATCGCCGCCGCCTGGCTCGACCGCGAGGCGCTGCGCGGCATCGCGCTCGCCCATGAGGTCTGCCCGTACTTCCTCGCCCAGGAAATGGTGCGCTGGAGCGACGTGGTCATCGGCGACTACAACTACTACTTCGACGGCAGCGCCTTCCTGCATGCGCTCGCCAAGGACGAGGAATGGCGCGTCGCCCTGCTGGTCGACGAAGCCCACAACCTGCTGGACCGCGCGCGCGGCATGTACTCGGCGCAGCTCGACGCCGACGCGCTCGAAGCGGTGCGCGCCAAGGCGCCGCCGTCGCTGCGCAAGCCGCTGGGCGCCCTGGCGCGCGAATGGCAACTGATGCAGCGCGAGCAGGTCGCCCCCTACCAGCCGCACGACCAGATTCCCGAGCGCTTTGCGCGGGCCTTGCAGGAAGCGGTCTCGCTCATGGCCGAGCATTTCTCGGCCCGCCCCGACGAGCCGCCGGGCGCGCTGCAGCAATGCTTCTTCGACCTGCTGCAGTTCGCCCGGCTGGCCGACAGCTTCGCCAAGCATTCGGTCTTCGAGGCGACGCTGGGCACCGGCGGCACGCGCGCCCTGGCGATCCGCAACCTGGTGCCGGCGCCCTTCCTGCAGGCGCGCTTCGCCGATGCCGCCTCGGCGGCCTGCTTCTCGGGCACGCTGGCGCCCTTCTCGTTCTACCGCGACACGCTGGGCCTGCCCGAGAACACGGCGACCCTGGACGTGGGCTCGCCGTTCCGCAGCGAGCAACTCGACGTCCGGGTGGCGATGGACCTGTCGACCCGCTTTCGCGACCGCGGCCGCTCGCTCGACGCGCTGATCGACATCGTGGCGGCGCAGTTCGCGCGCCGCCCGGGCAACTACCTGGCCTTCTTCAGCAGCTTCGACTACCTGGACAACGCCGCGGCGGCCTTCGAGCGGCGCCACCCGGGCGTCCCGGCCTGGCGCCAGTCGCGCGGCATGCGCGAGGCCGAGCGCGAGGCCTTCCTGGCGCGCTTCGCCGCCGGCGGCCGAGGGGTCGGCTTCGCCGTGCTCGGCGGCGCCTTCGGCGAAGGCATCGACCTGCCGGGCGACCGCCTGGTCGGGGCCTTCGTCGCCAGCCTCGGCCTGCCGCAGCACAACGAGCCGAACGAGGTGATGCGCGAGCGCATGGACGCGCTGTTCGGCGACGGCTATGCCTACACCTACGTCTATCCGGGCCTGCAGAAGGTGGTGCAGGCGGCCGGGCGCGTGATCCGCAGCGAGACCGACGCCGGTGTGCTCTACCTGCTGGACGACCGCTTCGCGCGGCAGGAGATCCGGGCGCTGCTGCCGGCCTGGTGGCAGGTGGAGCCGGTGTTCGTCGGCGCCCGCTGAGTCTTCAGGTTCTCAGCCGTCGCTGCAGAGGATGTCGGCGAAGCGCGCCCCGGCCGCGGCCTTGTTGCCCACGGTTGGCGCGCGACAGCCGGCCCGGCAGGCTTGCCTGGCGGCGCCCTCAGGCGGCATCGGTCCGCTTGGCGACCTCGCTCAGCTGGAGTTCGATGCGGAAGAGCCGCTCGTTCAGGATCGCGGTCTGCAGCCGCAGCGCCTCGATGATCGCGCGGGTCGGCGCGTCGGGGGCATGGGTCGACAGCTCCTGCAGTTCGTGCAGCTTGTTGCGCAGTTCGTTGCTCATGGCAAGGCTCCATCGGGGTCGGTATCGCGCATCGTAGTCGGCCTGCGTCAGAATGCGCTGCTATCGTTTTCTCGTACACCCAGAACCCCATGAAGCTCGCCGAATCCTTTGCGGACGTCTCCCGCTTCGTCGCCATCCGCCGCGACATCCACGCCCATCCCGAACTCGGCTTCGAGGAGCACCGCACTTCCGAGAAGGTGGCGAGCCTGCTCGAGGAATGGGGCATCGAGGTGCACCGCGGCATCGCCGGCACCGGGCTGGTCGGCGTGTTGCGCCGCGGCGACGGCCCGCGGACCATCGGCCTGCGCGCCGACATGGACGCCCTGCCGCTGCACGAGGCCAACGAATTCGCCCACAAGTCGACCCATGCCGGGCGCATGCACGCCTGCGGCCATGACGGCCACACCACGATGCTGCTGGCCGCCGCCTGGCACCTGGCGCAGCAGGGCGCGGCCTTCGACGGCACCGTGCATTTCATCTTCCAGCCGGCCGAGGAGATGGGCAAGGCCGGCGCGAAGAAGATGATCCAGGACGGCCTGTTCGAGCGCTTCCCGTGCGACGCGGTGTTCGCGCTGCACAACTTCCCGGTCGGCGACGTCGGCCGCTTCGCGCTCAACGAGGGCGCGCTGATGGCATCGAGCAACACCTACAAGATCACGCTGCGCGGCCGCGGCACGCATGCCTCGATGCCGCACACCGGCCTCGACCCGGTCGGTGCGGTGGTCGCGCTGGCGCAGGCGCTCGCCACCATCGTGCCGCGCACCATCGCCAGCACCGAGCGCGCCCTGCTCGCCGTGACGCAGCTGCAGGGCTCCGATGCGCCGAACGTGATCCCCGATGTCGCCTCGGTCGGCGGCACGGTGCGCACCTTCTCGATCGCCGCGCTGGACCTGATCGAGGCGCGCCTGCGCACCGTCGCCGAGGGCATCGCTGCGGCCCACGAATGCACGGCCGAGGTGAGTTTCGTGCGCGCCTCGCCGCCGGTCGTCAACCATCCGGCCGAGGCCCGCTTCGCCGCCGAGGTGATGCGCGAGGTGGTCGGCGCCGACATGGTCAGCGACGACTTCCCGGCCGTGATGGGGGCCGAGGATTTCGCCCACATGTTGATGGCGCGCCCCGGCTGCTATGCCTTCCTCGGCAACGGCGACGGCGACCACCGGCTCGACGGCCACGGCCCGGGCCCGTGCATCATCCACAACACCTCGTTCGACTTCAACGACCAGATCATCCCGATCGGCGCCAGCTACTTCGTGAAGCTGGTGGAGCGCTGGCTCCCGGCCGGCGGCCGCTGAGCGCAACCTTCCCTTCCACGACAAGAAAGCAAGCAGATGTCGAATCCGTTGACCCGTCGTTCCCTGACCGCGGCCGCCGCCTGGCTGGCATTGGGCGCCGCGCTGCCGGCCCGCGCGCAGCAGCGCGTGATCCGCATCGTCGTGCCCTTCGGCACCGGCGCCGTGCAGGACACCGTGGCGCGTGCCTTCAACAACGAGCTGGGCGCGGCGCTCAACGCCTCGGTGATCGTCGAGAACCGCGCCGGCGCCGGCGGCACGGTCGGCGCGGCCCTGGTGGCCAAGGCGCCCCCGGACGGCAACACGCTGGTGCTGGCGGCGGCCAGCCACCACATCGCCGGCTTCCTCTACAGCAAGCTGCCCTACGAGCCGCTGAAGGACTTCGTCGGCGTCGCCAACCTCGGCAACGCCGGCTACGTGCTGGCGGTGGCGAGCGACCTCGGGGTTGCGAACACCGCCGAATTCATCCAGCGGGTCAAGGCCAACCCCGGCAAGTACAACTACGCCTCGGCCGGCAACGGCAGCGCCACGCACCTCGCGATGGCCTCCTTCCTGGCCAAGGCCGGCCTGGAGATGACCCACATCCCGACCAAGTCGACCGGCGAGGCGGTCAACGAGGTGCTGGCCGGGCGCGTGCAGGCCGTGATCTCGTCCAGCGTCGGCGTGATGGGGTTCCAGAACGATCCCCGCATGAAACTGCTGGCCTCCACCGGCCAGGCGCGCAGCCAGTTCCTGCCCACGCTGCCCACCGTGGCGGAGAGCGGCCTGCCGGGCTATGCCTTCGACTCCTGGATCGGCCTGCTCGCGCCGGCCGGCACGCCCAAGGCCGAGGTCGAGCGCCTCAACGCGGCGACCAACAAGGTGCTGGGCGATCCGGCGATCCTGGAGCGCTTCAAGCGCCTGGGCGTCGAGCCGCGCAGCCAGAACGCCGAAGAATTCCAGAAGCTGCTGCGCGCCGACTGGGACGCGATGGGCGCGGTGGTCAAGGCGTCGGGCGCCAAGGTCGACTGAGCCGGCCTAGCCGTGCGGGCTCGGCGGCAGGCTCTTCAGGTACAGGTAGAGCGCCTGCACGTCGATGTCGCTCATCTCGCGCAGCGATCCGAAGGGCATCACCCGCACCGGCGTGCCATCGGGCCGCGCGCCGCTCTTGAAGAGCTGCTGGAAGGCGGCCGCGTCGGCATAGCGCGCCATGGCCGTGCCCTCGCCGGGCGTCAGGTTGGCCGCTGCGGGCCAGTCGGGCGGCCCGCCGGGGATCTTGCCGCCATTGAGCTTCTCGCCATGGCAGCCCAGGCACATGTTGGCCACGTAGGCGCCGTGCTTCAGGCTCACGCCTTCGGGCACCGGCGGCTCCGGCGGCCGTCCGTGGTCGATCTTGGCGGCGGCATCCTGCATCAGGCCGAAACCATAGAAGGCGCGCACCGGCAGCGGCAGCTCGATCACCGGACCGCCGCCGCTCGCCGGCGGCATGTGGCGCAGGTGGGCGACCAGCGCGGCCAGGTCCTCGTCGGTGAAACGGTTGTAGTCCTCGCTCGGCATCACCATCAGGGCCCGGCCCACCGGGTTGACGCCGTGGCGGATCGAGCGCTCCCAGTCGGCCGGCGTGTAGCCGGCGACCACGCTGCCCGGGCCCGGGCTGATGTTGGGTCCGGCGATGCGCATGCCCTTGGCGTCGTCGAGGAACACCTTGCCGCCGCCGTGGGCGCCATGGCAGTCGACGCAGCCGCGCGAGGCGAACAGGTAGCGGCCGCGTTCGATCGCGGCGGCGTCGTCGCGCCAGGCCACGCCCTTCACCGGGATGTCGAGCTTGCGCTCCATCTTCCGGCGCGCCAGCTGGTCGCCGGCGAACAGCGCCGCTGCGGCCAGCGCCACCAGCAGCGCCAGCGCCAGCAGGATGCGTTTCAGCCAGCGCCGGCCCGTGTGCGAGGCGGTCATGCGACCCCCATCTTGCGGGCGATCAGCCCCGCGGCCATCTTCAGCTGCAGGCGCAGCCTGGGCTTGTGGCCCCAGGCGCTGGTGACGTCGGTGTGGTGGGTCTGCCAACCCACCGGATCGATGGTCCGGGTGCCGGCGCCGATCTCGAAATCGAAGCCCGAGGGCGTGACGCCGTAGAAGGAGAAGGTGCCGTCCGGATCGGGGTGCTGGCCGAGCTCCAGGCTCAGCGGCACCCGGTGGCGCCGGGCCCGCTCGAAGGCCACGCCGATGTCGCACAGCCGCTCGGCCTGCAGCATGAAATGGTGGATGCGCTTGGCCAGCGGCATGTCGAACAGCGCCAGCGAGTGATGGCGCCGGTTGCAGTGCAGGAAGGTGCCGCGGATGTCGATCGGCCCGACCCGGGTGGCCAGCCGCTCGGTCACGCCGAAGCCGAGCAGGCCGGCATAGAAGGCCTCCATCGCCGCCAGGTCGTGCGCCACCAGCACCGCGTGGCCCAGCCCGAGCTCGCCGGTGCGGAAGCCCTCGGGAAAGGCGGCCGAGGCAAAGGGTGCGGCGGCGGTTTCCGGCGCGGTGAACAGTTCGACCGCATTGCCGCAGGGGTCGACGCAGCGATGCATCCGCTGGACCCGGCGGGCGCTGCGCAGCGCCGGTTCGGCCGCCGCCACGCGCTGCCCGGCGGCCTGCAGGCGGCGCACCAGCCGCTCCAGCACCTCGTCGCTCGCGCATTCGAGGCCGATGGCCGCGAGGTCGTCGGCGGGCCCCTCGTGCGCGATCAGCCGCTGGCAGGCCGCGTCGAGCTGCCAGCCGAGGCTGCCGTCGCCGTTGGTCGACGGCGCGGGCAGCCCGAGCATCTGTTCGCAGAACGCGGTCCAGCGCGCGGGGCGGCGCACTTCGAAAACCAGGTAACCAAGGCGGAGATCGGCAGGCATGGCAAACTCTCTCTCGAATGGATGGAACGATCAAAAATGGTCAATGCGTATGAAAATGGATGATGGCGTAAGTTTCGGCCTGCCGTCCATATCACCTTTGCCAGAGGACCTGGCCGAAAGTGTGTGGCGGCCGCCCGGGCCCGGCCTGCTCAAGCGCGAGCGCACCCGCGTCCAGCTGGTGCAGGCGGCGATCAAGGTCTTCAGCGCCCGCGGCTATGTCGACGCCACGATGCAGGAGATCGCCGCCGTCGCGGCCATGACCACGGCGACCGTCTACAACCATTTCAAGACCAAGGAAGAGGTGGCCGGCGGCGTGGCGCTGCTGCTGGCCGACACGCTGTGCCGGCGCATCACGGCCAGCCAGCAGGGCGTGGAGGAAGGCGCCCGGCGGATGGCCATCGGCGTGCGGCGCTACATCTGGCTGGCCGAGGAGAGTCCGCACTGGGCGCGGATGATGCTGGACGTCTCGGTCGCCGCGCCGCAACTGCTGATCGAGATCCGCGACTACGCGCTGGCCGACCTGCGCCTGGGCGTCCGGCAGAAGGCCTTCCGGATCCCGAACGAGACGGCGGCGATGGACCTGATCAACGGCAGCGTGTCGCAGGCGATGCGCACGGTGGCCCACGGTGCGGCGCCCGCGCACCACGGCCGCGATGTCGCCGTCTGCGTGCTGCGCGGGCTGGGCATGGACTGGGCCGAGGCGAAGGCGATGGCGCACCGGCCGCTGCCGCCGTTCCCGCCGATGAGGACACCGTCCTAGGCCGACGCCGCGTCGAGCGGCGGGCAGGCCCAGCCCAGCAGCTCGGCCAGCCGCCGCACGATCCATTCGGCTTCGGCGCCCGACACGCCGGCGTCCGGCAGCGCCAGTCCGGCATGGATGCGGCGCAGGATCTCGTCCTCCGAGGGCACCTCGACGTGATGCAGGACCTGCGCATGCCCCACCAGGTGGCTGGCCAGGTCCTCGCAGATCTCGTAGCGCTCGCGCACGACCGCGATCGGCTCGGCGAGGCGCTGCCGGGGGTCGGTGTAGACGGCGAAGAACGAGGGCGGGATGTCGATCTGGTAGTCGTCGGACATGGGTGGCGGCAAACGATGAAATGAAAAACGCGCCCGGGGGCGCGTTTCGAGAGTGCATGCGCCGCGGGGGCGCAGACGACCCGGTGGGCGATCAGCCGCCCTTCTTGGCCCGCTTGCCCGGGTTCTTCTTGCTGCGGGTCGCGGTGCCGCGCTCCAGGCTCACCTTTTGGCCGCCACCCGACTTGGGGACGTTGTAGCCGGGTTGCGGAACGGGCTTGGGGGTGGCAATGCGGTCTGCCTCGGTGCGGATTTTCTTGGGCATGGAAAGCTCAGGTGATAAGAAATCGAAGGACGTAATTAAGCCACATCGTCGAGCAGCCGCACTTTGACGGTCTTGCCCTTGACGCGGCCGGTGGAAAGCTTGTGCGCAGCCTCGCGCGCGATGCGCCGGTCGACCGCCACGTAGGTGGAGAATTCGTTGACGTTGATCTTGCCGACCTGGTCGCGCGTGAAGCCGGCCTCGCCGGTCAGGGCGCCCAGCACGTCGCCGGCGCGGATCTTCTCCTTGCGGCCGCCGACGATCTGCAAGGTGGCCATCGGCGGCTGCAGCGGGCCGGCGGCATCGGCCGTGAGTTCGGCCAGCGGATGCCATTCGGATTCGCGGCCCTGCAGCTGCTCGATCTTGCCGACGCTGCCCATCTCGTCCATGCTCGCCAGGTTCAGCGCTAGGCCGTCGGCGTCACCGCGGCCGGTGCGGCCGATGCGGTGGATGTGGACTTCGGAGTCGGGCGTGACGTCGACATTGATCACCGCCTCGAGGTCGGCGATGTCGAGGCCGCGCGCCGCGACATCGGTCGCCACCAGCACCGAGCAGCTGCGGTTGGCGAACTGCACCAGCACCTGGTCGCGCTCGCGCTGCTCGAGTTCGCCGAACAGGGCCAAGGCGCTGAAGCCCTGGGCCTGCAGCACCTGGACCAGGTCGCGGCACTGCTGCTTGGTGTTGCAGAAGGCGAGCGAGCTCTGAGGCCGGAAGTGGTTCAGCAGCAGGCTGACCGCGTGCAGCCGCTCGGTGTTCTTGACCTGGTACCAGCGCTGGCGGATCTTGCCCTCTTCGTGCTGGGCCTGCACCGTGATCTGCTGCGGGCTCTTCATGAACTGCGCCGCGAGCTTCTGGATGCCCTCGGGGTAGGTGGCCGAGAACAGCAGCGTCTGGCGCTCCTTGGGGCACAGCCGGGCGACCTTCACGATGTCCTCGAAGAAGCCCATGTCGAGCATCCGGTCGGCTTCGTCGAGCACCAGCGTGTTCAGCGCTTCGAGGTTGAGGCTGCCGCGGTCGAGGTGGTCCATGATGCGGCCGGGCGTGCCGACCACGATGTGGGCGCCGTGCTCCAGGCTGGCCAGCTGGCCGCGCAGGGCGACGCCGCCGCAGAGCGTGACCACCTTGATGTTCTCTTCGGCCCGGGCCAGGCGGCGGATCTCGGTCGTCACCTGGTCGGCCAGCTCGCGCGTCGGGCACAGCACCATGGCCTGCACCGCGAAGCGTCGCGGGTTCAGGTTGGTCAGCAGGGCCAGCGCGAAGGCGGCCGTCTTGCCGCTGCCGGTCTTGGCCTGGGCGATCAGGTCCCGGCCGAGCAGCGCCACCGGCAGGCTGGCCGCCTGGATCGGCGTCATCTGCAGGTAGCCGAGCTGCGTCAGGTTCGCGAGCGCCTGCGGCGACAGCGGCAGCGCGGCGAAATCGGTGGCGGGACCGGTCACGGGGAGGGTCAGCGGCGCTGCGAGTTGTTGCCGCTGTTGACCGGCGGCGGACCGCGGCGTTCCAGGTGCCGGAAGGTGATCCGGCCCTTGGTCAGGTCGTAGGGCGAGAGTTCGAGCGACACCTTGTCGCCGGCCAGGATGCGGATGTGGTGCTTGCGCATCTTGCCGCCGCTGTAGGCGATCAACTGGTGGCCGTTGTCGAGGGTGACGCGGTAGCGGGAGTCAGGCAGCACTTCGGTCACTGCGCCGTTCATTTCGATCAGTTCTTCCTTGGGCATGAATTACCTTTTGAATGGGTTGTCGTGATTGGATAGGAAATCGGTGTGCCGAATCAAGCGGCGCAATGCGTGCGCGGTGCGCCGCGTTCGCGGATCCAGCCCAGGCCCTGGTCGACCGCGTAGCGGACGGCCGCCGCGTGACTGGCAAAACTGGGCGTGAAACGCATCACGCGGTCGTGCGTGCCGCTGCCGCGGCCGGATCGGATCGAGACCGATGCCGCATAGCGGCCGTCGTCCAGGTCCTTGATGAGCGGCGAGACAAGGTACTTGCCCACTGCGATGCTGTGTTGAATGATGTCCATCGAAAGCCTTGGCACCCGCGACGCCGCGGAATGCCGAAATTGAGATTGAATACAACGAGCGCAGGCCGGCCGGAAATGGCGCCCACCGGAGCGGACAGCGCGCTGTTCGCTTCAACAAAGTACGAAGGCAGTGGTGGCAAATCTTGGGCGCCCGGTCTGGCGCTCCAACACACTGTGGAGCCGGCTTGTCGTGAGGGGCCCGGAGATCTCCAGAATCTCCAGCCCGGCCGGCCAATGACGAAAGTGCTTCGTCGTTAAATCGAAACGAACCCCGGATTATATCCGATCTGGCATGACAGTTGCTATTTCGGCTTTGTGACAGTCCGCCAGGCGCTTGCGGGCCCGGCGCTTGGGGCGCACCATGGCGCCATCGTTCCAAGGAGCGCCGCCATGCAAAACCACCCCTTCGCCACGCGGCCGATGGCGCCGCCGCGGCGCTGGCGCTCCCCATGGGTCGGGGTTCTGGTGGCCGCGCTGGCATGGCTCGCCCCGGCGCAGGCGGCCACCCCGGCGACTGCCGTCGATGCCGCCCGGGCCGAGGCCCAGGTGCAGGCGCTGCAGCGTGCCGGCGACGCGGTGGTCGCGCTCGAGGTCACGGCCACCGAGGGGGCCACCTCGGCCGAGAACCTGGGCCGGCAGCGCAGCGGGTCGGGCGTGGTGATCGGTCCCGACGGGCTGATCCTCACGATCGGCTACCTGCTGCTGGAGGCCGAGACCATCGAAGTCCTGACCCAGGACGACCGCCGGCTGCCGGCGCGCCAGGTGGCCTACGACCTGGCGACCGGGTTCGCGCTGGTGCGACCGCTGGTGCCGCTCCCCGGCATCGAGCCGGTGCCCCTGGCCGGCGTCGTCGGGCTGCGGCCGGGCGAGCCGCTGCTGGCGGCCAGCGGCGGCAGCGGCGGCGCCGAGGTGGCGTTCACGCGCCTGGTGGCGACCCGGCCGTTCTCCGGCAACTGGGAGTACCACATCGACGTCGCCCTCTTCACCAGCCCGCCGATCGCCAACCACAGCGGCGCTTCGCTGTTCAACCGCAACGGCGAACTGGTCGGCATCGGCAGCCTGCTGGTGCGCGAGGCGGGTGGCCCGAACCGGCTGCCGGGCAACATGTTCGTGCCGGTCGAGCTGCTGCGGCCGATCCTGGCCGAGATGCAGTCGACCGGGCGCACCCGGGCAAGTGTTCGGCCCTGGCTCGGGCTCTCGTCCTTCGAGCGCGACGGTCATGTGCAGATCGTGCGGGTCGACCGCTGGGGTCCGGCGCTGGAGGCCGGCCTGCAGCCCGGCGACGTGGTGCTCGAGATCGATGGCGTCCGGGTGGCGACGCTCGAGGCCTTCTACAAGCAGCTCTGGACCCGGCCGGACGCCGAGGCCGACGTCCAGCTCACCGTGCAGCAGGGCACGCAGATCCGCAAGGTCAAGGTGCATGCGGTCGACCGCATGCAGACCTTGCGCAAGCCGCAGGGGATCTAGCCGATCCCGAGCATCTTCCGGTTGGCCGCCAGGTCGGCGCCGCCGCCGGCGAAATCGTCGAAGGCCCGGTCTGCGACGCGGATGATGTGGCGCCGGATGAACTCGGCGCCTTCGCGCGCACCGTCCTCCGGGTGCTTGAGGCAGCACTCCCATTCGAGCACCGCCCAGCCCGGGAAGTCATAGGCCGCCATCTTCGAGAAGATGGCGCCGAAGTCGACCTGGCCGTCGCCCAGCGAACGGAAGCGCCCGGCGCGGTCGATCCACGACTGGAAGCCGCCGTACACGCCCTGCTTGCCGGTCGGATTGAACTCGGCATCCTTCACGTGGAAGATCTTGATGCGCTCGTGGTAGTGGTCGATGTAGTCGAGGTAATTGAGCTGCTGCAGCACGAAGTGGCTCGGGTCGTACAGCAGGCAGGCCCGCGGATGGTTGCCGACCCGCTCGAGGAACATCTCGTAGCTCACGCCGTCGT
Source organism: Variovorax davisae (assembly GCF_030316845.1). Taxonomy (GTDB): domain Bacteria; phylum Pseudomonadota; class Gammaproteobacteria; order Burkholderiales; family Burkholderiaceae_C; genus Variovorax; species Variovorax davisae. The sequence goes on from NZ_JASZYS010000024.1 coordinate 43,559, forward strand.
GCAGGTCCTCGCCCGGATGGATCTCGTAGCCGCAGTCGACGCCGGCCTCGTCGAAGGCGTCGAGGATCGGCTTCCAGCGCCGCGCCAGTTCGTCGAAGGCCTCCTCGATCAGCCCGGCCGGGCGCGGCGGCCAGGAGTAGAGGTAGGGCCAGGCCAGCGCGCCCGAGAAGGTCGCGTGCGCCGTCAAGCCCAGATGGGCCGAGGCCCGGGCCGCGTCGTGCAGCTGTTGCACGGCCCACTGCTGGCGCTTGGCCGGGTCGCCACGCACCTCGGGTGCTGCGAAGCCGTCGAAGCCGGCGTCATAGGCCGGATGCACGGCCACCAGCTGGCCCTGCAGGTGGGTCGACAGCTCGGTGATCTCGAGGCCGTGGCGGGCCAGCGTGCCCTTGACTTCGTCGCAATAGGTCTTGCTCTCGGCCGCCTTGCGGAGGTCGAAGAGGCGCGCATCCCAGCTCGGTATCTGCACGCCTTTGTAGCCCAGGCCCGCGGCCCAGGCGGCGATGGCGTCGAGCGAGTTGAAGGGCGCGGTGTCCGCCGCGAACTGGGCCAGGAAGATGGCCGGCCCCTTGATCGTCTTCATGTGCTTGTCTCCGGGTCGTGAGGCATCGATGATGCCATCGCGGCATGCCGTCCGACAGGGCGGCAGCTTCGCCGTCCGAGTGCATGGGGCGGCGGAAGGCGACACAATGGCCACTGCCACTCCACATCGGAGCGCCGCGGGGTTCTCGCGACGCACAGAGAGCCAATGTCACAAACCGTTTCGGGGCGCCTCAAGATCGGCTTGTCCGCCTGCTTCTCCCACGCCGACCCGGCGCGCTCGCTGTTCACCAACAAGACGCTGCAGTACGTGGAGCAGTCGATCACGCACTGGCTGATGTCGGCCGGCGCGATGGTGGTGATGGTCCCCTGCCCGACCGGCGCGACCGCGCGCGGCGACACCAAGCTGTCGCACTACGCCGAATGGCTCGACGGCGTCGTGATGCACGGCGGCGCCGACGTCTGGCCCGGCAGCTATGGCGAGGTGCCGCTCAAGGACGCCTGGGTGGGCGACCGAATCCGCGACCTCTACGACCTGGCACTGGTCGAGGCCTTCGAGCAGGCCGGCAAGCCGATCTTCGGCGTCTGCCGCGGCTTGCAGCTGATCAACGTGGCCTTCGGCGGCACCCTCTACCAGGACATCGAGGCCCAGCACCCGAACGCCCTGCGGCACCGCGACGCCGAGACCTACGACCAGAACTTCCACGAGATCAGCATCACGCCCGGCTCCCGCCTGTCGAAGCTCTACCCGGGCATGGAAAGCGCGCGCGTCAACAGCATCCATCACCAGGGCGTGAAGGACCTGGCGCCCGGCTTCGAGGTCGATGCGTGGAGCATCCCCGACCGCATTCCGGAGGCGATCCGGCGCCGGGTCGACCGCGGCCGCAGCTACATCGCCGCGACCCAGTGGCACCCGGAGTTCCACACCTACGGCGCCACCGACACGGTCGACGACTCCGCCATCCTGCAGGACTTCCTGTGGGCCTGCGCCACCGCCAAGGTCAGCCCGAAGGGGCCGCTGCGCAGCGCGCCCGGCCGCATCCGCAACCGTGCGGCCCGGCTTCTGCGGCAGGCGCTGCTGATGCGCTGAGGCGTTGGCCGGCCGCCCTCAGCGGCTCTGGTTCTTGACGTTGCTGACGTTGGCGTCGATCGTGCCGAACACGGTGATGCCGCTGCTGCCCGCGGCGCTGCCGCCGCCGCCGGCGCTCGAGGCACCGCGTGCGGCGCAGCCCACCGCCAGGCAGAGGGTGGCGGCGAACGCCACCGCAAGCACTGTCTTCATGCGAGTCCCCTTCATGCGCCGAGGTGCTTGCCGACGATGCCGGCCAGCTCGAACATCGTCACCTGGTCCTTGCCGAACACCGGCTTCAGCTTGGCGTCGGCATTGATGGCGCGCTTGTTCGCCGCGTCCTGCAGGCCGTTGGCCTTGATGTAGTCCCACAGCTTCTTGATGACCTCGGTGCGCGCCACCGGCTCGGCGCCGATCACCGCGGCCAGCGCCTCGCTGGGCTTGAGTCCGGCGCCCGGCTTGCGCGGCGCCTTGGGCGCGGCGGCCTTCTTGGCGGCGGGCAGCTTCTTGGCCGCCGGGGTCTTCGCCGCCGCTTTCTTCGCCGCCGGCGCCGCCTTCGCGAAAGTCTTGCGCGGCGGGAACTTGCTGGTCCGCGGCTCGAACTCGAACGCCACCTTGCCCTCGTCCTTGTTCCAGGCCAGGAAGGCCTTGAAGGGGCGGCGCGTGCGCATCGAGACGAACTTGTCGAGCAGGTCGGTCTTGCCGGTGGCCAGCAGCTTCTCGACCTGGGCGCGCTCGATCGGCTGCTGCAGGATGATCTTGCCGGTCTTGAAGGTGCAGCTCGGCGTCGCCTGGGTGTTGGTGGGCACCGATTTCTCGCAGACGTAGTTGCTGCCGTGCTCGAACACCGGCGCGCCGCAGATCGGGCAGGGCCCGACGGTGTCCTGCTGGCTGAAGTCGACGATCTCGCCGGTGTCGGCGTTCTTGTCGTCGCCGAAGTCGAACTCCAGCTTCCAGTTCTTCGCTTCCTCGTCGAACTTGAGAATGATCTCGGAAGTGAAAGGCCAGCCGGCCTTCGAGCGGAAGCCTTCCAGCGGGCCGATGTGCTTGTCGCGCAGCAGCGCCTCGGCCTCGGCCACCTCGAAGGTGCGCCCGGCCGGCGACTTGCCGAACGAGAAGCCGCAGGGTTCCTGCCCGGGCTTGCCGGTGCAGCTGTAGCGGCGGTAGTTCTCCTTCACGACGCCGCCGCAGTTGGGGCATGGCGTCGCCAGCGTGGCGTAGTCGCCGGGCACGGTGTCGCGGTCGTATTCCTTGGCCTTCTTGACGATGTGCTCCGTCATCTCGGCGATCTCGCGCATGAAGGCCTCGCGGCTCAGCTTGCCGTGCTCCATCTGCGCCAGCTTGTATTCCCATTCCCCGGTGAGCTCGGCCTTGGAGAGTTCCTCGACGCCGAGCCCGCGCAGCAGGGTCATCAGCTGGAAGGCCTTGGCGGTCGGGATCAGCTCGCGGCCTTCGCGGATCATGTACTTCTCGGCCAGCAGGCCTTCGATGGTGGCGGCGCGCGTGGCGGGCGTGCCCAGGCCCTTCTCCTGCATGGCCTCGCGCAGCTCGTCGTCGTCGATGGTCTTGCCGGCGCCTTCCATCGCGCCGAGCAGCGTGGCTTCCGAATAGCGCGCCGGCGGCCGGGTCTTCAGGCCCTTGGGGTCGGCCGCCTCGACCTTCACCAGCTCGCCCGGCTTGACCGGCACCAGCCGCTTGCCGTCCTTGTCGTCGTCCTTCTCGTCGTCCTCGGCTTCCTTGCCCCAGATCGCCAGCCAGCCGGCCTTCACGAGCACCTTGCCGTCGGTGCGGAACGGGTATTTCTTGCCGCCCTGCTCGACCGTGCTGATGCGGGTCGTGACCTGGTATTCGGCGCTCGGGAAGAACACCGACATGAAGCGCCGCACGACGAAGTCGTACAGCTTCTGCTCGGCGTCGGACAGGCCGCTGGGCGCCTGCAGCGTCGGGATGATCGCAAAGTGGTCGCTGACCTTGGCGTTGTCGAAGATGCGCTTCGACGGCTTCACGTAATTGTTGTCGACCGCCTGCTGTGCGAAGGGCGCGAGGTGCTTCATGCCGCTGTTGGCGAGCATCTTCATCGTGTCCTTGACCACCGGCAGGTAGTCCTCGGGCAGCGCCCGCGAGTCGGTCCGCGGGTAGGTCAGCGCCTTGTGGCGCTCATAGAGGCTCTGCGCCAGCGCCAGCGTGGTCTTGGCGCTGAAGCCGAAGCGGCCGTTGGCCTCGCGCTGCAGCGAGGTCAGGTCGAACAGCAGCGGCGACGCGCTGGTGGTGGGCTTGCTTTCCTCGGTCACCGAGGCCGGCTTGCCGCGCGCGGCGTCGGCGATCTCGCGCGCCTCGCGTTCGTTCCAGACCCGGTCGGCGCGCTGCTCGGGGTCGGGCACGCCGTCGGGCCCGGGCGGCGGCTTCTTCCAGTTCGGGTCGAACCACTTGCCCGGGTAGGTGCCGGCCTCGGCCAGGAAGCTGCCGTGCACCTCCCAGTAGTCGCGGCTGACGAACTTGCGGATCTTCTCCTCGCGCTCCACCACCACCGACAAGGTCGGCGTCTGGACCCGGCCCACGGTGGTCAGGAAGAAGCCGCCGTCGCGCGAGTTGAAGGCGGTCATGGCGCGCGTGCCGTTGATGCCGACCAGCCAGTCGGCCTCGGAGCGCGAGCGGGCGGCGTCGGCCAGCCCCTGCATCTGCTGCTCGCTGCGCAGCTGGTCGAAGCCGTCGCGGATCGCCTGCGGCGTCATCGACTGCAGCCACAGGCGCTTGACCGGCTTGCCCAGCGGCGCCTTGCCGCCGGCGTACTGCTCGATCAGGCGGAAGATCAGCTCGCCTTCGCGGCCCGCGTCACAGGCGTTGACCAGCTGGGTCACGTCCTTGCGCTTGGCCTGCTTGACCACCGCGTTGAGGCGGGTCTTGGTCTTGTCGACCGGCTTCAGGTCGAAGCGCGGCGGGATCACCGGCAGGTTGGCAAAGCTCCACTTGCCGCGCTTGACGTCGAACTCCTCCGGCGCCTGGATCTCGACCAGATGGCCCACGGCACTGGTGACGACGTACCTGTCGTTCTCGAAGTGCTCGTCGTGCTTGTCGAACTTGCCGGCCACCGGCGTCAGCGCGCGCACGATGTCCTGCGCCACCGAGGGTTTTTCTGCAATCACCAACGTTTTCATCAACCAATCCTATTCATTCAGTCCACTCCCGCATCCTCCCGAGATGGGTGCCCCTCCCGCGCCATTCAACACGAGGCGGGACGGGGCCACCAGGCCGCCGCCGGGCCGCCCCAAGGCGGCCTGCGCCCCATCGGGGGGGGGCGAACCACACGAAGCGGGGAGCGTAGGGGCGACATCTTTACAATCGGGCGCTTCTCGCGTGCGTACGCGCACGCGCATGCGTACATATTCAAACTAACAGACTTCGGCGATGCCTTCCAAATCCCCCATTTCCGGCGGCCGCCGAATCCAGACCCGCCGCTCGGGCGTCCACGGCAACGGCGTCTTCGCCGTGCAGGATATTGCAGAAGGCGAAACGCTCATCGAATACAAGGGCGAGATCATTTCGTGGAAGGAAGCCCTGCGGCGCCATCCCCACGATCCGACCCAGCCGCAGCACACCTTCTACTTCCACGTCGACGACGACCGCGTGATCGACGGCAATGTCGACGGCAACGCCGCGCGCTGGATCAATCACTCGTGCGAACCGAACTGCGAGGCCGACGAGCAGAAGGGCCGGGTCTTCATCAAGGCGCTGCGCAACATCGCGGCCGGCGAAGAGCTGAACTACGACTACGGCCTGATCATCGACGAGCCGTACACCAGGAAGCTGCTGTCCGAGTTCCCCTGCTGGTGCGGTTCGACGGACTGCCGCGGCACGCTGCTGGCGCCGAAGGACGACGACGCGGCCAAGAAGAAAAAGAAGAAGAAAAAGGCCAAGAAGGTCGAAAAGAAGGCGCAGAAGCAGGCCGACAAGAAGTCCGGCAAGGCCGACAAGAAAAAGAGCGCCAAGGCCGAAAAGTCCGACAAGCGCTGAGCATGCCCTCCCCCTGGTTCGAAGACGAGATCACGCAGAGCCTGGCGCCGCTGCTGCCCGGCATCGGCGTCGAGGTGGTGGCCGAGATCGGTTCCACCAACACCGAGCTGATGCGCCGTGCGCGCGAGGGCCGCAACGCTGCCGTGCTGCTGGTGGCCGAGCGCCAGACCGCGGGCCGCGGTCGCCTGGGGCGTCCCTGGCAAAGTGCCCAGGACGCCCGCGAGCCGAGCTCGCTGACCTTTTCGCTCGGCCTGTCGCTGGCCCCGCGGGACTGGTCCGGCCTGTCGCTCGCGGTCGGCGTCAGCGTGGCCGAAAGCCTGGACCCCTCCGGCGCCGCCGGCCTGGCCCTCAAGTGGCCCAACGACCTGTGGGTCGGCGAACGCAAGCTCGGCGGCATCCTGATCGAGACCGCCCTGCTCCAGCCGGATGTGGCCGAGCGCTACCTGGTGATCGGCATCGGCATCAACATCGGCGCGCGCGAGGCGGCGGGCCTCAGCACGCCGCCCGCCTGGCTGAAGCAATGGCGGCCGGACGCGGCGCCGGGCGAGGTGCTGCGCGAGATCGCCGCCCCGCTGGTGCGCGACGTGCTGCTGTTCAGCGACAGCGGCTTCGTGCCCTTCGCGGCCCGCTTCGCCGCCCGCGACGTGCTGCGCGGCCGCGAGGTGCGGCTCAGCGACGGCACCGAGGGCTTCTGCGAAGGGGTCGGATGGGGCGGTGAGCTGATGGTCCGCACGGCCGCGGGCGTCCAGATGATCAGCAGCGCCGAAGTCAGCGTCCGGCCGCGTCCCGGGCCGCGATAGATCCCATGCGCCTGGTCGTCATCCTTCTGCTCGTCGCCAACCTGGGCTATTTCGCCTGGACCCGCGGCGCGCTGGCCCTCTTCGGCGCCGAGCCCGCGCGCTTCAGCGAGACCGAGCCGCAGCGGCTGCAGCAGCAGGTCCGCCCGGAGATGCTGCAGATCCGCAAGGTCGAGCCGACCAAGCCCTAGCTGGCGCGCCGAGGCCAAGGCGGTGCGCAGCGCGCCGCTGCATCAGATCCCGTCCATGTTTCGCCCGAACCTTGCTCATTTTCCCCACGCCGAACCGTTCGACGCTGCTCCCATTCTTCGCGGCCCCGAGCGGCCGGAACTGATTCGAACCGAGGTCCTGTCGGCGTTGTTCGAGGCCACGGCCCGGCGCGTGCCGACCCGGACGGCGCTGGTCTTCGGCGAGCGGCGCCTCGGCTACGGCGAACTGGACGAACAGGCCGAGCGTTGCGCATCGAGGCTCGTCGACGACGGCATCGGCCCCGGGCAGATCGTCGGCCTGTGGCTGCCGCGCGGCATCGAGCTGCTGGTGGCGCAGCTGGCGATCGCGAAGAGCGGCGCCGCCTGGCTCGCGCTGGATGCCGACACGCCGGTCGAACGCATCGCCGCCTGCCTGGACGATGCCGGCGCCGCGGGCATCGTGAGCTGCAGCGCCTTCGCCCCCCGGCTGGCGGCGATCGGCCGGCCGCTCTGGGCCGTCGAGGCGCTGCTGGCCGAATGCGTCCCGGCGGGCGCGCTGCGGCGCCGCGCCGCAGCGCTGCCCGAGCACCCGGCCTACGTGATCTACACCTCGGGCTCGACCGGGAAGCCCAAGGGCATCGCCATCAGCCAGCGCAGCATCTGCCACTTCCTGCGCAGCGAGAACGCGCTGCTGGGCGTGCGCCAGGACGACCTCGTCTACCAGGGCTTTTCGGTCGCCTTCGACATGTCGTTCGAGGAGATCTGGCTCAGCTACCTGGTCGGTGCGACGCTCTGGATCGCACCGAAGGCGCTGGCCACCGATCCCGAAGCGCTGCCGCAGGCGCTGGCCGCGCACCGCATCACCGTGCTGCATGCCGTGCCCACCTTGCTCGCCCTCTTCGGGCAGGACGTGCCGAGCCTGCGCCTGGTCAACCTCGGCGGCGAGGCCTGTCCGCCCTCGCTGGTGGAACGCTGGGCCCGGCCCGGGCGCCAGCTGTTCAACAGCTACGGCCCGACCGAGACCACGGTGTCGGCCAGCCTGGCCGAACTGGAGCCGGGCGACCCCGTCACCATCGGCCTGCCGCTGCCCAACTACGCGCTGCTGGTGATCTCGACCGACATGGCAGCCGGCCCCCGGCTGCTGCCGCGCGGCGAGATCGGCGAGCTGTGCATCACCGGGCCCGGCGTCGCGGTGGGCTACCTGGGGCGGCCCGAGCTGACGGCCGAGAAATTCCTCCCCAACCCCTGGTCGCGCGACGCCGACGATGCCCGGCTCTATCGCACCGGCGACCTGGCCCGCATCGATGAATTCGGGCGCGTCCAGTGCCTGGGCCGCACGGACGACCAGGTCAAGATTCGCGGCTTTCGGGTCGAGCTCGGCGAGATCGAGGTGCTGCTGGCGCAGCAGCCCGGTGTAGGCACTGCGGCCGTGGTGCTGCGCGAGGTGCAGGGCGTCGACCAGCTGATCGCCTTCCTGGTGCCGGAGGGCAGCGCCGAGCTCTCGGCCCCCGCATTGCGCGCGGCGCTCGGCGCCCGGCTGCCGCCCTACATGGTGCCGGGCCGGATCGAGCTGCTGGCGCGAATGCCGCGGCTGAGCTCCGGCAAGATCGATCGCAAGGCCCTGAAGGCGCAGCCGCTCGCGGAAGCCGCCGTGCCGGCCGGCGATTCGGACCAGCCGGAGACGGCCGCCGAGGCCGCGCTGTTCGCGGCGCTGGCCACGCTCTTTCCCGGCTCCGCGATCCGGCGCGATTCGGACTTCTTCGACCAACTCGGCGGCCATTCGCTGCTGGCGGCGCGGCTGGCGTCGATGCTGCGGGCCGATCCGCGCTTCACCCGGATCACGGTGCGCGAGATCTACCGGCAGCGCACGGTCGGCGCCATCGCGGCCGCGCTGGAGGCCAGCGCCATCCAGCCGGCCGACCGCGTGCCCGACTGGACGCCGCCTCCGGCCTGGCGCCGCTGGCGCTGCGGCCTGGCGCAGGCGCTGGCGATCCCGGGGCTGGTCGCCGTTCGCATGGCGCAGTGGCTGGCGCCGTTCTTCACTTACCACTTCCATACCGGCAGCCCGGGCGATTCGGTCCCTTACGCGGTGGCGGTGTCGGTGGCCGCCTTCCTGGTCGCCACGGTGCTCGAGTTCGTCCTGGCCCTGGCCGGCAAATGGCTGATCGCCGGCCGGTTGGCGCCGGGCCGCTACCCGCTCTGGGGCCTCACCTATTTCCGCTGGTGGCTCGCCGACCGGCTGGTCGATGCGGCGCCCACCTATCTCATCAGCGGTTCCTCGCTCCACGCCTGGTGGCTGCGCGCGCTGGGCGCGCGCATCGGGCGCGACGTGGTCATCGGGTCGGTCAAGCTGCGCGCGCCCGACCTGTTCTCGGTCGGCGACGGCGCCAGCATCGGCAACGCGGTCAACTTCGAGAACGCGCGCGTGATGGGCGGCGAGCTGCTGATCGGGCCGATCGCCATCGGCGCCCAGGCCCATGTCGGCTCCTACGCGGTGCTGGAAGGCCACACCCGGATCGGGGACTGGGGCCATCTCGACGCCCAGTCCGCGCTGGCCGAGGGCCAGGCGGTGCCGGCGGGGCGCATCTGGAGCGGCTCGCCGGCGCGCGATGCGGGTGCCTTCGATGCGGCTTCACTGCGCCCGCGCCCCGCCGCCAGCCGGCGTCGGCGCATCGGTGAAGGGCTGTTCTTCTTCACCGGTGCGCTGCTGGTGGCGGCGCTGTTCTTCCTGCCCCTGTTCCCCAGCTTCATGCTGATCGACGTGCTGGACGACTTCGAACGCTTTCCGTGGCTGGAGACGAACGTGGTCGCGCTGCAGCTGCTGAAGTACTTCGTGCTGGCGCTGCCGGCGGCGGCGGTGATGATCGTGCTCACCGCGCTGGTCTCGGCCGGCATCCGCTGGAGCGTGCTGCCGCGCCTGGAGAGCGGCAGCTGGCCGGTGCACAGCAACGTCTATTGCGGCAAATGGCTGGTCAACCAGATCCAGGAGTCGAGCCTGGCAGTGCTGCACGGCGTGTACGCGACGCTGTTCGCGCCCTGCTGGTACCGGCTGCTCGGCGCCAAGGTGGGACGCAACGCCGAGATCTCGACCGCGCTGGGCGTGGTGCCCGACATGCTCACGCTCGGCGAGGGCAGCTTCATCGCCGATGCGGTGCTGCTGGGGGACGAGGAGATCGACGGCGGCTGGATGTCGATGCGCCCGACGGTCATTTCGCGCCGCAGCTTCATCGGCAACGGGGCCTACATCCCGGACGGCACCACCCTGCCCGAGAACGTGCTGATCGGCGTGCTCGGCCGCGCGCCCGATCCGGCCGCGGTCCGCAGCGGCGACACTTGGGTCGGCTCGCCGGCGCTGCGGCTGCCGGCGCGCGAAGTCGTCACCGGGCATCCGGAGGCACTGACCTTCAACCCCTCGCCCATCCGCAGGCTCGGACGCGGCCTGGTCGAGGCCTTCCGCATCGTTGCGCCGCATGCCATCGTGATCGCCGCCGGCTACACCATCGTGCTGGCCGTGATGCCCTCGGCGGCCGCCGGCCACTGGGGCGCCGTGGTCGCGTACCTGACCGTCGATGGGCTGATCTTCGGCCTCGCGACCTTCGTCTTCGTCCTGCTGTTCAAGTGGCTCTTCATCCGCCGCTACCGGCCGCTCGCGGTGCCGATGTGGACGCCCTTCGTCTGGCTCTCCGAGGCCGCGACCAATCTCTACGAGGGCATCGCGGTGCCCAACTTCATGCACTACCTGCGCGGCACGCCCTGGCTGCCGCTCGCCTTCAACCTGCTGGGCGCGAAGATCGGCCGCGGGGTCTACCTGGACACCACCGACCTCACCGAGTTCGACTGCGTGCGCATCGGCGACCACAGCGAACTCAATGCCCAGTGCTGTCCGCAGACCCACCTGTTCGAGGACCGCGTGATGAAGATCCAGCAGGTGGACATCGGCGCCCGGGTCAACATCGGCCCGCGCAGCATCGTGCTCTACGGCGCGACGGTGCACGACGGCGCGCAGCTCGGCCCGCTGACGCTGGTGATGAAGGGCGAGAGCATCCCGCCGTCGTCGCGCTGGAGCGGAAACCCCGCCGCGCCGGTGGCCGCCTGACCGGCCGCGGCCGTCAGGCGTGCGGGCCCGAGCCGGACGCGTGCCGGCCGCCGTCGCGGGTGTCGATGCGCAGGCTGACCAGCGTGCCGGGCGGCCGCTGGCCCGGATGGGCATCTTCGAGGCGGACGGTGGCGCTGTGCTGGCGGGCGATCTCCAGCACGATCGGCAGGCCCAGGCCCGAGCCGTCGGCCTCGTTGCCGAGCACCCGGTAGAAGGGCTGGAACACCAGCTCGCGCTCGTGCGCCGCGATGCCGGGCCCGTTGTCTTCCACCTGCAGCACCAGGACCTGGCCGAAGGGGTCGGCCAGCACCCGCGCCGTGACGACGCCGGGCCGCTCGGGCGCCGACGGCGTGTAGTTGAGCGCGTTGTCGACCAGGTTGCGCACCAGTTCCTTCAGCAGCGTCGGATTGCCCTCGAACACCACGCCGGGCGAACCCGTCTCGGCGCCCTCGTAGCCGAGGTCGATGCGCTTGTCGATCGCCCGCGGCACGGCCTCGCGCACCACCTCGATCGTGAGCCGGGCCAGGTCGCAGGGCTGGCGCCCGATGTTGGCGCCGCTGCCCTCCGCCCGGGCCAGCGACAGCAGCTGGTTGACGGTGTGCGTGGCGCGCACGCTGGCGCGCCCGATCTGCTTGAGCGACTGCTTGAGTTCGTCGGCGTTGGCGCCCTCGCGCTGGGCCAGGTCGGCCTGCATCCGAAGGCCGGCCAGCGGCGTCTTCAGCTGGTGGGCGGCGTCGGCGAGAAAGCGCTTCTGCGTCCCGATCGAGTCGTTGAGCTTGTTCAGCAGTTCGTTGACCGACAGCACCAGCGGCACGACCTCCAGCGGCACCGAGGATTCGTCCAGCGGGCTGAGGTCGCCGGGCTTGCGCTCGCGGATCCGCGCCTCGACCACCGACAGCGGCTTGATGCCGCGGACCAGCGCCAGCCAGATCAGCAGCACGGCCAGCGGCAGGATCGCGAACTGCGGCAGCAGCACGCCCTTGATGATCTCGGTTGCCAGCACCGACTGCTTCTCGCGCGTCTCGGCCACCTGGAGCAGGGCCAGCGGCACATCCGGCGGCTGGCCTGCCACCCAGAGCGAGGCGATGCGCACCTTCTGGCCGTGCATCTGTCCGTCGCGCAGGTAGACCACGCCGGGCACCGGCGGGTCGTCCGTGCCCGGGAACGGCACCTCGCGCTCGCCGCTCAGCAGCGTGCCGTGGACGTCGAGCAGCTGGTAGTAGACGCGGTCGATCTCGTCGCTGCCGAGGATCTCGCGCGCCGGCTGCGGCAGCGCGAACTTGATCTGCCCGTTGTCCGTGTCGACCAGCCGGGCCAGGGTCTGGATGTTCGACTCCAGCGCCCGGTCGAAGGGCGCATTGGCGATGCCCTGCGCCACCAGCCAGGTCACGCCGATGCTGACCGGCACCAGCAGCAGCAGCGGCGTGAGCATCCAGTCGAGGATCTCGCCGAACAGGGAGCGCTGGGCGCGCTGGAAGAGTTTGACCAAGCGGGTGCGGCGCGCCGGCGGTCAGGAGGGGATCTTCTCGAGGCAGTAGCCGAGCCCGCGCACGGTGGCGATGCGCACCGGCCCCTTCTCGATCTTCTTGCGCAGCCGGTGGATGTAGACCTCGATGGCGTTGAGGCTCACCTCCTCGCCCCATTCGCACAGGCGCTCGACCAGCTGGTCCTTGCTGACCAGCCGGCCGGCGCGTTGCAGCAGCACCTCGAGCAGGCCCAGTTCGCGCGCCGACAGCTCGATCATCTTGCCGTCGATGGTCGCCACCCGGCCGGCCTGGTCGTAGACCAGCGGGCCGTGCTTGATCGCGTTGCTGGTGCCGCCCATGCCGCGCCGGGTGAGGGCGCGCACGCGGGCTTCGAGCTCCTGCAGCGAGAAGGGCTTGGCCATGTAGTCGTCGGCGCCGTAGTCCAGGCCCTTGACCCTTTCCTCGACGCTGTCGGCCGCGGTCAGCACCAGAACCGGCAGCTGCGAACCGCGCGCACGCAGCCGCTTGAGGATCTCGAGGCCGTGCAGGTTGGGCAGGCCGAGGTCGAGGATCAGCAGGTCGAATTCGCTGTTGGTCATCAGCGCGGCATCGGCCTGCGTGCCGGTCGCCACGTGGTCGACCGCCGAGCCCGAGGTGCGCAGGCTGCGCAGCAGGGCGTCGGCCAGCACCTGGTCATCTTCTGCAATCAGTATCCGCATGCGGTGCCTCCAGACAGCCTTGGAATTCTAGGCCGCGGCGTAGGCCTCGAGACCGATGGTTACCACGGTGGCGATCTCTGCGCCGACGCTGGCGCGGAACTCGTCCTCGGCTTGCGCCACGGCGTTGCGGAAGGCCTCGAGCCAGGCCAGGCCGTCGGTGGTGAACAGCACCCGCCGGGCCCGCGCGTCGAGCGGATCGGGTCCGCGCCGGACCAGGCCCCAGGCCTCGCACTGGTCGACCAGCGTGCCCATCGCCTGCTTGGTCATGCCGGCCCGCTCGGCCAGCTCGGTCAGCCGCGAGCCCTCGCGCGCCAGGTGGCGCGTGATGTGGATGTGGGCGGCGCTCACCTGGGCCCGGGCCGCCAGGTTCGACAGCGCCAGCGGCACCTCGGCGTCATGCGCCATCAGGTGCAGCACCCGTTCGTCGAAGCGCCGCATCGCGTGGCCCAGCAGGCGGCCCAGGTGGGTCTGGCGCCAGGCATCGGAGGCTTTGTCCATGGTTTCGAATGGTAAGGCAAACTGACCAAAAAATGGATTGCCGACGCCATATCCCTCGCTACACTACTGTTCAAGCATCCAGCCTGTGATTAAAAGCAGATCGGTGCAGCCTCTACAACCCGTTGATATTCAAGGAGTTTTCCTCATGGACGCACTCGTCAAAGGCACCAGCATCTCGGTCCCCAACAGCGAAAAGGCCAAGGCCCTGCAAGCCGCCCTGGCCCAGATCGAAAAGCAGTTCGGCAAGGGCACGATCATGCGGCTGGGCGAGGGCGAGGCCCTGGAAGACATCCAGGTGGTCTCCACCGGCTCGCTGGGCCTGGACATCGCGCTCGGCGTCGGCGGCCTGCCGCGCGGCCGCGTCATCGAGATCTACGGCCCTGAATCTTCGGGCAAGACCACGCTCACGCTGCAGGTCATCGCCGAGATGCAGCGCCAGGCCGGCACCTGCGCCTTCGTCGACGCCGAGCACGCGCTCGACGTGCAATACGCCCAGAAGCTCGGCGTCAACCTGTCCGACCTGCTGATCAGCCAGCCCGACACCGGGGAGCAGGCGCTCGAGATCGTCGACTCGCTGGTGCGCTCCGGCGCGGTCGACCTGATCGTGGTCGACTCGGTCGCCGCGCTCACGCCCAAGGCCGAAATCGAAGGCGAGATGGGCGACTCGCTGCCCGGCCTGCAGGCCCGCCTGATGAGCCAGGCGCTGCGCAAGCTCACCGCCACCATCAAGAAGACCAACTGCATGGTCATCTTCATCAACCAGATCCGCATGAAGATCGGCGTCATGTTCGGCTCGCCCGAAACCACCACCGGCGGCAACGCGCTCAAGTTCTACGCCTCGGTGCGGCTGGACATCCGCCGCATCGGCACCATCAAGAAGGGCGACGAGGCGATCGGCAACGAGACCAAGGTCAAGGTGGTCAAGAACAAGGTGTCGCCGCCCTTCAAGACCGCCGAGTTCGACATCCTGTTCGGCGAGGGCATCAGCCGCGAGGGCGAGATCATCGACATGGGCGTCAACGCCAAGATCGTCGACAAGTCGGGCGCCTGGTACGCCTACAACGGCGAGAAGATCGGCCAGGGCCGCGACAACGCCCGCGAGTTCCTGCGCGAGAACCCCGAGTTGTCGCGCGAGATCGAGAACAAGGTGCGCGAGTCGCTGGGCATTCCGCTGCTGGCCGCGGCGGTCGAGAGCGCCGATGCCGACAAGCCCGAGAAGGCGGACAAGGCGGAGAAGGCCGACAAGGCCGAGAAGAAGTAACCACCCGCATGGCCTTCAGTGCGCCATCGCTCAAGGGGCGCGCCCTGCGCCTCTTGAGCCAGCGCGAACATTCGCGCGCCGAGCTCGAGCGCAAGCTCAAGAAATACGAGGAAGAGCCCGGCACTCTGGCCCAGGCCCTCGACGAGCTGGCCGCCAAGGATTTCATCAGCGAGGCGAGGGTGGTGCAGTCGGTGCTGCACCAGCGCGCGGCCCGGCTGGGCGCCGCCCGGGTTCGCCAGGAACTGCTGCACAAGGGCATCGCGCCCGAGGCGGTGGCCGAGGCGGTGGCGGGGCTGCAGGGCAGCGAGTTCGAACGTGCGCTCGAGGTCTGGAAGCGCCGCTTCGGCGCCTTGCCGCAAGATGCCACCGAGCGCGCCCGCCAGGTCCGATTCCTGATGGCGCGCGGATTCGCCGGTGCCGTCGTCGCCAAGGTGCTGCGGCACGACCCGGACGAATAGGCCGGCTTCGCCAGGCCTCACGCGCATGGCTAGCGTCTGCGAGTGGGCAACTGCAGGGTGTTCTTTGACTTCGACGTTTCGATTCGCATCGTCAGCATCGAGGAAGTGAGGAAACGAGAGGAACAAACCTACTAGTTTCCAGACCATCCTGGGTGGAGATGGTCGCCCTGTCTTCGTCGTGTTGGGCCTGACCAGGGACGAAGTCGCCAAGCGCATGGGCGTGACGCAAAGCGCCTATGCGCAGCTCGAAACCAGCGCGCGCCTGCGCAAGGGATCGCGCGAGAACATCGCGAACGCGCTGGGCAACAGCAGCAGCCAACTCGATTTCTGAGGCTGGTCCTGCGCGATTGAATGCGAAGCCGCAAGATGCGGCCGAGCGGCCCGGCAGGCGCGGTTCTTGATGGCGGGGGACATGGGGATAGCTCCGGGCGCAGCGCTACCGATTTCGCGGCGCTTCAACCGTTCATGGAAACGGTCCAATCGGGCGAAGGAAATCTCTCTCTGTGGACTTTGAATGCCGATCGCCCCTGAACCCTGATAGCGTCCCATTTTTTCAGTCAAGGGGGCGCCGTGTCTGAAATCGCCGAGGAAATGAGAGCCTATCTGACATCGGTCGAGCAGAAGGACTTTTGCCGCAACATATCTGAAACAGTCGCCATCGCCAAGATGCATGTCTCCATACGTTACGAAGCAATTCTGAGGTGGGATCTTCAAGAGCAAACCCGCTTCAAAAAGTGGTTTGGGTCCGTGGAAGGAATTGGCCGAGGCTGTGTGGAAACTCCCTTGATGGTCGCCTATATTGAGCCAACCCGTCTGAACGAGGTGGTGGTCCATGAAGAGATTCATCGAAGGCGAAGACCGACAGCAGG
>NZ_JASZYS010000025.1 GCF_030316845.1 Variovorax davisae
CAAGGGAAAGATCGTCTGGGAGGGGGACTACAAGGCCTTCGGCAAAGCAAAAGCGACGAGCTTCGATGGCTTCACGAACAACATCCGGTTCCAGGGGCAGTACTTCGATGAGGAGACGGGGTTGCACTACAACCGGTATCGGTATTACGACCCGATCGCCGGGAGATATGTCTCGAAGGACCCGATTGGGCTGAAGGGAGGCCTCAATACCTTCGGCTACCTAAACAACCCGACTCAGGGCGTGGATCGATTGGGGTTGGCTGGCGCGATTCCAAAGAATTTTGGAAAAGGAAAGCCAATTAATCCACTGCCAAATCCTGTTGAATCGGCGAAGGCAAGTCAGAGCATGACTCAAGATCTTGTGGATGCAGTAAAGGGGCTTTTTGGGTTTAATACAAAAATATACTTGCCCGACGACACTTTTTCATGTGTCGTCGCAGATTGCTATCCCGGCAAGACATGCACAAAAGAACCAGGGGTGGCGACAAAATACACGGGGCCCAATAAGATCGACAAGCCAATTGGCGGCGAGCCTTTTGTCTGGCCACCGACTCCGTTGGATATGCCCGAAGGCTGTGTCTGCACCAAAGAGGAGATTAGAAAAGACATGTCAGGACTTAAGCCGCCAGGGCTGTAAACCATGAAAAATAAAAGATTCGTAGGAACTGTCGTCGCGGCAGCCATTCTCACCGTTTGTTCATACTTGGCGGGTGTCCAGGTATCTCGATCCACCGGAAATGAGGCGTATAAAATTGCCACCAATAGAGCGATCAACATTAACAATTCATATGGCTACAAGAAGTTGAAAAATGTTGCACTCCTATTGGCCTCGGGTGACTCAGAAAAGGCAATGTGCACGGTGACTCAGGAGGCCGAGCATATTTTTGATTCGCTGAAAGAGTGTGCAATCGATCCGAGGTGTGGTCCAGAACTTATCCGAGCCAATTCTTTTGGTAATGAAGGGGAAATTTCTACGGGCGAATTTCCCTCTGAGTTGTTGAAGATTAAGCGTTTGTGCGGATTTTAGACACTATTTTATTTATCTTCCTGCGTCAAAATGCTAGTCCGCAGCCACATCGGCGCATTGAATTGAACGACCTCCGATTGGTGATGGGGTACGCGCTATGCGCCCGCTTGCTCGCCCACATCGATCCCCTGGCGCGCAAGACCGAGTCCGCTACAACCAGGCGGGCATGATCGATCAGCGCATCCAGGGCGAGGTAACAAGAAGTTCGAAGCCTGGTGCCGATGGCCCCTATTCGGGAATGGTCACAGAATGCCCGCGAGGAAAGTTGGGTGATGCATACGGGACTGCAAAAATGAGAACTACCGATCCTCGCTAACGATGGATTCATGGCGGCGGAACTCGTCTACCTTACCCTTGCGCTGACAAGCAAGGATGGAAACCAACAGAAGGCTGTACTCGAGCTCAAAATGTGGACATCAATGCCTTGTGCGACAAAATTTCAGAATGGCGCAAAAAGAATCCAGGTCGAGAAATAATGTATCGGCGCGATCGATAGAGTTAGTACTCATGCACTCTGAAAGCAGAATTGTGCGACTGGTAATTGCCACGATTTTTTTGATCTCAGGCGGGGCAGCCGTCAGATGTCAGCTTCCTTCCCCAGACGATAGCAAGGGCGCCAGTTCTGCGAATTTGCATGGCTCAATCACTGAAGTGAATCTTCCGAGCATTTCTATTCGAATAAAATCAAATGGCAGAAAAATTCAGGTGGAATTGCCTCCAAATCTTCCAATTTTCACAGTTTTTGGAGGGGATGGGGTGCAAGATAAATTGCTTGTCGGTCAAGAAGTTTGGATTTGGTTTGAGAATTGCAAACGAGGTCGAGCAAAAACTCCAGTTGCGGCATATTTTCAGATTTATTCAGCGGATCCAGATGACCGATCGAGCTCAACGCAAAAGCAATGACTAGCTTTGTGAAGCCCCATGTAGGGCCTGGTGCTCGACGGAGAGAGATTGGTGAGCCCCAAGCTCGACAAGCTGCACCGAGAGACCGCCGCACCCTGCTGGGTCAGCACAACGCGTGGCCGAGGGCTTGGTGAAGGCCCAAGCCCAGGAGTGGGGCCTGCTGCGCACCGTGCCCACGCCGACCTCCTCGCTGCTGGACAACCTGCTGCGCCGCTTCGGTGATACCCGCTACGAGCATGACGAGCGTGGCAACCTGCACCAGGCGCACATCCCAGGCCAGCGCAGCCAGGTCTTCGAGTGGGATGGCTTTGGCCGCCTGCGGCGCTTCGAGACCCTGCACGACTCCGAGGTGCGCTACTTCTACGATCCGCTGGGCCGGCGCATCGGCAAGAAGAGCGGCGCGGTGGTGCTGCCGAACTCGTCGGCGGGCTCGGGCTGGCGCCCGGCAGAGATTGCGCGCATCAACTCCGAGCGCGGCTACGGCATGACCACCTTCGGCTGGGACGGCGATGCGCTGGCCTGGGAGCGCAGCGCAGGCAAGTTGATTCATTACCTGTACGAGCCCGGGGCGAGCTTCGTGCCGATGGTGCAGCTGCGGCGCGAGGCGCAGGGGAATCAATGGGGGCCGCAGCGCTTGGCCTGGTACCAGTGCGACCACCTGGGCACGCCCATGGAACTCACCGATGACAAGGGAAAGATCGTCTGGGAGGGGGACTACAAGGCCTTCGGCAAAGCAAAAGCGACGAGCTTCGATGGCTTCACGAACAACATCCGGTTCCAGGGGCAGTACTTCGATGAGGAGACGGGGCTGCATTACAACCGGTATCGGTATTACGACCCGATTGGGGGGAGGTATGTCTCGAAGGACCCAATTGGATTGGCAGGAGGCCTAGACAAGTACTTATTCGCAGATGGGAATCCAACGAAAAATATCGATCCGCGCGGACTGATGACATTCATGTGTACTCAACCACTTCATGCACTCGGAACAGTGGGTGAATGGGTCTACGCGCCCAAGTCCAACCCGTTGCATCACAAATTCATCGCCATCATCCAGCCCAACGGCTCTGTGGTAACTGGCGGTCAGGATCGTGTAGGAAAACCGTGGAGCGAAGGGAAGCCAAGCGAGGGCGATGGGACACACGGCAATCAGCAATGCGAAAAAGTCGAAGAAGACAATCAATGTTTGGAGCAGTGCTTGTTGCCAAAAATGTTTTCGACTACTCGCCCAAAATACGCTTTGATTCCAGGCACATTCAACGGGGGCGAGAATTGCCAATCTTGGGCTGATCAAACGGTAGAAGAATGTCGCAAAGTATGCAACACACGATGACCGCGCCAAGCCGACATCGGCGCTACGCTGTCGTGGTGACCTATGCTGCCACAGCCATTTTTGCAGTTGCCATTGATCAATTCACTGATCAATCAGGTGGCGCACTTTTTTTGGCGACGCTACTGATTGCCTTCGCAAGTGCTTTTTGCTTTTTCGTTGGCCAATTTACAAGATCGGGCAATTGGAAATGGCTTTACGTGAGTTGGCTTTTTGGCGCCATCTTGGTGTTATTGGGATTTATTATTTTTTCAACCAGAGGAACGGACGCACCGAAGACGGGAGAGGTGATTTTCACCTACGCAATGTTGATAATTGCACCGCCCGCATCATTTGCTCTCCCATTGATCCCTTCAAGCACTATCGGCCATGAATTTTTTGATGTAATCTTCAGATCAATACTGGCGTGGGCATTTTGCATGATCGCAGGAACGATTCAGTGGCTGATGGTGCGTGCACTGGTATTGCATATTCGAAATTCCCGTTCGTGATCGAGAGAATTTTAATTTCCCTATCACGCCCCGAGGCCGAGATCTTAAAAATTACACTCCATCCGACGGATAAAAAATTTCATTGATTTAGAAATTCAGTTGATTGAAAAATCTGAGAGCGAGTTATTCACCGAAATAAAAGTCGAGATCGTCATGACGAAGCCGTCAACCCCGCTAGACCGCGAAACACATGACTTGCTGATCCGAATACTGAAGCGCATGTCGAGTGAAGGCCAAACTCTCGTTCCCATCATCCGCCATGGCACGATCGAAGAAGGCAAACAACTGATCATCAGTTCGCACCACATCAAGCCCGGTGATCCCCCTGAGATCACGGTGACGCGCATCGGCATCATCGTGGCCGACCATCAGGGCGTGGCCATCCACCGCCTCGACGGCAGCATCACGACGGCCAGTGGCGGCGCTATCGAAATGACCCAGCCTGCCGTCAGCCGCATCGAAGTGCACGATCTCCGGTTGGTGACGGGCCATGCCATCACGACCGTCCATGAGACCGTTTCTCACCACCTCCAGTTTGCGGGCGGCGGCAGCTTCACCTTCATGATGGACGGCAACGACAAGGTCCTCGAAACCGTCAGTCGGGACGTGCTCATGCACAGTGACGGTGGAGGCGTGATCCGCCTTCTCGGGACCGCGCCTGACGAAGACGACAGGGCCCCCGGCCACGACTGACGCAGAGCACTCCCCAACCGTCCCGACGCCGCGCGGCAAACACAGCCTCCGTCTTCGTCGAAAGATCGCTTCCATGCCCACCCCCATCCTCCAACTCAAACCCGAATACAAACGCCTGCTCGAAGGCGGCGCCTCGGCCATGACCATTGCCAATGCAGACATGTCAGGCGCCAGCTTCACGGGCGTCTGGGAAAACCTCAGCTTCACGGGCTGCAACTTCGCCGGCGCCAAGAACATCCAACTCAGCGCGATGCGCAACTGCCGCTTCGTCGATTGCAGCTTCCTCGCGCCCGACCACGACTTCGGCAAGATGACGAACGTCAGCTTCACGCAGTGCAAGTCGGTGGGCCGCTCGATCTTCGGCGGCACCGATGGCAGCACGGCTGTGCTGTTCGAAGGGTGCAGTTTCTCCGGCGGCGCTGCTGCGCCTCGATCCTTCGAGGGCATCGGCTGCACGGGCGAAGTCACGTTCCGGGGATGCACCGGCCAAGGCGAAGTCCTGGTGTCGGGCACCCGGTTGACCGTGGAGAACTGCCAGTTCGGCAGCATGACCTTCGTCGTCGGACGGCCGCGCAAGCGGGGCGCGCCCCTGTCGGCGACGGTGCTGTTCGACAGTTGCCAGGGAACCGGCGTCTGGCGCATGGCCGATGGCCGCATGCAGGACAGCGAGATCCGCAACAGCCGCTTCGAGGAAATCGTCTACGACGGCATGGAAGGCGGCAACGAGTGAGGAGCCGAGGCGCGATGCTCGGCCGCTTTGTGCGTACCACCAGATCAACACGCTGGCCCGCGCGCTGATACGGTGGTGGGATGCATCGAGGGGGCGTCCAGGCGCACCTCCTCAACAATGGGGTTGCCACCCGGCCTTCCGACTCGTCGAGCCTTGACACCCGCCCCGGTTGCCACCGACACTTTTTCGCCGACAGCTGTCGCGAGGAGATGCAACCATGAGGCTCAAGCTCGTTTATGGCGACGAAGGCCCCGACGTCACCGCGCTTCAGCAGGCCCTGCTGGCTGCGGGCTTCAACCCAGGCGCCATCGATGGCGACTTCGGCACCGGCACCTTCAACGCGCTGTCCGCCTTCCAGCAAGGCCAGGGGCTGCTGGCCGACGGCATCGCGGGGCCTCGCACGCTCCATGCCCTGGGCCTGGCCGAATCCGCGGACCTGCCCGACGCCACCGGCGACATGAGCGTCCAGGTCGCGTCCCTGATGCTGCCCGGCGCGCCGCTCGCGAACATCAAGACCCATCTGCCGATCATCCTGGCATCGCTGCGCGCCTTCGAGATCCCGGACCGGACCATGGTGCTCATGGCCATCGCCACCATCCGTGCCGAGACGGCCGGCTGCGCGCCGATCAGCGAGGGCATCAGCGCCTTCAACACCTCGCCCGCCGGCCATCCCTTCGATCTCTACGACCACCGCGGCGACCTCGGCAACCAGGGGCCGCCTGACGGCGCGCTGTTCAAGGGGCGTGGCTTCGTGCAGCTCACGGGACGCGCCAACTACCGGCGCTATGGTCCGCGGCTGCCCACCCCCGCAGACCTGGTGAAGAACCCCGACCTAGCGAACACGGCCGCCGTCGCCGCCGATTTGCTGAGCCTGTTCCTGGCCGACCGGGAGCTGCAGATCAAGGACGCGATCCTGCACGGCAACTTCCAGGCCGCGCGGCGCCTGGTCAACGGCGGGCTGCACGGCTGGGAGCAGTTCGAGACCTCCTTCAAGAAGGGTGACCTGGCCATGCCCCGCTGAGCGAAGCGCCCGCGATGCGAACTTCCCACCTGGTGGCCGCCATCGCCATGGCGAGCTGTCTCTGCGCCCATGCGCAGCGGACCGAATACGCGTTTCGCTGGGACCCGGCGCAGGGCGGCCCGGCGACGGCACGGCAGGCGGCCAGGCAACTCGGCATCGAGGACGACCAGCCCAAGGAATTCGGGGTCCGCTACCTCGAGGTTCGTCGACCCGCGGGGCTGCCGGACGACAGCTACGGCGCCGTGGCGCGCGAGCGCACCGACGACGACGGGCCGGAGTCGACGTACAAGGTGCGCGCCCCCGCATCCAAGGCGGCCCGGAAGCTGCTGTCGACCTGGGCCTGCCCGCTCGTCGGCCCGAAGCGCGAGCGCAAGCTGGAGGTGGATGTGAACTGGGTGGGCGAAGAAGGGACGGATGCGGCGCCGACGCCGCGCAAGGCCATCTCCTTCAGCTGCTCCGTCGAGGCCGCCGCCGCTGCGGCCTTCCCGCCGGCCACCGGGATGGTGCCCAAGCCCTGTGTGAACCATGTCCGGCGCTTCAAATCACGGGACGACTGGAAAGTCGAGGAGTGGTTGCTTGCGACCGGCCAGCGGATCGTCGAGCTGTCGTTCAGCGTGGACCAGGGAAGCCGCGCCCACCGCAGCGCCTTCCAGCAGCGCGTGGACCTGCTGCGCGCGGCCGGTGCGCGGCCGCTGGCGGACTCGAAGACCCTGCTCGGCAGCAGCTGCCCGGCCTGACCGTCACGCGGAGCGGCCCCCGGCTCAGGTCGCGTAGGCATCCTTGCCCGCCGCCTTGCGGGCCCGCAGCTCGCGCAGCATCTCGCGCTCCGACATGCCCTCCGACCAATCGGGTCGCAGCTGGTAGTGCGGCATGTCGACGAAGCTTTCCCATTGGCCGCCCCATTCGAGGCCGATGTCCATGCCGATCGCGCCCACCGTGGCGTAGAGCGGGCTGTCGCCCAGGTACTCCTTGCCGCGGAACACGCCGACGTCGAAGGCGATGCCGAAGTTGTGGTTGGACTCGCCGCCCTTCGCGTTGGTCACGGGCCGCCGGTTCTTCTCCTTCGTGCGGCCGATCGCGAACAGGGCGTCCTGCTCGGCGTAGCTGCGCGTGCCGCTCAAGATCTTGATCTCGATGTTGGCGGCCGCCGCGCGTTCGACCAGCATCCGCGCGTAGGGCGCGACCTGCGGATGCAGCGTGACGATGGTCTTTTCGCTGCGCTCGTCCGCGCGGCCGGCGAAGGCGGCCGACTTCGGCACCGCCTTGCCGACGATCTTCTCGTGGATGGCCCGCCAGGTCTCGGGACCCGGATTGCCATCGACCGATACACCCAGCGCCGCCTGGACGCTTCGCACCACCGCATTGATGTTCATGCACGACCTCCTGGGGAGAGACGGCCGAGCTTAGGGAGGACGACGGGATGTGCAATAGCGCGTTCGACAGATGCGCTCGCCGGCCATGCGGAACTCTATGCGGGTCTTGGGCAGCCGGGTCTAGAGTGCCGCGGTGACAGAGACAGGTCCTTGGCTGCGATCGATAGGTGATTTGGGAACGGTGCTGATCTCGATTTTTTTCCTGAATCGATTTCGCACCAACTCCATTGGCGAGGCAACCAGCCGATTCAAGGCAATTGCGAAGAGGGCGGACAAGAAAACGCAAAGCCAGGCGAACGTATAGGGCTGATCCTGTTTGAGGCCGTCCGTCCATCGCGTCGAAATCGCTATCACGAGCTTGTGGCAAATGTACATCGGGAAGCTCAGCTCGCCGATCCAATTGTCGAGTGCGCTGCTTCTCTGGAAGATAAATGCGAATGGCATCAGCACGAGGAAAAATGCGAACAGGACAATATTGTGTGTCAACTTCGGCAAGGCGAAAAGGTGATAAGTCAGCGCGACCGTCACCAGCAAGCCTGTCGCCGTGAGGCAGGCCGCACGCGAGCGAAGGATGCGCGTTTTTCTGTAGAGCGGCAGCAGTATTTGATGCGAAAGCGCCCCCGCCAGAAACAGCGCCAGCTCGGTGGGAAAGAAGCGATAGGACCAGGGGTCGCTCTGACCGAAGCCTCGCGCAATGAAAATGGCCCTGAGCGTCAGCGAGGCTGCGAGCAGTACGTACACCAGTCTCCGCCTGGGAAGCACGAACGGGGCAATCAGATAGAAAGTCAGTTCGACACCCAGGGTCCACGCCTGCGGAACGAGCAGCCCTGGATAAAGCAATGGCGAGCTCTCCATGAAATTGCCGGTCGGGATCAGCCGGCCATCGACCACAGCGAAGAACATCACCCAGTCCTGGAGGAACAGGAATGTATTGGAGAAAATCAGCAGAATCGTCGCCGACCAGGGGGCTTCTCGGTAGACGCTGAAAAATTCATCGTAGACATGAATGCCCAGAAAATAGGCTCCCAGCGTCAGAACGGCGACGGCTGCATAGACCGGGTAGATCCTCAGAAACCGGTTGGCGTAGAAGTCTTTGACCTCGGGGTAGGCCTTGACCTCGGTCAATATGAACGAGATCAAGAAGCCCGATATCATGTAGAAGAGCTGCACGCCATTCAGCGCGCCAACGAACATGTAGACGCCTGCATGGGCGAACACGACCGCCATGGCAAATATCGTTCTCAGAGTTCCCACCGGCGCCCCTGACAATTTGAAGACCGCGATGCTAGCGTGGGCGTCGATAGGGTCGTAGCGGGATTGTCCCCAACAGAGGGGATGACGTGGCGCACGTCCTCGGCCTTCGCGTGGCGCCCGCCGGCGCGGGCTTCTCGAGATGGTCGAATTCGCACGCGTGCAACCCGCGCTGACGCAGAATGCGATGGCAGCAAATTGGGGCACTTGGACTAACTTTGCGATGAATCTAGTTTTCCTGGCCTAGGCCCTTGCGAAGAACATCAGGCTGTCGCATCCCGCGAATCGTCAGTCACCTCCAAGGAAAACCGCATGTCCACGCAAACTCTCTCTGCCGTCGCCGTCCACGTCGTGGGCCAGTACCACGAAGCCGGCAAGACCCTCGTCGGCGCCTGGCGCACCGGCGCCCGCCGCTTGCTCGATGGCGCCGCGTCGCGCTACGGCCAGATGCAGAAGGTCACCGAATTCCTCGCCAACCGCCTCGACATCGACACCGGCCGCGTGGTGTCGGTGCTCGACCGCATGGCCGAAGCCGGCACCCAGGGCATCGAGGCCGTAGCCGGCCGTGCGGCCCGGGCCGAGTCGCCGATCGCGACCTCGCTGGTGAGCACCTTCAGCGCCATCCACCTGCCCATCGCCAACGTGCATGCGCAGATCGCCGACAAGATCGCCGAGGGCGCCAGGAAGCTCGAGACGCGCGTCGCCGGTGCCAAAGAAGCCGCGGCCGAGCAAGCCCCCGAAGCGAAGGGCGCGGCGGTGGCCGTCGCCAAGACCGCCCGCCGCGCCCGCCGCACAGCCGCCTGATCCCAGGGACCGAAGCATGGCGACCCGCAGGGAATCGGCGCTGCCGAAGAAGCCGGCGCCGGCCAGGAAGTCCGCCGCGCCGCGCCGGAAGGCGAGCGCGGCGGCGGCACCCCCCACCGAAGCCGCCGGCAAGCCCGCCGGCGCCGAAGGCCTGCTGCGCGGGGGCCTGAAGGCGCTGGGCAACGTCGGCACCGATGTGGTCAAGCGCCACACCCATGTGATCGAGGGCCTGCTCGGCATCCAGAAGACCGATGCGGGTGGCGCCCGGCCCGCGGCCGGGTTCCCGGGCCTGGACAGCTTCGGCATCCGCAAGTTCGAGGACGTGTTCGACCAGCGCGTGGCGAGCGCGCTGCAACGCCTGGGCATGCCGAGCGTGGAAGAACTCCAGGCCTTGCGCGACGAGGTGGGGCAGCTGCGCGCGCAGCTCGCGGCGGCCAAGCCGGCCGCCCGGCGCAAGCGCTGAAGCCGCCGATCCCGAGCGCCGTCACTCATCGCCCGTGGCCAGTCCCAACACCCGCGACCGCATCCTGCTGACCAGCCTCGCGCTGTTCAACGCGGAAGGCCTGGCAGCCGTGTCGACGCACAAGATCGCGGCCGAGATGGGCATCAGCCCCGGCAACCTGCACTACCACTTCAAGGCCAAGCAGCTGATCGTCGAGCGGCTCTTCATGCGCTTCGAGCAGCGGCTCGGGCTGCTGAACGGGTCGACCGCCGCCGTCGCCGCGATCGACGACCTGTGGCTGGCGCTGCACCTGCGCTTCGAGGCCATCGACGAATACCGCTTCGTCTACCGCGACATGGCCTTCCTGGCTGCCGAATACCCGGCATTGGGGCAGCGGGCCCAGGAGCTGACGGCCCAGAACCTGCTGGCCGCGCAGTCCCTGTGCGAGGGGCTGGTGGCCTCCGGGGTGATCCAGACCAGCGCCGAACAGGCGCGCATCCTGGCCCTGCAGATCGTCTTCACCACCACCTGCTGGCTGTCCTTCGAGCGCCTGGTGCCGGGGCGCGAGGCGCAGGCCGAGGCCGATCCCGGACTGGCGGCCTTCTACACCCTGACGCTGATCTCGCCCTACGTGTCGAGCGACTCGCGGGCCTACCTCGACTACCTGCGGGGCAAGTACCTCGGCTAGCGCCGATGTGAGGGCCCGCTCTTCTGGCGTACGCCATACGGGGGACGCAAAAAATCTCCAGGCAGGCTATACCTGCCATCACGGCAAACGGCATTTGCTGGTGTGGGGGTGGTCATGGTCCAGCTGTTCGTCAGCCACATCTCCGAAGAAAAAGACGTCGCGATCCTCCTGAAGGACATGATGGAGGAGGACTTCCTCGGCCTGGTCGAGTTCTTCGCGTCCTCGGACGTGGGCACCATCGAGCTCGGCGTGCAATGGCTGGAGGCCGTCGAGCGCGCGATCGCGAAGGCCGACGCCGTGATCGTGCTGTGCAGCAAGGCCTCGGTCCAGCGGCCCTGGGTCCAGTTCGAAGTCGGCGCGGCCTGGATGAAGGGTTTGCCGATCATCCCGGTCTGCCATTCGGGCATGAAGCCCACCGACCTCGCGACGCCCCTGAAGGACTACGAGGGCGCGGACCTCGGCACTCCCGAAGGGCTGCTGGCGCTCTACCAGATGATCGGCCGCCGCTTGAAGCTGCAGCGCACGCCCGTCCCGGGGGCGGCCTGGCTGGCCCGGCTGGCCGAGCTCCTGAGCCTGCCGCCGGACGACTGCGTCCAGTTCGAGTACTACCTGGACGTCGTCGTGCCTGCGCCCGGGCGCCTTGGTGGGCCTTCCCTTCCGGGCGACGCCGTCGTCGACATGAGCGCCGACACGAAGAAGCTGTTCGGGCTCATATCCCGAGGCAGCCTGACGTGGAAGAGCGTCGTGGACGCCGTGGCGCCCTCGCTCGACAAGCGATGGCTGGCCGAACTGCAGAACAGCATCTATCTGGCCAGCAACGACCGTGAGTTCGTGCCGATCCAGGCCGTGTTCCATGCCGGCGGCACCAAGGGCTCGTTCCAGCCGCAGCTGGCCAAGCTCGAAGTGTTCAGGCGGGGTGCACGTCGCTTTCACGTTCATCTCGTACCCACCGTCGTCGCGCCCCTGTTCGACGTTCCGGGCGACCTGGGCCTGCTCGTGACCCTGCTGCGCCTGGGACTTCGCTTCCGCTACGAAGCGATCGAACACTACTGGAAGATGTCGCGGGGCTTCAAGCCGGAAAAAGGCAGGCTCGACGCGCTGCGCTGCGCGATCGAGGTCATCGAGACCGACGCCCGGTCGCGCGGTGCCCAGAACTTCGAGCCGGGAGAAGTGGTCGCGCTGTTCGAACCGGGTGACGACCAGAGCGAGATGAAGGCGATCCAGGTGACCTGGGAAACCGTCCGGGCCACCTTGTTCCAGGAGCCGCCTCCGACCGCCGGCGACATGGACGAGGCCATCGAGGCACTGGCGACGATGAATCTGCGCTTCATGCATCTTGGAACGAAGCGGTTCCATGAAATGGTGAATGTGCTGTGGTCGGGGCAGGTCCGGCCCGTCCCGCTCGCTGCCCTGGCCCGCAGCGGCGCCGCTTTCCCGGACGTGGCGCCGATTGAGCTCGCGCCGCGGATCAAGCCGCCTGCGGCGCAGGCAGCACGGCGGTCAACGCGAAGTCGACGAGATGGAGCCAGGTCGCCTCGAAGCCCATGATGTCGTGGTGGTTGGAGCCGGCGATGGTCTGCACGCTGACGGGCGTCGGCCAGGCCGCGATCAGCTTCTGCGAGCGCTCGTGCAGGACGACCTCGTCGGTCTCGGCCAGCAGGACCTGGGTCTTGGCCGCGACCTCCCTGGAATGGGCCAGGGAATTGAACTGGTGGCGCAGCAACAGGGACAGCGGCACCAGCGGATAGCGCCGCTTCGCCACTTCGAGCATCGAGTCGTAGGGCGTGACCAGTTGCAGGCTCGAGAACTCCTGCCGCGCCACCAGCTGGATCGCCACGCCCGTGCCCAGGCTGCGTCCGACCACGTGCAGGCGCGTCTGCGGAAAGGCCTGGCGCAAGTGACTGGCGAACTGGCGCGCGTCCTGGACGGAGGCCAGCTCGGAGGGGTCGCCCTGCGAATCGGCCACGCCCCGGTAGTTGAGCGCCGCGAAGCCGAAGCCCGTCGGCAGCCAGTGCAGCGCCTGCGCCGTGGCGCGCACGTCCTCGCCCCGGCCGGCGAAATAGATGAACAGGTCCTGCATCGCAGGCTCGCCCTCGGGGTGGTAGACGTAGCCGCGAACCATCCCGCCCGGCACCGCGTGGGCGTAGGCGGAGAAGTCTTCGGACAGGTGGACGACCGGGTGCTTGCGGGCATCGAACAGGATGTGTCCCTGGCGTGTCGCCAGCAGGGCCCAGTAGGCCGCGATGCTCCCCAGGGCGGCGGCCGAGGCCGACAGTGCGATGCGGGCGGCTCTGGATGCCAAGGTCGACCCGGCTAGAAGGCGCTCTTGGTGCAGCCGCCGTCGACGCGCAGCGCCGCGCCCGTGGTGCCGGACGACAGCGGGCTGGCGATGTAGGCCACCAGCGAGGCGATCTCCTGCGGCGTTTCGAAGCGCCGGATGAGGGAGGTGGGTCGCACCTTCTCGAAGAACTCCCGCTCGTAGGCCTCGAAGGACTTGCCGTCGGCCTTGGCGAGCGCCTCGACGAAATCGCCCACACCGCGCGACCGGGTCGGGCCCGGCAGGACGCTGTTGACGGTGATGCCGGTGCCCGCCACCGCCTCGGCCAGGCCGCGCGAGACCGCGAGCTGCGCCGTCTTCGTCATGCCGTAGTGGATCATCTCGGCCGGGATCTGGATCGCGCTCTCGCTGGAGATGAAGATGATGCGGCCCCAGTCAGCGCGCCGCATCGCGGGCAGCACCAGGCGCGCCAGGCGCACGCCGCTCAGCACGTTGACGTCGAAGAAGCGCGTCCAGTCCGCGTCCGGGATTTCCTCGAAGGGCTTGGGCTCGAAGATGCCGAGGTTGTTGACCAGGATCTCGATGTCCGGATGCCGGGCCACCAGCGCATCCGCGGCCGCGGCCGTGCTCAGGTCGCCGGCGAAGCCGATGACCTCGCCGCCGTCCGCCGCCTCGATTTGCGCCACCGCGGCATCCACCGCGGCCTGCGAACGCCCGTTGACGATCACCCGGGCGCCCTCGGCCGCCAGGGCCTGCGCGATGGCCTGCCCGATGCCGGCCGTGCTGCCGGAGACCAGGGCCAGCCGGCCCTTGAGTTGGAGATTCATGCGTGTGCCTTTCAGGAATCCGGCAGCCCGCCGGATGGCGCACAGCGTAGGCGAATCGGAGGCCGGCGTCGAGCGGCGGCGGTTGGCCGTAGGATGGCCGCATGAATCATTTCAAGCCGGTGGCGCTCGAGCACGCGAGCCGCCTCGTCAACCATGGTCCCACGGTGCTGGTAACCAGCGCCCACGGCGGTCGCCGCAACGTCATGGCGGCAGCCTGGTCGATGCCGGTGGAATTCACGCCGCCCCGCATTGCCTTGGTGATCGACAAGAAGACCTGGACGCGCGAGCTCGTCGCCGCCAGCGGTGCTTTCGGCATCTGCCTGCCCGGGGCCGCGCTGGTCGACCTGACCTATGCGGTCGGCAGCGCGAGCGGCCGCAGCGTCGACAAGTTCGCCCACCATGGCATCGTGGCGAAGCCGGGTCCCCGCCTCGGGATGCCCGTGCTGGAGACCGGCTGCGCGGCCTGGCTGGAATGCCGGCTGCTGCCGGAGCCGCATACCGAGGACGCCTACGACACCTGCTTCGGCGAAGTCGTGGCCGCGGCGGCCGACGCCCGCATCTTCGCCGGCGGCCATTGGCGCTTTGGCGACGACAACACCGAGCTGCAGACCATCCATCACATCGGCGCCGGCAACTTCGTTCGCGCCGGCGGCATCCTGCGGGCCGCGCCGGCCTGACGCGGCGCCGGGCCGGCGGGGCGCGGTCTCGAGGCCAGCAGGCCGAACAGATCCTTGGGATCGGCGGCATCCGGCATCAGTTCGATCACCTCGCCGAAACCGAGCGCTGCGGCGCGTTCGCCCATGAAGGCCAGGGCAGCGAAATCCTCGAGCGCGAAGCCGACCGAGTCGAACACGGTCACCTCCGAAGGGCTGCGCCGGCCGGGTCGGCGCCCTGCCAGCACCTGCCAGAACTCGGTCACGGCGAAGTCGGCCGGCATCTGCTGGATCTCGCCTTCGATCCGCGACTGCGGCTCGTACTCCACGAACACCGAACTCAACCCGAGCACGCCGCGGTGCAGCTCGGTCTTGCCCGGGCAGTCGCCGCCGACCGCGTTGAGGTGCATGCCGGGCTCGATCATGTCGGGCGTGAGGATGGCCGCGTGGCTCTTGTCCGCGGTGGCGGTGGTCACGATGTCGGCCCCGCGCACCGCCTCGGCCGTGCCCGCGCAGACCTCGAGCCGCAGGCCCTGGCCGGCCAGGTTGGCCACCAGCTTGGCCGTGGCGGCGGGGTCGGTGTCGTAGAGGCTCAGCACCTCGACACCGACCAGGTCGCGGAACGCCAGCGCCTGGAATTCGGCCTGTGCGCCGTTGCCGATCAGCGCCATCCGGCGGCTGCCGGGCCGCGCCAGGCTGCGCGCGGCGAGCGCGGACATCGCCGCGGTCCGGATCGCCGTGGTCAGCGTCAGTTCGGACAGCAGCCTGGGCATGCCGGTCTGGACGTCGGCCAGCATGCCGAAGGCCATCACCGTGGGCAGCCCGCGGCGGTGGTTGCCCGGGTGCCCGTTCACGTACTTGAAGGCGAACTGCGAGGCGTCGGCGATCGGCATCAGTTCGATGACGCCGAGTTCCGAATGGCAGGCCAGCCGGGCGCTCTTGTCGAATTCGTTCCAGCGCAGGAACTCGTGGCGGATGCGCTCGGCCACGCCGGCGATGCAGGCCGTCAGGCCCTGCCGCCGGACCAGCCGGATCATCTCGGGGGCGCTGAGGTAGAGGGTGGTGGGAAGGGATGTTGAACGGGTCATGGCGAGGTTCCCGGCGAATGAACACCAGTGTCCCCGGCCCGCATGGCAACCGACAGCCTCAAGGATGTCGCATTCGCCCCTGCTGGTTGCCGAAGCGGCACTGTGGATTGACGTTGTGCTGCGTGCTGGCGCCCCGTTCCGGCGGACTGACGGTTGTCCGATGACTTGGCGAAATATTGCCAAGTTGTACGACAACAGATAACCTCGAACCCAAACAACCGAAGGAGACACCCATGCCATCGCGCACCATGCGGCCCCGCGCCGTCCCCCTGCTGGCGGGCGCCGCCCTTCTCTGGCTGGCGGCCGCGGCCCAGGCCGCCAGCTTCGTCTACGTGGCGAACGCCGACAGCCAGGACATCTCGGTGCTCGAACTCGACCGGGCCCAGGGGCTGCTCAAGCCGGTGGACACCGTCGCTGTCGCCGGGACCGTGATGCCGATGGCGGTCAGTCCGGACAAGCGCTTCCTGTATGCGGCCCTGCGCTCGCAGCCGTTCCGGGTCGCCAGCTTCGCCATCGACGGCGCCAGCGGCCGGCTGCGCAAGCTGGGCGAGGCGCCCCTGGCCGACAGCATGGCCAACATCGACGTCGATGCCACCGGCCGCTGGCTGTTCGCCGCCTCCTACCCGGGGCACAAGATCACGGTCAATGCGATCGGCCAGGATGGCGCGGTCGGCGCCGTGCAGCAGCTGATCCCGACGGCGCCCAACGCCCATGCGATCCATGCCGATGCCACCAACCGCTTCGTGCTGGCGACCAGCCTGGGCGGCGACAATGTCTCCGTCTGGCGCCTCGATGCAGAGAAGGGTGTGCTCACACCAGGCGATCCGCCGCTGGTCGCGGCGGGGCCCAAGTCGGGACCGCGGCACTTCGTCTGGGACCAGGGACAGCGCTTCCTCTACCTGGTGAACGAAGTCGATGCCTCGCTGTACGTCTATGCATGGGACGGCGCGCGCGGGACGCTGCGCGAGTTGCAGCGGACCACGACCCTGCCCGCCGGCTTCACCGGCAAGCCCTGGGCGGCGGACCTGCACCTGACGCCCGACGGCAAGCTCCTCTATGCGTCCGAGCGCACCAGCAGCACGCTGTCGGCGTTCCGGGTCGACCCTGCCAGCGGCCTGCTGCAGCCGCTCGGCCAGACGCCGACCGAGAAGACGCCGCGCGGCTTCGCCATCGACTCGACCGGCCGTTGGCTGGTGGTCGCCGGGCAGGACTCCCACAGCGTGTCGGTGCACGCGATCGATGCGGCGAGCGGCGCGCTGGCCGCCCCGAAGCGCCTCGCGGTCGGCAAGAACCCGAACTGGATCCAGATCGTCGATCTGCCCTGAATCGCAGCGGCGGGCGCGCTGCGCCCGCCCTCAGACGTGAAGCGCGGCCAGGACGCCGACGACGACGCCGATGCCGGCGACCGCCAGCATGCCCCACTCCAGCCACTTCTTGCGCGTCAGCAGCGCCATCGCGGCGAGCGCGATCGAGACCTGGAGCGCGGTCGTGGCCTGGGCCCAGCGATGGTGCTGGTGCATCTGCTGCTCGGACTGCCGGTCCCAGTCGAGCGCGTCCTTCTCGAGCTGCTGGGCGACCAGCAGGATCTCCGCCTTCTCCTGCTCGTAGCGGCCGACCTTGGTCTGCAGCGCCGGCTTGCGCTCGTCCGGGGCCAGGTCGCGCGCGAACTCGGCCAGCGCCTGCTTGGTGCTCTTGGCCTGGTAGAAATTCCACTGGTTCGACGCCTCGGTCTTCTTGATGCCGGCGTTGTTCTTGTAGAGCCCGGCGTTGGCCTGGGTGTGGCCGCCCATGTAGGCGAAGATCGCGCCCACCGTGGCGATGACCGCGGTGCACACCGCGATCTGGCTGGTCATGCTCCTGCCGCCGCTGCCGTGCGCCGGCTCCGGGCCATGCCCGCCTTGCGCGCTCGCGTGTTCCAACTCGTGGTCGTGCGGGCCGTGCACGTGAAAGCCGTTGCCTGACATAGGGTCTCCAGATGGGGAAAGGAATTGGCGCGCCGCGAGTATGCCGAAGCGGCGGACTCAGTCGGGTCGCCCCGGTGGCTCGGCTTCGTCTTCCCAGTCTTCCCACGCCACCGGATGGCTGCGCAGGTAGGTTCGCACGGCTTCGCCGAGCGTCGGGTAGAAAGTCTCGGCGCCCAGGCGTGCGAAGAGGCCGAAGCGCTTGAGCTTGTCCTTGACCGGGTCCTTCATTTCCGCGAAGCAGAGCTCGATGTTCTCGGCCAGCAGGCTGTCGTCGAGTTCGGCCACGATGTCGGCGGCCGTCACGTCGACGCTGGTGACCGGCTCGGCGGCGACCACGACCCAGCGCACCGGGGTGGGCGAGCTCGCCACCGCCGCCAGCACCCGGTCGCGAAACAGCTCCGCGTTGGCGAAGAACAGCGGCGCGTCCCAGCGGAACAGCACCAGGCCCGGGATGCGGGCGGCCTGCGGATAGCGGGTGATGTCGTGGTAGCCCTTGACGCGGTCGACCCGCCCGAGCACCGCCGAATGAGGTCGCCAGCCATCCCAGAGGAATTCGAC
Source organism: Variovorax davisae (assembly GCF_030316845.1). GTDB lineage: Bacteria > Pseudomonadota > Gammaproteobacteria > Burkholderiales > Burkholderiaceae_C > Variovorax > Variovorax davisae. The sequence goes on from NZ_JASZYS010000025.1 coordinate 18,122, forward strand.
CACCGCGATGACCACCGCGATGCCGATGCCCGGAATGGCGCCGAACAGCGCGACACCGGCGAAGCAGACCATCGACAGCCAGAACTCCCACTGCTGGATGCGGTAGATGCGCCGCAGGTCGGCGACCTCGAACAGGCCGATGGCCGCGGCGATGACCACGGCGGCCAGCGCCGCGCTCGGCAGGTGGTGCAGCAGGTTGGGCGCCCACAGGAGCAGCGCCGCGATGGCGAGGGCGCCGACCACGCCGGTGAGCTGCGTGCGGGCCCCGGCGGCCTCGGCCACCGGGGTGCGCGAGGCGCTGCTGCTGATGGGCATGCCCTGGAAGAAGCCGGTCGCGAGGTTGGCGACGCCGAGCCCGATCATTTCCTGGTTCGGGGCCGGCGGCATGTGCATCCGGGCCGCATACACGCGCGAGAGCACGCTGGTGTCGGCGAAGGACACCAGCGCCACGGCCAGGCCGCCGAGCAGCACCGGGCCGACGTCGGCCATGCCGATCAGCGGCAGCGCCGGCTGGGGCAGGCCCTGGGGCAGGTCGCCGAGCACCGAGATGCCGGCCCGCGCCGCCAGGTCGAGCCCGGCCGCCGCCACGGTGGCCGCCACCACCGCCAGCAGCACGGCGGGCACGCGGGGCAGGCGCTGCAGCAGCAGGATGCCCGCCAGCGTGCCCGCGCCGATGGCCAGGGCGATGCCGTTCGACTGCCCGGACAGCAGGCCCTGCGCGAAGGCCCAGAGCTGGCGATGCGGTCCCTCGGCCTCGACCGAGAAGCCGAACAGCTTCGGCAGCTGGCTCACGACCACCGTGAGCGCGATCCCGTTCATGTAGCCATAGCGGATCGGCTTCGAGAGCAGCTCGGTCACGAAGCCGAGCTTCGCGAGGCCGGCACCGATGCAGACCAGGCCGGAGACGACCGCCATCGCGCTGGCCAGCGCGACCGCGCGCATCGGGTCGCCCGCGGCCAGCGGCGCCACCACCGCGAGGATCAGCGCCGCGAGGGCCGAATCCGGACCCAGCACCAGGATCCGGCTGGGCCCGAACAGGGCGTAGGCGAGCAGCGGGACGATGGTCGCGTAGAGCCCGTAGATGCCGCCGATGCCCGAGGCCTCGGCGTAGGCGATGCCGACCGGCACCAGCATGGTGGTGAGCACCAGGCCGGCCGTGAGGTCGTGGCGCAGCCAGGCGAGCTGGTAGCCGCGCAGCGTGCGCCAGCCTGGCAGCCAGCGCAGCGGCGCCGCGGCGTCGGTGGGCTTGGGAAGGGGCGTCACGACGGTTCTCCCGGTCGGGCGGCGACTCGATTGTCGGGCACGGCGCCATGGTTCCACTGGAAACGCATGGCCTCGATGAAGCGCTTGAGCTTCGGCGGCTGCAGCCGTGACTGGGGATAGACCAAGTGCACCGGCAGCGCGGCCGCCCGCCATTGCGGCACCAGCTGGACCAGGCGGCCCGCGGCCAGGTCCTCGGCCAGCAGCCAGGTCGAGCCCACGCACACGCCCAGGCCCATCACGGCGGCGCTGCGCAAGGCGTAGAGGCTGTCGGTGCTCAGGCGCGGGCGGATGGCGACGCGGCAGGCCTCGCCGCTGCCCAGGTGCGACAGCACGATCTCGGTGCGGTAGAAGGTGCGCAAGGCGATCCATGGCAGCGCGGCCAGCTGGTGCGCGTGGGTGGGCGCGGGCATGTCTTCGAGCACCGAGGGGGCGGCCACGACGATGCGCGGCACCTCGGTGAGCTTGATCGCGACGACGCCCAGGTCGCTCACTTCCCCGACCTGGATCGCGCAGTCGACGCCCTCGGCGATGAAGTCCGGCCGCCGGTCGTGCAGCAGCCATTCGACGCTGACGCGGGGATGCTGGCGAAGGTAGTCGGCCAGCGGCCCGACCAGCAGCTGCTGGCCGAAGGCGTGCGGTGCCACCACGCGCAGCATGCCCTCGGGCTCGTCGTCGTCGCCGCGCAGGTCCGACTCGAAGGCCTGCCAGCTGTCGATCAGCTCCCGGGCCCGCTCGACGCAGCGCTCGCCGTCCTCGGTCAGCTTCATCGCATGGGTCGAACGGCGCAGCAGGCGCACGCCCAGCAGGCGCTCCAGGGCCTGCAGCCGGCGGCTGACCGTGGGCTGCGTGGTCCGCAGCTGGGCCGCCGCGGCCGACAGGCTGCCCGCCTCGACGATCTGCACGAAGGTCTTCATCAGCTCGATGCGGTCGGAGGCCGCGGCCGCGGGCGATGGCTGAGGGGCGAAGGTTCGCATACGTGAATCGTATAACTATTGTGCGTGCGCCGCGGCTACCAAAGTGCTTTCGATGCCTCCAAACTCCGGTGCATTCAAGAAATCAAGGGTTTTCACCATGTCTTCCATTCAAACAGCGCATGCGACGGCTGCATCCAACCCGGTGACGGCCTCGGCCGGCCGGCTGCCCGCGTCGCTGGTGCTGCTGCTGGCCACCGGCGCCGGGCTCGCAGTGGCGTCGATCTACTACAGCCAGCCGATGCTGGGCGTGCTGGGCGCCGACATCGGGGCATCGAGCCGCGCCGTCGGCTTCATGCCGACCCTGACGCAGCTGGGCTATGCGCTCGGCATCCTGCTGCTGGCGCCGCTCGGCGACCGCTTCGATCGCCGCCGCATCATCCTCGCCAAGGCGGCCGTGCTGTGCGCGGCCCTGCTGCTGGCCGGTGCCGCGCCCGGCATCGGCTGGCTGCTGGTCGCCAGCCTCGCGATCGGCCTGTCGGCCTCGATGGCGCAGGACATCGTGCCGGCCGCGGCCACGCTGGCCCCCGAGGCGCACCGCGGCAAGGTGGTCGGCATGGTGATGACCGGGCTGCTGCTGGGCATCCTGCTGTCGCGGGTGGTGAGCGGCTTCGTGGCCGAGCATTTCGGCTGGCGCTCGATGTTCGTGGTGGCCGCGGCCAGCATCGCCCTGGTCGGCGTCGCCGCCTGGCGCGGGCTGCCGCGCTTCCGGCCCACGACCCAGCTGGCCTATGGCGCGCTGCTGGGCTCGCTGGCCGCGCTGTGGCACCGCCATGGCGCCCTGCGCCGCGCGACCGTCGCGCAGAGCCTGCTGGCGATCGGCTTCAGCGCCTTCTGGTCGACCCTGGCCGTGATGCTGCATGGCGCGCCCTTCCACCTCGGCAGCGCCGCGGCCGGCGCCTTCGGCCTGGCCGGTGCCGCCGGCGCGCTCGCGGCACCGCTGGCCGGACGGCTGGCCGACCGCCGCGGGCCCGAACTGGTGACGCGCCTTGGCGCCGCCCTGGTCGTGCTGTCGTTCGCGGCCATGGCGCTGATGCCGCTGCTGTCGGCACCGGCACGGCTCTGGCTGCTGGCAGCCAGCGCGGTCGGCTTCGACCTGGGCGTGCAGGCCGCGCTGATCGCGCACCAGACCATCGTCTACGGCATCGACCCGGCAGCCCGCAGCCGGCTCAATGCGGTGCTGTTCACCGGCATGTTCATCGGCATGGCGATCGGCTCGGCGCTGGCGGCGCTGGTGCTGCCGTCCTGGGGCTGGCTGGGCGTGACCGTGCTGGCGACCGTCTCCGCCCTGGCGGCCCTCGCCGTGCGGCTCAGCGCACCCGCGCGCCCGGCGCGATCGTCGGCGGCGCCGCGTTGAGGGTCTCGATCGCAAAGCCGGCGGCCGCCTTGTAGCGGGCCATGAAGGCCTCGCGCTCGGCCGCCGGGATGACCTGGTCGATGTCGTCGAAGACCCCGCCGCAGCGCTCGTCGACCAGGCCCAGGATCCCGAAGGGACCAGCGCCGCGGTTGCGCAGCACCAGGGCCGAGATGTCGCCGCACAGCTTGTCGTCGTAGGCCTGCAGGGCGGCGGGGTTCACGCCGTGGGCCAGCAGCGCCGCACCGAGCACCCGCGCATCGACGATCGCCTGGCTGGCGCCGTTGGAGCCCACCGGGTACATCACGTGGGCGGCATCGCCGAGCAGCGCCACGCCGCCGTCGACCCAGCTGGGCACCGGGTCGCGGTCGATCATCGGGTACTCGAAGACCTCCGAGGCGCCGCGCAGCATGGCCGGCACGTCGAGCCAGTCGTAGTTCCAGCCCTCGAAGTGATGGATGAACTCGTCGAGCGCGACCCGGCGGTTCCAGTCGCCCTGTGTCCAGCCCTTGGCGTTGTCGACCGTGATCTCGGCGATCCAGTTGATCGTGGCCAGGCCGGTGGCCGGGTCGGGCGGCGAGATCGGGTAGAGCACCACCCGGTGCCGCAGCGACCCGACGCCGACGAAGGACGCGCCGCTGCGGATCGGCACGCCTTGCGCCGTGCCGCGCCACATGATGGCGCCGCCCCACTGGATCGGCGGCTGCGCCGGGTGCATCTGGGCCCGGACCGCCGAATGCAGGCCGTCGGCCGCCACCAGCAGCGGGCCATCGACCTCCAGCCGCCGGCCGTCGCGGGTCTCGACCAGCGCGGTCACGCCCTCGGCGTGCCGGCGGTAGCCGGTGACCCGGTGGCCCAGCCGGATCGCGCCGGGGCCCAGCCGTTCGAGCGCCGCCCGGTACAGCAGCATCTGCAGCTGGCCGCGGTGCACCGAGTACTGCGGCCAGCGGTAGCCCGCCAGCAGGCCGCGCGGCTCGGTGTAGATCTCGTTGCCGTTGCGCCCGAGCAGGGCCCACTCGCGGGCCTGGATGCCGATGGTGTCGAGCATCCGGGCGTCGAAGCCCAGGTCGTACAGCTCGCGCACGGCGTTGGGCTGCAGGTTGATGCCGACGCCCAGCGGCTGCAGTTCGGGCACGGCTTCGAAGACGATGCAGGGCACGCCGATCTGGTGCAGCGTGAGGGCGAGCGCGATGCCGCCGATGCCGCCGCCGGCGATCAGCACGGGGCGGGGGTCCGGTGAATCAGTCATGGCGCGGATTGTCAGGGAGGCCGGGGTCCGGCCTGGCACGGGCTCGCGCAGGGCGCCACGCCGGCGCCCTCGATGCCGTGCCGGCGCAGCGCAGCCGCCACGAAGCCCGAGGCCTTCATCTCCTCGATGAAGTCGCCGAGCCAGGCCTGGGTCGCGACCCGGCCCTTGGGCACGCCCATGGCCTGCTCGATGACCATGAAGCGCCCCGGCAGCAGCCGCACCCCGCCCACGCGCTTTGCGTCGGCCTCGAGCTGCTGCCTGACGCCGGCAGCCACCTCGAGGTTCTGCGCCAGGAAAACGTCGGTGACTTCGGGCGAGGTCGGCGCGCGCACCAGCGATGCGGCCTTCAGCGCGCGGGTCAGAAACAGGTCGTAGGCACTGCCCCGGCCCACGGCGACGCGCGTGCCGGGGCGGTCCACCTCCTCGTTGCGCTGCAGCGGCGAGCCGTTGCGCACCAGGTAGGCGCCTTCGATGATCACGTAGGGCGCGGTGTAGTCCAGGTCTGCCGCGCGGACCGGGTCGATGGCGACGAAGGCCAGGTCGACCTGGCGCGCCTTGACGGCGTCCACCACGTTGCCCGCCGAGTCGAACGGTACGAGTTCGACCGCCACGCCGAGACGGCGGCCTGCCTCGCGGGCGAGGTCGACCGAGACGCCCGACGGCGCCCCGGCGCCATCCTTGCGGGCGAGGATCGGGTTGCCGAAGTTGATGGCGGCCCGCAGCTGGCCCGCGCTGGCCAGCTCGGCCTTCGCCGCTGCGCTCGTGTCTGGCCGCGGGCCCGCACAACCGGCCAGCAGCAGCCCCGCCGCGGCACACAGGGACCGGCGCGTGGCGTCGATCGACCCGGCTTGGCTAGCGGTCCACGCCATAGAACCTCACCTGGTAGTCGTGGAACAGCGCATTGCGGTTCTCCGCGCGGGTGCCGTGGTATGGCGAACCGCTGGTCGAGCCGGTCGATTTCTCGCCGATCCACAGGTAGGCGCCGTCGTTGGCGCGCTCGCTCTGGCGCCAGTCGGGAAGGCCCGCGCCGTTGGGATCGCCGGTCTTGACGAAGTTGGCCCAGAACGAGGACGCCTGGTCCGCCAGCTCGAAGTCGGCAGGGCTCCATGGGCGCTGGCCGGGCGCGTTGCGCATCGAATCGAGCACGTACCAGAGGTCCGATGAATGCCACGCCCCGTAGTACTCGCGGTCGCGCCCCGGCGTGGGATGGTCGAAGTAGAAGACATAGACCTTGCTGCCGGGGTTCTGTGCCTTCAGCACCGTGCCCGCGATCCGGTTCTGCTCCAGCGCCATGTCGGCCTGGGCCTTGAGGTGCTGGCGGTAGGCATCGCTCCGGGTGGCGGCGGGATACAACTGCTCGAAGCGGTACTTCGCGTAGAGCGGCTCGCCCAGCAGCTTCTTCCAGTAGGCATGGAAATCGGCGATCTCCATCTGCTTGTCCGGCGCGCCATCGAGCGCCGTGCGCTCGTCGGCGACGGTGCCGAGCATGACGTCCACGCCGTCGAGCGCCCCGGGGCGCAGCAGGTCGACCGAAGTCTTCGTCAGCACGGTGCCGTCGATGACCGCGTACCTGCCGCTGGTCGCCGCGAACAGCTGCTCGGCCCGGGCATCGTCCTGGTAGAAATCCTGCGCCGGGATCTTCCGCAATTCATCGAGGCTCTTGCCCGGATAGAGCTTCTCGAACACCGGCGCGGCCGCGGCCGTCTTCTCGTCCAGCGTGACGAAGTTCGCCTTGTCCGGCTGCGCCATCACGGTCGGGCTGCTGTGCATGATGGCCCGCTGGAACAGGCCCTTCGACAGCGGCGTCGACATCAGCGTCCGCACGTTGCGAGAACCGGCCGACTGGCCGGCGATGGTCACCTGGCCGGGATCGCCGCCGAAGGCGCGGATGTTCTGGCGGACCCACTTCAGCGACGCCACGCCGTCCAGGATGGCGAAGTTGCCGGCGCCGTATTCCTGCATGCCGGGCAGGGCGAGGAAGCCCATGAGATTCAGCCGGTAGGCCGGCGTCACGACGATGATGCCCTTGGCCGCCAGCCTGGCGGCGTTGAACTCGACCTCCGAGATGTTGCCGTGCCGGTTGCCGCCGCCGTGGAAGAACACCATCACCGGCAGCGTTCCGCCGGCGGGCTTTTGCGGCGCCCACACGTTCAGGTAGAGGCAGTCCTCGCTGTCCTTCGGATCCTTCGACGGGTCCCAGTAGAACTCGTTGAAGTAGAAGGTGCCGGGCAAGTTGGCGCTGGCGAGCTGAGAGCAGCGGTCGGGCCAGGCGCCGCCTTCGCGCACGCCCGTCCACGGCACGACCGGCTGCGGTGCCTTCCAGCGGTTGGGCCCCACGGGCGGCGCGGCGAAGGGCACGGCCTTGTACAGCGTGACGCCGGCCACGTCGGTGGCCGCGCCCCGGATCTTTCCGCCCTCCACCGACACGGTGGTGTCGGCCGTCTGCGCCGACAGGCTCGAGGCGGCGAACCCCACGAGAAGCAGGACAAGGAACATCGCTCTGGATTTCATCGACGCGTCTCCTCGATGACGTGTTGCCGCCGCGCCGCTCAGGGCCGCGCGAGGCGGGTCAGGGCGCGCACGTCCGCCGCCTGGCCGAGCGACCAGCACGCTGCCAGCAGCTCGGACGTCCGCCCGGCGCCGAGGATGCCGTCCGACAGGCCGTGGAACTTGCGCTCCAGGTCGGCGTCGCTCATCGGGCGCTGCAGCGAGCCGATGGCGTGTTCGACGAACACGTGCTCGCGGCGGCCGTCCGTCAGCACGGCGGTCACGTCGGCGCTGGCTTCGTCGATGCCGTCGTCCACCGTGGCCACGACCTTGCGGCGCAATGCGACCACGTCGGGCCGGTTCACGATGGCGTCGGCGAATTCCTCTTCGGCCGCGCGGCCGAACACCAGGCCGGCGGCACAGCCGTGGTAGACGCTGAACTTGCCCTGCAGGCCGTCGGCCGGCTCCTTCTTGCCGGTGAGTTCGAGCACCAGCGAGTGCACCTTGAGCTCGATGCGCTCGATCTGCTCGGGCTGGACGCCGCGCTCGCGCAGCTGCACGCAGGCGTCGATGCTCGGGTGGATCACGATGCCGCAGGCGAAGGGCTTGTAGCTGTTGAAGGAGATCTCGAAGCGCTCGCCGAGTTCGTCGGTCACTTCGTTCCATGCGTACTTGGTGGACACCACCTGGGCCCAGCCGCGCGGCGCCTCGATCGCCTTCGGGCTCGCGGTGTAGCCATGCCTGGCCATCAGCGCGGCCATCAGGCCGGCGCGTGCCGCGCCGCCGGGATGGAAGGGCTTGGTCATGGTGCCGAACTGCTCGCGCAGGCCGACCGGCTGCGAGGCGGCGATGCCCAGCGCCATCTGGGTGCGGTCGGCGTCCAGGCCGAGCAGGCGCGCGCAGGCCGCGGCCGCGCCCAGCATGCCGGTGGTGCCGGTGATGTGCCAGCCGCGGTCGTAGTGCTCCGGATAGACGGTGTTGCCCAGCCGGCAGGCCACGTCGATGCCGAGCACCAGCGCGTCGAGCACGGCGCGGCCGCTGGCGCCGCTGCGCTCGGCCAGCGCCAGCACCGCCGAAGCCACCGGGCCGGCCGGATGGATGATGGTCTTGAGGTGCGTGTCGTCGAAGTCGAAGGTGTGCGAGCTGATGCCGTTGAGCATGGCCGCGTTCGCGATGTCGACCTGCTCGGCGCGGCCGAGCACGCTGGCTTGCGGCGCGGGCTGCAGTTCCTGCACCGCGGCCAGCGCCGCCTCGACGGCCTCGTGGCGCGCGGCACCGACGGCGCAGCCCAGCCAGTTGAGGAAGGTGCGATGGGCTTCGTGGTCCACCGCATCGGTCCAGCCGCGCGAGGCGTGGCCGGCCACGTACTCGGCCAGGATGCGGGTGACGGGTGGGGCGTTGTGGTCGGCTGCGACCTGGGTATTGCGTGCCATGTGAAAGCTCTTGCTGGAAGGTTGGAGAAAAACGAAAAGATGCGGCGCGCTAGCTGTCGAGTTCGATGTTGCGGTCGCGGGCGAGCTTGGTCCAGCGCGCGATGTCGGCCCGGATGTAGTCGGCGAATTGCTGGGGGCTCATCGGCATCGGCTCGACCGCCTCGACCGACAGCTTCTCGCTCAGGTCCGGCGCCTTGAGCACCGTGTTGAGCGATTCGTTGAGCTGGCGCACCACCTCGGCCGGCATGCCGGCCGGGCCGACCACGCCGTACCACTGCATGGCATCGAAGCCCTTGAGGCCCAGTTCCTCGAGCGTCGGCACCTGCGGCACCGCAGGATGGCGCTTGGCGCCCGTGACGGCCAGTGCGCGCACCCGCCCCGACTTGAGGTGCGGCATCGCCGCGGCGAGGCCCGGGAACATGGCCTGGGTCTGGCCGCCCATGAGGTCGGTGAAGGCGGGCGCGATGCCCCGATAGGGCACATGCACCATGAACACCCCGACCTGCTGCTTCAGCAGTTCCATGGTCAGGTGTGTGAGCGAGCCCGCGCCGGCGGACCCGTAGCTGACCTTGCTTGGATTCGATTTCAGATAGGCGACGAACTGCTTGAAGTCCTTGGCCGGCAGGTCGGCGTTGACGACCAGCACGTTGGGCGTGCCGCCGATCATGCCGATGGCGGTGAAGTCCTTGACCGCGTCGTAGGGCAGGCGGCGCGTGGCGGGTGCCGTGCCGTGGGTGGCAACGTAGCCCTGCATCAGCGTGTAGCCGTCGGCGGGCGCGCGGGCGGTGTTCTGCGACGCGATCACGCCGCCGCCGCCGGCCTGGTTGTCCACCACGAAGGTCTGGTTCAGCACCTTGCCCCAGCGTTCGGTCACGGTGCGCCCGACCATGTCGCTGCCGCCGCCGGCGGACACCGGCACGATGTAGCGGATGGGCTTGTTCGGATAGCCCTGGGCGTGGGCCAGCCCATGCACCCCGATCAGGGTCGGGGGCAGCGCGAGGACGAAGGTGCGGCGTTTCATTTTGTCTTGTCTCCTGGTTTGTCTTGAAGAGGGTCAGCCCGTCAGGCCCGAAAGCCGGATGTAGGCGTCGCCGACGTGGCGTGCCATGCGCCTTTCGCAGCGGGCGACGTCGCCGTCGCGCAGCGCCCGGGCGATCGCCACGTGCTCGGCGATGGAGGCGCGCATGCCCATGTCCTGCGAAAGATTCTTGAGGCGCGAGAGGTGCAGCTTCTGCACCACGCCGCGGTAGGTGTCGGCCAGCGCCTGGTTGCCGCCGGCTTCGACGATGGCCCAGTGGAATTTCAGGTTCTCGCGGTAGTAGCGCTGCACGTCGTGGGCGGCGAAGGCGGCGTTCATGGCCGCGATCGAGGCATCGAGCGCATCGGCCAGCGCGAGGCGGGCCGCCTCGCCCAGCCGCGCGGCGCGGCGGCCGGCGAAGCTGTCGAGCAGCCCGCGCATCTCGTACAGGTCGCGCAGCTCGGCGGCGTCCGGTTCGCGCACGAACACGCCGGCGTGCTTGCGAGCCACCACCAGGCCGGTGCTTTCGAGCTCGCGCAGCGCCTCGCGCACCGGCACCCGGGAGACGCCCAGGCGGGCGGCGATGTCGGGCTCGTTGATGCGCTGGCCGCTCGGCAGCTCGCCGCGCAGGATCATGGCCAGCATGTCGTCGCGGACCAGCTTGGCGAGCGGGATGTCGCCCGCGGCCGGCAGCGGATCGGGGGGGAGGTCGGAGAGCCAGGGCAGCATGCGGAAGTCCGTTGGTGTCCGGTTATCGTATACGAATGGATTTGGAAATGTCCACTTGTTTCTAAAAAGTGTTGACACTTGATCGGGAGATATCAACAATCCAGCCCATTCAAAGGCCCTTCGAGTCCACTCCGCATGCCCCATCTGCCTGCCTCATCCGCCCTGCAACGCTTCCGCGTGATCGACTTGACCCAGGTCCGTGCCGGTCCCACCGCCTGCCGCCAGCTGGCCGACTGGGGGGCCGACGTCATCCAGGTCCAGATGCCCGAGCACATGCGCGGCGACGACACCCTGGGCGGGCAGGACGGCTCCGACTACCAGTACACGCACCGCAACAAGCGCTCCATCACGCTCGACCTCAAGCAAGCCGACGGCATCGCGACCCTGCAGCGCCTGATCGCGAAGGCCGACGTGGTGGTCGAGAACTTCCGCCCGGACGTGAAATTCCGCCTCGGCATCGACTACGAGACGCTGGCGGCGGACAACCCGCGCCTGGTCTACGCCAGCATCTCCGGCTTCGGCCAGTCGGGCCCGCTGGCGACGCGGCCCGGCTTCGACCAGATCGCGCAGGGCATGGGCGGCCTGATGTCGGTCACCGGCCTGCCGGGCGACGGCCCGGTGCGCGTGGGCATCCCGATCGCCGACCTGTGCGCCGGCATCTTCGCGGCGCAGGGCATCCTGGTCGCCCTGCTGGAGCGCGAGGCCTCCGGCAAGGGGCAGTGGCTGCACACCTCGCTGCTGGAGTCGATGGTCTACATGATGGATTTCCAGACCTCGCGCTACCTGATCGACGGCGAGGTCGGCCACCAGGCGGGCAACTTCCATCCGACCAGCATTCCGACCGGCGTCTACAAGGCCCGCGACGGCTACCTCAACATCGCCGTGTTCGGCTCCAAGATCTGGGAGCGCTTCTGCCAGATCCTCGGCGCGCCCGAGTGGATCACCGACGAGCGCTACCACGACAAGCCCTCGCGCTCGGTGAACCGCGACGCGCTGAACGCCGAGATCGACCGCCGCCTGGCGGCCCACGACCGCAGCCACTGGATCGCGCAGTTCAACGCCGGCGGCGTGGCCTGCGGCCTCATCAGCGACATGCGCGAGGTCTTCGCCGAGCCGCAGATCGAGCACCTGGGCATGGTCAAGGAAGTGGTGTCGGAGCGGCTCGGCCGGCAGCGGCTGGTCGGCCAGCCGATGCAGCTGGAGCGCACCCCCAGCACCATCGCCCGCGCGGCCCCGCGCCGCGGCGAACACACGGAGGAAGTCCTGCGCGAACTGGGCATCGGCGCGGACGACCTCGCCCGCATGCAAGCGAACGGAGTTTTCTGACATGACCCATCCCACCTACGCATCCACCACCGAGCGGGTCCAGACCTGGCTCGACGGCAGCACGCTGCACATCCGCTTCAACAACCCGGCACGGCACAACGCGCTGTCGGTCGACATGTGGGAGGCCGTGCCGCCGTTGCTGCGCCTGGCGCAGGACGACGACCGGGTGCGCCTGGTCGTCTTCTCCGGCGCGGGCGAGAAGGCCTTCGTCTCGGGTGCCGACATCTCGCAGTTCGAGGACATGCGCGCCGCCCGCGAGGCCGTGACCCGCTACGAGGCGATGGCCGAGGAAGCGCTGATGAGCATCCACGACTTCGCCAAGCCGACGCTGGCCTGCATCCGCGGCTGGTGCATCGGCGGTGGCGTGAACGTGGCGATCAGCTGCGACATCCGCATCGCGGCCGACGACGCGGTGTTCTCGATCCCGGCCGCGCGGCTGGGGCTGGGCTACCGCTATTCGGCAATGAAGAACCTGGTCGACCTGATCGGCCCCGGCGCGGCCAAGGACCTGTTCTTCACCGCGCGCCGGATCGACGCCGCGGAAGCGAAGGCGCTCGGCCTCGTGACCCGCGTTGCCACGGTGGCCGGGCTCGATGCGCTGCTGGCCGAGTACACGCGGGCGCTGGCCGACAACGCCCCGCTGACCGTGGCGGCCGGCAAGGCCATCACGCGCGAGATCCTGAAGCCCTCGCCGGAACTGGACCAGGCCCTGTGCACGGCCCTGATCCGCGGCTGCTTCGAGAGCGCCGACTACACCGAGGGCCGCACCGCCTTCATGCAGAAGCGCAAGCCGGTCTTTACGGGCCGCTAGACACCGATCAACGAGGAGATCCCACGATGCAGTCCTACTGGATGCAGATGACCGACGCGGCGACCGTGCTGGAGCTGCGCGAGACGGCCCCGCCGCAGCCCGGCCCGCAGCAGCTGGTGCTGCGGATGCACGCGGCGTCGCTCAATCGCGGCGAGTTCGTGGCCGGCCATGGCCTGCACGGCCAGCCCGGCAGCTGGAAGGCGATCGGCGGGGAGGGCGCCGGCGAGGTGGTCGCGGTCGGCGCCGGCGTCACGCGCTTCAAGCCGGGCGACGCCGTCATGGGCCGTTGTTCCGGCGCGTTCTCGGAGTACGCGCTGATGGAGGAGATCGAGGCGATGGCCAAGCCGGCCAGCCTGTCGTGGGAGGAGGCGGCCTGCGTCGCCCTGACCTTCCTGGTGTCGTACGACATGCTGGTGCTGCAAGGGCGGCTGCAGCCCGGCGAGTGGGTGCTGATCAACGGCGTGTCGTCCGGCGTCGGCGTCGCCTCGCTGCAGCTGGCCAAGCTGCTGGGCGCGCAGGTGATCGGCACCTCGGGCTCGGAGCACAAGCTGGCGCGGCTGAAGCCGCTGGGCCTGGATCTCGCCGTCTGCACGCGCGCCCCCGATTTCGGCGCCGCGGTCATGCAGGCGACCGGCCAGCACGGCGCCGACCTGGTCATCAACACGGTCGGCGGCACCGTCTTCGCGGAGAACATCCGGGCGATGGCCTTCGAGGGCCGGCTGGCCACGGTCGGCTATGTCGATGGCGTGGTGCAGGCCGAGCTCGACCTGGCGGCGCTGCACGCGAAGCGGCTCACCGTGTTCGGCGTCTCGAACAAGCTGCGCAGCAAGGCGCAGCGCGCGGCGGCGATCCCCGCCTTCGTGCGCGACGTGCTGCCGCACATCGCCGCCGGCCGCATCCGGCCGCAGATCGACCGGGTCTGCGACTTCGCGCAGCTGGAGGAAGCCAAGGCGACGATGGAGAGCGGCGGCCACGTCGGAAAAATCGTGCTGCGCATGCCGGCCGCCGCCTGAGCCCCAGAACAACAAAAAGGAGACAAGACATGGACATCAAGAAGATCGCCCTGGCGCTGGGTCTGTGCGTCGTGGGCAGCGCCGCCTGGTCGCAGCCCGGGGACTATCCGAGCAAGCCGATCCGCCTGGTCATCGGCTTCGCCCCCGGCGGCGCCGCCGACTACGTGGCCCGGGCCATGAGCGTGGCCTTCGGCAAGGCGCTCGGCCAGCCGGTGGTGGTCGACAACAAGCCGGGCAACGGCTCGAGCATCGCGGCCGAGCTGGTGGCCAAGTCGCCGGCCGACGGCTACACCTTGCTGATCGCCAGCCCGAGCAGCATCTCGGTCAATCCGGCGCTCAACCCCAAGCTGGCCTACACGGCGCGCGACCTCACGGCCGTGACCAAGATGACCACCTCGCCACTGGTGCTGGCGGTCAATCCCGCCACCGGCATCCGCTCGGTCAGCGACCTGATCGCGGCGGCGAAGAAGGCGCCGGGCCAGCTCAACTACTCGACCTCGGGCAATGGGTCGGCGCCGCACCTGGGCGCCGCGCTGTTCAGCCAGGTCACCGGCGTTGAGATGACGCACATCCCCTACCGCGGCGGCAGCCTGGCGATCCAGTCGGTGATGGCGGGCGACACCCAGCTCACCTTCGGCACCTCGCCCTCGGTGCTGCCGATGGCCAACGCCGGCCGGCTGCTGGCGCTGGCCGTCAGCACCCGCGAGCGCTCGCCGCTGGTGCCCGGGCTGCCGGGCATGAAGGAGGCGGGCCTGCCCGACTACAACCTCGAGTTCTGGTATGGCATGTTCGTGCCGGCCGGCACCCCGCCGGCGATCGTGCAGAAGATCTACAAGGCGACCATCGCCGCGATGGAAGACCCGTCGGTCAAGGCCTCGCTGGCGCGCGACGGCACCGAGGTGTCGCTGTCGGCGTCGCCAGAGCAGTTCAACCGCTTCCTGGCCGAGGACGGCAAGTTCTGGGTCAAGCTGGTGAAGACCGCCAACGTCAAGGTGGAATGATCCGTCCGCCGTAAAAGGTAGGATTTGCCCATGCCAACTCCTTCCTCCAGCCCCCGTGGCGCCGGCCTGTCGCATGCCATCGTGAGCGAGCTCAAGCAGCTCATCTACAGCGGCGAGTTCAAGCCCGGCGAGCGCCTCAACGAAGCGGCGCTGGCGCTGCGCATGGGCACCAGCCGCGGCCCGATCCGCGAGGCGATCAAGGTGCTGGCCGGGCTGGGCCTGGTCACCGCCGTCGCCAACCGCGGCGTGTTCGTGCGCCAGCTCTCGCTGCGCGAGATGCTCGAGATCTACGAACTGCGCGCACTGGTGTTCGGCTACGCAGCCGACCGGGCCTGCGAGCACTTCACCGACGAGCACCGGAAGCAGATGGAGGCGCTGCTCGACGCCATGGACGCCGCCTGCGAGGCGGAGGACGGCACGCTCTACTACGAACTCAACCTGCAGTTCCATTCGCTGATCCTCGAGATCTCGAACAACCGCCGCGCCCACCAGGCCTACGACGACTACGTGAAAGAATTGCACCTGGTGCGCCGCAAGTACTTCAACGCGCCCGGCAACATGCGGCGTTCGAATGCCGAGCACCGTGCGATCTTCGATGCCATCGTGGCATCGAACAAGGCCCGCGCCCGCGCCGCCGCCGAGCGCCACGTGCATGCCGGCAGGGCGCGGCTGTTGGCGAATTTCGAGGCGCCGCTGCAGGGCCGCTGAGCCGGCGCAAGCCCTCGACCACCTGGAACCGATCATGACAACCATCACCCGTCGACTCGTCCTGGCCCAGGCCGGGCTGCTCGCCCTCGGGGGCCTGAAGCCCGCCGGCGCCGCCGAGGCCTTTCCCTCGCGGCCCCTGAAGATCTACGTCGGCTACAGCGCCGGCGGCGCGGTCGATGCGATCGCGCGTTCGGTCGGCCAGCGGATGGCGGCCATCCTCGGCCAGCCGGTGGTGGTCGAGAACAAGCCGGGCGCCGGCACCAACATCGCGGTCAAGTCGCTGATCGGCAGTCCGCCCGACGGCTACACCCTGCTGCTGGCGGCGAATGCGCTGGCGGTCAACCCGTCGCTGTTCCAGCCGCCGCCCTACGACCTGGAGCGCGAGCTGACGCCGGTGGCCCTGGTGGGTCGGGTGCCGGTGGTGTTCGCGGTGCGCGAGGGCTCGGCGTTCAAGACCCTGCAGCAGATGGTGGCCGCCGCCAAGGCCAAGCCGGGCGCGGTCACCGTGGCGACGCCGGGCAACGGCTCGACGCCGCACCTGGCCATGGAGCTGTTCCAGCACACGGCCGGCCTGTCACTGCGCCATGTGCCGTACAAGGGCGGCGCCCAGGCGCTCACCGATGTGCTCGGCGGCCACGTGGACGTGGTGGCGGTCAACGCGCTCGAAGCGCTGCCGCTGGCCAGGGGCGGCAAGCTGCGGGTGCTGGCCGTGATGAGCGCCGAGCATTCCGCGGTGCTGCCGGGCGTGCCGACGGTCGCGGAGTCCGGCTTTCCGGGCTTCGAGGCCAGCGTCTGGTATGGCTTCGTCGCGCCGGCCGGGCTGCCGAAGCCGGTGCTGGCGCAGCTGCATGCCGCGGTGCAGAAGGCGATCGAGTCGCCCGAGGTGCGCGAGCAGCTGGCGGCCGCCGGCGGGCTGCCGCTGCCGGGGCCGACCGAGCGCTTCGAGCAGCTGCTCAAGAGCGATGCGGCCCGCTACGGCAAGCTGATCCGCGAAGCCGACATCAAGCCCGAATGAAGACAGGAGAACGCATGACACCAGGCATCACCCGCCGCCAGGCCTGCCTCGCCGCGGCCGGCGGCGCGCTGTGGAGCGCGAGCCGCGCGGCCATGGCGCAGCAGGGCTATCCGGGCCGGCCGCCGCACCTCATCGTGCCGTTCACGCCGGGCGGGTCCTCCGACGTGCTGGGCCGGGCGATCGGGCAGGAGCTCGGACGCGCGTGGAACCAGGCCGTCGTGATCGAGAACGTGCCCGGCGCCGGCGGATCGGTCGGCGCCGAGAAGGTCGCGCGCGCGCCCGCCGACGGCTACACGCTGCTCATGGGGCACATCGGCACGCTGGCCGTCAACCCCTCGCTCTACCCCAAGCTGGGCTACGACCCGCTGCGCAGCTTCGCGCCGGTGGCCTGGGTGGCGCGGGTGCCGAACGTGCTCGTGGTCCATGCCTCGGTGCCGGCGCGCACGCTGGCCGAGCTGATCGCGCTGGCCAAGGCGCGTCCCGGCCAGCTGGCGTACGGCTCCGGCGGCAACGGCAGCGCCGCGCACATGACGATGGAATACCTCAAGCTGCAGACCGGCGCCTCGTTCCTGCACATTCCCTACAAGGGCACCGCGCCGTCGGTCAACGACCTGCTGGCCGGCCAGGTGCAGCTGCTGTTCACGGGTGCGCCGGCGCTGCTGCCGCACATCAAGGCCGGCAAGATGCGCGCCCTGGCGGTGTCGAGCCCACGCCGCATCGCGCTGCTGCCGGAGGTGCCGACCGTGGCCGAGAGCGGCGTCGCCGGCACCCAGGGCTTCGAGGCCGACCAATGGTACGGCGTGGTCGCGCCGGCCGGCACGCCGGCGGAGATCGTCGCGCTGCTCAACCAGCAGATCAACCGCTCGCTGGGCTCGGCCGAGGTCGGCGCCCGGCTGGCCGCCGAGGGCGCCGAGGCCACGCCGGCCACGCCGCAGGTGTTCGGCCAGCTGATTGCCAGCGAGATCCAGCGCTGGGCGCGCGTGATCAAGGCCGCCCACATCACCGTCGACTGATCGACAGACCCCCCAACCCAGGAGAAAGAAGATGAGTTTGCTGTCCAGGTTCCTGCAGGTCGTGCTTCTCGCGGCGCTGTGCCCGTTCGCCATGGCCCAGCAGCCGGCCGCGGGCAAGACCGAGGTGCTGTGGCTGGGCCAGTCGGCCTTCCGCATCACCACGCCCGGCGGCAAGGTGATCGTCACCGACCCCTGGCTGCGCCAGAACCCGGTGACGCCGGCCGAATACAAGAACCTCGAGGCCCTCGGCAAGGTGGACCTGCTGCTGGTCACCCACGGCCACTTCGATCACTTCGCCGATGCTCCGGCGCTGGCGCTGATGCACCAGATCCCGATGTATGCGCCCGGCGACATGAACCAGACCGTGGGCCTGCTGGGCATCCTGCCGGCGAACCTGGTGCCGCGCTTCAACAAGAGCGGCACGATCAACCCGCTGCCCGGCATCAAGGTGACGATGGTGCGCGCCGAGCATTCGTCGGTGATCGTCTGGAAGAACCCGGCCAGCGGCAAGGACGAGGCGCATCCCGGCGGCGAGCCGGTGGGCTACATCATCGAGCTCGAGAACGGCTTCCGGATCTACCACATGGGCGACACCGGCTTGTTCGCCGACATGAAGTTCATCGCCGACTACTACAAGCCCGACCTGGTCCTGATGCCGATCGGCGGCCACTTCACCATGGGCCCGGCAGACGCCGCCTATGCCACGCGCGAATGGCTCCGGCCCAAGGCCGTGATCCCGATGCACTACGGCGCCAATCCGCTGGGCAAGGGAACCCCGGAAGAATACGTGCGCGCGCTCGGCGACGCGGCGCCGCGCGTGCTGGCGCTGAAGCCCGGGGAGAAGGCGCTGTTCTGAAGCCGGTGTAGAGTCGCCCTCCGATCCGACACGGGGGAACTCATGGCAAGAACAAGCGACTGGGCGGCCAAGGTGCTGACGCTGCTCAAGGGCGGCAATACCGACGCGGCGATTGCGCAGATCCGGGTCGCGCCGACCGTCAAGGACATCCA
Organism: Variovorax davisae; assembly: GCF_030316845.1. Taxonomy (GTDB): domain Bacteria; phylum Pseudomonadota; class Gammaproteobacteria; order Burkholderiales; family Burkholderiaceae_C; genus Variovorax; species Variovorax davisae. The sequence continues at coordinate 36,521 of NZ_JASZYS010000025.1, forward strand.
GGCGCTGCAGGCGGCGCTGGTCCTGGCCAGGCTGTCCGGGCGCTGGCGCGATGTCGACGAGACCATCCGCCAGAGCATCGACGCCTTGTCGGCGCCGCGACTGCACCGCTCGCCCTGAGCGCCGCGCCGAGCCGGGGCTCGGCTACGATGGCGCCTTCCGCACAGAGGTGACGCTCCATGACAGACACGCGACCGGACCTGGCCAAGATCACGTTCAGCGTGTTGACCATCGTCTTGCTGATCGGCTCCTCGCTCTGGATCCTGCGGCCCTTCCTCGGCGCCACCATCTGGGCCGTGATGGTGGTGGTGGCGACCTGGCCCGCGCTGCTCTGGTTCGAGGCCCGGCTGTGGGGGCGCCGCAGCCTGGCGGTGCTGGTGATGGTGCTGATCCTGCTGCTGCTCTTCGTGCTGCCGCTGACGATGGCGATCTCCACCATCGCGGCCAACGCCGACGAAGTCATCGCCTGGTTCAAGCTGCAGATCAGCAAGGGCCCGCCGCAGCTGCCCGACTGGGTCGCCAGCGTGCCCTTCGTCGGGCCCAAAGTGACGCTCGCCTGGGACGAACTGGTGGCCTCGGGCGTGGCGGGCATCGAGGCCAAGGTCACGCCCTATGCCTCGCGCGTCACCGGCTGGCTGTTCTCGCAGGCCGGGGTGGTGGGGGCGCTCACCTTGCAGTTCCTGCTGACCGTGGTCATCGCCGGCCTGATGTATGCCCAGGGCGAATCGGCGGCCGTCGAGGTCCGGCGCTTCGGCCGCCGGCTGGGCGGTTCGCGCGGCGAAGATGCGGTCGTGCTGGCCGGCCAGGCGATCCGGGGCGTGGCGCTCGGCGTGGGCGTGACGGCGATCGTCCAGGCCGTGGTGGGCGGCATCGGCCTGGCGATCGCCGGCGTGCCCTTCGCGGCCCTGCTCACCGCGGTGATGTTCATGCTGTGCATCGTGCAGCTCGGGCCGACGCTGGTGCTGGCGCCGGCGACGATCTGGGTCTTCTGGAGCGGCTCGACCGGCTGGGGTATCTTCCTGCTGGTGTGGACCGTGATCGTCGGCACCATGGACAACTTCCTGCGCCCGTGGCTCATCAAGCGCGGCGCCGACCTGCCGCTGCTGCTGATCTTCGCCGGCGTGATCGGCGGCCTGCTCGGCTTCGGGCTGGTCGGGATCTTCGTCGGTCCGGTGCTGCTGGCGGTTTCCTACACGCTGATCAACGCCTGGCTCGACAGCGCCGACCAGCCGGTCGTCGAGGCCGGGACGGATCCGCACCCACCCGCGCCTTCGCGCGACGCCAGCGTCCGCGGTCAGAACCTGTAGGAAGCGAAGATGCCGTAGGTGGTCTGCGTCTTGTCTTCCGTGATCGGACTGCGTTCGGCGTCGCCTTGCAGCCAGGCGACGGCGACGCTCGCGCCAAGACCCCACTGGGCATTCAATTGATACTGGGCCCCGACGGAGAAGCGCAGCGTATTGACGCCGCTTCCCGCCCGGTACGGGGCAACGCCGGCGATCAGGCTTTGTTGGGCGTTGATACCGTAGAAGGTCTGGGTGTACTTGCCGTTGGCCCAGGTGACGCCGGGCCCGGCGGTCAGGACCAGCCTTTCGTTGACCAGGTACCGCCCTTCGAGGTCGACGGCGATCCGGGTGCCTTGATCGTTGCCCCCGATGTCGGAGACCAGGAAGCCCCGGACCGTCAGCCACTCGTAGGTGTACGCGGCGAACACGCTGCCCAGTGCCGTCTCGGAAATATCGCCCCAGCCGCGGAGGATCGGTGCGTCGGATTCCTTGCGCGGCTTGGCCAGTTCCCCGCCCAAAGCCACTCCGAAGCGCCAGGCGTCGTTCTGGATGAGGTTGAAGCCCACGCCGAATGGAAAGCCGGCCCCCGGCGTGCCGCCGAGGAAATAGCGCCCATAGTTGGCGGTGACCAGCGGCACGGCCACGGTCTGGGCATCGCCGCTGCCGGGATACCGGGGGCGACTGAAGACGCCGAGCCCGGCCGAAAAGCGCCAGGCGTCATCGGCCACCGGGTCCAGCCGGGGCTGGGCCGGCGCGTCTTGCGTCGTGAACATGGCGGCGACCGTCGCCGCCAGAAGGATGAGGCGAGCGCCAATTTTGCGACTGAGGATCATCGGGCGTGTCGGGTAAGACGAGAAAATGGTGATCGGGCGGGGTGCAGCGTAGGGGGCGTTTCGGTTTTTGTCACGCCGCACATTCAACGATGCGTGGTTGATCACATTGGTTTTGTTGACAATGTTTCGCCGACCGGTGGACTCGGCATTCCGAATGTCGACAAGAACGATGGCTGCACTCAAGAACACAGGTCCCGAACAACCCGCCCGGCCCAGACAGCCCCTTCGTCAGCTGATGACGCTGCCGGAGCAGATCGCCGAGCGCATCTTCACGGCCATCGCCGACGGCGACTACGAAGGAACGCCGGCGCCGGCGGTCAGGCGCCGGTGGCGCCGGCGACCTGCCGCGCTTCGAGCTGCCTGATCGCCTCGCGCTTCGCGAACGCCTGAGGGAGTTCGGCCTCGACGCGGGCCAGTCGCGGACGTCGGAGGAGCTGGCGAAGTCGCTGCTCGCCGACTGCGAGCGCATCGGCACCGTGCTGAAGTCGATCGATTTCAAGCCCGAGCAGGCCCAGGATGCGGTGCGCCGCCCCTTGCGGAGCCTGGGCCAAGTGACGAAGATGCGTCGAATCCCCCCCATTGGCACGGGGCTCGAGGAGACCATCCCATGGGCATCGACGCAGCAGAGAAGCAACGCCTCGACGACGCGCAGGCGAACCGGGCGGATTGGAAGAAATGGGGCCCGTACCTCAGCGAGCGGCAATGGGGCACGGTCCGCGAGGACTACAGCGAGAACGGCGACGCCTGGAACTACTTCTCCCATGACCAGGCCCGCTCGCGCGCCTACCGCTGGGGCGAAGACGGGCTGGGCGGCATCAGCGACGACCACCAGGTGCTGTGCTTCGCGCTGGCGCTGTGGAACGGGCGCGACCCGATCCTGAAGGAGCGCGCCTTCGGCCTGGCCAACAGCGAGGGCAATCACGGCGAAGACGTGAAGGAGTACTACTTCTACCTCGACTCGACGCCCACGCACTCGTACATGAAGTACCTGTACAAGTATCCGCAGGCGGCCTATCCCTACGGCGACATCGTCGCCACCAACCGCAGCCGGGGCAAGCACGAAGCGGAGTACGAGTTGCTGGACACTGGCGTGTTCGACGACAACCGCTACTTCGACGTCTTCGTCGAATACGCGAAAGCCGCGCCGGACGACGTGCTGGTGCGGATCACGGTCTTCAACCGCGGCCCGGAGGCGGCGTCACTGCATCTGCTGCCGACGCTGTGGTTCCGCAACACCTGGTCGCAGCCGGGCGGCGGCTCCAAGCCGACCATCGAACGCCTGGGCGCCACGGGGGCGTCCGTGCGCGCCCGCCATACCGATGCGCTGTTCCTGGAATCGCTGGGCAGCTACGAGCTTCATTGCGACGCCGAGGTGCCGCTGCTCTTCACCGAGAACGAAACCAACAACGCCCGGCTGTTCGGCGGGACCAACGCCTCGGCCTTCGTCAAGGACGGCATCGGCAACTTCGTCGTGCACGGCGACAGAGAGGCCGTCAACCCGGCGCAGCGCGGCACCAAGGTGGCCGCGCACTACCAGCTCGACGTCGCCGCCGGGCAGTCGCGGGCGGTGCGGCTGCGCCTGAAGGCCAGCGAGGGCGGTGCCCCGGCCGGCCCCTTCGGGGACTTCGATGCCGTCTTCGCGGCCCGGCTCCAGGAGGCCGACGCGTTCTACGCCTCGCTGACGCCTCCCGCGATCCGCGATGACCCCGACCGCGCGAACGTCATGCGCCAGGCGCTGGCCGGCATGCTGTGGACCAAGCAGTACTTCTACTACGACCTCGACCTCTGGCTCGACGAGCATGGCGCGGGCACCCAGCTTCCGCTGTCGGAGCGCCGCCGGGTGCGCAACAGCGAGTGGGGCCACATGTTCAACGACGACATCATCTCGATGCCCGACAAATGGGAGTACCCGTGGTACGCCGCGTGGGACCTGGCCTTCCACATGATTCCGCTGGGCATGGTCGACCCCGACTTCGCCAAGCAGCAGCTCGACCTGATGCTCCGCAACGACTACCTGCATCCGAACGGCCAGCTGCCGGCCTACGAATGGAACTTCGGCGACGTGAATCCGCCCGTGCACGCCTGGGCGACGATGCAGCTCTACCTCATCGACAAGGAGCGCCGCGGCGGGCAGGGGGACGTCGAGTTCCTCAAGTACGCCTTCTCCAAGCTGCTGGTCAACTTCACCTGGTGGGTCAACCGCAAGGACCGCACCGGTGCCAATGTCTTCGAGGGCGGCTTCCTCGGCCTGGACAACATCGGCGTGTTCGACCGCTCGTCGCCGCTGCCCACGGGCGGCTACCTCGACCAGGCCGACGGCACGGCATGGATGGTGTTCTTCAGCCAGCAGATGCTGCGCATCGCCGTCGAGCTGGCGCTGGAGGAGCCGCTGTACGAGGAGTTCGTCGAGAAGTTCTTCCAGCACACGCTGTTCATCGCCGGGGCGATGGACCGTGTCGGCGACCGGCACGACGAGATGTGGGACGAAGAGGACGGATTCTTCTACGACGTGCTGCGCCTGCCGGACGGCAACGCCACCCGCCTGAAGGTGCGCTCCATCGTCGGCCTGTTGCCGCTGGCCGCGGTGGCCGTGTTCGAGGAAGACATCCTCCAGAAGCTGCCCAGGTTCGGCGACCGGGCCCGCCTGTTCCTGGCGCGCCACCCCGAACTCGCGGCCCGGATGCATCTGCCGCAGCAGCCCGGCGTCGCCAAACGCCGCATGCTGGCCATCGTCGACGAGCAGAAGCTGCGCCGCATCCTCGGTCGCATGCTCGACGAGAACGAGTTCTTCGGCCCGCATGGCATTCGCGCGCTGTCGCGCGTCCATCTGGCGCACCCCTACGTCTTCGAGCACGCGGGGCAGTCGTACCGGGTGGCTTACGTGCCCGGCGATTCCGACTCGGGCATGTTCGGCGGCAACTCCAACTGGCGCGGGCCGGTGTGGATGCCGATCAACTTCCTGCTCTACACCTCGCTGTTGCGCCTGTACGCCTACTTCGGCGAGGATTTCAAGGTCGAGTGCCCGACCGGCTCGGGGCAGATGAAGACCCTGCTCGAAGTGGCGAAGGAACTGGGCGAGCGGCTTGCGCGGATCTTCCTGCGCGACGGCGGCGGCGCCCGGCCGGCGTACGGCGCGGCGTCGAAATTCCGCGACGACCCGCACTGGCGCGACCTGTTGCAGTTCTTCGAGTATTTCCATGGCGACACCGGGGCTGGCATCGGCGCCAGTCACCAGACCGGCTGGACCGGCTGCGTGGCCCGCGTCATTCAGCTCAACGCCGTGCTGAGCCGGGACCTGCTGCTGATGCCGGGCGCGGAGGCCGCGGCGGCGCGGGCGTTGCACGGCAGGCAAGGGGCCGGACGCGACAGCCGGCGGTGATCGCCATGCCCGGGCCACGCTATCCGGTGCTCTACCAGATCAACACGCGGGTCTGGCTGACGGAATTGTCGCGTTCGCTCGGGCGTCGGGCGACGCTGGACGACGTCGCCGACGCCGAACTGGATCGACTGGCGGAGACGGGTTTCGACTGGATCTGGCTGCTGAGCGTCTGGCAGACCGGCGAGGCCGCGCAACGCATCTCGCGCAGCCATCCGTCGTGGCGGCGCGAGTTCGAGCACACGCTGCCCGACCTGCGCGAAGCGGACATCGAGGGCTCGGGCTTCGCGATCACCGGCTACCGCGTGCACGACGGCCTGGGCGGCGACGCGGCACTGGCGCGGCTGCGCGCGCGCATGCGCGAACGGGGGCTGCGGCTGATGCTCGACTTCGTGCCGAACCACATGGCGCCCGACCATCCGTGGACGCACGCGCACCCTGACCACTTCGTCCATGGCACGGAAGCCGACCTGGCGCGTTGGCCCCGGAACTTCACCCGGGTGGAAACCACAAGCGGACCGCTGCTGCTCGCCTACGGCCGGGATCCGTACTTCGACGGCTGGCCCGACACGCTGCAGCTCGACTACGGCAACCCGGCGCTGCAGGCGGCGATGATCGGCGCGCTCGAACGCATCGCCGGCCAGTGCGACGGCGTGCGCTGCGACATGGCGATGCTGGTGCTGCCCGAGGTGTTCGAGCGCACCTGGGGCATCCGGGCCGAACCCTTCTGGCCGAAGGCGATCGCCGCGGTGCGGCGCACGCATCCGGCGTTCCTGTTCATGGCCGAGGTCTACTGGGACATGGAATGGACCCTGCAGCAGCAAGGCTTCGACTACACCTACGACAAGCGCCTGTACGACCGCCTGCACGAGCAGCGCGCCAGCCCCGTGCGCGAACATCTGAAGGCGGACATGGCCTATCAGGACAGGCTGGCCCGTTTTCTGGAGAACCATGACGAGCCGCGCGCGGCATCGGCCTTCGCGCCGGAAATGCATGCCGCTGCCGCGGTGCTGACTTTTCTCTCGCCCGGCCTGCGCTTCTTCCACCAGGGGCAGCTCGAAGGACGGCGAATCCGGATCTCGCCGCACCTGGTCCGCGCACCGGATGAAGCCGCGGACGCGGCGCTCCAGCCGTTCTACGAGCGGCTGCTCGCCGTGCTGCGGCTGCCGGTCGTGCGCGACGGCGGCTGGTCCCTGCTGGACTGCGTTCCGGCATGGGGCGGCAACCCCACGGCCGACAACTTCATCGCTTTCCGTTGGGAAGACGCCGCGCAGCAGCAGATGCTCGTGGCCGTGAACTGTTCGCCGCAGCAATCCCAGTGCTTCGTGCACTTGCCCTTCTCGCAGATGGCAGGGCGCAGCCTGCGGCTGCGGGATCTGCTCGGTCCGGCCGTCTACGACCGGGCCGGTGACGACTTGCTGGCCCGCGGCCTGTTCCTGGACATGCCGGCATGGGGCCGACACGTCTTCGACCTGCAATGGCTGGCCTGATCGGGGCTCAGGCGCCGGCCATGTGCTCCATCGCCTCGAAATCCCGCGTTTCCAGCAGCACGGGGTGATGCGGCGCCGAGTGATGGTGCTCCAGCGCGCAGGCGTCGATGATGGCGGCATTCGCCTTGTAGGCCTCCACCAGGGTGTCGCCGCCGCCGCCAGCGCCGAACAGGTCGCGCAGAGGGTCTTCCGAGATCTCGGCGATGACTCGCTCGCCGGCCAGGCCTTCCGGGTAGATCGCGAACCGCACCGTCGCCGTGTCGAAACAGTAGATGGCTTCGCTCATTTCATTGCCTCCACGATCCGCGCGGGCATGCCAGGCGGATGCAGGACATGCCCTTGCACGCTCTCCAATGATCCGCGCCGCCGCGCCGGACGTCCAATGAAAAGTGTTTCCTCTTCGACAGTGCGGGCAATCTGCCTTTCAATTGGCGCCCAGCGAGAACCCGTGGCCTGGTCGTCCGTCGCCGTCGGCCCGAGGCCGTTGATCTTCTCGTCGCCGTACATGTAGCGCAGGAGCAGTTCGTCGTCGCCGATGTTCCGGTTGCGCTGGCGCAGGCCCGGCAGCACCGGTTCGATGGCGGGCGGCGTCATGGCCACGTCCTTCTCTGGCGCCGTCCCGATCTGGAGCGCGAATCCATACGGGGCGGCTGGTACTACAGCGGCGATCTCGGACGCTTCGATGAGGAAGGATTTCTCTACATCGTCGGCCGGAACAAGGAAATGATGATCAGCGGCGGCTTCGACGTCTACGCCCGCGAGGTCGAGGACGCGCGGCACAGCCATCCGGCCGTCGCCGAAGCGGCGGTGCTCGGCTTGCCGGATGCCGAGTGGGGCGAGGTGATCGCGGCCTTCGTGGTTCGCCGACCATGCTGCCGATGACGCAATTGCTCGGCGTGGTTCCCGAGCAGTCGGGCGTGCCGTGGCTCGCGATCGTGCTGCGGCGCTGCGTGGGGCTGGCGGGCGCGATGCTGAGCGATTCCCCTCGGCGTTGCCACCGCCTATAAGAAGGACATCGCAGCCGCCGAGGACCCGGTCGCGCACCGCCTCGATCTCGAGGCGCGCTACCACGCGATCTCGTCGCCGATGCGCACGGCCGAGCGCTTCGGCGTGCTGGACATCATCGAGCCCGCGACGACGCGGCCGCTGCTGTGCGCATGGGTCGAGGACGCCCAGCGGGCGATGAGCCGCCGTCTGGGTCCGGTGGGGCGCACGATGCGCTGATCCTGATCGCAGGAGCAGGCAGCCGAAGAAGAGGCGCGGCGCCGATGCCAAGGCGTCTACATTAGCCGCTAGGCTTCATCGGGCGGCGACGCCGATTGGGTGCCGGCAGATCAAGGAGAGAAGGATGAATCGAACGCAGCTTTCCTCATGGTGCCTCGCCGCGTGCATGGCGCTTCTCGCTGGTTGCGCAAACCGGCCGGTCAACCCGCCGATCGTTCAGGCGAACCCCGGCAGCGGCTACCGTTTCGAGACCCGCCAGGCGGAGGTCAAGGACAAGGACGCGCTGGTCATTCTGGCCTTCTCCGGGGGCGGCACCCGCGCCGCGGCGTTCTCGTACGGCGTGCTCGAATACCTGCGCCGCACCGAGATCGTCACGCCGAAGGGCAGGGGGCGGCTGATCGACCAGGTCGACATCATCACCGGCGTCTCGGGCGGCAGCTTCACCGCGCTGGCCTATGGCCTCTATGGCGACAAGCTGTTCGACGACTACGAGCAGCGCTTTCTCAAGCGCAACGTGCAGGGCGCGATCATCTCCCGCTCGTTCAATCCGGGCAACTGGGCCAGGCTGTCGTCGCTGGGCTGGGGCCGCTCCGAACTGGCTTCGGAACTCTATGACGAGATCCTCTTCAACAACGCCACCTTCGGCGACCTGAACCGCGGCAAGGGGCCGCTGATCCTCGCGTCGGCAACGGACATCTCGAGCGGCGCCCGCGTGGTCTTCCAGCAGAGCGTTTTCGACGTGCTGTGCTCGGACCTGAACGCCGTGCCCTTGTCGCGCGCGGCGGCGGCGTCGTCGGCGGTGCCGGTGGTCCTGTCGCCGATCACGATCAACAACTACGGCGGCACCTGCCACATGACGCCCCCGCCCTGGGTGAATCGATTCCTCGACACCGACAAGCCGCCGCGACCGGCCGCACGCGCGATCCGCTCGCTGAGGTCGCTCAGCGAGCTCGGCGACGGCGTCAAGCGACCCTATCTGCACCTGGTGGACGGCGGCGTGTCGGACAACGTGGGCATGCGCGGCGTGCTCGACGCGCTCGAGGTCCTGGAGGCGATGCAGGAAGCCGGCATGCCGACGCAGCTCGACAGCGCCAAGAGAATCGTCGTCTTCATCGTCAATTCGCTGTCCGTGCCGCCCACCCAGTGGGACGAATCGGAGTCGCCTCCGGGCAGCGTGCAGATCCTGCTGAAGTCGAGCGGCGTTCCGATCGACCGCTATTCGTTCGAGGCGGTCGAACTGCTGCGGGACATGGCCGCGCGATGGGACACGATGCGCCGGGTCCGCAACTCGCAGGCCATGGCGGACAACAAGGACCCGGCGCTCGCGGCTGCGATTCGCGGGCCCAATGCCGAGATCTACGCGATCGACGTTTCGTTCGCCGCGCTGAAGGACAAGGCGGAGCTGGACTACCTGAATCGGCAGCCGACGACGTTCGTGCTGCCCGACGAAGCCGTGGATCGCCTCCGGGCAGCCGCGGGAACGATCATCTCGGGCTCCCCGGAGTTCAAGCGCCTGCTGAAAGACGTGGACGGCAGCTTGGTGAGTGAACCCGCGCGGCCGGGCAATCAGCGCTGAGACCTTCCTGTCGGCGGGCTGCGCTGCGTCCGGCCCGCGAGCGTCGCCGTCCCATCGATGGCGGCACTCACGGCGCCGTCCCGTACATCTGTTCTGGCAGCCCGGGGACGTCGACCTCGACCGCCAGCAGCGCGCCGGCCAGCGGTTCGTTCTGCAGCGCCGCCGGGGTCAGCTGATTGGTGGAACTGGTGATGTACAAGGTGCGCAGGCCGGGGCCGCCCAGGCAGACGCAGGTCGGGTTGGTGACCGGCAGCTCGATCACGCGATCCACCTTTCCTGCGGGCGTGTAGCGAATGACGCAGCCGCCGGCGAAGGCCGCGTTCCAGAGGCAGCCCTCGCTGTCCACGCAGGCGCCGTCGGGGCGGCCGCGATGGTTGGCGTAGTCGGCGAAGACGCGCCGATTCGACAGGACGCCGTCCTCGACGTCGAAGTCGAAGGCCCAGATCGTGCAGCGGCGCGTGTCGGACATGTAGAGCGTGCGCTCATCCGGCGCGATGGCAATCGAGTTGGTGACGATGATGTCGTCGAACTGCCATTGCGCGCGGGCGTCGGGGCCGACCCGGTAGAAGCTGCCCAGCGGCTCCCTGAAGGCGACGTCGGCGGTGCCGATCCAGAGGCGCCCCCGACTGTCGCAGCGACCGTCGTTCAGCCGCGTTCCCTTGCTGGCCGGCTCGACGTCGACCAGATGTTCGAGGCGGCCGTCGCCGGGCTCGAAGCGGTAGAGGCTGTTGTCCAGCGCGATCACGAATCCCCCCTGGCGATGCAGTGCCTGCCCGCCGAGGAAGGTGTGGCCCTCGAACCGATGCACCTCGTGGCGGCCGCTGCGCTCGTCGAAAGATTGAAGCCGCGGCCGGTCGATGTCGATCCACCAGAGCTTTTCGGTGCGCGGACACCACAGCGGCGTCTCGCCGAGGCGGTCGCGGACGTTGATGACGCAGCGGACGTTGTCAGTCATTCGCTCGCGTGACTTGGTTGGCGGTTTGGATGCTTGGGGCATGCTTGGACTGAACAGTACAAGATTTGGACGAGCTGGTGCATCGGAGGCTGCCCAGGGTCAACCCCAGGCCAAGCGGATCGTCATCCGACGGCTTGCCCCGAAAAGGCGCCGCTGCGAAAGACCCTTCACTTTCGGGGCCCTGCTGCCGATAGACCTTGACGGCCGGGCGATCCGGCAACAAGGAGCTATTCGTGCAGCATTTGAAGATCGGCGTCCGCCTGGGCCTGGGATTTGGGATCGTCCTTGCGCTCATGGCGCTCATGACCGGGCTCGGCATCTGGCGGCTGCAGGCCGTGACCCAAGCGGCCGAAGATATCACCCACCAGCCGCTGGCCAAGGAACGGATCATCAGCGACTGGTACCGGCTCGTTGCCGTGGGCGTCCGTCGCACGATCGCGATCGCCAAGAGTGCGGATCCTGCCCTCGGCCCCTTCTTCGCCGAAGAGGCCGCCAACTCCACCAAGGAAGCCCAGGCCCTTCAGAAGCAACTTGAACCGTTGCTGGTCAGCGAGGAAGAAAAGGTGCTGTGGAAGGAATTCCAGGAAGTCAGGGCCCGGTACCTCGAGGGGCGCGACGCGGTGGTCAAGGCCAAGGCCGGGGGCACGGCGGAAGAGGCCAACCAGGCGTTGGAGCGCCAGTTCATGCCCACAGCCAAGATCTACCTGGACAACGTCCAGCGGCTGCTCGACATCCAGCGGCGATCGATCGACGATACGGTGGCCCATATCGGCGACAACTACCGTGCCAGTCGCAATTTGCTTCTGGCGCTCGGCGCGCTGGTGCTGGGCCTGGGCGCCATCTGCGCCTGGTGGCTCGCGATCGGTATCACCCGGCCCTTGGGCAGGGCCGTGCATGTGGCACGCACCGTGGCCGGCGGCGACCTGACCAGCCGGATCGAATCCGGGTCACGCGACGAGACCGGGCAGTTGTTGCGGGCGCTCAAGGAGATGAACGACAGCCTGGTGAAGATCGTCGGCGAAGTCCGCACCGGCACCGACACGATCGCGACGGCCTCGGGCCAGATCGCCACCGGCAACCAGGATCTCTCGTCGCGCACC
>NZ_JASZYS010000026.1 GCF_030316845.1 Variovorax davisae
CGTCACGCAGCTCAGCCAGGCCAGGCGAGTGCGCGCCGGCCTCGCGCGGACCTTCCAGATCACTACGCTGGCGCCGCATTTCGCGGTGCAGCGGCAGATCGAGCTCGCACTCTTCGAGCGCGAAGGCCTGACAGGCAGGATGTGGCGCAACGTCGATGCGTACCCGGTCCTGCAGACGGAAGCCCAGGGCATCCTGACCCGCTTCGGGCTGCGAGCGCATGCAGCCACGGCCACACAGGATCTCGCCTACGGCGAACAGCGCCTGATCGAGATGGCGTTGGCACTCGCGCTGCGCCCGAAGGTCCTGCTGCTCGACGAGCCCATGGCCGGTGTGCCCAAGGGCGATGGCCAGCGTCTGCTGGACGCGCTGGACGCACTCCCAAGCGACCTGGCCGTCCTGATCATCGAGCACGACATGGACCTCGTGTTCCGCTTCGCCAACCGGATCGTGGTGCTGGCCGAAGGCGCCGTGCTCGCCGACGGCTCTCCCGACGACATCCGCCGCGACCCCAAGGTTCGCGCCGCCTACCTGGGAAACTGACATGGCAGAACCCATTCTCCAGCTCGAGGCCGCGGTTGCCGGCTACGGCCCGACCACCGTGCTCAACGGTCTCACGTTCGAGATGGCCGCCCAGGAGCGGCTGGCCATGGTCGGACGCAACGGCGTCGGCAAGACGACCGCGTTGCGGGCCATCATGGGTCTCGTGCCGCTGCGCAGCGGTCGTGTGTGGTTCAAGGGCCAGGACGTCTCGGCACTCGCGCCGCACCAGCGAGCAGCGCTCGGCCTGGGCTACGTGCCGCAGACCCGCGACATCTTTCCTTCGCTCACCGTGGAGGAGAACCTGCTGGCCGGGCTCAAGCGTCGGTCGCGCGGCGCGCTGGACGAGGCCTATGCCCTGTTTCCGAGACTCGCCGAGCGACGCCGCAATGGCGGCGCCCAACTCTCGGGCGGGGAGCAACAGATGCTGTCGGTCGCGCGGGCGTTGCTCGGCCAGCCCTCGCTGCTGCTGCTCGATGAGCCGCTCGAAGGTCTCGCTCCGTTGATCCGGCTGGAACTTCTGAACGCCTTCCGCAACCTGAGCCAGCAGACCGGAATCGCCGTCGTGATCGTCGAGCAGCAGGTCGACGAGGCGCTCGGCTACGCGGAGCGCGCGCTCGTCCTCGACCATGGCACGGTGGTCCACAGCGGCCGTGCCGCGGCGCTGCTCGACGATCCCGAGACGCTCGAGCGTTGGGTCGGGATGGCCGTGCACTGATGGCAATGCGCAAAGCCATGGCCGACGGCCAGCTCCACGCAGCCGCCGATCCGCAGGGCGGCGCCGCGCCCCACACCGTGGATCTGGACCGGTATGTCCCGGCCTACCTGACCTGGATCGCGAACAAGCTCTCGCGCGGCGCCTCGCAGCACTACCTGAGCACCTTCGATGTCGGCATCGAGACGTGGCGCTGCCTCGTCCTGCTTGCGGTCGAGGGGACAACTTCGGCGCAGCAGGTGTCGGCCGTGATCGGCATGGACAAGGGATCGATCAGCCGCTGCTTCAAGCGCATGCAGGAAAGCGGCCTGATCCGGACCGAACTCGATGGCTCCGACGGCCGTCTTCGCATCGCCGTGCTAACCCCCGAGGGCCGCCACTTGCATGACCAGATCATGGGCATGGCGCTCGAGCGCGAGCGTGCCTTCCTTTCCGTGCTTGACGAAGACGAGGTCGAGGTGCTGCTCGGCCTGATGCGCCGGCTGCACGCCAACCTGCCAGCTGTCGAAGCCTCGACCCAGGCCTATGTGCGCGAGCGCTTTCCGCATGCCGCCGATGCGCTGAGATCGAAGGCCAGTGAGACACCATGACCAATGAACTGAAGGTCCGCGTCGCCCGACGCATTGAAGAAGCCGACGGCGTGTGCAGCTTCGAACTGCTGCCCCATGACGGCAGTGCCCTGCCCCCTTTCTCGGCCGGGGCGCACATCGACGTCCACGTCGCGCCCGGCGTCATCCGCCAATACTCGCTCAGCAACGATCCCGCAGAGCGCCACCGCTGGCGCATCGCCGTTCTGCGCGAATCGGCCTCCCGCGGCGGATCTGCCGGCATGCACGACGGCGTGCAGCCGGGCGATGTCTTGCACGTGAGTGCACCGCGCAACCACTTCCCGCTGGTCGATGCGCCGCACAGCCTTCTGCTCGCGGGCGGCATCGGCGTGACGCCTATCCTTGCCATGGCTCGCGCCCTGCACGCGCAGGAACGAAGCTTCGAGATGCACTACTGCGGCCGCTCCGCAGGGAGGATGGCATTTCTTGAGGAGCTTGCAGCGGCGGAGTTTGCGGGCAACGTCGTCCTCCACGCCGATGACGTGCCCGCGCAGAAGTTCGATGCCGAGCGGGTGCTCGCAGAACCGGCGGCAGACACTCACCTCTACGTGTGCGGTCCGAACGGCTTCATGAACCACGTACTCGATACCGCGAGGCGGCTCGGCTGGCCGGACACGAACCTGCATCGAGAGTACTTTGCAGGCGTGGCGACGGCGCTGGCGTCGGACGGCAGCTTCGAGGTCCGCGTCGCGAGCACGGGCTTGAGCTGCCAGATCCCGAGCGGCAAGACGGTCATCGAGGTGCTGGCGGCTCATGGCGTGGAAATCCCGACCTCCTGCGAGGCGGGCGTCTGCGGCACCTGCCTGACCCGCGTTCTCGAAGGCAAGCCCGACCACCGCGACAGCTTCCTCACAGACGCCGAACGCGCCGCCAACGACCAGTTCACGCCGTGCTGCTCGCGCGCGCTTTCGCCGCTGCTGGTGCTCGACCTCTGACCCGTTCCCTTTCCCCTCAAGGAGATCCCCCGATGACTACGACCTGCATCCCCATCAAGAACGTCGCCGCCGCTGCGGCCGAGAGCCGTTTCCCGCTCGACCAGTGGTACGTGGCCGGCTTCTCCTCCGAACTCATGGACAAGCCCATCGCGCGCACCTTCCTGAATCAGAAGGTCGTTCTTTTCCGTACCGGCGAAGGCCAGGTGGCGGCATTGGAAGACCGTTGCTGCCACCGCTCGCTGCCACTTTCTTGCGGCACCGTCGAGGAAACCGGCGTGCGTTGCGGCTACCACGGCCTCCTCTACGCACCAAATGGGCAATGCATCGAGATTCCGGGTCAGGAGCGCATTCCGTCCAAGGCCAAAGTGAAGGCCTACCACGTGCTCGAGAAGAACAAGATCATCTGGATCTGGATGCCGCGCGACGCGGCGGCCGAGCCGAACCGCGCGCCGCCCGACTACCCATTCCACGACGACCCGCGCTACAAGTTTGGCAGCGGCAACTACCACTACCAGTCGCCCTGGCAACTCATCCACGACAACCTACTGGACCTCAGCCACCTCGGCTACGTGCACCTGCACACCATCGGTGGCGACGCGAAGTTGCACATGAACGCGCCGATGAAGGTGAGCTCGGAAGGCGACCAGGTCAAGGTCGTGCGCCTGATGCCAAACTCGTCGCCGCCGCCCACCTACCGTGCGGCCTGGCCTTTCGGTGACAAATGTGAGCGCTGGCAGGAGATCGAATTCGACGTCACCCACTTGCGAATCTGGACCGGCGCGGTGGAACCCGGCACGGACGCGATCGATGACCCAGACCGTGGCGGCTTCCACATGCGCGGCTTTCACGGCATCACGCCCGAAACCGAAGAGACGTGTCACTATTTTTGGAGCATGTCGAGTACTAAGCATCCCGACATGCCCGAAAACATCGACGCCGTAATCCAGCAGACCGCGTTCACGTTCGATGAGGATCGCACCATCATCGAGGCGCAATACCGGAACATGCTGGAGTTCGGCGACAAGGCCAGCTGGATCGATATCCATGTCGACGCCGGCGCCAACCGTGCCCGTCGCATTGTCGCGGAGCTTCTAAAAAAGCAGGCAACTGTAGAGCAGTCCGATTCCTAAAACCCAGAAAACAAGGAGATATAGCATGGCTGCAAACCGAGGTGTCGTTTACGTATCGCAGGGCAAGGTAGAAGTGCGTCCGATAGACTTTCCCAAGTTGCTGAACCCCCATGGAAGAACCGCCAACCACGGCGTGATCCTCAAGGTGCTGACCACCAACATCTGCGGCTCCGACCAGCACATGGTGCGCGGGCGAACCACCGCGCCTGCCGGACTGGTTCTGGGTCACGAGATCACCGGCGAGGTCATCGAGGCGGGCAAGGACGTCGAAACGCTGTCCGTGGGCGACATCGTCTCGGTGCCTTTCAACGTCGCCTGCGGACGCTGCCGCCTGTGCAAGGAACGCCAGACCGGTGTGTGCCTGACGGTCAACGAATCGCGTCCAGGCGGTGCCTACGGCTACGTGGACATGGGCGGCTGGGTCGGCGGACAAGCCGAGTACGTGATGGTGCCTTATGCCGACTTCAACCTGTTGAAGTTCCCGGACCGCGAGCAGGCGATCGAGAAGATCCGCGACCTCACCTGCCTCTCGGACATCCTGCCCACCGGCTACCACGGCGCCGTCACGGCAGGCGTGGGTCCGGGCAGCACGGTATACGTGGCCGGTGCAGGGCCGGTGGGGTTGGCGGCTGCGGCCTCCGCGCGCCTCTTAGGCGCTGCCGTGGTCATCGTCGGCGACGTCAACCCCGCCCGACTCGCGCACGCCAGGGCCGTCGGCTTCGAGACCGCCGACCTGTCGATCGACACCCCGCTGGGCGACCAGATCGCCGCCATCCTGGGCGTTCCCGAAGTGGACAGCGCGGTGGACGCCGTGGGTTTCGAGGCGCGCGGTCATGGCCACGAAGGTGCGCAGCACGAGGCGCCGGCCACCGTTTTGAATTCCCTGATGGAAGTCACTCGGGCGGCCGGCAAGATCGGTATCCCGGGCCTGTACGTGACGGACGACCCTGGTGGCGTCGACAAGGCGGCCAAGACGGGTTCGCTGAGCATCCGCCTGGGGCTGGGGTGGGCCAAGTCGCACAGTTTCATGACCGGACAGACGCCGGTCATGCAGTACAACCGGGCGCTGATGCAGGCCATCCTCTGGAACCGCATGGACATCGCCAGTGTGGTCGGCGTCAAGCTGATCTCCCTGGACGAGGCGCCGGAGGGCTATGCCCAGTTCGACGCCGGGGCGCCTACCAAGTTCGTCATCGATCCTCACGGCCAGATCGGCAAATAGGACGACTTGTGTAGATGCACACGGAGGGACGTTTCTCGGAGGCGTTCAGGGAGTTAAAGTTGGCGTATCAACTGCCGTCCTCAATGTGATGCCACGTACCAACACCCTCCCAGCTACCAAGTCCGCTCGTCAGTCAGATCGCAGCGTGCGGGCTCGTGAAGTCATCAATCTCGACAACTACGCTCCTGCTTACTTCACCTGGATAGCCAACAAACTTTCAAGCGGGGCGTCCCAGGCCTATTTGGCTGCATTCGAAGTCGGCATCGAGAGCTGGCGCGTCCTAGTGCTGCTGGCGATCGAAGGGTCGATTTCGGCGCAGAAGGCCTGCGGGATTATCGGCATGGACAAAGCGTCGATGAGTCGCTGCTTTAAGAGCATGCAGGCACGCGGCTTCATTGAGCTCGCGCTCGACCCACAGGACGGCCGAGCACGAATCGCGACTTTAACGCCGATGGGCCGAAAGATGCACGACCAAATCCGCGACATCGCCATCGCGCGCGAACGAGCATTTCTGTCGGTACTGACGGCGGCCGAGCGCAAAGTGCTTCTCGACTTGCTTCGCCGGCTGCATGAGAACCTGCCAGCTGTTGAGATCGCGACGCGCGATCACCTGGGTCGGCATCACCCCCATGCGTTGCAGCGCAAGAAGAACACGGAACCTCGGTCTCTTTCTTAAGGTGTACAGAGGGTGTAAGTCCAGCTGCTCGCTATCCCCTCGACGTCGCACCGTGACACCACCTGTCGGATGGCAGCGAGCCGAGTATCAGTCCAAGGCACCGGCAATCCAAAACCGGCGTCGCTGCCCACCAAGCCAAGGACCCATCGGCTGGAGGGCTCCTCAGCAGACCAACAGCCGCAGGTCAGACCATCTTTTCGCAACAATCCGAGCAAGTCCTTGCATGCCCAAATTTCGTGAACCGGCATTCGGACGGCTGAACGTCGGGCCGAGGACCTCGAAACGCGAGGCAGGTCTGCTCAACGTCGCTCTAAGATCTTGACCGGCCTACAGCCAGTGGAGTGAGGATTCACGCAGCTCCTGCATTCTCCGGTTCAACGCGATAAGCACTTAGCGTGGAGCACGTAGCACTCAGCACCCAGGGCTACACCGAGCTTTAAATTGAGGAACACAGGTGCCCTAGTCTTGCTTCATGGCTGATGCCACCAGGCCACCAGTGCATGAAGGTCGAACCGACCCTGCCGGCCGGCATTGGAAAGATCCACCGCAGTTTTTCCAAACCGAGCATCCATCGACTGACTCGGGTAAACACCGAACAATGATTTGTATCGTTGATGTTGCAACCAATTGACGTTCCAACTACCAAGTCATATTCTGGGTCTGTTCTATAACAAGCTGGAGACCACAGATGCGCTACTTGAAGTCGAGAACACCCTTGCACGGAGTACAGCTGCTCGCCGCGAGCGCTTGCACGGTTTTGGCGGCCTGCGGGGGAGGAGGCAACGGCTGGAACCCCGCCTTCGTTCCTCCACCCAATTCCTCCGCGGCAAACCCATCCCCTTCTCAACCTGTTGCACCGCAAACAGTGGAACTCAAGAGTTGTGAGAGCTTGGCCGGCATGACCATTCCAGCTGACCAAATTGGGCTTCCGACCAAGGGGGCGCTGGTTCAAACTGCAGTCTCGACAGCCGCAGTTGCTCCTTTCCCGGACTCAGAAGGCGAGCATTTGCTCGAGACGCCTGCCCGTTGCGTCGTTCAGGGATACATCTCGTCGGTGGACGCTGCAGCGCCGCCGATCAAGTTCAACATCAATCTACCTTTGAAGAATTGGAACCGGCGTTTGCTTCAGTCCGGGGGCGGAGGGTTGGGCGGCCAACTGATCTCAGCGCCGGGCAACAAGGGCTCAGGACGTTTCGACCCCAATCCGGTGGACGCTCCCTACCCCATCACTCTGGGTTACGTGACTTTCGGCAGTGACGGGGGCCACGCCTCCAGCGACTATCAGTTTACGAAGAACGATGAAGCGATGCGCAACTGGGGCGGCGATGAAGTCAAGAAGACTCGCGACGTGGCGGTGGCCGTGGTGAAGTCGGCATACGGTGCCGCGCCTTCCAAAATCTTCTTCAGCGGCGAATCGGCAGGAGGACGTGAAGCATTGATTGCGGCGCAGCGCTTCCATGCGGATTACGACGGCATCATCGCGACGTCTCCTGTCTTGAGTTGGAATGCCATTCATATCTCAGACAACAATCTCCGCGACAAACTGACAACCGGCTTCCTGGACAAGTCAGCCATCAAGTTGATTGCAGACAAAACACGCGCCTCTTGTGACGCGCAGGACGGCTTAGTGGATGGTGTCATTGCCAAGTACCTGTCCTGCCCGAACGATGCCGCAAGTCTGCGCTGCCCGGATGGCAATGCCGGCTCAGGTTGTCTGTCAGATTCGCAGATTGCATCTGTCAACGCCATTCGTGACCCATTTCAACTGCCTTTCACACTTTCCAACGGCATATCACGCTTCCCGGGATTTGGTGTGACCGGCGACGAAGACGGCACAGGATTCCAGTACGCTTTCTACCCAGTGGGAACAGTTGCGCCATCCCAGACCCTTCCTGCGGGACGCGGCAACGAGGCCGGGCGCGGCGGCATCCTCAACTTCGCGACGTACTGGATTCGGCACGCCGTCGTGCAGGACGAAACCTTCAACCCGTACCTGTTTGATGCCAAGCCGTACGCTGGACGGCTCCAGTATCTCTCGTCCCTCTTCGATGCGACAAATCCGGACCTCTCGGGCCTTGCCGCCAAGGGAGGAAAGGTGATCATCATGCATCCGTCGGCAGACAACGCGACACCGCTCACGGTCACAGGCGAATACTATCGAAGCGTGGTCTCCAAGCTGGGCCAGGCAACGACGGATCAAGTCATGCGCGTGTACGTGGGTCCTGGTGGAAGCCACAACGTTGGAGGCACCACGCAGATCGACGCACTGAGCATTCTGGAGAAATGGGTGTTGAACAATGAGCTTCCCCCGGACGCCCCGATCGCCTACTACAAGAGCGTCACCGATGCCAAGTTGCTGCGCTCCATGCCGGCCTGCCGCTATCCAATGTACGCACAGTACAAGGGAAGTGGCGACATAAATGCGGCGTCTTCATTCACTTGCACGACCCGGCCCGATCCCCTCGCGCCCTGATCGTTCGGCTCCGTGGTTTGCTTTCCTACGACACGCCAGCGCAGTGCAAGGCTGGCGTCATCGTCATGAACACCGCGCGCGGCGGACTCGGCGACAAGGCCGCCACTAGATGATGGGTGCCAGCATCGGAGCGACCCTGGTGCTGCACACCTGGGGATCGGCGCTGACGCATCTTCCTCTCGTGCATGGCATTGCTCCAGGCGGGGGCTGTCACCGGACGGCGAGTTCTGCTTGCAGGCCCGGCTCCTCCTGTCGGTGAGCGTGCTCTCGCGGCTGTTCCGGCGGCGCTTCCTCGAAGAACTCGAGCGCGTTCGTTGTGCCCGCCTGCGGTTCTTCGCCGAGTTCGCCGCACTGGCCGACGCGCACGCCTTCGCCGCCTGGCTCGCACCTCCGCCAATGAATGGATCGCGTTAATGCCAAGCGCCCGTGCGCCGGCCCCGAAGCGGTGCCGGCCTACCTATGCTCCCGTGGGGCATTCCGCGGTTTCCTCCCTCGAGGCTTGTCCAACACCTGCCCTCAGGCCGCTGCAGTGTTCGGCGTTGCGCCTCGCAAGGGCAGGTATCGGACTACCCTTGACGGGAACACAAATTGGACCTGCTAAACGGCGCGCTGCCGCCACCTACGTCGCGGTTTGACGGAGCGGCGGAGCGGCCCCCTTAGGAAACTGAAATCTTCGCTGAACGAAACTACTGAAAAGTAGTGTCGAACCGGACGACCGTTCCCAGCGAGCTACTGAAATCTTCGCTGAGTCCCTACAGCGCGTGTAGGAACTCATCGAACTTTTCAGTCAAGCGATCTAGTTTTCAGTCAAAGCGCAGTAGGCGGCCTCCGGATCATCATCTTTTCAGTTGCCTCGGCGATATTGACCGCGAATGTCTCAGGTGCAGCGATGCGGTCGTTCCCGGCTGGACCGGCGAACTTACGCCGTCGGGCCCGTCCAGTCATCCAGTGCCGAGGACACCTCGGTATGGACGGCCGGTCCCAAGGCATTGCAGTCATAGCCCCTGCTTGCTATCTAGGGACCTTGCCTTCGACGAGTCGGGCGTCCGCTCCGTCCGCCATCGAAATGGGAGTTCGGGCCCTCGAGGGGCCACGTTCAAGGCACAGCTTGAGAGAATTGCATGATCCTGCAACGACCCGCCTGCGCTCGGCACTCCAAACTTCAGACGGCAAGCTTGTTCAGCCGTGCGCCTGCAACGTGCCCAGAATCGCTTTCCAGGCGATCAGTTCGAAAGGCCCAATTCTCTCCATTTGGGACTTTTCTGTCTGTCCTAGCGCGCATATCAGGCCCGATAACCAGCGCGTTATCGCTCGATCGAAAGGCCTCGCGACGAGCGCCTCCACACGATACGGGGACCGATGTTCCTGACGTTAGGCGGTCGGCCCGAAGAGGAACTCTTAAGCTCAGGACAGGCGGCTCGCCTCATGTCATGGTATCGGACGCCCCAATGTGCCCCCGCTATGAGGACCCATCCTTTCCGGCGTCGTCCGAGGGACGCTCCTCCGTGCGCTCGACAATCTGCTGCGGCACACCGGCGACATCCTGTCTGTCCAGGTCGGCCAGCCACTCACCCGCCGTCAGCTGCCGAGCGCCCTCCTCCCTGGCGAGTCTCTGGATGAGGTCAGCGAGGTCGATCCGACAGGTTCATGAGAATGATTTCCATTCTCTTCGCTGAGCTTCTGCGTCGATGAATGCCAAGGCCTGCGCCGGAACCTGACCTACAACGTCAGCTTGCAGACTGGACGGTGGTGCGACGAGCGAGCCATGGAGCCAAGGCGGATGCCATCGATTGGTTGAGACCGCTTGACTCATCGGTCTAATAGCTGACAACGGCGAGCCGCCAAGCTATATTTTTCAGTTGGAAGGGAGAGAGTGAGGCTTACGGTTGGAGGTCTTGGCAATGTCGCCCGACGCTGCTCTTCATCGGTTCGAATACGACGGTTGGTTTGTGGTGATTGAGTTGGATGGAGCAGGCTTGGATGGCGTGTCCTCAGGGCATGCCGACCTGCACTGGAAGAACGGGCACCGATGTCGCATTGCCCTCGCCGGGAAGTACGGTGATCGTGCGAGCGCCATCGCGGCACTCGCCCAGAGATCGCGCGCGTTCATCGATGACTGGGACATCACGCGAGCGGAGCGTGCTTCACCCTTCATCGATCAGTAGGCGTCCCCAACGGGACGCGGCAGAATGCACTGATGTGTGATCTCTACGCCTCGCCGGGTGAGATCGCCCCGCCGCTGAAGCTTCAACGTGGAGCAGTCGGTCGCGAATGAAAAGCGCGAGCGTCAGCTCTGAACGGTCGCCGTCGTCAGCGCAGGAGTTCAGCCGGCGGCAATCGTTCATTTGAAGCGGAAAGCCCGTCTGCCCTGAGGGGATGGGCTGGTGTCTCTACTGTAAAAAGCACCGAACAGCGCTGCGAGTTGGTCGTTGAGCGCGACAGGCATGGAAGTTGACTGGCAGCGCATGGCGCCATGCGCCCACTTTCTTTCCCTGACACGGAGAGAACATCTGAAGCGCTAACCGGCGTTGAAAGGCTGGTCCGCCCGCACCTCCAGGAGTTCAAGATGGAAGACGATCCGAAGAAAACCGGCCTCGACCGGAAGTTGATTTCCTTGACCGAACCGCATGAGGTTCAGAGTTGGACCCAATCGCTCGGGTGCACCGCCGAGCAGCTCAAGGAAGCGGTGCGAGCCGTCGGCAGCAGTGCCGAGGCTGTCCGCGCCTATCTCAAAAAGAAGTAGCCAGACGAGGCCGCCATGCCCCGCCTCCCGAAGGCGTTCGAGGACGACAAGGCACGACTGATCGCATCGTTGTCGCGGGTTGCAAAGCCGGCCCCCGCTCCTGGCACTAACAGATCCGCACCTCGCGCGAAATCGACCTCCCAAGGACGCACAGGCGCAAAATCTGCTCCCAAGAAACCGGCGGCCCGGTCGACTTCGAAGAGGTCTTCATGATTCTCCTTGCACTTTTGAGGGCGTGGCACGTGCTACAGACGTACATACGAACCAGAGGGCTGGGCTCGTGAGCTCGAAGTCCGCCCGACGTGAATACCTTGAGGCAGTAGCGGAGTTCGAGCGCGGGTGCCGGGCGTTTGCCGATGGGATGACCACCATCACCAAGCCGCCAGCGACAGTCCCCGGGCCTTCGTCCCTGCTTTCGCCCTTCGGGCCACGCAAGCCCGCGAAGCGCGCGCGACGGGCGAGCGCGTCACTCGGCGCGGCCAGGCGGGCCTTGTAGATTTCGGCATGGCCGCCCGCGAAAGTCGCCTGGATCCGCTCGAAAAATACTGGTCGAAGCGCGACTTTGCGGTCACTTCCGAACCGCGTGGCGAACATGCGCCGCGCGAAGGCAAGGCGCTTTCTTTCGTCATCCAGAAGCACGCGGCCAGCCGGCTGCACTACAACTTCCGCCTCGAGTTGGATGGGGTCCTGCTTTCCTGGGCTGTGCCGAAAGGGCCCAGCTTCGACCCCGCCAACAAGCGCATGGCGATCCATGTCGAGGACCACCCGCTGTCCTACGGATCGTTCGAGGGCACGATTCCACCCAAGCAATACGGCGCTGGCACGGTGATCGTCTGGGACAACGGCACTTGGGAGCCCGTGGGCGACCCGCGGGACAGCCTGGCGAAAGGCAAGCTGCTCTTCCACCTGCACGGCCAGAAGCTGGCCGGCTTGTGGGAGCTGGTCAAGATCGCCAAGGGCGGCGAGAAGCAGGAGCCCTGGATCCTGTTCAAAAAGAAAGACGCGTTCGCGCGACCGAAGGCGGACTACGACGTCGTCTCGGCCCTGCCCGACAGCGTGGTCGCCAAGCCGTTGCGCCCGGCGCCTTCGGAGCCCAAGGTCGCTGGCGCCCGTGCTACTTCAGCCAATCGCGCCCGCAGCGCGAACGACACGGTACGGGGGGCCGTGAAGGCACCGCCCCCCGCCAAGATGAGTCCCCAGCTCGCAACCCTGGCCACCGGCGTCCCGGCGGCCGGCCAATGGCTCTACGAGATCAAGTTCGATGGCTACCGGATCATGACCCGTATCGACAGCGGCAAGGCCGCGCTCGTGACGCGCGGCGGCCACGATTGGTCGGCCAAAATGCCCGGGCTGACGCGCGAGCTGGAAAACCTGGGCCTCAAGTCAACCTGGCTGGATGGCGAGATCGTGGTCCTGGACGACAACGGCCTGCCCAGCTTCAACGCATTGCAGAAGGCCTTCGACCTCGGCGAGGGAAATGCCCAGATCGTCTACTTCGTGTTCGATGTGCCCTACTTCGAGGGCTACGACCTGCGCGAGGCCCCGCTGGTGTCGCGCCGGCAGTAGCTCAAGGCACTGCTCGACGAGAAGGCGACCGATCACGTCCGCTTCAGCGCCGCCTTCGAAGCCGACGCGGCGTCGGTGTTGAGTTCGGCCTGCCGCATGAACCTCGAGGGCGTGATCGCCAAGCGCGCCGACGCGCCCTACGCCTCGCGTCGCACCGAGACCTGGCTCAAGCTCAAGTGCCAGCAGCGCCAGGAGTTCGTGGTCGCCGGCTACACCGACCGGTCGGACGGCTCACCGCAGATCGGCAGTCTGCTGCTCGGCGTGCATGCGCCGGACGGCACGCTGGTGTCGGTCGGCAGCGTCGGCACCGGTTGGGACTCGGACGAGGCCGCGGCGTTGAAGCGCAAGCTGGTCAAGATCGAGGTCGCCGAGCCGCCCTTCCCTGCGGGCGCGGGGAAGCCCGGGCGGTGGTCCAGGCGCGCCCCGGGCAGCGAGCGTTGGGTGGCGCCGCGCCTGGTCGCCGAGGTGGCCTTCGCCGAATGGACGCCCGAGGGGCAGATCCGGCATGCGTCCTACGTTTCGCTGCGCACCGACAAACCGGCCAGCGCGATCGTGCGCGAGACTGCCAGGACGCTTGCGGAGGCCGGGCCGGTGAAGTCGGCAGGCAGGACGGCCACCGGGAGGATCAAGGTGAGCAACGCCGAGCGCGTGATCGACCCCGGCTCGGGCCTCACCAAGCTGGACCTGGTGCGCTACTACGAGTCGGTGGCGGACTGGATCCTGCCGCACCTGAAGAGCCGGCCGTGCTCGCTGGTGCGCGGGCCGACCGGCGTGACGGGCGAGCTCTTTTTTCAGAAACACGACGAGAAGATCAGCATCCCCGGCATCAAGGAACTGGACCCCCGGCTGTGGCCGGGTCACGGCGCACTGCTGGAAGTTGGCAGCGCGCAAGCACTGGCATCGGCGGCGCAGATGAACGTCATCGAATTCCACACCTGGAACTCCACGGCGAAGAGCATCGACAAGCCGGATCGCATGATCTTCGACCTCGACCCCGGCGAAGGCACGTCCTGGCAACACGTCCAGGAGGCGGCGATCCTGGTGCGCTCTGCTGGCGGAACTAGGCCTCCTGCCTGGCTGAAGACCAGCGGAGGCAAGGGCCTGCATGTCGTGGTGCCGATCGCACCGCGCTTCAACTACGAGGCGGTCAAGGGCTTCTCGCAGGCGGTGGTGCAGCACCTCGCGCGCACCATCCCCGCACGCTTCGTGGCGAAGAGTGGTCCCTCGAACCGGGTCGGCAAGCTGTTTGTCGACTTCCTGCGCAATGGGCACGGCGCCACCACGGCGGTCGCGTTTTCTGCCCGTGCGCGCCCCGGGCTCGGCGTCTCGATGCCCGTGGCCTGGGATGAGCTGACCAAGCTGAAGAGCGGTGCGCAGTGGACCATCGCCACGGCGCGCGAGCACCTGTCGTTTCAGACGACAGATCCATGGGCCGACTATTGGACGGCTCGCCAGCCGCTGGCGGCTGCGATGAAGAGAATCGGGTTCTCGCCGCCAAAGTAGCGAGGGGTCAATCGCCATCGCGCTGGCCTTACAAGAGCGGGGGCTGAGCGGGCGGCGGGTTGGCAGGCGTGGCGCTCGCCTTGGACGCCTTCGGCGGCGCCGGCTCAGCCACCATCGCAAGTCGCTCGGCCGGGAACTGCCTCATGAACTCCATCGAGCGCTCCGGCGGCGCGTCGAGCCACTCGCCGTATTGCGCCTGCGGCAGGATCACGACCATGCGCTTGTCCTGCTGCTCCGGCGGGCGCTTCGGATCCGGCCGGTGCATCAGTTTGAAGAGGGGATGTGCGTCGGCATTGACCGTTAGCATCGCGAAACTCAGCTCCCACTCGGCGCTCTCGGGGTTCTTCCAGGGCGACCACAGCCCGGCGACGCCAAGCGTCTCGTCGTTGGCTGCAGTGAATCGCGTCGGGACAAACTTGCCCGAGCGCCAGTCCGGCTCGTAGATCGCCTCGCACGGCACGATGCAGTGCCGAGGCTTGGCCCAGGCGTTCTTGAAGCTCGGCAGGTCGCGGACCGTCTCTGTGCGGGCGTTGTACGTCTTGAGGCCGTATTTGACTTCTTTGGCGAAGCCGGGCAGCAAACCAAAATGGCCCTCGACCAGCTCAAAGTCGGGCACCGCCTCGTCGCCCGACTCGCGCTCGGGCGGCCGGCGGATGAACGGCGCCATCTGCGTCGGATAGATGTGCAGGGCGCCCGGCGGTGGCTCCCAGCTTGGAGGCAGCTGGATGCCGAAGTGCTTTTCGATCTGCTTGCGGCGCTTCTCGGCTTGGTAATGGCTGCACATCCGCGCATTTTGCTGGAGTCCGACTTGCGGGCCGGCTTGCCTCCCCCACTTGGCTATGACCGAGTCCGGGGCCAACGAACTCAGGCCGCCACGGCGTCAGCGCGTCCCTGGGACGGCCCGCGGATAGCGCCGTTCGTCGCCCAAATCCGACTTCGATCAGGGGCCAAGCCATTTCGCAGCTGATTTGATAGATACTGTATATCCATACAGCCTCGGAGCCCGACATGGCCGCCCTACTGGACTGGGCCGACGATGACGACGCGCCGGCCCCGCCGCCCCGTCCTTTAAAGCCCGTCCTTCGACCCGGCGAGCTTCCTGCGTCCGTCGAGGCCGCGATCTGGCGCGGCGATCAGCTGGGCTCGCCGGTCACGCGGGTGGTCGCCAGCGGCTATCGGGCCTTGGACGCCGAACTTCCCGGTGGAGGTTGGCCTGCTCGCTCCCTCACCGAGGTGCTCCAAGCCCAGCCGACAGTGCTCGAGTGGCGACTCCTGGCGCCGGCCATGCGCGAGGTGGTCGCCCAGGGCGAAGACATCGTCATCGTCGGACCCCCCAAGGCCCCGCACCTGCCCGGCCTGCGCGACGAAGGCATCGACGAACGCCGCCTGGTCTGGATTCAGGCTGCGAACCCGGCGGAACGCCTGTGGGTCACCGAACAGTTGGTGAAGGCCAACGCAGCCGGCATGGTGGTGTCCTGGCTCCCGCAGGCGCGTCAGGAACAAATCCGGCGGCTGCAGGTGTGCGCACAAAGTTGCGATAGCCCGGTGTTCCTCTGTCGCCCGGCGGCCGCGGTGCACGAACCATCCGCGGCGCCGCTGCGGCTGCAGGTCAGCGTGGGCATCGATTGGGAGCTTCGGGTTCACCTGTTGAAGCGAAAGGGCGGCGTGCATGACGGCGTGCTTCACCTTCCCTCGATTCCGCGCGGCCTCGCGCCACTCATCACGCCCCGGCTGTCGAAGCCGAGCGTGCTCCTGGCCGCGCGCAAACCGCGCGCCACCTCAACAGAGACTTCCCATGCTCTGGGCAGCGCTACTTCCCGACCGCCTGCTCACCGACTCCCAGCGTACTGAAGCCATTCGCGGCCTGTCGATCTGGTGCCTCCAGTTCACCCCGCGCGTTAGCGTCATCGACGCGGCTTCGCTGTCTTCGGCGGTCGTGATGGAGCTCGAGGCGAGCGTGCGCCTGTTCGGGGGCAAGCGGAAGCTCGTGGAGCGGGTGAAGGTGGAAACGCAGGAGTTGGGCGTGGGCCAGTTGGCCTGGGCCCCGACCAGCCTGGCGGCGGTGGCCGTGGCCCGCAATGGTCAGTCAAACGGGTTTGCCAAACCGCTCGAGGCGCTGCTCGACGACCTGCCCATCGAGGTCCTGGCGCCGGTCGCAGCGCACGCCGCGATCCTCGCGCGCGTGGGCTGCCAGACGCTGGGCCAGGTGCGCGCCCTGCCCCGCGGCGGGCTGAGCCGACGTTTCGACAAGGCGTTGGTCGGTGCGCTCGACCAGGCCTATGGCCTCAAACCCGAAGCGCACGCCTGGGCCACCCTGCCCGACCGCTTCGAAGCCAAGTTGGAACTGATGTCGCGCATCGAACTCGCGCCGGCGATGCTGTTCGGTGCGCGCCGGTTGCTCTTGCAGCTGTGCGCCTGGCTGGCGGCCCGGCGCTCCGGGGTCACCGCCTTCACGCTGAAGTGGTGCCACGACGCCATGCGGGCCAAGACGGCCGGCGACGGGGGCGAGCTGACCGTCCGAACCGCGGAGCCGACTAGGAACATCGAACACCTGAGCAGGCTCCTGGCCGAAACCCTGGCCAAGGTCGAACTGCTCGCGCCGGTCGGCGACCTAGCCATGACCGCGGACGACGTGCAACCGCTCAAAGAAGCCAGCTTTTCCTTGCTGCCGGAGACCGTGCCGGGTGGCGAGGGGCTGGCGCTGGTGCTGGAACGCATCGCCGCGAGGCTGGGCCCTGAACGCGTGCTTCGACCTGTCGTGGCCGAAGACCATCGCCCGGAGTGGATGTGTCACTGGCAACCAGCACCGGAGAAGCGGCCACGACAGATAGCGCGTCGCCTGGATTGCCCCCAGCCCACGTTTATCCTGCCCAAGCCGCTGCGACTGGCGTCCCGGGAGTCGCATCCGCTCTACCAGGGGCCGCTGCAGTTGCTGGCGGGACCGCACCGGATCGAGTACGGCTGGTTCGACCGTGTGGGCGAGCGCCCCTGTGACCGTCAAGTCGACGCGGCGACACTCCCGACGTCGTCGGGGACCCGACACGTTTCACGGGACTACTTTGTTGCCCTCAGCGAACACGCCGGCGTGCTGTGGATCTTCCAGACGCGCTTGGCCAACGAGGAAAGCGCCTGGTTCCTCCACGGCGTCTTCGCCTGAGCCATGGTCACCCTCCCCGATTACGTCGAGCTGCGCTGCATCTCGAACTTCACGTTCCTTCGCGGTGCCAGCCAACCCGACGAGCTGGTCGAGCGGGCGTCCAAGCTCGGCTACCAGGGCCTGGCCCTCACCGACGAGTGCAGCCTGGCCGGCATCGTTCGTGCCCATGTTGCGGCCAAGGAGCACGGCCTGAAACTGCTCGTCGGCAGCCAGTTTCAGGTCGACTGCGACCACCCCTTCACGCTTGTCGTGTACGCCTGCAACCTCAATGGCTACGGCAACCTGTGCGAGTTCATCACGAAACTGCGGCGCAAGTCGGAAAAGGGAAAGTACGAACTGCCGTTCGACGACCTGTCCGCGGCAGCGCTCGGGGACTGCGTCGTCGTCGCCTGCCCGAAACGCATGTCTTCGCCTGAGCAGCTCGAGGCGGTCGGGCTCTGGCTGCTCGCCCACTTCAGGGGACGGTGCTGGCTCGGCGTGGATCTGCTGCGGTTCATCGATGACGAGATGTGGCTCTATCGATTGCGGCAGATCAGCGAGCACACCGCCATTCCCCTGGTCGCCACCGGCGACGTGCAGTTCCACGTGCGATCGCGAAAGCCGCTGCACGACGTCCTCGCGGCCACACGCGTGGGCCGGCCGTTGACCGAGTGCGGACTCGACTTGCAGCCGAACGCGGAGCGGCACCTGCGGACGCGCCTTCGGCTGGCCCAGACGTACCCGGAAGATTTGCTGGCCGAGACGCTCAATGTCTCGGCGCGGTGTCATTTCAGCCTGGAGGAACTGCGCTACCAGTATCCCGACGAAGTGGTGCCGGAGGGCGAGACGACCTCTTCCTACCTTCGCCGCATCACCTACGAGGGCGCCGGGCGGCGCTGGCCCGAGGGCATGCCGGCGAAGGTTCAGCTCCAGATCGAGCACGAACTCGACCTCATCGCCGACCTCCGATACGAACACTACTTCCTGACCGTTGCTGACATCGTCCAGTTCGCCCGCTCGCGCCACATCCTGTGCCAGGGCCGCGGCAGCGCCGCCAACAGCGTGGTCTGCTACTGCGTCGGGGTCACCGAGGTGGATCCGGCACGCATGAGCGTCCTGTTCGAGCGGTTCATCTCCAAGGAAAGGAACGAGCCGCCGGACATCGACATCGATTTCGAGCACGAACGCCGGGAAGAAGTCCTCCAGTACCTCTACCAGCGCTACGGCCGGGACCGCGCGGCCATCACCGGCGTCGTCATCAGCTACCGCCCGAAGAGCGCCATCCGCGACGTCGGCAAGGCCCTGGGCTTCGAGCTGGAGATGGTGGAGCAGCTGGCGAAGGACCACAAGTGGTTCGACGGAAAGACGGTCATGCCGGAACGGCTGGTCGAGATCGGGCTTTCGCTGAACGACCTGAAGGTTCGGCAGCTGATGCTGCTGACGGGCCAGCTGCTCGGGTTCCCGCGCCATCTGAGCCAGCACACAGGCGGCTTCGTCCTCACGCGCGGGCCGCTGTCGCGCATGATTCCTATCGAGAACGCGAGCATGCGCGACCGGACGGTCCTGGAATGGGACAAGGACGACCTCGATGCGCTCGGGTTCCTGAAAGTGGACTGCTTGGCGCTGGGCATGCTGACTGCCATCCGCAAGTCGTTGGAGTTCATCGGCCAGCGCAAGGGCTACCTGTTCGGGATGCAGGACATCCCTCCAGAGGACGCGGTCACCTACGAGATGATTTCACGCGCGGACACCGTCGGGGTGTTCCAGATCGAAAGCCGCGCGCAGATGAGCATGCTCCCGCGGCTAAAGCCGCAATGCTTCTACGACCTCGTGGTGGAGGTGGCGCTCGTGCGGCCGGGGCCGATCGTCGGCGGCATGGTGCATCCCTACCTGCGCCGGCGGCAGGGGCTGGAGCCTGTGAGCTACCCCAGCGAGGCGCTGAAGGAAGCGCTGGGCCGCACGCTCGGTGTCCCGGTGTTCCAGGAGCAGGTGATGCAGATTGCCATGATCGCGGCGGGATTCACCCCGGGCGAGGCGGACGGGCTGCGGCGAGCCATGGCGGCGTGGAAGCGCAAGGGCGGCCTCGAGCGGTACTACGCCAAGATCGTCAACGGCATGACCGAGCGTGGCTACGAGAAGGCTTTCGCCGAGCAGATCTTCGAGCAGATCAAAGGGTTCTCCGAGTACGGCTTCCCCGAGAGCCACGCGGCCTCGTTCGCCCTGCTCGTCTACGCCAGCTGTTGGATCAAGTGCCACCACCCGGCCGAGTTCCTGGCGGCCATGCTCAACTCGCAGCCGCTCGGCTTCTACAGCCCGAGCCAACTCGTGCAGGACGCCAAGCGCCACGGCGTGGAGGTCCGGCCGGCCGACGTCCTGCACAGCGACCTGGATTGCACGCTCGAGAACCTGCCGAACCGGCCCGCGGTTCGCCTGGGCCTGCGCATGCTCTCGGGCCTTCGCTGGGAATCGGCGCAGCGGATCGTCGAGGCCCGGCATGAAAGCCTGTTCGACAACGCCGAGGACCTCGCGCGACGGGCCGCGCTCGAACTCCACGAATTGAAGCTGCTGGCCGGCGCCGATGCATTGAAGAGCCTGAGCGGGCATCGCCGGAACGCGGTGTGGGACGCAACCGCCCTGCGCGCGACGCCCCGGCTGCTTCGCGATGCCCCGGTGGACGAGGATCTTCTGGAACTCCCTCCGGCGCCTGTGGGTGAAGAGATCATGTTCGACTACGCGGCGACGGGCCTGACGCTGCGCCGGCACCCGTTGGCCTTGCTTCGCCCGGCGCTGTCGAAGCGGGGGCTCATGGCGGCCGCAGACCTGCAGGACCTGCCCAATGGCGAGGACGTCAGCTACTGCGGACTCGTGACATTGAGGCAGCAGCCGGAAACGGCCAAGGGTGTCATCTTCGTCTCGCTCGAGGACGAAACAGGGGTCGTGCAGGTGATCGCGTGGAGGAGCCTGCGGGAAACGCAACGCCAGGAGTTGCTGAATGCCCGACTGCTGGCCGTGCACGGGACCTGGCAGCGCGAGGGCGAACTGCGCAGCCTGGTCGCGCACCAGCTTGAAGACCTGACGCCGCTGCTCGGCAGGTTGCCGACGGTGTCGCGGGATTTTCACTGAGGCCGGGCGGGCTGGTCGCCTTTCCTGCCACACCCATCGGGCTTTTTGTGGGCCTTGTCCATCAGCAGTCTGACGCCCACGACGCTTGAGATCACCAACAAGGTGAGCATCAGACTGAGAATGAGCATCGCCATGCAGCGAAGCCTACGCCAATTCCCCGACGGGGACCAGCCAAGAAACGGCGGCGCGATTTGAATCGCAAGACGATCGTGCCTTCGTCGCACACAGGCGACAGCGCCTTGTCCACTGGCCCTATATACAGAGCTCGCAGGCAAGGCACGTCACGATCTGGGACGAGAGGCATGTCGCGTTAATTCCTGAGGGCCCGCAGCTCAAAGTGTGAGGCACGCGCTTCTGACGATCCATTGAATCTCGGCTTCGGTGAAATCCCAGCCTTTTGCGCGTATTGCCGCGTGCAGCCGCTGCTGAACACCCTGACGTCCCCAGTCAGGATGTTCATCGTGGTGGCGTTGGGCGCGCGGCTTCAACTGCTCAACCATGTCGACGCAGATCGCGTAGCGCTCTGCTCGTTCCTCTTCGCTCCGTTCCGAGACGTATCTGTCGCCGATCTTTCGGACAAGCAACTTGGGTTGAGCGCCTGGCACCGCACCTCCGATTTCACTCGGAAAGTCGAAAGGAATATTGGAGGTCACGGTGATGATTTTGGAACACTATGGTTGTCTTGAGAAGAGGTCCGATCTCGGCGACCACAGCGCCGGCGCGCATGCCGATGCATTCGGTGGCCAACCAAATGACGTCGATGCGGGTCTTCGCCATCGTGTCGCGCTCGGAGTGCGTGCACTTTTGCTCGGCGATACGCTACTGGCTTCGCCCTCCGCGCCCTCTTGGAGCGATCGAGCGAGCATCAACAAACAAAGCAAGAAAGGAGGAAAGAGCTACAGTTATCCGCAGTCGGCATCCACGATGCCGGCATCCATCCCCGGGTCAAAGTTCAGCCGTCGCCAACAGGTTGTAGCTTTTCGCTGGCTGTCGACCCGACCTTTCGCAGACTGAGCGTCTCGTCGAGTGACCCACCGGTCAGGTCGATATGAGAATGGCCAAGAGGCCGCCTAGTCTTCGCCACCCTCAGGTGACACGATCACCGCACCGCCTCGCGTCCTGACGATCAGCGCCGGAGAGACGTCGTCCTCGATCTCAACCGTCAGTCGAGGCGAACCACGACGCTTGAACGGCAAGCTCTCCAGGATCTGGGCGCCTGTTCGCGTTGGCCTCGTCATCTGCTTAAGCCGCTCGTTCAGAACATCCGGATTTATCAGCAACGCGCACGGCGCTCCGGCGCTAGTGGCCTCCTGAATCAGAAACGCTCGCCCGTGCTTCGTGGACTCCCGGATCAACCTTGCCCAACAGATACGCGCCGAGCCAACAGTCAACAGCTCGACGTTCAAGAAGGCGGGGCCGAAGTCCAAATCTAACGGAATGAGTTTGTGGACCGATGTACCCCGCGAAAGACGGCCAACCACCGCTGTTCCACTGCCGGACGTCCGACGTTTCAACTTCGCCCTCGAGCTCTTCCTCATTTTCATGTAAGCCCCTTTCCGTCCGCGCGTTCAACACAACCTATCTCGCTGCCGAGCCGCCGACCGTTGCCGCTCTGATTCGTACATCTCAGAGGTTGGCCCTAAGCCGACCTACTTCTTTGCGTCGCGCCGCGCCTGCGCCAGCGCCAGGACATCGAGGCGAATGGCTTTGGGAAGCAAGGTCGGCAAGGGAGAGGCGCTGCGCAGCTGCTGTCCCCTCTCTGTCTCCGCGAGGGCACGCATCCAATCGCTCTTGTTCAAGATGGCCCTCCACTCTTCCCAAAGCACAAGCGTGTGCGGATCGCCCCTCTGGATCCAACGCTCGAGCGTCGCCTGCGCCGTGGCGACAAGCGAGGGATCCTCGTTCAACATCTGCACCGCCGCCCTGTGCAGTGCGAGGCTCACGTGATCGTGGAACGTGTACCGAGTCATCATTTCCGGCCCCTTCCGCGCGTTGCGGGAGATCGATTCGATTGAAGCGCCGAACCTATCGCGAAGGCTCTTCGCCGATCCCCCAACAAAGAGGCCCGCAGTTCTTGGCCGCTGCTTCAATTTGCCACGGCTCCGGGCAATGCCCAGGACTCGGTGGGCGAGTTGCAGCAGCTGGGGCGAAACCTGCCCGCCCCGAAGCTCCTCGTGCTTTTCGGGTGAAAGGGCGAGCTCCCCCATCAACTCGCCAGCCCATTCGAGGGCCCAGCGCCCTTCGTGTGCCATCGTCATGCTGATTTTCCTTTCAAACAGCGTGATCATTTAGCGTCTCAACAGCCAGGCGACCCGCGGATCGTCGTCGTCGCAAAGCTGATGCTCTCGTCGTTGAGCACTTGGGGAAATGAGCGCCTTGGGTTGCTCGAGTGGTGTCAAGTGACGTCCTCGCCTTGAGGTATCAAACGCAGATGCACCGGGGTTGCTCATCGATTCGCCGACTCGGAACGGGCTATCTGACGCAACTTTTCCATGACCGTGCGCTGCCCAGCACCGGTGCCGAGCATCTCAAGCGGGATGGCCCACAGCGAGCGATTGACTCTGCGAAGCCACCGATGAGCCTTCTCTTCGCTTTGGAAGACTCGTCTTGCTTCGCGTGACACGGACAGTTCGGCCAAGATGAGCCGGACGAACATTTCAGGGTCCAAGAGCACAGCCGGCTTGTGATAGCCGAGCGCGGGGTGCCGGGTAGTAAGCCACGCGTGCAGAAACGCGTCGCCGTCGAATGGCGAGCCGTCGGATGCCATCTCTGCGACGACTTGCCCGACGGCCACTTTCAAGCGATCAAACACACTGTCCTGTTGCTCGATGCCCCGAATCTCGCCGGCCATCCATGTGTGCATGGTCCCTTGCCCATCTACCGTCCACCACTCGAGCTCCTGGGAACTTGGGTAGTCGCATAGTGTCGTTCGGGCTTCGTCTACGAGGCTCTCTGGCAGCGCAGCGCCCCATTCCTTGATGTGCTCGGTGGTCTTGGCGATGCTCCAAAGGATCTCCCCGGCCCGGATGAACGCATCCATTCGTTGTTGTGGCATGGCCATGTGTGGAGTCCTCGAAACAGGGGTTCAATATCCGCGGAACAGCAACTCGTCAATGCAGCATCGGGGACATCTCGTCGTCGTCACCGACCACCTCCGCAGGTAGGTCAGAGAGGATCAAGCGCAGTCTTCCGCCTTGGACGGCGCGCGCCACACCGTCCTGCACGACTTGGTAGATCTCGCGCGCGCTCAGGTGGGCGAGCATTCGCGATAGCGCGGGTTCAGGGGGGGCGAAGTTGGGCACGCTCACCTTCAGGGCGGCTGCGGTGGCGACCACGTGGGCTGCTCGCAGCGCCTGCTCGCCATGTGGGGGCTGGATTGCAAATTCGCGAAATCGCGAGCGCAACGATTCAGGCAACTTGCGTGGCTCATTGGAGGTGGCGATGTAGATGGCTAGGCTGGCGTCGAAGATGATGTCGAGCCCGGCGTCCCGCACGGCGCACGCGGTCGCTGGTTCCAGCAGCGAATGGAACCCCGCCAGCGGGTTGTATCGAGCCTCCTGCGGCGCCTTGTCGATCTCGTCGACCAGGAAGATCGGGTTGGCCACGTCGCCGAGGACGATCTGCTCGAAGACGATGCCATGCGACGCCGTGGACCAATGGCGTTCCGTGCCATGCCAGAGTGCAGTCGACTGGGCGTTCTCCATCGACTGGATACGAATGGGCGCGCCCAATGCCTGGGCCAAGTCCTTGGCGTAGTGCGTTTTGCCGACGCCGGGCGGGCCGAACAGGTGCATGGGCGGGACCATCAGCGGGCCTTGGCTGTGCAGGGACAACGTGACGCGGCTTGCAACGAACTGCGTGACCTCTCGCATCTGCGGGTGTGCATCCATCAGGAACGCCAGGTCCCGAGCCCATTGCTCCGGATCAAACCCAGGGTTGGCGACCTTTCGAAAGGCCCCGGACTTGGTCATGCGTTGCAGAACATCGGCGTCGTGCTTTTTGAAGTCGCCGTCACGCATTGCGCGCGCTCGCGATGCCGCACCTCGGAGCTCTGGCCCGCAGAGCACCCGGTGCATGCGAGCAGGGTCGTAGTCTGAAGGAAGTCGGTCAAACGCAGCAATGAAAGCGGCCCCGTCAACCTCGCTTGGACTTTCATCCATTTCCTTGGCGCGCGCGCTCGAAGCCTTCCGCTCCTCGGCCTCGCGCAGCCGCTCAGCAATGGCCGCGGCACGATGACGCTCTCTCACCTGCGCTTCACGCCGCTGTACCTCTTCCTCTACCGTTGCAATGATGGAGGTAGGAAGGAAAAGCTCGAAGGGTTGGCGCCCCTCCCCGTAGGTTCCGTACCAGCACTTCGAAAAGCCGGCCGTGGGCACCCCCTCGGGGTCGTGGTCGCTTTCGACCTCTTTCACCTGAGATCCCTCATCGTTCGACTTCCCTTGTCATTGCGGAGCTTGCGGCGGCAATGCCCGTTCGATCTTGCGAAGCAGCGTTGAAAGCGCATCGAGGGTTCTGGCGCACTTGCCCAGTCCAAAAAATCTGCTGCGACACCGGTCACGATTGGTTGCCCGGCATCTGTGCCGTGTTCGGCGTCGCAGTGCGTTCCTCCCGCCGGGCGTTCGGCGCTCAGCGCCGGTTCGAATCTCGATCCATGGGTCGGCGAGTTGCGCGCGACCTCTGCGCCGCGGCATCCCTTCGGAAACGACATCTCGTTCGATTGACCGATGGTGATTCTGATAATCCGCTTCACTTTTTGTCTTTTCGCCAAAAATTCACTTCATCCTGATTGGCCTCGCGACTCCAATTGGGAACAGATCGCTCCAGTGAAGGCAGGGCAAATCGTGCTGACAATATGTTATCTCTAGGACGTCGTCTTGACAAGAACCGTCCTGTTTAGAGTGGCCTTGCCGAGCACAGGGATGGAGCATGCCGCTCCGATGGAAACAGCCTCGCCGAGCACGCCACATGACGACTACCTGCAAATGCTGGGTGAACTGGTGCGTGAAGCACGGGAGCACGCAAAGATCTCTCAGGAGCGGTTCGCGGCGCAGGTGGGCTTGGGCCGCGCCTATGTCGGACACGTGGAACGCGGCGCAAAGAACGTGACGCTGGGCAGTCTGATGGCGATTCTGGAAGGCCTCGAAACGGCACCCGAGTCGTTTTTCCGAAAGCTTCATCTCAAACCCAGAAGCGCTGCCGAGATGGTGGGCGCGAGCACGCCCAGTAGGCGCCGACTACCCCATCTGGTTGTCAACGAAACAGCGAGCTACAGCGAGATGTTTGGTGCGGCCGTTCGCTACGAGCGCCAGCGACTGGAATATTCGCAAGAGGATTTTGCGAACGAGGTTGAACTGACCAGAACCTATGTTCTTTCTCTGGAACAGGGCAAGCAGAACCCCTCGTTCGCAGTGGTGATGCGGATCCTGGGAGGTCTTCAATTGGAGCCCTCCAAGTTTTTCCGACACGTTCGACTGCATCCTCCTGCGGCGCAGGAGAGAGTGGAGAGAGCGGAGAAAGTGGCTGTTCCTAAAGGGCAGCGCAAATCCACCATGCGTGCCCACGCGAAACCACGGCGGCAAGTCGATGGTGGCGACGGACCCCAAGGCTAGCTGCGACTCTCGTAGGTAGGTCGCAACGTTCATTGAGGCACGTCTGGCGGCGGCGAACTACTGAAGGATCAACTTGTCAAGCCATCGGCGCCGACGGTCACGGAATGGCCACTTCGCGCGACGGGTGTCAAGGCACGGTCAAACCCGACGGATCGCGTAACGGCCGCAGCAAGCCACACGTCGATGTCTTGAAGACGGGGCTCCTGGGTACGCACGTTGCGCCAACGCGACGATCGGGGTCGGTAAGCGGCCAGTTATCGCCATTGGCGTCTGATGTTGCCCCCGTATTCCCGGCCCCGCCCTGTTCGCAACAAAGCGCCTAGTCAGTCACCGCGGCCTGCTGCCGCCTGAACTCCCGAGGCGAGCGCGATTTGAACGACGAGTGCGGATGCACCTCGTTGAAGTGGTCGAAGGCCGCCGGCAACTGCGCCAGTACAGTGCTTCACGCAGATCCATGCGTGCCACGTAGTCGAGCGTGAAGGCAATCACGAAGCTATCGGCCATGCCGTTGCAGTGCGGGCTGCATACGGGCGTGTTGATGGGCTTCAGGCCCAGCGAGCGTGCCAGCGCCCGCGTCTCCACCGCGATGTAGTCACCACCGTGGTCGCTCAGGAACTCCAGTTCGTAGCCTGCAGGAACCGCCTCCACCGCCCCGAAGCGGCGCCCACGGCTTCGATGAGCATCCCGCGCACCGGCTCGCCCGCATCGGCTACCTGACGGCAAAGCCGGCGAGACGGTATCAGCGCAGCCGAAAAACACGAGCAGCAAACTGTGGCGCACCGCAACGCCGCGCTCGCCAACTCTAACTCTGCAAGGGATCCAATATTCAATTCTTGTCCAAAAGACCAAATACAAGCCTCTCTTGAAAGAACTTTCGAAGCACCACAGGAGCGGAACGGTTTTATTCAATCAATTATTGTTGTTTTCACAATATTCGGTTCATAACCTTATGCGCGCAGCCTCGTGACATATCCTCTAGGGTTTACTCGCATTACCCAATCGGCCGGCCTCAGAAAAAATAGATCACCCGACTCGAGAAGCAGAAATGGCAATAGATAGAGAAACCGATGTCGCAAGTTCGCGGAGCCACAGAACGTGGTCCCGGGAATGAGCGAGCGTGACAGCCGTGAGGAGGACGCCGGTGCGTTATTGCAGCCGAGAACTAGTTTGGTAGCCGAGATGCTGCGACGCCCAACTCATGAACGGAAGTACGCGACTGCCCTCGTCGCAATACCCTACTCCTTCAAAATGCAAGACAGAGTGTACGTTTATCGAGACGAACGATACGTTCTTTGGGCGAAATTTGAATTCGATCGAAAAGTGATCAAATACAACTTCGAACCGCCACCGCTCTATCTGCCGAACGAACAGAACACCTGCGTTCAAGCGGCAGCGGCGTCTTCGGCTGAAGACGGAAGGGTCACGTTGCACTTCACCCCACTGATTGCCGCGCCCAAGGATGTCGCGGTGCGTGAATGGGTGGAAAGGCTCGAGCTACAAATCCGCCAATGGCGTACAAATGAACTCGATCGCAACGCCACGGGTCAGATTAGCAGAGAAAAGCTCCTCCGATACATCTGCGTCCCCGGACATGGGCCGAACGTTGCATTGGAGCAAGCAATTTTTAAATCTTTCAGCATTGTACAAAAGCGGAATCTCACCGAACTAGTCCATTTATTTCCACAGATAGACCCAACTCTGCTAAAGACATCTCTGGCCCATATGCTCTACATGGGAAATTTGCACGCGGACATCGATGCAAAACCCTTCAGTCCGTCAACCGAATTTTCAAAATCAAACATCTTTTTGCGATGAGCAGAAAAATAATTCAGGAGATTCTGAAACAATGGCCACCCGCAGAGCAACTAAATCTGAAGGGCGAGCACAAGACACGTTTTAACAGGATCCAATCCGCTTTAAAAGTTTACGCTACGGGAGGGACTGTCGAGGCAGCGGCGAAGCGAGCGAAATTGTCAAGGGTCAGGTTCCATACGCTTATCAAACGCGCGATCACCCTTCGTGATGGTAAGTATTTCGGGCATCGAGTTGCCAAGAAACACGAGCGCCTAGAGACCGAGAATAAGGTCAGGACATTGTTTGCGCCGGGCGCAGGAGGTGGCAAGCCTGGGAGCTTCAGCCGACTGATACAAAGCCACCCTCGCCTGCGCAGAATACTTGAGGACTTGGTTCTTCATCAAACCTATTCTACTGGTGAAAAGGTGGAGACTCCCATACCGGCAGTTCTTATTTATTCAGAATTCGACGCCGCTGTTGCGCGTGAACAAATACATCCAAACGATCTGCCAAGTAGAAAAACTTTGAACAGATATGTCGCCAAGCTGCGGGAAAAAAAGGAGCATCAGGAGCAAGCGACACGAGACGGATGGATCGAGACAAGATCAGATCTAGTGAAGGACATCGCCGAAGTATATGCTCAAGTCGAATGCGACGGCTATTCGATCGACATTGATTACTACATCGAAATTCCGGGAAGGATTCCGAATTCGTTTACAAGAATTCGAGCAAAAAGGATATGGCTTATCGCCATAGTCGAAAGAGTTACGCAGACCGTTCTTGGATATTCAATCGCGCTAGGAGCGAACTATTCCGCATCGGATGTGCTTCGGGCTGTGCGTCATGCGCTCGTTCCCAACCAGCGCAGATCGCTTACTCTTCTTGGTCTTGAATACGAACCAGGAGAAACTTTCCCCGCTGCACTTCCAGGCCTCGCCTACGTTTGTTTCGATGAATTTCATGTCGACAACGCCAAGGCAAACCTCGCAAACTTGACCCTGTCTACACTAGAGAATGGGGTCAATGCTGCCCCAATTTTTGGCCCGATTTCTTCACCGAACTATCGGGCATCCGTGGAAGGTTTGTTTGGAATATTGCAAAAGGCAGCCTTCAATCATTGGAAAAGCAAACCAGTTCTCAGTTTGAATCATATTGAAGACGCAGTTGATGTGCTCCTCGCAGCTCACAACAACGCCAAGGCAACGGGCTATAACTGCACGCGACTTGAACTACTCGTTGAGCTCGCGGGAGCTCGAGGTTGTGAGCTTCGTCGAGTTCCGCAAGGTTTGCACGGAACCGTTTTCAAATACGACTTGTTTGAAACCGTGACAATTTCTCAAGACGGGAAGTCTCCAGTCGTGCGCTGGCAAAACGCCCGCTATTACGGTGGTTGTCTTAATCGCATTCCTTCCATTGTCGGCAAAGAGGCAATGGCAATGGGCTCTGCGGATGATCCCCGCACGCTTGAACTCATTCTTCTGGCAACAGGGGAGATTCTAGGGGCAGTCAGAATTGAGTCACGATGGAGCCACGCGCCGCATCATCTGGCCACGCGGGGATGGACCTTTGTGGACGAGGACATAAAGACCTTGACCTCCCGCGCCTCGGACATAACGAGAGCACTGCTCCTCCACGCCTCCGAGCCTTCAAAGTCGGCGCCTCAAGCGCGCAAAAAGGCCGTGATCGCTCGTGACATTGCCAGATCCGCAAGCGAGGCAGATTCGAACGAGCTGCGCGCAGAAACTTATCAACGCCTGCACTCCCTCCCATCGGTACCGTCATTGGCGGTTGATGATTTCTTGAAAGATATAGGAACGCTATGACAGCCCTCGAACAAGCTCGCCGACGAAAGCTAGCAAGAATCAGCGCTCAAATAATGGATGGCGTTGCCTTTCATCTTTCGACCGCGCCGACTCAAGCCTTATTTAAAATTATTCTTGGATGGATCATGCGGGGATCGAAAGGAGGCATGATCACAGGCCTCCCAAGATTGGGAAAAACGTGTGCCATTAAATGGTGCGTTAAGGCGATTGGGAAGTTTTACGGCACATCGATCCCATACTTGCACGTGCCAATGAGATCGCAAGACCATCCTGGAGAGAAAGATTTTTTTCAACATCTACTAGTGATTGGTAAGCATACGGATGCGCTTTCGGGGACGGCGTATGAGAAACGGGACAAGCTCAACACCATGTTGATACTCATGGCAAAAAGAAGCCCCTTGCATATGGTCATCGTTTCATTTGATGAAGCGCAAGCGTTCAAGCTTTTCCATTGGCGATGGGTTATAGACGTCGCGAACGAAGCCATTGAAAACAAGGTTAGAGTATTTTTTATTTTTTTGGACAGCCTGAACTTCAGAAGACAAAGGAAGAACTGATGAAGAGATCCCACAATCAAATTGTGGACCGCTTTCTATCATCAGAGGCAGTATTTCAAGGAATTACAACGCTCGACGAGTTTAGAGGCTGCTTAAAGGGATTCGACGAGGTCATCTTTCCGCAACGAGAACGCCTGCCTCTTGTTTCTCAATTTGTTGATGATCCTGAGTTCAGTTTGCAAGCTCACGCCGCTACCATGTGGACGACGTTTCAAGAGATCTGGAATGAAATTCGCGTGGATAAGTCCGACTCCATAACGGTGCCGATGCATCATGTGGCGGCGGCGACAACGACATTTCTGACAACCTTGGCAAACACAGATAAAGAAATTGCTGTCGTTGCTCCGGAGTTTGCGACGCTGGCGGTCGAACAATGCGGATACTACGAATTTGTATATACAAAAAATGGCGAGGGTGTTGTAGCCGGCGTCAAAATGAATGGAAAAGAGGAGAAAAAAGGACAAAGGAAGGAAAAATCCAATGTGGAGTAATTGGCTGCCGGGTACGCTTCGACATTTTGAGTCACGGTCTTCGGTGGCAGCGAAGCTAGCCATATGCAATTTCGTGTCAATCGACACTTATTTCAGTTTTTTATTGCTTACACCAAACTCAAATCTTTCAAAAATCCTGGGAGAACCAGCATCGGTGACAAAAACCCTCGAGGACCGACCGTTGCCATTTGTGGGTGATTCTCAGCTGATGTTCGCTCGCGATGAAACTCAAAGGATGCCTAAGTTCGGGTGCGTGTGCCAAGTTTGTCTTGATTTGAACTACCACTCATGGCTACATACGGTGCCATGGCTTGATCGATGCTTTCTTCATCCGAAGGAGAGACTTATCGAGTTGAATAGACTCGCAAAACAGCGTGAGGGACGCCTACTCAGTCGAATGCTATATCGTCAATTCAACAACGCCGGCGCCTCGCCCTTTAACGGAAAGTTTGCGCTGATGCAGGCAGATGCACCAATCGTAGCGTTTAAAAAGATGATGAGTTGCGTTACTAACAAACGCAGACCCAAGTTAATCTTACCGATGGACAATGCCGCACTCCGGGTATCGTGTGGGATTGAGAGCTACTTTTCAGAAGAAGTATCTGGTATCGAACACACCAAGAAGCTCACGCTCCTAGAAACTGAAGATTTTCCTCGGCACAATACGCTGAATTCCCATCTCTTGAAGTATGGCCACGACCCAAAAGAAATTGATCCCGACGGCAGAATTGAATCTCTTTTGGCCCGAATGGAGGATGGCCATACTCAGTGCGCTGAAACGGTCGCGTGTCTTCGTGATGAATTCGATTCGGAATGGCAGACTATTTTCTTAGATCGCTCCACGGCCAGCGAGGGGAAAAACAGATTTGCGGTTGCAAGAGACTCCATACGGTGGGCATGTTCAGGCGCTTGCTTGAGGAGTACAAACGCGAAGCTGACCGTCGGAGAGCACAAACAAGACCAGACCTTTCTGGACGATTGCTGGAGCGTTCCACCCTTTCGACAAAGCCCGAGACGGTAGAGAGCCCCCCCGTCACCCCTTCGCAACTCGCAGATTTCGCGGTTCGAATGCATGAGGCGGAATGGTTTCTCTATCGCTGGGAGCAGCGATTAGTCGGCGGAACCGCATCGTCGGGAGTATTCGTTGAGTTGCGCGATTTGCAGGCACCTACGGTTATAGGCAGACCCGAAGACGGCAAGACCATTCTTGAGTACTGGTCCAGGACGCCAGCGATCCCTCCTCCGTGGAACTCCTATGGGGCCGATCGATACCATGCAGTTTTTGTCCGGAGGCGTGTGCGAGAGACATTGGCGCAGCGAAGGAACAATGAGAGCGCCCCCGCTGATTCCCCGTGATACGCATCACGAGGACCGCGCGTTCGTGCAGAAAAACCGGATCGCCGGATGCTGTCCGCGTTTTTGGTTGCCCTAGCGTCTTCTCCGCCGCGGGTATCGTTCCACAGCAGCGTTGGATAGGAGTTCCAGAACGTCGCCCGCCGGCCCGTGAAAACCGAGTGCACCCCTCAGCTGCCATGCCGCCTATGTCTTGCACGTTGCGCGTCTCGCCGGAGATGGGCGTTCAACTTCGACCCGCCATTGGAGGATGTCAATAAGCTGTTGATGCAGTTGTTACCTTCCGTCGGCTTCTCGCACAGTGCAAACAAAGTGTTGTCTGGGGTGTTGTATACATTGTTATGTCCGCATCTTGGCCGACCTATTAAAATCAACGGCTTAGCCGTTCCCGCGTGTCAACGGATTTTTGTCCACGCAAGCCTGCCCCCTCCCGCCACCGGGCCGGCGCTGCTGGCCGCCATCCAGGCCGTGAACGCCAGCGCGAAATTCAACTGCTGGGCCGGTTTCGAGGTGCTCAGCGCCAGCCCCGGCGACGTCGAATTGGGGATGCCGTGGCGCGAGGAGGCCGGCCAGTACAGCGGCTTCCTGCATGCCGGACTGATCGGCGCGCTGATCGACACCGCCTGCGGCTTCGCCGCCAGCACTTTGGCCGGCCGGGTGATGGCCTCGCATTTCTCGGTGAACTGCCTGCGGCCCGCCATCGGCCAGCGCTTCGTGGCCCGGGCGCGGGTGGTCAAGGCCGGGCGCACGCAGGTGTTCACCTGCGCCGAACTGTTCGCGGAAGAAGCCCCCGGCGCCGCGCGCAAGCTGGTGGCGACCGGCGACGCGATCCTGGTGCCGGTGCAGTAGCAGCCTAGTAGC
Source organism: Variovorax davisae (assembly GCF_030316845.1). Lineage (GTDB taxonomy): Bacteria > Pseudomonadota > Gammaproteobacteria > Burkholderiales > Burkholderiaceae_C > Variovorax > Variovorax davisae. Next base: position 32,857 of record NZ_JASZYS010000026.1, read on the forward strand.
GGCGCCGGCCGCGCAGCGCCGACATCAGCAAGGTGGTCAGCACCGCCCCGGAGGCGGCCGCGATCAGCGTCGCCTTCACGGGCTCGTCGGCAATGAACTGCGCGCAGGCTTCCCGGCTGCGCTGCACGCGTCCCTGGGCGTCGTGGAGCTTCTTGCCGGCGGCGTTGACCGCATCCTTGGCATAGGCGCGGCCGGTGGCGGCGGCGTCGCCCGCGATGTCCCGCGCGTCGCCGGCGATGCCCCGCATGGTGTCGAAGCCCTCGCGGCCGGTGGCCTTGGCGTCCTCGATGCTCGGACGGATCGACTGCATCGCGTCGGCACCGACCCGCCGGGCTTCGGCGGCATAGCCCTGCGCCGCCTCGACCGCATCGCGGCCGACCTGGCGCGCCTCGTCCGCCAGTTGCGCGGGGGTCTTCACGTTGTCTGATTCCATGGCGTCGCTCCTTTGTTGCGTTCCCTGCACTGTCGATGCCTTCGCCGGCACGGGCTGTGAGCCTGAGGAGGCGGGCCGTGTAGGGCAATGGCGAGGCCGGAAATCTTCTCACAGGGAAGGCGCCGGGAATCACCGCCGCAAGGGCGGGCTGGCGTGCTTCAATACCGCAGTTCCCGTTTGCAACGACGAAGGCCGCACAGCCATGGACGAAACATCGGTCAGGCAGCGACTCATCGCCATCCTCTGCGCCGATGCCGCCGGCTTTTCGCGGCTGATGGCCGGCGACGAGCACGCCACGCTGGCGGCGCTCGACGCCGCCCGCGGGCGCTTCAGGGCCCGGATCGAATCCAACCAGGGCCGGGTCATCGACATGGCGGGGGATTCCATCCTCGCCGTGTTCGAAACCGCCACCGGCGCGGTCGCCGCGGCGATCGCGATCCAGCAGGACCTCGCCCAGACCGCAGCACCTGGCGCACACGGGCCGCGGCTGCCGTTTCGCATCGGCGTCCACCTGGGCGACGTCATCGAGAAGCAGGACGGCACGGTCTACGGCGACGGCGTCAACGTCGCCGCACGGCTCCAGGCGCTGGCCGAACCCGGCGGCATCGTGGTCTCGGACGCGGTGCGCGGTGCCGTCGGCAGCCGGGTCGACGCGAGCTTCGCCGACCGGGGCGAACAGCCGCTCAAGAACATCGCGCGGCCGATCCACGCCTTCGCGGTCCATCCGGGCCGCGGCGCGGACGCGCCGGCGACCGCGCCCCCGCCCCGCGCCAGCCCGCGCCCATCCGGCCTGTTCGTGGGCCGCCGGGCCGAGTTGGCGCAGCTCCAGAGCGCGCTCAGGGGCGCTCGCAAGGGATTCGGCCGGATCGTCCTGCTGGCCGGCTCCAGCGGCATGGGCAAGACCAGCCTGACCCAGCAACTGGCCCTGCACGCCCAGGACGGCGGCACGCTGGTGCTCTGGGGCCGCTGTCTGGAGGAAGCCGGCGCGCCGCCCTACTGGCCGTGGCGGCAACTGATCCGCGGCTACCTGCGCGGCAGCGGCGACCCCGTCATGGCCCAGACGCTCGGGGCCGGGCTGGCCGACATCGCCAGCATCGCACCCGAGGTGGCCGAGCAGTTCGCCACCCCGCCGGGCGACGCCTCCGTCGTCGATTCGGCGCAATCGCGCTTTCGTTTGTTCGATGCGATCGCCGGGTTCTGGCGCCGGGCGGCGCAGCGTCAGCCCATCCTCTTGATCTTCGAAGACCTGCACTGGGCCGACGCCACCTCGCTGCGGCTGTTCTCCTTCGTGGCGGGCGAACTGGAGGACTGCGCCATGCTGATGGTCGGCACCTACCGGGACACCGAGCTGTCGCGCCAGCATCCGCTGTTCGAGACCCTGGCCGAGCTCGCCCGCTCGCCGGCCTGCCAGCGCATCGAGCTCCAGGGCCTGAGCGCGCGCGAGACCGCGGAGTTCGCGGTCGCCGCCAGCGGCGGCACGGCCAGCGCCAAGCTGGTGGATGCACTCCACGCCCGCACCGAAGGGCACCCGCTGTTCCTCGAGGAAATGCTGCGCTACATGATCTCGGCCCGGGCGCCGCACGAAGGCCATGCGGCGGTCGACGACGCGCGGCTGCTGACCCGGGTCCCGACCGGCGTCCGTGAAGTGATCGGCCGGCGGCTGAACCGCCTGTCGACCCCGGCGGCCCGGCTGCTGTCGACCGCGGCCTGCATCGGCCGCAGTTTCGACCTGCCCCTGCTGGCCCGGCTCGAAGCCGACAAGTCCGAGGACGAACTGCTGCAGGCGCTGGAAGAGGCCATGGGCGAACAGATCATCGAAGCGGTGCCGGACACCCAGCAGTTCCGCTTCGGCCATGCCCTGATCCGCGATGCGCTCTACGACGAGATGCTGGCCATGCGCCGCGCGCGCCTGCACCTGCGCATCGGCGAGACGCTGGAGCAGGACCACGGCGACGAAGACGTCATGGTGTGGTCGCAGCTGGCCTATCACTTCAGCGAGGCCGGCCCGGGCAGCGCCGCGACCAAGGCCCTCGCCTACGCCCGGCGCGCCGCCGGCCATGCGGCGCGGCTGCTGGCCTTCGAGGAAGCGGCACGCCTGCTGCGGCTGGCGCTGCAGCTGCTGGACCGGCATCTGCCGCACGACCTGGTGCAGCGCTGCGACGTGATGGCGGCGCTCGGCGATGCCGAGCTCTGGTGCGCCGTGCCGGAGACGGCGGTGGCTTCCTACCGGCAGGCCGCCGAGCTGGCGCGCCAATGCGGACTGAGCGCCCAGTTCGCCCGCGCCGCCATCGGCTTTTCCAACAGCAGCACGCAGGCGGGCCAGTCGGGGGAGGCTGCCGTGGCCCTGCTGCTGGAGGCGATCGCCCTGCACCAGGGCAACGACGCGACCCGGGTCGAATTGCTGAGCCGGCTGTGCGTGGCCTACATCTACTGCGATCGCGCCGCCGAGGCCAAGGAGGCGCACCGGCGTGCGGTCGAACTGGCGCGCCAGATCGACGACATGCGCAGCCTCTATCTGGCCCTCTCGGCGATCGCCGCGGCCGGCTACTGGCCCGAGTTGCTGGCCGAGCGCATCGCGGCGGCGGCCGAGGCCTGGGCGATCGCGGAAGAGCTGGCGATGCCGGAGCGCATCCCGAGCCTGCTGGCGTTCTACCTGTGCGACCTGATCCGGGTCGGCGACGTCGCCGCGCTCGGCCGCGTGCGCGACCAGGGCCTGCTGCTGTCGGCGCAGTGGCGCGCCCATTACTGGCTCTCGCTCTGCCGGCACATCGAGGTGCTGGTGGCCCTCAACGAGGGGCGTTTCGAAGATGCCGAGCGCTGGGCCGTCCAGGCACTGGAGGTCGGGAGACGCGTCGCCGAGGACAAGGCCGTCGGCGCCTTCGGCATGCAGATGTTCTGCCTGCGGCGCGAGCAGGGCCGGCTGCGCGAGGCGCTGCCGATGCTGCAGCAGTTCGTGCGCGAAACGCCGGCCTCGCAGACCTGGCTGCCCGGCCTGGCGCTGTTGTATGCCGAGCTCGGCATGCGCGACGAGTGCCAGGCCGTGTTCGACACCCTCCCCTGGGCCCGCCTGTCGCGCCCGCCCACCGATGGCGGCACGCTGACCTTGGTCATCTTCGCGGCCGAGCTCTGCGTCCACCTGGGCCATGCCGAGCATGCCGCGCTGATGTACGGCCAGCTGCGCGGCCACGCGGGCGCCAACCTGCTCGGCGACTCCAGCGGTCCCTGCATGGGTTCGACCGACCGGCTGCTCGGCGGCCTGGCCTCGGTGATGGGGCAGTGGGACCTCGCCCAGCTCCATTTCGAGGCCGCCTTGTCGATGGACCGCCAGACCGGCGCGCGCGTCTGGCTCGCCCACGGCCGCCACGACTACGCGCAGATGCTGCATCGGCGGGCCGAACCCGGCGACCGGGAGCAGGCGCGCGCCCTGCTCGCCGATGCGCTCGCCGACAGCGTGGCCCTGGGGATGAACGCGCTGACGCCGCGCATCGAGGCGCTGGCGCAGGCGCTGGACGAAGCGGTGGCCATCCCCGCCGCCGGCCATCCCTGCGGGCTCACCGAGCGCGAGGTCGGCGTGCTGCGCCTGATCGCGATGGGCCGCAACAACCGCGAGATCGGCCAGGTGCTGGGGATCAGCCCGAACACCGTGGCCAACCACGTGCGCAGCATCCTCGAGAAGACCTACACCGCCAACCGGACCGAGGCGGCGGCCTTCGCCAACCGCGAGGGCCTGCTGAAGCCGTAGCCGCCTACTCGGGGCGGATGTTCTGGTTCACGCGGAACAAGTTCTTCGGGTCGTAGCGACGCTTGGCGGCCACCAGCCGCGGGTAGTTGTCGCGGTACGAGGCGCGGATCCGCTCGTCGCCTTCGTCCATCATCATGTTCACGTAGGCCCCGCCGGCCGAATGGGGATGCAGGGCGTTCCAGTAGTCCTTGGTCCAGGCCGTGATGCGCGCGGCATCCTTCGGATCCGGGCTGACGCCGACGATGACTTCGGCCCAGTTCGCTTCGCGGTAGGCGAACGGCGTGTCGCCGGCCTTCGGCCGGTGTGCCGCGCCGTCGATCGGATAGAGGTGCATGGTCGACTGCGGGGTCGGCATCTCGGGGCCGAAGCGCTGGTGCTCGGCGATCGCCGCATCGCTCAGCTGGTTGACGAAATCGGCGCGCCAATACCATTGGTCGCCGGGCGGGAACAAGGCGTCGAAGGCCCCCTGCAGCGCCGGAAACGGCATCGGCTGGACGCCGTGCATCAGCGGCGGCCCGAATTCGGCGACCGGCCTGAACACGGCGTCGGCCTCCGCCAGGTCGCCCGTGAAGCACCAGACGACACCGCACACCTTGCGGCCCTGCAGCGCAGCGGGGAAGGGATCGACCGGCGGCACCGTCAGGTAGGCGAAGAAGCCGTTCAGCGTCTCCGGCGCCGCCAGGATGAAGTCGCGGTACCAGCGCATCACGTCGCCGGCCTGCTCCAGCGCCCAGAAGGTCGGCCCGGCGACCACCGTGTCGATGGGGTGGAGCCGGAACAGGAAGGAGGTCACGACGCCGAAGTTGCCGCCGCCGCCGCGCAGCGCCCAATAGAGCTCGGAATGCTGCTCGGCATTGGCGGTGACCAGCGTGCCGTCGGCCAGCACCACGTCGGCCTCGAGCAGGTTGTCCACCGACAGGCCGCAGCGGCGCGTCAGGTGGCCGAGGCCACCGCCCAGCGTCAGCCCGCCCACGCCGGTGGTGCCGATGATGCCGGAGGGGGTGGCCATGCCGAAGGCGTGGGTGGCGTGGTCCACGTCGGCCCAGGTGCAGCCGCCCTCGACCCGCACGGTGCGGGCCGCGGCATCGACGCGGATGCCGTTCAGCCCCGACAGGTCGATCACCAGCCCGTCGTCGCAGGTGCCCAGGCCGCCGCCGTTGTGGCCGCCCCCGCGCACGGCCAGCAGCAGCGACTGCTCGCGGGCAAAGTCGACGCTGTGCATCACGTCGGCGACGTCGCGGCAATGGACGATCAGGCGCGGGCGGCGATCGATCATCGCGTTGTAGACGCGGCGCGAGGCATCGTAGTCGGCGTCCCCGGGCTGCACGATGCGCCCGCGCAGGGAGGCGGAAAACGGGGTCAGTTGCTCTGGGTTCAGCATGGCGGATCTCCGGTGGGTGGCACGTCCGGAGGAACGTGAACCACGGGCTCCGTTGTAGGCTCCGCCGGGCCGCACGCAAATAGTCAGACCTGACCATCGGCCGCGGCCGGATTGACTATCAGCCCGCGGCGCCCGCCGCGGCCTGCGCCCGCAGCCCGCCGATCGCCGCGCCGTAGGCCTGCGAGACCTCGACGATCACGTCGGCCGGCACGTTGGCGCGCCGGGCGGCCTCGCGGATCGCCTCGGGATCCTTGGCTTCGTAGAGGCAGTAGGTCTTGCGCTTGTCGGCGCTCAGGAACGAGAACAGCCAGTTGACGCCGACGTCGCCATTGATCCTCGTGATGGCGACCACGCCGTCGTCGTCGATCTCGAGCTGCTCGGCGAAATTGCGTTCGATGATGAAGAGCGGCATGTGAATCCTCGGACGGTCGACGCGCGCCATGGCGGCCATGGCGCCGCGCCGCACCAGTATGCGCCTAGGCCGAATGGCGCGCCAGCCGCAGCCAGTCGGGGAATTGGCGGTCGAAGTCCTGCGGGGCGATGTTCTCGAAGCACTCGCAAGCCGTGCTCGGCAAGGCGACGCTCATTTCGTCGTGCCAGAGCGCGATCCCGAGCAGGCGAGATACCCGAATTCGCTCTTCGCGCGGCACCGGGAATTCCGAGACATGGCCCGGTATCTCGTGCATGCCCACCCGGCGCCGGACCTCGACGCCGAGGCAGCCCCGTCGGTCCTTGCGGATCGGGACCGAACTGGCCAGCCAGGCTTCCAGGTAGAAAGCGCGCAGGGCCAAGGCCATCAAAACCAGCATTGCAATCATCATGACGGAGCCTCGCTGCAAACGTGACTGTCGCAGCCGGCGGCATTGCCGGCCATGATGACAAGTTAAGACGCTCCGGTCCGCAGCGCAATACGGAACAGGACACCCATCCTCAATTCGGATGAAAAATTGGCAATGGAGTCGTCTTCAAGCAACTCGGACCGCCGGCCGGGCGCCCGGCGCCGGTGCCTCAGCGGGGCAAGAGTTCGACCACCTGCCACGCCCCTTGGGGCTGGCCCTTGCTCCTGCAGAACAGATAGCTGCCGGCGTTCTGCAGGCTTCGGTGCCGGTTCTCGATCCGCGCCACCCGGCAATTCGCCCTGTCCTGGGGGTCCTTGCCCGGCGTGACGCTGCCGCCGCTGCTGCCGCGCGGGTTTTCCCAGGTGACCGCCACGCCGTCCGCGCCGCTGTCGAGCGCCTGGTGGACCGTGCGGGTCATGAGGTCGACATCGGCGCTGCTGAATCGGGTGATGGGCGTGTCACGCATCGCGTTGAACAGATTCAACGGCCTCGCCTGCGTCGACGCCGCGGCAAGCACCGCGACGGCCACCACCAGCAATCTGCCCCCCTGGCGCACGGTCATGTTCGAATCCTCCGGTCCGTTGAATGGAAAGAAGCCGGCTGGATTCTATCGATCGGTCGGCCGTCGCCGGACCCGCGCTTCCGACCGAGGCCACGTCCTAGCCGACGCGCTTGATCGTCACCTTCACCGAGCCGTGGTTGTTGAGGTAGGCGAACCAGGCGTCGTTGGCGAACAGGCACAGCTCGGGGTCGGCGTCGCCGCTCTGCCCGGTGTAGGTCCAGGCGGCATGCATGCCGATCGGAAACATGCAGGCGTCGGAGCGCCCGACGGCGCCGATCAGCTGGAACCAGCGGCCCTCCTTGCAACGCAGCGCCCAATGCGCCATCGACTGGATCAGGCTGGGCTCGATGCGGCCGTCGGCGCTGGAGGCCAGGTGCCAGTCGACCCATCGGCTGTCGTCGGCGGCGATCTCGTAGGTCTCGCCGGGCGTCAGCAGCACGCCGGTCGGGTTGTAGTAGCTGGCGCTCGCGATGGCAAGCGGTCCGGATGAATCCCCGACCGCGAGATGTCTGGCCATGACTGCCCTCCTTTCACTGGACCCTGCGCTGAAGAGGCGTCTGCGTCTTTCCTCTTCCCTCGACGCATTTGTACTCCTTCTTTCGAGGCGGCGTCGCCGCTTCGTCGTGTGCGAGACACCCGGATTTTCCCGAAGGAATCCTTACGCGGAGGGCCTCGTTCTTTACGCGGTTTTGATGCGCGCGATCGTAGGCTCGCTGCTTCTTCAATTCGCTCTTCGAGCCATGCACCACGTGACAGCCAGAATCCTTTCGATCGCCGCCCTGATGAGCCTGCCGATGCTCGCGAGCGCCCAGCTCGCGGGCAACGTCGCGCTGACGACCAACTACAAGTTCCGTGGCCAGGACCAGGACATGATCGGCAACAACGACTTCGCCAAGGACAGCTACTTCAAGCCGGCGATCCAGGGCGGCCTGGACTACGCCTTCGGCGACAGCGGCTTCTATGTCGGCAACTGGAACTCCAGCGTCAACTGGATGAAGGGCAACTCGATCGAGATGGACTTTTACGGCGGCTACAAGTTCAAGGGCGGCCCGATTGACTGGGACGTCGGCGTCCTGACCTATGTCTACCCGGGCAGCACCGCCGGCAACACGACCGAGATCTACGGCGCGGGCACCTGGGCCAACGAGTCCTTCGGCGCCTTCACCGCGAAGTATTCGTGGACCGTGTCCAAGGACTACTTCAACTACGCCGGCAACAAGGGCGGCTCGGGCCTGGACGGCACCAACACCGGCTACCTGAACCTGGCCTACACCAAGGAGATCGTTCCCAAGGTGACGTTCAAGGCGGCGGTCGGCTACACCTTCTTCACCAGCGACATCCGCAGCCTGGGCTACAAGGACTACCTCGACTACAACGTCGGCGCCGCCTACGACTTCGGCAGCGGCCTGACGCTGGGCGGCTACATCCAGGGCGGCAGCGAGCAGAGCGCGTTCAACGTGGTCACCAACCCGGGCGTGGACGTCAACGGCGTCACCTTCGGCCAGAGCACCTTCTCGCCCAACAAGACCCGCTTCATCCTGATGCTGACCAAGACGCTGTAGGGGATGGCTCTACACGCGCCGGGCCCCGCGGCTGACGGCCCGGGCCCGGGATTGCGGCGATGGTGAGTCCATGTCTCGAGGAAGTCTCCTCGAGTCCCCAACCGGCCTTCGCTCACTGAAGTGAAGGCTCCTGAAAGGAACGACACCATGGCACTCGACAACGACATGCTCGACACCCGCGGCGAACCCCTGGCCAACGACGAGGTCGTCGATGTCCTCAACGATCTGCTGGAGAACACGCGCGATGGCGGCTACGGCTTCCTGGCCTGCGCCGAGGAGGTCGAATCTCCGGCGGCCAAGCAACTGTTCGCGAGCCGCGCCGAAGGTTGCCGCCAGGCCGAGGCGGAACTGCTGCAGATGATCGCCGCCTATGGCGGCACGCCGGCCGATGGCGGCACCGCCGCCGGTGCGCTGCATCGCGGTTGGGTCCACGTGAAGGGATCGCTCGGCGCCAACAGCGAGTTGTCGATCCTGGAGTCCTGCGAGCGGGGCGAGGACACGGCCATCGCGCGCTACCGCAAGGCGTTGAAGCAGAACCTGCCGCCCGACGTTCGCACCCTGGTCGAACGGCAGGCTGCGGGCGCGCAGCGCAACCACGACCAGATCCGCGACCTGCGCAACGCAGCGCGCGCCCGGGGCTGAGCGGCCCGGTCTCGCGGGCGACTTCGGCTGCGGGGTCTGGCGTCCTAGAATCGCCGACCTCCAGCCAGGGCCCGACCGATGACCGAAGCCTTCACCCAAGCCCCCGCCCTTTGCGGGCCGTGGCGCCAGCCGCGACAGATGCTCGCCGAGCAGCGCTACGACGGCCACAAGTCGATCCACGACGATGCCATGGCCGAGGGGCTGGGGCTGCGCGCCGGTCCGATCGAAGGGCCGACCCATTTCAGCCAGTTCGACCCCCTGCTGCACCACGTGTTCGGCCAGGCCTGGTTCGAAAGCGGATGCATCAGCGCGCACTACCAGAACATGGTGGTCGAAGGCGAGGAGGTGCGGGCCTTCGTCGAGCGCGACCCCTCGCAGCAGCGCTTCGTGCGCCTGCATGCGGAGAAGCGCGACGGCACGCCGGTGCTGACCGGCACCGCGTCCATCGGCGACGCCACGGGCCTGCCCCACGAGCTGCAGTTGCGCATCGCCAAGCTCCGGCCGCCGACGGCGCTGGTCATCAACCGCGACCTCCGGGTCGGGCAGCGCGGGGCGGTGGTCGAGAAAGTTCGCATGGGCTTCGACACCCACATGGGCGACCACTATCCCTTCACGCTGGCCGACAAGCTGAAGGTCATCACCGAGCCGAGCCCTTGGTACACGCGGGAGTCGGGCGGCGAGTCGCCCTGGGGCCGGCCGATCATCCCGACCGAAATGATCAGCGTGCTGCTCGGCGCCACCTCGGCGCAGTCGGGCCTGAGCGGACGCAAGCCGGCGGTCGGCCTGTTCGCCGGCCAGGAGATCCGGCTGGTGAACGGTCCGCTTTTCGTCGACCAGGACTACGAACTCGAGCGCGAGATCATCGCGCTCAGCGAAAGCGCCCGCACCGAATCGGTCTGGGTGCGCACCCGCGTGTACGACGCGGCCACGCGCGTGCTGGTGGCCGAGATGATCCTGAACGGGGCGGTGATGAAGGCGTCCTTCCCGGGGTATGAGAGCGAGGCGCGCGCGCTGCCGGGCGCTTGACGCGACGCTCGCCGCGCGCGCAACATGGGTCCGATCAACTCGGAGCGATGCCCATGCAAATACAGCGCGAGGACTTTCCCGGCGCCGACGGCCAACGCCTGGCAGCGCGGCTCGACACCCCGGACGGCCCCGTGCGGGCCTTCGCGCTCTTCGCCCATTGCTTTACTTGCGGCAAGGACATCTTCGCTGCAAGTCGCATCGCGCAGACCTTGACGGAGCATGGCATCGGCGTGATGCGCTTCGACTTCACCGGCCTCGGCGCGAGCGAGGGTGAGTTCGCGAACACCAATTTCTCTTCCAACATCGCCGATCTGGTCGCGGCGGCCGAGCACCTGCGGCAACAGCACGAGGCACCCCGCCTGTTGATCGGCCACAGCCTGGGCGGCGCCGCCGTGCTGGCTTGCGCCTCACGGATGCCGGAAGTGCGGGCCGTGGCGACCCTGTGCGCGCCCAGTGATCCTTCGCATGTCACGGGGCTGTTTCGCCAGAGCCTCGATGCGATCCAGTCCCAGGGCGAGGCCGAGGTGCAACTGGCGGGCCGGCCGTTCCGGATCAAGCGCGACTTTCTCGTCGACGTGGCCGCACACAGCCTGGACCAGAAGGTGGCCGCGCTCCGCAAGGCCCTGCTGGTGATGCATGCCCCATCCGACACGACAGTGGACATCTCGAACGCCACCAGCATCTACCTGGCGGCCAAGCATCCGAAGAGCTTCATCTCGCTGGACAAGGCCGATCATCTGCTGAGCCGCAAGGAAGACGCCGTCTATGCCGCGAACCTGATCGCGACCTGGAGCCAGCACTATCTGTAGCCAGGCTCAGGCCGCAGCCTGATTCCGTCGACCTCAGGCGAGCGTGTACGCCGTCTTCACGACAGTGAAGAACTCCTGCGCATACCGCCCCTGCTCCCGCGGCCCGTAGCTCGACCCCTTGCGCCCGCCGAAGGGCACGTGGTAGTCCACCCCCGCCGTCGGCAGGTTGACCATCACCATGCCGGCCTGGCTGTGGCGCTTGAAGTGCGTCGCGTGCTTCAGCGAGGTGGTCGCGATGCCCGCCGACAGCCCGAACTCGGTGTCGTTGGCCGTGGCCAGCGCTTCCTCGTAGTTCTTCACCCGGATCACGCTCGCCACCGGCCCGAAGATCTCTTCCTTGTTGATGCGCATCGACGCGGCCGACTCGCTGAACAGCGCCGGCGACATGTAGTAGCCGTCGGTCTCGAGCTTGAGCCGCTCGCCGCCCGCGGCCAGCGTGGCGCCCTCGCCCTGGCCGATCGCGATGTATTCCAGGTCCTGCTCGAGCTGCGACTTCGAGGACACCGGACCGATGTCGGTGCCCTGCGCCAGCGCGTCGCCGACCTTGATCTTCGCC
>NZ_JASZYS010000027.1 GCF_030316845.1 Variovorax davisae
GCTCAACACCTCGCATTCGCGCGAGCAGCTGGCCGCCGACCTGGCCGCCTGGTGCCACCGCGCCGAGGCCAGCGGCATCGCCGGCCTGCGCGAGTTCTCCACCCGCCTGCGTGCCGCCCGCGCCTGACCCTGCGGCTCACCCCCTGAAAAAGCCGGCCTCGAGCCGGCTTTTTCTCGCCTGCAAGAATTGACGGGCAACAAAAAACCCGCTGGATCGCAGCGGGTTTTTTATTGGAAGCGCCGAATTACTTCAGCTTGATTTCCTTGTATTCGACGTGCTTGCGCGCCTTCGGGTCGAACTTCATGATCGACATCTTTTCAGGCATCGTCTTCTTGTTCTTGCTGGTCGTGTAGAAATGGCCGGTACCCGCGGTGGATTCCAGCTTGATCTTCTCGCGTCCGCCTTTGCTCGTTGCCATGATTCAGCTCCTTAAGCTTGGCCGCGTGCGCGCAGGTCTGCGAGCACGGCGTCGATGCCGTTCTTGTCGATCAGGCGCAGGGCAGCGCTCGAAACCCGCAGGCGAACCCAGCGGTTTTCCGTTTCGACCCAGAAACGACGGTATTGCAGGTTCGGCAGGAACCGGCGCTTGGTTTTGTTGTTGGCGTGGGAAACATTGTTTCCGACCATCGGGCCTTTGCCCGTGACTTCGCAGACGCGTGCCATGTTGGACACTCTTTCTTGAACAGCTGGCACCAAGGCAACGCAGCAGGGTTGCGTGGGTGGTTTGCAGCTTGACCTCGCCAGAAAACGGGTGGCGGTACCCCGGCTTGCCGCCCCGACCCGCTAAGGGTCAATTTCGGCAAAGCCTTGGATTATAGCCCAATCGCCGCCCTGGCTCCAGCGGTGCCGCTTACTCCTGCTCGAGGAAGCGCTGGGCGTCGAGGGCGGCCATGCAGCCGGTCCCGGCGCTGGTGATGGCCTGGCGGTAGATGTTGTCCTGCACGTCGCCGGCGGCGAACACGCCGGGCACGCTGGTCATGGTCGCGAAGCCCTGCAGGCCCGAGCGGGTCAGGATGTAGCCGTCCTTCATCTCGAGCTGGCCCTGGAAGATGTCGGTGTTCGGGTGGTGGCCGATCGCGATGAAGCAGCCCTTGAGCTGCAGGTCCTCGGTGGCGCCGGTCTGGGTGTTCTTGAGCCGGATGCCGGTCACGCCCGAGTCGTCGCCGAGCACCTGTTCCAGCGTGTTGTGCACCTTGAGCTCGATCTTGCCCTCGGCCACCTTGGCGTGCAGCTTGTCGATCAGGATCGGCTCGGCGCGGAACTTGTCGCGCCGATGCACCAGCGTGACCTTGCTGGCGATGTTCGACAGGTACAGTGCCTCCTCGACCGCTGTGTTGCCGCCGCCGACCACGCAGACTCCCTGCTCGCGGTAGAAGAAGCCGTCGCAGGTGGCGCAGCCCGAGACGCCGCGGCCCATGAAATGCTGCTCGGAGTCGAGCCCCAGGTACTTGGCCGAGGCACCGGTGGCGATGATCAGCGCGTCGCAGGTGTAGATGCCGCTGTCGCCGGTCAGGGTGAAGGGGCGCTGGCTGAAGTCGACCTTGTTGATGTGGTCGAAGACGATGTCGGTCTTGAAGCGCTCGGCGTGTTCCAGGAAGCGCTGCATCAGGTCGGGACCCTGCACGCCGTGGACGTCGGCCGGCCAGTTGTCCACTTCGGTGGTGGTCATGAGCTGGCCGCCCTGGGCCATGCCGGTGATCAGCATCGGTTCGAGGTTGGCGCGCGCCGCGTAGACTGCCGCCGTGTAGCCGGCCGGACCGGAGCCGAGAATGAGAACCTTAGCGTGGCGAGGGGATGACATGAGTAGAAAACCTAGGATTGGCGCTGCAGCAGCGTGTACATTTTCAGGGTGTTTGATAGATATGGAGTATCACCGTTCGGTTCAAGCCCGGCTGGTGGCTCCTTTCAATGGGGGCGATTGTATGAATCCATCGGTGATGCAATCGCGCCGTATCGGGGATTGATGAATGTCGATGTTGTCCAATCTTGAGTTGCTCCGTCGCGTGCCGTTGTTCGCAGCGCTCACGCCCGCCCAGTCCGCGAGCATCGCGGACGCGATCGTCAAGAAGCGCTTCAAGCGCGCCGAGGTGGTGGTCGAACAGGGCAAGAAGTCGGACGCGCTCTACATCATCCTGACCGGCCGCGCCCGCGTCATGAGCACCGACAGCCGCGGCCGGGAAGTCATCCTGGCGACGCTGCATCCGGGCGACTATGTCGGGGAGATGAGCATGATCGACGACGAGCCGCATTCGGCCACGGTGCGCACCGAGATCCAGACCGACGTGCTGATGCTTGGCCGGGACGCCTTCGCGCGCTGCCTGCCGGAGAACTCCTCGATGTCCTACAACATCATGCGCGGCCTGGTGGCGCGCCTGCGCCATGCCGACCGCAAGATCGAATCGCTGGCGCTGATGGATGTCTACGGCCGCGTGGCGCGTTCGCTGCTCGAATTCGCGGTCGACGATGGCGAGGGCAACCTCAAGGTGCGCGACAAGATCTCGCGCCAGGACCTGGCCAAGATGGTCGGCGCTTCGCGCGAGATGGTCAGTCGCGTCATGAAGGACCTGGAGGAGCGCGGCTTCGTCCAGACCCAGGTCGATGGCTCGATGATCGTCAAGGAACGGCTCTCATCGCTCACCTGACCGTCAGGCCGGCGGCGCCGCAGCGTGCCGGCCACAACGTCGCCGGCCCTGACAACGCGGCCGTGGGCGTTTTCGTTGTAGTTTTGCCGGATCTCCTGCCCGCCATCGCGGGCCGGACGGCGTGCCTTTCATGACTTATTCGCTCAATACCCTTCAAAATTCCGCGGCCGGCGAGCCGCAGCCGGTGCGGCTGCGCGCGATGCGCTTCGCCCACGAGATCACGCTGATCGCCGGTTTCGTGGTGCTGCTGTTCTGGCTGTTCGCAATGCTGAGCTTCACGCCCTCGGACGCCGCCTGGTCGACGTCGGGCACCGGCGGCGAGGTCAAGAACTGGGGCGGCCGCATCGGTGCCTGGCTGGCCGACGCCAGCTATTTCCTGGCCGGCTACTCGGTCTGGTGGTGCCTGGCCGCCGGCCTGCGGGTCTGGCTGTCGTCGCTGGCCGGGTGGATGCGCGGCGGCGAGGCGGCCGCGGGCGAGCAGGCGCCGCGGGGGCCCTTCAATCGCAGTCGCCTGGCCTTCTGGTTCGGCCTGATCCTGCTGCTGTGCGCCAGCGCCATGCTCGAATGGTCGCGCCTCTATCGGCTCGAATTCCGCCTGCCCGGGCATGGGGGCGGGGTGCTCGGCTACCTGGTGGGTCCGGCCAGCGTCAAGTGGATGGGCTTCACCGGCTCGGCGCTGATCGCGATCGCCGCCGGCGTCATCGGCTCGGCCCTGGTGTTCCGCTTTTCCTGGGGCCAGATCGCCGAGCGCATCGGCTCGCGCCTGTATTCGCTGTTCGAGTCGCGGCGCGAGAAGCGCGAGATCGCCCAGGACATCGCCATGGGCAAGCAGGCGGTGCGCGAGCGCGAGGAGCTGTCCGCGATCGACAGCGGGCCCGAACCCGAAGTGCCCGACGAAGAACTGCGCATCCTGCCGCGGCTCAAGCGGCGCGCGCCTTCGCCACCGGTCCAGATCGAGCCGGCCCTGGCCGAGGTGCCCAAGAGCGACCGGGTGGCGAAGGAGCGCCAGAAGCCGCTGTTCCGCGAACTGCCCGACAGCAAGCTGCCGCAGGTCGACCTGCTCGATGCCGCGCAGGCGCGCCAGGAAACGGTGTCGGCCGACACGCTCGAGATGACCTCGCGCATGATCGAGAAGAAGCTCAAGGACTTCGGCGTCGAGGTGCGCGTGGTGCTGGCTTCGCCCGGCCCGGTGATCACGCGCTACGAGATCGAGCCCGCCACAGGCGTCAAGGGCTCGCAGATCGTGGGCCTCGCGAAGGACCTGGCGCGTTCGCTGTCGCTGGTGTCGATCCGCGTGGTCGAGACCATTCCGGGCAAGAACTACATGGCGCTCGAGTTGCCGAACGCCAAGCGGCAGTCGATCAGGCTGAGCGAAATCCTCGGCTCGCAGGTCTACAACGAGGGCAAGTCGATGCTCACGATGGGCCTGGGCAAGGACATCATCGGCAATCCGGTGGTGGCCGACCTGGCCAAGATGCCGCACGTGCTGGTCGCCGGCACCACCGGCTCGGGCAAGTCGGTCGGCATCAACGCGATGATTCTGAGCCTGCTGTACAAGGCCGAGGCGCGCGACGTGCGCCTGCTCATGATCGACCCGAAGATGCTCGAGATGTCGGTCTACGAAGGCATCCCGCACCTGCTGGCGCCGGTGGTGACCGACATGCGCCAGGCGGCCCACGGCCTGAACTGGTGCGTGGCCGAGATGGAGCGCCGCTACAAGCTGATGAGCAAGCTGGGCGTGCGCAACCTGGCCGGCTACAACCAGAAGATCGACGAGGCCAAGGCGCGCGAGGAGTTCATCTACAACCCCTTCAGCCTGACGCCCGACAGCCCCGAGCCGCTGGCGCGCGAGCCGCACATCGTGGTGGTGATCGACGAGCTGGCCGACCTGATGATGGTGGTCGGCAAGAAGATCGAGGAGCTGATCGCCCGGTTGGCGCAGAAGGCCCGGGCGGCCGGCATCCACCTGATCCTGGCGACCCAGCGGCCCAGCGTCGACGTGATCACCGGCCTGATCAAGGCCAACATCCCGACCCGCATCGCCTTCCAGGTGTCGAGCAAGATCGATTCGCGCACCATCCTCGACCAGATGGGCGCCGAGGCCCTGCTCGGCATGGGCGACATGCTCTACATGCCGAGCGGCACCGGTCTGCCGGTGCGTGTGCACGGCGCCTTCGTCAGCGACGAGGAAGTGCACCGCGTGGTCGCCTACCTCAAGTCGCAAGGGGAGCCGGACTACATCGAAGGCGTGCTCGAAGGCGGTACGGTCGATGGCGACGGCGATCTGCTGGGCGAGGGCGGTGGAGATGGCGGCGGCGAGAAGGACCCGATGTACGACCAGGCGGTCGAGGTGGTTCTGAAGCACCGCAAGGCCAGCATCTCGCTGGTCCAGCGCCACCTGAAGATCGGCTACAACCGGGCGGCGCGGCTGGTCGAGGACATGGAGAACGCCGGCCTGGTGAGCGCCATGAGCGGCAGCGGCCAGCGCGAGATCCTGGTGCCGGCCCGGGCCGAGTGAACGGAGTCCAGATGAAGAAATTGATTGCGGGTGTGGCGCTGGCCGTGCTGGCGGGCGGCGCCTGGGCGGGCGGCCTCGAAAGCCTCGAGGCCTTCGTGAAGACGGTGAAGTCCGGCCGCGCCGATTTCACGCAGACGGTGACCGCTCCGCCCAAGGAAGGGCAGGCCTCCCGGCCCAAGGTGTCGACCGGCAGCTTCGCGTTCCAGCGCCCGGGCAAGTTCAGGTTCGACTACCAGAAGCCCTTCGTGCAGAACATCGTCGCCGACGGCGAGACGCTGTGGCTCTACGATGCCGACCTCAACCAGGTGACGCAACGCAAGCAGGCCCAGGCGCTGGGCGCCACGCCCGCCGCGCTGATCGCCGCCGCACCCGACCTGCGGGCCCTGCAGGCCGACTTCACGCTGGAGGACACCGCCGACCGCGACGGCCTGCAATGGGTCAAGGCCACGCCCAAGAGCCGGGACGGCCAGTTGCAGAGCGTGCAGATCGGCTTCCAGGGCGAGGCCCTGTCCGCGCTCGAGATCCTCGACAGTTTCGGCCAGCGCTCGGTGCTGAAGTTTGGCAAGGTCGAAGTCAATCCGTCGCTGCCGGCCTCGACCTTCCAGTTCAAGGTGCCGAGCGGTGCCGACGTGATCCGCCAGTAGCGCCGGCCGCGGATGGCCACTTCCAACCTCCCGCCCCTCGCCGAACGACTGCGCCCCCGGACGCTGGGAGAAGTCATCGGCCAGCAGCACCTGCTCGGTGCGGGCATGCCGCTGCGCATCGCCTTCGAGTCGGGCCAGCCGCATTCGTGCATCCTGTGGGGCCCGCCCGGCGTCGGCAAGACGACGATCGCGCGCCTGATGGCCGATGCCTTCGACGCCCAGTTCCTGAGCATCAGCGCCGTGCTCGGCGGCGTGAAGGACATCCGCGAGGCGGTCGAGCGCGCCACCTCCGCGCGCGACGGGCTGGAGCAGCGCCGCACCATCGTGTTCGTCGACGAGGTGCATCGCTTCAACAAGAGCCAGCAGGACGCCTTCCTGCCGCATGTGGAGTCGGGCCTGTTCACCTTCATCGGCGCCACCACGGAGAACCCGTCCTTCGAGGTCAACTCGGCCCTGCTGTCGCGCGCCGCGGTGTACGTGCTGCAGCCGCTCGGCGAAGCCGATCTGCAGCAGATCGTCGAGCGGGCCCAGGCCATCCAGGCGGTGCCGGCGATCGACGCCGAGGCGGTCGACCGGCTGGTCGCGTATGCCGACGGCGACGCCCGGCGCCTGCTCAACACCCTGGAGACGCTGGCGGTCGCCGCCGGCGCCGAGAAGCTCGACACCATCACCGATGCCTGGCTGCTGCGCGTGCTCGGCGAGCGGCTGCGCCGCTACGACAAGGGCGGCGAGCAGTTCTACGACACCATCTCCGCGCTGCACAAGTCGGTGCGCGGCAGCGATCCCGATGCCGCGCTGTACTGGTTCGTGCGCATGCTCGACGGCGGTGCCGATCCGCGCTACATGGCGCGCCGGCTGGTTCGCATGGCCAGCGAGGACATCGGCCTGGCCGACCCCCGCGCGCTGCGGCTGGCACTCGATGCGGCCGAGGTCTACGAGCGGCTCGGCAGCCCCGAGGGCGAGCTGGCGCTGGCCCAGTGCGTGGTCTACCTGGCCGTGGCGCCGAAATCGAATGCGGTCTACAAGGCCTACAACGAGGTCAAGGCCTTCATCAAGTCGGACGGCACGCGGCCGGTGCCGATGCACCTGCGCAACGCCCCGACCAAGCTCATGAAGCAGCTCGACTACGGCAAGGGCTACCGCTACGCCCACGACGAGGAGGGCGGTTTCGCGGCCGGCGAGACCTACCTGCCCGAGGGCCTCGACGCGCCACCCTTCTACCGTCCGGTGGAGCGCGGGCTCGAAATCCGCATCGCGGAAAAGCTGCGCGAGCTGCGAAAACGCAATACGGACGCGGCCAGCTGACGCGCCGGGTCGGCCGGCCGATACTCCCTTGCGCGCTGCGCGCCCGTGGACGCACTTCCCGCGTGCGCCAGCGGGAAAACCCCGTCGAAACCGCACCGGAACGGCGTTCGCGCGAAATTACAATCCCGCCACAAACCCGCCGTCGTCACATGCTGGCGGGTTTTTTGCTAAGTGAAACCCCAGCGCTCCAACCAGAGCGCCAGGGGTCAGCCGGCGCCTCTCGAGGGCGTCAAACACAAAAAAAGGGATTCTCGTTATGGACATCTTGCTGCAGCAGATCATCAACGGTCTGGTTCTGGGCAGCATGTACGCCTTGATAGCCTTGGGCTATACCATGGTGTACGGCATCATCAACCTCATCAATTTCGCGCACGGTGAAGTGCTCATGGTCGGGGCCCTGACCAGCTGGAGCATCATCGGGCTCATGCAGGAGTCGATGCCCGGCACGCCGGGCTGGCTGATCCTGCTGATCGCGCTGCTGATCGCCTGCGTGGTCGCCGCCACGCTCAACTTCGTGATCGAGAAAGTGGCCTACCGGCCGCTGCGCAACAGCCCCAAGCTGGCGCCGCTGATCACCGCGATCGGCATGTCGATCCTGCTGCAGACGCTGGCGATGATCATCTGGAAGCCGACCAACAAGGCCTATCCGAACCTGCTGTCGACCACGCCGATCCATGTC
Organism: Variovorax davisae; assembly: GCF_030316845.1. GTDB lineage: Bacteria > Pseudomonadota > Gammaproteobacteria > Burkholderiales > Burkholderiaceae_C > Variovorax > Variovorax davisae. Next base: position 7,790 of record NZ_JASZYS010000027.1, read on the forward strand.
GGCGGCGCGGTGATCTCGCCGACCCAGGTGATGATCCTGGCGGTGACCGCGATCTGCCTGGCGGTGCTCAGCTGGCTGGTCAACTACACCAAGCTGGGGCGGGCGATGCGCGCCACGGCGGAGAACCCGCGGGTGGCCGCGTTGATGGGCATCCGCCCGGACATGGTGATCTCCGCCACCTTCATCATCGGCGCCGTGCTGGCGGCGGTGGCGGGCGTGATGTACGCCTCGAACTACGGCATCGCGCAGCACGCGATGGGCTTCATCCCCGGGCTCAAGGCCTTCACGGCCGCCGTGTTCGGCGGCATCGGCAACCTCGCCGGGGCGGTGGTCGGCGGCATCCTGCTGGGGCTGATCGAAGCCATCGGCTCGGGCTACATCGGCGCCTTGACCGGCGACGTGCTGGGCAGCCACTACAGCGACATCTTCGCCTTCATCGTGCTGATCATCATGCTCACGCTGCGGCCTTCCGGCCTGCTCGGCGAGCGGGTGGCGGACCGGGCCTGAGGACCGAACCATGAAGAACAGCAAGAACATCCTCCTGTACGCGATCGGCATGGTCGTGGTCCTGGCCCTGCCGCTGCTGCTGCAGAGCCAGGGCAATGCCTGGGTCCGGATCGCCGACATCGCCCTGCTCTACGTGATGCTGGCGCTCGGCCTCAACATCGTGGTCGGCTACGCCGGCCTGCTCGACCTGGGCTACGTGGCCTTCTTCGCCATCGGCGCCTATCTGTATGCGCTGCTGGGGTCGCCGCACCTGACCGACACCTTCCCGGCCGTCAAGGCCATGTTCCCGAACGGGCTGCACAGTTCGCTGCTGCTGGTGATCCCTGCGGCACTGGGGCTGGCGGCGTTGTTCGGCGCATTGCTGGGGGCGCCCACGCTCAAGCTGCGCGGCGACTATCTGGCGATCGTGACGCTCGGCTTCGGCGAGATCATCCGCGTGTTCCTGAACAACCTGGACCACCCGATCAACCTCACCAACGGACCGAAGGGCATCACGGCCATCGACCCGATCCATTTCTGGGGCCTGAACCTGGGCAAGCCCCTGAAGTTCGACGGCTTCACCATTTCCTCGGTGACTCTGTACTACTACCTGTTCCTGGCGCTGGTGATCTTCACCATCGTGATTTCGCATCGCCTGCAGGTCTCGCGCATCGGCCGCGCCTGGATGGCGATCCGCGAAGACGAGATCGCCGCCAAGGCGATGGGCATCAACACCCGCAACATGAAGCTGCTGGCCTTCGCGATGGGCGCCAGCTTCGGTGGCGTCTCCGGCGCGATGTTCGCGTCGTTCCAGGGCTTCGTGTCGCCCGAGTCCTTCAGCCTGATGGAGTCGGTGATGATCGTCGCGATGGTGGTGCTGGGCGGCATCGGCCACCTGCCGGGCGTGATCCTGGGCGCCGTCCTGCTGGCCGCGCTGCCCGAGGTGCTGCGCTACGTGGCCGGGCCGCTGCAGTCGATGACCGGCGGCCGGCTCGACGCCTCGATCCTGCGCCAGCTGTTCATCGCGCTGGCGATGATCATCATCATGCTGGTGCGTCCGCGCGGCCTCTGGCCGACGCCCGAACATGGGAAGTCGCTGGCGCGCCGAGGCACCCCGCCTGCCTCGGGCATGCCCGCGGCCGCGCCCGGCGTCGACACGCCGGCCGATGAACTGCCCGGTGCCGCCTCGCGTCCGATGTCGATCAATCCGTGAGCCAGGGACGCAACATGACTGAAACCATCCTCGACGTCCGCGGCATCTCCAAGCGCTTCGGCGGCCTGCAGGCCCTCTCCGACGTCGGCATCAAGATCCTGCGCGGCCAGGTCTACGGGCTGATCGGCCCCAACGGCGCCGGCAAGACCACCTTCTTCAACGTGATCACCGGGCTCTATACGCCCGACAGCGGCAGCTTCGAGCTGGCCGGCAAGCCCTACCAGCCGACCGCGGTCCATGAGGTCGCCAAGGCCGGCATCGCGCGCACCTTCCAGAACATCCGGCTGTTCGCGGAGATGACCGCGCTCGAGAACGTGATGGTCGGACGCCACGTGCGCACCCATTCGGGTGTCTTCGGCGCGATCTTCCGCCCGCCGGGATTCAAGGCCGAGGAGGCGGCGATCACCGAGCGTGCGCATGAGCTGCTCGAGTACGTCGGCATCGGCAAGTTCGCCGACTACAAGGCCCGCACGCTGTCGTACGGCGACCAGCGGCGACTGGAAATTGCCCGCGCGCTGGCCACCGACCCGCAGCTGATCGCGCTCGACGAGCCGGCCGCCGGCATGAACGCGACCGAGAAGGTGCTGCTGCGCGAGCTGATCGACCGCATCCGCAAGGACAACCGCACCATCTTGCTGATCGAGCACGACGTCAAGCTGGTGATGGGCCTGTGCGACCGGGTGACGGTGCTCGACTACGGCAAGCAGATCGCGGAGGGCACCCCCGCCGACGTGCAGAAGAACGAAAAGGTGATCGAGGCCTACCTCGGCACGGGAGGACACTGAGATGGCACAGACACTACTGAAGGTGAGCGGCGTGAAGGTCGCCTACGGCGGCATCCAGGCCGTCAAGGGGATCGACTTCGAGGTCCGCGAGGGCGAACTGGTGTCGCTGATCGGCTCCAACGGCGCCGGCAAGACCACCACCATGAAGGCCATCACCGGCACGCTGCCCTTCATCGGCGGCGACATCGAATTCCTCGGCAAGAGCATCAAGGGCCGCGGCGCCTGGGACCTGGTCGGCGAGGGCCTGGTGATGGTGCCCGAGGGGCGCGGCGTGTTCACGCGCATGACGATCACCGAGAACCTGCAGATCGGCGCCTACATCCGCAAGGACAAGGCCGAGATCGCGAAGGACATCGAGCGCGTGTTTTCGACCTTCCCGCGGCTCAAGGAGCGCGCCACGCAGCTGGCCGGCACCATGTCGGGCGGCGAGCAGCAGATGCTGGCGATGGGCCGCGCGCTGATGGCACGGCCGAAGGTGCTGCTGCTCGACGAGCCCTCGATGGGCCTGTCGCCGATCATGGTCGACAAGATTTTCGAAGTCGTGAAGCAGGTCTACGACCAGGGCGTCACGGTGCTGCTGGTGGAGCAGAACGCCAGCCGCGCGCTGCAGCTGGCCGATCGCGGCTACGTGATGGAGTCGGGCCTGATCACCATGAGCGGCGACGCCAAGGTGATGCTGAGCGACCCGAAGGTACGCGCCGCGTACCTCGGGGAGTGATCAGTCCACTTTTGCGCCGGTGGCCTTGACGACTTTTTCGTACTTGGCCAGCTCGCTCTTCATGAAGGCGCCGAACTGATCCGGCGTGCTGGCCACGGGTTCGGCCAGCAGCGTCGCGAAACGGGTCTTGGTGTCGGGCGAATCGAGCGCGGCGACGAAGGCGTGGTTGAGCTTGGCAACCACCTCGGGCGGCGTGCCCGCCGGTGCCACCAGGCCCCACCAGGTGTCGATCGAGAAGCCCTTCAAGGTGGCGGCCACCGTCGGCACCTCGGGCAGGGCGCTGCTGCGCTGCGCCGTCGTGACCGCGATCGCCTTCAGTTTGCCCGAGCGGATGTTCGGTGCCGCGGTCGCCAGGTTGTCGAAATTGAAGTCGACCTGGCCCGACAGCAGCGCCAGCTGGGCCGGGTTGCCGCCGTTGTACGGGATGTGCACCGCGAAGATGCCGGCGTCCTTCTTGAACATTTCGCCGGCCAGGTGGCCGGCGCTGCCGTTGCCGCCGCTGCCGTAGTTGAGCTTGCCGGGGTTGGCCTTGCCATACGCGATCAGGTCGGCCAGGGTGTTGATCTTCAGCCGCTGGGCCGTGTCGGCGTTCATCACCAGCACGTTGGGCACGCGCACCATCTGCGTCACCGGCGCGAAGTCGGTGGCGGCGTTGAAGGGCATCTTGGCGTAGAGCCAGGGATTGACCGCGTTGGTGGCGGTGGCCGCGATGCCGATGGTCAGGCCGTCGGGGGCGGCCTTGGCCACCGCGTCGGCGCCGATGTTGCCGCCCGCACCGGGCTTGTTGTCGATGATGACGGTGCCCAGCGAGTCCTTGACGCGCTCGGCCAGCACCCGCGCCGTGACGTCGATCGGGCCGCCCGCGGCGTAGGGGACGATCAGCCGGATCGGCCGTTGCTGGGCGCTCGCCGTACCCGCGGCCAGCAGGGCGGCGGTCGACAGGAGGGTCAGGAGGAAGTGTCTGGCTTTCATGGATGGCATCGGGGTTGTCTCAGGGCAGGGCCTTGTCGGCCTCGGTCGTGAAGGCGTCGGCATAGAACTCTTCTTCCGGCAGGCCGCGCTGCGCGACGTAGTCCTGCTTGGCGGAATCGACCACCACCGGCGCGCCGCAGGCATAGACCTGGTGGCCCGACAGGTCGTCGAAATCTTCCAGCACCGCCCGGTGGACGAAGCCGGTGCGGCCGCGCCAATCGTCCTCGGGCACCGCGTTGGAGACCACGGGCACGTAGCGCAGGTTCGGCATCTGCTGCAGCTCGGTGCGCACCCAGTCGTCCATGTAGAGGTCTTCCGGCCGCCGGCCGCCCCAGTAGAGCGTCGCCGGGCGTTCGATGCCCTTGAACTTCATGTGCTCCAGCAGCGCCTTGATCGGTGCGAAGCCGGTGCCCGACGCCAGCAGGACCAGCGGCTTGTCGGAGTCCTCGCGCAGGAAGAAGCTGCCGTAGGGGCCCTCGATGCGCAGGATTTCCTTTTCCTTCATCGCGCCGAAGACATGGTCGGTGAACTTGCCGCCGGGCAGGTGGCGGATGTGCAGCTCGAGGCCGGTGCCTGGCTGCTGCAGCGTGTGCGGCGCGTTGGCCATCGAGTAGCTGCGCCGCGTGCCGTCGCGCAGGATGAACTCCACGTACTGGCCGGCATGGAACTGCAAGGGCTCGCCCGCGGGCAGCTGCAGGCGCAGCTGGACCACGTCGTGCGACTGCCTGGCGAGCGCCTGCACCCGCACCGGCATCTTGCGGATCGGAAAGGCGCCGGCCTCGGTCACCTGGCGCGATTCGAGCACCACGTCGCTCTCGGCGCGGGCGCAGCAGGTCAGCACGTAGCCGGCGAGCTGCTCCTCGGCGCTGAGCGCCTTGCTCTGGTGCGGGCCCAGGGTGACCATGCCCGACAGCTTCTTGCATTTGCACGAGCCGCAGGCGCCGTCCTTGCAGCCATAGGGGAGGCCGATGCCCTGGCGAATGCCGGCCGCGAGGATGGTCTCGTCGGCCAGGGCGGTGAAATGGCGCCCGCTCGGTTCGACCGTGATCTGGAAGCCCGCTTCGCTCGGCGCTGCGCTGGTCATGGGTATTCTTCGTTCTCTGCTCAAAAGGGAGAACGGATTTTGCCCTCAATCAACAGCCCCCTCGGTGCGAGGCCTTCACGCTTCCGGCGCCAGCGCGTGCTGGTGGTCGGTTGCGGCGACGTCGGGATGCGGGCGGCCGGGCTGCTGCGGGGCCGGTTGCAGCTGATCGCGCTGACCTCGTCGCCCGCGCGGGTGCCGCAGCTGCGGCAGGCGGGCCTGACGCCGATCGTGGCCGACCTGGACCGGCCGGCTTCGCTGCGCCGCCTGTCGGGGCTGGCCACCCGGGTGCTCCATCTGGCGCCGCCGGCGCGCGTGGAAGAGGGCGCCTCGTGGTGGCGCGACGCCCGCACGCTGGCGCTGGCGCGCGCCCTGCGCCTGCGGTCGCTGCCCGCGGCCTTCGTGTATGGCTCGACCAGCGGCGTCTACGGCGATTGCGGCGGCGCCCTGGTCGCCGAGACGCGCGCGCTGCGGCCCGAGACGCCGCGCGCACACCGCCGCGTCGATGCCGAGCGCACCGTGCGCTGGCTGGGCCGGGCCGGGGTCGCGGTGAGGATCCTGCGCATCCCGGGCATCTACGCGCCCGACCGCGAAGGCGGCACGCCGCGCGAACGGCTGCGCCGCGGCACGCCGGTGCTGCGGGCCGAGGACGACGTCTACACCAACCACATCCATGCCGACGACCTGGCCCGCGCCTGCGTCGCGGCGCTGTGGCGCGGCGGGCCGCAGCGCGCCTTCCATGCCAGCGACGACAGCGAGATCAAGATGGGCGACTACATCGACCTGGCCGCCCGCCTCTACGGCCTGCCGCTGCCGCCCCGGATCGCCCGCGACGAGGCGCAGGCCCAACTGCCCTTGTCGCTGCTGAGCTTCATGGGGGAATCGAGGCGGCTCGACAACACCCGGCTGAAGCGCGAACTGCGGCTGCGGCTGCGCTATCCGACTGTGGCGGCGGGGCTCGCGCCGGGCTGAAACATCCCGCATCAGCGCAACCGCTGCGGCACGGCAAAATCGGGCGATGCCCACGACCCAGCTTTCCGTCGATTTCTTCCTCCAGGTCGCCGCCATCATCGCGATCTGCCAACTCGTGGGCCGTCTGGCACGCTGGGTCGGCCAGCCCCAGGTGGTGGGGGAGATGATCGCCGGCGTGATGCTCGGACCGTCGCTGTTCGGGCTTTTCTTTCCCGAGTTGCAGCGCGCCCTGTTCCCCAAGGAAACGCTGGCCATGCTGTACGTGGGCGGCCAGCTGGGCGTCGGCCTGTACATGTTCCTGGTCGGCACGGAATTCCGGGCCGACCATTTCAAGAGCCGCATCCGCAGCGCGGCGTCGGTGTCGGCGGCGGGCATCCTGGTGCCCTTCGTGCTCGCCTTCGCGCTGGCGCCGTGGCTGCACGAGATTCCGGGCCTGTTCTCGGCCCGCGCCAAGCCGCTGGAGGCCGCGCTGTTCCTCGGCGCGGCGATCGCCATCACCGCCTTTCCGATGCTGGCGCGGATCATCCACGAACGCGGCCTCGCCGGGACCTCGCTGGGCACGCTGGCCTTGACGGCCGGCGCGGTCGACGATGCCGCGGCCTGGTGCATCCTGGCCGTGGTGCTGGCGAGCTTCGGCGGCGCCTGGGGCGGTGCCTATGCCGCGATCGGCGGCGGCGTGGCCTATGCGCTGTTCATGGTCTTCGTGGGCTCGCGGCTGCTCAAGCGGCTGGCCGCGCACGTGCGCCCGGACGCACCGCTGAGCGCCTCGCTGCTGGCCCTGGTGCTGGTGCTGTTCTGCCTGAGCGCCTTTGCCATGGACGCGATCGGCATCCACGCGGTCTTCGGCGGCTTCCTGCTCGGGGCGGTGCTGCCGCGCGGTGCGCTGACCGAGAAGCTGCGCGAACAGCTGCAGCCCTTCGTCGTCATCTTCCTGCTGCCGATGTTCTTCACCTATTCCGGCCTCAACACCCGGCTGGCGGTGCTGTTCGAGCCGGGCATCCTGCTCGGCGCCATCGCCATCCTGGCGGCCTCGTTCTGCGGCAAGGGCATCGCCTGCTGGGCGGCGGCGCGGGCGGCCGGCGAGAGCCAGCGCGATGCGCTCGCGATCGGTTCCCTGATGAATGCGCGCGGGCTGATGGAGCTGATCATCATCAACATCGGGCTGCAGGCCGGCGTCATCCTGCCGGGCCTGTTCTCGATCCTGGTGCTGATGGCGATCTTCACGACCCTGATGGCGACGCCGCTGTTCAACTGGGCGACGCGCGACCGGCGCCCGGTGGCCAGCGTCGAAGCGCCGGCCTGAGCGGCTCCAACAGAAACCCTTCCGTCGTGGGTCTTCATGCAGGCGTCAGATTCGCGCCGCATACTCGGTGTGGACGACCGCCCGGCGCTGGTAGAGGTGGCTTCGGCACCCGCCCGTTCAGGACGGTTCCTCGATGCCGGCGGTTGTCTCGTGCTTCGCTGCGGCGGGTCGCGGCCAAGAAAAAGCCCGCCGAAGCGGGCAAGACCTTGGCGGGTCGGAGGAGGGCTCCAAGATGGAGCCGTCCGCTTGATCGAACCTGACCAGCGCGCCGAAACACGTGGTGCCCGGGGCCGGAATCGAACCGGCACGCCTTGCGGCGGGGGATTTTGAGTCCCCTGCGTCTACCAATTTCACCACCCGGGCACGGAAGGAAGGCAGCCCAAAATTATGGCACAGTGGCCCCATGCAATATCCGACGATTGAAGACGCGATTGGGAAAACGCCGCTGGTCGCGCTGCAGCGCATCGACGCCGCGGCCAATGCGCAGCGGGGCAACGTGATCCTGGGCAAGCTCGAAGGCAACAACCCGGCCGGATCGGTCAAGGACCGCCCGGCCCTGTCGATGATCAAGCGGGCCGAGGAGCGCGGCGAGATCAAGCCCGGCGACACGCTGATCGAGGCCACTTCCGGCAACACCGGCATCGCCCTCGCGATGGCGGCGGCGATCAAGGGCTACCGCATGGTGCTGATCATGCCGGAGGACCTGTCGGTCGAACGCGCCCAGACCATGAAGGCCTTCGGCGCCGAACTGATGCTGACCCCGAAGAGCGGCGGCATGGAGTACGCGCGCGATCTGGCCGAGCAGATGGTGCAGCAGGGCAAGGGCCGGGTGCTCGACCAGTTCGCCAATCCCGACAATCCGCGCATCCACTACGAGACCACCGGCCCCGAGATCTGGGCCGACACCGGCGGGCGCGTCACCCATTTCGTGAGCGCGATGGGCACCACCGGCACCATCACCGGCGTGTCGCGCTTCTTGAAGGAAAAGAACCCGGCGGTGCGCATCGTCGGCGCCCAGCCCGACGAAGGCTCGCGCATCCCCGGCATCCGCAAGTGGCCCCAGGAATACCTGCCGAAGATCTACGACCCGAGCCGGGTCGACCAGGTGGTCAACGTGAGCCAGGACAACGCCGAGGAGATGTGCCGCCGGCTGGCGCGCGAAGAGGGCATCTTCGGCGGCATCTCGGCCGCCGGCGCGTTGTGGGTGGCGCTCGAGATCGCCCGCACGGTCGAGAACGCCACGATCGTCTTCGTGGTCTGCGACCGCGGCGACCGCTACCTGTCCACCGGCGTCTTCCCCGCCTGAGCCCCATGCCCCATCCCAAGTTCTGCCCCGACTGCGCCACGCCGCTGGCCTCCATCGAACTCGCCGAGGACGGCGGCCCGAAGTCGCGCCTGCGCTGTCCGGCCTGCGGCTGGACCCACTGGAACAACCCGACACCGGTGCTGGCCGCCATCATCGAATACCGCGGCCAGGTGCTGCTGGCCCGCAACGCCGCCTGGGCCCACAAGGCCTATGCGCTGATCACCGGCTTCATGGAAGCCGGCGAAACGCCGCAGGAGGGCATCGCGCGCGAAATCAAGGAAGAGACGAACCTCGACGCGAGTGCGCTCGACCTGGTCGGGGTCTACGACTTCCAGCGCATGAACCAGGTCATCATCGTCTACCACGCCGTGGCCGACGGCGAGGTGTCGCTCTCGCCCGAGCTGGTGGACTACCGGCTCTACGACCTGCCCGACCTGCGCTGCTGGCCGGCCGGCACCGGCTACGGGCTGGCGGACTGGCTGCGCACCCGCGGGCACGAGCCCAAATTCATGGAATGGCCGCGGCCGTCCTCCTAGAATCGTCGCAGTTTCAAGGAACGGCCATGCAGATCCACAAAGAACTCGATACCCGCGGCCTCAACTGCCCCTTGCCCATCCTGAAGGCCAAGAAGTCGCTCAACGAGATGCACAGCGGCGAGCTGCTGAAGGTGGTGTCGACCGACGCCGGATCGGTGCGCGACTTCCAGGCCTTCGCCCGCCAGACGGGCAACGACCTGGTCGACCAGCAGACGGTCGGCGACGAGTTCATCCACGTGCTGCGGCGCCGCTGAGATGGGCGCCGCGGTCCTGCGTCAGGTCAAGGGCTCGGTCCGTGATCTGCTCCTCAAGGTCTTTCCGGGTGCCCGCGCGCAGGTGCATCGCCTGCGCAACCTGGCGGTCGATGCCAAGGTCGCCCTCTTGCCCGGAAAGTTCATCGGCCGCTACGTCCTGCCCGAGGAGGAAGCCGCCCGCGGGGGAGGGGTGCGCAACCTGCGCGTGCTGCTGCCGGCCGAGCGGGTCCGGATCGGCGCCGGCGACCAGGACCCGTTCACCCGGGTGGCCCAGTACTACAACGACGGCTGGTTCGACCGGCCCGACGTGTTCGTCTGCGAGATTCCCGACGCCAACGTCTTCGTGCGCAGCGGCATGGTCTGCACCCAGGACTTCAAGCTGATCGCCGACAAGGGCATGGAGCATCGGCGCTTCCTCTACCCGCCCTTTCGCCAGCGCCGGCCCGCCACGGTGCGGCGGGTCGAGGGGGCGTGGACCACCCTGGCCTACTGCAACTCCGAGAACTTCTGGCACTGGATGGTCGACTGCCTGCCCAAGGTCCGCTCGCTCGAGCTGGCGATGGCCGGCCAGCCGCTGACCGTCTGCATGCCGTCGACGGCGCTCGGCTTCCAGCGCTTCACGCTGGAAAGCGTCCTGCCGCCGAACTTCAAGCTGGTCTACCTGGACGCCGAAGCCGATCCGTGGATCCAGCCGGAGCGCTTCATCTGGGCGTCCATGGCCTCGGGCCTGTGCATGGGCGTGCTGCCGAAGGAATACTACGAGGCGATCCGGGCCCCGATCTTCCAGCGCCTCGGCCTGCCGGCCACCCACGAGAAGACCGAGCGGCTCTACATCAGCCGGCGCAACGCCGGTCATCGCCGGGTGCGCAACGAGGACGCGCTGGTCGAGCTGCTCGAGGGCTACGGCTTTCGCAGCGTCCAGCTCGAAAAGCTCCCGTTCGAAGAACAGGTGTCGCTGTTCCACCGGGCCGAGATCGTGTTCGGGCCGCACGGCGCCGGGCTCGGCACCATCTTCTTCTCGGGCGACATCGACCTCGTGGCCCTCTACTCGACCAGCGTGGCCGGCAACTACTTCCATTCGCTGGCCTGCGGGCTGGGCCAGCGCCACTTCTTCCTCTGCGGCAACGAGGCCCACGAAGACGACTGGTTCGATGCCGATCTGCCCGCGGTGCAGCGCCTGCTCGAGGACGAGGTGGGGCTCCGGCGCACGACGGTCGACGCATGACCGGACCGGCGCCTTCCGCAGCAGGCGCCATTTCCCTGGCGGTGCTGGGCGATTCAGGCGGCCATTCCTACCAGGACAGCCTCGTGTTCGTCGCGCCCCACGACCGCGGCGGCGCCTTTCGCCCGCTGACCTTCCAATGGACCGAGGTTCTCGCCCGCCTGCGCCCGGACGAAATCGATCTCGGGCCCTGGGTGCGCTGGGGCTCGCGCAACCGCGTCGCCCGGCTGCGCGAGTGCCTGGGCCTGAGCGGGCAGCGCGTGCCGAGGAAGGAAGACTACCTCTACAACTTCGCCGTCACGGGTGCCGCCTGCGAGCACCTGATGGGCAACCGGATCCGCCAGGCCCCCCGGCTGGTGGCGCTGATGAACCAGCAGCCCGAGCGCTGGCGCGGCGGTGTCGTCGTGATCCGGGTCGGCAGCAACGACTTCACGTCGCAGGTGGAGCTCGCGGCCAGGGACCCGTCCGCGCCGGCCCTGGGCGCCGTCACCGCGCACTGCGCGCGCGAGATCGCACGGGCGGTCGCGCTGATCCACGCCGCGCATCCGTCGGTGCGCATCGTGCTGGTCGGCGTGGCCGGCGAGGCGGACGATCCCCTCTATGTGGATCGATGGCAGAGCGCGGAGGAAACAGCGAACTTCAAGGCGTCGCTCGACCAGTTCAATGGCGCCATCCGCCGGCTCGCCGCGGGTGATTCCCGCATCGCCTTCGCCGACATCAGCGCATGGCTGGCGGCCCGCGTCGGCAGCCGCACGGCGGCCGGCAAGCCGGACTACAGGACGATCGCCATCGGGCCCCGCATCCGGGTGACGCACAGCGTAGGCGACGACCCGCGCAATTCGGTGCTGGCGGACGACCACAGCGGCGTGGCGATGAACGCGCTGTGGGCGCAGTCGCTGGTGCAGCAGTTGATCGACGACTTCGGCTTGCCGTTGACCCCGATCGGCGACGAGGAAGTCATTGGCTTCCTCGAGCCGCTGTTCGAGTCGGCTACAGCGCCAGGCTCTTGAGGTATTCGCGGAACGTCGCGCCGACTTCCGGATGGGCCAGGGCCAGTTCGACCGAGGCCTGCAGGAAGCCTTCCTTGCTGCCGCAGTCGTAGCGCGTGCCCTTGTAGGCGTAGGCGTGGACCGATTCCTTCTTCATGAGGGCGGCGATGCCGTCGGTCAGCTGGATCTCGCCGCCCGCGCCCTTGGGCTGGTTGCGGATCTCGGCGAAGACCCCGGGCGTGAGGATGTAGCGGCCGGCAACGCCCAGGCGCGAGGGCGCTTCTTCGGGCTTGGGCTTCTCGACCATGCGGTTGACCTTGACCAGGCCCTCCTCGACCGCCTCGCCGGCGACGATGCCGTAACGCTTGACATGCTCCAGCGGGACTTCCTGGACCGCCAGCAAGGAGCCGCCGAGCCGATCGAAGACCCGCGTCATCTGCGCCAGCACCGGCTCGCCGTTGTCCGGGCCGACCATCAGGTCATCGGCGAGCAGGACGGCGAAGGGTTCGTCGCCGACCAGGTGCTCGGCGCACAGCACCGCGTGGCCCAGGCCCAGCATGCGGGGCTGGCGCACGTAGGAGCAGGTCATGTCCTCGGGCATCACCGAACGGGCGATCTCGAGCAAGGCGGTCTTGCCGCTGGCCTCGAGCTGCGATTCGAGCTCGTAGGCGGTGTCGTAGTGGTCTTCGATGGCGCGCTTGTTGCGCCCGGTGACGAAGATCATGTCGCGGATGCCGGCGGCATACGCTTCCTCGACCGCGTACTGGATCAGCGGCTTGTCCACCACCGGCAGCATTTCCTTGGGTTGCGCCTTCGTGGCGGGCAGGAATCGGGTGCCAAAGCCTGCTACGGGAAACACGGCCTTGCGAATGCGGGTCGAGGATTGGGACATGGCTTTCGTCTGTTCAGGAGGGATGAAAGATGAAGAATTGGCGCCCGGGGGCGCCAACACGAATAGTAAGTGCTTCCACGGCGACCGGTCTGTCAGCCGAGGCGCACAAGCTGGTCGCGCAGCCGCTCCAGCGTGGCCGTGAAGTCGGTCAGTCGCTTGCGTTCCTGGTCGATCACGGCCGGCGGCGCCTTGGCGACGAAGGCTTCGTTGCCGAGTTTGCCATTCACCTTGGCGATCTCGCCCTCGATGCGAGCAAGTTCCTTGCCGATGCGCAACTTCTCGGCGGCCTTGTCGATTTCCATGTGCAGGCAGATGCGCACGTCGCCGACCACCGCCACCGGGGCCGCCTCGGCAGCGGCCGACCAGGCCGCGGCGTCGTCGAACACCTTCACTTCCTTGAGCTTGGCCAGCGCCTGCAGCACCGGCGCGGCGTCGCGCAGGAAGGCGCTGCTCGCGGCATCGTCGGCCACGGCATAGAGCGGCATCCGCGTGGCGGGCGAGACGCTCATCTCGCCGCGCAGGGTGCGGCAGGCGTCCACCAGCGACTTGAGCCGGGCCACGTGGGCCTCGGCGGCTTCGTCGATTTTCTCGGGCTGGCTCTTCGGATAGGCGGCGATCATCACGGATTCGCCCTCGCGGCCGGCCACCGGCGCGACCTTCTGCCAGAGTGCCTCGGTGATGAACGGGATCACCGGGTGCGCCAGGCGCAGCAGGGCCTCGAGCGTGCGGATCAGCGTGCGCCGGGTGGCGCGCTGCTGGGCCGCGTCGCCCTGCTGGATCTGGACCTTGGCGATCTCCAGGTACCAGTCGCAGAACTCGTCCCAGGCGAACTGGTAGATCGCGTTGGCGACGTTGTCGAGCCGGTACTCCTCGAAGCCCTTGGCCACCTCGGCCTCGACGCGCTGCAGCTTCGAGCTGATCCAGCGGTCGGCCTGGCTGAAGCGCAGGTAGCCGTGGGCCGGGCCGCCGACCGCGCATTCTTCCTTGGTGTGCTCGCGCAGACCGCAGTCCTGGCCTTCGCAGTTCATCAGCACGAAGCGGGTCGCGTTCCAGAGCTTGTTGCAGAAGTTGCGGTAGCCCTCGCAGCGCTTGGCGTCGAAGTTGATGCTGCGGCCGAGCGACGCCAGCGAGGCGAAGGTGAAGCGCAGCGCGTCGGCGCCGAAGGCCGGGATGCCGTCGGGGAATTCCTTTTGTGTGTTCTTGCGCACCGCGGGCGCGGTCTCGGGCTTGCGCAGGCCCTGGGTGCGCTTGTCGAGCAGTTCGGGCAGCGCGATGCCGTCGATCAGGTCGACCGGGTCGAGCACGTTGCCTTCGGACTTGCTCATCTTCTTGCCGTGCGAATCACGCACCAGGCCGTGGATGTAGACGTGCCTGAACGGCACCTTGCCCGTGAAGTGCTTGGTCATCATGATCATCCGGGCGACCCAGAAGAAGATGATGTCGTAGCCCGTGACCAGCACGGTCGATGGCAGGTAGAGGTCGAGTTCCGGCGTCTTCTCGGGCCAGCCCAGCGACGAGAACGGAATCAGCGCCGACGAATACCAGGTGTCGAGCACGTCCTCGTCGCGCGTGAGCGTCTTGCCGGGCGCCTGGGCCCGGGCCTCTTCCTCGCTGTGCGCCACGTAGACATTGCCTTCGGCGTCGTACCAGGCCGGGATCTGATGGCCCCACCAGAGCTGGCGCGAGATGGTCCAGTCCTGCATGTTTTCCATCCAGTGGTTGTAGGTGTTGACCCAGTTCTCGGGCACGAAGCTGACTTCGCCCGAACGCACGGCTTCGATCGCCTTCTGCGCGATCGACTGGCCGCTGGCGTCGGGCTTGGTCATGGCGACGAACCACTGGTCGGTGAGCATCGGCTCGACCACGGCGCCGGTGCGGGCGCAGCGCGGCACCATGAGCTTGTGCTTCTTGGTCTCGACCAGCAGGCCCAGCGCCTCGAGGTCGGCCACCACCGCCTTGCGCGCCACGAAGCGGTCGAGCCCGCGGTACTTCTCGGGCGCGTTGTCGTTGATGGTGGCGTCCAGGGTCAGCACGCAGAGGTTCTCGAGCTGGTGGCGCTGGCCCACCGCGTAGTCGTTCGGGTCGTGCGCCGGCGTGACCTTGACGACACCGGTGCCGAACTCCCGGTCGACATAGTCGTCGGCGATCACCGGGATCAGCCGGTCGGCCAGCGGCAGCCTGACGCGCTGGCCGATCAGGTGCTTGTAGCGCTCGTCCTCGGGATGGACCATGACGGCGGTGTCGCCGAGCATGGTCTCGGGCCGGGTGGTCGCGACCGTGAGCGTGCCCGAACTGTCTTCGAGCGGATAGGCGATGTGCCAGAGGAAGCCGTCTTCTTCCTCGCTTTCGACTTCGAGGTCGCTGACCGCCGTCTTCAGCACCGGGTCCCAGTTGACCAGCCGCTTGCCGCGGTAGATCAGGCCTTCTTCATAGAGCTGCACGAAGGTCTGCGTGACCACCTTCGACAGGTCCTCGTCCATCGTGAAGTACTCGCGGCTCCAGTCCACCGTGTCGCCCATGCGGCGCATCTGGTTGGTGATGGTGTTGCCGGACTGCTGCTTCCACTCCCAGACCCGGGCGACGAAGTTCTTGCGGCCGAGGTCGTGGCGGCTCAGCTTCTGCTCCTGCAGCTGGCGCTCGACCACGATCTGGGTCGCGATGCCCGCGTGGTCGGTGCCCGGCACCCACAGCGTGTTGGCGCCGGCCATGCGGTGGTAGCGCGCCAGGCTGTCCATGATGGTCTGGTTGAACGCGTGGCCCATGTGCAGCGTGCCGGTCACGTTCGGCGGCGGCAGCTGGATCGCGAACGCGGGCGCGCCTTCCTTCGGCTTCTGCGTGCCGCGGAAACCGGCGGCGGCATAGCCGCGGCGCTCCCATTCAGGCCCCCAATGCGCCTCGATGGCAACGGGTTCGAAGGATTTGGAAAGGCTCTCGAGGCCGGGTTGGGGCAGGGTGTCGCTCATGGCGTTGCAAAGACGAGCGGCATCCCGCAGGATGCCGCTGGTGGGGGTGAAGGTCAGGGGATTTTATTCGACTGCGCAGGCGCGTCACTGGGGCGGCGCGTAGTTCACCGGCAACCAGACGTAGCCCGCCCCCTGGGCCCGCAGGCGGCCGATACCCGGGAAGGCCAGGTGCGCCCCGGCCACCAGGTCGCCGTGTTGCGCCGCGTCGGCGAACGCCTTGCGCCGTTCCTTGGCGGCGGCCTTGGAGTCGGTGTCGAACTGGATCGTTACCGAGGGGTTCTCGAACTGCACGGCCGCCACGTGCATCAGGTCGCCCCAGAAGACGATCTTCCGGCCCTTGCTCTCGGCGATGAAGATGCTGTGGCCGGCCGTGTGCCCGCGGGCGGCCTGGGCCCGGATGCCGGGGACCAGTTCGGTGTCGCCGTCGAAGGGCTTGAACTTGCCGGCCGCGATGTAGGGGTTGAGAGACGCCATCGCGCCCTTGAAGAAGTCCTTGGCGTCGGCCGGCGCCCGGTCCATGTTGGCCTGGCTGAGCCAGAAGTCGGCATCGTGCCGGTCGGCGCGCACCGTGGCGTTCGGGAAGGCCGGCTTGTCGCCCGCCAGCAGGCCGCCGACGTGGTCTGGGTGCAGGTGGGTGATGTAGACCTCGTCCACCTGCTCGGGCTGGTAGCCGGCCGCCTTCAGGTTGGCCAGCAGCTTGCCCAGGGTGGGGCCGAACAGGCCGGCGGCACCGGTGTCCACCAGCACCAGTTTGCTGCCGGTGTTGATCAGGTAGGCGTTGACCGAAGTCTCCAGCGGGCTCTCCAGGTGGGAGCGGGCCAGGATCTTCTTCACCTGGGCCGGCGTGGTGCGGGTCAGCAGCTGGTCGACCGGCAGCGCGACCGTCCCGTCGGACAGGGCCGTGACCTGGAAATCGCCCACCATCAGCCGGTAGAAGCCTGGCGCCTGCTCCTTGGCGAGCGGCGCCGCGGCGTGGGCAGCGGGCGGATGCCAGAACGCGGTACCGGCGCAGGCGGCGACCAGCACGAATGCACCGGTTCGGAAGAGGCAGGCAAGCTTCATCTCGGGTCTCCAGCTGAATGGGTGGGGAATGCAGGCGCACTCTATACCGGGTCGCGCCGGTTGGCCCGGCGGTCGATAATTCGGCCATGCTGTTTCTGCTTTCCCCTGCCAAATCGCTCGACTACGACACCCCGGTGCCTGACACCGTGCCCGCCACGCAGGCGCGTTTCGAGGGCCCGAAGAGCCCCGCGGCCGAGCTGATCCGGATCCTGCGCGAAAAATCGCCGCAGCAGATCGCCGAACTCATGCACCTGTCGGACAAGCTGTCGGCGCTCAACGTGGCGCGCTACGCGGCCTGGGCGTCCAAGGGCAGCGCCAGGAACGCCAAGCAGGCCGCACTGGCCTTCGACGGCGACGTCTACGGCGGGCTCGACGCCAGATCCCTCGACGCCAGGCAGCTGGCCTGGGCGCAGGACCACGTCTGCATCCTGAGCGGACTCTACGGCGTGCTGCGCCCGCTCGACCTGCTGCAGCCCTACCGGCTGGAGATGGGCACCCAGCTCGCCAACCGCCACGGCAAGGACCTTTATGCCTTCTGGGGCCCGCGCATCGCCGAGCACCTGAACGAGCGGCTGGCGGCCGACCGCACGCCGGTGGTGATCAACCTCGCTTCCCAGGAGTATTTCAAGTCGGTCGACCAGCGCGTGCTCAAGGCCCGGGTGGTCGAGTGCATCTTCGAGGAATGGAAGGCCGGCACCGGCGCCAAGGCCGATCCGGGGCGCTACAAGATCATCAGCTTCTTCGCCAAGCGGGCGCGCGGCCTGATGGCGCGCTGGGCGGTGCTGCACAAGGCGGCCACGCCGCAGGCGCTGGAGCGTTTCGACCTCGAGGGCTATGCCTTCGAGCCCGCGGCGTCGAGGCCGGATCGGATGGTGTTCCGACGGGGGGCGGCATGAGCGCGGGCCAGGCGATCAGCCCCGAACTGCGCGAATGGCTCGTGGCGCAGCTCGCGGCTGGCCATTCGGTGCCCAGCCTGCGCGCCGCGATGCAGACCTCCGGCTGGCGCGACGACGCGATCGACCTCGCCCTCCAGGGCATCGAGGGGCAGGCCGTGGTCGTCCCGGCCGCCGAGCCCCCGCCGGCCGAACCGTCGACCGCCGGCCTGCCGGGCCCGGACCTGTCGAATTCTCCGCTGTACATCGACGCCGGCGACCGCCGCGTGCAGGTGCTCCAGACGATGCGCCATCCGCGCGTCATCGTGTTCGGGGACCTGCTGTCCGACGAGGAATGCGAGGGCCTGATCGCCGCCGCCCGCCAGCGCCTCGCGCGTTCGCTCACCGTCGAGACCCAGACCGGCGGCGAAGCCCTCAACGTCGACCGGACCAGCGACGGCATGTTCTTCGAGCGCGGCGAGAACGCCATCGTCACCCGGCTCGAGCAGCGCATCGCGGTGCTGCTGAAATGGCCGATCGAGTTCGGCGAGGGGCTGCAGGTGCTGCGCTATGCGCCGGGCGCCCAGTACCGCCCGCACTACGACTATTTCGATCCGGGCGAGCCCGGCACGCCGACCATCCTGCGCCGCGGCGGCCAGCGGGTGGCCACCCTGGTGATGTACCTGCAGGAACCCGGGCAGGGCGGCGGCACCACCTTCCCAGACGTCGGGCTCGAGGTCGCGCCCAAGCGCGGCACCGGTGTCTTCTTCAGCTACGACAAGCCCGACCCCACGACCCGCACCCTGCACGGCGGCGCGCCCGTGCTGTCGGGCGAGAAGTGGGTCGCGACCAAGTGGCTGCGCGAACGCGAATTCATCTGACACCCGCACCATGAAGATCAAAGCCAACGGGATCGAGATCGAGGTCGAGGACAGCGGCGGGGAGGGGCGGCCGGTGGCGCTGCTCGTCATGGGGCTCGGCATGCAGCTGATCGGCTGGCCCGACGATTTCGTCCAGGCCCTGGTCGACGCCGGCTACCGGGTCGTGCGCCACGACAACCGCGACATCGGCCTGAGCCAGGGCTTCGACGAAGCCGGTGCCGGCAACCTGCTGTGGCAGAGCGTGCGCCAGCGCATCGGCTTGCCGGTGCGCTCGGCCTACAGCCTGCAGGACATGGCCGATGATGCGCTGGGCGTGCTCGATGCACTGGGCATCGAACGGGCCCATGTGGTCGGCGCCTCGATGGGCGGCATGATCGCCCAGCGGCTGGCGGCCAGCGCGCCGCAGCGCACCGCCAGCCTGGTCAGCATCATGAGTTCGAGCGGCGCCCGCCAGCTGCCGGGCCCGCGGCCCGACGTCGCGGCCGCCCTGCTGCGCCGCCCGCCCAGCCGCACCGAGGCGGCGCTGGTGGCGCACAGCATGGGCATGGTGCGGCTGATCCAGAGCCCGGCCTATCCCCAGGACGACCAGGTGGTCGCCGAGCGCATCCGGCGCTACATGCACCGCGCCTACCGGCCGGCTGGCGTGGTGCGGCAGATGCTCGCGATCGTCGCCGACCGGGGCCGCGCCGAATTGCTGCCACGCATCGCCAGCCCGGCGCTGGTGCTGCACGGCGAAGCCGACACCCTGGTGCCGATCGCCTGCGGCCGGGATTCGGCGCAGCGCATTCCCGGCGCCCGTTTCGTCTCCATCCCCGGCATGGGCCACGACCTGCCGCCGCCGGTGGTCGAGATCCTGATGCAACACATTCTTCCCTTCCTGGCCCACGCCCAGAGTCGCCCATGAGCCTTGACAACACCCCGGAGCAGTCCCAGCTGGGCCGCGCTTCGGCCTATGCCGATCACTACGACGCCGGTCTCCTGTTCCCGATCCCGCGCGCCACCCAGCGCGACGCGATGGGCATCGCGAGCGACAAGCTGCCCTTCTTCGGCGCCGACCTCTGGACCGCCTTCGAGCTGAGCTGGCTCAATGCCCGCGGCAAGCCGCAACTGGCGATCGCGCATTTCACGATCCCCTGCGAAACGCCCAACATCATCGAGAGCAAGTCCTTCAAGCTCTATCTGAACAGTTTCAACAGCACGGTGTTCGCCGACGCGCAGGCCGTGCGGGAGCGCCTGCGCACCGATCTCGCCGAGGCCGTCTGGCGCGGCAGCGACCGAACGGCGGGCATCGGCGTCAAGCTGCTGGCGCCGGATGTCTTCGACCAGGAGCCCGTCCACGAGCTCGACGGCCTCGACCTCGACCGCCTGGACATCGAATGCACGCAATACCAGCCGGCGCCCGAACTGCTGTCCGCCGACCTGAGCCAGCCCCCGGTAACCGAGGCCCTGACCAGCCGCCTGCTCAAGAGCAACTGCCTGGTGACAGGCCAGCCGGACTGGGGCAGCGTGCAGATCCGCTACAACGGCCCGCCGATCGACCAGGCCGGACTGCTCGCCTATATAGTGAGCTTCCGCAACCACAACGAATTTCACGAGCCCTGCGCGGAGCGCATCTTCACGGACATCTGGCAGCGTTGCCAGCCCACCCAACTGGCGGTGTATGCGCGCTACACGCGGCGCGGCGGACTGGACATCAATCCGTTTCGCACCAGCTGGCCCCAGGCGCTGCCGGCCAACATCCGGATGGCCCGGCAGTAGGTCTGCGAAAAAATTGGAGAGGCAAGGGGAAACCCTCGAAACCCGTGCCATAATCGATGGCTCTGCTGAGGTGACTCGGTGCTGAGGGTCCCCCGGGAAGCTCAACCACTCTGAAACGATCGGTAGAGAAAAAAGGCCCTTCGGTCTTGATCTGGTTCTAAAAACTGTGTCATAATCGAAGGCTCCGCTCAAAACGACGGTGACGAAGCAGCTTCCGGGTTGCGAGTTGTTCGAAGTGAGCGGCGGGAAAGAAAAAGCCTCTCGAGGTTGACGAAGTT
>NZ_JASZYS010000028.1 GCF_030316845.1 Variovorax davisae
CGTCACGCAGCTCAGCCAGGCCAGGCGAGTGCGCGCCGGCCTCGCGCGGACCTTCCAGATCACTACGCTGGCGCCGCATTTCGCGGTGCAGCGGCAGATCGAGCTCGCACTGTTCGAGCGCGAAGGCCTGACAGGCAGGATGTGGCGCAACGTCGATGCCTACCCCGTACTGCACACGGAAGCCCAGGCCATCCTGACCCGCTTCGGACTGCGGGCACATGCCGCTACGCCAACGCAGGACCTCGCCTATGGCGAACAGCGCCTGATCGAGATGGCGCTGGCCCTGGCGCTGCGCCCGAAGGTCCTGCTGCTCGACGAGCCCATGGCCGGCGTGCCCAAGGGCGATGGCCAGCGCCTGCTGGACGCACTCGACGCACTGCCCGGCGACCTCGCCGTCCTGATCATCGAGCACGACATGGACCTCGTATTCCGCTTCGCCAACCGGATCGTGGTGCTGGCCGAAGGTGCAGTGCTGGCCGACGGCTCTCCCGATGACATTCGCCGCGACCCCAAGGTGCGCGCCGCCTACCTGGGAAACTGAAATGGCCGAATCGATTCTCCAACTCGAGGCCGTGGTCGCCGGCTACGGCCCGACCACCGTGCTCAACGGTCTTTCGTTCGAGATGGCCGCCCAGGAACGACTGGCCATGGTCGGGCGCAACGGCGTCGGCAAGACCACCGCGCTGCGCGCCATCATGGGTCTCGTGCCGCTGCGCAGCGGCCGTGTCCGATTCAACGGCCAGGACGTCTCTGCCCTCGCGCCGCACCAGCGGGCAGCGCTCGGCCTCGGCTACGTGCCGCAGACCCGCGACATCTTTCCCTCGCTCACCGTCGAGGAGAACTTGTTGGCCGGCCTCAAGCGCCGGTCGCGCAGCGCACTGGACGAGGCCTACGCCTTGTTTCCGAGGCTCGCCGAGCGACGGCGCAATGGCGGCGCACAGCTCTCGGGCGGCGAGCAGCAGATGCTGTCGGTCGCACGGGCGCTGCTCGGCCAGCCCTCGCTGCTGCTGCTCGACGAGCCGCTCGAAGGCCTCGCGCCTCTAATCCGGCTCGAGCTGCTGAACGCATTCCGCAACCTGAGCCAGCAGACCGGAATCGCCGTGGTGATCGTCGAGCAGCAGGTCGACGAGGCCCTTGGCTACGCGGAGCGCGCACTCGTCCTCGATCACGGCATCGTAGTCCACAGCGGCGGTGCCGCGGCGCTGCTCGACGACCCCGACACGCTGGAGCGCTGGGTCGGCATGGCCGTGCACTGAGGAAACCAGAGCCATGACCTCTCGTCGCTTGCTTGCTGCCGCCGACCCGCGAGGTGTCGACGCGCCTCCCACTGTGGATCTGGATCGCTATGTCCCGGCCTACCTGACCTGGATCGCGAACAAGCTGTCGCGGGGCGCCTCGCAGCACTACCTGAGCACCTTCGACGTCGGCATCGAAATTTGGCGATGCCTGGTCCTGCTGGCAGTGGAAGGCGCGACTTCTGCGCAGCAGGTGTCGACCGTGATCGGCATGGACAAGGGTTCCGTGAGCCGCTGCTTCAAGCGCATGCAGGCGCGCGGCCTGATCCGCACCGAACTCGACGGCTCCGACGGTCGCCTGCGCATAGCCTTGCTGACGCCCAAGGGCCATCACCTGCATGACCAGATCATGGGCATGGCGCTGGAGCGCGAGCGTGCGTTCCTGTCCGTTCTCGACGCCGACGAAGTAGAGATCCTGCTGGGCCTGATGCGCCGGCTGCACGCCAACCTGCCTTCGGTCGAAGCCTCGACCCAGGCCTATGTGCGTGAGCGTTTCCCCCATGTCACCTCGGCGCCGCAATCCCAATCCGACGAAACACCATGACGAATGAACTGAAGGTCCGCGTCGCCCGACGCATCGAGGAAGCGGAGGGCGTCTGCAGCTTCGAACTCGTGGCCGAAGACAGCAGCGCCCTGCCCGCGTTCACAGCCGGCGCGCACATCGACGTCCACGTGGCACCGGGCCTGATCCGCCAATACTCGCTCAGCAACGATCCGTCCGAGCGCCACCGCTGGCGCATCGCGGTCCTTCGCGAAGCGACCTCGCGCGGCGGTTCGGCCGGCATGCACGAATCCGTCCAACCGGGCGATGTTTTGCGCGTGAGTGAACCTCGCAATCATTTTCCACTGGTCGACGCACCGCGCACGCTGCTTCTGGCGGGTGGCATCGGCGTGACACCGATCCTGGCCATGGCGCGCACCCTGCACGCGCAGGGCCGCGACTTCGAGTTGCACTACTGCGGCCGCTCTGCGGGCCGAATGGCGTTTCTTGAAGAAATGACAGCTGCAGAGTTCGCAGGCCGCGTCTTCCTCCATGCCGACGACGTGCCGGCGCAGAAGTTCCACGCCGAGCAGGTACTGGCCGAACCTGCAGCCGACGGACACCTCTACGTGTGCGGCCCGAACGGCTTCATGGACCACGTGCTCGCCACCGCGAAACTCCTTGGCTGGGCGGACGCGAACCTGCATCGCGAGTACTTCGCGGGCGTGACAACCGCGCTGGCCTCGGACGGCAGCTTCGAAGTTCGCGTCGCGAGCACCGGCCTGAGCTGCCAAGTCCCGGCCGGCAAGACGGTGATCGAAGTGCTGGCGGCGCATGGGGTGGAAGTCCAGACCTCCTGCGAAGCGGGCGTCTGCGGCACCTGCCTGACCCGCGTACTCGAAGGCACGCCCGATCACCGCGACAGCTTCCTCACCGACGCCGAGCGCGCCGCCAACGACCAGTTCACGCCGTGCTGCTCGCGCGCCTTGTCCCCTTTGCTGGTGCTCGACCTTTGATCCGTCCCCATCCCCTCAAGGAGATCCCCGATGACAACGACCTGCATCCCAATCAAGAACGTCACCACCACTGACACCGCAGCCGCAGCCAAGCGCTTTCCGCTCGACCAGTGGTACGTGGCCGGCTTTTCGTCCGAATTCACCGACAAGCCGATCGCGCGTACCTTCCTCAACCAGAAGGTCGTGCTGTTTCGCACCGGCGAAGGCCAGGTCGCGGCGCTGGAGGACCGATGCTGCCACCGCTCGCTGCCACTCTCGTGCGGGACGGTCGAAGGCACCGGCGTGCGCTGCGGCTACCACGGCCTGCTCTACGCACCGAACGGGCAATGCATCGAGATTCCGGGGCAGGAGCGCATCCCGTCCAAAGCCAAGGTCAAGGCCTACCACGTGATCGAGAAGAACCAGATTATCTGGATCTGGATGCCGCGCGACGAAGCGGCCGACCCGAATCGCGCCCCACCCGACTACCCGTTTCACGACGACCCGCGCTACAAGTTCGGCAGCGGCAACTACCACTACCAGTCGCCTTGGCAGCTGATCCACGACAACCTGCTCGACCTGAGCCACCTGGGGTACGTCCACCTCCTCACCATCGGAGGCGACGCCAAGTTGCACATGAACGCGCCGATGAAAGTGACCTCGGAAGGCGACCACGTCAAGGTCGTGCGATTGATGCCCGACTCGTCGCCGCCACCGACCTACCGTAAAGCCTGGCCCTTTGGCGAGAAGTGCGAACGCTGGCAGGAGATCGAATTCGACGTGACCCATCTGCGCATCTGGACGGGTGCGGTGGAGCCGGACACCGACGCCATCGATGACCCCGAGCGCGGCGGCTTCCACATGCGCGGCTTCCACGGCATCACGCCCGAGACCGACGAAACCTGCCACTACTTCTGGAGCATGTCGAGCACCAAGCATCCCGACATGCCCGAGAACATCGACGCCGTGATCCAGCAGACCGCGTTCACCTTCGACGAGGACCGCACCATCATCGAGGCGCAGTACCGAAACATGCTGGAGTTCGGCGAGAAGGCGAGTTGGATCGACATTCACGTCGATGCTGGCGCCAACCGTGCGAGGCGCATCGTGGCAGACCTGATCAAGAAGCAGGCGCCGGCAGAACTCAGCGGTTCCTAGATCCCAACAGTCAAGGAGACAAGTCATGGCCACGAACAGAGGCGTCGTCTACGTATCGCAGGGCAAGGTCGAGGTGCGCCCCATCGACTACCCAAAGCTGCTCAACCCCCAGGGTCGAACGGCCAACCACGGCGTGATCCTCAAGGTGCTGACCACCAACATCTGCGGCTCCGACCAGCACATGGTCCGCGGACGCACCACCGCGCCGGCCGGCCTGGTGCTTGGTCACGAGATCACCGGCGAGGTGATCGAGGCGGGCAAGGACGTCGAGACGCTCGCCGTGGGCGACATCGTCTCGGTGCCCTTCAATGTCGCCTGCGGTCGCTGCCGCCTCTGCAAGGAGCGCCAGACCGGCGTCTGCCTGACCGTCAACGAATCGCGTCCGGGCGGTGCCTACGGTTACGTCGACATGGGCGGCTGGGTGGGCGGACAAGCCGAGTACGTGATGGTGCCGTATGCCGACTTCAACCTCTTGAAGTTTCCGGACCGCGAGCAGGCAATCGAGAAGATCCGCGACCTCACCTGCCTGTCGGACATCCTGCCCACCGGTTACCACGGCGCGGTCACCGCGGGCGTCGGTCCGGGCAGCACGGTGTACGTGGCCGGCGCCGGCCCTGTGGGCTTGGCGGCTGCGGCGTCCGCCCGGCTCCTGGGTGCTGCCGTCGTTATCGTCGGCGACGTCAATCCAGCGCGACTCGTACACGCCAAGGCCGTCGGCTTCGAGACTGCCGACCTTTCCATCGACACGCCACTCGGCGAGCAGATCGCCGCGATCCTGGGCGTTCCGGAAGTCGACAGTGCAGTGGATGCCGTAGGCTTCGAAGCACGTGGTCATGGGCACGAGGGCGCGCAGCACGAAGCGCCGGCGACCGTACTGAACTCGCTCATGGAGGTCACCCGTGCCGCGGGCAAGATCGGCATTCCGGGCCTGTATGTGACGGATGACCCGGGTGGTGTCGACAAGGCGGCCAAGACCGGTTCGCTCAGCATCCGGTTGGGGCTGGGCTGGGCCAAGTCACACAGCTTCATGACCGGGCAGACGCCGGTCATGCAGTACAACCGGGCCTTGATGCAGGCCATCCTGTGGAACCGCATCAACATCGCCAGCGTGGTGGGCGTCAAGCTCATCTCCCTGGACGAGGCGCCCAGCGGCTACGCGCAATTCGATGCCGGCGCGCCCACCAAGTTCGTCATCGATCCTCACGAGCAGCTCAAGAGATAGGACGGCAGCACCGCTGAACCCGCATGCCCGTGCGCGCCCGCGAGGCTGTGCAGCCGGGCCCGCTAAAGTGGAGGCAGCAACTCCAAGTCCTCTCCGATGCCTCGTACCAAGACCCCACCCCCGCGCCGGATCGCCTCGACGGCCGCCGCGGGTGACGTGATCAATCTCGAGAATTACGCGCCTGCCTACCTCACCTGGATCGCCAACAAGCTGTCGAGCGGCGCCTCGCAGGCCTACCTCGCCGCATTCGACGTCGGCATCGAGAGTTGGCGCGTGCTGGTGCTCCTGGCCATCGAAGGCTCGATCTCGGCTCAGAAGGCCTGCGGCGTCATCGGCATGGACAAGGCTTCGATGAGTCGCTGCTTCAAGAGCATGCAAGCGCGCGGCTTCATCAAGATTGCGCTCGATCCCGAGGACGGGCGAGCTCGCATCGCGACCCTTACGCCTGCCGGCCGCGCCGTCCACGACCAGATCCGGGAGATCGCGATGGAGCGCGAGCGAGCGTTCATGTCGGTGCTGACCGCGGCCGAGCGCAAGCAGCTCCTGGATCTGTTGCGCCGCTTGCATGAGAATCTGCCGGCGGTCGAGGTCGCCACCCGCGAACATCTTGGCCGACATCACCCACATGCCTTGCAACGACGCGGGACCAAAGATTCGGATTCCTGAATTCGCCTCCGACCGGCGACATCCACCTCAAAGCAGATGGAACAGCCGCCGCGCGTTGCCGCCCAGAACGGCGGCGCGTTCGGCCGTTCTCCAAGCGGGCGCGACGAGTTCGTGCGGCGCGTAGTGCCCCATGTCGAAAGGATAGTCGGTCCCCAGCAGCACCTGCGAGACCCCAACGACGTCAATGAGGTGGCGCAGTGCATCGCTGTCGTAGACGATGGTGTCGATGTACATCTCGCGCAGATACTCGGACGGCTTGCGCGCCATCGTCTGCGCCTCCGGCCGTACCGCATTCGCGTGCTGCGAGCGTCCCAGGTACGTCGGCAGGTAGCCACCGCCGTGCGCCGCCAGCAGGCGCAGGCCCGGGTGCCGATCCAGCACCCCGCTGAAGATGAGCGTGACAGCGCGATCGTGGTCTCCAGCGGTTGCCCGATCGTGTTGTTGAGGTAGTGTGTCGCGACCCGGGCCCCGAGCGTCGTGCCGAAAGGATGGATGAACACCACGGCATCGAGGCTGGCTGCCGCGGCCCAGAAGGGCTCGAGGCTCGGATCGTCCAGTTCCCTGCCCTCCACCGAGGTGGAGATCTCCACGCCCTCCAGGCCCAGTATGCGCACCGCGTATTCCAGCTGTTCCACGGCAGTCTCGGGATGCTGCAGCGCCACGGTGCCGAGGCCGCGCAGTTGCGCGGGATGCTGCGCACACAGCGCGGCGATGCCTTCGTTCTGGACCCGGACGAGTTCGCGCGCCAACTCAGGCTCCGCCCAGTAGTAGTACTGGTGCGGCGACGGACTGATGACCTGCACGTCGACGCCCATCGCATCCATGTCAGCCAGGCGTTGCGTCACCTGCGTGAGCCTCGGGAAGGCGTGCGGCAGCATGGTCTTCAGGTTGTGCGCAACCGACGCATCGCCCATCGCCTCGCGCATTGCGGCCGGCTCCGCGAGTTTCATCGGATGCGAAGCCACCAGCGCCTCGGCCGGCAGCGTCGTCACGTGGCAGTGGACGTCGACCGCGAACAGCCCCGCGGGCCCGGGGCCGCCCGTGGATCGCTCCCCGCCTGCCGGGCAGCGAGGCGAGCCGCCACGTCCGCAGAAATGCAGCCAGTTCATGGCGCCGCCTGCAGCCGCTCGTCGAAGATGGCCGCCGCGCGGATCCAACCCGCCGAAGCGGCGCGGATCTTGTGCGGGAAGCACGAGATGTGAAAGCCATGAGGCGGAAGCGATTCAAGGTTGTGCAGCTTCTCGAGATGGCAGTAGCCGATGTCGCGTCCCGCCTTGTGGCCCTCCCACAGCAGGCTCATGTCGCCAGTCTCGGCGAATTTCGGGGCGGTGTAGGTGAACGGCGCATCCCAGCTCCACGCATCGGTGCCGGTCAGCCGCACACCGCGCTCCACCAGGTACATCGTGGCCTCGTAGCCCATGCCGCAGCCGGCATTGACGTAGTCGTCGTGGCCATAGCGCGAGCCCGCACGCGTGTTCACCACCACGATGTCGAGTGGCGCAAGCGCGTGGCCGATGCGTGCGAGTTCGGCATCGACTTCGGCGGGAGCGGTGGCGATCGAAAGCGCTCAGCTCTCACTGTGGCAGGAGCCTGCCGTTTGCGAAATTCCTCTCCGTTCGCTGGCCGTTGGCCGCGATGATCACGAAGTGGCCATCGGGATTCCCGTCGACGAAATTGCCCGACATGCGATTGCCGTTCGCATGGGTCAAGGTGCCCCTGCCGTTCGGCTTTCCGGACCTGAATGCGCCTTCGTACCGGAAGCCTTTTGAAGTGGAAGTCGCAACGCCGTAGCCCTCGGGCTTGCCATTGACGAAGTCGCCGACATACCGTTCATCCGCCTCGATGCGCGTGCCTTTTCCATTGGGCACGCCTGCCCTGAACTCACCGTCATAGATCTGGCCGTTGGGAAGCCTCACGACACCGCGCCCCACCGGCTTGCCTTTTTCCACGCTGCCCCGGTACGAGGTACCGTCGGCAAGGTCGACGGTCACGACGCCGTAGGTCCTCCCATTGCGCAGTTGGCCCCGGATGGTGACGACCTTCTTTCCATCCCTGAACTCCTCGTACACGCCCGGGCCTTCGGCCTTGCCGTTGATGCACGCGCCTGACCAGGTGATGGTCTCGTTGGGCTTAGGTTGCGGATTTTCAACCTTGCAGCCCCGGGAATCGGCGATCCAGTTCCCGGCGCGCTTTCTCGCAAGCGCAACGAACCGACCCTTGGGGTACTTGTCGAGATAGGCCTCGAAATCCGATTCGTTGCTGCTGTTCTTGATGGTGTCCCAGTACGCCAGCTCTACCGCGTCGGAAGTGGCCTTCGACGGTGGTACCGCCTGCGCTTCCCGGCTTTCCGTCGGCGGCCTGGGCGTCGGCCCGGCCTTCGCGGCCCGGGCTGGCGCTGCGGAGTCCGGGTCTGCGACGGGCGGTGCGGCCGGCGACGTCAACGCTGCCGGCGGCCGCGTTGCAGGCGGGGACGGCACCTGCGGCGGCGAAGGGATCGAGGGCGCGATCACGACGGCTGCCGGCGCAGGCGGCTCGGGTGTGGGTGGCGGGGGCGCCGCCTTGGCTTCCCGGGCGGCCTGGGCCGGCGCTGGCGCGACGACGACGACCGGAGGGTCTCCGCCCGTCCCTGTCAGCCGGACGGGTTGAACAGGCCGCAGCGTCCAGGCTGCGATGCCTATCGCGGCCACCGCGGCAAGCCCTGCGGCTGCCACGCCATACTTCCGCCCCAATGGCCCTGCAGGTCGGCCCGCCGGCGGTGGGCCGCCATTGCCTGCGACGATCATCTTCAGGGCGTCTGCCAGACGGTTGCAACTGTCCTCCCAGGCGCGATCCGGTATCTCGTAGTTCTGGCGGTCGCACAGTTCCTTCAGCGGTCCGGGCAACGCATTACGGTCGGGCATGAAGGCACCGCCAACCAAGGTCGGGATCACGCGCACGTCCCGCTCGAGCGCCGACGCGATCTCCAGCCGGATGAAATCGCCGGGATCGTCCAGCCGGCGGGTACCGTCGCTACCGACCGTGGTGACCCAGTTGGGGCCGATCAGCGCGATCAGCGCATCGCAAGATGCGACGGCCTCGCGGATGTAGTCGGCGAACTTGACCCCCGGCGGGATCTCCTCGACGTCCATGAAGATCGTGATGCCGGGCAGCCGGCGCATCAGCGAGTCGTGCAGGCGGCCGGCCCATCCCGTAGTGTCAGCACGTCGGTAGCTCAAGAAGATGCCGGCCACGATCGATCTCCTGTTCACTCCCCGTGCGCTCCCTCCAAGGGGAAGCATGTGAGCGCTATGGTACGGGTCGTACCGATGGCGCACATCCTCCGGAGGGAGGACGTGGTGACTTCGACGACCCCACGGCCCCCCACCGTGCTGATGGCTGGCACCGGCCACTTCTCCGTGATCCGCACGCCGTGGGTCGAAGGACTGCCGACCCATTCGGCCACGGTCGAGGCCCCGCTGTGGGACGAGGTGGCACGAGATCACTGCCCTCTTCGTGGCCCACACCGACACGGGCAGCGGCATCGCCATCGACCTGGCCGCGCCGCGAGCGGCGATCGACCGGGCCGGGCTTCCGATCCTCTTCTTCAAGAAGCCGTGCTGCGCTTAATCCGCTCGGCCAGTTCAACAAAGTCCAACGCAACGCTTTGAACTCCTTCATCCACGGCGGCATTCACGCACTGCGCCGTCACGAGGGGGGCTACCCGGTTCAGATGGTGCGTCAGCTCGTGGAGTGCTCGAACGGCCTGGTGACGATCGGCGCGATGATGCTGGCCATCCTTTCCGGAGACACCGTGCTCATGCGCCGGATGAACCGGGTCCATGAAGGGTTCGAGGACTGCATCACCCCGATGCTGCCGACCTGATCGCGACCCAGTACACGTGGGCAACGCCCGCTTTAGCCCGTATCGCGAGCCGCTACTGCCAGCCGGGCTAGTCGAAACCGGGGCCTGTTTGGTGACGGCACGCGGCGGCCACGGCCTACCACTCGCCGATTTCGCGGACGCAGTGATCGAAATCGAGTTTCTCGAGACGCTCGCGGGCGCGCTCGCCGTCGCGGTGGCGCTGCCCGGTCATTGTCCCGAAGCCGTGAACGACGGCCTGCACGACCGGGTTGCGGGGCTTGGAGGCTGGCACCGCGTTGCGGTTCGCCGGCCGGCGATGGCTGGTGGTGAGCCGCATGTGCTTCCTGCAATTAATTGAATAAGGGCCTAACGGATCAGCCACCGATATGGATGACCGCGGTGAGTACTTTCGATGTGGTGGCGCGCCCCATCCATCTCAGCCCCGCGGGCGATCTGCTTCCTGGGTGGTACCTTCAGCGAGGGACTCCAGAAGCACTCGCTCTTGAGACTCCTCGAACTCTTCGAGGATCTGCTGGCTGCGGGGATAGGTCAGCGCCGCCAGCAGGTTTGCCTTGTGGTCTTCGTCAATGTGCGCGACGACGGTATTCGTGGAACGTTCGGGTGTTGATGAGGTCGTCCAGGCTGAGTGCGGACACCGCCTCGACCAGCGACGTGTCCGTGGCATTCGCGCAGCCCCAATAGCCGTACTGCGCGGTGGTGGCGATCCACTGCTTCTCGTCGCGATCGACGCCGAAGGTCTCGGAGATCGCACCGACGAGCGCCTGGCGCTGTTCGTCGGTGAGGAATCGCTCGCGGTCCTTGCGCACGCGCTGCACCAGCACCCCGATTGACATGCGCAGGTATTCCGCATCGCCGCCGGCGGGCGCAAGTTCGCCGAGGGCGGCCATCACAGCATCGGTCGCCCTCTCGTTAAGTCCCCAGCTGCTGGGGCCTTGATTGCCAGCGGACGGGATTCGGAATGGATTGCGGTCATTCTTCGGGCTCGGATGGAGGTTGCAAAGGCGCCCGGCAGCGCCACGCGTCGATCAAAGGGGTTTGCGGGTGATGATCAACCGGCCGGCACGACCATCGCCTGGCGGTCCAGTTCTCCGACGTCGTCGGCGAGCACGCATCCGTAGTCCCGATGCATCGTCCAGGGGGGAAGCATCGAGGAGACGAACAACCTCGCCGTGGGTCGCGTCAAAGTTCGTCGAGCAATCCTCGCCGTGTTGCGCTTTCCATCGTTGAAGATCAGCGCGCCAACCTTGTCGCCGGGCTGAAAAGCCAGGGCCTGCGCCGTGGCCACCAGCTTGCGCTGGTGCCGCATCGCCTCAACGGCACTTCTCGCGTAGTACACGTCGTAGCCAAAATCGCCTCCGTCCACGCGCTCGGTGTTGCGCGCGTGTAGGAAATCCTTGAACTTTTCAGTCACGCGACTTACTCTTCAGTGAAAGTTCAGTAAATCGCAGATACCGGGCAAGTTTTCAGTGCGTTCTGAGCCCCTGGAGTCTGTGTCCCGCCCGGGGCAGAACCCCGAGGTTGCTGCGCTCATCGCACATTTGGGGGACCTCCGCACTATCGTTGGAGCCCTTGAGGCTCGCTCTTCCTTAACCTGCAAGGCAACAGTGGCGAAGCTGGTGCCACTTCGATCCGCGTCTGCTCCAGGATCGCCCTCCACCGCGCTCACTCAAGCGTCGGGCTGACCTGCCCCGTCGACCAGTAGGCAATGGTCACATTCGTCTTCCCCGACGCAGGCGGAGATCTTTGCCGCTGGCGTACTTGTCGGTCCGGAGTTCGGCCTCAAGCGCCCGGCCAAACGCATGCATGACGGTTCTCAAAGACAGGTTTGAGCCCAAAGCGAGATGCGCATCGCGTATTCCTCTGCGATCCACCCCGGCTCCAAGTAGTGGGTCGCCCCTTCCACCCAGTGCAGTTCGCGCGATGGCGCGTTAGTGAGTGCGTCGTGGATGGCCTGTGCATTCGGAGGAAGGGACACCTCGTCCTTCATGCCGTGAAAAACCGCGGTCGGCACCCGCACCTTGTGCGCGTGCTTCAACACGCTGATGTCGGTCACGTCCGGTGAGCCGAACACGTTGACGAAGCCACGTGCAGTCATCCGGACCCAGCGACCATTGAAGATGTTCTCATAGGTGACCATTTCCAGCGGCCTTCCCTCCTCCACCAGCGCCACGGCACAGGCGATTGTCCGATCGAACCGTTCCAGTCGGTCGGCGTCCATGTAGTGCGTGGACGCCTCATAAGGCGACTTGATCGCGGCGATCAGCCCATAGGCCCGTATCGCCGGCTCATCAGTATGGGTCAGATAAAGGCACGAGCGCGCGCCGCCTAGGCTGGTGCCCAGGAGCACGATGCGGTGAAAACCGCGACGCTTCGCCTCGGCTACGGCGGCCCCCACGTCCAGGATCGCATCCTGCAGTCGCGGATCGGTGAAATCGTTCGCAGTCCGCATGTTGATCGCCATGAACGCTTGACCGTTGGCGTTGAGCCGCGCAGCCAGCGGGCGGTAATCATGCGTCCCAGTGAATGAGCCATAGAAGCCCGGCACCAGGATGACGGCGGTGTCCCCGCCCTGCTGCGGCTCCCACACCAACGCGTGAAGCCACACGCCATCTTCCGTCCGGTAACGTGTGAACTCGCAGAGGCGAGCAGCAGCCGCGGAGTCAGTCGGTTCGCTCATGGTCTTTCCTACTCAATGATGATGTTGTGCTTCTGGATAAGACGGCGGAAGGATCCCGATTCCGTATCCAGGAACTTCTTGAAATCGGCTGGTGATGCGGTCGGGTCGAGCATCATGCTGGCTGCCTTGAGCTGCGCGCGCAGCTCAGGGTTCTCGCTGGCCTTGGAAGCCAAGACGACCAAGCGATCGACGATCGCGGGTGGCGTTCCAGCAGGCAGGAACAAGCCTTGCCAGTTGCCACCACTGGAGTCCTGGAAGCCCTGCTCCGGCATTGTGGCCACGGCGGGCAGCTGCTCCAGGCGACTGTCGCCGGAGACGGCGAGCGCAGTCAGCTTGCCATCCTTTACCAAGGGAAGCGCGCTCGACAGGTTCAGGAAGTTCAGGTCGACGAGTCCCGCTAGATTGTCGGTAAGCGCCTGTGGGCCCCCTTTGTACGGCACGTGAATCATGTCGATACCCGCCTGCTCCTCCAGCGCAAGGAAGTTCAGGTGCGCCAGGCTGCCGTTGCCGGCCGACGCATAGCTCACCTTGCCCGGGTTCTTGCGGGCATAGTCCACCAGTTCCTTCACGTTTTTCGCCGACAGTTTGCGCGCCGCCACCAGCACGCCGGGCACAGTCGCGAGCCGCGCCACCGGCAGGAACGCCTTCTCGATGTCGAACTTTGCCTTGCCTGTCACCGGAAGCAGCGCGTTGGTCGCCGGGTTGCCGACCAGGATGACCGTGCCGTCCTTCGGAGCGCGGCTGACGTACTCCATGGCGATCAGACCGTTGGCTCCCGGCTTGTTCTCGACGATGAAGGTCTGCTGTGCTTCCTTGCGCAGTGCGTCGGCATATAGGCGCGCCACCGTATCGGTGGCGCCGCCGGCTGCGTAGGGCACGACAAGCGTGACCGTCTTCGATGGATACGCCTGTGCGGCGGAATACATCGGCAAACCGGCGGACAGGGCGGCCCCAATCAGGGCAATGGCAAATCTGCGTTTCATAGGTCTTATGTCTCGTTGTACTGGTAATGGGTAAATTCTCTTCACGGCCTGCTGCACTCGAGCCAGCCCGCTTTGCGTCAGGGTGCGCGCTTCTACAGAAGAATGGTATCGGGCTGAATCCTCCCGGCCGTCGGACGATGGATGCGCACCTTCGCTACTCCAGACGGATGTTCGCGGCTTTCACGACTGCGCCCCACTCTTGGTACTCTGTACGGCAGAGCGCAGCGAATACCGCGACTGAGGATCCAACAGCGGACACCGATAGTTCGGCAAGCCTTCGCTGAACGGATTTGCTGCGCAGCACTGTCGAAATCTCGGCATTCAAGCGTTGGACCACCTCTTTTGAAACGCCCGCGGCGACATGGATGCCGTGCCAACCGGGTGCATCGAACCCAGGGAGTAGTTCGCTGAGGGCCGGCACGTCGGGCAGCTCCGGAATCCGGCGGGCGGTGGTGACCGCAAGCGCGTGCAGGCGGCCGCTGCGCGCCTGGGGCAGCGCCGTGGTAGATGGCTCTAGTGAGAGTGGTATCTGTCCAGCGAGAAGGTCAGACATCGGAGAACCCTTGTACGGGATGTGGTTCAGCTTGATGCCTGCGCCGTGCGCGATCATCTCCATGCGCACATGGGACCCGGTTGCAAGTCCAAGGGAGCCGTAGTCAATCGTACCCGGCTTCTTCTTGGCTTGTTCAAACAGCTCCCGAACTGACTTGAAAGGAGCGTCACGACTTGCGACGAGTACCCAAGGAACGTTCGTAAGTTGGGTCACGGGCTCGAAGTCCCGCAAGGGCTCGAAAGGGAGCTTCGGATACACGTGGGGCAGAACGCCCACAATGGAGTCCACGGTCATCAGCATGGTGTGGTCGTCCGCGCCCTTGAGCGCGCTGGCGCCAATGATGCCGCTCGCCCCGGGCTTGTTGTCGACGATCACCGGCTGACCCAGCGCAGCCGAGAGCGGCTCCGCGATCATGCGCGCAACGACATCAGCTGAAATTCCGGCAGGGAACGGAACGATGAGCTTGAGGGGGCGTGTGGGCCACGCGGCTTGTGCGTGCCCTGTAGGGAGGAAGCCGGTCGCCAATGTACAGGCCGCTCCCACGGAGAAGCGACGCCTGGTGATGCACGCTTTTGGCATTTCACAGAGTTCCTAATGATTTTGGGCCAGTTGACCGTCAGGCGCTTAGGCCTTGCGCATCTCGAACGCATTGAGCGTGTAGGCAACGAGTGCGTAGTAGCCGATCACGCCGACCGCCTCCACCAGGGCGGTTTCGCCGAGCAGGTGCAAAGCACGTTGGTAGAGCTCGTCCGGCACCTTCTTCTTGATGACCAATTGCCGAGCGAATTCCGCCAAAATCCGTAGTCGCGCGGTTGCTAGGGGCGGGACCTCGTCGGTGCGGATCGCGACGATGACCTCGTCGGACAAGCCAGCGCGGCTTGCAACCGGTTCGTGAATCTCCTGCTCAGCCGGACAGTCGTAGTGCGCCGCCACATGCAAGATGAGCAGTTCGCTTTCCTGCAGCGAGAGGCTGGTGCCATAGCGACAAACCGCGCCGAGTTCCTGGGCGGGATCAGCAAGTTTCGGCGCCAGCAGCCATGCGAGAAACGGGCCGTCAGCGTTGCCCCGAGTAGCCAGGACCTTGGCATGAATTGCCGCTTGCTCGGGCGACATCTCGAGCGTGGTTGGCAGGTGCAGCCTCGAGCGCTTGGGCAGTTTTTTGTCCGTCGATTGCGGTGTCATTTGCTTCCCTCGTGTCTACGATTGAGGTGCTTCGCTCGCGACAAAACTTGTCCACGCTTCGACGAAGTCATTCGGGCACTCCACCGCAGCCTGGTGGGCCGCGGGCAAGCGCACGAACTGCGCGCCTGTGATCGCTTGCGCCAAGCGGGAGCTCTCCGCCGGAGGTATCGCCACGTCTAGGGCGCCCGCCAGCACGAGCGTCGGCAGGGTGATGTCCTTAAGGATGTCAGCGTGGTTGAGGTCGCGGATCGCTGCGGCACAACCAGCAAAGCCTTCGACACTGGTTTGACGCGCAATGCCACGAAGCTTTTCGACCATCGCGGAGTCCCTGATCTGAAAGTCCGAGGTAAACCAACGCTGCAAGGTACCCTCTACAAGCGGGTCGATGCCTTTCGCGAGCGCTACGTCAATCCGTTGTTGCCATACGGCCGGATCAGGTTGCACCGCCGTCGTGTTGGCCAACGTGGCGCTGTGCAGACGCTCGCCAAAGCGGGCCGCAAGCTGCTGACCGATCATGCCGCCAAGCGAGGTTCCAATGAAGTGCACACGGTCAATGCCGAGCACATCCAGTAGATCGACCGCGTCTTGCGCAAGTTGCTCCATGCAGTAGGGCGGCGCAGTTGAGGAGGTGGCTCCATGGCCGCGCAAGTCATACCGCACCACGCGCCACCGAGGCGTCAGCGCACGCACGACGGGCTCCCACATCTCGTGGCTCGTGAGAATTCCATGCGCAAGCATCACCACCGGTGCTTCAGGTGGTCCTTCAGCCACGTAGCTGACGTCAAGATCGCCCACGCGCACCAT
Source organism: Variovorax davisae (assembly GCF_030316845.1). GTDB lineage: Bacteria > Pseudomonadota > Gammaproteobacteria > Burkholderiales > Burkholderiaceae_C > Variovorax > Variovorax davisae. Next base: position 15,879 of record NZ_JASZYS010000028.1, read on the forward strand.
GCACGATTTCATCTTTGCTTCCTACCGCACGGTCCTGCGTACGAGAACGAGGTTGTCGAAGACGAGGTTTTGACTCCAGATCCATTGAGCGCCGGTAAAAGCATCCCGAAACTGTGAATACGACACCAGTGCGGGACTGATGCCGACTTGCTCATCAGTGAACGTGAATGCCTCAGGCCAAGGGCTGTCATTGAACTTCGGCTGCTCCCAGCCGGCAGGCATGGGGTAGTGAACCGCGTAGCACTTATCCTCGCAAGTCGGCATCTTCGCGAGGGGGTGCGTCCGCCCAAGTGACGCAGTGTTGTGCAAGTTGCCCTGCTCGATCACGTCTGTTGGACTGTTCAAAGGCGCGATGTAAAACGACTGCGCCCGCCAGGTTGAGTCGGTCACGACGCCATCGCTGAACTTTGCGATGAATCCACCGTCCCCGGGCCACCACTTGTGGTTTGGCGGAAACCACTCCATGCCAAGCCCGAGCTTCTCCTCCCAATCGACCAGCTTTACGGCGTAGGTATAGGGTTTCTTCGCGCGAAACCGCACGATCGCCGAGTTGAAGGGCGTGTAGGGCGTGGGATCGACCGCAATCAGCTTTCCATTGACGTAAATCTCAAAGTAGTTGTCTGCAACGACGAAACCTGTGACAACTTCGCCATCAGGGTCGACCTCCACGACAGGCGCCTTGCTGATATCAACATCGGCGCGGCGCGCCGGTTTGGCCTGTTCGCACTCGTTGTAAAGCGGAGCGGGCTGAGGCTGACTACCGATGGCCGTCTGCGCTGGTACCGTGATCGCCGTGCCATCCGTCGCCGTGATGCGTCCGAGGGCCGCTTTGCGCAAGAGCGGATACTCCAACGAGGCCCGGCATCCGGTATTTAGTTCGGTGCTGACGATGGTAGTGGCGGGGCCCTGCGTGACATGGCGAGCAGGCCCGGATCGCGGCGCAAGATTCGAGCAGGAGGCAAGAACTAGCGAGCAAGCAAGACCTCCGACCGCGCGCCGGATTGACGAGCGCGGCGGTAGCGCCATCACACGATCATCTCTATTGACTTCAGGCCGTTTGCATGTGGTCATGCGACGGCCCTTTCCGAACCTGCTTCCGCTGCAATCGCCGCATTGACGCGCGGCATTACCTCCTCCGCCATCAGCTGCATCGAGCGTTTGCTCAAGGTTGGGTCAATCCAATCGTGACACGCATACATCAGCGTGCCGAAGTCGCCCACTTGCTCGCGGAAGGCGAGTATCTGGTCAACGACGCTGTCGACAGTCCCCGCAAGCACCAGCTTGCTCGTCAGATATTCGGGTGTGATCTCACTGTCCGGTTGGCTCTGATCCACCTTGAACAGGTTGCCTCGGCCGCCGCCCACGAGCTTTCTGGCCAACTGCCGAAAGTAGAAGTGGTACGGGCCAGTCGCGCCTCTCCCGTAGCTCTGCGCGGTCTTCTCATCGTCAGCAACAAAGATCGATTTTGCGACACGCCATTCCGAAGGTTGCGCCACAGCGCCAACGGCAGTGCGTCCTTCCACATACTTCGGCCAGTGCGTCTTTACCCACTCCGGCAGGAGAAAGTTCGCAGAGATGGCCTGCCAACCGCGCCTCGCCATTTCGGTGACGCCTTGCGAAAACGGCGCTACAGCGGTGCCCACGATGCGCGGATGCGGTCGTTGATAGGGCTTGAGGATCAGGCCCTGACCGATCTCGGGGATCGCCGTCTTCACGGTGGAGACGTTGAAGAACTCTCCCCGCAAGTCGATCGGCCCCTCGCTCTCCCAGATCTTCAGGACCATGTTGATGCTCTCCACGAACATCGCGTTGCGGTTCTTCTGGAAGTTGCCGAATACTTCCGCGTCGGACATCAGGCCCCCAGGACTGATGCCCATGATGAATCGACCTTTCAGCATGTGGTCCAACATCGCCACCTGCGATGCAATCGCTGCCGGGTGGCTGTTGGGCATGTTGATAGTGCCGCTGCCGAGGACAATGTTTTTTGTGTCGTGAGCCAGCGAGGCGAGGAACATGAGACAGGACGTCACGTTCTCTGCGAGATCGGTCACGTGTTCTCCCACGAAGGCCTCGCAGTAGCCGAGGCGGTCCGCCAGGAGGATCGCTTCGCGGTCTTCCGCGAGCGTTTCGGTCGCGCTGCGCCCAGGTGGGTGCAGCGGCATCATGAAGGTGCCGAGTTTCATCTTGTGCTCCAAAGCAGAGGTTCAGGGGTTGGAAGAAGCGGAGCCGATCCGCTGGGAGATGCCGGCGGAACAACGCCGCAAGCCGCTCACAAGCTTGCCGTCCGGACCTGTGTCGAGTCGTTCGCGCGAACCGATCGCCGTGAGTGCTAGAACCATGGCGCCGTCGGCGTCGAAAACGGGGACGCTCACGGCACTGATACTTTGGCCGTAGAGATCAGCGAACTCGTCGGTCCCGACCAAACGCACGTAGCCATCGGTACGAAATAGCTCCAGCTGTTGCGGCAGGCGCGAGGGATCAGGGTAGAAGCTCCCCCCGGCATCCTGCATAAACTCAGCGTCAACAAACGGCGCGGTGGTCTGGCGAGGCAGCCACGCGGCGAATGCAAGTCCCGTTGCAGAAGTGAGCACCGGCAGGACGAGGCCTGTACGCAGGTTGTCACTCACCGGTTTGGACGCCTCTTCCCACCGCACTATGGTGGGTCCGTGATTGCCCCAAACCCCAAGCCCCAGAGTTTCGTCGAGCTCGTCCGAGAGTTCGGCCATCGCCCTGGTTGCGATCCGCACCGCCTTCAGGCGGGCAATGTTTGCAGTGCTCTCCACTCCTACTGGACCAATGTCATGGGGCTGCGCTACAAGGTAACGACCACCGCCGAATACTAGAGGCTGCCGGCCATGGCGCTGGACGCGCTCGACTTCGCCGATGAACACGACGTGGTCCCCGCCTGGATAAGCGTGCACCTTGCGGCATTCGAGATGAGCAGCACAGCCCGCGAGTAGGGGAACGCCCCCTAGCCCCGTTTCGACCATCGTGTCGGCAAACTTGTCCGCTCCACCTTTTGCGAATCGGTTGGAGACGTGCACCTGGTCGTCGGCCAGGATGTTTACGGAGAACCGCTCGCAGTCACGGAAAACTGGATGACTTGGCGCGTTGAGCGATTGGCTCCACAAGATCAATGGAGGGTCAAGCGACACGGAACTGAACGAGTTGGCTGTCAGGCCATGAGGCTTGCCCTCCGCATCGACTGTCGTGATGACGGTCACGCCGGTGACGAACGAGCCAAGCACCTGCCTCAACTCACGCGCATCAAAGGAGCGCTGCGTGTCGGTGGTCATGTCAGCCCTCGACCTTTTCGATGCCGCCGCTAAGCGCCGAGCGGAAGATAGCTTCCAGGGCGCTCACGTTGGCGATCATCTGTTCGCGTGGAACCGGGTACGGTGCCTGCCCGGTGGCAGCGTCGGCGAACGCTTCCAGGTTGTGAAGGACGGCGGGAGCTGGCGCGATGTCGACGGACTTCGCCGGTTCTCCTCGCAGGCAAGTGGTCAGGGTCCAGCCTTCGGGCGCCTCGGGATGCGTCTTGTCCCGCACTTCGGCCCAACCGGCTGAGCCATACACTGCGAAGCGTCCTGCAAAGGGCGTGGCCAGAATGGCGCTGATCAGCGCATGCCCGCCTCGCTTGAAAGTGACGAGCGCTGCTAAGGTGTCGCCGTTGGTAAGCGGACTGCCTAGTTGCTTCACGCTGACGTGAACGGTATCCGCCTCGCCGAAGACGCCCACAGCCAGGTCCAGCAGGTGGATGCCGGTGGCGGTCATGGGACCTGCGGGGGCCTCCTTGCCGGACAGTCGCCAATTGCTGCTATCGAGCGCGAGGAACTTGTCTTGGCTGAAGTTCGCCTCAACCTGCAGTGGCGTGCCCAGCGCGCCGGCTTTGACAAGCCGCATCACCTCGAGAATGGGAGGCTCGAACCGCTTCTCGTGGCCAACGGCAAGTGCGACCCCAGCGCTCTCGACAGCCGCGACCGCTTCGAGCACATCAGCACGAGTCATCGACAAGGGCTTTTCGCAGAACACATGCTTGCCTGCTCGCGCAGCCTCGACTATCTGTCGTGTGTGCTGGGAGTGAGGCGTACAAAGAACCACCCCTTGAACATTCGGGTCCTTGAGTACTTCGTCGAACCCGGTCGAAAAGCGGATACCGCGCTCAGTTGCGAAACTTTCCGCCAATGGACTTACGTCCGCTACCTGCACGACGCGCAGCTTCTCGCTGCTTGCCAACAGGTCAACGATGATGCGACCCCACCATCCGAGCCCAATGACTGCTACGTTCAACATGATTGATCCCTCCCTTAGTTGGTCAGAGCAGCCTTGTGCTCTTTGACGATCTCGCCCCAGCGAGCCGTGTCTGCAGCCACAAACTTCGCGAACTCCGCCGGGCTCTGGCTAGGTGCGGGCACGATCGAACGTTTCAGGAACGCCTCGCGCACTGCTGGTTGTCGCAATACCTTGCCCACAGCTTCGTGCAGTCTGATGACGACCGCCTCGGGCGTACCGACCGGCACGAAGAGCCCTTGCCAAGCGTCGGTGCCTACGCCTGGGAATCCAGCTTCGGCCATCGTCGGCACCGAAGGCAGTTCCGGTAAACGCGCTTGTGAGGTGACCGCGAGCGCCTTCAATCGACCCGCCTTCACCAGTTCAGAAGCCGAACTCACATTTGTGAAGGCCAGTTCGACCTCCCCCGCTACGAGGCCCGTGATGAACTGGCCCGCACCACCTTTGTAGGCCACGTGGGTCATTTTCAGTCCGGCGGCTTTCTCGAGCACCAACATGTCGAGCATCGCGTAGGAGCCCGCTCCGGCGGAGGTATGGTTCACCTGTCCGGGATTCTTTCGGACGTACTCGACAAGTTCCTTGACGCTATTGGCGGGTACCTTGGTCGAAGCGATCAGCAGACTCGGGATCGTGGCCACAGAGGACACGGGAATCAGATCGCGCAATGGGGCGATCTTTAGCTGGTCCGCGTAGGTCCACTGATTGATCGCATTGGTTGAGATGTTCCCGAGGAACACCGTATACCCGTCCGGAGGGGATTTGGCGGCCGCCTCCATTCCGATGTTCCCAGCCGCGCCCGCCCTATTTTCGACAACGACGGCTACACCGAGTTCTTCCGCCAGTGGGTTGGCAATCTGGCGTGCGACGTTGTCGCTGGCGCCCCCAGGGGCGAATGGAACCACGAGCTTCACCGGCTTGTTGGGCGTCCAGGCCTGTCGCGCGTCCTGCGCCTGCGCGGCAAACGCTGTGGCCAGCACCATTGCGATGGCAGTTCTTCTGGGTATGGTCATCGTTTGTCTCCATTTATTTTTGTTTATGAAATCACTGGTAGCAGCACATGCGCCTGCCCGGCTTTGAAATGAAGCGTCACGGGGGCTCCAAATACTTCTGGCGGCCTATCGCGCGGATCGTCATGCAGGAACGGCCCGCAACCGCGTAGCTCGTTCTTGAAATGGCCAAGGCGTTCTCCGGTTTGCTTCGCAAACTCATAATCCCGGCCGCGGACTGTCAAAGCGATCCTGTAGCCCGCTGGCACCACGATGCTGGTGGGCAGGATCTCGACCCGAAGGTCGACGGGAGCGCCCGGATCCATTGGCTGCTTCTCGTCATGCGTGTGGTGAGGCCGCCATGGCAGCGAGAGGTTCGGGTCTTCCTTTCTGTGCGAAGCCCGCAGCCAGCCTTGGCCGATGGGCGTATGGGGGTCGATCGCGCCTTGAAATGTCACTTCGCGAAAGTCAGGGGTGAACACCCGCAACACGAGGAACAGGTCGGCGTCCGCTGATGCAGAGGACACCTTGAGCGAACATGCAGATGGCCCCGTGATCTCCGTACTCCGCTCGAGTGGAGCCGATACGAAGGTCACACCGTCGCCATCAGGCGTGTATGTGATTTGCGCGTCCTCTGTCGGAGGTTCTGTGCTCAGGCTCCCGTCTTGGCCGTTTAGATAGAACTTCGTCCAAACCGTGCGCTCGATGGGCCATTGCAACTCTTCGCGCTGCGTGAACCCGTCCACACCTCGCACCTGCAACAGGACAGGAGGACGCTCATCCCATCCGTTTTTTTCGCCCTTGAGGAAGTGACCAAAGAACTGCTTCTGAAGCGCAATGCCATAGTCAGTATAGAAATGGGTCCAATGCTCGTCGCCGTGTACCTCGAGCCATTTCTGCCGCGACCCAGCCTTCAGGTAGCCTTCCACGTTCCCGCGCAGGTGCAACCCTTGACCGCCCCAATTCGCAGCCGACAGCAACGGCACCTCAATTTGCTCCCATGCGGGTGTTCGCTCCCGGTGCCATTCGTCGATCAGCGGGTGAGCCAGGATGTCGTCGCCGAAGTCGGAGCGATTGGCTTGCAGTTGTGCGTCGGGCATCGTCGCCGGCCCGCATACGAGATCACCGGTGACGCGGCTTTTCGGTCCGCGCAGGCCGAGGCCATTCTGCACGGATTTGACCTGGATGTCGTACCAGTTCGCCCAGAATGTGCTGACGATGCCGCCGTGGTGGGTGGCGTCTCGATACCAGTCGGAGGAGCCTTCCCACACGCACATGGCAGCAAGATGCGGAGGCTTGCACGCGGCTACCAGCCACTGGTTCATGCCGAAGTACGACACCCCGTTCAGTCCTACCTTTCCAGTGGACCACGGCTGGACGGCAGCCCATTCGATTGATTCGTAGTAGTCCTGTGTCTCACGTGGCGAGAAATGGTCCACGTAGCCCGGCGATCGACCGCACCCACGGGAATCGACGCGCACGACAACGTAGCCTTCTCGAACCCACTTTTCCGGGTCGACCACTTCCCAGCTCTGGTACTTGTTGGTAGAGCCATGGGGCACGTCGGGATGGCCAGCGACCATCTTGTTCCAAGCACTTGGATAGCCATCCTGGAACGCCAGTCCCTTGGCATACGGCCCGTAGCTAAGAAGCACGGGGTAGCTGCCTTCCTTGGTCGGTCGGAACACGTCAGCACGCAGAACGGTTCCGTCACTTGTCTCGATCGGGACGTCCCAATCGATGTTCATGTTGTCGGCCACCTGTGATCGCTGCATCAGGCTATCCCTCAGATGCGATGGCCAACGCCGTCGAGCACGCTCTTCGCGCTCACGACGTCGGAGTCTTCGATGGCGAGCACGCCATGCGGCACATTGGGCAGCATGTGAGCCGCTTCACCCGGACCCAATTCGTAGTCCTTGCCATCGATGGTCATCACCATCCTGCCTTTGAGCACGATGAAGATTTGCTCGTGCGGATGCAAGTGCGTGTGGGCGCCCTTGCCCTTCTCGTAGGAAAACACACCTACCTCGATGGCCTTGCCAGTGATCAGGCGGCCGAACGCGGTGGAATGCTTGGGAGTGACGAACTCGGGTTCGATGTCCTTCAGGGAGTAGACCGGCATGTTTGTCTCCGCAGTTTGCTATCGATGGGGCTTCAGCTGCCCGTGTACTTGATGCCGTGCAAGCCGTGGGAGGTGTCCTTGCACGTGAAGAACACGCAGTCGGCGTCCGGCGTGGCGCCTCCTTGGTGGATGCGATTCGCAGGGATGTAGATCAAACCTCCCGGTCCGACCTTGTGCACCTGGCCATCGATGCGCATCTCGAAGTGGCCTTCGAGCACGTAGATCCACTGCTCGTTGGGGTGGCTATGCGGGTCGCCGATCTTGCCGGCCGGGGCGCGCATCAGAGCGACGATCATGCGATCGCCCTCAACGCACCCCCCGAAAACGGGTGAATAGTCCGGGCCGCCCATGATCTGGTTGACGGCGGCGAAGTTGAAGACGTATTCGCCGGCGCCGGCGCGCTTCGCGCCGGGCGTGATCGCTTCGGCGACTGGGTTCTCGGTTGCGTTGCTCATGTTTGACTTCCTGGGTTGGTATGCAGGAAGTCTAGGAACCCTGAGGCCAAAAGAAAAATTATTAGATCTTCACGAACCCATCAGAAAACATGAAGACCCCCGGGGTCACTTGGCGCCCGGTTGAAGCCGCTTGAGGGCGATGGCGTTGAGCCGGTCCGCGTCGATCTTCAAGAACTCTAGGAAGGCGCTGGCCGCCGGAGATAGCGACCTCCGGAGCGGTTCAATGCAGCTGAAGTCAAGCCACAGGCCGGGCTTGGCCAAGGTGTTGATGGCGAGCTGTCGGTTCTGGATTTCCTCCACCATCATGATGGCCGGCAAGATGGTGCGCCAGTCTGTCTTCTCCACCATGTCGAGCGCGGTGAAAATGACATCAAGCTCAAGTTCGCGTGTGGGCCTGACACCTGCCTGCTGAAAATAGCGCTCAAAGGCCTGGCGGCGTATGTTGCGAGGGCTCGGCAGAATCAGCTTAAGCTTCTCGATCGTGCCAAGTTCTGCTGGCTTCAGGTGAACGGCTCCGGTCCCGGGTCGGGATACGAGCACCTCCGGCGTGCGGAGAAAAAAGCTGCGCCGTACACCAGCATGCTCCAGCAACGTGGGAACGATCGCGAAATCCACTTCTCCCGCGTGCACTTGCTGCGCCAAGAGGCGGCTCGGGGCTTCAATCACGCGGACTCGCACGTTTGGATGCTTCTCGGTGAACTTCGTCAGGGCCGGCGCCAGTGCACTTCGAGTGATGGTCGCCATCAGTCCAATCGACACTTCCCCCTCCAACTTTCCCTTGTACTGTTGGACATCGCGCGCCGCCGCTTCGTACTGGCGTAACAGCTCAACGCTCGCCCGATAGTAAGTTTCCCCTGCCGGCGTCGGCTGCATACCCCCGGAGTCGCGCAGGAACAGAACGACCCCAAGGCCCTGCTCCAACTTGCGGATGTGCTGTGACACACCGGACTGCGTTGCGTGCTCGCGTTCCGCTGCGGCCGTGATTGAGCGCTCTTCGTAGACAGCGACAAAGAGTGAGATGTCTGTGAGTGACGCGGCAAAGCGCATTTATATCTGTCTCCAATGTGCCGGGATCTGGCGCCGCACCCCAGCTAGCCCCGCGACGGGCAGGATTACTCCGAATGGATAGCACGAGGACGGCCACATAGTAGTGCGAACTGGCGCACCGCAGCGTCCTGGGGAGGGTCGGTCCGGCGCAAGCGCTTGCACGCTGTGCGGAATCGCGACTCGGTGCTGTGGCGCAGCGTGGGTAACTACTTCGCGATGCGGAGCGTGCTCCCGTGCTCCTAAGAGAACTTGCAGAGGTGGCGCGGTCTTACCCTGACTTCTTCTGAGGTACGTCGCAACTGGACTTGAGCGCCCTCTCCTGATGCACGGTTCTGTGCCACTACCGCGGGTAAACGCTATGTAGTTGGTATTGCAACCAGTTGCGATTGCAATGAAAATTCAATGGACTCGAAACGAGCGATCCGGCCGAGCCTTGAACGCAACCAATCTGGAGACTCACAATGAAACACAACCGTCGTGCTATCGCATGCGCGCTCTTCGCCTCCGCCACTCTGGCGTTCGCCTCCCCCCAGGCCGTGGCACAGGCGGTCAAGGTCGGCATCATTGGCCCCTTCTCGGGTCCGTTCGCGCACTACGGCACGCTCTTCAAGGCTGCTGCGGAAAGTTACGTCGCCAATCAGGGCGGCAAGCTCGCCGGCAAGGACGTGGAGTTCATCTATCGAGACACCGGCGGACCCAACCCCGCTCTGACCAAGACCCTGGTTCAGGAACTGCTGGTCAAGGACAAGGTCGACTACCTGGGCGGCTTCGTGTTCACGCCCAATGCGATGGCCGTTGCGCCTCTGATCCAGCAGTCCCAGACGCCCACCGTCATCTTCAACGCCGCCACGTCGTCCATCACGGAGAAATCCGAGTACTTCATCCGCACCAGCTACACCTTGTGGCAAGTCACCGTGCCGGCCGCGCAATGGGCGGCCAAGAACGGGATGAAGAAGGTCGTGACGGCCGTCACCGACTATGGCCCCGGCATCGATGCCGAGACGGCATTCAAGAGCGAGTTCACCAAGCAAGGCGGCACCGTGGTCGAGAGCATCCGCATGCCGATCGCCACCACTGATTTCGGACCCTTCGTGCAGCGCATCAAGGCGAGCGGCGCGCAGGCGGTCTACACCTTCCTGCCGGGCGGCCCGCCGAACCTGGGCTTCGTGAAGGCGTACAACGAGAACGGCCTGGCCAAGGCCGGCGTGCAGTTCCTCGGCTCGGCCGAGACCGACGAATACGACCTGCAGAAATTCGGCGACGCCGCGCTGGGCCTGACGACCGCCTTCCACTACTCGGGCGCGCACGACTCGCCCGAGAACAGGAAGTTCGTCGCCGCGCTCAAGAAGCAGGACCCCAATGCGGTCGCCAACTACGCATCGGTCGGCGCCTGGGACGGCATGTACGTGATCCAGAAGATGATCGAGGCCACGGACGGCAAGAAGGACGGCCCCAAGGCCTTGGCCGCCGGCCGTGCACTCAAGTGGGAGAGCCCGCGCGGGCCGGTCAGCATCGACCCGAAGACGCGCCACATCACGCAGAACGTCTACCTGCGCAAGGTCGAGAAGTCCGGCGACCAACTGGTCAACAAGGAACTGCAGAGCTTCGGCCCGCAGACCGACTTCGGGCTGGAGAAGTAAGCAAGCGCGGTCATCGCCACGCTTGAAGTCTCACCGTGAACACCTTTCTCAACATCCTCATCGACGGGCTGGCCTACGGCATGGTGCTGTTCGTCATTGCCGTCGGGCTCTCGGTGACGCTGGGCCTGATGCGCTTCGTGAACCTGAGCCACGGCGCCTTCGCCATGGTCGGGGGCTACTGTGCGGCGCTTCTGACGCGCGAGGCCCAGTGGAGCTTCTGGCTCGCCGTGCCTGCCGCGATCCTGGCGACGGCCCTGCTGGGCGGCGTGTTCGAGGCGCTGGTGCTGCGGCACCTCTATCGCCGCAAGGAACTCGAGCAGGTGCTGTTCACGATCGGGCTCAGCTTCGTGCTGATCGCCGCCACCAACGCGCTGGTCGGTCCGCAGGTGCAAATGATTCCGCTGCCGCCGCTCCTTGCAGGCTCGGTCGACCTGGGCTTTCGCACCCTGCCGGCCCAACGCCTGCTGGTGATCGGCGCCGGTTGCGCGGTGGCGGCGCTGGCCGCATGGACAGTGACGCGCACCCGCTTCGGCATCTGGTTGCGTGCGGCCGTCGACCACAGCGGCACC
>NZ_JASZYS010000029.1 GCF_030316845.1 Variovorax davisae
TTTTCGCCCGATTGAGAGGCATTTTCCCGCCTCGAGCGACCGTTCTGAAGCTTCGTTCTTTCACCCATGCCTGTGAATGTCATCGTTACATCACCCATGATGTTCTGTGGATACCCTCGTTACATCACCCAGCGGCCCTTCGTTACATCACCCAGCGACCCCTCAAAAAAGCCTAATGGCGTCAGGGACTTACGGCGGCTATCCACAACCGTAACGCGCGCGCGCGTTTTCTTAACTTATTAATATCTTTAACGCGGCGGTGGGTGAAAAGCACCGCCTCTTGGGGGCTCCGCCCCCGCCGGCTCCTCCGGCCTTCGGCCTCCGCCCGCGCTTTGCGCTCCCACCCGGCATCCCCCAACCTCCAGGGGCTACGCCCCTCGCGCTTCGCGCTCACCCCTTCATCGTGGCCCCCAAAGGGGGCAAAACAGATCCCCCGGCACCACAATCGCTGCAGCCTCAGTGGACGCACTAACTCACAACGGCCCAACTGCTTAGCAAAAAGGGGGCTGGGCAGGTGGCGAGCACAGTCGAGGCAACATGGATCACAGGCTCTGGAGCGCATCCTTTTGACCCGCCTAAGGGGGTAGGGGCTTCGAGGCCGTCTCAGGCCTCCTGCGCGCTTGGAGCCATCGGATTAAAAGTCCGATGCCCCCACTGTTGACCCAAACCCGCGGCCTGGCCCGACTTGGCCGCCCCGACCATCGGGCAGGGGGCATGGGTGATGCGCGGGTTCTCCGCCCTCGGGGCGCTGTCGACGGGAGCGGAATGCCGTGTCCGATAGCGTGGTCCGCCACCGACCCGGACACTCGTCGGATGGTGTCCGGCTAACCCGGTATTTGTCAGAATAGAGTTACATCGCCTGCCATTCGCAGATCGCGGCTTTCCTCATCCGCCTGATCGCCAGGCCGACGGCTCGGCTGTGTGCGCCTGGTGCTCGTGGTTCAGCGGGCTTGAGTCCGAAAAGGCGGCCCATGACGCAGTGACCGCCAATACCGACAGGGCGATCCATCGGGGGACGCGTGCCTTCCAGATCGCCAGAACCCCGAGCGTGGCGGCACTTGCGGTGAGTCCGAGGAAAACGGGATCGTGCATACCTGTCTTGGCCGTGCTTTTTACTGAAGATGGGGGGGAGGGCGATTTTCCCTCGGAAGATGTGGAGCGGATCGCTTGAACAACGGCCGATCGCCTTAGCTGCTTGGTGAGAACAGACGACCTGGATCGTAGACATGTAGCGTCGTTGTAGCTACAATGACGCTGCCTTGCTCCATTTACTCACCACTTCCGGGGCGCGAAATTGAGGGCTATATGCCTCCGCGTCACCCATTCAGGAAACACCATGCAGGCGAATGTCGAACTGAGAAAGCTGAAGTCGGCGGAGGTCCGATCGCGGATCGAACCCGAACTCAAAGAAAAATCTGTCGAAGTGCTCGCTAGCCTGGGTCTGGACCTGAGCGATGCGATCCGACTGTTCCTGCGCAAAGTGGTGGATGAGAAGGGCTTGCCCTTCCTGGTGCGACAGCCCAACGCCACCACGATCGCAGCGATGGTGGAAGCTCGGGCGTCAGCCGGCGAGCGCTTCGAGAAACCTGAAAGTCTTTTCGATGCGCTCGAAAGCGGCTCCCAAGAAAAAGCACGCAAGCCTTCCTAAAACTTCCTCGTACGGCCGGCAGTTTGCCAAGGACTGGACCCGGCTGAGCCACTCCGGCCGGCACGACATGGGCCGGCCGAAGGAGGCAATGCTCCTGCTCCTGGCCAACGACGGTCCGCTGTCGGCGGAGTGGTTGGATCACGAGCTGCAGGGCGAGTGGGCGGATCATCGTGAATGCCACGTCAAGGGCGATCTGCTGCTGATCTACCTGGTCGACGGTGCGCACATCACTTTTGTGCGTCTGGGCACCCACGCGGAGTTGTTCGAATAGCCGAAGAAAAGTCGTACTCATGACGACGCAGCCAAGGGATCTCGAAGATAAAGAATTGCTCAATCGCGCCCATCAATGGCGCTTGTTGGCAATGCGCGGCCACTCCGAGGCGCGGGGCCCCGCCCACGCCCACGAGGTCGAAGTTCGTCGTCGCTTTGCCTCTGACACGACGTTGAGCGCCCCGTTGGAGCCGGCCGCTGCACGCCGCCGTCCGTTCTGGCGCTTTTGGTGAAGTTGGAATTCGAAAGTGACGATGGAAACAAACGCTGGAGATGGTGGGGCCGACGCCCCCGTCAAATCCTTCTCGCATCGAGGGTGGGATGTGCGCATCTATCTCACCAAGGTGTCCCCCGACATCTACGCCGGGCATGTGGATATTTTCGAAGGCGAAACGAGAAGGTGTTGCATCGTCCTGGCCGGCCCCTTGGATGTGTACAGCGCCATCAGCGCTCTTGAGGTCAAGAGCGCTGATTGGGTGGACGACTGGTTGAATCGCCCACACACGGGGAACACCGGGTTCGGCGATCTTTAGAGGGGTAGGGGCGGCGGCAGCCGCGGGGCTCAATGCAGCACTCGGCGCACGCGATCGGCGGCTGATCGCAGTCGCTGCGCCAGGCTGCCATTTGATTTGCTGCTCGCCGTTTCCTCGTCGGGATACCGGCTGGGCTCGAGTTCCTGCCTGCCCTTGTCGGTCACGGCCAGCACTTGAGCGGAGTGTTCAGGTCCAGCCAGCAACTGGGTGCCGGTCCGCGCGGGCACGAATGCAATCACCAGGCCGGCGGCGCGGAGCAGCCGGACTTGGTCGATTTCGTCGGGCGACCGGAAAGACTTCGGCAGAGGTGAAGACGCAATCTCTTTCAAAAGGTCGAGGGCCATTTCAATCTCCCTGTCAGAGGGAAAGGCTAGACGGAACGGGCCACCGGCATCGAGGACCACACCCTAAGGATGAGGCGCCGAAGCATCCTCTACCAGCGCCGGCAGACCGTCACCGTGCAGCGTACGACACCCGGATGAACCCCGCATGACGCAGCGCGATAGACACCTTAGCTCTCGTCCCACGCGTCGATCGGCCATCCGGGTAGTGCTTGCACAGCACGCTATCGATGAGGCCAACGGATGGCAGGCCGACCATGGAGATCCGTCTACCTGATCCTCTTTGCGATCTCTTTGCGGTATTCCTCGTCGACTTCCATGCGCATCGAGTTTTCCAAAACCTTTTTTGACCACTCCAGCACGCTGGGCGAGATGGGGGGGCCCTCTGAAGGCGCTTCTTCCTGCAGGTTCGGCTTTTCGTCTTCATTAACCATGCGGTGCTCCAGATGCTGAAGAAGTAGGGGAAGGCTGAGGCGCCGGCAAACCGAAGACTGCCCGATCGGCGGGGCGCGTCAGGAATCCATCCAGCCCTTCGAGGACTTTCTGACTGCTTTTCGCATCGCGCTCCATGCGATCGAGCAAGTAGGCGCCCAACAAGATTTTCTTCTTGTTGTCGAGGCGGCGCTTCTCTTTTCCGTCCTCGGCCTTCTTCCTGGCGTCCGCTCTGGCTTTGAGAGCCTTGAGCTCCGCCAGCTTCTTTTCCGCCTGCTCCAGTCGTTCCTCTAGCTTCAGCGCCATCTTTGCCATCCCGTAGTGAGTGAAGTATGATACCGCACGTCTCGAACGAAGGGAGAGCGCACTTATACGTTTCTCTGCGAGAAACAAGTGCGGCCCTTCGGGCAATACCAAATACCGAACCCCAACCCCGCGCGCCATGGCCAGCTACCACTGCACCGCCACTATCGGCGGTGCAGGTGCGTCCGCTGGCCACGCCGATTACATCGGCCGCGACGGCAAGCACAAGAAAAAGCCGGGCGACGACGACCTGGAGGCCGCCGGCCACGGCAACCTGCCCTCATGGGCAAGAACGCCTCGCTCGTTCTGGCAGGCTGCCGACGAGTTCGAGCGCGTCAACGGCAGCACCTATCGCGAGCTCGTGGTCGCGTTGCCGCGCGAACTCACGCCGCTGCAACGGTGCGACCTCGTCGAGGATTTCATCCGCCAGGAGCTGGGCGGCAAGCATGCCTTCCAGTGGGGCATCCACAACCCCAAGGCCTCGCTCGAAGGCGGCGAGCAGCCCCATGCCCACATCATGTATTCCGAGCGCATCTTGGACGGCGTCGAGCGGCCGCGGGAGCAATTTTTCAAACGCTACAACGGCAAGGATCCAGCGAAGGGCGGCTGCAAGAAAGCCAGCGGCGGCAAAACCAAGGACGAGAACGTTGCGGCCTTGCTGGTGACGCGCGAACGTTGGGCGCGGGTGCAGAACGAACATCTCGCTCGGCACTCGCATGACGCTCGCGTTGATCATCGCAGCCTGAAAAACCAGGGGATCGAACGGGAGCCAGAGCGGCATCTTGGCCAGGCGCAGATCCAGACCCAGTCCGAGGCTGTCGATCGCGTCTTGGCCGCTCGTGCCGATCGCACGTTGGCGGCGACGCTCAAGACCGCGATCGACGCGGCGCAGCGTCGGTTGACCAGGCTGCATGCGGTGGCGCGTGCAGTGCTGGAAAAGGCGGCCCGCAAGGTTGCGCCGCGGGTGCCGGAGGTCGTCAAGGCGGCAGGGCCTGACCAGGTCGACGAGTTGGCGGATTTTCTACAGATGCGGAGCGCGCGTTTGCTCGAAGTGGTCAAGAGCGGGGAGCGGCTTGAGGCGTCGAGCAAGGAAACTTCCCAACGGGAAATTGCACGAGCCGAAAGCCTGCGCAAACAGATCGAAGCCATGCAGCTGCCTGGCCTGCTTTCCAGCAAGGCGACGAAGCAGCGGCACGGCGACCGGGTGGCCAAGATCATGAGCCAGGGGCAAGCAGCGGTCGACGCCGATCGGGCGGCCCAGAAGGCGGCGGCGCAGGGGCGCGCCATGCAATCGAAGCCTCTTGTTTTCGCCGACGCCGCGATCGAGCGAGATCACCCCGGCTTGGTCGCGCGGATGCTACCCCTGGCCCAGGATCCGAAGCTCGTCGAGCTGGCCAGGCAGCGGCTGGAGGAGCGGCGGCAGAGCGCGCAATCGACGTGGAAGCTGAATGAGGATCTGAAGGCCTTCAAGACGCACGCTCTCAGGCGCGAAATGAAGTTCCATGGGTACGGAGATCAGGGCCCCGCCTGGCAAGCGTTGCCGGTGATGCTGCGCGACAAGATCGAAGCATTTAACCGCTTGGGCAAAGAGGCGCGGCCCGTCGCCCTGGAACGCCTGCGGCAGGCCTTGGTGCAAGATCCTGCAGAAGCTCAAAAGCTGGCTGTACAGCTGCAAGCAGCCAAGGGCAAAGCGCCTGGCATGAGCCGGTAGGCTGCAACAACAGCCCTGGAATCGCCGTATAGAGACTGGCGCTCCTTTAAGTCCAGCCGTTGCGCCGCACATAGGCCAAATTCAGGGCGTGCAGCTTCGTTTCCAGTGTGCTCACCTTGAGTTGCTCGCCACGCCGCACACGCTTCATGAGAGCTTCCCAATCTTCCCTGGCCAAGTCGTATTCAGTAACACCGGCGAGCGGCGCATCGCTGGCGATGTCACCAGGCCCGGTCAGCACCTCGGCATCGGGCGCGGCCTCTTCCTGCAATCCGATCAGCGACGCGAAGTACGCGCTTTCTGAGATCTTCGTCAGCAACGTGCCCCGCCTCCAGAAGCGGAACTCGGCCCCCACTGGCAGCTCGGAAAATGTCATTCCGCACCCTTCCAGACCACTACCGACTCGGCAGCCCCAAGGGCTTGGTCCCCGGCCTCGTGCCGCAGGATCGCGCAGAGCGCCTCGAGCTCGTCAAGCGCCCACTCGCCGTTGAGCCACGCTCGTCCGCCCTGTGTCGGACTGGTGCGGGTGAGGGTGCCGTGGGTGGTCCCAGAAAGGATGGCTTTGGCCTGCGTGAGGGTGATGCCAATGGAGGCGTCGGTCACGGCGCGCGCCAGGAGAGGCATGGCCAGAAGGTCGGGCACAAGCGTCGAGCGCACACTGTTCCGTTCCGAAACACATTCCGGCAGTAGATGCACGGCAGCCGCAGCCTCTTTCATGATCTGGGCCATCTCCGTCAAGTCCTGGCGCCGCAGCGTTTTTCTCGGCATTGGCGACTCAAGCGGCCCGCTTTTTCGTGGCGGTTGACGCCCCTGCCTTGCGATTCTGTCCAGCTTCGCATCTCGTGAGGTTCGGTGAGGGCGCTGCGCTTGCGGTCCTGTCCTTTCTTCTTCCGGTCGTCTGCCATGAAGGGGCCTCCAGTGGGATCTGCATCGGTCTTCGAGACTCGCGTCGACCTACCAGGTGAGAGCTCGGAAATTTTCGCAAATGGCTGACAGAAAAACGCTTACCCCGTTGGGGGTGCTTGCAACCCACGTGCCCTTGTAGGGCACGTTCGGATTCGATCATAAGAAGCACAGCATTCACACTGCTGAAGACAGCGTCGCCAATGAAGATTGGTGCCCGGACCGGGGGTCGAACCCGAAGCAGCGGGTTGTAAGTCCGATGTGTCTACTGGTACGAGGGGGCATGAGGGTTCGAACTCCTCCGGTTCCGCCAGTCCCAGCCGAGGGATGACACAAAACTGGGCTAGACGGATTTGCAATCCGTCTAGCGGCCGCTTCGCTATCTCGCCAGGAGCGCTGCGTACAGCCGTTATGGGCCAGGCCCTAAGCCGACCGTCATCTCGCCGCCTATCCTGTATCAGGAGCAGGCTCTGGCGTCAGGCAAGACATAGCCCCGATTCAGGACTGATTGCCCAGGCCTGTAGACCCTCATCAGAAAGTTCCAGCCATCGCTCACGTCCAGCCTGTTGGGCACCACTCCACAGGCTTCACGCGACCCGTAGTGCGCGGTGAACGTTCCGTCCTTGTTCAGCTTCACGTTGGTCCCGTTGAGAATGCTGTTCGGGCTTTTCATGTACCCGTCGTCGCCGTAGACGGTGATGGACCAGAACGCCTTGTTCTCGGGCACGCTGTAGGTGGCGCAGTGACAGCCGGTGGCCGGTAGCTTGCCGTTGTAGTTGATGTAGACGGCATCCTTGTTCGGGAACAGGCCCCAGGCGCCGGCCGCCGCCAGGTGGCGGATGCTGTCGTCGGCCACGCCCCTCGGGCCCATGAAGCCATCCGGGTACATGTCGTACTTCGCGAACTCGGTGTTGTACTGAGTCGTGAGATCAGCCAGCGACTTCGCATCCCACGTGGGTTCGGGAAAAGGATCGGCGCTCCCGGCTCTAATCACGAACTGGTCTTGCAACCGGTTGACCTCGGCCACGTCCCGCGGATCGTCCGGGCGAAGCAGCTGGATGCGAAGCAACAACGCGAGGAATTTCGTGTCGCGGGGCAGCGTGTGCGTTCCAGGCTTGTAGATCACACCGGGGCTGTAGTGGTCGTTGTCGATCAGCAGCACCGAGAAGTAGCGTCCGGCTGCGATCCTGGGCACGGTGAGGGTCGCCCCCTTCGACGTATCGACCACGGCGGCGGCGTAAAGGGTGTCCTTGTTCATCCGGACCACCGACTGCTTGTCGAGCGGCGTGGGCGTGCGAATGAAATAGAAGCGGTTCACGCCACCCGCCAACTTGTAGAAGTTGAAGAAGCTGCGGTCGGTCTCGGCGCGCACGTACGTCTCGCGCGTCACAACCGTGCTGGGGGCGGACGCCACCTGGGCGTGTGCCGCTGCACCCGCCACGAGAACCAGGAGGATTGCCGCGGTCTTGCGCCCTGTGAAAGTGCGGTTCATGGCTATCTCGCCGAAGCTTCCTGAATCGCCGGAGCGCTCCATCTTCCGGACAACACCTCGGGCTTCGGCAGGTAAAGACGAAGCACCACGTACATCGGCCCGTTCGGCGCGGGAAGCCAGTTCGCCTCCTTCCCGGTGCCCGGTGAGGTGTGCTGGAGATAAAGCGTGATCCCGCCGTCATCGTTGCGCTGGAACTGCGGCAGCATCGCGGTATTGACCAGGTAGCGATCGATCGGGTTGTCGATCAAGAAGCGTGTCTTGCCGTCGTACATGGTCACTGACCAGAAGGCGTTGACTGGCGGCAACTGGTCCTTGCCAAAGGTGATGCGGTAGTCGTGCTTGCCCGAGTCGAGTTGCTGACCGCCGTTGTCCAACTGGTACACCGGATACAGGGCTTCCTCGGACGAATTGCCGTACAGGCCCAGCTTCGCGCCGAGCGCGCGCTCGAGGTACTTTCCCTGCAACTCCTTGTGCGTGCCGAAGAGCCCCTTGGAACTCGTGGCCTTCAATGCAGAAGCCTCCAGCGCTTTGACGCCGTCCAGTCGACCCTGCTCGATGGCTTGCAGGATCGGCTCGGGCAACCGGGGCGGCCACGGCGCACCGGGCGCAACCCCGATCGCTGCGAAGCTCTGTCGTATCGCCTTCTCGTCGGCGTAGGGTGGGCAAAAGCGCAGCAGGAAGTTGGCGTAGCGAAAGACCTCGGGTTCAATCTGTGCCCGGGTGATGGGCGGATAGTCGACGGCGGGTGCCGGGTCAGGTGGCTTGCTACCGGTGAAAGTGCTCAGTGGCACGACCTTGTAGCCCGCCTGGATCTTCTTTACCGCTTCCAGGTCGTCCGGGTTTTTCAACTGGGTGCGGAACTGAGAGAACATCAGCGCCGTGTCGCTGCGCACTATGCGCTTCACGCCGGCGGGCAACTTGCCTTTCCATACCGGCCCGGCAATCAAATAGTTGCCGCCGCCATTGCCGTCGCGCCTGGTGCCGAGATAGTCGGTGTTGTGTGAATACAGGTCGACCAGCTGCAAGGAGTAATAGCGGTCCTTCTCGACAGGTGGCATGGTGACCACCAGCGGCTCAGCGCGGAGGTCCATGATGAGGTATGAGTACGGGGTGTCGGAGTTCGGCGTGACGATGCTGGTGTCCTTGGGTCCGAACACGCGTGGCACGTTGCTGATCTGGTTCATCGGGCCCTTGTACTGATCGCTCTTCGTGTCGATCGCGAGCTGATAGATGCTGCTGTAGTTCTCGACCAGGGGGTAGGCATACAAGAAGGCCTGCTTCGCGACTTCGCGCGCTTGAGCGGGGCTCAATGGCTTGGCTGGTTGCGCGATCGCCATCGAGCTAGCAAGGCCGACGAGCAAACCGAGCAATGACACGACGCGACGGCACGCGGTGGTCTTCGTCATGGCGTATCACTTCGGGAAGAGGAAGGTGACGACAAGCCGCACGCCCAGATCGCGTGGGCCGCTCTCCGCGCTTTCAGCCCAGTAGCGCAGCCCGCCCCCGATGCTGACCGGCTGCTCCCCGAACTTCATCAGTTTGGTGACCAGGAGGTTGATGGGCACCTGCCATTGCTTGTTCTTCCAGTCGTAGGTGGATTCGGTATTGAGCGAGTAGGTCCAAGCGTCCTTGGTCGTGTACGCAAGAAACGGCTGCAGGAAGGTGCTGCTGACATTCGGCCGCGTGCTCACCCCTCCGCCGCCCCAGATGTGGTTCGCCAGCAGGCCGTAGGTCCACGGTCCGTCCTGTTTGAGAACGACGCCTGTTGGGCCGGCGCCCCATTTGCGGGCGCTCAGCTCCGGCTCGGTCCCGGTCGGCAGCAGGAACACGGGACCGATTCCCCAAATCAAGCCACCAGCGGTCGGCTCCTTGGGCGAAAAGAAGAGGCTCTGCGTGATGTCTCCGAGGCCGCTCTGGTTCGATCCGGGCACCACGTTGTGCTGGCTGACGATCGGCACGATCGTGCGGCTGATCACATTCCAGTCGGCATTCAACGTGATCGGGACCACGGGCTGAAAGTTCAGGTAGTTTTTGTGCCCGTCGTCAGGCCCGATGTGATGGTCGTAGTTGTATTGCAGGGGCACGCTGATGAGCGCGGCGACAGGGTTGGAGAGCTTCTTGGCCAAGTCCGCGTCGCTCTGTGCGTACGCAACGAGGGGTGCCAGCGCGACGGTGGCAATCAGTGCGCGACTAGACGGCAAACGAGCCTGCCGAGACTGCCAGGGCGGTGCGCCACCGGTGAGCGGACAAGCTAAGCATTGATTTGCCATCACGCGCCTTTCACTTCAAAAGAGCGAGCTTCCTCAAGCGGCGAATTCTCGATGCCCCCGTGCCGAGATGTGTAGGAAAACGGCTTGTCGCACCGTCACTCAATCTGGGGTGCCGCGCGATTGGTGCGAGCGACAGCCTTGGCTGATTCCGGGCAAGTGGGGCGCTTCCACGGCGCTCCTGCCAGCGTCGGTTTGCGACGGGATGCGGACAAACCAAGGGCGCGAAGGGGCGACTGCTCTTGCCGACTGTAGCCTGTCGGCTACCAGGCGCTCGGGGCCCGTTGTGGACACTCGACGTCGTCTCGTGAATATCTGCTTCGGAACATTGCAGCCGTTCCCGTGCTGAGCCCCGACTAGCTCCATCGGGCATAGGCTGAAAGTCGAGAGCACACGTCCGCGCTGCTGTGCTTGACCGGTCACACGCTCCATCTACGTCCGAGATGAGCCGTCGTCAATTGGACAAAAGGGAAGGTGCCCAAGCCCAGGTTCTGTAATAAAACGTCAACTTCGCATTGGTCAGGCTAAAAAATGGACGCCACCATGAAGTTGAGATTCATCGCCGCCAGCATCACCGCCCTCACGATGCTGGCTGCGTGCCAGCAGACCAAACCACCTTCCGTGGCAGCGGCAGCTTCGCCAACCCCGTCCATCGCGACGCCGAGCACAGCGGAGGTGCAGCAGATCGCAGAAGACGCCTACATCTACGGCTACTCGCTGATCACGACAGAGGTCACGCGGGTCCAGATGAGCAACGTCGCGCAGGTCGAAGCACTTCGGGCACCGTCCAACACGTTCTTCAACGTTAAGCGCTATCCGCCGGGCAACTATCGAGGCGTCTCGGCCCCGAACGCCGATACGCTCTATTCCGTCGCCTGGATGGACCTCGGCAAGGAGCCTCTGGTTTTCTCGCATCCGGACATGGGCAAACGGTTCTTCCTGTTACCCATGTACAGCCTCTGGATGCCGGTTGTGGACGTCCCGGGTAGCCGCACCACTGGAGAGAAAGCGGGCAACTTCCTGATCAGCGGCCCGGGATGGAACGGCCCAGTTCCTTCCGGCATGAAGCACATCAAGTCGCCGACCCGCTACATGGTGATCCTCGGCCGCACCTACGCCGATGGCTCCCCCGCGGACTACAAGGCCGTGAACGCCTTGCAGGACCAGTACAAGCTGGTGCCACTCTCCTCCTTCGGGAAGCCGTACACGTATGTGGCGCCGCCATTCGATCCCAACCCCGGGTTCAGCATGACCGACAAACCGCAGCAGGTCATCGAGGCGATGGGCAGCACTGGGTACTTCAACATGCTGGCGAAGCTGATGGGCTCATCGGCACCTGCACAGCCGGAAGATGCAGCAATCGTGGCAAGGATGGCCAAGATCGGCATCGAACCTGGCAAGCCCTTCACATCGAGCAACGCCGTTCCCCAGCCGGTGCTGGATGCCGCAGTGAAGAGCGCACTCGCGAAAATCTATGCTGGGCAGGTTACCGGCACGATCATCAACGGCTGGGAGGTTCCCGGGGCGGCTGGCGCCTATGGGACTAACTACCTGGGGCGCGCCAAGATCGCGGCGTTCGGCTGGCCCGCGAACCTGTCACAGGACGCCGTCTATCCGACCGCGAAGATCGACAGCACAGGCGCGAAGTTCAATGGTGCCAACAAGTACACCATGACCTTCAAAAAGGGGGAAACGCCGCCGGTGAACGGTTTCTGGTCGATCACGATGTACATCGATGACGGTGGCTGGTGGTTCAATCCGAACCCGCTGAACAAGTTCACGGTCAGCATGCGCAACAAGCCGAAGTTCAACAAGGACGGCTCGCTCACCCTGTACTTCCAGAACCAGTCTCCGGGAAAGGCCAAGGAGGCGAACTGGCTGCCGGCGCCGAAGGGTGACTTCCTGCTCACGATGCGCATGTACTGGCCGAATCCGAACCCGCCATCCATCCTTCCGCCAGGATCGGGTACGTGGGCCCCGCCCGCCGTGGTGAAGGCTTCCTAAACCCAAGATCGTTCGATTCGGCCGGCTGCCGGTGAACCTGCAGGCACCGGCCTACCACCATGTCGAGCGGCTCGACAACTCGTCGCGAGTGTCGTTGCGGCTGCAAGCGCAGCCCATGTTCCCCAAGTGACGGGCAAGCGTTGAACCGTCCGCCCACCTCCACCCCCGAATCCGCGCAAAGGAAGCCTCATGTCGCCATCACTGGAACAATCTGGACGCCAACCCTGGCATGCTGTGGCCATTGTCGCCGCCGTGATTGCTTTGGCGGCCGGCTGCGCAAGCAAGAACGATCCCATTACCAAGGCTGCCACCATGGACAAAGCCGCCGGCATCGCCGCACCCAACATCGCCGAGACGAAGGCCATCGCCGAGGAAGCGTTCATCTACGGCCTGCCTATCGTCATGAACTATGCGGTGATGAACGAATACGCGGTGGACAAGGGCGGACCGCAGTTCAAGGCGCCGTTCAATCAGATCAAGAACGAGCCGCGCGTCTACACCTACCAGGACACTGCCGTCATCACGCCCAACAGCGATACGCCTTATTCACTGTTGTGGCTTGACCTGCGGGCCGAGCCGATGGTGCTCTCGGTGCCGGCGGTGGAGAAGAAGCGGTACTACGCGGTCATGCTGAACGACGGCAACACCTACAACTTCGGCTACATCGGCAGCCGCGCCACCGGCAATGGGCCGGGAACGTACATGGTCGTGGGCCCGGACTGGAAGGGTGTGACGCCGGCGGGCGTCCGCAAGGTCTTCACTTCCACCACACCTTTCGCACTGGCCGCTTATCGCACGCAGCTCTTCGATGCCAAGGACATGCCCAACGTGGTGAAGGTGCAGTCGGGCTACAAGGTTCAGCCGCTCTCGGCGTTCCTCGGCAGGCCGGCACCGCCCGCCGCGCCTGCGATCAGTTTCCTGCCGGCCACCACCGAAGGCATCAAGAAAAACTACTTCGAGTATCTGGACGCTGCGCTTCAGTTTGTGCCGACCTCCGCCGAAGACCGCGATGTGCGCGCCCGGATCGCCCGTATCGGTATCGGCCCGGGCAAATCCTTCGAGCTCAAGGACCTGTCGCTCGAACACAAGGCGGCGGTTCTGCTTGGCATGAAGGACGGCGACGAGAAGGTGGACAAGTGGCTGGCCAGCGGGCTGAAGAACGTCAATGGCTGGAACATCGGTTCCTTCTTCGGCGACCGCAACTTCTACAAGCAGGACTGGCTGATGCGCGCAGGCGCGGCCAAGGGCGGCATCTATGGCAATGATGCGGTGGAAGCCGCCTATCCGCTGACGCGCGTTGACGAGAAGGGGCAGCCGCTCGACGGCAGCAAGCACAGCTACACGCTGACCTTCCCGGCGGGCCAGACGCCGCCGGTGAACGCGTTCTGGTCGGTCACAATGTACGACGGCAAGACCCAGCTGCTGATCAAGAACCCGATCAACCGCTATCTCATCAATTCGCCGATGGTTGGCGCGATGAAGAAGAACCGCGATGGCTCGCTGACGATCTACATCCAGAAGGAATCGCCTGGCAAGGCCCTCGAAGCCAACTGGCTGCCGGCACCCGATGGACCGATCTATCTGGCGATGCGCCTTTACTGGCCAAAGGACACGCCGCCTTCGATCCTGCCAGCTGGCGAAGGTACCTGGAAGCCGCCGGGGATCGTCGCCTCGAAGTAAGTCGCACCGGGACGCGCCTGTAAGTTTGGAGCGGCAGAACCGGCGTTCAGACCGTTCTGCCCCGGAGCAGAACGACTGGTTTCGATCCCGTAGCAGTACTCGCGCTGGTGCGAGGGATGACTGCAAGTGGCCGCACGCGAAAGTTGGCAGCACGCCGGCTAGCGGCCGGCGACCAAGCTACTTGTTCTCTTGAAAAGCGCCTTTAAAGGAAAATTGGCGGTCCGTGACGAACTTCCGCTTTGGCCGCTAGGAGCCGTTAGGCTGTCGGCGAGAGTGCGGGGAACCAAAGCCGCCTAGGGACCTCGACTCAAAGCCTAGAATTTGCGCTTGGTAGCCGGCTTGTGGTCGCCTTTGTCGCCTTGTCCCTTGGCGGGCACAGTCTTCGATTTATGCGCTTTGTCATCAGGCTGAGCCCGTGACACCTTGTCCCCCTCCGCGAGGGTTCCATCGGGGTTGCGACGCTGATAGCGAGAGTCGCCTTTGTGCGGCGTGATGAGTTCGCGTGGGCTGGATGCCGACTTCTTGGACGTAGCCATTGACTCTGCTCCTTGGCCGCGATCACGGCGCGTAGGCAGCGTATCAGAACCGGCTAATTGTCTAAATGCGAATCCGCTCCACCTCGTCAAGCGAGACCTGGTCCTGTCGCCGGTCATAGAGCCCGGTCGTGCGCGCGCTCTCATGGTTGGCCATCTGCTGGGCCACCTCGAGTTTTCCTCCGTTGCGCAGGTACTCGGTGATGCCGGTGGCGCGGAAGGAGTGACACCCGATCTTGGTATCGACCGAGGCGGCCGCAGCGCGGCGACCGATCATCCGGTAAACGTCGGCCTGGCTCATCGGCAACGCGGAAAGCCCCCCTCCCCGCCCCTTAGCCGACCGAAACAGGAATGCCTTTTTTTCCTCGCCCAGCCCCGCGCCATTTAAATACGCATGTACGTACTCGTCGAGGTGGTGGTGGCAGGGCATTTCATGCACCTTGCCGCCCTTCTCGTGCAGGCGCACCCAGGTGCGTCGGCCCTGCACATAGACGTCCTCGACCTTCATGCCGATCGCCGCACCGACCCGGGCGAAGGTGTAGACCATCAAGGCGATCAACGCCCGATCGCGCAAGCCTGTCGGTGTGGTGATGTCGATCGCGTCCAGCATGGCCCTCGCCTCTTCGGCGGTCAGCACGGGCGTTTTTCCCTTGCGCACCGAGTGACGCGGGCCGCGCACCGAGCTCGCCGGGTTCAAAGGGATCACCTGGCCGACCACGAGCCAGTCGAACAGAACGCGCAGCGCCGCCAGATGCTGTTTGACGGAAGGCGCCGAGAGCCGCGCCTGCAGCTGCTCGACGTAGGCCGCCACATGGACCGGGCCGATGCTGGCCAGGTCCTGCAGGCCGTGTTCGCCGCACCAGGTGGCGAAGCCGGCGACAGCGCGCGCATACGCCTTGCGCGTGTTCGGGTTGCGGATGTTGGCGGTGAAGAACTCCAGCGTGCGCTGGGCCGCGGCAGGTGTCGGCGTGAACAGCGCCGGCAGGCCAGCCAACTCGAGGGTGGTCGAAACCGCCCTCCCCGCCTTCAGGGGTTCTGGTTCCAGACTCTCAAGAATCACGGAGTCCAACGCCACCTCGCTCGTTGGCCCACTTCATCGCGAGCTCTTTGGCGCGTTCAAGTGCGTCGCGTGGGGCATCGAATTTCTCAGCGTCGAGCACCAAGGTGCGGATTTGGTCGTCGGGCGGTGCCTTGTAGCGCACGGTGGCCTGGAAGGCGCCGGAGGGCAGCTGCTCGGAAGTGCCAGCCCTGGTAGTCGAGGGTCTCCATCTCGTCTATCTTGGCCTTGCGATCGAACGTCTTCATTCATGAATGATAACGTCCTTTATCAATCTTGAAACCAAGGGGGGGACGGACCGGGATCGGGGCTCTACTTGGTTGCAGAGCCCCGATTTGGCTAGACGCGCGTAAGTTGTAGCTCGCCGCCCGGTGTCTCGAACGAGTTCTCGTCGTTCTTGTTGAGATGGCGCCCGTCCATCAAATACTCTTTCAGTCCCGGGATTGGGGCTTCGTGGCGACCATCAAGCGTCGTGATATGCATGAAGTCGGTGCGTTCCGTCACGACGCGACTAACCCCATGCTGATCCAGGGCAGCAAAGCGTGCGGTGATGCGGCTCTCCTTACGCGTGCTCATTGGCCGAGCCCTCTATAGCCATACAGCGCCTGAGCGAGCAGGTTATTCATCGGAGGGAGTTCGGGCAGGCTCAACAGGTTGTTCACACCGGTAAGGTCAGGGACAGTGCGCAAGTAAGCACCGCCGCTGAGCAATCCCCCCTCGATGCGCTCTACGAGGACTAGGACGCCGCCACGCCGAACAAAGTACTGCGTACCCTGCCGCGTTGCGGCGATCGCTTGGTCCAAGGTAAGGCGCCAGAGAACCGTCGAGCCGGACATTGCCCCGATCTCGCGGATGCGGTCGTGGATGTCGTGACGATCTGGCTTTGTGATGTGGGTGATTTCGATCATGGGTCTATTGGCTTTCTGCACAAAGGCATGTAACAAGCCAGCTAGAACTCCGAGATGGAATTAACATCAAGACTGTTCAGGATCGATGCAAATCGCTCTCAGACCCCTCCCGAGCCGACAACGGTAAGGGCGCGAAGCCAAGGCCTAGACTCCTTGGCTTTTGCGTTTCTGAGCACACTATATCTGGGGTCTCCCTTATCTACATGGCACTAGATATGGGGTTTTTGACGTTTTTGGAATAAACCGCAACGTTTCAAGTAACACTGTGTAAATACCCAGTGATTTTGGGCTAGAGACCGTTCTGGAACGGGTTTCTAGGCAACCAGCCCAGCCCGCCTCCCGCATCTCTTTGGCTAATCATAAATACGTATTTGCGTGTTAAAGTAAGAGCGTAACGGAGGAGTAACGTAGATGCGTACACTTGTTTTGGCAAGTCAGAAAGGCGGGGTTGGCAAGACCACCCTTGCAGGGCACCTTGGCGTGATGGCAGAACGGCAGAACGCTGGGCCTGTTGCTTTGATCGATACCGATCCTCAGGGAAGTCTGTCGAGCTGGTGGAATGAGCGCCAGGCCGAAACCCCCCTCTTCGCTTCTGTCGACATCGGTAACTTGGCAAGCCATCTTCGGCAACTGGCAAAAGCTGGCGTTAAGTTGGCGATCATCGACACGCCCCCCGCGGTGACGGAGACGATTCGCCAGGTGTTAGCTGTCGCTGACTTGGTTCTAATTCCCACCAGGCCGAGCCCGCACGATCTGAGGGCCGTAGGCTCAACCGTGGACCTGGTTGAGCAGGCTGGTAAGCGCATGGTGTTCGTGGTCAACGGCGCGGCGCCGCGCGCGAAGATCACGGGAGAGGCTGCAGTTGCACTTTCTCAGCATGGAACGGTGGCGCCTGTGACGCTGTTTCAGCGCACCGACTTTGCCGCTTCCATGATTGATGGACGAACTGTCCAAGAGATTGATGCAGGGAGTCGGTCCGCTGAGGAGGTGGAAAAACTATGGAATTACGTATTTACGCAACTACAAAAATAGTTGAAAATACGTATCAACGCATCTACGCAGAAGCTCATGTCCAAAACCGCAAGTCTTACCTCCGGCCTCGTGGCCAAGAAGGGGCAGGCGATGCCTGCCTTGACGCCTCCTCCTTCTAACGTCACGGTGCGCGTTGACTCCAAAGCCTCTACCCCCGCAGCGGACTACTACAAGGCCTTGACCGTCAAGCTTGACCGCGAGCGCTATGAGACCTTGAAAAACGCCGGCGTAAAGCTCGACAAGAAGAGCCAAGAGATCTTTGTTGAAGCGCTGGATCTGTGGCTCAAGCAGGCCGCGATGCAACCTGCTTAAGGCATCTGATGCGACCCACAGCCGGCCTTGCCGAAGCGAAGACGGATCTGATCCTGGACCTTGAGGTACCAAAGGAGAGCCAAGCCGACGCGCTGCCTGCCGAGGTAAATGGTGATGCCTCAAAAGGCAAGCGCGGCTTGCTGCCTGTGCACCATCCGAATCGGGATTTTTTCCTGTGTGATCTGTTTGACTATGCGTTGAAGGATGACGGTGTGAGCATGGAAGCTCCCATCTTCACGCTTGCAACCAAGCCGGATTTGTCCGTCTGGCACTGGGAGAGCCAGGATGGCAGCCGCGCGATCACCGTCACTCCCTCGGTCCTTGGCCGGGCTACGCAGTTCGATAAGGATTTACTTATTTACGTAGTTAGCCAGATGACTGAAGCCTTGAACCGAGGACGTCTGGACGCCAACAGCCGGACCGTTCGTTTCCGCGTTTTCGATTACCTCGTTTCCACGAACAAGCTCACTGGGGGCAAAGAGTACCAACGGCTCCAGGATGCGTTGGAGCGCCTTCGAGGCACGTCGATCAAGACGAACATCAAGACCGGCGGCCAGCACGTAAAAGAGGGGTTCGGCATCGTCGACAGCTGGAAAATCATCGAGAAGACCCCCGATGACGATCGCATGATCGCTGTAGAGGTCAGCCTGTCGAAGTGGCTCTTCAACGCCGTCCAGGCCCATGAAGTACTAACGATCAACCCCGATTATTTTCGGCTTCGGAAGCCGATCGAGCGACGTCTGTACGAGCTGGCGCGCAAGCACTGCGGCAACCAGGCGCAGTTTGCGATCGGAGTAGCACTGCTCCAGGAGAAGTGCGGAAGCAAGTCGGCGCTCTTTGAGTTTCGGCGCGTTTTGCGCGAGATCATCAAGACGGATACCTTGCCCGACTATCGAATTGTCTTGGACGATGACAGGGACCAGGTCACCTTTCACAGCCGTGTCCGCGGTGATCGTTCGTAAGACGGAGTTCCACAGCATCGCCGGTGGGCGTGGTCGTCGTTACATCACCCATGAATGCCACGCTTCCAACTTGAGTGAAAGCCGGGCTGGCCAGGGGAGGGCGCTGACAACACATATCGGTTGTCAGTTTTCGCCCGATTGAGAGGCATTTTCCCGCCTCGAGCGACCGTTCTGAAGCTTCGTTCTTTCACCCATGCCTGTGAATGTCATCGTTACATCACCCATGATGTTCTGTGGA
>NZ_JASZYS010000003.1 GCF_030316845.1 Variovorax davisae
CTGCGTTTGCGCTATGAGACCACTGGATGAATCCGTGGCGCCTGATGACGACCACACGGCCGCGTGTTCTGCATACCAGCGATCAAAGCCGTTTACACACGGCCTCGGCCAAATGCAGACATTCACTATCCGCTGCGACATGAAGCGTTTGAGCTACCTTGTTCTTTGTGCCCCTCTCCTCGTGATGCACGCGGCGCGCGCGAGTCCGAATGCTGCGCCGAACGAGGACGAAGTAGGCGAAGTAGAGGCAGGTGTGGTGGCTGGTCTGGTGACCGGGGAAGTGTGTGTCGGCAAGTTCCCAGAGTTTGCTGGTCGCCTTGCGGCGTGGGAGACGGAGCCAAGGCCCGGAGTGGACTGGCCTGAAATGGTCCGCATCATCAAGCTCAGACCGGCCTATCAGAAGGCAAGCGCTGCAATGCAGCTTCAAAAGGTCCCGGTAGTCCCTGTCACAGATGCTGAGTTCCGCGCAGCTTGTGTATCGGAATTCGATGAATCCGCGAAACGGAGAGCTTCCGACCGTGCAAAGTAGACGAGCACTATCGGCCAGAACGCGTCATTCGACGCCGGCTCTCAATTCGCCCGATAGCGGACCTTAAACCGCCGCCTCCCCAGGTTTGATGAGGTTTCATCGACCGCAACGTGCCGCTAAGCGCGACCCACGCGGCCGGGGCGGTTGCTGTGGCAGGATGCAGCCAGTAGCAGAACTTCAACGGCAGCCTCCTGTTGACCCGCATTCATGACTCGACCGACCATGCAAGCCCTCGAAGTTCTGCGCAATGGGCAGACCCTGGTGGTGGCGGGCGCGGAGGACGCGGTTCTCCTCTCCTTTTCAATGCACGTGAGCATCGATGGCGAGCATCCTGCGACGCTCGAGATGCGTGGCATGAGAGACCTTGGCAATGACCGCCAAGCGCACCTGGAATGGATTCAAGAATTCCCTCTCGACCTCGGCGACGAGATTGCCGTGACGCTCCTCGAGGTAGAGGAAGTAACGCCGCCAGCTCAGGACATCGCGTCCGACTCGGATGGGTACATCGCCGAGAAAGCCGCATATGAGGCTCAACTTGCATCTGGCCTTCCGGTGCCCCGTACCTTGAAGCGCAAGCAGCCCGACGCCTCCCTGGAGGTTGTGGTGGGCGACGCGCCGGTCGTCGCCAATCTTGAAGGCGGTCGAGAGTTGTTGACCCTGCGCGTTGACTGGAACCGGTGGCGTCCGGAGCGGTGCCGCCTTTCTTTGCGCAGCTTCTCCGTCAAGGAAGGGCTGGCGCGGGAAGGGGGAAAGAACTGGCTCACCGCATCTGCCGCCAGGGACCAAGTGGTCCTTGTTCGTGTCGGTGCTCGCCGTGCTTAGGCAGAATCCGACCAACAGCCGCCACCGGCCATGAGCGGAAGTACATGAACGTCCGCTTTCCGGTAGTCCACCTTGATGTCATCTCGCGACTCGGCGGACGGCCTTGACCGTGCCGGAAGCCCCCGCGTTGTTCTTGCGAAAGTAGGCGACGCATCCGGCGGCCTGTGCATGTGCGGTGGCGCGAGCCTCCGGATCGTCGTGACTGGGACGACGTGCTGTCCAAGAAAAGCGCCTGGGACACGTTGATCTGGTTCGGTGCGCTGATCATGCCGGCGGAGCAACTGAACAAGCAAGGCGTGATCAAGTGGTTCTCGACGGCTATGAGCGAAGCCATCGTGGTCAGCGGCGTCGGCTGGGGCGGCACCGCCGCGATCGGCGGCCGGGATGTTCGGATTCAAGTGCTTTCGCTGCGCACGCGTGCTCATCGTCGGGACGGAGGCGTCCTCTGCCTCGGCGCTCGGTTCCGCTGCCCGCCTATTTCTTGAAGTGCCCTTTTTCGCACCAGAACTTG
This sequence comes from Variovorax davisae, assembly GCF_030316845.1. Lineage (GTDB taxonomy): Bacteria > Pseudomonadota > Gammaproteobacteria > Burkholderiales > Burkholderiaceae_C > Variovorax > Variovorax davisae. The sequence continues at coordinate 1,863 of NZ_JASZYS010000003.1, forward strand.
GTTTTGATATCAGGGTGGGCCTGGAACACGGCCCGTGCCGCTTCGCAGTTGTCGTGGTTGTATGCGTCGCCGTCCGCCGCGTCAAAGGTCGCGACATGGACGCGCTGGGTGGGGTCTACCGCGCTATCACGGTATAGCGTATATCGATCGTCCCGGCCAGTGCAACCGACAGCGGCAGCGCACAAGGCGATGCCGATAGCAGCGCCTGCGGCGACCTTGCGGCTGCGGGCAATGGTGCGCGGTTCGCGGATGCTCATGAGGGGCGGCCTCCTCGCTGTCATCGGTTGTCGGAAAAGGCGCATCTGCACGGAATCGTACTTGGCGTCGGGTGAGGCTGCTGCCGGCATCTCGGGCTCCCGGCGGGAACCCGATGTACCAGGCCGGGGTCTCTTAGACGTGTTCGCGAACGAAGAGACTGCAAGCAAAATGGAGTTGCACGAAACGTACGCCAACCCGGTGACGCGCGCAAGCCCGCTGACTCGGGTGTCCTGGCTGCCTTCGATCGCCGCTCGATGGAGGGCGGATAAAAAGTTGGACCGGTTTTATGTCGCCAGTCCGAGACCTTTTCGATATTCGATGGGGCTGCGAAAGCCAAGGGAGATCTTGATCCGCTTCTCGCTGTATCAACGGATGTAGGAATCAACTACCTCGATCAATTGCTCAATGGTCGTGGCCGTCCAGGCCCGAGGGTCAAACATCTCCGTTTTCAGGCGTCCGAAGAATCCTTCGCATGCGGCGTTGTCCGGCGAGCACCCCTTGCGGGACATCGAGCTGATGAGCGTCGCTTCTCCGATAGGCACGTTCATCCCCGCGGTGCAGGTTCTCGAAGGCGGCCTCTGAAACCTACGAGCGCCAGCGCCCATCAGACCCAGCAGGCGCGGGCCGCACTTTTGCGACTGGGCCAGTTTCGCGGCGTCTTTCTCTGGCTTGCTGGCTTCGGCTGCAGCTTGCTTTGCGGCCTCGGTCGCCAACTCGGCGGCCTTGACGCGCTCCGCTTCGTCTTTGAGGCACTGCTCCTCGCGCTGCTGGGCGGCGACGTGCTCCAGGCGCTTGCGCTCCACTGCGGCCTCGTCGTCCAGTCGCTGGCGCTCGATCGCGGCCAGCCGGTCGGCTTCCTCGCGCTGCGTTGCGGCGAGATCGTCCTTGGCCTTCAGGATGGCGGCCAATTCGGCAGCGCGCTCGCAGCGCTCAGCTTCCTCCCTAGTGTTGCGTTCGGCCCGGGTGATGCCTGCTCGGCGGCGGCCTCAAGGCGCGTGGCGCCGTCCTGAGGACTGTCGCTTCGACGCCGGATGTCCGTCATCGGGCGGAGAGATCCCCGGGGCCCGTCGGCGTCAAGGGGTCCGCGATCCGGTTCTCGTACGCATAGCGAACCAACTCGGCAGAATTCGAGACGTGCAGCTTTTCCTGGATACGCGTCTTGTGGGAACTCACCGTCTTCACGGACAAATGGAGTTCATCGCCGATCTCGGTGAGCCGCTTTCCGGCCGCGATGCGCCGCAGCACATCCAGTTCCCGGTCTGTCAGCAGCGTGTGCAGCGGCGCATCGCCGTGTCCATTGAGCTGTCGCACGACCTGTTCGGCCATGCTCTCCGTGACGTAGCATCCCCCCGCCGCCACCCGGCGCACCGCACCCACGAGTTCGGTGGTAGCGATGTCCTTGGTGACATAGCCGTTGGCCCCGGCCTTGAAGGCGCGCAGCGCATATTGTTCCTCCGAGTGCATGCTCAACACCAGGACCCGAACAGGGGGGAACTCGGTCTTGATGCGCCGCACCAATTCCAGGCCGTTCATTCCGGGCATCGACAGGTCGACGAGTGCAAGGTCGATTTCGCGGGCTCGGAGGATTTCCAGCGCCTGAAACCCCGTGTCGGCTTCGGTCAGGGTCCAACCGCTTCCGGCCGAGTCGAGCACACGCTTCAGTCCCTCCCGGACGATCGTGTGGTCATCGACCAGAAGCAGTCGAAGTGCCGGGTCGGTGACGGTCAAGGCTGTCAAGGGTCCCTCCTCGGCCGGCAGCAATACTGCCACCGTGCTCATTGCCTCAGCCTAGGGACTTTGACCGCAAATGCGCATCTCCGCAAGTCAGGCAGGGCCCAGCCAGCGAACGCACGTCCCGGGCTTCGTTCGGAATATTCCGAATCGACCCGGAAATCTCCGCCGGTTGGAAGCGCATCGAGCCGATGTTCAGCAAAGGCCGTTCGTCGCAGACTTCCTGCCGGCTGCCGCCATCCCTCTTGGGCGGCGAGCAAGGACGGAGACTATCCGGTGAACACATTGCCTATATCCGCCCGATCATCGCCCTTGACCCCGGGCGAGACGGGACGCATGCGCGGCCCTGGCGGTGGCGGCCGGACCGGCCTGGACGAAATGCTCGATCTCGTCGGCATCCCCGGCGTCGGCGGCAGCGCGGTCGCCTTCGTCCAGCCCACTCTACGCCGCCTCCGCACTCGTGAGCCCCTCTTCCTCGAAGGCGGTCGGGCGAGTTCGCTCTGCGTCGTTCGCCGCGGGAGCTTCAAGGTCTTTCGCACCGACGAGGGTGGCTGCGAGCAGGTCTTCGCCTTCGCCACACGTGGCGATATGCTGGGTTGCGACGCACTGTGCGGCGATCGCCACCTGATGGCGGCGGTCGCACTGGAGGATTCGAGCGTCCTGTCCCTTTCGCTTGCGGATTTCTTCGCCCACGCACAAAGCGTGCCATCGTTCTATCGCGGTGCGATGCGCGCCGTAAGCAACGCGATGATCGACCTGACACGGCTTTCCGACATGATGGCGGCCGTCGCAGCCGAAATCCGGCTTGCGAGATTCTTGGTGTATCTTTCCCGGCGCTCCTCGGACCATGGCCATCCGGCCGAATACCTCCACTTGCCGATGACACGCCGCGACATCGGGAGCTACCTCGGCGTGGCGCACGAGACCGTCAGCCGCTCGTTCAAGGCCCTGGCGGATGCGGCGTTCATCACCGTGGATAAACGCAGGGTCGAGATCCTCGACTTCGATGCACTGCGGCGCTACGGCCACGGCGCGCGCGCCCCCGCCAGTGCTCAGTGCCCCATGTCGGCCGCTGTATCGTGGCCCGACCAGAGGCTGGCGGTTGCGGCCTGAGAAGTGCTGCGGGGCGCCGTCAGCTGCGGTCGGTCGACGCCTTGATGGATCGGGCGGACGACAGCGCCACGATCCAGTCCCGCGCCTGCGAGAACTCGGTGCTCTTGTCGAAATAGGCGACGGCGCCGGCGTCCATATGGCGCTTCCGCATGGACGCCCAGCTAAACGCCGAGAGAACGATGACCTGGATGTCCGAATAGTTCTGCCGGACATGCCGCAGCACGTCGATCCCCTTGTCGAGCCCTCGCAACCTGGCGTCCAGCACGATGAGATCTGGTCGAGTCGAGGCGATTGCCGCCAGCGCGGAGGCCACATCCTCTGCGCAGCCGACGACCTCGACCCCTGGCGCCGTCGCCAGCAGTGCACCGAAGCTCTCCCGAATGGCCTCGGAATCGTCGACCAAGAGCACCTTCACTACCTGCACCTTGCGCATGTTTTCGCGGTCCTGCGGCGATGGTGCCCCCGATTGGGGATGAACGAGATGCGCAAAATCAATCTCACGGCAAAGAATTCGACGTTCTGCGGCATGCTGTGCGACTTGGCGCAATTTGCCGCAATTGCCCGGATGGCGAGATTCCATGCACGCGTGGCTTGACAGGCTTTCGATCCGCAGCCGAATCATCCTCATGATGGTGGCCGTCTTGCTTCCGGTCGCCGCGCTGCTGGCATGGGTGCTCCATGACGACGTCCGTCGTGCCCGCAGCGGCGCCTATGACCAGGTCCGGAATCTCGCCGCTGGGACGGCGGTGGAGCTGGGGCGCGTGCTGGGCCTATACGAGTCGGTGTTGGCGCAGGTGTCGGCCCGGCCGATGGTCCGGGCGCTCGACCCGGCGAGCTGCGAGTTGCTGCTCTCCGAAAACCCGTCGCCCAGCTCGGATGCGCTCGGCTTTGGGGTGTGGGATGCGCGCGGGAAGTCCGTTTGCCAATACGGACCGGGCCTCGTTCCCCTTGCGAGGGGCTCGGATCGACTCGAAGAGGCCGTGGCTGCCTTGTCTTCGGGCGCGTTCGCCGCCAGCGGCGTCCGGGTCGACGACGGCCGGGGCCGCAACCTCGCCGCGCTGAGCTATCCGATTCGTGACGAGACGGGAAAGAACGTCGGTCTGCTGGTCATGACCATCGACTCGGCGTCCCTGAACCACCAACTGCGGACCGCGGTAAAGGGGCACGCGGTTGTCACGGTGACGGACCGCACGAAGGCGGTGCTGCTGCGGTCGACCGATCCCGGCGACTCTGTCGGCTCACGGCTTGCCCCCGAAGAGCCAGGCCCCTGGGGCATGTCCGATGGCCTGGCTTTAGCGAAGGGAAGCGATGGCGAGCCTTGGCTCGTGGCCTCCATGACGCTCCCCGGCGTCGAATGGCGTGTGGCTGCCGGTTTGCCCGAAGCCGCAGTCCTTGCCGACTTCCGGGGCGCCGTCCGGCGAACCATCGCTATCGGCCTGGGGCTGTGCCTGTTGGTGATGGTCCTTGCGTGGCGTCTGAGTGCGGCCATTTCGGGTCCTGTCGCACAGATGCAGCAAGCTGCAGGCGAAGTCATCGCTGGCAAGAGGTTGACGGGTGCGCGACTCTCCGGACCGCCGGAGATCCGCTCGGTCGCACAGCAGTTCAATCGGATGCTCGACGCGCTTGCCTTGAGCGAAGCCAGGCGCGAGGCTGTATTCGCTTCAGCGCTCGATGCCATCCTTAGTGTCGACGAGAACCGGATCATCGTACACGCCAATTCGGCTGCGGCGCGCATGTTCGGTTGCCCGCTAGACCAATTGATCGGCGTGTCTCTGAAGCGCTTCGTCCCCGAGTTGCTCCGACGCGGCCGCGCCGAACAGGCCGCCGTGTTCGTCGAGGCGCCGGTCGTACCGCCGGCGACGCCAGCGAAGCGCGATGTGACGGCGTTGCGGCTGGATGGCGTTGAATTCCCATGCGAAGCTTGGGTCTCCCGCATTTCCATCGATGGCCCTGCGACCTACACGGCGATCCTGCGCGACATCTCTCAGCGCAAGAAGGCGGACGAAGATCTTCGCGCAGGCGCCTTGAAACTTCAGGCGGCGCTCGCCAGCATGAGCGACGCCGTCTGCATCTGCGACGTCGATGGCCGGCTGGTCGAGATCAACGATGCCTTCGCCTCGTTTCACGGGTTCGAGAAGCGATCGGACTGCAGCCGGCGGCTCGCCGACTACCCTGAGCTCCTGGACCTCTTCGACCGCGCAGGGTGTCTCGAGGCGTTGGCGCAATGGCCGCTTTCGAGGGCCCTGCGCGGCGAGGCGGCAACCAACGTCGAGTACCTGCTGCGGCGCCGCGACACTGGTGCCCAACGGATCGGAATCTACAGTTACGCGCCCGTCCTCACGGACGATGGCGCGATTGCGGGTGCGGTCATGACCGCGCGCGACGTCAGCGCCATGCGGGAGGTGCAGCTCGACTTGGAATCCTCGCATTTGGCGCTGCAAAGACTCATTGCATCGCGGGACCATGTGCAGGAAGAGGAGCGCAAGCGCATCGCACGCGAGCTGCACGACGATCTGCAACAAAGGTTGGCGGCCATTCGCATGGGTTTGCGGCTGGTCACCGAACAATATTCCGCCGGCCAGCCCGAACTGTCGGGATTGCTGGCCGGCATCGATGGCCTTGCGGCGGAAGCGGTCGTGTCGACGCGGCGCATCGTCAACGACCTGCGACCGCCCATGCTCGAGGACCTGGGGCTGCTGCCTGCGCTGGAGGCCATGGCCAGCCAGTTCAGCCAGCAGTCCGGCATTGCGTGCGACGTCGATGTCGCTGGCGGACGGACCGACGAGTTGCTGGAATCCCCTGCGGTCGCCATCTGCCTCTACCGCGTCGTCCAGGAGGCGCTGAACAACGTAGCCAAGCATTCCCGTGCCAGCGCGGTGCGCATCCAGCTGGGGAACGTGCCTGCGAATTCGATTTCCCTGCGTCTGCGGGACAACGGCCGGGGCATGGAGTCAGTGAACCGGCGCAAGCCTGAATCGTTCGGCATCCTGGGCATGCGGGAACGCGTCCGGGCCCATGGCGGCGTCATGCATATCGATAGCATGCCCGGGGCTGGCACCGTGTTGCACGTGCTGCTTCCGCTGGCCGGCGCGCCGTCGAACGCATGCCTGTTCGAGTCGGACGGCGAGGCGGACAGCCCGGATGATGCGGCAGAGGCCAGGCTTGACGATAAGGTGCTGCCGAGGCTCCTGGGCCGGGCGACGGACCAGACGCTGCAGGACGTGATCGACGCCATTTCTGGTAACGTGGCCGTTATCGACAAGCACGGCACGATCCGGTTCGTCAATCGCGAGTGGAGGCAGTTCGCGCACAAAAACGGAGATCCCGACGCCTCGTCGGTCGGACCCGGTGCGAGCTATCTGGAGGTTTGCCGGCGCAGTTCCCTGGACGACCTGTCGGCGCTCAGGGTTCTCAGAGGCCTCGAAGCGGTGCTTGCGGAGACCCGGACGGCGTTCAGCTGCGAATATCCGTGTCATTCGGAGATCGAGAAGCGCTGGTTCCGCATGCATGCCACGCGGATGATCAGGGGCGACGTGATGGTCGCCCACTTCCTCGTTAGGGCCGAGCGACATGTGCTGACCCGCCGCGACGACAGCGGCCCCAAAGTGACGCCGAGCTCGCCGGCCATCGTGAGGAGCCCAAAGGATCGTCACGGCCTGGCGTAGACGATGCCCCTGGCATCAGCGGCAATCGTGGTGCCCGCTTCGCCGGCGATGATGCGGCGCAGGTCGGCAAGCTCACCAATGGCGGCCCGCTTGCCAGTCGCGCGCACAAAGCGGCAGGCCGCCTGGACCTTCGGTCCCATCGAGCTGGCCGCGAAGGGCAGCGCCGACAGGGCATCTGGCACTGCGCTGCGGATCGCTCGTTGACCGGGCTTGCCCCACTCGGCATACACCGCGTCCGTATCGGTCAGCATCACGTACAAGTCTGCTCCCAGTTCGCGGGCCAGCAACCCGGTGGCCAGGTCCTTGTCGATCACGCATTCGATGCCGGTCAGCTTTCTCTTTTGGCCTGCCACATGGGCGGCCGGGATGCCGCCGCCGCCCGCGGCGATCACGATGGTGTCGCGCTCGAGCAGCCACCGGATCGGCCGCGACTCAAAAATTCGTTTTGGCTCAGGGGACGCGACCACCCGGCGCCACTGGTCGCCGTCCCGCTTGAAGATCCAGCCCCTGGCCCGCGCGAGCCGGTCGGCGTCGTCCTTGGCATAGACGGGGCCGATGAAGTGGGTCGGGTTGGTGAAGGCCGGGTCATTCGGGTCGACCTCGATCATGGTCAGCAGCGTCGCGAGCGGCCTCTCGGAGGGCAGCAGGTTGCCGAGCTCCTGCTCGATCATGTAGCCGATCATGCCCTCGGTCTCTGCTCCGAAGACCTCAAGGGGGTCGCTCTCGACCTCGGCATAGGCCGAACCTTGCAGCGCCAGCAGGCCGACCTGGGGCCCATTGCCGTGGCCGACGACCAAGTCGTGCTGCCGCGCGATCGGTGCCAGCGACTGCGCGGCGATGCGCACGTTCTCACGCTGGTTCTCGACCGTCATGGGCTGCCCGCGCCGAAGAAGTGCGTTGCCTCCGAGGGCGATGACGATCAGCACCCCCTGTCTCCCAGGTAGGCGCGGTCGAGCCGCAGCGAGGTGATCGCATCCATTATCTGGTGCCAGCCCGTGAATCTCGAGCCTGGCGCCGGATCGATGCGGTTGATCCGCCCGGTATCGAGCGCCGAACTGGGTGCCTCGGGGAGAACGCCATTCCCAGGCCGTCCTTGTCGTAGGGCGCGATGCCCAACTCGGGGGTGCGCACGAAGACCAAGCAGCTTGGCCCAGGGTAGTTGATGGTGCTTGGGAACGCATCAACGTCAATGAAATTCGAGGAGGTCTGGGCGGCGCCGTACATACCCAGTTCCACCCAGGCATCAAGCCAGTGGACCTGCGTGCTGCCGTTGATACCGAAGGCGTCGAAGCTGAGGTTGGTCTTGATCTGCGCGTAGCTCGTGGGAATGAAGGAGTTGTCGTCGAGTCTGGAATGGCGGATGCTGAGGACGGTCGCGCCGCCTGGGCCCGGGATCGTCCTCATGGCCCGCTCGGGCAGCCACTCAAGTGCCTTGTTGGACTGAGTGCGAGCAGCCCCGCACATGGCGAGGGTGGCGTCCGCGACGGCCACAAGCCTCTGCATCTTGGCTCCTTCCACCACCATCCGAAGGACAGCTCGACGTCGCTGCACGGCCGCAGCCTGGAGGGCGGCTAATACGGGGCGTTGACCACGATGTACTGCGATCCCTGAGGCTGGTACCAGGTGCTTCCGCATTGCTGGTAGACCATGCCGCCGTAGTTGACCGGGACACAGTTGGCCGGCACCGAGTGCACCATCGAGCCGATCGCTGCGGAGGTCACCGCGACCGCGGCGCCGACGGCGACGGCGCCGGCGACCGGGTGGTAGTCATTGTCCCAACCGCCACAGCAGTTGTTGTTGCCGGCGACAACCACGTTGGTATTCCGGTTGGCATTGACGTTCGTGTTGACGTTGGTATTGCGGTTGACGTTGGTGTTGCGGTTGGTGTTGTTGACGCTGTTGACGCTGGCGTTGCGAACATCATTGGTCCGCGCGTCGGCCCTGTTGCCGCCGGCCTGGGCGGTTTGCCTTCCGCTTGCGCCTCCGCCCGCGCCGGGGCGGGAACCACCGGCAGCCGCCCCGGCGCGAGTCCCACCGCCTCCCGCCGCCGCGCCCGCGCGTGCGCCGCCGCCGCCCCCTCCGGCGCGAGCACCACCACCGCCCCCACCCCCTCCGGCGCGAGCACCGCCACCACCGTCCCGGCCGGCGGCCTCGGCCACGGGGATCCAGGTGTAACCAACCAGAGCGACAGCGGTCAGAGCGGCCGCGAGCAATCTGCCGAATGTTCCTTTCATGGTCGTTCTCCTCTAGGTGGTCTTCGCCGGAACGAACTCGATCTTTGTCGCGCCCTTGGGTGGCGAGAACCTGAACGCGGACTCCTTGAAGGCCGGGCTCAGGTTCCAGTCCATGACGCTGACCGATTGAGGCCGCGCCTCGTCGGAGCGATTGACGATCACCAGCTTGCGCGGCAAGGGCTTGGCGCCGGTCGCGATCCAAATCTGCCAGTCGAAGTCTCCCTGGCGAAAGGCGTAGTGGTCGCAGAGGTCGCCCCCGACCAGATCCTGGCCGGCGTTCATGGCCGATTCGATCTTGTCGACCGGCGCAGCCGGAGTGCCCCAGAGGAACAGATCGGACAACGGAACCTCGAACCCATAGCGCTCCTCGAGCTTCTTGACGAGTTCGCCGTTCGACCCCGAGAACTCGACCGACGAGTAGTACTTCTGCTCAGGGAAGAAGAGAGTGACCGTCTTGCCGTCGTAGATGATCTCGCGCTCGGAGCGAATGCTCCACATGCGGGCGCGCAGCCGGTCCGGACGCTGCACGTCGACCGTGGCCGATGCCGTGTGCAGCAGCTTCTGGCCGTCCGCCAGAACACGTTCGCCCGTCAGCGAGGTCGACGCCCGGAAGCGCTTGAGGGTCTGCAAGAAGGTTCCCATGTCTTTGAGAGCCTGAATCGAAGCCGTGTCGACGGCACTTGCGGGAACGGTCGAGCCCGCCACGGCCGTCTGGGCGACGACGAGTGGCGAGGCCAATGCCATGGCCACCACAGCCGATGTGAGTCCTGCAAGCTTCATACGCCTCCTTTGGTGTTACGAGAACATCAATCAGGAACGAGAAGCGTGAGCATGCGCGTATTGCGCGCCCACTCATTGACGAACGTCAACTTCACGCGTCCGAAATGGATCATGCTCAGCACCCTCCGGAACCATCGTGAAAGGGATTCACATGAAGATCGCAACTTCGCTCACCGCAATGGCCATGCTGGGTGCGCTGATGACGCCCGCCGTCTCGCAGGACAAGCCGGCCCGGGAGGTCGCGGCCTCGACGAGCCCCGGCACCGGGACGCTCAAGGAGGTGATCAGGGCCACGGGCGTCATCCAGGCGGTGGACCTCGAGAAGCACCATGTCACCATCAAGGATTCCAATGGCAAGGTGCATGTGTTCGGAATCGGCCCCGAGGCACGAAACCTTGAGCAGCTCAAGGTTGGCGACAAGGTGACCGTCCGATACGCGCAGGCACTCACGCTGACCTTGATGAAGGATGGCAAGGAGCTGCGCAGCCGGGTCGAGACCATGAGCGGCGACAGGGCCAAGGCCGGCGATCGCCCCGGCGGTGTGGTCGGAGAAAAGGTCGAGGTCACCGCAGACGTGGTGGCCGTCAACCGGAAAACCCACATGATCACCCTGCGCGGAACGGAATACGAGGTCGACCTGATCGTCCGCGATCCCGACCAACTGAAGATGATCAAGGTGGGCGATCAGGTTCATGCCGTCTACACCGAGGCGGTGGCGCTGTCGGTCGAGCCGGCGAAGAAGTAGGGCGGGGCGGGGGCCCTGCCTAGCGCAGACCCAGTCCACTTTCGGAGGGTCGACCCATGAGAACGCTTCTCCAGTCCGATCTCGTACGCGAGACGCGGATTTCCAGGAAGCTGATGGACGTCTTCATCCGGGCCGGACTGGTTCTGGCCCTGACGCTTCTCTGCTACAAGATCTTTTCGCCCTTCATCACCATGATGGCCTGGGCCCTGATCCTGGCCGTGACGATGTATCCGGGCCACCAGGCGCTGGCCGGTCGGTTGGGCGGGAAACAGGGTCTGGCTGCCACCTTGCTCGTGGTGGGCGGCATTGCGTTGATCGTGGTCCCGATGGCCGTCGTCCTGGGCTCCATGGGCGATTCGGTCCATGAGACGATTTCGCGGGTGAAAGACAACGAGTTTGCGGTGCCCGCGCCGCCGGCGCGCGTGGCCGATGTGCCGATCGTCGGCGCCAAGTTGCACGGCTTCTGGTCGCTGGCGCACACGGACATGCCGGCGGTCGTTCAGAGGATGCAGCCGGAGCTCGGCGAACTGGCCGCCAAGGCGCTGGCAATGGTGGCGAGCATCGGCGGAACCATCCTGCTCTTCATGGTCTCGTTCATCATCGCCGGCATCATCATGGCCTTCGGCGAGTCGGGTGCCCAAGCCGCGAAGTCAATCCTCGGGCGCATTGTCGGCAGCCGACGAGGCGAGGATTTCGCTGCGCTCGCCACCTCGACCATCCGCGCAGTCGCCCTGGGCGTGGTCGGCGTGGCCTTCATCCAGGCGATGGCGGTGGGCATCATCATGATCCTTGCCCAGGTTCCCTTTGCTGGCGTGCTGGCCGTGATCGTGCTGGTGCTGGGCGTCGCGCAGGTGCCGGCACTGCTGGTCACCGTGCCGGTCATCGCCTACATCTGGCTCAGCAAGGACTACGAGACCGTACCGGCCGTCGTCGATTCGGTGCTTCTTGTGGTCGCCGGCATGCTCGACAACGTGCTGAAGCCGCTCTTGCTGGGCCGGGGCGTGGATGCGCCCATGCCGGTGGTTCTGATCGGTGCCCTGGGCGGTCTGGCGGGCGCCGGCATCCTGGGCATGTTCCTCGGCGCGACCGCGCTGAGCCTCGGCTATCAGATCCTCATGCGGTGGGTCGTGACGGATCCGGACGTCGTCGACCTGGATGAACTGGAGGGCGAGCCACCGGTCGTGTCCTGAACCGATGCCCGAGATGCCTTCGATGGGGTCGAGCTTGCGAATCTTTGTCCTCGCCGGCGCCGCCGCGACGCTCGGGGGATGCACCACGGTGGGCCCCGATTTCGAGCGGCCCCGCGTGCCGTGGCTGTCGGAGTGGAGCGGAGGTTCGCTGGAAACGCTCGCCGCCGATGCGCGGCGCCCGCGCAATGGCTTGATGCAGGCGTGGTGGCGCAATTTCAACGATCCTGTGCTGGACCAGTTCGTCGCCGAGGCGCAGCGCGTCAATCCCAATGTGCGAATCGCCGGCATGCGCATCATGGAGGCGCGGGCCCAACTCGGCATTGCCGATAGCACGCGCTATCCGCAGGTGCAGCAGGCAACGGCCCAGGTGCTCGGCGTCGGCGAGCAGCGTTCTGGCGGGCGCGACAACAGTGCGTGGACTGCGAATGCCGGCTTCAGCCTGGGTTGGGAGATCGATTTCTGGGGCAAGTTCAGGCGCAGCATCGAGTCGGCGGACGCCGCCTATCTCGCCAGCATCGCCCAGTACGACGATGTCCAGGTGCTGATGGCGGCCCAAGTCGCCGGCCTGTATTGCACGATCCGCACCGTGGAACTGCGGCTGCGGATCTCTCGCGAGAACGCGCAGCTGCAAAGGCGCAGCCTCCAGATCACCGAGCTTCACTTCAAAAGCGGCAACGAGTCCGAGCTGGACGTCCAGCAGGCCAGGGCCCAATACCTGGGCACGCTCTCGACCGTGCCCCCGCTGGAGATCGCGCTGCGCCAGGCGCAAAACGCCTTGAGCATCCTGCTGGCCCGCCCGCCGGGCCCCTTGCCCGAGATGGAAGAGGGGAAAGAAAGGATCCCGCAGGCCGGCCTGGACGTGATCGTCGACATGCCGGCCGACCTGCTGCGGCGCCGTCCGGATGTGCGGGCGGCGGAAATGCAGCTGGCTGCGCAGTCCGCCCTGATCGGCGTGAGCGTGGCCGATCTCTATCCCTCCATCTCGCTGCTGGGCTCGCTGGGCCTGTCGGGTTCCACGGTCGAGGGGGCATCGCGGGTCTTGAGTGGCGCCATCGGGCCCAGCCTCGTCTGGAACGTGTTCGACCATGGACGTCTGACCAACACCGTGCTGGTGCAGGACGCTCGGTTTCAGCAACTCTATGAGCAGTACCAGAACACGGTGCTGCAAGCGGCTCGCGAGGTCGACGATGCGTCGGTCGGCTTTGCCAAGACCGGCGAGCAGATCGTGCTGCTGGCAGATGCGGTGAAGGCCGCGCAGCGTTCGCTGGAAATCGCCGACCGGCAGTACAACGAGGGCCTGGTCGACTTCCAGCGCGTGCTCGACTCGCAGCGCACCTTGTTCAGCGAACAGGACCAGTTGGTGGCCAGCCGTGGCAGCCAGTCGCAGAGCCTGATCACCCTCTACAAGGCCATGGGAGGAGGTTGGGAGGCGGCCCGCAGCCGGCCGGTGCTCGACGACGCGACGCAAGAGGCCATGGGTCGGCGCAGCGATTGGAAGGGGCTGCTGGCCGCCCCGTTGCCGGCGCCCGGCGACGCTGCGTGGCCCCCTCTGGAAGGAACAAGCCCATGAGCGACGAAGTCAAGCAGCCCCCCGAACCGCCGCCCGACAGCGGCAAGGGCGCGCGCATCGGTGCGATCGTCGTGCTGGTGCTGATCGTCGCCAGCCTGGTCTGGTATTTCGTTTCGGACCGCCTGACGCCGTACACGTCGCAGGCCCGGGTGCAGGCCTTCGTGGTGCCGGTAGCGGCGGAGGTGTCGGGCCGGGTGCTGAAGGTGCATGTCAAGAACAATGACAGTGTGGAACCCGGACAACGGCTCTTCGAGATCGACCCGACGCAATACCGCATCGCGCTGCAACGCAGCCGTTCCGACTATGAGTCGGTTCGGCGCTCGGTCAATGCCTCGGTGGCGTCGGTCGAAGCCGCCCGGGCCGGCCTGCGTGCAGCCACGGCCAACTACCTCTACGCTCAGCAGGATGCAACGCGGCTGGAGCAGATCTTTGCCGAAGACCCTGGCGCGATCTCCATCCGCCGGGTCCAGAGCGCGCAGGCAAGCCGGGTCAAGGCACTCAGCCAGGAGCAGGCCGCCCGGGTTGATCTGATTCGTGCCCAGGAAGCCGCGGGAGACAACGGCGACAAGAACGCGCAGCTGATCAGCGCGCGATCGGGCGTCGAAAAAGCCGAGTTGGACCTGCAGCGCACCGAGGTGGTCGCGCCTGGTGGCGGTCTCGTGACCGACCTGCGCACCGACGTCGGGCAGTTCGTGCAGGCCGGCGCGCCTGTCATGACGCTGATCACCGTCCGCGACCTCTGGATCAGCGCGGACATGACCGAGAACAACCTTGGCAACATCGAGCCCGGCAATGCGGTGGCCATCGTGCTCGACGTGATGCCGGGCCGCGTGCTGAAGGGCCGCGTGCGCAGCATCGGGACCGGTGTCGCCAGCGGCCAGCCAGCGCAGCCCGGAACACTGCCGACGATCGAGAACAGCCGTGACTGGCTGCGGCAGGCGCAGCGATTTCCGGTGGCCATCGAATTCGATCCGTCCGAGCGCGAGAAGCTGCGCGCCGTCCGGGTCGGGGGGCAGGCCGAAGTGCTGGTCTACACCGGCGATCACGGCCTGATGAACTGGCTTGGAGCGGCCTTCGTCCGCATGATGAGCATGCTGTCCTATGTCTATTGAACGCCGTCGCATGGGACGGGCCGACAAGGCCGTGCTGCGGCTGGCCATCGGCCTGGGCCTCGCGGTGCTGGTGGCCTACGGTTTCGCGCTGAAGGCACCCTACGCAGTGTGCGTGGTCGCCGTCCTGATCCTGTGCAAGCCGGGTCCGCCGATCCCGCTTTTCAAAGGCATCGTCTTCGCCATCGTTGTGCTCGCCCTGATGGCCGCAGGGGTGCTTGTGGTTCCGATACTGCAACACTACGCGCTGGCCGGGGTGCTGCTGACAGGCGCGTTGCTCTACGCGGTGTTCTATTCTGGCGCTCGCAACGCCAATCCGCTGACGACGATTCTCGTGATGGCCATTGCCCTGATTCCGGTGGTCGGGGTGGTGTCGCAGGTCCTGGCCTTCCAGATCGGCGCGACACTCACGGTAGGCCTGTGTATCGGGGTGCTGGTCAGCGGTGCTTCGCATGCGCTGTTCCCTGATTCGCCCGTGCCCGCGGGCAAAAGGGCGGCGCCTGAGCCCAGCTCGCGAGAGTCGGCGAGTTGGACCGCGTTGCGCGCCGTCGTGGTCGTCATGCCGGTCTTCGTGCTGGCGCTGACCAACCCATCCTTCTACGTCGCAGCCATCATGAAGTCGGTGGCTCTGGGCCAACAGGCCGGCTCCGCCAGCGCCCGGGCGGCCGGACAGGAGCTCCTGGGGTCTACGATCTTGGGCGCCGTGATCGCCGGATGCCTCTGGGTCGGCCTGTCGCTGCGCCCCAACCTGTGGATGCTGATGCTGTGGATGGCGGCGGCCGCACTCTGGGTCGGGACGCGGCTCTTTCGGGTTCGGCCCAACGCCTTGTCGCCGTCGTTCTGGGTCCAGTCGCTGGTGACCATGCTGCTCCTGCTGGGCCCGGCCATCGAAGACAGCGGCGGCAGTGGAGGCAAGGACGTGCTCAAGGCGTCGGCCATGCGCGTCGCTCTGTTCGTTGCCGTGGCGCTCTATGCGTGGGCGGCGGTATGGGCGCTGGAACGCTGGCTAGCCACCCGGCCCGATGCGGTGTTCTACAGACAAGGCTGAACGGAGGGATTCACACCATGTTGATCAATCTCGCGATCGGGCTGCCGACCATCCTGCTGTGCCTGGTGCTCCAGGCGGCGTTTACGTTCTGGAGCGTTCGCTACTACATCGACCGATCGATGCGCGTCGGCTTCGCACGTCCGCTCGTTCAGATCCGCTCGCTGCTGGTCGCAATGCTCGTGCTGGTACTAGGCAACTTTCTCCAGATCATGATCTGGGGATCGCTGTTCATGGTGCTGGGCGAGTTCGACGAGTTGTACGAGGCGGTGTATCACTCTGCAGTGAATTTCAGTTCGCTGGGCTATGGTGACGTGGTGATGACCAAGCCCTGGAAGCTGCTGGGTCCGCTCGAGGCCGGAAACGGGGTGTTGATGTTCGGCCTGACCGGCGCCGCGTTGATGGCGATGCTGCAACAGATGATCAAGGCGCAAGCGGAGAAGGGCAGCACCGGGTAACCGGCTCCTCACCATCCTCGCCCCGCGCTCGCGCTCGCGATTGCTCAGTCCAGGCCCCAGACCTTGAGGGTGGCCGCCGACGCGTTGCCGAGGATCTTGTACTGGACCGTCACGGACGTCAGGCGCCCCTTGCGCCCCGGGGCGTCCGCCGGAGCGGTCTGTCCACCCGCCTTCAAGACGCCGACGTCCTTCAGCGTGTCATCCCTGCGGTTGTCCCAGTTGAGCACGAGTTGAGTGATCTGCACGTCTGCGCCCTCGGCCGACAACTTCACCTGCTTGACGTCCTTTTCCCATCGATTGCCTGTGCTCTTGATCTGCGCGCTGGGATCGGAGGCCTTGATCGTCTGCTCACCGAGCACGAACCACTGGTCAGCCGCCGTTGCGGTGCCCGCGCCCATGAGGGCGGTGGACGCGAAGGCCAATGCGGCCATCAGGGTACGAATGTTCGTCGTCATGAAGTTCTCCTTCCAATCCCGCGAAGCCGGTTCTGGGCAAGGCCAGCGGACGCCAATTGTCTGTCCCTCGCGAATGCCTGCATTGACGTTTGTCATTGAATGGGAGTCTTGGAGTGTTAATTGCAACGGACATGGAATTTGTCACTTCGAAAATGGAGAAGCACGACGAAGCCAATTAACGTTGCCGAAACCCAACTCAGGCCATGCAACCGTCACCCCAATTGAAACGGCAAGTTTGTTCGCTCACTGTGATAACGACACATTCGGTTGCATTCATGCATTCCAGCGGACATGATCAATCTATTGTCGACTTCGACTGGCTCGAGTGATTGACTGTCCCGAAGGCTCGCGCTGAGGCTCTCTCATCAACACAGTGAGGAGAATTCATGTTTCACCGACGCACTTTCGCAGCTTGCTGCGCGCTGGCCCTTCCGTATGGTGCCTGCATGGCGCAGACCACCTTCGCTCCGGACCAGTACTTCGACAACCGCTGGTACATCACGCCCTTTGGCAGCTACATCCATCCTGACGGTGACCGCAACGCCGACAACGGTTGGGGCGGAGGCGTATCCATCGGCAAGCCGATCAGCCCCAGTTGGAACATCGAATTGCGCGGCCAGTACGAGGAACTCGACGGCAAGTTCGGCACCGGCTTCGGCGCCTTCAACAGCACGGACAAATACAAGAACTGGAGCGGCACGCTCGATGCGCAGTGGTTCCCCTGGAGCCGCCAGGGCATCAACCGCTGGCAGTCGAGCAGCGTGCACCCCTATCTCGTGGGCGGCATCGGCGCCATCGACAACAAGGTGGAGCGGGCCTTCGGCGTCAACGACAGCCACACGAGTTTCATGGCCAATGCCGGGCTCGGCATCGTCTGGCCGTTTTCCTCCTGGGGCCGGCTGGTGGCAGACGCACGCTACCGCTATGTCGACAACGCCAACAACAGCCGGACCGGCAACCGGCAGAACATGAACGACTGGCTGTTCTCGGTCGGCCTGCAGATTCCGTTCGGGCCGCCGCCACAGGTGGCGCAAGCGGCCCCGCCGGCAGCCATGCCGGCACCGATGCCACCGCCGCCCCCGCCGCCGCCGGCTGCGCGCAACTTCGAGCTCAAGGCCGACGGCACCTTCGCCTTCGCCAAGTCGGACCTGACGCCCACCGGCCGCACCCGCATCGACAACACGCTCGCGGAGCTCAAGTCCTCGGGCATCCGGTTGCGCGCGATCTCCATCGTCGGCCACACCGACCCGATCGGCAGCAACGAGTTCAACCAGCGCCTGTCGCTGGCGCGGGCCAACTCCGTGCGCGACTACCTGGTCGCCCAAGGCGTCCCGGCCAACATCATCACGACCGAAGGCCGCAGTTTCTCGGAGTTGAAGGTCACCGAAGCCGATTGCAGGGCCCAGGGCAAGGCGAAGACCCGCACCGCGCTCATCGCCTGCTTCGAGCCGAACCGCCGCGTGGAGATCCGCGCCACGGGCGAGCAGCCGGGCTAAGTTCATTCCCTAGCCTCACCAGAAGACCACTCCCAACCCGTCGGGGTTGGCGTGGTTCTCGTCAACACCGCGGGCGTTTCAGCGGTGATTCGGCGACACTTGGCCGTCGAGCACTGCTTGCTGCCATGGCCGACCGATCGCATTTTCGGGACAAACGACGCCGTCAAGCCGGTCTCCAAGTCCTGGCGATCTTGGCTTCTGCGTGCCGTGTGCTGGTTGACTGGGCTGGCCCTGGCCGGGGCGCTGGGCTTGCCGTTCGTCGTCTTAGCTGCACACGTGGTCGCCTATTTGAACTTGCCGAGACGCAACGCCTTCATCGTGGATGCGCTGCTGCAGAGCGTCGTCAAGGGCGGAGCCGGTGTGGAGGCCGATCGATCGTCACATGGTTCGCGAGCTTCCAGCCGACGATGACCGCCAGCGCGTGGATGGGGTACGACGCGCCTCGCACGCCGTCGGACGAGCGCAGTGATATGTTCCGCAATCAGACCGGGCCTTCCTGCCCGGCCGCCGAATCAGCCGCCTTCGCAGTCGATGTGGATGCCGTGGTAGCTTCCCTGCGCCGTCCCGCCGGTGTTGTCGGTGTCGGTCATCACGGCGACAGCCAGGACCGGGCCCGGTTCCGCGCCGTAGGCCTTTCTGTAGTCGTCAGCGAGATTGCGCCGCACCGACTGCCAACGGCCCAGGCCGGCTGCGCCCGAGGCCACGGCAAGCATCTTGACCTGGCTGGTGTGCGCGGAGGGAATCAACGTGCCCACTGGGACATGATCGGTCCACATGTAAATCAGTACTGCGTAGGGCAGATCGCGCCCGGCCAGCTTCTTGGCTCGGCTGAATCGCTTCCGCTCCGCATCAGGCAGGGTGGCGACGTCGCCGTCGAACGCCACCAACACGCGCAGCGGAGCATCCTCGCGGTCCCTGTCGCGATTGTCAGCATTCGCGACCAGCGCATCAGTCTTCCATTCCCAACTGAGAGTCATGGGCGGGCGCTGCGAAGGCTTCAGTGCGGCCACGAAAAGCGAGGCTGACCGATCCGCTGTCGCGTGCAGCACCGCCGATCGGTCCCCCTCCTGAACGACGCGGTATACCGTGTCACGCTTGAGCTTCGATAGGGGCACGTGTGTCCAGGCTGCACTTTTGCCATCGAAGGCGAGACTACGGGACCGACAAGGCGATCCGGGATCCGGAGCAGCGGCGAACGCGGTCCCGACAAGGACCGATAGGAATGCTACAAGGAAGCGCGGCGATTTGCTCATGAGGTGGCGGCCAGTCGATCGGCGCCTTCAATACTTGATACTTCGCTTTTCCTGGCGACCGTCTTGCTTCGTGTCGCGCTTGTCTTGCCGGCACGCGGCGTTGCTTTTTTGATTTTCGGCCCGGCAATCGATCTTTTCCGAACGCGCGTCCTGTTTGGCCGCTTGGTTTGCGTCCCTGCCTTGCTGCCGTTGCTGCGACTGGTCGGTGGCCAGGGCCACGCCCGAAAACACCAAGACAGCAGTTGAGGCCAGAACGCCAACAGTCCGGCGACCAAGTCCGTATCCCGAATCTATCATTTGCATTCTCCTTTTCGAATGGCCGGCTGTGCGGACAGATTGTCTGCCGATCACCGACTCGCGAATTCCTACCAGATCAACGTCGTGCTCTTCGGTCGGCGGGCGTGCGGCCCGTACCGGCCCGGGAATCGGCTACAAGGATTTCAGCGAAGTCTTGCTCTTCAACAACGCGGAAGTGCGACCAGTTCCACAAACTCGGCGCCGAAGCCGTGGCATCGTCCGACGCCCCATGTTACGAGCGTCTTGTCGCGAATTGCGAGAATCTGCGCCTTGACTTTGAGGACTTTGGCCGCCGGCAGCGTTGCGAACAGGAACCTCACGGATGGCAGCTTGCGTCGGTCATACGATGCCGCCGCGGCACGTTGGTCGACCGCGTTTCGAGCAACCACGTCAGTCGGGTGCGTTGGCGTTCGCAGCAGGCCGACGTCACGCGCATTGGCCAACAACGCCGCCGATCGTGGACTCGGGACCGCGGAAGGCCACTGCTGAGCCGGTGCCCGCAGGGGCCGGACGGATGAGGGCCGCCGAGCCGCTGGGCGGTTGCTGGCCCGGAGCGTAGACGTTGAAGGCTGTGTCGTTGGCAAAGACGTACTCGATATAGACCGTCTGCCCGGTACTGTTCGCCCATTTCTGCGAAATACATGTGGCCGCCGCCTTGGGGGCAAGCTGACTTTGGCCGACGGGACGGGCGTCTGGGGGCAGTGGTGCTGAAGGCGCTGATGTGGGCTGGCTGGCGCAGCCTGAGACTGCAATGGCCATTGCGGCGAGAGCGAGTTTCATGGTTCGATCCTCCAAGAAAATTCATGCGGCAAGAAGTTACCCACGATCCCGTGGGACATGAATCGGCCGGTTCGACGCCCCTCGGCGAATTCATGCAGCCCGACTTCACCAATGGCTGAGTTCCTGAGTCGGGTGCATCGACCTTAAGGAAGATGGCGCGCTCCGAATTGACGAATATCAACTTCCCGGGCGAAATCCACGCTTTGGTCAACCCAAAGAAAAGCGGCCGCGGTTGCGGCCGCTTTCTCGGGTCTCACATAGCCTCGCCGCGGAGCGAAAGGCTTGCAAAGGAAAACAGGTTTGAAATGAGCAGTGGTTCCGTCTGCATCAGGCCGTTCATGTAGTTGACTCTCAGCAAGAGAGTGGAAGCCGGATCGGGCGGCCGAACTGGTGTAGCTCGTGAATCCTGAGCAGGCTTCGCGTGAGGCGAGCGGTCGCCTGAGCAGCAGTGGCAGGCGCGCCCCTTTCTTGGCGGCACCGAGCGCCAGCTGACTTAAGGCTGGAGGTCGGCCGTCGGCATTTCCACATGCTGTCGATATTCGATCAACTGCGCGATCGAAATCATGACGATCCTGTGTAGCGCAAGGAACCTGAAAAGATCGCCCCCCCACATCGCCCAGCCAACTAACGCACAAAGAACGCGTGCGGGCGCGCGTTCTGCCAAGCCCCGATACTGTCTCTATGACTTGACAACTCTCAAGACCACGGCGTCAACTTCCGGCATTCCCTGCACATTCGACTTCGTATGCAACTCGGTGATTTGCCCGGCGGAGCGCGACGCGAACGTGTGCGCTGGACTTTGCTCGTGGTGGCAAGCATTGCCCTTGCCTTGATTGGCGCCTGGTCGCTGCGAAGCGCGATTCCGCGTCACATCGTTCTCGCGTCCGGCCTGCGCGACGGCATGTACCACCAATACGCGCAGCGTTACAAGGAGATTCTGGCACGCGACGGAGTGACCGTCGAGGAACGCATGACGGGCGGCGCGGAAGAGAACGAGCGCTTGCTGCGGGATCCCCATTCCGGCGTGGATGTGGCTTTCGTACATGGTGGTGTGGTACGCCCGGCGGACCGGGAGAAGCTGGTCATGCTGGCCACCCTGTACTACGAACCACTGTGGATCTTCTATCGCGACAACGTCGTGCACGAGCACTTCGATGAATTGCGCCACCGGCGGCTCGCTGTGGGCTCCGCGGACAGCGGCGTGCGCGCGTTCATGGAGCCCTTGCTCGCGGTGAACAACATCACCAGCTTGAACTCCGATCTGGTGCCCCTGGTCAATCTGGAGGCCTTGCGCGCGCTGCAGGCGGGCCAGGTCGACGCCGCGTTCTTGCTCGGGCCCGCGGAGTTCCCGGCGATCTGGCAGGCTCTGCACGACCCGGAGTTGAAACTGATGAGCCTGGCGCGCTCAGAAGCCTATCCGCGCAGATTCCCATACATCACGAAGTTGACCTTGCCGCCAGGCACGATCGATCTCGCGCAGCATATTCCGGGGCAGGAGGTGAAACTGATTGGCACAAAGGCGATGCTGGTTTCGCGCGATGACTTGTCGACGCCGATCGTCAACCTGCTCCTCGGAGCGGCGCGTGAATTGCATGGATCGCAGGGCTATTTCGAAGCCCTCGACGAGTTTCCGAACACGGCCATGGTGGACCTGTCTGTCTCGGCCGATGCGGATCGCCACCACCGCTTCGGCCCCAGCTTACTTCACCGCTACCTGCCGTTCGGCGTCGCGGCCTACCTCGAACGCCTGATCGTGCTGCTGGTGCCCGTGTTGTTCGTGATCGTTCCGTTGTCCAAGCTCCTGCCGCAACTGCTCCGCTGGCGCACGCGGTCGCGCATCTACCGCTGGTACGGGGAACTGGCGCTGCTTGAACGCGAGGTCGGTACGCGCACCGGCGTCTTGCCCGTCGAACAATGGCTGGGCGACCTGAACCGCATCGAGCAGGCGGCCGCGCGGATTCGGGCTCCGTTGAGCTATGCCAGCGAAGCCTACACGCTGCGCGAGCACATCGGCCTCGTTCGCCGGGCCGTGATGGCCAAGGCACAGGACGGTGCCGCGAACGCTAATGGTGATCCGGAAAACGCCGCGGGCTGAGGACTTGCCGCGCCCCCAGTGGGTGGAGCTAGGGAGACGCTTATTTTTTCAACGTCGCGTCCACTCAGCCGGCGAGCGATGCGTTGTTGATCTGTTGATCAAACGCCAGAAGGGACCAGTAACGACGACGAGTCAGCGCAGCTTTGCCAGTGCCGGGTTCGCGATAAAGAAGAAGAAGCGGACGCGGCGCGAGAGGTTTCTCGCCGAGATGGAACGCATCGTGCCCTCGGCACGTTAGATAGCGGTGGTGGAACCGCTGTCCCGCAAGAGCCGGCGCGTGGGTCGGCAACCGATCAGCTTGCCGAAGATTCTGTGCATTCGCAGAAAGATCGTTGCTTTGTCGTCGGAAGTTCGAGGCTACGCTGACATGGAAGTCTCGTCATCCGTCCGCACATCGCCGCGTCGCAAAAAGGAGAGCCGACCCTTAGATGCAATGTCGGCTTTCCGGCCGCCAGATTTGCGTTGCCAATGTCTCTTCCGGGCCCAAAGCCGTCACTCGGCAGCAGTGCGCTTGTGTAGCTTGGAAGCCCGATCCTTGGGGTCGTCGTCCACCGTGAAATACATGCCGCCGATCGCGAACCAGTACCTGCAGCGCTTGGCTCCGCCGCCCCTCAGGTCTTTGCGGACCTGACATTCCTGCCCCGATTCATCGACCACCCAGTCACCGAAGTGGCCGACGTTCTGACCGCCGAAGGCGCTGCCCGTGCCCAATCGCACGGTCTGGGTGAACTTGCCGTCGGTCGCGTATTGCGTTCGCACGGGCTCGCCGCGCATGCCGGTTTGCCAAGTCTTTCCGCTGAGCAAGGAAATCAACTCTGCTTGGTCCATCTGGTGACCGCCTCCATCGATCAGCTCGCCCACCGTGCTCTGCGCGAAAGCGTGGCCGTTGGAGAGGAGCAGCGAAAAAAGGATCAGGGCGTAGTGGTGCCTCATGGCGGAATTCGATGGCAGCGGCGATTGAACAGGCCAAGGGTTGGCCGCATCGTGCCCTACGGCGAGCGAAATTGCACGAGGTTCGTGGCCGCATCCGTCGTGGCGCGAAGCCCCAGTCCTGATTCTTCCGTTCGCTTGGTTAGTTCAGCCGCGACGTCTGCGATGAAGCGAATTGATCCGCCTACCGAGAGTCCGCTCATGTCCGACTGTAGCCCGTCGGCTACCAGGCCCTTTGGGTCGAACGGAGCTACAGCGGGGCGGCAATGAAGGCGGGAGGCGGCCGTTGGGGCTCGCTTCACAGGTGCCGGCGGAACTTTGAAGACCCGATCGGCGTAAATTTGAAAACGGCGCGCGCAAGTTGTTGATTTCCTCGGTTTGAAAGTGCGACAACTTCGGAGGAACTCAGACGGTCGGTCGTTCGAACTCGTCGCGGCGGCCGTGACGGGAGCCGCCGCCCACCATCGCCACGGCACTGGCCGTTTTGATTCGGGCTCGACGTCGGCCCGCGCATCCATGAAGATCCAGCCCAGGCTCGATCCACTGTCAACCAAGCTGACGATCGAGGCGCCGAAGTGGTTCGCCACGGCTAATCGACGACGGCGAACGACGGATGCGCGCAAAGGATTCGCCTAAGACATGGTCGAGTCGCGCGCCTTTCGCAATGAACCAGCGAACAAGCCCCCTGCCATATGGCGGAGCCACGTGGCGAGGCGTATAACGACAGTAACCGCCATCGTCTCGCTTAGAGCCCTCAGTAACGCGCGCGTGCTGCTCCGGGCACCTTCAGCAGCCAGCTAGCAACACAACGGCCGCCTTTAGTTCGACGGAACCAGGTCGTTAAACGGCGAATCATGACGCCGCGCGAGATCCCGAACCGGGACCAATTTGCCCCGACCACAGGAGAGCAACATGCATGGCCAACACTACAACACAATCCACAAAGAAAATCGTGACGCTGCGATCAATTTTGGGTACCGCGATGAGGGCATCGCTTGCTACGTGTACGAGCCGATCGTCACAGTCGACGAAGCACATAAGAGCGCGCACTACATGCCGCCGAAGGTGCCCGAGGTGGGACCTCTCTTCCCGCTTTTTTCTGGATACAAACAAGAGGTCAATGACCACTTCCTAACTATGAGTGATGGGGAGTACCAGGAGGTACTGCGCGCCAACGTCGGTTATGTCGGTACAGGCATAGAGTGTTTTGTTGCGGCCTCCAACAACCCTATTGCTGGCGCGGTAATGGTGCCGCTTTATTCCCTTTGGCGGGAACCAATGCGGTCGGTGGCGTGGGACTGGTGATCCTTGCGCTTGCGCTTGCGACATCGGGCGGCCCATCCTCGGGACAATGCCGGCCGACCGATGACGTCGACCCTATGGGACGCGGTGGGTACCGTTGTGATTGGTAACCCGCCGTCGTCCTTCATTTAACTAGGAGAACGACATGGCAACCGGCGGCTTTAATCTACCCACCGGCCTTCCGCTTATCTGGAGTGGCTGGGAGCCCCATGACGGCGACATTGCAAGCGCTCCCGCCGCGGTCTCTTGGGGGCACAATCGTATAGACGTTTTCGCTCGCTCCATGCGTGGTCGCCTAATCCTCTGGCGCCGGCAACCTTGAATGTTTTTGGCTCAACTATCCAGACCTTCATCTTCGCCAGCTCTCGTGGAATGGTGGATGGGGCGAATGGGCTGATCGCGGACTCGCTTTCTTCCCAGCAGAAGATCCTTTTGGGGAAAGGGCAATGCGCCCACGTTTCGCGCCTGCGGCAGTTTCTCGATGGCCAGGTCGGATCGACGTATTTCAGTTAAATGACAATTTAAGGTTGGCGAATACGCACCTGAGTGGTGGTCTGACGAACCCACATTTGGCCCCCGAGAAATATCTGTTCTGCGCTTGTCACGCGAGGTATGGCAATGGAGAGGAACCACGTTGGCGGGCGATCATCTGAACGTCTCCCCGGTATCAGGCCCCGCCGCCGTTGCCACGGGACCGAAAGACACTGCAATTTTTGTCTAGCTACGGCTCCGCTTCCCCTGGCTCGCTCTACGCGTTCTCCATTGTGGGCGACTTCCCAACCGACGGAGCCGAGGCGCACCATGGCTGGCACGACCTTGGCGGCGTCTTGGAATCCGCGCCAGCGGCAGCTTTTCGGCCCCCGAAACAAATTCACGTGTTCGCCCACAATACGAATCACGGGGTTAGTCACAAGTGCTGGGACGGATCTTCTTGGTTGGAGTGGGAAGACTTGGGCGCACCACCATGTCTCATCGCAGATGCTCCTGCGGCAGCGTCGTGGGGACCAGATCGTGTTGATTGTTTCGTTCGCGGGATGGACAACAAGATGTGGCATATCGCGGGCGATGTCAGGTCTCCGCCGGGCGACGTCAACCCCATCCACTAGCCTATCGTCCGAAGCAACCCCCGGCAAGCTCGCAGGGGAGGAATCCGAGCCGAATTTGTCTCCAGGCGCGGGCGGCCACTGCTAGGTTCCGATCAAAGGCCATTCGTGTGTGTCGCGCCTCCTCGCGGATGATGCCATGTCGGGGCTGGTGCACACTGTGGTTGGGACGTCGGCCAATGTGAGCGACATCAACGTCGCCGGAGCGCTGCTGCACGGCGAGGAGCACGCGGCATTCGGCGACTCAGGCTATCAGGGGGTGCACAAACGAGCGGAAGCTGCAGGGCCGACCTGGCATGTGGCGATGCGCCCGGGTAAGCGCAGGCTGCTCAACCCGTTCATCTAGCTGGAGTTCGTAGCTGAGCGTGTCGATAAGATGAAGGCCAGCATCCGAGCCAAGGTCGAGCACCCATTCCGGGTCATCAAGCAGCAGTTCGGGTTCACGAAGGTGCGCTATCGCGGCTTGGCGAAGAACACGGCGCAGATCGTCACGCTGTTCGCACTGTCGAACCTGTGGATGACGCGGCGCAAGTTGATGGAGGTCAGGGGATGAGTGCGCCTGCGAAGACCGAATCGGGCTCGAAAGGCGGACGCAGTGGCTGCCCCACGCAGCAAAACGTTGCTGACCTTGCTCGATCGAGCCATCTGGTTTCGGTGGCACCACCCTATTCATTCAGACGTGATCGCAGAACGTGTTCTGCAGACCATCCCTAGGGCCCCGGAACTCCGCTACTTGCTCTTGATGCTCTGGTCCAGAAGATCGTTTGTGAAGACGTCGGTCGGCTTGAACGGCTTCACGTTGAAAACGTCCCTGACGACGTTGTAGTCCGCCTCGACCCGCTTGGGATCGAACCCGCCGAGTGCGAGCTTGCGTGAGGTGTCGTCCACCAGCAAGGTCTCGACGTTTTTCCAGCTCGCATTGACATCTTCGAGCTTTTGACTGGCTACCTCGGCTAGGTACTCGTTGCAGGGCTGCGGGTTCTGCAAACAGGCGGCATATGCCCGCTGCACGACCGGCACGAACTTCGCCAGCGCGGCCTTGTTCTTTTCGAGGTAGGCGCGATTGGCGACGATGGCGTTTCCATACGGGTTGAAGCCGAGTTCGCGCGTCGCTACGAATCCGAGATCACTGCCGAAGGTCCGTTCATAGACGTAGTGGACACTGTAGAAGTGGGTGGTGGCCGCAATCGCACCGGATTGCAGCGCGGCGATCTTGCCTTCCGGTGCGACGTTCACCCAGGTGATGTCGTCGGCAGCAAGCCCCACGGTCTTTGCGATGGCTGGCCACATCACGCGAGCAGCGTCGCCGGGCGGGTTGCCGAGCTTCTTGCCCTTAAGATCAAGGACGTTGCGGATACCGGAGCTCTTCTTCCAATAGATGCCATACGGCGAGTTTGCATAGATGACGTAGATTCCAACCACGTCCGCGCCCTTGTCGCGGCCCTGCATGGCGGTTGCCATGTCGACGATACCGAGCGCGCTCTCACCACTGGCCGCTTTGAGCAGCGAATACGTGGACCCTTTGCCGTTCTCGAGGGAGACGTCCAGTCCAGCTTGCTTGAACCAACCCATCTTCTGCGCGTAAAAGAGCGGCGCGTGGTCTGCGCCCGGCAGCCAGTTGAGCACGAGGTTGATCTTGTCCTGCCCATGGGCCGCCCCGGCCGTGAGGAACGCCGCGGCAAGGGCCGCGAATCTTGTCTTGTTCATCTGTGTCTCCGTTGACTTGATGTGGTGGGGTAGCTCAGTCCATGCCGAGCAGCGAATAGACGCGCTTGGTGTATCGCCCGAACTCATTGTTCGTCTTCATGTCGAGAGTTCGCGGGTACGGCAGATCAACCTGGAAGTTGTCCACCATGCGCGCCGGCCGCGACGACAGCACGACGACCTTGCTCCCGACGAAGACCGCTTCCTGGATGCCGTGCGTGACGAAGATGATCGTCTTGCGCGCAGCCTCCCAGATGCGAAGGAGCTCGAGATTCATCTTTTCGCGCGTCAGCGCATCCAGCGCGCCGAACGGCTCGTCCATCAGGACCAGCTTGGGATCGTGGATCAGCGCGCGTGCAATTGCCGCACGCTGCTGCATGCCGCCGGACAGTTCGAACGGATGCTTGTTCTCGAAGCCCTCCAGGCCGACCATGCGCAGCAGGTCCTTGCCGCGCTCGCGCACCTCACGGGTCGGCAAATCCAGTATCTCGGCGGGCAACAGAACGTTGTCCAGGATCGTGCGCCACTTCAACAGAAGGGGTTGTTGGAACACCATGCCGATGTCCCGCCCCTCGACGAAGGAGACCTTGTCGCTGCCGATGCGCACCTGTCCGCCGTCGTGCGCGTGCAGCCCGGCGAGAATCTTCAGAAGCGTCGACTTGCCGCACCCCGAGGGGCCGACGAGCGAGACCAGTTCTCCCTCCTGGATGTCGAGCGTCACGTCGGAGACTGCCAGGAACTCCTGGTCCTTGGCGCGGTAAACCTTGCGCACCTTGTCCAGGTGAATGAATGTGTTCGCGGTATTCATGGTGTCAGTCCAGCCGAGCGTCGCGCACGACAAGAAGGTGCTCGAGCAGGAAGACGAGCCCATAGAGCAAGACCCCGATCAGCGTGATGAGGATGACTGCCATGAACATTGCATCCGTGTCCATGGTGGCCTGTGCTGAGAGCATCAGGTTGCCCAGGCCCTTCTCCGAACCGATGAACTCGCCCACCACGGCCCCCGCCACGGCAAAGACGCTTGCGACCTTCATCCCAGAGAAGATGTAGGGCAGCGCGCTCGGCAGCTGGATCTTCGAAAAGATTTGCCAGCGCGAGGCCTTCACCGTACGCACCAGGTCGATCAGGTCGGGCTCGACTTCCTTCAGGCCGCGCGCGGTTGTCAACACGATTGGGAAAAAGCAGATGGTGAAGGTGATGATGATGTTGGGGATCACACCGTAGCTCAGCCACACGATGAAAAGGGGCGCCAAAGCGATCTTGGGAATCATGTTGAGCGTCACCAGCAGCGGCATCAGCGTCAGCGAGAGCCAACGTGACCACGACGTGACAAGGGCAAGCGCGATACCTACGACCACTGCCAGCAGATAGCCTCCAAACACCTCGATCGTGGTCGCGACCACGTGGCTGGGCCAGTTGTAGCTGGCCTGCGTGAGGGTCATCAGCGTGCTTTGTGGGCTCGGCAGGATGTACTTCGGTGCCCCACCGAACGTCGTGACCGCCCACCATGCCGCCAGCACTGCAAGATGAATCGTGGCAGGCCAAAACCATCGCCCGCCGGCGATGGAGCGAAGGCTGAAGTACCGCGCTTCGAGGAGCCGCGGTGACGGAAGGACGGGATTGATCAAGACACTCACCTTGGGTCTCTCAGAACTTGCCGGTGTGGACTTCGAACTTGCTGGGCTTGCCGATCGAGGGCTTCTCGTTGGTCACCCAGTCTGCGACCCACTTGACCATGCGACGCAGGGGCACCGTCGGGTAGCCGAACAATTCGGCCGAAAGGTCACCATTGACGACAATGGTGTCCTGCTCGCTGCCTTTGAAGCGCGGGGTCTTGCCCATGATGCGGCCGAACTCAAGGGCAATGTCGTAGACGCTCACCACCTCCGGGCCTGTGATGTTGATCGGGGCCGAAGGCGTCTCGCAATGATTCAGGCAGCGCAGGATCTGCGAGTTGGCGTCGCCCTGCCAGATGACATTGACGTGACCCGTCGTCAGGTCGATCTCTTCATCCTTCAACACCCAGTTCGCGATCTCCTGCAGTGCCCCGTAGCGCATGTCGATGGAGTACGACAGACGGCTGATGCGTCCCGGCGTCCCGTACTTCTTCGAGAAGTGCCGGAACATGCGCTCGCGCCCGACGACCGAGTTGGCATATTCACCAGGACGGGCCAGCGGAGGTGCCGATTCAAGTGACCCGCGGTGCAGCACGCTGACGCCGGGATACACGTGGATGGTGGAGAAGGCGACGATACGGCTGCCTTTGAAGGCTTCGGCGACGAAGGCAGGCACCAGCGCATTCATGGCCCAGGTCATCTCCTGGTCGCCGTCCGTGCCGAACTTGCGCCCGGCCATGAAAATGACGTTGGGGAGACGGGGCAGCGCTTCGACTGCCTCGCGGTCGAGCAGATCGCACGTGATGGTCTCTACGCCCCAGTTCTGAAGCTTGGCCTTCTCCTGGGCGTCCGAGAAGCGCGCCACACCCACCACGCGCTTTGTCGGCGCCGCGGGGTTGGCCAAGCGCGCTAGTGTGACCCCCATTTTGCCAGCCACGCCGAGGATGATGATGTCGCCCTCAAGGCGACGCAGGTCGTCCACGAGGGCTTGTGACGGGGTGGACATGAAGTCCTCCAGATGCTCCACGCTTTCGAAGCGTTCGGGCAGCGAAGCGAAGTTCAAGAGTTCGGTCATGCGTATCTCCGGGAATTGAAAGAATAGAAGAGAAAAGAAAAGGATCAGGCCAACCAACGCTCAAGGTTGGCGCGGACGAACTCGTCGTCGTTCATTTCGGGGTAGTCGCGATAGACGCGATCGATCAGCTCGAGTTGGCCGGGGCTGAGCACTTCGTTCGGATCCAGGCAGCGCGTGAATTCGAAGAGCCCCTGGCGTCGAAGCACTTCGTGGCACCCGGGTACGCAGCCGCGAAAGTCGTTCTGCGCGTCGTAGATCGCCCGGTTGCAGTCGGTCACGATCGAATCGAGGGCAAGCAGTTCGTTGCTCGCGCTGTCGCCGTCCTGGGCGGCACGCAATCGGTTGAACAGCTGCACGGCGCTGCGTGTCCACACGGCCCAATGGCCGAGCAGGCCCCCGCGGATGCGAACTGTCACACGCTCGTCCTCGCGCGGCACGACGAAGGGCTGCAAAAGATCGAGCACGATGTGATCGTCGTTGCCGGTGTACAGCGTGACGCGGTTTTCGGCCCGCGCCTGAACCAGCCCGTGCACCACATCGAGCGTGCGATAGCGGTTGAAGGGCGCCATCTTGATGCCGATCACATTCTCGATTTCGCAGAAGCGCCGCCAGAAGTCGCGCGACAGCACGATGCCGCCGACTTCGGTTAGGAGGTAGAAGCCGATGAGCGGCATGATCTGCGCGATTTCGTCGCAATGGGCGATGATTTCGTCCTCGCTGCATCCCTTGAACGCCGCCACATTGAGTAGCGCGGCGTCGTAGCCGAGTGCGGCCGCCATGCGCGCTTCGTTCGCGGCCTGCGCCGTGCGTCCCGTGACACCCGCCACCATGAAGGCGTCCGGTCTGTCCCATTCCCGTGCGCTCGCCGCGACGTGGGAGAGCACGGTTTCATACAGTCCGTGCGCGCGAATCGCAAATTGGGTGGTGTGCACGCCGACGGCAATGCCGCCGGCGCCCGCGTCGAGGTAGTAGCGCGTCAGCGCCCGCATCCGGCGCTCGTCAAGGCGCAGTTCGGGCGTGAGCGCCAGAAGATGCGCGGGCAGCACGGCGCCGCTGCGAAAGCGCTCAAGGCGAGGCGTGCGTTTCTCGGTGAGGGTTTCGATGGTCATGCGTCCGCCGTGGTCAACAGGTCTTGAGAGGTCATGCAAGTCTGCAGCGCGAAGGTCGAGAGATCCATGGGCTTGAGCGCGGGGTCGATACGCACCGGGGCGAAGTCCATGAGGTCGAGAACTTGGGTCTGGACGTCGATCCCAGGCGCGACCTCGATCAGGACCAGGCCATCGGCTTCAACGCGGAAGACTGCGCGCTCGGTGACGATGTGTGCCTCCTGTGCACGGCGGGCCACGCCGTCGCGCACGCGATAGGTGATGTGCGAGGCGCGCGCGACGAACTTTCTCTGGCGTCCTTCCTTGACTATCCGCAACTGCCCGTCCTCCAGTCGAACTTCGAGCCCGCCGGTCGTGAAGGTACCGCAGAACAGCAGCCGGCGCGCGTTCTCGGCGATGTCGATGAACCCACCCGCACCTGGGTTGGCAGTACCGAATCGACTGACGTTCACGGTGCCCTCGTCGTCGAATTCCGCGAAAGCCAGCGCGGCGAATCGACAGAGGCCTGCGTCAATGAGGTCGAACTGGCTCAGGCCGTCGAGAATCGCCTCCGGGTTCACGTTCGCGGAGAACTGCCAGCCGCTCATCACGACGCCGCCGTAGGACCCGTGCTCGGTGGTGAACCAGTAGTCGCGAACGGTCTGCGCATCGAGCTGGCCGGTTTCTGCCATCACCAACGGCATGTCCGACGATGCGCCGAAACCCAGGATGCTGAGTTCGTGCGTGCGCATTTCCTGAGCAGCGCGCCAGGCCACGATCTTGTCGGCCCCGAACGGCATGCGCGGGAGCGCTGCGATCACCGGCTCCATCGGCTGGCCGCCGAGGTAGCCGGTGTCGAACGGGGTCTGCGTGACCATCATCTGGGCTTCATCGACGACGACTGCGTCGACCAGCACCCCGGGGAGTGGCACTTGGGTGGCGGGCCGACTGCCGCGCGGCACCACGCGGCGAACTTGCGCGATGACGCGGCCGCCACAAGCCTTGGCAGCCAGCGCCAGAGCGACGTTGGATGACACCAGTGCCTCGTCTTCCCAGCTCAGATTGCCGAATTCGTCGGCGGTCGATGCGCGAATGAACGCGCAGTCGATGTTCCAGGTCGGATAGAACAGGTAGGGCTTTCCTTCGAAGTCCATCTTGCGGACCAGGTCGTCCTTGGCAAGCTCGGTGAATTTGCCTCCGCCGTTCTCCGGATCGATGTAGGTGCCAAGGCCGACGCTTGTCAGGTAACCGGGCGACTTGCGGGCCACCTCGCGCAGCCAGTGCATCGACGCGCCAATCGGCCAGCTGTACGCTTCAATCTTGTTCTCGCGGATAAGCCGCATGAGCTCTGGGCGCTTGCCAGTCTTAGGATGCACCGGATTGATGTAAGAGCCCGACACGATGCGCTTGAGCATGCCTTCCTGGGCCAGGTGGTCCATGCCTTTGATCTCCATGGCGTCCCCCGTTCCGACCGGGAGATACAGGGTCAGGTCGGCCGGCGTCTGGGTTTCTCGATGACGGCGGCCCAGCGCCTCGAGGCAGCGCTCCGGCGTCACCCAACCGATGACACCGACACTGGCGATCGTGGCACCCGACGGGATGTCGGCGACGGCTTGATCGGCGGTCATCACTTTGCTCATGTTCTTCATGCCTTGACTCCGAAGCGCGAAAGGGTGGTCTGCGCCGCGTCGCTGGCACAGTGCTGTACGAAGAGTTCCGAGGCCGCTGCGTCTGCCTCGGCGGGTGTGGAACCGTGGTGCTCCCGAAGGAAGCGCTTGATGGAGCGCCGCGCCGCCGCCGGCAGGCGGGCCCACGATTCGGCCAGTTCCAATGCCGTGGCAAGAGCCTGGCCGTCGGCGCACAGCGTGTCGACCAAACCAATTGATTTGGCCTGCGACGCGGACATTGGATTGGCGCCGAGAAGGACGTTGCGCGCACGCACGGCCCCGCAACGGTCGATCACCGGTTGGATCCCCCATGGAGGAATCCAGCCATTGAGCACCTCGGGCATGTGCCAGCGGGCGTTGTCCTCAGAGACGACGTGGTCGCAGGCCGCAGCCAGCGACAGGCCGCCGCCCAGCGCGAAGCCGCGAACCGCCGCGATGACCGGCAGATCGATGTCGTAGAGCGTGCGTGCCAGGGCCGCCTTGGCGAACTCGATGCGGGCCATCTGCTCGCCGCTTTGCCCGGCGAGTTCCTTGAGATCGCTGCCGGCACAGAACCAGTCCTCCTGGCCGTAAAGCACTGCCACGGCGCAACGCTTGTCCTCGCTCGCGGCGCGCAACGAGGCTGCGAGCGCGTTGGCGGTGTTGCTGTCGATGGCGTTGCGGCGAGTGGGCCGTTCGATGCGGAAGTGCCATACCCCCGAGGGGCTTTGATGTTGTGCGCTCATTCAGTCGTCCAATCGTGCGTTGTGCTGGTTCAGGAGGGTTCGCACTTCGCGCCCGTCTATGCGGTGCGCGTCGATGCGTTCGTTGATGGAAAGGGTGGCGGCGTGGCCGATCGCGTGGCCGTAGGCGAAACACTGCGCCGTCACGCGCGCCGAGGCCACTGCCTCGTGCTCTGCCGACAGGCAACGACCCGCGAACAGCAGGCCGCTGCCTTTTTGCGGCACAAAGCAGCCGTAGGGCACCTCGTACCAGTCGTCAAGGAGCCAATTCACGACAGGTTTGACCCCCGCGTGCAGCTCGATCGGCCAAGGGGAGCGCGCGATGCCCTCCGCGGATTTGCGACCGGCGAGGATGTCGGCATTGCGCAGCAGGGTGCGGCCGATGCCCTGGCGCGTTTGCCGCACGCCGACCTGTACGCCGGTATCGTTCATGAAGCTGTGTTCGCACCCGGCGAGCGCCTCACGGAAGAAATCCGCGTACGCACGCGCCTGCAGCCGCCCTTCGATTTCGGCGTCCGTCAGGTCTTGCGCAAGGGTGGCGTTGAGTTCCCGGCCGTCCGGCCCCAAGACTCGTGTGCAGTTGCACAGTAGTTCCCCCGGTCGCGTGGTCGGGAAAAGCCATATCTTGTGACGGGGCAGGGCGAACCGACCGGAAGCGTTCGCAGCGGCGATGAGTTCCGATACCTCCAACGGCATGATCGTGTCGCGTCCGTAGGCCGTCAGGAAGTGCTCCACGTCGACGCCGAGCAGCCGAAAGATCATGGTCGGGTTTTGCACACGGCCGTCCTGACCCGTGAAGGTGCCCATGCCTGACATCGCC
Source organism: Variovorax davisae (assembly GCF_030316845.1). Taxonomy (GTDB): domain Bacteria; phylum Pseudomonadota; class Gammaproteobacteria; order Burkholderiales; family Burkholderiaceae_C; genus Variovorax; species Variovorax davisae. The sequence continues at coordinate 36,161 of NZ_JASZYS010000003.1, forward strand.
ATGAGGTCCGCGTCGCCGCTCGCGTCGATCGTGATGCGCGCTCGCACCGTGAGTTCGCCTTCTTTGGTATAGGCCACTGCACCTTCGATTCGCTCCCCGCCTTCCACGAGGACCGAGGTGACAACGCTGTGGAGGATCACGCGCACAGCCGCTTGGCGCAGCAGCGCGTCAGCGACCTCGCGCCACACCAGGGGATCGTGAACGTGAGTCCAGGTCTTGCCGTACTTCAGCAGCGGACCGAGGCCCCCGCGCTCCTTGAGGGCATGGACAAAGCGGGACGTGAAACCCCAAACGACTTGGTTTGGCGCGAGGGTGGGTGAATCGGTTGCCTCGTACAAACCGCAGACCGTTCCGGAAAGGCCAGCGACCGCGCCACCGCCGCAAAAGCCATAGCGCTCCAGAAGAATGACGTCGAGACCCTGTTCGGCTGCGGTGACAGCTGCGGCCACGCCGGCGGCGCCGCCACCGACGACGAGAACGTCGCAGTCGCATTCGAGCCGGGGCCTGAGATCGGTGGATGGCATCTAATATCCAAGTGATATATTACTTGTCGCTGTTGCGATCATAGGGCTCGAGTTCAAAGCCTGTGAATCAGGGTTTATCATTAGAGAGGCAACGAGGATTCGGCCGCAAACGGCCGTATGCAAGTAACATATCACCGTGAAAAATGTTCCACGCCGAAACCCGCCGCAGGTGAAATCCGAAGGCGCCGAAGCCGCCAGATCCCAGACGGACCTGGCTTACGAAGGGCTGCGCGAAGCGATCATTGGGTTGAAGCTCCGGCCCGGCGAGATGTACTCGGAGAGCGATCTCGCTGCCTTTGTGAACTTGGGCCGCACACCGGTCCGCGAAGCGCTGCATCGGCTCATTCGCGAGGAACTCGTAGTGACGCGCAAGAACCGCGGGATCTTCATCACGCCGATCGATGTCATCCGCCAACTGCAGTTGCTCGATGTGCGACGAGCCCTTGAACAGCTGCTGGCCGTGCGGGCTTGCGAACAAGCGACCGAGCCCGAGCGCAGGGAAATGCTGGAACTGGCCGAAGCTTGCGAGGAGAGTGCCCGGAGGGGTGACGCTACTGAGTTTTTGCGGGTGAATCGCAGGGTTCAGGACCTGAAGGCACGCGCTGCGCACAATGAAACCCTGACGAATACGATGGATCTGTTCTACGGGCTCTCCCGTCGGTTCTGGGTCGCCTATCACAGCCGATTCCCCGACAGCCTCTCAACGGCCGCCCACCTGCACGCACGCATCCTGCAGGCTATCGCGACATCGGACCCCCAGGCGGCAGTGGGCGCGTCCAACGAACTGCTCGATTTCCTCGAGAGCTTCACGAAGAAAACCGTCGACCTCAGGGCCGCGTACTGAGCAACATCGCGATCAGCAAACCTCTTGCGAGCTAAGGCCCCGTCGCATCGACAGGCGCCGCCGTCAGGTCACCAGATCTTGTCGGCGGCTCGGACCTTTCAGTACCGACTCCCCAGCGAAATGCGTCAGGGGAATCAGCTCCAGCGCATAAGGTCTTTCCGGTTCCTCCCAACGCGCATCGATTGCCTTGTAGAGGTATTCAATCTGATCTGCGACGTCGATGCCGAAGGTCTCGAAGAAGTTGCCGTGCTCATTGTCGAGATCTGTCCGCTTAAGAAGCACGACGCCTCAGCTGTTTCGGCGCTTCGAGGCCAATCTTCGACAGCGCGGCCCGAAAGCTCAGGCCATCCTCGATGCCCCAGCACGACGGCGGTGAAAGGAAGCCGGCCCGCCTCTTCCTTCCTTTCCCTGATCAGTTCGACCAACGCGTCTTGATAGTCCTCATGGGACAGGCGCGGGACGGCCAGCGTCTGGAGATGCAGCTTTGGCTCCGCGCTGCAGATCTGTGCCCACCGCTTCAGGCCCAACTGGTTCGCCAGGAAGGGATGCGAGGTCGTTGCGAAGGCGATCTCGCGGTGGCCGCGCTGCCGCAAAACGTCGACTGCTGCGCTGAGGGACTCGCCCCATTCCACGCCGACGGCGTCCACATCGAGCCCTGAGAGCGCTGCGCCATCCACGGCGATCGCGGCGGTCTTCCCTCGCAACGTCGAAAGCATGTCGATCTTGATGGTCTCGAACGTCGACTGGATGACACAGGCGTCGAACGAAGGTAGTCCGCACAGCACCTCGTGCGCATGATCGGAGTCGGGGTAGGTAACCTCCAGAACGCGGTGCCCGGCTTCGGTGAACCGGCCTTGGATGAGAACGCGGCTCCGATGAATGCTGATGGAACGGCGCAGCAGCAGTACAGAGCGATTCGACGGCGCGGCCTTGATCCGTTTCGTTGCGGAGCGCGCTGGGCGACTTCGGCAGAAGCCATTTCGACAAAGCCGAAGCCCTGATCGTCTCGCGCTGCAGCTCGATCTCGCGCCGGGCCGCTTCGGTCTTCTGGACCTGCATCTGGTCGGCCTCGCGGCGCGCAGCGTCCCAGAACACTTTTGCGGCCTGGACGATGACCAAGGGGACCTGTGCGCCTCATCAGCCGGGTTGGCGCCATGGCCGTCCAGGCGCCTGGCGAGCTTGACGAACCAGAGCTCCAGCATCGGGCTCACCGTTGTGGGCGAGCCGCTTTCGATTGTCTGGCGCACGCGCTCGATGGTCGGTCGCAGACCCTCGTGCAACAGCGCGTCAGCGGCTTCCGATACCTGTGGCTGCTGGATCCCGCGGCCGCCGCGTGGTGGACACGCGGCAGATGGGAACGAAGCTCGAGAATTTCTTTTGATCGGCTTAGGCATAGATCGCGATCTGAATCATGCTCGGCTGGCTCGTGATCAGAGTTGCGCGAAGCCGGGATCATCGTGTTACGGGACTAGACCAACGGGCCGTGGACACCTTACAGCGGTGGCAGTAGCTGTTCGCACATGCCGACGTTTTCTATGGATGCGAAGTCGCCGGGCGGCGAGCTGAAACGCTTGTCAAGCCCGGTGCGCCTGCTGGTGAATCTCGATATCCGCAGCCGCTCTTCAGGCGGCGTCAAGAGGTCGGCGCCCCGGTCGAGCTTGTTGACGGTCTCGATCAGACGCGGGGCAGACTGGCCGCGCAACCGGCCGACTCGTGCATTCTCAAATGGAACGGTACGCGCTTCGTGCCGTTCCAGACAGTGCGTTCGGCCTGGGGCTACAACTGGGCCTTCTTCGAGGTTGGCAGACCAGGGAGGAAGGCCATCATTGCGAATCTCACCGCGCTCGATGCAGAGGAGCTTCGCGCACTCGGCTTCCAGGCTGCCAGGCACAGGCCAATGATCCAGAAGGCGCGCGGCCGCGTATACCGAGCTCAAGGACACCGGAGCGACTCTATGATTCGATGGATGTGGGTGGCGGCAGCGACGCTGGGCTCGCTTGTGCTGGCCGCGGGATTGGCAGGCTGCTCAAGCCGGCCGCCGACGATAGCGCCGGTGGCCGACGTTGATCTGAATCGCTTCATGGGCGACTGGTACGTGATCGCGAACGTTCCGACCCTTCTCGAGCGCGATGCGTTCAATGCGCGCGAGTCGTACGCCCTGCGCGCCGACGGGGCAATTCAGACCACCTTCGAATATCGTGACGGCAGCTTTGAGGCACCCGTCAAGACGCTGCAACCTGTCGGCCGTGTGCGGGCCGGCACCCGCAATGCGGTATGGGACATGCAATTCGTCTGGCCGATCGATGCCGAATACGTGATTGTTGATTTGGATCCCGCCTATCGGATCACGATCATCGGTCGCAGCCAGCGCGACTATGCATGGATCATGGCGCGGACGCCACAGATCTCCGAGCAAGACTATGCAGCTGCCGTGCGACGGCTGCAAACACTGGGCTATGTGACGCAGGACCTTAGAAAAGTTCCGCAGCGGTGGCCTGGCTTGTAGAACGCCTGTCGTGGACCTCTGGAAGCCCCCATCAGGGTCCAAGCGTAAATTTTCGACCGCGCGAACTATCGCGTGTGCAAGCCTCCCCATCTGGCTTCACGGCCGTTGTCGGCTACGCTCACCGTACGCTCGTTACTCCGCTTCGGTGGTCGATCGCCGCGATAGGCGCCAGGGGAGGGCGGTGTGGCTCGCTGCGCCAAGGGAGATAGGGCCCCCTATCGAGCCAAATCCACCCGGACAGTAGGGCACTAGTCAAAAAGATCCAGAGCGTCGGCGTACCTGAGCCTACAGAGCGTCGAGGTCGGCCCGGATACGGTCTCCGACCGTCTGCCAAGCAGCAGCTGCCTGAAGGAGGGATCGATGGCGTCCCCAGAGACGTTGCAGGCGTTCGCCGCGGGCCTGCGCGCGATCGCCGCCGCGCCGGGCTTCATCGCCACGGCGGAGCAGTCGCCGGAGCTCGACAACCACCACTGGATCTTGCTGCTGTACCGCCTGGCCGATCGCGAAGTGATCGCCGGGTTCGGCTACGTCGATGATCCGATTACCGGCATGCTCGACCGCTCGACGCTGATCGGGTTCGTGGAGAGTATGGTGGAGATAGATCTGATCGAGGACGCGATCGTCGGGGTTGCCATGCCTGAGCATGGAGGCGTGGATCTCACAGCCGCGCTTTCGCACTTTCGACCAGCTGAAGCGTGACGAAACGACGCGTCAAGCGCGAATCGGGCCGCTTCCTGAATCTGATCGCCCTGGCGGGAGGCTTCGCCGTCGCACTGCTTCTAGGTCTTGGTGCGTCTGGGAGGGCAGCACGGGGCGAGGGGCCCGGCTCAATCGTCAGCAAGTCGTTCGAAGAGGAATCGGTTCTCCCTGTAGATCCACGGCCGCCTCTCTTGCTTCGCGACGTGGTTCGCCCGGAGCCGAGACAGTACTTTGCGCCTGGCGCGCAGCTTCATGGTGCCTCCTGAGGCTCACGCTTCTTTGATTCGCGGAGCCTGGCTTCTCATCGATCGATTTCGACAGGCCCGATCCCCGAATAGACGGTCTCGCCGTCTTCAGGGCAACCACTATCCACCGGTCGCCCGGCGTGAGCTTGTAGTCGCCGGGCTCGAACGGGAGCGCGTGTTCCTCATGGACACCTGCACCCAGCCATGAGGGCATGCGGAGGAGGGCGGGTGAGCGGGAAAAGTCGAGGGAGTCAGGCATGGCGGGATCGTACCCCGCGGCGTTCGTTGGGCAGGAGATAGGATCGGCGGGGAGCCCAAACACTCAAAAGGAGCGAGAGCGTGGCGATGTCGCAGAAGCAGCTGATCCAGTCCTTGGGCGAGGCAATGTCCTGTTTCGAGCGAGAGATCTCCTGGGAAGTTGCCCCGACTGAGCTTCGACACTTCTGCGGCGTATCGGCGAACTGTACGTCGCGATGATCACCAACGGGCAGCGGGCCACGGAGGTGAACCAGCGCGGCTACGACGTGGTGAGCGCCATCAACGAGCGGATCTCCGTCAAAACGACTGCGCAGAGTGGCCTCGATGGGTTCATCTCGTTCAATCCGAACACGATCGACTAGGTCGCGATCGGGTGTTTGTCCTGCGGATCAACACGGAGGAGATGCAGGTCGAGACCATGTTGGACAAGCCGATCGCCGACGCGCGTCACTTCTTGAGTGAGGATCGCGGTTCTGGCCGACTGAACATTCCGTTGCGACGCCTTGCTCCCACCCGCTTAGACGAGCGGATTCCTGCTGCTGCGTGTGCATCTGGGCCCCCATGGCCGTCACCGCCTGGCGCGAAGACGCCAGGGCTTCATCGAGCGCCACCCGGGCCTGCTCGAAGGAGGTCTCGCGCTAGGTGAGCTCCGACTCCTGCTGGGCGCGCGCCTCGCGCTGGAGCTCTATCTCGCGCCGGGCTGCCTCGGCCTTTTGGACCTGCACCTAGTCGGCCTCGCGGCGGGCAGTTTTCCAGAACAGTCTGGCGGCCTGGACCTCGTCCATGAAACCTGCTGAGAAAGTGTCGCCATCCAAGGTGTCCAAGGCCTTGGTGCCTCTGAAAAGCGATCACGCGCTGCTCGATCCCACTCAGCTGTCCGAAATGGCCCAGGACGCCGCGCACGACCTCATGGCCGAGGGCGAGTCGGACAACCTGGCCTACCGCGCCGCCATGCGCTACTAGGCCGCCTGGTTCGGCGCGCGCTACGGGCGGCAGATGCGGTTGCAGACCCTGTGGTCGTTTAGTTCATCGTCGACCATGCGCAGCGCTCGACCAAGGCGGGCCTCGAGCACCAGTTGCCGCCCGCGATCGACCAGGCGCTGGTGGAAGCGGGGTTCAAGGGAAAGCTCGGGGCGCCGGCGCTGAACACCCTCATGCACCGGATCTCGGTGCTCTCGATGGCGCACCACCTTTCCAAGCAGCCCAATCCGTGCCTGCGGTGAAAGCGCTGCTGAGCAAGACAAGAAAGCCTATGCGAAGCGCAACGCCCTGCCCCACAAGCAACGTGCGCTCACAAAAGAGCCGTTGGAAGCGGTGCTGGAGACCTGCGACGACTCGCTCAAGGGCAAGCGTGATCGCGCCCTCCTCCTCTTCGCCTGGGCCGGGCGGGCGCCGGCGCTCGGAGGTGTCAGAAGCGGTGTTCGAGAACCTGCACCGCGGGGATGAAGGCGCCTACCTGTACAAGCTGGCGAGTTCGAAGACGAACCACAACGGGAAGATCCGGCCGAAGGAGGTGAAGCCGGTGGTGGGGTCGGCCGCCGTGGCACTGGAGGCTTGGCTGAGGGCGAGGGACATCGTGACGGGGCCCTCTTCCGGCGCATCCTTAACAGGCTGCTGAAGTACCCGGCGCGCCGAAGTCATCCTGCGCACTGAAGGCGGCGGTTGTGTGATTTCGACGTTCCAGGGTCGCTGACGGCGCGGTTTTCGCGCTTCGAGGACGTTTCTTCGGCTCTCTCTGACCCTCTACCGGGCCAGCGGACGGACTTCTGCCAAGGTCCGCATGCGCACAAGGTTGTAGGCGGCCATGGTCAGTACGAACAACTGGTCGACTTTCTTGATGCCGCGCACCATCACCTGTCGGATGGGGCGACGAACTTGGCCCAGCCGAAGCCCTGCTCGATGAGCTTTCGCTTGCGCTGCGATCGCATAGCCCTCGCTCCGCGCGATCTCGTCGGCCACCGCCGAATGACGCCCCGCCTTGTTCTGCGCGACGCGCGGCGTCACCTTCATGCAATGCAGCGCCTCGATGAACTCGGCCGCGTCGTAGCCCTTGTCGGCGCCGAGCGTGACCTCGGTATCCGCACTCGCGGTGGCTTGGCGCGCGTCCCTGATCATGACCTTGGCCGCTTCCCGTTCGGCAAAGCCGTCGGCCTGCGTGACCCTCGCATTGACGACCAGGCCGTGACGGTTGTCGGTGAGCGTGTGACCCATGTAGCGCAGCTCGCTGGCCGTCTTGCCCTTGCGTACAGCTTCGAATCGGGATCCGTCTTCGACTCGTGCGTTTCATTGCTGCGTTGCTGCCCCTTGAAGTCCCCGCCGCTGCCGGCATCGTCGTCACCGTCCTTGCGAACGAAGCTCTTGTGTTCTGCCCAGGCCTGGATCAACGTGCCGTCGACGCTTATATGGACGCCTCCCGTGTGGCAAGTGAATCTTAGAAGTCGTGGCAGTGGCGGATCAACTGCGGTCTTATATCCGGCCTGTTTGCGCAGTTCGGATCTGGTCCGCCTGCTGGCCCTGATGGTCATTCGCGAGGTCGGTGCCTACCTGAAGTACGGGCTTCGCACACGGCGAGCCTGAGCGTTGACTTGGCTTTTCCGACCCACGGTCTGACCGCTTGCCATCACTTCCTCAACTGCACTCGCGCACTCTGTTCGGCGTTCGCCGTATTCGTCGCCGTGTGGCGCCCTTGGCTGCCAACCTGCCTATGCTCGTGCCGTTTCGGCACTGGACATACGGGCCGGCACGGTCGACACCCACCGCATATCGTAGCTTCGGTTGTACGCAACAAGCGCCCACGCCGTGCGAGCCAGCTTGTTGGCCAGCGCGACGACCGCCACGTTGGTCGGCCTGCGCAATAGCAAAGCTTGCAGCCACGCCGAGCAATTCTTTCGGGCCACGACCGCTCTCGCTCCGGCAATGAGCAGCGTGCGCAGATAAGGATCACCCCGTCGGCTGATGCCGCCCATCCTCACCTTACCGCCGGTGCCAGTGTGTCCGGGACAAAGCCCCAGGCTCGCGGCAAATTCGCGGCCATTGCGCCACGCGCGCCCGTCACCCAACACCGCCGCAAGCGCCGTCGCGCCCAGCACACCGAGTCCCGGCACCGCGCGCAGCGTCTTTGCGGCTTCGATGCTCTGCTGGACTGCGGCGATCTCCTCATCCATTACCTCGACGTCGTGGTCAACCTCGCGCAGCGACCTTAGTTGCTCGTTTAGTAGCCTCACCATCAGTGCTGGCAGCTTGGCGTCGATGTCCGCGCGTTCCTCTGCGAGCATCCGCAACGCGGAGTGACGCCCTTGCGGAAGGAAGATTCCGAATTCATAGAGGAGCCCACGCAGGGAGTTGATCGTCGCCGTACGGATGCTCACCCAATGCGATCTCGTGCGATGCAGCGACATGATGGCCTGTTGCTCAGTGCTCTTGATCGGCACGCGGCGGATGTCGCCGTGGCCGGCAGCGACCCATATCGCCCGTGCATCGGCCGAATCATCCTTGTTGCCTCGAACGAAGGCGCGAACCTGGCCCGCAGGCAACAGCTCGACGGCATGCCCCATGGCCATCAATGTCCGCGCCCAGTGGTGAGAACCACCGCAGGCCTCCATGGCCACGCACGCCGGTTGCACCTGAGCAAAGAACTCGAGAAACTTGCCCCTGCTGAGCTTCTTGCGATGGATCTCGCCGGTCTCAAGCTCAACCCAGTGCAACTGCATCACGCTCTTGGCCGTGTCCACGGCGTACGTCGTAGCGTTCATTTCGGGACCTCCGGTTGTGTGGTTGGACGCAAGCTCCACTTTGGCACTCCCTGCCGTTAAGCGCGAGGCCCCGCCTCGCCCGCGCTTCGCAGTGCGGCAGAGGCCGTGGTGGGAGGCGTCCATACCATCTGAAGTGCTCACCCGACAATAAGTTCTTGTTTTCTGCCGTCTCCAGCACTTCGTTGAAGAAGGCGACCACCGCATCGTGCTCGATCAGGCGCTGGCGGTTCTTCGTGAACACCGCCGGCACCCACACCGCGTCGTCCATCGCCAAGTCGATGAACCAGCGAAGCAACATGTTGTATTGCGTCTGCTCCATGAGCTGGCGCTCCGAGCGGATGCTGAACAGGATCTGCAACAGCATCGCGCGAAGCGGCTTCTCCGGCGCGATGCTCGGGCGTCCTCCCTTGACGTCGGCCCCGTACATCCGAGAGAACAACTCGTCCATCTTGGCCAGCGCCTCGTTGACCATCACCCGGATGCGGCGCAGCGGATGGTCGGCAGGAACGAAGTCGTCCAGCCGTCTCATGGTGAACAAGCCTTCGGTGAATGTGTCAGGGCCGCGCATCGGAGCAGGTTTCGTGAGTCTGCAAAGATAACGCCTCAGGTCCACTTTCGGGGGACCATCCGGTGAGGTATTTCAGCAGCCTGCTAAGAACGGCAAATTGGGTACTGACGGGCTCTCGGGGACGGCGGTGCGGGACATCGTGAAGGCGCGAATATGAATATCGAATTGAATGCTGTTCGCGGCAGGTGGCCTGCTGCGCGAATCAAACGACTCGCGCTTCACGGCGCACGGCGCTGGTGTTACTCGGTGCCTCAGGATGGCGGATCAGCATGTCCTCGCGAGGAGCGTGTTCAAAGAGTGCAAATATTGTGACGCCATAGCGGTTATCGAGGATAGCGGTCGTTTGCTTCGTTTGAACCACTCAGACCCACTTCCGTGCAGTCCATCGATTGACGGTTGGTCGCTGAGTTATTTGTATTGCTGCCCCGCATTGCCAGACAGGTCGCGATCGATCCGTCGGTTGCGGCGGAGTGAAGGGGGGAGGCCGAGCCATACGACTCGGGTACGCCACTCGGAAGTGGCTCCATCTCCGCATCTCACGCGGTGCATCGCTTGCTATGCGGCACCGAAGGCGTGCGCATAGAAATTTGTCAAGCCGAACGATTTCTGAACGACGTCGGGGCCGATCTTCACAGAGATGATTCAGGCTTACGGAGGGACCATATTCTTTAATTCCGATAGACGGAACGGATGGATTGTTAATTGGAAGCATAGGGCGCAACATTCCCGGACAGAAAAAGCCTGCACGGCCACACATTCCGGAGACACAATTGCTATCGTCCGAACCCCTATCGGCCGCTCCCGCGGCGCATGGCATCTCAGCCACCTTCAACGATCTCGAGTACGAACGGGGAGTGCGACGCGTTGTGCGCGCCGCCGCTTTCGGCACGGTGATCGAATACTTCGACTACACCGCCTACGCGTTCCTGGCGACCACGCTCGCTAAGGTGTTCTTCCCCGCCGCCGACCCGACGGCTGCTCTGCTCTACACACTGGGCGTGTTCGGCGTGGCGTTCATCGTGCGGCCGATAGGGGGCATCCTGCTGGGCCATCTAGGCGACCGCTACGGGCGCCGGCCCGCGTTGGTGGTGTCGGTCCTCGGCATGGCCTTCGCGACCGCGGCCATCGGCTTCTTGCCAACCTACGAGAGCGTCGGTATCGCGGCACCGCTGATGCTACTCGGGCTGCGCTGCATCCAGGGCTTGTCTGCCGGCGGCGAACTCGGCGGCGCAGCGGCCTATGTGGCCGAGGCCTCGCCTGACCACCGGCGTGGCTACCTCACCAGCACCACGCAGGTGGGCACGCTGGCCGGCACTATGCTGGGCTCGCTGAGCGTGGCGCTGCTGCGCGGCTGGCTCACGCCGGAGCAACTGCTCGACTGGGGCTGGCGCCTGCCGTTCCTGATGTCGCTGCCGCTGGGGCTCATCGGGTTGGTGGTGCGGCGACAGATGGAGGAGTCGCGGCAGTTTGAACAAATGGAAGACCGCGGCGCGGTCTCGAAGATGCCCGCGCTGTCGGTGGTGCGCACGCACTGGCGCGGTGTGCTCGGCGTGTTCGGGCTCTCGCTGGTTTCGTTCGCGGCCTACTACTTGGTCTTTACCTATTTTGCAACGTATTTCGAACGTCAGTCGATCATGAAGGCGAGCCAGGCAGCCTGGTCGACCACGGTCACGCTGCTGTTCGCCGCATTCGCCATTCCCTTCTGGGGCAAGTTCACGGACCGCGTCGGGCGCAAGCCGCTGCTGGTCAGCGTGTGCCTGGCCAACCTGGTGCTCGCATATCCGCTCTTCATGCTGATGAAGCAGTCGGCTCTGGCCGCCTTCGCCGCGCAGTTTGTGTTGGGTCAGATCGAGGCCGCTTACCTGGGCGTGATCCTGGCCGCCTACTGCGAGATGTTTCCGGCGCGCGTGCGACTCAGCGGTTTCAGCCTGGGCTACAACTTCGCCGCCATCGTGGCAGGCGGCTCTGCGCCGTATCTCGCCACCTGGCTGATCGCAGCCACCGGTCAGCCGCATGCGCCGGCCTGGATGCTGATGGCCACCGCGCTGGTGTCGCTGGTTGCCGCGGTCGCCATCAAGGAAACCGCTGGCCGGCCGATGCCAGTCGTTTGAACAGATGCCCACCATGACCTCTCATTCTTTTCCGACTATCCGCCAGTTCATCGGCGGCGAATGGACCGACGGCACCGGCGCCGCCACCGAAGCTGTGCTCGACCCTGCCAGCGGCAAGACCCTCTCGATGTTCCGCCACGCCAGCGAGGCCGATGTCGCGACCGCCCTCGAAGCCACCGACCGCTCCGCGCCGGCGTGGCGTGCCACCACACCAGACCTGCGCTATCGCATCCTTCGCGAAGCAGCAAGTCTGCTGCGCCAACGCGCTGCATCCGCCGCGCTGCACCTGAGTCTCGAACAAGGCAAGCCACTCACGGAGGCGGCGTCCGAGATCCAGGCCTCGGCCGACGTGATCGATTGGTACGCCGAGGAAGGCCGCCGCGCCTATGGCCGTATCGTGCCCGGCCGGGCCGGCTCGCGGCTGATGGTGGTGCCTGAGCCCATCGGTCCGGTGGCCGCATTTACGCCCTGGAACTTCCCCGCCACCACCGTCGCGCGCAAGCTCGGCGGTGCGCTGGCTGCGGGTTGCACCATCGTGCTGAAGGCCTCGGAAGAAACGCCCGCGACCGCCGTGGCGGTGCTCGAATGCCTCGCACAAGCCGGCCTTCCGCCTGGCGTCGCGAACCTGGTGCTGGGCCAGCCCGCTCGCATCTCCGAGCAACTGCTGCGCAGCTCGGTGATCCGCAAGGTGTCGCTCACCGGCTCCATCGCCGTGGGACGCACACTCGGCCATCTGGCGGTCGACCACCACCTCGTCACCACCATGGAGCTTGGCGGCAACGCGCCTGTGCTGGTGTTCAACGACGTGGACGTTGACGCCGTTGCGCGCATTTGCGCCATTGCCAAGTTCCGCAACGCTGGCCAAGTGTGCAACGTGCCCAGCCGCTTCTACGTTCATGAGGGTATCGCCGAAGCGTTTGCCGAACGCATGACGGCGCATGCCCGTGCGCTGCGCGTGGGCGCGGGCATCGAACCCGACATAGACATGGGCCCGCTCTGCAACGAGCGCCGGCTGCTGGCAATGGAGCAGCTGATGGACGACGCCCGTCGCAGCGGCGCACGCGTGCGCATCGGTGGCCGGCGGCTCGACCGCCCCGGCTTCTTCTTCGAGCCCACGGTGCTGAGCGACGTGCCCGACGCGGCGCTCGTGATGCGCGAGGAAGCCTTTGGTCCGATCGTGCCGATAGCCACCTTCAGTGACGTTGACGGCGCCGACGCGATCCGCCGCGCGAACGACACCGCCTACGGCTTGGGCGCCTTCGTGTTCACCGAATCGTTGGCGCGCGCTACCGACACCAGTGACGCGCTGGAGGCCGGCATGGTCGGCGTCAACACCGTCGTGCTCTCTCGCGCGGAAACCCCCTTCGGCGGCATCAAGGCCTCGGGCCACGGTCACGAGTCGGGCATCGAAGGCCTAGAGGCCTACATGCGAAAGAAAACTATCCTCCAGCACGCGCCGTTGCGCGGCTGAACGGCACATCGCCAGACAGGAAGAGACCATGAGTGAATTCAAAGTCGCGCTCGTCACGGGCGCGGGCAGCGGCGTAGGCCTGGAGACTGTCGCGCTGCTCCATGGGAACGGCTATGCGACGGTGGTTCTCGACATCGATTCAGCCGCCGCACAGGCGCAGGCCCGGCGGCTCGACCCCCAGGGCCACAGCGCGATGGCCGTGGCCTGCGACGTGTGTGACGACGCGCAGGTGCGCGAGATCACTGCGGACATGCTGCGGCGCTGGGGCCGCATCGACGTGCTGATCAACAACGCAGGACTGCCGCAGGCCAACCTGCCCTTCGACCAGGTCGACGACGCGCAGTGGCAGCGCGTTTGGGGGGTCAACGTGATGGGCATAGTGAACCTCGCGCGCGCCGTGGTGCCCGCGATGCGTGAGAGTAAGGCTGGCGCAATCGTCAACGTGACGTCGGTGGCCGGCGTGCGCGCACGCGGGGGTCTGAGCGCGTATTGCGCCGCCAAGGCTGCAGCCATCTCACTGACGCAAACGCTGGCGCTGGAACTCGCGCCACAGGGCATCCGCGTCAACGCGGTGGCGCCGGGCTCGCTCGCGACGCCGATGTTCGACAAGTTCCTGCAGCCCGGCGAAAGCTGGGACGCCGCGATGCAGCGCTACGTGCCCCAAATACCGGTCGGCCGGCTGGGCACCCCCGCCGAGATTGCCCAGGCGGTGGTCTGGGCGGCCACGCAAGCGCCTGACTTCATGACCGGTCAGACCCTGATGGTCGACGGTGGCCGCTCGCTCTAGTGCGACCACGCAAACACAACGAAACCGAAACCCAAGGAGCATCGAATGAATTTGGACCGCGGTCTATGGATAGACCATGAAGAAGTATCCGCCCAAGGCAGAGAACGCTTGGCAGTCATGAACCCTTACTCGCAGGCGCAATGGGGCACGGTTGCAGTAGCCGATGCCGCAGACGTGGACCGTGCCGTGGCGTCGGCGCAGCGCTGCTTCGACACTGCTTGGTCGACCACCAGCGGCTACCAGCGCGGGCGCTTGCTCAACCGGCTGGCCGACCTGCTCGACGCGCAGGCCGAGCGGTTCGCCGAACTGGAGACCCGCAACAACGGCAAGCTCTACAAGGAGACGCTGGTCCAAGTGCGCTTTGCCGCGCGCAGCTACCGCTACTACGCGGGCTATGCCGACAAGATCCACGGCGAGTACCTGCCGCTGGACAACCCGCAGATGGTCGACTTCACCGTATACCGGCCTTTCGGGGTGGTGGCACTGATCACGCCGTGGAACAGCCCGATGACGATCCTTTCGAACAAGCTTGCACCCGCGCTCGCGGCAGGCAACTGCGCGGTGATCAAGCCCTCGGAGTTCGCGCCAATCACCACGCTCGAATTCGCGATGCTGTTCAAGGAGGCCGGCTTTCCGGCGGGCGTTGTCAACGTGGTCACCGGCGCGGGCGACACTGGCGCGGCACTGGTCGCGCACCCGAAGGTGCGCAAGGTGAGCTTTACCGGCGGCAACCTCGGCGGGCGCAAGGTGATGGAAGGCGCGGCTGTGCGCCAGGTGCCGGTGACGTTGGAGCTCGGCGGCAAGTCGCCCAACATCGTGTTCGCCGACGCGGACATTCCCCGTGCGGTCAACGGCGCCATCGCGGGCATCTTCGCCGCAGGTGGGCAGACCTGCATCGCGGGGTCGCGCCTGCTGGTGCAGCGCCCGGTGTATGTGCAGATGGTAGAAGAACTGGGCCGCCGCGCCGCGCTCATCCGCCAAGGCGATCCGATGCAGCCCGACACGCAACTGGGCCCTGTGGCCAACGCGCCGCAGCACACGCGCATCTTGGGCGTGATCGAGAAGACGCGCAGCGGTGGCGCGCGCATGGTGGCTGGCCCTGGCGGCGCTGGACAGCAAGTGCCTGAGCGCGGTCTCTTCGTGCCGGCCACCGTGTTCGCCGACGTGCGCAACGACATGGACATCGCGCGTCACGAGGTCTTCGGCCCGGTGCTGGCGGTGCTGCCCTTCGACGACGAAGACGAGGCGATCCGCATCGCCAACGACTCTGAATTCGGCCTGGCCGGAGGCATCTGGACCCAGAACATCGCGCGCGCGCACCGCGTGGCGAGCCGTCTCGAATGCGGCAACGTTTGGATCAACACCTACCGCATGGGCGCGGTCCAGGCGCCTTTCGGTGGCCGCAAGGGCAGTGGCTTCGGCCGCGAGCGCGGGTCCGAAGGCCTGCGCGCCTACCTCACGGTGCAGAACGTGATGGTCAACACCGCGGAGACCGACGACGACCCGTTCTCGATCCGCACCTGATTCCTTCTTCACCCTCGTCTATTAACCAGGAGACTCCCCATGAACGCGCAACAAAACACGCAAGCCATCGCCCTGGGCACGATGGCCATGACCGGCTGCTACGGCGCTGTCGCACGCGCTGATGCCATCGCCACGATCCGCGCCTTTCTCGATGCCGGCCAGACCTATGTCGACACCGCCGACCTCTATGCCGACGGTGACAACGAAGTGCTTGTCGGCGAGGCCATTCGCGGGCGCCGCCAGGACGTGCAGGTGTGCACCAAGGTCGGCTTCACCTTCGGGTTGCGCTCGGACGAGCGCGGCCTCGACGCGCGGCCCGAGCGCATCGAGGCCGCGTGCGATGCCAGCCTGAAGCGCATGGGCATTGATCACATCGACCTGTACTACCTGCACCGCGTTGATCCCAAGGTGCCTGTGGCCGAAACCGTTGGCGCGATGAAGCGCCTTGTGGAAAAGGGCAAGGTGCGCGAGCTGGGCCTGTGCGAGGTGAGCCGCACGTCACTGCTCGCGGCGATGGCGGTGCATCCTATCTCGGCGCTGCAGTGCGAATACTCGCTGTGGAGCCGCGACCCGGAATACGACACGCTGGCCGCCTGCCGCGAGTACGGCATGCGCTTCTTCGGCTACGCCCCGCTGGGCCGCGGCTTTCTCACGGGCCAGATCAAGACCGCCGCTGACATTCCCGACGGCGACCAGCGCAAGGAGTACCCGCGCTTCATGGGCGAGAACTTCGCGAAGAACCTGGTGCTGGTCGAGGAAGTGCGCGCGCAGGCCCACGCGCTCAGCGCCACGCCGGCGCAACTGGCCATCGCGTGGATCCTGCGCACGCACCAGGCGGTGCCCATCGTCGGCGCCACCACCGCCGCGCAGATCGAGGAGAACCTGCAGGCGCTCAAGCTCGAACTCAGCGATGAGCTGCTGCAGACGCTGGAGCGCATTCTGCCCGCGGGCGAGCGCTACCCCGAGTCGGCGATGAAGCGGCTCGACCCGTCGCTGCGCCCTGTCGCCGTAGTCTGACTCGATTGCGCTGCGAAAGCGGCGCCGCGCGTGGCGCGGCGCGGCTATGCTCGCATGATGTCCTGTTCGATGCCGCACACGCGATGAGCCGCCCACGCCATTCACCACGCGATGCTGACGACTCGGCACCCGCCACGCCAGCCTTCGCGCGGCAGCAGCACAACAACCGTTCGCTCGAACGCGGCCTGCACTTGCTGCGGGCCTTCAGTCCCGGCGTGAACGCGCTGAGCAACAGCGAACTGGCCGAGCGCGTCGGCCTGCCGCGCTCAACGGTAAGCCGGCTCACGCAGACGCTGGTGCAGGAGCGCTTCCTGGACTACGTGCCCGAAGCCGGCGTCTACCGGCTCGGGCCGCCGCTGCTGAGCCTCGGCCTCGCGATGCAGCAGAGCTCGGAACTCTTCCACATAGCGCAGCCGCTGATGGGTGGCGTGGCCGAGGGTCGGCGGATCAACGTCGGGCTCGCGGTGCGCGACGGCACCGACATGGTCTACCTCACCTCGATCCGTAAAAGCCGAAGTGAGATGTTCCGCCATGTCACGTCGGGCTCGCGCATTCCGATGGCGCTCACCGCTCTCGGGCGCGCGCATTTGTCCACGCTTGTCGGGCCCGAACTCACGGCTATGTTGAGTGAACTGCAGGCTAAGCACCCAGTGCAGTGGCCTGAACGAAAGCGCGAAATCCAGGCAGCGATAGCTAAGTGCCGCGCCGAAGGCTATTGCAGCGCCACTTGGCAGACCGGCATCGTCTCGGTGGCCGCCCCATTGCGTGGGCATGCGGGCTATGCTTTCAATGTGAGCGTATTGATTGGCGGCCGGTCTATGGCAGCGTTGGTCGAGGAATTGGCGCAGACGTTGCTGCAACTCATGGTCCGAGTCAATGCGGCGTTGAAATAAATTACTTCGTCCGTGCCGCACCTCGAGCGGTATGAGATCAGGGCACAGTATCGTAGGCCAAGGGAAGCCAGCGAAAACCGGGGCCATCCGCACGCACATGGCCCAGCCCCGGAAACGCTATATGCGCACCGCCAATCAAAGCGCCCGTGCGTGCCGCCTGCTCGAAACTGCGCTGCCGCACTTCGGCGGCGCCGGCTGGATCGCTGTCTGCTCGAAAGCCCGTGATGGGCCTTGCGAACTGAACTACACCCATGTGCACAAGGTCGCCCCAAAGCATCAGCTGCCGGCCCTGAGAAGACACCAAATAGCCTGTGTGGCCATGCGAATGTCCCGGCAGAGCCATCGCCTGAATGCCAGGCAATAGTTCAGCGTCGCCGTCGAAGATTTCGAGCTGTTTCGCATCTGCATAGGGCTTGAGCGCCTCCTGGGCGCCTTTAAAGAAGACCTGCATAGGTTGTAGCGCGTTATTGCGCTTGTCGGCTGAGAGCCAGTAGTCCGTTTCGATACGGCTCACGCGGATGTTCGCATTGATAAACACGCGACGGCCGTCCGCCGTTACGAGCCCGCCCACGTGGTCGACGTGCAGATGCGTGAGCAATACTTCGTCTATCTGTTCGGGCCGATAGCCCGCAGCCTGCAGATTCACAAGCATGTGACCGAGTCCGGCACCGAACATACTGCCTCCACCGGTGTCAACGAGCACGCGCTTGTTGCCCGTATCGATCAGAAAGGCATTGAAGGAGGTCATCACTTCGTCTGGCTCGGCCCCGCGTGCCACTAGCGCTCTTACCTCGGACTCGCCAATGTTGCGCATAGCAGCTTTCGCCGAAATCGTGCGGGTGCCGTCGAGCAATACAGTGACTTGGAAGTCCCCGAGCTTTAAGCGGTAGAAACCCGGTGCCTGTGCCGACAAAGAGGTCGCCTCCGCTGCGAGGGCCGGTGCCGCAACTGGCAGAATTGCCGCGAACAAGGATCCCCAAAACGCGATGTTCAGCATCCGTCTGCGAGTGGAAGAGGTCAGGGGGTTCATTGTCATTCCGCGTGGATGTTGGCCTTGCGTACTAGCGCGCCGTAGTTCACCACCTCACGAGCGATCTGCTCGGCGGCTTCCTTCTCTTCCTTGAGAATGGGTGTAACGCCGGCCTCAATCAGCTTCTTGCGCAAGCTGGGGTCATCCATGGCTTCGCGCACAAACGTGGTGAGGCGGGCCATCACCGCGTCGGGCGTTGCGGCCGGCGCGGCGAGACCGATCCAGGTAGTCGATTCATAGCCTTTAACCACTTCGTCCACTGTGGGGACATCGGGTAGCTGAGCGGAGCGCTTGGTTGTGGTCACCGCCAACGCGCGCAGCTTTCCGGCCGCTATTTGCTGAGCGACCGAGGACTGCCCGGCGATCACCATGTCGATTTGCCCGCCCAGCGCGTCGGTGACGGCGGGTGCTGCGCCCCGATAGGGCACATGCAAGATATCGACGCCGACATGGTCTTTAAACATCTCGGCCGCAAGATGAGCGCCAGTGCCTGAGCCAGGCGAACCGTAATTGAGCTTCGCTGGATGAGCCTTGGCGTATGCGATCAGTTCGGCCAATGTCTTCACAGGCACTCGCTGAGGATTCACCGCTATGACCGAGGGCATATCTGAGAACATGGCAACCTCGCGATAGCTCTTTACCGAATCGAAGGGTACGCTCTTGTAGAGAACCTGCGAAATCGGCACCGCACTAGATGAGATCAGGAGGGTGTAGCCGTCGGCTGGCGCGCGCGCCACCTCGCCTGCACCAACGGTGCCGCCCGCGCCGGCCTTGTTGTCGACGATGAATTGTTGGCCGGACACGCGGCTTAGTGACGTCGCGAGCAGTCGTGCAGGCCCGTCGAGCGTACCGCCCGCGGGAAACGGAACTACCACTCGCACAGGTCGAGTGGGGAAGGGGTCTGGCTGCGCTGAAGCCGTTGCCATGGCGCCTGCGCATACAGCGACGAATGCGCACACGGCGGTTTTTCTTGTCAATTTCACAGTTTTGTCTCCTTAGTGGTTATCAATTAATTGAAGGAAGGAACTAGCTCATGTTTTCGCTCGCAACACAGCGACTCCGTCGGCTGCTCGTACGCCCATTCCTTTCGGCAGTACGAAAAGCGGATTGATCTCCGCGGTCTCGAGGCCAGCGCCCATCTGGCTCGCCATGCGCGAGAACGCGACGATCGCATCCACCAGCGCATCTACATCAGCCGCCGGCCGCCCCCGGTAGCTATCCAGCAGCGGCCAAGTCTTGAGCTCGCGCACCATCGCCGTGGCCTCATCGCGCGTAAGCGCTCCGCCCGGTGGCACCATGCGTAGCACGCTATCGTTGATCAGCTCGGCTGTTACGCCGCCCATCCCTACCAGCAGCGCCGCGCCCAGCGCATCGCGGTGCAGGCCCAGGATGAGCTCGGTGCCGCCAGATACCATCTCCTGCACCAGATAGCCTTCGGGCGCATCGCCGGTCGCGGTTCGCACGTCGCGCTCCATCTGCTGCACGCGCGCGGCCACCTGTGCCGAGGGCACCGCCACCGCGACACCGCCGACCTCGGTCTTGTGGGTGATGGTGCGCGAAAGAATCTTCAGTACTACCTTGTCCCCCAGCGTGCCGGCCATCTCGGCGGCCTGCTGCGCATCGGCCACCGCATGCTCGCGCACTCCTTGTACGCCGAAGCGCGCGAAGAGCGACTTGGCCTCAGCCTCGTTGAGAGAACCCGATGGCAAATCGTCAATCCTCACGACCGGTCCGGCATCGACGCGCGTGACCAGTGGCGGATGGCTATGCGCGAACAGGCCTTGCAGCGCCACCGTGCAACTCTCCGGAGCGCTGAAGGCGGGTACGCCATGCCGATTGAGCAACGATGCAACAGCCGGCGCGTGTGGGCTGACATAGGCAAGTACCGGCTTGCTGGTGCTGGGCAGGCAGTCGCGAATGGCGTCGGCCACCAAGTCCGGCATCGCCAGGGCGGAAGACCCCACGATTACCACGACTGCGTCATAGCTCATGCTTTCGAGCAGCGCTGCGAGCCCCCGGCGCAGCAGTTGCGGCTGAAGGCCCGCGAGAGTCACGTCAATCGGATTTCGGTCGAGGACCGATGGGCCTCCAGCCTGAAGTGCGCGCAACTTGTCGGCGGTGGCAGCATCGGGCGCCGGCGCCTCGAAGCCGGCTACACCAAGGCTGTCGGCCACCAGCGTGCCCGCTCCGCCCGTCGAGGTCAGGATGGCGACTCGTTTGCCCTCCAGACGACGCTCCGTGGCAAGCGCCGCGGGAAGATCGAGCAGGTCGGCGAAGTCTCTTGCGCGGATCGCGCCGACCTCGCGGAACAGCGCATCGTACATGCGGTCGGCACCGGCCAGCGCGCCTGTGTGCGATGCCGCAGCCTGCGCGCCCGATTCGGAGCGGCCGATCTTGAACACCACCAGCGGCTTACCCGCGCGCGCAGCCTTGGCGGCGGCGGCTCGGAATTTGGCGACGTCGCGGATGCTCTCCATATACAGCGCGATCACGCGCGTGGCCTCGTCGTCGGCCAGGTGGTTGACGAAGTCCGCGAGATCTAGGTCGGCCTCGTTGCTGGTCGAGATCAGCTTGGAGAAGCCGATGCCGCGCGCCGCACCGCGCGACAGCAAGGAGCCCAGGATGCCGCCGCTTTGCGATACCACGGCGATCCCGCCCGGCAGCAGTTCGTCGGACTCCAGCGCGCCGCTGGCCGACAGCGTGATGCGGTCACTGAGATTCACGAGCCCGATGGTGTTAGGCCCCAGCAGGCGCATGCCGCCCGCTGCCTCGAGCAGCTCGTGCTGGCGCTGCCGGCCTTGGTCGCCGGCTTCCGCATAACCGCTCGCCAGCACAATCGCCGCCGCCGTGCCGCGCGCCGAGAGGTCGCTCACGACCGTGTGCGCGCGTTCCGCGCCCAGCAGCACGAGGGCCACGTCGGGCGCTTGGGGCAGCGAGCCCACGTCGGGGTAGCAGTGCAGGCCTGCGATGGTGTCGGCCTTCGGGTTGACGGGGTAGATCGCGCCGGCAAAGCCGTGCTTCTGGAGGTAGGCCACCGGGCGGCCCGAGGTCTTTGTGAGGTCGGCCGAGGCGCCGATCACGGCCACGCTGCGTGGCTTGAGCAAACGCGAAATGGCGTCGTTGGATGCAACCATCGCCATTACTCCTTCGCCGCCGACTTGGCTAGAAAGGCGTTGACCGCCGTATGGTGCTCGCTTGACGCATAGCAGATCGCCTGCGCCTGGCTGCCCATGCCGAAGACCTGCTCGGCCTGCAGCTCGAAGCTCTGGTTCAGGATGGTTTTGCCAAGGGCCAGCGCGGTGCGCGAACCCGCGCTCAGCTCGCGCGCCCAGCCCACGGCATCGGCGACTAGCGCCTCGGGTGTGCTCGCGCGGTCGGCGATGCCGAGGTCGACGGCCTCGGCGGTGCGCACCGTGCGACCCGTGAAGATCAGCTCCTTGGCCTTCGCGAGACCCACACGCCGCGGCAGGAAGTACATGCCACCGCCGTCCGGAATCAGTCCGCGCAGGACATAGTTCCACGCGAAGCTCGCGTGCGCCTCGCTGGCTACCACGAAGTCGCAGGCCATGGCCAAGTCGGTGCCCAGGCCCGTGGAGGCGCCGTTCACCGCGGCAATCGTCGGCTTGGGCAGGTTATGCAGGGCAGTGAGCACATGGTGCGTGCGTTGTTGGCGCGCCCAGCCGTTGTAGGCTACTTCGCTCGCGGGGGCCTGCATGCGCCGCTGCATCGCCCGGATGTCGCCGCCCGCACAAAAGGCTTTGCCGGCGCCGGTAAGCACCAGGGCGCGCACGGCGTCGTCGCGGTTCACTTGATCGAGCGCGGCCATGAGGTCGCCGCGCATGTCGTCGTTTATGGCGTTGCGCACGTCGGGCCGATTGAGGCTGAGGATGGCGATGCCGTCCTCGGTGCGCAGGTCGATGTAAAGGCTGCTGGTGGTCATGGCGGGATAAAAAAAGAGGAAAAAGAAGAATCAGTCGATGGTGATGTGCGCGTCGCGCACCACCTTGCCCCAGCGCGCCTCCTCGGCGGCGACGTAGCGCGCGAGCTCCTCGGGCGGCGATGCACGCACCACCAAGCCTTCGTCCTCGATCCGCTTGCGGAAGGTCTCGGACGATGCGGCCTTGCGAATGGCGGCGTTGAGCTGCATCACGACGTCGCGTGGCGTACCGGCCGGCGCATAGAGGCCGTACCAGCTCTGCGCCACATAGCCAGGCACGCCGCTCTCGGCCACGGTAGGTACGTTGGGCAAAGCCGACGAACGCTGCGGCGAGGTCACGGCCAGTGCGCGCAGCTTGCCGCTCGCAATGTAGGGCGCCACGCTGGCCGTCGTGGTGAACATCATGTCGATCTGGCCGCCGAGCAGGTCGGTCAGCGCGGGCGCCGAACCTCGGTACGGCACATGCGTGAGATCGACCTTGGCCAGGCTCTTGAACAGCTCGCCCGCCAGATGTGCCGACGTGCCGTTGCCGAACGAACCGTAGCTGAGCTTGCCGGGGTTGGCCTTGGCATAGGCGACGAGGTCGGCCACGGATTTGACAGCGTGTTCGGGCCGCACTACCAGCACGTTGGGCGATTCGCCGACGAGGCTCAGCGGCGCAAACGCGGTCGCTTGGTTATAGGGCAGCTTCGTTAGCAAGCTGGGGTTCACCGCATGGGCGAAGGTGGCCATGAGCAGCGTGTAGCCGTCGGGCGCGCTCTTGGCCACGTAGTCGCTGCCGATAAGGGTGCCGGCGCCTGGCTTGTTCTCGACGATGACGGTCTGGTGCAGTTCGGCACCGATGCCAGCACCGAGCACGCGCGAAATCACATCGGTGCCACCCCCCGCCGCAAAGGGAACGATCAGCCTGATCGGCTTTTTGGTAGGGAAGGCCTGTGCCGCAGCAGGGTGGGAGAACGCGAGTGACGTTAGCAGCAAAGCTGTTAGCGACAGCGCGCGGCATGATCTTGAACGAGGCATGTCTGTCTCCTTGTGGAAGGCGTGAATCGCGAGTGAGAAAGCATAGGGTTTCAGTGTCCGACGCGCACTCCCCAAATTCCATAGAATGGAACCTGATCGAAGACGATCGAATTGACGAAGGAGAATCGGATGACCCGAATTACCCACGCGATCGATGAAAAGCCAGGCATCTCGCCTGTCAACCGCTCATTGGAACGCGGCATTGAACTTCTGCGCGCTTTCCGTGCCGGGTCGGAGCTGCTGGGCAATGCGGAACTCGCGGAGCGCACTGGGCTGGCGCGCTCGACGGTCAGCCGACTCACGCAAACGCTGGTGGGCTCGGGCATGCTGCAGATCGAGCATCGTGCCTATCGGCTGGCGCCGGCTGTGCTCGGCCTCGCTCATGCGATGCGTTCGGGATCCACGGTACTGGCCGTCGCTGCGTCGAAGATGCGCGCATTGGCCGAGGCGAACCGTATCAACGTTGGGCTCGCGGCACCTGATCGCGACGAGATGGTTTACCTGGAATCAATCCGGTACAACCGGCGAGTGTCGCTGCGCAGCGTGGTGTCGGGGCAGCGCGTGCCGATGGAACTGACTTCCCTCGGACGCGCGCATCTGGCGACCTTGCCTGACGAACAACGCGATCGTCTGTACTCGGTTTTCAAGCAGCGCCGAGGCAAACAATGGCCGGCGCTGCGCGATGAGATCGAGAGGGCGATCGTCATGGTCGGACGCCACGGCTTCTGTGCCGCGTCGTGGCAGCCTGAAGTGGTGGCGCTGGCGGCGCCGGTGCGAGCGAATAAATCTGATGGCCCTGACGGCGCTGCGCACTATGTGCTGAACTTGAGCGTTTCGACCAGTGAGTCGATGGCGAGCGTGGTGCGCGATCTCTCGCCAGCCCTGCTCGCCCTAGTGCGCGATGTGGAACGCACCATTGCACGCGGCCCGGTTTAGTAGGCCGATCAGTCCTGCGCTTCGGCGCCCGAGGCCTTGACGACTCGGCCCCACTTCTGGTTTTCTGCGGCGATAAATCGTTCGTACTCGGCCGGCCCGAGGTACAGCGGATCGGCACCCACGTCGGCCAGTGCGGCCTTGATGTCGGGTGCCTGCCAGGCCTTTTGGAGCGCGGCCGAGAGGCGGTCGAGCGAGGCCTTCGGGACGCCCGCCGGCGCGGCTACGCCGAACCAGATCGTCACGTCGTAGCCTGGAACACCGGCCTCGGCAATCGAGGGCACGCCCGGGAACGCGGGCGATTTGCGCGGGCTGGTCACAGCCAGCGCGCGGATCTTGCCGGCCTTGACGTACGGCGCGTGGGTCGAGGCGGTGTCGAACATCATGTCCACCCGGCCCGCGAGAAAGTCGGACAGCGCGGGCGCGGAGCCTTTATAGGGCACGTGCAGCATCTGTGTGCTGGTCATGCTCTCGAAGAGCGCGCCCGACAGGTGGCTCGATGTCCCGATGCCTGCTGACGCATAGGTCAGCTTGCCCGGACGGGCCTGGGCCAGCGCGATCAGTTCAGCCACGTTTTTCGCCTTGACCGACGGATGCACAACCAGCACGTTCGACGCCGAAGCCACGTTGCCCACGGGCTCGAAATCGGTCAGGGGGTTGTACTTGAGCTTCCTGTAGATGAAGGGGTTGATCGCCATGGTCCCCGTGGTCGCGAAGAAGATGGTGTAGCCGTCCTTCGGTGCCCCCAGCGCCGTTTCCGCCGCGATGACGCCGCCCGCGCCGCCACGGTTATCCACTACCACGGGCTGGCCCAGTTCCTTGGAAAGGCGGTTGGCGGTGAAGCGCGCCATGGCGTCGGTGGCGCCGCCCGCGGGGAACGGCACGATCAGCGTGACGGGCTTATCGGGAAAGGCGGCCGAAGCGCTGCTGGCTGCGAAGAGCAAGCCGAGGGCGATCGCAAGAATGGATTTCATGGGGTTGTCTCCTGCCGGCTTGGCGGCATCGTTGGAATGAAGATGGAAAAACCGAGGTCAGTCGCCCGGCGCGTCCTGCCCGTCGCGGGCGATGATCTCGTAGAGCGCCGGGTAGTAGCGGTCGCCCCAGCCGGCGTCGACGGCCCGCTGCAGCGTGGACGCGCTTTCGCGCGCCATGGCTGCATCGAGCCCCGCAGTCTCTGCGAGTTCGAGCGCCAAGCTCACGTCCTTGAGCGCATAGCGCGTCGCGAAGCGGCCTTTCTCATAGGCGCGCGGCTGCAGCGCCTGGCGCCCCTGCACGCGCGCGGCGCGGCTATCGGCCGAGCCCAACTCGATGGCGTCGAGCAGCACCGAGGCCTCGACCTTGTGCGCCCGAGCGACCGCCACCGCCTCGGCCAGCGCTTGCACCGCTTCGAAGAGCACGGTGTTGTGCAGGATCTTGACCACCTGTCCGCTGCCGGTGCCGCCGCAATGCGTGATGTCGGTGCCCATGCAGCAGAAGTAGGGCATCAGCGCGGCCACGTCTTCGGCGTCTCCGCCCACCATGATGCTGAGCGTGCCTTCGATGGCCGCGGCCGGCATGCGCGCTACCGGCGCATCGACATAGCGATGTCCGGCTGCCGCCACCCGCGCGGCGATGGCGTGCGTCGCGGCGACCGATGTGGTTCCCATGTCGACCAGCAGTCGCCCGCCCTCGAGCCCGAGCCAGCCCGCCAGCACCGCGTCGGCCACGGCCTGTGCCGCCTGCGCGCTCGCCAGGCACATGAAGACGACCGTGGCCTCACGCGCCAGTTCGGCCGGCGACGAAGCCGTCACCGCCCCGCGTTCGGCCAGCCGCCGCATCGGTGCACCGTCGAGGTCGTTGCACAGCACGCGTTCGCCGCTTTTTGCCGCGAGGTTGGCGCACATGGGCTCGCCCATAACGCCCAGGCCGATAAAACCGATCGGCATCTCAGAGCCCCACCATCACAGTCTTGGGTTCCTGGTAGGTGCGGATGCCGAAGAAGCCCTTCTCGCGCCCCGAGCCGCTTTCCTTGAAGCCACCGAAGGGCACCGACACGCTGAGCGTCTTGTAGGTGTTGATCCAGACCGTGCCCGCCTCGATCGCGCGTGCCACGCGCCAGGCCTTGGGAAAGTCCTGCGTCCACACCCCCGCGGCCAGTCCGAAGAGCGTGTCGTTGGCCTGCGCCACGAGGTCGGCTTCGTTGTCGAAGGGAAGCACGCACAGCACCGGGCCGAACACCTCCTGCTGGCAGATGCGCGCGCTGTTGCTCACGTTGCCGAGGATGGTCGGCAGGAAGTAGGCGCCGTTGGCCAGGCGCGCGTCTCCGGGGCGGCTACCGCCGGCCAGCACCGTGGCGCCGTCCTCGCGCGCCATGTCGACCATGGTTTCGACCTTGTCCCGGTGGATGAAGGACGACAGCGGCGCGATCTGCGACTGCGCATCGTCCGGCGGCCCCACGCGCAGGGCATTGGTCGCCGTCGCCAGCTTCTGCACGAAGCCCTCATACACGCTGCGCTCCACGAACAGGCGCGTGCCCGCGATGCACGACTGCCCGGTCGACGAGAACACGCCGTGCAGCACGCCTTCGAGCGCCTTGTCCAGGTCGGCATCGGCGAACACGATGTGGGGCGACTTGCCGCCCAACTCCAGCGCCACCGCGGCCATGCGGCCGGCTGCCTCGCGCGCGATGGCCTTGCCGGTGGCGGTGCCACCGGTGAAGGAAATCAGGCGTACGTCGGGGTGCGCTACCAGCGCGGTGCCGGTCTCGGCGCCCAGGCCGGTCACCACGTTGAAGATGCCAGGCGGCAGTCCCGCCTCCAGCGCGAGTTCGGCGATGCGCAGCGCGATCGTCGGCGTGAACTCCGAGGGCTTGAGCACCACCGCGTTGCCGGCGGCTAGCGCGGCGGCCACCTTTTGCGATTCGAGCGTGAGTGGCGAATTCCATGGCGTGATCGCGGCCACCACGCCGTAGGGCTCGTACAGCACCATCGACAGGTGATCGCCGCGCGAGGGCGCGATCTCCGACGGCATGGTCTCGCAGATCGCCGCGAAGTAGCGGTACGCCGCGGCGCCACCGGCGGCCTGCGTCACGCACTCGCGGCGCAGCTTGCCGTTCTCGCGCATCTGCCGGTCGGCAAGTTCCTCGGCGTTAACCTCAATCAGGTCGGCGATGCGGTGCAGGATAGCTGCGCGTTGGTGGGGCAGCATCTGCCGCCATTCGGGTCGCGCCTGCGCGGCCTTGGCGGTGCGCACCGCGAAGTCGACGTCGGCCTTGCTGGCCGCGCCGATCAGGCCGTTGCGCCCGCCGGTAGCGGGATTGATGGATTCGAAGGGCTGGCCCTGTCCGGTAGTCCAGGTCGACCCGATTAGGAAGGGGCGGACTGCCTGTGTGTGGTCTCCGTGCATGGGGTTGCTCCGTGTGTAGCTATGTGAACAAAGGATGGCTGTGGCAGCGTGGCCGCCACCACGTGCATTGGCATGGTAGAAACAATCGAAGTTCTTCGAAAGTCAACAATTCCAATAGATGGAATGTTGAAGTCGCGTGAGATCGTGCGATCTGCTTGCCAACTACTCTCCCCGACGCAATGGGAATGGCCGCGCGCTTATCAAACGGCACCGGCGCCTGACACTGCTGGCTGCTCGCTATTGCTGACGATATGCGCTGATTCGTGGGCGCGTTGATGCGCGAGTGACGCCATTCCAGGCGGTCTTTGATATAGCGCAATGGATACCAAATCGAGTCTTGCTAAGCATGGCGTTGCGACCTGATTTTGAAGAAAGGCTTCATGGTGTTTGTCGCGTTAAGCGGATTATCAAAGCGATCGGTTGCGCGCACAGTTCTTCCATCACCTTTCCACTCGCCGTTAGGACATACACCATGACGATTTCATCCGCCCCCAAGACCTGGTTCATCACTGGCGTCAGCAGCGGCTTCGGCCGCGCGCTCGCGCAAGAAGCGCTGGCTGCCGGCCACCGCGTCGTCGGCACGCTGCGCAGCGAGGCCGCCCGCGCCGAGTTCGACGCGCTCCAACCCGGACGCTCCTTCGGTCGCTTGCTCGACGTGACGCACGACGTCGATGTGCCGCGCGTGGTCGCCGAGGTGGAGGCCACGGTCGGCGCCATTGACGTGCTGGTCAACAACGCCGGCTACGGCCACGAAGGCACGGTGGAGGAATCGTCGCTTGCCGAACTGCGCCAGCAGTTCGAGGTGAACGTGTTCGGTGCTGTGGCTATTGCTAAGGCAGTGCTGCCCTTCATGCGTTCGCGCCGGCGCGGTCACATTCTCAACATCACCTCGATGGGCGGCATCGTGACCTTTCCGGGGCTGGGCTACTACCACGGCAGCAAGTTCGCGCTCGAGGGCATTTCGGAGACGCTGGGCAAGGAGGTGGCGAGCTTCGGCATTCACGTGACGGCCGTGGAGCCGGGCGGCTTTCGCACCGAGTGGGCGGGACGCTCGATGGTGCGCGCGCCGCAGACCATAGACGACTACGCGCCGGTGATGGGCCCCGTGCGCGAGGCGCGCCTGGCGCGCAGTGGCAAGCAAGCGGGCGACCCGGTGAAGGCCGCGCGCGCCATGATCCAGATCACGGAAACGGCGATCCCGCCCAAGCATTTGCTGCTTGGCCCCGACGCAGTCAAGGTGGTGCGCGAGAAGCTCGGCGCGCTCCAGGAAGAGATCAAGGCGTGGGAAGCGCTGTCAGTGTCGACCGACTTCATGCCCACTGGCGCCTAATCCGCTCCGAGACGTAGCAATGTAGGCCGGTCGCCAGTAAGAGCAACCACCGATTGCATCGCTCCTGTTGCTACAACATCTTTTCTGTGGCGAATTGTCCCAGGCTTTGCGCTCATAGATACATTGCGGAGGTGCAAAAGGGGCCGGAACTCCGTGAAGGTACCGTGTGCCCATCCTTTGGCATGCATGCGACGCTCAGGAATCACCTCTCGGTCGAAGTGGGCCAATCTCTCGATGAGCCAGATGTCTTGCAGTAGTGCGGGGCCACGCGGTCCCGCAGTCTGAATGTTTAGGTTGTCTACCACCGGCGCACCGGTGGCGCGCAACACTTCCGGGATCGCGGTGAGCATGGGTTTTGTCAGGATGGACTCCTTGGTAAAGTGAGACCCCGGCGGTTGCCGGATGCTGTGCAGACCTCCCGGGACCTGACTTGGCAAGTCTGAATGCCCTGCCTCATATCGATCGGGATCGCAGGCGGTACCCCGCCAAGTCGAGACGTTTTTCCGCCATCTACCTATGACCAGAACCGTTGCCCTACTCGTTTTCTCTGGGGTTCAATCGCTCGATGTCAGCGGCCCGCTCGATGTGTTCGCGGAAGCCAATCGCTTTCTGGCGACAGAGGACCACTACCTTATTGAGGTCATCGGCGTGGAACGGGGGCTGGTGGCCTGCTCCAACGGATTGCCCGTACAGGCGCACCGCCACTACAGCGAGGCGCTTGACGCCTACGATCTGCTGCTGGTCGCGGGCGGACCGGCGTTGGTCCACCAAAAATTTCACCCCGATCTGTACGCGTGGCTAAAAGCCGCCAGTGTGCGCGCAAAGAACCATGGCTCTATCTGCAGCGGTGCATTTATCTTGGCGAGAGCAGGTTTGCTACATGGGCGCACCGTGACCACGCACTGGAATGATGCTGCGGCGCTTGCCAGGTTGTGTCCGATGGCACGGGTCGATTCGAACCGTCTGTACACGCAGGACGGAGCGCTCTACACATCGGCAGGCGTCACCGCGGGAATCGATCTGTCTTTGTATATCCTCGGCCAGCACCATGGCGTCGAGGTAGCGCTGCAAGTGGCGCGGCGCTTGGTTGTCTTTACGCAGCGAGCCGGCGGGCAGTCGCAATTCAGCCCGTTCCTGACACCACCTGTCGAGGCCGACTCACCGCTGATGCTGACGAAGATGCACGTCCTCGCCCACCTGCGCGATGACTTGACGGTAGGCACGTTGGCGAAAGTCGCCAACATGAGCGAACGCACCTTCGCGCGCATCTTCGCGCGCGACACGCAGGTAACGCCAGCGGAGTTTGTCGAAAGCGCTCGGCTGGACGCGGCGCGCGTGATGCTTGAGACGAGTCAGGCTCCCCTGAAGACCGTGGCCTATCAGTGTGGTTTCAAGGATGCTCATCGTATGCGGGCTGTGTTTATGCGAAGGCTGGACGTCAGCCCGCAGCAGTACCGCCTTAACTTTGGCAGCGCTGGCAAGCGCGAAGGCTGAGCGCGCTCAGCCCTTCCATGCCGAGTTGCGGATCACGCTGCAGAAATTGCCGCGCTGGAAGCTCGGGTCCTTGTCGATCAGGACGTCCGCCTTGACGTTGCCAAAGGTGGTGTCCGGCTTATGCTTGATGCCGTTGTAGAAGGCCTCGAGGATGTCTTCCTTGAAGTTCTCGGTGCGTGGATGGGCGGCCACCACCTGCTCGCGTTGGGCGTTGTCAAAGGCCGGGTAGTCGATGCCCAGTACATCCATCTCGACGCCAGCGGTCACGAGCGCCACAACCGGGTGCATGTGCTGCGGGATGCCGGGCGTAGTGTGCAGTGCTATCGCATTCCAAACCAAGTCGATGTCGTTCTGCGGAATGCCGTGGCTGCAAAGGAAGCTGCGCGCAACGTTGGCGCCGTCGACCTCAAACCGTTCGCATGCGCTGCTGTGCTTGTGCGTCAGACCCATGTCGTGGAACATTGCGCCTGCGTACAGCAATTCTGGGTCGAAGGTCAGGCCACGGCGTTTGCCAGCCAGGGCGCCGAAGTAATAAACGCGGCTGGAGTGATGGAACAGCAACGGGGATTCGGTGTCCCGCACGAGTTCGGTGATTTCTCTGGCAAGTTGGCTATCGGGGATGCTGACGCCGTCGAGTGATAAGGTCATGTGAAAGCTCCTAAAAAGTGCCTTGACTTTAGGAGCAAACGGAGCCGCACGGCGCGGTGCGATGCCCCAAAACCAGCCAACCGCAGTGCGATTCCAGCCAACCGTGCGTCATGCAGCGAGCCGATGGCGCCGTGACCGGTGGCCCGCTTCCCCTTGCGCGAGTGCCAGGCCGAGGCCGTCGTCGAGGCCACTGACGCACCATGTTTTGGGATAAGAAGAAGCGCTCGCTGATGTGATTGAATACCCTTGATAAGGAATGCAAGAGCCCATTGCTAGACTGCGCGCGTGCCGCGTTGCTTTGATCGTCAGCCGCGTCGATAAAGTACGTTGTCGGTTACTCAAGGATTGATCCGATTTCCTTTCCGCTTGACCTCATGCGCCAGGACCAACTCGACGGACTCGTAACCTTCGTGGCCGTGGCCGAGACACGCGGCTTTTCTGCCGCTGCGGTGCGCCTGGGCGTATCGCCCTCAGCCGTGAGCCAAGCCGTGCGGTTGCTTGAAAAGCGCGTGGGCGTGCCGCTGTTCAACCGCACTACGCGCAGCGTGAACCTTACTGAAGCCGGCGCGCGGTTTCTCGAACGCATAGGCCCGGCGGTGCAGGAGCTGGCCTTGGCCTCCGAAGAACTGAGCGACAGCGCCGAGCGGCCGTCGGGTCTGCTGCGGCTCACGGTGTCGCGCGGGGCCTACCTCTGGGTGCTGCAGCCGGTGCTCGGCGCATTCCTGCGCGCATACCCGCAGATCGACCTGGAGGTGTCCATCGACAACACGCTGGTCGACATCGTGGGCCAGGGCTTCGACGCGGGCATCCGCTTCGGCGGCATGGTCGAGCGCGACATGGTGGGCATGCGGGTCGGCCCGCCGATGGCCAACTGCATCGTCGCTGCGCCGCGTTACCTTGCCGAGCGCGGCACGCCGGTGCATCCGCGCGAGTTGTTGGCGCACGACTGCATCGGCTTTCGCTTTGCGAGTTCGGGCCAGCTGGAGCGCTGGGAGTTCGAGAAAAACGGCGAGGCTATGACACTCGCGGTGAGCGGGCGCCTCGTGATGAACGACGTGGCGTTGATGCTCGACGCCGCGGTGGACGGCATCGGCATCGCCAACCTGATCGGCAGCTTCACCGAGCGCCACATTGTCGAGGGGCGGTTAGTACAGCTGTTGGCCGACTGGACCACTCCGCTGCCGGATCTAGCACTGTACTATCCTGACCGTAAGCGCGTGCCGCCCAAGCTGCGTGTGCTGATTGACTGGCTGCGCTCGACCACTTCCTGCCTCTAGCCTCCAAGATCAAGTTTGACCGGACGCGACCGCCAGTACGCGGCGCGCGTCGTCGAGTGATGCATCGTCCGCCGCCCACGCGACGAATTGGTCTGGTCGCACCAGGACGAGCTTGGCGCCGTACCGGTCGGTTTCAACCCCGCTCTCCGCCGGCACGATCTTCAGGGGCAGCGACATCGCAATTGCCGCATCGCGAAATGCCTCGACAGTCCCAGACGGCGCGCCGATCGTCAGGAGCGTGAATGCGGGTCCCAGCTCGTCGTAGATGTTGTTGCCGGACGACTGCGCGGCGGGTGCCAGGTGGTGTCCCGCACGGGCATCGAATCGGTGGGATCCCTTCGCGCTGCTCACTCGGCCTTCGCTCCCCCAGACCACGGTTGATCCTTCGTAGTTGGGCTCGAAGGCGTGGACCTCGCCGACCGCGCCTTGGGCGCGCGCCTGCCATGCAGCCTCGAAACCCGCCGGGTCGCGGGCCGGATCGTATTCGTCCAGGAACTCCCGGTCCGCATCGATCGACTTGGCGATGAAGTCGCGGATTGTGGAGCCGAACACCGGCCGCCGCTCCGCATCGTAGGAATCCAGAAGGCGCTCGCCACCCCAGCCTTGCAGCGTCGCGGCGAGCTTCCAGCCCAGGTTCCGCGCGTCCTCCAGCCCGGAGTTCACGCCGTAGCCCCCATAGGGCGGGTGACTGTGCGCAGCGTCGCCAGCGACGAAGACGCGACCCTCGCGGTAACTGTCGGCCAGCATGAAGCGCAGGTCCCAGAAACCGATGTGCTCGAACTCGACGTCGAACTCCGCGCCGACAGCCTCGCGAAGATATGCGGCGAAGTCGAAGTTGTCCTTGGTCGTGCCGGGCGGCACCGGCGCATGGAAGAACCAGGTGCTGCCCAGGTCGACCCGGCCGAAGAATTTCCAGTAGCCCTTCAGCGCCGGCTGCAGGACGTTGTAGTAGGACTTGCCCGGGTAGCACTCCAGAAGCCTGTGCAGCTCATGCGACTTGAAGACCAGCAGCACCATCATGCGGTCGTGGTCGGTGCGCGTCTGCGTGATGCCGGCCTGTTCCCGCACCAGCGAGCGGGCTCCATCCGAACCGACGGCATAGGCGCACTTCAAGACCCGCCGGCTGCCGCCGTCGCGCTCGGCGATCGTGATCGACACGCCGTCGGCGTCCTGGGTCAGCGCTTGCGCATCCCATCCGTAAAGGGTCTGAACCGAGGGAAGCTCGGCGGCGCGTCGTCGTAGCACCGCCTCGGTCGCATACTGCGGAAGTCTCTCGTTCGACGTGTAGTAGTAGGGCTTGACCAGGTCGCGCTGCAGCCAGTCGTAGCTGTGGGGTCCCAGCAGCGTGCCGTAGGCGGTCAGGCCGCCGATTCCGTACTCCGGCGGAATGGTGCGCGCCGCACGCAGCTGCTTCTCCGCTCCCCAGAAGTGGAAGTGTTCCATCGTGCGCTGGGTGAGGTTCTGGCCCTTGGGGATGGGCTGGGGCTGCGGATAGCGTTCCACCACGATCGTGCGAACGCCGCGCTGGCCCAACTCGATGGCCAGGCCCATGCCCACAGGACCACCACCGACGATGACGACCTCGGCATCAGCTTGCGCCGAGATTGCTGATTCTTTGTTCATTTCTCGCTTACTCCGCGGTGATACCCTGGGCCTTGATCAGGTCGGCCCAGCGTTTGGCGTCTGCCGCCATCAGTTGTGCGAAGGCCTCCGGCGTGCTGTGGGCAGGGGTCATGCCCTGGGTCTCGAAGGCCTTGGCAATGGCCGGCTGCGCCAGGATCTCGCGCAGCTCCTTGTTGAGGCGCTCGATGTAGGGACGCGGAGTGCCTGCGGGTGCCAAGACGCCGTACCACATGTCGACGTTCATGTTTCCCAGCTTGAGAATGCTGAGTGGCGGTACCTCCGGGAGCAACGGGCTCGGCTTGTCGGAGCTGATCGCGAGCGCCTTGAGTTTGCCGGCCTTCACATGCTGCAGAGCGACATGGATCGGCAGGAACATGACGTCGATCTGACCACCCAGCAGGTCCGTGACGGCCGGAGCGGTGCCGCGATAGCTGATGTGCGTGAGCGAAACCGCGGCCCTGTTCTTGAGTAGCTCCATCGCCAGGTGGTGCGGCGTGCCCGCGCCGGGCGAGCCGTAGTTCAAGGCGCCCGGCTTCGCCTTGGCCCGTGCGATCAGCCCTTGCAGTGTGTCGATCCCGGTTCCCGGATTCGCGACTAGGAGGAGTTGGCCCCAGCTGGTCTGGCTGACCGGCGCGAGATCGCTCACCGGATTGAATCCCAGCCTGGGATAGAGGGCCATGTTCATGACGAGCGTGTTGACACTCACGAGCAGGGTGGTGCCGTCCGGTGTCGCGCGAACGACCTCCTGCGTGCCGATGTTGCCCGAGGCTCCGGGCCGGTTCTCAACGAAGAACGGGCGCTTGAGGCGTTCTGAAAGGGCGGGAGCGATCTGGCGCGCGATCAGGTCGATGCCGGTGCCGGGCGTAAAGGGAACGATCAGGCGAACCGGAGCGTCCGCCGAACCTTGTGCGCTGGCAAAGGGGGTTGCCAGCGCGGCGAGCCCGCTGAGCAGAATGCGGCGGCGGTGCCGGAATGAGGGCGGCGGCTGCAAGGTCCTGGATGTGTTCACGGTTATGTCTCTCTATGAGTGGGTGACAATTACAGCGACACTTTTGACATTGATCAAACGGAAGATTCTGATGAATTCGTCAACAAAACTGATGAATGTGAGCAGCCGCCAGCTCCATGCCTTCCTGGAGGTCACGCGCCTGCAGAGCTTTGCAAAGGCGGCCGATCAGATTCATCTGTCGCCTTCGGGCATGAGCATGCTCGTGAAGGAACTGGAAGAGCAGGTGGGAGCGCGCCTTTTCGATCGAACGACGCGGTCCGTCGACCTCACCGACGCTGGTCGACGGCTGCTGCCTGTGGCCGAGCGGATCATCGACGAATTGCGCGCGCTTGCTTCGGTCGTGAGCGGCAGCATGGCGGCCGTGCGCTCCCGTCTTGATATTTCCGCGACGCCCATGGTGTCGGCGACCCTGTTGCCCGAGGTAGTTCGGGCATTCGCCGACAGCCATCCGCAAGTGCAGGTCAATCTGGCGGACGTCGATGTCAGTGTCGTGCGCCAGCGGGTGATGGACGGAGAGGCCGACATCGGCCTCGGCTTCTTCGTGAAGCCAGCGGTCGGGCTGTTGCGCCAGCCCTTGTGCAAGTTCAAACTGATGCTCATCAGCCCGCCCGGAACCGGCGTGAGTGGCTTGATTCGCAAGCAGCCTTGGTCCAGCATGTCGGGCCTGCCGCTCGTCAGTCTGCCGACCGACAACCCAATCCAGGTACTGATCGAGAAGCACCTCGCCAAGTTGGGCCTCGCGCATGAGCAGCGACCACGGATGAACCTGATCGGGACCCTCATCGCGATGGTGCGTGCGGGCCGTGGCCATGCCGTCATTCCGTCATTCGCGATAGAGGATTGCCTCGGACAGGGCCTGGGCGTGTCGATATTGCAGGATCCCGTAGTGAGTCTCGACCTGTTCCTGGTGTCGCGACGCGGCACGCAGCCGAAGCCGGCTGCGTTGGCCTTCGCCGAGACGGTGAAAAAAGCCGCGGCGAGACGGCCGGCCTAGGTCGGCAGATCCACTTCCCAGGGCGGCACCATGCACGAGCGGTCGAGACATCCACTGGGCGCGACCATTCGGCTTGCCTCGCATGCGCCGGCCGGCGATGTGGCGCACCGGCACCCTTCCGCCATCCTGTGCGCGACCGATCTTCGAAATCTATCTTCAGCTTCCGCGGCCACTTCTGACCTCGGATGCCGCGGTGCACCTCCCAACTTCTATTCGGGAAAGATGTTCGCGGCCTTCGCAACCTGCCCCCAACGCACGATGTCGCTCGCGATGCGCTTTGACAAAGCGGCGGAATCGGCATCGCCCGGATCCATGCCGATCGCATTCATCTTGTCGATCATGTCCTTGTCCTTCAGAATCTCGGCGGCCGCCGTGCGCAGCTTGGCCAGCACCGGTGCGGGCGTGCCTTGGGGCGCCATCAGCGCGGTCCAGATGGGCGCGTCGTAGCCCGGATAGCCGAGCTCCGCGATCAAGGGAGGAATGACCCCCAGCATAGGATTGCGAAGCTTTTGGAAGTGAGTGACAAAACTGTTGGATCGACACCCTGAAGCCTGTTTTTAATGCCAGCTGCCCTTCGGGATCAAGCCGTCTTTCTGCTTAGGACTGGGGTGCGGTCATGTTTCGACGCGCCCACCGGCAAGACCGTATACATGCATGCAACCGTTTACGTCAAGTCACCGAAAAAACCTTGCAATAGGCGCTGGGCCCATACATGCACGAGAAGGACGATCACCCCAAGGTGAGCATGTCTGGCAGAAGCGACGAGAAATGGGTAAGGCTGAGGATATATAGCAACCGTGGATGGACTATTCCAATAGATCGGGTTGCTCCGCCAGCACCTTGTCCATCAACGGCTGCAGGCCAAACCAGCCTGCGCTGTGCGAGCCCACCTGCCGGGCTGTCAGGCTGGCCGTGACGTCGTCGATTTCGACCGGTGTGCCGGCGGCAGCGGCCAACAGGTACTGCTCGAAGGCCCGTTCCATCCGCAGGAACCAGAAGACCGCCTCGTCCACCGAATGCCCCACGGTGAAATGCGCATGATTGCGGCAGATGACGGCCTTGCCCTGTCCCAGGCTCTGGGCGATCAAGTCGCCTTCCGAAAGCTCGCTGGCAATGCCGCCGTAAGCCTGCAGCACGGCGTGGTCATTGTAGAAGGCGCATGCCTCTTGGGTGGTGGGCGGCAAAAGCCTGCCCAGCGAAGCGAAGGCAGTGCCGTTGCGTGAATGGGAATGCGCTGCGGCGACGACGTCCGGCCGCGCGCGGTGGATGCGCGAGTGGATGGAAAACGCCGCCGCATTGACGGGGTGTTTGCCCTCCACCACCTGCCCCTGGTGGTCGATCAGCATCAGGTCCGACACCTTGATACGGCTGAAGTGCACGCCCAGCGGGTTCACCCAGAAGTGGTCGATGAGGATCGGGTCGCGCGCGCTGATGTGCCCCGCAATGCCGACGTCGAAGCCATGCATCGCGAAGATGCGAAAACCGGCGGCAAGGCGCTGCTTGAGGTGTCGCCTCTCGTCCTCGGGCCTGCCGAATACCGGCGGGGTAGGCCAATTCAGGCCGCTGCGGGTGGCCTGCAGCAGCACTGGCGGCATTCTTTCGATCGTGGTATCCATCATTTACCTTCGTTGGGTAACTCCGCCTTCAATCGGCTTTCACGCCGCTGCGTTTGGCGACTTGTTTCCAGCGCGCGATCTCGCCGTCGATCAGCTCCGCGAACTGCGCCGGACTGCTGGACGCGGCTGCCGTGACCCCCAGGCTTTCCAGGCGCGCCCTGGCATCGGGCGTGGTCACGATGCGCTCCACCTCTGCATGCAGGCGCTTGACGATCTCAGGCGGCGTGTTGGCGGGCGCGAAGAGGCCGCTCCAGAGCGTGACGGTGGAGTCGATGCCAAGCTCCTTCATCGTCGGGATGTCAGGATACTGCTTCATGCGCTCGGCAGAGGTCACGGCCAGGGGCCTCGCACGGCCGCTGCTGATGGCGGTGGCCGCCGGGCCCGGGTCGATGATGGTCATGGACACCGTCTTGGACATCACGGCACTCACCGACTCCATGCTGCCCTTGTAGCCGATATGCGAAAACTTCGCGCCCGTGGCCTCATTGAACAGCTCGGTGATCAGCTGGAACGACGCCGCGCTGGCGCCGTAGTTGGAGCGCTCCGGGTTGCGGATCGAGGCGTCCACCAGTTCCTTGACGTTCCGCGCCGGGTCGTCCTTGTTGGCGATCAGCACCAGGGGGAACGTGCCGGTCAGCGAAATTGGCGCGAAATCACTGGGCTTGTAGGGCAGCCTGGAGTACAGAGCATGGTTAAACACCATGGGGCCGCTGGCTCCCATGAGCAACGTGTAACCGTCGGGCTTGGCGCGCGCCACCGCCTGCGCGCCCACGATGGAGGCGACGCCGGCCCGATTCTCCACGATGATCGTCTGCTTGAGAACGGGCTGCAGCTTCTCCGCCAGGAACCGTGCGATTACGTCGTTGGCGCCGCCCGGCGCATAGCCCACGACGATAGTGATGGGCCTGTCCGGCCATTCGGCCGCAGCGGCGCCTAAAGACGCCGCCAGGCAGGCGATGGCGAGGACCGTTTTCGGGGCTCGGCTGAGCCAGGGCAGGGTGGTTTTCATGGGTTTGTCTTCTTCGTAGTGCAATCGCAAGATGTTCGCCTGGTGGCAATCTACATGCTGTTGTGGCGTGGCCTGGGCAGGGTCTTCGTCATCAGGCGACCGCCACGTCGAGGACCGTCGGCCCCTGCCGCTGTAGGGCGGCCGACAGCGCCGCCTCGACCTGCCCCCACTCATCGACTTTTTCGCCGAAGCAGCCCTGGGACTTGGCCAAGCCACTGAAATCGATGCCCGGAATGTCAATGCCAACCAGCTTCTCGCCGGCCGCAAACCCGAGCACCCCGGAAAAGCGCTTCAAGGCGGCGTAGCGGCGGTTGTTCAGCACCACGAAAACCACGTTCGCGCCCTGCTCGGCGGCGGTCCACAGGCTTTGGATGCTGTACATAGATGACCCGTCGCCGATCACGCAGATCACGCGCCGGTCCGGCTGGGCCATGGCGATGCCGACCGCCGCGGGCATGCCGTAACCCAGCCCGCCACTGGCCATGGTGTAGAAGGTGCCTGGTTCATCGATCCGCAAGTACTGGTGCATCACCACCCGGGCCGTGGGCGCCTCCTCGACGACGATGTCCCGCGGGTCACGCAGCTTGGAGAGGGTTTGCAGCACGAAGGCCACGCTGATGGGATCCGTGCCTTCGGCCACTGCGGGCACGGGCCTTCGCGGCACTTTCGGCGGCTCTATCGCCGGCCGCTCGACCAGCCCGCGCAGAAGGCCTTGCAGCCCTAGGCGCACGCTGCCTTGCACCGCGAAGCCCTGGGGAACGGACGCGGCCGCCTCAGCATCGTCGGTCAGTACCGCCAGCGTTGCGCCCTCGGGCAGGTGCGAGCCTTCGGTATCGCGCTCCACGTGGTAGGTGAACGCCGGCCCGCCGACCACGAGCACCAGGTCGTGGCCATACAGCAGCTCGCGGATCGCCGCGGACGACGCCGGCAGAAAGCCCTGGAACAAGGAATGCGATTCCGGGAAGGAGCCGCGCGAGGCCATGGGTGCCGCGAAAACAGCGGCGTGGCAAGCCTGCGCCAATTGCACCACCTCCGGCCAGGCGCCCTCGCGGTCGATGGCGGCGCCGACCACCAGTGCGATGCGCCGGCTCTCCTGAATCAACCCGCACAGCATCTGGATCTGCGCCGGATCGGGCGCCACCACCTGGCTGACCTGCGCCGGCATCAGCGGATGGCAGGCCTTGTCCCAATCGTCCGCTGGTACCGAGACCAGCACCGGGCCGCGCGGCTGCTGCATGGCAATGTGGTAGGCCTTGCGGATGGCCAACGGAACGTCTTCGGCGCGCGCGGGCTCAATGCTCCATTTCACGTAAGGATGCGGCAGCTCGGCCGCGCGCCGCGAGTGCAGGTAGGGATCGAAGGGCTGGATCGAGCGCGATTGTTGGCCCGCCACGATGACCAGCGGCGTCTGGTTCTTGAAGGCGGTGTAGATGTTGCCCATGGCGTTGCCCACGCCGGCGGCCGAGTGCAGGTTCACGAATGTGGCGTTATGGCTAGCCTGGGCATAGCCGTCCGCCATGCCGATCACGCAGGCTTCCTGCAGGCCCAGCACGTACTTGAAGTCGTCGGGGAAATTTCGGACCATCGGCAGCTCGGTGGAGCCGGGATTACCGAAGATTTGCCGGCAGCCTACCTCGCGCATGAAGTGGTAGAACGCGTCCCGCACAGTGGGAAGGGCAAGAGCCTGCAGGTCAGGACTGGGAGAGTTCATGGACGCGCTTTTTTGATGAACAAGTGACATTGGCTTGGCGGCTTTCGGATCAGACTGTGGTGCTCTGGTAGACATGCTTGGTCACCAAGAAGTCGTTCATACCCTCCGCGCCGTGCAGCCGGCCGTAGCCGCTATCACGCTCGCCACCGGTCTCGATCTCGGCGAAGAGTTTGTTGTGCGCGTTCAGCCAGACGCTGCCTGAACGCAGCCGGTTCGCGACGCGCCGGGCCTTGCCCCCGGTGTCTCGGGACCAGACACTGGCCGCCAGGCCGTAGCGGGTGGCATTAGCCCGGGCCACGGCATCGTCCTCGTCGTTGAAGCGCTCGATTACCATCACTGGGCCAAAGAGTTCGTTCTGCACGAGCGGGCTCGCGAGGTCCTCTACCGCAATCAGGCTCGGGGTGATGAAGGCGCCCTGCGCTAGGCTGCCACCGGGCACCTCGCCGCGCACCAGCACGTCCGCAGGCCGGTCCACCCCCTCGACAAGCGCCTTTATGCGGTCGCGGTTGGCGCGGTCAATGAGTGGCCCCATGCCGGACGCGGCGTCCATGCCGGGGCCGGGCTTCACGCTATGCATGGCGGCGGACAACTCGGCCGCAAACCGGTCGAAGAGGGATTCATGCACGATGACACGGGCCAGCGCGGTGCACTGCTGGCCCGACAGGATCAGCCCGCCCGCGAGCACCCCGCGCACAGTCTGTTGCAGGTCGCAGTCGTCGAACACCACCGCCGCAGCCTTGCCGCCAAGCTCCAGGGACAGTCGGGTGAGGTTTCCCGCCGTGGCCCGGGCGATGGCCTTGCCCACGGCGGTCGAGCCGGTGAAGCTGATCACCGCCACCTCGGGCGATTCGCACAGAGCCCGGGAGACCTCGGCGCCGGACTCGGTGACGGTGTTGACGATGCCCGGCGCCAGGCGCGGGTCGGACAGGACCGTGTCCAGCACCATGTTGCTCACCAGCGCGGTCTGGTGCGCAGGCTTGACCACCACGGTGCAGCCCGCCGCCAGCGCCGGCCCCAGCGAGCGCACGAGCAGGGTGACGGGTGCGTTCCAGGGCACGATGATCACGGCCACGCCTGCCGCCTCGCGATGCAGCGCGCTGAAGCAGCCGGGCTCGATCTCGATGATGCGCCCGAAGAGGTTTCTCGCCAGGCCCGCGTAGTAGCGCAGTTCGGAGATGGCGGCAGCGACTTCGCCCATGGCCTCGCGCAGCATCTTGCCGTTGTGCGCCACCAGCAGGTGCGCCACCTGCTCGCGGCGCTCCTCCAGCCGGGTAGCGGCGGACAGCAGAACGTCAGAGCGCAGCTTTGCATCGTGCTTCCAACTGGTGACGTGGAAGGCGCGCGTGGCTGCCGCCATTGCGGCTTGTGCATCCATCGCCGTGCCTTCCGCGAATTCCGACACGGGCTCGCCCGTGGCGGGATCGAGCGCGGTCCCCGTGGTGCCGCTCCCGGGCACCCAAGCCCCATCGATGTAGTGCTGCGCAACCTTCATGAATCGTGTCTCCTGGTAGTCATTCAGCCGGCGAGTATTGGCCGCAAGCCATCAACAAGCCAATGAATAAAATGCGTTAGTCATACAATATTTGATATACCTTTGGGCATTTCATGGATTGGACACAACGTATCCGCCTGCGGCATCTGCAGCTGCTGATCAGTCTTGCCGAAACGCAGAATGTCAGCCGCTCGGCAGAGCTGCTGCACATGACCCAGCCAGCGCTCTCCAAGTGGCTCAAGGACCTGGAAGCGGACATGGGCGTGGAACTCTTCGAGCGGCACGCGCGTGGCCTTCGGCCCACGCACTACTGCGAAGTCCTGCTGGAACACGCCCGGCGTATCCGGGTTGACCTCGACCGCGCTCGGGAGGAGATGGCGCTGCTGCTGGCAGGCAGCACCGGCTACGTGGCCATCGGCGGCTCTGGCGCGACGATTGCCTCCACTGTGCCGGGGGCCGTGCTGGCTTTGCTGAAGGCGATGCCGGGAGCGCGCGTGGACATCGTCGAAGGCACGATGGACCGCCTGATGGAAATGCTAGGCAGGCGCGAGCTGGACGTCGCGGTGGGCCGCTCGCACCCCCAGTACCTGACGCCTCTGGTCGAATCGGAAGTGCTTTACGCGGAGCCCCTGCACTTCGTGGCCCGCAAGGGCCACCCGCTGCACCGCCTCAAATCCATGGACTGGGACGACCTGTACCGCTACCGCTGGGTGGTTTTCAGCCGCGATACGCCTGCGCGAACGCTGCTCAACGAAGAACTGCGCCTAGCTCAGCGCAGCCTGCCGGCGGATGCGCTACAGTCGAACTCGGTGTTCGCCAGCTTTTCCATGCTGACCGCCAGCGACATGGTCACCATCGCCTCGCAGCGCTCCATCGCGCAGTACGAGCGCATGGGTGCGCTGCAGCGGCTTCCCATGCGCTTCAGCTCCGCCCCGCCGGTGATGATGTACTGGCGCAACGACACCTCGCGCAGTACCGCCGTGGCGCAGGCCCTGCAGTGCCTGCGCGACCTCGAAGCACCATGACGATCTAGCTGCAGCCGTCAGCGTGTCCCGTCAGACGGACAATGGCGGAACAGTACCCCATGAAGTCGAAGACCGTGCGGCCGACGCATCCGCGGAAGCCGACAATTCCGAAGGGGGCGTGCGCGCGATCCAGCGGGCTCGTGGGACTGGACTGCGCTACCTTGCGACGGCACTTTTTTCGAAGGCACGCCTTGGTTCGCACTCAGGAAGAACGAGCCCATGAGCATCGTGCAGAAGTTTCGGACCGGCCAAAATCGCCCGTCGCCGTCGCGCCGGGCGGTCGAAAAACGATCATTGTCGAGAGTCGGCCCATGGCCGCGTCCTGCCATACGACCGCGAAATTGCGATGGCGGCAGCACGTCACCCACCGTTGGGTAGGACAGTCAATGCGAGAAAAGCGTTAGGTCGGCGTCACACCGTTGTACCGCACAGAAACTAAACGTATCTCAAGCACAAACGAGAGGCGCACTGCAAGCATTGACTGCTCATCAAACCTCACTGTGAGATTCGAACGCCTGGACGAGGCAGATTCCAAAATCGGCCAGCAGATCGCTGGTCGACCGCCCCGCCTTGGTGATCTCATAGAAGTCGACGGCGACTGCAGGTGTCCTCATCTTTTGAAACGTAACCCTGTATCGGGACGCAGCGCTCGCTACGAAATCCGGCAGGATGGTGGGTCCTGCGCCGGACTCCACCATCGCCAGCAAGGTGTGCAGCTGATTGAATCGCTGCGCGACGGTCGCAGCGGACCCGGCGGAGCGTAGTCGGCCTTCGACCAGTTGCTGGATCGGGTTGTCGAGCGGAAGTCCGAGCAACGGCGCTGCGGGCAACTCCTTCCATCGCACGGACTTCGACGCCTCATTCCCGGCACAAACCAGCACGAGCGGGGATTCGAGCAGACGCCGGCGGCGCACCAGACTTGACACAGTCATGAACGCGCCAAATCCGGCGTCGAGCTCGCCGCTCTGCACTCGCTCATAGATGGTGGCCCTGTCCAGATCCTGCAACTCGACCTGAACACTCGGATGCATGCCCGCGAACGCCGCGCAGGCTTCGGGAACGATGGATGAGGCAATGAGTGGCGTGGCGCCGACCGATAAGCGGCGTCGCTGGGTCGACGTGATCTGGCCAAGCGAAACGGCCGCCTCTTCCAGATCCTTGAGTACCCGGACCGCCGTGGGCAGGAACTCCTTGCCCTGCGCCGTCAGCGCAACGTTGCGCGTGGTTCGCTCGAACAGCCTGCAATCGAGTTGCCCCTCCAGCTCCCGCAGCATCGCGCTCAAGCCCGGCTGCGTGACATGGAGCTGCTCCCCTGCTCGAGTGAAGCTTCGCAGGCGCGCCGTCGCAACGAATGCCCTCAGTTGCCGTATCGAAAAGTTCATTGCTCGCGGCCTTCGATTCAAAACGATTAGTTATCAATTGATTCTATTTCGTTCCTTCACTTATTTCTAAGGAAGCGCTCCAATTCAAACGTTGGCGGGCCTGACCCGCGTCAGATCCAGTTCAGGAGACACATCCCATGGCCTTTTCCCTGCGGCTTGCCGCGGCGGTGGCGCTGAGCGCCGCCTGGTCCCTCGGCGCGTTCGCCCAATCGGCGTATCCGTCGCGTCCAATCACGATCGTGGTGCCCTTTCCCGCGGGCGGCCCCACGGACGCCAGCGCGCGCGTCTACGGCAAGGCACTCGCGGACGACCTGGGCCATCCAGTCGTCATCGACAATCGAGCAGGCGCCGCGGGCACCACCGGCAGCGCATTTGTCGCGCGTGCGCCAGCGGACGGATACACCTTGCTGTGGGGCGGGACCAGCACCTTGGCCGTGGCACCCGGCCTGTACAAAAACCTGAAGTACGACGCGAAATCCTTCGAACCGATCGGGATGGCACT
This sequence comes from Variovorax davisae, assembly GCF_030316845.1. Taxonomy (GTDB): domain Bacteria; phylum Pseudomonadota; class Gammaproteobacteria; order Burkholderiales; family Burkholderiaceae_C; genus Variovorax; species Variovorax davisae. The sequence continues at coordinate 80,776 of NZ_JASZYS010000003.1, forward strand.
GCGCGGGCCCATGATGATTGCCGCCTCGCCAGCATCCGGAATTCGTACGTTGGCGGACGTGGCGCGGACGAGCAAGCAAAGAGCCGTCACCGTGGGCACGGCAGGAACGGGTTCCATTGGCCATCTCTCGACCGAGTACTACTCGGACGCCACCGGGGTCAAGCTGACCCATATTCCCTATCGCGGCGGCAATCCAGCCATCACCGATGCCATCGGCGGACAGGTCGACTTGGTCTTCGACACAGCGGCAGCGCTGTACCCCTTCGTAAAGACTGACAAGCTTGTCGCAGTCGCCGTGGGCGGAGCGACGTCATATGCGCCCCTACCCGAGGTGCCGACCATGAAGGCGTCAATTCCAGGCGCTGGCTACGAGGCCTACTCCTGGTTCGGCCTGGTCGCGCCCAAGGGAACGCCGGAGCCTGTCCTTCAGAAGCTCCGAACGTCGATGGCCAGGGCGGCCCAGTCGGCGGAGATCCGCCGCGTGATCAACGAACAGGGCGTCGAGCCCGGCGTCGAAGGCGCAAATGCTTTCGGCAAGGTGATTGCCGCCGACTCGGCCAAGTGGTCGAGGATCATCCAGCAAGCCAACGTCACCGCGGAGTAGCCGTTCATGAGCAGCAAACCCATACTCATCGCAGGCGGCGGCATCGGTGGCTTGACGGCGGCGCTTGCCCTGTTGCGCCAGGGCCGCGAGGTCCTGGTGTTCGAGCAGGCGGCGCAACTCGGCGAAGTCGGCGCGGGCCTTCAGTTGAGCGCCAATGCGACGCGGGCGCTGCACCTGCTGGGCCTTTCCAGAGAGCTGGCAGCCATCGCGGTGGAGCCGTCAGGCAAGGAAATCAGGCTCTGGAACACTGGCCAGACGTGGAAGCTGTTCGACCTGGGCGAGTCCTCCATAGCCAAGTACGGCTTCCCGTACTACACGATCTATCGCCCCGACCTTCATCGAGTGCTGGTCGATGCCATCCGGGCGCTGTCGCCCGGCGCCATCCGCCTGAACGCGAAGTGCGAGCGCTTCGAGGAGGACGGCCCGGGCGGCTACGTGAGGCTGTACCTCGCCGATGGCTCCGTCAGTGAGGGCCAGGCACTGGTGGGTGCCGATGGCGTGCATTCGACGATTCGCAGGCAACTCTTCGGCGACGGTGTGGCGACGTACTCCGGATGCATGGCCTGGCGTGGTGTCATCCCCGTCGACAGGATCGACCCTTCGATCGTGCGGCAAGTCGGCACTAACTGGGTCGGCCCTGGACGGCACGTCATTCAGTATCCGCTTCGTGCAGGCAAGCTCCTGAACTTCGTGGGCATTGTCGAGACCGATCGTTGGATGGCGGAATCCTGGAACCAGCGCGGCACGCACGCCGAGTGTCACGCCGACTTCGAAGGCTGGCACCCGGACATCCATGAACTGATCCGCAATATCGACGTTCCTTTCCGCTGGGCTCTGATGGCTCGCCCGCCCATGTCCACGTGGACGAAGGGCCTGGTGACCTTGTTGGGTGACGCGAGTCATCCGACGTTGCCTTTCCTTGCACAAGGGGCGGTGATGGCCATCGAGGATGGATTCATTCTGGCGCGGGCGCTCGGTGAAGTTGGCGACGTCAGTGCCGCTCTCAAAAGGTACGAAGCCGTTCGCATCGTTCGAACGACGAAGATCGTGGAGAAATCCACCGAGAACGGGCGGCGCTTTCACAACCCCGAACTCGCTAGCGCCGAAGGTGCAGCCTCATACGTTGACAGGGAATGGAGTCCGGATCGCGTTATCGAGCGATATCACTGGCTCTTCGACTATCGGGTGGACGAGATCTCACTCTAGTTCTGTGGAGCTCTTCTGCCCAGCCAGTAAGACCCTGGATGCGATCCTTGTGAGAATTCCTCATAATCCGCGGCATGCGAAAACTGCCGCCATTGAACGCCGTGCGTGCCTTCGAGGCCGCTGCCCGGCACGTGAGCATGAGCGAGGCGGCGCGCGAGCTTGGCGTGACGCACGGCGCCATCAGCAAGCAGGTCGCCGCCCTGGAGGAGTGGCTGGGAACGGCGGTGTTCGAGCGCTCCTTGGCGCCGCTCGGCCTTACCAGCGCCGGCCGTACGCTGCTGGCGGCGGTCACCCCGGCGCTGGATCGCATCTCCGTGGCGGCCAGTTACCTGCAGGAACACAGGGAGACGCGCGCGCTCAGCGTGAATGCGCCGCCCACGATCATGATCCGCTGGCTGATCCCGCGGCTGTCGAACTTCCACCGGCGGCTTCCCGGGGTCGAAGTCAAGCTCACGACCTCCGCGGGGCCGCCGAACTTCGACATCGACCAGGTGGCGATCCGGGGCGCCTTCCGCCAACCCGAAGAGCAGGTGGCGATGCCGTTCATGACGGAGACGATCTTGCCCATCTGCCACCCGGACCTGCTGGAATCCGCGCAGCTGCAGCGGCCGGAGAATCTCAGGCAGCAGACCGTCCTGAGCTACCGGAACGAGCCGCTGCCCTGGGCCGAGTGGCTGGCACTGGCGCAGCAGCCGCTGCTGCGACCGGCCCACGTGCTGCAGTTCGAGCAGATGTACCTGGCGATCCAGGCGGCGGCCGAAGGATTGGGCGTCGTCCTGGCGCCGCTGTCGATGGTGGCGGACGACGTCATCACCGGGAAGCTGTGCGCCCCGTTCGGGGCGGAACTCGCGCGCAAGCGCCAGTACTTCGCCCTCATCGCGCCGGGCTGGCACGGAGACCCGGTGATCGAGAACTTCACGCAATGGCTGCGCAAGGAGGGCGAGGACACCGAGCGTTCGCTCGCCCAGCTGTTGCACGCGCTAAAACGGTCGGCCTGAGGCAGATTGTGAGCATTGCTCACAAGAGTCGCTCGCGTTCGGGAGCTGGTTCGCCCATCATCACGGCCCGCGTCCCCCGAGAGACATCCATGAATCCGAACGTACCGTCCGTACCAGCCTCCCCCCGCCGCCTCATCGTAGGCATCAGTGGCGCGTCCGGCGCGGCATACGGCATCCGTATCCTGCAGATGCTCCAAGGCTCGGGGATCGAGACGCACCTCGTCATAAGCGAATCGGCCCGCATGACGGTGGCCGCCGAATGCGACATGGGCCTGAAGGAGATCGAGGCGTTGGCCGCCGAGGTCCACTATCCCGGGAACATCGGCGCCACCATCTCTTCTGGATCGTTCAAGACGATGGGGATGGTGGTCGCTCCCTGCTCCATCCGCTCGCTGTCCGAGATCGCGTACGGCAATACCTCGGGATTGCTCACGCGCGCGGCCGACGTCGTGCTGAAAGAGCGCCGACGGTTGGTGCTGATGTTGCGCGAAACGCCCCTGCACAACGGCCACCTCAAGGCGATGCTGCAGGCCGGAGAGAACGGCGCCGTGATCATGCCGCCCGTGCCAGCTCTCTATGCCCGGCCCCAGTCCATCGCCGAAATGATCGACCACACCGTCGGACGCTGTCTCGATCTATTCGACATCGATACGCAGTCCGTGCGCCGCTGGGCCGGCATCCGCGCCGCGCGGGCCGCCGACGAGTGCGCACGGCGCTGACGCCTCCTTTCCAGGTCCCATGTATCCCTTCCGCTACGAACGCCCCCAGGACCTCGCTGAAGCCGTGCGCCTGCTGCGCGCGCACGCGCAGGCGAGGCCGCTGTCCGGCGGCATGACCCTCCTGCCCACGCTCAAGCACCGGCTCGCGCGCCCATCGCATCTGGTGGACCTGGCGCGGCTCGACGGCCTGCACGGCATCGCCTATCAGGGCGGCGTGCTGAGCGTCGGCGCTGCCACTCCGCATGCGCAGGTCGCGGCCTCGCCGGTGGTGCGCCAGGCGATCCCTGCGCTGGCCGAGCTGGCCGGCTTGATCGGCGATGCCCAGGTGCGTCAGCGCGGCACGCTGGGTGGCTCGATCGCCAACAACGACCCGGCCGCCGACTACCCGTCGGCCGTGCTCGGTCTGGGCGCGACGGTCGTCACCGACCGCCGCCGCATCGCCGCGGACGATTTCTTCACCGGCATGTTCAGCACGACGCTGGAGGCGGGAGAAATCGTCACCGCGGTCGAATTCCCGCTGCCGCAGCGCGCCGTCTACTGCAAGCACCGCCATCCGGCTTCCGGCTACGCGCTGGTGGGGCTGTTCCTGGCGGAAACGTCTGCCGGCGTGCGCGTCGCGTTGACTGGCGCTGCGCCTTGCGTGCTGCGCTGGACGGAAGCCGAGGCACGTCTGTCTTCCCGTCCAGCGGACGCGCTGCTCGCCATCCAGCAACTACGACTCGCCCCTGAAGGGCTCAACGACGACCTCGCCGGAACGCCCGCTTACCGCGCGCACTTGGCCGGCGTGCTGCTGGACCGCGCGCTCGGACAGCTGTCCGCGTCCCCCGTGGCCATCAAGGACTGATACCCGCATGGAATTCACCGGAACCCAACTCATCCCCGCCCGGCGTGCCGCCGTGTGGGCCGCGCTCAACGACCCGGCGATGCTGCAGCGATGCATCCAGGGCTGCGAGCAGTTCGAGTTCACCGGTCCTTCCGAGTGGCAGGCCGTCGTGCTGGCCGCCGTGGGGCCGGTCAAGGCGCGCTTCACCGGCAGCGTGCAGCTGCTCGACATCGAGCCGCTCGTGGGCTACCGCTTGAAGGGCGAGGGGCAGGGTGGAGTCGCCGGCTTCGGCAAGCTGGAGGCGCGTGTGCGGCTGTGCGACGAAGCCGGCGACACCCGGCTGGACTACACGGCCCAGGCCCAGGTCGGGGGCAAGCTGGCGCAGATCGGCTCCCGGCTGGTCGCCGGCGTGGCGCAGAAAATGGCCGACCAGTTCTTCTCGTGCTTCACAGCCCTTCTCAGCGGGGGCGCCACGGCTTTCGCGCCGGCCGCACGGGAAGTCGATGACGGCGTGACGTCGGCCGGACTCGCCCGCGTGCAACTGACAGTCAACGGCCGCGCGGTGGAGCGGCAGGTCGACAGCCGCACGCTGCTGGTGGACTTCCTGCGCAAGGACCTGGGGCTGACCGGCACCCACGTCGGCTGCGACACCACGCAGTGCGGCGCCTGCACTGTCAACCTCGATGGCATGGCCGTGAAGTCCTGCACCGTGCTGGCGGCGCAGGCCAGTGGCGGCGCGGTCACGACGATCGAAGGCCTGGCGCCCGTTGGCGGGCTGCACGCGCTGCAGCAGGCGTTCAACCGCTGCCATGCCCTGCAATGCGGCTTCTGCACGCCTGGCATGATCATGGCCGCCGACGGCCTGCTGCGCAGCGGCTGCATGGTGGACGACGCCAGCATCGAACGCGCCCTCGAGGGCAACCTGTGCCGCTGCACCGGCTACGTCCACATCTTCGAAGCGGTGAAGGAAGCCGCCCACGCGCTCGGCGCACCGACGCACAGGGAGACGACGGCATGATCGGCCAGCCACTGCCGCGACGCGAGGACGGCCGCCTGATCACGGGCCGCGGCCAGTACACCGACGACATGGACCTGCCGGGCCAGACCTGGGCCGCATTTGTGCGCTCGCCGCATGCGCACGCGCGCATCGTCGCCATCGAAACGGCCGCAGCGAGCGGCATGCCCGGCGTGATCGCGGTGCTCACGGGCCGTGACTATGCGGACGACGGCCACCGCGGCATCGACCACATCCCCAATCCCGTCGACGCGGTCGACGCCCGCGCCAAGGCCTTTACTCGCTCGAGCACCGGCCGGATCTACGAGCGTCGGCAGTGGCCGCTTGCGATCGACAAGGTCCGCCATGTCGGCGAAGCGCTCGTGATGGTAGTGGCGGAAACCGTTCACCAGGCTCGCGATGCGGCGGAGGCCGTCGCCATCGACTACGAGGTGCTGCCGGCCGTGGTGCGCGCGGACGACGCGCTGGCCGAGGGCGCACCGCAGCTGTACGACGACCTGCCGCGCAACCTTTGCTTCGAAACGGAACTGGGCGATCGCGCGGCCGTGGATGCCGCGTTCGCCGGCGCCGCCTGCGTGGTGCGCCGCGAGTTCCGCAACAGCCGCATCGTGAACTGCCAGATGGAGCCCCGCTCGGCCCTGGGCCACTACGACGCCGCACAGGACCGGTGGCTGCTGGTCGCCGGCAGTCAGGGCGTGAACCGGCAGCACATGATGCTCACCGACGCACTGGGCATGGCGCCGGAACGCCTGCGCGTGGTCAGCCCCGACGTCGGCGGCGGCTTCGGCCCGCGCTACGCGCTCAACATGGAGCCGGTCGCCGTGCTCTGGGGCGCCCGCCGGGTAGGCCGGCCTGTCAAGTGGACCAGCGACCGCAGCGAAGCCTTCGTCAGCGACTACCAGGGGCGTGACCTGCTGATCCGCGCGGCCGTCGCCTTCGATGCGCAGGGGCGCATTCTTGCACTGGACAACCATCTGGCCGGCAACGTCGGCGCCCACGCGGTGTCGTACGTTCCGATGTCGAACTCCTCGCGCGTGACGACCAGCGTGTACGACGTGCCCGCGGTTGCCGTGAAGATCTCGGCGGCGATGAGCAACACCGTGCCCACCGGCCCATACCGGGGAGCAGGGCGGCCCGAGGCGATGCATGCCATTGAGCGCGTGCTCGACGTCGCGGCGCGCGAACTTGGTATCGATCGCATCGAAATCCGCCGGCGCAACCTGATTCCCCGCCACACGCTGCCGCGCCTGAGCCCCATGGGTCTGCCCTATGACGCCGGCGACTTCCAGGCCAACATGGATCGGGTGCTGCAGTTGGCCGACTGGGCCGGCTTCGCACGGCGGCGCGAGGCTTCCGCCGCGCGCGGCAAGCTGCGCGGCATTGGCTTGGCGAACTACATCGAGTCGCCGGTGGGCGCTCCGCGCGAACGCATCGAGCTGGAGATGCGGCCCGACGGCCAGCTGGACATCGTGTCCGGCACCCAGTCCACCGGCCAGGGGCACGAGACCAGCTTCCTGCAGGTGCTCGCCGAGCACCTGGGCCTGCCACCCGAGCGCATGCACCTGCGAACCGGCGACACGGAGTTCGTCAAGGTCGGCGGCGGCACCCATTCCGACCGCTCGATGCGCTTGGCCGGCACGCTGCTGGTGGAGGCTTCGGCGCGGCTGCTGGAGCGCTCGCGCCTCGTCGCCGCCGATCTGGCGAAAGCGGATCCGCAGCGCCTGCAGCGGCATGGCGATGGCTTCGTGCTGAAACGCAAGTGGTGGTTCGATCGCGTGCTTAGCTGGGCCGACCTCGCCCGCCACGTGGCTCAGCACGGACTGCCGGACGACCGCGCCTGCAAGCGGCTGGCGGTCGTGGCAGAGTTCTTCGGCCGCATGCCCGCCTATCCCACCGGCGCGGCCGTGTGCGAGCTGGAGGTCGATGTCGATACCGGGGAGGTCGAGCTGCTGCGCTACGCTGCCGTCGACGACGTTGGCCGGGCGATCAATCCACTGATCCTGGAAGGCCAGATCCACGGCGGACTGGCGCAGGGGCTGGGCCAGGCGCTGGGCGAGCACTACGCCATCGACGGCAAGGGTCAGGTGCTGGCCGGTTCCTTCATGGACTATCGGCTGCCGCGTGCCGGCCTGCTGCCGCCCCTTACGATCGAACTCACCAACGACCCCACGCACGGCAATCCGCTGGGCGTCAAGGGTGGCGGCGAGTCGGGCATCACCCCGGCTACCGCGACCACCTTCAATGCCCTGGCGGACGCGCTGTCGGCGCACACCCGGGAAGAAATCCCCATGCCCGCCACCGCGCTCGCGCTGTGGGAACTGATCCGGAAATCGCAGGAGCTTCGCCATGCATGACAACGACGGCGGCAGCCTGGACGCGGTGCGCGTGCGCCGCGACGGCAACGTGCTGCACATCACCCTCAACACGCCGGACAACGGCAACCTCGTCAGCGCGCCCATGGGCGAGGCCATCATCGCGGCGCTGACGGGCCTGGACCCCCAGGTCCGGCTCGTGGTGCTGCGCGGCGCCGGCGCGGACTTCTGCGCCGGCCGGGTGTCGCCCACGCCAGCCAAGGGCGCGCCGCCGCCGTCCAGCGAGCGCCTGCGCCAACTGGTGGCGCAGCCTGCGCTTGACCTCTACGACGCGATCAAGGCCACCCCGGTGCCCACCCTGGCCATCGTGCAGGGACGCGCGATCGGTGTCGGCACCGCGCTGGCCGCCTTGTGCGACCTGACGCTGGCGGCGGAAGACAGCTGCTTCCAGGTGCCCGAGATGGAGCGCGACATCCCGCCCACGCTGGTGATGGCGGCGCTGTGCGACCGCGTGCCGCCCAAGTCGCTGGCCTGGCTGGTTCTCAGCCGCCGCGAGTGGTCCGGCAGCGAGGCGCAGGCCGGCGGCCTGGTGAGCTGGACGGCTCCGGCGGCCCGGCTGGAGCAGGAAGCCCAGGCGCTCATTGCCACGCTGGCCGCAGGCTCGCCCGTAGCCCTGCGCGCCTGCAAGCAGTACCTGGCCCACGCACCGGCCATGAACCCGCAGGGGGCGAGCGCCTTCGCGGCCCACCTGTGCGCCACCGCGCTGTCGGCGCGCTATTGATGAACCCGGAGCTTTCGATGCACCTTTCCAACTCGACGACGATTCGCCGCCGCCATCTGCTTGCCCTGGCCGCCGCCGCGCTGCCGGCGGCCAGCTTCGCCCAACCCAGCGCCGCCGGCGCGTGGCCGGACAAGCCGCTGCGCATGTTCGTCGGCTATGCCGCCGGCAGCGGCATCGATACCGCGGCGCGCCAGTTGGCGCACCGCATTGAGGTGCTCGCCGGCCAGCCGGTGGTGGTGGATAACCGGCCCGGTGCCCTGGGCAATCTTGCGGCGCAGGCCGTCGCCGCTGCCCGCGGGGACGCTAACACCATCCTGTTCACGCCCAACTCCACGCACGCGGCCAACATCCACCTGTTCAAGAAGCTGCCCTTCGACCCGGTGAAGGACTTCGCTCCGGTGAGCAGCGTCGCCACGCTCGGCTTCGTCCTGGTCGGCGACCCGAAGACGGTCAACGTCACCAGCGTGAAGGAACTGGTGACGGCGCTGCGCCGGGAGCCGGGCCGCTGGGCCTATGGCACCGGCAACGCCACCGGACTGGTCGCTGGCGCGATGTTCAAGACGCTGACCGGCACCGACATGCTTGCCGTGCCCTACAAGAGCGTCCCGCCCGCCATGACCGACCTGATGGGCGGGCGCCTGCAACTGGTGTTCGCCGATGCGACGCTGGCCATTCCGTTGGTGCGCGCGGGCAAGCTGCGCGCGCTGGCGGTCAGCGGTTCGCACCGCATGGCGGCCCTGCCGCAGGTGCCGACTATGGCCGAAGCAGGGGTCCCCAAGTACGACCTGACCGCATGGTTCGCGGTGTTCCAGCCGGCCGGTGTGGCGCCCGAACACAACGCGCGCATGGCCTCGCTGGTCCAGCGCGCGCTGCAGGATCCGCAACTCGCCGAATCGCTGCGCAGCATCGGCGCCGAACCCGAATCCTCCACGCCGGCCGAACTGGCCCAACGCGTTACCACTGATACCGCGCGCTGGGGCGCGCTGGTCAAGCTTGCAGGGATTGAAGCCGAATGAACCCAAACCTCGAACAATTCCGCCTCCGACGCTTCCTCGACGCGCTCGGCCCCGAACAGCTGCAACGGCATGGCGTCACCGCACTGGCTGATGTCGCCGTCGCGCTGGAAGGCGCAGCCGCGGCGCAATTCTTCGCGCAGCCGGGCGGCGAAGGGCCCGAACTGGTTGGCAACGTGATGGGCAGTCGCGAACGTGTGGCGCAGGCTTTCGGCTCGACGCCGGGCGACCTCGTGACCGAGGTGCTGCGCCGCCTGCGCAAGGCGCAGCCGATCGTCACGGTGCAGCGCGCCGATGCCCCGGTGCAGGAGGTCGTGCTGGAGGGGGACGCCGCCGACCTCACGCAACTGCCGGTGCACCTGCAGCACGAGCTGGATGGCGCGCCCTACATCGGCGCGATCGACTTCTCGCGCGACCCGTCCAATGGCTGGACCAATATCGGCGTGCGCCGTCTGATGCTGCGCGGTCGCCGCAAGGCGGGCGTGGACCTGGTGGCGCCTTCGGACATGCGCGCCCTGTACCTCGGGTACGCGCAGCGCAAGCAGCCGATGCCGGTGGCCTTCGTAGTGGGCGCCAACCCGATCGACTACGTCGCCGCCACCATGCGCATGCCGGTCGACGAGATGGGTTTGCTGGCCTCCCTGCGCGGCGCGCCGCTGGGCGTGGTCAAGTGCATCACCAGCGACCTGCTGGTGCCGGCCGATGCCGAATACGTGCTCGAAGGCTACCTCGACGAACGCGGCCACGTGGACCCGGAAGGGCCCTATGGCGAATTCCTGGGCTACTACGGCGGTGTCAAGCGCAACCCGGTGTTCCACCTGACGGCGATCACGCACCGGCGCGATCCGGTGTTCCAGACCCTCACGATCAGCGGCCGGAACATGGACCGCACCGACACCGCGCAGCTCTGCGCCTTGCGCACCGAGGTGACCGCGTGGCAGTCGATCCAGCTGGCCGTGCGCGAACTGAAGGCGGTCTACGCCAGCGCGGCGACCGGCGGCATGTTCAACCTGCGCGTGGCACTGCAGCAGCGCGTACCTGGCGAGGCGCGCAACGCCATCGCCGCGGCGTTCGCATGCCAAGCCAACATCAAGCACGTGTTCGTGGTCGACCCCGACATCGACATCTTCTCCGACGCCGAGATGGAGTGGGCGCTGGCGACGCGTTTCCAGGCCGGCCGCGACCTGGTAGCCATGGATGGCATGCGGGCAATGCCATTGGATCCGTCGCTGCGGGGCGCGCGCGCTGGGAGCAAGCTGGGCTTCGACCTCACCCTGCCGTTGCTCGCGCCGGGCGAGCAGCGCAGCATGGAATACCTGGTGCCCACTCCGCCACAGGTAGCGCCGGCCGACGCTCCCGTGCGCAGCCCGGAGGTCGCGCTGGCCGAAGGGGCGAAGACGTTCGCCGAGCTGATGCGGGCCACCGGCAGCCGCGATGGCCGGGAACTGGTGCGCTGGCTGGAGTCGCAGGGCGCCGAAGGGCGGCTGGATCGCGACGACCGTGGCCGCTGGCGTCTGCGTTCCTGAGCTTGCCCGCCCGAATCCATGAAGGAAACGTCATGAACAATCCGAGAGCCTTCCGCGCGGCCTGCGCGCTCGTGCTTGCCACTCTCCTCGGCCCGGTGGCAGCGCCGGCAGTGTCCGCGGCGGCGGCCTGGCCCGAGCGGCCTGTCAAGCTGGTGGTGCCGTATCCGGCCGGGGCGGGCGCGGACACGACGGCGCGCCTCGTCGGCGAGAAATTGAGTGCACGCCTCGGCCAACCGGTCGTGATCGAGAACCGGCCGGGCGCGGCGACGAACATCGCGATGGAGTGGGTGGTCCACCAGCCGGCGGACGGCTACGCGCTGTTCTTCGCTTTGCCGACCGTGGTGCAGAACCCCTACCTATACAAGCTGCGCTTCGACCCGCGCACGGAACTGCGGCCCGTGGCCAAGCTAACCGAGGTCAGCTTCGTGCTGCTCGCCAGCAGTGAATTCCCTGCGCGCAGCGTCCCCGAGTTACTGAAGCTGGCGGCTGAGAAGCCTGGCCAGGTGAGTTGCGGATCACCGGGCGCCACGCCTGGCCTGGGCTGCGAACTGCTCAAGAGCCGGGGCAATGTCGACATCACCGTGGTTCCGTACAAGGGCAATGCTCCAGCCTTGACCGACCTCGCTGGAGGCCAGATCAACCTGCTTTTCGATCTGGTGAGTTCGGCGAAGCCGCACGTTGCTGCGGGCCGTGTGCGCGCCATCGCCACCACCAACAGCAAGCGGGGCGATCCCCAGTTTCCCGAGCTGCCCAGCGTGGCCGAGACGCTGCCCGGTGTCGAGCTGACGGCCTGGCAGGGCGTCATGGTGCCTGCCAGGACGCCCGACGCCGTGGTCCAGCGACTGGAGCGCGAACTGGCTGCCGTGATGGCCGACCCCGACGTGCAGGCCAGGCTGGCCGCCAATGGGCTCACCCGGTCCTTCGAGGACGCTGCGCGCTTTCGCCAGACGCTGGCGCGCGAATTCACCCGCTACGAGAAGCTGATTCGCGAAACGGGCATGAAGGGGGAGTGAGGGCATGACTGCACCGATTTCTTGCCTGCGCTTCGGGCAGGGTGGGCACCGCGTCCTCTTCCTCGCGGGCTGGCTGGGCACCGCGCAGGACTGGGGTGCCGTGCTGCAGGCCATGGACCCGAACGCGGTGTCGGCTTGCCTGCCGGACATCCGGGGCTATGGCGCGCGCCGCGGCGAGTCAGGCAACTTCTCGTTCAGCGAAGTGGCGCAGGACGTGCAACGCATCCTCGACCAACTAGGCTGGGACAACTGCACACTGGTGGGGCATTCCATGGGCGCCATGGCGATGCAGCGGGTGCTGGCAGATGCGGGCCAGCGGGTCCGGGCACTGGTGGGCATCGCCCCGGTGCCCGCCTGCGGGTCGCGAATGGATGCGCAGCGCTTTGCCGCGTTCGAGGCGGCTGCTCACGACGTCGCCGGCCGGCAGGCCATCGTCGCCGCATCCACCGGCCAGCGGCTGTCGGCAAACTGGGCCCGCGAAGTCGCACGAGCGTCCTGTCAGCGATCGAGCGAGGACGCCGTCGTCTCCTACCTGAACGAATGGGCACGAAAGGGATTCGAAGACGAGATCGCCGGCAGCGCCTGCCCCGTGCGCCTGTTCGTCGGACAGCACGATCCGGGGTTGACCCGCGCCGCCATCGAGCGGACCTGGCTGCGCTGGTATTCCGATGCCATCGTGGAGGAACTGCCCAACTCCGGCCACTATCCGATGTTCGAAACGCCGGTGTGGCTCGGAACCCGGCTCGAAGCAACCCTGCGCGAACTGGCCTGAGTCGCCCCCGTCATTGCACGGAGGCCGCAATGGCCCAAGGTCGCAATGCACCTCCTGCGACCTCGGTGCATCACAAAGCCAAATACGCCAATGGACATGAACAAGTCTGGGGAGGCATGGGGCCTCACCCTAAGTAGTTCAAGGCCTTGGTCGCCTCTGGCAAAACGCTCAAGGAGCTTGCGATCTAAGCCACGAAGTTCTCCACAACTGCAAACGCGCGCAGTCGGCGCATTCCGCCACTGCGTCACTGATTTCTGGCGTCGCACGCCGCCGCCTGCGAGCATGCCATGCACGGCCCGCGATCCTGCCCACACTCTCCGCACGATCGTCTGGCGGGATCCGGGCCCTGGTTGCCGAGTGTCCGACCTGTGCTCGAGGAAGTCGGGGTGCCGGTCTATAAAGCGGGTCTGGCCCGCTGGCGTCAGCATTGGGTGCTCTGTCACGAGTACGGACTGACGCCGGTTGCTATTCTTGAGCCTCGGTCTGAGGGCACGCTCGATGCGCTCAACGCAGTTCTGTCCGCTCAGCGGCGGAAGGCAGAAGGATTCAGAGAGCCGCCAATAGGGCCATATCGCAATCGCCAATCTGCACGGCTTGTAGACAGGTTTGAAGGCAAGCTCGCGGCCGATGAGTCGCGGCCTGTCGATTCTTGAAGTCTTTGAACGGGGGAGCCCGCCGGAACTGAGAAGGGCGGGTAGCGGCCAATGAGCGTGGACAATCGTGTCCCCTGTCTTGCCCATGCGATCCGATGCCTCCGCGCCAGTACCTTCTGCTCACCCTTTCTGATCACCGTTCAGCTACCTTGGAGCTTGACAGGAACGGCGGGGCCCCGGGCACCTACACGCGGTTCCTGAACATCGATGGCCGCTGGGCGGTGCATGGCTCGCAGCATGCGCCGCTGCTTGTTTGGGATCCGGCATACGCCGACCTGGCCAATGCGGCGGCCGCGCGCGCTACGGCAGCACGCCAACGCCCCGTCGTGGTTTTATCGCGGGGAGATTCGGGGTGGGAGGAAGGTCGAGAGATCCAGGTATTCATCGAGGCATTCGAATCGGCGCTCCTCGGGCACACCGCCCACAGCGCGGCAAAGGCCCGGCGGCTGCGGACCGAGGCCGACAAGCTGGAGGCGTTCTCCCTCATCGTGCGGCAGGCGTCTGCCGCAATGGATCACGAGCCATTCGCGTCGGTCCGCCTTGCTGCGGGCAAAGCCTTGCTCGCGAAGTTCGGCGGCGGGTCCATCACGTCAGCGTTCGCTTGGCTGGCGGGGAAGGCCGGTAGTGCTGCACTCGCGAGCGTACTTTCAGGCGAGGTGGAGCTCGCGGGCCCGCTCTCCACCAAGGAAGTCGCTGACGCGGTAGCGCTGGCGCGAGAGGCCGACCGGTTGCAGGGGGCTCAGGGGTCCTAGTTCGGAGGGTGAGTCGAGTCCAGGCGGAAGTGTGCCTGGATCGAATTCACTCGCGGACGCATTCAGCCCTTGCTGCTGCCGCCCGGAGTCTCCGGGGCGGGAGGCGCGGGCCTTTCGACGGAGTCGGAGCTGGCCGCGGCGATACGCTCCTCGGGTTCTTGGACCGGATAGGCGCTGCGGTATGCGTCGAGCACGAAGGGGGATGCATTAGCAGGTCACCGATCTCGTAGTAAGTCAGCTGGGCGCTGATGTAGGCCTCGATCATCGAAACAGGGAACTGGATCGGCGGCAGAGGCGATCAGGATCGCGATCTGGAAGACCCGCGACGTTCGCTTGTTCCCATCCTCGAAGAGCTGCAAGCATGAGAGCGCGCACGCTGCGTAAACCGAAGCATCGAAGGGGTTGGCTGCCCGAACAATGTTCTCCTGGACGCGGGCAGCCTGCTTGTCCAGATACGGGGGGGCGTCGGGCGGCCTGTACTCTGTGCCGGAGATGCGTACCCGCCGGGTCTTACGCGTTGCGCCGAGTTGATCGTCCGGCAAGATCCCTCGCATCAACACGGAGTGGATCCTCCTCACGCCCTCGACGCCCGCGTGGACCAATGCCGAGGCGTCGCCTAGAACCAACTCGTAGGCGCTGCGCAGGTTGACGATCATCTGGGCTTCAACAAAGCTCTTTCCGCCCGCGGTGCGGCCCATCTTCAGCAAGGTTATGGTGTCCGCGTGCGAATAGGTGTTGCCCTCGATCTGCGCAGACGTATGGGCGAAGTCGATGGCCGACTCCTCCTTCCACCTGGGGTTTGCAAGCAACCTCGAAAGGGGGTTTGCGCCCGCGTGCCGGTTGAGCTCGGCCAACTCTTCGTCGAGGAGGTCTATCGAAGGGAGGGGAGGGATAGGCGAGTTGTTCGGCGGGAAAGGGTGGGCCTGAAGAAGAGGCGAGGGCGGGGCCCCAATGCCCTTCAGATGGCGCATCTTCCTGAATCGGTCCAATAGGTCCTCGGCAGTCGGAGCTCAGTCCTGAGCCCATCCACGAGTTAGGCCGCCTTCTGCTCGTTGAAAGGCGACATGAAAAGCTATTGTCTTTGCCCGTGCGCACTCATTCCGACGTCTTCTTGCCCCTAGCGGCACGGCCGGGCGCGGGCTTCGCTGCTCCTTCGCTGCTTCGGCTCGCCTCGAGCTGGCGCAGGGCTGCCATCGTCGCCGCGTGTCCCTCCCCCAGTTGGGCAATCTCCCGCTCGGCCTGCCCCTGCTGGCGCTCGAGCTGCGCGGCCAGGTCGGTGGCCCGCTGCTCTGCCCCGGCGGCGCGCTCGCGCAGTGTCGCCAGTTCGACCTGGCCCTCCTGATGCTGGCGGGACCAGGTGGCGGCCGCCTCGCGGTGCGCGGCCTTCTCGGCTCGGAGGGCCTGCTCTGCCGCGGCCTGCGCGGTACGTGCGGCCTCGTGTTCTGCCGCCCGCGCCTTCTGCTCTTTGACGAGGTCCCCGGAGGCCTGGCGCGCTGCGACCCGCTCCCGGTCGACGTCGGCCAGTAGCCGGCGCTCGTGCGCAACGTGGCGCTGCTCGGCCTCTCTGGCGTCGCGCTGCGCCGTGCCCAGTTCCATTGCTGCCTTCTCCCGCAGCGCTTCCTTGCTGGCCACGGCCTCGTCGAACGCCTTGCGCAGGCGCCGCACCTCGGCTTCGGCGTCGCTGAGAAGGCGAGCGGATTCCTGCTGCTGCGCGTGCATCTGGGCCTCCATGGCCGTCACCGCCTGACGCGAGGACGCCAGCGCTTCATCGAGCGCCACGCGCGCCTGCTCGAAGGAGGTCTCGCGCTGCTGCAGGTCCGCTTCCTCCCGGGCCAGGGCGCTGCGCTGCAGCTCGAGCTCGCGGCGGGTCGCCTCGGTCTTCTGAACCTGCGCTTGGTCGGCTTCGCGGCGGGCGGTCTCCCAGAACAGCTTGGCGGCCTGGACGATGCCCAGGGGCAGCTGATGCGCTTCGCCGGCGGCCAGATTTGCGCCATGGCCGTCCAAGCGCTTGCCGAGCGTGGCGAACCAGCGCTCGAGCATGGGGCTCACGGTGTTGGGTGAGCCGCTGCCGATCTTTTGGCGCACGCGCTCGATGGTCGGGCGTAGACCTTCGTGCAACAGCGCGTCGGCCGCTTCCCAAACCTGGGCTTCCTGGATGCCGCGGCCGGCGCTGCGGATCGGGAGGATGTTGGCGCTCGAACTTCTCGGATCCATGCGGGTTCCTTCCCTGAGGTTTTACTTTCGATAATAATGGATTATCGAAATATATTTACAATATACGTAAGACATCATACATGGCATGTGTGACGAATAACGGAACGACATGCGGTTCTAGTAATTCGTTTGACAAAGTTCAGGTAATTCCTTTGCAGGCCGTGGGGTGTGCCCCGTTGGTAACCAGAGCCAAGGTGGGGTCCGCCCCGGGAGTCCGGCCGCCGAAGGACGGCAGTTGGGATTTCGGGCCCGCTAGAGCTGCCAGCGGTGGGCGGAGGCCCTCGGGTCCTCGCGAGTTGCCCGCGGCACTGAACGAGTCTGCGAAGCTCCACGGTTGGGAACGAGCGTCGCTGGGCGATGCTCGTGCGCGAGGCCCGACGACGATGTGGGCAGTTAGCCGCCCAACGCGCGCGATCAAATGCTTGAACACGAACGCTCTGACGCGGGCCTGCATCGGCGGCCCGAGCCCGGGCAGCGCCCCGACTCAACGTCCTGAGTCTTGGACTACAACCACAACCACAAGCTCACGCTGACCATCGCGATCTCGCGTGATGGCAATCTCTTGGTGCGGAAGAAAAGTCGTTATAAATCAACGGCTTAAATCATGCAATGCAGCTTATGTTAAATATAGGGTGGTGGCAGCGCGATCCGATCAAAACAGGCATTCACTCTAGGCGCTTGCCGAATTCGGCGACTGCTGATTCAGCCTCGGACCGACTAACCGGATTCGCCCTTAGGATCCAGTTCAAGTACACGGTGAACTCCCGGTAGCCCGTCATCGCCTGTCCAACCTTCTTCACATCTCCCGTAAGAATCACGTACTTCGGCTCCGCTCGATCGATCGGCATTTGGAACGAGAATGGCTTGCCGTCATTGACCTCAAGCAAGATCGTATTCCTTCCGACTGGAACATTGACTGCCACAAAGTCATTGTTCGAGATCGTCGCTACGAGGTTTCCGTTCACGTTCAATCGCAGTTCCCGCACATATGGCGGATAGCTCTTGCGAATGAAATACACGAGTGCCTTCCCGTCGCCAGGAGCTGAAGTCGGTTGAAGGGTTCGGGTCGTACTGCAGCTCGTCAATATCAAAGTCAAAAGCAGAAGACCGACACGCGAAGCCAAGGAGAATAAGCTGATTCTGATGAGGCTCATGGAAGTGAATGTACGTGCGCAATAAAAGAGGATTCTCACGGACCTGTTCCGGCCGCGTAGGCGGACTTCCGCTCTAGCTGCAAGCCCTAACAAAGGACTGATCCGTACTCGATTGTTGACGGTCGCGCAGTTGGTGCGCACGCGCTTCAAACCCAGCGCTGCAGACAATGTTGCGTCAAGGCATCGCAGGCGAGCCAGAGCCACCGGACCGCCAGTCCGAATCAGCAGGCATAGGAGGAGCGAGCACGCGACGGTCGATCCCGGTGCGTCGGAGTTCGCTGATGATTGAGTCGCCGCAGTTAGGCCGCACTAGCGGATGGCGAAGGTAAGCAGGGTCGATTGCTGCAGCCAACTGATTCCCGCGTTTGTGATGGTGATGTCCAAGTAGCAGATGAAATTTCCAGCCGTACCCGGGGTGCCCGACACGACTCCTGTCGCGGGGTCGATCGAAACACCGGTCGGAAGCGAGCACGGTCCTGGCTGCTTCGCATAGTTGTATGTCGGCGCCGTCAGGGGCAGTGAACTAATCGCCGTGATGATGGGATTCAGAGAGATGGGCGTGCCTACCGTGCCGACGGGCACGGTGCTCGAGACATGGCGAATGAGGATCGGTCGGCTAGCGCTCACGCCGAAGTTCGTTTGGGTGGGATTGCTCGCGCCGCCCGGGGTGACGATGGTGGCCTTCACCAGGATGGATAGGTTTGCCGAGGTCGTCGTCGGCGTTCCGGCGATTCGACCGGTGGCGGGGTCGATCGTCAGCCCGGCGGGTAGTTGCACAGCAGGTATCGCGAAGTCCTTGAGGATGCTGCCCGCAGGCGCCGTGGCGCTGAGACTGACTTCGGCGGAGAAAGGCTGGCCGATGTACGAGTTCATTCCGTTAAGGCTCTGCCCCGTGCCGCCCGTGTTGACGTAGCCGAAGCCTGGCACGCCGACGTTGACGGCATACGTCGCCACCGTCTCGTAGGCCCCGAATTTCGTGCTCATCCGCGCGCCAATTTCGGCGGAGAAGGAGCCGACAGAGGTCGTGGTACCGACCACTGCGCCGGTGTTGGCGTTCAGCGTGAGTCCTGGTGGCAGAGCGCCGCTCTTGAGCGTGTAGACCCACGCAATCTCCGCGTCGGCCGGCGCCTCCCATCCGGAGATCGTCACGACATCGTTCACCGTCTCGCCGATGGAGAAGGCATTCTGACTCATCGTGCGAGCCATGTAGCGTGCAGAAGGCGCCAGCACGCGGACGGTGACAGTCGACTGGATCGTGTTTGACACCCCAGAGGCGCCAACCCGGATGCTGATGTTGAAGTTGCTCCCGGGTTCGGTGGGGCGCCCAACGATCGCGCAATTGCTGCCGAGCACCATACCGGCGGGCAGCTTGCCGGCGGTCGCCACGCAGATTGGCGCGTGGCCATCGAATCCGAAGAACGCGGGCATAACCACGGAGTCCTTGAACAGATAGACATCCCGATTGGGCCAAGTCAACCCAACCTGCAGGGTCTGGACACCGCCACTGGTCGTGCTGCCACCTCCTCCAGCGGACCCTCCGCCTCCGCAAGCCGACATGAAAGCCAGGACGACAAGCAGCGACGCGCGAAGGAAGGCCATAGGTTGTCTTTGTTGGTGTGGCGAGCGTCAACTCGAACCTGGCCACAATAAAATGGAAAGAATTCGAAATCGACAGAAAGCGCAAGTGAGGACTAGCTAAATTGCGCCTCCCATAGTCTGGGCCGCGACTTTTATAGCCGAGCCAGTCTATCGGTTACCCATCGCATGGCAAGAGACCGCTTGCAAAAACCGCCGACGCGAGGATGCAGTTTTGATCCTGACAGTCCGGAATCTGCCCCGGGCGTGACGTAATTCCGCGGTGGTCGAATTCCGCCTGGTTAGACGAAGGCGACCAAGGAGACGACGCCAATGGCAACGGCAGGAATCCAGACGAAGCGTCAAAGCGGAAGTCGAGGTAACCCGCCGACGAACTGACGAAGGCGGTCTGCCGCAGAATGGCCGCGCCGGAAGAGCGCCGCAACGAGCGGCCGCCATTGGCCGCCTCTCGACGCCTACAAAAGTCGGACTGCTGTTGGTCGACGCCGCGAGTACCGCTGCGATCAGGCGCGGGAGCAGCGAGGTTCTCAGGGACTTGCGGGCCTCCATGACTCACTGAAGCTTCGCGCGAAGCTCAGAAGTCGCCTCGGTGATTTCCTTTTGAAAATCAACCGCTTCCACGATGCGGTCTGGCGTAATACCGATTTTTTCGAGCTTTTCTTGCGAGGGGGGAAACCAGTAGGCGGAGGTGTATCGCACTGCACGATCAGGGCCCAGCGGCGTCACGGTCTGGATGCTCGTGCGACCGAAGGTTTTGCGGCCAACGATGCGCGCGCGCTTGTGATCACGCAAGGCGGCCGTCACGATCTCCGCCCCTGAGGCCGTTCCTTCGTCCACGAGGACGACTAGCGGGAGCGCCCGGATCTCGGGGGGCACCGCAGCGAATGGGTCGGTTCCTCGTGCGTAGTAAGCAGGATCGGCGAAATAGACGGCGTTCGATTCGGTGCGGCGTCCCTGCGTTTCCATGACCCTGCTTTTCGCCGGCAGGAACAGCGATGCGGTGCCGACGGCGACATCGAGTAGACCGCCCGTGTTGCGCCGAAGGTCCAACACCAACCCCTTGAATGGCTGCGTGCGCCATTGCGTGTTGAGCTCGCGCGCTATTTGCTGGAGTGTGTTGTCCCTGAACCCCGAGACGCGCAGCACGGCAATTTCGGGAGAAACCATCGACAGCCGCACGAACGCACCCTGCACGTTTTGTCGCTCGACCTTGATTTCCCTGGGCGCCTCGATGCCAGGGCGGCGCATTGTCAGCGTCACGCTGCTGCCCAGTGGGCCGCGCAGCATTCTGAAGGCTAGCTTGATGTTGTCCCGAATAGGCGTGCCGTCGATCGCCTGCAGCACGTCGTTGGGTCGGATGCCGGCCCTCTCCGCTGGACTGTCCGCGATGGGCGAGATCACGGTAACTTCGCTATTGCGCGAGAGCATTTCGAGGCCCACTGCGCCGCCTCTATAGCCCGGAGGTGTGGCGAGATCGGCCAGGTCCTCCTTCATCAAGAACTGTCCGCCCTCGTCGTCGATCTCGCGCAGCATCCCGCGCAGAGCCGCCTGCATGATCTCTTCCCCGGAAAGTGGCTTCACGAAGGAGTCCCGGAGCAATTGGTACGTTGCAGCCAACGACTGAAGATCTTCCCGCGGTATCGGTTCGCGCGTGGGCTGATCCTCGGCAAGAGCCAAAGTCGACAGAGTGATGGCCAGCGTTGCAGTGACGTGCCGGAAGGTCATAGTGATGTCATAAAGTGAGTGTTCTGGTCGGAGTGCCTGCGGGGGTCAAAGACCGGTTCTGCCCTGTGGTGCAGAAAGAAACTCGATGTCGGCGCTGCAACGCAAGTTTCCGGACGTACATCGAGCCGCATGTCGATGTTGATAAGGTCTTCTGTATCGCTCTGATGGTCGATCTTCGAGACTGCGCGAAGGGAGCTTTTCGCGACCAGTCACATTGCGTCGGTCGATGCCCCGCATCAAACGACTCCCGCACCGATCGCCCGTTCACCGGGGGGCTTCACGTGCAGCTTGGGTAGACCTGTCGGAACGTTTCGTCCTTGACCCTCGTTACCGAGCCCTTCTGCTTGTCTTCGCGGAACATTCGGACATAGCAGTATTTCCCTACGGAATCGACTTCGACATCGTACTTGGCATTCCTCCTTGGAAAGAACGAGAAGTTGATCCGGCAAAACGGGCCTTCGAACGCCGCGCTGTAGATCATGGTGATGTCCATGGGCTTTTCCGCCTCGATCTTCATCAAGGCGCCCTGGTTGCCGTCCTGCTCGACCTTGATTCGATCGAGGTAGTACGTCTTCCCACAGAACGAACTGCCGGACACGGTCGAACGAAGAATCCCGGAAGCCTGGGGCGTGCTCATCTGAAGCACTGCTGCGGGGCCGGTGTCCGGCGCCTTGTAGTCGCCCATCATGTAGGGCGCGTTGCAGCCGGATAGAGCCAGCGTCACAAGCAGCGTAATGGGCAATCTCATTGATTTTCCTTTTTCACAGTCAGCCACGCGCGAGCGCGATTCGCACCGATCGCCGCGCATCGAAGGTCGTAGCTCGATCCGGCCGCCAATTCGTCCGTCAGTTCGATGAGCGAAAACGCCTGGCGACTCACGCCGCTGATCTTTCCTTCGCCGTTTGGGCTTCTGGAAAAGGGGGCGGGCGCGTTATGAGGGGCTTGATCGATGGCACTGCCGGGAAGCAAGCACCGGATGGACAGCTGTACCTTCCCAGGCTTGGTGACGACGTGGGTCGCCAAGCCCGTCAAATCGTTGCCGATCACGGCGCCGTTGACTTTCAGGATGTACGGCGCCGCCTCCCGGTTGCTGTCGGTGCGTGTAAGTCGGACCCCGACGTCGCCAACGGATTGGATGATGACCCGGGTCCCATCGCTGGGTGCGTCAGAAAGCGTCCGATGCCCGCATCCCGCCAGGAGAAGTACGGCCAACATGGCGGAAGCCCGTTTGAGCGCACGATCCACGCCTCTCCGGCAGTGCCCTCGCTGTGTGCGACTTGTCCCGCCACGGCGAACCGCTCGTCCTCTTCCACCCATCTTCAGCCCTCAAAAAAACAGATAGTTACATCCCAATGTAACATCGGATTGATTGACCAGAGCTAGGCCGCCACGAATTTGAATAGGCCAAATCCCAAGGCGCGACGGTGCTCCGGCGACTGAGGTGCAGGCGGGACGCCTCCTCCCGCCGAAAAAGTTCGGTTGGTGGTTGGTCGCATTCGGTCTGCCGAATCACCCCCTCCTGCCGGCGAAGTCCGTCGGAAACCGCTATCGCCCCCGTCGGTCAAGCACTGCAACCATCCTGCTCCACGTGTTTGAGGGAACGGACTAAGCCTTGGTCGATGACATGCGGTTTGTCGATTGAAGACTTCGCGGGGGCGGAAGCTGAAGTTGAGGTCGACGCGATGTCGCGTCTTGGCCGCTCGTCGTCTCAGGACGGGGTCAATCTTGCCGAAGCACATGAACCTTGACTGCCGCCGATCGATCTCGTGCACGACCGATTGTGGTGTTCTCGTTCCTCGAGGCGCCGGTCGTCGTAGTGATGCGCTCCGGCTGGACACCCGCAGCAACAAAGTACCTGCGCATGAATTCGGCGCGCTTTGAATCTAGCGCCATCTCCGCCAGTTCCTCTCGCTCGTTGGGATCGGAGTAGCCGACGATCTCGATGCGATCTACTTCATACGCCGTACTCACTTTTGCAATCAACTGCTCCAGTTTTGCGAACGCGATTGGATGCGGATACGCTTGTAGCGGGTTGAAGAAAACGTCAATTTCGTAGGTCACGCCAAGAGCGTGTCGTCCATCGACGCGTGATTTGAGTACTATGGACTTGAGCCCAGCAGGGGGCGGCATCCGGTTTAGGTTTCCGAGCGCAACAACGAAGGCATCCGTATCCCAGTCGCAGCGATCCAAGACCGCTTGCAGCTCCTCCGGCGCCTTGGCGATGTCTGCGTAGATGCGATCGCAGACACTCGCATTCTGCGGAATGCGAGATGGCGAGTCCTGCGCAGATGCGCCTCCGATTGAGGAGGGCAGCACTCTCCCTGCCTGCGGCTTCATTCCTTCAGTTTGTCGTCGATCGTGCGGAGCATCCAGACCTTCGCGGACGATCTTCCTCTCGGCTAGCTTGAAACTGATTGGAATGTTGAACCACATTCCCTCGGTTACGGCATTGCGACGGCCCGGCAAGAAGTCCCAAGCGCGAACTGCATCCAACGCTGCTTGGTCCAAAGTCACGTGTCCGCTCGACTCCCGAACGCCAGCTTTCGAAGGTCGTCCTTCGGCGTCAATCCAGACACGAATGACTACCCGACCCTCTTGTTCATTTTGTTTGGCAATGGCGGGGTAGATCGGCGGCTTGTTTTTGCCGTGAAGCGCCTGAGGGGCAACGACCAGAGGACCCATCGCGGAGGCATCGTTGGTTCGATCCACCGCACATCCGCCAAGGGCCGAAGTCACGAGAATCAAAATACTGAAAGCCAACTTCATGAGTTCAATTCCGGATCGGAAATAGATCGGCAGCGGGAACGTCGAATCCTTGCCTCCTGCCCGTATAGCTCAGCTACACGTTGACGGCCGGCCACATTTTCACTCAGCGCGTGGGGGCGAAGCAGCCGCACGGCCATCAATCTCAAGCTCGCTGTTCCGGCGGACCTCCATAGAATGATGTCAATGCGTTCACTCATCCTCGCTACGCTGGCTTCGATCCTGACCTCCGGATGCAATGCCCCAATTCCAATTCGCTCCTCAGGTGTCCCGGGTGCTTCCCCGAGCGTCGCGGCGCTAGAAAGCACTCAGGGCGCCAGTGTGCTCGGCGCCTGGTTCTATGCAGAAGGCAGATGTCTAGAGCGCTACGAATTCGCCAAGACCGGATTCTTTTACA
Organism: Variovorax davisae; assembly: GCF_030316845.1. GTDB lineage: Bacteria > Pseudomonadota > Gammaproteobacteria > Burkholderiales > Burkholderiaceae_C > Variovorax > Variovorax davisae. The sequence continues at coordinate 104,812 of NZ_JASZYS010000003.1, forward strand.
GCTCGAGTAACCAGGAGCTGCTGAAGGGGCGCTTCCTCGCCGAGGACCTTCAGGGAGAACCTCCCGTGATTCGGGTCACCCAGAGAGTCGACGAGGACAACCGCAAGGACGATTGCACCGGCCCCTCCACAGATAAGAAGGGACAGACGTACGTGCGATACGTCCTGATGGCGGCGGACCGGGCGAGCATCCGGGTATGTGTCAGCGCCGACGGCAAGGGATGCGTCGGCCCGCTTACACGAAGGCTTCCTCCGACCCCATGGCTAAGCTACGGAGATAGGGTGAACGCCGTCTTCAAGCCGTACGTCCACTTCCCAGAGGAGCTGCTTATGGCTCCGTCGCTTCGATCCAACCCCGCCACGGAAGTTGAGGTGCGAAGCGAGCCGGACGGCAGAATTCTCAGCTTCAAGATGCTCGCCTCCAGTGGAACGAAGTCCTGGGATGACGCGGTCTTGATGGCCGTAAGGCAGGTGGATACACTCCCCTCGGACTACCAAGGCAAGGTGCCACCCGTACTGATCATTGGGTTCCGTCCTCACCCCTAAGCCGATTTTTGTACACAAGGCTGTCGTCTGACAGAGCACTATCCACCCCTATCCATAAGTAAGGATTTGAGTCGCCGGTGTCCGCAGAGACCTTCACTCGTCTGCGCGATGCCGTCCCATAGAACGAAGCCACGCGATGGTTGAAGGGAGCGCAGCCTCCAAGGCCGCGAACTGAAAGCTCAGCGAGGGCGGCTCGTGTACCTGAACCTTTAGCGATCCCCTCAGTTCGAGTCGCTGACGAACAGGCGTTCCATCCAATAGGGCTTCAAGGGAAACCGCGTCGACCACTGGCAAGACCCCGTTCGAATCCACGCTGGACAATGACCTTGATCGACAGTTCATCGCGATCTCGCTCTGAATGCGAGTTGCCGCCCTTGAGGTCCCCCCTTCCCTCTCAGCAAAAAGCTCACAAAAACGTGGCTCGCGGCCTGCGAAAGGCCGCCCGCACCTATGGCAGCAGAGAGGATGCCGCAGGCAGTCGGGCGTATCGTCCAGAAAGATCTTCCTTCCGCAGCCTGGACAGGAAGAAACGAGGTCGACGCCGTGAAGCGGGCACGATCGCAGTCCTTCGAGTTGATGGAGGCTTGAATGAAACCACCTTTCGATGCATACAGGGCAAAGTTGCAGGCGGGGCGCGCAGATCGCGCGCCGATGTGGTCCGAAGAGCTCGTCCAGCGTATGAGCCCGTAGCACATCGTACCGCCCGCCGGGCCTGTTGCCGTATCGTCGTTCTTGGGCGATGCGGTTGAACAGGCGCACCGGGGCACTTCTTGGTAGTTGCTCCCCGCTTGGGTCTACGCCCGCCAAGACGCGACCGAGGACTCTCCCGTCGATTCCGTTCAGGAAGCCGAATTTGTGTGCTGTCAGCCAAGCACTCTCCGACGGGCGCCAGTACGAGTTTGGCCAGATCCAGATCGAATGCTTCAATAGATCTTCTTGGGGCGCAGCAACTCCAGACCTTTGGCCCAATCCAGTGGAGTGGTTCCGGGTATGCACTGCGGGTTGTTCAGGCAGTCTTTCAGGACATAGTGGATCGGATCGACCACCCACTCCATGCATATGCCCCGCCCGTTTCCAAGGTTGTCAATGCACGAGTGAGTGCAGAGTGCCTGCCAGTACGAGTCCGCCTCGTTGGCCAGGCGCCAACCTCTGTCGTACGCCGCCTGAGCGAAATACCGCGTGAACGGCCACTGCGCATCCGGAAACTGGAGCTTTTCGTCGAACTGCGCCAAGAGCAATTTGAGTTCGTCGCGCGTACGCAAACCATCGAAGTCGAACACCTTCACGAAGATGCGTCCCGCTACCCCCTGCGAGCCTGCCCCATCCTGGATGAGTTTGGACTTGTGGCGCAGCTCCTCGCTGCCGAAAGAGAAGACGCACATCCCGAAGTTGTTCATCTCGAGGCGGTTCCACAGAATGGAGAGTGCCTCCCATTGGTGCACGCCGAGTCTTTGAGCCTCGTCCAGCAGGACGACGCAGTGGGCCGCGCCACTGTCGCGACACATCGACATCAGGCAGTTGGCCAAGGCGTGGCAGTCCTGGGTGCGACGCCGCAGGGAACTGCCCCTGGCAAGCTGTTCCATGAACTGGGTGAACAGGCGCTCATAGCGGTCCGTAGGGGTCTGCGTTTCGGAACTGAAGTCCACGAACAGAAGGTCCGGGAATGCTTGGCGCAGTGCAGCCGAGATGGCACGCAGCGCTGTCGACTTCCCTGCCCGCGACGAGCCGGCGAAAGCGAGGCCGCTTTTGCCGAGTTCGACCCAGGTGAAGATGAGCTTCCTGGCGACTTCAAGCATGGTGGTCGAGAGCAGATACCCGTTGCGCCGGGCGATCGGGTGTTTGGCCTGGTGGGCCTGACGGTACACAAGTTCCTCGATCATTTCAGACTCTCCTGCGCCGCCAGCCGGGTGCTGGTCCAAAGATCGGTCGTCCGGAGCGTGTGCGGGTGCGACGGGTGCCGCGGGCGCGCTCGAAATCGGCCCGATCGGGGCGCCGCCCCTCAGGGTGGCAAGGACCTTGTTGGAGCCCCGAACGACCTTGCCTGGGTTTCTGTTGGCATGGGTGCGCATCTGCTCCACCTTGTGCGCCTTGAAGACCTCGATCGGGTCGTCCGAGCCCGCGTACTGAATGGCCCGTTGCTTGTGAAGGCGAACGACTTCCTGCCGCGTCGCCCGATCGTGAAAGCTGTGCGACCCGTGTCCTGTGACATTGACGGGGCCGAAGCTCGAGCCATCGGGGTACCTGATCTGAATGAGGCGATGATCCCTCTGAAGCAGGGCGATCATCGGGGTGCCGATGAGATGCCAAGCACAATGGAGCATGTCGCTCGTGTACTTGGCATGATCCAGTTCGATGTACGGAGGAACGCCCTTCTTTTCGCTGCCGCGGATCGTGACCTTGCAGATGCCGACCGGCAAAGGGAGGTGTTCTGCCAATGTCGGCAGGTAGCCAGGAATGGCGCTTCCTTCGGCGTGGCGCCCCGCCCACTCACGATGCAGGGCTTCGAGTGGCGTCGCGCCGTACAACTCCCTTCGCGCGGCGCCGTTGAAGTTGGCGACGATGACCTCGACCAGCTCGGACAGTTCCTCGAACGAGACGTTCCACTTCACGGCATTGCCGGCCGGGTCGTGGACGTGGCGATCCGCCGGACCGCTGCCGGTGGTCGATGGGAGTCGCGATAGTTCCTTCTGAAGTGCGGCGAAGACCTGTTCTACCGCGTACCTGGTAAGCCAGCGTCTGATCTTCCCAAACTCGATCGCCGCGCCGAGCAATTCCCGCAGGTAGACGAGGACCGCATCGGCGTAGTGCGTCAGATCGTTGTCCAGCCTGATCAGGGCAATACGCAAACCCTCGAGAAAGCCAGGGATGACCCCGTTGGGCAGTCCCGCCCCCTCCTTGTAGGCGAGCTTAGGAAGCGCCTTGAACTCCCTCGGGCTCCATGGCGTCAATAGGTTGTTGAACGTTTCGAGGAAATCGGCCGATGACACGCGGGAACGATGGGAGAGGTGATATGCAAGGATGCATTTCGGGTGCTGCGAGACCAGCACGCAGAGCGACATGCGCTCCATGGGAAGGACAAATTGCTGGCCTTCGTGCTCGAACGTGACCGTGCCGATGGCCGGGAGTTGTTGCTCGTCGTAGCAGGCAATGTCGCAGGGCAAGAGCGGTTGAAGCCAGCCGGTCTTGCCACTGCCGCCATCCAAACCATCATTCGCGTCCTGTCCAAAGATTCCCTGGCGCGCAGCACCGGTGCCTCTGTCTCGGATTCCGTCCAAAACGTAGTTGCGCATGGCCTCGTAGGCGCACGTGGCTGTGCAAAGGGGATACTGCGTCGGCCCCACCCCCTCGTTGCGCAGCACAGCCAAGAACGCTCGGTGCAGCGCAGCCCGATTGAGGGCGATGGATTCGGGCTCCTTCCCCTCCTCCTTTGCGATCGCCTTGTCGAGAACTGCCCTGGCGGACGGATAGGCCTTGAGAAGCTGGGTGAAGCTGCCTGCGGCACCGGCGCCATCGCTGATTGTTTCCCTGTTCGACGGCTGCTCGCGTTCGTAGTTCTTGATTCGGGTTCCCGAGATCAGCGCGCGAAACCCCCAGACGCGTCCATCGGCGTGCGGAAGGAAAAAGCGTTCCTCGTGATAGCTGAGTCGCTGTCGGCTGACCCCATGAAGACGCAACACCTCCCTTGGCGGCATGCCGCCCCAGTAGGCCTCCAGGGCGCATCGAAGCTTGTCGTACTGCGCCCTCTTGCCGGGCGTCAGAAGTTCAGTGTCCGGCAGCGGCGCATGAGGCAGGTCCAGCTCTTCGAGGCGGATCGCCCGGCTTGCGGTATGTCTCACGATTCGCTCCACGGGATGACCGGCGTGGACAGGCCAAACGCCCTTTTGGTGATCTCAACGGTGAGCGACCGCCGCAGGTGGCCACGCATCAGTGCGACGAAAGCATGGGCCCGTGGCGTGTGGACGGCGGCATAGACATCGCGGACGGTCGTGCCATCGCGGGCGATCACCAGCCTGGAGATCTCCTCGCGCAGCGCGTCGACCTCGAGGGAGCGAAACTGAAGCAGGAGCGGGTTGACGCTGAGCCAATTCATCAGCATCACCTGCTCCCGCGCGGCGTCGTCCTGCGTGTACCACCTCCAGGAGAAGCCGACGGACTTCGCGTGGCTTTCCTGGGTCTCCATTCGTCCTTGGTCGCAAGGGTCGTTTCGCACTGCAGCTTGATGCCTGACCGCCCACAGCTCAGGGGGAGCCCCGCGGCGCTGAAGGCGCATGTCCGGCCTGGAGCCTATGAAGCCCGCCGACGACAACTCGGACCAGATCAGATCGGGGTCGCAGCTGTACGAGAGGATGTCCTGGGAGGCCTCGGCGTGCAGCATGGCCGCGAGCTCGAGCGAACTCCTTGCCACCCAATCCCTATCCACCTTTGCGCCGTAGAAGTAGCAGAGGTTACCGGGCCGTTTTCCCCGCTTCTGTACCTCGGCGCGAACAGAACTTGAAGCCTTGAGCGGGGAGCGTCCGCGAGCGGATTTGATGGTCGTTGCATCCATAGCGCATTCACGACCATGCTCACGTCGTTGAGAAAACTGGAAAAAGGCTTCCCTCTGCGCTATATTTACAGCGCATTCCGAACCAGGAAAGCTTCTGAGGCAAAAAGGGGCAGCTCGCCGCAATCGAGCTGCCCCTCTCAGTTTTCGTCTACGTCAGCATGACCGAGCCTTTCGAAAAAAATAAAAATAGGCGACGCCCCACGATTTGGCAAGTCTTGTTCGTTCTCGGCAACGCGACTCCCTGCTCGGTCAGCGCATGGCTTCCAACCCATGTGGATCGCTCACTCGGCCTGTGGTCTCTACGTCATCCCGCAGTGGTGCCGTCATCGCTACGATCGATCCATGGGCGCAGTCTGACCTCTTCGACGAGCATGCGGTTAGCTGCTCGGTGTTTGCCGAAGAAACTACCTTCAACTCTAAGTTTGACAAAGAAATTGCCTCGACTGCTACCAGGAAATCTCTTTGGCTCCCGCTTCCGAGCGCACCGATTTCCCTGGGGGGGAAATTCCACGGGCCGACGCTGAATGTCAAACGAATAACTAGAACTACATTGTGGAGCGCCGTCGTCCGTGAAGCCAATGCCGCTGGAGCTCGCCCATGAAATCTGCTGAAAAAGTGCCGCCGTCTGAGGTGCCCAAGGTCTCCAAGGCCCTGGTGCCGTTGCAACGCGACCACGCGCTGCTCGATCCCGGCCAGCTGTCGGACATGGCCGAGGAAGCCGCGCACGACCTGATGGCCGAGGGCGAATCGGACAACACCCGTCTGGCGTACCGCGCCGCCATGCGCTACTGGGCCGCCTGGTTCGGCGCGCGGTATGGGCGGCAGATGGCGCTGCCGGTGGCAGTTCCTGTGGTCGTCCAGTTCATCGTCGACCATGCGCAGCGCTCGACCAAGGCGGGTCTCGAGCACCAGCTGCCGCCCGAGATCGACCAGGCGCTGGTGGAAGCCGGTTTCAAGGGAAAACTCGGGGCGCCGGCGCTGAACACCCTGATGCACCGGATCTCGGTGCTCTCGATGGCGCACCACGTTTCGAAGCAGCCCAATCCGTGCGTCGACCCTGCAGTCAAGGCGCTGCTGAGCAAGACCCGAAAGGCCTACGCGAAACGCAACGCCCTGCCCCACAAGCAACGTGCGCTGACCAAGGAGCCGCTGGAGGCGGTGCTCGAAACCTGCGACGACTCGCTCAAGGGCAAGCGCGATCGCGCCCTCCTCCTCTTCGCCTGGGCCTCGGGCGGGCGCCGGCGCTCGGAAGTCTCAGAGGCTGTGTTCGAGAACCTGCACCGCGGGGATGAAGGCGCCTATCTGTACACCTTGGCCAGTTCGAAGACGAACCACAACGGGAAGATCCGTCCGGAAGACGTGAAGCCGGTGGTGGGGTCGGCGGCCGAAGCGCTGGACGCCTGGCTCAAGGCGAGCTGCATCAGCTCGGGGCCCCTCTTCCGACGGATCCTCAAGAACGGAAAACTCGGCACCGACGGGCTCTCCGGGACCGCGGTGCGGGACATCGTGAAGGCGCGGTGCGCGCTCGCCGGAGTGGAGGGGGATTTTTCGGCGCACTCGCTACGGTCGGGGTTCGTGACCGAGGCCGGGCGGCAGAACATGCCCCTTCAGGACACGATGGCCATGACGGGGCATCGCAGCACGGATACCGTGGCGGGGTACTTCCGAGCGGGTGCCGCCCAAGTGAGCGCGGTGGCATGGATGATGGACTCGGGAAAGTGAGTGCCTGGGCCATGGATGGATGATTTTGCGCCTGGGTGGCGAGGCCCCAATGAGTTACTGCCAGCGCATCGTAGAACCTCGGCGCAACGCGCGGCGAAGCCGGATCTCAAGTGAGCAGCCGAGTGCCGTCATTGCGAACCGCCACAAAATGCACCGAAACCGAGGTCACCCCGATTTGCCCGCTGGAAGGGATGCGCCTCGATCCGCCAGAGCGTGCTGCGATGACCTGGCAGGACTGGCGGCAGCAGTTCATGGATCGGTTTGATGAGATCGCGTTTGCGCGGGGGCTAGAGACTGAAGGCCTAGGGCTCACAGTTCGACTGCCCGTCACCAAGCCAATTGGAGGAACCGCGTGAGGGAAATTCTGACCAAAGACGAGGTTGCGAGCCTTCTCGACTGCGAAGCCACGACCGTGGAAGAAGAAGCCCGGCGGCGCGAGTTGCCTGGGCTGAAGATCGGGCGCAGTTGGGTCTTCCCTCGTGAGGCATTGATGATGCGATTAAACGAAATCGCCCTGCGCCCGCCCGAGCCCTCCAGACTGCAGGTTGCTCAAACGAAACGCATCCTGCGCCGGAGTCCTCCAATTCTGCCGGAGCTCTAAATCGGCACGGCCCGTCGCAGAGGGGCCTATGTTGCCTTCTTGTCCTTCAAGGCCTTCTTATCCAAGCTCTCGAGAAAACTCGATTTCAAGAATGCCGTCTCGCCAATACCCCCGCCCTTCAGTTTGGCAAACACTGTCCCTAGCAAGCTACGCAGTTCATTAAATCTTGCGCCTTGCACCTCCTTGAAAAAATACAAGTGAATTAATCTAAAAAATATTAACTCAACCACAAATGAATTGCCGCCAAATTTTTGAAGAATGCTTGCGGTCATACTTATTGCGTGTTCGTCATCCGCATCCAATGCCAGAAACACCGAAAGCGTCTTTATCAAGGTCTGATCACTTTTCTGCTGCTCTCGCACAAAAAGCTGAAGCTTCGGCGTGGAAAGACTCTCAGTCATGAACGAGATCATCATTTGTGGAATGATTGCACGCATCAAGTGCTTCATTTGATCCGGAATTGCAAACGATTTTCCCTCTTCATCGACGAAATTGTCCGTCTTCAGTGCCTCAAGTACAGACACAATTGCCGCCAATGTGACAGTAGACCACAACAAGAGAACAGATCTAAAAGCATCTCGCTTAAGCGACACTTCATCCACAAGCTCAGAATTCCTCAATACAACCGAAAATGCCCGCAATGTCTCAATAAGCCTCCCCACATCAGAAGCGTGCGCACCTCGGCGCTTGCGCGATTCAACGTCATTTATGTGCTTTGGTTCAACCCGGACCAACGGCCCTCCGCCCTGTTCAGAATCGACCGCCTCTCGCTCCTCAAATATCTGAGCTTCAAGCGCCTTAAGCAACCCGCCATCGATGTCCATTTGTTGCGAAGCAAGGGTATCGATCTGACTTAAAGGATAGATTCCTTCAAATTCTGAGAAAGCAGTCTCGCAAACTGCGCGAACCTTTCGCAAAACCGCGACTCTGTCTCGATGGAGGCCGGTGAAAAGATCAAGTTCTGCGACGTAGCGATGAATATTTTCCGGAGTTACCGCTGCCTCCCAACGCGCTGCGGACTCTGCAAATTTGTGAGCCAAAAAATATGCCCTGAAGCAATCAAACTTAAAGCCAACGCGATCACCTCCGTCGTAAAGAATTCCCTTGCGCATCAACTCGCTAGTAAACCCGCTGCTCGAGACAGTCAAGCCCCGCTTCTTAAAATAGTCGACCGCAAACTGCTCAAAGTCAATTGCAGCAACCCACTCCGAATCTCTATCATCGAGAAGCGCTGAAAATTCGGCCAAAAAGTGCTGCTGAATCGTGGAGTCAAATTCTTTTCTTGATTTCGATTCATGCAATTTCTTAAGCAACCCTTCGATTAGAACTTCAATTGCAGTCGCCTGATTAATTAGGTGCGCGTCCGGGCGTTGCTCAAGCACCCACAGTAAAACAGATATCAGAAACGGCGTTCTAGGCACTCTGAGTGCAGCAAGCAGCCGTTCAAGAAGAGCCACCCTCGTGTTCAGAGCAGGACCGGAAGCACTGAACCATCGCTTGGTCAACTCTCGCGTGTGTTTTCGCTTGAATGAATGAACGTGTATTTTTTGGAAATCGACTCCAAAATTTACAGGTGCGCTGCTATTTAGCGTGACATAGACCTCTTCGCTCGAGCTAAGCACGTACCTTGGATTAGGGAAGCGGGAGATGAAAGCGGTAACTAGTTTCGCTGTCTCGTTATCCGAAAGCTTGACATTGTCAATGCAAACAACAGCTTGCCCTTCGCCCATCAAAGTAATTATGTCTTTTCTACGGATTTCTCCGCCACAAAACTCGACTGCCTGCTCAAGAATGGCCGCATCCGTGAATCTTCGCAGCGCATTCAAATCGATAACGATGCCGATTCTCGCCGCTCCTCTAAAATCGGTAAATCTATTAACTGCAATGTGATGCAATAAGGAGGTCTTCCCCGCCTCTCTTTTTCCCAGAAAAATCAACGGGCCGTCAGACTTTGCCAAATCTCGCAGAGTCACAAAATCAGACTCGGCACGTTCACCGGATGCCTCATCCTCGCTTAATCTGCACAGAGGAGGCTCCACGAAAATTGCCCCGGCAGTTTTGGGAGCGACGTCTGAGGAACTATACGAAAGCAAAAGCGAATCAGCCCTCTCTTGGACCGCCTGCAAGGCTACGCCTGGTATCAGTATCTTTATGGCATCTCTGCCCCCAGATGGGCGAAACGATGCACGGCCGTTGGCAGAAAATCTCGGCGACTCATCAAACTCTTGCCTTTGGAAATAGTATTCCCGGGCATCAACCACCCAGACGCCTTCGTTTGAATCGTAGTTAATTACAGAATAGCCATTGAAATACTCTTCGTTCTGATACAAGCAACCAGTATTGCTAATAAAAATATTCGCTAGATTAGTAGTCAGACTCTGCGCGTTGGCATCATGATTATGCCCACACAAAATTGCGTCAAAATTTATCGCAAGCGCTCGCTGAATAGCGGGCCTCTCCTGTGGAAGAAGCCAATCGAGCGTGTGATGAACGATTGCAATCTTGATATCTGCTGACCCCACCTCATGGAGTGATTCGAGTATTTGGTGTTCACCAATCAGAAGTTTGCCGTAGTCATCATGCCCGCCTCCGCGCGTCAGCCAAGCCGAATTTAAGCATGCAAATCCCACCGTAAGCTCGCCGATTTTGAGCATCTTGGTGTAAAAAATCGGGTTGTCCGCATAGGATTTTTCGTCGAGGCGATTTGCCAGATCACGATAGTCGCGGAGATGAGCCCATAACGATTTGTATTCTGGCTGCCCAGCCCCCTTAACGATTTCATTCGCCGCTGCCGGCGTGTTCGCACTAACAAAGATTGGCTCGTGCAGCGGCAACCGTTTCTTTAAATTAACGTCGTGATTGCCAGGACATATCAAAATTGGCACGGACGAGCCGATTGCAGTTCGAATCGGCGCGAAGAACTGCTTTTCGATCTCTTCAACTTTTTCTGGGCTTGTAGCACCCTTACTGAAAATATCGCCCGAAAAAATTAGAGCGTCTGCGGACTGTGCGTGCGGGCGCCGAAGATCGCTGCAAAGTGCGTTAATTACTCTTGCTTGAAATTCGTCACCAGTAAAGTGGAGATCGGAAAGATGGATAAGGCGCATTATTAGTTTTCGGCAGGACGAAGCACTGAACTTGGCTCGCTGCTCACACTTTTACACCAGCTTTGCCTGAGGCTGTGCCCGCTATGCCTCATGCGCGACTAGAGTGCGAAAAAGTGCCGCTTTTCAATGGCGCATGGCCAGTAGAAAGGCGCCCTGCAAGCTGCGGTTGCTTTCATCAACGCAAGCGGGGCCGCCAAGTCTTCCCCTCGAAGTGACGCGTAACGCAGCATCATCTTCGTCCGCCCACCCAACTTGGCCGACACCCGCGCCGTGCACTTGACCAAGTCCTCGGGCGTGTCGTCCAGACGGCAGCATCAGCCTTTGCCATGGCACCAGTCGACAAGGCGCGCACGCGGATCTCGCGCTTCAGCCGCACCGGATCAACGCCCCAGGCCTTTGCTTATGGGGCCACTTCTCGCCACGGGGGAGTCGACAGTACTGTCTGTCGTTAGGGCTCATGCAAATGTCACACTGGACAAATCGCTTCGAGCCGACCGCTCACCACCCCGGCCCACGGCTCACTGCAGGACCGGGCCAAGGGCTCCACAGTCTTTTCCACTCGTCCGTTAACTACAAGCGATTCGACCTAGCCTTCACGAGCATTCGCTCGCAGTTCTAACCCTTGACTCGTGATCGGTCGTCCTGAACTACAGCAATCGGTCAGCCAAGTCCTCTCCGCGCAACGACGCGTACCGCAGCATCAGCTTAGTATCCGCCCACCCCATGATCTTGCAGATCTCGGTCTCGTTGAAAAGCCATCCCCGTTCCCCCTTCAACAGCACCCACCTGCACCAGGCCTCGTGCCGCAGATCGTGCTCTGTGAAGTTCAGAACCATCGCGTAGTCGAAAAGCGAAGTGAACCTGGCCGACAGCCGCGCCGTGCACTTCGCCAGGTCCTCGGGCCTCCGGTCCCAGAACGGCAGCATCACTCCGGTCTTGCCATGGCACCCGTCGACCATGCGCGCGCGAATCTCGCGCTTCAGCGGCACCATGCGGGGCTTGGAGGCGCCATGGTGCCCCTTGCTGCCCTCGACGTTGAGGACACCTCGCTTGGCGTCCACCTGGTCCACTCGCAGCTTGTAGGCCTCCCTGAGGCGCAGCCCGGTGTCGACGATGATCGAGAGCAGGAGTTCGAACGCCGGATCATCGCCCCAGGGCCTTTCCTTGCCGGGCCGCTTCACGCCGCGGAGCGTCGACAGCACCGCCTCGACATCGTCCGGGCTCATGCGCACGTCGCGCCGGACATCGCGTTTTGACCCGTCGGCGAGGAGCCTCGCCGGGGCCGCTCCCCCATCCAGGACTGCACGTCGCCTTCGTCCACGTTTGCAATTTATACCAAGTGGAAAACCCCTCCGTTCGCTGCCGCCGGCTGCCCCTGCGCCCGCTCGTACACACGGATGACGCCCCGCAGCCGTTCGCATTCACGCTCCAGGGAGGCAATCCAGGCGCGGGCCTGCTGGGCTTCGTTGTAGGCCTGCGTGTGGAGGGCGGCCATGCCCCAGCGGCTCTCGAACCAGAGCGTTAAATACACCGCGCGGGGCGCGTTGCCGCTGGCCTGGTAGCGCTGCAGCGTCCTAAAGCTCACCCCCAGATGCCGAGCAATTTTTTTTCGTGATTCAACCTGGTCGTCGAGCAGGTAAGCCAAGGGCGGCAGGCGGGCGAACGAGGGGGCGAGGAAGGGCATGGCAAGGCTCCTGCAAGGGTGCAAGTGCGAGCGCCAGCGATGCCGACCTCGCGAGGCCACGACAGTTTGTCGCAGGCCCGCGGCAGACCGCGGTGTTCTCTTCTTCCCATGCCATGCGGGATTTTTCTGGGCACGAAGAGCGCGCAAACCTTAAATCCCCCGGGGGGCTGCATCAAGACGCCCCGCCCTCCCCGCTCTGCCGTTTTTCCCCGCAGCCTTCTACTGGGCGCTGCCAATGAAATCAACATAATTGTCCTCTCATCTCAAGTTCTCAAGTCCCCATGTAGTGGCTAGATGGCAATGTCGTGTTCTGGCTAAGTAGAGATGTCGCAAAGTCTGCGCCCCGGTGCGGGATTTGAGGTGCAGACATGACGAACGCGGCCACTATCACGATGAGCATGCGCGGGGTCGATCGACTCAAGACGGTCCAGGCGGTGGTGGATCCCCCGTACCTCGTAGGAAGCAGCGCCACTCTGCCTACTCACGTGGAGGCGTGCGCCTCGCGAAGCTCGGCGCACCTGCTATTTGGCCTTGCGCGACCATTGAGGGTGGCAAGACGATCTGCGTCGAAGCCACGCGGCTCGTTGGGCATCTCCCCACCGTCTATCGCGACGCTGCGGTCGATCTACAGACGCACTCGCCGTCGATCAGCGTCTTCGTCGCGCAGTCCAGATCCCGATGATCGCCGCGCACAAGCATATGGTGGCAAGGCTTGTAGCAGTTCACGCGCAGGAGGCTGCCTTGCTTGCCCATCCCCGCGCGGAGGTCGACCCCGCGTCAGCGGGAAGCATGATGAGGTCTGCGTCGGCGGCGCCCTCATAGGGGGGGGCAGCAAGGCGACAGTGATTCGTTGTGGTTCTGCCGCCGCAGCCGCGGTTCGCGACCTACGCGTTCCTCGGTGCGGTGTCTGGGCTTCCTGACCGATCCAGAATCAGGGCGACCGCTGTCCCCTGCGTAGCGCCTGGCCCGATCGTGAGTTCGGCGCCGATGGAGCGAGCCCGCCATTTCATGTTCTCGACTCCCCTGCCTGCGACGCCGCTGGACGGGGCCTGAGCCCTTCCGATTCCGTCGTCCGATATTTCGATGCAGACCTTTCCGTTCACGGGCGCCCTTGCCGCGACCTTGATCGTGGTTGCCTTGGCGTGCTTGATGATGTTGGTGAAGGCCTCGAGCAGGATTCGCTGGATCTGCAGCGATTCCTGGGATGACACGGCAACGCTGGGCAGGCTCTCGACGTCCCACTGCATCCGCAGACCTGCCGCATCGAGGCGCGCCTGGACGCGATACCGGAGGGTTGCCAAGACGGTGCCTAGGTCCGAGTGCGTGTCTTGCAAGGAGTCCACGGCCATGCGCATCTCGTCCAGCGCCACCTTCACGTGTTCTTCCATGGACATTTTGTCGGGGTCTTCCTGTGAAACCACGTTCAAGAGGCCCACCAGCTGCGAGCCGACGCCGTCATGGATCTCGCGCATCATTCTCTGGCGCTCGAGGAGTACCGCCTGGTCCTGCCGCTGGCGCTCCACCAATTCAAATGTCTTGCGGAGCTCGGCCTCGCGCGCCGCCACCTGATCCTTGAGGCTTTCGTTCAGGCCCTTGTAGTCTTTGACAAGACGGCTATAGCGATCGACCACCATAAGCCCCAGGATGGCCACGAAAATGAACATTGAGTGTGGGGTGATCGTAATCCAGCTCCCGCCAAACAGGTTCAGGCGGACCATCAGCACACCACGGATGCCCGCGAGGATCGTGATCACACCGACCACCATCAATGCCCAGGCCAACGGCGACTTCTTGTCGATCGCCTCTCGAACAATGTAGGGCACGCATGCCGAGTTGTTGGCGATCAGGATGAACTGGGCAATCGTCCATAGCATGGGGATCGCCAAGCTAAATGAAGCGATGGCCAGGACGATGACGAGCGCCAAGCCTCCGTACAGAAAGCGCAGCACAATCTTTGGATGCTTGTCGGCCGCGAACAGGACGAACCGTGCGATCAGTGCGATATGAATGGCGTAGGTGACGGCGATGATTCCGCCCCAAAGGGGCCAGGAGACCGGGACATCAAGCCATCCGCGATCGATGTTTCTCGGGATCCCGGACAGGGCGGCCAGAGAAAAGCAGCCATAGAGCGGATCTCGCTGCTTCACCCAGAGGCCTGCCGCCAAGAGGCCCATCAGCAAGAAGCCCACGGCGTAGATCGTGGAGGCGGTAATGATCCACTGATGCGTGCCATGCAGGCGCGTCAGCTGCTCGGTCGGCCCAATCCTCACCAGCCCCAATCCACCGGCACGTTGGCGCTGGACCGTCGTGATGACCTCAAGGACGTAGTTGGCTGGGATCGACTTGGCTCGCAGCGGGATCAGGTAGGTCGATTTAGCCGCGTCGTGGCGAGGGTCGCCCAGGATCCCAAGGCTGGCCACCGGCGTGCCGTTGAGCAAAATCTCCGCCTGGTTGCCGGGCGTCTCGACGAGGATCGAGAGCAGATCGCCGCCCTCCGGGCGTTCGGGAAGGGCGATCAAGTAAGTCGCCCGTCCGTTCAGGCCGGGAAAGGTCGTGTCCCACCGGAACGGCAGTCGCACCGTCCGCGTCTGCGGGGGCTCTCCGTCGGGCCGCAGCGTTGCCGAGGCTGTGCCAACGATTTGGACCTTTTCCTCCGGCTCCGCGAAGGCGATTGCGCCGATGAGGGCGGCAACGGCGACGACGATCCACCCAGCCCAACTACCGAAGCAACCCAAGGTTGCGCGCCTCGTAGAGAGCTTCAGCCTTGTTGTGAACATCGAGCTTGCCGTAGATGTTGCGGACGTGGGACTGAACGGTTGAGACCGCAATTTGCATCCGGGATGCCACCTCCTGATAGGTGAATCCTCGGGCGGTCAGATCCAAAACCTCCAGTTCTTTGGTTGACAGGGGCTCCATCAGGCTCCCGCTCGATCCTTTCTGAATAGGTGCCGCGGCTGGTGCGGACTTCCGGCTGTCGGCTTGCCATCGCAGGAGAAGCTGCCGGGCAATGGCTGGTGCGATCGGTGAGCCGCCTGCGCGAAGCTCGCGGACATGCTTGGCAAGGTCTGCTTCGGCGCCATCCTTCAGGAGGTAGCCCGTGGCGCCGGCCTCGAACGCCTGGACCATGTTGGTCTCGTCGCCGAACATCGTGAGGACCATCACTGCGCAACACGGCCACATGGCCCGCGATCGCCTTATGACCTCGAGCCCGGGAAGATCGGGAAGCCCAAGGTCTACCAGCAGGACGTCGACGGAGTTCGAACTCAGGAAATCGATTATCTCCTGCGCCGTGCTGGCGGCCATGTCCAGACGCAGAGAGTCGTCCGCCGCGATTGCGCGCGCAATTCGAGCGTGAGTGGTCGGATCGTCCTCAACGAACGCGATCGAACTGCGGTGTACCAAAGGCGCCATCTCTTATTCCAGCGGACCGACATGTGCCTGCGGATTCTGCGCCGAGATGGGCTCCGGCTCTCCCTTTTTGTGGGGTTGACTATCGACCTGATTCGATGCAAAGCGAGAGCGCGTGTGGCCCGTCAGACGTCTGCCTCTCAAGGCACTCCCACAAGAATCCTGGGGCTACGGCTACAGTTCCTAAGCCCGTCGATTGACGACGCACCGACGTAAGATTCGCGAATCGACGCCAATTTCAGCTTCCGCTCGTATCACGACGTGCTGAAGATCCGACCCTCGCGCGCTCCGGATCTGCCGGGTACTCGGGCTTTTGGTTTGGCTGGAGTGTCGGTAGCGCCCGCGCGATGACGGGGTTCGTCTGTGCGAACGTGCCTGTTGCGGCGCGCGCTGGCGTCGGCGTGGTGCATGCAGACATTCCGACGACCAATGCGATGACGGCTACATTGGAGCCGATTGAATTTTTATAACCCCGATGGTAGCCGTTCGACATTGGCGACACCACCGCAGGCCGTTGCTATCGCTAGCCTTCGGCCACACAATGCGGCAGCACGAGATCAACAAACGGAGGGATTCCGATGCCGACTGCGATCGACCTACGGGCGGAGATCGACGACGAGAAGCGCCAGCGAATCGTTGAGCACCAAGCACGGGTGCGAGCGGGCGATCGCATGAACCTCACCCTCAGCGCTTCCCCGTCCAGGCTGAATCTTTTGGCTATGGGCGATAGCTGGTTCGACTATCCATTCCCAATCCCCAAGATTGGTCAGAGCGACGTCGTTGCACATCTAAAGAGGCTGCCCGCGGTCGCACCTGAAATATTGTCGCTCGCGCACTACGGGTTGGCCACTGACGAGCTGATGGGAACAACGCGCCGGACAGAGTTGCTCGCTCAACTCAGGGACCAAAAAAACGGAAAGTTCGATGCAATCTTGTTTTCCGGCGGAGGCAATGACTTGGCTGGCGACCAATTCCGTCTCTGGCTTAACAGTCATGCAACATCGCCTACCGTTCCGCTCAACACGGCGCGCGTTGGCCATATATTGGGGGTGATTCGCGCAGGTTATGAGGACCTGATCGCGGCGCGTGACGAGGTCGACAAAGCGCTTCCGATTTTTGCCCACGGCTACGATTTCGCCATTCCCGATGCTCGAAAAGTCTCATGCGCTGGACCATGGCTCCAGCCCGGATTTGCCGATCGAGGTTGGGCCAACCTCCAGTCCAACACCGAGATAGTGAAGGATCTTCTTGGGCAGTTCGACGGGTTGCTTCATAAGCTCGAAAAAGCTCACCCGAACTTCATTCACGTAAAGACCCAAGGCACGCTAGGGGCAGGGGTCGACCAGTGGGCAAATGAGCTGCACCCTACGCCAGACGGCTTTGCGGCAATCGCGGGCGTGTTTGTTCAAGCGCTCGCCAATCGCTTCCCTGGCCGGATAGGGCCGGCAGGCATTGCGAATCTGGTGCTGCACGCGGCACCCTGAGCGCTTGCCGGTAGTTCTACGAGCATGCGATCGAGGGTAGTTTCGAGTACGTTCGACGCCCAGTCCTTCGGGCAGGCCAGCTTGCCATGGGGCCGCACCATATTTTTCTCCCGCGGTAGTGCGCGCAGTGTTTCGAACATCACGTGGCTGTTCACAACCTCGCCCATCAACTGCGACAAACTCCAGATCGTGAGCGGTCTGCGGATTTCAACGGCGCACGGCGATATCGGACCACGGCACTTGAAGATCATGGCGACCGCGAAAATCGGGACAGCCTGAAGCAGTGCAGTGCGATGAGAACGGCAACGACGGAGCCGGTAGTCCGGTGAAGTTGTCGGTTGCCGAAGCGCATCGCGCCGAGCTATAGCGATGCCTGAGCTGGGACCTTGGTGCCTGGGCCCCTGACTGACAACTTGGCCGGAGCACGCACACCTCTGCCCTGCGCATTGGCAGGGAGCACCATGCCCGCGGGCACGCGCGATAACAGGCGGACCGCACGGCGTCAACCCGAATTCTGTCCTTCTCCGTAATAGCTCGGGGGCCTACCTTGTAACCACCGGCTTGCGATCTTTGCAGTCGGTGAACCGCCCTCAGGTCGAGGGATCAAGGAGACGCTATGTCACACGAATCTGCAATCTCAATTTGCTTGATAGTCGCCCTCACACTCACCGCGGTCGGCTGCGCCTCAACCGGGCGTGGGACTTCTTATGGCTCCAGCCGAAGCGGCAACTATGAGAAGGCGGGCTATGACCCGTACTCGGCGAAGAACAAGGCGCCTACCGTCAACACCTCCAAGCCGCCTGCGCCCGCTTACACGACCTCGGTTCCCTCCAAGGGGCGTCCGTAGACGGAACTGCCAGTGAGGCTTCGGATGAATTCGCAACATTTGTCGCCCAAGGGTCCATTGATGCTCGCGGTTTTCTGGGTTGCGAGCTCCCTGACGATGCGTACTAGTGCCGAACTGCCGAATCCACCCACCGAAGCGGCCTGCCTGGAATACCTCAAGGAAATGGAGGCGCAGCGCAAGGCTCTCTTCCAGCAAAAAAATAATTGCATGAAAGGGCCATCCGAAAAGTTCAGGACCGCGCCGTCATGCAGCTATCTGACGAAGCGCGTCCAGATGACATTTCAAGCTTGGCCTCAATGCGCGAGTGACGAAGCGCAGCTCTGCAAAATCTATGAGCAGCTGAACCAGGCCCAGAAGTGCCTTCACGACGCCCGCATGGGCAACCGTCCTGGACAAATGGTCGAGTACTCCAAGCAGCTGGTTAGCTTCGCGACAGGGTACAAGGTGGCAGCGGAGGGGTTGACCGATCCGAAGAAGTTCGTGAAGGAGTGGGTGGTCGGCAAGGTCAGTGATCGCGTCTTGGGCGAACTGCGCGGCTCTGATGGCAGCTTGACGCCCAAGGGGACTGTGCAGCTTCAGGAGGTATACGACATCCTCTTCGGTGCATCGCTCGGGATGGCGGAAACCACAGCAGGAAACCCTCTTGTCGGAGCCATTCAAGGAGACGCTGCTGCACGAATACGCAACGCGCATCTCGCCACCCTTGAGCGAATGCAAGGTCTGGACAGGAAACTTAACAACTTCACGACCACAGCGCTAGCGCCGGCCTCGGTGGCGACGCGTATGGCGAATCGGCCGGAGATCGTCGCTGCGCCTCAAACCTCGTCGGGCAATGCGGAATGCCGAAGGCTCGACGGTCCGGGGCGCACGGCTCTAGCTACGCAGCGACCGGACGAATACGAACTGCTCATGGAAAAGTGTGGCCGCTGAGGCGGCCCAATCTCAAGGAGATTTTATCGTGCAAACACAACGTTGGACGTGGGTCTTCGGCTCTTTGGTGGGCGTCCTTGGTGGATGCAGTACCGTCGGCGATGCGGCCTCTACGCCGTTCTACGTTGCTGACTTAGCAGTCTTCATGGTGTCGCTTGGGACGGTGGATATGGGCCTGAGCGATACCGTCCGTACAGCCGTGGACAAGGGAGAAGTCAGCTTTCGGGGCCGCATCGGCGCTCCTCCCGAGGAGATGGTGAGAGGAATGAGCGCTGGCGTCGCACAAGCAGGTGGGAACTATGCGGGGTCCAAAGGCAACTATGCGGCGCAGTCGCAGCTGACGGCCGCTTCACAGTCCATCCTGAGCAACGGGGCGAGTGCCAGTGCATCATCAGAACCGCCAATCCAGGAAGCGACACCGAGCCGGTTAGTGATGTCCGCACGCCCATCTGGCGCATGCCAGCGCAACATGCGGTTCCTGGACGCAGTTGTGCCAGCGGCAACCAACGAAGAAATCAATGACTTCAGGGGGAAGGCAATCAACACCGATGTCATGGCTGACATGCGACGGGCACGCCGGCAAGGCTATACCCCTAGCACGGCAACCAAGGCGATATTTTCACAGGCTCGAGAGTACGACAAGGCTGCTGCTGAGGCATTGCGTACTGCGTCCCTTACCGATGCGCTTGGCAATTCAGATGACGACTTCTTGGTTCAGTTGAAGGGTGGCACGCTATCGGTGAAGGACTGTTTGGGCATCCGCAACAACGCGCTCTGTCAGGCCATCCGTATGCGCATAGCTGCGGTTGTCACGCGCGCCGAAGCGGCCGAGTTCGTCTGCCATGGGACCGCGGGGACGTTTCCTCCAGCCTAGGCTCACGTAGCAACCGTAAGCTGGCACGGCCTTGCGATCGCGGGGCCACCGCCGCCCGCGTTAGTTCGAGACGTCTGCCGGATCGTGCACCTCACAGAAAAACTTGTCGTGCACGTGCTGCAACGCATCGTGGGGCGTGCTGCACTCATTGAGGACGCGCAGCTGGATTCCACCACCAACCACGCACCTGTCCGCCTCCTTTTTGTTGGCCGAGTAGTACGAGCCGTTCAAACTCAGTGAGGGCATCGAAGATGCCCAGGAACGTGCATGGCTGCCCGCTCAGTTGACCCCGGCCCATGTCGAACGGGATGATATGGGGCAGCAAGGTGCGCATGGTCATTGCTGCGCGCCCAATCTTGCCCGGCCGGCCGTTGCGCACATCATCAATTTTTGCGGCAGTCTGATTCGTATCGGTCCACGTGCCAGGACCGTACAGGCCAAGCGTCTCGAGGTTGCGCGTGCGCGTAGCGCATATCGCCCGCGACTGCCGTCAGGCGACATCATCAGCCCAATCATTGCGTGCTGCGCACTCCTCCAGGCGCAACGTGCCGAGCGCGTTGGTCAACCCGTCCCTTTCATCTCGCGCAGCGACGATCTGATCGATCAGCGCTTCGCTGGCCTACCAGTAAATGTCGACGTTGCCAAGGCCCAAACACGTGGTCCCGCTGGACCGCTGACAGGAAAGACTGCAGCCACTTACCCTACAGAAAGGCTGCCATGAACGACCAATCTGCCAATGCATCCAGTCAATCGCGCACGATCATCGCTGCCGTGGCTAGTGTGTTCCTAGCCTCTTGCGGAGGCGGAGGAAGTTCTGGCGGAGCGGGCTCGCTGCTGCCGACCGACGCGGCGGCCGCAATGGCGCAGCCTGCCGCTGCGACGCCCGCAGCGCCGGCTACTACTGATGCGGCGACGAACGCATCGCCGACCACGGCTGCGGGCGTGGCGCTTCTGAACGGCGTGAAAGAAACCTGCAACCCTGCGTCGTCGCCCGGCTACCGCAAGGACTGCGTCGAGTTTGTGCTGTACACGCCGCAGATCGTTCCCGGCAGCTATATCGGTAAGACCGCCCCTTATGATTCCGAGCCTCTCGTGACATGCGCCGTCAGCCTAGACGCGGCGGGAGTGATCACTGCGACAACTGCGACAAGGTCACTTCGCGTTGAGCCCGCTTACGGAAATCAGCCTACACCGAACGACTACTGGAGCTATCTCTACACCCAAGACTCGTACTACCCGCAGAATATGATGCAGTCGTACAACGTGGCGAACGGCCCAAGCAAGGCACAGGCAACGATCGCTTGGAAAGGCCCTGTCGTCGCCAATTCGGCCGGCGATTGGGAGCTTGCGGCTTTCTCAAAATTCGGAATCCAAGTTTCCGATCCCGGGTTTATCAGCTGCTGGGCCATGAAGCCGCAGATGCAGGTTCCAGCACCGGTTGCCAGTCCTCCACCCATCTCGGCCGATGCGACAGACGGTTCGGGCTACGCGGTGAACGAAGGCGAGCCTGCGCCGGTGACACCTACCACAGGGACACCTACCACCACGCCGCCTCCTGCGACCATCAGGTTCACGAGTACCAATGCCCTGATTTCCAACGGCGCTTACAACCTCTGGCGGATCAGCGTTGGCAATCCGAATGCATTTGGCATCCGGTGCCAGGTTATCGCGAATTACCAATACCCTGATGCGAATAACCCGAGCAGCGTCAATGGCAGTGGTCTGCTGTCGACCCAAACCACGCGCACGGTCACCGTGGCATCCGGCGGTACCGGCAATGCCGACTTCGGGTTTACGGACCGAAACGTCTCGCCCACGAGCTACGTGGTCCGCAGCTGCGCCAAGACCTGACGGCGGCCTAATCGGCGATGCCGATCCCGGCAAGTCATGACAGTTTGTCGGAGCCCCGCGCCAGGCGGCGCTCTCTTCTTCCTATGCCATGCGGGCTTTTTCCCGGGCATGAAGAGCGCGCAAAACCTTAAATCCCCCCGGAGCGAATCAAGACACTTTCCCGCCCTCCCCGCTCAGCTGCTCTTCCCCGCGGCCTTTCGATGGGTCAAGACGGAACTCACAGACGAATGTTGCGGCTATCTCGACCAATTCGTGCTGCCCGATTTGCGTCGGCAGATCGGAAGCCTTCGTGCCTCCTCGCTGTTTCGAGAGCGGAGCGACGGCACAACACAAGTGGTTGTGGCGTCGGTTTGGGAATCGATGGAGCGCATTCGCGCGTACGACGGCGGCGGTACTTCGGGGCCTGCGATCGATGCGTCCGTCAGAGAGAAGATTCTGGATCGAGATGCGGTGATGCGCTACTACGCAATCGATTCTCTCGACGACCCCGCCCTCACTGATCTTACTCAAGTGGAGTTGGGGACCCCGCTCGTCGGCCAACCTGAAGACTTCGAGGGACCTGGATGACATTGGCAGCGCATGCTTTCTACCGCACCTCCAAGTAGCCACCTTAGTGCAAATCAAAAGCCCGAGATCCGGATCTGCTCTGCGGGCATCGCACTCCGCTTGCCACTCTGGAATGGGGCCGGCTGATCGAGCTGATGGACGACCTGCATGATGAGCACCCCGATCATCGTGGAGGTCACGCTCTTGCCGATAGACCAGGACTCGAGGGACGTCGTCACACCGACTCCGGCTTGATAGCGGTCCCCGAGAATCCGCGCCCGGAGGGCAGTTGCTTAACCGCTGGACAAAAATTGCCATCCCCGGGTAGTCGAAGGTTTTCCGTCTTCTTTGCTGCCTTTCCGCGTCTACCATCATCACGTGCTGACATCACGCGCCTGCCTCTTCACCAAATTGCATAGTCGATCTTGGTCCCAGCGCTCCCCTAAAGTTCAACTGACTTCCTGGCTGCCGAGCGCCCCGCAGGTGCATCCGCTACACGCGAATGCGAACCGCGATTCCCACACCCGAACTGCACTCCGCTCCGATGCACTTCGATTGCAGTTTGCTTGTACCTTCGCTTTCTAGTGCAGCGAGCGCGAAAAACACAATGACCAGCGCGGCCACCACCCAGCGTCGCGGCCGAGATTTCCAGACAGATAGCAGCGCCAAGGTCGCGACGGTCAGGGCCGCGCCGATCGATACAGGATCCTTCATCAAGAGATTTTCCACGACTTCAAATTACCTCCTCCGTTGCATTTCAAGCTGTGTCCGACGTTCTCAGTGACGGTTAGTCATTGGACGTCAGACCGATATATCTTGCGTAGGCTCAGCGCGCATGCCGGAGGCATTCGCGAGCGAGAGGGTGCTGGCTGCTGGGTGATAGGTTCTCCGGTCCCCATTCCTGCTCTTCGTTGCGCGACCTTCCCTCCTCCCCCGCAACGAAGTATTAGCCCGGCGTGCGTCCTCGCGCGCCGGGCCTTCTTTTGAAAGCCGCCCAGAGCTCGCGCTTGCAACATCGCCCTCTCGGACACGGCCTACATCCAGGAAGGCCAAAGTACCACCTCGGCAAGGGCGTCGCGGAGTACGGTTTCGGGCGGTTGCCAATGGTTTCAAATGGCCGCGCGCCAAATGGGATCCAGCTCGGCGTCAGGCACGTATCCCCTTGTGCGATCGCCCGCAAAACCTCAGGAGTACACGTATGACACGAAGACTCTCCGCCAGCGCTGCCATGTGCCTGCTCACGGCCTTGTCAAGCCTCTCATTTGCGTCCAGCCACCGGGAAGCCCCGTTCATCAGCGGGCAACCTCAGGTGGACGGCACGGACCTCTACATGTTTCGAAGTTACGAACCCAGCCGGCAGGGCTACGTCACCGTTCTCGCGAACTACCAGCCGTTCCAGGATCCCCAAGGTGGGCCGAACTTCTACATGTTCAACCAGAACGCCCTTTACGAAATCCACATCGACAACGACGGGGACGGTGTCGAGGACTTGACGTTCCAGTTTCGTTTCAAGAACACCTCCAAGTCGACCGCCGTGAGTGTCGGCGGCAAGGCCGTGAAGATCCCGCTTATCAACAGTGGGACGATCAACTCTGTGAACTCCGCAGCTTTGAACGTTCGCGAGACCTACACCATCGACCTCGTCCGGGGAGCCCGCCGTGGCGCCTCGCGCACCCCGCTGACGAATGCGGCTAACGGACAAACCCAGTTAGACAAGCCCGCGGACAGCATCGGTGACAAGGTGTTCCCGACCGGCTATGCCGCCTACGCGAACCAGCACATCTACACCGTCAACATCCCCGGCTGCGCGACCACCGGGCGTGTGTTCGTTGGGCAGCGAAAGGAGCCGTTCTATATTGCGGTGGGCAAGATCTTTGACCTCTTCAACCTGAACCCCCTGGGCCCGGAGAACGCGGGCAACAACAACGACCTGGAAGCCAAGAACGTCAGCACGCTCGCGATGGAGTTGCCGATCTCCTGCATCACCGCCGGCAACGAACCGGTGATCGGCGCCTTCACCACGGCCAGCCTGCGCCAGGGCCGGCTGATCGACGGCTCCCCGCGAACGGGCCTGAACCGGGCCACATTGGAAGGCGGCCCGTGGGCGCAGGTGTCACGCCTTGGGATGCCGTTGGTCAATGAAGTCGTGATCGGCCTGGAGGACAAGGACAAGTTCAATGCATCCAAGCCCAAGGACGATGCGACGAACTTCGCCGACTACGTGACCAATCCTGTCCTGCCTGCCTTGGTCGAGCAGCTGTTCCCGTCCGCCAAGGCACCCACCAATTTCCCGCGCACCGACCTGCTGACCGTCTTCCTCAAGGGCATCAGCGGATTGAACCAGCCCGCCAATGTCGCGCCGGCCGAGATGCTTCGACTGAATACTTCCACGCCGGTGACGCCGGCGGCCGGCCAGAACCCCCTGGGTGTGGCGGGGGGCGACAACGCAGGTTTTCCGAACGGTCGGCGGCCAGCGGACGACGTAGTCGATCTTTCGCTGCGGGTTGCGATGGGAGCGCTTTGTGTCCTGACCGGACCGACCGACGCCCTGCAGGTGGGCTGCAAGCCGTCGGACGCACCGGCGGGCGGTCTGCCGTTCACGGACGGCGTCAGGAAGTCCGCCGCCAACTACGGCACGGCGTTCCCCTACCTGACAACGCCGTTGCCTGGCAACTTCAATCCTCCGGCGCCCGCAGGAACCACCTACCCATAAGGGAATCGCCATGAAACACAAGAGCAATCTCCAGCGCGCCTTGATGTTGGCCACGGTCCTCGCGATCGCCGGCTGCGGCGGGGGAGGCGGTGGCGGCGGATTCCCGGTGGTGGGGGCCAACGGGGCCGCCGGCAATGGCGCCTCGACCAGTACCGTCCCCGCATCGGCGATGCAAAGTGTCGGTGCCTTCATGGCCTTCATGAAGGGCTTGGTCGCCTCGAGCTCCGAGACCGACAGTCCGATGCAGCTTGGCGATGCGGTGGTGCCGATCAGCGAGACAGACCCGCCGAGTGGTCCCTAAATCGTTGTTGATCACGCCATCGCCCACGCAACCAATCCCGCGCACGCCGTGATCGGGCACAACGCCGAATCCGCGCGGCACGGGGCACACTGGATGGTGCTGGCCTGCATCATGGCCTGCGCCGGGGCCGTCCAAGCGGCTCCGCGCGTCCCGGCCAACGACAGCGACATTGTCGAAACATTGCCGGCGGTCGCGGGATGGTCAAACCAGCAGCGCAGGCTGCGCCGGGAACTGGTGCAGCGCCCGCGCGACCAAGGCGTGGCGATAGAGGCCGCGCGAGCGTACCTGGAGCTCGCGCGAACCGAAGGCGATGCGCGCTATGCCGGCTACGCGATGGGTGCGCTGCAGGCGTGGAACGCCGCGGCCCCGGCCGAAACGCCGCCGGCGGTGCTGGTCATGCGGGCGACCGTGGCGCAGTTCCTGCACGACTTCGACGCTGCGGAAGCGATGCTCAAGGAAGCCTTGGCAAGACAGCCCGGCAACGCCCAGGCCTGGATCACGCTCGCCACCGTCCTGCGGGTGCGTGGTCGCTATGCCGAGTCGGATGACGCCTGCAAGAAGTTGGGTCGCGTCGGCCCGCCTCTGTACGGCGCCGCCTGCTTGGCGGAGAACGCCGGCTTGCGCGGCGACCACGCCGCCGCGAGAGAAGCGCTGCAAGGGCTGCTCGCCGATCCGGCGTTGCAGGGGCCGCGCCACCAAGGTACGCGCCAATGGCTGCTGACCACCGTGGCCGAGGTCGAGGAGCTTGCTGGGCGACCTGCCGCTGCCGAAACCGCCTACCGCCAGGCGCTGGAGGCAGATCGCTCGGGCTATCTGCTGTTGGCTTACAGCGATTTCCTGGTGAGCCAGGGCCGGCCCTCCCAGATTGCTTCGTTGCTCTCAAAAGAGCCGCGCAGCGACGCCGTCCTGCTGCGTCTGGCCATTGCCGCTGCGTCGACCAGAGCTGGAGCGAGGTCGCCGTCCGCGCAACAGGGTGAACTGGCTCGGCAAGAGGCTGACGAGCTGCGGTCCCGGTTCGCGGCGGCCGCACTGCGGCCAGGCACGGCGGCGCTCCACGCTCGCGAGGAAGCCAAGTTCGCTCTCGACGTGGAAGGCGACGCGCCGCGGGCGCTCGAACTTGCGCGCATCAATGTCAAGCTGCAGCGCGAACCTGTCGACCTCCTGCTGTTCGCACGAGCTGCAGCGGCAGCGCACGACGACGCGGCCCGCGCGGAAGTGAAGGACCTGATGCAACGCATCGGGCTGCGGGATGCGCGTATCGATGCCGTTCTATCCTGAACGAGCGTTCTCAGAGAGTGCCTTCGGGGCCCGCGTCGCCGCGTTTGCGAATGCGATGCTCTTCACCGCGCTGGTCTGTGCGCCTTCGCTGGCCCTGGCGCACAAGGCGAGCGATGCCTACCTACAGCTCCGCCTTGCCGGCGACACCCTGTCGGTGCGCTGGGACATCTCGCTGCGCGACCTCGATGCGGTGCTCGACCTGGACAGCAACGGCGATCGCAAGTTGAGTTGGGGCGAGGTCAAGAGCCGCATGGACGACATCCAGGCGTACGCGCAGGCCCGGCTGCAACTGCAACGCGGCCGCTGCAGCATGGTTCAAGCGCAGCCGCCCGCGATCGAAGACCGAATCGACGGTGCCTACTTGGTGCTTCAGTTGCAGGCGAACTGCGATCCGCGGCCGACGCTGGAGGTCGACTATCGGCTCTTCCGCGAAGTCGATCCTACCCATCGCGGCCTGCTTCGCATCGAGGCGGCAGCGGATTTGGAACCGGTGCTGCAGTCGCTCGATCCTGCCGGGGGCCCAGTGACAGTCGCTTGGCCCGGAGGCGGGGGCAGTGCCGGTCCCGCTGCAGCGCCGGCACGAAGCGCGACCTTCTTCCGGGACGGTGTGCATCACCTCGTCATTGGCTACGACCACGTGCTCTTCCTCATTTCATTGCTGCTGCCCGCCGTTCTGCGCCGCCGAGACGGCGGCTGGGAGCCCGTGACGAATTGGCGCGAGGCCGTCTGGCCAATGGTTGCCACGGTGACCATGTTCACCATCGCGCATTCAATCACGCTGGCGTTGGCCGGTCTCCAGCTCGTCACGCTCTCGCCGCGCATCATCGAGCCCGGCATCGCGCTGACCATCATGGTCGCAGCGCTCGACAACCTTCACCCGCTCCTTCGCGGCCGCCGCAAGCTGTTCACCTTCCTGTTCGGCTTGATCCACGGCTTTGGCTTCGCCGGCGTCCTGAGCGAGCTCGACCTCCCGGTCAGCGGCTTCGTCGTTGCCCTGCTGCAGTTCAACCTGGGTGTAGAAGCCGGCCAACTTCTGATAGTGACGGTGGCGCTGGTCGTGCTGTTCTCGCTGCGCGAGTGGAAGCGCTACCCGTCGGTGATCTTGCGAGGCGGCTCGATCCTCGCCGTCGTCATCGCCTCGATCTGGCTGGCCGAGCGTGTGACCGATGCCAAGTTGCTACCGATCTAGGACAGCCGCGGCGTAACGATCGCGCCGATCCTGAAAGGTTCGACATCCTGAGCGACCCCGGTCATGGTCCGCTGAAATTGCACTCAGATCAGATTCAGTGGCGTGAGTAATACGTTACCGGTTGCAAGGCTTGCGGAATTGCGAAGCGGCCTCGCTGCGCGCATAGCACCCCGCAAGGTCTCTCAAGCTTTTGAATCCGCCCGCAAGTCGTTGATCTGGTTCGGACCTACGCCCGATTCACCGGCTGACGCGGGAGCCACCATGTACGCTACCACGGTGGCGGGGCGGCACAACTTCCACACTTGCTCACACTCGCCTTGCTGCAATCGTTGGAGCTACGCCACTTGGCGCCCCAACGCGTCGGCGCGCCGTCGAGAATCAAGGCATGACTGAGGATACAGCGCTGAAGATCTTGCGAGACGCCCAGAACGAGGTGATCAAGACCGGCATGGCAGTGACAGTCGCTGGCTATAGCCTGAACGTCCTTGTGACCCCAAATCCGGGCGCTGGCCAAGGCGTAAGCTTCGTTGTTCGGGGCAGCGAGGTCTCCTGGACGGCTGCTGCTGCAGCCATCGCAGAGTCGGGCATCCACTTGGTCGCATAACGAACCGGTTGGCGCAAAGCACGACGCCTGCATGCTCTCCTCCGCCCACATCCCACCGCCTCGTCCGATGCGCTGAAAGCCGGGAGTTCGCTGGTTGGGTAACTTCACAGGCGGTTGGTCCGCATTGTCCTCGTTTGCCTTTGCAGTCAGCCTTGCGCCGGCCAGCTTTGCTATCGGGACTTGCTCGTCCTTTGAGGCCGCGCAGCTTCCCACGACTCCCCTCGTGGAATGGCTGCGACAGAACAAGGCGGCCGGTCTCTGGGGCCGATGGCGGCCGGCTTCGAGCGTGGCGGGCGTTCCGGGCCCACGGCGGCTCCGATGAGATTGCAGAACTGCGCATGCGGACCTACACAAATCGCCTGCCTAACCTTGCGCTAGAAACCGCTCGCGGAGTGTCCAGTCTCTTCACGTGTACCAAGCAAGGATGATTGTCGAATCGCGCTTGTCTCGCGACCAAGAAGTGTCGAATTCAATGCTGCTTCCTGACTCTGCTGTATTGAGCGCGGCCATCGACTGGCTCGGACACGGCTTGTGGGACCTCGCATGGTGGCAAGTCGTGCTGTATGCGCTCGTCACCACGCACATCACGATCGCGGCGGTCACGATCTTCCTGCACCGGACGCAAACGCACCGGGCCATGGATCTGGGCCCGATTCCCTCGCATTTCTTCTGCTTCTGGCTCTGGCTGGACACCGGCATGATGACCAAGGAATGGGTCGCCATCCACCGAAAGCACCACGCCAAGTGCGAAACCGTGGACGACCCGCACGCCCGCAGGTCAAGGGCATCGACGAAGTCATGTGGCGCGGCGCGGAGCTCTATCGCGCCGAATCGAAGAACGAGGAAGCGATGGAGCGCTACGGCCACGGCACGCCCGAAGACTGGCTAGAGCGCAACCTGTACGCGCGCTACAACTGGCAGGGCGTCGGCCTGATGCAGATCGTCAACGCTGCCCTTTTCGGCATGCTCGGCCTGACAGTCTGGGCTGCGCAGATGCTCTGGATTCCGTTCTGGGCCGCCGGCGTCGTCAACGGCATCGGTCACTACTGGGGCTATCGCAGCCTTGAGACTCAGGACGCCAGCCGCAACATAATTACCCTGGGGGCTCATCGTCGGCGGCGAAGAGCTGCACAACAACCACCACACCTACCCGACCTCGGCCAAGTTCTCGGTCAAGAAGTACGAGTTCGACATCGGCTGGGTCGACATCAGCCTGATGCAGAAGATCGGCTGGGCCAAGGTCAAGAAGCTGCCGCCCAAGATGCTGATCGGCGACGTGGTGCCGGTGGCCAACGAGAAGACCCTCGAGGCCTTGATCGCCAACCGCTACGAAGTGATGGCCGGCTATGCGCGCGAAATGCACCGTGCCACCCGCGAAGAGCTGGCCCAGCTCAAGGCCAAGGGCGCCGACCTGGCGGTGCTGAAAGCGCCCAAGACCTGGCTGCACCGCGGCGACGACAAGGTGCCGGCCGGCGCCCGCTCGAACCTGGTCCAGGCCCGTGCGGCCCACCCGGTGCTCGACAAGATGGTGACGATGCGCGAAGAGCTCCGCCCGTTGGGGCTCAACACCTCGCAATCGCGCGAGCAGTTGGCAGCCGAGCTCGCCGATTGGTGCAGCCGGGCTGAGGCCAGCAGCATCGCCGGCCTGCGCGAGTTCTCCATGCGCCTGCGGGCGGTGCGACCTCCCGACTGAGACAAAAAGCCCGGTTGTCACCCAGAAGGCCCATCCGCGCCTTCCATCCGCACCTCTTGCTTCTCAGAATCTCTGGGGTCACGGCGGGTTCGGTTGCGCTGTAGTTTGGCGCCTACGCGAGAACGGCCGTTGCTCGTCCGCTCGGCGATCGCCTATTCGGTGGGTGTGAAGAATCTCTTGGCCGCCAAGGACGCCGGTGTAGAGTTGAATCAACTCGAAAGGTGATCGTGAAAACCCTGTATCTAGTACGGCATGCCAAATCGAGTCGCGATGATCCATCCTTGCCCGACCGGGAACGACCGTTAAACGATCGCGGCCGCCAAGACGCACCTGCAATGGGCAAGCGCCTCAGCAAGCGCGGGGTGAAGCCCGATCTGCTCGTGTCCAGCCCGGCACTGCGCGCGCTGACGACGGCGCAACTAATCGCCAACGAGATCGGCTACCAACGCAAGGACATCATTGTCGATGAACGGCTCTATGCCAGCAGCCCTGACGACTTGCTCACCGTCATTTGCGCAATCGGCGACCAGGCAGTCCGCGTGGTGCTCTTCGGCCACAACCCCGAGTTCACTGACCTCGCGCACCGGCTGTCGAGCGAGGTCATCGACATGCCCACATGCGCCGTCGCCGAGTTCCTCTTCGATGCAAAGGTGTGGGCGGATGTCGGAAAGGTCGGCCCGGCGAAGGTCAAGCTGGACGCGCCGAAGAAGTAGTTCAACCTTCGAAGCCGCGACGTTAAGGCGTCATGGGCCGACGCGGACTGGGCGCCGATGGCGAACGGCCGGTCCTGGCGGCATTCTGCCGGAGACCACGCCGTCCAGCAGACCCGGGCGGCCGACCGCTTCAGGCGTCGGTCTGCTCCGCCAGCTCCAGCGCGCCCTCCACTTCGATACCCATGTACCGCACCGTGCTCTCAAGCTTCGCATTGCCGAGCAGCAACTGCAGCGCCCTCAATTTCTTCGTCCGACGCTAGATGAGCGAAGCCTTCGTTCGCCGAATCGAATGCGTCCCAAATGCGTCAATGTATAAGCCGATGTCCGACGCCCAAATGAGGGCACGCACCTCGTGTTTGAACGCCGCACCGCTCCTTGGTAAAATTCACCATCAGTTGGAGGCTCGATGCGTGACGTTGTAGATGGATTCCTGCGGTTCCAGCGAGAGGTGTTTCCCACTCGCAGGGAACTGTTCCAGAAGCTCGCAACCAAGCAGGAGCCGACGACGCTGTTCATTTCTTGCTCGGACAGTCGCATGGTCCCGGAGCTAGTGACGCAGCGCGAGCCCGGCGATTTGTTCGTCATCCGCAACGCCGGCAACATCGTTCCCTCCTTCGGTCCGGAACCTGGGGGCGTGTCGGCAACGGTGGAATACGCGGTTGCCGCCTTGAAGGTCACCGACATTGTCATATGCGGCCACTCTGACTGCGGTGCGATGACTGCCGTTGCCACCTGCGCGTGTCTGGAGCACATGCCGGCGGTGAAGAACTGGCTTCGCTATGCGGACGCGGCCCGCATGATTAACGAGTCGAAGCACCACAACAGCGACCGAGCGCGCATCGACAGCATGGTGCGTGAGAACGTCATCGCTCAGTTGAACAACCTGCGCACCCATCCTTCCGTGGCGCTCGCGCTGGCGCAAGGAAAGCTAACGATACACGGATGGGTGTACGACATCGAGTCCGGCTCCATCGTGGCCCTGGCCCCCTCCGGCAATTCCTTCGTGCCGCTCGAGGACCACCCAGCGGCGCTCTAAGTCGAGAGCCCTTCGCCAACGACGGCTGTTGGCCGGACTCTGACCTAGCCGGATCTATTTAGCGGCCGGGCCCGAACAACTCGAGGGCAACCTCGATGGGGTCGCGCTCGCCTTCTTTTTCGTAAAGCTCGGCCGCGACCTCCAGCACGCTCTCGTCATCGACGAGTCCTTCGGTCAGGCGCACCCATTCCTTATGAAACAGGTGAAGCCAGGCCTCGCGCGAGGTCAGCGTGACGCCGTGGCGAACGATCGGCGGATGGGGTTCCCACATGCCGCCAGCATAACTTACGAAGCGAACTTTAAGCACTATGAGAATCCGCTTCAAGGCGCGAACACATGGATGCAAAAACGACGAACAGATTTCTGCACATGAACGCACACGTCGATTTTCAGCAATGTGATCGTCAACAATCAGGTCCACGTCCTTGACTTAAAAGCAAGAATGGATGGCCGAGGTATCAGTTTTGTGCCAAGTTTCTTGTCACGAAAGTGTTCGCCAAATGTCGCTCGCGCACATTTTGTTCGCGAGTTCGGTTTTGGGAAGAAATCTCGCTATCGCGATAAGAAGAGTTATCTCAATAGCACGATCTGCAGAGAGGGTTTCGGTGGTTCTTAGCCGAGCCACGTACGTCAGCCGCTGCGTCTGGCCGACAGGCTACAGTCGGCCAGAAGCCGACCTTCAGGGGCGCGGCAGAATCCGGAAGTTGGACCTGGAGGAACCGTGACCGTTGAGGACGAATTGGGATGGGGCCCTAAGACGATGCCTCGGCCGAGTGAGGCGGATATGAAGCGCCTGGCAGGTATGGTTAAGCGCGGTGAACTGCACCCAGTGCTCAATCACACGAAGTGGGCGGAGCTTCGGACCGAGATGCTCGCAGCGCCTGCCGAGCAGCATCCCCAGTTCCGTGCTCGGAGCGTATTCGCGCCCCCTGACTTCTGCACCGCCTGGGACGGCGAGTTTTACCATCACGTCCATCCCGTTGCGGACTTGGAATGGATGGAGCTTCAAGCTGCGTCTTCGACCTGGCTACGCGACACCCTACTGCGTCACGGCATCCCGTTCTCGTTAGAAGCAGGGGTCGTGCGGGTCTGGGGCTACACGCGGCCCGGCCCCCAACCGGAATGGCAGTAGGCGGCCGAGGTTGTGTGCAAACGGCTTTGATTGCGAGTATGCCGAACATGCGGCCGTGTGGGCGCCATCGTCGCCACGGATTCATCCAATGGTCTCATAGCGAAAACGCAGGCCTGTTTCAGGTTCGCGTTCGCTTTATGAGTCGCAAAGGCCATATGAAGGCGCTCACGCCCCCATCAATCTCATCGCCTTCATCGTTCTGGCAATACCCAGGATCGCGATCACCCGCTTCAGGTTGTATGCCAGCACGTGCAGACTCATCTCTGTGTTCACGTGCTCCAGTTTCTTCGTCAAGAAGTGCGTCCAGCCCATCCAGTGCTTGAGTGTCCCGAACACGTGCTCCACGGTGCACCTTCGCAGCGTCATCGCGATGGGCCTGCGGTCCAAGCGTTGCTGGACGCGCTCGAGAACCTCTTCGTGCTCCCATCGACGGATACGTCGATACGCGCTCGTCGTGCACTGGTCTCTGATCGGGCACTTGGGGCAAGCGCTGGTCCAGTAGACGCGAAGCTCGTTGCCGTTCTTCTCTAGCGTGTTGAACCTGTAGATGGCGCGCTGCCCCGCGGGGCACTGATACTCGTCGTTCTCCGCGATATAGATGAAGTCGCTCTTGTCGAAGCGCCCCTCGGCCTTGGCCATTGGAGGTCATCGGCTTGGGCACGTAAGTCGTGATGCCCACGTCCTCGCAGGCCTTGAGCTCCGTACCGTTGAAGCACCCGCGATCGGCAAGTGCCTGCAACTTGGTCTTGCCCATCGCCTCGCGCGCAGCCATTGCCATTTGCCGAGCTGCGAGCGATCGTTGCCGTCGTTGGTGACCTCATGCGCCACGATCAGGTGGTGTCTGGCATCGACGGCAGCCTGGACGTTGTAGCCCACCAGGCCGGAGCCCTTGGCCTGCGAGTTCATCGAGCGCGCATCGGGATCGGTGGTCGAGCGCTGGCCGTCGGGCTCGTCCTTCAGCTGCTCCTTGGTCCGGTCCAGTTCCCGCATTTGCTCGCGCAGCTTCTTGATCTTGTCCGTCAATCGCTCGGTCTTGGCCTCGACCTCCGCAGGCTGCGTTCGGTCGGCCGTCTCCAGGGCGTCGAGGTAGCGCTGGATGCTCTGCTCGATCTGCCGCTGACGCGCGTCGATCTTGCCGGTGGTGAAGTTGCGGTCGCGACTATTGACAGCCTTGAACTTGCTGCCATCGATGGCCACGATGGCGTGCGTGAACAGCTTGAGTTCTCGGCACATGCCAATGAAGCGCTTGCAGACGTTGCGGATGCCGGGGCCGTTGTCGTGGCGGAAGTCGGCGATGGTCTTGAAGTTCGGCGCCAGGCGGCCGGTGAGCCACATCACCTCGACGTTGCGCTGGGCCTCGCGCTCCAGGCGGCGGCTGGACTGGATGCGGTTCAGGTAGCCGTAGATGTAGAGCTTGAGCAGCACTGCCGGGTGGTACGAGGGGCGGCCCGTCGCCGCTGGCTCGACGCCTTCGAAGCCCAATGCCTGCAGGTCCAATTCCTCGACGAAGACATCGACGACTCGCACCGGGTTGTCCTCACCTATATAGTCGTCAAGGCATTCGGGCAGCAGCGTCACCTGCTGGCGATCTTCGCCTTCGATGAATCTCTTCATGGGCCACCACCTCGTTCAGACGGGTTGGCTCAATATAGGCGACCATCAAGGGAGTTTCCACACAGCCTTGGCCAGAAGCAGTTTCGCCACGCCGAGTCGAACGACTGCTTCAAGACCGTTGTTAACCGTCGCACTCTCCGAGCACGAAGTCCGATCCTTTCGACAAAGCGGTCATCCTCGAAAATCGCTCTCACATCGCTGATCGCCCGACAAACTCGATCAGAGCCTTCAGCTTCGTTGGCTGGTCATGTCGGCTCGGGTAGTACAAATAGAAGCCGGGAAAGGTCGGCGAAAACTTGGTCAAGACGCGCGTCAGGCGCTTGGCCTTCACGAGGGGCGCCACTAACGCTTCGAAGGTGTAGGCCAATCCAACGCCTTCCAGTGCAGCATCTACGCCGAACAGCGTGTCCGAAATGGTCAAGCTGCCCTGCAACTCGTACTCGACGGGACGGCCCTCGATCTCGAACTCCCATTTGTAGACCGCGCCCGAACCCGCACCCCGAAAACGCACGCAGTTGTGGCGTACCAGATCGTTCGGATGGCGCGGCGCCGGCACCCGCTTCAGGTAGTCGGGCGAGCCGACCACGGCCATCGTCACCGGCCCGCCAAGCGGCACGGCCACCATGTCCTGCTGAACGCTTTCACCCAGACGGATGCCGGCATCGAATCCGCGTTCGACGATGTCGACGAAGCCTTCGTCGTTCGTCAGTTCGATGTGCACTTGCGGGTTCTCCTGGAAGAAGCCGGCCAGCCGATGCTGCAAAACCATCGCGACCGACACCCTGGCCGCGTTGAGCCGCAGCGTGCCGGCGGGCCGGCCCTGCATCACGTTCAACTCTTCTCCAGCTTCGACCACCTGGCCCAGCGCCGGGCCCACCCGCGCCAAGTAAGCCTCGCCTGCCTCGGTGAGGCTCACACTGCGGGTCGATCTGTTCAGCAAGCGGACGCCCAGCCGCGTCTCCAGGCTCCGGATGGCTTGGCTCAGCGCAGAGGGCGAAACCTCCAGTTCCGCGGCCGCGGAGCTGAACCCCTTGTGTTCGGCGACCTTCCAGAACGCGATCAATCCGTCGAGCTGTTTGAGCTTCATCTTGAAGATTATCTTCAAACGGCATCCGGCATTAGGGGATTTTTCTTTTGGATGGCGACTTTTACAGTCCACTGCACCACAAAGGAATTTCGATGTCCGGCCTCTTCGACAGCTTCACCCTGAAGCAAATCACCCTCCGCAATCGCATCGCTGCATCACCGATGTGCCAGTACCAGGCCAAGGATGGCCTGATTACCGACTGGCACCTTCCGCACTACGCGGCGTTGGGACGCGGCGGCGTGAGCCTGGTGGTGGTCGAGGCCACTGCTGTGTCGCCGGAAGGCCGCATTACGCCCGGCGACCTGGGTCTGTGGAGCGATGCGCACACCGAAGGCGCTGCAGCCATCGCCAACGCCGTGTTCCATGCAACGGGCAGACGGATTCGGAGTCTGCCGATCACGCTTGAGAAGGTTAATTCGAGGAGGGCTTGAAGGCTTTGAGCAGGTCGAGAGTAGTTCGCCTGCTGTTTCAACGCGTTTGAACCGACGCCGCTCTTGAGCTTGACGACTGCTCCCGGCCATCAAGCACACCCTCACGCCAGCTGCATGAACGACTGCAATCGCTCGAACCGGACGATCGCAATAGTTTGGCGAACGACGGCAAAGGGCCCATGGACTAAACCGCTCGCGCGGTAGCCCGCCGCCGAGGCTGCGGCGAATGGCAAACATTGCGCCCCTGTCTATGTTGAGGAGCGAGGCGATTGGCCTCGTTCTTCGACAGGAGCACGATCATGACCCCTTCGACACCAGCGGTTTCTCCGCTGCGTCAGCGCATGCTCGACGACATGCGCATGCGCAAGCTCGGACCCGAGACCCAGGCGGCCTATGTCCGCGCGGTTCGGTACCTCGCCGGCTTTCTGCAACGCTCCCCCGACACGGCCACCGCAGAGGATCTGCGGCGCTTCCAGTTGCACATGGTCGATCGAGGCGTCTCGCCATACGCACGCGACGCACGCATTGCAGGGACGTGAGGGTCAAGCCCCTGCGCCTCTTCTGGTGGTCAAAAACAATCTCGGCCATTCGTCGATCGCGACAACTTCGGCCTATCTCAATACCGATGAGAAAGAACGGCTCAAGGCCATGTCAGGGTTTTGGGGCATTAGCTGAAAGCCGAGTTGCTGTCGACCTCAGCCGTTGAGCATTAAGGAGCGTAACGGCTGGACAACAGGACAACAAGCTACACGCTGAATCCGTCTGGGAAGATCGCGACCGCCACCAGTGCATTTGGTCGATTGGTCGGGTACCTCGGCAGCCTGATATACGACGGCAGTCAAGACGGGATCACCGCGCGCTTTACGGTGCGCTCGCAATTCGTCGATTGCTTAGGAACGTCCTTGCACTTCTTCCGTGTTCGCAGTCGTGTCGGGCGGATGAACCTTTTCAACCGCCCGCTGCAAAGCCTCCAGCAATGCTTCCACACCATAGGGCTTGCGAAGCATCGACACATTCAACGTCGTCTCCTGGGCGCTGTACCCGGTGGCAACGACAGCGGGAAGCGTCGGCCGATGAATGCCGCACCAGCCCACGAGATCGAGCCCCGTCATTTTTCCGGTCATTACCACGTCCGTGAAAAGGACGTCAAACACCTCCTCGCTCGTGAGCGCAGTGACTGCGTCCTCGGCGGAACGACACAGCGTCACACGGTGTCCGGCGCTCTCCAAAGCGACGACGACCACGGAGGACACCAGCATGTCGTCCTCAGCCATAAGGATCTTCAGGGGCCGAGCATGTCGCAGCTTGACCGTTGGCGCCTCCTGCACCGGCACTGCCCCTTCAAACGCAGGCAGGTAAAGGCTCACGCGCGTTCCCGCGTTGACGCGGCTTTCGATTCGAGCGTCCCCGTCGGACTGCCGTGCGAAGCCAAGCACCTGCGCGAGGCCAAGCCCGCTGCCCGCCCCGATGGGTTTGGTGGTGAAGTACGGCTCGAACGCGTTGGCAGCGGTGTCAGCGTCCATTCCCGGGCCGTCATCCGACACCTCGACGGCGACAAATCGACCTGAAGCCAGCTCTTGCGTTTCCGCTGCCGGAGCGAGGCGGCCGACGATAAGTACGTTGCCGCCGTCCGGCATCGCGTCGCGCGCGTTGAAAACCAGGTTGAGTATCGCCAATTCGAGTTGTGTCGGATCGACGAACACTGCAGGCAAGCCAGGTTCCATGGAAGCCGACAACACAATGCGCTCCCCGACGGCTTTGCTTGTAAGCTCCTGGCTCTTCAGTATCAAATCGCTGATGTCGACCGGTTGCGGCGCTAGCCGCTGTGCCCTACCGAAGGTCAGAAGTTGGCGAACGAGGTCAGCTGCTTTTGCCGTGGCCCGCATCGCGCTTTGCAACACCCGCTGCTGGGATCCTTCCGAAACGGTCCGGCTGAGCACCTGATGGCCGGTGCTGATGGTCTGCAACAGGTTGTTGAAATCATGGGCGATGCCGCCGGTCAGCCGCCCGATCGCCTCGTGCTTGCGGACGTTCAGCAGTGTGGCATGGGCTTCTCGCGCCTCTTCGACCGCGTCTGCCACACGCGCTTCCAGCGTGCGTTTGGCGTCCTGCGAACGCAAGCCAGCCTCATGCAGAGCCGCACTCACGTCGTCAGCCTCCGACACGCCTGTCGTCAGTTTCGGCGGCACTTCATCCTTGCCGAGTTGCGCCGCAGCATCTCTGAGCGCCACCATCGGATCGCTGATGCTCCGCGCCGCGTACAGAGCCAACGCCAATCCCAGCAACAGCAGTGTTCCCGATGCGGCCACTGCCTGGACCGTGATCCTCCAAGCTGCTTGATTGAGAGCGGCCATGGGGAACGCGAAGACCACGCTCCACCCATATCGGTTTCCCCGGGTCAAGTACGTCAGCGAACGGACACCGTCGAGCGTCGTCGATTCCGCGAATCCCACATCCCCTGCCTGAGCTCTCCGCCTCAGGTCTCCAGTAGCGGATTTGCCCACCCATTCCTCGGGTTTCCGGCTTCGGGCGATCACTCTGTGGTCTTGATCGATGACTGCCGCAACACTGTCCGATGGAATTTTTTGGTGATTGACGATCTCTTGGATGACGGACAGCTCAAAGGAGACGCCGATGTTGTATCTGGGAGGAGCGCTGTTCGTCTCCGGAGCAAACACGCCCAACACCGGTTTCTTGAGGACAGGGCCAGAGGGGCTGAAATACGCTGCAGGCTCACTTGTTTCGAATGGCGCTCCGGCAGGGCGCGGAATAGGCTCGGTCTGGTCCCACGGCACCAGGGTGTTGGCCAGCTGCGCCCCTGCGTCGACCAGGAATGCCCAGTTCCCGCTGGCTCGGGTGGCTGCCGTGGCCTCTTCATGGAATCTTCGCAAATCGCCGTCCCGGACGGCGTCGGTGGCTGCGAGGGTCGTTGCCATGACCGCGCGCCTATCAAGCTCGCGCTCAATAAGGGTGTTGAGGCCATTGGCAAGCTGTTCCACTTCGTCCCGCGCAGCCGCCGCTTCACGTTGGTAGGTGGTGAAAGCGAGAAGCGCAAACGCAGCTACCGAGGGCAGCCAGACTGCGAACACCAACAGTAATAGGCGGTTGCGGATGCTCACAGGTGACCAAATTGCATGGTTGACCCTACCACTTTTTCATCGTCTCGCTGCGTAGCGAGGTGCCAGGCACGTCACCGCCTCGGGTTGCATCGGCGGGATACACCGACTTCCGCCTGAGCGTGATGCGCGCATGCCAGGGCGGCCCTCCGCTTCAAAGGTGGTTGTTTCACGTGGTGCCCGGTAGGGGCGAGATCGGCACGAGCTCGTCGTCAAACGTCTTCTCCGGGTGACGCAGATGCAACTAACACCCACCGCACTAGGTCTGGCGAGTGGCGACACTGCGACTACAGCCGCTTTCTAAGGATGTGGGAAGAGGCTAGCTGCGTGATGACTGGTCGGTCTGCGAAAGCCCAATCCGGCTTGCTGCAACGGATCACGTAGCCGCGCCACCGTTCTGACGCCTATGGCGTCGTGGCTGAGCAACTCCTCTTCGTCAACCTCGGCAAGGTCCTCGAGGTAAACGATGCCCAACTCCTTGAGGGCGAAGGAGATGGAAATGCGCATGCCCAGATCGTCGATGGGCATGTCAGGACGTGGTTTTCGAAGGCTGCTTGGCCTTGGCCGCCACACATAGGCTGGGAGGTGGACGGGGGGCGGCGCCTTCCCTTCGGCTTGGGCCTTGGCGTGAGCTTGCTTGGCCTTGTGGATCGCAGCCCGAATACCGGAAAGGCAGGCCACTAGTTCGCTGTCGGGCAACTGGGCCAGGTCGTTCAAGGTTGTGATCGTGTTCATCGGGGGCGTCTCCTATTGCACAAGCACGTACCTTCTCGGGAAAGAGGTGTAGCAGCCCTATAGCAAAAACCCAAGCATGGAATTATTCATTTTTAAAGAAAACTTTTTTGAACTCGCTGTTTTCAATTTCGCAATGAGGAAACAGCGGAAGGGTTAAGAGGGGCCGCCCCTAGAGACATCAAGCGCAATGCGAACAGGAAGCAATTGTTCGGTAGAGGCACGCGCCATCGACCGCATGTGTTAACAGAGACAGGATTTTGTCAACAGTAGAACTCGGGAGTATGTCCATTATTTAATCGCTTTCCCAGTGATCCATCCGAGGTTTTTTTTCGTATGCGCGCGGCTGCAGGCGGCGCCTAGCAATTTCGCTATTGCCAAATTGGCTTATACCCGACAGTTTGCCGGACAGCGCATTAAAGACAGCGCAGTTGATTCATGGAAATAACCAATTCGGTTTCTTTGCGCGGAGCATTGACGATGGCAGAAACAGATCGGCGAGAGTTTTTAAAGGTGACGGGAGGAGCCGCGCTGAGCGCTGTGGTCTCGGGGGTACCCATTGCAAGTGCCGCGCAGGGGCGAGGGGCTGACTTCGACATCAACGCATCTTTTTCGGACTACATGAAAGGCCTCGGAGGTGCGGCGACTGACGGCGGGGGAACAGTGACATTCGTGGGTCGGGATCCCATCGTGCGCAGCCACTTCCGGATCGCTTCCTGCATGGCAATCCCGGCAATGGGGGCCGCGACGGGCACAGCGGCCATCTGGCGCGAGCGCACAGGGCAGCCGCAGGACCTAAAGGTTGACCTGCGCGAATCCATGTACAACGTGAATCCCTTGATGACGCTCATCATGGGTCAACGAAGAATGACGGGTCAGGTCCCACCCGACGACGCCGTCGCGAAGAACTTTTCGTTTATTCCGACGGTAAACGGTCACCGGTACCAAGCGCCGCTCGCGTTTGGAAACCCGCTCTCGTTCGGAATCTTCCCGACAAAGGACAACCGCTTCGTCACGATCACCGGGGTGTACCCTCACCTTCTCGATCGGGCCCTGAAGCTGCTGAAGGTGCCCCCCGACCGGCAGGCCATCGGCAATGCGATCAGGCAGTGGGATTCTGCCGAACTTGATGAAGCAATGGGCCCCTCGCGTGTCATTGGTGCCGTTCACCGGAGCGCACAGGAGTGGGCCCAACATCCACAAGGTAAGTACCTGGGCACCGTGCCCTTGATCGAGATCGTGAAGGTAGGCGACTCAGCGCCAATATGTAATCGCTTCTGCCGCATTTATCCTGATGGTGACCTTCGTGCCGCAAGGCTTCGAGAAGTTTGCCGTCAAGCTAATGCCCCCTCTGCTTGCGCAAGGGGACTGGTCGACGCTTCGAGGCTATCTCTGGTTCGCCACCCGGCGCACCCTTCTCGGGTGTGCGATCGTCGGGGTTTCAGCTGGCCTGTGGGCATGGTTCAATCCTGGTCTCAGCGTCCAAGCGCGGAGCGCGCTCATTGCCAGCTGCTTCGCGCTGCCAGTAGGCGCATTGGTTCATCTCGGGCTCGAAG
Organism: Variovorax davisae; assembly: GCF_030316845.1. GTDB lineage: Bacteria > Pseudomonadota > Gammaproteobacteria > Burkholderiales > Burkholderiaceae_C > Variovorax > Variovorax davisae. The sequence goes on from NZ_JASZYS010000003.1 coordinate 146,152, forward strand.
TGCTCAGCTGCGGGAACATGGAACCCAAAGGCCGAGCCGGCGACCATGGCTTGATGCTGCGCATCGGTCACGCCCATCCGCACGTTGAGGCGGTCGACCAGAATCCGCGCCTCGGCCAGCTCCATCGCCTGCCCGTCGAAGTCCGTCATGTAGTAGCCGCGTTCACCTGCCTTGATCAGAACGATTCGGCGTCCTGGTTCGTTGCTCGGCACCAGCGCATAGCAAAGAACGGGCAGTTTCGACAGCTTCCCTGCCCCCGCCCCCCCAGCTGCTCTTTGGTGAGCCTCGGGAGGTGCGGAAGGAACGGCCGCGGTGAAAGGTGTGTTGGTGATTCGTGTGGTCGCTTCGCTCGTGACTGGCCTTCTGGTGTGGTCGAAAAAATCTGCTCTTCGGTGCCGCCTCGCCGCATGGCCAGTGACAGCCAGGCGCGGGAGGGAGGAGCGACCGGAAGCCGCAGCTCGAAAGCGAAGCGAAGAGACCGGGTGAGGACGAGGACGACAGGACGCGGAGGGATGGCGCTATGCGTCGGAGAGAGGCGGACCGAAGGGCAGATCAGCCACACAGGTGAAGTTGGAGCGAAGCGACCCCGCACGGCGTCGGCGTCGGAGGATTGATTGCAAAGATGGACTTCTGCGGCCCTGCCGGGTCGCGTACGTCAGGGATTGGTGCCCGACAGGGGCGAGATCGGCACGAGCTCGATGCGCGAGCACTGAAAGCCCGGGACGGCTACGCCGGTCGACGCCCAGAGGTTTGCTAGGAGCGACCCGATTCTGGGACGCCTCGCATCGCAGGATCGACGCGACCCAGCGCACTCGGATGTCTGGAAAACCGACTTCCTCTCGTTGGGCCGGGAAGATCTCGGGCCCTCGGCGCGAGTCACTTGCCGAGCCGGCCGCGGCGGCACGGTGCCCACGGCTGGACCTTGGGGGCCCGTCGTGCTCTATGCCCGTCGAATCCGCGAACTGACGCTTTGCCGGCCGCCAAGCGTCGGCGCCCTCGGCGACTGGACGCGGCGATACCCTGCTCTTTCGCTTGCCCTCGCTGCATGACACAGAGTGTCTCGCGCTGGGATCAAGTCGGCGCTCGTGTGCGGGCGACGCTGATCAACGCTATTGCGCCAATCCGAACCGTTTTCAACGTTTGCGCTATTCCCTTGCGAAACTGCGAAACACTCTGGGGCCTGGCTGCGGTGTAAGGGAAGATAGCCACAAGGAGCGCGCTGTCTCAAGGGCTTGACCCGTACTAGCAAAAGTTCTGTCACTCCGCGATGGCGGCAAGGACCCGCGTTCAATGGCGTTGATGACCGCGGAATCGCTATATACCCAGATTACCGCTACTGCTGCGTGATGATCCTTGGCCAAATTAAGTGCCGGCGACACGAAGTGGTATCACATGCCGTAGCCTGTGTTGACCGTGGAGAGCATGCTGGCGAAGGGCACGTAGCTTTGCGCCTTCGATTTCCCTCACTTCTAGGACTGGCTGATGCCTATTCCCGTTAACTCGATCAGGCAAACTTCGCAGCACGACGGGTTGCGAAAAGCCCAGATCGGCACGGTCAACGGGCAGCTGATCGAAGTGGTCACCGGCTTTGACATCTCGCACGACCGCTTTCCCGTGCACGTGTACGCGACGCCGAATGGTGGCGAGCGGACGAAGCTCCCACTGGGTGAGATCTACGGGGATGACGAGCGCAGCGCGTTTGCGAGAGGGTGGCAAGTCGCGAGCGAGTACTTGCGAGTCTGACATCCCGCGTCCCCCTGGAGCGGCCCCGTCGGAGACCTCGAACTGGGTCAGATGGATCTTCCCGCGTAGGAATTCCTCGTACACCAAGTTGAACTGGTGCGCGGTCATACTGTGCCCTCCAAGACCTTTTTGACCGGACTTCCATGACGGACCATGGGCACGGAACCTTTACGAGCGGAGTTCGCTATGCCACCGCGGTAGGCGAGTGGAACGCATTCGTCGAGCGTTTTCGCCGAGGCGAGGAAGTCGAACCGGCTGAACTGCTCGCGAAAATCGATGCTTTGAATCTCGCCTACGCGCGCAACATCGGATTGATTCCTCGGGACGCCGCCCCGAGAAAATAAACATCCGGTCGGACTCATGCGGCTGCTTTCCCGTAGATATTCGCTTCGTGCACGAGGCCGTCGAGATACTGCGGGCGCCCCATCGCGGAGTGGTCGATGACAAAGGCGCGCAAGTCGAGCGCCGAGTTGGCCTCCATCATTGGGGACCGATTTCGGCAGCTGACCGGCAGTTCGCTCTTGCCGCCACTGCGTTTCGCGCACCACATTCGGGACCAAGCTAGCAGGACCTGGGATGTCGTGGACCCCGTTCCAACGGCCGAAATCAGGGCGGCTATCGACTGGGCGCGCGACGAGTACCACTTGGCAGACTGAAATCCCGCTGCGACCTCCTTGAGGTTGAGAAGCTCCGATACGATCCGGGCCCATGAATGAGGACTTGATCGATGCCGCCAACCCCTGAGTACTGCTTCCTTTGGATCGACTGGTGGCCGCTCTGTATGGCGAAGGGAGAGTGGTCGGGGTGGGCGCAAGCCTTCGGCGCGATCCTCGCATTGGCGATTGCGATCTTGCTGCCCGTCAAAGCTAGACGGGAGGAGTGCCGCGATGCCCACGACGTGCTGCTCATCTACGCAGCGCAGCTCAGTACGCTGTGCGCGGAGATAGTTGAAGCCTGCGAGGTGCAGAGCTGGGAGGCCTTCAACGGGCATCGACATGTACTCTTCGACAGCAACGAGATCGCAAAAAGTGTCCCGCTCGCACCACTGCGTGGCGACGCAATCGCCACGTACATGTCTCTCAGAACCTTTGCAATGGCGCTGTACGTGCAATCGGCCGACCATACGCCTGGAGGCAACTGGCTGCATTGGAGAGACCAGTTTCGGTTGTTCCAAGAGGAAATCGCCACTGGCATTCGACTGTTTCGCAAGTCGCGCTGAGTTCACGCTGCATCCTCACGCTGAACAGCGGCCGTTGCGCCGGCGCGGCCGCAACCGTCGTCGGGACCGGTGCTTGGGCGAACTCTCGAGCGCCGCGGCGTGCAGCAATTCGCCCTTCGATCACGCAACTGACGCGCGCCAGGGTGACAAGGCCGCGGGCCTTGTGCCCGCTATAGACCACCCAGAGCCTGCCCGGGCCCGGCAGCGAGGGATCCTGTTCAGGGTTGCGGCGTAGCGATGCGTCGAAGCCCGGGTTGCTGACCGCCCAGCCGGCGCGCGAATCGATCAGCTGCGCGCGCATACCGAGCCGTAGCTCGAGCGGGTCGAACTCGCCTCGCTTCGGACGACGGCGGTCCCCGGAGAAAGCGGCGGCGCACCATGCCCGCTTCGCGGCCAGTTCGCGCCGCTCGAACGCCGGACGGACATATGCGGGGCGCAGCTCCGGCTGCACGTTGCGGCGGCGCGTCATGCTGCAGCCCTCTAAGGCGCCAGCCGTCCGTGCTCGACCAGGTCATCAGCGGCGCGGTGTCGCCGGGGATCATGATCCTCAGGGTCGCCTTCGGCTGGTGGGCGAACAGCTGCGCGGCGTGGTGCAGAACCTCTTCTTCGACCGAGGCGTCGAAGTCGAGCACATTGCGCCAGGCCCCGGTCGAATTGACCTGAAGCTTGCAAGGGCGCGAGGCTTGGGCTGCGGTGTCCATCTCAGCCTGCCAAGCGATGCCGCGTGATGCTGCTGATGCCGTTCGGCAGCGCGTCGGCGTCCGTGACCGTCGTGACGTGGCCCAGGTGCGCGACCTCGGCGTCCGGCGGCACCTCGAGGAACGGCGTGTGCGTCTGGTCCGTGGCCTTGAGGTAGTCGACCTCTACCTTGGCGCTGTCCACCAGCACCGAGGCCACCTGTGCGACGGCACGAGCGCGATCCGGCTCCATCGGGTTGTCGCGGTTGCGCAGGTCGGTCAGGGTGTCGAGCAGGTGCTGGCGAAGCTGGTTGATGTGCGGCATGGTCATGGTGCTTGCTCCTGCGCTTCACGCGCGATGCGGTTGACTTGGCGAGTGATGGCGCCCTTGAGTTGGACGAGGCGGGCCAGATCGGGAGACTTGCTGCGCGGGTGATTGCGCCTGGCGTTCTCGGCCTTGCTGATGCACTCCAGGCGGTCGGCAGTGATCTCGGGCTCCACGAGCGTCTTCATGCCTGGGCGGTAGATCACGATGTGGCCGCGCGGAATTGGGCCGTGTGCGGCCTCCCACACCAGGCGGGCCACCGGCACCCAGCGACGCGCCGGGTAGAGGGCCGGGTCGTCCGTGACCTTGCGCTCCAGGTAGCCGTCCTTGCTGGTCCGGAGCGAGCCGACCGGGACGTAGTTGTGCTGAGCCGCACCCGCCATGGCACCCTTCTTGAACTGCGTTGCCCGGCATCCTTCCTGCACGCCGAGGATGCCCTTCGTCCCCTTGGTCCACGAGGCCTGGCCCTTCTGAAACCGGCTGGCGATCATGTTGGGGTGCTGGTGGCCGCGGGTGACCCTTCCGGACAGGTCGCTGGCCTTGAAGGCGTCGCTCTTTCGGATGCCGAGCTCGACCGCTTTCTGGTGCACCGAACCCACCCGGCGCCCGAGGCGATCCGCCACGTCCTGGGCGCGCATGTCCGGGTACAGCCGGCGCAGTTCGGCCAGCTCGGCCTCGGTCCAGTGCCTGCGCTTCATGCCGTGGCGCCTTGCGAGGTGAGGGCGACAGCGTCGCGAACGGACTCGACAGCGATGCCGAGCGCCTGGGCGGCGGCCGCGCAGGCCTTGTCGTGATCCGGAGTCAGTTCCCGGGCGCGCACGTAGGCGCTCAGGACCTTCTCGATGGAGACGATGGTGACCATCGATCAGTCCCCCGAGCCCTGGAACGTTCTGCGGCGACTGCCTGAGGCCGTTCCTCGGCCTGGCCACCCGCATTCAATGCCGCCTCTGCGCCGGCCGGAGAACCCTGTGAGCCTACTGCTCTCGCCCAAAGTCTGGCTGGCCATCGTTTTTGCCGCGGTGCTGGCCTTCGCTGGCGTGCAGACGGTGCGCGTGTCCGACGGCAAGGCTGAGCTCGCCAAGGAGCGCCAGGAGCGCGCCGAGGAGACGACCGAGCGCGAGCGCATCGCGCGCCGCGCTACCGAGCGCAACCGGCAGATCGAACAGGAACGCACCGCGCTAGCGACGGCGCAGGAAAAGGCAAGAGATGAACAGATCCTCAATATCGACGCTCGTCTACGCGATGCTCTTGGCCAGCTGCGCGACCGCCCCGATCGCCCCGCCGGTGGTGGTGGCGCCGCCGGCAATCCCGCCGCTCAAGCGGCCTGCACCGGCGCCGGACTTTATCGGCCGGATGCAGCTTTTCTTATCGGGGAAGCTGCCGCCGCCGCTCGAATCGCCGCCGAGCGGGACTACTGCCACGAGCGATACGACGGACTATCGGCTGCCGGTGGGGAAGCCCCTCCCTAACCCTAAGCTTCCATCCGCCCGCCCACTGCGCCCCCTGCTTCGGCTGGGGGCCTTTTTTGCGTTCTGGCCCGGCTGAGCGACATGCACTACAGTCCCAGCATTCGACGAGGAGCGAGGAAAGACATGAAGGGGCTGATCAAGGCCACGTTGCGCCCGGTGTGGGCGCCGATCCGACGGCGTTTCGAACACATCGCGCGCGTCCATCAGGCGCCGCTGCTTGAGGAAGCCGCAACGCTGCGGGCCCGGCTGGGCGCCTGCGAACGCAGGCTTGAGGAGGTGATCTCCACCCACAACCACCGTTTGGACGGGCTGGTCGAGAGCGAGGCCGATCTTCGGAAGCTGCTTACGGAGCTCACCGACAAAGTGAAGGCCGTGGCGCCGAACCTCTTCTACGAGGAGCAGATCGCGCGCGAGCTCGCGAACTTCAACGAGGTAACGAACGTCCACGACCTACCCGAGATTTTTCACTACTGGTCAAACCGCTACTTGCTTCCGATGTTCCGTGAGTGCGGGTTCGGCGGCATCGACGAGTTCTACGCGTCGCACTTCGTGAAGGCTGCGAGGCGAGTGGGCGGACACGCTAGATTCGTGAGCGTAGGGGCTGGGAACTGTGACACCGAAATCCGAGTTGCGAAGCTCATGATGGAGATGGGGCTGAGAGACTTTGAACTGGAGTGCCTGGAGCTCAACCCGGTGATGTTGGAGCGAGGCCGGGACGAGGCAGTCTCTGCCGGGCTGGAGCGCGTGCTGCGATTCACCCAAGCAGACTTCAAGGCATGGCGGCCATCGGGCTCCTACGCCGGCGTGATGGCGAATCACTCGCTGCACCACGTGACGAACCTGGAAGGGCTGTTCGATGGAATTAAAAGAGCGCTGGACCCCCGCGGTTACTTCGTGACCAGCGACATGATCGGGCGCAACGGGCACCAGCGATGGCCCGAAGCTCTTGAGCACGTTCAGCAGTTGTGGGAGGAATTGCCGCAGGAGCGCCGCTACAACCATCTGCTGCGGCGCTCCGAGCCGCAGTTCATCAACTGGGATTGTTCGGGTGAAGGATTCGAGGGGATCCGGGCGCAGGACATCCTGCCCCTGCTCCTCGAGCGCTTCGACTTCGAGGTGTTCGTCGGCTTCTCCAACGTCGTCAGCCCCTTCGTCGATCGCTGTTTCGGGCATAACTTCGATGCAGGCTCGGCACGTGATCGTGCATTCATCGATCGCGTTCACCAGATAGACGAAGAGGGGTTCGCGACTGGGAAGCTGAAGCCAACACAGATGCTGGCTGTGATGACTGTCGGTCCAGCTGAGTCGCACCTCTATGCCCGCGGTTTGAGCCCGCAGACGTCGGTCCGGACGCCCTGATTCCGGCGCCCGTCGCCCCTCCGGCTCAGCCGACCGGGTCGGCGTCCTCGTCCTCCGCCGGCCCGTACCGTTCAGGAACGAGATACCTCCCAAACTCGTAGCCTCGTAAGTTGGCCTCGATCCGAGCCGAGTCCCAATCCTCGAAGAGCAGGACGGTTCCATCGGGGAGCGTCAGCTTCCACATGGCGCCTCGGGGAAGCGCTACCGTGAGCTGGCAGGCCTGCGCAGGCCAATTTTCGCGGCTGTCCGAGCGCGCGCGCGCCGGCCCTCTGCCACGCCCAAGGCGGTGGTCTTTCCCCGCGGCGCACCTCCGGCGGGCTCGGGTCTCGGGGTCGCCCGCTTCGCTAGTTTCCTCGGCATGGTGGCCAGGGAGGCGGCCAGGCGCGCCGTGTGCTCATCGAACTCGGGCTCGCCGGGGCCCATCTTCACAGCAGCTCGGCCGGTCATGTTCTTCCGAAGAGGTACTCGCGCACCTTCTCCGCCGAGTTGCCCACCGCGGCCACTGCCGCCCTCAGGGTCTCCTCGTCGACCCCCAAGGCCTCAGTCCAGCTGCGGACCTCGTGAGGCTCGTTCAGCGCGATCAGCTTCCGATCGACGCCGGTTTTCTTCGGGTCATCTGCCATGGCGATCTCCTTCGCTAGTCGAGCACGCTGCTCTTCCCAAGCCAGTTCCAGGAGAGTCTCGGTCCAGTGCTTAGGCGGGGTCATGGGCCATTTTGCGCGTTCTTCTGACAGTCAATGCCGCACCCTGTTGGCACCGTTTACTCCATGGAGCTCTCCGACTACCCGCCTATGCTGCTCGACGAGCGACCCCTCCCATTGACCGCCCCGGGGTGGATCTACGAGATTAAGTACGTTGGCTACCGGCTCACGGCGATGTTTGGCGACGGGGAGTGCAGGCTACGCACGCGCGGTGGCGGTAACGCAACGCTCTGGTTCCCGGAAGTGACCAAGTCCTTGGCTGCAGTCCGCGGCGGCCCCTACATAGTCGATGGCGAAATCTGCGTGTTCGACGAGATCGGCCGCGCGGACTTCGATCGGCTGCATGCCCGCGCGCGCCGCCGCCGCTGGTTCGAAGGCTGCGACCCCGTGGGCTATGCAGTCTTCGACCTGATGGTCGACCACGGGATCGACATCACCCAGCACACGCTCCTGCAGCGCAAGGCGCTCCTCGGCGAGCTGCTCGACCACAGCCCCGACAACGTTTTGCCCGTCGGCCACTTCGATCAGGACATCCCGCGTATCTTCAACGACGCCGTACTGGGCCTGAAGCTGGAGGGGCTGGTCGCCAAGCGCGAGGACAGCATCTACCTGCCCGGCACGCGCACCCGGGACTGGGTGAAAATGAAGCGGCAGGGCGCGGTGCCGGCGGAGCGGTTCAAGCGGTAGCTATCACCGCAGCGCTGACATGGGAGTCTGGCTGACTCCGATGCCCACCCGGTAGGAACACTGTCGGCTTAAGTACCTAGGACCCAATGGCCCGCAGCTGGTCTGCTCCTGGCGCAGTACGCTGGCGGGACCCTGACCTCGCGGGAGCTCTCCTGCGCGACGGGGCTTGCCTTCGGGGAAATCCTGGTGGAATTGGGCAAGCGCGGCCTGGCGCTGCCGTGCGTGAGTCCGAAGCGCACGCCCGCCCAGGACTCATTGTTGGAACGTGCGCTGCGAGGTGCTGAATGAGTTCAGCCGACAAAGGAAAACAGATGGGCAAATTGACCGTACGGACTGCTGACGGCTCACCGCAGGTCAATTTGACGCCGCTCAAGCGCGATCACGCGCTCCTCGACCCGGCCCAGCTGTCGGACATGCCGAGGAAGCTGCCCACGACCTGATGGCCGAGGGCGAGTCCAGCAACACGCGGGCGTCGTACCGAACGGCGATGCGGTACTGGGCTGCCTGGTTCGGTGCACGCTACGGCCGCCAGATGGATCTGCCCGTGTCGGTCCCGGTGGTCGTCCAGTTCATCGTCGACCACGCCGAGCGCTCCACCAAGGCCGGGCTGGTGCATCAGCTGCCGCCGGAGATCGATGCCGCACTGGTCGAGCCGGCTTCAAGGGCAAGAAGGGCGCGCCGGCGCTGAACACCGTGATGCACCGGATCTCGGTCCTGTCGATGGCCCACCACCTCGCCAAGCATCCCAACCCCTGCACCGACTCGGCGGTGAAAGCACTCCTGAGCAAGACCCGCAAGGCCTACGCCAAGCGCAACGCCACGCCGCACTGCGCGCGCTGACCAAGGAGCCGCTCGAAGCGGTACTGGAGACCTGTGACGACTCGCTCAAGGGCAAGCGTGACCGCGCCCTCCTCCTGTTCGCTTGGTCGTCAGGCGGCCGCCGGAGATCGGAGGTGTCGGAGGCGGTGTTCGAGAACCTGCGCCTCGCCGATGAAGGTGGCTACCAGTACACGCTGGCCAACTCCAAGACGAATCACACCGGCAAGCTGAAGCCCGAGGATACGAAGCCCGTGATGGGCATGGCCGCGGAAGCGATGGAAGCCTGGCTGAATGCGAGCGGGATCACGTCAGGCCCCCTCTTCCGCCGGATCAACAAAGCCGGGCGCCTGGGCGAGGAGGCCCTCACCGGCACGGCCATCCGGGACATCGTGAAGGCGCGCTGCACGCTTGCCGGCGTGGGCGAGGACTTCTCGGCCCACTCGCTGCGATCGGGCTTCGTCACGGAAGCCGGCCGCCAGAACATGCCGCTGCAGGAAACCATGGCCATGACCGGCCACCGGAGCATGGACGTCGTATCGGGCTACTTCCGGGCTGGCGCGGCGCAGGTGAGCCCGGTGGCGCGGATGATGGATCCGAAGAAGTAAACGCTATTTCGATTTGGTTTTCGCCGCCGTATCGTAGGCGGACTACGAGTCAAAATAAAATCTTGCAGTTATTTGGCAATGTCTGAATAATCGTAGCGTGACTACGACGAACCGGTCAAAACTAAGCAATCTCTTCGCGCTGGTCCCTAGCGGCGTGCCTGTCACCAGCGAGGACTTGGGTCGGGAAGGCGTTTCGGCGGACCTTGCAGTGCACTACGTCCGGGCGGGTTGGCTGCGGCGCTTGGCGCGCGGGGTCTTCGTCCGGCCTGACGCCCCTTTGCAGCGGGACCCCAGCCTGTGGTTGCTGCAGCGTCTCGTTCCGGGCCTGCACGTAGGCGGGAAGACCGCGCTGGACTGGCATGGGGTGCGGCACTACGTCTCACAAGAGCCGAAGCTCCAGCTGTACGGGCTCAGGTCCGCCAAGCTCCCCGAGTGGTTTACCGACGCCTTCCCGGCGGAGTACCACCGCAAACAGATCTTTGGGAGTGATGCAATCGGCATGAAGCATGTGCGCCCGTTCGAAGGCCGCCCCAATGGCCCTAATGTCTCCGCTCCTGAGCGCGCGTTCCTCGAGCTTCTGAGCGAGGTCGGGGTGCGGCAACCGCTCGCTGAAGTGCGCGAGTTGGCTGAAAGCACTTACGGCTTCCGCGCATCGGTTCTCGGCGAATTGCTTGGAGACTGCACGAGCGTGAAGACGGTGCGCCTCTGCCTGCAACTCGGCCATGAGCAAGCCCTGCCGTGGGCGAAGAAACTTGATCCGGCGCGCCTTCCGACCGGGAGCGACCGGCCCTGGGTCTCCCAAACCAACGAGGGCCTGCTGGTCCTGAAAAAGTGAACGACAATCTATCTCAAGACCGCTCGTCTGCTGACCCAGGTCGCGCCATTCGTTTTCGCCGATGACGTCTTTGCGCTGAAGGGCGGCACCGCCATCAACCTGTTCGTTCGGGACATGCCGCGGCTGTCGGTCGATCTGGACCTGGTGCTTCCAGATCACGCCCTGTCCCGTGCGGCAGCAATCAGCCAGATCAAAACGTCACTCGGGAAAGCCTCGGACCAGCTCAAGTCCAAAGGCTTCCAGACACACCTGGCCGGGGCGCCGGAAGCGGGAGAAACAAAGCTCCTCGTCAAGCGAGAGGGTATCGAGGTCAAGGTCGAGGTGAACTATGTGATGCGCGGGACCGTCAGGCCTGTAGGCTTGGCGGGGCTCACGCCCAAGGCGCAGGACATCCTGGAGGCCGACTTGGAGATCCCGGTCGTATCGACCGATGACGTCTACGGGGGGAAGCTTGTGGCCGCCCTTGACCGCCAGCATCCGCGCGATCTGTTTGACGTGATGCACCTGTTGGGAAATGGCGGCATCACCGATGGCATTCGTCGCGCGTTCGTCGTGTACCTGGCGAGTCACAACAGGCCGCTTCACGAGGTCCTGTTCCCGCCGCTGCGCGACGTGACCTACGAATTCGAGGCGAACTTCAATGGCATGACTTCGGAGCCGGTCGAGTTGAATGCGCTGCTGGCGGCTCGCGACGAGATGATCGCCACGCTGCATGCAGGCCTAGACGCTGATGAGCGGGCATTCCTCATCTCCTTGGCAGCCGGCGAGCCCGCGTGGGACGGCCTGGCTCTGCCCCATCTGAGTGCCTTGCCCGCAATTCAGTGGAAGTTGCAGAACCTGGCGAAACTCAGAGCAACGAACAAGGAAAGTTCGAAGCGCAAGCCGGAGAACTGGCGACGAAGATCGCGGCGATAGCGACAGAGTCGGAAAGTCAGCCGCCATCTGCACCGAAGGGATAGACACCCCTTTGGCGCCCAGATGAGAGTTCGCCGCCCGGTGCGCGCCACACGGGCCATAGTCGATCCCCTCGCTCCAGCCCTTCCATGGCGCCGCGTGAATGCATGAATGGCTTGCCCATTTTGCGGCGTCACCGAAGGGCCGATCTTTGCGTGACCTGCGAAGGCGAGCACGAGACAAGCAGCAGCAAGGGGTTGGCGTTGGCGCTCAGGCAGCGTCAGCACCGCGCTTGTACATCGCCCACTTGATGGTCAGGATGTCTGCCGCAATCTTTGCCGCGTCGACGCCGGCGTAGTTCTCATCCGGATCGAACTCGAACGCTTCCTGATATCGCTTCACCTCTCCGAAATCCTGGTCGAAAACCATCGGACCCGTGAGCGTTGTTGGATCCGTGCCGGCTGGAAGCGCCAGGAATTTGTCCGGGTTGGTGGCGCTCTGGTAAAGATCGACGGTCAGGTGGCTCATGCTGGTCTCCGGAGGTTGGGTTGGGTTGGGTTGGGTTGGCCTGGACTGCGCCAGCCGGCCGGTCGCCGTTCAATGGCGCTCGGAATCCAGAGTGATTTGAAGCGGCATAGGGAGCAATCAGCGGCCGCCTACAGATGGCGAGAATGCGCTGCTCGTGGCGCGTTGATGGCGGAACTGCTGCGGACACGAGCCCCGCGACACCCAGCATGCCCTGCGGGAACTTTCCCCATCGAGTTTGCGCGGCGACGAAGCCTTTTGTGTTCACAACTGCAAAAAGGGGCGACTTCTTTCTATATCCATGGGTTCCCTTCTTTTTCGACCAGCAAAGGAGCTCCCATGTCGAATGCCAGCCATCAGTTCATCCCCGGCCCCATGTTCCAGCGTGCATACGCGACCAATCCAGTCGCGCAGTGCGCCTGGCGATTTCTGAACGACGAGAGACAGGTCCGGCCAATGGTGACGGGCACCAGGCGCGGGCTCGCAGCCCTGGACTTGGTCCAGGCGGATTTGGCCCGGGCCTTTGAAGAGCTTCATGCAGGTGACGAAACGGCGAAGCACCTCAAGCGGATGATCGGCCGCATGGCACGCCAGATCATGAAGCGAGAGGGGTTCGTCTTCGAGCGCAGTGGCATCCCGGTCTCTGATCGGATCCTGTTCTCAAGCGCCGCGCGCTATCGCAGCCGCAGCTGAGGTCGGCGGAGGGCCGCTTCGCCCGCTGAGCCGGGGGCCGGCGTCTCTGTTCGCCACTGCTGGCGCTCGGGGTGAAGGTTGCAGCGCGCCGGCGGAGGGGCTCGACAGCACCCTTCGATTGGCGCAGCATTATTGCCCAGCGCTTCCTTCGGCGAGGTAACGATGAGCACGAGGATCCACGATGCTGAGGTCCAGTTCCTGACCATAGCGGTTGCAAAGGATGTCGGCTTGGACCAGAAAGGCCTTGTGGCCGAGTTCGACTCCCTATTCGCCACTCGAAGCGAACAGCGTCTACAGCAATCCTGATCTACTCAGTGGTTGCGCCCGGATTCAGCAGATACGTCCGCATGCTCGTCGATGCTCGCCGGCCGATTCCCATCTCCCAGTTTCTGGTGTACGCATGGTCAGCAGAGGCGGCGTTAGGGCTGCCGATGTCGGTGCAAGCAAAGGCGTCGTTGCTCGAGCATGACCGTGGGTTCGTGAAGTGGATCGGTTCTCTTGGCATTGCTGTCGAGACAGCGGCTTCATTTAACTGCATCAACGCCTTTGAACGAGCCTCTCAAAAACTGCAAGGTCCAATCCACTGGTCCTCTCGCCGTGCTCGGGCCAAATCGGTGGCACTCGACGCCGCAAATGCCTCACTCCTCGACCACGATGCTTTCTCGGCGTTCGTTGGGGGGGCTCGAAAATCGATGTATCAGTACAACTACGACCGTTGGAATGAGCGCGAGAAGCGCTACTGCGCTGAAGCACCAATCTCAAACGATTGGAGTCCGGCCGCAATTGTGGAGCATCCGAAAGCCACGCTTGACCCGGAATTGGTAATTCGTCGTCACGAGCGACGGACTCTCGTCCCAGGCATAAACGATGTCTTGTCGATGTGGCCAAACGGTCGAGCGGCCATACTGAAAGACGTTCGGGTGCGTGGCGTCACGCCCAGCCTCACTCGCTGCTACGTCTGCCCCTGGAGGAAATGGATACGCAAGAGCGCGCCTTCCAATGGGCGGCGCGCCACACCGTCGCGGGCCTCTACATTCCATTCATGACGCCATCCGCTCGACAGGTGGCGATGGCGGCTTGGTTCGCGAGCAGGCCCACAAGGTCGCTTGACTATCGAATGCCAGGGTCCTTCTGGCCCCAAAATCCTTAAGGCACATGCGTTGGCTCTTGCCGACGGACGCAACGTGTCGCGCGAAACGAAGATCGATAAACGATGAATGCGTGCAACGAGGACGCTTAGTTGCGATCCTCGGCCATGTGGTCCTGTCGTCCGATGGAGCCGCTATCGATCTTTCGCTTGTTCGATCGGCAGCGGCAGCCAGATTTCGTGCGCTGGGCTTTCTGAACCTCAGATCAGGCGTTCGCGACACTTCGGTAGAGGAGTGGTTTCGCACGACTGAGGTTTCGAAGTTCCTCAACGCATGCCAGCATGGCTATCTCACCTCGGTCAGGGCACCTGGATCTCGCAATGCTTGGACCCGCGCAAAAGATTGGATCCTGTAACTTTTCTTTTACTTTGGAGCGCGCTCGGGTGGGCTTCGACCGAACGGGCTTGTGCGGCCCTAGAACAAGCCGCATGGGGGAACCTCCTCCGCTAGGCGCGCCGAGGAGCCCGCGATCGGTAAGCAATGGGATGGACGCCCCCACCTGACGGCATGAACGTGCCAGAGTGGAAGTGTCACTAACCACTTGAACCGAAAGGGGCGTCCACCATGAAGATTACAACTGTTGGCATCGACTTGGCAAAGAACGTGTTCCAGGTCCACGGAGTCAATGAGTACGGGAAGGCTGTGTTCAAGAAGCAACTTCGACGCGATCAGGTGACCGCGTTCTTCGTCAACATGCCGCCGTGCCTCATCGGCATGGAGGCATGCGGCAGCGCCCACCATTGGGCCCGCAAGCTTGGAGGCATGGGTCACACGGTGCGATTGATGGCGCCACAGTTCGTCAAGCCCTACGTCAAGACAAACAAGAACGACGCTGCTGATGCCGAGGCCATCTGCGAGGCGGTTGGCCGGCCGAGCATGCGCTTCGTGCCGGTGAAGAATGTCGAACAGCAAGCGGTGCTCGCATCGCGTGCGCCAAGGCTTCGTCAGGGCACGCACAGCCCAAGCCAACCAAATTAGGGGTCTGCTCGGCGAGTTTGGAATTGTCTTCGCAGGGCATCGGCTACATCGCTACCCGCGCTCCTGCGTTGATAGAAGACGGCGCCAACGACCTGCCTGGCGCGTTTCGGCTGTTGGTGCAACGCCTGCTGGATCATCTCAAGGCCCTGGATCACCAAGTCGAAGAGCTGGAGGCAAAGATTCAGGCCTGGCATCGAAGCAGTGACCTCAGTGCAAGCTTGCCCAAGTTCCAGGCATCGGGCCGATCACCGCCAGCGCGCTCGTCGCTTCGATTGGTGACGCCAAGAACTTCGACAGCGGTCGCCAAGTAGCAGCGTGGCTCGGCCTCGTGCCCAAGCAGCACTCCTCTCACGGCAAGGCCAACCTGCTGGGCATGAGCAAGCGGGGCGATACCTACCTTCGAACGCTGCTGATACACGGTGCGCGCTCGGTGATCTACCGAGTCAGTCAAAAAGTGGAGGCCTGTGGCTGGATCGCCGGCGTAGTCAATCGACGCAACAAGAACGTTGCTGCGGTGGCGTTGGCGGACAAGAACGCTCGAATCGTCTGGGCTCTTCTGGCGCACGATCGCCACTTCGACGCCGGCTACGTCCGTCAGGCAACGACCGCTTGACCGAACCTAAACAGAACACCAACGACTTCAGGGAGAACGAACCACTGATTGCTCAGGCGAGCATGAAGTGATGGCAAGACAGGTCAGACCGTGGTTGGCAAAGCCCGTGCCGTGCGAGGCACCCAGAGTGCGTGTAAGCGATCGAGGTGCCAACCAGCGAACCCCCATGAGGGACCGTTGCCCAAAAGGCGCATCAAAGTCCGAATGTACGGGTGCAATCTTTACCTTCGAGGCATCGCGAATTGAGAGCTTGGCATAGGGGGCGTCCATGTACGCACGGTAAAGTCATCTGGTCGGCCGGCATCGTGCCCGCGATTAAGATGTGGACACGATAGACGGCGTGATTAAGCGAGCCACTCGTCGCAGGCACAGCGCGCAGTTCAAGGCAGAGGTCCTGGAGGCGTGCCGGCATCCTGGCACGTCGGCCGCCGATCGCGAGGCTGTACAACCTGAACGCGAAAGTGGTGCACCGGTGGCGCACAGATGGTCGCAAGGCGGCGCCGCCGAAGTCGACGGACGTTCCGACCCTGCCGATGCCCGACTTCATCTCTCTCGATGTACAGCCTGAGGCCGAGATCCCGGTCCGCGACATCCGCATCGAACTGAAGCGAGGCAGTGCCACCGCGCTGGTGCACTGGCCGGTGGAGTCAGCATCGTCGTGCGCAGCCTGGCTGCGCGAGTGGCTGCGTTGAACCGATCGCTCTTTGCCAGGATTGAGCTGACGTCGCCGCGCGGCGCTGTTGGCCGCCGCTCTTCCGGCAGCAATGAGCGACATCAAGAACGTCCAAAAAGACTTGCCTGCAGCACGGGAAAACCAATGCAAGTGCCGGGGCGCACGCGGTAAGAGTCTATGCCCATGATGCAGTCAACGCGGTTGGCAAGAAGATTGACAGCATGAAAGGCCAAGCCGCTGATCTGAAGCAGCGGGGCATGCATTTCGCGGCGGACGAGCCGATGAAGGCGGTTGCATATGCCGCGGCGGGTAGCGCGGTTGTTACCGCTGTCCTGCTGAGGTTGATGCGCGCACGCCGTTAGTCCATTTCACGGTCTCAATGTGATCTCGGTCTGGTCGACTAAGCGCAGAGCCCGCCGGTTGCCGGTCCGACCGAGAATTTCTTGCGGGAACGGTTTCCGCGCGACGTCCCTAGTCATCAATGGCACAAAATCCGGGAGGTGGGATGTGCTATCCCGTGCCGCCTGATCCGAGGCCTGATATGTTGTGGCGCTGCTCAAATGCGACGCATATCCAAATGGACGCGCCGATGAGAAGCAGCGTGTCGGAGTCCGCGCTGTCAAGCGTTGGTTGCAGCCTGTCCAGCAGGTCAGCCAGGCGTGAAATCGCGTCGCTGAATGGGAGCACGCGCCCTTCACCCGCCAATCGGGACATGAGCTCAACTAATTCGTGCCGAGCCATCTCAAAATTGGACTCGGAGGGCCGGAGCAGATGCCGACGCGCTATGGGACCTTGTTCGCTCACGATTTCCGACCGGCGCAGCAGAGCGGCGGGTCGCGGCGAGGATGCGGTCGACGAGGGCCGGCGCTGTGGGGCATGAACGCTTTGAACATTGGTTTGGGCCATGGGACCCCTGTGGAATCATGGCAAACGCGACGTTCGATCGCCGCGCCCCGTGCTGTGATCCCACCAACCGCTGATCTCTGACCCGCATCAGCTCATGACTCGGCGAAAAGCGTGCAGGCCGAAAGGTCGTTGAAGGCAGAACGATCGAGTTCATGGATACCTCGTCAATGGACGCAATCCGCCCTCTCCATTCAACGCGGGAGCCAGAACCGAGGCTCACTTCTGCTTTGTGAAGATGATTGCCAAACGTCTCAGCCAGTGAAGCATGCGGACGGGCTGATGCGGCGCGCCAGCGTCAACGTCTTCGTTGTGAAGAACGCGGGCGAGCACCGATAGCTGTTCTACAACAAGCAAACTTCACGTACTGCAACTGACGACGGCGACCTGGACGGATTCCGAAGGACCTGCTCGGCTTTTTGCTCCTGTCGTGACTGGGAACGCTTCGACAGAGCGGTGACTGCGACGGCTGCGCCGGCTCCGAAGGGCTACCCGCGTTCGATCACAGGGAAGCCCGAGGGACTCGTGGGGCGGTAGGGGTACCGCGTGACCGCGCCGAGCCACTGGGTTCCGGTGTCTCCGAATGCTTCCCTGCGCCCTGGGAGGCACAGCGTAAGTTCAGGACTTCAATGCGTTGGCGATCGCGCGACGTTGCTTTTTTTGCATGGCTTTCATGCACTTGTCCGCAAAGACACCCAGCGCGGTAATGATGCCCAATGCGGCGAGCTTGGGAACAAGAGTAGCAAAGGCCTTCGACACTCGGACATCGAGTTCTTGCTGCATTTCGGCGGATCGTGCCAGCCCCGAATCGGGCACCGGTGCCGTTTCCGTTTGCTTCTTTCCTTGGGAGTCCGATGCAGTCTGTTCGGACGCGGCCGATCCATGCTCCTGCGCGTAGATTTTGGTGAACTCTGCGCCGAGGAGAAATATCTGAGCTGCGTAGTAGACCCAGACGAGCAGCAACACCAACGACCCGGCGCCCGCGAATGAGTTCGCCATGCCGCTCTTACCTAGGTAGAGGCTGATCAGAGACTTGCCGATTTCAAACAGAACAGCGGTGACGATCGCGCCCATCCAAACGTCGCGCCATTCAACTTTCGTCGTTGGCATGAACTTGAAGATCATCGCGAAGAGGACAGTGGTCACCCCAATGGAGACCACCATGTTCAGGGCGTGCAACAGGATCTCTTGCTCCGGAACCAGTCCTCCGACGAACTTGCCGACCGCCGCGAGGCCGGTGCTGACCAATAGCGACACCATTAGCAGGAAGGAGAGGCCGAGGATAAGCCCAAACGAGAACACGCGCGCCCTCAGGACGCCCCAAATGCCGCTGGGCTTTTGAGATTCGGGAACATGCCAGATGCGGTCCAGGGCACTTTGAAGTTCACCGAAGACGCTCGTCGCACCAATGATCAATACTGCGATGCTTATCGCAGCGGCCAAATTTCCATCGCCGCTGATGGCGGCGCTCTTGACCATGGCCTGCACCGCCTTGGCGGATTCTTCGCCGACCATGCCGGACAGCTGGCTCGCGATCTGCCCTTGGACGGCTTCGGCGCCGAAGGCCAGGCCAGCGACTGCAATCACAAGTACCAGCAAAGGCGCAAGCGAGAACATCCCGTGAACACGTGCAGTAGGAAGGCGCCGATATACACGCTCAATCCTTCGTGTAAGTTAAGAGGAACTCCAGACGAGGCGGCCATCCATGCCCACCCTTTGTGAACATTGCGGGCAAAGCAACCGCGCAACTGCGATGTTCTGCATTGGGTGCGCGGGGAAGCTGCCCGGATTCGCGCCATCCGGTCCGTCCGCGCTTGAGGCGATGAAGGCGTTGTCGCTGCGAAGGGGCGGTGCTGCGTCCGATGGAGCGTCGGAATCCAGTCTTGGGGAACCCTTGCTGCCCTCCGAGACCAAGGCGTTCTGGTTGCAACTCGGAGCGCTGGGCATCGCCATGTCGATCGGCTTCGTGGTCTGGTTCCTACACGCCACGGGCAGGCCTTCCGTCCCTTCGCTCGGCAAGCTGATGCAGTCGGCCGAAACGACGGTGCCAGAGGTTGTGACCAAAGAGGTCGTGGCGGTCGCCCCACAACGCTCATGGCCGCCTTCCATCCAAACAGTACAACCTACGCCGGAGCCCAGAGCCGCGGCCGGTTTGCTGCCCGGTACTTCGGCCAGCAAAGCGACGGTCGCCAAATCCTCGGCGCCAACCGGCGTCGCTTCGTCTCTCGAGTCGAGCCCCGATCGTCGGGTTCAGGCTGTGAGAGATTTCTATCGCGCTCTGTCCGCGGCGGATGGCAGGACGGCGGCAGCGTTCGTCGTCCCTGCCAAGCGCGGCCTCGGCCCAGTCAACGAGGCCAATATCTCAAGGTTTTATGGCTCATTCGATCGGCCGCTTCTCGTTCGGTCGATCCGACCCATAGACGCCACCCTAGTCGAGGCCAGGTACAGCTATCGAGTTTCAAGGACGACGTGCGAAGGCACTGCGTTCGTTGAAACCGAGCGAGTCGGTCGGAAAACCTTGATACGGCGCATTCGCGCCAACTGCTAACCGCATTGCGGCCACTGTACGATCTCGCATAACTGCCCGTCGACCGGCGCGGGTAACTTGAAGAAGCACGAGATGTCTGAACAATACCCTTGCTTAGCCGTCTTCTTCGACAACCCTGGCGAGGGAAACTTCGTCTGGATCGTGCTCGAGAGCACGGGTTATCCCGCCGTCTGGCTTGATCTTGACACAGGCAGTGACTCCTCCGCTTGGCTCGAGGCGTTCGAAGCAGGCAACAACGCATTACTTGCCAACATCGACGACCAAAGTCTATGACCGAGCGCGGAAGCCTTGGGGGAAGGGGAAGAAGACAACTAGCAAGCTGCGGAAATAGGACGACAGCTGCCCGCTTCGGACAGGGTCTTCAGCTGAACCGAAACTTGGCATCTATTCATGTACACACCTAGTCAGGCAGTATTCAAAGAATTCTTCCAACTCTGTTGACTTGTCGAACACGCGGTCCGCGCCGGCCTGCTTGCACGCGATGCGGGTAGCCTGCGTCGGATAGTTGGTCAGCACGACCACGCGCTGATTGGGTCCTCGCCCGTTGCACCAACGTACAACGCCCAGACCATTGCCTTGCTTAAGGAAGAAATCGACGACCGCGAGGTCCCACTCCCCCTTGTGATGCGCCAGCCAGGCAATCGCTCCGTCCTGGGTTTCCGCGGTGGCCAGCACGTGCGCGGCGCCTAGGTCCGCTAGGGCCGGAATCAGGTTGTCGCGGATCTTCTCGTTGTCTTCGACGAGGAATGCTGAAATTTTCATGGGAAATCTGGATAACAGCTAGAGCCTGTTCGCCGCAGGAAAAGTAGCCGTGAGCGGAGAGGCTCAATGCAGGTAGGCGAAATCGACAGCTCTCGAGTTTTTGCCCGCGGTTTTCCTTCAAAAGGGTCTTAAGTTCGCTATCGAACACAGAAAATTTATAATTGCGTTTCGCCCCTCCTACGCGCAAGGACAACTTGCATGGTCGATTTCGAGGACGTCAGAATGAACGGACTGCTCGCGGCATTGCCAGAGGCCGAACTTCAGCGTTGGCTGCCGCAAATCGAGGCGGTCGAGCTGCCCCTCGGTTACGTGCTCTACGAACCTGGCGCCACGCTAACGCACGTGTACTTCCCGACGACCGCCATCGTGTCGCTGCTGTACGTCCTGGAAAACGGAAGTTCAGCGGAGATCGCCGTAGTCGGCAAGGAAGGCATCGTCGGCATAGCGCTGTTCATGGGCGGGGGCTCCACACCGAACCGTGCGGTCGTCCAGAGCGCCGGCAAGGGACTGCGGCTCAGCGCGCGAGCAATGACCGAGGAGTTCAATCGCGCAGGTCCGGTTTTGCATCTCCTGCTGCGCTACACCCAGGCCCTCATCGCGCAGATGTCGCAGACGGCAGTGTGCAACCGTCATCATGCGCTGGACCAGCAGCTGTGTCGGTGGCTTTTGCTGAGCCTGGATCGCCTGCGCGGCAACGACCTGGTGATGACGCAGGAATTGATCGCCAACATGCTGGGCGTCCGGCGCGAAGGCGTCACCGAGGCCGCGATGAAACTGCAGGTGGCCGGTCTGATTCGATATGCGCGCGGGCGCATCAAGGTCCTAGACCGGGAAAGGTTAGAAGCTCGCTCGTGCGAATGCTACGCCGTGGTGAAGAACGAGTACGACCGCCTCCTTCCGGGTGGCAAGGCCACTTGAGCGCAGTGCGCGAGCCAAAAGCGCATACTGCCCTCACCCCTCGACACGGCAGACTTCGCAGCACGGCTACCTGATATCCCCGTCACTCGGTGGCATAACCGAGATCGGAGACCCACGTGGTCAAAGCCCAAAACCAGCTTATCCAGCTGCTGCCCCGCGCTGAGCGACAGCGGCTTATCGCTGCCAGCGACATGTTCGAACTGAATCTGAGCGATGTGCTTTGCGAGCCGGGCGACGTGACGCGCTACGCGTACTTCCCCGTCGATGGGTTCATCTCGTTGCTGAAGACGGTCGACGAAAGCCGAGTTCTGGAGGTCGGTATGGTGGGCCGGGAAGGAATGGTCGGCGTCCAGATCGCGCTGGGCATGTCCGTCGTACCCTTGCGCGCGGTGGTGCAGGGCCAGGGCGTGACATTGCGGATTGGCGTCGGCGAGCTGGACGCATACCTCGCAGACAGCCCCGCCCTGCGGCGGGTATTGAATCGCTATGTCTACGTACTCATGACGCAGTTCGCCACCTCGGCCGCGTGCCTGCGCCACCATCAGATCGGGCAGCGACTGGCACGCTGGCTGCTGATGATGCAGGACCGGGCGCGCACAGACAACTTTCCCGTAACCCAGGAGTTCCTCGCCTTTATGCTGGGGGTGCGGCGCGTCAGCATCACGGCCGCCGCGAGCGAGCTTCAACACGCTGGGCATATCCGATATGCGAGGGGCGACCTTACCGTGCTCCACCGCGCGGGCTTGGAAGAGATCGCCTGCAGCTGTTACACCTCCGACCAGCGCGCCTACACCGAGACGTTCAGTTAGGAAAAACCTGGAATCCGTGTCAATTTGTAACTATGTGCGGTAGGGCACAGATCGAGGAGCATTCCAGAATTTATCGTTGGGCTCGTGAATGCGTTCGCCCTCGCGCCCCAAAGCATGTCGCCTTCCAGGGACGGCGACTTGGCACTTGTGCGAGATCGGACCATATGGGCCTCGTCGGTTGTGGCTGAGCCAATGGAAGGCGGTTTCAGCTATCACGCTGACATCTTTGCGAACGGCGTTTTCGTCTGCCGCGTCGCGCTTTCGGGTCAGTTCCCGGATGAGGCAGCAGCCCAGATCGAACTGGACCGCCGCTTGGCGCGGTGGATCGCCGAGTACGAACTCCGGTCGCAGAAGGCCAAGTGGGGCTGAAATGAATCCTCTGCCCGACCTATGATCTTGGATGCCATGCCGCCGACGGAACCTTCTAGCTCGATGCTATTGGCAAGGCTGAAATGGGAAGCCGCCTGTGAGCGGGTCGACTTCGCCCTGGATCCTCCGCCAGGTTTACCTGCGGACCGTGCGATGGAATTGGCACTCGTGATCAGGTTTGTAGAGGCTGCGCTGAAGGAAGTGCGAGCTGCGTACATGGCCGACGCGCAGCGTCCCGAGCTTCGAGCGAAGCCATACCTCAGGGGACTGGAGCTACCGTGATCTGCGAGGCGATTCATCGCTTCGACGCCGCAAGCGTAAGGTTTGCCTTCTATCCTGGGGGCTTCGATGGACCGCGTGTACTTGGCGAAATCGCAGACAAGGCACTGAGGGACTTTTTCGATGCACACGGGGGGCCCGAGAGTCTGTTGTCAGCCTGTGAGACGAATTTCGACCTTATCGAAGCCATGGCCTTGGATCACTACGCCAGGAGGCCAGACCATCCTGTCCTGCTGGAATCCGATGATTTCTGCTGCGCCCTAGTTCCGACGGGATAAACACCTTGCGGCGCAGATCGCCGCGCGGATCTTCGCGCTCGCAGTGGCTGACCGCGGTCCACGACGTTGGTCCCGCCAGCTGCCCTTGCCTCTCCTGTGGCGTGCCGTCCTGCATTAACTCCGCGACGCGGCTTGCATCGGCAGGCCCAGGATTCGTGGCACCTTTGTACGATCAGGTTCGATCGAACTGGAGGGCCCAATGACTGAGTAACACAACTTCTCACCCTGGACGCAGAGGAAGGTGTCGAGAAATCCTCCACCCGTGTCTTCGAGGTTTGCAAAGCTGCCCAGCGGCGCGCCGCCCGCGCTGCACAAGTTCGCAGGGGCCACTTCGGAGCAGGGACGGGGAAGAAAGGTCTGGCCGAGGCTTCCTTCAGCACAGCGAGACCATCAACGCGAAGGTGTTGGAGCTCGCTCCAGCGGGCGATGTTTACTCGACAGAGAATCCCTTGAAGCTCAGCACTGGAGATTTCGAATAGGGATGCCCGTCCCGGCTCACTCGCTCGTGGCCTTGAGGGCGCGGGTGGACGTGCTCCTGATTCAAGATCGGCGGCGCGCCGTCCTTCAAGCAGCCCCCATGTGGGACTGCATGCCGGTGCCCTTATTCTCCGGCACCATCGGAAGAAGTTCCCACGAGGCCCAGAACCATGCCAACAGAATCCAGCACTCCCATTTCCGATGGCCACTCGCTCGAATACCGCGGCTTCCGCTTTAAGCTACGCGCAGAGCCCGTTCCGAGGCGGCTATCAGCCTATCGTCGTTCTTGTTCGAACTCCCGCGGATGAGGAAGAGACGCAACTGCCCAACGACACCGAGGAAATTGTTTATGGGACCGAGGCGGAAGCTACCCGTCACGCCGAGCAGCAGGCAATGCGCTGGGTTCATGACCGCACCGCCCTCTCCCGCCATCGAGGTGAACCCGAGAAAGACGCGATCGTGAGCAAGACCGGTTCTGCCGGCTGACGCCGGTGCCGTTCGACGCGAGCTCTTGGATCCCTTCGAAGTTCGTTTGGCACGCCTCAAGCAAGCTATCCGGCCCACACGGGCACCAAACACATCGCAGTGCCACCTCTGCAATCTCAGCGAGGATGCGGGGTCCATCGAGACCCTCGGGATAGACGGCATACCGAATCGTGCCCAGTCGAAGCAATAGACAGCCTCGCATGTAGTCGACACTGGTGTCTCCTTTGTTCCTGGACTGTGCCGTTCGCCGAAGGTTGCGGGGCAACCCCTGTCGGCGATCGCCCGCGCACTCGGTCCCACCTGCCGGTCGCGCGTGCCGCGCGTCCACAAAGGCATCTTGAGCGTCGAAACCAATCGCTCAGGTAGTCGAACTTCGGGACCGGCAACGGACGCTATTGGGCATGTAGATGCGTTTTTCGTCACGAAGCCCTGGACGGCGGCCTCAAATTGGCGGGCCTGCCTTTCGGCGGCGTCGCCGGGCAGAGCACCTGTGCGGTCCATGTCATCCACACCTCGTAGTCGAACAAGAGCGGCTGGCGCCGCGAGGCCGGCCGAATGCCGCGGGGACTGTGGGTTCGGGGGTGCGTCGGCGGCGAGACGGACGCCAGGTGAAGTTGCGCCGGCGCCTTTTGCTTCGGCTTCACGCCGGTACTCCGGGCTGCGCGTACGGCGCCAGGTAGCGCTGCTCGATGTCGACGGTGGCGCGACGGCCGAGCTGGCCGCGATGCGCCTCGAGCCAGACCTCGCATGCCGCCCGCCCGGTGCGCCGCAGCGATTCGAACAGCCTCGGTCCCACCGTACGCTTGATCGAAGGTTCGATCTCAAGCTCGCTCCCCGCGTCCGGCAGGCTCAGCACGTGCAGGCGGATGTCGGCCTCCGGCATCGAGCGGTTGTGCGTATCGAGGGCTCGGAGCTCGGCGAGCAAACCGTTGATCGACGCAATCTCGTTGATCCGGTTCAGGATGTTCTTGGCCGTGGTCGGTGTCTCGGGCCGGAGCAGCGGCGTGAACTCCACCATGAGGTGTCGGTGTCGAGTGCCTCGCGGTACAACGGCCAGAGCATCGGGTTGCCCGCGTAGCTCCCGTCCCAGTAGGACTCGCCCTCGATCTGGACGGCCTGGAACATCAGTGGGGCGCAGGCCGAGGCCAAGATCGCTTCTATCGAGATGTCCTGGGGCCCGAAAACGCGCGACAGGCCGGAGTGGACGTTGACCGCGTTGACGAACAGCGGATGGTCTGAGCGAGTGCGCAGCGCCTCGAGGTCGACCACCGTGTCGAGAACGTGGCGCAGCGGTGCAAGGGCGACCGGATTGGTCTGATAGGGCGACAGCAGCGGGAGGGCGTCGTCCCAGACCCCCAGGCCCGGCTTGCGCAGGGGCAACAACAGGAAGGTCATCGGCGCGCCCACTTCTGCCACCTTGCGCCACAGGAGTTCGAGGTTGTCCTTGGCGGCCTGGCGTCCGCCGTTCACCAGGCCCGTGACGAGTGCGGCGCCGTTGAGGGCACCGGCGCTCGTGCCGCTCACTCGGCCGATCTCGATGTCGGGCTGGTCGAGCAGCGCATCGAGCACGCCCCAGGTGAAGGCGCCGTGCGCACCGCCGCCCTGGAGCGCGAGATTCACGGTTGTCGGGCCAGTGGAAGAGGAAGCAGACATGGGCAAAGACCTTTCAGGTGGACGTGCGGTCCATCGGCGCGCGTTGAGCCGAGAGTTCCTCTTCTAGCTGGCAAGCTCCGCGGGACAGCTAGGCCGAAACGCCCGTGTAGGCCTGCGATAGCCCAGTAGAAATCGCCAGGGCCTACATAGGACAGATTGCCCTGCAGGATGTACCGGTGTTGTGGTGACGCGCGTCGGATCGAAGTACCAACGCTTGCCGCTCTACGGAGCTTTCGGACCGCCTGCAGCTCGCTCGATCAATTCGAGCAGAACCTCGAAGTCGACCGGTTTAGCCACCTGATGATCGAAACCTGCGGCCAGGGCACGTTTCCGGTCTTCCGGCCCTTCATAGCCGGTGAGCGCGATCAACAGCGGAGGCGAGTCCGGCCGCACAGTCTCTACGCAGGCGTCGGGCGACCTCGTAGCCGTTCATGACGGGAAGTCCGATGTCGCACACCACGATCGGCGGCCCCCGCCGCGCGAAGGTATCCAGGGCGCTCGGCCCATCCAGCGCGACTTCAACCGCATAGTCTGACATCTCAAGCAGCATGCGCAGGAGGACGCCCGAATCAACGTTGTCGTCCACGATCAGGATGCGACAAGGAACAACGGCAGGTTTGAGCATCGGCTGGAGCGCCGGCTCTTTGGGGTTTTTTACACGAGGCAGAACGACGGTGAACTCGCTGCCCGTGCCAAGCCCGTCGCTCTTGGCGTCGACGGAGCCGCCATGCTGCTCGACCATGCTACGGACCACGGTAAGTCCAATCCCCAAGCCACCCTGGCTGCGGTTCAGAGAACGCTCCTCCTGGGCAAAAAGGTCGAAGATGCGAGGCAGCGTTTCCGCCGACATGCCGCTTCCGGTGTCCTTTAACGCGAATCACTACCTTGTCCCGCGCTGGCCTCGCAATCAGGGCGATCTCGCCACCCTCGGGCGTGTATTTGGCAGCGTTGTGCAGCAGATTTCCGACAATCTGCGCAAGCCGCGTGAGATCCCCGTCGACGTAGATGGGGTTGACCGGCATGTCGAGCGTGAGATGCTGGTGTTGTTCGTCAATGAGCGCGCGGTACATCTCGACGGCTTGGTCGACTAACTCGCTGACCTTAACCGTACGCCGCAGCAAGGTGACTTTGCCGCTCGTCACGCGGGACGCGTCGAGCAAGTCGTCCATCAGCCTCGCCATGTGTTCGACCTGACGGCGAACCACCTCACGGATGGTTGCGAGCCGAGGGTCGACCGTGTCGATGCGCTCGAGCAGGGCGACGGCGCTCCGAATAGGCGCCAAGGGATTGCGCAGTTCATGGGCCAGCATGGCGAGGAATTCGTCCTGCTGGTGCTTTGCCTTCCGCGCCGCTTCTTCCAGTCGCTCCGCAGCAAGAGTGGCCATAACCAGATGTTCGTTTGCCTCCCTCAAGTCCTCTCCGACCTTCTCAGAAGCCGCCTGGGTCAACTCCCATGCGCGCATGTCCTCTTCACGGCGGGTTACCTCGCGTTCGCGCCGCGCAACGCAGCTCACGCTGGCTCAGACTCCCATTGCCCCCTCAGGTGGAGCGGGGGGTTCTCTGGAGTCTGCAAGCTCGGCAGTCATGCTGGAAGGGGGGTGACCTCATGACGGGCGCGGGTGACCGGTCAACAAACCGACCATGCCGGGGGTTGGCTCGCCGAGCACGATGCCGCCATCGGTAATCTCGTAAGGTCGAAGCTCATGGCTGTCGAGCGGAAAGGCCAGATCGATCCCTCCGCAATAGGCCTTGCAGCTGTTTGCGGCCCCGCCGGCCAGCTTCCACAGGGGCTGCCCGGCCGCCTTGCAGCGCAGATCTTAGAGCGCGATGTCGATGGCAGACAGAGCGAATGAGGCGATGCCGCCGCGGCCCACGTAGTGGACATGCCACTCGCAAAATTCGTGGATGGCCTCGACATCTTCTGCGCTCCGGCCCACTAACGCAGGCGACAAGTCGTGGTCGATCATAGCCCTGATCGCATGGCCGCCCTTTCCGCCAGTGTAGGTGTAGCCAGTGCCCTGTCTGCCGTTGGAGAGCGTCACCGTCGCGGTGACCAATTCGAAGTGCTATGGTACCGTGCTTGGCATCGGTGAGGACCTCGGCCAAGGGCACCTTGAAGATCCGGCTGTTGATTTCAGAGATGGAATGCATCGACCCTCCTGCAAGCCTCTGGGTTGGCAAAAGGCGGGCATTGAGTGGTTCGAGTTCGGTGTTCATAGAAATTAGAGGAACAGGGAACCGCAAACGGTGGCCGGGTGCCGAAAACTACTCCGGGAACCGCTTCCGCCGCACCCGGCCTCTAGTCTGCGCGCCATGATGTTCGCTCTCAACAGATTCCTGACCGGTTTGCGAGGTCTCATTCCGCAGGCGCCCTAAGGCGTGCTGGCGGGCCTTGAGCGGCGGATCAGTGCCTCGGCCTCCGCCGATCGGGGTGCAGCAGCCGGTACCGTCCAGGGACGCGCTCGTCATCGCTGGAAAGCTGCCGGCGTCGCGCACTCGGATCCGCCTCCAGGTCCCAGTCCGTGCCATCACGCGCATCGAGGGCGGCCGAGGTGTGAAGCAGGACCCTTTCGCCGAATCTTCAGGGAGCGAGGAGCTGGATTGCAAGGTGACGGCCAGGCTTGTAGCCGCCGACCGTGCGTGCTTTGTAGGTGGGCGCCGACTTGAAACGGCCGAGCGCGCGGGATGTTCTTTCGGGCCCGGACCCCAAGCTTTTGAAAGGAGATGCCATGTCCGTGGAATTCTTGAAGCAGATCGCTGCCACGCCGCTCCCCAAGTCGTTCAACGCTGCGAAGGATATTGACGCCATCAGGATCCTTCGGCAGGCCGGCTTGGTGCTCGCACTGGTGGACGAGCCCCCTGAGCGCGCCGCTAGAGTCCTTGCAATCACGGAAAAAGGCTGCGATGAACTATTGCGATTTCACTACCCCGAAGGACGGCCCGTTCGAAGGCTCGCCAAAGTCAACTGGATTCAGCTGGCGGCGGCACGCGCACGCGAAGCAATCAAGCCAGCGGATAGACGGAGAGATCCCTGAGTTCATCAGTGATTGAGGCAGCGGCGCGAGCCCTGCCCTTCGGTGCCTGTGGAGCGACTCGGGGCCTAGATCTGGTCAGGATTTCGGATCCACACCCATGAGAAAGGAGTTGATCATGTATTCAAGATTCGGCTCTTCCCTCTCGGGAAACTCAGGGCGGACGGGCACGACAATGAGGGTTCGCGCCGGCCAGCGCGTCATGGGCAAGAAGCAGGTTGAGGCCCACCTCGTCTCGCGCGATGCTCTGCGTCGTGTCCAGCGAACCTTCCTCGCTCCTCCTACCCTTGCGGGGCCGAGGTGTCGACGTTGGCGTTGTCGATCGCACTCAAGCCCCCGCCGTTGAGATAGATGGCTCCCACCGGGCCGGAGGCGTTACCGGCGTTCTCGATCAGCGAGACAGGGGCTGGCTGGACACTGGCAGAAAGCTCACGTGCCAGCTCTTCGGCTATGCGCCATACGATCGGCAGCGGTCAAAGAACGCCTCAAGTTCGGCGGACTTGTCGAAAACGCCATCCGCCCCGAGAGCCAGGCATCGGCGACGGATTTCTGCCGTTGGATAGTTCGTCAGGACCAGCATGTGCTGATGCGGAGACCGGCTCTGAACCGCGCGCAGCACGTTCAGGCCGGAGCCTTCCTTCAGAAAAAGGTCCACGATGGCCAAGTCCCATTGTTCCCCGTACCGATCAAGGGCCTCGATGGCCTCTGTAGCGCCCTCGGCGACGGCGATAACCTGCGCATCGGCCAGCTCAGCCAATGTCGAAATCAAGTTCTCGCGAATTGTCTCGCTGTCCTCGATGAGGATGGTATGGAGCGGCATCGTGGTACGCCAGAGGCGCTCGGTTGTGAATCGCCACGTTGGGGCCTGCTAGCGGCATGTATTAGCGCCGAACATCCGCTGCCACTTTGTAGGTCAACAGCCTATGAGTGCTACCCGGGGCCTCCGATGCGCGCGCCGCTGTGGATCAATGGCGTAGGCCTCGAGCGCTACTACGCCAAGATCGTCAATGGTATGACCGAACGCGGCTATGAGAAGGGGTTCGCCGAACAGATCTTCGAACAGATCAAGGGATTCTCGGAACATGGGTTTCCCGAGAGCCATGCGGCCTCGTTCGCCCTGCTCGTCTACGCCAGCTGCTGGATCAAGTGCCACCATCCAGCCGAGTTCCTCGCCGCCATGCTCAACTCGCAGCCGCTCGGCTTCTACAGCCCGAGTCAGCTCGCGCAGGACGCCAAGCGGCACGACGTCGAGGTCCGCCCGGCCGACGTCCTGCACAGCGACCTCGACTGCACGCTGGAGAACCTGCCGCATCGCCCGGCCGTGCGCCTGGGCCTGCGCATGCTTTCGAGCCTGCGCTGGGAATCGGCGCAGCGGATCGTCGAGGCCCGCGGCGAGAACCTGTTCGACAACGCCGAGGATTTCGCGCGCCGGGCCGGGCTCGAGCTCCACGAGATGAAGCTGCTGGCCAGCGCGGATGCGCTGAGGAGCCTGAGCGGGCACCGCAGGAATGCGGTGTGGGACGCGTCGGCGCTGCGCGCAACGCCGCGACTGCTGCGGGATGCGCCGGTCGATGAAGACATCCTCGAGCTAGCGCCGGCGCCGGAGGGCGAGGAGATCATGTTCGACTATGCGGCGACGGGACTGACGCTGCGCCGGCATCCGCTGGCCTTGCTCCGGCCAGCGCTATCAAAACGGGGACTGATGTCGGCGGCCGACTGCATGACCTGCCCAACGGCGATGAGGTCAGCTATTGCGGCCTCGTGACCCTGCGACAGCAACCGGACACGGCCAAGGGCGTCATCTTCGTCTCGCTCGAAGATGAGACTGGGGTTGTGCAGGTCATCGCGTGGCGGAGCTTGCGGGAGGCGCAGCGGCAGGAGTTGCTCAACGCCCGGCTGCTGGCCGTCCATGGGGCCTGGCAGCGGGAGGGTGAACTGCGCAGCCTCGTTGCTGAGCGGCTCGAGGACCTGACGCCGATGCTGGGCAGGCTCGCGACGGTGTCGAGGGATTTTCGGTGATGCGAATGGGGCATAGGCCGTCTGTCTCGATGTGGCGTCGTGCAGCGGCGCGGACAGCTGATGAGCCGGCCTTGACCGGTATTGCCATGCGCTGAAAGCCTACACGCGCGGGGCCG
Source organism: Variovorax davisae (assembly GCF_030316845.1). Classification (GTDB taxonomy): domain Bacteria; phylum Pseudomonadota; class Gammaproteobacteria; order Burkholderiales; family Burkholderiaceae_C; genus Variovorax; species Variovorax davisae. Next base: position 176,764 of record NZ_JASZYS010000003.1, read on the forward strand.
GCCTGCATTCACCTCGGCACGTCTCCAGAGCCGCGACGCCAAGGCGCTCGACCGCTATTTCCCGGAACTGCTGGAGTCTCTGGCCCGAGGCCTGCCCGGGGGTTGCGTGCTGGACGGCGAAATCGTGGTCGTGGGGTTGCAAGGCCTCGACTTCGACGCCCTGCAGCAGCGCATTCACCCGGCCGCTTCGCGCATCGAGCGGCTGGCGCGCGAGACCCCGGCCTCCTTCGTCGCCTTCGACCTCATCGCGCTCGACGGCAAGGACCTGTCGAGCCTGCCGCAGCAGGAGCGCCGCCTGCTGCTGCAGGCCCTGCTGTTCGATGCGGCGCTGCCGATCCACCTGTCGCCGATGACCACCTCGCATGCCCTCGCCCTCGAATGGCTGCGGTCGTTCGAAGGCGCGAGCCTCGATGGGGTGGTGGCGAAAGCGGCGGACGGGCCCTACCGGCAGGCCAGCGCGCGATGCTGAAGATCAAGCATGTGCGCACCGCCGACTGCGTGGTGGCGGGCTTGCGCTGGCACAAGAGCGGCGAGGACGCAGTCGGCTCTCTGCTGCTGGGCCTCTACGACGACGCCGGTGTGCTGCACCACATCGGCTCGACCTCGGCCTTCAGCATGGCGACGCGCCGAACGCTCGCGTTGGACTTCGCCCCCCTGCGGCCGGCGACGCTGGCAGGCCACCCCTGGGCGGACTGGGCCGCGGCTGGCGGCGACTCGGCGCAGCGCATGCCGGGGGCCCAGAGCCGATGGAGCGCCGGCAAGGACCTGAACTGGCAGCCGCTGCGCCTCGAGCGGGTGTGCGAGGTGCGCTACGACCATCTGCAGGGCCGGCGCTTTCGTCACGCCGCCGTGTTCGTGCGCTGGCGCTTCGACAAGCCACCGGACGCCTGCCGATTCGACCAGCTTGAGGTGGTGGCGCCCTACGAACAGAGGCGCGTGTTTGACGGCCCGTGCTGACCGACTCTATGCGCCCGTGTGCATGACGGCGGCCCTGGCGGGGCTTCGCATGCGGCACCGGCGCGAACCGGCGTCGGCGCCGCTGCCCCTGGTTGCCGGTTGCCCGGCGGGCGCCGCATGAGAGACCTGGCGAGGTCCGACGCTGGCAAAAAAAACCTCTTGAAAAGTTGACGGGAGATCCTAGCTGGACTTTCGGAAGCGCTGGGGAGACGCCTCCCGGCGCCCTCTTCAACTTGAATGGAGGTTTTTGCCATGTATCGATCCCTTTTCCCACGCGACATGTTTGCCGAGATGGATCGCCTGCAGCGCGAAATGCAGCAGGCCATGGACCTGTCGCCCACCATCCGAGGCTTCGGTCGCGGAGGCTTTCCGGCCCTCAACGTCGGCGGCACGTCGAAGACGGTGGAGATATACGCTTCGCACCGGGTATCGACCCGGCCACGCTGGAGGTCCATCTCGACCGCGGACTGATGACCATCGTCGGCCAGCGCCAGTCCGTGTTGCCCAACGCCAATGGCAACGGCAAACAGACCGCGGTGCACATCAACGAGCGCTTCACCGGGCAGTTCCGGCGCGCGCTTACCTTGCCGGAGGACGCCGACCCGGACGCCGTCGAAGCCCGCTACCGCGACGGCGTGGTGCAAATTACCGTCCAGCGGCGTGCCTCTGCGCAGCCGCGTCGCATCGCGATCCAGTGAACAGAAGGAGACCGACATGAACAACCTGACCCAGACCGCCCCCACCGCCGAAGTGGCCCGCCATCAGGGATCCGGCATCCCGGGCTACAGCGAGACCGCCCTGATGCCGCCAGTGGATGTGCTTGAGGACGAGAACGGGATCTCGCTCTATGCCGACCTTCCGGGCGTGTCGCGGGACAACCTGCATATCCAGGTCGAGGGCGTGACTCTGACGATCGATGCCGAGATGAACCTGAAGCTCCCGGAGGGCCTGCAGTCCAGCCACACGGAGGTCGGCGCGGGGCGCTTTCATCGCACCTTCACGCTCAGCGCGGAACTCGACGCCGAAAAGGTCAATGCCGAGCTTGCCGATGGCGTGTTGCGACTGAGAATCCCCAAGGCGGAGCACGCCAAGCCGCGACGCATCGAGATCCAGGCCGGCTGAGGCCGAAGGGGGCGGCACCCGGCCCTTCAGGCTTTGCGCCCTGCGTCTTCGGGCTGCCCGCCGTCGGTCGCGTCCGGGGTTGCGGGTCGCGGTGGCGCTTTTGCCGGCGTGCTTCGCGGGTGCGCGCCCCTATTTCGGCCTCCGTCTTGGCGAATTGCTTCATCGCGTTTTCAGCCGGCGTGGGATGGCGCGCCGGCGGCGCGCTGACAGTGGATTTTATCGAATTTCCTTCAAAGCGGCTGACTTGCCGGCCCTCACGGCCGCCCGCCATCCTCCGGCTCGTGATTGCGGGCCGGCGTCAGGTCTTCCTTCAATTCGAACGCCGCCGAGTCGTCGTGCCTGGTGGTTTCGACGGTTCGCTTTGCCGGCATGTGGCCGCCGGGGGCCGGGCCGGAGGGGGTCTCGCCGGTCGCTTTCTTGGTGCTGGAGAACTTTTCTCCGGCGCCGATGTTGTCGACGCCTCCGCTGGTCGTCGGCCGTGTTCCGTCGCCGGTTCCGGTCACTGGTGGGGTGCTCATGGGGCTTCCTTTCGGAGAGTAGAAAAAAAACCTTCGCATGCGCGCAGGATGCCGGCTGTAGGACCATGCGCGGCACGCGGTCACCTGCTTTCGCCTACATGGGGCGACCACGCACCGCCCTGCCCGCCGCTGGCCCCGGCGGGCGCCTGCCGTACGCGCACGGCAGCACCCCCGATGCGGCGGGCACGGCGAGCAAGGTGACTTCGCGCGCCCGTGGAATGTGTCGCGGATCGTCAGCGATGCAACTGGCGGCGGATCTTCGAAACGTCATTGGTCGAGACCGGTCGCGCGTCGTTGCCCCAGCTCTGTCGGGTATAGCTGAGCACCTGCGCCATCTGCACATCGGTCAGGGTGCCGACGAATCCTGGCATGGCCTGCGGCGGCGGACCCTTGGAAGTGGCCGGACTGCGCCCGCCCTCGATCACCAGCCGTATCACGGCCGAGGGATCTTCGTCAAGCACCGACGGATTGCCGGCCAGACGCGGAAAGACCTTCGGAACGCCGCGGCCGTCCGGCTGGTGACACTGCACGCAGAAGCCGCGATAGACCGCGGCGCCGACCGATTCGACGTCGCCCGTGTAGTTGCCGCGGGCTGGCGGCGGGTCGGTCTCGGCTTGGGCTTGGTAGTTGCCTGCCCCCTTGCGCGCCGGCAGGCTCTTGAGATAGCCCGCCACCGCGCGCAGGTCGTCCTCGCTCAGGTACTGCAAGGTTTCCTCCACCTTCACGGCCATGGTGCCGAAGGCGACCATGCCGTCGCCGTGGCCCGTGGCCAGAAACGAGGCGATCCCTTGCGCCGACACCCGGCCGAGCCCCGAGCCCGGGTCGCCCGTGAGGTCGGAGGCGAACCAGAGGTCGTTGACCTGCCCGGTGAGATAGTGCTTCGAGCGCTCGTCGTAGCCGCGCTCCTGGAAGCCCACGCCGCGCGGCGTATGGCAGGCGCCGCAGTGGCCGAAGGACTGCACCAGGTAGGCGCCGCGGTTCCATTCTGCGTCCTTGTCCCGGCGCGCGACGTACTCGCCGCGCGGCAGGAACATCAACTTCCACAACTTCAGCGCCCAGCGCTGGTTGAACGGAAACGACAGGTGGTTGTCGGGCGGCTCCTGCGCCACCGGCGCCACGCCGTGCAGCAGGTAGCTGTACAGGTCGCGCAGGTCGGCCTCGCTGGCCTTCGCGTAGGCCGTGTACGGCATCGCCGGATAGAGGTGCCGGCCACCCGGCGCCGTGCCTTCTCGCAACGCTTTCTCGAAGTCCTCGAAGCTGTAGCGGCCGATGCCGTGCGCCGGATCGGCCGTGATGTTGGTGCTGTAGATCGCGCCGAACGGCGTCGGCACGGCGCGCCCGCCGGCGAACGGCGCACCGTGCTTGGGCTCCGTGTGGCAACTCGCGCAGCCGCCGATCTTCGCCAGGTATTCGCCGCGCGCGAGCTGCTGCGGCGCCGGCGCGGCGGCCTGGGCCGTGGCGACGGCGAGCGCCCAGGCAAGCGGCGCAGTGGCGCCGACGAGGAAGCGCAGCGTCGAGGCAGTCATGGTCGAGCAATGATTTCCGGGGACCCGGGCGCCTGGCGCCTGGCCAGCCAGCGGGCCGCCACCGCGAGCCCGCCGAAGACATAGGCCATCCCGCCGGGCACCCACATCACGAGGCCGCCGATGCGCTGGTCGTCCAGGGGATCGAAGCCCCAGGCGGTGGCTTCGGCGTAGCTCGGATACCAGATGACGGGTGCCAGCGTCAACAAGGCGCCGAGCGCGCCGGTGTGCACCATGGTCGTGAACAGGGACAGCATGGGGTGGGCGCCCGCCTGGCCGACCCGATGGACTCCAAGCACCGTCCACCAGAACAGCAAGGCGCTGAGAAGGAAGCTCCAGTGCTGCAAGGTATGGACGGCGGGATGGTGCAGCGCGGCCTCGAAGAGGCGCGGCACGTGCCATGCCCAGACGGCGACAGCGTGCAGTGCCCAGGCGACGGTCGGCGACGTCAGCCAGCGCCATGCCGCCGCCGGTGCGCGCGCGCGTACCGCGCGCGCGATTGCTGCCCGGGCGCGCGGCCCGAAGGCCCACAGCCAGACCGCAAGCGGCCGCCCCAGCACCAGCAGCGGCGCGGCCACGATCATCAGCAGTTCGTGCTGCAGCATGTGGGCCGAGAACAGCACGCCGCCGAGCGCGTCGAGCGGCGAGACCAGCGCCACCACGAGCGTCAGGCATCCGCCGGCGAAGGCCGTGCCCTGCAGCGCGCGGGTGCGGCGGCCCAGTTGCGAGCGCATTCGCAGCTTCGCGTGCCCGACCCCGTACAAGAGCCCGCCGATTACAAGCAGGGAGATGACCAGCGGGTCGGCGCTCCAGGTCAGCGCCGCCATGCCGGCGGCGGGCGGCCCGTCCGCCACGTGCGCCAACGCGGCGCCTGGGACCAGCGCCCAGAGCGGCAGCCATCGACGACGCAGAGAAAGGGATCGCATGAGGGCCGGCCTCAGATTCGTGGCGCGAGATAGACGACGGCGTACATCGGCAGCCAGCTGCCTATCACGAAGTACCAGTAGAGCGCGTTCTCGCTGACGTCGACGAAGCGCTTGCCTTCGAAACGGCGGCTGAACAGCAGCGCCGCGAGCACGCCGGTGTCGACGGTGTCGGTGATCAGGTGCGTCGTGTGCAGCCCGAGCAGCAGCCAGATCACCGAGCCATAGGCGTTCGCCGTCCAGCTGATGTTGAGGGTGGTGAACTCGAGCGCGCGGAGTGCCAGGAACACCACCGCGAAAGCCAGGCACACCAGGATCCACAGGCGCGCGCCGGACCGATCTTCGCGCTCAGCCGCGGCCTTCGCCAGCTGGTTGGGCCAGGCGCTCAGCAGGAGGATCAGCGTGTTCAGCGTGCCCCACAACAGGTCCGGCGGCGCGGCATCGATCGGCCAGGCCGCGGCGACGCCGCGCAGGTAGAAGTACATCATGATGCCGAGGCCGAACACCGTGCCTTCGATCAGCATCAGGCCCATGGTGCCCCACCACATCAGGCTGCCGTGCCCGAAGCGGTAGGTCGGCAGCGCCGAAACGTCGAGTGTGTCGGCCGCGCCCTGCTCCCTCGCCGGCGTCATGGCCGCTGCTCCAGCGCGACCGATCGCGCGATCTCGCGCCGCTTGGGCCAGAACCAGCAGATCAGCGCCACCGCCACCGGCAGCGAGGCCCAGACCACCGCCCAGGGCGTAAAGACAGAGCCGACGAACAGCACAGTGGTCGCCACCGCGCTCCAGAACGGCCAGGCGGTCGGCGACGGAAACAGCGGCCGGCTGTCCGGCCGGGCTTCGACGGCGGTGGTGGCCAGTACCTCGCGTGCATGGGTGGCAAGGCCGCCGACAAAGGCCGGCTGCCCAGGCGGCGACCAGAGCGGATCTGCCGCGTGCACCACCGGGATGGCGTCGAAATTGTGCGGCGGCGGTGGGCTCGGCATGCTCCATTCGAGAGTGCCGGCGCCCCAGGGATTGGCGCCCGCCACGGCTCCGCGCCGCAGGCTGAAGACCACATTCTGGATGAACACCAACACGCTCAGCGCAATCAGGAAGGCGCCCGCGGTGGCGGCGAGGTTCATGCCGTCCCAGCCCAGGCCCGCGGGATAGGTCCAGATGCGCCGCTGCATCCCGTGCAACCCGAGCAGGTGCATCGGAAAGAAGGTGAGGTTGAAGCCGACGAAGAAGAGCCAGAAGTGCAGCTTGCCGGCCGCTTCCGACAGCATTCGCCCGCTGAGCTTCGGAAACCAGAAGTAGAAGGCGCCGAAGAGCGGAAACACGCCGCCGCCGAGCAGCACGTAGTGCAGGTGGGCGACCACGAAGTAGGTGTCGTGCACCTGCAGGTCGAGCGGCACCGAGCCCAGCATGATGCCGGTCAGCCCGCCCAGCACTAGGATGACGAAGAAGGCCAGCACGAAGTAGAGCGGGCTTTTCAAATCGAGCCGCCCATTCCAGAGCGTCGCGATCCAGCAGAAGATCTGCACCGCAGAAGGCACCGCGATGGCCAGGCTCGCGGCCGTGAAGAAGCTCTTGCCGATCTCCGGCAGGTTGGTCGCGAACATGTGGTGGACCCACAGGCTGAAGGCGAGAAAGGCGGTGGCGATCAGCGCCAGCACCATCGCGCGGTAGCCGAAGAGCGGACGGCGCGAGAAGGTCGAGACGATCGAGGAGATGAAGCCGAGCGGCGGGATGAAGATCAGGTACACCTCGGGATGGCCGAAGAACCAGAACAGGTGGTGCCAGAGGAGCACGTCGCCGCCCTTGGCCGGGTTGAAGAAATGCGTGCCCACCAGGCGGTCCAGGATCAGCGAGCTGCTGCCGATCATCACCGCCGGCATCGCGAACAGCACCATGAACTGGGTCACCAGCGTGGCCCAGACGAACAGCGGCATCTGGTCGAGGCGCATGCCAGGAGCGCGCATCTTGAGAATCGTCGTGATCAGCACGATCGCCTGCAACAGCGAAGCCAGCTCGGTGAAGGTGATCATCTGGGCCCAGATGTCGGCCCCCTTGCCAGGTGCATAGTCGCTCGACGAGAGCGGGACGTAGGCGAACCAGCCGACGTTCGGACCGGCGCCGAGCGCAAAGCTGAGATAGAGAAAGGCACCGCCCATGACGAAGATCCAGTAGGGGAAGGCGTTCAGGCGCGGAAAGGCGATCGAGCGTGCGCCCACCATCAGCGGCACCAGGTAGGCAGCTACGGCCTGCATCACGGGCACCGCGAACAGAAACATCATGGTCGAGCCATGCATCGTGAACAGCTGGTTGTACGCCTCGGGTCCGACCACGTGCGCCTGCGGCCGCGCCAGCTGGACGCGCATCAGCAGGGCCAGCAGCCCTCCGAGCAGGAAGAACACCAGCGTGGCGATGATGAAGCGGCGCGCGATGGTCTTGTGGTCGATGGCCTCCAGCATGCCCATGAAGCCCGGCGGATCGCTCCAGGTCTGGCGCAGCGCGGCCACGGCCAGCTGGCCGGCCCGCGGTCCGTCGCGGCCGCCCGCGCGGTCGCGCGCTTCGCCCAGGGCGGGGTCGGGTGTCACTTCAGGGTCTCCAGGTAGCTGACCAGTAGGCGCACCTCTTCCGGTTCCAGCGCGCTGGGCGGCATGGTGGCGCCGGCCTTGAGCGATTGCGGCTCCACGATCCAGGCTGCCAGCAGGTCGGGCCGATTGGCCACCGTGCCGGCCGCGATCGTCGGACGGCTGGCGACGTGCGTGAGGTCGGGGCCGAGCGCGCCGCCGGCCGGCGTGCCCCGCACGGCATGGCATTGGGCGCAGTTGCGCGCCAGGAAAAAGCGCCTGCCCGCGCAGCGCATCGGGCTGCTCGGGTGGGCTCGCCGGACTGGCCTGCAGCGCCCGCCACTGGGCGTAGCGCTCGGGCGGGTCGGCCGTAATGTTGAACACCATCAAGGCGTGCTGCAGGCCGCAGAACTCGGCGCACTCGCCGCGAAAGCTGCCGGCGCGGTCGGCCCGGAACTGGATCGTGGTGGTGCGCCCGGGCAGCATGTCCTTCTTGCCGTGCAGCTGCGGCACCCAGAAGCTGTGGATCACGTCGACGCTCTTCAGCGTCACGACCACCGGCCGGCCGACCGGGACATGCAGGTCGCTCGACACCTCGAAGCCCGGCCCGCCGAGGTCGTCCGCGTAGCGCGTGCGCCACCACCACTGGGCGCCCACCATCTCGATGTGCAGCGCGTCGTGCACCGGCAGTCGCGACAGCGCGCGATCGGTCAGGACGTCGAGCGCGACCAGCCCGGCCAGCGCGGCGCCCGAAAGCAGCGAGGCGACCAGCACCACGCGGCTCGCACCGGGTTCATGGCGCTCGCCGCGCGCTGGTTCCGATGACTCGCGGCGGGCCCGGCGGGCGGCCTGCACCAGCGCCATCATCAACGCCAGCAGGACCAGCGTGAAGACGGCGAGGCAGACCCAGACGGTAATCTGCCATAGCGCATGAATGCGAGCGGCCTGGATGCCCGCCGGGTCGAGTGCCCCCTGCCCTGCGGCGGCATCGAACGCGAAGGCCGCGAGCGGGGCAGGATCCCCCGATGGACGGCAGCCGGATGGGACGCGAGGCGAACAAGAAGCCCGGTTTCCCCGGCGCGCCGGGCATTAGCACCGATGCGGCCCAGACGAGAGCTATGACAGCGCTGGCCAGTGACGGCGTTCGGCCGAACGTGACGACGCCTCGGCTCGCACGATCGATGCGTGTCGTCATGTTGGGGCCCTCATTGGGCCACTTGTCCGTCGCCGTCCGGTTCGACGACGCTCTCTCGGGTTGAGCGGAGGCAAGGCAGTGTGAGGCGCTTGCCTACCTTCAACAGGGAATTCTGCGTACATGGATGTCAGCGTGTGACTAGTCACATGCAACGCTGTACACACGGGGACAACGCCATGGCCACTTACGCCCAAGAATCATCTCTGCCGGGCATAGGCCCGCGCCAGGATTCGGTAGTACTCGATGCTGCTCCCCGATCAGGCGTGTCATGGGGCGCTGTGTTCGCGGGTGCCGCCGTTGCAGCCGCACTGACTTTGATAATGATGGTTCTGGGCGCCGGGATGGGCCTGGGACTTGCGTCCCATGGGAGGGCGAAGGCGCGGAAGCGAAAACGATCGGGATCGCCGGTATCTTCTGGATCACCTTCACCCAACTTGCCTCTTCCGGCCTTGGCGGGTACCTCGCAGGGCGGCTGCGGACAAAGTGGAGCGGGATTCATACAGAAGAGGCGCGCTTCCGCGACACGGCCCACGGAATTCTTGCTTGGGCCGTGGCTACTCTGGTGACCTTCGCCTTGATCGCCTCCACCGTAGGGTCGGCCCTGAGTGCCGGAGCCAAAGCCGGGATGGGTGTGGCCACGACCGTGGTAGGTGGCGCTGCGACGGCCGCCGCCGGCACTGCAGCGAACCGCACCGGTGACGACGCGAGCAGTGGCCCCATGGCGTACATGACCGATTCCTTGTTCCGGAAAGATCCCGGCGCGACGGCGGCGTCGGGCGGCACGAGCCAGACCGATGCAAGCCAAGCCACGACCGACCGCGCAACCGCCGCAGAAGTGGGGCGAATCTTCGCGACCGCGTTGCGGACGGGAACGCTTTCGCCTGAAGACCACCGATACGCCAGTCAAGTCGTCGCGCAGCGAACCGGCTTGAGCCAGCAGGATGCGGAAAGGCGCGTCACCGACGTCTACTCCCGTGCCAAGGCGGCGCTGGACGAAACAAAAAGCAAGGCGAATGAGATGGCCGACGCCGCGCGAAAGACTACCGCTTACGGGTCGCTGTGGATTTTCCTCTCTTTGATTCTCGGTGCTCTGTTTGCCGCGTACTGCGCCACGCTCGGCGGGCGCCAGCGAGACCTCTGAACGGGGACACAAGGCGGTTTCTCCGAGCCGGGCGGGCATGTTCGGGAGGCCGGCGCCCGCGATTGCACGCTGCCGCCTGCGTGTTGACGTTCAAGAGCAATGCCAAGGCGATTGCTGCGATCAATGGCTTTGGTCAGCGGCGGAATCGGCTCCATTTTGTTTTAGGAGACTTCGATGAGCGCTCCATTTTTGGCATCTTGCCGACGGTGACGAACATGATCCGCGTGGACCACACCCACGTACTGTCGACTTTTCACCAGTACAAGAGTGCCGCGGCGCCGCGCGTAAAAAAGGGCTTGGTTCTCATGATCTGCACCGCGCTCGAGATCCATGCCGAGCTCGAGGAGGAAATCTTCTATCCGGCCATACAGGAGATCGACGAAGGTGAAGACCTCCTCGGGGACAGCCAGGCCGAGCATCAGGAGATGAAACGCCTGATCGTGCTGCTGCGCCAGATGGAACCCGAAGCCAGGGACTATGACGAGACCTTGCACGCCCTGATGAGCAACGTGCTCCATCACGTGGCGGACGAAGAGACAGTTGTACTGCCGGCCGCGGAACGGCTCTTAGGCGAGCGTCTCGGGGAGTTGGGGGCGCAAATGACCAAGCGACGCCTCGAACTCGTGGTGCCCCGCAGTGGAGAGATCGCTTTCAACATTGGTCGCGCCGTGTCCGGCAACAAAGCGGCGCTGTGGATGGCCGCACTCGCTGCAGCGGGTTGTCTGATCTGGGCGGGCCCGAGCCGCGAGACTTGGCGCGGACGCCGAGCGATCAAGCACATTCCATGACGCGCTCCACCATCCAGACCCTTTACCTTCACCTCGATAACTCACACGGAAACAGCCATGGCTAAAAGACTTCCCCCTGTCCCCGCAGCCGAAATAGATGCGGCACGCGCCGCGGCACGCAATACCGATAGCGGTCCTGCCACGCCGCCGCCCCCTGCGGCGGGCAAGGACGACCCGCCGACCCAGAAGGCCATCGACACCGGCGGGCTAGCCAAGGGCATGCCCTCGAACCCGACCAAACCTCTGGAGTACGGCGAACGCAACGCCTCAGCCACGCCTCCGGGCGCGAGCGTCAGTCCTCCTTCGCGCTTGCCCGGAGCAAGCACGCTGTCTGAACAGAACGTGACGGGCAAGACGGGTTCGGCGGCTCCGGAAGGCGTCAACGCCACCATCGACTCGCTAGATCGCGTGCGCGTCGATTCCAGCGGCCAGGTGCTGACCACCAATCAGGGCGTGGCGATAGCCGACAACCAGAACTCCCTGAAGGCCGGCGCGCGCGGCCCGGCGTTGCTCGAGGACTTCATCCTGCGCGAAAAGATCACGCACTTCGATCACGAGCGCATTCCCGAACGCATCGTGCACGCCCGCGGCTCCGGCGCGCATGGCTTCTTCGAATGCTACGAGCCGCTGACGCAATACACCAAGGCCGCGCCTTTCAAGGAAGCGGGCAAGGTGACACCGGTCTTCGTACGCTTCTCCACCGTCGCCGGCGAGCGCGGCTCGAAGGACACGGCACGCGACGTGCGCGGCTTCGCGGTGAAGTTCTACACCGACGAAGGCAATTGGGACCTGGTCGGCAACAACATGCCTGTGTTCTTCATCCAGGACGCGATGAAGTTTCCGGACTTGGTCCATGCGGTCAAGCCCGAGCCGCACCACCAGATGCCGCAAGCCGCCAGCGCGCACGACACCTTCTGGGACTTCGTCTCGCTGATGCCCGAATCCACGCACATGCTGATGTGGCTGATGTCGGACCGCGCCATCCCCCGTAGCTACCGGATGATGCAGGGGTTCGGCGTCCATACCTTCCGGCTCGTCAACGAGGCCGGCGAGTCCGTGCTGGTCAAGTTCCATTGGATTCCCAAGCTCGGGACCCACTCGCTCGTCTGGGAGGAGGCCGTGAAGATCTCGGGGGCTGATCCGGACTTCCATCGGCGCGATTTATGGGAGGCCATCGAGGCCGGCGAGTATCCAGAGTGGGAGCTTGGCCTGCAGATTTTTACGGAAGCGCAGGCCGACAAGTTCAGTTTCGATATCCTGGATGCCACCAAGATCATCCCGGAGGAAGTCGCACCCCTGCAGATCGTCGGGCGGATGGTGCTCAACCGAAACCCCGACAACTTTTTTGCCGAGACCGAACAGGTGGCGTTCTGTACGGCCCACATCGTGCCGGGCCTGGATTTCACCAACGATCCCTTGCTGGCGGGTCGCATCCATTCCTATGTCGACACCCAGATCAGTCGGCTGGGCGGGCCCAACTTCCACGAGCTTCCGATCAACGCGCCCATCGCGCAAGTGCACAACAACCAGCGCGACGGCATGCACCGGCAAGCCATCCATCGCGGCCGGGTCGCCTACGAGCCCAACTCCCTGGCCGGCGGCTGCCCGTTCCCGGCCGGGGCGGCGCAGGGCTTCACCAGCGTGGCCCGGCGCATCGACGCCAAGGAGAGCGCCGACAAGCTGCGCATCAAGCCCGAGAAGTTCGCCGACCACTACACGCAGGCCCGCCTCTTCTACGAAAGCCAGTCGGCGGTGGAGAAGGCGCACATCGGCAACGCCTTCCGTTTCGAGCTGTCGAAGGTCACCGTGCCGGCGATCCGGGAACGCATGGTCGCCAGTCTTCTGAACGCTGCGCCCGATCTCGCCGCGCGGCTGGCCCAGAACCTGGGAATGGAGTTGCCGGCGCCGCTCCCCAAGGCCTTGGAGAATCCTGCGCAGCCCGAGGTCGACGCCTCTCCCGCCCTGTCGCTTTTCGCGCGGCCGGGCGACGGCGGTATCCGCACTCGCAAAATCGCGGTGCTAATCGCCCAAGGCGTCGAAGGGACGTCACTCGGCAAGGTGGTCTCGGCGCTGGTTGCGGCCGGCGCGGTGCCGCGCCTTGTCGCGGCCCGGCTTGGGACCTATGTCGGGATCGGTGGCGACAAGTTCGCGGCCGACGGGACGCTTGAGAACTCCCCGGGCTTCCTGTTCGATGCAATGGTGCTGCCGGACGGCGAGGCCGCCGTCGAAGCGCTGGACGCTGACGCCCATACCCTGGAATTTCTACGGGCCCAGTATTGGCACTGCAAGCCCATCCTGGCGTTCGGCGCCTCCCACGCCTTACTGGCTGAAGCGCAGATCCCAATGACGATGTCCGACGGTTCGCCGGATACGGGCCTGATTCTCGCAGACGCAGGGAACCCTGACGAAGCAATCACGGATTTCGTCGCGGCGCTGAGCTTGCACAGACATTTCGGGCGCGAGAACGATCCGCCTCAGGCCTAGGCTACTTCCGCGGGGAGCGCAAATGAAAACGGAAACAGGCGGGTATGCCACCAGCATTCGCACCGAGCACGGACGCCTGCTTATCCGCGTTCCGAGTGAAACCCTCATCTACCTGGGGGCGTTTGGCGAATCGGACTATCTGGCGACCTTTGCCCGGCATATCGAAGACCTTCGCGCAGTTGCACTGCGAGTCGCGGAACGTGACCAATCGAGCGTCGTGGACGTCATGCCAAGCGATTTCGAGGCGCAATTGCATTAGCTTCATTGCTTGCAGCTTTCGGATGTGTGCCTTGGTCAGGCAATGCCCGGCCAAAGGCGAACAGCGACTCAGATCCTGGTTCAATGATCTTAGAAAGAGCCCTATGCTTGGTGTCGTCGTCCCTGCACACAATGAGGAGGCTTTCATCGGCGATTGCATCCGCCACCTGCGCCGATGTGCTCAAAGCGTGCGTCTTCGGGGCGAGCCCGTCGAGATTCTGGTCGTTGCCGACACTTGCACCGACAGAACCGCCGAGATCGTGGCGCGCGCCGGCGTCATGACACTGGCAATCGATGTGCGAAACGTTGGCAAGTCTCGAGCTGCGGGCGCAAGTCTCCTTCTGGAAAGAGGTGCAAGATGGCTGGCATTCACCGATGCCGATACACTCGTTTCTCCGGAGTGGCTGGCCGAGCAGTTGGATTTGGCCGCCGATGTGGTATGCGGCACGGTCGGGATTTCAGATTGGTCGCCGCACGGCGCACATGCGCGTCTTCTCCACTGGCACTTCAGCGAGACATACTTCGACGTCGACGGCCACCGGCACATCCATGGGGCGAACCTTGGAGTGGAGGCCAACGCCTATCGACGCGCAGGCGGTTTTGAACATCTTGAATGCGGCGAAGACGTCGCCTTGGTCGAGGCTCTTGACGCCGTGGGTGCGAAGATCGCATGGAGCGCTCGGCCGCGCGTGATCACAAGCGCTCGAAAAAAGGCGCGGGCGAGCGGCGGGTTCGCTGACGCACTGACCAATGCTGTGAAGCAGCGCTTGCGGGCGGGTGCTACAGTGCCAGGGCACTTCGTGCTCGAAAAGCTGTGAGGGTGGGCTGGGCTGTTGGCCCGCCTGAGCTCGCTTGCCGCAGGGTCCGGGTGACTTACGTCCTTCCTCGTTGAGCCACGAAAGCATTTCCGTCCCACGCGTGAAATGGTTGGTCGCCATTGACAACAATTTCTAGCGACGACGCCAGGGCGAGCTTCGCGAAGTCGGCACGATCTGCCTCCAGACTGCGCCCGTAGCTCAGCTCTAGGACAACCAGGGAGCCTCCGGGTCGAAGCACCCGACGAGCCTCTTCGAAATGCCTGGCAAGCAACGACCATCCGGACTGAAACAGGTACGGAAAACTGTCGATTGCTAGCACGAGGTCGAAGCTGGCGTCTTCGAACCCCGAGAGGTTCTTCCCTTCGCTGAGTTGAATCGACACATTCGGGAGATTCCGGCAACGGGCTTGAGCCCGCTGCACCATCTCCGTCGAGATGTCGACCCCTGTGACGGTACCGAGCACGGGCGCAAGCGCCTCCTCAAAGCGCCCGATACCGCAACCGATCTCCAGCGCATCGCTTCCTGGCCGCAGGACCGCCTGCTCTCCCAACCACAACACGATCTCGTCGGTAGCAGCAGACAGCAGCGCGGGACTGCCAAGGGAGTACAACGCGACGCTCGCTTCGCCCGATTGTTGGCATGACCAGTCGAAAAGACGGCGACAGAACGCGATTCCCTCGGCGTCCGTACGGGCCGGCAAGTCCGAATCCACACCACTTCCCACCATCGCGGCGATTCGCAGACAGCCCTCGCGGTGCCGCTTGAGCAACTTGCCGAGTTCCGCGAAATGCTGTCTCTCCCCTTCACGGGAAGACTCTTGCAATCTTGCGAGTTCGGATTCGATCTGCCATACGCTGCGACCCATCTTCAGCCAGTACATCAAGGTCATCTGGCCCGACAATTGTCCACACTCGAACCGGGCCAGCACCCGTGCAAGTTGAGGATCGTCAGGCGGTGCGCGGTTTGTCATTGCTCGTATCGTTCGCCGGAAGGTGATCAGCTTGGCCTCCAGGGCATGCGTGTCTGTCAGACAAGCGTGAAGGCGACGGTGGGCCGGATGGACCCGTAAGGCATTTCCGACGGTACCCGACGACGAAGCCTTATACGCGGCGCGCCGTGTGAGGCGACAGTTCAGATTTGCAGGATTCACGATGATTTCGTTTTTAAGAGGCGCCATTCCGCTGCCCCGATTGCTTCCTTGGGCAGGCGCGGCCAACGACGGCGCGAAGACTAGCGCGCCGGAGGACCCTGCCTCTCACGATCAAGGTTCGCCGGCGGCGCGCGCGCTGTACCAGCAACTGGCGGGCGCCGTGCGACTTGAGAACGCTGGAGCAAGGCGCGAGGCAGCTCGGCTCTTCCTGGACCATCGACTGCAGGTTGCCGCGAGTCTTCCCTGCGATCTGCCCAAGGACGCCCAGGGGCTGGAGGCGTGGATGAAAACCGGGGTCGCGCGCACCGGAAAGCTCTACCAAGACTACCTCCAGCGGCGCGTCGACGGTGGGGGACGGGAGTACTTCCATTGCCGCTCGCACGCCTTGGGCGTATTGCGAGCCATTGCCCCGACGAAGTTGGCGGACGGGGCTTGGCTATCCGGAATGCTCTCACATGCTGGCGACCCGTGCTTCGCGGAGTTGATCCGCACCTACTTGGAAGAACTCGGCGATGGCGCGCCAGACAAGAATCATGTGCTCCTGTATCGCAGACTCCTGCAGGCCCACGGCGTCGACGATTGGCTCGCACAGTCTGATGAATGTTTTGAACAGGGTGCCATCCAACTCGCGCTGGGTGCGTGCACGCAGGACTTCCTGCCCGAAGTCATCGGCTTCAACCTCGGCTACGAACAACTGCCGCTTCACCTTTTGATCTCGGCTTACGAACTCGACGAACTGGGGATAGACCCGTACTATTTCACCCTGCACGTCACGGTCGACAACGCGGCAAGCGGTCATGCGATGCGCGCCGTCAAAGCGGTACATGATGCGCTTTCGCGGACTGACGCATCGGCGGTGTTCTGGGAACGCGTGCGCCGGGGCTACCTGCTGGGAAACCTCGGGCTCAGTACCAACGCCGCCATCACGCGTTTTGATCTCGACGCCGAATTCCTGCGGGTGCTCGGGCAAAAGACCTTCGAAGGTCGATTCGCGCACTCCAACTACTGTCGCATCGAGGGAAAGACAGTCAACGAGTGGCTGGGCAGCGCGCAAGGGGTGGATGGCTTCGTCCAGGCATTGCACCGAAAAGGCTGGCTGACCCGCGGGGTCGATCCACGCGCAAGCCGCTTCTGGCAGTTGCTGCACGGCGAACAGGCGCAGATGCACGGGGTGTTTGGCGCCTACGAACGCCAGGTCATCTACGACTGGATTCGAGGGCCCGCGAGCGGGGACGGAGCGCGGGCACCGAGTTCAGTGACCCCGGATCAGGCCCCTCGGCCATGCAGGCCATACCGGCATCAACGGGGAGCCTTGACGGCGGCCGAGGCGGGCTTGACTCAATGCGTCCAGCTCGGCGCGCCGCCCGCGGACCCTGAAGTTACCGACCTCACCGTGCGCCTCGAAGCTGCGCCCGATCCTGAGGCACGATTGGTCATCTTGCGTGACATGATGGGCCCCGATCTCCACTGGACCCGGGCGGGGCTTTGCGCCACCCGCATCTTTCGTCGTGCCGTCTTGGGCGCCGACGAGGCCCACACGTGAGCACCATGAGCCCGGGCGAGCGCGATGGAGGCAACCTCGAAGCCCTGCGGCTGCTGGCGGGTGCGCTTCAAACCGCCGGCTATCGGTTTACGACGGTGTCGCCTGAGTCCCATCGTCGCTACCTGCAACGCCGCGCGCATCGCGCCGGGGCAAACCTCCGGGACATATTCGGCTGGAGTCTGTCGTTCGCCCCAGAGGACCTCTCCAGCGATATTCGATCGCTGGCGGAGGAGGCCGGCGCCTTGACGACCTCCGGTGGGAAGCTTCGGAGTCGCGTTCGGTTCTCGACCCTTGGGGACAGCGTTTACCTGCACTCCGCCTACCCGACCCTGGAACCGGCGTCGGTGTTCTTCGGTCCGGATACGTACCGCTTCATCTCGCTCATCCAGCGGGAGCTCGCAGCGAGGCCTGCGGTTCGAAGAGTTGTCGACATCGGCTGTGGTTCCGGGGCAGGCGGCCTTGAAGCGATTCGCGCATTGCGCGCCATGGGGCAGTTCGCCCGTCTCGAGATGACCGATGTCAACCCGCGCGCGCTGGAATATGCAACCGTCAACGCCCGACTTGCGGGGGTCGAGGATGCGGAACTTCGCCAAGCGGACTTGTTTGCCGGGCTGTCGCCTGGAGCCGATCTAATCATCGCCAATCCTCCCTACCTCATGGATCGCGAATTGCGCGCCTATCGGCACGGGGGCGGTTCCCTCGGCGCCGGCCTGTCTCAGCGGATCGTCTCGGAAGGCGTGCCGATGCTGGCGCCGGGCGGCAGGCTGGTGCTCTATACCGGGAGTGTCATCGTCGGTGGCGAGGACCTGTTGTTGGCGAGCTTGCGCCCCATGCTGGAACGCGACCGCCTGGAGTTCCGCTATGCCGAACTGGACCCGGATGTCTTCGCGGAGGAGCTCGACCAGCCGGGCTACGAAGGCGCCGAGCGAATCGCTGTCGTTTCTCTCGTGGTCGAGGCACCGACGGAGGGCAGATGAGGGTCTTGGGCGTCGGCGAAACCTGCGATCTGGGGGATATGTACTGGCGGCTGCAACGGGCCGGCCACGAGGTGCGCGTGTTCATCGAGGACCCTGATTCCCATGACGTGTTCGGCGGCATTGTGCCGCGCACGAGCGACTGGCGCGCGGAGCTGACGTGGATCCGCGCCGCCGGGCGAGACGGACTTGTGGTTTTTGAGTCTGCTGCCAAGGGCGAGTGGCAGGACGCCCTTCGCAGCGAGGGCTATCGCGTGGTGGGTGGCAGCCAGTACGGTGACCGGCTGGAAGCTAATCGCGAGTTCGGGCAGTCGGCATTGCGGGCAGCCGGACTTCGGACGGCGCGCACTCGCGAGTTCAAGAGCTTCGACGCCGCCCTGGACTTTCTTCGGGCCCAGCCAGGGCGCTACGTTTTCAAGAGCAATGGTGCGGGTGCCCCGCGCACGCGCAACTACATCGGTCAGTTGGAGGACGGCGCGGACATGAGAGCGTTCCTGGCCTTGCAGAGGACGCAGCTTTCCCCCGGTTCATGCACCGACTTCGTCCTGATGGACCATGTCGAGGGCGTGGAAGTTGGCGTGGGCGCTTATTTCAACGGCCACCGCTTTCTGGACCCACCGCTCGTCGACTGGGAACACAAGCGCTTCTTCCCGGGCGACATCGGCGAACTCACCGGCGAGATGGGGACCATCGTCTCCTACGAGGGCGCTGCGAACATTTTCCGTTCGACCCTGGCGTGTGTCGCCGATCAGCTGCGCGCCGCAGGGCATTGTGGTTACATCAATCTCAATCTGATCGCCAACCCGGAAGGCTTGTGGCCGCTGGAGTTCACGAGCCGGTTCGGCTACCCCGGCTTTGCGATCTGCGACGCGCTCCATGACGAGGATTGGGCCAGCGTCCTGGTGAAGATGGTCGACGCCCATGCCACCCGCATCCAGACCCGCACTGGGTTTGCATGCGGCGTCGTCCTCACCGTGCCGCCCTTTCCCTACCGATACGGCTACGACGAATTGTCAAAGGGCCTCCCCATTACCTTCCGCAAGACGGCGAGCGCGGCGCACAAGGATGCACTTCATTTCGGTGAGATCGCGAAGGTGGGTGGCCAACTCGTCACCAGCGGACAAGCCGGCTACGTCGGTGTTGCGACTGGCACCGGCCTGAACGTGAACGAGGCCCGGCGCGCTGCCTACGATGCGGTCCAGAGGCTCTGTATTCCCAATATGCGCTATCGGGAGGACATAGGGTTGCGGCTTGTTGGCGGCGACCTGGAGCGCTTGCGGACCTGGGGATACTTGAGCTGAGAGAGGCCCGCGCGCGTGCCCTTCTCGCGTGACAGGAACACAACGATGACTCCGGTCGCGCAATGAATGTGCCGCGGCTTCGATCCTGTTCGCTCAAAGCCCGCCATCCGGTTCCACGTCTTTTCTCTATTGATTCCGTCGAGTCTATGCGTGAGAGTGAATGGTGTCCCCACGCGCGGGCGGGGCAACAGCGTAGGAGCCAAATGAACAGCAACAGGGAGGTCAAGAGCAGGAAGAAGTTCGTGCGAGGCGCGCTGCGCTGGATGCTGCTCGCAACCCTGCTTCTGCTGATCGTCGTGAGTACGTACCACTACATGCTCGGGCACAAGGGGCCTTGATGCAGCGCGGGCTTCAGGCGAACCGCCGCGGCGACGAAATCAGCCTGCGTCATCCTTGTCGCTGATAGCGAACGGCATCTTCCTACGTGGAGGCCACGCGCGAAAGAACAATCTGGCGTTTTCACAATCACTCTGGAGCCCATGATGGCCACAACGAAACGTGCCGAGGCCGATGCCTGCAGCCTGCTGGATGCCGACCATCGGAACGTCAAGAAATTGTTTAAGGCGTACGAAGAGCTCACCAGCTCCCGCGCCGCCAGCGCTTCTCAGAAGAAGCGGGAACTGGCCAAGGAAATCTGCATGGAGCTGACAGTTCATGCTCAGATCGAGGAAGAGATCTTCTATCCCGCCCTTCGTGAGGCAATCAAGGATACTGACCTGTTGGACGAGGCCGAGGTCGAGCACGCCAGTGCGAAGGACCTGATCGCCCAGATCCAGGAAGCGACGGATACGGACGACAAGTTCGACGCCAAGGTGACCGTGCTGGGCGAGTACATCGACCACCACGTAAAGGAAGAGCGTAACGAAATCTTCGTCAAGGCGCGCGCAGCGCGCCGTCTCGACCTGGTGGCGATGCGCGCGCAACTTGAAGGACGCAAGGAAGAGTTGATGGCAGAGATGGCCGGTGCGACGGCCCCGTAGCCAGCTTTTCGACGGTGGGTCTTGGCGGTGGGTTTCCACCGCTTTTTTTTAGAGACGATTCGAAATGATGCGAAACCATCCGTGCGAGCGAGGCCGACACTTGACAGTGCGTTCCTGGCCTCTCGTCGCGGCGTTGTCCTATAGGGGAACTTGGGGGCACCCACCAGCCTTGTTCTTTTCAAGGAGCTTTCATGAACATCATCATTTGGCTTGTTGTTGGAGGCATCATTGGCTGGTTGGCCAGCATGATCATGAGAACGAATGCCCAACAGGGGATGATTCTCAATGTTGTCGTCGGCGTCGTGGGCTCCATGGTCGGCGGGTGGTTGATCGCACCCCTGCTGGGGTCCGGCACCGTCAACCAAAACGACTTCAGCGTCATGGGACTTGTAGCCTCTCTCATCGGGGCGGTCATCCTCCTGGCCATCGTGAACCTGGTACGTCGCGGCGCTGTTCGCTAGCTATTGCCCCCACCCGTCCGGGCCGCTAACGCCCGGGCGGCGGCGGAGGATTCTCCTGATAGCGGGCCGGTCATGCCAGGTATCGCCAGCCGCAACCGAGCGGCTGCGGTGCCCCTTGTTCATTTGGAATGGACCTGAAAGGTCTTCCTCATGCCCTCCTCCACCTCCCCCGGCCGCACAATCTTGAACCTGGCGCACAGGGTGGCGGCGCGCAGGGCGCATTCACCTGGGGCGTGGTCGATGCGCTGCTCGACCAACCCGACATCGAGATCGGCCGGGTAAGCGGCACCAGCGGCGGCGCGCTCAACGGCGCTGCGCTGGTGACCGGCTCGTGAACGGCGGCCGCCAGGCCGCGAAGGACAACCTTGAGCGCTTGTGGCGAAAGGTGGCCGAGGTTGGCGCGCCGATGACCTTCCTTCTCCTGCCCTTGCGCAAGCCAGGCCTGGGCACCTGGGATGACTCCGTGCCGTTGCTGTCGCCCTACCAGACCAATCCGGTCGCCCTCGCGCCGCTGCGGCACATCCTCGACACGGTGGTCGACCTTGAGGCGCTGCGCGCCCGCTCCGCCCATCCGCTGTTCGTCAACGCGGTGAACGTCCATTCCGGCCTGTCGCGCGTGTTCGGCCCCCAGGACATGTCGCTGGAGGCGCTTCTGGCATCGGCCTGCGCCCCGCTGATGTTCCAGGCCGTGCAGATCGAGGGTGAGGCGTACTGGGACGGGAGCTATGCAGGCAACCCGATGCTGTGGCCGTTGTACCGCGAGGCATTGGACACCGATATCTTCATGGTGGAGCTGACGCCGCTGCGCCGGCCCGAGACGCCAACCACGGCCAAGAATATTCTGAACCGTATCAACGAGATCGCGTCGATCAACGGGTTGCTCGCCGAACTCCGGGCGCTCGATACGATCAACCGCACCGTACCGGATGCCGACATCAGGTTGCACGTGCTAAGCCTGCCGGACGCGGGGAGCAAACTCGAGAATGAGCCGTCAATCAAGCGCACGGTGGGACCGGCCTTGTTCGAATCGCCTCGGCGCAGCGGGCGGGCGGCCTGCGAGTCATGGCTGGAAACCCATCGCGGACAGCTCGGGTGCCGCGCCACCATCGACATCGAGCACCGCTACTTGGCTCCGTACGCGCAGCCGGGCGTAACGGCGTGAAGCCGCGGCGCCAGGGAGCACTGACGCATCTCACCTGGCGGCCGTCTGGGCTGGGCCGCTCCTATCGACCCGGCACGGGCATCGTCCGGCGGGAAGTCGGCCTCGCGTCGCCGATCACTCGAGGCCCCTGACAGCCGGCGGTCGCCGCTGTCCGATCCTCGGGAGCTCAGGCACGCCGGTTGCCATTCTTCGGCAACACCCGCACTCGCCGAATGAACCAATTAGCTCAGTTGCTATCGACCGACGCCCGGCCGTCCCGCCCGCCGATGGCACGGCTCACGCGCGCGACGCTCGGCATGACCGCCCCGCAGGCTCGCGTGCCCGGCTTCGGCGCAGGCCCATTGCGTCCCGGAATCCTGCATCTGGGTTGCGGCTCGTTTCATCGTGCCCATCAGGCGTTGCTCACGCAGCGTGCCGTGGAGTGGGAACACAGCGCGGCCCGGCGGCTTCAGCGCAGCGAGCCACCCGCCTGGGGCATCGTCGCGGCGAGCCTGGTCACGAGAAAAACGATCGATGCGCTTGCCGCCCAGGACGGGCTCTATACCCTGCTCGAGCGCGGACCTGAGCGCACCCATGCCACTGTCGTCGGCAGCATCTGCGAGCTTGTCTATGCACCGGACCGCCCGGAATTTCTGAAGCGCGTATTCGCCGACCCGGCGATCCGGGTGGTGACGCTGACCATCACGGTCGCCGGCTACTGCGCCGACGCCGCCAACCGGCTCGACGCCACCCTGGCGTCGGTGCAGCACGACCTCCATGTGCAGCCTAGCACCGCGATCGGGTTGCTGGTCCAGGGTCTGCGCAAGCGCTGGATCGACGGCGCTGCGCCGCCCGTCATCCTCTCGTGCGACAACCTTCCCGCCAATGGACGGTTGCTGCGCCAGATGTGCCTGGACTTCGCAGCCCTGCACGGCGAAGACCGCCTGGCCAGCTGGATCGCCACGCACGTGCAGTTCCCCTGCACGGTGGTCGACCGTATCGTGCCGGTGACCAGCGCCGCAGACCGGATGGACGCGAGCGCCTCACTGGGCCTGATCGATACGGTACCGGTGTGCGCGGAGCCCTTTTACCAGTGGGTCATCGAGCGCTTCGATGGTGCACGTCCGCGCTGGGACGCAGCCGGCGCGGAGTACGTGTCGAACGTCGAACCATGGGAAGCCTCCAAGTTGCGACTGCTGAATGGCGGCCACCTCGCGATCGCGAGCCTGGGGAAGATGGCGGGTTGCGCCACGGTGGCCGACGCGATGGCGGTGCCGGGCATATCCGCGTTCGCGCTGCGCTTTATGCTCGACGAACAAAAGCCAACACTTCCCGCGAGCGATCACGACATCGACGCGTACGCACGGCAACTGCTTGCGCGCTGGCGCAGCCGCGGGGTGGTTCATCAACTGGACCGGGTGGCGCGCGGCGCTTCGACCAAGCTGCCTGGACGGCTGCTCGCATCCTTGCGGGACAACCTGTGTGCCGGCCGGCCCGCGCCTTGCACCGTGCTTGCGGTCGCTGCCTGGATGTGTTGCGTTGCCGGCCGCGATGACGCAGGCCAACCGGTCTCCTTGGTGGACGCTATGTGCGCCGAGCTGAAGCGTCAGGCTGCAGACGCAGTCAACGACCCGGTCCAGCTGGTGGCTCTTATGCTCGCGCAGCCCAGGATTTTTGGCGACGACTTGCCACGCGATTCGGGATTGCGACGCAGCCTGCAAGAGGCAGTCGCCATGCTGCAGCAGCAAGGCGTGCGGGGCGCGGTGGCCGCATGCATGGCCGGCCTGCTGCCCTGACTTCCCCGAACCGCCCGTGCGGCTGTGATGATCACGCGAGGGCGGTGTCCAGCAGCATCATGATCACGAAACCGAGCATGAGTCCGCCGGTGGCAAATGCCTCATGCCCCTGGCGATGCGACTCGGGAATAATCTCGTGACTGATGACGTAGAGCATCGCGCCCGCGGCCATGGCCAGCCCCCACGGCAGCAGCCCCTCCGAGAAGGTGATAAGGGCGGCACCCAACACGGCTGCCACGGGCTCCACAAGTCCCGAAAGTACGCCAAGCCCGACGGCCAGTCCGCGTCCGTAGCCGACCGTACGCAGCGCCAAGGCCACCACCATTCCCTCCGGCACGTCCTGGATCGCAATGCCGGTGGTCAGCGCTGTCGCCCCCACTGGATCGCTGCCGGCAAACGCCACGCCAATCGCCAAGCCTTCCGGAAGGTTGTGCAGGACAATCGCCAAAACGAAAAGCCAGACGCGCTTCATGGCTCGCGCCTGCGGGCCTGCTAGCCCCTTGACGAAATGCTCGTGCGGTACCGCCCGGTCGATGGCCCATAGCGCCGCCGCACCGGACAGAATTCCGGCGGCAACGATGGCCCCTGCACTCCAACCATTGGCGCCTTGCGACCTAGCCGCCGCCAGCGCGGGAATGACCAGCGAGAACGAACTGGCGGCCAGCATGACGCCGGCACCGAAGCCGAGCATGGTGTCGTACGTGCGCTGCGAGAACTGCTGCGACAGCAGAACCGGGAGCGTTCCGAGGGCGGTCGCGAGGGCAGCCAGCAGGCCGCCGATCAACGCGCCCTTCATGCGTGGATCGGCTTCCAAGCTGGTTGGGAGAGCCTGCCAGCACACGATCCCGAGGCCGAAGACAGACACCGCCATCCCGAACCGCTTGCGAACGTTCCGGCCGCGACGTGCAGCGCCGGCTTCAATGCTCATGCTCATGATGTCAGACGAAGATTGCGTAGACCGGATGAATGGCGCGGCTCCGGCGATGCCAAGGCCAACGCAGACCGTCCTGTGGCGTCGGTGGTCGCATCGACGCCTGGAGGTGGATTCCTCATCCACAACAGGATCAGCACCACAGCGCCTGCGATTAGAAAACCGAGCAGATGGGTCATTCGACGGATCGGCTTCTTGCCGTCATTGGGATCTTTGCGCATGGGTATCTCGGGTAAGTTAATGCAAAAGGGCCAGTCCGGCGTCCGGTGTCTGGCCGCGGGGCCGTCGGCTTGCAACGCATCCGTTCGTCAGTCCTCACCCGCCGGGCGCGGTATGCCCTTCGGGTTCCTTCCATCGGCTACGAACCAGCCATCCCGCACGAGAAGCATGCCGGTGTCCGTGGAGAAGTGGGCCACCGTCGCACCCGAGGCACCAGAGGCCGACTCATCGTGCAGTGGCGCCACACGTTCCGCGTGTCCCGAGCGAGACCTCGGTGATATCCCGACAGGGTGCTTTCGCGACGCATCAAGGTACCCGCCAGCGACATCGCACCTTGATCTGCGCGGGCCCCTTCGGCTGCGACCAGAGTCCTTTCAGTAACCCGTTCTGGTGGCCCAGCGTGGCGCCGACGCCGCCGCGCAAGAGGCGCTGTTCGGCGACCCGCAGGGAGGCCGACCCGCCTTTGAGCTCCAGCGTCAGCAACCCTTCCTTGATCGACGTCACCGCGATCTCTCGAAGATCCGACAACGCGTCCAGCACGGGTATGACAATCGCCACCATCAAAGGGCCGCTCCTGCAAGCTTGGGCCCGGTAGCTGCGGTCACAGCCTGTGCATCGGCTCGATTCCTCCCGGGCGATGCCCCCGCCATCAGATGGCAGCGGATTTCGGAATCCGCGCAAGACGCCTCCCACGCGATCAGAACGTCCTTGGCTTGATCTGTCGGAAAGCGAGAGAGCTTCATATTGTCCTTGTGCTGCTTTTATGCCTCATCGTGCGCGCTGCAGGCGAGGCGCCACCGCCCGCAACCGCCCTAAACCACGCCCGGGATGTGGCTCCGAGAGGCTCGGGTGGCGGCATGGATCCGTTCGAGAGGAACCTTGGGCGAGCGGTCGGCATTCAGCAGCCCGTTGGCCTCCTGAAAAGTATCGCTGAACTGTGTGTAGCAGAAGCCGCTGAAGAGTTGCGCGTGAACGACGGTCTGCAGCAGCGTCTCGTAGAGCGCCGCCAACTCCTGCGCGCTGTCTGCCACCGAGTAGCCCCAGACTTTCTTCGTATCGTGCCCGACCGGCATCGACACCGGCAGCGCGTCTGGCGCGGCCCCGGGCTGCTGCGATTTAAAAGCAATGCCTCCGAACTCGGTCAACATGACCGGCTGCCCTTGGTGAGGGTGGTCGTCCAGGGTAAGGACCCGTCCCGCAGGCCGGCGTTGCGCGAACAGCCCCTCTGGCGCCGTCTCGCCACCGTAGCGCTCGCGCAGGTGCTCGACATTGGCGTCGTAGTCGTGAATGCCGACGATGTCGGTGGCGCTCGCCTCCCAGCCGTCGTTGCCGATCACGGGGCGCGTCGCGTCGAGCGTCTTGGTCAGGTGATAGAGCGCCTGCACGGCGTGGCGTTGTACGCCGATGCTCGTCAGGTCTGGAACGCCCCACGACTCGTTGAAGGGTACCCAGACAATGACACAGGGGTGGCTGTAGTCGCGGTCGATCGCTTCGGTCCATTCGCGGACAGTTCGCTTGATCGCGGTTCGGGTGAAACGATAGGCCGAAGGCATTTCTTCCCAGACCATCAGGCCCAGTGTGTCTGCCCAGTACAGGTAGCGCGGATCCTCGATCTTCTGGTGCTTGCGCACACCGTTGAAGCCCATGGCCTTGGCGAGCTCCACGTCACGGCGAAGCGCATCGTCGTTCGGCGCGGCCAGCAAGGTATCGGGCCAGTAGCCCTGGTCCAGCACCATGCGCAGCAGATAAGGGCGGCCGTTGAGCATGAACCGGTCGCGCACGATATGCACCGAGCGCAGCGCGGTGTAGGACGTGAAGCTGTCGATCACCTTTCCGCTCTGCGTCAGTCGCACGACCGCATCGAGCAGCGTAGGACGCTCCGGGGTCCACAACAGTTCATTGCGAAAATCATCGATGCCTGGATCCGACAGGACGATGGACCGGTCGACCTCGCCGTCGACGACTTGGTAGCGATCACTGGCCAGCAGCCGGGATTCGTGCCGCAATTCAACCTCGATGGCGAGACCGTCTGCCACATCGCCCGCGATGCGGGCTTCGAAGTAGATCGCGTACCCTTCCACCTTGGGGGTCCAGCGGATCTTGTCCATATAGGTCCTGCCCACTCGCTCCAGCCAGACCATCTGCCAGATGCCCGTCGTGCGCGGATACCAGATGGCATGGGGAACAGCCTGCCAATCTTGTTTTCCGCGCGGCTGCGTCAGGCTGTGCGGATCGTCTTCGGCCCGCAGCGTGATTCGTTGCAGGCCCGCCGGGTCGAGCAGGTGCGTGATGTCGGCGAAGAAAGGGGTATGGCCACCCTCGTGCGTACACGCGAGATGCCCATTGACCCAGACCCGGGCGGCATAGTCGACGGCTCCGAAGCGGAGCAGCACACGCCCGTGATCGGGGGCCAGCTCGACGTCGCGCTGGTACCAGCACACGCTGTGGAAGCCGCGATCGCCGATGCCGCTGGCGTCCGACTCCGGCGGATAGGGGACTTCGATCTCGTTCGGCCAGTCGGTGATGTCGGCCGGCGTGAGGAAGCTGCGTTCATCGTCGAAGCGAAAGCGCCACGGGCCATCGAGCGGTATCCAGGATTCGCGCACCAGCTGCGGGCGGGGGTAGGCGGGAGGGGGTGTCATGGCAATGGCCGGGCTGCGCCGGACGGCGACCCTTCGATCGGATAGGACGGCCAGCCCGTGGCGGGCTGCTGGGCCTGCAGCAGCCACGGCAGAACCTGGGGGTCGCGCGCCCACAGATAGGACCATCCTTGCGCCAACCGCGCCGCCAGCGCGGCCGGCCCGAGTTCGCAACGTCGAAAGTCTGCATCGACGATCTGGAAGGTCGCATGGACCTGCGCACACTGGTACGCGGACATGATGTGGTCGGACTCGGCTCGTACACGCGCGCCGAGCGTGGCATCACGGAACATGCCCACCGGGCGCGTATGCAGCACCGCAGCGGCATCCAGGATGCCGAGGTTACGGTACGCCAGCAACTTGGGCCATAGCGAATCCAGGCCCCACCCCCATCCGGTCTCGCTCAGATCCAGCGTCGGGAGCAGCCGGGCGAGCGCGTCGGCGCTGAAGCACGGAACCATGATTTCAACGAAACCGGTCTCGCGGGCAAAGCAGCACTGGTTGCGCAGGGTGTCGAAATGCGCGTAGTACGAACTCTCGTGCAACGCAGGCGCACACAACTGAAATGACAGTGCCGAGGCCAACTCGAAGATTTTGTCGATGGTAGCCTGGCTCGCAAAAATGTCGTCGTCGGGCAGCCAGACGTAATCGTAATCGCGCCAGCCGTGCCAGCCATTGAGCAAGGCGCGCAATCCCGTCCACTTGGGACCCGCGATCACCTCCCCGACCGTGCAATCGAGTTCGCCTTGGGGCGCCAGTGGCTCGTACGGGCACAGATACAGGTCCCAGGAGCGTGGCTGCCCCGCCGAGAGCCATGACGGATGAAGGGAACTGCGCCCGACGCGGGCGACGACCAGGTATCGACGGGACATGGAGGACGAAGGTGTTGGAAGGCCATTGACGCGGCGGGTATGAGATCTGTCCGGCAATCGGCATGCCGCGCGTCGACGAAGCGGCGGGTTGCGACCGGCACGTCGCTTGCCCACAGGTGCGAACCGGGGGCACCCCCTACAGAGACCCGAGACCTTCATGCGCAATTACCTAGTGTTCGTACGAGCCGGAAGAAACTCCCTTCATCCGGAAATGATTGCCGAAGACCCTGATCGAAACTGGGATTGCTGCGTCAATGGGTGGGAGGCCCCCCCAGGCAGCACGGCCCGGGATTTCGGTGCCGAGCGCTTTCAGCCTGGCGCCCTGAACAAATTCGAGGCCTTTTCCGACATGTGTCGCGGCTCGGCCGCGGGCGTCGGCTACCGCTACGTGCTGATGATCGATGACGACCTTCGGTTCAAGCCAGGGGATGTGTCGCGCTTCTTCGAGCACTGCGAGCGCAACGACCTGTTCCTGAGCCAGCCCGCGATTGCCTGGGGCAGCAACAGCAATCACCTGATCAATATCTGCAACCCCGTGTGCACGGTGAGGGGGGTCAATTTTGTCGAGGTCATGGCCCCGTGCTTCTCACGCGAGGCGTTGGACCGGCTGCTGCCGACGTTCCTGCTCACGCGGTGCACCTGGGGCATCGACTACGCATGGTCCTCCCTGCTCGACGGGCTCGGCCGGATCAGCATCGTCGATGCAGTGGCCATGGACCACACCAAACCCATGGACCGTGCGGAAGGGCCGTTCTATCGCAAGCTGCGCAGCATGAACGTCGACCCCGACGAAGAGCTTGCCGAGGTGGTTCGCACCCATGCGTCTTGGGGGGAGATGCAATCGCTGAAGGGAGGGCATCGTTACCGGTGGCCTTTGCCGCAGGCGCTGAACCAGCACTTGGTCGCCTGGATGGAAAAGCACAAGATCCAGCAGCATCTGGCGCGGGGTGGCACGATCGCGCCGCAAAGCCCGGTGAGCCCCGGGACACCGGTCACCCCCGCGCAGGCAGCCAAGTTTGCCGACCCGACTGCGGCCTCGGTTCCGCGTGCTGCCGGCGTGACGACCCTGGCCACGCTGGCGGATGGACTGGTGCGGCGCGACTGAAGAGGGGTTCCGGGGCGCCGCACTCTCGCCCTCAAGCGAGCAGTCGCGCGACGGCATGCAGGTCCGGCAGCACGGCCAGGCATCTGGCACGCATTTCCGGGGTCGGCGGGAGAAGGTCGGGCACCATGATGACCGGCATTGCTGCCGCGGAGGCGGCACGCACACCGTTGTACGAATCTTCGAGCGCCAGGCAGCGGGTAGGCGGACAGCCGAGTCGTCGCGCCGCGAGCAGATAAAGGTCGGGCCACGGCTTTCCCTGCGCGACATCGTCGCGCGTGACGACCGTGCTGAACCAATGGGCCAGGCCGGCGCTCAGGAGGTGGTGCTGCGCCTTGGAACGGCTCGATGAGGTGGCGACTGCGCGCGGCGTGCCGGCGGCGTCGAGTTGGGCAAGCAGGGCCGCTGCGCCAGGTTGCATCTGCATCGCCCCCGCGTCAATCTGCGCCTGCAGGTGCCGCGCTGCGCCCTCGAACAATGCGTCCGCAGGTACGTCCGCGCCATAGCGCTCGATCAGCAGGGCACGGCAGCCGTCCAAGGGCACGCCGATCATCAGCGAGCAGACAGAATCCGACAAGGCAAGCCCAACTTCGGGTCCGGCAAGCCGCAGAGCTTGCCGAGCAAGAATTTCCGTATTGATAAGCAGTCCGTCCATGTCGAAGACGACGGCGCAAGGCTTGGCCGACATCACTGGGAGCTGGCCATGGGGCAGCGTCGTGCCATTGCGGACCGGGTTCACGAGAGAGCTTTCATGAGGTGGGTCATGTTGCAACACATGCAGCCGTCGAGCAATCGGCGCGCCCCCTGCAATGGGCATCTGGTTTGCTCAGGGGCAGGCCGACGCTCTTCAATCCTAAGGCTGGGGCCATCTTGCTCGAATACATGAACGTGAAGGACAACACCCGATACCGGTCGGAGGTCGCGACCGTCTGGGTCGTGCTGGCGGCGGCCTGCGTCTTCGCCTTTTACGTCGGCTGCGCGCTCAGTTCGGAAGGGGCCGGGATGGGGTCCACCCTGCGCTCGGCCGCGCTGGCCGTGTCGGTTGCTCTGGTGGCCGGGGCGGTGCCGTGCCGCTACACGTTGACGCCCGATGCGTTGCGCTTGCAGGCCGGCTTCTACGTGCGCGAGATCCCGTACACGGACATCTTGGCCGTCACTCTCGAACACGGCTGGACGTGGGCGCCCGCTCTGTCTGCGAACCGCATCGTGTTGCACCATGCAAGCGGCAGCGTGCGAATCTCGCCGGTGTGCCAACCTCAATTCCTCGTCGACCTGGCCCGCCGCCTGCAGGGGACGCGGGGATCGGACCTGCGGCTCGATCTCGCGGCCTCCGCCAAGACGCAACCATAGCGGCGCATGTTCGTCTGCAGCGCACAAGTCGCTGCGCGCAGCGGGAACCGCCGGCGCGGCACGCCGCTTGCCTTCAGGAAGCTCGTCCCTCGTTCAATCAACCTCGCCGCCCCATGACCCACCTTGTCGTCTTCTCCCACCTACGTTGGGACTTTGTTTTTCAACGTCCACAGCACCTGCTGTCGCAGTTGGCTCATCGATTCCCGGTGCTGTTCGTCGAGGAGCCGATTCCAGGTGCGGCGCACGCGTCGCTGGAGCGAATCCATCCGTGCGCCGGCGTCGAGGTCTTGCGCCCGCACCTGACGGGCAAGGCGAAGGGCTTTCATGATTCACATATCGTCGAAATGCAGGCGCTCATCGCAGACTATTTGCACAGGTTCGGCATCGATGACTACGGTCTGTGGTTCTACACCCCGATGGCTGTCCCGTTGGCGTCCGGTCTGACACCGCGTGTGATCGTCTACGACTGCATGGACGAGCTGGCCGCGTTCAAGGATGCGCCTCGCCAGCTGATCCAGCGCGAGAACGCATTGTTCAAGCAATGCGACCTCGTTTTCACTGGCGGGATCAGCCTGTTCGAGTCCAAGCAATCTCGACACTCCGACGTCCACTGTTTCCCGAGCAGCGTCGATGCGGCGCATTTCGCAGGGGCATCGGCGCATCGGGCAATGCCGAATGCAAGCCCTACGCTCGGCTATTTCGGGGTGATCGACGAGCGTCTCGATCTCGGATTGATCGAGACGCTGGCATGCGAACGTCCGCAATGGCGGATCCAGATGGTCGGTCCCGTGGCGAAGATCGACCCTGCCAGCCTTCCCCGCTGTCCGAACATCGAATGGAGCGGTCAGCGGCGCTATGAAGAATTGCCCACGGTGATGGAGAACTGGGATGTGTGCCTGCTCCCTTTCGCGCTGAACGAGTCAACGCGCTACATCAGTCCCACCAAGACGCTGGAGTACCTAGCGGCCGACAAGCCTGCCGTGAGCACGCCGGTGCGTGACGTGGTGCGTGGTTACAGCGGCATCGTCGCGATTGCCGCCACGCCTTGGGAGTTCATCGAAGCATGCGAGAAAGCGTTGGCGCGTACCACGCAAGAACGCTCCCAGGACCGTGTGGACCGCGCCGCGATCGTGGCGCGGACCTCGTGGCTGCGCACCGCTAAGCACATGGGCCAGTTGATCGAGGCGCGCCTGGTCGCGTCATCCGCTCCCGCCAACGACGCGTCGACGTTTGCTGCGCGGCAGAGTGGAAGGCCCGCGGCGGCCGAGGCTGTGTGACCGCTGGACCGCACGGGGCGACGCGGCATACCCCTTGCCCGCCCGAAGCGCTTTTTCCAACTTTCTCTCTGGATCATCTATGCCTATCACCCGTGAAGACCTGACTCGTGGGATCGCGCCGCGCTTGCGCCTCTCGGCAATCGACTGGATTGCGATGGTCCTGATGATCGTTGGCGCCGTAAACTGGGGGCTGCTAGGCGCCTTGAACGTCGATCTGGTCTCGGCCCTCTTCGGCTCCATGACCATGATCAGTCGCGTTGTCTATGTGCTCGTCGGTGCGGCTGGCCTCTACGGCATTTTCACGCTCGTATGGCCGCGCAAGCAATGACGCGGCAGCAGCCGCACTGCTTAACAGGGGATGCATAACGGCACGGGGCGCATGTGCGCCCCGTGCGGAAGGTCAGGGGCCGGCAGCGCCTACTTGGCGAGTTGTTCCCTTTCCATATCTTCTTCTGCCAATGCCTGCTCTCCCATGCCCAATTCAGCGCCGGTCAAAGGATCGATCGTAGGGTTCGACTTCGTGCGCGCCGACATGGTCGCGACGACCGCTTCTTCGTCCGGGCCCAACAGGACCGATGCCGTGCCCTCGCCGCCGTCGACCGCCGCTGCATCCTTCGCCTGCACCACATTCCAGCGCTCGCCCCCGTTCCAGGGACCTTGCGGGCTACCGTCCGGATCGGACATCTTGAAATACACACTCGTGAAACGCGGGTCCCCGGGGAGCTTTCCCGGCGGAAAGTTGGGTTCGATGGCGTACAGCGCTTTCTCGAATGACTTCTGGTGCGCAATTTCGCGGGTCATCAGGAAGCCGAGCGCTTCCTTCACTCCCGGGTCGTCGGTGAGATTGATCAGGCGCTCATAAACGATCTTGGCACGTGCCTCGGCGGCGATGTTGGACCGCAAGTCGGCGGTGGGCTCCCCGATGGTGTCGATGTAAGCGGCCGTCCAGGGCACCCCGGCCGAGTTGACCAGCGGCGGGCCACCACCGTACAGCACCTGTGTGATGTGGCTGTCATTACCGGCCGCCGTTATTGACCGGTAGATTTCGCCCTCCTCCTCGACGCCTTCGGCCAGCCGGCCCTTGGCGCCCTTGTTGAGCATGCCGACGATGGTGCCGATGATCTCGAGATGGCTCAGCTCTTCGGTGGCGATGTCGAACAGCATGTCCTTGCGACCTGAATCGTCCTCGCCGATGGCCTGCGTGAAGTAGCGGCACGCGGCGGCGAGTTCCCCCTGCGCACCACCGAATTGTTCTAGCATCAGGTTGGCCAGGCCGGGATTCGTCTCGCTCACCCGGACTGTGTATTGCAAGTGCTTGTTGTGTGAAAACATTAGGATATCCTTTGCGTGAGGTTGTGGATCGGCCAACTCGGCCGCCGCATCTGAGCCGGCAATCCGCGTGCCTCTTCTCAACGCCTAGCCGCTGAGTTCGTCGGGCTGAAGCGTGGTCCACGCATTGCCGGCCATGGCCTGCGCGTTTTCAATCAATTCCCTCAGGGTTCCCTCGGGAACCATTCCCCGAAGCGCCCGATCAGCACAGCGTCGACCCTCACTGGCGCGTCCTTCACGCCGAGGAAGTAGTTGCCGTAGGCGTCGCGCGGCGTGGCGGCGTCGATTTCCTCATAGCGCGTCGCAAACCAGCGCCAGATGGCCGTCTTCTGCAATTCGGGGGCGGCGGAGCGCAGCCATTGTTCGTCCGGCTCGAAACGTGGTTGCGTGGTGTCGCCGGCTTCGGGCGGCAGTTCGTACAGGATGCCGCCGGTCAGTTCGTCGGTGGCCAGTCGTGTCATTGGGGGACCTCTCTCAGTGGGGGGGTCCTTGTCGAGGCAATCGCCATGCCGGCGCGCTCCGGTGCCATTCGCATCGTCCGCCTCTCCTACAGGCACGTTGCACAACGCCCGACCGCGTCGGTTCGCTCGCGCTGCACCATCGAAGTCTCAAACCCTTTGCGCCCTCATCAGGAGACCTTCCATGACCAAAACGAAGCCCGCCGCAGCCGCTCCCCATCACGACTCGCCTGCGTTGCACGGGGAAGCGCCGCCGAAGGGTAAAAGTAACCGGGCCGCAGGCGAAACCCGGTGGGCCCAGGCCAGCGCCGACGGACTGCAACGCGAGGTGCCACAACAGCCCAACGAACTCGATGAATCCGCCAGCAGCCAGGAAGCATCGAACGCGTCGATGGACGTCATCGGCCAACTGGCGCATCACGATGCAGTCGCCGGCGTGGATACCGATCGCGGGCCGGTGATGGATGCCGTCTACAACGGCCCCGTCACCGAAGGCCATCGGGTCGGCGACGAGGAAAAGGTGCACGGCGAGCGCGATCCGACCAAATCCACTTCGTCGCCTACACCCTGACGCGCTGCCCGTCGAAACGCCCCAGGCCCGCCTACCTCCTTGCGGAGACCCGGGCCGGGGCGGGGGTCTCGCTCCGTCGACGACGCGGATTCCTGCGCAGACGTAGATAGACGACTCCCAGTACGACGCCTAACACCAGAGCCTTGCGAACGGCCCCCGCGGGGTTGTGCTTGAGTTCAGCCCGCCCGCCCATCTCTGCGTATATGTTGGGAATATGTCCGCGGGTGAGGTCGGCGACCAGGCCTTCTCCCACGTCGACGCGGTCGGCCAGCAAAAGCAGCAACCAGTGCCGAAGATCGCTCTCGCTGAACCCGAAGGCGAAGCGCCGGACGCTCCCGCTCAGCCCCCGGGGCGTAGGACCGGACCCGAAAAGAGGTGGTCGGGCCGGATATTCGATCGACTGGAGCACCTCGATGTGTTGGCGCTGCGGCTCGGGCTGATCCCAATGAACGCCTTCAAGGCGGGCGGGCATGCGTTCCTTCGGATAGGCGGGCCGGCGAGCGGGGTCGAGGTCGGCGCCCCACCCCTTGATGTGCGCGTACTTGGCGGAATTTTCCATCGCAGTTCCTTGTGAGGTCTATCAGCTGGCGACGCCAGGGGGGATCAGAACCGCCTTGATGCAGTTGTCCAGCTTGCTCGAGAAGAT
The DNA here is from genome assembly GCF_030316845.1 of Variovorax davisae. Taxonomy (GTDB): domain Bacteria; phylum Pseudomonadota; class Gammaproteobacteria; order Burkholderiales; family Burkholderiaceae_C; genus Variovorax; species Variovorax davisae. The sequence continues at coordinate 211,788 of NZ_JASZYS010000003.1, forward strand.
GTGATAGGCGTCTGCGACCTCTTCGAGCGGCATGCGGTGAGTGATGACCCGGTGCGGCTCGATGCGTCCCTCCTGGATGTGCTCAATGAGCCGCGGCAGGTGCCGCTTCACGCTGGCTTGGTTCATTCGCAGCGTAAGCCCCTTGTTGAGCGCGTTACCGATCGGCACCATGTTGAAAGTCGGGCCGTAGGCGCCGACGATCGACACGTTCCCCCCCTTGCGCACCGAATTGATGGCCCAGTGCAGCACGGTCGCAGCGCCCGCCTGAAGCTTGATCTTGACGCCGGTCAGGCTTTGCAGCGCGCTGCCGCTGGCCTCGGCACCGACGCAGTCGATGCACACGTCAGGCCCCAGCCAGTCGGTCATCTTCTTCAAATGAACCGCCATGTCGTCGACGTATTTGAAGTCGACGATTTCGCACTGGGCGAACTTGCGGACGAAGTCGAGCCGGTAGTCGACGCAGTCGATGACGATCACGCGCCCCGCGCCCAACAGCCACGCAGACTTGGCGGCGAAGATACCCACCGGGCCCGCACCGAACACGACGACCGTGTCTCCCTCCCGGATCCCACCCATCTCCGCGGCCTGGTAACCGGTCGGAAACGCGTCCGTGAGCATCACGGCATCCTCGAGCAGCATTTGATCGGGAATCCGGGTGGGACCGACGTCGGCCATCGGCACGCGCACGTACTGCGCCTGGCCCCCCTGGTAGCCGCCCGCGGTGTGCGAATACCCATAGATGCCGCCCACCGCGGTCGCCTGTGGATTGACGTTGTGGCAGTTTCCGTACAGTTCTCGCTGGCAGAAGTAGCAGGTGCCGCAGAAGATATTGAACGGCACCAGCACCCGGTCGCCTCGTTTGAGGTTGCGCACCGACTCGCCGACTTCGATCACGGTTCCGACGAACTCATGGCCGAAGGTGCTTCCGACGCGCGTGTCCGGTACCAGCCCGTGGTAAAGATGGAGATCGGAGCCGCAGATGCACGAGCGCAAGACCTGGACGATAGCGTCGTTGGGATGCTCGATCTGCGGTTCCGGCGTTTGGACGGCGCGTACGCGGTACGGACCTCGATAGCTCATTGCCAGCATGTAATTGCCTTTGAAGCTTGGGTCGGCTTTTTGGGCACGTGGCGTGCCTGCGTCGTCCGCCGCTCAGCGCTGGTAGTCTTTCAGTCTTGTATAGAGCGTCTTCGTGCTGATGCCCAGCAGCGCAGCCGTCCGCTCCTTGTGCTGGCCGCAGCGTTCGTAGTTGGCGAGGATGACCTGGCGCTCGATGTCCGCCAGCGGCGTGCCCAAAGCCACCGTGATCCGATCCGCGCCCGCCGGCGCGGGCGTTGGATCAAGCGCCAGGAGGTCAGGGGCCGCCGGGTCGACGGCCGGCGATGCTGACGGGTTGCCGCCCGACGGCAGCCACTCTTCGTCGATGACTTCGCCGGTGGCCATCACCCAAGCGCGCTGGATCGCATTTCGCAGCTCGCGAACGTTGCCGGGCCAACGGTAGTTGCGCAGGCCGGCCAGCGCTTGCGGAGTCATCTGCTTCACCGCGCTCTCCTGTTGGCCGAGTTCATGTAGGCAACGACAGGCAATCAGCTCGATGTCCTCGCCACGCTCGCGCAGCGGCGGCAGTCCGATCGGAAAGACATTCAGCCGGTAAAGCAGATCCTCGCGCATGCGACCCTGTTCCACCTCGTGGGCCGCCTCACGGTTGGTGGCCGCGATGATGCGAACGTCCGTCTGTTGCAACTCGGTGGATCCGACCCGCATGAAAGTGCCAGTCTCGAGCACTCGCAACAACTTGACCTGCAAGGCGAGCGGCATCTCGGTCACCTCGTCCAGGAACAAGGTACCGCCATGGGCCTTTTCGAAGAACCCTTTGTGCTGCCGCTCCGCCCCGGTGAAGGAGCCGCGCTCGTGGCCGAAGATCTCGCTTTCGATCAGGTGCGAGGACAGCGCGCCGCAGTTCACCGCCAGAAATGGTTGCTCGCGCCGGCGGCTGAGGTCATGAATCGCGCGCGCCACGAGTTCCTTTCCGGTGCCGCTCTCGCCATGTATGAACACCGTGACGGCGGTGCCCGCGACGCGTGAAATCTGCTGGTAGACGCGTTCCATTGCCTGCGAGCGCCCGGTCAGCTGCGCAAAAGTTCCGCTCTCCTGCCACGCTTGGCGGACTTCGTCGAGCTCGGCGCGCAATTGCGAGGGGGCGATCAGACGTGCCAGCACACCTTTCAGGTGGTCCGGATGGATCGGCTTGACCAGGTAGTCCGCGGCACCGAGCCGCAAAGCCTTGATAGAGGTTTCGAGGCTGGCGTGTCCAGTCATGAGGACTAACACGGTGTCGCGCAGGACCTCAGTGTCTTCGAGCAGCTCAAGCCCATGGCCGTCGGGCAGGTGCAAGTCCAGAAGCAGCAGATCGGCGCGCTGCATGGCAAGCTTCTGGCGTGCCGCTCGCAGCGAAGGCGCATACATGACAGTGTGCCCCTTCCGTGCGATGACCGCCCCGATCATCCGTGCGGAGTCTTCGTCGTCCTCGACGATCAGCGCATGGCTCACAATATTTCCCCGTCGGTTGCTCCGATCTCCAGCAGTGTCATGGCGATCGAATCCGCCACTGCAAGTTCAATCGCCCAGGCGCTGTGAGAGCAGGCGCAACCTGTCTGTCAGAGTGGTCAGACGCGCCAGTTGCCTTCGAAGTACGTCCAAGGCTTCCTGTTCAGTGGTTGCGTCGCCGCTGTTCAACAATTCGAGAGCAATTGCCATCGCCCCCAAGGGCGTGCGAAGCTCATGGTCGAGTCGCTGCGCCTCCCGCGCCTCTTCAGACCGGCGGGCCCGCACCTCGGCCAGCCGGACGTTTGCTTGGCGGGTCCCCTCGGGCGTGCCACGCCCCAGCCACGCGAGGCCGCCCAGACCCACCAGCAGCCACCAGCCGACATTCCGGCTCCTCGGAACCGAACGAACCGGCGAACTCTGAATGTTTTTCATGGCAAGAGCCAGTGTTGTGAGGTGCGTGGTGGCTGCGTGTAGGCCATCGCCCCTCGCTCGCGCAGTACTCAGGCCACCGCGGGTGGATGCGTGCGTCACGGTGACTTTGCCGGGCGAACAGCATCTCGGCAAACCCGCTCGGCTGCCCGTCCGGGGTCGCCAAGCTTCTTCACAAGGCACGCCGGTTGCCCTGGAGAGAACTTCAACTTTATTCTTGCGAGAGCTCTCCATGCACTTCTCATCTGCCGGTAGCGGGCGCTTTGACTATCTGATCGTGGGCGGCGGCTTCGCCGGCTGCGTGCTTGCGGAGCGGCTGGCCAGCCAACTCGGACGCCGCGTGCTGATCGTGGACCGGCGCGATCACATCGGCGGCAACGCCTATGACGGCTTGAACGAAGCCGGCGTCATGGTGCATCGTTACGGACCGCACATCTTTCACACGAATTCATCGGCGGTGTTCGAGTACCTCTCGCAGTTCACCGAATGGCGCCCTTACGAACATCGCGTATTGGCCGAGGTAGACGGCCAGCGCCTTCCGATGCCGATCAATTTGACCACCCTCAACCGCCTGTTCGGACTGACGCTTGACTCCGCTGGCGCAGCGGAATTCCTCGCCGCACGAGCGGCCACCAGCGCACGCATCGAGAGTGCGCGGGACGTGGTCGTGAGCCAGGTGGGCGAGGAGCTGTACCGCAAGTTCTTCGAGGGCTATACGCGCAAGCAGTGGGGCCGGGATGCCTCCGAGCTCGACAGGTCGGTCACGTCGCGCGTGCCGACTCGCACCGATGCCGACGACCGCTACTTCCAGGACAAGTTCCAGTTCATGCCGCTTGCAGGCTATACCCGGATGTTCGAGCGCATGATCGATCACCCCGATATCACGTTCATGCCAAGCACCGATTATGCGGACGTGAGGCACACCATCGCGCACGACCACCTGGTCTATTCGGGGCCGGTCGATGAGTACTTCGACTTCTGCTATGGCCGTCTGCCTTATCGCTCGCTACGCTTCGAACACGCGACGCTCGAACAGGAACGTTTTCAGGAGGTGGCGGTGGTCAACTATCCGTCGCCGGAAGTTCCCTTTACCCGCATCACAGAATACAAGCAACTCACCGGGCAGCAGCACCCCTGTACCAGCATCACGCGCGAGTTCCCGACCGCCCACGGTGACCCTTACTACCCGATCCCGGCACCCGAGAACGCGGCACTGTACCGGCGCTACGAGAGCCTCGCCGAGAAGACGCCTGGCGTCACATTCACCGGACGACTGGGTACCTACCGGTACTACAACATGGATCAGGTCGTCGCACAGAGCTTGAAGCTTTTCAGCCGTCTCGCAGAGCAGGCCAGCGTTGCCGCGTGAGGCAGGCTGTTGCTTCCCGCTGCCCGCAGGCAGAGGCGCCCGCCGGCAAGCACCCACCGGCAAGCACAACGAGATGTTCCGGTAAATTTTTCCGACGTGGCGCGCAAAGCAATGCGCGGAACGAACTTTGTTGCCATTCAGCAGGGCTCTGGCACGAATTTTCTTGGCACGAGGGTTGCGTCATGGGCTGGCCAACGGAGATTTCATGAGCGCCCCGAAAATGCAAGCCCGCCTCTCGCAAACGGCCTCCTTTTCGCCGCGGCTCCAACAGGCCGTCCGATTGCTTCAGATGTCTACGATGGACTATGCGCAAGCGCTTCTCGAGGCCGCACAGGCCAACCCGTTCCTTGAGGTCGACGACAGCGCCGTCCCCTCAGCGGATGAGGACCGGCTGGCGGACGCACCTCTCACGATTCCTGGAGATGCCGAGATCGACTGGGCGCAGCGGCTGGATCGAATGGGCGATCAAGGTCCGCCGTCTGCCCAGCGCCTGTCCCATGACGAGAGTTTCGACCATCTGCAGCATGCACCCGCCCCCGTCAGCCTGCGCCAGCATCTTCATGCGCAACTGGGCGTGCTCCGGCTGGACGCTCGCGACGGGGCCTTTGCGCGCGCTGTGGTCGAGGCTTTGGACGACGACGGCTATCTGCGCGTCTCTCTCGAGGAGCTGGGCACCGCATTCGGTGAATCAGGCGTCGACGAGATGCGCGAGTGGCGGATGGCCCTGCGCCGCGTCCAGGCGCTCGACCCATTGGGCGTAGCGGCACGCACCGTTTCGGAGTGCTTGTCGCTCCAGTTGGAGCGCGCGAATGACCCTGCACTTCGCACCCTCGCACGGCGCATCGCGCGCGATCACCTGGACCTCCTTGCCGCCCGCAAACTCGCCAAGTTGAGCGCGCTGCTCGGGACAGAGGATGCTGCCGTGCAACGCGCCGTGGAATTCATCCTCGGCTTGGAGGCGCGCCCCGGTTCGCGGTTCAGCGAAGGGGCTGCCCGCATCGTGGTGCCGGACGTGATCGTGCGCAAGGTCAGGGGGGTCTGGAAGACGGCGCTCAACGGATCGGCGATGCCGCGTGTGCGCGTTCACGAGTCATACGCCGAGATGTTCGAAAAGCACCGTCAACACGATGATGCGGCGCTGAAGGATTGCCTGAACCAGGCCCGTTGGACCGTGCAGAACGCCGCCCAACGGGTCTCGACGGTTCTGGAGATCGCGATGGCGATCGTAGAGCGGCAAAAGCTCTTCCTCGAATATGGCGAGCTGGCTATGAAGCCGCTCGGTCTGCGCGAGGTGGCTGATGAAGTGGGCGTGCATCCTTCCACTGTGTCGCGCGCCGTGCACCACAAATACCTGGCGACACCGCACGGCGTTTTCGAGTTGCACCACTTTTTTTCACGCGGGATGGTCCATTCAGGCGGTGGTGAGAGCGCTCCGATCGCACTGCAGGCTCTTATCCGCGACCTCATCGGGAGCGAGAGCGCAGATACGCGATGGAGCGACGCCGCGCTGGCGCGTGAACTCTCACAGCAGGGCTTTCGCATCGCTCGCCGAACGGTCACCAAATATCGGCAGGGCCTCGACATCGAGTCCGTGGAGCGTCGACGGGGCGCGAGCGACCTTCGACTCGCTGCAGGCTTGTCGTCCTGAGGCGTTGCGACGCTGTCGCGACACCTAGCCGCGCCCGAAACAGTTGCTCCGCGATCGCGCGAGCGAGCGGACAGTTCTGAGATTAGTAGCTTCAGAAAGCGGTACTCGACCCGCTCATTACTCACGGTACAAGTCGACGTTCACCGACAAGAGTCGAGCTCCAAAACGACCCATATCGGTCCATGTCGAGAGCCCCATTCCAGACGAAAGGAGAATCCAATGGACAATCTGAGCGACTCCCCCACCTTGCCGATCACCGAACTCTCTGACCGCGCCCATCAGCGAGCAGAACTTGAGGACGGCTACCCTCCCAAAACCTACACCCGAGCTTCGGTGCCTGCCCGGCCAGTCGACGACGTGGGCGGGGCCCGCGCCGCGGACAGGCAGCCCGCTGGCCCACTCGAGCGGATGCCCTTCGTCGGGCAAACTGCAAAGTTCGTCGCTGCTAAACCGCTGCAGTCGATTGGAATCGCAGCGGTTTGCGGATTCCTCTTTGCAGTGGCGTTGAACGGTCTTCTGATGCGCCCGCACCCCTCGTTCGACATTTGACACTCGCGGCCCGCCCGTAGGGCCAGCGTGCGCGCGTGGAGGGCGCCGTCCTACTGGCGGGAAGCGGTCGCACCTGGATTCACCTGTCTCAGTTCTCATTGGCTATGAAGATCGATACAGAGATCGTTCACCCGTGGCAATCTTTCAAGACAATGCCTCTCGCTCATTTTTCAGGGACGAATTTACTGACGGTGACCGATACAGGATCGCTTGCAGGGAAAGACTCTTCAACTCCGGAGTCGAGAGCCTCCTCCGAAGGCACCAACACCGTAGGCGCGTCGGCCACAGGGAGGGGACTATGGGACTGGGCGGTCGGGAAAGGCCACGGAGCTGGGGATAAGTCAGGCATGGAAATCCTTTCTAGGTTTTGCCCAGTGTTGCGCCCCCTGACGTCGCCCCGATCGGCCTCCCGTCGGTGCCCTTGCTGTTGTGGAAGCGGCGCTTTTGTATATCTGGGTTTAGTACTGCTCATTTAGTAATGTCCTTCTTGACCAAATTTACGACCACGCGTATCGACGCCTAACCACTTGACGCGTAAGCCGCTTAGAACAGCGGTTCGTAGAAGCCGCACTGAAGGGCGCGGCCTTGGCAGAAGCAGATGATCGAAGCGGTCTGCGCAGCTGGGCGCTGCCGGAAGAGGAAGTGTGTACCGAGTGCTCTCCCAGGAGCGAGATTTAGGAGTCGTGCTCCTCGGGGCAAACGGCAAGCCCAAGTCGGTTTCCCGGTGTGAGCGCCCGGTGTTAGTTCTTCCCTTGCCGGTGGGAGGCTGTAAATTGCTGGCGCTGCATTCCGCGGCACGCCGTTTGCCCTATCAGGTTTTTCGCAAAATGACGCTGGCCCCAATGATCCCTCGCATCCGCATTGGCATTGCCGACGATCACGCCCTTGTTCGACTGGCCTTGCGCGACCTTCTAGCAACCCACAACGACCTGTGCGTGGCAGGTGAGCGATGGAGAGGCTGCCCTGGCGCTGGTGGCGAGAACGCCCATCGATGTACTCATCTTGGACGTGGCCATGCCTGCACGGAGCGGTCTCGACGTTCTGGCCTGGCTGCAGATCCGTGCGCCTGAAGTGGCGATCCTCGTATTCACCGGGCACCCGGCCGACCCATTTGCGGGCTTTGTCATGCGCATGGGCGCGCGGGGCTTTCTGAACAAGCTCTGCGACCCGATAGAGGTGGTCCACGCAGTTCGAACCTTGGCGAATGGCAAACACCACTTTCCATCTGAGGTGGCTGAATTCTTGGCCAAACAACCGCCCCGGTGCGCCCCACCGCACCGGCACTTAACAGACCGGGAGTTTCAGGTCTTCTACCGGTTGGCGATGGGAGAACGGGCTTGCACGATTGCAGCCGAGCGGTTAACAGCGTTAGCCGAAACCGCGCTCGGGCGATGGCCAAGCTCCAGCTCAAGTCGCGCAGCGAGCCTACCTATTACGCCCTTAAACATGGCCTACTGGCATAGAGGGGTACGTCAAGCGCAATGCGACGTGCGAAGGGATTTCAAACTCCGCGGCAAGTTTCGGCCGCCGCTGCGGCTCCACGTGCTCGGGCCTCCCCCCTTTACGCAGGTGGGACAAAGCGCCGCTGCTCATAGGAACATTTGCCCCAAGCCCATTCGCCATTACGGCAGCAAACGCGCACCGTTGATCTGAATTGCCTCGATCTAATTACCAGATATATGAAGCAGTCTCTATTAGACTTCCTCGGGCTCCTTGCCAAGTCTGCATCGCCAGCGTACGTCTCGCGCAGGTCAAAGCTGCGAAAACTGCGGCGTCTGCAGCGGCAGGGGTTTGTAACAGCAACCTTTTATCCGCCCGCTCCTTGCAAGTCACAATTCGCCCGTATGGATAGCGTTACAACCTTGGGCGCCGAATGGATCAAGCTCCATCGCAAGCAGCCAACAACGACCACCCGTTCTGCTCAGACTCGATGATTTGGAGGCAAGGACTGGCGCACAGCAAGGCAGTACTCGATGAAATCTTCCATCTGCGAGGATTTGTCGAAGAAAGCGTCAGCACCCGCCTCGCAGGCACGCGCGGCCACCGGTTCCCGCACGTAGTTCGAAATCATCACCACCTTCTGGGCGGGCGAGCGTGTCTCGCAATGTCGGAGCAGTGCGAACCCGTTCCCTTCCGCCAAGAACAGGTTCACAACCGCCAGATCCCAACCGTCATGATGCCCTTCCAACCACGTGATCGCTTCGAACTGTGTTCCGCATTCGAAAACGATGTCCCCACCCATCGGTCGCAATATTTGCGACAGCAAGCTGCGCAGTTTGCGATCGTCCTCGGCGAGAACCACCTTCATTGTGCCTCCCGTACTCTGCTTGGTGCAGGCGCGCGCCACTCCTTGTCACACCCCCACGAACCTGTTCAACCACGCCACGATGCAGGCCGCCGCATCCTCACGGCACGAGGGTGCGCCACTGCCGAGAAAGGCATGAGTTTCGCCCGGGTACAACACGAGTTCGGCCGGCGTATTCCCCGCACGCGAGAGACTCACGAATAGCTCCTCGGACTGACACTTGGGGCAACGCTCATCTTCCTTGCCTTGCAGAAACAGCGTCGGCGTTTCCGATTTTTCCACATAGTGCAACGGCGAAAGCTCCCGCGCCTTCTCGCGGTCGAACATCGGCTTGCTCGCCACATAGAAAGGGTCGGCATAGTAGCCTCCATCGGAAGTTCCATAGTGAGTTTCAATGTTCCCTACTGGCGCCATGACGACTGCGGCGCTGAAAGCGTTCGACTGCCCCGTGGCCAGCGCGCTCAGGACCTGCCAGAAGACGTTTGTATCGAAATCCAGAAGCGCATAGGCGGCCGGCCCGCCGTGGGCGTCGACCAGCAAGGGCGACGGCCCGAGGCGTCCTTGCTGTCGCAATAGCCAACCCTCGATCCTCTCGATGCCGCCGTGGCCATCGGGCACTTCGAATTCCAGCAACTGCACATCGATGGCCTGCCGGTCGCCCCACCAAGCGTTAAGGTTGCTCGACTTCTTCTCGTCCCGTCCGTCTCGCGCCGCCGACCATAGCTCGCAAGGCAGCGACGGATGATCGACCGTGAACGCGATGTGTGTCGCGTTGCAATCAAAGATTCCGATTTGGCGGTCACCTTGGGAGAGCACCTCGAACGATTCCCTCCCGACATCGAGCATCACCACTTGATGACGTCCGCGGAAGGCACGTGTGAGCACCAGACGGGCATCGTCCACCCAATGCAGGGCTGCCGGATGCGCCACGTCCAGTGTGGCCTCGCAAACTGTGCGAGCTTCGCCCGTTGCGACATCTAGCAGCCACAGGCGCGGCTCGGCGTCGCCTTCCTCCTCGGCACTGGTAAAAGCGATGATGCGGCCGTCCGGCGACCAGGCCGGGTGCATCACGATGGCAATGTCCCGCGTCACCCGCCGCGCATCCCGCCCGAGCGGGCCGCAAATCCACAGGTCGTTGCTATGAGCGAAGCGGCCGTCACGCGATCGCGAGTAGGCGATGGAGCCGTCGCGGGCGACATCAAAGGCAAGCACATCGAACGCACCTTGGGAAAGCTGTATGTGGTCGCCAGTGGTCGCATCGACGCGAAACAAATGGAACTGCCGCCGCAACAGGTAGCCGACGCCATCCTCTTTATATGGGAGGCGCCAGGCGACTTCTGGCGCGCATTTCTTGCGCGCCACTTCCAACTGCTTGCCAATGTTGCTTTGGCCCGACTGGCCCCCCGTGCCGCCGCTCAAGCTGCGGGTGTCAGGGTCATCGACCACCGCTGCCGTCACCACGAGGGCGTCGCCTGCCGGCATCCAGCGCAAGTCCGACACGCTTTGCGGCAGCCTGCTCAGTTGCTTGGCCTCGCCACCGTCGATGGCCAGGATGTGCACCTGCGGGGAGCCTCCACGATCGGACAGAAAAGCCAATTGGCGGCCGTCGGGTGACCAGCGTGGCGAGTTGTCGTCTCCGGTCCCGCGGGTTAGCTGCGACGCATCCCCTCCAGCGAGTGAGAACTGCCAGATCGAGGAAGCGTACTTGTCGTTTTCCTGATCCACCGACCTCACTGAGCAGGCCGCCACCGCGCGGTCCGGGTGACATTCAATGTCCGTTATTTTCCTCTGCAGATACAGATCCTCGGGACGGAAAGTTCGCTTTGTGTGGTCCATGACAGGGAGCCCTCCATTCGCAATTTCGTCAGCGCTTGAATGGTGTTGCCTCCCCTGCGCGCTTGCGTAAGATTGTTCGCAATTCTCTCGTAGGAGGTGGAACGGGCTGCCGCCAAGCTGCGGCGATCGTGAGACGTGTGCACATTTCTGAGCCGCTGCACCCAAAAAGGACTACAGGGCAGAAAAAGTTCGATGTGACTGAGGCGCAGCTGAAAGAAGCTATTGCGGCTGTCGGGGCCCGCCCCACCGACGTGGAGCTGCATCTGAGGGGTTCTCGAAGCACAACGAATGTCGAGCGCGTCGACGAAGCCCTAAATTCTGACGCCAAGACCTGAAGGCAGGTGCCTTGTTTCGCTTGGCGGCGGGCGGAGCTGGAGGCGCCGCAGGCTGCCAGGGGCTCCGACGACGCGCTTCGGCGTAAGGCCGTTCCCTACAGCACGGGCGCGTCTTGTCAGCTACCCTTTAGAGAACTCGGGCGGCGGAGCGGTGCAGCACGCGAGTCGCCTGGTCCTGTCATGAAAAAATCTTTCCTCCAGCCACTGCGCAAGGTCACGGTCTACGTCGAGGAGACAAGCCGGGGGGCATTCCGTTGGGTTATGGGCGAACTGGAGGCCCCGACCCATTGGCAGCTGTTTGAAAGCGGCAGGGACAGCTTCAAGACTTATCACGCTGCGATGGCGGCCGGCTTGCTCGCACTGGAGGGGCAGGTCGCCGACCTAGAAAGAGGACCGCGCGCCGAGCCATCCAAGCTTGGCCTAGCAGATGGCGCCGCTACCCCTTCCGATGCAGGAACCGAAGCGGCTGACGACCCGTCCGATAACACCGAGCACGCGTCGCGGTACGACGACACACCCGGCGGTGACATGGCCGCCAAGCCTGGCCGGCGGGCCATGGTGTTCGGATTTGGTCCTATCTCTTAACTTCGAAAAGGCTCCCATCATGGCAACCAGGACTCTCTGGAAAGGCGCGATTTCGTTCGGCCTCGTGCACATACGTGGTTATCTCTCCCGAAGAAATAGAGGCCGTCTATCCGCGCACCACGCAGACCATCGAGATTCAGCGCTTCCTCGACGCCAATGAAATCCCGTTCGTCTATCTAGAGCGGCCCTACTACGTCGCACCGATCAACAAGGGCGAGAAGGTGTACGGCCTGCTCCGCGAGGCCCTGTCTCAATCGGGCAAGGTGGGTTTGGCCAAGGTCGTCATCGCGACCAAACAGCATCTCGCGGTGCTCGTGCCCTCGGGCGACGTTCTGGTGCTCAACCTGTTGCGATGGGGTGACGAGGTGAAGCCCACCGACGAACTCGAGGTGCCCCGCGCCGGCGTGAGGGGCGCCAAGGTCACGCCGGCAGAGCTGAAGATGGCGCAGCAACTCATAGAGGAAATGTCGGGGCGGTGGGAGCCCGAGGCCTTCAAGGACGAGTTCAAACACGCGGTGATGAAGATCGTGGACCGGAAGGTGAAGGCCGGCGAAACCGAGACCGTGCTGCAGCCCGAGGAGCAGGCGCCGTCCGACAGCTCCAACGTCCTCGACCTCACCGAGTTGTTGCAACGCAGCCTCAAGGGCGGCAAGGCCGGATCGCCTGCGAAGGAACTTGCACAGGAGGTTCAAGGCCGCGGCGGCAAAACAGCGGCCAGGAAGACCACCGGGAGGCCCTCGGGCAAGACCGCAACCTCGCCGTCTAAGCGCGCGCGCAAAGCGGCATAGTGGCACGGAACAGCGTCGGGCGAAGCCCATCTATCGGGGCGCCCTCATTGACGCTGCTGGTCTTCGAGCTACAGCAGAAGTGCGATGCCGAAGCGCTTGGAGGACGCGCGGCGCAGCCCGCCCGCATTAGGCGGCGGCGCCTTGGCTGCGGATGGGCCAAGACCGCCCAACTGTCCTCAGGGCGAAAGCCAGGCCTCAGGCCACTTGGACAGCAACGCAGCGGGGTCGTCGTAAATGCCGATCGCGTTCGAAAAGTCACCGTCTTTCCACCACCCGCCGCACCGAACGATCAGCGTGGCCACGTTGGCCCGCCGAGCTGCCTCAATGTCGTATGGTGTGTCGCCCAGCATGACGACATGCCGAGCCGGAGCGCCGGCCTTTTGGAGCGCCGCATCGACGATATCCGGGTCGGGCTTCGAGCGACTTGCATCTTCGGAGCTGACCGCGTGCTTGATGAGATCCCCCACACCGGCCTGCTTCAGCAGGAGGTCCAGCTCTGCGCCTGCCGAGGTCGCTACGATCAGCTTCAACCCTTCTGACAGCATGCGTTCGAGCAGTGCGCGCGCGCCCGCCGTCGGCTGTAGCGTGGGAAGATAGCTGTCGACGAACAACGCCGTGCGCTCCGCCGAGATCTCCGCGTACGCTGGTTGATCTTTATCGATCCCGGTGAGTTCAGGCAACAACTTGTCGCCGCCCTTGCCGATCAGCGGGCGGACCTGTGCATAGGTGCATTCTTGGCCGCGACGCGTGAGCACCTCGACCCAACTGCGCGCATGCGCGTCGTTGCTGTCGAGCAAGGTCCCGTCGATATCGAGCAGCACTGCTTTCAGCGTGATGCGCATATGCTCCCCTTAACGCTGGAGCGCGAGCGATAGGTCAACCGGCTGGGATCAGGATCGATCATCCTGCTCATCTCGGTCGTCGTCCAGAGCCGGGGCAGTGACCGGGTCCACGCTCATATCCTCTACATAGGCAAGCAGCGCCTCAGGGAATCGAACGTTTCCTCGCCGGCCTCGAGGTCAAGCCAGACAGCGGGATCGTCAGTGCTCTCAAGCATGACCCAGAGGTAGTTGTGTGCGCTCGGGCTGTCGACGAAAACGGCAAGTCGGCGGTAGGGGTCGGTCATTCGCGCTCTCCTTTAAAGCTGTCGCGGCTTGCCCGTTTCGCGCTGCTGGCGGCTCCACCTCGGCATAAAGCACCCTACCCGGCCCGCGGTGTCCTGCCTGTCAGCCGACTCCCCGAGACGTTGGATTCTGGTAGGTCAGGACTCTCACGGCCTTTCCTTTATGACGTCGAAGTGGCAGAACGTGCCCGGCCGGAACAGGGTCTCGTGCGACGCGCCCCGTCCAGGTGCTTGGTGACGACGTCGTTTCGCTTTGCGCCCGCGGCCAAGGCATGTCTTTCGGTGTCGATGATGCGCCGTGCCTTGGCAAGGCCGTGTCGAGAAAGCCGCGGCCCAATCCAGCTCCGGCGTCAGCCAGCCACGCCCTTCGCGACTGTCACCGGCCCGTCGTCGGGCATCAGTCTGGAGTTGGCGTGCTGCTGCGCAGACCGCGGCTTCGGCCTGCGGATCGCCGCCGACGGGAGCCGCTTGATGCGGCCGCGAGGCTCTGCGGCGCTACCGCGGTAGAGGCCCGACCTCGCCACGCTGGGCGGTCAGCGAGGCCGGACAAGGCCGCGGCTCGGGATCCGCCGGAACCTGCCGAGGCCGCCCACAGGACGGCGATCTGGAGCGAGGGCGCAAGGTCGAGTACGAGCTGCGGTGGGTCGAGGGCCTCCAACGCTATGCCGCGTCGCTACTGTCCACCGGCGGTCCCATGCGCTGGCTGGCGACCACAACGTGGTACAGACCGATGACGACCCTGCGCCACCGAACCTGGCGGTGCGTGGCATCCAAAAGGCAATTGACCACGCGTCGGCCTGGGCAATATCGACGCTCAGACGTGTGGGGACCTGCGAAGGAGCGGCGTACCATAGGGCTAACTTGCAAAGGGATACCATGCGGCTGGCGGATTTCATCGATAAGAACGCTGACGAGATTGCAGACGCAGCGGAACAATTCGCCGCCACGCTTCTGCCGGCGGCGGCGCACCTGGATGCAGAAGCGCTACGCGATCACATGCCGCACGTTCTAGCGGCAATGTCTGCCGACCTTCGTTTGTTCCACAGTGCCGATGAGCGTCGCTTGCGATCTCTTGGTCGCTGTCCGGTTTCCAAAGACGCATCCGGTACGGCTTCGCAGGCCCATGCGCTGCAGCGCGCCAAAGCAGGTTTCGACATCGAGCAACTGGTGGCCGAGTACCGAGCGTTGCGCGCCGGCGTTTTGCGCCTTTGGCTGTCGTCGCAGCAGGCTCTGGACGAGGACAGTGCTGACGAGATTGTCCGCTTCAACGATGCGATCGACGAGTCGATTGCTCAGTCGGTGGCTGTTTTCTCTGCAGAGGTCGAGCGTTGGCGCAATGTGTTTCTCGGTGTCCTCGGGCATGACCTGCGGGGCCCCCTGAACGCGATCCTCCTGACCTCAGAGGTGTTGTCAAGGCTATCCACCGAAGAACCTGTGTCCCAGGCGACGACGAGGCTGATACGCAGCGGCCAGCGTATGAAAGGCCTGCTGGACGATCTCCTCGAGTTCAGTCGTGCTTCACTCGGGATGGGCATTTCAGTTCAACGTCGTTCTTCGGAGCTCGCCCAGGCATGCCGCGATGAGCTCGATGTGCTGCGTGCGGCGCTGCCAGATCAAAAGCTAAGCTTCCACGTCGAAGGGCCGTGCGATGGTGAGTTCGACGCCTCTCGTGTTCGCGAGGCCCTCGGTAACCTTGTTTACAACGCGGCGCGCTACGCGCGCCCCCACTCTGAGATCGTTGTGAAGCTACAGGGCGACTCAGATGAGATTGTCCTCTCAGTGGCCAACTCGGGTCCAGCGCTGGTGGATGCCTCGCTCCATGAACTGTTTGAACCTTTGCGGCGGGGTGCCGAGGCTGGAGAGGACGATCAGGCCAGCCTTGGCCTGGGCCTCTTCATCGTGAAGGCGATCGCCCAGGCACACGGGGGAAAGATCGCGGCCACGTCCGAGTCGGGCATCACGATCTTCACTATGAGCTTGCCTCGCTTTGCGAGCGGAAGTCCAAGGTTCACAAGACCCGTGCCCGGCGAGCAGGACTAAGTCATTTGCTGCCTGATGGCCGATGCGCGAGACTTTCGGATGGTCGCCTTTCGCCTGGGGGTCGCCGAACTGCACCGTATGCGGCAATCCTGGCCCGATTCGAGGTCTTGTGGCTGGCAATCAGCGATTGTCCCGACCACCCCCGAGCAGCGACGCAGTACGGCAGATTGTCAGTGCTCTTCGGTGGGATGCGCGGTTCGGGCAACCCGGGATAGCCGCGAGTAAGACGGCTGCGCGGTCATGCTCGACGTCCTTCCACAGACAACGACTGTGCGTCCCTTGCAAGAGGGGAAGTCAGGCATTTATTTATTAGCACAATGTTGTACCCGTGTGCGACATGTCGAGGCCTGCTCCGCTTGTGCCCGGTCTGAAGGCTGGTAAGCTCTATGCGCCGGCCGTCAGAGCCGGCTGTCCTGAGCGGCTTTCTTTTGTGCCCTAAGCCGCGGAGCTTGCTTGGCCCCATCAGTCCTGTCGATGCACCTGAAAGCCGGAGGTGCATTGTGCTGCGCAACCAGTTCAAGTCTCAGTTCGCTGCGTGGCAGCAGGCCGAGCACGAAGCCCAAGAGGCAGAACGCCGCGTCTATTCAGCCCATCGAGGATTAGCTAGCCGAAAGTCCCTGGCGCCGGCAGAGATCGCAGAGGTCGAGGCGCTTCAGGTTCGCGCATCCCGCTTGCTCGCAGCCTTTTTGGAAGACATCCGCATTCGCGCAGCGTCGCTTAGGGCCTGAGCGGCGTACTCGGCGCGCTAGGCTCCGGATTCGCTGCACGCTTTGACGGCAGCGAGCGAGGGGGCGGCACGGTCGCCCGCCAATCTGCCACTACTAGATCTTCGCCCGCTCTAAAAAAACAGGCCAAAAAGCCAGGCGCGAGCGTTCCATGAGGGGCTCTTGCCCGGGGCCGCGGCTGGATCGAAGGGCGGTGTCCTGCCCCCATTCGACGCCTGATCGAGTCGGATATCGTGCCGGACCCGTCGTGCAAGGTGCGTGCGCGGCGTTATCCTACATGTCGTAGCTAACGACCCCTTGGATATTCTGGCATGAAGCTCGGGGAAATACAGGCACTTCGCGTCGCATTCGAGCGTGCTACGGATGCGCACCTGGGCGCGCAGTGCAGACTATTGGCGCGTTGTGAAGCAGCCATCGAGCAGCGGGGCGAGTGGCCGCATGCTGACGAGTACCAAAGCGTCGCCGACCTGGGGCGCACTGCCAAGGACGCGCTCTACGCCTATCTCGACAGCGTTCATGTCCCGCGTTCACCCTCTCGAACGCCCGCAGAACGAAAGCACCTCATCCAGCGGCTTTCGGCGAGTGAACGTCTGTGGCAACCGACGCCGGGCGACTGGCTGGCGGCCCAGGACGATGAAGACGCCCTTCGCCCGGACTGACCCTACCTCATGTGAACCGCCCCAACCAAGCGCGTGGAATGAAGCTCTGCCCGGCGCACGAGTGATGTCCCGACAGCTGCTTGAACTCCAGATGCGAATCGAGAACCATGCGTTCGAAAGCGCTCAGCCTGCCCCGAACGGCCGTCGGCATCCGGCATTCGAGTGCAAGCGCTCGAGTTTACGTAGACGCTTTTTTGCAGTGACTCAGCTGTCGGCTTAGCGCCGCTTTCTGCAGCAGCGGCGATCCCTGACATCAGGGATTGCTCTCGAAAACGGCCTTGAAAGAACTTGCTTCCGGCAAGACGTAGATGAAGCCCCTTACGCTGCCCCCACTCGGGTCGGATGTAAGCGTCGTAGAACGCGGCCGGGACGTTAACGCACCGTAGGTGATGCGGTGGTCTTGAGCGTCGAGGCTCGCGAGCCGTTGCATCCGCCGCTCGGCCGGCTGATTCGCCCGCACCCGATGCATTGAGACGGCCGCGTCGTAGTCGATCCGAACGATGTCTTCGTGTTGGAGGTTCGTGCCGGGCTCGCTCACGAAGCGACCCGCGGGGGTGGTCCGCTCATCGGGGAGTATGTCCTGCATTTTGCGCTCGCCGATGCCCGCAACCGACAGATCCCCCCGTGCCAGCCCGACGAGGACCGGCGAGGATGCGCGTTCTGTCCCATTCCGATAGACATGCACCCTGGCGGCCCGTTTGTCGACCACCACGAAAGCGGCGCCTTGGTTGTCCCCGTTCGCGCGCACCCACGACAGCAATGCGTCGAGCGACACCTGGGCGCGCGCGGGCGCCGCGGCCACCAACGCGATGATGGCCAGCCCTGCGTACAAGCCGGCGATGCGCCGGCTGCTCGCCTCATGATCCCGCCTCAGTTGCGATCGGCACGCGCCATGCGCGCATTGCGGGTCGTGCCGGTGGGCGTGTCGTTGGGCATCGCGGTGTTCGGCATGGCGTTGGCGGTCGCAGGGCTCGCCGCAGGCGCCGGAGCCGCGGTGCCGCGCTGCGCTTCCGGCAGGGCCCCGGTCGTCCCCATCGGGGTGCCGCTTTGGGTTTGCTGGCCGGCACCTGTGGCGGGATTGGGCGATGCGGTCGAAGGCGGCGTCCCCTGCGCGGCGACAAGGCCGGCCGCTGCGATTAGGCCGAAGGCGGCGGCAGTCGTGCGAAGGATGCGAAGGTGCGAAGCGTGTTCCATGGTGAAGTCTCCAGAAGGTGATGCCCGACGGGTGTCGCGCAGCCCAGAGAGTGCCGCCGCCCGCGCGCGCGGACTGTCAGCGTGGAGCGCGTGCGCGGCGGCTTTTCACCTTCACGACGAATGCGCGGATTCGGCGCCCGACCGGCTCGCTCTCACTGCTGGTATTCCTTCAGCCGGTTGTAGAGGGTCTTCATGCTGATGCCCAGCAGCGCGGCGGTGCGCTCCTTGTGACGCCCACAGCGCTCGTAGGTCGCGAGGATCACCCGACGCTCGATGTCAGCGAGCTGGGTTCCCATTTCGACGACGAGCCGCCCCTCCTCGCCTTCCGGCGGTGGGTGCGAGGCACCGGCCGGCTGCGGCAGCCACTCCTCTTCGACCACGTCATCGGTGGCCATGACCCAGGCACGTTGCACGGCATTGCGAAGCTGGCGGACATTGCCGGGCCAATCGTGCGCGGCCAGACGCTCCTGTGCCGCTGCAGTGAAATGCCTGGCCGTCCCGTCCTGGCGCCCAAGCTCCTCCAGAAAACTACGGGCGATCAACAGGACGTCCTCTCCGCGCTCGCGCAGCGGCGGCAGCGCGATCGGAAAGACGTTCAGGCGATAGAGCAGGTCCTCGCGCAGGCGCCCCTGGGCCGTGGCAATTGCGGCGTCGCGATTGGTCGCGGCGATGATGCGCACGTCGGTCTGCTGCACCTGGGTCGAGCCCACCCGCGTGAAGGTGCCGCTCTCCGGCACGCGCAGCAACTTGACCTGCAGCTCGGGCGGCATCTCGGTCACCTCATCGAGAAACAGCGTGCCGCCGTGCGCGCGCGCGAAGAAGCCCTGGTGCTGCCGCTCGGCCCCCGTGAAGCTGCCGCGCTCGTGGCCGAAGATCTCGCTTTCGATCAGGCCGGGCGACAGGGCCCCGCAGTTGACCGCCAGAAAGGGCTGGTCGCGCCGTCGGCTCAGGTCATGCACCGCCCGGGCCACCAGTTCCTTGCCGGTTCCGCTTTCGCCGTGGATGAAGAGCGCTCACCGCCGTGGCGGCGACGCGGGAGATCTGGCGGTAGACGCGCTGCATCCCTGGCGAGCGTCCCATGAGGCGGCCGAAGCAGCCGGTCTCGCGCCACTGGGCTTCCACGTCGTCGAGCTCGGCGCGCAGCTGCGACGGCGCAATGAGCCGTGCGAGCAGGCCGCGTAGGTGCTGCGGGTTGATGGGCTTGACGAGGTAGTCGGCCGCACCCAGGCGCAGCGCCTTAGTCGAGGTCTCCAGACTCGCCTGCCCGGTCATCAGCACCAGCACCGTGTCGCTGAGGGCGTCGGAGTCTTCCAGCAGGCTCAGGCCGTGGCCGTCTGGCAGGTGCAGGTCGAGCAGCAGCAGGTTCGGGCGACGCATGGCGATCATCTGGTGGGCGTTAGCGATCGAATGCGCGCACATCACCGTGTGACCTTCGCCGGCCACCAGCGCAGCGATCATGCGTGCTGAATCTTCGTCGTCCTCAACTACCAGCGCGTGGCCCACTTCACACTCCAATCCTGCTTGCCGAACGGAATGCCCGCCCCGACGGCTGGGGGCTTTCGGATGGTAACAATGTGGTGGGCGGACTCAGGGCAGGTTTTTGCCGATGGCGCGCGCCAACTCGCGCGCGTCCTCGGTCAACGAGGTCATGCGGGCCACCTGCCGCTGAAGCACCTCGACGGCCTGCGCGCGCACGGCTACCTCGCCCGATGTCTGCAACAGTTCTAGCGCCATGGCTATCGCCCCCACGGGCGTGCGCAGGTCGTGCTCCAGCCGGATGGCCCGGTCGGACCATTCGCGCTGCTGCCTCTGGAGCGAGGCCTGGCGCGTTACCGTGCGCCGGCGCAACTGCAGCACGGCCTTAACGGCGACAACTGTGCCGGCGGCGACGGCAAGGCGCCGGACCCACGAGTAAGCCGATGGACGCTGGGGCATGGACAGGAAGGAATCGGGCCTACCGACGACGCTGGGTTGAGGCGGCTGGTTGAAGGGATGCCCATCATTTTGCAGCCGTGCGCAATACCACGTCGACCCCACGTGGCTTGGTGAGCGGTCTTCTCAAGGCGCCTGGGCGCTTCGCTGAAGCAGGCGCCGACCGTCCCCAGTGATGGCGAGAATGCGGACCGTGGGGATCTTGGGGCGATCGCGGTCGTCCCCCTCGCGGACCTCAAGCGCCGCGATGAGGCCGGCCTGCACCAGCACGCGTAACTCGTCGATCTTGTCCCGGTCGGACACATTCATCGGAAGCAACTGTGTCGCAAGTTGCCGAAGAAGCAGGATGGGCATGTTGTCTCGGTGTTGGATGCCAATGGCCCATGGCAATCTTCGTGCCCGAGGCGTGAATTGGATCGACAACACTTGCGGTAGGTCTTGTGAGGCCTCCCCCCCGGGCCGCCATAGCGCTCCGACGCGCGCGCCCCGCTGGCCCCGCAGGCGGTCATCTGGAGCTGACCTCCTGCGAGCGCCAGAACAGCCGGAATGATGCGGCGCTGCACGCGAGCTCGCCCGCCGGGGTTTTCTCATCGCGCGCCGCACCGTCACCAAGTACCGCCAGAGCCTGAAGGTCGCAGTCAAAGATGGTCGGCATCGAGTCGCCCAAATGAACAGGCAACAAACGTCGACGACCTGAGAATATTCAGCGCGCGCATCACGCCACGACGAGGTGGCCCTTGACATCCGCAACCGCCACCCCGACGGCCGCCACGGCAAGCCGGAGCTTCTCTTCGGTGATGTGAAGCTGGGCTGTCCAGTAGCGGATGTCGTCTTCCTCGCAGACATCGATCTGGGTGCTATCCAAGGGGCTTCGCAAGAGCATTTCATCGGGCATCGTGTGCCTCCGTTGGTCGGGTGGTGCGCGATCGATTCGGTTCGGGCCAGCAGCACGGGAAAGCTCTGAAGCGCCCAGCCGACCATAGAGCGAGGCTTCCTGCGCGGTCATGGCGCTCTCGATGGCCTCCAACTCCGCCCTCTCGATGTCGTTGGAGAGCCATTCGTGGAACTGCGACAGCGGGACACGGCTCAGCGCGACCTGGGCGGACCATCCCGCCATGCGCCGCGGCGCGCTGGCCAGCAGCATCCTCAAAAACAGTGAGCGTCCGACCCGGATCTGGCCCCCCACATCGGGCGGGAGAAGGGGCTGCACCAGCAGCAATTCTTGCCGACAAGCGGCCAATCTTGCGGCAAGTCTGACCGGATCCCATGCGGGCGCCTCGGCATCGCCCCGCGCACTGCGGATCTGGCCCACTTTATAAAGGACCTGGACCAGTGAGGCTTCTTGCAGAAGTCTCAGCACGCGGTGAGGCGCATGATCCATCATGGGACGTGGCACGAGGCTTAGGTGTGTGATCAGATCGAGATGCGGAGGCTCTCCGCCGCAAGGGTCTCGCGGTCCTCGATCAGTTCGCGAGCCTTTTGCGCCAGGGCCTCCAGCGCGCCCACGTCGTCGTGGTGATGGCTCGCCATCACCAGGCGACAGGCGAAGCTGCCAGCCCGAACTTCCGCATGGCCGGTGACGCAACCTTCTGGCGTGTGACCGTCCAGCTGCAACTGAACTTGCCAGCCCTTGTAGCTGAACCTGATTTCGCCGTCCTCCGCGTGCGCCGCAAAGAAGGCGACGTCGGCGGCGGGCGGCTCGGAGGGGGCGGACATGTTTGGTTCGTGCATGTCAAAGGTGGTGGCAAGTGTCGTGCCTAGGGCAACAGATTAGTCCATCAGCCCGTGCTTCATCGCGTAGTACGTCAGGTCCCCGTTCGTCTTAAGATCGAGTTTGTTGAGCAGGCGCGTGCGGTAGGTGCTCACGGTTTTCACCGAGAGCGAGAGCTGGGCGGCGATATGCATCGGTCGAACGCCGCGCGCCAGCTTGAGCATCACCTGGAGCTCCCTGTCGGTGAGCAGCGAATGCGCCGCGCTCGGGGGTCGACCGACCTGATTCGCCATTAGTTCCGACAGCGACGCCGTGAGGTAGCGCCGGCCCAAGGCGATCGTCCGGATGGCCGCGAACAGCTCTTCCAGGGCGCAGGTCTTGTGCAAGTAGGCGTCGGCGCCGAGGCGGATCAGCTTGACCCCGTACTCATCTTCCGGATACCCGGTGAAAACCAGAACCGCCGTCCGAGGTGCCAAGCTCCGGATTAGGCTGATCGCATCGAGGCCGGTGCGCCCCGGCATCCCGAGGTCCAGCACCAGCACGTCCAGCGCGACAGCGCGCAGCAGTTCGAGCGCCTCGGCAACGCTCGACGCCTCGCCGCGAACCCTGATGCCATCTTGCGTGGCAAGGACCGCCGAGAGCGCCCGCCGCACGATCGGGTGGTCGTCCAGGACGCCGACGTCGATCGCCGCGGTCGGGCGGGCAGTCAGTTCAGCAGGCGGCATAGGCCGCTTGCCGGATCCGGGCTTCACGGGATTCGGGTTCGGCCTCCTGGACACCGCTGGCGCCGTCTCCCGCCTCGAGATCGAGGGACCCCACCTCGGCCTCCACGGGGGCCACCGGCCTTAGCGGCGGAGTTACGGGCATGTCGGATTCGGCGGGGGTCTTGCTTAGGAGCATTTTCAGTCCTTCGATGTGACGCCGGCATCCAGCAAGCGCCGTGCCCGCTCCGCTCGCCTCAGGGCTTAGCGTCTTTCGCCGCTAGGCGAGTTGGGACTACGCGCTAGGCACCGAAACGTCCCACAGTGCGTCTAACAACCGGAAGGTCCCCGATGAAACAACCGTATGTCGTGGCCATCGGCGCGTCCACCGGCGGCGTGTCCGCCCTGCAGGAGCTGGCGGCGAAGCTGCCGCCCAACTTCCCCGCGATCATGCTCGTCGTGCAACATATCGGGATCCATCGCAGCGTGCTGCCGGAACTATTGCAGGGCCGAGGCCCCAATCCGGCGGTCCATGCCACCCACGGCCTCCGCCCGGTCCCCGGGACAATCTATGTGGCGCCTCCCGACCGGCATCTTTCGCTGGACGGCGATCGGCTCAGCCTGCGGTGCGGCCCAAAGGAAAACCACACCCGGCCGGCCATCGATCCGTTGTTTCGTTCGGTGGCTCTGCACTGCCGAGAGCGGGCGATCGGCGTGCTGCTCACTGGCCAGCTCGACGACGGCGCGGCGGGACTTTGCGCGATCAAGCAGTGCGGCGGACGCACGATCGTGCAGGACCCCCAAACCGCGCTCGAACCCGGGATGCCGATGAATGCCCTCCTGCAGGCGGAGATCGACTTCTGCCTGGCGCTGGAGGACATTCCCGCCGCCCTGGTCGCGATGGTGAGCGCTGCTCCGCCCTCGGCCCCGGACGCTGGGGAAATCCCCGAGGATGTCGAGCGCGAAGTCCGGATCAACCAGGGCACGGACACCCTAGACCCTCTGTTGCAGGTGGGCCAGCCGTCCGGGCTGACCTGTCCCGATTGCGGCGGCGCCTTGTTCGAGATCGAGGGCGGCAGGCCGCTTCGATTCCGTTGCCATACCGGCCATGCGTATTCGCCGCGGAACCTGCAGTACGCCCAGCGCGAAGTTGTCGAGGCCGCGCTCTGGAGCGGCGCGCGCGCCCTGCAGGAGAAAGCGCTGCTGCTGCGCCGCCTGGCGACGGTCGCGCGCAGCAGCGGGCAGACGGCAGAGGCGGAAGCCGGCGAGAAGCGGGGCGCTGCCATCGAACAGCAGGCGCGCGAGCTCGCGCGGATGATCGAGTCGGACCCGGCCGGCGGCGCATAATTGTGGCCTTCTTCGAGGACGCAGGATGAGCGAGCAGCAGCCGGGGAAGCCGACCCGCAAGACCGATTTCGACGAGATGGACAAGGTGGTGCCCGCGGACGGCCGCGACAGTGTCCCGGTGGTCGCTCTCGGCGGCTCGGCCGGTGGAATCCGAGCCCTGGTTTCCTTCTTCGCCACCGTCCCGGTGGACTCCGGCCTAGCCTACGTGGTCGTGCTGCACCTGTCAGCCGAGCACGAGAGCACGCTGGCGGATTTGCTGCAGCGCGGTGTCTCGATGCAGGTGGTGCAGGTCCAGACCACCCTGCGCATCGTGCCCAACCATGTTTACGTGATCCCGCCGCGTCGCTCCTTACGCGCCATCGACGGCAACCTGGAGCTTGGTGAACTCGTTTCGGACCATGGGCGGCATGTGGCCGTCGACCTTTTTTTCCGGACGCTGGCCGACACGCATGGCCCGCGCTCGGCGGCGATCGTGCTCTCAGGCGCCGACGGCGACGGCGCTAGCGGCATTAAGCGGGTGAAGGAGCGCGGCGGTCTAACGGTCGCCCAGGATCCAGACCAGGCCGAGCATGGCGGCATGCCGAGCGCGGCGATCGCCACCGGCATGGTTGACTGGGTGCTGCCGGTCGAGGACATGGTGGGCAAGCTGCTCCAGTATTTCCGCCTCGAGCACCGGCTGCGCCTGCCGCCCGAGAACGGGCCGCCCACGGCGCTGGAGCGCCCGTCTGCCATCAACGATGAATCCGCGCTGCGCGACGTGCTGACCTTCCTGCGCACCCGCACCGGTCGGGACTTCTCCTACTACAAGCGCGCGACCATCCTCCGGCGCATCGGGCGGCGCATGCAGGTGAACGGCATCGACGACCTGCCCGGCTACCTGGGCTGCCTGCGCACCCGCCCCGGCGAGGCCGGTGCCCTGTTGCAGGACCTGCTGATCAGCGTGACCAACTTCTTCCGCGACGCGGAGTGCTTCACTGCACTCGAGTCGCAGATCCCGTCGCTCTTCTCCGGTAAAGGCCCCAACGACAGCCTGCGCATCTGGATTGCCGCCTGCGCCACGGGCGAGGAGGCTTACTCGATCGCGATGCTGCTGAGCGAACACGCCCGCATGCTGGAGTCTCCGCCATTGATTCAGGTCTTTGCCACCGACCTTGACGAAGAGGCGATCCAGGCCTCACGCGATGGCATCTATCCGAGCGCCATCGAGGCCGACGTCTCCGAGGACCGCCTGCGCCGCTTCTTCACCAAGGAGCATCGCGGCTATCGCGTGCGGCGCGAGCTGCGGGAGATGGTGCTGTTCGCCGTGCACGATGTCCTCAAGGACTCGCCCTTCTCGCGCCTCGATCTAATCAGCTGCCGGAACCTGTTGATCTACCTGAACCGCGAGGCGCAGGCCCGGGTGTTCGAGACCTTCCAGTTCGCGCTGCTGCCGGGCGGCAAACTGTTCCTGGGCTCTTCCGAATCAGTCGAGGACGGCAGCCCCCTGTTCGGCGTGATCGACAAGAAGCACCGTGTCTACGTCCAGCGTCCGACGGCGCGCAGCGGCCTGCCGGTGCCCAGGGGACCCGGAACCCTCGCATTGGCTTTGGAGGCCCAGCAGGCGGCCCAGGCCGGCCCCGTGACTGCGACCGGGGCGGTGGCGACCAACAACCCACAGCCCGCGAACCGATCCCGTCCGGTCGAGGCCGCGCGCCACACCTCGTGGGGCGATCTGCACCTGCGGCTGCTGGAACAGCTGGCACCGCCATCGATCCTGGTGGACGGCGAATACGACATCGCCCATCTGTCGGCGAGCGCGGGCCGGTTCCTCCAATACAGCGGCGGCGAGCCCAGCCGCAATCTGCTGCGGGCAGTCAATCCGAGCCTACGCATCGAGTTGCGCGCGGCGCTCTATCAGGCGGCCCAGAGCAGGAGCGCGGCCGAGGTGACCGACGTGCAGGTCGAACTCGGCGAGGAGCCTTTGTCAATCTCGATCCGGGTCGTGCCGTTCAACGAGGTCGGCGCCGACATGTTCCTGGTAATGTTGCAGGCACAGGCGCCCGAGGCTCTCACGGCCACGGCGGTGGAGCCCTCGCTGCGCGGCGACTCCGACCCGGTGGCGCGCCACCTCGACCGCGAACTCGAGCGCCTAAAGTCGCACCTGCGCGACACCGTCGAGCAGTACGAAGCGTCGACCGAGGAGCTGAAGGCCAGCAATGAAGAACTGCAGGCGATGAACGAGGAACTGCGTTCCGCCACCGAGGAACTGGAGACCAGCCGCGAGGAACTGCAATCGATCAACGAGGAGCTCACCACAGTCAACCACGAGCTCAAGAGCAAGGTGGATGAACTTGGCCACGCCAACAGCGACATGCACAACCTGATGGACGCCACCGCGATCGCCACTGTGTTCCTCGACCGCGAATTGCGGATCACGCGCTACACGCCATCGGCCGTCACTCTGTTCAACCTGATACCCACCGACGTCGGCCGGCCGCTGACCGATCTCACGACCCAGCTGCTTTATCACGACTTGGGCGAGGATGCCCAGCGCGTGCTCGAACGCCTGGTGCCGGTGGAGCGCGAGGTCAGCCAGTCTGACGGCAAGTGGTACCTGGCGCGTCTGCTGCCCTACCGCACCATCGACGACCGCATCGCGGGGGTGGTCCTCTCGTTCGTCAACATCACCGAGCGCAAGCAAGCCGAGGAGGTGCGGCTCTGGCTGTCGGCCGTCGTGACCTCGTCCTCCGATGCGATCGTGAGCTTCTCGCTCGACCGCACCATCCTAAGCTGGAACGGCGGGGCCGAGCGCATTTTCGGCTATACGGCCGAGGAGGCGATCGGGCAACCGCTGTCCCTGCTGTCGGTCGACGGCGACGCCGACTCCGAGGAACTGATCGCGCGAATCGCCACCTCGCAGACCGTGCAGAACTTTGAGACGGTGCGGCGCGGCAAGGACGGGGTGGAGGTCGCGGTGTCGTTGACCGTCTCGCCGATCCACGACGAATCGGGCCGGGTGATGGCGGGCACCGCGACCGCGCGCGATATCACCGCTGCCAACAAGGTGGCGGCAGCCTTGCGTGACAGCCGCGAGCAGTTGCGCCTGGTGATCGAGAACGCCAACGAGTTCGCCATTTTCTCCACCGATCTGGAGCGCCGGATCTCGACCTGGAACGCGGGTGCGCAGCAGCTTCTAGGCTATACCGAGGAAGAGGTGCTGGGCCAACCGGCCGACATCATCTTCACCGACGAAGACCGCGCGACGGGCGCTCCGGTGCGCGAGGCGCAGGTCGCCCGCGATACCGGACGCGCAGGCGACGACCGCTTTCACCAGCGCAAGGACGGCACGCGGTTCTGGGCCAGCGGCGCGATGATGCTCATGCGCGATGCCACGGGACAGGCCGTGGGCTTCGTGAAGGTGCTGCGCGACCAGACCCAGGTCCGCAACGCGCAGCAGCTTGCCGAGCAGAGCCAGGCTGAGCTCGTCGAGGCCTTGCGCGGCAACCAGTCGGCATTCGAGGCGCTGGAGGCTGCGGACGCGGCCAAGGATCGATTCCTGGCCGTGCTCTCGCACGAGCTGCGCAATCCGCTGGCGTCGATCGCCTCCGCGGCATCGGTGCTTGACGCCGCCGCCCCCGACGCCGACGCCGATCGCACTCGGGCGGCCGAGGTGGTGAAGCGACAGTCGGCCGCGATGGCGATGCTGCTCGATGATCTGCTCGACATCTCGCGCTTGCGTCTGGGGCGCCTCGCCATGCAGTTGAAGCCGACCGACATCGGGGAGGTGATCGACAGCGCCATCGAAGCCACCCGTCCAACCGTGCAAGCCGCCGACCACCAGTTGTTGGTGCAGCTGCCGTCCAATGGCCTGGAGGTCGACGCCGACGCTGGCCGACTGTCGCAGGTGGTCGGCAACCTGATCGACAATGCCGCCAAGTACACGCCACCGGGCGGGCACATCACAGTCTCAGCCGACGTGGTGGAGGACGAGGTGGTGGTCACCGTCGCCGATGACGGGATCGGCATGGAGCCGGCGGACATCGAAGAGATGTTCGACATGTTCACCCAGGCCTCGGGGACGGCGGGCCACAGCAACGGCGGGTTGGGCATAGGTCTGGCACTCTCGCGTAGCATCGTGCAGCTGCACGGGGGGCATATCAGCGCCCGTTCGGCAGGTCCTGGCAAGGGAAGCCAGTTCCGCTTCACCTTGCCGCTGCTGCGTGCCACGACCGCGCGCGATGCGATGCATATACATGCCAACGCGACACCGCGCGTCACGCGCCCGACGGGCGATGCGACCGTGCTGGTCGCTGATGACAACGCCGACGCCGCCTGGGGCATTGCCAAATTGCTCGAGATGTCCGGCTTCAAGGTGATGGTGGCCAGCAATGGCATCGAAGCGCTCGAATTGGCCCTGCGCCACAAGCCCGAGGTTGCCCTGCTCGACATCGGGATGCCGGACATCGACGGACACGAGGTCGCACGCCGGCTGCGCGCCCTGGACAATGCGCAGATGGTACTTATCGCGGCGACCGGCTGGGGGCAGGATGCCGACGTGCGGGAGTCGCTGGCGGCGGGCTTTGATGCGCATCTGACCAAGCCGGTGGATGTGAAGCACCTTCGCGTGCTCATGGCTCAGCAACTCGCGCGCCGCCAAGAGGGCGCGGCGCCCTAGGGGTTGCCCCTTGGCCTACACCGCCTGCTGCGTGCCGGACTACGAGGGTCGCGGTCGCAATCCCTAGAGTGACGGGGTCTACCGTCGAAGGAGATCCATGACCAACAGCAGCATTTTCGGCGGCGAGCACGCGCCGGCGCGCCCGCGAGGCACCGACGTCGATGCGCTCGGTCCGAGCGATTCCAGCGACAGCGGCAGCGACGTCCAAGCCGACCGCAACCGCTCGGCCCTTCCCGATGAAGGGTCGGGGGGCGCGCTGCCGATCGCGCACGCAAGCAGCTCCGATGCAGGCGGCACCGGCGAGCGGGGGTCGGTTGATGGAGCGCGCCGCGAGCCGATGCCGACATCCTTCCCGACCGCATCGGAACGTTTCCGCAGGACGCGCTCGACACGGCGGTCTCCCTCGACGATCCGGAAGCAGTGAACTGGCCATAAGCGGGGATGACGATGCCAAAGAAGACGACGACGAAGCCTGAGCAGGCCGGTTTGCGCGTAAAACACCATTCGCTCCAGCGTTGCCTGATCCTGCTCGCGTTTTGCGCGGTACAGGTCGAGCATGCCGGCGAGCGCCTCGGTGGTGACATCCGGGCGTCGGATCGACAGCCGACGGTCTGCGGCCCGACGCACGACCCGCTGTTGACGCAGCACGTCCAGCGCCACCTGGACCTTGTTGCGGGGCGCATGCAACTTGACCTGCAGTGTCGCCAAGGTCCATCCGCCGGCGTCCGGCGGGTCCGATCGCAGGGCGGCATGACCTCGTTCAGTTCTTTTGCATTGGGATAGCGTCCCGCTAGACGGCATCGGCCAGGCTGGCGGCCGATGCCATTGGGGTCGACATCGCGTTCGCCGATGGAAGCACACGCTCCTTCCATCCGGACTTCGTGCGGCCCGTTCGCGCCACGCAGGCCGGCCCTCCGCGCTCCACGAATGACCCGACCCTGGGCCCGCACTTCGAAGAAGGTGGCGCAAGTTGAAGGTGGCGATGGCCACTAACGTCGTGACTGTCGGTCGAGCCGGTCGATCAGCGCCGGCACCTCGCCCGCGAGCTCCCGCGCCAGGTAGCCGACCGCCCCGTATCGCCGCGCCAGCGACGCGCCGGCGCGTGCATGCACGAGCACGCCCCAGGCACAGGCCTGCAAGGCAGGCAGTCCCCGCGCCGCGAAGCCGCCGATGAGACCGGCCAGCGTGTCGCCCGACCCCGAGGTGCCGAGCCCCGGACCACCACCCGAGAAGCGCCGGGCGCGACCGTCGGGCCGCGCGACGTGCGTGCGCGCGCCCTTGAGCGCCACCACCGCGTTCCAATGCATCGCGGCTTCCTGCGCGACGGCCAGCGGTTGCTCGCAGATGACTTCCTTGGTCAGTCCGCACAGGTAGGCCATCTCGCCCGCATGGGGCGTCAGGACCACGTCGTTCGAACAGAACGGTCCCTCGCGGACGATCGAAATCGCCAGCGCATCCAGGATCACCGTGCTGCCGAGAACATCGACAGCATCGCTCGCACGAACATCACGCTGCGCGTTTTATCCTGCATGCCCGGCCCCATGACCAGCGCTTTCACGCCCTCGGCGATTGGTGCGAGGGCGTCGCACCCGCTCACATCGAAGCCGCCGTCCGGCGTCTCCGCGAGCGCGATGACCCGGGCCTCCGGAATCGCGAGCGCCAGGCCCGATGCCACGCGCTCGGGCGCCGCGATCGTGAGCTTGCCGGCGCCCGCACGAAGTGCTGCCGTGGCAGCGCAGCGCGGCGCCTGGGATCTCGACACTGCCGGCGACTACCAGGACATGGCCGCGCCCCTCCTTGTCGGCATCCGGGCCGAGTTCGGGCAGCGGCCATTGATGGAGCGTGGCTTCGGTCAGTGGCGCAGCGCGGGACTCGGCCATGGGCGCAGGCTCGGCGTTTCAGGGCTCGGGCGCCACGGCCTGATCGGCGGCAGTGGTGACCGGCATGGCCGCCTCGCGCAGCGGCGCGACGAAATTGGCCAGTTCCAGCTGCAGGGCCTCGTCCACGTCTCTGCGACGCAGGGCGCGGTATGCGGTGATGCCGCAGTTGGGCACGTCGCCCTGACGGTCGATGTCGAGAATCTGTTTCTTGTCCATGTGCTCGAGCAGGTAGCGCATGCAATTGACGATAACCTGGTGCGCGACCACGAGCACACGGCAGCCCGCGTACTCGCGCGTCACCATCTCGAGCATGCTGCGCAGGCGCAGGATCACGTCGCACCAGCTTTCGCCACCGGGCGGGCGGAAGTAAAACTTGCCCACGTGCACGCGCTGCTCGTTGAGCTCGGGATGCTTTTGCTGGATGCCCAGCTTGGTCAGGCGATCGAGGATGCCGAACTCCTTCTCGCGCAGACGCTAGTCGAGCCGCAGTTTCGGCGTCACCCCGGAGGCCTCGGCCAGCAGGCGCGCGGTCTCCTGTGCACGCAGATAGGGCGAGCACAGGATGACCTGCGGCTGCTTGTCCTTCGGCAAGGTCGCGAACCAGTCACCGAGGGCGGACGACTGCGCCCGTCCGAGTGCCGACAGCGGCACATCGATGTCGCGCCAGTCGAGCTCGATCAGGACCTTTCCCCCCGACTCGGCGGCGTCGCGCGCCAAGTTTCCCGCACTTTGTCCATGGCGGACGAGCTAAAGGGCCTGGGACCAGCTGGAATGCATGGAATGAACATGGCACGTGCGACAGCGGCCGATCCGAAGCGCGCGGCGCGACATTACGCAGGCCGAATCCGACATCGATGCCGGTGGGCCCCGTCCGTCTGCCTTTCAGGGGTGGCTAAGGCCGGGGGCGGGCGCTTGCATCAAATCGTTTACGTGCCAGGGGCCCTTTCGTTTTCAAATTCGAGCTAGTTGGCTGCGGACCCACTACCGGCTTCGCTCTAAGCGCCGTGCTGGCTTGATAGGCCAGGCAGCCACTGCGTCCGCAAAGACAACAGATGAATGAAACCAGGGGGTCAGATCTTTATGTCGCAAGGGGGTCAGTTCCGAATGCCAGGGTCGTGTAACGACCAAGTCGGGCCAGTCATACAACAGCCAGTATTGCTACGTCTGTCGCCTTGAGGGCGGGCAACTCAAGGAACTGACCGAGTACATGGATAGTGCGCTGGCCGAAGCGGTGCTCACGCCGCCCACGAGAGCGGGCACATGAGCGATACGGGCCTACGCATAGGTGAGTTGGCGGCGCGCAGCAATCGCAGCGTGCACGCCATCCGCTGGTACGAGTCGCAAGGGCTGATGCCCGGCGTCGCCCGCGACGCTGGCGGCCGGCGCGTCTA
Source organism: Variovorax davisae (assembly GCF_030316845.1). Taxonomy (GTDB): domain Bacteria; phylum Pseudomonadota; class Gammaproteobacteria; order Burkholderiales; family Burkholderiaceae_C; genus Variovorax; species Variovorax davisae. Next base: position 243,536 of record NZ_JASZYS010000003.1, read on the forward strand.
CCACGTCATTCACCTCGGCTGGCTGGATCTGATGCATCGGCTGCGCCGCACCGGATCGATTGCTGAAATGCGCGAGTACACCGCGCTCGTGCGCGAGGGTCGGAGCAGCTTGGGCCAGCGCAAGGAACTGCTGCAGGCTTACTGCGTGCGCGCCCAGGCCACCATCACCCAGTGGCTGCAGGCCTTGGAACTCATCGACGGCAAGATTGCGTTCTATGACGAGTGGTTGGCCACGGGCCAGCCCCCCGCGTTGTTGCCGCACCAAAGCCGCCCCGAAGCGCTGCCGACCGCAGCGCGTGCACCCAAAAAGCTCCGCAAGCCTCGTTGCTCTCCCGAGCGCTAGTGATTGCTTAGGCTCCGATTGAAAGTCCGCTTGCTTGATTTACCCACTACTGCTCACAATACGGAGCTCGTGCACACTTACGGGCCGTAAGGCAGAATGTGGACGGGTGCCGTGCCAAGTAAGCAGGAGTGGAGAGGAACTGCATGGGTGCCTCTGGCACATCAGACCGGCGTGAACCTATACTGCGTTGTCACATATCCAACGCCGGGAGCTCGAGGTGGGCACCAGCGATGAATTGCCCGGGGATGTTCGAACGTTGCAGGAGACGCAACCTTGTTGTGCGCGCCTGCTCCTGGTCAGCATCTCCCATCGCCGGGCCCATGGAGTCCCCCGCCCCGGTATCGATCAGGATGTTGTTCTCGTCGTGAACGAAAGCAGCGCTGTCCATTGGCCTTGCGAAGGCACGTTGTGGGCATGTCCACGTAGCCGCGAAGAGCTGCCACGGTCGTCCCAGAGTGACCAACGCGCGCCGCGTCACAAGGTCATCGGGCGGTGACTTGGCCGTGCCCGCCACGTCCTCGCCGCCGGGTCGACATCAGGTCTCGCAGCCGCCCATGCGATAAACTTGGATCTGGCAGCCCGGATAGCGCCCGATCTATGGCTACTTCGTACCACCTGTGGCATGGTACGTGGTGTCGAAATCACATTAGGCAACGCGCCTGCGCTCAAGCACTTCCATGCCATCTGATACCCTGGTTCAACAACTCGCGTTCCTCCGCGAGATCGACAGGCTCAAGTCCGTGACACGACAGTCACCGCTCTTGGATTGCAGTCGCAAGGAGAACAGTGCAGAGCACTCTTGGCACCTGGCCATGTATGGCTTGCTTCTGCGAGAACACGCCAGTTCAGGGGTCAATTCCGAACGAGTGATCAAGATGCTTTTGATACACGACATCGTCGAAGTCGACGTAGGTGACACGCCGCTACACGGCGGTGCCTCTCAGCCCATGCAAGCTGAACTGGAGCACAAGGCGGCCTGCAGGTTGTTTGGTCTGTTGCCCGAACCCCAAAGCTCGGAATTTCTGAAACTCTGGCATGAGTTTGAAGAAGGCGACTCCGAAGACGCACGTTTTGCCAAGGCGCTTGACCGAGTGCAGCCACTGATTGCCAATGTCCTCACTGGCGGAGGAACGTGGACTGATGGTCGCGTCGACCTCTTCCAAGTGCTGGAAAGGTATGGTCCGACGATCCGCCGCGGTTCACCAGTACTCTGGAGCGCCTGCGAGGCCATGGTTTGCGAGCATTTTGCTCGCAACCGGCCGCCTTCGCGCGCAGATTCTGCCTGATTGGCGACGGCCGGTTCTGGCCGACCGCAGCGGAACGGCCAGGCCGCCGACCCCAGGAATGTCCGTGACTCGCCGCTTCGGCGCAAGGCCCTGGATCTGGCAGACGGATGGCTAGAGGAGAGTCGAATCGAATGGCCACAAGGATTTGACGCTCCTACTGCAGGAGGCGATGGAGCGAGAGAAGGCGCGATCACCCTCGTGAAAGAACCACGATCAGATCCGTCCAGGCATAGAGGTGAGGTGAAGGGAAGCTTCGCAACACCGATGAGTCTTAACGCTTTTGACGAAACTACAAGATGTCGAACTCAGCCCGCGCGGATTCGCGCCACAATGACGGCGCCCGAATCATCGTCCTTTGCGGCGAACCATCTCCCGGCCGCTCGGCCGTGGCGGCATCCGTTGTCGAGCAGGCGCGCCGGGTCGACGGCGACGCCTACGTCACCACCGATCATGACGACTTGCTGGACGCGGTGAACACCGCCCTGCAGTCCGCTGGAGCACTCCTTCTGGTCATCGACCCTGGAGTGCGCCAGCCTGTCGACATCGCGCGCCGCGTCACGCGCAACTGGCCCCAAGTCTGGATCCTGCTCGCCCTCACCGGCGAGCGGCTTGTGCAGACGCGCCGAATGGCGGACCGCGCCGAGCCGAACACCAGCCGTTGGATCGTGCGCCCCGCCAGCGACGACGGCGAACTCGTCGAAATCATTGCAAAGGCGCTGGCCAATGCCGGCCACCAGCACCGGTTGCGAGCGAACCTGAACCGACTGCGGCAACGAATGGCACCTTCCGATCAGGCAGCGGAAGCCGAGTACAAACGACTGATCGAATCCGATCGCTATGTCGCTACGGCAGTCGAAAGCTCCCTCGACGCTGTCATCTCGCTGGACCGTCACGGGAGGGTCGTTTCCTGGAACCACGGCGCCACGCAGCTCTTCGGGCTGACACGGGAACAGGCGAGGGAGACGGCGCTGGCAGCGCAATTCGAGGATGCCGACGCCTTTGAGGCCGCTTGCGGTCTCGCCATGCTCAATGGCAATAGCAGCACGACCTTTCGCACCGTGCCCACGGCCGGCGCCCAATTCGTCGAAGCCACATTCGACCGGATCGCGGACAACGTCAATTTCGCCCTCGGATTGGTGGTCATCCTGCGCGACGTGACGTCACGGCAGCAGGCGGAACAGGAACTGCGAGACAGCTACGACCGCAAGGATCAGTTTTTCACCCTCCTGGGCCATGAGCTGCGCAATCCGTTGGCCCCGATCCGGACGGCCGCCGAGTTGCTGAATCGTCTCCCACTGGCCGACCCCCGCGCCAAGCTGGCTGTTGGCACTTTGATCAAGCAGACGGCCCTGATGGGCGTCTTACTCGACGACCTGCTGGACGTGGCGCGCATTTCCCGCGGTGGCCTGCAACTCAAGCTGGAGCAATTCGACCTGCGCAGCGTGCTGGACGACGCCCTCGAACAGTCGCGCCCGCTAATCGATGACAAGCACCAGACGGTCGGTATAGAGGTGCAGGCCGAAGCGTCGTGCCAGGTTGTCGGCGACCGGCAACGACTCGTTCAGGTGTTCTCCAACATCCTGACCAACGCATCGAAATACAGCGACGACGGAGGTCGCATCGACCTCGTCACCACCGTCGTGGGTGACAAGATTGGGGTCGCGGTCACAGACAACGGAATCGGCTTGGACCCGGATATGGTGACGCGCGTCTTCGACCTGTTTTCGCAGGCTCAAGCGGGGCACGCGCGCTCGCGCGGTGGCTTGGGCCTAGGCCTGTCGATTGTCAAATCGCTCGTCGAGCAGCACGGCGGAAGCATTTCGGCCTTCAGCGCAGGCTTGGGGCAGGGAAGCACATTCCGCGTAGAGCTCCCCTGCTGGGCTCCGGCCAACGCTGCTGCGGGCGTGTCGGATCTGGGTGGACATATCTAGCCCGCCGCAAGTACCGATTCCGGATCTCGGCGATTGCGCGAACGGTGGCGATGATCACGGCGCGCGGGGTCTCACGACGACCTGTGGGGTGTCGTCCTGCATTCACTCCGCAATGTGGCTTGCAGCGGCAGGCTCAGCTCATGGCAACAATCCTGTTCCATCGAACTGGAGGGCTCAATGACCGAAAATCTTTTGACCTTGGACGCAGGGGAAGACGTCGAGAAATCCCCTGCGGACTGGGGCAGCGCGGGCGGCGCGGCGCTGTGCGGTTTTGCCAACCTCGAAGACAGGGGAGGATGGCTGACCTTCCGCGTGTCGCGGGCTGGTGGTTCGATACCGGTGCGCGCCACGCGAGAGGCGATGGAGGACCATTTTGGAGCAGGGCCGGGCGATAAGGATCTGGCCGCAGCCTACCTCCAGCATAGCGAGAGCATCAACGCAAAGGTGTTGGAACTCGCTCCAGCGGGCAACGTGTACTCGACAGCGAACCCCTTGAAGCTCAGCACTGGAGATTTCGACTAATGGAGCCTCACCGCTCAAATCAGTCTTCGCTCGAGAAAGTTCCCGAGAGGCCAGAACCATGCTAAACCCCAGCCATCCCATTTCCGATGGTCACTCGCTCGAATATCGCGGCTTCCGCTTTGAGCTACGCGCTCAGCCCGTTCGCGGCGGCTATCAGCCTATCGTCGTTCTTGTTCGAACTCCCGCGGGCGAGGAAGAAATGCGACTGCCCAACGACACAGAGGAAATTGTCTATGGGACCGAAGCCGAAGCGACGCGTCACGCCGAGCAGCAGGCAATGCGCTGGGTCCATGACCGCACCGGCGATGGGCAGGGGCAGTTCTAAGAGCCCACCTCAGTAAAGAAAGGCGGGGAACGCCGTGCGCAGCGAGCGCGGTCGAACCTGAATTTTTTTTCCACTGTCGGGGGGTTGCCCATTGTGGATTAGTAGAGTCGGCCGTCGACGTTGAATCCAGACGCCACTCGATGCGGATGTAGATCCCTATGAAGACGCCGCGCTCAGTGCTCTCCCAACCGGGGATCGCTCCCACGGCCGGGCGTTGGCGCCCTCCAGCCGTTGGCCGCGCGATCCGATTTCAGCGGATAAGTGGGTCGACTGAACCCTATGCGGACGCCCTGCGCCCACGTTCGAGGAAGGCGGCTATCCAAGCTCGTGCCTTCTCAGCCAGCACCATTCGGACGTTCTCGCAGTCACCGTCTTCGATCATCACGGACAGACGTGACTTCCAACACCTACTACGACTGGTACATGTCGAAGGGTTATCGCATGTTCGCGACACAGGCCGTGGTCGGAGCCTTCATGGAAACATTCAATGAATTTCCTCCGCGACAGAAGGCGGCTAGTTTCACGGTGGAACAGGCGCACGCGAAGCTGGAAGGCGCTGGCGCGTCGAAATGACTAGCGGCCAACGACTGCTGACGGCCGATGGTTGACCGCAGCTTGTCAGTGCGCACGCTCTTAAGTCCGTCGTTGCAAGGCAGCGGCGGCCGTCCGCTCTTGGCCGACAGCCGTCCGTCGCTTTCAGTCCAGAAGTGGTCCCACCCGCCGAAAGCGAGGCGAGTTGACGGACCGACAGGCCTCAACTGGCGAAATCCGTTGCAGTCAATGCTCCACGTCACCCTTGAGGACCTGCCGCCCGACCTCTGTTATGCGTGCGTACATCGTCTGATACGCGCCGGGATCTCTTTTTGTCGGCATGTGGGTCCGATGCACGACCACCCACCCCTTACTCTCGTACTCCAAGGCAGTTTCCATATCCAAAGTTCCGACTAGCTCTACCAGCCCCGTAGAGGCAGCAATTCGTCGCAGTAGTCGCAAGATGAACTCTTCGGGGAAACTGTGGACGCCGCCAATTTTAGCGATGGCGACCGACCGGATTTGGCAGATTGTAGCCGCCGGCCAGGCCGCCGACCTCAGGATGTCCGTGAAGCGCCGCGGCTCAAGGCCTGGATCTGGCCGACGATGCTCGAGAGCCGAACCGAAGGGCGACAAGGACTTGGCGCTCCAACTGCAGGAGGCGGTGGAGCCAGCATGAAGGCGCGGTCATTTTGTGAAAAAACCACGCCCAGATTTCTGCCCCTGGACGCCACATCCGTTTTTTTGAGAAAAATCGTGTGTTGATGGCATGACTTATCAAGAATCCAATCGGGACTTGCACCGGCAGCACATGTGTCATAACATGCTGACATGCAAGCCCATTACGCCGAGCCAGCCACGATCACCCCAGCCATGCAAGCGCTCGATGCCCGGTGGCAGGCCCAAGGCGGTCTGCGCGCCCAGCTCCCAAGCGGGCACTGGGCTGTGGCATTGCGGGCGCCCCGGCCTCGCGCTCGATATCGATCGCATGCTGTTCACCACGCAGCAAGAGGAGAGTCGACTGCGCTACCGGGGCAGCGCCTGTGGAGCCTGCCACCTGGACCGACGCGGCAGCGGAGTTGTTGGATCTGAGCGTCCTCCGCCATCTGCGCGCCGCCGACTTCAACTGCGCCTCCTTGTTGGAATTCAGCAACATTGCGGCTGGGACGATTCCGTCATGTAGTTCATGCTGCGGCAATGGTGTCTCAGCAAGGACTTGGACGCGATCGTGAGCGTCAACGGGGGTCCCGACGAGGTGGCGATCGCACGCCCCCGGACCGAACTGCACATTGCCCACCGCACCCTTCTGTAACTTGCATCGGAGGCTCCCCATGACCCCTGGCAGCGTCCACACCATTTCCAGCCGCGACTTCGCACGCGACTTGGCCAGCGCCAAGCGCGCCACGGCCGAAGGCCCCGTATTGATCACCGATCGAGGCCGGCCTACCTACGCCCTGCTGCGCATCGAGGACTACTACCGCATCACCGGCCAGCCCGAGCGCTCGCTGCTGGACCTGATGGACAGCCTGCCCAGCACGGAAGGCGTCGATTTCGACCCGCCTCGCGCCGACATCGATTTCAATCCGGCGCACCTCGACTGATGTACGTCCTGGACACCAATGTCGTCTCCGAGCTTCGGCCCGGCAAACCGCACCAGTCGCAGGTGGTTCGAGCCTGGGCCGCTGGGATCCCAGACGGGCAGTTCTTCATCTCCGCAGTCACCATTCTGGAGCTGGAGATGGGCATCCTTCCGCTAGAGCGCCGCACGCCACCCGAGGGCCGTGCACTGCGCGCCTGGTTCGACGCCATGCGCAAGGCCTTCGAGGGCCGGGTCCTGCCGTTCACAAGCGACATCGCCATGCGCTGCGCGGCCATGCAAGTGCCCGACCGAAAGGCGTTTCGCGATTCGATGATCGCAGCCACCACGCTGGAGCATGGCTTCACGCTCGCCACGCGCAACGTGCGGGATTTCGAAGGGGCGGGCGTCAAACTCATGAATCCTTGGGAGCCGAGATGAAGCAAGACCGCGCCCAACCGGTGCTGGCAAGCCGGCGTTCAACACCGACCCCGCCATGATGCTTTTCGGCAGGTTCGACAACGGCCAAGCAAACCGGCCTTGATGCGGCGGACCTTGAAGAACTCATTGGGTACGTCAAAGGCCTGGACGCCGCAGCGCGGTGTCTTGGCGCGATGGTCTGGGTGGCAGGGAGCCTATCCGCCAGGCGGGCATCGAGAACGACTCGTGGCTCACGTCGGAGAACTGGCTCGAAGCCAATACCTGAGGCTAAGACAAAGAATGCCAAACAGCAAACTTGAAATTGCCGACCTCGCTGTGGCAATCGCCGCGTCGAGCGTGACGCCGAAGCACGAAAAGCTCATCGCTACCCTGCGCTCATTCGAGCGAATGAAGAACGCCCGGCTTGCGACAACGCGCGACGGTTACTCGTTGGTCAAGAGGATGGTCCTGAACTCCGATGGCACTGTGGTGCACGAGGATCATGAGGCATGGTTCGGAGAACAACTTGCAGCCGATGGTGGGGATGCTGCACGCACATACGAGCGCCGAAGGGCGCCGGATATATCTTGTCGCACTGCAGCCTAACCACGCTGTACCTGGTCCACGATCAGGGCACCGGCAATCCCGCGGAGTTTGTACAGGCCGAGGTCTTCGTCGAAGACGAATGGACCGCAGGCATCTCCTTTCTGATTGGACCTTCAGTACGCCACGGGACGTGCGCGACTTGATGGACCAGCCCGGCCTTGAGTTGGACCAAGCGGATCGCAAGCGGGTGCGCCCGATGGTCTACAGACTGCCAAAAGGTCGTGGACATCGGCATATTCATTGCCGAACTGGACACGCTTGAATCTGAAAAAAACGATCTGCGTCGAGGTCACAAACTCCGCGTCACCAATATGGACTCGGGTACGGACCGCATGATGTCGTTCGACGAACTCAATCCCGGATGGGACCGCCGCCCGACGAAGGCCAGACGGTTCTTTTTGGATTGGGCCGCCTCAAGCGCTGGACGCAGCGGCGCCCGTTTGTGCGAGAAGTGGGTGATTCAGACGGCAGATCACACGGACGCAAAGGGCGAACGCTGGATGTCGATCATCCCGGCCTGGACCTTCACCCAGAAGGTCGCAAAGGTAGAAGGCCGCAAGGGCAGTGTGTACGAGCTGTATGAGCGACTCGACAAGCTGGACCGCCGCGTAGGAGTGCCCTTCGCGTGGTACTTCTACATGCTGCACGGCAATCGAGTCCATGACGAATCCGCCTATCGCGTCATCAAGGCCGCAGAGAATGGAGAAATCGTCTTGCCTGAGCATGCCTATCAGGTCCTCAAGGCCTGGAGCGTGCATCATTACGGTTTCTGAGGAGGCTCAGATGAGAAAACCCGACGATCCACACGAAGGCGAGCAGGTGGCCTCGGCCGGTAGCTACCGCGTCTACAAGGTGAACACGAGCAAGGGCACAGTGGCCTATGAGCTTGTCGGCCCGGACGGCGTGACCATGCCGCCCGTGTTTGGACAGGTGCATGAGGCCATGGCGGCGATGACCGCCCTGCTCGCGCGTCCGATTGCCGACGACGTAGGAGGCGCTACCGCGCCGCCCCCGCTCCCTGATGCGTGAAGACCAACCCGCGAGGCTCGCGCTGGCGAACCCCGTGGACCTGAATTTGAACGACATCCATGAAAAGGAAAGCAGGCATGGTGACTCTCGATCCTGACGCCGCCCCCGAACGTTCCTCCGAGCCTTTCCCCGGGCGCATCCACGCCTTGCTGCTGGAGGCCGCGCGTCGCGGCAAACCCGGCCTTCTGCAAGAGGACGCCACGGCAGCACTTCGGTGGATCGAAGCCCGCCAGGAAGATCTGCGCAGACAGCGCCACTGGCGCACGCACTTCGTGTGTGCCGACCGCGGCCTTCTCCTGCTGCGCCAAGTCGTGGTGGGCGGCGAAGGCTCGGAGCAAGGCTCGGTCTTCGAACTGTTCGGACCAGATGGAACGCGCATTTATTCGTCGAACTTTGAAGATGCCGTGATGGAGGTCTTTCAGGCGGAAATCAAGCGCGTCGAAGCGGAAGCCGAGGATCGCCCCCAGAGGTTTCCCCGCCCGTGAAGCGCGCTCCGGAGCGAACTCGCAAGCTGCACAGCGGCCACTTCGCCTTCATGCGGGCGGTGGCCCAGGGGCTCGACGCACGCTCGGCCTGGGACCGCTATCTGCGCCTGGAAGGTGAGCACGTCGACACCCGCAAGGTGAACTCGACGATCGCATGGATACGCTCTGAATTTGCTGCAGCGGCGCGAAGCCAAGCCGGGGACAGCGCGCTTGGTCCTCATCGATGCGTCGTTGCTGCCGGCAGCGGCGAAGCTACCAACCCTTGAGGAATTCGCGCGTGAGCGCGGCATGGAAGATTTTTCCGAGGCCGAGCAGGCCGAGGCATATGAGGAAACCTACGGCGGCAAGTCTCGCCGCACCTCGCGCAGGGCCCAGCTCGTCAACCGACAGCTGGACGCCCTCCGATGGCTCGAGCACCTGGTCGCGCAAGATCCGAAGCCTGGGGACGCGGTTGGCGTGCGGCTCACGCCGGCGCGGGCCGACCGCATCGAGCGGGCAGGCATGCCGACCCTTTTCGCGCTTGTCGAGCGCATCAACGGCGTCGGGGCAAGGTGGTGGACCTGCGTTCCTGAGATTGGCGAACTGAAAGCCGCCCGCATCGTCGAATGGCTGGCGATGCACGAGGCCGCGATCGGCATGACGATCGGTGAGCACGCACGAAAGCCCGCATGCAGCTGCAGTCGGCAGAACTTGGCGCCGTGGTGCCGCAGTCGACAGCGCTTGTCCCTTTCGAGAAATTCCTTGTGCCGGCCGAGCTGGACGGATCGGCCGGCCGCTACCGTGCGGATCCCGCCCTGTGCATGCTGGAAGCTTCGAACGACTATGAGGCGATCGCCGAATGGCTCGCAAGCAAGCGCGGCGCCGAAGGCAACAAGGAAGCGTCGACCCAACGGGCCTACCGCAAGGAGGCGGAGCGCCTCCTTCTCTGGTCGATCTTGGAGCGACGCAAGCCCCTGTCCGCGCTGGCTGTGGCGGACGTCACCGCATACCGGGCGTTCCTCGAAGACCCGCCGCTGGCGTGGTGCGGCCATCGATATCACCAGCGGTGGTCGCCCTTGTGGCGGCCACTTGAGGGCGCACTGAAGCCGCCCGCCTTGCGTCAGACATTGATCATTCTGCGTAGCCTGTTTTCCTTCTTGAAGGATCAGAACTACGTGGTGGGCAATCCGTTCGTGGGAGTCGCCTTGCCTGCTGAAACCAGACTGGGCTCTCAACGGGCCCTATCGTTTGAGCAATCGGACTTAATCAGCTCCCAACTCGGGCAAGATCGCGACAACGCCGCAGCGCGCCGGCGCGACCGTGCAATCCGCTGGCTATATGTAACTGGCCTGCGTCTGGCTAGATGGTCGACGCGCGATGCTCGCATCTTCGGCCGCTCGAATTCGAGGACGCCGACGGCGTCGCTCTGACCGGCTGGATGCTCACTGTCGTGGGGAAAGGCAGCAAGATCAGAGAAGTCCCCGTTCGCAGGACCTGGTCGAGGAGTTGGGCGACGAGCTAGCCCGGATGGGTCGACCGAGGCGCGTGACGGCTGAGGAAAACTCGGAGGTCGTCATCCTGGCCAGGTTCGGCAAGGGCGGGGGCGCGGTGCCCCCTGCCACCTGGTCCGACTCCGGTTTGTACAAGGCTGTCCAAGCCTTCATGCAGCGCTGCGCGCTCCGACTCGAGTGAAAAACAACCTTGGCCACTCGTCGATCGCGACGACTTCGGGCTACCTCAATACCGAGGAGAGCGGAACGACTCAAGGCTATGGCAGCCTTCTGGGGTAAAGCATCCTAGTCCGTAGGCGGCACTCCACATCCGTGCATATCTCCCCGCCTAGCAAGTGATTGCTTTCGCCCAGCCCTTAGCCTCGGCAGGCGGCGCGGCAAAGGCTGGACGCGACCACTCGAATTTGAGGACGACGATGGCGTCGGCATGACTGGCTGGATGCTCACTGTCGTGGGAAAAGGTAGCAAGATCAGAGAAGTCCCCGCAGGACCTGGTCGACGAGCTGGCCGACAAGGTCACTCGGATGGGCCGATCGAGGAGCGTGATTGCTGAGGAAAATTCTGAAGTAGCCATCCTGAACAGGTTCAGCAAGGGTGGGTCCGCGGTGCGCCCTGCCACCCCTCCTGGTCGTGAAACCAACCTTTGTCACCCTTCGATCGGGACGACCTCGGGCTACCTCAACACCGAAGCAACGGCTCAAGGCCATGTCTGCGTTCGGGGGCAAGCACGCGCCTACGGTTGCACACCGATTCTGTGGATAAGGTTGTGCATATTTCTTCTTGGCCGATGAATTGATCTAGTCGGGCTCGGCGTTTGAGCCCTCTTTGCGGTGGCTTGCTCAAAAATAAGGCAGTTGCGGCCGCGGCAAGTTAGTCTCCTTTTCGCGCGCCTTCGTCCTGGCGTGTACAGCGCCATCAGCGCCCTTGAGGTCAAGAGCGCTGATGGGGTGGACGACTGGTTAAGTCGATCCCATACCGGGGCCGCTTCCGCGAGCTTTAAGGGGGCGTCGGGTCGATAGCACCGGCCGAAGCCTCCCGCTGCCCCGCCAAGTGAGGGCCTGAGGGGATCGATTCCCCAAAAGAAATCAGCGGTAAATGTGCTCGCCGCGGTTTTGCTTCCATTGGTCTTCGAAGTGGAGGGCGTCCTCATCATTTTTCGCCCGCACACCCATCAGGATGCCGCCCTTTGGGATGCCACTTTCATAGTCCTTCACGCGTTCTTCGGGGATGTTCCATCCGATCAGCGCGCCGATCAGGCCGCCACTCGCAGCGCCGCACCCGCGCCGGCCGCAGCCGCGGCCAGGGGCCCGGCGATCACCAGGCCAAGGCCGGGCAGCACGAGGTTCGTACCGAGGGCAGCGATTGCCGCGATCGCCGCCCCAACGGTGCCCCCGATTGCGCCACCAACGCCAGCCCCCTTGGCAGCCTTGTTACCCAGCTCCGTCTCAACTCCAACTTCATCGGAAAAATGACGGGTTCGGGTTTCATCGGACATCACCAGGTTGACGTCGTCTTTCGAGTAGCCGCGCGCCTGCGTGGCGCCGTAGGCGCTCTCTGCACTGGCACGATCAGGGAAGAGGCCCGTGACGAGGCGTCCGGAATCTGCGGAGGTGGTGCTATTCATGCTTAATCCTTCAAGGTTGGGTTGGCCCATCCCGATGTAGGTACACGGCTCCTGCTGACACCAGCGCAGCGATTTGCTCTCTTTCGAAGCGTGGCGCAGTGCGTCACTGCCTACGGTGTTGCAGGCCGGGCTCCGATGGCTGCTTGGATCTGAGGCCCCAATCTGGACTTTTCAAATTTCAGGAGACGGCCATGAAAGCTTTCACAACAACCTTTTTGGGCATCGCCATGGTTCTGTCAGTAGGCAGCGCCTGCGCCCAGGCCGCGACGAAAAAGGACGGCTCAACCAGCGGGACCACCATGGTCATGACCATGCAGCAATGCAAAGAACACATGGCTATGTCGCCCGCCGGCGCGAAAAAGAACGATGCTCAGATGAAGAAGGACGCCATGTGCGCCGACCTCATGAAAAAGGATGGCGCTTCCATGACGAAAAGCGGCACAGCTGGGGAGCCCATGAAGAAATAAGGCGAGACTTCGGGGCGTGGAGACCGCCTCAATGAAGCGCCTGGCGCACACGAGCTGCGGCCCATCGCAGCCGCTGCGCCAAGTTGCCATTCGACTGACTGCTCACCAATTCCTCGTCCGGATAGCGGCTGGGTTCGAGCTCCTGCCTTCCCTTGTCGGTCACGGCCAGCACTTGAGCGATGTGCTCAGGTCCAGCGAGCGACTCGGGGCCCGCCCGAGCGGGCACAAATGCAATCACCAAGCCGGCGGCGCGAAGAAGCCTGACCTGGTCGATTTCGTCGAGCGATCGGAAAGACTTCGGCAGCGGTGAAGACGCAATCTCTCTCAAAAGGTCGATGGCCATTTCAATCTCCCTGCAGGAATGTCAGAGGGAAAAAGCTAGAGGAACGGACTGGCGGCATCGAGGAAACCATCTAGGATGATGGCGCCGAAGCATCCTCTACCAGCGCCGGCAGACCGTATCTTTGGAGGCTACGCCACCCGCGTGAATCCTGCATGACTTAACACCGTTTCCAAGAGAAAGGGGCGGTTATCTCAGGGCGAACTCAAGGCGTTACGACGTGAAAGGGTTGCAGCGGGGTGAATCCCATAGTTGATGGGTGTATCCCAACTGCCATCCACGCGCCGCCGCACATCCGACATTCGGTGTGTGACGCAAGTCGTTGATCTAGTTTGCCCCTCCACGGCGCGCCGACCGCCCTCGCGCGCGAATGGCGCCGTAGTCGCGCCTCTCAGTGAGCAGCAAATGCCCACAAATGCTCAAATTGTTGAAGGAAGAACCGTTGCTCCTTCACCACGCGACAACCCCAGCGCGTGTGCGCGCCAAACAGAATCCAGAAATGACTGAAGAAACGGCGCTGAAAATTTTGCTGGACGCTCGGAATGACGTGATCAAGACCGGGATGAGCGTCACCGTGGCAGGCTACAGCGTGAATGTGCTGGTGATGCCCAAGCTGGCAGGCTCCGGCCAAGGAGCGACCTTCCTCGTTCATGGCGGCGAAGTTTCACCGGCTGCTGCCGTTGCAGCCATCGCAGAGTCGAAAAATCCCGTCGCCCAGCCGACACCGAATGCTCTCGCTCCGCTCCCTCAACCTTCCGTCTCGCCCGAAGAGTTGGAGGCCGGCAAGCGCTCGCTGGTCTGGGACGCGGGCTGGGGGTCGCGCTGGCCCGCTGACGATCGGCTTGCTCGCCGCGGCCACCCTTCCGTGGCAGTCATTTCTTCTGTATTGAGGTAGAAGTCGTCGCAATCGACGAATGGCCGAGAGTTGACGGCGCAGGCAGCGACAGCACCCAGCAACCCGATCAACAGGTGAGAAACGACGAGCATAGGCAACCGCACACATTGCGGAGCGAACGGCTAAAACGCAAGGAAGAAGATAATGATCCGCGCTGTGGTGAGCGCGTCACACTGATCTTCTTGCGTTGCCGCAGCCGCTCCACCCGGCCTCCCACTAGCGAGAAATGTAGCTAAGGCACGCGCGAAGCTTAACTTGGTCCAGTTGCGTCCAACTCGCCCGCTGCAACAGGACAGGGCGCCCATCGAGCAGCGCCACATTCACATCCCTCATGAGCATCGACTCTGCCCGTCGCAGGAACCCAGCCGCACCTCTGATCTCGATGGTGACTGCGAGATTGTCGATCGACACCACCTCTATGCCCTGGCATCCCCCCAATCTGGCGAGCGAGGGGACTTGAATCGGCGGCTCGGAAACAGAGCCAGGCATGAAGGCGCCGTCTTTGCTGGGCCGACCTCAGCGTACTGCGCCTCGTCGAACCAAGTTGACAATCGCCAGAAGGATCACCGCGCCTATCAGGGACGCCAGCAGTCCTCGCAGGCTGAAATCGTTCTGATTGATCGTTCCTGCCCCCAGAAGCGGGCCCACCAGCCATCCGCCCAAGATCGAACCCACAATGCCGACGACGACATTCAAAATCAGGCCTTGCTGAGCATTGGTTTTCATGATCATGCTGGCTACCCAGCCGATGAGGCCTCCGATCACCAGCCAAATGATGAGATTCATGACGCGGCTCCTGTTGAAAAATGCGAGCGTCAGGTGTCCCCCGTCTCAGACCTATAGGACATGCCGTTGAAAATCCGTAGGCAGCAACCTGCACGCGCAACCCGTTGCGGGCCAGTCTCCCGATGGTGGGATTGAAGAACTGCCGCCGTTCCTCATTTTCCTCCTACGCGTCCATCGTCGCCGCCATACGGCTAGAGGTTCCGAATTATGTCACCGGCTCAAGCGTCGTTGGAGACGGCCGCGAGACTCACGAATAGGGGTCGGCTGCAGCCAGGGGTAGCCCCGCCAGGAAGGCAAAGTAACACCGTGCGCAGATATTGACTACACCAAGTCGAGGATTCCGACTGCGATAAGCGCCAAGTTTCGTGCCTACGTTGAAGGGATTGTCACCCACACACGGCACCTTTGAAGACGTCCTTTCGGCGGGCTGCGGTGCGATAGCACGTCTTTGATTGAATCGAGGTCCTCCTTTTGAACCCCGCCAAACCCATCCTTGGTATCCCGGAATCCACCTTCTTGACAGCGCACGACGGCGTGAGACGCCTGCCTGTGATTGAAGAGGAGCTTGAGGTGACGAAAGAGCGGGTGCAGCGCGGGGGCGTACGGGTGACGAAACGGGTGGAGACCAGAGAGCAACTGGTGGACGAACTCCTTCGCAGTGAGCATGTTGAGGTCGAACGTCGCCCTGTAAACGTCCCCCTTCCAGACGACGCCATCCCTGGAATTCGTCAGGAAGGCGACACCCTCATCCTCCCCGTCATCGAGGAGGTTCTCGTCACGGTCAAGCGGCTGGTTTTGGTCGAGGAGGTGCGGATCACGCGCACGCAGCAGACCCACCGTGATCCGCAGACATTCTCCCTTCGGAAAGAACACATCGAAGTGGAGCACCTTTCCGTCGAGGGGCCCGGGAAGGATTCTTCTTAGTCGCTTAGCCCGAGGCGAAGCACATCACGCCCTGCCGGGCATTTACAGGAGTCAACGCCATGAGTTCAGTTCTGGTCGGAATGTTCGAGAGTCAACCTGCTGCGCATGAAGCACGCAGTCAGTTAATCAGTGCCGGTTTTGCTGCAAGCGCAGTGACGCTGACGGGTGGAACCACCAGTCCGTCTTCTTCGGAGCCGCCCGCGGGTGCACCCAACGTTGAAGAGCCACAACAGGAAGGGGTATTTGCGCGGTTTTTAGAGAGCATCTTTGGGGGCGGCGTCGACGAGAGGGACCGAGCAGGCTACGCCGACACCTATCGGGAAGCCTTCAGGCGAGGTTCGTACGGTGTGGCGGTAAGCACCGGTGATGCTTCAGAGACGGATAAAGCAGAGCGGATCCTGAACGACTGCGGCGCCCTCGATATTGACGAGAAGGCGAAATCCTGGCGCAACGAAGGCTGGACCGGTGGCGCCGTGGGCTCAGTGGCAGGCGCGACTTCGACTCTTGAAACGGGCGCTACTCGCAAACTCCAAGAAGTCGAAGAAGAGCTCAAGGTCGGCAAGCGTGCTGTCGCCAAGGGCGGCGTGCGTATCTTCACTCGCGTGGCTGAAGTTCCAGTCAGCGAGACCGTGATGCTGCGGGAGGAGCATGCCGACGTCAAGCGCACTGCCGTTGATCGCCCCGCCACGGAAGCTGACCTCGCGGCGTTCAAGGAAGGCAGCATCGAGGTCCGCGAGATGGCCGAAGAAGCTGTGGTCAGCAAAACCGCCCGCGTCACGGGCGAAGTCGAGATCGGCAAAACCTCCACAGAGCGCGAGGAAACGATCCGCGACACCGTCCGCAAGACCCATGTCGACGTCGAGAAGCTCGACGGCGCACCAGACATGACCGGCAGCGGCAGCGGCAGCGGCAGCGGCAGCGGCAGCAAGACAATAGCGGACAACAACGCGTTGGGCCGGGCTGCAGACAACCGTGATCCGATCACCGGTACGCCAGGCGCACATCCGGTTGGGACCGGCGTGGGCGCAGTTGCTGGCGGCGTGGCCGCCGGAGCAGCTGTCGGGACCGTGGCTGGGCCAGTGGGTACGGTGGTCGGAGCGGCCGTGGGCGCAGTGGCCGGCGGCTTGGCCGGCAAGGGCGTCGCCGAGCAGGTCGATCCGACGGTCGACGTCGACAAGAACAGGTCGCTTTAAGGGCCTTGACATGCGCGCTCGCGCTCCATGAACTTCAGAGCGACCCTGGGCAACCGCTGCGCGGTCCCTTGATCCTCTCCACCGCGAATCAGGAGAATGTATGAAGCAAACAATCCTTGCTTTTAGTGCAGCAGCCGCACTTTTGACGACCTCAACCGTCGTACTGTCTCAAACGACGGCAGTGCCCGCCGCACCCGATCCCGCAGTCGGGGGTCAGGTCAGCACCAAGACACAGGCCGGTGTAGCGAACCCCACCAAGAGGCCGGATGGAAGCAACCCAGCCTCCCGCGAAGCGGTAAAGGCCGAAGCGCGTATGGAGAATAAGAATAGTGCCAACACCAATCTGCCTAAGGGAGAGTCTTCCACAACGCAGAACAACCAGCCCAACCCCGCCCAGCCGACCGGCAGCTTGAGCCGAGCCGAGGTAAAGCCGACCACGGGGGAGCTGAAGCCTCAGATGGGTCAGAAAGGCGAACGTCCGGACGTCCCGACCAATCCCTCGGGAAAAACTGGTACGCCTCAATAGTTAAGCATGGGAGGCGAACACAAGCGCCCAGTACCCTAGCCGGCTCCCCGTCCGGTGCCGTCAATGGTTCCATTCCAGCCGATGCAGGACCCGCTGTCGCGCTGGCTGCGTCGTCGGAGCGCAGCGACATTCGTGGTGTTGCTCGTCGCAGCCAATTATGTGGTGGCTGTTCTGGGCTATTTGCTTTTTCCTGCCATGCAACCGGCGGGCCCTATCTTTGAAGTCCATCACCTGGGGCTGGGCCTTTTGCTCACCGTATTGGTTATTCCAGTTATTGAGACTGCGGTGTTTCAATGGGTGCCGATCCGCAAGCTAGGTCTTCCTTGCCGCTGGGGCATATTGCTGTCTGCGACTCTCTTTGGGCTTTCCCATTGGTACAGCCTGAGCGACGTCGTGGCCACGTTTCTGATCGGCTTGGTCTTTGCGTATGGGTTCGCCGTCAGGGATCCCGAAAATGGTGGCAAGCCGTTCTTGTTGGTGACCATTGCCCACGCATTGCACAATTCTGTCGCGGCCTTCCTCGCGTGAGGCTGTTACCAAAAACAGAGAAACCCCCCTGTCGCAAGCTGACAGGGACATCGAATCGTTGCGTTCGCAGACTTGACCCTAGGCACCATCACCTACAGCGCAACGGGCGACATGGCGACAGGCGCGCTCACAAACGGCGAAACATCAAGTTCCGTTTGCGACGCCGTTGCATGCTCTTCAGGAGTGAATCCATGGACTACTCATCGAACACAAGTGCCCCAAATGCGGGGGGTGATGCAAAGAGCGCAGCCTCCGACGCCGCAACCGGTGTCAAGGGTGCAGCCGATGTCGCTGACCAGGCACGGCAATCTGCCTCCAATGCCGCGGGCAAGCTGCAGCAGGTGGGTGAGAAGGCAGTAGACACAACCAAGGGGTACGCCAAAGACGCAGTGGATGCGGCCGGACGCAAGGTAAGCGACGTAAAGTCGCAACTAGAAACCGCCAAGGCCAGCGCGACCGAATACATCAACGATGACCCGGTTCGCGCGGTGAAGATGGCAGCGATCGGTGGAGCGTTGCTGTCGGCCGCGCTACTCTTGCTCACACGCCGCAGCCGCTGAGTGGAGCGTCGCCTGCAACCTGGACGTCCCCGCCGAGTGTCTGCCGCCGTGCATTTCATTCGGCAAGCATTTTTCGAATGAGGCACAAACATCCGGCCCATGCCGCGCCTCCTATGGGCCCTAGGTGTGATGTTTCAATAGGTTGTTCACCCGGAGTTACCACGCTTCAGGATCACAGAGAAATCCCGCCGGATGAACAGCCAAAGAATGCCAGACTCACCTTCGAAGGGCGCAAGCTGCTGATTGAACGCATAGCGGTCATGGGGCTGATGCCTGCGGCCGAGGCCGCAGGCATCAGCCGCCGCACAGCCAACAAGTGGCGCAATCGCTTTGAGCTGCTCGGGTTCGAGGGTTTGATCGATCGGACTTCCCGGCCTGTGCGCACGCGCAGCACTGTCGATGCCGAGTTGGCTCAACGTATCGAAGGGCTGCGCCGTAAGCGCATGCCCATGCGACGCATCGCCCAGGTCGTGGGCCGCAGCGTCGCCACCATCAGTCGCGTGCTGGCACATCTGGGCCGTAATAGTCCGACGAAGGCCGTCCTTGCCTGACACGAGGGTTGCGGCAAGCATCTGACCCGAGGCGCGTACCCGCTTGGAGGTGTGCGCTAACAGGACGGTGCACACCATGAAGAGGGAGCAGGACTCGCAGAATGCAAGCCGACGGCATCACGACCGGGCGTTCAAGCAGGAGCTGGTGCGACAGAGCTTGGAGCCGGGCGCATCCGTGTCGGCGATCGCGATGCGCAACGGCATCAACGCCAACATGCTGTTCAAGTGGCGCAGGGAGCACGTTCGAGCTGCATGCGGCACGACGGCGGCGGTGCTGTTGCCGGTGCAGATCGCGCCGGCCGCCGAGGTCATGACGATGGCCACTTCAATCGGGCCAACGCCGCCGCCGTCGAGACCGACGCCGCGCAGCGGCGTCATTGAGCTGGAATTCGCCGGCGCGCAATTGCGCCTGCGTGGTGTTGTCGACGAAGACAGCCTGTGCAGCGTCCTGCGCGCGCTGCGCCAGAGCACATGATCGGCCCGCGCGCTGGCACCCGGGTATGGCTGGCCGCCGGCGTGACCGATATGCGCTGCGGCATGGACACGCTGGCAGCCAAGGTGCAGACCGCGCTCACCGAGGACCCGTACTCCGGCCACGTCTTCGTCTTCCGCGGCCGCCGCGGCGACCTGGTCAAGTTGCTATGGAGCGACGGCGATGGCATGTGCCTGTTGGCCAAGCGCCTGGAACGAGGTCGATTCGTCTGGCCCCAGGCCGAGTCGGGATCGATCTCTCTGAGCGCCGCACAGCTGTCGATGCTGCTCGAAGGCATCGACTGGCGCAGACCTGAACGCACGTGGCAGCCACGCGCAGCGGCATAGCGGACCGGCGGTCCAGCCGACAGGACATCTCCCGTTGTAACCGGGGATTGCGGCGGGCACAGTCGTGTCCATGACCTCGCAGGAACTGCTTGCCGCCAACGCTGCGCTCAGCGGCGAGGTGCAGCGCTCGCAAGAGGCATTGAAGATCGCGCTGCTGACCGTCGAGAAGCTCAAGGTCGAGGTGGCTTACCTGCGTCGCATGAAGTACGGCCGCTCCAGCGAGCAGCTCGAACACGCGCAACTCGAGCTCGTAGGCGGGCAGCTCGCGCAGCCGGCGGTGACTCCAGCGGTGCCGGGCGAGGACGCTGCTGATGGCGAGCACCATTCCAACGTCACGTCCCTCGAGCAGGCTCGCAAGAAACGCGAGGCGCAACAGCGTACTGGCGTGCGGGATCTGCCGGACCACCTGCCGCGGCGCACCGTGGTGCACACGCCGCACAGCGGTTGCGACTGCGAGGCCTGTGGTCGCGGCCTGCGCGAGATCGGCCAGGACGTCTCGGAAGTGCTGGACTACGAGCCCGGCACCTTCCATGTCGTGCGCCACGTTCGTCCCAAGCTCGCATGCGCGAGCTGCGTCACCATCACGCAGGCGCCAGCTCCAAGCCGCCCCATCGATCGATGCATGGCTGGCACCGGCCTGCTCGCACACGTGCTGGTCAGCAAGTATTGCGACCACACGCCCTTGTACCGGCTGTGCCAGATCTATGCACGCGAAGGCGTGGAGCTGCAGCGTTCGACCCTGGCGGACTGGGTGGCGCAGGCGGCACGCCTGCTGAGCCCGCTGGCCGACGCCATCGGCCGCTACGTGCTGGCGGCCGACAAGATCCATGGCGACGACACACCAATCCGCGTGCTTGGCGGCGCCGGGGCCAAGGCTCGCACGGGACGCCTGTGGGTGTACGTGAGGGACGACCGCCCCAGCGGCGACACGGCGCCGCCGGCGGTGTGGTTCCAGTACTGGCGAACCGCAAGGGCGAACATCCAGTGCGCCACCTGAGGCGCTTCAAGGGCGTGTTGCAAGCTGATGCCTTCGCTGGCTACCACCCGTTGTATGAAGACGGCCGGGTGGTCGAGGCGGCATGCTGGAGCCACGCGCGGCGGAAGGTGTGGGACATCCACGAGCGTCAGCACAAGCTTAGCGGCACCCTGGCGCACCAGGCGCTGCAGCGCATCGGCAAGGTCTTCGGCGTGGAAGCCGAGATCCGAGGCAGGCCACCGCATGAGCGAATGCGGGTTCGCCAGGAACGCACCGGTCCGATGCTGGACGACCTGAGGGAATGGTTGAACACAACACTGTCGCAGGTCTCGGCGAAGTCGCCGATGGCATTGGCGATCGGGTACTCGCTGGGCAACTGGACGGCGCTCACGCGCTTCGTCGACGACGGTCGGATCGAGGCCCACAACAACGCAGCCGAGCGCGCGCTGCGAGGCGTCGCGATCGGGCGCAAGAACTACTTGCATCTCGGTTCCGACAGCGGCCGGAACAGCGCCGCGGTGATTTACACCTTGATCGGATCGGCCAAGCTCGTCGGCATTGATCCGCAGGCTTACCTGCGCCACGTGCTCGAGCGCATCGCCGACCATCCGAGCAACCGCATCGACGAGCTGCTCCCGTGGGCGGTCGCCGGCGAGCTTGCCAAGGCTGCGCCTACGGCCTCCCAACCGGCAGGCAAGCTGGCGGCCTGATCGTGTCGCCGCTGGCAAAATTGCCGGCATGCGTGTCAAGCAGATTGAAGATCTCCCCATGGCCACCAGCGCCGAGCTGTACCAGCTCAGCTGGGTCATCGAGCAACTCATGGCCGACCCGAGGCGCATCGTGCAGGCACGCTCGCAACTGCACATGGGCCAACTGGTGCAGTACTGGGACTGGGGCACTGGCAAGCTACGCCAGGCTCGCATCGCGGCGATGAAGGACCGTCAGGTCACGCTGATCGACGAGCAAAGCAAACAGCGCTTTAGCGTGTTGTACGCAGCCATCGTGCCGGTCGATGAGCAACAAGGGTCCACGTCACCCTCAGCGGCGCCGCTGAGGCCCCCGCCTGAGATCAATCACAAACAGGACTTCCGCGTCGGCCAGCGTGTGAGCTTCGCCGACCAAAGCCTGAAGCGGCGCGTCGGAGAAATCGTTCGGATCAACCAGCGCACAGCCACGGTTCACTGCGACGGACGCGCATGGCGCGTCGCCTTCGGTCTGCTCCAGAAAATCGTCGACGTCACGCCCTAAACCCCTCGATCGTCAACGACGGCCTTGAGCGGACTATTACTCTGGGCCTGTCGAGCCTCAAGGCACTCGACCCCAAGGAGCCCGTGGTGCGCTACGAGCACGAGGCGCCTGGCGATCTGCTGCACATGGACATGAAAAAGCTCGGGCGTATCGCCGCGCCGGGCCACCGCGTCACGGGAGATCCTCGCGACCACACCCGCGGGGCTGGCTGGAAGGTGGCGCACGTGGCCATCGACGACCACTCGCGAGTGGAATTCGTGCAGATGCAGGCGGACGAGAAGAGGCCCTCGGTCATGGCCTTCCTGGAGGCCGCCGTGGCGCATTACAAGGCCCTGGCGGAACTCTCCGAACATCGCGCGCATCTGGATCTTCAAACTAACCTCTTGACGGAACAAAAAGTCACAAAGGCGCTTCAGATTTTGAACGAACTTTCCCGCGACCGAGGGCCCCTTTTATCTCCGACCTTGAGTCAAGATTTCCAACAACCAACAGACGCCGAAGCATTGCTCCAAGCAATAAAAGACGCAAAGAAGAACAATTAGTGAGATTAATCCCTGCCGCCCGGGCTGACAATAAGTTGCGTGGAAGATGATTTTCCGGCGATCAATAGCCAACCTTATTCATCTCCTCAATCACCTCTTGCGTCAGGTCGTTTTGAGGAGACCCATAAAGCATGTCATCCAAGACGAAATCCAGGCTTCGCCGCTCTGCGAGGTGCCGGACTGCAGTTCGCAGTGCTTGTTGAAACTTTTCGTCTTCCTCCCGGCGGCCACGCGTGTCGGCATCCAACCACCCAGGGCGCTCGGCGGAGAACCCGATGCGCCCGGAGTGGACGTCCCGAAGAGCGCCGGCATCGCTAGCTTTGGGGTCCACGTCGCGGGTATCCAGTGTGAGGGCTTCTTCAATTATCCGTCGCCTGCTCAAACCCCCCTCTTCGTCACGTCCTGCTGCCTTCCCGCTGGTCTCCCTCAGTATCCGGCGCACGTCAATGTAACCTGATTGCTCTGCGGCAGCTGAGTTGCTGAGAGCAAGCAGCGCAAATAAGACCAAGGCGTAATTTAGGCGACCAGCAACCATGCTGTCATGGTGCTTGTGGGTAGGCGGGCTCCCTGACAGAGGCAGGCTCTAGCACTTATCGGTGAAATCCTCGGCAGCACTGCGGAAAGGTGTCCCCCCCCCCGCTACTCAAAGACACGTTACCGACCTTTAAGGGGGAGAGTAAACCTTGTCAGCGCTTTCTTAGCTTCGGTCGACATGCCGTCCCGCGCCAAAGGAGCACGTCGGGCTCAAGAGTTGCAGGATGCACCATTATCGAGTCCGGACGACCCCACCGTCATTGTCTTGAAAGAGCCTTGGCAGCTTGAGTACTGGTGTCGCAAGATGGGCGTCACGGAGACGGATCTCATGCTGGCGATTCGAGCAGTCGGAGAAAACTCGGTCGACGTTCGTCGTTACTTGGATCGCCCGCTGTCCGAGCCTCATTGGGGGGAGCGATGGGAATAAGAGTCAATGCCGAGGGCGAAAAACTGGGAAGCGGTCTTCTGCCCCTCACCGTCTTCTTGGTCGAAGACAACGAGAAAATCCGTGATCATCTTAAACAAAGAGCGCCGCCGACCGCGACGGTGCAGATCAAGACTGAAACGAAGCGACCTCGGCGCTATCAGGGCGGCTCCTCTCTCGGCAGAGCGGCGACAAGGGGCTGCATCCCCCCGCGCTCTATGTCAACGCTGGGAGGGCAGTCGTGGCACGGCAAAGACCTAAAGCCCCGATTGCGCGCTCAACGCTCGGTGCATGGGTTGGCGCCTGCGGCGGAGATCATCTTGTTTTCCATGCAACGAGAGAAACTAACCTGCCAGCAAAAAATAGAATCCTGAGAAAGCCTGTATGGTGCACTCCGGGTGCCCTGGAATCCACATGCTTCTCTCATGAACCTTCCATTCGTCCCTCAGCGTGTAGCCAAGATTCTCGACCTCACTGATGAAGCTAGCGCGGTGGTAGACCTGCACCGGCGAGTAGCAGCCATAGCCGATGTTCTGGGCCGTGACGATGTCGCTTCCTTCATAGATCGGGAGTTTGTTTAGCAGGATGTGAGACGGTCGCGCCCCGGCGATCCCGAGCAAGCGACTTATTCGACCTCCGTCCATGTACTGAAGGGTACCCGAGGAAAGCCAGATGCTGGCGTGCCTTCCGGCCTCCTGGATATCGCCAGTGAAACGAAGCGCGGTTTCCTTCTGAGCGGCAAACTCCTTGCCGAGGGCAATCATTGCCGGCAACTCGGCTACCTCCCAGATCAGGTCCTCCGGCATTTCGATATACCGCCGATAGGCATAGTAGTGCACGCCAAAGGAGCCGCCGATGTCCAGCACCGTTCTGGAGCCATCGCTAAAAGCGTGATGAAGCCACCACATGACGGGATAGTCATAGGCAAAGACATGATGGGCGTGCTCATCGTAGCCTCGGGCCAATGCCGCGTGGTCGAATCCTTCATTGGGGGGCAGCCAAGCACGTGCGGCGTCGAAGCTCTCGAAGACGCCAAAATACTTGCAAAATCCTTCCGGCGTGAGGAACTCTTCGGCTTTCAACCGGAGCATTGCCGAGCGAAGCACCGGGACATTCGGCAGCTGCTGCAACCGTCTCGCCCAATTGAGCATTGTCATCCTTGCCTCCTAGTCTTCAGCACCTGTACGGCGCGGGGGATCGACACGTGCAGTGGCGGCCGCCTTGCACCTTTTCGTCGCTCAAGAATGTGGGATCTTGATAGGGTCCACGTTAGCTTTGGGCACCCGAACCAGTTCGGCCTGCCCCCCGGGGACTCCCCAATAGGAGCGGGAAAAGCCGAAGAGCGCCGCGCTTAGGCGGATGCCCTTCGGATTGAGAATGGTCTCCTTGCTGCTGTGATAGACGAGGGCTTTCATGAACGTGGTCCTGATCAGACGGCACCGCTGGGGGTGACGACTCAAATGCAAAGCCCAGCCCACCACATATCGCGCGACGGATCTCGCGCGAAGATCAGCGGGTCGGCACTCTCCCTGTAGGCGAGTAAGCGATGCGCCCTGTTTTCCGGGCAATGGGAACACAAGCCGGGTTGACCACCACACTGTTTAGAGGGTGTCGCGCGACCTCAGATCGGTAGTCTGCTCCTTGGCGTCCATGGCCAAACGGAGACCTGATCACGAGTCGGTCGCGGAATGGATACTGCCTCATTTGAAGGTCCCGCCCTTGCTCACTGGTCCGCGGCCCCAGCGGCGTCACGGGCGAGCTGTTTTTCCAAAAGCACGACGAGAAAATCAGCATCCCGGGCGTCAAAGAGCTTGATCCCGCCTTGTGGCCTGATCCGCGACGGGGTCGGGGTTCCGCCAACCGGACAACCGGGTCAACCATCGAGCGCGTGCAGCCCGAACGGTATTCGAATCAAGAAGCCTCCCTGAAGCGACCCGGCGACCGGAGGGACACCCAAACCCGAGTGACGAACGCCCGCATGTCTTTAGACAACCTCTTTTTGCCTCCTCGTCGTGGTAGGGTTAACCCCATCCCCTAGGGCTGTGAGGGCCGCCGGGGGTTCTCGGCCCGTGCGGCGCCGCTGCACGGGCTCTTTTTATCTTGCGCTTGGTCAGGTTTGAGATCCGCCGCTTCACCCAGTGCTCCGCACTGACAGCGCGGTCCGGGGCGGCGACGCTCCGTGAGCGAACTCCGTTTTCATCGTTGACAACAACGAATACCGAAGAGACTGAACGACTCCAGGCTATGGCAGCTTTCTGGGGCAAGGCACCGATACGCTAAGGCGGCGGCCCCGTCGGCTCCACGAGCGCCATGCCGTTGGAGAGGGATTCCATAGCCCAACGTAGCAAAGCCCGCGCGCGAACTCGGAAGGAATAAAGGAATCGCAGATCGTTCGAAGGGCGACGAACTGATGGAGGCGCTAGTGACGCGTACCAAGCTCGCCGCCGTCAATCTCCGATACACCCAGCAGGTCCGATCCCAAGGCGTGCCGATTGCCTGCACGACCGAGGCCATAGGTCGTCCTACAGAAAACGTGGCGAGTCTCTCATAGTGGAAGCGCTGTAGAGACGCAAGCATTCGCCGTCAAGGAGAGATCAACATGACCAGAGACTCAATCGGCGACGCCCTCGGAAGTCAGCCTCCCATGGCACCTGGCGACGACGCGCCCGCGGGTACACCGGGGACCGGCGAAGATGTCTGCCCTCATTGCGGGGGCAGTGGTCGCGACGATGCGGGCAAGACTTGCGTGGATTGCAATGGCACTGGAACGGTAACGGCAGGCATCGGCGGGGGTTGACTGCAATCGACGGTATCTCGCACCGCAGTCGCTGACGCATGGGACGGCGCCCTGCTGGGCAGCAGCCGGTGAGCATCGACCAGTTTTCCCGGGGGGTCTGGCTGCCGTTACCGCGGTTGCACACCGTCTGCGGTCACTTGATTTCCATTGTGGCGACCTTGTGCATGGGGGGTTGCGGTGCCCTCCTTCGCGATGCCTCAGTTCCGATACCCGTGCACGTTGACGCGGCCAGTTGCGCAAGGGGGACGGGCACCCTCTTGGTCATACTTCCGGGACGGGCGATGCCGGTGCGCGAACTGGAAACTCACGGATTCGTCGAGGCCGTGCGGTCCCTGCGTTTGAACGTCGACTTGGTCCGGGCAGACGCACACAGCGCCTACTACATCGATCACACCGTTGTGGAGCGCCTGCGAACCGACGTGATCGCACCTGCGCAGGCGAAAGGCTACACATCCATTTGGCTGGCAGGCATTTCGCTCGGTGGTCTCGGGGCAGTTTTATATGCTGATGCGCATCCCGCCGATGTGGCCGGCCTCTTCTTGATTTCTCCCTATTTCGGCAACGCAGGCGCCGCCGAAGCAATCGCGCGTGGGGGCGGTCTCAAGCGTTGGCGTGCGCCCTCTGAGCCGCCGTTCGGTATGGCGCTCGAGACGCAGGCATGGCGCAGTCTGGGCGATCTTTCGCGGAGAGGACGCGCTCAATTCCCTATCTACGTGGGCTATGGACTTCAAGACTGGAACGCTCCCGTGGTGCAAGTTCTCGCAGAGGCTCTGCCAGCGAGCGATGTATTCACCCTGACAGGCAGACATGATTGGAAGCCCTGGCTTGAATTGTGGAAGCGCATGCTTGCGGCGTCGAGTCTGCAGCGGTGTTGAACGTGTCCGTGCAGTTGCCGACTGCACCGATCCGTGCGATCACGGGCGAGCCAGAGCCACTGCGCATTGCCCGCGCGAGCCTGCCGCTGGAAGCCAGAGCCCTCGGAGGCGATCAACAGAAAGCGATCAAAGGCCCTGGCCGAGCGCGAGACGATCTCACGGTCCGGATATGCAGATAAATCAGAACGCCTGTCCTCGTGATAACGATCACGATTCGCAGCTGATTCTGCAAACGAACGTATGCGCGGTTGAATGTGAGAGCCGATACTTCCCCGATGAACAGCATGAACCCACCGGGCGGCGGACGCAAAAGCCGGATTGGCAAGAGCGCCCGGAGACTGGCTGTGGCGTGACCCGTACCCTGCGGATACCTGCTCGACCATGAGCGAATCGCCGGTGCCAGTCGCGGTGACGGAGCGCGCGCTTAGGGCGGTCGCCGGTCGGCAGCCAGCGCTGGAAGAGGCCATTTGCCCAGCCTGTGGCGCTACCAACCGGGCGGCCGCCAGATTCTGCCTCGTTTGCATCGGGCCGCTCAAGGGTACGTTAGCCGATGCGCAGCCGCTGATGCTCCCGCACGCGCCGCAATACCCGGCAACCTCTTCATTCACGCGCGTGGAATCCCCGTCGGAAAGTGCGACGTCCACGCACGGACTGCCGAACGGAACGGTCATCGAGGGTTTTAAGATCCTGCGACTCCTGGGCCAAGGCGGGTTCGGGATCGTGTACCTCACTTGGGATTCGGTGCTGGAACGTCACGTGGCGCTGAAGGAGTACATGCCTGCCACGTTGGCCGTTCGCGACAGCGGGACGCTGGCGGTTACCATGCGCTCTGAGCGCCATCGCGACACCTTCGAGGCGGGGCGCAAGAGCTTCGTCAACGAAGCTCGGCTGCTCGCGCGGTTTGATCACCCCGCGCTTCTCAAGGTATTCCGGTGCTGGGAAGCTCATGGCACGGCCTACATGGCTATGGCGTACTACGAGGGCCCGACCCTGAAGGAGGCGTTTGCGAGCGAGACCCACGCGCCATCCGAGAAGAAATTGCGAGAGTGGCTGTGTCCCTTGTTGGACGCGCTTTCGACACTCCATCAGGCCAAGTGCCTGCACCGAGACATCTCGCCTGACAACATCCTGCTCACCAGCACCGGCCCCGTGCTGCTCGACTTTGGGGCTGCTCGTCGCGTGATCACCGACATGACACAGGGCCTCACAGCGGTGCTCAAACCGGGTTTCGCGCCCATCGAACAGTACGGCGGGGAAATGGTGCAGGGGCCCTGGACCGATCTGTACGCGCTCGCTGGGGTCATCTATCACGCAATCACAGGGCGCTTGCCACCGGCTTCCGCGGCGCGTGTGGTCCGCGATGCGTTCGAGCCGCTCTCGGCATCACATCGCGGACGCTACAGCAAAGCATTCCTGCATGCCATTGATTCAACTCTGTCCTTGCGTCCGGAATCCCGGCCGCAGGACGTGGCGCAGTTTCGGGCGCTGATTGACGACCCCGCTGCGGCGCGGCGCGCCCAATCCACCGTAACACGTGGGCAGGGGATGTCCGAAGCGCCCCCCAGCGACGGCCGGGCTGCAGGCGCACGGCGTGCCTCGCTGCGCAGGGCGTTGCTCGCGACTCACGGCTGGACCACTCTGTACATCTCTCCGGCAACGGCGGAGCCCGCGCCGGCCGAGGCACCGGGGCGCCGAGTCTGCGTCGCGCCGACGGCGCTGCTCGCACTCGCTTTGACGATCGGCTCTGTTGCGTGGTTCGTGGCTCGGTCCGGGCAGGCCACTGACGAAGCACGTCCGACGGACATGCCGGCTCCGGCATCACCCTCTGCGGCGGCGCGGCGGACGGGAACAACTACCTCGTTAGCTGTGCCCTTACCAACTTTATCTCCGCCGCCGGCACGCGCGCCCGCCGATACGCCTGGTCCGAGGGCCCACCGACCCATCGAACGTGCTGCCCCGGAACGCGCCGCCGTTACGGCGGCCAAGCCCGCGCCCATGCGCGCGACGCTCTCTACAGGCGCGCTAGACAGGGCCGACCCGCCTCGTGCAGCAGAAGGCAAGTCCAAGGCCGATGTGACCGACACAGGGAGACAGCATCGTTGCAGCGATCTCGTGCTCAAGTCGTCGCTGGACGGCCTAAGCGCCGACGAAATCACCTTTCAGAGGACCGAATGCAAGTGAGAAGCCCATTTCTCGCCATCCCGCTGCTCTCGAGCCTGCTGCTGGGTGTCGGCGCCATGTCCACGCTGACGGGCTGCAGCACGCCGCCGGTGGCGAGCGCCCAAGCCGTGTCATTCGACCGCGCCATTCACGCGGCCACCGATACGCTCTTCGAGCAAACGCAGACCCTCCCGATGTTCCTTGCCAAGCCAGGAAAGCAGACTGTCGTACTCGATCCCACGCTAGACGCTGACAGCGGGCAGCAGACCGTGGCGACCCAGCGAATTGACCGCTCTCTCGGCGAGCGCGTACGGAAGGCGCCGCAGTTCGACCTCCTCCCCTTCGAGTCGGGCAGCATGGCTTCCGCCCACTATCTGCTCGTCGGCTCGATCGCACGTGCCCAGGGTGGCTACCGGCTGAACTTCGCCTTGCTGGACATCAAGACCGGCCTCGTGGTGGCCCAGGCTTCTGCCCTTGCGCGCCAAGACGGTATCGACATGAAGCCGCTGAACTACTATCGCGACAGCCCGGTGCTGACGAAGGATGACACGGTGGAGGGCTACTTGCGCACCACCAGCACGCCCACTGGCAAGGCGGGCGACGCTACGTATCTCGGACGCATTGCCGCGGGCACGGCGATCAACGAAGCGGCCACGCTGTACAACGCCGGCCGCTACGCGGACGCGCTCGCCGAGTACCGCAAGCTGCATGGCACCCCCGCCGGCAACCAGATCCGGGTCCTGAATGGCATCTATCTAAGCAGCGCAAAGCTCGGACGGGCTGCCGAGGCCGAGGAGGCCTTCGGGCGCCTGGCGGCCTACGGGCTCAAGCAGAAAAACCTGAGCGTGAAGTTCCTCTTTAACCCGGGCAGCACCGAGTTTTGGGCCGACCCGAGACTCACCAGTGCCTACAGCATGTGGCTGCGCCAGATTGCTCGGCAGGCGAGCATCTCTAAGATTTGCATGGACATCGTCGGCCACTCCAGCAAGACCGGGCCGGAGGCCGCCAATGACACCTTGTCGGCCAGGCGCGCCTCGCTCATCCGCCAGAAGCTCACTGCCGATTCGAACGACTTGGCGAGCCGGACCCGGACCGTGGGCATGGGCTCGCGGAAAAATCTGGTGGGCAGCGGTACCGACGACGTCGTCGATGCACCCGACCGCCGCGTGGACTTCACCATTGTCGATTGCCCCGCCTAGCCACCGCTCGAGCAGCGAATACTCGCGGCGGCGTAGACCAGGATCCAGCGGGCCCACGCTTCGTTTTCGCGCTAGAGTAAGTGCGACCCGCATCGAGAAACGCCGACAAGGTCGCCGGACACCGTGACGGCGTGCCCTTGGACATAACTAGGAGTTCTTCGTGAATACCAGGAATCAGCAGGACAGCCAGGCGTCCGACCCCGAACGGGGGGCGGTCAAGCGCAATATGGAGAAGGCGACCGAGAAGGAGCCCGCCGAATTCCGCGACCAAGCCAACGAGAACAAGGTGGTCGAGATCGGCCAGGAGTTGACGCACAACCCGATCCAGGGAATCGATCCGAAAGCCGGGACCCCAGAGCCTTCAAAAGCCGGGCAACAGGCCGATGAGGCGGAAGACGAGGAACAACGCCAGACGCGCATCCGCGAAGCCGCTCATGCGGCTTGGGAACGGCGTGGTGGCCTGCCGCCAGGGAGCGAGCTCGACGACTGGCTTGACGCCGAGCGTTCACTCTTTCCACAGCCTGGAAAGGCAGGCCTTGAGTAGCGGCTGGCCACGGCGGCGTACTGGGAATTGGTGCGATACCTATTTGCCCCGTCTTGTGCCCGGTCGGGCTTGATCCTGTATCTATGGTCGGTGCTAGCGTAAGTGCAATGGCTTGTGGATCGGCCTTCCCTGCGGCCGTCGGGACCGGCATCTGGCTGCAACCATGAGATCCTTGACATGTCTTTTGCAGATTCGAAGGGCATCAAGCTCTACTACGAAGTCCACGGCGAGGGTCGCCCCATCGTTTTCGTGCATGGAGGCGGAGGCAACACCCTCTCGTGGTTCCAGCAGGTTCCGCACTTCGCGAAGCAATACCGCGTCATCACCGTCGACCTGCGCGGCTTTAAGAATTCGAAGTGCCCGGTTGAGGACGTGCATCCCAAATATTTTCCTGACGACATGCGGGCCATCCTCGACGCCGAAGGCATCGACAAAGCCGCGTTCGTCTGTCAGTCGTTAGGCGCGTGGGCAGGCCTGCCGTTGGCGGCTCGCCACCCCGATCGCGTGGCGAGCCTCGTGCTAACCGGCTCGCCAACGCCCGCCTACTCCGAACAGAACTGGAAGGTGCTCCAGGAGTCCGGCGAGCGCTTCATGAACCGCGCGGGCCGCGGCGTTGCCACTGGCTTGTTGGCGCCGCACTTCATCGAACAGAACCCGGGCATGAAATTCCTCTATGACCAGATCCGCTTGCTGAATCAACCGTTTAACGCACGCCGCATGCAGGACGACGACGTCAAGCTGCACCCGCAAGATTTCATAGGCTACGGCGTGCCGACTCTGATGATGGGGGGCGCCCTGGACTTTTTCCTCACGCCCGACAGCCACCGCCACGTGGCGACGTTGATTCCGGGCGCGGAGCTTTACGACTTTCCGCAGTCCGCACATTCGGCGTATTTCGAAGAGCCCGAGCACTTCAACCGCGTGGTCAGCGAATTCCTCGCGCGCTGCTACCCGGCCTTCGCCTGAAATCCACAAGCTTCACGGAGTTTGCATATGTTGAATCGTTGTGTTTCGTCATGCGTGTGAGCGCTCTTCCACTGTCGCGCGCTGAGTCCGTCTCCTTTCACGCAGCCCCGTAGCCTGCCAAGCCGATGCGAGAGTTGGTCCCCGTCGCCGGCCTCGACAACCAGCTCGGACGCTGCCAGCTCCACCGCCGCCACGTAAGTCGCGCGTGCCGGTGCGGACGAGCGATCTGCCATTAGTAAGCCATGGGGAGTGCCCCTTTTTTCGCAGCGGCCAATCCGCCACGATTGAGCAGAGTGGGGGACTAATCGCAGCCATCGCAGCGCTTCCCCTTCCTACCCCTCAACCTGCCTACGGACTACAGGGCCTGCTAACACGAAGGCTCACGGTGGGCGAACTGCCATGATTACCACGAAGGAGTATCGGATGAAAAAACATGTTCAGTCCCTGGCCGCAGTGACTATAGTGATTGTCGTGGGGACCTTCTCTCAGTTTTCTGTGGCGGAGGGTAAGTTGGATAGCGCGGATTCGTCCATGCTTAAGGACATCGCCGCGGCCAATATCGCAGAGGTCGAAACCGGTAGGCTGGCAATGGAAAAATCCAAGAACGCCGACATCAAGAAGTTCGCTCAGATGATGGTCGACGACCATACGAAGGCACTGAATGAGGTCAAGACCCTGGGCATTTCCAAGGCCATTGACTTGCCGGATAGTCCTGATCTCAAACATAAGGCTGCTATGGTCGAATTTAAGACCCTGAAAGGAGACACCTTCGATTCACGCTACGTCAAGCAAGCTGGAGTGGGAGATCATGAATCCACTGAAAAGCTCTTGAAGAAAGTTCAGGCGGATGCAAATGACGCTGATTTGAAGGCTTTGGCGGGAAAAATGTTGCCAGTAGTGCAAGGTCATCTGAAGCACGCGGAGCAATTGGCCAGGACGGCTGCTAAGTAAAAACCTGCTGGTCGCTCTGGCGCGGCCGCGGGGGCTCGTTCGGTATGCCTCGTCAAATGCGAGCTTGCGAGCGCCGACTATCATTTAGAGCCACGGAGTGGTGAGCATTCTGAAAACTTCGTACGAAGCTCGCGATCCCGGTCGGCAGCCCCGTCGCATCCGGCCAAGGGCATCGGCTGTGAATCCAAGACATGCGGCAAGGGCCCGGTGGGGCCGGGCACTCGCACTGGCTTCGGTAGGTGTTGCGAACTGAACGATCCAGGCTATGTTTGGGCGCGTCCCAGTTGTCGTCCGGGTAGGGCGCCGGGTACGCGCAACGCCAACCAGCGTGCAGATCGTACAAATCGAGCGGCTCGGCCCCATCGCAGCGCCTCAGAACCGGCGACGACCTCATGGCTTCGCGCCCACCGGGCTGCGGGCGGTCTTCGGCCCGCCCGCCTGGCGCGCCGCACCCGACACTTGGCGCTGGACGTCGCCGCAATTGGTTTCTTCGCCCGGCCCGGTTTCGATCAGGGGCACGAGGGCGGCCAGCGGGTTGACAGCCGCGAGCCCGAGTGCTGCGCCCAGGCGAGCCGCGAGCGGACCCTTCACGACCGAATGCCGGCTGCTTGAAGGAGCCGTGCAGGCGCACCGGTGTGCGCAGCGACAGCAGCCCGAATTCCTTGGGCTTGGGCGCGACGGTCATGTCGAAGCGCTCGTGTTCGAGATCGAAGCTGCCGCTGCCCAGCACCTGCGTCTGCTCGGTGTCGACGACGAAGAGCGTGGACTTGCCGCGGCCCTTGGCGACGTCGAAGTTCACGCCGCCGCAACGGATCACGATGTCCTTGTCGCCGCCGGCCAGCAGCGCGAGCACCTTGCCGCCGTTGAGTCCGCTCGCCGCGTCGAGCAGGTTCGAGATCCTGCCGTTCACCACGGTGGCGGCGATGCGACCGTCGGCCTTCGCGGCCGCGTCCGCGATCGAGTTGCCCGTGCCCTTGAGTCGAAGCGTGGCGCCGACCCGGCCCGCGCCCTTGGCGATCAGGGCCGAGCTGTCGGGCAACAGCTCGGCGACGCGAATGCGCTGCAGGTCGACCTGCACGTCGGACTTGATCGTCGGCTCGCGCGCATCGAGGGCGACCTTGGCCGCCAGCGTGCCGCCGGCGAAACCGAAGTCGAGCGGGTCCACCCTGAGCTGCGCATCGCGCAGCCGCAGCGAGGCCTTGAGGCTCTCCAGGGGCAGCGCGTCGGGCACCACGAGCTTGGTGGCGACCAGGTCGACCTCGGCATCGATCTTCTGCAGCCGGCTGCCATCGAAGCTGCCAGCGGGCAGCACATGGTTCGGGTCGTCCGCTTTCTCCTTGGCCTTGGCGGCCGGCCGGTTGCTCGTCTCGGCCTGGGAGGCCTTCGGCTTGCCGCCGCTTTCCTTGGTCTGCACCCCGACCAGCGGACCCAGGTCGGCCATGTCGAGCAGCTTGCTGTGGAGGTCGGCCGTCAGCAGCGGACGCGGCTTTCGATCGACGTAGGCGCCCTTGCCGGTCACGTCGGTCGAGCCGATCTTGCCGGCGAGATCGTCCATCGTGTAGCGATTGCCCTTGAGCACGAGGTGGCCCTGCAGCCGGTACGGCGGCGAGGCCGGCAGGGGCAGCAGCAGGAACGGATAGAGGTTGGCGAGGGTCTGGCCTTCGATGCGGAGCTTGACGTCGATGCCCGAGATGTTCGCGGCATCGGCGATCGTGCCGTCGACCGCCACCCGTGTGGTGCCGGCATCGAGCCGGCCCTGCAGCGGGAACGGAACGCCCGATTCCTGAAAGCTCAGCACGTCGCCCGTGAGTGCCTGGCCCGAAAACTTCGCCTTGTGGTAGCTGCCCTTGAAGTCGTACTGGGTGGTGGAGCGGCTGTTGTCCGGCTTGGCGTCGGCGTCCTTGGATTTCTGCTGCGCCGCCGGGTCGAAGGTCGTGCCCTGGATGTCCAGGTCGAAGGGCTCGCCATGGTCGATGTAGCGCAGCCGGCCGTGGTCGACCGAGAGCGTGCTGATGCGCAGCTTGCTGGGCGAGGTATCGGAGGGGTCGGAGAGGATCCAGTTCTTCCGGTTGTCCGGCAGCCGCTCGAAGACCAGGTTGGGCCGCGTGAGCGCGACCCTCGGCACCAGGATCTTCTCGGGCAGGTCGCGCAGCGAGACCGAAAATTCGACCATCTCGACCTGGGCCATGGCGGGCTCGTCCTTCGACCACGCGGCGTTGCCGAAATAGACATCGCGCATCCGTATCGTGGGCGTCAAGCCGAGCCTGACGTGCAGGTCCGAAGTGCGGAATTCGCGCTCGGTCTTCTTCGAGATGTAGCGTTCGAGCGGTGGGCGCACCCAGTTCCAGTCGAACAGCAGCACGAACGCGACGAGCAGCGCAACGAGCGCCGCCAGGGTGGCCCAGACCGGATGGCGGCGCAGCAGGTTGGGGCTGGGCGAGGGCATGGGAATTCAATGCGAGTACACGAACGAAGGCCATCATTGCCAAGCGCGTTGGAACCGGGCGTCGGACGACAACCCTTTGCGGCGCAGCGGGCTCCTGTCAGACCGCCCATCCCAACAGTGCCCCAACATCGGACGGCCTAAAACACTCCTAAGATTTCACGCCCCTGGAGTATCGTCCTCCCGGCCGAGTGGCGGTGCAGGGCCATGACATCGGATCATGCCTTGCGGGTCATGAGGCCTTCGCTGCGCGCCGATTCTCGCGCCGCACGCCCGCTGGAACTTCTTCGTATATTGGCGATTGAAATCGCGCAGATGGCTCCCAGTGCCGACGCACCGAACGCAGCCCTGCCGCCTCCCTTCGAGCGACGCCTTCACGGCGTCGGGCGTCAGGCCCATCGCGCCACGGGAAAAAGCCCCGAGCGCTTCGCTTGCAACCCTGGAACCTCCCACAGTGCCTCGGCGCGCTCTCGCGCAGCCTGGAAAGTCATGCGGTCGAAGGCCTCCGATGCTCCTCCTGCTGCGCCGCAGCGGCCTCGGATCGAGGCTTGATCGATCCAGTCGCCCATTTGCAGAGGTACCGCGCCATTGCGCTGCTGGCGGCTGCAGCGCGTGGTGCTGGCAAGATGGCAGTAGGTCTTCCGTCGCGAGTGGCACCTTCGGCCAGGATCGGCCACGTGTCGCCGTCGAGCTCGATGCGAGTCATGCAGCTTCCCGGGTGATTTTGGCGATAGCGCTGCTCAGAACCGCGAATTGCACGGGAACTTCCAGCCGAGTGTGGGCCAGCCCCAGACTTCCCGCCCCTTCGTCACCCAGACGTGTAGTCCGGCGCGCGGTTGCTCGGCATGATGTCGCGCGGATCGGCGCTCAGCATTGCGAAAAACTGCTCCTTGGAAATCGCCTCCATGCCCTCGGGCATCGCCGGCCCCCGCGTCTGCGCGTTCATCGCACCGCCTTGCTCTGCGTTCGCCATCGAGGCATCTACCGTCCGCAGGGTGCCCCCGTTCAACGGGTGGTCTGGGTCAGCAGCGGGAACATGAAAGCCAAGGCCGAGCCGGCGACCATGGCCTGATGCTGGGCCTCTGTCACGCCCCCTCCCCACATTGAGGCGGTCGACCAGAATCCGCGCCTCGGCCAGTTCCATCGCCTGCCCGTCAAAGCCGGTCACGTAGTAGCCGCGCTCCCCTGCCTTGATCAAAACGATTCGGCGCCTGGTTCGTTGCTCGGCACCAGCGCATAGCAAAGCAGCGGGAGTTTCGACAGCTTTCTTGCCCCCGCCCCCCCCGCTGCTCTGGTGAGCCTCGGGAGGTGCGGAAGGAACGGCCGCGGTGAAAAGAGTGTTGGTGATTCGTGTGGTCGCTCCGCTCATGACTGGCCTTCTGGTGTGGGTTGAAAAAATCTGCTCTTCGGAGCCGCCTCGACGCATGGCCAGCGACAGTCAAGCGCTGTAGGAAGGAGCGGAGCGGAAGCCGCAGCCCGAGAGCGAAGCGAAGGGACCGGGTGAGGACGAGGACGAGCGCACGCGCAGGGATGCCGCTATGCGTCGGAGAGAGGCGGAGCGAAGGGCAGATCAGCCACACCGCCGTGACAGTGAAGCCGAGAGGGTTCGCGATGGCGTCAGTGACCATCTGGAGCGAAACGACCCCACCGACGCCGGCGCCGGCGTCGGAGGAGCAGGTGTTGGTCTTCGGCGGCCCTGCTGGGTCGCGTGCTTCAGGGATTGGTGCCCGCAGGGGTGACGAACTCGATGCGCCGCACCGAAAGCCCGACCGGCAACAGAAGAGGGGCACGGGCCGTCGAATGCCGCGGCCAAGCCCGTGAAGGTCGAAGCTCACGTCCTCGAGCAACAGCGCCAACTCGCTGTCGAAAACCTCACGGCTTTTTCGTCAGGGTCTTGCCCGCGTCTTTGGCAGCTTCCTTCACATCGCCAACTTTCTTTTGGACCGACCCAGCGGCCTTGTCGGCCGCTCCTTCGGCTTCCATCTTGTCGCTGCCAACGACCTTGCCGACTGTCTCCTTGACGCTGCCCTTGGCCTTCTCTGCAGTACCCTTGACTTGGTCTTTGTTCATGCTGATCCTAGGTTGCGTGGCGGATTGCCACTCTAGCAATTTGCGCTTGCCAAACAGCGCATTTGTGGGACGCTTTCTCAATCTGAGGCGTCCTTCGGCCTACGGTTGCACACCGATTCTGTGGATAAGGTGAGCATATTTCTCCTTGGCCGATGCATTGATCTGGTCGGGGTCGGCGTTTGAGCCCTTTTGCAGTGGCCTGCTCAAATAAAAGGCAACCGCTGCCGAGGCAAGGTTAGTCTCCCGCGATGGGTTGCTTGTGGCTACATTGCCTTGCTCCTTTTACTCATCACTCGCGAAATTGATGGGCTGGGATGGCTTCCGCGTAACTACCCATTCAGGAAACACCATGCAGGCGAATGTCGAACTGAGAAAGCTGAAGTCGGCGGAGGTCCGGTCGCGGATCGAACCCCGAGCTCAAAGAAAAACCTGTCGAAGTGCTCACTAGCCTGGGTCTGGACCTGAGCGATGCGATCCGACTGTTCCCGCAAAGTGGTGGATGAGAAGGGCTTGCCCTTCCTGGCACCACGACGCAGCGAAACCCGAATATCTGTTCGATGCGCTCGAAAGCCCGGGGACACCGCCTTCCGCGAGCTTTAAGAGGGGGCGTCGGTTCGATAGCACCGGCCGAAGCCCCCCGCGGCCCCGCCAAGTGAGGCCTGGGGATCGATTCCCCAAAAAGAGATCCGCGGTAGATGTGCTCGCCGCGGCTTTGCTTCCATTGGTCTTCGAAATGAAGGGCGTCGCCGTCATTTTTCGCAAGGTACAGGGCTCTTGCTCTCACTTGCGCATGCGGCACTTAAAAGCGTCAGCGCAGTGGGTCGCTGCCTACAGCTTTGCAGGCGGGGCTCCGATTGCGGCCTGAATCTCTGGCGAGAATCTGATTTTTTTAAATATCAGGAGACAAACATGAAACTTTTTACGACAGCCCTTTTGGGCCTAGGCATGGGGCTGGCTATCGGCAGCGCCTTCGCCCAAGACGCGATGAAAAAGGACGGCTCAACCAGCGGTACGACCATAGTCATGACCATGCAGCAGTGCAAGGAGCACATGGCCATGTCGCCGGCCGGCGCGAAAACGAACGATGTTCAGATGAAGAAGGACGCCATGTGCGCCGACCTCATGAAAAAGGATGGCGCTTCCATGACGAAGAGCGGCACAGCTGGCGAGCCCATGAAGAAATAAGGCGAGACTTCAGGGCGGGGCTGCCTATTGAAGCGCTTGGCGGACACGATCGGCGGCCGATCGCAGCCGCTGCGCCCAGTTGCCATTCGATTGACTGCTCCCCCTTTCCTCGTCCGGATAGCGGCTGGATTCGAGTTCCTGCCTGCCCTTGTCGGTCACGGCCAGCACTTGAGCGGTGTGTTCAGGTCCAGCTAGCGAGTCGGGGCCGGTCCGAGCGGGCACAAATGCAATCACCAAGCCGGCGGCGCGAAGAAGCCTGATCTGGTCGATTTCGTCAGGCGACCGGAAAGACTTCGGCAGCGGTGAAGACGCAATCTCTCTCAAAAGGTCGATGGCCATTTCAACTCCCTGCAGGAATGACAGAGGGAAAAATAGAGGAACGGACCGCCGGCATCGAGGAAACCAACTAGGATGATGGCGCTGAAGCATCCTCTACCAGCGCCCGCAGACCGGTTCTTTGCAGGCTACGCCACCCGCATGAACCGTGCATGACTTCGCACGCGTTTCCAGGGGAAAGGGGCGGATTTATCTCAAAGGAGGCCCCTGCTGGGGGGGTAAGTAACGGTCGTAGCAACACGTGATCGACGGGCGACTGTCGTAACCGTTACGACGTGAAAGGTTTGCTCCCATATTCGCGCGCCGCCCCACATCCGACATCCGGTGTGAGACGCAAGTCGTTGATCTAGGTTGACCTGCACGGCCCCGCCGACCGCCCTCGCGCGCGAATGGCACCGAGTCGTGCCTCTCAGTGAGCAGCAAATCCCCACAAATGCTCACACTGTTGGCGCGAGGTCCTTCGCCAGGCGACAACCCAATGCGTGTGCAAACCAACAGAATCCAGAGATGACTGAAGTAACGGCGCTGAAAATCTTGCGGGACGCTCGGAATGAGGTGGTCAAGACCGGGATGAGCGTCACCGTGGCAGGCTACAGCGTGAACGTGCTGATGATGCCCAAGCTGGCAGGCTCCGGCCAAGGAGCGAGCTTCCTCGTTCATGGCGGCGAAGTATTACTGGCTGCTGCCGTTGCAGCCATTGCAGAGTCGCAAAACCACGTCGCCTAGCCGACACCGAATGCTCTCGCTCCGCCCTCAACATTCCGTCTCGCCCGAAGAGTTGGAGGCCGGCAAGCGCTCGCTGGTCTGGGACGCGGGCTGGGGTAGCGTCACACGCGGCTTTGTCCGGCGGCGTTGTGCTCGTTGCGTTCGCACTCAGCTTGGGTGCTGGCCCGCTGACGATCGGTTTGCTCGCCGCCATACCCTTTGCGGTGCAAGCAGCGCAGCTTCCCACCATCTTCTTGGTGGAGCGGCTGCGGCAACGCAAGAAGATCAGTGTGACGGCGCCCACCACGGCTCGCATCATCATCTTCTTCCTTGCGTTTTTGCCGTTCGCTCCGCAAGGTGTGCGGTTGCCCTTGCTCGTCGTTTCTCAGCTGTTGATCGGGTTGCTGGGTGCTGTCGTTGCCTGCGCCGTCAACTCTTGGTTTCACCAGCTATTGCCCGTGGCGAGTCTGGGGAAGTTCTTCGGGCGGCGCCTACTGGCAGCCAGCTTGATGGCCTGCGCCAGCACTTTGGTGGCGGGCTTCCTGGTGGACCATCCTCCATTCCAGGTAAGCAACTACGCCTTCGCGATGGCATTTGCTGGTGCGGGCATCGCGGGAATGATCAGCACGCTCTTCCTAGCGCGCACGCCTGAGCCGGTGATGCATTCAGGGGCGCGAAAGATCCCGCTGCGAAAAATGCTGGACGAGCCGCTGCGGGACCCAAACTTCCGTAGCCTTCTGTTCGTCCTTGGGAGTTGGAACTTGGCGAGCAACCTGGTCGCGCCTTTCATCACCGTCTATCTGCTGCAGCAGCTAGGCTACAGCCTGAGCACAGTCACCGCCCTATGGGTCACAAGCCAACTGGCTAACGCGGCCGCGCTTTTCCTCTGGGGCGAGCTCTCCGATCGACTTTCGAACAAGGCCATCTTGGCGGTGGCGTTGCCGGCGTACTTTGTAGGTACCCTCGGCCTCGTATTCGCCGATCTTGGTCATTCCGCTCGTTTCGAACTGTTCCTGCTGTACCTGCTGCACGTCGTGATGGGCTTCGCCTCTGGTGGAATTGGTCTCGCCACAGGGAACCTCGGGCTCAAGTTGGCGCCGCAGCACCGAGGGACGTCCTACTTGGCTGTGATCGGCTTGGTGGCCGCAGTTGCCGGGGGCATCGCACCCATCGCCGGTGGCGCGATCGCACAGTATTTCACCTACAGCGAACTCACGGTCGTGATGCGCTGGCTGTCACCGGCGCGCACAAACGAAGTGGCGCTGCTGAGCTTTGCGCATTGGGAGTTCTTGTTCGCCCTGTCTGCCGTGATGGGCATGTACGTCATGCACGCACTTTCCCGCGTCCGTGAAGGCGACGAGATCAGCGAGCGGGTGGTGGTCCAGGAGCTTGCGCTGGAGGCGCTGCGCACGGTCAATCACCTCTCGTCGCTGGGAGGCGTACTGGGCGGGGTATTCTCGTTCGCCAGGATTTCCAAATGGCGACGGGACAGTCGACGCGGCGGCCCAAGTCGGCAGGCATGAGGACTGCGATGGTTGCTCCCGGACGCCGTGGACTGCGCCAACGCGATCGGCCATCTGTGTGTGCTAATTTAAACGGCCAAGGCAAACGACATCGAGCTATCCGCTATCTCGGGGACGCTGCGCGCTTCAGCTCGATGAAGATGACGCGGCGCGCGTCCGCGTGGCCCACCACGCAATGCCTCACACTCGCTGAAGGGCCCACCCGCCATATGCCGGTTCCGCTACTGGTCGTGAAAAACAAACTCAACCGTTCATCGATTGCGACGACTTCGGGTAGCCTCCATACAGTAGAACGGAACGACTCAAAGCGATGTCCGCGTCTGGAGAAAAGGGCCAGTCGACTGAGGTTTGTCAGGGGTTAGTTCAGGAAAACGCAGCCGGCAGTCGGATGGACTCCCCTTTGGGTTCACGTGGTTGGTGAGGCGTTCGGGTGGGGAGTCCATTCCATCTGAGCTGACTTGAAGGGCGTCACGGAAGGGCGGCCTCCCACTAGCGAGAAAGGTAACTAAGGCACGCGCGAAGCTTAACTCGGTCCAGTTGGGTCCAGCTCGCCCGTTGCAGCAGTACAGGGCGCCCATTTAGCAGCGCGACATTCACATCATAAGCATCGACTCTGCCCGTCGCAGGTACCCGGCCGCACCTCTGATCTCGATGGTGACTGCGAGTTTGTCGATGGACACCACCTCGATGCCTTGGCATCCCCCAAACCTGGCGAGCGAGGGGACCTAAATCGGCGGCTCGGAACCAGAGCCAAGCATGAAGGCCCCCTCCTTGCTCGCGCCGACCTTAGCGTACTGCGCCTCGTCGAACCAGGTTGACGATCGCCAGAAGGATCACCGCGCCTATTAGGGACGCCAGTAGTCCTCGCAGGCTGAAATCATTCTGGTTGATCGTTCCTGCCCCCAGAAGCGGGCCCACCAACCATCCGCCCAAGATTGAACCCACAATCCCGACGACGACATTCAAGATCATGCCTTGCTGAGCATTGGTTTTCATAATCATGCTGGCTACCCATCCGATGAGACCTCCGATCACAAGCCAAATCATTAGATTCATGACGTCCTCCTGTTGAAAAACAGCGAGCGTCAAGTCTCCTCATCCTCTCATCTATAGGACATGCCTTTGAGAATCCGTAGGCAGCAACCTGCACGGGAAAGGCCGTTGCAAGGCAGTTCCTCAAGAATCCTTGCGCTCGCATTTGTCCCTAGGCACCCCCACCTACAGCGCAACAGGGTACATGGCGACAGTCGCTCCCACGAAATAGCGAAATATCAATTTCCGTGCAACGCCGTTGCCCGCTTTCAGGAAGTAAACCTATGGACTACTCATCGAACACAAGTGCCCCCAATGCGGGACGAGATGCGAAGAACGCAGCGTCCGACGCCGCAAACGGTGTCAAGGGTGGAGCCGACGTCCCCGATCAGACACGGCAATCCGGCTCCAATGCCGCGGGCCAGCTGCAGCAGGCCGGTGAGAAGGCCGTAGACGCAACCAAAGCGTACGCCCAAGCCGCCGTGGATGCGGCTGGACGCAAAGTGAGCGACGTAAAGTCGCAGCTTGAAACTGCCAAGGCTAGCGCGACCGAGTACATCAACGAGGACCCGGTTCGCGCGGTGAAGATGGCAGCGATCGGTGGGGCGGTGCTGTCGGCCGCGCTGGTATTTGCTCACACGCCGCAGCCGGTGAGCAAGAGCCCCCGGTCTCCCCGTCAAGCCGCAGCACGGCTGGATTTGGCCGTGAATGAGATGGTTCGTGGTGACGCGTTGATGAGCGAACTGCCGAAGGCGCTATCA
Source organism: Variovorax davisae (assembly GCF_030316845.1). Taxonomy (GTDB): domain Bacteria; phylum Pseudomonadota; class Gammaproteobacteria; order Burkholderiales; family Burkholderiaceae_C; genus Variovorax; species Variovorax davisae. The sequence continues at coordinate 286,564 of NZ_JASZYS010000003.1, forward strand.
ATAGCCAAGCGGCTGTAGCGGCCTGGGTAGCCGACCATTCGGCTGCTAGCGCCGCGAAGCCAATAGGATTGAGCTTTGGATGCTTCGCGACGTCCTTATTCTGGCTCTGTTGAATCAGAAATACCATGAGGCTGCCGATGCACTCTTAATCTCGACTTGGTGAAAGGCGCGACAACAGGACGACGAGGGGCCGACAAAAGTTGCGCGGAAGATGTCCGGCGATCAATAGCCAACCTTATTCATCTCCTCGATCACCTCTTTCGTCAGGTCGTTTTGAGGAGATCCATAAAGCATGTCGTCCAAGACGAAATTCAGCCCTCGCCGCTCTGCGAGGTGCCGGACTGCGGTCGCAGTGCTTGCTGAAACTTTTCGTCTTCCTCCCGGCGGCGACGCGTGTCGGCATCCACCCACCCAGGGCGCTCGGCGGAGAACCCCGATGCGCCCGGAGGGGACGTCCCGAAGAGCGCCGGCATCGCTAGCTTTGGGGTCCACGTCGCGGGTATCCAGTGCGAGGCCTCCTTCAATTATCCGCCGCCTGCTCAAACCCGCCTCTTCGTCACGTCCTGCCGTCAATGTACCCTCCTTGCTCTGCGGCAGCCGAGTTGCCGAGAGCAAGCAGCGCAGATAAGACCAAGGCGTATTTTAGGCGACCAGCAACCATGCTCGCAGGGTGCTTGTGGGTAGGCGGGTCCCTGACAGAGGCAGGCTCTAGCACTTATCGGTCAAGTCCTATTCGGGAGTGCGGTAAGGGGCAAAGGCACGTTGCCGACTTTTTCAGTTGGAGAGTACACATTGTCAGCGCTTTCTTCCGGTCGACGTGCCGTCCCGCGCCCAACGTTCACATCGGGCTCAGACTTGCAGGATGCACCATTATCGAGTTTCCGAACAAACCGTCATTGTCTTGAAAGAGCCTTGGCAGCTTGAATACTGGTGTCGCAAGATGGGTGTCACCGAGACAGATCTCAGGTTGGCAATGCGAGCAGCTGGCAAAAACTCGGTCGAGGTTCGACGGTATTTGGACCGCCCGGCCGAGCTTCATTGGGGGGAGCGATGGGAATAAGAGTCAATGCCGAGGACGAAAAACTGGGAAGGGGTGTTCTACCCCTCACCGTGTTCTTGGTCGAAGACAACGAGAAATCCGTGATCATCTAATCCCTGCGCTGGCGGATCTGGGCGATGCAAATGTATTGGCAATTGCTCAGTCTCAAGGTGAAGCTGTCCATTGGCTCGCAGGCCACAAAGGGGAATGGGATCTGGCGGTGGTAGATCTTTTCCTGGCAGAAGGCTCTGGGATTGAGGTCGTGCGGTGGTGCCAGGGGCGCGAGACCCATCAGCGCGTCGCTGTCCTAACCAATTACTCCACGGAGAGTGTGCGAAAGACGTGCCTCGATGCCGGAGCGGATGCGTTCTTCGATAAGTCAACACAGCTCGACGAGTTTTTCAATTCTGCCTAAAACGACCTGAAGCTAAGTCGGCCTCCCTCGCCCCGAAGCCGTAAATAGGTGGGCGCCTACTTGAAACAAAGAGCCCCCGCCCCGTGAAGGTGACAGCCGACGTCGACGTTGTCCGCTCACATAGGAGGCGAGGCAATGGCAGACTACCAGAAGGGCTCGAAGATCCACTCGAGATCCTTTGCCGCGATTCGCTAGCTTGCGTCCTGCACCGACCCCGCAACCCGAGCGCAACGCCTCGTACAGCTGCACGTCTCCAGACGTTGAAGGTCGCGCCGCCCAGCGCATTCGCGAGTTGCCCGCAGCGCTTGGGTCGCAAGCCTCGGACAAGGCGGCCACTTCGAACTTCGCGCTCGCAGCAGACCTGCCGGCAAACGGCCAGGCGCCCTCCTGGTGGGCGACGACGCCGCGCCCGCGGACAGCGGGGCGCGCTTGTGTGCGTCATCGAGACGATGCGGCGGTCTGCTGCGCCCGCTCGACGGAGGGCTGGGCCGCTGCCGGTTACGCGTCGGCTGATGAGTTCCTCAGTAACCCGCCCGCTCGCGAGGTGGCTTGCCTGTTGCTCGACGTGCAGTTACCGGGCTGTCCGGTCCGCAGCTTCAAAAACAGCGCCTGCTGGAGCGCGGCGGCGCGCCATCATCCAGCTGGCGTAGCGAGTGATGCGAGATCGTGTCACGCCGTGATGCCGTCTTAGCAATTGGCGCGAATGCGCCGTATCAAGGTCTCCCGGCCAACTCGCTCGGTTTCAACGAACGCAGTCCCTTCGCACGTTGTCCTAGAAACTCGATAGCTGTACTTTGCCTCGATCACGCTAGCATCTATGGAGCGGATCGACCGAACGAGGAGCGGCCGATCGAATGAGCCATAGAACCTTGAGATATTGGCCTCGTTGTATGGGCCGAGGCCACGCTTGGCAGGGACGACAAACGCTGCCGCCGTCCTGCCATCCGCAGCGGACAGAGCGCGATAGAAATCTTTCACAGCCTGAACTTGGCGATCGGAGTTCAAATCGCGAGGCGAAGCGATGCTGGTTGGCGCCGGGGATTTGACGACCGGCGCCTTGCCGGCCGGGGCACCGGGCAGCGAAGCGGCTGCAGCTCTGGGCTCCGGGGTGGGGTCTGCTGCCGCAAGGGGAGGCGGCGATGAGCGCTGTGGGGCGGCCGCCACGACCTCTTTGGTTACAACCTTTGGGGCCGTCGCTTCAGCCGACTGCATCAACTTGCGCGGAGGGGCGGAAGGCTTGCCCATGGCGTGCAGAAACCAGACCATGAAGCCGATCGACATGACCATGCCCAGCGCTCCGAGTTGCAACCAGAACGCCTTGGTCTCGGAGGGCAGTAAGGGTTCCCCATGACTAGATTCCGACTCTCCGATGGATGCACTGCGCATTCGTGGCGACAACGCCTTCATCGCCTCAAGCGCGGAGGGACCGGATGGCACGAATCCGGGCAGCTTCCGCGCGCACCCGATACAAAACATCGCAGCTGTACGGTTGCTTTGCCTGCAGTGTTCACAAAGCGTGGACATGGATGGTCGCCTTGACTCGAGTTCCCTCTAACTTACAGGAAGGAACGAGCTTGTATATCGGCGCCTTCCTACCGCATGCGTTCAGGTGTTCGTGGCGTGCCAGCGGAGGCGGCGGGTACTCAGGCGTTCAGCCTCGCGATAAAGGTCATTGCAGTAGCAGGTTGCGAGCGCGAAAATGAGGAACCACCGCCATTGACCGCCGAGCCTTTGCCAGCGGGCTTAGAGGGCACGAGAACTTCCACCCGTGCGCACGGAGACTTCGTGCTGAGTCTGGGAGTTCCTGACAGTGGCAGATATCTGCTTGGAGTGCTCCGTTTGGGCGATGTGGGCAACGACGGCATCAGCCGAAATTCTGCCATCCGCCACCCAAGTGACGCCGAGCAGCAGGCAGGCCGGCGCAATGGCGTTCCGGAGCCTGGTCAGCATCCCTGTTAGTTGGTCCAGTTCGACCGACCGAAAGGGAGCGACGCGGGTAGTTGAACCCTGATGAGCGCTCGGTCATTCAGGCAAGCGATGTTCGATTGGAGGTCGATGGGAAGGTCCGGTATTGGCCTGCATTCTGACCTAGCCGCGCATCATCCAGTAGACGAGGGCTCCGGCAAGCAGCCCGTAGAAGGCCATGCCGATGAGAGCAAGCCCGGCGCGGGTAACCACGCGCCGACCACCGAGGACGAACGACAGCGAACCCGCCGCCGCGTGAAGCCGTGCCTCATTGGCGTTCAGCGCCTCGCCGCGCCACTTTCCGAACGAAAGAAGCGAGACCAGCGCCTTGTCGGTCAGCACAAACAGTAGCTCAACGAGAGAGTCCATGGGAAAGAGGTCAACGGTGAATCTTTGCTGAGGGCCGATTGTTGCCTGCCTCGTGGTCAGTGCGCACGCGCCTAGGGATTCACGCTCGACCGTCCGCAGTTCGCCGCTCGCGGTGTTGCCCGCATCCTGCCACATGAGCTAGCGTGGCCGCTCCGGTTCGTCCGGACCTGCATCGCTGCGGTTGAACTCTCATCAAAATTGAGGAGGAAACCGCGTCTGCTGCCTCGCTCAAGCCGGTCGTGGCCCACGGCCTGTCGGTCAATGCAACGGTTGCGAAAAACAGATAGCGGCGCCTCTTGTCCGACTTTTGGCCGTCGAGAACGTCGGGCTCTGTTCGGCCTTCGACGCTAACCCCGCTGTCCAAATTGTCGGGAAGTCTCGGCGCATTTCTTCTGCGATCTCCCTTAACCATTCCTGTTGGCCGCACTCTGCAAGTTCCCGTACGAGGGACATCGTCAACCCTGGAAGCGTCGCTTCGACTATGACCCGGCACTGATTGAGAAGAAAAGGCAACTCGTAGTGCGCCCCTAGGAAAATCTTCGCCAAAGCTTCGACGCAGGGCGTTTGCGGTTGGCCACGGACATATCGGATCGCTTCGTCAGAAACCTTCCTCCGAACGTACGTCTCCGGTTTCGTCCGTCGCTCTGAAGCGGACGATGACGTCCAGTTGTGGAGCATTGCCCCTGTCCTCTTCTCGGCGTCCTGCGGATCCCGAAAGCTCAAGCTAGCCTGCTGAAGGACATCCCGAATCCGTGCCGTCGTTCTGACGCCTATCGCCTCATGCTCCAGCACTTCGTCTTCACGCGCCTCCGAAAAGTCCTCGAGGTAGTAGATGCCGATCTCCTTGAGCGCGCTGGAGATGGAAAGGCGCAGCCCTAACTCTTCGATAGGCATTTCGGGCCGCGGGCGTGGGCCCAAGCGGCTGCTCTGCCTTCGAGCCAAGGCCTGTGCGTCCGCGTGAGTTCTCTTGGCTTCGCGGATGGCGGAGCGGATGCCTGCAAAGCAGGCGACGAGCTCGCTGTCGGGCAGCTGAGAGAGATCATTCAGGGTCACGATCGTCAATCCCATTTGAGGCCTCCTTCAGGTCAAGGGCGGCGCGGGCGCCCCCTACGGATTTTCCTCTTCAGCAGAGCTCTCGTGAATCGCCCAAGCAGGCAGGCCAAGTTGCACCAAGGGTGCACAACATACAGCCCACGGGGCTCATAGGGCTTCAGGGAACTCCGATAGGACATGGGGTATTGATGTCAGGCGGAGTGGGGAATTTGGTTAACCGGATGCGGTCGGCTAACTTCCGACCAACCAGCCGTGGTTGGTATGCGGTCCACACCGGCAGGCCACACCCTCACGTCAATCCACTACCAGGTGTACCTGGCACCCAGCCGCACCGCCGTGTCACTGTAGTTTTGGCTGCCCCACTGGTAGCCCAGGCTTCCCCAGGCGGTCCAGCCCTGGCCGAGTTGAGTATTCGCTCCGACCTTCACCTCGTAGCGGTTCTTTGGATACAGATCTTTCAGCGTCACCTGATTGAACGCCAGAGCGTTGCCGACCCCGTCGTGCCACCAGTTCAGTGTCAGGTAGGGCTGCATCCGCTTTCCCGAATCACTGCTCCAGCTGCGGTAGGCGCGCAGCCCCAGTCGGGAGACCCAACCGCTGCCGTCGTTGCCGCCGATACGGGTTCCGTTGGCCTCGGTGATGTCGTGCTCGGTGTAGTTGACATAGACGAGTTGCGCCTGCGGCTCAAGGATCCAATCGCTGCCCGGCTGGATGCGCATGGCATAGCCCGTTTCGCCCGACAGGGTCAGAGCCGTCGAGTTGTAGCGCACCTCGGGTAAGCCATCGCCTTTCACGCTGTTCTTGAACCACCCGTAGTTGCCCCAGACGTCGGCATACCAGCCCAGCTTGTTCTCGTGGTTCTCGAACCACGTGCCGTAAGCGCCGACACTCCAGCCGTCCGCTTCGCCTCTGGCCTGGGCAACGTTACCCTCGGCCGTCGCGTCGTTGCGAGCGCTGCCGTAGCCCAGCATGCCACCCAGGTACAGGCGGCCCTGGTCTCCGCCGACCGACCAGCGAGAGATGTAGCCCCCGCCTTGGAGCAAGGTGCTGTTGGTATCCGCAGAAAAATTTCCGTCCCGACTGGCCGTGTCTCCGCTCCTGCCCACGAGGCGCAGCCAGCCGGAGCGACGTGCGTCGCCGAATGGATCAGGACTCTGAGGCCCGGCAGCCTGAGGCTCTCCGAGCCGATCGTTCAAGCTATGCACGAACATGCTGCCGGCTTGGCGCTGGTTGGCAAGGTAGGCGGCGACCTCGGGGCGGTATAGCGGAGCCGCAATCAGTGGCGGTATCACCTCGGGGCTCGGCGGTCCAACGGTCGGCGGCGGGACCGTCGGCGGCGGAAAGATCGCGCGCTGAGAGCGCAGGTACCATCCCTGCGGGTTGCTTACGTCGATGCTGCTGCGGGACAACTGATACTCGTACGGACCCTCGACCACCCGGTTGCTGAGAACGAAAGCACCCGGCGCCGTACTGCCGCCATTGATCGTATCGACCACCTGGATGCCGTTGCCCAGCGTCACGGCGCCTGGGCCGCCCGCCGAGGCGACGTGCAGGCCCGTCAGCCCGGTCGCTGTTCCGCCGTCGATGACCAGGCGGTCGGACGGTGAACCATCGGCGCCGAGGTAAGTGTTGAGGCTCATCGTGCCACCTGCGCCCACGTAGTTGACAGCCGTCAGCGTCTTGTAGCTCGACTGAAGGCTCGCGAGACCGCGCGGCGCGCTGAAGACGATCATGCTCGGGTCGTTGACCAGGCGGGTTACGTTCGACGAGCCCGTCACGTTCCACCGTGCATTGTTCTGCAGCGTCATGTTCGAGGCGCTGCCAGCGTCGGTCAGCGCGGCCCCCGTCAGCGTTGCCGCGTCGGCCACGAGATTGAGCGTGCCGGTGCGGCCCCCCGCGCCGGTAACCTGGAAGAGCGTGCCGTTACCGCCGGCTACCTGCACACCGGTGGAAAGGGATAGGTTCAATTGCGAGCCTGCCACCTGGACCGCGGTCGATTGGGTGCTCGACAGGCTTCCGCCTGCGATCGAGACCCTGTTTTGCCGAGTGGCGCTCGTGGTACCGGAGAACAGGCCATAGCTTCCCGGACCTTCGGCTCGTATCGCGCTGCCTGCCGCGTTGATGGTGCCTCCGGTGAAGGCCGCCAGCGCATGGGCGCCACTGCCCGCGGTGGTGACGGTTGCGTTCTGCAGCTGCAGCGCCGGCGCCTCGGCGACGAAGGGACTTCCGGTCGCCACGGCGCCGTGCGATGCAAGCCCGGAGGTTGAAATCGTGCCGTTGGTGAATGTCAGCGTGCCAGCGGTTGCCGGCGAATAGACAGATGTGGAGGTGTGCACGCCATAGGCGCCATTGGCCGGCACAGCGATCGAGAGGTCGTTGGCGTCGAGAGTGCCTCCAAGCGCGAACAAGCCAGCCCCCTGGCGCAAGAAAGTTGTCTGAAACGACGCCCCGCTGTTCTCGATGATCCTGACGATTCCGCCGTTCGAATCGGAGACGGAGATGCTCGAACCCGTGATGGTGACCTTCGACAGCGTGTCTGCGACGACTCCCATGCCAGCGCCCTGGACGCGTGCGCCGCTCACCGTGACCTGCGCGCCCCGGGTGGCAGTGATGCCGGTTCCGGCGATGCCGGAGAAATTGATAGCTACGCCGTCTATAGTGCCGGCGGGAACGACGGTGTTGTCGATGACGACGCCTGCCGATCCGCCGTTCACTGGGGCCACGTTGCTGATGCTCAACGGCGCCGTCGAGGGGCCGACCCGCACAAGTCCCCCGTCGGACATGTAGATCCCGGTCACGTCATGGCCCGTGTTGGAGATGATGGTGCCATCCCGGGCGTCGATGACGCTGCCTGGATCCACGGCGATCAACGCCGCTCCGCCCGGCGCTGCGTCCGGACCGCTCAGCACGAGGCGGCTGGCGTTGATCAGGTTGACCGTGCTGCCGGTGTCTGCGCGCACGCCGTATGCACTCTTGGAAAAGTTGGACGTCAGATCGAGTCCAAGGGTGACCGACGAATTCTGAATGGCTCGCAGGCCGTAGCCCGACACGTTTGTCCCCGCCGTCACGTTGTTCAGGATGACCGGGATGCCCGTGCCTAGGCTGCCTGAGATAACGCTGTTGTTGATGCTGATGCCAAGCAGGCCGGTGGTGCTGGCATTGACCGAAACAGGGGTGTTCGACCCGAGCAGGACCTTACCGCCGTTGATCATGTCGACGCCGTGCCTGGTGGTCGCCGTGCTGACTGTGGCGCCGGGCGTGAGGTCTATCACAGTGCCGAGGTTCGTGGCGGAGACAGCCGCACTGGTATTCGAAGCGCTCAGCGCCGTTGCGGGCGCCACGGCGCAAGCGCCGGAAGCAAGGGTGATATGGCCCGACACGATCGCGCAGGGCTGCGCTTGGACCGATCGGAAGTAGAACCCCAGACCTAGCGCAGAAAGCGTCGCTACGCGAACGAGATGCCGTACCTCGATCATCGACTTCTCCTTCTCCTGAATGCCCATCGCCTCCGTAGAGCATTCTGCGAGCTTCATTCGCGAAGCGTCAAATAACCGCGCGGTGGACGCCGACGCCGAAGGCCGGCTTATGGCCAGCGACTCGGCCGCCCGCATGCCTCGAGGTTATGGAAAGCTCACCACATGAACGCAAATTGGTCCACAACTTTGATACGCCCTTTTGGCCTTTTACAGTTGTGGGCCGCGAGCCAACAAAATCAAACCTTGCGCACCTACTACGACCGCCATTCGGTCAAGCAGGTCAAAGTTGCTGCGCCCTGCCCGCTCTATGCTCGAGCTTGGGGACCCATCCGAATGTCCAGTTTAGGCGCGGTCTAAACAGCCCGGTAGTCAGATGATGCTGAACGGGACGTCTATCGAGAGCGGGCTGCCGCATACGTCGATGAAACTGGCATGCAGCTATGGCGCCCACGGCGCGATTGCGAACGCGCTCAATGGCGTGCGTGGCTCGATTGGAACGGGCGGTTCGATTCGCACGGCAGGAAATACTGCGTACAGCGCAGTTGATTAACGGAAATAACCAATTGGTTTCTTTGCACGAAGCTATTTGCGATGGCAGACTCAGATCCCAGGGTCGGCCATCCTCACGACGCCCGAACACTTGTGAACGTGTCGGCTGCCAACCACGCTTCGCACGCATGTACAAGCTTCGGGACACTTCTATCTGCAACGCTGCTAAGGGCAGCTGCCTTCCCGCAAGCCGCCCTTGTTTCCACGCTGCCGGAGCCCGATTGAAGTTTTCGCTGAAGGGGCGCCCTCGAGGTGGAATTCCCGGCATGCCGGTGGACGCCACCGGCCTCGCCACTGATGTTCGGTCCCCGAGCGGACGAATCACTGAATCGGAAGGCAAAAAAGTTCGGCAGACACGCGAGCAGTCGCCTTGCAGCTGCTGTCCCCCAGTGCTAGACAGGGTTAACTACGTCAGCTCGAAGATTTTCGATGAAAGTTTGAAGCACGAACCATCTCCCGACTGGCCAATAGCGGTCGGCGTTCAACTCTCTCGTATCACGGAAGCGGCGGTGGTGGATACAATGCTGTGCGGCGCGGGCGCGCACCCCCCTTGAAATACAAGAGTCGGCCGACAGCGCACGTCAATGGCGGGTCTGCACGCGAGAAGCGCTCCGCCGATCGAGACCCGTTCGCTACCTGGAAGTTCATGTCCCCACATTGCGAGATGCGCTGACGGGCAGCTTCGCCTGAACTCGCTCCTAATCCGATGACATTCTTCATAGCGATGCAGAGGGCATTCGGCCGATTGCAGCGGATCGCAGTTGTTTGGCGCTTTAACGATCGCAGGAACTCCAAGCACTTCACCGATCGATGGGAGTACGGCGGAACAAGGCCGAGGTCTCTTGTATCAATAACCTCTGCTACAACATAATGACTCGCCTTATCGTTACATCGGAAGACGGTGGCCCCGTTCAATGGGGTAACCCCGTTTACTTTCGCGTCCAAGCGCGTGCGATAGCGCGAGCAGAAATCGTCTTGCTCGGTGAGGGGGGACGCCATCTGCATATCGAGGGATTTTGTCCCCTTGGCATCAGTGCGGCCCATGACATTGCAGTGCGGAAGGTGGCGTTGCTTGAGCTTATCTCGCATGCACTGACCGCGGAGCGAAATCTTTGCAGGATCACCGTTTCGTTGGCCTGCCGCGCGCTTGGTGAACAGATTGACGTTTCTGAAGCAGTCGCCCGAGTCTCATTTCTTCGCGGCTTCGGTGCCACAGATATACACGCTAAACCTGACATACCTCAGACGAAATCCGGGCAATTCGTCGTAGACGCAATCTGGAAGCGCAGTCCCATTGCCATGCAAAAACTCGAAGTGTCTCTAACCGCGGAGCGGACGGCATACCATCAGTTCATCACCTCACCAACGCGTTTGCGACGCACCAGAAAATGGTTGCAAACTGTCCAGAAGGGAGTCGGATGCGACCCACGCTCGTCCGCACAACCGTTGCCGTCTTCCTTGCCGGGAGCAAGACATTCTTCGTGAGTTTGGATTCAGGGGCTTGCGGCTCGGTTCTTACATTCACTTGACTTGGCCTCGTCCACGCCAAACATGCCCACTTCTGCATCCGGTCGGTGTCCATCGAAGAGGTGCGTGATCCAGCACGCGACGTCCGGCCTGTGCGATGCCCGCATCCAGCTTCTCGACGTGATCTCCATAGGGCAACAGTCGCTTGTCCGATCTGCCGGTAATGGGCCTTGACCTTGGGGCTCCTCTTGCAGGCGGTTGTCGGTGGCAGGAATGGCCAAGGGCTGCTGCGAGCGCACCCTGCCCGGCGCCGATTTTCGATGGCTGACTTGCCCCGGATGCGAGACCAAATGAAATTACACAGCTCTTCGTCTTTACAAGCCGTGGCGCACGCCGAACACAAGCCGTTCCTGCGCGGTCGTGTCTTCGAACTCACGCTTGTGGCATCAGTGACAGACGCGCCCATGGAGCTCATGTTACCGACCAAGGTTTGATTCATTGGTGACTCCACAGTCGGAACGCGAGAAAAGCTACTTCCTTTTTCATGGGCAATGCACTACTTCTCCAAACCCGGCACACGTCCGTACGGCCTTTTCGACATCCCATTTAGAAGCGCACGCCGCTTGGCTGGCGAAAGCCGCTTTGGTATCGGCAAAGCAGGATGCGAGGAAGCCTTGAAGGGCGACAAGGGGGCGGTATCGCCAGCGCCCCTTCTCGCTAACTCTGCAGTCACTATACCGGTGGGCACGGCCAAGACACCCCACCCAAGGAGCATCATTATCGAAGCAATGGCCCGACCCACATCGGTCTTCGGAACAAGATCTCCAAATCCAACAGTTGACATGGTAGAAATCGCCCAGTAGACGGCCACTGGTATGCTGGTATAGCCGTTGTTGGGGCCCTCGACTACATACATCAAAGTGCCCATTATCAATACGACTAAAGACACGAAGGCAACGAAAACCGTGATTTTTCGGCGACTTGCGGCAACCGCTGAAGTTAACGCAATGTACTCTAAGGAATAGCGAGATAGCTTGAAAATTCGAAAAACACGGAGTAGCCGCAGGATACGAACGTCAATAAGGTAGGCGTACTGGGGGGCGAGAACAATTAAAAAAGATGGCAGAAGCGCAAGCAGGTCTACGATTCCATAAAAGCTCATTGAATATCGCAAGGGCCGACGCACGCTGGCGAGGCGCCCTACGTATTCAATCGTGAATAGGAATGTAAAAATCCATTCGAGAACTAAAAATGAAAAGCCCCAGCGGTCATGAATGGCTTCCACACTGTCCAATATCACAACTGCCACACTTGCGATTACCAACCCGATCAGAAGTAAATCAAAAAATCGCCCGGCGGAGGTATCGGCTTCGAAAATCGTGACAAAAAGAGACCTGCGCCAACCACTTAGCGGCCTGCCAAATTTGTTTTCTGTAGCGGCCGGCAAGCTCATGACCGCTCCCTAAGCTGGCCGCCAAATATATACGTGGGGAAGGACATTGAACCTCTGTTTTTTATAAAGCCAGCGTTCGCGCAGCGGCTCGCTGCATCACCCCCCCGGGGAGTACATCTAATCAATTTACCAGAGGTCTGTAAGGCGGGAGCATTTGAATTGAAGTAGTGCTTCGCCTTCCCTCCCGCAGCGGACAATCCATCTGGAAAGCCTGGCATGAAAAGTACCAATAATTCATTATTCAGAGCGTATGGAAGAGCTCGCTTGGTCCGCAGCGGTGGCAATTTTCGGCCCCGCGTCCTCGCCGCGACGGTACCATTTCCGCACGATTTCTTCGGCAACGCCATGCCCACCCCAACCAAAGGCAATAGCTGCTGCTAAGCCAGCCGACCCCACGACGACCATGAAAAGCGTGTTTACCAAAGTTTCTGCTATCCCGATTTGATTGACAGCAATAACAATCGCAAAGCACCAGATGGCGATGGAGGCGACTTTGGCAAGCGTATCGGGGTTGTCAAATCCGGCTTCAGATGTCGCGCCGCGCACAAGCGATGAGGCTGCGTTGGCAAGCAAGCCTCCTATTACCAAGACAACAAGTGCAACCACCAAGTTTGGCAGCCAAAGCAGCAGTTGCCGGAGAACGCTAGAGACCGCCGGAAGCCCCAGCGCATCGAAAGCCACAACCATGACAATGAGGCGGATAAACCACTTTGAGATCAACGCCAAGAAGCCCGACGAGTCTGTTTGCATTCCCATCCGTTGGACAAAACCCGCGAAGCCAGCCTCGCGCGCAAGCATTTCGAACTTCACAGCATGCAGCAGTCCTCGAATCAATTTCTCGAGCAAAGAAGCTACGATCCAACCCAGAACGATGATGACTGCGAATCCCAGGACGCGAGGTATCGCTGCGAAGAAAAGGGCTAATGCCCCCGCGAGAGAAGCCATCGCTGCGTCGCTCCAATCGGTTATAGCTGTCATGTTCATCTCCGATAGTTGGAACTGCAGATCAACGCATGCGCTCGAGGGGCAGAAAGTAGGACAAAACTCCTTAAAGCTAGTAGGAGGTTGCGAGTGGCAGCTTCATCGCCAGGTCCGTCTACTTCCTCCGTCAAGCCCATCCGCGACTCATCACCCATTCGCGCTACTGGGTGGGGGCGAAATCCGCGTTCCCGAGTCGGTAACCGTTCCGAACGCGCGGCCCCACCTCATGGCAATGCCTTGTTCCCTGGTCCGCGGTCCCACCGGCGTCGCGTCGAACTGTTGTTCCAGCAGCACGACGAGAAAATCAGCCTCCCAAGCGTCAAAGACGTTGATCTCGGTCTGTGGCCGGGTCTGGTGCGCTTCTCGAAATCGGTTCAGCCCGTGCCCTTGCATCTGCTGCGCAGATGAACGTCATCGAGTTCCACACGTGGAACTCCACTGCAAGGAGCATCGACAAGCCCCACCGGGTGATCTTCGACTAGTCCAGGCGAAGGCATCAGCTGGGAGCACGTCCAGGAAGCCGCCGTACTCGTGCGCACGCTGCGGCCAATTGGGCTTCAGGCCTGGTTGAAGACAAGCGGCGGCAAAGGCCTGCACGTCGGCTGCCGACACGACTACGATACGGTCAAGGGGTTCTCGCAGAGCCGTGGTGCAGCCATGGCTAGGGCAATCCCCGCCAAATTCGTGGCCAAGAGCGGGCCAACCGGGTGGCAAGCTGTTTGTCGACTATTTGCGCAATGGCCATGGCGCACCACAGCGTCTGCTTTCTCGGCTAGGTCCAGGCCCGGGCTCGGAGTGTCGCAAAGCTCAAGAGCGGATTACTGGACCATCGCGACAGCGCGCGAGCACCTAGGGAATCTCTGATCAAGTCCACCGCGCTCTGAGTTGCAGCGTTGTCATCCCAGGCAACAGGAGACGGCGGATGAAGCAGATCAGCTTGGCGCGCGGCGGGTTCGATCAATACGGCAAGACGACCAAGCGTGCGGCCTTTCTGGCCGAGATGGATCGCGTTGTGCCGTGGGCGCAGTTGTGCGCGTTGATCGAGCCGCACTACCCCAAGGCTGGTCGCGGTCGCCACCCGGTGGGCCTGGAGCGCATGCTGCGCATCCACTTTCTGCAGCACTGGTTCAACCTGAGTGATCCGGCCGTGGAGGAGTCGCTTTATGAGTCCAACTCCATGCGCGAGTTCGTGGGCATCGACCTGGGCCACGAGCGTGTGCCCGACGAGACGACGGCGCTGAAGTTTCGTCACCTGCTGGAGCGCCACGATCTGGGACGCCAGATCTTCGAGCAGGTGGGCGCTCATCTGCAAGCGCAGGGCTTCAGGCTGAGTACGGGCACCATCGTGGATGCGACGCTCATCGCAGCGCCCAGTTCCACCAGGAATGCTTCGGGCGCGCGCGACCCGGAGATGAAGCAGTCCAAGAAGGGCAACCAGTGGTACTTCGGCATGAAGGCCCATGTGGCGGTCGACGCCCGTAACAAGCTCATTCACCGGGTGGTCGCCACCTCGGGCAACGTGCACGATAGCAAGGTACTCCCTGAGCTTCTCCACGGCAAGGAGACGGCCGTGTGGGGCGACGCGGCCTATGCGGGCCAGAGCAAGGTGCTCGAGCAGCATGCCCCCTGGGCACAAGACTTCACGCAGCATCGCGGCCGTGCGTACAAGTACCTGAGCCAGATGCAGCGCGAGATCAATCGTCGCCGCTCAAAGGTGCGAGCCCGGGTGGAGCACGTCATCGGGATCATCAAGCGCATCTTTGGCTTTGCCAAGGTGCGCTACCGGGGGCTGGCCAAGAACGGCAATCGCCTGTTCGTGGCAGCCGCCTTGACCAACCTCTTCATCGTGCGCCGACCACTACTGGATGCCCTGCGGGCATAGGTGCGTCTACATCGGCCCTATCGCGCGCCAACAGGGGCGGCCAGCGCCAACTCAACATCGATTTCAAGCTCCAAAGGCCCAAACTTGCGTGCGCCATGCCTGAAATCAGGGGCTGATCAGAGCCTCCCTAGCGTTTCAGACCCTCGATCTTGGGGCCGGTTACTGGCAAAAACGGCCTCCTTCCAGGGCGATGAAGCTCCTCGTCGTAGCGCAGGCGATGCTCGGGCTTATAGTCCTCGGCGCTCGGTGCCAAACGTCGCAGCCTTTTGACTTCCTGCCGCGGACAGACGCGGACCCAAGCTCAAGATCCGTAAATCAGTTTAAGCCTCATAAAAATGATGAACCCGCCTACAGCGGCTGATCGCTTTCCTCTCCTCACGGGGATTCGCACGCAAAGATGTCCCGCTCTGCGCATGCATACGTACGCGGCAACACCCAGCGCTTCTACGAATGGCTAGCCTCGGCAGTGCGCGGGCTCTGTGTGCACCGGCCCTTCCCTGGGTTTTTGGCCGGTCTGCCCGCCGGCAATAAACAAGCGTCAATTGCGAGGACGCCGTCCTACATGGCGAGGCGCGGCGGTGTGCGATCTTCCAGCGGTTCGTGCCTCTGAGCTTCTTCTTCGATCGCAGAGAGACGCTTGCGCACCCGGTGCGCAGAAAGGGGATTCCCTTGAAACGCACTTCGTCGCAACTGCTTTCTTGGGCTGCACGTGCAGTGCGGCTTTCGGTCAGCCAACAACCCTCTCTCGCCAACTCTGGCCTGAACCTCCAGAATCAATATACGGCCGCTACTACGGCCTCGACGATGCGGACGGCAACGCCTTCCTACTGCGCGGCACCCTGCCACACAAGCTGTTCGGCGCGCCGCAGTTGCTACGGGCGACGTTCCCGGTCGTCACCTCCCCCGACTCCGACCTCACAGGCGGCAGGCACACCGGCGTGGGCGATCTCAATCTGTTCGACCTCTTCCTCTTCAAGGAAGGCAGCGTCGAACTGGGTATCGGCCCGCAGTTGACGATTCCGACCGCGAGCCGCGACGAGACCGGCACCGGCAAATGGCAAGGCGGCTTCGCCAGTGTCGTGATCGCGCCCCAGAAATGGGGGCTGCTCGGCGGCCTGCTCACTTGGCAGAAGTCCTTCGCAGGCGACAGCGACCGGCCGTCGCAGCACAACGCCTCGATGCAGCCGTTCGTGATCTACAACTTGCCGAAGGGGTGGTACCTGCGCAGCACGGCGACGTGGAACTTCAACCTGCAGAACGGTGACTACGCGATCCCGATCGGCATTGGCGCCGGCAAGGTCTGGAAGGGCCAAGGCGTGACTTACAACCTCTTCGCGGAGCCTCAGTGGACAGCTGCGCACGAAGGCAATGGGCAGCCGAAGTTTCAAGTCTTCTTCGGCCTGATTTTGCAGTTCCCACTGTGATGACCTCGAGAGTGACAGACGTCGGTTGCGTCATCATGCTCTCACCATGCTGGATGGAGACCACCGGCAAATCCGTCACCTTTCATCTGTCCCCACGCGCAATTGCCAAAGCGCAGCGGCGTCATAAGACTTTGCCAAATGCATCACTATCGAGTTCCCGCCGACCACACTGAGGCAATGTGGTGAAGGAACCATTGGCAAGTTAAGAACTGGAGTCCCGGAGACCTTCACATCGGAATCGGTAAGATGGATGGTATTTCCCGGGTCGGCTTTGATCATTCTGCTAGCTGCGCTTTTGCCGTATTGCCGAAGTTGCGTTCCGAGCTTCGTAGGCTTGGGCCGCTACTGATGACGATGCTCTGCCTCTCCGTTATCCATATGATGATCCACGGAATCGGAAGAGGGGAACACATCCACCCCCTACTCAGATAAGTTCGACCTTAAGCAGAGCAGATGCCGCTGGAATCCATAGACGCTCAATCCCTAGCAAGGGCGGCCGCCATGCGGCGTTCCAGATTCAGATACGAGTCACTGCCGATGTCGAATACGACCTTGACGACACGCCCGGACTCGAACCGGAACTGCGAGCCGTATGCGCTGCTGACCGCGTCGCCGCCGTCGTAGCCAACGCATAGCCCCTCGCCACAAAGCGAATAGCGGCCGGTCTGGGTGCGAAACGGCGCTTCCGCCACCACCTGTTCGTCCACGTGGAGGCTCATCCGGCCCAGGGTCTCGCCCAACTCGCTGATTTCGTCCCTTGCGAATGACACGCCGACGATGTGCTGGCCCAGCTTCGGCACCTCGCAGACTAGACGCTGCTCGGGCGGGATGCCCAGGAAGTTGTAGACGTAGAACAGGCGCCCGTTCTTCACAAACAATGACCAGCCGCCGAATCGAGAGCCCTGCGCTACGATCACGCCCCGGCTTGCGCCAGTGAACTCAACCTCGGCCAGCATCTTGAAGGACACGCCCAGGGTGCGCGCGGCCGAGGCCTCGGGCACCTCGGTCGTGTCCGGGTAGTAGACATAGCGGTCGCGCTGTGGCGCGTGGTACTCCGCCTCATGCATCGCGCGCACCCCCAAGTCGATCAAAGGAAGAACGTTGTTCTTCTGGGCCTCAGACATCCAGAGCTCGATCATGTCCTTAAGTTTTTCTGGCTGCTCGCCTGCCAAGTCGTGAGCTTCCGCCCGGTCCACGTCGGTGTTGAACAACTGCCACGCATCCTGGTCGAAACGCCCCTGGTCCGATGGTAGCGGCGCATGAAGGGAGGATGCCTTCCATCCCTCGTGCCAGATGCCGCGGGTGCCGCACATCTCGTAGTACTGCGTCTTCTTGCGCGTAGGCGCAGCCGCATCGTCGAAGGTGTAGGCCATCGAGACGCCGGCGAGCGGCGTCTGCTTGATGCCGTCGATGGCCTCAGGCATCGGCACGCCGCAGCATTCGAGGATTGTCGGCACGATGTCCGTACAGTGGTGGTACTGGTTCCTCACCTCGCCGCGCGCCTTGATGCCCTTTGGCCAGTGGACGACTAGCGGATCGCAAGTGCCGCCGGCATAGGAGGCGTAGCGCTTGAACATGCGGTACGGCGTCGAGAAGGCCACCGCCCAGCCGGTCGGATAGTGGTTGTAGGTGTCGGGGCTCCCCAGGCGGTCGAGTTGGTCCAGGTTGCGCTTCACGTCGTCCGGAAAGCCGTTGAAGAACAGGTTCTCGTTGACCGAGCCGCTGGGACTGCCCCCGCCCGACGCGCCGTTGTCCGCGCAGTAGAAAATCAGCGTGTTGTCGAGTTGGCCCGACTCCTCGAGGTAGTCGATGACCCTTCCGATCTGGACGTCCGTGTATTCCGAGAAGGCCGCATAGACCTCGGCCATGCGGCTGAAGAGACGCTTCTCGTCGTCGCTCAGGCTCGCCCACGGCCGCACCATATCGCCCTCGGCGGCGATCTCCGGCGGCATCGGGTTGATCGGCGTGAGTTCGGTGGCCGCCGGCATGATGCCGCGCTCGACCATGCGCGCGAGCACCCATTCCCGATAGGCCTCGTAGCCGTCGTCGAACTTGCCCTTGTACTTGTCGATGTATTCCTGAGGCGCATGGTGTGGCGCATGGTTGGCGCCCGGGCAGTACCACATGTACCAGGGCTTGGCGGGGTCGCCCTGTTTGGAGTCGCGGATGAATGAGATTGCCTTGTCGGCGATGTCCTTGGAAAAATGGTAGCCCTCCTCGGGCTGGGCCGGTTGGTCGACAAAGTGGTTGTCCTCTATCAGCTCCGGATACCACTGGTTGGTCTCGCCGCCGATGAAGCCGTAGAAGCGGTCGTAGCCGAGCCCCAATGGCCAGCGCTTCTTCGAGGCGCTCATGCCGAAGGCATCGACCGGCACGTTGTGGTTCTTACCGATCCAGAAGGTGCTCCAGCCGGCATCGCGCAGGATAGTGGCGATGGTTCCATTCTCTAGCGGGATGTGGCCGCTGTAGCCAGGAAAACCTGTCGCCGCCTCAGAGATGGTGCCGAAGGCGTTTTGGTGATGGTTTCGCCCGGTCAGGAAGCACGATCGGGTCGGCGAGCACACCGCCGTTGTGTGCCACTGGGAATAGGTGAGGCCGTCCTTGGCGAGCCGGTCCATGGTCGGCATCTGGATGCGGCCGCCATAGGGCGACCAAGCGGCCTGGCCCGTGTCGTCATAGAGGATGACGAGGACGTTGGGCGCATCCTTCGGCGCTCTGGCGTCAAGGAAGGCGTCCCAGTCGGCCTTCGACTCGCGCACGTCGAGCTTGATCGATCCTTGAAAGGAGCGGGGCATCTTTACCTCCTTGAACAGCACGGTTTCAGTCTTGCAGCTCTTCGAAGTCGCCGGGCTTCCAGGCGCCGTCGAAGGCCGCCTGCGTCGGGCCGTAGATCCGGAAGTAAGCAAACCAACCCCTTCCGGGCATCGTCTTGATCCAACGATGCTCCGAACCAGCCGGCGCCGCCGGCCCGAAGCACAGGTCTACCGAGGCGCCAGTCGCATCCTTGACCTCGAACATTGAACGAAGGGCGGCCTTTTTCTGGTCGGTCTGGATCTGCGAGCGCGTATCGCTGTCGTAGACAGTGACAGACCAGAACAGCTTGTCCGGGACGGGCAGCGGCACGGAAAGACGGTAGCTCTTCGCGCCGTCCAGGTAGGCGCCTGAGCCGTCCTTCAAGCCCAGCCAGTACAGCGACCCGGCTTGTGGATCGCGCCGAAACATGGCCGGCGATGCGCCGATGGCCTGGTAAAACTATTTTGTGCGTGCGTCCACGTCCAGCCGGTCGGCGGTGTTGAAGTCGCCGTCCTCGAAGCGCAGGCTCGCCCACTGCCACTGGCGCCCGGGCCAGACGATGCGGTCGGCGCGCCGATCGGCAAAGGACATGACACGCATCTGGGCATTGGCCTGCACCGCGGCCGCTTCCAGGATGCGCCGCATCCGGTCATCCGGGGCGAAAGGCTGGCCCTTGGCAATGCCGAGCGATGCCAGCAACCCGTATTCGTTGTGGTAGCCGGTGAACAAGGGTTCCTCCTCCACGGCTTGGCTCAACTGTTCCCAGAATCGGATGTTGGCCTCCCACGCCACCGGCGTGGTGTCCTGGACCTGGCCCGTCACGTCCAGCCACTGGGGCACTTCCCAGGGCGCCGCCGGATCGAGCGGATAGACCTTGATTGTCTTCAACCGCTCCTTGGCATCCTGCACGTCCCCATTCACCGGCAATGATCGGGCGCCCACCACCTGCCGATTGCTGCTGGCATGATGGACGTAGTAGCCATTCGTCGGCAATTCGCCGTCGAAGCCAGGCGGGACCAGGAGGTGTTTGCCGCCCTTGCCGGCGTCGGGCCCCGGCAGGCCCATGTCGGCAACCCACCGCTGGTTGACGTCCATGGAGCAGACGATCAACGGCCCCGGTTGAAGCTCCACCACCAGCGGCCCGACCGAAAGATCGAGCATCAGGGGCCCGTAGGGCGTGTCAGAGTTGGCAGTGAACACCAGTTGTTCAGGCGCGCAATCCAGGATACCGAACACCCTGTTGGCGACCACGCCGATCTGGGCATTGCCGCGCACAATCGCCATTCCCGATACGGTGGGGTAGAAGAATTTGTAGACCTCGATCGCGCGGTGCAAATCCGCCGCGTCATAGGCGGCGGCAATGGCCTCGCCCGTCGGGCAGCCTCGAACAAACGTCAGCATGCTCTCGTCAGACATGGGTGTCCTCCGCTTCGGCGCGCCAGAATACCCGGGTCGCCCGAGGAAAGCCAGTGCCTTGGCACCTTGTAGGTCGTGCTTGGGATGGCCCTCTGCACCTTAGTGCAGACTGGCGTGCCTCAAGGGCCAATTGCTAAACACCTTCAGTCGGAACCCAATGGCGTCTTGGGCACCGTCGGCCCCCGAGACGAGGCTCTTGCCATCTTGAGATGGGCGTTGGTTTGTTGCGCCGCTGAACTGGCCCTTCCGCCGCTGACTAAAAAGACGCTGGAGGCAGATGAACATGATGTCCCCGTGCACCGCAGCGCTCTTGCTATTCACCTTTGCGTTTTTGACAGAGAGTTCTTCCGCTCACGATGTGAGGGACACCCCGCCTGGCGCTTACCAATCGGCCCAGTGTCAACAGGCCACGCAGTGCCCCCTGTTTGACGATGTCTATGCGCATACGCCGGCGTTTCGGCATGCGCTGTCATTAAACCTGCGCCATGGCGGCGAGGTCGTGCCGGAATGGGTGAAGGACAAACTGCCCAGCCGCCGGCGGGAGGCGAATGCCTCACCCCCCGGCCCAGCCTCGACGGCCCCCACGATGCTGCCCCTGCGCATCGACGATCGCCCCTATATTCTGGGACAGATGAGCGATCCACAGGCTCAGCGACACCGCCTCGTCGCGTTGTACGACACGGAGCGTGGGTTCGCCACCATTTACTACACCAACGAAGGCGGCAAGGCCTCGCTGCTCGGGGACACGACGGAGATCCTGCGCACGGTGATGAACGACTACCTGAACGCGGATTCGGCTTTCGCCCGATCGCTGGCGAGTCCGGACGTTGTATTGCCGATTCCCGTGGTCAGTCAGTAGCGACTGTCATGGCGCGCCAACAATCCGTTCCGCCTTCACATGGGAACGCGGCTATGCCGCCTCGTCTCGACAATCGTCGCTCGCATTCCTGGATACGGAAGCCTTCCGCCACAGGCCACGCATATCTGCCGGTGCCCGAGCCCGCCCGAGGCGGGCGCTTGCAGATGTCCTGTCTCGCGAGCATCGTGGCCGGTGCCCTGTTGCCTCTCGCCACCTCGACGCAAGCCCAGACGATCGTGGGCCCCGGCAATGTCCCCCCACCTCCCCTGCCGGCCAACGTTCCGGCAGGCACGAGCACGACGGTGGTCGGCAACACGACGATCACCGCTCCCCTGAGTACGGCTGCCACCAACGTCTCGGGAGGCGCGCTGACGCTTGATGCGACAGCCGGACCGATTACCGTCCAGACCGTGAACGGCACCGCGCTGGGAGCGACAGGCGGCAGCATCGGAATTCCGAATGGCGGCGTGACGGTCTCGACGACCGGCGTTGGCAGCGCGCTCGTGATTTCGAATGCCACCGCAGATATCACCGGCCTTACCGTCAACAACACTGGGACCGGCAGCGGGCATGGCATCCTGGCAAACCCTGGCGCCACGATCACCCTGCGCAGCGGAAATTCCATCGGCGTCGCCGGCACGAACGCCGTCGGCATCGGCGCCAACAACGGCGGCATCGTCACCGCGACAAACCTAGTGGACCTCAACGCAGGGCGTCCCGACGGATTCGGGGCTTTCGGAATCTATGTGCGTGGCCTCGGCAGTGCGGTCTCTCTGCCAGCGAATTCTGTGCTGAACCTGTCAGGCCTGCAGGCAGTCGGCGTGACTTCGGCCGGAGCGGTCATTCTTCCCGGCGCCATCGGTCCAGGCCTCACGATCAACCTTAACAGTGCCAGCGCGGCTGGGGCATCAAGCACAGGCGTGTTGGCCACCGCCGGCGGCACCGTGGCGCTCCAGGACATTCGCGTGCAGGGTCCCTACGTCGGCGCAGGGGCATGGGCGCAGGGGGCTGGCAGCGTCGTGACGCTGTCGGGAGTGAATACGATCACCGTCACGAGTGCCGCGAACCCGGCCTTCAACACCGTAGGGATCTGGAATCCGACCGGCACTCCGATCTTCACGGGCGTCACCGGCTTCTCGTCCGCTGCCGGACTCCTGGCGACGCAGGGAGGGAGCATCGTCAGCAGCAACACGACGGTCAATGTGCCAGTCTCCCCGCTGGCGGGCCAGCAACCCGCTGCGGGGGCACATGCATCGAACGGGTCTATCGACCTGACGAACAATACGGTCCACACCACCGGCGCGGGCTCGTACGGCTTCCGGATCGATTCGGGGCAGATCACCGCACGGGATTCGCGCGTGACGACATCCGGTGGCGGCGTCGGGATGTTCATCAACTTCGGGCCGGGCACGATCGACCTGTCGAACACGACCGTGCAGGCGACCGGGCCGAACACCACTGGCCTGTATTCGCTGAATGGCACTCCGGGCTTTACCAACACGGTTCGGATCTCGGGCGGCGGACTGAGCAGCGCCCAGGAGATCGCCATCGGGGCGCAAGGTCCACTCGACGTCACGGTTTCCAATGGCGCAACGGTGTCGGGAGCGCAATATCTCGTGGCCGCCTTCGACCAGGGGACCTTCTATCCTCAAGCCACCGTCGTGAGGCTGAACGCGTCGGGCAACAGCGTGCTCAGCGGCGACGCCAGGGGTGCGCCCGCGAGCATCCTGGACATCGGCCTCGCGACTGGCTCGCGTTGGACGGGCGCGGCCTTCAATGCCACCAATGCTTCGGTCGACGCCACCAGCACTTGGAACGTGACCGCCAGCTCCTTGCTGACCCGACAACTCGCCAATGCAGGCCTTGTGGCCTTCACGCCGCCGGCCGGCGGCGCGTTCAAGACGCTGACCGCGCAGAACTATTCAGGCAATGGCGGCGTGATCGGCCTCAACACCTTCCTCGGCTCGGACAACTCCGCCTCGGACAAGCTCATCATCAACGGCGGCACGGCATCTGGCGCGTCGTCGGTGCGCGTCACCAACGCGGGTGGCCCAGGGGCGCTCACGCTCGCGAACGGAATCCTGGTGATCGATACGGTCAACGGGGGCACCACGCAGGCGACCTCCTTCGCTCTCAATGGAAGAGCGTTGGCAGGCGCCTATGAGTACCAGCTTTTTCGGGGCGGCTTCGCGGGCTCCAATCCCAATGCCTGGTACTTGCGCTCGCAGCGCAATGACCCGCCCGTCCCTCCTCCGCCCAACCCGGACGTCAACCCGCCGGTTCCACCCCCCGCTCCGCTCCCGCCAGCGCCGCTCTACCGTCCAGAAGTCGGCGCGTATCTGGCGAACGAGCGTAACTCGGCGGGATTCCTGGTCCATAGCCTTCACGACCGTCTGGGCGAGGCTCAGTGGACCGAGCAGCAGACCTTTCAGGACGACAACCCGAAACGCAACTCGGTGTGGATCCGTGTGGTCGGCCGCGATGTTGATTTCAACCAGCCGGGACGGCAACTTCGACGTTTCGAGCCGAACTTGGCTTGTGCACGGGGGCGCCGAGGTTGCCCAATGGAGCATGTTCGGGGCCGACGACCGTCTGCACGCGGGCGCAATGATGAGCTACGGATGGGGCTCCAGCGATGGGCTGGCCGCCGGCAATCCGTACCGCGCCGACAGCGATACCCAGGGCGTGAGCGTGGGCCTGTATGGAACGTGGTACCAGAACGATGAAAGTCGACTGGGCTGGTACACCGACCTGTGGGGCCAGTACGGATGGTTCAGCAATCATGTCGACGGCCAGGCGCTGCCATCGGTCAGCTACGACTCTCGCGTGCTCGCCCTGTCCGCCGAAACCGGCTACGCATGGCTGCCGAGCAAGTCGCTCGACTGGGTCGTGGAGCCGCAGGCGCAAGTTATCTGGGTGCGGGGAAGCCAGGATGGCATCGTTGAGACCAACGGGACGCAGATCGGCGATTTCCGAGGCAGCGGGTGGATTAGCCGCCTCGGCGTGCGGGTGCACCGCACTTGGATCGACGAGAAAGGAAATCGGACGCAGCCCTATCTCACGCTCAACTGGTGGCATGACGCGGTGAACGACCAGTTGGCGTTCAATGGCTTGCTGATGCGGGATCTCTATCCTCAGGACCGCTATGAGATCAAATTAGGTGTGGATGTCCAGCGTCGCAAGGGCTGGAGCGGGTGGGGCAACGTGGGCTGGGAGTTCGGCAGTCAGTCCTACCACGCTTTCACGGGACGGCTCGGCGTGAAGTACACGTGGTAAAGGCGAATGGCATTCGTCGCGCTCAATTTGCAATGGGTATGTTACAAGCTGCTTGATGCATGAGCAGAGCAGCCCGCGTGATTGGTTCACGCGAACTCGATCTTGCCTTCGCGCGGGGCTAGATCCCGTGCCCCAACTTTCCAAGCTCCGATTTCAGCGGGCGCGTCTTTTCTCTATTGATCATGTTGTCCTTCAGCGTACAGTCGGTGGTGTACTTTGAAATCACATGAAGCTCAATCGAAAAGTCAGAAGCAAGAATAGCGTTGTGCGAAGCGCGCTACGCTGGGTGCTTGTTGCCATTGTGCTCCTTTTGATTGGAGTTGGCACTTTTCATTACATGCGGGACCAGGGAATTTGAAAAATCTAGGTTGATGCGTCCCGGCGCGTCAGTCATGGCTGTCACGAAGTATCTCCGACCTCTTATGGTGTCTTGTCTTTTACCGTTTAAAGTTTGGAAGAGGAACGGTCACCGGCGCTGGTAGGGGAGTTAGGAGTCCGCTTTTGAGCACCTAAGCGGATCCCCGATGCCGGGGACTGTTCCTCCCCATGCCGGCGGTCCGCTCGCGCCGCGGTCCGGGTATCGGCAATCCAAGCTTGGGCTTCTCCCCCTTGAGTTGTGTCCCGTCCGACTCCTGCGTGGCCGTGGAGAGCCCGCACATGTCCGTCCCGCTGCGGGATATCCCGCATGAAGGCAGATCAGCCATCCATGCCAACCCCAGGACCTACACCGGCATTTGTGCGCGCGCCTGACGACGGGATGCAGCCCATCACGGGAGAGCCGGCTAAACCCGACTTGAGTTCCCGGAAGGTCTAACCCCTGCCGAAACTGCGAAAAACTTTGGCCCCTACGGCGGGCTGGGGCGTCAGAGAACTTAGCCACAGGGAACGCGCTGCTTCAAGGGCTTGAGCCGTAGTCGCAAAAGTCCTCTCGCTCCGCAAGGGCGGCAAAGACGACTCGCGCTCAATGGCACCAATGATTGCAGAATTGCTATATACCCAGATTACAGCGACGGCTGCGTGACCGTCTTTGGCCAGGTGAAGTCTGACCTCCTTATAGCTCGGCATACTCGCCTTTCATGTTAGGCCCACTTGGTCTCTAGGCGTCGTCTGAAGGTGACCGCCCTTGGGCACGTTCGTGTAAACGCTATTCTTGTTCTCCATACGTACGTGCCTCGGATCGCACCATTTCGCGGGAGGCTAGCGCCATCGGGCTTTTGTGTGGGGTTGGGCACGCCCGCAGGCGTCTTCGTACTCGCTTGGCCACCGACAGCAGGTTCAGGTGCAGCAGGTACGGGGGTCTGCGCAAGTGATAGTACTGCCGAAGTGAGCAATGCTGAGCACGCGACTACGGAAAAAATCTAGCGGTCCATAAAAGTCCTTTCAGTCTAAAGACGGCAAATCTGCTTTTTTTTGCGAGAGGCCACCATTGTTGGTGGCGTGGGTGTATTACGCTGCCCAGATTTCCCGCTCGGCGCCGAGTTCATCAGGTCTACGTCGAAGAGCACGGATCACTGGCCAGCCAGTGGCCCTCCCGCCCAGGCAGACGCGATGACGCCCGGACTTAGGAGGTCGATCGGCGCGTGGAAATGGCCCAGCCGACGGGTGGAGCGCCGAGTGATCTACTGGCAGTACTCTCACTGACAGAGGGGGTTGCGGGCCGGGGAGTGCGTCAGATGCGCAGCGGGTGACGGCCACAAGCGACGGAGACGAAGTGGCTGGAGGCTTGTTTTTGTGCGGCTGAAGTGTGCCGTTTTGGAAAACTTGAAAGGTAAATGGACGTGTCGACCGCACGAAACTGCCCACGGCGCGCGGCGCGCCAGAGCTGCCGCGATCCGTGGGACGCGTGCGCATTTGGCCGAGTTCCTCTATCCACGAAAGACTACAAAACCCGGGCGCCGCGAGCTCTAATCTTCCTCGCCAAGCAACAGCCGCCAGAGGGTGACCATGTCCGATCAAGACCTCCCCATCGCTCCCAACTCCGTTGGGCCCGACAGCATCGACCTGAATTCAGACAGCTCCGTCACCGAGTGGGCAGAAAAGCTCGATGTGACTGCGGCGCAGTTGAAAGAAGCTGTTGCGGCTGTCGGAAACCGCGCCACCGATGTCGAGATGCACTTGAAGGGTTCCCGAAGCACAACGAATGTCGAGCGCGTCGACGAGGCCATGAACCCTGACGCCAATAGCTGATGTGATGTCGAATCCCCGGATTATCCGGGGCCCGGCGGGGCCGGCCGCCCTACCCCGCTCCGTGATGCGAGGATCGGGTAAAGGTCAGCCGACACGCCGCGGCGCGCAACGCGTCCTTGGGCGACCGCGGGTGGCGCCATACGCGCATGTTCCCTGAGCGACTGGTCAAGGCTTCTCATGACTGACACCAAGCACGAACTCTCGATTGCCGTGGAGGGGAACGCCCGCGTTGACGGGATCATGATCGCACCCGCCAAAAAATCGCCGGGTGTCTTGCTCGTCCATGGATGGGACACCGACCAATCGCACTACCGGATCCGAGCCGAGGACATCGCGTCGCTGGGATGCGTCTGCCTCACTTTCGATCTGCGCGGCCACGGCCGGCAGGCCAGCCTTCGCGCAACGGTCACGCGCGCGCAGAATCTGCAAGATGTGCTAGCCGCCTACGACGTGCTGGCGAGTGTGTCAGGCGTCGACCCTGAATCGATCGGGCTCGTCGGCACAAGCTACGGAGGCTATCTGGCGGCCATCGTTTCCAGCATGCGAGCGGTTCGATGGTTGGCGCTGCGTGTGCCCGCGCCCTATCCAGACGACAACTGGGATCAGCCTAAGCAAAGCCTCGATCGCACAGCGCTGACCAATTACCGCAGTCAAGTGCTGCCGCCTGGCTCGGATCGTGCGCTTGCTGCCTGTCTGGGCTTTGCCGGCGATGCCCTGGTCGTAGCTTCTGGATGCGATGACATTGTCTTGTCGACCGGCATTGCCAGTTTTGTTCGATCGTTTCAGAACGTGCGGTCGCTGACTTACCGGACGATCGAAGGTGCCGACCATGCCTTGTCGGACCCCCGCAGCCAGCGGAGCTACGACGCGCTACTCACGGCCTGGATGACCGAGATGGTCCTCGGTTCCCGCAGACCGAACCCATGAGAAACGGAACCGAAATACTGTGAGACCGAGGCGATTAGGCAGCCGCTAGGAAGGCGCTTGCGAAGTTTTAGAAGGCGCGTTGTTTTCGAGCAGTGATTCGGCGCTTCCGCTGACCTCGGGTTGTGCCCCTCCATCAGCGACTCTCTTCGTCCAGTGAGCCTCAGGGTGGCCTTTACGTCGTAGTCGTAGAGCTGGCAGGATTGTCCTTGCGACGGTGCGGCATTCAGGCGATCAGCGGTCGCCAGCGCCCGTCGCCTGAGTGAAGAAGCCACGTCCTGAATGGCCATCTCGAAACACGCTAGAGAACCTCCCGTCCCGCGGATCCGCGCGATTCCATGATATGGTTGAATCCCCCTCCAGGCCGGATGCACCGGGCTCAGCATTTGACGTTTCTCTTCTGGTGCAGCGACAGGCGCTAGGATCGGGAACATGACACACCTCAGGCATATCGCAGTTTGGGTCGATGAGCCGGAACCTGGCCACTTTCACTGGGTGCTTCACGAAAGCGTTGAAGATGGATCGATCTGGGTCGACATCGCGTCGAGTCCAGAGTCTTATCTCAGTTGGATGGAGGCGTTCGATGCCGGAAGCGTAGAGCTCTTCAAGTTGGTGCCCGACGAGCGCATCGGACCCAGGGCGCCAAGAGAGAATGAAGATGCCGATCCAGTAGGTTAGATACTCCCTTATACACGTCATCAGCCTCGATGGCAGCCGGGCCAGCGCGGCCATTCCCGCTTCAGCCGCACGACGACCGCTGCTCAGAACCGTGCCCGACCGATGCCGATCCGATCGTGCGTGCACCCACCGCATCGCCTGCTGCTCGGCGTATCGTTCCGCCGCCGTCCCATACGCTTTCTAGCTCGTGTCGCTCAGGGCCAAAGCCAGGGCTCCGGCCACTTGGACAGCAGCGCAGCGGGGTCGTCATAGATGCCGATCGCGTTCGAAAAGTCACTGTCCTTCCACCACCCACCGCACCGAACGATCAGGGTGGCCACGTCGGCGCGGCGAGCCGCCTCGATGTCGTACGGCGTGTCGCCGAGCATGACGACATGCTGC
The DNA here is from genome assembly GCF_030316845.1 of Variovorax davisae. GTDB lineage: Bacteria > Pseudomonadota > Gammaproteobacteria > Burkholderiales > Burkholderiaceae_C > Variovorax > Variovorax davisae. The sequence continues at coordinate 315,151 of NZ_JASZYS010000003.1, forward strand.
GCCTTGGCACCGGTCTTTCTGAGCGCCGCGTCGACGATGTCCGGGTCGGGCTTCGAGCGACTGGCACCTTCAGACGTGGCCGCGTGTTCGATGAGATCCGTCACACCGGCCCGCTCGAGCAACGCGTCCAGCTCTGCGCCCGCCGAGGTCGCCACAATCAGATGCAACCCTTCGGCTCGCAGGCGTTCGAGCAACGCGCGGGCGCCCGTCGTCGGCTTCAGCGTCGGAAGATAGCGCTCGACAAACAAAGTCGTGCGCTCCTTCGAGATCTCCGCGTACGCCGGTTGATCCCGATCGATGCCAGTGAGTTCAGGCAGCAACTTGTCGCCGCCCTTCCCTATCAGCGGGCGGACCTGGGCAAAAGTGCATTCATGGCCATGACGCTTTAGCACCTCGACCCAACTGCGTGCATGCGCGTCGTTACTGTCGAGCAAAGTTCCGTCGACATCAAGCAGCACTGCTTTCAGCGTGATGCGCATACGCTACCCTCGGGATGATTTAAATGGCTGAGATCAGGATCGGTCATCCTGATCCCCATCGTCGTCCTCGTCCAAGGCGGCAGCTGTGACCGGGCCGACGCTCTTGTCCTCCACGTAGGCAAGCAGCGCCTCGTTGCCAGCCTCGTATGCTTCTATCCAGGAATCATACGTTTCCTCGCCGGTCTCAAGGTCGAGCCAGACAGCGGGGTCGTCCGTGCTTTCAAGCACCACCCAGAGATAGTTGTGTGCGCTCGGGTTGTCGACGAAAACGGTGAGTCGGCGGTACCGGTCGGTCATTCGAACTCTCCTGTGAAGGGGCGGCGGGCCTGCCAGCTTCGCAGTGCTGGGCTTCGGCTCTGGCATGAGGAGCACCCTACCCGGCCCTCGGTGTCCCGCTTGTCAGCCGAATCCCCGAGACGCGGGCTTTGGGGGTCAGACCCAACGCACCGGCGAGTTGGGGGCGTGCAGCCTTCCTTTGCCCCGACGAACGGTCGATGCTGGCGTGAGGAATTCTTCGAACGCGGTTTCCTGCATCGACCGGCATCTCTTCTGCGGTCTCACAGAGCTTAGCCTCTTGAACCACTTGCGCGTGGAACGCAGCTCAAGGCGCGCGGTCGCGCAGGCTCGCGGCCGCGGCCTACGACACAGCGGCGGGCGACTGTCATCCTTATACGATGATGAAGTCGCGACAAGGCCATCTCGATCTCGGCGGCGAAGGAAGGTCTGCGCCCGCGCCGGCCCGCGCGAAGCCACGCAAGACGACTTCCTCCGGAAGACGGCTATTGTTGATCGACTACGAAACCTGGCTAGCCGCCACGGGGGGCCTAGACGTCCGTGCCAATACGAAGGACCCACGCCGACCAGGCGCTTGACGAGACCATGCGGATCGCGACCTACAACATCAATGACGTGCGCAAGCGGATCGGGCCGTTGCTGGCGTGGCTCGAACGTCACAGCGCCCGATGTGGTTGCAGGAACTCAAGTGTGCCGCCTCGGAATTTCCCCGCGAACAGTTGCGCGCCGCCGGCTACAAAGCCCTGGTCGTGGGTCAGCGGACGTGGAACGGCGTGGCCATTCTGGCCAGGGGCGACGCGCCACTCGAGATTCGACGCAGCCTGCCGGGCGATCCTGCCGACAGGGAGGCGCGCTACGTGGAGGCCGCTGTCGAGGGCATGGTGATCGAGTGCTGCTACATGCCGAACGGCAACCCGCAGCCCGGGCCCAAGTTCGCGTACAAGCTGCAGTGGTTCGAGCGCTTCAACCGGCATGCCGCGTCGCTGCTGTCCGCTGGTCATCCGGTGGTGCTCGCCGGCGACTACAACGTGGTGCCGACCGATGCCGACATCTACGCCACCCGGTCGTTCCTGGACAACGCGCTGCTGCAGCCCGGGCCCCGCGCTGCCTATCGTCAGCTGCTCGAAGACGGCTGGACGGATGCACTGCATCGTCAGTCCCCGGACAAGGCGATCTACACGTTCTGGAGCTACCTGCGCAACCGCTGGCCACGCGACGCCGGCATGCGCATCGATCACCTGCTGCTCAGTCCTTCGATGGCCGCGCGCATGCGCGCGGCCGGTGTCGACCGGGCGGTGCGCGGCATCGAAGGGGCCAGCGACCACGCGCCGGCGTGGGTGGACATAGAGCGCTGACCGGCCGATGCCTGGTCCTTCATCGTTGTCCCGATCCGCCCTTTGGCAACGTCGACTCGCGATCGTTCATTTCGTCATGGTGAGCCGAGAGCCGAGGGTCGAACGTATCGCTGGCTGACCGGCCTACACGGCCTGCTGCGGGTCGGACTACGCGCATCGCGGTCGCACTCCCTAGAGTGAGCCGATCTACCAGTCCACGAAAGACAGCCATGGCGAACAGCAGCATTCTCGGAGGCGAACACGCGCCGGCACGCCGGCGAGGCACCGACGTCGACGCGCTCGGTCCGAGCGACTCCAGTGACAGCGGCAGCGACGTCCAGGCCGACCGCAACCGGTCGGCCCTTCCCGACGACGGCTCGGAGGGCGCGCTGCCGATCTCGCACGAAAGCAGCTCCGATGCAGCCGGCACCGGCGAGCGCGGGCCAGCGGATGCGAGCGAGCCGCACGCCGATGCTGACATCCTTCCCGACCGCATCGGAACGATTCCGCAGGACGCGCTCGACACGGCGGTCTCCATCGACGATCCGGAGGCCGCGACGGCGGACGAACTCGCCACCGGTGGGGATGACGATGCCGAAGACGACGACGAAGCCCAAGCCTGAGCAGGGACGCGCGGCGGGCCGCAAGCCGTCGAACCCGGTGGCGCGGGCCCTGCGCGATGTCTTCGGCCTGCGCAAGCTGCGCGAGGGGCAGCGGGAAGTCATCGCCCGGGTTCTCGAGGGTCGCCCCACGCTCGCCGTCATGCCGACGGGCGCCGGCAAATCCCTGTGCTACCAGCTGCCGGCCGTGCTGCTGAAAGGCCGTACGGTCGTGGTGTCGCCGCTCATCGCCCTTATGAAAGACCAGTGCGAGAAGCTTCGCGAGCGAGGGATCCACGCCGTTCAGCTCAACAGCCAGTGTTCGGCGAGCGAGATCGACGCCGCGCAGTCGGCGATCGAAGACGGCTTGGCACGGATCGTCCTGACCACGCCCGAACGCCTGGGCGACAAGGCCTTCGTCGCCCTGCTGCAGACCGGCGCCACCGCGCTGCTTGTGGTCGACGAGGCACATTGCATCTCGCAATGGGGCCACGACTTTCGCCCGGCCTTCCTGGAGATCGACACCGTCGTGCGGGCGCTGGGCAACCCTCCAGTGCTAGCGCTCACGGCCACCGCCAACGACGAGGTCGCCCGCGACATCATGGCGCGCTTGGGAATCCCCCGGGCCGGCCTGCTCGATACCGGCAGCTACCGCCCCAACCTGCACTACGCGGTCGAGCAGCTGGAAAGCGACGATCGCAAACGGGAGCGCACCCTGGCGCTGGTCAAGGCGACCGCAGGCAGCGGCATCGTCTACGCCGCCACAGTCAAGACAGCCACTGCGGTGCACGCAGCGCTGCTGGAAGCCGGGGAGGCCGCGGGGCTCTATCACGGCCGGCTCGGCGCGGCAGAACGCCGACAGGCGCAAGACGCATTCATGGCGGGCGAAGTGCGCGTCATGGTGGCCACCAACGCCTTCGGCATGGGCATCGACAAGCCTGACATCCGCTTCGTACTCCACTACCAGATCCCCTCCGGGCTAGACAGCTACTACCAGGAGTCGGGCCGCGCGGGCCGCGATGGCGAACCGGCCGCCTGCCTGCTGCTGTTTCATCGGCGCGACCGTGCGGTCCAGCAGTTCTTTCTCGCGGGACGCTATCCCGATGCCAAAGAATTGGATGACGTCTATGCCGCCCTGTGCTCGGGCCCGCCGGACCCCGACGGCTGGACCTTGGCGACACTGCAAGAAAAGCTGCATGCGCCCCGCAACAAGGTCCAAGTGGCGCTGGACGTGCTGCGGCAACAGCGGGTCGTGCGGCGGGCCGCAGACGGTCGGCTGTCGATCCGGCGCCCGGAGGTCGGCGCCGATGCTCTCGCCGGCATGCTCGACCTGTACCGCGCAAAACGCGAGCAGGACCAGGCGTCCCTGGAGCGAATGGTGTTTTATGCGCAGACCGGCCGCTGCCGATGGGAAGTGCTGCTCGCGCACCTGGAAGGCGAGACGCCAGCGCAGCGCTGCACCACCTGCGACAATTGCAGGCGGGTCGCCCGGCACACCGCCCAGGCTCAGGCGCAGGGAGCCACGACCGATGCAGCGCCCATGGACAAGCCCCTCGCGGGCCTCGTTCCCGACGCCATGGTCCAGGTTCGACGCTACGGCGTCGGCCAGGTGGTGACGGCCGATGCAATCGCGATCGACATCGCGTTCGCGGACGGAAGCAAGCGCTCCTTTCATCCGGACTTCGTGCAGCCAGTTCGTGGGCCTCACGGCAAATCGCGAACTCTTCACGAGGGACCAGCGGTCCAGATCAGCCTGGGCGAACTTCAGGCGAGGTCGCCGGCGGCCGCTGCATCCCAGGTGTCGTGTACCCCTCCTTCGGGACAGGGTTGAGCTCCGCCCCAAGGATCACGGTGTGATGGCGTTGAAGCCGCCGCCGCCCGCAACACCGTTGATCCGGGAACGCAGCGCCCTCTCAATCCTTCAGGTCGGCCGGGACCTTGCCACCATTGGCAGCAACCTTGGTCATGACCTGCCGATGCAGCCAGACGTTCATGGAGGCGGAGTCGTTGGTGTCGCCGGTGTAGTTGAGTTCTTTTGCGAGTTCCTTGCGAGCAGCGACGGAGCTGTCGAGGCCCAGCAGCTTCATGAGGTCGACGATGGAGGTCTTCCAATTTAGCTTCTCACTGGACTTCCCGGCCAGACCGTCCAACATGGCGCCGACGTCGACCTCACTCATCGCAGCGGGTGATGGCGCCGCCGTGGGGTTGGCCGACTCCGCGATGCTGCCGGCGGGCGCCGCTGCGGCCGCTGATCCAGCAGGGGCGGCGGGAGCACCGGGCGGCTGCGCTGGTGCATTGGCCGCGTGGGAGGATGGGAAGATCTTGCTCAAGATATTGCCGAGGATGCTCATGGTGTTCTCCGTGAAAAAGAAAAGAAGGTGTGCTCGACTTCGTCGGCTGCATGTGGGACGTTGCCGCCATGCGGCCGACGTTGATTCCGCTCCCCCTGGTTCTCATCGCGCAGAATCGGCGATGCAGCCGCCCGCCGGTCCAGGTACATGGCACCAGTTCGCCCATGCGTCGAGGCTGCCCGAGCGCCAGGACGAGGTCGAAGGTCTATGCCCAACCCGTCACCCCTTGCGAGGCAGCAGCCGCCCGAGGACCTGCCGCAGCACGCCTTTCACCATCGAGCTGCTCTGTGGGTCGCCCTTCGCGAGCGACGCCGTCAGATTGCGGGCCTGGGTCAGCGTGATATGCGGCGGCAGTGGCGGCACCTCAGGGTCGGTCTTGACCTCCAGGATCACAGGACGTCTAGCGGCCCAGGCCTGGTCCCAGGCCGGCCCCACTGCCTCGGGGCGATCGACATAGATGCCCTCCAGACCGATCATCTCGGCGAAGCGGTGATATGGCACGGCGGGCAGGGCTTGGCTGGCTTCGAATTTCGGATTGCCTTCCATCACGCGCTGCTCCCAGGTGACCTGGTTCAGATCCTGGTGTTCAAAACCATCACGATGCAGCGCGGATCAGACCAGCGCTGCCAGTATTTGGCGATCGTGATCAGTTCGGCCATGTTGCTCATCTGCATCGCCCCGTCGCCGACCACCTCGACCACCGGACGCTCGGGGTAGGCGAACTTGGCTGCGATGGCATAAGGGACCGCCGCTCCCATAGACGCAAGGCCGCCCGACAACGAACACATCATGCCGCGACGGATCCGCAGGTCGCGTGCGTACCAGTTCGCGCAAGACCCCGAATCGCTCGTGATGATGACCCCATCTGGCAGGCGCGGCGACAACTCCGTGAAGACCCGCTGCGGATTGACGGGGTTGGCCGGCGCGTCGGCGCGCTGGGCCAGCTTGTCGGACCAGTCGACGTTCCAGCTTCGGATCTCCTCGCGCCAGCCGCGGTCCTCCTTCTGCACGAGCATGGGCAGCAACGCCTCGAGCGTCGCCTTGACATCGCCCTCGAGGTTCACCTCCATCGGGTAGCGGATCGACAACATGCCGGGATCGATGTCGACCTGCACCCCGCGCGCCTGCCCTTCGGCTGGCAGGAACTCCGAATATGGAAATCCCGACCCCAGCATCAGCAAGGTGTCGCAGCGCGACATCAGCTCGTAGCTGGGCTCGGTTCCGAGCAGGCCGATCGCCCCTGTGACCCAGGGCGAATCGTCCGGCAGAACCTGTTTGCCCAGCAATGCCTTCGCCGCGCCCGCACCTAGCCGGTCGGCCACGGCAATCACTTCGTCGGTGGCATGCTTCGCACCTGCGCCTACCAGCAGCGCGACGCGGCTGCCCTCGTTGAGCACGCGCGCGGCACGCTCCAGGTCGAGCGGCGCGGGAACCACACGCGGCGCCGACCATCCGACGCCCGAAAACACCGACCCGTGCGCCCGCTCGGGTTGCTCCATCGGCAGGTCCTGCAAGTCATTGGGGAAGATGAGCGCAGTGACGCGGCGTCGCCCGAGTGCGATGCGGACTGCGCGGTCCACGAGGTGACGGACTTGGGCGGGCACGGTTGCGGTGGCGACGAAGTCGCCAGCCACATCCTTGAACATCGCCGGCAGATCGATCTCTTGTTGGTAGTGCGCTCCCAGGGCCGTGCGGGCCTGTTGGCCGGCGATCGCTAGCACCGGCATATGGTCGAGCCGGGCGTCGTAGAGGCCGGTGAGCAGGTGGGAAGCGCCCGGCCCCGAGGTGGCGAGGCAAACACCGAGCTCACCGGTGAACTTGGCATGGGCGCTGGCCATGAAGGCAGCCATCTCCTCGTGACGCACCTGCACGAATTCGAAGCGGTCGCCACAGCGGTCGAGTGCGCCCAGCAAGCCGTTGATGCCGTCTCCCGGATAGCCAAACACCCGTCGAACGCCCCATTGGTGCAGGCGTTCCCAGAAAAAATCGCTCACTGTTTGCTTGGTCATGAACCATCCATGTTGCAAAGCGGCACGGCGACGTCGGTGGGACGCCACCGCGCCGTTCTGGCAGCCAACACCGACGGGCCGCGCCGCGCCGCGCCTCGAGCCCCTGAAGACAGGAGCGGTCGAGCCGAGCAGCTTGGGACAGCATTGACGCGGAGCAGCGTCAAGCGCCGCCGATGAGCGCGCCTACACCGGGAGTGATGAAGCGCTCACAAACGGCGGGCGGCCGAGTCGCATACCGTCGCCAGCGTCAACCCACACCGTCATGAAAAAACACATCCTCCTCATCGCGCTCAGTTCGGGGCTGCCCGCCTTGGCCCAGCTGCCTCCCGGCGACGGTCCGAACCCGGTGTCGACGGTCGCCCTGGAACCGACGCCAGTCAAGTTCGACGAGGCGCTGCTCGCCCGTCTGCAATTGCCGCCGGGCTTCAAGGTCAACGTGTTCGCCAAAAATCTGCAACATGCCCGCTGGATGAACGTCGGGCCCAACGGCGACATCTACCTGAGCCGCCCCAAACAGGGTGACGTCCTGTTGCTGCGCGACGGCAATGGAGACGGGGTGGCGGATTTCCAGAAGATCGTGGCCCAGAACGTCAAGAATGTGCACGGCCTGGCCCGGCGCGGCCAGCAGCTCTTCATGGCGACGGACAAGAAAGTCCTGGTTGCAGACATCGCGGCCGACGGCAGCCTGAGCTCTCCCCGGGTGCTGGTAGACGACCTGCCCGACGGCTCGCAGCATCCCTATCGCACGCTGGCCTTCGGGGCCGACGACATGCTGTACGTGACCGTCGGCTCCCAGTGCAACAACTGCGTCGAGACCAATCCCGAGGCTGCCACCGTGCTGCGCATGCGCCCGGACGGCTCCGCACGCACGGTCTACGCACGGGGCCTGCGCAACACCTTGGGCTTCGCCTTCAACCCCGTCGGCGGGCAGCTCTACGGCTTCGACCATGGGTCGGACGACCGCGGCGACGACATCCCGCCCGAAGAGCTCAACGCCATCCTCCCCAACAAGCACTACGGCTGGCCTTTCTGCTGGGGCGACCGGCAGGTGGACGCCAAGCAGCAGAACGATCCGGAGAACAGCACCAAGGCCGATTTCTGTCCCACCACCGAGGCGCCCGTGCTGAGCTACACGGCCCATTCCGCACCGATTGGCCTGGTGTTCTACCAGGGCAGGCAGTTTCCGCCGGATTATCGAAACAGCGCCTTCGTGGCGATGCGCGGCTCCTGGAACCGAGGGCAGCCGAGCGGATTCAAGGTGGTCCGCGTTCGCTTCGATGCGGGCGGCAAGCCATTGGGCATCGAAGACTTCGCTACTGGCTGGCTGATGGCCACCCCGCCCGCGCAGCTGATGCAGCCGGGCGCAGGTCCGACCGCGGAGCAGATGAAGGCGGGGCGCCCTGCGCAGTTCGGCCGTCTCTCCGGCCTCGCGGTGGCCGCCGACGGTGCGCTTCTGGTGGCCGAAGACCAGAACGGTGTCATTTACCGAATCACCTATCCGGGCCGTTGAAGCAGGGCAACCCTCATGACCGACCATCCATCGACCGCCCTGCGCACTTCGCCGCTACTCGGCATCGTGGCTTCCGCCTGCCTCGGGCTTGCGGCATGCGCGAGCAGCACGCCACCCCTCCCCGCACCGGCGATGCCCTCCGCATCCACACCTACGGGACCTGTCGCGGTTGCCGCCTTGGTCACGCCCACGGGCAACCCTGCCGGCAAAGCCACCCTCACCACGGTTCAGGCGGGCGTCGAGATCTTCGTCGAAGCCCAAGGTCTCACACCCGGGTCGCATGGCTTGCATGTCCACGCGAACGGCGCCTGCGCACCCGGACCGGACCCGGCGACCGGGCAGATCGTCTCCTTCGGCGCCGCCGGGGGACATTTCGACCCGGGTGTCTCGCACAACCACGGTCAGCCCGGCCAGCCGATGGCCGAGGTCCATGGAGGGGACATTCGAAGCCTCCAGGTCGGCCCTGATGGCAAGGCCAGCCTGCGCTTCATCAGTCAGGAGCTGACAGTCGCTCCGGGGCGCGCGTCGGTCATGGGCCGTACCATCGTCGTCCACGCGGACCCGGATGACTACGTGAGCGACCCCGCAGGTAATTCTGGCGCTCGGCTCTTGTGCGGCGTGCTCGGCCCATCCGCCCCGGGACTGGTCAAAGCGCGCACGACGCTCGAGGGCTCGCAGGTCTTCCCCGAAGGCATCGCGCTGGATGCACGCAGCGGGGCCGCCTATGTCGGCTCCAGCGCAACGGGCGACATCTTCCGGATCCCCAAGGGCGCCGAGAAGGCCGAACTGTTCCAGGCCGGCGGCTCGCCGGGTCGCCAGGGCGCATTCGGGATGAAGGTGGACGAACAGGGACGGCTCTGGGTCGCCGGCGGCCCGAGCGGCACCCTGGCGTTGGTGGACGGCGCAGGGGGAGGAACGCTTGCGGTCTGGAAGGCGCCCGCGTCCAGGTTGAGTTTTCTCAATGATGTGGTTCTCAGCCGCGGCTACGTGTACATCACCGACTCGTTCAATCCCGTCATCTACAGGGTGCGCAACGCACCGGGCGGGGCGGCCCCATTGGAGCCCTGGCTGGATCTCTCGAACACCGCCGTACGCTACGTGCCCAACGAGGTCAACATGAACGGCATCGTGGCGTCCGAAGACGGACGCTATCTGCTGACGATCCAAATGGTGACGGGCCAGCTGTGGCGCATCGACACGCAGACGCGAGCGGTGGCAGAGGTGCGCATCGAAGGGGCGGACCTGAAGAATGGAGACGGCCTTGTGCTGCTCGACCCCACCTCGCTCTACGTCGTGCGCAACGCGAGCAACGAAATAGCCCGCGTGCGGCTCGACCCGACCTGGAGTACCGGCCGAATCGAACAGCGCCTCACGGATCCGCGACTTCACTATCCGACCACCGCCGCGGCGATTCCTGGTGGATTGATGGTGGTGAACGGCCAGCTCGACAAGCAAAAGACACCGCCTCCCCTGCTGCCATTCGATGTGGTCACGATCGCGCCGGGTCCCTGAAATCCATGATCGTGAAATCTCACGAAGAGGACGGCCGATCCAACATGGATTTACGATAGCCTCCCCTGGCTTCGCCACCGCTGGCATCCTCATGCAAACCGAACTGTTCGACAGCGGCAGCGCCGACGCGGTCCCCGAGGGCTGGGTCTACCAAGAAGAATTTCTCGGAAGGGACGAGGAATCCTCCTTGATCGAGTTTCTCCAAGGGTTGCCCCTGGCGCCGATGCAGTACAAGCAGTTTCTTGCGCGGCGACGAGGCATCAGTTTCGGAGGCCACTACGACTTCGACGCCAACCGCTTGAGGCCTTCCCCCTCGCTGCCTGAGGAACTGATGCCCCTCCGAGCGCGCGCCGCTGCGTGGCTGGACGTCGAGGCCGCGGCGATCACCCATGTCCTAGTGGCAGAGTATCGGCCCGGCACGCCTTTGGGCTGGCACCGCGACGTTCCCGAGTTCGAGGACATCGTCGGCATCTCGTTGGGTGAAGAGGGGCTGCTGGAGTTCCGGCGCTATCCCCCTCGATCGCTGCGTTCAGATCCACTCGGCGGCCGCCTGAGACTTCGAATTGCGCCACGCTCCATCTACCGCATCTCCGGCCCTGCGCGGTGGAACTGGCAGCATGCGGTGTTGGCCTCGCCGGCACTTCGCTACTCCATCACGATGAGAACGCCCAGAACTCCCACCTGATCGCCGAACTGATCGATGCCTTCAGCGCGTCCGCGCCTCACTCAGCTGATCGTTGCCGGCCAAGTTCTGCGTCAACGGCCTGCTCGGCCTCCAGCCAATCCTCGACTTCATGGCCTGGCAGCTCACCCCGACGCTTGTACGCAGCGTAAGCTTCTTCACGGATTCGACCGTGCCTCGCCTCGTCTTCGTGGCTGGGAGCCACTGCATCGAGGTTCAGATCTGTCTCACGCAGTTCTGCTTCCGTGGGTAGCGTGCCTGAAGGAAGGGGCGAAGAGGGCGTTTCACCCTCCGGCTGTGTGCTTGACGACACGTCGGATGATGGTGTCGCAGCGTCCGGGGCCAAATCCTTTGGCATATCAGGAACCTCCTTCAACGTGGGATTGCGCGCTGCCGGCGCGGACTACGCGTCACCCCCGCGTGGATTGACCCGCGGTTCGGCAGGCGTTCGAATGGCGGAAGCTACCTCACCGGCAATGTTGCTCGCCTTGAACACCAGGGCGACGGCCGCCCCGAGCGACAGCAAGCGCCAGGGCCGAAGCACAACCAGCAGGCTGCCGAAGCCTGCGCCATACCCCACCAAGCGCGCCGGGTTTCGCCGGGCGTAGCGCTCTAAGCCAGGTTCTAGCAACTCCAGCGCGGAACTCACAGGGTGGCGGCGCCACCAGCGGCTCACAAAAGCTGCACCGCCGCGTGCTGATAAAGGCCGGACAGGTTCGGGCAAAGGTTGATCGATCGAGCCGTCCAACCGCCCTCCGCCCGGATCGCCCATGGCGGCCAACAATTCCGCCCGGGAGAGCGCGAGCTTCTCCTTCGGACTCAGAGATTCAGACGGAACGTGCTTCATTGAAATCCTTTGCGAGGCGCAGGGCCCTGAGGTCGAGTTCAACCTCCTCCCGCACATCCTTGACATCCTGCGGGACCCTGGACCGGACGGCCATGAAACCGCTTGTGAGGGCACACAGCCACGCGAGCGCAGGGACCAGCGCCAACACCCAGTGAAAGCGGCCGTAGAGGAAGCCGAGCATGACTGCGACGCCCGTCAATCCCAGCGCGAGAAGGAGGGAGATCACGGCCACGACGCCAGCGCTGATCTGAATGAGCAGGCCTTTGCCTGCATCCTTCGCTTCGCATCGAAGCAGGGCCATATAGTTGGCCAGGTGCCGCACCACCAGGTCCGGATGCTTGAGAGCGGTCTTGAAGAAGGGGTGGATCATTCGAAGCCGGCGAGTGCAGGCAGGATTGCGCCATTTCCCCCATCAGCAACTGGCGATCGGACAACTAATTCATTGACGTGCGCATCGGCGGGCCGCTGCACCCAGAACCGAATTCGAAGCCAGGTCCGCCCGGAGCACCGTCAAGGCTTGGGCGGATCATTCTCGCGTCCGAAGTGCCTAGGCCCTCCGATCGCGCCGATGAAGTCGATGATCGCGGCGTCGGCATCTGCGACGTCGGCCAGAATCAGTCCCGGGTCCGCGGAGCCGTCAGGCAGCGTCATCGGAATCTGCGCTTCGGATAGCAACGCCTGCGAGGCGCCGAAGGAAAGGATGGTCTTGCAGTGCCAGTACTGGGCGCGCACGAACTCGAGCGTATGGGCATCCGCATCCAGCGCCTCCACCGCCCCTGCGCCATCCGGGAGCACCAGGGCATCGAACAGGAAACCGGGCGCGTTCTCCATGGTCGCATCGGCCGCGAATTTCTCGCCGCCGAGGCCCACATAGGTCCCAAGACGCGCGCCGATGAGGCGGGGCACGGCACCGGCGGCCACCAGTGCAGAGACCACTTTCCCGAGCGATGCTCCTTCGACGCCCTGCGCGACGAGCACCGCAACCTTGCGGGTGCGAATGCCGCCATCCCCGGGTCGGGCCAGGAGCGACAACGCGGGGGAGCTCTCAACCTCTGGGGCCATAGGATTCTCAAGGGCCTTGGGCAGGGGGGTCGGCAACTCCATTCCCAGGTCCTGCGCCAGTCGCGCCGCCAGGTCGGGTGAAGCGTTGATCAGGCTGGCGACCATGCGCTCTCGAATGGCCGGAACGGTGACCTTGGAGAGTTCGAAGCGGAAGGCGTTGCCGATGTGTGCCTTCTCGGCTTCGGACTGGCTCTCGAAGAACAGGCGCGCCTGGGTGTAGTGGTCAGCGAACTTCTCGGGCTTGATGCGGACCTTGTCGGCGCTTTCCTGGGCATCGATGCGCCGCGCCACGCTGGTGAAGCCCTGGGCCGCGCCGGCCTGGAACGGACAGCCGCCGGCCAGCGAGTTGGGTTCATAGGCGACCCGGCCGCGGTGGATCGCCTGGCGGTGCATGCCGTCGCGCTGATTATTGTGGACTTGGGCGACCGGCGCGTTGATCGGCAGTTCGTGGAAGTTGGGGCCGCCGAGCCGGCTGATCTGCGTGTCGACGTATGAGTGGATGCGCCCTGCCAGCAGAGGGTCGTTGGTGAAGTCGAGTCCCGGCACGATATGGGCCGTGCAGAACGCCACTTGCTCGGTCTCGGCGAAGAAGTTGTCGGGATTGCGGTTCAGCACCATGCGGCCGACTACCTGCACCGGGACCAGCTCTTCGGGAACAATCTTGGTCGCATCCAGGATGTCGAAGCTGAACTGCTCTGCCTGCTGCTCCGTAAAGACCTGCAGGCCCAGTTCCCATTCGGGGTATTCGCCGGCCTCGATCGCCTCCCACAGGTCGCGTCGGTGAAAGTCCGGATCGGCACCCGAGATCTTCACGGCCTCCTCCCACACCTGGGAATGCGTGCCGAGCTTGGGCTGCCAATGGAACTTGACGAGGACGGACTCTCCCGCGTCGTTGACCATTCTGAACGTGTGGACGCCGAAGCCTTGCATCATCCGGTAGCTGCGCGGAATCGCGCGGTCTGACATCAGCCACATCAGCATGTGGGTCGACTCCGGCATCAACGAGACGAAATCCCAGAAAGTGTCGTGGGCGCTCGCCGCCTGCGGCATCTGATGGTGCGGCTCGGGCTTGACCGCGTGGACCAGGTCCGGAAACTTGATCGCGTCCTGGATGAAGAACACGGGCATGTTGTTGCCCACCAGGTCCCAGTTGCCTTCGTCGGTGTAGAACTTGACGGCGAAGCCGCGCACGTCGCGCGCCGTGTCCTTGGAGCCGCGCTCGCCCGCGACGGTGGAAAAGCGCACGAACACCGGCGTGACTTTCCCGGCTTCCTTGAAGGGCGCGGCCTTGGTGAGTTTCGTAAGCGGTTCGTAGCACTCAAAAAATCCGTGCGCGCCGGAGCCGCGGGCGTGCACGATGCGTTCGGGGATCCGCTCGTGGTCGAAGTGCGTGATCTTCTCGCGCAGGATGAAGTCCTCGAGCAGCGCCGGGCCGCGCGGGCCGGCCTTCAATGAGTTTTGGTTGTCGGCGATCGCCACGCCCTGGTTGGTCGTCAGCACCTGCCCAGCCGAATCGACCCGGACGCGGTCGAGCGTGTCGATCGTGGCGTTGACGCCTTCGAGGGCCGCCGTCCCTGTTTTGTTCGAGACGTTCTGCTCGGACAGCGTGCTAGCGCTGGGCATCCGCGATGGTGGGGCCACGGTTGCGCCGACGGGCGCCGCTTGCGCGTTGGCCTCGCCGTATTCGAAAGGCTTGTTGGGATTGAATGGCATCCCCGCTGCCGTGGCGCCAGTGTCGATCGCTTTTTGCGTGGGCGCATCGTCCTTGCCAGCGCCCGGCGGCGGCGGTGTCGCGGGGGCACTGTCAGTGTTGCGGGCGGCGGCATGGGCCGCGTCTAGTTCTGCGACAGAGAGGTTAAAGGGAGGGGGCGGGGGGGATTTCTTGGCCATGGTTGTCTCGACTAAAACCACCACAGTAGGCCGATTCTTCCTCCCAGTTTGTAGGAGCGCGCCTCAGAAAAACCAAACCAGCAGTGCTCACAAATCTGCAAAACGGTCAGCAGAAAAGAGGGCCAAGGATGGGGGAATTAGCACCGCGTGGTTGCGTCGCAGCCCCCGCCCCTAATTGCGGCAGTGCAGCAAGCAATGGCTTCGTCAGCGAGATGCCGGGCGCACACCTACAGGGAGTGTGCCGGCCCGCTGATCTTGGCGCGAGAGCCGTGGGGCGATACCTGTTGGCTGGGCTTTGCATTCGAGGTCGTCGCCCCCCAGCGGTGCCGGCTGTACAAGGAAGCTTCCAATGGCTATCTCTACTGACAACGTCATCTCCTCAGAGCGGGTCGAAGGGACCTCGGTCTACAACGCCGGGGGTGAAAAGCTCGGCACGATCGATGATTTGATGATCGATAAGGTCTCGGGCCAAGTGCGCTACGCAGTGTTGGAGGTCGGCGGATTTTTGGGCATGGGCACAGACCGCTACCCCATTCCCTGGAACATGCTGAAGTACGACACATCCCAGGATGGGTATGTCGTGCCGCTGGATAAGGCCCAACTCGAAGGCGCACCGCGCTACGGAAGCGACTCCGTGCCTGATTACGACGACGCCTATCGTACGGGTGTGGACAAATACTACGGCCTTTGAATACGATGGGCATGCGCGTCCATCCCCGGACGTTTGCAAACCCCAACCGGGGCAGCCAACGACCAGCCGAACGGCACAGCGGCATGCGTTTTGACTGCAGGCAGCAAGCGGCACCTCGGGTGCCGTTTGTCTTGCTCTAGCGCGAAAACGAAGGGTTGGCCCCCTCCTCCGGAGACTGGCATGGCACAAGAACCGAAGAAGACTGTGCTCGCACGAGAGATGCGGCCACGGCCGAAAGCAGGCGCGCCGCCAAGCGCACCTCTGTCCGGCGGGAGCAGCCATGACGATATCAGCGGCTCTGCCCCCGAGAAACGTATGTGCGACGCGTCACGAAAGATCGAGCCGCCCGTCAGCCCTAAGACCCCTCGATCACCTACGGATGAAGAAGTCGCTCAAGACCTCCTCGAGGAAATTCGAGCGCAGATCAAGGAGATCGAGAAACTTGAAGCTGATCTCAGGCGCGAAAACCTGCGCCGTCTTCATTAGATGGGGATAGTCCGTTTCGGCACCTCGCCATCTTTCGGGCTCGCCCCCGCGGGGAACAAGAGCGAGCTGAGACGTCCCCCTACCGCATGAAAAGCGCGATGAGAATGATGATTGGAATGGGCACCCCGAGCAGCAGAAGTAGAAGTGAGCGCATATCTGAATCTCCAGGTTTGGCCGGTCAACGATCGCGGCGACGTCCGCCATAAGTCGCGGCCAAGGAAGCCACGAAAGCGCCGATCAGCAGTGAAATGAAGAGCCACAAAGACGCGTACGCTGAGGCTTTTCGGGCCGCATCGGCCGCGGCTTTCGCTTTGGCTTCAGCCTCATTAAGGACCGCTTGTGCTTTGGCATACGTTTCATTCACGCGCTTCTCGGCGTCTTGCGGGGCCAAGCCGGTACGCTGGGCGACCACCTGAGCAACGTACTTCGAATCTTCAGCAGGAAGGGAACCGCTGCGGATACTGTTCAAGAAGATTCGTGTCACTTCGGCCGAGGACGCTGCATTGCCGCGGTCCTGGGCCGCCCCATCGCTCGCTGCGCTACTCCCCTCGGCCGGCGCCTTCGACGTAGCTGCCGTCGCATCCTTCCGGAAGAGAGTGTCGACGAAATAGTTCAAGGGGTTGGGTGAAGCGCCCGAACTGGAGGCTGAGCCAGCGGCCCCGGCCGCGCCTGCAGCGCCGGCGGCCGTTGCGGCACCGCCGATCGCAGAAGCGCCTGCTTGCGCACCGGCGCCGACGATGGAGCCGACCACCGAACTGAGCAGCGCTGCGGTCGCCAGCGTCGCCACCCCCCAAGCCAGGAAACCATGGGCGGTATCGCGGAAGTACACCTCGTCCGTATGCACACCGGACCATTTCGTCCGAAGGCGCCCCGCCAAATAGCCACCCATGCCCGATGCAGCAAGCTGGGTGAAGGTGATCCAGACGATGGTTGCGACCCCGATCGCCTTGGCGCTCGCGCCCTGCGAAGCCCATGGGCTGATCGATGACAGCCCAAGGCCGGAGCCCAAGAGGATGAGAATGAGCGACAGGGACGCGGCGCCGGACGCCCCCGCCAGGATGGCGCCCCATGAGACGCCGCTGGGGGCGGTCTCAGGAAGAACTCGGGAAGAGCCTCCAATCGAATGCTCGAGGTTTTCGCGGTAGTCTGTCATTGCCTCGCCTCCTATGTGAAGCGGACAATGTCAACATCGGCTGCCACCTTCGCGGTCGGCGGCGCTCTTTTTTTCAGGTAGGCGCCCATCTATTGCCGCTTCGGTCAAGGGAGGCCGATTTGCCTGTAGGCAGAATTCGAAAAACTCGTCGAGTTGTGTCGACTTATCGAAAAACGCATCCGCGCCGGCATCGAAGCATAATTTGCGCACACTCTCAGTGGAATAATTGGTTAGGACAGCGACGCGCTGATGGGTCTCGCGCCCTTGGCACCACCGTACGACCTCAATCCCAGAGCCTTCAGCCAGGAAAAGATCCACCACCGCCAGGTCCCACTCCCCTTTGTGTCCTGCGAGCCACTGGACAGCTTCCCCTTCAGACTGAGCAATTGCCAAGACATTTGCATCGCCAAGATCCGCCAACGCGGGGATTAGATGATCACGGATTTTCTCGTTGTCTTCGACCAAGAAGACGGCGAGCGGCATTTTTTCGCCCTCAGCATTGCCTCTTATTCCCATCGCTCTCCCCTATGAGGCTCAGACAACGGCCGGTCCAAGTACCGACGAACCTCAACCGGATTTTCGCCGACCGCTCGCATCGCCAACCTTAGATCTGTCTCTGTAACGCCCATCTTTCGACGCCAGTATTCAAGCTGCCAAGGCTCTTTCAAAACAATGACAGTGGGGTCGGCCGGAACTCGATAATGGTGCATCCTCTAAAGTCTTAAAGCCGAGGGGCCCCTCTGGCGCGGGACAAAATGTCGACTGGAGCTAAGAAAGCGCTGACAGGGTGAGAACCTGTGGAAATGGTCGGTAGCGTTTCTTTAGCTCACCGCGAGGGTGAGGACGTGACGAAGAGCGGTTTGAATAGATGGCAGGCTGGCTGCTCGCAAGCCCCTCGTGGGTACGGTGGTCGCTGACATATGCGCGCACTAGCTCAAGTCCCTCCTGCTGTCGGCGCTTTCCTCATCACGTATCGTTAGCCCGCGGCGCAGGGTCACTTATTCTTCTTTGCGTCTTTTATTGCTTGGAGCAATGCTTCGGGCGTCAGTTGGCTGTTGGAGTTCTTGACTTAAGTGGGAGATAAAGGCCCTCGTCGCGCAAAGTCAGCAATGCGCTGAAATTCACTTTCTTGAACTCGTGCGACATCACGGCCAGGAATTCGTTGCGCAGCGCATGCGCGCCTCGAGTTGTGCACGCACATGCTTCTCGGCCGCGAGCAGATCCTCCCGCCAAGGTGTCGACCTCGTGGCCGAGGCTCACTAGCATGGCG
The DNA here is from genome assembly GCF_030316845.1 of Variovorax davisae. Lineage (GTDB taxonomy): Bacteria > Pseudomonadota > Gammaproteobacteria > Burkholderiales > Burkholderiaceae_C > Variovorax > Variovorax davisae. The sequence goes on from NZ_JASZYS010000003.1 coordinate 333,320, forward strand.
CGGCTTTAGGGCCGAGCCGGCGAATAGGCAGACGCTGAGCAAGCTGAAGCTCCCGCTTGCCATTGCGAACCCTGACGCGTCCGTGCCAGGGCCGAATGGTTGCAAACCGCCCCCAGCCCAGCGAAAATCGTCCACACTACGGACCGCGACGGCAACTGCACAATCAGCCTTCCTGCCCGGGAGTGAGGAAATCACAACGGACCCTTCGGGTCCGTTGTGATTTCGGACTTCAGCGGGTTTTCGGCTATCGGGACTAAGATTCGATCCATGACCTTTGCGGACCTGCCCGTGGGTGCCAAGTTCCGGTTCTTCCGACGCAGCACCGCGCTAACGAAGACTTCGAATAGCGGCTACACCAAGCCCGGGTTTCGGCAGGAGGAAGCGCCACCGGACATTGAGGTGCTGCCCGTTGATGAACTTCCGCCGCCACCCGCCCGGACTGCACCGGCGCGGGAAGACGCCGCCCTAGTCAACCAGGCCCTAGACGAGCTCGAAGCGCGGGGCGGGAACACGCCAAAAGTGGCTGCCGCGCGCCAAGCGCTGCGCCGGCTGGCGGCCCTGGCCAGCCGGAGATCGGCCGCTAGGGCGTAAGGCCCACCTAAGCCGTTTCTGTGGTCTCTGGCCAGTTGGCGAGAAGCTTCCGAAGTGAGCAGCCGAACTTTGAGAGCCGAAGGCGCCAGCAGCTCAAGAGACGGGAACCCGACGGGCAGACGAGCAGGGACTCCGAACGACGGGTGAACACTAGGGGCCCCTAGCGGAACGGATTCAAGAAAGCCCTGCACGTGGGGGCCAACGTCGGGGCGCTATTCGCTACCGCTAGAACCGCTGCGCCGGCACAGCGCCCTCCCGTCTCACCTTCACCCAGTGCCGGCTGCGTGTGCCAGGCACGTAGATGCTGTCGTCGCGCTTGGCCACCAGGCCCTCTAGCTTCAGCCCCAGCACGGCGTCGTTGAAGATGCGCGGGATGTCATCGCTGAAGTAACCAACGACCAGGACGTTATCAGGGTGCGGGTCCAGCAGTTCGCCGAGGAGCGCCTTGCGCTGCAAGAGCGTGTAGTGAGTGACGTCGATTCCATGGTCGACCAAGAGGTCAAAGATGGCGTATCCAACGGGATCGCAGCCCTTAAACCAGCGGCGTCGGCGGGCGCGAATCTGCAAACGGTCGAAGTCGGAGCGGCCGATCTCGTCGAACACGCAGACCTCACCATCGGTCACGTAAGGCCCGCCACGGATCGCGGCCAAGCTGTTCGCAACCTCGGGGAACCAGCTTGTCGCGTTGGCACCCCCCCGCGTGCGCAACCTGCACTCGCCGTCTCCGAACATCGCAGTGAGGCGGTAGCCGTCGTACTGGATCTCGAAGAGCCAGCCCGGCGCGGTTAAGGGCAAGGGCCGGTGGTCGAGAAGCATTGGCGGGTAATGGGCGAGGTCCATGGGATGGGACAGTTCCATGCCGGTGAGGCATTGGCTGTCAGAAGAACGCGCAAAATGGGCTATGACCTTGCCTAAGCACTGGACCGAGACTCTCCTGGAGCTGGCTCTCGAGGAGCAGCGTGCTCGACAAGCGAAGGAGATTGCCATGGCAGATGACCCGAAGAAGACCGGCCTCGATCGAAAGCTGATCGCCCTGAATGAGCCGCACGAGGTCCGCAGCTGGACCGAGGCCTTCGGAGTAGACGAACAGACCCTGAGGGCGGCCGTAGCCGCCGTGGGCAACTCCGCGGAGAAGGTGCGCGAGTATCTCTTCGAAAGAAAATGACGGTCGATAGGGAGGCCCACTATCCAACACTCGAGTTTGCCGGCGATCGACATAGTGATCCGCGACCGTGATGGCGCCAGCCACCCGCACCGCCACTGGTTCCTGATGGCGGCGACCCGCAACTGACGCTAGGCTCGACATGTCGGCGGCAACATGGGACCTGCTCATCGGAGCGTTGCTGATCCTCATGGCGCTGTCGGGCACCTTGCTACGGGCGCTTCCCGTCAGTGCGGCAGCGCTCTATCTGCTCATCGGGCTGGCCGTGGGCCCGGGCGGCCTGGGCCTGCTTCAGCTAGACCTGGCGTCGGACGCCCACTTCATCGAGCACGTCACCGAGGGCGCAGTTCTGGTGTCCCTGTTCGCGGTCGGCTTGCGGCTGCGGATTCGCCGGCAGCTGTCGAGTTGGCTGCTGCCGGCGTCGCTGGCCACGATGGGCATGGTGCTCACGGTTGCCATGATGACCGCCGCTGGATTAGCTCTTCACTGGAGCCTGGCCGGTGCGTTGCTGCTGGCGGCGATCCTCGCGCCCACCGACCCGGTGCTCGCATCCGACGTGCAGGTGCGTCATGAGAACGATGCAGACGAGCTGCGCTTCGCCCTCACCGCTGAGGGAGGACTCAATGACGGCGCAGCCTTCCCATTGGTGCTACTAGCGCTCGGCCTGCTCGGTACGCACACGCTGGGTGCCGCTGGATTGCGCTGGCTCGCGCTCGACGTCGTGTGGGCCATCGCGGGCGGCATGGCGCTCGGATGGACCTGCGGCGCGGCCTTCACGCGGCTGACGCTCTACCTGCAGACGAGCAAGCGGCAGGCGCTTGGCATGGAAAGCTTTCTGGCGCTCGGCCTGATTGCGCTCACCTATGGCGTCGCGTTGCATGCATCGGTCTATGGCTTCCTTGCTGTGTTCTTCGCGGGTCTGGGAATGCGCAATGTACAAGCGGCAGCGGTGGCGCAAGTGGAGGACGCGATGGACGCCAACCGGCGTGTCAAAGCTCCCTTGACAAACGCCGAGGTCAAGGCCCGAGCCGAGACCGCCGGAGCGATCACGCGCGAGGTCCTCGACTTCGCAAAGGAGCTTGAGAAATTCGTGGAGCTCGGCGCCATGCTGGTGATCGGCTTCCTCCTGCGTCCGGCCATGTTCACGGGACGCAACCTGCTCCTCGCCGCGTTGCTGCTCGCCGTGGCAAGGCCTGTCGCCGTTTATCTCGCGACACGAGGCCGCCAGTGGACCGCCGGCCAGCGCCGCCTGGGCGCCTGGTTCGGCATCCGGGGCGTGGGCTCCGTCTACTACTTGGCCTACGCCTCGGCCCATGGCGCGGCGGGCCCTGAACTCGAGGAGACGGCCGGCGTGGTGCTCGTCACCATCGCAGTGTCGGTGCTGCTGCACGGGGCTTCCGCAGCGCCGCTGATGCGTCTGTATCGTTCGACCCGCAAGCGTCGTGCGGAGCCCTAGGGGCCTCGCCGAACAAGGAGACCTTTACCATTCGCAGACCGTGCGCGGCGCCTCGCGCGCATCCTGGAGGCCTTGGCTCGAGGCGGGCGTCAGATCAGCGAATACCAGCCCACGATGTTTCCATTGCAAGGTCTTCACGGTGGATGGCCTTCTTGTTTCGGTGGGCTCGACCAACTTCGACAACCGGTCGTTTCGCCTTAAACGATAAGGCCGACCTCAACATCTACGACGAGGCCTTTGCCACGGCGCAGACGGTGCAGTTCAAGAAAGATCTTGCGCAGTTCCGTCGGATGACTTCGAGGCATGATCGCCCCTTCCATGAGAAGCTGCTCGAGCACGCTGCGGCGCTGATCTCGAACCAACTCTAGACCGCCGCACGGCGCACGTTCATCGCAGGGCACCTTGCGTGCGTAAGGCCTGCTCGCCGGCGGTCAATCGCCCTAGGAGCCTGGAACCACCACCGCTCTGCCGCTGTCCGTCAGGCGCAGGCTGTCGCGACTTCTGCGCTCGCACCGCGTCGGTGTTCTTGCGCGTGCGAATGGGAGCGGCGCCTACGAACTCCAATCATCGCCGTCTTCATCATGCGTTGCCCCACACCTCACAACGAAGGATAAATGATGACCACCACCAAGCGCGCCGCGCCCGACGCGTGCAGCCTTCTCGATGCCGATCACCGCAAGGTCAAGAAGCTGTTCGGCGACTATGAGACGCTCACGAAGTCGAAGGCCGCCAGTGCCGGACAGAAGAAGCGGGACCTCGCTACCGAGATTTGCATGGAACTCACGGTCCATGCCCAGATCGAGGAAGAAATCTTCTATCCCGCGCTGCGCAACGCAATCAAGGCCACCGACCTGCTGGATGAGGCCGAGGTCGAGCACGCCACCGTCAAGGATCTGATCGCGCAGTTGGAGTCGGCAGCCAACGTCGACGACATGTTCGATGCCAAGGTAAAGGTGCTCGGCGAGTACATCGATCACCATGTGAAGGAGGAGCGCAACGAAATCTTCGTCAAGGCGCGGGCCGCGCGCAGCCTCGACTTGGTCAGCATGCGCGAACAACTCGCAGCCCGGAAGGAAGAGCTTATGGACGAGCTCACGGGCGCGACGGCCTGAACCGCTCGAAGGCAGCATGCATGTCCCGAAGGCCACGGATGCAGACGTGAGGGCCGGCGCGGAGGGGCCAAGCCAGCCGACGAGCGGTGCCTCACGTCCCGCTCCTTCGCTCGAGACCCTGACCGAGCGCAACATCGAGTCGATTTTGTGCCTCGAAGACAAGGAGCGTGCCGCCAAGCCGAGGCTGTACAAGATGGTGTCGGCCGTAGCGGCTTTTTGCGGTACGGTCGCCTTCCTCTGGGCCAACCTCGCCGTGTTCGCGATCTGGATCGCGCTGAACGAATCGATCGTGAAATTCGATCCGTACCCGTTCACATTCCTCCTGTTCATCGTCTCGCTGGAGGCGATCTTTCTTTCCGTCCTCATCCTCATCAGCCAGAACATGGCGGCGGAGGAGAACGAGCGACGGCATCACCTAGACCTGCAGATCAACCTTCTGAACGAGCGCGAGATGACGGCCCTGCTGCGGCTCGTCACCCGCATGGCCACCAAGCTGGGTGTCGAGGGCGAGGACCAGCGCGAGGTCCGTACCTTGACGGAGGACACGAATCCGAGCGAGGTGTTGCATCAGATCGTGCGGGCGGAGTCGGCGCACAATCGCTGAGCGCAACTAGCCTCAACTACCGAAAGACGTGCGTTTGCGAGGCCGTCGCCTGCCGGCGCTAGATCTCCCGTGTTGGCGGTGCGGGCACGGCTAGGAAATCCTTCGCTAAGGGGGCCTGATGACGCCGAACGCGCCGCGACCGGCGCAGGATGAAGGTCCCGACGATGGCATCATCGGTCCCTGAGTCTGCGATCTGCGCCATTCCGGTCTGTCAAGGCGCCATGTGATGGCGGGCCCTGACGTCTAAAGCCAGCAAAAAATGCACGCAGGCGTTGCGCAAGACTCGGTTATGGTTCGCTCGTCCCCATGCAAACCACGGGCCATTCGAAAGATGGAATGCGTGCTAGGCCCACGAAGCTCCTGCCAACTTTGCTGTCATGCCCACTCAAGACACTGTTTCCGCTTCGCTGAATCCGGAAGCCCCGCGTTCGATACATGACGCGCGCCGAGCCGGTCGCGCCTCATCGGATGAGCACGCCGAACCGGCTAGCCGTTTCGGCGCGGCGGCCAGTATCGTCGACCGCCTCGACCTGCGACCGTTACACATGTGTACGCGTCGGCCCTGGTGGAGGCTTTGGTAGCGCCGACGCTGGTGCCTCGCCTGCCGGAGTCCATGCAATTCGCGCGCACGCACCGGCGCGCGCCCGCAGCCTGCGCTTTGACCCTCAGAGGTTTAGCTTCAGTTCAGGAGCGCGCTCCATCATGAATTCACCTCCGACCACATTGGTCTTGCCCCCCTTCGGCGGGCCTTTCTTGACTGCGCAGGCTTACGAGAGGGTCACCATCGGCGATATCTTGAACGACGACGCCTCGGAGTTTGAGTACTGAGCATGGACCGTGCTCGTCGAGATTAAGCCACCAGGCGAAGCGTTAACAGAAATGCCGGGTAGCACTGTCCACCTCGCGCCTTGACCCGGTCAGCGCGCGACTCGCGATGTGCAAGAAGGCCCCAGACTTCATCGTCGACGACTGGCTCGCCAGCACTCCCGCCGGCGAGCGCAGACTCTCCGGGCCATAGCGGCCAAAGTCGACCAGTATCAGTCTGCAACCGCTGACGCTCAGTCCGTTCCGATCCCTTAAATGCGACGCACCATTGCGTCGCGAGCTCCCCTTGCCGTCAAACGTGGCCTGGCCAGCCCGGCAGATACGAGCTCTTCTTCGAGCGGGCCAGGACGAGGGCGAAGCGCAGCGCCTTCTTAGGCTCTTCATCCATCAGCTTTCTCGGCACGGCACTTCGAAAATGGTTAGCCCACAGGAACTCCAGGAAGGGCGCGTCGGACTTTGCGATACCGCCGGCGTCCCGCACTTCACCCGCCAAGCTGCGGTATGGGTCGTTCTTGAGATCCTCGAAGTTGGTCGGAATCTTATCGAAGCCGCACCGCTTTCCGGTCTCGTCATACGGATGCACCCAGCTGTAGTGGTCCATGAAGATCCAGAAGTCGTCGAGATGGAGGCGCGACAAATCCTTCACCACGCCAACCAGCACGTTCTCGGATTTTTCCTTGATCAAAGCACCCGCAGTGTGATGATGATCAATGATGTAGAAATACTTCTTCGGACCCTTGATGACGGGGAAGAGTTCGTGGCTCATGGCCACCCGCCTCTCCTTGGCACCGAGCTTGTTCCATGACTCGCGCTTCTGCTCGACCTCCCTGAATCCGACGCTGATCTGTGTCGGTCGAAGAAGCCTGAGTTCCACTTCCTTGAGCTTGGAATCGATGCTGTACATGACGCACCCCGCTTGAGAAGAGCTCGAAATGATCGCGCCTTCCGCGGGTCCGACAAAGTAGGAGATGACCGTGTTTGAAATCATCCAGTTGGTGTTCGGCGAAGGTTCAGATCTCGCGGTCTGGCAGATGTCAGCACGCGCGGCCGTGGTCTTTGCCCTCGCGCTCGCGCTCATTCGTGCGTCGGGGCGGCGTTCGTTTGGTCAGCACACCCCTTTCGACGCCTGCATCACAGTGCTGCTCGGGGCCGTCTTGAGTCGAGCCGTGGTCGGCGCCTCGCCCTTCTTGGCTACGATGGCAGCGTCAACAGTACTCGTGTTCGTACATCGCGCGGTCGCCCTGGCGAGCACCCGATGGGCACGCTTCGACGATTTGGTGAACGGCAGGGAAATCGAAGTGGTGCGCGACGGGCAGGTCGACCCGGCCGCCATGCGTAGGGCCCTGCTCTCGCAGAGCAACCTTGAGGAGGCCATTCGGCAATCCATCGGCGACAAGAAGGTCTCAGATGTGGCCCGTGCGACTCTCGAGAGGGACGGGAAGGTCACCGTCCTCGCCAAGGACTGACCGCTTCGCATTCTGGTGCCGAAGATTCGAGCGACGACGCTGAGGCGCTGATGGTGTTGCTCCGCCGCTCAACCGGATACGACGTCCGAATAGCCGTCGAACCCGAAACGGTGTTCGGCCCGAGCAGGGCGACTGGAAAAGTTCAGCCATTCATGAATCACCACATTTCACAAACTCTAGATGCGAAGCAGCCTAAGCTCGACCTGGATAACGAAGAGCCTTCTGGCGACTTTCGTCATTCCAGAAGGCTCTCGCGGTCTCGGAGTACCTAGTGAAGGCTTTGCCGAGACCGTGGAAAGACTCTGCTGCTCTCTTTCGCTTGCGGGTTCAGCCGCTCCCTCAAAAGGAAGACGGACGGGTCCTACCGACATCGCTGTCGGATTCGGCCTGCGTGATTTCGCGTCGCGCGCTTCGGATCGTCCGCCGTCCGACATGCCAACTTCTTTCATGCATTCCAACTGGCCTCAAAGCCTCTGGCTCGTGCGTCATGGACAGAGCGCGGGCAATGTGGCGCGCGACGCCGCAGAGTCGGGTGGCCTGGCCTTGATCGAGCTCGACTGGCGCGACATCGACGTGCCGCTCGCGGCACTCGGGCGGGCCCAGTCGTCGGCGCTGGGTGACTGGTTCGCGAGCTTGCCGAAGGACGAGCAGCCGGAGGTCATCCTTTGCTCGCCCTATTTGCGTGCGCAGGAGACGGCACGCCTGTTGGCCGAGGCCTCGGGGGTGGCACCGAAGCTGCGGCTTGACGAGCGCCTGCGCGAGAAAGAATTCGGCATCCTCGACCGCTTGACCAAGCTGGGTATCCAGCAGAAGCATCCCGAACTCAACGAGCAGCGCGTGCACGTGGGCAAGTTTTACTTCCGGCCGCCCGGTGGCGAGAGCTGGTGCGACGTGATCCTGCGCCTGCGTAGCATACTGGAGATGGTGACGCGCGAGTACGCAGGCTGCCGCGTGCTCGTGGTCGCGCATCAGGTGATCGTCAATTGCATGCGCTACCTGCTCGAGCACATGGACGAAAAGCAGATTCTCGACATCGACCGTCAGGGCGACGTGCCCAACTGCGGCATCACTTCGTACCGCGCCCAGCGCCGCAAGGACGAGGACGAGACGCTGCAATTGGAATTGGCCAATTTCGTTGCGCCTTTGCGTGAGGCGGCCACTCCGGTCACCACCGCCCCCGACCAGCCTGTGGCGCCCAAGCCCTGAGCGCCGAGCCCGAACCCATGGCAGAGACCCGCGACGCGCCGCTGACTGAAGCCACGCTCAAGCAATGGCCGCTGCCCGAACTGGGCCCGGATGCCGACAAGGAGGGCCGCGGCCACGTGCTGGTGGTCGCGGGCAGCGTCGAAATCCCCGGAGCCGCCCTGCTTGCTGCCACGGCAGCACTTCGCGTGGGCGAACTCACGATCGCGGCGCCCGAGCGCGTGGCATCGGGCCTGGCGCTCGCAATTCCCGAAGCCCGGGTGATCGCGCTCGAGGAGACGCCGGACGGCGGCTTCGATGTCAGCGGCTGCGAGGCTCTGGCACCAATCGCCGAGGGCTTGAAAGCACTGGTCATGGGGCCGGGCATGCAGGACGAATCGCGTAGCGTGATGTTCGTACGCGCGATGCTGTTGATGTTCTCCGGCAGCACAGTGATTCTGGATGCGCTGGCAATGTCGGTCGTGCGCGAGGGACCGTTCTGTTCAAACAGCGTGGTGCTGACGCCTCGTGCGGGCGAGATGGCCTACCTGAGCGGACTGCCCAAGGAGGTGGTTTGCGAGCAGCCGCTGGCCGCCGCGCGGGAAGCCGCCATGCATTGGAACGCGCTGGTGGCGCTGAAGGGCGCGCACACGCACATTGCGCAGCCCGACGGCCGCGCCTGGCGCTTCTCCGGGGGCGGGCCGGGGCTCGGTACCTCGGGTTCAGGCGACACGCTGGCCGGCCTCATCGGTGGCTTCGCGGCACGCGGACTGCCTGCCATGCAGGCCTGTGCCTGGGGCGTGCTCGTTCACGCCCGCGCGGGTGCGGCGTTGGCACGGCGACACGGCGCGGTCGGCTACCTTGCTCGGGAGCTCGCAGGCGAGGTGCCGGCGCTGGTCCATCGGCTCGATCGACAGACGCGGCCTTAGGGCGACTCTCGCTTGCGATGGGTGCCCACACACTACTTTGCGGTCGCTGGCGAAGCCAAGTCAGCTCTTCATGCGCTTGATAGAGGCCTTCGCAGCGCTATGGTCGGCCTTGGCCTGATTGACGCAGGCCGATTTGGCATCGCCAGCCAAGTCGTCGCACTTTTCCTTGGCGACGTCATAGGTCCTCGTTGCTTTCTCCTCCGCCACCTTCTTCGAATGACGGGGGGAAGGCTTATATTGCTGTTCGAGTTCGGCCTTGGCGACGTTCTCAGCGCCCTTGGCCTCCTTCATGCAGACATCCTTCGCGTTGTCCTTCAACGTGTCGCATTTGGCCTTGGCGACGTCGTAGTCGGCGGAGATCTTTTGCTTGGCCACGCTGTACTCGTCCTTGGTCATTGCGTGGGCGCTCGTCAAGACCAGACCGCAGGAGGCGAAGGCGAGTACGAGAAGATGCTTTTTCATGGGAGTCCCTCTGTAAGTTGATTGCTTCGCAGTCCGCACGCCCCGCACTTTCGCGCCGCTGGAGCGCTGCTGACTGAAGATTTACGATAAAGGCTCAGCGGTCCATGACCCGTAGGACGGCGCCCCCGCGCGCCATAAGGAACCCTTCTCCTTGGTGTCGCCGGAGGCGTGGGCCCTGGGCGCGTCGAGGATGTCGCTGATCCGTAGCGCACGTCGCGCACGATGTCCTTGGAGCCACGCTCGCCGGCGCTGGCGTGACTTGTCCGCCTCCTGAACGGTGCGGCCTTGGTGTGCTGATGAGCGGAAAAGGAAGCTTTCCGTTCAATTTCCCATCGGAAGGGCTCTACGTTGCGCTGCGTGATGCCTTCTCTCCCGGCGACGTATGACTCTATTGCGGAGTGCCAGTCTTGTCCTTTGGATTTGTCGGCACATCGGGCCGCTCGCCCGCCTTGCCCATCTGGGGTTTCAGTTCGTTTCGGGTCGGCTTGACTTCGGAACGAGACATCGCGCCAGTCGGCTGAGCAGGATTCGGTTGGTTGTTGATCGTGGTAGACGACTCGCCCTTGGGCAAGTTTGTGTTGGCGCTGTTCTTGTGCTCCATGCGGGCCTCGGATCGCACGGTTTCGCGCGAGGCAGGACTCACGCCATCGGGCTTTTGTGTGGGATTGGGAACGCCCGCTGGAGTCTTTGTACTGGCCTGCCCCCCGACGGCGGGGTCAGGCGCAGCAGGCACGGAGGTGGTCTGCCCAAATGATGCTCCAGTTGACGTAAGCAAGACGGCGCAAGCGAGCGCTGGAAAGATGTGACGTTTCATAGAAACTCCTTTTTAGATAGAGACCGAATCGCGTTATCTCGGCGCTACCGGCCACAGTCACATGTGCTCTCTTCTTAAAATTTAGATGTCAGACAGCTGCCCGAGGTGAGGTAAAAAACTATGAATGTGTCTTTTGACATCTAGTCACTGCGTCCGCCTTGGATCTTCGACAGCTGGTCAGCGCTTCGTCCGACATCTTTGAGTCGCAAAAAGAGCACACCTACCCTTAAGCCTCGCGTCTCACGCGAGATCAAATCACCATTGCAAAAGGGAAATAAAATGTCCACTCCTTCGAGTCTTAAAGATCTTTACACAGACGAATTGAAAGATCTATGGTCAGCGAATGACCAGATGTTGCGCTTTCTTAAGAAAGTCGAGGGTAAGGCCACCGACGAAAGCCTAAAGGAAATGCTGTCCAACTCCCAAGAGGGAATTGCAGAGCACACTGAGCTTCTAAAGGAACTCCTTACCTCAAATGGTGAGGAAGTTGCCAAAGAGCATTGCAAAGGGATGGCAGGGCTGACCGCTGAAGCGATCAAACATACGATGGAGGAAGCACCGGAAGAAGGGGCTGTACTCGACGCGGTGATCATTTCTCAATTTCAGAGAATGACGCATTACGGCATTGCCGGCTTCGGCACGGCAGCGGCATATGCACAGGCGCTGGGTCAAGACGATGACTATCAAACGCTAAAAGGCGCTGTGGAGGATATGTACGGCGGCGACGAATACATGTCCAAACTAGCGGAAACGACCGTGAATATCAAAGCTGGAGACGAGTAGCTAAATTGCAGCTTTTAAGGAGGCGCTGTGCCACCCGTCTCTTGTCGGTCCCTCCTACGCCGCTCGCTGGCGATGGCATCCATCGCGCTTGCAGCCTGTATGGCCCCAGCGCCGCAGCAATCCGGAAGCTGGATCGACCCAACGCTCGGCCCAAACTCTGGACTCCTTCACGGGGCCAAGGTCCTCGTGGCATGTGAGACATGGGATGTCTTCATGCGGCAAGACTGCGTGGATGCTCTTTCCCGCCAGCTGCAATCGAGAGGCGCGACTCCCATCGCTGCCCGTTTCAACGGCTTGCCGGCAAGAGGCAACGAACTTGAGGGGCAATTGATCGCGGACGCCACGAGCGCAGGCGCGGCGACGGTTTTACTAGTTGAACTTGCGCCGGCCGTCATGGGTGGCGGTGGCTTCTCGGGCGCCTCCATCGGAATAGGAGGCTTCAGTTGGGGGCGAAGTGGAGGCGCCGGAATCGGCCTCAGCGCGCCCATCGGGGGGACGGGTTGGGGGAGCACCGGATTTGCAGCACAGGGGCGCATCGTGTCCGTTAGCAACGCTCGCGTGATGTGGAGCTCCACATTCGTCGCCTCGCCTTCTTCAGACCTTGCGTCACAGGTGCGCGACTTGACCCGCGCGTTAGGTGAGGGGTTGCAGGCCGCCGGCTTGTTTTGATCGTTGACCGCTGGCCCACGACTAGTTAGGAACCATCATGAAGCTGACGCACCTTTACCACGTGGGCCGAAAGGCAGTGATGGCTTGGGTCGACGACTACGCGCCGAGCATGGGGGCCGCGATCTCGTACTACACAATCTTTTCCCTCGCCCCTCTGCTCATTATCGTGATCGCCATCGCGGGGGCAGTCTTCGGACGCGAGGTTGTTCAAGACCAGCTCCTGAGCCAAATCGGAGGACTCGTCGGCCAGGACGGCGCCTCTGCCGTCCAGGCCATGCTGGAGGCCGCGAGTGACACAGACAAGGGATTGGTGGCAGGCATCATCAGCGCGGTCGTGCTGCTGGTGGGAGCGACCTCCGTCTTCGGCGAATTGCAGAGCGCTCTTGACCGCATCTGGCACGTACCCGAAAAAGAGAAGCCATCCGGCGTCTGGGCGTTGCTGAAATCGCGAGTGCTTTCTTTCGGTCTGATCCTTGGCCTTGCCTTCCTGTTGATGGTGTCCCTGCTGGTCAGCACGGGCCTTGCCGCATTCGACGGCTGGTTTGGTGGCCTCCTGCCGGGCTGGGAAGTCTTGCTGCAGGGGGTCACCCTGTTGATCTCGTTCGCCATCATGACGCTCCTCTTTGCCATGATCTTCAAACTCATGCCTACGGCGGCAATCGCCTGGCGGGATGTCTGGATCGGCGCCGCGGTGACGGCGCTGCTTTTCGAGTTGGGGAAGTTGCTGATCGGCCTTTACCTAGGCAAAAGCGGCGTGACCGAAGCCTTCGCCGCGGCAGGCTCCCTGGTTGTGTTGGTGGCGTGGGTGTATTACGCCGCTCAGATTTTTCTGCTCGGTGCCGAGTTCACCAAGGTCTACGCCGACGAGCATGGATCGCTGGCCGGTCAGAGGACCGACCTCCCCCTCTCAGCAGACCCGACGCCCGGTCAGAGCGATCCTTCGCCAAGCGTTGTCGCGGCGGACGTGCCCGACTACGCGGGGCTCGCCCGAACCGCGCAGGCACAGCATGAGGTTGACCGGCGCGTGGAAATGGCCAGCAAGCGAGTGGTGCGCCAAGTGATGCTACTGGCTGCACTCTCGCTGACAGAGGGACTCGTTCGCCGGAAAGTGAAACAGATGCGCAAGCGAGCGAAGGCCTGAGAGCAGTTCGAAAGCATTCGAGAGGTGATTGAAGGACCTCGGACCCGTGCGTGGGTCTTCCTGCGCGAGTCACTTGCCGGAGCCGGCCGGCGGCGGCGCCGCGCCCACCGCTGGACGTTGGAGCTCGTGGTGCTCTATGCCCGTCGGATCCGCGAGTTGGACGGCTTTGCCGGCCTGCCAGGCGTCCGCGCCTTCGGCGACTGGGAGCGCGGCGATCGCGTCTCTGCTCTTTCGTTTGTCCTCGCTTCGAATGTCAAAGCGTTTGTCTCGCGCGGCGACCAAGTCGGTGCTCGCCTGTCCGTCGGCGGTAAAGCCCATCATCAGTTGCGGCACGCCGATCGGCAATTCTTTCTGCCGGTCGGTGTGCCAGGTATGCCAGGTCTTACCGTAGGTGCCGACCAGCTTCTGCATCAACGCATGCTCGGCCGCCTGGGGAATGCCGGGCGCAATGAGTTGGCCCGACTTAACTTCGTGCACATGGCTGTGCCACAGACTTTTCTCGGCGGTCGGCAGTTCCCGGAACATCCGCTCACTGACGATGTACTCGACGCCCATGAGCTTCGCGTCTTTCATGTTGCCATCGTAGATCACGCACTGGATCAACTCCTCGTTGAGGATCGCGCAGTAGTGGTGCGCCTCCATCTGGGCCTGCGGCTGCCCGCTGTAGAAGTGGAAGCCGTCGAGGTAGGCATTCAGCGCCTCGATGGGGGGCTTGTTTTGCATGAGCGCGGCACCGCTCTCTAGGGCTCGTGTGGCCGCCTTCTCCTTCGCCCCCGGAGACTCGACATTGGAGGGCGTGTTGCCGCCTCCGCAGCCCCCCGCGCAAACCGCCGCAATGACGGCGGCAGCCCATGCGTCGCGGGTCACTTTTCTCGCTCCGCTTCCTCGGGCCGGGCGCGGTCTTGATAGGGGGAGCTGCCCTGGTTGCTCGACTCGCCTACGCCCGCATCGCCGGGGCGGACGGGCCGCTTGTGGGGAGTGATGGTGTTGGGCTCTACGTCAGCGACATCGCCCCTTTCGGCATCCGTCTTGGCGAACTGCTTCATGGCGTTTTCCGCCGGTGTGGGCTGACGCTCGGGTGTGGCGTGGTCAAGGGCTTTCATGTTTCTTCCTTGCGTTCGTCGTCCGCCGCGGGTTCGGGATTGCGAGAAGGCGTGAGGTCTGCTGTGAGCCCGAACGAGGCTGAGTCGTCTTGCCGGGTGGTCTCGACCGTCCTCTTGGCGGGCATGTGATCCGTGGGCGCCGGTCCGGATTGCGATTCGCCGGCCGCAGTCTTTGCCGTTGAGAATTTTTCTCCTGCGCCGATGTTTGTCCGCGCCGCCGCTTGTCGTCGGCCGCGTTCCGTCTCCGGTCCCTGTCACGGGTGAGTTGTTCATCGAAGTTCCTTTCGATCAATGGACCCACACTCCGCCGTGCCCATGTGGCGCAACGTAGGACATTCACGCTTCCGGACAGGGTACGAGTGCACCACGAGTCGAACACATCGGTATACCTCCCTGTCAGCAGCGCGACGAGTCAATTCATGTCTTAGTCGCTGACCTAGCCATTTACATAGCAGGGGTTAGAACCACCTTGCGGCAATCCTCCAGCTTCTGGTCGAACAGCTTGTACCCCTGTGCTGCTTCAGACAGCGGCAGTCGATGGCTCACAATCACCTCGGGGGAAAGGCGACCTTCCCCGATATGGTTCAACAGCTCCGGCAGGAAACGCTGGACATGGGTCTGACCCGTCTTGATGGTGATGCCCTTCTCGAAAATATCGCCGAACAGGAAGCCGTGAAGGAATCCGGTGTACACGCCCGGCACACTGACGATGCCGCCGCGCCGCACGGCAGCGATGCATTGCCGAAGCGCCTTTCCGCTGCTCGTCTCAAGTTTGAGTTTCGTGAGTGCCGTTTCAATCGCGCTACCCTTGGCTTCGAAGCCAACCGCATCAATCACCGCATCGACCCCTCGCCGATGGGTCGCCTCAATGATGATCTCGGCTGCATCTACGTCGTCGAAGTTGATCGGAATCACACCAAACGTTCGCCGGGCAAATTCCAGCCGGTATGGATGGTGATCGACCATGATGATCTCGCTTGCACCCAGCATCCGGGCGCACGCGGCAGCCATCAAACCCACCGGACCGGCACCGAAAATTGCCAGCGTGGATCCTTCCTTCACCTCTGCGTTGAGAACCGCCTGGTAGCCAGTCGGAAGGATGTCGCTCAGAAACAGCACCTTTTCGTCGCTCAACCCATCTGGGATCTTGATAGGGCCCACGTTCGCTTTGGGCACACGAACCAGTTCGGCCTGCCCCCCGGGGATTCCCCCATAGGAATGGGAAAAGCCGAAGAGCGCCGCACCGGGGCGGATGCCCTTCGAATTGAGGATGGTGCCTTGGTCCGGATTGGTGGACTCGCACGCCGCGAACAAACGCGTGCTGCAGAAGTAGCACGTTCCGCAGGCGATGACGAAGGGGACCACCACGCGGTCCCCGACCTTGAGTTCCGTCACTCCTGTACCTGCATCAACCACTTCGCCCATGAACTCGTGACCGAGGATATCGCCTGAAAGGAGCGTGGGCACCTTCCCTCGGTACAGGTGAAGATCCGACCCGCAGATCGCAGTGGCGGTCACGCGAAGAATGATGTCGTCAGGCTCCTGCAGGACGGGATCCTTCACCGTATCGACTCGGACATCCTTGCTGCCGTGATAGACGAGAGCTTTCATGAACGCAGTCCTATTCAGCCGGCGCCGCTGGGGGCGACGACCTCAAATGCACAGCCCAGCCTCACACATATCGCGCGACGGATCTCGCGCGAAGATCAGCGGGTCGGCCCTCTCCTTGTAGGTGATGCGCCCCCGTATTCGGGCAACGGAGGGCGGCCTGACGCGACCAAACAACGTTTAGAGAGGGTGTCGCGCTCTCTCACCTACATAAACGGTCAACGAATTCCTGGTGCGACAGCGCGATTGAAGTACAGCAACGCCTCGAGAGGCTGCTGCTCGACCCGACTTCGCGACCGCAGCCAATGGCGGCCGCCCCCATGAGCGGACCGCGCCCGTTCAATGGGCCGACGTCCCAGCCGCGGCCACCCGCAGTCGCCCCGAAGGCGCCTCCACTAACCCCGCAGAGTACGATTCGCCCAAACCAGCGGTGGATCGGGCGCCTGCATCTGCAGCGGCGCGGCACCGGCCGTTCTTCGAACCAGAGCCAAACTACGAGCGCAACACCGGCCGCGCTGGCTTTCTCTATGTGGCGCGGAACAACTCCCATCGTGCGGGGGTATACAAGCTCGGCCAGACCACCCTGAATCCACAGGAGCGCATTGACGCCCTGAACCGGCAGCTTGCCGAAGCCGGTGATCTTGGCGAGTTCCACCTCGTGCACGCGTCAGCTCTTCGCGACGCCTATGGACAGGAGCAGCAACTTTTCCATGCCCCTCCAGGAGCGACTTATCGCAGAGGGCCGCGAGTACTTCTTTGCCGATGCATTGGTACTGCGGAAGGCTGCCGACGCCGTTGTGCTAACGCCGCGCGACGCCGGCGCCGCGATCCAGGCGTTCCGCACATGCAAGGAGTGGCTGAATGCTCCGCCTCGCCCCACGCCCAAGCGCGTTTATGCCAAAGCGATTGCAGCGGCGCCAAGATTCACCAGTGCCTACTTGAACCTCGGTGCGCTCTTATGCGAGTGTGGCGATTGCGATGATGCGGTCCGCCTTTTTCCAGGGCCATCGCTGAACGCCCGCGGGGCGTCCGTCGTCACGACCACCCTTGGCACTGGAGTTGGAACAGGAGGCTAGGCCGAGCGCTGTATCGCGGCATTCGACCGAGCGAGCGACGTCAGATCAATGTGGGTCTGGGGCGGTTCAGTAGCCTCAGGTTCAGGGGTGGCGTAGACGACCGGCGCCACTTGCTTTACAGGCGCTGTGCCTGACAGACGGCTTATCAGGATGACGATCAGCACCGCGATCACGGCGCACCCCGCCAGGAACGTGACGACGTCTTCAGCCGTGATGTTCACCATCCTCGTATCGACGCAGACAGGGAGCGAGAAGATTGCGCTGCGAACGCCACCAGTTGCTCTGTCTCGTGCCAAGTCATCTTGCAATCGTACCGCGCGGTCATCGTCGCGGTGCCGTCGAGCGGCAGCGGTCAGATTGACCGGCCTTGAACGTGGACCGGGCGGCCCGGCATCTCGGTAAGGCTGCCAACGACCTAGCCCGCGTGTCCACCTGCGCGAGGAAGATGCCTTCGCTTGAGGCGGAGGTCTTTTGCAGCGACCTAGTACTTTGTTGCCACAATCCGCCCGAAGCCCGCCGCTTCACCGTGGAAAAAGCTTCCTTGGTGCGCATATGCGAGCCAGGTCGGACCAACGGTTTGACCAGCCAGCAGAAGATCGCGATCGCACCCGCGAGACCGACCAGCGCGCCATAGATCTCGCTGCTTCCCCGTCCGACCATGGGCTGCAGCACGGTTGCAACACTGGCCAGGAGGCCCATGAAACGGCACAGACGCAAGCCACGACGATAAGGCCGTTGACCATGGGAATCGACATGATCTTTGCCCTGCGGCTGACAAACGTCTTCATCGACGTGATGGCGCTGGCAGCCGGTTCGCTATAGAAGTGCGTCCCGGCCGCGTTCTCCACGGCATATAAAGCCCCATGGTATTCACCGCTCTTTTGCCGGATGGCCGCGATGTAGAAGACCCCGGGGCTCGCCGATGCGGAGTCGCCAGAACGGTGAAGTGCAGCTCGTGGCCTTCGTCGTCTCGAAGCGTTACGCGCGTTCGAGCGACCGTACCGTCCGCAGTGTGGCCCTCTTTGCGAGCGATGATCTGGCCTGAGACCTTGATGCAGCGAAGCTTGTTGCTTATGACTGGATATTTGACTATTGCTTGGTTGATGCGTTTGTCGGCTGGAACGTCGGTGGCGTCGAATGCGAGATACATGCAAAGCAAATTAGCAAGGTCGAATGCATTCGCGGAAGGCACGTTGGATCGCGGCTATCCCACTTTGGGCCGCTCCGCACTTTCGATCGGTACAAACTGGAAGCTGTAAACATGAAAAACAAACTGTGTTGCGTATTTCGGGGAAACAGCATATAGTTTGTAATCTCAAAAAACAGCTCAAACCTTGTATGCCTGACTTCGTCGTTCGCACGCCCGAGCAGTTGCCCGGCCTCCTCCAGGCGTTTCGCAAGCAGAGCGGCATGACTCAGGCCGAGGCCGCCGTTCGACTGGGGGTGACCCAGCAGACGATGTCCGCACTGGAGCGGAACGCGGAGAAGATCAGCGCTGCCCGCCTGATGAAACTGCTGAGCATCTTGGGTGTTGAGCTGGTGCTGCGCAAGGACGAGGCACCCGCAGCTCCCCAGTCGGCCAGCGCCGGCGACTCCACTCCGATCTGGTAAGCCCATGGGTCGCCGTCCTCATACCCAAGCGCTCGGCCTCTGGATGAATGGGGCCCGCGTAGGCACTTGGCGCATCCACCCTCAGACAGGCGACGTCCTGGAGTACGACGCGGAGTGGGCCCTTGCAGAGCAGGGCCGCCCTCTGTCCCTGTCCCTTCCCTTCATGCCGGGTGGTGCACCGCATCGCGGCGAACGAGTTCGAACCTACTTCGAAAATCTGCTGCCCGACAGCGACGACATTCGAGCCAGGATCGCGCGGCGGTATCAGACCAAGTCCACCGAGGCCTTCCCGCTGCTCGCCGAGATTGGACGCGACTGTGTAGGCGCATTGCAGATTCTCCCGGACGGCGAAGTCCCGGCGGGCGCGGGGCCAGTGCAAGCCTCCCCTTTGGATGAGAGCATGGTCGCGCAGGTGTTGCGCAACACCGTGTCGCCTGCTCTCCAAAGTCTTGGCGACGATGACGACACGTTCCGGATTTCGATCGCGGGCGCCCAGGAGAAAACTGCACTCCTGCGTTTCGATGGCAGATGGTGCATGCCCCACGGGGACACGCCCACAACGCACATCTTCAAGCTCCCACTGGGCCTGGTTGGCGGGATGAAGTACGACATGAGCGGCTCAGTCGAGAACGAGTGGCTCTGTTCCTTGATCCTGAAGGCCTACGGCCTGCCGGTGGCCGCCTGCGAGCCTCTACAGTTCGAGGACGTAAATGTCCTGTCGGTGGAGCGCTTCGACCGCAGCTGGTGGAAAAGCCCCGCAGGCGACATGCGGCTCATCCGACTTCCTCAGGAGGATATGTGCCAGGCCAAGGGCGTGTCGCCGTACGCAAAGTACGAAGAGGACGGCGGCCCCGGGATTGACAGCATCATGGAGGTGCTGGATGGGTCGATGTCCCGCGAAGATGACAAGCGGACCTTTTTCCAGGCGCAAGTGCTCTTCTGGATGCTCTGCGCGACCGATGGGCACGCGAAGAACTTCAGCCTGTTTCTGCGGTCCGGGGGCCGATACCAGCTCACGCCGCTGTACGACGTGCTGTCGGCCTACCCCATCGTCGGCGATGGACCGGGGAAGTTGTCCCCTTTCAAGGCCAAGATGGCTATGGCGATCCGCTCCAAGAATGTGCACTGGAAGATGCGCGAAATCCTGCGCCGACACTGGCTGGCTGTCGGTGAGCGGCACGGGGTGACGACCCCAGACGGACGCGGCTCGGGTTTGGTGATCGACGACTTGGTGAACCGCACGCCGCAGGTGATTCAGCAGGTGCGAGCGCAGTTGCCGAAGGATTTTCCGAAGTCCTTGGCCCAGCCCATCCTCAGCGGGCTTCACGAAGCCGCCAGCAAGATCTCGAACTGACGGTCACCTCTTCGGTCGGGGCCCGATCGCTTTCGGTTGATCGCCGCCAAGTGCTTGGGCTTCCAACGGCAGGCTGGCGCGGGCGATGCGCAATGGCTCTGGCTCGCCCGTGATCGTGACTACCACCCGGGTCAAGCCGCCGTTCGTGGTTGCGAAAACCGCCGTCCCTTCGACGCCCGGCGTGCGCACGGCGCGCAGGATCCGAGCGTCGTTGACCTCGAAGTCTTCCGGCCCGTAGACGAACGGGATGGTTTCGGTGGCGCTCATGCGCAATCGTACCGTCCAGTCGCCAGGGGGTGCGCCGATCGGCGCTCACTTGGCAAGGCGATTGCCGACGCTGCGGTGCCGAACTGGGCCGTTGGGGCGTGCATCCTGGCGGGCGTCTCAACGCTGCTCTGGCGGTGGCTCTGCCGCCGCAGGCGTAGCGACCACGAGTGCCTCCAGACTGACCCGCTGGGGGGCTTTGCCCTTCCAGCCCGTCTTACCGCAGGAAAACGTCCCGTCCTTGCAAGGGTTGCAAGTGCGCACCTCTTCCGCCGTCAGGGTAGATCAGCAAGTCTGCAGTCTCGCCTTCGTCGCGCAGAACGCTTTCGGGCCCGAGCACGACCAAGGCCGTCAACGGTTACCCTTCGCAAGCACCGCTCCTCTGGGTGGCCTTGCGCGCGGAGATTCGCTGTCCGGTTCGTTGTCACTCGGCTGGGATGAAGGCAAGAAGTGGGGTGAGACCGGTGTGAAGATCGGCGCCTCGGCCGTGCTGGCGCCGGCTGCCGCGGCGCGTTTCGGTGCCTCGAAGGAAGGCATCGGTGTGGCAAGTCAGATGTTGCGAACCGGTGCGGCCGCAGGCACGACCAACCTCGGCGTCGAAGCCGGTAGTCGCGCCATCTTCCACCAGCAATTACTGAGCCCCGGTGAGGCCGGGATCGCGTTCGGCGGTGGCGTCCTAGGTGGTGCCGGCAGCCCCCTCACGAACAAGCTGGCCGATCCGGTACTGCGCGGCGGGGTCCACATGGGCTGGGGTGGCGTCACCAGCGGCGGCCTCACCTACCTCGAAACCGGCAGCGCCGACCAAGCTTGGCAGTCGGCCGGCTTGGGCGCAGCCTCGTCATTGAGTCTTGGCAAACTCGAGCCGAACCGTCAGACACTGGATTCCGCGTACCGGAGCGGTCAACAGTTGCGCAGTAGCGTCAATTCCGCTACCCGATCCGCCGGGAATACACTCAAAGCCGCCATGCTCGGGGTCAAGCTGTCGGGCGCGGTGCCCGACATATCAGGCGCGCCCAACCCCGGCACGTGGGGCCGTCCCACTCTCGGTCTGTCGGTGGCAGCCGGTCCGTCCAAGTCAGCCATTTCACCCGAGCCAACGCCTGACGTTGAACCGTCTGCGCCCCGACGGACGCAAGTCCATGGACGCATAGCCGGGGAAGAGATCTGGGCCGAGATTTCCAGCGAGCTCGGAGGCAGCAGCGCAGCGCGGAGCACTCAGCCTGGAATCCGCGGCGCCGTGGCCGACGCTCGGGCAGCCGGACTGATCGGTGCGCAGGGTGAACCCGGCACAGTCGACATGGCATTCCAGCCGCACCGTAACGCAAGTGATGTAAGAGCGGAGTACTGGGTAACTGGCACCCAGCAGCAGTCGGCGCACGTCAATGCGACGTCCGTCTTGCGTGATGCGTCTGGCTACAACCGCAACAGCGCTCCGACGAATCTGATGTCCCCCACCACACATCGCGCGTTCGACAATTTCTGGAAGGCCTGGGCGCGAGGTCAGCCTCGAAGTCGTAGAACGTGCACGGTGGCCGAGATGCGCCAGGTCATGCATGCTGCGATCGACCAGATTCCCAACTTCACGCCAGGTCAGCGCGGAGCCTTGGCCTGGCAATTCGAACTGGAGCTCCATGCACTGGGGCTGCAGGACACCAACGTCGTGCGGATTCCGTACTCCGACTAGAACCCACTTGGCGAACTCGCTAGCAGGTAGGGCAGCCGCGGCCACAGCCATGCAAATCGCTCGGACAAGCTGTGATGTGTTGTTCGATGCAGCAGGCTCCAGTCGGCCAACTGCAGTCATTCAATCGCAAGAAAATCTTGATGCGCAGGATGAAAAGATCTTTCGTTTCGTCTGGGCCTTTGCGGATAGTGTCCGTAGCGCTTGGTGCCGCGTTTACGGCGGCCTGTGTCGCTGTTCGACCGCAGCCGTGGCCACCGCAAGGGAGCAACGCACAGGAGATGGAAACGGCGCGCTCTTTTGTTGACCAACAGATCGTCGCTGCTCGAAAGCAGCCCGCTGCTGGAAAGCTAAGAGAAGAACTCGTCGAAGCCGCCGGAAAGGTGCATCAGCCGATCCTTGTCAAGCGCAAGGCATACCGTCCCCCGGTAATAAGCGCCGAGATCGAGGACGTTGGACTCATCAACGCTTCTAACGCCATCGTGACATTCGACGTCAGATCTGGCTATCCCCCGGGCTCCAACATAACGAACGACTCGAAGGTCTCATACGTCTATGCGCTCTACAAGCGGGACGGCGCATGGAAGGTCGTTGCCGAGTATCAGTTGTTCAGATTTGGCGGAGTGTCGTGAAAACGCGATGAGTGGGAGACGCTTGAAGGCGGCAACTTCCGCTTTGAGGCCCAAAGCCAAAATTGGACTTGCCAAAAAAGCGCGCATTCGACGGTACAGACGCGCTAGGCGAACTCGAAATCGGTGCCAGGGATATGCCGTTCAAGAATCTCGCGCATTTGAGGTTTGCCGGAGTTCTTCTCTCGGTCTCTCGCCTCGCGGACCACGCTGCGCTCTTCGCGGTCTTTGTGCAGGGCGCTCACTTTGACGAATTCCTCCACGGTCAACCGAAGGTATCTGCCGATAGGACTAGAAGTTGTCCGCAGGGAATTTGGGGATGTCGCGCGCCATGCCCAACAAAGCCTGGGCTCGGGCGGCCACGAACTGGGCAAGGTTCTGAACGAAGGCGACTTCCTCACCCGTATATGCGGGGTTTGCCGCCTGCGCCGGTGCCTCTTGAAGCGCGAGCTCGCACAGCCGCGTCAGCTCGCGCGCAAAGTACCTGCGTTCAACGCCCATGCGCACGCAGAAGTCGGCGAGTGCGAACGAGCGCACGGCCTCCAGCTCGAACTCGTCGCCAAATGCCATCGCCAGGTCGTGATGGAACGTCGTGTACTGAACGACGCTCACCAGGTCATACAGCGGTGCCGGGGTGAGCCCTGTTCGGTCGACAAAGAACGATATGTTCTTGCCGTGCGAATCGCTGTTGCCGAAAAGCAGGGTCGTGACGGCCCAAAGCACAAGGCGCTGCATCGCGAGCGCCGGCTGGACGAACCCGGGTCTGAGCGAGCCGAGCTTTTCGAAACTGGCCCCATCGCGAATGTGCCGCACGTCCGGCTGATCCCCCACATTGCGCTCGTACTTCGCACTCACCGACAAGTCCAGCGCCTGGCACCCATCAACGATGTGCAGCCGCTCGACTCCGCCCGACGTCCTGCGCCGGTCGAATCGCTCGATGCTCAACACGGGCGACGGCACCCGCAGGATGCTCACATGCGCGGCGCAAGGCGCTTTCCAGCGCCGCATGCTGATGCGATTGGCCAGCTGCATGCAGAAGTGCTCGTTGGCCACCATGAAAGGCGCCGCCTCGCGCGCCGGCTCTGGCTTGAGGATGTGTGTGGACGACAGGGCCCCGTCGACCAGGAACAGCTCTCCTTCTTCGATGGCCACCAGAAGCTTGTCCTGGTGCCCCGCGATGGACATGCGCACCTTGCCGTCCCACCGGTTGAAGGGTTCGTTCGCGCGGTTGTCGATTCGTGCCTGCAGCTCTTCGAACGGCAGGTGCCGGCTCAGCGACTCCTGCTCAGCCGGCACCTGGTCGGCGGTCACAAAGCTCAGCGCCCCGGCGGTCTCATGCCCGAGGTGGCGAAGAAGCCCGAAGACGTTGTTGCGCGCCACGCGAGCATCATTGGCCGCCACGACCAGCGCCTCGCCTTCAGGGAGCAGGTTTTCCAGGAAACGACGAATGGCGTGCGGCGCCGCGCCGCCCTCCAACGGAAGATGTGGCGAGAGCGGGTACCGGACTGGCAACGCGAGCCATGCCGTGTCGTAGTCGAACTGGAAGGCATCCTGAGCTTGGTCATAGCCCAGCGTGCCGACGCGCACGCCTCCCGCATACACGTCCAGGATGTACCCTGCCATCACCGACCCTCGCTCGGAGATCTCTGAGCAAGCGCCGCTTCGATGGCAGGAATGTCCGCCTTGGGCACAACGAGGATGCTCAGGCCCAGGCTCTCCAGCACCTTGATGAGCTTGTCCGCGGTCACCGGCTTGCCGTTCTCCAAACGCGAAAGCACATCGCTGGAGACGCCGCTGAGGGACGCTGCGTCGTCGATGCGCAGGCGAGACTCGGCGCGTCGATTTCGCACCAGTCGTCCGAGCTGCTCGAGCGTCGAGGCTGCTGGACTCAGATTCTTCTCGAATGCAGGAAGTGTGCGGGCCATATTGTTCCGACGATACGAAACTATACGCTGAAAACTAAAAGCCTTTCATTAGTTTCGGTATTACGGAACAACCGCTCAAGCGTGTCGAGAAGGCTTTTGTTTCGACTTAGCGAAACAAAACTGCGCGAGCGGTGGGCCTGGATCATCGTGGCGTTCTCCCATCGGCCAAACGAGAACATAGGGTTTTCCCTGTTTGCATACGTATGCAAGCAACCCACATTGCATACGTATGCAAATCTTGAACATCCGGGAAAACACATGATCAGATATCTCAAGCGCGGCAAGGACGTCCAGGTCCGCGCCGAGGATGACGCCAAGGTGCGTGCCACGGTCGAAGGCATCATCAAGGCCGTCGAAGCGCGGGGCGATGCGGCCGTGCGCGACTTCAGCCGCCAGTTCGACAACTGGGACCCGGCCGATTTCCGGCTCTCGGCCGACGCGATCGAGAAGGCGCGCAAGAGCCTCTCGGCCCGAGAGATCGAGGACATCAGCTTCGCCCAGAAGCAGGTGCGCAATTTCGCGCAGATCCAGCGCGACTCCATGAAAGACGTGGAGGTCGAGACCTTTCCCGGCGTCGTGCTCGGCCACAGGAACATCCCCGTGAACGCGGTCGGCTGCTACATCCCCGGCGGCAAGTACCCGCTGCTGGCCTCCGCCCACATGAGCGTGCTGACCGCCAAGGTGGCGGGCGTGAAGCGCGTGGTCGCGACCGCGCCGCCCTACCAGGGCGCGCCGCATCCGGCGATCGTCACCGCCATGTCGATGGCCGGCGCCGACGAAATCCTGGTGCTCGGCGGGGTCCAGGCCGTGGTGGCCATGGCCGTCGGCACGCAAAGCATCGCGCCCGTGGACATGCTGGTCGGCCCCGGCAACATGTATGTGGCCGAAGCCAAGCGCCAGCTGTATGGCCGCGTCGGCATCGACCTGTTCGCGGGGCCGACCGAGACGCTGGTGATCGCCGACGAGACCGCCGACGGCGAGATGTGCGCGGTCGACCTTCTGGGCCAGGCCGAGCACGGACCGACCTCGCCCGCCATCCTGCTGACCACGAGCGAACAGCTCGCACGCGACACGATGGCCGAGATCGCGCGTCAACTCGCCATCCTGCCGACCGCCGCGATCGCCTCGGTGAGCTGGGCCGAATACGGCGAAGTGATCGTCTGCGACACGCAGGAAGAGATGCTGCAGAAGGCCGACGAGCTCGCCTTCGAGCACGTGCAGGTGATCACGCGCGACCCCGACTACTTCCTGCAGCACATGACGAACTACGGCGGCCTGTTCCTGGGCGCGCGCACCAACGTGAGCTTCGGCGACAAGGTGATCGGCACCAACCACACGCTGCCGACCAACCGCAACGCGCGCTACACCGGCGGACTCTGGGTCGGGAAGTTCCTCAAGACATGTACCTATCAGAAAGTGCTGACCGACGAGGCCAGCGCGCTGATGGGCGAGTACTGCTCGCGCCTGTGCCACATGGAGAACTTCGCCGGCCACGGCGAGCAGGCCAACCTGCGGGTGCGTCGCTACGGCACCCGGGCCGATGTGCCGTGGTATCAGCCGGTTCCGGCCCTGGAGGCCTGAGCATGCTGCCGCGTGCGCCGAACTTCCGCATCGACGGGCGCCGCGCGCTGGTGACCGGCGCCGGGCGCGGCATCGGCCTGGCTGCCGCCGCGGCGCTGGCGCAGGCCGGTGCCGCCGTGACCCTTGCCGCGCGTTCCGAAAGCGAGCTGCGCGAGGCCTGCCGGCAGATCCGCGCCGAGGGCGGTTGCTGCGACCACCTGGTGCTGGACGTGACCGATTCACAGGCGGTGAACGAAAAGCTCACCGCGGCCGGGCCGTTCCAGATCCTCGTCAACAACGCCGGCCTGAACCGGCCGAAGCCGTTGGTGGAGGTGGAAGACAGCGACATCGACGCCGTCTTCGACCTCAACGTGAAGGCCGCCTTCTACGTGACCCGCACGGTGACGCGCGGGCTGCTGGCGGCCGGCCTGCCGGGCTCGATCATCAACATCTCGTCCCAGATGGGCGTGGTGGGCAGTCCGCGCCGCACGCTCTACTGCGCCAGCAAGCACGCGATGGAAGGCATGACCAAGGCCTTGGCGTGGGAACTGGGGCCGGCGGGCATCCGCGTCAACACAGTCTGCCCGACCTTCATCGAGACCGCGATGACGGCCGGCATGTTCGCGGATGCGAGCTTCCGCGACTGGGTCACCTCGAGGATCGCACTGGGCCGGCTGGGCCAGGTCGAAGAGATCACGGGCGCCATCGTGTTCCTGGCGAGCGACGCCGCGAGCCTCATGACCGGCAGCGCGCTGATGCTCGATGGCGGCTGGAGCGCCGCATGAAGTCCAGCGCCACGGCCCAGGAAGTGGCACGGCTCGCGCAGGTGTCGCAGTCGGCCGTCAGCCGGACCTTCACGCCGGGTGCCAGCGTGTCGGAGGACACGCGCAACCGCGTGCTCGCCGCCGCCAAGACGCTGGGCTATCGGCCCAATGCGCTGGCGCGCAGCCTGATCACGCGACGCAGCCGGATCATCGCGCTGGTGATGAGCTACCTGCAGAACCAGTTCTACCCGCTGGTGATCGAAAAACTCTCTCAAAGCCTGCAGAAGCAGGGCTACCACGTCCTGATGTTCATCAGCGACCTGGAGGAGACCGACGGCGTGCTGGCGGAGATCCTGCAGTACCAGGTCGACGGCATCGTGATGGCCTCGGCGATGCTGTCGCCCGACCTGGCGCGGCAATGCGCCGAGTCGGGCGTGCCGGTGGTGCTGTTCAACCGGGTGCCCGACATCAGCGCATTCGCACGCCACAGCACCAGCTCGGTGACCTCCGACAACCATCGCGGCGGCCGGATGGTGGCCGAACTGCTGCTGGCGCGCGGCCATCGCCGCATCGCTTTCCTGGCCGGCCTCGAAAAATCGTCGACCAACCTGGAGCGTGAGCGCGGCTTCAACGAGGTGCTGGAAGCGGCGGGCGTCGCGGTGTTCCGCCGCGCTGTTGGCCACTACAGCTTCGAGCTCGCGAAAGTGGCCACGCGCGAGTTGTTCGCCGGCGCCGATCTGCCCGACGCGGTGTTCGTCGCCAACGACCACATGGCCATCGCCGCGATGGACGTGCTGCGCCAGGAAATCGGCCTGCGCGTGCCCGAGGACGTCAGCGTGGTCGGCTTCGACGACGTGCCGCAGGCGTCCTGGGGCGCCTATCGCCTCACGACCGTGGTGCAGAGCGTCGAGGACATGGTCGAGGCCACCGTCGAGCTGTTGCACGAGCAGATGCGCGAGGGTACGCACCCTCGGAACGTCGTGATTCCATGCCGCGTCGTCGAGCGCGACTCGGTGCGCGCGGCCGGTTGAGCCGGTCCGCGCTCTTTCATCTTTCATCCATTCGAACAGGAGACTTTTGATGATCCCACGCATCCGCGCATTCGCCGTGGCCGGCCTGGCCTTGGTGGCGCTGGCCGCCGTCCCGGCCTCGGCCCATGCGCAGCAGGCCCCGGCCTGGCCGACCAAGCCGATCAAGTACGTGGTGCCCTTCTCGGCCGGCGGCGTCTCCGACGGCGTGGCGCGGCTGGTGGCGCAGCATCTGGGCGAGCGAATCGGCCAGCCCGTGGTGATCGAGAACAAGCCGGGCGTCTCGGGCATCGTCGGCACGCAGTCGGTTGCTCGCTCGGCGCCCGATGGCTACACGCTGATGGGCGGCACCATCACCACCCACGCGGTCAACCCCTTCTTCAGCAAGAACCTGGGCTACGAGCCTGTCAACGACTTCGTGCCGGTGAACCTGGTCGGCATGGTCAGCAATGTGCTGGTGGTACCGGCGGGCAGCCGCTTCAATTCGGTGGCGCAGATCGTGGCCGAACTCAAGGCCAGGCCCGACAGCCTGACCTACGGCACCGCGGGCGCCGGCACCTCGCAGCACCTGTCGGGCCAGCTGTTCCAGAGCATCACCCACACCCGCATGCGCCAGATCATCTACAAGGGCGGCTCGCAGGCGATGGTGGACCTGATCGGCGGCCAGATCGACATGGTGTTCGAGACCGTCGCGGCGGCGCGGCCGATGATCGACGGCCAGCGCGTGAAGGTGCTCGGTGTGACCTCGAGCCGGCGCCTGGCCAGCTTGCCGGGCGTGCCCACGCTGGCCGAAGCCGGCGTGTCCGATTTCGAGATGCAATCGTGGCAAGGCGTGTTCGCGCCGGCAGGAACGCCGAAGCCGATCGTCGACCGCCTGAGCCGCGAGATCGCTGCGATCGTCGCGCTGCCCGATGTGCAGGAGAAGCTGCGCAAGCTCGGCGTGGAGCCCGACGGGCGCGCCTCCGAGGCCTTCACTGCGTTCCAGCGCGCCGAAATCGCGAAATGGGGCAAGGTGATCCAGGAGGCCGGCATCCAGGCCGAATGAAACCATCCCACCCGGACCCATCGACATGAAGAACAGAACTCCTTTCCCGCCGCTCACCCGCGGCGCCCTGCTGCGGCGTGCGGCCGCGGCACTTTCGGCGCTGGCGTTCGGCGGCGCCGCCATCGCACAGGCTGCGCCCGCGGCCGCTGGCCCGGGTGGTTACCCGGCGACCGGCCGCGTGGTGATCGTCGTGCCCTTCGCGGCCGGCGGCGCCACCGACATCGTGGCGCGTCTGGTCGCCGACGAGCTTGGCAAGCGCTGGGGCACGGCGGTCGTGGTGGACAACAAGGCCGGCGCGGGCGGTGGCATCGGCACCGAATTCGTCGCGCGCGCGAAGCCCGACGGGTACACGCTGCTGCTCGGCACCCAGACCGCGCTGTCCGTCAACCCGACGCTGCTCAAGAAGATCAGCTACGACGTGGACAGGGACTTCGCGCCGGTCACCCAGCTTGCGAGCACGCCGCTGGTGCTGCTCGCCAGCAACAAGTCGGGCGCGCACAACGTGAAGGAGCTGATCGCGCTGCTCAAGGCCAAGCCGGATGCGCTGTCCTACGGCACCAGCGGCAACGGGACCTCGCAGCACCTGACCACCCTCATGATGCTCAACCGCATCGGCGCCAAGGCCGTGCATGTGCCGTACAAGGGCAGCAGCCAGTCGCTGGTCGACCTTGCCGGCAACCAGATCGACATGCAGTTCGACAACATGACGACGGCGCTCGCCTTCGCGAAGAACGGCCAGGCCAAGGCGCTCGCCGTGACCAGCCTCGCCCGCTCGCCGCTGCAGCCAGAGCTGCCGACGCTCGCGGAATCGGGCGTGCCCGGCTTCGAGGCCGTGACCTGGCTCGGCCTGCTGGCACCCGCCAACACGCCGCCCGCAGTGGTGAACTGGCTCAACAAGGAAGTGGTCTCGGTGCTCGAATCGCCGGCGGTCACGAGCCGCCTGGCGGGCCAGGGCTTCACGCCCAAGCCGATGACGCCGGAGGCATTCCGCAAGTTCATCCAGGCGGAGACCGTCAAGTTTTCCGAGCTGATCAAGGCCAACAACATCACGGTCGACTAGTTTGATGATGCTTACCAGCGAACTGATCCGCAAGCTGCGCTCGGTCGACACGCCGACGATCTGCAATGCGCTCGAACTCGCCATGGGCGGCCGCAGCGCGCAGGGCTTTACCTACGGCACGCTGGTCGCAGCGCCACAACCCCTGGCGCCCATGGTCGGCTTCGCGCGCACCGCGCGCATCCGCGCCGCAGCGCCCTCCCCGCTTCCAGCCGCGGAACTGCGCCGGCTGCGGCTCGACTACTACCGCCATGTCGCGCCGGCGCCGGGCCTGCCGACCCTCGTCGTGATGCAGGACCTCGACGAGCGCCGTGGCACCGGATCGTTCTGGGGCGAGGTCAACTCGGCGGTGCATCAGGCGCTGGGCGTCGCGGGCGTCCTGACCGACGGCTCGGTGCGCGACCTCGGCGATCTCGCGCCAGACTTTCCGATCCTGGCGGGCAGCGTCGGCCCTTCGCATGCTTTCGTGCACGTGGTGGACATCGGCGAGCCCGTCGAAGTGTTCGGCTTGTGCATCGCGAACGGCGACCTGGTCCACGCCGACCGCCACGGCGCGGTCCGGATCGCGCCCGAACACCTGCACGCGCTGCCGGGCTGCATCGACCTCGTCCAGCGCAAGGAGGCGCCGTTGCTGAAGGCCGCGCGCAGCGGCTCCTTCGACCTCGCTGCGCTCGAGCGGGCGCTGCACGCGGCCGACGACATCCACTGACCCACCCGACAAGCACACACCATGGACATCCGTCATCCTCTCGACACGCGCCTGCCGGCCATGCTGCGCAGCGGCCGACCCTTGCGTGCGATCTTCAATTCACTGCCCAGCGCTGCCATCGTCGAGATGTGCGGCTATGCCGGCTTCGACTTCGTCGTGATCGACAACGAGCACGGCAGCGCAGGCCACGAGACCACCGAACACATGCTGCGCGCCGCGCGCGCGAGCGGCATCGTGCCCGTGGTGCGCTGCCTGCGCCAGGACATCGCGCGCGTGCTCGACATGGGGGCGAGCGCAGTGCAGATCCCGATGGTCGAAAGCGCCGACGAGGCGCGCGACCTGGTGCAACAGGTGCGTTACCCGGGCGTCGGGCGCCGCGGCAGCGCGTTCAGCTCGCGCGCCGCGGGCTACGGCGCGTTCGCCGGCGCCGCCCACACGCAGCGAAGCAACGAGGGGATCGCGCTGATCGTGATGATCGAGACACCCGAGGCCGTGGATCAGGCGGCCGAGATCGCGGTGGTCCCCGGCGTCGATGCGGTCTTCGTCGGCCCCAACGACCTCGCGCATTCGATGGGCTTCGGCAACGACTGGAAGTCGCCCGCAGTCGAAGCAGCGATCGAGCGAGCGCTGCGCGCGGTCTCGAGTGCCGGCAACTGCGCCGGCATCATCGCCCTGACGCCCGAGGACGAAGCAAGGTACGGACAATGGGGCGCACGCTATTTCGCGACGGTCGCCTCGAGCGTGATCACGCACGCGCTGCGACAGGCTTCGACCGCGGGCGGACGCGCCAAGCCGATCGAAGGCATTGCCTATTGATCGACGATGGAGCACGGCGAGCCGTGTTGCGGCGATCGCGGGCCACAATCTTGAGGTAGAACTCGCGCTCCTCTGGCCGCTTGGCTTGGTCCAAGAAACATGAGGAGATACGTCTCTTCGCCGCGCCTCATCTAGCGCCGGCTTGGCCAAGCCGCCCATGGCACCCTCGCCGGTCAAGGGGTGGGGGGAGTCCTTGCCGGAGTCATTGAAGCGGCCCTCCTGGCAGCGCTCGCAGCAGCAGTCGGTTGGTTTGCGGGTGGGCTCGTAGCGCGTTGGGCCCGCAACCGGAAGTCATTGGCGCTTTGACCATGCAGGCTCGGCCCCTGTTCGGTCCGCCGATTCTTCTCTCACACCGGGGGGTGGCGCTGCATGCCGCCTTCATGCGATCGAAGCCGGGCTTGCGCCGCGCGCCGAGGGTGCCGCCTCGATGTGCAGTCCGAGCAGCTCAAGCGACGCGATCTCCAGTTCGAAGCGGCTCTCGGCGCCTGAAGCCTGCAGGCTCGCATGCAGCCGGCCGGCGATCGTTCCGCATTGGCCCTGTAGTCCGGCGAAGTTCGCGTACGCCTCGCGCAGCGCCAGCGAGGCCATCTCCACGTCCAGGCTCGCGGCCATCTTCGGCGAGCGCAGCCGGAGGGTGTTGTCGCCCGCACTACGCCTTTGAAGCTGCGCGCGGGTGCCCGGCATCGCCACCGCGCCGTCGCCCAGCCGGATCTCGCCTTCCAGCGACGTGCGCCCCAGCAGGGTCAGCGCCTGCCCCGTCAGCCCCTGGCCCGCGCGGGGGGCCGCGGCGCTCAGAATCGTCTCGGCAAACGGCTGCAGGTCGATTCTGCCGCGGTCGGACACGAAGGGGCCGAGCGGGATCCCCCGCCGCTCGAACTCGACCCCGCTGACCGGCGCCGCAGCGAACTGGTAGACGTAGCTGCGGCCGTTGGGTGCATCGACATAGATGCCCATGCGGCTCACGCCCATGCGCGAATCCGGACCGACGTGCTCGACCGTCGCATCCCTGAAATCTATGCGACCCGCTCGGATGGGAATCGTGACCTCAGCGTCGAAAAGAAGCTGTGCGTCCTCGATGTGGCCGCGAATGCTACCCTCCACGGTGGCCAGCGGGCCGAGGAACCAGTCCGGCAACGTGGCCCCGGCCGAGGGGTCCGAGGCCGGCGTGGCGGCACCCGCCTCGCGCAGGCTGTCGGCGATCGGCTCGAGCTGCGACGGTATCTCCAGGGGACCGGAGAGCTTCAGGCCAGTGGTGTCGACCCGTTCCGCCGTCAGCACGCCGAGCCGCAGCCGGCCCTCCGCTGATTCCAGTGTGCATCGCAGGCCCTGCACGGCCACCCGGCCGACGCGGATCTCGTGTGGACCGCTGCGCAGCATCACCGATGTCGCTTCGATCCGGGCGATGCTGATTTCGGGCACGCCGCCGACCCCGGCAGCCCAGCTGACTCCTTCGAGCGTGAGGCGGTCCCGTTCAAGGCCGTCAGAAGCGCCGAACTGCAAGCCGAGAAGCATGTCCACGATCGAAATGGCGGATGGCGTAGTCATAGCGGGAAGATTGTGCACGTCGAGGGGACAACCGTCGCCTGGGCGGCCGGGCGTTCGCCCAAGCTCCGCCCGGTGCTGTCGGCGCGCCGGAGAGCCTGCGCGGGCCGCAGCAGCCGCCGCCGCGAACCCTGCCCGGCGCGGGAAAGTCGATCTGGACCGTGCGGCTCACCGGCACGGGCGGATCAGCGGCGCGGCGCGGACAGGGCGAGCAGCAACGCCGTGATGAGCGCGCCGCCCGCAGCGGCGCAGAGGACTGCCTTGATCGGCTCGTCCATCACGTGTTGCTGTCCTTTCACGCGCAGGTCGCCCGCCTGCTCCTTCAGGCCCCGAATCTTCTCGCCGGCCGCATTGCGGGCGTAGGTCCTGGCGGAGTCTGCGACGCGGCCGGCCTTGCGCTTGGCATCCTGGAGGTGGTCTTGAGCGGCATTCGACGTCTCGCGCCCGATGGCATCGGCATCGGCCATGCTGCGGCGCATCGACGAACCCTCATCGGTATCGGGCTGGGTGTCCGAAGAGCCGCCGTGCGGCGACGTGGTGCCCTGTGCGGTAACCTGCTGAGACTGTTCGGATTCTTGCCCGGCCTGCCGGTCTTGTTCAAACGCGGCGGACGCGCCTGTGGTCCAGATGGCCTCGGGCCCCGTGCCGAGTGACGAAGTGGAGCGGCTCGGGTCGCTGTTCGGGCGCGAGCCTGTTGAAGGGTTGGCCATAGAGCCTCCGGTGAAGAGATGAAACAAGCCTCAGTGGCAGAGCGACTGACTGGCTCACGGAGGTATCCTCCCGCGCGGCAGCCGCCCGGATCAGCGTTTGAGCCCAAGCGTTGTAGGCCAAGGCTCCAGACAGGGGTGGCTGCGCGCAGTCGGTCGCTGGCGCGCGCAGGAGGCTTCGTCCTCCGCGGGCGGCCCGCCCATGGCCTGATATTGGCCTCGTCCGAAGCGCCACTCCTGCGCGCCGTCGGCGCGCGATCAACCAAGCAGATCATCATGGGCCTCTCGCCGGCAGTGCACTCGGCGGACGCCGCAGCGACGGATCGCGCGGCGGCAGCATTCAGCCCGGTCCTGATCGCCTTGCCGGTGGTCCTCAACATGCTGAGCCAGCGTGGCCAGCGGGCGGCCCCGGTGCGGGTCCTGCCGTGCGGAAATCGAAGTTTTCAGCCCTGCGCGAGCACGACGAGCTTTTGCATCTCCATGGACGGAACTGGTGGAATTCGGAATGCAGCCACTTCGCAGCCCACGTCTGAACACCCGAATGGCCGCTTCGGAGTTGCTCGAAGGTGGCATCGCGCAACTGCAGAGACGCCGTGGCGCACAATGCCACCAAAGGTCGACATCCATGGCTCCTTTGCGCGCTTACCCTATCGCCTTGCCGTCCGAGGTTCTTGTCGCGGCGCTCTACCCAGGCGCATTCCTCGCCGATGCCTATGCCATCGACCTGCCGTCGGGCGCGAGCTCGGGCATGCTGAAGCTCGCACGGTTTGCGCTTGAGCGACAGGCGCCCTGGGTCGAGCGCTTGATGAAGCTTCGCGATGCGATCGTCTCCATGTTCGGACTCAAGACCGCGAGCGCTCTGCGAGCCGATGCGGGGGCGGGAAGCACGCCGCGGGTCGGCATTTTTCGAATCTACGAGACCCTTCCGGATGAAATCGTCCTCGGCGAAGACGACAAGCATCTGGACTTCCGCTTGTCGATTCAAAGATCCGCGGGCCAACTCCGGGCGGTGACGGTCGTGCACTGCCACAACCGCCTTGGTCGCAGCTACATACGCATGATCGCGCCGTTCCATCGCTTGGTGGTGAGGTCGGCGCTTGATCGCGCTGCGCAGGTGGGTTGGCCCGTCTAGCTGGCTTCCGGCTTCGTGTTGGACGGGGAATCAGGAGGGCCAAGCCGGGCTGCTCTGCGCGTCTTGGGCTCGAACTCGAGCTGAATCTCGTTGATCTCCGGTCCTCTGCCCCTTGAAGCTGCATTCGGCGCGAGTTCTGGCACGTGCGCGTGGGGTGAGAGGGCCTCCCTTGCTGGCGATGCCAGTGGTTCGTGCCCACATGCGGCGATGGCCTCGGTGGTCAAGGGCTTGGCGCCTCCGTAGCGCGGTCCTTAATGCCGGTCACGCCCTCGAGCCAATACGCCACCACGCTGTTGAATGTGTCCGCCGCTTCGAAGTAGGCCGAGTGGCCGACCTTGGGCAGTTCCATGAAGCGCGACCCCGCCACCTGTTCGTGCACCTTGCGCACGATCGCCGGCGGAAAGAGTGCATCTTCTTGGCCGACCAAGAAAAGAATCGGTGCCGGAATTGCCGCCAGCTCCGACAGCGCATGCTCCTGCTGCGTGCCGGCGAGCGTTCGAACGTTGACCCGATTGAAGCTGGCCAGCGCTGTATAGAGCATCGCCTGCCCCGGGTTGCGGGCCCTGAACGTACCGCCCAGCACGCGCTCCTGCTGGGAAAGGTCAACGGTGCGCCGAGTCACGTCGGCCATGTCCTCGCGCAATGCGTCGGTCAAGCGGATCCCGAAAAGCGTGTCGGCCAGCACCAGGGCGTCGACTTTGCCCGGATGCGCGCATGCGTAGTCGATGGCCGTCCCTCCGCCCATCGACTGGCCGATCAGCACGCAACGCTCGACGCCCTCGGCGGCCAATACCTGCTCTAGGTCGGTCAGGAAGGCATCGCGCCCCGAGCCTTCGGCATCGAGCGAATTGCCGAAACCGCGGGCATCGGGAACGATCACGCGGAACCGGTCGCGCCAGGCCGAGATCTGGTTGAACCAGTTGGCGTGATTGCCGCCCACGCCGTGCAGCAACACCAGGGTGCATGCGGCCGACTCGGGGCCATGGACTTCGTAGTACAGACGGCTTTCGCCGCGTTGGATGACTGGCATGAATGGTCCTTGAAGTTCTTGGTCGTGCGCTCTATTCCCAGCTTGCGAAGGCCATGGCACATCCTGTGCCGGCCGGACTGCGATAGCACGGGACGTAGTCGATGAGGTCCATCTTCAAGCCCTCGACCGCGCCGGCCAGCGCCGACCAGCAGCGGAACTCCGAGTTGCCGGACTGCAGCTTTTCGAGCGGCAGGTCGGCGTGGCCCTGCGGGTCTGAGCGCCCCATGAGTTCGAGGAATTCTCGGTCGAACTTCTCGTCCACCACGAAGTGACTCAGGCCGCCGGTCGCCACCACGGCCACGCGAAGGTCGTCGGGCCATTCCTGGATCGCCTCGCGAATCGCCTGACCCAGTCGATAGGCGCGCAGCGGCGTGATCTGGTTCGGCGGGTAGTAGGTGTTGATGCTTACCGGAATGATCGGAAACACCTTGTCGCCCATCAACTTGTAGTAGACATAGCCGAACGAATGGCTCATGCCCTGCCCTGGCTTGTAGAACTTCGAATGCGCGACATCGAAGTCGCGCTGCATAAGGTCCTCGATGAGCCGGCGCGCGTTAGTGGCGTCGACCGGAAACTCTTTCTCTTCCTGCGGATACCAGGAGTCTGCCTTGAGGTTGGGGTCGTACTTCCACTTCATCATGCCTTGAGGCTTGTAGGGAATGGTCTCGCCCCAATACACCGACAGCGCGGGCATGTTGTCTTCCTGGAACACCTCCTTGTGGTCGTCGCCGATCACCAGCACGACGTCGGGCTCGGCCGCGCGCAGCCGCTCCCGCACTTCGACCACGGAGGCCTGGTTTTGCCGATGCCGTGCTGCCAGCACGTCGGAGGCGATCTGGGCCTGCATGCTCGCCGGTGTCTTGGCGAGCAGTTCCTCGTAGCTGATCCTGCTGCCATCGAGATCGTGCAAGGCGTGAACCTTGACATCGTCCCAACCAGCGCGCGCGAGCCAGGCGTCGGGCTCCATGAGCAACGTCGGGCTGTGCGACGAACCGATTCCAATCACTATCCTTGCCATCCTGCACCTTTCAAAATGATCCATTCGGCGCCGAAAAATCGATGCCGCACGCAGGCTCGAATCGTCGAGCATGAGAAGAATCGTACGGCCCGGCGCAGCTCGCCGACAAACGATAAGAACGATGCATTCCAAAAACTCACTCATGGAGATGTAGTGGCCTCTCGATCAAGTCCACCGGCAGTGGCACTGCGGGCCTTTGAGGCCGCGGCCCGCAACGGCTCCTTCACCATCGCAGCGACCGAACTTTTCCTGACCCAGGGCGCGATCAGCCGACAGATCCGGATCCTCGAGGAGTTCATCGGAAAGAAACTGTTCGAGCGCCTCACGCGCCGCGTCGAACTCACGGCGGTTGGCAAGGAGTACTACCTCGACATCCAGCGCGCGCTGCTCGACATCGAGCGCGCCACGGCCAAGGCCATGGGCAGCACCAGTCGCGCGATCCTCACGGTCAGCGTGATGCCGACGCTGGGCGCGTCGTGGCTGATGCCCAAGCTTGCGCGTTTCGTGGAGCAGTACCCCGATATCGACATCCGCTTCCTCACTTCGATCGAGCCAGTCAACTTCCAGGCCGGCGATCTCGACGCCGCGGTGCGCGTCGGCTGCCTGCCGGGCGCCGACTACGGGCAGAGGCGCCCGCGCATCGAACTCGAGATGGTGACCAGCTGGAAGGGCGTCCACGCGGAATACTTGCTGCCAGACATCCTGGTGCCCGTGATGTCCCGCAAGCTGCTCATGCAGGGTGCACCGATCACCACGGCCGCCGACCTGCTTCACTACCCGTTGATCCATACAGCGAGCCGCAAGTACGCCTGGGGCGACTGGTTGGCTGCGCACGGCGTGACCCTGCGAGAAGGCGGACGACAGCTCGACTTCGGCCATTTCTTTATGGGACTCAAGGCCGCCGCGGACAGCAAGGGGATCGCGATCGCGCCCTCTGTGGTGGTGCAAGAGAGCGTACTGGCGCAGGGCGACCTGGTCTGCCCCCTGCCCGCCGACGTCCGCAGCGCTGGCAACTACTACCTGCTGACGCGCAAAGCCATGGCGCCGACTTCACCGCTGGCCCGCTTCCGCGACTGGCTCATGCATGAGGCCCGAGACGCTGAGGGCTACGTGCAGGCCGATGACGAACTGCCGTCGCTCGCCTGAGTCTTGACCCGCGACCCGCCGCGTGGATCAGGTGCCGACGGCAAGTGGGGCGGACATCTTGCGCAGCAATGCAATGGCGCTGCGCGCCGTGATCCGACCCGTCTTGGGGTTCTCGCTCGGAATGTTCGCGATCGTCATCGACAGCGACGCGCTGTCCGAATCGACCGTGATGGTGTGGGTGTTCCGAGTGACGCCTGGGTCGGCCCAGATCTCCATCGTCGTTCGATCGGGACCGATGCCCGCGAGCGACAGCCCCACCGCCACGTTGACGTTGGCCGGAAAGCCCGCGATCGCTTCGCGTGCTGAACCGGCAAAGATCCGCACCGGCTGTGTGATGCCCTCGAGTTCGATGCCGTGCTCGGCCAGGTAGGGTGCGCCCAGCAGTCCCTTGACTGGCTTGCGCGTCACCATCGTCACGGAGTGCACATCCCCTTCGGAAGCCGCAATGAGCGCATCGAGACCCAGCAGCGCGCCGGTGGGCACAAGGATGCGCCCGCCCGTGTGCGCAGCAAGGTCGACGAGCTCGGGATGGTCGAGCAGCGCGCCCGAGCTCAGCACGATCAATTGCTTGCCGGCCCCGAGCACGGGCCGCGCGATGTCTTCGAAGATCGCGGCGGGCGCGCACTCGATGACCACGTCGCAATGCTTCTCGAGTTCATCGAGCGCCACCACGGGCACCTTGATGCCCTGAGTTGCCAGCCAATCCCGCGCGGACTCGACGCTGCGTGTCGACACCGCCGCGAGCACGCTGTGCGGAATGCCTCGATGCAGCGCGCAAGCGAGCGACTTGCCGATGGTTCCGAGGCCGGCGATGCCAATTCTTCGTTGTTTGTCAGACGTCATGACCATGAATGCGTTCAGCAGTAATTGAATAAGACGGCTGCGATCGTAGGGAGGCGATGCGGCGAAGACAAACGATCTTTGATCCCTTCATGCATGACATTCGTGCATTGCAGCACCAAATGAGATCGGGTTTCCTATTCGAATGAATGACCGAGGTGGTGCATGACGTCAGGTAATCCATCGCGGCCACATAAATAGTCTGTTCGCATCCAGACCCCAGACCTACATTGGCCCCGCTGCAAGTACCGCAGCCCCCGTGTGAAGAAGGAGATCCGGAATGGAATTGGGTTTGACAGGCAAAGTGGCGCTCGTCGTTGGCGCTGGCGGTGGCCTCGGTTCGGCCATTGCATTGACGCTTGCCAACGAAGGCGCTGCGATCGCGGCATGCGATGTCGACGAAGTCTCTCTTGCCGCGCTCGGCGAGCGACTCGCCGCACAACGAGCGCGCTTCATCACGGTCCGCATGGACCTGCGCGACACCAACCAGTTGCCCGCCCACGCGGCTCGTATCGAAAAAGAACTGGGTGCCGTCGACGTGCTGGTCAACAACTCCGGGGGACCGCCGCCGAGCCTTGCCAATGGCGTCGCTGCTTCGGTCTGGCGAGACCACTTCGATAGCATGGTGCTTTCTCTGATATCGCTGACCGACCTCGTCGTTCCCGCGATGAAGGCGCGTCACTGGGGTCGCATCATCACGAGCACGTCGTCGGGCGTCGTGGCGCCGATCCCGAATCTCGGGTTGTCGAATGCGCTGCGACTCGCACTGGTCGGATGGTCCAAGACCATAGCCCGAGAACTGGGGCCATCAGGCATCACTGCGAATGTGGTCCTGCCCGGGCGGATCGCTACTTCGCGCATCGACCAGCTCGACCGCGCCAAGGCGCAACGCGAGGGCCGTCCGGTCGAGGACGTCGTGTGCGAGAGCACGGCCTCGATTCCCGCCGGGCGCTACGGCACGCCCGAGGAATACGGGCAGGTGGTTGCCTTCCTGGCGAGCCAACAGGCCTCTTACATCAATGGTTCGGTCATTCGCGTCGACGGCGGACTGATCCCCAGCATCTGACATTCACTTTGAGAAAGAGAACGCATGAATCCGCAACAGAAAGAAGACATCCGTCAACGCTACTTGCGCGTCGACACCTCCAACGTGGCAGACGTGCTCGATGAGCGTGGATTGCTCGACCAGGGCTTGGCGCCGGAGTTCGCGCCGTATCCGGCATTGGCCGGCCGACTCGCCGGCTGGGCCTACACCATTCGCGGTCAGATGACGCAGTATCCGCTGGGCGGAGACGCCGACAAGATGGCGGCGTGCCAGGGCCTCTCGCCAGGCGAAGTCAGCGTCTGGAGCGGCGACGGCGAGGGCATCTGCTACTTCGGCGAGCTGATCGCGATTGGCATGAAGGAACGCGGCTGCGTCGGTGCGCTGGTCGATGGCGGCGTGCGCGACGTCCGCTGGATCGCCGAGCAGGATTACCCGGTCTATGCGCGCTACCGCACGCCGGTGCAGTCGATCGGCCGATGGAAGGTCAATGGCTGCCAAGTGGCGGTCTCGCTGCGCGGCGCGACGAGCAAGTTCGTGACCGTGAATCCGGGAGACTTCATCTTGGCCGACGAAGACGGCGCCATCGTGATTCCTGCCGCCCACGTGGAGCCCGTGCTGTTGGCGGCGGAGGGCCTGACCGAGAAGGAAAGGTTGATCCGTGTCGAGCTCAAGTCCGGGCTCAGCCTGGCCCGAGCCCTCGAAAAGTTCGGCCACGTCTGAGCGCACCCGATCCCACGTACCCAACGCTACCCCCAAAGAGAAAGAACACCCATGGTCAACACGCTACCCTTGCGCGCAGGTTCTTCCACGTCGCGCCATCGCATCTCGCGTCGCACGGTTCTGGCCGCCGGGATTTCGGTGGCCGCGACCGGCGCGCCCTTCATTGCCAGGGGTGCCGAAAGGCTGGTGGCCCGCATGGATCTTTCGCCCTGGGGCGTGCAGGCCGCGATGCAACTGGCCAAGCAAAAAGGTTGGTTCAACGAGGCCGGTCTCGACGTCGAGATCCAGGATGGCACCGGCACCATCTCCACCCTGCAGCTGCTCGGCAGCGGCCAGGTGGACGTGGGCCAAGTGCAGCTCGGGCCGATGATGGTGGCGAAAGAGACGCTCGACAACCTGATGTCGTTCTCGGGTTTCGTGCGGACCGGCGACCTCGCCGTGATGACCGACAAGAAGCTAAATATCACGAAGCCTTCCGAGCTGATCGGCAAGAAGCTGATCTGCTTCACGACCAGCCCGTGGGCGCCGTTCATCAAGCCATACTTCGCCGCCAACGGCATCTCGCCAGAGCAGGTCAACATCGTGATGGTGGCCCCCGCGGCCGTGGTCGCGACTTTCTCGGCCGGCGAAGGCGACGGCTTTCTTTCGGTCATGCCGGATAGCGAGCCGCGCGTGCGCAAGACCAGACCCGTCAACTCTCTCCTGCTCCAGGACGCCGGCATCGCTTTCCCGAGCTACGGGCTGGTGGCCACCAAGGAAACACTGGCTAAGCGCCGCGAGGAACTTCGCGCGCTAGCGCAGATCCAGAAGCGGGCCTGGACCTACATCTATGCAGGCCACGCCGACGAAGCCGTGCAGGCGATCATCGCCCAGCGTCCGAACGCCAAGCTAGACGCCGAGGTGCTGAAGAACCAGATCGACATCTATCGGCCCTTCTTCGAGAGCCCGACCCAGCCAAAGCTCGAGTTTGGCCTGCAAACCGATGTGGACTGGAGCAACGCGATCCGCTCGCTGCAGAAGATCGGGCTGGTCAAGGCCGACCGGCAGCCGTCCGACTACTACACCAACGACCTGATCAAGTGATGGACATTACCGAAACGCCCTCCTTCGTCCACGCCGACCGGTTGAACAAGGTCTACTCGCCGGGCGGTGAACCGGTCTATGCACTGAAGGACGTGAACCTGCGCGTTCGCGAAGGCGAGTTCATCAGCGTTCTCGGCCCGAGCGGCTGCGGCAAGAGCACGCTGCTGAAGTGCATTGCTGGGCTGGAGTCAATCTCCAGCGGCAGCTTGACGATGAATGGCCAGGCCATCAAGGCGCCGCCAACCGGCATGGGCGTCGTGTTCCAGCGCGACTTGTTGTTGGACTGGCGCACGGTGCTCGACAACGTGCTGATCTCCGCCGAGTTCCTCCGGCTCGCGCGTGCTGACTATGAAGAGCGTGCGATCGCGGTGCTCGACCTGTTCGGCCTGAAGGGTTTCATGCACCGCTATCCGTGGGAGCTGTCCGGCGGCATGCGGCAGCGTGCCTCGATCTGCAGGGCGCTGCTGACCGATCCGCAACTGCTGCTTATGGACGAGCCCTTCGGCGCGCTCGATGCGATGACTCGCGACGAGCTCAACTACGAGTTGCAGCGGACTTGGCTCAGCACGCGCAAGACAGTGGTCTTCATCACCCATTCGATCACCGAGGCGATCTACCTGGCCGACCGAGTCATCGTGATGGCGCGCAACCCGGGCTGTATCGCCGAGGAGATCGTGATCGATCTCGATCGGCCGCGCGAACTATCGATCCGGGAGACACCCGCGTTTGGGGCGTACGCGGCACACATCCGCGACATCTTCAGCAAGCTCGGCACATTTCACAAGGGCGACAAATGATTCAGGACTACTGGCGCCGCAGCGCACGATCGCGCGAATCGCTGCTGCTCATGGCGGGTTTGCTGATCGTGTGGGAAGCCGCCGTGCGCATGCTGGGCGTACGTGAGTTCGTCTTTCCTCCGCCCAGCATGATTTTCGCCGACATGGCGTCGGCGCCGATCTACTTTCTCAGGGAGTCGCTGTTCACAATGGTGGTCACGCTTTCGGGCTTTGCGCTCGCCCTGGTGCTCGGCGTGGTGTTCGCGGTATTGATCGTCTATTCGCCGATCCTCGACCGTACCCTCTACACGCTGCTGGTAGCACTGAACGCAGTCCCGAAGGTCGCCTTGGCTCCGCTGTTCGTCATCTGGCTCGGCACGGAATCGAAGCCGAAGATCGCGATCGCCACGCTGATCGCCATCTTTCCGATCCTGGTCGATACGGTGCACGGCTTGCGCGCCATCGATCCCGAGATGATCAACATGGCCAAAGCCGGCCATGCGAGCGCCGCCAAAACGCTCTGGAAAGTCAGGTTTCCGAATGCGCTGCCAAGCATGTTCGCTGGAATGAAGGTCGGCATCTCGCTGGCGCTGGTCGGCGCCATCGTCGGCGAGTTCGTCGCGGGCGACAGCGGATTGGGCCACGTAATCCTGGTCGCGCAGTCTTCCTTCGATACGCCTCGGCTCTTCGCCGCCCTTGTGCTGCTCGGCGTGCTGGGCACTCTCCTCTTCAAGATGGTGGACTGGATCGAAACGCTGGTGATCCCGTGGCATGTGTCCCACCGCGGCAAGCGCAGCGCAGCCAAGCCGCTCAAGCTGCCTCGGCAAGGAGCTTCGGCCGCGGTG
Organism: Variovorax davisae; assembly: GCF_030316845.1. Lineage (GTDB taxonomy): Bacteria > Pseudomonadota > Gammaproteobacteria > Burkholderiales > Burkholderiaceae_C > Variovorax > Variovorax davisae. Next base: position 376,630 of record NZ_JASZYS010000003.1, read on the forward strand.
GCCTAGCGTCCGAATCCTTCTCCAGCGGCAGGAAGATCACCCGCACGGGCCGCGGATCAAGTGCAAGGGTGCGGGCATTGACTGGGCGCCCGCCGCGCGGCGGTGGACGCGGGCTACGCCCCGAACGACTGGCAGGTCGGCCAGACCGGCAAGATCGTCGCCCCGCAGCTGTACATCGCCGCCGACATCTCCGGCGCGATCCAGCATCTGGCGGGCATGAAGGACTCCAAGGTGATCGTGGCGATCAACAAGGACGAGGAGGCGCCGATCTTCTCGGTGGCCGACTACGGCCTGGTCGCCGACCTGTTCACGGCCGTGCCGGTACTGGTCAAGGCCCTCTGACACTTCGAGACATGTGGAGGAGTTCAGCACCCGGCTGAGGCTCATGATTCAAGCTCATGCGAAGCAGCGCCAGCAGCCCAAGACGCGCGACTTCTTCAAACGCTGAGGGGCCTGGCTCACAGCGGATTGACGGCGCGGGTCAGTGTAGATACACTAGTATCTACACTGATAGCCCGTGGAGCCAACCATGCCGCAATCCACCGCCAAACTTTTCGCCACCGGCGGCAGCCAGGCTGTACGGCTGCCCGCGGAATTCCGCTTCGAGGGCGCAGCCGAGGTCTACATTCGCAGAGACGAGGTCACTGGCGACATCATTCTTTCGGCGCGGTCACCCGTCGATTGGCGAGCCTTCATTCACCTGCGCGAACAACTGGGCCCAGTGCCTGAAGACTTCCTGGCCGAGCGCGAGCAGGCCGAGCAGCATCGCGATCCGTTCGAGGGCTGGAAGGAATGACCCTCTACATGTTGGACACCAACGCGGCGAGCGAGGCGATGCGTGGCCACCCGACGTTCGATGCCAAACTGCAGTCGCTGCCGCCCGGTCAGTGGTGCATCTCGGCCGTGACCTGCTCGGAGATCCGTTACGGGGTGGCCAAGCGTCCCGAGGCCGTGCGGCTGCATCGACTCGTGGACGAATTCTTGCGCATCGTGCCCATCTTGCCCTGGGACGCCCAGGCGGCGACCCGCCATGGCGCCTTGCGTGCCGACCTGAAGGCGCGCGGCACACCCATCGGCGACTTCGACGAGATGATCGCGGCGCACGCGCTCGCCCTTGGCGCCGTGGTCGTCACGGACAACACCCGACACTTTGCGCGTGTGCCGGGTCTGGTGATCGAGAATTGGCTAAGGCCGTCCGGCCACTGAGACGAAATCGGTAGATCGAACAATCATGATCGGTCTATGCTGGCCGCGGGTGATGAGGAGCTGCTTCGACAGGATGAGCCTCGACACAGCAGCTACCAAGTCCGCTTGCCCCCGAGCCTGAACGTGACGGCGCTGTAGCCCTGGCTTCCCCATCGGTAGCCCAGGTTCCCCCAGTAAGTCCATCCCTTGCCCCGCTCGGCATTGACGCCAACCTTCACTTCGTAGCGATTGTCCGGATAGAGGTTCCTCAGTGCGACCTGGTTGAATGCGAGGGAGTTGTCAACGTTGTCGTGCCACCAGTTCACCGTGAGATAGGGCTGCGTGCGCTTGCCGTCGTCGCTCACCCAGGTGCGATGCGTGCGCAGGCCCAGTCGGGAGATCCAGCCGCTGCCGTTGCCGCCGTCGATGCGCGTGCCATTGGGTTCGACGATGTCGTCGTCGCGATACTTGAGATAGATCAGTTGGGCCTGGGGCTCCACGATCCAGTCGCTGTCTTCGCGCACTCTCGTGGCATGGCTGGTCTCGCCTGACAGGGTCAGCACCCTCGAGTCGTACTTGACCTCCGGCAGCAGGCTTCCCTGGACGCTGTTCTTGAACCAGCCATAGGTTGCCCACAGGTCGGCATACCAATCGAGCTTTTTCTCGTCGTTCTGATACCAGGTGCCATAGGCACCCAGGTTCCAGCCTTCGGTCTTGCCTCGTGCGGTCGCCGGGTTCCCAGCAGCCGTCGCGTCGCTGTTGGACCAACCGTAGCCCAGCATCCCGCCCACATGCAGGCGATCAGGCGGACTCTTGTCTTCGTCCTTGAACACCGTCCAACTGGCGATGTCGCCGCCCCCGTGGATCAGCCAATCGCGCGAGCCGACATCGAAGTTGCCGTCTCGCGAAGTGGAGTCGACGTCCTTGCCGACGACACGCAGCCATCCTAAGCGACACGCGCCACCGTGGTGTCGAGTACGCGCTACTCACCTCCAAGAACTGCCTGAGACCGTCGACGGCCGCTCCTTCGAGCCGGGAAGGTGGTCGAGGGCCGGCGGAAGTGGGAGGGCCTGCTCGCCTCCGTTGCCCGGTCGTTTCAGGAACTCGGCGATCCATGCCCGCACCTTTGCCGCCACTCGCTCTCGACCTCGCTCGGACCTTCTCCTGCCCCGGCGCGTTGATCAGGTCCACCGTCGCAGAAGTTCTGCCCAATTTGGATCTCTCGCGGTTGGCAAGGCGCTGGTGAAGCACAAGCCGACCCTCGCGATAGAGCCCTCTGCGTTCGGTCCGTCGACTCCCAGACTGTTGCTGGGTCTCAGTAGGCCAGTTCGGCGTGGCTTCGCGAGGCCCCGAGGACAGTCTCGAGAGGCGCGGGCATGCCGACGCCATAGCCCTGCACGAAGTCAACGCCGATGTCGCGCAGACGCTCGAGGATGGCGTCGCTTTCGACAAATTCGGCGACCGTTTTGATCCCCATGACATGACCGATCTTGTGGATGGCTCGACCATCCCGCAGTCGATGGGGTCTTCGAGCATGCCCTTCACGAAAGAGCCGTCGATCTTCAGGTAGTCGATGGGAAGCTGCTTCAGATAGCCGAAGGAGGCCATGCCGGAGCCGAAATCATCGAGCGCGAACCTGAAGCCCACGCTGCGCAGTTCGTCGATGAATCTGGAGGCCTTGGCCAGGTTGGAGATCGCGGCCGTCTCGGTGATCTCGAAGCAGATCGTGGTCGGTGCAATCCCGCAGCGCTGTTGCTCCATCTTGACGAACTCAAGGAAGCGTTCGTCGCAGACAGGTCGCCAGGAAGCGAGGGGGAGGCCTTCTGACGTTCATGGCGCGCGGCGACTTCACTGAGCTGACTGAGATTCAGCCTCGGAGGCATCCGGCGAACCTGCTTCCAGCAAAGAAGGGGGCGCTTGCGAGCATAGCTGGCGCCAAGGACGCGATTCGAAATGCCGCGTCGAGCTGGACCGGAAGCATCGTGCACCTGATTGCGAGCTTCCTGCTGCAGACGGTCCTTCTGCCGCTGGCATTCCTGTTTGTGGTCTGGCGAAGCTCACCTCTCATGCCCTCCTCGCTCGTACGCGCGTGCTTTGGGCCTGCTGCGCTCCAATCAACATAATTTCCATTGCCCGCGACAAACCGAGCAGCACCTCAGGCAACTTGCGACACGGGCACGCCGGATACACATGCCTTGAAGGAAAGGCGTCGCCCCCGGACGCGGTTCGGATCAGCGTAGGGGATGTCGCTCACAGGGACGCAGCCACGTCCGCGACCAGGTTGCGCAACCACACATGTGCAGGATCCTGACGGTAGCGCACGTGCCACGCCATTTGCATCGGAAAGGTGCCCAGATCGACCGGCGCCGGCAGCACCTTCAACCTCGGATCGCCGGCCAGGCGCCGGCAAATCAGCTTCGGCAGCGTCGCACAATAGTCGGTGGCGGCCACGATTTCGGGGATTGACATGAAGTGGGTGACCGTCACCGCGACGTCCCTCTTGAGCCCTCCCCGCTCCAATGCCTGGAAGAGCCCTGCGCGCAGGCGCCCTCCCGCCGGCAGCAGGTTCACGTGCTTCATCCGCTCGTATTGCGCCTTGGTGATCTTCGAGCCGACCAACGGATGCTCGGCGCGCACCACGCAGGCCAAGCCGTCATCCGCAATGTGCTGCACCACCAGGTTGTCGGGCGCATCGGTGATGCGGCCGAGCACGATCGCCGTGGTTCCGGAGGTGACCCCCGTGGCGGCGACATCGGCGCCGAAGGGCAAGGTGCGCAGGCGAATGCCCGGAGCGAGCTCGCGCAGCCGCGCCACCAGGGCGGGCACGAATACGAATTCCACGTAGCTGTTCGGCGCGATCGTGACCAGGTGATCGGCGCGGGACGGGTCGAAGGCCTGCTGGCCGAGCACCACGGTGTCCAGCGCAGCCAGTGCCGATGTCAGCGCCGGTGCCAGCGCCTCGGCCTTCGGCGTGGCCCGCATGCCGTAGCGCTCCCGGATGAACAGAGGGTCCTGCAGCATGGTGCGCAGGCGCGTCAGTGCGTTGGACAGCGCCGATTGGGTCATGCCCAGGCGATCCGCCGCGCGGGTCACGCTGCGCTCTTCCAGCAGGGCCACGAAGATGGGCAAGAGGTTGAGGTCGTATCGCATGCAGAATTATCGCCAAGGATAAATCTGAAATCGAGGAAATACATTGGATCAATTTCTTGTGGATGCCCATCATTCAGCCATTCACAGGAGATGACCATGCAATTGAAGACCCTTCTTCCCGGCCAGCTGGGATTCGGCACGGCCCCTCTGGGCAACATGTTCCGCGCGATTCCCGAGGAGGAAGCGCGAGCCACCGTCGACGCCGCGTGGAACGACGGCATCCGCTTCTTCGACACCGCGCCGTTCTATGGCGCGGGCCTGGCGGAAGCCCGCCTCGGCGAGGCGCTGGCGGCCCGCGATCGCGACGAGTTCGTCATCAGCACCAAGGTCGGTCGCCTGATCCTCGACGAAGTGGAAGACGTCAACGCCCGCGACCTCGGCGAGAAGGGCGATGTGTTCAGGCATGGCCGCGCCAACCGGATCGTGAACGACTACTCGGAGGACGCAACCCTGCGCTCGATCGAGGACAGCCTGAAACGACTGAAGACGGACCGCATCGACATTGCCTGGGTGCACGATGTCGCGCAGGATTTCTACGGCGATGAGTGGCTCGGCGTGTTCGAGACGGCGCGCAAGGGCGCCTTCAAGGCGCTGGACCGGTTGCGCGACGAAGGCGTGATCCGTGCCTGGGGCCTCGGCGTGAACCGGGTGGAGCCGATCTAGCTGCTGCTGGGTCTCGAAGGGCCGCGTCCGGACGGCTTCCTGCTGGCCGGCCGCTACACGCTGCTGGACCACGCGCGGGCGCTGCAGCGCGTGATGCCGCAGGTGGCGGCTCGCGGCCTCGGCATCATCGTCGGCGGGCCCTACAGCTCAGGCGCGCTGGTGGGCGGACCGAACTTCGAATATGCGCCCGCCACGCCGGAGATCCTGGCCAAGGTCCAGGCCATCAAGGCCATCGCGGATCGCCACGGCGTGACGATGAAGGCGGCAGGCCTGCAGTTCGCCCTGGCCCACCCCGCGGTGGCCGCAGTCATCCCCGGGGCCAGCCGGCCGGGTCGCATCGCAGAAGACCGCGCCGCGCTGGAAGCGGTGGTGCCGAAGGACTTCTGGCGCGAGCTGCGGCAGGCAGGCCTCGTGCAAGCGGAAGCGCCGCTGCCCCACGGCCTCTGACACCGGCGCGCGCCACCCTTCAGGACGAAAAAAATGCTGAACGAAGCCGATGAACCGCAGTGCGCCTCGGTGGAGGCGCAGTGCGCCGACACGCGGCAACCGAATCGCCGCACGCTGACCTTGCTGGCACTTGCACTCGGCACCTTCTGCATCGGGACATCCGAGTTTGCGAGCATGGGCATTCTTCAGCTGTTTGCCGCCAGCCTGGAGCTGGACATTGCCACCGCCACGCATGCCATCGAGGCATATGCCTTCGGCGTCGTGCTGGGAGGTCCTGCCGTGACCATCCTGGCCGCGAAACTGAATCGCAAGCACCTGCTGCTGGTTCTGATGGCGATCTTCGTTCTCGGCAATGTCATGTCGGCCATCGCCACGGGGTTGGGCATGTTCACGCTGGCGCGCTTTGTGAGCGGCATTCCGCAAGGCGCCTATTTCGGCGCGGGCGCCGTGGTCGCTTCCTACATCGTCGGGCCGGACCAGGGCGGGCGCGCCTTCGCGCTGGTGATGACGGGCTTGACGGTGGCCACCATCGTCGGCTCGCCGCTCGCCACCCTCCTCGGCCAGAACCTCGGCTGGCGAAACGCCTACTTGGCCGTCTCGGCTCTTGGCGTGGTGGCGTTCCTGGCGCTCTGGATGTGGGTGCCGCGATCCAGCGCCCTGAACGGTGGACCCGTTCTGCAGGAACTCCGGTCATTGAACCGGCCGGCCGTCTGGGCGATGGTGGCTGTGGCGGCGCTGGGCGTGTCCAGCATCTTCGCCGTCTACACATTCATCGGGCACTTCGTCACCGGCGAGGCATCGCTGCCGCAAGCATGGACACCGATCGCGCTGGGCCTTTTCGGTGTCGGCATGACCGCCGGCAATGTCGTTGGAGGATGGATGGCGGACCGCTATCCGTCACGGGGCCTGGTCGCCGGGTTCGGCAGCGCCCTGATCGCGTTGGCGCTGTTGGCGGTCGGCGGCGGCAACGCCTGGATCCTGATGACGAGCCTGGTCCTGGTGGGCGGCACCATGATGGTTGCGATCCCGACGATCCAGGTGCGCCTCACCCGGGCGGCGCCGGACGCACCGACCCTGATGGGCGCAATGAACCTGGCTGCCCTCAACGTGGCGAACGCCATCGGCGCCTGGGCTGGCGGTCAGACGATCGCGCATGGGCACGGCCTGCTGTCGGCAGTGTGGGCGGGGTTCGGGCTGACCCTTGCGGGGCTCGCGTTGTTCTTCTTCGTGTCACGTCAACACACTGGAGGCCATCGGACTGGCGCTTCTGACGCGTTGCTTCCAGCCGAGGAGCGCCTGCCGATCAAGCTCGGAGATGCATTGCGGCCGGCGGCCGATTAGCATCGGCTGCCGTGTTTTGCGCGGCGACGGCCTAAGTCTCAGTTCGGCCAGAAGCGGATGTTCCCGCTGGCCTGTTCTCGACGAGCAGAGCAGAATTCAGTCTCGCCAGGAGGGTGTCATGGGCAATCAGCAAACCGCCGTGTCTGTGAAGACTGAGCTTGACCGTTTGACTGCCGAGTTCTTCGGCGCCGTGTCGTTTGAGGTTGGCAAGGTTCCAGCCTATGAACGCATCCGGTCGCTCTTCATCGACTCCGGTTTACTCATCAAGAACGTCGGCGCCACGCCTGAAATTTCGACTGTCCAGGAATTCATCGAGCCCAGGGAGGCCATGGTCCGCAGGGGCGACTTGACGCGATTCCTGGAAGAAGAGCTTTCCGAGGTTACGCAAAGCTTCGGTAATGTTGCCCAACGCTTCAGCGCGTATTCGAAATCTGGAATCATGAATGGAAGCGCCTTCGAAGCGCGCGGGATGATTTCTACCCAGTTCATCCTGACGCCCACCGGGTGGAAGATAAGCGCGATGGCCTGGGACGACGAGAGGCCCGGCCTGTCCTTACCAAGTACCTGAGTTCGGGTCTTCAGTGCGCGGGGATTGAGGGACCTCGCGGTGGCAGTCCGCCTTCGGCTGTTCCCATTTCTCCGAAGCTGGCATTTGTGAGCCGGACGACGAGCAATTGTTCCAGCGCTGCGGCCGTCGAGTGCAACTCAGGGAGCAGGGATTGGCGTTATCTTGCGAATCAGGTTGCCAAAGGTATCGGCCACATACAGATTGCCGACGACATCCACCGTCACCCCATAAGGCTGCTTGAATGTGGCGGCCGCACCGATGCCGTTCTGCGCGCCCGGCACACCGGTCTGGCCGGCGAGCGTGGAGACCACGCCTGCCGGCGTGATCTTGCGCAGCAGGCTGTTGCCCGTGTCGGCGACGTAGACATTGCCGTCGCGGTCAACCGTCAGGCCGCCTGGCCCATTGAAAGATGCCGCGCTGCCGGCCCCGTCGGTCGCGCCGATCTGGCCTGAACCGGCCAGCGTCGTGACCACGCCACCGGGCGTGATCTTGCGGATCCGGTTGTTGCCGCTGTCGGCAACGTAGACGTTGCCGACAGCGTCGGTCGCTATGCCATAGGCCTGCCCGAAAGATGCCGTAGCCCCCGTGCCGTCGGCGAAGCCTGCGATACCCGAGCCGGCCAGCGTGATGACGTCCCCGGCAGGCGTGACCTTGCGGACAACAGCGCCGATGAATTCGAGCACGTAGATGTTGCCGTCGGCGTCCGTGGCCACCGACGAAGGGGTGTTGAACGTGGCAGAACTGCCGTGGCCATCGAGCGAGCCGATAGAGCCATTGCCCGCGAGCGTGGTCACGTCGGCCGCGGATGTGATCTTGCGGATGCGGTTGCCGCCGAATTCCGCAGCATAGGCATTGCCCGTGGGGTCCAATGCAAGACCGGACAGGCCCGAGAACGAGGCTGCCGTGCCGTTGCCATCCTGCGAAGTACCGCTGCTGCCACCCGCAAATGTCGTGACATCGCCAGCGGGCGAGATCTTGCGCACGAGGTTCGTTGCCGTATCCGACACGAGCAGGCTGCCGTTCTTGTCTACGACCACGCTGTATGGCAGGTAGAACGATGCGGCCGTCCCATTGCCGTTGACCGAGCCGATGGTGCCGGACCCGGCAAACGTGGACACCTGTGCCGCCGCCGCCGAGCAGGCGACCGCCACGTCGCTGACGGCGGCCGAGGCCTTGCCGCTGCCCTGGGTCACGGTGCAGAACTGCCACAGGGGCTGGGTGCGCACGCTGACCTCGTAGGCCAAGCCCTCAGTGAGCGCAGCGGCAAAGGTGAACTTGCCGTTGGCCGATAGCTTCAGGTCGTCGCCTGCATTGTTCTGGAGCACCAAGGTGCCCGTGAGACCACTGACTGAACCACCGACTGCGTGGGAAGCGGCTGGTTGCTGCACTGATGGAGGAGGTGCGGGCGACGCCTGGTCTCCCGTTGTGGAGTTTCCTGATGTGGCCGCTGCCGGTGACGGGAGAGCTGTCAAGGAGCCCCCACTGCCTCCACCGCCGCAGGCTGCGAGCGTGAGCGACACGCCCAGCACAAGTGCGCAAGCGAGACGGTGTGAGTGCAAAGTCGAGAGTGGCGCGACGGCAGCGCAGGCGCGGTGCATGAAAGGCTCGTGCATGGCTTCGGCACCTAGAGGCGCAACGAAATGTCAATTGTGTAAGCGTACCCGCTACATCACGCCCCTGTCGATCACGGAAAACCGTGAAGACCAATGAAGACCTAAGCAGCGACGATCTTGCCCTCGTTCCACGGCTCGCGATGAGAGGCATGAGATTGGATGCCATGATGGACTCCCATCACGATCACGCGCAGCCATGATCGGCAGAGGCTTCAGTCGAGGGACAGCTTCTAGGATCAGCGCGTACTCACGGTGCCGGGCAGAACTAGACAGACCGCGGCGCCGCATAGATTGCCTGATAGCGGACGTTCAGCGGCACCTCTGCGTCGTTGCTTCATCTATCATTCGCACTTCCTGCGCAACTGGCGAAAAGGTGAGTTCCACCGTGGAGCGCAGGTGAATCACCGCCGCTCGCCTGGGCACCCGAATGTTTTTCTGCATGGAGACGGAAATGAACGGTGCTACCAGGTCCGAATGTGTCGTGCTCGACGGCAAGACGCTCGCAGCGCGGCGAGAAGCTCAACTCACGCAGGCGAGTCGCAAATTTGCGGCTCGGCATCCGGGGCGGGTGCCCACGCTCGCCACCATCTTGGTCGGCGACGACCCATCGTCGGCAATCTATGTCCGCATGAAGGGCGACGCATGCCGACGCGTCGGAATGGTTTCAAGGGCGATTGTGTTGCCTGCATCAACCAGCACGAACGAGTTGCGTGGCGTCATCGATGCCCTCAACCAGGACCCGGACGTCCATGGCATTCTGTTGCAGCACCCAGTGCCTGCGCACATAGACGAACGCGCCTGCTTCGATTCTATCCGCATCGACAAGGACGTAGATGGTGTCACTTCTCATGGATTCGGGCGCATGGCGCTGGGACAAGAAGCGTTCGGGGCAGCGACCCCCTCTGGCATCATGAGGCTGCTTTCTGACTACGGCATCGAAGTCGCGGGGCGCAGAGCTGTCGTGGTCGGCCGGAGTGCCATCCTTGGCAAGCCAATGGCGTTGATGCTGTCCAATGCTGACGCAACGGTCACGCTATGCCATTCCCGAACGCAGAACCTGGAGCAAGAGGTGCGGCGTGCACACATTGTTGTTGGTGCATTGGGCAAACCGCACTTTATTTCCGCCGATTGGATTGCCGAAGGCGCGGTCGTTCTCGATGCGGGCTATCACCCGGGCGGCATAGGTGACATCGACCCTCGCAACCTCATGGACCGGTGTTCAGCCCTCACGCCGGTACCTGGCGGTGTCGGGCCGATGACAATATCTGTGCTTCTGGAGCAAACTCTGCAAGCAGCCGAGTCGATTTGCTCATAGAGCTAATTTGACCGCCGCCGGCCGAGGTTGTGTGAAAACGCTTTGTCGATCGTCTCGGGCGCGCTACCTGGTCGCGAGGAACGCCGCAACCAAGGCGTTCGCGTGCCCGTGTCCGACCTGGTGCTGGGTCTTCAGACAGTTGACCAGCTCCATGTGCTTCAACGGACCTAGCTTCTCCAGAACATCCATCCAATGCGCTATTGGCCTGCCGTAGGTTTTCTCGATGGACGGAAAGTATGAGGCGGGTCCTTTTACCTTGGTGGTCTCGGCCATGGCTTCCTTTGAAGGGTGAGAGTGAGCTTGTGTACCACGAGCGTGGGGCGTGGCCTTGGTTCGGTCGCGGCGCCCGAATCCTCGAACAAGACAGAACGTCCGCGATTGGCCGACTGTAGCCTGTCACACCGCCCCTACCACAACGCCATTGTTCGCAACAGCAACCCGACGGTGTCATGTCGAATTTCCATTTCGCCGCGCTACGCCGATGCACGGATGGCCTGGCGATTTCTCGACCTGACCGGCCACGTCGAATACACAGCCGTGCTTCTCGCACGAACCATTCAGCAAGAGATGCATGCACAGGCCTCCTTCTGCCCGAGCCTTGGCCAGGCCCGTGCAGCGGTGAAGGAAATCATCGGGGGAAAGCTGCCCAAGCAATGCCCGGCACCTGAGGATGGGCGGCGTCTCATCGACGGTTGTGAGGTCGCCCTTCCTTGGTCGTGAACGACTCGGCGATCGCGGGAGCGTCGTTCACTAGGCCGGCAACTCGCGAATCGTACGGAGGGCCCTTCGCAACATGCCGGTCATGGCGACTTGGGGCCGTTGTCCGGATCAACGTCGGCTGTCATGCCAAGGCGCGTCGCATCTCGCGGATCACTATCGAGGGACGCTCTTCCAGCGCCCGCGTCCACCCGGTGAAGACAAAGCCGCAGCGCTCGTACAAGGCGATCGCAGCCTCCTCGTCGTGTCCAACCCAAAGGCGGGCCATGACAAAACCTTGTGATTGCGCCCAGCCGATGACCTCGTGCACCAACAAGCTTCCTGCGCCGCGCCGCCGGTATGGCGCATCGACCCAGACACCGCCAAGCCTTGCCCCCTGGCGAACCTGACGATCCTGCAGGCCGTAAATCATTCCGATCGGACGTTCGTCGTCGAGCGCGACAACCATCGCGTCCACCGAGCACACACGCTGGGTCAGCGCATTCCAATAGTCAGCGTCCTTGCGCTCGAGCGACTCCAGTGTGTCGCCGAAGGCGCGTGGCGATTCCCTCAACGCTTCGAGCCGAAGCTGCCGGTGCAGATCGGCTTCGTCAGCCCGCAAGTGGCGAACATTGAGTGAGGTCACCGCGCAACGATACCTCAACGGCCGACTCCGGATCTGCACACGCCAAGAAAGGTCCCTGACCGCGCGATCTGCTCGCCGTGCTGCCGACATACGATCACTCTCTGATGGTGCTGCTCGGATGGGGCACCCTTCTGGCAGAAAGAGTAGATGGCCCGGCCCAAGCCCGCACTGCTGCGGATTCACGGCAACCGCATCCGACGGCTGGCGGACGTCCGTGCCTCGAGCAGCAGGTCGCGGCCAACGACTGCGGCCTGACCCCGGTCCCTCAGCGCGAAGCAGGCTCGCCGAGCAGGAAGCCCATTGCGCTGCGCCACCAGGCCTCGTCGACGTAGCGGATCCAGTCGTTGTGGTCGGCGGCGCGGACCACCTCGAGCCGCTTGGGTCCGGGCAGCGTCTCGTACAACGCCGTGCCGAAACGGGCCGGAACGATGCGGTCACGCTCCGCGACGGCCACCAGCACCGGGCGGCCGATCTGCGCGAGGTGGGCGACGCTGTCGTAGCGGTCGCGCAGCAGCCAGCCGACCGGCAGCCACGGATAGTGGTGAGCCGCGACCTGTTCGAGCCTGTCCCAGGGCGTGATGAGCATCAGGGCCGCGACCTGCTCGGGTTGACGCACGGCCGCCGCGGCGGCCACGCCGGCACCCAGGGATTCGCCGATCAGCAGCAGGGGCGGGCCGTGCAGGCGATGCGCCAGCGCGATGGTCTGCGCAGCGTCATCGATCAGGCTGCGCTCGCCCAGCGCGCCGTCGCGCGGACCGTAGGCCGGGTATTCGGCCAGGATGACGCGCAGGCCCAGGCGGGTGAGCATCGCGGCGTAGTAGCTGCGATGCCCGGCGTGCCCGGCATTGCCGTGGAAGACGATCGCCGTCGCGCGCCCAGGGCCCGGCGGCTGCGCCACCAGGCCACGGAATTCGCCCTCCGCCGGCCAGGCGACGAGGCCGGCGGACGCCATCTCGGCGGCCGGCGCGCGGGCGGGGTGGTAGAGCAGGTGGTCCTGGAACATGGCGGGGGCTGCCAGCGCCATCGCGCAGGCAGTGACGAGCCACAGCATGATCGCGGCAGGTTTCATTCGCTTTGGTCAAGGCGCTCCGACGATCGATCATCCTTCGGCGAAGCCGATGCGCTGTCAAGCCCCCAGCAAGCGCCACGGCCGCCACGCCATACAGCAACAGCGCCGCGCGACGCCGTACGAGCCAGGCGGGACGCCGCTGGCGGAGGCATGCGACTGCCACCTACAAGGCGCCGCGTGACTGCCCGCATAGTTGAACGTTCGCGCCTTACCTTCGCAAGGATTTTCCATGGACAAGTCCGAACTGTCGCTTTCCCGCCGCGACCTCCTGATCGCCGGCGCGGCTTCGGCGGCGTGGGCCTCCGCCCCCACCGACGCCGCCACTCCGCCTGCGTCGGGGCCGCCGCTCGGCACGGTGCCCGCTTCGCGCATCTCGCTCGAAGTGAACGGCACGGCCCATGCCCTCGAACTCGACAACCGCACCACCCTTCTCGATGCCCTGCGTGAACACCTGCACCTCACGGGGACGAAAAAAGGCTGCGACCACGGCCAATGCGGCGCCTGCACGGTGCTCGTCAACGGTGAGCGGATCAACGCCTGCCTGACGCTGGCCGTCATGAACGAAGGCGCGAAGGTCACGACCATCGAAGGCTTGGGAACACCCGCGCGCATGCATCCGCTCCAGGCTGCATTCGTCAAGCACGACGGCTACCAGTGCGGCTATTGCACACCGGGCCAGATCTGCTCGGCGGTCGGTGCGCTGGACGAGATCCGCCGCGGCGTCCCGAGCCACGTCACAGCGGATCTGAACGCCAAGCCGATGCTGTCGGCCGAAGAGCTGCGCGAGCGCATGAGCGGCAATCTCTGCCGGTGCGGCGCGTACTCGAACATCGTCGATGCGATCTCCGAGACCGAGGGGGTGCGAACATGAAGCCCTTCACCTACGAACGCGCCCGTTCCCCCGCCGAGGCGGCCGCTGCGGTGGCGCGCGATCCGGCCGCGAAGTTCATCGCCGGCGGCACCAACCTGCTGGACCTGATGAAGCTGCAGATCGAGGCGCCGGCCCACCTGGTCGACGTCAACGGCCTGGCACTGGACAGGATCGAGGCCACATCCGACGGCGGGCTGAGGATCGGCGCGCTGGTGCGCAACACCGCGCTGGCGTCGGACGAACGCGTGCGGCGCGACTACGCGGTGCTGTCGCGCGCATTGATGGCGGGCGCCTCGGGCCAGCTGCGCAACAGGGCCACCACCGCCGGCAACCTGCTGCAGCGCACGCGCTGCCCCTATTTCTACGACACCGACCAGCCCTGCAACAAGCGCAAGCCCGGCAGCGGCTGCAGCGCCATCGGCGGCTTCAGCCGCCAGTTGGCCGTGGTCGGCGGCAGCGAGGCCTGCATCGCCACCCATCCGAGCGACATGGCGGTGGCCATGCGGGTGCTGGATGCCAACGTCGAGACGGTGCGCTCCGACGGTCGCACCCGGGTGATCCCGATCGCGGACTTCCATCGCCTGCCCGGCGACACGCCGCACATCGACACCGCGCTGGGGCGCGACGAGCTGATCACCGGTGTGACGCTGCCGCGCCCGCCCGGCGGCGCGCAGATCTACCGCAAGGTGCGCGATCGCTCGTCCTATGCGTTCGCGCTGGTCTCGGTCGCAGCGATCGTGCAGCGCGACGGCACGGGGCGCGTGGCGCTCGGTGGCGTCGCGCCCAAGCCCTGGCGGGATCCGGCCGCCGACGCAGCGCTGCGGGAGGGCGCCAAGGCTGCCACCACCCGCCTGATGGCGCAGGCGAGGCCCGCACATGACAATGCCTTCAAGGTGGCGCTGGCGGAACGCACCATCGCCGCGGTGCTGCTGCAGGCGAGGAGCTGAGCATGAAATTCGACACCCCCGCCACCACCAACCCGATCGACCAGCTCAGGGTCGTCGGCAAGCCCACGCCGCGGGTCGACGGTCCGCTCAAGACCACCGGCACGGCGCCCTATGCCTACGAACGCCACGACGTGGCGCCCGCTGCCGCGTACGGCTGTGTCATCGGCGCCGGCATCGCCAAGGGGCGCATCGCCTCGATGGACCTGCGCGCCGCGCGCGCCGCGCCGGGCGTGCTCGCGATCGTCACCTCGCGCAACGCGGGCAAGCTCGGCAAGGGCGATTTCAACACCGCCAAGCTCCTCGGCGGCCCCGCCATCGACCACTACCATCAAGCGGTCGCCGTGGTGGTGGCCAGCACGTTCGAGCAGGCCCGCGCGGCTGCGCAGCTGGTGCGCATCAGCTACGAGGCCGCGCCGGGCAAGTTCGACCTGGCGGCCGAGAAGGCGGGCGCCAAGGCACCCAAGGCCACCGAGTTTTCCGGGCCCCCGGACACCCGCGTCGGCGACTTCGCTGGCGCGTTCGCCACGGCGCCGGTGCAGCTGGACGCCATCTACACGACGCCCGACCAGACCCACGCCATGATGGAGCCGCATGCCTCCATCGCCGCCTGGGACGGCGACAAGCTCACGGTCTGGACGTCGAACCAGATGATCGGCTGGGGCGTCGGCGACGTGGCCAAGACCTTGGGAGTTCCCAAGGAGAACGTGCGGCTGGTGTCGTCATTCGTCGGTGGCGGCTTTGGCGGCAAGCTGTTCGTGCGCGCGGACGCGATCTTCGCGGCGCTGGGCGCCCGCGCGATCGGCCGCCCGGTGAAGGTGGCGCTGCAGCGGCCGTTGATGATCAACAACACCACGCACCGACCGGCGACCATCCAGCGCATCCGCATCGGCGCCGGTCAGGACGGCCGGATCACGAGCATTGCCCACGAGGGCTGGTCGGGCGACCTGCCCGGTGGGCAGCCGGAAACCGCGGTCAACCAGACGCGACTGTTGTACGCGGGTGCGAACCGGCTGACCGCGACCCGTCTCGCCGTGCTGGACCTGCCCGAAGGCAATGCCCTGCGCGCGCCGGGCGAGGCGCCCGGCATGATGGCCCTCGAGATCGCGATGGATGAAATGGCGGAGAAGCTCGGCATGGACCCGGTGGAGTTCCGCGTGCTGAACGACACGCAGGTCGACCCGGAAAAGCCCGAGCGCCCCTTCTCGCAGCGCCAGCTCGTGAAGTGCCTGCGCATGGGTGCCGAGCGATTCGGATGGCAGCGGCGCAATGCCCGCCCGGCGCAGGTGCGCGAGGGAAGCTGGCTGATCGGCATGGGCGTCGCCGCGGGCTTTCGCAACAACCTGCTGACCAAGTCGGGCGCCCGCGTGCGCCTGGACAACCGCGGCATCGTGACCGTGGAGACCGACATGACCGACATCGGCACCGGCTCCTACACCATCATTGCGCAGACGACGGCCGAGATGATGGGCGTGCCCCTGTCTCAGGTCGTCGTGCGGCTCGGCGATTCGGCCTTCCCCGTGTCTTCGGGCTCCGGCGGCCAATGGGGCGGCAACAACTCGACCTCCGGCGTCTTCGCGGCCTGCATGAAGCTGCGCGAAGCGGTGGTCGCCGCGGCCGGCGTGCCGGCTGGCGAGGCGGTATTCGCCGACGGTAACGTGCGCGCCGGCGAGCACGTCGTGCCGCTGGCGGAACTGGCGGGCCCCCAGGGGCTGGCCGGCGAGGATTCGATCGAATATGGAGACCTCGACAAGAAGTACCAGCAGTCGACCTTCGCGGGGCACTTCGTGGAAGTGGCGGTTGATGCCCATACCGGCGAGACCCGCGTGCGACGCATGCTCGCCGTCTGTGCCGCCGGCCGGATCATCAATCCGCTCTCCGCGCGCAGCCAGGTCATCGGCGCGATGACGATGGGCGTGGGTGCCGCCCTGATGGAGGAACTGGCGGTCGACAGGCGCCGCGGCTTCTTCGTCAACCACGACCTGGCGGGCTATGAGGTTCCGGTGCACGCCGACATTCCGCACCAGGAGGTGGTGTTCCTCGACGAGGTCGATCCCATTTCATCGCCGATGAAAGCCAAGGGCGTCGGCGAGCTGGGCTTGTGCGGCGTGGGCGCGGCGATCGCGAACGCCGTCTACAACGCCACCGGCGTGCGCATCCGCGACTATCCGCTCACGCTGGACAAGCTGATCGACCGCCTGCCGCCGGTCGCCTGAAGGCGACCCGACACCAGGGCTGCATGCCCACGAATGCGCTCCATGCCCCAGCGAAGCCCTCTCACGGCATCACGCTGCTCAGCGCCTTGGGAATGGGCGTGACGATCAGCCTCTGGCTGCCCAGGATGATCAGGCTGTTGCCGTCCGGCGTCACCCGCATCCGCGGGCGATAGCACTCGTAGTACGGGTAGTAGCTCGCCTGGCAGCCAGGCATGTCAGGAAGCGTGAAGCTGCCGACCGAAGGCGCGTTCACCCGGGTGCCTGCCGGGGCGCTTGTGTCGTAGACATCCACGCGCGGCGGCACCGAATCGCCCGGCTCGACCGCATAGTTCAGCATGTAGGCGCGGCGGCCATCGGGCGCCATCTGCGCCGCCCTGACACCTGTGTAGGGTTGAGGCAGGCGGCCCACTGTACCGAAGGCGCGGTCATAGACCACCTGGCCTGACATCAGGAATCGATCTCCGCTATGGCTCAGGCTGCTCAGCCAGTAGAAGAAATCCAGGCCGATCGGATTGACGCGAAAAATGTTGTCGGCCGCGTCCATGTAGAGCATCGGCGGCCTGGGCGAGATCGACGCCGATTGCGTGAACATCAACCGGGAGCCGTCGCCGGACACCGCGAAATACGATCCGCCGTAGCAGTTGGTGCATCTCGGGTTCGAGGCTCCGAACGTCCGCGTCCGGAGATCGAAGTAGCCCAACTCGTGCCAACTGGTCGTGCCCGTCAGCATCCACAGCTTGTCATCATTCGTGAAGGCGATGCTGACTTCGTTGCTGCTTCCCGAATCGCCAATGCCGGCTGCGGACACATAGCTGTTCTTGATGGTGAAGGTCGCAGGATCGATCAGGTGGACCTTGTTGGACATGTCCGTGGCCGCCAGGACGCTGCCATCGGTTGTCAGCGCGATGTCCTGCAAGCCCGGAACAGACAGGGTCGAACTGCTCCATCCGGCGCCGCTCCGATGGAACTTCGCGATGGCGCTGATGTTGATGAGGCCGTAGGTGGCCGGATACGAAGCGTAGATGTCCCCGCGCACCGCGTCGTAGACCATCGTCCTCGGCATGCCGTAGGCACTGGTGTCCAGGGCCGTATAGGCAGAGGTCACGCTCAAGGTGTAGCTGACTGTCGAAGGGGATCCCTCGTAGTTTGCGCTGCAAGCGGCGTCCGGGCAGGACTGGATCGTCAGGCTGCCCTTGTAGACGCCGAGCGGAAGGCCGGCCTTGGGCTTCACGACGACGCGTGCCGACATCCCGCTCACGGTGGCCTGCGCGCTCTCGATGTGGGGGTCGGTTTTTCCGTTGGCCCCTGTTGCGTTCACGAACAGCGTTTTGGGTCCATCACCCGTGGCGACGACGTTCACGACGCCGGCGTCAGGGGCTGGGTCACCCATCTGGTAGCCCATCGTCAGCGTCGCAGTGTCAACGCTGACTTTCACATGGCCGGTCTGCGCCGTTGGTGTGGTCGTCGTCGAACCAGGCGGCGTGACGGTCGTCGCCGCAGGCGGCGCAGTCCCGGCGCCGCCAGTGGGGAGGATTCCACCTCCACCCCCACCTCCACCACCGCCGCAGGCAGCTAGCGCCCCGGTCAGTACCGTCATCGCGGCCAGCGAGGCCAGCCGTCTGATCGTGGAAGACGTGACGTCTCCTGGCGCCGCTGGGAGCGCGGCTGCCAAACACCTAATCCTCATCGGGGATCTCCTCGTCTTGTTATTGAGGTTGTCCATCCCGCGGACGGACAGTCTTCGATGAATGTAACTAATAGTACGATAGGTAACAATAGGGTAGCTGCGCATTCAAGCGGTGGTTGGCGGCACCGTAGAAGGCCGCGCTGTCAATGGCAGGAACCGGCCTGGCTGAGCAGTTTTTGGCGCTGCCGGCGGGATGTCACGGATTTCCGTGATTCGCAAAAGTGAAACTTTATGTAAAAGTTCGCACGCTCTCAAAAACCCCCTGACACCCCATCCGGGCTGCATTTCGCATTCGTCCGGGGCCTTGCTTCCGAGCAGCGTCCATGCCCACTGCCCTTTCAAACACGTTCCCGCGCGGCCGCCGGCTGCCCGGTTTCCGGATACAAATTTCCTCGTTGCTGACCCTCCCTTTGCTATGGGTGGCGGCCACGGCCCATTCCCAGGTCGACCTGCGCGAGATCGACCGCCAGAACCAGGTCTTCGAACGCCAGCAGCAAGAGCTCCTGCGCCAGCAGCAGGAGCGCGCCCTCCAGCAGCCGCCGCGCCAAGGCACCGATCTGCGCCCGACCGAGCCGCAGATCACGGTCCCCGACCTCGGCGTCAAATGCCGCGACATCCGCGAGATCCGGATCACCGGCGCCGCCCTGCTTCCTGACGCCGTCCGCCAGGCGCTGGTGCGCGATTTTTCGAACCGCTGCCTCGGCGTGAGCGAGCTCGAGGCCATCCTCGCCACGCTCACCAAGAGCTATATCGATCGCGGCTTCATCACGACCCGGGCCTACCTGCCGGCACAGGACCTGCGCACCGGCGTGCTGGAGATCACGGTGATCGAGGGCTCGATCGAGCGCTTCGAGCTGCAGCAGTCGGGCCGCAACGACAGTTCGACCTCGATCCGCGGCGCCTTCCCGGCCCGGCCCGGCGACCTGCTGAATCTGCGCGATCTCGAGCAAGGCATCGACCAGCTCAACAGCCTGGCCTCGAACTCGGCGACGCTCGACCTCCAGCCCGGCACTCGGCCGGGCGACAGCGTGGTCGTGGTGCGCAACCAGACGAGCTTCCCGGTGAACCTGTTCGCCACCTACGACAACCTCGGCACGCCATCGACCGGCCGCGACGCGGCATCGGCGACGGTGAGCTTCGACAGCCTGCTGGGCCTGAACGAGGTGATCGCGATCACGCGCCGCCAGTCGGTCCCCAACGACAGCGAGCACAACTCCAACAGCACCGCCTTGCATGCCGCTGTGCCCTTTGGCTACAACACCTTCAGCTTCGACGCCAGCGAGAGCAACTACGTCAACACGCTGCAACTGCCGAGCGGCCAGAAGCTGGCCTCCGAAGGCACCACGTCGACCCAGAGCCTGCTGGCCGACCGCGTGGTCTATCGCGACCAGGCGACCCGGCTGTCGCTGTCGGGCCGGCTCACCACGCAGGACAGCCGCAACTTCCTCGGCGGCGAATACCTCGCGGTCAGCAGCCGCAAGCTGAGCCCGTTCGACGTCGGCCTCGCCGGCTTCACGCAGGCCGCGGGCGGCGTCTTCAACGGCCGGGTGGCCTACGTGCGCGGCCTCAGCATCCTGGGTGCGCTGGAAGACCCGGACCGTCTGCCCGGCGATCTGCCGCACGCGCAGTTCAACAAGTTCACGCTCGACCTCGGCTTCAACCGCCGCTTCGACATCGCCGACCGGCCGCTGCTGCTGTCGAGCCAGTTCAGCGGCCAGCACAGCAATGACACGCTGTACGGCTCGCAGCAGATCCTGATCGGTGGCCCCGGCTCCGTGCGGGGCTCGATGCTCAACACCCTGAGCGGCGACAGTGGCTACTACCTGCACAACGACGTCTCGCTGCCATGGCAAACCACGCTCGGCGGCCAGCCGATCACGGGCCGGGTCTACGCGGGCTACGACTTCGGCTCGGTCAGCAACCGGCCCCCCGGGGTGCCTTCGGGATCGATGTCCGGCGTGACCCTCGGCGTCGCCCTGCAGTGGCGCGGAC
This sequence comes from Variovorax davisae, assembly GCF_030316845.1. Lineage (GTDB taxonomy): Bacteria > Pseudomonadota > Gammaproteobacteria > Burkholderiales > Burkholderiaceae_C > Variovorax > Variovorax davisae. The sequence goes on from NZ_JASZYS010000003.1 coordinate 397,033, forward strand.
TCAGCGCCGACCTGTTCGCATCGCGCGCCGCGCACCTTCCGGGCGGGATGCCTAGCGAAGGGACCCTCTACAGCATCCGCCTCTCCTATTCCCTGTGAACCAGACGAAGGAACCGCCATGAACCACATCTATCGCATCGTCTGGAACACCACCGTCCACGCCTGGGTCGCCGTCGCCGAAACCGCGCGCGGGCGCAGCAAGAGCAGCAAGAGCAGCAAGAGCAGCAAGAGCAGCAAGAGCAGCAAGAGCAGCAAGGCCAGCCGTCCAGCCGCGCCGCTGCTGGTCGCCGCCGCGCTGGCGGGCGCGTTCGGCGCCTCGACGGCCTCGGCGCAGACCGCCGTGGCCGCCCCCGGCGGGCAGACCAACGTGTACCTGGCCCCGAACGGCGTGACCGTGGTCAACATCGCCAACCCGAATGCGGCGGGCCTGTCGCACAACCGCTACCAGCAGTTCAACGTCAACGCCGCCGGCCTGATCCTCAACAACACGACCACCCAGCAGATCACCTACAGCTCGCAGCTGGCCGGGCAGATCATGGCCAACTACAACGCGGCGAAGTCGGCCAACGTGATCCTCAACGAGGTGGTCGCGAACAACCGCAGCACCCTCGCCGGCTTTACCGAAGTGCTCGGCGGCAGGGCCGACGTCGTGCTGGCCAATCCCTACGGCATCACCTGCTCGAGCTGCGGCTTCATCAACACCGACCGCGTGACGCTGACCACCGGCCTGCCCTTCATGCGGGCCGACGGCAGCCTCGGCGGCTTCAACGTCAGCGGCGGCGACATCCTGGTCACGGGCAACGGACTCAACGCGACCGCGCAGCAGGTGCTCGACCTGGTGACGCGTTCCGTGCGCATCGAAGGCAACATCAATGCGCAGGACCTCGGCATCACGACCGGCACCAACCAATGGGACTACGGCACGCGCGCGGTCACGGGCGGCGTCGCCGCGCAGGGCAGCGCGCCGGTCTACGCCATCGACAGCGCCGCGCTCGGCGGCATGTACGCCAACCGGATCAAGCTCAGCGCGACCGAGGCCGGCGTGGGCGTGCGCATGCTCGGCGACGCGGCCGCCAGCGCGGAAGACTTCGTGCTCTCGGCCGCCGGACGGGTCGAACTTCAGAACCGCATCTCGGCGCGGCGCGACGTGCTGCTGGCGAGCACCAGCAACGATGCCGCCGCGATCGCACTGACCGACGCCAGCCTGACCGCGGCCCGCGACGTTGCCGCGACCGCGCGCCTGGGCGGGCTGGCGCTGGTGCGCAGCGCCGTCATCGCGGGCAATGACCTGAAGGCCAGCGGCGCGCGTCTCGACGCCGGCCAAGGCGCTCGCCTGCAGGCCGGCGGCGCACTCGACGCCGAAGCGACGGCGGGCGACATGGCGCTCGGCGCCGCCGCCGTTCGAGCCCAGGGCGATCTGCGACTGGCAAGCAGCGGCAAGCTGTCGACCGCGACCGGCGACGGCCAGGGCGTGCAGAGCGTCGCGGGCCAACTGGCGATCGACGCCACGGGCGGCCTCTCGAACACGGGCGTCATCACTGCCGACCAGGGTTCGGTCACCGTGCGCGCGGGCACGCAGATCGTGAACCGCGGCACCCTCAACGCCGGCCAGGCCCTGGACATCGCCGACGCGGCCGGCGGGGCGAGCCAAGCCCTCGGCAACAGCGGCAACCTGCTCGCCGGCGGGTCGATGCGCACACGCGCCGCGGCGATCGACAACAGCGGCTGGATGCAGGCCGGCAGCACCAACACCATCGACGCCGCGAGCCTGCGCAACACGGGCCGCGTGCTGGCCGTCACTGGCAGCGCGACGCTGAACGTGGCGGGCACGCTGGACAACGGCGGCAGTGTGCGCGCGGCGCAGGACATCGTGGCCAAGGCCGGGCAGTTGAACAACAGCGGCGACCTGCTCGCCGCGCGCGCGATGAGCTTGCAGGCCGGCGAGGTCACCAACAGTGCCGATGGCTGGATCCAGGCCGCATCCCACAGCACGGTCGCGGCGGATTCGCTTGCCAACAGCGGCACCTGGCTGCTTTCGCAGCAGGCCGGCTCGGCCGACCAGGTCGAGGTCGGCGGCAGCCTGCTCAACGCGGGCGTGATGCAGTCGGCCGGCGACGCGTCGGTGAGCGCCGGCGATCTCGACAATCGCCAGGTGATGGCCGCTGGCGGCAAGCTGGGCATCACGACGACCGGCACGCTGAAGAATGCGTCCGGCGCGGTGCTGCAGGCCGGCCAGGCGCTGGCGCTCGGCAGCGGCGGCGCCATCGCCAACGCAACCGGCGGCACGCTCGCGGGCGCGAGCGTCGCGCTGAGCGGTGCCCAAGGGCTGGACAACGCCGGTGTGGTCGCGGCATCCGCCGGCGACACCGTCGTGCGCGTCGATGGCGCGATCGACAACAGTGGCAAGGTCCACGCAGCGGGCGCCCTCGATATCGCCGACCTGAACGGCGGCGCCACGCAATCGCTGGACAACAGCGGGCAACTGCTGGCCGACGGCGCGCTGGCGCTGAAGGCCGCTGCGGTCAGCAACCAGTCGAACGGCTGGGTACAGGCCGCGAGTGGCAGCACCATCGACGCGGCGAGCCTCGACAACCAGGGCGTCTGGCTGCTCTCCACGCAGTCGGGCGGTCCCGCCAGCCAGGTGCGCGTCGCAGGCACGCTGACCAACAGCGGCACGATGCAGGCGCAGCAGGACGCCGTGCTCACGGCCAGCCGCGTCGACAACCAGGCGCTGGCCCTGCTGCGCACCGGCGGCAACCTGCAGGTCAACGCCAGCGGCAGCCTGCGCAACGCCGGCACCCTGCAGGCCGGCAACGGCCAGGCGGGCAATGGCGCAGTCCTCGGCATTTCGGGCACCGGCAGCCAGGTCGACAACACCGTCGGCGCCGTCATGCTCGGCGACGAGCTGGCGATCGACGTGGGCGACCTCACGAACGCGGGCAACATCCAGGGCGGCGCCGGCGCCGATTCGCGCATCGCCGCCAGCGGCACCCTCACGAACCAGGCTGGCGGCGTGGTCACGATGGCGTCGACCACGGCCGGCGGCGGCACGTTGTCGGGCAAGGGCATCGTCAATCGGGGCACACTGCAATCGCTCGGCGCGCTCACGGTCGGCATCGGCAGCGACGGCCTGCAGAGCCGGGTCGACGGCACGGCGGGCAACGGCGACATCCTGGCCAACCGGGCCCTGACGCTGCAAGCCCTCGGCGCCAACAGCTACACGGCCACCATCGACGGCACGCTGCAAAGCGGCGGCGCGTTGACCGTGACCGGCGACCCGCAGTCGACGCTGGCCCTCAACGGCAATGCGCTCGGCGACAGCGTCAGCGTGAACACCGGCAACGTCGCGATCGGCGCGCGTTCCGCGCTGGTGTCGCAGGGCGACCTGCACCTCCAGGCCAAGACGCTGTCGCTCGCGGTGCAGGGATCGGGGTCGGCCGCCAAGACCGGGCGCGTCCTCGCCGCGCTGGGCGGCAGCGGGACAGGCACGGTCGAAATCTCCCAGGCTCTCACCAACAACGGGCTGATCTTCTCCGCCAACGACCTCGAGGTGAAGGCGCCGTCGATCACCGTGGGGGCCACCGGCGCCTTGTCGGCGCTGCACGACCTGCGCGTGGAAGCCAACGGCGGCGCACTGGACCTGAGTGCCGCCACACCGGCCGCCTCCGCTGGCAACCTGAACAACGCCGGCCTGCTCTATGCGGGCAACGTCAGCTTCGACACGATCGAGAAGAAGGACACGACCAGCAGCTTCGCCACGCGCTTCGAAGGCACGAACCTGAGCGCCGGCGGCGCCGCCAGCGTCGACGCCGGGGGCAAGGTCGACTTCGCGGCAGCCAAGAATACGGCCTCGTCGAGCAGCCAGGACGTGGGCGTCGACGTGGGCATCACGGCCGGAAAATCGGGTGCCAGCGGCAGCGCCGCGGTCGGCTATGCGCAGTCCAGGAGCAGCCTGGACGAGGACGTGGCCGGCAGCATCCAGAGCGGCAGCGGTCCCCTCAGCATCAAGAGCGGCGGCGATGCGAGCTTCACCGGGACGAAGATCGGGAGTGACCAGGGCGACGTGTCCGTGTCGGCTGGCGGCAACCTGAACTTCAACGCGGCGCGCAAGGTCGAGAGCAGCAGCGCGCTCTCGGTCGACGTCTCTGCCTCCGCGTCGGGCGAGAAGAAGGACAACGTCGGCGGAACCCGGGGCACCGACGGCAAGAAGACCGGCGGCGAGACCATGGACTCGCGCAGCGGCGCAGCCGGCCTGGCCGTGGGCTCGTCCAAGTCGAACAGCGACACGGCGACCGGCGGCAGCATCGGCAGCGGCGCGGGCGCGATCCGACTTTCGTCCGGCATGAACACCACGCTCGAAGGCACCCAGGTGAAGGCCGCCAACGGCATCGCGGCCGACGCCGGCGGCAGTTTCTCGCAGAAGGACGCCAAGAGTTCGTCGAGTTCGCAGACCGTGGGCTTCGCGGCATCGGGGTCGGGGTCGAGCCTGACGCCCACCAAGAAGGCCGCGGCGAAGACACCGGCAGCGCCCGCACCCGCACCCGCACCAGCACCAGCACCAGCACCCGCTCCGAAGCCCAGCGCTGGTGCCGCCACGCCGGCCACCCCTGCGAAGGCGCCAGTGAATCCCAATGCCCAGCAAAAGGGCAGCGGTTCGCTCGATGTCTACGTCGACAATCAGAAGAGCAGCGGTTCGCAGGCCACCAAGCTCGACGGCGGCGCGGGCGGGGTGGTCATCAACCAGGGCCATGGCGGCAAGTAGGAAGCCATCTTCGAAGCCGTCGCGGCAGCAGGCTTCGAACTGGCTTTTGTGAATGCGTAGCAACTCCATGCCGGCGATCGTCACCGCCGTCCCCGCTGAGAAGCGCGGACGGTCTCACCTTATGCGAGGCCGTCCGAAGAATTCACCACGAGCAAGTTTGCCAACTCGATCAAGCTCGGAGCCATCGCGTCGAAATATGCCTCCGTCCCGACATCCGCTCGAGCCAGGGGGCCGAACTCCAGGGGTCGCGGAATGAAAGCCACCTTGAATCCGAACTTCTTCGCAGCCGCCAGATCGTATTTGTGGCACGCGACCATGAGGATCTCGTCGGCGCGCATACCGAGTGACTTCTGCGCCAATGCATAGACCCGAGGATCCGGCTTCGCTGAATCCACCAGTTCCGAAGTCAGAACACAATCGAACGGGAGGCCGTGCGTCTTGACGATGTTGATGATGGAGGCCATCGAACCGTTCGACAGCGTCGACAACTTGAATCGATGGTGAAGCTGCATGAGTCCCGGTCGTGTATCCGGCCACGGTTTCAGGGTCGACCATGTGGCGCTCAATCCGTCGCGGTCCTCTGGCGACAGCACGCTCCCCCAGTCGACCTGGCCCAGGAGGTCATCCAGCGTGCTCCGATAGATGCAATCTGTGGACTTCCATGGCAGCTCACCCGCCAGCATGCGGTCCAGTTCATCGCGGTAGGACTTGCGCCACCGATTCAGAACGTCGGTCCAATCCACCTGGATACTCCGGCTCCCGGTGAGCTTCGTTCCTGCATCGACGATCGTGGTGTAGAAGTCGAGCAAGCTGCCTTGCATGTCGAACGTCAATGCCTTGATCGACAAGGGATCGATTCGGCAAAAAGCCGTTTCGGGCGAACGAGCAACGAGAGTTTCCTGCGATCGAATCATCGATTTTCTCGGTTTGCGGTGAGGGCGCTCCGGCGCAGTGCGCGCCTCGTTCGGCAAACGATCAGTGGTCGAGTGTGCCTTCGATGGATTCGCTTGCTTTGCCAAGCGGCGGCCCCAGAAACTCCACCCCCCATCGTTGGCCGAATGCGTCGAGCACGGCTGGCTGCGGGATGCCGTCGCGCATCACCTCGCCCAGCCCGGTGAAGAAGGCCGCCGCGAACTGCAACCCGATGGCAGGAATGTCGATCGAGGACTCGGCGCGCGTGGAACACACGAACTTGAGACTCATGTGGATCCTCCAGGCGGACGGGTTCAGGGTTTGCGGGCATCCGGCAGCAGACCGCCGGCATCCGCGGGGTAGCCGGCCGCAGCGTACTGCCGCGCCTTGGCGTCGAAGTAGTCGCGCACCCAACCGAAGCGTTCGCCGTCTTTGGGCAGCCCGACGGTCTCGGCGATGCCGGCGAGGCTGATGGTCTGGCCGCGGGCGCCCCAGTTGCCTTCGGGCACCTCGTCGAGGATCACGAGGATGCTGGCCCCCTGGTGCGCCGACGGAGGACCGTCCATCGTCTTGACGATCGCATCGTTGACTCCCTGATGCACTTCGCTCTTGTGCGCCTGGTTCATGTAGCCCTCCGGGATGCTGACGCGGGCAAGGAACTGGCCGGGTGCGGTGACGAAGGTGGCGTCGGACTTGCCGCCGACCCACCAGTCGCCGGCGGGCACCTCGGTGAAGATGACGGAGGCGAACGCCAGTCCCCCGTGAGTCTTGGCGCCGCCCTCCATGGTGAGCAGGACGTCGGTGAGGCGCTGGGCCAGCGCGGCCTTGCGTGTGGCATCGAGCGCCCCCGCGGGATGTTGCAGATGAATGATCGGCATGCGAATGTCTCCAGGGATCGGGTTCAACGGACGGACTCGACGATCAACAGATCAGCGTCTTGCGCGCCGGTCTCGATCGTGATTCGGGCTTCTCCCCAGATGCCGGTGCTGTCGCGCCGACCCAGACGGGTGCCATTGCATGAGGCCTCGCCTTCCAGCACGAAGACATAGACGCCGTGCTCGGGCGATGCGGGCAGGTAATCGATGGTTTGCACCTGGTCGCTCGCCAGCCGCGACACCCTGAGGTCCTGCGAGATCCGGAGTGCACCGTCGGCCCTGCCCACCAGCGGAACGATCTGGTTGCGCTGAGAGGCCGCATCGAAATGGTGGCGCGCATAGGACGGCGGCAGCAACAACTGGTCCGGCAGGATCCAGAGGTAGATCACGTTGACGTCCTCGTTCTCGAGGTTGCGCTCGCAATGCTTGCCGCCTGCGCCGGCCGAGAAAGCGTAGTAGTCGCCCTGCTTCAGCTGGTCGATCTTGCCGACGGTGTTGATGTGGGTCAGCGTGCCCTGCAGCACGAACGCGCAAATGATGAAGTTGTGGTGCGGATGGATGTTGTAGCCACAGCCGGCGCCGCGGAAGACTTCGTCGCCGAAGACGCGCACGCGGCCGAAGCCTGCACGGCCCGATTGATACGGTCCGAAATTGAAGCTCGAGTGGCGCGACAGGGTCGCTTCGGGGTGGCCACCGATATAGGACGAGGCCTCCCCGGTCGACAGGAAGTGGTCGTAGCCGCGCTCGCTGTCGCGCAGGACGAAAGTGTCGTTCATGGTCGTTCTTCCTCGTGCGTTCAGAGCGTGGCGTGCGAGACAGGCTGCCCGGCGGCATAGGGCAGCTCGACCATCTCGAAGCGGTGCTTGGGGGTGCCGCAATCGGGGCAGACCCAGTCGTCGGGGATGTCGGCCCAACGGGTGCCCGGGGCGAGCCCGTGCTCGGGCAGGCCCAGCGCCTCGTCGTACAGGAAGCCGCAGCCCAGGCACAAGTGGCGCGTCAGCGCTTCGTCAGTCATCGGGGTTCTCCATGGAAAACGGCCGAACCGACTCGGCCTGGTCTGCGCCTTGAGTAGCGCGTGACGCATTTTAGTAGCGCGTCACGCATCAATGCAAGGGTTTTGCTAGAATTTCAGCCATCGGCCTGATGCGCCACCAATGGATGAAAGCCCCGATGCCCGCCCTGGACCCTTCCTTGAACCTGCGCGAGCAGGTACTCGCCCAACTCCGCTCGGAAATCGTCTCGGGGCGCGCCGCCCCCGGCACCGTCTACACGGTGCCGACGCTGTCGACGGAATTGGGGGTCTCGACCACGCCGGTGCGTGAAGCCTTGCTGGAACTGAGCCGCAACGGCCTCGTGTCACCGATGCGGAACCGCGGCTTCAAGGTCGAGGCCACCTCATTGAGTGACCTGGAGAACCTCTTCGATCTGCGCGTGCTTCTCGAGAGCAGCGCACTGGTCGCCGTGGCCAGGCGCGGTCTCACCGACACCGCGCCGCTGATCGCGCTCGCCGACGAGGTCCGCGATGCAGTGGGCCGCGACGACGTGCGCGGCTACATCGATTCCGACCGGCGTTTCCATGCGGCGCTGGTGGCGCGTGCGAACAACCCGCTGTTGACCAAGCTGGTCCTGAGCCTGCGTGACGACATGCGCCTCTACGGCATCGACTCGGACGAGGGCAAGAAAAGACAGCAGGCCTCGGTCGGCGAGCACTATCAGATGATCGAGCTGGCGGTCGCGGGCGAGAGCGATGCGATCGCGGCCCTCATCACCCGGCATATCCAGGAGTGGAAGCCGTTGTTCACCGCGGCGCTGCAGAAGCTGGCCTGATGGATTTGCGCGCGCTCCGACCTCAATGCGCGCGCCACGCCATTCCGCAGAGCCAGAGCCGGCGCGAGCCGCTCACCGACTCCGCGGGCCATTCCTACTTCGCGCCCGGCAAATCCGGCGTACCGCCTTGCGGCGTGACTTGCCGGTTGGGGTGACGGGCTTCGCGCGAAGCGACATGCTTCTGCGCGGTGAGTCCGGCCTTGTCATTGCCGATGCTGTCGTTCTCGGCCGTCTTGATCTCATCGCCGCCAATGGCCTTGACCTGGCCCGGTGCTCGCGCATCCTTCTTCGCTTCAGCGCGGAGTTGGGGCTTGCTGTTCAGGATCGGCGAGCGGGTGGACGAGGCATCGCCGCTGGGCTGAGCCTGTGCCGTGCCCATTGCAGCCGCAGCTGCGAGTGCGAGGACGGCGAGTGCATGGATATTCTTCATTTGGAGACCTCTTCTCAATGATGTTGATTGACGGAAGTGACGGCTTCTGCGAGTCACGGGTCGATCATTCCGCCGAGGTCTTTCGAACTGATTGCATTCAGCCGGGTGCGTGTTACGCATGTAACCCAGCGATTGCGACGCGTGCTCCATCAGCCCGTGACCAACCCGAACACCAGCTTCAGGTTGAGGCCGATGATGAGGGCCGACACGCTCCAAGCGGCGAACTTCACCCACCCCCGGTTGGCGAACTCTCCCATGAGTCTCGCATCGTTGGTGAACTTCACCAGCGGAACGACTGCGAACGGAAGCTGCAGGCTCAGGATGACCTGGCTGAAGATGAGCAGCTTGGTGGTTCCGCTTTCTCCATACAGCCACGCGACAACCACGGCCGGAACGATCGCGAGCAGCCGGGTCACCAGCCGCCGCGCCCACGGCGCGATCTTCACGTCGATGAAGCCCTCCATGACGATCTGGCCGGCCAGCGTCGCGGTCACCGTCGAGTTCTGGCCCGAGGCGAGCAATGCCGCGGCGAAGAGCACGCTGGCGATGGCTCCTCCGAGCATGGGGGTCAGGAGGTCGTAGGCCTGGTGGATGTCGGCCACGTCGACGCGGCCGTTGACATGGAAGGCCGACGCCGCAAGGATGAGGATCGCCGCATTGATGAACAGGGCGAAGACGAGCGCGATGGTGCTGTCGAACGTGGCGAAACGCAATGCCTCGCGCATCCCGCCGGGGGTCCGCTCGAAGCGCCTCGTCTGCACCAGCGCCGAATGCAGATACAGGTTGTGCGGCATCACGGTGGCGCCCAGGATGCCTATCGCCAGATAGAGCATCGCCGGGTTCGACGCGATCTCTGCCGTCGGCACGAAGCCTTTCGCGACGGCCGCCAGGTCGGGCCGCGACAGAAACAGCTCCACCGCGAAGCAGCCGGTGATGATCACCATCAGCGCCACCACGAAAGCCTCGAGTTGCCGGAAGCCTCGCTGATGCAGCATCAGGATCAACAGCACATCGAAGGCCGTGAGGCAGACACCCGTCACGAGGGGAATGCCGAAAAGCAGCTGGAGCGCGATGGCCGTTCCGATGACTTCGGCGAGATCGCATGCGGCAATGGCGATCTCGCAGAGTATCCACAGGGCGACGCGCGTCGGTGCGCTGTAGTGGACGCGGCACGCCTGTGCCAGGTCCAGCCCGGCGACGATGCCCAACTTCGCCGACAACGATTGCAGCAGCATCGCCATCAGGCTGGAGAGCAGCACCACCGAAAGCAGGGTGTAGCCGAAGGCCGACCCGCCCGCGATGCCTGTCGCCCAGTTGCCGGGGTCCATGTAGCCGACTGCGACGAGGTAACCCGGGCCGGCAAAGGCGGCCAGCTTGCGCCAGAAGTTGCCCACACCGCCGGGCACGCGCACGGAGCGGTACGCTTCCGGCAAGCTCGGCGCGATCGCGTTGACAGGAATAGGGGCGGCAATCTGTACGACTTGCGACGACGGCATGGCGGTTCTCGGGCTGATGTTCACATTTCAACGGGGAAGATCGACGCATGCCGGGCCTGGCAAGGCCCGCGGTTTGCGCCGCTCGGCTCAAGCCCCGATGGCCTTGGCAATGGGGACGATGCCCTGCGTGACGCGCGGAAAGCTGGCGAGCGCTTCGGGAGAGATGTTCAGATGCTGCATGACCAGCTCCGGCGGCAAGTGGCCCAGCCAGTTCGCCAACGACACTTCTTCATAGCGGTCCGCACGAAATACCTCGACGAACTGCAGCACGTCATCGCCGGTGTTCTCGACATAGTGGCCGAGATTGCGACGCACCACGCCGACGTCGCCCGCACGAAAGTCGTTGGTCGTCGCCTTCGGTCCGGTATTGAAGACGGTCATCCGACCGGTGCCGCGAAGGTAGTACTGCCACTCGTCCGCGTTGGGATGCCAATGCATCTCGCGCATGCCACCCGGCTCGATGGTGACCAGTGCCGTCGCGATCGTCTTCGCAATCGGAAAGTTCGAACTGTCGGCGAACTGGATGCGCCCACCATCGTTCTGTTTGATGGCCGGTGACCGCGAGAGGCGAAAGATGACCGCCTCGGTGCCTTCGACCACCTGGGCCGCCTTGCGGTCGGCCTCTAGGCTCCCGGGCTCGGCACCTTGGAAGATCCAGAGGTTGTGGAGCGGGATGTCCTTGAAGGTCTCGACCGGTACGCCGAAGTTCTTCGCCAGCACATCGGGCGGCGTGTGGGCGATCCAGTCCGTGATGAGCAAGGTGTTGCTTTCCGATTGCGACCCGTCGTCGAACGCGATGACGAATTCCGCGCCCTCCGGGCCCAGCCCCTGCAGCGAGTGCGGCAAACCCGCCGGGAAGTACCAGATGTCGCCCGCCTCGACGTCCTCGACACTCGGCCGACCGCGCTGATCGAGCATCGTCACGCGGCACCGGCCTCGCGTCATCACCGCCCATTCCGCGGTCTGGTGCCAGTGCAGTTCCCGAATTCCGCCGGCTGCCAGAAACATGTTCACCCCCGAGATCTCGTCGGAAATCGCGAAGTCGGCCTGGGTCAATTCACGTGCCCAGCCGCCGGCCTGCTGGCGGCGCGGCGAAATGTTGAACGAGGACCAGAAGAAGGGCTGGGTGCTGATGTCGGTCGCGGGCGCATTGGTGGCGGAAGGAAATTGGCCCTCGAGCACTGGGTTGCGGGGGCCTTCCATGCGCGCACTGCCGGTGTCGCCCACTAGATTGATCGTGCCTTCCGCTGGCTGATCCGGATTGCCGAAGGTCGGCGCCTCGTGATGCGGGACTTGCTGCGGGGCGGCATCGGTCGTGTTTTGGTGCGTTCTGGTGGTCATCGAAGTTCTCCGAAGTGCATGCCGCGCGAAAAGCGTTGTGCGCAGGCTGGGTTGAAGGTGTATCGCTTTGCCGCGATGACGGCACGCGTCCATGCTCGCGCCTGAGGATTGCAGAGCCATTTCGGCTTTCCGGACCGAATTTCAGTTGAAACCTCAGGGATCGTTGGCACGCTGCGGGAGGGCTGACGCAACCACATCGCCTCTCATGCAGGCCTTCCCCGACGCCCGTTTCATTCAGGGGAGCTATCGCGCTTCGATCTCGCGCTGCCTTTCGACGTCGAGAGCATGCAAATGCCGAGGGCCGGAACCAGTACCGCCATCCAGATCGCGTGAGATTGAAATCGATAGGTGGTCAGTCCGCCGATCCCTGCACCAGCCGCAAATGCTGCAATCGTCATGCTCAGGGCAATGGCCTGCTTCTGCGCGGCCCCGTCTCGATGGAAGACCATGCTCGTGATGGCCTCGATCAGATTGCGCAAGTTGCCGGTCGTCATGGTGGAGTTGTAGGTCCAGGCGTGCACGCGTCCGAAATAGCTCAACTGCAAGCCGGCGGCAAAGGCCAGGACCGCAGTGACCAGCGACGCTGGCGTCGGTGGCGAAAGGAGCGCGATCACGAGCAGGGCTGTTGCTTCCAGGGCGAGGACCGCAATGTCCGGCCGCCTGAGAAAGGATGCGGGACGTTGCATCTTGAGCAACTGCGATGCGACAACGCCGAGCCCAAAGGCCAGGATGGACGGGAGATGACGCGTCGCCGCGAGCCAATGACCTTGAGCTATCGAAATCGTCATCAGGATGACGTTCCCACTTTGTGCGCCCGCGAAAACACCACCCCAACCCACATAGGAATAGGCGTCGAGAAAGCCACCCAGGAACGACATGGCCACTGCGATCTGCAAACCGCGCGTGGGGTCGAGGCGTTCGGCGTTGGCGATCATGGGGGCGATCGTCTCCGAGTTGGGTGCCAGACGTGTTTCGAACCCACGGCGGTCTGTTTCAGATGCAAGATCAGGCCATGTCCTGGCGGCATGCTGCACGGCGGTGCTCACTCGTATGGTGGTCCCGCTGCCCTCTGCGGACATCGCCCGATATGCGTCCCCTCGCCGGCTGCCCCCACCCGGTTTCGAAGCCAGATCGAGCGGCCGATCTGCTCGTCGTCGGAACGCTGATCAGGGCCCAACCCAGCCAGCCGTTCAACCGTGCGCGCGCAACGTCCGGTCCCAACCCGACAGCCGACGGCTGCGTGCCGACCTCTGCGTCAGACCTTGTTGAGTTTGGGCGCCTTCCACGATCCCTTCAAGGCTGCCTCTTTCGGCCAGTAGAGCCGCATATACAGATTGAACGGCCCCTTCGGCGCCGGCAACCAGTTGGCCTCTTTGTCTTTGCCTGGTGACTCCTGCTGGATGTAGAGAGTGAGCCCGCCATCAGGATCGCGCTTCAGCTTCGGCAACATCGGCGAATTGATAAGGTAGCGACTGAGCGGGTTCTCGACCAGCAAACTTGCCGGGAGCTCGTACATCGTCAGTGACCAGAACGCATTCACGGGCGGCAATTGGCCGGCGGCAAAGTGCAGCGTGTAGCGATTCGAACCGTCGAGCGGCTGACCATTGGCATCCACCCCGTAGACGGGATAGAGGGCCTCTTCCTTCGAGTTGCCGTAGATGCCGATCGTCGCGAGCATCCGGTTCAGGTAGTTGTTCTTCATCGACTCGCGTGTGCCGAACAGGTCGCCGGCGCTCAGCTTTCCTTGGTCGAATTGCTTTGACAAGGCGCCCATCGACTGCCAGGCGTCATTCATTCCCTGCTGGATCGCCATCTTGATCTCAGGAGACGACTTGTCGGCGTCGAAGTGCTGCCCGGGCCCGACTCCGATCTTCGAAAAGTGCGCCATGAGCGCCTTCTCCGACGGGTGAGTCGGTGCGAACTGGAGCACGAAGTTCAGCACGTCGAAGAACGCGAGCGAGCCTTTCTGGTCGGCCTGCGACAGTGGCTTGATGTATTCGATGGCTGGTGGCGCCTTGGGCGCAGGCCCTCCAATGAATGCGGACAGCGGTGCGACCTTGTAGCCGGCCTGAATTTCCTTGACCTTGTCGAGGTCGTCAGGGCTCAAGAGCTGCGTGCGATAGATCGCCATGACCAGGTCGGACTCCGACCTCAGCACCTTCTTGATTCCCTTCGGTGTCGCACCATGCCAGTGCGGACCCGCGATGAGGTAGCTGCCTCCGGCGTTGCCGGTCGCACGACTGCCCAGGTAGCCAAAGTTGAAGGTGTACGCGTCGATGAGTTGCACGCTGAAGTAGCGCCCCTTGTCGATCGGCGGCAAGGTCAAGACCATCGGCTCCGCACGCAGGTCCAGACCGACGAAGGAATAGGGCGTGTCGGAATTTGGGGTCTGGATCGCGATGTCCTTGGGCGTGTAGACACGCGGCACGTTCGTGATCTGGTTCCATGGCCCCTTGAACTCCGGGTTGGCCTGATCAACGAAGTAGCCGTATTCGACACGATAGCTGTCGACCATTGGATAGCCGTAGATGTAGGCTTCCTTGGCGATGGCGCGGGCTTGCTCGGCGTTGACTGTGACGGCGGCATGGCTCGCGGCAAATGGCAACAGCAGACAGGCGAGCGCGGTGAGCAATCGGTGCTTGAACATTGGCTTCCTTGTTCGATGCTTCAGTGGAGGCGCGGCGGGACACGCCGACGTTCGCAAATACTATAGCCGGCGACCTGGTCGGCTGGTACGCTTGCCGTGCGCTCGTCATGAGCGTCTCAACCAACCGCTGGAAAGGCCTCGACAGGATGATCCGTCCCGATTCTCGCTACCTCGCCGTTCTCGCGCTTGTCGCGCCATGCTGGCCGCTCGCGAACGCTCAAATCGCGCCGGCATCGACGGCGGGCGCACCTGTTGCCGTGACGCCGGACAATTTTGCGCGTGCCGAGTCGGACCTCTACTTCGGCGGCGTGGTGAAGAACGGCGGCTTCGGGAAATTCGACCACACACGCGATCCGGCGCCGATCGCCAAGCAGACCGTCATCCGCCTCAATCGCGACACGCTCTACTCCTCTGCAGTCTTCGATCTTGACGCCGGCCCGGTGACCATCACGCTTCCGGAGGCCGGCAAGCGATTCATGTCGCTCCAGGTGATCGATGAGGACCAGTACACGCACGGCGTCTACTACAAGCCGGGCAGCGTCACCCTCACCAGGAAAGACATCGGGACGCGTTATGTCGTGGTCGCCGTTCGCACCTTGGTCGATCCGGCCAGTCCCAAGGACATGGAACAGGTCCACGCCCTGCAAGACAAGATCAAGGCTGTGCAGCGCAATCCCGGAAAGTTCGAGGTCCCGAACTGGGATCAAGCCAGCCAGAAGAAGGTGCGGGAGGCACTCCTCGTGCTGGGCTCGACGTATCCGGATACCAACCGGATGTACGGCAAGAAGAGCGAAGTCGACCCTGTGCGATACGTCATCGGCGCCGCATTGGGCTGGGGCGCGAATCCTCCCAAGGAGGCGCTCTATCTGAACGTCACCCCACCCAAGAACGATGGCGCCACCGTGTACAAGCTCGACGTGAAGAATGTTCCGGTGGATGGCTTCTGGTCTGTCAGCATGTACAACGCAAAGGGCTACTACGAGGCCAACCCGCTCAACGCCTACTCGCTCAACAGCATCACGGCGCAAAAGGCGGCGGACGGATCTGTGCAGGTCCAGTTTGGAGGCTGCGACGGGAAGATTCCGAACTGCCTGCCAACCATGAAGGGCTGGAACTACATGGTTCGCCTCTACAGGCCGCGAGCCGAGATCCTCAACGGGAACTGGAAATTCCCCCAGGCAACGCCTGCCAGCTGATCCGCCGAATATCGGCTTCGCAGCAGTGAGCAGCCGTTGAGATCGACTTGGCCAAGGTCCGCTCACGGCTGCGGATTCAACCGGTCGATGCAACGATCTGACTGAACATCTCAGCCGGTGTTTGGAAGTCGAGAGTCTTCCTGGGACGCTCGTTCAACCTCCGCGCCAATGCATTGAGTTTGGCCTGTGAGAATGCCGAGACATCGATGCCCTTGGGAAGGTACTGCCTCAGCAGCCCGTTCGTATTCTCGTTGGTTCCGCGCTGCCAAGGATTCTGAGGATCGCAGAAGAAGACCTGGATGTCGGTCGCCAAGGTGAACTGCTTGTGGCCCGCCATCTCTTTGCCTCGATCCCAGGTGAGCGACTTGTAGAGCTCCTGCGGTAGCTTGCGAGCATTCTTGATCAGCGCGTTGACGACGGTCTCCGTGTCCTTGCCGGTGACCTTCACGAGCATCACGTAGCGCGTCTGACGCTCAACCAGCGTGGCGATCTGGCTGTTGGAGCTTCCGAACAGCAAGTCGCCTTCCCAGTGACCAGGGACTGCTCGGTCCTCAACCGTGGCCGGTCGCTCGCTGATCGAGACGGCGTCGACGATTCTCCCGTGGGCGTCGGTCTTCTGTGTGTGATGGCGCGAGCGGCGCATGCCTCGCGTTCGTCTCAGGTGCTGCAGCAACTCCTTCTTCAAGGCCCCGCGGGCTTGAATGAACAGGCTGCGGTAGATGGTCTCGTGTGACACGTGGCAGGTCTCGTCGCAAGGGTAAGTGTGTTTGAGCCACCCCGCAATCTGCTCCGGAGACCATTGCAGGCCAAGTTTGTCCGTGACGATGCGCGCCAAGATCCGGTTCTCGGCCAGCTTGCAGCGCTTGGGCCGATGAGCCCGATCCCAGGCTGCCTGGTCGGCCTGGGTCGCCCGATAGCATCCCGGACCACCATTGCGCTTGATCTCGCGGCTGATGGTGGACGCGGCTCGACCAAGGATCACGGCGATCGCGCGAATCGAGAAGCCAGCCACCATGGCACGCGAGATCTCCTCGCGCTCGGCCAGCGTCAGTGCCATCGATGAACGGCTTCGCTCCGGCGGCCGAATGCCGCCGGTACGCGACAGGATTCCCTGTACCGACGTGTGAGGCCGATTGAACAGCTGAGCGATCTGATGGAGGGTCCATCCCTGCCTCCATCGCTCCCACATCAATGCCTTCTGGCTGCCTGTGTAGTAGGTTCTTGTCCTGTACGCCATCTGCAACACTCCTTCTGCCTACGGCAGCTTCAGTGTGTTGCATCGACCGGTTGAATCCGCAGCCGTCAGGCCCAGTTCGACGGCCAAACTCGAAAGCGTGCTTCAGACTGGTCAGAGCCGTTCGCTTGCGAACCTTGGATGTCGCAGATGGGCCCTCCCCTGCCATCAGGCCTCAAACGAGAATGCTGCAACCAGTCTGAAGCTGAAATTGGGTCTTCCTGTGCAACCGCCGCAGCGAGGCAATGCCACGTCCACGGTGCCTTCTGGGTCAGTATCCAAAGGTCATTCCGATGCTCCACCCCCTCACGCGCGGACCTCCAAAGTAGCCTGCAGTGAGGCGCAACTGCCTGGCCGACAATCGGCCCAGCGCCAAGGTCGATTCCACCCCGACGCCGACCTCGCCGACCGAATCGAATCCAAGCGCATCCTTGTTGGCGCCAAAGAATCCGGCATAGCTGGAATAGACGACCCAGTCCAGGGGCCGATCGAAGACGCGCAGGCTGCTCGGCCGCGCGTATTCCGCTCGTGCCGAGTAGATGTTGGCGGCTTCCGAGAACTCCTAGACCCGATCGGTTGCATCGAAGCTCTTGATCCATGAACGCGCGACATGCGCTCGCAGAGTCAAGGTTCGGCCCTCTTCCGACTGGCGCCATCCGAGCCCGAGGCTGGGCGTCGCGATCCATGCATCGGTCTGCCAGTTGAAAAGCAGCCTGTCCAGTGCCGGGCGCAAGGCGGCCGCGGCGCCCAGGTAGTCGGCCTTGTTTTCGAGGCGGGCGATGCCGAGGTCCAGCGCCGGCTCGAGCGTGAAACCTCGCCCCAGCGAGAAAGTCGCGAGCATCCCCGCGGTCGCGCTGGCCGCGCTCCATCTCGAATCCACGCCTGCGTCCGAAGTCGGCAGGTACTGCTTCATTCGCAGGTAGCCAGCCGAAAGCCGCCAGTAGACGTCCGAGCCCGGTGAAAGGGAAAACCAATGTGCCTGGTACGGGATCCTGAAAACGTCGAGCGACAGATCGGACTCGGCACCGCGCACCGTGTAGTTCGCGGCGCTGAGGTCCGGGGAGGCCGACAGATTGATGATCTGAGCGTAACCCATGCCCAGGCGAGCGCCTTCGATGCGACTGCGAATCGGGTCGCTCAAGGGCTGGGCAGAAGCGTCGGCCGCGACGGCGGCCCATGCCGCAGTCAGGGCCGAGGCCACGCGCCGGACAGCGAGCCGGCGCGGCCCGGCGCAGGACCAACGATAGGTTTCGAACACAGCGTGATCAGCGGATGGACAGGAGAACGGTCGATTCTGACCCGCCACAACGTCCGTGCCATGTGGGAGAGCAGCCCGATCCGGTCACCCGCCCGTCTTGCTCGCGCGAGTTGGCGCACTCGCGCGTCAATGAATCCGTTCTTCTTCGAGAACCGCTCCTTGCTCGTGCTATTTACGCTAACGGCAAACCCAATTGAATATCCCAAGTCGGAGACCGCATCTCAACAAGCTTGTCAGCATACGCAGGCAAAATGCTCGCTTGCCGTTAGCGTATTCATGGCTTCATATTCCCTCTTCGACGAAACACCCTCCGAGGGCCATCGCCTCGCATTCGAGCGCTGGCTGGATGGCCAGCGGGCCTCCGGTTCCCTGCGGCAGCCCGCCGCGGTCCAGGTCTACCGCGACATGTGGGGCGCCTTCACCGCCTGGTGCCTGGGCCAGTCACCGGCTGTCAGCCTGGAGTCGCTCGACTTGCGCGATCTGCAGGCCTTCCAGGCGGCGCGCTTCGGGCGCAAGAGTTCCGACATGTCGATCTCCCCCCGCCACGCGCTGCGGCTGGTGCGGCTCGTCGACCGGGTGCTGCGCCACCATGCGGCCCAGACTGGCGAGCCGCCGAACACGGCCGCTTCCGACTGGCTGGCCGCACATCCCGAGGTTCGGTACGCGGAAGCCGCCAATGCAGATCCCCTGCCCGAGTTCCTGTCGGTGGCCGAGGCGAAACACCTGATCACGTTTCTGTCGGACGCACGGCCGCGGCCTGGGCTCACCGGCGCACGGCGCGACAGCCATGCCGCCTTCACATGGCAGGAGCTTCGCAACCGGTGCGCGGTCGCATTGCAGTTGGGCGGTGGCTTGACGCCAGGCGACGTCCGCGCCCTCACCCTCGCGTCGCCGATCTCGCGCGGCGGCCGCGTGCGCGATCGGCCCTGGAAGGTCTTCGTGCCGGGCGATGGGAATTCCGCCGCGCGCGAAACGCCCATTGCGCCCTGGGCCGGCGAACTGCTGCAGCACTGGCTTCAGGTTCGCGCGGAAGCCCGCATCGAGGGCGACTTTCTCTTTCCGTCCACGCGCACGGGGAAGCAGTGGCACAAGGAGTCGCACTACAAGTGCGCCAAGAAGGTGCTGGAAGATGCAGGCATCGACAGCCGCGAGGGCGGCTCGTTCCGGCTGCGCCACACCTTCGCCCTGCGGCAGTTGCGCCGGGGCTTCGAGGCTGACACGGTGGCCGCCTGGCTCGGCGTCGAACCCGAGGTCATGGGTCGATACCGGCGCGTAGTGGCAACGCCGATCGACGTGGTCTGAACTGGAGCGGCAGCACGACGGCGCCTGGCCCACCATGGCCGCGCTTCAGCGGCCCTGGTTCAGCCTCTCGCGCCCTTGCAGGGTCAGGAACTTGCCGCCTTGCGGATCGGCCGAGACCAATCCGTTCGACTTCAGACGGTCGGGAACTTTGATCTGGTCGGTGGCCGCTCGCCGGGTGTTGGCCTCGAGAAGCACCTGGAGTGTCTGCCACTGCTCGTCGTTGAGCCGAATCTTCGTCATCGTTGCGTCCCTCCTGCGGCGGCCTGGAACCCAAACAGACTTTGCCAAGCGACTGTCGGCTGTGATGTGCGTTTACGCACACGATTTCGCTGCTGACGGGCCTTCTGCTCGCCGGATCTCGTCCAGCCACTTGGCAGGGAATTCCGAATAGCAGGCGCGGAGATGCCGCAATCTTCATCGTGCGACCGGGCGCCAGAGGCTTTCCATTGCTCGCACCTTCACCCTGTGGCCGGAGATTCGGCCGGCGAGCCAGAGACAAGGGGCAGGTAGAAGCACTGATCGCGAGATGAATGTATGTCCTTTGACCTCGTTGCACCGGTGCGAGTCGATGATTCCTGTGAAAGATCGCAACCGCAGAAAATCCCATCGAAGACGTCAACGATGCCGAAGCCAGGCGACCTACTTCGCTTCGAACTTGGAGTGGCAGAATCGCTCAGAGAGAAGCGAGATACTCCGCACCTGAACTACGAAAGCAAGCAATGGCAAAAACCTACCAGCAGATTCAGAAGCAGATCGAACAACTCCAGCGTCAGGCAGAAGCGCTACGCGGCAGCGAGATCAAGGGCGTGGTTGACCGCATCAAGGTCGCCATTGCTCACTACGGCCTGACCGCCGCTCATCTGGGCCTTGACTCCGCGTCGAGCAAAGCGACCAAGAAGTCTTCGAAGTCCTCCGCTCAGTTCAGCGACGGCACGGGCAATGTCTGGTCGGGCCGTGGTCCGCGTCCGCGTTGGCTTCGTGACGCGCTGGCTTCGGGCAGATCGATCGACGAATTCCGTGCAGGTTCGTCCCCCAGGTCGACGCTCGCTACCGCCATTGGCAAGCTGGACGCTGCGTCGGCGGTGGCCAAAGCGACTGCAAAGACGGCCAAGCGCGCACCTTCGAAGGTCAGCTACCGTGATGACGCCGGCAATTCGTGGACCGGCCGCGGTCCGAAGCCCCGCTGGCTGAAGGCTCAACTGGACAGCGGAAAGACGCTTCAGGATTTCGCGAAATAGCCATTCGCTGAATACGGCACGGGGATCAAACTCGTCAATCCATGGAACCACAGGCTGTGACTTCCGCTCTTTCCGAACGCGGCGTGAAGAAGCCACACGAGTTCTTGCGTGCCAACCGCTATTCCGACATCCGCCAGCAGGGCGACGCCGCGTCGCTCAGCTTTTCCCGAATCATCTCGACCACACCGGCCAACTCCTCGTCATTGATGTAGGCCCAAGGGGCCATGCGACAGCCGCGGTGTTGCTCGCCTGGCTGTCCGCGCTCACCGCGAGGCTCGGCCCAGCGCCTCCGGTCAAGCGCCCGGCGCCGCGTGGCTTGCGCATGAGATTCCTGAGATGTAAAATGCACTCATGAACCTCACTCATCGCAGCTTCTTCAAGCAGCATCCGCTGCACGGGAGCCTGTCCGGCGGTTCGGGACGGGGCGGGGGGGCAGCGTCGCCTGCACTCGACGCTGCGGCGATCGTCGCGATGGTGGACAGCGTGCGTGCGGCGACCAGCCTCATTCTGGAGGAGGCGTCCCACGTGGTGCAGACCGGCAACAACGCCCAGGACGAATCGGCGCTCCTGGGCCGGGTTCGCCTGGCGATCGCCAAGGTGGAGCAGCAGTCCCTGCAGGACCTCGCCGACACGTTCGAGCTTCGCCGCCCGGCGGCCAGTCGAGCCGTGCTGGAGACCCGGGCCTTCGATGCGATCATGAACGGTGCGGAATGGTTCTCGGCGGCGGAAATCGGACGAAAACTCGATCCGGAAGCGGCCAATCCTCACGCGGCGGTGAGTCGGTGGCTGCAGAACAAGCAGGTCTTCGCGATCGACCATCGAGGCAGGAAGATGTATCCGGACTACGTGTTCGGAGAATCGTGGCGGCCCATCCCCGAGCTCAAAAAGGTGCTGGGCATCCTTGCCGACTACTCCCCCTTCCGACTGGCCTCCTGGTTCGAGTCGCCCAACAGCGCGCTGGGAGGCAAGCGGCCGCGCGAAGTGCTGAAGCGCGATCCGAAAGCCGTGATCATCGCGGCGGAACGGCACGTGACGGGTCCGGTGCATGGCTAGTCCGGCCGCACGCCGCCTGCCCCCTCCTCCGCATCCCTTTCGGCTCCTGCCACATCCCGAGCGCGTCTGGTTCCGGGTGCACAAGTTCGATCGTGCCACCGGCGACTTCGCGCCGGCTGCCTTCAACGACTCGGGCCGCGGCTGGGCACGCTTCAGCCCGTTGGTGAACCCGACGACCGGAAAGCCGATTCCGACGATCTACGCGGCAAGCAACGAAAAGGCGGCCATTGCGGAGGTCGTGCTGCACAACGTGCCCACGCCATCCACCGGCTATCTCCACGACCTCGAGGCCGACTACCAAGCCTTGCTGTCGCTGAGCCGCATTCGCAGTCCTGCGCTCAGCTTGGTCAACCTGACAGCCACGGGGCTCAAGGCAGCCGGCCTCGCCGCCTCGGATCTCTTCGACGGCGACGAGGACGACTATGCGCGAACGCAGGCCTGGGCCCAATGGGTCTGGGAGTCGATGCCGGCGGCGCAGGGACTGCACTGGATGTCGAAGCGCGACAACCGCGCGGAAGTGGTCGTGCTCTTTGGCGACCGGATCGCTGCGGGCATCATGAATGACGGCGATTCGCGTCCGCTGCGGGCCTATGAGCAGATCATCGTCGACCTGTTGGACGAGATGGGTGCGGGGGTGGCGCCAAGGTAGCACCGCGCGAGCGGGTGGCGAAGCAGGGAAGGCCTGCGCGGCCCAGAATGCCGGGCCCACAGATGCAACCTCATCCAGCACGCGGAGGTCCGCCGGCCGCTACGCATCGACCCAGGTTGCCGCTGGCAGCCTCCGCGCTCAACGGCGAGCGCTGCTCAGAATTGCCCCTGCCCAGTGCCGGTCCGATCGTGCACCCAGCGCATGGCCTGCTGCTCGGCGTGACGGGTTGCTTCCGCCTCGGTCCCGTACACGATTTCCTCGGTGTCGTTCGATAGCTGCGTCTCTTCCTCATCCGCGGGGGTTCGAACAAGAAAGACGATGGGCTGATAGCCGCCGCGGGCGGGCTCTGCGCGCAGCTCAAAGCGGAAGCCGCGATACTCCAGCGAGTGGCCGTCGAAAATCGGAGCGCTTGGATCTGTTGACATGGTTCTGGCCTCTTGGAAACTTGCTGAGATGATGCGCGGAGGTGGCGATACCGTCGTGCAGGCGCGCACGGGCGTTGCTTGAAGGACGGCGCGCCGTTGGAGCATCTCGCTTCACGCGACGGCTCCCGTGAACCCGCCATGTCACCCGAGCGGCTGCGAGGCCGTGTAGCCCAGCCTGGGAGCGCGGGCGAGATGATCCATCCACGCAGGAATCTCGAGGCGTGGACGACAAGAGCAAACCATGAAAAGTGCAATCACCATCGCCGAGCAACTCTGGAACGGGGACGTTCCGATGGAAGAATGGACCGCTGCGGTCGCCGGCGGTTCGATCACCCCGGTCAACGAGGACATCGTCGCCGTCCACACCGGCTACATGTTCGGCAATGTCACCGCCATCCGCACCGCCGAAGGCCTGGTCCTGGTCGACACCGGCAGCCGCGAGACCGGAGAGCAGGTCTTCCGCGCCATCCGCAGGTGGGACGACCGCCCCGTACACACCGTGATCTACACCCACGGCCACATCGACCACACCGTGGGTGCCCACCTGTACGACGCCGAAGCGGACCGGCGTGGCGTGCCACGGCCGCACATCATCGCGCACCGCAGCGTCTTGAAACGCTTCGCGCGCTACGACACGACGCAGGGGCCGAACAGCAATGTCATGGGGCGGCAGTTCAACACGCCTGGCTATGCATGCCCCGACCAGCATCGACGCCCGGACCAGATCTATGACGACGTGCTCAGCCTAGATGTGGGCGGCGTGCGTTTCGAGCTGATCCATGGACAAGGGGAGACTGACGACGCGACCTTCGTGTGGATGCCACGAAGCCGGGTACTCGTCAGCGGCGATTTCGGCATCTGGGCGTTCCCCAATTGTCTGGTTGTCGCGCACCACGGCTGCGATCGAACGGTTCGCGATGAATTCGGAAATGGCGCCGCTGATCTCGAGCCGGACAACAACTCCGGTGACTGGCTGACCGCACCAGCGCTTCGGCGCTACTCGAAGCGCTTGATCGCCACCAACTCAGAGACCTCCTCACGCACGCGAAGAAGCAGCTTCTCCACCTCCAGCGGGGAGGCTCGATTCATGAACGAAAGGGCCATCAAGGTCAGCGGATGTATGTCCAAGGAGCCAGCAAGATCTGCGAGCTTTCCGATCGTAGGCTGCTTCACGCCACGTTCCAATGCGCTGACGTATGTGCGACCAGACACGACATCAAGTGCCTCCTGCGATCTTCCGCGTGTTTGACGGACGAAGCGCAGCGCGCGCGGAAAATCAGATTGAACGGTACGGGTCATTGCAGAGGTTTGAGTTCCTGCAATTTCCTCATCTAGAATCCTAAAGGGCTACACCCTATAGGATTCACTTTATGTTCTGCGCTTCGAAGAGCTTTGCCTGCGACATCCCGGCCGGACTTGGTCCACCGACCAACTCTTACTGGCGCGCGATTGCGCTCACCGCATCGGAGCCGTGCTATGTGGTGATGAAGCGCCTGTACCAGAGCAAGAAGGACTGGTACCAGCGAGACTACTTCGTTTCGTGGACAATAGATCTCTTGGAGTTTCTCCGGCCGAGTGAGCGGACCGTCGTTTCGTTTGTACAAGCGATGCGGCCAATCAAAGGGAGCGGAGCGCCCTGGCTGCTCACCGATGTCGTGAAGGTATGGGTTGCCACAGATCCAGCCAACGAGGGCGAGCCAGTCACTGTTTTCGAAACAGGCGAGGGCGAACTCTTTTGCGACACGCGAGAGCGGCAGTCAACAGACGGGCTCCGTGAGTACCGGCTCGTCTGGGAGCAGATAGTCGACTAACACAACGCCGGCATCAGGAGCTACGACAGGGACGGTGGCGACCTCGCGCGCTTCTCCATCTTCACTGGTGCTGCAACCGTTCGGGCTCTTCCGGCGGCTTTTACTTCCGAAGAGACGGCGTCACGGTCTTCTCAACCGAAGCTGCATCGGCGCCAGATCGTCGATGAGGAACTTGTCGCGAAATCGTACGAACAGTTCAGCGCCAACATGCGTCACACAACACCCCCGAGCTGAATCGTTCGAAGAATGGCCTGCACTCGTTCCCGACCGCCGGCAGCAGCGATCTCTGCCGGCGTTTTGCCACACAAGAGGACATGCGGCTTGCGTAGCCAAGTGCGGACTTCCGTCCCGAAGACCTCTCTGGCGAGATCAAGCAGTTCCTTCTCGTCATCGACTTGATCTAAACCCGGTGAGGAGTCGACCTCGACCACAAGTCCTGGGTTGAAGGCCTTGTTCTCGAACTCTCCATGCCAGTTCAAGTAGCCACGCGGATTTGAGATCACCCGGCAGTTCCCCACTTCGTAGTCGAAGCTGTCGTGCGTGTGCCCATGCACCCAGAGCACAGGGACCTCGAAAAACTCGGGACGCATCTCGTTGACGAAGCCGCCAGAGGACCAATCCTCGGCGTACCGCGGCGCCAGCGACTTTCGATGAGGTGCATGGTGAGTCACCACCACCGTCGACCCGTTGAACGGTTGAGCGAGCTTCCTGCGAAGCCATGAGCGTTGCCGCCGGTGATTCAACAAGGTATCCATCGGGACCAGACGCCGGAAACCACGCGAGTTCGATGTCTGCGGGTCATCCACTCGGATGGCTGAGTAGTCGGAAAGGTAGCGCGAGCTCTCCGCCATCGAGCGGTACCGATCGGACAGAAGCCGCACCGGTTGCCCCGGGAAGCCCGGGTTGTCGATACGCAACGCAAAGTCTGTCCACAATGTGCAGCCCAGAAAGCGGACGCCGGCGATCACCACCTCGTCACAGTCGAGGAAGTGAACGCCCTGCTCTTTCGCTTGGCGGCGCATCTCCGACTTTTCATCATCGAGCACGGACTCGTAGTACTCATGATTGCCTGCGATCTGGACGACGGGCTTGTCCGCAATGCGTGCCGGGTCCCGCAGCCAGCGCGCGACCACGCGACCGGGCGCGACGATATCGCCCGCCAGGATGGCCACGTCGTAGTCCAGACCTTTCGGTACCTCGAAGGTCTCGAACTCAGCATGAAGATCAGAAAGGATCAGAAGCTTCATCTTTGATCAGTGCGCGTCGTCGATAGCCGCGGCGAGGACACGCTCGATCGCGGTACCTCGTTCGAGGGCCACTCGCGGTGTCAAGCCTTCCAGCGCAGGCGTCGGCGTCTCAAGGAAGACGAGGATCAACCACGGCTCCTGCGTGCCCAGAGCTCCGCCGATGAGTTGAATTGCGGACCAGACCGACGGCTCGAACTGCCAGCGGGGAATCCTCAGCGCTCCGTAGGAGCCGGCAAGCCCAATGCACCGGCCGCCGCTGATCCACGTGGCGATCGTCGAACCATCCACGTCCAGAAGCGAGGCAGCCTCAGAGACGGGGATCATGTCGGCCGCTTGCAAGCGTTCGCGACGGTACTTCTGCCCCTCGCGAAGCAAGGCTTCTGTCTCTGCGACTGTGGCGTAAAGATCTTTGGTCATTTTAAAGGTCCATCCTTGCAATCTGGCAACTGGAGCACCAGACCGGGATCAAAGGTCTGGTTCTCCGTTCTGCCGCTCCAGCTAACATAGCCGCGGGGGTTGCAAACGATGCGGCATGAGCGGACGCGGTAGTCGAAGCTCTCGTGTGTGTGCCCGTGCACCCAAAGCACCGGCACGTCAAAGAACGTCTCGGGCAGTTCGTTGACGAAAGCGCCTGAGACCCAGTCCTCGGCGTAGCGCTTCGCGAGGGAGCCACGATGCGGTGGATGGTGCGTGACGACCACGGTAGGCCCACCGAACGGTTCCGCGAGTTTCTCGCTCAACCAGCCTCGCTGGCTTTGATGGATCCTGAGCGTGTCCTCAGCCCTCAGCTTCCGACCTTGACG
Organism: Variovorax davisae; assembly: GCF_030316845.1. Taxonomy (GTDB): domain Bacteria; phylum Pseudomonadota; class Gammaproteobacteria; order Burkholderiales; family Burkholderiaceae_C; genus Variovorax; species Variovorax davisae. Next base: position 423,538 of record NZ_JASZYS010000003.1, read on the forward strand.
GCTGCGCCATGTGTCCGGCTCCGCGAGTTCATCGGCCGTCCGGATCAGGCTGTAGTCGTTTAGAAGATTGGTCGCCCTCCTCATCGCCAGCGCCGCGTCTCGACGGGTGTTTCGACCGCCAACTCGAAGTCCGTCCAGAGCGTGCAACCGAGGAAGCGAACACCTTTGATCGCGATCTCGCCGCCATCGAGCAGGTGCACCTGGCCGCCAGTCGCCGCAGTTCGGGCCTCCGACTGGGCCAGATCCATGCGGCTGTCGTAGTACTCGTGGTTCCCCGGAACGTAGATCACCGGCGTGCCGGCGAAGCGAGCCTCAGCCCACTCGACGGCACGCCGACCGGGCGAATGGATGTCTCCTGCAAGAATCACGACGTCACATTCGCGTACCGGCGGAGGCTCGAAGGGCTCAAACTCGAGATGGAGATCGGACAGGATCAGAAGCTTCATGCTAGAACTCGTCGTCGAGATCGGTGCGTTCGGATGGCGTCGCCAAGCGGAAAGTCGTACGAAATTGTTCAAGCACTTCGGGTGGCAGACCCAGCCATTCCTCGATGGGAGTTCCCCGCTCGAACAACGCCAACAGCTCCGTAAACGTCGGGTAATGAGTCAACGCCGCACGTGCAAGCTGCTGAACATGGTCCGATAGACGCCCTCCAAAGAGTTCGTAGTGGTCATAGGGCCGGAAACCAATCGCACTGAGCAACTTGCCAGCTTCGATCAAGGAACGGTAGCGGTCCTCGGGCGTCACAGACCGAGGGTAGTAGCGCTCGCATAGGCGGATGTTCTCGCGATCGTCATCGGTGAAATGAGGGCTCAGCGGGTCTGTCGGGGTTTTGTTCATCTCAGATCCTTCTTGCATGTTCGTTGCGGACATCACACGTCGACCACGAGCGCTGGGTCGAACTGCTCGTTCTCCGGTGGCCGGCTCGCAGACAGGTAGCCTCTTGGATTCGACAGCACCCGGCAGTTGCCGACGCGATAGTCGAAAACTGGTATGGGTATGCCCGTGGACCCAAAGCACCGGGACCTTAAAGAACTCTTCAGGCAACTCACTGACAAACGCCCCAGAACACCAGTCGTCCGCATAGCGCGCAGCCAATGGTTGCCTGTGCGGCGCGTGGTGCGTCACCACGACGGTGGGGCCAGCGAACGGCTCCGCCAGTTTCGTGACCAGCCACCGCCTTTGAACTCGATGGAACGCGAGCGTGTCCTCGGGTGTAAGGAGTCGATGGTCGCGCTCGCCGCCTGGGTCGAGGAGGTAGCGGCCAGTCGCACCGACAAGATCCTGCGCGGACATCTCGGTACGGATGACGCGGTAGTCCGACAGCCTGCGTCGGGATGTCCCAAGCGACCGAGGCACATGCGAATAGGGTCCGATGTGCGAGTCGATGCGCAGCGCGAAGTCGGTCCACAGCGTGCACCCAAGGAAGCGCACGCCATCGATCACGACCTCGCCGCAGTCCAGAGCATGGACCTTCGAGTTCTCGGCAGCCCGCTTCATCTCCTGAGCGACGGGCTGAACAACACCTCCGTAGAACTCATGATTGCCAGGCACATAGATCACTCCTTTGGCGCAGGGAAACGTTGATGCCCTCTTCGCCCAGTGAATGGCGCTCGCAGCCGGCACCGCGATGTCGCCGGCGATCATCGCGACCTCGTAGCCGTCGGTCGGCGGAACGAAGGGGTACCCGAACTCGAGGTGCAGATCGGAAAGGATCAACAGCCTCATGGGACCGATCCTTCCTTCAGTTGAGCAGCTGCCCAAACTGAACCCATATCGCCTTGGGGCCCATCGTCTTCGGCGCGGTGCACAGGGCAGAGCGACGCCCAGGGCCCCCGATCGTTGTTGATCTCCGAAGGACTGCCACAAACGATGCACAGAGATCTCAGTTCCACCTCGATCTGCAACACGCGCTCGTCAACCGCCAACGCCACCGGATCGAAACCCTCGACAGGCTCGCATTCATAGCGATGCACCTCGGTCGGCCGATGGATGTTGATAGCGACGAGGGCCCTGCCTTCCATCTGAAAGGCAAAGCTCGGCGAGCCGAACTTCTCGCGCAACCTCACCCAGTGGAAGCCGCGTTTGTCCGTGCGGAGGAATTGGTCGATGTCCTCGCAAGTCCTTGCAAGGGGCGCGAGCCAGCCTCGGAAGAATATGTACGCGCGGCGCCGCTCTTCCCCTTCGAGCGGGAACATATAAGGGAAACGCGGTTGCAGAGCAGCTGGCGTGTGAGCGCGAAGACTGAACGGCGTAGCAAGCTCGCCAAATGCAGGCTCAACCGGCCTATCCGGGGAAGTGCTGCTTTGGCGACTGCTGTTGACCATTCTGGGCTCCTGAACGGAGCCGAATCGATCAACTCCTTAAGACGGGGAAACGAAAGGGAAAAGGGGCGATGCCGACGCCACGTTTCGCATCGAGGCACGGCACGACGAGCCGCTGCGACTATTCGTGCGCGCTACCAGGCGCGCGTCGATAGCGGCGCGATTGCTGGTGACGGTTGAGCAGGTCAACATGACGAATTCGATGATCTTGAGCAGGAAATTGCCTCCCATCTTAGCCGTGGCCTCGACAGGTGCGCAACACCCACGTCACGAAATTCCAACGGAGCGGACGGGGGAAGGCCTTTTGGCTTCTTGCAAGCTCGCGCTGGTAACCATGTCGCGCCCGCCTTCCTAACCGAGCGGCTTCAACCCGCCGATTGGAGTCGCTGATCCAAGTGGACTGGATATCCTCGGTCCTGGCCGTCCACGGAGCGCCCCTGGCATGGATCGACAAATAACCAAGACGACCCCACGCTCGTGCCAGAGCGCTCGATGGAAGGCTACGGCGATCCCGGAACCATCGAGCATTGCCTTAGCGATGAGTTCCACACGAGCATCGGGGCTGAGCTCCAGGCACTGTTGCGAATTGGCGGCCAGGAGGAACTGACGCCTACTGTGCTGGTGCGCGCGCTGGCCATCATGCACCTCAACGGGACGATCGATGCGGTGCGCGTCGAAGCAGTTCTTCGACTGGGAATTCACGATGATGAGCGCCAGGGGTGCTCGACCGGTGCACCTTCGGCTTGGGCAAGATGCTCAGCCGTCAGAGCGCACAGCACCGTGAGGTGCCGGACTTGCTCCGGAATAGCGGCTCGGACGTGATCACCTGGCCTGAGCCCGCCGAAGCATCCGGTTACCGGTCACCCTCAACTGGCTTCACGGGAATCCCTGGAGAGACCTGTGAGTGATGAGTGCTCGTCACATGAGGCGAGGCCAGTTCCCTCCCCTCCATTGATGGGCATGTGACGAACGGCTGATGGACACAACACGATTCGCATAGTTCAATGCGAATGGCGACCGACTGAGTGCCGCGAACCTTGCGGCGAGGAGCACCCGAGTGGCCCGAAGACCGATGGAGGGAATCCCGAGATCGCGAATTCTGCTAGCAGCGCTGGCCGGGATGTTCGCGACGGGCCTCGCCCTTATCACCCCTGCTCGCGACGCCCCCCTGCCCATCTCACCGTCGCCCGAGCGGGGGGCGGCTCCTGCCGTCCCGGACGCCAAGATGCCCGAGGAGATGAAGCTGCGTCTCGAGCATCACCTCCAGGTCGAGCGCCTGATACTCGACAAGCTCCTGATTGGACTTCTCTTGATCGTCGCGGGATACGGCGTGAACTCGCTCATCGAATCCTACAAAGCCACCGCGGCGCAGAGCCATTACTTCCTGGACAAGCGCCTTGCTGCGGCGATTGAGATCCGAAAGAGGCTCACAGGCGTGGTTGACCCCCTACTGGAGATCACACTCAGCAGGTGCACTGGTGCCATCGAAAGCACAGAGCTTGTCGAATCGACGCGCAGCGGCCTCGGAGCGCTTACCAACACTCTCAATTCCAACTCCCTTTTCTTGAAAGAGGACTACAAGGTCGAGGCAGAGAGAGCAATCAGCATCTTTCGCGGTACCCTTGCGCAAGCATGCTTCGAGAGTTGCGATATGCGTGAGTTCATCGACCAAGTTTCCCAGTACGTGACCGACGAAACCCGCGAGCAAGTGATCCCAGGAGGGGGTGCGGCTGTCATGGCCCCCCGAGGAAGATCATTCAAGCCAGTGGCTTGGACAGGGACGCATCTGCAGAGGGAGGGGAACAGCGCGTTCATGGTCGCAAACTTCAAGGCGTGGAGTGAACGGCAGGCGGCGCCGAGTCCCGTGCATAGGGTTTGCAACAAGTAGTCGAAGGGCGGTTCAAATGTCAAATCTTCGCTTCGCGCTTCTCACATCGATCGCACTGACAGCTCCGCCCGCCGGTGCGCAAGCAACAGGGTTTGCACAGGGATCTTCGCCCGCACGGCGCGATCTCGGCAGTCTACAGACCGGCGAATCTGCGATGCAGCAGTTCCCCAAGGTCGAGACTTCCTCCAAGAAGGGGAAGAGCACCGACAAAGAAGTGAAGGGCTATCCGGACGGACCCACGCCACCGACAACACCAACAAAACCGACAACACGCATTTCGGAAGGTGCCGTTCGCGATGCCGCCGGTCTCACAGCGGAGTGCACCGCGCTGGACAGGGCAATTGCACGCAAGAGCGGTTCCAAACGCTGTGCGGACAGCGACTCGACACGGTAGTAGCGCTATACCAAGGCGGTCTCCGACTCAACCGCAACTCCATCGCTCGAAAGTAGCCCCTCGGCCTGCGCCCAGATGATGAGCCGCCCAGCGACGTCCATCGACACCGACTCCTCGCTTACGTCGAACTCGCCCTTCTCGGCCATGATCGCGGCGATCATTGGCTTGGCGGTGCCGGCTGGCAGCATCTTGACCGACAACCGCAGCGCCTGCCAGTAGCTGTCGTCGGTACGGCCCAGCTTGAGTGCGGCGCGCACCGGCGCGTCGGCGGCATTCGTCGTGAAGGCCCATTTGTCGAGCGGGCTCGCAGTGGTCTTCAGGATCTGGACCAAGACGCCTTCGGTGGTCACGAAGCGCGCGAACAGCGCGCCTGGCCGGCGGCATCGCGGCTATCTTTTAGCTCCAGCGCATCCCGCACCGAAGCCTAGCCGCTTTGGCACGTGCACTGATCGGCGATCTTCAAGGTTAGTTCTAGACGGAACTGAAAAAACGATCGAGCTCCGCTTCGGCAGCGGTTCCGAACTTCCACTCACTCCCTCTTTCGGGGATTGACGCTTTCTCCATCAGGTCTGGTTTGACAGGCAACTGTGAGTAAACGCGCTTGATCGCAGATGTTCGCCGGATTTGCTAAAAAAAGCTCATCCTTTTATGAGTGCTTTGTAAGATTGCTCCCGGATGCGAGTCTCTCTGAGATCAAACCGCAGTCGAAGTGGAGTCGCCTAAGGCCGCTCCGTTTTGCTTGAGTGGTTCGAACTCCACTCACGCTTCGCGTGTCCGAAGCCGAATCACGCCACCACTCTCTCGTCAGCAAAATAGGCCCCGCAAGGATATTGAACAGGTCTTGAGCCTGTACCCGCAATGAGCCCAGCACCCAATAGATCTCTGAGCATCGAGCTCGCTACACAATCCCGCCCCGTCCTGCCACCACTGGGTGGTCAACCGGGGTCGAACCCAATTCCTCCACTGGAACGTCTTGGAGATTGGGTTGAGCGCGCTAACCAACCGGTCAATCGCAACACCGCGGGTCAGTACGGGCGAATCTTCTTTATGCTCGTGAAGCGCCTTGCAGAAGAGCTGGACATCGATCCCGACTGGGTGACTCCCGTGCAACTTGTCGAGCAACTCGCCGCCGACACGACCCTCGCAAACACGACCAAGAATACCTACCGCGCTGCCATCATCTGGGCGTGTAAGCAACCCAACTTCGGATTCCTCGACGGGGAACGGAGGGCGGGACTTGAAGCCGCTTGCGCATTCAATCCGCGCAAGCATGGTGCGGTCCGCGAGATCGTCCGAAACGCACGAGCCTCGGCTCGCGCGATTCCTGAGCAGGATCTTCGCCCAATCTTGGACGCTCTGATTTCGGCGCACCCTTCGGCGCCGGCTTGGCCCAAGAAGACCGCATACTGGCTCATGGCCGGGATCGCTACCGGCGCGCGCCCAAGCGAATGGGCAACCGCTTTTTGGTTCGACCGCGATAGACGAATTCTCCGGCTGCCAAACATCAAGCTCAAAAAGCAACCTGCCTTCGACTGGCACTACATTCCGAAGGAACTATTGTCTCGTGCAGATGCAGACCTAAGAGCGATGGCCGCGGTTGATACCGAGGACTTCTCCGATGTTCTTGACGCTGCCAGGAGGCAAGCCGACCCAATTGCGGCGACGACGGTTCATTTTGACAACGACGAGGCGCGGCAGATCGCCGATGCAGCTACGTTCGAGAGCCTGCGTCGACAACGTGCATGGGAGTTGCGGAATGCCGGCCTCGCTTGGCGCGATATCGAGCTCGTGCCCACAACGGTCAGCGCAGTCGAAACACATTTGACGCTTTTGAGGGAGTACCTAGCGGGCGGAGAGGAAAGAACGTTCGATAAGTACTACGACGGTTGCCGAGCTGCACTTCGGAGCGCGTGCGAGGACGCTTTTGATGACGGGCGCATCTACTCTCTTTACGACGCCCGTTCGACGGCATCTGCAAATGCGCAAGCGTCCTTCGGGCCTGAACGAGCGGCGGAGATCTTGGGCCACTACATGGCCCGCAAGCGGACCGTCCGGAACAACTACGCTGGCGCCGATCGAGCGTTTCGAAGGTCTGGGCGTTTCGCCCCGAACGTTGCTGATACTCAGAATCAACGAGATCAAGCGGCCGATCGGGCAGCTGAGCAGTTCGCGCGCGCTGGCGAAGGCAGTTTGTCGCCGAGCGAATCGTATGACTTTGGTCAAATTGCCGCTACACCCCGGTTCTGAGCGTTACGCCCGTGATGTCCGCCTGGCCCGCTACCGAAGCGTTCAAATCTGACCTAGTAGGGGTGGCGGCTGGGGGAAGAGCGTCCAGTCTTCGTGAGCCCCCGAAAGCGGGAACTGGTCAACGAAGCTCCTGGTGATAGTCGGCCGGCCATTGTTGAATGCTGCATGGTCAGTGCGCACGCGCGGAAATGCCATGCGCACTACCGTCCTGCCCCGACCCGGCTTCTCAATCATTCGGGGGACGCGAGTAGGTCAGTTTCCTCATGGTATCTACGACTCGCCCCGCAGTCGTCAAAGTCAAGGCGTGATTTCGATGGGAATCAGGCACCTTCCGAATGAGTTTCTCCAAGTTGTCTCACCTGGTTACGGCCGCAGAGGGACCGGCGCGGTGAGCGCTGTCGTCCAACTGGCTCAATGGTAAGCCGGGTTGCCACGCGATCCCCCTCCCCTTCCTTGCCTCAAGTGCCGAAGCCCGATCAGCGAAGCCCTTGCGCTCGCCCTCGCAACTGAGACTTGTTGGGCGATTTCTCCTTGTAGTCACACGCTGGGAATCGACTACACGCGCTGAACGGACCGTAAGGTCCTGACCGCGGCACCATATTCCCCTGAGAGCACTTAGGACAGATCTTCGCGTCCACTTCCTTCCGTCCAGTGTCTGGATTTCCAGCCCATGCTCTTTAATCAGCTCGAGCACGAAGCAGGAGCGATTGTTCGCCTCGGGCTGGATGATCGTCGCCAACAAACAGTTCGCGTTGACCATTGCGATCTCGACCGTGATCTCCGCGGTCAACTCGCTTACGCTCCAACGACTTCGGGCTGCTCCCGTGCAGGGTCGCCCTGCCTGCTTCCTGTGGTCGACCAGTACCGCCTGTCGGGCACGAACACGCCACGGCACGCTCAGGCAAGGACGATGGAGCTTCAGGCGCTTGGTTGCGACAGCGCCAACTGTCTAGCATTTAATCGGCTTGCGAGGGACTTGCCGCCAAGCTCGACGTCTGATTGGGCCGACAGGAACTCGTACTCGTTGACGCTGACACATTTGCTCGTGAAGGCCGCCCGCACGTGGAACGGATCTCCAGACCGGAGTCTTCCCTTCGGCGAACGAAATTCCTTACGAACGAGGTTCCTTTGGGATCTCTCTCCAAGACAAAGAAAATGCGTACCTCGATCTACCCGCGGCCCGGTTGCGCCAGGCTCAGCCTCGCGGGCGCAGGCTTGTCGTTGTTCGCGTGCCGCCACCCCGGACGGTCTGCAGCGCGATGTCGCATTCATAGAGAACGCCGGCGAGCGAGAAGAACAGCTGCCACCGTGCGCCCGTCGTCGGCGGCCCGTTGGTTTCGTCCCTGAAAACGAGAATGCCGGCCTCGCGCAGATCGCTGGTGGCGAACCAGCCGACCAAGTAGCTGTCGAATGCGTTTGCGCTGATGGTGACCGTCCGAGCCGCGTCGTCGTATTCCACCGCTTCGAGGTGCAGGTCGAACATCAGAGAGTTGGTGTGCTTCAGGAAGCTTGGGCCAGGGCGCGCACTCACCAGGTCAGGTGACGCCCGTATCGCTGGCTGCTTCTGCGAGGTGGTCATGGCGGGCGGTCGATGTGTGAGCGTGAGGCTGAATCGTCATTTTCTTTCGACCCATTCCCTCGGGCCGCTCTCAGACGGGAGCCTGATTCAGACAGGCATTATCCCTTCCGAACGAACAAATCAACATGAATCTTCGCGAACTGGCTCCGAGGGGATCTTCCGTACCCCGCGATCCGCTTCTACGCGAGCTGCAAGCTCCCTGGTGGGAGCCTTCCCGAAAGGCTGAAGTCCAGCAGCTGATCCGCGGTCGGCTGGGAATATGGTGGGCGTGTGGCCAGCCACTTGAAGAAGGTGTGCTTGGCCGACTTGGAGTCGATGCCTTGCTCAGCCCAAGCTCGAGCGATTGACGGCAACATCTTCGGAACCACCTCTTCATCGAACTGCTTGCGTAGCGCGTTCTGCCGACCGAGGGTGAACCGATCCCGAAAAGCAACTTCGGCCTCCTTTGCGAGCGCTCGGGTCCAGTCAGCTGCGAGATCGTCGCGAGACTTCTTGATAGAGGGCGGCTCTTTCCTTTCGGGCGGCGCGACGAGATGGAGATCGGGACTGGTCTTCTGCGCGGTGTTCGAATCGGCGTTCACTTTCCCGATAGCGACAAACGAGGTCGCATAGCCCTTCTTGAGAGCATCACGAAAGAACGCTGCGGGAGATTCGATGTTAGGCAGTGCTGTGTTCCGCATTCGCTCCTCGACCAATTCGGTCGTGCGGCGCAGGAGGCCCTCGTCGTTCTGCACATAGATCTGGCCGGCCTCTTGCTCTTTGAAGCCGAAGGCGCGAATGCGGGCCAGCAGTTCGAGGTCAAAGATGTTGGTTGGGACGTTCACACCCAGGCTGCCTTGGGACTTGCGGTGGACCCTGAGTTGCAACTCCTCGACACGGCGCCCATGCCGGTGCTCAATTAGCTCGAGACTGAACTCCTCTTGGATGTCGTCAACTTCCTTCAGCGCGGGTGTCAAGACGTCGCGTTTGAAGTATCGATACTCCAACTCCCGATCCCCGCGTCCTGTGAGCGCGGCTACCCACCAGGCAACTTCTTCACGGTGCGTCAGACCGCCAGGTGACGTGAGATACCGCAGACCGATCTCTGCGAGAACAGCGCCGGCCAACGACCTCACGTTCTCGTTGAGATTGACCATCATCTTGGTGTACTGCTTCGGATCCAACACGTGGTCGCGAACGACGTCAGGAAAATTCCAATACAGCATCGTGGGGTGAGGCGGCCCCGCTTCCTTGATCTCGACCGTTCCCAGGATCTGAGATGACGACCAATAGCTCTTGCTGTGCTGATCGGAATTCCACTCGATCAAGGTCGTTTGCATCTCGCGGATGTAGTCCTTGAACAACGCCAGGCCGTTGCTGCCGTAGTGCGCAGAGGCGACGAGCTCGTGCAGTGGCATTGAGAACGATCCTGAGACAAGACGACGGCCTTTGCTGGCCTCCCAAAGCCGCTGTTGGTGTTGACGCTGCGCGTGGTACACGAGAGCCTGGTGGATCTTCCACGTCACCAGTGTGATGCGACCCTTCTTTGCGCGCATCCCTACCATCTCGTTGGCTTTACGGAAAGGACGGCGCTCCGCGGGTGGCGGATGGGTGTTGGCGCTCTCCGGTTCAACAAGTTCCCAAGCGCCCTCCGACTCCGGAGAGCGTGGCTCCACGTCGGATCCTTTGGTCGGCGTTGAACTGGTCATTGGCGGATTGTGTCAGCAAATGTGCCGGCCACACTTGATTCTGTCTCCGCTTTCAGGGATTTCGTGATTCTTCCGTTTTCACGTCAGCGGGCCCCGCCTTGATCCATTTGGAGAAGACACTTTAAGGCATTGAATACCTTGATGGCTGGGAAATCACTTATGAATCAACGGCTTACGAGAATTTCCGGAGATCACAGGGAGTATGACGTGAGGTCCCACGGAGGGTAACGTGAGGTCAGACGGAGAATGAATGGCCGTGACGTGAGTCCAGACGGAGAATGAAGTGAGACTCGAGGGGCTTTTGCACTGAAATGGTGCAAAAACCTAGCCCTTTTGCCTGAAACCTGGGGTCTCAGGCCTCAACCGCACGGCAATACTCCGCCAGATCTCACGTTGTCGCTGCCTCATTCTCCGTCTGATCTCACGTTAAAACCACTTCAGATTTGACGATTTTTGAATGTGACGCCGAAAAGCTTAGACTCCGAACATTCCGTAAAATCACAGGAATCTAAGGAGCGAACGCATGGCAACTGCAGCGAAAACCTCGGGGGGTGGCGACCAGGTCGCCCCCCCCCTCCCCGGCGCCCCGGCGCTCGAGCGCATCAGCATGGCACAGATCGCACGGCTATCAAAGAAGGCCAGCGACATGATGGAAGTTTTGCGTGGAACGCTCTTGGCGCCCGGTAATGAAAAGAGCGCTCCCCCCCTTTCCTCGACTCGACTTGCAACCTTGTGTGGCGTCGATAAGGCCAAGCTGGCATATAGAGTGACGCGCGCTGATCTTCCTGTGGGCCGCGTGACCGCCACTGGGGGCCTGCGCGAGTTCACGCTCGCTGAGGCGCGAATTTGGACACGGACGTTTAGGACTGATCGGATGCGACCGAAGGGCCAAAAGGCGATTACCTTGGCCAGTAGCAACTTCAAGGGCGGATCGAACAAGACGACCACCGCGACAGTGCTCGCTCAGGGGCTTGCGCTGCGGGGGCACAAGGTCCTTGCCGTGGACTGCGATCCACAAGGATCGATGAGCACCCTCTTCGGATTGCTCCCCGGCTCGGACATCGACTCCGACATGACGATCCTCGAGCTGATCAGCAACCGAAGCGAGCAGCCGTCAAATAGGAAACCGCAGTACGAGGATCTGCGCTATGCGGTTCGCGACACCTATTGGGACGGCCTTGATTTGATCGCTGCGGCCCCTCTGCTGTTTGATGCCGAGTTCATGCTCCCCAGCTTGGCCAGCAGTGATCGTTCGGCGCTGTTCTGGAATGTCCTGAACGATGGGTTGGCACCCTTGCGCGATGTGTACGACGTAATCGTGATCGACACGCCGCCGAGCCTGAGTTACGTCACGCTGAACGCCCTTTTCGCTGCCGACGGCTTGATCGTTCCAATTCCGCCGTCGGCGCTGGACTATGCCAGCCTTTCTCAATTTTGGGCCCTGTTCTCAGACCTCGGCCTGGATCTTGAGAAACGCGCTCCGGTGCCAAAGTTTTTCGACTTCATCCACGTCCTGCTGACCCAGGTCGAGCCGGACAACGTGGATGCCGTGACAGGGGCTGTCCGCCGATGGGTCCAGTCGGTCTATGGTGAATACCTCATGCCAATCGAAATCCCGAAGACGTCGGCCACCAAGAGCAAGGCTGCGGATTTTGGGACCATCTACGACGTCGGTCGAAACGAGCTGAATGCGCGGACTTATAAGCGGGCCTTAGATGCGTACGATCGATTTGTTGAATTGATCGAGGCGTCGATTGTCGAAACCTGGCGCAACCGCATTGGGCGTCAGGAAGTCTCTGCCCACCTCGTGGGGGGTGGCGACCAGGTCGCCACCCCAACGGTTTGAAGGAGTGATGGATGGCGACTTTTAACAAACGCATCTTCGATACGACACAGGTGATCGAAGAAAGGATGGCCGAAAAGGCACTGCAATCCGACTCGGATGGACCGGCCCTGCCCGGACCTGCTCGCACCGCGCCGGGCCGTATGTTGCAAACCAACGGACAGATCGTCGATTTGCAAGAGGAACTTGCTGTCTTGCGCGCAAAGCTGGGTAAGTGGGACGGATCGATGCCGACCACCCTCCTCGACCCCAAGACGATCACGCGATCTCGTTTCGCGAATCGCCATTTGAAGTCCTTCCAGACTGCCGACTTCACCCGGCTGAAGGACAGTATCGCGCTGGCTGGGGGAAACGTTCAGCCAATCTTGGTGGTGCAGAAAGCTGAAGGTGAAGGACCCGAACTCGTGTTCGGGCACCGCCGGCACCAAGCCTGCATGGAGCTGGGGCTTCCGGTCCTTTCGCTGGTTTGGGATAAGCCTCTGACCGCTGAGGGGCACTTTCTGGCAATGGAGCGCGAGAACAGAGAGCGCACGGACCTTTCTGCCTTCGAGGCAGGTACCTCGTACCAAGCTGCGTTGAACGAAGGCTTCTATCGATCCGAGCGACAACTGGCCGAAGCCATCGGAGTGCACCGTCGGTGGGTTGGGAAATGTCTGAAGGTTGCGCGCCTACCGCCGGCGATCGTGGAGGCCTTTGATTCCCCGTTGGAGATCAAACCAGCTCACGCCGAAGTGATTCAGGCGGCTCTGGATGAAAACTCCAAGGCCGTGCTCAAGAGGGCGGAGAAGTTGCGGCAGCGGCAGGGCAAGCTTCGTGTGAGTGCGGTCGTCGCTGGGCTGCTGGGCGCAGAACTAGAGGCCAGCGGCCCGCGAAAGATGATCTCCGCGGCCGGATCATTCGGCAACTGGCGGCGCGACTCTGCTGGGCGCACCATTTTCACCGTGGATCCCGGACTGGTAGACGACGCCAAGGCTGAAGCGATCGCCGCTGCCATCTCTAAGGTGTTTAGCAGCTAGAGCGAAAAGGGCACAATGAACAGGTGGCTGAGGCCACCTTTTTTTTCGCTTCGGGCACCGCAGCGGGTGGTCCAGAGCGGCTTCCGCGATGGGTGGCGACCAGGTCGCCACCTGAAACGTCCAGGGGCCATCCCATAGGTTAGGTCCATCGCCTCACGCACTAGCCACTTCGAGAATGACAACTGGTGAGGTCACTTTCCTTGCGCTTCGTGCACCGCAGTGGGCGGTCGAGAGCGGCTTCCGCGAGGCCACCTGAAACGTCCAGGGGCAGACGACTTCCCATAGGTCAGGTCCATGGCCTCGCGCATTTCCCATATCGAGAGTAACACCTGGGAGAGGTCGCTTCCTTCTCGCTTCGTGCATCGCAGTAGGCGGTCGAAAGCGGTTCCCGCGGTGGGTGGCGACCTGGTTGCAACCTGAACTTTTAGGGGCAAACGGTCGGGTCCATGGCCTCGCGCACTACCCCCTTGAGGACACTTGCGATCGGCTGAAACTGGCACTCATTGCAGCAGCCGCAACTGCCGGGCTCGCTACGCTACTTCTTGCCCAGAGAATCCAGAATCTCCCCCAGCATCGACTTCACCACCCCCATATCGCGATCCCGTCTTGCCTCAACAAGCGGATCGGTTCCTCCGCCGGCCCGGGTCCCGCCCGCCGCGATTGCTTCTTGGGCCCGAGCGACGGCATCGTCCAACTTCGTGATTAGGTTGTTGCGCATGGCCGAGAACTGGGCGACCTCACGCTTCACCTCGGCTAGCTCGTGGCGCATCGCCGCTATCTGCCGCAGTAACTCCTGTAGGAGCCCGTCCGAGGCCGGGCCGGGCGTCGTCGACTGGAGGGTGGTGGCTGGGGACGCAGGGGAGGGTGCCGACGCGTCGGGGACTAGACGGGTGAGTCGTGACTCGAGATTTTGGATTACCCGCACGACGGCCAAGTCGAGCACCACTTGTGAACCGGTCTCCGCCAAGTGTGGCCAGAGCTCGTAGACCCGGGCGATCGCCTTTCTGGTGTCGAGGCGCAGTCCTGGCCGGCCGCCGCGAGCGCGACCGCGCATCAAGGCCTCGCTGGTCGACGCTGGGTTCAACGCGGGATTCAGGTCGGTTGAGTCGTGGAACATGCAGGAACTGAATTCGCCGCCCGCGCTCCACTTCTTCAAGGACGATTCGGTCGGTGCCTGGTGCCCATGCACCATGGTCAAGATGCGGGCAAGTTCGGCTAGTGAGCAGAAGGGCGGCCACCTGCGGCCGCCGTCCAGAGCAGGCAGGGGAGGGGAAGGGTGGTCTGCGCTCCCGACCAGGAAAGGTTCTAAAGGACGGGGTGTGACCATGGGCTGCCTGCCATTTGGTTACTAATAACCAAATTATGACCTTAACTTGGCGGATTCTCCTCGAATCCACCTTCAAACTGTGTGATTCCGTGAAACATTCCGCTCTAAGCGGAAGAAAAATCGCGTAACTCATTGTCGTATAAGAAAAAAATGCGAGGCATCCAAAATCCGTGAAACATCGGCTTTGCGTCGCCCGCGCCGGGCAGCCTGTGTGATGAGGTTCGCGCGTCCTCTGCCTTGGCGTTCGCCGGGCGACCTAGAAGACGAATCTGCGGGACTATCGGCTGGTGAGTGATGGGCGTATTGCCGTCGACACACTCTTCTTATTCGACACCAGCGTGTCCTCGGGGCGTGGGTGCGTTCACACCTTGGACACATGCAGGACCGGTAGAACCTGCTGATCGCCGCTTGCGCGGTGGGCATCGCTGGAACCCTCATGATTGGTTTCAGCGCCCCCGAGCAGCGCGGCGCCCAAAAGGAGGGCGAATTCCTTGCTTGCGCATAACGCGCCTCGATGGGTTGGGAGGTGGGAGGTCAAGACCAGGACCGCCGTCAACCAGGTTCGAGAGACCCTTGGCCAAAGATGACGCCGCAGCTCTGAACTGGGCGCGCCATCCGCGATTCCAGCGAACTGGCGACTGGGCGCGAATTCCTGCATCGCGGTGGCTTCGAACGCTAAACACTGTATCCAGGTGCTGCCCGCTGTTGGAGCAGAGAATCGGTTGCACCGATAGTGCGGGCACCACTGTGCTCGAGACGGTCGGTGAGGACACACTTAAAATCGAGCGGGGGCCGTTACATGGCCTCCAGCTCGAGGAGCGGGCTCGGGCGGTGAATGCGCAGGTGTCGCAGCGAGAGGCGCTGCGCGCGAGTGGGTTGCTGAACGAAGTGAATTTCGGAGCCCCGCGGAGGTGAGTTCAGGCCTAGTGGACGGGGACAGAGCCGTCCGGTATCCCCCACGCTCCTCACGGAGGCGCTGCGGGCTCGATGCACGTAGGCGGGCCAAAAAAACGCCCCTGCCGTAGAGGCAAGGGCGAAAGAAGGTCGGTGGTCGACCTTGGAGAAGTGGGTTAGGGTCGGTCCAAGGCGCCCTGGTTCCCTGCGGCCGGCGCCCCGGCGAGCGGACTCGTGCCCACAAGGCATTCGACGGTCGGCGCCTCACCAGTCGGAGCGGAGGGCTTCGACGGATGCGTCCACAGCGTCAGGTCAGTTGGAGTGATCTGCGGATCGGTCAGCCGCCTGGTCGCGTTGGGTGGTTATCGGCCAGGCTGGGCGCGAATCGCGACCGGCACGACGAAACTCGCGACCTGCGCCGCCGTCGTTCTCCGGCCCATGACCAATGTCCCAGCTTCGGCGCCCGATGGTCGCCTACATGTTGGCGGCGGCGGTGGAGCGGGTTGGTTTCGTGGAGCGAGTGCTGGCTGGGTGCCTCGGCATCCGTTGAACTACGCTCGAAAGCGCCTTCGCCCTCGTCGCCAGGTCCTGCTGCAAGTGGGTCAGGTGAGCGTTCACGAGCCGGTCAACCGGAACCGGACCTGGATGGCCCACCAGGCCAGCCCGGCGCTGTGGAGTTCCCATGCGCAGAGCGAAGCGCTTCAATTCGCTGCGGCATTGCCCGCTTCAGTCCGGCCTCGGCTTGATCGAAGAACGCCGGTGTCGGGGGAGCACTTCCGAGTGGCGCTTGGACGCGGCAACTACGAGAAACGTTTTCCAGGTCGGCCTCAACCATCAGCGCGAGGTTGGCGTCCGCGCGGCTCGGAAGGCCCTCGGGGATGTGCTGCCAGGTGATTGGTTCCCGTCTCAGTTTTGAGCCGGCAGTCGAAGGATCCCGCGAAGGCGATCGAGCTAGTACACGGTTTCCCATTTGCCTGGGCGCGCACCAGCGACGATGCCTGCGCTCAACCACGCGATGGCCGTGGTAGGCCACGCTCGAGCAGATGAGCGAACGGCAAGGAGCCCGTTCGAGTGCGGACCGAGGTCCTCCTCGGGGATCGCGCGGGCAGAGGCCCGCGCATTGCGTGTGACCTGCCGATCCACGCTTTCGCGCGGGTTGAATTCGAAGCTCAAGCTTGGCGGTCCCCTGGCGTGAACTCGATGTCTGCCTGCTTCAGTGCCCACACGATCGCGGTGGGCTTCCTGCCGACCCGGTCGACTGGCCGACTCGTACTACTCGCTCAGCCATTTCACTGGGGCGCCGATTCTGGATGAATCTTGTGTTCGGGAGGGACACAGACTCGCCGCGATCACTGTCCGGTTTGTAGTCTGAGTCCATGTCTCGGTGCTCGCCTTGGTCTCGGTCCCGGCGCCAGGCGGGAGGAACTTGGCTTGGTGGGTCTGGGGTCCTCGGTGGGGTCCGGATCTGGGGTGGTTCTTGACCTGCTGAGGCGTAAGGCTCTCTATGGCTAGGTTCTCGGGGCTGCTTTGAGGTCCCAAAGGGTCGTTCCCCCGGTATTCCCCAAAAAAGGTTGATTACTGGGAGAACTTCTGTTCGCAAATTGGGCGGGCAACTGTTAGTTAAGCCTTTACTAGCAGTTGCCCGCAGAGCAGCTACCCAAAAAATCAACTTGCGCCTAACTGCTAACAAAGCCTTTACTAGCAGTTGAGTGGCCCGTACCCCTTGCCATAGGGAAAGGGCGCCGCGGAGAACGCTAGGCTAGGGTTCGACCAGGCGGCGCGCGGATCCTTCAGCCAAGGAACAGGACTCTAAGTTGGTAGAGCGCTAGGCTAATGTTCAACCAGCGCTAGGCTAGGGTTCGACCAGGCGGCGCGCGGATCCTTCAGCCAAGGAACAGGACTCTAAGTTGGTAGAGCGCTAGGCTAATGTTCAACCAGCGCTAGGCTAGGGTTCGACCAGGTGGCACGCGCGAATCCTTCGGCCATGGATTGGAGGGCGTGTTTTGGTGGAATTGCGCCGGGCTGCGACCCGCGACCGCCCGGCGTTCCCAAACTGATGTTCTTGGTCGCGCACCGCTTGGCTCGCAAGAACTTCCTCGCACGATGCAAGGAACTCGCATCGCTGGTCCGGATCTGCACCGCCGCTTCGAAAGGCGTTTCTTTGGGATCGCCCCCCCAAGACAAAGAAGCAGCGTGCCTCGATGGGGTTGCGACCCTTGCGCGCCGAGCTCAACTCCGCGAACGCAGGTTATCGTGATGCGTGCGCCCCCGTGCCCGGTCTGCACCGCGACCTCGCACCCATGCGAACGCCAGCGAGCAGGTGCAGCAGCGGCCACCGCTCGCCAGGAAGTCCGGCGGCGGTCTCATCCCTGAACTTGATCATCCCGGCATTGCGCAATTTTTTTTGTCGCGAACCAGCCGACTAGGTGATGTCGAAGGCTTGCGCTGACGATGCCGGTCCGCGCCGCGTCGGCTTACTCCACCGTCTCGAGGTGAAGGTCGCACATCAGGGATCCGGTGTGTTTCAGGAAGCGCGCTCGCCAAGTCAAGCGGCACCGATACCGCTGACTGTTTCTGCGAGGCGGTCTTGGCGGGCAGTCGATGTGTGAGCGTGAGGCAGAACCGTCAGTTTCACTTCGAACCGCCGGGGCCGCCCGCACATGAGAGCTTGATCCCGACCGGATCTTTCTGTCAGCAACGCATTCCTGACGAACTTTGTTCTCTTGGGATCTCTCCCCTTAAGACAAAGAAAATTCGTCCGACTTGGATAGTCCGGTGGTGACAGGCCGAAGATAAACGAATCGACTCGCGTGGCGCCTCGCTTGCAGGGAACCAACGTCCTAGAGTATGAACGCCGCGACGGGAGAGAGCCAGGCGGACCGATGCGACTGGCGCAGGGCAAGGCGGCGTTCATTCGATACCCGGCGTTTGGCGAGGGAAAGCGTACCTGCTCCGCTGGAACGATTTCTCGCATTGACCCGCCGACTAAATGTGAACTTGGGCGGTTACACGAGGGGACTTATCGACAGAAGTCCACCCAGTACTTCGCCATCCAACTCTAAAGATACCAACACTGACTAGTACGACGGTACTAGTCGCGAAATACAAACGCGAAAACTCCAAAAAATCCTAAGAAATCGAAGAGTCGCATGAGAATAGTTCTAACGGGTGGTCAAAGATGTCTGCCCGAAGACGCGTCAACGCGAGGTGACCCTCAAAGGGATCATCTCACTGGCGAGTGATAGATATGCTTCGGCGCCTACCACCTGCGATGACGCTTCGAACGTGCGCCTGCGAACAGGCGAGATACTTATCGAAAGGGCAAAAAAAAGCGAGCACCGGAACAATCCAGAATGCTCGCTGCGGATGACCAAGCTCACTGATTGAAACTCGAGAGACCGGATGGTCTGCACAACTTCTCGTTCAATGCCTCGGCACCGATGAAAGCACCTTCAAGGTAGCTTTCGCAGTACTAAGCGGGGAACGCAGGAAGAACATCGAGATGCATCCACCAAACATTCACGCCACCCAGAGTGCAAAAGCACCAAAAGGGCAACAGTTGGCGTGATTATGGCGAGGCGTCTGCGATCGGTCAATGTGCGGATCGCTCTCCAATCCTTGGGGCCTCCAATCGGCGGGTATCTAGCGTCGCTTCGCAGTGATCACCTAGTCTTCTTCTCGGCCGGTTGTGCATAGTTTCGAATGTGCGATCAAGCCGAGGGATCACTCACGCCCTGACGCTTCTCGAAGAGCAGCATAGGCGGTGACAGCAGCCCTTGGGCCGTAGCATTCTTGAGGATGGCCTTCAGGGCCACCGGCGCTCGCTCATTTGCGTGCGAGCAATGCAAGAGAGCGATGTTCTATTTGAAGATGGTCTGGACGATGAGTTCGGATCACCCCTGACCTCCGTGCCAGTGGGAGGGGTGCATGAGACGGCACTCGCCTTTGGCGTACACGGCCTGACCCTGCAGGAGCAGTCTCGATTCGGATACATGGCGGTGCTGAACCTAGGGGCGGATTCCAAGCTTCGCCAGTCCATGTACCACGTGTCTTTACTTCCAGAGGTCATCTCCGCCGCCGAGCGCATGCGTCTGCGTGACTTCTATGTCAGCAATGCCTTGTTTGCGAGCGAGAGATCTCGGTGCTCCTGGAACGTCAAGAGCATGCAGCTGTGCTGGGTCGACCTCGATTGCTACGCCGAAGGAATCGTTCCGACGGATGAATTCGTCGAGACGCTTCTGGCCCGCGCTCATTTCGCAGGAATACCTCACCCAAGCCACATCGTCTCTTCGGGCCGCGGTCTTTACCTGAAATGGCTTCTCGACAAGCCAGTTCCCGATATTAGGAAGGAGGACTGGAAGCTGGTTCAGAAGATGTTGACCCAGCTCTTCGTCGACCTCGGCGCCGACGTCAAGGCGATCGATGCCGCGCGCGTTCTGCGCGTGGTGAACACAGTCAACGGAAAGGTGTCCGGGACTAAGGGTGGAGACGACCATGGCCTGGTCCGGGTCGTGTGGGTCGGCAATAGGCGTCACTCATTTGACACCCTGTTCGACACCGTCAGCTTGTTCGACGAGCAGACGACGAACGCGATTCTGAAGGCCGGAGCGAAGGTCGGACATCGGGTCGGCGCTGGCGCGTTCGTGCCGAACTTCACACTCCCCCCCGGATCCTACGGCGATGTCGGCTGCCTAACGGCCTTCACGAACGCACGTCAGGACAGGATGAGGCGTTGGGGCAAGGGTGATAACAAGGGACGCTTCGATCTGCCACTGTCGCTGGCCAGAGCTCTTGACCTGAGAGACCTGGCGATCAGGCGGTGCCGGACTGGTGGCTCAAGGGGTATTCCAGAAGGCAGCCGCGATCTTTTCCTGTTCTGGCTCGTGACCTTGTTTGCGCAAGGCGGGGTGATCAACTCGGGAAACGTGTACACGGAAGTCAGCGACCTGATTCGAGCCTTCGACGGGGTTGGAGTGGAGGGGCCCCGTGGATTTCTTCACCCGCGGCAGTCCGGGTCGCTGAACGCGCTGATCAACCGCATCAAGGCTAGCGAAGCCGGTCACCGAGTGCGGTTTGCTGGCGGCGAATGGGACCCGAGGTACACGCCGTCGAACGAGTATCTGATCAATGTCTTCGGAATCACCAGCGACGAAATGCCTGGCATGCGGACGATCATCGACCAGGGCGAGAAGCGTTCGCGCGCTGATCGCAAGGTTGAGGGCCGCGCGGAGCGTCGTCGTGTGAGACAGTCTTGGAATCAACAAGCGTTGCGCCTGCGCCAACAGTATGAAGCTGCGATAGCAAGCGGCGACAGCTCCATTCCGCAGAAGAAGGTGGTCGCCGAGATTGCCAAAGAGCTATCGCTCACCAACGACCGAGTCCGGAAGTTCTTCAAACGACATGACAACGGAATCATGATCGCGGAAGCGCGCGCATGCGGTGCGGCACCGGCGAAGGTCTATCGAAAAGGACCTGATGGACTCAGCCCCTCAGAACTGGAGACGCGCGAACGGCTCAAGGCCAAGGCGAAGCAGGACCGCTACTTGCAAGATCTTCGTAAGAGTGGCTACACAGGAAACGGCACCGCAGCAGATGTCCGGGCTTGGCTTGATGCGAAGGCGATGCATTTCAAACAGGAGGGCGAGCGCGTCGCTGCGACGGCGCTCAAGCAGGCGCAGCATTCGAAGGTCGATCAGCTGCGAGAGATGAACGTGAAACTCGAGCGGATCATGCGCAAGGCGAGGGGGAAACTCGGAGAAATCAGGTTGCAGGACCAACTCTCACACGAGGCTTCTGGTGTAGGCAGGAACATGAGTCGGAGCCCGGCCAAGCTCCACGCTGGAAGTTTCCCTCCGCCGGCCATCGCATGTTCCCGATGAGCGCGGTGTCTGCGCAAGAGCACCACGTGGCAATGGCTGGCGAACTTTGTAGACTGCGCCCCCCGGCATATCAAGCGTTTCTGATTCCGACGTGCGGCCAAGCCCAATTGAGCGAGCCGCTAGGAGGCCCCGCGGTGTGAAGCCGCTGTCACGCAGGACCCGCCGCCTGACGTCTTGGGGGGATGGTGGAACGGCTGCCTCATGGCTTTCTTTGCGGCATGCGCTCGGGCAGCCCGCTGCTCCGCCGTGATCTATTCATGGTGCAGGGATTAAAACTCCGCCGGAGTTTAGTCGGCTCGACACTTGTTGGAAGGAGGAATTTACCCGCCTGAGTTCCTCGTGACTACAGAGCTACGTTGCTGTTCGAGCGCTTCATCGCGAGCAACAGGACGACGCTCAGAAGGTCCGTCAGAACGCTCGTTGAATCGGCGAGGGAGGGGATGGCGGTGGTCGCTGAGCTTGTCGTACTGCAGACGCAAACGTCGACGATCGCCCAGTGGCGAAGTGATGATCGCGGAGATCTGATCAGTGTTGCAGGCGACGGTTTCGTCGTGAATTGAGATGACCGCGCCTTGGTCTGTGCTGAACGCGTCCAGCGCGACGCCCAACGGCGCGCTGTCGAGTCGCCGTCCTCTTGGGAACTTGGTGTCAGGCGCCAATGCTGACTAGGCACGCGCTCACGAAAACCGCGAGGGGCCGAAAGGCCGCGCGCCCTCGCATCTGATCATGATCTCGCTACTCGTGGCAGCGAGGCGCGACGGTCGCCTGCAGCTGGCCGGCGATTCGCAACCTCAATGCGCGGCTCTCTGGGTCCTGGGCGCGCTCCGCGTGGAGCTCGGCCACAATTGGAGCCGGGTCGGTGTGCATCAATCGAGCCATGCGGATGACTGCGAGATCGTCGGGCCGGGTTCGGCCGTTACGCCAGTGGGTGACCGACGTCTTGCTGATCCCCAGCACCTTGGCCAAACGGTAGTCGTCTTGATCTGAAGAGCGGCCTTGAAGCTTTCCAAGAAGGTGTCGGTGGTGGTCGGATTCTCGGGCCTCGGCCTGGTCGGCCGCCCCCACGCCTGCGGTGGAGGTGCGCCATCGTCAAGACGCGGATTCGGATGCCAAAGCTCATGGGGCTTCATCTAGGATTTCGTGTTCGCTCGCAGGCAATAGGATGGATCGAGCATTGTCCCAGCCCGCAGCAGTGGCGGGGCCACCCCGCCTTGCTCAGCTGAGGCTCGGATTCAGCAGATCGATGCCGGCGCCCTTGCACTTGATCCACGGCCCACCCGGATGGTCGTGGCCGTCCCAAGCATCGAGAGACTGGATCGCATCCTCGGCGAACTCGAAGCAATAGCGCCGGTCGTACCCGCCTCCGTCCAAGCCCACCACCAGGCCGACGGTGAAATTGAAGCGCAGCAGGCCGACCCACTTGCCGCCGAGCTGGCGCACGTGGCTGTATCCGTTGTGGGCAAGCATCGCGAGGAACGCGCGGTCGGTGCTACGGCCGGAAGCGGCGCGGGGTTCAGAACGAGTTCTTGCAAGCAAGGGTGTCTTTCCTCGTGTCACGTCACTGGGGGTCATCTCGGGGCTTCCGGATGCTCGGCCTCGGCGTCATCGGTCGCCGCCGGCACGATCGGCTCGATGAGCTCGTTGAGGGCATCGATGTCCCGACCGCTCAGGCCGGCTTCCTCGTAGAACTGATGACGGCGCGACACCACGTCGACCACCCTGTCCACGATCGAACGCGCGCCACGCTCGGTGAGCTTGAAGTAGCCGAACTCCGAGAGGACGTTCTCCATGGTGCCCACGCGGCCCTTTGAGCCGATGCGCAGGTAATGGTGCGAGGAAGCCTGGGTGACCACGTCGAACACGGGAGAGAGGCGCAGCCGCTTGAGGCCCGCGGACTCGGTCTCGATGAAGCCTGTGTTCTTCAGGTGATCGTCGGTGTTCTTGACGGCCACGTTGAGGGCCATGCGCGCGTAGATGCTGCTGCGGTCGTGGATCGGGTCGGAGGAGACCGTCGAGGCGATGTGGGCCAGGTTCGCATAGGAGAAGACCCGCTGGTCGCGAGCACTCGTGAGTCGCTTGTCCTCGGGGACCGCACTCACCAGCGAGATGGCGCTGGCGTAGTGCAGGCGCTGCAGATCGTTGTTGCGGTCGAATCGGCGGACTTGGAGCACCGAACCCAGGTCGGTTTCGACCAGGCGCACCTCGGGCACCTCGAGGCCGATGGCGGCCGCCATGCGCAGGTTGGCGTACTCGACGCGCTGCCGGTCGACGGTGCTTCCGGGCTCGCTGAACTTGCAGATCCAGATCCCGCTGTCCCGGTCTCGCATCACGGCCTTGGCGCGGGCGCCGCCGATCGACCAGGAACCGGCCAGGAGGCCCTGAAGCTCTTCGGGCATGGGCGTGGTCGCGAACACGTTGTGCGCGGCCTGGTGCACGCGATAAAGGTCCTCCTCGATCAGCGGCAGCGTGTCGAAGCCGGGAAGGTCGGAGCGCTTCAAATCGGGCCTGGTTGAGAAGAGGAGGGCGCCGACGCCGTTGCCGCGGCCCATGAGGAGGAGGGCCGATTCGGCGGGGCTGGCGATGCCGGTCTTGTGCCGCATGACCTGGCGGCCCCACATGTCCGGTCCAGCGTCGAACAGGACGCCCAAGCTGACGAACTTGTTGTCGGTCTCGATCCACTGCGGCGCGGCAGTCAAGGGCAGGTTGATCGGGTCCAGGGGGAACCGGCGCGCTTCGTCCGCCAGCCATTCGGCCACGTAGCGGAACTTGGCCGAGAAGCCGCCCACGACGGAAGAGTCGAAGCGCATCTCACCCACGGGGTGCACGCCGTCCGGCCGGTCGATGCGAACGAACAGGCGGGCGGGGACGGACTTCGCGTCGGCGGATGGGGTGGAGTTGCGCATGGGTTAGATCAGAACGGCTCGGTCCTGTCGGCGCGGGGCCTCGGCGTGCGGCCGCGCTCGCGGCGCGCTCCGACTGGGGCTGGCGAGGACTGGTGAAGCTGGGTAAGCGCTGCGACCACATCCACTCCGTAGACCTCCAGGGCCATGAGAAAGTCGCCGATGGCCACGCCGCCGGCGGGAATGCCGACCTGGCCGGCCGCTTGAGCGGAGGATTCCATGCGCTGGTAGGTCCGCAGGCCTACTCCGATCCGCTGAGCAGCCAGGGCCTGAGACTCACCGTGCTGCAGGCGCAGGGCGCGCAGCGTCTCGGCCAGGGCGATGACGGCGGTTTCGGCCTTGATAGAAAGGGCGGGCATGCCGAAATAATAGGCCAAATATGGCGTGATATTCATAGGGTGATGGGCCGATGCCAAACTTGAGAGAGCTCATGATCTGGGATGGCGCCGCGAGAGACTGAAAGAAAATTGGCCTACAGTTGCGAAAATGAAGATAAATTGCCCGGAGTGAGAAAAATCTGTACGTCCGTTCGCGGTTGATTGAGGGTAATTTATCCGGGTAAAACTGGAGGACTGAAAGAAATCCAGCCTTTGAGTTGGAGAATGAGAAAAATCTTAGAACGCTGAAAGAAAACATGGCAAATGCCGGATATGAACTCGTTCGAACGTCCTTGAATCTCGCTGCCGTGCCTCCGGCGAGGCCTGCGATCGTTCGGCCGGTAACTCGCATCCAGGCGATCGAAGGCCATTGGGCGGTGCCAGCGCACGTGGTGCCGCAAACCGAGGATCCTCTCAACCACCTGTTGTTTGCGCTGAAGCATGAGGGCGTCAACATGCAGATCCTCGCGCAGGCCTTGCCGAAGATCTCGGCCGAACGGATGTTGAAGGAACTCAACGATTTTCCAAATGGCCAATACATACGGGCGGCCTGCTACCTCTGGGAGTTGCACACCGGGGCCGTACTCGAGGGCAAGCCTGACATCGCCGGGGGCTACGTCGACCTCTTCGATCCTGAGCGATACGTGACCGGACCCGACAATCGCAACAGCCGATGGCGCCTGAATTTCAATGGCCTCGGTTCGCCGATGTACTGCGCCACGGTTGAGCGATCACCAGCCGTCGAAGCAGGAATCAGGTCGGACATCCTGGGTCGCACCAAAGCGTTCATCGACAGCCTGGGCAAGGAGATGATGGATCGAGCGCTGTCGTGGGCATACCTGCACGAGACCGAGGACAGCTATGCAATCGAGCGAGAGGCGCCGTCAGAAGGCAAGGCCCGCAAGTTCATCGCGCTGCTGAAGCAGGCCCATGAGGGGCGGCCGCTCTCCGAGGAATACCTGGTCGAGCTGCAGGCTTCCACTGTCAGTGGCGTCTTCGAGAAGGCTGTCCAGTTTCGCAACGAGCAGAACTGGTTGCGCAGCGGCGGGAATAGGGGAGGGGCTGCAAGCGTCTCGTACGTTCCTCCGCCACCTGACGCCGTGCCACGGCTCATGGATGAGTGGATGGCTTTCGCGAACACTGCCCCAAAACAGATTGACCCGATCGTGGCCGCGAGCATTGCGTCGTTCGGATTCGTGTACATCCATCCGTTCATGGACGGCAATGGCCGTTTGTCGCGATTCCTCTTCCACAAGGCTCTGTGCACGTCCGGCCAACTCGAGAAGGGCGCATTGCTGCCAGTTTCGGTGGCGATGAAACGCCATGAGCGGGGGAGACGCTGCAGGCGTTCTCAGCTCCCGCTCGCGAATTGGTCCAGGTGACGTCGGCAGGCGAAGGTCAGTTCTATTTCGACTTCAAGGCGGACGACACGATCTATCGGTATTGGGACGCCACACCAGCCGTGGAGTTTGGGTTTGCAATGGCCGAGCAGGCGCTCGATGTCGAACTTCGCCAGGAGACGCAATACCTCGCGCATTTCGATGCGATTCGGCGCGCGATCGACGAACGCTACGACGTTCGTGGCTCGCTGCTCGCCACATTGATCTCGATCGCAATGGATGGCGAAGGGACAATCTCGATCAGCAAGCGCAAGCGCTTCGCCGCGGACCTGCCCGCAGAGGTGTTCGATGCGATCGAAGCGGAAACGCGCGCCGTGCTTGCCGATGCTGCTGAGCCTACGGAGGATGGCGATGGTTCGGCAATAGAGCCTCCGCCTCGCTGACTGGGTGGGCCGCGGATCAGGTCAGGGACACAGTCGCGGCAGTCGCAGGCCCCGATCGACCGCAGCTGGCCCAGCATGTCCTTCACGGTGGGCTCGATCAGGATGTTCACCCACTACGTGGCCGCGTACCGTCATCCGAGGAGGGGAGGACGGCGCGGCCAGTTCGACATGCAGTCGGATAGCATCTGGCCCGCCGATTACATCTCGCAACACCGAAGGACCCAATGGGAGAAGAAGAACTCGTCAATGACGATGCGCCGAAGGCACCGCTGTTCAGTCTCGATTTGGGAGCCAACGGCGGGATGTTTGCTCCGACGACGGTTGAAGAAGCAAACGTGTGGGTCGAGCGCGAGTACAACGCATGGAGTTGGATACAGTCGATCAACGCAGGTGAACACAGGAACCTGTTGGACCATTCCTTCCAAGCGTTCAACGTTGCCGTCAACGCGGTGCGCGAGGCCAGACAGTTCGAAGCCCAATCAAACGAAAGCGCCGTCCGGGATCGCCTCTCGAGCGTGAAGGAGCAAGTGCATGCAGCGTTCATGACACGCGCGTTTCCGCATAGCACTTCAACGCTAGGACATCGAGTGCTGGAGCTCAAGGAAGACGATCCTTTCGCGGCGATTGGCTATCTGTTCCCCTTCCTTCCGGGACAGAGACAGACGTATCGCTTCGACGGGCGGGAACTGGGATCGTGGCGGGGCTTTGTGATGGGCCTCAATGAGCGTTTCGGCCTCGATTCGACCGGCGGTGAGCCTGCGATCCGCGCACACCGCGACGCACTTGAAAATCTTCACGAACGCGCCGAGACGCTGTTCGGTGAGAAGCGGCTTGCCTACGACGGTCTGCACCGGGACTTCGCGACTGCGTTGAGTCAGGTCCGGCAGACCGGGAACGAACAGACGCACAGCTTCGACGAGTTCATGACCAAGGTCGAAGCCGAGCACAGCGAGTCGCGCAAGAAACACGACGAAGGGATGGAGGCGGTGCGTGCCGCCTATCAGGAAGGGATGACGCTTCGAGCGCCGGTTGACTACTGGCAGAAAAAGGCGGAACTGCACAACGATGGGTCGAAAACCTTCATGAAGTGGACGTTCGGGTCGATGGCCGCCGTGGGCGCATTCATCGCCTTGGGAACATGGTGGGCGATGTCCAACATGAAGGATGACAAGCCCGACGCGTGGCGGTTCGCGGTCGTGGTCCTGCTCGATGTGATCGGCATCTGGGCCGTCCGACTCGTTGTGCGAATGTTCCTGAGCAATACGCACCTCGCGACCGATGCAGAAGAACGGGTGACGATGGTCAAGACGTACCTGTCACTGATCGAGGCAGGAAAAATGCCAACCGACGACGATCGGAAGCTTGTTCTGACGCCGCTATTCCGCCCAGCCACTGACGGGTTGGTAAAGGATGAAGGGTTGCCACATCCGATGCTTGAACTGCTTACGCGTTCGACGAAGTAGGGCCTTGCGCCATTTGACCATGAGGTCTCCAAGCCACAACTCGGAGACGGCACGAGAACCAAAGTAGCAGTGACTTCGCGTTGTGCGCCGACGTTTGGCAAAGCCGTGTAACGCGCATCGACGCGCGGAGCGGCCATCGCTATTCTGCTCAACGCCGTTTGGAATCTCGCGAATCAGTCCATGGTTCGCCCCCCTGGAGACGCCCGATGAAACATGTTCGCGCAGCCGTGCTCCCGCTCCTTCTGTCCGCGTGTGCTCCGCAGCCTCCTGCGAATCCGGCTGAAGCCGCCACAGCCAATGAGCCGCTCATATGCAAGGGAAAGAACAGTGCGACCTGTACTGGCGAAGGGCGCAAGCGTGGATCGGCATCAACAGTCGGTTCAAGCTTCAGACTGTGAGTGACACCGTGCTGGAAACCTTCACCCCACCTGAAGCGTCACCTTACTATGCCTTCCGCATCGTGCGTGAGCCCAAAGAAGCTGACACCGACCGCATCTGGGTGGCAGTTTCTTGCCGGAACATGTTCGGCTGCGGACCCCCTTCGCGCGAAGGCGCCATGGCGGCGATCAAGGCCTACATACGGGGGGATCCTGCACCCGCTGCGACGGCGAAGTGAAACGACTTTTGGAAATCGTGGCGCCTTGCGTCCAGCGTACTTGGACCTGGCCGCAGGTGAGTTTCCCAGCTTCAAGTGCGGTCACTCGATGCGCCGATTTGGCGCGCGTTGCGGCGGCTCGCGTATTCGCCTGGTGCTGCCATAGGGGCTTCGTGCGAGACCAGCACATCCACTCATGGAGGTCCCAGAGCGGTTCAGCGCACCCGATCCGCGCGTCGAATGGCCCAACCAATCCTTGGGAGCCGGTTTCAAGCGTGGGTTCGGCGCGACGTTTCCAACCGACTCAGCCCGTCGCCCGGATGCCCGCCCTCGCAGCAGCCCGTCCTCAAATTTCGCCGGCGTTTTCGTGATTTCTGGAGTGTTTTCCGCTGCAGGGGCCCTTTCCCCCCCTAACATGGAGGTTCGAAGGGAGTGCGTTGTGGAAGCACATTTGGTAAGCGGGGCGGAGTTCCCAGGGAAACTGGTCGCGGTCACTGCGGAAGCCGATCGACTTGATCACGTCTCGGATGCGGAGCGCATGATCGGCGATCTATTGCGGGTAGTGCGCGAAGAACTGCGACTCGAAGTTGTGTTTCTCGGAGAGTTTGTCGACGGGCAGAGGATCTTCAGGCATGTCTCGGCCAAGCAATTGCCGGATGGTCTGAAGCTTGGCGAGTCGCATTCGCTGGAAGATACCCTTTGCCAGAGGATCGTCGACGGCCGCATGCCTAGCGTTCTGGAGAGTGTCGCCAGAGTTCGGGCGTCCTACGGCCTATCAAGTGCTTACGAAAAGCTGGGCGCCACATTGGCGTGCCCGTTCGCTTTACCGATGGCTCGCTCTATGGGGTTCTCTGTGGATTCAGTTTTGAGGCGCGCGAGGACCTGAGTGAGAGAGACGTAAAGCGGTTAGTCATGGCCGCCAATGCAGCAGGCCGTTTCCTCGCGCAGGCGGATGGCCAAGACGTGACCCGAGAGCTTCCGCCGTGGGATTGAATCTCTCCTGAGTGGGCCAGAGGCCTTGGCTGGCCTCCACGGCATTGGGCGTAAGCTATGTCTCCCGGAGTTTCCTCTACGTTGACTCATGACCAATACCTATTCCCTAATCCAGCAGAAGATTGCGAAGCCTCAAAAAGAGGCCGATGCGCTTCGCCAAAAGGAGACGAGCGGCGTAGTCGCTCGGATCAAGGTTGCAATCGAGCACTATGGGCTGACGGCTGAGCAACTCGGCTTCGTTGGCGCGAAGGCCTCCGGCAAGGCAATGGTACTCGGCAAGGCAAAGGTGCTCGGCAAGGCAGCGTCCGGTGCGAAGTACCGCGATGGCAACGGCCAGAGCTGGTCAGGTCGAGGCCCGCGCCCGCGTTGGTTGCGTGACGCGATCGCGGGTGGGGCTTCGCTGGAGTCGTTTCTGGCGGTGAGGGGTGCGGCGGTAGCGGCACCATTGACGGCCAAGGGCATGGGCATCAAGGCAGCGAAGGCGGCCAAGTCAAGGCGTCGGCCATCGACGGTGCTGTATCAGGACGGCGCTGGTAATTCGTGGACTGGTCGCGGCCCGCAGCCGCGCTGGCTCAAGGACACGCTCGCCGGTGGGAAGACGCTGGAAGAGATGAGGGGCTGAGGGCCCGGATCTGGCGCGCCAGGGGACATGCCGTCAGGCATGTCTCGCAGGCCATACTGTGCCCCCACGCGGAACTCCGGCCGCTCAACCGACACTTTCATTTGCCTGGTCAACGCGAGCAACGATAGCTGCGACCGCAATCTCGCCGGCTTAGCTGGTCCGAGAGGTGGGCGAATGCGCTGAGCGGTACCGCCTAAAGCAGTCTTTTCCATCCACCAGTCGCGCCAACGCGTGTGCCGATGCCAGACCGAGCCACGATGGGGTGCGCAGAACAGTAGGGGAGCGAAACAGATCCATGGTAGCGCCCGCTACCGTTGGGGATAACTGCGGCGAAGCACAAACGGGCCGCAATGCGGCCCGTTTGTGTGGACTGGCCGCAGACGGCCGACGCGCTATCAGTTCGCGGATACGGTCGTCTCTGCGGGAGCGGAGGGCGACTCTGGCGCTGCAGCGGCCGTGGTTGCACGCGGGCGGCGGGTCTTGGCGGCGGATTGCGACTTCGCGGTCTTTGCGACGACCTGTTTTGAGGGCTTCGCTGCAGCCTTGGGGGCTGCAGCCGCCTTCTTCGCTGGCGTAGCCTTCTTTGAAGGCGCGCTCTTCTTCGGGTCAGCTTTCTTTGCAACCGTCGTTTCAGATTTCGCATCGGGAGCTGCGACGGAAGCGGAAGCAACCTTCTTGGAGCGAATCGCCTTCTTCACCGGTGCCGCAACACTGCGAGCCTTGCGGGCAACCTTCTTCGCCACTGCAGCGGCAGGTGCGTCAGCCTTTTCGACCGAATGTGCCACAACGACGCCAGATTGGTCGATGAGGAACTGGTCACGATTGCGCGCGGAGGCGATCCACCCGGGCGCTTTGCCGGACCCAGTCCAGGTCTTGCCCGTCTTGGGGTGGCGGTACTTGGGAATGCCTGCGCCCTTGCGCGTTGCTTTGCCACCGCCGAGAGCCTTGCCAGCGGCTGTCTTCAGTACTTTGGCACCACGGCCAAAGAGGTGCTCGACGGTCAGGCCAAACGTGGCGATCGACTCTCTGATCTGCGCAACCACCTTTGTCGTCTCGGCTTCTCGGAGCGCAGCGGCTTCCGTTTCAAGTTTGGCGATGGCGGATTTGAGTTGCGCGTAGGACTTCGTCATTGAGTCTGAAACCTTTGAAGTTGAGGGAGTTCGTCGCGTCGCCTCATGAGCGTCTGCGACAAAGGCGTGTTTGATGAATCGATGAATGGATATCGCCGATTCACATTCGCGCCGGAGCGGATTTTACGCATGAGTGCAAAACAAGCCGCCTTCGCGCTTGCATGACGATCAAACAGCCACGGGACGGCCGCGTGACTGGTGTGTCTTCACTCGAGCTTCCTCGCTTGATGACTCGCACAGCGGGGAGCTTCCCAGGAAGCCAGGGGATGATGCGCGCGCTAAGCGCCTATACCGAGGGCGACCGTCGTGCTAGTAAAAGATCCCAAGGAAACCGTTTGGCTGCAGGCAAACCGCACCTCTCCCAAGGTCTCGCGCCGCACGTAGCTGACACGCATGTCCCACGTCGAAATGTGCAACCGTCGCGGCAACCCATGACCCGGCGCGGCCCACGTGCATGACAAACTCAACCTGATGCGCAATTGGCTGGCGGCTGCTGACCACGCGACGCTCTTCTACGCACAAAAGAAAGTGGGATGGGACAAGCAGGTCGGGATCGGACGTTAAGCTCAGGAACACGGAAGGGTCGACTTATTCGCTGCTTAAAGTGGCGGCGAGAGCCCAATCGGCATCCGTCGACTGCGGTCCTTGGTGGGTGACAGTTAGAACGGTACGACCGCCAACTGGCCAACCGCGGCCAGCTAGCGTACTTTCGGCCTTAGGTTGGTGGCGCAAATCGCTGCAGCCACGGTCGATTCGATCGCCCCGCCCGCTATGCCGCTGCGGGTTTTCGTCGAGCGCCTCAAGTGGGGAAAATTTGTATGCAGCGGTCGAAGCCAGATTGGCATCGCGGTCGCGGCTTCGGTATACGTCTGACCGCAAGGAGTCGGAAATCTGGGCCAGGCAGGTGACTTGCGTTGACGTCACCGGGCTCTTTCCAGGCCAGGATTGGATTTGGCTGTACCCCACTCTCAAGATCTCTTTGACCGCGCGCCCTCGATCGTGCGCATGCCCTCATGGCTTGGCCGCAGCGTCTACGAAGAGAGCGAACTCGAACTTGAACCTGGTGACTACAAGGTTATGCCGGGCGATCGCTGTACCGTCACTGTTTCAAAGACGGTCTACTCAGGAATCGGTCCTGTGGAGATCGTCAGAGCCTAGATCTCCGGTTCACTTGAGAAATGCGCGGCGCCGCTGCGACTCGAATCGATCGAGCGACATTCGTGGGACGCGTGCGATCCACTAGCTTCACAAATTTTGGCATGAGTGCCGCCTCTATTGGCGCCGTCGGCATCGCCCCACGGTCGCCATAGCCCTGAGCAGCGCCGGCCAACAGGCGACTTGCAGTTGGTCAAGTCTTGTCGACCGACTAGTACGCGGGAAAGCCGCCAGCGGCATTTGGGGCAAGGTTAGGCGCAGGGAGGGAACTTCCCCGTCAGAATCGGACGCTGGAGAACACCATTCGCCCGACGAGCTGTGGGCGGGCGGGCTCGACTCGTGGGGCACTAAACAAGTCGGTCGGTCGACAGTGGCGTTCCGCCGGGATCATTCCGTGAATTCCGCTGCGCCAATCAGTTCACGCAGGATCGCCGTAAGCGCACGAGCCGCGGGAGACATCGCGATGCGATTGCGGTAGGTCAGGGTGATGTCCACCTCGATGGAGGCACCTGGCACTGGGAGCGGAATCAAATGGCCGGCACGTTCATCGGGACGCACCAGTCGATGCGGAAGAACGCCGATGAACGGGCCCTGCAGCACCAGCGCGCGCAGATAGCTCGCCGAATTGCTCAACACCGAGGCGATTGGCGGCGCGAGGCCCTGGTCGACAAACATCCGATCGAGGCGGCTCCGCCAGGACATGCGTTGCATCGGCAAAGCCCATGGATAGGACAGCAGGTCCTTAAGCTGGATCTCGGATTTCGAAGCCAGGGGATGGCGGGAAGACGCAAGTACTGAAACTTCGTCGCGGAAAACGATCTCGCTGGAAAGATCGGGGTCGCTCGGATCCGCCCAGCCGCTCAAAGCCAGGTCCAGTTCACCACGGCGCAGCGACGGGATCAGCTCTTCGACCGTGCCGACAACCACGGTCAGGCTGATGCCCTTGCGCCAGGAGTACAGGCGGGCGGTCGCGACGGGCATAAGGTTTTCGGCGACGCTCGTCGTGATGCCAACGACGACCTGGCCTTCGCTGGCACCGCGCAGCATCGCAATCTGGGTTTCAGCCAAGCGCATCTCGGCGCGCACCGCCTTGGCGTGGATCGCGAGTGCTTCGCCGAAGGCCGTCGGAACGACCCCCACCGGCGTGCGATCGAAGAGTTTGACCTGAAGTTCGTCTTCGAGCTGCCTGATGCTTTTCGTCAGCGCTGGCTGCGTCACGAAGACCAGTTCAGCCGCGCGACTCAGACTGCCTGTTTCGTAGATTGCGAGAAAGTGACGAAGCCGCTTGGTATCCATCGACGTGGCAGTCAGACCACGCGTGACAGGGGGGGCTCCCCTTGCATGACGCGCTCTATATTCTGGCACGCATGGGCCAGCCTGCGACCCCAGGTATCTACTGTCACACCGGCCACGTGAGGTGTGAACACGACGTTGTCGAGCGCCAGCAATGGCGAGTCGCCGGTGAGAGGTTCATGCTCGAAGACGTCCAGGCCAGCAGCTGCAATTCGGCCGCTGCGAAGGGCTTCGATCAGTGCGGCCTCGTCGACGAGCGCGCCGCGTGCGACGTTGATCAGGATGGAGGAGGGCTTCATCAGAGTAAGCGCTTGCCGATCGATCATGCGGCGGTTGTGCGCGCTCAGCGAGGCGTGAAGGCTGACGACGTCGGCGTCGCGCAACAGTTGCTCGAGCGTAACCAGGCGGGCATTGAGTTCCTGTTCGACGTCGATGGGCGCCCGTGCCGGGCTGAAGTAGATCACCTGGGCGCCAAAGGCGACGGCCAGCCGCGCCACATGCCGGCCGATTCGCCCGAGCCCGATGATGCCAAGCACCTTCCCGTGCAGTTCACGCAGGCTGGCGGTTTCCCGCATACCCAGCCATTCGCCGCGGCGCATAGCTTCGTGGTGGAGGGGCAGGCGCTTGAGCGCTGCGAGGATCAACAACAGGGCGTGTTCGGCGGTCGTGGTCGCGTTGGCGCCGCCGTTGTTGGCCAGTGGAATGCCCGCGTCGCGAAACATCGTGAGGTCCAGCCAGTCGTAACCGGCGCTCATGAGCTGGAAGAGCTTGAGCCGCCCGGCTTGGCGAAGCTCCGTGGGCGACGGGTTGCCGGGATACGCCAACACCACGTCGGCGCGCCTCATGGCCTCGAGCCGGCGTGCGGGCGACGCGTTCTGCTCGACCATTTCGATCGTGCAATTCGCCGGCATGGCGCCGGCTACCACCGGATGAATCTCGACCGGCGCAAACCGAGCCGAATAGAGAAAGACGACGTGGACGGGAGCCATGGCTTTCAATGCGTGGCCTCCTTGGTGGCGGCGTCGCCCCAGAGCCCCGGCCGGTAGGCAGTGATGTGGCCTTCGATCGCGCTGGCGGCCACGGTCAGTGGCGATGCGAGCCAAAGCTCGCCCGGGCCCGAGCGACCCTTGAAGTTGCGATTGATCGCGGAGACCGTCACCTGGCTTTCGTGCGAGGACGCGCCCGGGCCGCATCCGATGCAGGCACCGCATCCCGGGGCCACCAGTCGCACGCCTGCCTCGCGAAAGAGCTCGATGTAGCCGCGTGCGCGCGCATGGGCCTCGACCGCCAGCGAGCCGCACTGTATGAAGAACTCGACGCCCGGCGCGACACTGCGGCCGCAGGCGCGGGCCTCGGCGATGACGCGGGCGTACATGTCGAGGTCTTCGTGCTTGCCCGCCGTGCACGAGCCGCCGTAAGCGATGTCGATGCGCACGCGGCCGATCTCGCGCACCAGTGCGCCATTGGTGGGGTCGGCGGGGATGCCGCGCGCCGGGTCGCCCGGGGTCGCGACCATCGGCTCGAGCTTGTCGAGGTCGATCCGATGAACGCCGCCCGTGTAGGTCGCGCCCGCGTCGGGCGCGACCGTGCGAGTGCGCAGCGCGTCGATGTCGACGTCCGGCCGGATGGCACGCAGCCAGTCGAACAGGCTGTCGTCCGCTTCGCAGATGCCTGTCTTCGCCGCGCATTCGGTGGCCATGTTGGCCAGCGTCGCGCGTTCGTCCATCGACAATCCGCGCAAGCCCGGGCCGCCGAACTCGATCACACGGTCCAGGGTCTCCTGCCGGCGCGCCGGGCCCGCCAGGATGTGAAGCATCAGGTCTTTGGCGGTGACCCCAGGGGCCAGCGTTCCGTGCAGCTCGAAGCGGATCGACTCCGGCACCGTCACCGCGGTCATGCCGGAATGGATCAGCGCCGCGTATTCGGTGGCGCCCACCCCCCATGCGAGCGCGTTGCCGGCGCCGCCCATGCAGGTGTGCGAATCGGTGGCCTGGACGAAGTCGCCGGGGTCGATGAAGGTTTCGCGCGCGATCTGATGGCAGATGCCTGGCGATCGACCGTCGGTGGCCGCATGGTTGCGAACGCCCGTATGACGCTGGAACTCGCGCTGGAGCTCGCGCAGGCGCTCGATCTTGTCGCGGTAGGGCGCGATGCGCGGCACACTGTCGGCGTAGATCAGATGGTCCTCGAAGACCGCGAACTTGGCCGGATCCTTGATCCGGTAGCTTGCGCCGTGGACCTGCTGGAGGAAATGATGAACCTGGGCCGTCGTGTAGTCGTGCGAGTAGCCGGCGTCCACGCGGACCATCACCGCATCGCCTGGCACCAGGGCTGCGCTGGCGTTCGCATCGACCAGGTGGCGAGAAAGAATCTTCTCGACCATGGTCTGCGGGCGGGCAGGCCGCTGCGAAAGCGCCGGCAGCTTGACGGCTCCGCTCGCGACCCGTTCGCTGAGCGGCAGCAGGCCCCCGGACTCGACGATCAGGCGTTCGATCGGATCGCAGTCTTGCTGAAAGTCCGCGATGGGAACCGCTTCACCCGACTGAAGCCGCCGAAGGACGTCGTGATGCGCCATCAGGACGCCCTGGTTCAGGTTGTTGCGTTTGTGAATGGGCGCGAAAGAGGCCGCGATCGCGATGCGGATGCCGCTCCATTTCTCGGCCTGCACCGCGGTTTCGCGCGATGAGCCAGTGCCCTTGCGGTAGCCCGAGACGATCACCTCGAAGCCGCCGGCGAAAAGCGCATCGCGAGGAATTAGTTGTCGTCCGTCGATGATCAGGCCGGCATACGCGTTGCGGGCGATCTCGTCCGGCAGGTAGTCGAAGCAGGTCCACGCAGGCGTCATGACGTCTGTGTTGACATCGTCGAGCAGGTCGTCAATGGCGATGTCGTCCATGCGCAGCGTGAGTTCGCCGCGCAGCTGACGCTCGATCAGCGTGGGATCCTTCGTCAGGAACAGGACTCTGGCGCCTGGCGACAGGCGAATCGTGGAAGAAGGCATGGGTCTTTCTTTGACGCGATCAGGCAGCCGAGGCGCCCGGGGGGTGTTGCGGAGGCTGGGCGGCATGGTCCGCCAGCGCTGCGCGGATGACGAGTGGGGCCGACAGCGCTCCGACGGCCATGCCGTAGATCAACTTGTAGGCGATGAAGGGCGACGATGGCATCGAATGCAGGCCCAGCGCCGCCAGCACGGCCGTGGACAGAGGCACGAGAACGATCGTCATCAGCAACGCCAGGACGAGGACGCGCAGGAGCGCATTGCGGGGCAGGCGAGCCCCCGGCCCATCGGTCGGCTCCAGAGGCGGCACGCGGCCGTCGCGAACGCGCTTGCGCGTGAGCAGGGTGACGATGAGGTTGCCCACCAAGGTGATCATGAACACGGTGGGAATGAGGTCGATCGCCATGCCGTCCACTCCCCAGAGTGGCATCGCCGCTCGACCCTGCAGCGCGACGAAGGCAAACATCACTGACAGCACTGCGTTGAACACGCAGCCCAGCAGCAGTTCGGTTCGCAGGTACCGCCGATGGGCGGTTGAAAGGACGTCTGTGTGCAATTCGTTCTCCTTGGCGCCAGGAAGCGCGCGGCATTCTAGGCACGGCCTTCGCCCGCGAGCCAATCAAAAGAAGTGCGCCTGCCATGAGCGGAATTCATGGGCCTGGAGGTTATGGGGCAGGTACGCGAATTCATTGGACGGGGCCGATGCCGCTGCGAAGAATCGCCTCGCCTGGATTCCAGGGTTCTTCGGAGCCACCTCGCCGCTCCCATTTCGCTACAGGAATCGGTCATGCAGACCCGAGACGAACCATTGACACAGATTGCCATCGACAACGTCCACGACTTCACGCTGCCTGCGACCCAGAGTTCGCCGGCGGCCCGGCGAGCGCTTCGCGCCCTGGAACCCGGTTGCCTGCCCAGGGGCGGGGAACTCGCGCTGCGCGGACGCTTCGCTGAGTTGCACGGTGTCGAACTCGACGGCGTGGCGCTCGGCAATGGTTCGACGGAGCTGCTGCACTTGCTGCTGCGTTCGCTGGGCGCGGGCAACATGGTGGTGGTCCTGGCGCCGGCCCTCGCGGAGTACGAGCGTGCCGCTAAGCTGGCGGGCGTCTTGACGGTCAGTCTTCTCGCAAGCGCGGAGACCGATTTCGTCTGGGACATCTCGCTGGTTTGCCAGCGGCTGGCGCAACTGCGGCCCGCCGCCGTGCTGCTTGCCAACCCGAGCGGGTTGACCGGAAGCCTCCTGGACGAACAATCCATCGAGGCCCTGGCTGGCGCCATTCCTGCCGGCGTGCTGGTGCTCGACGAAACCCAGATGTGTTTCGCCGATCGGCCACCGGCGCTGCGGAGGGCACGAGGCAACCTCCTGTCGATCCGGTCGATGAGCTTCGAACATGGGCTGGCAGGCTTGCGGCTCGGCTATGCGATAGGGCCGGCTCACGTCGTGGCGGCCATGCAGACGCAGCAGCCCGCACGCGCCATCAATGCAGCGGCGCAGGTGGCGGCGATTGCTTCGCTCGACGACCCCGGATGGACGGATCGATCGAGCGCGAGGCTCAGGCGCCATCGCAGCGCGTTGGCCAGGGCGCTTGCTCGGATCGGGTTCTGCGTGCTGCCTTCGCAAGCCGCATACCTCCTGGTCGAAACGCAAGAGGCCGCCTGGCTTTGCGCAGCATTGGCGGCCCTCGGCATCAAGGTCACTGACGGCGCTCGCCTGGGCGTGCCGGGGCATATCCAGATCGCGGTCCGGGGTGGCGAAGCCGCAAGGCGGCTGGTCGATGAGATGAAGCGGCTTCTCGGCGGGAGGACTGAGCGATGAAGGGCCGTACGCCGACATATCCGCTGGAAGCCGACGTGGTGATCGTCGGCGCCGGCGCAGCAGGTGCCGTCATGGCGGCCAGGCTCGCCCGGGCCGGGCGCCGTGTGGTGATCCTCGAAGCGGGTCCGCGCTGGAACGCAGGTGACCTCGTGAGTTCGCAGATCTGGGCACGCCGCATCAAATGGGGCGGCCCCGCGGTGCTGCCCGGCGGAGAAGATCCCTACGGATTCAACATGGCGAATGGCTGGGGCGTGGGCGGCGCCTCGCTGCACCACTACGGCGGTTGGCCTCGCATGCATGCGGAGGATTTCCGCATGCGTTCGACCTACGGCCAAGGCCTCGACTGGCCGTTGACCTATGCGGACCTGCGACCCTGGTACGACAAGATCCAGGAAGAGGTTGGTATCTCGGGCGATGCGGTCGCGGAGACGTGGCGGCCGCCAGGCGCGCCCTATCCGCTCGGGCCGATGGCGGTCTTCAACCAGGGCGCGCTGCTGCGTCGTGGCTTCGAGAAGCGTGGGCTGCGCACAGCGCCCTATCCCGCGGCGATCCTGTCGGCGAACTACAAGGGGCGGCCGGCGTGCATCAACGACGGCTGGTGCGACGCCGGCTGTCCGCTCATGGCATTGGCCAATCCGCTCGCGCTCTACATTCCTCAGGCACTCGAGGCTGGTGCGGTGGTGCACGAGCACTGCCGCGCACGTCGCGTGTTGGCAGACGGGCGTGGACGCCGGGTGCGCACGGTGGAGTTCGTCGACGCCGACGGCCGCGCGCATGCAATCCGCGCGCGCTCGGTGGTACTTGCGGCCGGGCCGGTGCAGAACGTGCGCATCCTGCTGCAGTCGGCCTCGCCCGCGTCGCCCAAAGGTCTCGCGAATGGCAGCGGCATGGTGGGGCGAAACATCGCGGCCCATGTGATGGTGCCTGCACATGGTTTCTTCGACGACAAGACGCAGTGCCACCTGGGCACCAGCGGCGCGCAACTCATCTGCCAAGACCACTATGGCAAGCGGCGTGCCGATGGTGCTTTCGGCAGCGTGACGTGGGCGATTGCGAACGCACTCAAGCCCAACGACCTGCTTGGCATCGCGAATACGCGTGCGGATCTCATGGGCGGTGAACTCCATCGCTTCATGGCGCGCGCCGCCCATCATCTGGCGACGATGAGCGCGATCTGCGAGACCGTTCCCTCGGCCCGCAATCGGATCGAACTGGGCCCGCGCGTGGACCGCGACGGTATCGCGCAGGTGCGCATCACGCACACGCTCGACGAGCAGGCCAGGGCCTTGGCGACATTCGCGGGCCGCGAGGCGCTCGCGCTCTTCGCGTCGGCGGGAAGCCGTGAGAACTGGCTGGGTCAACGCGGACTGGCACACCTGGCGGGCGGGACCCTCATGGGCGAGAAAGCTACCGCTTCCGTGACGGACTCCTTCGGCGTCTGCCATGAACACACCAATCTGCTGATCGCCGGTGCGGGCCTGTTCCCGAGCGTCGGCGCCGTCAACCCGACCTTCACGCTCCATGCGCTCGCGGCTCGCAGCGCCGAGCATGTGATCAAGCAATGGTCCAGCCTTGCGGCATGAAGCGCACGCGAAGTTATGGCACGAGGCACGCATTTCATTGGCGCGCAACACGCTGCATTCATAACATCCTTGAGACCTAAACCAAATAGATGAACCGGGTCGAGAGACCCAGGAGATGCGAAGTGGCAGCACCCAAACACAGAGCCGAACTCAAGCCATGGGCACGCGAGCGCCTGCGAGGCATCCAGAACTTGCTCTTTCCCTCGTACCTCGCGGACTTCTCGGGACTGTGCGAAGAGGGCATTCGCCGGGACGTGGAACAGAGCATTCGGCACGGCTTCGTGTCGACGCATTGCGCGACCGAGGCGGGCCTCACGTTCGATGAGGCCAAGCGCTTTGTCGAGATCGTGGCCGATGCGGCCAAGGGTCGCATCCTGGTTTCGACGACGGCCATGTTTGACACGCTCGATCGCAATGTCGAGTTCCTGAAGCATGCCGAAAAGGTGGGGTGCGACCTCGCGCTGGTCGGCTATCCGCCTTCGTACTACCCGCCGTCGCCGGACGACGTAGAGCGCGCGACTCTTCAAATGCTTGAGGCGGCCCAGGTCGGCTTCATTCTCTATCCAAGCTTCAAATACAACTTCGCGCGCTTCAGCGCGGGAGGCTTTCCACTCGATGTGCTGGAGCGCTTGGCGCGCCACCAGCGCGTGGTCGCGGTGCTGTGCGCGATCACCGAGCCGGCCTACGTCTCGGAATGCTTTGAGCGATGCGCGGAGCATGCCCTGGTGCAATGTCCTTGGGAGCGCTGGTTTCCCCTGGCCGTCACCCGCTATGGGCAGCAATGGGCGGGTCCCGGCGCCTACGAGATCTTTCAGTCGCCGGACGAGCCCAGGCTCGTGAACTACTTCAGGCAGCTGCTCGACGGGCAGCGCGACGAGGCGATGGAGAGCTTCTGGCGCCTGACGCCGGCGCGGCTCCTGTTCGAGAAGCAGTTTATGCCCACCCAGATGCTCGGCACCTATCACTGGCCTCAGCAGAAGTACTACCAGTGGCTGACCGGGGGCAATGGCGGCTACACGCGTCAGCCGGTCATGCGCATGCAGCAGCACGAGATGGACGAGGCGCGCAGCGCGGTTCGTGCGCTCGGGATCGTGCCGCCCGACAACGACTACGAGTTCTTCGTCGGCCGGGTGCAATACGCGCAGGGCAAACGCCCCTGGTGAAGCACAGCCGCAGTATTGACTTGATCCAACCAAGCTCGCCAGGCCGACGTGCGAGCGTCGAGGCGCAAGCCGCCCCCATACAACTAGGAGGAGATCGAAAGATGAAAGAAGTGACGAGGCGCGCGCGCCGTCGCAGGATCCTGTCCGCGATGGGCGCTGCAGCGCTGTGTATGCCCGCTGTGGGACAGACCCTCGGTGCCGCGTCGCCCGAATCTTTGGGTAGCGGAGTGAAGTGGACCTTCGACGGCGAGCTGTCGCAAGGGCTGACCTGGCGAACTTCGAGGCGAAACCTCGAGCTGGTCGGACCCAGCCACGGCGGCCTCCAGGCGACCGATCTTCAAGACGATGGCAATTTAAATTCGGATCGTGGCACCCTGGTGTCATCGCCGACCATCGCGCTCGGCACCCTAGAGGCGCAGTACAAGAACCATCGTGTGTTGCTTCGCGCGAGCTATGTTTACGACGGCGCCGTGATGGACCATTGGAATACCTGGGGGCTCGATTGGTATCCCGGGATCCTGAGGTCCGAAGTTCGTGATTCGGTTGGCAGTCGCGCGCAGTTGCTCGACGCGTACTACGCGGGCGACTTCGACCTGCAGGACGCCGGCGCCCTGGAATTCAAGCTCGGCCGGCAGACCATCATGTGGGGCGAGGCGAAGTTCCTGCCAGGCGGCATCAACATGTTCAACCCGATCCAGTCCTGGAAGAGCCACGCGGCAGGCGTCTCGCTCAAGGAACTGGTGCTGCCGGTCGCCTCGGCTGGTGCGACCTGGCAGCTCAATCCGACCGTGAGCTTCCAGGGCTTCTACCAGCTCGAAAAGCTGAGGTTCGAATACGACCCCGTCGGCACCTTCTTCAGCGACAACGACATTCTGGGCGCGGGTGCCGGCAC
Source organism: Variovorax davisae (assembly GCF_030316845.1). GTDB lineage: Bacteria > Pseudomonadota > Gammaproteobacteria > Burkholderiales > Burkholderiaceae_C > Variovorax > Variovorax davisae. The sequence continues at coordinate 465,380 of NZ_JASZYS010000003.1, forward strand.
GGTCGGAGTCGTGCCGGGCGCGCCGCCACTGTTTCGCGGCCCGGATCCGAAGTCCAAGACCGGTGGGCAATACGGCCTGGCGAGCTTTCTGAATCTGGAAGGTGTCAACCTGGGCTTCTATTTTCAGAACCTGCAGCAGCGCGCGGCCAAAGTCAGCGGCCTGGGTCTCAACGGGCAGACCAGCTATTTCTGGGAATTCCCCGATGACGTCAAGACGCTCGGCACGAGCTTCAGCACCGGGCTCGGCTCGGCCGCCTTCACCGGCGAGCTCGCTTACCGCCACGACGTGCCGATCGGCCTCGACCCCAACGCGGTCGGCGCCGCGCGGACCAATGCCGCGCTGTGTGGTGCGATCCTGGGGGCGCCCTCGAACTGCGGCGTGGACTTCGGCGCCGCGCCCTTCAACATTCCGGTGCCGCCGCTCGCGTCGACGCCGCTGCGGGCGCAGGCCAATGGCTATGTGCAGGGCTGGACGCGGGTCGACCAGTGGGCGCTCAACCTGGGGCTCACCCAGGCGATGACCGGCAGTGACTTCCTGCCACGCCTGCTGGGCGCCAACGGGGGCCTGGTCGCGATCGAAGCTAACGCGATCCATTCAGGGATGCCGAACCAGTTCGTGCTGCCCACGGCGGTGAAGGGGGCCTGGACCGGGTCGGTCATCGCGCAAGCCGCCGTCGACTACTTCCGGGTGGGCGGTTCGAGCATCACGGTCACTCCGCGGCTCGTGCTGCAGACCTGGGTGTTCGGTGACGACCCGACGCAGGCGCCGTTCTTCAAGGGCCGCCTGAACGCGACGGCCGCGGTGCAGTTGCGCCACGAGCAGAAGCCGGACTGGACCCTCGAGTTCGCCTACACCAACATCTCCGATCACACCAGCCGGGGCAATCTCGTGCTGAGCGACCGGGACTATTTTTCGATGCTTGCCAAGTGGGCGTTCTGAGCAGAGACAACAGAAGGAGCAACAAGATGAACATCAGTGCAGGCAAGCCATGTGCGGCCAACTTTGCCAGGGCGCTGGCTGCGCCCGTGACCCTGCTGGCCATGGTGGCTGCGGCGGTCGTGTCCAGTCCCTCGATGGCGGCGCCGCAGGACGCTCGTCTCGATACCGCCACGGTGACGCCGGTGGGCGCTGAGCGCAAGGGCAACAGCGCCGGAACCATCCCGGCGTGGGAGCCACTCACCGGCGTGCCCGCGGGCCTCACGGGCGTGATCGCCGGCGTCCACTATCCGGATCCCTTCGCGGCCGACAAGCCGATCGCGACCATCACCGCCGCCAACATTGAGCAATACAAGGACCGTCTCACGGCCGGCCAGATCGCGCTCCTCAAGCGCGGCGATGCGGAGAAGATGCTGGTGTATCCGACGCATCGGTCCTGCGCGTACCCGGACTCGAGCTACAAGAAGACGGCGGAGAACGTCGGCAAGGCCAAGCTGTCTGCCGATGGCAACGCCTTGTCGGGGGCCGTGGGCGGATTTCCGTTTCCGTTCCCGGAGAACGGCTGGCAGACCATGTGGAACCACAAGACCAACTTCTACGGCGCCACGCGCTTCCGCTCGACGAACAGCGGCTTCCTGGTGAACCCGGACGGCAGCTTCGAGCCGTCCCGGCAGATCGAGGAGATCATCTTCCCGTACCACATGGACGACAAAGGCGGCCTCGACAAATACAACTTCATGACCAAGGTGACGACCGAGGCACCGGCGCGGCGCAAGGGCAATGCGCTGCTGATTCATGACCCGCTCGATGCATCGACCAGCCAGCGGGAGGGGTGGATCTACCTCACGGCCTTGCGCCGGATGCTGCGGGGACCCGACGTGCGCCACGATGCACCGGATCCGGACTCGCAGGGGCTGCTCACGATCGACCAGCGCAACATGTTCAGCGATTCGCTGGAGCGCTACGACTGGAAGATTGCCGGCAAGGCCGAAAAATTCGTGGGCTACAACGGCTACAAGATCGTGAACGTGCCGCCCGCGGAGCGAGCGAAGGTGGTTGGCAAGACGCGCATCTCGCCGGACTACATGCGCTATGAACTGCACCGCGTCTGGGTGATCGAGGCGACCCTCAAGCCCGGTCAACGCCACATCTATCCGAAGCGGGTGTTCTACATGGACGAGGACAGCTGGTACATCGTCGCTGCCGACATGTATGACGCGCAGGGCAAGCTCTGGCGGACTTCCGAAACCCAGCTCGTGAACTTCTACGACCGCCCGAGTTGCCTGCCGGGCATGCGGGTGAACTATGACCTGCTCGACGACAAGTACTACGTGGAACTGTGGTCGGAGAAGTACGAGTACGACGTGCCGGAGCTCAACGCGCTGACCTTCTCCCCGGACTCACTGCGCCGGGGCCAGCGCTGAACTCGCTACGCAGCTGAATCAAGACACGGTATAGACCGATGCGACTGGAGACATGAGTTTGAAGTGGACATATCTTGCGGCGGCCCTGTGCGCCGCCCTGGTGCCGCCGTTGAGCTTCGCGGCAGCCTCCCCGGAGGCTTCCCCGGTGGATCAGCTGCTGATCGGCGCCGCACGCGCCGGTGACAGCGTCGTTGCCGTCGGCGAGTGGGGCACCGTCCTGCGCTCGGTGGATGCGGGCCGTCATTGGCGCGCAGCGACCGTCCCGACCGACGAGACGCTGACGGACGTGTACTTTGCGGACGCCGTTCACGGCTGGGCGGTGGGCCACCACGGCGCCATCCTGGCGACCGAAGACGGCGGGCAGCAGTGGGCCGACCGGCGCCTGGTCGATCGATCCGTCGACCCGCTTCTGGGGGTGTACTTCTTCGACGGCACGCATGGGTTTGCAGTGGGGGCCTTCGGCACGCTGCTCGAGTCCGTCGATGGCGGCAGGACCTTCCAGCGTCGCGACATCGGCCAGGGCGACGGCCATCTCAAGGCGGTCGCCGGCAACGCGGCGGGCGAGCTCTACATTGCGAGCGAGGAGGGCGTGATCTTCCGGTCCGCCGATCGTGGCAGGAGCTTCGAGCGCGCGCAGACCGGGTACCGGGGTTCCTTCTGGGGGCTCGCGCTGCTCCCTGGCGCGGTGCTGGCCTACGGCATGCGCGGCACGGTGTACCGTTCCGAGGACGGCGGGCACAGTTGGGCATCGGTTCCGACCGGCAGTCAGTCTGGACTGAGTGCCGCCTGCGTCTTCGACGCACGCAGGGTGGTCATTGCAGGGGCAGAGGGAACGGTCCTCGAAAGCCGCGACGCGGGCAGGAGTTTTGCCCCCGCCGAGCGCTCCGACCACGCAGCGATCACGGCCTTGGCCTGCCTGCGCGGTGGCGCCCTGCTGATCGGCCGCGCGCCGCCGACGATGCACGAGGTGGCGCGATGACGCGCTGGCTCGAAGCCCTGGTGTTCGGCCACCGGCGCACCTGGCTGGCGCTGTGGGCCCTCATCACCTTGATGGCCCTGGCCGCGACTTCGCGGCTCTACATCGACGGCAGCTTCGCGAAGCAGGTGCCCTTGGAGCATCCCTACATCCGGACGCTGTTCAAGCACGAGGCCTTCATCGCCGGGCCCAACCAGGTCACGATCGGGTTGCGCGCCAAGAACGGAACGATCTACTCGCCCGAATTCCTCGCCACGCTGCGCAAGGCGACGGACGACGTCTTCTTCCTGCCAGGCGTCAACCGCACGACGTTGCGCTCCCTGTGGACGCCCAATGTGCGCTACACCATCAGCGTCGAGGGCGGTCTCGAGGCCAATCCGGTGATTCCACCGGCCTACACGCCGACGTCGGTGGGGGTGGAGTTGGTGCGCCGCAACGTGCTGCGTGCCGACCTGATCGGCAGCCTGGTTTCGCGCGATGCCAGCGCCACATTGATCGTGGCCGAATTGCGAGACAAGGATCCGCAGACAGGCCTGCCGGTGGACTACGTCGATACCGCCCGCAGGCTGGAAGAGATTCGCGCGCGCTACGCGAAGGCCGACGTCGATGTCCACATCATCGGCTACGCGCCGTTGGTCGGGGCGATCGTCTCCGGCGGGCAGATGGTGCTGCTCTTCTTCGGCGTCAGCGTTCTCGTGACCCTCGCGCTGGTGCGCTGGTACGCGGGCGCGTGGAAACCCACGCTGATGCTGCTGCTGACCTCGGCATCGACGGTCATCTGGCAGCTCGGCCTCACGGGCTTGGTGGGGGGCGGGCTGAATCCGCTGTCGGCGATCGTCCCTTTCCTGATCTTCGCGATCTCTGTGAGCCACGGCATCCAGGTCGTCAGCATGCAGCTCGAGGGCTTGCGCGAAGGGCTCGAGGCCGTGCAGGCATCGCGCCGTGCCTTCCGCCAGCTCTGGGCACCGGGCATGTCGGCGCTCGCGGCCAACGTGGTCGGATTCGGCACGCTGTTGCTGATCCCGGTCGGCGTCATTCGCGATATCGCGCTCATGGCCATTCTGGGACTGGCAGCCGTCAGCATCTGCAAGCTCACGACGCTGCCGCTGTTGTTGACCTGGGTGCGCAGCGCACCCACGCGCCCCGATGCGTTGCGCGAAGGCAGCGCCGGTGGGGGCGGACGGCTGTGGCGCGCGCTGGCCAGGACCGCCAACCCGCGCGTTGCGGCGGGCGTGGTGGCCTTTGCCGTGCTGCTCGGCGCCGGCGCCTTTTTCGTTGCGCAGCATCGGATCGTCGGCGACACGCAGGAAGGTGCCTCCGAACTCCGCTCGGATTCCACCTACAACGCGGACGTGCGGGCGATCGTCTCAAGATTCGACCTTTCGTCCGACGTGCTGGTGGTCGTCGCCACGGGAAAGACCGACGCCTGCCTGGACTACGACACGATGCGTCATCTCGACCGCATGGCCGCGACCCTGAGCGCGACACCCGGGGTCCGATCGGTCGTGAGTCTTGCGTCGGCGGTGAAGGGGCTCAATGCGGCATGGGCCGAGGGCAATCCGAAGCACTATGCGCTGCAGCGTGGCGAGGGCCTTCTGGCGCTGTCGGTCGACTACGTGCCCGCCGGCACCGGCCTGCGCAGCCTCGACTGCAAGGTGATGCCGATCTACGTCTTCGCCAGCGACCACAAGGCCGAAACCATCACGCGGCTGATCGATACGGTGAAGACTTTCGCGCATGAGCATCCCGGGCCGCTGCAATTCGAACTCGCCGCCGGGCCATTGGGCGTGTCTGCGGCGGTCAACGAGACCGTGGTTTCTGCACAATGGTCCATGCTGCTGTGGGTCTTCCTGTCCGTCGCGGTGGTGAGCTGGCTTGGATTGCAGCGGTCGTGGCGCGCCACGGTCGTGGTGTTGCTTCCCCTGGTCCTCGTCACCGTGCTTGCCGATGCCTTGATGGTGGTGCTCGACATCGGCCTGAAGGTGGCCACCCTGCCCGTGGCGGCGCTGGGCGTCGGCATCGGCGTGGACTACGGCGTCTACATCTTCTCTCGCTTCCAGCAGGCGCGCAGCGAAGAGGGGCTGGCCTTCCTTCCGGCCTATCAGAAGGCCTTGAGCGAAACGGGGCGCGCGGTGATCTTCACGGGCGCGACACTCTCGATCAGCGTGGCGACCTGGGCTTTCTCCCCTCTACGCTACCAGGCGGATTTGGGCATCATGCTCACCGTGATGTTCGTCTTCAGCATGCTCGGTGCGATCGTCGTGAGCCCAGCGCTTGCGCGCTTTCTCTATTGGCGTGAGGCTGGCGCGAACCCCTCGTTCCGCGACGACGAAGGATCGTCCGTTGACAGTGCGTCGGCCGCCCGGGCGATGGAGCCGCTTTCGCGCACGGAGGCCCGCCATGCATGAGGAGGACGGCATGAGCACGCCCCAAACCCTGCTCGACCGGCTCGTGGCGGCCAGGCGGGAGCATCGACAGATCGATGATCTTTCCGCCGACGAGCTTCCGGCCTCGCTCGATGCCGCCTACGCTATCGCGGATCGGTTGGTCGCCGCCATGAGCTGGCGCGCCGCTGGCTACAAGGTCGGCGCGAATACGCAGCGCGCACAGCGAATGCTGGGCCTTGACGAACCCTTGTCTGGCCGGGTGCTCGCACACAGCCTCTGGTCCGGCCGCGCCACTTACCGGACCTTCGGCCAGCGCCCGGACATCGAAGCTGAACTGGTGCTGCGCCTGGCGCGCGCTCTTCCGGATCCCCAGGCGATGACCGACGCCGAACTGCGTGACGCCATCGACTGCGTGATGCTGGGCGCCGAGATCAATCAACCGAGCTATCGCGACGCGATCGCGCTCGGCGGCGCGGCGATCGTCGCGGACAACGGCGCGCACGCCGGCCTGCTGCTGGGCCGCCCGCGACCGGTCGCGCAGCTGGATTCATTGGTGGGGATATCGGCATCGCTCCATGCTGACGGGGTGCGGATCGCAAGCCGCTCGGCCGTCGACGCGGGTGTCGCGCCGCTCGCTGCCCTGCGCTGGCTCGCGAACGACCGGGCCCGTCGTGGATCGCCGTTGTGCGCGGGCGAAGTGGTCGCCACGGGTGCCATCGCCATGGGCGCGTCGTTCCAGGCGCGCCAGCGGATCGAGGTATCGCTCGATGAGGGCGTGGAACTGGTCATCGATCTTTCAAGTTGAACGAAACAAGAAGAGGTACACGACATGTTGTCAGAACGCATTGAAGGCAAGTGGATCGACGCCTTCGTCCACAGCTTCGCGCTGTGTCAGGTCAAGGCCGGCGACGCTGTGGCCATCTTGTCCGAGACGCAGTCCCGGCAGGTCAATGTCCACTTGGCCGAGCTCGCGCTGCTGCGCATCGGCGCGCGGCCGTTTCACGTGGTGCTGCCGACGCCCCCGCAGAACGCGCCAGTCCCGGTGCGGTCGACGGGCTCGTCGTTTGCGATCGGCGAGCTGACCCCCGTCATCCACGCGCTGAGCGCATGCAGCTTCGTCGCCGATCTGACGGTGGAAGGCCTGATGCACTCCAAGGAGTTTCCGGTGATCCGGCAGGCGGGGACCCGAGTGCTCTACATCAGCAATGAGCATCCCGAGGCGCTGGAACGGCTGGTCGCCGATGCGTCGATGAAGGGGCGAATCCGGGCGGGCCGAGAACTGTTGCTTGCCGCCAAGTCGATGCATGTGCGGTCCGACGCGGGTTCCGACCTGCGCATCGACATGCGCGACGCCATGGTCGGTGGCAACGTCGGGTTCTGCGACGAGCCCGGCCAGCTCGCGACCTGGCCGGGCGGAATCTGCAGTTGCTTCCCGGCGGCGGGCGCCGTCAACGGCGTTCTCGTGCTCGACGAGGGCGACATCAACCTGACCTTCAAGCGCTATCTGGAGCGACCGGTCACCCTGGTGATCGAGAACGACTTCGTCCAGGAAATCCGGGGCACCGGCCTCGATGCCGATCTGATGCGCAGCTATTTCGCGGCGTGGGGCGATCGCAATGCGTATGGCGTTTCGCACGTGGGCTGGGGCATGAACCCTGCGGCACGCTGGGAGTCCCTGGTCATGTATGACAAGGGCGACACCAACGGCACCGAGCAGCGCGCCTACGCCGGCAATTTCCTGTATTCGACCGGTGCCAATCCGCGTGCCGGACGCCACACGCTCGGCCACTTCGATCTGCCGGTACGCAACTGCGACATTCATGTCGACGACCAGTGTGTCGTTCGTCGCGGGGAGCTCCAAAGTGAATTGTTCTGAATTCGCGGCAGGGAAGTCGGCGGTGATCGAGCACGTCGGACCTGCGCCGCGCATTGCCATCGAGCGGCAGGGACACGGTCCGTTGGTGGTCTTCCTGCATGGCATCGGCGGCAACAGGGCAAATTGGCACGACCAACTGCGGGCCTTCGCTGGCGAGTTCACCGCCGTGGCCTGGGACGCGCGTGGCTATGGCGACAGCGACGACTATGAAGGCGCGTTGCGCTTCGAAGATTTCAGCGCCGATCTGCTGCGCGTCTTGGCGTATGTCGGCGCCCGCCGCGCCCATCTGGTCGGCCTCTCAATGGGCGGACGCATCGCGCTCGACTTCTACGGCCGTCATCCGGAACAGGTGGCGTCATTGGTACTGGCGGACACCAGCGTGGCGATGCCTTCCGGTCCGGATCGCGAAGCGCACGTCAGCGCGATCCTGGCCGATCGCCAGCGACCGCTGCTGGGTGGCAAGACGCTCGCCGAGATCGCTCCCGCGCTCGCGCGCGGACTCGCGAGCAGCCGCATCTCGCCCGAGCGCCTGGCGCTGCTGCAGCAGAGTGTCGCCGAGTTGCACAAGGACTCCTATCTGAAGACGCTCGAAGCCGTGACGCGGTACGAGGGCTTCCCGCCGCTCGGCAGCGTGCGTGCGCCTTGCCTTGTGGTGGTCGGGAGCGAGGACCGGATCGCGCCGGTGGACGTCGCGCGGCTCACCGCAGCCGCGATCCCAGGGGCCCAGCTGGAAATCATCGGCGATGCGGGGCATGTGAGCAATCTCGAGAAGCCCGAGGCCTTCAACGCGGTCGTGCTGAAGTTCCTTCGGGGTGTAGAAACGGGCGGGAGGTACGCATGAAGACCACACTCAACCGCAGCGTCCGATTGACGGCGTACTGCGCCGACGGGCCGCTGCCTTCGTCGTGCTTCGCGCTCGATGAAGCGCCGGTCGGCGAGATCGAGGACGGCCAGGTCCTGGTGGAGACCCACTACCTGTCGATGGACCCTTTCCCGCGGCTTCGCATGCGGGGTGACGATTCCATGGCGCCGCAGCTGCCGCTGGGTTCGGTGGTGATCGGACGCGGCGTGGGGCAGGTGGTGGCCTCCCGCGCGCCGGCTTTGCCGGTCGGCACGTACGTGGCCGGTGAACTCGGCTGGCAGGCGCTGGCTCGCGTCGATGGTCGCACGCTGCGCGCCGTCGATCCCACCTTGGCGCCCGTCTCCACGAGCCTGGGCTTGCTGGGGCCTTCGGGCCTGACGGCCTATTTCACCGTCATGCACCACGGAAAGCCGCGCGAAGGGGAAACGGTCGTGATCTCGGGCGCGGCGGGGTCCGTGGGCAGCGTGTCGTGCCAGCTGGCGAAGCAGGCGGGCGCGCGGGTCGTGGCCATTGTGGGGGGGCAGGACCAGGCGCACTACCTGCTGGACGAAATCCGTGCCGATGTGGTGGTCGACCACACGATCGCGACCCCATTGGCCGTGCAACTGGCGCGCGCCTGCCCGCAGGGAGTGGATGTCTTCCTGGACGGTGTCGGCGGTTCGTTGCACGAGGCGGTCATGGATCTGCTCAACGTGCATGCCCGTGCCGTCGTCTACGGCGTGATTGCCAGCTATGGCCGTGCGGATGCGGCGAGCGAGATGGTGCCGAGCCGCCTTTATCAGTTGATCCAGAAGCGCGTGCGGCTCAGCGGCTTTCTCATTGCCGACCACGCCGACGAGTTCGCGTCTGCGAGTGCCGAGCTGTCGCTTTGGCTTGCCCAGGGACGCGTGCGCTGTGCAGAGTCGATCACTGAGGGCCTCGAGAATGCGCCCGCCGCCTTTGCAGCCCTTTTTACCCCGGGACGCTTCGGCAAGCAGCTGGTACGCCTCGCGGCAGCCGCCCGATGAACCGAACATCCCGAACACACAAGGAGAACATGATGAAAGCAATGCAGATTCACGAATATGGCGACCCCGAGGTCTTGCGCGTCGTCGAGATCGCGCCACCTGTCCCCGGGCCCGGTCAGGTGTTGGTGCGCGTCCGGGCTGCGGGCGTCAACCCTTTCGACGCCAAGATTCGTTCCGGTTGGCTGCAGGCCTTCTTCCCGTTGTCCTTGCCTCAGACCATGGGTGGCGATTTCGCCGGCACCGTCGCCGCGCTGGGAGAGGGCGCCAAGGGCTTCGACGAAGGAGACCGGGTGTACGGAATGCTGTCGCCCATGCACGGAGGCACCTATGCTGAGTACTTGGTGCTGGATGCCAACCTGATGCGCCATGCACCGCGCACGCTATCGTTCGAAGAGGCGGCCGGCTTGCCGATGGCCGCGACTACTGCGTACATCGCGGTTGCGGAACTGGCCAACGTGCAGAGCGGCCAGCGTGTTCTTGTGCACGGCGGGGCAGGCGGAGTCGGCGCAGCGGCCATCCAGATCGCCAAGCAGCGCGGTGCCCACGTCGCGGCGACATGCAGTTCGGGGAAAGTCGAGCTGGTTCGATCGCTGGGGGCCGACCAAGTGATCGACTACACACAGACGGATTTTCGCGTGGATCTTCAGGAGCGCGTGGATGTCGTCATCGATCCGATTGGAGGTGAGACCAATCGCAGAAGCTTCGAGGTGTTGCGCAACGGAGGCGTGATGGCGGTTGTCCTGCGAAACGACGCCCAGGAGATGGCGAACCGCGCGGCGCTTTCGCAGCAACACGGTGTCACAGTCAAGGAGGTCGCTTTCGATCTGCGTCCGGATCTTCTCGACACCCTGCGCGAACTGGCCGATACGGGCGCACTGCGGCCCAATGTGCAGACCGTCTTGCAGCTCGACGATGCGGCCGAGGCGCATCGCCGGCTCTTGGCCGGCGGTGCGACGGGCAAGACCGTTCTGCGAATGGACTAGGCGATGGTGACTCGCATCCCACCGATGGTCGCCGCCGACCAAGGTCGTCGCGACTTCCTACGCGACGCGGGCCTTGGTCTGGTCGCCGTGCACGCTGGCGGGGCCCTGGCGTGGCTCAGCCCAGCCGAGGCGCACGCCGCGGGGGCGCCGCCCAAGGTGCTCAGCGCCAGCGAGGTGACCACGCTCGAAGCCCTTGGCGAAGTGCTGCTGCCGGGCGCGCGCGAGGCCGGCATTTCGCAGTTCGTGGATCATCACCTGGGTGTGGCCGCGGCCGACAGCCTGCTGATGCTGCGCTACATGGACTGGCCGGCGCCCTACGCGGGCTTCTACAAGGCAGGGCTTGCCGCGCTGAATGCCCTCAGCCTCGCCCAACATCGACGGCCATTTGCGTCGCTCGGTGCAGCGGAAGCGGAAGCGCTGGTGCGGGGGCTGGGCGCACCAAAGCCTCCATCAGGCTGGAGCGGCATCCCGGCATCGCTCTTCTACTTCGTTGTACGCAGCGACGCAGTCGATGTGGTCTATGGGACGATGAAGGGGTTCGAGCGCCTGAACATGCCTTACATGCCGCACATTCCGCCGGTGAAGCCATGGTAGGTCGCACCGCAATCGAACGTGAAGCCGACGTGGTCGTCATTGGCGCTGGCGCAGCGGGTTGCCTCTACGCCGATCGCATGTCGAAGGCGGGTCATCGGGTCGTCGTGCTCGAGAGCGGGCCCGCTTGGACCCTCGGCGATTTGGTCAGCTCTCAGATCTGGGCGCGACGGCTCAAGTGGTCCTCTCCCCTGGTCGAGCAGACGCCCGGGCAAGCCGCATTCAGCCAGAGCCATGCCACGGGTCGCGGGTTCGGTGGCGCGGCGATCCATCATTTCGGAACATGGCTGAGACTGAGGCGCGAGGACTTCCGGACGGCCTCGCTGTACGGCAAGGGCCTGGACTGGCCTATCGGCTACGACGACCTGCGACCGCACTACGACGCCATACAAGCCGAAATGGGCATTGCGGGCGACGCGGCGGCAGAGCCGTGGAGACCGCCGGGGGACCCTTATCCCATGCCGCCGCATCCTCTTTTTCGGCAAGCTGAGCTGCTCCGCAAGGGATTCGCGGCCGTCGGCCTGGCCACTTCCCCGCTCCCCCTGGCCATCAACTCGCGCGAGTACCGAGGCCGGCCCGGCTGTGTCTACGACGGCTGGTGCGAAGCGGGCTGCCCGACGGGCGCGCTGGCCAATCCCTTGGTGACGCACTTCAAGTCGGCGCAACAGGCCGGGGCGCGATTCCATGCCGGCGTGACCGTCACCCGCATCACTTGCGATCGGCGGGGGCGCGCGAACGGGGTGGAATACCGCGCCGACGGCGCCACGGGGCGCATCGACGCGCGCTTGGTGATCCTGACCGCCTCGGTGATCCAAACCCCGAGGTTGCTCCTGAATTCGGCCGACGACCGTTCGCGCAAAGGCCTGGCGAACAGCAGCGGCCTGGTCGGCGCCTACCTGACGGCCGACGCCGTCGCGCCCGTCTACGGCATCTTCGATGAGCCCACCCACCCGTACATGGGAATGAATGCGGGACAACTGCTCCATCGCGGTGGATTGGGCGGTGCAAAGCAAGATACGCCGTATGGCGCCTACCAATGGCAAATCGCACCTTCCATCAAGCCGAACGATCTGCTCGGCATCGCGAACACGCGTGCTGATCTGTTCGGCGCGAAGCTGGAAGCATTCATGCGTCGGGCGAGCGGCGGACTGGCGAGCATGGCGGGATTCGCAGGCGAGGTGCCGAGCGTGGAAAACCGGGTGACGGTCTCTTCCAGGGTGGCGAGCGACGGCATGCCTTCGGCCGCACTCAGTTACCGGGTTTCCGACGGGACGCGGCAGTTGTGGGAGCATTTGATCAGGCAAGGCGAGGGCGTCGTGCGCGCTGCGGGATCGCGCGAGGTGTGGCACGGGCCGCTCGCAGGAGGGCACCTGATCGGCGGCACCGTGATGGGCAAGGATCCCGCTCGTTCCGTCTGCGACAGCTATGGCCGCTGTCATGACGTGCCCAACGTGGTGCTTGGAGGCAGCGGGCTTTTCCCTGGCGGCAGCGGTACCAGCCCGACTTTTACCCTGTATGCGGTAGCGGATCGTTCGGCAGCCCACCTTGTGAGCCATGCTGGGGATTGGAAATGATGTGAGGCCGGCCGAAGCAGGTTCTGGCGATGCGAGACCTTGACCTCACAACACTCCGGCTGTTCGTCACGGTATGCGATTCGCGCAACATCGCCCGTGCGGCCGAGATCCACAACATCGTCGCGTCCGCGATCAGCAAGCGCTTGCTGCTCTTGGAAGAGACGGTGGGCAACAAGCTCCTTGAGCGCCACCGGCGCGGCATCCTACCCACGGGCGCCGGAGAGATCCTGCTCGAGCATGCGAGGGCCATGCTGGTCGGCGCCGATCGTGTGGCAAGGGACATGGCAACGTACCGCACGGGCATCAAGGGGCAGGTGAGGGTGCTCGCATCGGTGTCATCCATCGCCGAGTTCCTTCCGGACGACATCGCGCGCTTCCTGCAGATGCCGGAGCACCGCGGCATCCGCATCGACATCCAGGAAGCGATCGGCCGGGATGTGGTGCGGGGCGTCCGCGAGGGCGTTTCGCCGATCGGTGTGTGCTGGGACGCGGCCGATTTCGAGGGTCTTCAGACGCGCGCTTACCGACGGGACCATCTGGCGATCATTGCCCATCCGTCGCATCCGATCGCAGCTCTCGAGTGCTGCGCCTTCGAGCAGACGATGGAATTCGATCACGTCGGGTTACCCGCATCCAGAGCGGTGCATACCGTGCTGGCGCGCGCCGCCGCCATCATCGGCAAGCCGATCAACTACCGTGCCGTGGTCAGCACCTTCGATGCGTCGATGCGATGCGTTCGCGCCAACCTGGGCATTGCCGTGGTTCCACGCGAAGTGGCGGAGCCGGTGGCGGGCAGTCTCGGTATCAAAATACTGCCTTTATCAGATCCTTGGGCGCGCCGGGGTTTCGCGCTATGTTTCCAAGACGATAGGAATCTGTCGCCGGCAGCCATGTTGCTACTAGCGCATCTGGAAACGGGCGAACAGCAGGTGCGCCAAATCCGATTCGAGCGCAGCCACAAGGAGTCAAAGCCTTAGAAGGTCACCCGATGGGCGACCTACTGCTGCTCACGCGGCGGAGTGCGTGGCGGGCGCTATTTGCCGCGGCAGCCAATCGACAGACACGCCCGCCTGCGTCACTTTGCGAGTTCTGACACGGAAGAACGCCTTTTGTCCAGAACAGTTGAGTGCCATCGGTCGGCAACGCTTCAGCCGCAGGGGGACGTCAATGGAGCCTTGAGGCGGCCCTTGGGTGCTCGCTTCACCGGCGCCTGCACAACTTTGAAAACTCGACCGGTGTAAATCTGAAAACGGCGCCCGCAAGTTGTTGATTTTCTTAGGTTTGAAAGTGCGACAACTTTGGAGGAACTCAGAGTTCGTTCAAAGTTAGGCCCGAATTCCATCAAATTTGGGGCCTAACTTTGACAATGGCGCGCGTAAGTTGTTGATTCCATGAGGAATCGGTCTCGCAGCGTAGAAGGGTAGGGCGGCCGTTACGAGCGCAAGGATCTGTCGAATGCGGCGGGCTTTCGGGCTCGTATCCGAAGCGGCCGAAAGGGCCCGCGGTCGATGTCCGTTGCAGGCGCCTGGGTCCAGGCCCCGCTTCTTGCTTTTGTTTGACTATTTCTGGCGGCCAAGTGGCTTGTCGAAGCACTCGTCCACTGCTTCCTTGGCAATCCGCTCTACCCGCCGCGCGTCTGCTCCTAGCGAGCGAAGCACCAGCACGCACAAGCCGTTTGCCAACTCCCGAACGGCGCTGTATTCATGATGAATTTCCATCATTCGTGTGGTACCGACATCGCAAATGCCAAGCACCGCAGCGACAGCGGCGTCAAGGCTCGGAACTTTGAACTGGCCTGCGGAGATACCCTCGTTGAGGCTTCGCACCAGCATAGCGTTGCGCGGTGAACCAGGATCTGCGAACCCGGGCCGCACGTCGATGAGCACGCGCGCGTTGGAGACATCGCGGTAGCCATACAGGATGGTGGTGGCCACGCCGCGAGCGATGGTCGTCGGCGCATCGGGACTGCCAAGAGCGGCTTCCAGGATCTTCTCCTGCAGATCTGCCTGAACCGCAGCCTTCGTCGTGTCGATGAGTTCCTCAAGGCTGTTGAAGTGGTTATAGAACGTTCCCCGAGCAACATCCGCCTCGCGGACGACGTCGTCGATGGTGAAGCCCATCGCCGACCCCTTGGACAGCAGCCGTTTCGTCGCCTGAGTCAGCGCGCCGCGAGCGCGCGAGCGGCGCTTAGGTTCAAGAACCTCCTCCAATCTTTCCATGTCATTCCCGTAGTGTTGATCGCCTCGTGCATTTTGCACTTGGATGTCGCATATCGAACAGGAACACACGTCCTGTCGCGCAACCGCAATAATGACGAAATCGTCTAAAGTTGACGAGTAGGTATAAACCAGAATGCGTTTGTGCAAACATGCACGATAGAGTCACGGCATGCCTCCCAGGAACCAGTCCGTGAACACACATTCCCCAAAGACCCTTCCCCTGACTGCGCTATGCGCGCGTCGCGAGTCGTCCCAAGGCCAAGTGGCCGCTTCGAGCGCGGAGGCCGCATGAAACTTGTCAGCTACGCATATCGCGGCCGCGTGTCGATCGGCAAACTTGTCGGCGCGCAAGTAATCGATCTCCCTTCGTCGGATCGGCAACTGCCTGCAACCATGCTCGAGCTGTTGCAAGGGGGGGCGGCGTTGATGGATCGGGCTCGCGCGGTGGCCTCTGAAACCGCTGTGACGGTTCCGCTTGCCGATGTGCGCCTGCTGGCGCCAGTGCCGAACCCGTCAAAGTTCTTGGCGATCGGCATGAACTACGCGAAGCACGTCAAGGAATCGATCGATCTCGGCTTCAAGATGCCGGAGGCCCAGGTGTGGTTCAACAAGCAGGTGAGTTGCATCAACGGACCCTTCGATCCGGTGCATATACCGTTCGTTTCGGAACAGCTCGACTACGAGGTCGAGTTGTGCGTCGTGATCGGCAAGCGATGCCGCCACGTCAAAGCCGAAGACGCGCGGTCTGTCATCGCCGGGTACATGGTGACAAACGACTTCACAGTGCGCGATTGGCA
The DNA here is from genome assembly GCF_030316845.1 of Variovorax davisae. Classification (GTDB taxonomy): domain Bacteria; phylum Pseudomonadota; class Gammaproteobacteria; order Burkholderiales; family Burkholderiaceae_C; genus Variovorax; species Variovorax davisae. The sequence goes on from NZ_JASZYS010000003.1 coordinate 481,013, forward strand.
GCTTCGCTCGCCAACCATGACGATAGGCAAGTCATTCAACACCACGGGCCCCATCGGCCCCTGGCTGGTCACCGACGACGAAATCGCCGACCCGCACGCACTGCCCATGCGCCTCATCGTCAACGGCGAAGTGCGCCAGCAGGACACCACCGGCAGCATGGTCGCCAACGCGTTCCAGCAGATCGAGCACTTGTCCGCTGCGTTCACGCTGGAACCCGGCGACCTGATCGCCACCGGCACGCCGTCCGGCGTCGCCATCGCCATGAAGCCTCCTGTCTGGCTGAAGGTGGGCGACGTCGTGCGCGCGGAGATCGATCAGCTCGGGTTCATCGAAAACCGCATCGTCGCCGAGCCGACCTGAACACCGGCCAAGGAGAACTCGCCATGGCACGAAAAGTCATCATCACCTGCGCCGTCACGGGGTCCATTCACACCCCGACGATGTCGCCCTACCTGCCGATCACGCCCGAACAGATTGCGACCGAAGCCATCGCCGCGGCGCAGGCGGGGGCCGCGGTACTGCACCTGCATGCGCGCAATCCCCAAGACGGCCGACCCACGCCGGACCCGGCGATCTACCGCCAGTTCCTGACGCATATCCACGCCGAGACCGATGCGGTCGTAAACATCACCACGGGGGGCGCTCACACGATGAGCCTGGACGAACGGCTGGCCGCCGCACTCGACGTCTCTCCGGAGATGGCGTCGTGCAACGTCGGCTCGCTCAACTTCGGCTTCTTCCCCGTCGTCGAAAAGATCAAGGAGTGGAAGTTTGACTGGGAGCCTGGATACCTCGAGGCGAGCCGCAACGCGATCTTCCGCAATACGTTCGGCGACATCGAACAGCTCTTTGAACGCTTGGCCAAGCCGCACGGTACGCGTTTCGAGTTCGAGTGCTACGACGTGGGTCACATCTACACGCTCAAGCACTTCGTCGACCGCGGCTACGTCAAGAATCCCTTCGTTCAGTTCGTACTCGGCATCCTGGGCGGCATCGGCCCGGACCCCGAGAACCTCACGCACATGAAGCACATCGCGGACAAGCTGCTCGGCGCCGACAACTACCAATGGAGCGTGCTTGGTGCCGGCCGCCACCAGATGCCGTTGGTGACGCAGGCGGCGTTGATGGGCGGCAATGTGCGGGTCGGCCTGGAGGACTCCTTGAACATCGGCCGCGGCCAACTCGCCAAATCGAATGCCGAGCAAGTGACCTTGATCCGTGAGGTCCTCGAACGGCTGGGCATGGAGATCGCCACTCCCACGGAAGCGCGACAGATCCTGAACCTCAAAGGCAAGGCGACTGTCCGGCTGTAACCCTCATTTTTCTCAGAGACAACCCAATGACAACGCAAACTTACGATGTAGCCGTGATCGGGATGGGCCCGACGGGCCTGACGCTCGCAGCGGCTTTGGCCCGCCGCGGACGCTCGGTCGTCATCGTCGAGAAGCATCCCAACTTCTATGGCGATCCGCGCGCGGGACACGTCGATCACGAAATCGTGCGCATCCTCCAATCGCTAGGGACCTGGGCGCCTGTCGCAGAGATCGCGGTGAAGGTCACCGAGTACGCGTACCGGAACCAACACGGCGAGTTGCTGATCGAGTTTAAACCCGACGCTGAAACCGTTTCCGGCTATCACTCCGACTACATGCAGTTCCAGCCGGTGCTGGAGAGCGCAGTCGCCGACGCCATCAAGACGCATCCCAAGGTGCGCTTTCTCCAAGGTTGGGAGGCAGTGGCGTTCGCTCAGGATGCCGAAGGCGTGGAGCTGTCGTTGAAGGCGTCTCCCGGCATTGCGCTGCCTGCCAAGAAAGGCGAGACGCAGTCGCTGCGGGCAAGCTACCTCGTGGGTGCCGATGGGGCGAACAGCTTTGTGCGCCGAACGCTTGGCATCGAATGCGACGACCTTGGCTTTAAGGAGACGTGGCTCGACGTGGACTGCCGCGTCAAGCGTCCCCTGAACCTGCAGACCTACTGTGGCCACATCTGCGACCCCAAGCGGCCGCGCGTTTCGCTTCCACTGGGCAAGCACCATCACCGTTGGGAGTGGTCGCTGCGCCCCGGCGAGACTGCCGAGCAGATGCTCAAGCCCGAAACCGCCTGGACGCTGCTGGCAGACGAAGGGGTCGGACCTGACGATGTCGAGATCCTGCGGCACATCCTTTACCAGTTCAGCGCGCTCATGGCCAAGCAATGGCGCGTAGGCCGGGTGATGCTGGCAGGTGACGCTGCGCATACGCAGCCGCCCTTCATGGGCCAGGGCATGTGCTCCGGCGTGCGCGATGCGCTCAACCTCGCTTGGAGGCTCGATGCAGTCGTCGGGGGCCTTGCCGCTGACTTGCTGCTGGACACCTACCAGGTCGAACGCTACCCCCACACGCAGGACTGGACGATGATTTCGATCGCGAGCGGCCAAGTGAGTTGCGTGCTCGACGAGCAGAAGGCCGCCGAACGCGATGCGCTGTTCCGCTCAGGCTTCAAGCCACCGATGCCGGAGTTTCCATATCTGAAGCAGGGCGTGCTCGATCTCCAGAGCGCTGATCGCGCTCCTGCCCTGATCGGCCGCCTAGCGCTCAATGCCAAGGTCGCCAAGGGGAGCGAAGGGGCGCTATTGGAAGACCTGTTCTATCAGGACGGCTGGATGGTGGTGTCGGTCAGCGGTCGGCCGGAGAAGTACCTGTCGCAGGAACAGACCGCTCGGCTGGAGGTCCTCGGGACGCGGTTTGTCCACCTCGGCGAGAAGGATGGTTCGGGCGTTGATGCCGTTGATATTGACGGAAAGTACCGCGCCTTCTTCGAACTTCACCAATGCGAGGTGATGGTCGTACGGCCGGACTTCTATGTGTTTGGAGCGGGCCGTGTTGCCGACCTCCCGCGCATCGTCGACCAGTTGTTCGCGCAGCTCGCCGCGCCGAGTGCTGTCCGCGTCGAGGCCTGACACCATGCAAGCAAGCCTCTTTGCAGACGGCTTCACCTGGCCGGAATCCCCGCGCTGGCATGCCGGCGCACTGTATCTGTCGGATTGCTACAACTTTCGGGTCGTCAAAGTCGTGCCGGGGAGTGCGCCGTTTACGGTGGCCCAGGTACCCGGTCGGCCATCAGGCCTGGCTTTCTTTCCCGATGGCCGACTGATCGTCGCCGGCGCGGTCGATCGCAAGCTCTGGTGGGTCCTGCCTTCCGGCGACCTTGAACTTGCCGTGGACCTTTCGTCACTCGCGACCGGCCAACTCAATGACATGGTCGTCGACGCTTGCGGGCGTGTCTGGGTCGGGGACACGGGGTTCGTGATGGAAGCTGGAGAAACGCCGAAGTCCGGTCGGTTGTTTTCCTGGACGCCTGGCAGTGAACCGCGCATCGCGGCGAACGAGATCATGTTCGCCAACGGTCTGGCAATCACTCCGGACGGTCGCACGCTCTATATCAACGAATCGTTCGCGAACCGTATCAGCGCCTTCGACCTAAGCGAAGACGGTGAACTGAAGAACCGTCGCGTTCACGCCAAGTTGCCCAATGGGCCTGATGGCCTGTGCCTCGACGCGGAAGGCGCTCTATGGGTCGCCATCCTGTTCGATCGCACCTTCATGTGCATCGGCAAAGACGGTGTTGAGCGGAACCGCCTCGTGTTCGACAAAGAACTGGCTGTGGCCTGCGTCTTCGGTGGAGACGACCGCAAGACGCTCTTCCTCGCCGTGGCCGAAAACGACTTTGCCAGCTCCGCGAGCGTCCCGGTCGGCCGAATTGTGCAGGCGCGACCATCTGCTGGCGGTGCTGGATTGCCTTGAACACAACGAATGGAAACAGAGTCATGACCACCGAATACGCCCTCGGCTATCTTCGCTTTGAAGTTTCGAATCTCGAGGCTTGGCGAACGCTGTTGACCGACGTGATGGGCTTGGTGCCAGGCGCCACCGGTGGTGCAACTACCGGCTTCCGCATGGACCGCTATGCGAGTCGGGTCCAGCTCGTGGAAGGCGCGCTTGACGACATCTGCGGCGTCGGTTTCGTTTCGCAGACGCAGGCCGGCTTCGACGCCGCATTGCAGCGGCTGGCCGCTGAGGGCGTGATCACGGAAGAGGGGAGCGATGCCGAAGCGCGAGAACGTCAGGTGCAGCGATTCGTGCGCTTCGTCGACCCGGACGGATCGCCACTGGAACTGGCTTACGGTCAGAAAGTAGCAGATGCTGAGTTCGCATCTCCGCTCGTGCCGGGCGGGTTCGAGGCGGACGAACTCGGCGTCGGACACATCATCCTTCCCAGCGCGGACCTGGGCCGCACGCAAGGGTTCTACGAACGTGTGCTCGGCGCACGCCTCTCCGACGTCGCAAAGCAGGCCGTAATGGGCGTCGAGCCCACCGTCGCGTTCATGTCGCTCAACCGGCGGCATCACTCCTTCGGCTTCCTGCACGGCGTGACGCTGCCCAAGCGCACTGCGCACTTTCAGGTGGAGGTCAACAGCGTCGAGGAGGTTGGTCAGGCGTTCGACCGCGCCCGCAATGCCGGCGTTCCGATCCTGCAGGAACTCGGCTCGCACCCGGAACACGCTTTCTCGTTTTATGCCGCCACCCCTTCCGGCTTCGCATGGGAGATTGGCACGGGAACCATCGAACTTGACGAGCAATGGAAGCCGCGTCAGCTCGATCGGTTCAGCGTCTGGGGGCATCGGTGGCTGGTCGCGCCAGGCAGCTGACGCACTTCTAAAACAGTTCTGGAGACATCATGGCTTATCTGCGCAACTCCTGGTATGTCGGCGCCTGGGCGGACGAAATCGCCCCTGAGGCCCTTTTTCACCGGACCCTGCTCGAGGAGCCGGTGCTCTTCTTCCGCAACACCCAAGGCGAGCTGAAAGCCATCAGCGACCGCTGCTCGCATCGCTTCGCGCCGCTGCACATGGGCACCCACTGCGGCGATAGCGTGGCCTGCGCCTATCACGGCTTGCGCTACGACGCGAGCGGCAAGTGCGTGCACAACCCCCATCAAGACGGCGCAATTCCGGCTGCCGCGAAGGTCAAGGCGTATCCGCTGGTCGAACGGCATCGCATCGCCTGGGTCTGGATGGGTGATCCTGCATTGGCCGATCCGAGTCGCATCCCTGACTTCTCATTCGCCGACGACCTGGTGCCCACGCAAATGAGCAAGGGCTACACGCTGGCCAGGAGCAACTATCAGCTGCTCTCCGACAACATCATGGACTTGAGCCACGTCGACTTCCTGCATCCGACGACGCTCGGGGCCAATGAACTGTCAAAGGTGAAGGCCACCTTCGCGGACAAAGGCGACGATGTCCAGATTTGTTGGTGGTCGCCAAACTCGAAGGCCTTCCCCGGCTTCGCTGCCTACCTTCCCGACGCCGACGCGCTCGCCGATCAGTGGACCGAGGTGATGTGGCACGCACCGGGATACATGCGTTTGGAGAATGGCGCCACCACCGCGGGCCGTCCCCGCGACGAGGGAGTGAACACCACCAACCTCCACCTGATGACCCCGGAGAGCGAAACCTCCACGCACTACTTCTTCCTCAACAGCCGCGACTTCGACGTCGCCAACGGTCCGCTCAATGACATGGCCGCGCAGATGCTGGCGGGGGTCTTCACCAACGAGGACAAGCCGATGGTGGAGGCCCAGCAGCGGTACATGGGAACGACGGACCTGATGGCCGCCAAGCCAGTGCTGCTGCCGATCGATGCCGGTGCGATGCGCTGCCGGCGGGTGCTGCAACGGCTGATCGAGAAGGAGAACGCCGTGGCGGCCGCTGCTGCAAAAACTGAGGCGACGGTTGCATCGACGATTCCGATCAGGGCCGTTCCCTGATTGCAATAAAACAAGACACCTCTCACCACGATGAACCTCGACTCCTTGCTGGGCGAATTGCGCCTGGGCCTCGGCGACGCCGCTGTGCTCTGCGGCGACGAGCTGCATGGCCGGGCGCTGGCGGACTGGAGCGGCATCGCCGCCGCGGCCCCGTCGGCCTTGCTGCAGCCTTCCTCGCCCGAAGGCGTTTCACTGGCGCTGCGGTTGTGCGAGCGGCACGGTCAGCGCGTTGTGGTCTCGGGCGGTCTCACGGGCCTCGCAGGAGGCGCCAATCCTCAGGCCGGGGAGGTCGTGCTGTCGCTGAGCAAGCTGACCCGGATCGAGCCGATAGACGAGGTCGGCGGCACGATTGTTGTGCAGGCGGGCGTGACGCTGCAGCAACTCCATGAGCATGTGATGGCCTTCGGCTGGTCGTTTCCGCTCGACCTCGGTGCACGCGGCAGCTGCCAGCTCGGAGGGAATGCAGCAACGAACGCGGGCGGCAATCGTGTGGTGCGCTTCGGGATGATGCGTGAACAGGTGCTCGGCCTCGAGGTGGCTCTGCCGGATGGCACGCTGTTAACGATGCTCGACCGTGTGGTCAAGAACAACGCGGGATTCGATCTCAAGCACCTATTCATCGGCTCGGAGGGAACCCTGGGCGTCATCACGCGCCTGTCGCTCGCTCTGGTGCCACTGGCGCTATCGAGCCAAACCGTCCTGTGCGCGCTGCCGTCGTTCGATGCGGCGACCCGGTTGTTGCAACGTGCGCGACAACGACTGCCTGGTCTGTCGTCCTTCGAACTGATGTGGGACAACTACTTCCAAGCCGCGCTTGACGCCGTAGGTGCGACACCGCCACTGACCGGCCGCTATCCGGTCTATGCGCTCATTGAGACCTTGGGCGCTGATGAACCCACCTCGGCTGTAGGAGTCGAGTCGCTACTCGAAGCCTGTATCGAAGACGGAACCGTCGACGATGCGGTGATCGCGCAATCTCTCGACCAGGCCCAGTCCCTGTGGGAGATTCGCGAAGCGATAGGGGAGCTGCTGAGCAAGTTCAAGCCGCATGTTGCCTTCGACGTGAGCGTACCGCTGTCGCACATGGGCGGCTTTGTCGAGGCGGCGATCGCGGACCTAGAAACCCGCTACCCCGACCTGCAGCACTTGTGCTTCGGCCATCTGGGCGATTGCAACCTGCACTTGCTATCGGGCCCGTGCCGCGATGACGCCCAAATGCTCGAGATCGAGGAGCTCATCTACGCCGCCGTGGGCCGAGCCGGCGGAAGCATCTCCGCGGAGCACGGCATCGGCGTCGTCAAGCGGCCTTTCCTCCACCACAGCCGCGATGAGGCGCAGATCGCCTTGATGGGCCGCCTCAAACACGCACTCGACCCAGCCGGCATCCTCAATGCAGGGCGGGTCTTCGAATCTTTTCCAGGAGCTCACAGTGTCTGAATCGTCTACCAATCCGATGGGTCTGATGGGGTTCGAGTTTGTCGAATTCGCATCGCCCATCCCCAACATGCTCGAGCCCTTGTTCGAGACGATGGGTTTCACCAAAGTCGCGGTGCATCGCTCGAAGAACGTGGTGCTGTACCGGCAGGGCGAGATCAACTTCATCGTGAACAACGAGCCGAACAGCATCCATGCCTACTTCGCGGCAGAGCACGGGCCCTCGGCCTGCGGCATGGCGTTCCGCGTCAAGGACGCGCACAAGGCGTATGCGAGGGCGCTCGAACTTGGAGCACAGCCCGTCGAACTGCCCACTGGCCCGATGGAGTTGCGCCTGCCCGCCATCAAGGGGATCGGGGGCGCCCCACTGTATCTGATCGATCGATTCGAACCCGGCAAGTCGATTTACGACATCGATTTCGAGTTCATCGAAGGTGTTGACCGCCATCCGAGGGGACACGGCCTGAAGCTGATCGATCACCTGACGCACAACGTCTATCGCGGGCGCATGGCGTACTGGGCACGCTTCTACGAACACTTGTTCAACTTCCGAGAGATCCGCTATTTCGACATCGCGGGAGAGTACACCGGACTTGCATCCAAAGCGATGACGGCACCGGACAATCTGATTCGCATCCCGCTGAACGAGGAATCGGCCAAGGGGTCTGGTCAGATCGAAGAGTTCCTGATGAAGTTCAACGGCGAGGGCATCCAGCACATTGCGCTGCTGACAGACGACATCCTCACCACGCTGGACGCCATGCAGTTGGCCGGATTCCAGACGATGCCCGCACCCAACGACATCTATTACGACGGCATCGAGAAGCGGGTTCCCGGCCACGGCGAGGACCTCGCTGCGCTGCAGGCGCGCGGCATCCTGCTCGATGGAAGCAACTCGAGCGACGGAAACAAGCGGCTCCTGCTGCAGATTTTCTCAGAGACAGTGCTCGGCCCCGTGTTCTTCGAAGTCATCCAGCGCAAGGGCGACGAAGGCTTCGGAGGGGGGAATTTCCTGGCGCTCTTCCAGTCGTTGGAGCAGGACCAGATTCGTCGCGGCGTGCTGAACGCGAACGCCGCAGCGAAGTGATGTGAATTGCGCCGACACGTTACGTCGGCAGCAGCAGAGAGAAAACACGAATCCAACAAAGGAGACTTCGATGAGGAGACAGATGAAGAGCAACGCTCGCATGCGCCACGCGTTGGCTTACGCCGCCAGCCTCGCTTGCGCACAGGCCAGTGCGATGTCGATAGACCTCGGGAACCCCGATCTCACCGCCCGATGGGACAACACTCTGAAGTATTCGAACGCGTTCCGACTCAAGGACGCGAACCCGGCGCTCATCGCCCCGACCGCAGCCAACAACGACGACGGCGATCGCAATTTCAACAAGGGACTCATCTCGAACCGATTCGACTTGTTCTCCGAATTCGACTTGGTCCATCGCGATGGCTATGGGGCCCGCCTGAGCGGCGCTGCCTGGTATGACAGTGTCTACAACCGCTCCAATGACAACCCCGGTTTCCAAGGAGGCGCGTTTCCCAACCAGGTTTCGGTGCCCTACAACGAGTTCACGGAAGCAACGCGCAACCTGCACGGCCGCAAGGCGGAGGTGCTCGATGCATTTGTGTTTGGCAAGTTCGATCTTGGGCAGAGCACCGCCAGTGTTCGCGTGGGGCAGCACTCTCAACTGTATGGAGAAACGCTGTTCTATGGCGTAAATGGCATCGCTGCGGCGCAGGCGCCGGTGGACGTGATCAAGCTGCTTTCCGTTCCGGGTACCCAGTTCAAGGAGGCCATCATGCCGGTGCCGCAGGCATCGGGCCAGGTACAGATCAACTCGAACGTATCGGTGGGCGCGTATTACCAGTTCCAGTTCAAACCCAACCGCCTTCCCGCCGTGGGAAGCTACTTCTCGCAGTCGGACGCTCTGCAAGACGGGGGCGAGAGACTGCTGCTGGGTCCGCTTGGCAGCGCGCCGCGCCTTGAGGACAGGGACGCCAAGAATAGCGGCCAGGGCGGTATCCAGCTGAAATGGCGTCTCGACGAGACCGATCTGGGCTTCTACGCGGTGCGGTTCCACGAGAAGACGCCCCAGCTCGTGAGCAACATCGCCTTTAACCCGATCATCAATGCTCCTCTGCCCGCGAGCTACCGACTGGTCTATCACGAAGGCATCACCGCATTTGGCGTCAGTGCATCCCGGTCGTTTGGCAATTTCAACTTCGCGGCTGAAGGCTCCATCCGCAACAATCAGGACTTGGCAAGTGCACAGGCAGCAGACCTCAGCGCACTGGGATTTCCACCCACCAACAACAGCAACAACCCGGGATACGCAGTCGGCAGGACGGCACATTTCAACCTGAATACGCTGGCGACGCTCGAGCGCACTCCCTTGTGGAATGAGGCCAGTCTCCTGGCGGAGATTGCCTGGAATCGCGTCCTTTCCGTCACAAAGAACGCGGCGGCTGTCGACACCAATTCGACCCGCGACGCGGTGGCGTTTCGGATGACCCTTGAGCCAACCTATCGGCAAGTGCTGCCGGGGTTAGACCTCGGAGTTCCGGTCGGCGTTGGCTATGCGCCTTCAAGCTCCCGCTCCCGCGCGCTAGGGCCTGGGAACTTTCCGGCTGCAGGCGGCGGTGACTTAAGTATCGGTCTGAACGGCAGCTACCTCGACGTCTGGCGCTTCACGCTTTCCTACACCCACTACTTTGGCACCGCGGCCCCGGTCCTGAACCCGACCGCCACGGCATACACATACCAACAGTCCCTTAAAGACCGCGACTTTGTCGCTTTCTCGTTGCGTCGCACTTTCTGATGGAGACAAGCATGAAGATCTACCGACCGTCAATCCTCCTGGCCAGCCTCGTGTGCGCCCTGGCTTGGGGCCCTGCTCAGGCCGCAGTATCGAACGAAGAAGCGGCCAAGCTCAAAAGCGAGCTGACCCCTCTCGGGGCAGAACGGGCAGGCAACAAGGACGGCTCGATCCCCGCGTGGACCGGGGCGCCCATTCCCTACGCAAACTACAAGTCGGGCGCCAAGCGGCCCGACCCGTTCGCCGCCGACAAGCCGCTTTATACGGTCACGGCGAAGAACATGGAGCAGTACGCCGACAAGCTGACCGATGGCACGAAGGCGCTGCTCAAAAAGTTTCCGGATACCTACAAGCTTGAGGTCTATCCGACACGGCGTACCGCAGCCGCGCCGCAATGGGTATACGACAACACCTTCAAGAACGCGACCACCGCGAAGATCGAAGCGGACAAGCCGGTAGGAGCTTTTGGCGGGATCCCTTTCCCGATTCCCCAGAGCGGTGCAGAAGTGATGAGCAATCACCTTCTGCGCTGGCGCGGGGGTGCCATCAAGACCGGGGTCCGTGCGTACCAGACCACGGCTGCGGGCCAGCGTGTGCTGATCGGAGAGTCCGTCACTGACGAACAGATGCCGTACTACTTTCAAGGCTCGCCGGCAGAGTTCGAGAAGCAGAACGACTACTGGACGTTGCGCATTCTGACGAGCGGGCCGCCTCTGCGCGCCGGAGAGGCCATTGCCGGGCGCGAGAACGTGGATGGCGACAAGACGCAGGTATGGGTCTACCTGCCGGGCCAACGGCGAGTGCGCAAACTGCCAAACGCCTGTTGCGACACGCCTTCGCCACCCACCGCCGGCTTGATGAATTTCGACGAGACCTTCGTCTTCATCGGACGCCTCGATCGTACGGACTTCAAGATCCTCGGCAAGAAGGAGATTCTGATTCCCTACAACACCAACGCGGTCCAGACGGCGGCGAGCGACGACGAGGTTTTGGGCAAGAACCACATGAACCCCGAGAAGCTGCGCTGGGAGCTGCACCGTGTTTGGCTGGTGGAGGCCGCCGTGCGAGCCGGTCAGCGCCACGTGACGCCCAAAAGCCTCTATTACGTCGACGAAGACTCGTGGTACGCCGTACTGGCCGACCGCTGGGACGCCAAGGGGCAGTTGTGGAAGACGATCTTCCAGTTGCCGTTCGCAGCACCCGACATGCCCGGCGTGGCATCGAACACCTTCGGCTACTACGACCTCCTTTCGGGTTCATGGTTCGTGCAAGGCCTCATGACCGAGGCGCCGATCCAATACCAACTCGTACCCCGCTACAAAGACAGCACCTTCACCCCTGATGCGCTCGCTGGGGAAGGCGTGCGGTGATGAAGCCAGGTTTGTATCCGGCTCTACTGGCGTTGCTGTGCGGCGCCGCGCACGCCAGTCCGCCGATGGCGTCGCCAATAGACCGGCCTGCGCTGCAGACGGCTCGCGCACAGCATGCGCTGACACTGGGCGTCGCTCGCGCGGGGTCCAGGCTGGTGGCGGTGGGTGAACGCGGCGTCGTGCTGTTGTCGGACGATGACGGCCGCGCATGGCGGCAGGTGCCGGTGCCCGTGAGCGTCACGCTGACGGCAGTGCGTTTCGCCGATGCGCAAAGCGGCTGGGCCTTGGGCCATGGGGGTGTCGTGCTGCACAGCCGTGACGGGGGCGGACATTGGACTCGCCAGCTCGATGGCCGCGAAATTATCGATCTGTTAAAGCGCCCTGGTCCGCATCGCAGTGCGGCTGCCGAGAAGCAACTGCAGCAGCTCGTGCTCGACGGACCGGACAAGCCTTTGCTCGACCTGTATGTGAAGTCTGAGAAGGAAGTCTTCGTCGTCGGGGCCTACGGTCTGGCGCTCAGGACGGACGACGGCGGCACAAGTTGGACCCCTATCCTCGACCGCTTTGATAACCCGAAGGGGTTGCACCTGAACGCGATCAGCGGCTTCGGCGACGTCGTGGTGGTTGTCGGAGAGCAGGGATTGGTGCAACGTTCCTCGGACGGGGGCGCGCGCTTCACATCGGTGGCGATGCCCTACAACGGTAGCTTCTTCGCCGTCCACGCCTCGTCCGACAACAGCGTCATCGTTGCAGGCTTGCGGGGGCAGGCATTTCGCTCCGCTGACGGCGGCGCAAGCTTCCAGCCACTGGCGTTGCCGGCGCCCCTGACGGTCAACGCGCTCGCGACGCGGGCGGACGGTGGGGTGCTGTTGGCCAACCAAGCCGGCATGGTCTTTGCCGCCGCGCCAGGCGCATCGGCAGCGACGCCACTGGGGCTGCCACCGGTGCCGCTCATGTCTTCGCTGGTCGCCGCTGCCGACGGCACGTTCGTGGCTGCCGGCGCCTATGGCCCGGTTCGACTGGAAAAGAGCAGGGCCCCATGAGCAACGTTGATTTCGATCCCCGTGGCGGATCACTGGCCGAGCGCGCGATTTTCAACTACCGCGCCTGGGCCCTGGGGCTATTCACCGTCATCACGCTGGTCCTCGCTTGGCAGGCTCTCTCGCTGAAGCTGAATGCCAGCTTCGAGAAGATGATTCCGACCCGGCATCCGTTCATCGCGAACTACCTGACTAACAAGGACGAGCTGACCGGCTTGGGCAATGCGCTACGCATCGCCGTCGCCAATCCTGCCGGGGAGATCTACGACGCGCCCTACCTCGACACGCTGCGCCAGTTGAGCGACGAGGTCTTCCTGCTGCCCGGCGTCGACCGGCCGTTCATGAAGTCGCTCTGGACGCCCAACGTGCGCTGGGTCGCCGTCACGGAAGACGGGCTCGATGGAGGCCCGGTCATCCCCGACGGCTATGACGGCAAGGACGCGAAGCTCGCGGAACTTCGAACCAATGTCGCGCGCTCGGGCGAGATCGGGCAACTCGTGGCGTTGGATGGCAGGTCGAGCATCATCCATGTGCCGTTGCTGCCGGACGGCGCGCGCCGCGGGGAGGGGATCGACTACAGCGCACTTTCGCAACAGCTGGAAGCACTGCGCGCCAAATACGAGGCGCGCGGCGTCACGATCCACATCACCGGTTTCGCCAAGGTTGTGGGCGACCTCATGGCCGGGCTGAAGAGCATTTTGCTGTTCTTCGCGGTGGCCATTGTGCTCACGACGGTCGCGCTGTACCTGTTCACGCGCTGCGCGCGCAGCACACTGTTGGTGGTGTCGTGCTCGCTGGTGGCGGTGGTGTGGCAACTCGGCCTGCTGACAGTATTGGGCAAGCAGCTCGACGCCTACTCGGTGCTGGTGCCCTTTCTGGTGTTTGCCATCGGCATGAGCCACGGCGCGCAGAAGATGAACGGCATCATGCAGGACATCGGGCGCGGAATGGATAAGCTGGTCGCCGCCCGGCTGACCTTTCGCCGCCTGTTCCTCGCCGGGCTGACGGCGCTACTATGCGACGCGGTTGGCTTCGGCGTCCTGGCAGTCATCCGCATCGAGGTGATCCAGGACCTGGCGATGATCGCAAGCATCGGTGTCGCTGTCCTTATCTTCACCAACCTGATCCTGCTGCCGATCCTTCTCAGCTACATCGGCGTCAGTCCTACTGCCGCAGCGCGCAGCCTGCGGGACGAACAGCGCGACGAAGCAGGGGCCGAGCGGCATCCGCTGTGGCGCTTTCTAGACCTGTTCACGCGCCGCCGCTGGGCGCTCGGTGCGATCGCGGGCGCGCTGGCGCTGGGCGTGGCGGGCTTCGTCGTCAGCCTGGATCTCCGGGTCGGCGACCTCGACCCCGGTGCGCCCGAGCTGCGAGCGGACAGCCGTTACAACCGGGACAATGCCTTCATCGCCGCGCACTATGGCGCCAACAGCGACCTCTTCGCCGTCATGGTCAAGACGCCGCCAGGCCAATGCGCGCAGTACGACACTTTGATGCGGGTGGACGCTCTGGAGTGGGCCCTGTCTGGACTGCCTGGTGTAGATTCGACCAGTTCACTGGCACTCCTGAACCGCCGCATGCTCACGGGGCTCAACGAGGGGAGCGCCAAGTGGTACGACCTCATCGCCAATCAGCAGATGCTCAATAGCGTCACTGCTGGTGCGCCTCGCGGGTTGTACAACGAAAGTTGTTCGTTGCTGCCGGTCCTTGTCTATCTCAAGGACCACCGGGCCGACACGCTCGCCAGCGTGGTGGCGCTGGCCGATTCGTTCGCGAAGGAGCACAGCACGCCCGAGGCGCAGTTCCTGCTCGCCGCCGGCAGCGCCGGCATCGAGGCCGCGACGAACATCGTGGTCCACCAAGCCAATCGTGAAATGCTGCTGTGGGTTTATGCCGCGGTGACTCTGCTGTGTCTCATCACCTTCCGCTCATGGCGCGCGGTGCTGTGCGCCATGCTTCCCCTGGTGTTGACATCGATTCTCTGCGAGGCGTTGATGGTTGTTCTGGGCATCGGGGTCAAGGTCGCCACGCTCCCCGTGATCGCGCTCGGCGTGGGCATTGGTGTGGACTACGCTCTGTATGTGATGAGCATCGTCCTGGCGCAGATGCGCGCAGGTGCGAGCCTTTCTGAAGCCTACTACCGCGCGTTGCTGTTCACGGGCAAGGTGGTGCTGCTGACTGGAGTCACGCTGGCGATCGGAGTGCTTACCTGGGTGCTTTCTCCCATCAAGTTCCAAGCCGACATGGGATTGCTGTTGGCCTTCATGTTCATCGGCAACATGGCAGGCGCGCTCATTCTCCTGCCGGCATTGGCGCATTTCTTGTTGAAACCTTCGCGCACACCTGCGCCCGCACACACCGAGTCGGCGATGGTATTGGGAAGCGGAGCCATGGGAGTTGCGCAATGACCGGGGACACGCATCTCGTGAAAGTGGCTCGAAAGTCCGTCGAAGCCGTGGACATCGCTTCGTTCGAGCTGGTGGCGATGGAGGGAGAACGGTTGCCCGCGTTTGCGGCGGGCTCGCATATCGACGTCCATGTTCCGGGGGGACCGGTCCGCCAATATTCTTTGTGCAACGACCCGGCTGAATCACACCGCTATTTGATCGGTGTACTGCGCGATGCCGCTTCGAGGGGCGGATCGAGCACGATGCACGATTCCGTTAGCGAAGGCGACGTGCTGACGGTCAGCTCTCCGAAGAATCATTTCTCGCTCGCCAAGGCTGCGCAGCGGAGCTTGCTGCTTGCTGGTGGGATCGGCGTGACACCGATCCTTTGTATGGCCGAGCGCTTGGCGGCGACTGGGGCGGCGTTCACGATGCACTATTGCACGCGGTCAAGGGAGCGGACCGCCTTCGTTGATCGAATCAGCGCGTCAAGCTTCGCCAGTCAGGTCTGCTTCCACCATGACGACGCAGACCCCTCCCAAAGGCTGGATCTCGCGAGTCTGCTGGCCACTCCCGTGCTGGGCACCCACCTCTATGTCTGTGGACCTCTGGGCTTCATGAATGCTGTGCTCGATGCCGCACGGAGTAGCGGCTGGGCGGAGGAACAGTTGCACTACGAGTTCTTCGCTGCCGCAGCGGTGTCGTCGGACGCTGATCAGAACTTCGAGGTGCAACTCGCAAGTTCCGGACGAGTGATCCCGGTGAAGAAAGAACAGAGCATCGTCCAGGCGCTGAGCGCCGCCGGGGTCGAGGTTCCGACTTCCTGCGAGCAGGGGGTATGTGGTACTTGCCTGACCCGCGTGCTCGAAGGCGAGCCCGACCATCGGGACATGTACCTCACCCCCGAAGAGCAAGCCCGGAACGACCAGATGCTGGTGTGCTGCTCGCGTGCGAGCAGCGCGCGGCTCGTGCTCGATCTCTAACCAATCCAAAGGAAAACCCGATGTCGCCCGTGAAGTTGTTTGCCCAATTCAGGGACTTGCCCCGCGAAAGCCTGTTTGACGGCAAGTTCGAGCGTTGCGCCGTGCGCAGTGACGGCGCCATGTCTGTCTTCAACTGGCTGAAGCCGGGCCTGCCGGACTTTCCGCCGCACGACCATCCCTTCGATCAACTAGTCTTCATCTTCGAAGGAACGATGGAGCTGACCGTCGGCGACGTCCCCTACCTGCTGACGCCGGGGAGCGTCCTGCGCATACCCGCCGGCGTGCCGCACAAGGCTCGCGTGGTGGGCGAGGAGACCGTGCTGAACATCGACATCTTCTCGCCGGTCCGAGAAGACTACGCGCAACTTCTGCGCAATCCGCCTGACGAGTACGGTCCGACCAGCGCAGACGCGGGGGAGGCGCAATGAGTGCCGATCTGCTTCCGGGCGGCGTCACGCCGCAAGAACGTGCCCATGTCGAGGCGTTGATCATCGACGGCGCCTGGCGCGTCGATCACGGGCAGGCCGACACCGTATGGGAACAGTGCACCGAGGACGCGGTGCTTTTCGGAATGCGGCCTAACGAAGACATCGTCGGGCGTGAAGCGATCAAGGCTTGGGGAAGAACCCGGGCCTCGGCCCAGCGCACTACGCGTCATGTGGTGACCAATGTCCGGGTCTATCGCGATGCGTCGGGCGACTTGCGCAGCACCTCAACCTTGACGATGTATCGCCATGAAGGTTCGGGGACGGGTTCGGCCGCCCCCTTCATGGTGGGTGACTATGAGGACAAGTACGAGCAAAACGCCGATGGCCGCCTGCTGATGGCCGAGCGCCGGATCGTCTGGGCCTTCATGAGCCCGAACTCATGATGCGCGCAGCGGCCGTGATCAAGACAGAGAGCATTCGAGGGCGCATTGCCCTGATGGTTGCGCACTGCGCCGGCATGATCGACTTGGTGGCGCTGCCGATCTGGGTGGGCACCTTGATCGCGCATCACGGCTTCAATCCGCAGCAAGCGGGCGTCGTGGTGACGCTTTTCCTCGGCGGTGCGGTCGCAGCCAGTCTTCTCGTTGCGCGTCTTTTCCCCCTTCTCTCAGGACGTCGCGTGGCACCGATCGGCTACGCGGTCGCGGCCATCGCGTTGGTTTGCGCGTCGTCGACCCGCGACTTCGGTGCCCTTGCAGGCCTGCACGCCACGGGTGGCTTCGCGGCAGGCATTAGCTTGAGCCTCACCCATGGAACCATTGGGCGCACTGTGAACCCGCATCGGCTGTTCGCACTCGTAGGGATGGCCCTGGGCATTTTCGCGCCGATCTTCATGGTGGGAACGTTGAGGATCGTAGGCGCCTTCGGCGGGCAGGCCCTGTTCTACGTGTTGGGCGGCATCATGGCGCTGGCCGCGATCGTGTGCTGCTTTGCCTTCCCGCAGTGTAATGCCGCGCCGGCGAGAGAGGCGACGGCAACGCGGATCAATGCGCCGATGCCCCGCATCGCATGGGCGGCGATCCTGGGTATTAGCTGCATCACCCTGGTTCAGGCAATGATGTTCAGCTTCGTCGAACGCATGGGCATCGAGCGCGGCTTCGACGCTGCGAATGTGGCCTCGGTGCTGGTCGCGGTCGGCGTGGTGAACATGTTTCCCGCAGCCCTGGCGGGGTGGCTGCAAGGTCGCCTGAATCCTCGGCTGGTGTTGGTGGTCGGGCCTGTATTGCAGTGCATCCTGTCCTTGGTGATCACACAGACGTCGAGGTTCGAGCCTTATGCCGTAGGTGCAGCGGTGTTCGTTGCCGTCTTGGTATTCACCCATACCTTTGCCTTCGGCTTGTTAGCGGAGATCGATTCGACCGGTCGGGCCACATCGGCGACGCCTGCCATGACCATGATCGGCTCGGCCATCGGACCCGTGCTCGGGGGAACGCTCGTCGTGGCTTTTGGCTACGGAGGATTGGGCATCGCGGCCGCCGCGATCGATGGGGTGGCGATCATCTTTTTTTCGCGTCTTCTCGTGCGACGTCGACTTCAAAAGGCGGTCGCCTGAAGAGATAGCGCAATCATCAAAGCAGCGGGCGCCGAAGCGCCCGGTAGGAGAAAACCATGTTTATCAAGAATTGCTGGTATGTCATCGCCTGGGACAAGGAAGTGCCAGCTGAGGGGCTCTTAGCCCGTACGGTCATCAACGTTCCGTTGGTGTTATGGCGCGATACTCAGGGCAAGGTCATTGCCTTTGAAGATCGCTGCTGTCACCGCGGTGCTCCTTTGTCTATGGGGCGCAAGGAGGGCGGCGACTGCGTGCGTTGCATGTACCACGGCCTCGTATTCGACAAGACCGGGCAATGCGTGGCAGCACCTGCACAGAATCGGATCCCTCCCCAGATGAAGGTCAGAGCCTTTCCTGTGGTCGAGACGCATCGGTGGGTGTGGGTCTGGATGGGCGATCCAGCATTGGCGGACGAGAAGCTCATCCCGCAGACGCCATGGCTTGACCATCCGGAGTGGCGCTCGCTCGACGGCTATCTGCACTACGACACGAACTACCTGCTCATCGCCGACAACCTGCTTGACTTCTCTCATCTTCCCTACCTTCACCCGACTTCGGTCGGGGGTTCGCACGACTATGCATCCGTGTTGCCTAAGGTCGAGCGGCGTGAGCGCGGCGTGTACCTCACCAAGTGGGTCAAAGACACCGACCCGCCAGCCTACTCGGCCAAGTACGGTAACTACCCTCCAGGCCAGAAGGTGGACCGCTGGATGTTCTACGAATTCCAGGTGCCGGGCGTGTTGCTGATGGACTCTGGCATGGTGCCCGCCGGCAACAATGCCGCCGAGGGCGAGCGCGTGAACGCCATCGCGTTCCGCGGATGCCAGGCGCTAACGCCGGAGACTGACAACTCAACGCACTACTTCTTCGCCCACTGCCACAATTTTTTGATCGACCAACCCGAGGTCACTCAATCGATCCACAACGGCATCCTCACCGCGTTCGAGGAGGATCGTCAAATGATCACGCTCCAGGATCGAAACCTGCGCTTGGACCCCACCTTCAAGATGCAGCCGCTTTCGGTCGATGCCGGCCTGGGCCAGTTCCGGTGGGTCGTAGATCAGATGATCAAGCGCGAGCAATCCGAAGAGCCACACGCTGCTGCGTGAGGTGATTGTGTCGTGGCCTTCAAGGATCTGCGGATCCGCCTCGCTCAGGATCGCGGCTGTGCTCAAGGCCGTCTCGGCGTGAGGGTCGAAGCAATCGCTGTTTGCGCCGCGAGGCGCGCGCAGTCCACCTGGTCGCCATTCTGTCAATTGAGTGAGCGCCTGAACCGACAGCTTGCATTGCAGAGAAAGTCGCGGCGTCCGCCGCATTCCGCCGATGAACGGCGTCAACAAGCAAGGAAAGAAGATGAGCAGCAGCAACCGTGGCGTGGCCTACGTCAAACAAGGGGTGGTTGAGGTCCAAAGCATTCCGTTTCCAAAACTGGAAGACCCTCGTGGGAAGCGCATCGATCATGGTGTGATTCTCAAGGTCGTCTCCACCAATATCTGCGGATCTGATCAACATATGGTGCGCGGACGTACGACTGCTCCGGCGGGTTTGATCCTCGGCCACGAGATCACTGGCGAAGTGCTCGAGGTGGGCCGTGATGTCGAAACTTTGAAAAGGGGCGATCTGGTTTCGGTGCCCTTCAACGTGGCATGCGGGCGCTGCCGCACGTGCAAGGAGCAGCACACGGGTGTGTGTTTGACCGTAAACCCGGCCCGGGCTGGGGGCGCATACGGCTATGTGGATATGGGCGGCTGGGTCGGTGGCCAAGCCGAGTATGTGATGGTGCCGTATGCGGACTTCAACTTGTTGAAGTTCCCCGATTCGGCGCAGGCGATGGAGAAGATTCGCGATCTGACATGCCTGTCCGACATCCTCCCGACTGGATACCACGGCGCCGTGATGGCGGGAGTGGGTCCGGGCAGCACCGTTTACGTAGCCGGGGCTGGGCCTGTCGGCTTGGCTGCAGCGGCGTCGGCCGACCTCTTGGGCGCGGCGGTGGTCATCGTCGGAGATGTGAATCCGGCGCGTTTGGTCCATGCGGCCACTTCGGGGTTCAAGACCGTCGATCTATCGAAGGACGCGACCCTGGCCGAGCAGATCGCGCAGATCCTGGGCGTGCCAGAAGTTGATTGCGCAATTGACGCTGTCGGCTTCGAGGCGCGGGGTCATGGACACGAAGGTGCGCAGCACGAAGCGCCCGCGACGGTCTTGAATTCTCTGATGGAGGTGACGCGTGAGGCGGGCAAGATTGGCATTCCTGGTCTGTACGTGACAGATGATCCGGGGGCCCTCGACGCCGCGGCAAAGAAGGGAGCACTAAGCATTCGCCTTGGCTTGGGCTGGGCCAAGTCGCACAGTTTCTTCACAGGTCAAACTCCGGTAATGAAATACAACCGTGCGCTCATGCAGGCTATCCTGTGGGACAAGATTCGCATTGCCGAGGTGGTCGGCGTGCAGGTGATTTCGCTGGAGGAGGCTCCGCTTGGCTACGCGGCCTTCGACGCGGGCGCGCCCAAGAAGTTTGTCATGGATCCGCACGGCCTTCTGGAAAAGACGGCTTGATTTTTTCGACAGCGGCAACGGGGGCATGGGACCCCCATGACCCGCTTCTGCCGCTCGGAGATGTCTTGCTCGGCTTCGCCCCTGCCATTCCAGCTTTGAGTTGGGTCGGCCGGACGCCTTATGACCGGGGCCTCGGCTTCGCTAATGTCGACGCGCATGCGTTATTTTCCTGCGCGGTGCTGCAACCCCTTTAATCGTCGACACGCCTTGCTCTGCGCCGGTGCCACGTTGCCGCTTTCTTCAGTCGTGGCCGGCAGGCCGCGCATGTTGGAGGCCTATGAAGACCAAACGCGCCGCTGGCTGCAGCGGCAACCCGGAATGACGGCCGTGGAGATCCTCGAGCGGCTGCGAGAACTTGCGCCGGCAGGGACGTTCACGGACACGCACTTGAGAACGGTTCAACGTGCACTCACAACATGGCGTGCAGATGCGATCCGGCAGTGGATCGATCAATGCCGCATGGAGACGGAAACAAGTACATCTCCCTCGGCAAAGGCTGCGGGGGTCTAAAGGGGGCCAGGCGCGGCGCGCCTGGTATCAGATAGATAAAAAACCAGTCGGGCCAAACGGCCGTGGACAACGCTTCGCGTTGACCGTTGACCACCGCCTGAGCCTGGGCGGAACACATGATCGCTGCGGCAACGAACAATACAGCCTCACGCGCTCGGTAACATTGCGCCGTGAGGCAACATGAGGGGCAGTTCCTCATGTCGCTTGACAACCAGTTCGCGCCTGAGCGCCCCTCGCCCCTGAATGTAGAGGGCCTGGTAAATAACTTCGTGGGAAATGCGCATGGACTGATCATCCGGGAAATCGACCTGCAGACGGTTGGCAATCTGCTCCGGCGACCAGCCGTTGACCCATTTGCGGTCACCACGATGAGGCTTGTTGCGGCCGATGAACGAAGCTTGGCGAGGCCCGGCGACCTCGCGCCCTTGTAGCCTTGGCGCCGGATCGACCTTGAAGCACCCGGCCCGCCTGTGCGGGCTAATTACGTCGGACAGGACACTCGTGTGAAGTATCAGCGAAGTCCGGTATCTACCTATCCGGTGCGAGGCGGGAGAAGTTTTCCTAAACGGGGTGTCCAACCAATCTACCGCGGCGGACTCTGCAAAACATCGCGGCCGGATAGAGCCGAGTAGTCAACGACTGATAGGAGGAGGAGGCGATGATCCGGTCTCAAGGTACTCGTCAATCGTCGTAGCAATGGTTCGACCGACCGCTGAGGGGGTGTCCGCGCGGTGACCCTACAACGGCGGGAACCGAGGGTTTCGCCTTTCCTGAGCGGCGGCGATGCCTTCCTTCAAGTCGGGAAGCTTCAAGAGAGTTCCAGTGAGCTTCTTCGAGTCCTCCACAGCTCGTCCAGGCTCAAGGTGCATCTGCTCGGCGTAGACCTGACGCTTGGCGGTCTTGACGGCGATAGGGGAAACGCTTGCTGCCATTTGACGTGCGCGGGTAAGCACCTGCGCCTCAAAGTCTTCTGACGGCAGCACGCCGTGAAGAAAACCCATGCTGCGCATCTCCTCGGCCAGCAACACCCTGCCCGTGAAGAGGATGTCCACCGCATTGCTCAGCCCGATGAGGCGCGGAAGCACCCAGGAGAGGCCGTATTCCGCAGGCAGCCCCAGCTTTGGGGTGGAGGTCGTGAACTTGGCGCCCGCCGCCGCATAGCGAAAGTCGCAGAACGCCGCGAGGCCGACCGCGATGCCGGCGCATGCGCCGTTCACCGCGGCAATGACGGGCTTGGCCAGGCCCCAGTGCCACACCATCTCGTGGTCGAACTCCGGATGCACGCCATGGCCGGGCCGCGCCAACGCCTCTTGCCTCGATTCCGCGACATAGTTGCTCTTCGAGTCCTTGTGGTGCTCCAGCGCCTTGAAGTCGGCACCGACGCAAAACTGGCGCCCGGCGCCGGTGACGACGATGACGCGAACCTCGGGGTTCTCGTCGAGCGATTTCATCAACCAGCGGTACTCGGCGTTCATGCGGTGGGTCCAGGAGTTGCCGCGGTCCGGCCGCTTCAGACGAACGAGGCCGACGCCGTCGGCAATGCTGGATTCGGTGACGTGCAGTTCCATGGGATGCTCCTCGCAGGGTTCAATCGCCGAAACGCTCATCGCGCTTCTTGAAGGTCGCGGTGGTTCCTTCCTGCGCGCGTTCGCGCAGGAAGTTGAATTCGTCCGGCTCGAAGCGCAGGTTCGTGCCCAGCGTGTGGCCGACGTAGCCACGGGTGAACTGCTGTGCGCCGCCCAGGCTTTCGAGCGCCATCTGGTGCATCGCCTTGCCCGTGACCAGCGCGTCACGCGCATGCTTCGAAATCCGCTGCGCCCAGTTCTCTACCGTTGCCTCCAATTGCGCTTGCGGAACCGAGAGGTTGACCAGTCCGAACCGGTGCGCCTCGGGGCCGTCGAAGCTGTCGCCCAGCAGCATCAGTTCGCGCGCCTTCTTGGCTCCGTACATCAGGATCTGGCTGTTCATGTGCCAGGTGTTGCCGGCCAGGCCGAGCCGCTGCTCGGCGTGACTGAAGTAGGTGTCGTCGGCGGCGATCGCCAGGTCGACCAGCTCCACGAAATACATGCCGACACCGGTGCAGTGTCCGTGCACTTGGGCGATTACGGGTTTCATCGAATTCTGGAACGCCATGTAGTTCATGCCGAGCTTGCGATCCCGCAGCAATCGGGTGCGCTGGCTAGGCCGGCGCAGCTTGCTGCCATCGGCGGCCGGCTCGAGGCCGTAGGACATCAGTGCATCGTTGTAGTCATGGCCGGCACAGAAGGAGGGCCCATTGCCCTTCAGCACGATGACCTTGATGGCGTCGTCGTCTTCGGCTTCGTGCAGGGCGGCGACGAGTATGTCGAGATCGTCGAATCGCAGCGCGTTGTGCTTCTCGGGTCGGTTAAGGACCAGCCGCGCCACCGGTCCGTTCTTCTCGACGATCACTGCATCGCTCATCGCATCTGCTCCTGAATTGGTACCCCGATATGATACAACGTTTGACACGGGCGTCTATGATTTGTAGCATGAAGCCATGAACTCCATTCCAATCGATGCTTCGCCGTCTGATGCCGGCGTCCAACCCCTTCGCGGCGTGCGCGTCGTGGAATTCGCCCACTGGATGGCCGGCCCGCTCACGAGCGGCCTGCTTGCCGACTGGGGCGCGGACGTCGTCAAGGTGGAGCCGCCTGGCGGAGAGCCCATGCGGACGATCTTCTCCAAGATGGGTGCTCGTGCCGGCACCCCCAACGGCGCATTCACGCTGGCCAATCGGGGCAAGCGCTCGGTCGAGATCGACATCAAGACGCCCGAAGGCCGAGAGGCATTCGATCGGCTGCTCGCGCGGGCCGACGTGCTGGTGAGCAATCTGCGGCCGGAGGCGCTGCAACGCCTTGACCTCGGTGCTGCCGAGGTGCGCGAGCGTCATCCGCACCTGGTGTATTGCACGGTGAGCGCGTACGGGTGGGGTGGCCCGGACCAGGATCGGCCCGGCTACGACATCGCGGCCTTCTTCGGCCGTACTGGGATCGCCCACGAGATCACCACCGCCGGCACCGCACCTCCTGCCCTGCTGCAGGGCATTGGCGATGCCTTCACGGCAATGGCTGCCGCGAGTGGCATCCTGGCAGCGCTGATGGAGCGCCAGCAGACCGGCAGAGGGCGGTTCGTCGAAGCCTCGCTCATGCGCACCGGCATGTGGGCGCTCGGTGGCGAATTGGGCCAGCAGGCGTTGGGTGGTCATCCCAGGCCGCCGCGGCCGCGCGAGACCTCTCGCACGCCGATGTACAACTCCTATCGTTGTGCCGATGGTCGCTGGTTCTTCCTGGTCGGTGTGGAGGCCAAGCGGCACCTGCCGTCCGTCTTGCGCGCGATCGGCCGCGCCGATCTCGTCGAGGACGATCGCTTTCGAGACGCTCGCACGATTGCCACCCACAGCCTCGACTTGATCCGCCTCTTCGATGAGGCCTTCGGCGCGCAACCGCTGGTCCACTGGGCGCGGCAACTCGATGCCCACGAGGTCTGGTGGGCGCCGGTGCAGACGCCGGCCGACCTGATGGAGGATGCGCAGGCGCAGGCCATCGGGGCCTGGGTCGAGGTGGAAGGCAGCAAGTCGGTGGATGCGCCAGTGCGCTTCGACTTCACCGCGCGCGGTGGCGTGCGGCCGCCGCCCGCGACGGGCCAGCATACGGCCGAAGTGCTGGGCGAGCTCGGCTTCTCAGACGAGCAAATCCGGCAGCTTCAGGCAGCCGCATCGCAGGAGTAATCAGCATGCACGCGACGCTTATGTCCCGCACTTGGGGCCGCGAGATCACCACGACGGTGGTGAACGGTTACCCTTGCCGGGTCTACCAGGATCGGCCGCGCTCGGTGGCGGCGTTGCTGCAGGACGCCAGCCGCTGGTGCGGACGCACCTTTGCCGTGGAGGGAGGGCGTCGTCTCAGCTTCGACGATTTCGCCCATGCCGTCGGCCGGGTGGCTTCGCACCTCGAGGCACGCGGCGTGCGTCGCGGCGACCGGGTCATCCTCCTTGCCTACAACAGCCTCGAATGGCTGGCTGCCTTCTGGGCACTGCAGTCACTGGGCGCAGTGACGGTACTCGCCAACGCCTGGTGGAGCCCCGCCGAGATCGCCGAGGGCTTGGCGGATGTCTCACCGGCGGCCGTGGTCGCGGACCAGTTGGCGAAGCGCGGGTTGCAGGGTCGTGCCGATGCCATCGACCTGCAAGAGCTGCGAGCAGTGGTGGACGCAACCGATGTGCCGGAGCCCCGGACGCTGCCCTTGGTCGATGAGGATGAGGTGGCAATCATCATGTTCAGCTCAGGTACCTCGGGCCGTGCCAAGGGCGTGCTGATGTCGCATCGGGGCGTGGTGGCGAACATCCAGAATCTGCTGGCGTTGACCGGCCGTATGCCGCACGAACTGCCGCCTGACAGCCAAGGCACGGTGAGCCTGCTGACGGTGCCGTTGTTCCATTTGGCGGGCATCCAGACCAGTTTTTCGACGCTGCTGTCGGGCGGCACCCTGGTGCTCCTGCAGGGTCGATTCGACCCCGGAGCCGTCCTGCGCCTCATTGAAAGCGAGCGCGTGCGCGTCTGGGGCAGCATTCCGACCATGGTGTCGCGCGTGCTCGAGTATCCGGAGCTGGACCAGTACGACACCTCCAGCCTGCGCTCGATTCCGATGGGCGGCGCGGCCATTTCGCCCGAGCTGCGGCAGAAGGTGCAGCGTGCCTTTCCGGGGGTCAAGAAGAGCGTGGGCAGCCTCTTCGGATCCACCGAAGCAGGTGGTGTGCTCGCGGCCGGATCGGCGGACGATCTGCAGGGCCGCTCCGGCTGCGTGGGCAAGCCACTGCCGGTCGTGGAGCTGCGAATCCGCCATCCCGACGCGAACGGCGTAGGCGAGATCCTGGCGCGCACGCCGACCGCGACGCTGGGTTGCTGGGGCGACCCGTCGCCCACCACCGACGTGGACGGCTGGGTGGCGACCGGCGACCTCGGCCGCATCGAGGACGGGTACCTGATCCTGAGCGGCCGCTCCAAGGACATCGTGATCCGGGCAGGGGAGAACGTGGCGTGCGCGCACGTCGAGCAATGTCTGCAACGGCACCCCGCCGTGGTCGAGGTTGCCGTCCTGCCGCTTCCGCATGCCGACCTCGGCGAGGAAGTCGCCGCCGTGGTGGTGCTTCGGGCTGGCGCAGCGGTGACCGAACAGGAGCTGGAGGCGCACGCCAGCGCATCGCTGGGCAGGTTCCAGGTGCCTTCGAGCTGGTGGCTGCGCGCGGAGCCGCTGCCCACCAACGCGTCGGGCAAGATCGCCAAGCGCGAACTGCTTGCGCTGTGGACGGCGCGCGAGCGGACGAGCTAGCTCAGGCGCTTTCGCATAGCTTGCGCCAGTGCGCATGCGCCTGGTCGCGCCAGCGCATGCGCAGTTCTTCCAGCCGGCGGGTGACGCGCTCGCCGTCCCAGCCGCGCGGCAGCAGCTTGGCCGGCAGGCCGGGGTCCACGCCGGGCAGCCGTTGCAGTTCGTTCACCAGCTGCACGTGGGCCACGAACACGTTCTCCTCACTGCGCGGCCGCAAGGCCGAGAATCGGTCTTCCAGCTCGCGGTAATGCGCCGCCAGCGCATCCAGGTCCCAGGCCTGGGCGACAAGCTCGGCATGCCCGATGCCGAAGGCCATGCCTCGCGCCTGGAAGGCGATCGTGTGGGCGGCCAGCTCGAGTTCCGCCACCTTTGCTTCGGCCGCCTTGGCGCGATCCTCGTGGGGGCAGATCCACAAACCCGGCGTCGGGCTGCCGAATCCAAGCCAGCTGAGCGCCCGGTACAGCCGCAGCCGGTCGGAACGGCGGGTTTCCGGCAGGGTGATGTGCAGCAGCACCCAGGTGCCGGGCCAGTCCTGTGCGGCCTGGCGCAGTGATCGGACCCGGCGGGATCCCTCGGTGATCAACGAGGTCGAAGCCGGCGCGAGTTGCCACCACGCCTTGCGGCCGTCCCGGCCGCCTTCGATCCAGCCGGCGGCGGCCGCTCGCGCGAGCGTCTGGCGTACCGCCTTCTCGGCGACGCCAACGGCGGCGAACGCCTGCAGCAGCGCGGAAGTCCAGATCGGTTCGGTCGAGGGATGGACGAATTCACCCAGCAGCGTGAGCAGCAGGGATCGGGCGCTGGCGGCGGGGGCGGGAGCGGGTGTCGGGGAGGGCATCAGGGCGCCGCCTTGCCCCGGATCGCGAAGGTGCCCGTCGCCGCCGCGATCAATGCGTCGTCGACGAAAACCCTGCATTGCAGGCTGGCGATGGTGCGGCCCTTGTGCACGATCTCGCTCTCGGAAACCATCGTCTTGCCCACGCCCGCCCGAAAGTAGCTCATCTTCGTCTCGACGGTGACGCAGGTCTGCGTCGGCTCCAGCAGCGAACGCAAGGCAGCGCCCATGCAGGTGTCGGCCAGGGTGAACGTCAAGCCGCCATGGGCGGCGCCGTGCGAATTGAGGTGCTCCGGCCGCAGCGCCACCGACCCGCGGCTGCGGCCATCTCGTGCCGGGTCGAGCGTCACGCCGGTCAGTCGGGCGAAGGGAATTTCCGAGGTCGTGGTCATGCGGCATGCGCTCCGGTGTGCGGCATCAGATGATACACATCGAAGGCGTTGGGATCGGCTTGTGTAGCGCTAGCGGTGCGGTGGTCCAGAGTTGGCATACGATGAGCCCATGCAAGCAGCGACCACACCGACCCGCACGGCAACACCTCGTGGGGGGCGCGCCGTTTCTTTCGATCGCGTGGAGGGGGCGCGCCCGGCCGACGGCATCCAGTCGCAGATCCGCGCCGCAGTCTCCTCGCAGCGTCTGGGGGCGGGCGACCGCCTGCCGTCGGAACGCGAATTGGCGGAGCAGTTCGGTGTCAGCCGCAACTCGGTGCGCCAGGCCCTGCGCTCGCTGGTCGACAGCGGATTGCTCGAGATGAAGAAGGGCGCTGCCGGGGGCGCGTTCATACGCAAAGGCGGCGGCGATGCCGTCCGGGCGGGGCTCGTCGACCTCTACTCGCTGGGCACGATCCAGCCCTCGCATCTGACGGAGACGCGCATCCTCATCGGCGTGGAGGTGGTCCGGCTGGCCTGCGAGCGCGGCACCGACGAGGAATTCGATGCGCTCGAACGCAACGTGGAGGCGGCGGAGGAGGCCGTGAGAGCGGGCGACGAGCCCCAGCGCACACGGATCAACCTCGAGTTCTACCGCTTGCTGGCGGCGATGACGCACAACCCGCTGCTGGAAATCGTCACCGATTCGGTCATGGCGATCACGCAGAAGTTCGTGGAGGATTTCCTGCGCACGTCCACGCCGACCGTGATGCCCTTCCGCCACAAACTGCTGGCGGAGTTGAGAGCGCGCGACGCCGATGCGGCCGCCAAACGCATGCTCGAACACCTGCTGGGCCTTCAAGAAATCTACCTCGAAGAAGCCGGCAAGCGCGCTGGCGAGGACAGGCCGGCACGCAAGACGCCGGCGCCCGCCCGACGGCGCTCGAGCACCTCGTAGCGGCAATCCGCTTGACAAGCGGATCGCCGCTGAGTACATTGGGTCACCCAAATAAATGGGTGACCCAATAATGACGCTCGACATTCGCCTGACCACCTCCCACTGGGCCGCTGTGCCCGGCGATCCCTTGCTGGACATGAGCTTTGGCGATCTGTTGCGCCGCCTCGCGCACGAGGTTCCCGACCGTTGCGGCCTCGTCGAGGCGAGCGAAGGCGTCGTGCCGCGCCGCTGGTCCTACGCCGACCTTCTGGCATCGGCCGAGCTGGTCGCCCGCGCGCTGCTGCGCCGATTCACTGTCGGCGAACGGATCGCAGTCTAGTCTGGGCCCCCAATTGCGCCGAGTGGATCCTCCTGCAACATGGCGCAAGCCTGGCGGGCCTGGTGCTGGTCACAGTGAACCCCGCCTACCTGAAGGAGGAACTGCGGCACGTATTGGCCGCCTCCGGCGCCGCCGGCATCTTCCACAGCGACGGCTACCGTGGGACCGATATGGGCGAGGTCGTGCGCCAACTGCGTGGTGAATTGCCGCAGCTGCGCGAATCGACGGCGTTCTCTGCATGGGACGCCTTCCTGGCCACCAGTGACTCCACCATCTTGCTGCCTGACGTGCAGCCCTCGGACACCGCGCAGATCCAGTTCACCTCCGGGACGACGGGCAAGCCCAAAGGCGCGCGGCTGCACCACCGCGGCCTTGTCAACGCTTCCCGCTTCGCGGCGCAGCGCGCCGAGTTTCCCGACGGCGGAGTCTGGGCCACCGCGATGCCGCTGTTCCACGTCGGCGGCTGCGCCGGCAGCCAGCTCGGGGCGATGACCTCGCGCGGAACATTCGTTCTGCAGACGGCCTTCGAACCGGGCGGCATGCTGTCGATCATCGAGAGCGAACGGGTGAATCACCTGCACGCCGTGCCCGCCATGGTGCTGAGAATCCTGGAACATCCGGCTCTGCCGGCGCGTGACGGGTCCTCGCTGCGCACGCTGATGAGCGGCGGCTCGCAGGTACCCGCCAGTCTGGTCGAACGGGCCCGGCGCGAGCTCGGCTGTCGCTTCACCATCACCTTCGGCCAGACCGAACTCTGCGGCGTGGTCAGCCAGACCTATCCCGGCGACAGCCTGGAGCGCCAAACCTCCACCATCGGCCAGCCGGCACCCTGGATGGAAGTGAAGGTCGCCGACCCGGATTCCGGCATGCCGCGGCCACTGGGCGAGACCGGCGAGATCTGGGCCCGCGGCTACCAGGTGATGCACAGCTACTACAACTTGGCGTCAGACATGGAACCGGCCATCACGGCGGACGGCTGGTTGCGCACCGGCGACCTCGCGTCCATGGACAGCGCCGGCTACCTGCGCGTCACCGGCCGGCTGAAGGATTGCATCATCCGCGGCGGCGAGAACATTTATCCGCGCGAGATCGAGGATGCCCTGCTGATGCATCCCGCGGTCCACGAGGTCAGCGTCGTGGGCCTGTCCGATCCCCAATGGGGCGAGATCGTCGCTGCCGCGCTGCGCCTGCGCACGGGCATGACGCCGCCCACGACGCTCGAATTGCACCACCATTGCAGATCGCGCCTCGCAGCCTACAAGACACCTGCGGCCTGGTTCTACGTGGAGGATTTTCCGACCACCGCCTCTGGAAAGGTGCAGAAGTTCGCGCTGAAGGAACAGATGAAGAGCGGCGCCCTCACGCCCCAGCCCTTCAAGAAGCCCGAACGCCTCAAGGCGAACTGACCTGCGGGCGACGGCATCCTCGAAAAATACGGAGACACGCATGATCACGACCACCAACCTTCGAACCATCGGCGCCGCAATCGCATGTGCCGCGACCCTCTTCGCCGCGGCGCCGGTCGCTGCCCAGTTTCCGACCGGCGACAAGATCAGCATCGTGGTTCCCTATTCCCCGGGCAACGGCCTGGATCTGCTCGGTCGGGAATTCTCCGAGATCCTTCAGGGGCAGATGAACAAGGCTGTCATCGTCGAGAACCGCGAAGGCGCGGCGGGCGTGATCGGCACACAGTTCGCCATGCGCGCGCAGCCAAACGGCCAGACTCTGCTGTTCACGGCCAACCCGCCTTTCGTCACTTCGCCTTTCACGTTCGAGAAGCCGCCCTACGACGCATTGACTTCGTTCACGCCCGTGGCGCGGGTCGGCTCGGTACCCCTGGTGCTCGTGACATCGAGCAAATCGTCGATACGCGATCTCGAGCAGTTGAAGGCCTTCGTTCGCAAGGACCCGAAGGCGGCGAGCTACGCATCGGCCGGTGCGGGTTCGCCGGGCCAGATCTTTGGCGAACTTCTCAATCAGGCGGCCGGGCTTCAACTGGAGGAGATTCGATACAAGGCCACCGGCCAGG
Source organism: Variovorax davisae (assembly GCF_030316845.1). GTDB lineage: Bacteria > Pseudomonadota > Gammaproteobacteria > Burkholderiales > Burkholderiaceae_C > Variovorax > Variovorax davisae. The sequence continues at coordinate 511,813 of NZ_JASZYS010000003.1, forward strand.
CCCTGACGGACGTGATCTCCGGCAATGTGCTAGTGAGCCTCGTGTCCGTCACGGCCGCGGCCCAGCACATCCGAAGCGGGACGCTGACGGCACTGGCGGTGGGTTCACGGCAACGGTTGCCGGACTTCAAGGACGTGCCTACCTTGGCCGAGGCCTTGGGACAGAAGGACTTCGAAGCGGGCGTCTGGTATGGGTTCTTCGCACCGGCAGGAACGCCCCCCGACAAGGTGCAAGGCATGTACGCGGAAATTGCCAAGGCGGCCGGCTCCAAACGCATGACGGCGTTCATGACCCGGCAGTACATGGTACCGGAGCTGCTGAAACCCGACGAGTTTGCGCAGGCATTGAGGCGCGACGCGGACACAGCCCGCAGTCTCAGCCGCCTCTCGCTGAACAAGAGCAAGTAGGGATCGAGCAGGCTCCCTGCGTTTGGGGCAGGGCCTCCCGCCTTTTGGAGAAACATCGATGATCAAGTCGTCTGATACCGAATTCCACCGCTTCGACCCGAGCGACCGTCTTTGGACCGAAACCACGTATCTCGCCTTCAATGTGCCCGAGGCCGCACTGCACGGCACGCTGTACGTGCTGGCCCGGCCCAATATGGGCGTGGCGATGTCGTCGGTCGTCATCGCACGCGGCGTTCGACGCCGCCCCCATGAGGTGGACTTCTGTGATCCGCAGATCCACTTGCCATGTCCTGAGTCCTATGCGCGCTTCACGCTCGCCAATGGCCTGTCAGTGGAGGCCGAGAGCCTGACGGACTGGCGCTTTGCCTACGAGCACAAACTGAAGGCTTGCAGTTTCGAACTGAGCTTGCGCGGAATGCACCATCCCTTTGATCCGACGGACCCTCGGGAGAACCCGGCGGCCGCCAAAGCGTCCCAGGTGTCCGATCCCCGTGTTGGCGACGCCTGGTCGCACGGGCACTTCGACCTCAAGGGTCGGATCCGCGGCGCGCTCACCCTGCGCGGCCAGCGCTACGAGGTGCACTGCTACGAAGGCATGGACCGCAGCTGGGGCCCGCGCAACGAAACGCCCGACCGCGCAACGGCCTACATATCGGTCAATTGCGGTGAGGATATGTCGATGTGGTTGACCATGACGCTTGACGTGTCGCCGGATGGCCACGCGCGCTACGAGAAGCTCAACTCGGGCTTCATCGTGGAACATGGCGTGGTCACGCCAGTGGTGGCAGCAACGGTGGAGGCCACCACGGTGGACATGCTCGCCATCAGCGACCGAATCCTGGCCGTGGATGCACGCGGGCGCAGTCATGAGTTCCTAGGCGCTGCCATCGGCACCCGACCGATGGGCTCCATCAATCCGTCCATCGCCGCCTTCGTCTCGCTGATGCGCTACCAGTACGCCGGTCGCGTCGGCCATGGCGGCCACGGCAAGCTCTTCGGCCTCAACTATCTCGCGCAACGCCTTGCGCGCTCCGACGCATGAACACGAACACGCTCGATCTGCGCGACCAGCCCACCGAGGCATTCATCGAGGACCTGCGTCGCCGCTTTCCGACGGAGCGCGAAACCGACGAGCTGCTCACTCGAAAGATGCGTCGGCGCGCAGGCCCACCCTACCGACAGGCCTCGCTCGACGAAATGGTCGGCTGGCTGAATGCCATGCTGTCCCAATGCGTTGAGGGCCAATTCGAGGTCCATGACCCGCGCTGGCTGACAGGTGGGGCCTCCAAGGTGCAGGTGGCCTTCGATCTGGCCTGGAACGCACCGGGCCGCGGGCCCAGCCGCGATCGGCTGGTCGTGCGCATGGATCCGTCCGAGGCCTCGAACACCACCAGCCGCGTCCGCGAAACCGAATTGCTGGCGGCATTTCGGGGTGTCCTGCCGGTGCCGGAGGTGTTCTGGCTCGATCACGAGCCACGCTGGTTCCCAGAGCCGGCCATCATCTACACGTTCGTGGAGGGGGTTGCCAAACCGCGCGACGCGAGTGCCGGGCAGGTGGTGGGCTTGGGAACCAACTTCGGGCCCGGCCTGCGTCAGCGACTCGCTCCGCAGTTCCTGCAGCATCTCGCGACCATCCACACGGCCGATGTCGGCGCGATGAAGTTCACCAGCATGGACCTGCCGCCCGTCGGCACGGCGGACTGCGCGCGCTGGCAGCTCCATCGGGCCCGCCGCGTCTGGGAGGAGGATCGCGGGGAGGACTTCCCGTTGATGGACGTCGCGGCCAATTGGCTCGAACGCAATCTTCCACTGCTCGACCGCTTGAGCGTCGTCCACGGCGACTATCGCAGCGGCAACTTCCTGTTCGACGAGTCCGAGGGGCAGATCACCGCCTGGCTCGATTGGGAACGCGGCCACTTGGGCGACCGGCACCGCGACCTGGCCTGGATGACGCAGCGCGAAAAAGGCCACCTGGCGGAGGACGGCAAGACCTACCTGGTGTGCGGCCTCATCCCCATGGAGGAGTTCTACCGTCGCTACGAGGACGCGTCAGGCCTGTCAGTCGACTTGGAGCGCCTGCGCTGGTACCGGGTGCTCAACTGCTTCCAGGTCGTCACCACCACCATGGCCACCATGTATCGGGTTGCAAAGCTGGGCAAGTCGCACCAGGACATCCTTCTGGCACGGCTGAAGGCCATCGCGCCAGTGGGCGCTCATGAACTTGCGGAACTTCTGACGGAGGTACTCTGATGGACAACACCGATGTGGGTCTGAGCGCAGCGATTCGCGCACTCGCTGACGTCGTCGTCCCGGAGGTAGGCCCCGATCACGCCCAAGCCACCGATCAGCTCAAGCTGACGATCGACTATCTTCGCTTCGTCGTCGAACGCCTGCCGCATCTCCACCAGCGCGCTCGACTCGAACTGCGTCACGGCGTTCTGGCGGCAAGTACCGTGCAGTCCGCCATGCAGGCACCGGTGACATCGCCGCTTGGCGAGGCGATCGACGCGGGCAACGCCGTCCTCAGCGACCCCGACGTCTCATCATCGCGGGTTCAGCAAGCGACCGCCAAGCTCGGCGCCGCAACGGCGCAAGCCGTGCGTGATGCGGCCTCCCTGGACGAGCCAATACGCCAGAAAGTCGAACGAAGTGCGCTTCGCGCAAGTCTCGAGCGCATCGCCTTCGAACGCTCCTGGTACTTGCCGTTGCGGCTTGACCCCGATCCGCACGATGTGCGGCCTCTGTCTTATTTTTTGGAGTAGTTCATGCGGTTGCCCAAGCTCATCGTCACGGCCGTGACAGCAATCTGCGTGGCGTCCTCAGCGCAAGCCGATGCTCAGGAACCTGCCAAGGAGATCATGCTGATTGTTCCGCACGCCGCCGGCACGGGCGTCGATGCAGTAGCGCGGAGCCTTTTGGCCCCGCTGCAGACGACGCTTGAAAGGACCGTCGTGGTGGATAACCGCGTGGGCGCGTCGGGGGCCATCGGATCGGCCAGCGTGGCGCGTGCAAAGCCAGACGGCACGACCATCATGTTGAATGCCAATCCGCCATTCGTGACGTTTCCGCTCACGCAAGACCGGCCCCTCTACAACCCCATGGCCGATTTCAAGCCGCTTGCCAGGGTGGGAACGGTTCCGATGGTGTTGGTGGTCTCGGCGCAAAGCGAGACTAAGACGCTGGAGCAACTGTTGGCCTTCGCCAAGAGCCACCCTGCAAAGGCCAACTATGCGTCACCCGGCGTGGGCTCCGCAGGCTATCTGGCAATGGAGCGATTGAAGGCGAAATACGGCCTTCGCTTTGAAGAGGTTCTCTACAAGTCGACGCCGCAATCGCTGATCGATGTGACGGCGGGGCACGTCCTCGCTGCGTTCTCCTCGCTTCCGGCCGCCAGCTCGCTCATCGAAGGCGGAAAATTGCGCGCGCTGGCCGTCGGGTCGACGGCGCGGATCTCTCAGTTGCCTGCCACGCCAACGCTGGCAGAGCTCACGGGAGAAGTGGACTTCCTCGCGAATGTTTGGTACGGATTCCTGGCGCCGGCCGGGATCTCCGACGCAATGGCCGAGCAACTGTATGCCGGCATCTCGAAGGCCTTTGCAACGGAAGCGGCGCAACGAGCGCTTCGAAGCCAGGGCATCGTTCCGGAGCTGCAGTCGCCCAAGGAGTTCGAACGCTCGCTTGCTCTGGATGACAAGGCAGCCCGCCGAGTCATGAGGGGCAACCCCTGATCCATCCACCTTTCGAGAGGGCCGGGATACGGCACGTGGAAACCCCGATTGCACACTGGCGGCCGGACGGATCCCCCTCCCGGGCGGGGCGACGTCGTGATCGGCTGCGACCTGCGGGTCACCGGCGAGCCGGATGTCCTGACTCGGCTGCAACCCTCCGCCGCAATGGGGTCATCAATGCAGGCGTGATGCCGTCCGAAGACTTGACGCGGAACCTGGACTGGCAAGCTGACCCTGAGCGGGTGCTGGCCCGCATTGGGGAAGTGTCCACCCAGACAGAGGTCACCGACGCTTCGCTGATCGCAGAGAAGGAGCTCGGTGACAGCATTGGCGCCAATGCCATGCTCCCCGGAATGGCTTGGCAAAAGGGCTGGATCCCGGTGCGGCTCGAAGCGATCCTTGAAGCCATCGCCGCCGAATCCGGCGCCCGACTGATTCGCGCGCCTTTGACCTGGGCCGCCGCGCGGCGCACGATGCCGCATGGGCTGCCTCGTTCAGCGAGCCCAAGGCGCAAACGGTTCATTTCGTCGCTACCCAGCCGCGCACGCTTGCCCAGTGGATGGAGCTGCACCGCAGGGAACTCACAGCGTACGAAGGGGCAGCGCTTGCGAAGCGTTATAAAGCGCGCATCGACGCGATCGCTGCGGCTGAAAAGCGGGCCGGGCACGGAGAACGGCCGGCCACTTTCGCCGCGTGCGGCTACTACATGCTGCTGGCCCGCAAGGACGAATTCGAGGTCGCGCGCCTGTTGATGGACCCTGGTTTCCGCTCGCAGATCGAGTCGCAGTTCGAAGGCGCCGTGGACTTCCACTTCCATCTCGGTGGCGGCGCCGTGGCTACGAACCACCCGGTGACGGGCAAGCCCGTGAAGCGGGAGTTGCGCGAATGGATCGTCTCCGCCATGAAGACGCTGGCTGCTATGCGCCGCTTGCGCAACACGTGGGCCGACCCGTGGCAATATAGCCCGGAGCGCAAGCTCGCTGCCGAATGGGTACGTCGCTACGATGCCGACGTCCAGCACATCGAGCAAGCCTTGGCCGGCGCAGTCGATGCCAGATCCCGCACGGCGCTTTGCGAATTGCCGCGCGTTCCGAAGAAGCTCCGCGGCTACGGTCATGTACGCGAGGCGCATTCCACGCAGGCGCTTGGGGTACGCGATCAGGCGCTGGAACGGTTGGCGGCCGGCTACGTTGAAAAGCGAACGGTTGGACAGGTTCCAACGGCTGCATGAGGTGCAAGCGATGAGTTCCTACAAGACCACTGACATCTGTGATGCCTGCGCCAAAGCGCAAGCATGCGAACTCCCATTCCTAGGTTTCGGGCGGCGACGAGCATTCTCGGGCGCGATTCGCACGGTGCGCTACGTCCAGGGGATCAGCGTCGTTCGTGAGTTGCTTCGCCAGCGCGGCGAAGGGCAGGACCTGGTGATCGACGGGGCAGGCCTTGCCTGGCGGGCTCTCTTCGGGGACATCATGGCTGGCCTCGCGGCACGCAATAGGTGGGAAGGCGTGATCGTGAATGGCGCTGTCCGCGACCGGGTCGAGATCAACCGGATGGACATCGGCGTCAAGGCCCTTGCGACTGTAGCGCGATCCGAGGTGAAGCTAATAGGAGGCGCCGGGCACGGCCAACGAGTCCACCCCCGGCCGTCGGCGGATTGACCATCACGCCCGTCAGGCTCTGGCGCTGAAGTGAGTCTATTACTACCACGTGCCTTTCGGCGACCGCGGGGGCTCGATCTATGGGCCGTGCGAGCAGGGCAGGCACGCGCCGGAATTCCTCACGGTGGTGAAGACGGCGTAGGCTCCCTTTCGGGCGGAGGCCAGGCAATGAATGCGTCTGCCGGTACCAGCGGGCAACCGCGCACGCTAATGCACCTTCCCGGTACCGGAGCAATTCGCACACGGGCGCCTGTCTGCATCCCGTCCGGAGCCTCCACAGCTTCGGCAAATCTTCTCCCCGGAGCCAGGCGGACTCTTGACGGGTGCAGCCTTGGTGGTGGTCTTCTGCGCTGAGTTTGTCGAGGGCTGCTGCTTCATGGCTGTCTCCTTTTGCGCAAGCTCTGATTTGCTGCAAATTTGCACCGGACGGGGAGGCCGAGCAAGTGGCCTCTGGAGCGAGTCCAGTCGGAAGGCACCTATACCTAATTCGCGCATCGTCGCACTGAACTTGCGCCCAAGGATATCCTCAATATCAGTTCTGTCAGGCGACACGACAAATTGCCCTCCGCATTGACTCATCCGGACTGTTACCGGGTGAGCCCGGCCTCGAGCCTCACGTAACGTGCTACCTGCTGGATGGGCCAGCCGGAGCGCACGAACGTCGCGAGTCAAGTGAGCATGTCAACACGCAGGAGTTGATCGACGTCGTGGACAACGCACGCGTTGACCACCGCCTGAGCCTGGGCGGAACATATGATCGCTGCAGCAACGAACAACACAGCCTCACGCGCTCGGTAACGTTGCGCCGTGAGGCAACATGGGGGCCAGTTCCTGATGTCGCTTGACAAGTTCAACCGCCCCACGCGACTGCATACTTCAGGCATATCACCTCCGTTCCGTCTATGATTTTGTGAAAGTCATCTGGCATGAGAAGTTCATGGCCGAGGAAAAGAACTGACACAGCCAGTGATAAGTTGTTGCAATCGTCCGTTGGGCGCGAGGCAAGATTCGCCCGCGCTGCCGAAGCGTTTGTGGAACAAGGCCAATGAAAAAGCTCATCACCTTTGCGGCAGGAGCCGCCTTCGCGTTCGGGGCGCTCGCCGCAGCGTTTTTTGAAGCGTGGAGCTACTCAAATTCGATCGACGATTTCACGGGCGGGAGCGTGACGACTGCCAGCTTCGCAAGTGCCAATTCGCTTGAACTTTCGTCGCCCTATGAAGGCAATAATCATGGAGTGCTGGTCATTCGCCAGCGCAAAATGGAGATCGAGGCCTTGAAGTTGACCGATGGCCGCAACCGTGTGATTTACATGATCTGCACCGATGGCGGGGGCGCTTAAGGCCCACGAGCCGGGTCCGCGAGGAGTTCTAAGAATTGAGACCTGCGCGCTCACTCACCGGCGACAAAAGGTCGATCAGACGCGAGTGTCGACTTGGCTTCCAAGCAGCAAGCTGCTTATCGGGGCATTTTTAGCCGAGGCCACCGCTTCAGCTCCCTTTTCTTCAACAGGCATCGCCATGCGCTTCATCTGCTCCTGAATCATCTCGATTTGCTGCTGCAGTGCTTGGATCTGCTCTTAGGTATCCGTTTTGCGAGTCTGCAGTATTGGCAAGCTGCTTCGAGCGCCAGCACGTGGAGCCCCGACATCTCGGGCAGATACGCCTCACGTGGATCAGGCCGACATGGATCATCCGGCGCGCTTTTCGGGTGGAGACCCGAAGACCTACGTTGTGGAGTATATGGATCATTGAAAATGCCCTTCGATTTCTTGGGCCGCCGCCAAAAGCGCTGGCCTGATGTCGCGCATGAACACCTCGGCAGGCATCGACTGCGCAGGCCCGGCGGCGCTCAGGACCATGAGCGGCATGCCCTTGCCCACCCGCAGCGGAGTCGCAATGCCATGCACCTCGGGCCGCCAGTCCCCGAAGGAACTGCAGCACCCAAACTCTTCGAGTTCGTCGATTGCCTTGCGAATGCCATCTTCGATGCTCGGCCAACTCGCTGGGTCCAGCGTGCGCATCCTGTCCTCGAGCCCCTTGCGCGCACCCGGCTTGACCGCGGCCAGGTAGGCCCGACCCATCGACGAGGTTGCGAGCGGCATTCGGGAGCCTAGATTCAACCGAAGGGTGACGACAGAGTCGCTCCGACAGGTCTCCACATAAAGCATGGACTCCCCTCCCGCATGCTGAGGGCAACGAGGCATTGCGTGCTGTCTGCCAGCTTCTGCATGATCGGGCGACTGACTTCCTTCGCATCCAGCCTGGACAGGGTCGTACCGCCCAGCGAAAGCGTCGCCATACCCAGTCGATAGCGGCCCGCATCGTCGTCGTGGTGGAGAAATCCGAGCTTGGTGAGTGTGTACGTCAACCGGGACACGGTCGACTTCGGCAGGGAGCATCTTTCGGCCAGTTCCTGGTTTCCGAGACGCTCCTCGCCCGACTTGAAGGCCTGCAGCACCTGCAGCCCCCTCGCCAATGCCGCGACGAAGTGGCGGTCTTCCTTGACAGGCCGCCCGGCGGGCGCAGGGCGGGGGGCATCTCCGCTTGTCTTCAAGACACTTCTGGGCATCTGCGTAAGCTGAATCGAGGTGCGAAGCGCACGGTGGCCGGGGGACTCCGCGGGGCGACGGTGACGCTCCGCGACCTAACTTGTGAGGAACCGCTCAATCCACGCTGGCAACCACTTCGTCGCGACCCACGAAGCGAGACAGCCGACCGCAAATGATGTCCTCAGCTTCGCGCATTATCCTGGAGAGCAACTCGCCGACCGATGGAACGTCGTCAATCAAGCCGGCGACCATGCCGCAGCTCCAGGCGCCGGCGTCCATGTGGCCGTCCACCATGACTTTCGGATAGACGCCTCCGACGAAATCACGAATGTCCGAGATGCTGACTGCAGCTCCCTTCTCGCGCTCGACCGCCAGCAGGGCATCGACCCCCGCATTCTTCAGAACGCGTTCGGTATTGCGGAGCTGTCGCATGACCAGGCGCGTATCGAGCTCCGAGGCGTCGACGATGGCCTGCTTGACGTTGGGGTGAACCGGTGCCTCTTGGGTGGCTACGAATCGGGTGCCCATGTTGATGCCGTCTGCTCCCAGCGCGAGCGCTGCGACCAGACTGCGCGCATCGGCCATCCCGCCGGAAGCCACGAAGGGGACAGTCAGTTCGTCCGCTGCCCGCGGCAGCAGAATCATGTTCGGCACATCGTCCTCGCCAGGATGCCCACCGCACTCGAATCCGTCGACGCTGACGGCATCGCAGCCAATCTGCTCGGCTTTCAAGGCGTGGCGGACGGAGGTGCATTTGTGGATGACCTTGATGCCGGCGGCCTTCAACGCGGGCATGTACTGCTCGGGGCTGCGCCCGGCCGTCTCGACGATCTGTACGCCGCCCTCGGCAATCGCGGCGATGTACTCCGCGTACGGATGGGACGCGAACGTGGGCAGGAACGTGAGGTTGACGCCAAAAGGCTTGTCCGTCATTTCCCGGCACTTGGCAATTTCCTTGGCCAGCAGCTCGGGAGTCCTCTGCGTGAGGCCTGTGATGATGCCCAGCCCGCCAGCGTTGGAAACAGCGGACGCCAGCTCGGCAAGACCAACGAAATGCATTCCACCTTGGATGACGGGATGCTCGATCGCGAACAGTTCTGTGATTCTTGTCTTCATGGTAGATAGGTTCGTGCGGCTGTGTCGGACGCTCGGCTGGCCGCTCATCCGGCCTTCTGCTTCAGGATTTCTTCCTCGACCTCTCTCAGCCGATCCTTGCCGAAGAAGATCTCGTCACCGACGAAGAATGTCGGCGAACCGAAAGCGCCTCGCGCAAATGCCCTTTGCGTGTTGAAACCCAGGCGTTCCTTCACGTCGGCGTCCTCCGTGGCCTCCAGAATGGATTGCGCGTCGAGGCCTGCTGCCTCGAGCGCACCGTGAACCGCTGCCGGGTCCGCCATGTTCAGGCTCTGCTCCCACATGCAGGAGAAGACCGTTGCCACATAGGCGTCGAAGCAACCGAGCTTCTGCGACGCCACGGCGCCCCTCATGATGAGAAGCGTGTTGACGGGAAAGAACTCATTCTTTCGAAAAATCGAAATCTTGTGTTTGGCCAGGAAGCGCTGAATCTCCAAGGCATCGTAAGCACGCTTGCTCGGGATCGCCGCGAATGCCTCCGCGGGCGACCGGTTGTTCGTGAGCTTGAACAAGCCGCCAAGCAAGATGGGAACGTACTCGATCTGGGTGCCGGTGCGCCGCTGGATATCTCGCAAGACACGGTGGCACATGTACGCATTGGGGCTACCGAAGTCGAAAAGGAACTCAGCGGCTGCGTTGCTCATGGGTCTGTCTCGACGAAGTGGAAGGGGAGGGCGGATTCAGGAAGGCATCGAAGGCAGCTTTCGCCTGGGGCGTCTGCAGCAACTGCGCAAACATCAGGTTCTCCTGCTCGAGGCGGCGAAGATGCGCGGCGGCGGGCTCGCCTCGCATCAGCGACTTGATGGACCGAAGGGCGGGCGCAGAAGCAGCGCACAAGCGGCGGGCGACCGCCACCGCGTGCGGAAGGACTTCCTGCGGCGGCAGCACCGCGTTGACCAAACCGAGCGTTCGAGCGTCCGCAGCACCGACTGCATCTCCGAGCATCAGCAGTTCCGCCGCTCGCTGGTGGCCCAGCGCCGCCGGCAGCAACAGCGACGAGGCGAATTCCGGACACAGACCGAGCTTCGAGAAGGGAAAGGACAGTTTTGCAGAGCTGCCGGCAAACACCAGGTCGCAATGCAAAAGCATCGTTGCCCCGATGCCGACCGCCGAGCCGTTGACTGCAGCGAGCAGCGGCTTCCCCAGCGCGATCACCGCCTTCATGAACCGGACGGAAGGCCGCTCTCCCTCGATGGACGGTAGGCTGGCGAAGTCGGCGTTGTCATTGCCAGCACAAAAGGCGGATTCGGACCCGTGAATCACGACGGCGCGGACCTTCTCGTCGCGCTCAGCTTCGACCAAGGCTTGCGCAAGCTCGATGTACATGTCGGACGTCAGGGCGTTTCTGCGCGACGGTCGGTTGATGCCCAGGAGGCAGAGGCCATCGTCAACCTCTCGAGTGATCTCGTGCATCACCAGGCCTCCATCCAAGGACGAATCTCGGTCTCATGGGTCCATGCGTTGCGTGGTTGCATGTGGATCTGCCAGTAGGTTTCCGCGATGCTGTCGGGCAAGACAATGCCGCCTTCGTCCTTCAACGCGTAACGTTCAGGGAAGTTGGACCGGATGAACTCTGTGTCGATCGCGCCATCGATGATGGGGTGCGCCACGTGGATGCCCTTCGGCCAAAGCTCGCGCGCCATCGACTGCGCCAACGCACGCAACGCGTGCTTGGCTCCTGCGAACGCCGCGAAACCATCGCGACCCCGCAGGCTCGCCGTGGCACCCGTGAAGATGATGGTTCCTCGCTGTCGCGGCAACATCCGCGCCGCGACCTCTCTACCCATCAAGAAGCCGCCGAAACAAGCCATCTCCCAAACCTTGAAGTAGACCCGGGCGGTGGTTTCGGTGATGCCGAACCGCACGTTGGCACCGATGTTGAAGACAGCCACTTCGATGGGCGCAATATCGCGCTCGATGGTGTCGACCAGCGACGCCATCTCTTCTTCCTTGCGCGCGTCGCTGCCAAAGGCAACGGCCTGGCCGCCAGCTGCCTTGATTTCCTCGACCAGAGGAACCAGCTTGTCAGCGCTGCGCCGGGTGACGCAAGCGATGTAGCCCTCGCGAGCGAAGCGCTTGGCAATGGCGCCTCCTGTGGCATCGCCGGCGCCAATCACAAGCACCGCCTTCTTCTCACTCATGTCATCTCCTGATCGTTGGGGATAGGTGCAGCGGCCCGAAAAGCCGATGCGGCTAACTGCTTTGCTTCGAGGCCTGGGAAGCAGCACGAGGATGTGAATTCTGCGGCTCAACCCCTTTGAAAACGGAACATCGGCGCAAAACGAGTTCTGCAATGCAGAACTTGCGAATGACGGCGGCGTCGCCCATCCTGCGTCCCGTGCTGGCCTGAAGTCTTCGAGACGCCCGAGGGGGCTCCTTTGGACTGGGCTGTTCTGCAATGCAGAACTGAGTATCTCCCGTTGATCGTTCTCGCTTCATACACTCAGCGCCGAGACAAACCGCCGAGGAATTCCAGATGAAGCCTGAGCCAGAAGTTGCGTGCAGGGTGCATGAGTTGTTGCACCCGTGGGTCGCCGTTCAGCCAGAAGCCGTTGCGCTTCGAGATGCCCAAGTCTCCTTGACCTATGGGCAACTCGAGCATGAAGCGGAATCGATGGCTCGGCGCCTGGAGGACGAAAAGGTGCGGCCAGGTGACCGCGTGCTTTTGGTAGGGGAGAACTGTGTCGCGCTCTGCGTATTGTTCCTCGCCCTGAGCAAGGTCGACGCCTGGACGATCGTCGTGAATGCGCGCCTCACATCGAGGGAGATCGATCAGTCCCTGAGCCACTCGGGTGCGCGTCGCGCTCTCTATCTTTGCCATGTGTCGCCGGATGCGCAGGCCCATGCGACCCAAGCTGGGGCTGTGCCATTTCCTTCGAATCTCGGCACCCTCGCCATCGGTCCATTGGCCGGGGATGTCGACGCCGAGCCCTGCTTCGCGGATCCGGGTCAGCAAGTCGCCGCCATGGTCTACACCTCCGGCACCACCGGCTCTCCCAAGGGAGTGATGTTGACCCACGGCAGCATGATGTTCGTCGCCACGTCAGCACGCGACATGAGAGGCATCGGCCCCGGGGACGTGGTGTACGGCGTGTTGCCGATGGCGCATGTGGTGGGGTTGTCAACGCAGTTCCTGGGGGCGATGTCGGCGGGCGCCACCTTGCTCTTGGAACCTCGATTCACCGCTGAGGGCGCGCTCGAAGCGCTGGCCAAGGGTGGTGTGACCATCTTTACCGGCGTTCCGGCCCTCTACGCACGCATGCTCGAGTGGGCCCGGAAAGCAGAGAAGCCCATCCGGGCACCGAATCTGCGTCTCATCACGGTTGCGGGATCGCCTTTGACGCCCAGTCTCAAGGCCGAAGTGGAACGAGAGTTTGCACTGCCTCTTCAGAATGGGTACGGGCTGACCGAGACCGCCCCGACGATCGCCCAAACCGGACCCGGTGGAAACCGCACCGATTGTTCCGTTGGACCGCCCATCCCAGGCGTCAAGGTTCGAATCGTTGATTCTGAAGGGCGCGACGTCCCACCCGGAGAGGTCGGTGAGCTTTGGGCGACTGGGCCTGGTGTCATGAAGGGCTACTACAAGAACGCGGCTCTCACGGCGGCTGTCGTCAACGACGAGGGATGGTTCAACACCGGTGACATGGCTCGCGTCGGGCCTGATGGTGCGTTGTTCATTTCTGGGCGCACGAAGGAGCTCATCATCCGCTCGGGCTTCAACGTGTATCCGCTCGAAGTCGAGCAAGTGCTCAACGCGCACGCGGCAGTCGTCCAGTCGGCGGTGGTGGGCCGCGAAGTCGAGCACAACGAGGAAGTCGTCGCATTCATCGAGACCAAAGAAGGTATCGAACTGAACCTGGGCGACCTGCGTGCCTATCTGCGCAAACATCTCTCGCCGTACAAGCAGCCAACCGATATTCGAATCTTGAAGGCGCTGCCATCGGCTCCGAACGGGAAGGTCCTCAAGCATCTACTTCGAGAGCTTGCGAAATCATCGATCCGCAACTGACATGGTGCAAACGCACCCTCTCACCCACCAACAGTTCGTCACCCCATTCCAAGGAGACAACAATTGAAATCCGTATCAAGGAACATGGCTCTTGCCGTAATCGCCGTGGCTGCCATCGGCCTCTCCAACCCGTCGCGCGCTCAGGAAAAACCAGAGGCATATCCGTCTCGTCCGATTCGCGTGATGCTTGGATTCGCGCCGGGAGGATCGACGGATGCCCCGATGCGTGTTCTGGCTGAAAAGGTAGGTGCGATTCTGAAGCAACCGGTCGTGATAGAGAACAAGCCAGGCGCAGCCGGGGTCATTCCGACGCAGACGCTGCAGTCGGCGGCGCCGGATGGCTACACGCTCGCCATCGCCCCTGCGGGGGTTTATCGGTTGCCTTATACACAAGCGATCAAATGGGACCCTGCGAAGGACCTCACATATATCATCGGACTGACAGGCTATGCCTTCGCCATCGTCGTGCCCGCGAACTCACCGATCAAGAACCTCGACGACTACGTCGCGTACGCGAAGGCCAACCCAGGAAAGTTGACGTACAGCACGCCGGGGGTGGCAACGACAAACCACCTGACCATGGAACAGGTGTCGAGGCACTACGACATCAGCCTCAACCACATCCCCTACAAGGGGTCGGCAGAGTCGCTCCAGGCCATCGTGGCTGGACAAGTCGATTCCGCGGCCGAGACCTCGGCCTTCGTGCCCTATGTGGACGCTGGCAAGCTGAGGCTGATCGCGGTGTGGGGAAACAAGCGGATGAGCCGATATCCGAGCGTCCCGACGCTCAAGGAGAGCGGCCTGAACATTGTTCAAACCTCTCCGTGGGGACTGGTGGGTCCCAAGGGGATGGATCCGATCGTCGCGGGAAGGCTTCATGCCGCATTCAAGCAGGCCATGGAGACCAAGGAATTCAAGGATGTTCTCGCCCGCTTTGACATGGAGCCCGACTACAAATCGCCGAAGGAGTACCAAGCTTTCGCCGTGGAGTCGATGAAGCGCGAGAAGGAAATCCTCGATATCCTCGGTCTTTCTCAGAAGTAGCGATTCACGCGCGACTCTCGTTGCTATCGGGCTTTCTGCTAGACGAGGAGACCAGCGTCTGCATGGAGCCCGCCCTGAAGCACGGCGGCGCATGCCAGCACCGTCTTCGCGCCACGGCCACATGGAGCGCCAGCTAGGTCGCTTCGCAAACGTCAGCGCTCCCTTGGCTTCAGAAAGCGTGACGGAGACCCAAGTCAATGCCTCTCAAAGTCCCGCCCGCCACCAGCAAGGCCGGACCGCCACTGAACGAGATCTTCGAAGCACCCTTGTTCTGAATTCGAGCAACGGTGGTGTAGAGCGCGGTACGCGTTGACAGATAGTAGATGTATCCCACCGCGATGCGGCTCGCATCGTCGCCATTGGCCAATGCTTGGCCGCGAACGGCGGGGCCCTCCATCTCGCTGAAGGTATAGCTCGCCCGCAAAAGGCCGGCTCCCACAGGGACTGTGACGCCAAGCAGATAGTAGTTCTGCTTGGACACCTTGTACTTGCCTTGAACTGCCTCTGCAGATACTTTGGCTGGCCCAAAGTCGTAGCTCGCGGCAAGCACCGCCTGTTCGTATTTGTCGGCAACGATGGTGGTCTCGGCATATGACGCGTTCACGAGGAGTTTTTCGTTGCGCCAGCCAACCATGCCACCCGCATATTTGGCACCGACCACGCCCTCGGCTGGTGCAACCCCGACTTGCCCAAAGAATCCACCTAGATTCGCTGGAAGCGAATAGGTCACAAGATTGTCTGCGCGGGTCAAAGTGAGCGCACCACTTCCGAGAGCACTCAACAGCACAGAGACTCCCCCAATACCGTTGTCTCCAAACGGATCCACGGTGGCGAACGCGATGTAGCTTGGCGTGATGTCGCGGCCCAGCTTGATCTCGCCCAATGCACCGCTAGAAAGGCTGACGGTGGATCTGCGATTGAAGAAGCGTGAGGGATCGACCAGGGTGCCGGTGTCCGGGCCGAAGCCGTTCTCCAGCCAGAACGACGCTTGCAGGCCGCCACCCAGGTCTTCCGTACCACGGAAGCCGAGGCGCGAACTGTTCATCCCGCTTGTCGTGAGAGAGGTCATGGAGGCATAGTCATTGCTGACATAGCGAATCGTCGCATCGGTGATGCCGAACAATGTCACTGAGGTTTGAGCGTTTGCGCCACTCATCAAGAGGAGCGAAGAGAAGAATGCGAGAGCGGTTTTGCGCATCGAAATTGTGGTTGAGACTTTGAACGTGCCTTCATGGGTGCGGGTGACGGCACCCATTACTCGACTTCAGCCTCATCGACGGCTGCAGTGACGATGACTTCGATCAAGATCTCTGGAAGGCCCAAAGCGCATTGAACGGTTGCGCGGGTCGGCGCATTGCCTGGAGCCGTCCACGTGTCCCAGATTTCGTTCATCCCCGCAAAATCGTGGGTGATGTCCTTCAGCCAGATTTGGACACTCAGCAGACGACTCTTGCTCGTTCCAGCCTCGGCCAGCAGCCTGTCAATCTTTGCGAGGACCTGGCGGGTCTGCCCGCGTATATCAAGGGTGCGATCCTCAGCCGTCTGCCCACCGATGAATGCCATCCCGTTGTAGACCACGGCGCTGCTGCGACGCGAAGTAGTGGCGTGTCGACGGATTTCCCTCATGCATTTCTCTCTTTTCAAAAGTTACAGACGAACCCATGCCCGACTAGCTAGTAGCCGTGCTTTCCCAATGGGGAGTACCGCGGGTTGCTAAGCGGTTAAGTCACCCGCGGTCGAGGCTTCCGACCGCAGGTAAAAACAGGCCACTGCACGACGAGACGCTCTGATATCGAACGCGAGCACGTGCTGGCACCAACTGGCCGTCAAGGGCTCATGTCGCCCAAGAACGAAGGTCCCTCACACGTTTTCCTGCTCGACGTTCAGCGACGCCAGTTCTTCCAGCGTCAGCGGCTTCAATGGCGGGCGAATGCGGTAGAAGCCCACTTCCGACACCTGCCGCTTCTGCTGCGCCGCGAGGATGTGGGAGATCGTGTAGCCACACTGGCGGCCTTGGCAGGGCCCCATCCCGGCGCGGGTGTACGACTTGAGTTGATTCGGTCCGGGCTGACCGATGGCGGCGGCCTTGCGGATGTCGCCGGCCGTCAGCTCTTCACAGCGGCAGACGATGGTGTCGTCGGGCGGCGCAAAAATGTCGGACCGCGGTGGGTAGAGCGCATCGAGCATGGGACGCAGGCGCAGCAACCCTTTCAGCTTTTTGCGCAAGGGCGCAGCGCGTGCGATGGCCTCATCCGGCGACAGTCGGCCGGAATGCATTGCAACGCCCAGCGCGACCAATTCGCCACGCACGCACGCGGCCAGGGCGCCGCCGATGCCGGCGCCGTCGCCTGCCACGTACACGCGCTGCTTGCTGGTCTGCCCCCAGGCGTCCAGGTCGGGCGTGAGGCACGCTTGCTGTGTATTCCAGCGGTGGGCGCAATCGAGCGCACGCGTCATGTGAATGGATGGAACCACACCCTCGTGCGACAGCAGCACGGTGGCCGGCGCACGCATCGACTTGCCATCGGCTCGTGTGTATTCGATCTCCTGCAGGCGGCCCTCGCCCAGCGCCCGCACGGCGGTCACACCGCGTACACGCGTCACGCCAGCTGCCCTGAGTTCCTGCAGCCAGGCCAAACCCTTGCCGACGTCTCCCCAGCTCGCCAGTGCAGCGCCGATCGAGGGCAAGGTGCGCAGCCAGCCACCGACGGGCGCCGTGTCGAGCCAACCTGCAATACTGCCGCCGGCGCGCAGCAGCTGCGCCATGTACAGCAGCGGCAGGGGCCCGCTGCCCGCAACCCAAACCGGTTCCGACGGAACCTGGCGGGACGTCTTCAACAGGATCTGGGCCGCGCCGACCGTCAGCACGCCAGGCAGGGTCCACCCCGGAAACGGCGCTGGCCGCTCCTGCGCGCCGAGCGCCAGGACAACGTGCATGGCTCGCACCATTTCTGCGTGTCCACCCCTCTTCATGTAGACCTGCCAGCCAGGCTCGACTTGCCAGACCTGCGTCTGAGGCTCATAGTGAGCGCCACAGGCGCGGAAGCGTCCGGCAAGAACGGCACCCGAGCGGTACTCGTCGCCGAGCAGCGCACCCGTCGGCGTAGGCGCCATCGCTTCCACCCCGCGCCAGATCTGACCGCCCGGCGCGGGCTGTTCGTCCACGACCAACACAGACAGTCCCTGCCCGCGCATGCCGATGGCCGCGCTCATGCCGGCCGGTCCTGCGCCGACGACCACAGCATCGAAGTCGCGCGTCATGACGCGAGGCTCCTGCGGCCGTACTGGCGCTCGACGCGCATACCTTCGCGCACGGTGATCAGGCAGGACTGCGTCGACGATGCGCCGTCTACGATGGCCAGGCAGTCGAAGCACACACCCATCATGCAGAACGGTGCACGCGGGCTCCCACTCACTGGGGTGGTGCGGCTGGCCGACATCGGCTGCCGAAGCAGCACGGCGGCCACGGTTTCGCCGATCTCGGCGGTCACGGCTTGCCCGTCGACCGTGAGCGTCAGCAGTGGGCTAACGGCGTCATTGATTTTTCGGAACATTGAAGCGCTCATGGTGAAAGATCCGAAGGGAGTCCGGCAGCCCACCGCTGGCCAACGCCTCGGCATAGGCGCCGGCGTGGAACGAGGCCAAGGTGACGCCGGAATGACAGGTGGCGATGTCCGCGCCGGGGTGACTGACAGAGCTGGCGTACACGGGGTTGCCGTCCGGCGTCATGACCCGCAGGCACGCCCATTGGCGAACGAGCTTCGCTTTCGCAAGGTCCGGGAGGATGCGCAAGGCCTTGCGCGTCATGCGCACCGCGCCCTCGGTCGTCGTGGACAGGTCGAAGCCCACGTCTTCCTGGGTCACGCCGATCATCACGGTGCCTTCGCCCGTCTGCCGCAGCCCACTGGCCGGTACGGGCAACAATGGCGCCAATCGTTCCGTCACGAGGATCTGACCCCGCAGCGGCCGCAAGGGCACGTCCAGTCCGACCATCGGGCCCAGTGCCGACGAACCCAGACCCGCGGCGATGAGGACGCGCTCGGCACGCGCGCGAAACCCACCGGCCACCACCTCGAAGCCGCCGCCAGGCAGGGGGTGGATGGCGGTCACCGCGTGGTTGCTTCGCAGCGCTCCACCTCGACGCAGGTACGCCGCCAGCATGGCCGCCAGCAAGCGCATCGGGTTGACTTGGCCGTCGAGGTCTCCAAGGGTCGCCCCGGCCACCTCTGCGCCGAGACGCATCGACGGGAAACGGCGAATCAGTTCGTCGCGGTTTAGCACATGGGCAGAAGGTGCAAGGTCCGGCGTCTGGGCGTGCCACACATCCATTTGTGCGGCGCGGGCTGACAGGTCGGCGTCGCTCAGACAGAAGTGCAAGCCACCCTTGCGCTCGTAGGCGAGTGCCATGCCGGTTTCTTCTTCCAGCCGGGCCGCAAACTCCGGCCAGGCTTCGCAGGCTTGAATCGTCAGGCGTTGGTATGCGGGGTCGTTGATCCCCTTGCCATGAGCCCACACGAGCCCAAAGTTGGCCTTGGCGGCGCGAAGATCGGTGTCGGAGCCGTCCAGCATGAGAACGCGCCGGTTCAGCCCGGCCAGCCCGTAGCCGACGGCGGCGCCGACCATGCCGGCTCCCGCCACGATCACGTCGTAGTCGGTCATCAGTCCGCCGTGATGTTGTTCTTCTTGACCACGGCGCCCCATTTTTCATTCTCTGTCTTGATCAGCTCGGTGAATGTCGAAACGGACGCGGGCGCTGGGTCGCATCCCAGGTCGGCGAGTCGCTTGATCACCTTGGGATCATTGAGTACCGCATTGAAATCGGCATTGATCTTTTGCACGATCGGCGCGGGCAGCCTTGCCGGCCCCATCACGCCGCCCCAGGTCAGCATTTCCGCGGCGGGCACCCCGGCTTCTGCCATCGTGGGCACGTTGGGCAGCAACGGCGACCGCTTGGGCCCGGTAACGGCTAGCGCTCGAAGGCGCCCCGCTTTGACGTTGGGCTCCATCGAGGTGATGTTGCCGATCATGAGCTGAATCTGCCCTGCCGCCAGGTCCATTTCCGCTGCCGGATTGCTCTTGTAGGGCACGTGCGTGATGTCGATGCCGGCACTTCCCCGGAACAACTCGGTCACCACGTGCAGAGCGGAACCCGACCCGGACGAGCCGTAGAACAACTCATGCGGATGCGCCTTCGTGTAGGCAATGAGTTCCTTGACCGACTTGACGGGCAGGCTCCGCGTTACGCTCAGCAGATTCGGGCTGGTACACAGCATCGCGATGGGTGTGAAGTCTTCGGTTGCCTTGTAGGGCAAGCGCTTGGCAACGACGTTGGCCACCACGAACGTCGAAAGCGTGGCCTGCCCCAACGTGTACCCGTCGGGCGCGGCCTTCGCAGTCGCATCGTTGGCAATGAGGCCCGTGGCACCTGGCCGGTTGTCGATGACGATGGGCTGCCCCCAGCGCTCACTGACCGCGGTAGCCACCACGCGCGCAATGGCGTCGGCGGCACCGCCGGCAGCACCGGGAACGATCCAACGCACGGGCTTGTCCGGATAGGCTGCATGAGCGGCCCGCATCACGCCCGCAAAGCACAGCAACATGACAGCACCTGTGCGACGCATGGTTGAAAGATCGAATTTCATGGTGGGAAGAAATGGATGATGAGATTTCGATGAGTTCCTGAAAGAACAACCTGTCGATGCCTATGTTAGTGAGCCAAGGCGATTTTCGGAACCGTGGGAACCACTATCGATGTTGTTCTGCAATAGGTGGGCCATCCATGCGTAAGCCGTTGTTTTGATTAATATTTGTCATCAAGCTATGTGCTTACAATAGCAATTCAATATCCATCAATGTCATTTTGCTATGGACAAGCGCATCACCCTTCGACATCTAGAAGCCTTTCGCGCAATCATGGTGCGACGCACCGTCACCGGGGCTGCTCAAATGCTCGAAGTCACACAGCCTGTGGTCACGCGCTTGATCGCTGATCTCGAGGAACGCATCGCGATGCCGCTGTTCAAGCGCGCTAACGGGCGTCTGGCGCCGACGCCCGAAGCGGCTCTGCTGTTCGAGGACGTGCACCAGTCGTTGATGGCCATCGAGCGCATTGCGAACGCGGCATCCAACATCAAGTCACTGAAGCTCGCGCGCCTCGGAATCGCCGCCGCGCCCGCCATGGCGCTCTCGTTCCTGCCACGCACCATCGCGAGCTTCACGAGCGAGCATCCGGAGACGCTGGTGTCCATGCGCACGCATAGCACAGCCACCGTGATCGATATGGTTCAAAGCGGCCGCTGCGACCTCGGCTTCGCGATGTTGAATATGCGAAAGACACTGCACGGCAACAGCGAGTTGCTGGTGTCGGCCAAGATGGTAGGCGTGGTGCCGATCCACCACCGGCTAGCAAGTCGCAAAGTCCTTCGCCCCGAGGACTTCGAAGGCGAGAGCTTCATCGCCCCGTCGCCCTTGATGGAAACGCGAACCCAGATTGATGCCGTGATGCTGTCGCACGGCGTCAATCGCCGGATCCACGTGGAGACCCAGCACTCTTCCGCCATCGTCAAACTGGTCGAAGCGGGCGCCGGCCTCGGCCTCATCGAACCCCTGACGGCCAGCGCCTACACAGGAGGGTTGCTCAAGTTCGTTGCATTCGAGCCGGCGATCGTCGCGGACTACTCCATCG
This sequence comes from Variovorax davisae, assembly GCF_030316845.1. GTDB lineage: Bacteria > Pseudomonadota > Gammaproteobacteria > Burkholderiales > Burkholderiaceae_C > Variovorax > Variovorax davisae. Next base: position 533,032 of record NZ_JASZYS010000003.1, read on the forward strand.
TCATCTCGCAGCGAATGTCATCGACGCTCATCCTCAAGCCCTTCATCGACCATGCGCGAAGGGAAATCCGCAGGATGCTGCCCGGGCACCTGATTGTCCATGGCCAATAGTGCGCTCAGAAACTTCGTGCGTGTCGACTTCAAGCGCGGGAGGCTTCGGGCGCGCTCGGGCCGTTGTCATGAGGATCTCAAGCTGACCGTGACCAAGAGCGCAACGAGTATCGCGAGAGTCAACCAGTAGCCGATTGGCATGGCGTCGTCCATATCGATGTCATCCTCGGAAACTGTCGCGATGAGGCCAGGCAAGGGGCTGACCACAATTTCGCGCCTTCGAATTTTCGGCGCGCCATCTGAAGCGCCGAGCCCCTTCGCATGGGTCTCGAGTTCAGGACGCGTGGCGGCCAGATTAGGCCTGCTTGGCGACGGTTCATTCATTTCGCACTCCGATTGAAAAGCGCGTCGAGCCTTTCTTCAAACGCGTGGTAGTTGATGCACTCGTAAAGTTCCGCGCGCGTCTGCATGCTGTCGAGGACCGCCTGTTGAGAGCCATCCCGACGGATCGTCGCATAGACCGCTTCTGCCGCCCGGTTCGCAGCGCGAAAAGCGCTCAGCGGATACAGCACCATGCCGACGCCGGCGCTCGCAAGCTCATCGACCGTGAAGAGCGGCGTCTGGCCGAACTCCGTGATGTTGGCAAGCACCGGGACGCCAAGGGTGGACGTGAAGCGGCGGTAGGTGTCGAGGTCATAGGCCGCCTCCGCGAAGACCGCATCGGCGCCGGCCTCGACGAAGCGGGCGGCACGCTCCAGCGCGACATCGACGCCTTCGGAAGCGATCGCGTCGGTGCGCGCAATCAGGTAGAAGCCGGCATCGGTGCGTGCGTCGACGGCGGCCTTGATGCGGTCGACCATCTCCTGGGTCGCGACGATCTCCTTGCCCGGCCTGTGGCCACAGCGCTTGGCGCCGGCCTGATCCTCGATGTGGCAGGCGGCCGCGCCGAACTTGACCAGGCTCTTGACGGTGCGCGCGATGTTGAAAGCGCTCGGTCCGAAGCCGGTGTCGATGTCGACCAGTAAGGGCGCATCGCACACGTCGGTGATGCGGCGAACGTCGGTGAGCACGTCGTCCAATGTGTTGATGCCCAGGTCGGGGAAGCCGAGCGAGCCGGCCGCGACACCGCCGCCAGACAGGTAGATGGCCTTGAAGCCCGCGCTTTGCGCAAGCAGCGCATGGTTGGCGGTGGTGGCGCCGACGATCTGCAGCGGCTGTTCCTGCTGCAGGGCCAGACGGAAGCGCTGGCCGGGGGAGAGGGGAGCGGTCATGGTGTGGGGGGGTCGGTGGACGAGTCAGGCGATGGCATGGAGCCTGGCGATCAGGTCGACGGTGGGCAGCACGTCGGCGTACTTCTGGCCGAGGTCGAACAGGTTGACCTTGTGCGAGGTGATGCTGCGGTCGTACACGCATTCCTGCGGAATCGCAACCTTGAAGTTCAGCGAGAAGGCATCGACCGCCGTGCCGCGCACACAGCCGCTGGTGCTGCAGCCGACGACGATCACGGTGTCGATCTGCTTGTCGATCAAATGGCTGCACATGGCGGTGCCAAAGAAGGCGCTGGGGTGCTTCTTCGGGATCAGCACGTCGCCCGGTTGCGGTGCGATCTCGGCGACGAATTCATAGCCCTTGGCCGAGACGCCCATGATCGCGGGCACCTTCTCCGCCAGGCGGCCGCCGTCGTAGGCCTGCTTGGGCGCCACGTGGGGGTACATGACGGGCCATCCGCGGTCGCGAAAGACTTGGATCAGCGGAACGAGTGCCGAGACCGCATCCCAGGCGACCTCGCCGCAGGAGGTGGGGAACTCCTTGATCGCTTCGTAGAACGGCTTGCGTTCGGTGCCGACGGTGCGGTATTGCACGTCGATGATGAGCAGCGCGGGCCGCTGGCCGAGGCCGCTCGGGCGACCGAAGCCGGCGGCGGCATAGGCCTTCTGCTCGTCCTCGCTGATCACGTCGTCCCAGATGTTCATGGTGTGCTCCGATGAGGTTGATTCGAATGGGAGAGAGTGTTCAGGCCGCCTGCAGTTCTACGCTGCCGTCGTTGTGCCTGAAGAGGTACTGGCCGTCGCCTGGGGCTCCAGTGAGCTTGCCGTCCTGCATCACGGTCTTGCCGCGCAGGATGGTCTCGACCGCCCAGCCCTTGAAGGTCCAGCCGTCGTAGATGCTGTAGTCCGAATAGGACAGAAGCTCTTCGTGGCGCACGGTGCGCTCCAGGTTCAGGTCGACCAGCGTGATGTCTGCGTCCATGCCCGGGCGCAGGGCACCCTTGCGGTCGTCGATGCCGAAGATGCGCGCCGGGTTGGCCGCCACCAGTTCGCAGATGCGACGCAGCGGCAGGCCACGCTTGTGATGCCCCTCGTGCAGCAGCACCGGCAGGATCGTGGCGGTGCCCGGGAAGCCCTGCGATGCGAGCCATAGCGATTTGTCCTTGGTCGCGCGCTTGCGTGGGCAATGGTCCGAGGCGACGACGTCGATGCTGCCGTCGAAAAGGCCTTCCCACAGCGCTTCGCGTTCGGTCGCGTTCCGAAACGGCGGGTTGGCCTTGCCCATCCCGCCCAGGTCCATGTCGCTGGTGTGGGTCAAGTAGTGCGGGCAGGTCTCGACGTAGACGCGCTCGTAGCGCGCGCGCCAGCGCCGGACCTCGTCCAGGCCCAGCTTGGAACTCATGTGCGGGATGTAGATGGTCGCGCCAGCCTGTTCGGCGAGGAACATGGCGCGGATGCAAGCCTCGGCCTCGGTGATCGGGGGCTTGATCGCCTCCCACTGCAGCAGGTTGTCCAGCCCGCGGTCGAGCTGCGCGTTGCGCAGGCGGTTCACGATCTCGATGTTCTCGGTGTGGCACACCACGGTGACGCCGCCGATGCCGGCCGCCTGCTGCAGCAGAGCGTGGAAATAGCCGTCGTCGGTGCCGTCCAGGCCCAGGTAGCGGCCTTCTTCACCCTTGAAGTTCATGAAGTACTTGAAGGAGGTGACGCCGTAGTCCTTTACATAGGAAGGCAGCTCCTGCACATGCAGTTCGGAGGCAGTACTGAAGTGGAAGCCGTAGTCGGTGTGGGCGCGCGGGCGCGCATAGCCCTGCTCGCGCCGGTAGACATCGCCGTAGGCCTCGTTGTTGAGGAAGTAGGCCAGCACGGTGGTGAAGCCGCCGATCGCCGCATGCGCAGTCTCGGTCTCGTACTCGGTGACCTTCTCGCCGAAGCCGAAATGCATGTGGGCCTCGATCAGGCCGGGGAAGACGTGCAGGCCATCGATGCGCCGCTCTGCGACGCCTGCGGCAACCGGGGTGCCGGGAGCCAGCAGGGCAGCGATGCGGCCGTCCTCCACCAGCAGATCGAGAGGGGATGGATCTTGCTCGGCACTGACGACGATGCCGCCGCGGAGGATGAAGTTGTGGCTCATGGCGATTTGCTTTCGAAAGTCGACGGGGAAGAAGGTGCGGGCTCGACGATGGCGTCGAGCTCGGCACGACCGATGGATTCGCCGATGCACACCAGGAAGCCGGCGCGCCCGCCGGGCGGCCACGCGGCCAGGCGCTCCGGTGGCGCGAAGTAGCCCTGCACGCCCTGCACCACCCACGGCGCGCTGCCGTCGCCCAGCGCCAGCAGGCCCTTGCAGCGGAGCAACCGCTGGCCCAGGCGTGCCGACAGCGCCTGCGTCCAGCGCGCATAGCGCTCCCAGTCAAGGGGTTCGTCGATCGGCAGCACGTGCGTGGTGATCTGGCTGAAGGCGCTGCCGTGGGTGTCGGGCTCGTCGCCGCCGTCGGCGTACTGGGGGCGAAGCGGGCCGCGCAGCCAGGCAGCCGGGCCCGCGCCGGCCCCGTGTGGCGTCGACTCAGGGGCGTAGAACAAGGGCGCCGGCGCTTCGCCCTGCCGCCAGAGCGAGACTGGCGCATGGGCGTTGATGCCAGCGAGCTGCGAAGCCAGTCGGTCGCGTTGCGTCGAGTCGGCGGTGTCGGTCTTGCTGATCACCAGGCGATCGGCGAATGCCACTTGGCGGCGGGCTTCGGCGTAGCGCTCCAATGTGTGCGGGCCGTTGCGTGCGTCCACCAGCGTCAGCACCTGCGACAGCGTGCAGCGCGGCACGAGCGCCGAGTCGCCGAGCAGCGATGCCACCAGCGGGCCGGGGTGGGCCAGTCCGCTGGTCTCGACGATCACGCGATTGAACGGGGCTATGCGGCCGCTGCTGCGCCGGGCGAACAGGTCGATCAGCGTGTCGCGCAGCGTGCCCGACGCGGCGCAGCACAGGCAGCCCCAATCGAGCAGCACGACCTGGTCGTCGGCACTCGACACCAGCAGATGGTCGAGCCCGACTTCGCCGAATTCGTTGACGATGACCATCGCGCCGGCGAACGCCGGATCGCGCAGCACAGCGTTGATCAGCGTCGTCTTGCCGCTGCCCAGGAAGCCGGTGACTAGGTCCACGGGCAGACGTCCAGGGGCAGAGGCGGCGAAGGCGGCAGCCATCAGGGTCGCAGATTCTCAGAGCGGCGAAAGGCGTTGAACCAAGGTGGCCTTGACCACCTTGCCCAACGAGTTGCGCGGCAATTCCTCGACGACAAACACCTGGCGCGGCGCCTTGTAGGGCGCAAGTTGCGACCTGCACAGCGCGATCAGGGCCTGTGGCTCGACCGGTGAGCGCACGGTGACGAAGGCGGCGACTTCCTCGTCGAACTCGCGCGACGGCCACCCGACCACGGCGGCGTCCGTCACTGCCGGGTGCGACATCAACATCGACTCCACCTCGAGCGGATAGATGTTCACGCCCCCGCGGATGATCATGTCCTTGGCGCGGCCCTTGAGGAAAAGATAGCCCTGGTCGTTGAAGCAGCCCAGATCGCCGGGGTAGAAAAATCCCTCCCTGAAGGCCTCACGGCTGGCCTCAGGATCCCGGTGGAAGCCGTCTGCCACGGCCGGGCCCCGGTAGCGGATGCGGCCGATCGTGCCTGGGGGTACGGGAACGTCGGCCTCGTCCACGATCTGCACCTCGACCCCGAAGACAGGCCGGCCCACGGATTCTCCGAACAGCTTCTGGTCGCGCGGCGACAGCACCGAGATGCCGCCGCCTTCCGTCGAGCTGTAGTACTCGATGAAGTTCGGGCAGATGGTTTCGCGGATCTGCACGCGCTCCGCCGCAGTCAACGCCGAACCCGAGGACACCAGCGTCTTGAGTTGCATCAGGGGCGCCAGCGTGGCGGTGTCGCAGGCGCGCAGGCGGCGCAACAGCGTCGGCACGAGGAACAGCACGGTCGAGCCTGTCCGAGCCACCTCCGCAGCCAATGCCTCTGGCTTGTAGGGCGGCGGGCACAGGACCACCGTGCCTCCGGCGTAGAGGGTCGACATGCTGAATGCGCGGCCGCCGCCGAAATAGAGCGGGGTGGCGTTGATGTAGGTTTCCCTGCTGCCGAAGCCCAGGTCCACCCAGTGCGTCCAGAAGCGGTTGAGGAACTTCTGGTGCGACACCATCGGGCCCTTGGGCCGACCCGTCGTGCCCGACGACAGCGACATCGCGATGCCTCGCGCGCCGTCGGGAAAGTCACGCTCGGCATCCGTGGCCGCGACCGCGTCGCGCCAGGCTTCGTCGACGGAGATGCATGGCGCACCGTCGAATGCTGCGCCCGGCTCCACCATCACGGCGGCAGGTTCGAAATGCGCGGCCAGCCGCTGCTTCTCGTTGTCGCGCCAGCGGCAGTCCATCGGAAGAATCACGGCGCCGGCGCGGGCCACCGCATAGAGCATGAGCACATGCTCGATGGAGTCTTCCAGGGCAATGCCGACGATGCCTCCGGGCGTCACGCCGAGGTCGGCGAGCCTGGCCGCCCGCTGGCGCACGGCGAGGTTCAACTGGCGGTAGTCAAGCGTCTTCTCGCCGTGGATCAACGCTGGTTGGGTAGGGCGCTGTCGCGCATGGAGCGCGATCTGGTCGGCCAGGTTGTGAGCAGGCAGGGCGGCGATGTGGCTCATGTCCGCGTCTCCAGCCGCTTGCCATCGGCATCCAATCCGTAGATACGCAAAGCGTTGTCGCGCAGCATCTTGCGCTTGGGGATCGGTCGAAGGTCGAGCGCCTCGATCTCGTCGCGCGTGCGCTCAAAATCCAGCACCGGGAAGTCGGTACCGAAGATCACCTTGTCCTGGCCGAAGGTGTTGATGTACTTGATGAAGGCTTCAGGCCAGTACTTCGGGCTGTGCGCATCGGTGCCGATGAAGACGTTGGGATGCTTCCAGGCCATGGCGATCATCTCTTCCGTCCACGGGATGCCGACGTGGATGCCGATCAGCTTGAGTTCGGGGAAATCGCAGGCCACCGCGTCCAGCGCGATCGGCCGGCCCACGCTGCGCAGGCGGTGGTTCGGGTCGTAGAGCATCGATTGGCCCACCTGCAACTGCACAGGTACGTCGAGCTCGACGCACTTGGCATAGAACGGATACCACTTGGCATGGTCGGGTGCGAGTTCGAACCAGTGGGGATAGAAGTGCGCGCCGATGAAGCCGTGCTCCTTTACGCCCTTCTCGAGTTGTCGGACACCGTCCATGCCCTCGGTCGGGTCAAGGCCGGCCAGGCCATAGAAGCGGTCGGGATGTCGGTTGACTGCTTCGGCCACCATCTCGTAGGGGATGTGATAGCTGGCCTTGTGCAGAAGAGGGCCCACCTTGGAGGCGATGAGAAAGGAGCGCTCGATGCCCGCCGCGTCCATGCGCCGCAGCATTTCCGCCAGCGTCACGCCCTGCAGCGTCGTCTCCTTGACGTTCATCTTGCCGCCGAAGAAGGCGTCGCGGTTCGGCCGGATCGCGAGCGTCTCGGGCGTCCAGATGTTGACCACCGTGTCGATGGCGAGGATGTCGTAAGCGTTCTTCATTGCGTGTCTCGTGGAAGGTTCGTTTCGTCGAGGAAGGCCGCGAACTGCGCCGCAGTCAGCGCCAGTGCATCGGCACTGCCGGTGCCTGGAGTGATCAGGCCGAGGGCATCGGGCATCAAAGCCCGAACACGCTCGAAGTACGCCATGAACATGTCGCTTCGGGCGCAGGCCAACAGCGTCGGCACCTTGACCAACGGCAGCCTGGGCGCCTTGTCGTAGCCGATGGCGGCTCGGTAGGCGATCGGATAGGTGCGGGCCGCCTTGAGCACCTCGACCACCTTGTCGTGCAGTTCGTCCGCACTCGGCAAGCCGAGGTCGCGCCGATGGGCCGTGTCGCGCTTGTACCAAGGCCAGTAGAGGTAGACATCGCGCACGAAATGCCAGACCCATCCGAGCTGGCTGCCCATGAGGTCGATGGGTACGCCGGGCGCATAGTTCTGCAGCATGTCGGCGCGCTCCTCCTCGCTGTAGAGAGAGACACCGTCGAGCACCAGTCGCCGCACCCGATTCGGATGCGCGATGGCGATCTCGCAGGCGATGTTGGCACCGGTGTGGCTGCCGTAGAGATCGAAGCGATCGATGCCGAGCGCGTCGATGGCGCGCAAGTGGGCTTCGGCAAAGTAGGCGATCGGCGGTACCTCCTCGAGCGCGCAGTCCGGCGCCGAGGAGTCGCCATTGCCCAGGGTGTCCGTGGCGATCACCTGCCGCTCGTTCGAGAGTGCGCGAATGAGCGGTTCGAGCATCTTCGCGGACCCAGGTGACGCATGCAGCATCACAAGCGGTGCTCGACCTGACGTGCCGATGCCGGCGGTGCGGTAGTGAACTTGGCCCTCGGGCACATCCACGAATCCCCGTCGGATCTGCGGTGCATCCGACTGCGCCCGGGCGCACCGAGCTTGGATCTGGATCGCCGGCGGCAATGCGAGCTTGGACGACACCGTCATTCCTTGATGTCGGCGGCCTTCACCGCGGCTGCCCAGCGCACCAGGTCGGACTTGATCTTCGCGCCGTAGGCATCAGGCGTCGTGCCTTCGGCATCCAGGCCGTTGTCCTTCAACCGTTGCTGGATGTCGGGCATCTTGAGGATCTCGACGATTTCCGCGTGGAGTCTCGCGATGATGGCCGGCGGAGTCTTCGCCGGGGCCATCAGGCCGTACCAGGAGTTCACTTCGAAACCGGGGTAACTCTCCGCGACTGTCGGGACATCGGGCAATGCCGATGTGCGCTTCGTCGTGCTGACCGCGATCGGTCGCAGCTTGCCGTCCTTGATGAGACCCACCACACCAGCCACATTGACAAATGCAGTCTGGATCTGGCCGCCAAGCAAGTCGGTGTTGATCATCGAAGAACCCCGATACGGCACGTGAATCATCTGGGTGCCGCTCATCTGGGCGAGCGTTGCGCCTGCCATGTGGGTGGAACTGCCGATCCCGACCGACCCATACGCGACCTGGCCCGGGTGCGCCTTGGCATAGGCGATCAGTTCCGCCAGGCTCCTAACCGGAAAGTCCGATCGCACGACCAGCACCGTGGGGCCCGAGACGATCTGCGTGATGGGCGCGAAGTCCTTGACCGAATCGTAGGACGGCTTGTTGGGCAAGGCGGGGCTGATCGCGATCGGGCCGACATGCGAGAACAGCAGCGTGTAACCGTCGGGCTGGGCGCGTGCCACGGCGGCTGCGCCGATCGTGCCGTTGGCCCCGCCGCGGCTGTCGACGACGAAGGGTTCTCCGAGCCGCTGGCCGAGCTTCTCCGCGATGGGCCGGATGATCGCTTCGGCGGGCCCGCCGGCTGCCCAGGGATTGATGATCGTCACGGGCCGGCTCGGCCAGGCATCCGCGGCGACGGCAGGAAAAGCGAGAAGCGGGGCACTCAGCACGAGGGCCGAGATGCAACTCATGAGTCGGTGGGTGAGGGTGGTCATGGGGTCTTGGGTAGGGAAGGATGGGCTGATCGCGGTGCCGGGCTTTTTCATCGGAGGATGTCGCGCGCGATCAGCATGCGTTGAATTTCGGAAGAACCTTCGCCGATGCGGTAGTGGCGCACGTCGCGATAGAAGCGCTCGACGTGCACACCGCGAATGAGGCCCGCGCCGCCGAGAATCTGGACGGCCCGATCGGCAATCCGGCCGACCATCTCCGAGCAGAAGAGCTTCACCATGCTGGGTGCGCTGCCGGTGTCTTCACCGGCGTCGATCCGGCGCAGTGTTTCGTAGGCGAGCGAGCGGGCCAGCGCGAGTTCGGTGGCGGAGTCCGCCAGCATCCACTGAATGGCCTGGCGTTCGGACAACGGCTGTCCGAACGTGGTGCGGGTCTTGGCGTAGTCGATGGCAATCTCGAGCAAGCGGTCTGCCGTGCCGATGCAGGCGGCCGAAACACCCATGCGCCCGCTGACGAGCGAACCCATGGCGATGGCGAAACCTTGCCCTACTGCGCCCAGGACGGCGGCATCGCCGACGACGCAATCTTCGAAGCGGATCTCGGAGATCTGGATCGGGTCCGAGCCGATCGTCTTGTCGGTGCGAGTGATCTCCATGCCGGGCGTGCCACGGTCCACCAGGAACGCGGTGATGCCCCCGCGCGCCTTGAGGGCCGGATCGGTGACCGCGAGCACCATCACGACGTCGGCGCGATGGGCGCCGCTGATGTAGTGCTTCATGCCCGAGATCGACCAGCCACCTTCCACCTTCTTCGCTCGGGTGCGCAATGCCGCGGCATCGGAGCCGGCGTCGGGCTCGGTGAGGCCGAACGAGGCGCGCTGGCTGCCGTCCGCGAGCCCCGGCACGTAGCGCGCCTTCTGCTCCTCGGTGCCGAAGCGGGCGATCGCAATGGGGGTCAACCCGCTGGAGGCGTCCAGCATCAGTGTGAAGACGCGGTGCGAGCGGCCCAGTTCCTCCATGACGAGGCAATAGGTCGAAAGGTCGGCCTCGGCGCCGCCCAGGTTCGCCGGCAGACGCATGCCGAGATATCCCTGAGCCTGCAATGCGCCCAAGACTTGGGCTGGTACCTCGCCGAGTGCGTCGATCTGCAACGCCATCGGTTCGAGTTGCTCGGTGACGAAGCGACGCACGGTGGGGCGCATCTCCGCAAGATCTGGATTGATGTCGAGTTGCATGTCTAATCTATTCACTATGCGAATAGTCTATTCGCATTTCGATTGACGAAGTATCATGCAATCGGCATGCCAGGAGTCCAGGGTTTTCCCTTGGCCTTGCGCGCTAGACTGGTGCAAACAAGAAAGGCTGAAATGTCCGAGACGCCGAGGGACTCGATGTATGTGACCGCGCTGGCACGCGGGATCGAGGTATTGCGATGCTTCACGCCCGAGAGGCCCGAACTCGGCACGAGCGAGATCGCGCGCCTGACCGGCTTGCCGCAGCCCACCGTCTACAGGCTTTGCTACACCCTGAGCGACCTCGGTTGCCTGATGCCGGGTCGTTCACCGGACAAACTGCGCGTGGCGCCCGGGGTCCTGTCGCTCGGTCACGCCGCAGTGACGCACGGCGGCATCGCAGATCTCGCGCATCCGATGATGAATACGTTGGCAAACGAGTTCGATGCGTCGGTGTCGCTCGGCGCCCGCGATCGCACCAGCATGGTGATCGTGCAGCGCAGCGAAGCGCCCGGCATCGTCAACGTCAATCTGCACATCGGGTCGGCGCTTGACCTCGCCAACTCGTCGCTGGGCTGGGCGTGGCTTGCGGCCATCAACGATGAGGCGCGTAAGGACGCGCTGGAGCCGATCAAACGGGTGGGAGGCGATCGATGGCGCAAGGCTCAGAACCACGTGAAAATCGCCCTGAGCGAGTACGAAAGGGGAGGATTCGTGCTCAACTTAGGAAAATCGCATCCGGACATCAATGCGATCGGCGTGCCGGTGATCTCGCCGTCAAGAATTCGCGTGATGGCGCTGACCTGCGGCGGCGTTCGAACCAGCATGACGCGGGAGCGGCTCGAGAATGACGTCGCACCTCGACTCGTCTCTCTGGCGCAGCAGCTATCGTTGGCCCTTGGTCCCTGAAGTGGACCGCGCCGGGTTTGCGCCAATCAAGGCCGAGTTGGTGCAGTCGCTTCAATAATCCGGCAACGGGTGCGTTTGCGCGGCGAGTTCCGCACCCCGCTGGACGGCTTCCTGTCGCTGACAAAGCGAAGTTCGCCGGGTCCTTTTCGGCTGACGCGAAGGCGGAAACCACTCTCCTGGTCAGAAAACGACCATCTCCCACGGATCGGTGCCCGGCTGGAGCAGCGGACGCGAGGTAATGCGCTCCATCGCCTCGCCTGCTTCATATCGCGCGGTCAGGTCTTCCGGGTCGAATTTCACGCCGATAAAATTCTCACGATAGGCCCCGCCGGAAAAAAAGGCCTGCACCTCGTCGGCGGTTTCAAAAACGTCGTGCTGCAGCTCCAGGCGATTGCCGTCCGGGTCCTTGTAGTAGAGGGAAATCGTGGGGCCGTGATTGATGGTCCAGTAGGGCGTGATGCCTTCTGCCTTCAGCCGCCGGTGGGTGGCCAGCAACTCGCCGAGGGACGCATAGGTGAAGGCCATGTGATCCATACCGGCCTGAGACTCCCCACGAACGGCAAGCGCCGGTTGGGCGATGAGCCCGATACGGTGATGCTCCTCGTCGTAGCTGAGAAAGCAAACCGACTCGTTCTCGAAGCTCGGGCGAGCCTGTAGCACCGTGAGGTACCAGGCTCTCGATCGCTGGAGATCGCTCGTCCGCAGCACCACGTGGGCCAGCTTGGCTGGGCGAATCGCCTCGCGGGTGGCGTCGGGGAGGGATCGAGTGGTCCTCATGCGTGGTCTCCTGTCTGAAAGCGCGACGCCGGTTCGGGCACGACGCGATTCTCGATGCTGCCGATGCCTTCGATCTCCACGCGCACTACGTCGCCGGTGCGCAGGTAGAGGGGTGGGTTCATCAGGGCACCCACGCCGGCGGGGCTGCCGGTCGTCAGGATGTCGCCCGGACACAGGGTTACGGCGGCCGAGAGTTCAGCGATCATGGCCTCGATGCGATGGATCATCTCGCCCGTATGCCCCTGTTGCCGCAGTTCGCCGTTGACCCAGGTGCGCAGATGCAGGTCGTGCGGATCGGGAATCTCGTCGCGCGTCACGAGCCATGGCCCGAAGGGACCATGCGTATCGAAGGACTTGCCCAGCGTGTGCGTCGGCGAGCGCAGCTGCCAGTCGCGCACGCTGATGTCGTTGACCACGACATAGCCCGCGATGACACGCATCGCATCGTCAGCGCGAACATAGCGGCATCGGGTTCCGATGACGACGCCGAGCTCGCCTTCATAGTCGAGCTGCCCGGATGCGCGCGGCAGGAACACGTCGTCGCGCGGCCCCGAAACGCAGGACACCTGCTTGTTGAACCAGACCTGGCCGGGGCCCCTGACGAGACCATGCTTCGCAGCTTCCGCCAGATGCGACCCGTAGTTGCCGCCGAGCGCGAAGAATTTCTGGGGGTCGGGAATCGGCGCACAGACCTGCACCTCGGCCAGGGGCAGGCGCGGCGCATGCGTCGCCGCCCACCGTGCCCACTTGAAGCCGTCGCTCCCGCGCTCCAGAAGCTCCCGGAGACTGAGAGGCGCCGCGGGCTGGCTGGAAAGATCCGCGATGACGTCGCCTTCGGCCGAGCCGATCTTTAGTTGCCCTCCGTGGGAGAAGGTTGCCAGTTTCATGGAATGTGAAGATGTTGAACGATCGCGATCATTCCCCCTGGTTGGAAACGCAACAATCGGGTCTGCTCGAACGCTGCGTTCTGCACGTAGAACGCGCACACGCGAAAATTCCGACAAGGAGACACCCACCCATGGAGGACCTGAATGATCTGGCACTGTTTGCAATGGTTGTGGAGCATCGCGGCTTCAGCGCAGCCAGCCGTGAACTGGGCATTCCGAAGTCGCGCTTGAGCCGGCGCGTCGCCCAGCTCGAAGCGCGGCTCGGTGTGCGCCTGCTGCAGCGCAACTCGCGGAACCTGACGCCGACTTCGGTTGGGCAGGCGTACTACGAGCGCTGCAGGGAAGTGGTCATGCTTGCCACGTCGGCCACCGACGTGATCGACAAGGCGCTTGCCGAGCCGCAAGGAACGCTTCGCGTGAGCTGCCCGATCTCGCTGGCTCAGTTTTGGTTGACGCCGCTCCTGTCGGTTTTCATGCGGGCGCATCCGAAGGTTGTGATCTCGCTTGCAGTCACCAACCGGCCCATCGATCTACTTAACGAGTCGATGGACGTGGTGCTCCGCGTGCGTCGTCCGCCGCTCGGGGACTCGGGTATGGTCGTTCGTCCGCTGGCTCGGACAGCCGATATTCTGGTCGGCAGTCCCACCCTGTCAGCGCAGTTTGGCGCACCATCGAGCATCAAGGAACTGCAACACTGGCCGACACTGTCGATGCCCGTGCCCGGGGACCAGTATTGCTGGCGCCTTCGCAGCGTGGGCGGACTAGAACAGCTCGTGCATCGGCCGCGGCTGATCACCGATGACATGTTCGCCCTCAAGTCGGCCGCGCTGGACGGAACGGGCATTGCGCTTCTGCCGCCGATGATTTGCGCGGCAGAACTCGAAGCGGGCACCTTGCGCGCGATTCTGCCCGATTGGTCTGCCGAGCCCGGTGAGATCCAAGCGGTATTCCCGTCGCGACGCGGAATGCTTCCGGCGGTGCGAGCGTTCGTGGACTTCCTCATTGCGCATCCTCCAGACGAGCCTTTCCTACACACATCGCAGAAGTAGGGTGCTCCGTGTTGTACTCCGAGGGACGCCTCGAAGCGGCGCTCCTTGTAACAGCGTGCACGGGGAGGGCGCCGCATTCCTCTCATTTAGCCGTTGCAAGTGTGGCGGCAGCACCCTGGTCACGAGGCGATGACCCGGCTGCCGTCGTATGCGGTGGAGGGGCCCTAACCGCCGCGCAGCCATAGTGGTAGCGCAGGGGCTAGAGTTCAATGCAACGTAGTCAATCCGAACGGGGGCGCTATTGCCCTGGGCCTATCGGCTGTTCCCGCGCGTTCCGGCAAAGTAAAGCGCGGATGGCCCGCGTCCAGCAGCTTCACCGAGCAAGCTTGGCGGCGACAGTCACGCGCAGCTCTCCATCGGCCCACAGCAGCATGCAGAGCGCTGTCTTGGTTTGAAGAGGGCGGCGTCAAAATCCGGGACTATGAGCTAGGAATCCTGGTGCCCCAGGGTTGGCTTCGGACCTAGACGAGAAGAGACAGAGCCATGCCTGATTTCAAGGCTTACCAGGGCCATGCCAGCAACGTGCCGAGACCCTTGGAAACGGCGTACTCGTACAGAGATCTCGCGACGGTGAGGTCTTGAAGCGCGATGCCTGTCATATCGAAAACCGTCACCTCGTCTCTGGTGCGCCTAAAGGGGACATTAGCAGTTAGCAAATCGCCCAGCTCGGTGCACGGCAGTTTCGATGCCCATTGGCATTCGCCTATCGATCGAGCTTGCTCCTGGTCGTCAACAAAGACGCGAGCTCGTTCCAGAACGCCTGCCGGTAGCTCCCGCTTGCCAGCCGTGTCACTACCCACGCAGTTGATGTGGGTGCCCGGTCTCACCGCGTCGGCCTCGAAAAGCGGGCCGCCACCGGGCGTGGCCGTGATGACCACATCGCTGCCGGCGACCGCCTCGTTGCGGTCGGGAGCAGCTCGAACGTCAAAGGTTTTTTGGAAGACCGCTTCAAAGGCGGCGTCCTGCTTCCCATCAACGCTGATGTACTGAACACTGCGAAGTCGCGGAAGGACGCGAAGGGCATAGCGCACTTGGACCCGAGCTTGCACCCCAGTGCCGAAGACACACAGCCGCTCACTATTCTCGCGGGCAAGCACTTGCAAGCCAAGGCCACCCGCAGCACCGGTCCGCTCTGTAGTGATCGCATTGCCATCCATCATGCATAGTGGCCGTCCGGTCTCCGGGTCGATAAGCAACACCGTAGCTTGATGAGGCTCCGAGCCCACCAAGCGGTTGTCGGGCCAGAATCCAGCGGCCTTGAAGCCAAGGAGATTCTGGCTGCTCACATCGCCTGCCTTGATGCCGAAGACACCGCCGGTGTGCAGCTTCTCTCGAATGAGCGGAAAGACTCGGCCTGCTCGTTGGCCGTGCAAAATGAATGCCTCACGAACCGCCGCGAGGACTTCCTGCGGATTTAGTGCATCGCAGACCTTGTTACGGTCGAGCAGGAGAAGTTTTGCGTCATGTGGCATGGCAGACTAGAACAAAACACCATCGGGGGTGCCTGAAAAGGTAATGCGGCACGACGAAGGTGTGCCCAAAAAATGTGGATCGAACATTGCAGCTTGAGAATGCCCGTTTGCTGAGTGGTCTGCGCCGCCAAGCCGACGGTAGCGCCGATGCGCACAACCAGCTCCCAGACTGGCTTCGTATGCGGCGGCGCCACAGTTCTCCCTGCAAAGTCCAGGCACAGTGGAAAACCTCGCACCCTTTGGTGGGAAATGACTCGTCCCGACTACGTGCCGTCACCATCCGCTGAATCGCTCCCAGATCGCAACGGAATCGCGATCGCTCGACACGACGTGATAGGCCGGGTGCTGTGCTCCGGTCGCGCAGGCATGGTTGGGGACTATGCGCAACTGGCTGCCAACCGGAAATCGGCCTTCCAAGTTTGCTGCCGCGTCTCCTGTCCAGCCGAGCACCCCGTGTTCCTGATTGGCCTCGTTGAAAACCAAGCCGTCGACAGGCCTTCCCTCGACGTCGCAGACCATGCCGTATCCGTAGTCGTGTGACTGTTTCTGGGTTCCGCGATCACGGCTCATGGCCATCCATCCTCCGTCGGTGATGATCCAGCCCGCATCAGGACGATGGCCGATGACCGTGCATAGAACGGAAAGTGCGATGTCTTCCTGCCTGCATACGCCCACTTCAGCCATTACAAGGTCGAAGAAGACATAAACTCCCGCACGCACTTCGGTAACTCCATCCAGCCGGCGAGCACTCAGTGCCGTGGGTGTTGAGCCGATGCTGACCACTTCGCATGAATGCCCGACGGCGCGGAGTCGTTCTGCAGCGTGAACACAACCAGCACGCTCCCTCTCGGCAATCGCTGCAAGTGCGTCATCGGTGCGGAGAGAATACGAACTGCCTGCGTGCGTCAAGACGCCTTGTAGGTGGCCGCCACACGCATTCTCCAAGCGAAGCGCGTTGGCAATCTCCAACAGCACGGGTGAGTCCGCGTCAATGCCCGACCGATGGCCGTCCGTGTCCACCTCAATCATTACCTCGAACCGCTGCGCATGGTCGATTCCAAACTGCGAGAGCTGTTTCGCCACCACCACCGACTCGATTAGCAGCGAGAGCTTCAGTCCTGCCCTGACAAGTCGCAGCGCGTGGTCGAACTTTGAAGGAACGATAGCGACAGCATAGAGAATGTCATCGACGCCTTCTGCATGGAGTCGTTCCGCTTCTTTCAGCGTCGAAACCGTGATTCCGCGTGCTCCGGCCGCGATCTGGCGCTTGATGACATCGGGGCATTTGCTTGTCTTCGCATGGGGCCTGAAACGAACACCAAGATCATTCATGCGAGTCTGCATACGATCGATGTTGCGATTCATGCGGTCTTCGTCCAACAGAAGAACGGGCGTTTCAATCTGAGAAAAAGTGGTTTTCGAACTCATAGGTAAGGATTGATGGTGAGGGGGATGCAGACCGTTCGGATCCTGGTCTCTCTACGCCTGATCGCCTTGCGCCAGAAAGTGCTCCGTGAGACGGACCCAATAGGCCGCGCCGATCGAAAGGCATTTGTCGTTGAAGTCGAAGGAAGGGCTATGAACCATGCACTCATGGGCTTCGTCGTTGTTGCCTATGAACAGGTACGAGCCAGGGCACTTCTCGAGCATGAATGCAAAGTCCTCACCATTCATTTGCATGTCTGCGTTCTCGATCACTCCGTCTTCTCCGAGCCATTCGAGTGCAAGGTCGCGGGCAATTTTGGTCTCTCTCGGATGGTTAACCAAGACGGGATAGCGCCAGTGATACGTTACCTTGGCGGTCGCGCCGTAGGACGCCGCTTGGGCTTCTGCGACTTCTGCAATGCGTTCGCGTAGAAATGCACGAGTCGCGGGCCGTAAGGCTCGGACGGTGAGCTTGAGTTGCGCTGATTCGGGGATGACGTTGGGGGCCTCGCCTGCATGGAACGAACCGACGGTCACCACCGCGGCGTCCATAGCCTCGATGTTGCGGGAGACGATCGACTGGAGCGCGATGACGATGTTTGATGCGGCGAGGATGGGATCTACGGCCTTGGCCGGTGTGGCGCCGTGTCCGCCTATGCCTGTCACGTCGATCACTACCGTATCCGATGACGCCATAAAGGGGCCTTCGCGGAAGCCAAGCTTGCCTGCGGGATAGCCAGGCATGTTATGCATGGCAAAAATGGCATCGCAAGGAAACTTTTCGAAGAGGCCGTCTTCAAGCATTTTGCGCGCGCCGGCGAGGCCTTCCTCCGCCGGCTGGAAAATCAGATGGATGGTGCCATCGAACTTACGCGTTTGAGCCAGCTCTTGCGCCGCCGCAAGAAGCATGGTCGTGTGACCATCATGCCCGCACGCATGCATCTTGCCCGGCGACGCGCTCGAATAGGCGATGTCCGAGGTTTCATGGATCGGCAACGCATCCATATCCGCGCGGAGCCCCATCGTTCTAGCCGATCTCCCCAGCTTCAGGGATCCGATGACCCCGGTTCCTCCGATGCCCCGATGGACGTCGTATCCCCACTCCGTGAGCTTGGATGCGATCAGGTCGCTGGTCCTGAACTCTTCGAAGCCAAGCTCAGGGTGAGAGTGGATGTCGCGGCGGATGCGGCAAAACTCGTCCTCTCGTTCCACTATACCTTGCGGTATGAAGCCGCCCTTCATCGCGCCGCCCTCACCAAGTGTCCCATCTGTTGGATTGAGGATCTCCACGCTATCGCGAAAAACGGCTGCACTAAGCTCGCACACGTTGCATGAGTAATGAGATTCAGATAACTGGTTGTCATAACTGAGCGCCTACTTGTCGAGCTTGGCGAAAGCGACGACCTTCTGTAGCTTCCTTGTGTCATCGGAGATCATCTGCGCCAGGTCTTCGTCTCCCTTTGCAACGGTAACGCTCGCTTGCTCGAACGCCCGCGCGACGGTCGCATCCCGCAGTGCTGCTCGCAGCGCTGCGCGGAGTTTGGCAATGACGGAAGCTGGTGTCCCGCGCGGAGCCATCATTGCGTACCAGCCGACCAACTCATAGCCCTTGAAGGCAGGGTGCTCGGCGAAGGCCGGCACTTGAGGCAACTCGGGAAAGCGTTGAGCCCCCGTCACGGCGATGGGCACAACACGACCGGATTCGATGAACGGCTTCGCTGAACTGGGCGCCATGAAGCCGAACTCGAGATTTCCACCTGCTAAGTCGTTTCCTATCGCAGCGATGCCACGATAGGGTACGTGAGTCATAGCAAGATCTGCGCGCTCCTTCGCCATTTCGCCGGCTAGATGCAATATGGATCCAATCCCGGAACTCCCGTAACTGAACTTGCCGGGGTTTTTCTTGACCGCCGAAACGAATCCATCCAGTGTGGTGACGCCTGATTGCTTGGAAGCGACGAGAACCAGCGCTTGTGAGCCAATCAGGCCGACAGGCACCAAGTCCTTCATCCCGTCATATCTCTGCGTTGGATTGATCAGCTTCGTCGCAACGATCTCGTTGCTTGAGCCGACTAGCAATGTGTGCCCGTTGGCTGGAGAACCTACGACTTTCTGGGCACCGATCGCGCCCGCGGCACCGCCGACGTTGTCGATCACGATCGTCGCTGAGAGGCTTTTCGCAAGTGCTTCAGAGAGGTTCCGCGCTGCGAAGTCGACGCTGCCGCCCGCCGGGTAGCCGACGACGATGGTCACGGGCCTCATCCCGGGGTAGTCCTCCTGCGCAGTCGCCTCACCCATGAACACTGTGCCAAGCGCGGCCATCGCAAATAGCCCTGCCAGGCACTTTCCGGAAACCAGCATGTTGAACATAGACCGTCACTAAGAATGTTGAGGCAATGACTATAGGAATGAAGGCTCCAGTTGCGTTTAACATGTTGTTGATTGACGATTAAGCAGGATTTAATGATCGATCTCGATGACCTTCGCCTCTTCCGTGCGCTACGCTTGACCGGTTCACTCGCTGGTGCAGGGCGCATGCTTGACCTGACGACCGCAGCCATGTCCATCCGCCTCAAGAAGCTCGAGGAGCGCATCGGAACGATTCTTGTCTTGCGCGGCGCGCGCGGCGTCAGCTTTACCGACGAGGGGGAACGACTGCTTCGTGAAGCCGGTGAGCTGCTGGAAAGAATCGAGGCACTACCCGCCCTTGTTTCAGGGTCTGCGCATTCGATGGCGGGAACTTTGAAGATCCAAGCACCGTTTGGGTTTGGGCGTCAGCACGTCGCACCAATCGTGAGCGACTTTCATCGGATGTATCCGCGCATACAGGTGCTCCTCCACCTTTCGGACCGCCCGCTTGTCGATACGACCGGCATGGACCTTGTCATCCACATTGGCGACGTGAAGGAGTCCTCGTGGATTGCGCACGTCCTTGCTCCAAACAGGCGAATCCTTTGCGCCAGCCCGACTTACCTTCAGCGTTCTAAACCCGTATCACATCCGTCCGACCTCTCGGCACACGAGTGCCTCTGCATACGCGAGAACGACGAGGACTCCACCCGTTGGCATTTCACGGCTGTTCGTGACGCCAAACTGCCGGACTCGCGTCGTTCGATCAGGGTACAGGTGCGGGGATCCCTGGCTTCGAACGATGGCGAAGTGGTAACCCGATGGGCTCAATCCGGTATGGGAATCATGGCCCGCTCTGAATGGGCTGCCGCGCCGCTCATCGCGAACTCGGAACTAGTCCACGTCCTGCCCTTGTGGGAACTGGTGCCGGCTCCAGTGCTAGGGCTCGCGCCCGTACGTACGGCGGCATCGGGACGTTTGCGCGCGTTCCTTGAATTCAGCAAGCGAGCGCTTCATCCCGTTCCGTGGAGGTGAAGCCGGCGGGTTAGGCTTGCTTCTCAAGCCCATTCTTCAACATCTTCACCACTCAATCTCTTCAGAGTGTTGAGCGTCCGCGATCTCCAGGCGATTCAGGGGACACTGCCACTCAACGCGATGCAAAGTGTCCCGATGAGCTGGGTGAAGCCAGTTGGGGCGGGAAAAAGGCTGTCGCCTCAGCCTTGCTTGATGAAGTTCTGAAGGATGAGCGGCCCTCCCATGCCAATCAGAGCGCCGCCTTCGTTGACTCTCCCGAGCGACACAGGGGAGAACCCGAGCTCGCCGACCAGCTTGGCAATCGACGCCTCGGCGGCCTGGTCGTTGCTCGACACGAACATGACGCGCCGCCCGCCGCTTTCGGCGGGGTCCTTCGCCAGCAGCTTCGCCGGCAACTGGTTGAGAGTCTTGACCAACTTCGCACCGGGGAACGCTGACGCCACCACGTCGGTGGAGGCTCGCCCCTCTAGTTCCTCCGGCGAGACGCCGTAGGTGTTCATTGCGTCCACCACGACCTTGCCGGACCAATTCGTGAGGGCATGGGCGACTGCGGTGTGCGCACGGAACGGGACCGCCAGGATGACCACGTCGGCCTTGAGTGCGTCATGCAGCGTTGCGGGAACGATCTCGCTGCCGAGCTCCTCGGCCATCGCCGCGATGGATTCGGGGCCGCGCGTGTTGGCGATCTTCACGGTGATACCACTGCGGGCGAACTGCGTGGCCAGGGAGGCGCCGACATTGCCGGAACCGATGATGGAATAGGTCATGAGAAATCCTTGAATGAGATGGGTTTTTCGGATGTGGGGGCGATGACTCAGGTCGTGATGCCGGCGATGTCTTCGAGGGCTCTTGCCACGGCGGCCTGTCTGGCGTCCGGACTGCACGCGAGGCCTTCCGCGCGCACCACCGTCACGTCGGTCACCCCCAGGAACTTCAACAGGCCAAGTAGGTAGCTCTCCTGGTGCTCAAAAGCGGCACCCGGGCTCCCAGCCGAATAAACACCGCCACGCGACGATGCAATGAAGGCCTTCTTGTTCATCAGCAGGCCTTCGGGGCCAGTGGCTGTGTAGCGGAAGGTCTTGCCTGCCACGGCAATGCGGTCAATCCAGGCCTTGAGCGGCGTGGGAATCGACAGGTTGTACATCGGCGCACCGATGACCAGGATGTCCGATGCGAAAAGCTCGTCCATGTACGCGTTGCCCTTGAGCAAGTCGGCGGTCATGGTTGCGTCATCCGTCGCTGCGCCCTGGAAGGCGGCCATGTGCGCGCCCGACAGATGCAAGGCCGGGTCGGCGGACAGGTCGCGAGATACGACGCGGATGCCTGGGTGCAAGGCCCTTTGGCGCGCGACGAGTTCGGCGGAGAGTTGGCGACTGACGGATGCCGTGCCGAGGACGCTGGAATCGAGATGAAGGAGTTGCATGGGGTGCCTCTAGGGGGAAGGGTTGAACTGCTTGGCTACTTTCGAACTCACCCTCACGCGTCGGAAACCGGCTGGACGGCGTCGATGAATCGATGGACTAGACTGTGCCGGGCCGCTGCCATCCTGAATAGACGGTATATTGAGATGCAAACCATCTGTTTTTGGGATGGAAGGAGCGCTCGATGCTTGATGGTGTTTCCCTGGACCAGCTCAGGACCTTCATCGCGGCCGCGGACGAAGGCAGTTTTTCCGCGGCGGCGAAGAAGCTCAACCGCGTTCAATCCGCTGTGAGCGGGTGGGTTGGTGGGCTGGAAGAGCAAATCGGCGTCGTGCTCTTTGACCGTTCGGGTCGATTTCCGAAGCTCACCGCGGAGGGCGTGCTGCTGCTGGCAGACGCTCGCAATGTCATCTCGGGGGTGGACACCCTCAAGGCCCGTGCCAAGCTCATGACGTCAGGGCTCGAAGCGGAACTTTCGGTGGTGGTCGATGTTTTCTTCCCGACCGATATCGTCTCCGCAGCAGCAAAAGCATTCGCAAGCCAGTTTCCGTTGACACCGCTACGGCTCTTCGTGGAGGGACTGGGCGCAGGGTATGAACCGGTGCTCGATGAGCGTTGCAGTCTTGGAATTCTGGCGACGCTGCCTGTCGCATTTCCATCGCTCGTGAGCGAGCGCATCGGTGAACTGGTGCTGGTCACAGTGGCCGCGGCGAGCCATCCTCTGGCGAATGTGGGACATCGAATTCCCAAGCGGACTTTGGCCAGACACGTGCAACTCGTGCTGACGGACCGGTCGAGCTTGATGGAGGGCCAAGATTATGGAGTCATGTCCCCCTCGACCTGGCGTCTCGCAGACCTCTCGACCAAACACGCATTCCTCAAGGACGGTGTCGGGTGGGGAAGCATGCCCCTTCACATGGTCGAGAGTGACATCGCTACCGGCAGGTTGGTTGTTCTGGATGTCGAGGGCATGCCTCCAAGCGGCTTCATGTTGACAATATCGGCAGTCCACCAAGCGTCAACGTCCCCTGGGCCCGCAGGCAGATGGTTCATCGACCACTTGAAGCCCAGCACAGCCAGTGGTCCGCATAACGACCTCGTGCATCGCATGCGCCGGCAATGAGATTGAGTTCACGGCGGATTGGCGTCGCGGGGGCGGCCCGCGCCCGCGGCGCCCGAAATCGAGTCACTTCTCCAGGCCGCGCAGTCACCCGGCTATGGGTTGAACTCCACGATCGCAAACGCCAGATTCCCGTTGCCGGTCGCGAAGGGACTGTCGTGTCGTCGACCGCGAACTCATAGACTTGTCCGTTGAGCGCGCGCGCGTAGAGGAAGCGCCCGATCGCGTCCACTCCCAGTCGCCGACTGTCGGCACAGACGGAAGCCGTCCCTAGGAGTGCCATTGAACTCGTGGCCGGATCCATACGATGAATCGCGATTCTGTTGCTGGCATTGCCGAGCACATAGGCGAAGTTTCCGTAGGGGTTAAGGACGAGGTTCAAGGGACTCGCTACGGTTGCAAAAATGAACACCTTGTGCGAGCGAGCTGGATGCCGGATCGATGCTGGACACGCTGACGCTATTGCTTCGTTCGTTGGTTGGGTATGCAAGGGCCTGTGCCTCGTCGAAGTCGCCCCACAGCATGGGGACGAAGTCCATCCCGAAGCGCGTGGCATGGTCTGAAGGGGCGCCAGTGTTCGGGCGCAGGCTCCAGTCATACCACCAAATGACCCCAGGTGTGAGTGGAACCATGTTTCGCTCGGTCGCCAGGTCGTAGGCAACCCCGCGCTTTGTGCTTTTGCGGCGGCCGGGGCTGACGCCCGGTAACGGCGTTGCCGCTGGTTCACCAGCCACTGGCGAAGATGCGGGGGCAACACCACCGGCACCATTACCAGCAGTGTCACTTCCCTTGATCACGGCGGCACCGCCACCACCGCCACCACCGCCGCCACAGGCCGCGAGGCTCGCTGCGGCGAGACTCGCGAACGCTGCGCCCAGCAAGCGCCGGCGCTCCTCGAATGCATGCAGATTCATGTTCGTCACAGGGAGTTCAGAAACTCGAGCACGGCGGGGCGGCCGCACGGACTCAGATCTACAAGATCCCGGTCAGCATCGACACCCTGGCCGGGCCGGCCGCCAGCCAAGCAGGTCGCCTGCAACTTGTCGACAACCAAATCGATGCGAAAAGCGGAACAATTCGGCTGCGCGCAGTGCTGGACAACAAGGATGGTGTGTTGACCCCAGGGCAGCTTGCCCGCATTCGCATGGGACGACCCGAATCGACGTCAGCCTTGCTGGTCAGCGAACGCAGCATCGGTACCGACCAGAACAAGCGATTTGTTCTGGTGGTCGGGCCCGGCACAAACTCATCTATCGGGAGGTTGAGCTCGGCGCCCAGCAACGGGATGCGCGTCATCACTGCGGGCCTCAAGGATGGCGAGACCGTAGTCGTCAACGGGCTGCAACGCGTTCGACCGGGTGCGGTAGTGCAACTGGAAGTTTTTCCGATGAGCGCAATCGCCCCCACCAAGAAAAGAGCTGACCCTGTCGTGCCTCTTGCTACCGCGTCCAAGTCCTGATGCGCCCCTTGCCATTGACGCGCAGCCATCCGGGAACACGGCAGACACGTCGTCACCTGGAACGACTTCCTCCGGCAGGATCTGGCACAGCTCACCGGAGTTCAGCAAGTCCACGTTGAAAAGAAGTGAACTGGCCTGTGCCACCCCCAAACCACTAAGTACAGCGGCTCACAAGGCTTCCGGCGTTGCTCCGCTCGTCTAGTTCCCGCTGCGCGATCGCCTGGTCAGCCCAGAGGCGATTGGAGCGTGTCAGTTCACTCTTGGTGTACGCAAGCAGGGCTTGGGCCGCCAGCACTTGCGCTTCGGCACGCTCGACTTCGGCCTTGAATAGTGTAGGGTGTCAATCGTGAAAAGCAGTTCGCCAGCGCGCACCAGGCCGTCCCCACGAAAGTGCACGGCTTGCACGACTCCCTCTTCTGATGGACGCGCTGCGATCAAGGCCCGCATCCGAGTGGCAGGATCGCCTGGCCACCAGCGGCATACCCAAGGGCACTGTCCGCAGTTGCCCCGCCACGACTGCGTTTGCTGTCGTCCAGATCGGTTCGCTCGCTCATGATGTCCACCAGAAAGTTAAGGAAAATGGGGGTTAGCGGGTTCTGGTAGCGGGCAGTCGTGCCTGACGACAGCGACATGGCGATGCCTCCCGATCCGTCGGGAAAGTCACGCTCGGGATCCGTGGCCGCGGCCGCGTCGCGCCAGGCCTTGTTCGGCTGCGATGCATGGCGCACCGGCGAATGCCGCGTCGGGCTCCACCATGACCGCCGCGGGCTCGAAATGCGAGGCCAATCGCTGCTTCTCGTTGTCGCGCCAGCGGCAGTCCATCGGAAGGATCACGGCGCCGGCGCGTGCCACCGCATAGAGCATGACCACATGCTCGATGGAGTCTTCCAGGACAATGCCGACGATGCTTCCAGGCCCCACGCCGAGATCGGCGAGGCTTGCCGCCCGCTGGCGCACAGCGCGGCATGTCGACAGTCGTATCGACAGGGTTGACGCCCGGCAACCGTTGACCGCCTTGCTCGATCCAGCGGCGCAACAGGTTCGCATTGATGCCATTGGCCAACGCCACTGAGGCGATCGACACACCAGGTCGAGAGCAGGCGGCGACCAGGTTCGCCTTGAGCTCGCCACTGCGACGGCGCCTGCGGCGCCGCTCTCCCTTCACCGTCGTCTCGATAGTGTTCAAGTGTCCGCCAAGAAATAAGTGGGGTAGTGAATACTATGATCCTAGGCCCGATGGCGAGAATCAAGATGAGTTGGCCCGACGCTTACCCTTTTTCGATGTTGGCGTCATGACCTATCGCCTGCAACAATCGCTCAGGGGCGACGATGAGTGCGGGCGGAGCTTAGGGCGAACAAAAGCCTTGGCCGCCAGCGAGCACTGATGTCGCAGCATTTCGTCAATGCATCGAACCGCCGTGACCAAGGCGGCTCGTGGAAACCGGAAGGGTGCTCGCCCTTCCGCAAGTACCGCCTGGTCAACGCACCACCAAGTCGATCTTGCGCGAAGAGCCACCCGGATCTCGCGCTTGGCCTAGCCAATCAGGCGTGCGTATCGACCCGGCTTCCGACCATCCCATTATTCATTTCTGGCCGATTTGCGGATAGGGCCTGCTTCACGCCGTCTCGCTCTGGAGGCATTGCCGTGCGCTTCATTTGTTCCTGAATCATCTCGACCTGCTGCTGCAACGCTTGAATCTGCTGCTGTAGCAGCCGTTTCGCGTCTCTATCAGTGGTATTGGAAAGTTGCTTCGTCAACGCGCTTAACTGCTTCTGAATGGAAACCAGTTGCTTTTGGAGAGCAGCAGTGGTTGTCGCTGGTCCTGATTCGCGGGAGGGCCCGGCCTTTACTTCAACGCGCATGTAGGGAGGTCCTGAAAGTTTTCGTGCTTATCGGCACGGAGGCGGAAAAGTTTAGGCCCGCGCGGCGGTACTTTCACACAGGTGCTACCTGTCGGGCTCGCCGGTGACCGGCTTCTAACCCGATGTCGTCATGACAACCTCAATCCCACATCAGCCGATGGCTCCTGAGCAACGTTCTCGATGTCAACGTTGGCAATACGCATGGCTGACGGGCCCTTTAGTCGTCGAAGATTCCCAAGACCATATGCATCTAACGGCAGGTAGACGCCGCGTTCGTGCGTTTGCTGATGCAGTGAATTGCCACTAGAGGAACGCTTGGGCACAAGAGGCTGCTCACTTGATGCTGACGGGTCGCCGTTGGCTGCACCCACTGCATCTCGGCCGTCGCCACGACGGTCACCTGCGCCGCGCCAGCCCGAAGTAGCTCGTCACGACGTCCATGCTGCGGCGGCCAGTCATGGCCATGGTTTCCGGCAGCGGCATGTTCTGGCGACCGGCCTAGGTGACGAAGCCCGATCGCAGCGAATGCGCCGAGAAGTCATCGCCGACGTCGGCGAGCGAGCAGCGCGCCTTCACGATGCTCCGGTTGGCCGTTCCGGTGAGGGCGTCTTCACCCAGTCGCCCGGCCTTGTTAATCCTGCGGAAGTGGGGGCCTGACGTGATCCGCTGATCTTCAGCCAGGCTTCCATCGCCTGGGCGGCGGTGCCGACCACGGGTTTCACATCCTCGGGAGTCACCTTGCCGGAATGGTCGTCTTCGAGTTGGCCAATGTGCAGAGGTAGCCGACTTCATCGGATTGGCGAAGGTTCTCGAACACCGCCTCCGAGACCTCAGATCGCCAGCGGCCCCCCGACGACCAGGCGAAGAGGAGGAGGGCGCGGTCACGCTTTCCTTTGAGCGAGCCGTCGCAGGTCTCCAGTACCGCCTCGAGCGGCTCTTTGGTCAGCGCCCGTTGCTTGTGGGGCGTGGCGTTGCGCGTGGCGTAGGCCTTGCGGGTCTTGATCAGGAGCGCCTTCACCGCTGAGTCGGTGCACGGGTTGGGCTGCTTGACCAGGTGGTGGGCCATCGACAGGTTCGAGACCCGGTATATCAGCGTGTTCAGCGCCGGCGCGCCTGCCTTGCCCTTGAAGCCGGCCTCGACCAGGGCGGCATCTCCGGCGGCAGTTGGTGCACCAGCCCAGCCTTGGTCGAGCGCTGGGCGTGGTCGACGATGAACTGGACGACCACCGGTACCGGCACAGCAAGCTCCAGTTGGCTGCCGTAGCGCGCAGTGTACCAGGCAGCCCGGTACCGCACGGCCGTGCGGTACGACACCCGCATGTTGCTGGACTCGCCCTCGGCCATCAGGTCGTGGGCGGCTTCCTCGTCCATGTCGGACAGCTGGGCCGGGTCGGGGAGCGGGTGATCGCGCCTGAGCGGAGTCAGATTGGCCTGCGGTGAGCCCTCGGCAGCCGTACGGTCAAGTTGGCCATCTGTTCTCCTCTGTCAACTGAACTCATTCAGCTCCTCGCAGCGCACGTCCCAGTAATGAGTCGACGTCTCGCGCAAGGAAGTGCTCGTATGCGGCGCATTGAAATCGTGGCCCTTGCCAGACGCTTGGCCATCGCCTTGTGGCGTTTCGGCAAGACGGCGAGATTCCGACCGGACCTCCAAACTTGACCTGGCTGTGGCCGA
Source organism: Variovorax davisae (assembly GCF_030316845.1). GTDB lineage: Bacteria > Pseudomonadota > Gammaproteobacteria > Burkholderiales > Burkholderiaceae_C > Variovorax > Variovorax davisae. The sequence continues at coordinate 560,489 of NZ_JASZYS010000003.1, forward strand.
CCCATCCGGCACCCTTTGCCGTTGCCCGGAAAGCCATTGCTGCAAGGCATCCGCTACCTTGCCCGACCTCTCTTTCGTATTTCCCTCCGATCCCCAGACATCAATTCCGCGACGCGCGTTCGACGGCGTAGAACTTGCCGAAGTACTTCAGCGCCTGCTCGCCGACCGGACTGCCGTGATTGGCCCAGAGTTCGTGGCACTTGCGCCTCGCGTGCGCCGAGCAACCGGCCTCGTGACGCCGGGTTCGAAGCACACCTTGTAGGCACTGAAGCGCCCGAGTCTTCTCGCGCAGGCCCTCGCGTTACTTTGCACCCGCCGCCTGGCCTGAACAGGCGCAACCTAGTCCAGCTGATGGTTGCAACCTGCACCTGAACCTGTTCCTCATGCCGACGTCGCGCACGCCGCGCATGCGCGCAGGCGAGATGAACGCAAGGGCCACTCGCGCCGCGCGAGTCAGGCCGTTTGCGCCCTGGTAGGTCGGTGCAGGACGACCGGGCGCCCGCCGAACTGCCGTTTGCACATCCAGGCTGCAAGCGCAGAGTCCAGATAGGCCGCATGTCCGGGAAACCAGTCGGCGAGGCCCTCAAGAAACGAAGGGGCCGCGCCGAAATCGCCGGTACTTGCTAGCTGCAATACCTGCGCTGAGGACTTCAGCACTTCCACGTGTTCTTCGATGTGGCAGTCGCGCGGCGGGAAGTCAGTGTCGATCATCCAACGGTCCTCGGTTTCGAAGTGGCTGCGCAGATGCGCGTCCAGTTCCACGAGGAGAGGTAGCCAATCTCTCGCCGTGGCGGTTCTTCCACGTCGCAGTAGCTCTTCGAATTCGGCATGGATGCTGTCCATCGGGGCATAGCCCAATTGCGCAGCGAAGTCGGCTGCGGGCGGTGCATCAGAGGCATGTCGGCGATCACTCATGTGTTGGTTCCAGTCAAGGCGATGGCAAGCACTACTCTCCCTCAAGCAATGGCCGCGGGGCAGCAGCTCTCGGGCTCCTTCACGCGCACTAGTGAAGACCCTTGATGTTGGGGGTCGTGTGAGCAGCTTCATCCCGATGTGTCCCAATTCAAAAAGGGGACACGTCAAGACGTCTTAACCGGATCTTACAGCTACGCGCCATGAATCATCGCGCTGGCGCATAGATGTCCCGCTGCGCGGCGGCAGGCCGCTTGATCGAACAGAGTATTGGACTTTCTGCCTCATCTTTTTGCCAGATGAACGCAACCTCAGCAAATTGATTGAGCCGGCAACGCGACTCATCTAACCTGCATGTGCAGCGCCAAAGGCGTCCGAGATGCCGATCGGGCCGAACCAACTCCATGGGGGCTGAGCCGAGAAGGAATGGCTTCTGTCGGTGCTCCACAGGAGCGCGTCAGGAAGGCGCGCGCGTCAATTTTGTGCTCTGCAGCCTCTTAGGCGATGGAGCTGTGTAGTTGTGACCCACATATCAAAGGAAAAGCCACATGCTCAGTAATTCGGACAATGTAACTCTCACGAGAGTTGGTCGAGGAACCCCCATGGGCAGCTTGATGCGCCAGTTCTGGATGCCCGCGTGCTTGTCCACGGAGTTGGAGCGCGGCGGCCCGCCCATGCGGCTTCTTCTACTCGGAGAGCGGTTGGTTGCCTTCCGAGATGGCGACGGACGCGTCGGCATCATGGACCACAGATGTCCTCATCGGGGAGCATCGCTGTTCTTCGGGCGCGTCGAGCAGTCGGGCATCCGTTGTGTCTACCACGGCTGGAAGTTCAAGCCCGAAGGCAACTGTGAGGAAATCCCGAACGCGGAAGTCGACCCGGCCCTAGTCAACACCATTTCGGCGGATGCTTTTCCCACGCAGGAGCGCAATGGGGTGGTTTGGATCTACATGGGGGAGCAGCGCGACCAGTTGCCCGAACTGCCGCGGATGGAGGCCTTGCTGCTCGATCCCGAGCAAGTCTCTGTGCAGTGCCTGCAGCGCAAGTACAACTGGCTTCAGGGTATCGAAGGCGACATTGACACGTCACACTTCGGCTTCCTGCATGTGGGGGGCGTCGACAAGGCCGACGTTGACCAGAAGAACATGCATCGGTACTCCGTCCTCGACCGAGCGCCGAAGTACCATGTGTCCAACACGCCTTGGGGCACCATGTACTGCGCGCATCGGCCGGCGGAAAAGGACGAGGTGTACTATCGCATTGCGCACTTCGTGTACCCCTTCTGGTCGCTCTTTCCGGATGGTGACTTTAACGACCTGATCGTCGCCAACTGCTACGTTCCCATGGACGACGAACACACCATGCTATTCACGTTCTACTACAACCAGAGCGCGATGGCCATGCGCCACACCAAGGATGGTGCACCCATTCCCGGGCTGGAGCCCGACGCCAATCACATGCCCATGCCGCCAACCTTGCCACCAACGAGCGACTGGTACGGACGGTGGCGCTCTGAGGCCAACGAAGAGAACGACTATCTGATCGACCGGGAGACGCAGCGTACTAAGTCCTACACGGGTCTGTCGGGGGTGCTGCTCCAGGATACGGCCATCGTGGAAAGCATGGGTAAGATCGTGGATCGCAGCAGGGAGCACCTAGTGGGAAGCGACGCCATGATCGTGCGCACGCGGCGTGCGCTCCTTTCCGCGGTTCGCGAGCTGGCCGAGGGCAAGCGTCCCCCGCTGGTGGACGATCCTCATGTCGTCGAAGCCGCGCGCAGCGGTTCGTTCATCGCGCCGGCCACCGTTCCTTGGAGCGACGCCTATCTTCAGCACGCCAAGGCAGCTACGTCTCCGAAGGGAACGCTGCAGCTCGGCGTGGAGAAGCACCAGCAAGTCTTCGGCTGAGCCTTGCTAGGCTGCACTGGCGTGGGTCCATTTCAAAGCAATGAAGAGAACTGGTCTCGCAAGAAGTGATCTCGATTTGAACCTGCTCCAGGTGATTTTGGCGATCCATGATGCTGGCAGCGTCATGGAAGCAGCCAAGCAACTGGGCATGAGTCAGCCTGGGCTGAGCACGGCGCTGCAGCGCGCACGGACAGCTTTGGGCGACCCGCTGTTCGTGCGTGTCGCCAAGGGATTTGAACCCACTGCACGCACAAGAAAGATCGTCGGTCCCATCCGGTCCATCCTGGACAGCGTCAACAAAGAGGTCATCAAGTCGGATGACTTCGATCCAAAGGCCTATACGGGCGAACTGGCTCTTGTGTTAACCGACGTGGGTGAGGCGACGCTCCTTCCGCACGTCGTCAATTACCTGGGAGCACACTTTCCCACCGCCATCCGAACTCAGATGCCGGCGCTCAGCGAACTGCACAAGGCGATGGCCGAGGGAACTCTTGATTTTGCGCTGGGCTACTTTCCCGATCTGCACAACGCGAGCTACCGGCGAGCAGAAATCACAACCACAAGTTATCTCTGTATCTTGTCAAGCAGCCACCCAATCCGAGAAGGCGGCATTTCGCTCGCACAGTTCGAGCGCTTTGGGCATGTAGATGTAGATCTCAAGACGCACAGCAGGCTGCTTCTTGACGACTATCTGGCAAGTCGGGGAATCCACCGGCGCGTACAGCTTCGCACGCGTCACTTCATGAGCATACCGGCCATTGTCGCGGCCACCGACTTGATCGCCACTGTCCCCGCGAGCGTGGTCTCTGGCCTGGGGCTCGGCGCGAGCCTCAGGATTGCACGCACGGACTTTCCAGTCCCTTCCTTCGAATCCAGCCTCTACTGGCACGCCTCGATGCATCTCGATCCACGCAATCGCTGGCTTCGCCAAATGCTGGCACCTCAGTTGCGCACGGCGATCAAGAAGACGCCGCTTCTCTGAAGCGCCGATGTTCGCGGCACGGCGTGGCGTCCTCGCGCGAGCAAACCTGCGCGCTGTCGGCCTCCCGATCGAGAGTCAGGGTACGGCGGCCTCACTCGATATTTCCCATAGATAGGTGCGTCCCATGGGCGCATGCGGCACTGTCGAGAGCGAACGTTTCCGCATGCATGCGGTGAGAAACCGGTTCATCTGAAATTCAGATGTTCAAGACAAGCTGCGTGTGATTGGACCCCAAAAGTGCCGCTGCTAGAGTGACCTGGAGGTTGAAAATACATGATTGACACAGTACCTGCCGCCATCGTCGGAAGCAACAAAACGATCAACGCGGTTTCCTCGGGAAGCACAGCATCGAGCGATCCGCCGGGCCATCAAGGCTACGTCCCCGCAAGCCTGAACTTGATAGTGCGCGAGCGGCGATTGGTCGCGACCGACATGCTGCTGCTGCACCTGGAGTTCGCCGACGGCACCGAGCTGCCAGGATACGAGGCAGGTGCACATCTCACACTGCATCTCCAGGACGGGTTGGAGAAGCGCTACTCGCTGCTTTTTCCACATGAGCGTTCCAGGACGCGGTACGTCATTTGCGTGAAGCTCGAAGCGGCCGGGCGGGGCGGCTCACGTCATATCCATTCGAACCTATTCCAAGGTTCATCCGTGCGTGTATCGCCCCCGGAGAACTACTTCCCTCTGGAGGAGGATGCCGCCCATTCCATCTTCATCGCGGGAGGGATCGGCATCACGCCGGTTCTCTGCATGGCCTTGCATCTGCAAGCGTTGGGGCGCCCTTGGGAGCTGCACTATGCAGCCCGATCGCATGAGCACGCGCTTCCCTTACACGGCTACGACCTTGCTATGGAGCGGGTCCATCACTACTTCGATGATCGCTCTGAGAAGGTAAGCGTCGACGACATCTTGGAAAACGCGCCCCCGAGCTCTCACTTTTATTGTTGCGGCCCGCAAGGAATGCTCGACGCCTACAGGCGCGCCGCCCAACAGCTGCCGACGTCGGTGGTGCATTTCGAGAGTTTCGGCGTTCCGGAGATTGCGCCGGCTTCTGGATCGATGACCGTGAGGCTTGCACGTGATGGGCGCGTGTTCCAAGTTCCCGCGAGCCAGTCGATTCTGGACTGCCTTCGTGCCGGTGGCGTGGAATTGCCGTTCTCGTGTCGGCAGGGTGTTTGTGGTGCCTGCGAGACCAGGGTCGTCGCAGGCACTCCAGAACATCGCGACATGGTGCTTTCGGAGGCAGAACGCAAGGCGAACAAAACCATGATGATCTGCTGCTCTCGCAGCCAAGGGGGCGAACTGGTCCTCGATCTATGAGCCGCAGCAAGACGGGACCACAAGGAAGACGAGAGCGCGTCTCTTTCTCGCTGATTTTCGATCACCCTTGGCTCGAGTGGCGCAGCGGAGTCAGCAACGTGGATGTACTAGGTTGCGTGCTTCCGGAAGCTCTTCGAAAGCTGCACGCGCAGTGCTCGAACGAGCATCGCGCCGCCCAAGAACAGCCTAGCCCTAGGGCACATCGGTTTGCGAGATGTGAGAGCCATGAGATTGTTGGTTGTGGCGGTCGAAAGATCCGGGCATTCTGCCGTGCACCGGATGTAGCAGTGTCGCGAGGAACGGGACTCTGCCAACCGCCCAGCGGTGCCCCGCAGTTCGAGCCTGCCGCTATGCGGGGACGCGGTCTCCGGTAGATCGACAACCCCCGTTCTTGAACGTTTCCTAACTCAGCCACGAAGGTCAAAATTTCATGCAAGACAAGGAGGCAGCCACCGTCAGTATTGGCGCATTGGCCGCCATCGCCACCTACCTCACCGAAACAGCGGTCCTCGTACCTACCTGGGTGACTTTCATCGGCTGGACGTCGTTCTACGCGGTCGGGGCCGGCCCTGCCGGCTTCGTGCGCAGCGTCTTCGCGAACCTCGGTGGAGTAGTCATCGGCTCGATCACCCTCTTGGCCATGCACCTGGGCGCCAACAACGCGGTGCTGATCGCCCTGGCTGTCGGGGTCGGAAGTGCAATGGCCGTACAGGCCTCGAAGATGTCCGTGGTCGGTTCACTGCCGGCCATCTTCTTCGGCTTTTCCTGCACCGTTGGCACGGTCGCTGTGACGGGCAAGTCCATCGCCACGATTGGGATCGATAGTCCTGTGTTGGTGGCAGGCACCGCGCTTCTGCTTGGCAACGCCTTTGGCATCGTGTCCCAATGGCTTGCCGAGGCGCTGGGCGCCTCCAAAAACATCCGCGGTGGCTAAATGACGGCCAACTGCAACCTGATGCACGTAGTCTGAAGAGGCTCGCGAGAATGATCCATAGCTCTACAGGATACGCAGCGCACGCTCCTGCCAAAGACGTCTCCGACGTCATGCGCTCACGTCGGACGGTACGCGCCTTCCGGGATCAGCCCGTCGCCAGGGAACTCATAGAGGAGGTCCTGAGGGATGCAGCGGCCGCTCCCAGCGGGGCCAACATGCAACCGTGGCGAGTGTATGTCGTTGCCGGGACAGTGAAAGACATGCTGTGTGCGGCCGTGCTCGCGGCCGCGCGGGGCGGCAAGGGGCTTCCGCCCGCTCACCTCCCTGAACCGTTACCGGAAGTTTTCCGCAGCAGAATGGCTGACTTCGGAGCGCGGTACTACCGGTCACTTGGCATCGAACGCAGCGATGTCCAGGCACGCGCAGGGCAGACGGAGAGAAACTATTTTTTCTTCGGCGCCCCCGTGGGGCTCATCTTCAGCATCGACCGCAGGCTGAAACCGCACAGCTGGATCGATCTTGGCCTATTCGCCCAGGGCTTGATGCTCTCAGCCAAGGCCCGTGGGCTGGACACGTGTCCGCAAGTGTCGTTCGCCCCCTTTCACGAGGCGATCTCCTCGGTTCTGGGCATGCCTTCCGAAGAGGTGACGGTCTTCGGCATGTCCCTTGGGTACGGCGACCTGAATGCAGCAGTCAACCGCACCGAGATGCCCCGGCAGCCGCCCGAAAGCTTCGCCCGCCTGCTCGGCTTCCCCACATAGCGATCTCTCTCCACTGCTATTCCCGTGTAGTCGCTGGTCGTCCGCAGTGGCGTACACAAGACCCCCAAATGTCCGGACTCGACCAAAAATAGAGGATCACATGAATGATGTCTCCCGCCGCGATTTTGTGTCCATTTCCCTCGGAACCGCACTTGCTGGTTGGCTGGGATCTAGCCAGGCCCAGACGGGGCAGACGGGCAAGCTGCTGGTGGGCTACCCGGCGGGTGGCTCGTTGGACGTGACTGCGCGACAACTCGCAGAGGCGTGGCGCAAAGGTGGGCGCATCTACATCGTGGAGAACCGCGTGGGTGCCGGCGGAAGAATCGCGAACAGCCACCTCAAACGTGAGCGCGCGGATGGCAACACCCTTCTGGTCACGCACAGTTCTGCCCTGACCATCTATCCTCATGTCTACAGGCAGCTGATGTATGACGTGGTCGCTGATTTCGCGCCGATCTCGCCCCTCGCGTCCGCAACTCTCGCCTTTGCGGTGAGCAGCGCCATACCAGCCGACCGTGTGAAAACGCTGGACGACTACATCCGCTGGGTGCGGGCGAATCCCGAAGCAGCTAGCTACGCATCCCCGGCTGCAGGATCGTCTGCCCACCTACTTGGCTTTCAGCTGTCACAAGCGCACTCTTTGAATCTCCAGCACGTCGCCTATCGTGGTTCCGCACCGGCCATGCAGGACTTGCTAGGCGGGCAGGTCCCCGCGTACTTCGGTCAGGTTCCCGATTTCATTCCGTACTTGCAAAAAGGCGGCATCCGGATATTGGGTGTGGCCGGCGAAAGACGATCCCGTTTCATGCCCGGAGTTCCAACCTTTGCTGAGCAGGGGTTGCCCTCTATGCGCCATATAGAGACTTACGGTGTCTTTGCTCCGCCGAGCACACCTGATTCGACGATCAAAAAGTTGCAGGACGCTGTGCTCGAAGCGAGCGCGGACGCGCAGCTCAGGTCGGCCTTTGACCAACTGGGGCTGGAGGTGGTAACGTCAACTCCGAGCCAGTATGCAGTCGCGCTACGGCAGGAGCGCGACTCCTGGGCTCCGGTAGTGCGCGCCTCGGGATACCATCTCGAGGATTGAAAAGCTGAACTCGGTGACCGCGCGACGGTGGGCGAAGCGCTGTTCCGCCCGGCTTTTGGCAGGTTAAGGGCAGGCCGCACCGGTGGCAGCGGCCGCCCCATCGCTAGGGGTGCGAGTCGCGTGGCTCGCGTTGCGCGTTGACGCCCTGTGCATCGCACGCAGACCCCGCCCCGCGCGCAGCCGCTAAGGAGTTCCACTCACGAGAATCCTCGGCGACCCGGACCTACTTTTGCTTGCGTCTTCTTGGTGTTCACAACGCGGAATGTCACTCGATCTCAATCTGCTACGAGTAATTCTGGCGGTCTACGACCATGGCGGCATCGCAGCCGCGGCGCACGCACTTGATATGAGTCAACCCGGCTTGAGTGCGGCGCTGCAGCGAGCACGCACTGCGTTGAATGATCCACTTTTCATCCGAGGATCCAAGAGGATGGAGGCCACCGAGCGAACTAGGCGGATGTTGCCATCGCTCAGGCTCATCATGGACATGGTGGACCGCGATGTGGAGAGTGCCGCCGAATTCGATCCGGGCTCTTATCGCGGCGAGTTTAAGCTCGCTTTGACGGACGCGGGGGAGGCGATCCTACTCCCCTCGGTGTTGGTGGCGCTTGCCAAACACTGCCCCAATGCGGACATCCGATCGATGTCTTACACGCTCCCAGAACTCCAGAGCGCGATGGAAGAGGGTGCCGTTGACTTGGCTCTCGGCTTCTTCCCGGACCTGAGCTCCGTCAACTACTACAAGCAAGTCATCTCTACCCAGTCGTTCTGCTGCCTCATTTCTGCGGACCATCCCATTCGCGGCTCAACCATCTCCCGGGAAGAGTATTTCGCGGGTGATCATGTGCTGGTGGAGGGCCAGTCACCCAGCGAAGAGTTGCTCGAGACTTTTCTGGCGCGACAACGTGCCCGCAGGAAGATCGTACTGCGCACCCCGCACTTCATGAGCGCTCCTGCGATCGTCGCGCGAACCCAGCTCATCGCCACCGTGCCCGACGGCGTTGCAAACATCGTCGCGATGATGAGCAATCCACGAATCGTCCGCACCGAATTCCACATGCCGCGGTTCGACACCTGCGTGTACTGGCACCCCAGCATGCAGGAGGATGCAAAGAACCGCTGGCTGCGGCGCACCTTGGTGGCCGAGTTACGTAGCAAGCTGTCCTAACCAGGATGTAGTGAGCGTTCCACTTCGCCTCGCCTGGGGCGGCGAGCCACGTGATCGTTTGGCAAGTGCCACCGGGCTGCGCGTCGTGGCGGCTTGCTCAAGGTCGTGGTCAGGAGCGCTGAGGTCAGCAGGGGGCTGCGGGTCTGTCGCATCACCTCCCACTTAGGCGCGTGCCGCATTGGGCTCGCGAGTAGGCGCGCCTCGCATACGACCGGCACTGTCCGCCCATTGCGAAGCCAGGGGATCGATGGCAAAGCGCGGTCAGACCGCGACAGAAGCGTCGCAGGCCGGGAAGCGCATTGAACGAAATGCATCTACCGCGTGCAGAGACATCAGTTCCATCCACGTGCGCCGCGGGTCATCATTCGCGGCATGGAAAACGTGTCCGTCATACAAGGAACCGCCATGAGGATAGGTGAAACTCTTCGCTGCATCTCTATCTCTATCTCGCTCACGCTGGCCGCATGCATCGCGGCACCGAACGCTCATGCCCAGGCGGTCGCGCCACAACGGGACAGGGCCGTCCTGAACGAACGCGATCCACTCTCCGACACGAGGATTCCCGACACCGCGTTGGCGCGCGACGCGGCGCAGGCCATCCGACAGGCGGAGGGTGAGCTCTTGTACGAGCACTCGATGCGGGTCTATTACTGGGCCGCCTTGGTCGCAAAGCGCAAGGGGCTGGCCATCGACCCCGAACTTCTCTACGTCGCTGCCATGTTCCACGATTACGGGCTGACGGCCGGCTATGGGGAGAGCCATCTCCGCTTCGAGGTGGATGGCGCCAACGCTGCACGGGAGTTCCTGCGCAGCCACGGCAGGCCTGAGGCGGAAGCCCAGAGAGTCTGGCTTTCGATCGCACTGCATACGACGAATGGCATCTCTCGCCATCTCGATCCCATCGCACAGATTCTGGCTGAGGGTGCCAACATGGACCTCGTCGGGGCAGGCTTTGGCGACTTCACGAGCGCGCAGCGGCGCGCGGTCGAGGCTGCCCACCCGCGTCCGCCATCGTTCGCGGACGACTTCCTGCGCGACGTATACGAAAGCCTGAAGCACCGCCCGGAGACCACGCAGGGCACCGGCCTGGCGGACGTCATTGCGTCCCGGGATCCTGCTTTCCGGCGCAGGGACTTCAGCAGCCTGGTGCGCCAGTCGCCCTGGGCCAGCGGGAAATAGCGGGAGCAGGCGGGAAGGCGGAAGCCTCCCGTCTCACGATCGCGCGCCAGGGCGCGTAGCAGCCGATGCGGGTTGCATTGGGCGCGATCGTGTGCGTCTCCTCGGCCTGACGCGGATCGCGATCCCGGGGTATGGCCGATATGCGGCGATGAAATCGACCGTGGAACGCTCGTGCGCGACTGGGCCAGGGAGCTCGGCCCGCGCTGAATCCGCGTGAACGCGATCGCACCCGGCCCCATCGCCACCGACTTCAGCCGCGAGGTGTACGAAGCCAACCCGCAGTTGCTGATCAAGATCGCCCAGAACACCGCACTCGGAAGGCTGGGGCAGGCGGAGGACATCGGCCCGGTCATCGCATTTCTCTGCTCGGAGGCGGCTGCATGGGTCAACGTACGGCGGCTGGGTGCCAGCGGCGGGCAGATGATCCGACGCACGCGCGTCTGGAGTGACTTTCCGTCGTGCCGGTGACTTGAGCCGCATGCAAGTTGTCCTTGCACAGAGTTCAGTTCCATTCCGTCCCCCGGCAGCTGATGATGACGCCATCGCGGTGCCGCGCAATCCGCATTGGCGAGCTGCAACGGCAAGACGTCCCACTGCCACCATTACCACCCGTCGAGGAAAGTTATGACGCCCAAAGAAGTTTCCGGAGTACGCATCCCCGATAGCCAGCTCGCCCGCGAGCTGACAGAGTTCGTTCGCGACACCGAGAGCGACCTGCTCTACAACCACTCCCTGCGCTGCTACTGCTGGGGCTGCCTCGCAGGGCGTCGCAAAGGGCTGAAGTACGACGCCGAACTGCTCTACGCCGCCTCGATGTTCCACGACATCGGCCTGACGGCTAGGTACGAGAACAGTCAGCTTCGCTTTGAAGTGGACGGCGCGAACGCGGCGGGTGATTTCCTCCGGAGCCATGGCATTTCTGAAACGGACATCGAGGCGGTCTGGAACGCCGTGGCCCTCCACACTACCCCCGGCATCCCGCAGTTCATGCGGGCGGAGATCGCCCTCGTCCAGGCGGCCGCGGGCATGGACGTTGCCGGTCGGGGCTACGACGAGTTCACGGACGCGGAACGCCAGGCGGTCCTTGCCGCTTTTCCACGCGAAGTCGACTTCAAGACCGGAATCATCGATGCCTTCTACGAAGGCATGAAGCACCGCCCCGCCAGCACCGTCGGCACCTTCAATGACGACTTCCTCGCGCACAAGGACCCGCACTTCCAGCGGGTCGATATGTGCACAGTCATCCACGCGTCGAAGTGGCAGGGATGATGCGGTTGCAGCTTCAGGAGCGCCTGCTGGCGTTCTCTTGAGGTGAGGAATGGACCGACTGCAGTCCTTGCCCGTGGCGAGAGAACTGGTCATGGTTCCTGAAGCGCCAAGGCGGGCAGAGCCAGTTCAGCGTGCACCTCGCGGCACAGCCGCGGAGAAGTCGGACATCCGCAATGTGCAGGATCATGTCGTGTCCCAACTGAAGGCCGCCCTGTCAGTGCCCCGGCTCGCCGCGCGCGTGCGCATGAGCCAACGCAATTTCGCGCGCGTGTTCCGCGACGGGACGGGATGACGCCGGAGCGGTTCGTCGAGAAGGCGCGCCGGCTCAAGGACTAGGATGCCCATCGATGCGGCTGGCGACGAAGGTCGGCTACGCGAACGTGGAGGCCTTCCGCCGCACGTTCATTTGGCGGCCCGGGGTGAGTCCACGTGAGGATCGGAAACAGTTTGTGGACTGAGCACAGTCGCCGCGCGCGCAGGTGGGGCAGGCTCGAAGCCGACGAACTGCGCGAACTCGCGCGCACCCTGTCGCGGCATGCGGACCTGGTTCACCGCCGCGGCCGTTTCGGCGAAGCCCATGGACATGCCGCAGGCGGTCAGGTGGTCTGGGGACATGCCCAGGCGGGAAGCGATCACAGGATGGAAGCGTGCGAACGACACCTGCGGGCACGTGGCGATGCCGCGTGCCCCGGCGGCGATCATCACGTTCTGCACGAACAGCCCCACGTCGAGCCAGCTGTGTGCCGTCAGGCGCCGGTCAATGCTGAAGAGCAGGCCGACCGGCGCGCCGAAGAAGTGGAAGTTCTTCTCGGTCTGTCCGGAGCGCGCGTCGGCGTCGTGCCGGTCGATTCCGAGACAGCCATAGTACCGCGTCGCGAAGTCCGCCTGTCGTTCGCCGAATTCCGGGGGCAGCGGATCCGGGAAATGGGGTGACGGGGGCAGGCTTCCTTCCCGGAAGCTCGCTACCAGCGCGTCGCCCAACTCGCGCAGGGCGGCGCCCGCAAGCACGTGCACGCGCCAAGGCTGCGTGTTCGAATTGCTGGGCGCCGTCGCGGCGGCGTCGAGGATCTCGAGCACCGTCTCTGCTGGGAGCGGGTCCGGTCGGTACGCGCGCGTGGACCGGCGTGACTGCAGCACCCGGTCGACACAGCGCGCAATTTCCGCCTGAGTGCAGTTAGCCGTGTCCATGTCAGTCCTCGGAGCGGAACCCGGAAGCCTGCACGATGGGACGCCAGAATTCCCGCTGGGCCTGCAGCTGCTTCGCATACTCGCCGGGCGGAAGGGTCAGCGTCTCCAGGCCGACCTTCTCGAAGGCCGAGCGCAGCGCTGGATCCTTGGCTGCGGCAACGATGGATGCATGCACCGCCTGCACGGTCGACTCGGGGGTCCCGGGTGGCGCGAAGACCCCATAGTTCTCCACCCCGAGAACCTTAGAGTATCCCTGCTCGATGAAGGTGGGTACCGTGGGCAGAAAGGCGGAGCGCTTCTCGCCGGAGACACCCAGGATCCTGAGCTTGCCTTGTTGCAGGTAAGGCAGGAAGTCGGCGACGAACCCGAAGTACGCCGGGATCTGCCCACCGATCAGGTCCTGAATCGCCGGTGCGGATCCGCGATAGCCCACGTGTTGCAGCTTCAGTCCCGCGGTGTCGGAGAGCTGGTATCCGAGGAAATGCGCAAAGGAGCCGGCCGCGGGCGACGCATAGGTGGCGGAGCTCGGCGTGCGACGCACCCATTCGACATACGTCTGCAGGTCATGTACGCTGGCCGGCGTAGCGCTGCTCACGGCAAACGCACAGGTCGCGGCGACCACTGGCGACACCGGCACCAAGTCTGCCGCTGGATCGTACGCGAGCCGTGCATAGACGTGCGGGTAGATCGTGAGCGCGGATGCGTGCGTGCACAGGAGCACACTGCCGTCCGCTCGCTCACGTTTCAACTGGCTGTTGGCGATGCGGCCGGCGGCCCCCGCACGGTTGTCCACGATGTACTGGCGCCCCTGCTTGCGCCAGGCCTCCGTCAGGTGGCGTGCCGTCGTGTCGAGAGTTCCCCCCGGGGGATAGCCGACGACCAGCTTGCCCACGCCCGTCTGGGACAACGCCGGCGGTAGCCAGCCCGCGGCCGGCACGGCCAGGGCGATGCGCGCAAAAGCGCGCCGATTGATTGCGTCCATTCCGCACCTCGCTTCGCTAAATGATTGGTATGACCGAATCATGGTCGGCTGGCGCGCGAGTTGGAACTGAAGTCTTTGCATGGGCAAAGTGCATGCCATTCAACTTGCCCGTTTGCGCCGCTAACCGAGCGCGTCCTCGGCGACACGTGCCATTGCGGCCACCGCTTCGCGCAGCCAGACATGGCCCTCGTCGTGTTCGTCGCGGCGGTGCCAGACCGCCCGAATTGTGGACGTTCCTGCCTGATAAGGGGGTTGCCGTCGCAGCAGGTCGCTGTTCTTCGCCAGTGCCATGGCAAGCGAGGCGGGCACGATGGACAACATCTCGGTCTCGCGCAGCAGGGCGGGGATGGCCAGCGAGTGTGGAACTGTCACGCGCGCGCGCGGGACTTTCTGTGCCGTAAGCAGCGCCTCCTCCAGCGCGTGGCGGTCGAACATCTCGGACTGCCGCGCAAGGCCACGCTCCAGAATGAAGCCGCCCACCGCGCCTTCTTCCTCGCCCCCAACCGAAAGCGTGACCAGCGGGAACTTCGCCATGTCCTGGAGCGTGAGCTTGCGGCGCGAAGCAGGATGCCCATTTCGCATCAGGATCGCTTCGCCCTGCGACATGAGCGTGCGGGAGTTCAGCCGGCCAGGCACCTGCGAGAAGATGCCGATGGCCAGATCGATGCGGCGCAGGTCAATCTGCTCCGCGAGGTCGAGCCGGGTGAAAGGACGGATGACGAGGTCCACGCCCGGTGCCGAGCGCTGCAACTCGCGCGAGAGCGGTGCGACGATGACTGTCGTCAGGTGGTCATTCGCGGCGATGACGAAACGCCGCGTCGACTGTTGCGGAGAGAACGGCTCGACGCCCAGTGTGGCCTCGATCCGCCGCAGCGAGTCGCGCAAGGCAGGGGCCATCGCCGCGGCACGGCCGGTAGGGACCATGCCTTTCCCCGTGCGCATGAAGAGCTCGTCCCCCACCAGTTCACGAAGCCTGGCGAGGGCATGGCTTACCGCTGACTGCGATATGTGCAGCCGCTTGCCTGCGAGGACCAGGTTGCGTTCCTCGTACACGGCATCGAAGACCTTGAGCAGGTTGAGGTCTGTCCGGCCGATGCCCATCTTCGTACTCCAGCTAATGAACGGCATGCATTATGGACTTGCAGAGAGATCAGTTCCATCTCCGGGGAGTCTCGCCCATCATCGCAACCAGCCAACCAGGAGCTCGCACGATGATTACCGAAACACTCATACAAGACCGAGAGGCCTTGATCGACCACTGCATCCCCTTCCTCGAGGAAGTGAAGGACATGACGGCGAGCACCGAGGTCGAACGCTGGCTGAACCGGAAGTACGGGCCGGACAGCGAGCTGTACCAGACGCTCGCGAGCCTCGTGAAGAAGGGTGTGGAAGACGGCTGGGCGGCGAATGTGGAGATCGACGGCCCGCACTACCGTCGCAGCCGCATCGCCGAACCTTCGGACAATACCGTCCACTTCAGCATCACTGCGGTGTACATGGATAGCACGGGGAACGAGCAGGGCCATCCCGACCACCGGTTCCGCGGCCAATACCATGGCCACCCTTACGGCGAATTCAACATGGTTGTGCCCGTCACGCCCGGTGCAGCCTTGAACGGTCCGAACGGCTGGTGCTTCGGCGGGTGGACCGCGCCCTCGCCCGGCAGCCAGCACTATCCCGAAGCGAAGGGAGGCGCCGTCATCGCGCTCTTCTTCCTGCCTTCGGGCCGGATTTCGTATCACGCCGCGCCGCAGGAGTGAGCCATGACCACGAACCCTCGTGAATGGGCCCAGGAGGCCGTCGCGCAATGTGTGGCGAGCGTCGTGCGCTCCCGCCGGGCGGTGCGCGCCTTCAAACAGAAACCGCTCGAACGCAAGCTGTTGGAGGAGATTTTGTCGGACGCGGCCACCGCGCCGAGCGGCGCCAACATCCAACCCTGGCGGGTGTATGTCGTGACCGGAGCGGCCAAGGAGGAATTGGCTGCGGCGCTGGTCGCGGCGTCGCGGTCCGGGACGACTCCCGCGCCCGCACACTTCCCCGAGCCGCTGCCCGAGGTGTTCCGCGCCAGGTTGCAGGACTTCGGCGCTCGGTACTACGCATCCCTGGGTATCGAACGCAGCGACGCGGCGGCACGCACCCGCCAGTCCGAACGGAATTTCTCTTTCTTCGGCGCGCCAGTCGGCCTCCTTTTCAGTGTCGACCGCCGCCTGAAGCCGCACAGCTGGATCGATCTCGGTCTCTTCGCGCAGAACCTGATGATCTCTGCCAAGGCGCGGGGCATCGACACTTGTCCGCAGGTCTCTTTCGCCCCATTCCACGACGTGATCGCCTCGCATGTCGGGATGGCACCTGAGGAAGTGACGGCTTTCGGCATGTCCATGGGCTACGGCGACCCCGATGCACCCGTTAACCAAACGGCGATGTCGCGCGAGCGCGTGCAGGATTTCGCTCGCATGGTCGGCTTTCCCGAATGAACCTAGGAGAACTCACTTGAAGAACACACTGCTCGCCTGCGTCGTGGCGGTCACGATGGGCGCACTTGGCCCCGCTTCCGTCTCGGCCCATGAGACGACCGAGAAGGTCACCCCCGCATTCCGGCAAGCCATCCCCAACATTCCCGGAAAGTCGCTCATCTCAGTCGTCGTGGACTACGCGCCCGGCGCTGCATCGCGTCCGCACGTGCATGCGAAGTCCGCGTTCATCTACGCGTACGTGCTTTCTGGCGCAATCGAATCTCGGATCGACGACGGCCCTGTGCAGGTCCTGCATGCGGGGGAAAGCTTTTATGAGCCCCCGGGCGCAAGACACGTCGTAAGCCGCAACGCGAGCAAGACCGAGCCTGCCAGGTTGCTCGCCGTCTTCGTGCTGGACACCGGGGACACCCCTCTCACTACTCCCACTACCTCAACCGAATCTTCGAGGAACAAGCCATGACCATGCGTCTCGACTACAACCAACTCGCTCCCGCTGGCGCTAAGGCTCTCGGCACCCTCTATGGCTACGTCGCGCAGAGCGGTCTCTCGCCCGCCGTCGTGGACCTCGTCTACTTGCGCGTGTCCCAGATCAACAACTGCGCGTTCTGCCTGGACATGCACACGCGCGACTTGTTGAAGAAGGACTTGCCGATCGAGAAACTCGCGCTACTGCAGGCATGGCGGGAGGCCGGCGATCTCTTTGACCCGCGGGAGCGGGCCGCACTCGCCTGGGCAGAGTCGGTGACTCGCGTCGCCGACACCGCCGTGCCGGATGAAGACTACGAAGCCGCGCGCGACGTCTTCGCCGAGAAGGAATTGGTGGACCTCACCCTGGCAATCGGGCTGATGAACACCTACAACCGTATGGCGATCAGCTTCCGCAACACGCCGCAGGCCGTCCTGAAGAAGTAGACCTTCGGGCTCGATCCGAGCCAATTCACCCGCATTTCTTCGTCGCACCGTTGCCGATCCGGCAATGGTGCCGCCGTGTGGCGGCCAATACTTTGGTGGCCTTTCCCAACGAATCACCGAATACCTGAAATCAAAATGGCAAAAGTCCTCGTCCTGTACCACAGCTTCTACGGCCATATCGAGACCATGGCGGCAGCCGTTGCGCGCGGCGCGCGCAGCGTTCCCGAGACCGTAGTGGACTTGAAGCGGGTGCCCGAAACGGTGCCCCCGGACGTGTTCCGCGGAGCGGGTGGCAAGGCCGACCAGGCCGCCGCGCTCGCGAAGCCCGAAGAACTCGCGAACTACGACGCGATCGTCTTCGGCGCTCCCACCCGCTTCGGCAACGTCAGCGCTCAGATGCGCACCTTCATCGACCAGACTGGACCGCTATGGATGAGTGGTGCACTCGTTGGAAAGGTAGGGTCCGTGTTCACCTCCTCGGCAACCCAGCACGGCGGCCAGGAGAGCACCATCCTCACGTTCCTTCCGACCCTGCTGCACCATGGCATGGTCGTGGTAGGCCTGCCTTATGCGGAGAGGCGCCAGATGGGCATCGACGAGATCAAAGGCGGCAGCCCGTACGGGGCGGCAACTATCGCCGGTGGCCAGGGCGAGCGCATGCCCAGCGAGCAGGAGCTGGGCATGGCGGAGTTCCAGGGCCGTCACGTCGCCACGATCGCGACTAAGCTCCACGGCTGAAGCACGCGCCGATCCTGTCGGAAGGTGCGGGCGGCGATCGGGGAAAAAGACGGTGCGCCGGCGGCATTGCATCCTGGATGCAGTCTCGAAGACTCGAGGCTTGGCTACCGTTCGGTGGGATGCGGAGGGCGCCCCGCAGGCACTGCGCTCCGCGCCATTTGACATCGTGCTGGTCCGCATGCGCACAGCATCGTCGAGGTTGCGAAGCTGCTGCAAAGGCTTCTCTGCAAGGACCGGGAGGACTCCCATCCCGACCCTCAGCCACAAGCTTCACAACGAGAACGCCGCATGAAGGACACGAAGCCCTATACCGAACTCCGCACTCGCTCGCTCACCTCGATCCACTATCGCAACGAGAGCTTGGTCGAGGACAACCTATTGCAACTCAACACCTAGACTAGGGGATTCCCCGTCAATTTGATCAGTAGGCCGAGTCTGCATCGTTGCATGGTGGCGGACGTGCAGCCCATTGAAGGACGTTCGCGGCTAGAGCCCAAGTTCTTCCATCAGAGACGGCCGGTGATGCTCCCAAGGACGTGCGCGCTCGAAAGCACGTGACGCCTTCAGAACAAGCCTGTCATCGAGATGGCGGCCAACAATCTGAAGTCCCACTGGGAGGCCATCGCGGGTAAAGCCCGCAGGTACCGACGCGGCGGGAGGATCAATCCGCATTCGCGCAACGGACACTAGGCCAGGCAAATTCGCGTCCGAGCATGGCCCGCGCATATAGATAATTGTTTCGGGTACGCGTGGGCATGGCGTCCAGATTCACCAAACCGTTTTCGTCGGAGGGAAACGCGAGCGCCCTCCCAGAATGGGACAGGGCTTCGAAGTGCAAGAAAAAGAACGCTCTTGGTGCGGCTTCCGCCGCTGGAGAACGGGATTGGTCCGCCCGAACGGATCGCGGTGATTCATGAAGCGAGGCATGCATCATGCAGCTCCTGCTTTAGCCGTGCAGCGCCGTCCGCACGAATGTCAAAGAAGAGGGATCGTCCGGCGCGTACGATCCAAACGGAGACCAGGGTCTGAGGGGAGTTCCTTGACGAGACGATGAGAGGTGCGATGCAACGGGCTCACCACGCGCGGCGGCCATCTCGCCGATGATCCGCAAAGATCAAGTTGAATGGAACTGAACTCTGTGCTCCATTTAGATTGAACATCATTCATTGCTCATAGAAGCGGTCGTCCAGGAGCAGGTCCTCGAAGAACGCGCCGAATCGACGCTCCGCCGGATCGCGCAAATGGATCTCAAGCACCCACCGCGAGGGTGACGGCGAGAACGCGGCCTGCGCCAGCGAACCTGTGTGAATCGCCGCATGAGGGAAGTCGGACAGACGGTGGCCAGGCAGATCGAAATTCAACTCCCAGCCCATTTGCCTCGCGCGCTGGTCGGCGTATTCGTAGAGACGGGTGCCAGTCCAGTCGTGTCGACGCCACGCTTCGCGGACCTCGTGGAACAGCTCCTCCGCGTTGCGTGCGCAGCGCTCCAGTTGCTCGTCGTGTCCGACCACAAAGGTCGCGCCGCCGTCTCCTTCCCACGCTTCATAGCGAGGAGCGATGTCCACAAAGAAGATGTCGTTCTCTTTCAGGACCACACCGGGCACGGAAGGCTGTTTCATCGCCTTGATGGTGTTAATGCCGAATCGCACGCGCACCGGGTGCCATGTCGCACGCAGACCCAACTTTGCGAGCACGCTCTTCGCGAGTTCCACCGCGTCTTCCTCGAGCATCCCCGGGCGCACTGCTTCAGCAATTTGCTGGATTGCTGTACGGGTGAACTGGCGTGCAGCGAGCATCCCGTCTTCGGAAAATGCGCTTCCAACGCGCTCTGCCTCAAGTATTGATGCGTTCATGGTTTCGTGCCGTGGGTTGAGTTGCCGCGTGGCGTGAGTTGCCGTTGCGGGAATTTTCCGCCACAATCGCCGCGGCCGGTTGGCCCGATCCCGGTGTTTTCCGCCAAACTTGCAGCGACTTCCGCCATGCGCATAGGACTCCTTGCTTTTCCTGGCTTCCAACTGCTGGATGTCTCGGGTCCCGCGGACGTGTTCGCTGAAGCGGCACGGCAGCTGGGTGATCCCGGGGCTTATTCCGTGGAGGTGATCGGCACTGAGCCGGGCATGCTTCGCAGTAGCTGCGGATTACGACTGGCCGTGGATGCCACCGTCTCGACCGTTCGCGGAAAGCTCCACACCCTGCTCGTTGCGGGCAGCCCTGAAGTTGAGGCGCTGCGCTCCGGCCAGGAATTGCATCGTTGGCTGCAAATGCAGTCGCGCTCCGTGCGGCGCCTGGGGTCTGTGTGCACGGGAGCATTTGTTCTCGGGGCCGCCGGACTTCTGGATGGAAGACGAGCGACGACGCACTGGAACGACGTTGCGCAGTTAAGAGCCCAGAACCCTCAAGTGCTTCTGGAGCCTGACGCGATTTACGTGAAAGACGGCAAGCTTTACACGTCCGCGGGCGTGACCGCCGGGTTGGACCTGGCCCTTGCGATGGTCGAGGAAGACCACGGACGCGATCTCGCGCTGCGCGTCGCGCGGGAATTGGTCATGTTTCTCAAGCGCCCAGGCGGGCAAAGCCAGTTCAGCGCCAACCTTGCCGCGCAGACCGCGGAGAAGTCGCAGATTCGAAAAGTACAGGAGCACGTGCTATTGCACCTCAAGGCCGATCTGTCGGTGCCGCGGCTCGCCATGCTTGCCGGGATGAGTGAGCGAAACTTCACCCGCGTGTTCCACGAGGAGACGGGCATGACGCCGGCGCAGTTCGTCGAAAAGGCCAGGATCGATGAGGCGCGGCGCCAGCTGGAGGACTCCGGCGATGCCCTGAAGAGGCTTGCGGCGAACGTCGGGTACGCGAATCTGGATGCGTTCAGTCGTGCCTTCAATCGCCGCATCGGCGTTAGCCCGAGCGAGTACCGAAGGCAGTTCGCCGGGTAGCCAGAAACATCGATTGATGCGCTCTTCGCTCTGCCAGTGCGGCAACGCACGCGTACGCCCCGAGCTCGAGGTCTAGCGAAGGAGGGCGGGTAGGATACAAGTGGAACGTGCGCGATTTCTGAACTCGCGCGCCGCCCACGGACGCGCTGCCGCGCCGGGTCGTCTGATGGACCTACTTGCCGGTTTGCCTGTTTGTTAGCGGCTCCCGTCGCACGGTGGAAGGCATGAGTTTGGCCACGGTCTGGCGAAGCCAGATGTTTGCGGGGTCCCGATGAAATCGCGAATGCCAGTGCTGCTTGATGACATATCGCGGCGAGGGAAACGGGAGGCGGTACACCTTGATGGATTCCCGCCGCTGGGTTAAGAGCGCGTAATGCGTCGGAACCATCGCAAGCAGATCGGTTTCGCTCACGATCTGGGCGACCGCCAGGAAGCTCGGTACCTGGAGCGCGACCTGACGCACGATGCCCTCCGCACGGATCGCGTTCTGTATGACCCCGGTATGCCCCGTACCCTCTGTCAGGACCTCGATATGACGTTCGGCGCTGTACATCTGATCCGTCAAACGCCGTCGTAGCCGCGGATGGGATGCAGCCGCGATGCATCGGAAATCCTGCTCGACCAGGGACTGTTGATAGAAGCCAGCATCAAGCTGAGGCATGTAGCCGACTGCAAGGTCGACGAGCCCTTCCTCCAGCCTGCGCCTGCTTTCACTCCCAATGCGTTCCGCGTCGATCCGCACGCCTGGGGGCGGATGACTGCAGGGTGTTCAGAAGAGCAGGGAGGAGAGAGGTCTCTCCAAGATCAGTCATGCAGATCCGAAAGGCCCGTCGCGAAGTGGAAGGGTCGAAGCCGTTGTTCCCGGTTAGCGTGCCCTCCAGGCTCTCCCTGATTTGACGAAGCACGGGTTGAAGCTCATCCGCCCGAGGCGTTGCCAGCATTCCGCGGGACGTTCGGGTGAACAGAGGGTCGCCGTAGAAACCCCGAAGTCGATTCAGCGCCGTGCTGGCAGCGCCCTGTGTCAAACCTAGTCGTTCGGCGGCCTTCGTCACGCTCGATGCTTTGTACACCTCATCGAAAACGGCGATCCATTCGAGGTCAAGTGCGGCCATTTCAGAGCTCCGAGGTATCAAGAATTTCGATAGATGGTATCCGGGCCGCGTGTTGCCGAAGCCGTTTGCTGCGGACAAGAATCTCTCCGAGACATTCACCTAATCACAACCAGGAGTCACTCCATGCCGCTGCTTGCACATCGATACTTGGCCGCTTCTGTTCTCACTGCTGCGCTTGCCCTGGCCTTCGTAGGGGGTGCAGAAGCTGACACTGGAGGACCATCGTTTCCCTCGAAGCCGGTGACGATCCTCACGACCTTCTCGGCCGGGAGCGGTCCCGACACCATGATGAGGGCGGTCGGTGAACTATTGAGCGCAAAGTGGAAGCAGCCTGTCTTGATAGACAACCGGCCGGGGGGCGCTGGGTTCATTGCGATCAACGCAGCGAAGGCCGCGGCGCCTGATGGCCACACCATCCTGATGCACGATGGAGACGCCATCAGCGCCTTGCCTACGCTGTTCAAGAGCAGAAACTTCCGGATCTTCGACAGTTTTGAGCCAGCAGGGGCCCTCTACAGCACCCCGTTCTTCATCGTGGTGGCGGCAGGTTCCCCTTGGAAGAACGTCGGTGACCTTCTTGCAGCGGCCAAGGCGAAGCCCGATGCGGTGACGTACGGAACCTGGGGCGTTGGTACAACGGCGCATCTCCAGTCAGCGATGCTCGAGACTGCTGCCGGCGTTCACATGCTCCATGTTCCCTATAAGGAGATGGGACAGCTTTACACGGCGGTGAGCACAGGAGAGACGGACTGGGCGCTCGGCGCAATGGCTTCGACTCAATCGGTGTATGAAGGTGGGCGTGTGAAATATCTAGCGATCGCAAGGTCGCGCCGCTTGGCGTCGCTCCCGAATGTCCCAACCTTTGCCGAGGCGGGAGGACCGGCGAATGTCGAGGCCAGCGGATTTGTTGTCTTGCTCACGCCCAAACACGCCAGCCGCAATCAACGAGCGAATCAACCGCGACCTCAGAGCTGCAGTTGACAGTCCGGAGGTGCAAGCGCGCTTCAGTACTTTCAACTTCGAAGCCGTGTCTTGGAGCCCTCAGGAACTGCGTCGCCAGCTAGACGCCAAAGCTGCCGGGTACCAGGGTGTCGTTGCCCGATACAACATCAAGATGGACTGAGAGCGCTGCATGGAAAAGGGAATTACGTCTATTCGCCCCGCGGCCTTTCTGCCGGCCGAACTCTGGAAATGGGACGCGACCGATCTGGCGGCGCACATCAAGAGGCGCACCATTTCTTCGTTGGAGGTCATGGTCGCTTTTCACACGCGCATTGATGAGGTTAACCCAAAGCTGAATGCGATTGTCCAGTCCGACCGCGACGCGGAGATCTCGGCGGCGCTACGGGCCGACGCGGAAATCACTTCTGGTGCCGCGGCGGTCGGATCTCTGCACGGCGTGCCAATTACAATCAAGCTGAACGCTGATGTTGAAGGACAGGCAACCACTAACGGCGTGCCTGCTTACAAGGTGCGCGTGGCACAGCACGACAGTCTGGTCGTCGCCAACTTGAGGCGTGCGGGCGCGATCATTGCAGGGCGAACCAACGTGCCACCATTCTCGCATCGGTGGTTCACGGAGAACCCGATACATGGGCGGACGTTTAATCCTTGGAGTGACGAGGTCACCTCCGGCGGATCCAGTGGGGGTGCGGCGGTGGCTGTGGCCTCAGGTATGGGAGCAGTGGCTCACGGCACGGATATCGCTGGATCGATCCGATATCCTGCTTACGTGAACGGTGTTCTAGGGCTTCGCCCTACGCCAGGGCGCGTGCCCGCGTTGAGCGGCACTGTGCCCACGCGCTTTGCAGGGTTGCAATTGTTTTCGGCCCAAGGGCCGCTCGCGCGAACGTCGCGCGATCTTGAACTTACATTGCGAGCAATGGCCGTGGACGGTCAGGCCGACCCAATCTGGGTCAATACACCCCTGGACTACCCAGACGACGACGCAGCATGTGCCGTGGGGTTGGTCGATGAGATTGAAGGCGTAGCTCTCCCGTCGAAGATCCAGTACGCTTTGAATACCGCCGCTCGTGCCCTGGAAGCCGCAGGGTACAAGGTAGAGCCCGTCAAAGTACCGTCGATGCAGGACGCGTTGGACCTCTGGCTTTCGATCGTGATCACGGAGGAACGGTTTGGAATGTTTGCCGACGTTGATGCAATGGACGACGCCGTTAGTTTGACGTCGATACACGCGATGGCCTCGTGCGCGCCGGATCCGGACCTCCGCACCTACGTGACGGCCCTGGCAAGGCGTGATGCGTTACGTCGTAAGTGGCAAGCCCTCTTCGTTCGGTATCCTCTTCTGCTTATGCCCACATCGTGCCGGCTGCCCATGAAATGGGATGACGATCTTGGAGGAGGGGAGGTGATGAAGAAGTTGCTGGACGAGCAGTCGCCACTGATTTCGGTGGCGGCGCTAAGTCTAGGCGGACTGAATGTGCCTGTGGGACACGGTGACGGCTTGCCGTTAGGCGTTCAAATAGTAGGTGCGCCCTTCCGGGAAATCCTCATGCTGCGTGCGGCAGCTGCGATCGAGCAATCGGTGCCCACGCGAAGGGCCTACGACTAGGTGAAAAGCGCCGGAGATCGAAGTAGAGTGGACGGGATGGCGACGGTCACCCCTGAGAAGAATGACCCCACGCTCGAAAGCGGTCACGAACGCAACCTGGCTTATCACGGGTGCGGATTGAGCCGGGGCCCGAGGGCCTGAGCGGGCTCGAAGTTCAAACACGCACGCCGCCGTCGAAGTCGACGTCCCAGGCATCGGGCGCGTACGGACTACGTTCGAGCTGCACTCCAGCCGCGGAAGTCGTTCCCGCCGCTGGTTTTGGATGGCTACCCGCGCAGAGGTTGTCTAGTAGCGCTCGGTTCCTTTTCGGGACGACGAGACTTGCAATTCGCGTGTGGAACTTCCTTGGTGCCCCAGCTTCTGCTGCTGATAATGGGCCGATTGACAATACGACGATCACCGGAATGACATGAGCAAACGCGATCTGGCCCTTACTGTGCTGGAACTCGAGGAAGGGCAGTTCTATTGGGTTGTGATGGAGGCTGTCGACGCCGATTCTGAAGAGTGTCTTGCCTATGCGCCGGTCGATTCAGCTACCACGGCCGCGCTCGATTACTCGCAGTCACTGATCGAAGGGGCGGCTGCAGTTCGAATTCTGCAAGGCCTGTCCCCCTTCGGAAAGCCGCTTGTTGGCGCGGGCACCTCTGTCGTCTCCGCCAGACGCCCCCTCGGTGTATGAAGGGTTCTACCAAAGGTCGCGCTGTCAATTTAACCGCGCTGCCGCGCGGCGAGGTCCAAAAGAGCAAACGGTCCACACCTCGGAAGGGTCGATCCAGGCCGATGGCACCAAGGTAGAGCTCCTGTGGCAGCTTGCGAGCGCTCTTGATGAGCGCGTTGACGACCGTCCGAGAGTCCATGCCATCCAGCCGGCACGCCAGCGGTGGCGCTTCGCACCCATCATCCTTGCCATATCCGAGGCCGACTAGTGGCTAACGTTTCTGCCTAGTTCACTCATCTTCCTGGAAGGGAGTGACACACACCTCCGCACCTTCCCCGACGGGCTGAATCGCACCAGACCTAGTCATGCGCGTGCCGGCTTTGCCGGCATGCGCCCATCCACATCCGTGAAGCCGTATTCCTCCGCCAGCTCGGCGACGAGGTGGAGTTGCCCGGTCTTCTCCATGATCTGGGGATCGGCGGCGAGACCCGCCACGGCACGTCCCGCGAACTCGGACGACTCCCCACTTTCCATGATCCGCCTGGCCAGCGGCGCGGGCACCCGATCGGGTTGCGCCAGGAACTTCTCGCTCTTGATGAAACCCGGCCAGATCACCACCGATGCGACGTTGAAAGGCTTGAGGTCATGGGCCATGTCCTTGGCCATCTTGTCGACGCCCGCCTTCTGCACGCCGAAGGGCACGTTGAAGGTGTAGCGCACCGCGCCGCCCGACGAGGTGTTGACGATCAGCCCCTGGCGCCGCTCGACCATCCTCGGCGCGGCGCAGCGGCTGGCGATGTAGTGGGAACGCAGACCGACACGCAGCAGTGTCTCCCAGATCTCGTCGTCCAGTTCCCAGAACGGCACGTTGACCGGCATCTGCGCGGGTGCGGCAAACACGTTGTTCACCAGGACGTCGATTCGCCCGCTCTGCTCGTCGTGGACCCGCTCGAAGACGCGCTTGACGCTGTCGTCGTCGGCGTGGTCGCAGGCGATGGGGATGCAGGTCCCGCCGCGCCGTGCGATCTCGCCGACCGTTTCCTGCAGCGAACCGGGCCAGTTCGAGGCGCCCGGTGCAAGGGTGCGGCCGGTCGCGTAGACCAGCGCGCCCGCTTCCCCGAGGGCCAGCGCGACCCCCTTGCCCACGCCCCGGGTTGCGCCTGTGACGACGGCGACTTTTCCTGCGAGCGGCTTGTTCTGACTTTGCATGCTTTCAAACTTCCTTGGCTAAGCGATCTGATTCATTGCTGTCGCGCGCGACGACGAGTCCGGCGCCCATCGATGCCGCTGCGGCTACTGCGGCGCGCCGGCGCCACTTGCCGAACAGCGGCACCACGAAGACTGCGGCGAGCATCACGCATCCGTACAGCACACCGGTGAGTTCCTGCGACACCTTCTCGGCGATGTCGGGCACGAGCGAGAGGAACACCGCAGCCACGAGCGTCCCCGGCCCGGAGTTCGACCCCGCCAGGGCGACGCCGACGAGCAGGCTCAGCGACAGGAACACCGTGAAGCTGTCGGGCGAGACGAAGTTCGTCAGGTTGGTGTTCAGCGCGCCGGCGGCGCCCACGGCGGCCGAGCTGACCGCGAATGCGGCGACCCGCCACTTCCGCACGTCGACACCCACGGCAGTGGCCGCGGTGGGATGGTCCCTGAGCGTAAGCCAGGCCAGCCCCGCGGGCCCGGCCAGCAGCCGGCGCAGCACGCCGTAGATTAGGAAGGTCCAGACCGCCGTCTGCAACAGGTTCCACTGGTCCGCCTGCAGGCCGAGGAAGCCGAACGGCACGACCACCGGATCGAGGCTGAGCCCGCTGACGCCGCCGGTCAGCGGTTCGAGCAGCGGATGCTTCAGCAGTTGAGGTAGCGCCACCGCCAGCGCGAAGGTGGCCAGCGCCAGGTAGGGACCCGACAGGCGCGTTGCGGGCAGCCCGAAGAGAAGCCCGAGCAGTCCGCAGACCACCATGGCGGCCGGCACCGTCGCGTACGCGGGCAGCCATTGGGGCGAGAGCAGCATGCCGGCCGTGTAGGCGCCGACCGCGAAGAAGGCGCCGTGGCCGAGCGATATCTGGCCGCTCGTGCCGATCAGCAACTGAAGGCTGCGCACGGCCAGCGCCAGGATGAGGATGCTCGACAGCTTGAACGCCCAGTACCCCTGGAGCAGCAGCACGGCGGCGATCGCAAGCAGCATCGCCAGCACCAGCGCCGGCGTGCCGTGGAAGAAGCGCGAGAACTCCGTCGCGCCCACGGTGCGGTTATTCGTGTGGTTCTTCGCGAGCTCAGACACGTTGAACCGCCTTTCCGCCCAACAGGCCCTGCGGCCGCACCACGAGCACGGCGAACATCAGCCCGAGCGCGATCGTGAGCTTGAGTTCGTTGCCCGTCACGTAGGCGCCCAGCAGGTTCTCGCCGATGCCGAGCACCAGCCCGCCCAGGATGGCGCCTGGCGGGCTGTCCACACCGCCGACCACCGCTGCGGCAAAGCCGTAGATCATGATGCCGCTCATCATGTGCGGCCCGAGAAAAACGACCGGTGCCGCGAGCATGCCGGCGACGGCCCCGATCGCGCCGGCCACACCCCAGCCGATCATCAGGACCCGGCTGACGTTCACGCCGGACAGCGAGCTAGACAGCGGATTCAACGCCGCTGCCCGCATCGCCAGCCCGAGCCGTGTGAAACGGAAGAACGCGCTCATGGACAGCAGCACCGCCAGCGTGACCACCACGGTCCCGATCGCATGGCCGGACAGCAGCCCACCACCGAACTGCCCCCAGCTGTCGAACGGGCTCTGGAGGCTGTGGCTTTCGTGGCCGAAGATCAGCCCCGCCGCACTCTGGATGATGATCATCAGTGCAACGAACACGGTGACGATCGCGAGCAACGGCGCATCGTGAAGAGGGCGCAGCGCGACACGCTCCACCAGTGCGCCGGTGACGAATCCGAACGCCACGGCCGCAACCGCGGCCACCCAGTACGGCAGCCCCGCGGCGATCAGCATCCATGCGATGTAGGTCGAGAACATCGCCATCTCGCCCTGGGCGAAATTCACATGGTTGGTCGCGCGATAGATCATGACCAGCGCCAGGGCGATCATTGCGTAGATGCACCCGTTCACGAAGCCGGCAGCGACCTGTTGGGTAAATTCAGTCATTCGATCTCTCTTCAGATTCCGAGATAGGCGGTTTTCACGCGCGGGTCGCTGCGAAGCGAATCGGCCGTGCCGCTGATGGCGATACGGCCCGTTTCGATGACGTAGGCGTTGTGCGCCAGCTCGAGCGCCAGGCGCGCGTTCTGCTCGACCACCAGGATGCTCAAGCCACTGTCGCGATTGATCTGCGCGAGCACGTCGAAGATCTGCCGCACCACCATCGGCGCGAGGCCGAACGACGGTTCGTCGAGCATGAGCAGGCGTGGCCGCAGCATTAGGGCGCGGGCGATCGCGACCATCTGCTGCTCGCCACCGCTGAGGAGCCCGGCGGGCTTCCGGCGGTATTCGGCGAGGCGAGGAAAGAGCGCGTACATGCGCTCCACGTCGGCCAGGGTGTCGGCGCCTCGCGGCCGCGTGACGGCGCCGACCAGCAGGTTTTCCTCGACCGTCAGCTGCGTGAAGGTGCCGCGCCCGTCGGGCACGTGCGCAACGCCAAGGCGCGCAATCGCGTCGCTCGTCAGCGCCTCGATGCGCTCTCCGTCGAGTGCGATGCTTCCGTGGGTTTTCACCATCGCGTGGCTGATGGCCCGCAGGACCGTGGTCTTGCCCGCGCCGTTCGCACCCAGCAGCGCGGTGATGCCGCCCCGGGGCACGTCGAGGTCGACCGACTTCAGGACGGCAGTGGCGTGGTAGGTTGCGAACAGTCCCCTCACTTCGAGGATGTTGGCCGTCATGACTCGGCTCCGAGGTAAGCCCGGACCACGTCCGGATTGGCAGCCACGTCCCGCGGCGTGCCATCGGCGATCTTGCGGCCGAACTCCAGCACGACCACCTGGTCGGACACCCGCATCACCAGGTTCATGTGATGCTCGATGAGCAGCACCGAGATGCCCAGGCGGTCGCGAATCTCGAGGATCCAGCCGAGCAGTTCCTCGACGTCCTGGTGATTGAGGCCGGCGGCCGGCTCGTCGAGCAAGAGGATCCGGGGCCGCATGGCCAGCGCGCGCGCCAGCTCGACGCGCTTCCGGGTGCCGAACGAGAGCTGCGACACCGGCGTGTCAGCCACCTCGCGCAGCCGCGCGAAGCCCAGCAGTTCTTCGACGCAATCGTCTACTTGGCGGCGGTCCTGCCTGCCCCTCGCGTTGCGAAAGAGCGCCGAGAAGTGGCGCCCGCCGAACTGCAGGAAGCAGCCGGTCTCGACGTTGCGCCTGACCGACTGCCGATCGAACAGTGCCACGTTCTGGAAGGTGCGCGCGATGCCCAGGCCGGCGACCTGGTGAGAGCGAAGCTTTTGAAGATTCGTCTCGTCGAAGGTGATCGAGCCTTCGTTCGGCTCATAGATGCGGCTCAGGCAATTGAACAGCGTCGTCTTGCCCGCGCCGTTCGGGCCGATGATGCCGCAAATCGCGCCGCGCCCGACCGAGAACGACACGTTCTGCAGCGCCTGGATGCCACCGAAGCGGATGCCCAGGTTGTCCACGCGCAGGAGAGGCGCGCTCATCAGGCCACCGGAACCCACCGGACGCCGTCGAATCGCTGCAGCCGCAACTTCTGCACGATACGGTAGTCCTTCGGCGTCGTGCTGACGGTGATGCCGGGGATCAGCGCCGGCAACGACACGTCCTTGAGCGAGGTCGCCTCCTTGAGGATCCGCTCAGGCGCAAGGTCGTCGCCGCAGCGGCGCAGCACCTCGGTCAGCAGGAAGCCCATGCTGTAGCCGATGAGGTTCAGCTGCTCGGTCGTGTCGCCCTCCGGGTAGTACTTGCGCATGAAGCCGAGCCAGTCGCGGTAGGCCGCGTCGTTTGCCCACTCCGGATCGCCGGCCGACTTGCTCGGCGTCGCCGAGATCAGGCCCACCGACTTGTCCAGCCCCGCCACGCGCAGCACCGTGGCGACGAAGTTGCTGGTGATAGGGATGATGTGGATCGGCTTCCAGGGCAGTTCGCTCACCTTGCGAATGGCCTGGATCGTGAACTTCGGGCTGGTGATGTTCATGAACACATCGGCGTTGGTCGCGGCCAGGCTGATGAGCTGCGAGTCGATGGTCGGCGAGGTCACCTCGTAGCCGGCGGCGGACACCACCTGCGCCTTGCCGCCGAGCTCGACCAGGCGGCGCTTGAACGCGGCCAGGTACTCCTTGCCGAAATCGTCGTTCTGATAGAGCACCGCGACCTTCGCGCCGGGCTTCGTCTCGTGGACGTAGTCGGCATAGGCGGTGGCTTCGGTCGAGAAGGTCAGCATGCCCGGCAGCGTCCACGGGTAGTTCTGCGGATCGGCGAAGCGGTCGCTGCCCGCGTAGACGAAGAGCTGCGGGACCTTGCGGCCGTTCAGGTACTTCTGCACCGCGGCGTTCTGCGCCGTGCCCATGCTCGCGAACATGAGCTTGACGCCTTCGCGCTCCACGAGGTTGCGCGTCTGCTCCACGGCCTTGGCGGGGTTGTAGCCATCGTCGAGCGTGAGCAGCGTGACGCTGCGGCCATTGATGCCGCCGCTGTCGTTGACCATCTTGAAGTAGCGCGCCTGCACCTTGCCGATGGCGCTCAGCGCCGACAGCGGGCCGCTGTAGGGCATTGTCTGCCCGATCTTGATGTCGCCGCGAAAGTCTGCCGCGGACTGCGACCACGCCGCATCGACACAAAGGGCCAGGGGCGCCAGCGCGGCCTTCAGCAAGGTTCGGCGGGGAAGGAGAGGGTGGGGGACATTCATCGTGGATCCGATCACTGGGACAGAGGTGCGCTTGCTGCGGCGCGAGTCGGGCTCCGATCACCCAACCCTTGCTGCCCAATGATTATCTTCCTAGAAAGATAAATGTCATTAGCAATAACCCTGTCTCGGCGCTACATGGCGGCGATCAGGCGCCGGAAGCAGTCGTCCATCTCGCGGAGCTCGTCGCGGCGGACCCCGCTCGCTTTCACGATGCCTTCGAGCGACTGCGCGATCCGCGTCATGGCGGTGTCGGCGATCGCGAGCCCTCGCCTGGTGAGCTTCACGAGCTCCGACCTGCGGTCACCTTCCGCGGCTGCGCGCTCGATGAATTTCTGCTCGCGCAGGCTGTCCAGGCGCTTGGTGATGGCGCCGGAGGTCACGAGCAATTCCCGATAGAGATCGGTCGGCCGCATGGCGCTGTCGGTGCCATTGCGGCGCAGCGCGAGCAGCACGTGCAAGTCGCCGACCGTGACGCCGGCCTTCTTGGCGACCTCCTGCACGCGCCGGTCGTGCAGATAGTGGGCGTATTCGATCCGCAGGAAGAAGCCGGGCAGCCAGAAATCGACGTCGGGGCGCTCCTGGGCCCAGGCCTGCGAGATGGCATCCAGGCGGGTGGGCTGCAGCTGGCTGGCCGAGCGGACCGACCGGCCCGCGCCTGCGGCCGAGCGGTCCGGAGCCGGTGCGCCGGGCGCTTCGCCGCTCTGCTCGCTCTCTGCCCACCGCAGCAAGGATTCGATCGCAAGTTCGAACGTCAGCCCGCGCGCGTCGGCGCCTCCTTCTTCCTTGCAAGGCCCGAGCTTCGCCTGCTTGTACTTGCCGTCGCCAATGAACATGCGCCCGTACCAGGCGGCGCCTCGGCTGCCCTTGTAGTAGCCCAAATGCGTACGGGGCGAGTGGATGTGCCAGTAGGGCTTGGCGCGGGCCGGCAGGGTATCGCGCGTCTCGAACGATGAGAGATCGACGGAGGAGGGGGTGTTGATGTTGGGCATGTGCGGCTTTTTTATCCAACTTATTTTATCCAATTCACCCAATTTTGACGTCAAAGATATAGGTGCCGTGGGGTGAGCGAGTTCCGAAGCCGACCTGTGACGGTCGAATCAGCGGAAATTACCCAGCTTATCCAATTCAACCCAAGGCAGAAACGCCAAATCGTTGAAGGGAAATCCTTCTGTAACTTGACAATGTATCTTTGCAGGAAGATAGTTGTGCATCTCTCACCCAACTCGTCAATCAAGCAGAGGCAACCCATGACATCCAAGGAAGACAACGAGCTCCTCACCCGCGTCGAAGGCGACGCCCCCATGGGGCAGATGCTCCGGCAGCACTACTGGGTGCCGGCAGTACTCTCCGCCCGGCTCGAAGCCGGCGGCGCGCCGGTGCGGGTGAAGCTGTTCGGCAACCGCTACGTGGCCTATCGCACGCACGACGGCCGCGTCGGCTTCCTGAACGAGGCCTGTCCGCATCGCGGGGTGTCGCTGGCGCTCGCGCGCAACGAGGACAACGCGCTGCGCTGCATCTTCCACGGCTGGAAGATCTGCGTCTCCGGCGAAGTGCTGGAGGTGCCGAACGAAGCCTCCAATCCCGAATGCTTCCGCAAGACGGTCAACGTCAAGCACTACCCTGCGGTCGAGGGCGCGGGCCTCGTGTGGGTGTGGCTGGGGCAGGGCGAGGCGCCTGCGGCACCGAACTTCGAATGGATGACGCTGGGCCCCGACCAGGCGTACGCGTGCGGCTTGGAGCTCGACTCCAACTGGCTCCAGGGCGTGGAGGCCACCATCGACTCGTCGCATATCGCGCTGCTGCATCAGAGCCACCTGTCGCACTCGAAGATGGACATGGCCGCCACCACCGTGAGCAATGCGGTGCGCTACAAGTTCGACGATACCGACTACGGCTATCGCGCGGCCGCCTTGCGCGAAGCGCCCGACGGCCAGTGCGTGGCGCGCGTGACCGAATTCGTCATGCCCTACTACGGCCTGATCCCGCCAATCAACACCGGCGACGACCAGGACCGCACGGTCATCATCGCCGTGCCGGTCGACGACACGCACTTGATCCAGTGGTACATCTACTACAACACGAAGCGGCCCACCGACTCCATGAAGCGCGCCCAGCGCGCCAACACCTGGCCGATGGCCGGCGGCATCGAGCCGGACGCTGACAAGGCCTGGGGACAGAACCGCCTGCTGATGGCGCACGGCAACCACACGGGCTTCACCGAGATCGTCGTCGAAGATTTCGTGACCCAGGTCAGCATGGGCCCCATCGTCGACCGGTCGGATGAATACCTCTGCTCTGCGGACCAGGCCATCATCCGCCTGCGCCGCCACTTGCTGAAGTCGGTCAAGCAGTTCATGGCCAACGAGGTGCCCGCAAGCGCCCGGCCCGAAGCCCGCGACTACTCGGGCATCACCGCCAC
The DNA here is from genome assembly GCF_030316845.1 of Variovorax davisae. Lineage (GTDB taxonomy): Bacteria > Pseudomonadota > Gammaproteobacteria > Burkholderiales > Burkholderiaceae_C > Variovorax > Variovorax davisae. The sequence continues at coordinate 593,851 of NZ_JASZYS010000003.1, forward strand.
CGGCGGCCGCCTCAAGTCTGTCGATGACGACTGGCGGAACCTCCCTCGCTGAGCACGCGCCATGACTACCCCCTTCGAAGAATCGACGAAGCAATGGGTGCGCGCCTGCGCCGCGTCCGACATCCGGCAGGGACAACCGAAGGGCGTGAAGCTTGCCGGCATTCCCGTTGCCCTGTACCGGCTGGACGATGGCGTGTACGCCACGCACGACATCTGCACGCACGCGTACGCCTTGCTGTCCGAGGGCTACGTCGAAGGCGAGACGATCGAGTGTCCGTTGCACGGCGCGATGTTCGACATCCGCAGTGGCAAGTGCCTCGCCGTGGCGAGCGCCGACCTGGCCACCTACGCGGTGCGCGTCGAGGACGGCGCGCTCATGGTGGAAATCCCGGCCGACAGCGCGGCGCAGTCATGAACACCGATGACGACAGCGGCGGGCGCATGGTCATCGTGGGCGGCGGCCAGGCCGCCGGGGCCGCGCTGAAGCGGCTGCGGCAACTCGGCTACCCGGGGCAGGTCACCCTCGTCAGCGATGAGACCAACGCGCCTTACGAGCGGCCGCCGCTCTCCAAGGAATACCTCTGGGGAGCCGAGCAGGAACTCCGCTGGGTGGCGCCGGGGAACGACCGGCCCAACGAGCGCCTTGCGATCGACCGCACCGCCGTCGCCGGCGATGCGCGCGCGAAGACCATCACCTGCAGCGACGGCGCCGTCCTGCCCTACGACTTCTTGCTGCTCGCGACCGGCGGGCTGCCGCGGCGCCTGGCGATGCCCGGCGCCGCGCTGGAGAACGTGCATTGCCTGCGACGCGCGGGCGACGCGCTCGCGCTCAGGCAGTCCATCGAGCGATGCGTGCGTGCGCGTCTGCCGCTGCTGGTCGTCGGCGGCAGCTGGATCGGGCTTGAAGTGGCGGCCGGCGCGCGCGAAACCGGCGTCGAGGTCGTGCTGGTGGAACAAGGAGCGCGACTGTGCGGCCGCACCTTGCCGCCATTGGCGGCGCGCTGGCTGCAATCGCTTCATGCGTCGCGCGGCGTGGACTTGCGGCTCGAGACGTCGGTCGCCAGCCTCGACGGCGATGTGGCGGTCCGCAGCGCGCGCTTGTCCGATGGCACGGTGCTGCCGGTAGGCGCGGTCCTCGTGGGCATCGGCATCGCGCCGAACATTTCTCTCGCAAGCCAGCTTGGCCTTCTTGTGCGTTCGGGCATCGTGGTCGATCGCCACTGCCGGACCTCGGCGCCGGCGATCTATGCGGCCGGCGACGTGGCCGAGCAAGCGTGCCCGTGGCACGAAGGCGCCATCCGCATCGAGACGTGGGACAACGCGAACCGCCAGGGCGAGGCTGCCGCCACGCACATTGCGCACATGGCCAGCACGACGGCGGAGCCCGATGGCGCCGAGGACAGCGCGCCGCCCTGGTTCTGGTCCGATCAATACGGGACGAACCTGCAAGTGCTGGGCGCACCGACACACGGCGACACGGTGTTGGCCAGCCCGCCGAACGAGAGCGAACAACTCTTCATCCACCTGCGCGGCGACCGCGTCGTCGGCGCCATCGGCATGAACAGGCGGCACGACATGCGCCGCCTGCGCAAGCGGATGGCCGAGCACTCCTTGCTGCCGAGGGCCGAGCTTCTGCAAGCCATCCCCGGACTCTCCTGATTCGACGAAAGGAAATTGACAACATGAACGACATGAATTCTTCGGGGCGCTCCACCGTGATCCGCAGCCTTTTGCCCACCGGGCGCCAACCGGTTGCCGCTGGCGTGGCCGCGGCCTTGCTCGCGTTCGCCGCAGGGTGGGCGCTTCTGCCGCAGGGCAACAAGCAGAACACGGTGGACTGGTTTGCCGACCTGTGCAGCACCGTGAGCCGGCCAATGTTCTCCTCCGCCCCGGCGCCTGCGGGCTCAGGGATCGCGGCCAGACCTGCGACTTTGTCGAAAGTGATCTCGTGCGAGCCGCTGCCGAACGTGCCGGGAAAATCCGTGACGACACTGCTCGTCGACTTTCCGCCGCTGGCCTACTCGCCAGCACACCGGCATCCGGGATCGGTGACCGCCGTCATCCTCGCCGGCACGATCCGCTCGCAGATCGCCGGCTCGCCGCCGGGGGACTACCGCTTCGGCGAGACCTTCTTTGAGCCGCCCGGTGCGCTGCACATGTTTGCCGAGAATCCCGACCCGGTGCACGCGGCGAAGCTGGTGGCGGTGTTTGTGACTGAGGAGAACTGTGGGCCGTTGGTTTTGCCGCCATGAACAGCACTGACCCGTCTCTTCGTCAGAATCATAAAGATGCTTTAGGCGATTGAATGACAAGACCGTCTGAAAGGGAAGACCTACGACCGCTATCGAAAATCCCGACTGCCCTCTCGCAACTGTCCTAGTAACTCGGTGTGGTCGACCAGCTTCAAGGCCACCAGCGACTGGACGCCTTTCTCGCTCTGCCAAGTCCCCTCGACGCTGAGCAGCTTCGCGCCCAGCAACACCGTCCGCTGCTCCTCGGCGACCTGGGGCCAGACGATGATGTTCACGGTACCGGTCCCGTCCTCGAGCGTGGCGATGATCACCCCCTTGGCCGTGCGCGGCCTTTGCCGATGCGTGACGATCCCGCTCGCGCACCTTCTGACTGTCCTTCGCACGCGTCCTGAGCTTCTCGGAGGTCCGAATGCCCCAGCTCGCCAGCTGCGGCCGAATGGGGGCCAACGGGTGCCGACGCAGGCTGAGACCAAGCGAGCCGTAGTCGTCGGCGATCTCGTCGCCTTCTTCCGGCACCGGGAACGATGTCCTCCTCGATGGTTCGAGCCTCGCGCAGCATCTTCGTCGGCCACGTGTCGATGCCCTTAGCGGCCCACACCGCGTCTGGCCGATGACCGGCGAGGGAGAGGAGGGCGTCTGCCCCCGAGAGGCACTTTAGATCGTACGCATCGCCAGATCTTCCACGCTGGCGAAGGCCGCCACCTCGCGCGCCGCCACGATCCGCGCACGGATTCGTGTCCCGCAACAGCTGAACGCTAGCATTCAAGGCCTGTGGCAGGATGCGGCCGAGGCTGTGTGGAAACTCCCTTGATGGTCGCCTATATTGAGCCAACCCGTCTGAACGAGGTGGTGGTCCATGAAGAGATTCATCGAAGGCGAAGACCGACAGCAGGT
>NZ_JASZYS010000030.1 GCF_030316845.1 Variovorax davisae
CTGCGTTTGCGCTATGAGACCACTGGATGAATCCGTGGCGCCTGATGACGACCACACGGCCGCGTGTTCTGCATACCAGCGATCAAAGCCGTTTACACACGGCCTCGGCCGAATTGGGACGTCTAGCTTCTCACCTTGACCCAGACCGCCATGCCCAGCCCAAGAAGTAGCGCCGCGGTCATCCCAACAACGAGGGCCGGCCCTGAAGGTCCGAACAGGTCTGCTCCGAGGGAATACAGCCAAGCGAGTGTGCCGCGGAATGGAGCAACTGGAGGCTCGAGCCAAAGACGCAACCCCAAAAATGCTGCGCAGGCGCCGAGCCCAAGGCAACCATACGCGGCCCCGATGGACGAAATATTCGGGCTACCGTCATCGTTTCGAACTGGCGAGTACTTCATTGGTGCATTTTCGTGGCCGCGGACTATTCAGCGTGGGTCGAAGCATGAAAGACCGGTGTTGGCTGCCACATGGTTAGTGCGCACACGCGCCGGAAGCCCGCATGCGACCGTCGGCGGTTGCAGCCAGGCGGAGCAGATAGGTCTAGTAGCGAACAAGAATCGCAAGACCTGCTACGACTTGACAAACTGCGCCGAGCTTCGCGGCCTTTGATGCGCTAGGGGAAGGCGCCCACGGCAAGGTTCCAAAGCCTCCCAGGACAATGAGCAAGATTCCCGACCATGGAGGCGGGACGCTCAATGCGATGACGGCGAGCAAAAGCAGCTTCGCACAAACGGCCCACGTCGCCCCGCCGACAAGCTTGAGCCAGTCCGGTGGACTGAGCCAGCTTGGGAGAGTGCGCGGGCGATTCAGTGCATGACGAATTCCTGAATTGAAGTGCTTCCGTGGCTGTAGTTCAATGCTCGGAAAAAACGCAACGAGAACTCCAACGATGAATCCGTGAAATACAGCCAGAACCGCCGACTCCCTCATGGCGAACGATATGGCGGCCACGATTGCGCCCGACACCAGGAGCCATTTGGCGAACTTGATTCCACCGAAAACAACCTCAACCGCCGCACCACACGATGGACATGTCTTCTCGCTTTCCTCACGCTGCCTTTGCCACTCAGGGGAGAGAACTTTAACGACACTGGAGCATTGACTGCACTTCATGGCTAGTACGGATGTGCAGCGCCGACGTCCGCGAAGGTCCCGGGATGGCTCATAGTTGTTGAATCCAGCAGGTGGAGGCGAGTGGCTGGTCCTGGCCAAATCGTGCGTGCTTATACAAGGGCGAAAAACACGATGGCGCCGACGAACGAAACGGTAGGAATCCAGACCAAGCCTGCGAGCGCAAACCGCGGCATCTCGCCAGCGATTTGGCGAAGGCGGTCTGCCGCGGGATGGCCGCGCGGGAGGAGCGCCGCGCCAATGAGGAGGCCCACTACGAGCGATATGGCCGACCCGGTCAATGCAGCGATGGCGGCGAAGAGCACAAAATTGAACGAAAGGGGCGCTGAGCTGGGCATTCCGCCATTGTTCTCATATGGCTGTTTGTGTGCACGCGCTTCGGGCCGCGCATTCCGACCTCTGGACGGAACTGTTGTGCATGCGCCGCGAACGTCAGCTATGTGGCAAATTCCGAGGCACGGCCGACCGTCCGCTCATGGCCGAACTGTGCCATAGCTGTGTAAGGAGGCCGCGCTGCTATTCGCCGTCGAGTCGCAAGAGCTTCTCGTCGAACCAGATGTCTTCGTATCCCGGTGCAATCAAGAAGCGCCAGCCGGGTTGCAATCCAAGGTATTTCTTTATTTCGGGCGCCCACCCGTCCAGATGCTCGATGTGAAGCGGCTTGAAGAAGTCGGCCTCAGTCGAGAACTCCTCGCCTGCCCAGATGTACCAACCGCTGGTCCCGGCGCTTGGTGGATGCCTCAGACCATTGATTGGGAGGATGCCATCGCGAACATTTAACGCTATGCCGAGCGTACAGGTAGGCGGCGCCGCAAAAAATTCTGCGGGCAACCGAAGACAGAGTTCGCGCTGCAGCTCTTCGACGGCGCTCCATCGATTCATGGCAGACGCACGCTGGCCGCAACGGGCGCCTTGGCATGGATAGTCGTACAGGTTTTGAGCACGGTGTCCGAGTGACTGGGTGTGGCCCGCATTCAGCCCTTGAGGTCAAACACGAATCGAAAGTGAAGTTCGCCGGAGCCGATGAGATTTCGCACCAAGAGGTCCGTCGCCTTCAGGTACTGAGGACCTTGAGGGCGTCCGGAGTGAGGGCCAAACACGCGAACCAAGGCGTCGTTCCCCAGTTCCCCCACCATGACGGAGTGAGTTGACGTGAACTGCAGGAAACCAGACCTGACCACAGCCTCGGTCAGGTCCTGAAGGGTTGTGTCCGCGCTCAATTCATAGACGAACGCTAGCGGGCCAAGCTGGTCGTCCTGTGAGCAGCAAGCTTCGCGCGTTACGTGGAACTTCATAGAAGGTATCGCTTGTAAATCATGGATTTCTGGCTCGTCCCGGAACGTCCGGCTCAGGCCGAGTTCGGACGCCAGAAATCTACTGCCGATACTTTTTGGGGATGGGGTGTGTCCGGCAATCGAATGGGCCGTCCGCGCCGCTTCCGCGAATGCGGGTTTCGAAGAATTTCCGCTTCGAGCCGGCGCTTTGGAGGCCTTGCACCGTCGCTGCATCGATTTCGCAGTAGTGGTAGTAGGTCGTCCTGAGTTGAATGACCATGTACCGCTCTGTCTGGTCGTAGCAAATGCGCGAAACGTCACTGCCCTCTCTGACGTCTGCGCACGCGAAGGCGTCGAGTGAGACGACGCCGTGATATTTGACTTGGACAGTTTCGGCCGTCGCGACCTGGCACATCAACGCAAGCGCCGAAAGGATGATGAATCTCAACGTGACCTTCAATCTGATTTTCAGTTCGAACTCGCCGCGATATCTGCTGCTGGGCCGCATCCTGCCATGAAGGCGACCGTGACCACCAGGCTTCATCCGAGCCGTGCAACAGCTGCACCAGAAATCTCATCAAAATTGTGGAGATGACCGCTCAGAGCGGGGAGCGATGCGAGCATCGACGTTCACTGCGCCGCCCAATCGGCCAGCACGAACTGTGCGGACGCCAGTACTGACCCGCCTCCTCCCAACTGACGCGCAATTCGCGCGACCAGCCGCCCATTCGAGGGAAGGTTCTCTGTCTTCTGACCGACTCAGGCTCAGAGCCAGCGAGCGGCTGTTTTTTCTGCGTCCATCTCAGCCGGCGCGCGTGACGCCATCAGTGTCGCGGCGAGGCAGCAACCGATGACGGTCGTCAGCAGTCGAAGCACCTGACCGCCGGCCGGAAAGAGATGCCAAGGTAAGTTGAAGGCGACGAAGGTCGCGAGGCCGAGGAGCAGCCCAAGCTGAGACCCGTGACGATAAAGGGTCAGGGTCTGGCCGAGGAAAGACACGGTGGTCTTGGGCTCGCCTCGAAGGCGTCTGAGCATTGACTTCATCTTTTTCCCGTCGAGCAGATCAAAGTCGTAGCCCAGCCACCGTCCTCACCCCCGAGCCGCCACCGCTTCCGGCAGTTCGATCTTCACCTCCAACACCTCCAGGTCGTCATGCTTCTCCAGATGCACCTTGATGTCCTCGGCCTTGATCGATACGTATTTCGAGATCACCGCGATCAGCTCGCGCTGAAGTTCCGGCAGGTAGTCGGGCCGCTTGCCGCCGAGGGCGCCGCGCTCGTGGGCCAGGATGATCTGCAGCCGCTCCTTGGCGACGCTCGCCGTCTTCTTCTTCTCGCCGAGCAGAAAGGAAAACAGGGACATGGCTACCTTCCGAAGATGCGTTTGAAGAAGCCCGGCTTCTCGGCGTCGACGAAGCGCATCGGCTTGTCTTCGCCCAGGAAGCGCGCCACCACGTCGCTGTAGGCCTGGGCGACGTCGGTGTCGGTGTCGTGGATGGCCGGCACGCCCTGGTTGGAGGCCTGCAGCACGCTCTCCGACTCGGGGATCACGCCGATCAGCTTGATCCGCAGGATGTCCTGGATGTCTTCCAGCGACAGCATCTGGCCGCCGGCCACGCGGTTGGGGTTGTAGCGCGTGATCAGCAGGTGTTCCTTGATCGGCTCGCCGCCTTCCTTGGCGCGCTTGGTCTTGGAGCCCAGCATGCCCAGGATGCGGTCCGAGTCGCGCACCGAGGAGACCTCGGGGTTGGTCACGATCAGCGCCTCGTCGGCGAAGTGCATCGCCATCATCGCGCCGGTCTCGATGCCGGCCGGCGAGTCGCAGACGATGTAGTCGAAGCCCTGCTCGGTGAGCTCCTTCAGGATCTTCTCGACGCCGTCCTGCGTCAGCGCTTCCTTGTCGCGGGTCTGCGAGGCGGCCAGCACGAACAGGTTGTCGCACTGCTTGTCCTTGATCAGCGCCTGGCTCAGGTTGGCCTCGCCCTGGATCACGTTGACCAGGTCGTACACCACGCGCCGCTCGCAGCCCATGATCAGGTCCAGGTTGCGCAGGCCGACGTCGAAGTCGATCACGGCCGTCTTCTTGCCCGCCAATGCCAGTCCCGATGCAAAGCTCGCGCTCGTGGTCGTCTTGCCGACGCCGCCCTTGCCCGAGGTCACCACCACAATTTTGGCCATGCCATTCCTTCTTCGTTCGTTCGTTTCAGTTATTGGGTCGCCGGGCGCGCAGGCCCCGATCACAGGATCGGCTCCATGACGATTTTCTTGCCGTCGAGCGAGATCTTGGCCGACTTGCCGGCGATCTCGGCCGGCAGCGCCACCTCCGCCGTGCGGTAGATGCCCGCGATGGCCACCAGCTGGGCCTCCATGCAGGTCGTGAAGATGCGCGCCGAGGTGTCGCCGCGGGCACCGGCGATGGCCTTGCCGCGCAGCGGCGCGTACACATGGACGTTGCCGTCGGCGATGACTTCGGCGCCGTAGCTCACCAGCGCGGTGACGATGACGTCGCCGCCGCGGGCGTAGACCTGCTGGCCCGAGCGCAGCGGCTTGTCGATCACCAGCGTGCCGTTGGCCGGCACCGGCACCTCGCGCACGATCTGGGGCGCCTCGGGGGCCGGCGCCGGGGCTTCGGCGGGGGCAGGGCGCGGCACCGGCGCCGCCGGCATCGCGGTGACCGACAGGCCGGCCGCGCGGGCCGCGGCGTTCTGGGCATCGCTGCCGCCGCGCACCGCCACCGGCTGGGTCTGGTGGCGCGCCAGCAGGCCGCGCAGGGCCGTGAAGTCGAGCGCCTGGCCGTCGTCGGCCGGGTCTTCCTCGGGCAATTGCGAGAGGTCGATGACCACCGGCTCCTGCTCGAAGAAGTCGGGCGAGTCCGCCAACTGGGCGTCGAGCGCTTCCGCCAGCACCTCGAGATCGGATGTCTTGAGGATGACCGCGATGAGCGGCAGCGTGGCGCTCTTGAATTCGAATACCGCCCTGGTGCGCGCGGCGGATGCATCTGCCATGGAAAAGCTTGGTGCGAAAAGCGTTGGAGTCTAACGGGCACAGGGCTCCGCGTGGAAAAAGGGCGCCGCAAACCGCCCCGCGGACAACATTTCTTGCACCAGGTTTCACTTGGCGCGGCACATCGATCGGCCGCCGCGTGACTTCCCTCACGCTCGGCAGCCCGCGCCAGCACCCGCTTAGTGCAATTGCACTATTCGTCGCGCCGCCCCCGGCCGGGAGACTCGTCGGACCGCTGTAACAGTTCGTTAGCGGATCGAATTTCACCCGAGGAGTCTGATTTTGTTGCGCACCCACCCGAAAAGCCGAATTGCCCTGTCCACAGCGCTTTTGCTGTCGCTCGCCGCCTGCGGCGGCGGGGGAGGCGGCAGTAGCGGCTTCCTGCCCGCCGGCACCACCGCGGGCACCAGCACGGGCACCACCGGCGGCGGCGGCAGCGGCACCACGGCCGCCGCCAAGCTCAACGGCATCGCCGCCACCGGCGCCGCCTTTGCCGGCGCCAAGGTCACGGTGGTCGACCAGCGCGGCGTCACGGTGTGCACCACCGAGACCGACGCCAAGGGCGCCTACGAATGCACCCTGCCCGCCGACACCAAGGCGCCGCTGGTGGTCACGGCCGCCCGCGACGACCTGACCCTCTACAGCACGACCGCCAGCGCCACCGGCGGCAACGTCAACGTGACGCCGCTGACGACCATCATCGTTTCGCGGCTGTCGCCGGACGGCAACCCGGCCAGCCTGGCGGGTGCCATCGCGACCCGGCCCGACACCGTGACCGACAGCACGGTGAAGCAGCAGGTGGCCGAGCTGGTCGCCGCGCTGAAGCCGCTGCTGACCCTGCTGGGCGACGCCGTCGACCCGATCAGCGGCGCCTTCACGGCCGACGGCTCGGGCCACGACCGGCTGCTGGACTCGATCGCGGTCAGCGTGCGCCCCGACGGCGCGGGCGCCAACATCGAGATCACGGTCAAGGCCGTGCCCACCACCGAGGACGCCGCCCCGGTCTCGATCAGCTTCCGCAGCGACGCGACCCTGCCGGCGCTGCCGCAGTCGGTCGCCACCGCGACGCTCGCGCCGGCAGGCGCCTCGCTGGCCGTGGCCTCGCTGTTCGACCGCCTCACCCAGTGCTTCGCGCTGCCGCTGAGCAAGCGCGTCACCGCGGCCAACGACACCACCGCCGTGACGGGCGGTCCGGATGAGGTCATCGCCACCGAGTGCCGCACCCTGTTCGTCAACGACAACCCGGCCAGCTACCTCAGCAACGGCAGCAAGGTCGGCCGCAACGGCAGCAACCAGGGCGCCTTCGCCGGCCTGTTCCGCCCCGGCGCCACGGGCCTCAAGTACGACCGCGGCGAGCAGCAGTTCTTCCGTTCCAACGGCGACCAGGTGCTGAGCTACCGCAGCACCGACAGCACCGGCGCGGTGCAGAACCAGACCATCGTCGCGCGCGACGTCGGCGGCACCCTCAAGCTGATCGGCAACCAGTACAACTACTCGGTGAGCGTCTCGCCGACCGTGCAGGACCGGGACTTCGTCAGCGCGCCCGCCTTCAACTACCTCAGCGTGTCGTACGACGTCACGATCCCGAAGCAGAACAACGGCAACAGCAGCCCGATCGACCACGTGGTGGTGAAGGCGCCGAACGGCGTCAGCTACACTTACAAGCCGGGTGCCGGCAACGCCAACCTGCAGCTGGAAAAGGTCGACGGCACAGGCTCGGCCACCACCACGCTGCTGCGGCTGGCCGCGGGCTTCCGCGATGCCGCCCGGTCGGGCAGCCCGCAGGCGATCGAGCCCGGCGCCTACTTCCTGGCGCCGCAGCTGAGCGACGAGCAACTGCGGCAGCTGCCGGAGCAGGGCGCGTTCACGGTCGACTTCACCTTTGCCGACGGCAGCACCGCGTCGCAGACGCATCGCATGATCACGCGGGTGCCGACCATCGCCGAAGCCCGGCTGGTCAAGTTCGCCGACCTGACGCCCCAGCTGCGCGAAGAGATCAAGGGCATCGCACCGGCCCAGGCCCTGGTCTTCGACGCGCCCAGCGCCAGCGAGCCGAGCCTGATCGACTTCAGCGCCGACGGCGACCTCGACGGCTGGACCGTGCCCCAAGGCGCGGTCGCCCCGGTGGCCCTCACGGCCTTCGGTTCTTCGCTGAATGGCGTGGCGTTCGAGGACCGGGTCGACTTCGTCAGCTCGACGCGCAAGGCCAAGATCTACTGCTCGCAGGAGAGCCTGGCCGACGACCATTGCGCGCAGTTGGTCGCCAACGGCCCCTGGCTCTACAACACCGGCACCAAGGTCAACCTGTTCCAGCTCTCCGGCACCAGCGCCCAGCAGGTGCTGTACCTGAAGGGCTTCTCGACCAAGATCCCGGCCCCCTGAAGCAAGTCACTGCGCAGCCCTGCGGGGCTGCGCAGCCTCCAAGGCCCCGCCATTGCGCGGGGTTTTTTTTTGTCTAGTCGCGCGCGCGGCTCAGCAGCGCATACAGCAGGATCGCGCCGAAGGTCGCGGTGCCGATGCCGCCGAGGGCGAACTGGCCGAACTTGAGCGTGAAGTCGCCGGTGCCCAGGATCAGCGTGATGGCGGCCACGATCAGGTTCTTGTTCTGCGAGAAGTCGACCTTGTTGTCGACCCAGATCTTGGCGCCCGCGACCGCGATCAGGCCGAACACCACGATGCTCACGCCGCCCATCACCGGCAGCGGGATCGCCTGCACCAGGGCGCCGAACTTGGGGCTGAAGCCCAGCACCAGGGCGATCAGCGCCGCCACCACGAAGATGGCGGTCGAATAGATCTTGGTCGCGGCCATCACGCCGATGTTCTCGGCGTAGGTCGTGACGCCGGTGCCGCCGACCGCGCCGCTCACCATGGTCGCCACGCCGTCGCCGATGAAGGCCCGGCCCAGCATCGGGTTCAGGTCGCGGCCGGTCATGGCGCCCACGGCCTTCAGGTGGCCCAGGTTCTCGGCCACCAGGATGATCGCCACCGGCGCGATCAACAGCATCGCGTTGACCTCGAACACCGGCTTCGAGAAGGTCGGCAGCCCGAACCAGGGCGCCGCCGCCAGCGCCCCCAGGTCGATCGGCTTGCCCAGCCCCATGCCGTTGGTCAGCACGGCGTAGACCAGGCTGGCGGCGATCAGGCCCATCAGGATCAGCAGCCGCTGCGCCATGCCGCGCGCATAGACCGCGATCAGGCCCACGCTGAGGAAGGTCACGGCCTGCATCCAGGTGTCGAAGCCGGTCGGCGCCATGTTCTTGATCGGCACGCTCGCCAGGTTGAGCCCGATCACGGCGACCACCGCGCCGGTCACGACCGGCGGCATCAGCCGCTCGATCCAGTGCACGGCGACGTCCTGCTCGACCTCCTCCACCTCGAGGCCTTCGAGCCCGCGCACCGGCGCCGCCTTGGTGCGGCGCTCGTTGGTGAAGGCCACCAGCACGCCGATCAGCAGGTAGACCGCGCCGCAGGCGATGATGCCGCCCAGCGCCACGCCCAGGTTGGCATTGGGCCCGGTGCCCGAATAGCCGCTGGCCGCGATCACCACGCCGATGAAGGCGAAGCTGGAGCCCAGGTAGCTCGGCACCCGCCCGCCCGTGATGAAGAAGAACAGCAGGGTGCCGATGCCGCTCATCAGGATCGCGATGTTGGGGTTGAACCCCATCAGGATCGGCGCCAGCACGGTGGCGCCGAACATCGCGATCACGTGCTGCACGCCCATCGCGGCCGTCTGCGGCCAGGGCAGCCGCTCGTCGGGGGCGACGACGGTGCCCGCGGTGGCCGACACCTTGCGCCAGCGCGGCAGGTAGGAATCGCTCATGTCTTCTTCTCCTCGGTTGTTGTTCTTGGTCGGCGCGCGCGCCGGGAGGGCGTCAGCCGGCCTTCGGGGCCAGCACCGCCATGGTGATGCGCGAGACGCAGGTCAGGTCACCGGCGTCGTTGTGCATGTCGATCTGCCAGACCTGCGTGGTTCGGCCGCGGTGCACCGGCCGCGCCGTGCCGGTGACCCAGCCCGAGGTGACGGCGCGGATGTGGTTGGCATTGATGTCCAGCCCGACCGCGCGCTCGCCCTCGGGCGCCGAGTAGTGGGCGCCGCAGGAGCCCAGGGTCTCGGCCAGCACCACCGAGACCCCGCCATGCAGGATGCCGTAGGGCTGCACGGTGCGGTGGTCGACCGGCACGCGGGCGCGGATGGTGTCGTCGCCGATGTCCAGGAATTCGATGCCCAGCAAGGCCACCGCGGTGTTCGCGTGGCTCTGGGTCAGGGATTCGATCGAGATGTCTTTCTTCCAGATGCGCATGAAAAAGCTCCGTGTCGGGATTGTCAAAACTATAGCGACAAGGCCGCGCCGGCCGGCAGGGCGTAAACGCGCCCATGGCTGACAGCGCGCGCGGCCGCGCGGAGGGAAGCTTGGCGGCATGACCCGACCCCTTCGATGGCTCGCCGGACTCGCCGCCGCGGCAGCGCTCCTGCTGGGCGGGGGCGCGCTGCTGCTCAACCGGTGGCTGCCCTCCGACGACGAGCTGGCGGCCGAAGTCGGCGCCCGCTTCCAGAAGGCATCCGGCATCGGTCTGAAGGTCGGGGCGGCCCACTGGTCGCTGCGGCCCTCGCCGGTGGTCGTGCTGTCGGACCTGGCGACCGAGCAGCCGGCACCGATCACCGCGCGCCGGGTCGTCATCCGCCCGCAGCTGGCCGCGCTGTGGGCGCGCCGGATTGCGGTCGAGTCGCTGGAGATCGAGGGCGCCGTGCTGCCGCGGGCCTCGGTGCGCGCTTTCCGCGGGCGCTGGAACCCGGAAGGCGCCGGTGCGCCGGGCCTCCTGGCGGGCGCCGCCTGGACCCTGGCCGAGGTGCCGCTGGCGCGCCTGCAATTGCGCGACGTGGTCTGGATCGACCGCCGCCAGATCGCGCTGGCCTACGACGCCGACGTGCTGTTCGATCCGGCCTGGCGCCCGCGCGAGGCCGAGCTGCGGCGCGCCGGAATCACGCCGCCGGCCCGCCTGCGGCTGGAGCGCGAGGGCGGGCAGGACCGCTGGCGCACCCTGATCGACGTCGGCGGCGGCACCTGGAACGGCAGCACCGTGCTGCAGGTGCTGGACAACGGCCGGCTGCGCCTCGGCGCCGAGCTCGAGCCGCGGGGGGTCGACATCGTCACGCTGCTGCGCAGCTTCGACCGCCACGCGGCGGTCGACGGCAAGCTCGGCGGCCAGACCACGGTCGACGCCGAGGGCGCCGATGCGGGCGACCTGCTGCGGCGGCTGCACACCCGCACCCGCTTCACGGTGGCGCCCGCGGCGCTGAACGGCTTCGACCTCGCCCGGGCGGTGCGCAGCGCCGGCACCAGCCGCGGCGGCCGCACCGCGCTCGACAGCCTCAGCGGCACCCTCGACACCCAGGCCGGCGAGGACGGCACGGTGCTGCGCTACAGCGCCGTCAAGGCGCGCTCGGGCCTGCTGACCGCCAGCGGCAGCGCCACGGTGCACAACCGCCGGCTCGACGGCGAACTGGCGGTCGACCTGGTCGACGGCGTGGTCGGCGTGCCGCTCAAGGTCAGTGGCACGCTCGATGCGCCCGAGCTGTCGCTGACCGGCGGCGCGCTGACCGGGGCCGCCGTGGGCTCGGCCGTACTGCCGGGCGTCGGCACCGCGATCGGTGCCCGCATCGGCCAGCAGATGGAAAGGCTGTTCGGCGGCGACGACAAGAAGAAGGCGCCGGCGAAGCCGCATTGATGGCGCTCGGCGACAGCGGCGAGAATCGCGCGGACGCCGCGTCCGCGTCCCTTGCCAGCACCGCCCTTCTCGAGGTTCCCGCCATGCGCATCAGCAACTCTGTCTTCACGGAAACGATCTTCTGGCTGATGGTGGCGGTCTCGGTGGTGCTGCCTTTCACTCTCTACGCCGTGATGATCTTCAAGCAGGCGATCTCGCGCTGGACGGTGCTGGCGCTGGGTTTCTCGCTGGTCGCGATCGCGGCCGTCAACGTCTACTTCCTGCAGCGGCTGTCCACCCTGGCCGCCGTCACGCCATCGCTGGCGGACGACGTGTTCTTCGTCTCGGAGATCCGGGTGGCGCTCTACCTGCTGCCGGCGCTGTTCGCCGGCCTCGGCATCAACCTGATCTCGCACGTGCTCACCACCCACCTCACGGCGGCCGAACGGCGCTTCAGCGAAGCGCATCCGGAGAAGGACGAAGAGGCCGACGTCTAGGCTCAGCCGTAGCTCTTCTCGAGCTTGAAGGCGCCCACCACCTGTGACAGGTTGCCGGCCTGCTCCTGCAGCGACTGCGCCGCGGCCGAGGCCTGCTCCACCAGCGCCGCGTTCTGCTGCGTCACCTGGTCCATCTGCGTGATCGCCTGGTTGATCTGCTCGATGCCGGTGGTCTGCTCCTGGCTCGCCGCCGTGATCTCGCCCATG
>NZ_JASZYS010000031.1 GCF_030316845.1 Variovorax davisae
GACGTTGGGGAACCTCGGCAGCAGCTCGGCCTTGATGCGCTGGACCGCGAAGTCGGTCACGCCGGCCACGCACTGCACGGTCTGGGTGATGGCCAGGATGTTGCGGGTGCCCACCGAGCCGTCGGGGTTGCGGAAGCCCTCGAAGGTGTAGCCCTCGAGCGGGGGCATCGCGGGCGGCTGGACGGTGGCGATGGGCAGGCCGTCGAGCTCGCGCGCGGCGGGCATCTTCAAGAGCCGCTCGTGCACCCAGCTGCCGGCCGGGATGTCCTTGAGGGCGTAGCCGATCGGCACGTCGTATCGGCGCACCACGCCGCCCTCGGGGATGTCGATCAGCGCCACCTTGTGGGCCTGCGGCACTTTCTCGCGCAGCGCGAGGCCCGAGGCGAGCACGGTGCCGGCCGCCAGGCCGCTGTCGTTGGCCACGATCGCGACGTTGTCGCGCGCGTGCATGAGGATGGTGAGCGGCGGCTTGGCGGCTTCGGACATGGGCGCTCCCTTACTTGACCACCATGAACAGGCTGGGCAGCCAGGTCGAGAAGGCCGGCACGAAGGTGACGACGCCGAGCGCGAAGATCAGCGCGCCATAGAAGGGCCAGATGGTCTTCATCACGGTGCCGACCGAGACCCCCCCGATCGCGCAGCCGACGAACTGGGTCGTGCCCACCGGCGGGGTGTTGAGGCCCAGGGCGCAGTTGATCAGCATCACGACGCCGAATTGGACCGAGGTCATGCCGTACTGCTGCGCGATCGGCAGGAAGATCGGCGTGCACAGCAGGATGGTGGCCGCCATGTCCAGGAAGGTGCCCAGCACGAACAGGATGATGTTGATCAAGAGGAAGATCATCCACGGCGTGGTCGTGATCTGCGACAGCATCTGGCCGGTGAGTTCGGCCACGCCGTAGAGGCTGATCAGGTAGCCGAAGGTGCTCGAGATGCCGATCAGCAGCAGGATCACGCCCGTCGTGCGGACCGCCTTCGCCGCCGCCTTGATGAAGTGCTCCCACTTCAGCGTGCGGTAGACCAGGATCGTCAGCGCCAGCGCATACAGCACGGCCACCGCGGCCGATTCGGTCGCGGTGAAGACGCCCGACAGGATGCCGCCCAGGATCAGCACGACGATGAACAGGCCCGGCAGCGCGGCCGCGAACGAGCGGGCCACGATGTGCCAGCCCGGGAAGCTGCCGGCCGGATAGCCGCGCTTGACCGCCACCAGGTAGGCCGCCGCGAGATTGCTGATCGTGAGCACCGCCGCCGGCAGCAAGGCCGCGAGGATCAGCGCCGCGATCGACACCTTGCCGCCGGCCGCGAGCGAATAGATGATCAGGTTGTGGCTGGTCGGCATCAGCGCGCCGACCAGGGCCGCGTGGGTCGTCACGTTGACCGCGTAGTCGGCGTGATAGCCCTCCTTCTTCATCATCGGGATCATCACGGCGCCCATGGCCGAGACGTCGGCCACGGGCGAGCCCGAGACGCCGCCGAACAGCGTGCAGGCCACCACGTTCGACATGCCCAGGCCGCCGCGCACGTGGCCCACGAGGGCGCGCGCGAAGTTGACGATGCGGTCGGCGATGCCGCCGTAGAGCATCAGCTCGCCGGCGAAGATGAAGAACGGGATCGCGAGGAACGAGAAGATCCCCATGCCGGAGGTCATCTGCTGGAAGCCGACTTCCAGCGGCAGGCCTTCGTAGAGCAGGGTGGACAGGGCCGACAGGCCGATGGAGAACGCCACCGGCACGCCCAGCAGCAGGAAGACCGTGAAGGAGATGCAGAGGATAAGGAGAGGAATGGTCATGGCTCAGCCCCAGGCGGGTTCGACTTCGCGGCCTTGGGCGAGCGCGATGATGTGTTCGATCGAGAACATCACGATGAGGACGCCGGACACGGCGGCCGGCACGTACTTCCAGCCTTCGGAGATCCACAGCGTGGGAAGGCGGTAGCCCCAGACCGATTCGGCCAGCGAGGCGCAGTTCCAGGCCATCGCGGCGCCGAACAGCAGGATCAGGAAGTGGATCAGGAATTCCATCTTGAGGCGCAGCCAGTCGGGCGCCAGCACCAGGAAGGACTCGAGGCCGATGTGGCCCGCATCGCGCACACCGACGGCGACGCCGAGCATGGTGACGTAGAGCACCAGCAGCAGCGCCAGGCTTTCGGCCCAGGTGGGGGTGTTGTTGAGGACGTAGCGGCCGAACACCTGCCAGCTCACGGCGCAGATCACCGCGACGAGGCCGAAGATGCCCAGCCACATGCAGGCGCGAGCCAGCGTGCGGCAGATTTTCGTGTACATGATGATGTGGGTTGGCGACGCCCTCCCGCGTGCGGGGGAGGGCGGCCGGGCTCAGACGATTACTTCGTGTCCTGCACGCGCTTGACCAGGTCCTTGAGCTTGGCGTCGACGATGAACTTGTCGTACACCGGCTTCATCGCGGCCTGGAACGGGGCCTTGTCGATGTCGATGATCTCGGCGCCGCCGGCCTTCACGGTGGCGAGCGACTTCACTTCGCGCTCTTCCCATTGCTTGCGCATGTAGGGCACCGACTCCTTGGCGGCCTGGCGCAGCCAGCCCTGCTCCTGCGGCGTCAGCTTGTCCCACGCGCGCTTGGAGAACAGCAGCATCTCGGGGGCCATCGAGTGCTCGGTCTTGGTGTAGTACTTGGCGACCTCGAAGGCGCGCGAGCTTTCGTAGGTCGGGTAGTTGTTCTCGGCGGCGTCGATCAGGCCGGTCTTGAGGCCGGTGTAGACCTCGCCCATCGGCATCGGCGTGGCGTTGGCGCCCATGGCTTCCAGCATCGAGACCCACAGGTCGGACTGCTGCACGCGGACCTTCTGGCCCTTCATGTCGGCGAAGCTGCGCACCGGCTTCTTGGCCGTGAACATCGAGCGCGCGCCGCTGTCGTAGTAGGCCAGGCCGATGAAGCCCTGCTTCTCGCAGGACTTGAGGATTTCCTCGCCGATCGGGCCGTCCAGCACCTTGTGCAGATGGTCGACCGAGCGGAACAGGAAGGGCATCGTCGGCACCTGCGTCTCGGGGCAGATGTTGTTCATCGGCGCGATGTTCACGCGCACCATCTGCAGCGCGCCGATCTTGGTCTGCTCGATGGTGTCCTTCTCGCTGCCCAGGGCGCTGTTGTTGAACACCTTGATGGTGTCCTTGCCGCCGGAGAGCTCCTTGAGCCGTTCGCCCATGAACTTGACCGCGGTCACGGTCGGATAGTCGTCGGGGTGGATGTCGGCCGACCGGAACTCGGTGGCCTGCGCGGCCATCGCGGTCATGCCGGCCGCGATGGCGACGATGAGTGCGTGCTTGTTGAACTTCATTTGTCTTCCTCTTGCTGGTGGTTGTCGTGAAATTTCGAAAGAATTGGGTCAGGCGCCGAAGGCCGGCTCCGCGATGCCCTGCGTGCCGGGCCGCAGCGCGAACACGCCGCCGGCCAGCGGCTGGTCCGACAGGTCGCCGCCCGGGCGGATCGAGGTGACGAACAGCGTGTCGAGCTTCGGCCCGCCGAAGGCGCACATCGCCGGCTTCTTGACCGGCACCTCGAGCGAGCGGTCGAGCCGCCCCTCGGGCGTGAAGCGGTGCACCTGGCCGGCGTCGTTGCCGCAGATCCAGTAGCAGCCGTCGGCATCGACCGCGGCGCCGTCGGGACGGCCGGGCAGGGGGTTCATGTCGACGAACACGCGGCGCCTCGATGGCGTGCCGGTGGCGGTGTCGTAGTCGAAAGCCCAGATGGTCTGCACGCTGGGGTGCGAGTCCGACAGGTACATCGTGCGGCCGTCGGGGCTGAAGGCGAGGCCGTTCGGCACGACCAGGTCGTCGAGCTGCAGCGACGCTGCGACGCCGCCCTTGTCGTGGCGATAGAGCCGGCCGACGCGCGCGCCCGCCGCCATGTCCATCAGCATCGTGCCGGCCCAGAAGCGGCCCTGGCGGTCGCAGCGGCCGTCATTGAAGCGCATGCCGGGCCGGGCGTGCGCCACGTCGGCGAGCCGGGTGGCGGCCAGCGTGCCGCCGTCCTGCGGCGTGAGCGAGAACAGGCCGCTTTCCATGCCGGCGATCCAGCTGCCCGGCAGGTCGGCGCGCGGCGCGATGCAGGCCGGCATTTCGTCGCTGGCCCATTGCGTGTGGCCGGCCGCCGACCAGCGGTGCAGGGCGCGGCCCGGAATATCGACCCAGTACAAGGCGGATTCCGCCATCGACCACACCGGGCTTTCGCCCGTGCCGCAGCGCGCGTCGACCACGAGTTCGGCTTGGCTGCCCATGGCGCTCAGTCTCCGAACGGGCCCTGGGCGGTGAAGGCGCCGCCCTGGTAGATGGCGTTGGGGTCGGTGGAAGCGACCGCCGGCTGCTGCTCGACCTTGTCGCGAAAGACCTCGGACGTGTCCTGGGGCACGTAGCCGAGCACGGCGGCGGCCGCGTTGTCCCACCAGACGTCGCGGTTGGCCGACATGCCGTAGACCACCGTGTGGCCGACGCCCGGCGTGAACAGCGATTTCTCGATCAGCGTGGTCAGGTCGCGGTAGCTGAGCCAGGTGCTCATCATGCGGCGGTTGAGGGGCTCGGGGAACGAGGAGCCGATGCGGATGCTCACGGTCTCGATGCCCCAGCGGTCGAAGTAGAACTGGGCCACGTCCTCGCCGAAGGATTTCGACAGGCCGTAGTAGCCGTCGGGCCGGCGCGTGCTTCGGTCATCCAGGGTCTCGGTCTGCTTGTAGAAGCCGATCACGTGGTTGGAGCTGGCGAACACCACGCGCTTGACGCCGTGCCGGCGGGCTGCTTCATAGATGTGGAACACGCCCTTGATGTTGGCCTCGAGGATTTCCTCGAAGGGCCGCTCGACCGACACGCCGCCCAGATGAACGATGGCGTCGCAGCCTGCTACCAGCGCATCGACCGCCTGCTTGTCGGACAGGTCGCAGGCGACGACTTCCTCCTGCGGGCCTTCGGCCGGCGACAGCGATGCGATGTCGGAGAGGCGCAGCACCCCCGCGTACGGGCGCAGGCGTTCGCGCAGGACCTTGCCCAGGCCGCCGGCGGCGCCGGTCAGGAGGAGGCGGCCGACCTGGCGGGCGGTGGAGGAAGGGGGGGCGGAAGCGGCGCTCATTCGTGTCTCTGTCAGATGGGGTAAGTTATCGGTTGTCGTACAACGTGCAGACGATTATCATCACGCCATGTCGAACCTGTCAACGGGGTCTACCGCAACCACCGAGCCTGCCGCCGCCGGCGTTCTTCCGCGCCGCAGGGTGCGGGGCCTGGCCCATGGCTTGGTCGACGACCTCGGCGACAAGATCCGCAGCCAGCAGTTGCGTCCGGGCGACAAATTGCCGACCGAGTCGGCCATCATGCAGACCTACGGCGTGAGCCGCACCGTGGTGCGCGAGGCGCTCTCCAAGCTGCAGGCCGGCGGGCTGGTCGAGACCCACCACGGCATCGGCACCTTCGTGCTGCAGCCGCGTGCCGCCGGCATGTTCCGGCTCGAGGCCTCGGACATCGCGACCTCGGTCGACGTGCTCGCCGTGCTCGAGCTGCGCATCAGCCTGGAAACCGAGTCCGCCGGCCTGGCCGCGACCCGTCGCACCGAGGAGCAGCTGGCCGCCATGCGGCAGGCGCTCGACGACTTCGAACACAACGTGACGACCGCCGGCGACACCGTGGCGCCCGACTTCCGCTTCCACCTGCAGATCGCGCAGGCGACCGGCAATCCCTACTTCGCGGACATCATGAGCCACCTCGGCACCACGATCATTCCGCGCACCCGGATCACCGCCATCCGCAACCACGACCGGCGCGGCGAGTACCTGAGCCGCGTGAACCGCGAGCACGAGGAGATCTACGCCGCGATCGCGCGGCGCGACGCCGAGTCGGCGCGCGCGGCGATGCGCATCCATCTCACCAACAGCCGCGAACGGCTTCGGCTGGCCCAGGAAGCGGCGCGGCTCGACGCCGAGCAGGCCGCAGCCGCAGGGCAGGCGCCGGCGGCCTGACCGGCGCAAGTCTTTGCTGGACATCTGCCGGATCTAGTTGTACGATGACTGACGACTCGCTGATACGCGACGCTGATTCCTCAACGACCCAGGAGACAAACCCATGCGCTTGAATCGACGCCATCTCGTCCTAGGTGCACTCGGCAGCGGATTGCTGGCCGCCGGTGGTGCCGCACAGGCCGCCGACGCCTGGCCTTCGAAGCCGATCCGCATCGTCGTGCCGTACCCGCCCGGCGGGTCGTCCGACATCATCGCCCGCTCGATCAGCGTTCCGCTGTCGGAAGCGCTCAAGCAATCCGTCATCGTCGAGAACCGCGCCGGCGCCAATGGCAATCTCGGCGCCGATCTGGTCTCCAAGGCCCAGCCCGACGGCTACACGCTGCTGTTGTGCGACGTCGGCGCGCTGGCGATCAGCCCGTCGGTCTACACCAAGCTGTCCTTCGACCCCGCCAAGGACCTGCGCGGCGTGACCATGCTGGCCTATTCGCCGCACCTGCTGGTGGTGCATCCGTCGGTGCCGGCCAACAACCTGAAGGAACTGGTCGCGCTGTCGAAGAAGTCCGACCTCAATTTCGCCGTCACCGCCACCGGCAGTGCGCCGCACCTGGCCGGTGTCGCGCTCGAGCGCGCCAGCGGCGCCCGCTGGGTCTACGTGCCCTACAAGGGCGGCGTGCAGGCGGTGCAGGACACGGTGGCCGGCCAGACCCAGGTGCTGATGAACGGCATGCTGGCGACGCTGCCGCATGTGCAGAGCGGCAAGCTCAAGGTGCTGGGCGTGTCCAAGGGCACGCGCATGCCGCTGATCGGCGATGTGCCGACGATCGCGGAGCAGGGCGTGCCCGGCTTCGAATCCGGCACCTGGCAAGGGGTGCTGGCGCCGCGCGGCACGCCCGAGGCGCTGGTGCAGCGCCTCAACAAGGAACTGATCGCGATCATCCGTTCGCCCGACATCCGCTCGCGCCTGGCCGGCCAGGGCGCCGAAGTCGTGACCATGACGCCCGTCGAGCAGGACCAGTTCTTCGAGAAGGAACGCGCCCGCTGGGCCAAGGTCGTGAACGCCGCCCAGATCAAGCTGGACTGAATGACCCCCACGCTCGCTCACTTCGTGTGGTCGCTGCCCCCCGAGGGGGCCGCAGGCCGCCTTGGGAGCGGCCCGGCGGCGGCCTGAACTCTCCCTTTCCACCACCCTGTTCTTCCAAAAAATGACGCCTCAAGAACTCAAGACCATCATGGGCTCCGGCCTGCTGTCCTTCCCGCTCACCGACTTCGACCGCAATGGCGACTTCGACAAGAAGAGCTACGAGAAGCGCCTCGAATGGCTGGCGCCCTATGGCGCCAGCGCGCTGTTCGCGGCCGGCGGCACCGGTGAATTCTTCTCGCTGACCGCCGACGAGTACCCCGGCATCATCCAGACCGCGGTCGACACCTGCCGCGGGGTGGTGCCGATCATCGCCGGCGCCGGCGGCCCCACGCGCTTCGCGATCCAGTGCGCGCAAGCGGCCGAGAAGGCCGGCGCCCACGGCGTGCTGCTGCTGCCGCACTACCTCACCGAAGCCGGCCAGGAAGGCCTGGCGGCCCATGTCGAGGCGGTCTGCAAGAGCGTGAAGTTCGGCGTCATCGTCTACAACCGCGGCCAGAGCAAGCTCTACCCCGCCACGCTCGAGAAGCTGGCCGAGCGCTGCCCGAACCTGGTCGGCTTCAAGGACGGCATCGGCGACATCGAACTGATGAGCGCGATCCACCTGCGCATGGGCGACCGCTTCGCCTACCTCGGCGGCCTGCCGACGGCGGAGGTCTATGCCGCGGCCTACAAGGCGCTCGGCACGCCGGTGTATTCGTCGGCGGTCTTCAACTTCATCCCGAAGACCGCGATGGATTTCTACCATGCCGTCGCCAAGGACGACATTGCCACGCAGCACCGCCTGCTGAAGGATTTCTTCATGCCCTACCTGGACATCCGCAACAAGGGCCAGGGCTACGCCGTGAGCATCGTGAAGGCCGGTGCGAAGATCGTCGGCCACGATGCCGGCCCGGTGCGCACGCCGCTGACCGAGCTCAAGGCCGACGAGTATCAGGCCCTGGCGGCGCTGATCGACAAGCTCGGCCCGCAGTAATTTCCCAGAGCGCTTTCAACCACAACAACAGGAGACAACAAATGCTGAAGAAACTGATCTTGATCGCTGCCGCCACCGCGGCCTTCGCCGGCTGCACCACGATGCGTGGCAACGACGCGGCCAAGTCGCCGGCGGTCGCCGCTGCGGCAGAGAAGCTGCGCGTGGCGATGATCGACCCGACGCCCGCGGCGCTCAACGCGCTGGTGGCCGACGACCTGAGCTACGGCCACTCGGGGGGCAAGGTCGACACCAAGACCAGTTTCGTCAGCGACCTGATGGACGGCAAGTCGGACTTCGTGACCATCGCGATCACCGAGCAGACCATCAAGGTCATCGACAACGTCGCGATCGTGCGCCATACGCTCACGGCCGACACCAACGATTCGGGCAAGCCCGGCAAGGTCAGCATCAAGATCCTCGGCGTCTGGCAGCAGCAGGGCCCGGGCGGCGACTGGAAGCTGATCGCCCGCCAGGCCGTGCGCCCGCCGCAGTAAGCTCATTTTTCATCCAGTTTCCCCAAGGACTCGCTGCCATGCAGAACTTCGACAACCTCATCAACGGCGAATGGCGCGCGGCGGCCAGCTACAGCCCGAACGTCAACCCGAGCAACCTGGGCGACGTGCTGGGCCAGTACGCGCAGG
>NZ_JASZYS010000032.1 GCF_030316845.1 Variovorax davisae
CAGCCCATTCGCCTGTGCGTCGAAGCCTTGTCGCCATCCATCTGCGAAGCGTCCGACAGCACATTGCGCCCCGTCTTTCCGATGGGTGAATCAGTATCGAAGGCTCGCTGCCCGCGGCTCATGCATGACATGCCGGGTTTTCCAGAACGAGCCCGAACGTTCCCTGATTCCATGAGCCGCACCGTCACCGTGTCCAGTCCCGCCATGCCCAGCCTGCTGGGCGCATCGGCCCTCGAGTTCAAAAGCCTGGAAGGCGACGAAGGCCTGGGCCGGCTGTTTCGCTACGCGATCGAGCTGCAGACCCCCGACAGCGCCTCGCTCTCCGAATACGTCACCGCCAACGTCCCCATCAAGGAGCTGGTGGGCAAGGAGTTCTCGGTGGTCATCGAGCTCGACGGCGTGGGCGCCGGCACGCGCGAGATCAACGGCCTGGTCACCCGCGCGCGCTTCCTGCGCAGCGAGGAGCGCCGCGCGATCTACGAGGTGGTGATCGAGCCCTGGCTGGTGCTGGCCACGCGCACCAGCGACTACAGGATCTTCCAGAACATGACGCCGCTCGCGATCGTGCGGGAGGTGCTGGCCGACTACGGCTTCCCGGTGGAGGTCCGGGTGAGCCACAGCTACCCGCAGCGCATCTTCCAGGTCCAGTACGGGGAACAGGACTTCGCCTTCGTCAGCCGTCTGATGGAAGAGTTCGGAATCTATTACTTCTTCGAACATTCGGGCGGCGCGCACCGCATGGTGCTGGTCGACGATGCCGGCGCCCACCAGCCCTTTGCGAGCGCGGCCTACCAGACCATCCGCTTCCAGGCCGAGCGCGTCAAGATCGACGAGGAATACTGCAAGCACTTCGACGTCACCGACACCCTGGCCTCGGGCGCCTGGGTCACCGATGACTTCGACTTCACCCGCCCCAAGGCCAAGCTGCAGCAAATCTCCAAGATGCCGCGCAAGACCGGCAACAACCAGCAGGAGATGTACCGCTGGCCGGGCGACTATGCCGACGCCGAGGAAGGCCGCGCGCTGGCGCGCGTCCGCATGGAAGAAGCCGGCGCCGTGGGCAAGCGCGCCAACGGCAGCGGCAACCTGCGCGCGATCGTGCCCGGCTGCACCTTCAAGCTCCAGCACCATCCCCAGGCCCGCAGCAACCGCGAGTGGCTGGTCATCGAGGCCACGCTCCAGCTTCGTGAATCGGGCCATGCCAGCGGCGCCGACAGCTACTTCTGCGAGACCCGCTTCCACGTCCAGCCAGCCAAGGACACCTACCGCAGCCCCCAGCGCCACGAGAAGCCCCGCACCTCCGGCCCCCAGACCGCGATCGTCACCGGCCCGCCCGGCCAGGAGATCTGGACCAACGAATACGGCCAGGTCAAGCTGAGCTTCCACTGGAACCGCTACTGCACGAAGGACCAGAATTCCTCCTGCTGGGTGCGCGTGTCCTACCCCTGGGCGGGCAACGGCTTCGGCAGCATCGCCATCCCGCGCATCGGCCAGGAAGTCATCGTCGACTTCGAGAACGGCGACCCGGACCGGCCGATCGTGAGCGGCCGCGTCTACAACGCGCTCAACATGCCGCCGTGGGAGTTGCCCGCCAACGCCACGCAGAGCGGCGTCCTCACGCGCTCCAGCATGCACGGCGCGCGCGGCGCGGGGCTGAAGAACGGCCCCGGCGACGCCAACGCCCTGCGCTTCGAAGACAGGAAGGGCCAGGAACAACTGTGGCTGCACGCCCAGAAGGACCAGCTCACCGAAGTCGAGCATGACGAAGACAAGTGGGTCGGCAACGACCGGCGCAAGACCGTGGACCGTGACGAGACCAGCGTCATCCACCGCGACCGCACCGAGACGGTGGACCATGACGAAACCCTCACGATCCACAACGACCGCCACGAGCGCGTGGACGGCAATGAAGACGTCAGCATCGGCGGCAACCAGGACCTCAGGGTCGAGAAGGCCAAGACCGAGACCATTCAAAGATTCTCGATCCAGAACGTCTGGCTCGCCCGCATGGAGAACGTGGGGCTGGCCTACAACCGGAACGTGGGCGCCGCGATGGCTACCACGGTCGGGCTGGCGCGTACGGACATCGTGGGCCTGAGCTGGAGCCAGAGCATCGGGCGGAACTACGAGATCACGGTCGCGGACCAGTTCTCCGTCACCTGCGGCAAAGCCAGCCTCAAGATGACCAAGGAGGGCGAGATCGACCTGAGCGGCGACAAGATCCGCATCAACGGCCAGGCCCTGACGGACATCACGGGCGGCCAAAGCGGCACGAAGTGGGAAGACGCGGGCATCACGCACGAGACGCCGGGCCGCTCGCGCACCCACGCGGCGCAGCACAGCCTGGTGGGGCCTGCAGCCAAGCCCTCGGCGCTGGCGCCGGCCGAGCAGGACTGCCAGGAATGCAAGAACGCCGCCCAGAGCGGCACGGGCGGCAGCATCAGCTTCGCGCGCGGCAGCGAGCGCCTGGCGCACACCGACTTCGTGCTGCAGGCGCCGCTGCCGATCACGTGGACGCGCAGCTACCACTCGGGCTTCGTCGGCTACGACCAGAAGGGAGAACTCGGCGCGCGCTGGGTCACGCCGTACACGGTGGCCCTGCATGCCTTGGGTCTGGAGCAGCTGCGCTACCTCGCGAGCGACGGACGCACCCATGACTACCCCCTGCCCGCCGTGGGCGAGGTGCACGTGGACCCGATCGAGGAACTGCTGCTGCGCCGCACGGGTGCGGCCGAACTGGTGATCGAGCGCGGCCCCGACTGGCATGAGGTGTTCGAGTGGGCGCGCTCGTGGTGGCGCCCGATCGGCTACCGCACGCCCCAGGGCAACCGCATCGAGATGCGCTACGACGAGGAACGCCAGGGCGCGCAGCCGCGGAACGACATCATCCCCGAGCGGCCCGACGCGCACGCGCGGCCCGCGCCAGCCGCGTTGTCCAAGAGCCTGCTGAGCGACGTCCTGAGCTACCAGGGCGAGACGCTGGTCGCTCACGCGCAAGTCGACTACGAGGACCGTCGCATCGCAGGCGTTTGGGAAATGCGCAACGGCCAGCGCACGCGCCAGTTGGCGGCCTACCGGTACGACGAGGCCGGTGACCTGATCCAGGCCCTGGACGAGAACGCGCTGACCCTGGAAGAGGCGGCCCAGGCCGCGCGGCACTACCGCTACAGCCATCACCTTCTCACGCGCTACACCGACCGCACCGGCCGCGCGATGAACCTGCAGTGGTCGGGCAGCGCTGAAGACGCCAAGGCCGGCAAGGCGCGTGCGGTGCGCGAATGGGCCGACGACGGCAGCTTCGACACCCGGCTCGCATGGTCGGCAACCGGCGCGGCCAGCGTCACCGACGCGCTGGGCCACACGACCGTGCACCACGTCGACCGCCTGGGCTACACGCGCCAGATCGACCACCCGGACGGCACCATCGAACGCCTGAAGCGCGATGCGGCGTACAACGTCACTGCCCACCACCATCCGGACGGCAGCGTCGAGCACTTCACCTACCAGAGCGCAGCCGATGGGCGCAATCATCTGGTCGAACACATTCGCGCGGACGGCAGCAGGATCGCCTACAGCTGGGACGCCCAGGGCCGGCTCGCGGGCATCGTCGATCCGATCGGCGGGCGCTGGAGCCGCACCTACACTGCAGCCGGCCTGCTGGCGACCCAGACCGATGCGCTGGGCCGCGTGACCCGGCACGTCTACGACGGCAAGAACCAGCTGGTCGAGATCATCGACCCCAAGGGCGCCAGCAAGAAGCTGACGTACACCCCGGACGGCCAACTCGCCAGCTTCACCGACTGCTCGGGCCACACCAGCCGCTGGGGCTACGACGCGCAAGGCCGCCAGCAGGCCACCACCGACGCAGCGGGCCATAAGACCGAATACGTCTACGAGCAGGGCCAACTGGCCGCCATCGTCCACCCGGACAAGACCGAGACGCGCCTCGCGCGCGATGCCGAAGGCCGATTGCTCGCCCACACCGATCCCTTGGAACGCAGGACCGAGTACCGCTACAACAAAGCCGGCTTGATCCAGCAGCGCATCCAGGGCGACACCATCTTGCGCTACGAGTGGGACAAACTCGCCCGCCTGTCGGCGCTGGTCAACGAGAACGGTGCGCGCTACGGCTTCAGCTACGACCCGATGGGCCGCCTCGTCGAGGAACGCGACTTCGACAAGCAAGTCACGCGCTACCGCCACCAGCCCCGCACGGTGCGCCAGCACACGGGGCATTGGTTCGTGCACCATGAATACGACCCGATGGGCCGCCTCTTGCAGCGACGCGCGGAGGAACTGCGCGACTGCGACGACGGCTACCTGCGTCCGATCCCCGACCAGCGGGAACAGGTCGAGAGATTCCAGTACGACGCGGCCGGCCGCGTGGTCGCGGCGACCAACAGGGACGCGCGCCTGCAGTGGTTCTACGACGCGGTGGGCAACGTGGTGCGCGAGCACCAGCACCACGACTTCCTGCGCGAGCCCCCCTGCCATGTGTGGCAGCACGAGTACGACGAGTTGGACCAGCGCATCGCCACGGTGCGCTCCAACGGCAGTCGACAGCAATGGCTGAGCTACGGCTCGGGCCACGTGCACGGCCTGATGCTGGACGGCGAGGAACTGGTGGGCTTCGAGCGCGATGCGCTGCACCGGGAGACCGCGCGCATCCAGGGCAACGGATTGACGCAGCACAGCGTCTATGACCCGGCCGGACGACTGAAGCTGCAGCGCTATG
>NZ_JASZYS010000033.1 GCF_030316845.1 Variovorax davisae
GACCGCCGCGATCGTGATGTGCGTGGTGACGAGCGTGTACAGCACGACTTGCCACCACGTGAGGTCCCACAAGCCGTTTCCGAGCCAGTCGATGGCCGCGCTCAGGACGGCCGGGAACGAATCAGTCATGCGTCGGTACTCCAGAGCCGAAAGCTTCACGCTCGCATCGAAGCTGACAGCGGCACTCCACAAACTGGAAATCCCGCAGCAGCGGCTTCCTTGCTTAGATGCTTGCGCCAGCGCGATGAATGCCGGCCGGACCAGGAAACTTGTGTAGGTCGAAGGCGAGGTCGATATCGGCGAAGCCGATCGCCCTGTGTAGGTCCGCACCGGCAGCGGACGGGGCCGACCACCTTCATCGGACATGGCAGCGCCGGCCTCGCAGGAAGAGAAGTCGTGGCGCACTGTGGAGTCTCCTCAAACTCACAAGGAGACTTCAATGGCTGAACTCAAGAATCCCGGCGTGGCTGGTGAGCCCGGCAAGACCGCTGCAACGGGTGTCGGTGCCGTCGTCGGCGGCGTCGCCGGAGGGGTCGCAGGCGGTGCAGCCGCAGGTGCGGCCGTGGGCGGCATGACCGGGCCGGTCGGCGCCGTGGTGGGGGCTGCAGTCGGGGCGGTCGCCGGCGCGTTGGCCGGTCGCGCCGTCAAGGCCGATCCGGATGTCGAAGATGCGTACTGGCGCGAGAACTACGCGGGACGTCCCTATGTCGAGGGCGGGAGCTACGATGACTATTCCCCGGCGTATCGGTATGGCGTGGACGCCTATTCTCGCAACCCTGACCGGACGTTCGACGAAGTCGAGCCTGACCTCGGTCGGGATTGGGGCACGGCGCGCGGTCGATCCTCGCTCGAGTGGGAGCGGGCCAGGCACGCCACCCGCGACGCGTGGCAACGGCTCAGCGACAACGTGGAACGCGCGATCCCTGGCGACTCGGACCGCGACGGCCGTTGAGCAGGGCGCGCTGCGCAGCCACCGACGCTCGCGCTCAGCAAGCTACCAGGGTGTACCTGGCTCCCAGCCGCACGGCCGTATCGCTGTGGTTCTGGTTGCCCCATTGGTAGCCCATGCTGCCCCAGGCCGTCCAGCCTGGCCTGAGTCGAGCGTCGATCCCACCTTCGCCTCGTAGCGGTTGTTCGGGTACAGATTCCGCAGCGAGCGTCAGCCAGGGTTGCATGCTGTAGATTCCGACATGCCCCGCGAAACCCGTCTGGATCGGCTCGAGAAATACTGGTCGAAGCGCGACTTCGCGGTCACCGCCGAACCGCGTGGCGAGCACGCACCGCGCAACGGCGAGGCGCTTTCCTTCGTCATCCAGAAACACGCGGCCAGCCGGCTGCACTACGACTTCCGCCTCGAACTGGATGGGGTCCTGCTCTCCTGGGCGGTGCCGAAGGGGCCCAGCTTCGACCCTGCCGACAAGCGCATGGCGATCCATGTCGAAGACCATCCGCTGTCCTACGGATCGTTCGAAGGCACGATTCCGCCCAAGCAATACGGCGCCGGCACGGTGATCGTCTGGGACAACGGCACTTGGGAGCCCGTGGGCGACCCGCGGGACGGCCTGGCGAAAGGCAAGCTGCTCTTCCAGCTCCACGGCCAGAAACTGGCCGGCTTGTGGGAGCTGGTCAAGATCGCCAAGGGCGGCGAGAAGCAAGAGCCCTGGATCCTGTTCAAGAAGAAGGACGCGTTCGCGCGCCCGAAGGCGGACTACGACGTCGTCTCGGCCCTGCCCGACAGCGTGATCGCCAAGCCGCTGCGCCCCGCGCCTTCGGAGCCCAAGGTTGCCGGCGCCCGCGGTGTCTCGGCCAGGCGCGCCCGCAGCGCGGACGACAGGGTGGCAGGCGCCGTGAAAGCACCGCTCCCCGTCAAGATGAGCCCCCAGCTCGCGACCCTGGCCACCGGCGTCCCGGCGGCCGGCCAATGGCTTTACGAGATCAAGTTCGATGGCTACCGGCTCATGACCCGCATCGACAAGGGCAAGGCCGCGCTCGTCACGCGCGGCGGCCACGACTGGTCGGCCAGGATGCCCGGCCTGGTGGGCGAGCTGGAGAGCCTGGGGCTCCAATCGAGCTGGCTGGACGGCGAGATCGTGGTGCTGGACGAGAAAGGCCTGCCCAGCTTCAACGCACTGCAGAAGGCCTTCGACCTCGGCGAGGGAAATGCCCAGATCGTCTACTTCGTGTTCGATGTGCCCTACTTCGAGGGCTACGACCTGCGCGAGGCCCCGCTGGTGTCGCGCCGCCAGTTGCTCAAGGCACTGCTGGACGAGCAGGCGACCGACCATGTCCGCTTCAGCGCCGCCTTCGAAGCCGACGCGGCGTCGGTGTTGAGTTCGGCCTGCCGCATGAACCTCGAGGGCGTGATCGCCAAGCGCGCCGACGCACCCTACGCCTCGCGTCGCACCGAGACCTGGCTCAAGCTCAAGTGCCAGCAGCGCCAGGAGTTCGTGGTCGCCGGCTACACCGACCGGTCGGACGGCTCACCGCAGATCGGCAGTCTGCTGCTCGGCGTGCATGCGCCGGACGGCACGCTGGTGTCGGTCGGCAGCGTCGGCACCGGTTGGGACTCGGACGAGGCCGCGGCGTTGAAGCGCAAGCTGGTCAAGATCGAGGTCGCCGAGCCGCCCTTCCCTGCGGGCGCGGGCAAGCCCGGACGGTGGTCCAGGCGCGCCCCGGGCAGCGAGCGTTGGGTGGCGCCGCGCCTGGTCGCCGAGGTGGCCTTCGCCGAATGGACGCCCGAGGGGCAGATCCGGCATGCGTCCTACGTTTCGCTGCGCACCGACAAACCGGCCAGCGCGATCGTGCGCGAGACTGCCAGGACGCTTGCGGAGGCCGGGCCGGTGAAGTCGGCAGGCAGGACGGCCACCGGGAGGATCAAGGTGAGCAACGCCGAGCGCGTGATCGACCCCGGCTCGGGCCTCACCAAGCTGGACCTGGTGCGCTACTACGAGTCGGTGGCGGACTGGATCCTGCCGCACCTGAAGAGCCGGCCGTGCTCGCTGGTGCGCGGGCCGACCGGCGTGACGGGCGAGCTCTTCTTCCAGAAACACGACGAGAAGATCAGCATCCCCGGCATCAAGGAACTGGACCCCCGGCTGTGGCCGGGTCACGGCGCGCTGCTCGAAGTTGGCAGCGCGCAGGCACTGGCATCGGCGGCGCAGATGAACGTCATCGAGTTCCACACCTGGAACTCCACGGCGAAGAACATCGACAAGCCGGATCGCATGATCTTCGACCTCGACCCCGGCGAAGGCACGTCCTGGCAGCACGTCCAGGAGGCGGCGATCCTGGTGCGCGCGCTGCTGACGGAACTAGGCCTCCAGGCCTGGCTGAAGACCAGCGGCGGCAAGGGCCTGCACGTCGTGGTGCCGATCGCGCCGCGCTTCGACTACGAGGCGGTCAAGGGATTCTCCCAGGCGGTGGTGCAGCACCTCGCACGCACCATTCCCGCACGCTTCGTGGCCAGGAGCGGACCGTCGAACCGGGTCGGCAAGCTGTTTGTCGACTTCCTGCGCAACGGGCACGGCGCCACCACGGCGGTGGCGTTTTCCGCCCGCGCACGCCCAGGGCTCGGCGTGTCGATGCCCGTGGACTGGGATGAGCTGACCCAACTGAAGAGCGGTGCGCAGTGGACCGTGGCCACGGCGCGCGAGCACCTGTCGTTTCGGACGACAGACCCATGGGCCGGCTATTGGACGGCTCGCCAGCCGCTGGCGGCTGCGATGAAGAGGATCGGGTTCACGCCGATGAAGTAGGAGGCGACGATCGCCATGGCGATGACCAGGCCGCCCGCCACGAGAGCGTTTCTCCGAGGCGCAGGAGTCCGGGCCCGGTGCCGACGGAAATCAGAACGTTTCCCAGTCTCCTGCCGCCGCCTCCACCGCGGGAGCCTTGGCGGCAGGCACCGTGGCCTTGCCCGGGCCTGCCCACTTCGGGGCTTTCGACGTCGCGGGCCGGGCTGGTGGTGCAGCCGAGGCCTGCGAATGCGACGGCATGAGCTTGAACACACCGACCGCACGGGACAACTGGCTCGCCTGATCCTGCAGTGAACCTGCCGCCGCGGATGCTTCCTCCACCAGCGCCGCGTTCTGC
This sequence comes from Variovorax davisae, assembly GCF_030316845.1. Taxonomy (GTDB): domain Bacteria; phylum Pseudomonadota; class Gammaproteobacteria; order Burkholderiales; family Burkholderiaceae_C; genus Variovorax; species Variovorax davisae. The sequence continues at coordinate 4,093 of NZ_JASZYS010000033.1, forward strand.
TGCGTCACCTGGTCCATCTGCGTGATCGCCTGGTTGATCTGCTCGATGCCGGTGGTCTGCTCCTGGCTCGCCGCCGTGATCTCGCCCAT
>NZ_JASZYS010000034.1 GCF_030316845.1 Variovorax davisae
GACCACGCTGCCGCCCTTGACGGCGACTTCGGAGGCCGAGACGGCCAGCTGGTTCGCCTGGCGGGCGTTGTCGGCGTTCTGCTTGACGGTGGAGGTCAGCTCTTCCATCGAAGCAGCGGTTTCTTCCAGCGAGCTGGCTTGCTCCTCGGTGCGCGACGAGAGATCCTGGTTGCCGGTGGCGATCTGGCCCGAGGCCGTCGCGATCGTGTCGGTGCCGGTGCGGACTTCACCCACCACCTTCGCCAGGCTGTCGTTCATGTTCTTCAGTGCCTGCATCAGCTGGCCGGTCTCGTCGCGGCTCTCGACCTCGATGCGCGCGCTCAGGTCGCCGGCCGCCACCGTCTGCGCCACCTGGACCGCCTTGCCGATCGGCCGGGTGATGCTGCGCGTGATCAGCCAGGCGAAGAGGCTGCCGATGAGCACCGTGAGCACGCCCAGGGCCAGCGTCAGCGAGAAGCTGCGCGCGTTGGCCTCGTCGATGGCGCGGCTCATGTCGTCGATCGCCTGGCGCTCCATCGACAACAGGTCGAGGACGCGGTTCTCATAGGCCTTCGCGGCCGGCTGGAAGGCATCCTTGAAGGCGCGCTCGGTCTCCGCCGCATTGCCGCCGGCCTTCGCCTTGCCCACCACGTCCTTCGCCGCCTGGTACTTCGCCCGCAGCTCGACGATCGACTTGTAGGTCTGCTTCTCGCCGTCGGTGACCAGCAGCGCCTCGACCTTCGCCATGGTCTCGCTGCCCCGCTTGACGCTGTCCGAGATCACTTCGGCAAAGGTCACGGGCAGCGTCTCGTCGGTGGTCTTGGCGATCATCGAGGTGCGCGCGATGGCCGAATAGGTCAGCACGTACCAGTCGGAGATCAAGCGCTCCTTGGCCAGCGGACTCTGCATCATGCGGCGGGTGGCTTCGGCGTTGTTCCGCGCGCTGACCAGGGCCGCGGCGGTCGAGACGATGGTCAGGCCCAGAACGATGGCGAAGCCGATGGCGAGGCGTGTTCCGATGCGGACGTTGGGCAGGAGGGTCATGGTGGGGCTCGACGCAAAAAAAGGTTGGCTTCAGGCCGCGACGGCTTCGATCAGGCCCATCTCGTCGCTCGACATCAGGCGGTCGATGTCGACCAGGATCAGCATCCGCTCCTCGAGCGTGCCCAGCCCGATCAGGTAGTCGGTGTCCAGCACCGAACCCATCGCCGGCGCCGGCTTGATCTGCTCCGGCGTCAAGGTGATCACGTCCGACACGCTGTCGACCACCATCCCGACCACCCGGCCGCCGATGCTCAGCACGATCACCACCGTGAACTGGTCGTAGCTGGGCGTGCCGAGCGCGAACTTGATCCGCATGTCGATGATCGGAACGATGATCCCGCGCAGGTTCACCACGCCCTTGATGTAGTCCGGCGCGTTCGCGATCCGCGTCACGGCGTCGTAGCCGCGCAGCTCCTGCACCTTCTGGATGTCGATGCCGTATTCCTCCGCGCCCAGCGTGAAGGAGAGGAACTCGAGCGGCTTGTCCGCGCGGGCCGGGTTCGCCACGCCATCGGCGGCGGGCTTCGATTGAACTGTGCTCATCTTGTCGACTCCTGTTTAAGACTTGAAAACACTCACTGCATGGACCAGGCTTTCGGCCTGCTCCTGCAGCGACTGTGCTGCGGCGGAGGCTTCCTCCACCAGCGCCGCGTTCTGTTGGGTGACCTGGTCCATCTGCGTGATGGCCTGGTTGATCTGCTCGATGCCCGAGGTCTGCTCCTGGCTGGCGGTCGTGATCTCGCCCATGATGTCGGTCACCCGCTTCACGCTGCCGACGATCTCCTCCATCGTCCGGCCGGCTTCGCCGACCAGCACGCTGCCGGCATCGACCTTGTCCACCGAGTCGTCGATCAGGCCCTTGATCTCCTTGGCGGCCGAAGCCGAGCGCTGCGCCAGTCCGCGCACCTCGGCGGCGACGACGGCAAAGCCCTTGCCCTGCTCGCCGGCGCGGGCCGCCTCGACGGCCGCGTTCAGCGCCAGGATGTTGGTCTGGAAGGCGATGCCGTCGATCACGCCGATGATGTCGACGATCTTGCGCGAGGACGCATTGATCGAGGCCATGGTGTCGACGACCTGGCCGACCACTTCCCCGCCCTTCACCGCGACCTCGGAAGCCGAGACGGCCAGCTGGTTCGCTTGCCGCGCGTTGTCCGCGTTCTGCTTGACGGTGGAGGTCAGCTCTTCCATCGAGGCGGCGGTTTCTTCCAGCGAGCTGGCCTGCTGCTCGGTGCGCGACGACAGATCCTGGTTGCCGCTGGCGATCTGGCCGGACGTCGTCATCACGCCGGTGACGTTGCTGCCGACGTCCGCGACGATCGCGAGAAAGTTGGCGCTCATCTGGTTCAAGGCGCGCAGCAGGCTCTTGGTCTCGTCCTGTGGCCGGATCTCGAACTTGGCCAGTGCACCGCCTGCGATCGCCTGCGCCACGCCCACCGCCTGCTCCAGCGGCCGGAAGATGGTGCGGCTCATGAAAAACCCGAACCCGATCCATGCGAGTGCGCTGCCCAGGGTGGCGGCGGCCAGCAGGCCGGGCAGCCAGCCGGGTGAGCCGGCGGCGCCCGCGAGCCGCGCGGCCTCGGACCAGCCGACGGCGCCGACGCCCAGCGAGAGCACGGCCGCGGTCAGCGTGACGGCGGTCACGCGACTGCGGATCGGCAGCCGACGCAGGCCACCCATCGGGTCGGACCAGCCCCGACGGACGACCTCGCCCTGGCGGATCGACACGCCCTTGGCCAGGCCCTCGCGCAGCTTTCGATAGAGCGTGTCGGCTTGGCCGACGTCCGCGCGCTCGGGCTTGCTGCGGACCGACATGTAGCCTTCGGCCACGCCGTTGCGGTGGATCGGCGTCACGTTCGCCTGCACCCAGTAGAAGTCGCCGTTCTTGCGGCGGTTCTTGACGAAGCCGGTCCAGGGCAGGCCGCGCCCCAGCGTGTCCCACATGTCGGCGAAGGCCTCGGGCGGCATGTCGGGATGCCGGACGATGTTGTGGGCCTTGCCCATCAGCTCTTCGAGCGTGTAGCCGCTGACCTCCACGAAGGTGGGATTGACGTAGGTGATGCGCCCCTTCAGATCGGTGCGCGACACCAGCGCCGCATCCTTCGGCAGCAGGTATTCCTGGACGGTGATGGGTAGATTGACTCGCATGTCCTCAGTGCTTTTCGGATTCGGATTCAAGCCTGAACATGCTCATGACTTGCGACAGGCTGCCGGCCTGCTCCTGCAGGGAGCCGGCCGCGGCCGCGGCCTCTTCCACCAGCGCCGCGTTCTGCTGCGTCACCTGGTCCATCTGCGTGATCGCCTGGTTGATCTGCTCGATGCCGGTGGTCTGCTCCTGGCTCGCCGCCGTGATCTCGCCCATG
>NZ_JASZYS010000035.1 GCF_030316845.1 Variovorax davisae
GCTCAGTACCACACAGGTCTTTTCACGTACGGGGCTATCACCCGCTATGGCCAGTCTTTCCAAACTGTTCCGTTAAGTCTTGTGCTATCACTAACAGGCTCTTCCGATTTCGCTCGCCACTACTTTCGGAATCTCGGTTGATGTCTTTTCCTCGAGCTACTGAGATGTTTCAGTTCACCCGGTTCGCCTCGCATGCCTATGTATTCAGCATGCGATACCTTTGCAGGTGGGTTTCCCCATTCGGAAATCTCCGGATCAAAGCTAATTTGCCAGCTCCCCGAAGCTTATCGCAGGCTATCACGTCCTTCGTCGCCTATCATCGCCAAGGCATCCACCACGTGCTCTTATTCACTTGACCCTATAACTTTGACGTTTCTTCACAGAAACCAAAATCACATCAAGGAATTGACAGGTCTCTCACCTGTCGCGTTATGCCGTACTTCATACTTTCGATTTGATTCGAAATTGAAGTTCATAATTGACGCAATCAAAAATTCATGTCGCTGATGGCACGGTCTGCACTAAACCTTTACGAATGTGCAGTTTCCACCAGCGACGCTAATTCGACTCTATGAATTTTTAAAGAACAGCCGATTGACCGAGAGATCTCGATCAACAACAAAGATGCCTCTTGCAAAGCAGCTTTGGTGTTGACTATAAGTATCGTGTTGCAGCCCCGAAGGACTCGAAGATTGGTGGAGGATGACGGGATCGAACCGACGACCCCCTGCTTGCAAAGCAGGTGCTCTCCCAGCTGAGCTAATCCCCCGGGTCCTCATATCTGACGCCCTGGAGCATCATGACCATCGGAAGAATTTGGTGGGTCTAGTTGGGCTCGAACCAACGACCCCCGCCTTATCAAGACGGTGCTCTAACCAGCTGAGCTACAGACCCATGTCGATGTTTCGACATCTTCCAACAACCGATAAGTGTGGGCGTTCAACTTGAACAGCTTTGTATTTCCAGAAAGGAGGTGATCCAGCCGCACCTTCCGATACGGCTACCTTGTTACGACTTCACCCCAGTCACGAACCCTGCCGTGGTAATCGCCCTCCTTGCGGTTAGGCTAACTACTTCTGGCAGAACCCGCTCCCATGGTGTGACGGGCGGTGTGTACAAGACCCGGGAACGTATTCACCGTGACATTCTGATCCACGATTACTAGCGATTCCGACTTCACGCAGTCGAGTTGCAGACTGCGATCCGGACTACGACTGGTTTTATGGGATTAGCTCCCCCTCGCGGGTTGGCAACCCTTTGTACCAGCCATTGTATGACGTGTGTAGCCCCACCTATAAGGGCCATGAGGACTTGACGTCATCCCCACCTTCCTCCGGTTTGTCACCGGCAGTCTCACTAGAGTGCCCAACTGAATGTAGCAACTAATGACAAGGGTTGCGCTCGTTGCGGGACTTAACCCAACATCTCACGACACGAGCTGACGACAGCCATGCAGCACCTGTGTTACGGTTCTCTTTCGAGCACTAAGCCATCTCTGGCAAATTCCGTACATGTCAAAGGTGGGTAAGGTTTTTCGCGTTGCATCGAATTAAACCACATCATCCACCGCTTGTGCGGGTCCCCGTCAATTCCTTTGAGTTTCAACCTTGCGGCCGTACTCCCCAGGCGGTCAACTTCACGCGTTAGCTTCGTTACTGAGTCAGTGAAGACCCAACAACCAGTTGACATCGTTTAGGGCGTGGACTACCAGGGTATCTAATCCTGTTTGCTCCCCACGCTTTCGTGCATGAGCGTCAGTACAGGTCCAGGGGATTGCCTTCGCCATCGGTGTTCCTCCGCATATCTACGCATTTCACTGCTACACGCGGAATTCCATCCCCCTCTACCGTACTCTAGCTATGCAGTCACAGATGCAGTTCCCAGGTTGAGCCCGGGGATTTCACAACTGTCTTACATAACCGCCTGCGCACGCTTTACGCCCAGTAATTCCGATTAACGCTTGCACCCTACGTATTACCGCGGCTGCTGGCACGTAGTTAGCCGGTGCTTATTCTTACGGTACCGTCATGAGCTCTCTTTATTAGAAAGAACCTTTTCGTTCCGTACAAAAGCAGTTTACAACCCGAAGGCCTTCATCCTGCACGCGGCATGGCTGGATCAGGCTTGCGCCCATTGTCCAAAATTCCCCACTGCTGCCTCCCGTAGGAGTCTGGGCCGTGTCTCAGTCCCAGTGTGGCTGGTCGTCCTCTCAGACCAGCTACAGATCGAAGGCTTGGTGAGCCTTTACCTCACCAACTACCTAATCTGCCATCGGCCGCTCCATTCGCGCAAGGTCTTGCGATCCCCTGCTTTCATCCGTAGATCTTATGCGGTATTAGCACAGCTTTCGCTGCGTTATCCCCCACGATTGGGCACGTTCCGATGTATTACTCACCCGTTCGCCACTCGCCGCCAGGATTGCTCCCGCGCTGCCGTTCGACTTGCATGTGTAAGGCATGCCGCCAGCGTTCAATCTGAGCCAGGATCAAACTCTATAGTTCGATCTTGATTTTGCGCCTGACCTCGCGGTCAAGCAAAACTCATAAAAAAAGAAATTGAAGTGAACTTCACTTCTATTCTCATGAGCGTTTAAAGTCTTGAAGACTTTGTTCCGAAGAACTTAGCCATTCGCCTCAAACGCCCACGCTTATCGGCTGTATATTTTTAACGATCCGTCAAAACAATCTCTTGTTTTGTTTGCTTCGCTGCGATCAGCGGAGCCTTCGATTATGACACGGTTTTTTAAGAACCGGCAAACTTTTTTCGCTTTCTTTCGCTTCTCACAACCGCTTCACTTGGAAGCCGCTGCAGTCTGCGTTTTCTGCGGAGCCTTCGATTATGACACAGTTTTTTCAACTTCGTCAACCTCGAGAGGCTTTTTCTTTCCCGCCGCTCACTTCGAACAACTCGCAACCCGGAAGCTGCTTCGTCACCGTCGTTTTGAGCGGAGCCTTCGATTATGACA
>NZ_JASZYS010000036.1 GCF_030316845.1 Variovorax davisae
TTGAATGCGTCAACTTGGCATAACACCTTGATCATGTAGATCAAAGTTATAGGGTCAAGCCGCACGAGCAATTAGTATCAGTTAGCTTAACGCATTACTGCGCTTCCACACCTGACCTATCAACGTCCTGGTCTTGAACGACTCTTTAGGGGGCTCAAGGCCCCGGCAGATCTCATCTTGAAACGAGTTTCCCGCTTAGATGCTTTCAGCGGTTATCTCTTCCACACTTAGCTACTCGGCAATGCCACTGGCGTGACAACCGATACACCAGAGGTGTGTCCACTCCGGTCCTCTCGTACTAGGAGCAGGCTTCCTCAAATCTGCAGCGCCCACGGAAGATAGGGACCAAACTGTCTCACGACGTTTTAAACCCAGCTCACGTACCTCTTTAAATGGCGAACAGCCATACCCTTGGGACCGGCTACAGCCCCAGGATGAGATGAGCCGACATCGAGGTGCCAAACACCGCCGTCGATATGAACTCTTGGGCGGTATCAGCCTGTTATCCCCAGAGTACCTTTTATCCGTTGAGCGATGGCCCTTCCATACAGAACCACCGGATCACTATGTCCTGCTTTCGCATCTGCTCGACTTGTCAGTCTCGCAGTTAAGCACGCTTATGCCATTGCACTATCGTCACGATGTCCGACCGTAACTAGCGTACCTTCGAACTCCTCCGTTACGCTTTGGGAGGAGACCGCCCCAGTCAAACTGCCTACCATGCACTGTCCCCGATCCAGATAATGGACCTAGGTTAGAACCTCAAACACACCAGGGTGGTATTTCAACGTTGGCTCCACAAGATCTAGCGACCCTGCTTCAAAGCCTCCCACCTATCCTACACAGATCTGTTCAAAGTCCAATACAAAGCTACAGTAAAGGTTCATGGGGTCTTTCCGTCTTTCCGCGGGGAGATTGCATCATCACAAACATTTCAACTTCGCTGAGTCTCAGGAGGAGACAGTGTGGCCATCGTTACGCCATTCGTGCAGGTCGGAACTTACCCGACAAGGAATTTCGCTACCTTAGGACCGTTATAGTTACGGCCGCCGTTTACTGGGACTTCAATCAAGAGCTTGCACCCCATCATTTAATCTTCCAGCACCGGGCAGGCGTCACACCCTATACGTCCACTTTCGTGTTTGCAGAGTGCTGTGTTTTTAATAAACAGTCGCAGCCACCGATTTTTTGCAACCCATTCATGCTCCGTTGTTCACTTCACACTAATAGGGCACACCTTCTTCCGAAGTTACGGTGTCAATTTGCCGAGTTCCTTCTCCTGAGTTCTCTCAAGCGCCTTAGAATACTCATCTCGCGCACCAGTGTCGGTTTGCGGTACGGTCGTGTGTAGCTGAAGCTTAGTGGCTTTTCCTGGAACCTCGTTCAGTCACTTCACCAGCAAGCTGGCTCGATCATGGGCCTCGGTATATGTGCACCGGATTTGCCTAATGCACGCCTACTTCCCACTAAACCGGGATATCCAACACCCGGATGACCTATTAAGATCCGTCCCCACATCGCACTACACATCGGTACAGGAATATTGACCTGTTTCCCATCAGCTACGCATCTCTGCCTCGCCTTAGGGGCCGACTCACTCTACGCCGATGAACGTTGCGTAGAAAACCTTGCGCTTACGGCGAGGGGGCTTTTCACCCCCTTTAACGCTACTCATGTCAGCATTCGCACTTCTGATACCTCCAGCACGCTTTACAACGCACCTTCACAGGCTTACAGAACGCTCTCCTACCACTTGCAATAAATTGCAAATCCGCAGCTTCGGTAACTGGCTTAGCCCCGTTACATCTTCCGCGCAGGACGACTCGATCAGTGAGCTATTACGCTTTCTTTAAATGATGGCTGCTTCTAAGCCAACATCCTGACTGTTTTAGCCTTCCCACTTCGTTTCCCACTTAGCCAATTTTAGGGACCTTAGCTGGCGGTCTGGGTTGTTTCCCTCTTGAGTCCGGACGTTAGCACCCGGTGCTCTGTCTCCCAAGCTGTACTCGTCGGTATTCGGAGTTTGCCTTGGTTTGGTAAGTCGCCATGACCCCCTAGCCAAAACAGTGCTCTACCCCCGACGGTAATACTTGAGGCACTACCTAAATAGTTTTCGGAGAGAACCAGCTATTTCCAAGTTTGTTTAGCCTTTCACCCCTATCCACAGCTCATCCGCTAGTTTTGCAACACTAGTCGGTTCGGACCTCCAGTACCTGTTACGGCACCTTCATCCTGGCCATGGATAGATCACTTGGTTTCGGGTCTACACCCAGCGACTGATCGCCCTATTCGGACTCGATTTCTCTACGGCTTCCCTATTCGGTTAACCTTGCCACTGAATGTAAGTCGCTGACCCATTATACAAAAGGTACGCAGTCACCCCTTACGAGGCTCCTACTTTTTGTAAGCACGCGGTTTCAGGATCTATTTCACTCCCCTCCCGGGGTTCTTTTCGCCTTTCCCTCACGGTACTAGTTCACTATCGGTCGATGATGAGTATTTAGCCTTGGAGGATGGTCCCCCCATATTCAGACAGGATTTCTCGTGTCCCGCCCTACTTTTCGTT
>NZ_JASZYS010000037.1 GCF_030316845.1 Variovorax davisae
GCGAAGAAGCTGGTGGCGCAAGGCCATGTCGTTCGTGTGCAGTCGGGCGCCGGCGTGGCCGCCAGCGTGACCGATGCGGCCTACCAGGCTGCCGGCGCCGAGATCACCGATGCCGCGGGCGCCTTCGGCGCCGACATCGTGCTCAAGGTGCGCAGCCCCGACGACCGCGAGTGCGCGCTGATGAAGCCCGCCACGGTGCTCATCGGCATGCTCAACCCCTTCGACGCCGCCGGACTTCAACGGCTGGCCACGGCCGGCCTGACCGCCTTCGCGCTCGAAGCCGCGCCGCGCACCACGCGTGCCCAGAGCATGGACGTGCTGAGTTCCCAGGCCAACATCGCCGGCTACAAGGCGGTGATGATCGCCGCCGACAAGTACCAGCGCTTCTTCCCGATGCTGATGACCGCCGCCGGCACCGTGAAGGCGGCCCGGGTCGTGATCCTGGGCGTCGGCGTGGCCGGGCTGCAGGCCATCGCCACCGCCAAGCGGCTGGGCGCGGTGATCGAGGCCTCCGACGTGCGCCCGAGCGTCAAGGAACAGATCGAGTCGCTGGGCGGCAAGTTCATCGAGGTCTCCTACGACACCGACGAGGAGAAGGAAGCCGCGGTCGGCGTCGGCGGCTATGCCAAGCCGATGCCCCCGAGCTGGCTGGCGCGCCAGCAGGTCGAAGTCGCCAAGCGCGTGGCCGCGGCCGACGTCGTGATCAGCACCGCGCTGATCCCGGGCCGCGCGGCGCCCACCCTCATCACCGAGGACATGGTCAAGGCCATGAAGCCGGGCTCGGTGATCGTCGACATCGCCGCCGGCAAGGGCCCCGACGGCGTGGGCGGCAACTGCCCGCTGTCCGAAGCCGACAAGACGGTGGTCAAGCACGGCGTGACGATCGTCGGCGAGACCAACCTGGCGGCGCTGGTGGCGGCCGATGCGTCGGCGCTCTATGCGCGCAACGTGCTCGACTTCCTGAAGCTGATCGTGGCCAAGGAAGGCACGCTCAAGATCGACCTCGAGGACGACATCGTGGCCGCCTGCCGGATGGCGCAAGACGGCCAGGTCACCAGGAAGTAAGACAAGAGAACCCCCGGAGGAGCACCGCCATGGATCCCGTATCCCATACCGTCATCAACCTGATCATCTTCGTGCTGGCGATCTACGTCGGCTACCACGTGGTGTGGACCGTCACGCCGGCGCTGCACACGCCGCTGATGGCGGTCACCAACGCGATCTCGGCGATCGTGATCGTGGGCGCCATGCTGGCGGCCGCGCTGACCGAGAGCGGCCTGGGCAAGACCATGGGCGTGCTGGCCGTGGCGCTGGCGGCGGTCAACGTCTTCGGCGGCTTCCTGGTCACGCGGCGGATGCTGGAGATGTTCAAGAAGAAGGACAAGAAGGCGGCCCCGGCTGCTGAAGCGACCGGCAAGGGGAACGCAGCATGAGCATGAATGTCGTCACGCTGCTGTACCTGATCGCCAGCGTCTGCTTCATCCAGGCCCTGAAGGGCCTGAGCCACCCCACCACCTCGATCCGCGGCAACCTCTTCGGCATGGCCGGCATGGCGATCGCCATCCTGACCACCGCCGCGCTGATCGTGCAGCTCTCGGGCGGCAAGGCCATGGGCATGGCCTGGGTGCTGCTGGGCCTGGTGGTCGGCGGCGGCTACGGCGCCTACCGCGCCAAGACGGTCGAGATGACGCAGATGCCCGAGCTGGTGGCCTTCTTCCACAGCATGATCGGCCTGGCGGCGGTGTTCATCGCGGTCGCCGCGGTGGTCGAGCCCTGGGCCTTCGGCATCACGCCGCCGCCGGTGGCGGCCGCCGTCGGCGTGCAGACGCCCGAGGGCGCGGCGATCATCGACGGCTTCCTGCGCTATGCCATTCCGGCCGGCAACCGGCTCGAACTGTTCCTGGGCGCGGCCATCGGCGCCATCACCTTCAGCGGCTCGGTGATCGCCTTCGGCAAGCTCTCGGGCAAGTACAAGTTCCGCCTGTTCCAGGGCGCGCCGGTGCAGTTCAAGGGCCAGCACATGCTCAACCTGGTGCTGGGCCTCGCGACCATCGCCCTGGGCCTGGTCTACATGGCGACCGAGAGCTGGGCGGCCTTCCTCGCGATGCTGCTGCTGGCCTTCGTGATGGGCGTCTTGATCATCATCCCGATCGGCGGCGCCGACATGCCGGTGGTGGTGTCGATGCTCAACAGCTACTCGGGCTGGGC
>NZ_JASZYS010000038.1 GCF_030316845.1 Variovorax davisae
CACCACCGCGAAGCCCCGGCCCTGCTCGCCCGCCCGGGCGGCTTCCACCGCCGCGTTCAACGCCAGGATGTTGGTCTGGAAGGCGATCCCGTCGATCACGCCGATGATGTCCACGATCTTCTTCGACGACGCGTTGATCGACGCCATCGTGTCCACCACCTGGCTCACGACCTGGCCGCCCTTCACCGCCACTTCAGAGGCCGAGGCCGCCAGCTGGTTGGCCTGGCGCGCGTTGTCCGCGTTCTGCTTGACGGTGGAGGTCAGCTCTTCCATCGAGGCGGCGGTTTCCTCCAGCGAGCTGGCCTGCTCCTCGGTGCGCGAGGACAGGTCCTGGTTGCCCGCCGCGATCTGGTTGGAGGCCGTCGCGATCGTGTCGCTGGAGCTCTTGATCTTGCCGACCACCTCGGTCAGTTCGATCTGCATCAGCCGGATCGAATGCAGCAGGCTGCCGGGCCGGGCCGAGCCGGTGTCCACCTCGACCGCCAGGTCGCCGGCCGCGATGCGGCCGACCACCTCGGCGGCGTAGGCCGGCTCCCCGCCCAGTTGGCGCCCGAGCGAGCGGGCCACCCCGGCGCCCAGGCCCAGGCTGGCCAGCAGGCCGACGGCCGCGATCACCAGCATCATCCAGCGCGAGCCCTGGAAGGTTTCAGCCGCCCGCTCCGCGCTCGCCTTGGCGAGCGTGTTGGCATGGGCCACCATGGCCTCCAGCACTTCCTCGAGCGCGCGCGAGTCCTTCAGCAACTGCGTGCTGTCGTCTCCGACCCGGCCATCGAATTGCGAACTGTCGAGCGACTGCTTGCCCACCAGCGTGACGAAGTCGGTCATGCGCAGCTTCAGCGGCGCGATCAAGGACTCGTACTGCCGGAACAGCTTGGTGCCCGCCTCGCTGTCCAGGAACAGCGGCTTGGCCTCGGCGGCGCGCGCCTCGAGGGCCTCGAGCGATTGGCGGATCGCGTTGGATCCCGTGTTGCGCTCACCGCGGGTGGCGGCCGACAGCAGCGTCATCTGCGAGCGGCTGGCATAGAGCAGCGCGATGTTGGCCTGCTGCACGGCCTGCAGGGCGCTCAGCTCGTGGGTGTAGAGCCTCTCGGTCGACGCGCTGATGCGCCCCATGTGGAAGATGCCGAGCGCGCTCACCAGTGCGCCCAGCGCCGCGACCACGAGGAAACTCAAGACCAGCTTGACGGTGACGCGAAGATTTTGAAACCACTGCATGCCTTCTCCTAGGGTGGCGGCTTCAAGCCGCACGGGCTGTTAGAACTCGGTCCAGTCGCCGGACGAGGCCAGCTTCGGCTCGGTGCGAGCCGACGACGCCGCCGGACGCTTCAGACCCGGCGCGGGCGCCGAGGCCGAGCCCGGCTTGCGGGCTGGCTGCTGTGCCTTGGCCTTCGACTTCGCCTGCGCGATCACCCGCGCGGCCTCGCCGTCGCTGGCCATCTTGAACACGCTGACCGCCTGCACCAGGCTCGATGCCTGTTCCTGCAGGGAGCCGGCCGCGGCCGCGGCCTCTTCCACCAGCGCCGCGTTCTGCTGCGTCACCTGGTCCATCTGCGTGATCGCCTGGTTGATCTGCTCGATCCCCGAGGTCTGCTCCTGGCTTGCCGCCGTGATCTCGCCCATGATGTCGGTCACCCGCTTGACGCTGTCGACGATCTCTTCCATCGTCTTGCCGGCTTCCGCCACCTGCTTGCTGCCTTCCTCGACCTTCTCC
>NZ_JASZYS010000004.1 GCF_030316845.1 Variovorax davisae
GTGTGGAAGCGCAGTAATGCGTTAAGCTAACTGATACTAATTGCTCGTGCGGCTTGACCCTATAACTTTGATCTACATGATCAAGGTGTTATGCCAAGTTGACGCATTCAAGATTCCGATGCCAAAAGCATCCAAAGCTAATTCCAGACTCTATGAATTCGTTGCCTTGACTTGAGTCAAGGTGACAACCCTTTATGCCTGATGACCATAGCGAGTTGGTCCCACTCCTTCCCATCCCGAACAGGACAGTGAAACGACTCAGCGCCGATGATAGTGCGGGTTCCCGTGTAAAAGTAGGTCATCGTCAGGCTCTTACAGCCCAATCCGCCCAGCCCCTCAAAAGGCTGGGCGTTTTGCTTTGGGCACGCCGCGCAGGCGATAATCAGCGATTCAGAATGCGCGCGCCATCCGTGGCCGCAGCACCGACGGCGACGAGTTCTCCGAGGATCTCCCCGGTCAGGTCGTCCAATGGCGAGGCGCTGAAGAAACGCGTCCGGACCGTCTCCACATACGGCGTCTCCGCCAGCCAGGCGGCCCATTCACCGCGCGAGATGCTCTGCCATTCCAGCAGCTTGAATTTCAGCAGCACCTTGAGCGCGTGGCGCGCATGCTTGGCCGGCTGCTGCTGGAAGCCCTCGAGCCGGCTGCGAGCCTTGCGCAAGGCGGCCGGCGCATCGTGAAAGACACGCCCGTGGCCCGGAATCACGTGCAGCGGCGCCAGCGACGCGATCAGGTCCAGCGTGGCCCCGACCTCGTCGAACGACGGTTCGCCTAGCAACTCCGGGAAAACGACGCCAAACCCGCTTTCCCAGAGCGCATCGGCCGAGACCAGAGTCTTCGAAACGGGCTCGAACAGCATGACCGAATGCGGATCGTGTCCCTTGGCGGCATGGATCTGCCACGGGAGGCCGGCCAACACGATCTCGCGGCCCGCGGCGAGCAGCCCGTCGAAGCGAAAGCGGTCGCAGCGCTGGCCGGTGGCCTTGAAACTCAGCGCGTCTTCGTCCCAGGACGCCACGGCCGCGGATTCACCGGGCGGGATCAGCGTTCGAACGCCAGGGTGGCGCGCCTGCAGCGCGGCGTTGCCGCCGCAGTGGTCGCTGTGCAGGTGCGTGTTGAGCAGCAGGTCGAGGGGCCGCGGCCCCAGCGCGGCGTCCACCAGCGCGACGGTCTGCGCCGCGTGCGTCGCGTAGCCGGTGTCGATCACGGCCGTCTGCTCGCGGCCGATGAAGAGCACATTGTTGGCCGACAGCCAGCCGCGCTCGAAGACCTGGAGCCCCGAGGGCAGCCCGTCTGCCGACGTCGTCAAGCCGTTGCGCCCTCGCGCAGTTCGCGGCGCAGGATCTTGCCCACGTTGGTCTTCGGCAGCGCGTCGCGGAACTCGATCTGTTTCGGCCGCTTGTAGCCTGTCAATTGGTCATGGCAATAGCGCATCACCGCTTCCTCGGTCAGCGCCGGGTCCTTGCGGACGACGAAGACCTTGATCGCCTCGCCCTGCTTCTCGTCGGGCACGCCGACGGCGGCGCATTCCACCACGCCGGGGCACAGCGAGATCACGTTCTCGAGTTCGTTCGGATAGACGTTGAAGCCGCTGACGATGATCATGTCCTTCTTGCGGTCGACGATGCGGCTGTAGCCGTCCTCCTGCATGACGGCAACGTCGCCGGTGCGCATGAAGCCGTCGGCCGTGAAGGCGGCCGCGGTCTCGGCCGGCTGGTTGTAGTAGCCGACCATCACGTTCGGTCCCTTGATGCAGAGTTCGCCGGGCTCGCCCGCGGGCAGCGAGCGGCCCTGGTCGTCCTTGATCGCGATCTCGATGCCCGGCAGGGGCAGGCCGATGTTGCCGCTGTAGTGGGTGTTCGTGACCGGGTTGTTGGTGCCGATCGCGCAGGTCTCGCTCATGCCCCAGCCCTCGATCATCGGGCAGCCCGTGACCTCGAACCATTTGCGCGCCGTGCCCTCGGAGGCCGCCATGCCGCCGGCCTGCGAGACGAACAGCTGCGAGAAGTCGACGTTCTTGAACTCCGGATGGACCAGCAGGGCATTGAAGAGCGTGTTCACGGCGGGGAGCATGTGGAACGGCCGCTTCTTCAGCACGGCGACGAACTTGCCGATGTCGCGCGGATTGGGCACCAGCGTCAGGTGGGAGCCCTGGCGGATCGCGAGCAGCAGCAGCGTTAACGCGAAGATGTGATAGAGCGGCAGGGCGGCGATGCTGTTGACCTTGGACAGGTCGCCCGCCCGCCCCAGCGCCGGCGTGAACCAGGCCTCGGCCTGCAAGGTGGCGGCAACGATGTTGCGATGGGTCAGCACCGCGCCCTTCGACAGTCCGGTGGTGCCGCCGGTGTACTGCAGGAACGCGATCGAATCGAGGCTGCTCGGGTCGGCGGCCAGCGTGCGGCCGCGACCGGCCGCGATCGCGTCCTTGAAGGGCGTGACGGTGCGGCCGTTGGACAGCGCGATCTTGAAGGGCGGCACCATCTTCGCGAGATGGCGCACGGCGAAGGTGATCCAGGCGCCGTACATGCCGCCGAGCAGGTCGCCCATCGAGGTCACGGCCACGTGCTGGATCGCGGTCTGGTCGATCACCTGCTCGAGCGTGGTGGCGAAGTTCTCGAGGATGACGATCGCGGTGGCGCCCGAGTCCTTGAGCTGGTGCTCGAGTTCGCGCGCCGTGTAGAGCGGATTGACGTTGACGCAGGTGTAGCCCGCCCGCAGCACGCCGCAGACCGTGACCGCGAACTGGGGCACGTTGGGCAGCATCACGGCCACGCGGGCACCGGGCTCGAGGCCGAGCGACTGCAGCCACGCGCCCAGGGCCGTCGACAGCGTGTCGACCTCGCCATAGGTCATCCACTGCTCCATGCAGACCGAGAAGGGGCGCTCGGCGTAGCGCTTGAACGACTCGTCGAAGAGCTGCCCCAGCGAGCGGTACTGCTCGGGGTGGACTTCATGCGGCACGCCGGCGGGATAACTCTGAAGCACTGATGTCTGCATTCGATCTCCTTTGGCGCGGATTGTCGGAGCGAGCCGGCACCCGACGCCAGCGGGCTTGTCCTAGGGCCGCGGGTCGCGCGTGCGATAGTTGGCGGATGGTTGCACGTGCTCAGCGTTGGTTGGTATTGGCGTGGTGGATTGCCGCGGGCGCATGGACCGCCGCCTGGTGGGGCCGCTCGCCGGCGACGGCGATCGCCGGGCTGCTGGTGCTGAGCGGCACGCACGCGGTTTTCCTGGGGTTCGAGTTCGTGCTGGCCTGGCGCGTCGATGACAGCGACCCGCTGCCGCGTGCCAGCGGCTGGCAGTTCTTCAAGGCCTGGCTGGCCGAGAGCATCGCAGCGCCGTGCGTCTTCGCCTGGTACCAGCCCTTTCGGTGGCGCGCCATTCCGGACCACCTGCCGCAGGCCAGCCGGCGGGGCGTCGTGCTGGTGCACGGCTTCGTCGGCAATCGCGCCTTCTGGACGCCCTGGCTGCGCGAGCTGCGCGCCGCCGACCGTGCCTTCGTCGCGGTCGACCTCGAGCCGGTCTTCGGTTCGATCGACCGCTACGTGCAGACCATCGACGCCGCGATCGTGCGCGTGACGGCCGCCACCGGACAGCCGCCGCTCCTGATCTGCCACAGCATGGGCGGGCTCGCGGCCCGGGCCTGGCTGCGCGATGCCGACGGCGCGCGGGTGCATCGCATCGTGACAATCGGCACGCCGCACCGCGGCACCTGGCTGGCGCGCTTCGGCCGCACGGCCAACGGCCGCCAGATGCGCATGGGCGGCG
The DNA here is from genome assembly GCF_030316845.1 of Variovorax davisae. Classification (GTDB taxonomy): domain Bacteria; phylum Pseudomonadota; class Gammaproteobacteria; order Burkholderiales; family Burkholderiaceae_C; genus Variovorax; species Variovorax davisae. Next base: position 3,769 of record NZ_JASZYS010000004.1, read on the forward strand.
ACTGGCTGCAACGCATCGACGGCGAGCGCACGAGCGTGCAGCAGGTGCCCTTCAGTTGCTGGTATTCGAACAGCGACAACATCGTGTTCCCGACCTCGGTGGCGACGCTGCCGGGCGCCGACAACCGGCTCGCCGCCGGCCGTGGCCACGTGGAGCTGGCCTTCGACGCGCCCGTCCGGCGCGAGGTGCTGGCCTTGCTCGACGCTACTTGAGCCAGCGGTCCATCACGCGCTGGAACTCGCCGCCGGCCTGCGACAGGTGCAGCCACTGGTCGACATAGGACTTGAAGGCGACGTCGTCGCGCGGCAGCAGCCAGGCCATCTCGCCGTACTGCAGGGGCTTATCGGGATTGATCGCGCAGAGGCCGGGCTTGAGCTTCTGCTGCGTGATGGCCTCGGCCGACTCGGTGACGAAGACGTCGGCGCGGTTGGCCAGGATCTCGTCGAAGATCGTGACGTTCTCGCCGTGCAGGGTCAGCTTGGCCTGCTTGAAATTGGCGCGGGCGAAGCGCTCGTTGCTGCCGCCCGGGTTGAAGATCACGCGCACGCCCGGCTTGTCGATCTGGGCCACCGTCTGGTACTTGGCGACGTCGGCGCAGCGCGCGATCGGCGTCTTGCCGTTGACCATGTAGGCGCTGCTGAAGAAGGCCAGCTTCTGCCGGTCGGTGGTCACCGAGATGCCGCCGACCGCCATGTCGCACTTGCCGGCCGTGAGGTCGGGCAGCAGGTTGGCCCAGCTGGTCTTGACCCACTCCGGCCGTGCGTTGAGGCTGGAGGCGAAGCCCGTCATGAGATCGACGTCGATGCCCTCGTAGGCCGCGTCCGGCTTCTGGAAGCTGAAGGGCTTGTAGTCGCCCGGCGTGCAGATGCGCAGCACGCCGGCCTTCGGCACGGCGTCCAGGCGGGAGACCGGCGTCGCCGGGGGCGGCGCCGTGGCGCAGCCTGCGAGCGCCAGCACCGCGGCGGCGATCCAGGGAAGGGAGCGAAGCGAGGGCGACGTCGGAAGGCGCATGGAGACTCCAGGTGGGATGGGGGCGCCTATTGTGCGGCGGCCAGCACCCCGCGGCGAATCTGGTCGAGCTCGATGCTCTCGAACAGCGCCTTGAAGTTGCCTTCGCCGAAGCCGTCGTCGCCCTTGCGCTGGATGAACTCGAAGAAGATCGGCCCGAGCTGGTTCTCGCTGAAGATCTGCAGCAGCAGCGCACCCTTCTTGCCGTCGACCAGGATCTTGCGCTGCTTGAGCGCCGCCACGTCTTCGCCGTGGCCCGGGATGCGCTTGTCGATCAGCTCGTAGTAGGTGTCGATGGTGTCGAGCAGCTTGACGCCCGAGGCGCGCAGCGCATCGACCGAATGCGCGAGGTCGCGCGAGCCCATCGCGATGTGCTGGATGCCCTCGCCGCGATAGCTGTCGAGGTACTCCTGGATCTGGCCGGCCTTCTCGTTGCCTTCCTCGTTGATCGGGATGCGGATCTTGCCGCAGGGGCTGGTCATGGCCTTGCTCTTGACGCCCGTGACCTGGCCCTCGATGTCGAAGTAGCGGATCTCGCGGAAGTTGAACAGGCGCTCGTAGAAATCGGCCCATTCCTTGAGCCGGCCGCGGTGCACGTTGTGCGTCAGGTGGTCGATGTAGGTCAGGCCATGGCCTTCGGGCGCCAGCGCCTCGACCGCCGAGAGACCCGGCAGGGCCTCGAAGTCGACGTCGTAGAAGCCGATGTTGCCGATGTCGCCGGGCGCCGCGCCGTTCTTGCCGCGCCAGCGGTCGACGAAGTAGATCAGGCTGTCGCCGATGCCCTTGATCGCCGGGATGTTGAGCTCGCCCGGGCCGGCGCCGGGTGCGAAGCCCCAGGCGCCGAGGCCGATCGCGCGCTCGTAGGCGGCCTTGGCATCCTGCACGCGGAAGGCGATGGCGCAGATGCTGGGGCCGTGCTGGCGCGCGAAGCGCTGGGCGAACGAATCCGGCTCGGAGTTGATGATGAAGTTGATCGTGCCCTGGCGGTACAGCAGCACGTTCTTGTGGCGGTGCCTGGCGATCGGCCGGAAGCCCATCTGCTCGAAGACGCGCCCCATGGCGGCGGGGTCCGGTGCCGCGTACTCGATGAATTCGAAGCCGTCGGTTCCCATCGGGTTCTCCCAGGGGGTGAAGGCGGCGGTGTCGGTGGTGCTCATGGTGTGATCTCCGTGGGAAGTCAGTGTGCGGCCGCGGCGAAGCGGTGTCGGTATGGAACTGTAAAAGCGCGGGCCTTCATGATTTCGGCGTTTTTGGGCATCTAACGGGTATCTGACGCAGGAAAGATGCAAAATTTCGTAGATGGATGCACTTGACAAGATAGATCGGCAAATCCTTCGCACGCTTCAGGCCGATGGACGTGCCACCTACGACCAACTGGCCGAGCAGGTCAGCCTGTCGCCCAGCGCCGTCCTGCGGCGGGTCAAGCGGCTGGAGGAAAGCCGCGTCATCGACCGCTATGTGGCGCTGGTCAAGCCCGAGGCGGTCGGCCTGGGGCTCACGGCCTACCTCAACGTGCGGCTCGAAAAGCTCACCGAGAGCCACAAGCGCAACCCGATGGACTTGTTCCGGGCGAGCGTGCAAACTTGGCCCGAGGTCGTCGAATGCGCGGCGCTGACGGGCGAGATGGACTACCTGCTGCGCGTGGTCGTGGCCGACATGGCGCATTACAGCCGCTTCATCATGAACACGCTGCTGAAGCACCCGAGCGTCCAGGATTGCAAGACCAGCTTCGTGCTCGACCGGGTCAAGGCAACGACGGCCGTGCCCCTGTAACAACGTGCGTCGGCTGCCGATAAGGCAAGAGCGGAATTTGTTCACTGAATCGTCTGGGAGCAGACCCCGCGTCCTTGAAGGTTTAGGGAAAACCCTTATATTCCATGCATGCTTACCGCCAAGGCCCTCTTTCTAGCCTCACTCGGCGTCGGCTCGTTCTTGAAGGCGCCGATGGTTGAGGCGCAACCGCGCGCCGCCGCGCCGCACCCCGTCATGGTGCCGATCCGTTCGATCGGCCCGCGCGAGCGCGGCCGCATCGCGCAGCACCTGCTGGCCCTGCCGCAGCACGACCGCTACCTGCGCTTCGGCTATGCGGCCTCCGACGAACAAGTCCAGCGCTATGTCGACGGGCTCGATTTCGAGCGCGACGAACTGTTCGGCATCTACAACCGCCGGCTCGAATTGATCGCGATGGCCCACCTGGCCTTCGCACCGGCCGACCAGCAGCAGGACTGCGCCGAGTTCGGCGTGTCCGTGGCCGTCCACGCCCGCGGACGCGGCTACGGCGCGCGCCTGTTCGAGCGCGCCGTGGTGGTGGCGCGCAACGAAGGCGTCGGCATGCTGTTCATCCACGCGCTGAGCGAGAACGCCGCGATGCTGAAGATCGCGCGCAACGCCGGCGCGACCGTGGTGCGCAGCGGCTCCGAGTCCGAGGCCCATCTCGAACTCCCGGCCGCCACCTTCGACAGCCGCATGAGCGAGATCGCGCTGCAGCACTTCGCGCAGGTCGACTACCAGCTCAAGACCCGGGCCAAGCAGTTCTGGTCTTTCCTGGGCGAACTGCAGGAAATCCGCAGCGGCGTGCGCGCCGCGCGCGAGAAGTCCGCGCCCTGAACCCACCTCGAAGTCCGGCCGCGCAGCGCCCGGCTCCGGGGGTGGGTTATCCTCTGGTTTCCCCAACTCCGCCCTGCTGCAGTGGCCGACCCTCACCCTGATCGCGCGCCCGTCGAACGCGAAGACAAGCGCAGCTTTCTCCAGAAGCTCGCTGAATTCATCCACCCCGGGCCCGATTCCCGCGACGAACTGATCGAAACGCTCGCCGACGCCGAGGACAACGACGTGATCGGCGCCGAATCGCGCGTGATGCTCGAAGGCGTGCTGCGCATGGCCGACATGACGGCCGGCGAAGTGATGGTGGCGGCGCCGCGGATGGACCTGGTCAACATCGACGCGCCCTACGACGCGCTGCTGCACCTGGTGATCGACACCGCCCACTCGCGCTTTCCGGTCTACGAGGGCGAGAAGGAAAACATCATCGGCATCCTGCTCGCGAAGGACCTGCTCAAGCTGCAGCGCGCGCCGGGGCTGAACATCCGCGCGCTGCTGCGGCCGCCCACCTTCGTGCCCGAGAGCAAGGGCCTGAACGACCTGCTGCGCGAGTTTCGCGGCAACCGCAACCACCTGGCGGTGGTGATCGACGAGTTCGGCCGCGTCGCCGGCCTGATCACCATCGAGGACGTGCTCGAGCAGATCGTCGGCGAGATCGAGGACGAGTTCGACATTCCAGAGGACGAAGGCGACATCTTCGGCCTGGCCGACCACACCTACCGGGTGGCGGGCGACACGCCCATCGAGCGGGTGGCCGAGGCCTTCGGCATCACCTTCGACGACGAGGCGCTGAGCGAGGAATTCGACACCATCGGCGGCCTGATCGCGCACGAGATGGGCCACGTGCCCAAGCGCGGCGAGCACTACGCGCTCGGCGCCTTCGACTTCGTCGTGCTGCACACCAAGGGCGGCGCGGTGCGCTGGTTCAAGGTCTCGCCGGCGCGCGGCGACGATTCGGCCGATTGAAAACCACGTTGCGCGCGCTGGGCTTCGGGCTCGCGGGGCTGGCCCAGGCGGCTTCGATGGCCGCGCCCTGGAGCGGCCAGCCGCTGTGGTGGCTGCAGCTGCTGTCGCTGGCGGCGCTGGGCTGGCAGCTGGACGCGCTGCGTCCGGTCGGCGCCGATGCACCGGCTGCCGGGCCCCGGCCCTGGCGCGCGGCAGGGCTGCTCGGCTGGGTGTTCGCGAGCGCCTGGCTGTGCGGCACCTTCTGGTGGCTGTTCATCTCGATGCACACCTATGGGGGCTTGCCGGCACCGCTGGCGGCCGTGGCGGTGTTCGCGCTGGCGGCCGCGCTGTCGCTCTACTACGCGGTCGGCTGCGCCCTGTATGTGGCCTTCGCCCCGGCGAGCCCGCTGCGTTCGGCCGCCTTCTTCGCCGCCCTGTGGACCCTGGCTGAACTGCTGCGCGGCAGCTGGTTCACGGGCTTCCCATGGGGCGCGGGCGGCTATGCGCACGTCGAAGGGCCGCTGGCCCTCTATGCGCCCTGGGTCGGCGTCTACGGGATCGGCGCGATCGCCGCCGGCATCGCGACGCTGGTGCCGCTGGCCATGCGCCATGCGCGCGGGCGCGCCTTCGCGCTGCCCGTCGGGCTGGCGCTCGTGCTGTTCGGCGTTCCGGCGCTGATCGCCCTCGCGCGCGGCGTGCCGGCCGATGATGAGGCCCGCTCGCGCGGCCGCATCACCGTCGCCCTGCTGCAGGGCAACATCCCGCAGGACGAGAAATTCGTTCCCGGCGGCGGCATCGCGACCGCGCTGCAGTGGTACGGCGAGCAGCTGCGGGATGCCGACGCGCCGCTGGTGATCACGCCGGAAACGGCCCTGCCCCTGCTGCCCTCGCAACTGCCGCCGGGCTACCTGGAGGCGATTGCGGCCCGCTATGCGAGCGGCAGCCAGGCCGCCATCGTCGGCCTGCCGACGGGCGATGGCCGTTCCTACAGCAATGCCGTGCTGGGCTTCCGCCCGGGTGAGGCGGCGCCCTACCGCTACGAGAAGCACCACCTGGTGCCGTTCGGCGAATTCATCCCGGGCCTGTTCCGCTGGTTCACCGACATGATGAACATCCCGCTCGGCGACTTTCGCAGCGGCGGGCTGGCGCAGCCGCCCTTCGTCTGGCTGGGCCAGCGCATCGCGCCGAACATCTGCTACGAGGATCTGTTCGGCGACGAGATCGGGGCCAACTTCCGCAGCGCCGAGGAGGCACCGACGGTGCTGCTCAACGTCAGCAACATCGCCTGGTTCGGCGACTCGATCGCGATCGACCAGCACCTGGCGATCTCCCGCATGCGGGCGCTCGAGTTCCAGCGGCCGATGGTGCGCGCCACCAACACCGGTGCCACGGTGGTCATCGACCATCGCGGCCAGGTGACGCATTCGCTGCCACGGCTCACGCGCGGCGTGCTGAAGGCCGAGGTCGAGGGGCGGGGCGGCCGCACGCCGTACGCGGTGTGGGTGTCGCGCCTCGGGCTCTGGCCGCTGTGGGGATTGGCGCTGGCCGTGGTCGGCGCGACGATCTTCAGCCGGCGCCGCCGTTCGGCCTAGGCTTTCACCGGCCAGTCGCGCAGCTTGCCCGGATTGAGCAGGCCACGCGGGTCGAAGCGCTTCTTCATCTCGACGATCTCGGGCGCCAATGCGCCGCCGGCCTTGCCGTCCTCGACGACGAAGACATGCGGGTTGTTGATGCGCACGCCGTGTTCGCGATGCAGGCGGATGATCTCGGCCAGCCGCTCCTCGGTCGTGAAGCGCACCAGCTGCAGGGCGCTGCAGGTCAGGAGGCCGTCGAGGCCGCGCAGGAACTCGACGTGCATCAGCACCTCGCCGGCGAAGCGCTGCTCCATCTCGGTGATCTGCGCCACGTGCCGGCCCGGGACGAAGCTGCTCTGGAGGTAGGTCAGCGACTTGTCGACCTTGAGCGCATGCAGCGTCGTGTGGTTCCAGGTGAACTCCATCAAGGTGCGATTGCTCTTCCTCACCTCCTCGGCGGTCTTGCGATAGCTCATGCGGCCGCCGTGCACCTCGGCGAGCGCACGCATCGGGTCTTCGGAGGATTCCGCCACCAGCGACAGCACCGCGTGGCAGCCCTGGGGCAGATGCTCGGCCAGCTGCGCCAGGTGGTCGGGCACCGGGCTGGCGAAGAAGGCGACCTCGCGCTTGACGATGCCGGGGGCGTGCGCCAGCGCGTCGGCGAAGGCCAGCGCCGGGGCGAAGGCGTCGAACACCACCAGGCTCTCGAGCCAGGGATGGGCCGGCGCCAGCGCCACCTCCAGTTCCAGCACCAGCCCGTTGGTGCCCCACAGGTGGTGCATGCGCATCGCCTCGGCGCCGCGCAGTTCGACGATCTGCGGCTCGGGCTCGATGGTCATCGCGCGCAGGCCGAGCACGTTGCCGGGGGCGCCGAGCGGGCCGTAGTTGATCGAGCCGACGCCCCCGAAGCCGCCGCCGAACAGGCCGCCCAGGGTCGCGCTGCGGTAGGTCGACGGAATGCAGCGCAGCTCCTGGCCGGAGGGGCGGGCGTGCTTCTCGAGTTCGCCGAGCCGGATGCCTGCTTGCGCCCGCGCGACGCCGGGGCGCACCCACAGCAGCGCGTTGTAGCCGGTCATGTCGAGCACCACGCCGCCGGCCAGCGGCGTGGTTTGGCCGTAGTTGCCGGTGCCGCTGCCGCGGATCGTGATCGGCACGCCGAGCCGGGCGCAGGCGCCGACCAGCGCGCGGATCTCGTCCTCGGTGCGCGGGCGCACGACGGCATCGGCGCGCTTGTCCTTGAGCTGCCGGTCGAGCACCGGGCTGAACCAGGCGAAGTCCTGCGACAGCCGCGCGATGCGGCCGGGGTCGGTGATCCAGTCGAGTTCGGGCAGTTCGAGGTGCAGGCGCTCGATCGAGGTCATGGGTGCATTCATCGGAGTCAGTCTTGGGAGAGTTCGCTCGCGTGCCAGGAGCCGAGCGCGAGTTTCGTGAGCCAGGCCATCAGCACGAACAGCGCGACGCCGGTCAGCGAGATCAGCAGCAGGGCGGCGAACATGCGCGGGATGTTGAGCTGGAAGCCGGCCTGCAGGATCTGGTAGGCCAGGCCGGCGCCCGAGCCGCCGGTGCCGGCGACGAACTCGGCCACCACGGCGCCGATCAGCGCCAGGCCGCTGGAGATGCGCAGGCCGCCGAAGAAATAGGGCAGCGCGCTCGGGATGCGCAGGCGCACCAGCTGCTGCCAGCGGGTGGCGCGGTTGAGCTTGAAGTAGCTCTGCAGGTCGGGATCGATGCTGCGCAGGCCGAGCGTGGTGTTGCTGATGATCGGGAACAGCGCGACCAGCGCGGCGCAGACCACCATCGCCGCGGTCGGGTTCTTGACCCAGATGATGATCAGCGGCGCGACCGCGACGATCGGCGTGACCTGCAGCAGCACCGCGTAGGGAAACAGCGCGGTCTCGATCAGCTTGCTCTGCACAAACAGGAAGGAGATCAGCACGCCGGCGAGGGTCGCGGCCACGAAGGACAGCACCGTGATCTTGAGCGTCACCAGCAGGGCCATGCCGAGCGGCACCCAGTCGGTGACCAGCGTCTGCAGCATCAGGTACGGCGAGGGCACCAGGTAGGGCGGCAGCTCCATCGCCGTCACCAGGCCCTGCCAGAGCGCGACCAGCACCACGCCGACCAGCAGCGGGTACATCACGCGCTGGACGCGCGGCTGCTGGAGCAGCGGAATGCGGGCCGGTGGCTTCTTCAGTGTGGGCGTCGGTGCAGGGCGCGGCCTGGTGGAGGAGGTCATCGTGGTCGTTCCCGCGGCGGTGGTCGGTGCCAGCGCGCTCATGCCTGCACCTCGTCGTGCGCGCTGCTGGCGCGCAGCAGGCTGTCCTGCAAGGTCTTGGCGTAGCGGCTGAACTGCGGCGACACCATGAAGTCGGCGCGGCGCGGGTAGGGCTCGTCGATGCGGAACTGCTCGACCACGCGGCCCGGCCGCGCGGCCATCATCACGACGCGGCTCGACAGGAACACCGCCTCGTGGATCGAATGGGTCACGAAGATCACCGTCAGCTTCTTCTTCTGCCACAGCTCCAGCAGCTCGGCGTCGAGCTTGTGGCGCGTGATCTCGTCGAGCGCGCCGAAGGGCTCGTCCATCAGCAGCAGGTCGGGCTGCGTGACCAGGCCGCGCGCGATCGAGACCCGCATCTGCATGCCGCCCGACAGCGCCCGCGGCAGGGCGCCGGCGAACTTGTCCAGCCCCACCAGTTCGAGCGCCTCGGCGACGCGGTCTTCCGCCTCCTTGCGCGGCACGCCCGCCAGGTCGAGCGGCAGCCGCACGTTGCTGCGCACGCTGGCCCAGGGCATCAGCGTCGGCGACTGGAACACGAAGGCCATGCGGCGGCCGCTCTCGTCGATCTGCGCCACCGGCTTGCGCCACACCAGCAGGCGGCCGTCGGTCGGCTCGAGCATGCCGGCCACCATCTTGAGCAGGGTGCTCTTGCCGCAGCCCGAGGGACCGAGCAGGGTGACGAACTCGCCTTCGGCGATCCGGAGGTCGACCGGCAGCAGCGCCTGGGTGCCGTTCGGGTAGGTCTTCTCGGCCGAGAGGACCTCGACGGCCGGGACGGTGAGCCGGGGCTGCGCCGGCAGCGCGTAGGCGGCGGATTCGGTGTCGTTCATGCAGAGCCTTTCGAGAGGGCGCCCGGGCGCCCGGTGTGTCAGGGCAGGACCTTCGCGTCCTTCACGAAGTCGGTCGTGTAGGTCTTGGCGATCTCGACCTTGGCGGGGTCGAGCAGCTTGGCCGAGACCAGGAAGTCGTAGCTGGCCTTGGTGCGCGCATCGGTGATCACGCCGATGCCCTGCGTGGCCGCGTCGCCGCCGGTGACCATGCCCATCTCCTTGAGCTTGGCGACGCTGTAGGCCAGCTGGTCGTCGGTCATGTTGGGGTTGTCCTTCTTGATCAGCGCGTTGGCGGGCGCCGGATCGGCGAGGTAGCTCTTCCAGCCTTCGGCCGAGGCCTTGACGAAGGCCGCCACCTGCTTGCTGCGCTCCTTCACGGTCTTGTCCATGCACGACACCGTGGTCGCATAGGCCGGGAAGCCGTGGTCGCTGAACATCAGCACGGTGCTCTTCACGCCGGCCTTCTGGATCGCGTAGGGCTCGGAGGTCAGGTAGCCCTGCTGCGCCGTGTTCTTGTCGGCGACGAAGGGCTGGATGTTGAAGGTGTAGGGGCGCGTCTGCTCGTCGGTGAGGCCGAACCTGGCCTTCAGCCAGGGCCAGTAGCCGCGGTTGGCCTGGGCGCCGATCAGGATCGTCTTGCCCTTGAGGTCCTCGAACTTCTTGACGTCGTCGTGGGCGATCAGCACCTGCGGATCCTTCTGGAAGAAGGCCGCGACGTTGACCACCGGCACGCCGCCCTCGCGCACCTGCATCATCTGGATGTCGCTCGATCCCATGATGCAGTCGGCCTGGCCGGCGGCCATCATCTGCGTGATGTTGACCTGCGGGCCGCCCATCTTGATCGAGACGTCGAGGCCGTACTTCTTGTAGATGCCCTGGGCGAGCGCCTGGTAGAAGCCGCCGTGCTCGGCCTGCGCGTACCAGTTGGTCATGTAGGTGAACTTGTCCTGGGCCTGGGCCGGCGCGGCGACGGCCAGCGCGAGGGCCGCGGCCAGGGGGGCGAGACGAAGGGCGTGGGGAAGGCGCATGGTGAGGACCTCTCTGTGGGGTTGGAAGCGAAGCGGAACGGAATGCAAGGAGCGGGCCTCAGGCCGCGACGGTGGCGGCGGTCTGGATGAAGCCCTGCTCGTGGCCGCGGCCCCAGGTGGCTTCGTCGCGCACCACCCAGCGCAGCGCGTGCAGCTCGGTCAGCGCCTGGACCCAGCTCGCGGCCAGGGTGTCGAGGATCTCCTCGCCCTGCTCGCGGGTGGCGCTGGTCGGGTCGCCGATGACGCCGCTGGGGCCGAAGTCGCGCGCGGTCCAGGCGCAGGCCGGGCGGCCGTCGGGCGACAGCAGCTTGATCGGGAACGGCGGCGGGAAATTGGCAGCGGCGCGCTCCATGTGCACCGTCTCGGGCGCCAGCGCGAGCATCAGCGCCGTCTCCGAATGGCCGGCGTGCATGGCGAGGCGCTTTTCCTGGTCGCTCACCTGCTTGCTGGCCGCGCTCGGCAGCCGCGACACGCCATGCGGCACCACCACGTAGTCGCCATGGCGCAGGCGCAGCTCGCGCGCCGCCATCTCGAGCACCTGCGGCTGGCCGCCATGGCCGTTGGCCAGCAGCAGCTTGCGAAAGCCCGAGCGGTAGACCGACTCGCCGATCTCGATCACGGTCGCGAGCAGGGTGGTGCCGGTCAGCGTCATGGTGCCCGGGAAGTGCAGGTGCTCTTCCGACTTGCCATAGGTGATGGTCGGCAGCGCGAAGGCCCGGACCTCGGGCGGCAGGCGTTGCAGCGCCTTGCCCATCACGCCCGAGGCAATGACGCTGTCGACCGAGCAGGGCAGGTGCGGGCCGTGCTGCTCGATGGCGCCGCAGGGCAGCACGACGACGGTGTTCTCGCGGTCGGGCAGCGCGTCGATCTCGGTCCAGCTCAGGTAGGGCAGGAAGCGGTGGGGCGGGATGTAGCCGTGGAGCATGGGAGTCCTGTAGCGGGAGGGGTTCAGGCGAAGCGCGCCATGGCCTGGCCGACGCGCTGCATGAAGCGCTTCAGCTGCGGCTCGGTCGCCACGTTCATGTGGTAGTGGGCGTGGTAGTCGACCCGCGCCTGCTTGCCGGTGAGGCGCAGCATGTAGCGCGTGACGATCTTGCGCGGCGGGTCGCCCATGTACCAGGCCACCCAGCGCGGGCGGCCGTAGGTCACGACGGCGGAGATGCGCTGGATGTTGGTGAGCATCGGCTTGACGTTCTTCGGGTCGCTGAGGTCGAAGGCGACGCCGGGCATGAAGAGCCGGTCGAAATAGCCCTTGAGCATCGCCGGCAGGCCGAAGCACCAGGTCGGGAAGCAGAACACGATGCCTTCGGCCCACTGCAGCCGCTCGACATGGCGCTGCAGCGGCAGCTGGTTGCTCGGCACCTCGTGGTAGCCCAGGCGTTCCTCGCGCGACAGCACCGGGTCGAAGCCCTCGGCATAGAGGTCGCAGTCGTCGACCTCGTGGCCGGCGGCGCGCAGGTTGCGCAGCACCTCCTGGTGCAGCGCCGCATGGAAGCTGGTTTCGACCGGGTGGCAGTAGACGACGAGCACGCGCATGGTGTGTTTGACCGCTTAATCAGAGCAAGTGGTCAGGTTATGCAAGCGACGTGCCAGGGCCTCCGCACCAAAAGCGGGACAACTGGCCAGGAAAGCGGGTCAGGTCCTGATGCCGCAGCCGCCGAGGACGAAGGCCACCAACTCGCGCGCGATCGGCTCGCGGTCGAGCGGCGCGTCGGGCGGCAGGCCGAGCATCACGCGCGTCTGCAGCGCGTAGTCGGCATAGCTCTGGGTCATGGCCCAGATGTGCATCAGCAGCAGCCGGGCATCGAGCGGCCGCATCAGGCCGCGGGCGATCCAGCCGTTGATGATGTCGACCTTCTTTTGCGTCCAGAGCCTGGCGTTGGGCCAGTAGCGTTCGAGGTTGCGGCCGCCGTCGAGCACCTCGCGGGTGAAGATCCGCGAGATCTCGGGATTGTCGAAGGCGTGGTCGAGCTTCTTGCGGATGTAGTCGCCGAGCACTGCGCCGGGTGCGCCGGCGTGGTCCTCGAACGAGAACACCACCTTCCAGTCGTGCAGCACCTGCATCAGCAGCTCTTCGTAGAGCTCTTCCTTGCCGGGGATGTAGTAGTGCAGCTGGGGCTTGGTGAGTCCGGCGCGGGCGGCGATCGCCTGCGTCGAGGCGCCCTTGAGGCCGTGCAGGCTGAATTCGGCGATGGCCGCGCTGCGGATCGCGGCCAGGATGCGCTCGCGCCCGGGCCGCGCGCGCGACAGCGGGCCGCTGGGGGCCGGCATCTGCTGGGCGGACGGGGGCTCGGAAGAGAAGGTCTCGGAGGTCATCGTTTTCGGCGGGTGCCGCGGGAGGATGGTAGCGCTTGCCCGGAACTTGCTGCGCCACGACGGCCGGCGGGCCGGCATGACCGCATGCGTGCACGGCATCGAGGGCCTGCGCCGCAACGGCCGCGATCCGGTATCTTTTCGCCCCTGTCGCACCACACCTCCCAAGGAGCCTCCATGTACTTCGCTTCCCGTTTCCGCCAGCTGGCGGGCGCCGCCGCGCTGCTGGCGGCCGCTGCCGTCGCCCAGGCCCAGTCGCTGCCCAACGTCGTGATCCTGGCCACCGGCGGCACCATCGCCGGCGCCGGCGCCTCGGCGGTCAACAGCGCCACCTATTCGGCGGCCAAGGTGCCGGTCGACAAGCTGATCGCCGGCCTGCCCGAGCTCGCCAAGGTGGCCAACGTGCGCGGCGAACAGGTGTTCCAGGTCGCCTCCGAAAGCCTGACCAACGACAACCTGCTGACCTTGGCCAAGCGCGTTTCGGCCCTGTCGAAGCAGCCCGACGTCGACGGCATCGTGATCACCCACGGCACCGACACGCTGGAAGAGACCGCCTACTTCCTCACGCTGACGGTCCACACGGCCAAGCCGATCATCGTGGTCGGCTCGATGCGCCCGGGCACCGCGCTGTCGGCCGACGGTGCGCTGAACCTGTTCAACGCGGTCAACGTCGCGGCCAGCAAGGATGCCGGCGGCCGCGGCGTGCTGGTGACGATGAACGACGAGATCCAGAGCGGGCGCGACGTCAGCAAGACGGTCAACATCAAGACCGAGGCCTTCAAGAGCCAGTGGGGACCGCTGGGCATGATCGTGGAGGGGCGCAACTACTGGTTCCGCGCGCCGGTGAAGCGCCACACCATGCAGTCGGAGTTCGACATCGACAGCATCGACGCCCTGCCGCCGGTGGAGATCGCGCTGGGCTACGAAGGCGTGGCCCCCACCGCCATCAACGCGCTGGCCGCCAGCGGCATCAAGGCGCTGGTGCATGCCGGCACCGGCAACGGCTCGGTGGCCGACCGGATCGTGCCGGTGCTGCAGAAGGTGCGTGCCGACGGCATCCCCGTGATCCGCAGCTCGCGGGTGCCGGACGGCTTCGTGATCCGCAATGCCGAGCAGCCGGACGACAAGTACGACTGGGTGGTGGCGCACGACCTGCGGCCGCAGAAGGCGCGGATCCTGGCGATGGTGGCGCTGACGAAGACCAAAGACACGAAGGAACTGCAACGCATTTTCTGGGAGTATTGAGCCTGGCCGGCCGCTCGTAAAATGGCCGGTTCGCCGCCTCGGCGGGCGCTTCGCCCTCCTGCGGCCACCAGGCCCATCATGCTGACTTTCCAACAGATCATCCTCAAGCTCCAAGCCTACTGGGACGCCCAGGGCTGCGCCCTGCTGCAGCCGTACGACATGGAGGTCGGCGCCGGCACCTCGCACACCGCCACCTTCCTGCGTGCGCTCGGCCCCGAGCCCTGGAAGGCGGCCTACGTGCAGCCGAGCCGCCGGCCCAAGGACGGCCGCTACGGCGAGAACCCGAACCGGCTGCAGCACTACTACCAGTACCAGGTGGTGCTGAAGCCGGCGCCGAGCAACATCCTGGAGCTCTACCTGGGCTCGCTCGAAGCGCTCGGCTTCGACCTCAAGAAGAACGACATCCGCTTCGTCGAGGACGACTGGGAGAACCCGACGCTCGGCGCCTGGGGCCTGGGCTGGGAAGTCTGGCTCAACGGCATGGAGGTGACGCAGTTCACCTACTTCCAGCAGGTCGGCGGCATCGACTGCCGGCCGATCACCGGCGAGATCACCTACGGGCTGGAACGCCTGGCGATGTACCTGCAGGGCGTCGACAACGTCTACAACCTGAAGTGGACCGAGGGCTTGAGCTACGGCGACGTCTTCAAGCAGAACGAGGTCGAGCAGTCGACCTACAACTTCGAGCACAGCGACGCCGAGTTCCTGTTCACCGCCTTTGCCGCCCACGAGAAGCAGGCCAAGCACCTGATGGAGGCGCAGCTCGCGTTGCCGGCCTACGAGCAGGTGCTCAAGGCGGCCCACAGCTTCAACCTGCTGGACGCGCGCGGCGCGATCAGCGTGACCGAGCGCGCCGCCTACATCGGCCGCATCCGCAACCTCGCGCGCAGCGTCGCGCAGAGCTACTACGAGAGCCGCGAGCGGCTCGGTTTCCCGATGGCGCCGCGCGAGTGGGTTGCACAGATGACGAAGAAGGCGGCCTGAGCGATGACCACGAACAACAACCTGCTCGTCGAACTGTTCGTCGAGGAACTGCCGCCCAAGGCGCTGAAGAAGCTCGGTGATGCCTTCGCCACGGTGCTGCGCGACCAGCTGGTCGCCCAGGGCCTCGCCGATGCCGGCTCGGTGCTCACCGCCTATGCCTCGCCGCGGCGGCTGGCCGCGCACCTGACGAACGTGCTGGCGCAGGCCGCCGACAAGGCGGTTTCGCAGAAGCTCATGCCGGTGACGGTGGGCCTCGACGCCTCGGGCCAGGCCACGCCGGCCCTGCTCAAGCGGCTGGCGGCGCTGGGCGCCGACGCCGGCGCGGTGCCGGGGCTGCAACGCGCCATGGACGGCAAGGCCGAGGCGCTGTTCTTCCAGAGCATCGCCAAGGGCGCGACCCTGGCCGAGGGGTTGCAGAAGGCGCTGGCCGAGGCGATCGCCAAGCTGCCGATCCCGAAGGTCATGAGCTACCAGCTCGAGACGAACTGCGAACTGCCGGGCTGGTCCAGCGTCAGCTTCGTGCGGCCGGCGCATGGCCTGGTGGCGCTGCACGGCGACGCGGTGGTGCCGGTCGGCGCGCTCGGCCTCACGGCCGGGCGGCAGACCCACGGCCATCGCTTCGAGGCGGCGGTCGATCCGATCGAGCTGCGCGACGCCAACAGCTATGCCGGCCAGATGAGCGAACAGGGCGCGGTCATCCCGGGCTTCGAGGCGCGCCGGCTCGAGATCGCGCGGCAGCTCGCCGAAGCGGCCGTGAAGGTCGGCGGCGGCATGCAGCCGATCGACGACGACGCCCTGCTCGACGAGGTCACGGCGCTGGTCGAGCGGCCCAACGTGCTGGTGTGCGAATTCGAACGCGAGTTCCTCGACGTGCCGCAGGAGTGCCTGATCCTCACGATGAAGGCCAACCAGAAGTACTTCCCGCTGCTCGATGCGTCGGGCAAGCTCAGCAACAGGTTCCTGGTGGTCAGCAACATCCGCCCCGACGACGCCAGCGCGGTCATCGGCGGCAACGAGCGCGTGGTGCGCCCGCGGCTGGCGGACGCCAAGTTCTTCTTCGACCAGGACCGCAAGAAGTCGCTGGCGTCGCGGGTCGAATCGCTGGCCAAGGTGGTCTACCACAACAAGCTCGGCACCCAGGGCGAGCGGGTCGAGCGCGTGATGCGGATCGCGCGCGCGCTGGCCGAGCAGCTCGGCGACGCCACCCTGGCGCGCCAGGCCACCCAGGCCGCGCAGCTCGCCAAGGCCGACCTGGTGACCGACATGGTCGGCGAGTTCCCCGAGCTGCAGGGCACGATGGGTCGCTACTACGCGCTGCACGACGGCCTCGACGCCGCGGTGGCCGACGCGATCGAAGACCACTACAAGCCGCGCTTCGCGGGCGACGAACTGCCGCGCAACCCGGTCGGGGTCGTGGTCGCGCTGGCCGACAAGCTCGAGACCCTGGTCGGCATGTTCGGCATCGGCAACCTGCCGACCGGCGACCGCGACCCGTTCGCGCTGCGCCGCCATGCGCTGGGCGTGATCCGCATGCTGGTCGAGCGCCACCTGCCGCTCGACCTGCGCGCGGTGCTGGGCAGCGCCTTTGCCGCCTTCCATGCGCCGAAGGGTGGGGAGCTCGCACTGAACGATCCCACCGATGCCCTCGAAGCCTTCATCTACGACCGGCTCTCCGGCAGCCTGCGCGAGCAGGGCGCCAGCGCTCAGGAAGTCGATGCCGTGCTGGCCCCGCGTCCGCAGCGGCTCGGCGAGGTGCCCAAGCTGCTGGCGGCGGTGCGCGCCTTCGCCGCGCTGCCGGAAGCGCCTGCCCTGGCCGCGGCCAACAAGCGCATCGGCAACATCCTCAAGAAGTCGCCCGAGGCCGATGCCCACGTCAGCGACCTGCTGCTGTTGGAGCCGGCCGAGAAGGCGCTGCACGCCGCGATGCGCGAGGTGGTGCCGGTGGCCGACGCGCAGTTCGAGAAGGGCGACTACACCGCCTCGCTGCAGACGCTGGCGGCGCTGCGCGGGCCGGTCGACGCCTTCTTCGACGGCGTGATGGTCAATGCCGAGCAGGCCGACCTGCGGCTGAACCGGCTCGGCCTGCTGATGCTGCTGCATGCGGCGATGAACCGGGTGGCGCAGCTGGAACGGCTGGCGGCGTGAGCCCAGCGGCTCAATAATCGACCCATGAACCGGCAGCAGCAACTGGATCAGTTCTCTCTGGCTCTGCACCGCAAGGCCATTGCCGCCCTGCGTCGCGAGCCGGCGCTGCGGCAGCGTGCCCTCGAGACCTTGGAGCGCTGGCGCGCGCGCGCCGGTGCCACTCGGTCCGATCCGCTCTGGGTCGAGTGGGAGCATCTGCTCGAACAACAACTCCCGGTGCTCGAGACGGCGGTCTTGGCCGAGTCCGAGCACGGAACGCTCATGCGAAGCGTTTCACCCCTCGGCGGGCTTGTCGATCAGCACGAGCGCGGGGCCATGCTGCGGCAGGCGCGCGACC
This sequence comes from Variovorax davisae, assembly GCF_030316845.1. Lineage (GTDB taxonomy): Bacteria > Pseudomonadota > Gammaproteobacteria > Burkholderiales > Burkholderiaceae_C > Variovorax > Variovorax davisae. Next base: position 21,060 of record NZ_JASZYS010000004.1, read on the forward strand.
CAGTTGCCACGCGATGAAGCTGGATGAACTCAAGCATGTGCTGCGCGCCTCGGCCGCCATCGCAGATGAGAACTCGATGGTCGTCGTCGGCAGCCAGGCGATCCTGCTGCTGCTGGACGAGCCTCCTGAGTCGCTTCTCGTGTCGCGCGAGGTCGACCTTTATCCGGCATTGCATCCCGAGCGGGCCGATCTGATCGATGGTGCGATCGGAATGCATTCGAGTTTTCACGATACCTTCGGCTATTTTGCGGATGGCGTGGGGCCCGAGACGGCCGTCATGCCGGCCGACTGGATGAAGCGCGCGAGTCTTCACGACGTGGGTGAAGTCACCGCCATCTGCCCCGACCTGCATGACCTTGCGGTCTCGAAATGCGTGGCGGGTCGAGACAAGGACGCCGACTTCGTTCGCGAGCTGCTTCGAGGCGGATACATCACGGTGGAGACGCTCAAGGAGCGCATTGCAATGCTGGAAGCAACCCGGTATCCGTTGACGCACATCCAGCAATGGGTCGAGCGTCGCCGGATCGAAGCGAAAGCCTCACCATGAAACTCGTCATCCTCGACCGCAACGGTTCCCTCAACGTCCACCGCGAGGACTTCGTCAAGAGCGACCTCGAGTGGACGCCGCTGCCCGGCGCGCTCGAGGCGGTGGCGCGGCTCAATCATGCGGGCTGGCACGTGGTCATCGCATCGAACCAGTCGGGCCTCGGGCGCGGGCTGTTCGACGTCGCTTCGCTCAACGCGATGCACGCCAAGATGCACAAGATGCTGGCGGCCGTGGGGGGACGGGTCGATGCGGTGTTCTACTGCCCGCACAGCCCCGACGAAGGTTGCGACTGCCGCAAGCCCAAGCCGGGCCTGTTCCTGCAGATCGGGGAGCGCTACGGCGTCGACCTGGCCAACGTGCCGACCGCGGGCGACAGCCTGCGCGACCTGCTCGCCGGCGCGGCCGCCGGCTGCGAGCCGCACCTGCTGCTGACCGGCATGGGCCAGGCCTGCCGCGGCGTGCCGCTGCCCCCCGAATACCCGCCGAACACCTGCGTGCATGAAGACCTCGCGGCCTTCGTCGATTTCCTGCTGGAGCGCGAAGCGCGCGCGGCGCTGAAAGTGGCTGTCTGATGGATTTCGTCCGTTCCCTGGTCCACGCCCTGTGGATGCTCGTCACCGTGGTCCCCTGGGGGATCATCATGTGCGTCAACTCGCTCTGGAAGCGCGGCATCCCGCTCTACTGGATGGCCGTGACATGGCTCAACTGGGCGATCGGCGGCGCCCGCGTGCTGCTGGGCATCCGCACCCGCGTCACCGGCATGGAGAACCTGCCGACCGACAAGCTGGCCGGCTGCATCCTGCTCGTGAAGCACCAGTCGACCTACGAGACCTTCCTCATGCCCACGCTGATGCCGCACCCGCTGGCCTTCGTGTTCAAGAAGGAATTGATCTACGTGCCCTTCTTCGGCTGGGCGATGGCGCGGCTCGACATGATCCACATCGACCGCAGCCAGCGCACGCACGCCTTCAACAAGGTCGTGGCGCAGGGCCGCAAGCTGCTGGCACAAGGGATCTGGATCATCATGTTTCCCGAAGGCACGCGGATTCCGCGCGGCCAGAAGGGCCACTACAAGAGCGGCGGCACGCGGCTGGCCTGCGAGACCGGGGTGCCGGTGGTGCCGATCGCCGTGACCTCGGCCAAGGTCTGGCCGCGCAAGGCCTTCATCAAGCGTCCGGGCGTGGTCGATGTCTCGATCGGCCCGGCCATCTCGAGCGTCGGCCGCAAGCCCGACGAGCTGATGCGCGAGGTCGAGGCCTGGATCGAGGCCGAGATGCACCGGCTCGATCCCGACGCTTATGTGCCGGAGGCCGCGCCCGCGGCGTCGACCACCGCCTGATGGCCTGACCATGCGCGGCCTGCTGCAGTTCACGCTCGACCTGTTCGATGCGTCGACGGACGAACCGGCGCCGCTGCCGCCGCCGGCCGGCCCGCACGCGCCGGCGATCCCGCTGGGCGACGCGGTGAGCCCCGCGAGCTTCGTGCATCCGCGCGCCACCCGCGAGGTCACGCTGGGCAATGCCCGCGTCGCCTACGAATTCACCCGCGGCAAGCGGCGCACCATCGGCTTCCTGGTCGGCGCCGAGGGCCTGTCGGTGCGGGCGCCGCGCTGGGTGGCGCTGCGCGACGTCGATGCCGCCGTGCGGGAGAAGGGCGACTGGATCCTGCGCAAGCTGGCCGAGACCCGGCAGCGCCATGCACGGCTGGAGTCGGCCCGCATCGAATGGCAGGACGGCGTGGCCTTCCCCTTCCTCGGCCAGCAGGTCACGGTGCGGCTCGATCCGCACCATGCCTTCGATGGCGTGGGGGGCGTGCTCGATGCCGGGGCCGAGGGTGGCGGGGCCCCGGTGCTGCGGCTGGCGCTGGCCAAGAACGCCGGCGCGCCACAGATCCGCGACGCCGCCCAGGCCTGGCTGATGCGCCAGGCGCGGCGCATCTTCATCGAGCGGCTCGATCATTTCGCGCCGCGCCTGGGCGTGCGCTGGAACAAGCTGTCGCTCTCGAACGCCTCGACCCGCTGGGGCAGCGCCAGCGCCGACGGCGCCATCCGGCTGCACTGGCGGCTGGTGCATTTCCGGATGTCGGTGATCGACTACGTGGTGGCCCACGAACTGAGCCACCTGCGCGTGATGGACCACAGCCCGCGCTTCTGGGACACCGTGGAAAGCGTGATGCCCGACTACCAGCAGCTGCGCAGGCAGCTCAAGGACGAGCCGGTGCCGCGCTGGTAGATTGCAGGCCGGTTCAGCGCGCGTGCGTCACGCCGCCATCCACCACCAGCGTCGACCCCATCACATAGTCCCCGGCCCGCGAAGCCAGGTAGATCGCCGCCGCCGCCATGTCCTCGGGCTCGCCGATGCGGCCGGCCGGGATCCGCGCCTTGACCTCGTCGCCGTGGTCGCGCGCGTCCTTGTTCATGTCGGAGGCGAAGGCGCCCGGCGCGATCGCGCTGACCACGATGCGATCCTGCGCCAGGCGCAGCGCCATGCGGCGCGTGAGCTGGATCAGGCCGGCCTTGCTGGCGGCGTACGAATAGGTTTCCTGCGGATTGACCGAGATGCCGTCGATCGAGGCGATATTGATGACCTTGGCCAGGTGGTCGGTGGCCGCCTTCTTGAGCAGCGGCGTCAGGGCCTGGGTCAGGAAGAAGGGCGTCTTGAGGTTCAGGTCGACCACCTTGTCCCAGCCGCTTTCGGGGAACTCGGCGTAGGGCGCGCCCCAGGCCGCGCCGGCGTTGTTGACCAGGATGTCGAGCGCGCCCTCGTGCTTCGCGTAGGCCTCGACCAGCGCCTGCGCGCCCTGCAGTGTCGAGACGTCGGCCGGCAGCGAGACGCAGTGGCCGAAGGCCGACAGCTCCTTGGCGGTCTGGTCGCAGGCCGCGGCCTTGCGGGCCGAGATGTAGACCCGGGCGCCCTGGGCCAGGAAGCCCTCGGCGATCATCCGGCCGATGCCGCGCGAGCCGCCGGTGATGAGCGCGGTGCGGCCCTTGAGCGAGAAGAGTTGGGTGGTGTCCATGCGGTGTGTCTCCTGGTGTTCGATGCGGGGGCCGGGCAATGCGGCTTCCGGGAGCTTAGTGCGGCCCGGCGTCCCGGGGCGTCACCTTGGTGCCAGCTCAGGCCGGCAGGGTCAGCGTGCGCAGGCTGGTGAAGCGCCGCTCGGCGCCGGTCACCGGGTCGACGAAGGAGATCTCGCGCGCCAGCAGTTGCAGCGGGTGGTCGAAATCGTCGCTGCCTTCGGGCAACAGCACCGGGTAGATCGCGTCGTTGCGGATCGGCATGCCGAGCGCCGCGCAGTGCACCCGCAGTTGGTGGCGGCGGCCGGTGAACGGCGACAGGCCGAGCCGCGCCCAGCCGCCGCGCGCCTCCAGCATCTCGAAGTGGGTCTCGGCATTGGGCTCGCCGGCGACCTCGGCCATGCGCATGAAATGCTGGTCGGGCGCGAGCCGGCTGTGGCGCACGGCGGGCAGTGCGCGCCCGGCCCGCCAGGGCACGATCGCCTCGTAGCGCTTGTGGACGGCGCGCTCGGCGAACAGCGCGCTGTACGGGCCGCGGCTCGCCGGCAGCACAGAGAACAGCACGATCCCCGCGGTCTCGCGGTCGATGCGGTGCAGCGGCGCCAGGTGCTCGAGGCCCAGGGCCCGCTTGAGCCGCACCAGCAGGCTCTGCTGCACGTACTTGCCGACCGGCGTGACCGGCAGGAAATGTGGCTTGTCGACCACCAGCAGGTGCGCATCCTGATGGATCACCTGCTCCTGGAACGGGATCACGGGCTCGGCCTCGAGCGCCCGGTAGTAGTAGACGCGCAGCCGCGGCTGGTAGGGCCGGGCGTGCGTCACGCGCTGGCCGTGCTCGTCGACCACGTCGCCGGCCTCGATGCGCGCCGCCCAGGTGGCGCGCGGGATGGCCGCGAAGCGCTGGACCAGGAACTCGGCGATGGTCGGCCAGTCGCCCACGGGCAGCGCCACGCAGCTCGGTCCCACGCCGTCGCGCACGGGGAGCGGCAGGGCTGCCATCTCAGGCGCCCAGGGCGGCGGCGATCTCGTCGAACAGCGGGCGCTGGGCGGAGTCGTCGTCGAGGCAGCGTGCCTGGAGGCCGGCCAGCAGCGCCCGCGTGGCCGCATCGGGCGCTTCGCAGCGCTCGGCCAACTCCTCCAGCAGGCAGCCGAAGGCGCGCGCCTCGGTGCGCTGCAGCGCCTGCGACTGCGCCGCATCGTCGCGCGGCAGGAACGAGGCGGCGCCGAAATCGCCGAGCAGGGCGTCGCCGCGGCCGTTCCAGAGAATGTTGTGGCCGTAGAGATCGCCATGCAGGATGCCGCGCGCATGCAGCCGCGCGATCGCCGAGGCGATGCCGCGGGCCATGCGCAGGGCCGTCGGCGCCGACCAGCGGGCCTCGTCGCCATAGACGTCGCGGGTGCACGAGGCGAGGCTCGGCGGGCCGGCCAGGTTGCGGAAGCCCGGGTCGACCAGTTCGAGCACCAGGCCGGCGCTGGCCTCGGGATGGTGCGCGATCCGGCCCAGCACCGGGATCAGCCCCGGATGGGGCCCGGCCGCCAGGCAGGCCGCCATCTCGCTGTGCGGCCAGCCGTCGCTGGTCACGGCGCCCTTGAACAGCTTCACCGCCACCGGCCGCAGGCGGCCGTCCGGCTGCCGCCAGTCGGCCTGGTGGATCACGCCGGAGGCGCCTTCGCCGAGCTTGTGCTTCAGCGCGAGCGACGACCAGTCGATGGCCTGGTTCGGCTGCGCATCCATCGCCATCGCCTCGGGCGCCTCGTCGAAGGGGTTGCCCGCGAAGGCCAGCCACGACAGCCGCGGCAGCGAGAGCAGCCAGCCCGGCAGTGCCTCGAAGCGGTTGGCCGACATGCGCACCAGTTCGAGCGCCCGGCAGTCCGCCATCGATTCCGGCAGTGCCTTCAGGCGATTGCCGGCGAGCATGAGCTTTTGCAGCCGCGCGCGCTCGCCGAGTTCGGCCGGCAGGGCGTCGATCCGGTTGTCGGTGAGGATCAGCCAGCGCAACGAGGGCGGCAGCGCCGCCGCCGGCACCTTTTCGATCTGGTTGGCCTTGAAGGCCACCATCTCGAGCCGCGGGCATTGGCCGACGGCTTCGGGCAGTTCGGTGAACTGGTTGTCGGAACAGAAGAGAACGCGCAGGCGGTGCAGCCGGTGCAGGTCGTGCGGCAGCGTGCGCAGCGCGTTGCCGGAGAGGTTGAGCACCTCGAGCGAATCCGCCAGCCCGAAGACCTCGGGCGGCAGCTCGGTGAGGCCGCCGCTGAGGTCGAGCCGCTGCGCTCCGGCCATCTCGCCCGCGCGCAGCCGACCCAGCGCATCGCTCATGCCAGCGCGCCGAACCGGTAGATGCCGTCGTCGCCGAGCCGGCGTCGCAGCTGGCCCGAGAACCACAGGAGGTGCAGGTGGGCCACGGTCTCGCCCATCGCGAAGGTCATCTGGTGCAGGTCGAGCTGCCGCTTGAACAGGATCGGCAGGCCTTCGGCGGCGCTGTGCGGGCGGGCCAGGCAGGCTTCCAGCAATTCGGCCAGGCGGTCGCGGTGGTGCTCCTGCAGCTGCTCGACGCGGCGATGGATGCCGGTGAAGGGCTTGCCGTGCGACGGCAGGCCCAGGGTGTCGACCGGCAGCGACTTGAAGCGCTCGATGCTGTCGAGGAACAGCCGCAATGCGTTCGCCTCGGGCTCGCCCGCGTGCACGCTCACGTTGGTCGAGATGCGCGGCAGCATCATGTCGCCGCCCAGCAGCACCTTGAGTTCTTCGCAATAGAGCGCGATGTGCTCTGGCGCATGGCCGTAGCCGCTGATGCAGCGCCAGGCACGGCCGCCGATCATGACGTCGTCGCCGTCGAGCATGCGCACGAAGCTCGCCGGCACCGAGGGCACCATGTTGGCGTAGTAGCTGGTGCGGGCGCGGATCTTGGCGACCGCCTCGGGGTCGGTCAGGCCGTGCGAGGCGAAGAAGTCGGCCGCCGCGTCGCCGCCGGCCAGCGTGTCGCCGGCGGTGGTGAGCACGCGCGCCACGTGGTAGTCGGTCGAGCTGATCCACAGCGGCGCCTTCCAGCGCTCGCACAGCCAGTGCGCCAGGCCGATGTGGTCGGGGTGCATGTGGGTCACGATGACACGCAGGATCGGCAGCCCCTGGAGCTGGGTCTCGAAGATCTGCTCCCACTGGGCGCGGGCCGCGTCATGCGAGATGCAGCAGTCGACCACGCTCCAGCCTTCGACGCCGTCAATGCTGTCGCGCAGCAGCCAGAGGTTGATGTGGTCGAGCGCGAAGGGCAGCGCCATGCGGATCCAGCGAATGCCGGGCGCCACGTCGACCGCCTGGCCGGGGGCCGGCAGGGTGTCGCCGAGGGGGTAATGGAGTTCGCGTTCGAGAAGGTTCATGTACGATTGACGTTAACGTAAACGTCATGGCTTTGAGCCCACATTGTAGGCAGTGCCGCCCGAACTTGCTGTCGCCCACGCTCCGACCCATTTTTTCATGCCTTCGCAGACCTTCACCATCGGCGAGCTCGCCAAGGAGTTCGATCTCACCACCCGGGCGATCCGCTTCTACGAGGACATCGGCCTGCTGGCGCCGCGCCGGGCCGGGCTGCAGCGAATCTACACCTCCCGCGACCGGGCCCGGCTGACGCTGACCTTGCGCGCCAAGCGGCTCGGCCTGAAGCTGACCGAGGCGCGCGAGATACTCGACATGTACGACAGTCCGCGCGACACCGCCGTGCAGCTGGAGCGCTTCCTGGGCGTGCTCGGCGCCCACCGCGAACAGCTCGAAGCGCAGCTGGCCGAACTGCAAGCCAACCTGGACGAGGTCCGGGCGCAGGAAAAACAGGCCCGGGCGGCGCTGGCGCGCGCGTCGAAGCCGAAAGCGCGCTGAGCCCGGCCGGCGCATCCCCCCAACTCTTTCATCACGAAAAATGACCATCGAAAACAAGCCCGACTCCCTCGAGGACCTGTTCGCTCACAACCGCGCCTGGTCGTCGCGCATGGAGCGCGATCGGCCCGGTTTCTTCACCAGCCTGGTGAAGCAGCAGACCCCCAAGTACATGTGGATCGGCTGCTCCGACAGCCGGGTGCCCGCCAACCAGATCACCGGCCTCGAGCCGGGCGAGGTGTTCGTGCACCGCAACGTCGCCAACATCGTGGTGCACTCCGACCTCAACGCGCTGTCGGCGATCCAGTTCGCGGTCGAGCGGCTCAAGGTCCAGCACATCATGGTGGTCGGCCACTACGGCTGCTCCGGCGTCCAGGCCGCGCTCGAAGGCGCGCGCATCGGCATCGCCGACAACTGGCTGCGCCACATCCAGGACGTGCGCGACCGCCACCACGTGATGCTCGACAGCCTGCCCGAGGCCGCGCGCGCCAACGCGCTGTGCGAGCTGAACGTGGCGGAGCAGGTGGTCAACGTGGCCGTCAGCACCGTGATGCAGGATGCCTGGAGCCGCAACCAGTCGGTCACGATCCACGGCTGGGCCTTCGGCGTGCACGACGGCCTCATCCAGGACCTGGAGCTGACCGTGGACGGCACCAAGCCGATGGAGAACCAGTACCGCGCCGCCGTCCAGCGCATCCGCTACAAGTGGAGCAAGCCGGCGGACACGGGCACCTCCGAATACATCAAGTAGCCCGGCATCGGCCCATGTTCCCGCAGCGCCTCGATTCGCCGCTCGCCTATGACATCGCGCGGGCGATGCGCGACGGCTTCGATCGGCACTATCGGCTGTTCCGCGCCGAGTCGGCGCGCGCCAAGCACCGCTTCGAGACCGCCGACTGGCATGGCCAGCAGCGGGCCCAGCGCGAGCGCATCGAGTTCTACGACCTGCGGGTGGGCGAGGCGGTGGCCCGCCTCGAGAAGGAGTTCAAGGCCGGCGAGCAGCCGATGGAGGTCTGGCACCAGGTCAAGCTGCACTTCATCGGCCTCTTGGTCGACCACCACCAGCCGGAGCTGGCCGAGAGCTTCTTCAATTCGGTCACGACCAAGATCCTGCACCGGGCCTACTTCCAGAACGATTTCATCTTCGTGCGGCCGGCGATCAGCACCGAGTACATCGAGCCGCGCGATGCGCCGACCTACCGCGCCTACTACCCCGAACGCGAGACGCTGGCCGACACGGTCGAGCGGATGCTCGAGGACTACGCGCTGCAAGGGCGCTTTGCCGACCGGCGCCGCGACGCCGAGCGCGTGGCGGTGGCGATCCTCGGGCGCTTCCACCAGGTCAAGCTGCGCGCCAATTTCCAGCTGCAGGTGCTGTCGGGGCTGTTCTATCGCAACAAGGGCGCCTACGTGGTCGGCAAGATCAACAACGGCTTCATCGAGATGCCGTTCGCGCTGCCGATCCTGCACGACGCCGAGGGCCGGTTCTATGTCGACGCGGCGCTGTTCGGCGAGGAAGACCTGCAGATGCTGTTCAGCTTCGCGCGGGCCTACTTCATGGTCGACATGGAGGTGCCCTCGGCCTACGTGCAGTTCCTGCGTTCGCTGATGCCGCGCAAGCCGCGCGCCGAGATCTACAACGCGCTCGGCCTGGCCAAGCAGGGCAAGACGCTGTTCTATCGCGACTTTCTCTACCACCTGAATTATTCCAGCGACCGGTTCCGCATCGCGCCGGGCATCAAGGGCATGGTGATGCTGGTGTTCGACCTGCCCTCGTTCCCGTACGTGTTCAAGGTCATCAAGGACTTCTACCCGCCGCAGAAGGACACCACGCGCGAGCAGATCAAGCGCAAGTACCTGCTCGTGAAGCAGCACGACCGCGTGGGGCGGATGGCCGACACCCTGGAGTACAGCGACGTCGGCTTTCCGCTCGACCGCTTCGAGCCCGAGCTGATCGAGGAGATCCGCAAGTTCGCGCCGAGCCAGCTCGAGATCGGCGACCGCGACGGCAACGGGGAGATGGAGGTGGTGGTCAAGCACGTCTACATCGAGCGCCGCATGATCCCGTTGAACCTCTTCCTGCAGGAGTCCTTCGACCTGCTGGCGCAGCCCGAGCACGCCAGGCGCGCGAGCAAGCAACTGGAGCACGCGGTGATCGAGTACGGCAATGCGATCAAGGACATGGTGGCGGCCAACATCTTCCCGGGCGACATGCTGTTCAAGAACTTCGGCGTCACGCGCGGCGGCAAGGTGGTGTTCTACGACTATGACGAGATCGAATACCTCACCGACTGCAACTTCCGCAAGGTGCCGGCGCCGCGCAACGAGGAGGACGAGATGAGCGGCGAGGTCTGGTACTCCGTCGGCCCGAAGGATGTGTTCCCCGAGACTTTCGAGCCCTTCCTGCTCGGCAACCCGGCGGTGCGCGAGGCCTTCATGGCCCACCATGCGGACCTGCTCGACGCCGCCTTCTGGCAGAGCCACAAGCAGCGCATCCAGGCCGGGCAGATGCTGGATGTCTTTCCCTACGACGAGTCGCTGCGCTTCAAGCACGGCAGCGCCACCCCCTATTTCTGATTTCCGACTGACAACCACTGAAGGAGCAAATCCATGAGCGAATCGATCGTGATCGTCGGCGCCGCCCGCACCCCGATGGGCGGCTTCCAGGGCGACTTCTCTTCCCTCTCGGCGCATGACCTGGGCGGCGTCGCCATCAAGGCGGCGGTCGAGCGCGCCGGCATTCCGGCCGACAGCGTCGGCGAGGTGCTGTTCGGCAACTGCCTGATGGCCGGCCAGGGCCAGGCGCCGGCGCGCCAGGCGGCCTACAAGGGCGGCCTGCCCGACAGCGCGGGCGCGGTCACGCTCAGCAAGATGTGCGGCTCGGCCATGAAGGCCGCGATGCTGGCGCACGACATGCTGCTGGCGGGCACGCACGAGGTGATGGTGGCCGGCGGCATGGAGAGCATGACCAACGCGCCCTACCTGATGCTCAAGGGCCGCGGCGGCTACCGCATGGGCCACGACCGCATCTTCGACCACATGATGCTCGACGGCCTCGAAGACGCCTACCAGCCGGGCCGCTCGATGGGCACCTTCGGCGAGGACTGCGCGGCCAAGTACAAGTTCACGCGCGAGCAGCAGGACGCCTTCGCGATCGCCAGCGTCGAGCGCGCCAAGGCGGCGACGACGTCGGGTGCCTTCAAGGCCGAGATCGCCGCGGTCACCGTCAAGGGCCGCGGCGGCGACACCGTGATCGAGATCGACGAAGGCCCGGGCAAGGTCAAGCTCGACAAGATCCCGACGCTCAAGCCGGCCTTCAAAAAGGACGGCGGCACCATCACCGCGGCGTCGAGCTCGTCGATCAACGACGGCGCCGCGGCGCTGGTGATGATGACCGGCAGCGGCGCGGCGAAGAACGGCGCCAGGCCGATCGCCCGCATCGTCGCCCACGCCACCCATGCGCAGCAGCCCGAGTGGTTCTCCACCGCCCCGGTCGGCGCGGTCGCCAAGCTGTTCAAGAAGACCGGCTGGAGCGTCAAGGACGTCGACCTCTGGGAGGTCAACGAGGCCTTCGCGGTGGTGCCGATGGCGCTGATGCACGAGCTGGGCGTGTCGCACGACATCGTCAACGTCCATGGCGGCGCCTGCGCGCTGGGGCACCCGATCGGCGCCAGCGGCGCGCGCATCATGGTGACGCTGATCCACGCCCTGCAGCAGCGCGGCAAGAAGCGCGGCGTCGCCACGCTGTGCATCGGCGGCGGCGAAGGCACCGCGGTGGCGATCGAGCTGGTCTGAGCCGCTGCCTAGAATCGTTTTTTCATTCCCTTCGGAGTTCTTGTTGATGCCTTCGGTTTTTTCCCGCAGCGCGCTGGCCGCGCTGCTCGCCACCGCCTTCGTCGCCCCCGCCGCCTGGAGCCAGACCCGCGACCAGGCCCTGTTCGCTGCCGCCACGGCCGAGAAGCCGGCCGTCATCAAGACGCTCGAGACCTTGGTCAACATCGAGACCGGCACCGGTGACGGCGACGGCATCGGCGCGGCCGGCAGCTACCTCGAGTCCGAGCTCAAGGCGCTCGGATTCACGGTCACGCGCAGCAAGTCGGCCGGCATCGTGGTCGGCGACAACATCGTCGGCAAGCTCAAGGGCAAGGGCGGCAAGAACCTGCTGCTGCTCTCGCACATGGACACGGTCTACCTCAAGGGCATCCTGGCCAAGGCGCCGTTCAAGGTCGAGGGCGACCGCGCCTACGGCCCCGGCATCGCCGACGACAAGGGCGGCAACGCGGTCATCGTGCACACGCTCAAGCTGCTCAAGGACCGCGGCTTCAAGGACTTCGGCACGATCACGGTGCTGTTCAACACCGACGAGGAAAAGGGTTCCTTCGGCTCGCGCGACCTGATCCAGGAAGAGGCGGCCAAGGCCGACTACGTGCTGTCGTTCGAGCCCACCGGCGCCGGCAAGGAAGACCTTTCGCTCGGCACCTCGGGCATTGCCTATGTCCAGGTCAACATCACGGGCAAGGCCGCGCATGCCGGCGCCGCGCCCGAGCTCGGTGTCAATTCGCTGGTCGAGGCCTCCGACCTGGTGCTGCGCACCATGGACATCGACGACAAGGCGAAGGGCCTGCGCTTCAACTGGACCATCGGCAAGGCCGGCGCGGTGTCCAACATCATCCCGGCCAGCGCGACGCTGAATGCCGACGTGCGCTACGCCCGGAACGAAGACTTCGACGCCGCGATGAAGACGCTCGAGCACAAGGCGCAGCAGAAGAAGCTGCCCGAGGCCGAGGTCAAGGTGCTGGTCACGCGCGGGCGCCCGGCCTTCAATGCGGGCGAGGGCGGCCGCAAGCTGGTCGACAAGGCCGTGGCCTACTACAAGGAAGCCGGCGGCGAACTCGGCATCGTCGAGCGCACGGGCGGCGGCACAGACGCCGCCTATGCCGCGCTGGCCGGCAAGCCGGTCATCGAGAGCCTGGGCCTGCCCGGCTTCGGCTACCACAGCGACAAGGCCGAGTACGTGGACACCAGCGCGATCCCGCGCCGGCTGTACCTGGCCAGCAAGCTGATCATGGACCTGGGCCAGGGCAAGTAGGCCCATGATCCGTACCCTCGACGACTTGCGCGCGCTCTACGCGGCGCCCGGCGAGCGGGCGCTGCGCAAGCAGCTCGCGCAGCTCGACGTGCATGGCCGGCGTTTCGTCACGCTGTCGCCGTTCTGCGTGATCGCGAGTGCGGGTGCGCCGGATCGGTTGCTCGATGCTTCTCCGCGTGGCGGGTCTCCGGGCTTCGTCAAGGTCGCCGACCCGAGCACGCTGCTGGTGCCGGACAGCGGCGGCAACAACCGGCTCGACACGTTCGAGAATCTGCTGGCCGATGCGCGCATCGGGCTGCTCTTCATGATCCCCGGCGTGGACGAGACCCTGCGCGTCAACGGCATCGCCCGCCTGCGCGACGAAGCGGCCTTCGTCGATGTCTTCGCGCAGGAGCGCCAGCGGCCGCGGCTGGTGATCGAGGTGCGGATCAAGGAAGCCTACCTGCACTGCCCCAAGGCCTTCATGCGCTCGGCGCTGTGGCAGACCGAGAGCTGGCCGCCGCGCACCGTGCTCCCCAGCCTGAACCAGATGATTCACGACCAGACCCGGGTGACGGACGCACCCGAACCGCTGGCCGACATGGTTGCGCGCTACCGCGACCAGATCGCGCAAGAGCTCAAGCCCACGCCCTGACTCCCCTCACCGAGTGCCACCACCATGCTGCTGACCCCTGACCAGGAAGCCATCCGCGACGCCGTGCGCGCCTTCGCCCAAGCCGAACTCTGGCCCCACGCGCCGCGCTGGGACCGCGAGCACAGCTTTCCGAAGGAGGCCCACGCCGGCCTGGCGGCGCTCGGCGCCTACGGCATCTGCGTGCCCGAGGAAGACGGCGGCGCCGGGCTCGACTACCTGACGCTGGCGCTGGTGCTGGAAGAAATCGCGGCCGGCGACGGCGGCACCAGCACCGCGATCAGCGTCACCAACTGCCCGGTCAACGCGATCCTGATGCGATACGGCAATGCGCAGCAAAAGAAGCAGTGGCTGCAGCCGCTGGCGCAGGGCCGCATGCTCGGCGCCTTCTGCCTGACCGAGCCCCAGGCCGGCAGCGACGCCTCTTCGCTGCGCACCACGGCGCGCAAGGAAGGCGATGGCTGGGTGATCGACGGCGTCAAGCAGTTCATCACCAGCGGCCGGAACGGCCAGGTCGCGATCGTCATCGCGGTCACCGACAAGGGCGCGGGCAAGCGCGGCATGAGCGCCTTCATCGTGCCGACCGATGCGCCCGGCTACAACGTTGCGCGGCTCGAGGACAAGCTGGGCCAGCATTCGAGCGACACCGCGCAGATCAACTTCGACGCCTGCCGCATCCCGCTGGAAAACCTGATCGGGCAGGAAGGCGAGGGCTACAAGATCGCGCTCGGCGCGCTGGAGGGCGGGCGCATCGGCATCGCCGCCCAGAGCGTGGGCATGGCGCGCAGCGCCTTCGAGGTGGCGCTGGCCTACGCCAAGGAGCGCCAGGCCTTCGGCGGCAGCATCTTCGAGCAGCAGGCGGTGGGCTTCCGGCTGGCCGAATGCGCCACCCAGCTCGAGGCCGCGCGCCAGCTGATCTGGCATGCGGCCGCCCTGCGCGACGCCGGCCGGCCCTGCCTGAAGGAGGCGGCCATGGCCAAGCTGTTCGCCAGCGAGATGGCCGAGCGGGTCTGCAGCGCCGCGATCCAGACGCTGGGCGGCTACGGCTACGTCAACGACTTTCCGCTCGAGCGCATCTACCGCGACGTGCGCGTGTGCCAGATCTACGAAGGCACGTCGGACATCCAGAAGCTGCTCATCCAGCGCGCCTTGGCGTGAGGTGATTCCGGGCGTCTGCACAATACGCCCTGGATCTTTCCTTCGCCCACCCCCTTTTCATGTCCGCATCCCCCTCCAGCTCTGCCCGTGTTCCCTGCCCCTGCGGGCGCCGCGATCGGCGGGAGCTGCCCCTGGCCTACGCGCAGTGCTGCGGCCGCTACGTGGACGATTTCGCGCACACGCCGGCACCGGATGCCGAATCGCTGATGCGCTCGCGCTACACCGCCTTCGTGCGCGAACGCGCCGACTACCTGCTGGCCACCTGGCACGCCACCACGCGACCGGCGAGCGTCGATTTCGAGCCCGCCGTGAAGTGGCTGGGCCTGGACGTCCGCTCGCGCTCGGTGCTGGATGCCGACCACGCGGAGGTCGAGTTCGTCGCCCGCCAGCGCAGCAGCGCCGGCGTGGCGAGCCGGCTGCACGAACGCAGCCGCTTCGTGCGCGAAGAGGATGACGGGCAGCTCCATCGCTGGTATTACATCGACGGCGACCTTCACTGACCGATCCGGTCGGGAAAGCCCGACGGCTCGCACAGGGCCTCGATTGAATGCTATACATTTAATAGCAAACGCGACGGATTGTGTCTTTTGTGGCGACAGACCGATTCCTTCCGGGCTATTTATCTTGCGCCGCTCCTGCCTCACACTCCGTACCCTGTGAACGTTGCGCCGAGGGCGCAGCGACGAACCGCTCAACCGGCCGCAGGCCAAGAGGTGCACCATGGGCAGCTGGACGAACCGCATGCTGGATCGGGGACGGCTGTGCGCCGCGATGGCGCTGCCGGCCGTGGCCGCGCTGCTGATGGCCGCGCCGGACGCGCGCGCGCAGGACCGGAACCTGCTCACGCCGTTCTCGGGCGCGACCGGTGCCCAGCCGCCGGCGCCGTGGCATTTCACCACCTTGCCCAACAAGTCGCCGACCCGCTTCGAGGTCGATCAGCTCGACGGCCAGCGGGTGCTCAAGGTCGACGCTGACAATTCCTACGGGAATCTGGTCCATCCGGCCCGGGTCGAGCTCAACGACAAGGCCACCCTGGCCTGGCGCTGGCGGGTCGAGGCCTTCGTCGAGGGCGCCGACCTGCGCACCCGCGCCGGCGACGACGGCGCAGCCAAGGTCTGCGTGTTCTTCGATTTCCCGCTCGACCGGCTGTCGGTCGGCGAGCGCACCCGCCTGGCGCTGGCGCGCCGCGCCACCGGCGAAGCGGTGCCGACCGAGACCCTGTGCTACGTCTGGGACAACAAGGAAGCCAAGGGCAACCAATTCGACAATGCCTTCACCAAGCGCATCCGCATGGTGGTGCTCGAATCCGGCGCCGCCGCCAAGCCGGGCAGCTGGACGGCCGAGCGCCGCAACCTGCTGTCGGACTACCGCCGCGCCTTCGGCGGCGAGGCCGGCGACATCCAGCCCGACGTGACGGCGGTGGCGGTCTCGGCCGACGCCGACAACACCCACGGCCACGGCATCGCCTATTTCTCGGATCTCGACCTGCGCGGCAACCCGCCCTCGCCAGCGGCTGCATCGGCTGCAGCGGCCGCGCCGGCGGCGGCCGAGCGGCCGCCACAGGGCCAATAGCCGCGCGCCTGCCCCGGCCGCCACGTCCCGAACACCATGAACGACTTCGTTGCACTCCTCGCCAGCCAGGGCGCCGCCCTGGTCTTCGCCGCCACGCTGGCGACGCGCCTCGGGGCGCCGGTGCCGGCGGTGCCGTTCCTGGTCGTGGCCGGCGGGCTGACGGTCGGCGGGCAAGTGTCCTTTGCCGCGGTGGTGCTGGCCGCGGTGCTCGGCAACATCCTCGGTGACGGCGTCTGGTTCCTGGCTGGGCGCCGCTGGGGCTACCGCGTGATGCGGCTGCTGTGCCGGATCTCGCTGTCGCCCGACTCCTGCGTCAGGCGCAGCGAATCGATCCTCGGGCGCTGGGGCGGGTGGTCGCTGATCGCGGCCAAGTTCGTGCCGGGCGTCTCGGTGGTGGCGCCGCCGATGGCGGGCGCCCTCGGCATGTCGAACCTGCGCTTCCTGGCCTACGAAACCGTGGCCGCGCTCATCTGGACCCTTCTTTGCCTGTTCGTCGGCCGGATCTTCCATGCCGCGATCCAGGACGTGCTGGCGGTGATCTCCAACATTGGCCTGGGCGCGCTGGCGATCGGCGTGCTGGCGCTGGCGGCCTTCATCGGCTGGCGCTGGCGGCAACGCCGGCTGGCGCAGCAGGTCGACGACATCGTCCACATCCAGGTCGAAGCCTTGCGCGAGGCGCTGGCGGCGGGCGCCGGCCCGACCGTGATCGACGTCCGCTCGGACGAGGCCCGCGCGCTCGACGCGCGGGCGATCCCGGGCGCGATCGGCATCGGGCTGAAGCAGCTGCCGAAGCGGCTGTCGGCCTTTGCCGATGGGCGTGAGCTGGTGGTCTTCTGCGATTGCCCCGACGACGCCTCGGCGATCGCGGCGGCCCGTGTGCTGATGGGCGCCGGCCTGCCGCGGGTCAGCGTCCTGGCAGGCGGGCTCGATGCGTGGGCGGCGGCGCACGCGGGCGAGCCGATGCGGCCAGTCGCGCCGCCGTTGGCGGCGGCACACTCCGCTTGATCCCGCCGCCCCAGGCGGCCTAGAATCGGACCCGCTCCGGGGTGCACGCTGATGCGTGCTGAGATGGCCAAGCGGCCGAACCCGCGAACTTGATCTGGTTCATACCAGCGTAAGAAGAGCTGCGACTCCCCGGCACCCCCACTCCCTTTGCGTGGAGCGATGCCGTCCAGAGGCATCGCGGAGCACCCGTTGTTCTCAAAACAGGAGTGCCCCGCATGAATGCCATCGACAAGTTCGCTTCCCTGCTCACGCTCACGCGCGAGCCTTTCCCGGCCTCGACCAAGGGCGCCATCGCCGGCAGCCGGCCCGACCTGCGCGTGCCGGTGCGCGAGGTCCTGCTCACCAACGGCGAGCAGGTGTCGCTCTACGACACCTCGGGCCCGTACACCGACCCGGCCGCCGACATCGACGTGCGCCGCGGGCTGCCCGGCGTGCGCGATGCCTGGATCGCCGAACGCAACGACACCGAGTGCTACACCGGCCGCGTGCACCTGGCGCTGGACGATGGCGCGACCCATGCCGACCGCGACGCCCAGCGCATCGCCGAGCTGCGCGCCGGCGCCGCCGCGCTGCAGCGCACCCCGCGCCGCGCCAAGGCCGGCGCCAACGTCACGCAGATGCACTACGCCCGGCGCGGCATCGTGACGCCCGAGATGGAGTACGTCGCGCTGCGCGAGAACGGCCGGCGCGAATGGATGGCCGAATACATGGCCGACGAAGCGCGCGAAAAGCGGCTGGCCGGCAACCCGATGGGCGCCCGCATCCCGAAGATCATCACGCCCGAGTTCGTGCGCGAGGAAGTGGCGCGCGGCCGCGCCATCATCCCGGCCAACATCAACCATCCGGAGGTCGAGCCGATGGCGATCGGGCGCAACTTCAAGGTCAAGATCAACGCCAACATCGGCAACTCGGCCGTGACCTCCAGCATCGAGGAAGAGGTCGAGAAGCTGGTGTGGGCGATCCGCTGGGGCGCCGACAACGTGATGGATCTTTCCACCGGCCGCAACATCCACACCACGCGCGACTGGATCGTGCGCAACAGCCCGGTGCCGATCGGCACGGTGCCGATCTACCAGGCGCTGGAGAAAGTCGGCGGCGTGGCCGAGGACCTGAGCTGGGAGATCTACCGCGACACCTTGATCGAGCAGGCCGAGCAGGGCGTCGACTACTTCACTATCCACGCCGGGCTGCGGCTGCCATTCATCCACCTGACGGCCGACCGGCGCACCGGCATCGTCTCGCGCGGCGGCTCGATCATGGCCAAGTGGTGCATCTCGCACCACAAGGAGAGCTTCCTCTACACCCACTTCGAGGACATCTGCGACATCATGAAGGCCTACGACGTGAGCTTCTCGCTCGGCGACGGCCTGCGCCCGGGCTGCGCCTCGGACGCCAACGACGAAGCCCAGTTCGCCGAGCTGCGCACCCTGGGCGAGCTCACGCAGATCGCCTGGAAGCACGACGTCCAGACCATGATCGAAGGCCCCGGCCACGTGCCGATGCACCTGATCCAGGCCAACATGGACGAGCAGCTGAAGCACTGCCACGAGGCGCCCTTCTACACCCTCGGCCCGCTGACCATCGACATCGCGCCGGGCTACGACCACATCGCCAGCGCGATCGGCGCCGCGATGATCGGCTGGGCCGGCACCGCGATGCTGTGCTACGTGACGCCCAAGGAACACCTGGGCCTGCCGGACCGCGACGACGTCAAGCAGGGGATCATCGCGTACAAGATCGCGGCCCATGCGGCCGACGTGGCCAAGGGGCACCCGGGAGCGCGCTCGCGCGACGACGCGCTGTCCAAGGCGCGTTTCGAGTTCCGCTGGCAGGACCAGTTCAACCTCGGCCTCGACCCGGACACGGCGCGCGAGTTCCACGACGAGACCCTGCCCAAGGACAGCAGCAAGGTGGCGCA
Organism: Variovorax davisae; assembly: GCF_030316845.1. Taxonomy (GTDB): domain Bacteria; phylum Pseudomonadota; class Gammaproteobacteria; order Burkholderiales; family Burkholderiaceae_C; genus Variovorax; species Variovorax davisae. The sequence continues at coordinate 39,858 of NZ_JASZYS010000004.1, forward strand.
TTTCTGCTCGATGTGCGGCCCGAAGTTCTGCTCGATGAAGATCACGCAGGAAGTGCGCGAGTACGCCGCCCAGCGCGGCATCGAGGCGACCGACGCGGTCGAGGACGGCATGGCCGGAAAGTCAGCCGAGTTCAAGGCGGCGGGCGGCGAGATCTACATTCCGATCCAGCCGGCCTGAGCGTGACATGAGGGATGGGGGCCATTTGGTTAGGATGGCAGCCATGAATTCCATCCCTTTCGACGCCGTTCTGTTCGACTGCGACGGCGTCCTGGTCGACTCCGAACCCATCACCAACCGCGTGCTCGCCGAGATGCTCGGCGAGCTGGGCTGGGCGCTCAGCACCGAGGAATCGATGCGGATCTTCACCGGCAAGGCGGTCAAGGACGAAGCCGCGCTGATCGAGGCCAGGACCGGCTTCGCGATCACGCCCGAGTGGCTGCACGGCTTTCGCGGCCGCCGCAACGAGGCGCTGGAGCGCGACCTGCTCGCGATTCCCAACGCCGCCCAGGCGGTGCGCGCGCTGCACGCGGCGCTGGGCGGCCGCATCGCCTGCGCCTCGGGCGCCGATCGACACAAGGTCGAGTTGCAGCTCGAGAAGATCGGCATCCTCGACTGCTTCGCCGGCCGGATCTTCAGCGGCCACGAAACCCCGCGTTCCAAGCCCGCGCCGGACGTCTACCTGGCGGCGGCTGCGGCGCTCGGCGTCGACCCGGCGCGCTGCGCGGTGATCGAGGACACGGTCACCGGCGCCATGGCCGGCGTCGCCGCCGGCGCCACCGTGTTCGGCTACAGCCCGAGCGATCTGGGCCACAGCGGGCCCGAAGCGCTGCGTGCCGTCGGCGTGGCGCAGATCTTCGCCGACATGGCGCAGCTGCCGACGCTGCTGGCCGACTGGCGCCCCGCAATCGCCTGAAACCCGCCGCATGCCCGGCCTGCGCGCGCTCTGCGGTCTCTTGATCGCCGCCTGCCTGGCGGGCTGTTCGTCGATCCGGCCATGGCTCAACGAGCCGCTGGTCGAGCGGGCGCCGCCGCCCTCCAGCCTGATGGCGCCGGAGTCGGGCCGCGACCCGACGATCCTGGTCGCCGTCACGCTTTCCGGCGGCGGCGCCCGTGCCGCTGCCTTCGGCTATGGCGTGCTGGAGGAGCTGCGGCGCACCAAGTTCGACCTGAACGGCCGCCACGCCGACCTGCTCGACGCCACCGACGTGATCAGCGGGGTCTCGGGCGGCAGCATCCTGGCGGCCTACTACGCGGCCTTCGGCGCCGACAAGCTGCAGAACTTCGAGCGCGACTTCCTGCGCCAGAACTTCCAGAACAGCCTGATCCTGCAGGCGCTGCGTCCGGGCAGCCTGTATGACCTGACATCGCCCTGGTACGGCCGCAGCCACCTGCTGGCGCGCCGGCTGGACGAGATCTACGAGGGCAAGACCTACGCCGACATCGAGCGCAACGCGCGCCATCCGCAACTCGTGATCGCGGCCACCGACATGTCGCTGGGCACGCCCTTCGAATTCACCTCCGACCAGTTCGAGCTGATCTGCTCGGACCTGCAGAGCGTGCCGCTGTCCTTCGCGGTCGCGGCCTCGTCGGCGGTTCCGATCCTGCTGAGCCCGCTGACGCTCAAGAACTATTCGCAGGAGTGCCGCGACCGTGGCATCGTGCCGCGGCTGGCCGTGCGCGGCGGCGGCAACTACCGGGCCCGCATGTTCCGCATGCAGGCCAACAGCTACCTCGACGCGCAGAGCCGCCCCTTCATCCATCTGGTCGACGGCGGCGTGGCCGACAACCTGGCGGTGCGCCGCCTGCTCGACCGCGCGCTGGTCGGCGGCGGCCTGCGCGAGAGCTTCGAGGAGGTGGGCATCCCGCGCGGCAGCGTGCGCAAGCTGATCGTGATCAGCGTCAACTCGGCGCGCGACCCGGCCAACAACATCGACCAGAGCGACCGGGTGCCCGGTGTCCGCGGGGTGGCCGACACGCTGCTGTTCGGTGCCGGCGCGCGCGCCACGCTCGAGACCCAGGAGTTCCTGCTCGACACGGCGCGCCAGTGGCGGGAGGACCTCAAGTCGCGCAGCGCCGACGGCTCGGATGCGTTCGCGCCCGACGCCGAGATCCATGTGGTGCAGGTCAACCTGCGCGATGCCGCCGATGGCGAGCTGCGCCAGCGGCTGCTGCAGGTGCCGACCGCATTCTCGATCAGCGACGAAGAGGTGACCCGGCTGATCGCGGCGGGGCGCAGCGTGCTGCAGCGCTCGCCCGAGTTCCAGGCCTTGAAGCGGTCGCTGGGCGCGGCCCAGGACTGAGGGGAATGCAGCCCGTGGCGCCACCGATTGACATTTGAATTTGATTGGGTACATTCGAATTCAAATGAAATCATCTGCATCCATGGTCCCGGTTTCAGGGCGTTTGCCGGAGGATCTCTACCAATGGCTCTCGGCCTTGCCCCTTGAGGGCGCCACCACTTTCAGCGACAAGATGCGCGAAGCGATCGCGACGCTCAAGCGGCTTCATGACGGTGGCGCGGACTATGTCGGTGCGTTGACGATGCATCGCGACTTGTCGCGTTCAGCGCGCGACCAGTTGGCAGCGCTTGAACTTCAGAGCGGAGAGCATTCGGAGGTCGTGGCCGCCGTGCTGGAACATGCGCCTGCGTTCGGTGCGGCGCTGCAGTCGGCGCATGTTGCGACGCTTGACGATGCGCGTCTGCTCGAAGCGCAGTTGGTGCGTCGCGCACTTCAGCTCGCCGAGACCTTGTTGCGCCAGATGCTGACGACGGAGGCGGCGGCCTACGACCCGCAGGTCGTCCGGCGCCATGCCGGACGTCTGATCGAATTGGCACGCGCCATTCCCCCCCTCAATCAACCCCAAGGAGACTAGCAATGGCAGACAGTTTGCGCGCACGAGTCACACGTTTCATCGCGGGCGGTGCGCACGCACTGGTCGATCGGCTGGAGGACGCGACGCCGGTCGCGGCGATGGAGCAGTCGGTGAGGGAGGTCGACCAATTGACGGACGAGGTGCGCGCCGAACTGGGCCGTGTCGCCGCCAACAGGCACCTGGCGCAGCAGCAGCATCTGCACCTGAATCGGGAACACGAGGAACTGGCCGCAGCCGTCGAATCGGCGGTGGCATCGGACAGGGAGGATCTGGCGCGTCCCGGGATTGCCCGCCAAATCGACATCGAAGCGCAGCTGCCGGTGTTGGCGTCCAGCCTGGCCGAATTGGTGCAGCAGGAGAAAGACCTGTCGGGCTATGTCGATGCGTTGATGGGCAAGCGGCGCGAGATGGAGCGGGCGATCCGCGAGTTCGAAGTCTCACGCGGCGCGGCGCAGTCGGTGGGCGTCAGTGGGTCCCTCGCCAAGGGTCGGGACGTCGAGGGCAAGCTGCAGGCTGCGCAGGCGGCGTTCGACCGAACCTACCAGCGGCAGACCGGCCTGGATGCCAACGGGCGCCAAGGCTCACTGGAACAAGCCGCAAAGGTGCGCGACCTCACGGAGCTGGTGCGCGACAACAAGATTGCGGAGCGGCTGGCCGCTTTGAAGGCCGGCAGCCAGTGATTCTGCTGACTGCTCCAGAAACCTGGCCCTTCGGCGCCGCGCTCGGCGTCATGGTCGGCTTGAGCGTCCTCGAGGGAGCCGGCCTCCTGCTCGCCCACAGCCCTTCGCAATGGCTGGAAGCGCTGCTACCGGAATCCCCGGAGGGGGTAGACGGCCCGTTGGGCTGGTTGCATGTCGGCAAGGTCCCCTTGCTGGTGCTGCTGATCCTGTTTCTCGCGGGCTTCTCGATCTCCGGCTATGTGATTCAGGTTGCCGCACTCTCGATGGGGGGCGGCCTTTTGCCTGCCTGGGGGGCGAGCATCCCGGCCGCCTGTGCCGGTCTCTCGACCGTGAGTGCCCTGGGCGCATTGATTGCACGCGTGATGCCGGGCGACGAGACCACGGCCGTGAGCGAGCAAAGCCTAGTGGGCCGCGTCGGTCTGGTCGTGCGCGGCCACGCCCGGCAGGGCATGGCGGCGGAAGCCAAGGTTCGTGACGCCCACGGACACGTCCACTACGTGATGGTCGAGCCCGACCTCCCGGACCAATCCTTCGCCGAAGGCGCCGACGTCCTGCTGGTCAAGAAGGTCGGGGCCCGGTTTCGCTGCATCGGCAACCCGCACCCCGAACTGCTGTAGCGACCCGCCTGCAAAGACAAGAACCACCCATTCATCGAGGAGGAAACACACACATGTACGACACGCTCATCAATATCGCCCTGCCATCGGGCATCGTCCTGCTTGCGCTGCTGCTGATCGGGGTGGTCTTTGCCCGCCTCTACCATCGGGCCACCAAGGAAACGGCTTTCGTGCGCACCGGACTCGGCGGCCAGAAGGTGATCATGGACGGCGGCGCCATCGTGTTGCCCATCTTTCACGAGACCATTCCTGTCAACATGAACACGCTCAAGCTCGAGGTCTCGCGCAAGGAAGAGCAAAGCTTGATCGCGCTCGACCGGATGCGGGTCGACGTTGCCGCGGCCTTCTTCGTACGGGTGAAGCAGACGACGGAGTCGGTCAGCACCGCGGCGCAGACCTTGGGGCGCAAGACGATGGAGCCGGCGCAGCTCAAGATGCTGGTGGAAGACAAGTTCGTCGATGCGTTGCGTGCCACGGCGGCGACCATGTCCATGCAGGAACTTCAGGACAAGCGCCGCGAGTTCGTCCAGGCGGTGCAGAACGCCGTGGCGGAGGATCTCGAGAAGAACGGGCTTGAATTGGAGTCGGTGTCGCTCACCAGCATGGACCAGACTTCCAAGGAGTTCTTCAATCCCAACAATGCCTTCGATGCCGAAGGCCTGACGCGGCTGACCGAGGAAACCGAAGCCCGGCGCAAGCAGCGCAACGACATCGAGCAGGACACCGAGGTGCAGGTGCGCACCAAGAACCTCGAGGCCGAGCGCCAACGGCTCGACATCACGCGGCAAGTCGAATTCGCCACGCTCACGCAACAGCAGGCGGTGGCGAATGCCAAGGCCGAACAGGTCGCCGAGATTGCCAAGATCGAGGCGGAGCGTCACCGCGAGGCGGAGGAGGTGCGCATCAATGCCGATCGCCTGGTGAAGGAGCGTCGCATCGAGGCAGACCGCACGGTCAACAGCGCCGAGATCGACAAGGAACTTTCGATCCAGAAGAAGAAAATCGAGGCCGAACGCGAGACGCGCGTGAAGCAGGCCGAGCAGCGTCAAGCCGTCGAATTGGCCAATCAGGACGCGGCGATCGCCATTGCCCAGAAGTCCCAGGAACAATCCCAGGCGGACACGGCGGCCAACACCGCGCTGGCCGAGTCGGTACGGGCGGAGGAACTGGTCAAGACCGCGCGGGAGGTGGTCGTCGCCGAGCGTGCGAAGTCCATCCAACTGATCGATGCTTCTCGCGAAGCCGAACAGCAGGCGATTGCCGTCAAGGTCGGGGCCGAAGCCGAGCGTGAGGCGGCCGAGAACCGGGCCTTGGCCTTGCGCACCGAGGCCGATGCGCGAAAGGCCGCAGCACTGGCAGAAGCCGAAGGCATCGCCGCCATCAATGAGGCGAAGAACCGCCTTGGCGCTGCCCAGATCGATCTGTCGGTGCGCATGCAACTGATTCAGTCGCTGCCGCAAATCATCGAGAAGGCGTCCAAGCCGATGGAGAAGATCGACTCGATCCGTCTGTTCCAGGTCAACGGCATGCCCGGTGCGCCCGGCGGCATGGGGTCGGGTGCGGGCGCCATGAATGGATCGGGCGGGGCGACGCTGCCCGAGCAGGTGATGAACTCCGCCCTTCAATACCAGGTGGCCAAGCCGATCGTCGATGCCATCATGAAGGACGCCGGCCTGCACAACCCTTCATTGAGCGGCATCGCGCAGTCGATCGCGGAGATGGCGTTGCCAAGCGCGGTCACTGCGACCCATGACGACGGCCCCTACCTTCCGACCCCGGTTGGCGGCACGCAGGCGTTGCAGTCGAGCACCACCTGAACCTGACAGTCGGAGGCCAGCGGCGCTGCCACCGGCTCGCTGGGGCAGAGGAGACTCAGGCGTTGCCGCGCGGCAGCGCCGCCTGGGCCATCGTGGTGAGCGACACCGTCATCGCCCGGGCCCGGTCCGCCCACATGTGCGACACCAGCTGCTCGGCGTTCTCGGTCACGTAGCCGGTGTTGCGGGTGCGGCCCGAGGTCGCGATGAAGTCCATCAGGTCGGCGAAGGCCGAGCTGTCGGTGTCTGGAATCTGCTGCATGCGCCGATCGTAGGCCGAGGCCAGTGCCCATTGCGTCGGACGAGCACCTATTCGGTGCCCGCGGGCGCACTATTTCACGGATTCGCCGTGTCGCTGGCCGGCGGCAGGCCGTTGCGCCTCACTTCGCCCGGCGTGGCGCCTGACCAGGCCCTGAATGCGCGCGAGAAACTTTTCTCATTGCGGAATCCGACCGCCAGCGCGATCTGCTTGATCGGCCGGTCGGTCCGGCGCAGCTGGTCGGCCGCCGTCCGGTGGCGGATCTCGTCCTTGAGGGCCTGCAGCGAAACGCCTTCTTCCATCAGCTGGCGGTGCAGGGTGCGGCTCGACAGGTTCAACAGGGCCGCCAGGTCCTCGGCGGTCGTGGCTTCCGCGGCGCGGGTGCGCAGCAGTTCGCGCACCCGTTGCCCCAGCAGGCGGTCGCGCCGGTACTGCAGCACCGTGAGCGGCAGGGCGCGCCGCAGCATGGTGCGCAGCGCCGCCTCGTCGCGCCGCAGCGGCAGCGCCAGGTAGCGCGGGTCGAAGCTGTAGCTGGCCCGCTCGGCGCCGAAGCGCAGGCTGCCGCCGAACATCAGCGGATAGGCCTCCTGGTGCGGCGGCGCCTGGAACGGAAAGGCGGCGGCGCCGAGGGACACCCGCGAATCGATCGCCCAGCAGGCATAGCCGTGGAGGAAGCGCAGGTTCGACACCAGGCAGAACTCGCGAAACTCGCCCAGCGGCCGGTGTTCGGTGATCGACACGGTCGCCAGGCCGCCGGCCTGCGACAGCTCGAGCGTGATGTCGTCGGTCAGCAGCCGCAGGTGCCGGCACCAGCGCTTGATCGCCACCCCCAGGTCGGGCGCACTCAGGGAGGCCCGGCACAGCATGCCGTAGCTGCCCCAGGGCAGCTTGCGCCGGAACCAGCCCAGCGCTTCGTCGTCGAGCTCCTGCATCGCGTGACCCGACAGGACCTCGAATTGCGCCGCCGTCACGCGGGCCTGGGGATCGGCCAGTTCGCGCGGCGTGATCTGTGCCTGGGCCAGGGCCCCTGAAGGGTCGACGCCGTAGCGTTCGTAGCCCCCGACGATCGCTCGCACAAAGGCCATCGGCGTGGCCGCGCGGCGGGTGCTCTGGAGTGGGGAGGAGGACATGACGGCGTGCGGTTCAGGTGGCGCGATTTGCAACCATTGTGGCGCCAAATGCGCCGGCACACGGCGTAAGCTGCGACATTCCGCCTCGGAAAGTTCCGGCGCGGACCTGACCGACCAAGGAGACAAACCCATGCACGATCCCGGCCTGAACTTCGACCTGGGCGAGACCGTCGACGCCCTGCGCGACGCCATCCAGGATTTCGCCGCCCACGAGATCACGCCGCGTGCGGCCGACATCGACCGCGACAACCAGTTTCCGGCCGACCTGTGGAAGAAGCTCGGCGAGCTCGGCCTGCATGGCATGACCGTGAAAGAGGAATACGGCGGCACCGAGCTCGGCTACCTGGCGCACATCGTCGCGATGGAAGAGGTCTCGCGGGCCTCGGCCTCGGTCGGGCTCTCGTACGGCGCGCATTCCAACCTGTGCGTCAACCAGATCCACCGCAACGGCAGCGCGGCGCAGAAGGCCAAGTACCTGCCCAAGCTGGTCAGCGGCGAGCACGTGGGCGCACTGGCGATGAGCGAGCCGAACGCCGGCTCCGACGTGGTCAGCATGAAGCTGCGGGCCGAGAAGAAGGGCGACCGCTACGTGCTCAACGGCGGCAAGATGTGGATCACCAATGGCGGCGACGCCGACACGCTGGTGATCTACGCCAAGACCGAACCCGAGATGGGCGCCCGCGGCATGACCGCCTTCATCGTCGAGCGCGGCTTCAAGGGCTTCTCGGCCGGCACCAAGCTCGACAAGCTCGGCATGCGCGGCTCCAACACCTTCCCGCTCTACTTCGACAACTGCGAGGTGCCCGAGGAGAACGTGCTGGGCGGCGAGGGCATGGGCGCCAAGGTGCTGATGAGCGGCCTCGACTTCGAGCGCGCGGTTCTGTCCGGCGGCCCCCTGGGCATCATGGCCGCCTGCATGGACGCGGTGCTGCCCTTCGTGCACGAGCGCCAGCAGTTCGGCCAGAGCATCGGCGAATTCCAGCTGATGCAGGGCAAGCTGGCCGACATGTACTCGACCTGGCAGGCCACGCGGGCCTATGTTTACGCCGTGGGCAAGGCCTGCGACCGCAGCGACCATGCGCGCACCTTCCGCAAGGACGCGGCCGGCGCCATCCTGTACTCGGCCGAGAAGGCGACCTGGATGGCCGGCGAGGCGATCCAGGCGCTGGGTGGCGTGGGCTACACCAAGGACTTCCCGGTCGAGCGGCTGTGGCGCGACGCCAAGCTCTATGAGATCGGCGCCGGCACCAGCGAGATCCGGCGCATGCTGATCGGCCGCGAGCTGTTTGCAGAGACAGCCTGACGGAGGCGCGATGAACCCGACGCTGAGCATGGCGCAGGGCGCCACCGATGTGCCGCTGATCGAGCAGACGATCGGCGACTTCTTCGACGACATGGCGGCCCGGCAGGGCGACCATGAAGCACTGGTCAGCGTGCACGAGGGCAAGCGCTACAGCTACCGCGAGCTGCAGCGCGAGGCCGACCGGCTCGCCAGCGCGCTGCTGGGCCTGGGCCTGGCGCCGGGCGACCGCGTGGGCATCTGGTCGCACAACAACGCGCCCTGGGTGCTGATGCAGCTGGCCACGGCCAAGGTCGGCATCGTGCTGGTCAACATCAATCCGGCCTACCGCACCTCGGAGCTCGAATACGCGCTCAACAAGGTGGCATGCAAGGCGCTGGTCACGATGAAGCGCTTCAAGACCAGCGACTACGTCGGCATGCTGCGCGAGCTGGCGCCCGAGCTGTCCGACGCGGCGCCCGGCGCGCTGAAGGCGGCGCGGCTGCCGCACCTGCGCACCGTGGCGTGGATCGATGCGGCGGGTGAGGAGGGCGAACTCCCGGGCCTGCTGCGCTTCTCGGCACTGCACGACAACGGCGATGCCGACGACCCGCAGGTCGACCTGATCGCCAGGACGCTCAAGGCCAGCGACCCGATCAACATCCAGTTCACCAGCGGCACCACGGGCTTCCCCAAGGGCGCGACGCTGACGCATCGCAACATCCTCAACAACGGCTTCTTCATCGGCGAATGCATGCGGCTGTCGCCGGTCGACCGCCTGTGCATCCCGGTGCCGCTCTACCACTGCTTCGGCATGGTGCTGGGCAACCTGGCCTGCCTCACGCACGGTGCGACCATCGTCTATCCGAACGACGGCTTCGATCCGCTCACGGTGCTGCAGACGGTGCAGGCGGAGAAATGCACCGGGCTGCATGGCGTGCCGACCATGTTCATCGCCGAGCTCGATCATCCGCGCTTCAAGGACTTCGATCTGTCGAGCCTGCGCACCGGCATCATGGCCGGCTCGCCGTGCCCGACCGAGGTCATGAAGCGGGTGGTCGAGCAGATGCACCTGCGCGAGATCACGATCGCCTACGGCATGACCGAGACCAGCCCGGTGAGCTGCCAGAGCTCGACCGACACGCCGCTCGAGAAGCGGGTGTCGACTGTGGGCACGGTGCAGCCGCACCTGGAGATCAAGATCGTCGATCCGGTCGACGGCGCCGTCGTGCCGCGCGGCAGCTCGGGCGAGTTCTGCACCCGCGGCTATTCGGTGATGCACGGCTACTGGGAAGACCCCGAGAAGACCCGCGAGGCGATCGACGCCGAGGGCTGGATGCACACCGGCGACCTCGCCACCATGGACGCCGAGGGCTACGTCAACATCGTCGGGCGCATCAAGGACCTGGTGATCCGCGGCGGCGAAAACATCTACCCGCGCGAGATCGAGGAGTTCCTGTATCGCCATCCGAAGGTGCAGGACGTGCAGGTGGTCGGGCTGCCCGACAAGAAGTACGGCGAGGAGCTGTGCGCCTGGATCATCGCCAAGCCGGGCCAGCAGGTGACGGCCGACGAGGTGCGCGACTTCTGCAAGGGCCAGATCGCGCACTATAAGGTGCCGCGCTACATCGAGTTCGTGACCGAGTTTCCGATGACGGTCACCGGCAAGATCCAGAAGTTCAAGATTCGCGAAGCAATGAAGCACCAGCTGGGGCTGGACGAGGACAAGACTGCATGAAGCTCGAGACAAAACTCAACGCCCGCTCGGCGGAATTCCAGGCCAACGCGACCGCGATGCGGGCATTGGTCGACGACCTGCACGTGCAGTTCGCCAAGGTCGAGGCCGGCGGCGGCGAGGCCGCGCGCAGCAAGCACACGGCGCGCGGCAAGCTCTTGCCGCGCGACCGCGTGGCGCAGCTGCTGGACCCGGGCACGCCCTTTCTCGAGGTGGCGCCGCTCGCCGCCCATGCGATGTACCACGGCGCGGCGCCCGGCGCGGGCCTGATCGCGGGCATCGGCCGGGTCAGCGGGGTCGACTGCATGATCGTCTGCAACGACGCCACCGTGAAGGGCGGGACCTACTACCCGGTCACGGTCAAGAAGCACCTGCGGGCGCAGGAGATCGCCGAGCAGAACCGCCTGCCCTGCATCTACCTGGTCGACTCCGGCGGCGCCAACCTGCCGAACCAGGACGAGGTTTTTCCCGACCGCGACCACTTCGGCCGCATCTTCTACAACCAGGCGCAGATGAGCGCCCAGGGCATCGCGCAGATCGCGGTCGTGATGGGCTCCTGCACCGCGGGCGGCGCCTACGTGCCGGCGATGAGCGACGAGAGCATCATCGTGAAGAACCAGGGCACCATCTTCCTGGGCGGCCCGCCGCTCGTGAAGGCGGCGACGGGCGAGGTCGTCACCGCAGAAGACCTGGGCGGCGGCGACGTCCACACGCGGCTGTCGGGCGTGGCCGACCACCTGGCGCAGAACGACCTGCATGCGCTGGCGCTGGCGCGCTCGGCGATCGCGAACCTCAACGCCCGCAAGGCCGCGGCAGAGGCGCCGCCGGCGCACGCCATCCCGGCCCCGGCCTTTCCGGCCGAGGAGCTCTACGGCGTCATCCCCACCGACACCCGCAAGCCCTTCGACGTGCGCGAGATCATCGCCCGCATCGTCGACGGCAGCGAGTTCCACGAGTTCAAGTCGCGCTTCGGCAGCACGCTGGTGTGCGGCTTCGCCGAGATCGAGGGCATGCCGGTGGGCATCGTCGCCAACAACGGCATCCTCTTCAGCGAGTCGGCGCAGAAGGGCGCCCACTTCATCGAGCTGTGCGGCCAGCGCAAGACGCCGCTGGTGTTCCTGCAGAACATCACCGGCTTCATGGTCGGGCGCAAGTACGAGAACGAGGGCATCGCGCGCCACGGCGCCAAGATGGTGACGGCCGTGGCCACCGTCAACGTGCCCAAGTTCACGATCATCATCGGCGGCAGCTTCGGCGCCGGCAACTACGGCATGTGCGGGCGGGCGTACTCGCCGCGCTTCCTCTGGATGTGGCCCAACGCGCGCATCAGCGTGATGGGCGGCGAGCAGGCCGCCAGCGTGCTGGCCACGGTCAAGCGCGACGGCATCGAGGCCAAGGGCGGGCAGTGGAGCGCGGAAGAAGAAGAAGCCTTCAAGTCGCCGATCCGCCAGCAGTACGAGGTGCAGGGGCACCCGTACTACGCCACGGCGCGGCTGTGGGACGACGGCATCATCGACCCGGCCGACACGCGGCGCGTGCTGGCGCTGGGCCTGGCGGCGTCGCGCAATGCGCCGATTCCCGAGCCGAAGTTCGGCATCTTCCGCATGTGAGCACGGCCATGGACTCCTTCACCAAACTGAGTGTCACGGTCGACGGCGCGGTCGCACGCATCTGGCTCGACCAGCCCGAGGCCCGCAATGCCTTCGACGACATCGTGATCGCCGAGCTGACGCAGGCCTTCATCGAGGCCGGCGCCGCGCCGCAGGTCCGGGCCATCGTGCTCGGCGCCAACGGCCCGGCCTTCTGCGCCGGCGCCAACCTGAACTGGATGCGGCGCATGGCCGACTATTCGCGCGCCGAGAACCTCGCCGACGCCGGCAAGCTGGCCGCGATGCTGCGCACCATCGCCGACTGCCCGAAGCCCACCATCGCACGCGTGCAGGGCGACGTCTATGCCGGCGGCATGGGGCTGGTCGCCGCCTGCGACATCGCGGTCAGCGCCGACAGCGCCTGGTACTGCCTGAGCGAAGTCAAGATCGGCCTGGTGCCGGCGACCATCAGCCCCTACGTGCTGCGCGCCATGGGCACGCGGGCAGCACAGCGCTGGTTCCTCACGGCCGAGCGCTTCGCAGCGGCCGAGGCGCACCGCATCGGCCTGGTGCACGAGGTGGTGGCCGCCGACGCGCTCGATGCCAAGGTGGCCGAGATCGTCAAGGCGCTGACCGGCGCCAGCCCGGCCGCGGTGCGGGCCTGCAAGACGCTGATCGCCGATGTCGCCGGCCGGGAGATCGACGATGCGCTGGTCGCGAAGACGGTCGAGGGCATCGCCGACATCCGCGCCAGCGACGAAGGGCGCGAGGGCGTGCAGTCCTTCCTGCAGAAGCGCAAGCCTTCCTGGCTGACGCCATGAACGCGCTCGACATGCCGCAGCTGCTCGCCCTGGCCGCGGCGCTGGGCTGGGCGAGCGGCGTGCGCCTGTACCTGGTGGTGCTGCTGACCGGCCTGGCCGGCTATCTCGGCTGGATTCCGTTGCCCAGCGGCCTGCAGCTGCTGGCCCATCCGGTGGTGCTGGCGGCCAGCGGCTTCATGGTCTTCGTCGAGTTCTTCGCCGACAAGATCCCGGGCCTCGATTCGATCTGGGACATGGTCCATACCGCGATCCGCATTCCCGCCGGGGCGGCGCTGGCGGCCGGCGTGTTCGGTGCCGACCATGCCGCGATGGCGCTGGTGGCGGCCCTGGTCGGCGGCGGCTTCGCGGCCACGGCGCATGCGGCCAAGGCCACCACCCGGGCCGCGATCAACACCTCGCCCGAGCCTTTCACCAATGTGGGCGCCTCGCTGGTCGAAGACACCGCCGTGCCGGTCGGGTTGTGGCTGGCGGTGGCGCATCCGCTGGTGTTCGGACTGCTGTTCATCGCCGTGCTGGTGCTCAGCGTCTGGCTGATCCGCAAGAGCTGGCGCTTCCTCAAAGCCTTGTTCGGCCGTGTGGCTCGGATCTTCAGCGGCCGGTCCGATCCTGGCGTGGTGCCCGCCTTCCAGCTCAAGAAAAATTCTCCTGGAGACTCATCGAATGTTTAAGAAGATCCTGATCGCCAACCGTGGCGAGATCGCCTGCCGAGTGGCTTCGACGGCGCGCCGCATGGCCATCCGGACGGTGGCGGTGTACTCCGACGCCGACGCCCACGCCAACCACGTGCGCGCCTGCGACGAGTCGGTGTACCTGGGCGGCAGCGCGCCCAAGGACAGCTACCTGCGCTGGGAGAAGATCCTCGAAGCCGCCAAGGCCACGGGTGCCGAGGCGGTGCACCCGGGCTACGGCTTCCTGAGCGAGAACGAGGAATTCGCGCAGGCCTGCGCCGATGCCGGGCTGGTCTTCATCGGCCCGCCGCCGTCGGCGATCAAGGCCATGGGCCTGAAGGCGGAGTCGAAGCAGCTCATGGAAAAAGCCGAGGTGCCGCTGGTGCCCGGCTACCACGGCAGCGACCAGGACCCGGCGCTGCTGCAGCGCGAGGCCGACCGCATCGGCTACCCGGTGCTGATCAAGGCCAGCGCGGGCGGCGGCGGCAAGGGCATGCGGGTGGTCGACAAGGCGGGCGACTTCGCGGCCGCCCTGGCCTCGTGCCAGCGCGAGGCGATCAACAGCTTCGGCGACGACGCGGTGCTGATCGAGAAATACGTGCAGCGGCCGCGCCACATCGAGATCCAGGTCTTCGGCGACACGCTGGGCAACTACGTCTACCTGTTCGAGCGCGACTGCTCGGTGCAGCGCCGTCACCAGAAGGTGCTCGAGGAAGCGCCCGCGCCCGGCATGACCGAGGCGATGCGCAAGCAGATGGGCGAGGCGGCGGTGGCGGCGGCGCGGGCGGTGAACTACGTCGGCGCGGGCACGGTCGAGTTCATCGTCGAGCAGCGCGGCGATGCGGAGATGAATTTCTTCTTCATGGAGATGAACACCCGGCTGCAGGTCGAGCATCCCGTGACCGAGGCGATCACCGGGCTCGACCTCGTCGAATGGCAGCTGCGCGTGGCTTCGGGCGAAGCATTGCCGCTGAAGCAGGAGCAGTTGCAGATCCACGGCCACGCGATCGAGGCGCGGATCTGCGCCGAGAACCCCGACAACAATTTCCTGCCCGCCACGGGCACGCTGCGGGTCTACCGCAAGCCGCAGGCGACCGCCTTCCAGCGCAGCCGCGTGCGCATCGACGACGGCGTGCGCGAGGGCGGCGTCATCTCGCCCTTCTACGACTCGATGATCGCCAAGCTGATCGTGCATGGCGCCACGCGCGAGGAAGCGCTGGCGCGGCTGGACCTGGCGCTGGCGCAGACCCATATCGTCGGCGTGGCGACCAACGTGCAGTTCCTGCGCGGCATCCTGCGCACCGATTCGTTCGCCAATGCCCGGCTCGACACCGCGCTGATCGAGCGCGAGCGCTCGGTGCTGTTCGACCAGGAGCCGCTCGGGCTGCCGCTGGCGGCCGCGGCATCGATCGCGCGCACCCTGTTGGCCGAGGCGGCGGGCGCGAGCGCCGATCCGTTCAGCCGGCGTGATGGCTGGCAGTCGCATGGGGTGGCGACGCGGCCGTTCGAGTTCGAATTCCGCGGCGAGCCGAAGAGCGCCACGCTGCGCTACCTGCACGACGGCGCGCTGTGGCTGCAGGTCGGCGACGTGGCCGGCCCGCTGGTGATCGGCAGCTTCCCCTCGGGCGAACTCGAGCTGCAGTTCGACGGCCAGCGCCATACCCTCGACGTCTACCAGGACGAGGACACGGCCCATGTGTTCGGCGCCGAGGGCGCGACCCGCATCCTCGCCATCGACCGGCTCGCGCATGCGGGCGAGACCCATGCCGAAGGCGGTCGGCTGACGGCGCCGATGCCCGGCAAGGTCGTGTCCTTCGCGGTCAAGGCGGGCGACAAGGTCAGCCGCGGCCAGCCGCTGGCCGTGATGGAGGCGATGAAGATGGAGCACACGATCGCGGCGCCGGCGGATGGCACGGTCGAGGAGCTTCTCTACGGGCCTGGCGATCAGGTTGCCGAGGGGGCTGAGCTGCTGCGCATCACTGTTTAAGCTTGGGGGATGACATCTCCCCTAAGAATCACCGTCTGCCTCACCGACAACCGCCCCGATCCCTGGATCGAGGGTCTCCGCGCCGCCCTGCCCGAGGCCGAGGTGGAGAACTGGGCGCCCGGCGCCGCGCCCGCCGACCACGCGGTCGTCTGGGCCCCGCCGCAGCAGTTCCTCGACGAGCAGCCGGGCCTGCGCGGGCTGTTCAACATCGGCGCCGGCGTCGATGCGCTGCTCAAGCTCAAGGTGGCGCCGCAGACCCAGGTGGTGCGGCTCGACGATGCCGGCATGTCGGTGCAGATGGCCGAGTACGTCTGCCATGCGCTGATCCGCCATTTTCGTGAGTTCGACGCCTACGAGGCCGAAGCGCGAGCCGGCCGCTGGAGCTATCGCAAGCCGCGCGAGCGCAGGGATTTCGCGGTGGGCGTGATGGGACTCGGCGTGCTGGGCGAGCGCGTCGCCAAGGCGGTGGGGCAGTTCGAGTTTCCGGTCAACGGCTGGAGCCGTTCGCCGAAGCAGATCCACGGGGTCGGCTGCTTCGCCGGCGCGGCCGGCTTCGACGACTTTCTCGGCGCCAGCCGCGTGCTCGTGAACCTGCTGCCGCTGACCCCCGAGACGCGCGGCATCCTGAACCGCGACACGCTGGCCAAGCTGAACGGCGGCCGCCCCGGCGGCTACCTGATCAACGTGGCGCGCGGCGCCCACCTGGTCGACGACGACCTGATCCCGCTGCTCGACGGCGGCCAGCTCGCCGGCGCCACGCTCGACGTCTTCAACGTCGAGCCGCTGCCGGCCGGGCATCCGTTCTGGTCGCACCCGAAGATCACGGTGACGCCGCACGGCTCGGCGCGCACCGAGCGCGACACCTCCATCGCGCAGATCGCCGGGAAGATCCGGGCGATAGAGCGGGGGGAGGCGATCGCCGGGGTGGTGGACGCGGGGCGGGGGTACTGAGCGCCGGGGTGGCGATGACAATGCAATTGCATGGCCACCCGGCTTTGCAGCCTTCTGCGGAACCGCCATGGCCCACCGCGGCTCCGCTGGTCGTCAACGGCTGGACGTTGTTCGCCCACCCGCCATTCCTGCACCAACTCCAGGTTTTGCTCGACCAGGCACCAAACGGCTGGCCGCCATCGCCAGGGTGGCGTTCGAAGTGATTCTCCAAAGATGCTGCAGACGGGGCATCCGCCCGACGACTGGGACGGCCTGCTGCGGGAGGCGCGCGTGGAGTCGGGGCGACTGGCGTCGGCTGCTCAAGGGTCGTCCTCCGCGCAGACCACATGGGCTGCGTTTTCCCGGCGAGTCCGCGATCCGCCCAGCGGACCACGTGGCGGGCTTTGAAGGACCCGTACAAACCCTGAACCCAATTTAATTCACATCCATGAAAATAAATTCATGAGTGTGAAAACAGCCTTGCGGGTCTTCGAGATCATCGAAGCCTTCGCGCAGGAGAAGCAGCCGCTGGCGCTGTCCGAGATGGCGCGCCTGCTCGACATGCCGGTGTCGAGCTGCCTCGGCCTGATCCGAACCCTCGAAGAGCGCGGCTATCTCTACGAGACCGGCCGCCGCCAGGGCTACTACCCGACCAGCCGCCTGCTGGCGATGGCGCAGGTGATCGCGGCCCACGATCCGGTGCTCGACCGGGTCAAGCCGGCGCTGCTCGAACTGCGCGACAGCGCGCGTGAAACGGTGGTCTTCGGCAAGCTGCGCGAGGGCGGGTTGGTGGTGTATCTCGAAGTGGTGGATGCGCCGCAGAGCATCCGCTACACCACCGCTGCCGGCGAGACCCGGCCGGCCTATGCCAATTCGATGGGGCGCGCACTGCTCTCCACCCTGACGCCCGACGCCCTGCGGGACTGCCTCAAGGCCACACGGCTCGCGCGCCTGACCGATGCGACGCTGACCAGCACGACCGCCCTGGAAGCTGAACTGGAGCGCTCGGCCGCCCGCGGCTGGTACGCCAACCTCGGCGAGAGCATTCCCGACCTCGCCGGCATCGCCTGGCCGGTGCACGTCGGCGGCCAGCCCTACGCCATCTCGATCGCCGGACCGCGCTATCGGGTCGAGCCGCGGATCGAGGAAATGGCGGCGATGCTGCGCGCCGCCTGCCGGTCGATCGAAGAGCCGCAGCGCACCGCGACCGCAGCGCCGCCGCGCAAACGATGAGCGCGCGCATGAACCCATCCGACCCGCGCTACTTCATCCGCGAAGCCGAGATCCCCGGCTACCACCCGGCCAACCACACCGGCACGCTCAACAAGCGCCTGATCGGCCCCGACACCGTCGGCGCCAGGCAGATCGAGATGCTGGTCGGCCATATCCAGAAGGGCCAGGGCGCGCTGCCGCATGCGCATCCGGGCATCGAGCAGGTCTGCTACCTGCTGGCGGGCCGCGCCGTGGCGCAAGTCAATGGGCAACGGCAGGAACTGGGGCCGGGCGACTGCTGTTTCTTTCCGGCCGGCGCGATGCACAGCTTCACCGTGGTGAGCGAAGAGCCGGTGCGGGTGTTGGTGGTCTACAGCCCGCCGTACGAGGAATTGCCCGATCGGGTGGTTCGACCGTGACATCGACAACAGAAGGGAGACAGGCATGCAGAAGAACATCGACAGCCGCGGCACGGGCGACCGCCGCCGCTTCATTGCACTCGGAGCCGGACTCGGTCTCGGGAGTGCCATGCCGTGGGCCTTCGCGCAGGACGCGGGCTACCCGAAGCAGCCGATCCGGCTGGTGGTGCCCTTCGCGGCCGGCAGCGGCACCGACGCGGTGGCGCGCATCACGGCGCAGATGCTCGGCGAGGCCCTCAAAGGCTCGGTGATCGTCGACAACCGCGCCGGGGCCAACGGCGTCATCGCGGCCGAGGCGGTGGCCAAGGCGGCGCCCGACGGCTACACGCTGTTCATGACCACCAACACCACCCACTCGGCCAACCCGAGCCTGTTCAAGCGGCTGCCCTACGACCCGGTCAAGGACTACACGCCGATCAGCCGCATGGGCAACCTGCCCTTCATGCTGGTGGTCAACAACGACCTGCCGGTGAAGAACGTCGACGAGCTGCTGGCCTGGGGCCGTGCCCATCCCGGCAAGCTCAGCTACGCCAGCGGCAACAGCACCGGCATCGTGAGCGGCGCCACGCTGTCGCGCATGAGCGGCATCCCGATGCTGCACGTGCCCTACAAGAGCACGCCGCCGGCCATCGCCGACCTGATCGGCGGCCAGGTGTCGATGATGGTGGTCGACCTGGCCGCCGGGCTGGCCACCGTCCAGGCCGGCCGCATGCGCGCCATCGCGGTCACGACCCAGGAGCGCACCCAGCTCTTTCCCGAGTTGCCGCCGCTGGCCGACACGCCGGCGCTCAAGGGCTTCGACATCACCTCCTGGAACGGCGTCTACGGCCCGGCCGGCATGCCGAAGGACACCGTCGCGAAACTCAACCAGGCACTGGCCGGCATGGCCAATGGCGCGGTCTTCCGCGAGCGCGTGGCCAAGCTCGGCTTCGACGCCTTCGGCAGCACGCCGGAAGCGCTGGGCAGCTTCACCGTGGCCGAGCTCGGCAAGTGGAAGAAGCTGGTCGAAGCCGCCGGCATCCAGCCCGAATGACGAGCGTCGACGCAACGGCCGGCGGCGGCCCGCTGCAGGGCATCCGCATCCTCGACCTCACGGCGGTGGTGATGGGACCGTACGCGACCCAGATCCTCGGCGATCTCGGCGCCGACGTGATCAAGGTCGAGCCGCCGGCCGGCGACAACCTGCGCGCCGTCGGCCCGATGCGCCATGCCGGCATGGGCGCGATGGCGCTGCACCTGAACCGCAACAAGCGCTCGGTGGTGCTGGACCTGAAGCAGCCGGCGGGCCGCGACGCCTGCCTGCGGCTCGCCGCGGGCTGCGACGCCCTCATCTACAACACGCGGCCGCAGGCGATGGCCCGCCTCGGGCTCGACCACGCGGCGGTCGCCGCGGCCAACCCGAAGATCGTCTACATCGGCTGCTTCGGCTACGGCGAGGACGGCCCCTACGCAGGCAAGCCGGCCTACGACGACCTGATCCAGGGCGCGACCGGCATCGCTTCGCTGTTCGCGCAGCAAAGCGGCGCCGCGCCGCGCTATGCGCCGGTCACGCTGGCCGATCGCGCGGTCGGCCTGCAGGCGGCCATCGCGCTGCTGGCGGCGGTGCTGCATGCGCAGCGCAGCGGGCGCGGCCAGGCGGTCGAAGTGCCGATGTTCGAGGCCCTGTCTCAGCTCGTGATGGGCGACCACCTGGGCGGCCACAGCTTCGAGCCGCCGATCGGTCCGACCGGCTATGCGCGGCTGCTGGCCCCGCACCGCAAGCCCTATGCGACGGCCGACGGCCATCTCAGCGTGCTGATCTACAACGACAAGCAGTGGCTGGCCTTCTTCGACGTCATCGGCCGGCCCGAGCTGCGCGACTCGCCGGTGTTCGGCAGCCACACGGCGCGGGCCGCCCACATCGGCGAGGTCTATGCCTTCGTGGCCGAGCTGATGGCGACGCGCACCTCCGATCAGTGGCTGGCCGCGCTCGAAGCGGCCGACATCCCGGTGGCGCGCCTGCACACGACGCAAAGCCTGCTCGACGATCCGCATCTGCGCGCGGTCGGCTTTTTCCGCCAGGTCGATCATCCGAGCGAAGGCCGCCTGCGCACGCCCGCCCCGATCGGGCGCTACGGCGAGACGCCGGCCGCGCTGCGCCGCCCGGCGCCGCGCATCGGCGAACACAGCGTCGAGCTGCTGCGCGAAGCCGGCTATGACGCCGGCGAGATCGCGGCCCTGCTGGCCAACGGCACGACCCTCCAGCCCACGTCCCCTACCGACGAGCCACTCCCATGAATTTCTCCCTCGACGACGACCAGCGCGCGCTGGTGGCGGCCATCGAACGCCTGTGCGAAGACTTCCCCGCCGACTACTGGCGCGCGCACGACGACAGCGCCACCTTCCCGCACGAGTTCCACCGCGCCGTGGCGGCCAGCGGCTGGCTCGGCATCGCGATGCCCGAGGCCCAGGGCGGCGCAGGGCTCGGCATCACCGAGGCGGCATTGATGATGCGCGCCATCAGCGCGTCGGGCGCCGGCATGTCGGGCGCGTCGTCCATCCACATGAACATCTTCGGGCTCAATCCGGTGGTGGTGTTCGGCAGCGAGGCACAGCGCCAGCGCTTCCTGCCGCCGCTGATCGCCGGCGCCGAGAAGGCCTGCTTCGCGGTCACCGAACCCGACGCCGGGCTCGACACGACGCGGCTCAAGACCCAGGCGGTGCGGCAGCCCGGCGGCGGCTACCTGCTGCATGGCCGCAAGATCTGGATCTCGACCGCCCAGGTGGCCGACCGCATGCTGATCCTGGCGCGCACCACGCCGCTCGACGAGGTCAGGAAGCCGACCGAGGGCCTGACGCTGTTCTACACCGCGCTGGACCGCAGCCGGGTCGAGGTGCGCGAGATCCACAAGCTGGGCCGCGCGGCGGTCGACTCCAACATGCTGTTCATCGACGGGCTCGAAGTGCCCGAGGCCGACCGCATCGGCGAGGAGGGCCGGGGCTTCGAGTACATCCTGCATGGCCTCAACCCCGAGCGCATCCTGATCGCGGCCGAGGCCATCGGCATCGGCCGCGCGGCGCTGCGCATCGCGGCGCAGTACGCCAGGGAGCGGGTGGTGTTCGGCCGGCCGATCGGACAGAACCAGGGCGTGGCCCACCCGCTCGCGCGTGCCTGGGCCAACCTGGAGGCGGCCGACCTGATGATGCTGAAGGCGGCCACGCTCTACGACGCCGGCGCGCCCTGCGGCATCGAGGCCAACAGCGCCAAGTACCTGGCCGCCGAAGCCGCCCACGACGCCTGCCAGAACGCGGTCCTGACCCTCGGCGGCATGGGCTACGCGAAGGAATACCATGTCGAGCGGCTGCTGCGCGAGAGCTACATCCCGCGCATCGCGCCGGTCAGCCCGCAGATGATCCTCAACTTCATTGCCGAAAAGGCCTTGGGCCTGCCGAAATCCTACTGAGCACCGGGATGCTCCGGATGCGGAGAAAATGGCGTTCGCCCTTTCATCGACCACGAGCGAGCCCATGAACCTCCCTTCCAAAGTCAAGATCGTCGACGTCGGCCCGCGCGACGGCCTCCAGAACGAGAAGCAACCCGTGTCGGCCGGGATCAAGATCGGCCTGGTGCACCGCCTGCAGGACGCCGGCCTGAAGGAGATCGAGGTCACCAGCTTCGTCTCGCCCAAGTGGGTGCCGCAGATGGCCGACAACGCCGAGGTCATGCACGGCCTGCGGCGCAAGCCCGGCGTGCGCTACTCGGTGCTGACGCCCAACATGAAGGGCTTCGAGGCCGCGATCGCCGCGCCGCGCGAAGAATGGCCCGACGAAATCGTGGTCTTCGGCGCCGCCAGCGAGGCCTTCAGCCAGCGCAACATCAACTGCTCGATCGCCGAGAGCATCGAGCGCTTCCGGCCGGTGGTGGCGGCGGCGCGCGAGCACGGCATCCACGTGCGCGGCGCGATGTCCTGCACCGTGGGCTGCCCCTACGAGGGCGAGATCGCGCCGTCGCGGGTCGACATGCTGGCCGGGCTCATGAAGGAGATCGGCGTGCAGCACGTGGGCGTGGCCGACACCATCGGCGTCGGCACACCCTTGAAGGTGCAGCGCGCCATCGAGGCCACGCTCAGGCACTACGGTGTCGACGACATCTCGGGCCACTACCACGACACCTACGGCCAGGCGCTGGGCAACACGCTGGCCAGCCTCGAGCTGGGCGTCTGGCAGTACGACACCTCGTCCGCCGGGCTCGGCGGCTGCCCCTACGCTAAGGGCGCGACCGGCAACGTCGCGACCGAGGACGTGGTCTACATGCTGCACGGCATGGGCATCGAGACCGGCATCGACCTGGATCTGCTGATCGATGCCGGCGTCTACATCAGCGACGCACTCGGCCGCGAGCCCAATTCGCGGGCATCCAAAGCGATCCGCAACAAGCGGGCCAACTGACATGTGCGGTGCCGAGCTGACTTCATTGCCGGAGGGCGTGCAGCGAGTCGCCCGCCTGCTGCAGGACAAGGGCCATGGCCACGCGCCGCGGATGCTCGACGACGCCGCGCGCACCGCGCAGCAGGCTGCCGATGCGCTGGGCATCGAGGTCGCGCAGATCGCCAAGAGCATCGTCTTTCGCCGCAAGTCCGACGACGCCGCGGTGCTGGTCGTGACCTCGGGCGACAAGCGGGTCGACGAGAAGAAGGTCGAGGCGCTGGTCGGCAAGCTGGGCCGCGCCGATGCCGAGTTCGTCAAGTCGAAGACCGGCTTCTCGATCGGCGGCGTGTCGCCGTTCGCGCATGCCGTGGCACCGGTGATGCTGATCGACCGCGAGCTGTTCCGCTTCGAGGAGATCTGGGCGGCGGCCGGCCATCCGCATGCGGTGGTTCGACTGCATCCGCGTGAACTCGAAGGCCTGACCGGCGCGCCGGTCGCGGACGTGGTGTGAGCATCGCCTCCCTTTCGACCCTGCCGGCGCGCGCCGCGGTCGCACGCGCCATGCACGGCGACCTGCCGTCGCCCTGCATCTCGATCTGCCGGATGGTGCCGGCCACGGGCTTTTGCGAGGGCTGCCTGCGCACCATCGACGAGATCGCCGCCTGGAGCCGGATGGACGATGCCGGCAAGCGCAGCATCTGGCGCGCGATCGAACTGCGTGCCGAGGCCGGGTTCGGCATCGCCGCCGGAGACACGCCATGAAGCACCTCACCTGCCACCTCGACTTCATCTCGCCCTATGCCTACCTGGCCTTCGAGCACCTGCCGCAGGCGCTCGAAGGCCTCAGCTACAGCGTGGCCTACCGGCCGGTGCTGCTTGGCGCGCTGCTCAAGCACCACGGCCAGCTCGGCCCGGCCGAGATCCCGGCCAAGCGCAGCTGGACCTACCGCCACGTGCTGTGGCTCGGCCAGGCGCACGGCATCCCGATCCGGATGCCCGCGACGCACCCCTACAACCCATTGCCGCACCTGCGGCTGGCGCTGGCGACCAGCGCCGACGGCGACATCAGCCGGCAGGTGGCCGAGACCGTGTTTCGCGATGTCTGGCGCAGCGGCGAGGAGCCCGGCGACGCGACGCGCCTGGCGGCGCTCGCGGCGGCGCTGCGGCAGCAGCGCGACGCGAGCGGCGACGCGGTCAAGTCGCAGCTCAAGGCCAACACCGACGACGCCATCGCGCGCGGCGTGTTCGGCGTGCCGGCCTTCGAGGTCGACGGCCGGCTGTTCTGGGGCTTCGACGGCCTCGCGATGCTGCGCGCCTACCTGCGCGGCGAAGCCTGGTTCGATGGCCCGGACTGGGCGGCCGCCGACCAGCGTCCCTCGCTGCTGCGCAGCAGCAATAAGTAGTTTTACTGCCATCTGAAACGTAAGGCGCGGGTTACACCCTAATTCGTCAGCCGCCGTTCAGTTTCGCGACAGCCTCGGGTCAGTCGCCGCTCCAAGAATGATGCACGTCCCACGCCGTGGGCGCAAATTCAACAGGAGACGACATGGCAGCCACACTAGATTCGAGGGGAGCGGCAAACGTTCCCCGGCCCATGAGCAAGGAGGAGAAGAAGGTCATCTTCGCCTCGTCGCTCGGGACCGTTTTCGAGTGGTACGACTTCTATCTGTACGGCTCGCTGGCGCCCGTGATCGCGCGCCAGTTCTTCAGCGGCCTGGACGCCGGTGCGGCCTTCATCTTCGCGCTGCTGGCCTTCGCGGCCGGCTTCCTGGTGCGCCCCTTCGGCGCCATCGTGTTCGGCCGCCTCGGCGACATGATCGGCCGCAAGTACACCTTCCTGGTCACGATCCTGATCATGGGCCTGTCGACCTTCATCGTCGGCCTGCTGCCCAGCTACGCGACCATCGGCGTCGCGGCGCCCGTGATCCTGATCGCGCTGCGCATGCTGCAGGGGCTGGCGCTCGGCGGCGAGTACGGCGGTGCCGCCACCTACGTGGCCGAGCATTCGCCGCACGGCAAGCGCGGCGCCTACACCTCGTGGATCCAGACCACCGCCACGCTCGGCCTGTTCCTGAGCCTGCTGGTGATCCTGGGTGTCCGTGAAGGGATGGGCGAAGCCGCCTTCGCCGACTGGGGCTGGCGCATTCCGTTCCTGGTCTCGATCCTGCTGCTCGGCATCTCGGTCTGGATCCGGCTGTCGCTGTCCGAGTCGCCGGCCTTCCAGAAGATGAAGGCCGAGGGCAAGACCTCCAAGGCGCCGCTGTCCGAATCCTTCGGCCAGTGGAAGAACCTGAAGATCGTGATCCTGGCACTGGTGGGCCTGACCGCCGGCCAGGCCGTGGTCTGGTATTCGGGCCAGTTCTACGCGCTGTTCTTCCTGACGCAGCAGCTCAAGGTCGATGCGACCACCGCCAACCTGATGATCGCCGCCGCGCTGCTGCTCGGCACGCCCTTCTTCGTGATCTTCGGCACGCTGTCCGACAAGATCGGCCGCAAGCCGATCATCATGGCCGGCTGCCTGCTGGCGGTGGTGACCTACTTCCCGGTCTTCAAGATGCTGACCGAGAACGCCAACCCCGACCTGGCGCGCGCGCAGGCCACGGCCGGCGTCGTCGTGACCGCCGATCCGCGTTCGTGCTCGTTCCAGGGCAACCCGGTGGCCCGCGAGATCGACTTCCGCAGCTCCTGCGACATCGCCAAGCGCTACCTGGTGCAGAACTCGGTGAGCTATGAGCGCGCCGACGGCCCGGCCGGCTCGCCCGCAGTGATCAAGATCGGCAACGCGACCATCACGGCGCCGACCGGCAACGTGGTCAACAGCAAGTTCGACGAAGCCTCGGCCAAGGAGATCGCGGCCTTCAAGAAGGCCGTCGCCGAACAGCTGAAGGCTGCGGGCTACCCGAGCAAGGCCGACCCGGCGAAGATCAACAAGGCCATGACGGTGGCCCTGCTGTTCTACCTGGTGCTGCTGGTGACCATGGTCTACGGCCCGATCGCCGCGATGCTGGTCGAACTGTTCCCGACCCGCATCCGCTACACCTCGATGAGCCTGCCGTACCATATCGGCAACGGCTGGTTCGGCGGCCTGCTGCCGACCACCGCCTTCGCGATCGTGGCCAGCACCGGCAACATGTACAACGGCCTCTGGTATCCGATCGTCATCGCCGCGATGACGCTGGTGATCGGCACCATCTTCATCCGCGAGACCAAGGACGTGGACATCTACGCGAACGACTGAGGTTCGCAGGCACGAGGGCCTCTTCGGTCCTCGGTTCAACAAAGAGGCTTCTCGCCGATCCGGCGCGAGGCCTTTTTCTTGAACACCCCGGGAGACTCAATCATGTGGAAAATCGTCGTCGGCTTCGTCATCTTCGCGGCCATCGTGCTGTACGTGCTCAGCAAGGCGGGCGGCAATGTCGACATGTCGGGCGAGAAGCACGGCGGCGACGCGACCCATGCGCCGGCGCCGGCCGCGGCCGGCGAATCGAAGTAGCGATCAGTCGGCGTGCCGCCCGATCCAGTCGACGATGCCGCCGGCGCTGCGGAACTCGTCGGCCGAGCGCGCGGGGATGTCCGGGTGGCGCTGGTTCCAGATCCGCGCCAGGGCCTGTCCAGGGCCGATCTCGAGCACGCAGCCCACGCGCCGCGCCGCGATGCCCTCCATGCATTGGTCCCAGCGCACCGTGTGGTCGAGCTGACGGGCCAGCGCGGACCGGGCATGGGCGGCATCGCGCACGCGCCCTGCGACATTGCTGAGCAGCGGGAGCCGCGGCGAGGCGAAGGGCTGCGTCGCCAGCCGCGCTTCGAAGGCCCGCGCCGCCTCGGCCATCCACGGCGTGTGCGAGGCGACCCCGACATGGAGCGCCGTGACGCGGCCGCCCTGGCGCAATGCCGCATCGGCGGCCGCCGCGAGCGATGACCTGGGGCCGCCCAGCACCACGCTGGCCGGGTCGTTGCGAATGGCGATCCGCAGCCCGAACGCGCTGCACAGCTGGGCCATCGCCTCGTCCGCCAGGCCGCTGACCGCCAGCAGCCCGGCGTCGCAGCGCCGGGCGTCGCGGTCCATCAGCGCGGCGCGGTGCTGCACCAGCGCGATCGCATCGCCCGTCGTGCAGACGCCGGCCGCCGCGAAGGCCGCGACCTCGCCGACGCTGTAGCCGGCGACGACCGCGGGTTCCGGCAGCCGGGGCGCGAGCTGTGTCCACGCGGCCAGCCCGAGTCCGGTCAGGAGCAGTTGCGCATGCGCGTTGCGGCCGGCCCAGTCGCGATCGTGGAGGCGCTGGCGCCAGTCCGCGCCCAGCACGTGCGCCACGCTCGACAGCAGCTCGTCGTCGGCCAGCCAGGCCAGCATCGCGGGATGCTGCATCCCCTGGCCCGAAAAGATCAGCGCGAAGCTCATGGTGCAGGCGCGTCAGATGCGCTCGCAGACCCGCCGCATCCAGCAGGCCGCGGCCAGCGTGTCGGCCGCGCCGCCGGGCGACAGGCGGCGGGCGACGAAGTCGCGGTGCAGGGCCCGGGCGGCGGCGAAGCCGTGGTCGCTGGCTGCGCCGCCTTGCGCGAGATAGCCGCGCGCTGCCTGCTGCGCGTGGCGCAGTCCCGCCATGCCGCCGCGGTGCGCGAGGTTGCTGTCGTCCAGCGTGGCCATGGTGGCGAACAGGGTGTCGACGCGTGCGCGCTGGGCACCCAGGCCGCGCCGCAGCGCAGAGGCGAGGGCGGGTACGGCCGTGTCGAACAGCACCGGGAAAGCCAGTGCCGCTTCTTCCGATGCGCTGCGCAGGCCATGGCGGCGCGCGGCGATGCCGCCCGGCAGGGTCGAGACGCGCCGGGTGCGCGCCGCCAGCGCATCGCCCCAATGGCGGCGCAAGGCCTGGCGAAGCGCGTGCGGGTCCGGCGGCGCGCCGTCGCGGAGCAAAGCGCCCGCCGCGGCGCACAGCAGGCCGAGCGTGAAGATGGCGCCGCGGTGCGTGTTGATGCCGCCGGTGGCCGCCAGCATGCGTGCCTCGGCGGCGACGCCGCAGCGCTCCAGCGCATCGAACGGCGCACGGGCCTCGCCCAGGGCGCAGATCTGCACGAAGTAGTGGCGCAAGGCGAACAGGCTGCGCATGAAGGTGTGGGCATCCATGTCCGCGTGGCTGCCGCTGTCGACGAAGGACACCAAGCCCGGCTTGGGCGCCAGCGCGAGCTCGTCGTGCAGCGCCAGGGTGGCGGCGCGTCCGATGTCGGCCGCGCTGCGTCGGGCGGCGCGTCGAGCCGGCAGTCGGGCAGCGTTCATGTCTCTATCTCCAGGACAGGCGCATGGCGGCGCAGGAACGAGACATCCGCCATCGCCGCGCCATGCAGCCGCTTCACGAGCAGGCGCCGGGCCCGGCCTGCGCGCCATGCCTGCCATTCGCGCCAGGCCACGGCCGTGCCGTCCGCGAACACCAGTTCGCCATCCAGCCGCGGCTGGCGGGGCGCGAAGCCTTCGAGGTGGCGAACGACCGTGTCCGCGTGCCCGGCGTCGTCGACGGCGATCCACAGGTCGACGTCGGAGCTCTCGCGCAGGTATTCGAGGCCGGTCAACAGCTGCCAGCCGTAGCCGCCGTAGACCCGTGCCGGCGCGCGGCAGTCGGCGAGCGACTGGCCGAGCGCGCGCAGCGCGGCGCGGGGCCCGCGCGGCAGCAGGCCCAGCGCATCGACGGCGCGCGGAAACTCGTCGAACCAGGCGAGCGCGCTGCGGGGCGCCAGGATGGCCAGGCGCCGCCGATCCCATTGCAGTGGGGCCGGCAGGCCGAGCGCGATGGGGGCCTGCGCCGGATCGGCGTGCGCCGGCTGCCGCGTCACGACCAGCGGCAGCCGGTGAGCGGCCCAGTGGTCGACGCAGGCCCGTGCCTGGGCGTCCCAGGCCTGCGCGCGGACGACGGCCCAGCCCGCGTCCGTCAGGCAAGCCAGCCGATGGCGTCGCAGCGGCATCATGGTGCGGTCCTCAGGCGGCATCCAGCACGCGCTGCGCGACCGCGGCGGCGAGCTGGCGGCCGCCGCGCGCGGCGCCGTCGATCGCGCGCAGGTCTTCACGGGGCGAATGCGCCAGCGCCTCGCGCAGCGCCGCCGCCAGATCGCCCTGCCACAGCGAGCGCACGCCGCCCATGGCGACGTAGTTCGCCACCCCGGGCGCGAACACCGGGTTCGATTGCGACAGCGCGGCGAGCATGTCCTCGGGCAGCTTGGTCACGCGCGCCATCGCGGGGATGCGCATGACGCGGATCTCGGCCTCGGGCAGCGCATGGCAGGCGTCCGCGATCAGGCCCGAGGTGATGAAGCCGCCCGACAGCGCCTGGTCGTACACCAGGCCGATCACGCGATGGCCGCGGCGCCGGGCAAGGTCGATGCTGGCGCCGAGGTGGGCCATCGCGCGGTTGATCCCGAGCAGTTCGTCGCGCCGCCGCAGCTGCTGGCCCTGGGTGTCGACCAGCAGCAGGATCGGCCGCTCCGGGTGCTGCGCGAGGGTGTCGAGCACCACTCGCGCCTGGGCCAGGGCCAGCCTGACGCCGATCGACGCATGGTTCGTGGTGCCGATCACGGTGATCGGCCGGCCGTCGAAGTGCGCCGTGCCTTGCAGGAAGTCGCCGTCGGCGACGATGCCATGGCCGGCGCCGAAGAGCCGGGTGGCGAGAAGGTTCCAGTCCATCGATTCGCTCCTCATGCAGGCCGCAGTGCGCGCACCGCGGCCACGTCCAGGTCGGGCACGCGGTCGGCTCCCGCAATGCCCAGGTGGGTCCACAGCGCAATGGCGTCGTCGCCGCCGTCCTCCGCGAGCGGGTCGCGCAGGCGGGCGGAGAGCAGGGCGTGTTCGGCTTCGAGCGTGGCGGGCGTGACGGGCTTCGAGGCACCGATCGCATCGATGGCCGCGTCGCGGAAGGCGGCCGCGTCGTCTTCCACCAGCATGTCGCAATCGCCGGTCAGCCAGCGGTGCTTGCCACCCGTGGTGCGCCATACCAGGGCGCGGTCGCGCGAATCGAATTCCTCCACCCCGTGCGAGGCCTCGATGACTTCCGGGCCGGACATGGCGAGCCGCCCGACATCGCTCATCACGACGTGGTCGGCACAGCGCGCGACGATGCCCATGCCGCCGAAGCAGCCGTTGGCGCCGCCGATCAGCACCACCACCGGCACGCCGGCCGCGCGCACGTCGAGCACGGCGCGCATCACCTCCGACACCGCGATCAGGCCGGCGTTGGCCTCGTGCAGCCGGACGCCGCCCGACTCCGCCAGCAGCAGCACCGCCGCCGGGCGATCGCGCAGCGCGCGGCGCAGCAGGCCGACCAGCTTGGCGCCGTGCACCTCGCCGACGCCGCCGCCCATGAAGGCGCCTTCCTGGGCGGCGACGAAGACCTCCAGCCCGCCCAGCGTCGCCCGGCCGATCGCCACGCCGTCGTCGAAGGACGAGGGCACGCCCAGCTGCGCCAGGTGCGGGCTGGTGAGGCGCTCGGCCGGCGGCAGCCATTCGTGGAAGCTGCCCGTGTCCAGCAGCTGCGCGATGCGTTCGCGCGCCGAGCATTCGGCGTAGCTGATCATGGCCGGGCTCCTGGCGCCGCCGCCGGCAGTTCGGCCACCGCCTGGTCGAGCCGCAGGCTGACGACCGCGGGCGTGGCGCCCATGTCGTTGATGGCGATGCGCACGCCGGCCAGCGGATGCCGCGCGTGGAAGTCGCCGAGCACGGCCTCCCAGATCGGGCCGAAGCCGCGCGCCGAGGTCTCGATGCGGACCGTGCAACCGTCGCCGCCGGCCGCTTCGAGCAGCACCTCCAGGTTGCCGGAGCCGACGACGCCGACCAGCACCGGCGCGAAGGCGCCGGCCGGTCGGGTGCCGGTGAAAGAGAAGTCGAGGGCTTCGAGGCCCGCAGGAAGGGTCATGGTCGTTCTCCCGTTCACCAGTTTCTGAATCGCTTCGGGGGCTGGTAGAGCCCGCCCGAGGCCCGCACCAGGTCGCGCATGCTGCGCGCGGCCAGCAGGTTGCGGGTGGCCTGGCGCGGATCGATGCCGAGGTCCTCCGGCCGGCGGATCACGCCGCGGTCGCGCAGGTTCTCGACCGCGCGCCGGTCGCGCCCGAGGCCGACCGCCGTGTAGCCGGCCACGCCGCGGATCGCCTGCTCGCGCTCCGCGTCGGTGCGGCACAGCAGCAGGTTGGCGATGCCTTCCTCGGTCAGGATGTGCGTCACGTCGTCGCCATAGATCATGATCGGCGGCAGGTCCATGCCGGCCTGCGCCTGCAAGGTCCAGGCATCGAGCCGGTCGACGAAGGCCGGCTGCATGTGCTCGCGGAAGGTCTCGACCATCTGCACCACCAGCTTCTGCCCGCGCGGCGTGCCGGCGGCGCCGCTGCGTCCGGCGCGCGCCTCGCGCCCGGCCTTGAGCCAGGCGGGGCTGGCATGGCGCCGGCCGCGCGCGTCGGCGCCCATGTTGGGCGCGCCGCCGAAGCCGGC
Organism: Variovorax davisae; assembly: GCF_030316845.1. Lineage (GTDB taxonomy): Bacteria > Pseudomonadota > Gammaproteobacteria > Burkholderiales > Burkholderiaceae_C > Variovorax > Variovorax davisae. The sequence goes on from NZ_JASZYS010000004.1 coordinate 70,741, forward strand.
GATGCGGCCCAGCGTGGCGGTCGAGCTGTTGCCGTCGAGGTCGATCTGCAGGGTCGAGCCGATGAACAGGTCGCAGGCATAGTGGCCCGCGGCCTGGCAGAGGGCGCGGTTGCTGCGCAGGCTGCCGTCGGGCCCGGTGAAGAAGACATCGGAGCGGGCGCGGATGTAGTCCTCCATGCCCAGCTCCGAGCCGAAGGAATGCACCGATTCCACCCAGCCGGCTTCGATCGCGGGGATCAGCGCCGGATGCGGGTTCAAGGCCCAGTGCTTGCCGATCCTGCCCTTGAGCCCCAGCGATTCGCCGTAGGTCGGCAGCAGCAGCTCGATGGCCGCGGTGTCGAAGCCGATGCCGTGGTTGAGGCGCTGCACGCCGTACTCGGCGTAGATGCCCTTGATCGCCATCATCGCCATCAGCACCTGGATCTCGCTGATCTGCGCCGGGTCGCGCGTGAACAGCGGCTCGATGACGTTGGGCCGCGGCGCCTTGACCACGAAGCTCACCCAGTCGGCAGGGATGTCGACGCGCGGCAGCGTGGTGGTCTTGCCGTCCACCAGCTCGTTCACCTGGGCGATCACGATGCCGCCCGAGAACGCCGTCGCTTCGACGATCACCGGCGTGTCTTCGGTGTTCGGGCCGGTGTAGAGGTTGCCCTCGGCATCGGCCGCGTGCGCCGCGACCAGCGCCACCTGGGGCGTGAGGTCGACGAAGTAGCGGGCGAAGAGTTCGAGGTAGGTGTGGATGGCGCCGATCTCGATCCGCCCCGCCGACACCAGCTGGGCCAGCCGCGCGCCCTGCGGTCCCGAGAAGCTGAAGTCGAGCCGCGCCGCGACGCCGTTCTCGAACACGTCGAGGTGTTCCGGCAGCGCCAGCACCGACTGCACCATGTGCAGGCCGTGCACCCGCGCCGGATCGACCTGTACCAGCGCGCGGGCCAGGAAGTCGGCCTGCTTCTGGTTGTTGCCTTCGAGGCAGACCCGGTCGCCCGGCGCCAGCACGGCTTCGAGCAAGCTGCCGATGGCTTCGGTGTCGACCCGCTTGCCGCTGAGTCGCGGGCCGAGGGCGCCGGCCGCACGCGCGAGGCGCGCGGCGCGGTTGTCGGCCTTGGTGTTCCAGTTCGTGCGTTCCATGGGGTGTCCCTCAGCCCACCAGTGCCTTGGTGGCGAAAAACAGCAGCGACGGGCCGAGCAGGCAGCCGAGGCCGGTGTGGAAGGTGGCGACCAGCGCGCCGTACGGCACCAGCTTGCGGTCGGTGGCGGCCAGTCCCGCCGAGACGCCGCTCACCGTGCCGGCCAGTCCGCCGAACACCATCGCCGAGCGCGGCGTCTTCAGGCCCAGGAAGCGCGCCGCGATCGGCGTGCCCACCATCACGAGGATGGCCTTGACCAGTCCGGTCGCGATGCTGAGCGCCATCACGTCCGGGCTGGCGCCGATGGCCGCGCCCGTCACGGGGCCGACGATGTAGGTCACGGCGCCGGCGCCGATGGTGGTCATGCTCACAGCGTCCGAGTAGCCGAAGCTCCAGGCGATGCCGGCGCCGACGACGAAGGGCAGCACCGTGCCGAGCAGCAGCGACACGACGCCGATCAGCCCGGCCTTGCGCGCCTCGGTGGCCTGCACCTCGAACGCGGTGGCGACGATGGCGAAGTCGCGCAGCATCGCGCCGCCCATCAGCCCGATGCCGCCGAACAGCGTCATGTCGGCCAGCCCCTTGTGGCCACCCGTCTGGGTGCCGCCCCAGTAGGCGAGCGCCAGGCCGATCACGATCGCGATGGCCGAGCCGTGGACGCGGCCGAAGGTCAGCCGGCGCGAGATCTGGCCCGACAGCAGGATGACCAGGCCGACCACCGCGAAGGCGGTCACGAGGCCGTTCTGGACCGCGGCTTTTTCGAGGATGTCGATCATGGCGTCACTCCGCGTCGGCCAGCAGGGGGTTGTCGTGCAGGGTCGGCGCGCCATCGGTCTGCGCCTGCGGCCGCTCGGTCCGATTGATCACGGCGATCACGCAGGCACAGACCGCCACGGCGGCGATGGCCGACAGCAGCGCGACCGGGCCGCCGCGCAGGGCCGACACCATGTCCTGCTGCGCCGCCATGGCGACGACGACCGGGATGTAGAGCGCGCCCCAGTACTCGACGCCGAGTTCCGTCAGCTTCGGCAACATGCTGTGCCGCTGCATGTAAATGCGGGCGAAGATCAGCAGCAGCATGGCGATGCCGACGCCGCCGACGTTGGTCTTGACGCCGAGCGCCTGCCCCAGAAGATCCCCGAGAAAGATGCCCAGCAGGTGGCACACGGCCAGCAGGGCGGTACCGAATATGATCATCCGCTCGTCTCCTTGGATTCGCCGTCCGGAATCGCGGCGCTGTGGAGACGAACGGTACCGGTGGCCCCCGTCCCGATCAATTAACGGGGGACGGCGACCCTTACGCCGCGTGAAACGGTCGCGGGTAAACCCTGGGCAGCAGTGTCAGGAGAGATCGGCCTTCGAGCTGCGGCACAGGGCCAGCAGGGCCAGCAGATTGGGGTCGCGCTCGCGGGTGCGCAGGAAGTTCACCGCGATGGTCTGGCGCACCAGGTACTTCGCCTGCAGCGGAACCAGCCGCACGTTGGGCGGCAGCGCGCCGCGCACCCGCCCGGGCAGCAGGGTGTAGCCCACGCCGCCGCTCACCAGGTTCATGAGCGAGAAGATGTCGCCCGTCTGCATCACCACGTTGGGGGCGAATTCAGCGATGCGGAACGACTCCATGAAGCCGCTGTAGGTCACGAAGCCCTCGGACAGGCTGACGAAGCGCTCGTCGGCGCAGGCGCCGAGGTCGACCTCCGTCATCCCGGCGTAGCGGGAGTCGAGCGGCGCGGCGAAGAAGATGTCGTCCTCGAACAGCGGCTCTGATTCCACGTCGGGCGCCTCGCCGGGGATCGCCATCAGCACCGCGTCGACGCCGCCGTCGCGCAGCTTCTGCAGCAGGTCGGCGTTCGAGCCCAGCACCAGCTCGGTGTGGAGCTCGGGCCTGCGCTGCTTCATCCCCATGATGACCTTGGGCACGGTCCGGCTGGTCAGGGAAAAAAGCGACCCGATGCGGATCCGGTCGGCCGAATAGCCTGCCACCTGGCGCGTCGCCCGGATGCCTTCCGACAGCGTGCGCACCACGTCCCGGGCGACGTCGGCCAGCGTCTTGGCGGCGTCCGTGGGCAGCAGGTTGCGGCCTTCAAGACGGAACAGCGCGCAGCGGGTGCCGGTTTCCAGCGAATGCAGGGCCCGGTGCACGCTGACCGTGCTGATGTCGAGCCGCTCGGCGGTGCGCGCGAGATTGCCGGTCTCCATGAACACGAGCAGGATCTCCAACTTGCGGAAGGTGATTTCTTCGTCGACGAGGAAAGTCATATGTGTCCGTGTGTAATTATTTCATGCACGGTCCGGCGGGGAAGCCCCCGCGTAGCGCGCAACCATACGCCCACGCGGGCGAGGGCCGCGCCGGCTTCCTAGAATGTCTGCCCCACCCCGCAAGGCATTCATGACACAGGGCTCCATCCGGATTCGCGGTGCACGTCAGCACAACCTCCAGAACCTCGACCTCGACATCCGCACCGGCGAGATGACGGTGGTCACCGGGCCGAGCGGCTCGGGCAAGTCGAGCCTGGTGTTCGACACCCTCTATGCCGAAGGCCAGCGGCGCTATGTCGAGACCTTCTCGGCCTACGCGCGCCAGTTCCTCGACCGGATGGACAAGCCGGCGGTCGACAAGGTGGAGGGGGTGCCGCCCGCGATCGCGATCGACCAGACCAATCCGGTGCGCTCCTCGCGCTCCACCGTCGGCACCATGACCGAGCTCAACGACCACCTGAAGCTGCTGTTCGCGCGCGCGGCCCAGTTGTTCGACCGCGAGACCGCCCTGCCGGTGCGGCACGACTCGCCCGATTCGATCTACGCCGAACTGCTGTCGCGCGCCGCCGCGGCCGGCGATCCGCGGGTCGTCCTGACCTTCCCGGTCGAGTTGCCGGCCAGCACCTCGACCGAGGAAGTCACGCAGTGGCTGTCGGCCAGCGGCTTCACGCGGGTGCAGGCCGAGCGCGAGGTGGCGACCCCGACCGGCCCGCGCAAGGTGCTCGACGTGGTGGCCGACCGTTTCCGCATGGCCAACGCCGAGCGCGCGCGCGTGGTCGAAGCGATCGAGGTCGCGCTGAAGCGCGGCAGCGGGCGGCTGACCGTGTATGCGGTGGCGGCCGACGAGGGCGCCGAGCCGGACATCTGGAAGTTCTCCACCGGGCTGCACTGCCCCGAGAGCGACATCCGCTACGCCGATCCGATCCCCTCGATGTTCTCGTTCAACTCGGCGGTCGGCGCCTGCGAGACCTGCCGCGGCTTCGGCCGCGTGATCGGCGTCGACCTCGGGCTGGTGATTCCGAACGACAAGCTCACCTTGCGCGCCGGCGCCATCAAGACCATCCAGACGCCGGCCTGGAAGGAGGCGCAGGACGACCTCATGCGCCATGCCGAAGACGCCGGCATACCGCGCGACACGCCCTGGAACAAGCTCACGGCCGAGCAGCGCCACTGGGTGATCGAAGGCTCGCCGAACTGGAAGGGCAAGTGGAACCAGCAGTGGTATGGCGTGCGCCGCTTCTTCGCCTACCTGGAGAGCAAGGCCTACAAGATGCACATCCGCGTGCTCTTGTCGAAGTACCGCAGCTACACCCCGTGCCCGACCTGCGCCGGCGCCCGGCTCGAACTCGAGAGCCTGCTGTGGCGCATCGGCAGCAAGGAAGACGCCGACGCCGTGCTGGCGCCGGCCAGGCGCTTCATGCCGGTCGGCGTGAAATGGTCGCGCGAACAGCTCGAGGCCCTGCCGGGCCTGTGCCTGCACGACCTGATGCTGTTGCCGATCGAGCGCCTGCGCCGCCTGTTCGACCGCATCGAAAGCCACGGCAACAGCAGCAGCGCGAGCGAGGGCGACATCCAGGCGCTCAAGCTGCTGTTCGAGGAGATCACGACCCGGCTGCGCTACCTGCACGACGTCGGCATCGGCTACCTCACGCTCGACCGCCAGAGCCGCACCTTGTCGGGCGGCGAGGTGCAGCGCATCAACCTCACGACCGCGCTCGGCACCTCGCTGGTCAACACCCTGTTCGTGCTCGACGAGCCCAGCATCGGCCTGCATCCGCGCGACATGAACCGCATCACCGAGGCCATGCTGCGGCTGCGCGACGCCGGCAACACGCTGGTGGTGGTCGAGCACGACCCGGCCGTGATGCTGGCCGCCGACCGGGTGATCGACATGGGCCCGGGTCCCGGCATCCGCGGCGGCCAGATCGTCTTCGACGGCAGCACCGATGCGCTGCGCGATGCCGAGACCCTGACCGGCCAGTACCTGGGCGGGCGCAAGCAGATCGGCATGGGCTTCCGCCGCATGGTCAGCGACAACACGCCGCGCCTGATCCTCGAAGGCGTGCGCGAGCACAACCTGCAGGACATCACGGTCGAGCTGCCGCTGTCGCGCCTGGTCTGCATCACCGGTGTCAGCGGCTCGGGCAAGTCGACCTTGGTGCAGGACGTGCTGGCGCCGGCCCTGATGCGGCACTTCGGCAAGGCGACCGAAAGCCCGGGGGCGCACGACCGCATGCTGGGCGCCGATCACCTGAGCGACGTGGTCTTCGTCGACCAGTCGCCGATCGGCAAGACGGCGCGCTCCAACCCGGCGAGCTACGTCGGCGCCTGGGACGCGATCCGCGAGATCTTCGCCACCGCGGCGCTGTCGCGCCAGCGCGGCTACACGGCCTCGAAGTTCAGCTTCAACAGCGGCGACGGCCGCTGCCCGACCTGCGGCGGCTCGGGCTTCGAGCATGTCGAGATGCAGTTCCTGTCGGACGTGTATTTGCGCTGCCCCGATTGCGACGGCAAGCGCTACCGGCCCGAGATCCTCGAGGTGACGATTGAGCGGGCGGGCCGCAACCTCAACGTCGCCGACGTGCTCGACCTCACGGTGGCCGAGGCCGCCGCGGCCTTCGGCAACGACCGCGAGGTGCTGCGCGTGCTGCAGCCGATCGTCGACGTCGGCCTCGACTACGTGAAGCTGGGCCAGCCGGTGCCGACATTGAGCGGCGGCGAGGCCCAGCGCCTGAAGCTCGCGGGCTTCCTGGCCGAGGCCGCCAAGAGCGGCAGCGCCAGCAAGCAGCCGCTGGCGCGCAAGGGCACCTTGTTCCTGTTCGACGAGCCGACCACCGGCCTGCACTTCGACGACATCGCACGCCTGATGCGGGCGCTGCGCAAGCTGCTCGATGCCGGCCATTCGCTGGTCGTGATCGAGCACAACCTCGACGTCATCCGCGCCAGCGACTGGATCATCGACCTCGGCCCCGAAGGCGGCGAGGGCGGCGGCCAGGTGGTGGCGGTCGGCACGCCCGAGCAGGTGCGCGAGAACCCTGTCTCGCTGACCGGCGCGGCGCTGGCCGACTACGAACTGGCGGTCGGCCCGGGCGCCTACAAGGTGGCGGAGCGCGCGGCGCGCTCCTATGCGGCCCGGGTGCAGCCGGCGCCGGGGCGCGAGGCGATCCAGATCGTCAATGCGCGCGAGCACAACCTCAAGAACCTCTCGGTCGACATCCCGCGCGGCAAGTTCAGCGTGGTCACCGGCGTCAGCGGTTCGGGCAAGTCGACGCTGGCCTTCGACATCCTGTTCAACGAAGGGCAGCGGCGCTACCTCGAATCGCTCAACGCCTATGCGCGCAGCATCGTGCAGCCGGCGGGCCGGCCCGAGGTCGATGCGGTCTACGGCATTCCGCCCACCGTGGCGATCGAGCAGCGGCTGTCGCGCGGCGGCCGCAAGAGCACGGTCGGCACCACCACCGAGGTCTGGCACTTCCTGCGCCTGCTCTACGTCAAGCTCGGCATCCAGCACTGCATCCACGACGGCGCCGCGGTGCAGCCGCAGACGCCCGACAGCATCGCGGCCCAGCTGCTGAAGAACTTCAAGGGCCAGCACATCGGCCTCTTGGCGCCCCTGGTGAGCAACCGCAAGGGCGTCTACACCGAGCTGGCCGACTGGGCGCGGCCGCGCGGCTTCACCCACCTGCGGGTCGACGGCGAGTTCCTGCCGACCACGGGCTTCCCGCGCATCGACCGCTTCAAGGAGCACAGCATCGAGCTGCCGGTGGCCAGCCTCGACGTGCTGCCGGCGCAGGAGACCGAGCTGCGCCAGGCGCTGACCCGCGCGCTCGAACACGGCAAGGGCGTGGTCCACGTGCTGAGCGACCTCACGGGCCTGCGGGCCGCGATGATGGCCGGCGCGCCGACGCTGGGCATCGGCCACGCCCATGTGTTCTCGACCCTGCGCGCCTGCCCGGTGTGCAGCACCAGCTACGCGGAGCTCGACCCGCGCCTGTTCTCCTACAACAGCAAGCACGGCTGGTGCCCCGATTGCGTGGGCACCGGCGTCAAGCTCACCAAGGAGCAGCGCAAGGTCTACGACGACTCGGTGATGGCCGACGACCAGAAGGGGCGCGAGCAGACCTTCGCCGAGCCCGAGGCGGAGGACGTGGGCGACGTGGCCTGTCCGACCTGCGAAGGCACGCGGCTCAATGCGACCGCGCGCGCCGTGCTGTTCGGCGAGGGCGGCGGCATCGGCATCACCGAGCTGGCGCGCATGAGCGTGAGCGACATCCGCGTCTGGTTCGAGAACGTGGTGCTGAGCGGCCGGCAGGCCGAGATCGCGCGCGACCTGGTGCCGGAGATCAAGAGCCGGCTCGAGTTCCTCGAAGAGGTCGGGCTGGGCTACCTCACGCTCGACCGCGGCGCGCCGACCCTGAGCGGCGGCGAGGCGCAGCGGATCCGGCTCGCGGCGCAGCTCGGCAGCAACCTGCAGGGCGTCTGCTACGTGCTCGACGAGCCGACCATCGGCCTGCATGCGCGCGACAACCAGATCCTGCTCGACGCCCTGCACAAGCTCGGCGACAAGGGCAACACGCTGGTGGTGGTCGAGCACGACGAGGACACGATCCGGCGCGCCGACCACATCATCGACATCGGCCCCAGCGCTGGCAAGCGCGGCGGCCGGCTGGTCGCCGAAGGCAGCGTGGCCGACATCGAGGGCGCCGGCGAGTCGCAGACCGGCCGCTATCTGCGCGAGGCGATCCGGCATCCGCTGCAGGCCCGGCGCGGCGTGCCTTCGCCCGAGCCGGGGGCTCCGGGCTGGCTGAGCGTGAGCGGGGCCGACCTGCACAACCTGAAGGATGTCGCGGTCTCGCTGCCGCTGCACCGGCTGGTGGCTGTCACGGGCGTCAGCGGCTCGGGCAAGTCGACCCTGGCGCGCGACGTGCTGCTGGCCAACGTGTACGCGGTGGTGGTGCAGCGCATGACCAAGGCCGGCCGCGATGCCGATGCCGTGGGCAAGCATCCGAAGTGGGTCGGTTGCCGCGCGGTCGAGGGCTACGAGACCATCGACCGTGTGCTCGAGGTCGACCAGACGCCGATCGGCAAGACGCCGCGCAGCTGCCCGGCGACCTACATCGGCTTCTGGGACACGATCCGCAAGCTGTTCGCCGACACGCTGGAAGCCAAGGCGCGCGGCTACGGTCCGGCGCGCTTCAGCTTCAACACCGGCGAAGGCCGCTGCCCGGGCTGCGACGGTGCCGGCGTGCGAACCATCGAGATGAGCTTCCTGCCCGACGTCAAGGTGGCCTGCGAGGTCTGCCACGGCGCGCGCTTCAACCCCGAGACGCTGGCCGTGAGCTGGCGCGGCAAGAGCATCGGCGACGTGCTGCAGATGGAGGTCGACGAGGCGGTCGAGTTCTTCGCCTCGATGCCCAACATCAGCCATCCGCTGCAGCTGCTGAAGGATGTCGGGCTCGGTTATCTCACGCTGGGCCAGCCCTCGCCCACGCTGTCGGGCGGCGAGGCGCAGCGCATCAAGCTGGTGACCGAACTCAGCAAGGTGCGCGACGACGTCACGCGGCGCGGCAACAAGGCGCCGCACACGCTCTACGTGCTCGACGAGCCGACGGTGGGCCTGCACATGGCCGACGTCGAGAAGCTGATCCACGTGCTGCACCGGCTGGTGAACGGCGGCCACAGCGTGGTGGTGATCGAGCACGACCTCGATGTCATCGCCGAGGCCGACTGGCTGATCGACCTGGGGCCCGAAGGCGGCAACGGGGGCGGGCGCGTCGTGGCTGCGGCGCCGCCGGAAGAGGTGGTGAAGCTGGGCACGCATACGGGCGTGGCGCTTGGTCCGGTGCTGGCGCGTTCTCGGGAGCGGCATGTGGTGCTGACGCTGCCGGTGCAGGAGCCGGCGGGCGTCTCTGCCAAGGTTCGAAAAGAGGCTTGATCGTTGCGTACCATCTACAACGACAGTCACGCCTTGCACCACGGCAAGGTCGAGATGTTCCGGGGCGAACTCGTGCCGTGCTTCGAGGTGCCGGCGCGCGTCGACCATGTGCTTCGCGCCTTGAAGGCGCGCGGCCTCGGCGCCATCGAGGCGCCCGACGCCTTCGACGACGCCGCGATCGCGCGCGTGCATGCGCAGCGCTACCTCGATTTCCTGGCGGGCGCATGGGATGAATGGGTCGCCCTCGATCCGGCCAACGCCACACGCGATGCCTTGCCTTCCTACTGGCCGGTCCGCACCTTCCGCTCGGACGTGCTGCCGGCGAGCTTTCCCGCGCGCATGGGCCTGTTCTCGTACGACGCCGGCACGCCGCTGACCGCGGGCACCTGGACCGCGGCCCGCGCCGGCGCCCGCTGCGCATTGACGGCCGCGGCGCGCGTGCTGCAGGGCGATCGTGCGGCCTTCGCGCTCACGCGGCCGCCCGGCCACCATGCAGGCGCCGATTTCTTCGGCGGCTACTGCTTCCTCAACAACGCGGCCATCGCGGCGCAGAGCCTGCGCGATGCCGGGGTCGAGCGCGTCGCGGTGCTCGACATCGACTACCACCACGGCAACGGCACGCAGGCGATCTTCTACGAGCGCGCCGATGTCCAGTTCACCAGCCTGCACGGCGATCCGCACACCGAGTATCCGTACTACCTCGGCTACGCCGACGAACGCGGTGCCGGCGCGGGGCTGGGCTGCAATCACAACCTGCCGCTGGCGCGCGGCAGCGGCTTCGGGCTGTGGCGGGAGGCGCTGTCGACGGCGCTGCGCGGCATCGCCGCCTTCCAGCCGGGCGCGCTGGTGGTCTCGCTCGGGCTCGACACCTTCGCGGGCGATCCGATCGCCGGCTTCACGCTCGCCACGCCCGACTACCTGCGCATCGGCGAAGACCTCGCCCGCGCGGGACTGCCGACCGTGTTCGTCTTCGAGGGCGGCTATGCCGTGGCCGAAGTCGGTGCCAACGCGGTCAACGTGCTCGACGGCTTCATGCAGCAGGCCGGCTGACGCGGAGGCGACGCCACCGGGGACATACCCGCTTGCCGCGCGAATGTCCCTGCGGCCCAATGCGGCCTTTCGAATCCGTTGCGGAGTTGCCCCATGTTTCGTCGTTCCCTCCTGTGTGCCGCGCTGCTCGGCGTCGTCGCCACGGCCGTCCACGCGCAGACCTTCCCGACCCGTCCGATCAAGCTGGTCATCGCCTTCCCCGCCGGCGGCCCGACCGACATCACGATGCGGCAGCTGGCCGACAACGCCTCCAAGATCCTCGGCCAGCCGATCGTGGTCGACAACAAGCCGGGCGCCGGCGGCACGCTGCCGGCGCAGGCGCTGCAGACCGCGCCGGCCGACGGCTACACCATCGGCCAGATCCCGCTCGGCGTGTTCCGCCTGCCCTACACGACCAAGATCAACTGGGACCCGGTCAAGGACATCAGCTACGTCATCAACGTCACCGGCTACGCCTTCGGCATCGCGGTGCCGGCCGACAGCCCGTTCAAGACCTGGAACGACTTCGTCGCCTATGCCAAGGCCAATCCCGGCAAGCTCACCTACGGCTCGACCGGCAACCTCACCAGCCCGCACCTCACGACCGAGCTGATCGCCCAGCAGCTCGGCATCCAGCTGCAGCACGTGCCCTACAAGGGCAGCGCCGACCTGTCGCAGGCGGTGCTCGGCAACCACCTGATGGCGATCGCCGATTCGACCGGCTTCGCGCCGCTGGTCGAATCGGGCAAGCTGCGCGTGCTGAACACCTGGGGCGAGAAGCGGCTGGCCAAGTTCCCCGACGCGCCGACCCTGAAGGAGCTGGGGCTCGACATCGTGCAGAACTCGCCCTTCGGCATCGGCGCGCCCAAGGGCACGCCGCCCGAGATCGTGAAGAAGCTGCACGACGCCTTCAAGCAGGCCATGGAAGAGCCCAGCTACGTGGCCGCGCTCGGCCGCTACGACATGCTGCCGATCTACATGAGCTCGGCCGACTACGGGAAGTTCGCGCAGACCACCTTCACCCGCGAGAAGGCCCTGATCGAGAAGCTGGGGCTGGCCAAGCCGCAGTGAGCGGGGGCTACCCGAGCTCGAAGCTCGTGAGCCCGTAAACGCGCTGCAGCTCGCAGGGCGGCGCGGCGCCGGCGTACATGCGGGCGGTCTCGAAGACGCTGCGCATCCCTTCGGCCCGCGCCATCGCCACCGCGTCTGCGTTCGGCAGCGGGACGTCGATGGACACCGCGTCGCCGGCCGGCACCGCCGCACACAAGGCGGCGAACAGCGCGCGCGCCACCTGCGGATCGTCGGCCAGCAGCGGCGCAACCTTGTGGCCTTCGCGACAGCGCCGGATCAGCCCCCAGCCGGCGAGCCGTCCGTCCTGGAGCCAGGCCAGGCCGGTCGCGTCTGGCATGGCGACCCAGGCGCGCAGAAAGGCGTCGCGCGGCGCCGGGAACACGCGGCGATCGTCGGCCGCCAGCGAGCTGGCCTCGACAGTGGCCAGCGGAACGATCTGTGAGGGCGCGGTGCCGCCCCCTCGGGCAACGCCGGCAAAGCGGGCGTTGTTCCAGGCCAGGGCGAAACCGCTGCGGCGATAGTTGTCCTGCTGGGCCGGAACGCCATCCAGTCCCACCACGTGGCCGGCCAACCGCGCCATGCCCGCACGCCACAGCCGCAGCCCGACGCCCTTGCCGCGCCAGGCCGGCGCGACGATGTAGAGGCCGATGAAGCCGAAGCGACCCGCGTACGAGACCGCGCCGATGCAGCCGATCGCTTCCCGGCCGTGCTCGGCGACCAGGAAGCCGCCGAGGTCCGCGGCATGAAATGAGGCGCCATCGTGCAGGCCGGGATTCCAGCCCTCGCGGGCCGCCATCTCGATCACGAGCGGCATCTCGGCGAGGTCGAGAGATCGAATCGTCAGGTCCATTTCCGCATTCTGGACCGGCGCTGCGCCGGCTTCCTGTCCAATAGCGCCATGGACACCTCGCAAGACGCGCACCGCCGCCTGACCGAACTCGAGATCAAGGCGAGCTTCACCGAAGACCTGCTGGACCAGCTCAACCTGACGATCTACCGGCAGCAGGAACAGATCGACAGCCTGTTGCGGCAGGTGGCGCTGCTGCGGCAGCAAAGCCCCGATGGCGGCACCGGCGGCGCCCGGAACCTGCGCGACGAGTTGCCGCCGCACTACTGAAGACCTTTTTCACGCTTCGGTCGTGCCTGCGCGCTCACCGTTTGCTACTCATTGATACACAATCACACCAACACTTAAGGAGTAAGCATGCGGCAACCAGAGCGCCGGGGACGGCGGGCGATCGAAGCTGCGGCGATGGCCGCCCTGATGCTGGCGGCCGCTGGCGTCGCTGCCCAGGCCGCCGATGCGCCAGCCGCTGCCGCGGCGCCGTCGGCCGACGGCACCGACCTCGTGGCCCATCCCTGGGTGGTGCCGCCGCCGAACTGGTCGCCCGAGGCCTACTTCAGCAACCTGAAGGACGGCGCGACGATGGAAGCGCCCTTCGTCGCCCGCTTCGGACTCTCGATGCGGGGCATCGTGCCGGCCGGCAAGACCGCGGGCTCGGCCGGCCATCACCACCTGCTGATCAATCAGCCGCTGCCGCTCGATTTCACCAAGCCGCTGCCCTTCACCGAGCACTACATCCACTTCGGCAAGGGCCAGATGGAGACCGTGGTCGACCTGCCGCCGGGCAGCTACACGATGCGGCTGGTGCTGGCCGACCAGGGGCACATCCCGTATTTCGTCTACAGCAAGCCGCTCAGGTTCACGGTCAGCAAGCAGAACAAGGGCGTCACGGCGGCCAGCCTGCTGGGGGCGCCGCACATCGAGCTGCTGAGCCCCGCCGACCGCAGCACGGTGCAGTTGCCGCTGCGGGTGCAGTTCCATGCCAGCGGCCTGAATGTCTCGAACGCCGCTCCCAAGGTGCCCGAGACCGGGCACTTCCGGCTGGTGCTCGAACGCCCGGGGCAGAAGGCCGAGGCGATCGAGCTGGAGGGCGGGCAGACCGAGCTGTGGCTCAATCCGCCCAAGGGCAGCTACAACGCGCGGCTCGAACTGATCAGCAACACCGCGGCCGGCAGCGTGGTCGCACGGGCCAAGCCGGTCGCCTTCACCGTGCCCTGAGCACCGCGGCCGCCGCTTCGGCGAAGCCGGCGCCGCGCTCCTGGCTGGCGACGTAGCGCGGCAGGTGGGACAGCGCGGCCTCGAAGCGGCGGACGTTGGCGACGCCGATGCTGTTGTCGAAGTGCTCGAACATCAGCGCGTCATTGGTCGAATCGCCGACGTAGGCCCAGCGCGGCATCTCGTCGTCGAGCCGGCGGCCCCAGAGCTCGCGCACGATCCAGCGCGCGCCTTCGAGCTTGTTGTGGCCGCCGTACCAGCCGTTGACGTGGATGCTGCTGACGGTCGCGTGCATGCCCTCGCTCTGCATCAGCGCCACCACGGCGGCGATCTGGGCATCGCCGAGCTGCGTGAACTCGCTGTGGTCGATCGCGATGTCGCATTCGCGGCCGGCCGAGTCGGTGGCGCGCCGGGCACCCGGGATTTCGCGCTCGATGCGCTCGAGCACGGCCTGCATGCGGGCGAAGTTGCGTTGGCGCGTGGGCGCGTCCTGCTGGTAGCGCTTCTCGAGCCCGCCGCCGGGCAGCGGCAGCAGCGCGACGGCGCCGTTCTCGGCCACGATCGCATCCACCGGCCAGACGGCCACGAAGGGTTCGCTCCAGCCCACCGGGCGGCCGGTGATCGCCACCCGGTGCAGGCCGGCTGCGCGCAGGTCGGCCAGCGCCGCCAGCGCGTCGGCGCTGATCGCGCCGTCGGTGGTCAGCGTGTCGTCGATGTCGGTGAAGACGCCGACCAGTGCGCGCCGAGCCGCCAGCGGCCACTCGCGGAGGGGCGTCATCAGGAGGCGGTCTGCAGCGCCAGGCCGGCGTGCTCGCGCAGCGGATGGAAGTGGATCTTCGGAAAGCGCTCCTGCGCCAGCCGCACGTCGTAGGGCGAGGTGCACAGGTAGGCCAGCGTGTTGGCGGCGTCGAGCGCCATGCGCTGCGGATAGGCATCGACGAAGGCGCGCAGTTCGGCCGGCGTGTCGGCCGTGATCCAGCGCGCGCCCGTGTACTGGCAGCCCTCGAGCCGGATGTCGGCGTCGTACTCGGTCTTGAGCCGGTGCTGCACCACTTCGAACTGCAGCTGCCCGACCGCGCCCAGCAGCATCGGGCCGCCGACCTCGGGGCGGAACACCTGGATCGCGCCTTCTTCGCCCAGCTGCGCCAGGCCCTGCTGCAGCTGCTTGGTGCGCAGCGGGTTGCGGAGGATCACCGTCATGAACAGTTCGGGCGCGAAGAAGGGCAGGCCGGTGAACTGCAGCGAGGCGCCGTCGGTGATGGTGTCGCCCAGCTGCACGCCGCCGTGGGTCGTGAAGCCGACGATGTCGCCGGCATAGGCCTCTTCGACCGCCTCGCGGCGCTGGCTCATGAAGGTCACGACGCTGGTCGGGCGCAGCTCCTTGGCGGTGCGCTGCACGCGCAGCTTCATGCCCGGCGAGTAGCGTCCGGAGGCCATGCGCACGAAGGCGATGCGGTCGCGGTGGTTGGCGTCCATGTTGGCCTGCACCTTGAAGACCACGCCGGCGAAGTCCTTGTCCTCGGGCTGGATCTCCTTGACCACCGGCTGGCGGTTGACGATCGTGGTGCTGGTGCGCGACTGCGGCTGCGGCGCCAGGTCGACCAGCGCATCGAGCACTTCCATGACGCCGAAGTTGTTGACGCCCGAGCCGAAGAACACCGGCGTCAGCTTGCCCGCGAGGAAGGCCTCGCGGTCCCAGCTCGGCGAGGCGCCGGTGGCCAGTTCCATGCTCTCCATCGCGTGGTCGAATTCGCGGCCGAAGCGCTTCTGGAGCGCGTCGCGGTCGGTCAGGGGAATGGTCTCGAAGTCCTGCGGCAGCTTTTCCTGGCCCGACTCGAACACCGTCATCGCCTGCGTGCGCAGGTTGATGATGCCGCCGAAGCTCTTGCCCTGGCCCACCGGCCAGGTCATCGGCACGCAGGGCATGCCGAGCTCGCGCTCGATCTCGTCGAGCAATTCGAGCGGCTCGCGCACCTCGCGGTCCATCTTGTTGACGAAGGTGATGATGGGCGTGTCGCGCTGGCGGCAGACCTCGATCAGCCGGCGGGTCTGGGCTTCGACGCCGTTGGCGGCGTCGATCACCATCAGCGCCGAGTCGACCGCCGTCAGCACCCGGTAGGTGTCTTCAGAGAAGTCCTTGTGGCCGGGCGTGTCGAGCAGGTTGATGACATGGTCGCGGTAGACCATCTGCATCACCGACGAGGCCACCGAGATGCCGCGCTGCTTCTCGATCTCCATCCAGTCGGAAGTGGCATGGCGCGAGGCCTTGCGGGCCTTGACCGAGCCGGCGATCTGGATTGCGCCGGAGAACAGCAGCAGCTTCTCGGTCAGCGTGGTCTTGCCGGCGTCCGGGTGGGAAATGATCGCAAAGGTGCGACGGCGTTTGGTTTCGGAGGCGAAGGTCATGGTGAACGCGGTGCGCGCTCACGGGCGCGGGCTGCTGGAGGCAAAACCCACGATTTTACCGTTCACATCGGCGGCGTGAAGCCGTGGCGGCCGACCAGCATGCTGGAGGCCGTGGGCTTGCCGTCCTTCAACTGCGCCGTGACGACGACTTTGGCGCCTTGCACCACCAGCGCCTGCTGGTCGTCCTGGGCCGGCTTGAAGGTGACGATGGGCGTGCCGCGCGGGACGATCACGGTCTTTTCGCCGTCCTTGTAGCGCAGCACCAGCTTGCGCCCGCCCGGCACCGAGGCCGGCGCGGCGGCGAGGGCCGAGACGGTGGCGTTGGTCATGGTGCCGTTGGGCATGTAGTCCCAGGGCCGGAACCCCTCGCCGGTGCCGCGCATGGCCTCCGGAAAGACCAGCACCTCGACCGCGCGCTGGGTGCCGTCGGGCTGGGGCAGCGAGCCGGCGCCGACGAAGCTGTTGGGTTTGATCGCGTCCAGCGTGACCGGCAGCACCTCGACCACCCGCATGTCGGGTGGACGCACCATCGTGACGACCTCGCCGCTGCGGTCCTTGACGGTCAGCGAGGTGGCGTCGACATGGGCGATCACGCCGCGCACGCGCACCGGGGGCTGGGCCGCGCCCCCTTGCGCCCAGGCTGCGGCGGACAGAACGGCCGCTGCAGCTGCTGCAAGTGAAAGGGCGAGAACGCTGGCTTTGGACATGGCGGATTTCCGTGCGGCAGTGGTGGGGGAACGCAGTCTAGGCCGATCTGGCGGCCCCTGCTGGCGGCGGGCCGGCGGCTGGCGTTAAAATGCGCCGTTCCGAGGAGCGTTGCAGCGCCGTCAGGCGTGAGGCTCGGACCATCATCGCAACCACGCTCACCCGCTGTTCTCGCGGTGAGTCCGTTCCCCGAATGCAGTGGCCACTGTCAAACCCGCTTTGGAGCCCACAATGAGCGCTGTTCTCAAACCCACCCCCGTCTCGACCGCCGACCAGGCCATCGCCGACCTGTCCCTGGCCGCCTGGGGCCGCAAGGAAATCCGCATCGCCGAAACCGAGATGCCCGGCCTGATGGCGATCCGCGAGGAATTCGCCAAGGGCCAGGCGCTCAAGGGCGCGCGCATCACCGGATCGCTGCACATGACGATCCAGACCGCCGTGCTGATCGAGACGCTGCAGGCCCTGGGCGCCACCGTGCGCTGGGCCTCGTGCAACATCTTCTCGACCCAGGACCACGCCGCCGCCGCCATCGCCGCCGCCGGCACGCCGGTGTTCGCGATCAAGGGCGAGTCGCTGACCGACTACTGGGACTACACCCACGCGATCTTCGAATTCGGCCCCAAGGGCTCGAAGGACGAAGGCCCGAACATGATCCTCGACGACGGCGGCGACGCCACCATGCTGATGCACCTGGGCCAGAAGGCCGAGAAGGACCTCGGCGTGCTGGCCAACCCGACCAGCGAAGAGGAGCGCATCCTGTTCGCCGCCATCAAGGCCAAGCTGGCGGTCGATGCCACCTGGTACACCCGCAAGTCGGCCCAGATCATCGGCGTGACCGAAGAAACAACCACCGGCGTGCACCGCCTGAACGAGATGTCGGCCAAGGGCACGCTGCAGTTCCGCGCCATCAACGTCAACGACTCGGTCACCAAGAGCAAGTTCGACAACCTGTACGGCTGCCGCGAATCGCTGGTCGACGGCATCAAGCGCGCCACCGACGTGATGATCGCCGGCAAGGTCGCCTGCGTGGCCGGCTACGGCGACGTCGGCAAGGGCTCGGCCCAGGCCCTGCGCGCCCTGAGCGCCCAGGTCTGGGTGACCGAGATCGACCCGATCAACGCCCTGCAGGCCGCAATGGAAGGCTACAAGGTCGTCACGATGGAATACGCCGCCGACAAGGCCGACATCTTCGTCACCACCACCGGCAACCGCGACGTGATCCGCCACGAGCACATGGCCGCCATGAAGGACCAGGCGATCGTCTGCAACATCGGCCATTTCGACAACGAGATCGACGTCGCCTCGATCGAGAAGTACGAGTGGGAAGAGATCAAGCCGCAGGTGGACCACATCACCTTCCCCGACGGCAAGAAGATCATCCTGCTGGCCAAGGGCCGCCTCGTGAACCTGGGCTGCGGCACGGGCCACCCGAGCTTCGTGATGTCGTCCTCGTTCGCGAACCAGACCATCGCCCAGATCGAGCTCTTCACCAAGCCCGACGCCTACCAGGCCGGCAAGGTCTACGTGCTGCCCAAGCACCTGGACGAGAAGGTCGCGCGCCTGCACCTGAAGAAGGTCGGCGCCATGCTGACCACGCTGACCGACACCCAGGCCGCCTACATCGGCGTCGACAAGAACGGCCCGTACAAGCCGGACACCTACCGTTATTGAGCGCCACGCCTTGCGTGCCGATCAGTTGCTCGTCGAACGCGGCCTGGCCGCTTCGCGCTCGCAGGCGGTTCGCCTGATCGCCGGCGGCCTGCGCTGGCGTGATGGCGCCGACTGGCGCGTCGTGGGCAAGAACCGCGACGAAATCCCCGAAGCGGCCGAGCTCGAACTGCTCGATGCCGCCGAGGCCCGCTACGTCTCGCGCGGCGGCCTCAAGCTGGAAGGCGCCCTGGCCGCCACCGGCATCGACCCGGCCGGCCTGCATTGCCTCGACGTCGGCCAGTCGACCGGGGGCTTCACCGACTGCCTGCTGCAGCGGGGCGCTGCGCATGTGGTCGGCGTCGATGTCGGCCATGGCCAGCTGCATGCCCGCATCCGCGAGGATGCGCGCGTGACCGCGGTCGAGGGCGTCAATGCCCGCACCTTGACGGCCGAGGCCTGGGCCGACGAATCCGAAGAAGGCACGGCCGCCGACGAAGGCTTCGGCCTGATCGTCGGCGACCTGTCCTTCATCTCGCAGACGCTGGTGCTGCCCGCGCTGGTGCCGCTGCTGGCGCCCGATGGCGACCTGCTGATGCTGGTCAAGCCGCAGTTCGAGCTGCAGCCGGGCCAGGTCGGCAAGGGCGGCATCGTGCGCGACCCGGCGCTCTACGCGCTGGTCGAGCAGCGCCTGCGCGACTGCTGCGCGGCGCTCGGCCTGCGTGTGGTGCGTTGGTTCGACAGCCCGATCGAGGGCGGCGACGGCAACCACGAATTCTTCATCCATGCTGTTCATGCGGACGGCCAACCAGGAGCCGGCCGTGCGCCTTCCGCTGAGCTTTGAGTTCTTTCCGACCAAGACGCCCGAGGGCGCGGTCAAGCTGCGCGCGGTGCGCCAGCAGCTCTACGCCCAGTCGCCCGAGTTCTGCTCCGTGACCTACGGCGCCGGCGGCTCGACCCACGACGGCACCTTCGGCGCGGTGCGCGAGATCCTGGCCGAAGGCGTGGCCGCGGCCTGCCATTTCTCGTGCATCGGCGCGACCAAGGCCACGGTGCGCGCGCAGCTGGGCGAGCTCAAGGCGATGGGCGTGAATCGCCTGGTCGCGCTGCGCGGCGACCTGCCGAGCGGCTATGGCGTGGGCGGCGAGTTCCTCTATGCGAGCGACCTGGTGGCCTTCATCCGCGAGGAGACCGGCCGCGACTTCCACATCGAGGTGGCCTGCTATCCCGAGGTCCATCCGCAGGCCCGTTCGCCGGAGGCCGACCTGCAGGCCTTCGCGGCCAAGGTGCGCGCCGGCGCCGACTCGGCCATCACGCAGTACTTCTTCAGCCCCGAGGCCTACTGGCGCTTCGTCGACGACGCGCGTGCGCTCGGGCTCGACACGCCGATCGTGCCGGGCATCATGCCGATCACCAGCTCGACCCAGCTGATGCGCTTCTCGGACGCCTGCGGCGCCGAGATTCCGCGCTGGATCCGGCTGCGGCTGCAGAGCTTCGGCGACGACACGGCGTCGATCAAGGCCTTCGGCCTCGACGTCGTCACGGCCCTGTGCGAGCGGCTGTGCGCCGGTGGCGCGCCGGCGCTGCACTTCTACACCATGAACCAGTCGGTGGCCACGCTCGGCGTGCTGCAGCGCCTGGGCTGGACTGAATGAGTTTGCGCCGCCGCATTGCGACGCTGTCGACGGCGTTGCTTGCGGCCGGGCTGCTGGCCGGCTGTTCGCTGCAGCCCACCGCGCCGGGCGACGAGGCCGGCGGCGCCCCGTTCCGCCTGCGGCCGCTGGCCAAGCAGCCGGCCTTGCCGCCCGGCGCACCGCCACGCTCCGCCGTGCCGTCGGTGCGCTACGACCTGGCCGTGTCGGGCGCCGGTGAGCTCGGTCCCGACGACGGCATCCCGGGCGACGAGGGCGGGCGCGAGATCTTCGAGCGCGGCGGCGCGTCCTGGTACGGCATCCAGTTCCACCAGCGCAAGACCGCCAGCGGCGAACGCTTCGACATGACGGCCTTCACGGCGGCGCACAAGACGCTGCCGTTCAACACCCGCGTCTGCGTGCGCAGCCTGGTCAACGGCCGCGAGGTGCTGGTGCGCATCAACGACCGCGGTCCCTACGCCTCGGGCCGCATCATCGACCTCAGCCGGGCCGCGGCCGAAGAGATCGGGATGCTCGGCATGGGCATCAAGACGGTGGCGCTGTCGATCGCCGACAAGGACACCGACCGCTGCGGCGGCACGGAAGTCGGCGCCGCCGAGACGCCGGCCCAGGCGGCGCCGGAGCCGGCGCCGAAGCCGGCCCGCAAGATCCTGCCGACGCGCAAGCGCCGCTGACGGCCTCAGCCGCCGCTGTCGAGCGAGTGGGTCGCGTTGCGGTCCTGCGCCAGCCGCTCGGCCATCTGCGGCAGGGCCGCCGCCAGCAGCGGTTTCAGCGTGTAGGGCGGATTGATCAGGAACATGCCGCTGGCCGGCAGGCCCGGACGGTGCGTGGCGCCGGTCGCGTCGGTCGTGATCTTGCTCGACTTGACCGTCAGCGTGGCGTGCAGCCAGGACTTGCCGGCCTTGGTGGCCATCGTCTTGAGGCGGCGCGGCAGGTCGTGCGCTTCGGGCCGCGGAATGATCGGATACCAGACGGCGTAGGTGCCGGTGGCGAAGCGCTTGAGCGCCTCGCCCACGAAGTCGAGCACGCGGGCGTAGTCGCTCTTGATCTCGTAGCTGGGGTCGCACAGCACCAGCGCGCGCCGAGACGGCGGCGGCAGGAACTTGGTGGCACTGCCGAAGCCATCGTCGCGCAGCACCGCGATCTGGCGGCCGGCCTCGAGTTGGGCGATGTTGGCGTCGAGCGTCCGGGCATCGGTCGGATGCAGTTCGAACAGCTTGAGCTTGTCGTGCTCGCGCAGCAGGTGATGGACGATGAAGGGCGAGCCCGGGTAGATCTTGGCGCCGCCCTTGGGATTGAAGTCGCCCACCACCGCGAGGTAGCGGGCGAGGGCGTCGGCCAGGGGGGCTTCGGGTTCGGCGGCCTTGGCGCCCTTCGGGGGCGTCGGCCTGGCGCCGCCGCCGATCAGTCGCAGCACGCCGTCGGCGGCCTCGCCGCTGGTGCCGGCGTAGTCGCCGTCGAGCCGGTAGAGGCCGGCGCCGGCGTGGGTGTCGACCACCGTGAGGGCGGTCTCCTTCTCGAGCAGGTGTTCGAGCGTGGCAATCAGGACCGTGTGCTTGAGCACGTCGGCGTGGTTGCCGGCATGGAAGGCGTGGCGGTAACTGAACATGAGGAATAGTGCCTGGAAGATGATCTGGAGGTCGCTAGACTCTCGCGCTGTAACATTAAATTACAAGGAGCGAGGATGCGAGGAGCTGGATGGCGATTCTGGGGCCTGTGCGCATGCGCGGGCGTCCTCTCTATTCTGACCGGCTGTGCGTCGGTCACGCACGGTACCACCCAGTCGCTCAAGGTCGAAACCCTGACGCCGGACGGCAAGACCGTCGAGGGCGCCGAGTGCCGGCTGTCGAACGACAAGGGCGATGCACTCACGCAGTCCGGCCAGAGCGTGCTGGTGCGCCGTTCCGGCGCCAATCTCCGGGTCGAATGCACCCAGGCCGGGCTGCCGCCGGCGACCGGCCAGGCGGTGTCGCGCGTCAATGCCGGGATGGTCGGCAACATCGTGGTCGGCGGCGTGATCGGCGCCGCCATCGATGTCGGCAGCGGCGCCGGCTACAACTACCCCAGCTGGATGCGGCTCGTGTTCGGCGAGGAGCGCAGCTACGACCGCAGCACCCAGCAGGGCGACCAGCCGGTCGCCGGCGTGGTGCAGGGCGCCACCCGGCTGGCCGCCGCATCGAAGCCTGCGGGCGACGCCCCGGTGGCGCAGCGCAAGGCCGAGCCGGCCGAGGGCGTCCGACCGCCGCCCGCGGCACTCGCGCCTGCCACGCCGCCCGTCGCCGCGGCGCCCGCGCAGCCGGCCGTGGCGACCGCCGCGTCCTCCCCGTCGCGGGTCTCGCTGGACGACCTCAATGCCCTGCTGCCAGCCCGGAAGTGAGTGAGGACGGCCATGAACTTCACGAAGATCTTCCGCATCGTTCTGGCCGGCGCCTGCCCGGCCCTCGCCGCAGGCCCCGCGGCGGCACTGGAGCCGGACGCGCTGTTCGCCAGGCTGTCGCCCTCCGTCTGGACCGTCCGCACCTTCGACGCCCAGGAGCGTCCGCTGCGCACCGGCAGCGCCGTGGTGGTGGCGCCGGGCCGGCTGGTGACCCGCTGCCGCGTGCTGGCCAAGGCGGCCAGCGTCGTGATCCGGCAGGACAACGTCACCTACGGTGCCACGCTCGAGCATCCGGACGTCGAGCGCGACCTGTGCCAGATCCAGGTGGCGAACTTCCGCGCGGCGCCGGTCGCGGTCGCGCCGGCGGGCTCGGCGCGCGTCGGGCAGAAGGTCTATGCGATCGGCAGCCCGCGGGGGGTCGAGAACACCCTCGGCGAGGGCATGCTCACGGGGCTGCGCGGAGGCGACGAGGGCGACGAGCGCCTGTTGCAGACGACCGTGGTGCTGGCCGCGGGCTCGGCCGGCGGCGGCCTGTTCGACAGCGAAGGCCGACTGCTCGGCCTCACGGCGCCCGGCGCCGAAGGGGCGGGTGGCTCGGCGGTGCCGGCCGATTTCCTGGCCGAGATCCCGGCCCGGGCCCAGGCCGCCCTGGCGCAGCGCCCGCGCGTCGTGGAAGGCAGCGCGGCGTCCGCCCCGGCGGCGGGGCGGGCCCCTGCGGGCGCGCCAGGCCTCGGCGATGCGTTGCGGCCCGGCGACGGGCTCGAATACGTGCGGGTCGACCGGCTGACGGGCAACCGGTCGCCGGTCATCTACCGGCTGGACCGCATCACCGGCGACGAGTGGATCTTCAACATGGGCGGCCGCATCGAACAGGCCGATGGCCGGGTGGTGTCGGTCACTTCGCCGGTCGGCGGCATGTTCGATGCATCGTCGCCGCCGGGCGGCTGGGGGCGCAAGGACGTCAAGCCCGGCATGCGCTGGCACATGGACTACGTGGCGGCGACCGGCGACAAGTGGCGGCACGAACTCGATGCCACGGTCATCGGCGAACGGACGCTGCGCATCGACGGCACCGAAGTGAAAGCGCTCGAGATCGCCTACACGGGCTGGATCTACGCCTCGTGGGGAACCGGGTCGTCCGCCGTCGGGACGCGCTTCATTGCCACGGCATGGTATGCCGCCAGCCTGGGGCGAGTGGTCCGTTTCGAGGCCGAGCACCGGCGTGCCAACGCGAACAGTTCGAACGAATCGCTGGAGCTGGTACGGGTGCTGAGGCAGGGCGCCTGACCCCCCCGATTTGCCTCCGGGGCTCGATTCTTCATATAATGGAGGGCTTCGCAGCGCTTTAGTGGCCCCGCGGCGAAGTCAGGAACCCGCTTGCGCGGGAACCAGCTACCCACCTAAGAGATTCCCGCCAGAGGAACGCCGACCGTGGAAAAGGGCCCGCCAAACCCTCTTCAGAAGAGAAAACTCATGACCAAAACGTTCAGCGCCAAGCCCGCTGACGTGACGCACGAGTGGTTTGTGATTGACGCGACCGACAAGGTCCTCGGACGAGTAGCCAGCGAAGTTGCTCTCCGTTTGCGCGGCAAACACAAGGCCATTTACACGCCTCACGTCGACACCGGTGACTTCATCGTCATCATCAACGCAGCCCAGCTGCGCGTCACCGGCGCCAAGCCGATCGACAAGGTGTACTACCGTCACTCGGGCTACCCGGGCGGTATCACCGCGACGAACTTCCGCGACATGCAAGCCAAGCACCCGGGCCGCGCCCTGGAAAAGGCCGTCAAGGGCATGCTGCCCAAGGGCCCGCTCGGCTACGCGATGATCAAGAAACTCAAGGTGTACGGTGGTGCAGAGCACCCGCATACCGCCCAACAGCCCAAAGTGCTGGAACTGTAAGGAGCCTTGAGAATGATTGGTGAATGGAACAATGGCACCGGCCGTCGCAAATCCAGCGTCGCCCGCGTGTTCATCAAGAAGGGCACCGGCAAGATCACGGTCAATGGCAAGGACATCCAGGCTTATTTCGGCCGGGAAACCTCCATCATGATCGCGAAGCAGCCGCTGTTCCTGACGAACAACGTCGAAACCTTCGACATCATGATCAACGTCGCCGGCGGCGGTGAATCGGGTCAGGCCGGCGCGGCGCGCCACGGCATCACCCGCGCGCTGATCGACTACGACGCGACGCTCAAGCCGGTGCTGAGCCAGGCTGGCTTCGTGACGCGCGACGCGCGTGAAGTCGAGCGTAAAAAGGTCGGTCTGCATTCCGCACGCCGCCGCAAGCAGTTCTCCAAGCGCTAAGGCGCTTGGGCTTACCGCTCGCAATGTCAAGAAACCGCCTTCGGGCGGTTTTTTGTTGGTTGAAGTAGCATTCGTCGATCGGCCGCACATTCGGCCCCACAGGAGTCCCCTCACAATGAGCGCCGTTGCAGAAACCATCCAGACCCCGGCCATGATGCCCGAGCCGATCGTCTTCACCGACAGCGCGGCCGCCAAGGTCGCCGACCTGATCGCCGAAGAAGGCAATCCCGACCTCAAGCTGCGCGTGTTCGTGCAGGGTGGCGGCTGCTCGGGCTTCCAGTACGGCTTCACCTTCGACGAGATCACCAACGAAGACGACACCACCATGACCAAGAACGGTGTCTCGCTGCTGATCGACGCCATGAGCTACCAGTACCTGGTCGGCGCCGAGATCGACTACAAGGAAGACCTGCAGGGCGCCCAGTTCGTGATCAAGAACCCGAACGCGACCAGCACCTGCGGCTGCGGCTCGAGCTTCTCGGCCTGAGGTGCCGGCGCATCGCCGCCCCTGAAAAAGCCGCCTTCGGGCGGCTTTTTGCTGCCCGCTCTCCTTCTCCCGACCGATGACTTCCCCCGAATCCCCTCGCAAGAGCTTGCTGTGGCTGGTGGCCGTCGGCTTCTTCATGCAGACGCTGGACGCCACCATCATCAACACCGCGCTGCCGGCGATGGCCGCCAGCCTCGGCGAGAGCCCGCTGCGGATGCAGTCGGTGGTGGTGGCCTATGCGCTCACGATGGCGATGCTGATCCCCGCCTCGGGGTGGATCGCCGACCGCTTCGGCACCCGGCGGGTCTTCTTCTCGGCCATCGTGCTGTTCGTGATCGGCTCGGTGCTGTGCGCCCTGTCGCGCGGCATCGGCCAGCTGGTCGCGGCGCGGGTGGTGCAGGGCATGGGCGGGGCGCTGCTGCTGCCGGTCGGCCGGCTGGCGCTGCTGCGCTCGGTGCCGCGGGCCGAGTTCCTGGCGGCGATGAGCTTCGTCGCCATCCCGGGCCTCATCGGCCCGCTGATGGGGCCGACCCTGGGTGGCTGGCTGGTGCAGTACGCCTCCTGGCACTGGATCTTCCTCATCAACGTGCCGGTGGGCCTGGCCGGCTGCATCGCCACGCTCTATTTCATGCCCGACCTGCGGGCCGCGCTGCAGCGGCGCTTCGACGGCGTGGGCTATGCGATGCTGGCCTTCGGCATGGTGGCGGTCTCGCTGGCGATCGACGGCGTGTCGGGCCTCGGGCTGCACGGCGTCGGCGTGGTGGTGCTGATGATCTTCGGCTTCGCCAGCATCACGGCCTACTGGCTGCACGCGCAGCGGCGGTCCGACCCGCTGTTCGAGCCGGCGCTGTTCGGCATCCCGACCCTGAGCATCGGGCTGCTGGGCAATCTGTTCTCGCGCCTGGGCAGCGGCTGCATGCCCTTCCTGGTGCCGCTGCTGCTGCAGGTGTCGATGAACTATTCGCCGCTGAAGGCCGGGCTCATGATGCTGCCGATCGCGCTCGCCGGGATGGCGATGAAGCGCTTCGCCACGCCGCTGATCCTGCGTTACGGCTATCGCCGGGTGCTGGTGGTCAACACCGCGCTGGTGGGCCTGACGATGGCCAGTTTCGGGCTGGCCACGCCGGACCAGCCGGCTGCGCTGCAGATCGTGCAGCTGCTCGTGTTCGGCGCCGTCAATTCGCTGCAGTTCACGGCGATGAACACGATCACGCTCAAGGACCTGGACGGCAGCATGGCCAGCAGCGGCAACACGCTGCTGTCGATGGTCCAGATGCTGGCGATGAGCATGGGCGTGGCCGCCGCCAGCGCGGTGCTGGGCGGCTACACCGAGGTGTTCGGCAGCACGACGCCGCTGGCCACCCTGCATGCCTTCGAGGCCACCTTCGCCAGCATGGGGCTGGTCACGCTGGCTTCGGCCTTGATCTTCTGGCACCTGCCGCCCGAAGCCCGGGCGGTGCAGCCGGCCCAGCCCGAGGTCTCGGGCCAGGGCTGATCAGGCGGGGTAAAGGCTCCCCAGCACCCGCGGGCCGCGGGCGCCGGTGACGCTGGCGAGGTTGCCGGCTTCACCGTGCAGGGTGGCGCGCGCCAGCCAGGCGAAGGCCGCGGCCTCGACCTCCTGCGGCGGCAAGCCGCGCTCGGCGGACGACACCACCTCGACCGCGGGCAGCAAGGCGCGCAGCCGGGCCAGCAGATGCTGGTTCAGCGCGCCGCCGCCGCAGACGATCAGGGTCCGGCTGTCGGCGCCGTGGCGCAGCAGATGGGCCGCGCAGCTGCTCGCGGTGAGCTCGGTCAGGGTCGCCTGCACGTCGGACGGCTTCGCCTCGGAGGTGCCCAGGTGCGAGGCCAGCCAGTTCGGATGGAACAGGTCGCGCCCGGTGCTCTTCGGCGGCTGCTTGGCGAAATAGGGCTCGGCCAGGAGCCGGGCCAGCAGTTCCGGCAGCACCCGGCCGCTGGCGGCCCACTGGCCGCCGGCGTCGTAGGGCTGGCCGATGTGGGTCTGGCACCAATGGTCGATCAGCGCGTTGCCGGGGCCGCAATCGAAGCCCAGCACGGTGCCGGCGCCGGCCGGCAGCAGGCTCAGGTTGGCGATGCCGCCGATGTTCAGCACCGCCACCGCCTGGTCGGGGCGGGCGAACAGGGCGCGGTGGAAGCCCGGCACCAGGGGCGCCCCCTGGCCGCCTGCCGCCAGGTCGCGGCTGCGGAAGTCGGCCACCACCCGGATGCCGGTGAGCTCGGCCAGCAGCGACGGATTGTTGATCTGCAGCGTGTAGCCGACCTCGTCGAACTCGCCCGGGCGGTGGCGGACGGTCTGGCCGTGGGCGCCGATGGCGGCAATGGCGTCGACCGCCAGGCCGGAGTCGTCCAGCAGTTGCTGCACCACCTGCGCGTAGACCCGGGCCAGGCCGTTGCCGGCCAGGGCGGCCCGGTGCAGTTCGTTGCTGCCGGGGCTATTGAGCGCCATCAGCTCGGCCCGCAGCGTCACGGGGAAGGGGGCCGTCGCATAGCCCTGGACGGTGATGCCGCCGTCCGAGAGATCCGCCAGGACGCCGTCCACCCCGTCCAGCGAAGTGCCCGACATCAGGCCGATGAAAAAGTCAGCCATGGGCGGTCAGGCGGGGACGAGGCCGCGCGGCCGGCCGTCAGTCGGCGCTGGCCTGGACGACCGAGAAGGCCGCCGACAGCTCGGTGCGCGTGGCGAGCGCCAGCCGCTCGAAGGCGGCGCGGTTGGCCGCGGTGATGGGCGCGCCGCCGTCCTGCTGGGCGATCGTGGCCGGGTCGTGGTACTCGCCATTGACCCGGAACTCGAAATGCAGGTGCGGACCGGTGGCCCAGCCGGTGGAGCCGACGGCGCCGAGCGTCTGGCTCTGGCTGACGCTCTGGCCGACCTTGACGTCGACCCGGCTCAGGTGGGCGTAGGCGGTTTCCTGATTGTTGTGATGCTTCAGGATGACGATGTTGCCGTAGCCGTTCTGGGTGCCGGCGAACTCGACCGTGCCGTCGCCGACCGCGCGCACCGGGGTGCCGGTGGGGGCGGCGAAGTCGATGCCGTGGTGCTGGCGCCAGCTGTTCAGGATCGGGTGCAGGCGCATCGCGAAGCCGCTGGTCACGCGCGAGAATTCGACCGGCGAGCTCAGGTAGGCACGCCGCAGGCTGTCGCCGTTGGGGCGGTAGTAGCCGCCCTTCTGGCCTGGCTCCTGGTACCAGAGTGCCTGGTAGAGCTTGCCGTTGCTCTCGAACTCGGCCGACAGCACCCGGCCGGTGCGCAGCGTCTGGCCGTCGGCGTCGAGTGTCTCGTAGACCACGGCGAAGCGGTCGCCCTTGCGCAGCGAGCGGAAATCGACGTCGCCCGAGAAGATGTCGGCCAGCTGGCTGGCGACCGGATCGGGAATGCGGGCGTCGTCGGTGGCGGCGAACAGCGAGGTCCGCACGACGCCGCTGGCGAGCCGGGTGCCGGGCGTCAGGGCGTCGGTTTCGGTGCGGGCGCGGAAACCGGTCGGGGTCTTCTCGACCACCAGGCGCTTGAAGCCGCCGTCGCCATCGGGCATCCAGCGGGCGCTGAGCTTCTTCAGGGCGTTTTCCTGGGTCGCCTCGGCGGTCACGGTGCGGCCAGGTCGGCTCAGCAGCGCGGCTCGGGCGTCGGCGTTGCCGCGCACGAAGGCGGCCGCCGCCGGATCGGCCAGGCCGAGGCGCTGCAGCAGGGCCTCGGCGGTGTCGCTCGAGCGCGTGATTTCGGTGCGGAAGAGCGTGAAGCTGTGGGCGTCCAGCGCTTCGATCTGGTCGGCAAAGGAGGCGGACGGTGCGACGGCCTCGAACACTTGCTTGACGGGGATCTCGGCCGCATCGGGGCCCAGCGAGGCGACGGCGAAGGCACCGCCACCGGCGGACAGCAGCAACGCGGCGATCGCAGCCGTGATCTGCTTCGGGTACGTCCGGAAGGTGTGAGCCACGCGCGAAGCAATCAGCTCCTCGGCGGCAAGAATGCCGTTGATCAAACTTCGAATTCCAGCTCAGGTTCTGCAAATCCGTACTGCGAGGGCCGTGTCGGACGGGCGGCAGGACGGTGCGTTCACAGCGCCGCTTAGAATCCGGCGCTTGGAAAAGTCGGGCTGAGTATAGCTTCGGCCATAGAGAAAACAGCCAAAGAGCCCCATGAACCCCGGTTTTGTTACATCCACAAGTCTGTCCGAAGTTGTAGGACAGGCCCTCGAAATTTCACTCCGTGGGACTGACGAGCTGCTCCCCCAGGACGAGTGGGTGCGCAAGCTCCAGCGTTCCGAGGCGACCGGGGCGCCGCTGCGCATCAAGCTGGGCCTGGACCCGACCGCGCCGGACATCCACATCGGCCACACGGTGGTGCTCAACAAGATGCGCCAGCTGCAGGACCTGGGCCATACGGTGATCTTCCTGATCGGCGACTTCACCACCACCATCGGCGATCCGTCCGGGCGCAACAGCACCCGGCCGCCCCTGACCCGCGAGCAGATCGAGGCCAACGCGCAAACCTACTACAAACAGGCCAGCCTCGTACTGGACCCCTCGAAAACCGAGATCCGTTACAACTCCGAGTGGAGCGATCCGCTCGGCGCCCGCGGGATGATCCAGTTGGCGGCCAAGTACACGGTGGCGCGGATGATGGAGCGCGACGACTTCAGCAAGCGCTTCAAGGCCGGGCAATCGATCTCGGTGCACGAGTTCCTCTACCCGCTGATGCAGGGCTACGACTCGGTGGCGCTCAAGTCCGACCTCGAGCTCGGCGGCACCGACCAGAAGTTCAACCTGCTCGTCGGCCGGCATCTTCAACAGGAATACGGCCAGGAGCCGCAGTGCATACTCACTATGCCGCTGCTGGAAGGGCTCGACGGCGTCGAGAAGATGTCGAAGAGCAAGAACAACTACATCGGCATCAGCGAGGCGCCGAACACCATGTTCGCCAAGGTGCTGTCGATCTCCGACACCTTGATGTGGCGCTGGTACACCCTGTTGAGCTTCAAGTCGCTGGCCGAGATCGCGGCCCTCAAGGCCGAGGTCGAGGCCGGGCGCAACCCGAAGGACGCCAAGGTCGCGCTGGCCAAGGAGATCACCGCGCGCTTCCACAGCGCCGCGGCGGCCGAGGCGGCCGAGCAGGACTTCATCCACCGTAGCAAGGGCGGCGTGCCCGACGAGATCCCGGAAGTCGCATTGAGCGGCGCCCCGCTGGGCATCGCCCAGCTGCTCAAGCAGGCCGGCCTGGCGCCCTCGACCTCCGAAGGCAACCGCCTGATCGACGGCGGCGGGGTCCGGGTCGACTCGGCGGTGGTCAGCGACAAGGCACTGAAGCTGCCCGCGGGCAGCTACGTCGTCCAGGTCGGCAAGCGCAAGTTCGCCAAGGTCACGCTGAGCTGAGCCGCCCGGCCCCCTGCGGGGCTACCTGACTTCAATGGTCACGCGGCGGTTGCGCGGCTCGGCGACCTCGTCGGCCGTGCGCACCGCCAGGTCGCGCTCGCCGCGGCCCACGGCCTCGATCCGGCTGGGCGGGAAATCCCGGGCGACGAAGAGCTGCCGGATTTCCAGCGCGCGGGTGAGCGACAGGTTGTCGTTGCGGGTCTGCGAGCCGACCGTGTCGGTGTGGCCCGTGACCACGATCTCGCCGCCGCTGCGCGCCAGGGCCGCTGCCAGGGCCTCGTTCATGCGGACCTGCGAGGCGGCCGTGAGCACGGTGCCGCCGGCTTCGAAATAGACGGTGAAGCTTTGGGCGGGCGGCGGCATCAGGTCGAACAGCGTCTTGTTCTGCTGCTTGACGCGCTCGGGGTCGGCCTTGTCGACCTTCGGCGCTCCGTGGGCGCCCAGCTTGGCCGTGGCCCGTTCGAAGGGCTGCGACAGCGTTTCCTCGCCGTCCTCGGTGCTGACCACCACGGCGGACGGCTTGCCGTCGGCCTGGGGCAGCAGCACGACGCGGGTGGCCGGCGGCGCGGCGCAGGCGGCGAGCAGGGCGGATGCCAGGAGCGTGGCGGGCAGGCAGAGAGCGCGCCCCGTCACGGCTGCGAATCCGTCTCGACGATGAAGTCGGTGCCCCGAATGCCGATGACCGCGCTTTGGGTTTCGACGCGCACCGCATCGGGATGGGTCTTGCCGATCAGGCCGGTGACCATGCGCAAGGTGCCGCGCAGCAGCGAGACCACCATGCCGCCGTCCTGGGTGGTCGAGTCGAAGTGGAACTGCTTGAGGTCCAGCCTGGAGGAAGGGCCGACCACCAGGGTCGTGCCGTCGCGCAGCACCACGCTGGCGCCGGAGTCGGCGCCGGTCTGCAGGCGGTCGATCGGCGCCATGGTGTCGCCGGCCATCGCGGCCCGCGCCTTGGCGCTGCCGCTGAGCAGCTGGACATCGCCGCGCACCGATTTGACGATGCCGGCGCGTTCCTCGGCCGCCGAGGGCTTGGACGTCTCGGCCGCGAGGGCGATGCCGGCATTCAGCTGGGCGCCGACGGCGGCCAGGGCGAGGACGAGGCCCCGCAGGACCTGGTTTGATTTCTTGTTCAATGGACCTCCGCAACGATTCTGGGCGTTGCGGCCGATGGTACGCGAGGGGCGGACGGACCCCGATAATCCGCCGGCACGACCGGCTCGGCCATTGCGCCTTTGTCCGCACTTTGCACTGCCACTACTTTTCATCCTTTGAAATTCGCTTCACTCACTCCTGCCCAGTTGCTGCGCGTCTCGATCGTGGTCGCCCTGGTCACGATCGTGCTGAAGGGCGCGGCGGGCTACGTCACCAACTCCATGGGGCTGATTTCCGACGCCATGGAATCGTTCGTGAACCTGGCGAGCGCGACCTTCGCGCTGGCGATGGTCACGGTGGGGGCCCGGCCGGCGGACGACGAGCATCCGTACGGCCATCACAAGGCCGAGTACTTCTCGTCGGGCTTCGAAGGGATCCTGATCATCGGCGCGGCGATCGCCATCATCTGGGTGGCGGTGCTGCGGCTGCTCTCGCCGCAGCCGCTGGAGCAGCTCGGCTGGGGGCTGGGGCTGTCGATCCTCAGCTCGGCCTTCAACGGCTGGCTGGCCTTCGTGATGTTCAAGGCCGCGCGCGTGCATCGCTCGATCGCGCTCGAATCCGATGCCCGCCACCTGGTCACCGATGTCTGGACTTCGGCGGCGGTGGTGGTCGGCATCGTGGCGGTGCATCTGACCGGCTGGCTCTGGCTCGACCCGGTGCTGGCGATCGGCGTGGCGCTGAACATCGTGCGCGAAGGTCTGTCGCTGGTCTGGCGCTCCTCGCAGGGCCTGATGGACGAGGCGATCGAGCCCGAGTCGCTGGCCGTGCTGCAAACCACCTTGGCGCGTTTCGCGGCCGGCGTGCCCGAGGGCGCGCAGCTGCGCTTCGACGACATCGTCACCCGCCGGGCCGGCCAGCGGCGGTTCGCCGACCTCCACATGCACGTGCCCGGAGCCTGGTCGCTGGAGCGCGCCGCCGGCCTGCGCGACGG
This sequence comes from Variovorax davisae, assembly GCF_030316845.1. Taxonomy (GTDB): domain Bacteria; phylum Pseudomonadota; class Gammaproteobacteria; order Burkholderiales; family Burkholderiaceae_C; genus Variovorax; species Variovorax davisae. The sequence goes on from NZ_JASZYS010000004.1 coordinate 103,270, forward strand.
CCTGGAGAAGGCGCTGATCGACGCGCTGCCCGGCCTGCGCGTGACCATCCAGCTGCTGCCGCTGGGCATGGAGGCGCGGGCCACGCCAAGGGTCGAGGCGCTGTGAAGGCGCTGCTGCAGCGCGTCGGCCGCGCGCGGGTCGAGATCGCCGGGCACACCGTGGGCGCGATCGATGCGGGGCTGCTGGTGCTGCTGTGCGCCGAGCGCGGCGACACCGAGGCGGTGGCCGACCGGCTGCTGGCGAAGATCCTGAAACTGCGCATCTTCTCGGACGACGCCGGCAAGATGAACCGCAGCGTGCAGGACGTCGGCGGCGGCCTGCTGGTGGTGAGCCAGTTCACGCTGGCGGCCGACGTCAGCGGCGGCAACCGGCCGAGCTTCACGCAGGCCGCGGCGCCCGACGAGGGGCGGCGGCTCTACGAACACTTCGTGGCCCGGGCGCGCGCTGCGCATCCGGTGGTGGCGACCGGTGAATTCGGCGCCGACATGCAGGTGCACCTGGTGAACGACGGGCCGGTGACAATACCGCTGCAGATGGTTTGATCGATTCGCGGATCTGATCAGTTGAGGACAGAGCAAAAATTGCTGCGCAATTTCTTGGTCTGTCCCGCAAGTTCTCAGTAAGGGTTGCGGATGCCGAGGCCCGCGAGGATCTCGATCTCGCGCGCCTCCATTTCCTCGGCGTCGGCCTCGCCGGTCTCGTGGTCCCAGCCCTGCGCATGCAGCGTGCCGTGGACCAGCAGGTGGGCATAGTGCGCGGCCAGCGTCTTGCGCTGCTCCTTCGCCTCCCGGGCCACCACCGGCGCGCACAGCACCAGGTCGGCCATCACCATCGGCGCCTGCGCATAGTCGAAGGTCAGCACGTTGGTGGCGTAGTCCTTGTGGCGGAACTCGCGGTTCAGTTGCTGGCCTTCGTCGGCATCGACGATCCGCACCGTGATCTCGCCGTCGGCATCGAGCGCATGGCGGATCCAGCGCGCGACGCTGTGCCGCGGCAGGGCGGCGCGATGGCGCTCGACGCCCTCGAAGCGGGCGAACTGAAGCGACAGCGACAGGTCCGGGAGTGCCATGTCAGTGCGCTGCCGTGCGCTTGCGCGCGTTGTCGTAGGCGTCGACGATCCGCGCCACCAGCGGATGGCGCACCACGTCGGCGCTGGTGAAGCGCGTGATCGCGATGCCGTTGACCCGCTTGAGCACGCGTTCGGCGTCGATCAGCCCGCTGGGCTGGGTCTTCGGCAGGTCGATCTGGCTGACGTCGCCGGTGACCACCGCCTTGGCGCCGAAGCCGATCCGGGTCAGGAACATCTTCATCTGCTCGACCGTGGTGTTCTGCGCCTCGTCGAGGATCACGAAGGCGTTGTTGAGGGTGCGCCCGCGCATGAAGGCCAGCGGCGCGATCTCGAGCGCATTGCGTTCGAAGGCCTTCTGCACGCGGTCGAAGCCCATCAGGTCGTAGAGGGCGTCGTACAGCGGCCGCAGGTAGGGGTCGACCTTCTGCGTCAGGTCGCCGGGCAGGAAGCCGAGCCGCTCGCCGGCCTCGACCGCGGGCCGGGTCAGCACGATGCGCTGCACCGCGCTGCGCTCGAGCGCGTCGACCGCGCAGGCCACCGCCAGGTAGGTCTTGCCGGTGCCGGCGGGGCCGATGCCGAGCGTGATGTCGTGATTGGCGATGTTCTCGAGGTAGAGCGCCTGGGTCGGGGTGCGGGCGCGCAGGTCGGGGCGCCGGGTGGCGAGCACCGGGGCTTCCTCCTCGTCCATCGAACTGTCGCTGGCCAGCGTGAGTTGCACCACGGCCGGATCGATCACGCGCTGGGCGATCTCGTAGAGCGCCTGCAGCACCTCCATGGCGCGCTGCGCGTTGGCCTTGGGGCCGTCGATCTTGAACTGCTCGTGGCGGTGCGCGATCTTGACATCGAGCGCTTCCTCGATGCGCCGCAGGTGCGCGTCGAGCGGGCCGCAGAGGTGGCCCAGGCGCGTGTTGTTGGGCGGGGCGAAGGTGTGTCGCAGAATCACGCGAGTTTCATTTCAAAAGCGAGAAGGGCACCCATGATAGGCAAACTCACCGGCATCCTGGCCGAACGCAATCCGCCGCAGGTGGTGGTGGACTGCCACGGCGTCGGCTACGAGGTCGATGTGCCGATGAGCACCTTCTACAACCTGCCGGGCGCCGGCGAGCGGGTCTCGCTGCTGACGCACTTCGTGGTGCGCGAGGACGCCCAGATCCTGTACGGCTTCGGCACCGCCGAGGAACGGGCCGCGTTCCGGCTGCTGATCAAGATCTCCGGCGTCGGGCCGCGCACCGCCCTGGGCGTGCTGAGCGGCATGAGCGTGGGCGAGCTGGCGCAGGCGATCACGCTGCAGGAGGCCGGCCGGCTGGTGAAGATCCCCGGCATCGGCAAGAAGACCGCCGAGCGGCTGCTGCTCGAGCTCAAGGGCAAGCTGGGCGCCGACATCGCGCTGCCCACCCATGCCGCGACCGACGCCCAGGCCGACATCCTGCAGGCGCTGGTGGCGCTGGGCTACAGCGACAAGGAAGCGGCCGCCTCGCTCAAGGCATTGCCCAAGGAGGTGGCGGTGGGCGAGGGCATCAAACTGGCGCTGCGGGCGCTGGCGAAGTAGCCCGCCGCCGCTGGCGCATCGCGTCAGGGCACCCACCCGTAGCGCAGCGCGTGAAAGAACACGGGCGCGGCGAAGACCACCGAATCGAGCCGGTCCAGCATGCCGCCGTGGCCTTCGATCATGGTGCCCCAGTCCTTCACGCCGCGGTCGCGCTTGATCGCCGACATCACGAGGCCGCCGAAGAAGCCCATGAGGCAGATGGTCAGGGCCATCAGCGCGGCCTGCCAGGGCTCGAAGGGCGTGGCCCAGTACAGCGCCGCGCCCAGCGCGGTGGCGCTGAGCACGCCGCCGACCAGGCCCTCCCAGGTCTTCGAGGGCGACAGCTCCGGCGCCACCTTGCGCCGGCCGAACAGCTTGCCCCAGACGTACTGCAGCACGTCGCTGCCCTGGACCACGATCACGAGGAAGGCGATCAGCAGCAGGTTGCGGCCCTCGAAGCCGGGAATCTGCAAGGTCAGCAGCGCCGGCACATGGCTGATGCAGAAGACGCAGACCATCAGGCCCCATTGCACCTTGGACGTGCGCTCCAGGAAGCGCTTGGTGTCGCCGCCGACGGCCGCCAGGATCGGCAGCACCAGGAAGGCGTAGACCGGGATGAAGATCGCGTAGAGCCCGTACCAGTCGATCCAGATCAGCAGGTACTGCACCGGCAGCACGATGAAGAAGGCGGCCGCGATCGCATGGTGATCGCCGCGCCGGGTGTAGGCCAGGCTCATGAACTCGCGCAGCGCATAGAACGAGATCAGGAAGAACAGCAGCACGACGCCGCCCTTGCCCATGGCGAAGGCGAGGCCGATCACGGCCACCATCACCCACCAGGCATTGACGCGCGAATTCAGGTTGTCGATCACCGAATGCGGCTGGCCGTGCGCGACCCGCCACTTGAGCAGCGCACCGATGGCCGAGGCCAGCAGCAGCACGCCGGCGACGCCGCCGAACAGCGCCAGGGTGGTCTGGGAAGAGGCAGAGAGGGTCATGGGGCCGGGTCTTCCGCTTTGTCGTAGTCGGGCCGCAGGTCGAGCATCGCGGCGCGGGCCCGGGCGATGAAGGCGGTCTTGTCCTCGTCCTGCGCCAGTTGCAGCGGCGCGCCGAAGCGCACGCTGCAGGCCAGCGGGATCGGCACCAGCGTGCCCTTGGGCAGCACGCGTTTCAGGTTCTCGATCCACACCGGCACCAGCCGCACCTGCGGGAAGGAGCGTGCCAGATGGAACAGCCCGCTCTTGAGCGGCAGCAGTGTCTCGTCGCCGGTGTTGCGCGTGCCTTCGGGGAACATGATGAGCGAGTCGCCCGACCGCAGCGCCTCGGTCATCTGCTCGACCGGGTTGGGCGCGGCGCCGTTCGCCGCCCGGCCGTCCCTGCGGATCATCAGGGCGTTGAACACGTCCTGGCCGATGAAGCGGCGCAGCGTCGAGGCCTCCCAGTAGTCCTGTCCTGCGACCGGCCGCGTCAGGGCGCGCAGGTCGGGCGGCAGCGTGGCCCACAGCAGCACGAAGTCGCCGTGGCTGGTGTGGTTGGCGAAGTAGAGGGTCTGCTCGGCCTGGGGGGTGCTGCCGGCCCAGATCGCGCGCACGCCGGTCAGCAGCCGTGCGAAGACCACGATCAGCCAGGCCGAGGCCAGGGCGGCGAGCCTGCGCGGGCCCCCGGAAGGGGAAGAACTCATGGAGACTCCTTGGGATCCTTGATGGGCCGGGCTCAGTCCTGAAGGACCAGCGCGAGGATGAAGACGACCGTCTGCATCGCCACCACGATGCCGTGGCGCTGCATCAGCTGCCGGGTGCCGAGCACGCGCTCGGCGAGCGGCCGGGTGGCATCGGCGGCGCGCCGCAGGCCCAGCTTGTCGAGTGCGCCGTCGAGCGCGGGCAGGGTGGCGATGGTGCCTTGCGCCAGCCCCTCGAACAGCGCCATGTCCAGCCGCAGGCGCAGGGCCAGGTAGCGCTCGGCCAGGCCGAGGAGGCCGACCACCGCACAGGCGCCCCAGGCCGCGGCCGGCAGCGAGCGCCCGGTGAGCCCCAGCACCACGCCGGCGATCAGCGCGAGCGCGAGGCCCCAGAGGGCGATGGCGCCGCTGGCGCGCAGCAGCCCGGCGGTGGCGACACACAGGGCGCGGTCGTTGTCATTCATGGCGCGTGGTGCCTCCCGCGGAAAGTTGCTCGAGTTCGGCGATCCAGCCTGGGCGCAGCACGATCTGCGGCCGCGCCCGGCGTACCGCCGCGTGGGCGGCGGCGAGCGAGCCTTCGCTGCCGTGGAGTCCCAGCCAGCCGACCACCGAGGCGGCGCTGCGCGAGAAGCCGAGCGCGCAGCAGACCCACACCGTCTGGCCCGCGCGGCGCTGGCCCTCGATCACCGCCACCGCGCGGCGCAGGCGCGCCCTGGCGGGCACGGCCAGGTCCAGCATCGGCACGCAGCGCGCCTGCGGCACCTGCGGCAGTTGCAGCTCGGCGCACAGGCTCACGAGCCGCGGTTGGCCGGCGGCGCGCCATTCGGCGAGCGTCGGCCGCCGGCCCAGCCGCACGCCAGGTGCGACCTCGACCGAGGCCGGCAGCCGGCGCGTCCAGAGCCAGGCGTTGAGGGCGGCACCGAGCCGGTAGGGAGCGAACAGCCAGCGGGCGGACCAAGCCATGCGGCCGTGGCCATCCATGCAGAAGCCGCGCGCGCCCAGGCCCGCATAGTTGAGCGCCACCAGCGCCAGCGACAGGGCCAACCAGCCCAGCCACAGCGCGCTGCCCTGCAGGCTCAGCGCGATGGCCAGGCACAGCAGGGCGCCGGCGCCATACAGGCCCGCGAGCTTCCAGCGCTGCGGATCGCGCGCCAGCCGCCAGGCGCACGGCAGCGCGACCACGCGCTCGAGCGGCCACAGCCAGACGCACAGCAGGCCCAGCAGCGCGCCGGTCGGGATGTCGATGAAATGATGCTGCCAGGTGGTCAGCACCGAGGCGCAGATCGCGAAGGTCCACAGGTGCAGCACGGCGCGCGCCCAGCGCGCATGGATCAGGCGGCGATACCAGTCCCAAAGGATCACGGCCAGCGCGATGTGCAGGGAGGGGGCCTGGTTGAAGGGCTGGTCGAAGCCGCGCAGCGCATCGAACAGGAAGGCCGGCGCGCCTTCTACCGCCGGCTGGCCGAAGCTGAAATGCAGCGGCCACAGCACGAAGCAGCTGACCGCGACCGCCTGCGCCGTGAGCAGGCGCGCCGCATGCCGGTCCAGCGTGTGGCGATCCTTCGCGAGGAAGAGCGACAGCGCGTAGAAGGTGTTGATGGTCCAGTAAGGGAAGATCGTCCATGGCCAGAAAGGGGTGCCGCGCTCCCATTCGAAGACCAGGGCGGGAACCTGCGCGCGGGTCGCGGCCCACCAGTTGGCGAAGCCGTAGCTGATGTAGAAGAGCGGCCCCAGCAGCGCCAGCCAGGCGGCGGCGCGTCGCCACGGGCGCGGCTTCGTGCCCGGCCTCATGGCGCCGTGCGCACCGCCAGCGATACCGTGAAGATGCCCCATTCGTCGACCCGCTGGGCGATCTTGCGGAAGCCCGCCTGCGCGACCAGCTGGTCCATCTCGGCCTGCGTGCGGCGGCGCATGACCCAGGCCTCGCCCTGGCGGTGGCTGGTGAGCGCCCGGGCGATCATCTCGAGTTGCGGATGCCAGGGCTGGCCGGTGTAGACCAGATAGCCGCCGTCCTCCACCGCGTCGCCGACCCCGGCCAGCGAACCGGCCACCAGCGCGTTGTCGGGGAACAGTTCGTAGAGGCCCGACACCACGGCCAAGGTGGGACGCGGCTGCACGGCGGCGAGGCTGGCGCGGTCGAAGGCGTCGGCCTGCACGAACTGCGCCGTGCCCTCCAGCCCCTTCTCGGCGATCAGCGCCCGGCCGTCGCGCACGTTGATGTCGCTGTAGTCGCGCAACAGGATCGAGCCGGCCTTGACCGGGCTGGCCGACACCGCGTCGAGCACATAGCGGCCATGGCCGGCCGCGATGTCCATCACGCGCACTTCGCGCCGCGCCTGGGCCAGCCGCGCCATCGCCTCGCGCAGCAGCTCTTCGACATGAAGCTTGCGCTGGCGGATGCCGCGCCAGCCGATCGAATCGAGATAGGTGCGGTCGATCGAGCGGCCCAGCGGCCCGGCCCCTGCCGCCTGGTTGCGGTAGACGTAGTCGAGCGTGCTGCCCGAGTCGAAGCCGGTGTCGTGGCCCAGCTTGACGCCCTGCGACAGCAGACCGCCGAAGCGCAGGCTGGCGCGCGTGAAGGCCCAGTAGGCGCCACGCGGCGACAGCGGGGACAGGGGTCGGGCCAGCGCCCGCGACTCGTCCGCGGTGTTGCCGTGCAGGTGGGCCGCGCGCAGGTCCACCGGTGCCGGCGGGGCGTCGAACAGCTGCAGGATGAAGTCGCGGATGGCGCGCACCGCGGGCGCGCGGTCCTTTTCGCCCAGCGTGTCGTGGAAGAAGCCGGGCAGGACCATCTTCGTCTTCACGGCGCTGCCGAGGCGCTCGAAGAAGCGGTGCTGCGGCGGCTGATGCACCACCCAGTCGGCGCCGGAAATCAGCAGCTGCACCGGCAGCGTGATCGCGTTGGCATCGGCCACCACGCGGTCGGCCGCCTCGTAGAGGCCGAGCAGGATGTTCACCGCGATCGGCCGCGAGATCAGCGGATCGCTCTCGTAGCTCGCGATGCGTTCCGGGTCGTGGGTGAGGAACTTCGGCTTCACATAGCTGTTGACGAAGAACAGCCCGCGCAGCTTGTGCATCAGCCCGAGGCCGGCGCGCGCGAAGGGCACGTAGAGCTTGACCTTGAAGGCCGGCGAGGCGAGCGTGAGCCCGCGCACCGGCGGCGCGTAGTCATGTGCCCAGGTCGCGACCAGCACCGCGCCCACGCTCTGCGCGATCACGTGGATATCCTCCGGCGGCACGCCGTGCGCGCTGCCGATGTGCTCGATGAAGGTCTGGACGTCCCGCACCGAGGTGGCGAAGCTCGGGCTGTAGCCGCGTGGCCCGGGCGATCGGCCGTGGCCGCGGGCGTCCCAGGCGAAGAAGTCGAAATCCGGCAGCGCCAGTTCGTCGACCAGGTGCGCCATGCGGGCGCCATGCTCGTGGCCGCGGTGGAACAGCACGACCGCGCCGCGCCGCGCGGCGCCGGTGGCCGGCCAGTGGCGGTAGAACAGCGAGACGCCGTCGTGAGTGCTGAATCGTTCTTCTCGTGGCACGCGCGGCTCGGGCATTTCGGTGTCCTGGGTCAGTGGCTGGGTTGGGCGCCGGCTTCGGCGAGCGCGCGGCGGATGCGGTTGCCGATGGTCCACGCTACCGCCGCCGCGAGCAGCGGCATGAGCCACCCCGTCCAGGCCGGCAGCGGCAGGCCCAGCGCCACGTAGAGCCCGAGGGCGCCGAAGACGAAGGCCCGGTCGCTCTTGCCCAGCGGGCCGTCGTAGCGGCGCGACGCGCCCACGGTCGGGCCCAGGGCGCCGGCGAACTCGCTCAGGCCGGCCAGCACGATCACGGCGCCGACCCAGAACGGGCTGAAGGGCGGGACCAGGGCAAAGGGAAGGTAGAGCGCGGCGTCCGAGACGACGTCGGTCAGTTCGTTGAGGAAGGCGCCGAGCGCGCTTTGCTGGCCATGCTCGCGCGCCAGCATGCCGTCGACCGCATTGAAGGCCATGCGCAGCAGCATCCACAACGGCAGCAGCGCGAAGGCCGCCGCCGGCGGCGCGGCGAAGAACAGCCAGAGCCCCAGTGCCACCGAGACCGCGCAGGCCGCGACCGTGACCTGGTTGGCGGTCGCTCCGGCGGCATGCAGGCGCTTGACCAGCGGCCGCAGCAAAGCCTGAAACCTCGGCTTCAATTCGTAGATCGACACGCTGGGGGAGCCCTCCTGGACGCGCATTCTGCATGAGCGAACCCCCCCGGCGCACCCTGGCGGACCCGGGTGCGGCCGTTCGGCCGACTAAACTGTTCGTTCAGCCTATCGCCCCATGACCATCCAGACCGACGACTTCGCCCCGGCCCCGCAACGCGTGGTGTCGGCCGCACCCGCCTCGCCCAACGAAGAAGCCATCGAGCGCGCGCTGCGGCCCAAGCTGCTCGATGAATACGTCGGCCAGGCCAAGGTGCGCGAGCAGCTCGAGATCTTCATCGGCGCCGCGCGCCATCGGGCCGAGGCGCTCGACCATGTGCTGCTGTTCGGCCCGCCGGGCCTCGGCAAGACCACGCTGTCGCACATCATCGCGGCCGAACTCGGGGTCAACCTGCGCCAGACCTCGGGCCCGGTGCTCGAGAAGCCCAAGGACCTGGCGGCCCTGCTGACCAACCTCGAGCGCAACGACGTGCTCTTCATCGACGAGATCCACCGGCTGTCGCCGGTGGTCGAGGAAATCCTCTACCCGGCGCTGGAGGACTACCAGATCGACATCATGATCGGCGAGGGTCCGGCGGCGCGCAGCATCAAGCTCGACCTGCAGCCCTTCACGCTGGTCGGCGCCACCACGCGCGCCGGCATGCTGACCAATCCGCTGCGCGACCGCTTCGGCATCGTGGCGCGGCTGGAGTTCTATACCGCGGAAGAACTCGCACGCATCGTGCGGCGCAGCGCCGGCCTGCTCGGCGTGCCGACGGACGACGAGGGCGGACTGGAAATCGCGCGCCGTTCGCGCGGCACGCCGCGGATCGCCAACCGGCTGCTGCGCCGGGTGCGCGACTATGCGCAGGTCAAGGGCGACGGCCGCATCACGGTCGAGATCGCGCACAAGGCGCTGGCGATGCTCGACGTCGATCCGCAGGGCTTCGACCTGATGGACCGCAAGCTGCTCGAAGCCGTGATCCACCGCTTCGACGGCGGCCCGGTCGGCCTCGACAACATCGCGGCCAGCATCGGCGAGGAGTCCGGCACCATCGAGGACGTGATCGAGCCCTACCTGATCCAGCAGGGCTACCTGCAGCGCACGCCGCGCGGGCGCATCGCCACGCTGGCGGCCTACCGCCACCTCGGGGTGGCGCCGCCGCAGCGGGACGGGGACATGTTCGGCAGCTGAGCGGGCGCTTCGGCGTTTTCTTGCTCGCAGAGAGAGGCTTCCGATTGCGCAGCCGCCGCGGGAGTAGAAACTCGGAGCCCGGCATGCGATCCCGCAGGCCGGCAACGAGAGGGGCGGCCATGCGAGATCCGGCGGACGACATGCGCGTCATCGTCATCGGGAGCGGTTTCGGCGGCGCCGTCTGCGCGTCGAGGTTGGCGGCCGCGGGTTTCAGCGTCACGCTGCTCGAGCGCGGCCCGTGGCGCGACACCGTGCCGGTTCGCGCCGCCGGCATCGCGGGCGCGTCGCCCTTGCCCGCCAGCGGCGGCATTCGCTACCTGCTTCGAAGGATCCGGCCCCTGGGCGGTCCCAAGAACGGTGTGCCGTTCGGCAAGAAGGGCTTCATCGAACTGCATGCGGCCGGCGACCTGACGGCCATCTGCACGTCATCGGTCGGCGGCGGCAGCCACATCTGGTCGGCGTTGATGGTGAAGCCGCCGCCCTCGTACTGGGACGGCGTCGCCGCGGCGGTTTCGGCCAGTGGCATGGACGTGCACTATGCGCGGGTCTTCCACGAACTGGGCGGGGCGGCGCCGAGCCGGCCGCAGGACGTGCCGAATCGCACCAGCCACGCCTGGGCGGGCAAGTCCTTCCTGGCGCCGGTGGCCGACGACGCGCAGCCGGCCATGGGCCTGCTGTTCCCGCGCCACGCACGCGACACGCAGCCCTACCGCACGCACGACGGCGTCTCGAGGACGCCGCTGGACTACGCCCGGGCGGAAGGCGCCTTCGGCAGCCCTTCGGGCGCGAAGTCCACCGTGGATGCGCTCTACCTGCTGCCGGCGCTGGGCTCGGGCCGGCTGGTGGTGCGCGAACTGTGCGAGGTCACGCACATCCGCCGCACGGCGGACGATGGCTATGAAGTCTCGGCGCACGACCACCGCGGCGGCAGGGCCTCGACCTTTTCGGCCCCCGTCGTGGTGCTCGCGGCAGGCACGCTCAACACCCTGCGCCTTTTGTTCCGCAGTCGCGCGCACGGCGGGCTGGGCGCGATGCCGGCGCTCGGCAAGGGCATCGGCACCAACGGCGACTGCCTCGCGACCTGGCGGGTCGACGACACACCGCGGCGCAACCCGGCCTTGGGCACGCCCGTTCACGGCCGCATCCGGATTCGCGGCCACGAGGACGTCGGCTACATGGTCGTCGCCGGCGTCGATGCGCCACCCCTGCCGCGCTGGCTGCGCCACGCGGCGGCGGCCGCCGCTTCGAAGAAGTTCCAGCTGATCGCCATGGGCGCCGATCGGGCCGATGGCGTCGCCAGCTATGCCGGGGAGCGGCTGCGCATTCGCTACGACATGGGCGGCAGCCCGATCTACGGCCAGGTCTTCGAGGCCTTCCGCAGCCTGGCGCAGGCCTCCGGCTGGCGCGTCAAGTTCGATGACGGCAAGGCCTTTACGGCCCATCCGATGGGAGGCTGCCGCATATCGGACGATCCGGCGCTCGGCGTCGTCGATGGGCGCGGCGAGGTCCACGGATTGCCCGGCCTCTATGTCGCCGACGCCTCGGCGTTGCCCAAGGCCGCAGGGGTGCCGCCCTCGCTGACCATCGCGGCCTGGGCTTCGCATGTCGCACAAGGCCTGTGCCAGTCGCGCGGCATGCGAGCCACGCCTTCCGAACCCTCCTGACAAGGAAACCCGATGATCACGGCAATTCTCGAATACTGCCTCCCGACGCCTTGTGCGAGAAGCGCGGTGCTGGAGAAATTCAAGCAGGCCGAGAACCGCTTCCGCGGCATGGCGGGCCTGCAGCGCAAGTACTTCTGCTACGACGAAGCCTCGGGCCTGGGCTTGAGCGTCTACCTGTGGGACTCGAAGACCGCCGCCGAAGCCGTGTTCACCGAAGCCTTCATCAGCGGGTTCGAGTCCGGCTTCGGCGTCCGGCCCTCGATACGCTGCATCGACACGCTGATGATCGTCGACAACGCGGCCGACGCGGTCGTGGTCTTCTAGGTGCGCGGTTCGGCCTCGAAGACGTCTGCAACGGGCCGCACGCTCGACGCGATCAGCCACTGCGCCGCGTAGTAGCTGGCCAGCACCCACAGCGAAGCCACCGGCAGCGGCTGCACGAAGCGGTTGGTGGCCAGCAGTGCGTCGCTCAGCATGAACAGGCAGGCGCCCAGCGCCACCCGTCGCGCACCGGCATCGCCGAGCACGGCCGCGCGGCCGAACGCCTGCGCCGCCATGCAGGCGATTACCACCACGTAGAGACCGACCGGGATCCGCAGGCCGGCCGGCAGCCCGCCCCACCACAGGAAGCCGTACATCAGGACGCCCACCGCCAGCGTGGCGGCCAGCGCGCGACGGCGCGGGAAGAGCCCCACGCCTTCGGCGAACAGCGCGATGTAGGCCAGGTGCGCGAGCAGGAAGGCGACCAGGCCGGGGATGAAGAGCGTCGGCCACATCAGCAGCACGTCGCCGGCCAGCGAAGCCGCCAGCCCCGCGAGCAGCAGCAGGGCGAAGCGCCCCGGCATGCCCTCGCCGCGCGCGCGCAGGCCGGCGAAGACGATCAGGATCGCGAGCGCCAGCGGCTTGGCGACGACATGCAGGCCGGCGATGCCGAGCGCGCCGCTCGCGCTCGCCAGCGCGGCGGCATCGACGAACAGCAGGCCGATCACCGGCAGCCGGCCCTGCAGCACGGCGCCCGTGGCCCAGAGCCCGGCGGTCAGCGCGCAGAGCCAGACCAGCGAGGTGCTCAAGGGGAGCGCGTCCGAGAACCACAGGAAGGCGGTGGCGCCGCCCAGCAGCGCGATGAACTGCAGCGCTGCGACGGCCTGCACGCCGCGCGAGGCCGGCGGCTCGTAGCGCTGCACGGCGGCGATGTCGAAGGGCGGCTTCGGATCGTTCGCCGCCAGGTCGGCCGGCCGCCAGCCGGGCGGCTTGAACCACAGCCGCAGCTTGTCGCCCCAGTGCCGGGTGCGCCAGCTGTCGCGCGCCAGCGATGCATAGACCTCGGCATTGGCCCACAGCGGGTCCCAGCTGCGCAGCGGGCTGCGGGTGCCGTACACGCAGCGCTCGCCTTCTTCCTGGAAGCTGCCGAAGAGGCGGTCCCAGACGATCAGCACGCCGCCGTAGTTGCGGTCGACATAGCGGTCGTTGACCGCGTGGTGCACGCGATGGTTGGAGGGCGAGCAGAACCAGCGGTCGAACCAGCCCAGCTTGCCGACCTGCTCGGTGTGGACCCAGAACTGGTAGAGCAGGTCGACCAGCGCGACCACCCCGAAGACCAGCGGCGGCACGCCGGCGATCGCCATCGGCAGGTAGAAGATCCAGCCGAACAGCGCGCCGCTGGAGGTCTGGCGCAAGGCGGTCGACAGGTTGTAGTGCTGGCTCTGGTGATGGACCACGTGCGCCGCCCACAGCAGCGCGCTCTCGTGGCCGAAGCGGTGCAGCCAGTAGTAGCAGAAGTCGTAGAAGACCAGCGCCAGCAGCCAGCCGTACCAGCGGGTCCAGAAGTCGGTGTCGGGGAACAGCGCGAAGGCCGACCAGATGGCGGTGTAGATGCCGATGCGCAGCAGCCCGGTGAGGGCGGCGCTGATCTGGCTCAGCATGCCGAGGCCGATGCTGTTGAGGGTGTCGGGCAGGCGGTAGGTGTCCTGGCCGCTGCCGCGCCGCGCGCGCAGCCGGCCGACGAAGAACTCGATGCCGATGAGCAGGAAGAAGAACGGTGTCGCGAGAACGATGATCTGGCCGGGTCGCATGACCGGGATTCTCGGTCGCAACCCCACTGTCACACCCCCAGGCTTCCCCTGTCATGCGGGCGTCACGGCGGCGCCTCCGGCACGTCACGGGCGGCTGCGATCGTGTCCGCCCATGCAACGCGACGACGCCTTCCTTCGCGCATGGCGCGACACGACCGGCCCGGCCGGTGGCACGACCGACGACGAAGACGTCACCCGGCCGCCACAGACCTACCGCACCCTCTGGATTTCCGACCTGCACCTGGGCACCCCGGGCTGCCAGGCGCGGGCACTGCTCGACTTCCTGAAACACACGGAGTGCGAGACGCTGTTCCTGGTCGGCGACATCATCGACGGCTGGCAGCTGCGGCGCCACTGGTACTGGCCGCAGGCCCACAACGACGTGATCCAGAAGCTGCTGCGCAAGGCCCGCAAGGGCACGCGCGTGATGTTCATCCCGGGCAACCACGACGAGTTCGCGCGCAAGTACCTGCAGCACAATTTCGGCGGCATCGACGTCGCGGACGAGTGGATCCACGAAACCGCCGACGGCCGCAAGCTGTGGGTCATGCACGGCGACCTGTTCGACGGCGTGATCCAGTGCGCCAAGTGGCTGGCCCATGTCGGCGACTCGCTCTACGAGTTCACGCTGAAGCTCAACCGGCACCTCAACTCGCTGCGTGCACGCATGGGGCTGCCCTACTGGTCCTTGTCGAAGTACCTGAAGCTGAAGGTCAAGCGTGCGGTGAGCTACGTGGGCGAGTTCGAGAGCGCGGTGGCGCGCGAGGCCCGCCGGCGCGGCGTGCAGGGCGTGGTCTGCGGCCACATCCACCATGCGGAGCTGCGCGACATCGACGGCATCCTGTATGCCAACGACGGCGACTGGGTCGAGAGCCTGACCGCGCTGGCCGAGCACGCCGACGGTTCGCTCGAGATCCTGCACTGGGCCGGCCAGCTGCCGGCCCTTTCGAGCCTCGAGGCGGCGGCCTCGCGGCGCGCGGCGGTGCCGGCATGAGGGCGCTGTCCGGCGCGCGCACCATCGACCTCGTCTACTTCAACGCCGGCGGCGGGCATCGCGCGTCGGCGCTGGCGCTGGAGGCCGCGATCGCCCGCGCCGGGCTGCCGTGGACCGTGCGGCGGGTCAACCTGCGCGAGGTGCTGGACCCGAAGGACAGCTTCCGCAAGCTGACTGGCATGGACCCCGAGGACGTCTACAACAAGCGGCTCGCGCGCGGCTGGACGCTCGGCCTGGCGCAGGAACTCAAGCTGCTGCAGGGCATGATCCGCTGGGGCCACGCGCCGCTGCTGCGGCAGCTGCAGCAGCACTGGCTTTCGACCGAGCCCGACATGGTCGTGTCGCTGATCCCCAACTTCAATCGCGCGCTGTGCGAGTCGCTGGGCTCGACCTTGCCGGGCGTTCCCTACGTGACCGTCCTGACCGACCTGGCCGACCATCCGCCGCATTTCTGGATCGAGCCGGGGCTGGACCAGCACCTGGTGTGCGGCTCTGCCAAGGCGGTGCAGCAGGCCCGCGCGGCCGGCCATGCGCAGGCGCGGATCCATGCCAGCTCGGGCATGCTGATGCGCGCCGCGTTCCACGAGCCGCCATCGGTCGACCGGGCGGCCGAGCGGCGGCGACTGGGGCTCGATGCCGGCCGGCCGACCGGCCTGGTGCTGTTCGGCGGCCAGGGCGCGAAGGCCATGCTCGGGATCGCGAAGCGGCTGCCCGAGACCCCGCTGATCCTCGCCTGCGGCCACAACGCGGCGCTGGCGCGGGCCCTGCGCGCCCTGCCGGCGCGCTCGCCGCGGCTGGTGCTGGAGTTCACACCCGACATCGCGCACTACATGCGGCTGGCCGACTTCTTCATCGGCAAGCCGGGCCCGGGCTGCCTGAGCGAGGCGGTGCAGATGCAATTGCCGGTGATCGTGGTGCGCAACCGCTGGACGCTGCCGCAGGAACGCTACAACGCCCAATGGGTGCGCGAGCAGGGGGTCGGGCTGGTCTGCAGCAGCTTTGCCAAGGTGGACCAGGCGGTAGAGGCGTTGACCGGCCAGCTGGGCCGCTACCAGGCGGCGACGCGCAAGGTGCGCAACCGGGCGATGTTCGAACTGCCGGGGATTTTGGAGGGCATCCTGGCGCGGGCCGAGGCGCTGAATGAAGAAAGCCTGCTATCGGTGGGATAGCAGGCTTTCCGGGAGTGGTGGCTCTTCACGGACTCGAACCGCGGACCTGTGGATTATGATTCCATCGCTCTAACCGACTGAGCTAAAGAGCCGAGCCCAGGATTATAGCCTTTTCTGCGGCATGTCGGTCCAGCCTTCCAAAGTTTCATGAGCGGCGGTGATTTCGCCGGCCGCAGCGCATCAGGTCAAAATCCGCCGATGCCTTCGCCCACCGCGATCCCCGACCCCTTCGACGCCCTGAGCGACGACCAGTTGATGCTGGCCTACGCCGGCGGCAACGTCCACGCCTTCGACGCGCTCTACGAGCGCCATGAGAGCGCGGTGCTGCGCTTCGCGCGCCGTCTGCTGGGCCAGCGGCTGGCGGCCGAGGTGGAGGAGGTGTTCAAGGAGACCTGGTCGCGGATCGTGTCGGCGCGCGACAGCTTCTCGCCCAAGCAGTCGAGCTGGCGTGTCTGGGCCTTCACGATCGCCTATCGCATGGCGAACGAGCGGCTGCGCGTCAGCGGCCGCGAGGTGGCGTTCTACGCCCATGACGAGGACGGCGATGGCCTGGACGCGGCGCAGCTCTTCAGCCGCGGCCTGCTGCGCGACGGCGCCGCCGCCGCCAACGATGCCGCGCAGCCATCGCAGGAAGAGCTGGCCTTCTGGCAGGCGGCCGGGCGGCGCCTGCTCGCCTGCCTCGACGAACTGCCGGACGACCAGCGCGCCGCCTTCCTGCTGCACCAGGAGGAGGGCTTCACGCCGGAGGCGATGGCCGCCACCCTCGACATCGGGGTCGAGACCGTCCGCGGCCACCAGGGCCGCGCCCTGAAGAAATTGCGCGGCTGCATGGAGCGCTATCTGTCCGTGGTGCCACACGCATGAGTGCCGCCAACGACGCGCCCGACGACCTGCGCGACGACCGCCTGCGCAAGGCGCTGGCCCACGCGCCCGACCACCAAGCGGTGCCCGGCTGGCGGCTGCGCAAGGCGATCCTGCGCGAAGCGCACGATGCCATCGGCGCGACCGACCCGGTCACCGATGCGGCCGAACTGGAGCGCGCGGCCCGCCCGTGGTGGCAAGCGGAAAGGGGAGGTCGGCGCGGCAAACGATGGGGCGCGGTCTTCGTCATCGCCCTGGCGGCGCTCATCGCAGGCGTGCTCTGGCAGCGCCAGCCGCCCGGACCGAGGCTGGATGCCGAAGTCTCGAAGGATGCGCCCCTGCGTGCGCCACCGAAGCCGCCGGCGCAGGCATCCGCACCGGCGCCCGCGGACGGGTCTGTCGCCTCGCTGTTGCCGTCGCTGGAGCGGATCCCTGAGCCACCTCCGCCGGCGCCAGCGCCACCTCCGCCACCGCGAACGCCGCCGCCCGCCCGTGTCGCGCCCCCGGTCGCCATGCCGCCACCCCCGCGCAGCCCTGCAACGGTGACGTCGATCGACGAGCGCGCGCCAGCGCAGGCCGCACCGGGCGCCGCCGCCGCGCTGCCGCCCGGCCCGGCCCGCAAGCCGCCGCCCACGGTCCGCACCGACGACACCGAGCCCCCGACCTTCGAGGCGCTGGCGAGTTGGAGCCGGATCACGATCAGCCGGCGTGGTGGCGAGAGCCGCAGCCTGTCGCGGCCCGAGGCGCGCGAACTCAATGCGCTGCTGGGCTCGGCCGCGCTGATGGCCGTCGGACCGCGGCCGCTGGCCGGTACACCCGAGTGGCGGGTCACGTTGGAACGCGGTCCGGACTCGCTGGCCGTGTTCGAGATCGCCGGCGCCCAGGTGCGCTGGCGCGAAGGCCGGGCACCGCCGGCCACGGGCGTGCCGTCGCCGGACGCGCTGGCCGCGCTGCGCCAGGCCCTGCAAGAGGCCGTGAAGGCACCGGAAGCGGCCGCCGCGCCGCCGCCGCCGCGCAATCCCTAGCGGCTATTGGTGCTTGAAGTCGGGCGTGCGCTTGGTCAGGAAGGCGTCCATGCCTTCCTTCTGGTCGGCGGTCGCGAACAGCGCATGGAACAGCCGGCGCTCGAACATCACGCCGTCGGACAGCCCGCCCTCGAAGGCCCGGTTGACCGACTCCTTGGCCGCCATCACTGCGATCTGCGAGAAGCTCGCGATCGTCAGGGCCGCGCCGAGGGCCTCTTCGGCCAGCTTCTCGTACGGCACGATGCGGCTCACCAGGCCGGCCCGCTCGGCTTCGGTGGCGTCCATCATGCGGGCCGTCAGCGCCATGTCCATGGCCTTCGACTTGCCGACCGCGCGCGGCAGCCGCTGGGTGCCGCCGGCGCCGGGAATGACGCCGATCTTGATCTCGGGCTGGCCGAACTTCGCCGTGTCGGCCGCGATGATGAAGTCGCACATCATCGCCAGCTCGCAGCCGCCGCCGAGCGCGAAGCCGCTCACCGCGGCGATCACCGGCTTGCGGATCTGGCGGATGGTCTCCCAGTTGCGCGTGATGTATTCGCCCTTGTAGACATCCTGGAAGCTGTACTTGGCCATGGCCGCGATGTCGGCGCCGGCCGCGAAGGCGCGCTCGCTGCCGGTCAGGATGATGCAGCCGATCGCCGGGTCGGCGTCGAAGGCCTTCAGCGCCTGGCCCAGTTCGGTCATCAGGGCGTCGTTGAGGGCGTTCAGCGCCTTCGGGCGGTTCAGCGTGACGATGCCGACCTTCTCGGCCTCGATGCGCACTTCGATGTTCTCGTAGCTCATGGGTGTCTCCTTGAAACGAACAATCTGGGGCGGCCCGGCGGCTACTGCGGATGCAGCCAGGCGGCCATCCGGGCCGGGTCCTGCGCGAACAGGCGCCAGGTCGTGACGCCGCCGGGCAGCGTGAGCGGCAGGCGCAGCAGGCGGCGATCGCGGGCCACCAGGGCCGTCGCCTTGCGCAGCGGCCCGAGGTAGAGCGCGAGGTCGTCGAGCCGCGTCAGGCGCCAGCCCTGTGCCGGCCGGCCCTTGGCCGCCGGCAGCTCGATGCCGATCCATTCGTCGTTGGCCGAGAAGCCGGCCTGTTCGGCGGCGCCGCCGCGCAGCACCACCTTGACCTGGATGCTGCCGCCGGTTTCGGTCACGCGCAGGCCGAGCTCCTGCGCCCGCTGCGCCGGGTCGTCGAGCGCGGCCACGCCGTGGTCGCGCAGCAGCTCCGCCAGGGGCAGCTCGTCGGTCGAGTGGACCCAGCGCGCGAGTTCGGCCGCGTACGACCGGCCGCCGACCGTCTCCAGCGCGGCAGCGACGTCGGACTCGGCGATCGGACCGCCGTCGGTCTGCTTCCACAGCAGCCGCATCACGTCGTCGAGCGTGCCCTTGCCTTCGGCGCGCAACGTGAGGTCGAAGCACATGGCGACCAGTGCGCCCTTGGTGTAGTAGCTCACCGTGGCGTTGGGGGTCTGCTCGTCCTGGCGGTAGTACTTGATCCAGGCGTCGAAGCTGGCCTGGGCCACCGACTGCACCCGCCGGCCCGGCGTCTGCAGGACCTGGTTGACGGTCTTGTTGACGAGGCGCAGGTAGGTGGCATCGTCGATGCGCCCGGCGCGGCGCAGCAGCAGGTCGTCGTAGTAGCTGGTGAAACCCTCGAACAGCCACAGCAGCTCGGTGTAGTTCTCGCGGCCGTAGTCGTAGCGCGCGAACTCGACCGGCCGCAGGCGCTTCACGTTCCAGGTGTGGAAGTACTCGTGGCTGACCAGGCCGAGCAAGGTGGTGTAGCCCTCGGGCTGCTTGCGGGCGCTCAGCTGCGGCAGGTCGCGCCGGGTGCAGATCAGCACGGTCGAATGGCGGTGCTCGAGACCGCCGTAGCCGTCGTCGACGGCGTTGAGCATGAACACGTAGCGGTCGTGCGGCGGCTTCGGGCCGCCGCGCTTGCCGACCTTGTCGCCATGCCAGAAGCGCATCTGCGTCTCGCAGATCGCCTGGGTGTCGGCGATCAGCCGCTCGCCGTCGAAGGAGGCCGGGGCGCCGGCGACCACGAAGCGGTGCGGCACGCCGCAGGCCTCGAATTCGGCGCTCCAGAACGGGCCCATCTCGACCGGGCTGTCGGCCAGTTCGTCGAAGTTCGCGGCCAGGTAGCTGCCGAAGCCGTTGCGGTCGACGCGCGTCGGCTGCAAGGCCGTGGCGCAGGACCAGCGCGCGCCGTCGGCGGCCGCGGGCGGCGCCACCACCTCGAGCGCGTGCGGCGCGTCGACCTGGCCTTCGACCTGCAGGCAGACGCTGGTGGCGTTGAAGAAGCCGCGGTCGGCGTCCAGCCAGGCGGTGCGCACCGAGTTGTCGTAGGCGCAGACTTCATAGCGCAGCACCAGCGGCTTGTCCGGCGCGCAGTCGACTTCCCAGCCGGCCTTGTCGAGCTGGCGCACGACCAGCTTGCGCCGTCCCTGCTGGGCGCGCAGCTGCTGCAGGTTCTTGGAGAACTCGCGCAGCAGGTAGCTGCCGGGAATCCAGGCGGCCAGCGCCAGCCGCTGCAGCGCCGCCGGCTCGGCGACGGTGAGCGTGACGGCGAACAGATGCGCCTTGCGGTCCGCGCACTCGACGCGGCAGTGGACGGCCGGCGTGGCCATCAATTGAGCGCGGCGAGTTGCTTCTCGACCTGCGCGGCCGGGATCGCGCCCGGGGCGCGCGTGCCGTCGCTGAAGATCAAGGTCGGCGTGCCGGTGATGTTGTACTTCTGGCCGAACTCGCGGTTGCGCGTGAGGGCCGTGGTGTCGCATTCGGCGGCCGCCGGCGCGACGCCGCGCTGCATCCAGTCGTCCCACGACTTGGCCTTGTCCTTGGCGCACCAGATGTTGCGCGACTTGACCACCGAGTCGGGTCCCAGTACCGGGTAGAGGAAGAGCTGGATCGTGACGTTGTCGACCTTGGTCAGGTCGCGCTCGAACTGCTTGCAGTAGCCGCAGTTCGGATCGGCGAACACCGCCAGCCGGCGCTTGCCGTTGCCGCGCACGATCTTGATGGCGTCCTTGCCGGGCAGCTTGTCGAAAGCCACCTGGCTGAGCTTCTCGACCCGCTCCTCGGTGAGGTTCCTGCGCTCCTTGACGTCGATCAGGTTGCCCTGCAGGAGGTAGTTGCCCTGTTCGTCGGTGTAGAAGATCTCGAAGCCGTTGACCCGCACTTCGTAGAGGCCGGGGATCGGCGCCTTCGTGACCTCGTCGATCTTGGCGAACTGCGGGATCCGTGCGGCGAGGTTCTTGCGGATCTCGGCCTCGCCGGCGGCCGCGCTCAGCGCCGTCGTGAACATCAGGGCCGCCAGGGCGGCGAACAGGGGGCGGACAGGGTGCTTCATGGTGATGTTCCGGGAATCACTGCAGGCCCATGGCCTGGCGCGCGATCCAGTTCTTGACGAGCCGTGTGCGGTCGAAACCGCGCATGCCCCAGTTGCGCAGCGCCGGCAGGGGGTCGGCGCTGTGGGCGAAGAGTTGCTGCAGGCCGTCGGTGGCGAGGCTCATCGACAGCACGTCGGTGCGGCGTGCGCGCTCGTAGCGGCGCAGCAGCCGGGCGTCGCCCACGCTGCGCCAGTAGTCGCGGGTGCGGATCACCTCGGCCAGCGCGGCGGCATCGCCCAGGCCCAGGTTCAGGCCCTGGCCGGCCAGCGGATGCACCGTGTGGGCGGCATCGCCGGCCAGCGCCCAGGCGCCGCCGTCGCCGAAGGCGCCGGTCCAGCGGTCGGCGATGGCGCGCTGCAGCGGCCAGGCGCTGCGCTCGCTCGTGAGCCGGAAAGCGCCGAGCGCGTCGTGGCTGGCCTCGCGCAGGGCGGCGGTGAAGGCATCGGCCGGCTGCGCCAGCAAGGTCGGGGCATGGAACTGGTCGACCGACCAGACCAACGCCAGCGAGCGGTCGGTGTCGCCGAGCGGCAGCAGGGCCAGCACCTCGCCCTTGTCGTTGAACCACTGGCGCGCGATGCCGTCGTGCGCCTGCTCGGCTTCGAGCCGGGCGGCGATCGCATGCTGGGGATAGCGCGTGACCTCGTAGCCGACGCCGAGCGCTTCGCGGGTGGCGCTGATGCGGCCCTCGCAGACCACGGTCAGGGGCGCGCTCACCGGCGCGGCGACCACCTCGACGCGGGGCTGGAAGCGCACGGCGTCGCTCAGCTGCTGTTCGAGCGCCGGAACGTCGACGATCCAGGCCAGCGCATCGACCTTCTGGCGCGCGGCGGAGAATTGCACCCGCCCGCCTTCGTCGCCATGCACCTGCATCTCGCGCACCGGGGTGGCATGGACCGCGGCGGGCCAGGCGCGCAGCGATTCGAGCAGGGCCTTCGAGGCGCTGTTGAGCGCATAGGCGCGGACATCCTGGCCGGCCGGCGGCGCGGCGGGCACGACCAGCGCCACGCGCACACGTTCGCGGGCCAGCAGCAGCGCCAGCGTCCGGCCGACGATGCCGGCGCCGCGAATGCAAACTTCGGGGGGAAGAGCCATCGCCAGATTGTAGGAGGAGCCTCGCCGGAGGCGGTGTGCAGGACAATCGCGCTTCTTGAAAAGGATTCGACCCGTGAATGCTGCCGATTTCGATCTCCAGGCCACCATCGCCCGTCTGTTCGTCTACCCGGTCAAGTCCTGCGCCGGCGTCGCGCTGGACGAAGCCCTGCTGATCGAGACCGGGCTGGAATTCGACCGCGCCTGGATGGTGGTGGACGCCCAGGGCGAATTCGTCAGCCAGCGCGAACTGCCGCGCATGGCGCTGGTCCGGCCGCAGCTGAAGCACTCCGAGATGGTGCTGCGCGCGCCCGGCATGCTGGCGCTGCACATCGCCTTCGACCGGGTCGAGCAGCCGGTCCGCGCCAAGGTCTGGAAGGACGAGGTCGCGGCCTACGACATGGGCGACATCGCGGCCCAGTGGTTCAGCGACTTTCTGTCGGAGCCCGGGCGGCCGCAGAAGCTGCGCATGGTGCGCTTCGACCCCGAGCAGCGGCGCCTGTCGAGCCTGAAATGGACCGAAGGCGTCGAGGCCCTGAACCAGTTCGCCGACGGCTTCCCGCTGCTGGTCGCAAGCGAGGGCTCACTGGCGGAGTTGAACGCGAAGCTGGCGGCGGCCGGCCATCCGGCGGTCGGCATCGAGCGGTTCCGGCCCAACATCGTGCTGGCCGGCGTCGAGGCGCACGACGAGGACCGCGTCGAGACCCTGCACATCGCGACCGCCGAGGGCGAGGTGCTGATGCGGCCGGTCAAGCCCTGCGCGCGCTGCCCGATCCCCGACATCGACCCGCTGACCGCCGTCAGCAGCCCCGAGGTGGGCGACATGCTGCGCACCTACCGTTCGGACCCACGGGTCGATGGCGCCATCACTTTCGGCATGAATGCGATCGTGCTGCAGGGGCTGGAGCATGCGCTGCGGGTCGGCCAGTCGGTGGGCGGCAACCTGCGCTTCGAGTGACGCCCGGCGCCGGCCCGATGCCGGGCGCCTAAAATACCCGGTTACCCCCAGATTTCTGAAAGCACCCGCCATGAGCCTCCAGTGCGGCATCGTCGGCCTGCCCAACGTCGGCAAGTCCACCCTCTTCAATGCCTTGACCAAGGCAGGCATCGCGGCCGAGAACTACCCCTTCTGCACCATCGAGCCCAATGTGGGCGTGGTCGAGGTGCCCGACCCGCGGCTGGCCCAACTGAGCGACATCGTCCAGCCCGAGCGCGTGGTGCCGGCGATCGTCGAGTTCGTCGATATCGCCGGCCTGGTCGCCGGCGCCAGCCAGGGCGAGGGGCTGGGCAACCAGTTCCTGGCCCACATCCGCGAGACCGACGCCATCGTCAACGTGGTGCGCTGCTTCGAGGACGACAACGTGATCCACGTGGCCGGCAAGGTCGACCCGATCTCCGACATCGAGGTGATCCAGACCGAGCTCTGCCTGGCCGACCTGTCGACCGTCGAGAAGGCGCTGCACCGCCACACCAAGACCGCCCGCTCGGGCGACAAGGAAGCCATCAAGCTGGTGGCCCTGCTCGAGAAGTGCCAGGCGGCGTTGAACGAGAACAAGCCGGTGCGCTCGATCGAGTTCAGCAAGGAAGACAAGCCGCTGGTCAAGCAGTTCTCGCTGATCACCGCCAAGCCGGCGATGTTCGTCGGCAACGTGGCCGAGGACGGCTTCGAGAACAACCCCTTCCTCGACCGCCTGCGCGAATACGCCGCGGCACAGAACGCGCCGGTGGTGGCCATCTGCGCCAAGATCGAGGCCGAACTGGCCGACATGGACGACGAGGACCGCAAGATGTTCCTGGCCGAGATCGGCCAGGAGGAGCCCGGCCTGAACCGCCTGATCCGCGCCGCCTACACGCTGCTGGGGCTGCAGACCTACTTCACGGCCGGCGTCAAGGAAGTGCGCGCCTGGACCATCCACATCGGCGACACCGGCCCGCAGGCGGCCGGCGTGATCCACACCGATTTCGAGAAGGGCTACATCCGGGCCCAGACCATCGCCTTCAACGACTTCATCGCCTTCAAGGGCGAACAGGGCGCCAAGGACGCGGGCAAGATGCGCGCCGAAGGCAAGGACTACGTCGTCAAGGATGGCGACGTGATGAACTTCCTGTTCAGCTCCTGAGCGCGGCGATGATCACGGTCCACCACCTCAACAATTCGCGCTCGCAGCGCGTGCTCTGGCTGCTCGAGGAACTCGATCTGCCCTACGAGGTGGTGCGCTACCAGCGCGACGCCAAGACCATGCTCGCGCCGCCCGAACTCAAGAAGGTGCATCCGCTGGGCAAGTCGCCGGTGGTCACCACCGACGAGGGCATGGTGTTGGCCGAGTCGGGCGCCATCATCGAGACCCTGGTCGAGCACTACGGCGACGGCCGGCTGTCGCCCGTGGCCGGGACGCCCGAGGCCCTGCGCTACCGCTACTGGCTGCACTACGCCGAAGGCTCGGCCATGCCGCCGCTGCTGCTCAAGCTGATGTTCGACCGGGTCGAGAAGGCGAAGATGCCGTTCTTCGCCAGGCCGATCGCCAAGGGCATCGCCGACAAGGCCCGTGCGGCCTTCATCCTGCCGAGCCTCAAGACCCACCTCGACTTCATGGAGGGCGAACTCGGCAAGAGCGAGTGGTTCGCCGGCGACGCCTTCACCGGCGCCGACATCCAGATGAGCTTTCCGGTCGAGGCCGCGCGGGCCCGCGGCGGGCTCGACGCCTCGCGGCCTAAGCTGATGGCCTGGCTCGAGCGCATCCATGCGCGCCCGGCCTACCAGCGGGCGCTGGAGCGCGGCGGCCCCTACGGCCTGCTGAGCTGACGCCGGCTCAGTTGTTCGGCCAGATGTAGAGCAGCGCCACCGTCATCGTGACGTAGCGCGCGAACTTGCCGATCGCCATGTAGAACACGCAGGGCCAGAAGGACAACTTGAGCCAGCCGGCGACCGCGCACAGCGGATCGCCGACGATCGGCAGCCAGGCCAGCAGGCAGGCCTTGGGCCCGAGCCGCTCCAGCCAGCCCAGCACCCGCAGGTGGTGCTTCGAATGCGAATACTTGTCCGCCACCTTGTGGGCGCCATAGCCCATCCACCAGTCGACGACGCCGCCCAAGGTGTTGCCGATTGTGGCGACCGCGATGGCCGGCCAGAACATGTCCGGGTTGAGCTTGAGCAGGCCGAACAGCACCGGCTCCGACCCCACCGGCAGCAGCGTCGCCGAGACGAAGGCGGCTATGAACACCGTACTGAGCCCGTACTGTGGAAGCGCCAGGAGCGCCAGGAGGGAGTCGAGCCAAGCTTGCATAGGTGTGCGCGCAGTATAGAAAGGCGCGGGCCGGCCGCGGCGTAGGCGAGAACCCTCATCTTTGGCGCCGCCCCGGCGCGCCGAGGGTGCAAATCGTTTCAGCCGAAGGCGCGCCGCGCCGCTACAATCGTGCCTCATTTTTCAGCAGCCCAGCGCGCGCCAACCTCCTCCATGACCCTGCAGATCGGCCATATCGCGCTGGAAAACAGCCTGTTCGTCGCCCCCATGGCGGGCGTCACGGACCGGCCGTTCCGCATGCTGTGCCGCGAACTCGGCGCCGGCTACGCGGTGAGCGAGATGGTCACCTCGCGCAAGGAGCTGTGGGGCACGCTGAAGACCTCGCGCCGCGCCAATCACGACGGCGAACCCGGCCCCATCTCGGTGCAGATCGCCGGTACCGATGCGGACATGATGTTCGAGGCCGCGCAATACAACATCGACCGCGGTGCGCAGATCATCGACATCAACATGGGATGCCCGGCCAAGAAGGTCTGCAACAAGTGGGCCGGCTCGGCCTTGATGCGCGACGAGCCCCTGGCGCTCGAGATCGCGGAGGCGGTGGTCCGTGCTGCGCTGCCGCACGGCGTGCCGGTCACGCTCAAGATGCGCACCGGCTGGAGCGAAGACAGTCGCAACGCCGTGGCACTGGCGCGCCGCTTCGAGCAGGCCGGCGTGCAGATGCTGACGGTGCACGGCCGCACGCGCGAGCAGGGCTACAAGGGCCGGGCCGAATACGACACCATCGCGGCGGTCAAGGCCGCGGTGCGCATTCCGGTTGTCGCCAACGGCGACATCACTTCACCAGAGAAAGCGCGCGACGTTCTGGCGCTGACCGGCGCGGACGCCATCATGGTCGGCCGCGCCGCGCAGGGCCGGCCGTGGATCTTCCGCGAGATCGCCCACTTCCTCGATACAGGCACGCATCGGGCCCCGCCGTTGGTGGCCGAAGTGCGTCGACTCATGCTGGACCACCTGAAGGAGCACTACGCCCTCTATGGCGACTACAGCGGCGTGCGAACGGCGCGCAAGCACATCGGCTGGTATGTGCGCGCGCTTCCCGGTGGCGAGGCGTTCCGCTCGGCGATGAACGCGATCGAGGATTGCGATGCGCAGTGGCGCGCCGTGGCCGGGTTCTTCGACACGCTGGCGGGGCAGATGGACCGCATTCCTGCCGCAGCCGAGGGCGCGCTCGATCCGCTGGACGAACAGGCAGCCGACGCACTGGCGTAAGAAGACCAGAACAAGAGGAGAAGAAGAGAAGGCCATGAGCAAGAAACACATCGAAGACTGCGTACGCAGCAGCCTGGACAGCTATTTCCGCGACCTCCGCGGCACCGAACCCGACGGCATGTACGAGATGCTCGTGCGGGTGGTCGAGAAACCCCTGCTCGACGTCGTCATGACGCGCGCCGAGGGCAACCAATCCAAGGCCGCGCAATGGCTCGGCCTCAACCGAAACACGCTGCGCAAGAAGCTGGTCGAACACAAACTCTTGAAGTAACTCCCGATGAACGCACTGATCTCCGTATCCGACAAGACCGGCATCCTCGAATTCGCCCAGGCGCTGCATGCGCTGGGCATCCGCCTGCTGTCCACCGGCGGCACCGCCAAGCTGCTGGCCGATGCCGGCCTGCCGGTGACCGAAGTGGCCGACCACACCGGCTTCCCCGAGATGCTCGACGGCCGGGTCAAGACGCTGCATCCCAAGGTGCATGGCGGCCTGCTGGCGCGGCGCGATGTGCCGGCCCACATGGCGGCCTTGAAGGAACACGGCATCGACACCATCGACCTGCTGGTGGTCAACCTCTACCCCTTCGAGGCCACGGTCGCCAAGCCCGGCTGCACGCTCGAGGACGCGATCGAGAACATCGACATCGGCGGCCCCGCGATGGTGCGCAGCGCGGCCAAGAACTGGAAGGACGTCGGCGTGCTGACCGATGCGTCGCAGTACCCGCAGGCGCTGGCCGAACTCAAGGCTGACGGCAAGCTCAGCGAGAAGACCAAGTTCGCTTTCTCGGTCGCTGCCTTCAACCGCATCAGCCAGTACGACGGCGCGATCAGCGACTATCTCTCGGGCATCCAGGAAGACGGCGCCCACGCGCTGTTCCCGGCCCAGAGCAACGGCCGCTTCGTCAAGCTGCAGGACCTGCGCTACGGCGAGAACCCGCATCAGCAGGCCGCCTTCTACCGCGACCTGTACCCGGCGCCGGGCTCGCTGGTCACCGCGAAGCAGCTGCAGGGCAAGGAACTCAGCTACAACAACATCGCCGATGCCGACGCGGCGTGGGAGTGCGTGAAGAGCTTCGACACGCCGGCCTGCGTGATCGTCAAGCACGCCAACCCCTGCGGCGTCGCCACCGGCAAGGATGCCCTCGAGTCCTACAGCAAGGCCTTCAAGACCGATCCGACCTCGGCCTTCGGCGGCATCATCGCCTTCAACCGGCCGCTGGACCGGGCCGCGGCCGAAGCGGTCAGCAAGCAGTTCGTCGAGGTGCTGATGGCGCCGGGCTACTCGGCCGAGGCGCTGGAAGTCTTCAAGAGCAAGGTCAACGTGCGCATCCTCGAGATCGCGCTGCCGCCGGGCGGCCAGACCGACTGGGACAACGGCCGCAACGCGGTCGACGTCAAGCGCATCGGATCGGGCCTCTTGATGCAGACCGCCGACAACCGCGAGCTGGCGATCGGCGAACTCAAGGTGGTCAGCAAGAAGCAGCCGACCCCGCAGCAGCTGCAGGACCTGCTGTTCGCCTGGAAGGTCGCCAAGTTCGTCAAGAGCAATGCGATCGTCTTCTGTGCCGACGGCATGACGATGGGCGTCGGCGCCGGCCAGATGAGCCGGCTCGATTCGGCGCGCATCGCCAGCATCAAGGCCCAGCATGCGAAGCTGTCGCTGGCCGGCACCGCGGTCGCGAGCGATGCCTTTTTCCCGTTCCGGGACGGGCTCGACGTGGTGGTGGACGCCGGTGCGACCTCGGTGATCCAGCCCGGCGGCTCGATGCGCGACCAGGAAGTGATCGACGCGGCCGACGAGCGCGGCGTCGTGATGGTGCTCTCAGGCGTGCGCCACTTCCGTCACTGACCGGCGCTGCCGTCCGAAAAACGGTACTTCAGCTGGAAGCTGATGGCGCCGTAGAGCTTGTCCCGGATGCTGGGGATGATCGCGATGTTCAATCCCCAGTGCCTGCCCTCGATCGCCGCGGTCGGGATCAGGGCCGGGAACCAGCCGCCGTTGTTGGTCATCTGGTAGCCGTCGAAGCCGCCCACCACGGCGCCGAGCTTCACGCCGTGGAATTCGAAGGGCATCACGTACAGGCCGATGTAGTTCGAGTACGCGCGGTCGCTGTTGCGGAAGCGGCCGGCGGTGACCGAGAAGGTCTTGTCGATCGGCCACTCGATGCCGATGCCCGGGTTGGCGTCTTCCAGCCCCTTGTTGCGGTCGAAATGCAGCGAATAGAAGCCCGGGTTGACCCAGACCTGGCTGATGTCGGCCTGCGCGCAGGCCAGGCCGGGCAGCAGCAGGCACGCGCCTGCCAGGAGCGATGGCAGCTTCACGGCGGCTACAGCGTCTTGAAGATCTGGCGCGCCGCCTCGATGCTGGCGGCGATGTCGCCGTCGCTGTGGGCGGCGCTCACGAAGCCCGCCTCATAGAGCGCCGGCGCGATGTAGACGCCGCGCTCCAGCAGGCCGTGGAACAGCGTGTTGAACCTGGTGCCGTCGCTCTTCATCACGGCCGTGTAGTTCTGCGGCAGCGCGTCCAGCAGGAAGAAGCCGAACATGCCGCCTTCGCTGTCGGCGCAGAAGGGCACGCCCTCGGCGGCCGCGGCGGCCTTCAGGCCGTCGACCAGCGCGCGGGTCTTGGTCGACAGCGCCTCGTAGAAGCCCGGCTTGGCGATCTCTTTCAGCGTGGCCAGCCCGCAGGCGGTCGCCACCGGGTTGCCCGACAGGGTGCCGGCCTGGTAGACCGGCCCCATCGGCGCCAGCTGTTCCATGATCGCGCGCGGGCCGCCGAAGGCCGCCAGCGGCATGCCGCCGCCGATCACCTTGCCCAGCACCGTGAGGTCGGGCGTCACGCCCAGCACGCCCTGGGCGCCGCGCAGGCCGACGCGGAAGCCGGTCATCACCTCGTCGAACACCAGCAGGGCACCGTATTGCGTGCACAGTTCGCGGCAGCGCTTGGCGAAGGCGGCGCTGGCGCGCACGAAGTTCATGTTGCCGGCGATCGCCTCGATCATCAGGCAGGCGATCTCGTGGCCGTGCAGCGTGAAGGCTTCCTCGAGCTGGGCCAGGTTGTTGTATTCGAGCACCAGCGTGTGCTGCACCACCTCGGGCGGCACGCCGGCCGAGGTCGGGTTGCCGAAGGTCGCCAGGCCCGAGCCGGCCTTGACCAGCAGGGCGTCGGCATGGCCGTGGTAGCAGCCTTCGAACTTGATGATGTATTTGCGGCCGGTGGCGCCGCGGGCCAGGCGCAGCGCGCTCATCGCGGCTTCGGTGCCCGAGCTCACCAGGCGCACCATCTCCATCGACGGCACCAGCGCCAGGATGGCTTCGGCCAGTTCGATCTCGCGCTCGGTCGGGGCGCCGAACGAGAAGCCCTCGGTCACGGCGCGCTGCACCGCTTCGACCACCGCCGGATGGCCATGGCCGAGGATCATCGGGCCCCAGGAGCCGATGTAGTCGATGTAGCGCTTGTCGTCGGCGTCCCAGAAGTACGCGCCCTGCGCGCGCTTCACGAAGCGCGGCGTGCCGCCGACCGCCTTGAAGGCCCGCACCGGCGAATTCACGCCTCCGGGAATGACGGCGCGGGCGCGCTCGAAGAGGATCTCGTTCTGGTCCATGTTTGGCATTGGCAGAGTATCTTTCATGTCGCTTGCCGCGGCCGGCGAAGCCAGGCCCGTTGGTGAAACACCGCGGAACCGGCTTCGCCGGGCCGCTGGTGTTGCCCCCCGGCAGGGGGTGGGAGGGCTACACGCAGTGAGCCCGACCTGGGGGCGAGCTAATGTCTGGTGTCGTGGGGAGGGAGGGCGAAGTCGGTCGGCGACGCGAGGTCGTCATTGTCCTCGTCCTCGTCATCCTCGGGCTGGGCCCAGAACAGGCGGTCGGGCAGCACATGGCCCATGCCGGGCCGGAAACCGGCGTCGAGGCAGCGGTCCATGTAGCTGAGCGCCTCGCTGGTGGCGGCAACCAGGTCGGTGCCGCTGGCGAGCAGCGCCGCCAGCGCGGCCGACAGGGTGTCGCCGGCGCCGGCGAACACGGCGTCCAGCCGCTCGTACTTCTCGCTCGCCAGCACCGCCTGCGGCGAGGCCAGCACGTTGTCGATGAACTGGTCCGGCAGCATCAGCCCGGTCACCAGGGTGTAGGGCACGCCGAATTCCCCGGCCGCCATCGCGATGTCGCGCGCCGTCGGCGGCCGCTCGCCGCTCCAGTCGGGCAGCAGCCAGCGCCACAGCGTGCTGTGGTTGCCGACCAGCACCGTGGTCTGCGGCAGCACCAGGTCGCGAAAGGC
Organism: Variovorax davisae; assembly: GCF_030316845.1. GTDB lineage: Bacteria > Pseudomonadota > Gammaproteobacteria > Burkholderiales > Burkholderiaceae_C > Variovorax > Variovorax davisae. The sequence goes on from NZ_JASZYS010000004.1 coordinate 133,938, forward strand.
ATCGAGGTAGGCCTCGATCTGGGCGTCCTCCCACCACGAGAGGTTCGGCATGTAGGCGACCACCGGTACCTCCGGGTAGTCGGTCGCGGTCTCGGCCACGGTGCTGAGGTTCTCGGGCGAACCGACGAAGCCGACCTTGATCAGCTGCACCTCGACGTCCTCCAGGATTGAACGCGCCTGCTCGGCCACCGCCTCCTCGTCGAAGGCGAAGTGGTCGAAGATCTCGGCCGTGTCGCGCGCGTAGGCGCCGGTCACCACCGCCAGCATGTGGGCGCCGACCGAGGCCATGGCCAGGGCGTCGCCGCCCAGCCCGCCGGCCCCACTCGGATCGCTGGCATTGAAGACCAGCACGCAGGGTGGGTTCAAATCGGCGTCGTCGGTTTCGGTGTCGTCCGAGGGGTCGGTAAGATCGCTCACTTTGCGGTCGTGCTCTGGTGGTAGTAGATAAGTTTTCATACTCAAATCAGGGCTCAACAGATGGTGGCATAACTGAGACGCTTGTCACGCGAATTGTTGATACGTTTGGATACGATCGTTGCATTTGATGAACAGGGACCTTAAGCTGCGATGAATACGAAAACCTGGATGTGCCTGATTTGTGGGTGGATCTATGACGAGGCGGTCGGCGTGCCAGAGGATGGTATTGCGGCCGGCACGGCATGGGCGGATGTTCCGATGAACTGGACCTGCCCGGAATGCGGGGCACGCAAGGAAGATTTCGAGATGGTTGAGATCTGAAGCATGGCATAGGGCCGCGCTTCCTGCGCTCCCGAGGGAGCGCAGCGGTCTGCAAGGTGTCATACAGGAGCGGTGCGAATGAGCGCGAATGGATCCGGCTACAAGGTGCTCGTCATCGACGACAGCAACACCATTCGGCGCAGCGCCGAGATTTTCCTGAAGCAGGGCGGCCATGAAGTGCTGCTCGCCGAAGACGGCTTCGACGCCCTGTCGAAGGTCAACGACCACAAGCCCCACCTGATTTTCTGCGACATCCTGATGCCGCGCCTCGACGGCTATCAGACCTGCGCCATCATCAAGCGCAACGCCACTTTCTCCAACGTCCCTGTCGTCATGCTGTCCTCCAAGGACGGCGTCTTCGACAAGGCGCGCGGCCGCATGGTCGGCTCGCAGGACTACCTCACCAAACCATTCACCAAGGATCAGCTGCTGCACGCCGTGCAGCAGTTCGGTCTCGTTCAGGAAACCCCGTAATGGCGATTCGCAAAGTGCTCGTGGTCGACGACTCGAAGACGGAACTCGTGTTCCTCACCGACCTGCTCCAGAAGAACGGCTTCTCGGTCAAGACGGCCGAGAACGCGGACGACGCGATGCGCCGGCTCGAGGAAGAGCAGCCCGACCTGATCCTGATGGACGTCGTGATGCCGGGCCAGAACGGCTTCCAGCTCACCCGTGCCATCGCCCGCAATCCGCAGTACGCCGCGGTGCCGATCATTCTCTGCACCAGCAAGAACCAGGAAACCGACCGCGTCTGGGGCATGCGCCAGGGTGCCCGCGACTACATCGTCAAGCCGGTGAATGCCGCAGAGCTGATGGCCAAGATCAGCGCCCTGGCCTGATCGACCGAATCCCCCGTCCATCCCCGAACCCGCCCATGGCCAACCGCGACGCTCTCCGTGCTTTCCAGTCCCGGCTCGCCAGCCGCCTGCAGGCCGCGCGCACCTCGGACGTTTCCGCCTCGTGGCTGGCCGTCGAGGCCGGCGAAGCGAAGTACCTGTTCCCGCTCGGGCACGCCGGCGAGATCTTTCCCTGGGTGGCGCCGCAGTCCGTGCCCTATACCGAGCCCTGGTTTCTCGGTGTCGCCAACCTGCGCGGCGGCCTGTTCGGCGTCGTCCAGCTGTCGACCTTCGCCACCGGCGCCGCCGCGGCACCGGTGCTGAACGAGTCCACGCGCGCGCAGTCCCGGCTGGTCGCGCTCAACGAGATGCTCGAAGTCAACTGCGCCCTGCTGATCGACCGCCTGGTCGGCCTGCGCGGCGTCGACGCCTTCGTGGCCTCGGAGGCGCCGCAGGAAGCGTCCCCGCCCTGGCTGGGACATTCGTACACAGACGCCGCCGGAGGCCGCTGGCAGGAGATCAACCTGCAGGCGCTGTCCCAGCAACCCCAGTTCCTGAGCATCGGCGCCTGAACGGCCAGCCGTGCACGTTTACCACCTGAAGGACCGACCGTGAGCTCGATCGCCGACAAGTTCAAGAAATTCATGCCCCAGGGCGGCAACCCGGTGGCAGTGGGCGGCGACAGCGCCGCCACCCTGTCGCTGGACAGCATCGAAACCGTGCAGACGGCCGATGACAGGGTCGAGCACGTGCGACGCGACGCGGCGCCCGAGCCCGAGCCGGTGCCGCTGGAGGATACGGTGGTGCAGAGCGAGGAGGCGGCGCCGCCGGTCGAGGGCAGCGGTGCCGCGCGGCCGCCAGCCGCACGCGCCCGGCGCTCGCAGCGCTCCAACCCGGCGCGCCAGCAGCGGATCCTGGCGCTGGCCCTGGCCGGCGTGGTGCTGCTGCTGCTGCTGGTGGCCGGCTCCGCCATCCTGCGCGCCGAACGGCTGGCGCAGCAGGTGGCCGCCACCGGCCAGTCGCTGATGCAGTCGCAGCGGCTCGCCAAGTCGGTGTCGCAGGCGCTGGTCGGCAACGTCGGCGCCTTCGCCGAAGTGCGCGACAGCGCCGACGACCTGACGCGCCGCGTGCAGGGCCTGACGAACGGCGACGACGCGCTCAAGCTGGAGCGCGTGGGCAGCCAGTACGAGACCGAGCTCGGCAAGATCAATCCCCTGGTCGAGCGCGCCGACAAGAGCGCCAAGGCGGTGCTGGCGCAGCAGAAGATCCTGACGCAGGTCGGCACCGCGCTGCGCGACATCAACCGCCAGTCCTCCGACCTGCTGGAAATGGCCGAGACCGTCGCCTCGCTCAAGATGCAGCAGAACGCGACCATTCCCGAGATCTCGGCCGCCGGCCAGCTCGTGATGCTGACCCAGCGCATCGGCAAGTCGGCCAACGAGTTCCTGACCGTCGAGGGCGTGAGCCCCGACGCCGTGTTCCTGCTCGGCAAGGACCTGAACAGCTTCCAGGAAATCACCCGCGGCCTGCTCGACGGCAGCCCGCAGCAGCGCCTGCCGGGCACCCGCGACGCGCAGACGCGCCAGCAGCTCGAAGCGATCCTGAAGACCTACGAAACCACCCGCACGCAGGCCGGCGCCATCCTGGGCAACCTGCAAGGCCTGGTCGCCGCGCGCGAAGCGCAGTCCGCCATCCTGACCGACAGCGAACCGCTGCGCACCTCGCTCGGCGACCTGCAGGACAAGCTCTCGGCCCGCACCGGCCTGGGCGCCGGCACGGTCGTGATGCTGTTCGTGCTGTCGCTGGCCGCCCTGGCGCTGGCCGGCGCGATCGGCTTCGTGCAGGTGCGCGAAGGCCGCGAGCGTGCCGCCGCGGCGGAGCGCGACCGGGTCGAGGCCGAGCGCGTGAGCGAGGACGCGAGCCGCGTCAACGCCGCCAACCAGGCCGCCATTCTTCGCCTGATGAACGAACTGCAGACGGTGGCCGAAGGCGACCTGACGCAGGAAGCCACCGTGACCGAGGACATCACCGGCGCCATCGCCGACTCGGTGAACTACACGGTGGAAGAACTCCGCCTGCTGGTCGGCAACGTGCAGAACACGGCGACCCGCGTGGCCCAGACCACCTCGCAGGTGGAAAGCACCTCGACCGAGCTGCTGGCGGCCTCGACCGAACAGCTGCGCGAGATCCGCGAGACCGGCCAGTCGGTGCTGACCATGGCCGAGCGCATCAACGGCGTGTCCTCGCAAGCGCAGGAATCGGCCACGGTGGCGCGCCAGTCGCTGCAGGCCGCTTCGTCGGGCCTGCAGGCGGTGCAGAACGCGATCGGCGGCATGAACTCGATCCGCGACCAGATCCAGGAAACCTCCAAGCGGATCAAGCGCCTGGGCGAATCCTCGCAGGAGATCGGCGAAATCACCGAGCTGATCTCGGACATTACCGAACAGACCAACGTGCTGGCGCTCAACGCCGCCATCCAGGCCGCGTCGGCCGGTGAAGCCGGTCGCGGCTTCTCGGTGGTGGCGGAAGAAGTGCAGCGGCTGGCCGAACGCTCCGCCGACGCCACGCGCCAGATCTCGGCGCTGGTGAAGGCGATTCAGACCGACACCCAGGACGCCGTCGGCGCCATGGAGCGCTCCACGCAGGGTGTGGTCGAAGGGGCGAAGCTGTCCGACAACGCCGGCACCGCGCTGTCGGAGATCGACCGCGTGTCGCGCCGCCTGGCCGAGCTGATCGAGCAGATTTCGCAGTCCGCCTCCCGCGAAGCCGATTCGGCCAACGTGGTGGCGGCCAACATCCAGCACATCTTCGCCGTGACCGAGCAGACCGGCGAAGGCACGCGGACCACCGCGCAGCAGGTGCGCGAACTCTCGCACATGGCCGAAGAGTTGCGTCAGTCCGTGTCTCGTTTCAAGATTGTCTGAACGCCGAGCGCCCAACGTGTCGATCCAAAGCCCCGCCACCGCCCCAACAGCCGGCCATGTGCCGGCCACCGAGGATCTTGGGCCGCTGGCCTGGGTATTGGGAGAAATCCAGAAGACGCTCGACGGGGTAGGCAAGACGCTGCGCCGCTTCGCCCGCGAAGCGGCCACGGCGCTGCCGGGTTCCGAGCTGGACACCGCGCCCCTGCGCCAGGCGCGCCTGCAACTGCACCAGGCGGTCGGCGCGCTGCAGATGGTGGGCCATACGGCGCCGGCCCTGGTGCTGGGCGCGATGGAGTTCGCGGTCCAGAGCTTCGCCACCGAGCCGCTGCGCTGCAACGAGGCCGCGGTCCAGAAGATCGACCGCGCCGGCTTCGCGGTCGCCGATTTCCTCAACGCGATGATCGCCGGCAAGGTGGTCTCGTCGGTGGCCCTGTTCCCGCAGTACCGCGAGGTGCTGGAACTGGTCGGCAACGAGCGGGTCCACCCGGCCGACCTCTGGAGCATGACCTGGCGCTGGGTCGAGATCAAGCCGGCGCCCACGCAAACCGCGCTGGTCTATGACCCGGCCGTGCGCTCCAAGCTCGACCGCGAAGTGCTCAAGGTCGTCAAGAGCGGCGACGACCACGCCGCCCGCCGGCTGCAGGCGCTGTGCCTCGGGCTCGGGCGCGGCGCCTCGGTGCCGCGGGTCGCGAGCTTCTGGACCCTGGCGGCCGGCTTCTTCGAGGCCCTGGCGCTGGCGCTGATTCCGGCCGATGCCCACGTGAAGCGGGCCGCGTCGCGCGTGCTGCTGCAGTACGCCACGCTGGCGCGCGGCGACAACACGGTCTCCGACCGGCTGGGCCAGGACCTGCTGTTCTTCTGCGCCCAGGCCGTGCCCGGTCCGCGCGACGAAGCCGCCACCTTGCGCGCCGTGCGCATCGCCTGGGGCGTAGCCAACGAACAGACCGTCGACTACACGATCGAGCAGTTCGGCCGTTTCGACCCGGTGGTGCTGGCGCAGGCGCGCAAGCGCATCGAGTCGGCCAAGGAAATGTGGTCGGCGCTCTCGGGCGGCGACGTCAGCCGCACGCGGCAGGTGGCCGACACCTTCGCGCAGCTCGGCGAATCGCTGCAAAAGCTGCATCCGCCGAGCGCGCCGATGGTGCAGGCGCTCAACAACGCGGTCGAGGCCTCGCTGCGTTCGGGCCAGCCCCCGGCTACCGAACTGGCGATGGAAGTCGCGACCTCGGTGCTCTACCTCGAAGCTGCCTTCGAGGACCTGGATCCGCACGACCGCCAGCTCACGGCGCGCACCGTCCAGCTCGCGGGCCGCATCGAGCGGGCCCGCGACGGCGGCCGCTCGGAGCCGCTCGAGCCCTGGATGGAGGAGCTCTACCGCCGCGTCAGCGACCGCCAGACCATGGGCACCGTGGTCGGCGAGCTGCGCAGCCACCTGAGCGAGCTCGAAAAGTCGCTCGACCAGTTCTTCCGCCGGCCGACCGAAAAGGGCCTGCTGCGCACCGTGCCGAGCCAGCTGCTGCAGATGCGTGGCGTGTTTTCGGTGCTCGGCCTCGACCAGGCCGCACAGACCGTGCAGCGCATGCGCGAGAACGTCGACCAGCTGGTGGCCGAGGAATCGCCCGCCGACGAGATCCGCGCCTTCGATTCGCTCGGCAACAACCTGGGCGCGCTGGGCTTCCTGATCGACATGCTGAGCTACCAGCCGGCACTGGCCAAGCGCCTGTTCGTGTTCGATGCCGAGCTCGGCGAGCTCAAGCCCCTGATGGGCCGGCAGGCGGCCGAAGCCGGCGCGCCGGAGGCCGCGGCACCGGCGGCGTCCTTCGCCTCGGCCACCGGGCCGGTGGCCGTGACCGACACCGTGCTGAGCGTCGAGGAAGTGGACGCGCAGATCGCGGCCAAGCTCGCCGCGCTCGCCGCCCCGGGCGGCCGCAGCAAGCCGGCGCCGTCGCCGATCGAGGAGTTCAGCCGCGCGACCGCCAGCTGGACCGCCAAGATCACCGGCCCGGCGCCGCTCGACGGGCTGATGCCCGACACCGAAGTCACCGAGCTCGAGGAGGACGACCTCCAGAACATCTTCCTCGACGAGGCCCGCGAAGTGCTGCACAACGGCCTGGCCGCGGTGTCCGCGCTGTCGTCGCGTCCGGACGACGATGGCGAGCTGACCGTGCTGCGCCGCGCCTTCCACACCCTCAAGGGCAGCTCCCGCATGGTCGGGCTGATGGACTTCGGCGAAGCCGCCTGGTCCTTCGAGCAGGTGCTCAACACCTGGCTGGCCGACCAGCGCCCGGCGACCCCCGAGCTGGTGGCCGGCACGCGCAGCGCGCTGACCGATTTTGCCCAGTGGGTCGAGGCCATCGCCGCCAACCAGCCGCACGGCTGGCACTCGGCGCCGTTCCGCAGCATGGCCGAGGCCCTGCGCGCCGGCGAGCCGCTGGCGGTCGCGCCACGGGTGGCCGACGCCGACGCACTGGTGGCGGCCGCGCGCCACATTGCGGCCGATTCGCTGGCCGAGACGGCGCAGCCCGAGGCCGTGCCCGAGGCCGCGCTGCCGCTGGCCGCACTGCCGGCGCTTCCCGATCTCGAACTCGGGCCGATCGAGCTCGACCTGCCTGCGGCCGAGCAGCCGGCCGCGGCGGCGCTCGCCGAGCCCGCGCCGGACGCCGAGGTGCCCACCGTCTGGTCGGGTCTGCAGGAGCCCTCCCGCGAGGAGGATGCGCCGCGGATTCCGGACGATTTCGCCTCGACCGACTTTCTCGATTTCGAAGGCACGCCGCCGCCCGAGGCGCCGCTCGACCTGGGGGCGCTGGAGGACGTCGATTTCCTGGAGACTGCCCACACCGCGCTCGAGCCCGTGGCACGCCCGGCCCAGGCCGAGCCGGAAGCGGAGCCGGCGCTGTCCTTCTCATTGAGCCTGGAGCCCGAAGCGCCGGCCGAGTCGTCGCAGGCCGTCGACGCCGCGCCGGAGCCCGAACCCGAGCCGGTGCACGAGGTCGATCCCGTGGTCGAGCCGCTGTCGCTGGCGCCGGTGGCGCAGGCCGCCGAGGCGGAGCACCAGCCGGAGCCCGAGCCGGAACCCGAGCCGGAACCCGAGCCGGTCGTCCAATCCGTGGCGCCCGAGGTCGCACCGCCCGCGGCCGCGCCGCCGATCGAGATCGAACCCGAGCGCCCGGCCCTGCCGAGCGCCGAGGAGCAGGTCAAGGTCATCGGGCCGCTGCGCATCGGCATCGCGCTCTACAACGTCTATCTCAACGAAGCCGACGAGTGGTCGCGGCAACTGGCCACCGAAGTCGGCGAATGGGCGCTGGAGTCGCACCAGCGGGTCGCCGACTCGACCATCGGGCTGGCGCATTCGCTGGCCGGCAGCTCGGCCACGGTCGGCTTCCAGAGCCTGTCGGGCATGGCGCGCCTGCTCGAGGCGGCCTTGCAGCATCTGCAGATGCAGGGCCGCGGCACGCCCCAGCAGGGCGCGGTGCTGGTCGGCGCGGCCGAGGAACTGCGGCGCCTGCTGCACCAGTTCGCCGCCGGCGTCCTCAAGGATCCGGTCGAAGGCACGCTGCGCGCGCTGCGCGAAGTGGCGGCCTCGGTGCTGCCGGCGGAGCCGCTCGACGCCCGTCCGGTCTATCCGCACCTGGTGCGCGACGCCATGGCCGACGTGGCGCTCGACGATTCCGAGGACGCCATCGACGTGGCCGACGCGGTCGACGTCGACCTGTTCCCGATCTTCGAGGAAGAAGCGGCCGAACTGCTGCCGCAGCTCGGCGCCGCGCTGCGCGACTGGGCCCAGCGCCCCGAGGACACGGCGCCGCGTTCGTCCACGCTGCGCACCCTGCACACGCTCAAGGGCAGTGCCCGGCTGGCGGGCGCGATGCGCCTGGGCGAGCGTGCGCACCGCATGGAATCCGAGATCGAGATGCTCGGCTCGGTGGGCGTCGACCGGCCTTCGATCGAGCAGCTGCTGACGCGCTTCGACGCCCTGCAGGCCACTTTCGACGCGCTGCGCGCCGCCGACGATGCGATCCAGACCGAGCTGGTGCAGCGCGCGGTCGCCGCGCCGGTCGCGCCCCAGCCGGCCGAGGCGGCGCCGCTCGCGGTCGTGTCCGAAACGCCGGCCGCCGTGGCCGCAGCGGCGCAAGACCGCGCCGCGGTGGCGCTGCCATCGCCCTCGGCCCTGACGCCGCTGCGCGCGGTGTCGAGCCAGGCGGTGCGCATCCGCACCCACCTGCTCGACCGCCTGGTGGCGCAGGCCGGCGAGGTCATCATCACCCGTTCGCGGCTCGAAGCCGAGATCGGCCAGCTGCGCAGCTCGCTCAGCGACCTGACCGGCAACCTCGACCGCCTGCGCCAGCAGCTGCGCGACATCGAGGTCCAGGCCGAAAGCCAGATGCAGTCGCGCCTGGCGCAGGCCAAGGATTCGCAGCAGGGCTTCGATCCGCTCGAGTTCGACCGCTTCACCCGGGTGCAGGAACTGACCCGGATGATGGCCGAGTCGGTCAACGACGTGGCGACCGTGCAGCGCACGCTGCAGAAGACCGTGCAGGCGACCGAGGACGACCTCAGCGCCCAGGCGCGCCAGACGCGCGAACTGCAGCGCGGCCTGCTGCGCACGCGCATGGTGGAGTTCGAAGGCATTTCCGAGCGGCTCTACCGCGTGGTGCGCCAGGCTTCCAAGGACACCGGCAAGCAGGTGCGGCTGGACATCACCGGCGGCTCGATCGAGATGGACCGCGGCGTGCTGGACCGCATGACGCCCGCCTTCGAGCACCTGCTGCGCAACTGCGTGGCGCACGGCATCGAGGACGCCGACACGCGCGAGCGCGCCGGCAAGGAGGCCAGCGGCCTGATCGCGATCGAGCTGCACCACGAAGGCAACGACGTCTCGGTGAGCTTCCGCGACGACGGTGCCGGCCTGAACCATGCGCGCATCGTCGAGCGCGCTCAGGCGCTCGGCCTGGTGGCCCCCGGCCAGTCTCTCAGCCCCGCCGAAGCGGCCGAGCTGATCTTCCAGCCGGGCTTCTCGACCGCCGACCAGGTGTCCGAGCTGGCCGGCCGCGGAATCGGCATGGACGTCGTGCGGGCCGAAGTCGCCGCCCTCGGCGGCCGCATCGAGACCCACAGCCAGGCCGGCCAGGGCACCGTCTTCAAGCTGGTGCTGCCGCTGACCACCGCCGTGACGCACGTGGTCATGCTGCGCGCCGGCGGTACCTCGATCGGCGTGCCGTCCAACCTGGTCGAACTGGTGCTGCGCGCCAGCGCCTCGGACCTGGAGTCCGCCTACCACGCGCAGCGCTACGCCTTCGGCGGCGAGCAGGTGCCGTTCTATTGGGCCGGCGCGCTGCTGCAGTCCTCGGCGCGCAGCGAGCGCGCGGCGGGCAAGGCCAACACGATCGTGATCGTGCGCAGCGCGGCGCAGCGTGTCGCGCTGCACGTGGACGAAGTGCTGGGCAACCAGGAAGTGGTGGTCAAGAACCTCGGGCCGCAGCTGTCGCGGCTGCCCGGCATGGCGGCGATCTCGGTCCTGGCCTCGGGCGCGGTCGCGCTGATCTACAACCCGGTGGCGCTGGCCGCGGTGCATGGCGAGCAGGCGCGCGAGTTCCAGGCCGCCGCCCGCCGCCAGCCGGCGGTTCGCGGTGCCGAGCCGGTGGCCGTGCAGGCGGCGGTGGTGCCGCAGGTGCCGCTGGTGCTGGTGGTGGACGACTCGATCACGGTGCGCCGCGTCACCCAGCGCCTGCTGCAGCGCGAGGGCTACCGCGTGGCGCTGGCGGCCGACGGCCTGCAGGCGCTGGAGCGGCTGCAGCAGGAGCGGCCGGCGGTGGTGCTGTCCGACATCGAGATGCCGCGCATGGACGGCTTCGACCTGGCGCGCAACATCCGCGCCGACCAGTCGCTGGCCGACCTGCCGATCATCATGATCACCTCGCGCATCGCCGAGAAGCACCACGACCACGCCCGGGCGCTGGGGGTCAACCACTACCTGGGCAAGCCCTATTCGGAAGACGAGCTGCTGCGGCTGGTGCGCAGTTACACCGGCGTCGAGCTGCCTTCGGTGCTGGCGGCTTGATCTTGTAGGCCGAGGGGGGCGTCAGCGCTTCTCGCGCGGCGCCTGCGCCTTGACCACCGCGTAGCGCTGCAGCGTCCGCTCGCGGGCCTCGGCATGGTCGACCACCGGCTTCGGGTAGTTCCGCCCGAGCTCGACGCCGGCGGCCAGCAGCTCGACCGGGCTGGCGGTCCACGGCGCATGGATCGCCGCATCCGACAGTTTCGCCAGCTGCGGCAGGTAGCGCCGGATGAACTTGCCCTCGGGGTCGAAGCGCTCGCTCTGCGTGATCGGGTTGAAGATCCGGAAGTAGGGCTGGGCGTCGCAGCCGCTCGAGCTGGCCCACTGCCAGCCCCCGTTGTTCGATGCCAGCTCGAAGTCGTTGAGATGCTGGGCGAAGTAGCGCTCGCCGCGGCGCCAGTCCAGCCCCAGGTCCTTGCAGAGAAAGCTCGCCACCACCATCCGCAGCCGGTTGTGCATGTAGCCGGTCTGGTTGATCTGGGCCATGGCCGCATCGACCAGCGGATACCCCGTCCTGCCCTGGCACCAGGCGTCGAACAGCTGGTCGGCATGCTTGCCATGGTGCCACTGGATCCGGTCGTAGTCGGGCTTGAAGCTGCGCGACTCGCCGCCCTCGGCCACATGCGGGTGGTGGGCCAGGATCTGGAAATAGAAATCGCGCCAGATCAGCTCGCTGAGCCAGGTCGCCGCGCCCGCGTCGCCCTGCAGCGACAGCTGGTGCGCCACGCCCGCCAACTGGCGGATCGACACCGTGCCGAAGCGCAGGTGGACCCCCAGGTAGCTCGGGCCGCGCACCGAGGGATAGTCGCGCGCCGCGTCGTAGCGGTCGATGCGCTGGAAGAAGTCGTCGAACAGGGCGGCGCCGCCCTGGCTGCCGGTCGGGATGTCGAGCTCGGCCAAGTTGCTCTTGCCGAAGCCGATGTCGGCCAGCGGGGGCACCGGCCCGCGCAGCGCATCGGGCACCGGCGCCAGCGCGTCGGCGTGGCGGCGCACCGGGTAGGGCTTCAGGTAGAAGGCGTCGACCTTGGCCAGCCAGGCGCGCTTGTAGGGCGTGAACACGCTGTAGGGTTGGCCGGTCTGGGTCAGTACCTCGTCGCGCTCGAAGATGGCCTGGTCCTTGTAGCTGTGGAAGGCCACGCCGGCATTGGCCAGCGCCCCGAGCACCCGGGCGTCGCGGGCCAGGGCCGCGGGCTCGTCGTCGCGGTTCGCGAACACCGCCTGGACGTCGAGCTGCCGCGCCAGCGCGGCGATCTCGTCCTCGGCGACCGCATGCCGCACCACCAGCCCCCCGCCCAGGCCGCGCAGCTCGGCGTCGAGCTCGACCAGCGACTCGCGGATGAATTCCACCCGCCGGTCGACCCGCGGCAGCGGGTCGAGAATGGCGCGGTCGAAGACGAACACGCACACCACCTGCCGGCAGCCCCGAAGCGCCTGGTAGAGGGCTGCGTTGTCGTCGACGCGCAGGTCGCGGCGAAACCACATCAGGCCCTTGGGATAGATCTTGTCGACGGCCAGTAAAATCGGCGGCATGGCCCTCGATTCTGCACGGATGAACCTCACGCATCATTTCCTGATCGCGATGCCGGGTCTGGAAGACAAGGCCTTCAATCGCAGCGTGGTCTACCTGTGCGAGCACAGCGAGCGCGGCGCGCTCGGGCTGGTCATCAACAAGCCCAGCGACATCAACCTGGGCGTGCTGTTCGAGAAGATCGAGCTCCACCTGTCGCGCCCCGAACTCGGCAATGCGCCGGTGTTCCAGGGCGGGCCGGTGCAGACCGAGCGCGGCTTCGTGCTGCACGAGCCGGTCTTCGCCGATGCCGACAAGCCCAATGAATCGGTCTACGCCTCGACCATGACGATCCCCGGCGGGCTGGAGATGACCACCTCCAAGGATGTGCTGGAGGCGCTGGCCACCGGCGCCGGCCCGCGCAAGGTACTGGTCTCGCTCGGCTACGCGGCCTGGGGCGAGGGCCAGCTCGAATCCGAACTGGCCGAGAACAGCTGGCTCACGGTCGGCGCCGACCCGGCGGTGATCTTCGACACCCCGGTCGAGCAGCGCTACGACAAGGCGCTCTCGCTGCTGGGCCTGCAGGCCTGGACCTTGTCGCCCGATGCGGGGCACGCATGAGCGTTCAGGCGATGCCCGACCGCAACATGCCTTCCCCGCCCGTTCCAGCCCATTTCCAGAGTTTCCTGGCCTTCGACTTCGGCCAGAAGCGCACCGGCGTTGCCAGCGGCAACCGGCTGCTGCGCAGCGCCACGCCGCAGGCCACCATCAAGGCCGAGGGCGACGCCCGCTTCGCCCAGGTCGAGGCCCGGATCCGCGAGTGGCAGCCCGATGCGCTGGTGGTCGGCGTACCCTTTCACCCCGACGGCGCGCCGCACGACAACACCCGGGCCGCCCAGCGCTTCGCCCGCCAGCTGCATGGCCGCTTCCGGCTGCCGGTGTACGAGGTCGACGAACGCTACAGCACCACCGAGGCGCTGGCCGGTGGCGCCCGCGACGCCGATGCCGCCTCGGCCTGCATCATCCTTGAACAGTTCCTCAGGAGTCTCCCGTGAACGCAATCCCCGACGCCGAAGCGCTCTACCTCGAGCTGCTGCGCGGCGTGCAATCCCTGCTGCGACCCGACACCCGCCTGGTCGGCATCACGTCGGGCGGCGCCTGGCTGGTCGGGCGGCTGCAGAAGGACCTGGGCCTGGCCGGCGCGCCCGGCATCATCTCCTCGGCCATGCACCGCGACGATTTCGCCCGCCGCGGCCTGGCCGCCAGCGCCCAGACCACGCTGCCCTTCGACGTCAACGGCGCCGACGTGCTGCTGCTCGACGACGTGCTCTACACCGGCCGCACCATCCGCGCGGTGCTCAACGAGCTGTTCGACTTCGGCCGGCCGGCCTGCGTGCGGCTGGCAGTGATGATCGACCGCGGCGGCCGCCAACTGCCGGTGGCGGCCGATTTCGCGGCCCAGAAGCTCGAACTGCCCGCCACCCAGCTGCTGGCCCTGGCCCGCAGCGACACCGGCGCCTTCAGCTTCCAAGTGGAGGAAAACACCTGATGCTCTACAAGCGCAACCCCCAACTCAACAAGAACGGCGAGCTGATCCACCTGCTGTCGATCGAAGGCCTGCCGAAGGACATCGTCACCCACATCCTCGACACCGCGGCCAATTTCACCAGCGTCAGCGACCGCGAGGTCAAGAAGGTGCCGCTCTTGCGCGGCAAGAGCGTGTTCAACCTGTTCTTCGAGAACTCGACCCGCACCCGCACCACCTTCGAGATCGCGGCCAAGCGGCTGTCGGCCGACGTCATCAACCTCGACATCGCGCGCTCCTCGGCCACCAAGGGCGAGTCGCTGCTCGACACCATCGCCAACCTGAGCGCGATGGCGGCCGACCTGTTCGTGGTGCGGCACAGCGAGTCGGGCGCGCCTTACCTGATCGCGCAGCACGTGGCGCCCCACGTGCACGTGGTGAACGCGGGCGACGGGCGGCATGCGCACCCGACGCAGGGCCTGCTCGATATGTACACGATCAGGCACTACAAGAAGGATTTCTCGAATCTCACGGTGGCGATCGTCGGCGACGTGCTGCATTCGCGCGTGGCGCGCTCCGACATCCACGGGCTCACCACGCTGGGCTGCGCCGAAGTGCGCGTGGTCGGCCCCAAGACCCTGGTGCCGAGCGACATGGCGCAGATGGGCGTGCGCGTGTGCCACACGCTCGAAGAGGGCATCAAGGACTGCGACGTGATCATCATGCTGCGGCTGCAGAACGAGCGCATGAGCGGCGCGCTGCTGCCGTCGTCGCAGGAGTTCTTCAAGACCTTCGGCCTCACGCCCGAGAAGCTGCAGCTGGCCAAGCCGGATGCGATCGTGATGCACCCGGGTCCGATCAACCGCGGCGTCGAGATCGACTCGGCGGTGGTCGACGGCCGGCAGAGCGTGATCCTGCCGCAGGTCACTTTCGGTATCGCGGTCCGAATGGCCGTCATGAGCATCGTCGCAGGTAACGAAGCATGAGCAACATCCTGATCATCAACGGCCGCGTGCTGGACCCGGCCTCCGGCCTCGACCGCCAGGCCGACATTGCGATCGCCGACGGCCTGGTGCAGGCCGTCGGCGCTGTCTCGCCCGAGTTCCGGGCCGAGCGCACGGTCGATGCCCAGGGCTGCCTGGTCGTGCCCGGCCTGGTCGACCTGGCGGCGCGGCTGCGCGAGCCCGGCTACGAGCACGAGGGCATGCTCGAGAGCGAGATGGGCGCGGCGGTGGCCGGCGGCGTCACCAGCCTGGTCTGTCCGCCCGACACCGACCCGGTGCTCGACGAGCCTGGCCTGGTCGAGATGCTCAAGTTCCGGGCCGAGAAGATGCAGCGCGCGCGCCTGTTCCCGCTCGGCGCGCTGACACGCGGGCTGGCCGGCGAGGTGCTGACCGAGATGGCCGAGCTGACCGAGGCCGGCTGCATCGGCTTCGGCCAGGCCGAGGTGCCGCTCGGCAACACCCAGGTGCTGCAGCGCGCGCTGCAGTACGCGAGCACCTTCGGCTACACCGTGTGGCTGCGCCCGCAGGAACGCGACCTCGGCCGCGGCGTCGCCGCCAGCGGGCCGCTGGCGACCCGGCTCGGCCTGGCGGGCGTGCCGGTGGCGGCCGAGACCATCGCGATCTTCACCATCGTCGAGCTGATGCGAAGCACCGGCGCGCGGGTCCACCTGTGCCGGCTGTCGAGCGCGGCCGGGGTGGCGCAGGTGCGTGCAGCCAAGGCCGAGGGCCTGCCGCTCACTTGCGACGTCAGCATCAATTCGCTGCACCTGGCCGACACCGACATCGGCTTCTTCGACAGCCGCGCCCGCCTCAGCCCGCCGCTGCGCCAGCAACGCGACCGCGATGCGCTGTCGGCCGGGCTGGCCGACGGCACCATCGACGCGCTGGTGTCCGACCACACGCCGGTCGAGGCCGACGCCAAGACCCTGCCCTTCGCCGAGAGCGAGGCCGGGGCCACCGGCCTCGAGCTGCTGCTGCCGCTGGCGCTGCAGTGGGGCGAGCAGAGCGGTGCCGGACTGCAGCGCGCGATCGAGGTCGTCACGGCGGCACCGGCGCGGCTGCTGGCCGCCGCGGGCGTCGGTCGCCTGGCCGCAGGCAGCGCCGCCGACCTCTGCGTGGTCGACCCGGCGCACGAGTGGCAGGTCCGGCCCGAAGCGCTGAAGAGCCAGGGCAAGCACACGCCCTTCGGCGACTACGCCATGCGCGGGCGGGCCCGGCACACGCTGGTCGGCGGCCGGGTGGTGCACGGCTGATGCAGTCGCTCTCCGCCGGCTGGCGGCTGCTGCGTGCGATCGCGCACATGCTGTCGGGCTGGGGGACCATCCGTTTCCGGTTCGGGCGCCTGTCGCCGGCCGAGCGTGCGCAGCGCGTCCAGCAATGGGCCGAGCGCATGCTCAACATCATGGGCATCCGGCTCACGGTGCATGGCACGCCGCCCGCGCACGGGCCGGTGCTGGTGGTGTGCAACCACCTGTCGTGGCTCGACATCCTGGCGATCCACGCCGCGCGCCACGTGCGCTTCGTCTCCAAGGAAAGCGTGCGCCGCTGGCCGGTGATCGGCACCCTGTCGACCGGGGCCGGCACGCTCTACATCGAGCGCGAGCGCCGGCGCGACGCGGTGCGGGTGGTGCACCACATGACCGAGGCGCTGCGCGCGGGCGACATCATCGCGGTCTTCCCCGAAGGCACGACCAGCGACGGCCACGGCCTGCTGCCCTTCCATGCGAACCTGCTGCAGGCGGCGATCTCGGCCGGGGCGCCGGTGCAGCCGGCGGCGCTGCGCTTCGCCGATGCGGCCAGCGGCCAGAACAGCGATGCGCCGCGCTACGTGGACGACGACAACCTGCTCGCTTCGCTGTGGAACACGCTGAAGGCGCCGCCGCTGCTGGCGATCGTGCATTTCGGCGAGCCCCAGCCGTCGATGGGGCGCGATCGCCGGGGGTGGGCGAAGTCCCTGCACGCCGACGTCCAGTCGCTGCGCCGCGAACTCCGGTAGCCTGCGCGGGCCCGCCGCCCAAAAAAAAGGCAGCACCCCGAGGGGTGCTGCGCAACGGCGCCGGGGGCGCCGGGAGGAGGAATCGTCGTTCAGAGAATCCCGAAAACCTTCAGTCCGATGATCACGACGAGCGGCACGCCGCAGAGCCAGAGGACGATGCTTTTCATGAGGGGTCTCCAGTAGATGTCAGTGCTTGCACCTTAGGCGCGCGAATGCACGCCGGGTGCCGGAGAAATCAATGGGAGCGCGTGGGCGCTTGCCTACAGGGCCGGCGGCGTCAGGTCCAGGTAGTGGTCGAGCATCTGGAAATGGTCGTCCAGGAAGCGGTCTTCCAGCGCGGCCAGCGCGCCGATCGGCGTCCAGTGGGCGGCGGCGGCGTCGTCGTCGGCCCGCAGCCCCGGCAGTTCGCGCTCTCCCAGGTCGAAGAAATGGCCGTGGGTGATGGTGCGGCCGCGCGCGCTGCGGTCCGGGCGGTCGAACACGTCGGTGGCCTTCAGGCAGGCGCGCAGGGTGGCCTGCGGCAGCGCCAGGTGCGTTTCTTCCTCGAGTTCGCGCAGGGCCGCCTGCCGTGTGGTTTCGCGCTGTTCCAGGAAGCCGCCCGGCACCGCGAACAGGCCCTTGCCGGGCGCCTGTCCGCGGCGGATCAGGAGCACGTGGCCCGCGCACTTGACGACGCAGTCGACCGTCACCAGGACCGGCGGGTAGGGCGCCGAGGCCCATGACGCCTCGTAGGCCCGCAACAGCGCGGCTTCCTGCGCCAGGGCCTCGAAATGCGGCGCGGCGCGCCAGGCCCGCAGGAAGTCGAGGGTGGCCGGCGGCAGCTCACCGGCGAGCGCGGCCAGGGCCTCGGCCGGCGAGGCGAACAGCGCGTCGCGCATGAGGCTGGCCCGGCGGACCGGCACGCCGGCCGCCCGCAGCAGCGTCCACTCCGGGAAGGCGTCGAGGTACTCGCGCGTGGCGTCCCGCGCGTGGCCGACCAGCGTCAGCCTGGGCGCCGGGGCCGCCTCGGCGCCCCCCAGCGCGTGCGCGACGGCCTGGCGCACGTCCGCCAGCCAGCGGGCCTCGACGAAGCGATCGCGCACCGGCACGCAGTGCAGCCGCCCGCGCTGCGCTTCGGGCAGCGCCAGCCGGATCATCTCGGCGCGTTCCTGCCAGCTGAAGGGATGCTTGGGCGAGCGGGCCTGGAACGCCGAGCCGATCACCACGACCACGCGCGGCGCGGCTTCGAGCGCCCGCCTGACCAGCGAGAGATGGCCGTCGTGAAAGGGCTGGAAGCGGCCGATGACGACCGCGGCGTCCGATGAATTGTGAGTGTGCACTGCGTTGGCCATTGCTTCAAATGCTTGTATCCAGCAGGCGATCATCGCCTTATGCTGCCGCTGGATCGTCTATTTCAAATCCTTACTCACCAAGGAACCCCATGAGCAAAACCCTCGCCCTCCTGATCGCCGGCTTCTTCGCCGCGGGCGCCTGCGCGCAAGCCCCCAAGGGCGCTTCGTCGGAAGCCGCGCCGATCATGAACAGCAAGCCCCAGGAGCGCGCGGAGGCCAAGGTCGAGGCCCGGCCCCAGGGCAAGGTCAAGGCAGCGGGCGGCGACACCTTGAACACGGCCGAGAGCGGCGCCATCGGCACCGGCAAGTCGGCGGCGGCCGGTCAGAAGCGGGAAGCGACGCGCAATGCGAAGCATCCGAACCGCAAGCTGAACCCGCAGGGCGGCACGCCGAACTGAGCGGCAGCGGCGGCGCCGCCGGGCGGGCGGCGCCTCAACAGAACATGAAAGCCAGGATGGCGGCATCATCCGCCCAGTTCAGCAGCGCATAGCCGGCCAACCTGTAGGCCAGCACGGTCGCTTGGTTGATCAGGTCCTGCATGGTGGAGGGGGGCGGTCTTGGCTGGTGCCCTCGACAGGAATCGAACCTGTATCTGAGTCTTAGGAGGACCCCGTTCTATCCATTGAACTACGAGGACGAGCGCGCCCGAACTTTAACAGTTCGGCTAGTCGAACTGCACCGTGAAGATCAGGTCGACGGCGCTTTGCTGCCCCGCCTGCGCCCGCAAGGTCAGCCGCCGGGTCAGGTCGTAGAAGATGAACAGCGTGCCCAGCGTGCCGCCCAGGCCGCGCTCGTAGGTGACGTAGAAGTCCCGCGCGATGCGCTTGCCCACGGTGACCGTCGAGTCGCGCACGTCGCCGCCGCTGCCGGGGCCCTTGAAGCCGATCTCGTCGAGCCCGAACCGGCTCGCCAGCCCGCCGCCGCCACCACCGCCCAGACCCCCCAGCAGCGCCAGCGCGGCCTGCTGCAGCAGCACCGATTCGCCGCCGCTGGTGGCCGACGCCCGGCCCAGCACCAGCCAGCTGAGGGTTTCCTGGTCCGACAGCTGCGGCTCCGAATAGAGCCGCACGCGGGGCGACTGGGCGGTGCCGGTGATGGCGACGCCGGCGCGCTGCGAGATGTTCGGCCGGATCGCCAGGATGTCGAGCTGGGGGTTGTCGAACGGGCCGTTGAAGCGCGCGATCCCGGTCTCGATGTTGAGCGCCTGCCCGTAGGCGCGGTACTGGCCGGCCACGGTTCGGACCTCGCCGGTGATGCGCGGCGGCGCGTTCAGGGCGGTGCTGCGGATGTCCAGCTTGCCGGCCAGCCGGGTCGTGATGCCGCGGCCCTGGACCGCGAAGTCGGAGCCCAGGTCGAAGCTCACCGCGATGTCCGGCGGCTTCGCGGTCTCGGCCCGGGCGACTTCGGTCTGGTTTTCGGCCGCCCGGCGCTTCGCCTCCTCGGCCGCTTCGCGGTCGATCGCCGCCGAGCGGATCACGACGTCGCTGCCCAGGCTGGGCGCGGTCTGGTCGGGCAGGATGATGACGGCGCGGTCGGTCTTGATGTCGCCCCGCACCGTGAACTGGCCGCTGGCGAGCCGGGCCTGCAGGTTGCCCGACAGCGTGAGCTGCCGATCGGCGCGCACCAGCACGCGCAGCGCCCGCAGCTCGGCCTGGACCGACATCCGGATGCCGCTGCCGGCACCGGCCACCGGCGCCGCGCCCCAGCCCAGTTCGCCGCGCGCGGTCAGCGTGCCGCCGTCGCGCGCCGCCTCGCTGGCCGCCGTGCTGAGGTTGCCGCTCTGGCCCGGGATGCGCGTCTGCGCGCCGGCCCCGCCCTTGAGCGTGAACTCGGTGATCTCGACCCGGTTGCCCGCCAGGGTGGCGCGCAGCCGGCCGTCGCGCAGGTCCAGCCCTTCGACCAGCGCCCGCAGCGCCAGCTGGTCGGCGCCCAGCGTGCCGTTCCAGCGCGGCTCGCTGCGGTTGCCGGCCAGCGTGGCATCGGCGTCGAGCGTGCCGGCCATCCGCCAGCCCGGCGGCGCCAGCATCGACCAGACGCCCAGGTTGGGCATCCGCGCCGTGACGCGGCCGGCCAGCGGGGCGTCGTCGGCCCAGTGCCAGCCGCCCTGGCGCTGCTGCACCCGGGTGCTGGCCTCGACCCGGATCTCGCCCGCCCGCTCGCTGTCCCAGGCCAGGTTGGCGCGCACGGTGTCGCCTTCGGCATCCAGCGCGACCTCGGCGCGCTTCAGGCCGGCCGGCGTGCTGGCGCCGGGGCCGGCGGCATCCATGGTGCGTTCGCTGGCGGTGCCCGTCCCATGGCTGCGGATGCGCGTGACCAGCGCGGCCTCGCCGGCCTGCACCCGCAGGTCGCCGCTGTCGCGCGTCAGGCGGGCCTTGGCGCGCAGGGTGTCGCCGGCGTCGATGTCCCAGTCGCCGTTGAACAGCAGGTCGCCGCTGAAACCGACCTGGGCCAGGGTCTCGCCGTTGCCGAGCAGCTCGGCCCAGGCCATCGGCAGGCCCTGCAGCCGGCCCTTGGACTGCAGCCGGTAGGCCCGCCGCGCCTCGGTGCCGGTGCGGCTGAAGCGCAGCGGCTGCCAGTCGATCCTGACCGTGCCCGGTGCCGGGCCCTTGAGGGTCGCGGCCGCGGCGGAGGCTTCGAGGTCGAGCCGCGGGTTGTCGCCGGCGGCGGTCCGCACCTTCACGCTGACGGGGCTGCCCAGTTCCAGCACCCAGGGGGCGAGATCCGGCCGCGCGCCGTCGAGGGCCTGCAGGCGCAGGCTGGCGAGTGCCGCGCTCCACTGGTCACGGCGTTCGAGGCCGGCGCTGGCCCGGGTGTCGAGCGTGATCTTGCGGCTGCCCGTCACGGCTTCGCCCTTCAGCGTCAACGTGGCCTGGGCGAGGCTGCCGGACAGCTCGGCGCGCACGCCGTTCAGCACGATCGGGTTCGGCGCCGCCGCCTCGGAGGGCGGCAGCTTCACCTCGAGCTTGGGAACGGCCAGCGTGGCCTGGAGCGTGGGTTCGACGGCGCCGCGCGGTGCGGGTTCGTTGAGGGTCTGCAGCCGGCGCTGGACCGCCTGCCAGCCGCCCCTCCAGCTGGCGTCCAGCCGGGCGCTGCCCTGCAGCGCGGTGCCGCCGAAGAGGGCCCCGAGTTCGGGCAGGCCTTCGATCCAGCCCTGCAGCGCCGCCGCGTCGTCGACCCGGGCCTGGACCTCGCCGCCGCCCGTGTTCGGCGCGATGCGGCCGTCGACCAGCACCGTGGCGCCGGGAACGGCCAGGTTCAGCCGGCCGCTGGCGGCCTGGTCGTCGACCCGCACCTGCAGGCGGCCGTCGATGCTGGCGCGCCGGGCCTCGACGCGCAGGCTGCGCAGGTCGAGCACCTGGTCCTGCCACTGGCCCTTGGCGAGCGCCCGTTCGAGCCGCAGGCCCTGCAGCTCGCCGGCGCCGCCGGCCCCGCCCTCGGCCTGCAGCGCGAGGTCGAACTGCAGGGCATCGCCGGTCTGGCCGGCCTGGATTCGGCCGCTGACCGGCGCGCCGTCGAGCTGGGTGTGGAGGGCGCCGGGACTGACGCCGCGCACGGTGGCATCGACTCGCCAGGGCGCCGGCGCGGGGCTCCAGCTGCCTTCCGCTTCGATGCGGCCGCCGCCGGCGCGCACGCTGAGCTGCGGCAGCGTCCAGGTGCTGCCGTCGAAACGGGCGCGGGCGTCGAGCTGCTCGACCGGCAGCCTGGTCTGGTCCCAGGGGCCGGGCAGCGCATTGCGCACCTGCGCGCTGGCCTGCCACAGGGCCTCGCCGGGCGCGGCGGTCGGGTCGGGGCCGGCCTCGATCTCGCCGCTCAGCAGCGTGGCGGGCGCTGCGGGCCAGAGGGTGGCCAGGTCGATGTTCTGCAGCGCGGCCTTGGCGTCGATCACGGGCTGCGGCTGCCAGGGTGCCAGGGTGGCCTGCAGCTGCGCCTGCATCGGCTGTTCGGCGCTGGCGTCGACCGGATGGAGCTCGGCCGCCACCGCGAGGCGGGCGTCGGGGCCGGCGAGCTGGCCCTGGATGTTCGCCTCGGCCCGGACGTCGAGGCTGCGGTCCTGCGCCAGCGTGGCGCGCACCCGGCCGTTCAGCGTGGCGTCGAGCGCCATCGGCGCCGGCCCCTGCAGGCGCAGCCGGGCGCCGTAGTGGCCGTCGGCGATGTCGACCCCGGTGATCTCGAGCTGGTGATGGGCGTCGCTGTAGCGGTAGCTGCCCGCCAGCCCGGTCGCCTGCAGCGCCGGCGGCCCGGCCCAGCGCAGCTCGTCGATGGTGAATGGCAGATCGATCTCCACCGGCAGCACGAGCTGCGCGAGCGGCTCGACCGGCTTGCTCTCGGCCGGGGCGCGGCGCTCGATCAGCAGCTGCGCGGCGTGGACTTCGCCGAGCTGCACCCGGCGCCGCAGCAGGGGCGCCAGCTGCCAGCCGATGCGGGCGTCCCGGACCTCGACCGCCAGGCTCTCGCTTTCCCAGCGCAGCCAGCCGATGCGGCCCCCGGCGCGCAGCGAGCCGGTCACGTCGCGGCTCTCCAGAGTCTGGCCGGGTGGGAGGTAGCGCGCCGTGCGCGCCAGCGCGAAGGCCAGCGACTGGTCCGACCCCAGCCACCACCAGGCGCCCGCGCCCAGCAGCAGCACCAGCGCCACCAGGCCGGTCAGGCCCCAGGCGAATGCGCGCAGCGCACGGCGTCCGCGCGAGCGCGGCGGTGGCGGCGCGGCGGGCGGGGCGGCGATGGCGTCTTCGGAGTTCATCTAGAAGGTGAAGCCGAGTCGGAGGTGAAAGCGGAACGCATGGACGTCGACGCCGTAGGCCAGGTCCATCTGGACCGGGCCGATCGGGCTGGCCCAGCGCGCGCCGACGCCGACACCGACCTTGGCGCTCAGGTCGCCCGGCCGGTCGGCCACCGCGCCGGCATCGATGAAGACCGTGCTGTCCCAGGCGGTCAGCTGGCCCTGGTAGACGAAGGGACGCTGCCATTCGATGCTCGCCACGCCGAGGTAGCGCCCGGCGATGACCTGGCCGTCGGGCTTGATGGCGCCGATCGAGCGGTAGCCGTAGCCGCGCACCGTGGTGTCGCCGCCGGTGAGGAAGTTCAAGGTCGACGGGATCTGGGCCCGGTCCGCGGCGCTCACCACGCCGGCCTCGGCGCGCAGCTGGATGCGGGCATTGCGCCGCTGCGTGCCGTCGTCGTTGCTCACGGTGCCGGCCGGGACGAAGCCGATCCAGCGCACGTAGGTGCGGGTGAAGGGCAGCTGCTCGCCCGACAGCGTGTAGCCGCCGGCCAGTTCGAGCGCCACCCCCTGGCCGCGCGTCGGCGCCGCCGCGTTGTCGAAATAGCGGCCGGTCCAGCCCCAGTTGAGGGACAGGGCCGAGGCCGATGGCGGCGGGTTGAAGCCCCGGTTCACCGCGTAGTCGTACTGCAGGAAGATGCTGCGGTCGATGTGGTCGCCGGCCTGGCTGCGGCCGCCGCGCAGGCGTCCGCTGTCGAGCGTGAAGCTGCCCGAGACTTCGCTTTTCAGCTGGGCCGATGCAAAGGAGCGCCAGCCGTTGTCGCCGGGGATCGCCGTCCACTCGGTGCCCAGCGATTGGGCGTCGCGGTCGAGCGAGAGCTTGGACACCGCGCGCCAGCCGAGCAGCGGCATGTCGTTGTGCGAATGGTCGATCGACAGGCGGGCGCCGCTGTCGGTGGTGAAGCCGACGCCGAGCACCACGCGCTGAAGCGGCGCCTCGGTCAGCTGGGCGATCACCGGGGCGGCCTGCGGGTCGGTCGTGGTGTCCAGCGTCAGGAACACCGAATTGAAGTAGCCGCTGCTGGCCAGCCGCTGCTGGGCGTCGAGCAGCAGCTGCTGGTCGTATTCGGCGCCGGTCGGCACCCGCGCCAGCCGGCGCACGCTGTCGGCCGGATAGCGCTGGTTGCCGTTCACCACCAGCGGCCCGAAGCGGTAGGCCGGGCCGGAGTCATAGGTCGCGCCGAGCCTGGCTTCGCTGCGGTCGGCGTCGATCTCGGCCTTGCTGGCGAGGATGCTGCCGGTCGGATAGCGCCGGGCCGTGAGCGTGCGCAGCGCCGCCGTCTTGGCGGCGTCCCAGGCCGGCTGGTTGAAGGGCTGGCCGGCGCGCAGCGCCCAGCCGGTGCGGATGCTGTCGCGCTGCGCCTCGGCGGCCGGGTTGTCGGCGATCGGCCCGCTGAAGTCGATCTGCACGCTGCTCACTTGCGTGAGCGGGCCGGGCTCGACCGTGATCCTGACCTCCCGCGGCGCCTTGCCGCCGGGCGTCTCCCGCAGTTCCAGCGTGAGCGTGGGCGTGAAGTAGCCCAGGGTGTTGAGCAGTTCGCGCGCGTTGGCCTCGGCCGCCACCATCAGCCGCGAAATCTCGATCGCGCCGAGGTCGTCGAGCTGGCGAAAGCGCTGGATCTCGAGGTGGCGTTCGAGGAATTCGCGCACCGTGGCGGGTTCGGCCCGGACATCGACCGTGAACGCCGCGCCGGTGCTGCCGCCCTCGCTCGCCACGGCGCTGGGGGTCGCGTCCGATTCTGCCGCGTCCTTCTGGGGCAACAGGCTGCAACCTGACAGAAAAAGAGCGGCTGCACATAAAAACGCCGGCCACCACGCCGGCGCACGAAGACGGACCACCCTAAGCATGCGGGCATTCTGACAGCATGCGCGCGAGCCCCCCCGGAAGCCGGGGGCTCGCGCGGGCGGGCTATTTCGAGAGCATCCGCATCGCGTCTTCCAGACCGCGCAAGGTCAGCGGGTACATCCGGTGCGACACCAGCTGCTGGATCACCGCGATGCTCTGGCGGTACTGCCAGACGCCCTGCGGCTCGGGGTTGATCCAGGCAAACTTCGGGAAGGCGTGCGTGAGGCGCTGCATCCACTCGGCGCCGGCCTCTTCGTTGTTGTATTCGACGCTGCCGCCCGGCTGCAGGATCTCGTACGGGCTCATCGTGGCGTCGCCGACGAAGATCAGCTTGTAGTCCTTGTTGTACTTGCGGATGATGTCCCAGGTCGCGAACTTCTCGGAGAAGCGGCGCCGATTGTTCTTCCACATGAAGTCGTACACGCAGTTGTGGAAGTAGTAGAACTCCAGGTGCTTGAACTCGGTCTTGACGGCCGAGAACAGCTCCTCGACGCGCTGGATGTGCTCGTCCATCGTGCCGCCGACATCCATCAGCAGCAGCACCTTGACGTTGTTGTGGCGCTCGGGCCGCATCTTGATGTCGAGGTAGCCGGCATTCGCCGCGGTCGAATGGATGGTGTCGTCGAGGTCCAGCTCTTCCTCATGCCCCTCGCGCGCGAACTTGCGCAGCCGCCGCAGCGCGACCTTGATGTTGCGCGTGCCCAGTTCCTGGCTGTCGTCGTAGTCCTTGTAGGCGCGCTGGTCCCAGACCTTGACCGCGCTCTTGTTCTTGCCGGCGCCGCCGATGCGCACGCCCTGCGGGTTGTAGCCGCCGTGGCCGAAGGGCGAGGTGCCGCCGGTGCCGATCCACTTGTTGCCGCCCTCGTGGCGCTCCTTCTGCTCCTCGAAGCGCTTCTTCAGCGTCTCCATGAGCTCGTCCCAGCCCATCTTCTCGATCTTGGCCTTTTCCTCGGCCGTGAACTCGCGCTCGAGCGTCTTGCGCAGCCAGTCGAGCGGCACTTCCTTGGTGAAGTCGGCCAGCATCTCGACGCCCTTGAAGTAGGCGGCGAAGGCGCGGTCGAACTTGTCGTAGTGCTTCTCGTCCTTGACCAGGGCGGTGCGCGAGAGGTAGTAGAAGTCATCGAGGCCCCAGGCGCCGTCGGAGTTGGGGCCGACCACGTCGGCCTGCAGCGCCTCGAGCAGGGTCAGGTATTCCTTGACCGACACCGGCAGCTTGGCCGAGCGCAGCGTGTAGAAGAAGTCGATCAGCATGGCGAATCACTCCTTGGAGGAAGAGGGCGCCGGCGTGCGCGGCTTGTCCAGCAGGTAGAGCAGCTGGGCCTGGACCTCGGGCCATTCGCCCGAGCGCAGGCTGTACATCACGGTGTCGCGGATGGTGCCGTCGCGGCGCAGCGCATGGCCGCGGATCACGCCGTCCTTGCGGGCGCCGAGCCGCTCGATCGCCTGCTGCGAGGCGTGGTTGAAGTTGTCGGTGCGCCAGCCCACCACGTGGCAGCCCAGGGCATCGAAGGCGTGCGACATCATCAGCAGCTTGCAGGTGGTGTTGACATGGGTGCGCTGGCAGCGCCGGGCGTACCAGGTGTAGCCGATCTCGACCCGCTTCACGGCCGGCAGGATGTCGTGGAAGCTGGTCGTGCCGAGCACGCTGCCGGTGGCTTCGTCGGTGACGGCGAAGGCGAAGCGGTTGCCGTCCTCGCGCATCTTCAGGGCCGCCTCGATGTAGCTGCGCGTGTCCTGCGGTTCGGGCACCGAGGTGACGCGGATGTTCCAGAGCTCGCCGTCGGCGGCCGCGGCGCGCAGGCCGTCTTCATGGGCCAGCGACAGCGGCACCAGCGCGATGCCGCGCGACTTGAGCGTGACAGGCTCGACGAATGCCATCCTCAACTCCTGGGATTGCCGTACTTGCGGATGTACCAGGCCCGCGCGAGCTGCGCGCCCCCGCCGCCGCCGAGGCCGATCAACAGGATGCCGAAGATCGCATTGTTGGTGTAGCCGCCGGGGCCGAAGGCGTCCAGCCCGAGCAGGAGCCCGACCCAGCGGCCCAGCAGCGCGCCGGCGACGAACAGCACCGCCTGTGCCACGCCGAGCAGCATCAACTGCCTCGTCGGGTGCTTTCCGGGTCCACCGGGCGCTGCGCTCATCGGTTGTTGCGCTGCATGAACACGAGCTTCTCGAACAGGGTCACGTCCTGCTCGTTCTTGAGCAGCGCGCCCACCAGCGGCGGCACCGCGACCTTGTCGTCCTTGCTCTGCAGCGCCTCCAGCGGGATGTCCTCGGCCACCAGCAGCTTGAGCCAGTCGAGCAGCTCGGAGGTCGAGGGCTTCTTCTTGAGGCCGGGCAGGTTGCGCACGTCGTAGAAGGTCTTCATCGCGGCCGTCAGCAGTTCCTGCTTGAGGCCGGGGAAGTGCACCGCGACGATGCTCTTCATGGTCTCGGCGTCGGGGAACTTGATGTAGTGGAAGAAGCAGCGGCGCAGGAAGGCGTCGGGCAGTTCCTTCTCGTTGTTGGAGGTGATGAAAACCACCGGCCGGTGCTTGGCGCGGACCAGCTCGCGGGTCTCGTAGCAATAGAACTCCATGCGGTCGATTTCGCGCAGCAGGTCGTTCGGGAATTCGATGTCGGCCTTGTCGATCTCGTCGATCAAGAGCGCCACCGGCTCGTCGGCCGTGAAGGCCTGCCAGAGCACGCCCTTGACGATGTAGTTGTGGATGTCCTTGACGCGCTCGTCGCCCAGCTG
The DNA here is from genome assembly GCF_030316845.1 of Variovorax davisae. GTDB lineage: Bacteria > Pseudomonadota > Gammaproteobacteria > Burkholderiales > Burkholderiaceae_C > Variovorax > Variovorax davisae. The sequence continues at coordinate 161,214 of NZ_JASZYS010000004.1, forward strand.
CGAATCGCGCAGCCGGCTCACGGCGTCGTATTCGTAGAGGCCCTGCTGCGCCTTGGTGGTCGACTTGATGTGCCACTGCAGCAGCGGCAGGTCGAGCGCCTGGGCCACTTCCTCGGCCAGCATGGTCTTGCCGGTGCCGGGCTCGCCCTTGACCAGCAGCGGGCGCTTGAGCGTGATGGCCGCGTTGACCGCGAGCATCAGATCCTGAGTGGCAACGTAGTTGTCTGAACCCTTGAATTTCATGGATGGGCTTGAAGCGGAGGGTGGTTGAAAGAACACAACATCGATTCTTCGTCCGCAGGGCCCGCGAAGAGCCCCCATATAATCAAATGTTGATTTGAAACAAGTTTCTCCACGAGATTGTGCGCGCAAAATGAACAAGCTGTTGACCACGATGTTTGCCCTTGCTGTCGCCTGCGTGACGGTCTCGGCCCAGGCCCAAAAGATCACGGGGAACGCGGAGGCCGGTGCCAAGAAGACCGCCATGTGCGTGGGCTGCCACGGCATCATCGGCTACCAGGCCAGCTTCCCTGAAATCCACAAGGTGCCGATGATCGCGGGCCAGAGCGCCACCTACATCGTCTCGGCGCTCACGCAGTACAAGGGCGGCGAGCGCAAGCACCCCACCATGCGCGCCATCGCCGACTCGCTGAGCGAGCAGGACATCGCCGACCTGGCGGCCTACTACAGCCAGCTCGGCCTGAAGCAGGGCGACGCACCCCCGGCGGCCGCCAAGGCCCCCAGCGACACCGTGCACGCGCTGATCTCGCGCGACAAGGACAACGCCTGCACCAAGTGCCACGGCGCCAATTTCAACACCCCCAACGACGGCACCGTGCCCAAGTTGGCGGGCCAGTACGCCGACTATCTCTATGTCGCGCTGAAGTCGTACAAGGTCCAGAACGCCCACCTGGGCCGCGCCAACGGCGTGATGGGCGGGCAGGCCAAGAAGTACTCCAACACCGAAATCAAGGAACTGGCCGCCTACATCAGCTCGCTGCCGGGCGAACTGAAGACCGTGCCGGAGTCGCGCTTCCACCACGCCGACTGAGCCCTGCCGCCGACGAAAAAGCCCGCTTCGCGCGGGCTTTTGGCTTTCTGGGCGGCCGGTTTCAGTCCCGGGTGGCGCGGCGCTGGACGCAGGCCACGTAGGCCTCGCCGTCGGGGGGGCGGCCGGCGCGCTGGCTTTCCCACATCATCTGGCCCAGGCATTCCATCGCCTCGTGGTGGGCGTCGAGCAGCGAGTCGCGGCGCGCCGCCAGCAGCTCGACCGCCTGGCGGATGCCGCGCGGCTGGTCGATCGAGCACTGTTCGCTGATCGACAGGTGCATCGACAGGTGGAGGAAGGGGTTCTCGCGCCCGTCCTTGCCGTCGTAGACGCGGGCCACCGCGGCGTCGGCGTCGGCCAGGTCGGCATGGTATTCGGGGTGCTCGTCGATCCAGCGGCTGGCGATGATCTCGAGGGCTTCCATCGGCTCGCCGCGGCGGCTCTTGGCGAAGACGCTGCAAAAGAAGCGGCGCACTTCCTCTTGGGAGGGATTGAACATCCGCCGAGATTAGCACCGCCGCCCCGGCGCGGCGCCGGCCCGCTACATTTGCGAATCCATGGACCGCCTGGAAAACATCGAGACCTTCGTGCGCGTCGCTCAGACCCAGAGCTTCGCCGAGGCCGCGCGCCAGATGCGGGTGGCGAAGTCGGTCGTGACCAGCCGCGTGAAGCAGCTCGAAGACCATGTCGGCGCGCCGCTGTTCCATCGCAGCACGCGGGTGGTGCGGCTGAGCGATGTCGGCCAGGCCTTCCTGCGCGACTGCACCGAGCTGGTCGGGCGGGCCAACGACATCATGGACCAGATGCGCGACGCCCGGGCGGGGCCGACCGGCACCCTGCGCATCCATGCGCTGACCGGCTTCGTGCTGGGCCATTTCGCGACCCTGCTGCGGGCCTTCCAGGTCAGCTTCCCGGACATCCACCTGGAGCTGATCGTCAGCGACGCGGTGGTCGACCCGGTCAAGGCCGGGGTCGATTGCGCGCTGCAGATCTTCCCGGCGGCCTCGACGGAGCTGGTGTCGCGTCCGCTGTTCCCGGTGCGCCGCGTGTTCTGCGCCACGCCCGAGTACCTGCGCACCCGCGGCACCCCGGAAGACCCGCGCGACCTGCACAAGCACACGCTGGGCCTCTATTCGGGCTACCCGACGCGCGACCGCTGGACCTTCCACCATGCGGGCGAGCAGGTCACGCTCTACATGAGTGCCGCGCTGCTGACCAACAGCGTCCACCTGCTGCGCGAGTACGCGATGGAGCACGCCGGCATCGTCTGCCTGCCGACCCTGGTGGCCGGCGATGCGATCCTGCGCGGCGACCTGCAGGTGGTGCTGGCCGAGCACCAGCTGTCGTCGTTCTCGCTCAACGCGGTTTATGCCGGCACCTCGCGCAATGCGTTCAAGCTGAGGCTCTTCATCGAGCACCTCACGGCCGCCTTCACGCGGGTGCCGCCCTGGGACGCGGCGATGATCGATCGCGGCCTGCTGCCGGCCGCGCTGATCGCCGATGCCTGAGGAGTCCAGCCATGAGCGACACCCCGACACCGCCTGAGCCCGAGGCCTCGCCCCGGCCGCAACCGCGCCCCCGCGCGCCGCTGCCGGCGGGCTACCGCGAAGGCATCATCACCGCGATCACGGTGATCATCGGCTTCTCGCTGTCCTTCGTGCGCTACTGGGCGTTCGAGGCGCCGGGCGACTGGACGGCGCGCTCCGTGGTGGCGCTGGTCGCGCTGCTGATCCCGATCGCGGCCGAGATCTACACGCTGTACCGCGCCCTGCGGGTCGAGGACGACGACGAGGCGACCTACAGGACCACCGTGCGATGGTTCATCGGCTCGGTCTGCGCCATGCTGGTCTCGGTATCGCTGGCGGCGATCGTGCTGTCGGGCAGGCCCTGATTCCGGGGCCACCGGGCCCGGGTAAACCCTGCGGATTGACCGGATTCGCCGAACAATGCGGCCCGGATTTGAGGCCTACCGGAGCCGCCCCCCGTTTCCTAAAGTGCAGACATCGCAGCCCACCGCTGCACTGTCCGGCACCTGAGGAGACAACCCATGACCGCTGCCTACCAGACCCGCTTCGGGTCGCTGAAGAACTACGAGAAGGGCCACGTCGAGCCGATCGCCGACGACGTTCGCCACTACGCGTTCTCGAACTGCTTCGACATCGCGAGCAAGAGCAAGCCTTATGAAAAGGTGGTGTTCGGCCAGAACCAGATCTACGTGCTGGAGACGCTGCGGGCCGAGGGCAGCTCGCCCTGGTACACCAGCGCCCACGACGAGTTCGCGCTGGTGATGGACGGCGAGGTGGAGGTGCACCTGGTCCAGCTCGACGCCAGCCAGGCCGTGGCCGACCCGGAGAAGAACGGCGCCGTGCTCGTGAAGGGCGAGCCGAAGGGCCCGAAGATGGGCTGGATGAAGCTCTCGCGCGGCCACCAGGGGCTGCTGCCGAAGAACACGGCCTACCAGTTCCGCAGCGCCGGCGAGCCCGGCGTGATCGTGCTGCAGACCTGCAAGGGCGATCTGTCCATCGAAAAGTGGGCAGACATCTGCCAGTCCCATTGAGCCGCCGAGGAACACCGCCATGAACGCACCCGCAGAACTCGCCAAGGTGATCGCGTCGCAACCCGATGCCACGCTCGGCTACAAGGATTTTTCGCTCGGCAGCTTCGGCTTCCGCCGCGACGAGTACTTCGCCCACGTCACCTGGAAGACCCGCGACGGCCGGCCGATGAGCCACACGATGGACGTCGGCAGCTACCTGCGCGCGCTGATGCGCGACGTCGCCTGGGGCTTCTTCTACGGCTGGGTCAACTTCGACGACGTGATCGGCACGGTCAACCACTACCAGTCGGTCGACCTCTATGCCGGCAGCTTCAATGGCACGATGAAGGACGCCGGCATCGACCTGCTGGAGAACTTCCCGACCGCCCAGATCCGCGCCACCTTCGAGGCCATGCTCGACGACTGGACCAACGAGAGCTTCGATCCGTTCTCGGCACCGCAGGAAACCGGCTCGCCCTACGGCCGCAAGAACGGCAACAACACGGCCAAGATCACCCGGGCGCGCGAGCTGGCCACGCGCTGCGTCGGCCTGAAGGGTGACCTCGACCTGCGCAGCGACGCCCGCGGCACGCCGGTCAACCGCGCCTTCGCCGACGTGCCGCAGGCGCAGCCCGAGCTGCACCCCGAGCCCGGCTTCGAGAACGAGGTCCACGCCTTCAACCTGTTCGGTTTCCTGAGCCGCTCGCAGGTGACCTGGAACCCGAGCTTCACCTCGGTCGTCAAGCACAGCTACATGTGCCCGACCACCGAGGAGCACATCCTGCCGATCATCCACGGCAACGACCGGGTCGAATGGTTCTTCCAGATGACCGACGAGATCCACTGGGACTGCGGCGACAAGAACACCGGCCGGCCGATGGCGCGCGTGATCATGAAGGCCGGCGACATGGCCGCCATGCCCGCCTACTGCCGGCACCAGGGCTTCAGCCCGAAGCGCTCGATGCTGCTGGTCTGGGAGAACGGCTCGCCGAGCCTGGTCTACGAGATCCAGAAGGGCGAGAGCCCGGAGATCCCGGTCCAGTTCTAGGACACACACCGAGCCCGCGCGGACGGTGCGCGGCGCTCGCCGCGAAGCGACTTCGATTCCGGCAGCCCCGGCCGGCTGGGCCGGTGCGCCGTCACGCCAGCAGCGAAGAAGGAGAGACACCATGGCACTCACACGTCAAACCATGACCGACGAGCAACGCAAGTCGGTTGCGCTCGAATACCTCAAGGCCTACGACAACGGCGGCGTCACCTCCGGCGGCGGCTCGATCCTGGACCTGTTCGCCGACGACGCCCAGGTCTACTTCCCCAAGTGGGGACTGGCGAACGGCAAGGAACAGATCGGCCAGCTGTTCGGCGAGGTCGGCAGCCGCGGCAAATCGATCCGCCACGACTACGCGGGCTTCAACTGGATCTTCTCGGGCGGCGACCTGTTCGCCTGCGAAGGCACCAGCTTCGGCGAGCACGCGGATGGCCCCTGGCGCGCCGGCGTGCCCGAATGGGGCGCGGGCCGCTGGTGCGATGTCTTCGAGGTCCGCGACTGGCTGATCCAGCGCTGCTTCATCTACCTCGACCCGGACTACGCGGGCAAGGACACGGCCCGCTACCCCTGGCTCAACAAGTGAACCACCCCATGACCCTCGCAGACATCCAGCAGGCCGCCGGCCTGAAGACGCCCATCCGCCACCAGCTCTTCATCGACGGGCGCTTCGTCGATGCCGCGTCGGGCGAGACGCTGGCGACCTTGAACCCGCACGACAACTCGACCATCGCCGAGGTCGCGCTGGCCGGCAAGGCCGACGTCGACCGCGCGGTGGCGGCGGCGAAGCGCGCCTTCCCGGCGTGGAGCCGCATGGCGGCGGCCGATCGCGGGCGCATCCTGCTCAGGCTGGCCGACCTGATCGAGGCCAACGGCGAAGAACTCGCGCGCCTCGAATCGCTCGACACCGGTCATCCGATCCGCGATTCGCGCAAGCTCGACGTGCCGCGCACCGCTGCCTGCTTCCGCTACTTCGGCGGCATGGCCGACAAGTTCCAGGGCGAGACGATTCCCGTCGAGTCCGGCTTCCTCAACTACACGCTGCGCGAGCCGGTCGGCGTGGTCGGCCAGATCGTGCCGTGGAACTTCCCGCTGATGTTCACCAGCTGGAAGATGGCGCCGGCGCTCGCGGCGGGCAACTGCGTCGTCATGAAGCCGGCCGAGATCACGCCGCTGAGCTCGCTCAAGATCGTCGAGCTGATGGCCGAGGCCGGCATGCCCGATGGCGTGGTCAACATGGTGCCGGGGCTGGGCCACGTGGTGGGGCAGTACATCGCCGAGCATCCCGAGATCGCGAAGATCGCCTTCACTGGCAGCACGGCGACGGGCCGGCGCGTGGTGCAGGCCAGCGCCGGCAACCTCAAGAAGGTGCAGCTGGAGCTCGGCGGCAAGGGACCGAACATCGTGTTCGAGGACGCCTTCCTGCCGGCTGCGGTCAACGGCAGCGCCTGGGCCGTCTTCCACAACCAGGGCCAGGCCTGCATCGCCGGCTCGCGGCTGATGCTGCACGAGAAGATCGCCGATGCCTTTCTCGACAAGTTCGTTCCGCTGGCGCAGTCGATCCGGCTCGGCAATCCGCTCGACGACGCGACCGAGATGGGGCCGCTCACCAGCGCGCAGCACCGGGAGCGCGTGCTGAGCTACGTCGAGGTCGCGAAGGGCGAGGGCGGCGAAGTGCTGGCCGGCGGCCGGTCGCCGGGCGGCGAGTTGCAGCGCGGCTGCTATGTGGAACCGACCATCGTGCGCGCGAAGTCGTTTCGCGACCGCATCGCGCAGGAAGAAGTCTTCGGCCCTTTCGTCACCGTGCTCACCTTCAAGGACGACGAGGAGGCGATGCAGATCGCCAACGGCACCGACTACGGCCTCGGCAGCGGCCTGTGGACCCGCGACCTGCAGCGCGCCCACCGCTTGGCGCGCGACCTGCACGCGGGGATGGTCTGGGTCAACAGCTACAAGCGCGTCAATCCGGGCTCGCCCTTCGGCGGCGTCGGCCAGAGCGGCTACGGCCGCGAGATGGGATTCGACGCGATGCGCGAGTACACCCAGGTCAAGAGCGTGTGGATCAATGTCGATGCCCAGATCCCGCCCCATTTCGTTCGTTAGGCCCTTGCGGGACAGACCAAGAAACTGCGCAGCAGTTTTTGCTCTGTCCTCAACTGATCAAGAAGGAGACTTCCATGACCCTCAATCGCAGACAGTTCACGCAGGCCGCGGCCGCCCTGGCGGCCGGCGGTGCGACGCCGCTGGTGTTCGCGGCCGACACGCTCAAGATCGGCTATGTGTCGCCGCAGACCGGGCCGCTGGCGCCCTTCGGCGAGGCCGACAAGTGGGTCATCGACCAGATGAAGACGGCCTTCAAGGACGGCATCGCCGTCGGCGGAAAGAAGGTCGCGGTGCAGATCGTGCTGAAGGACAGCCAGTCGAATCCGAACCGCGCCGGCGAGGTTGCCAACGACCTGATCCTGAAGGAGAAGGTGGCGCTGGTGCTGACCGCCGGCACCCCCGAGACCGCCAACCCGGTCAGCGACGCCTGCGAGCTCAACGAGCTGCCCTGCATCTCCAGCGTGGTGCCGTGGCAGCCCTGGTTCTTCGGCCGCAAGGGCGATCCGGCCAAGGGCTTCAACTGGACCTACCACCTGTTCTGGGGCCTGGAAGACGTCATCGCCAACTTCACCAGCGGCTGGAAGACCGTGCCGACCAACAAGAAGGTCGGCGGCCTGTTCCCCAACGACGGCGACGGCAATGCCTGGGGCGACAAGGAGCTGGGCTTTCCGAAGCCGCTGTCGCAGATGGGCTTCACGCTGGTCGATCCGGGCCGCTTCCAGAACGGCACGCAGGATTTCAGCGCCCAGATCGCGGCCTTCAAGAAGGACGGCGTGGAGATCGTCACCGGCGTCGTCATTCCGCCCGACGCCAAGACCTTCCTGACGCAGGCGCGCCAGCAGGGCCTGCGGCCGAAGATCATCACGCTGGGCAAGGCCCTGCTGTTCCCGGGGGCGATCGACGCGCTCGGCGATCTCGGCGACGGGCTGTCGACCGAGGTCTGGTGGAGCCCCTCGCACCCGTTCACCTCGAGCCTGACGAAGCAGAGCGCGAAGTCGCTGGCCGAGGCCTACGAGGCCGGCGCGAAGAAGCAGTGGACGCAGCCGATCGGCTTCGCGCATGCGCTGTTCGAAGTGGCGGCCGATGCCCTGTCGCGTGCCAAGTCGCAGCAGGCCGCCGACGTGCGCGACGCCGTGGCCGCGACCTCGCTGGCGACCGTGGTCGGGCCGGTGAAGTGGGGCGGGCAGGGTCCGTTCCGCAACGTGAGCAAGACGCCGCTGGTGCTGGGCCAATGGGGCAAGGGGAAGAAGTACAAGCACGAGCTGACCATCGTGAACAACGAGGCGGCGCCCAACATCCCGGTCGGCGGCGCGCTGCGGCCGATGCCTGCGTAGCCCCCATGACGCTGCTCGCGCTCCATGCCGTCAGCAAGTCCTACGGCGCGCTCAAGGTCACGGACGCCATCACGCTCGCGGTGGCCGAGGGCGAGACGCTGGGCATCCTCGGGCCGAACGGCGCCGGCAAGACCACGCTGTTCAACCTGATCTCGGGCGACGTGCGCGTGGATGCGGGCCGGGTCGAGTACGCGGGGCGCGACGTGACCGGGCTCAAGCCGCACCAGCGCTGCCACGCGGGCATCGGGCGCAGCTACCAGGTGCCGCAGCCCTTTGGCCACATGAGCGTGTTCGAGAACCTCGTGACCGCCGCGTGTTTCGGCGCGCAACAGCGCGAGCAGGAGGCCTGGCAGACCGCGCACGAGGTGCTGGCGCAGACCGGGTTGCTGGCGCGTGCCAACCAGCCGGCGGGCGGGCTCACGCTGCTCGACCGCAAGCGGCTCGAACTGGCGCGGGCACTCGCCACGCGGCCGAAGCTGTTGCTGCTCGACGAGATCGCCGGCGGCCTGACCGAGCCCGAGGCGAAGCAACTGGTCGAGGAGCTGCAGCAGATCAAGGCGCGCGGCGTGACCATGATCTGGATCGAGCACGTGGTGCATGCGCTGCTGTCGCTGGCCGACCGGCTGTTCGTCATCAACTTCGGGCAAAAGCTGGCCGAGGGCGCGCCGCGCGCCGTGATGGACGACCCCGAGGTGCGGCGGGTCTACATGGGGATGGAAGGATGACGGCCCTCCTTTCGACCGCGGGCCTGCAGGCTTTCTACGGTGACGCGCAGGCCTTGTTCGGCATCGACTTCGAGCTGCAGGCCGGCGAGCTGCTGGCGATCATCGGTGCCAACGGCGCCGGCAAGTCGACCTTCCTGAAATGCCTGACCGGCCTGGTGCGGACGCCGCGCGAGGCGGTGCGCTTCAAGGGCGAGGCCATCGGCGGCCTCGCGCCCGGGGAGATCGTGCGGCGCGGCCTGGCGATGGTGCCCGAGGGCCGGCGGCTGTTTGCCAGCCTCAGCGTCGAGGAGAACCTGCTGATGGGCGCCGCCAGCGGCCGCAGCGGCCCCTGGAACCTGGCGCGGCTGTACGGGATGTTCCCGATCCTGGCGCAGAAGCGCCGCGAGCCCGGCACCTCGCTGTCGGGCGGCCAGCAGCAGATGGTGGCGCTGGGCCGCGCATTGATGAGCAACCCCGAGCTGCTGCTGTGCGACGAGCTGTCGCTCGGCCTGGCGCCGATCGTGATCCGCGAGATCTACGCCGCCATGCCGCGCATCACGGCCGAGGGCATGACGGTGGTGATCGTCGAGCAGGACGTCGGCATGGCGCAGCAGGTCTCGCAGCGCGTCTACTGCCTGCAGGAAGGGCGGGTGTCGCTCAGCGGGCGTTCCAGCGAGCTCACGCGGGCGCAGATCTCGCAGGCTTATTTCGGCCTCGAGGCACGGGCCGAGGAAGTGGCGGCGCCATGATCGAGATCCTGCTCCAGGGCCTGCTGCTCGGCGGCCTCTACACCTTGTTCGCGCTCGGCCTGTCGCTGATGTTCGGCGTCATGCGGCTGACCAACGTCGCCCAGGGCGACTTCATCGTGCTGGCCGCGTTCGCGGCCATCGCCGGCGTGTCGCTGACCGGCAGCGCGCCCCTGTGGGTGGTGCTGGCGGTGCTGCCGATCGCCTTCTGCTTCGGCTACCTGCTGCAGCGCCACGTGCTCAACCGCACCTTGGGCAAGGACCCGCTGCCCTCGCTGGTCGTGACCTTCGGCCTTTCGATCGTGATCCAGAACCTGCTGCTGGAGCTGTTCTCTGCCGATCCTCGGTCGATCGAGATCGGCCCGCTGGCGACCCATTCGCTGCAGTTCGGCGATTCGCTGGCGCTCGGCGTCCTGCCGCTGGTCATCCTGGCGGTCGCGCTGGCGGCGACCGCGGCCATGCAGTGGATGTTCGCGCGCACGCCGCTGGGACGGACCTTCCGCGCCGTGTCCGACGACCGCGAGATCGCCGAGCTGATGGGGCTGAAGTCCCACCAGGTCTACGCGCTGGCCACCGGCATCGCCTTCGTGCTGATCGCGATCGCCGGTGCGCTGCAGGGCATGCGCACCACGGTCTCGCCCTCGGACGGGCCGCTGCTGCTGCTGTTCGCCTTCGAGGCCGTGATCATCGGCGGCATGGGCTCTTTCTGGGGCACGCTGGCCGGCGCCATGATCCTCGGCCTGGCGCAGCAGATCGGCTTCAGGCTCGACCCCGGCTGGGGCATCTGGTTCGGCCATCTGGTGTTCCTGGCGGTGCTGGTGCTGCGGCCGCAGGGACTGTTCCCGAAGACGCGCGGCTGAGGCCGCAGGAAATGGATCCGGTCATGAACCCTCCGACCTTCGACGTGGTGCGTGGCACGGCCGCCAGCCGCACGCTGCTGTGGCTCGCCGGCGCCCTGGTGGCCGGCGCCGCCACGCTGCCGTTCTGGGGCGAATCGAGCTGGATGCGCGAGTTCGTCGAGATCGCCTGCTACTTCATCTTCGCGATGATGTGGAACCTGCTGGCGGGCTACGGCGGCATGGTGAGCATCGGGCAGCAGGCCTTTTTCGGCTTCGGTGGCTACGTGATGCTGATGCTCGGCAACTTCGCGGGCGTCAACCCCTTCGTCGCGATCCCGCTCGGCGCGCTGGCGGCCGCGCTGATTGCGGTGCCGGTCTCCTTCGTCGCCTTCCGGCTGGCGGGCGGCTACTTCGCGATCGGCACCTGGGTGATCGCCGAAGTGTTCCGGCTCAGCTTCGCCAACATGTCGGCGGTGGGCGGCGGCTCGGGCACCTCGCTCACCGCGCTGCGCGGCATCGACAAGGCGGCCCGCGAGAGCACCACCTACTGGATGGCGCTGGCCTGCGTGGTGGCGGCGATCGCGCTGGTCTACCTGTTCCTGCGCAGCAAGCGCGGGCTGGCGCTGCTGGCGATTCGCGACAACGAGGTCGCCGCCGAGTCGCAGGGCATCCCGGTGGCGCGCATGAAGCTCGCGGTGTACGTGGTCGCGGCCTTCGGCGCGGGGCTGGCGGGCGCGCTCTATTTCGTCGGCAACCTGCGCATCAGCCCGGACGCCGCTTTCAGCGTCAACTGGACCGCGTTCGCGATCTTCATGGTGGTGATCGGCGGCATCGGCCGGATCGAGGGGCCGCTGGTGGGCGCCGTCATCTTCTGGGCGCTGAACAAGTTCCTGAGCGACTACGGCACCTGGTACCTGCTCGGGCTCGGCCTGCTGGCGATCGTCGTCACCATCTTCTTCAAGCAGGGCCTGTGGGGCCATGCCCAGCAGCGCTGGGGCTGGTCGCTGTTCCCGACCCAGCGGCGGCTGGCGGTGCATGATGCGCCGGCAGCGAAGCGTTCGATGCCCCTCAGACGTCCCACCGACCTGGAGCTCCATCCCCATGCGAAACATCAATGAACACACCATCACGGCCGCCGTGCTCGAGCGCATGGACGGCTGCGAGAACCCCCGGCTGAAGGAGATCATGTCGGCGCTGGTGCGCCACCTGCACGACTTCGCGCGCGAGGTGAAGCTCACCGAGGCCGAGTGGGCCGCCGGCATCGAGTTCCTGACCGCGACCGGGCAGAAGTGCGACGCCAAGCGGCAGGAGTTCATCCTGCTGTCGGACACGCTGGGCCTGTCGATGCTGACCGTGGCGATGAACCATGCCAAGAGCGCCCAGGCCACCGAGGCCACCGTGTTCGGCCCCTTCCACGTGCAGGGTGCGCCCCGGCTGCCGCTCGGCGGCGACATCTCGGGCGGCGCCGCGGGCGAGCCGCTGTTCGTGCAGGCCGTGGTGCGCGGGCGCGACGGCGAGCCGGTGGCCGATGCCGAGGTCGATGTCTGGGAGGCCGACGCCGAAGGCTTCTACGACGTCCAGCGGCCGGGCCTCGACCGGCCGCAGGGCCGCGCCGTCTTCCGCACCGACGCCGAGGGCCGGCTGTGGTTTCGCGGCGTGATGCCGGTGGCCTATCCGATCCCCACCGACGGCCCGGTCGGCGCGATGCTGCGGGCCACCAAGCGCCACCCGTGGCGGCCCGCGCACGTCCACTTCATGATCCAGGCGCCAGGCTACGAGACATTGATCACGCACGTGTTCCGGGACGGCGACCGGTATCTCGACAGTGACGCCGTGTTCGGCGTGCGCAGCTCGCTGATCGGCGACTTCGCCTCGCACCCGGCCGGCGCCGCGCCCGACGGCAGCGCGCAGGCCGGGCCCTTCCACACGCTGAATTTCGGCTTCGTGCTGGAGCCCGCGGCGGTGGCCGGATGAATGGCCATAATGGACCGATGCAAAGTCCTGCTCCGCCGCTCCCTTCGCCCGAGGCGCTCGCGCCGCACACGCCGCTGCCGGCCTACTACGGCGACGAGGCCGAACACCAGCAGTTCCTGCGCCGGATCTTCGACGACACCGCGCCCGACTACGACCGCATCGAACGGGTGCTCGCCTTCGGCTCGGGCCCCTGGTACCGGCGCTCGGCGCTGCAGCGCGGTGGCCTGGCGGCCGGCGCGCAGGTGCTCGACGTCGGCATCGGCACCGGGCTGGTCGCGCGCGAGGCGCTCAAGCTGATCGGCCCGCAGGGGCAGCTGGTCGGCGTCGACCCGAGCCCCGGGATGATGGGCCAGGTGGCGCTGCCGGGCGTGACGCTGGTGCGCGGCCGGGCCGAGGAACTGCCGCGGTCCGATGCCAGCAGCGACTTCATCAGCATGGGCTACGCGCTGCGCCACATCGCCGACGTCCATGCGGCCTTCGCGGAGTTCTTCCGGGTGCTGCGCCCGGGCGGCCGGCTGCTGGTGCTCGAGATCACCAAGCCCTCGGGCCGGGTCGGAACGGCCGTCCTCAAGGGCTACATGCGCGGCGTGGTGCCGCTGATCGCCAAGGTGGTGGCGCGCGGGCAGGACACGGCCGAGCTGTGGCGCTACTACTGGGACACGATCGAGGCCTGCATCGCGCCGGAATCGGTGCTGGCCGCATTGCGCGCCGCCGGCTTCCAGGATGTGAAGCGACACGTCGAACTCGGCATTTTTTCCGAGTACAGCGCATTCAAGCCGGTCTGAGCCGGTGCCGGCGGGCGCAGCTGCCCGGACAATGATGCGCAGGATCGGGCAATCAGTTACAAACCCACCCTGGCGGGCGGGGCAGGTGCGCCCTCAACCAGGAGCGGACATGGCAGTCGGAGTCGGGAGGGGCACGGTGCGCGGCACCGAAGGCGGGGCGACCGGGGTGGTGGATGCAGGCCACTGAGTCGGTCTATCGCTTCGACCAGGCCGAACTGAATCCCGCCAGCCGCGAGCTGCGGGTAGGCGGCGAGCCGGTCCAGCTCGGCGCCCGCGCCTTCGACGTGCTGCTGGCGCTGGTCACGCACCGCGAGCGCATGCTGACCAAGAACGAACTGCTCGACCTGGTCTGGCCCCAGCTCGTGGTCGAGGAAAACAACCTCCAGGTGCAGGTCAGCGCGCTGCGCAAGCTGCTCGGCGCCAAGGCCATCGTGACGGTGCCCGGCCGCGGCTACCGCTTCGCCGCCGCGCTGGACGAAGCGCCCCCCGCCGACCGGCCGGCGGCCCGGGCCGCGGCCGCGCCGCCGCCGGTGGCCCTGCCCTCCGAATTCGGCAACCTGCCGGTCGGGCTGCCGCCCCTGCTCGGGCGCGACCAGGACCTGGCGCAGCTGCGCGAGCTGGTGCGCGAGCATCGACTGGTCACCCTGCTGGGCGCGGGCGGCATCGGCAAGACCAGCCTGGCGCGGTCACTGGCCCGCGACCTGGCGCACCGCTTCCGCGATGGCGCCTGGATGGTCGAGCTGGCCCATGTCTCGGACCCCGGCGCCATGCCGGGCGCCGTGGCGCGCGCACTGCGCATCGGCCTGCCCGGCCACGCCGACCCGGCCGTGGAGCTGGCCGAGCGCCTGCGCGGGCGCGAACTGCTGCTGCTGGACAACTGCGAACACCTGGTCGAGCCGATCGCGGCGCTGGCCGGCCACCTGCTGGCGGCGCTGCCCGAACTGCACATCCTGGTCACCAGCCAGGAGCCGCTGCGGCTGGCGGCCGAGCGCTCGATGCGCCTGGGCACGCTGGCTGTGCCGGGCGACGCCGAGGTCGCCGACGCCGCGGCGCACGGCGCGGTGGCGCTGTTCGCCGCCCGCGTCGGCGCCTTGCAGCCGGGCTTCCGGCTCGACGCCTCGAACCTCGAGGCGGTGGTGGACATCTGCCGCGCGCTCGACGGCATGCCGCTGGCGCTGGAACTCGCGGCGGCGCGGGTGCCCCTGCTGGGCGTGCCGGGGGTGCGCCAGCACCTGGGCCAGCGCCTGCGCATCCTCAACAGCGGCGCCCGGGACGCACCGTCGCGCCATCGCACGCTGCGCGCCACGCTCGACTGGAGCCATGCGCTGCTGAGCCCGCTCGAGCGCACCGTGTTCCGCCGGCTCGGCGTCTTCGTCGGCGGCTTCGGCCTCGAGCTGGCGCAGCAGGTGGCGGCCGACGACGGCCTCGATGCCTGGGCCGTGGTCGACCTGCTCGGCAACCTGATCGACAAGTCGATGGTGGTGCTGGAAGCTGGCGCCACGCCGCGCTACCGCCTGCTGGAGAGCGCCCGCGCCTACGCCCGGGAGCAGCTCGAGACGGCCGGCGAATGGGAGCGCCTGCGGGGCTGGCACGCGCGCTGCATGCGGGCGGCGATCGACCGTCCGGAGCGCGCCGGCTGCATGGGTTTCGAAGCCATGGACGCCTGGGTGATGGCCTGCATCCCCGAGATCGACAACCTGCGCAGCGCGATCGAATGGTCCTGCGGCGAAAGCGGCGACCCGGCGCTGGCCCTCGAACTGGTGAACACCGCGGCGGTGCTCATGTACCAGGCCGGACGCTACGGCGAAGGCGTGCGCTGGATGCGGATGGCCGAACCCCTGGTCGATGAGCGCACCGCCCCATTCGTGGTGGCGGATTTCTGCGGCGGCCTGGCCATGATCGGCCTGCACGGCGGCGTCAACGCCCAGGAGCGGGAGCAGCTGCTAGAGCGCTCCCGCGCCATCTTCGAGCAGGAGCAGGCCCATGGCCGGCTGGTGATCGCCCTGTGCATGAGCGCCTACGTGTCGGCCGTGACCGCCGACTTCGAGAGCGCCGAGCGCCACCTGGCGCAGGCGCGTGAATTGATCGAAGTGCCGGCGATGCACGGCTTCCGCGGACTCTGGCTCTACAACTGCGGCATGGTGCGGCGCTACCAGGGCCGCACCGAGGAGGCGCTGGCCGCCTTTGCCCAGGCCCTGCCGCTGGTGCGCAACGGCGGCGATGCGCGCACCCGGTTCTACGTGCTCAACAACCTGGCCGCGCTGCACCAGGAGATCGGCCACATCGACGAGGCGGTGGACCAGTTCCGGGCCGTGATCGAGCACCTGCGCCGCTCGCCCTTGACCGATGCCCAGATGCTGGCCTTCGCCCACAACTGGTACGCCCATGCCCTCACCGTGCAGGGCTCGCTGGCCGAAGCGCAGGCCCAGGTCATGCTGAGCCTGCCGCAGTGCCGGCGCACGCTGGGCATCCGGCATTTCGCCGGCATGCTGGCGCTGCTGGCGGCGCGCCAGGGTCGGCTGCGTGACGCCGCGCTGCTGCTCGGCTGCGACGACGCCGCGCGTGCGCGGCGCGGCGAGGTGCGCAGCCGGTCCGACACCCGCATGCTCGAGGCCGCGCTGGCGCTGGTCGGCGCCGTCCATGCGCCGTCCGAGCTGGCGGCGTGGCGCCTCGAAGGCGCCGGCCTCGACGAGGACGCCGCCATCGCGCTGGCCTCGGCCGGCCTCAGCGCGCTGCCGGGCTGACACGCTCGAGCTGCGCGATCAGCGTCGGGAAGACGTCGCGCGCGGCGTTGCGGCCGACGAACAGGTCCATGTGGGCATAGCCTTCGAACACATGGCGGGTGTAGAGGGCCGGGTCGTTCAGGCGCGACAGCCAGGCCTGGGTCCGCAGGCTGCCCTCGGGAAAGAACAGCTGGTTGTCGGCGCCGGCCACGAAGCAGATCGGCAGCGCCAGCCGCGGTGCGTTCGATGGCGTCGCATACACGTCCCGCCCCTCGCTGTCGACCGCCTTGGCGCGCTGCATGATCAGGCTCAGGTGCTCGAAGGGATGCAGCGCCACGCTGCCGAACATCTCCGCCAGCGCGGTGTGGGTGGCGTGGTTGAGCTGCGCATGCGCATAGGAGGCGCCGAAGATCGAAAACACGCGATGGCACAGCGGGTTGTTGCACTGCTCGCCGGCCGGCACCGGCACCTTCCAGGCCAGGGTGTCGATCTCGCGGTCGAGATCGGTGCTGCCGGGCACGCTGTCGAAGCGGCCGCCGAGCGGGGCGTAGCTTTCGAGCACGCGGGCCAGGCCGATGTCGGCCTTGGCATCAGTGAGCCAGCCCGTGACCGGGTGCAGCGTGAGCTGCGAGGACACCAGCGAGCGCACGCCGCCCATGCCGTCCAGCAGCGCCATCAGCAGGCTCATCGAGCCGACGCAGTGGGCGATCGCCTGCAGGTCGGCGGCGCCGGTGGCCTGCAGGACGAAGCGCACCGCGGCCGGCCAGTCGGTGCGCGCGATGTCGTCGATCGTGTAGGGCGCGATCGGGCTGCCGGAGTCGGGGCTGGCGCGGTAGTCGAACAGCCAGACGTCGTAGCCGCGCGCGCACAGCGCCTCGACCAGGTTCTGGTCCACCGTGTCGGTCGCGAACGACGAGGCCCGCACCGCGAAGCCCGGCGCCAGCACCACCGGCCCGAGCGTGCCGCCGGCGTAGCGCGTGAGCCTGATCCTGAAGCCGTCGCCGACCTCGACGCTGTGCGCCACCGGCGCCGGCGCGCGCAGGGCCCGGCGCGGCAGCTGCGCCAGGTCGAGCGCCGGGAAGTTGTGCAGGTCGGCCAGCAGCCCGCCGTAGGCCCGGAACAGCGTCATGCCGAAGAAGGCGCCGAAGCGGGCGAGGTAGGCGCTGGCGATGGCGCGCTCGGCCGCCGGCACATGGGCTTCGATCAGGCCGGGGAGGCTGGCCGGCGGCTTGACCTCCAGCGTCGAGGCCTGCCACAGCAGGTCCTCGAGATCGAGCGTGAGGATGCCCTGGGCCACCATCCGGTCGCTCATGCCGTCGCCGTCGTAGACCCGCACGAACAGCGTCGTGGTGTCGGTCCAGGGCGATGCGCCGGGCCGCTGGTGCAGCACCTTGTGGCCCTTGAAGCGCAGCCGCGCGTCGCCGCGCCGCAGCACCATCTCGTAGCTCATGGTCCAGGTCTCGACCCGCTGCGCATCGGCCGGCAGCAGGTGGAAGACGCCGCTGGCCACCGGCATCGGCTCGCTCCACAGCGCCGGGCAGGTCACGCTGCCGGAAATGGTGGCCGGATGGGTCGGGTCCGACACCATCTGGTGGAGGTCGTCGCTGTGGATCGTGAGGTCGAAGCGCATTGCCTGGCCCCGCGCCTTGCCCCAGGCGCAGGCGACTTCGTAGTCGCTCGCCAGCCGCTGTGGCGGTCCTGTGCGCGGCAGCACCGCGTCGGTGCTGATCCAGCCGTGCATGGTCTCGGTGAACTGGAAGCTCGGGCTCAGCAGCGCCGGGTCCTTGCGGATCAGCGCGCCGATCGCGTCCTTGGCGAGATCGACGGCGCCGGCCTCGACCTCGTCGATGGCCCGCCGCAGCAGGCCCGATGGCGACGCGCTGGCGCCGGTCGACGCCGGCATCGGTTCGGCGGGCGCCATGCCGAGGTCCAGGGTCCAGCCGCGCCGGTGGCACAGCAGCTGGCAGGCCCGCTCGGCCAGCGCACTGATCGTCAACAGCGGATTGACGCCCGCCGCGCCCGGCAGCACCGCGCCGTCGCAGACCAGCAGCCCCTCGTGCACCGCCTGCCCGTCGGGCCCCGCGAACACCCGGCCCTGGTGGTCGACCACGCCCTCGGCCGCGCTGTCGCCCATGCCGCAGCCGCCCAAAGGATGCACGGTGATCAGCTTGTGGCCGAGCGCCTCGCTCCACAGCGGGTTGGCGATGAACTGGCCCTGGACCGCCTCGTTGGCGGCCCGCAGCCACTGGTGGTCCTTGGCGATCACCGGGCGGGTGCCGGCGCCCGGCCAGTCGATGCGCAGCCGGTCGTCCTGCAGGCGCAGCCGGCCGCCGGCATCGTCCACGCTCATCACCAGGTAGGTCTGGGTCCGCGCCACCGCGCCGCTGTAGGCCGCCTTGGCCAGCTGTTCCGGGTGCTGCACCGCCTCGCCCATGGCCTGCGCATCCTGCAGGCGCGACCTGGCCTGGGCCGCGCCGTAGGCGAATTCGCCACCGGTCATGGCGTCGGCGAAGAACAGGGCGGGCGTGAGCATCGACGCCAGGGCGCCGGGGATCACGCCTTCCTCGATCACCAGGCCGTCGCCGACCTCGGGCGCATCGCGCAGGTCGATCACGCCGGTGATGCAGGGCCCGGGCAGGTCGGCGGGGGCCAGCTTGTTGCGGCCGGTGCCGACGCCGTTGATGGGGCTGCGGACCGGGTTCCCGGCGGCGTCGGTGGTGGCCTGCCAGTCGTTGTCGTAACCCAGCGCCAGCACGTCGCCGTTGCCCGAGAAGCGCGTGCCCAGCCGGTCCGACAGCGCCAGCCCGCGTTCCCTGGAGCGCAGCAGGATCTCGGTCGAGCCCAGCGCGCCGGCGCCGAGCATCACGATGTCGGCCGTCACGCTGCGCGGCGCGTCCGCTGCCGGCGCGCTGGCGCCGCGCAGCGCCACCGGGTCGAAGACCACGCGCCAGCGCTCGCCATCGCGCTCGACGTGACTGACCCGGGCGCCGGTGAAGATCTCGGCGCCGTGGTTCGCCGCGTCCGGCAGGTAGTTCATCAAGGTCGTGTTCTTGGCGCCGACGTTGCAGCCGCTGGTGCAATCGCCGCACAGGGTGCAGCGCGGCTGCGGGACGCCGAAGGGGTTGCGCTGGTCGGTGAAGTTGACCGCGATCGGCGGCCGCTCGAACGGGCGCTTCATCGCCTTGGCCGACTTCTCCAGCGCCAGCAGCTTGTTCAGCGGCGGGTAGTCGGCGGGGTAGGGCGAAGGGTCCAGCATCCGGCGGGCGCGCGCGATGTAGGGGTCGAGCAGCGCCGGATCGTTGCGGAACGGCGCCGGCCAGGGCGTGGCCTCGAACAGCCGGGGGTCGATCTCGAGCGCGACGTTGGCGTTGATCAGCGAGGTGCCGCCCAGGCCGCATCCGACCATCGCCAGCATGTCGTCGTTGAGGTGCAGGTTGTAGAGCCCGTCGGCGGCGCCGAGCTTGCCGCGGGCACCGTCGACCTGCATGTCGGCCCGGGCCCCGGCCATGTCGTCCGGGTAGTCGCTGGGCAGGATCTCGCGGCCGCGTTCGAGCACGCAGACCGACTGGCCCGCGCGCGCCAGCCGGGAGGCGGCGACGCCGGCGCCATAGCCGGAGCCGACCACGACCACGGTGTAGTGGGAGGCCAGCTGGGACAGCGGCCGGGCAATGCGCTTCATCATGGGGCGGTCGCCGGGTCGCGGGCGGGAGCGTGAAAGAACTTGTCGAGCAGCCGGCGGGCGTGCGCTTCGGTGGCCGTCTGCGCCGCGCGCGAGAAGACTTGCCAGGCGGGTGCCGTGCGTTCGACGCCGGCCGCCAGGGCGGCCAGCATCGGGTTGTCGCGATCGCCGAAGCCGCCCACGCCCTGCGCCTGCACGGCGGCCATGCGGCCGTTGACCGGATCGTTGAAGAGCCGCAGCGAGGCCAGGTTCAGCGCCTCGTCGATGAACACCGCCGCGGCGCCCTGGGTCGAGGTCATGGTCGGCTGGTCCATGACCCAGCCGCCGGTGTTGAAGACCCGCACGGGTCGGTCGAAGCCCGCCACCGGCAGCTCGTCCTGGAACGGCTTGTGGGTGTGGCCGAAGACGAAGGCGAGATCGAGGCCGGACGGCTGCAGGCCGGCGCGCTCGAGTTCCAGCTTCACCGGGCCCGACAGGAACCAGCGCAGGTCGGCGACGTCGGCGGCGGTCATCAGGGCGAGGTAGCTGTCGCGCTGCGACTCGGCGCCTCGGCCCAGCGTCGCATCGAGCAGGCCGAGCAGCAACTGGTCGAGCGTGATGCCCTGCACCGTCGGCATGCTGCCGCTGAGGCCGAAGCGCGTGCCCAGCCGGTCCACCAGCAGGGCCGCCAGGCGCTGTGCGAAGTGCTGCGAGGCGCCGCCGTCGCGCATGACCTCGTACAGCGTCGTGGCCGCCGTGCCGGTGAGCCCGGCGCTGCCGAGGTCCGACCAGAGGAAATCGACCCAGGCGCCGTTGCGGGCCTCCAGCTGCGCCATCGAGGCCGGGCCGCGGCCTTGGAGGCCCGGCGTCTGGGCATCGAGCGCGGAGACCACGCGGTACATCGGGTCGACGTAGTGGCCGTGGTGCAGCACCACGCAGCGCCGGCGCCCGGCGTCGAGCAGGCCGAGGTTGGGATAGGCGATCTCGACTTCGGTCTCGCGCAGCGCCGGATGGCGGTGGATCAGGCCGGTCAGCATCGGCGACCGGATGCCGCTCGCAGCGGGATCCTGGAACAGCGCCGTGTGGGCGATCAGGTCGCGTTCGATGCGGCCTTCGCGCAGGCCGTCCTGGAAGTGCTGGTCCTGGGCGATGCGCCACAGGTGATGGTCGTGGTTGCCGGGCACGCACAGCACGCGCGGCGCGAACAGCGGCCGCTCGCCATCGAGCATCACGGCCTGGACGAAACAGTCGAAGGCGGCCGCGACGCTGCCCATCGGCGACAGGCCCATGTCGAGCACGTCGCCGAGCAGGACCAGGGTCGGCGGCGGCCCGTCGCCGAGCGCGCGCAGCAGCTGCCGCAGGGCCTGGCCCAGGGCCACCAGCGTGGCGCTGGGCCGGGCCGGGTCGGGCTGGCCCCGGTCGTCGGTCGCGGTGAGGGTGCTGTAGCCGGCGCCGAGATGGAGGTCGGAAAGGCAGACGTAGCGGGGGGTGCTCAAGGTGAGGGTTCCTGGTGACATGCGACTGTGGCGGCTGGCGGGCGCGGCGTCCTGAAGCCGTCCTGAAGCGTCCTGAATCTCCCGCACGCCGGGGGCATGCGTATTCAGCACGCTTCAGGACGGCTTAAGGACGGGCGGGCCGGCCGGCGCGAACCTTGGGCTTGTCCTCCCACCAGCCCGCCGAAACGCCATGCGCCAAGTGCCCACCTCCCCCGCCGTCGCCATCGCCGCGTCGCTGCGTGCCGTTGGCCATCCGCGCA
Organism: Variovorax davisae; assembly: GCF_030316845.1. Taxonomy (GTDB): domain Bacteria; phylum Pseudomonadota; class Gammaproteobacteria; order Burkholderiales; family Burkholderiaceae_C; genus Variovorax; species Variovorax davisae. Next base: position 182,465 of record NZ_JASZYS010000004.1, read on the forward strand.
GCGCGACCTTGCGCAACGGCGCGGCGGCGCGGATCCGGCCCCTGCGCATCGACGATGCCCAGCGCTTCGGCGCCTTCGTCGGCCAGCTCTCGGAGGGGTCGCGCGGCTGCCGCTTCCATGCCGGCATCGGCGACTGCGAGCCGGCCACGCTGCAGCAACTGGTCAGCGTGGACGGCGTGCGCCATGTGGCCCTGGTCGCCACGCTGGCGCTGGCCGATGGCGAGGCGCTCATCGGCGAGGCCCGCTACAGCGTCGGCGAGCTGCCCGGCAGCGCCGAACTGGCGATCGCCGTCGCCGATCCCTGGCAGGGCCAGGGCGTGGCCGAGCACCTGATCGACTGCCTGCTCGAAGCGGCCCGCGACGCCGGCCTGCGCCGGCTGTATGGCGACGTGCTGGCGTCCCACACCCAGCTGATCGGCTTCCTGCAGCGGACGGGCTTCCAGACCTGCGCCCAGGGATCCGGCGGCCGGCTGCTTCGACTCGAACGCGGCGTGGCCCCGCGACCCTCGCCGCCGCCGCGGCGTCCGGTCGGCGCCCTGCGCCGCTGGCTGGCCCGCCAGTTCGTGCCGCGGCCGTAGGGCTACAGCCCACCGGCGGCCTGCTTGCGCTGCACGATGCGGTTGCGGGTCGCGTCCTCGGCATGGGCGAAGGTGACCTGCCCGTTCTTCACCGTGCCGACCACCAGCATGTTGGCGCTCAGCGCTTCCTTGTCCTCGCTGCCGAAGGGCCTGTCGTAGGTGGTCACGACGCCGTAGTAGGGGCGCTTGGGGGCTTCGAGCGCGGCCTTGATGCCGGGCCCGTCGAGCCGGTTGCCGGGCAGGCTCAGCACCGCGTGGGCCAGCAGGTAGGTGGCGTCGTAGGCCTGTGCGGCGGCCATCGGCACCGGGATGCGCGGCCCTTCGAACTTGCGCGCATAGCGCGCCAGGAAGCTCGCGCGCCGCTCGTTGGTCGGCTCGGCGACGAAGCTCAGCGCCATCAGCGAGCCTTCGGCCGCTTCCTTGGCGCCGTCGATGAAGAGGGGGAACGACAAGGCCCAGGCGCCGACCTGCGGCACCTTCCAGCCCAGCGCGTGGCGGCCGTTGGCGATCACCGCGTTCTGCGGCGCGATCGTGTAGATGAAGATCACGTTGGCACCGGCCTTGCGCGCTTCCTTCAGCTGCTCGGTCACGTCGGTCACGCCAAGGTCGAAGCGCCCGACGTAGGCCGGCTCCAGCTTCTTCTTCGCCAGCGCCCGGCGCACGTCCTGCAGCCCGGCCTCGCCGTAGCCGGTGGTGTCGGCGAAGACCGCCACCCGGGTCCAGCCGCGGGCCACGATCTCGTCGACCATGAAGGGCGCCTGGATGCCGTCGGGCGGCGCGTTGCGGAAGATGTAGCTCTCGGCCGGCGGGAACCTGGTCGTCACCGGCGTGCCGGTGGTGCATGGAACGATCAGCGGCGTCCGGCTGGCCTGGAAGACGTCGATCGACTTCATCGCCACGCCGGTGTTGCAGAAGCCGATGGTGGCGATCACCTTGTCGCGGACCAGCTCCTGCGACAGCTTCAGCCCGAGCTCCGGGTTGGCCTGGTCGTCCTTGATCACCAGCTCGAGCGGCCGCCCCAGGTAGCCGCCGAAGGCGTTGATCTCGTCGATCGCGAGCTTCACGCCGTTCAGCATCGGCAGGCCGAAATCGGCCGAGGGGCCGCTCAGCGGACCGATCACGCCGATGCGGATGGCGCCGGCCGCACCCGGTGTGGCCTGCGCGCGGGCGGGGGCGGCGAGGGCCAGTGCGGCGAGGGTGAAGGCGAGTGCGAGGGTGGCGAATTTCATGTCTCTGTCCTTTGTTCTGTGGTGGATTCGGCCGGGCGCATCGTGACGGCCGGGTCGGCGCCGCAGGTCCGTGTTTGTCCGAGGTGCGATGGCGCGCCGGGCGCGATTCCGTGCGGTTTTGCACGGGATAGGCGGCAGAATCGGGCACCTTCACCCCCCAGCGCCCCGGCATGAAGTCCCCCGCCTTGCCCGTCCTGCCCACCGGCCGCCGCCTGCTTTACTGGCTCCTTGGCGTGGCCGTCCTGACCGCGCTGGGCTGGGCGATCGTGCGCGACCTCAGCCCCGCGCCGCCGCCTTCGCTGGCCATGACCACCGGCGTGCCCGACGGCGCCTACCACCGCTTCGGCGAGCGCTACCAGGAGATCCTGCGCGCCAACGGCATCCGGCTCGAACTGCGGCCCTCCAGCGGCGGCGTCGAGAACCTGCAGCGGCTCAACGAGGGCACGGTGTCGGTGGGCTTCGTGCAGGGCGGCACCGGCCTGCTGGCCCAGGACCCCGACGCAGCGCCCGAGGCGACGCCGCTGCGCTCGCTGGCCACCGTCGCCTTCGAGCCGGTCTGGATCTTCAGCACCGGCCTCGACCTGTCCCAGGGCCTCGGGGCGCTGGCCGGCAAGCGCATTGCGGTCGGCGTTCCCGGCAGCGGCAACTTCAAGGTCGCGACCGAACTGCTGGCGGTCTATGGCGTGACCGACGGCGGCCCGCCGGCGACCCGCTTCGTCAGCGAAGGCGGCATGGCGGCGGCCGACCTGCTGACCAGCGGCGGGGTCGATGCGGCCATCATGATCGCGGCGCCGGAGGCGCCCGCGGTGCAGCGGCTGCTCGCCAACGGCGCCGTGCGGCTGGCCTCGCTCGACCACGTGCAGGGCCTGGCACGGCGCTTTCCCTACTTCCAGCCCGTGAGCCTCAAGCGCGGTTCGGTCGACCCGAAGCGCGACCTGCCGCCGCAGGACATCCAGCTGCTCGCCACCACCGCCAACCTGGTGGTGCGCGACGAACTGCATCCGGCGCTCGCCTACCTGCTGCTCGAGGCGGCGCGGCAGGTGCACCGGCAACCCAGCATCATCAGCCGGCCCGGCGAATTCCCGAGCCCGACCGGGACCGATTTCCCGCTCTCGACCGAGGCCGAGCGCTACTTCAAGAACGGTCGCCCGTTCCTGCAGAACTACCTGCCGTTCTGGGCCGCGAACTATGCCCAGCGGCTGCTGCTGCTGCTGGTCCCGCTGGCGGCGATCCTGGTGCCGCTGGTCCGCCTGCTGCCGGAGCTGATCGGCTGGCGCCGCCGCAGCCGCCTGTACCGCCGCTATGGCGAGCTCAAGTTCCTCGAGCAGGACCTGGCCGCGCGCAAGCTCGACGACCAGGAGCGCCGCGAGGCCCGGGCGCAGCTCGACCGGATCGAGGAGGAGGTCGTCCAGACCAAGTTTCCGCTCGATTTCACCGACCGCGTCTACACGCTGCGCCAGCACGTGGACTATGTGCGGGCGCAGTTGCAGCGCCAGAGCGAGCCGCACGCGAAGAATTGATTCGGACCGATCCTGGAGAAGATCGGGACGTTTCTCGCAGACCCGGAGGGGCAGCCTTCATAGACTGCCGAGTGCATCCGGGGCTGGCCCTCGGGTTGCGCCTTTCGTGCATTTCGTCCCCTCCAGTTCCATGACCCTCCCTCGACTCCCGCTTGCCGCTGCCATGGCTGCGCTCTTCGCCCTGGCCGGCTGCCAGACCACCGACATGCAGATGGGCAGCCAGTCGGCCAAGACCATGGCCACCGGCAGCGCCGCGGGCGGCAGCAGCAGCGGCGCCAACAGCCAGCTCCAGCGCTGCGACTCGCCGCTGGGCACGGTCTCGCTGGTCGAGAACCAGTCGGCCGGCTGGTACACCATCCTGCGCGACGAGTACAAGCTGCCGCCCACGGCCAACCTGCTGCGCCTGCTGGTGCAGCAGTCGAACTGCTTCGTGGTGGTCGAGCGCGGCGGCGCCCGCATGGCGGCCATGGGCCGCGAACGGGCGCTGATGGAAGGCGGCGACATGCGCGCCGGCAGCAACTTCGGCAAGGGCCAGATGGTGGCCTCCGACTACGGCCTGTCGCCCGAGGTCATCTTCAAGAACGACGACGCGGGGGGTGCCGGCGCCGCGCTCGGCGGCCTGATCGGCGGCCGCTACGGCGGCGTGGTGGGCCGGCTCGGCGGCAGCCTCAAGACCAAGGAAGCCTCGACCTTGCTGACCCTGGTCGACAACCGCTCGGGCGTGCAGGTCGCCGCCTCCGAAGGCAGCGCATCGAAGACCGATTTCGGCGGCTTCGGTGCCCTCGGCGGCATGAGCGGTGCCGGCGGCCTCGGCGGCTACACCCGGACCGCCGAAGGCAAGGTGATCGCGGCCGCCTTCATGGACGCCTTCAACCAGATGGTCGTCTCGCTGCGCGACTACAAGGCCCAGAGCGTGCAGGGACAGGGCCTGGGCGGCGGCGGCCGGCTGGGCGTCGACGGCGCGGCCGCGCCTTCGCAGACCTCGGCACCGGGCGCCAGGCGCCGAAGCAGGTAGGCCCCCGTCTCAGAGCAGGCGCGAGATGTCGCGCGCCGCGGCCAGCAGGGCTGGCAGCATGCTGTCCTGCATCACCTTGGCGCTGGTCCGGTTGGCCTGGCCGCTGATGTTGAGCGCCGCCACGGTGCGGCCCGCCCGATCGACGATCGGCGCGGCGATCGACACCAGCCCTTCCTCGAGTTCCTGATTGACGAGGCACCAGCCCTGCCGGCGCGCCTGCGCCACCTTCGCGAGCAGGGCGTCGATGTCGGTCACGGTGTGCTTGGTGAAGGCCTCTAGCGTCGAGGCTTCGAGCCTCGCGTGCAACTCCTGCGCGTCGAGGTCGGCCAGCAGCAGCCGGCCCATCGAAGTGCAGAAGGCCGGCAGCCGCGAGCCGACGCCCAGGCTGATGCGCATGATCTTGTGGGTCGGCACCCGCATCACGTAGACGATGTCGGTGGCATCGAGCACCGCCGCCGAACACGACTCCTGCACCTGCTGCACCAGCGCCTCCATCACCGGCTCGGCGCGGTTCCAGATCGGCATCGACGACAGGTAGGCAAAACCGAGGTCGAGGATGCGCGGCGTCAGCGCGAACAGCTTGCCGTCGCTGGCCACGTAGCCGAGGGTCTGCAGCGTGAGCAGGATGCGGCGCGCGCCGGCCCGCGTGAGGCCGCTGGCGGCCGCCACTTCGCTGAGCGTCTGGCGCGGCGCGCTGGCGCTGAAGGAGCGGATCACCTGCAGGCCGCGCGCGAAGGACTGCACGTAGCTGTCGCCGGGTTCCGGCGAGGGGGGGTGCTGCTGCTGGGTTGCCATGAGGGATGGATTTCTCTAGAATTCATTATACGAACAGATGTTCGACATGCGAACAATTTGACGACCGAGTCCTTTCGATCGCCGTGTTCGGCTTCTCTTCCACCCCGGAGACAGATTTCATGATCGACAAGATCGCGCGTTCGGTCGCGGATGCCATGGCCGGCATCCGCGACGGCGCCACGGTGCTGATCGGCGGCTTCGGCACCGCAGGCATTCCCAACGAACTGATCGATGGCCTGATCGAGCAGGGCGCCACCGATCTCACGGTGGTCAACAACAACGCGGGCAATGGCGACACCGGCCTGGCCGCGCTGCTGAAGGCGGGCCGGGTGCGCAAGATCATCTGCAGCTTTCCGCGCCAGGCCGACAGCTACGTCTTCGACGAGCTCTATCGCACCGGCAAGCTCGAACTCGAACTGGTGCCGCAGGGCAACCTGGCCGAGCGCATCCGGGCCGCCGGCGCGGGCATCGGCGCCTTCTTCTGCCCGACCGGCTTCGGCACGCAGCTGGCCGGCGACCGCGAGACGCGCGAGATCGACGGCAAGCACTACGTGCTCGAGTACCCGATCCGCGGCGACGTCGCGCTGATCAAGGCCGAGCAGGGCGACCGCTGGGGCAACCTGGTCTACCGCAAGGCGGCGCGCAACTTCGGCCCGGTGATGGCGATGGCTGCCGAGCGCACCATCGCGACGGTGCACGAGATCGTCGAACTCGGTGCGATGGACCCCGAGACGATCGTGACGCCGGGCATCTTCGTCCACAAGATCGTCAAGATCGAGCGCGTCGCCACCGAGGCCGGCGGTTTCAGGAAGGCAGCATGAGCACGTATACGAGGCGCACCAAGGACCAGCTCGCGGCGCGGGTTGCCCAGGACATCTTCGACGGCGCCGTCGTCAACCTCGGCATCGGCCAGCCGACGCTGGTCGCCAACCACCTGCCGGCGGGGCGCGAGATCATCCTGCACAGCGAGAACGGCATCCTCGGCATGGGCCCGGCACCCGCGGCCGGCCATGAGGACTACGACCTGATCAACGCCGGCAAGCAGCCGGTCACGCTGCTGGCCGGCGGCGCCTTCTTCCACCATGCCGACAGCTTCGCGATGATGCGCGGCGGCCACCTGGACATCTGCGTGCTCGGCGCCTTCCAGGTCTCTGCCACGGGCGACCTGGCCAACTGGAGCACCGGCGAGGAGGGCGCCATTCCCGCGGTCGGCGGCGCCATGGACCTGGCCATCGGCGCCCGCCAGACCTGGGTCATGATGGACCTGCTCACCAAGAAGGGCGAGAGCAAGATCGTCGCGCAGTGCAGCTACCCGCTGACCGGCCTCGGCTGCGTGAAGCGGGTCTATTCCGATCTCGCTACGCTCGAATGCACGCCCGCCGGTCTGCGGCTGATCGACAAGGTCGACGGCCTCGGCCACGCGGAACTCGAAGAACTGGTCGGCCTGCCGATCGCCACCTGAACCCACTGGGGAGACATCACCATGAGCCAACAAGCCTTCATCTGCGACGCCATCCGCACCCCCTTCGGCCGCTACGGCGGCGCCCTGTCGAGCGTGCGCACCGACGACCTCGGCGCGGTACCGCTCAAGGCGCTGATGGAACGCAACAAGAACGTCGACTGGCAGGCGGTCGGCGACGTGCTCTACGGCTGCGCCAACCAGGCCGGCGAGGACAACCGCAACGTCGCGCGCATGGCCGCCCTGCTGGCCGGCCTGCCGATCGAGGTCGGCGGCGGCACCATCAACCGCCTGTGCGGCTCGGGCCTCGATGCCGTGGGCACGGCGGCGCGCGCCATCAAGGCCGGCGAATCGGGCCTGATGATCGCCGGCGGCGTCGAGAGCATGAGCCGCGCCCCCTTCGTGATGCCCAAGGCCGAAAGCGCGTTCAGCCGCAACAACGCGGTCTACGACACCACCATCGGCTGGCGCTTCGTCAACAAGCTCATGAAGGCGCAGTACGGCGTCGACTCGATGCCCGAGACGGCCGAGAACGTCGCCACCGACTACAAGATCGAGCGCGAGGCGCAAGACCGCATGGCGCTGGCCTCGCAGCAGCGCGCCGTGGCGGCCCAGCAGTCGGGCTTCTTCGACAGCGAGATCGTGCCGGTCAGCGTGGCGCAGAAGAAGGGCGACCCGCTCATCGTCAACAAGGACGAGCATCCGCGCGAGACCAGCCTCGAGGCGCTGGCCAAGCTCAAGGGCGTGGTGCGCCCCGACGGCACCGTCACCGCCGGCAATGCCAGCGGCGTCAACGACGGCGCGGTGGCGCTGCTGCTGGCCGACGAAGCCAGCGCCGCGAAACACGGCCTGACGCCGCGCGCCCGCGTGGTCGGCATGGCGACCGCCGGCGTGGCGCCGCGCATCATGGGCATCGGCCCGGCACCGGCGACCCAGAAGGTGCTGCAGCTCACCGGCCTGAAGCTCGAGCAGATCGACGTCATCGAACTCAACGAGGCCTTCGCGGCCCAGGGGCTGGCGGTGCTGCGCCTGCTCGGTTTGAAGGACGACGACGCGCGCGTCAACATCAACGGCGGCGCCATCGCGCTGGGCCATCCGCTGGGCGCCAGCGGTGCGCGCCTGGCCACCACCGCGATCAACCAGCTGCACAAGGGCGGCGGCCGCTATGCGCTGTGCACGATGTGCATCGGCGTCGGCCAGGGCATCGCGCTGATTCTCGAACGCGTCTGAGCGCGTTCGCCCCCGGGGCCGCGCTGGTGCGGCCCGCATTGAAAGTTCTGGAAGCAAGATGAGTCAACAAGAAGCCGCCCTGGTCACGGGCGGCAGTGCCGGCATTGGCCGGGCCACCTGCGAAGCCCTGCTCGCGCAAGGACGCACCGTCGTCAATCTCGACCACAAGAAGCCCGACTGGGGCCACGAGCGGCTCGTGTCCTTCCAGGCCGACCTGACGCAGGAAGCGCAGACGCAGGCGGTGGCGCGCGAGATCACCTCGGCCTATGCCGTGACGGCGCTGGTCAACAACGCGGGCGCGACGCGACCCGGCACGATCGACACGGCCTCCATGGCGGACCTCGACTACGTCGTCGGCCTGCACTTCAAGGCCAGCATGATCCTGATCCAGGCGGCGCTGCCCGCGTTGCGCGCATCAGGCCGGGGCCGGATCGTGAACGTGTCGTCTCGCGCCGCGCTGGGCAAGCCCGAGCGCATCGTCTACTCGGCCACCAAGGCCGGCATGATCGGCCTCACGCGCACGCTGGCGATGGAACTCGGCGGCGACGGCATCACCGTCAATGCGGTGGCGCCCGGCCCGATCGCGACCGAGCTGTTCCGCCAGAGCAACCCCGAAGGCGCACCGCAGACCCGCCGCATCATCGACAGCATCGTCGTCAAGCGCCTCGGCACGGCCGACGACGTGGCCCGCGCCACCCTGTTCTTCCTGTCGCCCGACAACGGATTCGTCACCGGCCAGGTGCTGTACGTGTGCGGCGGCACCACGCTGGGCGTCGCACCGGTCTGATCCGGGTGCCGTCCGTCTCGATTCACCCTTTTCCAGGTTTTCCCATGTCCCGTTTCCCTTCCGACGCCGCGCTGAAGCGCCGCACCTTCGCCATCGCCACCGCGGCGGCCACCGCCGCCCTGGCGCTGGCGCCGCTCGCCGCCGGCGCCCAGGCCGCCTTCCCCGCCAAGCCCATCACGATCATCGTGCCGTTCTCGGCCGGCGGCACCACCGACATCCTGGCCCGCGTGGTCGGCCAGTACATGGGGCGCGACCTCGGCCAGACGGTGGTGGTGGACAACCGCGCCGGAGCCGGCGGCAACATCGGCGGCCAGGCCGCGGCGCGCGCCCCGGCCGACGGCTACACGCTGTTCATGGGCACCGTGGGCACGCACGCGATCAACCAGAGCCTCTACAAGAAGATGCCCTTCGATCCGATCAAGGACTTCGCGCCGCTCTCGCGAGTGGCGATGGTGCCGAACCTGCTGGTGGCCAACCCGTCGCAGCCGTTCAAGAACGTGAAGGAAATGATCGCCTACGCCAAGGCCAACCCCGGCAAGATCAACTTCGGTTCGTCGGGCAATGGCAGCTCCATCCACCTGTCGGGCGAGCTCTTCAAGCAGATGGCCGGCGTCGACATGCAGCACGTGCCGTACCGCGGCAGCGCGCCCGCGGTGTCGGACCTGCTCGGCGGCCAGATCGCGGTCATGTTCGACAACATGCCGTCGGCCATTCCGCACGTGAAGGGCGGCAAGCTGCGCGCCCTGGCCGTCACCACGGCCAAGCGCTCGCCGGCGCTGCCCGACGTGCCGACCATCGCCGAAGCCGGCGTGCCGGGCTATGAAGCCACGTCGTGGTTCGGCCTGCTGGCCCCGGCGGGCACGCCGGCGCCGGTGCTCGCCAAGCTCAACGCGTCCATCCTCAAGGCGCTGGCCGATCCGGAAGTGAAGAAGAAGCTGGCCGAGCAGGGCGCCGAGCCGCATGGCGAGCAGCCGGCGCAGTTCGCCGCCTTCATCGAGAGCGAGACGCTCAAGTGGGGCAAGGTGGTCAAGGAGTCGGGCGCCAGCCTCGACTGAGGGCTCTGTTCACCGGCCCTGCCCCTGCCAGACCAGGGTCGCGGCCGCCAGGTCTTCGAGCGCGCTGCCGACGGCCTTGAAGACCGTGCGCTCGGCGGCCGAGCGGCGTCCCTGCCGCTCCCCCCGGCACAGCTGGGCCAGCGTGCCCTGGATCGTCGACAGCGACACTGCGCCGGCGGCGATGGCATCGAGCAGGTCGCCGGCCTTGGTCGGCGCCTCGTCGGTGTCGACGTAGACGCGGGCATCGGCAAAGCAGGCCGCATCGGCCTCTTTCATCGCTGGCGTGAAGCTGCCGATCAGGTCCAGGTGGCTGCCTGGCGCCAGCCATTCCCCGCGCACCAGCGGCGCGGTGGCGAGCGTCGCGCAGCTGACGATGTTGGCGGCTGCCACGGCCGCCGCGAGATCGTCGACGGGCTGCGCGTCCCAGCCCGCCTGACGCCATTCGGCGGCGAGGGCCTGCGCGCCTTCGGGCCGGTGGTTCCACACCCGGATTTCGCGGATCGGCCGCACGCTCGCATGGGCCGCGGGCAGCAGGCGCGCCACCCGGCCGGTGCCCAGCACCAGCAGCCGCGAAGCCTCCTCGCGGGCCAGAAAGGCCGCGCCCAGCGCCGAGGCGGCGGCGGTCCGGTGGGCGGTGATCTCGTTGCCGTCGAGCTGCGCCAGCGGCACGCCCGTGTGGGCGTCGTAGAGCACGTAGGTCGCGTGCAGCCCGGGCAGGCCGCGCGCGCCGTTGCCCGGAAAGATGTTGATCGTCTTGATGCCGAGGAAGCCGGCCTCGCTCCAGGCCGGCATGATCAGCACGGTGCCGCGGTCGCCGCCGGCGGCGACCGCATGGACGTGGCGCGGCGGCACCGTCGCCTCGCGCGCGAAGGCTTCGCGCAGCGCCGGCACCAGGCCTTCGAAGTCGAGGTGGCGGCGGGTCTGGTCGGCGTCGAGGATCTTCATGGCGGGCGTCGGGAGCTTGCGTGGACAATGTAGCGCTCACGCCCCCGACTTTTCCTCCCTCGTCTTGAATCTCCCGATCATCACCGACCCGCACTTCTATGCGGTCGCCGTTCCCGCCGTGCTGCTGCTCGGCGTCAGCAAGAGCGGCTTCGGCGCCGGCTTCGGATCCCTCGCCGTCCCCTTCATGGCGCTGGTGGTCACCGTCCCGCAGGCCGCCGCCATCCTGATGCCGGTGCTGCTGCTCATGGACCTGCTGGGGCTGGCCGCCTTCCGGCGCGACTTCGACCCGCGGCTGCTGCGCTTCCTCATTCCGTGCGGGCTGGTGGGCACCGTGATCGGGGCCCTGCTCTTCAAGGCGCTGCCGGCGCACACGGTGGCGGGCATCGTCGGCGTCTTCACGCTGCTGTTCCTGGCCCAGCGCCTGCTGTTCCCGCCGCGACCGGACGATCCCATGCCCTCGAAGCTGGGCGGCGCGCTGCTCGGCACCATCAGCGGCTTCACCAGCTTCATCGCCCATGCCGGCGGGCCGCCGGTCAACGCCTACGTGATTCCGCTGCGGCTCTCGCCGGTGGTCTACACGGCGACGATGGCCTACTTCTTCTTCGTCGTGAACCTGAGCAAATGGGTGCCCTATGCCTGGCTGGGGCTGCTCGACTGGCGCAACATGGCGACTTCGCTGGTGCTGCTGCCGATCGCGCCCCTGGGCGTGTGGGTGGGCATCCGCATCGCGCGCCGCATCGATGCGGTCTGGTTCTACCGCTTCGTCTACCTGGGCATGCTGCTGACCGGCCTCAAGCTCAGCTGGGATGGCTTCCTGGGCTGATGTAAGGCAAAGCTCTACGATTGCCGAGGCTGCGCGCGATGGGCAGAATTTCGGCATGTCCGAACCGTCGACCGCCCCCGGCACCCTGCAGGACGAGGAGCTCCAGAGCCTCGCGACCGAGTGGCGCGTGCGCGCGATGCAGGGCGACCAGCTGGCGCACCGCATGGCCCGGGCCCTGGAAGCCGAGCAGCGCCGCCGGATCGGCGATTCGGGCCTGCAGATCCTGGTGCCCGAGGCTTCGCGCGCCTCGGCGCCCTGGTGGAAATTCTGGTGACCCGCGGCGGATTTCCCAGCCGCCCTAGTGATAGATCTTCTGCAGCAGCCTGATCAGCGTCTCGCGCTCGCGCTGCGTGAGGCGGGCGCTGGTGTCGGCCTCGAGCTGCATCACGGTCTGCTCGGCCTCGCGCACCAGTTGTTCGCCGGCCGGCGTCAGGTGCAGGCCGATCGCACGGCCGTCGTGCGGATGGGGCCGGCGTTCGATCAGGCCGCGGCTGTCCATCGAGGCGATCAGGCTCACCAGGTTGGGTGGCAGGATGTCGAGCGTCGAGCACAACTGGCGCGAGGTGGCGCCCGGGTTGTGCGCCAGCAGCGACAGCACCGAAAAATCGACCTGCTTGAGCCCGTAGGGCGCCATGCGTTCCGCGAACACCTCGGTGACGATCAGCCAGGCGCGGCGCGCGTTGTAGCCGACGAAGGTCTCCAGCACGCGGGTGTCGAGGCGATCGGGGCGCGGCGCCGGGCCGTGCGTGGCGGAGGGGGATTTCTTGCGCGAAACTGCCATGCCGCAAGCGTAACCGGCTTGGCGGCCCGCGTCCTGCCGATCAGGCCGGCGCGCGCTGCGCGGTGACGGCCTCGCAGGCCCGCTTGACGATGCCCAGCCGCATCTCGAACTCCGGCAGCACCCAGCGGCGGAAGGCCGCCTCGGGCGCCGCCCAGCGGGCGTCCTGGGGCGCTTCGCGGCCGATGCGGGCCCAGGCCCAGGCCAGCAGCGCGATCATCACCACGCGCAGGTAGTCGTCGGCCACCTCGTAGGGCAGCGCCGGCTCGGCCGCCGCGGCCATCGCCAGCGTGGTCGTGAGGTAGCGCAGCTGCGCCAGGCGGCGCTGGACGTCGGCGTCGATGTCGCGCGCGGCGTCGAGTTCGTCGCGCACCTCGACCAGCAGCGCCGACATGCCGGCGCCGCCGTCGGGCAGCACCTTGCGCACCAGCAGGTCGATCGCCTGGATCTCGTTGGTGCCCTCGTAGATCATGGTCACGCGCGCATCGCGCACCACCTGCTCGATGCCCCATTCGCGCACGTAGCCATGGCCGCCGAAGACCTGCAGGCATTCGCTGGCCCCGTGGAAGGCCTGCTGCGTGCAGGCCGCCTTGAGCACCGGCGTGACCAGCGCGCACCAGCGCTGCGCGCGCTCGCGCACCTTGGGGTCGGCGTCGTGGCGCGCCACGTCGAGCTGGACCGCGGTGCGGTAGGCGATCAGCCGGCCACCGTCGACCCAGGCGCGCTGGGTGTCGAGGATGCGGCGGATCGCCGGATGCTCGGCCACCAGGTCGGCCGCCTCGCCGCCGGGTGCCGGGCCGGGCGCGCGCATCTGGCGCCGTTCGTGGGCATAGGCGTCGGCCTTCTGCCAGGCGGCGTCGAGCAGGCCCAGGCCCTGCAGCGCGACGTGCAGCCGGGCCGCGTTCATCATCACGAACATGGCCGCCAGTCCGCGGTTCGGCTCGCCGATCAGCCAGCCGGTGGCGTCGTCGAAGCGCATCACGCAGGTCGGGCTGCCGTGCAGGCCCATCTTTTCTTCGATGCGCTCGCAGAGCACGGCATTGCGCGTACCGTCGGGCAGCCGCTTGGGCACCAGCACCAGCGACAGCCCCTTGGGGCCGGCCGGTGCGTCGGGCAGGCGGCACAGCACCAGGTGGACGATGTTGTCCGTGAGGTCGTGCTCGCCGCCCGAGATGAAGATCTTGCCGCCGGCGACGCGAAAGCTGCCGTCGGCCTGGGCCGTGGCGCGCGTGCGCACCTGGCCCAGGTCGCTGCCGGCGTGGGCTTCGGTCAGGCACATGGTGGCCAGCCACTCGCCGGTGGCGATCTTCGACAGGTACTGCCGCTTGAGTTCGTCGCTGCCGTGGTGCCGGATGCATTCGTAGGCGCCATGCAGCAGCCCCGGCGCCATCGTGAGCCCGTGGTTGGCGGCGCTGAGCCATTCGTAGAGGACCGCCTCGAGCACCGCGGGCAGGCCCTGGCCGCCATCCTCGGGCGCCGCCGACAGGGCCGGCCAGCCGCCGTCGACGAAGGCCCGGTAAGCCGCGCGGAAGCCCGGCGGCGTGCGCACCTCGCCATCGACGAGGCGGCAGCCGATCTCGTCGCCGTCGCGGTTCGGTGGCGCGATCACCTCGGCCACGAACTTGCCGGCCTCGTCGAGCACCTGGGCCTGCAGCGCCTCGTCGACCTCCGCGAACGGCGCCAGGGCGCTCAGGCGCGCGGGCGCGTCGAGCACCGTGTTCAGCAGGACGCGGACGTCGTCGGGGCGGGGGCGGTAGGTCGTCATCGGGGCTGTCTCAAGGCACGCGGCAGGCGAAGCTGGCCGCGGATTCGGTGTCGCCGCCGGTGTAGACCGCGACCTGGGGGTAGGGGCACAGCGGCCGCGTGCGGCGCGCCGACCAGCTGGCCGGCACTTCGGGGTTGACGCTCGCCGTGCCGGGGCCGCGCGCACTCGCCACGACGGACTCGGGCGCCCGGCCCTGCTCGACCCAGTCGACCAGCGCGCTCAGCATGTCGAACTGGTCGGTGGCCGGGCCGCCGGCGCAATGGTTCATGCCCGGGACCGGGAAGTAGCGGGCGAAGGCCGCGGCATCGCCGCCATGGGTCGCCTGCAGCCGCTGGTACCAGGCGGCGGTGTCGTCGGACGAGAACACCGGGTCGCTGGTGCCGTGGTAGACGATCAGCTTGCCGCCGCGGTCGCGCAGGGCGGTCAGCTTCGCGGCGTCGGGCGGCGACATGAAGGCCATCGCGGATTCGCGGTAGACCGGGTCGGTGGCGTCGATCAGCGGCGCATCCCGGTCCATGTCGAAGCCGAGCGCGAAGGCCAGCCCGCCCGGCCGCATGGCCAGCGGCGGCGAGGTGAAGATGAAGCCCACGGCGCCCGGGTCCCGGGTCTGGGAGCTCGAGAATTTCCATTCGCGCCAGTTGCTGCCGCCGATCCCGGCGTCGAAGGGGAAGCTGCTGTAGATCGGCTTGCCCGCGCTGTTGCGCGCGCCCGTGAACACGTTGGCGAGCGCGCTCTTCTGCGCCGCCGTCAGGCACTGGCCGTCGCGCCCGCCGGTGCAGCTCGGCACGTCGCGCTGCAGGTCGAAGTTCGCCTGGCAGGCCTTGACGTCGGAAACGATGCCGTCGGCCAGGCCGTCGAGCGCATCGCAGCGCGCCAGCACGCGGTCGGACACCAGCTTCAGTTCGGCCGGCGTGAAGGCGCTTTGAAGGTCCGGCAGGCCGGCGGGCGTGGTCGCGGTCGCCACCTTGGCGTACTGCTGGGCGCCATAGAGCTGCGCCACCGCGGCGCGCGGCAGGTTGTAGCCGGGGTCGCCGGCGAGGATGCCGTCGTACTGGCTGGACGCGCGTGCGGCGGCCACCATCGCGTGCCGGCCGCCGTTGGAGCAGCCGCCGAAATAGGACCTGTCGGGGCCGCGGCCATAGGCCTGGACGATCAGGTTCCTGGCCATCGGCGTGAGCTGCGCGACCGCGTTGTAGCCGTAGTCGAGCCGCGCCTGCGGATCGAGGCCGAAGGCGGGGCCGAGCGCGCCGGGATGGCCGGCATCGGAGCTGATGACGGCGAAGCCCATCTGCAGCGCGTTGCTCACCGGCGCACCGCCGCCGATGCCGCCGACCGCCGGCACCACCACGCCGTCGAGGCCGCCGTTGGCCTGGTAGAAGAAGCGGCCGTTCCAGGCCACCGGCAGCCGCATCTCGAAGCCGATCGCGTAGCGCTTGCCGTCGACCGGGCCGATGCGCTCATTCATGCGGCCCTGGACCAGGCAGTGGGCCGGCACCGGCACGCTGGCGTTGCCCAGCGCGACCGTGCCGGCGGGCACCGCCACAGCCTGGGTGTACAGCGTGCCTGGCGGCGCCGCGCTGGCCGCGAGCGCGCTGCACGACAGCAGCGTGCCGGGCCGGGCTGCGGCCATCGGTGCGGTCGGCACCGCCCGGCCGCCACCGGCGCAGGCGGCGAGCAGGGCCGCGCCGGCCAGCGCCACGGCCCCGAGTTGGAGATGGCTGCGTGCGTTGGTCTTCATCGTGTCTCCTGCTTTGGCCGGTCGTTCAGGCCCGGGCCGCGCCCAGGTAGGTGTCGATCACGCGCGAATCGCCGGCCAGCTGGCGGGCCTCGCCCTCGGCACTGACGCTGCCCATCTCGAGCACGTAGCCGTGGTCGGCGACTTCGAGCGCCGCGCGCGCATTCTGCTCGACCAGCAGGATCGTCACGCCGGTGGCGCGCAGCGCGCTCACGGTGCGGAAGATTTCCTGCACCACCAGGGGCGCGAGCCCGAGGCTGGGCTCGTCGAGCATCAGCAGCGTGGGCCGCGACATCAGCGCCCGGCCGACCGCCAGCATCTGGCGCTCGCCGCCCGACAGCGTACCGGCCAGTTGCGCCCGGCGTTCCTTCAGGCGCGGGAAGAGCGTGTAGACCTGCTCGATCTGGTCGCGCCATTCGCGGTTGCGCAGCCGCACCTGCCGGAACGCGCCGAGCACCAGGTTGTCCTCGACCGGCATGGTGGCGAACAGCTCGCGCTTCTCGGGCACCAGCGCGATGCCGAGCATCACGCGCTCCTCGAGCGACAGGCCGCCGATCGGCTGGCCGCGGAACTCGATGCCGCCCTTGGCGGGCAGCACGCCCATCAACGCATTGAGCAGGGTCGACTTGCCGGCGCCGTTGGGGCCGATCACGGTCACGACGCTGCCTTCGCCCGCCTGCAGGTCGATGCCGTGCAGGACTTCGGCGCGGCCGTAGCCGGCGCGCAAGTCGTGGATTCGGAGGAGGGGGGTGCTCATGTCAGTGTTCCGTACCCAGGTAGGCGGCGCGCACCTTCGGGCTTTGCTGCACCTCGGCCGGCGTGCCCTCCATCAGGTGGGTGCCGAATTCCATCACCACGATGTGGTCGCAGATGTCCATCACCAGGTCCATGTCGTGTTCGACCAGCAGGATGCTCATGCCCGATGCGCGCAGGCTGCGCAGCACGTCGGCCAGCGCCTGCTTCTCCTTGTGGCGCAGGCCGGCGGCCGGCTCGTCGAGCAGCAGGAGGGCCGGGTCGGCGCACAGGGCGCGCGCGATCTCCAGCAGCCGCTGCTGGCCCATCGCCAGGTTGCCGGCCAGCTCGTGCATCCAGTCGCCCATGCCCACGCGCTGCAGCTGGCGCTCGGCCTCGCGCAGCAGCTCGCGCTCCTCGGCGCGGTCGGTGTGGAGCATGGCCGCGATCGCACCCTTGCGCCCGCGCAGGTGGGCGCCGAGCGCGACGTTCTCGAGCACCGTCATGTCGGGCACCATCTTCACGTGCTGGAAGGTGCGCGAGACGCCGCGCTCGGCGATGGCGCGCGAGGACAGCCCGCCGATCGCCTCGCCGCGAAAGCGCACGGCGCCGCCGCTCAGGCCCAGCACGCCGGTGACCAGGTTGAAGGTGGTCGACTTGCCGGCGCCGTTGGGCCCGATCAGGCCGACCACCTGGCCGGCCCGGGTCTGGAAGCTGATGTCGTTGACCGCCACCAGGCCGCCGAAGGTCTTGCGGATCGCCTGCACGTCGAGCACCACCTCGCCGGCGGCCGGCTTGGCGCGCGCCGGCAGCTCGGGCGCATCGCGCCAGTCGACCGGGCGTTGGGGGCGCGGCAGCCGGCGGTCGATGAAGTCCCAGAGGCCGTCGGGCAAGTACTTGAGCACCAGCACGATCAGGATGCCGAAGACGATCAGCTCGTAGCTGCCGCTGGTGCCGATCAGCTTGGGCAGCAGCACCTGCAGCTGGTCTTCGAGCAGCTTGACCACGCCGGCGCCGGCGATCGCGCCCCACACATGGGCCGCGCCCCCGAGCACCGCCATGAAGAGGTACTCGATGCCCATCTTGAGGCCGAAGGGCGAGGGGTTCACGGTGCGCTGGAAATGGGCGAACAGCCAGCCCGACAGCGACGCCAGCAGCGCCGCCAGCACGAAGATGCCGACCTTGAAGCGCAGCGTGTTCACGCCCATCGCCTCGGCCATCTGCGAGCCGCCCGCCAGCGACCGGATGGCCCGGCCGCTGCGCGAATCGAGCAGGCGGATCACCGCGAAGCAGGCGACCAGCGAGAAGGTCCAGACCACTGCGTAGAACATCCGCTGCTGGCCGACTTCGAGGCCGAACAGCGTAAGCCCCTTGACGCCCAGGATGCCGTCGTACTTGCCCAGCGCCTCGAGGTTGCCCATCAGGTAGTAGAGCGCCAGCGCCCAGGCGATGGTGGCGAGCGGCAGGTAGTGGCCCGACATGCGCAGCGTGATGCCGCCGATGACCGCGGCGCTGAGGCCGGTCAGCGCCAGGCCGACGAAGAGGGTGAGCCAGGGCGAGAGGCCGAAGTTCACGCTCAGGTAGGCGGTGGTGTAGGCGCCGATGCCCACGAAGGCCGCCTGGCCGAAGGAGGTGAGCCCGCCGACGCCGGTGAGCAGCACCAGCCCCAGCACCGGCAGCGTGTAGATGCCGATGTAGTTGAGCTGGATGATCCAGAAGTTGGGCAGCGGCAGCAGCGGCAGGGCGATGAGCACCGCCACCAGCGCCAGCGGGCCCCAGGTGCGCAGGCGGCTTTTCGCGGGCGGCTTGGCCGCCGGAGGATTCAAGGTGGCTTCCATGTCAGTGCTCCTCGTCCGAGTGGGCGCTGGTCAGCGAGCGCCACAGCAGCACCGGCAGGATGATGGTGAACACGATCACCTCCTTGAACGAGCTGGCCCAGAACGAGCCGAAGGACTCGATCACACCGACCGCCAGCGCGCCGAGCAGCGCGCCCGGATAGCTTGCGAGGCCGCCGATCACGCCGGCAACGAAGCCCTTGAGGCCGATCAGGAAGCCGGAGTCGTAGAAGATCGTGGTGGTCGGGCCGATCAAGAGGCCCGACAGGGCGCCGATCAGCGCCGCCATCGCGAAGGTGAGCTGCCCCGCCGACTGGGTGGAGATGCCCATCAGCCGCGCACCGAGCCGGTTCACGGCCGTCGCCCGCAGGGCCTTGCCGTAGAGGGTGCGCTCGAAGTACAGCCACAGCATCACGATCAGCGCCGCAGAGGCGAGGAAGATGATCACGGCCTGCCCGTTGACGTTCAGCGGGCCGACCGAGAACCGGTCGTCCCAGAACGACGGGTTGCGAAAACCCTCGGCGCCGAAGAACAGCAGGCCCAGCCCGGTCATCGCGAAATGCACGCCGACCGAGACGATCAGCAGCACCAGCGAACTGGCGCCGGCGAGCGACTGGTAGGCGACGCGGTAGACCAGCGGCCCGAAGGCCGTGACGATGCACAGCGTGAGGAAGGCCTGGACCGCCAGCGGCAGGTTGCGCGGTGCGGCCCACGCCGAGACGGCGCAGACCACGGCCGGCAGCACGAACTGGCGCGCGGCCGCCACCAGGGCCGGGGCGGCCCGGCCGCGGTGGCGCCAGGTGCTCACCAGTTCCATGAGTGCGGCGACGGCCGCGAGGATCAGCAGCAACCAGACCGTGCCGGGCACCTTGCCGGTCTGGAAGATGGCGAGCGTCAGCGCGCCATAGGCGACGAACTCGCCCTGCGGAATGAAGATGACGCGGGTGACCGTGAACACGAGCACGATACCCATGCCCAACAGCGCGTAGATCGCCCCGTTCGTGAGTCCGTCCAGCGTCAGGATGCTGGCGATTGAGAAATCCATGGCGGGGCTTCGGCGCTGGTTGCGCGATTACTGCGGCTGCTCGACCTTGAACTGTCCACCGACGACCTTCAGCATCACGCCGGTCTCGTTGGTGTAGCCCCAGTGGTTGTCGGGCGTCCAGTTGAGCACGCCGTGCGCGAGCACCGTGCGGCCCATGGTCTCCATCGCATCGCGCAGCGCCGCACGGAATTCCGGCGTGCCGGGCTTGCCCTTCTTCAGCGCGATCGGCACCGCCTTCTCGAGCACGGTGAGCGCATCGGCGCCATGGCCGGCGAACTGGTTGCGCGAGCCCGGGCCGTAGGCCTTCTCGTACTGCTGCACGAAGTCGACCGCCGCCTTCTTCGACGGGTGGGCGTCGGGCAGCTGCTCGGCCACGGTGGCCGGGCCCGAGACGACGAAGGTGCCTTCGGCATCCTTGCCGGCGGTGCGCATCAGGTCCTGCGTGGCGGCGGCATGCGTCTGGTAGACCTTGCCCTTGAAGCCGCGCTCCATCACCGCCTTCTGCGGCATGCCGGCGCCGCTGCCGGAGGCGACGATCAGGATCGCGTCGGGGTTGGCCGAGGTGAGCTTGAGCACCTGGGCGGTGACGCTGGTGTCGGCGCGGCCGAAGCGCTCGGTGGCGGCGATCTTCATGCCGTTCTTCTCGGCCTCGGCGCTTAGCGCCTTGAGCCAGAGTTCGCCGTAGGCGTCGGTGTAGCCGAGGAAGCCGATGGTCTTGACCTTCTGCGACTTCATGTGCTGGACCACGGCGTAGGCCATGACGTCGTTGGACTGCGGCAGCCGGAAGGTCCACTTGTCCTTGCCGGGCGGCAGCCCGGCCGGCGAGGCGGCCAGCTGCACCGTGCCCGATTCCGCGGCCACGTCGGCCATCGGGATCGCGACCGGCGTCGCGGCCGAGCCGATGATGACGTCGACCTTGTCCTCGGTCACCAGGCGCTGCGTGTCCTTGACGCCGGTGGTCGGGTCGGTGGCATCGTCGAGCACCACGACCTTGAGGTTCTCGCCGGCGATGCTCTTGGGCCACAGCGCGATCTGGTTCTTGACCGGGATGCCCAGGCCCGAGGCCGGGCCGGTCAGCGGCAGCACGACGCCGACCGTGAGGTCGGCATGGGCGGCGCCGAAGAGGCCGGCGGCCAGGGCGGCGGCGAGGATGCTTTTCTTGATGTTCATGGTGCGATGTCTCCAGGAAGGGCGAACGGAAAAACGGTGTGGCGGGTGGCTCAGCGCGGCGCCATGCGCAGAGCGCCGTCGAGGCGGATCACCTCGCCGTTGAGGTGGCCGTTGGTG
The DNA here is from genome assembly GCF_030316845.1 of Variovorax davisae. GTDB lineage: Bacteria > Pseudomonadota > Gammaproteobacteria > Burkholderiales > Burkholderiaceae_C > Variovorax > Variovorax davisae. The sequence goes on from NZ_JASZYS010000004.1 coordinate 203,078, forward strand.
ACGATGTGGCAGGCCAGCGCGGCGAACTCCGCCGGATCGCCCAGGCGCGGCGGGAACGGGATCGAGGCGGCGAGCGACTGCTGGATCGGCTCCGGCAGGGTCTTCAGCAGCGGCGTCGCGAACAGCCCCGGCGCGATCGTGCAGACGCGGATGCCGTGCTGCGCCAGGTCGCGCGCCATCGGCAGCGTCATGCCCACCAGCCCGCCCTTCGAGGCGCTGTAGGCCTGCTGGCCGACCTGGCCGTCGAAGGCCGCGACCGAGGCGGTGAACAGCATCACGCCGCGCTCGCCGCCTTCGTTCGGATCCAGTTTGGCGCAGCGCGCCGCATAGAGGCGGCTGACGTTGTAGGCGCCGATCAGGTTGATGTTGACCACCCGCACGAAGTCCTCGAGCGGCGCGGCGCTGCCATCCTTGCCGACGATCCGCTTGGCGCTGCCGATGCCGGCCACGTTCATGAGGATGCGGGCCGCACCGTGCGCGGCCTCGGCCTTGTCGAGCGCGGCGTTGACGCTGTCGGTGTCGGTGATGTCGCAGACGCAGGCGACGCCGCCGATGTCGGCGGCGACCTTCTCCGCCAGGCCGGCGTTGACGTCGAGCACCGCGACCTTGGCGCCGAGGCGCGCGAGCTCGCGCGCCGTGGCTTCGCCGAGGCCGGATGCGCCGCCGGTCACGAGTGCGGCTTGTCCCTGGATGTTCATGGCTTGTCTCCTTGTGGTCTGACGGTTCAACGGGGCTTCAAAGTGAAAGGCAGGGTGCCGTCGTGCAGGGCCTCGGCCAGCGCCGCGCGGTGCTTGAGCACGGCGCGCTGGTTGATCGAGCCCTTGTCGGTCACTTCGCCCTTGTCGATCGAGGGCGGCTCGGACACGATGTGGGCGCGCGCGATGCGGTTGGCGCTGCCGGTGCTGGCGGCGGCCAGCGTGTCCAGCAGGTGCTGCAGCCAGGCTTGCACCGGCGCGCTCTCGACCACCTGCTGCAGGGGGGCGTCGGGCGCCAGGCCGGCCAGCGTCCGAATCGCCGGGGTCGGGAAGATCAGCGCGCCGACTTCCTTCAGGTTGATGCCGGTCAGCACCGCATCGTGCACGTAGGGGGCGCCGGCGGTGTTGATTTTCGCGCGCAGCGGGCCCACGCTCACGAAGGTCCCGGTGGCGAGCTTGAAGTCCTCGGCGATGCGGCCGTCGAAGCGCAGGCCGCGGTGGATGTCGGCGTCGTCGATGAATTGCACGGCGTCGCCGGTGCACAGGAAGCCTTCATCGTCGAAGGCCTCGCGCGTGGCTTCCGGCGAGCGCCAGTAGCCCGGCGTGACGTTGGGGCCGCGGTAGCGCACCTCGACCTTGCCGTCGACGTCGATCAGCTTGAGCGTCATGCCCGGCGTCGGCACGCCGACGTCGCCGGCGCGCACGTCCGGGCTGTTGATGAACATCGCCGAGGGGCCCGACTCGGTCATGCCGAGGCCGGTCGCCATCACGATGCGCTCGCCGATCTCGGCCTCCTGGATCTGGTGCAGCAGGTCCCAGATCGGCTGCGCCAGCGCGGCGCCGGAGTAGAAGAACATGCGCACGCGCGACAGCAGGGTCCGGCGCAGCTGCGCATCGGTCTGCATGGCCTGGGCGATGGCCTCGAAGCCGGTCGGCACGTTGAAGTAGACGGTCGGCGCGATCTCGCGCAGGTTGCGCAGCGTCTCCGCCATGCCCGCCGGCGTCGGCTTGCCGTCGTCGATGTAGAGGGTGCCGCCGTGGTAGATCGTGATGCCGACGTTGTGGTTGCTGCCGAAGGTGTGGTTCCAGGGCAGCCAGTCGACCAGCACCGGCGGCTCCTCCGCGAGGGCCGGCATCGACTGCGCGATCTGCACCTGGTTGGCGCACCACATGCGCTGGGTGTTGACCACCGCCTTGGGCATCTTGGTCGAGCCCGAGGTGAACAGGAACTTGGTGATCGTGTCCGGCCCGGTGGCCGCCATGGCGGCGTCGACCGCGTGGGTGGCGGGCGTGGCCAGCAGGCTGTCGAAGGGGGTGAGGGCGCGGCCGGCCAGCTCCGGCGCGGCCGTGCCCGGGTCGCCTGCGGCGCCGTGGCCGCGCTGCAGCACCACCTCGACATCGGCCGGGACCGCCGCGGCGATGGCGCGGCCGAAGCGCGCGGCGTCGCTCGCGAACACCAGCCCCGGGGTCAGCGTGTCGACGATGTGGCGCAGCTTTTCGTAGTCCTGGCTGACGGTCGAGTAGGCGGGCGAGGCCGGGCAGTACGGAACGCCGGCGTAGATGCATGCGAGCGCCAACTGGGCATGTTCGAGGCTGTTCTCGCTCAGGATCATGACCGGCCGCTCGGCGTCGAGCCCGCGGTCGAGCAGCGCCTGGCCGATGCGGCGTGCGTCCTGCAGCGCGCGGGCGTAGCTCAGGTGCTGCCACTCGCCGGTGCTGCCGTCGGGAAGTTGCTCTCGGCGGGCCATGAAGCTGCGGTCGGGCGCGGTCTCGGCCCAGTGCATGAAGCGGTCGGTGATGCGCTCGGCGTAGCTCCGCAGCGGTTCGGCCGCCTCGAGGTAGCGCACGCCCGCCGCGCCCTCGCGCACGTTGACGCGGCGCACGCCGAAGGTCACGGGCCGATAGCGTGGCGTCTGGGTCGTCGGACGGGGGGCTTGCATGGGGAATCCTCGGTGTGTCTCAGCTTTTCCGGACCTTGGCCGCCTTGCCGTCCAGGAAGGCGCGCACGCGCTCCTTGGCGTCGGGCGCGGCCTGAGCGATGCCGGCCATCAGCGCTTCGGTGAAGAAGCCGTGGTCGGCCGGCTGCTCGGCGATGCGCGGCAGCGCGTGCATCAGCGCGTAGTTGGTCAGCGGCGCGTTGGTCGCCACGCGCTTGGCCAGTTCCAGCGCCTTGTCGAAGGCCGTGCCTTCGGCCACCAGGTACTGGGCGAAGCCGGCGCGCTCGCCGTCCTCGGCGTTGTAGACCCGGCCGGTCATCATCATGTCGGTCATGCGGGCGGCGCCGATCAGCTTGGGGATCCGCACCGAGCCGCCGCCACCGACGAAGATGCCGCGCGAACCTTCGGGCAGCGCGTAGAAGGTGGTGCTGTCGGCCACGCGGATGTGGCAGGCGCTGGCCAGTTCGAGCCCGCCGCCGACCACCGCGCCGTGCAGCGCCGCCACCACCGGCACCGGGCCATGCTGCACGAGTTCGAGCGCCGCGTGCCACATGCGCGAATGCTGCAGCCCCTGGCCGGCGTCGCGTTCCTTGAGCTCCGACAGGTCGAGGCCGGCGCAGAAATGCGGGCCCTCGCCATCGATCACCGCGGCACGCACCGTGGAGGGCAGCTTTTCGAAGGCGTCGCGCAGTGCCAGGATCAGGCCGTCGGACAGCGCGTTGCGCTTGGCGCCCCGCGTGAGGCGGATGATGGCGATGTCGTCCTGGATGTCGAGGTGGAGGTCTTTGGAGGTCATGATTGCATTCCGGAGTACGATCGATTATGGTTATGAAAAATAATCAATTCAAGCCGCGAATCAGGGTGCGGCCTAAGGATTTACCCTAGCACTGGAGACACCGTCATGGACCATCGGAACCTCATCGCGATCGACACTCACACGCATGCCGAGGTGAGTTGCTGGAACCCCTTCGACAACTACGGCGAGGAATACGACCGCGCCGCCGACAAATACTTCAAGTCGGGCCGCCGCCCGACCATCCAGGAAAGCATCGACTACTACCGCGAGCGCAAGATCGGGCTGGTCATGTTCATGGTCGATGCCGAGTCGAACATGGGCCGGCGCCGGATCCCGAACGAGGAGATCGCCGAGGCCGCGCAAAAGAACTCCGACATCATGATCGCCTTCGCCAGCATCGACCCGCACAAGGGCAAGATGGGCGCGCGCGAGGCCCGCCGGCTGATCGAGGAATACGGCGTCAAGGGCTTCAAGTTCCACCCGACGGTGCAGGGCTATCACCCCTACGACAAGATGGCCTGGCCGATCTACGAGGTGATCGCCGAATACGCGCTGCCGGCCGTCTTCCACACCGGCCACAGCGGCATCGGCTCGGGCATGCGCTGCGGCGGCGGCCTCAGGCTGGAGTACAGCAACCCGATGCACCTGGACGACGTCGCGATCGACTTCCCCGACATGCAGATCGTGATGGCGCACCCGAGCTTCCCCTGGCAGGACGAGGCGCTCAGCGTCGCCACCCACAAGCCGAACGTCTGGATCGACCTTTCGGGCTGGAGCCCGAAGTACTTCCCGAAGCAGCTGGTGCAGTACGCCAACACGCTGTTGAAGGACCGCGTGCTGTTCGCCAGCGACTACCCGCTGATCACGCCCGACCGCTGGCTCAAGGACTTCGAGGACGCCGGTTTCAAGCCGGAGGTGATGCCGGGCATCCTGAAGGGCAACGCGGTGCGGCTGCTCAAGCTCGACCAGTAGCCGCCGGGTTCAGGGCAGGCGCTCTTCCTCGACCCGGTCGCGGTCCCAGTTGGCCCCGCTGCGCTGGCGCCGCTCCTCGCGCTCGCGCGCCATCTGCTCCTGGAACTGCTGCCGGCCCTTCTTCGCCACCGCGATCAACTGGGCGCGGTCGCCCTTGTAGTGCGGGTAGGTCTCGAGCATCAGCTCGATGTTGCGGCGCCGGAAGCGCATCGCGTCCTCGCGCGCCTCGTGCGCCGGCCAGCCGATGGCCTCGAGCACCGAGCGGGCGCTGCGCAGCGACGACTCGAAGAGCTCGCGCTCGATGAACGCCACCTTGCGGTCGAGCAGCTGGTAGTAGTGCGTGACATTGCGCGCCCGCACCACCAGCTTGGCCTGCGGGAAGTGCTTCTGCGCCAGGTCGACGATCTTGAGCGACTGCTCCATGTCGTCGACCGCGACCACCAGCACCCGGGCCGTGCCGGCACCCGCGGTGCGCAGCAGGTCGAGCCGCGTCGCGTCGCCGTAGAAGACCGGGATGCCGAATTCGCGCAGCGCCTCGATGGTGTCGGGGTCGTGGTCGAGCACCGTGATGCTCACGCTTTGCGCGGTCAGCAGCCGGCCGATGATCTGGCCGTAGCGCCCGAAGCCGCAGATCACCACCTTGGCGTCCTGCTGCTCGGAGATCTCCTCCAACCCCGTCGGCTTGTGGGCGCCATAGCGCGGCAGCACCCACTTGTCGATCGCCACCAGCAGCAGCGGCGAGACCAGCATCGAGAGCGCCACGGCGGCGATCAGGAACGAGGCCACGCCGGGCGGCAACACGTTCGGCCCGGCGGCCTGGAACACCACGAAGGCGAATTCGCCGCCCTGCGCCAGCAGCAGCGTGAACACCGGCCGCTGCTGGTAGGGCACCTCCATCGCCTTGGCCAGTGCGTAGATGACGACGAACTTGATTGCCAGGAAGGCGACCACCACCAGCCCCATCAGCGCCGGATGCGCCAGCAGCACGCCGAAGTCGATGCTCATGCCGACCGCGATGAAGAACAGGCCGAGCAGGAGGCCCTTGAAGGGCTCGATGTCGGTCTCCAGCTCGCGCCGGTATTCGCTCTCCGCCAGCAGCACGCCGGCCAGGAAGGCGCCGAGCGCCATCGACAGGCCGATGAACTGCATCAGCGCGGCGATCGCCACCACCAGCAGCAGCGAGGTGGCGGTGAAGATCTCGGGCGTGTTGCTGCGTGCGATCCAGCGCAGCAGGGGGCGCAAGGCCAGCCGGCCGCCGACCACGATGGCGGCGATCACGCCGACGATCTTCAGGCCCTCGAAGGTGCGCTCCCAGCCGGTCATGTCCGGCGCGGCGGCCGAGCCGACCGCCAGCAGCGGCAGCAGCGCCAGGATCGGGATCGCCGCCACGTCCTGGAACAGCAGGATCGAGAAGCCGGCCTGGCCGCTGGGCGCCAGCAGCAGGTTGCGCTCGGCGAAGACCTGCAGCGCGATCGCGGTCGACGACAGCGCCAGGCCGAGCGCCGCCACCAGCGACACGCGCCAGTCGGCGCCGGCGGCGCAGCCGACCAGGAACAGCACCGCGGCGCAGGCCAGCACCTGGGCCGAGCCCCAGCCGAAGATCGGCCGCCGCAGGCTCCACAGCCGCTTGGGCTCGAGCTCGAGACCGACCAGGAACAGCATCAGGACGACGCCGAACTCGGCGAAATGCAGGATGTCCTCGACGTTGGTGACCAGGCCCAGGCCCCAGGGCCCGATCGCGATGCCGGCCACGAGGTAGCCGATGATGGCGCCGAGCCCGAGGGCCTTCGACAGCGGCACCACCAGCACCGCGGCGCCGAGGTAGATCAGCGTATTGATGAGCCAGGCGGGTGCGTGCTCCATGCTCAGCTTTCCTCCTGGGCCGTCGGTCGGTCGATCTCGGGCACCGGGCAGCTGACGCAGACGTCCAGCCCCTCGAGCTCCGGCCAGTCCGGATAGCTCAGCAGCCGCTCCTTGAAGACCTCGACGTGGGCCGTGACCTCGGCCGCTGGCGCGCTGCGGGCGCCGTGGAACAGCAGCGGCGGCAGGAAGCGCATGCCGCACAGCGCCGCGGTCTGCTCGTAGGGCGGCAGGAAGGCGTCGAAGAAATAGCGGTTGTAGCTTTGCGGGTGGTAGCTGCCCTCGGGGCCGCCGGTGGTCGCGACCAGCCAGCAATCCTTGCCCTCCAGGGCCCGGCCGCCGGTGCCGTAGGCCCAGCCGTAGTCGAGCACGTCGTCGATCCAGAGCTTCTGCAGCGCCGGCATCGAATACCACTGGATCGGGTGCAGCAGCACCAGCAGGTCGGCCCGGGCCAGGCGGGCCTGCTCGGCCTTGACGTTGATCGCGTAGTCCGGGTAGGTGTCGTAGAGGTCGTTGACGTCGACGCCGGGCGTCGCCTGCGCGGCTTCCAGCAGGCGGCGGTTGACGCGCGATTCGCGCCAGTGCGGGTGGGCGGCTATCACGTAGATGCGCGCCGGACTGTTGTTGTGGGTGTTTGTCGACATGGCGCGAACATTAGCGCACTCCGGCGCGCCCCGCGCGCGGCTACCATGGCGCCTTTGTTCAGCCTGTCGGAGTCCAACATGCCGGTAGTCCTGGTCGCCAATCCCAAGGGCGGCGTCGGAAAGTCCACCCTCGCCACGAACATCGCGGGCTACATGGCCAGCCGCGGGCATGCGGTGATGCTGGGCGACATCGACCGCCAGCAGTCGTCGCGGCTGTGGCTCGGGCTGCGGCCGCCGCAGGCGCGGCCGATCCTCAGCTGGGAGGCGTCCGAGGACGGCAGCGTGGTGCGACCGCCGCGCGGCACCACCCATGCGGTCATCGACACCCCCGCCGGGCTGCACGGATCGCGCTTCAAGGAGGCGCTGGCGCTGGCCGACAAGGTGCTGGTGCCCCTGCAGCCGAGCATCTTCGACATCTACGCCACGCGCGATTTCCTCGACAAGCTGCTCGCCAACCGCCACGCGGGCAAGACCCAGATCGCCTTGGTGGGCATGCGGGTCGACGCCCGCACCTTGGCCGCCGACCGGCTGCGCGAGTTCGTCTCCGGCCTCGGCGTGCCGGTGCTGGGCGAGCTGCGCGACACCCAGAACTACGTCCAGCTGGCGGCCCGCGGGCTGACGCTGTTCGACATCGCGCCGGGGCGGGTGCAGCGCGACCTGGAGCAATGGCAGCCGGTCATCGACTGGCTGGACCTCCGGGAGCCCGCGCAGCCGGGCTGAGCCGGTGTTTACCCCGAGCCCCGATGTCCCGGCGTCGACAGGGGCCGGGCCGGCGCGCCGCTACAGTGAAGCGATGAAAAAGACCTTCCAGACCCTCCAGGACCTGGCCGCGTGCGTCGGCCAGGAAGTCGCCGTGAGCGACTGGATCACCATCACCCAGGCGCAGGTCGACCAGTTCGCCGAGGCGACCGGCGACCACCAGTGGATCCACGTCGACGTCGAGCGCGCCAAGGCCGGCCCCTTCGGCGGCCCGATCGCGCACGGCTTCCTGACCCTGTCGCTGCTGCCGCGTCTCTATGAAGCGGCGTTCGACGTCGCCGAGTCGCGCATGGGGGTCAACTACGGGCTGAACCGGGTCCGCTTCATGACGCCGGTGCCGGTCGGCGGCCGGGTGCGCGGCCGCATGAAGCTGCTGGCCTCCGAGGCTATTCCCAACGACGGGCTGCAGATGACCTGGGAAACCACGATCGAACTCGAGGGCTCGCCCAAGCCGGCCTGCGTCGCCGAGTCCGTCGTCCGGCGGTACAAGTAGTTCAGCCGAAGCCGTTCTGGCGCCAGGCCTCGAACACGGTCACGGCCACCGCGTTCGACAGGTTGAGGCTGCGCTGCCCCTCCCGCATCGGCAGCCGCAGCCGCTGCGGCGGGGCGAAACTCTCGCGCAGCTCGGGCGCCAGGCCCCGGGTCTCCGACCCGAACACCAGCCAGTCGCCGGGCCTGAAAGCGGTGTCGTGCACGCGCTGCGTGCCGCGCGTGGTGAGCGCGAACATCCGGTCCGGCGGCGGCTTCTGGCTGTCCAGCAGGGCTTGCCAGTCGGCGTGACGGAGCAAGGTCGCGTACTCGTGGTAGTCCAGCCCGGCGCGGCGCAGCAGGCGGTCATCCATCGAGAAGCCCAGCGGTTCGACCAGGTGCAGGGTGCAGCCGGTGTTGGCCGCCAGCCGGATCACGTTGCCGGTGTTCGGCGGAATCTCGGGTTCGACGAGAACGATATGGAACATGGGGCGATTGTCGGTCGCCGCCCGCGTCACGGCGGCGCGTCGGTGCGCGCCAGGACGATGGCGGTGATGCGGGCGGCGCCGGCAGCCCGCAGGACCTCGGCCGCCGCGTACAGCGAGGCGCCGCTGGTCATGACGTCGTCGACCAGCACCAGCCGCCGGCCATGCACCGCCCCGGCGCGCCGCGGATCGAGCGCGAAGGCGCCGCTCAGGTTGCGCAGCCGGTCCCGGCGCGCGAGGCCGCTCTGCGGCGCGGTGTCGCGGGTGCGCAGCAGCAGCCGGGGATCGCACTTGTCCGGCGCCAGCCGCCGCGCCAGTTCGTAGGCCTGGTTGAAGCCGCGCTCGCGCAACCGGGCCGGCGCCAGCGGCATCGGCAGCACGGTGTCCGCCTGTTCGAGCGCCGGCTCGACCCAGGGGGCGCTGCGCAGCAGCGTCGCCAGGGGGGCCGCGCGGCCGGCATCGCCGTGGAACTTGAAGGCCGAGATGGACTCGGGCCAGGGCCAGGCATAGGCGCAGGCCGCCAGGCAGGCGTCGAGCGGCGGCGGCCGCCGCCGGCAGTCGCGGCAGTGGGTGTCGCCCGGGCCCAGCGGCAGCGCGCAGGTCGGGCAGCGCGCCACCGGTGACGCGAAACGCGCCACGCAGGCCTCGCAGATCGGCGCCGCGGGCCAGGCGCGGCAGACCGCGCACTGGCCCGGCAGGCCGGCCAACAGGGCCGAGAAAGGCCGTGCGGCCCAGGGCTTGAACATCCGTCAATATACTCAGCGCCCCATGCCCACCGACTCCGCACAGCGCCCGCCGACCATCGACGCCACGGCGGCCGCTCGCTGGAGCCGGCTGGCGCCGGCCTCGCAATCCCCCTGGCTGCATGAGGAAATCGGCCGCCGGATGGAAGACCGGCTGCAATGGATCACGGCCAGGCCGCGCCACTGGGCCGACTGGTCGCCCCTGCGCGGCGGCCTGGAGGCCCACGGCCTGGTCGCGCGCCGCTACCGGGATGCCACGCCCTACGTGATCGAGCCCGAACCCGTGCTGGCCGCCGCCACCGCCCGCTCGCTGAGCGCGCCGTGGTGGACCGCGCGCCGCTGGCAGGGCGCCCGGCCCAGCTTCGATCCGCCGCCCGAGGACGGCGTCGACCTGCTGTGGGCCAACATGGCGCTCCACATGGCGGCCGACCCGCAGGCGCTGATCGCGCGCTGGCACCGGGGGGTCGCCACCGACGGCTTCCTGATGTTCTCGTGCTTCGGTCCCGACACCCTGATGGAACTGCGGGCCCTGCACCGGCAGCTCGGCTGGCCGCCGGCCAGCCACGAGTTCACCGACATGCACGACTGGGGCGACATGCTGGTCGGCGCCGGCTTCGCCGAGCCGGTGATGGACATGGAGCGCATCGTGCTGACCTGGACCAGCGCCGACGCCGCCCTGGCCGAACTGCGCAGCCTGGGGCGCAACCTGCATCCGGGCCGCTTCCCGGCCCTGCGCGGCAAGGCCTGGCGCGGCGCGCTCGGCGCCGCCCTGCCCGAGCTGGCGCCGGCCGAGGACGGCGGCGGGCGGATCGCGCTGACCTTCGAGATCATCTACGGGCATGCCTTCAAGCCGACCCCCCGTGTCGCGCTGTCGGCAGAAAGTGCAGTTTCCTTGCGGGAAATGCGTTCCATGCTGCAGCGAGGTCGTGTAGGCAACTGAGGCCCGCTCGGTTGACCCGCTACAATTCGGCGCTGCGTGAACTCCCGGGTATTGTCCCGTGATCGAGGCCTGTCCGATTCATTTTTGACAAGGCGTCGACGCACCGATTTGCTGAACTCGCCCGTGTCGAATTCCGTGTTTCGTTTTGCCACTGTTTCTGGCCAGAGCATCCACTGGTTCCTGAAGCGCAACTGCTCGGTCACGCCGAGCCAGCTCGGCTGGCTGTACGCGTCGCTGTGCGTGGTGTCGCTCGGCATCGGGACGGTCTTCTGGCTGAACGGCGCGCGGCTCGTGTTGCCGTTCGCCTGGCTCGAACTCGCCGCGGTCGGGTTCGCGTTCGTGCTCTATGCGCGGCACGCGACCGATGGCGAGAAGATCGCCTTGCAGGGCGGCAGACTGGTGGTCGAACTCGAGAACGGCGGGCACTACGAGCGCACGGAATTCTTGCCGCACCAGGTGCGGGTCGAGCCCCAGGACAGCGATCGTTCGCTGATCGAGGTCTCGGGTCAGGGTCGTTCGGTCAGGGTGGGGCGCTATGTGCGCCCGGAGTTGCGCGCGGCGCTGGCGCGCGAGATTCGCATGGCATTGCGGGCCGCCTGAGGGGGCGCGCGCAATGGCACACCGTGGGGACCGGTGGGGTTAACAGGAAAATGAAGAAGTGAACACGATGAAGAGCAATTGGCGGAACAAGATGTGGCCGGCGAATCTGCTGCTGGCGGCCGGCGCGGCGTTCAGCGGCGCGGCGCACGCAGTCAACGACCTGCCCGGCGGTCCGTCGGTTCGTCAGTTGAACCTGCCCATCGGCGTGACCAAGATCTCCCAGGAGCAGCACTTCCTGCACACGGTGATGATGGTGCTGTGCACGGTCATCTTCGTGGCCGTGTTCGCAGTCATGTTCTATTCGATCTGGAAGCACCGCAAGTCGGTCGGCCACAAGGCCGCCAACTTCCATGAATCGGTGGTGGTCGAGGTGATCTGGACCATCGTGCCCTTCCTCATCGTGATCCTGATGGCGCTGCCGGCGACCCGGGTGCTGGTGGCCCAGAAGGACACCACCAACTCCGACCTCACGATCAAGACCACCGGCTACCAGTGGAAGTGGGGCTACGACTACCTCAAGGGCGAGGGCGAGGGCCTGTCCTTCATCTCGACGCTCGACAGCTCGCAGCGCGCGATGTCCAACGCCGGCGCCCGCGGCGAGATGCCCGACGACTACCTGCTGAAGGTCGACAACCCGCTGGTGGTGCCGGTCAACGCCAAGATCCGCATCATCACCACCGCCAACGACGTGATCCACGCCTTCGCGGTGCCGCAGCTCGGCGTCAAGCAGGATGCGATCCCCGGCTTCGTGCGCGACACCTGGTTCCGGGCCGAGAAGGTCGGCGACTACTACGGCCAGTGCCAGGAGCTCTGCGGCAAGGAACACGCCTACATGCCGATCCACGTGAAGGTGCTGGCCGCGGCCGACTACACCGCCTGGGTCGACGCCAAGCGCAAGGAAGCCGCCGCCAAGCAGGACGACCCGACCAAGGTCTGGGCCCTGCCCGACATGCTGGCGCGCGGCGAGAAGGTCTACGCGGCCAACTGCGCGGCCTGCCACCAGGCCAACGGCCGCGGGGCCGGCCCGATCAAGGCGCTCGACGGTTCGCCGACCGTGCTCGACGCCGACCACCAGAAGCAGCTCCACGTGGTGCTCAACGGCCAGAACAACGGCGCCATGCCGGCCTGGAAGCAGCTGAGCGACACCGACATCGCGGCCGTGGTGAGCTTCACCAAGAACGCCTGGTCGAACAAGACCGGCCAGCTGGTGCAGCCGTCCGAAGTGCTGGCCGAGCGCGCCAAGGCCAAGTAAGCCGGCGCCCACGTAGAGTTTGCAAGGAAATCCAAGATGAGCGCAGTCCTCGACCCCCACGGCCACGCACCAGGTCACGACGACCATGCCCACGACGACCACCACGGCGCACCGGCCGGCTGGCGCCGCTGGGTGTTCGCGACCAACCACAAGGACATCGGCACGCTGTACCTGCTGTTCTCGTTCACCATGCTGATGGTCGGCGGCGTGCTCGCGCTGCTGATCCGCGCCGAGCTGTTCCAGCCCGGCCTGCAGCTGGTCAACCCCGAGCTGTTCAACCAGTTCACCACCATGCACGGCCTGATCATGGTGTTCGGCGCCATCATGCCGGCCTTCGTGGGCTTCGCGAACTGGATGATCCCGCTGCAGATCGGCGCCTCCGACATGGCCTTCGCGCGGATGAACAACTTCAGCTTCTGGCTGCTGATCCCGGCCGCGCTGATGCTGGTGGGTTCGTTCTTCATGCCCGGCGGCGCACCGGCCGCGGGCTGGACGCTCTACGCGCCGCTCACGCTGCAGATGGGCCCCTCGATGGACGCCGGCATCTTCGCGATGCACATCATGGGCGCCTCGTCGATCATGGGCTCGATCAACATCATCGTCACCATCCTCAACATGCGCGCCCCCGGCATGACGCTGATGAAGATGCCGATGTTCTGCTGGACCTGGCTCATTACTGCCTACCTGCTGATCGCCGTGATGCCGGTGCTCGCCGGCGCCATCACGATGACGCTGACCGACCGCCACTTCGGCACCAGCTTCTTCAACCCCGCCGGCGGCGGCGACCCGGTGATGTACCAGCACATCTTCTGGTTCTTCGGCCACCCCGAGGTCTACATCATGATCTTGCCGGCCTTCGGCATCGTCAGCCAGATCGTGCCGGCCTTCTCGCGCAAGAAGCTGTTCGGCTACGCCTCGATGGTGTACGCCACCTCGTCGATCGCGATCCTGTCGTTCATCGTCTGGGCGCACCACATGTTCACGACCGGCATGCCGCTCACCGGCCAGCTGTTCTTCATGTACGCGACCATGCTGATCGCCGTGCCCACGGCCGTGAAGATCTTCAACTGGGTCGCCACCATGTGGCAGGGCTCGATGACCTTCGAGACGCCGATGCTGTTCGCGGTCGGCTTCATCTTCGTGTTCACGATGGGCGGCTTCACCGGCCTGATCCTAGCGGTCGCGCCGATCGACACCCAGCTGCAGGACACCTACTACGTCGTCGCCCACTTCCACTACGTGCTGGTGGCCGGCTCGCTGTATGCGATGTTCGCGGGCTACTACTACTGGGCCCCCAAGTGGACCGGCGTGATGTACAACGAGACCCGCGGCAAGGTCCATTTCTGGTGGTCGCTGATCTCCTTCAACATCACCTTCTTCCCGATGCACTTCCTGGGCCTGGCGGGCATGCCGCGCCGCTATGCCGACTACCCGATGCAGTTCGCCGACTTCAATGCGGTGGCCAGCGTCGGCGCCTTCGCCTTCGGCCTGGCGCAGGTGTACTTCTTCTTCTTCATCGTGCTGCCGACCATGCTCGGCAAGGGCGAGAAGGCCCCGCAGAAACCTTGGGAAGCCGCTGAAGGCCTCGAGTGGGAAGTCCCCTCGCCGGCGCCGTTCCACACCTTCGAGACCCCGCCGCGGCTGGACCCCACCGCGACCAAGGTGATCGGCTGAAGCGCGCCGCGACATGACGCCCGAACAGAAAAGGAACAACCGCCGCATGGGGCTCACGCTGGCCTCGATCGCGCTGCTGTTCTTCATCGGATTCATCGTCCGCATGGTCTGGATCGGCCACTAGGCCGCAACGGGGACGGCATGGGCATCGGTCAACGCATCCGCCGCGAGAACGTCCGCATGGTCGGCAAGCTGGCCGTGGTCGCGGCCGGCATGTTCGGCTTCGGCTACGCGCTGGTGCCGATGTACCGCGCGATCTGCGAGATGACCGGCATCAACATCCTGGCCCTGTCCGAGCTCCAGGTGCCGGGCGGCGCCAGCGGCGGCGACAAGGTCCGCGTGCCCGACAACACCCAGGTCGACATGAGCCGCACCATCACGGTCGAGTTCGACGCCAACGTGCGCGGGCTCTGGGACTTCAAGCCGGCCCAGCGCTCGATGGAAGTCCATCCGGGCCAGCTCAACACCGTGATGTACGAGTTCCAGAACGTCCAGAACCGCCGGATGGCGGCGCAGGCGATCCCGAGCTACGCGCCGCAGCAGGCGGCGCCGTACTTCAACAAGCTCGAGTGCTTCTGCTTCAACCAGTACACGCTCGATCCGGGCGAGAAGAAAGAGTGGCCGGTCGCCTTCGTGATCGATCCGAAGATCTCCAAGGACGTCAAGACCATCACGCTGTCGTACACCTTCTTCGAGGTCGGCGGCAAGACCCCCGCGGCCCCGGTGGCCGCCAACGGCGCGGTGGCCGTGCCAGCCACGGAGCCGCGCTCGTGAGCGTCTCGCCGCTGGCCCGCAAGGCCTCGCTGTGGCAGACCGTGAGGGCGGTCTGCTGGTCGTTCTTCGGCATCCGCAAGAACAGCGGCTACCAGGACGACCTCGCGAAGCTGAATCCACTGCACATCATCGCGGTCGCCTTCGTCGCCGTGGCGCTGTTCGTGGCCGGGCTGATCCTGCTGGTGCGCTGGGTGGCCACCTCCTGACACAAGATTCCACAGAAATCGAAGCTAGAGAAGAAACCAGGACCTGATATGAGCTCAACCACCCACGGCACCACGCCTTACTACTTCGTGCCCGGGCCATCGGCCTTCCCGGTCATGGCCGCGACCGGCCTGCTCTTCGTCATCCTGGGCGCGGCCCAGTGGATCAACGGCCACCAGTGGGGCATGTGGTCGCTGCTGGCCGGCATGATCGTCTGGCTCGGCACGCTCTACGTCTGGTTCAGCGCCTCGATCCGGGAAAGCGAAGGCGGCCTGTACGGCCACAAGGTCGACCTCTCGTTCCGCTGGAGCATGAGCTGGTTCATCTTCTCGGAAGTGATGTTCTTCGGCGCCTTCTTCACCGCGCTGTGGTGGGCCCGCACCCACGCGCTGCCCTCGCTCGGCAGCCTCGACAACGCGCTGCTGTGGCCCGACTTCAAGGCCGTCTGGCCGACCGCGGCGGCCGGCGTGACGGGTTCGCCGGCCGGCATCGTCGAGCCCTTCCAGACCGTCGGTCCGTTCTGGCTGCCGACCATCAACACCGCGCTGCTGCTGAGCTCCGGCGTCACCCTGACCATCGCCCACCACGCGCTGCGTGCCGGCCATCGCGCGCAGAGCGTGCGCTTCATGTGGCTGACCGTGCTGCTGGGCTTCATCTTCCTGTGCGTCCAGGGCTACGAATACCACCACCTGTACACCGAACTGAACCTCAAGCTCAGCTCCGGCACCTACGGCTCGACCTTCTTCATGCTGACTGGCTTCCACGGCCTGCACGTGTTCATCGGCATGCTGATGCTGTTCTTCATCACCCTGCGCCTGCGCCGCGGCCACTTCACGCCCGAACGCCACTTCGGCTTCGAAGGCGCCGCCTGGTACTGGCACTTCGTCGACGTGGTGTGGCTGGGCCTCTACTTCCTGGTCTATTGGCTTTGAGCATCGGCGACGGCACAACGAAAAAGCGCCGCAAGGCGCTTTTTTCATGGTTCTCGTGGAACGAGCACCACCTACTTGCCGATGGGGAGGCCCCCCGGCTGGATGTAGCCGAGTTTCCACGCGACGAGCACGCAGAGGAACAAAAGCACCGACAAGCCGATCCGAACCGTGAGCGCGCGCACCATTCCGCCGCTCTTGGCGCGGCCGTTGCGCCCGTCCCTCAGCATGAAGAACAGCGCCACCGCGAGACTCGCCAGGATGCCCAGGAAGGCGAGGGCGACCAGATATTTCATGACCCCCATTATCGGCCGCCAGCGCCTCCTCCTGCCGTGAACGCGCAACCGCTCCAGACCCCTCGTCCCCGTCGTGCCGGCCGCTTCTGGTTCATCACGGCGGTCGCCTTGCTGGTGTTCGCCGCCACCGTCTCGCTCGGCCGCTGGCAGCTGTCGCGCGCGGCCCAGAAAGAGGCCCTGCAGGCCGAGATCGAGGCCCAGAAGAGCCAGCCGCCGCTCGACCCGCAGGCCTTCCTGGCGCTCGCCGACGCGGCCACCGTGATGCACCGGACAGTGCGCCTGCGCGGGCTCTGGCTGGCGCCGCACACGGTCTATCTCGACAACCGCCAGATGCATGGAGTGCCGGGCTTCTACGTGCTGACGCCCTTCGCCCTCGAAGGCACAGAGCAGACGGTGCTGATCCAGCGCGGCTGGATCCAGCGCAATTTCTCCGACCGCGCCAAGCTGGAGCCGATCGAGACGCCGAGCGGCCTGGTCGAGGTGACGGCCCGGATCGCGCCGCCGCCCGCCCATTTGCTGGAACTGGGCAAGGGCGATGGCGCCGCGGCGCCCGCGCCGGCCGCTTCGGCCCCGGTCGCCGCGACCACCGCGGCCACGCCCGACATCGTGGGGTCTTCGCGCATCCGGCAGAATCTGGCCCTGGAAGCGTTCCGCGCCGAAACCGGCCTGCCCCTGCGAACCGACGTTTCCCTGCAGCAGACCGGTCCGGCCTCCGAGGGCTTGCAGCGCGACTGGCCGGCCCCCGCGCTGGGGGTCGAAAAGCACTACGGCTACGCATTCCAGTGGTTCGGCCTCTCGGCCCTCGTGGTACTCCTTTATGTCTGGTTCCAACTCATCGCCCCCTTCCGCCGTGCACGCCTTGCCCGCCGCGGCTGACGAGCCGCTCGGCCTGACCGTGCACTCGATGCCGTCGCCGCGCCAGGCCCTGGCGGGCGCCGAGGGCCGGCGCACGGTCCAGGGCCGCTGGAAGATGGTCTTCGTGCTGCTGTGCTGCGCCGCCCCGGTGATCGCCTCCTACTTCACCTACTACGTGGTGCGCCCCGAAAGCCGCAGCGTCTACGGCGAGCTGATCGACCCGCAGCGCCCGCTGCCGAACATCGCGGCGACGCTGCCGGACGGCACGACCCAGCGCCTGCCGTCGCTCAAGGGCCAGTGGCTGCTGCTGACGGTGGCCGATGCCGGCTGCGATGCGCTCTGCGAACAGCAGCTCTACCTGCAGCGCCAGCTGCGCGAAAGCCTGGGACGCGAGAAAGACCGGCTCGACCGTGTCTGGCTGGTCAGCGACGACAAGCCGCTGCCCGAGCGGCTCGCCAACGGCCTGCGCGGCGCCACCGTGCTGCGCCTGCCGGCGGCCGAGATCGCCAAGTGGCTGCCCGCCGCCGCTGGCCATGCGCCGGCCGAGCACCTCTTCGTGGTCGACCCGCTGGGCAACCTGATGATGCGGTTCCCGGCCCGCATGGACGCGGCCGGCGCCAGCCGCGGCAAGCGCGACCTCGACCGGCTGCTGCGCGCCTCGTCCTCGTGGGACGACGCCGGCCGCTGACCCCGCCATGGACACGACCTCGCTCTACGACCTCAAGCCGATCGCCTGGCTGCTGGCGGTCGGCGTCCTGCTGGCCCTCGGTCCGCTGGTCTGGGTCTGGCGCCGCAACGCCGGCGCCGGTGCCGCGCGCCGGCTGCATGCGCTGACCGTGCTGACCCTGTTCCTGACCTTCGACCTGACCCTGTTCGGCGCCTTCACCCGCCTGAGCGATTCGGGCCTGGGCTGCCCCGACTGGCCCGGCTGCTACGGCAACGCCAGCCCGGTCGGTGCCCGGCACGACATCGCGATGGCGCAGGCCGCCCAGCCGACCGGGCCCGTGACCCACCGCAAGGCCTGGGTCGAGATGGTCCACCGCTACCTGGCCACCGGCGTCGGCTTCCTGATCCTGGTGCTGGCGATCGCGACCTGGGTCGCGCGCCGCCGCCAGCGCCGGCCCGACCACCGCGGCGAGCGCGCGCTGAGCGCCTGGTGGCCCGCGGCCACCTTGGCGTGGGTCTGCCTGCAGGGTGCCTTCGGTGCCCTGACCGTGACCTGGAAGCTGTTCCCGGCCATCGTGACGCTGCACCTGATGGGCGCCGTGGTGCTGCTGGCGCTGCTGTGCATCCAGGCCGTGCGCTACCAGCAGGCGGCGATGCAGCGCCTGCCGACGCCCCTGCCGTCGCCGCTGCGCAGCTGGCTGGTCGCCACCACCGCCTTGCTGGCGCTGCAGATCGCCCTGGGCGGCTGGGTCAGCACCAACTATGCGGTGCTGGCCTGCACCCAGTTCCCGACCTGCCAGGACAGCTGGTGGCCGCCGATGGACTTCGCCCAGGGCTTCCAGGTCTGGCGCCACCTGGGCGAGACCGCCGCTGGCGCGCCGATCGATTTCGCCGCGCTCACCGCCATCCACTACGCGCACCGGCTGATGGCCTACCTGGTGTTCGCCGCCATCGGGCTGCTGGCCTGGCGGCTGCGCGCGATCCGGCCCCTGCGCGCCCAGTCCCGCTGGTTGGCGGGCCTGGCGCTGCTGCAGCTCGCCAGCGGGCTCGGCAACGTGCTGCTCGGCTGGCCGCTGGCGGCGGCCCTGCTGCACACAGGCGGCGCCGCGGCGCTGGCGGTGGTGCTGACCTGGACCCTCTGCGAAAGCCGTCGCGAAGGCGCGCGCAGCGCGGCCGGCCAACGCGTTCCCAATCTGGAGGTGGCCCGATGAGCGCCCCCGTGTCTGTCCCCGCCCCGTCCACCGCCAGCGTGCTGCGCCAGTTCTATGCGCTGACCAAGCCGCGGGTGGTGCAACTGATCGTCTTCTGCGCCCTGATCGGCATGGTGCTCGCGGTGCCCGGCGTGCCGTCGCTGGCCGATCTGCAGCAGGGCGCGCTGGCCTGCCTCGGGATCTGGCTGGTCGCCGGCGCGGCGGCCGCCTTCAACTGCCTGGTCGAGAAGGGCATCGACGCCAAGATGAAGCGCACCGCCTGGCGGCCGACGGCGCGCGGGCAGCTGAGCGACCGGCAGGCGCTGATCTTCTCGGCCGCGCTCTGCGCCGCCGGCTCGGCGCTGCTGTGGTTCACCGTGAACCCGCTCACCATGTGGCTGACCTTCGCGACCTTCGTCGGCTACGCGGTGGTCTACACCGTGATCCTGAAGCCGTTGACGCCGCAGAACATCGTGATCGGCGGTGCCTCGGGCGCGATGCCGCCGGTGCTGGGCTGGGCCGCGATGACCGGCGACGTCGGCCCCGAGGCGCTGATCCTGTTCCTGATCATCTTCCTGTGGACGCCGCCGCACTTCTGGGCCCTGGCCCTGTACCGGGTCGAGGACTACCGCAAGGCCGGCCTGCCGATGCTGCCCGTGACCCACGGCAACGAGTTCACCCGGCTGCAGGTGCTGCTCTACACCTTCATCCTGTTCGCCGCCTGCCTGATGCCCTTCATCTACGGCATGAGCGGCTGGCTCTATCTGGCGGTCGCGATCGGCGTCAGCATCGGCTTCACCGGCTATGCCTTCGCACTGTGGCGCCATTATTCCGACGCCTTGGCGCGCAAGACTTTCCGCTTCTCACTGATCCACCTGAGCGTGCTGTTCGCGGCGCTGCTGGTCGACCACTACCTCCAATGACCGAATCCATGAACAAGCGCCAAGCCCTCCGGACCCTGGCCTGGGTCGGCGTCGCCGCGGCCGCGGGCCTCCAGATCGCGGGCTGCACCGAGGCCAAGCCCAGCTTCAATGCGGTCGACATCACGGGCGCCGACTACGCCCGCGATTTTTCGCTGACCGACGCCAACGGCAAGGTCCGCACCCTGGCCGATTTCAAAGGCAAGGCGGTGGTGCTGTTCTTCGGCTACGCGCAGTGCCCCGACGTCTGCCCGACCACCATGAGCGAGATGGCCCAGGTCAAGCAGCAGCTGGGCGCCGACGGCGACAAGTTGCAGGTGGTGTTCATCACGGTCGATCCGGCGCGTGACACGCCCGAGGTCATGAAGGCCTACATGGGCGCCTTCGACCCGTCGTTCGTGGCCCTGATCCCGACGCCGGAGCAGCTCACCGCGGTGGCCAAGGACTTCAAGGTCTACTTCAAGAAGGTCGACGGCAAGACGCCGACCAGCTATTCGATGGACCACTCGGCGGCCAGCTTCGTCTACGACCCGCAGGGCCGGCTGCGGCTCTACGCGCGCTATGGCGCCGGCGCGGCGCCGATGCTGGCGGACCTCGAGACCTTGCTCAAATCCTGAGCACCTTGGCGTCGGTCGACCACCTGAAGCAGCGCAAGGGTGCTTTCCGCATCGCGCTGATCCCGCCCGAGGTGCTGGACGCCCTCAACGACGGCCTGCTCGAGACCGTCAACCTCAACGAATTCATGGCGCTGGAGCTGCCCCGGCTGGCGCGCAGCGTGGCGGCGCAGATCGGGCTCGACCCGGCCAGCGAGCGGGTGGCCGACACCTGCGCCATGCTGCCCGCCTTCAAGCCGATGCAGCGCCACGGCCACATCGCGCGGGCGTTCTACGATCTGGCCGGCGACCACCCCGAACGCGACGCCGTGGCGCACCGCCTGGCCACCCATGCGAGCGACGTGGCGCGCTGCTGGGCGACGCAGTGGCTCCCGATGTCGGGGCTCACACTGCCCGAGCAGCTGGCGGCCGTGCGCCGCTTTGCCGCCGATGCGCATTTCGGCGTCCGCGAGATGGCCTGGATGGGCGTGCGCGAGGCGACCATCGGCGCGCTCGACCAGGCGCTGGCCCTGCTCCAGCCCTGGACCGCCGATCCTGACCCCAACATCCGCCGCTTCGCCAGCGAGCTGACCCGTCCGCGCGGCGTCTGGTGCCCCCAGATCGAGCGCCTCAAGGCCGAGCCCTGGCTGGCCTTGCCGCTGCTGGAACCGCTGCGCGCCGACCCCAGCCGCTATGTCCAGAACTCGGTCGCCAACTGGCTCAACGATGCCAGCCGGACCCAGCCGGACTGGGTCGAAGCCACCTGTGCGCGCTGGCTGGCCGAGAGCGATTCCGCCGAGACCCGCTACATCGCGCGCCGGGCCTTGCGCACGCTCGCCAAGCGGCCGCCCGAAGCGCCCTGACAACGAAAAAGCCCGGCGCGGGCCGGGCTTTTTCGGGAGCGGAGGCGATCAGGCGTATTCGGCCAGGGCCTTCTTCATCTTCTTCATCGCGGCGACCTCGATCTGTCGGATGCGCTCGGCGCTGACGCCATAGACCGCGGCCAGGTCATGCAGGGTCATGCCGCCCGAGCCGTCGTCGTTGACCTTGAGCCAGCGCTCCTCGACGATGCGGCGGCTGCGGTCGTCCAAGGCCTCGAGCGCCGTTGAAATGCCGTCGGTCGACAGGCGGTCGCGCTGGCGCGATTCGATCTGCGCCGTCGGCTCCTGCGTGGCGTCGGCCAGGTAGGCGATAGGGCCGAAGCCTTCGTCGCCGTCGTCGGACGGGCTCGGGTCGAGCAGCACGTCGCCGCCCGAGAGCCGGGTTTCCATCTCGAGCACTTCCTCGGGCTTGACGTTGAGCCGGGTCGCCATCTGCGACACCTCGTCGGGGCTCAGCGTCTCGCGGTGGGTGCCGGCATCGGCGGCGGCCGAATCGGCCTTGAAACCCTGCTTCATGGAGCGCAGGTTGAAGAACAGCTTGCGCTGGGCCTTGGTCGTCGCGACCTTGACCATGCGCCAGTTCTTCAGGATGTACTCGTGGATCTCGGCCTTGATCCAGTGCATGGCGTAGCTCACCAGCCGCACGCCCTGGTCGGGATCGAAGCGCTTCACGGCCTTCATGAGGCCGACATTGCCTTCCTGGATCAGGTCGCCGTGAGGCAACCCGTAGCCCAGGTATTGGCGGGAGATAGACACAACAAGGCGCAGATGCGACAAGATGAGCGCACCAGCGGCTTCGAGATCGTTGTTGTCGCGCAATTTGCGCGCAAAGCCCTGCTCTTCTTCGAGCGTGAGCAACGGCAGGCGGTTGGCTGCCGAGATGTAGGCGTCCAAGTTACCCAGCGGGGGCACCATCGACCACGGATTGGCGACGGCAAGCTGGTTGGCAGAGGCTCCAGACAGTGTTGTCATTCGGGGAACTCCTTCTTTCATGGCCATATTAGCACTCGGTTAGAGAGAGTGCTAAGGGCAGGGTTCCCACCTATTTTCTATGGGGCCGATAGCCTTTCCCCGCACCTGCCAGCAGATGCCGAGGCGAGTGAAAAGCAGCGACAACACGCACAAGGGGCCGACCCAGAGGCATTGGATGTCCTCGAAGAAGGAAGGTTTCCGCCCCTCGATCTTGTGGCCGATGAACTGGACGATCCAGTCCACCACGAAGATGGCGGCGGAAATCGGCAGCACAAGGCCGCTCAGCCCACAAACCTAACCCAGCAGGGCCTGCGCGAACTCGCGGGCGTCGAAGGTTTCCAGGTCCTCGAGCTTCTCGCCGACGCCGATGAAATAGACCGGGATCGGCCGTTCGCGCGCGATGGCGCACAGCACGCCGCCCTTGGCCGTGCCGTCGAGCTTGGTCACGACCAGCCCGGTCAGGCCCAGCGCCTCGTCGAAGGACTTGACCTGCGCCAGCGCGTTCTGGCCGGTGTTGCCGTCGATCACCAGCAGCACCTCGTGCGGCGCTGTCGGGTCGGCCCGGTTGACCACCCGCTTGATCTTCTTGAGTTCGTCCATCAGGTGGATCTGGGTCGGCAGCCGGCCGGCGGTGTCGACCAGCACCACGTCCTTGCCGCGCGCCTTGCCGGCATTGACCGCATCGAAACTCACGGCGGCCGGATCGCCCCCCTCCTGGCTCACGATCTCGACCGTGTTGCGGTCGGCCCAGACCAGCAGTTGCTCGCGCGCCGCGGCGCGGAAGGTGTCGGCCGCCGCCAGCAGCACCGAGGCCCCCTCGTTGGCCAGGTGCTTGGTGAGCTTGCCGATCGAGGTGGTCTTGCCGGCGCCGTTGACGCCGGCGACCATGATCACGGTCGGGGTGTGCTCGCCGATGACCAGCGATTTCTCCAGCGGCCGCAGCAGGTCGGCGATGGCGTCCGCCAGCAGCAGCTTGACCTGCGCCGCGTCGCTCGCCATGGTGCTCTTGACCCGCCGGCGCAGGTCCTCGAGCAGGTGCTCGGTGGCCTTGACGCCGGTGTCGGCCATCAGCAGCGCTTCCTCGAGTTCTTCGTAGAGTGCATCGTCGATCTGGGCATTGACGAAGGTGGCGGCGATGCTGTTGCCGGTCTTGCGCAAGCCGTTCTTGAGCTTGCCGAGCCAGCCGCTGCGCTCGGGTTCGGGTGCAGGCGGAGGGGGCGCCGGCGGTTCGGGCGCCGGCGGCGCCGCGGTGGGTGGGGTCGGCGCAGGCACGGACGGAGCGGGCACGGACGGAGCGGGCACCGGGGCCGGCACCGCGACGGGGGCCGGGGTCGGCACCGCCACGGGGGCCGGCACCGGCGGCTCCACCGCCGGCGCGGCCTTGCCGCCGAACCAGCTGGAGGGCGAAAAGACCGATTTGGGCGCGGGCGCGGGCGATTCGGCCGGTGGGGCCGCCGGCTCCGGAGCCGGCGCCGGGCTCTCGACCGCAGGTTTTTTCTTGAAGAAACTGAACATTGGGCGCTTTTTACAATCCGAGCCATTCTATGAAACACCCCTTGCCACGCCGCGCTGCGTCGGTCGCGGTGCTGGCTTCGGTGCTGTTGGCACTGACTGGCCTGCCTGTGCTGGCCCAGTCCGCCCCTTCGCCCGTCGCCGAGACGGCCGCGCCCACGGCGCCGGTTCCGGCCCAGCAGTTCACGCTCTCGAACGGCATGACCCTGATCGTCAAGCCCGACCGCCGGGCGCCGACCGCGGTCCAGATGCTCTGGGTCCGGGTCGGGTCGCTCGACGAGGTCGACGGCACCTCGGGCGTCGCCCACGTGCTCGAGCACATGATGTTCAAGGGCAGCAAGCAGCTCAAGCCGGGCGAGTTCTCGCGCCGCGTGGCCGCGCTCGGCGGGCGCGAGAACGCATTCACCACCCGCGACTACACCGGCTACTACCAGCAGATTCCGGCCGGCCAGCTGGAGCAGGTGATGAAGCTCGAATCCGACCGCTTCGCCAGCAACCAGTGGCCCGATGACGAATTCAAGCGCGAGATCGAGGTGGTCAAGGAGGAGCGCCGGATGCGCACCGACGACCAGCCGCGGGCGCTGCTCGGCGAGCAGCAGAACGCGGCGATCTTTACCGCCTCGCCCTACCACCGCCCGGTGGTCGGCTGGATGAGCGACCTCGAAGCGATGACGCCGGCCGATGCCCGCGCCTTCTTCCAGCGCTGGTACGTGCCGTCCAATGCGGCGATCGTGGTGGCCGGCGACGTCGACGTCGACAAGGTGCGGGCCCTGGCCGAGAAATACTACGGCTCGATCCCGACCCGGGCCGTGCCGGAGCGCAAGCCGCGCACCGAGCCGGCCCAGCGCGGCGTGCGCCGCGTCGAGTTCAAGGCGCCGGCCGAGCAGGCCTATGTGTCGCTGGCCTTCCGGGCCCCGCAGATCGCGACCGGCGACGGTTTCGGCGCCGCGGCCGACAGCGATGCCTACGCGCTGGTGGTGCTGGCAGCCCTGCTCGACGGCTATCCCGGTGCCCGGCTCGACCGCGCCCTGACGCAGGGGCCCGACCGGGTGGCCGATTCGGCCGGCGCCTACGCGGGTTTCATCGGCCGCGGGCCGCAGATCTTCGGGCTCGATGGCGTGCCGGCGGCCGGCAAGACGCCCGAGGCGGTGGAGGCCGCGCTGCGCGCCGAGGTCGCGAAGGTGGCGCGCGAGGGCGTCGGCGCGGCCGAACTGGCGCGCGTCAAGACCCAGTGGGTGGCCAGCGAGACCTACAAGCTCGACTCGGTGATGGCCCAGGCCCGCGAACTCGGCAGCAACTGGGTGCAGGGGCTGCCGCTGGACGCCAGCGAGCGGATCATCGCCAGGCTGCAGGCGGTCACGGCCGAGCAGGTGCAGGCGGTGGCGGCGAAGTACTTCGGCGACGACCAGATGACGGCCGCCATCCTGCGGCCGCTGCCGCCCGAAGCCAACCGCCGCCCGCGCGGTTTTGCAGCGCCCGCGGGCGATCTGCGTTGAAACGAGGCTGCATCCCCATGTTCGATACACGACAGTTCGCGCTGCGCGGCCTGCTGGCCGGCGCCGCGCTTTTCATCGGCGCCGCCGCCCAGGCCGCCATTCCGATCCAGCACTGGCGCCTCGCCAACGGTGCCAAGGTCTACCTGGCTGCCACCAACGCCCTGCCGATCGTCGATGTCCAGGTCGACTTCGACGCCGGCGGGCGGCGCGACCCGCCGGCCCAGGCCGGCCTGGCCTCGGTCACCGCCGAGATGGTCGAGAAGGGCATCCGGGCCAACGGCAGCGACCCGGCGCTGGACCAGAACGCCCTGGGCGAGGCCTGGGCCGATCTCGGCGCCAGTTTCGACGCCGGCGCCGGCTCCGACCGCACCAGCTTCACCCTGCGCTCGCTGTCCGACCCGGTGCTGCTCGACAAGGCCGTGCGCCTGGCCGCGCGCGAGATCGGCGAGCCGGCCTTTCCCGAAGACGTCTGGAAGCGCGAGCGCGAGCGCATCGGCGCCTCGATCCGGGAAGCCAACACCAAGCCCGCCACCCGGGTCGAGCGGGCCTTTGCGCAGGGCGTCTACGGCAGCCATCCCTACGGGCTGGAGACCACCGAGGCCACGCTGGCACAGATCGACGTCGCCGCGATGCGCGCGCGCTATGCACAGCTGATCGCGCCCTGCCGCGCCAAGATCAGCATCGTCGGCGCGGTCACGCGGGCGCAGGCCGACAGCATCGCCGCCACGCTGCTGTCGCGGCTGCCCGCCGGGGGCGCCTGCGCCGAGTTGCCGGCCGTGCCCGAGGTGCAGCCGCTGGCGGCGCCCAAGGACGAGCGCATCCCCTTCGATTCGGCCCAGGCCCACGTGTTGATCGGCCAGCCCGGCTACCGCCGCGTCGACCCCGACCACTTCGCGCTCACGCTCGGCAACTACGTGCTCGGCGGCGGCGGCTTCGTCTCGCGCCTGACCGAGCAGGTGCGCGAGAAGCGCGGGCTGGCCTACAGCGTCTACAGCACCTTCTCGCCGGGCCTGCATGCGGGCGCTTTCCGCATCGGCTTCCAGACCCGGCCCGACCAGGCCGCCGAGGCGGTCAAGGTCTCGCAGGACGTGCTGGCGAAGTTCGTGGCCGACGGCCCGACCGAGGCCGAGCTCAAGGCCGCGAAAGACAACCTGATCGGCGGCTTCCCGCTGCTGCTGGACAGCAACCGGAAGCTGCTCGGGAACGTCGCCAACATCGCCTGGAACGACTTGCCGCTCGACTACCTCGAGACCTGGACCGCGCGCGTGAATGCGATCAGCGTGGCCGACGTCAAGGCCGCCTTCGCGCGCAAGCTGCAGCCGGAGAAGATGGTGACGGTGGTGGTGGGTGGCAAACCCTGATGGCCTGCCGTTAAGCTCCCGGGTGTGAAACCAAAGTCCCGAACACCCGCCCCCGCGGCGCCGGCCAAGCCGGACAAGCTCGCCAAGGCACCGCATTTCGTCCGCATCATCGGCGGCCAGTGGAAGCGAACCCGCCTCGCGGTCGCCGACAAGCCCGGCCTGCGGCCGACGCCCGACCGGGTGCGCGAAACCCTCTTCAACTGGCTCGCCAGCCTGGCCGGCGTCGGCGGCGGCGAACTGCCCGGCTGGCAGTGCGTCGATGCCTTCGCCGGCACCGGCGCGATCGGCCTCGAAGCCGCCTCGCGTGGCGCCGCCTCGGTGCTGCTGTGCGAGCAGGACCCGGCCCTGGTCGCCCAGCTGCAGGCCCTGAAGACCAAGCTCGGCGCCGACGCCGTGCGCGTCGAGCGGGGCAACGGCGTCACGGCGCTCGAGCGGGTGCCGGCCGGCAGCCTGCATGCGGTGTTCCTGGATCCGCCGTTCGAGAACCCCGCCTTGTACGAGCCGGCCCTGCGCGCGGCCCTGCGGGCGCTGCGGCCCGGGGGCGTGGTCTACCTGGAGGCGGGCCGGCGCTGGAGCGACGACGAACTCGCCGCGCTCGGCCTCGCCGTGTTCCGGCACCTGAAGGCCGGCGCCGTGCACGCCCACCTCCTGCAGGCCGCGGCCAGCCCCGCTGCATAATCCGCCGAACCTGGCCGACGGCGGCCGAATCAGGAGGAAGCAAGCATGTCCAGCAACGTGATCGCCGTATATCCCGGCACCTTCGACCCCATGACGCTCGGTCACGAGGACGTGGTGCGGCGGGCGACCCAGCTGTTTTCGCGGGTCATCGTCGCGGTGGCCGCGGGACACCACAAGAAGGCCTTGTTCACGCTGCAGGAACGCATCGACATGGCGCGCGACGCCGTCAAGCCCTACAGCGACCAGGTCACGGTCGAGAGCTTTTCGGGCCTGCTGCGCGACTTCGTGGTCGCCCGCGGCGGCAAGGCGATGGTGCGCGGCCTGCGCGCCGTGACCGACTTCGACTACGAGTTCCAGCTGGCCGGCATGAACCGCTCGCTGATGCCCGAGGTCGAGACTGTGTTCCTGACGCCCAGCGACAAGTACCAGTTCATCTCCAGCACCTTCGTTCGCGAGATCGCGATGCTGGGCGGCGAAGTCGACAAGTTCGTCTCGCCGAACGTGCAGGACAGCCTGCTCGCCAAGGTCCGCAGCCTCGGGCGCGAATGAGCCTCCGCCCGGCCGCTCCGAAAGGGGCTCGCACCGCAGTGCGATGCGCGGAGGTTGCCTTGTGACCGCGGCGCCGCTTCGGCTGCATTCGCTGGGCGAGGCCGCCTTGCTGTGCGAGCTGCCAGCGCCGGCCACGCTGGCCCAGCAGCAGCGCATCTGGGCGCTGGCCGCGGAAGCGATGCAGTGGCGCGGCGTGCAGGAGGTGCTGCCGGGCATGAACAACCTGAGCCTGCTGTTCGATCCGGCGCAGATCGATGTGGTCGAACTCGAGATGCAGGTGCTGTCGGCCTGGCCGCAACTGGCCGCGGCCGGCATCCAGGGCCGGCAGGTCGAGATCCCGGTCGCCTATGGCGGCGAGTCCGGCCCCGACCTGGCCGAGGTCGCCCGCCACACCGGCCTGTCGCCGGCCGAGGTCGTGCGGCGCCACAGCGCGGGTCGCTACGTGGTGTACCTGCTCGGCTTCCTGCCGGGCTTCGCCTTCATGGGCGGGCTGGCGCCGGAGCTGGCGACGCCGCGGCGCCAGGAGCCGCGCCTGGCGGTGCCGGCGCGCTCGGTGGGGATCGGCGGCGAGCAGACCGGCATCTACCCGCTGGTCTCGCCCGGCGGCTGGCAGCTGATCGGCCGCACCTCGCTCGAGATGTTCGAGCCCGCCGCGGCCGAGCCGACCCGCCTGCGGCCGGGCGACCAGGTGCGCTTCGTGGTCGAGAGCATGGAGGCCTGATGTCGGCCGCTCCCGGGCTCACGGTCCTGCGGCCGGGCATGCTGGCCTCGGTGCAGGACCTCGGGCGCCCAGGCCATCGCCAGCTCGGCATCTGCCCCGGCGGCGCGCTCGACACGCTGGCCTTGACGCTGGCCAACCGGCTGGCCGGCAACCCCGACGGCGCCGCCGGCCTCGAACTCACGATGGGCGGCTGCGAGATCCGCTTCGAGGTCCCGACCCGCATCGCGCTCGCCGGCGACGACTTCGGCGCCACCCTCGACGGTGTGCCGCTGTGGCCGTGCTGGAGCCTGCCGGTGGCCGCGGGGCAGGTGCTCAGGCTGGCCGGCGCCAACCGCTCGGCGCAGAAGGCCGGGATGCGCAGCTGGCTGGCGGTGGCCGGCGGCATCGAGGTACCGCTGATCCTCGGCTCGCGCAGCACCGACCTCAAGGCCGGTTTCGGCGGCCACCTCGGGCGGGCGCTGAAGAAGGGCGACAAGCTGGCGCTCGGCGCCACGACCCTGGACGCGCAGCAGATGGCGCGGCGGCCCTTCGGCGTGCGCGGCCCCGATCCGGGGCGGGGCGCTGACGGCGCGACCGTGCTGCGGGCGATGCCCGGGCCCGAGTTCGAGCAATTCACGATCGCCGCGCGCGAGGCGCTGTGGGGCGGCTCCTGGCGCCTCACGCCGCAGAGCAACCGCATGGGGAGCCGGCTCGAGGGCTCAGAGCTCAGGCGCCGGCGCGCCGTCGACATGCTGTCCTCGGCCGTGATCCCGGGCACGATCCAGGTGCCGCCCTCGGGCCAGCCGATCATCCTGATGGGCGACGCCCAGACCACCGGTGGCTACCCGCGCATCGGCGTGGTGATCCGCGCCGACCTCTGGAAGCTGGCGCAGGTGCCGCTCAATGGCCGGCTGCGGCTGCAGCAGGTCGATTCGGCCGAGGCGCTGGCCGCCTGGGACGAGCGCCGGCGCTACCTCTCGCAGGTGGCGCAAGGCCTGGCGTCCGCGGGGTGGATCGTGCCGGCGCAGAATCCTCCCCAAGGAGAAAGCGATGCAGATTGACCTCAACGCCGACCTCGGCGAGGGATGCGACAACGACGAGGCCCTGCTCGGGCTGGTGAGCTCGGCCAACATCGCCTGCGGCTGGCATGCCGGCGACGCCCGCACCATGCAGCAGTGCGTGCGCTGGGCGATCGCCAACGGCGTCGCGATCGGCGCCCACCCGAGCTTCCCGGACCGCGAGAACTTCGGCCGCAGCACCATGCACCTGCCGCCCGAGGAGATCGTCGCCGGCGTGCTCTACCAGATCGGCGCGCTGGCCGCGATCGTCAAGGCCGAAGGCGGCCGGCTGGCCCACGTCAAGCCGCATGGCGCGCTGTACAACCAGGCGGTCAAGGAGCCGGCGCTGGCCGAGGCGATCTGCGAGGCGGTGCGCCGCTTTGATCCCTCGCTGCGCTATTTCGGGCTGGCCGGCAGCGGCATGATCGGTGCGGCCGAGCGCGCCGGCCTGCGGCCGGTCGAGGAGGTCTTCGCCGACCGCGGCTACATGCCCGACGGCAGCCTGGTGCCGCGCAGCCAGCCGGGCGCCCTGATCGACGACGAAGAAGCCTCGCTGGCCCAGACCCTGTCGCTGGTGCGCGACCGCCAGGTGCGCGCCATCGACGGCAGCCTGGTGGCGGTGAATGCGCAGACCGTCTGCCTGCACGGCGACGGCCCGCATGCGCTGGCCTTCGCGCGCCGCATCCGCGAGCGGCTGGCGGCCGAAGGCATCGCGGTCGCGGCGACGTGAACGTCCTGCTGACCGGCTTCGAGCCCTTCGACCGGGAGACGGTCAACCCTTCGTGGGAGGCGGTGCGGGCGCTCGACGGCTGGCGCGTGGGCGCTGCCGTGGTGCACGCCCGGCGCATCCCCTGCGTCTTCGGCGTCGCCCTGCGCGCGCTCGACGCGGCGATCGACGAACTGCAGCCGCAGCTGGTGCTGGCCGTCGGCCAGGCCGGCGGCCGCAGCGAGCTGATGCCCGAACGGGTGGCGATCAACCTCGACGACGGCCGCATCGGCGACAACGCCGGCCACCAGCCGATCGACCAGCCGGTGGTGGCGGGCGCGCCCGCGGCCTACTTCTCGACCCTGCCCATCAAGGCCATGGTGCGCGACCTGCGGGCCGCGGGCATCCCGGCCGCGGTGTCGAACAGCGCGGGCACCTTCGTCTGCAACCACCTGTTCTTCGGGCTGATGCACCGGGCCGCGACCCGGCAGGTGCCCGGCATGCGGGCCGGCTTCCTCCACGTCCCGTACCTGCCCGAGCAGGCGGCGCGCCTGCCGGGGCAGGCGAGCATGGCGCTGGCCACCATGGTCGCCGGGCTGCGCGTCGCGCTCGCCACGGCGCTCGCCGTCCGTGAAGACATTCGCGAGACCGGCGGCCGGCTGCACTGAATTCAGGGCGCGAGCAGCAGGCGCTCCAGCCAGGGCCCGAGCGTGGCGTTGACCAGCTCCGGCCGCTCCATCGTGAGCATGTGGCCGCACTGCGGGACCCAGACCAGCTCGGCCTGCGGCACCAGGCCGGCGATCTCGCTCGAGCAGTCGGGCGGCGTCAGGCGATCGCCGTCGCCGCACATCACCAGCACCGGACAGCGCAGCGAGGACAGGTGGGGGCGGGCGTCCGGGCGCGCCATCAGGGCCCGGTTCTGCCGCACCAACTGTGCCACGCCGGCATCGAGCACCAGCTCGACGTAGCGCCGCAACAGCGGGGCGTCGCCGCCGCGCGAGGCGTGGAAGGCAAAGCCGGCGTTCAGCTCGATCACGTCGCGGGCCTCGCCGTTCTCGAACAGCTCGATCGCCGAACGCCGCAGCTCGAACATCTCGGGCGTTTCGGCGCGGGCGTTGGTGCCGAGCAGGGCCAGGCCGGCGATGCGTGCGGGCGCCTGCCGCGCGGCCTCCATCGCGACCATGCCGCCCATCGAGGCCCCGCAGAGGATCAACGGTCCTGGGTTGTCGGCCAGCACGGCAGCGGCCATGGTCTCGATGCGGTCGCAGCGCATGTGGGCGTCGCTCACGCGGACATCGAGCGCCGGGGGCAGGGCCGGCCGCTGGGCCTCCCAGAGGCGTTCGTCGCAGGCGAGTCCGGGCAGCAACACGAGGCTTGGCATGCACGGATTCTCGGTGAAGTGCGCACGGTCGCGTGCCTGACACCGGCTGCGGGGAGAATAGACCCCGCCTATGTCCACTCCCACCGAACTCATCCTGATCCGCCACGGCGAGACCGACTGGAACCGCGAGCTGCGCTTCCAGGGCCACATCGACGTGCCCCTCAACGACATGGGCCACGAGCAGGCGCGCCGCCTCGGGCTGCGCCTGGCCGGCGAACCGGTGCAGCAGCTGATCAGCAGCGACCTGATGCGGGCGCAGCAGACCGCGGCGCCGGCCGCGCGCCAGCTCGGGCTCGAGATCCTCACCACCGTCTCGCTGCGCGAGCAGAACTTCGGCATCGTCGAGGGGATGCGCGCCGACGAGATCCAGGCCCGGCACCCGCGCGCCTGGGAGGACTGGCTGCAGTTCCGCGAGGACCATGCGATGCCCGAGGGCGAATCGGCGCGCCAGTTCCACGCCCGCATCATCGAGGCGCTGGGCCGCATCGCGACGGCGAACGCGGGGCAGCGGCTGCTGGTGGTGACCCACGGCGGCGTGCTCGACATGGTCTGGCGCACCGCGCGCGGGCTGGGGCTCAACGGGCCGCGCCAGAGCGACATCCCCAATGCCGGCTTCAACCGCATCCGCATCGCCGAGGCGGCCAAGCCGGACCAGATCGAGATCGTCGACTGGGCCGATACCCGGCATCTGGCGGACCTGCCGGCGCAGCCGACGTACGACCAGCGGCGGCATCTCAAGACCTGAGGCCTTGCGGCACAGGCCGACGAGTCCGCAAGATTCGTCAAGCGCGCAGCAAGCCGCATCAAGCATCCACCGCCAGGCGCGGCCATCATCGGGGCGTGTGAAACCCACCGAGCCCACGCCCATGGACTACGCGACCACCCGCGAACTCGTCGCCGCCCTGCAAGCCGGCAAGACCTCGGCCGCCGCGCTGCTGGCGCGTTCCGTCGAGCGCATCGAGAAGTTCGACTCGGCGCTCAATGCCGTCGTGGTGCGCGATTTCGAGCGCGCCCGCACCGCTGCCCTGGCCGCCGACGCCGCCCTGGCGCGCGGCGATCGCCGCCCGCTGCTGGGCGTGCCGGTCACGGTCAAGGAGGCCTTCAACGTCGAGGGCCTGCCGACCACCTGGGGCATCCCCGGCACCGGCCTGCCGCCGGCGGCCGAGGATGCGGTGCTGGTGCGCCGGCTCAAGGCGGCCGGCGCCATCGTCATCGGCAAGACCAACGTGGCGCTGCAGCTGGCGGACTGGCAATCGAGCAACCCGGTCTACGGCACCACGAAGAATCCCTGGGACCTGGCACGCACGCCCGGCGGCTCGTCGGGCGGCGGGGCGGCGGCGCTGGCGGCGGGCTTCGTGTCGCTCGAATTCGGCTCCGACCTGGTCGGCTCGCTGCGGGTGCCGGCCCATTTCTGCGGCGTCTTCGCGCACAAGCCCACGCACGGCCTGGTGCCGATGCGCGGCAGCGCGCCGCCGGGCACGCCGGCCCTGTCGGCCGACCCCTGGGTCGATCTCGCGGTGGTCGGCCCGATGGCGCGCGGCGCCGCCGACCTGGGGCTGGCGCTCGATGTCGTCGCCGGCCCGGACGATGCGCAGGCGATCGCGTACCGGCTGGCGCTGCCGCCGGCGCGCCACACCGCGCTGGCGGGTTTCCGCGTGCTGGTGCTCGACACCCATCCGCTGGTGCCGACCTCGGCGGCGGTCCGCTCGGCCCTGCAGCGCCTGGCCGACAAGCTGGCGCGCGCCGGCTGCCAGGTCGAGCGCGGCAGCCCGCTGCTGCCCGACCTGGCGCGGCTGGCGTCGCTCTGGGGCCAGCTGCTGTGGGCCCAGCTAGGGGCCGACATGCCGGGGGCCGAGGCCGGGATCAGCCATCGCGACTGGATCCACGCCGACCGCCTGCGGGCCGCCACGGCGCACCGCTGGCGCACCTTGTTCGGCCAATGGGACGTGGTGCTGTGTCCGGTGGCGCCGACGCCCGCCTTCCTGCACGATGCGGGCGAGATGGAGGCGCGGCGGCTGCAGGTCGACGACCAGGAGATCGCCTACAAGGACCAGTCGCCCTGGTCGAGCCTGGCGACGCTGACCGGCCTGCCCGCCACCGCGATGCCGATCGGCCTGAGCGAGGAGGGGCTGCCGGTCGGCATGCAGGTCATCGGCCCGTACCTGGAGGACCGCACGACCATCGCCTTCGCCGAGGCCGTGGAGCGCGCGTTCGGCGGCTTCGTCCCGCCGCCTGGCTACGGCGGCTGAACTGCCCATAATGGGTGCCTCCACGAGGTGCACACATGGCGCAACTGTCCGCACGAGAGATCGCGCAGTACCAGTCCGAAGGCTGGGTGATCCCGCAGTTCCGGCTGCCGGAGGCGCGGGTCGCGACCATGCGCGAGGCGCTCGACGAACTGATCCGCAACAACCCCGGCGTGCGTCCCGAGAAGCTGGTCTCGGCCCATGTCGAAGGCGACAACGGTGAGGGCGTGCGCGGCAGCCGGCGCTTTCTCGAACTGGCGATGGACCCGGAGATCGTCGAGCTGGTGTCAGGCGTGATCGGCGACGACGTGATCCTGTGGGGCTGCCACGTGTTCTGCAAGCCGGCGGCCGAAGGCTACGAGACCCCCTGGCACCAGGACGGCCACTACTGGCCGATCCGGCCGCTGGCCAACTGCACGGTCTGGGTGGCGCTGGAAGCGTCGACGGTCGAGAACGGCTGCCTGCGCGTCATTCCGCGCTCGCACCGCGGCCAGGTGCTGCACGAGCACCTGCATGAAGACCGCACCGACCTGACCCTCAACCAGCGCCTGGCGGCGGGCAGCTTCGACGAGGCCTCGGCGGTCGACCTCGAACTGCAGCCGGGCCAGATGTCGCTGCACGATGTCTACATGGTCCATGGCGCCCAGGCCAACACCTCCGCGAAACGCCGCACCGGCGTCGCCCTGCGCTACATGCCTGCGACCTCGGTGTTCGAGCGCCATCTGCGGCCGGTCGACGGCAAGAGCGGCGTGGCGGTCGATTTCGCCCGCCGGCCGCTCTGGCTGCTGCGCGGCACCGACCGCAGCGGCCGCAACGATTTCGACATCGGGCACCGGGCCGCGAAACGGGATCGGTAGCGCTACCGGAGGCCTAGAATCCGGGCCATGAGCAATCAGGAGCCTCCGGTCCGACGGGCCCGCCGCGGCAGCGGCGCGGTCACCTTGCACGATGTCGCCAAGCTGGCCGGCGTGGCGCCGATCACGGCCTCGCGCGCGCTGAGCAGCCCCCGGCAGGTGTCGGCCGAGGTGCTGCAGAAGGTCACCGCGGCCGTCGAGCGCACCGGCTACGTGCGCAACGTGCTGGCCGGCGGGCTGGCGTCCACCCGCAGCCGGCTGGTGGCGGCGGTGGTGCCGACCATCGCCGGCCCGGTGTTCCTGCAGACGGTGCAGGCGCTGACCCAGGAGCTGGCCGAGCGCGGCTACCAGTTGATGCTGGGGCAGAGCGGCTATGTCGACTCGCGCGAGGACGCGCTGCTCGAGGCCATCATCGGCCGCCGCCCCGACGGCATCGTGCTGACCGGCATCATGCATTCGACCGAGGGCCGCAAGCGGCTGCTGGCGGCCGGCATCCCGGTGGTCGAGACCTGGGACCTGACGCCGACGCCGCTCGACATGCTGGTCGGCTTCTCGCATCCGGCGGTCGGCCGCGCGGTGGTCGAATTCCTTCATGCCCGCGGCCGGCGCCGGCTGGCCGTGATCGCCGGCGACGACGAGCGCGCCTTCCGCCGGCTGCAGGCCTTCCAGGACACGGCGCGGGCCATCGGCCTGCCCGAGGTGGCCGTGGTGCGGGTGCCGGCCCCGACCACCCTCAAGAGCGGCCGCGCGGCGCTGGCCGAACTGCTGCGCGATGCGCCGGCCATCGACGCCGTGTTCTGCAGCTCGGACCTGCTCGCGCTCGGCGTCATGACCGAGGCGCAGGCGCGCGGCATCGCGGTGCCCGGCCAGCTGGCGGTGGTCGGCTTCGGCGACCTCGAGTTCGCCGCCGACCTCCACCCGGCCCTGACCACGGTGCGTATCGACGGCACCGCGATCGGCCGCCAGGCGGCGCAGTTCATCGTCGACCGGGCCGAAGGCGGCCAGCGCGGCCCGCGGGTGGTCGACATCGGCTTCGCGATCATCGAGCGCCAGAGCGCCTGATCGGTACAAACCCCAGGTACTTGTTTTTGCAAGGTAGCGCTATCATCTGGTCATTGAAGGTAGCGCTACCATTTCAATTCACTCGCAGGAGACAGACATGAAGAAATTGCTCGGCACCCTGGCGCTCGGCCTCGCGGCTCTCGGTGCCCAGGCCCAGGACTGGCCCCAGAAACCCGTGACGCTGGTGGTCCCGTTTCCGCCCGGCGGCTCGACCGACATGGTGGCCCGTGCCATCGCGCCCCGGCTGGGCGAGAAGCTGGGCCAGTCCTTCCTGGTCGACAACAAGGCCGGGGCCACCGGCACCATCGGCGCCACCTTCGTGAAGCGGGCCGCACCCGACGGTGCCACCTTCCTCGTGACCTCGCTCGGCCCGCTGGTGATCGCACCGCACCTGATCAAGGGCATGCAGTACGACGCGCTGAAGGACTTCGACCTGATCACGGTGGCGGTGCAGGCGCCCAACGTGCTGGTGGTGCCGGCCAAGTCGCCGCACAAGTCCGTGGCCGACGTCATCGCGAACCTCAAGGCCCAACCCGGCAAGATGACCTTCGCCTCCTCGGGCAACGGCTCGAGCGACCACCTCACGGCCGAACTCTTCTGGCAGCAGACCGGCACCAGCGGCCTGCACGTGCCCTACAAGGGCGGTGCGCCGGCCATCACCGACCTGCTCGGCGGCCAGGTCGATGCCTCGTTCCAGAACGTCAACGCGGTGGTGCAGAACATCAACGCCGGCAAGCTGCGGGCGCTGGCGGTCACCGGCGACAAGCGTTCGCCGGTGCTGCCCGACGTGCCGACCACCGCCGAGGCCGGCGTCAAGAACCTCGAGGTGTATTCGTGGCAGGCGATCGTCGCGCCCAAGGGCCTGCCGCCGGCGCTGCGCAGCAAGGCGCATGATGCGATGACTGCGGCGCTCAACGACCCCGCCGTGAAGCAGCAGTTCACCGCCATCGGCCTGGAAGTGGTCGCCAACACGCCCGAGCAGTTCGCCAAGTTCCAGCAGCAGGAGTTCGCCCGCTGGAAGAAAGTGATCGAGACAGGCAAGATCAGCATCGATTGAGAGACCCGCCATGTCCCCCTCCACTCCCATCGTCACCGACCTGCGCGTGATCCCGGTCGCCGGCCGCGACAGCATGCTGCTCAACCTGAGCGGCGCCCACGGCCCTTTCTTCACCCGCAACATCCTGATCCTCAGCGACAACGCCGGCCGCACCGGCGTCGGTGAAGTCCCCGGCGGCGAGAAGATCCGCCGGACCCTCGAGGACGCCCGCGACCTGGTGGTCGGCCAGTCGATCGGCAACGCCCAGCGCGTGATGCAGCAGGTGCAAAAGCAGTTCGCCGACCGCGATGCCGGCGGCCGCGGCCTGCAGACCTTCGACCTGCGCACCACCATCCACGCCGTGACCGCCATCGAGTCGGCGCTGCTCGACCTGCTGGGCCAGCACCTGGGCGTGCCGGTCGCCGCCCTGCTCGGCGAAGGCCAGCAGCGCGACGCCGTCGAGATGCTGGGCTACCTGTTCTACGTCGGCGACCGCGACCAGAGCGATCTGCCCTACGCCCGCGAGCCCGAGGCCGACAACGACTGGTTCCGGCTGCGCCACGAGAAGGCGATGACGCCCGAGGCGATCGTCCGGCTGGCCGAGGCGGCGCGCGACAAGTACGGCTTCAACGACTTCAAGCTCAAGGGCGGCGTGCTGCGCGGCGACGAGGAAGTCGATGCCATCGTCGCGCTGCACGAGCGCTTCCCCGAAGCGCGCGTGACGCTCGACCCGAACGGCGGGTGGCTGCTCAAGGATGCGATCCGCCTGGGCCAGCGGATGCGCGGCGTGGTCGCCTACGCCGAGGACCCCTGCGGTGCCGAGGAAGGCTTCTCGGGCCGCGAGGTGATGGCCGAGTTCCGCCGCGCCACCGGCCTGCCGACCGCCACCAACATGATCGCCACCGACTGGCGCCAGATGAGCCATGCGCTGGCGCTGCAGTCGGTCGACATCCCGCTGGCCGACCCGCATTTCTGGACCATGGCCGGCTCGGTGCGCGTGGCCCAGACCTGCCGCGACTGGGGCCTGACCTGGGGCTCGCATTCGAACAACCACTTCGACGTCTCGCTGGCGATGTTCACCCAGGTCGGCGCCGCCGCGCCGGGCCGCGTGACCGCGATCGACACCCACTGGATCTGGCAGGACGGCCAGCGCCTCACGAAAGAGCCGCTGCAGATCGTCGGCGGCCACGTGCAGGTGCCGAAGAAGCCGGGCCTGGGCGTCGAGCTCGACATGGTCGAGGTCGAGAAGGCCCACCAGCTCTACAAGCAGCACGGCCTGGGCTCGCGCGATGATGCGGCTGCGATGCAGAGCCTGATTCCCGGCTGGAAATTCGATCCCAAGCGGCCGGCCTTCGACCGCTGACCCCCAAGGAGTCCCTATGAGAGAAAACCGCCTGCGCACGCTGTGGAAGTCGGGAGGCGCCGCCATCAACGGCTGGCTCGCGATCCCGAACGGGTTCTCGGCCGAGACCATGGCCCACCAGGGCTGGGACTCGCTGACCATCGACCTGCAGCATGGCGTGGTCGACTACCAGGCGATGATCCCGATGCTGCAGGCGATCTCCACCACCGGCACGGTGCCGGTGGTGCGCGTGCCCTGGCTCGACCCGAGCGCGCTCATGAAGACGCTCGATGCCGGCGCCTACGGCGTCATCTGCCCGATGATCAGCACCGCCGACGAGGCCGCCAAGTTGGTCGCCTACACCCACTACGCCCCGCGCGGCACGCGCAGCTTCGGCCCGGTGCGCGCGCTGCTCTACAGCGGCGCCGACTACGCCCAGCATGCCAACGACACCATCGTCACCTTCGCCATGATCGAGACCGCGCAGGCGCTGGAGAACCTCGACGCCATCATGTCGGTCGAGGGGCTGGACGCGGTCTACATCGGGCCGTCCGACCTCTCGCTGGCGCTCGGCTGCCGGCCGGTGTTCGACGACGTCGACCCGCCGGCGGCCCAGGCGATCGACCACATCCTCGAGCGCGCCAAGGCGCACGGCCTGGTGGCCGGCATCCACAACGGCACGCCCGAGGGGGCGCTGGCGCGCATCGCCAAGGGCTTCCAGTTCGTCACCGTGAGCTCGGACGCGCGCCTGATCGCCGCCGGCTCGCAGCAAGTGCTTTCCAAGATGCGCGCCGCCCCGGCCGCATCCGGCTCCACCTCCTACTGAAAGGGAACATCACATGAAGATCGGATTCATCGGCCTCGGCATCATGGGCGCGCCGATGGCGCAGAACCTCATGAAGGCCGGCCACGAGATGGTCGTTCGCACACGCAGCAAGGTGCCCGACGCCCTGCAGGGCGCCACCGTCTGCAAGACCAACGCCGAGGTCGCGCGGGCGGCCGAGGTCGTGATCCTGATGCTGCCGGACACGCCCGACGTCGAGCAGGTGCTGTTCGGCGAGGACGGCGTCGCCGCGGGCCTCTCCAAGGGCAAGACCGTGATCGACATGAGCTCGATCGCGCCGATGGAGACCAAGCGCTTCGCCAAGAAGATCAACGAACTCGGCTGCGATTACCTCGACGCACCGGTGTCGGGCGGCGAAGTCGGCGCCAAGGCGGCCAGCCTGACGATCATGGTGGGCGGCGACGAAGCCGTGTTCGAGCGCGCCCGGCCGCTGCTCGAGGCCATGGGCAAGAACATCACGCTGGTGGGCGGCAACGGCGATGGCCAGACCACCAAGGTCGCGAACCAGATCATCGTGGCGCTGAACATCGCCGCGGTCGGCGAGGCGCTGCTGTTCGCGAGCAAGGCCGGCGCCGATCCGGCCAAGGTGCGGCAGGCGCTGATGGGGGGCTTCGCGGCCAGCCGCATCCTGGAGGTGCACGGCGAACGGATGATCAAGCGCACCTTCAATCCGGGCTTCCGCATCGCGCTGCACCAGAAGGACCTGAGCCTGGCGCTCGCGGGTGCGAAGGAGATGGACGTGTCGCTGCCGCAGACCGCCTCGGCGGCGCAGCTGATGCAGTCCTGCGCCGCCCACGGCTGGGACCAGCTCGATCATTCGGCGCTGGTCAAGGCGCTGGAGCAGATGGCCGCCCACCAGGTGGCGGCGGGCTGATCAGGCGAACGCGGGCAGGCCGAGCCGGCTGCAGACCGCGGCCGCCTGCCGGCGCAGCCGCAGCGACTCCGGCTGGCGGTTGACCTGCTGCTGCAGGATGCCCTGCGCGCCGGCCAGCGAAGCCTCGGTGCCGAGGCGCACCAGCGCATCCACGTACACCTGCTCGAACAGGTC
This sequence comes from Variovorax davisae, assembly GCF_030316845.1. Taxonomy (GTDB): domain Bacteria; phylum Pseudomonadota; class Gammaproteobacteria; order Burkholderiales; family Burkholderiaceae_C; genus Variovorax; species Variovorax davisae. The sequence continues at coordinate 243,056 of NZ_JASZYS010000004.1, forward strand.
GCGCTGGGCATGGCTGCCGCCGATCCGGGCCAGCCGCGGCAGCGCCAGTCCCAGCCCGTCGATCGCCGCCGCGAAGTCGCCGCGGGCATGGGCGCGCAGCCCGTGCGCCGCGGGCACGCAGACCTGCTGCCAGGCCTCGCGGCTCGAAGGCGGCGCGTTCGGCGCGAAGCTCTCGATGTGGCGCAGCAGGACGTCGGCCTCGTCCCGGCCGGCGCGTGCCAGGCCATAGAGGTATTGCAGGTCCAGGAAGGGCAGCACGTGGTCGTCGAGGCGCTGCGCGAGGTGGTTGGCCAGGTCCTGCCAGCGATCGCCGACCGCGATGCCCGCGAGCTCGAAACGGGCCAGCAGCGACACGGCGCCGATCTGGTCCTGCGAATAGTCCTTGACCACGCCCCAGACCTCGCGGTCGTAGACCTCGAGCGCCTCGGCGTCGCGGCCGAGGTCGATCAGGAACAGGGCCACGTGCCACCAGTTGTGCGTGACCATGAAGGAGTTGAGTCCGACCCAGGTGTCGCTGAGCGCGCGCATCACGGCCAGCCCTTCGTCCAGGCGCCCCTCGGTCAGCATCACGTGGCCGAGCGCATGGTGCGCCCATGGCTCCTTGCGCCGCATCATGATCGCGCGCCGGGCGCTGGCCTCGGCCTCGCGCATCAGGTGGCATTGCTCGTAGCCGAAGGCGGCCATGCCGTGCAGGTACGCGACGTCGCCGGACGCCGGCAGCGCGGCCAGCGCGAGCCGCAGCATGCCGGGGCAGTCGCCGCTGTTGAAGCAGTGGTACTGGCCGAGCTTGAGCGAGGCCAGGTCGCGCGGATGCTCCAGGGCCTGCTCCTGGTGCAGCGCCACCGCGCGCGCGATGTCGCCCGCGGCCCAGGCCGCGACGGCCTCGATGTAGCGCTGCTCGCGCGGGGTGGCGCGCGAGGCGCCGGCCTGCGCACGTTCGAGGAAGGGGCGCGCGTTGGCGGCCGCGTCCTTCGATTCGGCGAACAGGTGCAGGGTGGCGCAGTAGGCCTGCACCAGCGGGCTCGGGTCATGGGCGGCGGCCAGGGTGTCGACCGCCCGCGCCTCGCAGGCGATGAAGCCTTCGACGAAGGCATTGACCGCCGGCAGGCTCGCCGCGTCGTCGAGCGTGACCGGATTGCCGAGACTGTCGGTGCTGCGCATGGCGTCGCCGCTCAGTCGCGCGGCGGTTCGGGCCAGGGCCGCTGCGCCTCGCGGATCTGCTCGAAGGCGCGCGAGACCTTCAGCACGCCCAGGTCGTCGAACCGCTTTCCGGCGATCTGCAACCCGATCGGCAATCCGCCGCTGCTGTAGCCGCAGTTGATCGAGGCCGCCGGCTGCTCCGACATGTTGAACGGCACCGTGAAGCCGATGTGCTCCAGCGGCCGCAGCGGGTCGTTGGTGGGCGACGGCGCCTCGGCGGCGGCCGGCAGGTTCGGTGCGGTCGGCGAGATCACGTAGTCGTAGCCGGCGCAGGCCGCCACCGCGGCGACCCGGGTCGCGTGGAACTGGCTGAAGGCGCGGAACACATGCTCGCCGCTGAAGCCCTCCGCGCTGTCGGCCCACTGCCGGATGTAGGGCAGCACCTTGGCGCGCTGGTCGGGGCGCAGCGCGTTGATGTCGACCCGCGAGCGCATGCGCCACAGGTGGTCCATGCCGTCGAGCATCGCCTGCGTCATGAAGGGCTGCAGGGTCTCGACGATCGCGCCCGCGCGTTCGAACAGCCGCGCCGCATGCGCGACCGCGGCGCGGATCTCGGGCTCCACCGCCAGGCCGCAGCCGGCGTCGAGCAGCAGGCCGATGCGCAGGCCGCGCAGGTGCTCGACACCGACGTCGAAGCCGGACCAGTCGATCGCCTCCGGCGGCAGGCTCATGCTGTCGCGCGCGTCGGCCAGCGACAGCGGCGCCATCATCAGCGCCGCGTCGGCCACCGTGCGCGTCATGGGGCCGGCGGCGCGTCCCATGTAGGGCGGGTCGATCGGGATCCGGCCCAGGCTGGGCTTGAGCGTGAAGATGCCGCACCAGGCGGCCGGCAGGCGCAGCGAGCCGCCGATGTCGGTGCCGATGTGCAGCGGGCCGTAGCCGGCGGCCGCCGCGGCGCCGGCGCCGGCGCTCGAGCCGCCCGGCGTGCGCGACAGGTCCCAGGGATTGCGCGCCAGCGCATGGAAGCTCGACAGGCCGGAGGACAGCATGCCGTAGTCCGGCATGGTGGTTTTCGCCAGGATCACCGCGCCGGCTTCCTTGAGCCGGGCCGCGGGCGGCGCGTCGACCGCCGCCGGCCGCAGGTCGGTGGCCGCGGTGCCGGCCGGCATCGGGTCGCCGCGGGTCGCGATGTTTTCCTTGATCGTGGTCGGGACACCGTCGAGCGGGCCCAGCGGCTCGCCGCGGGCCCAGCGCGCCTCGGCCGCGCGGGCCTGATCCAGCGCCGCCTCGGGGCGCAGCAGCCAGGTGGCCTGCAGCCGCGGCTCCCAGCGCCCGACGTGGTCCAGCACCGACTGCGTCACCTCGACCGGCGACAGGCGCTTGGCGCGGTAGCCGGCGATCAGCTCGCGCGCCGACAGGTCATGCAGTGCGCCGGTCACGACCAGGACAGCGCCGACAGGTCGTTGACGAAGATCGGCATGTCCTTCCACAGCCCCCGCACGCTCTTCTTCGCCACGGTCGGCCACTGGGGCTGGAACAGGAAGCCGTTGGCCGCATCGCTGGCCAGCAGGCGCTGGGCGTCGCCGAGCAGCTTGTTGCGCTCGGCCGCATTGCCGGTGGTCTTGATCTTGTCGAACAGCGCGTTGAAGTCCTTCGACTGGTAGCCCCAGTAGTAGTCGGCCTTGGCATAGTTGCCGAGGTCGAAGGGCTCGACGTGCGAGACGATGCTGAGGTCGAAGTCGTGGCCGCCGCCGTAGGTGCCGCTGAGCCACTGGGCCCATTCGACGTTCTGGACCTTCACGTTGATGCCGATCTTGGCCAGCTGGGCCACGATCATCTCGCCGCCCTGGCGCGCGTAGGGCGGCGGCGGCAGCGTCATCGTGAGTTCCATCGGCGTCTTCACGCCGGCCTCGGCCAGCAGCGCCTTGGCCTTCTCGATGTTGAACGGGTTCACGCCGGTGGTGTCCACATAGCCTGCGGCGCCCGGCACGTAGTGGCTGCCGATCGGCACACCGAAGCCGTCGACCGCGCCCTCGATCAAGGCCTTGCGGTCGATCGCCATCAGGATCGCGCGCCGCACGCGCACATCGTCCAGCGGCTTGCGCTTGTTGTTGATCGCCAGGATGGTCTTGGCCCGCGAGCCGCTCAGGATGACCTGGAACTGGGGGTTGTTCTTGAACTGCGGCACGACGCGCGTGCCGATGCGCGGGAAGGCGTCGACGTCGCCGGCCAGCAGCGAGGCGGCCTGGGCCGCCGGGTCGGAGATGAAGCGGAAGCTGACCTTGTTGAGCTTGGCGGCGCCCGGGTTGCGGAAGCCGTCCCATTTGCCGAGCACCAGCGAACTGCCCTTGTTCCAGCTGTCGAGCTTGTAGGGGCCGGTGCCGACCGGCTTGGTCGCGTTGCTGTCGGCGCTCTTGGGCTCGACGATGACGGAGGTCGCCTGGCCCAGCACGAAGGGCAGGTCGGGGTCGATCTCCTTGTTGATGATCACGACCGTGGCGTCGTCGACCACCTGGGTGCTGATGTTGGCGAAGGTGCGCTTGTCCTTGTTGGTGCTCTTCTCGCCGCCGGCACGGTCGAACGAGAACTTGACCGCCTGCGCATTGAAGGGCTCGCCATTCTGGAACTTGACGCCGCGGCGCAGCTTGAAGGTGTAGGTGCGCAGGTCGGGCGAGACCTCCCAGCTCTCGGCCAGCAGCGGCGTGACGCTGCCGTCGGAATTGATCTTGGTCAGCGTCTCGAGGACGTTGTAGAGGACGATCTCGCCGATCGCCGAGGCGGCGCCGGCGGTCGGGTCCAGACCCGGCGGCTCGAGCGCCATGCCGATCACCATGGCGTCCTTTCGGCCCTGTGCCAGTGCGGCCTGCGGCAGCGCGAGCGGCACGGTGGCGAGTGCGGCGGTGGTCAGGAGGGTGCGGCGATTCAGCATGGTTCAGGGCTCCAGGGAAAGGCGGATGGGAAATACAGTGTTACATCATCGCGAAGCAGCGCCCGCGGGGCAAGCATTTGCTCATGCAGACGCCAGCGGTTCGGCGCGCGGCACGGCGTCCAGCAGCGCGCGGGTGTAGGGATGCTGCGCATGTGCGAAGAGCTGCTGCGGCGTCCCGCGCTCGACCACGATGCCACGGTGCAGCACGCAGACCTCGTCGCACAGGTGGTTGACCACCGCCAGGTCGTGGCTGATCAGCAGGTAGCTGATGCCGAACTGCTGCTGCAGGTCCTGCATCAGGTTGAGCACCTGGGCCTGCACCGAGACGTCGAGCGCGCTCACCGGCTCGTCGGCCACGATCAGCTTCGGCCGCGTGATCAGGGCCCGCGCGATGGCGATGCGCTGGCGCTGGCCGCCCGAGAATTCATGCGGATACTTGTGCAGGTCGGTGCTGCGCAGGCCGACGGCGGCCAGCGATTCGCCGGCCCGCTCGCGCTGCTCGGCCCGGCTGGTCTCGGCCAGCGCCTCGAGCGGCTCGGCGACGATCCGCGCGACCGTCTGGCGCGGATCGAGCGAGCCGTAGGGGTCCTGGAACACCATCTGCAGATCGCGCCGCGCGGCGCGCAGTTGATCCTTGGGCAGGGCGTGCAGGTCGCGTCCGAGCAGCTTCACGCTGCCCGAGCTCGGCCGGTCGAGCGCCATCACGAGCCGCGCGATGGTCGACTTGCCCGAGCCGGATTCACCGACGATGCCCAGGCTCTGGCCGGGCCGGACGCTGAAGCTCACGCCGTTGAGCGCCTGGACGCTGGGCGCCGGGCCGAACAGCCGCTCGCGCGGCAGGGTGTAGTGGCGCACGAGGTCCGTGACTTCGAGCAGCGCCGCCGAATCCGGATCGGGGTCGAAGCGGGCGGTCACGCGGCCAACCCTTCTTGCGTGGCGATCTCGTCGAGCCGGATGCAGCGCACCCGGTGGTCGTGCGGCAGCGGGACCGCCGGCGGGCGCGTCGCCTCGCAGGCGTCGACCGTGTAGCGGCAGCGGCCCGCGAACGGACAGCCCGGCGGCAGGTCGACCAGTTCCGGCACGCTGCCGCGGATGGTCGCGAGCCGGAGGCCGCGCGGCGCGCCGAGCGCCGGGCGGGCCGCGAACAGGCCTTGGGTGTAGGGATGCGCGCGCTCGGCGAAGACGGCGGCGGTCGGCCCGCTCTCGACCACGCTGCCGCCGTACATCACGAGCATCTTCGAGACGCTCTCGGCGATCACGCCGAGGTCGTGCGAGATCAGGATCAGGGCCATCCCGCGTTCCGCGACCAGGCCGCGGATCAGCTCGAGGATCTGCTTCTGGATCGTGACGTCGAGCGCGGTGGTCGGCTCGTCGGCGATCAGCAGGTCGGGCCCGCAGGCCAGCGCCATCGCGATGCCGATGCGCTGGCGCTGGCCGCCCGAGAACTGGTGCGGATAGGCGTCGAGGCGCGAGGCCGCATCGGGAATGCCGACCCGCTCGAGCAGCGCCAGCGCCTCCTTGCGCGCCTCGGCGGACGACAGCCCGCGGTGCAGCCGCAGCGGCTCGCCGACCTGGCGGGCGATCGTGTGGACGGGGTTCAGCGCCGTCATGGGCTCCTGGAAGATCATGCCGATGCGGTCGCCGCGCAGCTTGCACATCTCGCGCTCGGGCAGGCCGACCAGTTCGGTGCCGTCGAAGCGGATGCTGCCGCTGACCTTGGCGCTGGCCGGCAGCAGGCCCATGAGCGATTGCACCGTGATCGACTTGCCGCAGCCGGATTCGCCGACGATGCCCAGCGTCTCGCCGCGCTCCAGCGTGAAGCCGATGCCGCGCACGGCTTCGGCCGGGCCGCGCTGCGTCTGCAGTTGCACATGAAGGTCGTTGACTTCGAGAAGAGGCATGGGGAGCTTCAGCGGGCGCGGGCCAGGCGGGGGTCGAGCAGGTCCCGCAGGCCGTCGCCCAGCAGGTTGAGGCCCAGCACCGCCAGCGCGATCGCCATGCCGGGGAAGACAGCCAGCAGGGGGGCTTGGAACATCATGGTCTGGGCTTCGCTCAGCATGCGGCCCCACGACGGCTGCGGTGGCTGCGTGCCCAGGCCGAGATAGGACAGCGCCGCCTCGGCCAGGATCGCGACCGCGAAGCGGATCGTGATCTGCACGATCAGCACCGCCGAGATGTTGGGCAGCACGTGCTGCATCGTGATGGCGAACGCGCCCTTGCCGCAGGCGCGCGCGGCCGCCACGTACTCGCGCGACCAGATCGCGTTGGCCGAGGCCCGCGTGATGCGGGCGAAGGTCGGGATGTTGTAGATGCCGATGGCGACGATCGCGTTGACGATGCCGGCGCCGAACACCGCCGTCATCATGATCGCCGACAGGATCGCCGGGAAGGCCATCGTGAAGTCGGTCAGGCGCATGATCGCTTCCTCGACCCAGCCGCGGCGGGCGGCCGCGAGCAGGCCGAGCGCGGTGCCCACCGTGAGGCCGATGCCGACCGCGATCACGCCGACCAGGATCGAGGCGCGCGCGCCCACCAGCAGCAGCGAGGCGACGTCGCGGCCGAAGGTGTCGGTGCCGAGCCAGTGCGCCCAACTCGGCTTCTGCAGCTTGCTCGCGAGGTCCAACTCGTAGGGCGACCAGGGGGTCCAGACCAGCGACACGGCGGCCGCTGCGACCAGCAGCAGGCTCAGGACGGCGCCGATCGTGAAGCTGCGGTGCCGCAGCGCCCGGCCCCAGAAGCCGGGCACCTTGAAGGCGGCCGCGCTGGGCACCGCCGTGGGTACTGCGCTCATATGTCGGAAGCCTTGATGCGCGGGTCGATCACGGCATACAGCACGTCGACCACGAAGTTGACGATGACCACCATCGCGGCCAGCAGCATCACGCAGTTGCGCACCACGATCAGGTCGCGGTTGCTGATGGCCTGGAAGATCAGCCGGCCGAGCCCCGGCAGGTAGAACACGTTCTCGACCACGATGGTGCCGGCCAGCAGTTCCGAGAACTGCATGCCCATCACCGTGACCACCGGGATCATCGCGTTGCGCAGCACGTGGCTCCACAGCACCGCGCGCTGCGACACGCCCTTGGCGCGCGCGGTGCGCACGAAGTCCTCGCGCATCACCTCGAGCACCGCCGAGCGCGTGATGCGCGCCAGGATCGCGGCCTGCACCACGGCCAGCGACAGCGCCGGCAGCAGCAGCGCCTTGAGCCCCGGCAGGATGCCTTCGCCCCAGCCCTCGAAGCCGCCGGCCGAGAACCACTGCAACTGCACCGAGAAGACCAGGATCAGCAGGATCGCGAACCAGAAGTTGGGGATCGCGATGCCGACCTGCGTGAGGCCCATGAGGCCGACGTCGCCGAGCTTGTTGTGGCGCGCCGCTGCCGTCACGCCGACCGCCAGCGCCAGCACGGTCGTGAAGGCCATCGCCAGCAGCGCCAGCGGCACGGTCAGCGCGAGCCGTTCGAGGATCAGGTCGAGGACCGGCGAGCTGTAGGCATAGCTGTCGCCGAGCTCGCCGGTGAGGAGGCCGCCGATCCAGTGCCAGTAGCGCGTCCAGGCCGGTTGGTCGAGCTCGAGCTTGGCGGCCAGTGCGGCCACCGCCTCGGGCGCGGCGTCCGGGCCCATGAGCATCTGGGCGGCGTTGCCGGGCAGGATCTCGAGCACCAGGAAGACGATGACCGAGGCGCCGATCAAGGTGGCGATCAGGGTCAGGAAACGCTTGAACAGGAACAGACTCATAGGGCGGGGCGCAGCATAACCCGACACGCAACGTCCGTGCCCGGGAGCATCGATAATCGAGCCCATGGCCTTGATGATCACCGACGAATGCATCAACTGCGACGTCTGCGAGCCGGAGTGCCCCAACGACGCGATCTACATGGGCGAGGAGATCTACGAGATCGACCCGCACAAGTGCACCGAATGCGTGGGCCACTTCGACGAACCGCAGTGCGTGCAGGTGTGCCCGGTCGCCTGCATCCCGACGAATCCCGCGCATGTCGAGACGCGCGAGACGCTGTGGCAGAAGTTCGAGCGGCTGGCGGCCGAGAAGGCGGCCAAGGCTGCGGCGCAGCCCGGGCCGGTCCCGGTGCCCTAGTCGTTCGCGACGCGCTTCTTCTTCGGCGCTGCCGAAGGGTCGCGCGGACTCAGGTACTGCGGGTCTTTCCTCGGCTTGCCCTTCTTCATCGAGCTCTCGCGGTGTTCCGGCGCGGCCGCCCGGGCCCGGGGCGCGTTGTCGATCAGGGTCGCCTGCCCGGGGCCCTGCGCGGCTTCGAGCCGCAGGCGCTCGCGCTCCATGCGCTGCGCCTCGGCACGGGCTTGGCGCGTCGCCTGGTCGGCCTCGCGTTGGCGGTCCGCGCCCGGCGCCTCGTCGAGCGGCAGGGTCTGGCCGTCATGGCAGGGCCGGTCGGTATAGGTGTTGCCGCAGCGCCAGATGCCGCTGGCGCTCTGTGCCGTGGCGGCCCAGTGCAGACAGGCGCCGGCCAGCAGCAGGCTGCTGCGGTTGGCGATTCGTGCATGTGACAGTCTCATTTTTCTTCACTCCCTTCTTCTCGCTTCCTTCCGCTAGCCCGCGGCGGGTGCACCCCCGTCGCCGGGCTCGCGCCGCGGTGGTTTGGGGCGCGGCGGCTTGCTCGTGTGGATGAGCAGGGTCGCCTTGTCCATCTCGCCGGCCACCAGGGCCGGGAAGGCGTGCAGCGAGCGCACGATCGCGTCATCGATCGCCTCGCGCTGTTCCTTGAGCGGCTTCTTGAGCACCCAGCTCACGACCTCGGACTTGACGCCCGGATGGCCGATGCCGAGCCGCAGGCGCCAGTAGTCGCCGGTGCCGAGCTGCGCATGGATGTCGCGCAGCCCGTTGTGGCCGGCGTGGCTGCCTCCGAACTTGAGCTTGGCCTGTCCCGGCACCACGTCGAGTTCGTCGTGCGCGACCAGGATCTCGTTCGGCTCGATCTTGAAGAAGCGCGCCAGCGCGGCCGTCGACTTGCCCGAGAGGTTCATGAAGGTCTGCGGCTCGAGCAGCCAGAGCGGCTTGCCGCCGACCTGGGTGCGCGCCACCAACCCGTGGTAGCTGCGCTCGGGCGCGAGCGTGAGCTTCAGGTCGCGGGCCAGCGCATCGATCCACCAGAAGCCCGCGTTGTGGCGCGTGGCCTCGTATTCAGGGCCCGGATTTCCGAGGCCTACAAACAGCTTGATCATGGGAAGGGATTGTGACGTGGGCCCGCCAAATGCAAACGGCCCGCACTGGGCGGGCCGTCGAGTCGCGATGGCGGAAAAGAATTACTTCTTCTTCGCGGGTGCCTTGGCATCGGCCTTGGCGGCCGGTGCAGCAGCGCCTTCGGCGGCAGCGCCTTCGGTGCCGGCAGCCGGCTCTTCGGCGACCAGCGGCGGCACGGCCGAGACCACGACCGGGTTGACCTTGCCGTGGCTCACGAACTTCACGCCCTTGGGCAGCTTGATGTCGTTGACGTGCACGGTGGCGTTCTTGGTCAGGCCCGACAGGTCGACTTCGATGAACTCGGGCAGGTCGGCCGGCAGGCAGCTGACTTCGAGTTCGGTCATCACGTGGTTCACGAGGTTGTGGTCGAGCTTGACGGCCACGGACTCTTCCTCACCCTTGAAGTGCAGCGGCACCTTGACCGTCATGCGGGTGCGGGCGTCGACGCGCTGGAAGTCGACGTGCTGCACGAGCTGGCGGAAGGGGTGGTATTGCACGTCGCGCAGCAGCACCTTGGTGGCGGCGCCGGCGATTTCCATCTCGAGGATCGACGAGTGGAAGGCTTCCTTCTTGAGGGCGTGCCACAGCGCGTTGTGATCGATCTCGATCAGTTGGGGCTGGGCCTCGCCACCGTAGACGATACCGGGGGTCTTGCCCGTGATGCGGAGACGGCGGCTCGCACCCGTGCCCTGCTTGGCGCGCTCAAAAGCGACGAATTTCATGGATAACTCCTGTGGAAGCCGACCGCGACCAGTGCGGCTCCGGTTTTCAAAATGGGCTTCCGCTGCGGGAAGCCCGGCTCAAGTCTCAGAACAGGTTTTCCTGGTCCGAGAACAAACTCATTACCGACTCGCCCTTGGCGATGCGCTGGATCGTCTCGGCGATCAGCGGCGCCACGGACAGTTGGCGGATCTTGGTGCAGCCGACGGCGGCGTCGGACAGCGGGATCGTGTTGGTCACGACCACTTCGTCGAGCGCCGAGCCCTGGGCGATGCGCTCGATGGCGGGGCCCGAGAAGATCGGGTGCGTGCAATACGCATAGACCTTCTTGGCGCCGCGTTCCTTCAGGACTTCGGCCGCCTTCACCAGCGTGCCGGCGGTGTCGATCATGTCGTCCATGATCACGCAGTTGCGGCCGTCGATCTCGCCGATCACGTGCATGACTTCGCTCACGTTGGCGCGCGGGCGGCGCTTGTCGATGATCGCGAGGTCGCAGTTGAGCTGCTTGGCCAGCGCCCGGGCGCGCACCACGCCGCCGACGTCGGGCGAGACCACGATCAGGTCTTCGTAGTTCTTCTGGCGCAGGTCGCCCAGCAACACCGGCGAGGCATAGATGTTGTCGACCGGGATGTCGAAGAAACCCTGGATCTGGTCGGCGTGCAGGTCCATGGTGAGCACGCGGGCCACGCCCACGGTCTCGAGCAGGTTGGCCACCACCTTGGCCGAGATCGGCACCCGGCTGGAACGCGGACGGCGATCCTGGCGCGCATAGCCGAAGTAGGGGATCACGGCACTGATGCGCTCGGCCGATGCGCGCTTGAGCGCGTCGACCATGATGAGCAGTTCCATCAGGTTTTCGTTGGTCGGGGCACAGGTCGACTGGACCACGAACACGTCGCGGGCACGCACGTTCTGGTTGATCTCGACGGTAACTTCACCGTCGGAGAAGCGGCCGACGCGCGCGGCACCCAGCGAAGTGCCCAGGTTGTGCGAGATCTCGGCGGCAAGGCCCGGATTGGCGTTGCCGGTGAAAACCATGAAATCAGGGTGTTGAGCCTGCATGAGTGCGTCCCGGCAATGCGAAATGGCTCTTTCGAGAGAGCCGCCAAAATTCTCGTGAGTGAATTTGGCAGGGGAGAAAGGATTCGAACCTTTGCATGCTGGAATCAAAATCCAGTGCCTTAACCAGCTTGGCGACTCCCCTACACGGGTCGACGACCAATGTCGTCAACCGATATATGTCGCATCAGATCACGTGAGCGACCTGATTATCTTCTCAGACCGCCCAACCCACGAGGGGATGAACGGCCAGATTGCTGCATTTGCGAACCTGCCAGCCCTCGGGGGCCTCGGCGAGTTCCGCGTCCTGCGGCATTGCTGCAAACACCGAGCTTCCCGAACCGGTCATCCGGGCCTCGAGTCCTTGGTGGCCGAGCCATTCGATGGCGTCGGTGACCGCGGGACAAAGCCGCTGGGCAACTGGCTGCAGGTCGTTCCTGCCAAAGCCCCATCGTTTTTCGATTTGACCCTGACGCGATTCGCTATGTGCAGCAAAGCCCGAGATTATAGCAGTAGGAGTTGCGCGTTGCAGATCTTCAGCTGAAAAAATCTCTCGGGTATCGAGTCCCTCGGGTGGTTTCACGACCGCGAAGCAGCCCGGCGCGAGCTCGACGGGCGTGATTATCTCCCCGATTCCCTCGACCCAGGCGTTGCGTCCGCGCAGGAAGAAAGGAACGTCGGCGCCCAGCGCGAGGCCGAGCCGTTCGAGCGTCGCGAGCGGCAGGTTCAGCCCCCAGAGGCGATTCAGGGCCAGCAGGCAGGTGGCCGCATCGGAGGAGCCGCCGCCCATGCCAGCCTGCGCCGGCACCTGCTTGGCGACCCCGATATGGGCCCCCAGCGGCGTCCGCGCCTCGGCTTGCAAGGCCCTGGCCGCGCGCACGACCAGGTCGTCGGCCGGCAGCGGCGTGGTCAGGTCTTCGCGGCTGATCGCGCCATCGGCGCGGCGCTCGACATGCAGCGTGTCGCACCAGTCGATCAGCATGAAGACCGACTGCAGCAGGTGGTAGCCGTCGGCGCGCCGGCCCGTGATGTGCAGAAAAAGGTTGAGCTTGGCCGGCGCCGGCAGGTCGTAGAGCGCCTTCATGCGCGTTCGAAGACGATCCGCAGGTCGGCCCGGGGCGCCGGCGATTCGCGCGTGGCCTGCAGCCGGCCCGCCGCCACTTGCGACAGGTCGGGCCGCCAGCCGGGCACCGCCTCGTCGCGGCCGGCCAGCCAGGCGAACAGGGCGCCGACCGGGATCGCGGCGCCGGTGGCGGCCTCGATCAGCGCATCGACCGAGTCGTAGCGACGGGTCTCGCTGCCGTTCCTGAGCACGGCCTCGCCGGGCGCCCAGTGGAGCTGGGCCAGCGTGCTCCCGATCGGGCTGGTGAGGATCAGGTCGCCGGCCCGCGGCGCGCCGCGCAGTTCGAACAGGGCCGCGAAGCTCTGGCTGGCGTCGCCCTCGAGGCGCAGCGACAGGCGCCCGCTCCAGGCCTCGGTGGGGGCGCCGGGTCCGAGTGCGCCGCCCGGACTCGCGCAGCCCGTCAGCACCAGCAGGGCAGCGCCGCCGGCCAGCAGCCAGCCGCGCCGGTTCAAAGCTTCACGTGCAGGCGCTTGAGCGTTTCCTGCAGCGTCTCGTTGTCGGCATCCGCGAGCGACGCTTCCTTCCAGATGCTCACCGCGCGGTCGCGCTGGCCGGCGGCCCACAGCACCTCGCCCAGGTGGGCGCCGATCTCCGGGTCGGGCCGGCGCTTGTAGGCGTCTTCGAGGATGCGCAGCGCCTCCGTCGTGTTGCCGAGCCGGTATTCGACCCAGCCCAGGCTGTCGGCGATGAACGGGTCTTCGGGTGCCAGCTGCACGGCCTTCTGGATCAGCGTGCGCGCCTCCTCGAGCCGCACCTTGCGATCGGCCAGCGAATAGCCGAGCGCGTTGTAGGCGTTCTGGTTGTCCGGCTTGAGCTCGATCACGCGGCGCAGCAGGCGCTCCATGTCGTCGAGGCGGTTGAGCTTCTCGGCCACCATGGCCTGGTCGTAGATCAGGTCGACGTCGGTGGGTGCCGCGGCGCTGGCCTGGGCCAGCATGTCGAAGGCGGCCTGGTACTGCTTGGCGTCGCGCAGCAGCTGCACTTCGGTGAGGAACTTCTGCTTCTTTTCGTCGGCGGTGCGCTCGGGCAGGCTGCGCACCAGCTCGCGGGCCTGCGGCAGCTTGCCCTGGCGGGCCAGCAGCGCGGCGCGGCGCGCCTGGGCCCCGACCAGGTCGTCGGTGCTGTCGATGCGGGCCAGCCAGCCGTCGGCCGCGGCGAAATCCTTGCGTCGCTCCGCCAGCTGCGCCATCAGCAGGTAGGCCTGGGTCAGGCCGCGCTCGCGCCCCTCGGGGTCGCGAATGCCGGGCGCGAGCGAGATGAAGCGGTTGAGCGAGGTTTCGGCCGCCTTGTCCTGGCGCCCCTGGGTCTGCAGGCTGCCGAGCAGCAGCCAGGGTTCGGGCAGCTCCGGGCGGGCGGCGGTGAGGGCGGCGAGTTCGGCCGAGGCCTCGGCGTAGCGGCGGCCCTCGACCAGTGCGCGGGCATAGCCCACGCGCATTTCGGGCAGGACCTTGGGGCCGGCGAGGTAGCGCTTGACGATCGGCTCGGCCAGCGGCTGGCCCGGATCCATGATCTCGAGCGCCAGCATGGCCGGGCCTTCGGAGGAGGGGTCCAACTGCTGGCCCTTGATGGCGGCATCGAGCGCGCCGGAGCTGTCGCCGGCGGCCAGCCGCAGCCGGCCGACGGTGGCCCAGGCGGCGCCCGCGGTCGCGGGGTTGGCCAGTTCGTCGACCAGGGCCTGTTCGACCACCGAGGCGGCGAGCTTCTTGTCGGTGGCGCGCGCGTAGTTGCGCGCGATCACGGCCATCAGGAACGGGCGCTCGATCTGCGGCGTGGCGGCGATCTCGGCGCGCAGCGGCTCGACCGTCTCGGCGATGCGGTTCAGGGCGATCAGGATCTGCAGCTCGAAGCGGCGCGCCTCGCGCGATTCGGGCATGCTGTCCTTCCAGGCGCGGGCGGCTTCGAGGGCCGAGTCGCCGGAACGCGACTGCAGCGCGATCTCGACCGCGCGCTGGAACAGCTTGCCGTCGCGGGCGCGGCGGGCGGCGTCGAGCACCAGGCCGTAGGCGGCGCCGGGGTCGGAGCGGGCGCTGAGCTCGCCCAGCAGCACTTCGTAGAACAGGTCGGCGGTCATCGCCGAGGGCTGGGCCGGCCCGCCGGCCTTGGTGGATTCCGGCGTGGCCGCAGGCTGTGCCGGATCGACGAGGGGGGCGGGGGGCTGGGGCTGGCCTTGCGCCGCAAGCGCGATCAGGGCCAGGAAAGCGGCCGCCGCAAGGCGGGATCGGCGGAGCGAGAAGGTCATCGCAGTCATAATAATCCAAGGCTTTTGCGCCATGGCACGTGGGGTCTCAACGCCGGCGTGTTTTCGTGTCAGCCTGCTCATCCATGCCAGAACTCCCCGAAGTCGAAGTCACCCGCCGCGGATTCGCGGATCGCATCCTGGGCGCCCGCGTCGAGGCGGTGCGCATCGGCAAGCCGCTGCGCTGGGCGTTGGCGGTCGAGCCCGGCGACCTGGTGGGGCGCAGCGTGCTCGGCGTGCGCCGGCGCGGCAAGTACCTCCTGGTCGACCTCGATGCCGGCCTGCTGCTGATGCACCTGGGCATGTCGGGCAGCCTGCGCTTCGACACCGCCTTGCCGGCGCCCGGCACGCACGACCACTTCGACCTCGTCACCAGCCGCGGCACGCTGCGGCTCAACGACCCGCGCCGCTTCGGCGCCGTGGTCTACGTCGAGGGCGAGGCATCGCCGCTGGCGCGCAAGCTGCTCGGCGGGCTGGGCATGGAGCCGCTCGGCGACGGCTTCGACTTCGAGGCCTTCCATGCCGGCCTGCGGCGCCGCCGCGCGCCGATCAAGCAGGTGCTGCTGGCCGGCGACGTGGTGGTGGGCGTGGGCAACATCTACGCCTCGGAAGCCCTCTTCCTGGCCGGCATCCGGCCGACATTGTCGGCCGCGCGCATCAGCCGGCCGAGGGCGCTGCGCCTGCATGCGGCGGTGCGCGACATCCTGGCGCGGGCGGTCGAGCGCGGCGGCAGCACGCTGCGCGATTTCTCCAACGTCGACGGCCAGAGCGGCTATTTCCAGCTCGAGGCCACGGTTTACGGCCGCAAGGGCGAGCCCTGTCGGGTCTGCGCGACACCGGTGCGGATGATGCGGCAGGGCCAGCGGGCCACGTATTTCTGCCCGGTGTGCCAAAAGCACTGAATCCCAACGGCGAATGACGCAGTACGCAGCCTCCGATGCTATATTTTGTAAGTCCCCCTTACAAATCCTGCTTTGACCGATTCCTTCAATCAGCAATTCGACAAGCACGGCGCTTGGCGGCGCAATTTCGCGCACCGCCTCAAGTGGTTGTCCCGCTGGCTGAGTGAAAACGACCTGCTCAACCAGAGCGTTGCCGAGCGGCTGCGCGACCTGGAGTCGCAGTTGCGCACCAGCAAGGTCATGGTGGCTTTCGTGGCCGAGTTCTCGCGCGGCAAGTCCGAGCTGATCAACGCCATCTTCTTCGCCGGCTACGGGCGCCGGATCATGCCGGCCAGCGCCGGCCGCACGACCATGTGCCCGACCGAGCTGGGCTATGACCCGGCGCTGCAGCCGAGCCTGCGCCTGCTGCCGATCGAGACCCGGCTCGAAGCCCATTCGCTCGCCCACTGGCGCGACGAGCCCGAGCGCTGGACCGAGATCGCGATCGACGTCGAGAACGCCGAACAGCTGTCGCAGGCGATGGGCAAGGTCGCCGAGGTGCGCTGGGTGCCGCTGGAGGAAGCGCGCGCGCTCGGCTTCTGGAGCGACGACGTCCCCGACGACAACCCGGTGCCCGATGCCGATGGCCGGGTCGAGATCCCGCGCTGGCGCCATGCGGTGCTGAACATGCCGCACCCGCTGCTGGAGCAGGGGCTGGTGATCCTCGACACGCCCGGCCTGAACGCGATCGGCGCCGAGCCGGAGCTGACGGTGAGCCTGATTCCGCAGGCCCATGCGGTGGTCTTCATCCTCGGTGCCGACACCGGCGTGACCCGCTCCGACCTGGCCATCTGGCGCCAGCACCTGGTCACCGAGGGCGACCTGAGCGAGACCCGCATCGTGGTGCTGAACAAGATCGACACGATGTGGGACATCCTGAGCACGCCGGCCCAGATCGATGCCCAGATCCAGCGCCAGCGCAAGGGCGCGGCCGAGCTGCTGGGCGTGCCGCTGCCGCAGGTGCTGCCGGTGTCGGCGCAGAAGGGGCTGCAGGCCAAGATCCGCCGCGACGTGCCGCTGCTGCAGGCGAGCCGGCTGCCGGCGCTGGAGGCGGTGCTCGGCGAAGGCCTGCTCGGCAAGCGCGAGACCATGCTGCGGCTGGCCGTCGACGCCGGCATCGTCGCGCTCAGGACCGAGGCGGCGCGCATCCTCAACGTGCGCCAGCGCGACCTGTCCGAGCAGGCGCTGGAGTTGCAGGGCCTGCGCGGCAAGAACGGCTCGGTGATCCGCCACATGCGCACCCGCATCGAGGCCGAGCAGACCGAGTTCGAAGGCAGCAACGCCCGCATCCTCGCGCTGCGCTCGGTGCAGGGCAAGCTGCTGCGCGAGGTCTACGCGGTGCTCGGCAGCACCGCGCTCAAGGCCGACATGGGCCGCCTGTCGGCGGCGCTGAAGCGGCGCGGCATCAAGTTCAGCGTGCGCAAGGTCTATGGCGAGACTTTCGAATCGCTGCGCAACAACCTGCGCGAGGTGCAGGCGACCAGCGCCGAGATCCAGTCGATGCTGCACGCCACCTTCCGCCAGCTCAACGCCGAACACGGCTTCACGCTGCAGGCGCCGCCCGAGCCCGACCTGTCGGGCTTCGAGCAGCAGCTCGACCAGATCGAGCGCAGCCACATTCACTACCTGGGCGTGGGCAACATGCTCAAGCTGGCGCAGCCCGATTTCTGCGACAAGCTGGTGCGCGCGCTGGCAAGCCGGCTGCGGGTGGTCAACGAGGCGGCCATGACCGAGGTCGAGCGCTGGAGCAAGGGCGCCGGCGCCCAGCTCGACGCCCAGCTCAAGGAACGGCGGCGCAATTTCACCAAGCGCATCGAGGCCGTGGAGCGCATCCAGGGCGCCGCGGGCAACCTCGACGAGCGCCTGGCCGAGCTGTCGGCGCAGGAAGCCAACCTGGGCGAGCTGCACCGTCGGCTGGCCGAACTCACCACCTTGCTCGCGAGCAACGAAGCGCCGCACGCCCCCGCGGCGCGGACCGAACTTGTCGCCTGAAAGTCCGGGCGGACGCGTCGCGGGCTTTGCCGAGCGGATCGTCGCCTGGCAGGCCAGCCACGGCCGCAGCGAGCTGCCGTGGCAGAACACCCAGGATCCCTATCGCGTCTGGCTGTCCGAGGTGATGCTGCAGCAGACCCAGGTGAGCACCGTGCTCGGCTACTTCGCGCGCTTTCTCGAGCGCTTTCCGAACGTGGCGGCGCTCGCCGCGGGCACCGAGGACGAGGTGTTCGGGCTCTGGAGCGGACTCGGCTACTACAGCCGCGCGCGCAACATGCACCGCTGCGCGCAGGAGGTGGTGGCGCGCTTCGGCGGCGAATTCCCGCGCAGCGCGGCCGAGTTGCAGAGCCTGCCCGGCATCGGCCGCTCGACCGCGGCGGCGGTCGCGGCCTTCTGCTTCGGCGAGCGGGTGGCGATCCTGGACGGCAACGTCAAGCGGGTGCTCACGCGGCTGCTGGCCTTCGACGGCGACCTGTCGTCCGCCGCCCAGGAGCGGCTGTTGTGGAACGAGGCTACCGGGCTGCTGCCGCCGGCCGAGGATCCGCAGGCCATCGCCCGCTACACCCAGGGCCTGATGGACCTGGGCGCCACCGTCTGCCTGCCGCGCAAGCCCAGCTGCATGATTTGCCCGGTCGGCGACCTGTGCGCGGCGCGCAAGCAGGGTGCGCCCGAGAGTTACCCGGTCAAGACCCGCAAGCTGCGGCGCAGCGCGCAGTCGCTCTGGATGCTGCTGGCGCGCGACGCGCAAGGGCGGGTGTGGCTGGAAAAGCGGCCCGCGCGCGGGATCTGGGCCGGCCTCTACAGCCTGCCGGTGTTCGACAGCCGCGAGGCGCTGCTGCAGACCCTGGGCACCCGGGACCGTGCCGGCGCCCGCGACGAGCCCGCGTTCGTGCACGTGCTGACGCACAAGGACCTGCATCTGCATCCGGTCGCGGTCGAGAGCCGCGGCGCGCGGCCACTGGCCGAGACGGGCGACTGGTTCGCGGGCGCCGAGTGGCACGGCCTGGGACTGCCGGCGCCGGTGCGCAAGCTGCTGGGCGGCTGAGGCCCTCAGGCCCCGTCGAGCTCGCGGTGGCGCTTGAGCGCCGCCCAGCGTTCGCCGAAGCCGCGCGCCAGCTGCTCGACCAGGAACACCGACCGGTGCTGGCCCCCGGTGCAGCCGATCGCCACCGTCACGTAGCTGCGATGGTCGCGCGCCAGTGCGTCGAGCCAGCGCTGCAGGAACTGCTCGATGTCGCCGTACATGCGCGCCACGTCCTCGTGCTCGCGCAGCCACTCGATCACGGGCGCATCGCGGCCGGTCAGGGCGCGCAGGGCCGGCACGTAGTGCGGATTGGGCAGCATGCGGACGTCGAACACGTAGTCGGCATCGAGCGGCACGCCGCGCTTGAAGGCGAAGGATTCGAACACCAGCGTCAAGCTGCTGTCGGGCGCCGAAATCAGCGCCTTGACGTAGCTCTGGAGCTGCGGCGGCCGGATGATGCTGGTGTCGATCACGTCGGCGCCGTCGCGCAGGTCGGCGAGCAGCTCCCGTTCGAGCTCGATCGCCTGCATCAGCACCCGCTGCTGCTCGGGCATGTCGGTGCGGCCTTCCTGGCGCGACAGCGGATGGCGGCGCCGCGTTTCGGAATAGCGGCGCACCAGCGCATCGGTGGTGGCGTCGAGGAACAGCGAGCGCAGCGAAACGCCCTGCTGGCGCAGCGCCTCCAACTGCTGCGGCACCAGCGGCAGCGAGATCCCGCTGCGCACGTCCATCGCGATCGCCACCTTGGTAGCCTGCTGCTCCTGCTGCAGCGCGATGAAGGGCGACAGCAGCTCGGGCGGCAGGTTGTCGACGCAGTAGTAGCCGGCGTCCTCGAGCGCGTGCAGCGCGACGGACTTGCCGGAGCCGGACATGCCGGTGATCAGGACCAGTTCGAGGTTCACGATGCCGCGGCCTCCGTCTTCTGGCCCAGCATCTCGCGCGCATGCGCGAGCGAGGTGCGCGAGACGCGTTCGCCACCCAGCATCCGCGCGACCTCCTGGGCCCGGCCCTCGGCGTCGAGCACCGCGACGCTGCTTTCGGTGCGCGCGGCGACCTGGCCCTTGGCCGGGGTCTGCCGCTTGGCGACCACGAGATGGTGGTCGGCGCAGGCCGCCACCTGCGGCAGGTGGGTCACGGCCAGCACCTGGCGGTCGCGGCCGAGCTGCTTCATGAGCCGGCCGACGGTCTCGGCCACCGCGCCGCCGACGCCGGCGTCGACCTCGTCGAAGATCAGGGTCTGGGCGGCGCCGAGTTCGCTGGTCGTGACCGCGATCGCCAGCGCGATGCGCGACAGCTCCCCGCCGGAGGCCACCTTGCCGATCGAGCGCGGCGTGCTGCCGGCATGGCCGCTGACCAGGAAGGCGATCTCTTCGAGGCCGGCACGGCCGGGTTGCGCCAAAGGCTGCAGCGCGACCTCGAAGCGGCCGCCCTTCATGCCGAGGTCCTGCATGGCCTGCGTGACCGCCTGCGAAAGTTTGGGCGCCGCCTGCTTGCGGGCCTTGGCCAGCGCCTTGGCCTCTTTCAGGTAGGCCTGCTGCGCGGCCTGCTCGGTGCGCTCCAGCGCGTCGAGGTCGCTTTGGGCATCGAGGGCCTTCAGTTCGGCCTGCCAGCCCGCCAGCAGGGCCGGCAGCTCGGCCGGCGGGCGCCGGTAGCGGCGCGCCAGCGACATCCAGCTGCCCATGCGCTCGTCGAGTTCCGCCAGCCGCTCGGGATCGGTGTCGGCCTGGCGCAGGTAGCTGTGCAGCGAATGCGCGGCATCCGAGGCCTGCGCCACGCTCGAGGCGAGCACCTCGCCCAGCGCCTTGAATTCGGGCTCGATGTGCTCGCAGTTCTGCAGCAGCGCGACGGCGCGGCTCAGGGCCGCCAGGGCGCCGCTGTCGTCGTCCTCGAGGGCGCTGGCGGCGCCTTCGGCGGCGTCGGTCAGGGCCTGGGCATTGGAGATCCGGCCGTGGCTGGCCGACAGCTCTTCCCATTCGTCGTCGCCCGGCGCCAGCTTGGCGACTTCGGCGACCTGCCACTGGAGGCGCTCGCGTTCGCGCTGCAGCGAATCCTGGGCCGAGCGGGCGGTGTCGAGTGCGCCGATCGCCTGCCGCCAGGCCTGCCAGGCGCTGTCGAGCGCGCCGGTGCCGACGCCGGCATAGGCATCCAGCAGGCCGCGCACGGCCTCGGGGCGGGTCAGGCTCTGCCAGGCGTGCTGGCCATGGATGTCCAGCAGCCGGTCGCCGAGTTCCCGCAGCTGGGTGGCGGTCGCCGGGCTGCCGTTGATCCAGCCGCGGCTGCGGCCCTGCAGGTCGACCGTGCGGCGCAGCAGCAGGGCGTCTCCGGCCTCGAAGCCGCCTTCGTCCAGCCAGCCGGCCAGGCCCGGGTCGGCGTCGAATTCGGCGCTGACGTCGAGCCGTTCGGCACCCTCGCGCACCGCGCCGGCATCGGCCCGGTTGCCGAGCGCCAGCTGCAGCGCGTCGATGAGGATCGACTTGCCGGCACCGGTCTCGCCGGTGAGCACCGTGAACCCGGCCGAGAAATCGAGCTCGAGGGCCCGCACGATCACGAAGTCCCGCAGCGCAATGCGCCTCAACGCCATCTCAAGATCCCCCTTCGTTCCAATGCAGCTTCTTGCGCAAGGTGTCGAAATAGCTCCAGCCCTTGGGATGCAGGAAGCGCACCCGATAGTCCGAGCGGCGCACCATCACCTGGTCGCCGATGGCCAGCGAGGCCAGCGACTGCATGTCGAAATTGGCGCTCGCATCGCGACCGCCCACCAGTTCCATCGTGACCTCGTCGGCGTCGGGCAGCAGCAGCGGCCGGTTCGACAGCGTGTGCGGCGCGATCGGCACCAGCACCCAGCCGCGCACCGCCGGATGCAGCAGTGGCCCGCCGGCCGACAGGGCATAGGCGGTCGAACCGGTGGGCGTCGAGATGATCATGCCGTCGGCGCGCTGGTTGGCCACGAAGTGGCGGCCGACCGTGACCCGCAGCTCGACCATGCCCGAGGTCGCGCCGCGGTTGACCACCACGTCGTTCATGGCCAGGGTGTCGAACACCGACTGGCCGTCGCGGATCACCTTGGCCTTCATCAGGGTGCGCAGGTCTTCCTCGTATTCGCCGGCCAGCATCGGGATCAGCGTCGCCTGGTAGTTGTCGAGCGAGATGTCGGTGATGAAGCCGAGGCGGCCGCGGTTGATGCCGATCAGCGGCACATCGTGCGGCGCCAGCTGGCGGCCGATGCCGAGCATGGTGCCGTCGCCGCCGACCACCAGGCCCAGGTCGCACTGCTGGCCGATCTCCTCGACCGTCAGCGCCGGGTAGGGGCCGGTTTCGACCGGGTCGGTCTGCGATTTCTCGACGAACACCTTGCAGCCCTGCGATTCGAGGAAGGTGCCGATGCCTTCCATCACGTTGTCGTGCGCGCCGCACTGCGCCCGGGCGCCGGAGGCCTGGTATTTACCGATCAGTGCGACATGCCGAAAGCGGGAGCTCATTCACAAATTACAACATTAAAATCATTCGATGCTGGACGACCGTGCCAAGTTGCTGCTGAAGACTCTCGTCGAGCGCTACATCGCCGACGGGCAGCCGGTCGGCTCGCGCACGCTGTCCCGTGCGCCGGGGCTGGATCTGTCGCCGGCGACGATCCGCAACGTGATGTCCGACCTCGAGGTGCTGGGGCTGATCGCAAGCCCCCACACCTCGGCGGGTCGGATTCCGACCGCGCGCGGCTACCGCCTCTTCGTCGACACCATGCTGACCGCCGAGCGCGAGCAGTTCGCCTCGGCGCCGAGCCTGGCCGCCGACCAGCCGCAGAAGGTGATCGCCAACGCGGCCCACCTGCTGTCGAACCTGTCGCAGTTCGTGGGCGTCGTGATGGCGCCGCGGCGGGCCTCGGTGTTCCGGCAGATCGAGTTCCTGCGGCTGTCGGACCGCCGCCTGCTGGTGATCATCGTGGCGCCCGACGGCGACGTCCAGAACCGGGTCATCTTCCCCGAGGTCGACTACACGCAGTCGCAGCTGGTCGAGGCCGCGAACTACATCAACGCCCATTTCGCCGGGCTGTCGATCGAGCAGGTGCGCGACCGGCTGCAATCCGAGGTCGAGCAGCTGCGCGGCGAGATCGCGGCGCTGATGCAGGCGGCCGTGCAGGTCAGCTCCGAGGTGATGATCGAGGCCCAGGAAGAGGTCGTCATCTCGGGTGAACGCAACCTGCTCGCGGTGACCGACTTCTCGAGCGACATGGGGCATCTCCGGCGCGCCTTCGAGTTGTTCGAGCACAAGACGCAGCTGATGCGCCTGCTCGATGTCTCGAGCCAGGCCGAGGGCGTGCGGATCTTCATCGGCGGCGAAAGCCAGGTGGTGCCCTTCGACGACCTCTCGATCGTCAGCGCGAACTACGAGGTCGATGGCCAGGTGGTCGGCACGCTGGGGGTGATCGGCCCGACCCGGATGCCGTACGAACGGATGATCCAGATCGTCGACATCACGTCGAAGCTGGTCACCAACGCGCTGAGCCACCGCAAGTAGGGCGGGGCGGCGCGGCCCACTAGAATCCGTGGCGCGTGGGCCGTTAGCTCAGTTGGTTAGAGCAGCGGACTCATAATCCGTTGGTCCCTGGTTCAAGCCCAGGACGGCCTACCACCGACCTCTCGTGAGCCATGGGTTAGACTCCATGTGCGATCGAGAGTCTTCGCAGACTCGGATTCCTCTCCGGTGACAGTCCGGGACGAATCGTCCGCATGTCGTTGAGCTTCGTTCCGGCCATTGGCTGGAAAGGTAGCTGAAATGCATGCTATAATCGCAAGCTGTGCGGCTGTAGCTCAGTTGGATAGAGTACTTGGCTACGAACCAAGGGGTCGTGGGTTCAATTCCTGCCAGCCGCACCACTCTCTGTAAGGGTCAGGACGTTAGCGTCCTGACCCTTTTTCTTTTTTGCGCGACGCTTCGCGTGAATTTCAGGTCCGGCCGCTCGCCTCTACCCGTTCACGACTGTCAGAGGCGCATCCGGACGCGGGTCGTATTCGGGACGGTGCCGTCAACGGTCTCAGCCACGATGCGAGCGAGCTTGATCTCCTGTCCCGCCTGCTGAGCCTGTCGGGCTTGGTTCTCGTTGGTTTGGTCGGCAGTGCTGACGCGGCCAAGCTGAGGTTGATCCAACCCCGCGTCGTGCCCACGCCATTCGAGATTGGTGGTCTCCAATTCCAGAATCTGGGCCTCGTTGAATTGCCGATCTCTTTCTGCCTGCGTTGAGAGTTCAAGTTCGGCAGGCGGGGGACGCGGGGCGACAGGAGGGGCGCCAGCTTGGCGTTGTCACGCAAGACTCCCTGGTTGATCGAAACCGTGCTGCACAGGCGGCTCGAACAGGCGCTGTGCCGAAGAGAGATGGATCGTGGGTTCAATTCCTGCCAGCCGCGCCACTCTTTGGAAGCCCGCACCACAGTTGCGGGCCTTCCTTCAGGCCTCCCGTTCGACAGCCCGGTACGCGCCGAAAGCGATGGCTGCCGGATAGCCGACCGCGTACATGTTGACGCGGTCGAAGCCGGCCTCCATCACATGGGTCCATGCGTCAGCGCCGAACTCCGTCTGGACGACCAGGTCGTCCGTCGCCGTGCTCGGGTCGCCGTGGTAGCTCTTCGGCAAGCCGGCGCGATCGCGTGTCATTCGGCCCACGATGATCGGCACCGTGAAGCAGAGCGCGCCCCCTGGCTTCAGCACCCTGCGGCATTCCGTCAGGGCATGCACCGGGTTTGGCACGTGTTCGAGCGTATCGGAATGGATCACGACGTCGAAAGTCGCGTCGGGATACGGGATCGCGTGCATGTCGACCTCCGGGTAGGCCCCGAACACGTAGCCGCCGAATTGGCGAAGCACCGGCGTCAGGGTCCCCGCCTCGTTGATTTCCAGTATCGACAGGCTTCGGCCAGCCGCCGTGTTCACCGCTTCGCGCAGCGGCAGGGTAGTGCCGAGGAATGATCTGACCGCGTCGCCCAGTGCCACGGAGCGCAGGTTCGTCCCGCAGGCGTTGCAGGTCTCGCCCTGCTGGCGGTCGACGTAATCCGCCTCGGCCCGCGAGAGTTGCCATTCGGAGATCAGGCCGTCCCACAGGACGGCCCGGCTGGTAAAGGCGGTGCCACCGCAAACGCTGCATTTCATGAAACCGATTATCGAGGCCGAGACGCTCCACCCCCTCGAACCCTTTGCCATCCGCCTGCCGTGCGACGACACTGCGCAGCACGTCTCTCGTGCGCGACAGCCATGATGAATTCGAGGAGAGCATCCGAATGCGCATCGTCAACGACAGCGAGCACTGCCGCCGCTGGTGGGTTGGCTCCCGGGCCGGCGACGCCGTCCAGCAGGCGCTCGACGCCAACGCCGACGGCACCATCACGATCGCCGATCTCGTCACCTGGGCCGGCTATCTCTTCCATCTCCCCGCCTACACGGGAATGATCATCGTCGACAGCTTTCCGCTGGTGGCGCAGTTCTTCGCCGTCGACTGCAGGACCGGGTTCGGCTGGGGCGGCACGCTTTTCAGCGTCGTCGCCTGGGCCCTGCTGGTCACCAGCGTCGCGACGCCGTCGAAGTCCGCCCCCGCCAAGACCCGGAACCAGCCCTGAAGGGTGCTGCTTTTGGAGGCATCGTGTCGCAGGCCCCGCCAGGCAACGATCTCGACCGAAGTCCCCGCGGTTGTCCCCAGCATTGTCCCCAGGAATAAGGGAAAACCCGGGACTGGCCGATGCGCCATCGCGGCCCGGCCGGACGGCTTATTGGCGGTGCAGGGGCCTGGAGACAGAATCCATGGATGGAGTCGATGAGCGATGAAGAACTCGCCGCCGCCGCGTATGTGCAGCGAAAGCGGGCGGAGCTTGGCGATCCGGATGCCTTGAAGGAGGCGTATCGCCTGGAAGCCGAGTTGCGAACACGGCTCGGGTCGACGCCGTCGGGCCTCGGGCCGCTCGAGCCGGAACTCCGGCCGGCTCGGCCCTGGTGGCGTGTCTGGTAGGCGGCTTGCACTCTTCGTGTGCCTTGGCAATTCGCCCGGCTGGCGGCAGACTGGGCTTCCCTCTATTCCATCCAGGAGTGGCACGATGAACCCAGTCCTTCGTTCAACCGTGGGTGCGTTGCTGGCTGGCGGCGCGATGCTTGGCGCGCTGTCCGCGCAGGCCCAGTCCAACGCGCCCAACTGCGAGGACCCCCGCGTCGACCGGACCGCCTGCTACCGCGAGAAGGCGGCGGCCCAGGAAGCGAAGCGCCAAGGCCAGCTGAACAGCCCTGGCGGCTACGATCAGAACGCGCTCGCACGCTGCAAGCGGCAGCCCGCCAGCGCCCGCGAGGCTTGCGAGAAGCGCGTGCTCGGCACCGGCAACACCACGGTCAGCGGCAGCGTGCAGGGCGGCGGCAAGCTTCGCCGCACCGAAGTGCCGGTGCCGGCGCCGAAGAACTGAGCTTTCCGTGCGTGGTTCGCGGACCGTCGGGGTCATGCTTGTACCGGAGCCGCGATGTTCTCGCATGTCTTCGTGAGCGTGAGCGACTTCGAGCGCGCGCTGGCCTTCTACCGGCCGCTCATGGAGAGCCTCGGTGTCGCGCTGCGCTTCTGCGAGCGCGACCGGCCCTGGGCCGGCTGGCACGCCGCCGGTGGCGTGCGACCCTTCTTCGTGATCTGCAAGCCGCATGACGGCCGAGCGCATGCGCCCGGCAATGGCCAGATGGTGGGCTTCGCCGCCGCCGACCGGGCGATGGTGCGCGCCGCCCACGCCGTCGCCCTCGCGCATGGCGGCCGTTGCGAAGGCCTGCCCGGCTTGCGGCCCGAGTACCACCCCCATTACTACGGCGCCTACTTCCGCGATCCCGACGGCAACAAGTTCTGCGTCGCCTGCCACGACCCCGAGCCCGGGGCCCCCGGCAGCGCCTGATCGCCTCAGTGCAGCGTCGACCAGCCGAAGAAGCCGAGCAGCACCACGGCGGCGAAGAGGTCGGAGACCATCGCGAGGTTTTCCTTGGGATTGCGGTGCCGCTGCAGGGCGTGGTTGACGCCGGCCAGGCCATAGAAGAGGCCGCCCACCAGCGCCGCCGGAACGACCCAGCCGGCGAAGAACAGGCTCAGCGTGCCGACCACGCCGATCGCGAGGTTGCCGAAGCCCAGTTCGCGCACCAGCAGCAGCGCGTCGTCGCCCTTGATGCCGAGGATGGTCTCGGCCGTGTAGCGCGGCTGCAGGATCTGGCGGATGCCGGCCAGCAGCAGCCGCAGTCCGACGGCCCAGAACACGTACCACTTGCCGATCAGCATCAGGCCGAAGGGCGCGTGTCCGGCGCTGGCCTCGATCGCGATCGAGAGCAGCGGAAACACCAGCATCAGGCCCGCGACGACGAAGAAGTACATGGGCGCCTCAGAGCGAATCCGCGTCGGCTGCAGGCGCCGGATAGCGCACGGCCAGCACCTCGACCTCGTGCACTCCGCCGGGGGTCGCGAGCTTGACCACGTCGCCTTCCCGGGCCTTGAGCAGCGCCCGCGCGATCGGCGAGATCCAGCTGACCTGGGCCTCGGCGCTGTTCGCTTCGTCGATGCCCAGGATGGTCACCTCGCGCTCGTCGCCGCTTTCGTCGGCGTAGCGCACGGTGGCGCCGAAGAACACCTGGTCGCGGCCATGGTGCACCGAGGGATCGGTGACTTCGGCCGCTTCGAGCCGCTTGGTGAGAAAGCGGATCCGGCGATCGATCTCGCGCAACCGCTTCTTGCCGTAGAGGTAGTCGCCGTTCTCCGAGCGGTCGCCGTTCTTGGCCGCCCAGTGCACGGCCTCGACCACCTTCGGCCGCTCGTTGTCCATGAGGTCGAGCAGTTCGGTGCGCAGGCGCGCATAGCCGGCCGGCGTCATGTAGTTCTTGCCGCCCGCGGGCAACGGCGGCAGTGCGGCGCCGCCGTCATCCTCGTCGTCGGTGTCGCTCTCCTTCGTGAATGCCTTGCTCATGGGCCGAAGGTTGTATCACAGCCAAAAATGCAACTCGCGCACCGATGCGCTCCCGCAGCGTCGAGCGCGGGCGCAGCGTCAGGATGCCAATGGATACAAAAGATACCGGCGTCCGAGCCCATGGCGGGGTCGGGCAGCTCAACCGGTCTGGATCTGCGCTTCGGGCGGCGTGTCGAAGCTTTGCTGCTGGACTTGAACAGGGCCCGTCGCGAGGGCGGACGCCCGTTTGCCGAAGGCGCCGGGCACGATGCCCCGGACGAGGTGCCTCGGCAGGCGGTGCGTCTTCTGCAGCAACGCCAGGGCCTCGCTGCGCGCGGGCTCGGATGCCGGCAGGAACATTTGCAATGAGCTCATCGTGATCGCCTCATCGAGCGCCAGGATTCGGATCCGGCCCCTGGCTTGGCCGAGGGCGGATTATGGGCGCCTCGGGCGCGGCCGTCACAGGGCGTCCACCCCGGCGGTAGTGTTGATGGATGCCGGCCGTTACAGATGGGGCGGCGGGCCCGCTACCGGGGTGCCGGCAGTGCGCCCGCGGCGGCGTCGCGGCGCACGATCTCTTTCACCAGGGCGTTGAACTGCCGCGCCATCACCCGGCGCAGAACCGCCTTCCCGACCACCGGCGGCAGCGGGAAGTCGGGCTCCACCCGGCCGGCGTAGGAGAGCCGCACCTCGCCGGTGGCGAGCACTTCCAGCGCGTAACGGCCTTCCATCTGCCGCAGATTGCCGCTCACCGCGCGGGCGACGATGTGCTGCTGCCGCGGCGACTCGACGACCTCAAGCCGGACGGTGACCGGCTGCTGGAAGAACAGGAACCCGAAGTGGCCGGCCTGGTCGACCAGCAGCCGGTCGCCGTCGCGCCGCACCACCCGCGAACTCTGCATGTCCGGGATGAACTCGGCGAGGTGGTCGTAGTCGGAGATCACGCTCCAGGCCGTGCGCGGGTCGACCTGCATGTCGGCGAAGGCGGTGACCACGACCCCCTCGCCTTGGCTGGTGGTGTCGATGCTCACCTGCTGCGCCGCGGCCGCGATCCAGGTGCACTGCGCACAGCCGAGCGCGAGGAGGGCGACGGCGGCACGCCGGTTCATGGTGAGGGCGCGGTCGCCCGGACGCTGAAGCGCAGGCTCAGCCGATCCTGCACCTGGATGGCGCCGCCCAGGATCGAGAAGGGCGCGATGCCGAAATCGGACTGGTTGAATTCCAGCGTGCCGGCGACGCTCGTCTCGCCGGGGCGGCTGGCGAGCGGGGCCGGCACGGTGAAGCCGCGGCGCACCCCGTGCAGCGTGATCGCGACGGCCAGCGGCGCGTCCGGCGCGGGCTGGTCGACGCGGATGATCGCGAACGGGAAGCGCTGCACCTCGAGCACCTTGTCGAGCATGTTGGCGCGGGTGCCGGCGATGTCGGACGCGCTGGGCTGGGTGTCCAGGCCCGCCTCGGCCCGCAGCGCCGGCTCGTCGACCGTGAGTTCGGCCAGGGGGATGAAGAGGTCGGCACGGCCCTCGCGCGGCGCGACGTAGCCCTGCACGGCGCGGCTGGCGACGATGTGGTCGTGGCCCAGGTGGGCCAGCGATCCGCCGCGGCGCACGGTGATGGCGACCAGCGACCGCGCGCTGTCGATGCGCAGGACCCCCTCGGTGCGTGCGTAGGGGTCGCCCGGAAAGCCTTCGGGCACGGCGGCCTTCGCGGCCGCGGACGGCGGCGCGGTTTCGCGCACCAGCGGCGCACAGGCCGCGACGGCCAGCGCAGTCGCCACCGCCACCGCGGCCAGCCGTGCGATGCCCGCGGTGCCCAGCGCGGCCACTTCAGCGGGCCTCGCGCAGCTGGACGTGGAACTTCACGCTCACGTCGGCACCGATGACGCTGGTGGCCGCCCATTCGCCGGTGCCGATGCCGAACAGGCTGCGCTTGACACTGAACTCGCCGTCCAGCGTGGCGCCGCCGGCCGCCGCGGTCCACGCCAGCGGCACCTCGAGCGGCTGCGTCACGCCCTTGAGCGCGAGCGTGCCGCGGGCGATGAAGCGCCCGGGCGGCGAGCCAGCCGGCCCGCGGCGGATCTCGGTGGCATGGAACTCGGCCAGCGGATAGCGGGCGACGTCGAACCACTCGTCGCCGGCGATCGCCTTGTTGATGTCCGCGCTCGCCATGTCGGCGCTGGCGACCCGGATCGTGACGTCGAGCCGCCCGCCCGCCGGGCTGTCGCCGTCGAGCCCGAGCCGGACGTCGAAATCCTTGAAGACGCCTGGCGCCGGCGTGTTCTCGAACCGGGCGGCGAATTCGAGCCGGCTGCCGGCGGGCGCCATCTTCCAGTCGGCCGCCCGGGCGGGCTGGAGCGTGGCGAAGGCCAGCGCCAGGACGATCGGGCCGGCGAAAGGGTTCATGTGCGCGGGGTCCTGGCGGGCAGCATCCGGCTCAGCACGTCGTCGTGCTTCGCGAAGTGGTGGCGCAGCGCAGCGCCGACGTGCAGCACCAGCAGCGCGACGAGGGCGATGCCGAGCCCGAAATGCACCGCGGCGGCGAGATCGGCGGTCTGCCGGTCGGGCGCGACGATGGCCGGCAGCGGCAGCCGCCAGAAGATGCGGAACGGCACGCCGGCGGCGGCACTGACGATCCAGCCGCTCAGCGGCAGCGCCAGCATCAGGCCGTAGAGCAGCGCATGACTGGCATGCGCGGCCGTGCGTTCCCAGGCCGGCATGCCGGGCGGCAGCACCGGGGCGCGCGTCGCCAGGCGATTCAGCAGGCGCAGGACGACCAGCGCCAGGATCAGCATGCCGATCGATTTGTGCCAGACGAAGAGATCGAGCTTGGTGGGCGACAGCCGCCAGCTGGCCGCCAGCCAGCCGAGCACGAACTGCAGCAGGATCAGCGCGGCGACGCCCCAATGGAAGAACTTGGCCGCAGCGCTCCAGGCCAGGACGGGGGAGCTTGGTCGCGCCATGCGTGCAACCCGTTGGCGGCGCTGGTCTGG
Organism: Variovorax davisae; assembly: GCF_030316845.1. Classification (GTDB taxonomy): domain Bacteria; phylum Pseudomonadota; class Gammaproteobacteria; order Burkholderiales; family Burkholderiaceae_C; genus Variovorax; species Variovorax davisae. Next base: position 273,354 of record NZ_JASZYS010000004.1, read on the forward strand.
CGGGGCGTCGGTGGCGCCGGCCTCAGGGCGCGGGCACCGTGCGGGCCGCCGCGAGCACCGACGGGGTGCGCCGCGCCGCCCGCAGCACGGCGTCGAGATGGGTGCGGTCGCGCACCGCGATCACGAAGCGCAGGTCGGTCGAATCCTGCGGCGTCTCGTCGGCCATCTCGACGTGCGTGATGTCGGCCTCGGCGTCGGCCAGGGTCGCTGCCACGCGCGCCAGCACGCCCTTGTCGTTGCGCACCGTGACCACCACGCCGGTCTCGAAGGTTCGCACCGGCTCGTCGGCCCATTCGACCGCGAAGAAGCGCTCGCTGTCCTTGTAGCGCAGCCGCTGGCCGACGCCGCATTCCTCGGTGTGGACCACCAGGCCTTCGCCGTGGCCCAGGTAGCCGACGATCGCATCGCCCGGGATCGGCCGGCAACAGAGCGCAAAACGCACCGAGGAGTTCTCGCTGCCGTCGAGCGTGACGGCGCCCTGCGACACACCCTCGTGCGCCGTGAAGCGCTCGCGGCTCAGCATCAGGGCATCGGGCTTCTCGCCGCGCTCGGCCAGGAGCGCCATCAGCCGCTTGGCGACGATGCTCGCGATGCGCTTGCCCAGGCCGATGTCGGTCAGCAGCTCGGAGCGGGTGCGGTTGCCGGTGAAGCGCAGCAGCTTCTCCCACAGCGCCTGGTGCTCGGTGTCGTCGTCCGGCAGCTTGCCCAGACCCTCGGCGCGCAGCGCCTGGGCCAGCAGCTTCTCGCCCAGGCCCTCGGATTCGGCATGTGCCAGCGTCTTCAGGTAGTGGCGGATCTTGGAGCGGGCGCGGCCGGTGCGCACGAAGCCCAGCCACGCCGGATTGGGGGTGGACACCGGCGCCGTGATGATCTCCACCACGTCGCCGTTCTTGAGCTCGGTGCGCAGCGGCACCTGGTCGCCGTTGATGCGGGCGGCCGAGGTGTGGTCGCCGATGTTGCTGTGGATCGCGTAGGCGAAGTCGACCACCGTGGCGCCGCGCGGCAGCGCCATGATCTGGCTCTTGGGCGTGAAGACGTAGACCGCGTCGGGGAACAGGTCGACCTTGACGTGGTCCCAGAACTCGGCGGCGTCGCGGGTCTCGTCCTGGATGTCGAGCAGCGACTGCAGCCACTTGGCGCCGAGCCGCTCACTGGTGGCCGTCGCCGGCTCCGCCGCCTTGTAGAGCCAGTGGGCGGCGACGCCCGACTCGGCCACCACGTGCATCGCCTCGGTGCGCAGCTGGAACTCGACGTTGACGCCCGAAGGCCCCACCAGCGTGGTGTGCAGCGACTGGTAGCCGTTGAGCTTGGCGATCGCGATGTGGTCCTTGAACTTGCCCGGCAGCGGCTTGTACATCTGGTGCAGGATGCCCAGGCCGGTGTAGCAGGCGATCACGGTCGGCACGATCAGCCGGAAGCCGTAGATGTCGGTCACCTGGGCGAAGCTCAGGTGCTTTTCGTCCATCTTGCGGTAGATGGAATAGAGCGTCTTCTCGCGCCCGGCGATGCGCACGTTCATGCCGGCGGCCGCGAACGAGGTCTCGACCTCCTGCTGCACCTTCTGGATCAGGTCGCGGCGCCGCCCGCGGGCCTTCGCCACCGCCTTGGACAGGACGGCATAGCGCCAGGGCCGCAGGTGGCGGAACGACAGGTCCTGCAGCTCGCGGTAGGTCTGGTTCAAGCCCAGCCGGTGGGCGATCGGAGCGTAGATCTCGAGCGTCTCGCGCGAGATGCGAGCCCATTTCTCGCGCGGCGCGTCGTCCAGCGTGCGCATGTTGTGGGTGCGGTCGGCCAGCTTCACCAGGATCACGCGGACGTCGCGCGCCATGGCGAGCAGCATCTTGCGGAAGGACTCGGCCTGGTTCTCCTCGCGGGTATTGAAGCGCAGCTTGTCCAGCTTGGTCAGGCCGTCGACCAGTTCGGCCACCGGGGCGCCGAAGCGCTCGATCAGCTCGGACTTGGTGACGCCGCAGTCTTCGATCGCGTCGTGCAGCAGGGCCGCCATCAGCGCCTGGGCGTCCAGCTTCCATTCGGCGCATTGCGCCGCCACGGCGATCGGGTGGGTGATGTAGGGCTCGCCGCTGTTGCGCAGCTGCCCCAGGTGGGCCTCGTCGGCGAAGCGGTAGGCGCGGCGGACCAGGTCGATGTCCTCGGCGCCGAGATAGTCGAGGCGGTCGGTCAGGGCGGCGAAACTGGCGGCGGCCGCATTCAGCGCCGCGGGACTCGGCCGCAGGACAGGAGGTGCCCCGGTCAGGGGCTTGACGACCGCGCTCATGGGTACCACTTTAGCGTGGCCGCCGGATCGTCGCATTCAGCCACAAAAAAAGCACCGCGTACGGTGCTTCCTTGTTGCATGTGAGCATCAACTTCTCAGCCGGGGACCTTCTTGAGCATCTCGAGGCCGATCTTGCCTTCGGCGATTTCGCGCAGCGCGGTCACGGCCGGCTTGTTCTTGCTTTCGATCTTCGGGGCATGGCCCTGGCTCAGCATGCGCGCGCGGTAGGTGGCGGCCAGCACGAGCTGGAAACGGTTCGGGATGTGAACAAGGCAATCTTCGACGGTGATGCGGGCCATGAGGATCTTTCGGTGCGGACTTTGGGGTCGTTTCAGGGGATGTTCAGCGCGGCGAAGGTGTCGGCGCGTGCGCGGCGCTGTGCGGAGTAGCGCAGCCGCTGAGCGTGGACGATCGCTTTCAGGTCGAAAAGTGCGCGCTCAAATACCTCGTTGATTATAACGAAGTCGAATTCCGATGCACGCGCCATCTCTTCGGCGGCATTCTGGAGGCGCAATTCGATGATCGAGGCGCTGTCCTCGCCGCGCCGCTCGAGCCGCGAACGCAGCTCTTCCCAGCTGGGCGGGAGGATGAAGATCATCACCGCGTTGGCGAAGGTCTTGCGGATCTGCAGCGCGCCCTGGAAGTCGATCTCGAGGATCACGTCGGCGCCCTGGGCGATCCGTTCCTCGATCGCCTTCTTGGAGGTGCCGTAGCGCTGGCCGTGCACATGCGCCCATTCGACGAAGGCGTCGGCCTCGACCATGGCGTCGAATTCGGGGTGCGAGGCGAAGAAGTACTCGCGGCCGTGCTTCTCCTGGCCGCGCGGCGGGCGGGTGGTGTGCGAGACCGAGGGCTGGACGGCCGAGTCGAGCTCCATCAGCGCCTTGACCAGGCTCGATTTGCCGGCGCCGCTGGGCGCTGCGACCACGAAGATGTTGCCGGGGTAGTCCATGGATTCTTTGTTCGATGCCCAGCCAGCCCGGGCGCGAGGCCGGCCGAAACGGGCGTCAGCGGCTGGATGCGGCGGTGTCGTCGCGTTGGCGGGAACCCTGTAGTTTATCAGCCGGGGTCGCCGGCCCCGGCGGCCGGTAGCCCGGCGCCAGCAGTGCGTTGGCCGCGCCGTAGAGCACCAGCGGGTCGCGCAGGCCGAGGGCGTACTCGGGGCCGCGCAGGCCGAGGTCGGGCGAGCAGTCGACGTTCCAGCGCCGCAGCATGTAGCCGGCGTTGGCGGCCCGCACCCGAATGCGCAGCACCCCCTCGGGCATGTCGTAGTCGCGCCGGATGACGTCGGGGCGGGGGTGCGAGGGGTGGGGCAATAGTTCGAGCTCGACGATCCGGCTCCACTGGACATCGTGCTCGGCGCTCTCGCCGGGGCCGACCGCGCTGTCGGCGAGCACCACCGGCGACTCGATCCGGGTCAGCACGAAATCCCGGAACTCGGCCGACTTGCGGTCGAAGGCCCGGACGTGCCAGCGCACGCCTGAATCGACCAGGGCGAAGGGGACCACTTCGCGCTCGCCCGGCGGTCCGGACAGCGAGTGGTAGACCAGCCGCACGGCCTTGCCGCAGTGGATGGCGCGGGTGACCGGTGCCAGCACGTCCATCCGTGGCCGGCTGAGCGCGGTGGGAATCTCGCAGCGCAGCAGCGGCGACAGGTCTTCGGCCGCGCCCTGGCCGAAGCCCTGCGACAGGGCGCTCAACACGCGCTGGGGCGCATGCTCGAACAGCGGCTTGAAGGTGGCGCTCGGCAGGTACAGCTTGCGGGTGCCGTCGAAGTCGAGGTTGGCGGGCGCAGCGTCGCGGTATTGCGCGATGTCGCGGGTGGCCCCGGCCGGGCCCATGCCGAAGCGGGCGACCAGGTCGGAGCGCCGCAATTCACCCAGGAAATAGAGCCGGAAGTCGATGTACGACAGGCGTTCGAGCTGGGCGCGGGGGATCGGCGGCATGCCGGGATGGTAACCTGATCGTCACCATAAAAGATCAAAAAGCCAATTTAATCTCATCAAAATGATGATGTAATAGCGCAAAGGGACTCCGCACCATGACTCGCTTTCTGCATACCGCCGATTGGCAGATCGGCCGCCAGTTCGCCACCTTCGACCCCGAGCACGCGCCCATCCTGGCCGAGGCGCGCATCGCCGCGGTCGAGCGGCTGGCCGAGCTGGCCACCGGGCACCGGGTCGACGCCGTGCTGGTGGCCGGCGACGTCTTCGATGCCCAGACCGTGTCGGAGCGCACCGTGCGCCGCCTGTTCAATGCGCTGGCTGGCTATGCCGGGCCGTGGCTCATGATCCCCGGCAACCACGACGCCGCCCTGGCCGAGAGCGTCTGGACCCGCGCCCAGCGCCTGGGCGTGGTGCCGCCCAACGCCCATCTGCTGCTGGCGCCCGAGCTGCGGCTGTTCGAGGCGCAGGGCTTCGCGGTGCTGCCGGCACCGCTGACGCAGCGCCACACCTACAACGACCTCACGGCCTGGTTCGACACGGCCGAGACGCCGGCCGGTCTGTTGCGCATCGGCCTGGGCCACGGAAGCGTGCAGGGCATCCTGGCCGAAGGCATCGATTCGGCCAATCCGCTGGCGCCGGACCGCGCCGCCAGCGCCCGGCTCGACTACCTGGCGCTGGGCGACTGGCACGGCTGCAAGCGCATCGACGCCCGCACCTGGTATGCCGGCACGCCCGAGCCCGACCGCTTCAAGGCCAACGACGCCGGGCAGGCGCTGCTGGTGGAGATCGCCGCGCCGGGCGCCGAGCCGCAGGTCACGCCGCTGGCGGTCGGCCAGTTCCAGTGGCACCTGCTGGGGACCCAGCTGCATGTGGCGAGCGACCTCGACGCCCTGCTGGAAGAGCTGGCGGGGCTCGGCGCCCAGGACGTGGTCGACCTGCGGGTGCAGGGGCGCATCGACCTGGCGGGCCGGCAGCGGCTGCAGGCCGCGGTCGGCAGCGCCGAGGCGCGGGCGCGCCATCTGCAGGCCGACCTGTCGGCCCTGCAGCTGGTGCCGACCGAGGAGGACATCGCCGGCCTGCAGGCCGACGGCTACCTGGGCGAGGTGATCGCCGAACTGCGCGAAGCCCAGGGCGGCGCCGACCCGCAGGCGCGGATCGCCCAGGAGGCGCTGGCCCTGCTGACCACCGCGCTGCTGCAGCGCGCCCCGGCGCTGGCGATCGTCCCGATGGAGGCGGCCGCCGCATGAGCCCCCGCCCGGCCGTTCAGAAGGGGTCTCGCACCGCAGTGCGAAGCACGGAGGTTCTCCGATGAACCTCCAGATCACCCGGCTGCGCGTCGAGCAGCTGCGGCGCTTCCGAAAGCCGCTGGAGCTGCGCGGCTTCGAGCCCGGCCTCAACATCCTGAGCGCGCCCAACGAGGCCGGCAAGAGCACCCTGGTGCGGGCCATCCGCGCCGCCTTCTTCGAACGCCACCGCTCCACCGTGGTGGAAGACCTGCGCCCCTGGGGCGAGGGCAGCGGAGCGGCGCCGCAGGTCGAACTCGACTTCGTGCTCGACGGCCAGCCGCACCAGCTGGTCAAGAGCTTCCTCGGCAAGAAGCGCTGCACCCTGCGCATCGGCGTGCGCACGCTGGACGGCATCGAGGCCGAAGACCACCTGGCCCAGCGCTTCGGCTTCGCCTTCGCCAGCAAGGGCGCCAGCAAGTCGGAGCACTGGGGCATTCCGGGCCTGCTGTGGGTGGAGCAGGGCACCGGCCAGGAGCTCGACGTCGACCCCGCGCGCGACCACCTGCACGATGCGCTGCAGGGGCAGGTCGGCGCCGCGGCAGGAGCGCTGGCGGCCACCGGCGGCGACGAGCTGCTGGACCGGTTCCGGGTCCAGCGCAACGAACTGCTGACCAGCACCGGCAAGCCGCGCGCGGCCTACCTCGAAGCTGGCGAGGCGATCGCCGGCTGGCAGTCGCAGGCCGAGGCGCTCGACCTCCAGATCGCCGGCTATCGCCAGCAGGTCGACCAGCTGGCGGCGCTGCGCCTCGCGCATCGGGCCGACGAAGCGGCGCGGCCCTGGGACACGCTGCGCCAGGCCTTGGCCGACGCCCGGCAGCGCCAGCAGGCCCTGGCGGAGAGCCAGGCCCAGCTGCAGAACGACCGGACCCGGCTGCTGCAGCTCGAAGGCACGCGCGGCCTGCTGGTGAAGGAAGTCGACGGATTGGCGCGACAGCAGTCCGACGCCGCCCAGCGCGGGCAGGCGCTGGCCCAGGCCGCCGAGCAGCTGCAGGCGGCGGATGCCGCGGTGGCCACGGCGCGCGCGCACGCCGAATCGGCCCGCGCGCGCGCCCACGCGGCCCGCGAGGCCTCGCGCGTCGCGCGCCAGGAGGACCAGCGCGGCCATCTGCGCCAGCAGGTGGCGCAGGCCCAGGCCGAGCTGGCCCGCAGCGACGACGCGCTGCGGCGCGCCGAGGAAGCGCAGCAGCGCCTGGCCGCGTTGCGTGCCGGCGCGGCCCGGGCGCCGGCCATCGCCAAGGCCCAGGTCCAGCGCCTGGTCGAGCTCGACCGTGCCGAACGCGACGCCGCACTGCGGCGCCAGGCCGTTGCCACGCGGCTGCAGTTCGCGCTGCCGGAGGGCGTGGTCCTCGGCCTGCAGACGCACGCGGAAAGCGGGCAACTGCAAGCTGCCGGTGAACGGCTGCTCGATGCGCCCACCACGCTGCGGCTGCCCGGCGGCGGCGAACTGGTCATCACGCCGGGCGGCGAAGACCTGGCGCAACTGGCCCGCCGCCACGCCGAGGCGCAGCAGGCGCTGCGCGCGGCCTTGCAGGCATCGGGCGTGGCCGACCTTGCCGAAGCGCAGGCGCGGCTCGCCACAGCGGCCGAACGGGAGGCCCAGCTGCGGCTGGCCGAGCAGGCGCTGGCCATCGTCGCGCCCCAGGGGCTGGAGCCGCTGCGGGGTGCGCACGCCGAGGCGCAGTCGCGCATCCGCAGCGCCCAGGAAGCATTGGCGCGCCTGCCCGAAGTCCCGTCGGAAGCCGTGCTGCCGGCCGACCAAGCCGAAGCGGCGCAAGACGCGGCGACGGCCACCGAACAAGCGAGCACCGCCGCATTGGCACAGGCCCAGCGTCGCCAGGCGGCCGCACAAAGCCTGCGTGACACCGCGCAGCACGAGCACCTCGCGGCCCAGGCGGCACTGGCCGATCCGGCGCGCACGCAGCGCCAGTCCGAAGCGCAGGCGCAACTGCTGGCCACCGGCGCCGAGCATGCCGCGCTGGCCGCGCGGATCGAGGCGGCCAGCGCCCAGGTGCGCGAGGCTCGGCCCGACATCGTGGCCCAGGACATCGACCGCCTGCAGCGCAGCATCGAGCAGATGACGCGCAGCCACCAGCAGCGCCGCGAGGACATCCTGCTGCTCGAGAACACGCTGCAGCAGGCCGGTGCCCAGGGGCTGGAGGAGCAGCGCGACGCCCTGGCTGGCCGGTTGGCCCAGGCCCGGCGCCGCCATGCCGAACTGCAGCGCCGCGCCGAGGCGCTCGACCTGCTGTGCAGCAAGCTCGACGCCAAGCGCCAGGCCACGCTGGCCCGGCTGCAGGCGCCCTTGCAGGCGCGGCTGCAGCATTACCTGCCGCTGCTGCTGCCGGGTGCCACGGTGCAGATCGACGCCGGCCTCGCGCCGGGCACCCTGCTGCGCACGCAGGCCGACGGCGCGGTCGAATCGGGCCAGGTGCAGGACCTGAGCTTCGGCGCCCGCGAGCAGCTCGGCCTGATCAGCCGCTTCGCCTACGCCGACCTGCTGCAGCAGGCCGGCCGGCCGACCCTGCTGATCCTCGACGACGCTTTGGTGCACAGCGACGCGCCGCGCCTGGCGCAGATGAAGCGCGTGCTCTTCGATGCCGCGCAGCGCCACCAGGTGCTGCTGTTCACCTGCCACCCGCAGAATTGGCAGGACATGGGCGTGGCACTTCGGCCCCTGTCCTGACATCCCGCAATGACCGACACCGCTCTCTCTACCGGCTTCATGGCCGTGCACAGCAACCACCCGGAAGCGCTGCGCGACCTGATGCTCGCCTGGATGGCGCGCCATCCGCTGGCGCCGCTGGAGGACGAGTGGGTGCTGGTGCAGAGCAACGGCGTGGCGCAGTGGCTGCGGCTGTCGCTGGCGCGGGATCCGGCCCAGGGCGGCGTCGGGATCGCGGCGGCGCTGCAGACCGAGCTGCCGGCCAGCTTCATCTGGCAGGCCTACCGCACGGTGCTCGGCGCTGCGGCCGTGCCCGCTGCCTCGCCCTTCGACAAGCCCCTGCTGGTCTGGCGCCTGATGCGCCTGCTGCCGGCGCTGCTCGAAGAAGCTGTGTTCGCGCCGCTGCGCCGCTTCCTGGCCGATGACGCCGACCTGCGCAAGCGCCATCAACTGGCCGAGCGCCTGGCCGACCTGTTCGACCAGTACCAGGTCTACCGCGCCGACTGGCTGGCCGGCTGGGCCGAAGGCCACGACCGGATCGTCGCCAGCCGCTCGGGCGCCCAGCCGGTGCCCGACGAGCTGCGCTGGCAGCCGCGCCTGTGGCGCGCGCTGCTGGACGACGTCGGCCCGGCCGGCGCCGCCCACGGCCGGGCCGCCGTGCACCAGCGCTTCATGGCCGCGGCCGCCGACTGGCAGGGCGAGCGCCCGGCCGGACTGCCGCGCCGGCTGGTGGTGTTCGGCGTCTCCTCGCTGCCGCAGCAGTCGCTCGAGGTGCTGGGCGCGCTGGCGCGCTGGATGCAGGTGCTGATGTGCGTGCACAACCCCTGCGAGCACGACTGGTCGCACATCGTGGCCGACAAGGACCTGCTGTGCGCCGAGCGCCTGCGGCAGCGCCGGCGTCCGGGCGGCGAAGGCGCGATCGCCGAAGAGAGCCTGCACCTGCATGCCCAGCCGCTGCTGGCCGCCTGGGGTAAGCAGGGCCGCGACTTCATCCGCCTGCTCGACGCCCACGATGCGCAGGAGTCCTATGCGCAGAACTTCGATGCCATCGGCCAGCGCATCGACTGCTTCGACCCCAACCCGCAGGACACGCTGCTGCGCCAGCTGCAGGACGACATCCGCGACCTGCGTCCGCTGGCCGAGACCCGCGCTCGGTGGCCGGCGGTCGACGCCGGCAGTGACCGCTCGATCCGCTTCCACGTGACGCACGGCCCGCAGCGCGAGGTCGAGGTGCTGCACGACCAGCTGCTCAGCGCCTTCGCCGCCGACCCCACGCTGCGTCCGCGCGACGTGATCGTGATGGTGCCCGACGTCGCGGCCTACGCGCCGCACATCCAGGCCGTGTTCGGCCTGCTCGGCGCCGACGATCCGCGCCACCTGCCCTACACGCTGGCCGACCAGGGCCAGCGCCATCACGACCCGCTGCTGGGTGCGCTCGAGAAGCTGCTGGCGCTGCCGCAGTCGCGCATCGCGGTGAGCGACCTGCTCGACTGGCTCGAAGTGCCGGCCCTGCGCGCGCGCTTCGGCATCGACGAGAACCAGCTGCCGCTGCTGCACCGCTGGATCTCGGCCGCCAACATCCGCTGGGGCCTGCATGCCGAGCAGCGCCGCCGGCTCGACCTGCCCGGGGCGCTGGCGCAGAACAGCTGGGACTTCGGCCTGCAGCGCATGCTGCTGGGCTACGCGGTGGGCACCGGCGAGGCCTGGGAAGAGGTCGAGCCGCTCGACGAAGTGGGCGGCCTCGACGCCGCGCTGCTCGGCCCGCTGGTGCAGCTGCTGGCCACGCTCGAAGCGCATTGGCGCACGCTGGCCACGCCGGCAGCGCCCGCGGAATGGGGCGTTCGGCTGCGGGCCCTGCTGGGCGACTTCTTCGCCGCCGACGAGGACAGCGACGGCTTCACGCTGAAGCGGCTCGAAATGTCGCTGCAGCAGTGGCTGGACGCCTGCGCCAGCGCCGGCCTGGCCGAGGCGATTCCGCTGTCGGTGGTCCGCGAGCACTGGCTGGCGCAGATCGACCAGCCGACGCTCAACCAGCCCTTCTTCGCTGGCGCCGTGACCTTCGCGACCCTGATGCCGATGCGCGCGATCCCGTTCCGCGTGGTGGCCCTGCTGGGCATGAACGACGGCGACTATCCGCGCAGCCGCGTGCCGATGGATTTCGACCTGATGGGCCACGACTGGCGCCCCGGCGACCGCTCGCGGCGCGAGGACGATCGCTACCTCTTCCTCGAAGCGCTGCTGTCGGCGCGCGAGCAGCTGCACATCAGCTGGGTTGGCCGCAGCATCCTCGACCATTCGGAGCGGCCGCCCTCGGTGCTGGTGGCGCAGCTGCGCGACCATCTGGCGGCCGGCTGGCGGCTGGCGGGCGACGCGGAAACGCCGGACGCCGGCCTGCGGCTGCTGCATGCGCTGACCGTGGAGCATCGCCTGCAGCCGTTCCATCCCGCCTACTTCACGCTCGGCGGCGATGCGCGCCTGTTCAGCCATGCGCGTGAATGGCGGGCCGGCCTGGTGCCCCGGCCATCGGTGGCAGCCGATGCCGGCGCCCTGCCGCCCTGGCGCTTCGACGGCCCGCTGACGCTGCGCCTGCTGGCCGACTTCCTCAAGGACCCGGTGAAGAGCTTCTTCCGCCAGCGGCTGGGTGTCCACTTCGAGGCCGCCGATCCGGTCGGCGAGGATGAGGAGCCCTTCGCCATCGACGCGCTCGAAAACTGGCAGCTGCAGAACGAGCTGATCCAGGCCCAGCGGGCGGCCATCGAGGCCGGCGGCTCGCGCGAAGAGGCGCTGGCCACGCAGCTCGCCCGCATGGCGCGCCGCGGCGACCTGCCGGCCGGCCACTTTGCCGCCCTGGTTCAGGAGCGCCTGGCCGAGCCGATGGAAAAGATGTTCGCCGAGTACGCGAAGGCGCTGGCCGAATGGCCCGAGCCCGTGCCCGACGCCGCGCTGGACCACCTGCCGGAGGGCCGGCCCGAGGCGCTGCGCCTCGCCGACTGGCTGGGCGGCCTGCGCGCCAACGCGGCCGGCGAGCGCTGCCGCCTGCTGCTCGACAGCGGCAGCCTGGTCAAGGACCGAAGCTACCGGCTCGACAAGCTGGTGCCGTTCTGGATCGCGCACCTGGCGGCGCACCTGGAGGGTGGATCGCTCACCAGCCGGATCGTCAGCAAGGCCGGCAGCGTGACGCTGCATCCGCTGCCGCAGGCGCAGGCGCGCGCTGGGTGGTCGGTGCTGCTGGATGCCTGGCAGCAGGGCCTGGACCGGCCGTTGCCGCTGGCGCTGCGCAGCGCCCTGGCCTGGCTGGGCAAGGGCGGCACGCAGGCCGACATCGACGCCGGCGCGCCGCGCGAAGCCGCGCGCGCCTGCTACGAGGACAGCGACCCGGCCTACGGCAAGTTCGGCGAGTGCGACGGCAACGCCTACCTGGCCCGCGCGTTCCCGAATTTCGAATCCCTGTGGGCCGGCGGCGAGTTCGCCCGCCGGGCGCTGGCGCTGCTGCAGCCGATGCGCGATGCGGTCGGCCGGGCGCCGGAAAAGGAAGCCGAATGACCTTGCCTTCACTGCTGGACCCCCTGCGCTTTCCGCTGCGCGGCAGCCGGCTGATCGAGGCCAGCGCCGGCACCGGCAAGACCTTCACGATCGCCGCGCTGTACTTGCGCCTGGTGCTGGGCCATGGCGGCGAGGCCGCCTTCACGCGGCCGCTCGCGCCGCCCGAGATCCTGGTCGTCACCTTCACCGAGGCCGCCACCAAGGAGCTGCGCGACCGCATCCGGGCCCGGCTGGCGGAAGCGGCCGAGGCCTTTCTCGCCGACCCTGCGACCGTGCAGCCCAGGCCACCGGGCGAAGACCTGCTGTACGACCTGCGCGCCAGCTACCCGGCAGCGCAGTGGCTGGCCTGTGCCCGCACCCTGCGGTTGGCCGCCGAGTGGATGGACGAGGCCGCGGTGTCGACCATCCACGGCTGGTGCAACCGCATGCTGCGGGAGCACGCCTTCGACAGCGGCAGCCTGTTCACGCAGACGCTCGAGACCGACCAGCGCGAGCTGCAGGCCGAGGTCATGCGCGACTACTGGCGCACCTTCTTCACGCCGCTGGCACCCGCCGACGCCCAGCAGGTGCATGGCTGGTGGGCCACGCCCGACGCCCTGCTGAAGGCGGTCGAGAAGCTGGTCGGCCTGAGCGAAGTGCTGGGCGAGGGCTTGCCGCCCGACCTGGCGCTGGAGCGCGCGCGCACCCACACCGGGCACGCGCTGTCGGGGCTCAAGGCGCCCTGGGCCGGCGACGACGGCTGGGCCGCCGGCCTGCTGGCCGGGCTCGAAGCCGCGGTCGCTGCCAAACAATGCAAGCTGCCCAAGCGCAAGGAATGGATGCAGAAGCTGCGCGACTGGGCCGAGGGCGACCTGCTGCTGCCATCGTTGACCAAGACGGCATGGGAGCGCCTCACGCCGGCCGGACTGGGGGATGGCTGGAGCGGCGACAGCGCGCTGCTGCGCCATCCGGCGCTGCACGCGCTGGCCGGCCTGCAGGAGGCCGTCAGGGCCTTGCCCGACGGCCGCCAGGACCTGCTGCGCCATGCGGCCCGCTGGTCCACCGAGCGGCTCGCCGCCGAGCAGGCGCGGCGCGCGCAGATGGGCTTCGACGAACTGCTGACCCGGCTCGACGCCGCGCTGCAGGGCCCCAATGGCGAGCGTCTCGCGGCCCTGGTCCGGCGCCAGTTCCCGGTCGCGCTGATCGACGAGTTCCAGGACACCGATCCGCTCCAGTACCGGATCTTCGACGCCGTCTACGGCATCGCGGCCAACGCGCAGGACACGGCCGTGGTGCTGATCGGCGACCCCAAGCAGGCCATCTACGCCTTCCGCGGCGCCGACATCCACACCTACCTGGCGGCGCGGCGCGACACCGACGGCCGGCACGCCACCCTCGGCACCAACTTCCGCTCGACGCCGGCCATGGTCGAGGCCGTCAACCATGTCTTCCTGCAGGCCGAGGCACGCGAAACGGGGCAGGGCGCCTTCCTGTTCCGCGCCCATGGCGAGAATCCGCTGCCCTTCCTCCGGGTGCAGGCCCGGGGCCGCAGCGAGCGCTGGATCGTCACCGGCGAGGCCGCCCCGGCGCTCACCTGCTGGACCCTCGATGGCGATCCCCCGCCCGGCAACGGCGAGGCCCAGCGCCTGCTGGCCGCCGCCTGCGCCACCGAGATCGTGCGGCTGCTCGCCGACGGCCTGGCGGGCCGCACCGGTTTCGCGAAGGAAGGCGAGGCGCTGCGCCCGGTGCAGCCCGGCGACATCGCGGTGCTGGTCAACAGCGGCCGCGAAGCCGGCGCCGTGCGCCAGGCGCTCGCCAGGCGCGGCGTGCGCAGCGTCTATCTCTCCGACAAGGACTCGGTGTTCCAGAACCCGGTGGCGGCCGAGCTGCAGCGCTGGCTGGCCGCCTGCGCCGAGCCCGACGACGACCGTCCGCTGCGCGCCGCCCTCGGCAGCGCGGTGCTGGCGCTCGGCTGGACCGAACTCGACCGGCTCAACCACGACGAGCTGCAATGGGAAGCCCGGGTGCTCCAGTTCCGCCGCTACCAGCAGACCTGGCGGCGGCAGGGCGTGCTGCCGATGCTGCGCCACCTGCTGAACGACTTCGGCGTGCCGCAGCGCCTGCTGTCCATGGGTGACGAGCGGGCGCTGACCGACCTGCTGCACCTGGCCGAGTTGCTGCAGCAGGCCAGCGCGCAGCTCGACGGCGAGCATGCGCTGATCCGCTGGCTGGCCGAGCAGCGCGAGGACAGCGGGAGCGAGAACGAGGCCCGCAAGCTGCGCCTCGAAAGCGACGCCGACCTGGTCAAGGTCGTCACCGTCCACAAGTCCAAGGGGCTCGAATACCCGCTGGTCTTCCTGCCCTTCGCCACCGCCTTCCGCGCCGCCAAGGCCGAGGACCTGCCGCTCAAGTGGCACGACGACCAGGGCCGCCTGGTGGTGGCGCTGCAGGCCGACGCCGACGCGCTGGCCCGGGTCGACCACGAGCGCCTGGGCGAAGACCTGCGCAAGCTTTACGTCGCGCTGACCCGCGCCCGCCATGCCACCTGGGTCGGCGTGGCGCCGCTGGCCGGCGTGGAGCGCAGCGCGCTCGGCTACCTGCTCGGCGGCGGGGCACCGCTGGCGGCGTCGGCGCTGGCCGATGCGGTGCTCGACTGGGCCAAGCCGTGCCCGGCCATCGCGGTCGAAGCCGCCCCCGAGCCCGGCGATGCGCGCTACAGCCCGGCCGCCGACGCGTTGCAGCTGGCGCCCGAGCCGGCCCTGCCATCGGGTCCGCGCGAGCGCTGGTGGGTCGCCAGCTATTCGGCCTTGAGCCGGGCCGGCGACCTGCTCGACGACGAGGCCGCGCTGGCACTCGGCGAGCCCGCGACCCGGCTGGCGCTGCCGCCGACGCCCAGCAGCGCCGCCGAGGACATCTACGCCGACAGCCGCTCCGATGCCGCCGCGCCCGACGAGGACGTCGACGCGCCGGTGCCGAGCACCGGCAGCCTGCACGACGTCCCGCGCGGCGCCGGCCCGGGCAGCTTCCTGCATGGCCTGCTCGAATGGGTGGGTCGCCAGGGCTTCGGGCGCCTGCGCTCCGATGCGGCGGCGCAGGCCGACCTGGCCGACCTGGTTGCCCGCCGCTGCAACCTGAGCGGCTGGAGCGCCTGGACCGAGACCTTGCGCGACTGGCTGCTGGGCTGGCTGGCGGCGCCGCTGGACCTCGGCGCGCTGGTCCCCGGGGCCGGCGCGGTGGCGCCCGCGGCGCTGGGCCGGGTGCAGATCGAGATGGAGTTCTGGTTCGGCGTCCGGCAGGTCGACCTGCGCGCGCTCGACGCCCTGGTCTGCCGCTACACGCTGGACGGCGCGCCGCGCGCGGCGCTGCTGCCGCAGCAGCTCAACGGCATGCTCAAGGGCTACATCGACCTGGTGTTCGAGCATGAAGGCCGCTACTTCGTGGCCGACTACAAGTCGAACTGGCTGGGCACGCGCGATGCCGACTACACGCCCGCGGCGCTGCGCGGCGCCGTGCTGCAGCACCGCTACGAGCTGCAGTACGTGCTCTACGTCTTCGCGCTGCACCGGCTGCTGCGTTCGCGGCTGCCCGACTACGACTACGAGCGCCATGTCGGCGGCGCGGTCTATCTGTTCCTGCGCGGCCACGCGGCGCCGGGCCAGGGGCTGCACTGCGAGCGGCCGCCGAAGGCGCTGATCGATGCGCTCGATGCCTTGTTCAGCGGTGCGGCGCTCGCTGCGGCGGAGCAGCCGTCATGAAAGCCCCGACCGTGTCCACCGACGTCTTCCTCGGCGCGCCGCCCGCGCGCCATGCGCCCCTGCTCGCCGACCTCGACCGCTGGGTCGCCGAAGGCTGGCTGCGCGCGCTCGACCGCAGCTTCGCCGCCTTCCTGGCGCAGAAGGCGCCCGAGGCCGATCCGCTGCTGGTCCTCGGCGCTGCGCTCGCCAGCCATCAACTGGGCCGCGGCCATGCCTGCCTGGACCTGCAGGCGGCGTTGGCCGATGCGAGCCAGGCGCTGTCGATGCCGCCCGAAGGCATCGCGCGCTCGGCCGAGGGCGCGGCCCCCATCACCGCGCCCTCGGCCCTGCTGGCCGGCGTGACGCTGGCGCGCTGGACCAAGGCCCTGACGCACCCCGCGCTGGTCGGCAGCGGTCCCGGCGCCACGCCGCTGGTGCGCATCGGTCATCGCCTGTACCTGCGCCGCTACTGGCAGTACGAGCAGTCGGTGCGGGCCGCGATCGCCGAGCGGGTGGCGATGCCGACCGCCGCGGCGGCGCCCGAGGCGCAGGCCACGCTGGCGGCGGCACTCGACGTGCTGTTTCCGCATGTCGACGGCGCCGCCGTCGACTGGCAGAAGATCGCCTGCGCGCTGGCCGCGCGGCAGCACTTCGGCATCGTCACCGGCGGCCCGGGCACCG
The DNA here is from genome assembly GCF_030316845.1 of Variovorax davisae. Classification (GTDB taxonomy): domain Bacteria; phylum Pseudomonadota; class Gammaproteobacteria; order Burkholderiales; family Burkholderiaceae_C; genus Variovorax; species Variovorax davisae. The sequence continues at coordinate 289,460 of NZ_JASZYS010000004.1, forward strand.
GCAAGACTACCACCGTGGTGCGCCTGCTGGCGGTGCTGCAGCACCTGGCGCTGGCCGGCGGGGAGGGCCGCCGGCTGCGCATCCGGCTGGCCGCGCCCACCGGCAAGGCGGCGGCGCGGCTGAACGAATCGATCGCCGGCGCGGTCGAGCGCCTGCCGCTGGCCGGGCTGGCCGATCCGGCGGCAGTGCGCGCGGCCATTCCGACCGAGGTGACGACCGTGCACCGGCTGCTCGGCAGCCGCCCCGACACGCGGCACTTCCGCCACGACGCGCGCAACCCGCTGGCGCTCGACCTGCTGGTGATCGACGAAGCCTCGATGCTCGACCTCGAGATGATGGCCGCCGTCTTCGCCGCGCTGCCGCCCCATGCGCCGCTGATCCTGCTCGGCGACAAGGACCAGCTGGCGTCGGTCGAGGCCGGCGCGGTGCTGGGCGACCTGTGCCAGCGCGCCGACGCGGGCCACTACAACGCCGACACCGCCGCCTGGCTGGAGGCCGTCACCGGCGAACTGCTCGAGCCCGAGCTGTGCGACGCCGACGGCAGCGCGCTCGACCAGGCGGTGGTCAAGCTGCGCATCAGCCATCGCTTCAGCGCCGCCAGCGGCATCGGCAAGCTGGCCGAGGCGGTCAATGCGGGCGATGGCGGGAGAGTGCGGCGGGTGTTCGAGCGCGGCCATGCCGACCTGTCGCAGCAGCGCAGCCTCGACGATGCGGCGCTGCGCCGGCTGGTGGTCGACGGCGCGCCCGAGGGCTTCGCGGGGCAGGGCCGGGGTCGCCTCGAAGGCGGCCAGGCCGTGGCGCCGCCGGCCGGCTACCGCCACTACCTGACGCGGATGAGCGAAGGCAAGCCCGGCATCGACGCCCCGCAGGCCGACTTCGACGACTGGGCGCGCCGGGTGCTCGCCGCCTATGGCCAGTTCCAGCTCCTGTGCGCCCTGCGCAGCGGTCCGCAGGGCGTCGAGGGGCTGAACCAGCGCATCGCCGGCCTGCTGCGCGCCGAGGGGCTGCTGGAGGCCGACCATGGCGGCTGGTACCCGGGCCGCCCGGTGCTGGTCACGCGCAACGACTACGGCCTGGGCCTCATGAACGGCGACGTCGGCGTCACCTTGGGCGTGCCGGCCCGGGTGCCGGGCGAGCAGCGCCCGCGCTGGACCCTGCGCGTGGCCTTCGCCGCCGGCGACGGCCAGGGCGGCATCCGCTGGGTGCTGCCGAGCCGGCTGCGCGCGGTCGAGACCGTGTTCGCGATGACGGTCCACAAGTCGCAGGGCTCCGAGTTCGCGCATGCCGCGCTGCTGTTGCCCGAGCGGGCCAGCCCGGTGCTGACGCGCGAGCTGGTCTACACCGGCATCACGCGGGCCCGCCACTGGTTCACGCTGGTGGCGGCGCCGGAGGTGATGCAGGCGGCGGTGCGCAAGCGGGTCGACCGCGTCGGCGGACTGGGCCTGCGCGGCGATTGACGCCGCCTACTTCGAGGCGGCGGTCCGCTGGAACCAGGCCTCGAACCCCATCGATCCCAGCCACGGGTTCTGGCCGCTCGGCACCAGCGTGTCGTCGTCGAGCCGGGCGCCGAAGTAGCGCGCCTGCGGATCGGCCACGACCTGGCGCGAGTCCTTCGTGGCGGCCAGGTAACGCTGCAGCAGCTCGGGCATCCGCACGCGCTCCGGCCCCGCGATCTCGACCACGCCGTTGACCGGTGCGCCCAGCGTGTACTCGGCCATCGCCGCCGCCACGTCGTCGGACGCGATCGGCTGCACGAAGGCCGGCGACAGCTTCACGGTCTGGCCGTCGGCGCCCGACTGCGCGATGCCGCCCAGGAATTCGAAGAACTGCGTCGAATGGACGATCGTGTAGGGAATCGAGCCCGCGCGAATCAGCAGCTCCTGCGCGATCTTGCCGCGGAAGTAGCCGCTTTCGGCCAGCCGGTCGGTGCCGACCACCGACAGCGCCACGTGGTGCTTCACGCCCGCCGCGGCCTCGGCCGCCAGCAGGTTGCGGCCCGCGGTCTGGAAGAATTCCAGCACCGCCTTGTCCTCGAACGAAGGTGAGTTCGCGACGTCGACCACCACCTGGGCGCCAGCGAGCGCCTCGGCCAGGCCTTCGCCGGTGATCGTGTTGACGCCCGAGGCCGGCGAGGCCGCGAGCACCTCGTGGCCGCGCTGGCGAAGGTTGGCGACGAGCTTGCTGCCGATCAGGCCGGAGCCGCCGATGACGACGATCTTCATGGTGTTCACTCCAGTCCTGCCTTGTCGAGGCCGTAGGCCTTGTCGGCCGAGCCCGGCACGGTGCGGAAACCGACGTTGAGCCGGTTCCAGGCGTTGATCGCCATCACGGAAAAGCTCAGGTCGGAGAGCTCCTTTTCCGACAGCTGGGTGCGCACGCGGTCGAAGACATCGTCGGGCACGCCGTGCTCGGGCAGCCGGGTCAGGTTCTCGGTCCAGGCCAGGGCGGCGCGCTCGCGCGGGCTGAACAGGGTCGATTCGCGCCAGATCGCGAGGTGGTGCAGGCGCAGTTCGCGCTCGCCGTGCAGCTTGGCTTCCTTGACGTGCATGTCGAGGCAGAAGCCGCAGCCGTTGATCTGCGAGGCGCGGATGTGCACCAGGTCCAGGATCTTCTGCTCGATGGCGCTGCTCTTCTCCAGCATGCTGAATTCGACGAATTTCTTGAACAGCTCGGGCGATTGCTGCATGGCGTTGATGCGTTGGGTCATGGTCACTTCCTGGTGAGCCCCAGATCGGCTGAGGAACCGTTTGCGAAATCTCGCTGCATGGACGGGTCTGTCTTTGCATCCATACCCACAAGACGCGCCAGTTCGCCGGTTTGTGACAGGCCTTGCCTCAATGTCCCTGAAAAGCCGCCGCCAGCCGCGCCAGCTTCTCGGGATTGCGCTGCACGTGGATGCGCGTGATGTGCGCGCCATCGGTCTCGTACGACTGCGCGGATTCCAGCACCCCGTCGATGAAGCGCAGCAGCGCCCACTCGCCATTGATCATCGCGAGCTCCACCCGCACGCCGCTGCCGAAGCGCAGGTGCGAGGCATAGAAGAGCTGCGCGATGCGCTGGCCGCCGAGCAGCGGCTTGCCGAAGCTCGGCACGATGCCGCCGCCGTCGCCGATCAGCTCGGCGTTCTCGGCCAGCATGCCGTTCATGGCCGCGAAGTCGCCGCGCGACAGCGCCTCGGCGAAGCCCCGCATCAGTTGGTGGTGGGCATCCCGCGAGACCGCGAAGCGCGGCCGCTCCTCGCGCAGCTGCGCCTTGGCGCGGTGCACGATCTGGCGGCAGGCCGCCTCGCTCTTGCCGACGGCCTTGGCCACCTCGTCGTAGTCGGCGTCGAACACCTCGCGCAGCAGGAAGGCGGCGCGGGCCTCGGGCGCCAGCCGTTCGAGCATGAACAGGAATGCCACCGAGACGTCGTCCGACAGTTCCTTGGTCTGTTCGGGCGTCGAAGGCGCATCGGTCAGGACCGGCTCGGGCAGCCAGTAGCCGACGTAGTGGGCGCGCTGCACCTTGGCGGCGCGCAGCCGGTCGATCGCGATCCGCGTGGTGATCGTGACCAGCCAGGCCTCGGCGTTGTCGATGCCGGAGGGGTCCGATTCATGCCAGCGCAGCCAGGCGTCCTGCACCACGTCCTCGGCCTCGGCCACCGAGCCGAGCATGCGGTAGGCGATGCCCTGCAGGCGGGGGCGGAGGCGGTTGAAGGTGGTGGTGGGGTCGGTCATTGCGTCTCAGACGTTGGACGCCGGGCGTTTGTGACGCCCGCCTTCACTCGATGTTCTGCACCTGCTCGCGCATCTGCTCCACCAGCACCTTCATGTCGACCCCGATCCGGGTCATTTCCAGCGTCGCCGACTTCGAGCCCAGGGTGTTGGCCTCGCGGTGCAGCTCCTGGATCAGGAAGTCGAGCCGTTTGCCGATCTCCCCGCCCTTCTTCGCCAGCCGCTCGATCTCGTCCAGGTGCGAATCCAGCCGGGTCAGCTCTTCCGCCACGTCGATGCGGATCGCGAAAGCGGTGGCTTCCGACAGGGCTCGGTCCTGCGCCGCCTCGGGCGCGGTGGCGCCGCCGCCCAGGCCCATCGCCTCCTGCCAGCGTTCGAGGAAGCGGTTGCGCTGCTGCTCGACCAGCTTCGGCACCAGCGGCAGCGCCTGCGCCGCCAGCTTGCGCAGCTGGCCCAAGTGGTCCAGCAGCATCTTGGCCAGCCGGGCGCCTTCGCGCTCGCGGGCCGCCAGCAGGGCCTTCAGGGTCTTTTCCGCCAGTTCGGTCAGGTCCGGCCCCAGGTCGCCGCGCGGCGCCGAATCGCCGGCCGCCAGCCGCAGCACGTCGGCCACGCTCAGGTCGCGGGCGCTCGGGAGCCAGGACTTGATGTTGTCCTGGACCCCGTTCAGGCGCTGCAGCAGCTTGGTCGACGGATCGGCCACGCCGGCGCTGGCGGGGTTCTCGAACGCCACCCGCAATTCCACCTTGCCGCGCTTGAGCTGCCCGGTGAGCAGCTCGCGCAGCGCCGGTTCGTGCTGGCGCAGCTCCTCGGGGAGCTTGAAGGTGAGGTCGAGGAATCGGCTGTTGACCGAGCGGATCTCGACCCCGAGGCGGCCCGTGGGCTGGGGCCTGGTTTCGGCGTCGGAGTGGCTGCCTGTGGGGCCGTTCTGGCCGCTGGCATAGCCGGTCATGCTGTAAACTGGCATCGCGCCTCGCTGTGGTTTGTTTGCGTTTCACCGAGGCCCGGCACCGCGTTCGCTTGCCGCACCATCGCCTTCGGGCGAAACTCCCGGATTATGTCAAAGGTCAAACCTTCGCCCCTGCTTCCCGACACGATGATCGGGGGCTACCGCGTCGTGCGGCGGTTGTCCGCCGGTGGCTTCGGCGTCGTCTACCTGGCCGTCGACACCAGTGGCCAGCAGGTTGCCATCAAGGAATACCTGCCCTCGTCCCTGGCCACCCGCGGCACCGGCGAGCTCAATCCCCAGGTGCCGCCCGAAAAGCTCTCGCTCTACCGTCTGGGCCTCAAGAGCTTCTTCGAGGAAGGCCGCTCGCTGGCCCAGATCTCGCACGCCTCGGTGGTCAGCGTCCTCAACTTCTTCCGCGAGAACGAGACCGTCTACATGGTCATGAACTACCTGGAGGGCGCCACCCTGCAGGATTTCATCGTCACCGCGCGCGACTTGAAGAAGCAGAAAGTATTCAGAGAGTCGACGATCCGATCGCTCTTCGACGAGATTCTGCGCGGCCTGCGCATCGTCCACCAGCACAAGATGCTGCACCTGGACATCAAGCCGGCCAACATCTTCGTCACCGACGACGACCGCGCCGTGATGATCGACTTCGGCGCCGCCCGCGAAGTGCTGTCCAAGGAGGGCAACTTCATCCGCCCGATGTACACCCCCGGCTTCGCGGCCCCCGAGATGTACCGGCGCGATTCGTCGATGGGTCCCTGGACCGACATCTACGCCATCGGCGCCTGCATCTACGCCTGCATGCAGGGCTATCCGCCCAACGACGCGCCGCAGCGCATCGAGAAAGACCGCCTCGGCCTGTCGCTCTCGCGCCTGCGCGGCATCTACTCCGACAACCTGATCGAGGTGGTCGAATGGTGCATGTCGCTCGACCCGCTGTCGCGCCCGCAGTCGGTGTTCGCGCTGCAGAAGGAGCTCAGCCGCGAAGGCGAGCGCCGCTACACCAAGCTCACGGTCGGCGAGAAGGTCAGGCTTTCCATCGACAACATGCGCTCCTTCGAAAAGAAGGGGCTGCCCAAGGCCGCAGCACCCACCACACGCCCCGCATGAAATTCTCGGTATTCCAGGTCAGCCGCAAAGGGGGCCGCCTCAAGAACGAAGACCGCATGGGCTACTGCTACACGCGGGAATCCGGGTTGTTCGTGCTGGCCGACGGCATGGGCGGGCACCCCGAAGGCGAGGTGGCGGCCCAGTTGGCGCTGCAGACCATCGCGGCGCTCTACCAGCGCGAGGCGCGGCCGGTGGTCAAGGACGTCAAGGCCTTCCTGACCGCCTCGGTGATGGCCGCGCACCAGCAGATCATGCGCTACGCCGGCAACAAGGGGATGCTCGACACGCCCCGCACCACGGTCGTGGCGGCCGTCATCCAGGACAACTCCGCCAGCTGGATCCATTGCGGCGACTCGCGGCTCTACGTGATCCGCGAGGGCGAGCTGCTGACCCGCACCCGCGACCATTCGCACGCCGAGCGCCCGCGCGCCAATGCCGGCCCCGAGCCGGTCAACCGCAACCTGCTGCTGACCTGCCTGGGCTCGCCGACCACGCCGCTGTTCGACGTCTCGGCGCCGCTGCAGCTGCAGCGCGGCGACCGCATCATGTTGTGCTCGGACGGCGTCTGGGGCGTGCTCGACGACAGCGTCATCGTCCACATCCTCTCGTCCGGCAAGCCGGTGTCCGACTCGGCGCCCGACCTGGCCGAGATGGCGCTGCGCAACGGCGGCACCCACAGCGACAACGTCACGCTGATCGCCCTCGAATGGGAAACCCCCGACGCGCCGGGCCAGAAGCGCGGCGTGTCGACCGACAGCATCAGCGACGGCGTGTTCGCCTCCACCATCCAGGCCGGCATGCCGTCCGACAGCGAGCTCGACGACCTCGACGACGACGCCATCGAGCGCTCCATCGCCGAGATCAACGAGGCGATCAAGCGCTCCGCAGCCCGCAAGGGCTGACCGTTTCAATCCTTTCTTTCCGTTCACCATGACAGTTTTCGTTCGAAGCGGCGGCCGTGCGGCCGACCAGCTGCGCCCCGTGCGCATCACCCGCGGTTTCACCATCCATGCCGAGGGCTCGGTCCTGATCGAGTTCGGCCAGACCCGCGTGCTGTGCACCGCCTCGGTCGAAGAGAAGGTGCCGCCGCACAAGCGCGGCAGCGGCGAGGGCTGGGTCACGGCCGAATACGGCATGCTGCCCCGCGCCACCCACACCCGCAGCGACCGCGAAGCCGCCCGCGGCAAGCAGAGCGGCCGCACGCAGGAGATCCAGCGCCTCATCGGCCGCTCGATGCGCGCCGTGTTCAACCTGGCCGCCCTCGGCGAGCGCACCATCCACCTCGACTGCGACGTGCTGCAGGCCGACGGCGGCACCCGCACCGCGGCCATCACGGGCGCCTTCGTGGCCGCGCAGGACGCGGTCGACAAGCTGCTGGCGGCGGGCAAGATCCAGGCGACGCCGATCCTCGGCCACGTGGCGGCGATCTCGGTCGGCATCGTGCAGGGCACGCCGCTGCTCGACCTCGAATACACCGAGGACTCGGCCTGCGACACCGACATGAACGTCGTCATGACCGGCGCCGGCCACTTCGTCGAAGTGCAGGGCACGGCCGAAGGCGCGGCCTTCACGCGCGACGAGATGAACGCCCTGCTGGCCCTCGCCGAGAAGGGCATCGGCGAGCTGACCGCGCTGCAGACGCAGGCCCTGGCCGCTTGAGGATCGATCCCGCGCACCCGCGCCCGTTGACATGAAACTGGTCCTCGCATCCAACAACGCCGGCAAGCTCGCGGAGCTGCAGGCGCTGTTCGCACCGCTCGGCGTCGAGCTGGTGCGGCAATCCGAACTCGGCGTCGGCGAAGCCGAAGAGCCCTTCCGCACCTTCGTCGAGAACGCGCTGGCCAAGGCCCGCCACGCCGCGGCCGTCACCGGCCTGCCGGCGATCGCCGACGATGCCGGCCTGTGCGTCGACGCCTTCGGCGGCCTGCCCGGCGTCGACACGGCCTACTACGCGACGCAGTTCGGCTACGAGAAGGGCGACGCCAACAACGTGCGCGCGCTGCTCGAGCAGATGGCCGCGGTCGACGACCGCCGCGCTGCGCTGGTCAGCACCCTGGTGGCGCTGCGCAGCGCCGACGACCCCGAGCCGCTGATCGCGGTCGGCCGCGCGCCCGGCGAGATCACGCGCGAGCGCATCGGCGACAACGGCTTCGGCTTCGACCCCGTGATGTTCCTGCCCCAGTTCGGCAAGACCTTCGCCCAGCTGCCGACCGACGTGAAGAACGCCAACAGCCATCGCGGCCAGGCCGCCCGGGCGATGCTGGCCCTGATGCGCGAGCGCTGGCTGTCGCCGTGAGCATCGTCATCCCGATCGCCCCCGGCGCCGAAGAGGCCGCCGCGGGCGCGGCCGGCGCCAACGACGTGCTGCACCTGATGCGGCCGGGCCCGCTGCAGCTGGCGGCGCTGCCACCGCTGTCGCTCTACGTGCACCTGCCGTGGTGCCTGCGCAAGTGCCCCTACTGCGACTTCAACTCGCACGAATGGCGCAGCGGCGGCGACGCGCTGCCCGAGCAGCGCTACATCGATGCCCTGGTGGCCGACCTCGACGCCGCGCTGCCGCTGGTGTGGGGGCGCACCGTGCACACCATCTTCATCGGCGGCGGCACGCCCAGCCTGTTCTCGCCGGCCGCCATCGACCGCCTGATCGGCGACCTGCGGGCGCGCCTCAAGCTCGCGCCCGACTGCGAGATCAGCTTGGAGGCCAACCCCGGCACCTTCGAGCGCGACCGCTTCCGCGCCTACCGCGCGGCCGGCGTCACGCGGCTGTCGGTCGGCGTGCAGAGCTTCAATGACGAGCACCTGAAGGCGCTCGGCCGGGTGCACGACCGGGCCCAGGCCATCGCCGCGGTCGAAGAGGCGGCTGCCGCCTTCGACACCTTCAACCTCGACCTGATGTACGCGCTGCCGGGCCAGACCTTGGAAGGCCTCGACGCCGACCTGGACCAGGCGCTGGCGCTGGCGCCGCCGCACCTGTCGGTGTACCACCTGACCATCGAGCCCAACACCTACTTCGCCAAGTTCCCGCCCGCGATTCCCGAGGACGATGCGGCATACGAGATGCTCGACCGCATCACGGAACGCACGGCCACCCACGGCCTCCATCGATACGAGATATCGGCCTACGCGCGAACGGGCCATGCCTGTGCACACAATTTGAATTACTGGCAGTTCGGCGATTACCTGGGAATCGGCGCCGGCGCCCACAGCAAATTGAGCTTTGCGCACCGGGTGGTGCGGCAGGTGCGGTTCCGGGAGCCGCGCCTGTACATGGACAACGCGATCGCCGGCCGGGCGGTGGCGCAAAGCGAGGAGGTCGGCATCGCTGCATTGCCTTTTGAATACATGCTCAATGCCCTGCGGCTGAAGGATGGGTTTAGGCTTGCGGAATTCGGCGAGCGCACCGGCTTGGCCATCACCAGCATCCAACGCGGCCTGGAGGAGGCCGAGCGCAAGGGATTGATCGAACGGGACCTTGCCCGTGTCTGGCCGACCACGCGCGGCTTCGACTTTTTGAGCGACCTGCAGTCCATCTTTCTGCCGGACTGAGGGAACGACGACAAGCGCCATGGAACACAACGAAGAAAGCATCGAACACACCGAGTCATCGACCAAGCGCCGCTCGCGGGGCCGCCCCAGCCCCGAGCAGGCGGCTGCGCTGCGCGAGTCCTTCCTGGCGGCGGCGCTCGAGTCCTTCCTGGAGAAGGGCTACTCGGCCACCAGCATCGAGGCCATCGCGCGCGAGGCGGGCGTGGCGAAGATCACCATCTACCGCCAGTTCGACAACAAGGAAGCCTTGTTCCGCGAAGTGGCGCACCGCGCCGTGAGCAATGCCCGCGAGACCATGCAGAACACGCTGGTGCACCGTGGCAGCGACGAGCGCCAGACCCTGACCGACCTGGTCGAGCGCATGTACCTGAGCGCGAGCGAGCCCAAGACCCTGGCGCTGATGCGGCTGGTGATCGCCGAGGCGGTGCGCTTCCCGGAACTGGCGAAGTCGCTCTACGCCGAGAACAGCTACGTGCTGGCCCCGGTGGTCGACTACCTCGCCGAGGCCCACCGCGCCGGCAAGCTGCGCGTGCCGGCGCCCGAACTGGCCGCCGTGCAGCTGTCGACCCTGGCCTTCGGCGGCGTGCGCTTCTTCATCTCGAAGCCCTTGGCGGGGCCCGACGAACGGCGGGTCTGGGCGGAGGGCATCGTCGACCTGGTGCTGCGCGGCTGGGCGCCGGCCGCGAACGACTAAAATCCCGACCCTGCCGCCGTGCAAGGCGACGGCAGCCCAGGAGAGTTGGGTGAGTGGTTTAAACCAGCAGTCTTGAAAACTGCCGACGGGAAACCGTCCGTGAGTTCGAATCTCACACTCTCCGCCATGCGGCCTTGTCCCGCCATGGCGGGCGACAACGCCTAGCCGCCGGTGCAAGCCACCGGCGTGGCGCGCCCCACGGCCCACGAGGTGCGGCCCTGTTCGATGAACATCGTTTGGCGTCCGTTGGAGAACGTGGTCCCCGACTTTCCGATCGCGGGAAGATCGATGGCGGCCGCTCCGTCGACGGAGACCGAGGCGCTTTCTCCCATCAAGCGCACGGCCAGGCGTGTCCCACCGCAAACGTAGCTGCTCACTGGATGGGGATTGCCGACACCGATCGACGGACCTGGTATCGGTTGCTGGCAGGCCGCCAGCGTCCAGATGGCAAACATGCCGACGATCGAACAAAGAATGCGTTGCACCTTGACCCTCGCGGTGTCCGCCGCGTCGTTCGGCGGCGTGATGCTCATTGGCTGCGCAGTTCGCACGGAGGGCTCCTCGATTTCGATGGGATGAACCCTACACGCTCGGGCTGACAACGTCCAGTTGGCGTTTTTCAGCCAAATAGCGCGAACAGCGCATAGAGGCCGGCCAGGAACCAACCGACCGCCGCCGCGGCCTGCGCGTTCTCCTTCGGGATCGGAAACATGTCCGCCCGGCGCCATGCCCACCAGTTGAACGCCAGCGTAGGGCAGACCGCCAGAACGGCGGCGAGCCAGGGCGCTCCGGTGAGCGCAATCGCCGCAATCAGGGCGACGATGAACACCAGAAGGGTGCCGACGAAGATGCCGTTCGACGTACTGGCCAGGACATGCGAAAGACCGCCGCAGAGCGCGCATGTGGCCGGGCATTCGCGCGCCGACCATCGCTTCGCCAAGGCCGGGATGCCGGCGCCGCGGCACGAGGGGCATGCATGGTTCATGGGATGGATGGATCCTCAGCCACGCCATTGTGACCAACCCGCAGGTCAGTGCGCACTCAAGAACTGGATGACGCGCTGCTGGGCGGCCTCGGCGTCGGCGTTCGTGTAGAGCGCCAGGTGGGTGCCTTCTTCGAGCGCGAGCAGCTCGGCGCCCGGGATCGTCGCGGCCGCGAAGTCGCTGTGCGAAGGCGGCAGGTCCGCGTCGACCGTGCCCTGGACGATCAGCGTGGGCGCCGTGATCCGCTCGAGCTCGAGCGACGCGATTCGGCCGAACTGCGCGAGGTCGTTGTCGTAGCCGTCGCACCGGTCCTTGCCCTGCTCGGCGGTCGGGCCGAGGTCGAGAACGAACTGGCGCTTGGTATCGTCGGCGAACACCGCATCCACCTGCGCCGCCAGCTGCGCCCTGGTCAGGTGCCCTTCGCTGCTGAGCGCGCCGGCGATGTACTGCCTGGGCTGGTGTGCCGCAAGCACCCGCATGAGCCAGCGTCCGGTCGATGTGGTGAACATCAACCGGGAGACGGCGCTGGCGTGCGTGTCGCGGTACGCCTGGCTGACCGCGGCGAAGGCGACCAGCGACACGACCTTGCCGGGATGCCTGACGGCCAGCCGGTAGCCGGCAGGGCCTCCGCCGGACCAGCTGTAGACCGCGGCCCTGGCGATGGCGAGTTCGTCCAGCAGCGCGGCGAGCAGGTCGGCCTGCTGGTCGATGGTGCGCCGGTCGCCCAGCGCGGTGCCGAGGTAGCCGGGCCGGGACACCAGGATGGCCTTGAACCGCGCCTTCGGCAGGAAGCGGGCCATCAGCTCGGCTGCGTCGATGCCGCCCGGGCTGCCATGGATCACGAGCACCGGAATGCCCTCACCGACGATGGCGTACTCGATCGGGCCGAACGGCGTCCGGGCAACGGCGGTGGTCAGTGCGGTCGTCATGCTTTCTGCAAATCTACTGGAGCCAGCGAAGACCGGCCCAGAATCTGTCGCCCAGGCGAGCCGCGCCCATGCCGCAGGCGACGACTGCGAGGGTCAAGAGCGCGCACACGGCGAAGATGCCCAGCGGCCATAGCTTGACGCACATGCCCAGGCCGACGAGCAGGCCCAGCAGCGCGCCGCAGCAGAACCGCAGCCTCGTCTCGAACGCGTCGGGCCGTCGGCCGGCGGGCATCGGACCTGATTCAATCTTCATGCGGCGTCCTCCAGTTCGAACTTCATGACGCCGGCCAGTTGTTCGCCGTCACGGGCCACGTGGAAGAGGCCGGCGCACGTGTCTCGCAGAACGCGTTCATCGCTGGTCTCGGCGGTCGACCACAGCGCCTGGCCGCCGCTGGCGAGCCACTGCGCCCTGGCCGGACTGTGCCACAGCGAGCCGACAGGAGCGGGTCCGATTGGCGCGCGCCCTGCCGCTTGCCTCGGCGTTGGCGGCGCCTACCTTCTGGGAAAGTGGCCGTCTTGGGCAAGCCATAGGCCTGCTCCAGGGCGGGCCGGACCGCACGGCCGTGCATGGCAGCCATGAGGTTCTCCTCGAGGCACGCGAACACGGTGATCCGTTGACCTACGTCCTGGTCTGCTGCGGCAGCTCCGGCACCGGGCCCACGTAGCGCCCGCGCGGGCGGATCACCTGGGTGCCGCCCAGTTGTTCCAGGCTGTGGGCCAGCAGCCCGACGCTGCGCGCGGTGGCGAACAGGCCGAAGGCCGCATCGGCGGGCAGCCGGTGGTGCGCGACCAGGGCCGCCAAGGCGACGTCGATGTTGGGCCGCAAGCCGGTCAGGCTCGTCGCCTTGTCGATGAAGCGCGCGATCACCTCCGGGGGCTCGAACAGAGCGAGCAGGGCGGCGGCGCGCGGATCGCCGTCGGGATAGAGGTGGTGGCCGAAGCCGGCCAAGGGCAGGCCGGTCGACAGGTAGTGGGCCAGCACCTGGTCCTCGCCCAGCCGCTCTACTTCGCTGAACAAGGCCTGGACCCGGCCCGAGGCGTCGCCATGCAAGGGGCCCGAGAGGGTGGTCAATCCGGCCAGCAGGCAGGCAGGCAACGAGGCGCCGGTCGACGCCGTGATGCGGGCGACGAAGGCCGAACTGGTCAGCTCGTGGTCGACCAGCAGCACCATCGCCGTGCGCAGCAGCTCGGCCACCCGCGGCGTCTGCTTCCATCCCTGCGCGAAGCGCAGGTGCAGCGGCTGGCGCCCCGGCTGGGCGCCGAAGGCGTTGGCCAGCTGACCCACCAGGCCCTGGCCCTCGGTGTGCAGCACCCGCGTCAGGCGCCCGCGGATCGAGTGTCCGCTGGCCGCCAGGCCGGCCAGCGCGGTGAAGGCGGCCACCCGCCCGGGAGTGCCCGAGCGCATCGCCGCGGCGCACGAGAAGTCGGACGGCTGCTCGGCGTCCCACAACAGTTGCGCCACGTCTTCCAGGTGGGCCGTCCGGGCCAGTTCCACCGCATCCTGGCCGCGGTAGTACGGGCGCTCGCGAAAGAACGCGCACAGCGCGGTCGGGATGCTGGGTTCCGAGCCGAACAGCGTGTTGGCGGCCAGGGTCTCGTGCTTGCGGCCGGCCTGCTTGCGCTTGGCCAGGGCGTCCACGTCCTCGGCGCGGTACAGGCTGCGGCGCGTATCGGCCGGGTCGGGCGCGACCTCCAGCTTGCCGCGGCTGACGTAGGCGTAGACCGTCTGGGGCCGCACGCCGAGGAGGCGGCAGGCCTCGTCCATCGATATCCAGGAAGCCATGGTGGGATGCAAGTGGTCTAAATATGTTGATTATATAAATCAATATTGACGCTTATATCAAGTATTAACTAGCATGGCCGGCATGAACTCCCAGGTCCTGCAACTCAATCCGATCCTGATCCCCGCGATCAACGACAAGCTAGCCTCGCGCTACACCGTCCACAAGCACTTCGAGGCCGCCGACGGCGAGGCCTGGCTGCGGGCCCACGGCGCCTCCATCGACGCCGTGATCACCGGCGGCCACACCGGCATCTCGCGCGCCATGCTCGAACAGTTGCCAAGCCTCAAGGTGGTGGCGGTCAACGGCGTCGGCACCGACGCCGTCGACCTGGCATACTGCCGCGCGCGCGGCCTGCCCGTCACGGCGACCCTGGGTGCGCTGACCGAGGACGTGGCGGACCTGGCCATCGGCCTGCTGATCGCCGCCTGCCGCAACCTGTGTGCCGGCGACCGCTTCGTGCGCGACGGCCAGTGGGAGCGCTTCCCCCAGCCGAGCGCCATCCCGCTGGCGCGCCGGTTCAGCGGCATGCGCGTCGGCATCGTCGGCATGGGCCGGGTGGGCCGCGCCGTCGCGGTGCGGGCCGCGGCCTTCGGCTGCCCGGTGAGCTACACCGACCTGCGTGCCATGGACGACGTGCCCCATCGCTTCGTGCCGAGCCTGGTGGAGCTCGCGCGCGGCTCCGATGCGCTGGTGCTGTGCGCGGCGGCGGACCAGGCCGAAGGCATCGTCGACGCGGCCGTGCTCGACGCCCTCGGCCCGCGCGGCTTCCTGGTCAACGTCGCCCGCGGCCGCCTGGTCAACGAGGCCGACCTGGCGGCGGCGCTGGCCGCCGGCCGCATCGCCGGTGCGGGCCTGGACGTGTTCGTCGACGAACCCCGCGTGCCCCTGGCGCTGCGCCAGTCCGACCGCGTCACCCTCCAGGCCCACCGCGCCAGCGCCACCTGGGAGACCCGGACCGCCATGGCCGAGATGGTGCTCGACAGCATCGCCCAGGCCCTGGCGGGCGAGCGCCCGGCGCGGAGCCTGACCACCTGATCCCATGACGACCTTGGTCTTTCCGGCACCTGCGCCCGTCACGCTGCCCGTGGCGGGCCGCCCGGCCTTGTTCCCTGTCGGCCGCGTGTTCTGCATCGGCCGCAACTACCGCTGGGGCCCCGACGAGCCGGCCAGGCCGGTGGAGATGCCCGCCTGGTTCATGAAGCCGGCCGGCGCGGTGGTGCCGGCGCAGGGTCTGCTGCCCTATCCCCCGGCCACCGGCGACTTCTGCCACGAGATCGAACTGGTGGTCGCCATCGGCCGTGGCGGCTTCGACATCGACCCGGACGAGGTGGAGCCGCAGCACGTCTGGGGCTATGCCGCGGGCCTGGACCTCACGCGGCGCGACCTGCAGCAGCAGGCCAAGCGCGCCGGCGGCCCCTGGGAGGCCGCCAAGGCCTTCGACCACTCGGCGCCCTGCACGCCGCTGGTGCCGGCAGCCCTCTGCGGCCATCCGCGGCAGGGCGCCGTATGGCTCGCGGTCAATGGCGTCGAACGCCAGCGCGCCGACCTGTCCGGCCTCCTGTGGCCGGTGGCCGAACTGGTGGCAATGCTGTCGCGCTCGGTGACGCTCGCGGCCGGCGACCTGATCTACACCGGCACGCCCGCAGGCGTGGGCCCGCTGCAGCCGGGCGATGTCGTCAGCGGCGGCGTCGCGGATATCGGCCGCTTCTCGATGACCGTCGGCGACCGTGCCGGATTCAACCCACCCAGGAGTCTCACTTGAACGCAATGTCCCCTCCGAAGATCGCGCTGGTCACCGGCGCCGGCAGCGGCATCGGCCGCACCGTGGCGCTCGGACTGCTCGACGATGGCTGGGCCGTGGTGCTGGCCGGCCGCCGCAGCGAGCCCTTGGATGCGCTGGCGGCCGAGGCCGAGGCGCGAGGCCGGACCGCCCTGGCCGTGCCCACCGACGTGACCGAGCCCGCCAGCGTGCAGGCGCTGTTCGACGCCATCGAGCGCCGCTTCGGCCGGCTGGACCTGCTGTTCAACAACGCCGGCGTCAACGCTCCGGCGGTGCCGATGGACGAGCTGCCCCTGGACCAGTGGTTCACCGTGCTGAACACCAACGTGACCGGCGTGTTCCTTTGCGCGCGCGCGGCCTTCGGCCTGATGCGCCGCCAGCAGCCGCAGGGCGGGCGCATCATCAACAACGGCTCGGTGTCGGCGCACACGCCGCGCCCCTTCACCGCGCCCTACACCGCCAGCAAGCACGCGGTGTCGGGCCTGACCAAGGCGCTGGCGCTGGACGGCCGCGCATTCGGCATCGTCGCCAGCCAGATCGACATCGGCAATGCGCTGACCGAACTGTCGGAGCGCATGACGCGCGGCGTGCTGCAGGCCAACGGCACGGTGGCGCCCGAACCCATGATGGACGCGAAGCACGTGGCCGACGCTGTGCGCCACATCGCAGCGCTGCCGCTCGGCGCCAACGTGCTGAACATGACCGTCATGGCCAGCGCCATGCCCTACGTCGGGCGTGGCTGAAGACCGCTTTCGATCACCATCAAGAAGGAGACATCCATGCCACGCAGATCCCTGTTCAAGTTCCTCGCCGTCTCGGCGACCCTGGCCGCGGTGCCGATGCTCGCATCGGCCCAGGCCTACCCGACCCATGCCATCCGGGTCATCGTGCCGGCACCGCCGGGCGGCGCCATCGACACCATCGCCCGCGTCGTGGGCGACAAGCTGGCGGCGTCGATGGGCCAGCCGGTGGTCATCGACAACCGGCCCGGCGCCTCCAACAACCTCGGCACCGAGGTGCTCGCCAAGGCGGCGCCCGACGGCTACACGATCGGCATCGTGGGCGGCAGCCACAACATCAACAAGTTCCTGTTCAAGAACCTGGGCTGGGACCCGGAGAAGAGCTTCGAGCCCATCGTCTACACCCACGTGGTGCCGCTGGTGTTCGCCATCTACCCGAAGATCCCCGCCAGGACGCTGCCGGAGTTCGTGGCCTGGATGAAGGCCAACCCCGAGCAGGCCAAGGTCGCCACCTCCGGCCGCGGCAGTGCCCAGGAGATGGCGGCCGAGATGTTCCGAATGGCCACCGGCGTGGACATGCTGCTGGTGCCGTACAAGGGCTCTTCCGCCGCCCAGCCGGACCTGCTGGGCGGCCGCACCGCGCTCTACATCGACACCATCAGCGCCATCCAGACGCAGGTGAAGGCCGGCAACGCCCGGGCGGTGGCGGTGTCGACCCGCAAGCGCGCAGCGACGCTGCCGGACGTGCCGACCGCGGAGGAGCAGGGGCTCAAGGGCTATGACGCCAACACCAACGGCGGCTTCCTGGCGCCGGCCGGCACGCCCAAGGCGATCGTCGACAAGCTCAATGCCGAGATCAATGCCGCGCTCAAGCTGCCCGACGTGCGCGCCAAGCTGGAGGCCGCCGGCATCGAGATCCAGGGCGGAACGCCGCAGGAGTACGCCGCGCTGATCCAGTCCGACCTCGTCAAATGGAGCAAGGTCGTCAAGGCGGCGGGCATCCAGCCGGAGTGAGCCTGGGGGGGGCGCGGCGCCACGCTGCATACGCCGTCCGCCAGATTGTGCCGAGGGCCCGCCCTGCGCCAAGATGCGCGGGCGGGCCATGGTTCTCGTCCGGCGGCGGCGAAGCAACGTGAGGGGCACATGCCAGACGCAACAGAAGAGATCTTCTTCAGCTATTCGCGCAGCGATGAAGCGCTCGTGCTGAAGATCGCCTCTGCCTTGCGGCGCGACGGCCGCCGCGTCTGGGTCGACCAGCTCGACATCGCCAAGGGCGCGCGCTGGGACGACGAGGTCGAGAAGGCGCTGAAGTCCTCCTCCTGCCTGCTGGCCATCCTCTCGCCGGCCGCCGTCGCCTCGCAGAACGTGATGGACGAGGTCTCCTATGCCCTCGGCGAGAAGAAGAAGGTCATCCCCATCCTGGCGAAGCACTGCGACATTCCCTTCCGGCTCAAGCGCCTGCAGTTCGTCGACTTTGCCGATGACTACGACAAGGGCTACCGCGAGCTGTCGGCCGCGCTCGATGGCGGCGCGACCCCGCCGCGCAGGGACATGGACCGGCCGCCCGTGGCGACCGGCCGCCGGACGCAGCAGGCCGTGATCGGGGGCGCCGTCGTGGTGGTGGCGGCGGTCGCGGGCTATGTCGTGCTCGGCCGTCCGACCCCGGCTCCCGCGCCGGCACCGTCGCCGGTCGTCGTTGCCCCGCCACCGCCCGCGGTGCAGCCGGCACCTGTGGTGGTCCAGCGCGAGCCCGCGCCCGTCGCGCCGCCGGTGCAGCCCGCGCCGGCCGCGCCGCCACCCGTGGTTGCAGCGCCCGCGCCCGCCCCGGTGTTCGTGCCCGCACCGGCGCCCGCGCCCATGAAGCAGGCCGTGGCCTCCGACCGCCAGCTCACCGATTTCGTCCGCCAGTACATCAGCACCCAGAACCGTTCGAGCCCCAACGACCTGGTGGCTTTCTATGCCGACGAGGTCGAGTACTTCAACGAGAAACGCGCCACCAGGGCCTTCATCCTGAAGGACAGGCTGAACTTCCAGCGCCGCTGGCCGGAGGTCGACAACCGGCTCGCCGGTCCGATCGACATCGATCGGTCTGCAGGCGACGGGACGGCGGTGCTGTCGTACACCATCCGCTACGGGGTCCGAAGCCTGGAACGCGGCGACAGCAAGTCGGGGATGGCCCGCGACGAACTGCGGGTGCGCCCCATCGACGGCCGGCTGCTGATCGTGGGCCAGCACCAGCGGATCCTCAACGCGCAGGCCAACTGAGGCGATGCCCACCATGCGCCGGGCGTTGGCGTGGCTCTGGCCCCTGCTGCTGGCCGCGTCGCCCGTCGCGGCCTGCGACAGCGCCGGCTTCGCGATCGCCATCGATCCCGGGCATACCCGGGCCAATCCCGGGGCGACCAGCGCCCGCGGCGTGCCGGAGGTGCAGTTCAACGCGCAGCTGGCCGAGGTCGTGCTGCGCGAACTGCGGCGCGCCGGTTTCGAGCAGTCCTTCCTGACGGTCGAGGACCAGGCCCCGATCACGCTGCCCGAGCGCGCTGCGCGGGCCGAGCAGCGCCATGCGCGCCTGTTCCTCTCGCTGCACCACGACGCGGTGCAGCCCCAGTACATGTCGGACTGGGAATACCAAGGCCGTGCCCAGCGCTACAGCGACCGGTTCAGCGGCTACTCGCTGTTCGTGTCGGCCAAGAACGCCGACGAGGCCCGCAGCCTGCGCATGGCGCAGCTGCTCGGTGCCGAGTTCCGGCGCCGGGCGCTGGCGCCCACGCTGCATCACGCCGAACCCATCGCCGGAGAGAACCGGCCGCTGATCGATCCGGCGCTCGGCATCTACCGCTTCGACGACCTGGTGGTGCTGAAGCGGGCCTCGATGCCGGCGGTGCTGATCGAGGCCGGGCTGATCGTGAACCGGGCGGACGAACTGCAGCTCGACAGCGCTTCGTTCCGGCAGACGCTCGCCGAGGCGATCACCGCGGCGGCGCGGCAGTTCTGCGACCAGGCGGCCGCCTGGCCATCCGGCGCGGCCGTCAGGCCGAAGCTGTCCTCAGCCGCTCGAGCGTCGCCAGCAGCGCGTTGATCTGCTGGCGGACCGCCTCGGACTGGTCCTCGCGCGACAGGCAGGGTTCGAGGACGAAGCGAGCCTGGTTCCAGACCGAGTCCCACATGCGCGGCGACGGCACCCGCACCTTCAGCTCGCACAGCGTGGCGATCAGCCTGGGCGCGTCCTGGTCGAGGCGGCCGCGCACCAGCGACACCAGGATGTCGAGTTCGGTCTCGCCGACCACCGACCAGAAATCGGGATCCTTGGCGATCGCCAGCTGCAGCGCGTCGCGCACGTCCTGGATGCGCGCGTCCGGCACTTCGGGCGGTTTCTCGCCCAGCAACGCCGCGCGCACCTCGGCATCGAGGTAGTTCTTCGCGGCGTAGAAGCGCTTGACATCGCCGCTCTTGCGGGCCGTGTCGTCGGCCCCGCGGTAGTGCCGGCTGGCCTTCGCCAGCGCCGCCCTGGCATCGGCTTCCCGGCCCTGGAGCGTCGACAGCGTGAGCGTCATTCGTTTCCATCCCGAGCCCAGCAGGCTTTCGCGTTCGTAGGTCCGCCCCACCGCGAGCACCTTCTCGAGCAGCATGAGGCCTTCCTCGATGAGCGCGATGTCCCCGCCAGCCTCGCCGAGCCGTGTCAGCATGTTGCCGAGCTGCTCGGCGGCCTTCAACGAGGCCGTGCCGTCCTCGGCCTGGACCGCCTTGCGATACCAGTCGACCGCCTGCGCGCGGCGGCCGAGGTTGGCGTTGGCCCTGCCGAAAGCCTCCGCCACGATGCCCAGGCCGCCCCACATCGGGCCGAAGGCCTGCTCCAGGTAGAGCAGCTTGTCGCCGAGGCCGACCGTGTCCGGCGACCGGTACTCGCCGTCGACCGCGATCTTCTCGAGCGCGAGTTCGAGCGACACCCGCGACGCCACGCCCGCGTACTCGTCGGCAGGCGCGCGGCGGGGCGCCTGGGCCCCGGCGTTGTCGCCGCGCCAGGTCCAGTCGGGGTCGCCATAGCACTGGTAGGCGGCCCAGGTGTTGCCGTTGCGGTCGGTCTTCCAGGCCGCCTCGCGCGCGGCGCCGACCGCCTCGATGAAGCGGGCGTTGTCGAGCAGCCGGCCGTAGAAGGTGGTGGCGAAGACCTCGGCCGCGGCGTCGTCGACCGCCCAGCCGGCCGCGATCACGCAGCGCACGCCGACCTTGATCAGCGCCTCCGCGATGTTGGCGGCGAACTCGGTGCGGTCGTACGGTGGTGGGGGCGTGAGCACGCTCGACGCCTCGCGGCCCGCGAGATGGCAGCAGTTGAGGAACACCAGCTGCGGCACCACCCGCATCGCTTCGATCTCGTTCGCGCCCAGGTAGGTGTCGGTGCCCGACAGCACGACGCCGCCGTTCGGACCGAAGGCGCCGTGCCCGGCCACGTGCACGGCCCGGTAGGGGCGGTCGAAGAGGGCATTCACGACCGTCTGGGCGTTCGGCTGGTCGAGCGCCACCACGGCGCTGGTCGTTCCGGCGGCGGCTGCGGAACGCAACAGGTTGGCCACCGCGGTGGCCTCGCGGCGGGCGCCCTCGAGGCTGGGGTAGGTGTCGGGATCGCATTGCGGCTCGCCCACGACCAGGATGGCGGCCTCGGGCGTGGCGTCGCGCGGCTTGGCGCGGAAGTCGTCCAGCCGCAGCTTGCGCAGCAGCTTGGTGCGGATCGCCCAGGGCCGCTGGTCGTCCGAGCTCGGGTCGGGGTTGGTGTTGAGCAGCTCCCAGGGGATGGCGGCGGTCTTCGGTTCGAGCTCGATCACCATCTCGCTCTTGCCGCCGAGGAAGGGCTCCATCTCGACCGGCACCAGCAGGTTGAACAAGGTGCGGCCGATCGATGGATCCCGGTTGCCGTCGTTCGAGGCCTTGGCCACCATGTCGCGCAGCAGGTTGCCCTGGGCGCGCTGGGCCCGGACTTCGGTGCGCGCCCGCTGGGTGTCGAGGGTGTAGGCGATCACCGGGTTGGCGGCGTCGCCGGCCTGGGGCGCCTGCAGCGCGCTGATGAGGTCGTAGCTGGCGCCGCGATAGCCCGAGTCGACCATCCGCGTCATGGCGCCGGCGCCGGACTCGACGTGGCCGACGACCTTCAGCCGGTCGGGCGTCGCGGTCTGCTGCACGTGCAGGGCGCGCCACGCATCGCCGGCCCGATCGAGAAAGAGCTCGACCACGACCAGCCGGCTGAGCTGCGGCCAGCCGCTCTTCTCCAGCCGCTGCCGGGCCTCGACCGCGCCCAGCGCCACCGCGATCGCGGCCCCGCCGGTCGTGATGCCCGTGCCGCCGCTGCCGATCAAGGTCGCCGCCAGCTCGAAGTCGGCCGGCGCGCCACCCGGGTGCTCCGACAGGCGCTGGGCGTAGGCCAGCACCGCCTGGCGCACCGTGAACACCAGGTCCTTCGCCAGCAGCTTGCCCTCGGGCCCCAGCCCGCAGACGATCGCCGCCGCCGGGCTGGCCATGCGCTTCGGGTTCTCGGGGTCGCCGCGCCAGTTGCCGAAGATCTGGTGCGAGCCGACCGCGTCCGGATACAGGCCGGCATCGAGGCCCCGGCTCATGCCCTTGCCGACCAGCCGGTCGATCACGGCCTCGGCGCCGGTCAGCCGCATCGCGCTGTAGTGGCCGACCAGGATCGCGGGCTGGACGAAGCGGATGTCGGCATTGAGCACCTGCACTTCGAGCGCCGTGGTGGGCGGCGGCCGCTGGCCGGCGGCCGACAAGACGCCGAAGACATCGGCATCGGACGACGGCGGCTGCGAGCCGAACAGGCCGCGCGACGGCCGGCTGCGCACCACCGCGGCCAGCGGGGCCGCGACAGCGCCGCGGCTTGGCGCGGCGAAGGCCTCGAGCTGGGTGGTCTTGCCGGTGGTCAGCAGCTCGATGTAGGCGGCCCAGGCCTGCGGCACGGCGGGCAGCTTGCCGTGCTCGGCATCGAGCTTCCAGGTGGGCACGCCCAGCTGCATGGCGCTGTCGTAGGTCACGCGGCCGTCGCCGGCGTCGGCCGAGCCCGTGTAGTCGAGGCCGGCGCCGCCGTCCAGCGCGTAGCCCGTGGGCGTGAAGGGCGCCCGGCCCACTACCAGCACGATCTTCGACTTGGTGTCGCCGAGCAAGTCCACCTGGTCGTCGAGCTTGCGGCGCAGGCGGGTCGCGGCATCGAGCACCTGCTGCGGCGGCGCGCTCCAGTCGTACACGGCTTTCTGCGCATCGAGCTGGTGCCAGGTGCTGCGGGCCATGAGGGCGTCCTTGTCGGCCTTGACCAGCGCCGCCCATTTGTCGGCGGCGCCCAGGCCCCAGGCCGGGTCGAGCAGTCCGGCCTGCATCTCGAGCAGGCCCGGCATGCCGGCCATCATCTTGCGGGCTTCGCCGTTGTGCAGCAGCGAGCCGAAGGCGACCAGCGCATTGCCGAAGTTGTCGTCGCCCGAGAGGATCTGCATCGGCGCCCACGAACCCCCGTTGGGCACGCCCAGCATCAGCAGGCGGGCGTCGGCATGCGCCATCAGGCGGTTCCAGGTCTTGGGCGACACGATCTGCATCGTGCGCGCCACCAGGCCGCCCATCGAATGCGCGACGATGCGCACCGGCTGCCCGCTGGCCGCGCGGGCATCGAGCTGGGCGTCGACCGCGGCCGCCAGCCGCTTCGCCTCGTCCTCGATGGGGCGCCGCCAGTCGAAGGCGAAGGGGAACACGGCATGGGTCTCGGCGAGGCGATCGATCAGGCCTTCGTAGGTGCCCTTGATGGGGCCGTCGGGCTGGACGTTGTCGGCGGTCGCCGGGTCCCAGCGCAGCTTGAGCAAGCCGTTGAGGAACGCAAAACCCAGCCAGACCCGCCGGTCGCCGACCTTGAGGTTCGAGCCGAGGATGCCCGGCAGCACGAACACCGCCGGGCGCGTGGGGTCGTTGGCCGGCACGCCGCCCCGCAAGCCCTCGGCGCTCTCGCCGCGCCACGACAGCGGGCCGATGGCGGCGAAGGCTTGCGGCGCGTCCTCCAGCAGCGCGCCGACGATGCCCTCGACGGTGCTCGGGTTGGCGAAGTAGTTGAAGTGGTTGACCTTGGCGCCGCGGTCGAGCAGGAAGCTGGCGCTGCCTGCCGTCGCGGCCGAGCCGGCGGCCCGCGGCACGCCGCCGTACATCGAGCCGGTCTGCACCACCAGGTCGTTGTCGGCCCAGTAGAACGCGTCGGCCATCAGGGTCTTGACCCACGAGCCGATCGAGTCGCCCTGCATGTCGCCGGCCACCACGCGCAGGTCGCCGGGAATCTGGACCTTGCCCATGTCGAGCCACTTGACGAGTGCGCTCTCGGGCATCATGGCCTCGATGCCGGGCAGCTGCGCCGGATCGGCGCGCCGGCGCGCCACCTCGTGCAGGAAGTCGACCAGCTCCGGCGCGACCGGCACGCCCGCCAGTTTCAGCCCCCACTGCAGCACCGACAGATAGGCGTCGAGCCGGCCGGAGGCCAGCGTGGTGCCGCGGGCCGGGCAGGCCACGCGCACCATGCGCTCGACGCGCAGGCCCTTGACTTGCGCCTCGGTCACCAGCGCCTTCAGGTCCTGTCGCTGATCGCCGTAGGCGTCGGCGGCGAACAGCGCCAGTTCGTCGTCGTCCAGCACGGCGCCGCCGCAGGCGCGCGCGAGCACCTCGGCCACCAGCCCGCCGCGCGAATGCGTCAGCAGGTGCAGCCGCGCGCCCGCGGGCAGCGCGCGCACCAGCGCCAGCGCGTTGCCGATCGGGCTCTTGCCCACCGTGGGGTGGTCGAGCGCATAGACGCGCTGCTTGTAGCGCTCGAACAGCGCGCGCACCTTGTCCGGCTGCAGCCACAGCTTGCCGAAGGTGCTGACCGTGTCGACGAAGGTGCCGTGCACCAGCACCAGCAACGGGCCGCCGTCTTCGGCCGGCGCCACGGCGGCGGCGCGGATCGCGCCCTTCATGAAGGCTTCGGGCTGCCAGTCGGGTGGCAGCTTGTAGACGCCCTCGACCACCGCGCCATCGATCTTCTTCGTGACCAGCGAGGCCACCAGCGTCGCCGCCTCGGCCTGGAAGCCGGTGAGCACCTTGAAGGCCGAGAGCGCGACCTCGCCCATCCAGCCGCGTGTCGTGCCGCGGCTGGCGGCGGCTTCGAGGCCGGGCCAGCCCAGCTGCGCCTTGACGACCAGTGCGCCCGCATCGGTGGTCTCGACCGCGCCGCGGGTGCCGGCGGGCGCCTGCGCGCTCAGCAGGTCGGCCGCGCTCTGGGGGCTCAGCACCAGCGTCGGGCCGTTGATGACGGTGAGCTCGACCACGTCCTCGCCGTCGCGTGCGACCACGCTGGCCATGTCGTCCTCGCCGCGCGTGGCGCCGGTGCCGGGTGCGGGCGTGGGCGCCACCGGCACCGCACCGCGAGAGGTGGTCGACGCCGCCCGGTCGGTCGCCATGCCCGAGTCGGCCCTCAGCAAGCGATTGGGAACGACGAAGGTGATGTTCCTGACAGCATCGGCCAATGAAGACTCCTTGCGGACATCCAGCGCAATGATCGGCGGGTGGGCGAAGCAGTATGTCCACGAAGCGCGCCGGCCGCAATTATCTCGGGCGCTCTATGTCTTGCGTTGCGACTCGATGCCAGGCCATCCACAAGCCGGATGACGTCCGCAGAGGACGGGGTGATTGCGGGCTTGCTTTTTCGCACGTCGGGGAGTTTGATAAGCGCACCGTCCGCTTGACCTCTTGAAAGTCGATCATGACCAACGTCGAAGCAACCCTGGGCCCAGCGTTTCTAGGAGACAAGGCTACCGTGCTGCTCGGCGAGCAAACGGTGCGGTCGCTGTTCGTCAACATCTATCGTGTCTACCGCCATCACTTCGGCGTGATCTTCTGGTGTTGTGTGCTGCCCCTGATTCCGGCCGTGGCTCTCGTGCACGCCGCCCAAGGCGGATCGATCGGCTGGATGCTCGCGTCGAACGTGCCGTACTTCGTCGCACTGTTCATTGTCACGGCGGCGCTCACCATCGCGCTCTCCGACATATGCCTTGGCAATCGTGCCTCGGTGCGGTGCAGCTATGGGCGAATCTTCCAGAACTCGCGTTGGCTGCAGGTGATCGCGATGGCGCTGGTGGTGACTGTCGGCGTCTACCTGGGCTTCCTATTGCTCGTTGTCCCGGGCATGTGGTTTGCTGGACGTTCCCTCTTCACCTCCACGGTCATCGTGCTGGAAGGGCGTCGCGGTGGGGCGGCCGTTCGACGCAGCATGGAGCTCACCAAGGGGCAGTACTGGAGGATCTTCGGCCTGCTCTTTCTCCCGGTGTTGGCGGCGCAGGTGCTGACAGTGCTGTTGGTGGCCGTCGTGGCACTTGCCGCTCCCACGCTGCTCGAGACCTCCAGCCTGCTCGTGTTTCGCTTGTTCTCCTTTTTCGTTTCCGTCCTGTCGACGGGGGTTTTCCTGCCGATCATCAGCCTGACGACGGTGCTTCTCTACTACGACCAACGATTCCGGCGCGAGGCCTATGACGCGCAGGCGCTGTCCGAAGACCTCATGCGATGACCCACGCCATATTCCTCAGCTACCGGCGCGTCGAGTCCGGGGGCTGGGCAGGCCGTCTCGAATCGGACCTGGCGACGACCTTCGGCGACGCGGCGCGCTTCATCGATCTGCATTCGATCGCCCCGGGCGCCGATTTCCGGGACGCTATCGAGCAGGGGCTTGTTGGCGCAGCCGCGGTGCTGGTTCTGATCGGACCGCGCTGGCTCGATCTCCGGAATGACCGCGGGGAGCGGCGCATCGATGGCACGGAAGACGTGGTCGCCGACGAAGTCGAGAAGGCGCTCGGCCTGGACGTTGCGGTGATCCCGGTCTTGTTGGGGGGCGCGGTGATGCCCGCTTCCTCGGACCTTCCGCCTCGGCTGAAGCCGCTGGCGCGGCGAAACGCCATCGAACTCAGCGACGCGCGCTGGCCCTACGACCTGGAGCGGCTCCTGGCCGCGCTGGAGACCGCCACGTCGTTGCGACGCCTTCCAGGTGCGGTCGGGTCGGGCGCGGTCAGTGTCGGTTCCGGGCTGCGAATGAGCGACGCCGAGGCCGGGAACGTCATCGGCGTGCGCGGCGCACTTCCACCCGGCGGTGTGGATGTACTGTCGGGTGCGGGGCTGAGCCGGGTGAAGCTGGGAGACATCGTCGGCGTCGAGATCGCGCCCCTTCGCCCGAAGGAGCCTCGGGAATGATGCAGGCGGCCGTCGCGCCGATGGACCGCCTGCGCGCGCGACGCCTTGCAGAGTTCGTCGACCGCTCGGCCGAGATGTCCTCGTTCGTGGACGTGCTCGATACCGGCGAGCCTCCGATCATGGTGGTCTCGGCCGAGTCGGGCATGGGCAAGACTTCGCTGCTGATGCGCATGGTCCATGAAAGTTCGCTGCGCAGCCTGAGACGGGCCGAGATTGTATGGAGCGATACCAACGTCTATGACTACATGACCGTGATGCGCCGAATGCGGGACGACCTCGGCGCGGAGCATTTCGGCGCATTCACCGATCTGGTGAACTACTACACCGATGCCAACTATCAGCCGCGACTCGACATCAACGTCAACCTTCAGGGAGGAACTATCGATGTGGCCAAGGCCGCGCAGATCAGCGGCAGCAGTGTCGGCGACATGGCCGGCGTCATCCTGCGCGACAACATGATCGTCTACCATCGATCGGACATCGCGGTGCCGATCGAGGTCCGGCGCGAGCAGCTCACGGCGCGATTTCTCGAAGGCCTCGCCGGCTTGTCCAAGGATGAAACGATTGTCCTGTTTTTCGACGCCATCGAGAAGATGTCGGATCTCACCCATCAGTGGCTGTGGGACCAACTGCTGAAGCCGGTCGTTGCGGGCGCCTTGCCCGGTGTCAGGGCCGTGGTGCTGGGGCAGCGTCCTCTGCCCGCTGATCGCGATCTGGCCGCTTTCGTGAAGGGCGTGCGTCTGGAGCCACTGGGCCGCGATGACATCGACGCCTACATCGCCAAGCGGGCCGACGGCATGGGGCTGAGCGATTCCACCCGCATGGAATTGGCGACGCTGCTCGCTGCCATGACCCGCGGCCGACCGACTGACGTGGCCTCCGCCGTCGATCTCTACCTTGCGAGCCGCGCCAAGGCATGACCGACGACGCGATTTCCCTGGAGGCGTTTCGCAAGCTGCTCGAAACCTCCACTGCGTCGAACAGTGCTGACAGTCCGGTCATCCTGACCGACAGTCTCGTCGGGTCGAGAGCAGGTGCCGTCCTCAGGCGGTGCGCGGTGCCTCATGAATTCGATCGCGCGCTGCTGCAACAGCTCGGCGAGTGCGATCAGGTCGAAGCGGAGGCACTCTATGCCCAGTTCGCCGAACTCTCCATCATCCAGATCAACGAAGGGGCTCTTTGCTTGCACGAGCGGTGGCGCCGGTTGCTGTGGAACTGGTGGCTCGACGCCGCGCAGCGCCATGAGTTCGCCGCCCTGAGCGAGAAGCTGGTTGGATGGTTCGCGGCGGCGGCCGAGCAAGGCGATCCGGCTGCGATCCGGCGCCGTGCCTTCCATCTCGTTGGATGTCGGCGGGAAGAAGGGCTGCGCGCTTTCGATACGCTGTTTCGCCAAGCGCGTCACGGCCGGCAGGTTTCGGAATGCAGTCTCCTCATCCGCATGGTCCACGAGTACGACCCGCTGCTGCAGCCGCGCGAACGCGCGAAGCTGCTGTATGACGAGGGAAAGCTCGCATCGGACATGCTGGACTGGGAGCGGTCGATCGCATTGCTGCATGCGGTGGCCGACGATGCAAGCGCCGACCCCGTGCTGCGGCTGGCAGCCGAGGTCCGCGTCGGCCACGCGTTGCACAAGGCAGGCCGGGTGAGCGAAGGCCTTACCGTCCTCGAGCGGGCCCGGGCAATGATCGCGGATCGGGTCGACGCCTCGCGCCTCATGTGGCGAGTGCTCTACGAGCTGGGCGAGACCTATCGCGACCAGGGGCGGAACGACGCCGCGGCCGCGACGCTGCTCGGTGCCCTCGAACGCGCCAGGAAGGAACCTGGCGAGGCCGATGTCGCTGGCATCCTGAACAGCCTGGGCACGGTGCAGCTCAAGATGCGCGATGTCGACATGGCCATCCACTCGTTTCAAACAAGCCTGAACCTGCTGGCACAGCACGGAGACGCCGTCCGCAGTGGCGCGGCGCTCAACAATCTGGCGCTGGCGCAACTGGAGCGTTGCGACTGGTTCGCTGCCGAAGCCAGCTTGTCTGAAAGCCTGAAGTCCAAGCGAGCTGCGGGCGACGTACTGGGGCAGGCCACGGCGTTGCTGAACCTGAGCCGCGCCCAGGCCGCGCAGGATCGCGTCGACGACGCCATCAAGTCCGCCGAACGCGCCATCGACCTTTTCCAGTCCCTCAGCGATTTTCGTGGCCAGGCCAGGGCGCATCTGGCGGTGGCCCGGCTGTTCAGGCGCAGTGGGCGGTGGCCGGAATCGATGTCGCTGCTGCAGATGTCGGTGGCCGAAGCGAGCGTGGCCAACGACGAGGCCACGGCCGCCGCCGCGCATGCCGAAATCGCCCGCAAGGAGTCGCCTCGCGGCATGCGGTGGTGGGTGTGGCTCCTGATCGCCTTGCTGCTGGCCTATTTCGTGGGGGTGATCATGTTCGTGGCCCTTGACTGAATTCCGGCGCCGGGGTGCCAGAACCTCGGCCACTAACTCGGCGATCGAGCCTGCCCGGCACGAACAACTCGAAAACTGGACGCGTGACAGGCACACGCACCCGCATGCATACTGCGATCCCTTCGTCGTGGACGGGCTCGGCATGCAGAAGACATCTTGGTCCGGTGGCTTGCGCCTGCTGGCATGGGGGCTGGTCGGCCTGGCGTTGCTGGGCCTGCAGGCATGTGGCGGCGGTGGCAGCAGCTTCTTCTTCCCGGGCGTTGCCACGCCTCCTGCGGGACTGCACTACGAGCGCAATGCCGTGGTGTACGCCCTGGGCCAGGAAATCCATCCGAACGCCCCGAGCAGCAGTGGCGGTCGGATCGTCCGCTACGTCGTGCGTCCGGCGCTGCCCGACGGGCTCCAGATCGACCAGGCCAGCGGCGTCATCAGCGGCGCGCCGCGGGTGTCGGCGGCCCCCACGTTGTACACCGTCACTGGCAGCAACTTCGCGGGCGTGGTCACGGCCGGCCTGCTGATCGCGGTCCTGCCCAGGACGCAGTCCCCCGCCAATCTGCGCTACGACAACCAGAATGCGATCTACACCATTGGTGTGCCGATCCCTCCGAACCATCCCTCGGTGGACGGCGGCGAC
The DNA here is from genome assembly GCF_030316845.1 of Variovorax davisae. Taxonomy (GTDB): domain Bacteria; phylum Pseudomonadota; class Gammaproteobacteria; order Burkholderiales; family Burkholderiaceae_C; genus Variovorax; species Variovorax davisae. The sequence continues at coordinate 319,004 of NZ_JASZYS010000004.1, forward strand.
GTCAGCCGCTTCACGGTGCAGCCGGCGCTTCCCGACGGCCTGGCGATCGACCCCGCCACCGGCATCATCTCCGGCACGCCCAGTCGGGTCGCTGCCTCGGCCAGCTTCACCGTGACCGCCGCCAACAGCGCCGGCGCGACCAGCGCCCAGCTGCAGATCGAGGTCGGCAACCCGGCGAACAGGGCGCCCGGCCTGCTGGTCTTCGAGCAACCGAAGGCCGTGTACGCCGCGGGCAGGGCGGTCATGCCCAATCTGCCGCACAGCATCGGCGGCCCGATCGATGTCTTCGTCGTCTCGCCGGCGTTGCCTGCGGGATTGAGCATCGATGCCGCTGCCGGTGTGATCGCCGGCACGCCGCAGGATGTCAGCGCTGCCGCCGACTACGTCGTGACCGGCAGCAATGCGGCGGGTTCGGTCTCTGCGACGTTGAACATCGAGGTGGTTCCCGCCGGCACGGGCGTGCCGACCAGCCCCATGAGCGCCGCGCGCACCAACCCCACCGCCAGCCTGCTCGCGGCGGGAGTGGTGCTGCTCGCGGGCGGGCACGATGACACCCATACGCTGGCGTCGGCCGCGCTCTACGCCCCTGGCGCCGGCTCGTGGGTGTCGGCCGACCCGATGAGCGCCGCGCGCTTTTTCCATACCGCGACGCTGCTGCCGGATGGCCGGGTGCTGGTCGCGGGTGGCGAGGACCTCAGCGGTGTGTTCAACGCCTCGGCGGAGATCTACGACCCCGGCACGCGCCGGTGGTCGTCGACGGGCGCCATGCGCGTGGCGCGCAGCGGCCATAGCGCCACCCTGTTGTCGACGGGCCAGGTGCTGGTGGCAGGCGGATCCAACGGCGGCTTTCTCGCCACCGCCGAGCTCTACGATCCCGCCACCGGCCAGTGGACGCCCACCGGCAGCATGAGCACCGCCCGCAGCGTGTTCACCGCCACGCTGCTGGCGGACGGCCGGGTGCTTGCCGCGGGAGGCACCAGTGGCAGCCCGCTCGCCGCGGCGGAGCTGTACGACGCGGCCACCGGCCGCTGGACGCTCGCTGCGCCGATGATCGCGGCCCGGCTGACGCACACCGCCGTCCTGCTTCCCGATGGCAAGGTCCTGGTGACGGGAGGCAACGGCGGTGCCGCCGGCGGTGGCTCGCTGGCGACCGCGGAGCGCTACGACCCCGCCACCGGGGCCTGGTCGGCCACCGGCGCGATGAACAGCGGACGCACCGCCGCCACCGCGACCTTGCTGTTCGATGGCAAGGTGCTGGTCGCAGGCGGCTATGACGGCAACGGCAGTGCGCAGGCTTCGACGGAGCTCTACGACCCCGCCAGCGGTCGGTGGACGGGCACCGGCGCCATGCGCGGTGCACGCTACTTCCACACGGCCACCCTGCTGCCCGATGGCAACGTGCTGCTCGCCGGAGGCGCCAACGACGTCGGGGCGCTGGCGACGACGGAGTTGCACGTGCCGTAGCGCCGTCGGCGTGCCCGTCCGGAGGTCAAGCCATGAAGCTGTTCCTGTGCACTGCCATCGCGTTGTCCCTTGCCGGCTGCGGCGGTGGCGGAGGCGGCGGAGGAGGCGGCAGCGGCCCGGCGGTGGTGCCGGCGCTCGCTGCCGCGCAGCAGGTCGCGGCCGACGCATCGGCTGTCGCCGCCGTGCGCCCGGGCGTCTCGCCCTTCATCGCTTTCGTCGATGTGAAGGTGCCGGCCGGCGAGATCCTGACCGCGGCGCACTACCGCATCGAGCCCAAGCCGGGCAGTGCCTCTCGCCCGGTCGACGTCGACTACGCGATGTCCTACCTGAGCCGTCGTGGTCGATACCGACGGCCAGATGCGCCGGGCGGTGCGACTGGCACAGCTTTCCCTCGCTGGCGGCCCTGAGCCTGACGCTCGGGTCCGGCGGCCGGTATCCGATCGGGCAGCACGCGGTGTCGATCGCGCACGACGGTTCGCTGATGCTGATGAACGATGGCTCGGCGTCGGTCAACCAGCCCGCCGGTGCGCCGGCCGGCAAGACCCGCGGCTACAGCGCCGTGTCGGCCTACACGATCGACGCGGCGGGGCGCAGCGCGACCGAGGTCAGGCGCTTCGACTACGGGCAGACCGTGCATTCGTCGATCTGCTCCAGTGCCTACGAGGCAGCGGCCGACGGATCGGTGCTGGTGGACTACGCCGTGGCGGACAACATCACGCATGCGCGCCTGGTCGGCCTGGACCCGGGCCAGAACGCCGTGTTCGATTTCCATTACCCCACCGCGGGCTGCAACACCAGCTGGAACGCGCAGCCGATCGCCTTCGACGCGATGCGCTTCCAGTGAAGCGCCTGGCGCGTGTATCGCCTTGGTAAATCAAGCCCGAGTGCGCCGCTGGGCTGTCGAATTCAGTGAGAATGCGTGCGCACGCATACGCCGTGCCTCCCACCACCATGCCGATGCTCCTCATGACCAACGCCAGCGGCGAGACGCTGCAGGTCCACCTCAAGCCCCACGACAACAAGGTCGGCCGGGGCGCCACCAACGACGTGGTCGTCGACTCCTCCCAGGCCAGCCGCGACCATGCCGTGATCGACGTGGAGCATGCCTTCGTCACCATCACCGACCTGGGCAGCCGCAACGGCACCTTCGTCAACGACGTCCAGGTCCAGAGCCAGGTGTTGGCCGACGGCGACCTGATCCGGCTCGGCAGCTACGGCATCAAGTTCGTCGCCGCCGACCAGGAGTTCAGCCAGGTCGAGGCGCAGCGGATGATGACCATGCACGGGCTGCTGGTGAACATCGACACCGAGCGGGCCGGGCCCGAAGCGGCGACCGGGCCAGGGGTGCCAAGAAGTACCCGCGGGTCGATCTGATTTCCTGCGGTTTTCAGCTTCCAGTCAGGTTTCGGGCGGTGTTGATGTAACAATAAGGTGTTACACAATATTGCATCTGCCGAGGACGCATGCCGAAACTGATATTGATGAAGGGGGTTGCCGCGACCCGGCAATATTCCTTGCTCGCGAAGCAGACCACCATTGGCCGGGCTTCGACCAACGACGTCGTGCTCGACTCGATGCACGTGAGCCGGCACCATGCCCTCGTGACCGTCGACGGTCCCTTCGTGACCCTCAGCGACCTGGGCAGCCGCAACGGCGTCTTCGTCAACGGCACCAAGGTGCGCTCGCAGGTGCTGGTCGGCGGCGACGAGGTGTCGATCGGCAGCTTCAAGATCCGCTTCCTCTCGGGCGACCATGACCCGTCGGGGGTCGACGCGATGCGGCTCATGACGGCGCCGGAGCTGCTGGCGGACCTGGACCGGTCGCGCGAGACCTCGCACGCGTACGACGTCTGAGCGGTCTGCTGAGTGCGTGCCCGATCGCCGCCGCACCTCAGCCGCCCCGCGCCCCCCGCGTCTCCGACGGCCGCTCCCCGAACCGCGCCCGGTACTGCGCCGCGAAGTGCCCCAGGTGCAGGAACCCGTACTTCTGCGCCACCGCGCGCACACCGCCGTCAGAGACGCCAGCGGATGCCAACAGTTCGGCCCGCACCCGGTCCAGCCTGAGTTCCCGCAGGAACTCCATCGGCCCTTGGCCCGCATGCTGCCGAAACGCCATCTGCAAGGCGCGCGCGCTGCACCCGACTTCACGGCAGACATCCGCCAGCGACAGCGGCTGCTCCGCATGCGCCGCCATGTATTCCTGCGCCTTGCGCACCACGCGCGGCAGCAGGCTGCGCTGCGCCTCGCCGGCCAGCGCGCGCGAATGGTTGTGGCCCGCCGACATCAGCAGGCTCGACATCAGGTATGCCTCGGCATGCTCGCCAAGGAGTCCGCCCGACTGCAGCGCGTTGCCCGCATCGAGCGTCAGCCGCAGGTAGTCGATGAAATGCACCAGCGGCGCCAAGGCGGGGTTGTCCATCGGCACGCCCAGGTCGAACACCAGCTGCTGCTTCACCGGCGCCTGCAGCAAGGATTCGAGCCGCGACAACAGCGCCGACCGGGCCAGCCGCACGATCAGGTGCGGGCTGTCGTCGGCCCAGCGCATCGACAGCGGTTCGGTGGGCGAGGGCAGTGACGCCAGGGTGGGCGTGGCCTCCACCTGCTGCGCGCCACAGCGGATCTCCGCCCCACCGCGCAGCGGAATCTGCAGCAGGAAGAAGTCCTGCAGGTAGCCCGGGTCGATCTGCACGCCCGGCCCGTACTGCACGTAATTGAGGCTCACGTCGCGGTGCAGGCGCACGCTGTGGTGGCAGGCGTCGAGCTCGGCACGCGGCCGCAGCATGACCAGCTTGTGCGGGCAGAACACCCGGGCCACGCTCTCGCGCGCCTCGTCCATGTCGTGGCTCTCGAAGAGTCGGTAGCGCTGCAGCGGCAGCCGTGAAGGGGTGGCGGTTTCCATGGGGCCAGGGCACCGTAGCAAAAACCATCCCCGCCCACAATTCGGGCCAGCCCTTTGACGAAAGCTGCGCGCCACGGACAGCGCCTGCGTTTGCGGGACTCGCCAGCGGCCGCCTTGCCCCTAACGTTCGCTCCACAGGCCATCCCGGCCTGCCGATCAACCCAGGAGAGCAAGCGTCATGTTCAAGGGACTCGCGGGCAAGAGCGCCATCGTCACCGGTGGCTCCACATTGATAGGCGCCGGCGTGGTGCGTGCGATGCACGCAGCGGGCGTCAAGGTCGTCATCGCCGACATCGACGCCGACAACGGCCGGCCGCTGGCCGATTCGCTCGGCGCCGGCGCACGCTTCGTGCGCACCGACATCACCGACGACGCCCAGGTGCGGGCCTGCGTGGCGGAGGCGGCCGCGCGGCACGGCGGCGTGCAGTTCCTGGTCAACTTGGCCTGCTCCTACATCGACGACGGCTTCAAGTCGCCGCGCGCCGATTGGCTCACTTCGTTCAACGTCAACGTGGCGAGCGCGGTCGCCATGCTGCAGGCGGTGCACCCGCACATGGTCGCGGCCGGCGGCGGGGCGGTGGTCAACTTCACCAGCATCTCGTCGCGCGTGGCGCAGACCGGGCGCTGGCTCTACCCGGTGAGCAAGGCCGCGATGGCGCAGCTCACCCGCAACATGGCGATGGACCTGGCGCCCTACCGCATCCGCGTCAACAGCGTGTCGCCGGGCTGGACCTGGTCGGCCGTGATGGACAAGCTCAGCGGCGGCGACCGCGCCAAGACCGATCGCGTGGCCGCGCCCTTCCACCTGCTCGGGCGCGTCGGCGACCCCGACGAAGTGGCGCAGGTGGTGCTGTTCCTGTGCTCGGACCACGCCAGCTTCGTGACCGGCGCCGACTACGCGGTGGACGGCGGCTATGCCGCCATGGGCCCCGAGCAGGCCGTGCCCGCCATTCCCAAGTTGATGGACTGACCCGATCAAGGAGACATGCAATGAAGCGAATCGCCATCGTCGGCGCAGGCCAGTCGGGCCTGCAACTGGGGCTCGGACTGCTCGCCGCAGGCTACGAGGTCACGATGTACAGCAACCGGACCGCCGAGGACATCCGGCACGGCAAGGTCATGTCCAGCCAGTGCATGTTCGGTGCCTCGCTGCAGATCGAGCGCGACCTGGGCCTGGACCACTGGGCAAGCGATTGCCCCACGGTCGACGGCATCAGCCTGGCCGTGCCGCATCCCGAGCAGAAGGGCGCCAAGGCCATCGACTGGGCTGCGCGGCTGAACGCGAGCGCGCAGTCGATCGACCAGCGCGTCAAGATCCCGGCCTGGATGAGCGAGTTCCAGAAGCAGGGCGGCGAACTCATCCTCAAGGATGCCGGCATCGACGACCTGGAGGCCTGCACCCGCAGCCACGACCTCACGCTGGTCGCCAGCGGCAAGGGCGAGATCTCGAAGCTCTTCGAGCGCGACGCGCACAAGTCCACCTACGACAAGCCGCAGCGCGCACTGGCACTGACCTATGTGAAGGGCATGAAGCCGCGCCAGCCCTTCTCGGCCGTGTGCTTCAACCTGATCCCCGGCGTGGGCGAATACTTCGTGTTCCCGGCGCTGACCACCACGGGCCCCTGCGAGATCATGGTGTTCGAAGGCGTGCCCGGCGGCCCCATGGATTGCTGGGCCGACGTGAAGTCCCCGCAGGAGCATCTCGCGCGCAGCAAGTGGATCCTCGACACCTTCACGCCCTGGGAGGCCGAGCGCTGCCGCGACATCGAGCTGACCGACGACAACGGCATCCTCGCCGGCCGCTTCGCGCCGACGGTGCGCAAGCCGGTGGCGACCCTGCCATCGGGCCGCAAGGCGCTGGGCCTGGCCGACGTGGTGGTGCTCAACGACCCGATCACGGGCCAGGGCTCCAACAACGCGGCCAAGTGCGCCGACACCTACCTGAAGAGCATCCTCGCGCGCGGCGACGGCGCGGCCGATGCGGCGTGGATGCAGCAGACCTTCGACCGCTACTGGTTCGGCTACGCGCAGTGGGTCTCGCAGTGGACCAACATGCTGCTCGCGCCGCCGCCGCCCCACGTGCTCAACCTGCTGGGCAGCGCCGGCGCGATCCCGCCGCTGGCCAGCGCCTTCGTCAACGGCTTCGACGACCCGCGCACCTTCTTCCCGTGGTTCGCGGACCCCGCCGAATCGGAGCGCTTCATCCAAACCTGCGCCGCCGTCGCTTGAGCCGGAGCCCGAGCATGAAGCGACGCGTGGCCATCGTCGGCGCCGGACAGTCCGGCATGCAGCTCGCGCTCGGCCTGCAGCGCGCGGGGCATGAGGTGACGGTCTATTCGAACCGCACGGGGCAGGAGATCTTCGACGGCCCCGTGATGTCGAGCCAGTGCATGTTCGAGACCGCGCTGCAGACCGAGCGCGAGCTGGGGCTCGATGGGTGGGACGATGAATGTCCCTCCGTGGAAGGCATCGGCATGGTCGTGCGCAGCCCCGACGGCGGCAAGGCCATCGAATGGAGCGCGCGGCTCGACGGGCCCGCGCAGTCGGTCGACCAGCGGCTCAAGATCCCCGCCTGGATGGCCGCGTTCGAGCGGCGCGGCGGCCGGCTGGTGCTGCAGGACGTGGGGCTGGCCGAGCTCGAAGCCTGCGCCGCCACGCACGAGCTGGTGGTCGTCGCCAGCGGCAAGGGCGAGATCTCGCAGCTGTTCGAGCGTGACGCCGAGCGCTCGCCCTTCGACCAGCCGCAGCGCGCTTTGGCGCTCACCTACGTGAAGGGCATGAAGCCCGCCCAACCGTATGCGCGGGTGTGCTTCAACCTGATCCCCGGCGTGGGCGAGTACTTCGTCTTCCCGGCGCTGACCACCTCGGGGCCGTGCGAGATCATGGTGTTCGAAGGCGTGCCCGGCGGCCCGATGGATTGCTGGGCCGACGTGAAGACGCCGCAGGAGCACCTGGCGCGCAGCCAGTGGATCCTCGACACCTTCCTGCCCTGGGAGGCCGAGCGCTGCCGCGACATCACGTTGACGGACGACAACGGCATCCTCGCCGGCCGCTTCGCACCGACCGTGCGCAAGCCGGTGGCGACGCTGCCTTCAGGTCGCAAGGTGCTCGGCCTGGCCGATGCGGTGGTGCTCAACGACCCGATCACCGGCCAGGGCGCCAACAACGCGGCCAAGGCCGCCGACATCTACCTGAAGCGCATCCTCGAGCACGGCGACGCGCCCTTCGACGCCGCGTGGATGCAGCGGACCTTCGACCGCTACTGGGAAGGTTATGCGCGCTGGGCCACCGACTGGACCAACAGCCTGCTTGCCCCACCGAAGCCGCATCTGCAGAAGCTGCTGCAGAGCGCCACCCACATCCCCGCGGTCGCGAGCACCCTCGTCAACGGCTTCGATGACCCGCGTGCCTTCGCGCCCTGGTGGTTCGATGCCGCCGAGGCCGACCGCTTTCTGGAGACCAAGTCACGCGAGGCGGTGGCCGACCGCTTCGACCGGCGCGACTTCCGCAAGGCGCTGGGCCAGTTCACCACCGGCGTGACCGTCATCACGACCCGGGGCATCGACGGCCGCCGCGTGGGCATGACGGCCAACTCGTTCTCGTCGGTCTCGCTGGACCCGCCGCTGGTGCTGTGGAGCCTGGCGCGGCAGGCGCCGAGCGTGGCCGACTTCACCGGGGCCAGCCATTTCGCGATCAACGTGCTGGCGGCGCACCAGCACCACCTGTCGCGCCAATTCTCGACGCCGCAGCCCGACAAGTTCGGCGGCGTGGACTGCTGCGACGGCACGGCCGGCGTGCCGCTGCTCAACGGCGTCATCGCCCGCTTCGTCTGCCGCAACGTGAGGCAATATGACGGCGGCGACCACCTCATCTTCATCGGCGAGGTCGAGCGCTACGACCGCTTCGACGGCGAGCCGCTGGTTTTTCATTCGGGCTACTACCAAGTGACGACGCGACATCCGGAATGCGTGCAATGAGCACACCCCCATCCACCCCTTGAACGGAGCACATCCATGCAGGACACAGCAGCCACCACCTCCCCGCGCCACATCCGCATCCAGGCCAGCGACGGCAGCGGCAGCTTCAGCGGCTACCTGGCGCTGCCGCGCTCGGGCAGCGGACCCGGCCTGGTGCTGGCGCAGGAGATCTTCGGCGTCAACCAGACCATGCGCGACGTGGCCGACTACTACGCCGAGGAAGGCTACGTGGTGCTGGTGCCCGACCTGTTCTGGCGCCAGCAGCCCGACGTCGAGCTGGGCTATTCGCCCGACGACTGGCAGCGCGCCTTTGCCTTCTACAAGGGCTTCGACGAGGCCCGCGGCATGGAAGACATGCAGGCCGCGATCACCGCGCTGCGCGCGCGGCCCGAGGTGCCGGGCGGCCAGGTCGGCGTGCTCGGCTTCTGCCTGGGCGGCAAGCTGGCCTACCTGGCGGCCTGCCGCACCGATGCGGACGTGGCGGTGGGCTACTACGGCGTGGGCATCGACGCGGCGCTGGACGAGGCCGACCGCATCCGCTGCCGGCTCGCCCTGCACGTGGCCGAGCTCGACGGCTTCTGCCCGCCCGAGGCGCGCGAGCGCATCGTGCAGGCGCTGCGCGGCCGGCCGAACGTCGAGGTGCATGTGTACCCCGGCGTCGACCATGCCTTTGCGCGGGTCGGCGGCGAGCACTACCACCGGGCCTCGGCGCTGATGGCGCACGAGCGCAGCATCGCGGCGCTGAAGAGCGCCATCGGCCCGCACTACGACCTGGCGGCGCTGTGGGACAAGCACTGCGAGTACGAGTTCGCGACCCGCAACGTCGACGACACCATGGCCACCATGGTGGCCGAGCCCTACGTCAACCACATCCCGACCATGACCGGCGGCGTGGGCTACAAGGCGCTGCGCCACTTCTACACGCACCACTTCGTGAACAGCAACCCGCCCGACACCGCGCTGGTGCCGATCTCGCGCACCGTGGGCGCGTCGCAGGTGGTCGACGAGATGCTGTTCAGCTTCACGCACACCACGGAGATCCCGTGGATGCTGCCGGGCGTGGCGCCGACGGGGCGGCGGGTGGAGATCCCGCTGCTGGCGGTGGTGAAGTTCCGGGGCGACAAGCTCTACCACGAGCACATCTACTGGGACCAGGCGAGCGTGCTGGTGCAGGTGGGGCTGCTGGATGCGAAGGGGTTGCCGGTGGCGGGAGTGGAGACGGCGCGCAAGCTGCTGGACGAGACCTTGCCGTCGAACGGCTTGATGGGTTCGGGAGGTTGAGGCGGAAGCTTCGCGAGTCTGGAAAGCGCCTTTCAGGGCGCTTTTTGTCGACTGCAACAGAGAATGCTGTATTTGCTATAAGAAAATATCTTCACGAGAGTGAAGCTTCATCAGTTTCCGCCCCTTTTATGCAATATACGGCATAAAAGTCCCGATGCGGCCGTTTATGCTTTATTTGCTATAAAATGACGGAATCACGCATTTTTATAGCAAATAGAGCATATGAACACCTTGCCCGACCTTGGCCATGCGCTCGCGCGCTTGCGCAAAGAGCGCGGCCTGACCCAGAAGGAACTGGCGGCCGCCTGCGGCATGGGCCAGTCCACGCTCGCGCGCTTCGAGGCGGGCGGCGTCGCCGAGTTCGGGTCGCGCAAGCTGCTGCGCCTGCTGGAGGTTCTGGGCTACGAGATGAGCTACGTGCCGGTGAATCGCAGCTTCACGCTCGACGATGCGCTGGCCGAGCGGCAGCGCGAGTTCGCCGGCGACAGCGAAGTGCACGGATGAAGCTTCACGTCTTCGTCCATGACAAGCCGGTGGCGACCCTGGAGTCCGCCGATGGCTTCCGCCACGTGATGGCCTATCACCCGGACGTCGAGCCCGGGCAGTTCGTCTCGCTGCTGATGCCCGTGCGCACCGAGTCCTACGCCTACCCCGACCTGCACCCCATCTTCCGCATGAACCTGCCGGAAGGCTTCCTGCTGTCGATTCTTCAGGAGCAGCTGGGGCCGCAGGTCGGTGCATCGCCGCTCAACCTGCTGTCGGTGGTGGGGCGCAACGCCATCGGGCGCGTCAAGGTCGCGGTGCCCGGCGCAGACCCGACGCAGCCGCCCGTGCCCTTCGGGCTGGCGGGCATCCTGCGGGGCGACAACTCCGAGGCGGCCTTCGTCGACCTGGTGCGCCGCCATGCCGTGTCGGGTGTGTCCGGCGTCGTTCCCAAGTTCCTTTCGCCCAACACCCTTGCGCCCCACGGCAAGGCAACGCTGGCCACCGACCGGCACATCATCAAGGGCACCACCTCGCGGCTCCCCGGCGTCGCGCTCAACGAGCACCTCTGCATGGAAGTGTCGCGCCAGGCCGGCATCCCCACCGCGAAGACCGAGGTTTCCGACGACGGCCAGGCCCTGGTGGTGCATCGCTTCGACTTCGAAGACGACGGCGTCACGCGCAAGGGCATGGAAGACCTCTGCAGCCTGCTGTCGTTGCGGCCCGAAGAAAAGTACCAGTCGACCTGGGAGCGCGTGGTCGGCCGCATCAAGGACGTGGTGCCCGTTGCCGCGCAGCAGAACGCGGCGCTGTCGCAACTGGCCGACCTGCTGCTGCTGACCTACGCGCTGCGCAACGCCGACTGCCACACCAAGAACATCGCGCTGCTCTACAGCTCGCGCGAGCGCATCGCCCTGGCGCCCGTCTACGACATGCTGACCATCTCGGTCTACGACGACTATGCGAACAACCCACCGGGCATGCCGGTCGACGGGCGTAGTACCTGGATGCCGGGCAAGGCGCTGGAGCGCTTTCTGCAGACGCGCTGCGGCGTGATGCCCGCGCAGACCCGGGAGCGTGTGGAGCGCATCTGCGAGGCGATCGTCCAGGTGACGCCGCAGGTGGTCGAGGCGGCCGCCCGCTACCCCGGGTTTCGCGAGACGGGCCCGCGGATGCTGCAGGCGTGGAATGCCGGGATGAACAGCCTGCGGCTGCAGAAGACGTGGAGCCTGCCGTCGCTCGACAGTGCCATCGAGCAGGCGGGGTGGGCGGATGTGAGGCCGGCGGTGCCGACACCGCGCGAGAAGATCGGCAGGTCGCCCCTGCTGGGAAGGCGCTGACCCTTCGCTACGATGGCGGCACTCCGCCCGTCATCCACCCCGCGACCCGATTGCCCGCCGCTCACCGCCCCCCCATGACCCCACCCGGGTCGCCATGGCGTCGACGCACCGCCAAGTGGCTGCTGTGGGCGATCGGGCTGCTGCTGGCCGCGGCCCTGGGGCTGATGCTTTTCCTGAAGACACTCGACGCCGGGGTCTACCAACGTGCCCTGGCGCGGGAGCTTTCATCCGCTCTGGGGCGGGACGTGTCGATCGGCAGCGTGTCGTTCGACCTGGCCGTGCGGCCGACCTTGTCCGTGCGCGACCTGCGCATCGCCAACCCGCCCTGGGCATCGCGACCGGACTTCGTGACCGCTGCGAGCGGCGAGGCGCGCCTCGATCTCGTCGCCCTGTGGCAGGGCCGGGTCGAAATGCGCGCCATGCGCCTGGAGGGCGTGAACCTGCTGCTCGAGCGCAGCGCGCAGGGCGAAGGCAATTGGCAGTTCGGCACGCCCGACCGGGGCAGCCAGCGCGCGGCGTTGCCCGACTTCGGGACCGTGTCGCTGACCGACGCCCACGTCGGCTGGCGGCCCGGCGGCGACGCCGTCGAGCAGCTTCGTGTCGACAGCGCCGAGGTCACGATCAGCGGCGGCCTGCCGTTCAGGGTTCAAGCGCTTGGCGACTATCGGCAAACGCCGATGCAGCTCACGGTGGAGGCCGACACCTCGCTGCAGGCGGCGCTCGATGGCGCGCCCTGGCATCTCTCCGTCGGCCTGCGACCGAAGGGGGCGTCCCTCGCGCTCGACGTGCGAATGGCATCGATCGCGTCGCTCGAGGGCCTTGAACTCGGCATCGAGGCGACCGGCGACCATCTCGACGCGTGGTCCGGCGTCCTGGGGCGGCCATTGCCGGGATGGGGCCCTTATCGCCTGTCGGCGCAGGCGCGCTACGCAAAAGGCAGCCTGCAGGTCGACGATCTGGGCCTGACGCTCGATGGCCTGCCGATGCAGCCGTCGCGCCTCGAGATCGGGTCGGGCAAGGCGGTGCTCGGCGCCAGCGAGGACACGCGGCTGACGGTCGCGGGCAAGCTCGGTGAAGCGGCGTTCTCGCTTGAAGCCCGCAGCGCGCCATGGCCTGCGCTGCAAAAGACCGATGGCGCCGCGCCGCTCGCGCTGCGCGCCGAACTGGCGGGCTTGACGCTGAGCGCCGATGGCAGCCTCGCGCCCGGAGCCGAATCCACGGACTTCGATCTGGCGTTGACCGCCCGGGGCGACGCGCTGGCGCCGCTGCGCGCACTTGCGGGCCTGCGCCCGAGCCAAGCCTTGCCGCTGGATCTGGCGGCGCGCGTGAGCCATTCCAGCGAAGGCTATGCGGCCAGGAACATCCGTGGCCGGGTGCTCGCCACCGCGGTGTCAGGCGATCTCGCCTACGCAGTCGCGCCGCGCGCGCGGCTCAGCGGGGCGCTGAACCTCGGCCCGCTGGACCTGAACCAGCCTGATCTCAGGGCGCTCGAATCGGCCGCCCGCGAGACCCGCCCACGGGACGCCGCCGCTGCAGCCGCGCCGGCGTGGCCGCGCAGTGTCGAAGCGGATCTCTCGTTGCGGATTGCGGCCATCGCCGGCCTGCCGGTCCCGGCCCGGAACCTGAGCGGCCGGGTGCGCTGGCGCGATGACGTGCTTCATCTGCAAGGGCTTGTCGCCACGCTGGCCGGTACGGACGTCACGGGAGACGGCACGCTGCGCTGGCGCGACGGCCGGCCGCAGATCGATGGCAAGGCGAGCATTGCGCTGTTCGACGTCGCCAGGCTCGGCGGCAGCAGCGCGAAACCAGGATCGCGCAGTGCCTTCGACGAACCCCTGCCGCTCGCGCCGCTGCGTGCCTTCGATGCCCGGCTGGATGTCGAGGTGACCCGCATTGCCGGCGCGCCGATACCGATCGGCAAGCTGGCTGCGCGCGCGCAACTGCGGAGCGGCAAGCTCGCCATCGACCTGGCGTCTGCCACGGTCGCCAATGCGCCGGTGCAGGGCCATGTCACGGTCGATGCGAGCGGGCGGGCATGGCGCGTCGATGCCGACGCGAAGGCCGACCGCATCGACGTGGCGGCGCTGCTGCGCTCGCCGAATCCGCCCGACACGGTGCGCGGCACGATCCAGGGAATGCAAGTCGTGCTCGGCTCGCAGGGCACGAGCATGCGCGAACTCATCAAGCAGGCGAAGCTCTCCGTTCGCACCGCTCCCTTCTCCCTTGCGGTGGGGCGAGACCGCTCCCCGGTCCAGGTGCAGCAGGCGAGCATCGACGTGGAGCCGGGCGGCCCGGCGCGCGCGAGCGCGGTGGGCCATGCGCTCGGCGCGCCGATGGATCTGAAGGTGGTCGCTGGCCCTCTGGCCGAACTGCTGCGGCCCGAGACCGCATGGCCGAAGATCGAAGCGACCCTGCGCACACCCCTGGGCGGCGACACGCTCCAGGTGCTCGCGACCAGCGGGCCCCTGCAGCGCCTGGTCGGCCTGCGTGACGTGCCGCTGGCCTTGCAGGCCACACTGCCCGGCGCGCGCGCCACCCTGGAGGGCAAGGTGGGCAACCTGGCGGCGCCCACGGGCACGCGGCTCGCCGCCCGGATCGAGATCGACAACCTGGCGCAGACGGCGACGCGCTTCAACGTTTCGGGCCTGCCTGCGCTCCCGGTCAGCGCCTCGGGACGGGTCACGCTGGGAGACGGGGAGCTGGCCGTCGACGAACTGAGCGCGCAGGCCGGCAAGTCGGATGCGGCGGGGCGGCTGCGAGTCCGTTGGCGCGACCGGCCGGCCCTGTCGGCGGACCTCACGTCCAGGTTGATCGATGCCACCCAGTGGGCAGAGCCCACGTCCAACGAGACGCCGGTCCTGGACCGGCCCATCCGCATGCCGGCCCTGCTCTCGCGCGACGCGCAACTGCAGCTGCGCGCCGAGCGCCTTCTCTTGCATCGATACGACCTGGCCAAGCTGCAAGTCGATGGCAAGCTCACGAACGGACTGATCCAGCTGTCGACCGCAGCGGCCGAAGGCGAGCTGCACGGGGAACTGCGCCTCGATCTGCGCCAGCAAGTGCCTGCCGCGGCGTTGCGCCTGACGGTCAAGAACGTCAACGCCGAGGCCTTGTACACGGCACGGGTGGAGGCGCCGAGAGGGGCCGGCGCGCCACCGCCGCTGTCGATCAACGGGCAGCTCGCCGGTGCCGGCACCACGGTGCGCCACATGCTCACGGCCGGACGCGGCGAGTTCCTGCTCACCGCCGGCGCGGGCACATTGCCGATGGGCTCGAGCTATGGCTTCGAGCGGGTCGCCGGCAACCTCCTGCTGACGCTGGTGCCCGGCCGCAGGGCGGCGGACCACACCCAACTCGAATGTGCGGCCGCGCGCTTCGCCATCGCCGACGGCGTGGCCACGTCGAGCGACGGTGTCGCGCTGCGGCTGAAGCACCTGGACATCCTGGGCGGCGGCGCGGTGAACCTGAAAACGGGCGAGATCCTGTTCGGCTACCGGGCGGTGCGCCGCGAGCTCTTCCAGCTCAGCCTGATCGGCCTGACGAGCGGCGTCGCGAAACTCACCGGAACGCTCAGCAACCCGACGGTCGAACTGGACCCCAGCGGCGCGCTGCTGGTAGGCACTGCGGCCTGGGCCACCGGGGGGATCTCGCTGCTGGCGGGCGACTTGTGGCGCAAGCTCCAGTCGACCGCTGACCCCTGCGCCCGTATCGCCGAAGGCGCCCAGCTGTCGAGCGACCCACTCGACGTGCTGATGCGGTCGGTGCCGTCGGTCAGGTTGCCTTCGCCGCTGCGGTCGAGCCTTGATTGAAGGGGGCGAGGCCTCGAGCCGCGCCCATGAACGAGGCGGTGACCAAGGCGCAGACGCACCGGTCCTCTGTGTGCCGTGGCAGCGCATCGGCGCAGCCGGGGTGATCGTGGTTTCCGGCCCGACCTTCCTCGCATAAACCCTGTACGTTTAACTACAACCGATATGCTGCATCTGGTTTCATTTCATAAGAAAACTTACGATGCTGACATCTCCCGGAAATTGCCCTAAACCCGCCTCTCGCTTCCTGCTGGATGCGGCCCTCATGGGTGCGATGATCGCCAGCCTCGCCTCCTGCGGCGGCGGCGGAAGCGGTGGGGGTGGCACCTTCTCCACGTCAACGACAGTGGCGCCCGGGTCGGCAGCGGCAGCGGCGGCGGCGCCATCACCGGCACCCACGCCGGCACCTGTGGCAGCGCAAGCACCAACACCAACACCAACACCAACTCCCGCACCAGCACCAGCACCAGCACCAGCACCAGCCACAAATTACACCGTCAGCGGCACCGTGAACGGCCTCTTCGGCGTGACCGGTCTGAAGTTGCAGAACAACGGCGGTGATGAGCTTCCGATTGCGTCCGACGGCACCTTCAGCTTCGCCACGCAGCTTGCCAGCGGCGCGAACTACGCAGTCACGGTCAAGGCTCAACCCGATCTCCCGACCCGGGTCTGCTACGTCAGCAACGGAACCGGCACCGTGTCCACGGCGCCGGTGGTCAATGTGGTCATTCGCTGTGCCGGGCCTGCGGCCCGATTTGCCTACGTGGTCAACAACGGCTCCAACACAGTGTCGGCCTACGCCATCGACGGAGGCACGGGCGCCCTGAACGCGCTGGTCGGAGCACCTTTCTCGACGGGGTCCCAACCCGCACGCATCGCCGCGGATCCTGTGGGTCGAT
This sequence comes from Variovorax davisae, assembly GCF_030316845.1. Classification (GTDB taxonomy): domain Bacteria; phylum Pseudomonadota; class Gammaproteobacteria; order Burkholderiales; family Burkholderiaceae_C; genus Variovorax; species Variovorax davisae. Next base: position 335,152 of record NZ_JASZYS010000004.1, read on the forward strand.
TTGTCTACGTGACGAATGCGACCTCGGTATGGGCCTACACCGTCGACGCCGGCACGGGCGCTCTGAGTCCGCTGGCAGGGGCGCCGGTTTCGGCCCCGGCCTCGAATGGCATCGCCGTGGATCCGAAAGGGCGCTTTGCGTACACCGTTGGAAGTGGCATCGTGTCTGCCTTCGCCATCGATGCCAGCTCTGGCGCTCTGAGTCTGGCCGGAGCTCCGATTTCGATTCCGACAGCGACATTGGGCAGCCCCAACTTCGTCACCGTGGACCCATTGGGGAAGTTTGTCTATGTGACATGCGAAAACGGGGTGGGCGGCGGGGCGGTGATCGCCTACAGCATCGATGCCGGCACGGGCGCCCTGAGCCCAGTCCCCGGGTCGCCCCTCGTGGCAGGATTCTTCCCCAGATCCAGTGCCGTCGACCCCGCGGGGCGGTTTGCCTATGTCACGGACTACTTGTGGGGCCTAGTGTCGGCCTACGCCATGGATGCCAGCACCGGCGCGCTTCACTCGGTTGCTGGCGGGACGACCGTTGTAGGGAGTGGCGCTTACCGCGATAGCGGGGGGCCCATCCCCCTGAGCGGCAGTGGCCCCACCTCGGTCGCCGTGGACCCCACGGGCCGGTTTGCCTATGTGGCGAGCGGTTTTGAGAAAAAGGTGTACGCCTACTCCACCGAGTCAAGCACAGGCGCGCTAGTCCCCCTGGCCGGCGCGCCCGTCGCGACGGGGAACGCGCCCCAACATATCGTGGTGGACCCAACGGGCCAGTTCGCCTACGTGGTGAATTCAAACTCCACCGTGTCTGCCTACATGATCGATGCCAGCTCCGGGGCCCTCAGCCCGATGGCTGTGCCGACAGTGCCCACGGGCGCGTCGCCCAGGTCCATCGCTTTGTCACGGTAAGGTTCATCACAGACATGGCGCTCAGCTTGCGGATCGAGCGGTCGAGCTCGTCCGCCTCGGGCCGATGGTGGAGCACGCGACGGACCTGGGCTTCGCCGCGCGCCAAGTCGGAGTTGCCGAAGCAACGGTAGTGACGGCGGCGCCGTCCACTGCGGCAACGAAGGCCGAGGCGCCCGCGGTCGCCAAGGGCTTGACGCTGGATCTTGCGCGAATCGAATCAGCCCTGCGAAAGACGACCAGCCGACCGGGCAAGGAGGCGTCCCTGGTCGCCGCTATCGCGTCGATGCTCGGACGATCGGCCACGGTCGAGAGGGTTTCCGCTGTGCTGTCGGGTCTTCTGGCCGGCGCAAGGTTGCTATCGACGAGGCTGGCCGGGTGGCCTACGCATTCCAGTAGACGCATCGGGGACGTTGCCACGTTCGGTTGGATTTGCTCCGAGTCTCATGATCCGGGCCGTCGCGCAGATCGGGAGGTCGCCCCGCGCTGACTCGTCGCGGAACGTCGCCAACGTCAAGGTTCCCTGCACCAGAACCTCGCATGCCCAGCGCGCCGTCATCTTGCTGGCCTTGATGGGAATGGGCGCCCCGGCCGGCCTGACGACGGCATCTCGGACGACCGTCTCGAGCCAGCAGGTTTCGGCCTCGTACCCCAGGTACAAAACGCCGAACTCGTTCGCAGCCGGAACATGGGCGGGGCAGTCGTACCGGTTGTTGCCCTTGACCGCGGGGTCCAGCGGGTCCTTGCCATTCCAGTACACGCGGTGCAGCCGCGCACGGGTGACCGTGACCACGTCCACCTGAAAAGGAGACGGCAGCGAGGGCGGCGAATAGGTTGGCGTCGGCGCGACCGCAGGCGTCGCCGGTATGGCGGCGCTCATGCGGTCTGGGGTGCGTCGGCAGATTCCGCTTCAAGCGTCTGGAGCACGAGGGCCAGCGCGGCGGGGCCGTCCACCGCAGTGCCAAGGTACTGGGCGAGCTCGGCTTTGCGCACCTGTTGCTGCGTGGTCAACGATTCCGCCGGCAACAGCAACTCGAAAGGTCGCATGCCATTCAAGGAGCCGTTGGGCGCCACCAGGAAGTGGTAGAGGTCCCAAGGATCGGCGACCGCGGACAGCAGCGCCTTCGTCGCGTCCGCACCGATGCCCAGCGCCCAGACAGGGATCCGATAGTCGTCGTTCTGCTGAAGCTGAAGGGCCAGCAGTTTGTTGTCGCGCACTCGACGCCGAACGGCGGCCTCCCCGAGGCCGAACACCTGCGCGACCTCCCCGGTCGACTTGAACTGGTCGGAGGCCAGCACCGAGCGCTTGTACTGGAGGCCTCGCAGAAGCAGAGCCTCCCAGCCTTCTTCAGGATCCGTGACGACGCTTTCGGCCTCCGCTTGCGCCGCCAGGGCCGTCGAGACTTCGCGAAGCAACTCGGATTCGCTCATGGGGCGTTGCTGGCTTTGGGCCTGCTTGATGGAATCGACCGTCAGCTCGATGACCCGAGCGACCGTGTCGAAGGCGATGTGCGCTGCTCCCCCATGCTTCGCACTCGGCTTGACGAGGATTTCGCGTTGGGCGACTTTCTTCTTGAGGAGACTTACAGTGCGACGACGGTCGCCAGGCGACTTCTTGGTGACCTCGACGACGTCCTGCCTGCTGTTCTTGAGCCCTATCTGTCCCGCAGAGGTATTCGTGCCCTGCCACACGCTGAGTGAGCGGGCCTCGATGACCAAGGTGTCCGCCGCTCCGACCTTCGGCGGGGCCTGTTCGGACGCCTTGGGACGCTTGGAGAGAGTGGTCATCAGGTTACGTTGGTTTCGTTGGTTACGCAGCAGTCTAGCGGAAGCGCGGAACCCTGTCGATCATGCGGCCGCTTCGACTGCGAGCCGCGCGCTCCGAACTAGCTCCCCGGCGCCTTCGCAACCCTCTTTCTTCCCACCCCCACACCCCCAGCCCCCGCAGCCCGCACGATCCGTTGAAAGGTCGGGCATTCCATATGGCTGGGCGCCGGGCAGGCGGCCGCGTGCCGCAGCCCGTCGCGCATGGCGCTCAGCTTGCGGATCGTGCGGTCGAGCTCGTCCGCCTTGGCCGCGAGCAGCTGGCGGTCGATGCGCGGCTGCCCCTCGGGCGCGAACATGCGCGCGATCTCGTCGAGCGAGAAGCCGGCGGCGCGCCCCAGCGCGATCAGCGCAAGCCGTTCGAGCACGCCGGGATCGAACAGGCGGCGCAGCCCGCGCCGGCCGGTGGAGGCGATCAGCCCCTTTTCGTCATAGAAGCGCAGCGTCGATGCGGGAACGCCCGATTGCTGCGCCACCTCGGCAATGTCCAGCTGTCTCACCCTCTTGACCTCAAGTCGACTTGAAGTTGCACAGTCTAGCTCCCGCCTCTAGAGGGCAAGCAAAGGAAGACGAGCATGGATGCCATCACGCACCCCACCGACAACGAGCAGACCGCGCTGTGGAACGGCCGCGCCGGACGCGCCTGGGTCGACGCACAGGAGGTGCTCGACCAGATGTTCAAGCCGTTCGAAGACCGGCTCGCCGAAGCGGTGCGCGCCGCAGATGCGCACCGGGTGCTCGACGTCGGCTGCGGCACGGGCAGCACGACGCTCGCCGTGGCGCGGCTGCTCGGCGCCGAGGGCCGCTGCACCGGCATCGACATTTCGGAGCCGATGATCGCCGCCGCCCGGGCCCGCGCCGAACGCGAAGGCACGCCGGCCAGCTTCGTCGGCGCCGACGCGCAGACCCACGCGTTCGAGCCTGCGAGCTTCGACATGATCATTTCGCGCTTCGGCGTCATGTTCTTCGACGACCCGGCCAGAGCCTTTGCGAACCTGCGGCGTGCCGCGAGGGATGGCGCCGAGTTGCGCTTCGTCGCCTGGCGGAGTGCCGCGGAGAATCCGTTCATGACGACGGCAGAGCGGGCTGCGGCGCCGCTGCTGCCGAACCTGCCCGCCCGCCAGCCGGATGCGCCGGGGCAGTTCGCGTTTGCCGACCGGCGCCGGGTCTACGCCATCCTGGAGGAGAGCGGGTGGGGCGAGATCGATATTCGGCCGATCGATGTGGCGTGCACCATGCCTGAGAGAGAGTTGGTTGGCTACCTGACGCGGCTTGGTCCGGTCGGGCTGGTTCTTCAGGAGGCGGACGAGCGCGCTCGGATGCGGATCATCGAAACGGTGCGCGACGCGTTTGAGCCCTATGTGCATGGGGATGAAGTTCGGCTTACGGCGGCCTGCTGGCTGGTTGGTGCTCGGGCGGTGTCTGTCTGAACTTCGCGGATTTAGGCTAGTGGGAAACACGCTGATACATTCGAACGTTTGCATTCCCGTCCTCTTGATCTGTTCGAAGCGTCAACTCATCGCACGTAGGAGAAATCAAACATGGTGCAGAAGTTATCCGGTAGTCGTCGCGAGTCCAACTTACGTGTGCTTTTTGGACAGCGCGCTGCGTTGGGCATAGAACTCGCGCCGAACACAGTGATGATTGTCCCGTCTGTCGACGGCTGGAATGACTTCGGGCATCACACCCGGATCGATTTCCGGATCCGCATGCGCTCGGCAAGCAAGCCAGTTGCGGCCAGTGGGTTCATTGGTTTCGTTGCCCCTGACGCAGATCAGAACGGCAAGGACCTGCTTGAGCAATTGGTTGCCACCCGGGGTGAGTCAACCGTAAACGCAACGGCCGATGACCGCTTCTTCACTATGCTTCCCGACATGGAGTCCTATCGGAGGCTGGTACAAATCCTGGATGCCGACGACGCCACAGAAGCATTGACTGCAGTAAACGATCTCGTAGCCTTGAACGAGTTCGATTCGACTGGAGAGATCCTGGAAATCGCGACTCAGTCAGAAGTGTTCGCACTTTCCTTCATGCGCAGTTCGGACTCGTACTTCGCGTACAAGAACGCTGGGCAACTGTTGCGAGGGCTGTCGAGTGAGAGCACCGGCATCTTGTCTCCAAGCTTGGCCATTCGATTTCAGCTGCCGGGCCGTGGGAACGAGCACGATCTCAAATTCAACTTCGATCACGCCGCTGATTTGCCGAAGCGAATCGCGGTAATCATCGGGAAGAATGGCGTCGGCAAAAGCCAGACGCTGGGCCGAATCGTCCGTGCAGCCATTGATGGCAACGAAACGTTGACTGATGGAACCGAGGGCGGTCGACCGCTCATCAACCGAATTCTCGCATTTGCACCAACGAATGAGGCCGAGTCAGTCTTCCCTACAGACAAGAGGAAGCGACCGCGTATTTGGTACCAGCGCTATTCGATGAATCGTTCGCGCCGATCCAGGCGGAACGACTATGTATCAGACCTGATCGTTCAGGTAGCGCGATCGACGCAAACCATTGCTTCAAAGTCCCGCTGGGAGATCTTCACAGAGGCGCTCAATGCCATCGCGGCGCCTTGGCAGATCAATCTAGTCACCAAGGCATCATCGGCGACTTACGTGCCGCTGGCCGGGCTACCCAACGGACCAGAGCAAAGGGTATTAGCGAGATTTGCTTCGATCGACGTCAAAAAGGAACCCGCGCGCGTGGTGGGAAAAGAAGGCTACCCGTTGAGCAGCGGGGAGATATCCTTCTTGAAGTTTGCAGCGCAGGCCAGCTTGCATATCGAGAATGGATCACTCCTGTTGCTGGACGAACCGGAAACACATCTGCACCCCAACTTCATCAGTCGATTTGTGTCCTTGTTAGACAGCTTGCTGGAATCAACCGGATCATCGGCCATCATCGCAACACACTCAGCGTACTTCGTTCGGGAAGTGTTTCGTGAACAGGTTACCGTCCTAAGCGTGGATAGCGAAGATATGGTGCGGGTACAGCGACCGAAGCTGAGAACCTTCGGCGCAGACGTTGGTGCAATCTCCTATTTTGTGTTTGGCGAAGACGAACCGTCGAGGTTAGCCGGTGAAGTCGAGCGCAGGCTGCTCGCCACGAATCTCGCGTGGTCTCACATCTACGAGCAATACAAGGACGAGCTTTCGCTAGAAATGCTGAATGCTCTGCGCGCAGCGATCGAAGGCAAGGAGCGCGCGTGAACAAGATTCCCTTGCCACCGTATGACGATGCTGGGGCGTTCCTTACCCTGTCAAACAATCATCTTTTGGCAAGCTATCCGCAGCTTCAGGCAGTGGTTGGAACTGTCCAGTCCAGCTACGCGCATTACGTGGCCGCTCGTGGCGCTCCTCTTCTTGTGTTGCAGCCCGTGGGTGACAACGTCGCGAAGTTCCTGAAAGGGCACTATTCGTCGCCTCCGACTGATTTAGCTCACATTACCGAGATGCGCGAGTCATCCGAGCATCTCGTCTGCCCCATGTGTGGGTCAATGCACAGCGGCACGCTTGATCACTACCTACCCAAGAATGGATTTCCGACTTTCGCCATCTTCTCGAAGAATCTCGTCCCGGCGTGCAAGTGCAACAGCAAGAGAAAAGAGACGCTCACGGGCGCCAGCCCAAACGAGCGCGTGTTGCATCCATACTTCGATGAGTGTCTGGGGGAGCGACTTGTAAGGGCTCAGTTCGACGACCTAGGCGATGTGCCTCGAGTCTCGCTCTCCTTGATGATTCCGAATACACATCCGCACCATTCCGCGATCAGCTTTCATGTTCGATCGATTGTTCAAAGGTCAGCGCTTCGGAAGTACCTGGCAGATCGATGGAGTTCGCTGTTTCGCAAGCCAAGTCTCGTAGTTCGCGCGCTTGGGAAGAACGTTGCGACAGCAGCCGAACTGGATGAGATCCTGGAGAATGAGCGCGACGCCCTTGACGACTTGCACAGGGGAAAGAACAACTGGAACTCGATTTTCGTGTCTGGCTTGCTCCAACCGCCCGTTGTGATTTGGTTAACCGCTCGACTATCGGTTCCAGGGCGCGAGCCGGATAGCCCTCTTGGCTAGCGCTTTTACGGAGCGGCTGGTCACCGCGTCGAGACCTAGCCATTTGTCACGCCGGCATACAGCCGTCTCGACTGCTTCCAGGCGCTTCAAAGAAGCCGTGCACCTTTTGCGGTCAACCCATCGGCTGAGGCCAACCTGTGGGGGAAATGTCTCGCTTCGGTTGTTGTCCGTGGGCGCCCTGCCGTGGGCTGTGCGCCCGCCACGCCGCTCGCTGCGAACCAGAGACTAGGCCCATCAGTCATCAATTCTGTTGATGAATTCCCACACCTGAGATAGACAAGAGATTCTTGATGTGTGACGATGTGTATCAAGATGACTGATAAACCTCAATTCAAAATTTATTTTTCTGATTTTTTCGGTGTAACGCCTAAGAAAATTGAAGAATATGGTGCATTTAACATTTCCTTGATCAATGATCTTCCGCTATTTGTAGACCCATTTTTACTGTTTAATAGTGAAAATGAAGAATACCGTGTCCAACATGATCAACTTATCAAGTACATGGTTTTTCTTAAGGGGAAATCAAAGCAAAACTTGCCGAAAGGATTGGTTCAGGCTTGGTACTATTTTCCCGAGGTCAAGCAGAATTGGCTTGGCTTCAGCAAGACGGGAAATAATGGCAGAGGGCTGGGGCAAGAGTTTGCAGTATCGCTCAAGAACAATTTGACGTCTATTTTTAGTGATTTTGGGGAAGAAGAAAATTCTCACACTCAGCTGGGGAAGCTGACTTTAATAAAAAATGGCGTCGGAAAAGATCAAATAAGTGATTTCACATGCAATTTGATACGCGGTTTTTTGGCAAAATATACGCAAGATTTTGCGGAAAAAAATATTGCAAGATCAAAACTTAAGGTTTTCAATATTCCGAAGGCTCGTTTCAATTTTCAGACGGAAACATGGGCATCAGGAAAATTTTTGCTGCCCCGTTATGGGAATGATTTTGTACTTTTGACGCCCATAGATATTCTCACGAAAGATGAGGCGTGGATTTCTCATCGTGGATTCATTGAGGATTTTTCCGGCATAGTGGAATCGGTCTCAAACGAACAACTTAGAGTGCAGATAAGTCGATACCTGGCCGATGAACTTCCCATAGATCCAACGCTTGCCGAGCGAGAGGTCGCAATCGAAAAGGCCGCCAGACGGTTTCCGTTTCTAATGGACGAGTATGTTCGAAAAAAGGAACGAGACGGCTCTGGCGCGCGAGAAAGCAGCGCTGAAAAAGTACAAGCTGCCCAACAGATTTTTGTGAACTCCCTTTACACCCTCACGCGTCTGTTGGGGGGGACAAAATTTTACGAAACGAAACCAAATAGTCGCGAGGAAGGTCTGCGTCGAATTTCGTTTTTAAAGCACGTGATAGAAAAGCAGGATGGTTACCGTCTTTTTTATGTGAAAGGTAAGCCCGTCTCTAGAGAGAGTGATCTGCAGGTCATGTTTAAATTGACATGGTTTGCTTCCGAATTTAGTTCGGATGCCGAAGTCAATAACGGCCGTGGGTCGGCTGACTTTCAAGTGTCGTATGGCAGCGCGGACAAGACGATCATCGAATTCAAACTTGCCAAGAACTCACAGCTTGAAAAAAATCTGCTGCATCAGTCGGAAATTTACTCTGACGCCGCGCGTGCCACGCATCCCCCGATCAAAGCCATCTTGTTTTTCAATGATCGCGAACTTGTCAAAACACGCTCGTTACTTTCGAAGCATGGGTTGGATAATTGTCACGACGTGGTGCTGATCGATGCTCGCCGTCAAGATTCAGCGTCCAAAGCAGGTTGATCTTTCGGTTCCTGGGTCCAGAATGGCATGACAGATCATTGGCTGCCTCTTGGCACGCTCGAACGAGAACGGGGGTTTGAGCAAGGTAATGGCCCAATTGACGGTTCTTGGGCAGCGCGTAGGAGGCGTGGCAGGTGCATCGACGATAAACAAGGGCGGCGTAGCCGCCCGCCAGGTAAAGACCGAACGACGTCACAGCTCTCCGTGGAGCGACGCGTCGCCGGCCGCAACTCATCACCTCACGTTGGCGAGCGAACTACCGAAGAACGCCCCTGTGTGCAGCCCGACCGGCCTTTAGCACCCAACCGCCAAACCCAAAAATCAGTCATTCGCGGTAGTGCTTTAATCGTTCCTCAGACCGCTGTGCACGTCGGTGGCTGCATCTCCTTAATTTTGTCTCCATGCACGTCTGCCCATAAATCGTGCTGATCCGCGCCGGCGATAAAATTTCCGCTGTCGATTGCATCTGCAATCGCCGCGTTTGATAGAAAGCGCGGCTTCATGTCAGGGAAAACGAAGGCGTGCCATCCAAGCGGGCTGTTCTCGCTAAGAAAAGGTCTAACACTGCTATGAGATACCCTGAATCGTGTGTCCCGGTTGCGCTTCTTGATCTCAAAAGTCAGACCACAGCGAGCGCACTCGAGGTCCGGGCGCCTTTGCCTCTTTGTTTCGTCATATTTGATCTCAAAATATCCGGGCGTTTGGAGTAGACGGGCGTCGAATGAGTGTCCGGATCTATCTCGAAGCATTCTTGCAACGATTCGCTCCGCTTTTTCTCCCGCCTTTGCCCTCATAGCAAAGAGTCCATCCTCCTTTTGGGAGAAGATTCCAGCATGTTGGGGAGTTCCAATATAGACGATGTGTATCCAGAAAAAATCGATCGGAACAAAACCGTCTTGCGCTGGATGTGCGACGGCGTCAATTAAGTCGCCGCGCTCAAGTACCCTCTTCAGGTACTCAATCGCAGTGACCCATTCGGTGCCGAAGAACAAGCGATGATCGCGACGGATGATGAGTGAACCATCGAATTCCTGAAGACGAAGTTGTAGCCAGCCATCATTGGTCGAAAAATCGTCAATTCTCAATCCGCGGATTAACGCTGGCTTGACTAATGAAAAAATGTCGTCACGAGGGCATTTTTCAATCCCAAAAATCGTGCTTGGAGTGTATTCCATCTGCTCCTTTTTAGCTGCATTGAGCGGCGTTGTCGTGCACGGCAATATCAATATTGCCGCTGAGGGTTTGCCTTATTCCGCGAGGTCTCGCATCGATCAATTTTTGATCGACCCAGATATGGATATGTTCGAACTACCTATTGGTAGTCACTGGCAAGATCACCGCGATAAAGGGTCACGGCGTCGTCGGCATTGGCGATTGCCCTGCGCACTTCTTCCCGAGTCAAATCTAGCAGTCGCAGGTTCTTGCCCACCTCCGCGATGGATTCAATGCGTCGGTACGTGTCAACGTGCTGAGCGGCGTACTCGGCCAAGCCCTGCAATTTCGGAAGTGCATCACTGAAATGAGGGCCATGCGGATCAATGATGTCCGCGACGATCGCGCCGTCTTTCTGTGCTGCGAAGAAGATGAAGTCTGGTCGAACAATGTTGTATTGGGCGCCCGCTCGATAGGCTACGCCAAGTGAGGACTGACCAGGCTGCTGTGGATTGCGATACCAAGCGCGAAATCCGGTGCGCTTCATTTCGGTCTCTAGAACCGCCTTTTCCCAGGTGTTTAATTCGGCAGGATAATTGTCCGATTCGTCGCAGAGTAGGTGACCGCCAAAGGTCGGCAGCGTTGTGACCTTCTCTTGTTCCAAAACAGATGTCGGCTCGTCTCTGGTCTCTGGCTTGACAAGGTCCACGTCCTGAGGCTCGCTACTCATCTCTTTGACTTGGCGATATGCCTCTTGCCGATCGTGTGCGAGGGTCCTAATGTCCACTCGATATTTCGTAAGCCACGCTTTGGCCAACTTGTCGGCCTCTGCGTCAAGGTAGGGTTGGAGCTCGGCGATCATCCCGAGCGACGCGATATCCACGCGCGCTTCGACCAGCGCTTCCAGGTACTCCTCGGAGTCATCCGGGTCCGCCTTTCGCCGGGCCAGCATCTCGGTGTACGTGCGTGCAACGTCGGGCGTGATGATGCGGGCTGCGCGGTGGAAGGCGTCGTCGATGACAGCTATGTCGGCATCTTCCCAGAACTGATTGAAGGATTTGGACTTGCCCTTCAGATCGGCTACGAGCGACTGACCTTCAACATTCATCACCCCCTCGCGCTTTGCGGCAATGTCGTCGGACCAGCGTGCTTGCGCGCCGTCGAGCACCCTATGCAGTTCAGCGTGGGCCTTCTTGCCTGCATCCGGCAACAGGCCATCCCAAGCCAGTTCATGCGCCAGGGCCGTCAGGCGCCTGGGCGACCGGGCTGCGCGCTGCGGGCGGGTTTGGCTCGGCAGTGACTCGAACTTTGCCCAAACTGCTTGAGGCACGGAGGTCGATGGCCGCATTGCCTCCGGATTGATGAGCACGCGTCCAGCCGGTGGCGGATCGCCATCGTCGTTTCCGCCGCCATTCATAAGAGCATCCGCCACCGCGCCCACCGTCTTGGCGTCGAACAGCGGTAGGAGACAGTGCACCGAATTCAACTGATCGTTGCCGGGAATGCGGCGCGCCAAGGGCGTACGAACCATACGGCCCAGTAGTTGGGTGATGTGGGTGCGGTCCACGGCCGTACGGAAGGAGACCATCACTTCGGCTCTTGGGCAGTCCCAGCCGGTACTGATGGCGTCCTTGGCGATCAGCACGCGCACCCAAGTTGCGTCCTGGACTCGCTCTGGCGAGATGTAGGGCACCTTGTACGGGCCAAACTGCTGGATGGAGTGATCGCCTAAGACGTGGGCCACACAATCGCCGGGAACCTCCGGCCATTGTTGGAAGATCGTCGCCAGAGCCTGTCCGATCTCTTTCGGGTCCGGTGTATTCGGCACCTGCAAGACCATCAGCGGCTTGACCGTCTGCGAACTACCTTGCTGGCTGGCATAAGCGGCCCAAGCGAGAGAGGACTCCTTCAGCTTGTCAGCTGCGCGGCGGACGATGACCGTGTCGAACTTTCCAGCTTCATCGGGAATGTCGAGAATGATCGTGTCCTTGAGCAGGCCGGACTCCTGTACCTTCTGCGCGTCGACGACGACGTTGGGAAGTGTGCCGCGCCCTAGCGCGCCTTCCATTGCCTTATTGAAGCGTTCCACCGTCGCCGAGATGCCCCACACCACTGGGATGCTCGGTACGCCGTGCACGCCATTGATGAGCCGCAGCACGATAGTGGACTTGGCAGTCTGCGCAGCCTTACTCGGGCTGCCCATGCCGCGATGGGCTTCATCGAGCACCAGGTACAGGGTCAGCGACGAGTCTTCAACAGTATTGCGGATCGTGTCCCAAATCGTGTGTGAACGAAGGTCGGGACGTGTTTCGGGGAATAGGCCACCGCTGTCGATTCCCTCGAATCCGCGAACCAACAAGCTGTTTTTTCCTAGCTTCTGCGTGTTCAAGAAGTAGATCTTCCGCGCCTCGAACTTGGCCCGATTGAAACTGTTTTCAACCACCACGAGGTCAGTATGGTTGAGCCGATCTGAGGCTTCCATTAGGCGGAATCGAGTCTGCTCATTGAGTGCCGGATCGTCGCTGAACCAGATAACGACCGCACCGGGATCGGCGTCGAAGTCGTACTCATCTTCACCATGGAACAGTGCCTCGAACACGGCCGCCGCCATCACGGTCTTTCCGGCGCCAGTGACGGCGGTCAGCGAAAACGCATGCTTATCCCCTTCTTCATACCAGCGTCTGCGAGCCTTCTTCAGATTGGTCAGGGCTTCACGCACTGCCTCGATTTGGTAGTCTTTTAGCGTGAATTTCATGCCCTATTCCCCGTTGGCAAAGCTGAAATTTGTCAGATACGACTCGTACAGCCGCACCGGTTCTACGTGGCTGGGCAAGTGGCGTGCGACAGCCTGAAATCGTCGCTCGTCATCAGTCACGATATAGACGATGCGCAGTTCCTTTGCCTTGGCGACCGCCTTGTAGAAAGGCGCAGCATTGTCAACGTCCACCAGCAGACCAAAGTTGTCTACCACCGCCCAGCCGGTAGTAGGCAGTCGGTCGACCTGTCGGCCGCGGCTGCCTGCGCGTAGCCACAGTAGCGGCGCGATGCGCGAGAAGGCCGCGTGGTGGCTCACCGACACCGGCGTCTCATAGGTCAACGTGAAGAACTCAGCGTTTTCCTCGAATCCCTCGGCTATTGGGAACTCGTCTGTGAACTTGTAGTCGCCCTGGATTGCCTGACCGTCCGGCGTCTCGCCGGTGATGGCGGCGGCAATGCGCGGCTTGGTAATGTGGTCGCAGATGCCCCACTGCTCCCATTCCGCGTCGCCGGGACGCAGGCCTTTTTCACGCAAAGTCCGCTGCTCGCTCGCCGCCACTTCGTTGTTGGTGACGCTGATGCACTGGCGACGGCCACCATCTTGGCGATTCAGGCGCATCACAGCATGAGCTGTGGTTCCGGAGCCTGAAAAGAAGTCGAGAACCACGGCGTCGGGTTTGCCACCAACGAACAGGCGCAGTGCATCCTCGACGGCGTAGAGTGATTTCGGGAAAGGAAAGGCGCGGCCTGGGATGAGTGCACGAAGCAATGAAGTGCCATATGCCCCAGCATCGTGCTTCGATTCGCGCCAAACCGTGCCTGGCCGCGCAGCCTTGCCGCCAGGAATTACCACTATCTTCGATCCATCCGGTCGAATCCCTGCAACTCGGTATTCGCCGCGCACAACTCGTTTAATGTCTTCGGTTGAGAGGTACGCAATCGTGTACGGCTGATGCTCGTTCCCCGGTGTAACTCGGACATAGCCTCCATCGAGAGCCTGTTGCAAACTGGGGCCAGTGAGGCCCCAGATCAAGGGAGTCCCATCCGGTGCGATAGGAAATACGGGTGTCGCGCCTTTCACAACGGGAACGTCTTCAATTCGATCATCGTTCGACAACGGATCACCAATACCAACGATCTTCATTGTTTCGCGGTCGACATACACAGGGTAGAACTGCCGCGGACGCGAGCCGCGTACAAGCGAACGCTGAGTGCGACGGAGATAGAGCCATCGGACCTCCGCATCACTGCCTGAACGTTCTCCAGTACCGATTTCTACATTGCCGATAAACACAAAAAAGGCGTACTCATCGACTCGGGAGAATTCGTTGGCGCGGCTCGTACTTCTCGGGCTGATGGTGATGCTGACCATTTGAACTCTGCTGCCTTCAAAGATCTGCTCCAAGAGCAACCCTAGCCGCAGGTACTCTTTCTCATCAATAGTGAGGATTAACACCGAGTTCGCAGGATTCAGTAGTTCCTTCGCGATCAGAAGTCGTCGTTCCATCATCGCCAGCCACTTGCTGTGGCGGTACAAATCGTCGCCCTCAACGTAGTCGTTGTTGTACTTCCAGTCCTTCGCGCCGGTGTTGTATGGCGGGTCGATGTAGATCGCATCGACCTTGCCACGATGTGTATAGGTCAGCGCCCTTAGCACGTGGTAGTTCTCGCCGTTGATCACCGTGTGACAGGGCTTGTCGCCGCCATGTTCGACCCGGCCGGTGCTCACGAGCCCCGGGTAGATGGTGTCGCGGAACTCGGCCACTACGACTAGGTTGTCTAGCGGGAGCGTGCGGCTCTCTCGCTCCCGCGCATCCAGCAGTTCCAGTTCGGCGACTTTGCCCTGGTCAGTTTTGGTGATGCGCGAAACCTGCCACAGCCTTGAATCGCCCTTGGTAGCAGAGCCGCGTTCCGGGAGCACTCGCACCTTATCGCCCTTGCGTACTGGGCGCTGCGGCAGTTCCACCGCTTCGGGGCTATGGCGCTCGAAGTTCAGCCCGAACGGCAGGCGGGATGAAAGGACTCTGAATTCTCGTTCCAGATCGGCGCCCAGCAGTGGATTCTTGATCTTGGTTTGCGCGATCAGGTCAGTCAATCTAGACATCGAGTTCGTTCTTCCGTTTTCATCCGCTGAGCTGTTGATAGATAGGGCGGTTGGGGCACGCTAAGGCATCTTCTTCTTGATGCTTGCGGCAATCCAACGATCGAGATCGGATCGACGGATGCGCCACGTCCCGCCGAGTTTGAAGGCGGGAATTTCTCCCTTCTGCGCAAGGCGATAGACCGTACGTTTCCCTGCCTTGAGGTATACGGCGACTTCGTCGAGCGTAAGGATCTCGCCTTCTAGAATCTCCATCCTGCCCCCATGTCAGACTGGCCAAGACTGGCCAAGACTGGCCAAGACTGGCCAAGACTGGCCAAGACTGGCCAATTCTGACACATCGCATCTGATTGGCTGGCGGACGGGAGACGGGACATCAGGCTGCGGTTCTCCAAGGCTCTACTGCAACGCTGCTGTTTCCCAGCCGGACGCCGGGTAGACAGGGGGATGGAGGCTTCCTCCTCCATCCCGATGAACGAAGGCGATTCCTGCCAAGAGGGGCTAGCTTCTTCCATTGTCCCTAGGCACGCTGTCGCGGGGAATGAAGGTCTCACACATGCTCGACCGCGCGAGGTCCGGTAGATCGAGCGACCCCAACACTTCCGTCTGTGTTTGCGTTTTTCCTGGCTTCCGTTTGACCATGGAGCACCCGCATCCTCGTTTGAGGGGCTCGTCACTGGGCGCACGATCCGGCTCGGCCGTGCCTCGATTGCTCGAAGCGAGCGATTCGCGCGGCTGCTTAATTTGCCCCAACAGCCGAAGAGCATCAAGGATCGTCACGTTGCGCCCGACAGCATGTGCCAGCGTCGATCTTAAGGTGAGGTATCGTCAACGCCAATTTGTCCACCCGCCCAAGGCCATGTCCAGCCAAACTACAGACCGCCCCCGAACCATGCATTGGTTGGCTGCCTTTATTTCGATATCGTCGGCGACCGGAATTCTGCTTGCGATGCTTGGCTATGGAGTAGCGCTGTCGGCGCAGGAAAAGTTCGGCATTCCGTACGCCACTGTCTTCAGTTCGACTTCAGATCTCTTCAGCCTCGGAGGTTGGGCGATCGTCCAAGGCCTGGCACAACTCGACAGGCTGATGACCCTTGGCTTTTACGCTGACCTGTGGCGTCTTGTATCGCCCATCACTCTGCGTGTGCTGAGTCTGGTAGCGGGAATCTCATTAGTCGGCGGCATATTGCTGCTAGCTGGGCGATGGATAGCTCGGTTTGTAGCTCGCCAATCGTGGTGGCGGATGTGGACCAACAACGCGGGCGCCGCGATACACAGGAGTTCACCGATCGCACGAGTTGTCGCGTTCTTGTTCGCCGCCATTTGGACTCTGGTAGGCACCCCGGTACTGCTCACGCTCGGCGTCGTCCTAATCGTCGTCGTGTGCACAGCCCTCGCCGTAGTTCCGATGATCGGGATGGAGGCGGGCAAGTCGCACATTGATGCGTGGGTAGTTCGGCCGACGATCTGTTTCCCGCTCATCAAGCGTCAGGATAGGCTTGATGTCCGGCCTGCGATAGAGGGCGCCAGGCCGTCCAAGATACCCGCAGCAAGCTGCGTAGCAATAGCGAAGGCCAATGGTCAGGAGATCCGTGGAAGAGTAGTGTTCTCCACCTTCAACGCTATCGTGCTATATGACCCAGTGTCTGGCGCGGTTCGGCGCGTTCCGACCAACGACGGGACAGTCGAAGTCGTGGGCAGCCTTTGAGTGATTCGGTGATTAAGAAGGTGGTGGCAGCCTTGGCAGTATCACGACAGGCTGTAGACCTTCGCGATTCGGTGAAATTTGGCATTTAAAGTCAGGCTGAAGAAATGATTGGAATTGATACAAACACGATGCATCTGTACGAGGGCCTTGGAACCCCTCTGTATCCGGTGTGGCCTAACCCAGCAGTTTCCCAGGCAAGGCTCATACTTCAACCGTCGGATCGAGACCGGATTCCTACATCGCTTTTCAGTGATCCCCAGGCGCTGTTCTTTCGCGAAGACTCTTTTGATGCAGTGACGCGAATTCGAAGGGGCCGCCTATATGGTCCACAGCCGACTCAGCCGCAGCGATTGTCTGTGTACTCGCATCCATTCGACCACGAGGGCGTGCGACAGGTCGCGGCTGCTAGAGGATTACATAAGGATTTGTATACCTATGACCCATACGACGAGATCCTTCGCACGAAAAATCAAGGAGTCGGCCTCGACATTGCGGTTGGAAGCGGTTACGCGTCGATATGGCGCGTCGTGCAGACAGAACGAATGGCGAATCTGGATGTTCTTGTGACCCTCAAGGCATTGACGACGTTCGGAGTCCTCCCAGATATCGATGATGCGATGGTGCCCAGGCAGTCGCTTGGGGCGGTACGAGATGCCATGGACCGTGCGTCCGATTCTGCGTACCGGGAGATCCCCACGTCCGTCATCGATCAATGCCGCAATGCTGCAAATGTGGTCTTGTCACATTGGTTGGTCGCCAACGGCGCCGCGGATTCAGTTTTGAAGAACGATCTTGGAGCCACGCTGATTAAGGTGCAGCAGGATGCATCACGTAGGGAGGCGGCCTGCTTTGCGGGTAGCCTCATAAACCGCTTGCACCCGCGCGGGAAGGCGAATGAACAAGCATCGAAGGGATTGCGGGTACCGGTTGAAGAAGACAGCCTGATAGCGATTCAGGCGCTTGGTTTCATCCTCAGGGAAGTCGGCTGGGCGAAATAGGCAAGCCTCAAATCGCCGGAACATGTTGTTGAATGCCCGTGTCTTGAGGCGACGCGCTCGATGAGAAAAAAGGGCGCGTGCGAGCTAGGACTTGGGTCGAACCAGTTCCGCAACTTCAGCGACCGAGAGCCACTTCCGCGACGAGTGTACGACCCTGTGGCAGTTCGCGCAAAGTAGGGCCAGGTCTTCGATTCTCGTTCGGCCACCCTCGACAAGCGTGTGCACTGGCTTGGTGTGATGGACGTCGATGAGACCGCTGCCAGTAGGCCCGTATTTCGTTTCGAAGTCAAAACTGCAAGCCTCGCAGGATAGGCGTCCGTACTTCTTCAAGGCCTGTTTCTTTGCCTGATCAACGAGCTTGCGACTGCGTTCTCGAACCCGATGCATATGGGTCAAGACGCGACCTTCTGGAGCGTCGCAAATTCCTGGATCGTCCGTGCCGCCAAGATCCTGGTCTTCAGCGTGCTCATCCACTGCTCTCCGTATTGCGGCGCAAACTAAATTCAGCCGATCGTGGTCTTGCGAGAATTCGCCCCAGACGATCTCTTCGTCTTTGTTGCCTCTCGTGAGCCCCTTCTTGCCGTCCTTGATGTACTCGGGATCGAACCGGCGGAAGTTCATCATCTTCATATAGACGCCGTTGGTATTCCTGTAGGTATCAGCTTCCGCTAGACCCAAGACTCGGCCCATCTTGTTGAGGAAACTGGATAGCTCCGCCACTTCGGCAGTGTCCGCACCGGGTATGCGGCCTCCGTGCTTCAGATACAAGCCCAAAGCGAGAATGAGCTCGTCCCTGGTCCAGATGGGGTTGCGTTTCCGAGCAACTTCCTCCGCGTCGTCAGCGTCATCAGGCGGAACTCTCGCGTCCGCGAATTTCAAGGCCCACGCTTTCACGCGCTCTTCTGCGCTCGCAATGGCGTCCTTCCACGAAATGTGAGCTTGACCCGGCAGCCCTTCAGTTGCACGAAGGAGTTGGTCGAAGTCAGCCGACGACCACTGGCGTTCCTGCGCAGCGGCTTGCATCTGCGGGACCGGAAACGCCCAATCACGGCCTTGCTGGGCCCAGGCTTTGCTGAACGGAGCGTCTGCCGCACAGCCAAGTGGGGGAAGCTTGCAAAGGTAGCATGCGAAGTCGATCCGCGACTGAATATTTCCGTGCACCTGCCCGTACCGCTGCATGTCGTCCATGCTCATAACACGTGCAGCATCGGCATTGGTGAATGCTGGAATGTGGCCATCATTCTCGATAGCTCTGTCCCTAAGCCACATGATCAGAGTCGAGGTTCGAGTTTGAGTGTCGCTGTGGGTCGCCGCCGGGGGCTTCTCCGTCGGATTCCCAAGACCCAACGTTCGACGCGAGAACCATATTGCCCGCGATGAAAACTCGCCCTGGTGATCTAAAACGATCTGCTCGTAGGAGAGATCTTCGAGGTCGGCCTCTGCCAGTACTTGGAAACCCTGTGTGGGCTTTGCGCGGCACACGGCCTCTTCAGCCGCGTCGATGAGCCCGCGATTGCGGACCTGTTCAAGAGTGCGGCCAGGGTACTTGCCTTTCCTGCGCATGATGCCGACGTACTCGCTGATCGCCTGAACGATCTGACGCTCGGCCGGCGTCAAGCGGTCGACCTCAATTCCCGTCTTCTCTGTGACGAGGGCAAGCCCAAGGTCCGTTGATCGAGCCCGAATGGCCCTGGCGATTTCATCGGATAGACCATCGCGTTGCGCGATGTTTGATTCCAACTGCCGAAGGTCCTCCCAAGATCTGGTCTTTTGGATTGTCTGCTTTAGGCGATCATTCACGTTGTTGTCTCTAAGGCGCGACTTGCCGCTATGTCAGGGGGCGGCGATTGACTTTGCTCGGCGCCTTCTCCAACACCGCTTGGTTCGACCTGCGCAGAGGACCGCCCTTGGTCGATGGCGGAAACGTCTCGGTGATGCCTTCAAACAGGACAGAAAGCGTGGTCCCGAGGCAGTAGCAGATCGATCCCAGAGTGAGTAGCGAGGGATTGATGTAGCCGCATTCGAGCTTGGAAATGCGGGAACGCTCCACCTCAGCTTCGAAGGCGAGCATCACTTGCGTCTTCCCCGATGCCTTTCGGATGCGTTGCAGGTTTTGCCCGACGGCGATCGTCAGGGGGTTCGGAACGCGGGGCGTCTTCTTGGATCGACTTCTAGTTTTCGGGGCTGTTGCGGTCACCATGGCCGCGAGACTCAAGGAATGTGCCTATGGAGGAAACGTCTTAAACGACACATAATGAGAACGCGTGCCTTCCGAGGCACTCGCTTCATAGCCACAAAGGGGAATCAGAAGCCCCAGGGAGACAACATGAACCGCACGCCAAATTCTTTGCTGCCGTAGCGCCGCCGCGACGCACGGGCCGCCTCGTCACGCCGCCCCTGCGCATCCCTCTACCTCTATCTCGCCACGGTTGGACCGCGCGTGTTCGCGCCTGCCTGTCGATAGGGCATGCCGTCTGACGACACAGGCGTGGCTTCGGCTTTTCCGCCAACTTGCGGTCCGCGCATTCGCAGCGGGGACGACGCACGCCTGCACCGCATCACTTTGTCCGTGGAGCCCCGCTCCGTTTTCTTGCAACCCAGGGAGATGCAATGACCAAGTCCAAAGAAATCTACATATCCTTCGGCGTCGACGTAGACGCCGTATCCGGTTGGCTCGGCTCCTACGGCGGCCAGGATTCCCCCGACGACATCTCGCGCGGCATGTTCGCGGGCGAGGTCGGCGTGCCCCGCCTGCTGCGGCTCTTCGAGCGCCACGACATCAAGGCCTCGTGGTTCACGCCCGGCCATTCGATCGAGACCTTTCCCGCGCAGATGCAGGCGGTGGCCGATGCCGGCCACGAGATCGGCCTGCACGGCTACAGCCACGAGAACCCGATCGCGATGACGCCCGCGCAGGAAGAGATCGTGCTCGACAAGAGCATCGAGCTCGTCACCCGCCTCACGGGCCGGCCGCCCACCGGCTACGTGGCGCCGTGGTGGGAGTTCAGCCCGGTCACCAACGAGCTGCTGGTCAAGAAGGGCATCAAGTACGACCACAGCCTGATGCACCACGACTTCCATCCCTACTACGTGCGCGTCGGCGATTCGTGGACGAACATCGACTACAGCCAGCATCCCGATGCCTGGATGAAGCCGCTGCAGCGCGGCGTCGAGACCGACCTGGTCGAGATCCCGGCCAGCTGGTACCTCGACGACCTGCCGCCGATGATGTTCATCAAGAAGTCGCCCAACAGCCACGGCTACGTGAACCCGCGCGACGTCGAGCAGATGTGGCGCGACCAGTTTGACTGGGTGTATCGCGAGCTGGACTACGCGGTGTTCCCGATCACGCTGCACCCCGACGTCTCGGGCCACCCGCAGGTGCTGCTGATGCTGGAGCGCCTGATCCGGCACTTCAGCGCCTTCCCGGGGGTGCGGTTCGCGACCTATGACCAGGTGGCGGACGATTTTCTGCGGCGCGAGCCGCGCGTGTGAGCGGCACGCGCGCCCCCCTCATGCGGAGCCAAGGAGATGAAATGACAACCAGCGAGACACAGACAGCACCGCCCGGCCTGAAGGATCGGGCAATGGGTGGCCGCAGGCGGGCCCGGGGTGAGGGCTCCAGGGCGAAGCAGCTTGCTTCTCCATTCCCCACCGCGCGCCCCCTCAGGCTCCCACCTTCGCTCTACCTGCCGACGCCCAAGGTCAAGCCCCAACGCAGCAAACCCGCTGCCCTGGTCGGAACCCAGGTGCACCGCCTGCGCGTGGCTGCGGGAGTCACGGCCGTGGAGCTTACAAAGCGCTCGGGCGTGTCGCGCTCCATGCTCTCGCGCATCGAGAGCGGCCAGGTATCGCCCTCCGTCGAGACCCTGGATCGGCTCGCCAACGCCCTGGACGTTCCGCTGTCGCGGTTCTTCGCCGAGCACCGCTACCGCACCGACTTCAGCCATGTGCCCTCGGGCAAGGGCCTTCGGGTGGAGCGCCTTGGCGCCGTCGCGGACTACCGCTACGAGTTGCTCGGCCATGTGCTCACGGGCAACCTGTTCGTCGAGCCTTACCTGGTCATCCTGGAAGCAGACGCCAAGCCCCAAGTGACTTTTCAGCATCCGGGCCTGAAATTTCTATATCTTCTATCGGGCGCTGTGACCTACCGCTATGGTCCCCGGCGCGTGAAACTCCGCGTCGGCGATTCGCTGCTCTTCGATGCCACCGCGCTGCACGGCATCGAGGACCTCGGCACGCAGCCGGTGTCGTACCTCTCCATCGTCTTCACCTTGCGTGGCTAGGCATGAAGAGATCTCGTGCGGCGTCACCGGCTGCGGCGCGAGGTCCCTGGATGAAAGCCTGGAACGAAGATCTGCTGGACGAACTCGCGCGTGCGAGTGGCGCGCCGGCCCTGTTCGAACGCATCGCCCAGGCGGCGATCGAGCTCGGCTTCGAGCGCTGCGCCTACGTGGTGCGGCTACCGCTGCCGTTCGCCGAGCCCAGGTTTCTGAGCATCGACAACCACGACCCCCGGTGGCGTGCGCGCTACCGCGAAGCGGGCTATGTCCACGTCGACCCCATCGTCCAGCACGGTGTGCGCTCCTGCCGTCCCGTCGTCTGGAGCGACCGGGTGTTCGCGCAAGTGCCCGCGCTCTGGAGCGAGGCGCAATCCTTCGGCCTGCGCGTCGGCTGGTCGCAATCGTGCTTCGACCCGGAGGGCGCGGTCGGCGTGCTTTCACTGGTGCGTTCGCGCGAAGAACTCACGCGGCGTGAACTGGGCGCCAAGGAGCCTTCGCTGCGCTGGCTGGTGAGCGTGGCGCACACCGTGCTGGGCGCCGCGCTTCAAGAGGGAGAAGCCCCCGCCTTTGCCCCGTTGACCGCCCGCGAGCGCGAAGTCCTCCGGTTGATGGCCGACGGCCTCACATCGGCAAAGATCGGCAAGACGCTCGGGATCTCGATCGACACAGCCAACTTTCATATCAAGCGTGCGAACAGGAAGCTGAAGGTGTCGAACCGGACGGCGGCGGTGGCCCGCGCGGTGGTGCTCGGGCTGCTTCGCCACCCGATCGGGTAGGCGTGGGGGGCGAATCCGGACCATTCCACTACAGTGCAAGACTTGTCTGGCGTGCATGGGGCAGAGACGATCCCTGTTGCTCGAACATTGAAGGACGACTGAACGCCATGCTCCGCTTTCTGACACTCGGCCCCAGGGGCAGCAACCACGACTTCGTGCTGCAGCGCTATCTGCAGGCGCATGGGCTTGCCGGCTCGGCGATCGTCGTCTGGATCGACGACTTTCATCATGGCGCGCGCGAGCTGGCCGCGGGCCGGGCGGACTACATGCTGCAGTGCGCAGTCCATCCGGATGCACCGGACATCACCGGCGGCTACCGCAAGTCGCTGTTCGTGGTCGACGCCTTCATATCGCCGAGTCGGCCGATGGCCCTGCTGCGTGCGCGTGCGGCAGACCGCCCACAGCGGCGGGTCGGCGTGCAGCCGGCGACTCGACGCTATGCGGATCTCTCGCCGTGGCCGGTGGTGATCGAGGAGCCTACGGTTTCGGCCGTGGGCGAGGGCTTGCTGGCCGGCAGCTACGAGGCCGGAATCGCCTTCGCCTCCGTTGCCGACGAGCACCCCGAGGCGCTCGAGGTGGTCGAGCACATTGGGGCCGTGTGCGATGCCTGGATGGTGTTCGGCCGCCAACCGCTGGACGAAGGCCGGGCGATTGTCTGGAAAGCCAGTCCGGTGGCGCGCCAATACGCGGCTGCGCTGCGAAGGCCGCGCTGATGAACAAGCGCAGCTAGCCGCGGCTTCTGCTGCTGCAGGCGGTGTACAGGTCCGCGGCGGTGATCAATGCGATGCCGAGTGCAGCCCCCGCCGTGGGTCGCTCGCCCCAGACGAAGTAGCCGAGCAGGAGCGCCCAGAGGACGATGCTGTATCGGAAGGGCGTCACGGCCGAAAGGTCCACGCCCCGGCATGCGGCAATCAGCGCATAGTTGCCGAGCGCGGCACAGATCGCGGCCGCGCAGAGGAGGGCGGTTTCCAGTCTGGCCAGCGGCTGCCAGGCGCCCTGCAACATGGCCATCGCCAGGCCGGCCAGGCAGACGGCCGCGGTGGTCGCCAGCGCGATCAGCACGGAAGGCATGTCCGCGGGCATGGCACGGGTCAACAGGTCCCGCGCCGCCAGCGAGACGGCACAGAGCAGGGCGAGCGCGGCGCCCCAGCCTGGCCAGGCGCTGGCGCCGGAGGGCTGCACGACCAGCAGCACGCCCGCGAACCCGATCGCGGCCGCCAGTACGCGAAGGCCCCGGGGCCTTTCCCAGCCCAGCGCCATCGCGCAGACGGTGATCATCAAAGGCGCCGTCATCATGAACGCGGTGACAGTCGCCAGCGGTGCCAGGGCCAGTGCGGCGACGGAGGTGGCGGCGGTCGTGATTTCAAGCAGCGAGCGCAAGCCGACCACCGGCCTGAGCAGGGTGCGCCAGTTCTTCAGCTCGCCCGCGTGGACGGCAAGCGCCGCGACCATGGCCGTCGCGAACAGACCGCGCACCGCCATGATCTGCCCGGCGCCCAACTGATGCGTGCTCAGTTTCACGCAGGCGTCGTTGAGCGCATAGCACGCCATGGCCATGACCATCAGCAGGATGCCGCGCCGGTTTCGCGCCGCGCTAGCCATGGTCCCGAAGGCCCAGGGCGTCGAGTTGTGCGGCGGCCTTGAGGACGATTTCCTCGACTTCGTCGTCGGGATTCGACAAGGCGACGATGGCGCCCCCGGATCCGATGGACACCTGGCCATCCGCGTAGACGATGGTCCGGATCACGATGTTGAGCCGCGCTGCGCCGTCCATGGAGAGATAGCCGATGCTGCCGGAGTAGACGCCGCGCGCGGCGGGTTCGAGCGCGTCGAGGATCTTCATCGACCTGCGCTTCGGCGCGCCGGTCATCGAGCCGCCGGGGAAGGCATGGCGGATGCAGTCGATCGCGCTCCGGCCGGCGCGCAGCTTGCCGCGGATCGTGCTGACCAGCTGGTGCACGGTCTGGTACGACTCGATGTGGAACAGGGCCGGCACGTGCACGCTGCCGACCTCGCAGACCCGCCCGAGGTCGTTGCGCAGCAGGTCCACGATCATCAGGTTCTCGGAGCGGGTCTTTTCGTCGCCGGCGAGTTGCAAGGCCAGCGCTTCGTCCTCGGCCTCTGTGGCGCCGCGGCGGCAGGTGCCCTTGATGGGCTTCGTCTCGACCTGGCCGTCCGCGGTGATCTGCAGGAACAGCTCGGGGGACGCGCTGAGCACGGCCAGTGCCGGTGTCCGGAGGTACGCGGCATAGGGGGCAGGGTTGCGCGCCCGGAGCCGTTGGTAGACCGCCAGGGTGTCGACGTGGCCGGCGCCGACCAGCTGGTTGGTCAGGCACAGCTCGTAGCTTTCGCCTTGCAGGATCTCCTGCTGGCACTGGACGATGAGTTCACGGTACCTCGCCAGGTCGATCTGCCATGCCGGTTGCGCCAGCCATGCCGGGCGGGCCCCGGCGTCGTTCGCCTTGCAGGGCGTGCAGGCCGACAGCAGCTGTCGCGTCTCGTGCATCCATGCGCAGTTCTCGTCGGACAACGTGTCGCCGTCGAGGCAGACGACCCAGGTCTGCTGCGCCGCGTGGTCGAAGACGATGAAGCGATCCGCCAGGATCCAGACCGCATCGGCCGTGGGCGCGTCGTGGGCATGCTCGCCGTCGAGTTCGCCCTTGAGTTCGTAGCCGAAGTAGCCGACATACCCGGCCTTGAAATCGAAGGGCAGCGTCGACCCGCCGACCGTGTGCCGCTGGATGCGTTCATCCAGGTAGTCGAACACGCTCTGGGTGCGAAGCTCGATGTCCGCGCCGCGGCGGATCTCCAGCCGCTGCAACCGCGATTCGTAGCGGATCACCTCGCTGCCGGGGCCGCTGGCGTCTCCCATGTACGAGAAGCGCGCACCCGGGTGGTCGACCATGCTGCTGTCGAGCCAGACAGACTCGGCACTGGTGGCGAATCGATGGCTGAATATCGCCTCGGGGTCGGGGTAGTCGTCGTAGCACTGCGCATGTATCGCCTGCGCGCCAACCTGTCGATCCGTCGCCCACGGCCTGAGATCCGGGGCCGGATCGTGCGTGGCCCCGCCGCGCTGCCACTGCTCGGTCAGGTCCCTGAAGTTCCTGAGCAATCTGGCGCCGAATTCGGTGCAGATCGATTCCGGATGGAACTGGACGCCCCACCAGGGCTTGTGCGCATGGCGCAGCGCCATCAGCGTTCCGTCGGGCGCCCACGCGAGCGCCTCGAGATGCGCCGGCAGGCGGCTGACCGCGAGCGAGTGGTATCGCACCACGTCGAAGGCGTCCGGAATGCCGCGAAAGAGATCGCGGCCGTCGTGGCTCACGCGGTCGATGCGTCCGTGCATCGGCCGCACCGCCAGGCCCACCGTGGCGCCGCAGTGGTGCGCGATCGCCTGGTGCCCCAGGCACACGCCGAGCACCGGCACCTTGGCATGGCGCAGCACGTCGACGGTGACGCCGAGATCGGCGTCTCGCTGCGGCCGGCCCGGCCCGGGCGAGATGACGATGTTGTCGAAGTCCAGGGCCTGGATCTCGTCCCAGGTGATCGCGTCGTTTCTGGCGACGAAGGGCTCGTGTCCGTTGCACGTCGCCAGGTACTGAAAGAGGTTGTAGGTGAACGAGTCGTGGTTGTCGATCAACAGCGTGCGCATCGGCTTCTCCGGTCGGTGGAAAAGTCGCGATGGTTCGCCTGCAGGGAACTGCGCGCAACTGCCAGAACGGGTGGGCGTGCCATGCATCGCCTGCGATGCATTCACTTTCGGGCAAATGCACTACGGCGGGAAAGTGTCGCCTCCGATGCAAAACGCCCGAACCATATAGGCCCTGGACATACACCGCAAAGGCCTCCATGACCCATTCGAAGACACTCCCGCAGCTCGGCCGCCAGCTGCTCTGCATCCTCGTCGCAGCCGCGGCGACGACAGGCTTTGCACAGGCCCAGCAACCCAACTACCGCATCGCGACCGAGGGCACCTATCCGCCCTGGAGCTTCAAGGACGCCGACGGCAAGCTGCAGGGATGGGACGTCGACATCGCCCATGCGCTCTGCGAGAAGATGAAGGCCAGGTGCGAGATCGTTGCGCAGGACTGGGACGGCATCATCCCCGGCCTGGTCGCCCGGAAGTTCGACATCATCGTGGCCAGCATGGCGATCACCGAGCAGCGCCGGCAGCGGGTCGACTTCTCCGACAAGTACAAGGAGACCATCTCGCGCTTCGTGGCGAAGAAGGGCACGTCCGCCGACATCTCGCCGGCGGCCCTCAAGGGCAAGACCATCGGCGTGCAGCGGGGCTCGATCCAGGCGGGCTACCTGACGCAGAACTACAAGGATTCCGTCCTCAAGTTCTACGACACGCCGCAGGCGGCGGAACTCGATCTGGTCGCCGGGCGCGTCGACTACATCCTGGGCAACATGGTGACCTACTACGTGGGCTTCCTGAAGGGGCCCGAGGCCGCGAACTTCGACTTCGTCGGTCCCGACCTCAAGGGCGGTTTGCTCGGCGACGGCAACGGCATCGCCGTGCGCAAAGGCGACACCGCCATGGTCGACAACGTCAACGCCGCATTGGCTGCCATTCGTGCGGACGGCACCTACGACCGCATCACGGCGAAGTACTTCCCGTTCAAGTTGATGTAGCCATGCTGCAGGGATTCGGCGGTCAACTTCTGCTGGGAACGCTCTCCACGGTCGAGCTCGCCGCGGCTGCGCTGGTGGTGGGCAGCGCCTTCGGCCTGGTCGGCTGCTGGCTGCAACTGCGGCGCCATCGCGTGTTGCGGAGCCTGGGCTACCTGTACGCGGCGATCATCCGCGGGGTGCCGGACTTGCTGGTGGTGTTCGCGGTCTACTTCGGTGGCTCGCTGACGCTGGCGCTCGTCACCGGCGAACACGTCGAGATCAATGCATTCGCCGCCGGGGTGTTCGCGCTGGCCGTCTCCTTCGGCGCGTACGCTGCCGAGATCGCGCGTGGGGCCTTGCTCGCGGTTCCGCGGGGGCAGCGAGAGGCGGCGCGAACGCTCGGCTTGTCCCCGATCCAGGCGCTCTGCACCGTGGTGATTCCGCAGGCAGCCCGGACCGCGCTGGCGCCGTTCGGCAACCAGTCGATCGTGCTGATCAAGCAGACCTCCATCGTCTCGATCGTCGGCTGCGAGGAGCTCATGCGCAAGGCCGCCGAGGCCTCCGGGGCGACACGCCAGCCGTTCACCATGTACCTGGCGGCGGCCTGCATCTACCTCGCCCTGACGGGCATTGCAACCCTGTTGCTCGAGGCGGCGGAGCGCCGGTCCGCGCGACATCTCGGCGTTTGAATCATGTTCGACTTCGGAATCGTCTCGTCATCCCTGCCAAGGCTGGCCGACGGCGCCTTGCTGACCCTCGGCCTCACGGCGCTGGTGGTCGCGCTGGGAACCGTGCTGGCTTTGCCTGTCGCGCTGGCGAGGAACTCGGCGCGCGGCTGGCTGCGCCGGGTCGCCGGCGGCTACATCGCGTTCTTTCGCGGAACGCCGGCGCTCGTGCAGGTCTTCCTTCTCTACTACGGCGCCAGCCAGTTCCAGGCGATCCAGGATTCGTGGCTGTGGGTGGTGCTGCGCGATCCGTTCTGGTGCGTCGTCATTGCCTTGGGCCTGAATTCGGCGTCCTACACCGGCAAGACCCTGGCAGCGGCGCTGGCGGCGGTGCCTCGCGGAGCGAAGGAAGCCGCGTTTTCCCTCGGGCTCGCGAAGCACCAATCCTTCCTGACGGTCGAGATGCCGATCGCGACGCGCACGGCGCTGCCGGCGTTCGGCAACGAGATCATCCTGACGTGCAAGGCGACTTCGCTCGCCAGCACGGTCACGTTGCTTGACCTGACAGGCACTGCGCGCCTGATCAGCGCCGAGACCTATGCACCCTACGAAGTGTTCATCAGTGCCGGCCTGGTCTACCTGGCCATTAACTACGGCCTCATGTTTGTGTTTCGCAAGGTCGAAACCAATTTCAGATACGCGTACTAGTTGCGGAGGTCTCAGCATGAAGATGATGGCCAGCCCCTTGGCCTGGGAAGACAGCACCACGGCTGCCGCATCCGCGGTCGTGGCCGTACGTGGGCTCTCGAAGCACTTCGGCGCCCACCAGGTGCTGAAGGACATCGACCTCGATGTGCAGGCGTCACAGCGGATCGTGATCTGCGGACCATCCGGTTCGGGCAAGTCGACGCTCGCCCGATGCATCAACGGACTGGAGCCGTATCAGGCCGGCGAGGTGCTTGTCAACGGCATCCGAATCTCCCCCGAGGCTGCTCATGTCGACCTCGTGCGAGCCAACGTCGGCATGGTGTTCCAGCAGTTCAATCTGTTCCCGCACCTGACCGTGTTGGAGAACTGCACGCTCGCGCAGACCTGGGTGCGCCGCCGCCCGAAGGCCGATGCGAAGGCGGTCGCGCTCGCGCACCTGGAGCGCGTGAGGTTGGCTGACAAGGCCGAGGCCTATCCGGCGCAGCTCTCCGGCGGCCAGCAGCAACGGGTGGCCATCGCGCGGGCGTTGTGCCTGGACCCATCGGTCATGTTGTTCGACGAGGCGACATCGGCGCTTGATCCGGAGATGGTCAAGGAAGTGCTCGAAACGATGATCGCGCTCGCGCGCGACGGCATGACCATGGTGTGCATCACGCACGAGATGGGCTTCGCCCGTGCGGTCGCGGACAAGGTCGTGTTCATGGAAGACGGCCGCATCGCGGAGAACGCGACGCCGGACGCGTTCTTCGGCAAGGGGTCGAGCGCTCGGGTCAGGAATTTTCTTCGGCAGATTGTCTAGCGGTCGGATTGACGTGTTGATCGGCAGGGCTGAACGTTCATCGAGAACAAGCGGGAGGCATAGGTGATGGCATTCGGAACCATGAAATTGAAGGTCGATCTTTCGAGGCCGCGTCGACTCTTCGCGGGCGTCCTTATTGGCGCAATGGGCGGCCTGGCGTCAGTGGGTGCTGTTTGCGCAGCGACCGTCCAGGCGCAGGACTTTTCGAGGCTGGTCGAGTTGAGCGCGAAGCGCCTGGATATCTCCCGTCAGGTCGCGCTGACGAAATGGGATTCGAAGCTGTCGGTGGCCGATCCACCGAACGATCCGCGCGAGAAGCAGGTCATCGATGCGGCGACCTCGGAAGCGCGCGACAAGGGCCTTCCGGGCGAGCTGGCCTCGGCCTTCTTCGCAGACCAGATCGAAGCGAGCAAGCTGGTTCAGTTCGTCCTCATGGCCGACTGGCGGCGCAGCGGCAGCGTGCCGGCGGATCGCCGCGCGGACCTGAAGACCGAGCTCCGCCCCGCGCTGGATCGGCTGCGGACGCAGTTCATCGAAGAGCTGGTGGCGACGCAGACGCTTCGAGCCGATCCTGCTTGCAAGCTGCAGCTGGCCAGGGCGGCTGGGGAACATGGCGAACGCCATCGGCTGGCGCCGCTCTATCGGATCGGGCTCGATCGGGGGCTGGCGCGGGTTTGCGGGGATTGATGGATCTTGGCAGAAACGCGGCCTCATGTGGACCTGTCGTCGTGGCCCTCCGTCGTGCATGAGTCGCCGTACTCGCACGTCGAGGTGGTGCGCGGTGGCCGCAGCCACGCAAGGCACTTTCAGAAGCAGTTCCAGATGGCGCAGACGTTTCCCATGGCTCTTGCGTTTGCGATAGGCGCTAATCCTCAAGGCGCCGCGTTGTCACGGGCCCTGGAACTGCCTGATTCATTCTGGAGGAGGCTGCATTGGCCCAAGACATTTTTCTGAAGTTGACCGGGATCAACGGTGAGTCGCAAGACGCCACCCACAAGAGCGAAATTGAGGTACTGGATTGGGAGTGGGAGGTCACTCAGGCGTCCAGCATGCACTCCGGCAGTGGAGGCGGGGCGGGCAAGGCCACCGTGCATGACCTCTCCTTCGATCACTACGTGGACCGTTCGAGCCCCAACCTGATGCAGTACTGCCTGACCGGAAAACA
The DNA here is from genome assembly GCF_030316845.1 of Variovorax davisae. Lineage (GTDB taxonomy): Bacteria > Pseudomonadota > Gammaproteobacteria > Burkholderiales > Burkholderiaceae_C > Variovorax > Variovorax davisae. The sequence continues at coordinate 365,449 of NZ_JASZYS010000004.1, forward strand.
CGTCGACACGGCCACGCTCGTCGTGAGAAAGGCAGGCGAGAAGCCGCTTGAATTTCTGAAGATCACGATGAGCGATGTGATCGTGACTCAGGTTGCCCCCAGCCTCAAGTCCACCATGCGGCAGGCAAGAGAGACGGTCAGCCTCGCATTCGCACGAGTGAAGCAGGAGTACACCATCCAGAACCAGCAGGGTGGCTCCGGCGGCACGGTGTCGATGAGCTTCGACATCCAGAAGAACACCGAAACATAAGGGGGCGGCATGAGTCTCTATATCGATCGCGTCGGAATCGTTGACGCCGAACGGATCAAGGTCAAGATCTTCCCGCTCATCGAGCGTGGAACGTTGGGCGCGGTGAATGGCATCGTGGTTCACCAGACGGGTGGGTCCACGGCGATGAGCTCCTTCAATTCGTACTCAAAAATGGATCGCAACGGTGGCGCTCCCAATGGCGCTCATTTTCTGATTGAAAAGGATGGACAAATCTACCAAACGGCCTCTCTCTTCAGAGTCACCAACCACGTCGGGTTTTTGCAGTCCAGGTGCGTGATCACGCAAAAATGTACGCCAACTGAGTTGAAAAGGTCGATGGCCCTGGAGAGGATCAAGGGCAACAATGCCAAGGCAAGGGCAGTTCACTCGAACGAGGAGCGGAAGAAGTGGCCCGAAAGATACCCTTCGAATGCCGATGCCATCGGGATTGAACTCGTTGGCGAGGCGCAAGGCAAGGAAGGCAAGGAAGTGTTTTTGCCGGTCACGGCGCAGCAGACTTCTTCCCTGCAATGGCTGATCAGGGAGTTGGTCGAAACGTTCAATGTATCGATGCAAGAAGTTTATCGACACCCTTCGATTGGGCGGAAGAACGAATCCGAGGCACGGACGGCCACATGGTAGTAAGACTGATCATCGCGGTAGTCGCACTCGCCTTCGCCTGTCAGGCGAGTGCTCGGACGATCCAGAAGGTAGTTGTCCTGGAGACAGGCCTTAACAAGAATCCCGATGAGTACGGCCTGTCCGAGGCTTGCAAAAAGTTCAGGCCGACCGCGCGCCAAGTCAAAGATTTTTTCACCAAGGCGTATATCGTCCCGCATCGCTTCAGCCTACATGAGCGCTATGCACCCTGCTATGCAACGGGCACCCTGGAGTTCAGTGACTTCGGGAAGGTCGAATGGGTCGTTTCGTCAGGCGGCACGGGCTCAATCTCGTGGGATGAAGGCGAGCATGTGTTCCTGTACTACAGGGGCTACAAGTGGCTCGACCCCACCGCATGCACCTATGGGTTGGGCGACGTCTTGGACTGCTGAACCGGCCGCGCAAGAAACCTACAGGCACCCTGATATTGCGCGGAACAACGTGACTGAGGCGAAGACGGCCAAATGGCAATAGGCAGATTGATCGTGGCAGTAGCCGTACTTTTCTTTGCTTGCCAAGCGGACGCTCGGACCATCCGGAAGGTCGTGATCCTCGAAACTGGCCTGAATTCGTATCCTGGAGAGGCCGGACTGACAGAGGCTTGCAAAAAGTTCAAACCGACCGCGAGCCAGATCAAGGATTTTTTCAGCAAAGCGTATCCGGTCCCTGGCAGGTTCGGCGCGCATGAGCGATACGCGTCCTGCTATGCCTCAGGCACCATGGTATTCAGCGACTTCGGCAAGGTTTCCTGGGGTCTGACGTCGGGCGGCACGGCCACCTACACGTTCGATGACGGCCACGACGATACCGTTCAGCTGTACTACAGGGGCTACAAGTGGTTCGACCCTACGGCTTGCGAGTACGGAGACGGAGAGGTCAAGGTGTGCTGAGTGGCAGGAGCGCTGCATCGAGCCCGCGGACAATCAATCTCTACGGGACATGGTCGTCGGCTCGCGTCCCGTCCCGCCGCGTCGCAGTATCAAGCTGATCAGCAGGCCCACCGTCGCAACGGCCGCGACGACCCCACCCAGCAGGAACGCCATCTTGTAGCCGTTCATCAGTTCGGCGGCGGTCGGGATCTGTCCGGTGCCCGCCAGATGGGCGGCATAGAAGTTCGCCGTCGAGATCATGGCGGCCAGGCCGATCACCGCACCGAACTGCTGGAAGGTGTTCAGCAGCCCCGAGGTCAGCCCCTCTTCGCCGATCCTGGCGTTCTGCGCGCCCAGTATGTTCGTCGTGATGGCGATGACCGGAAGGCCGACGCCTACCAGCAATGTCGGCCCGAGGATGTCGACCCAGTACACGCTGTTCATCCCGGCGAGGGATAGCCACGCCATGCCGACGGTCACGAGCGCGAATCCCGCCGTCAGGGATTCGCGAGCGCCATAGCGCAGCCAACGTCCGGCGTTCGTCGCCGTCAGGATCACGATGGCGCACAGCGGAAGAAAGGCCGAACCCGACGCGAGCGGACTGAAGTGCAGGATGGCCTGCAGGTAGAGGTTGCCGATGAAGAACATCGGAAAGATCACGATCTGCCCGATGCCGGCGTACAGCAGCGCCTCCATCAGGCCGCTATTGCGCCAGGTCGCAGGCGGAATCAAGCTGTGGGCAATGGCTTGCTGCCGCAGCAGGAATCCACCCAGCAACGCCAGCCCGGCGATCACCGCGACCCAAAGCGCACGGGCATCGCTGGAGGTTTCGCCGAACTGCACGATGCCCCACGCGAGCAACGTCTGGCCTCCAATCAAAAGAAGTCCGCCAAGTCCGTCTGCTCGTCCCTGATGCACGCCCTTGTCAAACCTGGCGAACACCGAGAATGAGTAGAGCAGGAGCGACGCCGGAATCAGCACGCTGATCCAGAAGGTCGACCGCCAGCCAATCCACGCGGTCAGTGCGCCTCCCAGGAAGGTGCCCAACGCGCCTCCGAGGCCGCCCATCGCTGCCATCAACCCCAGCGCCTTGTAGCGCTGCTCGCCCTCGAAGGCGGCGAGGATCAAGGCCAGGCTGGCCGCCGCGGAGAACGCGGATCCAAGCCCCTGGATCGCACGCCCCGCGATCAGCACCTCGGGCGACCGGGCCAGCGCCGACACGGCGGAGCCGACAACGAGCACCACCAGGCCGGCCTGGAAGACCCGCGTGCGGCCCAGGAGGTCCGCCATCCTGCCGGACACCAGCAGGGCGCCGCCGAAGACGGTCAGATAGGCGTTCGCGATCCAGGACTGGCCGGTCTCGGAGAAGCGCAGTTCTCCCGCGATGGTCGGCACGATCACGTTGACGATCGAGGCGTCCACGATCAACAGAAGTTGCGTGGTGGCCAGGAGAAACATCAAGCCTTTGAACGGCTCTGTGGTGGGGGTTGTGGGGGACACGGTGGACTCCAGAAAGAAACTGCAGCCGAGGCTAGAGACCACCCCCCAATTCCTCAACTAACCGGCGTCTTGAACTTGATAGGAATCGTCCAGCGCAAGGCCTTGCAACGACCGGGTCGAACGAAGCGCGAGGTACAGCCCCACCGCGCTTTCATAGCCGACCCGGTGCGCGATCTCCTCCCGGCTGAGTCGGGTCGTCCTCATGAGCGCCTGCGCGTTCGCCACGCGCACCTTCGAGAGATACCGACCCGGTGCGCAGCCGGTCGCCTGGCGGAACGCGAGGCTGAAGGCCGACCTCGACATGCCGGCGGACGACGCGATGCGTGCGACTGTCGGGCGTTCCTTGTATTTCGCGTGCATGTACAGCAGCGCGTTCGCGATACGAGGATCCCGCAGGGCGCGGCGCATGGGCGTCGTTGCCGATTCGACATCGAGCGCCATCCGGAGGCCCAGCACATAGATCAGCTCCAGCCCGCGCAGCAGGGCGAAGCTGCGCCCCTCCTGAAAGTCCGCCACTTCACGCAGCAGTCCGTGGATCGTGCCTTGAAGGAGCGGCTCGCGCTCGATCTGATGCCTGCGGATGACGACGATTTCCGGCAGCACCTTGTACAGGGGTGTCGACGAATGGCTGCCGGCATGCAGGCCGGCGCACAGGAACGACGCAGAACCATCGGCGCCTGGCATGTCCACCCTGGCGAATCTTCCTTGGCTCCGACTCGGAAGAACCTGCTCGAGCGGCACGGAAACCGCCGATGCGGTGCTGCCGATCCGATGGGCGCCGCCATGCGGGAAGATGGCCAGGTCGCCTTGGTGCAGTGGGATGGCGTCCGGCTGCCCGATGTCGATCGCCATCGTTCCCTCTTCGACGTAGTGGATCAGCGCACAGGACTCGCGCGGCCCCGAGAAGGACCATTCGCCCCCGGCTCGCCATGCGCTGACGAAAGCGCCCTCCAGGCGCAGCGGCTCGACGATCATCGAGAAAAGGTCCTCGGTCACTGGCATGGCACTCTCCGGTTCGTGGTTCGGGCTGCGCGTCTGGAGCCCGGGGCGCACAGACTAGGGGTGGCTGCGTGCAGTGGGGTCCGCGACGTGCGTGCGAGATTTCTGCTTTCTCGACGCGCGCGACCGGTCGCCGGAATCACCCCAGCCGCCGCCTGGGCCGGCTTCTGCCGTACATTCGGACTCCGCTGGGGCACGGCCGCGGCCGTCACCGGCCACATCGAGGAGTGAACATGGGCAAGACCGACCAGGCTGAACCGGCATCCGCCTCGACCATCGAAGAAGCGCTGGACAAGAACAAGAACGCCACCGAGGAGGTCAAGAAGGTTGCCGATGATCTCCTGGTCGTGCATACGGTCCTCAAGGAAGAACTGTCCCAGGACAGCCGCGCCGAGGTGGTCGACCGCGCGGTGGAGCAAGCCGGCGAGCTGGAGAAGCGGTTGACCCGATCGGCGGAACTGCTTGACGCAGTCAACGAATCCCTGGAGCAGGTCGCCCAGGGGGGCGACGGTTCCGCCGGAGGTTCCGACCGGACTCCACCGACACAGGCTGCGCCTCGCCACTGAGCCGAAGCCATCCATCGCGCGTACAAGCTGTCGACCTACAAGCGGGTGGGTGCGGTCTCTGCGTTAATCACTGACGCTAGCAGGCCCCCGTGGCAATTCCCAACCCAGCGCCTCTGGCGTTCCACGATGCCGCTCAGAACCATCCTCATCGAGGACAGCGAGACGATTCGCGAAAACCTCATTCCGACGTTGGCGGAGATGGCCGACGCGCAGGTGATCGCGGTCGCCGAGACGGCCTCGCAGGCGGTCGACGCACTGGAACGGCACAGGCAGGAATGGGACCTGGCCGTGGTGGACCTTTTCCTCAAGGAAGGCTCCGGGATGAGCGTCCTGCGGGCCGCGCGGGACCGGTCGCCGCACCAGCACATGCTGGTGCTGACGAACTATCCCACGCAAGAGATCCGGAGAAGGTGTCGAGACCTCGGCGCGGATGGCGTCTTCGACAAGTCCACCGAACTCGAAGCCTTCTTCGATCTCTGCCGCGCCTATGGCGTCTAGCCGGCCACCGCCCGCGTCCCGTCTCAGAGGTTGCTCATCCCGCCATCGATCACCAGCTCGCTGCCGACGGTGAACTTCGACTCGTCCGAGGCCAGGAAGACCACCGCCTTGGCGATCTCCGAAGGCTCGCCGAAGCGGCCGGCCGGGATCTGGCCGAGGATGGCGCCGGCCATCTTGTCGAGGTCGGCCGCGGGCAGGCCCAGCTTGCCGTAGAGCGGCGTCGAGATCGGGCCCGGGCTGACCGCGTTGACGCGGATGCCGCGGCCGATCAGCTCGCCCGACAGCGTGCGTGCCAGCGTGATCAGGCCGCCCTTGGTGGCCGCGTAGACGCTGGAGTTGGGCATGCCCACGCGGGCGTTGATCGAGGTGTTCAGCACGATCGATGCGGGGTTGGCCAGGATCGGCAGCAGCGCCTGCACCAGGAAGAGCGGGCCCTTGAGGTTGACCGCGATCGAGCGGTCGAAGCCGGCCTCGTCCCATTGTTCGAGCGGCCGGAAATCGGCCACGCCCGCGTTGATGAAGACCGCATCGATCTGGCCGAAGGATTCCTTCAGCGCCTGGGCGAGGTGCTGCTGGTCCGCCACGCTGCCGGCATCGACGCGCAGGATCAGCGCTTCCTTGCCGAGTTCGGCGCGGGCCCGCTCGATGGTCTCGGGGTTGCTGCCCGTGACCGCCACGCGGGCGCCTTCGGCGATGAACTGGCGCGCTGTTTCGAGGCCGATGCCGCTGGTGCCGCCGGTGACCAGTGCGCGCTTGCCATTGAGTCTGTTCATGATGCTTCCTTCAGTTTCGAGTGGTTGATGCGGCACGGTGTCGTGCCGTGAGATGAACTGTAGGGTTCATCTTCCTTGAGATAAATAGCCTCGGCAAGCACAATTCATTCAGTTTTTATGAATCAAGGAGACGCCGATGGACCGTCTGCGCGCCTTCGAGGTGTTCGTCGCGGTGGTCGCCAGGCAGGGTTTCGCGCGCGCGGCGGAGGCGCTCGACACCTCGCCCGCCAACGTGACGCGCTACGTCGCCGAGCTCGAAACCCACCTCGGCACGCGGCTGCTCAATCGCCACTCGCGCAAGCTCTCGCTCACCGACAGCGGGCAGGCGCTCTACGAGCGGGCGCGCAGCATCCTCGACGAGGTGGCCGAGGCCGAGGCGCTCAGTGCCTCGAACACGCTGCAGCCGCGCGGGCGGCTGCGGGTCAATGCGCCGGTGAGCTTCGGCATCTTGCACCTGGCGCCGCTGTGGCCCAGGTTCCTGAAGAAGTACCCCGAGGTGGAGCTCGAGGTGTCGCTGATCGACCGCGTGGTCGACCTGGTGGAAGAGGGCTTCGACCTCGGCATCCGGATCTCGCGCGCCGGCTCGACCGCGCACATCGCACGCAAGCTGGCCGTGTCGCGCAACATCGTCTGCGCCGCGCCGGGCTACCTGCGCCAACACGGCCGGCCGAAGTCGCCGGCCGACCTGGCCGACCACGCCTGCATCGGCTACACCTTCTCGGCCACCGGGGACGACTGGCACCTGTTCGATGCCCACGGGCTGGAGCATGTGGTGAAGGTGCCGTCGGTCATGCGCGCCAACAACGGCGACACGGCGCGCGCCGCCGCGCTGGCGGGCGTGGGCGTGATCTGGCAGCCGAGCTTCCTGGTCGGCGACGACCTGCGCGCGGGGCGGCTGGTGCCACTCTTGCCCGGCTACCGCATGGCGGACATCGACATCCTCGCGGTGTACCCGAGCCGGCGCCACCTGAGCGCCAAGGTGCGCGTGATGATCGATTTCCTGGCCGACGCCTTCAAGGGCACGCCGCCCTGGGATCGCGCGGCCGCTAGCGGGTCCCGATGATCAGGCAGATCGCCAGCACCGCGACCAGGCCGGCGAGCAGGAACCCGATCACCCGTTCCTTCGAACGCGACGGCGCCCTGGGGGCATGCGTCTGGTCGGCCCGGTTCAAGGACGCGAAGCTGCTGAAGCTCTGGGTTTGGGAGTCGGCAGATGGACGTGACATGTAGGTCATTGTGCCTACTCTCTGGGGGCGGCCCAAGGAACTAATGCACGCTTGGGTACGGGTCGAGGAGATCGTGCCGCGATGCGGCAACGGCGCAGCGGCCGTCGCGCAGCCCCCCCCGTCGTGATGATGGCCGTCCGGCGGAGCCCGATGCGCCGAATGGCCAATGGACAGCCATCGCGCGGGCTGGGACCATCCTCCTGCACGCACACCGTGCGTGCGGTCGAGGAGGTGCTCCATGTGCGAACGCCCGTCGGGCCGATCGCCCGCCAACGCCTTGGCCCAGGCCCTGGTGTGGTTCGCGTTGGGGATGGGCGCTTCGTGGGCGCAGGACGCGCCGGTGCAGACCATCGATCGATCGAGGCTGCTGCAGAAGCGGGTGCCGGCGCCGACGCCAACCGACACGAAGCCGCAAGTCCCGGCGCAGGCCGCCACGCGGGCACCGACGCCGGCGACGCCGGATCCGGCCCCGCCTGCCGGCCAGGCGCCGCCGCAGCGCCCTTCGGACCGGGACCGGTTCAACAAGGCCCTGGCGGCGGCCGCTGCCGCTGCTGCCGCCGCCGCGGCCGCCGAGCGCGCAAGGGCTTCCGATCCTGCCAGCCCGCCGCGGCAGCCGACCCCCGAACGACCGACCCCGCGCACGCCGGACCCGCCGGCGCGGGTGACGGTGACGGTGCCCGACGTGACCGCCATGCCGGCCCTGGCTGCCGTCCAGCGACTCGGGCAGGCCGGATTCCCGCCGCGGCCCGAGGGAGGCACCGTGGACCGATGGCACTGGGTCGAAGCGCAGGCGCCGCGTGCGGGCACCCAGGTGCCGCCGCAGACGCCGGTGCGCATCCGGCTGCTGCCGCGCTATCGGGTGCCGGACCTGGCCGGCCAGGCCTGCGTCGACGCGCGCCAGGCGGTCCTGAACGCGGGCCTGGCGCAGTTCCAGTGCGAGGTGGTCGCCGGCCCCGGCACGCTGCCTTCCGGCCGCATCTACAGCCAGTCGCCGGGGCCCGGCACCGTGTTGAACGAGCAGCGGCCCGTGCAGGCGCGGCAGCAACCGGTGCAGGTGCTGGTGCCGGACGTCGTCGGCATGCCCGAGGCCCAGGCCGCGGCCGCCGTGGGCCAGCGCAACCTGAAGGCGTCGATGTCCGGCCCGCCCGCGAGCACCGGCCGGCAGGTGGCGAGCCAGTCGCCGCAGGCCGGCGCACCGGCCCTGCCGGGCAGCAGCGTGAGCCTGACGCTGGCCTTGGTCGTGCCGCCGTTCAACGGCCTCGACTGCGAAGCGGCGCGCACCCGTGCGCGTGCCCATGGCTTCGATGCCTTCGGCTGCGAGGTGCGATTCGCGGGCGCCTCGCAGCCCCTGCACCGGGTCTTCGAGCAGGTGCCCAGGGCCGGCGCCGTGCTCGCTTCGCCGCAGCCGGTGCAGGTGGCGGTCGCCAAGGCGGTACAGGTGCCGAACGTCGTCGGCCTCGGGCTCGGCAACGCGCTGGCCGCGCTCGACGGCGCCACGCTGCAGGGCCGCCCCGACGGCAGCGACGGCGATCGCGACGTGCGCACGCAGCGCCCGGCGGCGGGCAGCGAAGCGCCGCCGCACAGCGCGGTGGAACTGGCGACGCAGCGCTTCGAGAAGGTGCCCTCGGTGGTCGGCCTGTGGCTGTCGGATGCGAAGGCCCGGCTCCAGACCGCGGGGCTCGCGGACAAGCCCGACCATTCCGACCGCCCCGCCGCGCGCAAGGTCGACGACCAGCAGCCGCCGGCGGGCCAGCGCGTCGCCGCGGACAGCGCCGTCGCGCTGGCCACCCATGTCGAGGTCGTGGTGCCGGACGTGCTGCTGAAAAGGCTGCCCGCGGCCATGGCGACGCTGACGCAGGGCGGCCTGCTGCCCAGGCCCGACCGGGAGGACCGCGACCCGGACCGCGACCCGGATCGCGAGGTGCGCTCCCAGACGCCGGCAGCGGGCACCTTCGTGCGCGAGAACAGCGAAGTGGCGCTCGCCACCATGCGGCTGGTCGTGGTGCCGGCCGTCGTCGGCCAGACCTGCGACAGCGCCATGCAGAAGGCGCGCGACCAGGGCATCGCGTTCCGGTGCAAGGTCGACAGCCTGCTGCCGGTGACACTGGGGCAGCCGGTGGTCACGTCGCAGCCGGGCTTCGACAGGCCGGTCGACCAGGACACCCTGATCGAAGTGCTGGCCCGGCCGCCATGGTGGTCCACGCCGGCGCTGCTGGCGATGCTGGTGTCGGGCATCGGCGGGCTGGGCTGGGGCGGCCGGCGCTGGATCCGGTGGCGGCCGATCCCGGTGCCGCCGACCCCACCCGCACCGACGCTGTATTGGCGGCTCGCGCCCGACATCGCGCCGGCGCTCAGCCTGCACCTGGGCGGCGCCGATGGCCGCGGCGGGCGGGATCGCGAGTCGGCCATGGGCTGGCGCGTGGCGGGCGGCGAGCCGCTCGTGTGCCTGCGAGGCTTGCAACCACTGGCGGGAGAACCGACATGAGCGTCGTCGAACTGAAGAGCGACCAGCCCCTGCACCAGCTGCTTGCGCTGGTCGACACCGGCGAGGGCGTGAAGGAAGTGCGCCGCCTGGCGGCCCTGAGCGTGGGCAACGTCGATGCCAAGGGCGCCTCGATCCTCGGCAGGACGGTGGCCGACTGGGCGACGGCAGACCTCGAAGAGGAAATCGAGAAAGCCTTTTCTCCCGACCCATTCGCCTTGATGGCCAAGGCCTGGGCGCAGGTGCGCGAGGTGCGCAAGGCGATCGACGCCAGCCGCGGCCCGCCGCCGAAGGCGCAGACGGTGGCGCTGCTCAAGCACGAGATCGAAGCCAAGATGGAGCCGAGGCTGGTGCTCAACGTGACCGGCGTCGACTGGTGCGACGTCAAGCTGGCGCTGGCGCTGAAGATGAGTTTCGAATCGGTGCAGATCGAACTGAACGACGGCCACATCAGCGCACTGAAGCTGGGCAACCCGAGCGGCAGCATCAGCCTGAAGTGCGCCGGCCAGGAGGTGGCGGCCTTCAAGCGCGAGCTCAAGATCGCCCAGGCCTACAAGTTCGCGGCGCCGGTGCCGATGCCGGCGGCCGCACCCGAAACGGTGGCGCTTGCTGAAGTGCCGGCGGTGTCGCCATCCGCTGCGCCACTCGTCGGTCATGGCGTCCCGATCATTGCATGAAGAAACTGAGTCGGTATATTTAGACATTTCCTACTTCTTAATTAGAAGTAAACACTTGGCGCGCAATGCGTCGGTGTGATTGACCGACCAGGTCAATGCAATGAAGCGCAGTCGGCAGTGAATGAAGCTGCCATTCGACGCGCAATGACTGGCTGAATGCCATGTCGCAATACAACAACGCAACAACAATTTGTTGAGGTCGACTTTGCATAGTCGCCGGTTGACTTTGCATGAATGACGCTGCCCGAAAGAAGGGCCTCTGATGCAATAGAGACAACTTCCCAAAAGGAGGTTGGCCCGGGGTCCGGTGGGCGCACAAGTGCCAGTCACGACAAGCCCTTCGTACCGGAGCCCTATGTTTAACCTTGGAGAAACTTGCAATGAAAAAATCTCTAGTTGCCCTGGCTGCCCTGGCTGTTGCCGGTATCGCTTCGGCCCAGTCGTCGGTCACCCTGTTCGGCGTTGTCGACGCGACCATCAGCGGCTTCTCGAACAAGTCGGAAGACAAGAACACGCCCACCCTGGCGAGCCTGGCGAACCAGACCTTCGTGAACCGTGGCACCGCCACGACCAGCCAGACCGTGCTGCGCAACTCGGGCTACAACTCCAGCCGTCTGGGCTTCCGTGGTACCGAAGACCTCGGTGGTGGCTTGGCAGCCAGCTTCTGGCTCGAAGGCGCTCTGAACAACGACGACGGTACCGGCACGGCGGGCGGCGGTGGTCAGAACTGGCAGCGTCGCTCCACTGTGAGCCTGTCCGGCAACTTCGGTGAAGTCCGCCTCGGCCGTGACTACACCCCGACGTTCTGGAACGACACCGTGTTCGATCCGTTCGGCACCAATGGCGTGGGCACCAACCTGATCTCGAGCGCCAACGGCTACAACACCCCGGGCAGCGCTGTGCAAGGCTTCACCGCCAACACGACCTACACCCGCGCCAGCAACTCGATCGGCTACTTCCTGCCGCCGAACCTGGGTGGTTTCTACGGTCAGTTCATGTACGCCATGAACGAGAAGGTCAGCTATGACCCGGGTCGCCTGACGCCTGGCAACGCCGCCACGGATGGCAATGAGCGCGCCGGCCGCTACATCGGTGGCCGCGTCGGCTACGCCAACGGCCCCCTGGACGTCGCGGTCGCCTACGGCCAAAGCACCATCGGCTCGAACTTCTACGCCGGCACCACCGACAACCTCAGCACCTGGAACCTTGGCGCTTCGTACGACTTCGGTGTCGTCAAGCTGTTCGGCGAGTACTCGAACGCCAAGCTGAAGGTGGACTCGTCGACGAACTTGGTGGCGGGCGTCTCCAACCCGTTCGGCTTCCGTGAGCCCAGTGCCAACGGTTGGCTGCTCGGCGCGACTGTTCCGGTCGGCCCTGGCCTGATCCGCATGTCCTACTCGGCGGTGAACTACAAGAACACCGCGTACATCGACCAGTTGTTCGGCTTCCGTGACGACCCGAAGGCCAACAAGCTCGCCCTGGGCTATGTCCACAACCTGTCGAAGCGCACGGCCCTGTACACGACGATCGCGCGCGTGAGCAACAAGAACGGCGCTGACCTGACGTTGGGCGGCCCGGCCTTCGTGACCACTTCGTCGGGTGCCACGATGACCCCGAAGAGCTCGACCGGCTACGACCTCGGCATTCGCCACTCCTTCTGATTCGTGGCGTAAGCCTCGATCCAGCAGGTAGTCCCAGAAAGGCTGTCCGGTCATTGCCGGACAGCCTTTTTTTTCCAGCTCAGGGGAAGTCTCAAATGCACAATGATGTCTCACCGAACCCCGGTGCGGGCGCCATGATCGACCTCAACGATCTCCGCATCTTTGCCTATGTCGCCTCGCTTGCCAGCTTCTCGTCGGCAGCCGATGCCTTGCAGATCCACAAGTCGAGCGTGAGTCGAAGCGTCTCCCGCCTCGAAACCATGCTCGCGGCGCCCCTGCTCCAGCGCACGACGCGCAAGGTCTTGCTCACCCCGCGCGGCATGGCGTTGAAAGAGAGTTGCGTCGAGATCCTCTCGCGCATCCACGAGACCATCGGCTACGCCGGACCTGTCAACGAAAGGCCGAGGGGCGTGCAGGCCCGCCGGGGGCGTCTCGACGCCTAGTGCAGCCCGCCGCGCAAGGCCTGCCGCATCTTGCTCGGCGGCACGCGGTACCAGTACTTGAACTTGCGGCTGAAGTTGGTGGGGTCGTTGTAGCCGAGCTGTGATGCGATGGCTTCCATCGACAGTTCGGTGTGCTGCAGGTACCAGGCGGCGTGCGTCTTGCGCAGGTCGTCCTTGATGTCGGAGTAGCTGAGGCCCGCTTCCGACAGCCGGCGCGCCAGCGTCCGGCCCGAGATGCCCAGGTCGGTGGCGAGTTCGCCGACTTCGGGATTGGCCGTCAGTCGTTCGAGCAGCGCGCGCCGAACGCGCGCCACGAAGTCCCCGTGCCCCAGCTCCGACTCCATCTTGCGGCAGGCCTGCGCCGCCTCGTGGAAGGCCTCGGCGTCGGCGGCGGTCGAGCGCACGCGAAGCAGCTCGACCGGCAGCTGGAACGTGAGGTGCTCCTGGTCGAACTCGACCCGCCGGACATAGCGCAGGCAGGGGATGTCGTTGCCGGCCGGCCGCGGGTAGGGCAAGCCTGCCGTGAGCTCGTCGGCCGGGCGTCCCAGGATGGCTTCGAGCAGGCGGCAGTAGGCGCCCAGGATCGATTGCATGACGAAGACATGGGTCTCGCACAAGGGGCGCGTGGGCTTGACCCTGAGCGTGCTCCAGCGCGGCCCGTTCTCGACCTTGAGGTTCATGCTGCGGAAGATGAGCCTGGCATGCCGGCTCACGAACTGCAGGCCGTCGCCCAGGCTGTCGCTGGTCACCGCGGCGATGCCGACCGGGCTGTGGTACGGCTGGAGCATCGAGCCCGCCATCAGGCCCAGCGCGGGTTCGCCGCTCAGCTGGATGGCGTGCGTGACGAAGCGGCGGAAGACCGAGAAGTCGACCAGCCGCTGGCCGTCGCTGAGATCCTGCCAAGCCAGGCCGGCGCTCGCCAGTACCTCGGAGGGCCGGACGCCGCGGCTGTTCAGGCAGTCGACGATGCTGCGGATGTAGACGGGATGCGCGAACGGAATGGCGACTTCGCCTTGGGATGTCACGATCGATCGGGGTAGAGATGGGAGCGCGTCCAATCTACCCCGCGTCGCTCGGACGCCATTCCTGAATTCTTAGAGAAACTTCCGTTTGGCCGGAAGACTTTTCCGGTCAAGCCGCTGGCGGGATCTCCAGGTTGTCGATCAGCCGGGTGCTGCCCAGCCGCGCCGCCGCCAGGGCCACCAGTGGCTCGCCCGCAGTTGGCGCCTGCAGGTCGGTGCGGCGGCGCAGCACCATGTAGTCCGGCTCCCAGCCGCGGGCGCTGAGCGACTGCATCGCGCGGGCCTCGATCGCGGCGAAGTCGTGCTCGCCTTCCTGCACCGCAGCGGCCATGGACTTCAGCGCGAGCGACAGCTGCACCGCTTCGACGCGCGCGGACTGGCCCAGGTAGCCGTTGCGCGAGGACAGCGCGAGTCCGTCGTCCGCGCGCCGGGTCTCGCCGCCCACGACCTCGATCGGCAAGGCGAGCTGCTGCACCATGTGGCGGATGACCAGCAGCTGCTGGTAGTCCTTCTTGCCGAAGATGGCCACCCGCGGCTGCACGCAGGCGAAGAGCTTCATCACGACCGTGCAGACGCCGACGAAGAAGCCCGGGCGGAAGTGGCCTTCGAGGATGTCGGCCAGGGCGCCGTCGGGATGCACCTTGCAGGTCTGGGGTTGCGGGTAGAGGGCCCGCTCGTCGGGCGCGAACAGCACGTCGCAGCCGGCCGAGCGCAGCTTCTCGCAGTCGCTGTCCCAGGTGCGCGGATAGGTGTCGAAATCCTCGTGCGGAAGAAACTGCAGGCGGTTCACGAAGATGCTGGCGACGGTGATGTCGCCCTGCGGCCCGGCCTGCCGCACGAGGTCCAGGTGGCCGTCGTGCAGGTTGCCCATGGTGGGGACGAAGGCGGGGCGCTCGAAGCGGCCCAGGTGGTCGCGCAGTTCGGGGATGGTGCGGATGACGTGCATGATCGATGCGCCTACCAGGCGTGGAGTGAGTCGTCGGGAAAGCTGCCGTCCTTGACGGCGCGGACGTAGGCCTGCATGGCCTCGGCGATGCCGGGCGCATCGGCCATGAAGTTGCGAACGAACTTCGGCAGCTTGCCGAGTCCGACGCCCAGCATGTCGTGCATCACCAGCACCTGGCCCGCAGTGCCGCGGCCGGCGCCAATGCCGATGGTGGCGCAGTGCGTCAGTTCGGCCGTGAGTTCGGCGGCCAGCGCGGCGGGCACCATCTCGAGCACCAGCATGGCCGCGCCCGCGTCCTGCAGCGCATGCGCCTGCTGCTTGAGCAGGGCCGCGGCCTCGCCGCCGCGGGCCTGCACGCGGTAGCCGCCGAGCGCGTGCACCGTCTGCGGCGTGAGGCCCAGGTGGGCGCAGACGGGGATGCCGCGCTCGACCAGGAAGCGCACGGTCTCGGTGGTCCAGCCGCCGCCCTCGAGCTTGACCATGTGGGCGCCGGCCTGCATCAGCACGGCGGCGCTGTGCAGCGCCTGTTCGCGCGACGCGTGGTAGCTGCCGAAGGGCAGGTCGGCGATCAGCCAGGCCGTGCCCTGGACGCGGCGCAATCCGCGCTCGACGCTTTCGGTGTGGTAGCGCATGGTGTCCAGCGACACGCCCACGGTGCTGTCGAGGCCCTGGCAGACCATGCCCAGCGAATCGCCGACCAGGAGGCATTCGACGCCCGCGGCGTCGGCCACGGCGGCGAAGGTGGCGTCGTAGGCGGTCAGCATGACGATCTTCTCGCCGCGCGCATGCATGTCGGCCAGCCGCGGCAGGCTCAGCGGCTTGCGCGTGGCCGGCGGCGAGGCCGGGGGCAGGGTGCCGTAGGGGATGGCCGCATCGGCGGCAGCAGGGTTTGGCATTGCCGGTCGCTCAGGCCGCGACGGCCTCGCCCGAGGCGGCCTGCACGGGGATGTGGGCGCGCTCTTCCTTGATGCGGTTGGCCTCGTCGACGAACACCAGCTTCGGCCGATGGCCGGCCACCTGGTCCTCGGGCACCAGGCCGAAGGCGGCGATGATGATCAGGTCGCCGACCGAGGCCCGGCGCGCGGCCGAGCCGTTGACCGAGATGATGCCGCTGCCGCGCTGGCCGCGAATCGCATAGGTCACGAAGCGTTCTCCGTTGTTGATGTTCCAGATGTGGACCTGCTCGTTCTCGGCGAGGCCGGCGGCGTCGAGCAGGTCTTCGTCGATGGCGCAGGAGCCTTCGTAGTGCAGTTCGCAGTCGGTGACCGCGACTCGGTGGATCTTGGACTTGAGCAGGGTGCGGAACATGGTGAGAAAGCTCTTTCTCTGTGGACGAAAAGACGAAGGGCCGCGTCAGCCGGCGGGCGGCACGAGGATGGTCGGCGCCGCCGGCGCGGCGAGCGCCGGGTAGTCGCGGCTGAAGTGCAGCCCGCGGCTTTCGCGCCGGGCCTGCGCCGAGCGCACGATCAGGTCCGCCACCTGCACCAGGTTGCGCAGCTCGAGCAGGTCGCGCGTGACGTGGAAGTGGCCGTAGAACTCCTGCACCTCGCCCTGCAGCAGCGCGATGCGGTGGGCCGCGCGTTCGAGCCGCTTGTTGGTGCGCACGATGCCGACGTAGTCCCACATGAAGCGGCGCAGCTCGTCCCAGTTGTGCGAAATGACCACCGTCTCGTCCGCATCGGTGACGCGGCTGTCGTCCCAGGCCGGCAGCGCGGCCTGGGGCTGCCGGGGTGCCTCGGCGATGGCCTGCGCCGCGGCGCGGGCGAACACCATGCACTCGACCAGCGAGTTGCTGGCCAGGCGGTTGGCGCCGTGCAGGCCGGTGCAGGCGGTCTCGCCGATCGCGTAGAGGCCGGGCACGTCGGTGCGGCCTGCGAGGTCGGTGAGCACGCCGCCGCAGGTGTAGTGCGCGGCCGGCACCACCGGGATCGGCGCGCGCGTGATGTCGATGCCGAGCGCGGCGCAGCGCGCCAGGATGTTCGGGAAATGTTCCTGCAGGAAGGCCGGGCTCTGGTGCGAGATGTCGAGGTGCACGCAGTCGAGGCCGTGCTTCTTCATCTCGAAGTCGATGGCGCGCGCCACGATGTCGCGCGGCGCCAGCTCGGCGCGGGCGTCGTGCGCGGGCATGAAGCGGGTGCCGTCCGGCAGCAGCAGGCGGCCGCCCTCGCCGCGCACCGCTTCGCTGATGAGGAAGGACTTGGCATCCGGGTGGTACAGGCAGGTCGGGTGGAACTGGATGAACTCCATGTTCGCGACCCGGCAGCCCGCGCGCCAGGCCGCCGCGATGCCGTCGCCGGTGGCGGTGTCCGGATTGCTGGTGTAGAGGTAGACCTTGCCGGCACCGCCGGTGGCCAGCACGGTGTGGGGCGCGCGAAAGCTCAGGACCTGGTCGGTGGCCTCGTCGAGCACGTGCAGGCCCAGGCAGCCGGCGTCGGCCAGGCCCAGCTTGCGGCCGGTGATGAGATCGACCAGCGTGTGCTGCTCGAACAGCGTGATGTTGGGCGAGCGGCGCACCTGCTCGATCAGCGTGCGCTGCACCGCGGCGCCGGTGGCGTCGGCCGCATGCACGATGCGGCGCTGGCTGTGGCCGCCTTCGCGCGTGAGGTGCAGCGCGCCGTCTTCGAGCGAGAAGGGCACGCCGAGCCCGCGCAGCCAGGCGATGGCCTCGGGCGCATGCTCGACCACGAAGCGGGTGGCGGCCAGGTCGCAGAGGCCCGCGCCGGCCACCAGCGTGTCGTCGACATGCGACTGCACGCTGTCGCCCTCGGCAAGCACCGCCGCGATGCCGCCCTGGGCCCACTGGCTGGCGCCATCGTCCATCGCGCGCTTGGTGATGACGGCCACGCGGTGCGTGGGCGCGAGGTGCAGCGCGGTGCTCAGGCCGGCCAGGCCACTGCCGACGATGAGCACGTCGAATTCATGAAAAATCACAGGTCGTCGCTCTTGCTTCGGATGTCAAACGGGCCGAACCATAACCGACTCTTGCGCTACGCCTGCGTGCATTTGCGCGGGCCGGCCGGCGTCGGCATCGCTGCTACGATCGCGCCCATTCGCTGCTGTGCGCGGCCTCGCGTTTCCGATGATGAAGATGGACAGTACCTTCGATTTTTCTGCCGCCGAATGGGCCGCCATGGTGCGCGCCGACGCACTGCGGGCCCTGGATGAAGATGTAGGAGGCGGCGATCTCACGGCCTCGTTGATTGCCTCCGATCGCCGCGCGGTGGCCCGGGTGCTGGCCCGCGAAGGCGCGGTGCTGTGCGGCGCGCCCTGGGTCGAGGCGGTGGTGCGGCAGCTCGACCCCGAAGCGAAGATCACCTGGCAGGTCGAGGAAGGCGCTCGCTGCGCGCCGGACCAGGTCGTGCTCGAGCTCGCGGGCGCGGCCCCGGCGCTGCTCACGGCCGAGCGCACCGCGCTCAACTTCCTGCAACTGCTGAGCGCGGTGGCGACCCAGACCGCGCTGCACGTCGACGCCGTGCGCGGCACGCGGGCCCGCATCGTCGACACCCGCAAGACCTTGCCCGGCCTGCGGCTGGCGCAGAAGTACGCGGTGCGCACCGGTGGCGGCGTCAACCATCGCATCGGCCTCTACGACGCGGTGCTGATCAAGGAGAACCACATCGTCGCCACCGGCGGCGTGGGCGCGGCGCTGCGGGCCGCGACGCGGGTCGCGAGCCGGGCGAAGTTCGTGCAGATCGAGGTCGAGACGCTGGCGCAGCTCGACGAGGCACTGGCCCACGGCGCGCGCATGCTGCTGTTGGACAACATGGACCTGGCGACGCTGCGCGAGGCCGTGCGGCGCAACGATGCCGCCGGCGATGGGCGGGCCATGCTCGAGATCTCGGGCGGCGTCACGCTCGAGGGCCTGCGCGCCCTGGCCGAGACCGGCGTCGACCGGATCTCCATCGGTGCCTTGACCAAGGACGTCAAGGCGGTCGATTTCTCGATGCGCTTCCAGGAGGCCGAGGCATGAGCGCAGCGCCGGGCCGCCCCAAGCAAGCTCGCGCCCCCTCGGGGGGCAGCGAGGACACGAAGTGCCGAGCGTGGGGGTCGTCATGATTTTCCCGGTGATCGACGTCGACTACGAGCAGCCGCTGGCCGCCGGCGACGGCAGCACGTCCTGCGACACGCGCCATGCCTGGGCCCGCGTGCCGCCCGAGCCCGGGCCGGCCGAGCGCGAGGCCTTGAAGGCGCGCATCCGCCGCCTGCTGCGCGAGCGCGATGCGGTGATGGTGTCGCACTACTACGTCCACCCCGACCTGCAGGACCTGGCCGAGGAGACCGGCGGCCTGGTGAGCGACTCGCTCGAGATGGCGCGCTTCGGCCGCGACCATGCGGCGCGGACGCTGGTGGTCTCGGGCGTGCGCTTCATGGGCGAGACCGCCAAGATCCTGTCGCCCGAGAAGCGGATCCTGATGCCCGACCTGGACGCGACCTGTTCGCTCGACCTGGGGTGCCCGGACGAGGACTTCGCCCGCTTCTGCGACCTGCATCCCGACCGCACGGTGGTGGTCTACGCCAACACCAGCGCCGCCGTGAAGGCGCGCGCCGACTGGCTCGTGACCTCCAGCTGCGCGCTCGACGTGGTGCGTGCGCTGACGGCCCAGGGGCAGAAGATCCTGTGGGCGCCCGACCGGCACCTGGGCGACTACATCCGCCGCGAGACCGGTGCCGACATGGTGAGCTGGGGCGGGGCGTGCATCGTGCACGACGAATTCAAGGCGCTCGAACTCGAGCTGCTCAAGAAGCAGCACCCCGCGGCCCGCGTGCTGGTGCATCCGGAGGCGCCGGCCGATGTGATCGCGCTGGCCGATGCGGTGGGTTCGACCTCGGCCATCCTGGGCGCGGCGCAGCGCATGGACGCGAGCGAGTTCATCGTCGCCACCGACAGCGGCATGCTGCACAAGCTGCGCACCCGGAACCCGGGCAAGACCTTCATCGAGGCGCCCACGGCCGGCAACTCGGCCACGTGCAAGAGCTGCGCCCACTGCCCGTGGATGGCGATGAACGGCCTCGCCGGCCTCGCCCACGTGCTGGAGACGGGTGCCGGCGAGGTGCATGTCGAGCCGGCACTGGGGCGGCGGGCGCGGGTGCCGATCGACCGCATGCTGGCCTTCACGGCCGCGCTCCGGGGCGGCCGGCCGGTCGATCACCTGGTGGCGGGCATCGGCGCGGCGTGAGCCACATCAGGCGCGCTGGAACAGCCGCCTGAACCATCCCTTCGCCTGATTCGCCGGTTCCTCGATCGGCACCGGTTCGCCCTCGGGCAGTTCGATGCCGCGCGCCAGTTGCGCCAGCGACTCGAAGATCATGCGCCGCGCTTCCAGCCGGACGGCGCTGAGGCGGTGGAAGGCGATCACGGCCCGGCTGACCTGGAGCGAGTCGCCGCCGAGGTCGAAGAAGTTGTCGGTGCGCATGACGGCGTCGCCGTCCACGCCCAGCAGCTCGCACCAGATCGCGGCCAGGGCGCGCTCCGCCGGCGTCGAAGGCGCATCGGCCGCGCTCGCCTGGGGCCGCTGTTCGGCCCGCGGCGCCGGCAGCGCGTGCCGGTCGACCTTGCCGTTGGGCAGCAGCGGCAGCGCGTGGAGCGCGACGTAGTGCTGCGGCAGCATGTGGTCGGGCAGCTGGATGCGCAGGTGGTCCCTGAGGCCCGCGGCGTCGAGCTCGCCGCCGCGCAGCACGACGTAGGCCACCAGGCGCGCATCGCCGGGGCGGTCTTCGCGCGCGATGACCAGCGACTGCGAGACATCGGCATGCGCCTGCAGCCGGGCTTCGATCTCGCCCGGCTCGATGCGGTGGCCGCGTACCTTGACCTGGAAGTCGAGCCGCCCCTGGTGCTCGAGCAGGCCGTCGTGGCGCCAGCGCCCGCGGTCGCCGGTGCGGTACATGCGCGCCTGCGGGTCGCTGCCGAAGGGGTCGGGGACGAAGCGTTCGGCGGTCAGTTCCGGCCGGTTCAGGTAGCCCGTCGCGACGCCTTCGCCGCCGATGAAGATCTCCCCCGAGACGCCGGCCGGGCAGCGCTTGCCCTGCCCGTCGAGCACATGGATGGTGGTGTTGGCGATCGGGCGGCCGATGGCGATGGTCTGCGCCTGCGGCGGCACCCGCCAGCAGGTGGACCAGACCGTGGTCTCGGTCGGCCCGTACAGGTTCCAGAGTTCCCGGGTACACGCCGAGAGCTGCAAGGCCAGCAGCGGACTGAGGCTCTCGCCGCCGACCAGCGCCTTGAAGGACGGCGATCCGTGCCATCCGGCATCGATCAGCAGCCGCCAGGTCGCCGGCGTGGCCTGCATCAGGGTGGCCTGCGAGCGCTCGAGCAGGCCGCGCAGCGCCTCGCCGTCGACGGCCTGTTCGCGGGTCGCGAGCACCAGGGTGGCGCCGCCGAGCAGCGGCAGCAGCAGTTCGAGCACCGCGATGTCGAAGCTCAGCGTGGTCACGGCGACCACCACGTCGTCCTGGGCCAGGCCGGGTTCGCGCTGCATCGACAGCAGGAAGTTCACCACGCTGCGGTGCGGCACCGCCACGCCCTTGGGCTTGCCGGTGGAGCCCGAGGTGTAGATGACGTAGGCCGGGTCCTGCGGCCTTGCGTCGCGCGCCGGATCGGCCGGCAGGGCGGTGGCGGGCTGGGCCAGCAGTTCCGCCTGCGCCTGGTCGAGCAGCAGCGTCGGCACCGCCAGGTCCTGCCACGGCGGCGCGAGCGCCTGCTCGGTCACCAGCAGCGTCAGGCCGGCGTCGAGCGCCATGTCGTGCAGCCGCTGCAGCGGGTAGGCCGGGTCCAGCGGCACATAGGCGCCGCCGGCGCTCAGGATCGCGAGTTGCGCCACCACCATCGCCGGCGTGCGCTGCACGCAGAGTCCCACCAGGCAGCCGCGCTGCACGCCGCGCGCACGCAGCACGCGGGCCAGGCGGCGCACGCGCGACCAGAGTTCCGGGTAGTCCAGGCTGTCGCCGGGCATCTGCACGATGGCGGTGCCGGGCGCATCGCAGCGGGCCTCGAGCAGGCGGTGGAGGCTGAGCTCGCGCGGATAGGCGCGCTCGGTCCGGTTCCAGGCCGCGAGCCGGGCCAGGTCTTCAGGGCTGGCGGCCGCATGGTCGTGCAGGGGCCGCTCCGGCTGCTCGATGAAGCGGCCGAGCAGATGCATGTAGTTGTCCAGGATCGCCTGGGCGGTCTCGGGCGTGAACAGCTCGGTCGAGTAGGTCAGCGAGATCGCGTGCTCGCGCTCGGTGTCGATCGTCAATTCGAGATCGAACAGCGTCGCCTGCAGCGCCGTGCGCAGGACGCTCACTTCCAGGCCTTCGAACGCCGAATGCTTGCGCGGCGTGTTCAGCACGTTGAACAGCACGCGGATCTCGGGGGGCCGGGTTCCGGCCCCTTGCTTGTGCAGGCTGTCCATCAGGTAGTCGAACGGGATGTCCTGGTGCGTGAACGCCGACAGGCAGGTCTCGCGCACCTGCTGCGCGAGCTCATGGAAGCTCTGCGTCGCGCGCACCTGGCTGCGCAGGGCCAGCGTGTTGACCAGCGAGCCGACCACTTCCTCGGACTCGATGCGCATGCGCCCGGCGATGGGCGTCCCGACCACGATGTCCTCCTGCCCGCAGTAGCGCGCCAGCATGGCCTGGAAGGCCGCCAGCAGCGTCATGAACGGGGTGAGCCCCAGGGTGCGGCTGAAGCGCTGGATCTCGGCCAGCCAGCCATCGGAGAGCTCCAGCCGGACGCGATCGCCGCGGCTGCTGTGCCGCTGCACCGCGGCGGTGTCGGACGTCAGGTGCAGGGGGCTCATGCCGGCCAGCTGGCCCAGCCAGTACTTCGTCTGCCCGGCGAGCATGCGGTCGCCGATGTGGGTGCGCTGCCAGCTGGCGTAGTCGACGAAGTCGAAGGCGCGCGGACTCGCGGGAGGGGCATCGCCGCGCAGCTCGGCGGCGTACAGGTCCTGGAGTTCCCGCAGCAGGATGTTCCATGACCAGTCGTCGCCGATGATGTGGTGCATCACCAGGACCAGGACGTGGTCGTCGGCCCCGATCCGCACCAGGAGGAAGCGATGCAGGGGCCCGGTCGCCAAATTGAAAGGGGCGTTGGCGATGCGCTCGGCCTCGCCTTGCATGGCGCGCTCGCGCTCGCTCGCCGGCACGTCCGACAGGTCGAGCTCGATCACGTTGGCCGGCTGCACCGCGCCGATGAAGGCCGCGGGTTCGGCGTCCACGAGGTCGAAGGTCGAGCGGAAGGCCTCGTGCCTGGCGACCAGGCGGTCGAAGGCCCGGCGCAGCGCGGCACGGTCCAGCGGCCCGCGCAGGCGCATCGTGTCGCGCATGTTGTAGGCGGCGCCCTCCGGGTCGAGCTGGTTCAGCACCCACATGCCCCGCTGCGAGAACGACAGCGGCAGGGGCCCTGAACGCGCGACGGGCGCGATGGGCGCCAGCGCGGCGGCGGCGTCGGCGTCGGCGGCCGGGCCGGACGCCAGCCGGCCCACGGCCTGCGCCATCTGCTCGATCGTCGGGTGATCGAAGATCTGCCGCAGGGGGAACTCGACCCGCAGGGTCGAACGGATCCGCGACACGATCTGCGTGGCGAGCAGCGAATGCCCGCCCAGGTCGAAGAAGTTGGCGCGCATGCCGAAGCCCGACTTGCCCAGCACGTCGCTCCAGATGTCCAGCAGGGCGGATTCGATCGGCGATCGCGGCGCCAGCCGGTCGAGCGTCGACGCCTCGGCGTCGGGGCTGGGGAGACGGCCCCGGTCGAGCTTCCCGTTGGCCAGCCGCGGCAGCGCCGGCAGCAGCACGAACGCGCTCGGAATCATGTAGTCGGGCAGCCTGGACTTCAGCGCCGCGCGCAGGGAGCGCGGATCGGCCGGCCCCTGGGGCACCACGTAAGCCACCAGCTCCTTGCGGCCGGCGGCGACCTCGCGCAGGAGCACGGCGCACACCTGCACCTCGGCGCAGGCCGCCAGCGCGGACTCGATCTCGCCGAGTTCGATCCGGAAGCCGCGCAGCTTGACCTGGTCGTCCTGGCGCTCGATGAACTCCACCACGCCGTCGGGCAGCCAGCGCGCCGAGTCGCCGGTCCGGTACATCGTCTCGCCGGGGCGGAAGGGGTTGGGCACGAAGCGTTCGGCGCTCAGCTCGGGGCGCCGGTGGTAGCCGCGCCCGACGCCGAGCCCGCCGACGTACAGCTCGCCGGCCACGTTGACGGGCTGGGGTTGAAGCCGGGCGTCGAGCACGTACAGCTGGGCGTTGGCGATCGGCCGGCCGATCGGCACGATCGCGCGCTCGGGCAGGGGCTCGCCGAGCTCGTACCAGGCGCTGTCCACGGTGGCCTCGGTCGGGCCGTAGAAGTTGCCGAGCCGCACGCCCGGCAGGGCCTGGCGGAACGACACGGCGAGCGGGCGGTCCATGGCTTCGCCGCCGCTCAGGACGTAGCGCAGCGACGGGCACGCAATGCGGTCCAGCTCGCCCAGCAGCACGCGCAACTCGGAGGGCACGAACTGGACGACGCTGATGTCCTGGTCGCGGATCGCCTCGGCGAGCCGGCGCATGTCCTGGTGGACGTCGGGTTCGGCGATGACCAGGGTCGCGCCGCAGCACAGCGGCGCGAAGAACTCCCAGAGCGAGGCGTCGAAGCTCGACGAGGTCTTCTGCAGCACGCGGTCGCCCGCCGTCAGGTCCAGGGCCTCGATCATCCACAGCACGTGGTTGCTCAAGCCGCCGTGCATCAGCTGCGCCGCCTTGGGGGTGCCGGTCGAGCCGGAGGTGTAGATCAGGTAGGCCAGTTGCTCCGGGCGCGACGCTGCGGCCGGTTCGGCCACGGGCGCGCGCGGGAGGTCGCCGCCATCGTCCGGAACCACCAGGGTCCGGGCCGGCCGGGCGGTGTCGAGCTCCCGCAGCCGATCGACCAGCGCCGCCTGGGCCAGCACCACGGCGGGCGTCGAATCGTCCAGCATCGCCTGCAGCCGCTCGGTCGGGTGGGCCGGGTCCAGCGGAAGGAAGACGCCGCCGGCCTTGAAGATCGCCATCAACGCCACCGCCATGCCGACGCAGCGGTGCATGCAGAGGCCGACGACGACCTCGGGCCCGACGCCCAGCGCGCGCAGCTCGCCGGCGAGCCGGTCCGACAGCAGGTCGAGCGCGCGGTAGCTCACGCCGCGTTCGCCGGACCGCAGCGCGACCGCCTCGGGCGTGGCCTGCGCCTGGGCCTGGAAGAGCGCGTGCACCGGCACCTCGCGCGCCACGGCGGGAAGCCGCTGGTTCCATTCCACCAGCAGCCGATGGCGCTCGGTGGCGTCCATCAGCGGCAGGCGATCCAGCGCGCTGTCGGGATCGTCGACGATGCCGCGCAGCAGATGGACGAAGTGCGTCGCCAGCCGCTCGATGCTCTGCGCCTCGAACAGGTCGGTGCGGTACTCGAACAGGGCCTCGAACCCGGCGCCGGATTCGACCACCGTCAGGGACAGGTCGAACTTGGACGTCCGGGCATGGATGGCGAGCTGCTCGCTCGCGAGTCCGTCGAGTGCGAGCAGGCGATGAGGAAAGCTCTCGAGCGCGAACGAGACCTGGTAGAGCGGATTCCGGCCGGGATCGCGTTGCGGGCTCAGTTCCGCCACCAGCCGGTCGAAGGGCATGTCCTGGTGGGTCAGCGCCGCGAGCGTGGTCCGGCGCACGCCTTCCAGCAGTTCGGTGAAGCCCGCTGCGCCTTCGAGGTGGTTGCGCATCACCACCGTGTTGGCGAAGTAGCCCACCACGTCGTGCAGCTGGGCCTCGCTGCGCGCCGCCACGGGGACGCCGACCGCGATGTCGCTCTGCCCGGTGTAGCGCATCAGCAGCGCGTTGAACGCCGCCAGCAGGGCCATGAAGGGGGTGGCGTCATGTTGCGCCGCCAGCGACCGCAGGGCGGCGGCGAGGGCGCCGTCGATGGGTTGCGACAGGGTCCGGCCCGCATAGGCCATCTGCAGGGGCCGCTGGCGGTCGGTCGGCAGGTTCAGGGTCTGCAGGTCGCGCAGGTTCTCGCGCCAGTAGGCCAGCTGGGCCTGCAGGCCGTCGCGTTCGAAGCGCTGGCGCTGCCAGTGCACGAAGTCGCTGAAGCGCAGCGGCGGTGCGGCCAGGCCGGCGTCGTCGCCGCCCTGGGCATAGAGCTGGCCGAGCTCGCGGCGGATCACGCTCATGGACCAGCCGTCGGCCACGATGTGGTGCACCACCAGCACCAGCACATGGTCGTCGGGCGCGATCCGCAACAGCTCCGCACGCAGCAGCGGGGCGCTCGAGAGGTCGAAGGGCCGGGCGATGCTGGCGCCGATGCGCGCCTGCAGCGCGGTCTCGGCGGCGTCGGCCGGCGTGAGGGCGACCCGTCGCAGGCCGAATCGCTGCTGCGCCGCCGGCACCGCCAGGACCTTCTGCCTGGGCGGCGCCTGTCCGGCGCCATGGAACTCGGTGCGCAGGCTGTCGTGGCGCGCGATCAGCGTGCGCAGGCTGCGTTCGAGCCGGTCGGCGTCCAGGGGGCCGCGATGCCGGGTCGCCGAATGGATGATGTACGGCGCGCCCCCGGGGGCCATCTGGTCGAGAAACCACAAGCCTTCCTGCTGGAACGACAAGGGGGCGCCATCGGCCGGGGCCGGCTTTGCCGCGGCGGCGGCCTGGGCGCGTTGCTGGAGCTTGCGCGCCAGGACGCGTCGCCGCGCTTCGGGGCTCGCCGGAAGGAGGGGGTCCTGGTCGGTCGAGGCCGAGGCTGTGTTCATCGTGGTTCGAATGGGTCGTCGAGCAGCTGCGCCGCTTCTTCGTCGCTGAGGGTGTCCAGTTCGGACTGGAATGAAGCGCTCAGGGCATCGGCGTCGTCGATGGCGGCCTGCAGCGCGGTGGCGAATGTCGTGACTGTCGGCTGCTGCAGCAGCGCCGATGCGGGGAGGTCCAGGCCCCAGGCGTGGTTGACCTGCAGGACCAGCCGCGCCGCCGACAGGGAGTCTCCCCCGATGGCGAGGAAGTTGGCATCGAGGCCGACCGCCCTGCGGTCCAGGACCTGCGCGAAGAGGGCGGCGACCTGCCCCTGCAGGGGCGTCAGGGGCGCATCGGCGGGTGCCGGGCCGGGCAGGACGCCGAGCTGATCCCGAAGACTCTGGCGCTGGATCTTGCCGCCGGCGCCCACGGGAATCTGCGCGATCACGTGGATGCAGGCCGGAATCTTGAAGTCGGCGATGACGCCGAACAGCCCGCCGCGAAGCTGCTGGGCCGCCACCTCGCTGCCTGCCGCGGGCACCACCGCCGCATGGACGTCTTCTCCCAGCGTCGGATGCGCCACCGCGAAGGCCACGGCCTGCGCGACGCCGGGCAGACGCAGCAAGGCCTGCTCGACCTCGAACGGGGAGATCTTTTCGCCGCCGCGATTGATGATCTCCTTGCTCCGCCCGGCCAGGAACAGGTAGCCGTCGGCGTCGAACCAGCCAAGGTCGCCGGTGCGAAACCAGCCGTCCTGGAACATGTCGGCGCGCGCGTCCGGGCTGTCTTCATAGCCCTCGAACACCGAAGGCCCGCGTGCCATCACGGCGCCCTGCTGCCCCGGGGGCAACGCCTGGCCGCCTTCATCGGCCACGCGCAGTTCGACGCCGACGGGGCGGCCGACCGATCCCGGCTTGCGAACCCGCGGCGGCAGCGGATTGCTCGCCAGTTGGCCGGCCGTTTCGGTGATGCCGTAGGCCTGGATGACGGGAACCCCCCACAAGGCCTCGAGGCGGTCCTGCAAGTCGGCGTCCAGGCTCGAAGACGACGAGCGGACCAGGCGCAGGGCGTGCGGCGGGATCTCGGTGCCGTGGCGGGACGCGGCTTCGACGATGGCGTGGTGGACGGCCGGTGACGCGGTGTACCAGGTCGGCCGGAAGTCGCGCACCCAGCGCAGGAACGCCCCGGCCTCGAAGGCGGGCGCGCAGACCACCGACGAGCCCGCGGCGAGCGGCGCCAGCAGGCCGACGATCAAGCCTTGGGCGTGGGACACGGGCATCACGCACAGGCCGCGGTCTTCCGGGCCGAGCGCGAGGTGGCGCGCGGTCTGGAGCGCGGAATGGACCAGCGGCCATTGTCCGATCGGCACCCGCTTGGGGACTCCGGTCGTGCCCGAGGTCGTCAGCACGAAGGCGGTGTCCCCGGGTTCGGGCCCGGGCGCATCGAAGCCGGCCGCGGGCTGCGCTGCCTCGGCGAGCCACTGCTGCAGGTCGAAGGCGAGGGGGGCCCGCCCGAGCGTCCGTGCCAACCGGACGGCTGCGGCGTCCCCCGGCAACCCGAGGACGGCATCGGCCCGGGCGCCGTCGAGCTGCGCGAGCAGTTCGGGCGGAGCCAGCCCGGCGTGCAGCGGAATGCACACGGCCCCGCAGGCGGCCATTGCGAGGCAAGACACCACCCGCTCCAGGCCGGCCGGCAGCAGCACGGCGACCCGCGCGCCGGGCGCCAGCCCATGGGACGCGAGCCAGGGCCGGGCGTACTGGACCAGTGCGAACAATGTCGCGTAGTTGATCGGGGGCGATCCGGGCGCCAGCAGCGCGCTGGCGGCTGGCCTCAGCGCTGCATGCCGCTGGAGTTGTTGCGCCAGGGTCGAGACTTCGAAGTCGGACAAGACTTTCCTTGACGCTAGTGGTTGCTCACATTTGAATGCGTAACATTTTAGTACACATTACTCAGCGTGAATTTGACCTGGCGTCAGACAAGTTCCCCTTGTCCTGTGAGGAAGCTTCCTCGGTGGTGACAGCGTTCCGCACGGTAAGTCAGCCGCCGGCGCTCGGCATCACCCACAAAGAGGTTGACACAACGAATTGCAGAAAGATGTGTACTTAAGTTTCGAAATCGTTCATTATTGCCGCCCATTAGGCAATTGCCGGCTTAGAGCAACCCAATGGACTCTCCACTCCCTGCAGACAACCCCGCGTTCCACCGATGGACCGAGGTCACCGACGCCTTCGCCAGGGAATTCAACCGCCTCCAAGCCGGGGACAAGGCCGCGCTGGCCGAGGTGCGACGGCTGTCCGGCGAGCTGCAGCGCATGGGCCGGGCGCTCGGGCTCGAAATGCCGACGGCCGGGACCCCACCCCCCTTCTTCTCGAAATGACGGCGGTCGGCCACGAAAAAGGCCCGCCGAAGCGGGCCTGGACCGTGGCGCCGACCTGATCCAGCGGTCGGCGGCGTGTTCGCTCAGGCGGCCGCGGAGGCCAGCGCCGCGTTGAAGGTGGCGCTCGGCCGCATGACGGCCGCGGTCTTCTTCGGGTCGGGCATGTAGTAGCCGCCGATGTCGGCCGGCTGGCCTTGCACGGCCTTGAGTTCGTCGACGATCTTCTGCTCGTTGGCGGCCAGGGTCTTGGCCAGCGGCGCGAAGTGCGCCTGCAGTTCCTTGTCTTCGGTCTGCGCCGCCAGGGCCTGGGCCCAGTACAGCGCCAGGTAGAAGTGGCTGCCGCGGTTGTCGAGCTCGCCGGTCTTGGTCGACGGGCCCTTGTTGTTGTCGAGCAGCATGCCGGTGGCGGTGTCGAGCGTCTCGGCCAGCACCTTGGCCTTCTTGTTGCCGGTCTTCTGGCCCAGGTCCTCGATCGACACGGCCAGCGCCAGGAACTCGCCCAGCGAATCCCAGCGCAGGTGGTTCTCCTCGACCAGCTGCTTGACGTGCTTCGGTGCCGAGCCGCCGGCGCCGGTCTCGAACATCGCGCCGCCGGCCATCAGCGGCACGATCGACAGCATCTTGGCGCTGGTGCCGAGTTCCATGATCGGGAACAGGTCGGTCAGGTAGTCGCGCAGGATGTTGCCGGTGACCGAGATGGTGTCCTTGCCGCGGATCACGCGCTCGAGCGTGTAGCGCATGGCGCGCACCTGCGACATGATCTGAATGTCCAGGCCCTTGGTGTCGTGGTCCTTCAGGTAGGTGTGGACCTTCTTGATGAGCTCGGCTTCATGCGGGCGGTATTCGTCGAGCCAGAACACGGCCGGCATGCCCGACAGGCGGGCGCGGTTCACGGCCAGCTTGACCCAGTCGCGGATCGCCGCGTCCTTGGTCTGGCACATGCGCCAGATGTCGCCGGTCTCGACGTTCTGTTCGAGCAGCACTTCGCCGGTGGCGATGTCGACGATCCGGGCCACGCCGTCCTCGGGCACCTCGAAGGTCTTGTCGTGCGAGCCGTATTCCTCGGCCTTCTGCGCCATCAGCCCGACGTTGGGCACGGTGCCCATGGTCACCGGGTTGAAGGCGCCGTTGGTCTTGCAGAAGTTGATCATCTCCTGGTAGATGCGGGCGAAGGTGCTCTCGGGCATCACGGCCTTGGTGTCCTTCGGACGGCCGTCCGGGCCCCACATCTTGCCGCCCAGGCGGATCATCGCGGGCATCGAGGCGTCGACGATCACGTCGTTCGGCGCGTGCAGGTTGGTGATGCCCTTGGCCGAGTCGACCATCGCCAGCTCCGGGCGGTGCTCGTGGCAGGCGTGCAGGTCCTTGACGATCTGGTCGCGCTGCGAGGTCGGCAGGTCCTTGATCTTGTCGTAGACGCTCGACAGGCCGTTGTTGACGTTGACGCCGAGCTCGTCGAACAGCTTGCCGTGCTTGGCGAAGGCGTCCTTGTAGAAAACCTTGACCGCATGGCCGAAGACGATCGGGTGCGAGACCTTCATCATGGTCGCCTTGACGTGCAGCGAGAACATCACGCCGGTCTCGCGGGCGTCTTCCATCTCGTCTTCATAGAACTTGAGCAGCGCCTTCTTGCTCATGAACATGCTGTCGATGATCTCGCCTTCGAGCAGCGCGACCTTTTTCTTCAGCACGATGGTCTGGCCGCTCTTGGTGACCAGGTCCATCTGGACGTCGCGCGCCTTGGCGAGCGTCAGGCTCTTTTCGCCGGCATAGAAGTCGCCGCCGTGCATGTGCGAGACATGGGTGCGCGAGGCCGGGCTCCACTTGCTCATCGAGTGCGGGTTCTTGCGCGCGTTGCGCTTGACCGCCGCCGGGGCGCGGCGGTCGGAGTTGCCTTCGCGCAGCACCGGGTTGACCGCGCTGCCGAGGGCCTTGGAATAGCGTGCCAGCAGCGCCTTCTGTTCGTCGGTCTTGGCGTCTTCGGGGTAGTCCGGGATCTTGTAGCCGCGCGCCTGCAATTCCTTGATGGCCG
Source organism: Variovorax davisae (assembly GCF_030316845.1). Classification (GTDB taxonomy): domain Bacteria; phylum Pseudomonadota; class Gammaproteobacteria; order Burkholderiales; family Burkholderiaceae_C; genus Variovorax; species Variovorax davisae. Next base: position 396,121 of record NZ_JASZYS010000004.1, read on the forward strand.
CCAGCAACTGGGGCACCGAGGCACTGATGTTGGGCAGCTTGATGATGTTGGTGTCGGGCGACTGGGTCAGGCGGCCGAGTTCGCCCAGGTTGTCGGGCACCTTCTGCTCGGGCGTCAGGGACTCCGGGAACTCCGCCAGGATGCGGGCTGCCACCGAAATGTCGCTGGTCGCGACCTCGATCCCTGCCGGCGCGGCGAACGCCTGGATGACGGGCAGCAGCGAGGCCGTGGCCAGCAGCGGCGCCTCGTCGGTGAGGGTGTAGATGATCTTGGATTGAGCGGTAGCCATTGTGTGACCTCTGGAGCTTGGCGGATGTGCGGGATGCCCGCGGCAGGCAGGTGGCCGCGGGCCGTCGTTTTCGACGCGCGCTAGTCTACTTGAGGGGTGTTTCGCCTCGTGGTAGAGGGTCTAAGGGCGCAGCATGGATCATGCCGCTGCCGTCGCGCCCGCCGTCAGCCGCTGAACTGCCTGCCCTGGGTCGCGTTCTGGCAGCGGTTCTGCCCGCTGCTGCAGCTCTGCAGCGCCTTGTTCAGCCGCACCCGGCAGTTTTTCTCCGAGGCGTTCTTGCAGAACTGGTAGTCGGCGTTGGCCGTCTGCTTGCAGGTGCTGAATTGCAGTTCGCAGGAAGTCTGGCTGCCGCCATCGCCCTGGGCGGCGGCCAGGCCCGAGGCGAGGCCGAAGATCCAGGCGGCAGCGCGGAGCGTGAGCTTTCTCATGGGCAGGCTCTCCATGGCGGCTCAGCCCATCAGGCTGGGGTTGCGGCGCGCCTCGTCGATCTGGCGCTGGCGAATCGCTTCGCGGCACTGGCCCAGATGCGCGCTCCGGGGATCCGCGCACCGGCTGTTGACGCAGATGGCGCGGGCGAAGAAGTTGCTGCTGCTGCTGCAGGCGGCCAGGGGGTTTCGCTCCACGCGGGCCGCCGCCGACTGCGTCGTCGCCACCCTCCGCGTTCGCGCCGGCGTGTTGCCTTCGGCGGCCGTCGCCTGTGCGGGCTCGTCCTCCTCGTCGGCAGCCGCGGCCGACGGTGCGCCGCGCGACACGATCGCCACCTCGCCTTCGCTCAGGCCGAGGTCGCCCGCCGCCAGGCGCGAGGGCTTCGCCGCCGCGTGCGCCGGCGCCGGCGCCGGGGCCGCAACGGTCGCGGCGACCGCGGCCTGCGGTGCCGTGCCCGCCAATCGCGTCTGGTACCAGCCGGCAAATCCGGCGAACAGCAGCAGCGGCGGCAGCAGTGCCAGGCGCATGACATGGGTCAGCGACTTTGCGGCCGATGGCGGCGCGGCCCGGTCGCGCACGGCAGCGGGCTCGGGCGCCGGGTCGACCTCGTCGCGGACCGGCAGCGGGCAACCGCAGGTCCGGCAGCGGGCGTCGCTCTGGTGGTTGACGGTCTGGCAGAACTCGCAGGTTGCGAAATCCGACGGCGCGCGCCGGAACCACATCTCCACCAGGTCGCCGACCTGCACGTAGGCAACAGGCCCCCGCATGGCGGGCCAGACGGCGGTTTCGGGAACGATATGCCGATGAAACGGGTTCATGTGAACGGCCTGAACTTGAAAGAATTCTTTTGTAGTACAGACTGCGCGTCTTGTATGTCAGCCTGCGTCGGAACGCTTGGCGACGTTGCGCAACACGCACAACGGGGTGAGATGTTTGTCACAGACTGTGTCGCGAACTTGTGACAATTTGCTTCATGGTTTCGCAGGTCCGGCCTAGGATTGGCCAAACACCGAAAGCGACCCATGGCCTCTCTGGTTCTGTTTCGAACGATCGCCGTCTGGAGCCTCTGCGCAGCGAGCACGCTGGCGGCGGCCGAAATTCATCGCTGCAAGGACGAGCGTGGCCAGACGGTCCTGTCCGACCGGCCCTGCGGATCGGCGTTTTCCGGCCAGCCGCTGCAGTCGAACACGCTGGGCAACGGCGCCGACCGGCTGGCCGCGCCGCAGATGCACGGCGCCCGCGCGCGCGAAGGCGGCGGGCAGTACGACTTCATCTCGGACAGCCGCCCGGGCGAGCGCGGCGCGGAGAAACAGGCGCTCAGGTAGGGCGCCGCCGCCCTCAGGACGCCTTCGCGACCGCGGCTGCGGCATCGGCGGCGACGCGCCGCAGCAGTTCGGTCACCGTGGCGGCTTGCGATTGCGGCGTGTCCGCATCGCCCGCGATGTCGTAGCCGAAGTCGCCGCCCTGCAGCAGGCGCGGCACGCGGTCGGTGCTCCACAGCATGATGCGGGCGCTGGCCTTCAGGCGCCGTTCGCCGCGCACATAGTCCATGCGCGTGAGCACCACCTGCAGCGAGGCGGCGGGCGCCTGCTCGCTGCAGTTGGCCTCGCACAGGCGCCAGCCCGGCAGGCGCTCGCGCAGCGCCGCATTGAATTCGCGCCCGACGCCGACCTCGATGCGCTCGGCCCAGAAGGCGTCGGGCCATTCGCCCAAGGTGCTGGCCTCGGCCCGGTAGCGCACGCGGCGCGCCACCAGGTATTCCGGGACTTCGGGCCGCCCCACGGCCAGCACCCGCGGCGTGCCCGGCGGGACCGGCGCGGCGGCGGCGGACGCTGAAGAGACCGCCGGCGGCAGCGTCAGCAACATGGGTGCGGGTGCCGAGGCGCAGGCCGCCAGCAGGGCCGCCAGCGCGGCGTGCAGCGGCCAGGCCGCCCATCGTTTCAGTGCAGTCATTGGCGTGGGTTCCCGAAGATGATGGCGTTGGGCCGCTCCTCGAGCTGTTCGCTCAAGGAGCGCAGGCTGCGCGCCGCCTGTGACAGATCCCTGAGGGTGGCGTCGAGGTCGCCGCGCAAGGGCGCCCCGGGGGCCGCCATGTCGGCCAGCCGGTCCATCGCCAGCTTGGCGGTCTCCGACGCCTGGCGGGCGCCGACCAGGGTGCGCTGCAGTTCCGGCTGGGCCGCCAGCACCGTCTGCTGAGAGCTGTCGGCCAGCTGCGTGATCGATTTCAGCGTGGCCTGCGAGCTGCCCTGCACCTGCCGGATGGCGTCCGTCGCGGCCGCCAGCGTCTTGCGCGACTCGACGCCGGTCAGCTCGAGCTGCTTGGCGGCGCCGCCCAGCACGTCCTGGGCGCCGTCGAGTGTCTTCTGCACCGACGCGAGCGTCGTCTCCAGCGACTGGATCGCCTGGCGCATGTCTGCCACCGTGTCGCGCAACGGCAGGTTGGCGACCTGGTCGATCAGGGCGCCGAACCGGTCGGCCACCGCCGGGATCTCGGTCGGGCCGGGGCCGCCGAGCAGGGTGTCCGGCGTGTCCGGCAGGAAGTCGAGCTCGATCGCCTTCTGGCCGGTGACGATGCTCTGAGAGGCCAGCCGGGCGCGCAGGCCGCGCTGTACCAGCACCGACAGGTCGGGGACCTTGTCCTTGCCATCGGTGAGGCGCAGCGCGCTGGGCTGCAGCCGCAGCGCGACCGGCACCGTGGTCTTGAGCGAGACCGGGTCCATGAGGATGCCGATGTCGGTCACCTGCCCGATCGTGACGCCCCGGAAAGTCACCGGTGCGCCCACCGACAGCCCGCTCGCGTTGCCCTGGTAGAACACGCGGGCGCTTTGCTGCCGGGTGAAGAGGTCGTTGCCGCTGAGCCAGAGGATGGCCGCGACCGTGATCACGAAGGCGGCGACGACGAAGCCGCCGATCAGCAGGGCATTGCGTTTCATGGGGTGGCCTCAGGTGCGGCAGGCGCGGCCGGCGGCGGCACCTCCCGATGGAGAAAGGCATGCACCGTCGGGTGCACGTCCTGCCGGGCGAGCTCGCGCGGGCAGCCGTGGGCGATCGGCCGCTTGCTGTCGGCGTCGAGGAAGATGCCGTCGTCCGCGATCGCGAACAGGCTCGGCAGCTCGTGGCTCACGAACACCACGGCGGCACCGGTGCGGTGCCGGATGTCGAGGATCAGGTCGTCGAGCCGGCGCGAGCTGATCGGGTCGAGGCCGGCCGAGGGCTCGTCGAGGAACAGCAGCGGCGGCTCGGCGGCGATGGCGCGCGCCAGGCCGGCGCGCTTCTTCATGCCGCCGCTGAGCGACGCGGGATAGAAGTTCGCGAACTCGCCCAGCTCGACCCATTCGAGCACTTCGCGCGCCTTGGCGTCGCGCTGCTTGGCGTCGAGCCGCGTCTGGCGCGCGAGCGGCAGGCAGACGTTCTCGAGCACCGTCATCGACGACCACAGGGCGGCGCTCTGGAACAGCATGCCGAAGCGCGAACGCAGGGCGCTGCGCTGGGCGTCGTCGCTGGCCCAGAAGTCGACGCCGTCGTAGGTGACGGTGCCGGCGGCCGGCGGCAGCAGGCCGACCAGGTGCTTGAGCAAGGTGCTCTTGCCGCAGCCGCTGCCGCCCATGACGGCGAAGATGCAGCCCTTCTCGACCTTGAGCGAGATGTCCTTCTGGATCAGGCGGCTGCCGAACTGCATGACGAGCTGGTCCACGGCGAGCAGGCTCATGGTCAGATGTCCAGGGCGTTGGCGCAGACGGCAAAAATCGCGTCGAGCACGATGATGCCGACGATGCTGGTCACCACCGCGCCGGTGGTCGCGACGCCGACACCGGCCGCGTTGCGCTGCGCCCGCAGGCCGTAGTAGCAGCCGACCATGCCGACCAGGGCACCGAAGGTCACCGACTTGCCGATGCCCAGGCCCAGGTGGGTCCAGGTCAGCGTCTCGGCCGTGCGCTGCAGGTAGGCCGTCGCCGAGAGGTCGAGCATGGCGGCCGCGACGATCATGCCGCCCAGCAGGCCGGCCACGCAGGCGAAGATGTACAGGAGCGGCATCATCAGCAGCAGCGAGGCCACGCGCGGCAGCACCAGGAAATCGATCGCGGTCAGGCCCAGCACCTCGAGCGCGTCGACCTCCTCGTTGGCCTGCATGGTCGCGATCTCGGCCGCGAAGGCGGCGCCGGTGCGCCCGGCGATGACCACCGCCGTGATGATGGCGGCCATCTCGCGCGCGACCGCGATGGCCACCAGGTCGGCGACGAAGATGCCGGCGCCGAACTTGGCCAGCTGCACCGCGCCGACGAACGCCAGGATCGCGCCCACCAGCAGGTTGACGACCAGCACGATGGCCACCGCCCGCGCGCTGCAGTCGGCCAGGACCCGGCCCAGATCCTCGCGGCGGAAGGTCCAGTGCCCGCGCATCGCGGCGCCGGCCGACAGCAGCACCTCGCCGAGAAAGCGCACCGGGCGCTCGAACGGGCCGGCGGCCGATCGCAGGAGCTTGGCGAGGGTCTGGCGCTGGGGGAGTGAGGAGGGGGGCATTCGACGGACTGCGTTTTGCGCGTCGATGGTAGCGAATGCGTCAGGCTTTGCCGGCCACGCTGCGCTGCGGGTACCAGCTGGTGAACTTGACCGCGCCGACCAGCGCGGCCACCGTCGCCAGGATGCCGACCTGGATCGGCACCTGCGGCAGGTAGAGCATCACCAGGTCCGCCACCACCATCACCCCGAAGGCCAGGGCCCAGGCGCCGGTGATGACGTAGTTGGTGCGCAGAAACGCCGGATGGCTCCAGAGTTCGCGGTCGACCCGCTCCCGCGCGTACTGCAGGGTGAAGGGCTGCCGCGCCGCCATCGACACCAGCACGATCGCCAGCAGGCCGGCATCCACGCGCAGGCGCACGCCGACGACCGACCACCGGGCGTCGCCGAAGAGCACGAAGAGCGCCATGCCGGCGAACAGGACGAAGGTGCCGATCTCCAGGATCTTCGGCGCCCGGGCGCTGGCGAAGTCCCGCACCAACAGCGCGGCGGAGACCAGCGCGCCCGCGCTCAGGCCGGCGGTGGCGCCGAAGAAGCGGTCGATGACCGCGAAGGCGATGAATGGCGCGAAGGCCAGCAGGATTCCCATGGATCTTCTCCTTGGCAAGGGCGCCATGCTAAGGAGAAATGGCCCGCAAGGGCAGGGGCTACCACTCGCCCACTTCGCGCAGGCGCTGGTCGGGATCGAGTTGCTCGAGCCGCTCGCGGGCCCGCAGGGCCCGGCGCCGATCGGTCCCGACCCAGGTGCCCAGTCGGCGCGTCAGCGCTTCGGCGATGGAACGCCGCGCCACGGGCTGGGGCGTGCGGCCGGCGCGGAGCGAGCGGATGCGGCTGTTCATGGGGATTCCTTGGCTGAGTTCCGATGATCCTCAACATCGGCGACTTGTCCATGACAGAACAGGGCGAGCGCCGAAGTCCGGCCCTTCGATCGTGCATATCGCACATTCGCCGAGGCGGACTGTCGACGGCTGGCGCACCCACGCCGACCCTGGGACTAACCACTAGAGACTCGGGCCCCCGCATGTCCTTATAGTCTGTCGATCGTTTAGTTAACGATCGTTAGGACAAAATGGGTGCATTCGATTCGGCCTCCCTGTCGCAGTTCGTCCAGCTGGGCCTGCAAGGCATTTCAACCGGCGCCATCTACAGCCTGGTGGCGCTCGGCCTGGTGCTCGGCTACAAGGCCACCGAAGTGCTGAACTTCGCCCATGGCGACGTGCTGATGCTGTCGTCCTTCGCGGCCTGGTACTTCATGGTCGAGGCCGGGCTGTCGTTCTGGTTCGCGCTGCCGCTGGTGGTGCTGCTGGCGGCGCTGCTGTGCTGGCTGCTCGAGGCCCGCGTGATGCGGGCCATCGTCGGCCAGCCGCAGTTCGCGGGCGTGATGCTGACCATCGGCATCGGCTTCATGATCCGCGGCGGCACCAGCATGGTCTTCGGCCCGGACTCGCGCAGCTACCCGACGCCCTGGACCGGGCGCACCACCACGCTGGGCGGCGCCGTCGTCGCCGACCTCAACCTGGTGATCCTGGCGGCGGCGCTGGGCGTGACGGCGCTGCTGTTCGTCTTCCTGCAGCGCACCGCGCTCGGCGTGGCGATCCAGGCCTCGTCGCAGAACCAGTTGGCCTCCTACCTGTGCGGGGTGCGCGTCAAGCGGCTCAATTCGCTGGTGTGGGCGATCTCGGGGGCCATCGCCGCGCTCTGCGGCGTCCTGCTGGCGCCGATCTCGCTGGTCGACCTGAGCCTGTGGTTCGTGATGCTGAAGGCGCTGGCGGCCCTGGTGCTCGGCGGCTTCGGCAGCGTGCCCGGGGCCATCCTCGGCGGCCTGCTGATCGGGCTGATCGAGCAGTTCTCGGGCGTCTACCTGCCCGACGGCTTCAAGGACGTCATGCCCTACCTGGTGCTGATCGCCGTACTGGTGTTCTTCCCGCGCGGGCTGATTGGCGAAGCGCACGGGAGGCGTGTATGAGCCCCCGCCCGGCCGTTCCGAAGGGGGCCCGCACCGCAGTGCGAAGCACGGAGGTTTTCCAGTGAGCCGGGACAACTACCAGACCAGCTACGCCGAAGGGCGGGCGCTGCTGCGCACGCGCGAGCAGCGACTCCTGTACGGCGCGCTGGCGGCGGCGCTGGTGGTCGCGCCGTTCGCGATCCCGACCTTCTACGTCGGCGAGGCCTCGTTCATCTTCATCATGTGCATCGCCAGCCTGGGGTTGATGACCCTGACCGGCTTCACGGGCCAGGTGTCGCTGGGGCAGGCTGCCTTCCTGGGGATCGGCGCCTACACCCACGCGCAACTGCTGACGCTCGGCCTGCCGCTGCCCCTGTCGCTGCTGGCCGCGGCCTTCGCGGCCGGGCTCGCCGGGCTGGCGGTGGGCCTGCCGGCGATCCGGGTCTCGGGCCTGCACCTGGCGGTGGTGACGCTGGCCTTCGCGATCGTGACCGAGCACGTGGCCGGCCGGTGGAAAACCGTGACAGGCGGCCATAGCGGCCTCGCGGTGCCCGACCCGGTCTTGTTCGGCTTCAGCTTCGGCGGACCGCGGCCCTTCTATTTCCTTTGCCTCGCGATGCTGGCGCTGGTGCTCTGGCTGCTGCTGAACCTGATGCGCTCGGCCACCGGCCGCGCCTTTGTCGGCGTGCGCGACTCCGAGGCCGCGGCGCAGGGCCTGGGCATCCACGTGGCGCGCACCAAGGTGCTGGCCTTCGTGATCTCTGCCGCCGTGTCGGGCCTGGCCGGGGCGCTGCTGGCCCACCAGACCCAGTTCATCACGCCCGAGAGCTTCGGCCTCGCCCTGTCGCTGCAGCTGGTGCTGATGGTCTTCATCGGCGGCATGGGCAGCCTGCGCGGCGCGATCTTCGGCGCCCTGCTGATAGGCATGCTGCCGTCGCTGATCTCGCTCGCCAAGCCGCTGCTGCCGGCGCGCATCGGCAGCCAGTTCGGGCTCGAGCTGTTCGTCTATGGCGCGGTGCTGGTGTTCTTCGTGCTGCTGGAGCCGCGCGGCATCAACGGCCGCTGGGTCCGCATCCGCAGCGCGCTCGACGAATTTCCGCTGCGCCGGCGCGGCGGCTTCCGGCGCCAGAAGGCCTACCTGCGATCGGAGCGTGGCTGATGGCGTTCTTCGAAGTCAGCCAGTTGAGCCTGTCCTTCGGCGGCGTGCGCGCGGTGCGCGACGTCAGCTTCGAGGTGGCGCAGGGCGAGGTGTTCGCCATCATCGGCCCCAACGGCGCCGGCAAGACCTCGGTGTTCAACCTGATCACGCGGGTGTTCGACGCCAGCGCCGGCTCGGTGCGGCTGCGGGGCCGGGAGATCACCGGCGTCGCCCGGCACGACGTGGTGCGCCATGGCATCGCGCGGACCTTCCAGAACATCGAGCTGTTCGAAGGCGCGACCGTGCTCGACAACCTGATGCTGGGCCGCCACTGCGCCCCGCACGGCAGCCTGTGGGCGCAGCTGCTCGACCTGCCGGTGGTGCGCCGCGCCGAGACGGCCACGCGCGAAGTGGTCGAGGACGTGATCGCGCTGCTCGACCTGGCGCCGTATCGCATGCGCCTGGTCGCCGGCCTGCCGTACGGCATCCGCAAGATCGTCGAGCTGGGCCGCGCGCTGGTGGCGGGGCCGAAGCTGCTGCTGCTCGACGAACCGGCCTCGGGCCTGAACCCGGAGGAGACCCACGAGCTGGCCCACTGGATCCGCGACATCCGCGATGCGCTGGGCATCACGGTGGTGATGGTCGAGCACGACATGTCGCTGGTCTCGGCCGTGGCCGATCGCGTGCTGGTGATGGAGCAGGGCCAGGTCCTGGCCTCGGGCACCCCGGCCGAGGTGCAGTCCGACCTGCGCGTCATCGCCGCCTATCTCGGAGCCTGAAACATGACTGCCCTGCTGAGCGTGCGCAACATCGAGACCTGGTACGGGCCGGTCAACGCCATCCGCGGCATCAGCCTGGAGGTCCAGCCCGGGCGCATCGTGGCGGTGCTGGGCGCCAACGGCGCCGGCAAGACCACGCTGCTCAACACCATCGCCGGCGTGATCGACCCGGCCAAGGGCCGCATCGAGTTCGAGGGCCGGCGCATCGACGGCCGCGACGCCGATGCGGTGGCGCGCGCGGGCGTGGTGCTGGTGCCCGAGGGGCGCCAGGTCTTCACCTTCCTGAGCGTGCTGGAGAACCTGCGCATGGGCGCCTTCGCCCGCCGGCGCGACCCCGAGGCGAAGCGCGACATCGAGCGCGTGTTCGAGTGGTTTCCGCGCCTGCGGGAGCGACAGGGCCAGGCCGCCGGCCTGCTGTCGGGCGGCGAGCAGCAGATGGTGGCGATCGGCCGCGCCTTCATGGGCCGGCCGCGGCTGCTGCTGCTCGACGAACCCTCGCTCGGCCTGTCGCCGCTGTTCACCAAGGAGATCTTCGCCATCGTGCAGCGCATCCGCAGCGAGACCAACACCGCAGTGCTGGTGGTCGAGCAGAACGCCGCGATCGCGCTGGCCACCGCCGACGACGGCTACATCGTCGAGCTCGGCCGCATCGTCGCCGCCGACAGCTGCGCCAGGCTGCGCGAACGCGACGACGTGCGCGACTTCTATCTCGGCGGCGCGGGCGGCCATGCGGCGCCCGGCGCCACACCCGCCGACCGGCCGCAGCGCCGCAGCGCCAGTTGGCGCTAGCCCTTCCATCACTTCAGGAGACATCCCATGAGCCTTCGCCGTCGTACCCTGCTCCACTCCGGCCTGGCCGGCCTCGCCCCCGCCTTTCTCGGCGCGCCCGCGCGTGCCGCCGGCGTCAGCAGCGGGGAGATCGTGCTCGGCACGCACCTCGACCTGTCGGGCCCGGCCGCGATCACGATGCCGCCGATCCGCAACGGGCTGCAGATGCGCATCGACGAGGCCAACGAGGCCGGCGGCATCCATGGCCGCAAGCTGCGCTTCGTGATCGAGGACAACGGCAGCCAGCCGCCGCAGGCGGTGCGGGTGGTGGACAAGCTGATCCGCCGCGACGAGGTGTTCGCGCTGCTGTGTCCCTTCGGCTCCGGCCCGGGCGTGGCCACGGTCAAGAAGACGGTCGATGCCGGTGTGATCTGCTTCGCGCCCTACGGCGCGGCGGCGCTGATCCGCAAGGCCTCGGGCGACTCGCCGCTGCTGTTCACGGCCAACCTGCACTACGACACGACCACGGCCGCGGGCCTGAAGTGGACCCTTGCCAAGCTGGGCAGCAAGAAGGTCGGCTTCATCTACCAGGAAGGGCCGTTCGGCGACCTGGTCGGCAAGGGCGTCAAGGAAGGCCTGGCCGCCAAGGGAATGGCGCTGGCCGCCGAGGCCGGCTACAAGGTCGGCGACATCGACTTCTCGTCGCAGGTGGCGCGCATGCGGGCCGCCGGCGTCGACCTGATCGTGGGCGCCACCACCACCCGCGAGACCATCGCGGTCGCCGCCGAGGTCAAGAAGCTGGGCTGGAGCGGCGTCAACGTGCTGACTGCAAGCCCGGGCCGCGCCGGCACCACGCTGAGCATCGGCAAGGCGTCGGTCGAGGGCCTGTACGGCATCGGCGGCTGGCGCATCACGCCGGCTTCGGCGCAGGGTCCGGCGCTCAAGCGCTGGTCCGACAGCTACCGCCAGCGCTTCAACATGGAGCCCGACGATGTGGCGCTGGTCTTCTACGACTATGCCTCGTGGTTCATGCAGGGCCTGCAGGCGGCCGGCAAGGACCTGAACACCGCGGGCCTGGTAAAGACGCTGCAGGCCTCCAGCTTCAAGGGCGAGTCGTCCTACGACACGCAGCGCTTCAAGGACAACCACGTCGACCCCGAGTGGTGCCGCGTCGAGCAGGTGGTCGACGGCCGGTGGCTGCCGCGCTCGGAGATCATCGACCCGGCCAAGAGCAGCCTGTGAGCAGGGCGCCGACGATGACGCTGCCGCAGGCCTGGCTGGCGCGCTGCCGGGCGCAGCCGGCGCAGGTCGCCATGCGCCACAAGCGGCGCGGCATCTGGCGCTCGGTCGCTTGGGGCGAGTTCTTCGCGCAGGCGCGGGCCATCGGGCTGGCGCCGGGGGAAGTGGTGTCGATCATCTCGGAGAGCCGGCCCGAATGGCTCTATGCCGACATGGCGGCCCAGGCCATGGGCTTCGTCAGCCACGGCGTCTACCCGACCTGTTCGGCGCGCCGCGTCGGCCGGCAACTGGCGGACGCCGGCGCGCGCGTGGCCTTCGTCGAGAACGCGGCGCAGGCGGCCAAGGTGTTGGCCTCGGCCGAGCGGCTGCCGCGCCTGGCGCGGGTGGTCGCCTTCGACGAGCGTGGCGTTCGAGAGCTCTGCGATTCCAGGGTGACCAGCCTCGCGGCCTTCGTCGAGGCCGACGAGGCGGCAGCCGCTGCGCGCTTCGAAGCGCGCATCGCGGCCGGGCAGGGCGGTGACACCGCCTTTCTCGCCGGCACCGCGGGCACCACCGCCACCCCGCGCCTGGCGGCCTTCTCGCACGCGGCGGCGATGCGCCAGGGTGCCGCGATGCAGGTGGCGCTGGGCGTGCGCGACGGCGACCGCAGCCTGTGCTTCGTGCCCTTGGCCAGCGCGGCCGAGCGCATCCTCGCAGCCGTGCTGCCGGTGCTCGGCCACGGGTTGGTGCATTTCCCGGAGAGCCCGGCCACGGTGGCCAACGACCTGCGCGAGGTCGAGCCGAACTGGGTGCACGCGCCGCCGCGCTTCTGGGAAAAGCTGCAGGCGCGCACCGAGAGCGCCGCGCTGCTCACCGCGCCGCGCGAGCGCAGGCTCTATCGCCGCAGCGTCGATGGCGCGGCCGGTGGCTGGCTGGCGCGGGCGGCGCAGCGGCAGGTGCGCCGGTCGCTGGGCCTGGCACGGGCGCGCCAGGTGTTCGGCGGCGGCGCGCTGGCGGGCCCGGCGCTGGCGCAGTGGTATGCGGCCATCGGCGTGCCGCTGGTCGACCTGTATGAAAGCGCCGAGACCTGCGGGCCCTGCCTGCTGGGGCCGTCCGTGGCCCGCATCGCGGGCGATGGCGAGCTGCAACTCAGGCCGGTGGCGGCGCTCGCCGGCTACTGGCACGCGGGTGCGCTGCAGCCACCCGCGCTGACGCACGATGGCTGGCTGCACACCGGCGACCTCGCCGTGGCGGGCGAGGACGGCGTGCCGCGCGTGGTCGGGCGGCTGTCGGAGTCCTTCGCGATGGCCTCGGGCGAGCGCGTGGCGCCGGGCGCCATCGAGGCGGCGCTGCTGGCCAGCAGCTACATCGCCGGCGCGATGCTGGTGGGCGAACGGCGCAGCCACTGCGCCTGCCTGGTGGCGCTGGAAGAGGAGAGCGTGCTGAGCTATGCGCAGAGCGAGGGCATCGCGTTCACCGACTACGCCAACCTGGTGGCGAAGCCCGAGGTGCACGCGCTGGTCCAGGCGCAGATCGACCGACTCAACGCCGCGCTGGCCGATGGCCTGCGCATTCGCGGCTTCGGCGTGCTGGCGCGCACGCTGTCGGCGCAGGACGAGGAGCTGACGCCGGCCCTTCGCATCCGGCGACAGATGGCGCAGCGCAGCTTCGCCGGGCAGATCGAGGCGCTCTACGGCTGAAGCGGCAGCGCCGAAGCGCCGCTTCGCTGCTACGCCGCCAGCATCCCGGCCAGGCGGGCGGTGATCAGGCCGTGGGCCTGGTCCATGATGCGGTCGATCAATTGCTTCACGGTCGGCACGTCGCGGATCAGCCCGGCCACCATGCCGCAGCTCCAGGCGCCGGCGTCCATCTCGCCCTCGACCATCACGCGCGGATAGACGCCCGCCACCTGGTCGTAGACGTCGGCGATCTGCAGCGCCGCGCCCTTCTCGCGCTCGATCTGCAGGATGCGCTCGACGCCGGCGTTGTTCAGCACCCGCTCGGTGTTGCGCAGCGGGCGCATCACCAGGCGGGTGTCGAGCTCGCTGGCCTTCACGATCGCCTGCTTGACGTTCTCGTGCACCGGCGCTTCCTGCGTCGCGATGAAGCGCGTGCCCATGTTCATGCCGTCGGCGCCCAGCGCCAGCGCCGCCACCAAGCTGCGGCCGTCGGCCATGCCGCCGGAGGCGACGAAGGGAATGCGCAACTCTTCGGCGGCGCGCGGCAGCAGGATCATGTTGGGCAGGTCGTCCTCGCCCGGATGGCCGCCGCACTCGAAGCCGTCGACGCTGACCGCGTCGCAGCCGATGGCTTCGGCCTTGAGCGCATGGCGCACCGAGGTGCACTTGTGGATCACCTTGATGCCGGCGGCCTTGAGCGCCGGCATGTGGGCCTCGGGGCTGCGCCCGGCGGTCTCGACCACCCGGATGCCGCCTTCGGCGATGGCGGCGATGTACTCGGGGTAGGGCGGCGCCGAGAAGGTCGGCAGGAAGGTCAGGTTGACGCCGAAGGGCTTGTCGGTCATCTCGTGGCAGCGGGCGATTTCCTTCGCCAGCAGCTCGGGCGTCTTCTGCGTCAGGCCCGTGATGAGCCCGAGCCCGCCGGCGTTCGACACCGCGGCGGCCAGCTCGGCGAAGCCGACGTAGTGCATGCCGCCCTGGATGATCGGGTGCTGGATGCCGAAGAGTTCGGTGATGCGTGTCTTCATGTTCGTGTTCCCTTCGAAGGCCTACCAGCGCTCCATGTAGGGCCGCAGGTCGAGCTCGAAGGTCCAGGCGTCGCGTGGCTGGGCGTGCAGGTGCCAGTAGTTGTCGGCGATGTGCTCGGGGTTGAGGATGCCGTCTTGCTCCTTCAGCGCATAGCGTTCGGGGAAGCTGGTGCGGATGAACTCGGTGTCGATCGCGCCGTCGACCACGACGTGCGCGACGTGGATGTTGCGCGGCCCGAGTTCGCGCGCCATGCTTTGCGCCAGCGCCCGCAGCGCATGCTTGGCGCCGGCGAAGGCCGCGAAGTTGGCGGCGCCGCGCAGGCCCGCCGTGGCGCCGGTGAAGAGGAGGGTGCCGCGGCCGCGCGTCACCATGCGCTTGGCCACTTCGCGGCCGTTCAGGAAGCCGCTGAAGCAGGCCATCTCCCAGATCTTGAAGTACTTGCGCGCGGTCTCCTCGAGGATGCTGGAGGGCACGTTGGCGCCGATGTTGAAGACCATCACCTCGATCGGGCCGTGCTCGCGCTCGACCTGTTCGACCAGCGCGATCACGTCCTCTTCCTTGCGCGCGTCGCTGCTGAAGCCGAAGGCCTGGCCGCCCGCGGCGCGGATGGCGTCGACCGTCGGCTGCAGCTTGTCGGCCGAGCGCCGCGTGAGGCAGGCGATGTAGCCCTCTTTCGCGAAGCGGGCCGCGATGGCGCCGCCCGTTGCATCGCCGGCGCCGATCACCAGCGCGACTTTTCCCTGACCTTGCGACTCCGCCATGACTGTCTCCTTTGGATGGATGAATGAGCGTTTAACTAAACGAACGTTAGCCAACCGGGCGAACGATGTCAAGCCAGCGCGCGACCGGCGCGCGGGGCTTCAGGACTTCTTGTGGCCCGGCGAGGTCGAGCAGGGATGCTCGAGCGCATGCGCCTGGTCGATGAAGCGGCGGCTGGCGGCCAGCAGTTCCTTGCGCGTCTTCTCGCTCTCGACCGCGCGGGCCAGCACCACGGCGCCGACGCACTGCGCGATCAGCGCCCAGGCGGCGTCGGAGTCGCCGATGCGGTCGCTCCAGTTCTTCTGGGTGCGCTTGAGGCTGGCCTCGACGGCCTTGCGCACCTCCGGGCCGGCGCGTGCGATCTCGGGGCCGAGGGCGGTCAGGGCGCAGCCCTGGTCCGGGTTCTCGACGTGGAAGCTGCTGAGGTAGCCGCGCAGGCAGCGCGCCACGTGGTCGGCCGGCGAATCCTCGTTGCCGGCCAGCATGTCGGCGCTGTTGTCCACCTCTTCGCTGATCAGGGCCTCGAACAGCGCCTGCTTCGACGGGAAGTGGCTGTAGAAGGCGCCGCCGGTCATGCCGATGGCACCCATCAGTGCATCGACGCCGGTGGTCTCGAAGCCGCCGCGCTTGGCGATCGCCCGGCTGCTGGCCATCAGCTTGTCGCGGACTTCTTGTTTGTGGGTGCTGGAGTAGCGCATGGGAGGCCTCGGGGGAACCCTTGTTGACAATGAAAAAACAATAACATAACTTCCGTTCAGTTAACGAACGTTTATTAAAGGAGCCGCAATGGGCAAGACGGTGGAGTTCTATTTCGATGTGGGGAGTCCGGCTTCGTATCTGGCGTGGACCCAGCTGCCGACCCTGTGCGCGGCGGCCGGCGCCGAGCTGGTCTACAAGCCGATGCTGCTGGGCGGCGTCTACCAGGCGACCGGCAATGCGTCGCCCGGTGCGATTCCGGCCAAGGGCCGCTACACGGTGCGCGACTACGAGCGGCATGCGCGCAAGTACGGCGTGCCCTATGTCAACAACCCGCACTTCCCGATCATCACGCTGTTCCTGATGCGTGCCGTGACCGGCGTGCAGCTGCGCGAGCCGCAGCGCCTGCAAGAACTGCTGGCGGCCGTGTTCAAGGCGATGTGGATCGACGCGCTCGACCTCAACCAGCCGGCCCTCGCGGCGAAGACGCTGGCGGATGCGGGCTTCTCGCCCGAGGCCGTCCAGGCGCTGGCGGCCGACTCCGAGGTCAAGGCGGCCCTGAAGGCGACCACCGAAGAGGCCGTGGCGCGCGGCGTGTTCGGCGCGCCGACCAGCTTCGTCGGCGACGAGATGTTCTTCGGCCAGGACCGCATGGACATGATCCGCGAAGAGCTCGCGCGCTGAGCGCGCAACGACCACAACACCAGGAGACACCATGGAACCACGACGCTGGCATGCGGCCTACCCGCAGGGGCTGCCCACCGACATCGATCTGCCGCCGGGCGAGACGCTGGCGGCGATGCTCGACCGCTCGATCGCGGCCTTCGCCGATCGCACCGCGGTGACGGCCGGCAGCGAGTCGCTGAGCTATGCCGAGCTCGGCCGGCTGTCGGATCGGCTCGCGGCGCACTTCGCCCAGGCCGGCTTGCGCCAGGGCGACCGGGTCGCGCTGATGCTGCCCAACGGGCTCGCGTTCCCGATCGCCATGGCCGCGATCCTGCGCAGCGGCTTGGTCGGCGTGCCGGTGAATCCGCTCTACACGCCGCGCGAACTGGCCCACCAGCTCGCCGACGCGGGCGTGCGCTGCATCGTGCTGGCCGAGGCGCTGCGCGAGGCGCTGGAAGGCGTGATCCTCGAAGCAGGCGTGGCGCAGATCCTCACCGCGCCGGTCGCGGGACTGCTGGCGGCGATCGCATCCGCAGGCGGCGAAGAGGCGCAGAAGGTCATGCCACTCGCTACGGCCATCGCGCGGTCCGGCAACCTGTCGCCGCCGGTCGTGCAGATCGCACCGGGCGATCCGGCCTTCCTCCAGTACACGGGCGGCACCACCGGCCTGTCCAAGGGCGCGGTGCTGACGCATCGCAGCGTCGGCGCCGGCGTGCTGCAGTCGCTCAGCTGGATGCGGCTCGCCGTCGACACCCGCGCGTGGTCGGTGGTGGCGCCGCTGCCGCTCTATCACATCTATCCGCTGCAGGTGTCGCTGATCACCTTCCAGCTCGGCGGCGTGATGCGGCTGGTTGCCAACCCGCGCGACCCGGGCGCGGTGATCGCCGAGATGAAGCGCGCGCCGTTCCTGGTTTTCATCGGCGTCAACACGCTGTTCAACGCGCTGGTCAACGCGCCCGGGTTGGCAACGGTCGACTTCAGCGGCACCGGGCTGGTGATCGGCGCCGGCGCCTCGATCCAGCAGGCGGTGTCGCAGCGCTGGCGTGCGGCCGGCGGCCTGCCGATCACCGAGGCCTACGGGCTCACCGAGACCTCGCCCTCGGCGACCTTCAATCCGCCCGGGCGCAATGGCTCGATCGGCATCCCGGTGCCGTCGACCGATGCCCGAATCGTCGACGACGACGGCCGGCCGGTGCCCGACGGCACGCCCGGCGAGCTGCTGCTGAAGGGTCCGCAGCTGTTCGCGGGCTACTGGAAGCGAGAGGAAGAGACCCGCAAGGCGTTGACCGAGGACGGCTTCTTTCGCACCGGCGACGTGGTGGTGGCGGATGCCAGCGGCGCCATGACCATCGTCGACCGCAAGAAGGACATGATCCTGGTGTCGGGCTTCAACGTCTATCCGAACGAGATCGAGGCGGTGGTCGCGATGCACGAGGGCGTGGTCGAATGCGCCTGCATCGGCCAGCCCGATGCGCGCTCGGGCGAGGCGCCGCATCTGTTCGTGGTGCGGCGCAGCGAGGCGCTGACCGCCGGCGAGGTCGAGGCCCATTGCCGCGCCAACCTGGCGGGTTACAAGGTGCCGCGGCAGATCAGCTTCCTGCAGGCGCTGCCGAAGTCGACGGTCGGCAAGATCCTGCGTCGGGAGCTGCGACAGCCATGAGCGGCTACACCGCCCCGCTGCGCGACCTGCGCTTCGTGCTGCATGAGTTGCTCGATGTCTGCGCCACTTTGCCTGCCGACGGCGGCGAAGCGCTCGACCGCGAGACCCTCGACCAGATTCTCGACGCCGCCGGCAGCTTTGCATCGGAGGTGATCGCGCCGCTGAACGGCAGCGGCGACCGCGAGGGCTGCCGCATGCCGGCCCCGGGCGTCGTCCAACGCCAGCGGGATTCCGCGAGGCCTACGACCGCTTCTGCGCCGGCGGCTGGACCGCGCTGGCCTGCGACCCCGCGCACGGCGGGCAGGGCATGCCCTCGGTGCTCGACAACGCGCTCTACGAGATGTTCTGCGGCGCCAACATGGGCTGGGCGGCCTATCCCGGCATGTCGCACGCGGCCTATACCTGCATCGCGAGCAGCGGCGATGCCGAACAGCAAGCGCTCTACCTGCCGCGCATCGCCTCGGGCGAATGGGCCGGCACCATGTGCCTGACCGAGCCGCACGCGGGCACCGACCTGGGCCTGCTGCGCACGCGCGCCCAGCCGCGGGCGGACGGCAGCTACGCGGTCACCGGCACCAAGATCTTCATCTCGGGTGGCGAGCAGGACCTGACGGACAACATCGTGCACCTGGTGCTGGCGCGGCTGCCCGATGCGCCGCCGGGCGTGAAGGGGATCTCGCTGTTCATCGTGCCGAAGTTCCTGCCGGCGGCAGAAGGCGGCCTCGGCGAGCGCAACGCCCTGGCCTGCGGCTCGATCGAGCACAAGATGGGCATCCACGGCAACGCCACCTGCACCATGAACTTCGATGGCGCCACCGGCTGGCTGCTCGGCGAAGTCAACCGGGGCCTGGCGGCGATGTTCGTGATGATGAATCACGCGCGCATCGTGGTCGGCGTCAATGCGATCGGCCTGATGGATGCGGCGTATCAGAAGGCGCTGGGCTATGCCCGCGACCGCACGCAGGGGAGGGCACCGACCATGGCCGCGCGCAGCGGCCCGGCGGACCCCATCCTCGCCCATGCCGACGTCCGGCGCACGCTGCTGACCCAGAAGGCATACGTGGAGGGCACGCGCGCCTTCGCGCTCTGGGCCTCGCAGCTGGCCGACGTCCAGCATCGCGGCGCCGACCCGAAGGAGCGCGAGCGGGCTGCGACCCTGCTGGCCCTGGCGACGCCGATCGTCAAGGCCTTCTCGAGCGAGCTCGCGGTCGAATGCACCAGCATGGCGATGCAGGTTTTCGGCGGCCATGGCTTCATCGCCGACAACGGCGTCGAGCAGCATCTGCGCGATGCCCGGATCATTCCGCTGTACGAAGGCGCCAACGGCATCCAGGCGATGGACCTGCTGGGTCGCAAGGTGCTGGCCGATGGGGGCGCGGGGCTCGGCCTGTTCCTCGATGCGGTCGAGCAGTTCGCACAGCCGCAGGACGATGGCCCGTGCGAGTTCGCCGAGCCCCTGAGCGACGTGGTGGCGTTGGCGCGGCGCGCGGCGCGCGAGCAGATCGAGCGGGCCGCGCTCGACCCCCATGCGGCCGGCGCCGCCGCGATACCGTTCCTGCGCCTGATCGGCCATGTCGCACTGGCCTGGATGTGGGCGCGCATGGCGGCGGTCGCGCAGGCGCGGCGAGCCAGCGACGACCCTCACTACCGCGCCAAGCTGGCCACCGCGCGTTTCTACTTCGAGCGACTGCTGCCCGAGACGCAGTCGCTGGCGGTGGTGCTGGCTGCGGACGCGTCGGACTGGACCGCAGGCGAACTGGACTGGCTCTGAAGCGGTGCGGTGCCAGCCGTCATCGCGCTAGCCGTGCGCATGCCACAGCACCGCGAAGAAGTGGCAGGCACTGCCCGCCAGCACGAACAGGTGCCAGACGAAATGCGCGAAGCGCACCTTGTTGTCGAACAGGAACACCACGGCGCCGGCCGTGTAGGCCAGGCCGCCCGCCACCAGCCAGGCCAGTCCCGAGCTCGACATGCGTTCGTAGAGCGGCACCGCGGCCGCCACCGCCATCCAGCCCATCGCGACATACAGGCCGGTCGACCACAGCGGATGCCGCAGCCGGTTGAAAAGCTTGGCGGCCACGCCCAGCACGGCTGCGCTGCAGAGGGCGCCGAACAGCGTCCAGCCCCAGGGCCCGCGCAGCACGCCGAACAGGAAGGGCATGTAGCTGCCGGCGATGAACAGGTAGATGGCCGCGTGGTCGAGCCGGTTGAACCAGGCCTTGGCACGGCCCTGCGGCAGGGCGTGGTACAGGGTCGACACGCCGTACAGCAGGATCATCGTGCCGGCGAAGAGGCTGGCACCCACCACCGCCGCCGCGCTCTGGCGCGAGGCGCTCCAGACCAGGATCGGCAGCGAGGCGATGGCCAGCAGCAGGCCCAGGCCGTGGCTCAGCGCGTTCATGATTTCTTCGGCGACCGTCTGGTCGCGATCGGCGACACGCATGGCGGGCTCCTCAGGCGGCCGGGCCCTTGACCATCGCCATCGCCGAGCTGATGAGCGTCGACACCTCGGTCATGTTGCTCGGCACGATCAGCGTCGCCTTCGACTTGTCGGCCACCTTGCCGAAGGCCTGCAGCGCTTCCTCGGCCACCTTGAGCTGCACCGCCGAATGGCCGCCGGGCTTTTCGATCGCCTCGGCGATCCGGGCGATGGCGCCGGCCGTGGCCTCGGCCACGGCGCTGATGGCCGCCGCCTCGCCCTGCGCCTTGTTCACCACCGCCTGCTTCTCGCCTTCGGAACGCGCGATGGCGGCCTCGCGCTCGCCGGTCGCGATGTTGATCTGCTCCTGGCGGCGGCCTTCGGAGGCCGCGATCAGCGCGCGCTTCTCGCGCTCGGCCGTGATCTGCGACTGCATCGCGTGCAGGATCTCCTTCGGCGGCGTCAGGTCCTTGATCTCGTAGCGCAGCACTTTCACGCCCCAGTTGAGCGCGGCCTCGTCGATCGCGGCCACCACCTGGGCGTTGATGATGTCGCGTTCCTCGAAGGTCTTGTCGAGTTCGAGCTTGCCGATCACGCTGCGCAGCGAGGTCTGGGCCAGCTGCGTGACCGCGGTGATGTAGTTCGACGAGCCGTAGCTCGCGCGCATCGGGTCGGTGACCTGGAAATAGAGGATGCCGTCGACCGTGAGCTGGGTGTTGTCGCGCGTGATGCAGACCTGGCTCGGGACATCGAGCGGCACTTCCTTCAGGCTGTGGCGATAGGCCACGCGGTCGATGAAGGGCACCAGGAAGTTGGCCCCCGGCAGCAGCGTGGCGTGGAACTTGCCCATGCGCTCGACCACCCACGCATGCTGCTGGGGAACGAACTTGACGGCGCGGGCGACGAACAGGATGGCGACGACAAGGAGAACGAGGGAGACTTCCATGAGGACTTTCTTTCGGTGGATAGAGGCGGGCCGGTGGCGCATCAGCCGATGAACGCGACGACCAGGACATTGCCCTGCACGTCGACGATGCGGTGCAGGCCGGGCGCGGTCGGCCCGTCGGACGCCGGCTTGACCTGCCAGGTGGCGCCGCGGTAGCGGACCTCGGCCGTCCGGCCCTCGCTCCAGGCCGGCACCGTGACCTGTTCGCCGACGTCGATCTGCACGTCGGACAGGCGCGCCTTTGGGCGCCGCGACGCGCGCAGGTACCAGCCGCCGACGAAGGCCATGCAGGCCACGGCGGCGCAGACGATCTGCGTCGGCATCGCGGCGCCGAGGTGGGCGGCCAGCGCGCCGACCGCGAAGCCGATCGCCACCAGCAGGGCATAGATGGTGCCGGTCACCAGTTCGAGGGCGACCAGTGCGAAGGTCATCAACCACCAGAGCGTGGGGGCCGTCATGTGCATCCTTTTCTTCGCCGGGCAGCGGCGTGCCGCGAGGATAGCCCGTCGCTCGGTCCCCGCCGGGCGGGCAGGGCCATGCGATCTGCCGCCGAGACGCTTCTTGCGCTGGATCAGCAAAATTCGACGACGGCCCCACGCGCCGTGCGGGGGTGCGAGAGGAGGTGCCGGTCACACCTACGTTACACTCCGCGCCGCTTGCAGCTTGCGTCGCAGGCTGCGCCGCCATAGGCAAACATGGCGAAAACCATCCATAGGAAATTTGAAGTGAACCGTATCGAACTGGTCGAGAAGATCGCCACCACGCACAACGTCAGCAAGGCCGAAGCCGCACGCATCCTGGAAACCATCACCGGCTCCATCGTCGCTGCAGTGAAAAAGGGCGACCCGGTCCAGCTGATCGGCTTCGGCACCTTCAAGCAAGTGGCACGCGCTGCGCGCACCGGCTTCAACCCCCAGGCTGGCGCAGCGATCAAGATCGCCGCCCAGAAGGTGCCGAAGTTCGTGCCGGGCGCTGCCTTCAAGGCCGCCGTCGACCCCAAGGCCGCCAAGCGCAAGGCCGACAAGGCCGCCGCCAAGCCGGTGGCCAAGAAGGCTGCACCGGCCAAGAAGGCCGCCGCGACCAAGGCCGCTGCACCAGCCAAGAAGGCCCGCAAGTAAGCCTGGATGACGGCAAAGAAAAACGGCCCCTCGGGGCCGTTTTTTTGTGGCTGCGCGGCGGCTAGAAGTCCTCGCTGCCCAGGCAGATCGCGCGGGCCGGATTCTCGCGGTAACGGGCGGTGGCCCGGGCGTCGATCGAGTCGGCGTTGCGCGCATAAGCCTGGACCAGGTCGGCGTCGCGGCCTTCGGGGGCGTGGAAGCGGTCGTGCAGCGCCTCCTCGTCGATCCGGGCGATGATCCGGGCCCCGTCGAAGCCGTCGGGATAGATGGCGAACTGGACGCTGCCGGTCGCGGGATGGAAGATCGCTTCTGAAGCCATGATGGCGCTGGGTCTGTAACGGGTTGTGGCAGTATCGCGTGTCTTGTGACTTTCCGATACAAGCCCTATGGTCTAGTCCGCGAGCAAGATGCGGACCAAATCACAGAGGCCGTCACAATTTGATGCCAGCCTGAGGCGCGTCCGCGGCTGAACTTGCCGTCCGGCCCGGAGTCCTACCCGGCCTTTTTCCTGTCCGATTCCCCCATGCATCGCTTCCTGTCGAAACCGGTCCGCGCGCTCGCCGGCCTTGCCTTGCTGTCGGCCGCGCAGGCCGGCTCGGCCCAGGGCCTGCCGCCCGGCGTGCGGCTGGGCATGTCGGCCGACGAACTGCAGGCGGCGCTGCCGGGTGCCGAGCGGGTGCCGCGGCCGCAACGCCTGGCCGGTGGCCTCGCCGGGGCCTGGCGGGCCGCGCCGACGCAGCTCGCAGGGCTGTCTTTCGAGCCGGTGTTCTTCTTCGCCGGCGGCCAGCTGCGGCGCGTGGAGTGGGTCGCCGCGACCGCTTCGGCGCCCGATCTGGGGGCCGCGGCCTTTGCCGAGATCGTCGCCTGGGGCCGCGACCGCTTCGGCCCCGAACTCGGCTCGAACGACCCGGGCAGCGCCTCTGCAGCCTGGGTGCAGGGCGATTGCGACGTCTACGCCCAGCGCATCAGCGATCCGCGCCATGCCAGCGTCCGGCTGGTCTACAAGGCGCGCCAGCTCAAGGACGCGAGCGAACTCTGAGCCGGGCGGGCCGATCAGGCTTCGGCCAGCATCCCGCGTTCTTCGATGAAGGCCACCACCTCGGCCAGGCCGCTGCGGGTCTTGAGGTTGGTCATCACGAAGGGACGCTGCTTGCGCATGCGCCTGGTGTCGGCTTCCATCACGCCGAGGTCGGCCCCGACATGGGGCGCGAGGTCGGTCTTGTTGATGACGAACAGGTCGCTCTTGGTGATGCCGGGGCCGCCCTTGCGCGGGATCTTCTCGCCGGCCGCGACGTCGATCACGTAGATCGTCAGGTCGGACAGCTCGGGGCTGAAGGTGGCCGCCAGGTTGTCGCCGCCCGATTCGACGAACACCACGTCGGCATCGGGGAACTGCGCCAGCATGCGGTCGATGGCCTCGAGGTTGATCGACGCATCTTCCCGGATCGCGGTGTGCGGGCAGCCGCCGGTTTCCACGCCCATGATGCGTTCGGCCGGCAGCGCGCCGGCGACCGTCAGCAGGCGCTGGTCTTCCTTGGTGTAGATGTCGTTGGTGATCGCGATCAGGTCGTACTTGTCACGCATGGACTTGCACAGCATCTCGAGCAGCGTGGTCTTGCCGGAGCCGACCGGGCCGCCGATGCCCACGCGCAGCGGCGGCAGCTTCTTGGTGCGGTGGGGGATGTGGTGGAGGGCGGAGGACATGGTGGGGGACGGGTTTAGCTTCTGAAAAGGCGCGAGTACTGGGTTTCGTGGCGGGCGGACAGCACGGCGAGCATGGGCGAGAAGGCTTGCCGCTCGTCATCCGCCAGTGTGATCGCATGATCGACCGCCGGGGGAATTTCTGCCGCCAGCCGGCCGAGGATGCGTTGGCCGGCGCTCTGGCCGAGCGGCACCGCCTTGACCGCGGCGCCGATCATGTTCTCGGCCCAGCCGAAGGCGAAGGCCAGGCAGGCATCGCGCGCCGAGGCCTCGGTGCGGCTGGCGGCGAAGGCGAAGGCGATCGGATAGCTGGCGGGCAGGGTTTCGAAGACGGCCGCGGCGTCGGCATGGTGCAGCTTGAGCCATTCGACGAAGGAGCGGCCCATCTGCTCGGTCTGCAGCAGGAATTCGGCCGATTCGCGGGTCTGGAACACCCAGTCGTTGAGGGCGCGGATGCGGCCCGCGTCCGATTGCCGCCAGGCCGGGACGGCCTGCGCGACCACGGCCAGGTCGGCCCGGGCGAGCGCCAGGTGCAGCTGGTCGGCCAGCCAGTCGGAGACGGTGGGCTCGGTCGCAATGCCGGCGCCGTCGATGGCCGCCTCCAGCCCTTCGGAGTAGGAGAAGCCGCCGACCGGGAGCGCCGGCGAAGCCAGCCAGATCAGCTGCAGCAGGCTGCTGGCGGGCAGGGCGGCCGGCGCATCAGCCATCAGTGCGAGTGGCCGTGGGAATGGTCGTGGTCGTGGTCATGCGCGTGGCCCGCCTGCGACCCTGCATACGCATCCGGATGCAGCACCGGCCCGACGGGCGCCGCGCCGTGCGCATGCCCATGGCCGCCGCCGTGGGCGCCGTAGGCTCCGCCTTCGGGCTCGAAGGCTTCCTCGGCCTCGCGCACGATCAGGTGCATCGAGCGCAGCATGGCGGCCAGCACGTGGTCGGGCTCGATCTTCAGGTGGTCGGGCTTGAGCTCGATCGGCACGTGCCGGTTGCCCAGGTGGTAGGCCGCGCGCATCAGGTCGAACGGCGTGCCGTGGGCGCTGCAGTGCGTGATGACCAGCACCGGCTGCGGCGCGGCCACGACCTTGACCAGCGAGCCGTCCTCGGCCACCAGCACGTCGCCACCGCGCACGGCGGTGCCACGCGGCAGGAAGACGCCGATCTGGCGGCCTTGCGAATCGGTGGTGTCGAAGCGGCTCTTCTGGCGCACGTCCCAGTCGAGTTCGACGGTGGCGGCGCGCTTGAGCAGGACGGCCGCGAGGCCGCCGCCCTGGGGCATGAGTTTGTTGGCTGTGAGCATGACAGGCGAGAGGGTTCGGATAGGCGGATTGTCGATCCGCGCGCACCCCAACCGGGACTAGAACAGAAAATACCGCTGCGTCATCGGCAGCGACACCGCCGGATCGCACACCAGCAGCTGCCCATCCGCGCGCACCGCGTAGGTCTGGTGGTCGATCTCCATCTTCGGCGTGAGCGCGTTGTGCACCATGTGCTGCTTGCGCACGCCGCGGACGTTCTTCACCGCGCTCAAGGTCTTGGCGAGGCCGTAGCGCTCGCCGATGCCCGCCGCCAGCCCGGCCTGCGAGACGAAGGTCAGCGAGCTCCTGGCGAGCGAGCCGCCATAGGCGCCGAACATCGGCCGGTAGTGCACCGGCTGCGGCGTCGGGATCGACGCGTTGGGGTCGCCCATCGCGGCCATCGCGATCGTGCCGCCCTTGATGATCGTGAAGGGCTTGACGCCGAAGAAGGCCGGCTTCCAGACCACCAGGTCGGCCCACTTGCCGACCTCGATGCTGCCGACCTCGTGGGCGATGCCGTGCGCCAGCGCCGGGTTGATCGTGTACTTGGCGACATAGCGCTTGGCGCGGAAGTTGTCGTTGCGAGCGTTGTCCTCGGGCAGCTTGCCGCGCTGGCCCTTCATCTTGTGGGCGGTCTGCCAGCAGCGGATCACGATCTCGCCGACCCGGCCCATGGCCTGGCTGTCGGAGCTGAACATGCTGATCGCGCCGAGGTCGTGCAGGATGTCCTCGGCCGCGATGGTCTCCTTGCGGATGCGGCTCTCGGCGAAGGCCAGGTCCTCGGGGATGCCGGCGTCCAGGTGGTGGCACACCATCAGCATGTCGACGTGCTCGTCGAGCGTGTTCACGGTGTAAGGCATCGTCGGGTTGGTCGACGAGGGCAGGAAGTTGGCCTCGCCCACCACCCGCAGGATGTCGGGCGCATGGCCGCCGCCCGCACCCTCGGTATGGAAGGCGCAGATGCCGCGGCCCTTCACGGCGGCGATGGTGTTCTCGACGAAGCCCGATTCGTTGAGCGTGTCGCTGTGGATCGCGACCTGGGTGTCGGTGGCGTCGGCCACGTCCAGGCAGTTGCTGATCGCCGATGGCGTGGTGCCCCAGTCCTCGTGCAGCTTGAGTCCGATCACGCCGGCGTCGATCTGCTCGTGCAGCGACGCCGGCAGGCTGGCGTTGCCCTTGCCGAGAAAGCCGAGGTTCATCGGAAAGGCGTCGGCCGCCTGCAGCATGCGCTCGATGTGCCAGGGGCCGGGCGTCGCGGTGGTCGCGAAGGTGCCGGTCGCGGGGCCGGTGCCGCCGCCGAGCATCGTCGTCACGCCGGAGGCCAGCGCCTCTTCGATCTGCTGCGGGCAGATGAAATGGATGTGGCTGTCGATGCCGCCCGCGGTGACGATGTTGCCCTCGCAACTGATCACCTCTGTGCCGGCGCCGATCACGATGTCCACGCCCGGCTGCACGTCCGGGTTGCCGGCCTTGCCGATGGCGACGATGCGGCCGTCCTTCAGGCCGATGTCGGCCTTCACGATGCCCCAGTGGTCGAGGATCAGCGCATTGGTCATCACGGTGTCGACCGTGCCTTCGGCGCGCGTGCGCTGGCCCTGCGCCATGCCGTCGCGGATGGTCTTGCCGCCGCCGAACTTGACTTCCTCGCCGTAGCCGCCGGCGTGCAGCGTGTAGTCTTCCTCGACCTCGATCACGAGGTCGGTGTCGGCCAGCCGCACGCGGTCGCCGACGGTGGGGCCGAAGATCTCGGCGTAGGCGCGTCGCCCGATGGTTGCCATTTACAGCTTTCCTTGCACGAGGCCGCGAAAGCCGTAGATCACGCGGTCACCCGAAAAATCGACCAGCTCGACCGTGCGCTGCTGGCCCGGCTCGAAGCGCACCGCCGTGCCCGAGGCGATGTTCAGCCGCATGCCGCGCGCGGCCTCGCGGTCGAAGCCCAGGGCGCCGTTGGTCTCGGCGAAGTGGTAGTGCGAGCCGACCTGGATCGGCCGGTCGGCGGTGTTCTGGACCACCAGCGTGATGGCGCGGCGGCCGGGGTTGAGGACGTGCGCGCCCTCGTCGGTGATGAGTTCGCCCGGGATCATCGATGCGCCTCAGGCCAGCGCGCCGCCGAGCAGCGCGACGCCGAACAGCGCCACCGCGGCGCCCGCGATGCGCGGCAGCCAGCGATGGCCGTGGCGCAGCGTCCAGCCGGCCGCGATGCCGGCTGCGTGCAGCAGCACGGTGGCGGCCAGCATGCCGGCCAGCGTCAGGGCGGCGCCCGATTCCCCGGCCAGTTCCTGGCCGTGCGCAACGCCATGGAAAACCGCGAAGACACCGACCAGCGCCGCGGCCGCGAGCGGCGGCAGGCGCCGTTGCGTGACGACGAGCAGGCCCAGCACCAGCAGGGAGGCCGCGATCATCGGCTCGACCGCAGGCAGCTGCACGCCGGACAGTCCGACCAGCGCGCCGGCCAGCAGCATCGTGGCGAAGCCCAGCGGCGCCCACAGCAGGTCGGGCCAGGCCCGGCGCGCGGTGAGGGCGCTCCAGAGGCCGACCGCCACCATCGCCGCCAGATGGTCGGCGCCGGTCAGCGGATGCATGAAGCCGGCGAGGAAGCCGTGGTGCAGGCCGGCGTCGACCCCGGTGTGGGCGCTGGCGGCCAGCGGCAGCGCGGCGAGCAGCAAGGCGAGGGCAGGTGCGGTGCGGGTGAGTCGCATGGGGTGATGTCCTGGGTGTTGTTCGAATAGGTCGTTCAGACGATCGGCTGGTGCACGGTCACCAGCTTGGTGCCGTCGGGAAAGGTGGCTTCGACCTGGATGTCCGGGATCATCTCGGCGATGCCGTCCATGACGTCGGCCCGGGTCAGCACGGCGCGGCCCTCGCTCATCAGGGCGGCGACGCTCTTGCCGTCGCGCGCGCCCTCCATCACCGCCGCCGAGATCAGGGCCACGGCCTCGGGGTAGTTGAGCTTGAGCCCGCGGGCCCGGCGCCGTTCGGCCAGCAGGGCGGCGGTGAAGATCAGCAGCTTGTCTTTTTCGCGCGGTGTGAGTTCCATGGGTGCGGAGGTGGCGTCTGGGGGCAGGCCATTATTGGGCAGTCACCGATCGTTGCAACAGTCGTGCCGTGGCACGAAAGCTGCACCAATGCGGTGTGGATCTCCCAGCCGTCTCCCCCGCTCCGAGCGACGAAGCGCCGCAGCGCATCGTCAAGGTCCGGCGCGACTACAACAGCTGGGTCGCCCGCGAGACGCTGGAGGACTACGCGCTGCGCTACACGCCGCAGCGCTTCCGCCGGATGTCCGAGTGGCGGGTCGCCAGCACGGCCTTCGGCGGCGCCGCCTCGTTCCTGATCCTGGAGGCGGTCGGCGCCACGCTGCTGGTGCAGTACGGCTTCGCCAACGCCTTCTGGGCCATCCTGTGCACCGGGCTGATCATCTTCCTGGCCGGGCTGCCGATCAGCGTCTACGCCGCGCGCTACGGCGTCGACATGGACCTGCTCACGCGCGGCGCCGGCTTCGGCTACATCGGCTCGACCCTGACCTCGCTCATCTACGCCTCGTTCACCTTCATCTTCTTCGCGCTGGAGGCCGCGGTGATGGCCTATGCGCTCGAGCTCGCGCTCGGCATCCCGCCGATCTGGGGTTACCTCATCTGCGCGCTGGTCGTGATCCCCCTGGTCACGCACGGCATCTCGGCCATCAGCTGGCTGCAGGTCTGGACCCAGCCGGTCTGGCTGCTGATGCTGGTCGTGCCCTTCGGCTACGTGCTGGCGCGCGATCCTGGTGCGTTCGCCGGGGTGACGCACTACATCGGTTCCAAATCGAAGCTGGACGGCTTCGATCTGCACCTCTTCGGTGCCGCGCTGACCGTCGGCATCGCCCTCATCACCCAGATGGGCGAGCAGGCCGACTACCTGCGCTTCATGCCGGCACGCACGGCCGCCAACCGCGGCCGCTGGTGGGCCGGCGTGCTGGCCGGCGGTCCGGGCTGGGTGGTGCTCGGCGTGCTCAAGATGCTGGGGGGCGCCTTGCTCGCCTACCTGGCGATCAGCCACATGGTGCCGCCCGAGCGCGCGGTCGATCCGAACCAGATGTACCTGGCGGCCTACGAGTACGTGTTCCCGAACTACGGCTGGGCGGTGGCCGCGACCGCGATCTTCGTCGTCATCTCGCAGCTCAAGATCAACGTCACCAACGCCTATGCCGGCTCGCTGGCCTGGAGCAACTTCTTCTCGCGCGTCACGCACAGCCATCCGGGCCGCGTGGTGTGGGTGGTGTTCAACGCGCTGATCGCCTTCATGCTGATGGAGATGAACGTGTTCGAGGCGCTGGGCGACGTGCTGGGCCTCTACGCCAACATCGCGATCGCCTGGATGATGGCGGTGGTGGCCGACCTGGTCATCAACAAGCCGCTGGGCCTGTCGCCGCCGGGCATCGAGTTCAAGCGCGCCCACCTGTGGGACATCAACCCGGTCGGTGTCGGCGCGATGGCGCTGGCCTCGGGGCTGTCGATCACCGCCCACCTCGGCGTCTTCGGGCCCCTGGCGCAGGCCTTCTCGGCCCTGATCGCACTCGGCACCGCCTTCGTCGCATCGCCGTTGATCGCCTGGGCCACGCGCGGCAAGTACTACATTGCGCGGGTCTCCAGCGAGGGCGGTGCCGCGCCCTTCGCGCCGTCGACGCAGCGCTCGGCGATCCGCTGGGCGCGGGTCGAATCGGGCGCCGGCAGCTACCGCCGGCTGGTCACGCAGCGCTGCGTGATCTGCGAGCGGGAATACGAAGGCCCGGACATGGCGCACTGCCCCGCCTACCAGGGCGCCATCTGTTCGCTCTGCTGCACCCTGGACGCGCGCTGCGGCGACCTCTGCAAGCCGCAGGCGAGCCTGTCGGCGCAATGGTCGGGTGCGCTGCGCTGGCTGTTGCCGCGCCGCGTCTGGCCCTACCTCGACACCGGGCTCGGCCATTTCCTGCTGCTGATGCTGATCGTCGTGCCCCTGCTGGCCGGCGTCTTCGGCGTGCTGTACCAGCAGGAGCTGCGCGCGCTCGGGGACGCGCTGCTGGGCGAGGGCGCCCAGGCCAGCACCCAGCCGGCCGCGCTGCGCTCGGGTTTCCTCAAGGCCTACATGGCGCTGCTGGTGATCGCGGGCATCGTCGCCTGGTGGCTGGTGCTGGCGCACCAGAGCCGCAAGGTGGCGCAGGAGGAATCGAACCGCCAGACCCACCTGCTGGTGCGCGAGATCGAGCTGCACCGCAAGACCGACCGCGCGCTGCAGGCGGCCAAGCAGAGCGCCGACCAGGCGCGCGGCATCGCCGAGGAGGCCAAGCGCGCGGCCGACCAGGCCAACCAGGCCAAGAGCCGCTACATCAGCGCCATCAGCCACGAGCTGCGCACGCCGCTCAACAGCATCCTGGGCTATGCGCAGCTGATGGGCGAGGATGCGGCCGTGCCGCCGCATCGCCGGCAGGCGGTGGCGGTGATCAGGCGCGGCGGCGAGCACCTGCTGTCACTGATCGAGGGCACGCTGGACATCGCCCACATCGAGGCCGGCAAGCTGACCTTGAATGCGCGCCCGATGCAGTTCGCCGACCTGATGAGCGAGCTGGCCGACATGTTCGAGCTGGCCGCCGAGGAGAAGGGCCTCGCTTTCCGCTTCGAGCCCAGCGGCAGCCTGCCCGAGCTGGTGCGCGCGGACGAGAAGCGGGTGCGGCAGATCCTCATCAACCTGCTGGGCAATGCGATCAAGTTCACCGCCGCGGGGCAGGTCACGCTGCGGCTGCGCTATGCGCGCGAGTTCGCCGCGATCGAGATCGAGGACACCGGTCCGGGCATGTCGGCCGAGGAGCTCGGGCGCATCTTCGAGCCCTTCGCGCGCGGCGCCACGGCCGGACCGGCGGCACCCGGCGCCGGCCTGGGGCTGACCATCGCCAAGATGCTGATCGACCTGATGGGCGGCGAGATGAACGTGCAGAGCACGCCCGGCGCCGGCTCGGTGTTCAGCCTGCGGCTGTTCCTGCCGCGCGTGCACGAGCTGCCCGCCGGCAGCGGCCGTCGCGTGCCGGCGCCCGTGGCGCGGCTGCGGCGCGGCTACGAGGGCGGCCGGCGGCGCCTGCTGGTGGTCGACAACGAGGAAGCCGATCGCGAGCTGCTGGTGCAGGTGCTGGCGCCGCTGGGCTTCGAGCTGCGCACCGCCGCCAGCGGCCATGACGCGCTGGACCTGGTCGCGGCCGGCTGGCGTCCGGATGCGATGTTCGTCGACCTCGCGATGCCCGGCATCGACGGCTGGGAGACCATCCGCCGGTCGCGTGCGCTCGGGCTGGCCGACGCCGCGGTGGCGATCGTCTCGGCCAACGCCTTCGACAAGCGCCTCGACAACGACGTCGGCATCACGCCCGACGATTTCTTCGTCAAGCCGGTGCGCCACAGCGAGCTGCTCGACTGGCTCGAACGCCGGCTCGGCATCCGCTGGACCGAGCATCCGGCCGCGGCGCCGGTGGCCCAGCCGGCCGCGGTGGTGCTGCCCTCCACGGCGCGCTTGCGCGCGCTCGAGGAGGCGGTGGGCCTGGGCTATTTTCGAGGCATCATGAATCAACTCGACGACATCGACGCGGCCGAGCCCGAATGCGCGGCCTGGACCGATGCCCAGCGCGCGCTGGCGCGGCAATTCCAGTTCGAGGCCATGAGCCGGGCCTTGAGCGCGGCCGCCGGGACGACGCCATGAGCGTAGCGAAGGATCCCCCGATGCTGGTCGACACGCTGCGCGGCAGCGGCGGCAACAGCGACCTGGTGCTGATCGTCGACGACGTGCCCGACAACCTCGCGGTGCTGCACGATGCGCTCGACGAATCGGGCTACACCGTGCTGGTCGCCACCAGCGGCGAGCAGGCGCTGCAGCGCGCGGCGCAGGCGCGGCCGGACATCGTGCTGCTCGACGCGATGATGCCGGGCATCGACGGCTTCGAAGTCGCGCGCCGGCTCAAGGCCGATGCCGCGACCGCGCACATCCCGATCGTCTTCATGACCGGGCTGACCGAGACCGAGCACCTGGTGGCCGCGCTGGAGGCCGGCGGCGTCGACTACGTGACCAAGCCGATCAAGCCCAAGGAAGTGCTGGCGCGCATGAACGTGCACCTGCAGGGCGCGCGGCGCGCGCGCCAGGAAGCGCAGCAGGCGGGCCAGGCGCGCAACGCGCTCGATGCCTTCGGCTATGCCAGCATCACGGTGCGCATGCCCGAGGGCAAGCTGATCTGGCAGACCGCGCTGGCGCGCGAGATGCTGCTGCGCTACTGCGGAACCAGCGCGCCGGTGACGCCGCCGGCGGTGCTCGAATGGCTGCGGCGCCACCTGCCCGATGCGCAGCAGCGCCAGATCGAACCGCCGGCCCTGGCGATCGCGCAAGGTGCCGCCAGCCTGAGCCTGCGGCTGCACCAGCAGACCGGCCACGACGACGAGGGCGACGATTGGCTGATCATCATGCGCGAGGTGTCGGACACCACGGTGATCGAGGCCATGAGCCTGAGCCTGAAGCTGACGGCGCGCGAGGCCGAGGTGCTGTACTGGGTGGTCAAGGGCAAGACCAACAAGGACATCGGCGAGATCCTCGGCAGCAGTCCGGCCACCGCCAAGAAGCATCTCGAAAGGGTCTACGTGAAGCTGGGCGTCGAGACCCGGACGGCCGCGGCGGGCGTCGCCATGAAACGCATTCGCGAGTTGCAGCCCCAGTTCGAAATCTGAGTCACGCGAGGCCCCTAGAATGCGCCGCCATGGCCCGTCTGCTTCTTCTCCCGCTGCTCAGCCTGCTCGCGACGCCGGGCCATGCGGGCGGGCACTTCGACATCGATGACGCGGGCACGCTGGACGAAGGCCAGTGCCAGTACGAAGTCTGGGGCGGGCGCTTCGGCCGCGAACGGGTCACCGACTACCACCTGGGCCCCGCATGCCGGGTCGGCCCGGTCGAACTCGGCTTCAACATCGACCGCGCATCGGTGCCGGGCGAACATGCCTATGGCGTCGGGCCGCAGCTCAAGTGGACCTTCACGCAGCAGCCGGACAAGACCGATCTCAGTGCCGCCTTGTTCTTCAGTGCCGTATGGGATGCCACGCACGGCGGCCGCGCGGGCGGCCAGTTCGCCGTGCCCGTGACCTGGCACGCGCTCGACAGCCTGTGGATCAATGTCAACGTGGGGTACGACTGGGCACCCGGCAGCGGCGAGCGAACCGGCCGCGGCGGGCTTCAGGGGGCCTGGGCGCTCGACGACAGGCTGTACCTGGTGGCCGAGCGCTTTCGCGCCTTCGACACCTGGAGCACGCGCGCCGGCCTGCGCTTCAATCTGACGCCGACGATCAGCGTCGACCTGAGCGCCGCGCGCAGCGGCCCGGACCGTGTCCGGGGCTACGCGATCGGGCTCAACCAGGTCTTCTCGCGTTGACTACAGCGCAGCCTGGCGCGAGAACGAGACCTTCGGCTTGTTGTAGGCGCTCGGCACCTGGTCGCGATAGAACGCGCGGCGGTCGAGGCTGGCGAACGGGTCGTGCGCCTTGGCGACCGCTTCGGCATTCACGGCCGAGCGGCTGGCAGTGGAGGTGAAGGTCTGCGCGCCAGCGCTGGCACCTTCGCCATAGGCGTTGCCCGCACGTGCGGCAACGACGCCCTGGCCCGCCACTTCGGAGCGGCTGGCCGACGAGGTCAGCGCATGCACGCCGTCATAGGTTTCCGCATGGGCACCGGCAGCAGCCAGCAAGGACAGGGCAGCGGCGGCGATCACTTTCGAGGCATTCATTTCGGTTCCTTCACAGGGGTTGGTTGGTGAGGAGAAGTTTGGCGCCGAACCCCACCTTGCAACCGCCGCAAACGGAACAGCGGCGTTAACGGACTGGAAACAATCCGAGCCCTAGATTTCGGCCCCCTCGACCAGGAAGCGCACTCGCCGCACGCCCTGCCATTCGTCGGCATCGAGCCGCCAGGCCAGCACCACTTTGGGCGGCAGCGGCTCGGTGTGGCCGAACCAGATGCCGTCCACCGGCTTGCCGCGGTGCCTGAGCTTGAGCGCCAGGTGCTTCTCGCCGACCAGGCGCTGCGACACCACCTCGACCTCCTCGCTGAAGGTCGGCGGCGCGAAGCCTTGGCCCCAGACTTCGCGATGCAGCGTGTCGACCATGTCGACGCGCAGGTACTCGGGTGCCAGGGGCCCGTCGGTGTCGAGCCGGCGGGTCAGGGTGGCGGCGTCGAGCCACTCCTGCGCGACCTGCGCCAGGGCCTGCTCGAAGACCGGGAACTGCTCGCGCGCCACCGTGCAGCCGGCCGCCATCGCGTGGCCGCCGAAGCGCAGCAGCACGCCGGGATGGCGCTTGGCGACCAGGTCGAGCGCATCGCGCAGGTGGAAGCCGGGGATCGAGCGCCCGGAGCCCTTGAGTTCGTGCGCCTTGCCGTCGGCGGCGCTGGCCGCGAAGACGAAGGTCGGCCGGTGGAAGCGGTCCTTGATGCGCGAGGCCACGATGCCGACCACGCCTTCGTGGAAGTCGGCGCCGAAGACGCTGATCGCGGCCGGCGGCGCCAGGCTGTCGTCGAACAGCGTCTCGGCCAGCAGCAGCGCCTTGTCGCGCATGCCGCCTTCGATGTCGCGCCGCTCCCGGTTGATGCCGTCGAGCAGGTTCGCGAGTTCGTCGGCGCGGCCGGCGTCGTCGGTCAGCAGGCACTCGATGCCGAGCGTCATGTCGGCCAGCCGGCCGGCGGCATTGATGCGCGGCCCGAGCGCGAAGCCGAAGTCGAAGGTGGTGGCCGCTGCCGCCTGGCGGCCGGCGGCCTTGAACAGCGCGGCGATGCCCACCGGCATCGCACCGCCGCGGATGCGGCGCAGGCCCTGGGCCACGAGGCGGCGGTTGTTGGCATCGAGCCGGACCACGTCGGCGACGGTGCCGAGCGCGACCAGCGGCAGCAGCGCGTCGAGCTTGGGCTGGTTGCCGAGGTCGAAGACGCCGCGCGTGCGCAGTTCGGTGCGCAGCGCCAGCAGCACGTAGAACATCACGCCGACGCCGGCGATGCTCTTGCTGTCGAATTCGCAGCCGGGCTGGTTCGGGTTCACCAGCACGTCGGCGGCGGGCAGAAGCGGACCCGGCAGGTGGTGGTCGGTCACCAGCACCGCGAGCCCGCGCGCCTTCGCCGCCGCCACGCCATCGACGCTCGCGATGCCGTTGTCGACCGTGATCAGCAGCTCGGCCCCGCTCGCGGCCACGCGCTCGGCGATCGGCGGCGTCAGGCCGTAGCCGTCGACCACCCGGTCGGGCACCAGGTAGGCGACATGGCGCGCCCCCAGCAGCCGCAGGCCGCGCACCGCCACCGCACAGGCGGTCGCGCCGTCGCAGTCGTAGTCGGCGACGATGCACAGCCGCCGCTGGTCGCGGATCGCGTCGGCCAGCAGCAGGGCGGCCTCGCGTGCGCCGCGCAGCGTGGCGGGCGGCAGCAGCCGCGCCAGGCCGTCGTCGAGCTCATCCTTCGACAGCACGCCGCGCGCGGCATAGAGCCGCGCCAGCAGCGGATGCACGCCGGCCTGCTCCAGCGCCCAGGCACTGCGCGGCGGGATGTCCCGGGCCAGGATCTTCATGGTCACAGCGCCTCGAGGAAGGACGCCGCCGTCGGGCGGCCGAACAGCCCCTTGGCCCAGGCGGCCAGGCCGCGCGGGCGGACCGCGAAGCGCTGCGCGCTGCGGTCGCCGCACAGCGTCAGCGTGACGGCTTCGCCGGCGCTGCAGGCAGCCAGCAATTCGGCCACCGGGCCGGCGTCGAGGGCCTGCCAGGCCGAGGCCCAGGCGGCACCGTCGTCACGCAGGGCGGGGGTGCGCAGCGCATCGGCCACGGTGGGGCCAGCCTGCGGCACGGTGAAGCCGGCGGGCAGCACGCCGGTGCCGCTGAGCCAGAAGGAATTGATCGGCGGCACGCCGCGGGCGGCGCGGGCGTCGTTCACGCGTTCGGTGTAGAGCAGCATCTGCATCTCGTTCTGCAGCCGGCGCAGCGGCCGGCCGGCGTCGGACAGGGGCGACCACTGCGAGATCGGGAAGCCGACCGCGCGGTCGATCGACGCCGTCGCCAGGCCGTCGAAGATCGGTCCCTGCGCCAGCCAGCGGCCCGGCGTCGCCGAGGCATGCAGCGCGATGCCGTCTTCCTCGAAGAACGGCAGGGCCGCCGCCAGCAGCGCATCGGACTCCTCGGCGTCGATCTCGATCGCGGCCGGATCGCCCAGCATCACGTCGTCGATGCCCACCTGCCAATGGCACAGCGTGGCGACGCCCCAGGCCTGGCCGCCCTCGGTCGGACCCAGGCCGGAGCGTGTCGCTTCCAGCGCGGCCCAGGGAATGCAGCCGTCGGCGGCCGCGATGCCGAGCGCCTCGGCCAGGGCGCGCTCGTGCGGCGGCGAGCGGGTGCTGTCGTCCTGGGTGTCC
The DNA here is from genome assembly GCF_030316845.1 of Variovorax davisae. Lineage (GTDB taxonomy): Bacteria > Pseudomonadota > Gammaproteobacteria > Burkholderiales > Burkholderiaceae_C > Variovorax > Variovorax davisae. The sequence continues at coordinate 432,580 of NZ_JASZYS010000004.1, forward strand.
TCGTGCACCCGCGCGAGCCGGGCCAGCAAGGTTTCGAGCTTGGGCAGCCGCAGGCCGGCCAGCGCCGCGCGGCAGGCGGGGGAGCCCCGGCCGGCGAAGGGAACGAGCAGATGGCGGGCGTTGGGCGGTGCGGACATGGGCCTATTGTCCGGGATGCCACAATTGTTTCCTTATGCGACTCCCCTACGAACTGCAACTCGGCTGGCGTTACACCCGAGCCGGCCGGGCCACGCGGCGCAACGGCTTCATCTCCTTCATCTCCGGCGTCTCGATGTTCGGCATCGCGCTGGGCGTGGCGGCGCTGATCATCGTGCTGAGCGTGATGAACGGCTTCCAGAAGGAAGTCACCGACCGCATGCTCGGCGTGATCTCCCACATCGAGATCTTCTCGCGCGACGGCCAGGCGCTGGCCGACATCGACGCCATCATGGCCGAGGCGCGCAAGAACCCCGAGGTGATCGGCGTCGCACCCTTCGTCGCGGCGCAGGCGCTGCTGGCGCGCGGCGAGGACATGAAGGGCGCCCTGATCCGCGGCATCGATCCGAAGCTGGAGCCGCAGGTGACCGACATCTCGACCACCGCGCAGCAGGGCGCGCTCGACAAGCTGGTGCCGGGCGAGTTCGGCATCGTGCTGGGCATCGAGCTGGCGCGCTCGATGTTCGTGCGGGTCGGCGACCAGGTCACGCTGGTGGCCCCGGGCGGCCAGGTCACGCCGGCCGGCGTGATGCCGCGCTTCAAGCCCTTCACCGTGGTCGGCACCTTCGACTCGGGCCACTACGAGTACGACTCGGCGCTGGCGATGATCCACGCCGAGGACGCGGCCCGCGTGTTCCGCCTCGAAGGCCCGACCGGCGTGCGCCTCAAGCTCAAGGACCTGCACCAGGCGCGCGAGGTGGCCGACCAGCTGGCGGCCACGCTGCCGGGCCAGTTCCTGATCCGCGACTGGACCCGCGCCAACAAGACCTGGTTTGCGGCGGTGCAGGTCGAGAAACGCATGATGTTCATCATCCTCACGCTGATCGTCGCGGTGGCGGCCTTCAACCTGGTCTCGACCCTGGTCATGACCGTGACCGACAAGCGCGCCGACATCGCGATCCTGCGCACGCTGGGCTCCAGCCCGAAAAGCATCATGGGCATCTTCGTCGTGCAGGGCGCGATGGTCGGCGTCATCGGCACCCTCGGCGGGCTGCTGCTGGGGCTGGGCATCGCCTACAACATCGACGTCATCGTGCCGGCGCTCGAGCGGCTCTTTCATGCCAGCTTCCTGCCCAAGGACATCTACCTGATCAGCAAGATGCCGAGCGACCCGCAGCGCGGCGACATCCTGCCGATCACCGTCATCTCGCTGGTGCTGGCCTTCGTCGCCACCCTCTATCCGAGCTGGCGCGCGAGCCGCGTCAACCCGGCGGAGGCGCTGCGCTATGAGTGACGTGGTGTTGAAGGTCCGCGGACTGACCAAGCGCTTCCATGAAGGCCGCATCGACCTCACCGTGCTGCACGGCGTCGACCTCGACGTCCGCGCCGGCGAGACGCTGGCGATCGTCGGCGCCTCGGGCTCGGGCAAGAGCACGCTGCTGCACCTGATGGGCGGCCTCGACGCCCCGACCGCGGGCAGCGTCGAGCTGCACGGCGAAAACATCGCGCATGTCGATGCCGCCGAGCAGGGCCGGCTGCGTAACCGGCACCTCGGCTTCGTCTACCAGTTCCATCACCTGCTGCCGGAATTCAGCGCGCTCGACAACGTCGCCATGCCGCTCAAGATCCGCCGCCTGCCGCCGGCCCAGGCGAGCGATGCGGCGGCGGCCATGCTGACGGCCGTGGGCCTGGGCGAGCGGGTGCAGCACCGGCCGGCGGAGTTGTCGGGCGGCGAGCGCCAGCGGGTGGCGATCGCGCGCGCGCTGGTGACGCAGCCCGACTGCGTGCTGGCTGACGAGCCCACCGGCAACCTCGACCGCGCCACCGCCGACGGCGTGTTCGCGCTGATGCTGCAGCTGGCGCGCGACCGCGGCACCGCCTTCGTGATGGTGACCCACGACGAGAGCCTGGCGGGGCGCTGCGACCGGGTGCTGCGGCTCACCGCGGGGCGGTTGGCGGGCTGACCGGCGCTCAGGCGCCGACGACGATCGGAAAGCTGGCCTTCCAGCCGTCCGGCGCGCGCGCGAAGGGCACGGTGAGCGCGGCCCGCTCGGACTCCGAGAGACGACGCCACAGCCCGTCGCGGGCGTTGTCCGGTGCGCCTTCCACGTAGAGCTGGGTGGTCAGCAGTTCGCGCGTGCCCAGCTTGACCTTGAAGTGGATGTGGGGCGTGCGCCCGCTGTAGGGCACCGGCCGGAGGGTGCGGAAGCGGTAGCGCCCTTGGTCGTCGACCATGACACGCCCGAAGCCCTGAAAAGCGCGATCGGCGCGGTCGCCGTCGCCGGGGTGGTGGTAGTGGCCGGCTTCGTCGCACTGCCAGATCTCGACCTGGGCGCCACGCAGCGCGCGCCCGTCCAGATCGGTGACCGTGCCGTCGACCCAGGCCGGCTGGGTGGTGGCGTAGTTCAGCGGGCCGTTGTGCAGCAGGTCGGCGTCGGTGTCGGCCGGCAGGGCGACCGGATAGAACGGGCCTTCGGTCTGCGAGGGCGTGGGTCGCCGGGGCGCGGCAGGTTGCGCCCGCGGGCCCAGCCAGAAGGCCGGCAAGGCGATGGCAGCGGCGGCAATGCTGCGGCGGGGCAGGCCCCGGGAGCCGGGCGAGGTGTTCATGGCACGTCAAGCAACGCCGGGGAGGGGCGTTTCAGCGCCATGCTACTCGCAACGCGACAGCATCGCGGGCCGCGACTCGCCGACGCTGCAGCTCTTCATCGTCGCGCCCGCCGCTGCCGTGGCCGTCCGGATCGTCGTCGAGCAACCGCCGCGGCGGCGTGAGAACACGGCGCTGCGTTCCGGGGCTTCATGCCTTGCGATGGGGTCGATCCCTAGGGCAACGTGTCTCAGCTGCGCCAGCCGGTGGCAGGCGACGTCAGTTCTGGCGAGCAGCCCGGCTGCGCTTGGCCTGCCGCACCAGCCGGGCGCTCATGGCGCGCCGTCTAGGCGGTCAGGGTTTTGCGGAAGCCGATCGACAGCCGGTTCCAGCTGTTGATCACGCCGATCGCGAGCGTCAGGTCGACCCGCTCGCGCTCGCTGAATTCGGCACTCAGGGCCTCGTAGTCGGGATCGGGCGCGTGCTGGGTCGCGACCTGGGTGATGGCTTCGGTCCAGGCCAGGGCGGCGCGTTCGCGCGGGGTGAAGAAAGGCGTCTCGCGCCACACCGGGACGGCGTAGAGGCGCCGCTCGGTCTCGCCCTTCTTGCGCAAGTCGCTCGCATGCAGGTCGACGCAGAAGGCGCAGCCGTTGATCTGCGAGGCGCGCAGCTTCACGAGGTCGAGCAGGGCGGGCTCGAGGCCCAGCTTGCCGACCGCCACTTCGAGCGAGATCAGCGCCTTCAGCGCGTCGGGGGAGGCCTTGTAGAAATCGAGTCGTTGTTCCATGGTGTTGCTCCGTTGGGTGATGAGGATGGCCCCATGCTAAAAAGCCCTGGCCCTCTCGCGGGCGGCCAATCCGGGCCATTTGCAGGAGTCCAATCGCATGGAGTTGCACGTCGTCATCGACGGTGACAAGGACCTCGCCGGGCAGCTCTACCGGCAGCTGAGGGATTCGATCCGCGCCGGCCGGCTGGCCGCGGGCGAAAAGCTGCCGCCCTCGCGGCTGCTCGCCGAACAACTCGGCCTGTCGCGCAAGACCGTTTCGGAAGCCTATGCGCGGCTCACCTTCGACCGGCTGCTGGTCGGCCGCGTCGGCAGCGGCACCTTCGTCGCCGACACGGTGCGGTCCGCGGCGCCGCCGGCCGCGAGCCCGTCCTTCGCCGGCGCGGCGGTCGCCGAGCGCTGGCGCCGCATGGACACGCCGCTGCGCCACCCGGCGCCGGCCGGCCACTCACGCTACGAATACATCGGCGGGGCGCCTGCGCGCAGCCTGTTCCCGCATGCCGAATGGCGCCGCTGCGTGCTGCACGCGCTGCGCGAAGGGGCACGCTCGCGCGGCCTCTATGGGCCGGTCGAGGGCATGCCGGTGCTGCGCGAGGCGATCGCCCGGCACGCCGCCTTCGCCCGCGGCGTGCGCTGCGGCGTCGATGACGTCATCGTCACCAACGGCGCCCAGCAGGCGCTCGACCTGGTGGCCCGGGTGCTGGTCGAGCCGGGCAGCCTGGTGGCGGTCGAGGAGCCCGGCTATCCGCCGGCACGCCTGCTGTTCGGCGCCCAGGGGGCCGAGGTGGTCGGCATCCCGGTCGATGCCGAGGGCCTGCAGGTCGAACGGATCCCGGACGGCACGCGGCTGGTCTACGTGACGCCGGCGCACCAGTTCCCGCTCGGCATGCCGATGAGCCAGCGCCGCCGCGAGGCGCTGCTGGCGCGCGCCCACGCGATCGGCGCGATCGTCATCGAGGACGACTACGACAGCGAATTCCGCTACGAGGGGCGCCCCACCGACTCGCTGCAGAGCATGGACACGCGAGGCAGCGTCGCCTTCGTCGGCACCTTCTCGAAGACCCTGTCGCCCGAACTGCGCCTGGGCTACCTGATCGCGCCGCCCGCCATCCTGCAGGCGGTCTGCATCGCCAAGCACCTGAGCGACTGGCACACGGCCACGCCGGCCCAGTGGGCGCTGGCCAAGTTCATCGCGGACGGCGGCCTCCACAAGCACATCCGCCGCTGCCACGCGGTCTATGTCGAGCGGCGCGAGCGCATCATGCGGCGCTTCGACGGCGACCTGTCGCCCTGGTTCGAAACGGTGCCGGCGACCGCGGGCATCCACCTGGCGGCGCTCTGCAGAAAGCCGATCGACATGGAGACCCTGCTGAGGCTGGCACGCCGGGTCGACGTCGGGCTCTACCCGCTCGAGGTCTTCTCGCACTTCGAGGCACCCCGCCAGGGGCTCATGCTGGGCTACGGTGCAATCGACACGGACGACATCGATCCGTCGCTGGACCGGGTCCGCGACATCCTGCTGCAGATGGGCTGACGCCTCACATCGGGATGTCGCCCACCGCGCGGCCCAGCCAGCGGGTCGACATCCGGTCCGACTCACCCGACTTGCGGGCCTCGATCACGATCTCGTTGATGCGCTCGCGCAGCTTGTCCTCGCCCTTCGGCACGCCGATGTAGTTGGGGCTCTGGCTCAGCATGAGCTTGTTCTCCAGGCCCATCTGCGGCTGGTTCTGGATCAGCTTGGAGACGGCCGGCTGGCTGCTGCCCACCGCCGCCACCTGGCCGGCACCCATCGCGGTGATGGTGGCCGCATGGTCCTCGAAGCGCATCAGGTTGGCGCCCTTGGGCAGCACCTTGGTCAGCTCCTGGTCCTCGATGGTGCCGCGCGTCACGCCCACCGACTTGCCGTCGAGATCGGCGAAGCTCTTGACGGCCAGCGTCTTGGGGGCGAACACGGCGCTGATGAAGGGCGAGTAGGCCGCGGTCGTGAAGTCGACCACCTTCTCACGCTCGGCGTTGCGCGCCAGCGTCGAGATCACGATGTCGACCTTGCGCGTCTGCAGGTAGGGCACGCGGTTGGTGCTGGTCACCGGCACCAGCTCGGCCTTGACGCCGAGCTTGCCGGCCACGTAGCGCGCCATGTCGATGTCCAGTCCCTGCGGCTGCAGGTCGGTGCCGACGAAGCCGTAGGGCGGGTAGTCGGTGGGCACGGCGATGCGGATCACGCCGGTCTTGACGATGTTGTCGAGCGCGGTCTGTGCCTGGGCGCCGCCGGTGGCCAGCAAGGCGCAGGCCGCGGTGAGCAGAAGACGTCGAATGGGTTGCATGGCGAGGATTCTCGGAGAGTTGGAAGCAGGGGAGACGAAGCGCAATGTCAGGCGCCGGGCGCGATGCGGCCGTCGAAGAGCTGCCCGTAGCCGGGCCGGGCGCCGGCGATCTGCAGCAGTTCGAGGCAGTGCCAGAACGAGGCCTGCACGGCCGAGATGACCGGCTTGCCGAGCGCCTGCTCCAGCGCCTCGATGGCGCCGACCGAGCGGAAATTGGTGCAGCTGATGAAGATCGCGCTGGCTTCGGGATGGTCCACCGAGCGCACCAGGTCATAGACCTGCGAAAGCGGCACCTCGGCCAGCGCGCGGTCCTCGTCGATGCGCAGGTTGGCATGGCGCACGACGGGGTGCCCGTTCTCTTCCAGGAAGCGGATCGCCTTGGCGTGCACCGCATCCACGTAGGGCGTGGCGAGCGCGACCTTGCCGGCTGCCACCTTCTTGAGCGCCGCCAGCGTGGCGGTCGATGCCGTGTTGACCAGCGGCCCGGGCACCCACTGCTTCATCTTGGCGATCAGCGCGTGGTCGTAGGCGGTGCCGTGCAGGAACGAGGCGCTGGTGCCGCCGAAGCACAGCAGGTCGATGGGTGCCGAGCCCACCAGGCGCGCGGCCTGCGCCAGCTCGGGCGAATCCATCATCTGCTCGATGCCCTCCACCGTCACCTTGGGCAGCTTGATGCGTGTGGTGTGGATCGACACGCCGGGCGCCGCCATGGCGGCCCATTCGGCGTCCATGACGATGCTCGAGGCGATGTAGATCAGCCCGACCCGGCACAGCGTGCCCGAGCCGTCGAAGCGAAAGGCGGGTGTGGCGGGGGGCGCGAAGGCGTTCGCTTGTTGTTCGCCCGTTCGAATCATCTCGTCCAACTCCATGGCTTGCTGCAATGGAGTCGATGATGTGGGCTCAGCGCTGCGCTACAAAGTCGCCTTTTCCTTGCAGCTGCATCGGCTTTTCCGATGCCCGGCCGCGAGGGCGCCCGGAAGGGCGCCCAGCCCTATGCGGCGATCGAGTAGCCGCCGTCGACCGGGATCGCAGTGCCGGTCACGAAGTCCGACGCCGCGCTGGCCAGGAACACCGCAATGCCCGCCAGGTCTTCGGGCCGGCCCCAGCGGCCGGCCGCGGTGCGGGCCACCACCCGCTCGCTGAGCCCTGGCACCTGGGCTCGCGCGCCATCGGTCAGGTCGGTCTGGATCCAGCCCGGCAGCACCGCGTTGACCTGGATGCCGTCGGCCGCCCACGAGGCGGCCATCGCGCGGGTGAGCTGCACGATGCCGCCCTTGCTCGCGCCGTAGGCCGGCGCATAGGGTGCGCCGAAGATCGACATCATCGAGCCGATGTTGATGATCTTGCCGCCGCCGGCTGCCTTCAGGTGCGGATGCGCGGCCCGGCAGCACAGGAAGGCGCTCGTCAGGTTGGTGTCCATCACCTGGTGCCACTCGGCCAGCGCGAGCTGGTCCACCGGCTTGCGCACCGTCGTGCCGGCGTTGTTGACGAGGATGTCGAGCCGGCCGCAGCGCGCCGCCAGCTGGTCGAACAGCGCCGCCACCGAGTCCTCGTTCGTCACGTCGGCCTGGAGCGCGAAGCTGTCGCTGCCGGCCGCCTTCAAGGCGTCGACGGCGGCCGCCGATTTCTGCGCATCGCGCGCTGCCACCACGACGCGCGCACCCGCCTTCGCCAGGCCCAGCCCCATGCCGAGCCCGATGCCGCCATTGCCGCCCGTGACCAGCGCCACCTTGCCCTTGAGATCGAACATCCGTTGTCCTGCCTTCTTTCCGATGTGGGTTATTTCCTGCCCTTCTTCGCGTTCTTCGGCCTGGCGGCGCCCTTGCTGCCGGCGCCATCCTGCTTCTCGTAGATCTCGTGGTACTCCGAGATCATGGTGCGAATGGACTTGCCGATGTTGGCATAGTCGTACTCGTTGAGGTTGGCCAGCGACACGCGGCCCGACGCGTGCGGCGTGCCGAAGCCCCGGCCCGGCAGCAGCACGACCCCGGTGTCGCGCGCCAGCCGGAACAGCGCCTCGTTGGGCCTGAACTGCTTGATCGTCCAGGCCGCGAAGGTCGCGTCGTACATCTGCGTGATGATGTCCTCCATGTCGAGCAGGTGGTAGTAGCGCACGGAGTTCGGGTCGAACACCATCGGGATGCCCAGCTCCTTGTAGAGCGCCTGCTTGCGGCGCAGCACGATGCGCTTCATGGCCGCCTTGTAGGCCTGCGGCTCGTCCATCAGGGAGAACAGCGAGAACATCACCATCTGCGCCTGCACCGGCGTCGACAGGCCCGCCGTGTGGTTCAGCGCCACGGTGCGGCTGTCGGCCACCAGCCGGTCGATGAACTTGAGGCCGCGCGGATCGGTGGTGATCGAGCTGTAGCGCTCGTCGAGCTCCTTGCGGGTCGCCTCGGGCAGCGCGGCGATCCGGCGGTCGAGGATGTTGTCCTCGTGGGTGGCGACCACGCCCATGCGCCAGCCGGTGGCGCCGAAGTACTTCGAGAACGAATACACCAGGATCGTGTTGTGCGGGCACATCGCGAACAGCGAGGTGAAGTCGTCGGCGAAGGTGCCGTAGACGTCGTCGGTCAGGATGATGAGGTCGGGCCGCTTCTTGACGATCTCCACCAGGGACGCGAGCACCTCGTCGCTCATCCGCACCGAGGGCGGGTTGCTCGGGTTGCACAGGAAGAAGGCCTTCACCTTCGGGTCGAGCAGCTTCTGCAGCTCCTTCTTCGTGTACTGCCAGTTCGTTTCCGGGCCGCACTCGATGTTCATCTCGACCAGCCGGTAGTCGTTGAGGTGCGGGATCTCGATGTAGGGCGTGAAGATCGGCATGCCGAGGGCGATCGTGTCGCCGGGCGAGATCAGGTGGTTCTCGCGCAGGCTGTTGAACAGGTAGGTCATGGCTGCCGTGCCGCCCTCGACCGCATACATGTCGAACTTGCCGACGAAGGGGTGGGTGCCGATCATCTCGCGGTGGATGTAGTGGCCGACGATGATTTCCGACAGCCGCAGCATGCGGTCGGGCACCGGGTAGTTGCAGCCCAGGATGGCCTCGCACATCTCGTAGATGAAATCGCCGGCCGACAGGCCCAGCTGGTCGCGCACATAGGAGACCGCGGCCTCGATGAAGCGCACGCCTGGCACGTTGCGGTGCGTGCGGGTGAAGATTTCGAAGCGCGCCTCGATGCCTTCGCGCTGGGGAAAGCCGCCGACGTCGTCCATGTACACGTAGGAACGCTCGGCCTCGCTCATCGCGAACAGGCCGAACTGGAAGAAGCCGTGCCGCGGCGTGGTGGCCAGGAAGTTCGGGTTGCCGCGCCCGGCGTTGAGCATCAGCCGGTCACCCGCGGAAGCGACCTTGATCAATGCATCCTTGAGTTCGAACGGGCTCAGGCTGCCCATGTTCTCGACGTCGCTGAAGTCCATGATTGCTCCTTGGGTTTCGGGGTGCGGAAAAAAAGGGAAGCTTGTGCGGGGGTGCTCACGCGAGCGCCACGATCAGGGGCCCGAGCAGCGTGAGCAGCACGTTCGCGAGCGCGTAGGTGATCGCGAACGGCACCGTGGGAATGGCGTTCTCGGCCTTGTCGAGCACTTCGCCGAAGGCCGGATTGGCGCTGCGCGAGCCCGAGAGCGCACCGGCGAAGATCGCCACGTTCTCGTAGCGCAGCAGGTAGCGGCCGACGAGCATCGTGAGGATCATCGGCACGATGGTCACCACCACGCCGACGCCGAAGATGGTCAGGCCGTGCGCCTTGATGGTCTCCACCGCCTGCAGGCCCGAGGACAGGCCCACCACCGTCACGAAACCTGCCAGGCCCAGGTCCTTGAGCAGCTGGCTGGCGCTGGACGGCAGGGCGCCGAAGGTCTGGCGCCTGGCGCGGAACCAGCCGAACAGCAGGCCCGACAGCAGCGCACCGCCGCCGCTGCCGAGCGTGAGCGGAATGTCGCCGAGCTTGACGCTCACCAGGCCGATCAGCAGGCCCACGACCAGGCCGGCGCCGAGGTAGACGAAATCGGTCTTGTTGGTTTGCACGATCACCTCGCCGATGCGTGCCGACACCCGCTTGAGGTCCTGCTCGGCGCCGAAGATCGTCACCATGTCGCCGACCTGCACCACCGTGTCCGGCTTCAACGGCAGGTCCTTGCCGGCGCGGGCGATGCTCACCAGAAAGACGCCGTGGCGGGTGGCGCTGTTCGTCGCGTCGCGGATCTCGCCGATCGTCTTGCGGTCGAGATTCTTGTTGGTCAGCACGATCTCGCGCCGCTGCATGGTGAGCTCCATGCTTTCGACGTCGTAGAGCTCCTTGCCCAGGATCGAGGCGCTTGCAACCACCGCCTCGCGGCGGCCGACCACCAGCACGATGTCGCCCTTCTGCAGCTTGAGCTCGGGGCCGACCTCGATGAACCTGCCGGCGCGCTTGACGCGCTCGATCGTGATCGTGGTGTCCGGCGTCTCGAACTCGATGTCGTGCACCGTGCGGCCGGTGTCGGCGCCCAGCTGGTAGATGCGGCCCACCAGCGCCGGCGCCGCGGCCTGCTGGTCGGGGCCGAGCGCGGCCTGGCCGGCCTGCATCGCGGTCTCGGCCGCGATCGCATCGTCGCGGATCGAGCGCCCCATGAACTTCGGCAGGATGTTGACGCACACGATGATGGCGCCGAAGGAACCGAACACGTAGGTCACCGCATAGCCGATCGCCACGTTGGCCTGGAGCCGCTGGGTTTCATCGGCCGCGAGCCCGAGCTTGGCGATCGCGTCGCCGGCCGTGCCGATGATGGCCGACTGCGTGAGGCCACCGGCCGCCACGCCCGCGGCGAGGCCCTTGTCGAGCCCGCACAGCTTGGCCATGACGATGACCGTCGCGAGGCCCGTGGCCGCCATCACCACGGCGAGCACGATTTCCTTGATCGACTGCCGCCCGAGCGAGCTGAAGAACTGCGGCCCGCTCTCGAAGCCCACCGCGTAGATGAAGAGCGCGAACAGCACCGCCTTCACGCCGGCGTCGACCTGCACGCCGACCTGGCTGACCACCACCGCGACCAGCAGCGAGCCCGCCACCCCGCCGAGCTGGAACTTGCCGAACTTGATCTTGCCGATCCAGTAGCCGACGGCAAGCGACAGGAAGAGCGCCATTTCGGGCGATCGCTTGAAGAGGTCGTGAAGCCATTCCATGGTGACGAGTCCTTTCGAAAGCTTGCGTGTCAGCCCGCGTTCAGCACCCCGACGATGCCCACGATCAGCGGCCCCATGAGCGGCAGGATCACGTTCGAGATGGCATAGGTGATGGTGTAGCCCAGCAGGGGCGTGGTGTTGCCGGCCACGTTCTGGATCGCGCTCAGCGCCGGCGTGCTGCATTGCTGGCCGGCGATGGCGCCGAGCAGCACGGGCGTTTCGATCTTCAGCAGGCGCCGCCCGACCCACAGGGAGACGCAGGCCGGCACCACCGCGATCGCGATGCCCAGCAGCGGCAGCGCGACGCCGAACTTGCGGATCAGCGTGAGCGCCTGCGGCCCCGAGGCCAGCCCGACGCAGGCGATGAAGGTGGCGAGGCCGATGTCCTTCATGAGCGACAGCGCGCCTTCGGGAATGCTCAGGCGGTGCGGGTTGCGGGCCTGGAACCAGCCGAACACCAGGCCGGTGAGCAGGGCGCCGCCGCCGGTGCCGAGCGCGAACGGAATGCCGCCGAGCTTGATGCTGAAGCCGCCGATGAAGACGCCGAGCAGGATCCCGGCGGCCATGTAGCCGAGGTTGCTGCGCGTCGAACGGACCACCGGCAGGCCGAACAGCGGCACGACCTGCTGCATGTCGGCGGCCGGCCCGTAGAGCTTCAGCACGTCGCGCTTCTTCAGCTGGAGGTCCGGCAGCAGCGGCATGGCGTGGCCGTCGCGGACCACGCCCACGACGTGCAGGTTCTGCGGCAGCCTGGGGAGCGCGCCGATCGTTCCGACGCGATCGGCCTTGAGCACGCGCAGCTCGCGCTCGAACCACTCGGGCTGGTTCAGCATCACCTCGACGGTTTCCATCACGGCGTCGAAGTCCGCCGTGTCGGCGCACTCGCGCCCGAGCTGGCCGGCCACCTCGACCATCGCGGCGCGCTGGCCGATGACGAGCACGCGGTCGCCGGCTTCGAGGCGCAGCGCGGCGTCGATCGCCAGGAACCGATCGCCGCGCCGCACCCGCTCGATGCCGACCCGCCGCTTGAAAGGGTCCATCAGCGCGCCGACCGTGCGGCCCTGGCCCGCCGTGACCTCGAACACGCGACCCACCATCTCGGGCGCCGCCAGCGCGGTGTCGGCGCCGTCGTCCGCGCCGCCCATGGAACGCCAGAGCTTGTCGGCCTCTTCGCGCAGGTTGATGCGCAGCAGCAGCGGAAAGATCTGGCTCGTCACCACCACGATCGTGATCAGCCCGAACACATAGGTGATCGAATACGCCGTCACCACGTTGGCCTGCAGCTGGCGGATCTCGTCCGGCGGCAGGGCCAGCTTGGAGATCGCATCGGTCGCCGTGCCGACCACCGCCGATTCGGTGGCGGCCCCGGCCATCAGGCCGGCCGCCGTGCCCTGGTCGAAGCCGAACATCCTGGTGGCGCCGACCACCAGCCCGATCACCACCACCACCTCGACCAGGCACAGCAGCCCCATGCGCAGGCCCTTGGCGTCGAGGTTGGCGAAGAACTGGGGACCGCCCGCGTAGCCGAGGGCGAAGATGAAGAGCATGAAGAAGGTGTTCTTCACGCCGTCGTCGAGCGTGATGCCGAGCTGCCCGACCAGCAGCGCGACGATCAGCGTGCCGCAGACGCCGCCGAGCTGGATCGGGCCGAAGCGGATCTGGCCGAAGGCATAGCCCAGCGCCAGCACGCCGAAGAGTGCGATTTCCGGCTGCGCGCGCAGCATGTCGGCAAGCTGACTGAACACGTGGAAGATCCCTCCGGTGCCGCGGCCCGGCCGCGGACATTGCTCCGCTGCCTTGGGGCATGCGCGCGGCCGGAGCGCCGCGAGGGCGCCAGGCCGGGCGCCTCGAATTTAGGGTGGCTGACAGGACGGGCGCAACCCGACCAAGGGGCAGGCCGGCCTGCACCAAGGTGCAAGCCGCGTGCGCCGCGCTGCTACAGGATGCGGTTGAACCAGAGCAGCGACAAGCCGGCCGACAGCAGCGCCAGGGCGGCGGCGCCCATCGCGAACAGGGCGGAGATCTCGGTCTCTTTCTTCTCGACCGTGAGCCGCGAGCTCAGGGTGTTGTAGACCTTCTTGAGGTCGTTGGCGGTGCCGGCATAGAAGTACTCGGCCGAGGTCTTGTTGGCGATCGCCTTGAGTGTTTCCTCGTCGAGCCGCACCCGCATCGACCAGCCCTCGAAGCCGATGGTCTCGCCGTCGACCGTGCCGATGCCGACCGTGTAGACGCGCACGCCACGCTCGGCCGCCACCTTGGCCGCATCGAGCGGATCGACCCCGGTGGTGCGCTGGCCGTCGGTCAGCATGATGATCGCGGCCGAGGTGTAGGAGCCCGGCGCGACCGGCGTGAATTCCTTCGGCGGCGGCTTGCCGGCGCGGTCGATGGCGACACCGGTCTGCCGGCTTTTGGGCGCGAAGTCGGAGATGTCGATGCCGGCGTCGGGGAACAGCGTGGCGAGCGACACCACGATCGCGTTGCCGGTGGCGGTGGCGCGCTGCAGCTGGAAGGAGTCGATCGCCGTCACCAGGTCGTCGCGGTTGGTGGTCGGCAGCTGCGCCACCTGCGCGCTGCCCGCGAAGGCGACGATGCCGACCTTGACCGTGCGCGGCAGATCCTTCAGGAAGCTCTTCGCCGCCTCCTGGGCGGCCACCAGCCGGTTCGGCTGGACGTCGGCCGCGCGCATGCTGCCCGACACGTCCATCGCCAGGATGATGGTCTGCTGGTTCGACGGCAGCACCACGACCGCCATCGGCCGCGCGGCGGCGATCAGCATCGCGGTCAAGGCCAGCAGGAACAGCAGCGGCGGGATGTGGCGCCGCACGCTCTGGCCGGCGCTCATGGCCTCGCGCACGATCGACAGGCTGGCGAATCGCAGCGCCAGCTTCTTCTTGCGCCGGATCAGCCAGAGATACAGCAGCACCAGCAGCGGTATCGCCAGCAGCAGCCAGAGAAATTGAGGCCAGAGGAAGTTCATGCGGCCACCACCTTGGAATTCGATTGTCCGCGCCTGACGCGGCGCTTGCGCATGTCCGCGAAGCGCACGATGGCTTCGACCAGGTCGTCCGCGGTCGAGAGCTCGAGCGCGTCGACGCCGATCTTGGCCAGCGCTTCGCGCAGGGTGGCCTCGCGCTCGGCGGCGATGCGGGCGAAGCGCTTGCGAAAGCCCGCGTCATGGGTGTCGACCCACAGCTGCTCGCCGGTCTCGGCATCGCGCAGCGGCACCAGCCCGAGGTCGGGCAGTTCGAGTTCGAGCGGGTCGAACAGGCGCACGGCGACCACGTCGTGGCGCTGGACCAGGTGCGACAGTGCCCGCTCCCAGCCGGGCTCGGTGACGAAGTCGGAGACCACGAACACCGTCGAGCGGCGCGGGATCAGCACGGCGGCGGACTTGAGCAGGTCGGCCAGCCGGGTCATGCCCTTCTGGTCGGGCACGCGCTCGGCCGGGCGGCGCTCCATGGCATGCAGCAGGTGCAGCACATGGCGCCGGCCGGTGCGCGGCGGAATGACGGCTTCGACGTCGTTGCCGTAGACCATCGCGCCGACCCGGTTGCCGTGGCGCGTGAGCAGGCGCGCGATGACGCCGACGAAGCCGGCGGAGATCTCCCGCTTGGCCTTGACGCCGGAGCCGAAGTCGACCGAGCGGCTCAGGTCGAGCACGAACCAGGCGGCCATCTCGCGGTCTTCGGTGAAGACGCGCACGTGCGGCGTCTGCAGCCGCGCCGTGACGTTCCAGTCGATGTGGCGCACGTCGTCGTGGTGCTGGTATTCGCGCAGGTCGGCCAGGTCCAGGCCGGTGCCGCGCATCAGGGTGCGGTAGTCGCCCTGCAGCAGGCCGTCGAGCCGGCGGATCACGGTCCACTCGAGGCGGCGCAGCGCCCGCTCGACGCCGCTGGCCGCGGCCTCGACCGCCGCGAGCTGCTCGTCGTTGGCGGCTCTGCCGCGCTTAGGCCACCAGCTTTTCATGCTCTAGGGGCTTGGCTGGCGCGGGCACGGCCCGCATGATTCGGTCGACCAGGCTGTCGGGCGTCAGGCCCTCGGAGAGGCCTTCGTACGAGAGCGTCACGCGATGGCGCAGCACGTCGGGCACCAGCGCGGTCATGTCCTCGGGCAGGGCGTAGCTGCGGCCGCGCAGCAAGGCCAGCGCGCGGGCGCCCTGGGTCAGGTTGATGCTGGCGCGCGGGCTGGCGCCGAAGGTGATGAAGCGCCGCATGTCCTTCAGGCCGTGCTTCTCGGGGGTGCGCGTGGCCGACACCAGCCGCACCGCGTACTGGATCAGCGAGGGGTCGACATAGACCCGCTGGGCTTCGGCCTGCAGCACGGCGAGCTGGTCGGTGGTCGCGACCGGCATGGCCTCGACCGGCGGGCCGATCACGCGCTCGACGATCACGAACTCTTCCTCGTCGGTCGGGTAGTCGACCAGCACCTTCATCATGAAGCGGTCGACCTGCGCCTCGGGCAGCGGGTAGGTGCCTTCGGTCTCGATCGGGTTCTGGGTCGCCATCACGAGAAAGGGGCGCGGCACCTTGTGCGTCTCGCCGGCGATCGTGACCTGGCGCTCCTGCATCACCTCGAGCAGCGCGCTCTGGACCTTGGCCGGCGCCCGGTTGATTTCGTCGGCCAGCAGCAGGTTGGCGAACACCGGGCCCAGCGAGGTGCTGAAGTCGCCGGTCTTCTGGTTGTAGATGCGGGTGCCGACCAGGTCCGCCGGCACCAGGTCGGGCGTGAACTGGATGCGCTTGAACTGGCCGCGCACGGTGTCGGCCAGGGTCTTGACGGTGAGCGTCTTGGCCAGCCCGGGCACGCCCTCGACCAGCAGGTGGCCGCCGGCCAGCATCGCGACCATGACGCGTTCGAGAAAGCGGTCCTGGCCGACCACCACGCGCTTGACCTGATAGAGGATCTGCTCCATCAGTTCGGCCGTGACCGGGGAGGGCGATTCGAACTCTGTGCTCATGGTGGGCGCTTTCTTCGGTGGAAGGTCGATGGGATCAGAAGGGCGGGGAGCCGGCGGCGGTGGCGGCGTTCTCGATCGGCACCGCGAATCCGATGCCGATGAAGGTGCGCTGCTGGGTCGGGTTCAGGATGGCGGTCACGATGCCGAGCACCTCGCCGTCCATGTTGATCAGCGGGCCGCCCGAGTTGCCGGGATTGGCGGCCGCATCGAACTGGATCAGGTTGCCGAGTTCCTGCTTGCCCTCGGGCGAGCGGAAGGAGCGGTTGAGGCCGGACACCACCCCGGCCGAGACCGACGGGCCGATGCCGAAGGGGAAGCCGACCGCCACCACCTGGTCGCCGGGCATCAGGTCGGCGGTCGAGCGCATGGTGGCCGGGATCAGGTCGTCGGGCAGCTTCTGGGCCTGCAGCACGGCCAGGTCGTTCTCGGGCTGCAGGGCGGTGATGGTGGCCGGCGACTCGAGGCCGTCGGCAAAGGTGACGCGGATGCTCTCGGCGCCCGCGACCACGTGCAAGTTGGTCAGGATCACGCCCTTGTCGACGATCACCACGCCGGTGCCGACGCCGCGCTCGACCTGCTTGCCGGGCACTTCGTCGGTGGCCTCGGGCGGCTTGCCCTTGGCCATGTTGCGGCCGCGCTTCTCGGTCTTGGCCTCGGGCGTGGTCTTTTCGGTGCCGTAGCCCACCACGCGCACCACGGAGGGGCGGATGATGTCGGCCGCCCGGGCCGCGGGCGAGGGCAGGGACTGGGTCTGCAGCGTGCGCAGCACGGCCGCGTCGATGTCCTTCTGGGTCAGGGCCTGGACGCCATGCCGGGGCCAGAGGTAGGCGCCGGTGCCGCCCATGGCGAGGACCATGGCCAGCAGCAGGCCGAAGCTGCGCCGCCCCGGTTGCCAGGGCGGCCGGGGCGTCTTCGCGGGGGCCTGGGCCGACTCGCCCTCGGCTGGCGCGCCGGGCCCGGCCGCATCCTGCGGCCCTCGGGGTGAGCGGCTGTAGAAAGCAGGCCTGCGCATGGGCACCTCCGGGCAAAAGAGAGTCGGCGTAGCGACCACGGTAGCACGCTTTCCGCGGCCTTGCATCCCTTCGGGCATCATCGCGCGATGGCCCTCTTCGTCGACACCCACTGCCACCTCGATGCGCCCGAATTCGGAACGGAGATGCCCCGGATCCGCGCCCGCGCAAGTCAGGTCGGCGTCGGGCTCTGCGTGATTCCCGCGGTGGCCGCCTTCAACTTCGCGGCGGTGCGCGAACTCGCGCACCGGCAGGGCGACGCCTATGCGCTCGGCATCCATCCGCTGTGCACCGACGCCGCGCGCGACGAGGACCTGGCGCTGCTCGATGCCGAGCTGGACCGCCGTCGCGACGACCCGCGGCTGGTGGCGGTGGGCGAGATCGGCCTCGACGACTTCGTCCCGGGCCTGGACGCCGGCAAGCAGGAGCGCTTCTTTCACACTCAGTTGCAACTGGCGCGCAAGCACGGGCTGCCGGTCATCATCCATGTCCGCCGTTCGGTGGACAAGGTGCTCAAGCACCTGCGCCAGGTGGCGCCCGGACAGCGCTGGCAGGGCATCGCGCATGCGTTCAACGGCAGCGAGCAGCAGGCCCGGGCCTGCATCGATCTGGGGCTGAAGCTGGGTTTCGGCGGCGCCGTGACCTTCGAGCGCGCCCTGCAGCTGCGCCGGCTCGCCGCCACGCTGCCGCTGGAGGCGATCGTCATGGAGACCGACTCGCCCGACATCCAGCCGCACTGGCTCTACCGGACGCAGGCGCAGCGGGACGCGGGCGAACCGCAGGGGCGCAACGAGCCCGGCGAACTGCCGCGCATCGCCGAGGTGTTGGCGGGGCTGCGCGGGATCGAACCGGCGGCGCTGGCGGCCGCCACCACGCGCAACGCCGCCGTCGCCCTGCCGCGTCTGCATCCGCTGATCGGCCTGTCGGCCGAGCGGCCGGGCAACGCGTAGGCAAAGGTCCCGACTTGGTCCGGGGCCTGTGCGACAGCGGCTTTTGGTGTCATCCTTCGGCCCCGTGCACCCGTTGCATCACAGTGGCAAGCCAGTCACTTCAACTCATACAAGGAGCTTTCCCATGAACTCATCCATCGTTCGTACCCTCCCGGCCGCGCTCGCCCTGGCGGTTGCCTGCATCGGCGGTGCGGCGGTCGCGCAGACCACCACCCAGAAGGCCGAGAACGCAGGCGAGAAGGCCTGGGACGCCACCAAGAGCGGCACCGAAAAGGCCTGGGACAAGACCAAGGCCGGTTCCGAAAAAGCCTGGGACGCGACCAAGCACGGCACCAAGAAGGCCGTGAAGGCCACCGAGAAGGGCGCCAAGGCGACCGGCAAGGCGGTCGACAACGTGGCCACCGATGCGGCCGACGGCACCCGCAAGGTGGGCGACAAGATCGGCGAGAAGATTCCCGGCACGGCGCAGAACGAAGCCGCCAAGAAGCCCTGAGCGGCTCGCCCGGCCTCCATGTGAAAAAACCCGCCGCGGCGGGTTTTTTCATGCCGCGGCGGGTGGCGCGACGGCGCGGTGGACCAGCGGTGTCTCGGGCGTCGGATAGCCGGCGGCGCCGAAGGTGCTGACGATCGCCTTGTGGGTGTCGAAGTACACCTGCCAGTAGTGGTCGGTGTGGGTGTAGGGCCGCACCGCGAGCAGCGGGCCTTCGGGCGTGAACTGCAGGATCTCGACGTCCGGCGGCTGCTCGCTCGAGACATTGGCGATCCGGCTCACCGCTTCCTTGAGCAGCGCGATGGCCTGGACGGGTTCGACGCCATTGGCGATCTTGGCGGTGACGTCGACCCGGCGGAACGGCAACTGGCTGAAGTTCTGGATCGGATCCGACAGCACCTTGTTGTTGCCGACCGTGGTGATCACGTTGTCGGGCGTGACCAGGGTGGTGCCGAACAGTCCCAGCTCCCTGACGGTGCCGGTGATGCTGCCGCCCACCGTGACGAAGTCGCCGACCCGGTAGGGTCTCAGCACCTGCAGGAACACCCCGGCGGCGAAGTGCGTCAGCAGGCCGCCCCAGGCCGTGCCGATCGCCAGTCCGGCGCCGGCCAGCAGCACGGCGAACGAGGTGGTGCGCACCCCGAACATGTCGAGGATCGAAAGGATCAGGACGATGTTGAGCAGCACGCCCAGAATCGACACCAGGTAGTGGCTCAGCGTCGGATCCATGCGCTTGCCGCGCTCCAGGGCCTTGGCGACCAGGCGCTGCGCCAGGCCGATCAGCCAGCGGCCGACGGCCCAGGCGATCAGGGCGCCGATCACTTTCAGGCCAAAATCCACGCCTTGCGTCGTCAGGAAAATCCAGATCGCTTCCGTATTCATTGCTTCTCCTCGCAGGCGCCGATGTTTCGGCCGGCCGTGCAGTGTTCGTCGTCATGAATAAGCCGGTCTCGCGCCCAGGCGACGCCAAGGCCGTGCTCACGGGGCTCGCGCCAATCGTTTCCGGGAACACCGCCTTGTTGATCCTCGGCAGTTTTCCTGGAGCCCGGTCGATCGCGCAGCAGCGGTATTATGCGCACCCGCAGAATCATTTCTGGAAGATTTTGCAGGCGCTGTGGCCCGCAAAGCCGCTGCCAGTGGGCGAAGACAGCTATGAAAAGCGTAGCGCCTGGCTGCTCGACCGCGGCCTGGGCGTGTGGGATGTCTATGCCAGCTGCGAGCGCGAAGGCAGTCTCGATTCGGCCATCCGCGACCCGGTCGCGAACGACATCGCGAGCCTGCGGCTGCCCCGGCTCGCCGCCATCGCGCACAACGGCGCCGAGAGTTTCCGGCATGCGCGGCACACGCAGGCGCTGGGCGTGCCGGTGCACCGGCTGCCTTCGTCGAGCGCGGCCAATGCGAGCTGGCACTTCGATCGCAAGGTCGAGGCCTGGCGCGAAGTCTTTGAAAGGTACCTGGTCATCCCATGAAGCTCTCCCTTCCCGAGGTCAATTTCTCCGACTGGGGCGACGTCCGCTACCTGCACCTGGGCACCGAGTGGGTGCAGGGCTCGATGAAGCTCGATGCGCCCTTCGAGATCGAGCTCGAATACGTGCAGCGCATGATGGCCTGGCTGCTGTTCGTCGATCCCGCCAGCGTCGCGAAACTGCATGCGATGCAGCTCGGCCTGGGGGCGGCGAGCCTGACCAAGTTCTGCCGCAAGACCCTGCGCATGCGCACCACCGCGGTCGAACTCAATCCGCAGGTGGTGGCGGCCTGCCGCGGCTGGTTCAAGCTGCCGGCCGACGACGCCAAGCTCGAGGTCGTGGTCGCCGATGCCGCCGCCGAGATCCGCAAGCCGCGCTGGCTCGGCACGGTCGACGCGCTCCAGGTCGACCTTTACGACCACGAGGCGGCGGCGCCGGTGCTCGACAGCGAGGCCTTCTATGCCGACTGCCGCGCGCTGCTCACCGAGGGCGGGGCGATGACGGTCAACCTGTTCGGCCGCTCGTCGAGCTACGAGCGCAGCCTCGAGAAGATCGTGGCCGCCTTCGGCGCCGAGGCGGTCTGGGCCTTCAAGCCGACGCGCGAGGGCAACACCGTGGTGCTGGCCCAGGCGAGCGCCAGCCGTCCGAAGCGCCCCGCGCTTGCCGACCGGGCCCAAAGCATCCAGACTCGCTGGGGCCTGCCTGCGCCGAAGTGGCTGCGGGTGTTCAAACCCCAGAGTTGACCGCCTCATGAGCGCCTTGCCCGCCACCGCATCCGATGCCGCCCGCCACGAAGGGCCGCTGGTCCTGCGCCACCTGATCGAGTGGCTGGCCAAGGACGGCGTGATCTCGCCGGTCGAGGCCAAGCGCACGCTGGCGCGCTGCGCCCAGGCCGAGAGCCGCCAGCCGCCGATGGTGCGGCTGGCCAATGTCGCGATGACGCGCGAGAGCGACGGCAAGCCGCTCGACCTCGAGATGCTGACGCAGTGGCTGGCCGGCCGGGCCGGGCTGGCGTACCTGCGCATCGATCCGCTCAAGGTCGACGTCGGCAAGGTGGCCGACACCATGAGCGCGGCCTACGCCGAGCGGCACAAGGTGCTGCCGGTGCAGGTCACCGCCAGCGAGGTGGTGGTGGCCACGGCCGAGCCCTTCCTGACCGACTGGATCGCCGAGGTCGAGCGCCAGTCGCGCCGTTCGGTGCGCCGGGTGGTCGCCAATCCGACCGACATCCAGCGCTACACGGCCGAGTTCTTCTCGCTCGCCAAGTCGGTGCGGGCGGCGCAGAAGGCCGGCGGCAACACCGGCGGGGCCAGCTTCGAACAGCTGGTCGAGCTCGGCAAGAGCAACAAGCAGCTCGATGCCAACGACCAGAGCGTGGTCCAGGTGGTCGACTGGCTGTGGCAGTACGCCTTCGACCAGCGCGCCAGCGACATCCACCTGGAGCCCAGGCGCGAGCAGGGCATGATCCGCTTTCGCATCGACGGCGTGCTGCACCCGGCCTACCAGATGCCGATGGGCGTGCTGAACGCCATGGTGGCGCGCATCAAGCTGCTCGGTCGCATGGACGTGGTCGAGAAGCGGCGTCCGCTCGACGGCCGCATCAAGACCCGCAACCTGCGCGGCGACGAGGTCGAGATGCGGCTGTCGACCTTGCCCACGGCCTTCGGCGAGAAGATGGTGATGCGGATCTTCGACCCCGACACCGCGGTCAAGGACCTCGACGCCCTCGGCTTCGTCCCGCACGACGCCCAGCGCTGGGAGAAGCTGGTGACGCGCCCGCACGGCATCATCCTGGTGACCGGGCCGACCGGCTCCGGCAAGACCACCACGCTGTACTCCACGCTCAAGCGGATCGCGACCGAGGAGGTCAACGTCAGCACGGTCGAGGACCCGATCGAGATGATCGAGCCCTCGTTCAACCAGACCCAGGTGCAGCACCAGCTCGACTTCGGCTTCACCGAGGGCCTGCGGGCGCTGATGCGGCAGGACCCGGACATCATCATGGTCGGCGAGATCCGCGACCTCGCCACCGCCGAGATGGCGGTGCAGGCGGCGCTGACCGGCCACCTGGTGTTCAGCACCCTGCACACCAACGACGCGCCGAGCGCCATCACGCGGCTGATGGAGCTCGGCGTGCCTTCCTACCTGATCACCGCCGTGATGCTCGGCGTGCTGGCGCAGCGCCTGGTGCGCACGCTGTGCCCCAACTGCAAGCAGCCCGACGAGACGGTCACGCGCGAGAAGCTGGCCGAGTTCGTCAAGCCCTGGCAGATCAGCGGCTCGGTGCGGGCCTACAAGCCGGTCGGCTGCGTCGACTGCCGCATGACCGGCTACATGGGCCGCATGGGCCTGTACGAGCTGCTGAGCATCAGTGAAGAATTCAAGGCCCTCGTCACCAAGGAGCCGAACACCGTCGGCCTGCGCCGCCAGGCTGTCGTCGACGGCATGCGGCCGTTGCGGCTGGCCGGCGCCCTGCGGGTCGCCGAAGGCGTGACCACGATCGAGGAAGTGCTGAGCGCCACCCCGCCACTGGAATGAGGCACCCAGGGAATACCCTGAAAATCCGATAGGTGGAATCCACATCGAGCTGACTGTCACCTGACCACACAATCTCCGATCGAGTTTTTTCGTGGAGACTGTTCGTGAAAATCAAGAGTCAGAAAGACTTTTTCTCGGGGGTGATGTTCGCCGTCGTGGGAGTCGCCTTCGCCTGGGGCGCGACGACCTACAACGTCGGCAACGGCGCCCGCATGGGCCCGGGCTACTTCCCGCTGATGCTCGGCATCCTCATGGCCGTCATCGGCCTGGTGATCATGTTCACCGGCCTCACGGTCGAGACCGAGGACGGCGAGATCATCGGCAAGTGGGCCTGGAAGCAGGTGGTCTACATCCTCGGCGCCAACCTGGCGTTCGGCGTCCTGCTCGGCGGCCTGCCGAGCGTCGGCGTGCCGGCCATGGGCCTGATCATCGCGATCTACGCCCTGGTCATCATCTCCAGCCTGGCCGGCGCCCACTTCGAACTGCCCAAGGTGCTGATCCTCGCGACGGTGCTCGCGATCGGCAGCTACATCGCCTTCATCTGGGCGCTCAAGCTGCAGATCCAGGTCTGGCCTACCTTCATCACGGGCTGAGGACCGACACATGGAACTCCTGAACAATCTATCCCTCGGTTTCGGTGTCGCATTCACCTTCACCAACCTGCTGTACTGCCTGGTCGGCTGTATTCTCGGCACGCTGATCGGCGTGCTGCCGGGCATCGGCCCGGTCGCCACCATCGCGATGCTGCTTCCGGCCACCTACGCGCTGCCCCCGGTGTCGGCCCTGATCATGCTGGCCGGCATCTACTACGGCGCCCAGTACGGCGGCTCCACCACCGCCATCCTGGTCAACCTGCCGGGCGAATCGTCCTCGGTCGTGACCGTGATCGACGGCTACCAGATGGCACGCAAGGGGCGGGCCGGGCCCGCGCTCGCGGCGGCCGGCCTGGGCTCCTTCTTCGCCGGCTGCGTCGGCACGCTGATCCTGGCCGCCTTCGCGCCGCCGCTGACCGAGCTGGCCTTCAAGTTCGGCCCGGCCGAGTACTTCTCGCTCATGATCCTGGGCCTGATCGGCGCCGTGGTGCTGGCTTCGGGCTCGCTGCTCAAGGCGATCGCGATGATCGTGCTCGGCCTGCTGCTGGGCCTGGTCGGCACCGACGTCAATTCGGGCGTGGCGCGTTTCAGCTTCGACATCCCCGAACTGACCGACGGCATCGGCTTCGTCGCCATCGCCATGGGCGTGTTCGGCTACGGCGAAATCATCGCCAACCTGTCGCGTCCCGAGGAAGACCGTGAAGTCTTCACCGCCAAGGTCTCCGGCCTGTTCCCGACCAAGGACGACTTCAAGCGCATGCTGCCCGCCGTGCTGCGCGGCACGGCGCTCGGCGCGGCGCTGGGCATCCTGCCCGGGGGCGGCGCGCTGCTGGCGGCCTTCGCGGCCTACACGATCGAGAAGAAGACCAAGCTGCATCCGGGCGAAGTGCCCTTCGGCAAGGGCAACATCCGCGGCGTGGCCGCGCCCGAGTCGGCCAACAACGCCGGCGCCCAGACCTCCTTCATCCCGTTGCTCACGCTGGGCATCCCGCCCAACGCCGTGATGGCGCTGATGGTCGGCGCGATGACGATCCACAACATCCAGCCGGGTCCGCAGGTCATGACCAGCAACCCCGAGCTGTTCTGGGGCCTGATCGCCTCGATGTGGCTCGGCAACGCGATGCTGATCGTGCTGAACCTGCCGCTGATCGGCATGTGGATCAAGCTGCTGTCGGTGCCCTACAAGTACCTGTTCCCGGCGATCGTGCTGTTCTGCGCCATCGGCGTCTACTCGACCAACAACAACACCTTCGACATCTGGATGGTGGCGGCCTTCGGCTTCATCGGCTATGCCTTCTTCAAGCTGGGCTGCGAGCCGGCACCGCTGCTGCTGGGCTTCATCCTGGGGCCGATGATGGAAGAGAACCTGCGCCGCGCCCTGCTGCTGTCGCGCGGCGACTGGATCGTCTTCGTGACGCGGCCGATCTCGGCCGGCCTGCTGGCCGCGGCGCTGCTGCTGCTCATCATCGTGCTGCTGCCGGCGGTGAAGTCCAAGCGCGAGGAAGCCTTCGTCGAGGAATGACCCCCTGCGCCCTCGCGGCAAGCAAAAGAACGGCACCTTCGAGTGCCGTTTTTTTTTAAGGCGGCCTGGGCGCGCGCGGCGGCTTCATGTGCTGCCGCGCCATGGCCAGGAAGGCCAGTGCGGCGGGGTTGAGCGGATGCTTGGCCAGCCGCACCGCGACCACCGGATATTCCAGCGTCGGGCGCGTGACCGCCACCGCGCGCAGGTTGCCCGGCATCAGGACCTCGACGTAGCGCGGCAGCAGCGCGACGCCGGCGCCGGCCTGGATCAGCCCGAAGGCCGTCGACAGCATCGACACGTGATGGACCACCCGCGGGTACACGTTGGCCACGCTCGACAGCTGCCGGCTGACCGCGCGCCAGACGTTGGCGTCCGGGTTGACATGGATGAACGGCAGCGACTCCAGGTGGCGGGCATCGATCACCACCCGCTGCGCCAGCGGATGGTCGTCGCGAACGAACAGGGCCATGCGCTCGACGAACAGCGGCTCGGTCGCCAGTTCCGAGTGCCGCTGGCCGATGTCCGAGCCGAAGCCCAGGTCGGCCTCCTGCGACAGGATCCGCGAGATCATCTGCTCCGCCGTGCTGTCCATCAGCGCGGTCGCGAGCGCCGGGTACTGCTGCGAGAAGCGGCCCAGCAGGGGCGGCAGCAGGGCGCCCGCCGTGAGGTGGCCCACCGCCAGCACCACGCGCCCTTCGCGCAGCTGGGACTGCGAGCGGCAGGCGCCGACCGACTCGTCGATCAGGCGCAGCGCGCGCACGGCGGTGTCGACCATCATCTGGCCCGCACTGGTGATGCGGATGCGGCGGCCGCGCACGACCAGCGGCTGGCCGAGCTCGTGTTCCATGCGCTTGATCAGGTGGCTGATCGCGGGCTGGGTGAGTTGCAGCGCCTCCGCAGCCAGGGTGAAGCTGCCGGTGTCGGCGACCGCCGCCAGCGCCCGCAGCTGCTGCAGGGAGATCTCTTCGCCGGCAATCCGGGTCATAAGTTCAAGTCATAGTTCGATAAACCGGATTATCTGGCTTGATGCCTCGGCCTTGCATAGCATCGGAATTCCGTCCACAGGGAACACAATCAAAGACCATGAAACGAAACCAGTTCATCCAGGCCTGTGCCGCTGCGTTGTGCCTGGCAGCGTCCGGCGCCAGCCTCGCGCAGGGCTACCCGACCAAGCCGATCCGCCTGATAGTGCCGTTCCCGGCCGGCGGCGCCACCGACCTGTTCGCGCGCACCTTGTCGCAGAAGATGGGCGAGAAGCTCGGCACCACGCTGGTGATCGACAACAAGCCCGGCGCCGGCGGCGCGATCGGCTCCGACATGGCCGCCAAGGCGCCGGCGGACGGCTACACGCTGCTGCTGGCCACCACCAGCACCCATTCGATCGGCCCGGCGATCAACCCCAAGCTGCCCTACGACACGGTGCGCGACTTCACGCCGATCGCCCACGTGGGCGATGCGCCGAGCATCATGCTGGTGCCCAACAACTCGCCCGCCAAGACGGTGCGCGAGTGGATCGACTACGCGAAGAAGAACCCCGGCAAGCTCAACTACGCGTCGAGCGGCAACGGCACCATCGTCCAGCTCACGGCCGAACTGTTCAAGTCGCAGGCCGGCGTCTTCGTCACCCACATCCCGTACAAGGGCACGGCGCTGGCGATCCCCGACCTGATCACCGGCAAGGTCGACGTGCTGTTCGACTCGCTGCCGACCGGCATGCCGCACGTGCGCGACGGCCGGCTGCGTGCGCTGGGCGTGACCACGCTCAAGCGCAGCCCGCTGGCGCCCGAACTGCCGCCCATCGCCGACGTGCTGCCGGGCTTCGAATCCAACACCTGGTTCGGCCTCTATGGTCCGAAGGGGCTGCCTGCCGACATGGTGAACCGCATCAACACGGCCGCCAACCAGTCGCTGAGCGACCCGGAAGTGCGCGACAAGCTGGCGCGCCTGGGCATCGAGCCCACCACCAGCACCCCGGCGCAGCTGGCGAGCATGGTGGCGGCCGACGCGGCCAAATGGAAGCAGATCATCATCGACAGGAAGATCACGGGCGACTGACATGAAATTCGACTACGCAAACCCCTACACCACGACCCGCATTCCGGTCTTCGCGCGCAACGTCGTCTCGACCTCGCACCCGCTGGCGGCCCAGGCCGGCCTGCGGATCCTGCAGCAGGGCGGCAACGCCGTCGACGCGGCGGTGGCGACCGCCGCGGTCATGACGCTGGTCGAGCCGGTCAGCAATGGCCTCGGCAGCGACGCCTTCTGCATCCTCTGGGACGGCCAGAAGCTGCACGGCCTCAACGCCTCGGGCTGCGCGCCCGCGGCCTGGACGCCCGACTACTTCCGCAAGAAGCACGGCGCCGACGCCGCGACGCCGCCGATGCGCGGCATGGACTCGGTCACGGTGCCCGGCGCGGTGGGCAGCTGGGTCGCGCTGTCGGAGCGCTTCGGCAAGCTGCCCTTCGGCGACCTGATGGCGCCGGCGATCGAGATCGCCGAGCGCGGTTACCTGATGCCGCCGGTGGTGCAGCAGAAATGGGCCGCGGCGACGCCGGTACTGCAGGCGCAGCCGGGCTTCGCCCAGACCTTCCTGCCCTGGGGCCGCGCGCCCGAGGTCGGCGAGCTGTTCCGCTTCCCGGCCGCGGCGCGCGCCCTGAAGGCCATCGCGGCCACCAAGGGCGAGGCTTTCTACAGCGGCGAGATCGCCGCCGCGCTGGAAAAGTTCTCCAACCAGAACGGCGGCAGCCTGAAGGTCGGCGACCTCGCCGGCTGGAAGCCCGAATGGGTCGAGCCCATCGGCCAGGACTACCGCGGCCACCGGCTGCACGAGCTTCCGCCCAACGGCCAGGGCATCGCGGCGCTGATCGCGCTCGGCATCCTCGAGCATTTCGACATCGGATCGATCCCGGTCGACTCGGTGCGCTCCCAGCACCTGCAGATCGAGGCCATGAAGCTGGCTTTCGCCGACACCTATCGCTACGTGTCCGAGCCATCGTCGATGGAGGTGACACCGCTGCAAATGCTCGATGGCGCCTACCTGGCCTCGCGTGCCAAACTCATCGACGTGAACAAGGCGCAGGACTTCCAGGCCGGCAACCCGGTCAAGGGCGGCACCATCTACCTCACGGCGGCCGACGAGAGCGGCATGATGGTGAGCTTCATCCAGAGCAACTACATGGGCTTCGGCTCGGGCTGCGTCGAGCCCGAGTTCGGCATCAGCCTGCAGAACCGCGGCCACGGCTTCAGCCTGAAGGACGGCAGCCCGAACCAGGTGGCGCCGGGCAAGCGCCCGTTCCACACCATCATCCCGGGCTTCCTCACCAAGGACGGCGCGCCGGTCATGAGCTTCGGCGTGATGGGCGGCAACATGCAGCCGCAGGGCCACATGCAGACGCTGGTGCGCATGCTCGACTACGGGCAGAACCCGCAGGCGGCCTGCGATGCGCCGCGCTGGCGCTTCAACGCGGGGGTCGAGATCAACGTCGAGGCCGCGATGGACCCGGCCACCGTGCAGGGGCTGTCGGCGCTCGGCCACAAGGTCGACGTCATCAACGACTCCTACCAGGACTTCGGCGCCGGCCAGTTCATCTGGCGCGCGGGCGATCCGGCGGCGGAAGGCTACGTGGCCGCCAGCGACGCGCGCCGCGACGGGCAAGCCGCCGGTTTCTGACGCCTTGATGCAAGCCCAGGCCGCGACGCACCACGCCGCACGCAAGAGCCTCGCGCCGGGCCTGGCGCTCGCCACCTTCGGCGCGATCGCCTTCAGCGGCAAGGCGATCATCGTCAAGCTGGCCTACCGTCACGGCGTCGACGCCGTGACGCTGATCATGCTGCGCATGCTGTTCGCGCTGCCGCTGTTCGCCCTGATGGCGTGGTGGGCCGGGCGCGGCAAGCCGGGGCTCACGCGGCGCGACTGGTTCGGCGTCGTCGGGCTGGGCTTCTCGGGCTACTACCTGTCGAGCTTTCTCGACTTCGCCGGCCTGGCCTACATCACGGCCAGCCTCGAGCGGCTGATCCTCTACCTCAACCCGACCCTGGTGCTGCTGTTCGGCTGGATCGCGTACCGGCGCCGCATCACGCGCTGGCAATTCGCCGGCATGGCGGTCAGCTATTCAGGCGTGCTGCTGGTGTTCGGCCACGAGGTCAGCCTGGGCCAGAGCGCGGCGGCCGCGTGGGGTGCCCTGCTGGTGTTCCTGAGCGCGGTGAGCTATGCGGTCTACCTGGTCGCCAGCGGCGAGTTCGTCAAGCGGCTCGGCTCGCTGCGCCTGGTCGGCCTGGCGACCAGCGTGGCCTGCCTGCTGTGCATCGCCCAGTTCCTGTTGCTGCGGCCGATCAGCGCGGCCTTCGAGGTGGCCCCCGAGGTGATCTGGCTGTCGGTGCTCAATGCCACGCTGTGCACCGCGGTGCCTGTCCTCGCCGTCATGATGGCGATCGAGCGCATCGGCCCCGCGATGGCGGCACAAACGGGTATGGTCGGGCCGATGTCGACGATCCTGATGGGGGTGCTGCTGCTCGGCGAGCCCTTCACCCTCTGGACCGCGGCCGGCACGGTGCTGGTCGTCACCGGCATCTTTGTCTTCACACGAACGGGGCGCTGAGCCCGAAGGAATCAACATGGACCTGGGTATCGCAGGCAGGACGGCGCTGGTGGGCGGCGCCAGCAAGGGATTGGGCTACGGCTGCGCCGAAGCGCTGGTGCGCGAGGGTGTCAACGTGGTGGTCATGGCGCGCGGCGCCGAGGCGCTGGAGGCCGCGGCCAGGCAGCTGCAGGCCGTGGCGGCAACGGCGCCCGGCAAGCCCTTCGTGAAGTACGCGGCGGCCGACATCACCACCCCCGAAGGCCGCGCCGCGGCCTTCGCGCTGCACACCGACTACGACATCGTGGTCACCAATGCCGGCGGCCCGCCGCCCGGCGACTTCCGCGACTGGGACCGCGAGGCCTGGATCAAGGCGCTGGACGCCAACATGCTGACGCCGATCGAGCTGATCAAGGCCACGGTCGACGGCATGGCGACGCGCGGCTTCGGGCGCATCGTCAACATCACCTCGAGCTCGGTCAAGGCGCCGATCGACATCCTCGGCCTGAGCAACGGCGCCCGCAGCGGCCTGACCGGCTTCGTCGCCGGCGTGGCCCGCACCGGACTGGCGGCCAAGGGCGTGACGCTCAACAACCTGCTGCCGGGCGCCTTCGACACCGACCGGCTCAAAGGCACGCTGGTGGGCGCGGCTAAAAAGACCGGCCAGGACATCGATGCGATCCGCGCCAGCCGGCAGAAGACCATCCCGGCCGGCCGCTTCGGCACGGCCGCCGAGTTCGGCGCCATCTGCGCCTTCCTCTGCAGCATGCATGCCGGCTACATCACCGGCCAGAACCTGCTGGCCGACGGCGGCGCCTACCCCGGAACCTATTGATCCACGTCGACCAGGAGACGCGAATGAAAAGCAAGGCAGTGCGCATCGACCGCAACGGCGGTCCCGAGGAACTCAAGCTCGTCGAGGTCGAGGTCGGCGACCCCGGCCCCGGCGAGATCCGGATCCGCCACAAGGCGGTGGGCCTGAACTTCATCGACACCTACCAGCGCAGCGGGCTCTATCCGTTCGCGATGCCGCTGCAGCTGGGCATGGAGGCCTCGGGCGTGGTCGAGGCGGTGGGCGAGGGGGTCATGCACCTGAAGGCCGGCGACCGCGCGGCCTACGCCAGCGCGCCTCCGGGCTCCTACTGCGAACTGCGGGTGATGCCGGCCAAGACGGTCTGCAAGCTGCCCGACGCGATCTCCTTCGAGACCGGCGCCGCGATGATGCTGAAGGGCCTGACGACCCAGTACCTGCTGCGCCGGACCTTGCCGGCCGAAGGCCTCCAGCCGGGCGACTTCATCGTCTTCCATGCCGCCGCCGGCGGCGTCGGCCTGATCGCCTGCCAATGGGCGAAGGCGCTCGGCCTGCAGCTCATCGGCACCGCCGGCACCGACGCCAAGTGCCAGCTCGCGCTGGCCCACGGCGCCGCCCACGCGATCAACTACAGCACCCAGAACTTCGCCGAGCGGGTGAAGGAGATCACCGGCGGCCAGGGGGTCAAGGTGGTCTACGACTCGGTCGGCAAGGACACCTTCGAAGGCTCGCTGGCCTGCCTGCGGCCCTTCGGCCTGCTGGCGGTCTTCGGCAACGGCTCGGGGCCGGTGTCGGCCTTCAACCTCGGCCTGCTGGCCAAGGGCTCGTACTACGTCTCGCGCCCGACGCTGTTCACGCACATCGCGACCCGTGAAAACACCCAGGCGATGGCGGACGAGCTGTTCGCGATCGTCGAGAGCGGCGCGGTGAAGATCCCGATCGACCAGCGCTACCCGCTGGAAAACGTGCAGCAGGCGCATCGCGACCTCGAAGCCCGCAAGACCACCGGCTGCACCATCCTCACTTTGTAGCTCGCCCCCAGGTTGCCCGGCACTTCGTGTCCGGGCGCCCACCCCCTACCGGGGGCAACACCAGCGGCCCGGCGAAGCCGGTTCCGCGGTGTTTCACCAACGGGCCTGGCTGCGCCGGCCGACAGAAGAGAAGCGCCGTGCTTGTGCCTCGGCGGCGCGTAGCGCACGCCTGTTCGTGGGCAGTCGCGGAACCGGCTTTGCCGGGCCGCTGACTGCGCCACCGGTAGGGGGTGGGCGGGCTACACGCAGTGAGCCCAACCTGGGGGCGAGCTAAAGTGCTCCCAGCCGCGACTCGCGCATGCGGGTCGGGGCCAGCGCGCCGGCCGACTCGAGGATCGGATAGGCGATCGAGCAGATGTGCGAGTTGATGCGCTTCAGGTCGCTGATCAGGTCGATGTGCAGCGAGCTGGTCTCGATGCTCAGCGTGGTCTGCTCCGACAGGCGCCCCAGGTGGGTGGTCGCGTAGGCGCGCTCCAGGTCGCGGAAGCGCGCCTTTTCCTCCAGCAGCTTCTGGGCGTCGCGCACGCTGCCGTTCAGGAACACGCTCATGCTCAGGCGCAGGTTGGCCACCAGCCGCTCGTGCAACTCGACGATCTCGGCCATCCCGGCCTCGGAGAAGTTGCGCTGCGGCTTGATCTTCTTGTCCTCGATGTCGATGATCACGCGCTCGATGATGTCGCCGATCTGCTCCATGTTGATCGTGAAGCTGATGATGTCGGTCCAGCGCCGGCTCTCTTCCTCGCCCAGCGCCTCGCGCGAGATCTTCGTCATGTAGTACTTGATGGCCGAGTACAGCTCGTCGACCGTGTCGTCGAGTTTGCGCAGTTCCTGGGCCAGCCGCAGGTCGTTGTTGCGGATCACGCCCAGCACGCCGATCAGCATGGTCTCGACCACGTCGGCCTGGTGCAGCGCCTCGCGCGCCGCGTTGGAGATCGCCAGCGACGGCGTCGACAGGGCCGAAGGGTCCAGGTGCTGCTGGCGCCGCATGGCGGCCGGCTCGGGCGGCTCCGGCAGCAGCCGCGTCACGAGCGCGGCGACCCAGTCGGTGAGCCCGATGAAGCCGAGGCTCACGAGCACGTTGAAGGCCAGGTGGTAGAGCACGACGAATTGCGTCGCGTCCGAGACGTAGGGCCGGACCTCGCGCAGCCAGAGGCCGACGAAAGGGGCCGCGATCGCGACGCCGAGCAGCTTGAAGAGCAGGTTGCCGATCGTGACCTGCCGCACGGCGACCGTCGACTTGGCCGTGGTCAGCACCGCCAGCAGGCCGCTGCCGAGGTTGGCGCCGAGCACCAGGCCCATGGCGACGTCGAGCGGCACCACGTTCGAGCTGGCCATGGCCGCCACCAGCAGCACGACCGCCAGGCTCGAATAGGCGACGATCGCGAGCGCCGCGCCGATCGTGATCTCGAGCAGCACGTCGCTGCCGAGGCTGCCCAGCAGTTCGCGCATCGCCTGGCCGGCGAACAGCGGCCCGGTGGCGGCGACCACCAGCTGCAGCGCGAGCAGCATCAGGCCGAGCCCGATCAGCACGCGCCCGACCCTGCCGGCCACGCTGGACGGCCGGGTGATGAACAGCACCACGCCGACGAAGATGAAGAGCGGCGACAGCCACGAGAGGTCGGCCGAGAACAGCACCGACATCAGCGCGGTGCCGATGTCCGCGCCGCGCATCACCGCCAGCGCGGCCGGCAGGGTCACGAGGCCCTGGCCGACGAAGGACGAGGTCATCAGAGAGGTCGCGGTGCTCGACTGCACCAGGGCCGTCACGCCGATGCCCGACAGGGCCGCCGTGAAGCGGTTGCGCATGCTCTGGACCAGGATCTTGCGCAGGTTGGCGCCGAAGACGCGCAGCACGCCGGTGCGAACGAGATGGGTGCCCCACACCAGCAGCGCCACGGCTGCGAGCAGATTCAACAGATGCTTCATGGAAGGCGACGACTATACGCCGCCCTCGCGAGCACTACTTCTTGCCGCGCCGCACGCGCAGCAGTTCGTCGAGGATCAGGCAGACTGCGCCGATGGTGATCGCGCTGTCGGCGACGTTGAAGGCCGGGAAATGCCGCCCGGCCAGGTGGAAGTCGAGGAAGTCGACCACGTAGCCGTGCATCATCCGGTCGATCACGTTGCCGATCGCGCCACCCAGGATCGCCGCCATCGAGAACGAGAACAGCTTCTGGCCGGCATGCGACTTCAGCATCCAGACGATGAAGACCGCCGCGGCGACGCCGATCGCGGTGAAGAACCAGCGCTGCCAGCCCGACGAATCGGCCAGGAACGAGAAGGCGGCGCCGGTGTTGTGGGCCCGGACCACGTTGAAGAAGCTGGTGACGTAGGTGGCGTCACCGTACTTGTAGTAGCCGAGGATCAGCGTCTTGGTGAACTGGTCGATGATCACGATCACCAGCGCGAGGCCGAGCCAGGGCCAGATGCCGAGGCCCGACCCGCCCGAAGATTGGCGGGCCATCAGGCGAGCGTCCTTTGTTCTCCGGCGCCGTACAGGTTGCTGGTGCAGCGGCCGCACAGGCCCGGGTGGGCGGCATCGTGGCCGACGTCGTCGCGCCAGTGCCAGCAGCGCTCGCACTTGGTCGCCGCGCTCGCCGTCACCTGGATCGACAGGGCCTCGCCCGCGGCCAGGGACACGGCCGAGGTGATCAGCACGAACTTCAGGTCGTCGGCCAGCGAGGCCAGCAGCGCATGGTCGACGGCCGCGGCTGCGATCGCCACGTTGGCCTGCAGCGAGGAGCCGACCTGGCCGGCGCTGCGCACGGTCTCGATCTCCTTGTTGACGGTGTCGCGGATCTCGCGGATGCGGGTCCACCGGGCCAGCAGCGCCGTGTCGGGCGTGCCGAGGTCGCTGTAGGTCTGGACGAAGATCGAGCGGCCGTCGCCGCAGAACTTCCACGCCTCCTCGGCGGTGAAGCTCAGGAACGGCGCCATCCAGCGCAGCATCGCCTGCGTGATGTGCCAGAGCGCGGTCTGGGCGCTGCGGCGCGCGTGCGAGCCGGGCGCGGTGGTGTAGAGCCGGTCCTTGAGCACGTCGAGGTAGAAGGCGCCCAGGTCTTCCGAGCAGTACACCTGCAGCTTGGCCACCACCGGGTGGAACTCGTAGACCTTGTAGTGCGCCAGGATCTCGGCCTGGAACTCGGCCGCGCGGGCGAGCGCATAGCGGTCGATCTCGAGCAGCTCGCCCAGCGGCACCGCGTCCTTCGCGATGTCGAAGTCGCTGGTGTTGGCGAGCAGGAAGCGCAGCGTGTTGCGGATCCGGCGGTAGGCGTCGACCACCCGGGCCAGGATCTTGTCGTCGCCCGCGATGTCGCCCGAGTAGTCGCTGGCCGCCACCCACAGGCGGGTGATCTCGGCGCCGAGCTTCTTGTTGACCTCCTGCGGGTCGATGCCGTTGCCGAGCGACTTGCTCATCTTGCGGCCCTGGCTGTCGACCGTGAAGCCGTGCGTCAGCAGGCCGCGGTAGGGCGCGCGGCCTTCGAGCGCGCAGGCGATCAGCAGCGACGAATGGAACCAGCCGCGGTGCTGGTCGTGGCCTTCGAGGTAGAGGTCGGCTTCGGGGCCGGTCTCGTGGTGCACGTTCGGGTGGGTGCCGCGAAGCACGTGATAGAAGGTCGAGCCGGAGTCGAACCAGACCTCGAGGATGTCGGTGCTCTTGGTGTAGTGCGGGGCGTCCTCGGCGCCGAGGATCTCCTCGGTCGTGACGCGGCTCCAGGCCTCGATGCCGCCCTCTTCGACGATGGCCGCGGCCTGGTCGAGGATCTCCATCGTGCGCGGGTGCAGCTCGCCCGAATCCCGGTGCAGGAAGAACGGGATCGGCACGCCCCAGCTGCGCTGGCGGCTGATGCACCAGTCGGGCCGGTTGGCGATCATGTCGTGCAGCCGCGCCTTGCCGTTCTCCGGGTAGAAGCTGGTCTCTTCGATCGCTTCGAGCGCGGTCTGGCGCAGCGTCTTGGGCGCCTTGTCCTTGGTGAACACGCCTTCGCCCTCGTCCATGCGGATGAACCACTGGGCCGCGGCGCGGTAGATCACCGGCGTCTTGTGGCGCCAGCAGTGCGGGTAGCTGTGGCTGATGGTCTCGGTCGTCATCAGGCGGCCGGCATCGCGCAGCGCCTGGATGATCACCGGCACCGCCTTCCAGATGTTCTGGCCGCCGAACAGCGGGAAGTCGGGTGCGTACGAGCCGTTGCCCTGCACCGGGTTCAGGATGTCGTCGTAGGACAGGCCATGCGCCACGCAGGAGTTGAAGTCGTCCACGCCGTACGCCGGCGAGGAGTGGACCAGGCCGGTGCCATCGTCGGCGGTCGCGTAGTCGGCCAGGTAGACCGGCGACAGCCGCCGATAGCCGGCATCGACGTCGTACAGCGGATGCTCGAACTCGAGCCCGCCGAGCTTCTCGCCCTTGACCGTGGCCAGCACCGTGCCGTCGAGCGCATAGCGGTTCATGCACATCTCGACCAGGGAAGCCGCGAGCACCAGCAGGCCGCGCTCGGTGTCGACCAGCGCGTAGTCGAGCTCGGGGTTGAGGTTGATCGCCTGGTTGGCCGGGATGGTCCAGGCGGTGGTGGTCCAGATGACCGCGAAGGCGTCCTTGGCCAGCAACGGCAGGCCGAATGCGGCCGCCAGCTTCGCAGGATCATGGGCCTTGAAGGCGACGTCGAGGGTCTGCGACTTCTTGTCGGCGTACTCGATCTCGAACTCGGCCAGCGACGAGCCGCAGTCGAAGCACCAGTAGACCGGCTTCAGGCCGCGGTAGACGAAGCCGCGCTCGATCACGCGCTTGAACGCGCGCAACTCGCCCGCCTCATTGGCGAAATCCATCGTCTTGTAGGGATGGTCCCATTCGCCCAGCACGCCCAGGCGCTGGAAGTCGACCATCTGCTGGGCGATCTGCTCGGTCGCGTAGGCGCGGCTCTTGGCCTGCATCTCGTCGCGGCTCAGGTTGCGGCCGTACTTCTTTTCGATCGCGTTCTCGATCGGCAGCCCGTGGCAGTCCCAGCCCGGCACGTAGAGCGCGTCGTAGCCTTCGAGCTGGCGCGCCTTGGTGATCATGTCCTTCAGGATCTTGTTCACCGCGTGGCCCATGTGGATCTGGCCGTTGGCGTAGGGCGGGCCGTCGTGCAGGATGAACTTGGGCGCGCCGTGGCGGGCGTCGCGCAGGCGCTGGTAGCGGCCTTCGTCGTGCCATTCCTTGACCCAGCCCGGCTCGCGCTTGGGCAGGTCGCCGCGCATCGGGAAAGGGGTGTCGGGCAGGTTCAGCGTGGCGCGGTAGTCGGTGGCGCCGTCGGTCTTGGTGTCAGCCATGGGAGTTCCAGAAATCTGCGCTGCCTTGCAGCGCTCGGGGATCGAGGGGGGCATGCGGCCCCTGGCATCCCAGGGCGGCCGAACGCGGCGGAAAGCGACGGTTTCCGCTCTAAATTCGGTCGCGCGTGGTCTGGCGATGGGTCTCGGCGTGGGTGGATGCAAAGAACGCGCGCGCGTCGCGGCCATCCTTCGCGATGCCCGCCGTGAGGGCCTCGAGGCTGGTGTAGCGCAATTCGTCGTGCAGTTTGTGCAGCAGTTCCACGCGCACGATTTTACCGTAGGCCCCCTCGCTGCCCAGATCGGTGGGCCAATCGAGGCAGTGGGTTTCGAGCAACACCCGGCCACCGTTGACGTCGTTGGCGTCCAGCGAAGGGCGCACGCCGAGGTTGGCGACCCCTGGCAGCGGTGTTGCGGCCAGCCCATGCACCAACACCGCGAAGATGCCGCTGGCCGCTGGCTTCCAGTGCTTGAAGCGCAGGTTGAGGGTCCGGAAACCGTCGTTTCGGCCTGGCGCCGAGGCGCCCAGGGCCCGTCCCAGCTTGCGGCCGTGGACCACATGGCCCGAGATCGCGTAGGGGCGGCCCAGCAGCGCCTGGACATCGCCCATCCGGCCTTCGGCCAGCGCTTCGCGCACGGCCGAACTCGACACCCGCAGTCCGTGCACCTCGTAGCTGTTCATGCGGGCGACGTCGAAGCCATGCTGCTCGCCGGCGCGGTCGAGCATCGCGTAGTCGCCGGCGCGCTTGGCACCGAAGCGGAAATCGTCGCCGACCAGCACGTAGCGCGCGCCCAGGCCCTCGATCAGCACGTGCTGGATGAATTCTTCCGGTGTCTGCGAGGCCAGCCGGGCGTCGAAGGGCAGCACGATGGTCTGCGCCACGCCGCCGGCCGCGAGTTCGCTGAGCTTGTCGCGCAGGGTGCCGATGCGCGCCGGCGCCAGTTCGGGCCGCTTGGTGAGCGCCGCGAAGTAGTCGCGCGGGTGCGGCTCGAAGGTCATCACGCAGCTCGGCAGCCCGCGCAGCCGCGCCTCGGTGTTGAGCAGCCCCAGCATCGCCTGGTGGCCACGGTGCACACCGTCGAAATTGCCAATGGTCAGGGCGCAGGCCGGAGCCACGCCCGGATGCCTGAAACCCCGGAAAACCTGCATCGTCAGTATCTTTTTGATAGCACTTTGCGCCCATGGAATGGGCACGTGAGGGCCTTTTTGTCACAAAGCCGGTATATTGTGACGCACTGCGTCATGCGCAAGCCCCTCGGGCGAGCGCCTGGTCCTGGTCTTTCCGTGGTTCTCTTTGCTTGAGGAGGCGTCTGGTGAAGGTCTTGAAGCTGTCGGCCCAAGGGCTGCCCCAATCGTGGATTTCGCTCGAACAGGCGGTGATCCACTACGCCTCCGACGAGGTCCGCTGGGAAGTGGGCGCGCAGGTGGCGGTGTTCCGGGGCGGCCACAACGCGGTCACGGGCCAGCAGTCGCAGATCGCGATCAACAGCATCATCGGCACCAAGGGCGTGCCGCGGATCAATCCCTTCACGCAGCGCCCGGGGCTCACCAACAGCAAGCTGTTCGCCCGCGACCGCAATGTCTGCGCGTACTGCGGCGGGCACTTCCACGAAGACGAGTTGACGCGCGAGCACATCATCCCGTTTGCCCAGAAGGGCATCGACACCTGGATGAACGTGGTCACGGCCTGCCGGCCGTGCAACCACCGCAAGAGCAGCCGCACGCCGGAGCAGGCGGGCATGGCGCTGCTGTACACGCCCTACGTGCCCAGCCTGTGGGAGGACTTCATCCTGCGCAACCGCCGGATCCTGGCGGACCAGATGGAGTTCCTGATGGCCCACCTGCCGCAGAGTTCGCGGCTGCACGGGTAGGCCGGCTGCACGTCAATAAGTCAGCTCGAGCACGCTGACCTCTCCCTGGGCCAGCGGCCAGGTGCGCCCCACCACGCGTTCGCCGTTGAACTCGGCTTCCACCGCCCGCGGCGCTTCGCTGGCGAGCTTGATCTTCGCGCTCGACACGCCGGCACCCTGCGGCGGCACGCCTGGCGGTGTCGATTGGCCATCGAAGCGCATGCGGTCGCGCTCGGCGTCGAAATAGCCGCGCGGCCGCGTGAAGATCACCAGCGCCCGGGCGTCGCGATCGGCCTCCGCGATGCGCTCCGGACGCAGCTGGACGATGCCGCTCGAGCGTGGGAAGGCGCTGCGGTAGATGTGCGTCGTGGCGTAGCCGGGCGCCGCCAGCACGAACTCGTAGGCGGTGTCGGGGCGGCCCGCGAACGGCCCCCAGCGGCCATCCGCCCCGATCGTCTGCTCCCAGGCCGCCGGGCCGCGCCGGGCGCCGCTGGCCGGGTCGATCGCGAACACCGACAGGCGGGCGCCCGCCAGCGCCAGGTTGTTGGGAAAGCTGCCGCTCGCGGGGTTCGCCGGGTCGAGGCCCAGGCCCGTGACCTTGCCGGACAACGCCACCGGATCCTCGGGCATCGGTTGCAGGGTGCGCGGCGTCTCGCCGGTGAGGAAGCGCCAGGTCGCCTCGAAGGCGGCAGGCGAGAAGGATGTCTCGCGGTGATCGACCCGCGGCAGCACCAGGTTGGTCGCGCCCTTGAGCGCCGGCCCGTCGAAGCCGACCCGTGTCGGCTGGCCCTTGCTGCCGATCCACAGGCCGTCCGGTTGGGCGTACTTGTCATTGCTGTCCGAGCGCAGCGTGAGCCATTTCACGCCCGGTGTCACCTCGTGGCCCTCGGCATTCTTCGGTGCGTTGAGCCGCTGCAGGAAAGCGCTCAAGCCGGAAAACTCGCTGCCCTCGAGGCGGCCTTTCACGGCCCAGATGCCGTGCGCCGGATTGCCACCCAGCACGACGTGGCTCACGACCCGGTCGCCGCCGCCGTTCTGGACGTAGTTGCGGATCGTGTTGCCACCGCGCGAGTTGCCTATCAGCACCACTTTTGAGGCGCCGGTGCTCTTCAGCACGCGATCGACCTCGGCCTTCAGGAAGGCCATCGACTCGGCGGTCGAGCTGCGGCCCGGCTGTGCCACCGCATCGTCGTCGCGCGCCAGCGGGAACGGCTGGTCGAAGGCGAACAGGCGGTCGCGCGGCCAGCCGTTCGATTCGAAGCGCCAGATCGTGGTCTGCCACAGCGCGGCCGAGTCGCCGTTGCCGTGCACGAACACGATCGGCGGGCGCTCGCCGATGGGGGCTGAGGTGGAGCAGGCGGCCAGGACAGGGGCGGCGAGGCCGAGTGCGATCACATGGCGACGGGTGGGCATGAAGCGTGGTTCTCCAAAGAAAAACGCCCGCGGGCGAGGCCGGCGGGCGTGGGTGCCGTCGGATTCGACGGCGATCGATGGTCAGGCGAACACGCCGGCCGTGTCCTGC
Organism: Variovorax davisae; assembly: GCF_030316845.1. Classification (GTDB taxonomy): domain Bacteria; phylum Pseudomonadota; class Gammaproteobacteria; order Burkholderiales; family Burkholderiaceae_C; genus Variovorax; species Variovorax davisae. The sequence goes on from NZ_JASZYS010000004.1 coordinate 472,193, forward strand.
ATGCGGGCCGAGACTTCGCCCAGGTGGTGCATGCTGTCGCCGAAGGTCATCTCGAGCTGCGTGAGCTTGCGGAAGTAGTGGCTGCCGATGTATTCGTCGGTCACGCCGATGCCGCCGTGCAGCTGCACCGACTGCTGGCCCACGAAGCGCATCGACACGCCGAGCTGGTACTTGGCGCGGGCCATCGCCTGGCGCCGTTCGGCGGCCGGGGCGTTGAGCTTGAGGCTGGCGTAGTAGCTCATCGAGCGGGCCAGTTCGAGCTGCATCTTCATGTCGGCGACCCGGTGCCGCAGCGCCTGGAAGGTGGCAATGGCGACGCCGAACTGCTTGCGCGTGTTCATGTACTCGACCGTGACCGCGACCGTCTGGTCCATCACGCCGACGGCTTCGGCGCAGGTCGAGGCGATGCCGATGTCTACGCCATGCTCGAGCGCCGCCAGGCCGTCGCGGGTGACCAGCGTCGCGGCGGCGCCGTCGAACACCACTTCGGCCGCCCGGCTGCCGTCCTGGGTGCCGTAGCCGCGGGCAGCGACGCCGTCTGCCGCCCGTTCGACCAGGAACAGGGCGATCTGGCCGTCGAGCTGCGCCGGCACCAGGAAGGCATCGGCTTCGTCGCCGGCCGGCACCAGGCTCTTGGTGCCGTGCAGCGTGAAGCCGTCGCCGGCCTGCTGTGCCTTGGCGTCGCAGACATCGAGCCGGTAGCGCGCCTTGCGCTCCTGGTAGGCCAGCACCACCAGCGCCTGGCCGCCGGCAATGCGCGGCAGCCAGCTGTCCTTGGTGTCGGCATCGGCATGGCCGGCCAGCAGGGCGCCGGCAATGAAGGATTGCGCCAGCGGCTCGACCACGATGCCGCGGCCCAGCTCTTCCATCACCACCATGCCTTCGACCGGGCCCATGCCCAGGCCGCCTTCGTCCTCGGGAATGTAGAGGCCGCCCAGGCCGAGTTCGGCCAGTTCGTCCCAGGCCTCGCGCGAGAAGCCGCCGGCCGCTTCGGTGGCGCGGCGGCGCTCGAAGCCGTAGCCCTTTTCGACCCACTTGGCGACCGCGTCGCGAAGCTGCTGCTGGTCATCGGAAAAATTGAAGTCCATTGCCTGATCCTTGTGAGTTCGCGTTCAACCCAAGACCGTCTGGGCGACGATGTTGCGTTGCACTTCGTTGCTGCCGCCATAGATGGTGGTCTTGCGCATGTTGAAGTAGGTCGACGTCAGCGGCGCCAGCTGCGGATGGCCGCCCGGGAAGTCGCCCTGCCAGCCGGCTTCCATCGCCTCGCGGATCAGTGGCAGCGAATACGGGCCGCCGGCCAGCATCATCAGCTCGGAGTAGCGCTGCTGGATCTCGCTGCCCTTGATCTTGAGCAGGCCCGCGATGTCGAGCGAGTTCTTGCCCGAGGTGGCGGCCGACAGCACCCGCAGCACCAGCATCTCGAGCGCGACCACGTCGACCTCGAGCTTGGCGATCTCGTCGCGGAACCGCGCGTCTTCCCAGACGCCTTCGCTCTTGGCCAGGCGCTTGAGCCGCTCCAGCTCGCGCTTGGCGCGGTTGACGTCGGCGATGTTGGTGCGCTCGTGCGACAGCAGGTGCTTGGCGTAGGTCCAGCCCTTGTTCTCCTCGCCGATCAGGTTCTCGGCCGGCACCTCGACGTTGTCGAAGAAGACCTCGTTGACCTCGTAGCCGCCGTCGAGCAGCTTGATCGGGCGCACCGTCACGCCCTTGGACTTCATGTCGACCAGCAGGAAGCTGATGCCGGTCTGGGGCTTGCCTTCGCTGCTGGTGCGCACCAGGCAGAAGATCCACTCGCCGTACTGGCCCAGCGTGGTCCAGGTCTTCTGGCCGTTGACGATGTACTTGTCGCCCTGGCGCTCGGCCTTGGTCTTGACCGAGGCCAGGTCCGAACCGGAACCCGGTTCGCTGTAGCCCTGGCTCCACCAGACCTCGCCGCTCGCGATGCCGGGCAGGAAGCGCTTTTGCTGCTCGGGGTTGCCGTAGGCCATGATCACCGGCGCCACCATCACGGGGCCGAAGGGGATGATGCGCGGCGCACCGGCCAGCGCGGCCTCTTCCTCGAACAGGTGCTTCTCGACCGCGGTCCAGCCGGGGCCTCCGAATTCCTTCGGCCAGCCATAGCCCAGCCAGCCCTTCTTGCCGAGGATCTTGGCCCAGCGCTGCAGGTCGTCGCGCGTCAGTTCGAGCGCGTTGTGCACCTTGTGCGAGATGTCTTGGGGAAGGTTTTCTTTGACCCAGGCGCGAATCTCTTCGCGGAACTTCTGTTCTTCGGGCGTGAAGCTCAAATCCATGCGTGCCTCGCTGTGTTGATCGATGCGCCGCGGACGCGGCGTGTCTCCGGAACCGCCGGTTTTAGCACGGTCGTGCGCTTCCGGGGTGTCCGCGCCGCGACAACGCGGGCGGCGGAAATGCGCAACGGATAATCCCGCGTCCGATGAAGAATATTGTGATCCTTATCTCCGGCGGCGGGTCGAACATGGCGGCCATCGTGCGGGCCGCCGAGCAGGAGCGCTGGGCCGCCCGTTTCGATGCCCGCGTCGCCGCCGTCATCAGCAACAAGGCGGACGCAGCGGGCCTGGCCTTTGCCCGCGACCGGGGCATCATGACCGCAGTGGTCCCGCACAAGGACTTCGCCAGCCGCGAGGATTTCGACGCCGCGCTGGCGCAGGCCATCGACGCCCATGCGCCGTCGCTCGTGGTGCTGGCCGGCTTCATGCGCATCCTGACGCCGGGCTTCGTGACCCGCTACGCGGGCCGCCTGCTCAACATCCACCCCTCGCTGCTGCCGGCTTTCCCCGGGCTGCACACCCACCAGCGCGCCATCGAGGCCGGCTGCAAGGTGGCGGGCCTCACGGTGCACCAGGTGACGGTGGAGCTCGACCACGGGCCGATCCTGGCGCAGGCGGTGGTGCCGGTGTTGCCGGACGACACCGCGGCGAGTCTGGCAGAACGTGTCCTAGTGCACGAACATCGGGTTTACCCGCAGGCGATTGCCACGTGGCTGGTGGAAACAAAATGACACAATCAACGAAGTCTCATTTTTTGTCTTCGAGCTTCACGAAGCGCAGTTGTGACGAGCCGTCGATCTCCACGCGGCCGCCGAACATGGCGGCCGGGCGCACCCACAGGCCGCGCTCGCCGTAGAGCGCGCGGTAGAGCGTCATCGGCTCCAGCGTCTCGCTGTGGCGCGCGGTGCCCAGGACTTCGTATTCGCCGCCCTTGTAGTGGCGGTAGCGTCCGGGTGGGGTTTCGATCAGGGGTGGCAGGTCGTCGTCGTTCACGCTGTGTATTTCCTTCAGGGAATTGAAAGGTCGGGATGGATAGGGCGGATTTTGTTCATCTCGTGCGCCTCAGCGAGCATGCCAGCGCCGACGACAGCGACGGCTACCGGCGCGGGGTCGCGGTCTTCGCCGCACTCGGCTACGTCTGGGTCTTCGCCTGCCTGGCGCTCGCGGCCGGGATCATCGCCTGGGTAGTCGGCGGCCTGGGCCAGGGCGGGCGCTTCAGCTTCACCCGCGGCTGGCTGCTGTTGTTCGCGCTCGGCCTGTTGTGGGCCACGCTGCGCGCGCTCTGGGTGCGCTTCGACGAGCCCGACGGCGTCCCCCTCGAGCGTGCGGACGCGCCGGCGCTGTTCGAGGCGCTGGACCGCATCCGGCAGCGCATCGATGGGCCGGCGGTGCATCGCGTCTACCTCGACAGCGAATTCAACGCCAGCATCCGGCAGCTGCCGCGCTTCGGCCTCTTCGGCGGCGCGGTCAACCACCTCAGCATCGGCCTGCCGCTGCTGATGGCGCTGGACCGCCGGCGCTTGCTGTCGGTGCTGGCGCACGAGTACGGGCACCTGCGCGGCAACCACGGCAAGCTGAGCGCCTGGATCTACCGCACCCGGATGTCCTGGCTCAAGCTGGACGCCAGCTTCCAGCGCGACGAGGGCGTGATGGCGTTCGCGTCGCAGGCCTTCTTCCGCTGGTACTTCCCGCGCTTTGCCGCCAAGACCTTCGCGCTGGCGCGCCAGGACGAGTACGAAGCCGACCGCGTGGCCGCCCGCCTGCTGGGCACGCGGGTGGTGGCCGGCGCCCTGACCGAGATCGTGGTCAAGAGCGCCTGGTATGCCGAGACCTTCTGGCCGGCGCACTGGTCGCGGGCGGCCGGCGAGCCGCTCCCGGCCGGCCCGTTCTCCGCGATGGCAGCGCAGCTGAGGGCGCCGATGGCGCCGGACTTCGCGCGCGCCGCGCTGCGGGCCGCGCTGCGCAGCGTCAGCGATGTCGACGACACCCATCCGGTGCTGCGCGACCGCCTGGAAGCGCTCGACGAGAAGCCGGGCCTGCCGTCCTGGTCGGAGAAATCGGCGCTGGCGCTGCTGGCGGACGCGCCGCGCTGGACCGCCCATTTCGACGGCGAATGGCGCCGCGACCATGCCAACGACTGGAAACAGCACCATGCCTACCTGGTCCGGGTCGGCGAGCGGGTGGCGGCACTGGCTGCCAGCGCCGGGCGCAACAACGCGGACGAGATGGTCGAGTGGGCCGACTGCGCCCGCCGCCTCGACGCCGCGGCCGAGGTGCGCGGGCACTACGAGCGCGCCCTGCAGCTGACCGACAACCACCCGGGCGCCCTGCGCGGCCTGGCGCAGTTGCTGCCGGCGCAGGATCGCGGCGCCCGGCTCGCGGTGCTCGAGCGGCTGCACGAGTCCAGCGTGGCCAGCCGTTGGTGGGCCGCCAGGACCGCGGTCGCCGCGCTCGAGGATCCGGATGCCGGCGGCCACGACGAGCGCGCGCTCAAGCGCTGGCGCGAGCGGACCAAGACCGCGGAAGAAGCCGAGCAGCGGGCCTGGGAAGAGATCACCGCCACGCCTTGCTTCAGCCACATCACCCGCCACGACCTGAGCGAGTTCGAACTCGGCGAGCTGAAGGCCGACCTGGCGCGCTGCATGCCGGTGTCGCGGGCCTGGCTGGTGCGCAAGAACCTGCGCGAGTTCCCGTGGCGACGTGCCTACGTGGTGTTCCTCGAGCTGCCGCAGATGGGCGACGACGAGCGCTGGCAGCTCTGCCGGCAGCTCGAACAGACCCTGAGCCTGCCGGGCGCCGCGCTGGTGCTGTGGGCCGGCCACTCGCCGACGCTGGAGCAGATCGAGCGCCAGGCCTTCGGCGCGATCTGGAGCCGAACCGTGCCTTGAGGCCAGGCTGAGACAATCGGGGCATGCACCCCAAAGCCCTGCTTGACGCCACCGCCGACCTGGTCGGCCTGGTCCTGAAATTCGATCACCCGGCCGACCAGGTCGTTTCACGCTTCTTCCGCGATCACCGCGAGTTCGGGCCGCGCGAGCGCGCGACCCTGGCCGAGACGGTCTACACGGTGCTGCGCAAGAAGCTGCTGTTCGACCACCTGTCGCCCTCGGGCAGCGGCCCGAAGGAGCGCCGGATGGCGATCCTGGGCTTCCACGGCCCGCGCGACTTCCTCAAGAGCGCGCTCAACGACACCGAGAAGCGCTGGCTCGACAACTGCGACGCCGTCAAGCAGGACGACCTGCTCGAGCGCCATCGCCACAACCTGCCCGAGTGGCTGGTGGCGCCCCTCAAGGCGCAGCTCGGCGACCAGTTCTGGCCGCTGGTCGAAAGCCTGCAGCAGCCGGCGCCGCTCGACTTGCGGGTCAACGCGCTCGCCGACAAGCGGCCCGAGTTGCAGAAGGAACTCGCCAAGGCATCGATCAAGGCCGTCCCGACGCCGTTCTCGCCCTGGGGCCTGCGGGTCGACGGCAAGCCGGCGCTGAACAAGCTGGACGCCTTCACCCGCGGCGCGCTCGAAGTCCAGGACGAGGGCTCCCAGCTGCTGGCGCTGCTGCTCGACGCCAAGCGCGGCGAAATGGTGGTCGATTTCTGCGCCGGCGCCGGCGGCAAGACCCTGGCCATCGGCGCCACCATGCGCAACACCGGCCGGCTCTATGCCTTCGACACCTCCGCCCACCGGCTCGATGCGCTCAAGCCCCGGCTGGCGCGCAGCGGCCTGTCGAACGTCCACCCGGCGGCCATCGCCCACGAGCGCGACGACCGCATCAAGCGGCTGGCCGGCAAGATCGACCGGGTGCTGGTCGACGCGCCGTGCTCGGGCCTCGGGACGCTGCGGCGCAACCCGGACCTGAAGTGGCGCCAGTCGCCCCAGTCGGTGCAGGAGCTGACGGCCAAGCAGGCCGCGATCCTGCAGAGCGCGGCCCGCCTGGTGAAATCGGGCGGCCGGCTGGTCTACGCCACCTGCAGCGTGCTGCCGGAGGAAAACGAGGCCATCGCCGAAGCCTTCGCTGCCGCCAACCCCGATTTCGAGCCGCAGGATGCGGCCGGCCTGCTGGCGGGATTGAAGGTGGAGGGGGCCGACACGCTCTGCGCCGGCGGCGACAGCGGCACCCGCTACCTGCGCCTTTGGCCCCATCGCCACGCCACCGACGGTTTTTTTGCCGCCGTGTGGAACCGAAAATAGGCGCCAGGACCCAAAGAAGGGGAAAACTTGCGACATATCAAGGATTTAAGCCCCTTTTCAGGCTCGAACCTTTAAAATCGCGGGTTACCTGAAGGCTGCACCTTCGTGCGGCCATGGAGTACTGAACTCAATGTTGCTTCCTGACTCTGCCGTCCTGAGCGCGGCCATCGACTGGCTCGGAAACGGCTTGTGGGACCTCACGTGGTGGCAAGTCGTGCTGTACACGCTCGTCACCACGCACATCACGATCGCGGCGGTC
>NZ_JASZYS010000039.1 GCF_030316845.1 Variovorax davisae
CTTGCGGGACGAAGCATTGATCGAGCCCATGGTGTCCACCACCTGGCTGACCACGCTGCCGCCCTTGACGGCGACTTCCGAAGCCGAAACCGCGAGTTGATTGGCCTGGCGAGCGTTGTCCGCGTTCTGCTTCACGGTCGAGGTCAGCTCTTCCATCGAGGCGGCGGTCTCTTCCAGCGAACTGGCCTGCTGCTCGGTGCGCGACGAGAGATCCTGGTTGCCGGTGGCGATCTGGCTCGATGCCGTCGCGATCGTGTCGGTGCCGGTGCGGACCTCGTCGACCACCTTGGAGAGGCTGCCGCGCATGTGCTCGATCGCATGCATCAGGCTCGATGCGTCGCCGGCCTTCAACGCCACGCCCGCAGCCAGGTCGCCCTGCGCGATGCGGCGGGCCACGGCAGCCGCGGCAGCCGGCTCGCCGCCGAGCTGCTTCAGCAGGCCGCGCGAGATGGTCCAGCCGAGCGCGAAAAGCAAGGCCGCCAGGCCCAGGGCACAGACCGAGAACCCGACCAGCCGCTCGACGATCCTGGCATTCACCGTGTCCACATAGACACCGGAGCCGACGATCCACCCCCAGGGCTTGAAGCCCTTGACGTAGGACACCTTGGGCACCGGCGTCTCGCTGCCCGGTTTGGCCCATTCGTAGGAGACGAAGCCGGCGCCGCTGGCCTGCACCGTCTTCACGAACTCGGCGAAGATGGCCTTGCCCGTGGCGTCCTTGTTGTCCGACAGGTCCTTGCCCTCGAGCGCCGCGCTGATCGGATGCATCAGCATCTGCGGCGTCATGTCGTTCAGCCAGAAATATTCGTTGCCGCCATAGCGCAGGCCGCGCAGCGCCTGCATGGCCTGCTCCTTGGCTTGCGGCTCGCCCAGCACGCCCTTCTGCGCCAGGCCGTGGTAGTACACGAGGATGCCATGCGCGGTTTCGACCGCCTGCCGCACGCTGGCCTGGCGCTCCTCCATGATGAGCTTCCGCTCGGAATGCAGGAACAGCCCGGTCAATGCGAACACGCCGAGGACCGCGGCGCAGACGAGCACGCCGAGCCGTCTTGCGATGCTCATGGAGCGGAAGTTCAGGATCTGGGACATGCGGGCCTGCGGATTGAATGGACCACTCTGCTATCGGCAGCGAGAGCCGGGTCCTGAAGGGTTGGCGAGAAATTCCGATCAGCGGCCGGCGCCGAGCTTGAACACGCTCACCGAGTTCACCAGGCTCGATGCCTGCTCCTGCAGGGAGCCGGCCGCGGCCGCGGCCTCTTCCACCAGCGCCGCGTTCTGCTGCGTCACCTGGTCCATCTGGGTGATCGCCTGGTTGATCTGCTCGATCCCCGAGGTCTGCTCCTGGCTCGCCGCCGTGATCTCGCCCATGATGTCGGTCACCCGCTTGACGCTGTCGACGATCTCTTCCATCGTCTTGCCGGCTTCCGCCACCTGCTTGCTGCC
>NZ_JASZYS010000040.1 GCF_030316845.1 Variovorax davisae
GGCCGAGGCTGTGTGGAAACTCCCTTGATGGTCGCCTATATTGAGCCAACCCGTCTGAACGAGGTGGTGGTCCATGAAGAGATTCATCGAAGGCGAAGACCGACAGCAGGTGACGCTGTTGCCCGAATGCCTTGACGACTATATCGGTGAGGACAACCCGGTGCGAGTCGTCGACGTCTTCGTCGAGGAATTGGACCTGCAGGCCCTGGGGTTCGAAGGCGTTGAGCCTGCAGCGACGGGCCGCCCCTCGTACCACCCGGCGGTGCTGCTCAAGCTCTACATCTACGGCTACCTCAATCGCATCCAGTCCAGCCGCCGCCTGGAGCGCGAGGCCCAGCGCAACGTTGAGGTGATGTGGCTCACCGGCCGCCTGGCGCCGGACTTCAAGACCATCGCCGATTTCCGCCACGACAACGGTCCCGGCATCCGCAACGTCTGCAAGCGCTTCATTGGCATGTGCCGAGAACTCAAGCTGTTCACGCACGCCGTCGTGGCCATCGATGGCAGCAAGTTCAAGGCAGTCAACAGTCGCGACCGCAACTTCACCACCGGCAAGATCGACGCGCGTCAGCGGCAGATCGAGCAGAGCATCCAGCGCTACCTCGACGCCCTGGAGACGGCCGACCGAACGCAGCCTGCAGAGGTCGAGGCCAAGACCGAACGATTGACTGACAAGATCAAGAAGCTGCGAGAGCAAATGCGGGAACTGGGCCGGACCAAAGAGCAACTGAAGCACGAACCCGACGGCCAGCGCTCGACCACCGATCCCGATGCGCGCTCGATGAACTCGCAGGCCAAGGGCTCCGGCCTAGTGGGCTACAACGTACAAGCGGCCGTCGATGCCAGGCATCACCTGATCGTGGCGCATGAGGTCACCAACGACGGCAACGACCGCTCGCAGCTCAGCAAGATGGCAATTGCTGCGCGCGAGGCGATGGGCAAGACCAAGTTGCAGGCGCTCGCCGATCGCGGGTACTTCAACGGCACGGAGCTCAAGGCCTGCGAGGACGTGGGCATCACGACTTACGTGCCCAAGCCGATGACCTCGAATGCCAAGGCCGAGGGACGCTTCGACAAGAGCGACTTCATCTATATCGCGAAGGCCGACGAGTATCAGTGCCCTGCCGGGCAGCGGGCAATCTACAGGTTCAACACGTTAGAGAAGAACGGCAACGAGCTTCGCGTCTACTGGACCAGCGCTTGCCCCAAGTGCCCGATCAAAGACCAGTGCACGACGAGCGCGTATCGTCGTATCCGTCGATGGGAGCACGAGGAGGTTCTCGAGCGCGTCCAGCAGCGCTTGGATCGCAAGCCCATCGCGATGACGCTGCGAAGGTGCACCGTGGAGCACGTGTTCGGGACACTCAAGCACTGGATGGGCTGGACGCACTTCTTGACGAAGAAACTGGAGCACGTGAACAC
>NZ_JASZYS010000041.1 GCF_030316845.1 Variovorax davisae
GAGATCCTGGTTGCCGGTGGCGATCTGGCCCGAGGCCGTCGCGATCGTGTCGGTGCCGGTGCGGACTTCGCCGACGATCTTCACCAGGCTGTCGTTCATCTCCTTGAGCGCATGCATCAGCTGGCCGGTCTCGTCCGTCGTGCGGGCTTCGACGCGGCTGGTCAGGTCGCCGGCGGCCACGGACTGCGCCACCTTCACGGCTTCGGCCAGCGGCTTGGCGACGATGCGGGCGATCCAGAGCGCGAGCAGCAGGCCCAGCACCACGCTGCTCAGCAGGCTGCCGATGACCCAGAGCCGGGCATCCTGATAGACCGCGTCGCCGGTCTCGTCCGCCTTCGTGGCACCTGCCTCGTTGACCTCGGCCAGGGCGTCGAGCATCTTGCTCAGTTCGAGATTCAGGCGCAGCGATTCGCCGCGGATCATGGCGACCGCCTCCTCGTTCTTCTGGGCGCGGGACAAGGCGATGACCTTGTCATGCGCCAGTGCGTACTGGCCCATCGCCTTGACGAATTCCGGGAAGACCTTCTTTTCCTCCGGCTCGGAGATCAGCTTCTCGTAGACGCCGCGGTTCTTCTGCAGGGCGCCCCAGGCGTCGGTCATCGACTTCTCGTAGCCAGCCATGTCGGCCTCGTTGCTCGACAGGATGTGCTGGAGTTCCATCGAGCGATAGCGCGCCATCAGGCCCTTCATCTCGAGCAGCGCACGCGTGGCGGGCATCCAGTTGGTCGTGATGTCGGTCGACATCTGGTTGACCTTCGACAGCTGCATCACCGAGAAGACGCCGACGAACACGGTCAGCGCGAGGACGACGACGAAGGAGATCAGGAGCTTGCTCGCGATCCTGAGGTTGTAGAACGCATTCATGTTGTTTCCCTGTTGAGGCCTTGAGGCCATTTCATGTGTTTCCAGTTCAGAACTCGGTCCAGTCGCCTGCGGCACTGGCGACCGAGGCGAGCTGCGGCGCGCTGGCGCCCTTCTTTTCGATGGTCGGTGCGGACGTCCTGCGGACGGCCATCGGCGCCACGGCAGCGGGGCGGCCGAAGGCCGGTTCGCTGCGTCCGGCGGTGGCCGCATCCAGCTTGAAGACGCCCACGGCCTTCACCAGGCTCGATGCCTGCTCCTGCAGGGAGCCGGCCGCGGCCGCGGCCTCTTCCACCAGCGCCGCGTTCTGCTGCGTCACCTGGTCCATCTGCGTGATCGCCTGGTTGATCTGCTCGATCCCCGAGGTC
>NZ_JASZYS010000042.1 GCF_030316845.1 Variovorax davisae
TTCTTCCAGCGAGCTGGCCTGCTCCTCGGTGCGCGACGAGAGATCCTGGTTGCCGGTGGCGATCTGGCCCGAGGCCGTCGCGATCGTGTCGGTGCCGGTGCGGACTTCGCCCACCACCCTCGCCAGGCTGTCGTTCATGTTCTTCAGTGCCTGCATCAGCTGGCCGGTCTCGTCGCGGCTCTGAACCTCGATGCGGCTGCCGAGATTGCCGTCCGCCACGCTCTCGGCCACCTTCACGGCCTCCCCCAGCGGATGGACGATGCCGACCGTCAGCCGCCACGCGAACAGCCCGCCGACCGCCAAGGCGATGATGGACAGCACGATCAGCGACATCCGGCCGGTGTCGTGCTCCTTCGCGATCGCCTGGGCCGATGCGTCGATCAGGCCGCGTTCATGCACCGACAGCGCATCGACGGCCTTTCCATAGTTCGCCAGCGCCGCCGTGAACTGGTTGTCGGCCAGCTTGTTGGCACCGTCCGCGTCGTTCGCGGCCTTGAGCTTGTTGAGCGCTGCGAGCAGTTCGAGCACCACGCGGCGTGCCTCGGCCACGTCGCCGTAGAGCTTCTTCTCCTCGGGCGAGACCAGCAACGCCTCCAGCTTCTTCTGCAGCGGGTTGATGAGCGCCTGGCCGGCGCCGAGTTCCTTCTTGAAGTAGGCCTCGGTGGCGGCATCGCTGGCCTTGACGATCGCGAAGGTCCGCACGATGTTGGCCGCCAGCAAGGTCGACCATTCGCCGACCATGCGCTCCTTGACCAGGGTTTTCTCGACCATCACTTCGGTGGCGTTGCCCACGTTGGCCAGCCGCAGCATGCCGGTGGCCGACAGGAGGGCCATCAGCACCAGCATGGCGGCGAAGCCGATGCCCAGGCGGGTGCCGATCTTCAGATTCTTCATGCTCATCACACTCTTCCTTACTTCATCTAACGATGTGTCGGCGTCGAAACGCCGCGGGTCTTGTCGAAGACAAGGCTCAGCTCGCCCGTCTGGTCGACGGATCGATCTTGAAGACGCTCACCACCTGCGACAGGTTGCCGGCCTGCTCCTGCAGCGACTGCGCCGCGGCCGAGGCCTGCTCGACCAGCGCCGCGTTCTGCTGCGTCACCTGGTCCATCTGGGTGATCGCCTGGTTGATCTGCTCGATGCCGGTGGTCTGCTCCTGGCTCGCCGCCGTGATCTCGCCCATGATGTCGGTCACCCGCTTGACGCTGTCGACGATCTCTTCCATC
>NZ_JASZYS010000043.1 GCF_030316845.1 Variovorax davisae
GCCGTCCTGAGCGCGGCCATCGACTGGCTCGGAAACGGCTTGTGGGACCTCACGTGGTGGCAAGTCGTGCTGTACACGCTCGTCACCACGCACATCACGATCGCGGCGGTCACGATCTTCCTGCACCGGACGCAAACGCACCGGGCCATGGACCTGGGCCCGATCCCCTCGCATTTCTTCCGCTTCTGGCTCTGGCTGGGCACCGGCATGGTGACCAAGGAATGGGTCGCCATCCACCGCAAGCACCACGCCAAGTGCGAGACCGTGGACGACCCGCACAGCCCGCAGGTCAAGGGCATCGACGAAGTCATGTGGCGCGGCGCCGAGCTGTACCGCAAGGAATCGAAGAACAAGGAAACGATGGAGCGTTTCGGCCACGGCACGCCCGACGACTGGATCGAGCGCAACCTGTACACCCGCTACAGCTGGCAGGGCGTGGGCCTGATGCTGATCCTCAACGTCGCCCTGTTCGGGATGCTGGGCCTGACGGTCTGGGCCGTGCAGATGCTCTGGATTCCGTTCTGGGCCGCCGGCGTCGTCAACGGCATCGGCCACTTCTGGGGCTACCGCAACTTCGAAGCCACCGATGCCAGCACCAACCTGATCCCCTGGGGCATCATCATCGGCGGCGAAGAGCTGCACAACAACCACCACACCTACCCGACCTCGGCCAAGTTCTCGGTCAAGAAGTACGAGTTCGACATCGGCTGGGTCTACATCAGCCTGATGCAGAAGATCGGCTGGGCCAAGGTCAAGAAGCTGCCGCCCAAGATGCTGATCGGCGACGTGGTGCCGGTGGCCAACGAGAAGACCCTCGAGGCCGTGATCGCCAACCGCTACGAAGTCATGGCCGGCTATGCGCGCGAGATGCGCCGAGCCACCCGCGACGAGCTGGCCCAGCTCAAGGCCAAGGGCGCCGACCTGTCGGTGCTGAAGGCGGCCAAGACCTGGCTGCACCGCGACGACGACAAGGTGCCGGCCGACGCCCGCTCGAACCTGGTCCAGGCCCGTGCGGCCCACCCGGTGCTCGACAAGATGGTGACCATGCGCGAAGAGCTGCGCCAGCTGTGGCTCAACACCTCGCATTCGCGCGAGCAGCTGGCCGCCGACCTGGCCGCCTGGTGCCACCGCGCCGAGGCCAGCGGCATCGCCGGCCTGCGCGAGTTCTCCACCCGCCTGCG
>NZ_JASZYS010000044.1 GCF_030316845.1 Variovorax davisae
ATTGATTTATAACTATAACCAATACGATCTTTGAAAGAAACTTCTCGATCATGTCTATCATTTTTCTGCTTGTTGCTATACTGGCCATTGGACTAGAATTTACAGGTGTGCAATCCGTAGGAGTTTGCTATGGCGTGAATGGCAATAATCTACCATCAAGGCCAGAAGTTATAGATTTATACAAATCAAAAGGTATTGGTGGAATGCGTATATACTATCCAGACGAAGAAGCCCTACAAGCACTTAGAGGTTCCAACATTGAATTGATTCTTGATGTGCCTAGGGATACCCTTTCTTCTCTCACTGATGCCAATCAAGCCACAAATTGGGTAACCAAATATGTTACACCCTACTCACAAGATGTTAAAATCAAGTACATCACTGTTGGAAATGAAATCCACCCTGATTACAATGAGGCCCAATACGTTCTCACTGCATTGCAAAACATTCAAAATGCAATTTCAGCAGCCAATTTACAAGGCCAAATCAAGGTCTCTATAGCAATAGACATGACTTTGATTGGTAACTCCTATCCACCCAAGAATGGTGTTTTCACTGATCAAGCAAAGTCATATATACAACCAATAATCAACTTCCTAGTGAAGAATGGATCACCATTTCTTGCAAATGTGTATCCGTACTTTGCTTATATCGGAAATGAACAAGCCATTCATCTTGATTATGCTCTTTTTAATCAACAAGGAAACAACGACGCTGGTTACCAAAATCTGTTTGATGCGCAGTTAGATTCAGTATATGCTGCTCTTGGGCAAGTTGGGGGATCCAATTTGCAGATAGTTGTGTCTGAGAGTGGGTGGCCATCTGCTGGTGGAGATGGAGCCACAACTGCAGGCAATGCTGCCACATATTATAATAATTTGATCAATCACGTCAAGAGTGGGAACGGGACTCCGTTGAAACCTGGTGTGGCTATTGAGACTTACTTGTTCGCCATGTTTGACGAAAATCAGAAGACTGGTGCATCGACTGAGCAACATTTTGGTCTCTTTAACCCTGACAAATCACCTAAGTATCAAATAAGTTTCAATTAATTAAACAGACA
>NZ_JASZYS010000005.1 GCF_030316845.1 Variovorax davisae
CGGTCAAGCTGATCAACCCGATCGCGATGGAAGAAGGCCTGCGCTTCGCCATCCGTGAAGGCGGCCGCACCGTGGGCTCGGGCGTCGTGGCGAAGATCCTCGACATCTGATTCGAACGCTACTCAAGGAGTCACCATGGCCACCAAGCAAAAAATCCGCATCCGCCTGAAGGCGTTCGACTACAAGCTGATCGACCAGTCGGCTGCCGAGATCGTCGACACCGCCAAGCGCACCGGCGCGATCGTCAAGGGTCCCGTGCCCCTGCCGACCCGCATGAAGCGTTTCGACATCCTGCGTTCGCCGCACGTCAACAAGACCAGCCGCGACCAGTTCGAGATCCGCACGCACCAGCGCCTGATGGACATCGTCGATCCGACCGACAAGACCGTGGACGCGCTGATGAAGCTCGACCTGCCGGCCGGCGTCGACGTCGAGATCAAGCTGCAGTAACAGCCTGTCCTCCATAGAGGGCCCGTCCACAGCGATGTGGGCGGGCCTTTTTCGTTCCGGCGGCCGCACGCGTATCCGTCATGTAACCGCGCGGTATCCCCCAGGCAATGTCGCAGCGCGCCCGCGCCTGGCGGCCTAGACTGCGGGCATGGCTGCCCCGGACCGCCGACTTCGCGCCACCGACGCTCCCGCGTGGACCGACGCGGCCGAGGCGATGTATCGCGCCGCGCGGGCCGTGGCCGGCGCCCACGGCCCGGGCACGATGGCGGGGCTGGTCCAGGAGCTGGCGCAGATCCTGGGCGTGGCGACCGTCTTCGTGGCGGTCTTCACCGACGGCACGCGCAGCACCTTGCGCACCCTGGCCGCCGTGCTCGACGGCAAGCTGCTGCACAACTTCGACTACCCGCTGCAAGGATCGCCCTGCGCGCAGGTGGTCGGGCGGGCCTTCCGCTTCGTCGCCTCCGGCGTCGCCGGCGAATTCACGCCGGGCACGATGTTCGCGGCCAAGGGCATGGATTCGTATGCCGCCTTTCCGCTCAACGACGGCGACGGCCGCCCGCTCGGGCTGCTGGTGGCGATGGACCCCCGGCCGATCGAGGACGCGGTGCTGGCCGAGGCCCTGCTGAAGATCTTCGCCAGCCGCCTGATCGCCGAGATCGAGCGCAGCAGCGCCGACGAGGCGCTGCGCGCGGCGGCGCTGGCCGTCTCGGCGGCCAGCGGCCGGTCGGTGTTCGCCGAGCTGGCGCGCTACCTGGCGACCATCCTGGAAGTCGAGATGGCGTTCATCTCGCGCCACCAGTCCGACGACGCCAGCGCCTTGCACATGCTGGCGATGGTGAGCGACGGCGAGGTGCGCGAAGGCTACCGCTACCCGATCCAGGGCACGCCCTGCGAACACGTGCTGGGACAGCAGTTCTGCGCCTATCCGTCGAATCTGCATGCGCTGTTCGCGCTCGACCAGGACGACCGGCTGCTCGGCGCCGAGGGCTATGCCGGCCTGCCCCTGAACGATGCGCACGGCCGGCCGCTCGGCACCATCGGCATCGTCTCGCGCCATGCGCTGACCAATCTCGAGCGCATCGAGTCGATGCTGCGGATCTTCGCCGGCCGTGCCGCGGCCGAGATCGAGCAGCTGGGCGGCCGTGAGGCGCTGCAGCGCTCGGAGGCCAGCTACCGCGCCATCTTCGAAGCGTCGGAGGACGCGATCTTCATTCTCGACTGGTCGAGCGGCGAGATCCTCGACGCCAACCCGAAGGCTTGCGAGGCCTACGGCTGCAGCCGCGACGAACTGTGCCGGCTGTCGCTGGCCGACCTGCGCTCGGGCGAGGCACCCTACACGGCCGAGCAGGGGCTGGCGCACATGCAGCTGGCCAAGCTCGGGCGCTGCCCGCCCTTCGAGTGGCATCGGCGCAGCCGCGACGGCGCGCTGCGCTGGGACGAGGTGCGGCTGAAACCGGCCATGATCGATGGCCGCCATCACATCGTGGCCTTCACGCGCGACATCACGGAGCGCAAGGAGGCGCTGGCGGCGCTCGGCGCCAGCGAGGCGCAGTACCGCGGCATCTTCAACGCCTCGGCCGACGCGCTGGTGCTGCGCGCCGCCAACTTCGCCATCGTCGATGCCAACGCCACCTACGAGCGCATGAGCGGCTTCCGGCTGGCCGAGGTGCTGGGCGTGGACCGGGTGCTGGCCAACCCGCCCGAGATCATGGCCACGATCCGTGCCCTGCACGAGCAGGCGCTGGCCGGCGAGCCGGTCCGGCTCGAGA
Organism: Variovorax davisae; assembly: GCF_030316845.1. Lineage (GTDB taxonomy): Bacteria > Pseudomonadota > Gammaproteobacteria > Burkholderiales > Burkholderiaceae_C > Variovorax > Variovorax davisae. Next base: position 2,220 of record NZ_JASZYS010000005.1, read on the forward strand.
CCGAGCTGCTGCGGCGCGACGGCGAGCGCTACGACCTCGAACTGCGCGGCGTGCCGGTGCTCCATCGCGGCGAGCCGCACGTGCTCTACATCGGGCGCGACATGACGCAGAGCAAGCGCGCCGAACGCGCGCTGCGCAACAGCGAGGAGCAGTACCGGGCGATCTTCAACGCTTCCGCCGACGGGCTGGTGGTGCGCGATGCCGACTACCGCGCGGTCGACGTGAACCCGGCCTACCTGGCGATGAGCGGCTACACCCGCGACGAGGTGTTGAGCGCGACCCGGGTGCTGACCCAGCCCGACCCGGCGCTGCAGCAGCGCCACCGGGCCCGGCACGCCGACATCCTGGCCGGCCGGCCGGTGCGCTTCGAGGTGCCGGGCGTGCGCAAGGACGGCAGCCCCTTCTACCTGGAAGTCAGCGGCATGCCGCTGACCTACCGGGGCGAGCCGCACGTGCTCTATGCGGCGCGGGACATCACGCAGCGCAAGGCGGCCGAAGCCGAACGCGAGCGCCTCGAGGCCCAGCTGCGCCAGGCCCAGAAGATGGAAGCCATCGGCCAGCTGACCGGCGGCATCGCGCACGACTTCAACAACATCCTGACCAGCGTCATCGGCTACCTGGTGCTGGGCCAGGAGCGCGCCGAGACCCTGGGCGACGCCCGGCTGCAGCGCCAGCTGGGCCAAGCGCAGCTCGCGGCCCAGCGCGCGCGCGAGCTGATCGCGCAGATGCTGGCCTTCGCGCGGCGCCAGCGCGGCCAGCGCCGCACCCTGGCGCTGGGCCCGCTGGTCGACCAGACGCTGCAGCTGCTGCGCGCCACGCTGCCGGCCTCGGTGTCGCTGGACTTCGCCGCGCCTGCGGCCGGCGGCGATGCGCTGCAGGTGGCGGCCGATGCGGTGCAGCTCGAGCAGGTGCTGTTCAACCTGTGCATCAACGCGCGCGACGCCATCACCGGCTCGGGCTGGATCCGGGTTCGGCTCGGGCGTCGCGGCGGCGCCTGGACCTGCGCATCGTGCCGTGCCCATGTCGAGGCCGGCCACTGGGTCGAGGTCAGCGTCGCCGACAGCGGCAGCGGCATCGCCCCGGAGCTGGTCGACCGCATCTTCGAGCCCTTCACCTCGAGCAAGGAGGTCGGCCGCGGCTCGGGCATGGGCCTGGCGATGGTGCACGGCATCGTGCACGACCACGGCGGCCACGTGCTCGTCGAGACCGCGCCGGGCGCCGGCTCGGTGTTCCGCGTGCTGCTGCCGCCTGCCGCCGGCGCAGCGTCGGACGCGCCCGGCGCGCCGGACCTGCCGGCGAGCGGCGAAGCGCTCTGCGCCCGCGTGATGGTGGTCGACGACGAAGTCATGGTGGGCGACTTCATGGTCGAGCTGCTGTCCGGCTGGGGCATCGAGGTGGTGCTCCACCGCAGCCCGCTGCACGCGCTGTCCTGGCTGGAGGACCGCAGCCAGCCGCTCGACCTGCTGATCACCGACCAGACCATGCCCCAGCTCGACGGCCTGCAGCTCGCCCAGCGGGCCACCGGCCTGCGGCCGGACTTGCCGGTGCTGCTCTACACCGGCAACGCCGACGGCATCGACGAAGCGGCGGCCAGGCGCCATGGCGTCTGCGGCGTGCTGCACAAGCCGGTCGACAACCAGGCCCTGCATGCGCTGATGAAGGCGTGTCTCGACAAGGCGCGCCGCAGCCCCTGCCCGGGCGCATGAGGCCGGGGCTGGCGGATACCGGCCCGATACAAAGGCACGGCGCCGCGACACGCGGCGAATACCGGGGCCTCGCAGACTGCGTTGCACGTCGTGGCACCGCGCATTCCGCCCGGACGACGGCGATGCTCGCTTCGGCAGTGCGGCCGGACGCTGCGCGATGCGCGAACGCTGATTCCGGCCGCACCGACGAGGAGAGAGTTTTCATGGTCGACTTTCAAACCCCCCAGGGCGGCACGATCGGCATTGCCGACGCGCCCATCGCCACGCTGCGCGACTCGCTGCGCGGCAGCCTGCTGCTGCCCGAAGACGCTGGCTACGACGTCGCGCGCTCGCTGTGGAACGCCATGATCGACCGCCGGCCGGCGGCGATCGTGCGCGCCGCCGGCGCCGCCGACGTGATGCAGGCCGTGAACTTCGCGCGCCAGAACCGGTTGCTGCTCGCGATCAAGGGCGGCGGCCACAACATCGCCGGCAAGGCCGCGTGCGATGGCGGGCTGATGCTCGACCTGTCGCCGATGAAATCGGTGCGGGTCGACCCGGTGGCCCGCACGGCGCGGGTCGAGCCCGGCGCGCTGTTGTCCGACTTCGACCGCGAGACGCAGGCCTTCGGGCTGTCGACACCGACCGGCATCAACTCGACCACCGGCATGGCCGGGCTCACGCTCGGGGGCGGCTTCGGCTGGCAGAGCCGCAAGCGCGGGCTGACCATCGACAACCTTCAATCCGTCGACGTGGTGCTCGCGTCCGGCGAACTGGTGCAGGCCAGCGCGACGCAGAACGCCGACCTGTTCTGGGCCGTGCGCGGCGGCGGCGGCAACTTCGGCATCGTCACCTCGTTCGAGTACCGCCTGCATCCGCTCGGGCCGCAGGTGCTGGCGGGGCTGATCGTCTATCCGTTCGCCCAGGCCAGGCAGGTGTTCGACGGCTATCGCAAGTTCACCGCCGCGGCGAGCGACGACATGACGGCCTGGATGGTGATGCGCAAGGCGCCGCCGCTGCCCTTCCTGCCGGCGGAGGTGCATGGCAAGGAGGTGGTCGTGGTCGCCTTCTGCTGGCTCGGCGAGCCTGCCCAGGGCGAGGCGCTGGCCCAGACCTTGCGCAGCTTCGGCACGCCCGCCGGCGAGCACGTGGGCGCGATGCCCTTCGCCGGCTGGCAGACCGCCTTCGACCCGCTGCTGCAGCCGGGCGCACGCAACTACTGGAAGTCGCACGACTTCAAGATGCTGAACGCTGATGTGGAGCGCATCCTGTGCGACGCCATCGCCAAGTTGCCGACCGAGGAATGCGAGGCCTTCATCGGGCACCTGGGCGGCCAGGTCAACCGGACGGCCGTCGCCGACACGGCCTACCCGCACCGCGACGCCGAGTTCGTGCTCAACGTCCACACCCGCTGGCGCGACGCCGGCGACGACCGCCGGTGCATCGATTGGGCGCGCGGCCTCTTCGATGCGCTGACGCCGCATGCCACAGGTGGCGTGTACGTGAACTTCATGCCCGAGGACGAGGCCCAGCGCGTGGCGACCGGCGCCTATGGCTCGAACTATGCGCGGCTGGCGGCGCTGAAAGCCCGCTACGACCCGGCCAACCTCTTCAGCCAGAACCAGAACATCCTGCCGAAGGCCTGAGCCATTCGCCTGCCACGCCCGGGGTCGCTGGGCGTGGCAGGGCGGGGGGATCAGGCGGCCATCGGGAGCGCCATCTCGGGATGCCGCGGCATCGCATAGGCCAGCGGTGCCAGCGCGCTCTTGATGCGCTCGCCCTGGGCGTCGTCGAGCATCGGGAACAGCACCTTCTGGAAGCGCGGCGCCATCACGCCCGAGACGATGTACTGCCAGCGGTAGGCCTTCAGCACCGTGTCGTGGATCTGCGCCTGTTGGGCGTCGCTGAAGAGCGTGCCGGCGATGGTGCAGAAATAGCGCGCGTCGGCCATGGCCTGCGCCTGCAGGATGCCGTCGACCGCGCCGACCAGCGCGATCAGGTCGTCGACCGCGCCATCGCGCTCGGCGGCGCCGAGCCGCGCGTTTTCGGCGACGAACTCCAACTCGTCGAGGATCGCGTGCTGCGACTCCTCGCGCCAGTGGAACAGGAACACGTCCTTCCACAGGGGCGAGAGGTTGGCATCCGGTTCGATGCTGGCGCGGTAGTGGGCCAAGGTGAACAGCTCGATGTCCAGCGTCAGCGCCAGCACCGCCCAGGTGCTCTTGCCCAGCACGGCCTGCGCCACCGCATTCGGCTGCGCGGCCATGACGTAGCCGGCCGGCATGTCGGCCGCCATCATCTCCTCCAGGCAGCGGAACAGCGCCTGGTGCTTGATTTCCTCGTCGGCCATGCGCACCAGCGCTTCCAGCGCCACCTGGTCGCCGAAGACGTGCTCGCGGCTCAGGTCGATGACCTTCGACGCGATGAAGCGTTCGACCAGGCCGAAGATGTTGGCGTAGGTGCGGCCTTGCACCTGGCTCAGGAGCCGTTCGTCGTCCGGGCTCAGGAACGTCAGTTCGTCGGCCAGGGTCAGGCCCTTCGGCAGGAAGGTCCTGGCGTAGTCGAACTGGCGGCCGCGAATGACGTCGCGCTCGATGTCCCAGCGCACGCGCTTGGACACCTCGATGACCTTGGCGTAGCGGTCGGTGGGGGTGGATGTCGACATGGTGATGCTCCTTTGCTGATGGAAATGGCGGGGCCGTGCCCTGCCGCGTGGGGTCCCCGGGGGGCATGCCGCCCCGGGGCGCTTCGGCGCCGCCGGGTCAAGGCATGGCGGGCAGTCTGGTCGGCACCGGTATCCGCCGTGCATCCGTGGATCGCGGCTGTGTCGCCGTTGTGTAGCGGGGCCGCGCCAGCGGCCGCGACAGCGCCTGGGCGATGCGTTCGCGCAGGCGGGCGTTGAAGGGGCTCTGCGGCCGGCTGGCGACGCGCTCGCCGAGCAGGCGCTGCGCCAGCGCCGGCTGGTGGCTGCGCAGCGCCGCTTCGAGCCAGGTCAGGTGCAGCAGGTCGCATTGCGCGCGGCTGCCACCGCAGCCGCGTGCCAGCCGTTGCTGCGCCTGCAGCTGCCGTGCCGCGGCCGCGTAACGCCGGCGGCCGAAGGCGATGAAGGCCTCGCACACCGGCAGCGCCGCATCGTGCACCGCCCGCCGCAGGTCCGGCGCCTTCCGCGCGCAGTCGCGCAGCGCGTCGAGCAGGCGGCGGGCGCTGGCCCAGCGCTGCGTGGCGACGAAGGCGAGCATGGCGTGCACGTCGTTGAAGGGCCGCAGGCCGGTGATCGCGCGATCCTCCCAGGCGTCGGCGATCCGCTGCCAGCGCTCGGCCACGTCCTGGCCCCGCAGATGCAGCCGCCACAGCAGGGCCGAGCTGTCGACCAAGGTGGCGACGTCCGGATCGCGGCCGTCCATCAGCCGGCGGTCGAGGATGCCCAGTACCGCGGCCAGCTCGCCCTGGTCGAGGCGAAACAGCGATTCGTGCCACGAAAGGTGGGTGGCGAAGGCGGGGCTGCCGGCCCAGACGCCGCGGGTGTGCTTGAGCCAGGCGGCGCCGTCGGCGCTGCGCCCCTGCATCTCGAGCGCGTGCGCCACGGCGTGCACCGCGCCGCACTGGCGGGGCTCGACCCGCAGCGCCTCGCGCCCGACCGCATCGGCCGAGACCGGGTCGGCCGTCTCGGCCAGGCCGAAGGCGTACATCGCCAGCACGTGGCCGTAGCCGGGCTCGTCGGGATGCCAGTGCCGCAAGGCGGCGACGATGCGCTCGCGCAGGCACTCGGTGCGGCCGAACTGGAGATCGCCGAAATGGGCCACGCGCAAGGCCAGCGTGTCCTTGGGGTCGGCGGCGGCGATCTCGCCGTACAGGCGCAGCGATCGCGCCATGTCCTTGTCCAGCCAGGCCTGGGCGGCGGCGAGATGGGCCCGCTCGCGCGCGCCGGCCCGGGCCAGGTGCGGACGGGCCGCCTGCAAGGTGGCGCCCAGCGCCGGCAGCAGGTCCTCGCGGGAGGCCATCACCAGGCCCGCCGCGCGCAGGCAGTGCGCGGCGGCGAAGTCGGGCCGGGCCCGCAGCACCGGGTCGATGACGGCCTGCGGATTTCCCTGCCCGGCGTGCAGCAGGTCGAGCGCCTGCCGGCAGGCCGCGGCGGCTGCGGCATCGTCGAATTCGGTGTCGGGCTGGGGCGTGCGTGGCATGGGGCCACTGTGCGGGCCGCGGGTATCGGGCGTGCATCCGCCGGGCGTTGCTGTGTAGCCGGCGCGTAGCACCACTGGTGCAACCGCGACCCCTCGCGCAGAATCGCGCCATGGACGCGATCGCCCGTCTGCTGATCGTCGACGATGATCCGTCGGTGCGCGCGATGCTGCGCGAGTACCTCGAGGACCACGCCTTCCGCGTCGCGGAGGCCGGCAGCGGCGCCCAGATGCGCGAGAGCATCGAGCGCGAGCTGCCCGACGCCGTGCTGCTCGATGTCCGCCTGCCCGGCGAGGACGGGCTGAGCCTGGCGAGGTACCTGCGCGAGCACTACGACCTCGGCATCATCATGGTCACGGCCTCGGGCGACGTGATCGACCGGGTGGTCGGGCTGGAGCTGGGCGCCGACGACTACATCGCCAAGCCTTTCGATCCGCGCGAGCTGCTGGCGCGGGTGAAGAGCGTGCTGCGCCGGCTGCAGGCCAAGCCGCCGGCGGAGGCCCCGGTGCCGACGGCGGCGCCCAAGGGGGCGCGGCAGCGTTTCGGCCGCTGCGAACTCGATCTCGACGCGCGCCGCCTGTTCGAGTCCGACGGCGCGGAAGTGGCCATGACCGCGATGGAGTACGAGCTGCTTCGCGTGTTCCTCTCCAACCCCAACCGCGTGCTGTCGCGCGACCAGTTGCTGATGCACACCCGCAACCGCGAGTGGGAGCCTTTCGATCGCTCGATCGACATCCGCATCGGCCGCCTGCGTCGCAAGGTCGAGCCCGAGCCCGCCGGCGAACCGCGCTGCATCCGCACGGTTCGCAACGCCGGCTATATGTTCGTGCCGGACGCCTGACGCAGTCAGGGCGCGCCAAGCCCCGTTTCCCCACACCTGCCGACGACACCCGGCGCGGCGGGGCCGTGCGTGTGATTTCCATGCAACAGGCACGCATCGACACAATTCTCACTTGGCCTTGAAAACCAAATAACTCGACAAAAAAGTGTCGAAAAGTGTCTAAAAATCCAGAAAAGTCTGAAATTTGATAGGATTGGGGGAAGTGTGAATTAGGAATTTTCGGATATTGATGGAAGATAAGTCGAAAATTTCATCAGGGAGTTCCGAATGCAGGCAGTGTGGGCAAGGCGAAGCGTGGCAGTGACGGCGGTGGCGATGCTCGCGGCCTGCGGTGGCGGCGGTGGTGGCGGCGGCGGCGGAGGCTTCGTCGGGCTGCCGGCGGCCAGCACCGTCACGCTGAGCGGCACGGCGACCTATGTGTCGATCCCCAACCCCAACGGGGCCCTGGTCTATACGGCGGCCGCGCCCAAGCCGATCCGCGGCGCCAGCGTCGAGATCGTCAACAGCGCTTCCGCGGCGGTGATCGCGACCGCGACCACCGATGCCAGCGGTGCCTATTCGGTCAGCCTGCCCTCGAGCACCCAGGTCCTGGTCCGGGTCAAGGCGCAGATGACCCAGGGCGGCTCGGGCCCCACCTGGGACGTCACGGTGCGCGACAACACGCAGTCCGACGCCATCTTCGCGCTCGAGACGCCGTCGTTCTCCACCGGCGCCGCCGCCAGCACGCGCGACGTCCAGGCGCCCTCCGGCTGGGACGGCAGCCGCTACGCCTCGACCCGGGTGGCGGCGCCCTTCGCCGTGCTCGACACCGTCTACGCGGCGCAGGCCAAGATGCTCGCGGTCGCGCCGGCCACCGCCTTCCCGGCGCTGAAGCTCTACTGGAGCACCAACAATGTGCCTGCGGTCGGCAATCCGGCGCTCGGGCAGATCGGCACCACCTCGTTCACGATGAGCAATGGCGCGCGGGCCATCTATGTGCTGGGCAGGGAAAACGTCGACACCGACGAATACGACGCCTCGGTCGTCGCCCACGAATGGGGGCACTACTACCAGTCGGCCTTCAGCCGCGACGACTCCCCCGGCGGCAGCCACGCCCTGACCGACAGGCTCGACCGGCGTGCGGCTTTTTCCGAAGGCTGGGGCAATGCCTGGTCGGGCATCGCCCTGGCGCGCAGCAACTACACCGATTCGGTCGGCCAGGCCCAGGGGCAGGGCGCCAACATCGACCTGACGGCCAGCGGTGTCGCCGGCCCCGGATGGTTCCGCGAGGCCTCCGTCCATTCGCTCCTCTGGCGCCTGAACAGCCAGGTGGGCTTCAAGCCGATCAACGACACCCTGACCAGCGCCGCGTTCAAGAGCGGCGTGGCCGTGACGTCGATCCATCCCTTCACCGCCGCCTTCGGGCTCGCGGCGCCGGGCAGCGTCTCGGTGCTGGCCGGCCTGCTGAGCGGCGAGCAGATCAACGCCTCGGCCAACGATCCCTTCGGCGTCAACGAAACGAACGACGGCGGCGTGAGCGGCGTGCTGCCGATGTACCGGTCGGCCACCGTCGGCGGCTCGACCACGGCCTGCGTCACCAACGTGGCGGGTGCCGGCAACAAGCTCGGCAGCTATGTCTACCTGCGCTTTTCGCTGCCGAGCGCCGGAAACCGTACGATCACGGTCACCGGTCCCAGCGCCGCCGACCCGGATTTCGCGCTCTACGCCGGCCGCCAAGTCGACGAAAGCGAAGGTTTCGGCAGCAGCGAGACCAAGGCGGTCAGCCTGCCGGCTGGCGACAACGTTCTGGTGATCAACGACTACAACAACTCCTCGGCCAACACATGTTTCAACGTCAGCATCCAGTGAAAATCGCGGCAGCCCTGGCCTGCGCCCTGGCGCTGGTGTTGCCCTTGGCCGCGACCGCGGCCGGTCCCGCCGGCAAGCCGATGACGACCGCGCCGATGAAGTCCAACGGCTCGGGCGTCCAGGTCCAGTACCGGGTCGACGGCACGCCCGAGGCCGGCCGTCCGGTGGCGGTGGTGCTGGCCTTCGACGGCATCGCCGCCGCGGGCGCCACGGTCCGGCTCGCGACCGAGGGCGGCCTGACGCTGTCGAGTGCCGAAACCACCCGCAGCCTGCCGGCGGGCCAGGCCGCCACCTGGACGGTCGAGGTGGTGCCGGCCGCCAGCGGCATCGGCTACCTGAACGTGTTCACGACCCAGGCCGGCGCGACCAGCGCCACGTCGATCCCGGTGTCGGTCGGCAAGCCGTCCGCCACCATGCCGGCCAGCGGCTCGCTCAAGCAGTCGACCGACGGCGAAAAGATCCTGCCGATGCAGGTGAAATAGGGCGCCTGGGGGGGCTTGCGCCGGCCCCTCTTGCGTCATCTCCCGTTCGCGGGCTATAATCTTCGGCTCTGCCTAACTTGCGTCTAATGGACGCGGGTTGGAGCAGAACTTTACCAACCCTCTTTCGTGGGCCAACGTTCGTCGCCGGCCCAACGCTGTCGCCAATTGAAGTGGCAGCGGCGGAAGAGGACTTCCATTTTTTGGAGAAAACAAATGAGTCTGAGCAACTCCCTCGGGTTGCTGGGCCGCAAGGTGGGGATGATGCGTCTCTTCACCGATGACGGGGACGCAGTTCCTGTCACGGTGGTGGATGTGTCCAACAACCGCGTGACCCAGATCAAAACCCAAGAGACCGATGGCTACGTCGCCCTGCAAGTGACGTTCGGTTCGCGCAAAGCATCGCGCGTGACCAAGCCGGCCGCAGGCCACCTCGCCAAGGCGGGTGTCGAAGCCGGTGAAATCATCCAGGAATTCCGCGTGACCGCCGATACGGCCGGTCAGCACAAGGCCGGTGGCGTCATTGCCGCAGGCAGCGTGTTCGCGGTGGGCCAGAAGGTCGACGTGCAAGGCACCTCGATCGGCAAGGGCTACGCTGGCACGATCAAGCGCCACAACATGTCGTCGCAGCGGGCATCGCACGGTAACAGCCGTTCGCACAATGTCCCCGGCTCGATCGGCATGGCGCAGGATCCCGGTCGCGTGTTCCCCGGCAAGCGCATGACGGGCCACCTCGGCGACGTCACCGTGACGACCCAGAACCTCGACGTGATCCGCATCGACGAAGCACGTCAACTGCTCCTGATCAAGGGCGCGATCCCCGGCTCGAAGGGTGGCTTCGTCACCGTGCGTCCGGCCGTCAAGGCCAAGCCGCAAGCCGCTGAAGGAGCCAAGTAATGGAACTCGAACTCCTGAACGAACAAGGCCAGGCCGCGTCGAAGTACGACGCCCCCGAGACCGTGTTCGGCCGTGACTACAACGAAGACCTGGTCCACCAGATCGTCGTCGCATTCCAGGCCAACGCCCGCCAAGGCACGCGCGCCCAGAAGGACCGCGAGCAGGTCAAGCACTCGACCAAGAAGCCTTTCAAGCAAAAGGGAACGGGCCGCGCCCGTGCCGGTATGACGTCCTCGCCGCTGTGGCGCGGGGGTGGCCGGATCTTCCCGAACATGCCTGACGAAAACTTCTCGCAGAAGATCAACAAGAAGATGTACCGCGCCGGCATGGCGTCGATCTTTTCGCAGCTCGCTCGCGAAGGCCGTCTGGCCGTGGTCGATTCGTTGACCGTCGATTCGCCCAAGACCAAGGCGCTGGCCGCCAAGTTCAAGGCGATGAACCTCGAGTCCGTGCTCGTGATCGCCGAAGAAGTCGACGAGAACCTGTACCTGGCCTCGCGCAATCTCGTCAACGTGCTCGTGGTCGAGCCGCGCTACGCCGATCCGGTGTCGCTGGTCCACTACAAGAAGGTGCTGGTCACCAAGGGTGCGGTCGACAAGCTCAAGGAGATGTTCGCATGAGCCGCATGAACCCTACGCCCAAGCAGCGTCAGTTCGACGAAGGTCGCCTGATGAACGTGCTGGTCGCCCCGGTCGTGTCCGAAAAGGCCACGATGGTCGGCGAGAAGTCCAACGCCGTCACCTTCAAGGTGCTGCAGGACGCCACCAAGCCAGAGATCAAGGCCGCCGTTGAACTGATGTTCAAGGTCGAAGTCAAGGGCGTGTCGGTGCTCAATACCAAGGGCAAGTCCAAGCGCTTCGGCAAGTCGATGGGTCGTCGCGACAACGTTCGCAAGGCCTACGTCACGCTGAAGGCTGGTCAAGAGCTCAACCTCGTCGGGGAAGGCGCTTAATCATGGCCGTCATCAAGATGAAACCCACTTCGCCGGGCCAACGCGGCGCGGTGAAGATCTCGCGGGACCACCTGTACAAGGGTGCCCCCCACGCCGCGCTGCTGGAACCGCAATTCCAGAAGGCCGGCCGCAACAACAACGGTCACATCACGACCCGTCACAAGGGCGGTGGCCACAAGCACCACTACCGCGTGGTGGACTTCGTGCGCAACAAGGACGGCATCCCGGCCAAGGTCGAACGCATCGAGTACGACCCGAACCGCACCGCCCACATCGCGCTCGTGTGCTATGCCGACGGCGAACGCCGCTACATCATCGCCCCGCGCGGTCTGGAAGCCGGTGCAACGCTGCTGAGCGGCTCGGAAGCCCCGATCCGCGCCGGCAACACGCTGCCGATCCGCAACATCCCGGTCGGCTCGACCATCCACTGCATCGAACTGCAACCCGGCAAGGGCGCGCAGATCGCTCGCTCGGCGGGCACGTCCGCCACGCTGCTGGCTCGCGAAGGCGTCTACGCCCAGGTGCGCATGCGCTCGGGTGAAGTGCGCCGCGTGCACGTCGAATGCCGCGCCACCATCGGTGAAGTCGCCAACGAAGAACACAGCCTGCGCCAGCTCGGCAAGGCCGGTGTGAAGCGCTGGATGGGTATCCGCCCGACCGTTCGCGGCGTGGTGATGAACCCGGTCGACCACCCGCACGGTGGCGGCGAAGGCAAGACCGGCGAAGGCCGTCATCCTGTCGACCCATGGGGCAATCTGACCAAGGGTTATCGCACCCGTAACAACAAGCGCACGCAAGTCTTCATCGTGTCGCGTCGCAAGAAGTAAGGGTTAGCACATGACTCGCTCTCTCAAAAAGGGTCCGTTCGTCGATCACCACCTCGTGGCCAAGGCCGACAAGGCCGTGACGACCAAGGACAAGAAGCCGATCAAGACCTGGTCGCGTCGCTCCATGGTCCTGCCCGAGTTCATCGGCCTGACCATTGCCGTGCACAACGGCAAGCAGCACGTGCCCGTGTACATCACCGACCAGATGGTCGGCCACAAGCTCGGCGAATTTGCGCTCACGCGCACGTTCAAGGGGCACCCCGCGGACAAGAAAGTCCAGAAGAAGTAAGGAACGACCATGTCTGAAACACGTGCAGTCCTCCGCGGCGTCCGCCTCTCGGTCGACAAGGGCCGTCTGGTCGCAGACCTGATCCGCGGCAAGAAGGTCGATCAAGCGCTCAACGTTCTGCAGTTCACGCAGAAGAAGGCCGCTGTGATCATCAAGAAGGTGCTCGAGTCGGCGATCGCCAACGCCGAGCACAACGACGGTGCCGACATCGACGAACTGAAGGTCAAGACCATCTACGTCGAGCAAGGCGCCACGCTCAAGCGCTTCACCGCGCGCGCCAAGGGTCGCGGCAATCGCATCAGCAAGCCCACGTGCCATGTGTACGTGACGGTTGGCAATTAAGGCTGGAAGAAATATGGGACAGAAAATCCACCCTACCGGCTTCCGCCTCGCGGTCAGCCGTAACTGGTCCAGCCGCTGGTACGCAAGCAACAAAGACTTCGCCGGCATGCTGGCCGAAGACATCAAGGTGCGCGAGTACCTGAAGAAGAAGCTCAAGAACGCATCCGTTTCGCGCGTGCTGATCGAGCGTCCCGCCAAGAACGCCCGCATCACGATCTACTCGGCACGTCCGGGCGTCGTGATCGGCAAGAAGGGCGAAGACATCGAGAACCTCAAGCGTGAACTCGGCCGCCAGCTCGGCGTGCCGGTCGCGGTCAACATCGAAGAAGTGCGCAAGCCCGAAATCGATGCCCAGCTGATCGCCGACAGCATCACGCAGCAGCTCGAAAAGCGGATCATGTTCCGCCGTGCCATGAAGCGCGCCATGCAGAACGCCATGCGTCTGGGTGCCCTCGGCATCAAGATCATGTCGTCGGGCCGCCTGAACGGCATCGAAATCGCGCGTTGCGAGTGGTACCGCGAAGGTCGCGTGCCGCTTCACACGCTGCGCGCCGACATCGACTACGGCACCTCGGAAGCCAAGACCACCTACGGCGTCATCGGCGTCAAGGTCTGGGTCTACAAGGGCGACACGCTGGGTCGCAACGACCTGCCGGCCGTCGAAACGCCGCGTCCCGACGACGAGCGCCGCCCCCGCGGCCCGCGTCGCGATGGCCGCCCGGGTGGCGACCGTCCGGGTTCGGACCGTCGCGGTCCTGGCCCGCGCGCCGGTGCCCGTGGCCCGATCGGTGGCAACACCGCACCGGCCGATGGCAGCGACAAGCCCGCAGAAGCCACTGGCGGAGCTCCGGCTCAACCAGGTGCAGACTCGAAACCCGCCGTTAAGCGCGTACGCAAAGCCGCGCCAGCTGCAGCAGCTGACGGTGCCAAGACCGAGTGATCGGTCTTAGAACTACGGAGTAACAAAAATGCTGCAACCTGCACGCAGAAAGTTCCGCAAGGAACAAAAGGGCCGCAACACCGGCATCGCGACGCGCGGCAACGCAGTGTCGTTCGGTGACTTCGGCCTGAAGTCGATCGACCGCGGCCGTCTGACGGCCCGCCAGATCGAAGCCGCACGTCGCGCGATCTCGCGTCACGTCAAGCGCGGTGGCCGCATCTGGATTCGTGTGTTCCCCGACAAGCCGATCTCCCACAAGCCCGCCGAAGTGCGGATGGGTAACGGCAAGGGCAACCCCGAGTACTACGTCGCCGAAATCCAGCCTGGCAAGGTGATCTACGAGATCGTCGGCGTGCCCGAAGAACTCGCTCGCGAGGCCTTCCGTCTGGCCGCTGCCAAACTGCCGCTGCGCACGACCTTCGTCGCACGCCAGCTCGGCGCCTGATCGAGGACAACACCATGGCAACACGTAAAAAGAAGGAAGTCGCGGCTCCGGCCAAGACTTCGAAGGCCGCAGTGCTTCGCGACAAGGACGTCGCCGGCCTGCAAACCGAAATCAAGGACCTGCAGAAGGCCCATTTCGGCCTGCGCATGCAGAAGGCCACGCAACAGCTGTCGAACACCTCGACGCTGCGCGTCACCCGCCGCGACATCGCGCGCGCCAAGACCATTCTTGCTCAGAAGCAGCAAGAAGCCGCGAAGTAAGGAGTGACCATGACGGAAGCTAAAAAATCCCTCAAGCGCACCTTGATCGGCAAGGTGGTCAGCGACAAGCGCCAGAAGACCGTGACCGTGCTGGTCGAGCGTCGTGTCAAGCACGAGCTCTACGGCAAGATCGTGGCCAAGACCAGCAAGTACCACGCCCATGACGAAAATGGCGAGTACAAGCTGGGCGACACCATCGAGATCACCGAAAGCCGGCCGATCTCGAAGTCGAAGAACTGGGTCGTGACCCGCCTCGTGCAAAAGGCCGTCCTGGTCTGATCCCCGCGGCACACGCCCGAACCGAAAGCGGCCCACAATGTGGGCCGTTTTTCTTTTTCAGGAGCATTCACATGATCAAAGTCGGCGACGCACTTCCTTCGGCCACCCTGCAGGAGTATTCCGAGGTGGAGGGCGAGGCGTGCAGCATCGGCCCGAACCCGGTCGACGTCACGAAGGCGGCCGCGGGCAAGACCATTGCCTTGTTCGCACTGCCCGGCGCCTTCACGCCGACCTGCTCGGCCAAGCACGTGCCGGGCTACGTGCAGCATTTCGACGACTTCAAGGCCGCCGGCGTCGACGAGATCTGGTGCGTGAGCGTCAACGACGCCTTCGTGATGGGCGCCTGGGCGCGCGACCAGAACACCGGCGCCAAGGTCCGGATGCTGGCCGACGGCAGCGCGGCCTTCGCCACCGCCACCGGCCTCACGCTCGACCTGACTTCGCGCGGCATGGGCGTGCGCAGCAACCGCTACTCGATGCTGGTGAAGGACGGCAAGGTCGCGACCCTCAATGTCGAAGGCCCGGGCAAGTTCGAAGTCAGCGACGCCGACACCCTGCTGGCCCAAGCCAAGGCCTAAAGGTCCACTTTCAGGTAGTGCGACCCCGCGATGGGGTTGTGATAGTAGGGCGGCACCTCGGCGAAGCCCAGGTCCTCGTAGAGGGCCCGGGCCGACTCCATGTCGTCCAGGGTGTCGAGCAGCACGCAGGCATAGCCGGCGCCGCGGGCGGCATCCAGGATGGCTTCGGCGAGCTGGCGGCCGAGCCCCACGCCCCGGAACTGCGGCCGGACATAGAGCCGCTTCATCTCGGCGGCGTTGGGGTAGTCGGCCGTGTCGAGCGGCCGGAGCGCACAGCAGCCGGCCACGTGCGCCAGTTGGCCCTGCGCCCTCGCCAGCGGCGCGGCATCGACCGGCACCGCCACCTCGCCGACATCGACCACCGCCAGCAGCAAGGCACCGCGCGGCTCCGCGTACTCGCCGGGCAGGCTGGCCAGTTCCTGGTCGAAATTCTGGAAGCCCAGATCGATGCCGAGCGAATCGGCATAGTCGCGGAAGATCGCGCGCACCGCATCGAGCTCCCGCGGCTCGTCCGGCGTGATCATGACGATCTCCGGCGTGTCTGCCAGGGGCAGCGGACGCGACAAGGAATGGCTCATTGGATAACCTCCGCGCTTCGCACTGCGGTGCGAGCCCCCTTCGGAGCGGCCGGGCATGGGCTCATGGCCGCAGCGACGCAATCCAGGTCGCGAAGGCGGCACAGGCGGCGAACACTGCCATCGCCAGCAGGCGCGAGGCGGCGTCGTCGCGGCTCGGCGCCGTGCCGCCGTCGGCGAGCCGCTTGTCGCCGGTGATCATCGGCCGCACCAGCCGCTGGCGCCGCACCCCCACGTAGAACAGCACTGCCAGCACATGGAGGGTGGCCAGGCCGATCACGATCCACTTGCCGAGCACCGCATGCCAAAAGCTCGCTGCGCCGACCACGGCGCCGGAAACGAAGCGCGCGAGCGGGCCGGAGGCGGCGATCTCGTCGTCGGACACGAGGCCGGTCGCGACCTGGACCGCCAGCAGCAGGAGCAGGGCGAACACCGACAGCGCACCGAGCGGCGAATGGCCGACCAAGTGGTCGGGATGGGCGCGCCCGCGCAGGTAGTCGACCAGCGCGCGCGGCGAATAGAGAAAGGAAGAGAAGCGCGACCAGCGCCCGCCCACGAAGCCCCAGGCGACGCGAAACAGCAGCAGCGCCAGCAGCGCATAGCCGATCCGGAAATGCCATTCCATGGCGCCGCCGAAGCCGGTCGCGATCTGGGCGATCACGGCCGTCGCCAGCGCCCAGTGGAACACCCGCGTCGGGAGGTCCCAGATGCGGGTCTGCGCGGCGGGCTTGGCGTCCAGCCCCGCGCGCTGCGCGGGGGCCGGGATGGAAGCGGTCATCGGTCGGAAAGAAGCGGCTGGATGCGCAGATTAGCAAACTTCCGGGGCCCCCAGACCTGCGGGTTGTCTCTAGTCGTATGCGGACGCAAATCCCTAAACTGGCCCGGCGGCATCGCCCGCGCCCCGAAGAAGGACCCACGAATGAAGAATTCAGCCTTGCTGGCCCTGGCGGCCGCCTCTTTCGCGCTGGCGCTGCCAGCCGCAGCGCAGTTCGCCAAGACCGAGGATGCGGTCAAGTACCGCCAGAGCGCGATGTTCATCCAGAGCCAGCATTTCGGCCGCATCGCGGCGATGGCGAGCGGACGCGTGCCCTATGACGCGGCGGCTGCGACCGCCAATGCGGAACTGCTGGCGATGATCTCGAAGCTGCCCTGGGCCGGTTTCGGGCCGGGCACCGAGGGCGGCAAGGCCAAGCCCGACATCTGGAAGGAGCAGGCCAAGTTCAAGGAACTCAACGAGCGCCTGATGGCCGAGACGGACAAGCTCGCGGCCGCCACCAAGGCCGGCAACCTGGATGCCGTGAAAGCCGCCGTGGCGAACATCGGCGAAACCTGCAAGAGCTGCCACGACACCTTCCGCAGCCGCTGAAGACCGCGGCTACGCTTCGGCGAGCAGTTTCTCGATCAGCTTGTGCAGTTCGGCGAAATCGGGTTCGCCGACATAGCGCTTGACGATCTCGCCGCGCTTGTTGACCACGTAGGTGGTGGGCGTCAGTTGGACATCGCCCCAGGCCTTGGCGACGGCGCCGGTGTTGTCGATCGCGACCTTGAACGGCAGCTTGCGCGTTTCGGCGAAATTGACCACGTAGCTGGGCGGGTCGTAGCTCATGGCCACCGCCAGCGTGTCGTAGCCGCGCCCCTTGTACTTGTCGTAGGTGGCGATGACCTTGGGCATCTCGCCGACGCAGGTGACGCAGCTGGTGGCCCAGAAATTGACCAGCGTGACCTTGCCCTTGAGGTCCTCGGTGCTCTTCTTGCTGCCGTCGAGCAGCACGAAGGTCGAGGCCGGCGCCGCCGAGACGCCGGTGTTCAGGTAGACGCCGACCCCGACCGCCAGGGCGAGCGCGACGGCGGCGGCGGATATGACTTTTTTCATGGGCGAGGGATGGAGCGGGCCGCCGGATTTTAGTTCCGATCGGCCGCGGTTCGATAATCGGGCTCCCGATGCCCCTGTCCACTCGTTCCCACGCCGTCGCGCTGGCACTGGCCATGGCCGGCGCGCTCGCTGGCTGCAGCCCGACCTTCAATTGGCGCGAAGTGCCGATCGGCAGCGAGGGCGTCATCGTGCTGCTGCCCTGCAAGCCGGACCGGGCGACGCGCGCGCTGCCGCTGGGTGTGGAGGCGGTCACGGTGGACATGGCCGGCTGCGAGGCCGGCGGCGCCACCTTCGCGGTGGCCCATGCCGTCGCCGGCAGCCCGGCCCAGGCCGAAGGCTGGGCCCGGGCCTGGCGGGCAGCGACGCGCAGCCAGCTGGCCAGGGCCCCGGCGACCGAGGGCCCGGCCGAGCTGCCGCGGGCGGCGCCCACGCCGGCGCCGGTCCGGCTCGACACGCCCGAGGCCGCCGACGGGCTCCACGTGCTGTGGTTCGCGCAGCAGCGCCCGGACGGCGTCTCGCTCTACCAGGCGACCGTGCTGGGCAGGCCATCGTCGGCCGACGCGCTCGCCACCTTCTTCGAGGGCCTGCGCGTGCCATGAACTGTCGAGGTTGCCTCATGAGCCCGCCCCCGCATAATCGACAGGCCGTCCACCGATCCGCATGACCAGCATCTTCATCATCGCCCACTCGCCGCTCGCCCAGGCGCTGCGCCAGTGCGCGCTGCATGTCTTTCCCGACAGCGAGGCGTCGATCGTCGCGCTCGACGTGCTGCCCAACGTATCGCCGGACGAAACCCTCGCCGCCGCCCGCATCATGCTGGCCCAGCTCCAGACCGCTCCGCGCGCCCAGGTGCTGGTGCTGGCCGACGTGTTCGGCGCCACCCCCTGCAACGTGGCGCAGAAGCTGGTCGACGGCGTCCGCTCGCGTCTCGTGGCGGGGGTCAACCTGCCGATGCTGCTGCGCGCGGTGAGCTACCGCAACGAGCCGCTCGATACGCTGGTGCAGCGGGCCGTCACCGGCGGCACGGCCGGCGTCATGCAGGTGGCCGTGGCAGCGCCGCAGAACCAGGCAAGAAGAAAGCACAGTGACCAAGACATCCGTGACCATCAGCAATAAGCTGGGCCTGCATGCGCGCGCCTCGGCGAAACTCACCAAGCTCGCGGGCAGCTTTCCGTGCGAGGTCTGGCTGTCGCGCGGCGACCGCCGCGTCAACGCCAAGAGCATCATGGGCGTCATGATGCTGGCCGCGGGCATGGGCGTCACGGTCGACGTCGAGACCCTCGGCGAGCGCGAGCAGGAGGCGCTCGACGCCATCGTCGCCCTCATGAACGACAAATTCGGCGAGGGCGAGTGACCTTCGTCGTCCACGGCCTTCCCGTTGCCCGCGGCATCGCCATCGGGCGGGCGGTGCTGGTGGTCTCGAGCCGCATCGACGTGGCTCACTACTTCATCAAGCCGGAGCAGATCGAGACCGAGATCGACCGGGTCCGGATCGCCCGCAATGCGGTGGCCGAGGAGCTGCTGAAGCTGCAGGCCAGCGTCGCCCTGATGGGCCCCAACGACGCGCCGCACGAACTCGCCGCCCTGCTCGAAGTGCACCAGATGCTGCTGCAGGACGAGGTGCTCACGGGCGGGGTCAAGCACTGGATCGTCGAGCGGCTCTACAACGCCGAGTGGGCGCTCACCACCCAGCTCGAGGTGGTGGCGCGCCAGTTCGACGAGATGGAAGACGAATACCTGCGCGAGCGCAAGGCCGACCTGGAGCAGGTCGTCGAGCGGCTGCTGCACCGCATGAAGGGCACGGCGGCGGTGCTGGCGCCGACCCCGCCGCGGCGCAAGCGCACCGCCGACGAGGACGACCAGCACGACCTGACAGCCGGCGACGCCTTCGATGCGCCGCTGGTGCTGATCGCGCACGACCTCTCGCCGGCCGACATGCTGCAGTTCAAGAAGAGCGTGTTCGCGGGCTTCGTGACCGACGTCGGCGGCCGCACCTCCCACACCGCGATCATCGCCCGCAGCATGGACATCCCGGCCGTGGTCGGCGCCCGCAGCGCCAGCCAGCTGGTGCGCCAGGACGACTGGGTCATCATCGACGGCGATGCCGGCGTGATGATCGTCGACCCGTCGCCGATCATCCTGGCCGAGTACGGCTTCAAGCAGCGCCAGGGCGACCTCGAACGCGGCCGGCTCTCGCGGCTGCGCCACAAGCCGGCCGTGACGCTGGATGGCCAGCGGGTCGACCTGCTGGCCAACATCGAGATGCCCGAGGACACGATCGGCGCGGTCAAGGCCGGGGCGGTCGGCGTGGGCCTGTTCCGCAGCGAGTTCCTGTTCATGGGGCGCGAGGCCCACAACCTGGCGCGGCTGCCCGACGAGGAGGAGCAGTACCAGGCCTACCGGCGCGCGGTCGACGGCATGAAGGGCATGCCGGTGACGATCCGCACCATCGACGTCGGCGCCGACAAGCCGCTGGACGGCAAGCAGCAGCGCGAGGACTACCACCTGAACCCGGCGCTGGGCCTGCGCGCGATCCGCTGGAGCCTGGCCGACCCGGCGATGTTCCTGACCCAGCTGCGCGCCATCCTCCGGGCCGCGGCGCACGGCGAGATCCACCTGCTGATCCCGATGCTGGCGCACGTCAGCGAGATCCGCCAGACCCTGTCGCTGATCGACTTCGCGCGCGCCGAACTCGACAACCGCGGGGCGGTGCACGGCAACGTGAAGCTGGGCGCGATGATCGAGATCCCGGCCGCCGCGCTGACGCTCAAGACCTTCCTGAAGTACTTCGATTTCCTGTCGATCGGCACCAACGACCTGATCCAGTACACGCTGGCGATCGACCGCGCCGACGAATCGGTGGCGCACCTCTACGACCCGGCCCATCCGGCGGTGCTGCGCCTGGTGGCCGAGACCATCGCCGAGTGCCGGCGCCAGGGCAAGGGCGTCAGCGTCTGCGGCGAGATGGCCGGCGACGTCGTCTTCACCCGGCTGCTGCTGGGCCTGGGGCTGCGCAGCTTCTCGATGCATCCGTCGCAGATCCTGGCGGTCAAGCAGGAGGTGCTGCGGGCCGACACCAGCAAGCTCGAAGCCTGGGCGCAGGAGGTGCTGGAGTCGGAGAACCCGGCGGCGGCGCTGGTGCGTACGTAGCGGCATCAGGCCGGCGCCGGGCCGCCCCAAGGCGGCCTGCGGCCCCCTCGGGGGGCAGCGACACACGCAGTGAGGAGCGTGGGGGCCATTGCTGCAATAAAGCGAAACAGAGCGAAACCGCCGCGAAAGGACTTCGGCGGGCCCCTCGCCGACCATCGAGTCTTCCGGATCACCCCGATCCCCTCTGAAGGAAGACTCTCATGAAACGCTGGTTCAAACGCTCTCTTTTCGGCATCGCCGGCGCCGCCCTTGTGGCCGGCAGCCTCGCCGGCTGCGGCGGCCACCGCCACGGCTGGAGCGGCTCCGAGCAGGACCGGGCCGAGTTCCGGGCCCGGATGGTCGAACGCGTGGGCAGCAAGCTCGAACTCGACGCCGCGCAGAAGCAGAAGCTCACCGTCCTCGCCGAGAAGCTGCAGGCGCAGCGGGCGGCACTGCGCGGCGGCGGCGACCCGCGGGCCGAGTTCCGCAGCCTGTTCGCCGGCGCCAAGCTCGACCAGGCCCGGGCCAGGCAGCTGGTCGACGACAAGACCGCCGCGGTGCAGGCGGGCAGTCCCGAGGTGATCGCCGCGGCGGCGGATTTCTTCGACAACCTGAACCCGGCCCAGCAGCAGAAGGTGCGTGACTTCATGGACCGTCCGCGCTGGGGCCGCCGTGGCTGAGGCCCCTGTCGCCTGGGGGGCGGCCGGGCGCCGTCCGCGCCGGGCCGGAACCCTTGCCCCGCCGGCGCCAGGCGCCGCCTCCGGTGGGGTGCGCCTGCTGCTGCGGCTGGAAGGCCTCGTCGTGCTGGCCGCCTCGCTGGCCGGCTATTCGCAGCTCGGCGCCGGCTGGGGCGCCTTCGCCCTGACGATCCTGCTGCCCGACCTGTCGTGGCTGGCCTACCTGGCCGGCCCGCGCCAGGGCGCGGCGGCCTACAACGCGGCCCATTCCTACCTCGGGCCGGTGGCGCTGCTGGCGCTCGGCGGCCTGGGCGGCCTGCCGGTGGCGCTGGCGCTCGGGCTGGTCTGGAGCGCCCACATCGGCTTCGACCGGATGCTGGGCTACGGGCTCAAGTACGCGAGCGGCTTCGGCCACACCCACCTCGGCCGCATCGGCCCCGCGGACCCCTGGTGAGCGGCGCCGGCGGTGGGCCAGAATGCAGCGCATGCGCATCCTCCTGATCGACGACGACGAGCACCTCGGCGCCCCGCTGGCGAGCTACTTCGCGCGCTTCGACTTCGAGCTGGACAGCGCCAGCCGGCCGAGCGAGGGCCTGGCGAAGCTGCGCGCCCGGCACTATGACGCTGCGATCCTCGACGTCATGCTGCCCGAGATGGACGGCTTCGCGCTGTGCCGCGAGATCCGCCGGGAGAGCGACATCCCGATCGTCATGCTGACGGCGCGCGGCGACGTGATGGACCGCGTCGTCGGCCTCGAGATCGGCGCCGACGACTACCTGCCGAAGCCCTTCGAGCCGCGCGAGCTGGTGGCGCGCGTCCAGACCATCCTGCGGCGCCAGCGCGCCGTGGCGGCTCCCGCGGCGGCGCCCCAGCAGCGGCTGTTCGAGGGCCTGGCGATCGACCTCGACAAGCGCGAAGTGCTGCGCCACGGCGAGCGGGTCGAACTGACCGGCACCGAGTTCGAATTGCTGGCCCTGCTGGCCGACCCGCCGGGGCGGGTCTGGAGCCGCGACGAGATCCTGAACCGGCTGCGCGGCCACGAGGCCGAACTCTACACCCGCGCGGTCGACATCGTGGTCAGCCGGCTGCGCAAGAAGCTGGAGCCGCTGGACTGCATCAAGACGTTGCGCAATGCCGGCTACGCCCTGGCCGTTGGGCGGAGCACGCCGCCGTGAGGCCGGCCGGCCCGAGGCGCTCGCGCCGCTGGCGCCACAGCCTGCGGCATTCGCTCAGGGTGCGCCTGATCGTGGTGTTCGTGCTGCTGGCGCTGGCGATGACCGCGGTGTTCCTCGGCGGCGCGCAGCGGGCCTTCTCGACCGGCTGGCGCGACGCGGCCCGGCCGGTCGTGGCCGACTACATGGACCGGATCGTCGCCGAGCTCGGGACGCCGCCCGACGTGGCCCGCGCCCAGGCGCTGGTGGAGCGGCTGCCGATCTCGATCCGCATCGAAGGGCCGGCCGTCAACTGGGATTCGCACCCCGACCGCCATCGCTACGGCTTCGGCCCGCGCGGCGACTGGCTCAGCCGCAGCACCGCGGACGGCCACCGCGTGAGCTTCGGCATCGGCACCTTGCCCTGGCAGCGCGAGCCCCAGGGCATCGGCTGGATCACGCTGGCGCTGCTGCTGGCCCTGATCGCCCTGGCCTATGCCTATGTCCGCAGGCTGCTGCGGCCGCTCGACGACATCCGGGCCGGCGCCGAGCGCTTCGGCCGCGGCGCCTTCGACACGCCGATCCCGCTGCGCCGGCGCGACGAGCTCGGCGACCTGGCGCAACGCATCAACACCATGGCGCACGACATCCAGGCCATGCTCGACGCCAAGCGCGGCCTGCTGCTGGCGCTGAGCCACGAGCTGCGTTCGCCGCTGACGCGGGCCCGGCTCAATGCCGAGCTGCTGCCGGCGACGCCCGAGGGCGCGGCCGAGCGCGCCGCGCTGCTGCGCGACCTGGCCGAGATGCGCGACCTGATCAGCGACCTGCTCGAGAGCGAGCGGCTGGCCAGCCCGCATGCCGCGCTGCAGCGCGAGCCGGTCGACCTGGCGGCGCTGGTGCGCGAGGTGGTGGGCGAGCATCCGGACGGCAGCCGCGTGGCCGCGGAGCTGGCCGAGGGCCTGCCGACGCTGGCGCTGGACCGTTCGCGCCTCAGGGTGCTGGTGCGCAACCTGCTCGACAACGCCCTGCGCCACGGTGCCGACGCGGCCCAGCCGCCGCGCATCGCCCTGCGCCGCGGCGAGGCGGGCGTGGAGCTGGAAGTGCGCGACTTCGGGCCCGGCGTCGACCCGGCGCAGCTGGTCCACCTGACCGAGCCCTTCTACCGCACCGACGGTGCGCGCCAGCGCGCCACCGGCGGTGTCGGCCTCGGCATGTACCTGTGCCGGCTGGTGGCCGAGGCGCACGGCGGCAGGCTGGCGGTGCGCAATGCGCAGCCGGGGCTGGCGGTCAGCGTGTGGCTGCCCGGCGCCTGAAGTCGCTCGGGCTGCCGCCGGTGTGTTCGCGGAACACCCGGCTGAAATGCGAGAGGTTGCAAAACCCCGAGGCGAGCGCGATGTCGGTGATCGGGCGCGCCGCGTTCGCGGGGTCGAGCAGCTCGCGGATGCTGCAGGCCAGCCGCTGCTGCAGGATGTAGCCGGTCAGCGTGTCGTCGTCGCCGGCGAAGGCGTTGTGCAGGTGGCGCTTGCTGCAGCGCAGGGCCTGGGCGATGCCGTCGATCGACAATGCGGGGTCGCGCAGGTGCTGGGCCACGTGCTGGCGGATCCGGTCCTTGAGCGCTTCGCGCTGGGTCTGCGGCGTCTCCTGGCCGGCCAGCTCCATGAGCGACAGCCGCACCAGCTGGATGATCAGGTCGCCGGCCCCGCGCGCAGCGGCCTCGCTCATGTGGGGCAGCTCGAGGTAGGTGTGGCGCATGGTCTCGAGCGCCACCCGCGAGATGCCGCTGCCGCCGCCGACGCGGCGCGCCATCAGCTGGTCGAGGGGCAGTCCGGGCGTCGCGAGCTGCTGCTTCGGCAGCATCACGATCAGGTGGTCGCTGCGCTCGGGATTGGCGACCGTGTAGTCGGCGGTGGTGTCGTAGAGCGTCCAGCCGCCGGCGCGCACTGCGGCTTCGCGGCCGCGCTGGGCGACCTCGGCCGAGCCCTGCCAGGGCGCCACGATCTTCAGGTAGGCGGCCTCGCTGCTGCGGGCCATCTGCGGGGTGCGCAGCACGCGGTGGCGGTTGGCCTCGAGCCGCGTCAGGATCACGTCGCCGGCCTGCGAGGCGGCGAGGTGGCCGTCGAAGTCGCTGTCGCCGTAGAGGTCGGAATCGAGCCCGCCGAAATGGCGCCAGACCCACTCGCGCCAGACCGGCGCACGCTCGCGCGGCGGGACTTCGTCGGTCGACAGAACCAGGGAGGCGGTCATGGGGTTGGCTGGGATGAACAGCGGCTATTTTCCGGCCCGCCGCGCCGGTCCCGACTTGCGGGTTAACCACTAGCGGCGTGCACGCTGCGACAAGCGCATTGTGCGCAGCGGGCACAGCGCCCGGGCGCCTCGCTTCCTACGATGGCGGGACCGGACGCAAACGACGCCCGGAAGGAGACCGCATGCCAAACCTCGCCAATCGCCGCCGCTGGATCCAGGGCACCGCCACCGCGCTCGGCGCCGCCGCCGTCGCGCCCCGCCTGTGGGCGCAGGGTGCGCCGGTGCGCATCGGCTATGCCATCGCCCGCACCGGCCCCTGGGCCGCCGGCGCCCAGGTCAGCCAGGAACCGAACTACCTGCTGTGGGCCGAGCAGGTCAATGCCGCCGGCGGGCTCTCGGTCAAGGGCGCCAAGCGGCCGATCGAGCTGATCGGCTACGACGACCGCAGCGAGACCGAGACCTGCGTGCGCACCTTCGAGAAGCTGATGGGCAGCGACAAGGTCGACCTGATCCTGCCGCCCTGGGGCTCGGGCGCCAACTTCGCGGTGGCGCCGCTCGCCAACCGCTTCGGCTATCCGCTGCTGGCGCCGACCGCGCTGTCGCGCAAGCTGATCGACATGCGCCTGCCGTACTTCTTCTCGCTGCTGCAGCAGCCCGACAAGATGATGGGCGCACTGGTCGACATGATGGTCGCGAACAACGTCAAGACCATCGCCATCGTCTACATGGACGACCTGTTCGGGCTGGAGAACTTCGCCGCCCTCAACAGCGCGCTCAAGAAGACCTCGATCCAGGTGGTCGACCGCAAGAGCTATCCGCTCGGCGTCAAGGACCTGGCGCCGGTGCTGCGCACCATGAAGGACCTGAACCCGGACGCCTTCATCGGCATCACCTACCCGCCGGACACCCTGCTGGCCAGCCGGCAGGCGCGCGAGGTGGGCTTCAACCCGAAGTTCTTCTACGCCTCGGTCGGCACCGCCTTCCAGCTCTACAAGAACGTGATGGCGGGCAATGCCGAGGGCGTGATCGGGATGGGCTCGTGGAATGCCAACACCAGCCCCGAGGCCAAGGCCTATTTCGAGGCCCACAGCAAGAAGTTCGGCAAGGAGCCCGACCGCTGGGCCAGCGGCCACGCCTGGGCGGGGCTCGAGATCCTGCAGCAGTCGGTGGCCAAGGTCGGGCTCGACCGCAAGGCGCTGCGCGACAACATCGCCAAGAGCGAGTTCAAGACCATCCTCGGGCCGATCCGTTTCGACGGCAGCGAGAACGCCTCGATCCCGGGCACCGTCGCGCAATGGCAGAACGGCGAGTTCGAGGTGGTCTGGCCCAAGGACCGCGCCACCGCGCAGCTGAAGCCGAAGCCGGCGTGGACGTAGCGTGTCGCTGAGCGGATGGGCCGAGCTGCTGGCCGGCGGATTGATCACCGGCGGCATCTACGCGCTGGTGGCGATCGGGTTGAACCTGCAGTACGGCCTGATGCGCATCATGAACATCTCGCACGGCGAGTTCCTGATGCTCGGCGCCTTCCTGACCTGGTGGGCCCACACCGCCTTGGGCATCTCGCCCCTGCTGTTCCTCCCGGTGGCCTTCGTCGCGCTCATGGCGCTCGGCATGGCGGTGCACTGGCTGTGCTTCCGCCAGGTGGCGGCGCGCGCGCCTGGCGTGGAGGTGTTCGAGGCCCGCAGCCTGATGGTCGGCTTCGGCCTGATGTTCTTCGTGCAGAACACGGCGCTCCTGATCTGGGGCGGCGACCTGCGCGGCTACGAGTACCTGGCCGAGCCGGTGCAGTTCGGCGAGATGCGCTTCACGGCCAACAAGCTGGTGCTGTTCGGCGTCGCGCTGGCGCTCAGCTTCGCGCTGATCGCGCTGCTCAAGCTCACCTTGCTGGGCAAGGCCGTGCGGGCGCTGATGCAGTCGCCGGTCGGCGCGCAGCTGGTGGGCATCAACACCAAGCGGCTGCATCCGCTGATGTTCGGCATCGGCCTTGGCCTGTCGGGCGTGGCCGGGGCGCTGCTGTCGATGACCTATGAGATCTCGCCCTCGATGGGCGAGCCCTACACCGTGACGGCGCTGATCGTGATCACGCTCGGCGGCTTCGGCAGCATCGCGGGCAGCCTGCTCGGCGGGCTGCTGCTGGGCGTGGTGGAGGCGCTGGGCATGCACTTCACGAGCCCCTCGCTCAAGATGCTGCTGTCGTACGCGGTGTTCATCGGCGTGCTGATCTGGCGCCCCAACGGACTGTTCTCCCGATGAAGACCCAACGCGCGAACAAGCCCTGGCTGTGGCTGGGCATCGGCACGGCGGGCGCGGGCTGCCTGCCCTGGATCGCCTCCGACTTCGTCGCCTCGGTGGCGCTCAGCTGCCTCATGTACATCGCGCTGGCGACCAGCTGGTCGCTGTTCTGCGGCGCCACGCGCTACCTGTCGCTCGCGACCTCGGCCTTCTTCGGGCTCGGCGCCTATGCCAGCGCCACCCTTCTAGAGCTGCTGCCCTGGCCGCTGGTGATCCTGAGCGGCGCGGCGATCGCGAGCGCGGTCGCGGTGCTCATGGGCGCGGCCGTGCTGCACCTGCGCGGCACCTACTTCGCGGTGCTGACCTTCGGCATGACCGAGCTGATCCGCCATGCCGTCACCTTCGTCGAGAAGCAGGTCTCGGGCACGGTGGGCCGCGTGCTCACGGTGGCGCCGTCGAACGAGACGGTGTACCTCACGGTGCTGGCGATCGCCGGCGGCGCGATCGCCACCGCGATCGTCGTCAAGCGCAGCCGCTTCGGCCTGGCGCTGGCGGGCATCGGCGCCGACGAGCAGCGCGCCCAGACGCTGGGCGTCGACACCCGCCGCATCAAGATCGCGGGCTTCGCGCTCACCGCCGCCTTTGCCGGCGCGGTCGGCGCGGCGATGGCGGTGCGCTGGACCTACATCGAGCCGGCCGCGGTGTTCAGCCCCTTCATCGGTTTCCAGACCGTGCTGATCGCGCTGATCGGCGGCGCGGCCAGCATCGGCGGGCCGGTGCTGGCGGCCATCGTCTTCAGCCTGCTGGCCGAGACGCTGCGGCTGCAGCTGCCCTACGGCTACATGATGGTGCTCGGCCTGCTGCTGATCCTGTGCGTGATGTACCTGCCCAACGGGCTGGCGTCGCTGTGGCAGCGCCGGGCCGCGGCAAAGGGGCGCAGCCATGGCTGAGCTGCTGCTGGAGGCCCGCGCGCTCACCGTGCGCTTCGGCGGCCTGACCGCGGTCGATGCGGTCGACGTCCGCCTGCACCAGGGGGAGCTGGTCGGCATCATCGGCCCGAACGGCGCCGGCAAGACGACCTTCTTCAATGCGATCTCGGGCGTCGTCGCGCCGACCTCGGGCCAGTTGCTGGTGCAGGGCGGCATCGGCCTCACGGGCCGCGGCCCGCACAAGTATGCGGCGCACGGCATCGCGCGCACCTTCCAGACGCCGCGCGTGATGGCCGACATGACGCTGGCCGACAACGTGCGCTTCGGCATGCAGTTCGCGGGCCGCCACCGCACGCCGGTCGCCGGCCTGCGCACCGAGGGCGACATCCTCGCCCTGCTGGGCCTGGGCGCGCTCGCCGACCAGCTCGCAGCCGACGTGACGCCCTCGCAGCAGCGGCTGCTGGAGATCGGCATGGCGCTCGGCACCCGGCCGCGCGTGCTGCTGCTCGACGAGGTCGCCGCCGGCCTGACCGAGGCCGAGGTCGACGCGATGGCGCGCCGCATCCGCGCGCTGCGCGACGACCATGGCCTCACGGTGGTCTGGATCGAGCATGCGGTGACCACACTGCTGAAGTACGTCGAGCGGGTGCTGGTGCTGCACCAGGGCCGCAAGATCGCCGACGGCACGCCGGCCGAGGTGGTGCGCAATGCGGAGGTGGTCGAGGCCTATCTCGGCGATGAAATGGAGGCGGCCGAATGAGTGCCAGCTTGACGGTGCGCGGCCTCTCGGCCGGCTACCACGGCTTCCAGGTGCTGCAGGGGCTCGATCTCGACGTCCGGCCCGGGATCACGGTCGTGCTGGGGCCGAACGGTGCCGGCAAGACGACGCTGCTGAAGGCGCTGGCCGGGCTGTTGCCGCGGGCCGGCGAAGCCGCGCTGGACGGTGTCGCGCTGCCTTCGGGCGAGGCCACGGCCTGCGTGCGCCAGGGGCTGGCGCTGGTCGCCGAAGGCCGGCAGCTCTTTCCGCAGATGAGCGTCACCGAGAACCTCGAACTCGGCGGCTGGCTGACGCCGGCGCGCCTGCGCAGCGAACGCCTGGCCCGCGCCTTCGACGACTTCCCGCGCCTGCGCGAGCGCGCCGCGCAGCTGGCCGGCACGATGAGCGGCGGCGAGCAGCAGATGGTGGCGGTGGCGCGCGCCATGATGAGCGGGCCGCGCCTGCTGATGCTCGACGAGCCCTCGCTCGGCCTGGCGCCGCGCATGGTCGACGAACTGCTCGCCATCGTCCGGCGCATCGCGGCCCAGGGCGTGACCGTGCTGATGGTCGAGCAGAACGTGCGCAAGGCGCTGCAGGCCGCCGACCGCGGCTACGTGCTGGAGCGCGGCCGCATCGTCGCCGCCGGCGAGGCGCGGGCGCTGCTCGAATCCGACGCCATCCGCAAGGCCTACCTCGGCGTCGCCTGACAACCCTTTCTTTCAAGGACCACCTGACCCATGACCTCCATTTCGATGCTTATCAACGGCGAGCGCCGCTCGGCCGAGGGCGGCGCCAGCTTCGAGCGCCGCAACCCGCTGGACGGCAGCGTCGCCACCGTCGCCCCGGCGGCCAGCCCGGCCGACGCGGTCGCCGCCGTGGAGGCCGCCGCGGCCGCCTTCCCGGCCTGGTCCGCGATGGGCCCGGGCGAGCGCCGCGGCCTGCTGCTCAAGGCCTCCGTCGCGCTCGAGGCCAAGGGCGCGGCCTTTGCCGAGGCGATGGCGGCCGAGACCGGCGCCTCCGGCATGTGGGCCGGCTTCAACGTCCACCTGGCCGCCGGCATGCTGCTCGAGGCAGCCTCGCTGACGACCCAGATCAATGGCGAGGTGATCCCCTCCGACGTCCCGGGCAGCCTGGCGATGGCGGTGCGGCAGCCGGCCGGCGTGGTGCTGGGCATCGCGCCGTGGAATGCGCCGGTGATCCTCGCGGTGCGGGCCATCGCGACGCCGCTGGCCTGCGGCAACACGGTGGTGCTCAAGGGCTCGGAGCTGTGCCCGGCCACCCACGGGCTGATCATCGAGGCGCTGCAGGAGGCGGGCCTGCCGGCCGGCGTCGTCAACTTCGTGACCAATGCGCCGGCCGATGCGGGCGCGGTGGTCGAGGCGATGGTGGCGCATCCGGCGGTGCGGCGCGTGAACTTCACCGGCTCGACCAAGGTCGGCCGGATCATCGCCCAGACCTGCGCCAGGTACCTCAAGCCGGTGGTGCTGGAGCTGGGCGGCAAGGCCCCGATGGTCATCCTCGACGATGCCGACATCGACGCCGCCGTGGCCGGCGCCGCCTTCGGCGCCTTCGCCAATTCGGGCCAGATCTGCATGTCGACCGAGCGCATCGTGGTCGACCGCCAGGTCGCCGACGAATTCGTCGCCCGCTTCGCCGCCAAGGCGCAGAGCCTGCCGCTCGGCGATCCGCGCGAGGGGCCGGTGGTGCTGGGCTCGGTGGTCGACATGGCCACCGTGGTGCGCTGCAACGCCCTGATCGACGATGCGCTCGCCAAGGGCGCCACGCTGGTCTGCGGCGGCAAGGCGCAGAACACGCTGATGCCGGCCACGGTGCTCGACCACGTGACGCCGGCGATGCAGATCTACCGCGAGGAGTCCTTCGGGCCGGTGAAGGCCGTGGTGCGGGTCGACGGCGTCGAAGAGGCCATCGCCACCGCCAACGACAACGAGTTCGGCCTCTCGTCGGCGGTGTTCGGGCGCGACGTCGCGCGGGCCTGGAACGTGGCGCGCCGCATCGAGGCCGGCATCTGCCACGTCAACGGCCCGACGGTGCACGACGAGGCCCAGATGCCCTTCGGCGGCGTCAAGGCCTCGGGCTACGGCCGCTTCGGCGGCAAGGCCGGCGTGGAGGCCTTCACCGAACTGCGCTGGATCACGGTGCAGACCACGCCGCGCCACTACCCCTTCTGAACCGCGCGGGCGTTGTCGCCTGCGCTACCGGCCGCCGGGCGGCTTGGGGCTACGATGCGCCGGCATCAGACACCCCAAGGAGACCCGCGCATGAGCACCCTCAACAATCGCCAGGTGCGCCTGGCCCAGCGGCCCGAAGGCGCCGCGACGCGCGACAACTGGCAGTTCACCGACGAGCCGGTTGGCGAACCGGCCGAAGGCGGCGTGCTGGTCCAGACCCTGTCGCTCTCGCTCGACCCGGCGATGCGCGGCTGGATGAACGAAGGCAAGAGCTACATCGCGCCGGTCGAGATCGGCGCCGTGATGCGGGCCGGCGGCGTCGGCCGCGTGGCGGCATCGCGCAACCCGGCCTTCGCGGTCGGCGACACCGTGTACGGCACGCTCGGCGTGCAGCAGTACGCGCTGATCCCGCAGGAGGAGATCCAGCGCAACGGCCTGGTCAAGATCGACCTGCGCGCCGGCACCATCGGCCAGTGGCTCAACGTGCTGGGCATGCCCGGCATGACCGGCTACTTCGGCCTCATGGACGTCGGCCAGCCGAAGCCCGGCGAGACCGTCGTGGTGTCGGGGGCGGCCGGCGCGGTCGGCCAGACCGTGGGCCAGCTGGCGAAGATCAAGGGCTGCCGCGTGGTCGGCATCGCCGGCGGCGCCGCCAAGTGCGACTGGGTCGTGAAGGAACTCGGCTTCGACGCCTGCATCGACTACAAGGCCGGACCCTCGGCCGTGCGCGAGGGCCTGAAGGCCCATTGCCCGAAAGGCGTCGACATCTACTTCGACAACGTCGGCGGCGACATCCTCGACACCGTGCTCGCGAAGCTGGCGCGCGGCGCCCGGATCATCATCTGCGGCGCCATCAGCCAGTACAACAACACGACGCCGGTCCAGGGCCCGAAGAACTACCTGAGCCTGCTGGTCAACCGCGCGCGGATGCAGGGCATCGTGGTGTTCGACTACGCCGACCGCTACGGCGAGGCGGTGGCCGAGCTGTCGGGCTACCTGAAGGACGGCCGCATGAAGAGCCGCGAGGACGTGGTCGAGGGCCTCGACACCTTCCCGGAGGCGCTGGGTCGCCTCTTCACGGGCCAGAACTTCGGCAAGCTGGTGCTCAAGGTCGCCGACTGATCCCCGTCAGCGGGCCCGCGTGCCCATCACGGCGGCAGAGATGATCAGCACCGCGGCCAGCGCGATGCTCCAGCTCAGCGGCCGTCCGGTGACGAGCAGCAGCAGCGCGGTCGAGGCCAGCGGCGTCAGGTAGCTCAGGATGCCGATCTGCCGCGCATCGCCGCGCTTGAGCGCCAGGTCCCAGAAGTAGAAGGCGGCGCCCAGCGGGCCCAGCCCGCACAGCACGACCAGCAGCCAGTCGCGCGGCGACAGAGCGACCGAGGGCTCGAGCAGCGCATGGCAGCCCAGCGAGAGCGCACCCGACAGCAGGCCGAACAGCCCGATCGCGGTGGTCGGGAAGGGCGGCACGCGCTGGGTCCAGAGCGAATAGCTGGCCCAGATGAAGGCCGAGCCCAGCGCCGGCAGGAAGCCCCAGTACGAGGTCACGCCCGATGCGCTGGCGCCGCCGCGCGCGCCGAGGATGGCGATGGCCGCGCCGGCGAACCCCAGCACGGCCGCCACCAGGTGCAGCGGCCGCAGCGACATGCCGGGCAGCAGCACCGGCGCCAGCACCACCATGAACAGCGGCCAGAGGTAGTTGACCAGGTTGGCCTCGACCGGCGGCGCATGGCGCAGCGCGATGAACAGCAGGAAGTGGAAGCCGAACAGGCCGTAGACGCCGAGCGCCAGCGTGCGCGGCGGGATCGCCCAGGCCTTGCGGTCGCGCAGCGCCAGCGGCCAGCTCATGACGCTGCCGATGATCAGCGCCAGGCCGGTGAGCAGGAAGGGCGGCAGGTGGGCGAGCGCCGTGCCCAGCGAGGCGAGGGTGGCCCAGAGGGCGATGGCGACAAGGGCGTTGAGGGTCGGGGACATGGGCGCCGAGCTTAAGGGCTGCGCCGGTGCGCGCCGATGATGCACTTCACCCCAGCCGCAGCAGCAGCGCCGAGGCTCCGCAGACCAGCAGGAACGGAATGCTGAGGCGATGGAATTCGCGCAGCCCGTTCGGCAGCTTCGCCAGCCGCAGCGCGATCAGGTTGGCCAGCGAGCCAAGCACGCAGCCGAAGCCGCCGACGCTCACGCCCGCGGCCAGCGCCGGCAGGTCGTGCACGAAGGGGTCCAGCACGATGGTGGCCGGCACGTTGCTGATGAACTGCGAGGTGAGGATCGCCGCCAGGTAGGCACGCCAGCCTTCGCCGATCGGCAGGCCGCCGAGCAGGGTCGCCACCGCGGGCAGTTCGGCCAGCTGCCGCAGGTCCACGAACATCAGCGCGATGATGGCCAGCAGGGCCCAGTCGACGCCCAGCAGCACCCGCGGGCGCAGCAGCAGGAAGGCGCCGAACACCACCCCGAGGCCGGCCAGCAGCCAGTGCCGGTCGAGCGCGACCACGAAGCCGACGAACAGCAGGCCCGACAGAGCCAGCAGGCGCGGCTGCACCGGCGCCGGGTCGCCCGATGGCTTGAGCGTGATGGGTGCCCGCGGCACGCCGAACCAGATGGCGGCGAAGAGCCAGAACAGCATCACCGCCACGGTCGGCCCCATCATGGCCACGAAGCCGATGAAGCTCTCGCCCGAGCGATGCCAGAGGAACAGGTTCTGCGGGTTGCCGATCGGCGTCAGCGCCGAGCCGGCATTGACCGCCAGCGCCTCGATCACCACCAGCCGCGCCAGCGGCAGGTGGGCCTGGGTCGCCAGCACGCGCGTCAGCGGCACCAGCAGGAACAGGCTGACGTCGTTGGTGACCAGGGCCGACAGCACGGCCGCGCTGGCGGCCAGCAGCAGCACCAGGTTGCGCAGGTCGTGCGTGCGTGCCAGCAGCCGTGCCGCGGCCGCCTGCAGCATGCCGCTGCGCTCGACGCCCTGGGTGATGGCCAGCAGCCCGGCCAGTGCCCCGATGGTCTGCCAGTCGACCAGCCGGAGGTAGTCCATCGGCGCGCGCGGCCGGACCAGGGCGAACAGGATCGCCGCGGCGACCAGCACCCACAGCAGGCCGTTGCCGCCGCCTTCGTGCGGCGCGCCCTCCGGCGCGGATTCAGCGCGCGACGAGTTCACGCAGTTCGCGCTTGAGCACCTTGCCGATGGCGCTGCGCGGCAATTCGTCGATGAACTGCAGGCGCGCCAGGCGCTGGGTCTTGCCGAGCTGGTCGTTGGTCCATGCCAGGATCGTCTCGGCGGCGGTGTCGTCGCCGGCGCGGCGCACCACGAAGGCCACCGGCGTCTCGCCCCATTGCTCCGAGGCGACGCCGACCACCGCCACGTCGGCCACCGACGGATGGGCCCGCACCACGGTCTCGAGGTCGCTCGGGTAGATGTTGAAGCCGCCGCTGATGATCATGTCCTTCTTCCGGTCGAACAGCGTCAGGAAGCCGTCGTCGTCGAAGCGGCCGACGTCGCCGGTGCGGATGAAGCGCTTGCCGCTCGGGTCGAACCATTCGGCCTCGCGCGTCTTGGCCGGCTGGCGGTGGTAGCCGACCATCATGCCGGCCGAGTGCCCGACCACTTCGCCCGCTTCGCCGCGCGCCACCTCGCGGCCTGCCTCGTCGATCAGCCGGATGTCGCTGCCCTCGGCCGGCTGGCCGACGGTGTGCAGCTTGTCCGGATGCAGGTGGGCTTCGAGGATGCAGGTGCCGCCGCCCTCGGTCATGCCGTAGAACTCGATCAGGCCGCCGGGCCAGCGCTGGAGCACGTCGGCCTTGAGCGCCGCGTTGAAGGGCGCGCTGGTGCTGAACTTGTACTGGAAGCTCGCGAGATCGTGGGCACCGAAATCGGGGCGCGCCATCAGGCGCTGGTACTGCACCGGCACCAGCATGGTGTGGGTCACGCGCCGGCTTTCGGCGAGCTTCAGGTAGGCGGCCGCATCGAACTTCGGCATCAGCAGCACGCAGCCGCCGAAGGCCAGGGTCGGGAAGAACACGACCAGCGTGGTGTTGGAGTAGAGCGGGGTCGACAGCAGCGTGACCGTCTCGGGGCGGTACTCGTATCTGGCGCCGCGCTGCACGTGCGCCCAGCGCATGCCGTGGCCCTGCACGATGCCCTTCGGCTCGCCGGTGGTGCCGGACGAATAGATGATGTTGAAGGGCGAGGCGCGCTGCAGCTCGACCCGGGCCGGCCGCGTGCCGGCCGGTGCGAGCCAGGCCTCGAAGCCGCCGCCAGCGGCCGAGCCGTCGAGCGCGAGGCGCGGGATGGCGCCCGGCGCCGCGGGCCCGATCACCTCGGCCGCCGCCTGGTCGACGAACAGGATGCGGGCGCCCGCGTCCTCGATCATGCGCGCCAGGCTGGCGGGTGTGGAGCCGGGCGCCAGCGGCGCGACCGCGACGCCGGCGCGCAGCGCGCCGAGGAACACCGCGGCGTAGTTCACGCTCGATGCGGCGCAGATCGCGATCGCATCGCCGGCCGCCAGGCCGTCGCGCTGCAGGCTGGCCGCGATGCGGTCCATCAAAGTGTCGAGCGCGCCGTAGCTCAGTGCCTGCGTGGCGTCGGCCAGGGCGGGCCGGTCGGGCGCCTGCTGCGCGTGGATGGCGATCAGGTCGGCGATCAGGCCGAAGTCGCGTTGGATGGCTGCCTCGAAATTGCTCATGGTCTCTTCAGCTTCTGGGGGTCGGGCGATGGCCGCGAGGGGCCGCATGAATCTTACGCGTCGCGCACGGCCGGGGCCGGGCCGGCGCCAGCCGATCGCCGACCCGAGCGAAACTGGCTCGGCGCGGCGCCGGCCGCCCTGCGCATGAGCCGGCGCAGGGCTGTCGCGTCCTCGTAGCCCACCTCGGCGGCGATTTGCTCGACCGTCATCCGGCTCGACTCGATCAGCATGCGAGCCCGGTTGAGCCGCACGCTCTGCACCAGCGCCAGGGCGCCCTGGCCGGTCGCGGCGCGCACCTGCCTCGCCAGCGTCCGCTGCGACATGGCGAATCGCTCGGCCAGTGCCGCCACGCTGGGCGGGTGCGGCAGGGCCGACTCGATGCACTGCGTCAGGCGCGCCACCAGCGGGTTGCCGTTGGACATCATGGAGGGCAGCGCGAACGGCGCCTGCGCCTGGCGCCCGTCGATCAGCAGGACCCGACCGACCGCGTCGGCGAGTTCCGTGCCGAAGCGCGTGCGCAGCAGGTGGAGCATCAGGTCCGATTGCGCGAAGGCGGCACCGGCGGTCGTCACCGGCCCGTCGGCGCACACCATGCGATCGGCATCGACGACGCAGCCCGGTTCGATGCGCCGCAGTTCGGGCGCGAGCCACCACGACGTCGTCACCCGCCGTTGCCGCAGCAGGCCCGCGGCCTGCAGCAGGAAGACCGCCGAGCAGGATGCGGCGACCGCGCCGCCTCGCCCGCCGTGCCGCCTGACGGCGGCGATCGTGGGCGCGATGTCGGCGCTCGCCAGCCGGCGCGCCAATTGGGCGGGGTCGTCCACGCCCAGGCCGGGAAGGATCCAGGTCGAGGCATCGGCGCGCGAGCGCCTGGGCAACGCCGCGGTGTCGACCCGCAAGCCGCTGCCGAGGGCCACGGCGCCGCCGTCCGGCGACATCACGCGCCACGTCGGTCGCGGCGACTTGGCACGCGGCGCCAGCGCGACGGCGGCATTCAGGATGTCGAGCGTCACCGCCACGCTGCTGCCGTAGGCGCCGGGCAGGACCAGGATCGTGAAGTCGTGCATGGCTGAAAACGCCTGAAATAGGGTTAATTGGACACTGGCAGTCTAAGACGGCGCAGGTTGCAATGGCGATCCGCAACCCAGAAAAAGGACGCCCATGCCCACGATCCTCGTCGACATCCCCCAAGACGCCTTCCCCGGTGCCGCCCGCGCTGCGCTGGTTGGCGGCCTCAACGCAGCCGCCGCGGCGGCCGGGCAGATCCCGGCCGTTCCGAGACAACGGTCCTTGTGCTGGGTCCTCGTGAACGAGGTGGCCGGCGGTGGCTGGACCTGCGGCGGTGTCGACCTGACTTCGCAACTGCTGCCTTGCAGCGCCAGGATCTACTTGCCATCGGGTGTTCTGGATGAGACGTCGCGGGCCCGCTACGTGCAATGGGTGCACGCATCGTTCGAACAAGCGCTTCCTGCCGACGACCGGCGGCGCCTCGTCACGTCGGTGCTTCTGCAGGAGGTGGCCGACGGCCGCTGGGGTGTCGGCGGAGCCATCTGGTCGTTGGCAGACTTTGCCCGGGCGGCCGGCTTCGCCCATCTGCAGCATCTCGTCGACCATGGTCAGGAGGCCCGATGAAAGCGGACCGCAACCCGAACCTGCCCGACCCGCTGGACGACTTCGATCCGCGCGAGATCACGCTGGAGGGCGTCGCCAGGGTGGTGCACGTGGCCGGCACCGGCCCGGCCGTGATCGTCATGGCCGAGATGCCGGGCATCAGTCCGCATGTCGCGCGCTTCGCCCGCTGGGTCCGCGACGCGGGGTTCACCGTCTACATGCCCTCGCTGTTCGGCCGCGACGGGGCGGTGCCGGAGGTCGAGGAGGGCACGGCCACCGTCCGTCGAGCCTGCGTCAGCGCCGAGTTCCGGGCCTTCGCGGCCGACCGGGCCAGCCCCGTGACGCAGTGGCTGCGCGCCCTCGCGCGCCTGGCCCATCGGCAGTGCGGCGGCCCGGGCGTCGGCGCGATCGGGATGTGCTTCACGGGGAACTTCGCGCTGACGATGGCGCTGGAGGCGGCGGTGCTCGCGCCGGTCCTGTGCCAGCCGTCGCTGCCGCTGGACCAGCCGGCGGCCCTCGAAAGCCCGCCGGACGAACTCGCGGCGGTTCGGCAGCGCCTGGAGCGTGACCAGCTGACCGTCATGGCCTATCGCTTCGCAGGCGACCGGTTCTGCACCGCCCAGCGCTTCGCCGCCTATGCCGATGCCCTGGGGGAGCGCTTCGTGGCCCGCGTGCTGCCCGACAGCGCGGCCAATCGCCACGCGCTGCCGCCCTTCTTCGCCCAGGTGGTCGCCAGCCCGCACAGCGTCGTGACCGCCCACCTGATCGACGAAGCGGGGCAGCCCACCATCGCCGCGCGCGACGAGATCCTGGCGTTCCTCGCGCTGCGGCTGGGCGAAGGAGCCTAGACGCCGGCCGCGTGGGCCTGCTGGTCGGCGTGGTAGCTCGAGCGCACCATCGCACCCACCGCCGCGTGGCTGAAGCCCATCTTGTAGGCCTCTTCCTCGAACATCTTGAAGGTGTCGGGATGCACGTAGCGGCGCACCGGCAGGTGGCTGTTGCTGGGCGACAGGTACTGGCCGATGGTCAGCATGTCGATGTCGTGGGCGCGCATGTCGCGCATCACCTGCAGGATCTCTTCGTCGGTCTCGCCGAGGCCGACCATGATGCCGCTCTTGGTCGGCACCGCGGGGTGCAGCGCCTTGAACTTCTTCAGCAGGTTGAGGCTGAACTGGTAGTCGCTGCCCGGGCGCGCTTCCTTGTACAGGCGCGGCGCGGTCTCGAGGTTGTGGTTCATCACGTCCGGCGGCGCGGCCTTGAGGATCTCGAGCGCGCGGTCGTCGCGGCCGCGGAAGTCGGGCACCAGGATCTCGATCTGCGTCAGCGGCGAGAGCTCGCGGATATTCCGGATGCAGTCGACGAAATGCTGGCTGCCGCCATCGCGCAGGTCGTCGCGGTCGACGCTGGTGATCACCACGTACTTCAGGCGCAGTTTGGCGATGGTCCTGGCGAGGTTGAGCGGCTCGTCCTTGTCGAGCGGGTCGGGCCGGCCGTGGCCGACATCGCAGAACGGGCAGCGCCGGGTGCACTTGTCGCCCATGATCATGAAGGTGGCGGTGCCGTTGCCGAAGCACTCGCCGATGTTCGGGCAGGAGGCTTCCTCGCACACCGTGTGCAGGTTGCTCTCGCGCAGGATCTGCTTGATCTCGTAGAAGCGGGTGGTCGGCGAGCCGGCCTTGACGCGGATCCACTCGGGCTTCTTGAGCACCTCGCCCTGCACCACCTTGACCGGGATGCGCGACAGCTTGGCCGCGGCCTTCTGCTTGGCGAGCGGGTTGTAGTTTTCGGGGCCTTGTGCGTCGCGGACGACTTCGACGGTGCTCATGGCAACTCTCTTTGACGGGGCTCAGGGCGCCAGGTACGCGGCCAGCTTGCGGCCCAGCACCTGCGCGGCTTCGTCCCAGGTTGTTCGAACGCCGATTGTAGAAAGATCGACGGTTTCAAGCCCTGCGTAGCCGCAAGGGTTGATCCGGGTGAAGGGTTCCAGGTCCATCGCCACGTTGAGCGCCACCCCGTGGTAGGTGCAGTGGCGGCTGACCTTGATGCCCAGCGCGGCGATCTTGCCGAGCCCGCGGAACGGGTCGGCCGGGTGCATCGGCCCGGTCAGCGCGGCATGAGAGAACGGGTCGTCCAGCCGCACGTAGATGCCGGGCGCACCGGCCACGCGGTGCCCCGTGACCTCGAATTGGGCCAGCGTGCGGATCACGGCCTCTTCGATCCGGTAGACGTATTCCTTCACGTAGTAGCCGGCCCGCTTGAGGTCGATCAGCGGGTAGGCCACCACCTGGCCGGGGCCGTGGTAGGTCACCTGGCCGCCGCGATCGGTCTGCACCACGGGAATCGGGCCCGGGTTCAGCACATGGTCGGCCTTGCCGGCCAGGCCTTGGGTGTAGACCGGCCCATGCTCGCAGAGCCACAGCTGGTCGGGGCTGTCGGGGCTGCGCGCCTGCGTCGCCTGCTGCATGGCGGCGTAGGTCGGGGCGTAGTCGACGCGGCCGAGCAGCGTCGGCGCGAGCGCTGGGGTCAGAGCACCACCTTGACCATCGGATGGCTCGACAGCGCGCGATAGAGGTCGTCGAGCTGCTCGCGGCTGGTGGCGGTCACGGTGATGGTCACGCC
The DNA here is from genome assembly GCF_030316845.1 of Variovorax davisae. Classification (GTDB taxonomy): domain Bacteria; phylum Pseudomonadota; class Gammaproteobacteria; order Burkholderiales; family Burkholderiaceae_C; genus Variovorax; species Variovorax davisae. The sequence goes on from NZ_JASZYS010000005.1 coordinate 41,723, forward strand.
GAGGTAGTTGCCGGCCTTGCTGTTGCGCAGCTCGACGGTGGTGGCGTCGAACGCCGGATCGAACTGCTCGGCGATCTGCGTCACGGCATGCACGAAGCCATCGGCCTTCGCGCCCATCACCTTGATCGGGAACTTGGAGGGGTACTCGATCAGCGATTCCTTGCGGGCGTCGATCGGGGTGTCGGGGGCTTGGGTCATGCGGGTACTCCTTGAAGTCCTTGTCGTTGCGTGCTGCGGGCCTTGGCCTGCTGGTAGCCGGCGTAGAGCGCCTGGTAGATCGGGCCGGGTCGGCCGGCGCCGATGGTTTGTCCGTCGAGCGTCACCACCGGCAGGACCTCCTTGCTGGCGGAAGACAGCAGCAGCTCGTCGGCGCCGAACACCTCCTCGCGCGCGACGCGGCGCAGCGTGAACGGGATGCCGGCGTCGGCGCAGATCTGCTCGATCAGGCCGTAGCGGATGCCGGCCAGCACCAGCTGGTCCTTGGGCGGTCCGCTGACGATGCCGTCCTTCACCACCCAGACGTTGCTGGAGGAGGCCTCGCTGAGCCCCTCGTCGCGGAACATGATCGTTTCGGCGGCGCCGGCCTCGACGCTGATCTGCCGCGCCAGCACCGCGCCGAGCAGGCTGGTGGCCTTGATGTGGGCCTTCTGCCAGCGGAAGTCGGGCGCGCTCACGCAGGCCACGCCCTGGGCGCGCACCGCGTCGGCGACCGGTTTCATGGGGTTCACCATCACGAAGACGGTGGGCGTCAGGCCCTGCGGCATCGCGTGGTCGCGCGGCGCCACGCCGCGCGTCACCTGGATGTAGATGCCCTGCATGGCGGCGCGCTGGGCCGGCGGCGCGGCCTCGACCAGCCGCATCGCGATGTCGCGCCATTGCGCGGGCGTCAACGGGTTGCGGATCTGCAGCTCGGCCAGCGAACGCTCGAGCCGCGCCATGTGCAGCTCGAAGCAGAAGGGCTGGCCGTCGTAGGTCGGCACCACCTCGTAGACGCCATCGCCGAAAATGAAGCCGCGGTCGAGCACGCTGATCTTGGCGTCGCGCAGCGGCGTGTAGCTGCCGTCGAGGTAGCAGAGGTTGTCGGGGAGGGCGTGGGCGATCGGGTGCATGGAGAATTATGGTGGGGGCGCGCAGCGCTTTCCCAAGCGGTATCGGAGCGCCCCGGCGCCGGACCAGGGAACTTTTCCTCCACGACCGTGTGGGCTGGCGGAACGCCATGGGTTTTTACTTATAATCAATGGCTTTGTAGAAATTCTGGGTCGTCATCCGGGCTTCATTCGAAATGAAAACAATCGCCCGCAACGCATCGAAAGAGGTCCCTGAGGACATCGACGGCCCGGAAGACGAGTTCAAGCCGCTGACCGCCGAAGAGGCCCAGCGGCTGCGCGACCGGAAGCCGCTGATCTCGCCCTGGCGGGTGATCGCGATTCAGGTCGTTGGGGGGCTGCTGGCAGCATTGGCTGCCTGGGGTCTGACAGGGAGGCAAAATCTGGGGTGGTCCGCCGGATACGGCGCGCTGGCGGTGGTCATTCCGGCGGCGGTGTTCGCACGGGGGCTCACCGGACGTTTTGCATCCCTGAATCCGGGTACTGCGGTGTTCGGGTTCTTCTTGTGGGAAATGGTCAAGATGGCCTTGACGGTGGCGATGCTGATCGCCGCGCCAAGGCTGATTACGGCGCTGAGCTGGCCGGCGATGCTGGTGGGCTTGGTGGTGACAATGAAGGCGGCTTGGGTGGCGGTGATGCTGGCCCCCAGGCGCCTGAAACTTTGAGACGAGTAACGGATGGCTGCTGAAAACGCTGCGGAACACGGTATGACCGCTGGTGAATACATCGTTCACCACTTGACGCACCTGCAAAGCTCCAAGCCTGGAGGTGTGGCCGATCTCTCCGTCTTCAACTTCGACTCGCTGTTTTTCTCGATCCTGCTCGGCGTGCTGGGCTGCTGGATCCTGTGGCGGGCGGCGCGCAAGGCGACTTCGGGCGTTCCCGGGCGCTTCCAGGCCGCGGTCGAGATCCTGGTCGAGGTCGTCGACCAGCAGGCCAAGGGCATCGTGCACAACGTCGAGAGCCGCAAGTACGTCGCGCCGCTGGCGCTGACGATCTTCGTGTGGATCTTCATGCTCAACGCGATGGACCTGTTCCCGGTCGATCTGTTCCCGGCCATCTGGGCCAAGATCTTCGGCATCGCCGGCCACGACCCGGAGCATGCCTACCTGCGCGTCGTGCCGACCGCCGACCTCTCGGTGGCGATGGGCATGTCGGTCACGGTGCTGATCATCTGCCTGTACTACAACATCAAGATCAAGGGCCTGGGCGGCTGGATCCACGAGCTCTTCACCGCGCCTTTCGGCAACCACTGGGCGCTGTACCCCTTCAACTTCGCCATGCAGATGATCGAGTTCGTCGCCAAGACGGTCTCGCACGGCATGCGGTTGTTCGGCAACATGTATGCCGGCGAGCTGATCTTCCTGCTGATCGCCCTGATGGGCGGCGCCTGGACGCTGTCCGCCACCGGCATCTTCCTGGCGCTGGGCCACATCATCGCGGGCACGGCCTGGGCCATCTTCCACATCCTGATCATCACGCTGCAAGCCTTCGTGTTCATGATGTTGACGCTGGTCTACATCGGCCAGGCGCACGATCACCACTGATCATTCGTTCTTTCCGTTTTCGTTTTCTTTTCTCTTCAACCAAAGTCCTCTAGGAGTCATCATGGAAGTTATCAGCTTTGTCGCACTGGCCGCCGGCCTGATCATCGGTCTGGGCGCTGTCGGTGCATGTATCGGCATCGGCATCATGGGCAGCAAGTACCTCGAGTCGGCTGCCCGTCAACCCGAGCTGATGGGCGAACTGCAAACCAAGATGTTCCTGCTGGCCGGTCTGATCGACGCCGCGTTCATCATCGGCACCGGTATCGCGCTGTGGTTCGCAACGGCCAACCCGTTCCTCTCGCAAATCGCCAACCTGCCGAAGTAATCGGGTCCAGGCTTTCTCGTCGAACCCATGTCGTTCCGCGCTGAATGGCCTCGGATTCATTCCCAAAGAGAGGGTGAAAAGTGAGCATTACCGGTACCCTGATCGTCCAGATGATCGTGTTCCTGATCCTTGTCGGGTTCACGATGAAATACGTGTGGCCGCCGATCGCCAAGGCGTTGGACGAACGTGCCCAGAAGATCGCCGAAGGCCTCGCAGCCGCCGACCGCGCCAAGAGCGAACTGTCCGCCGCCAACAAGCGCGTGGAAGTCGAGCTCGGCCAGGCGCGCAACGAGTCCGCCCAGCGTCTTGCAGATGCCGAACGTCGTGCGCAGGCCATCGTTGAAGAGGCCAAGGGCCGCGCCACGGAAGAGGGCAACAAGATCGTTGCGGCCGCCCGCGCCGAAGCCGAACAGCAGGCCGTGAAGGCCCGCGAGGCCCTGCGCGAGCAAGTCGCCGCGCTGGCCGTCAAGGGCGCCGAGCAGATCCTGCGCAAGGAAGTGAATCCGGCCGTCCACGCCGATTTGCTGGCCCGCCTGCAGACCGAACTCTGATCACGCCATGGCCGAACTCGCCACCATCGCACGTCCCTACGCCGAAGCGCTGTTCAAGGCGTCGTCGTCCGACCTCGCCGGAACCGGTGCCTGGCTCGACAACGTCGCCGCCATCGCCGGCAGTCCCGAGCTGCTGCAGTTCGCGGACAACCCCAAGGCCACGCCCGAGCAGGTGCTCGGGGTTGTCGCTGCCGCGCACGGTTCGCCGCTGCCGCCGCACGCGAACAACTTTCTGATGGCGCTGCTCGAGAACGGCCGCTTCACCGCGCTGCCCGAGATCGCCAGGCAGTTCCGCGTGCTGGCCAGCGCGCAGAGCGGCACGTCGGACGCCGTGGTGTACAGCGCCTTCCCGATCGACGGTGCCGCCCTGGGCAACATTTCCGCCGCGCTCGAAAAGCGTTTCGGCCGCAAGCTGCAGTTCACGGTCCAGCAGGACCCGTCGCTGATCGGCGGCATTCGTGTGGTGGTCGGTGACGAAGTGCTCGACACCTCCGTCAAAGCGCGCCTTGAACAAATGAAAGTTGCGCTGGCAGCCGCCTGAGGCCGCCAGCCCCTTACAAAGAAAGAAGGAAAGAGTCATGCAACTCAATCCCGCAGAAATTTCCGAACTGATCAAGAGCCGCATCGAGGGCCTCGGCGTCAGCGCGAACATCCGCAACGAAGGCACCGTGGTGTCGGTGACCGACGGCATCGTGCGCGTGCACGGCCTGTCGGACGCGATGCAGGGCGAAATGCTCGAGTTCCCGCCGTCGGCCGACGGCACGCCGTCGTTCGGCCTGGCGCTGAACCTCGAGCGCGACTCGGTCGGCGCCGTGATCCTGGGCGAGTACGAGCACATCTCCGAAGGCGACACCGTCAAGTGCACGGGCCGTATTCTTGAAGTGCCCGTCGGCCCCGAACTGATCGGCCGCGTGGTGAATGCGCTGGGCCAGCCGATCGACGGCAAGGGTCCGATCAACGCCAAGATGACCGACGTGATCGAAAAGGTCGCCCCGGGCGTGATCGCCCGCAAGTCGGTCGACCAGCCGATGCAGACCGGCCTGAAGTCGATCGACTCGATGGTGCCGATCGGCCGTGGCCAGCGCGAGCTGATCATCGGCGACCGCCAGACCGGCAAGACCGCCGTGGCGATCGACGCGATCATCAACCAGAAGGGTCAGAACATGACCTGCGTCTACGTCGCGATCGGCCAGAAGGCTTCGTCGATCAAGAACGTGGTGCGCGCCCTGGAACAAGCCGGCGCGATGGAATACACCATCGTGGTTGCCGCCTCCGCTTCGGAATCGGCCGCGATGCAATACGTCAGCGCCTACTCGGGCTGCACGATGGGCGAATACTTCCGCGACCGCGGCCAGGACGCGCTGATCGTCTATGACGACCTGTCCAAGCAGGCCGTGGCCTACCGCCAGGTCTCGCTGCTGCTGCGCCGCCCGCCGGGCCGCGAAGCCTACCCCGGCGACGTGTTCTATCTCCACAGCCGCCTGCTCGAGCGCGCGGCCCGCGTCAACGCCGACTACGTCGAAGCCTTCACCAAGGGTGAAGTCAAGGGCAAGACCGGCTCGCTGACCGCACTGCCGATCATCGAGACGCAGGCCGGCGACGTCTCGGCCTTCGTGCCGACCAACGTGATCTCGATCACCGACGGCCAGATCTTCCTGGAAACCAACCTGTTCAACGCCGGTATCCGTCCCGCCATCAACGCCGGTATCTCGGTGTCGCGCGTGGGTTCGTCGGCGCAGACCAAGGTCATCAAGGGCCAGTCGGGCGGTATCCGTACCGACCTGGCGCAGTACCGTGAACTGGCCGCGTTCGCGCAGTTCGCCTCCGACCTCGACGAAGCGACCCGCAAGCAGCTCGACCGCGGCGCCCGCGTGACCGAACTGCTCAAGCAGACCCAGTACAGCCCGCTGCCCATCTCGCTGATGGGTGCCACGCTGTTCGCGGTCAACAAGGGTTTCATGGACGACATCGAGATCAAGAAGATCCTGCCCTTCGAACACGGCCTGCACCAGTTCCTGAAGTCCAGCCATGGCCCGCTGCTCGACAAGATCGAGCAGTCCAAGGCGCTCGACAAGGACGCTGAAGCCGAACTGAACACGGCGGTCGCCGCGTTCAAGAAGTCGTTCGCCTGATCGACGACCAAGGAAGGAACGCTCATGGCAGCTGGTAAGGAAATCCGCGGCAAGATCAAATCGGTGGAGAACACCAAGAAGATCACCAAGGCCATGGAAATGGTCTCGGTTTCCAAGATGCGCAAGGCGCAGGAACGCATGCGCGCGGCCCGCCCCTACAGCGAGAAGATCCGCGACATCGCGGCCAACCTCGGCCAGGCGAACCCGGAGTACACGCACGCCTTCATGAAGACGAGCGAGGCCAAGGCGGTCGGGTTCATCGTCGTGACCAGCGACAAGGGCCTGTGCGGCGGCTTGAACACCAACCTGCTGCGCGCCGTGACCGCCAAGATGCGCGAGGCGCAAGCCGCCGGCAAGACGATCGACTCGGTCGCCATCGGCAGCAAGGGCCTGGGCTTCCTGAACCGCATCGGCGCGCGCGTCGTCTCGCACGTCACGCACCTGGGCGACACGCCGCACCTCGACAAGCTCATCGGGCCGGTCAAGGCGCTGCTCGACGCCTACGCCGAAGGCAAGATCTCGTCCGTGCACCTCTGCTATACGAAGTTCATCAACACCATCAAGCAAGAGCCGGTGGTGGAGCAATTGCTGCCCCTGGCCGCGGACACGCTTCGCACCGAGTCGGGCCATCACTCGTGGGACTACATCTACGAGCCCGATGCGCAAAGCGTGATCGACGAGCTGCTGGTGCGCTATGTCGAATCGCTGGTGTACCAGGCCGTGGCCGAGAACATGGCGTCCGAGCACTCCGCCCGGATGGTGGCCATGAAGGCCGCGACCGACAACGCGGGCAACGTGATCGACGAGCTCAAGCTGGTCTACAACAAGACCCGCCAGGCAGGCATCACCAAAGAACTGTCGGAAATCGTCTCGGGCGCCGCGGCGGCCGCCGGCGTCTGAGCCTTTCGGCCCTCAACAGATTTAAATTTTTATCGGAGCAGACATGGCTCAAGCAGAAGCAGTTCAAGGCAAGATCGTTCAATGTATCGGCGCCGTGGTCGACGTGGAATTCCCGCGCGACCAGATGCCGAAGATCTACGACGCGCTCAAGTTCGAAGGCAGCGCACTGACCCTCGAAGTGCAGCAGCAGCTCGGCGACGGCGTGGTCCGCACGATTGCGCTGGGTTCTTCCGACGGCCTGCGCCGCGGCCTGATCGTGACCAACACGCAAGCCCCGATCACCGTGCCGGTGGGCAAGGGCACGCTGGGCCGCATCATGGACGTGCTCGGTTCGCCGATCGACGAGCGCGGCCCGGTCGACCAGACCCTGACCGCCTCGATCCACCGCAAGGCCCCGGCCTACGACGAACTCTCGCCTTCGCAAGACCTGCTCGAGACCGGCATCAAGGTGATCGACCTGGTGTGCCCGTTCGCCAAGGGCGGCAAGGTGGGCCTGTTCGGCGGCGCCGGCGTCGGCAAGACCGTGAACATGATGGAGCTCATCAACAACATCGCCAAGGCGCACTCGGGCCTGTCCGTGTTCGCCGGCGTCGGTGAGCGCACCCGCGAAGGCAACGACTTCTATCACGAGATGGCCGACTCCGGCGTCGTGAACCTCGAGAACCTCGGCGAGTCGAAGGTGGCCATGGTCTACGGCCAGATGAACGAGCCCCCGGGCAACCGTCTGCGCGTGGCGCTGACCGGCCTGACCATCGCCGAGTCGTTCCGCGACGAAGGCCGCGACGTGCTGTTCTTCGTCGACAACATCTACCGCTACACACTGGCCGGTACCGAAGTGTCGGCACTGCTGGGCCGGATGCCTTCCGCCGTGGGCTACCAGCCCACGCTGGCCGAGGAAATGGGCCGCCTGCAAGAGCGGATCACCTCGACCAAGGTCGGCTCGATCACCTCGATCCAGGCCGTGTACGTGCCGGCCGACGACTTGACCGACCCGTCGCCCGCCACCACCTTCGCCCACTTGGACTCCACCGTGGTGCTGTCGCGCGACATCGCTTCGCTCGGTATCTACCCGGCCGTGGACCCGCTGGACTCGACCTCGCGCCAGCTCGACCCGAACGTGGTCGGCGAAGAGCACTACAACGTGGCCCGCGCCGTGCAAGGCACGCTGCAGCGCTACAAGGAACTGCGCGACATCATCGCCATTCTGGGCATGGACGAACTGGCTCCCGACGACAAGCTGGCCGTGGCCCGCGCCCGGAAGATCCAGCGCTTCCTGTCGCAGCCTTTCCACGTGGCCGAAGTGTTCACCGGCTCGCCCGGCAAGTACGTGCCGCTGAGCGAGACCATCCGCGGCTTCAAGATGATCGTGAACGGCGAAGCCGACCACCTGCCGGAACAAGCGTTCTACATGGTGGGCAGCATCGACGAAGCGTTCGAAAAGGCCAAGAAGGTCGCTTAAGGAATCCCCATGGCAGGCACCATTCACGTCAACGTGGTCAGCGCCGAGGAGTCGATCTTCTCGGGCGAGGCCAAGTTCGTTGCTCTGCCCGGTGAAGCCGGCGAGCTCGGCATCTACCCGCGCCACACGCCGCTGATCACGCGCATCCGCCCCGGCGCGGTGCGCATCGAGACGGCCGACGGCGGCGAGGAATTCGTCTTCGTGGCCGGCGGCATTCTCGAAGTGCAGCCCACCACCGTGACCGTGCTGTCCGACACCGCGATCCGCGGCAAGGACCTCGACAGCGAAAAGGCCAACGCCGCCAAGGCCGCGGCCGAAGAAGCACTCAAGAGCGCCAAGACCGACATCGACATCGCGATGGCGCAGTCGGAACTGGCCGTGATGGCCGCCCAGTTGGCCGCCCTGCGCAAGTACCGGCAAAAAAAGTAGGCCCCCGCGCCTGCCAGTCCAAAGCCGCCTTCGGGCGGCTTTTTCATTTCAGCGCCTGCCAGCCGGCGACTTCGGACTGTTTTTGGTCGAAGATGGGACTTGTTTGGCTGAAGCCGCACCCCTAGTATTCGCCATCGTTGCGGCCGGCCTCGGCCATGCGCGACAGAAGAACGAATACCGGAGACAAGCACTTGGCCCCCTGGAGCCGATTGACCGCGGACGAGATGCAATTGCTGGAGACCACCTTCTGGTCGGCCGGCGGGTCGCGTCACGGCATGGCCGAGCAACTGGGCTTCTCCAAGAGCAAGGCCAACGCGTTGATCGCCGGCCTGGTGGAGCAGGGCCTCTTGGCGGAAGCCGGGCTGCAGCGCTCGTCGGGCGGACGCCGGCCCGAAAACCTCCAGCTGCATGCGGGCCTGGGCGTGGTGGTCGGCATCGACATCGGCGCCACCAGCGTCGATGTGGCGGTGCTCGGCCCCGACCTGGCCGTGCTGGCCCACCATGGCGAGCCGGCCGACGTGCGCGAAGGCCCGGGCGTGGTGCTGGCGCGCGTGCGGGTGCTGGTGCGCGAACTGCTGTCGCGCGCAGGCTTCGAGCCGCGCCACGTGATCGGCATCGGCATCGGCGTGCCCGGCCCGGTCAATTTCGAGATCGGCCAGCTCGTGAATCCGCCGCTGATGCCGGCCTGGGACAGCTTCTCGATCCGCGACTACCTGCGCGAGGAATACGCCGCACCGGTGTTCGTCGACAACGACGTCAACCTGATGGCGCTCGGCGAGCTGTGGCGGCTGCGGCGCTCGCTCACCAACTTCCTCGTGATCAAGGTCGGCACCGGCATCGGCTGCGGCATCGTCTGCCACGGCGAGGTCTACCGCGGCGCCGCCGGCTCGGCCGGCGATGTCGGCCACATCTGCGTCGACCAGGAGGGCCCGCGCTGCCATTGCGGCAACCTGGGCTGCGTCGAGGTGATGGCGGCCGGCCCGGCGATCACGCGGATGGCGGTCGAGGCGGCCACCGCCGGCGAGAGCGCCGCGCTGGCGGAATGCCTGCGCGCCCAGGGCCGGATCGACGCCGTCGATGTCGGCGAGGCCAGCCGCGCCGGTGATGCGTCGGCCAATGCGATCGTCCAGCGCGCCGGCAGCCTGATCGGCCAGATGCTGGCCTCGATCGTCAACTTCTTCAATCCATCGCATGTGTTCATCGGCGGCGGCATCACGCGCATCGGCCCGCTGTTCCTGGCCGCGGTGCGCCAGAGCGTCTACCAGCGCTCGCTGGCGCTGTCGACGCGCCACCTCGAGATCCAGTACACGCCGCTGGGCGCCCAGGCCGGACTGATCGGCGCCGGCGTGCTGGCGATGCACGAGACGCTCAAGGTGCGGGGGGTGGCGCCATGAAGGGCGTGTCGGTCTCGTTCGAGCAGGTGCGCAAGTCCTTCGGCCCGGTGCAGGTGCTGCACGGCGTGTCTTTCGCGCTCGAGCCCGGGCGGGTCTACGGCCTGCTGGGCGAAAACGGCGCCGGCAAGTCGACGCTGATGAAGATCCTGGCCGGCTACGAATCGCTCACCGACGGCACGCTGCGCGTGAACGGCGAGGCGCGCCATTTCGCCAGCTCGCGCGACGCCGAGGCGCTCGGCATCGTGCTGATCCACCAGGAGTTCAACCTGGCGGAAGACCTCAGCGTGGCGCAGAACATCTTCCTGGGCCACGAAAAGAAGAAGGGCTGGCTGCTCGACGACGCCGCCATGGACCGCGATGCGGCGAGCGCGCTGGCCGCGGTCGGCCTCGATGTCGACCCGAAGACCAAGGTGCGGCGGCTGATCGTGGCCGAGAAGCAGCTGGTCGAGATCGCCAAGGCGATCTCTCGCCATGCCCGGCTGCTCATCATGGACGAGCCGACCGCGACCCTGACGCCCGGCGAGACCGAGCGCCTGTTCAAGCTGATCGCCCAGCTGCGGGCCGAAGGCGTCACCATCGTCTACATCTCGCACAAGCTCGACGAGGTCGAGCAGGTGACGGACGAGGTGATCGTGATGCGCGACGGCCGCTTCGTCACCCGGGCGCCGACCGCCGACCTGACGCGCCAGCAGATGGCCAACCTGATGGTCGGGCGCGAGCTCGCCGATCTCTATCCGCCGCGCGACGTGGTGGTCACGGCCATGGCGCCGGCGCTGCGGGTGCGCGACTTCGTCGTGCCAGGCTGGGCCCGGGACGCCAGCTTCGACGTCCGTCCCGGCGAGATCCTCGGCTTCGCCGGGCTGGTCGGCGCCGGCCGTACCGAGCTGTTCGAGGGCGTGCTGGGCCTGCGCCCTGCCAGCGGCTCGGTCGAGATCGAGGGGCAGGTGCGCAGCTTCCGCAATCCGCGCGATGCCGCCCGCCATGGCCTGACCTACCTGAGCGAGGACCGCAAGGGCAAGGGCCTGCACGTCCACCTGGGCCTGCGCCAGAACCTCACGCTGATGGCGCTGGAGCGCTATGCGCAGCCCTGGCTCAAGCCCGACGCCGAACGCGCCGCACTGGCCGAGGCCGTGAAGGACTACGGCATCCGCACCGGCGACCTCGACGCCCGCGCCTCCTCGCTGTCCGGCGGCAACCAGCAGAAGCTGGCGCTGGCCAAGGTGCTGCAGCCGCGGCCCAAGGTGGTGGTGCTCGACGAGCCGACCCGCGGCGTCGACGTCGGCGCCAAGCGCGACATCTATTTCCTGATCCAGCGGCTGGCCCGACAGGGGCTGGCCGTGATCGTCGTCTCGTCCGAGCTGATGGAGTTGATCGGCCTGTGCCACCGCGTCGCCGTGATGCGCGCCGGCCGGCTGGTCACCACGCTCGATGCCGAGAATCTCACCGAAGAGGAGCTCATCGCTCATGCCACCGGAACCGCTTCCTAGCGCCGACCCCCAGGCCGCGCACCGCCCGGTCGTCCAGCCGCGCTGGACCGAGCGCCTGCACGGCTTCGGCCCGGTCATCGGGCTGGTGCTGCTGTGCATCGCCGGCACCTTGCTGAACGGCGATTTCGCCACTCTCGACAACGCGATGAACGTGCTCACGCGCACCGCCTTCATCGGCATCATCGCGGTCGGCATGTGCTTCGTGATCATCTCGGGCGGCATCGACCTGTCGGTCGGCTCGATGGCAGCGCTGATCGCGGGCTGCGTGATCATGTTCATCAACGCGATGGGCCCGGCGCTCGGCTCGCCGCTGCTCGCGGTGGTGCTCGGCGCGGTGCTGGCGGTGGTGCTCGGCGCCGTGTTCGGCCTGGCGCACGGCCTCTTGATCACCAAGGGGCGGATCGAGCCCTTCATCGTGACGCTCGGCACGCTGGGCATCTTCCGCGCCTACCTGACCTACTTCGCCGACGGCGGCGCGCTGACCCTGGACAACGAGCTGTCGGACCTCTACGCCCCGGTGTACTACGCGAGCCTGCTGGGCATCCCGGTGCCGGTGTGGGTGTTCTTCATCGTCGCGGTGATCGGCGGCCTGATCCTCAACCGCACCGCCTACGGGCGCTACGTGCAGGCCATCGGCTCCAACGAGCAGGTGGCGCGCTATGCCGCGGTGGGCGTCGACCATGTGAAGATCATGACCTACGTGCTGCTGGGCGTGTGCGTCGGCATCGCCACCTTGCTGTACGTGCCGCGGCTCGGCTCGGCCTCGCCCACCACCGGCCTGCTGTGGGAGCTCGAGGCGATCGCGGCGGTGATCGTCGGCGGCACGGCGCTCAAGGGCGGCGCCGGCAGCATCACGGGCACCGTGATCGGCGCGATCCTGCTGTCGGTCATCAGCAACATCCTCAACCTCACCAGCATCATCAGCGTGTACCTGAATGCCGCGGTGCAGGGCATCGTGATCATCGTCGTGGCCTTCCTGCAGCGCGGCAAGCGCTAGGCCCCATTCCGCTTTCCCGTCCGTTCCACTTCTTTCACAACAGGAGACAAGCAGCATGACTTCCCTCACACGACGCCTGGCGCTCGGCGCCATTGCCGCCGCGAGTATCGCGGCCTTCCCGGTGCTGGCGGCCGCCGAGACGGTCAACCTCGGCGTGTCGATCCCGGCCGCCACGCACAGCTTCATGGGCGGCATCAACTACTGGGCCAACCAGGCCAAGAAGGACCTCGAGAAAGAGCACAAGGACCTGAAGATCACGATCAAGACCGCGGCCAACGCGCCCGAGCAGGCCAACCAGCTGCAGGACCTGTCGACCGTGACCAAGATCAACGCCCTGGTCGTGTTCCCGTTCGAGTCGGCGGCGCTGACCAAGCCGGTGGCCCAGGTCAAGGCCAAGGGCGCCTACGTCACGGTGGTCGACCGCGGCCTGACCGACACCAGCGCGCAGGATGCCTACGTGGCCGGCGACAACACCGCCTTCGGCAAGATCCCGGCCGAATACATCGCCAAGAAGCTGGGCGGCAAGGGCAACGTGGTGGCGCTGCGCGGCATCGCGACCACGCTGGACAACGAGCGCATGGACGCCTTCAACAGCGTGCTCAAGAACTACCCCGGCATCACGCTGCTGGACGCCAAGTACGCCAACTGGAACCGCGACGATGCCTTCAAGGTCACGCAGGACTACCTGACGCGCTTCAAGAACATCGACGCCATCTGGGCCGCCGACGACGACATGGCGGTGGGCGTGCTGAAGGCCATCGAGCAGGCCAAGCGCGACGACATCAAGATCGTGTTCGGCGGCGCCGGCGCCAAGGGCATGGTCAAGACCATCATGGACGGCAAGGACAAGCGCATCGACGCCGACGTGAGCTACTCGCCGAAGTTCATCTACGACGCGATCAAGCTCACGGCCGAAGCGCGCCTGAAGGGCGAGAAGCTGCCGGCGACGACGATCATTCCGTCGGTGCTGATCACCAAGGACAACGCCAAGTCCTTCTACCACCCCGACTCGCCATTCTGATGGCCCCGGAGACCTCTCGTCGCAAGCTGCGCTACGCGATGGTCGGCGGGGGGCGCGACGCGTTCATCGGCGCGGTGCATCGCCATGCGATCGCGCTCGATGGACAGGTCGAGCTGGTCGCCGGCGCGCTGTCCTCGAGCGCCGAGAAGGCGCGCGCCTCGGGGCGCGACCTGTTCCTGGCCGACGACCGCAACCATGGCGACTGGCAGGCGCTGCTCGACGACGAGCTGAAGCGGCCGGCGGGGGAACGCATCGACTTCGTCTCGATCGTGACGCCGAACCATGTCCACTACCCCGTCGCGCAGGCCTTCGTCGACGCCGGCTTCCACGTCGTCTGCGACAAGCCGCTGGTGCACACGCGCCAGCAGGCCGATGCGCTGGTCGCGGCGGTGGCGCGCCGGGGCACGGTGTTCGGCGTCACCTACAACTACACCGGCTACCCGATGGTCCGCCAGGCACGCGAGATGGTGCGCGCGGGCGAACTCGGCGAGATCCGCAAGGTGGTGGTCGAATACAACCAGGGCTGGCTCGCGACCCGGCTCGAGGGCGAGGGCAACAAGCAGGCCGCCTGGCGCAGCGACCCGGCGCGCAGCGGCGCCGCCGGGGCCATCGGCGACATCGGCTCCCATGCCGAGAACCTGGTGGCGACCGTCACCGGCCTGGAGATCGAGAGCCTCTGCGCCGACCTGAGTTCGCTGGTGCCCGGGCGGCCGCTCGACGACGATGGCAGCCTGCTGCTGCGATTCCGTGGCGGTGCGCGCGGGGTGCTGATCGCCTCGCAGGTCAACACGGGGCTGGAGAACGACTTGCGGCTGCGGGTCTCGGGCACGCTCGGCACGCTGGTCTGGCGGCAGGAACGGCCGAGCGACCTCGTGCATCTGCCGCACGACGGCCCGAAGCGCGTCTTCACGCGCGGCGCACCGTGGCTTTGCGAAGCCGCGCGGCGCGCCAGTCGCTTGCCGAGCGGGCATCCGGAGGGCTTCATCGAGGCCTTCGCCAATGTCTATGGCGGGGTGGCGGCGGATATCCGGGCGCGGCTCGCGGGCCAGCCGCCCGACCCGCTCGCGGCCGACTACCCGCGGGTCGAGGACGGTGCCCGCGGCGTGCGGTTCATCGAGCGCACGGTGGCCTCGACGGGCAGCGACCAGAAATGGACGGCCTGGTAGGGCCCTTGGCGCGCGCGTAGGCCCCGGCCCACATCGCGTCGGGCTCGCGTCACGGCAGCACCGGCCGTTGCGCGGCCTACCATGGAGGGCGCCATGGTCACCGCGCCGCCCACCTCCTCCAGCGACCTCGTCGTCGCCCGCCCCGAAGGCCTCTACTGCCCGCCGGGCGATTTCTACATCGACCCGTGGCGCCCGGTCGACCGCGCCGTCATCACGCATGCCCACTCCGACCATGCCCGCGTCGGCCATGGCCACTACCTCGCACACACCGACAGCGAAGGCACGCTGCGCACCCGCCTTGGCGAGATCACCCTGCAGACGCTGCCCTATGGCGAGTCCATCGTGCAGAACGGCGTGCGCGTGTCGCTGCATCCGGCCGGCCACGTGCTGGGCTCGGCCCAGGTGCGGCTCGAACACGGTGGCCGCGTCTGGGTCGCCTCGGGCGACTACAAGACCGAGCCCGACGGCACCTGCACGCCCTTCGAGCCGGTGCCCTGCGACACCTTCATCACCGAGTCGACCTTCGGCCTGCCGATCTATCGCTGGCCGACGCAGGCCGCACTGTTCGCCGAGATCAACGGCTGGTGGCGCGCCAACGCCGAGCAGGGCCGGGCCTCGGTGCTGCTTTGCTATGCCTTCGGCAAGGCCCAGCGCATCCTGCATGGCGTGGACCCGGCCATCGGCCCGATCGTGGTCCATGGCGCGGTCGAACCGCTGAATGCCGTGTACCGCGCAGCCGGCGTGGCCCTGCCGCCCACCTTGCGCGTGACCGACCCGGGCGTCGACGCGGCGCTGCTGCGGCGCGCGCTGGTGCTGGCGCCGCCCTCGGCCCAGGGCACGCCGTGGCTGCGGCGCTTCGGCAACTACTCGGACGCCTTCGCCAGCGGCTGGATGCAGCTGCGCGGCACGCGGCGGCGGCGCGGGGTGGATCGCGGCTTCGTGATGTCGGACCACGCGGACTGGCCCGGCCTGCAGCGGGCCATCGCCGGCACCGGCGCCGAGCGGGTGTTCGTGACGCACGGCAGCGTGGCCGTGCTGGTGCGCTGGCTGACCGAGAACGGCCTCCAGGCGCAGGGCTTCAAGACCGAATACGGCGACGAAGACACGGAGCCGGTCGCGGCCGTGCCATGAAGCAGTTCGCCGCGCTCTACCGCGAACTCGACGCGACCACCTCCAGCCTCGCCAAGCAGGCCGCGCTGCAACGCTATCTGCAGGATGCGCCGGCGCCGGACGCGGCCTGGGCCGTGTACTTCCTCGCCGGCGGCAAGCCGCGCCAGCTGGTGCCCGCCAAGCTCTTGCGGCTGCTCGCCCAGGAGGCCGCGGGCCTGCCCGAGTGGCTGTTCGACGAAAGCTACGAAGCGGTCGGCGATCTCGCGGAGACGATTTCGCTGCTGCTGCCGGCGCCGACCGACGTCCACGACATGGGCCTGGCAGAGTGGATCGAAGCGCATCTGCTGCCGCTGCGCAAGCTGGCGCCCGAGGCCTTGCCCGATGCGCTACGCACCCAGTGGCAGCGCCTCGCCACCGACGAGCGGCTGGTCTACTTCAAGCTCATCACGGGCGGCTTCCGTGTCGGCGTGTCGAAGCTGCAGGTCACGCAGGCGCTGGCCGCGGTCGGCGCGCTCGACCCCAAGCGCGTGGCCCAGCGGCTGATGGGCTACACGCACATCAGCGGCCAGCCGACGGCCGCCGACTATGCGGCGCTGATCTCGCCCGAGAGCACCAGCGAGCGCGACCAGAAGACCAGCGGCCAGCCCTATCCCTTCTTTCTGGCGCATCCGTTCAACCTGCCTCTCGCCCAGTTCGACGCCGCGCTGGGTCCGCCCGCGCAATGGATCGTCGAATGGAAATGGGACGGCATCCGGGCCCAGCTGGTCAAGCGAGCGGGCCAGGTCTGGCTCTGGTCTCGCGGCGAGGAGCTGGTGACCGACCGCTTTCCCGAGCTCGCCGTGATGGGCGATGCCTTGCCCGACGGCACGGTGCTCGACGGCGAGATCGTGGTCTGGCGCGACGACCGCGTGCAGCCCTTCGCCGAGCTGCAGAAGCGCATCGGCCGCAAGACGCTGGGGGCCAAGCTGCTGCGCGAGATCCCGGTGGTCCTGCTGGCCTACGACCTGCTCGAATGGCAGGGCCGCGACCTGCGCGGCATGCCGCAGCAGGCGCGCCGCGAGCTGCTCGACGAGCTGCTCGCGAGCGTGCAGCATCCGTCGCTGATCGCCAGCCCGATGCTGCACGGCGCCGACTGGCCGGACCTGGCACGGCAGCGCGAGGCGGCCCGCGCCATGGGCGTCGAAGGCATGATGCTCAAGCAGCGCGATGCCCGCTACGGCGTCGGCCGCACCAAGGATGTCGGCACCTGGTGGAAGTGGAAGATCGACCCGCTGTCGATCGATGCGGTGCTGGTCTACGCCCAGCGCGGCCATGGCCGGCGCGCCAGTCTCTACAGCGACTACACCTTCGCGGTGTGGGACGGCCTGCCGGGAGACGAACAGCGCAAGCTCGTGCCTTTCGCCAAGGCGTACTCCGGCCTGACCGATGCCGAGATGGCGAGGGTCGATGCGGTGATCCGCAAGACCACCATCGAGAGCTTCGGGCCGGTGCGCAGCGTGCGGCCGACGCTGGTGTTCGAGCTCGGCTTCGAGGGCATCGCCCGCAGCACGCGCCACAAGAGCGGCATCGCGGTGCGCTTCCCGCGCATGCTGCGCTGGCGCGAGGACAAGACCGTCGAAGACGCCGACAGCCTGCAGACGCTGGCGGCGCTGCTGCCTTCGTGATGACGACGAAACAAGCGCTCGATGCCTGGTTCGCGGCGCGTGGCTGGAAGGCCTTCAAGTTCCAGCGTGCCGTCTGGAAGGCGGTGGCGCAGGGCCGTTCGGGCCTGTTGCACGCGACCACCGGCGCCGGCAAGACCTACGCCGTCTGGCTCGGCGCGCTGCTGGCCTTCGGGGCGCCGCCCAAACGTCCCGGCGGCAAGCGGCCACCGGTCGCGCCGCCGCTGATGGTGCTGTGGCTGACGCCGATGCGAGCCCTTGCGGCCGACACGCTGCGTGCCTTGCAGCAGGCCCTCGACGCCGCCGCTGCCGAGATGCAACCGTGGAGCGCCGGCGCGCGCAGCGGCGACACCGGTTCGGCGGAGCGCAGTGCCCAGAACCAGCGCCTGCCGACCGTGCTGGTCACCACGCCCGAGAGCCTGTCGCTGCTGCTCGCGCGCGCCGATGCGCGAGAGGTGCTCGGCACGCTGCGCATGGTGGTGGTCGACGAATGGCACGAGCTGCTCGGCAACAAGCGCGGCGTGCAGGTGCAGCTGGCACTGGCGCGCCTGCGGCGCTGGAACGACGGGCTGTGCGTCTGGGGCATGTCGGCCACGCTGGGCAACCTCGAGGAAGCCATGCGAACGCTGCTGGGTCCGCAGGAGGGTGTCCTGGTGCAAGGCGAGGTGCCGAAGCAGCTGGTCGTCGATTCGCTGCTGCCGGGCCGTGCCGAACGCTTTCCCTGGGGTGGCCACCTGGGCCTCATGATGCTGCCGCAGGTGATCGAGGAGATCGCCGCCAGCCCGACCACGCTGGTCTTCACCAACACGCGTTCGCAGTCCGAGATCTGGTATCAGGCGATGCTCGAGGCGCGACCCGACTGGGCCGGGCAGATCGCGCTGCACCACGGCTCGCTCGACCGCTCGGTGCGCGAATGGGTCGAGCTGGGCCTCAAGAGCGGCGAGCTCAAGGCGGTGGTCTGCACCTCGAGCCTGGACCTGGGGGTCGACTTCCTGCCGGTCGAGCGCGTGCTGCAGATCGGCTCCCCCAAGGGCGTGGCGCGGCTGCTGCAGCGCGCGGGCCGCTCGGGCCATGCGCCGGGGCGGCCGTCGCGCATCACGCTGGTGCCGACCCACAGCATCGAGATGGTCGAAGGCGCGGCGGCGCGCGCCGCGATCGCGGCCGGCCACATCGAGTCGCGCAGCTCGCCCGAGCAGCCGCTGGACGTGCTGGTGCAGCACCTGGTGACGGTCGCGCTCGGCGGCGGCTTCGTGCCCGAGGCGCTGTACGAGGAAGTGCGAAGCACCGCCGCCTATGCGGCGCTCTCGCGCGACAGCTGGCAGTGGTGCCTGGACTTCGTCTCGCAGGGCGGCGCCTCGCTGGCCGCCTACCCGGACTACCGGCGCGCGGTGCCGGATGCGCAAGGCGTCTGGCGCGTGCCCGATGCGCGGCTGGCGCGCCGCCATCGCATGAACATCGGCACCATCGTGAGCGATGCCAGCCTGTCGGTGCAGTTCCTCGGCGGCGCCAGGATCGGCAGCGTCGAGGAGGGCTTCGTCGCCCGCATGAAGCCCGGCGACTGCTTCCTGTTCGGCGGCCGGCTGCTCGAACTGGTGCGCATCCACGACATGACCGCCTGGGTGCGGCGCGCCAGCGGCAAGCGCGCCGCGGTGCCGCGCTGGAACGGCGGGCGGATGCCGCTGTCGAGCACGCTGGCCGATGCCGTGGTGCAGCAGCTCGCGCTCGCCGACCAGGGCCGCTACGAGACGCCGGAATTGCAATGCGTGCGCCCGCTGCTCGAGATCCAGCAGCGCTGGTCGGCACTGCCGACGCCCGATACCCTGCTGGCCGAAGTGCTCAAGTCGCGCGAGGGCTGGCACCTGTTCCTCTACCCCTTCGGCGGCCGGCCGGTGCATCTCGGGCTCGCGAACCTGATCGCCTGGCGCATCGCGCAGCACCAGCCGCGCACCTTCTCGATCGCGGTCAACGACTACGGCTTCGAACTGCTCAGCGCCACCGAGGTCGACTGGCCGGCGCTGCTGCCGCAGGTGCTGGTGGCGGGGCACGACAGCGCGGCGCTGGACGCGATCGCGCACGACGACGAGCGCACGGCGCTGCTGCACGAGGTGCTGGCGTCGCTGAACGCCACCGAACTGGCGCGCCGTCGTTTTCGCGAGATCGCGCGGGTCTCGGGCTTGATCTTCCAGGGCTATCCGGGCGAGAAGCGAAGCAACAAGCAACTGCAGGCATCGTCGTCGCTGTTCTACGAAGTGTTCCGCAAGTACGACCCGGCCAACCGGTTGCTGCAGCAGGCCGAGGCCGAACTGCTGGCGCAGGAGCTCGAGATCGGCCGCCTGCGGGCCAGCCTGGCGCGCATGCGAGCGCAGCGGCTGGTGCTGCGCATGCTCGCCAAGCCCACGCCCTTCGCTTTCCCGCTGATGGTCGAGCGCTTTCGCGAGAAGCTGTCGAACGAGAACGTGGCCGACCGCATCGCGCGCATGGTCCAGCAGTTCGAGCGCGCGGCCGCGGGTCATTGAAACCGCCGCGCCAATTTTTGGGACACTCGAACCGTGACCTCGCCGCCCACTGCCTGCCGGATCGAACTGGCCGGCGAAACCGTCGAACTGCTGCCCGAGCGCGCCGTCTGGTGGCCGGCGGCCGGCGTGCTGTTCGTGGCCGACCTGCACCTGGGCAAGGCGGCCACCTACCGCGCGCTGGGCCAGCCGGTCCCCGGCGGCACCACGCACGAGAACCTGGCGCGGCTCGACCGGCTGATCGTGCGGCTGGCACCGCGCGAGATCGTTTTTCTCGGTGACTTCCTGCATGCGGCGCAGGCTCGCACGGCCTCGCTGCTGGCGGCGGTCGAGGCCTGGCGCGGCCGCCACGCGGCGCTGGCCTGCACCCTGGTGCGCGGCAACCACGACAGCCGGGCCGGCGACCCGCCGGCCGCGCTGCGCTTCGAGCTGTTCGACGAGCCGCATCGGATCGGCCCCTTCGCGGCCTGCCATCACCCGCAGCGCCACCCGACGCAGGTCGTGCTGGCCGGCCATCTTCATCCGGCCTGCAGGCTGCACGGCCGTGGCCGCGACAGCCTGCGCATGCCCTGCTTCGTGCGCGAGGACGCGCAATTGATCCTGCCCGCCTTCGGCGAATTCACCGGCGGCTGGCAGGTGGAGGCGGCGCCCGGGCGACGCTTCTACGTGGTCGGCGGCGACGGTGTGTGGGCGCTGCCCGGCATCGGCTGAGAGGTGGAGCTCAGGACAGGTGCGGGGTCCCCGCCAGGGTGGCCGCCACCACGGCCTCGAGTTGCGTACGCAGCCAGCGGTGGATCGGATCGACCTGGTGGCGCTGGTGCCACGCCATGTACATCGGCATCGCCGGCGTGTGCAGCGGCACGGCCGCCGATGCCAGCCCGCGCAGCGCGCCCTCGGCCAGCAGCGAGGGCGCGGTGGCCAGCCACGGCCCCCCGCGCACCAGCGCGCCCAGCCCGGCCATGCCGGGCACGCTGGCCACGATGCGGCGCTCCAGATGGCGTTGCACGAACCAGTCGTCGATGTCGAGCCGCCGTCGCGGTTCGTAGAGCACGGTCACATGTTCGGCGGCCAGGTAGTCGGCCTCGGTAGCCGGCGCGGCGCGACAGTCGGCGTCGAAGTAGACGCGGTAGCGGTCCTCGAACAGCCGCTTCTGCAGGATGTCCGAGCCCTCGGGCGGACGCGGCGTGATGATCAACTGGCAGGCCTGTTCGCGCAGCATCGCGGGCACCGGCGCGCCCGATGCGATCACGCGCAGGGTCACGCCGGGCGCCTCGGCCCGCAGGCGGCGCAGCAGTGCCGGCACCAGCAGGTCGCGCTGCAGGTCGTTGGCGGCGACGGTGAAGCAGGCCGCGAGCCGGGCGGGCTCGAAGCCGGCCGCCGTGCTGAAGGCGCGCAATTCGTCGAGCACAACGCGGGCGCGCGCGGCCAGCAGATCGGCGTGCGCGGTGGCGACGATGCCGCGGCCGGACTTGACGAACAGCGGGTCGCCGACGATGGCGCGCAGCTTGTCCAGCAGATGGCTCACGGCCGATTGGGTGACGCCCAGGCGCTGCGCCGCGCGCGTGATCGAGCCTTCCTCGTGCACCGCGAGCAGCAGGCGCAGCAGGTGGCCGTCGAGGTCCAAATGATCGATTCCGCTCATGGATGCGATGAGTATGTCGGGCTTTATCGGTGTGTCGATTGCCGGAACACTGCGGGTGCCGGTCTGGAGCGCACGCGATTGATCCAGATCAAGCTTTCGCCCCGACCCCTCCAGGAGACCCCCATGTGCACCCCCGACATTCCCGGCACCACGCTGTTCGACGGCCGCCAGGCCCGCAAGGGCTACGCGCTCAACAAGATGTGCTTTTCCTTCAACGAAGCCGCCAACCGCGAGGCCTTCGTGCGGGACGAGGACGCCTATTGCGCCCGCTACGGCTTGACCGCGCCGCAGCGCGAAGCCATCCGCGCGCGCGATGTGCTGCAGCTGATCGAGGCCGGCGGCAACGCCTACTACCTGGCCAAGTTCGCCGGCATCTTCGGCCTCGACATGCAGGACATCGGCGCCCAGCAGACCGGCTTGACCAAGGCCGAGTTCCAGGCCCGGCTCCTTGCCGCCGCCGGCTGACCCGCCCGGAGACCCCCGCCATGGCCAATCTCGTCGGTGCCATCACCACCTCCCACGTGCCGGCGATCGGCCGCGCGATCGCCCGCAACCTGCAGCAGGAGCCCTACTGGCGCCCCTTCTTCGAGGCCTTCGCGCCGGTACACCGCTGGCTGGCCCAGACCCGGCCCGACGTGCTCGTGGTCTTCTACAACGACCACGGCCTCAACTTCTTCCTCGACAAGATGCCGACCTTCGCGGTCGGCGCCGCTGCGGTCTACAGCGGCGCCGACGAAGGCTGGGGCCTCCCGGTCATGGCCTCGTTCGAGGGCGAGCAGGGGTTGTCGTGGCAGCTGATCGACGCGCTGGTGCAGGACGAGTTCGACATCACCAGCTGCCAGGAGATGCAGGTCGACCACGCCTTCACCCTGCCGATGGCGCTGCTGTGGCCCGACCAGGCCTGGCCCGTGAAGGTGGTGCCGGTGTGCATCAACACGGTCCAGTTCCCGCTGCCTTCGGCCCGGCGCTGCTACGCGCTGGGCGAGTCGGTCGGCCGCGCCATCCGCAGCTGGGACAGCGACGCCCGGGTCGCCGTGATGGGCACGGGCGGCCTGTCGCACCAGCTCGATGGCCAGCGGGCCGGCTTCATCAACAAGGACTTCGACCTGCAGTTCATGGAGAGCCTGGTCCACGACCCCAAATGGGCGACGCAGTTCACGACCCATGAGCTGGTCGAGAAAGCCGGCACCCAGGGCGTGGAGTTGCTGATGTGGCTGGCCACCCGCGGTGCCCTCGGTGCCAGCGCCCGCTGCCTGCATCGAAACTACCACCTGCCGATCTCGAACACGGCCTCGGGCCTGATGCTGCTGGAGCCCTAGAGAACGACCGGCGCGTCGGGCAGTTCGTTGCGGTCCGCCTGCCCCTCGGCCAGCGGAAAGTGCTCGACCAGCAGCGCCGACACTTCTTCCAGCGCCTGGGTCAGCCCATCCTCGAAGCGCTGCTCGCGAAAGGCGGCGCCCATGCGCTGCGCCAGCGCGGCCCATTGCGCGTCGTCGACCCGCGCATCGATGCCGCGGTCGGCGACGATCTCGATCGCGTGCTCGGCCAGCAGCAGGTAGACCAGCACGCCGTTGTTGTGCTCGGTGTCCCAGACCCGCAGCTTGCCGAACAGCATGATGGCCCGCTCGCGTGCCGGCGCATCCCGCCACAGGTAGGACAGCGGCAGGCCGGCCTCGACGCAGATGCGGATCTCGCCGGTGTGGCGCCGTTCGCTGGCCGACACGCGGCGCGTCAGGCGGTCGAGCAGGTCGGCCGGCAGTGCGCGGCGCACATCGGCTTCGTCGGTCCAGCGATGGCGCCAGATGCGGGCGAGACGTGCGAACAAAGTCATGGCTACCAGTCTCCCGAGGCGCCGCCGCCGCCGAAATCGCCACCGCCGCCGGAGCCGAAACCGCCGCCGAAGCCACCGCCGCCCCGGGAAGATCCGCCACCCCAGCCGCCCAGGCCGCCGGCGCCCAATCCGCCGCCCAGGCCGGCGCCGAAACCGCCACCGCCCCTGCGGCCGATCGCGGGCCCGGCACCGAAGGCGGTCGACAACAGCGTGAAGAGCAGGGCGCCCAGCGCGGCCAGCACCGCGATCACGAGGCTCGACGTGAGCACCATCACCACCACGCCGGTCAAGCCGCCGAGCGCCAGCGAGCCCGGGATCTTGCCCAGGATGCGGCGCGCGATCGGCCCACCCACCAGCACCACCGCAAACAGGAAGATGCCCAGATCCTGCCAGTTGAAGCCGCTGCCGCCGCGCTGGACTTCGCCGAAGTCGCCGCCGCGGGCGTCGACCTCGGGCAGGGCCTCGCCGTTGACGCGGGCGATCAGCTGGTCGGCCGCGGCATCGAGGCCGCCGGCGAAGTCGTTCTGGCGGAAGCGCGGCTTCATCGCCTCGTCGATGATGTGGGCCGCCGCCAGGTCCGGCACCGCGCCTTCGAGCGCCTTGGCGACCTCGATGCGCATCTTGCGGTCGTCCTTGGCGACCACCACCAGGATGCCGTCGCCGACCGTCTTGCGGCCGATCTTCCAGGCGTTGCCGACCCGGTTGGCGTAGCTCGCGATGTCCTCGGGCTGCGTGGTCGGGACCATCAGCATCACGATCTGCGAGCCCTTCTTCTGCTCGAAGGCGGCCAGCTTGGCGTCGAGCGCGCTGCGCTGCGCGGCGCTCAAGGTGCCGGTCTGGTCGATCACGCGGGCATCGAGCGCGGGCACCGGCAGCAGGCCCTGCGCCCGCGCGCCCAGCAGCGCCGCCGCCATCAGGAGGAGGGCCGTCAGTGCCTGCCGGATGCGGGCCGCCGTCATCGCCTGGCCGCCGCGCCTACTTCTTCGGGGCGCTGAAATCGACCGTCGGCGGCGCCGAGATCTGGGCCTCGTTCTGGACCGTGAAGTTGGGCTTGGGCGGGTAGCCCATCACCTTGGCCGTCAGGTTGGTCGGGAAGCTGCGCGCCAGCACGTTGTACTCCTGCACCGTCTGGATGAAGCGGTTGCGCGCCACCGTGATGCGGTTCTCGGTGCCCTCCAGCGTCACGCGCAGGTCGCGGAAGGCCTGGTTGGCCTTCAGGTTCGGATACTGCTCTGACACCGCCATCAGCCGCGACAGCGCGCCCGACAGCTCGCCCTGCGCCTGCTGGAAGCGGGCGAAGGCCTCGGGGTTGTTGAGGGTCTCGGGCGAGACCTGGATCGAGGTCGCCTTGGCCCGCGCCTCGATCACCTTGGTGAGCGTCTCCTGCTCGAAGTTGGCTTCGCCCTTGACCGTGGCGACGATGTTGGGCACCAGGTCGGCGCGCCGCTGGTACTGGTTGAGCACCTCGCTCCAGGCCGACTTGCTGGCCTCGTCGAGGCGCTGGAAGTCGTTGTAGCCGCAGCCCGCGAGCGACAGCGCCGCGATGAAGATCAGTAGCCAGCGTTTCATCATGTCCGAGTCCTCTCTGTGCGAAGTCGACAAAGGTAGCATAGAAGGATGGCGCCCGATCCGCTCCAGGCCCTGCAGGCCGCGAACCGGCGACCCTTCGACGGCCGGCCGTCGAGGGGCGCGCTGTTGATCGCCGGCGCCACCGGCGTGCTGGGCCACGAGCTGGTGCGGCGGCTCGCGGGCCGGCATCGCTTCGACCATACCTACGTGCTCGCGCGCGAACCGATCCGCGACGGCCTGCCCGGCGTCGAGACGGTGCAGGTGCCGGACCTGCCGATGGCCCAATGGCCGCCGGTGGCCGCCGGCACGGCGCTGGTGCTGTTCGAGCCGCCGCGGCTTTTCTACGACCGCGAGCGGGCGCTGTGGACACCCGAGCCGGCGCAGTTGCCGGCGCTGGCCGGCTGGTTGCGCTCGTGCGGCGTGCAGACGCTGGCGGTGGTGCTGCCGCACGACCAGGGCCGGCTGCCCGAGGCGCTCAAGCGCGGCCTGGCCAGCCTCGACGAGCAGGCGGTGGTGGCGCTGGGCTTCGAGCGCGTGCTGCTGGTGCGTTCGGCGCAGAAGCCGGTGGCGCGACGCCTGGCCCATCCCGGCGAGCGGCTGGCGGCCTGGATGCTGTCGATCACCCGCTTCATGGTGCCTCCCAGCGAGCAGCCGGCGCGGGCCTCCAAGGTGGCCGAACTGGTCGACGTCGCGCTGGCGCTGGCGCCCCCCGGGGTGCACGTGGCGGCGCCCGATCTGGTCTGGCGTGCCACCCAGGGCGAGCTGCGCGCGGTGGTGCAGGGCTGGGTGGCCGCCAGCCCTTGAGGCGACACGCGACCGAGGCAAAATCGCTCCCTCCGGCAGCACCACCATGTCCACCAAAGCCAAACTCCGCGCCAGCACCATCGGCGGCACCGCCGACGATGTCGAAGCCGCCTTCTACGAAGCCCTGCAGCGGGGCGACGTCGACGCCCTCATGGATTGCTGGGCCGACGAGGAAGAGGTGTTCTGCGTCCATCCGGGCGGCCCGCGGCTGGTCGGGGCCGAGGCGATCCGTGCCGCCTTCGAGCACATGTTCGGCAACGGCGCCATTCAGGCCACGCCGGCGCGGGTGCGCAAGGTCGAATCGCTCGCCAGTGCGGTCCACAATGTGCTCGAGCGCATCGAGGTGCTGACCGCCGAGGGGCCGCGCCATGCCTTCGTGCTGGCCACCAACGTCTATCACCGCACGGCGCAGGGGTGGCGCATGGTCGCGCACCACGCGAGCCCGGGTAGCGCGCACGAGCCCGGCGACGCCAGCGAGGCGCCGCAGACGCTGCATTGACCGCGCCCATGCAGTACGTCGCGCCACGCTGGCTGCCCGGCGGCAACCTCCAGACCATCTGGCCCGCGCTGTACGCGCGGCGCGCCCAGGCGCCGTTGCCGGCCTACCGGCGCGAGCGCTGGGCCACGCCCGACGGCGACTTCCTGGACGTCGACTTTCTGGATGCCGCGGTGGCGGGCCCGAAGCCGCTGCTGGTGCTGTTCCACGGCCTCGAGGGGTCGTCGAAAAGCCACTATGCGGAAGTCTTCGGCGCCTTCGCCCATGCCCGGGGCTGGGACTATGCGGTGCCGCATTTCCGCGGCTGCAGCGGCGAACTCAACCTGGCGCCGCGGGCCTACCACTCGGGCGACTTCGAGGAGATCGGCTGGATCCTGGCCCGCCTGCGCGCCCGGCGCGACCCGGCCCAGCCGCTGCTGGCGGCCGGTGTCTCGCTCGGCGGCAATGCGCTGATGCGCTGGGCCGAGGAGGCCGGGTCCGAGGCCTCGAAGCTGGCCAGCGCGGCGGCCGCGATCTCGGCCCCGCTGGACCTCGCCGCCGGCGGCGCCGCCATCGGGCGCGGCTTCAACCGGCTGGTCTACACGCGCATGTTCCTGTCGACCATGAAGCCCAAGGCCCTGGCCAAGCTGGCCCAGCACCCGGGCCTGTTCGACCGCGACAAGCTGCTCGCGGCGCGCGACCTGTACGCCTTCGACGATGTCTTCACCGCGCCGCTGCACGGCTTTCGCGGCACCGACGACTACTGGTCGCGGGGCTCGGCCAAGCCGCACCTGCACCGCATCCGGATCCCGGCCCTGGTGGTGAATGCCGCCAACGACCCGTTCGTGCCGGCCGCGAGCCTGCCGCGCCAGGGCGAGGTCGGCCGCCACGTGACGCTCTGGCAACCGGCGCACGGCGGCCACGTGGGCTTCCCGCTCGGCGCCCCCCCGGGTCACGTGCGGGTCATGCCCGAGCGCGTGGTGGCCTGGCTCGACGACCACCGCTGATTGCACAGCCCCGCACGGCGCAGAATGGCGCCATGGATGAGATCGTTCTGAAGGCCCTGGCCAAGTGGCCCAACGTGCCCCATTGCTACGGCTGGCTGGGGCTCGACGCCCGCGGCAACTGGTTCCTGCGCGACGACCGCACCCAGGCCCTGGGGCCGTTTCGCCAGGCCAGGGGCTCGCAGCTGCGGCACGACAAGCTGATCGACTTCATCCAGCGCAACTACGACCACGACGACCAGGGCCAGTGGTTCTTCCAGAACGGGCCCCAGCGGGTCTACGTCGAACTCGAGGCCGCGCCGTGGATCTGGCGGGTGTCCGAGGACTTGTCGGTCCGCTCGCATTCCGGCCTGCCGATCGAGCCCACGGCCTGCCTGCTCGACGGCGAAGGCCGGCTCTACCTGGTGGCGGACATCGGCCTCGGCCTGGTCCACACCCAGGACGTCGGGCTGGCGGCCGAGGCAGTCGAGCAGGGGCGCTGGGTGCCCGAGGAGGTCCGCGCCGAAGACCTGCCGGCCCGCTTCGGCCATGTGCTGAGTCCGGCCGCCGGCCAGCCGGCGCGCTGACCATGAAAAAAGCCCGCATCGCGCGGGCTTCGGGTCGGGGTTGGGCGGGCTACTTGCCGCTGGCCACTGCAGGGGCGGCGTCGGCGGGCGCGGCGCCTTCGGCCGCTGCGGCCGGCCGGTCGGGCACCGGGAAGGTGGCACCGCCCGCATTGGCCATGTAGACCACCGCGCGGCCGATCTCGATGTCGTCGAAGTCGCCGCCGCCCTGGGCCGGCATCGCGCCCTTGCCCTTGAGCGCGTGCTCGACCAGCGTGGCGTAGCCCTGGCCGATGCGCGGGCCCCAGGCTGCGGCGTCGCCGTAGTGCGGGGCGCCCGGGATGCCCGGCGCGCCGTGGCAGGCCACGCACTGGGCCTTGAACACGGCCTCGCCGGTGGCCAGCGGCCGGTTGGCGTCGCGGATCTCGATCGAGCCGACCTTCTTCAGGCGGTCGGCGATGTCGCGGTCGCGAGTGTCCTTGGAGACGCCGTAGAGCGACATGCTGTCGCCTTGCGCCGAACCCGAGGGATGGGTGCCCGAGACGACGAACGACACCAGGCCGACGATGATCAGGATAGGCGCAATGAAGGAGAAAAAGACCGCCAGCAGCAGTTGCTTCGGATTCTTGATCGGGCCGGTGTGGGCTTCTTCTGTGGCCTGGTAGTGCGGGTCGTCGCTCATTGCGTCCTCAGTATCGGGGGCTTTATTCGGATCAACGGCGGATTATAGAGAGGCCCCCGGGCCCGGCCGCCGCAGGCCGGACCCGGGGCGTCCCGCGGCCTTACTTGGTGGCCCAGCCGCCGCCCAGCGCCTTGTAGAGAACGACCTGGTTCTGCAGCCGCGCCTGCCGGATCTGGGCGGTCGCGAGCTGCGAGGTGAACAGCGAGCGCTGGGCATCCAGCAGGTCGAGCCCGCTGGAGACGCCGCCGCGGTAGCGCATGTCCGACAGCTGGAAGCGCGTCTGCTCGGCTTGCGACTGGGCCGTCGCCGCGCGCAGCTCCTCGTCGTAGGTCGCGCGGCCGGCCAGCGCATCGGCCACCTCGCGGAAGGCGGTCTGGATCGACTTCTCGTACTGCGCGACCGCGATCTGCTGGCCGGCGCGCGCCGAATCCAGGTTGGCCTGGTTGGCGCCGGCGTTGAAGATCGGCAGCGTGATCTGCGGCGCGAATGCCCAGGCCTTGGTGCCGCTGCTGAACAGGTTGGAGAACTCCGTGCTGGTGGTCCCGATCGAGGTGGTCAGCGTCACGCGCGGGAAGAAGGCCGCCCGCGCGGCACCGATGTTGGCGTTGGCGCCGATCAGCTGCTGCTCGGCGGCGCGGATGTCGGGCCGCTCGGCCAGCAGGTCGGACGGCAGGCCGGCCGGCAGATCCTGCATCGGCGCCAGCGCCTGCAGGCCCTGCTCGCTGCCGGTGGTGGCCTCGGGCGGCACCGGCGCGCCGAGCAGCAAGGCCAGCGCGTTCTCGTCCTGCATGCGCAGCCGGCGCTGCTGGGCATAGGCGGCGCGCGCGGTCTCGGCCTGTGCCTCTGCGAAGCGGTAGTCGATCTCGGACGCCACGCCGTTGTCGAAGCGCAGCTTGGTCAGCTTGAGCGAATCGTCGCGCGTGACCATGGTGCGGCGTGTGATCTCCAGCGCCTCGTCGTCGCCCAGCACGGCCAGCCAGCCGTTGGCGACCGCCGCCACCAGGCTGATCTGGGTCGCCTTGCGGGCTTCCTCGGTGGCCAGGTACTGACCCAGCGCGGCGTCCTTCAGGCTGGCGACGCGGCCGAAGAAGTCGAGCTCCCAGGCCGTGACGCCCAGGCCGACCGAATAGCTCGAAGCCACGCCATCGCCAAGCAGCGAGGGCCGCTGGCGCGAGCCGCTGGCGCTGGCGTCGAGCGCCGGGAACAGCGCCGAGCGCGTGATCTGGAACTGCGCGCGCGCCTGCTCGATGTTGAGGATCGCCACCCGCAGGTCGCGGTTGTTCTTGAGCGCGGTGTCGACCAGCTTCTGCAGCCGCGGATCGGTGAAGTAGTCCTGCCAGGCGACGGTCGAGGCCGTCGGCTGGCCGGGCGCGGTCGGCGCTGCCGCCGCGTTCGGGAAGGTCGCCGGCACCGGGGCCGCCGGACGCTCGTAGGTCGGGATCAGCGAGCAGCCCGCCAGCATCAGGGCGGCGGCGCCTGCCAGCGCGGTGGTGATGAATCGCTTAGTCATGTTTGTCTTCCTCGATGCCGGCGGCCTGGGCGTGCCGCTTGTCGGCCTCGTGCTGTCGGGCGCTGCCCTTGAAGAATCCGCGCACGACCACGAAGAACACCGGCACGAAGAACACCGCCAGGGTGGTGCCCGTGACCATGCCGCCGAGCACCCCGGTGCCGATCGCACGCTGGCTCGCCGAGCCGGCCCCGGTGGCGAAGGCCAGCGGCATCACGCCCAGGCCGAAGGCCAGCGAGGTCATGATGATCGGGCGGAACCGCAGGTGCGCGGCCGCCAGCGCCGACTCGACCACGCCCTTGCCCTGCGCCTGCAGGTCCTTGGCGAACTCGATGATCAGGATCGCGTTCTTCGCCGACAGGCCGATGATGGTGATCAGCCCGACCTGGAAGTACACGTCGTTGGAGTAGGCCCGCAGCATCGTCGCCAGCAGCACCCCCAGCACGCCCAGCGGCACCACCAGGATCACCGCCAGCGGGATCGACCAGCTCTCGTAGAGCGCCGCCAGGCACAGGAACACCGCCAGGATCGCGAAGCCGTACAGGATGATGGCCTGCGAGCCGGCGAGCTTCTCTTCCCGCGACTGGCCGGTCCATTCGTAGCCGAAGCCGGGCGGCAGCTGCGCGGCGAGCTTCTCCATCTCGGCCATCGCCGCGCCGGTGCTGTAGCCCGGCGCCGCGTCGGCGCTGATGCGCATCGCGGGGTAGCCGTTGTAGCGCACGGTCTGCTGCGCGCCGGTGATCCAGCGCGTGGTCGCGAAGGCCGACAGCGGCACCGGCTTGCCTTGCGCATTGGCCGCGTTCAGCTTGAGCAGGTCGTCGGGCTGCATCCGCGCCGGGGCGTCGGCCTGCACCACCACGCGCTGCAGGCGGCTCTGGTTCGGAAAGTCGTTGACATAGCTCGAGCCGAGCGCGGTCGACAGCGTCGCGTTGATGGCATCGAAGGTCACGCCCAGGGCATTCGCCTTGTCGCGGTCGATGTCGATCTGCAGCTGCGGCGCGTCCTCCAGGCCGTCGGGCCGGGTCTGCGTCAGGATCTTGCTCTGCGCGGCCATGCCCAGCAACTGGTTGCGGGCGTTGACCAGCGCCTCGTGGCCGGCGCCGGAGCGGTCCTGCAGGCGGAAGGTCACGCCGCTGGCATTGCCCAGTTCAGGGATCGGCGGCGGGCTCAGCGGGTAGATGAAGGCATCGCGGACGCCCGACAGCGCACCGAAGGCGCGGCCTGCCAGGGCCGAAGCGGATTCGCCCTCGCCCTTGCGGTCCTTCCAGTCCTTCAGCGTCACGAAGGCGAGGCCGGCGTTCTGGCCCTGGCCCGAGAAGCTGAAGCCCATCACGCCCACCATGCTCTGCACCTCGGGCTGCTTGAGGATGAAGCCCTCGACCTGCTTCATGACGTCGAGCGTGCGCTCCTGGGTCGCGCCCGGCGGCAGCTGCACGTTGACGATGATGTTGCCCTGGTCTTCCTGCGGCAGGAAGGAGGTCGGCACGCGCAGGTAGGCGATCACGACGACGCCGATGATGGCCGCGTAGATCACCAGGTAGCGCAAGGCGCGGCGCAGGATGCGCGCCACCAGGCCCTCGTAGCCCTTGGCGGTGCGCGAGAAGCCGCGGTTGAACCAGCCGAAGAAGCCGCCCTTTTCGTGGTGGTGGCCGGCTTCGACCGGCTTCAGCAAGGTCGCACAGAGCGCCGGCGTGAGCGACAGCGCCATGAAGGCCGAGAAGCCGATCGACGCCACCATCACGGCCGAGAACTGGCGGTAGATGTTGCCGGTCGAGCCGGCGAAGAAGGCCAGCGGCACGAACACCGAGATCAGCACCACGGTCACGCCGATGATGGCGCCCGAGATCTGCTTCATCGCCTTGCGCGTGGCCTCCAGCGGTGGGAGTCCTTCCTCGCTCATGATGCGCTCGACGTTCTCGACCACCACGATCGCATCGTCCACCACGATGCCGATCACCAGCACCATGCCGAACATGGTCAGCACGTTGATCGAGAAGCCCAGCGCCAGCAGCACGCCGAAGGTGCCCAGCAGCGCGATCGGCACCACGATGGTCGGGATGATGGTGTAGCGCCAGTTCTGCAGGAACAGGAACATCACCAGGAACACCAGCACCACGGCCTCGACCAGCGTCTCGGCCACCTGCGAGATCGAGATCTTGACGAAGCGCGAGCTGTCGTACGGGATCTCCCACTTCACGCCCTGCGGGAAGAAGCGCGAGAGCTCCTCCATCTTGGCGCGCACCAGCTTGGCCGATTCGAGCGCGTTGCCGCTGGGCGCCAGCTGGACGCCGATGCCGACCGCCGGCTCGCCGTTCAGGCGTGCCGAAGTCGAATAGGCCTGGCCGCCGAGTTCGATGCGGGCGACGTCGCGCAGCCGCACGGCCGAGCCGTCGGTGTTGGCGCGCAGCACGATGTTGCCGAACTGCTCGACATTGGTGAGCTGGCCGTTGACCACCACCGTGGCCGCGATCGCCTGGCCGGCCACGTTCGGCAGGTCACCGATGGTGCCCGAGGCCACTTGCGCGTTCTGCCCCTTGATGGCGTTGGTGACGTCGCTCGACGACAGGTTGAAGCCCTGCAGCTTCGCCGGGTCGATCCAGACCCGCATCGCCCGCTCGGTGCCGAACAGCTGCGCCTGGCCGATGCCCTTGACGCGCTGCAGTTCGGGCACCACGTTGCGCGACGCATAGTCGCCCAGCGCGATCGGGTCGAAGGCCGGGTTGTCGGACGAGAGGATCGTGAACAGCAGGAAGTTGGAGCGCGACTTGTCGACCCGCACCCCCTGCTGCGTCACCGCGGCGGGCAGCCGCGGCGTGGCGCGCGAGAGCCGGTTCTGCACGTCCACCTGCGCCAGGTCGGCGTCGGTGCCGGGCGCGAAGCTGATGGTGATCGCGCCGGTGCCGTCGGCTTGCGCCACCGACTCCATGTAGATCATGCCGGGCGAGCCGTTCATCTCGCGCTCGATGACCGACAGCACGCTGTCCTCGAGCGTCTGGGCGGAAGCGCCGGGGTAGGCGGCGTTGATGACGATGGCCGGCGGGGCCACCGGCGGGTACTGGGCGATCGGCAATTGCGTGATCGCCACGCCGCCCACCACGAGGATGAACAGTGCGATCACCCACGCGAAGATCGGACGGTCGATGAAGAACTTGGCCATGCGGGCGGGCTCCTTACTTCGCGGCCGCAGCCGGGGCGGCCGCAGCGGAAGCAGCCGCAGCCGGGGCGGCGGCGCCCTGCGGCCCGGTCCACGGCACCGCCTTCACGGGCGTGCCGGGCGGCATCATCTGCAGCTTCTGGAAGCCGTCGACCATCACCTGCTCGCCGGCCTTCAGGCCGTCGAGCACCACCCACTGGTTGTTCTGGGCGGCGCTGATTTTCACCGTGCGCTTGCTCAGCTTGCCGTCGGCGCCCACCACCGTGAGGGTGTCGCCCTGCTGGGTGCGCGTGACCGCCTGCTGCGGCACCGTGATCGCGTTGGTGGCCTGGGCCTGCTCGAGGCGCACGCGCACGTACAGGCCCGGCAGCAGGTCGCCCTTCGGGTTCGGCACTTCGGCGCGCAGCGTGATCTGGCCGGTGGTCTGGTCGACCGTCAGGTCGGAAAACAGCAGCCGGCCCGGGTGCGCGTATTCGGTGCCGTCTTCGAGGGCGATGCGCACGCTGGCGGCCTCGCCGCCGGCGGCGCGCTTGAACTGGCCGTCCTGCAGCGCGCGGCGCAGCCGCAGGACCTCGGTGGCCGACTGCGTGAAGTTCACGTACAGCGGATCGATCTGCTGGATCACGGCCAGCGCCGTGGCGTCGCCCTGGCCGACCAGCGCGCCCTCGGTCACCAGCGAGCGGCCGATGCGGCCCGAGATCGGGGCCGTCACGGTCGCGTAGCCGAGGTTGATCTTGGCGGTCTGCAGCGCCGCGCGGCCGACCGCGATGTCGGCGTCGGCGGTCTTGGCCGCCGCCACCGCGTTCAGGTATTCCTGCTTGCTGACCGCATTGGCCTCGACCAGCGGCTTGTACCGCTCGGCGAGGGCCCGGGCCTGCACCGCGTTGGCCTCGGCGCGCGCCAGGCTGGCCTCGGCGCTGGCCGCCGCAGCGGCGTAGGGGGCGGGGTCGATGCGGTAGAGCACCTGGCCGGCCTTCACGTCGCTGCCTTCCTGGAACACGCGCTGCATCAGGATGCCGGCGGCCCGGGCGCGCACCTCGGACACCCGCGTGGCTTCGAGCCGGCCCGGCAGTTCGGTCACCAGCCCGACGTTGGTCGGGGTCGCGACCACCACGCCCACCTCGGGCGCGGGATGGCCGCCTCCGCCGGCGGCCTTCGGGGCCTCGCCCTTGCCGCAGGCGGTCAGCGCGAGCAGCATGACGGCGGCGGCAAGGGTCGCGGGGCGCGGCGAGAACAACGAATGGCGCGAGACATGCAGGTCGGGCATGTGATTCCTTTGAAGGGAGGACGGGAGATTGGCGCGACCGCGCGGGTGCCTACGGCATCGGGGCGATCTTGACTATCGGGGAAAGGGCTCTATCTTACATACATTCATGAATGTATAGTGTGACCTTTCCCAGCCGATGGATTTTAAGAAGGGAGTCTCTAAAAATGGTCAGACGAACCAAGGAAGAGGCCCAGGAGACGCGCAACCGCCTGCTCGATGCGGCGGAGGTCCTGTTCCAGGCCCAGGGCGTGTCGCAGACGTCGTTGCAGCAAATTGCGCACCAGGCCGGCGCGACCCGCGGCGCGATCTATTGGCACTTCAAGGACAAGGCGGCGCTCTTCAACGCCATGATGGACCGCGTCACGCTGCCGCTGGAGGCCGAGGTGGCCCGGGCCTCCGCCGGCAGCGGCGCCGAGCCGATGGACGAGGTCGAGCACCAGATGATCGAGGCGCTGAAGCTCATGACCAGCGACATGCAGGTGCGCCGGGTGTTCGATATCGCGACCCACAAGGTCGAGTACACCCACGACATGGAATCGGTGCAGCAGCGCCACCTGTCGGCGCGCAACGGCTGCGTGACCGAGTTCGAGAAGGCCATGGTGGCCGACGCCCGCCGCACCCGCAAGCGCCTGCCGATCCCGGCGCCGGCGGCGGCCCAGGGTCTGCATGCGCTGATCAGCGGCCTGATCCAGAACTGGCTGCTGGACCCGGCCGCCTTCGACCTCGTGGCGACCGGGCGCCAGACCTTCCGGGTGTACCTCTCCGGGCTCGGATTTACACCATCTTCGCCAGACGCCGTCCGATAGGCGATAATGGAGGGCTTCCGATGTTTCGGAAGCTCCTCTCGCTGTATTTCAACGGATAGAATTCGGCCCTCCGAAGGCTGAGATCCAGGTTCGATTCCTGGCGGCGGGACCAAATTCGAGGCCGGAAGCATGCAAGTGCTTCCGGCCTTTTTCGTTTTCCGGGCACGGTCACCGAGCATCGCCAGCCGCCGAAACCCGGATTTCCGAGGGCTCGACGCAGAACGCATGGATGGGCTCGACGCGTCCGCGCAGCGCCAGCACCCCGAGGTCGTGGGTACGCACTTCGGGCAGCGGCCCCAGGGCGGCGAGCGCTTCCGCCGACGCGATGAACAAGCATCCGACGTCGCGGGTCGCCTGCTCGAGGCGCCCCGTCGTGTTCATGACGTCGCCGTGGAAGACGATCGCACGGCGCACCTGGCCGACCTCGCCGGCGATCACCTCGCCCAGATGCAGGGCCGCACGCAACGCCGGTTGCACGCCAAAGCGCTGGGCAAACCGGCTGGCGTCCGCGGCGAGCGCCGCGCGCATCGCGAAGAAGCAGCGCAGCGCGCGCGCATCGGCAACGCCGCCGGCCTCGACCCAGGTGATGACGATCTCGTCGCCGACGTACTGGTAGATTTCGCCGCGGCACATCTCGATCGGTTCGGCGACGGCCGAAAACACCGCGGCGAGGAAGCGGTGTGACGCCAGCGCCCCGAGCCGCTCGGCGATCGCGGTCGAGCCCACGATGTCGACGAAGAGGAAGAAGCGTCGTTCGGCGTAGGGCCGGCGGTATTTTCCAAGCAGCAGGGCCATGAACGTGCGGTAGCCGACGAGGCCCGCGGCCTGGAACATCATCACCACGACGGCGACCGGCACGAGCGCGAGGCAAACCGCAATCAGCCCGGTGCGCGCGCTGTAGACGCTGACGACGCCCATCAAGCGCTCTCCCGGCTGGCCGGCGAGGACCGCCCCTGCGATGGCGCCGTAGACCAGCGTCTTCAGGACGAACACCGCGGCGAACGGCAGCGCGTCGAGCCATCGCATGGACGCACGAGGCAGCAGGAAGATCTCGATGCCGGCGATCGACAGCGCGATGAGCAGGGCGGAGATGACGCCGATCGGCATGGAGACCATCAGCGAGGCGAGCAGGGAGCGAGCGCCCGGTCCGGCCATCGCGCCGCCGTAGACGGCACCGACGCCCGCACCGATGACGGCGGCCATGGCCACGATGCGCGCGAAGCGCCGCAGGCGTTCGCGCATGACGGCGGAAATGGTGGCGATCATCTGCCCTCGCGTCCAGGGGCACCACGGCGGACGTCTGCATGGTGCCGCGCAGGCTCGATCGCGCAGGTGAAGGCCCTGACCAGCGCCATGCTACCCCACGGTGCGAAGCAATCCGCTATGGTGCGCACATGCCTTCTTCCGATTTCCCTGCGCCTGGCGCCAGCGGCCGCCCGACGCTCGACGTGGCGGTCGTGATGCGCCGCGAGCGCCTGCACGGCCCGTCGAGCCACTGGCAGCCCTGGCGCTGGACGCTCGACAGCGTGATCCCCGACGAGCCTGGTTTCGGCACCGGGCCGCGGCTGCTGCACGACGACGACGGCGCGCAGCGATGGCTGCATCCCGGCTACAAGGTCGAACTGTTCCGCGACGAAGCCGAGGGCTACCACCTGAACGCGACCACCCCGGCCCCCTGCTGGTTCGTGCTCTGGCGCATGGACGAGGAGGCGACGCTCGGGCCCGAGCCGATTCCGCGCCCGGTCGTCGTCACGCTCAGCTACTACGAAGCCGGGCGCTGGCTCGATGCGCAGGAAACCGTCGAACAGGTGCCGGCCCCGCCCGAGGTGGTCGATTGGGTGCGCGGTTTCGTGGACGCGCACTACGTGATCGAGCCCAAGCGCCGCCGGCGCCCCGAAAGCTTCCGGCCGCTGGTCGATCGCTTCGGCAACGCCGCCAGCGTGACGACCGAGAAGAAACGAGGACCGGGAGCCGGCGATGTCTGAGGGATTCCTGGGGCGGTGGTCGCGGCGCAAGCAGGCCGAGCGCGCCGGCCAGGTGCCGGAAGAGCCGCAGGCGCCACCGCAGGCGCCACCGCAGGCGCCACCGCCGGACGCGGCGCCTGCGCCGCTCGTCGCGGGCACGACGCCCGCCGATCCCGCGCCGGAACCGCCGCCGCTCACGCTGGCGGACGCGCAGGCGCTCACCATCCACTCCGACTTCAGGCCCTTCGTCGCCGGGGACGTGGCGCCCGAAGTCAAGAACGCCGCCTTCAAGAAGCTGTTCGCCGATCCCCACTTCAACGTGATGGACGGCCTGGACACCTACATTGACGACTATTCCAAGCCCTCGCCCTTGCCCGAGAGCGTGCTGCGCCAGATGGCGAGCGCGAAATTTCTGAATCTATTCGACGAAAGCCCCGATCCAACACCTCGGGATGAGGGATCGCAAGACGTGGCACAGTCGAGTGATCCAGGAGACCTTTCCAGCCAGCCGGTTGCCGATGCGCAACCTGCCAGCCAAGCGACCGATGACCACCACGCTGATCTGCGACTGCAACAAGACGATGCCGCTCGAGCCGAAGACGCTCGGGACAGCGCTGGCTGAGTCACTGCCCCTTCATTCCGCGCTCTGCCGCCGCGAGGCGGCTTCCTTCCAGCAAGCCATCCAGTCCGGCGACGAGGTGGTGGTCGCCTGCACGCAGGAGAAGCGGCTGTTCGCGGAGCTGGCGGCGCAGGTGCCGGCGGCCACGTCGCCGATCCGCTTCGTCAACATCCGCGAAACCGGCGGCTGGAGCCGCGAGGCCGGCAGCGCGATGCCGAAGATCGCGGCCCTCCTCGCCGCCGCCCGGCTGCCCGAGCCCGACCCGGTCGCGACCGTCAGCTACGCCAGCCAGGGCCGGCTGCTGATCGTCGGTCCGCTGGACGAGGCCGAGAAGGCGGCGGCGCTGCTCGCCGACACCCTCGACGTGACGATCTTCTCGCAAGGCGCCGGCGCGGCCGGCGGCGCGCAGGAGCGGCGCTGGCCGGTGGTCGCCGGGCGCATCGATTCGCTGGCGGGCTGGCTCGGCGCCTTCCGCTTGCAGTGGACCCGCGACAACGCCATCGACCTCGACCTCTGCACCCGCTGCAATGCCTGCGTGGCGGCGTGCCCCGAACAGGCCATCGGCCTGGACTACCAGATCGACAACGCCAGATGCACCTCGCACCGCGATTGCGAGCGCGTCTGCAGCGCGGCCGGTGCGATCCGCTTCGACCGGGCGCCGGCATCGCTCGACGGCGATTTCGACCTCGTGCTCGATCTCGGCGCGGCGCCGCGGATCGACTGGCATGCGCCGCCGCAGGGTTATTTCCACCTGCCGGGCGGCATGGCGAATCCGCAGGGCCTGCAGACCCTGCTGCGGCTGCGCGACATGGTCGGCGAGTTCGAGAAGCCCAGGTTCTTCCACTACGACCAGAAGCTCTGCGCCCACAGCCGCAACGAGGTCGTCGGCTGCAGCGCCTGCATCGACGTCTGCTCGGCCCACGCCGTGGGCAGCGACACGAAGCGCCAGCGCATCGTCGTCAATCCCCACCTCTGCGTCGGCTGCGGCGCCTGCACCACCGTCTGCCCGACCGGCGCGCTGGGCTACGCCTATCCGCGCGCGCCCGACCAGGGGCTCAGGCTGCGCACGCTGCTGTCCACCTATGCGGCTGCGGGCGGGCGCGACGGGGCGCTGCTGCTGCACAGCGAGGCGGGCGGCCAGGCGCTGGTGGCGCAGCTGGGGCGCCAGGCCCAGCTCGGCAAGGCCCGGGGGGTGCCGGCGCACGTGATCCCGGTCGGGCTCTTCCACGCGGCGAGCACCGGCATCGACCTGTGGCTGAGCGCCGTCGCCTTCGGCGCGTCGCAGGTGGGCGTGCTGGTCACCGGGGAGGAGGCGCCGCAGTACCTCGCCGCGCTCAAGACCCAGGCGGCGCTCGCCCAGTCGCTGCTGCACGGTCTGGGCTATGCGGGCACCCACTTTCGCATCGTCGAGGCGGCGTCGGTCGCCGCGCTCGACGGTGCGCTCGGCGCGTGGCGCGACGCGCGGGCACAGGTGCCCGCCAAGGCGGCCCGGTTCGCGGTCGGCGGCGACAAGCGCAGCACGCTCGAACTGGCGCTCGATCATCTGGTGGCGGCGGCCCCGGCGCTGAAAACGCAGTCCGACACGCCGATCGCCATCCCGCTGCCGCCCGGCTCGCCCTTCGGCAGCCTCGCGGTGGACAAGGACAAGTGCACCCTGTGCCTGGCCTGCGTCGGCGCCTGCCCGGCCGGCGCCCTGCAGGACAACCAGAGCGCGCCGCAGCTGCGCTTCATCGAGAAGAACTGCGTCCAGTGCGGGCTGTGCGAAACCACCTGTCCCGAGCGCGCGATCTCGCTGGTGCCGCGGCTTCTGGTGGCGCCGGAGCGCAAGCAGCCGGTCGTGCTCAACGAGGCCAGGCCCTGGTCGTGCATCCGCTGCGCGAAGCCCTTCGGCACCCAGAAGGCGATCGAAGCGATGCTCGGCAAGCTGGCCGGCCATGCCATGTTCCAGGGCGAAGCCCTGGAGCGGCTCAAGATGTGCAGCGACTGCCGGGTGATCGACCTGTACAGCGCGCAGGGCGAAACGAAGATCACCGACCTATGAGCCAACGCTTCCCCGCTTCCTCGGCGCTCGACGAAGAGATCGCCCGCGCCGAACTCTACGGCCTGCTGGCGCGCCTCTGGTACGCCGCACCGGACGCGGAATTGCTGGCCGCCGTGCAGGTCGCGCCGACCGAGGCGCCGGCCGCGGGCGGCTTCCTGGAGGAGCCGTGGCGGACCTTGGTCGGCGCGGCGCGCGGCACCGACGCGGCGGCGCTTCGCAACGAATACGACGCGCTCTTCGGCGGCATCGGCAAGCCGGACGTCTATCTGTTCGGCTCGCACTACCTGAGCGGATTCCTCAACGACAAGCCGCTGGTGACCCTGCGCCGCGATCTCGCGCGGATCGGGCTCGCGCGCGACGAATCGATGCCCGAGACCGAAGACCACATCGCCTGTCTTTTCGAGGTCATGCGCTATCTGATCGCCGGCGAAGACGTCGAAGTGGCCAACCTCACGGCCCAGCAGGCCTTCTTTTCGACCCACGTGCAGCCCTGGCTGCCGGCGGTGTGCGACGCCGTGGCGCAGCACCCCAAGGCGCGCTTCTACGCCGCCCTGGCCGGCCTGACCCTGGCCTTCGCGGAGGTCGAACGACAGGGCTTCGACATGCTGGACTGAGATCCAAGGACATAGACTTCGAGCTTATTAGGGTCAGGACTAGTATCCAGACGTACGCAACTGGTTTCATATGTGGGTTCGCCCAGCCACTCCTGGAGTTGACATGCAGGACAGCCAAACCGCCGCCCCCCAGCCGGGGTCGCGAAGAGGATTCTTTTTCGGCGCCGCCACGGTCGGCGCCGCCGCCGCAGCCGTCGCCGTGCTGCCTAAGGTCGCCCCGGCGCCCGCCGCCACGGCGGCGCCCGAGCTGCCGCCGCCGCCCCGCAACGGGGGCGGCTATTCGCTGAGCGAACACGTCAAGCGCTACTACAAGACCACGTCGGACTGAGAACGAAGGCAACTGCGATGCTACTGACCAAAAAAGCACCTGGTGCCGCGCATGGCGGCGCCCCTGCCGCCGCGTCGTCCCTCGTCCACAGCCTGCGGCGCGGTCTCTCGAACGCGCTGCCGACCATGGACCGACGCGCCTTCCTGCGCCGTTCGGGCCTGGGCGTCGGCGCCGGCCTCGCGGCCGGCCAGCTCACGCTGGTACGCAAATCCAACGCGGCCGAAGGCCGGCCGACCGCCGTGGGGGCGGGCAAGGTCGAGGTCCGCCGCACCGTCTGCTCGCACTGCTCGGTGGGCTGCGCGTCCGACGCCGTGGTCGAGAACGGCGTCTGGGTCCGCCAGGAACCGGTGTTCGATTCGCCGATCAACCTCGGCGCGCACTGCGCCAAGGGCGCCGCCCTGCGCGAGCACGGCCACGGCGAATACCGCCTGCGCTATCCGATGAAGCTGG
This sequence comes from Variovorax davisae, assembly GCF_030316845.1. Classification (GTDB taxonomy): domain Bacteria; phylum Pseudomonadota; class Gammaproteobacteria; order Burkholderiales; family Burkholderiaceae_C; genus Variovorax; species Variovorax davisae. The sequence goes on from NZ_JASZYS010000005.1 coordinate 82,820, forward strand.
TCAACGGCAAGTACGAGCGCATCAGCTGGGATCAGGCGCTCGACGAGATCACGGCCAAGCTCAAGGAGCTCTCGAAGGCCAGCGGCCCCGACGCGGTCTACTGGATCGGCTCCAGCAAGCACAGCAACGAACAGGCCTACCTGATGCGCAAGTTCGTGAGCTTCTTCGGCAGCAACAACTGCGACCACCAGGCGCGCATCTGCCACTCGACCACCGTCGCGGGCGTTGCGAACACATGGGGCTACGGCGCCATGACCAATTCGTACAACGACATGCGCAACGCCAAGGTCGCGCTGTACATCGGCTCGAACGCGGCCGAGGCCCATCCGGTGAGCATGCTGCACATGCTGCATGCCAAGGAAAACGGCTGCAAGATGATCGTGGTCGATCCGCGCTTCACGCGCACCGCGGCCAAGGCCGACGAGTACGTGCGCATCCGCTCCGGCTCCGACATCCCCTTCCTCTTCGGCGTGCTGCACCACATCTTCAAGAACGGCTGGGAAGACAAGAAGTACCTCAACGACCGCGTCTTCGGCATGGACGAGGTGCGCGCGGAGGTCATGGCCAAGTGGACGCCCGACAAGGTCGAGGAGGCCTGCGGCGTCAACGAGGCGCAGGTGCTCAAGGTCGCGACCTGGCTGAACGAGAACCGTCCGGGCACCATCGTCTGGTGCATGGGCCAGACGCAGCACACGATCGGCAACGCGATCGTGCGCGCCTCCTGCATCCTGCAGCTGGCGCTGGGCAACGTCGGCACCGCGGGCGGCGGCACCAACATCTTCCGCGGCCACGACAACGTCCAGGGCGCCACCGACGTGGGCCCGAACCCCGATTCGCTGCCCGGCTACTACGGCCTGGTCGAAGGATCGTGGAAGCACTTCGCGGCCACCTGGGGCGTGGATTTCGACTGGATCAAAGGCCGCTTCGCCTCGCCCGCGATGATGAGCAAGCCCGGCATCACCGTCTCGCGCTGGATCGACGGCGTGCTCGAGAAGAACGAGCTGATCGACCAGGACTCGAACCTGCGCGGCGTCGTCTATTGGGGCCACGCGCCCAACTCCCAGACCCGCGGCCTCGAGATGAAGCGGGCGATGGACAAGCTCGACCTGCTGGTGGTGGTCGACCCGTACCCGTCGGCGACCGCGGCCATGGCCGCCATGCCCGGCCGGGCGGAAGACCTCAACCCGCAGCGTGCGGTCTACCTGCTGCCGGCCTGCACGCAGTTCGAGACCAGCGGCTCGGTGACAGCATCGAACCGGTCGATCCAGTGGCGCGAGAAGGTGATCGAGCCGCTGTGGGAAAGCCGCAGCGACCACATGATCATGCAGCAGTTCGCCGACCGTCTCGGCTTCGGCAAGGAACTGTCCAAGAACTACAGGATGCAGAAGGTCAAGGGCATGGACGAGCCCGTGCCCGACGACATCCTGCGCGAGATCAACAAGTGCTGCTGGGCGGTCGGCTACACCGGCCAGAGCCCCGAACGGCTGCAGGCGCACATGCGCAACATGGCGGCCTTCGACGTGCGCACGCTCCGGGCGAAGGGCTCGGTCAAGGACAAGGTCAACGGCTACGACATCGCGGGCGACTACTTCGGCCTGCCCTGGCCCTGCTACGGCACGCCCGAGCTGAAGCACCCCGGATCGCCCAACCTGTACGACACCTCCAAGCACGTCATGGACGGCGGCGGCAACTTCCGCGCCAACTTCGGCGTCGAGCGCAACGGCAAGAACCTGCTGGCCGAGGACGGATCGCATTCGCTCGGCGCCGCCATCACGACCGGCTACCCCGAACTCGACCACCTGCTGCTGAAGAAGCTCGGCTGGTGGGACGAGCTCACCGAGGTGGAAAAAGCCAAGGCCGACGGCAAGAACTGGAAGACCGACAGTTCGGGCGGCATGATCCGCGTGTTCATGCGCAACCACGGCTGCCATCCCTTCGGCAACGCGAAGGCGCGCGCCGTGGTGTGGAACTTCCCCGATGCGATTCCGCAGCACCGCGAGCCGCTCTACGGGACCCGGCCGGACCTGGCGGTGAAGTACCCGACGCACGACGACAAGATGGCCTTCTGGCGCCTGCCCACGCTCTACAAGAGCGTGCAGCAGCGCAACATCGCGGACAAGATCGCGGAGAAGTTCCCGTTCATCATGACCTCCGGCCGGCTGGTCGAGTACGAGGGCGGCGGGGAGGAGACGCGTTCCAACCCCTGGCTGGCCGAACTGCAGCAAGAGATGTTCATCGAGATCCATCCGCGGGTGGCGGCCGAGAAAGGCATCCGCAACGGCGAGCGCGCCTGGGTCCACACGCCGACCGGGGCGCGGCTCAACGTGCAGGCCCTGGTGACCGAGCGCGTCGGCCCGGACACGGTCTTCATGCCCTTCCACTTCTCCGGCCACTGGCAGGGGGCGGACATGCTCGGGTACTACCCGGCGGGGGCGCATCCGATCGTGCGCGGCGAGGCGATCAACACCAGCACCACCTACGGGTACGACAGCGTCACGATGATGCAAGAAACGAAGACGACGGTCTGCAACGTCGAGAAGGCATAAGGGAGTCTGTATGGCAAGAATGAAGTTCGTCTGCGATTCCGAACGCTGCATCGAGTGCAACGGCTGCGTCACGGCCTGCAAGAACGAGAACGAGGTGCCGTGGGGCGTGAACCGCCGCCGCGTGGTGACGCTCAACGACGGCGTGCCCGGCGAGCGCTCCATCTCGGTGGCCTGCATGCATTGTTCCGATGCGCCCTGCATGGCGGTCTGCCCGGTCCAGTGCTTCTACCGCACCGAAGAAGGCGTGGTGCTGCACGACAAGGACGTCTGCATCGGCTGCGGCTACTGCTCCTACGCCTGTCCGTTCGGCGCGCCGCAGTTTCCGTCGCAAGGCACCTTCGGCGCCCGCGGCAAGATGGACAAGTGCACCTTCTGCGCCGGCGGCCCGGAAGAAAACGGCTCCCAGGCGGAGTTCGAGAAGTACGGCCGCAACCGCCTGGCCGAAGGCAAGCTGCCGGCCTGCGCCGAGATGTGCTCGACCAAGGCCCTGCTGGCGGGCGATGGCGACGTCGTCGCCGACATCTTCCGCACCCGCGTGGTCCATCGCGGCAAGGGCGCCGAAGTGTGGGGCTGGGGCACCGCCTACGGCTCGCAGACGGCCGGCACGCCGACCAACGGGGTCACGAAATGAGGCGCGCACTCGGCACGGTCGCGCTGGTCTCGGCCCTGGTGCTGCTGGCGGCTTGCGGCGAGAAGCCGCAGACCAATGCCCACGGCGTGCGCCTGGATGCCGCCCCGTGGACCGGCACCGGCACCAAGCCCGACACGGGAACGGCGTTCACCGCCGGCGGCTGGCAGATCGGCGACCGGTCGTCCTGGGAGCAGCACCTCAAGACGCGCGCCCAGAACCAGAACGAATACAACCGGATCAACTGAAGCCGGAGGCTGCATGAGACAAGCGCTTCAAATCCTGGCGATGGCCGCTGTGCTGGGTTGCAGCATGGCCCATGCCCAGACGCCCGACCCGTCGGCCGCCACCGCACCGGCCGCCGCTGCACCCGCGCCGGCCGCGGGCGGCATCCGCAGCCAGAACATCTTCGACGTCAAGCCCGAAGCCAGCGCCGACGCCAACTACCTCAACCAGACCAACGGCGAGCGCCAGCGGGTCCAGCCGGGCAACAACGCGCCGATGTGGCGCCAGGTGAGCGGCGGCGTGACCGGCTTCAGCAGCCTGCCGGCCAGCGAAGCGCCGGAGGCCGGCAACCTGATCCAGCGCTTCGTCCAGTATCCGGGCTCGCACTACACCAATGCCGGCGAAGCCTGGCGCCAGGTGCGCAACAACTGGATCATTCCCTACGGCGCCGCGCTGCTGTTCGTGACCCTGCTCGCCCTGGCGATCTTCTATGTCACCCGCGGAACGATCGGGCTGCACGGCCGCGAGACCGGCCGCAAGATCGAGCGCTTCACGCCTTTCGAGCGGGCCACGCACTGGTCGAATGCGGGCGCCTTCGTGGTGCTGGCCATTTCGGGCCTCGTGATGGCCTTCGGCAAGTTCTTCCTGCTGCCGGTGCTGGGCGGCGCGTTGTTCGGCTACCTGGCCTACGTGCTCAAGACCGTGCACAACTTCGTGGGTCCGCTGTTCGTGGTGACGACCATCTTCATGATCTTCACCTTCATGCGCAGCAACTGGCCCAGCAAGGACGACCTGACCTGGCTCAGGCACGGGGGCGGCCTGTTCGGCGGCAAGGAGCCGCCTTCGCATCGATTCAATGCCGGCGAGAAACTGGTGTTCTGGGGTGGCGTGCTGTTTCTCGGCAGCCTGGTCATCGGCTCGGGGCTGTTCCTCGACAAGCTGCTGCCGGGCTTCGTCTACACGCGCGGCGAGATGCAGATCGCCCACATGATCCACGCCGTCGCGACGCTGTGCATGATGGCGCTGATCATGGGCCACATCTACATCGGCACCCTGGGCATGAAGGGCGCCTATGCCGCCATGCGCGAGGGCTCGGTCGACGAGACCTGGGCCAAGGAACATCATCCGCTCTGGTACGACGACATCGCGGCCGGCAAGATCCCGGCGCAGCGCAGCGCCCAGGCGCCGGTCCCGAACGTCCGCGTCGAAGGAAGCCCCTCATGAACAACGCGCTGAAACTTTGCGGCCTCTTGCTGGCCTTGGTATTCGCATCCTCTGCGTTGGCCAAGCTGCCCGCACCGCCTGCCACGCCCGAAGCCAAGGCCAAGGCGGCCGAGACGGCGGCCAGGACCGCCTGGAGCGCCAAGGTCGACAGCTTCCAACTCTGCCAGGCGCAGACCCGGGTCGCGGACCATGTCCGTGAAGGCCTGGTTGCCGCCGGCAAGCCCGTGCCGGCGGCCACGCCGACGCCGCCGTGCACCGACCCGGGCCCCTTCGCCTTCGCGCCGCCGACCGAGGAGGTGAAGCCGATCGAAGCCTCGGGCGCCCATTCGCCGGCGACCACCGCCGCTTCGCCGCCGAGCTCCAACCAGACCTCGGCCGAGACCAATCCCGCACCCAAGAAGTGAGGCACGCCACGGCCCGCACTGCACTTAAGTGCAAGTGACAGCCGGCCTCGGCCCGCGTATGGTCGCTTCGGCTTCCTCCAACAACGCAGGTCCAACATGAACACCCTCCAAAGACAGGCATTGCTCGCGGCGTGCGCCGCGCTGACTCTTTGCGCCGGCGTCGCCAGCGCGCAGACCGAGGCTCCCCGCAGGAGCATCGAGGTCGAGGACGCCCGGGGCGGCTCGGCGGTGCTCTCCGTCACCGGCGAGATCACCGCCGTGGATGTCGCCAACCGCATCGTCTCGATCAAGGGTCCGAGGGGCAACATCAACGACCTGCGGGTCGACCCGGCGGTGCGCAATCTCGAGCAGGTCAAGGTCGGCGACCGGGTCCGCCTGAGCTACCGCATCGGCGTCGCCGTGGCGCTGGTGAAGGGCGGCGACGGCATTCGCCAGCGGGTCGAGACCGATGCGGCCGCGGTGGCCGAGAAGGGCGCGCGGCCGGGCGGCGTCGCCGTCAACCGCACCACGCTCGTGGCCAACGTCTTCTCGATCAATCGCAAGAAGAACATCGTCACGCTGCGGGGCGCCAGCGGCCAGCTGGTCGATGTCCACGTGCGCGATCCGAAGGCCCTGCAAGACGTGAAGGTGGGCGACCAGGTGGTGGCCAACATCACGGAATCCGTGGCGCTGCGGGTGACGCCGGCAGCGTCGAAGTGAGCCTGCGGCGCGGAGGTCTCCGGGCCGCGTTCTCGTGCGCCCGATAATCCGCCCATGACCTCGCCCGCCCTCGATCGCTTCATCGCCGAAGCCGCGGCCTGCACGCGCGCCCATTCGCTCGCCGCCGATCGCGTGCTCGCGCTGGCGCCGCTGATGCTGGACCTGGTCGAGGAAGCCGCGAGCTTCCTGGCGCCGCAGCACTACCGCAGCGACCCGCAGGGCTACACGCGCAACCTGATCCGCGACGACCCCGACCACGGCTTGTCTCTCTACGCCCTGGTCTGGCGCCCCGGCCAATGGACGCCGGTGCATGACCACGGCAGCTGGGGCGTGGTCGGCATCGTCGAAGGCGTGCTCGAGGAGCGCAGCTACCTGCGGGTCTCGCCAGAGGGCGGCGATGAAGACATCGACCTGGCGCGCGGCGGCCTCCAGCTGCTCACGCGCGGCGCGGTGACGAGTTTCGTGCCGAACCCCGACCACATCCACGTCACGGGCGTTCCCGCCGAGCGCGCGCGGGCCGTCAGCCTGCACCTGTACGGGCGCACGATGAAGGACTTCAACATCTACGACGTCGCGGCGCGCACCCGCCGCCGCGTGCAGGTCGCGCACAACGAAAGCTGAGGCTCAGCGGGGCGGCTTCTTCGCCCGGCGCCGCGGCCCTTGGGGGGGCGCTGGCGGATGCCGGTCCCGGGGCTCGAGGATCGGGTACCAGTGATCGGCCGAGTACCTGCCGTAGGGCACCTTCCTGTCGCCGGTCTTCTCGTAGTACTCGTGCCAGTGGCGCAGCGATGCCCAGATCGCCTCGGGGCATGACACCCGCGACTCCAGGCCGGGCGTGAGCTCGAAGTCCTCGGCGGCACAGACGATCTCCAGCATGCAGGCCGACGGCAGGCCGTAGTTCTCGTGCAGGGGATTGCCGGTGCGGGCCACGCCCCACGAGAACGCCAGCCAGCGCAGCACGTGCTCGAGGCCGTCGAGCGAGGACCGCGCGCTGCGGAACACGTCGACCCGCTGGAGGATGCGGCTCTGGGGGATGGGCAGCGCGGCAATGGCGATGTTCGGAAAGCGCTCGGGGTCGTCGAAGTCCGTCAGCCGGGTTTCGACGACCCCGTTCTCGTACGGCGGGTAGGCCGGGCCGCCCGGCTGGACCAGGGGCACCGAGATCGCCTGCGCGTTGCGCAGGGAGGGGCCGCGCAGCTTCACCAGCAGCGAATGCGACCACAGCGACGGCAGCATGTCGGGCCGCAGGTGCGCCTGCGCCACGCGCACCCTGAAGGCCAGGGTGTCGGCGCCGCCCAGCAGCACGAGGTAGGTGCATTCGTCGGGGTCGACCTGGCCGATGTCCACGGCCGCACGCTCTCCCCAGGCCAGGTTGCCCTCGCCGGGCTGTCGCGCGAACGCCGTGAAGTCCGGGTTCGGCTTGGCGGCGCTCGAGCGGGTGGTGTAGACCATGGGGCTTCTCCTTGGCGTTTCGCTAGAGGTTGCGCAGCGGGTAGTCGCGGCTGACGTGCGGACTGTCGGGGGCGCCGTCGTCCGCCACCGCGTAGTACGTCACCTTGAAGTCGATGCCGCCACCCGCATTGCACAGCGACAGCATGGCCACCTGGTCGCCCTGGCGCCCGTAGCCCTGCCGGGTCTGCAGGTTGCACATCAACTGGAAGCGGGTGCTGTTGCCCAGCTTGTCCGGGACCGGCTGCGCATCCGAATGCCGCGGCCACGACGGACGCTGGCCGAACAGTCCGGCCGCGCCGGCCTTCAGTTCCTTCAAGGAATCCCCCGGGCTGCGGATGAGGCGCGAAGGCGAACAGATGACCTCGAAGATCATCGGCTGGCCGTTTTGCCGGTTGACGGCCTGGGAGATGCGTCCCCAGTGCACGTCCCCCGTGACGTACAGCACGGGGATGCCGGCCTCGGCGAGTTCTTCGAGCAGGGGAACGACCAGCTCGTCGAACTGCCGGTAGTTGCCCATCTCGGCATCCGTGATCTTGCGCATCGCGGGCGGCTTCGGCTTGACGAACAGGGCCTGCCCCGAGCTCAGCAGCCCGAAGCTCGGCTTGCCGAGCGCGCGGGCGGCCTTCAGCGCATCGGCCCAGGCCTTCAGTTCGAGCGCGGTGGCGGGATTCATCAGCGTCTGGCAGTCGTCGTCCCGGTCGCTGCGCATGTCGACGCTGAGGATCTCGAGCGCGCCGATGGTCAGGCGCTGCGCCGAGCCGGCCGCCGTGGCCAGCTGGTAGTCCTCGTAGAGTTCGCGCGCCGCCCGGGTCCATGCCCGCCGCCCGTCGTCGGTGTAGGTCAGCGGCAATTGGGCCTGCGAAAACGGGTAGTTGTTCCAGTACTCGTGATCATCCGCGACGCAGAGCACCGGCGCCCGCGCCAGCACCGCGGCCAGCCCGCCCGATTCGAGGTCGCGCGATGCCCAGTTGCGCAGGTACTTCGTGCCCAGCTTGCGCGCGATGCCGACCGGGTCGCCGGGCAGGTCTTCGGTCAGCGGCAGGTCGCCGTAGATCTGGTCGCCCAGCATCAGCGTCAGGTCGGGGCGCGCCATCTTGTTCTGCACCACCTTGCCGAGCCGGCCTGCCGCATCCTCGGGCTGCGAATAGCAGGAGCACAGCAGGATGTTGAACCAGCCGTCGAGCTTCTGTGGCAACTGCTGCGGCAGGGTCTTGAGCTCGAGCGGCACGGGCGTCTCGCCGGCCAGGCTGACCACCAGGCTGTAGGGCTGGCCCGGCGTCAATCCCGTGATCCGGACGATGGTCCGATGGTTGAGGTCATTGCCCCGGGCGTCGGTCATGCCGTCGCGAATCGGCCGCACCGGGTCGATCACCGCGATGTCCGGGTTCGGGAGCGCCTTGATCGCGATCGACGGCTGCGCCGGCGCCGGGCTGCCGAAGATGCCGATCCACAGCTGAAGGGTGTCGGACGGGGCGGCCTGGGCGTAGGCGGCGAGCATGGCGGGTCAGAAGAAGGCGCGCAGGTAGTTGACCGGCGCGTGGTCGGTCAGGGCCCGGGCCGGGAGGGCATCCGGGCGCGGCTGCGCAAGCACGCGCGCGGCGTGCGCGGCCTGTCCCGTGAGCCGGTCCTTGAGCACGAACGGGGTTTCCGGGTTGTCGTGCAGCACGCCGTCCTTGTCGATGTAGAGCAGCCTGCCGACATGGTGGTAGGAGGTGATGCCGGGCGGCAGGGTCGGCACGACGTCGGCGCAGTTGACGATGCGGGTCATGGCGCGCGCCGGCAGCGAATCGATGAAGTCGATGTCGCCGACGCGCGGCGAACCGATCGTGACGACGTCGGTGGGCTCGACCAGCCCGGCGAATATCGTCGCCAGGGCGGCTCCCAGGCTGTGGCCGCAAAGCAGCAGCCGCCTGCGCTGCGGGGCGCCGTTCGAGAGCCATTGCAGCACCTGCGTCTCCAGCGACTCGGCCGCCCGGCCGAATCCCGAATGCACGCGGCCCCCGGCCCAGGGCGTCGGCAGCAAGGCCAGGTCGGCCATCAGGTCCTTCGGATCGTCGGGCTGGGTGCCGCGAAAGGCGATCATCGCCAGGCCATCCCGGGCGCGCAGCGACGCGTACCCATAGGCCCCGGTGGCGCGGTCGACGAAATGGGCGGGTTGCGCAAAACCCGCCAGGCGCAGCGCGTCCGCCAGCCTGCGCGATTCGGCCGGATCCGACTCGGCATGCAGGTAGGCCAGGCGCGCTGCTTCGACCGCCAGTCCGGGCAATGTGACATCCGGGCGCCCGACGAACGACGTGGGCCGCTTCTCTGGATGGAACAGTGCATCGGGGGATGCGTCGTATTCGATGGATACCTTCGCATCGGCCCCGCTACTCATCGCTTCGCCTCCATGGTGTGGCTGGCATTGTGTGATGGACCGATTGCGGCCGGCAAGCGCGCACGGGCCCGGGGCTTCGGTTCCTCCTCAATAAGTGGGAGGCGCGGGAGGGTCGATTTTCTTCAGGGCGCTGGCTGCGACAGCACCCAGTCGGCGAGCAGCTTCGACTGGGCCTCGTCGACCCGGGACTGGCGCGGCATGATGACGCGGCCCCAGGTGCCCACGCTGCCGCTGCGGATCCTGCCGGCCAGCCGCGCCGGCGCGGCCGGGTCGTCGCGGTAGCGCGCCGCCACTTGGGCGAAGCCGGGGCCGACCTGCTTGTGGACCATGCCATGGCAGGCCATGCAGCCATTGTCCCGGGCCAGCGCCAGGCCCTGATCGGCCGGCGCCGCGGCGCTGCGGCCGGCGAGCACCAGCCCGCCGATCAGGGCCGCCAGGATTCGAATCGTCGTCACGCGCATCGGTCCGGATTCTCGGCCAAGTCGAAGTGGTGGACGCGCACGGCCGAACTTCCTAGGATGTTCGCGAAGGCGGCAGCCGCCCAAGGAGCAGCAGACATGCATCGACTCAAGGCTTTGGCAGCGATCGGCATCTTCGTCGCGGGGCAGGCCGCGCTGGCGCAGGCGCCGCGGGAGCCGGACGATGCGTCCGCCCTGTCGTGCGCCGACTTCAATGCCGCCGCGTCGCAGGTGCTGCCCGGCCAGAGCGCCACCGAGGCCCAGCGGCGGCGCGCCGTCGAGGCGCAGGACTACCTCGGCAGCGGCATGGTCTGGCTGCACGGCTATCTCACCGGGCGCAACGGCCCGGCGGTCGGCAAGCTGACCCGCGACTGGATCAGCACCCAGGTCACCCGCCTCGGCAAGGAATGCGCGGCCGCCGCCAACCCGGCCACGACGCGCATCGTCGACCTGGTGCAGAAGCCATGAAGACGCTGCAGGCGCTGGTCGCCGCCGCGCTGCTGGTGGCGGCAGGCGCGGCCGATGCGCAGCGCCACACTTCGCGCCACCGCCCGCCGCCGCACCACTGGAACAGCGGCTGGAACAACAACCACTGGAACAACGACTGGCACAACCGCCGCGACGCCCAGCGCGCCGGCGTGGTGACGGGCGTGCTGGCGGGCGGGGTCGCGGGTTCGGCGGAGCGCCAGCGCGCCGACCAGCGCCACGCCGACTGCCTCTGGATCACCGGCAACACCTGGGAGTGCGACCGCCGCCGCTGGGACGACGAGATGCGCGCGCGCGACCGGGCGCGCCGCACCGGCGTGGTGGCGGGGGTGGCGGCCTACGCGATCGTTCGCAACTGAGGGGCGGCAGGCGCCGGCCGCGCCGTGCGGCTCAGCGCATGCCGGTGGCCGCCATGAACTTGCCGAGCGTCCAGCCTCGGCCCAGCAGCAGCATGCGCGTGTGCAGCTCGCCCAGCACCTGGGGAGAGACTTCGCTGCCGAGGCAGGTCAAGGTCTTGTCGCGCAGGTCGACGTAGCCGAGCGGGTAGTTCGCGGCGAGCTTGTGCCACAGCGCGTGGGCGGCGGGCGACTGGCGGGCGCCGGTGAGCAGGCACAGGCCCGCGTCCAGCCCCCAGCGGTAGATCGCCGTGGCCAGCCCGCGCCGCTGGTATTGCGGGTCGTACTTGGAATGCGGGGCGCGCACGTAGCGATCGGCCCGGCGGTGCACTTCGATCAGCCGGTTGAAGACGGTGTAGCCGGCCAGCTGCCGGCGGCGGATGTCTTCGACATAGACATAGAACTCGCCGTCGGCCTCGCGATGGCGGACCACGAGTTCGGGGTCGCCCAGCGCGATGCGCGGCATGCCGTGCAGCCGGTCGCCGGGTGTCTGGATGCGGTCGTAGATCGAACTGATCTCGCCGTCGAGGCGCTTCGGGCCATGGTGGACGTCGATGCGCAGTTCCGCCAGGCGTGACAGCCAGGGGGGCAGGCCGATGGGCAGCGTGAGGATCACGGGAGCTTCTCCATTCGAACGCGGACCGCCTTCCGGGGGAGACGGTCGCTGATGCGCGGCTTGGATGCCCGGCGGTCGAGAAGGTGCGCTGAAAAGGGAAGAAGCGGACTGCCGGGCCTAGGAATCTGCGGCTGGCGGGCGGATCACGGTCGATGGACGCATGGGCGGCAGTGTAGCGGCAGGGGGACGCGCGCGACTCCCGTATCCTTCGAGTTCCACCCCCTTCATGCGGAGGACGCTTGGCCTATCAGCTTCACTACTGGCCCACGATCCAGGGCCGCGGCGAATTCGTCCGCCTGGCGCTCGAGGCCGCGGGCGCCGCCTATGTCGACGTGGCGCGCGAGCCGCCGGCCCGCGGCGGCGGCGAATCGAATCTCGGGCGCCGGCTCGAAGATCCGGACAACCCCCGGCCGGCGTTCGCGCCGCCCTTCCTGGTCGATGGCGACGTCGTGGTCGGCCAGACCGCCGCGATCCTGCTGTACCTCGGTCCGCGCCTCGGGCTCGCGGGCGTGGGCGAGGCCGACGGGCTCTGGACGCACCAGCTGCAGCTGACCATCGCCGACTGCGTGGCCGAGGCGCACGACACCCACCATCCGCTGTCGACCGGGCGCTACTACGAAGACCAGCGCGAAGCCGCGCTGGCGCGCGCCACCGCCTTTCGCGAGGAGCGCATTCCGAAATTTCTGAACTGGTTCGAGACGGTGCTGAGGCGCAATCCCTCCGGCGACCGGCACCTGGTCGGCGATGTCCTGACCTACGCCGACCTCTCGCTGTTCCAGCTGGTCGCGGGGCTGCGCTATGCCTTCCCCAAGGCCGCTGCGCGGGCGCTGGCCGACACGCCGGCGGTCGCGAAGCTGCATGCCAACGTCGGTCGCCGGCAGCGGGTGCACGACTATCTGCAGAGCCCGCGCCGGATCGCCTTCAACGAGGATGGGATCTTCCGCGCCTATCCCGAGCTCGACGGCTGAGCGCAGGCGCCGCCGGGCGGCCTGCGCGCGTCACGGCTCGATGGCCGCGTCCCCTGCCTTGCGCAGGCGCAGCGCGGCTTCGTAGAGCGCATTGCGCGGTGCGCCGCTGATCTCGGCCGCGATGCGCACCGCCGTCTTCACGGGCAGTTCGGCCAGCAGCAGGCGCAGCACGCGTTCGCCCTCGATGCCGTCGTCGACCGCCGCGGGCTTCGGATGCAGCACCAGCGCGAACTCGCCGCGCGTGCGGTCGCGGCTGGCGGCGAACCAGGCGGGCAGGGCGGCGGCGGCGACGGTCGCGATCTCCTCGAACTGCTTGGTGAGCTCGCGCCCGACCGTGACCTTGCGCTCGCCGAGGCGGGCCAGCGCGCCGGCCAGGGCCTCGATGCGGTGCGGCGCCTCGAGCAGCACGACGCTGCGGGGCTCGTCGGCCAGCAGCAGCACCGCGGCATCGCGCTCGCCCGCCTTGCTCGGCAGGAAGCCGCCGAACACGAAGGCACTCCCCGCATCGCCGGCAGCGACCAGCCCGGCTGCGCCGACCAGCGTGGTCACGCTGCTGGCGCCCGGCAGGGGCAGCACGCGATGGCCGGCGTCACGGGCCGCGGCCACCAGTCGCGCGCCCGGGTCGCTGACGCCGGGCGTGCCGGCGTCGCTGACGTAGGCGATGCGCTCGCCCGCGGCCAGCCGCGCGATCACCGCCTGCGCGGCCTCGCTCTCGTTGTGCTGGTGCAGCGCCAGCAGCTGCGCGCCCGGGCGGTCGATGCCATAGGCCCGCAGCAGGCTCTGCGTGTGGCGCGTGTCCTCGCAGGCGACCGCATCGACCAGCTGCAGCACGTGCAGGGCGCGCAGCGTGATGTCCGCGAGGTTGCCGATCGGCGTCGCGACCACGTACAGGGTCGCCTGCGGATAATGCTGCGAGCCCGCGGCATCGCGCGCGGCGAGCAGGGCGGCGCCGAACGAAGCGGGAGCGATGGAAGTCAATGGCTTATCTCCAGAACAAGGCGGCGGGGCGGACATCGCTGCCGACGACCAAGCAGCGCGGCGACGCGGCCGAAGACGCCGCACTCGAACACCTGCAGGCGGCCGGCCTCGGGCTGGTCGCGCGCAATTATCGAACCCCCGGCCGCGGCGGCGGCGAGATCGACCTGATCATGCGCGACCCGGGCGACGGCACGCTGGTGTTCGTCGAGGTCCGCGGGCGCGCCAGCGCCACGCACGGCGGCGCCGGCGGCAGCATCACGGGCGTGAAGCAGCGTCGCATCGTCTTCGCGGCCCGACACTACATCAGCCGCCTGCGCACGCTGCCGCCCTGCCGCTTCGATGTCGTGCTGGTCGAAGAACGCGTCGAGTGGATCCAGGCCGCGTTCGATGCCGGCTGAGCCGGCGGCAGCTCACGTTTTGTTTCAGTCGTGGGGTGCAAACCCGCAGTTATCATCCGGGCCAAATGCTAGAGCAACGGATTCAGCAGCACTTCATCGACAGTGCGGACCTCAAATACCAGGCCGGGCCACTGCTCGGCAAACCGATCTCCCAAGCCATGCAGGCCCTGCTGGCCTGCGTCACCAGCGGCGGCAAGATCCTCGCCTGCGGGGCTGGCGTGTCCGGCTTCCTGGCGGCGCAGTTCGCGGCCCAGTTCGTCGGCCGCTTCGAGCGCGACCGCCCCGAGCTGGCCGCGATCGCGCTGCCCGGCGATGCCACCGACCCCGCCGCGGACACGGCCGAATCGCTGGGCGCCGACCGCTTCGCGCGCCAGGTGCGCGCCCTGGGCCAGGCCGGCGACGTGCTGCTGGTGCTGAGCGTCAGCGGCCAGTCCGCCGCCGTGCTGGCGGCGGTCGAGGCCGCGCATGCGCGCGACATGACGGTGGTGGCCCTGCTCGGCAATGCCGCGCCTTCGGGCAGCGGCACCGGGGGTGCCGTGGGCCGGGCGCTGCGCGAGACCGACGTCCAGGTCTGCGTGCCGCACGAGCGTGCGGCGCGCATCCACGAGATCCACCTGCTGGTGCTGCACTGCCTGTGCGACGGCGTCGATGCGCAGTTGCTCGGCGACCAGGACAGCGACTCTTCGTCGCCCTGAGCGCGCCCGGCCGCTGCGCTACTGTGGCTGCGCCCCGGCCTTGGCGGCCGCCTTGGGGTCGCTGAGGCGGTCCATCAGCTCGCGATAGGTCGGTGACTCGCGCAGCAGCCTGCCGCCCAGGGCGCGCAGCCGGTCGACCTCTTCGGCCGACAGCACGAAGCTGGTCGGCAGGTTCATGAAGTAGCGCTGCTCCTCGGGGTCCTCGATGGCGTCGAAGCTGACGTCGATGGCATCGAAGCTCAGCGTCGGCACCGCGGCCTCGGCCTGCGCGCGCGACTTGCCGGACAGCCGCAGCTCGGCCACCTTCAGGTCGCGCTTGTCGGCCCAGCGCTGGGCGATGTCCTTCAGCAGCTCGACCGACTCGTAGGAGAAGTGGTCGATCGGCACGCTCGACGACTGCAGCAGCTGCGCGACGATGCCGGGTGCGCGCGCCTTGCGGTCCCAGTCGGTGGCCGGCGCCGAGCGCGAATTGACCACCACGACCACGATGCGACGGATCTCGTCGAAGCCCGCCTGGCGCTGGAAGGACGGGCTGGCCTCGAGCTCCTCGAGGGCCTCGAGCAGGCCGCGCAGCCCCAGGTTGTCGGAGACGCCGCCGTCGACCACGTGCAGGTAGGGCCGGTTCTTGCTGTCCTCGAAGTTCTTGATGTCGCGCAAGCGCAGCAGGGCGCGCCCGGCGGGGCGCGCGGGCGAGTCGGCCCGGGTGACGTCGCGCACCCAGGGCGGCATGGTGGCGCCGCATTGGCCGCCGTAGTTGTAGTAGGTGACCGGCGACAGCACCGCGGGCACCGCCGAAGAGGTCGCGGCCGCCCGCGCCAGCCGCACCGTGCCGAGGTCGGAGCAGATCAGGTCGAACTGCTCCTGCGAGAACTGGAAGCGGGCGCCGGTCGAGAGGTCGGTGCCGGTGACCGCGGTCACCGGCGTCGGCAGCTTGAGCAGGTCGGCGAAGGTGGCGCCGTTGAACAGGATCTCGTCGTAGTAGTCGGCCGCCAGTTCGGAGCGTCCATACAGGCCGCTGCCGAGGCTGAACCAGTTGAGCGGATTGAGTGCGCGCCAGGTCAGCGTGCCCTGCACGTCGCGCTTCAGGAAGCGCGGCTCGTACTCGGTGAACAGCCGGTCGCCGTAGAGCGCGTAGGCCAGGGCGGTGAAGCTGCCGCCCGAGACGCCCGAGATGGCATCCACCTCGGCGAGCAGATTGCGCTGCACGCCCTGCACCACGACATCGGTGCGCCGCAGTTCCTCGAGCACGCCGTACGAGAAGGCCGCCGCCCGCGTGCCGCCGCCCGAGAAGGTCAGCATGAACAGGGTGTGCGGGTCGTTGGTGACGCCCTCGTGCTGGCGCTTCAGCAACTGGCTGACCCGGTAGCCGCTGTCGAAGTCGACCTTGGCGATCGGCGGGTTGACGGGGGCCAGCGCATTGCACCCGGCCAGCAGCAGGGCGGCCACGGCGGTCGCCATCCGACGCAGGGATGCTGATTGCGCGATGGATTGAATCACGATGCCTTCCTTGCTCGAGCGGGTCGAATTCGAATGCCGGATGCGGACCATGCAACATATGCGCCATCCACCGCGGCGAATTGTAGGCAAGAGGCGCGACCTGCCGATGGGACGCTCGGCCATGACAGCCGGTAACGGAGGGCGCAATACCCTGGGCTAAACTCGCCGCGGACACAACGCACTGGAAGGCCACCACCCATGAAGACCACATCCACTCAACGCATCGCGATGGCTTTGACCGCAGGCGCCGTACTGGTCGCCGGCCTCACTGCCTGCGTGCCGCTGGTGGTGGGCGGGGCGGCAGCGGCCGGCGTCGGCATGGTGGCCACCGACCGGCGCAGTTCGGGCGCGCAGGTCGACGACCAGGCGATCGAGCTGCGTGGCGCCGCCCGCGTGCGCGAGATCGCCAACGACAACATGTACGTGAGCATCACCAGCTTCAACCGCCAGGTGCTGCTGACCGGCACGGTCGGCAGCGAGGCCGACAAGCGCCGCGTCGAGGACGTGGTGCGGCGCGTCGACAATGTCCGTTCGGTGGTCAACGAGCTGGTGGTCGGGCCGCCGAGCACCTTCCAGGAACGCTCCAACGACACCTTCATCACCGGCAAGGTCAAGGCCTCGCTGCTCGATGCCAAGGACATCTTCGCCAACTCGTTCAAGGTCGTGACCGAGCGCGGCACGGTCTACCTGCTGGGCATCGCGACCCGCCGCGAGACCGATCGCGCGACCGACATCGCGCGCGGCGTCTCCGGCGTGACGAAGGTGGTGCGCGTGGTCGAGATCGTCAGCGAGGCCGAGCTGCAGCAGCAGCAGCAACAGCAACAGCAGCAATCCCAGCCCGGCGGCACCGGCGCTTCGGGCAGCAGCGCGCCGGCTTCGCGTTCGAACGTGCCGCTGCCGCCGATGGAGCCACTGGCCCCGGTGCCTTCGTCGTCGACGCCGCCGGCTGGCGGCGGCGTGACGACTTCGCCGGTGCGCTGAAGCGAAGCCCTTATTTCAGCCGCGTGATCAGGCTCGAGGTGTCCCAGCGCCGGCCGCCGGCCTGCTGCACGTCGGCATAGAACTGGTCGACCAGCGCCGTGACCGGCAGCCGGGCGCCATTGCGCTTGGCTTCGTCGAGCACCAGGCCCAGGTCCTTGCGCATCCAGTCGACCGCGAAGCCGTAGTCGAACTTGCCTTCGATCATGGTCTTGCCGCGGTTGTCCATCTGCCAGCTCTGGGCCGCACCCTTGCCGATCACGGCCAGCACCTCGTTCATGTCGAGGCCGGCGCGCTGGCCGAAGGCGATGGCTTCCGACAGCCCTTGCACCAGGCCCGCGATCGCGATCTGGTTGACCATCTTCGCCAGCTGGCCGGCGCCGCTGGCGCCCAGCAGCGTGACGGCGCGGGCGAAGGCGGCGGTCACGGGCTTGACCTTGTCGAAGGTGGCGGCATCGCCGCCGCACATCACGGTCAGCGCGCCGTTCTGGGCGCCGGCCTGGCCGCCCGAGACCGGGGCGTCGATGAACTGCAGGCCGCGTTCGAGCGCCGCCTTCGACAGTTCGCGCGCCACGTCGGCCGAGGCGGTCGTGTGGTCGACGAACACCGCACCCGGGGCCATGCCCGCGAAGGCGCCGTTCTCGCCCAGCACCACCGAGCGCAGGTCGTCGTCGTTGCCGACGCAGCAGAACACGATGTCGGCATTGGACGCGGCACCGCGCGGCGTGGCCGAGTGGCTCACCGACGCCGAAGCCTGGGGCGCGAATTCGGTCTCCCAGTCGTGGGCCTTGGCCGCGCTGCGGTTGTAGACCGTGACGTGGTGGCCGGCGAGCGCGAGGTGGCCGGCCATGGGATAGCCCATCACGCCGAGGCCGAGGAAGGCGACCTTCTGCGAAGGGACGGGGTCGTAGGTTTTGGGGTTGAGGCTGCTCATGGGCGCTAGCTTAGCGCCCCTCGGCCCTAGACGATCGCGAAGTGCTCGGTGCCGGCCGAAAGGTCGGTGGTGCGGGCGCGCTGGCTGTTCAGCTTGATCTGCAGCCGCAGGTCGTTGGCCGAGTCGGCGTTGCGGATCGCGTCCTCGAAGCCGATCGCGTTGGCCTCGAAGAGGTCGAACAGCGCCTGGTCGAAGGTCTGCATGCCCAGGTTGCGGCTCTTCTTCATGATCTCCTTGATCTCGCCGACCTCGCCCTTGAAGATCATGTCGGAGATCAGCGGCGTGTTCAGCAGGATCTCGACCGCCGCGATGCGGCCGTGGCCGTCCTCGGTCGGGATCAGCCGCTGCGAGACCAGCGAGCGCAGGTTCAGCGACAGGTCCATCAGCAGCTGGGCGCGGCGCTCCTCGGGGAAGAAGTTGATGATCCGGTCGAGCGCCTGGTTGGCGCTGTTGGCGTGCAGGGTGGCCATGCAGAGGTGGCCGGTCTCGGCGAAGGCCACCGCGTGCTCCATCGTCTCGCGGTCGCGGATCTCGCCCATCAGGATCACGTCGGGCGCCTGGCGCAGCGTGTTCTTGAGCGCCGCCTCCCAGCTGTCGGTGTCGATGCCGACCTCGCGTTGCGTCACCACGCAGTTCTTGTGCGGGTGCACGAACTCGACCGGGTCTTCGACCGTCACGATGTGGCCGTAGGAGTTCTCGTTGCGCCAGTCGATCATCGCGGCCAGCGTGGTCGACTTGCCCGAGCCGGTGGCGCCGACCAGGATGGTCAGGCCGCGCTTGGTCATCGCCACGTCCTTGAGCACCTGTGGCATGCCGAGGCCGTCGATCGTCGGCAGCTTGGCGGGGATGGTCCGCAGCACCATGCCGACCTTGCCCTGCTGCACGAAGGCGTTGACGCGGAAGCGGCCGATGCCGGTCGGCGAGATCGCGAAGTTGCACTCCTTGGTGCGCTCGAACTCGGCCGTCTGGCGGTCGTTCATGACCGAGCGCGTGAGCGCCAGCGTGTGCTGGGCGCCGAGCGCCTGGGCCGACACCTTGGTGACCTTGCCGTCGACCTTGATCGCGGGCGGGAAGTCGGCCGTGATGAACAGGTCGCTGCCGTTGCGGCTCACCATGAGCTTCAGCAGGTCGTTGATGAACTGGCTGGCTTGATCGCGTTCCATGAGGGTGCTCCGGTGCGGCTGCGAAAGGGCTGGGTCAGCCGGGGAAATTCTCGGGTATCTTGGCCTTTCCGCGCGCTTCGGCGGCGGAAATGACACTGCGCCTCACCAGGTCGGTCAGATTCTGGTCGAGCGTCTGCATGCCCTGGCCGCTGCCGGTCTGGATCGACGAATACATCTGCGCCACCTTGCCCTCGCGGATCAGGTTGCGGATGGCGGGCGTGCCCAGCATGATCTCGTGCGCCGCCACGCGGCCCTGGCCGTCCTTGGTCTTGCACAGCGTCTGCGAGATCACGGCCTGCAGCGACTCCGACAGCATGGCGCGGATCATTTCCTTCTCCTCGCCGGGGAAGACGTCGATGATCCGGTCGATGGTCTTGGCCGCCGACGAGGTGTGCAGGGTGCCGAACACCAGATGGCCGGTCTCGGCGGCGGTCATCGCCAGGCGGATGGTTTCGAGGTCGCGCATTTCGCCGACCAGGATCGCGTCCGGGTCCTCGCGCAGCGCCGAGCGCAGCGCGTTGGCGAAGGACAGCGTCATCGGCCCGACCTCGCGCTGGTTGATCAGGCACTTCTTGGAGTCGTGGACGAATTCGATCGGGTCCTCGACCGTGAGGATGTGGCCGTACTCGGTCTCGTTGAGGAAGTTGATCATCGCCGCCAGGGTGGTCGACTTGCCCGAGCCGGTCGGGCCCGTGACCAGCACCAGGCCACGCGGCTTGAGCGCCAGATCGCCGAAAATCTTCGGTGCGTTGAGCTGCTCGAGCGTGAGGATCTTGGACGGAATGGTCCGGAACACCGCCGCCGCGCCGCGCGACTGGTTGAAGGCGTTGACGCGGAAGCGCGCCAGGCCGTCGATCTCGAACGAGAAGTCGACTTCCAGGAACTCTTCGTAGTGCTTGCGGTGCGTGTCGCTCATGATGTCGTACACCATGGCGTGCACGGCCTTGTGATCGAGCGCGTCGACATTGATGCGGCGCACGTCGCCGTGGACCCGGATCATGGGCGGCAGCCCGGCCGAGAGGTGCAGGTCGGACGCCTTGTTCTTGACGCTGAAGGCGAGCAGTTGGGTAATGTCCACGCAGTTCCTCGGTGACGTTTTGATACGACTTTGAAGATTATGACGATGATTGGCGACAAGCTCCAGCAAGTTCGGACCCGGATCGTGACGGCCTGCACGGCCGCCGGGCGCGATCCGGCGAGCGTGCGCTTGCTCGCGGTGTCCAAGACCTTCGATGCCGACGCGGTGCGCGCGGCGCATGCGGCCGCCCAGCGGGCCTTCGGCGAGAACTATGTGCAGGAGGGCGTGGCCAAGATCGAGGCCCTGGCCGACCTGCGCGCGGAACTCGAATGGCACTGCATCGGCCCCCTGCAGAGCAACAAGACGCGGGTGGTGGCCGAGCATTTCGACTGGGTGCACGGCATCGACCGGCTGAAGATCGCCGAGCGCCTGGCCGAGCAGCGGCCGTCGCACCTGTCGCCGCTTCAGGTCTGCCTGCAGGTCAACGTGGATGGCGGCGCCAACAAGTCCGGCGTGGCGCCCGAAGACGCGCTGGCGCTGGCGCAGGCCGTGGCGGCTTTGCCACGTTTGCGGCTGCGCGGGCTGATGGCGATCCCGGAGCCTGCGCCCGATTTCGATTCGCAGCGGGCGCTTTTCCTGCGCTCGCTGGCCGTTTTCGAGCAGATCCGGGGGGCGGGGATCGAGGTCGACACCCTGTCGCTGGGGATGTCCGCCGACCTCGAGGCCGCGGTGGCGGCGGGCAGCACGATGGTCCGGATCGGGACGGCGATCTTCGGCCAGCGCTGAGGCGCGGCGCCGGCCTCGATCCCCCTCAGCCGCCCCGGGCCGCGGCCTGCTCGCGCCGCCACTCGACCACGGGCCGGCCGCCCACCCCCCAGTTGTCGAGCTCCACTTCATCGATCACGACGAAAGTGCTGGCCGGCTCCTTGTCGAGCACGCGCACCATCAGCTCGGTGGCGCCGGCGATCAGCTGCTTCTTCTGTTCCTGGGTCACGCCTTCGCGCGTGATCTCGATCTTGATGTAGGGCATGGCGGATCACCAGTGGCCTGCGGCCTGCCCGCCGTCGACGTGAAGGATCTCGCCGGTCACGAACTTCGCGTTCTCGAGGAACAGCACCGCGTCGACGATCTCCTCCATTTCACCCATGCGGCCCAGCGGATGCAGGCCGCTGAGCGCGCCATGGGTCTCGGGCGGATGCATCGGCGTCTTGACGATGCCGGGCGAGACCGCGTTCACGCGAATGCCGCGCGACGCGTACTCGATGGCCAGCGACTTGGTGGCGGCGTTCAGGCCGCCCTTGGTCAGCGACGCCAGCACCGACGGCACGCCGTTGATCGGCTGGTCGGCCAGGCTGGTCGTGATCTGGACGATGTGGCCCGAGCCCTGGGCTTCCATCCGCTCCACGGCCAGCTGGCTGATGTGGAAGAAGCTCGCGAGGTTGGTGCCGATGTTCGCCGCCCAGTCCTCGCTGGTGAACGCGGTGAACGGCTTGGCCGTGAAGATGCCGGCGTTGTTGACCAGCGTGTCGATGCGGCCGAAGCGGTCCACGCCCTCGCTGAAGATCCGCGCGGCCGTTGCGGGGTCCGCGACGTCGCCGGCGATCGCCAGCACGCCCGGATCGGCGCTGGCGGCGATCGACCGCGAGTTGGCGACGACCCGGAAGCCGGCCTGGCGGTAGGCCTTGACCAGCGCCGCGCCGATGCCGCTGGAGGCGCCTGTGATGACGGCGACCTTGGAATTGCTTTCTGTCATGACGAATCCTTTTGAAGTGAGGACTCGACTTTATTGATGTTGTTTGGATGAATAAACCATCTGCAATGTACATCTACAAATACATGATGTAATGAATCAATCAATGCATCCACGGACCGACATGCCATCAATCGACAATTCGACGACGTGATGCTGGGCAGCATCGAACTGTTCTGCCTCGCCGCCGAGCAGGGCAGCTTCACGGCCGCGGCGGCGACCGCTTCGGTGACCCCAGCGGCCGTGAGCCGTTCGGTCTCGCGGCTGGAGGAGCGGCTGGGCGTGCGGCTCTTCACGCGGACGACGCGCCAGATGCGTCTGACCGAGGCCGGGCGCGGGTATTTCGAGCAGTGCCGGCAAGCCCTGAACCAGCTGGTCGAAGCCGAGCGGGTGGCCTCCGGCCACCAGCTTGCGCCGTCCGGCCTGCTGCGCATCAGTGCCCCGACCACCTACGGCCACTACCGCCTGCTGCCGCTGCTGCCCGCCTTCCGCGAGCGCTTTCCGGCCGTGAAGGTCGAGGTCAACGTCAGCAACCGCAACATCGACTTCGCGGAGGAGGGCTACGACCTGGCGATACGGGCGCGCGCGACCGCCGACTCGAGCCTGGTCTCGCGCCATCTGGAGGACACGCCGCTGGTGGTCGTCGCTTCGCCCGACTACCTGCGGCGCCACGGCACGCCGTCGACCCTCGACCAGCTGCAGGCCCACGAATGCATCCAGTTCGAGCTGCCCAGCAGCGGGCGCGCCATTCCGTGGCTGTTTCGGCGCGACGGCCAGGAGCTCGAGCTGCAGACCGCCGGCGGCTATGCGTGTTCGGACGACGTGACCGCCGGCGCCACCCTGGCGCGGCATGGCGCCGGCGTGTTCCAGGCCTATCGCTTCGTCGTCGAGGAGGACCTGCGCGCAGGCCGGCTGGTGGAGCTGCTGCAGGACTTCGGCGGCCGTTCGCGGCCGCACAGCCTGTTGTATCCGCACCGGCGCTTCGTGCCGCTGCGGGTGCGCGTGTTCGTCGACTTCCTGCTCGGCCGGCCTTAGCCCGGCAGCGGGATCCGCGCGCTGCTCTTCACTTCCTCCATCACCGCATAGGTGCGCGTCTCGCGCACCCCGGGCAGCTGCCACAGCACCGTGCCGGCGAAGTCGCGGTAGGCCGCCATGTCGGCCATGCGGGTCTTGAGCAGGTAGTCGAAGCCGCCCGCGACCATGTGGCATTCCATGATCTCCTCGCGCACCTGCACCGCGGCCTTGAATTCGTCGAAGACGTTGGGCGTGGTGCGGTCGAGCAGCACCTCGACGAAGACGGTGAAGCCGCGGCCCAGCTTGTGCGGATCGAGCCGGGCCTCGTAGCCGAGGATGAAGCCGTCGCGCGCCAGGCGCTGCACCCGGGCCAGCACGGCGGTCGGCGACAGCGCCACGGCCTCGGCCAGCTTGAGGTTCGAGATGCGGCCGTCTTCCTGAAGAACCTTCAGGATTTTCATGTCGATGCGGTCGAGATCGGTGGTTGATTCATTCGTCACTAGCGAATTATCCGGTCCATGATTGAATTTTGGTGAATAACTCGGCGAAGGAAGGGGGAGCATCGCAGGCATTGGATCACCGGAGTTCGCCATGCGCCTGCCCAGCCCCTACCGGCCCGAAGCCGACGTCGTCTCGCACCGCCTCGCCGCGCTGAAGGGCGCCCTCGACTGGGCGGCCATCGTGCCCCTCGCCACACCCTGGGTGCGCGCGGTGCGCCACAGCCCGCCGCCGTTCTGGGCCATGGAGAGCCTGCTGCACGAATACCCGATCTCGAGCGCCGAGGGCCTGGCCCTGATGCGGCTGGCCGAGGCGCTGCTGCGGGTGCCCGACGCCGAGACCGCGATCGCCCTGACCGCCGACCAGCTCGGGCGCGCCCATTTCGACGGCAGCGCCGACTCGACCCTGGCGCGGCTGTCGTCCACGGCGATCGCGCTGTCGAAGAAGTTCCTGCCCGGCCAGGAGGCCGAGCCGGGCCTGATGGCCAGGCTCGGCGCCCGCACCGTGGTCGCCGCGACCCTGCGTGCGGTACAGCTGCTGGGCCGCCAGTTCGTGCTCGGCCAGACCATCGAGGAGGGCATGGCCGAGGCCCGCTCGGCCCACAGGAAGCACTCCGCGCTGCGCTTCAGCTACGACATGCTGGGCGAGGGCGCGCGCACCGACGCCGATGCGCTGCGCTATCTCGACAGCTACGTCAACGCGATCCGCTCGATCGCCGCCGGCGCCGACCCTGACGGCACGCCCGAGCACAACGACGGCATCTCGATCAAGCTCAGCGCGCTGCATCCGCGCTATGAAGACGCCCAGCACGCGCGCGTGATGCGCGAGCTGGTGCCGCGCGTCTGGCAGCTGTGCCTGCTGGCGGCCGACGCCCGGCTCAACCTCACGATCGATGCCGAGGAGGTCGACCGGCTCGAACTCTCGCTCGACGTCTTCGAGGCGCTGGCCGAACAGGTGGCGGCCGAGAAGCCGCAGTGGCGCGGCTTCGGGCTGGCGCTGCAGGCCTACCAGACGCGGGCACTGGAACTGATCGAGCACGTCGCCGGGATCGCCCGCAAGCACCGGCTGCGGCTGATGTGCCGGCTGGTCAAGGGCGCCTACTGGGACGCCGAGATCAAGCGGGCGCAGGAACTCGGGCTGCCGTACTACCCGGTCTTCACGCACAAGCACCACACCGACCTCAGCTACCTGGCCTGCGCGCGGGCGCTGCTCGCGGTGCCGGATGCGATCTACCCGCAGTTCGCGACGCACAACGCGGGCACCATCGCTGCCATCCTGCGGATGGCGGGCGACACGCCGTTCGAGCTGCAGCGGCTGCACGGCATGGGCGAAGGCATCTACCGGGAGGTGATGAAGAGCACCACCGTGCCGGTGCGTGTCTACGCACCGGTCGGCCGCCACGAGGACCTGCTGGCCTACCTGGTACGCCGGCTGCTCGAGAACGGCGCCAACTCGTCCTTCGTGAACCAGCTGGGCGACGAATCGGTCGGCATGGACGCGCTGCTGGTGTCGCCGCTGTGGCTCGACCGCCATGCCTCGCTGCCGCTGCCGCCCGAGCTCTACGGCCCGGCGCCGGCACGGCGCAACAGCGGCGGCGTCGACCTGGCGGTCGAGGCCATGCGCGCGCCGCTGCTGGCGGCCCTTGCGGCCACGATGGTGCCGGCGGTGCCGGAGTTCGACGCCCAGCGCGTCGAGGCGGCCGTCGCCGCCGCGGCCGGGGCCTACGGCAGCTGGACACGGACCCCGGTCGTCCGCCGCGCCGCCGTGCTGCGCCATGCGGCCGACGCGCTGCAGGCCGAACTGCCGCGCTTCTGCGCCCTGCTGGTCAAGGAGGCCTTCAAGACCTGGGGCGACGCGGTGGCCGAGGTGCGCGAAGCGGTCGATTTCCTGCGCTACTACGCCGACGAGGCCGAGCGGCTGATGCAGCCTGTCGCCCTGCCCGGGCCGACCGGCGAGAGCAACGAGCTGCGCCTCACCGGCCGCGGCCCCTGGGTCTGCATCAGTCCTTGGAACTTCCCGCTGGCGATCTTCCTGGGCCAGGTGGCGGCGGCGCTGGCGACCGGCAACACGGTGCTGGCCAAGCCGGCCGAACAGACGCCGGCGGTCGCGCTGGCAGCGGTGCGGCTGCTGCATGCCGCCGGCGTGCCGGCCGAGGCCCTGCAACTGCTGCACGGGCCGGGCGAGACCGTCGGTGCCGCGCTGGTCGCGGCGCCCGGCGTGGCCGGCGTGGTGTTCACCGGCTCGACCCAGGTGGCGAAGGTCATCCACCGTGCGCTGGCGGCCAAGGACGGCCCGATCGTGCCGCTGATCGCCGAGACCGGCGGCATCAACGCGATGCTGGTCGACTCCAGCGCGCTGCCCGAGCAGGTGGTCGATGCCGTGGTGCAGAGCGCCTTCCGCTCGGCCGGCCAGCGCTGTTCGGCACTGCGGCTGCTGCTGGTGCACGCGCAGATCGCCGACCCGGTGATCGAGATGATCCGGGGCGCGGCCAGGGAACTGGCCGCCGGCGATCCGGCGGCGCTGGCCACCGACGTCGGGCCGGTCATCGACCGCGAGGCCTTCGAGAACATCCGGCGGCATCTGCGGCGGCTCGATGCGCAAGCCACCGTGCTGGTCGCGCCGGCCGACGCCACGCCCGGGGTCGAGAACCTGGTCCCGCCGCACGCCTACGAGCTGCCGGCCATCGACCGGGTCAGCGACGAGATCTTCGGCCCGGTGCTGCAGGTGGTGCGCTGGTCGGGCGAGCCCCAGGCCGTGATCGACGCCGTCAACCGGCTGGGTTTCGGGCTCACGCTGGGCATCCAGACCCGCATCGACAGCCGGGCCCTGGCGCTGGCGGCGCGCGCCCATGTGGGCAACGTCTACGTCAACCGCAACATCATCGGGGCGGTCGTCGGCGTCCAGCCCTTCGGCGGCGAGGGGCTCAGCGGGACCGGCCCGAAGGCGGGCGGCCCGCACTACCTGCTTCGCTTCTGCGCGGAGCAGACGCTCACCATCAACACCACCGCCGCGGGCGGCAACGCGGCGCTGCTTGCCGCCATCGCATAACCGCCAAAGCAACGCGCATAGGCATGGCGCGACGGGCGCACCAGGACTATCGTGGCGCCTGTCCGTTCAACACAAGGATCGCCATGAGCTCCGAACTCTCCTACGTCCAGCCGACCGCCAACAGCCCGTGGGGCACCTACCTGTCGCAAGTGGATCGCGTCGTCCCCTACCTGGGCGGACTGGCCCGCTGGGCCGAGACGCTCAAGCGCCCGAAGCGCGCGCTGATCGTCGACGTGCCGATCGAGATGGACGACGGCTCCATCGCCCACTTCGAAGGCTTCCGGGTGCAGCACAACATGTCCCGCGGCCCGGGCAAGGGCGGCGTGCGCTTCCACCCCGACGTGACGCTCGAGGAAGTGATGGCCCTCTCGGCCTGGATGACGGTCAAGACCGCGGCGGTCAACCTGCCGTACGGCGGTGCGAAGGGCGGCATCCGGGTCGACCCCAAGAAGCTGTCGATGAAGGAGCTGGAAAAGGTCACGCGCCGCTACACCAGCGAGATAGGCATCATCATCGGCCCGCATTCCGACATCCCGGCGCCCGACGTCAACACCAACGCCCAGATCATGGCCTGGATGATGGACACCTATTCGATGAACGTCGGCGGCACCGCCACCGGCGTCGTCACCGGCAAGCCGCTGCACCTGGGCGGCTCGCTGGGCCGGGTCAAGGCCACCGGCCGCGGCGTCTTCGTGACCGGCCGCGAGGCGGCGCGCCGGCTCGGGCTCGACCTGCGCGGCGCCCGCATCGCGGTGCAGGGCTTCGGCAACGTGGGTTCGGTGGCGGCCGAGCTGTTCGCCGAGGCCGGCGCCAAGATCGTCGCGGTGCAGGACCACACGGGGACCATCGTCAACGAGAACGGTCTCGACCTGGCCGGGCTGGTGCCGGCCTCGCGCACCGAGGGCGGCGCCGTGAGCTTCAAGGGCGGGGAGGTGATCGACAACGAGGACTTCTGGAAAGTGGCCTGCGACATCCTGATCCCGGCCGCGCTCGAAGGCCAGATCACGGCCGAACGGGCCCAGAAGACCAAGGCCCGGCTGGTGCTCGAAGGCGCGAACGGCCCGACCGTGCCGACCGCCGACGACATCCTGGCCGAGCGCGGCGTGCTGGTGGTGCCCGACGTGATCTGCAACGCCGGCGGCGTGACGGTCAGCTACTTCGAGTGGGTGCAGGACTTCTCCTCCTTCTTCTGGGACGAGGACGAGATCAACGTGCGGCTCGACCGCATCATGATGAATGCGCTCAACAACATCTGGGACACCGCCGACCGCCACAAGATCACGCTGCGCACCGCCACCTACGCGGTGGCCTGCGAGCGGATCCTGATGGCGCGCCAGGAGCGTGGCCTGTACCCGTGACCGGCTTGCCCGCGGCCGAACAGGCGCGCCTCGAGGCCCTGCTGGCCGACGGGCGGCGCAAGCTGCTCGGGCTGGTCGGCGCGCCCGGCTCGGGCAAGTCGACCGTGGCGCAGGCGCTGCTCGACGCCTTGCCGGGCCGTGCCCAGGTCGTGCCGATGGACGGCTTCCACCTCGCCAATGCCGAGCTTCGGCGGCTCGGCCGCGCCGGGCGCAAGGGCGCGCCCGACACCTTCGACAGCGCCGGCTACGTGGCGCTGCTGCGGCGCCTGCGCAGCCAGCCGGCCGGCGAGACCGTCTATGCGCCGGAGTTCCGGCGCGAGTTGGAGGAGCCGGTCGCCGGCGCGATCGCGGTGCGGCCCGACACACCGCTGGTCATCACCGAGGGCAACTACCTGCTGCTGGACGAGGGCCCCTGGGCCGGGGTGGCGCCGCTGCTCGACGAGGTCTGGTACGTGGAGGTCGACGACGGGTTGCGCATCGAGCGCCTGCTGCGGCGCCACCAGCAGTTCGGCCGCAGCCCGGAGGCGGCGCAGGCCTGGGTGGCGCAGACCGACGAGCCCAATGCGAGGCGGATCGCCGCCACGCGGCCACGGGCGCATCACATACTTCGTCTGGCCGATTGATCCGGGGAACGCGGCGCCGCTGCCGATGTCCAAGCCGGGCCGCGCTCCCCCGGCTTGCTAGCTTGCCCCCACGCTCCTCACTTCGTGTGTCGCTGCCCCCAAGGGGGCCGCAGGCCGCCTTGGGGCGGCCAGGCGCCGGCCTATCATTCGCACTTCGACCACTCCATGCCTGCCATGCGCCTTCCGTCCTGCCGCGCCGCCGCCGCGCTGCTGCTGTCCTTGTTCATCGCCGGCTGCAGCTCGCCGACCCGGGTCTACTACGAGCCCGAGGAGTTCGACTCCACCACCACCCACACGCGCAACTTTCCCGCCACCGAGGCGCAGACCTGCGAGGCCGCGCGGCGTGCGCTGCTGAGCCAGGGCTACATGATCACGGCGGGCACCGCCGACCTGGTGACCGGCCGCAAGAGCTTCCAGCCGGCGTCAGAGGTGCACGTCGAAGTCGAGTTCCGCGTGGTCTGCGCGCGCGACGGCCATCGGGGCGATGGCGCGCGCAGCACCATCGCCTTCGCCAGCGCGCTGCAGGACCGTTATGGGGTGAAGAAGACCAACAACTCGGCCAGCGTGGGCGTCGGCGCGATCGGCTCGCTGTCGCTGCCGTTCAGCTCGAGCGACGATGCGCTGGTCAAGGTGGCGAGCGAAACGCTGACCGACGAGCGCTTCTACGACCGCTTCTTCTCGCTGATCGACCGCTTCCTGCCGGCCGCCGCCGAGGGCAGGCCGGCCGAGGCCTCGCCGGTGGTGACGCCGCAGCCGCTGATCGAGGCGCCGTTGCGGCCGGTGCCGCCGTCGCCGACGCGGGGCTGAGGATCCATCCGCTCAGGCGGCGCTTCGGGCCAAGGCGGCTTCCAGCTGCTCGACGCTGAACGGCTTCTGCAGCCACAGCGCGCCCGGTATCGGCGTCGCCGGCGGGGGCTGCCCGGTGGCGAAGATCACGCCCAGGCGGTCGAGCTGGTGGCGGGTTCGCAGGATGTCCGCCAGGTCCAGGCCGGACAGCGCCGGCAGCCCGACGTCGGTCATCAGGATGTCGAAGGCCTTGTCGTAGAAGCGGTCCTTGGCGCTCTCGGCGCTGCGGACGCCGGTCGCCCAATGGCCCAGGAGCTGCAGCATCTCGACGGTGGCCGCCAAGGTGTCGGCATCGTCTTCCACCACCAGCACGCGCAGGCCCCTGGCATGTTCCTCTGTCATTGGTCCGTTGGTAGGCATCGTCGTGTTCTGTCCGGGGGACCACGACTCTAGCGACGGCCGGCGCCCGGCGGACTTCCGCGAACGCGCCTTTGCGCGTAGGAAAGCGGCCCGAGTCGCGCTGCCGTCAGAGTGCGACCGCGCGGGCGGCGTAGGCCGGCAGGCCGTTCAGCCCGCAGAGGCGCTGGAGCACCCCGTAGCCCTGCGCCAGGGCCGCCGAGTAGGTGGCGAACGAACGCTCGGCGCGGTGCAGGGGCTCGAAGCGGCCGTCGCGCCGGACGTCTTCGTGGATCACCCAGAAATACGATCCGTCCGTCGGTTGTTCCACCAGCAGTCCAATCTTGCGCACGCCCATCTTGTTTCTCGGTATCAAAAAGAATACTTAAGAATGTAGTTCCAGGCTGCAAATGCGCGCAGGGAGAAAAGTCACGGAGCGCCGCTTTTTGCGCCGGCGGGCCGCCTCAGCGCACCAGCGTCGACTTGCCGAACAGGCTTTCGATCAGCTCGACCGCGATTTCCGCCGTCCGGTTGCGCACGTCGAGCGCCGGGTTGAGCTCGACCACGTCGAGCGAGCCCAGCCGGCCGGTGTCGGCGATCATTTCCATGCACAGCTGCATCTCGCGCCAGGTCGGGCCGCCGCGCACGCCGGTGCCGACGCCCGGCGCATAGTCGGGGTCGAGGCAGTCGAGGTCGAAGCTCACGTGCAGGTGGGTGTCGTCGTCGACGTCCTGCAGCGCCTCGGTCATCGTGGTGCGCATGCCGTGCTCGTCGATGTGGCGCATGTCGAAGACGCCCAGGCCGAGCGCGCGGATGGCCGCCTTCTCTTCGGCGTCGACGCTGCGGATGCCCAGGAAGCGGATCGCGTCGTGCGCCAGCGCCGCCGCATCGCCGCTCCAGCCGGTGAGCGCCGCCGGCCCGTGGCCGAGCAGGCAGGAGACCGGCATGCCATGCATGTTGCCGCTCGGGCTGGTGGTTTCGGTGTTGACGTCGGTATGGGCGTCGAGCCACAGCACCCGCAGCTTCTGCCGCCGCTGGCGCACGTGGCGCGCGATCGCGCTGATCGAGCCGACCGCGATGCAGTGGTCGCCGCCCAGCAGGATGGGCAGTTGTTTCGCCTCCATTGCCTGGTCGACGGCGTCGTAGACCAGCCGGTTCCAGGCGATCACCTCGGGCAGATGGTGCAGCCCCTCGGCCGGCGTCTCCCAGGGCGTGCCCGGCCCGGCCAGGTTGCCGCCGTCGATCAGCTCGAAGCCCAGTCGGGCCAGCGTGTTGGCCAGCCCGGCCACCCGCAGCGCGTCGGGCCCCATGCCGGCGCCGCGGGTGCTGGCGCCGATGTCGGTCGGTGCGCCGATCAGTCGAAGGGTGCGGGTCATGCGCGGCTCTCCAGTTGCGTGTGCAGGCGCTACGGTAGCGCACCGGCATGACAAACGGCAACCGCGACGGCTACGGCCGCGTCATCTTGCAGTCGGTGCCCTGGGCCAGTTCGTTGCCGCTGTAGATGGCATCGGTGCGGAAGCCGTACTGGGTGCCTTCCCAGCCGACCTTGACCGCCTTGCCGTCGACCGGTGCGATGGTGTTGACCACCTGCGGCAGCAGCAGCTGGTGGTCTTCGGCGCGCATGCGCACCGGGCCGACCACCGAATCGAAGCTCAGGTCTTCCAGGGCGCGTGCCACCTTGACCGTGTCGGTGCTGCCCGCCTTGTTGATCGCCGCGGCCAGCAGGCGCGGCGTCATCTCGATGCGCGGCGCCAGGAAGTCCTTGCCGCTCTTGGCCTTGTAGCTGCGGGCGAGCGCATCGACCTTGGGCGAATCGGCCTGGCCCGGGTGCCACTCGGCGACCCAGGTGAGCTGCCCGAGCTTGGCCTGCGACACGGCCAGCACCGTGCCCGGCACCGAGCCGGCGCTGTGGTTGTAGTAGTGCAGGTCGTAGCCGGCATCGCCCGCCGCCTTGAGCAGCAGCGTCATGTCCTGGCCCCAGTTGCCGGTGATCACCGAGTCGGCGCCCGACTGCTTGATGTTGGCGAGGTAGGGGGCGAAGTCCTTGACCTTGCCGATCGGGTGCAGCGTCTCGCCGACGAACTGGATGTCGGGGCGGGCCAGTCCGACCAGCTGGCGCCCGTAGCTGGCCCACTGCTTGCCGTGCGCGTAGTCCTGGTTCAGCAGGTAGATCTTCTTGACCTCGGGCGTCTTCTTGATGGTGTTGGCGATCGCCTTCATCTTCATCGCGGTGTTGGCGTCGGTCTGGAAGTGCCAGAAGCTGCAGGCCTTGCCCGTGAGCTCGGGGTCGATCGAGGAGTGGTTCAGCACCAGCAGTTCGCGGCCCGGATTGCGCTGGTTCCAGCGGTTGACCGCCTGCACCAGCGCGCTCACCACCGAAGAGCCCGAGCCGCCGGTGACGATGGCGCGCGCCCCCTGGTCGATGGCCGCCTGCAGCGCGCTCTGGCTTTCCTGTGCCGACAGCTTGCTGTCGAACTGAAGCAACTGCAGCTTGGTGCCGCCGAGCACGCCGCCCTTGGCGTTGATGTCCTCGATCGCGTACTGGGTGTGGGTGAGCATCAGCTCGCCGACATTGGCGAAGGGACCGGAGAGCGGATCGATGTAGGCGATCTTGTAGGTCTGCTGGGCCTGGGCGGCGCCGGCGGCGAACAGGGCCGCGGCCGCGACGGGCGCGAGCAGGCAGGGGAACTTCATGGACGGTCTCCGTGGTTGGGAAGAAGAAAAGGGCGCGGCGATCAGGCGCCGGGCTCGCGCAAGCCCAGCACCCGCCAGGCCAGCCGTGACAGCTCGGCCACCACCTGGTCGGGCGAGAGCCGGCCGTCGGGCCGGTACCAGCTGTAGAGGAAGCCGGGCAGGCTGAGCGCCGCGAAGGCGGTGATCTTGGTTTCGCCGAAATCGAGGTCGCCGTCGCTGCGGGCCTGCTCGAGCAGCGGAAAGAGCTGGTCGTAGAAGTGATGGGCCAGCTTCTTCTGCGCCGCGATGTACTCCGGGCGGTAGACCTGCGGCTCCTTGTAGGCGAAGAAGGCGCAGGGGTGGTGCGCCACCGTCGCGCGGATCAGCCGCTCGATGCCTTCCTTGACCTTGTCGACCGCGCGGCGCTCGTCGCCGGCCGCGAAGTCCATGGACGTGAAGCAGTCGACCGCCGGCCGCCACGAGAGCGTCTCGAAGATCTCCTGCTTGTCGCGGAAGTAGTAATAGACGAAGGGCTTGGTGACGTCGAGCGCGCGCACGATCTGCGCCATCGTGGTGTTGGCGTAGCCCTGCGCGGCGAACAGCTGCGCCGCCGCCTGCAGGATGCGCTCGCGCTGGACGTCGGTGCCGGCCGTGGCGGCGCGCTGCCGGCCGGTGCCCTGCGGCAGGTCGATGCGGGGCCGGGGAGCCTCCTCGCGGCCAGAGGGTTTGTGCGGTGTCGCCGAAGTTATACCCATGGGTAGGATCTTGGTGCACCATGCCGGGCTTGGCAAGCACCCGAGTTCATCGATAACCCTGAGAGACTGACGCCATGGAGACAAGCCCCCTTCGCGAGCTTCCCGACCGCCCGCAGCAGCCGCTGCACGAGTACCTTCGCACGCATGCGCGCGAGCGCGGCGGGCACACCGCCTGCCTCTGGTATGGCCATGCGATGAGCTACGCCCAACTCGATGCCGCCAGCGACGCCTTCGCCGCGAGGCTGCAGGCCATCGGCGTGGAGAAGGGCGAGCCGGTGGTGCTGTTCCTCAACAACTGCCCGCAATACCTGGTCGCGCATTTCGGTATCCAGAAGATCGGCGCCATCGTCTGCCCGAGCGGGCCGCTCAACAAGGAGCACGAGCTGGCCTACCAGGTCGGCGACCTGAAGGCGCGCGTGATCGTCGCCGCCTCGTCGCTGCTGCCGGTGGTCGACAAGGTGCGCGCCTCGAGCACGCTGGCGCATGTGTTCGCGGTGCACTACGCCGACCTGCTGCCCGCGGCGCCGACGCTCGATCTCCCGGCCGAGCTCGCCGCCGCGGCGAAGGAGCCCCGTGCCGTGCCGGACGGTTGCGAAGACTTCCTGGCCGTCATGCAGGGCGGCGCGCGGCCGGCGGCGGTCTCGCTCTCGCTGGACGACGTCGCGCTCATGACCTACACCTCGGGCACCACCGGCCTGCCCAAGGGCGCGATGCTGAGCTACGGCAACGCCCTCTTCAAGACCCGCGCCGCCGCCGACTGCAACGGTGTCACCGGCACCGACGTGCTGCTGTCGATCGCGCCGCTCTACCACATCGCCGGCATGTTGATGGGCGTCAACGTGCCGGTGCTCACCGGCGCCACCTCGGTGCTGCTGCACCGCTTCGACCCGCGCGCGACCCTGCAGGCGATCGCGCGCCACCGGGTCAGCTGGTGGTACAGCATCGCGCCGATGAACGTCGCCTGCATGCAGGCCGAGGGCATCGCGGGCTTCGACCTGTCGAGCCTGCGGATGAATCCGGTGACCAGCTTCGGCATCGCCTTCACCGAGGCGCTGGCGCAGCAATGGCGCGGCTTCGCGACCCGTTGCAGCTCCTTCGAGGCCGCCTACGGCCTGAGCGAGACCCACACCTGCGACACCTACACGCCGCACCACGCGCCGCGCTGGGGCACCCAGGGCATCCCGGTGCCGGGCGTGACGATCCGGATCATCGACGGCGACACCGGCGAAGCCAAGGCCGCGGGCGAGATCGGCGAGATCGTGCTGGCGAGCGCAGGCTCGTTCAAGGGCTACTGGAACAAGCCCGAAGCCACCGCGGCGACCTTGCGCGACGGCTGGGTGCACACCGGCGACATGGGCAAGCTCGATGCCGAAGGCTATCTCACGTTCATCGGCCGCTTCAAGGAGATGATCAAGGTCTCGGGCTACAGCGTGTTCCCCGAGGAGGTCGAGACCATCCTGATCAAGCATCCCGCCGTGGCGCAGGCCGCGGTCATCGCCCAGCCCGATGCCGAGAAGGGCGAGGTGGTCAAGGCCTTCATCGTGCGCAAGCCCGGCGCCGAACTCGACGCCGATGCCCTGATGGCCTGGTCGCGCGACAACATGGCGAGCTACAAGGCACCGCGCGCGGTGCGCTTCATCGATGCCCTGCCCACCACCGGTGCCGGCAAGGTGCTGCGCCGTTTGCTGAAAGACTGACCCGATGCTCACCAAAGTGCTGATTGCCAACCGCGGCGAGATCGCGGTGCGGCTCGCGCGCGCACTGCGCGACCTGGGGCTGGCGAGCGTCGCGGTGCATGCCAAGGACGATGCCGACGCCCTCCACGTGCAGCTCGCCGACAGCGCCGTGGCGCTCGACGCCACCGGTCCTTCGGCCTACCTCGACGGCGCGGCATTGATCGCGATCGCCCGCGCCCAGGGCTGCGACGGCGTGCATCCGGGCTACGGCTTCCTGAGCGAGCGGGCGGACTTCGCGCAGGCCTGCGCCGATGCCGGCCTGCGCTTCATCGGCCCGACCCCCGCGCAGCTCGCGCTGTTCGGCGACAAGGCCCGCGCGCGGGCCCTGGCCGAGGATTGCGACGTGCCGGTGATGCCGGGCAGCGCCGGCGCGGTGACGCTGGCCGAGGCGCAGGCCTTCTTCGCGGCGCAGCAGGCCGAGGGCGCCGGCGTCATGGTCAAGGCCATCGGCGGCGGCGGCGGCCGCGGCATGCGCGCGGTGCTGGACGCGGCCGACCTGCCCGAAGCGCATGCGCGATGCACCTCGGAAGCCAGGGCCGCCTTCGGCGTCGACGGCGTCTACGTCGAGCGCCTGATGCGCAACGCGCGGCACATCGAAGTGCAGATCCTCGGCGACGGGCAGGCGGTCGCGAGCCTCGGCGAGCGCGAATGCACGCTGCAGAGGCGCTTCCAGAAGCTGGTCGAGATCGCACCGAGCCCCTCGCTGCCCGAGGCATTGCGCCTGCAGGTCACGCAGGCCGCGCTGCGCATGGCCCGCACGGTCGGCTACCAGGGCCTGGGCACCTTCGAGTTCCTGGTCGACGAGC
Organism: Variovorax davisae; assembly: GCF_030316845.1. Lineage (GTDB taxonomy): Bacteria > Pseudomonadota > Gammaproteobacteria > Burkholderiales > Burkholderiaceae_C > Variovorax > Variovorax davisae. The sequence continues at coordinate 118,402 of NZ_JASZYS010000005.1, forward strand.
GATCGACGACGCTGCCCTTCGTCTTCATCGAAGCCAATCCCCGGCTGCAGGTCGAGCACACCGTGACCGAAGCCGTCACCGGCCTCGACCTGGTCCAGCTGCAGATCGGCATCGCCAACGGCGAGACGCTGGCCGGCCTCGCGATCGAGGCCGACCGCACGGCGGCCCAGCGCGGCTTCGCCGTGCAGTGGCGCATCAATGCCGAGACCCTCGATGCCGAAGGCCGGGCGCGGCCGTCGGGCGGCCGGCTGGAGCGCTTCGACCTGCCGGCCGGCCCCGGCGTGCGCGTCGACACCCATGGCTACGCAGGGCTGGCGCCTTCGCCGCACTACGACACGCTGCTGGCCAAGCTGATCGTTCATTCGTCGTCGCCGCGCTTCGCCGACGCGCTGCGGCGCTCGCTGCGGGCGCTGGAGGAGTGCCGCGTCGAGGGCATCGCGACCAATCTGCCGCTGCTGCGCGCGATCGCCGAGCGGCCCGAGTTCGCCACCCAGGCGGTCCACACGCGCTTTGTCGAGACGCACCTGGCCGACCTGCTCGCCGCCGCCGGGCGCATCGATCCAGCGGACGCGAAGATGGCGCCCAGCGCGCCCCGGCGTGCCGATGCCGTTGTGCCGGCAGACGAAGACGATGCCCAGGTGGTCAAGGCACCGATGCCCGCGAAGCTGGTGCAGTTCGAGGTCGATGTCGGCGACCTCGTGCCCGCGGGTGCGCAACTGGGCGTGCTCGAAGCCATGAAGATGGAACATCTGCTGCATGCGCCCTTCGCCGGCCGCGTCGTCGCGCTGCTGGCAGCGCCGGGCGACTACCTGGTCGAAGGCCAATCGCTGCTGCGGCTCGAGGCCGTCGACGCGCAGGCCGTCGAAGCCCAGGCCGAGGCCGCGCACGACCTCGGCCTGATCCGTCCCGACCTGCAGAAGGTCATCGACCGCCACGCGCCGACGCTCGATGCGAATCGCGCCGCCGCAGTGGCCAAGCGCCACGCACAAGGCGGCCGCACGGCGCGCGCCAACATCGCCGACCTTTGCGATCAGGCAGACGACGCCGGCAGCTTCACCGAATACGGCGCACTCGCGATCGCCGCCCAGACCCGCCGTCGCACGCTCGAGGACCTGGTTGCCAACACGCCGGCCGACGGCATGGTGACCGGCATCGGCAGCATCAACGCGAAAGCGTTCGGCCCCGAGAAGTCGCGTGCCGTGGTGATGGCCTACGACTACACGGTGCTGGCCGGCACGCAGGGCATGCGCAACCACCACAAGACCGACCGCATGCTCGGCATCGCCCACCAGCTGCGCCTGCCGGTGGTGCTGTTCGCCGAGGGCGGCGGCGGCCGGCCGGGCGACACCGACATGCCCATCGTGGCCGGCCTGAACAACCACACCTTCAGCCAGTTCGCGGCGCTGTCGGGCAAGGTGCCGGTGGTCGGCATCGTGCACGGCCGCTGCTTCGCGGGCAATGCGGCGCTGCTCGGCTGCGCCGACGTCATCATCGCCACCGAGGCCAGCAACATCGGCATGAGCGGCCCGGCGATGATCGAGGGCGGCGGCCTGGGCAGTTTCGCGCCCGAGCAGATCGGTCCCAGCAGCGTGCAGTCGCGCAATGGCGTGATCGACATCCTGGTCCAGGACGAAGCCGGGGCCGTGGCCGCCGCGAAGCAGTACCTGTCGTACTTCCAGGGCGCGACCGCCGATTGGCAGTGCGCCGATCCGCGCGCGCTGCGGCATGCCGTGCCCGAGAACCGGCTGCGCGTGTACGACGTGCGCGCCGCGATGCGCGGCGTCGCCGACACCGGCTCGCTGCTCGAACTGCGCGCCGGCTTCGGCGCCGGCATCGTGACCGCGCTGGCGCGCATCGAAGGCAAGCCGGTCGGCCTGCTGGCCAACAACCCGCACCACCTGGGCGGCGCGATCGACGTCGAGGCGGCCGACAAGGCCGCGCGCTTCATGCAGCTGTGCAACGCGCACGGCCTGCCGCTGGTGGCGCTGTGCGACACGCCGGGCTTCATGGTCGGCCCCGAGATCGAGGCCCAGGCGCAGGTCCGCCATGTCTGCCGCATGTTCATGGTGGCGTCGCACCTGCGCGTGCCGTATTTCGCGGTGGTGCTGCGCAAGGGCTACGGCCTGGGCGCGCAGGCCATGACGGCCGGCGGCTTCGACGCGCCGGTGTTCACGGTCGCCTGGCCGACCGGCGAGTTCGGCGCCATGGGCCTCGAAGGCGCCGTCCGGCTCGGTTTCCGCAAGGAGCTCGAGGCCGCCGCTGAAGGCGCCGAGCGCGACGCCCTGTTCAAGGAGCTGGTGGCGCAGCAGTACGCCAACGGCGAGGCGATCCACATGGCACAGACCCTCGAGATCGACGCCGTCATCGACCCTGCCGACACGCGCGCCTGGCTGGTGCGCGGGCTGGCTTCGGCGTCGGCGCCGCGCGCGCCGGCGCTGGCCTACGTCGACACCTGGTAGGTGCCGGCGAGGGCTCGGCCCGGCATCCGTACACTGCGCGTCGCATGAAGCTCTTTTCAAGACGGCGCGCCTTGCTGCGGGTTGGCGCCCTGCTCGCAGCCACGCAGGCGCCGGCCCCGTCCTGGGCCGCCGACGCCGGCGTGGTGGTCGCCTTCGGCGATTCGATCACTGCCGGTGCCGGCGCGATGGAGGAGCCGGGGCGTCCGGTGCGTTATCCCGATCGCCTCGCGGCGCGTCTGCAGGCCCGGCCGGGCGATGCCGGACCGCGCACGGTGGTCAACGCGGGCATCTCGGGCAATCGCCTGCTGGCCGACGGCGTCGGAACCAAGGGCATCGCCCGTTTCGCGCAGGACGTGCTTGGCCAGCGCGACCTGACCCACGTCGTGATCCTGATCGGCATCAACGACATCGGCTTCAGCATGCCCGAGGGGGCGGCCGGCCCGATCCGGGGCCAGCCGGCGGCGGAGGACATCACGGCCGGCCTCGAGCAGCTGATCCAGCAGGCCCGCGCCCGCGGGGTCAAGGTGCTGCTCGGCACGCTGCTGCCGTTCAAGGGCTCCTCCTACTGGAGCAAGGAAAAGGAGTCGCGGCGCGATGCCGTGAACCGCTGGATCCGCAGCCGTCGGCATGTCGAGGCGGTGGTCGACTTCGATGCCACGATGCGCGACCCCACCGATCCCCAGGTGCTGAAGGCCGCCTACGACAGCGGCGACCACCTCCATCCGGGCAACGCCGGCTATGCCGCGATGGCGGACGCGATCGATCTGCGGGCGCTGCGCAAATAGGCTTCCAGCGGCAAGCGCAGGCGTCACACCTCTACACAAGAGTTCGTCCGTGGCTTACAACAGCTTCACATGGCGCAGGGAGGATGAAGGCTCCAACAACTCGAAGGAGTCCTCATGAAAAAACTTGCAGTCAGCCTTGCCGTCGGTGCCGCCTCCCTGCTGTCGCTCGGTGCCGCCGTGATGCCGGCCACCGCGCAGGCGCAGCCGGGTGTGGTGGTCCGGGTGGCACCGCCGCCGCCGCGTCCCGAACACGTGCCGCCACCGCGCCAGGGCTACGTTTGGGCGCCGGGCCATTACGAGTGGAACGGCCACCGCTATGTGTGGAACAAGGGCACCTACATCCGCGCGCGCAACGGCTATGCGTATCGCGCGCCGCAATGGGACCAACGCGATGGCCGCTGGGAATACCATGGCGGCGGCTGGGACCGTGACCACGACGGCGTGCCGAACAACCACGATCGCCGTCCGGACAACCCGAACCGCAGCTAGAACAGCTTGAAGACCAGCGGCATCAGCAGGGCGGCCAGCACGACCTGCATGCCGAGCGCCAGCCCGGCATAGGCGCCGGCGTCGGCATCGACGTGCAGGGCGCGTGCCGCGCCGATGCCGTGGGCCGCGGTGCCGAGACCGAAGCCGCGGGCCGCGAAGCCCGTGGCGTCGGTGCCGATGCGCAGCGCATCGAAGAGGTATTTGCCCGACAGCGCGCCGATCATGCCGGTGAGCACGGCGAACACGGCCGACAGCGCCGGAATGCCGCCGATCTTTTCCGAGATGCCCATCGCCACCGGCGCGGTCACCGACTTGGGCGCCAGCGACAGCACGACGTCGTGCGGCAGTCCCACCGCCCAGCCCAGTGCCACGGCCGAGCCGCCGGCGGCGGCGCCCCCGAGCAGCGAAGCCAGCAGCAGCCGGCCGAAGCGCGCGCGCAGTTCGGCGCGCCGCTGCCACAGGGGCCAGGCCAGCGCGACCACGGCCGGGCCGAGCAGGAAATGGATGAACTGGGCGCCGGCGAAGTAGGTCGGGTAGTCGACCCGGGTGGCCAGCAGGCCGCCGGCCAGCACCACCACCGACCACAGCACCGGATTGGCCCAGGGCGCACCGCCGGCGCGGCTGTAGGCGGCGTTGGCCAGCAGGTAGACGACCAGCGTTGCGGTCAGCCCGAACAGGGGCGTGGCCGACAGGTAGATCCAGAGCTCGACGAAGCGCGGCATGCGGCTAGGCCTCCTTCTTGCGGCGGTCGGGCCCGTAGAGCACCAGCGCGGTCACGGCGAGGCCGATCCAGGTCGACAGCGCGATGACCAGCAGCATCCGCCCGCCATACTGGCCGAGCAGCGCCAGGTGCGTCATGACGCCGACGCCGACCGGCACGAACAGCAGCGAGAGGTGGGCGAGCAGGAAGCCCGCGCATTCGGCCACCGGCTCGCGCACCAGCGCGAAGCGCAGTCCGGCCAGCATCAGCATCATGCCGAGCACCGGCCCCGGCAGCGGCAGCGACAGGCCGCGCGAGAGCAGTTCGCCGACCGACTGGAACACCAGCAGCCAGGCCATGCCCCGAAGACCCTTCATCGCGGCAGCTCGTCAGGGGAGGCGGCGGATGGCGTCGACGTCGATCTCGGGCGAGGTCATGAAGTCCTTCTCGATTTCACCGACGATCTCGACGCGGGTCTTCTCGTCGATGGGCTCGCGCGGGAAGATCTTGTCGTCGATCTCGACCCGGACGGCGGATGTGCCATCGGAAAACTCGTACTTCTCGTGGCCGAGCTTCTTCAGCAGCACGCCCTGCAGCATCACCTGCTGGTCGTTCTTGCCGTTCTTGAGCACTTCGGCGACGGTCGTCAGGCGGATGCCCGAGGGGCCCGTGTACTGGGCGCTGGCCACGCCCGCGGTGGCGCAGAAGGCCAGGGCCGCGAGCAGGGTGATCGACGAAGACTTCATTTTTCTGCTCCCTTGTCGCCTCATTTGAACACCACGGTCCGGTGGCCGTTGAGCAAGACCCGGTGCTCGCTGTGCCATTTGACGGCGCGCGCCAGCACCTGGCTCTCGGTGTCGCGGCCGCGGGCGGTCAGGGCCTCGACCGTGTCGGTGTGGTCGGCGCGCTCCACGTCCTGCTCGATGATCGGACCCTCGTCGAGGTCGGCCGTCACGTAGTGGGCGGTGGCGCCGATCAGCTTCACGCCGCGGTCATGGGCCTGGTAGTAGGGCTTGGCGCCCTTGAAGCTCGGCAGGAAGGAATGGTGGATGTTGATCGCCCGGCCGGCCAGCTTGCCGCACAGGTCGTTGCTGAGGATCTGCATGTAGCGCGCCAGCACCACCAGGTCGGCGCCTTCGGCCTCGATGATCTCGAGTTGCCTGGCCTCGCCCTGCGCCTTGGTCGCGGTGGTCACCGGGATGTGGTGGAAGGGCACGTTGTAGCTCGCCGCCAGCTGGTAGAAGTCGCGGTGGTTCGAGATGATGGCGCGGACGTCGATCGACAGCAGGCCGCTTTTCCAGCGGAACAGAAGGTCGTTCAGGCAGTGGCCTTCCTTGCTGACCAGGATCACGGTCTTCATCGGCTCGGCGGCGGCATGCAGCTTCCAGCGCATGCCGAAGTCGGCCGCGAGGGCGGCGATCTGCCCGCGCAGGACGTCTTCCCCGTGCTCGCAGGCGAAGCGCACCCGCATGAAGAACAGGCCGGTGCCGTGGTCGTTGTACTGCGCCGCTTCTTCGATGTTGCCGCCGCGCTCGAGCAGGAAGCCGGAGACGGCGTGCACGATGCCCGTGCGGTCGGGGCAGGAGAGGGTGAGGATGTACGCGGGGTTCATAAGGCCGCACATTGTCGCAGGGCCTGCCGCGGGCCGCGGCTGGTGCCAAAATGCCCCATTCCTCGACCACCCGAACTCAGCAGGAGTGACTTCATGGCCTTCAACGACTTCAACATGGACAACCAGTGGTTGCCCTTCACGCCCAACCGCTCGTTCAAGAAGGACCCGCGGGTGTTCGTCGCGGCCGACGGCATGGAGTTCACCACCCATGACGGCCGCAAGGTGGTCGACGGGATCTCGTCGCTGTGGTGCGTGGGCGCGGGCCACAACCGCAAGCCGATCAACGAGGCGATCAAGAAGCAGCTCGACACCCTCGACTACGCGACCGCCTTCCAGGTCAGCAACGACAAGGCCTTCAAGGCGGCGGAGATGATCGCGGCGATGGCGCCCGGCGACCTCAACAAGGTGCTGTTCTGCAATTCGGGCAGCGAAGCCGCCGACACCTCGATGAAGGTCGCGCTGGCCTACCACCGGGCCCGCGGCGAAGGCCACCGCAACCTGTTCATCGGCCGCGAGAAGGGCTACCACGGCGTCGGCTTCGGCGGCATGTCGGTCGGCGGCATCCCCGGCAACCGCAAGGTGTTCGGCTCGGCCTTCCTGCCGCGCGTGGACCACATGCGCTTCATCCACGACCCGGTCAACCACGCCTACATCCACAACCAGGAGCCGGTCTGGGCCGACGACCCGCTGGCCGACCTCGAGCAGCGCATCCTGCCGCTGCACGACCCAAGCAACGTGGCGGCGATCATCGTCGAGCCCATCGCCGGCTCGGCCGGCTGGTACGTGCCGCCCAAGGGCTACCTGCAGAAGCTGCGCGAGATCTGTGACAAGCACGGCATCCTGCTGATCTTCGACGAGGTCATCACCGGCTTCGGCCGCATGGGCACCAACTTCGCCTCCGACTTCTACGGCGTGGTGCCCGACATGCTGAACTTCGCCAAGTGCGTGACCAACGGCGTGATCCCGCTCGGCGGCGTGATCTGCCGCGACAAGCTCTACGACGAGATGATGAAGACCTCGGCGCCCGAGCACGTGGTGGAGTTCTTCCACGGCTACACCTACTCCGGCCATCCCGTGGCCTGCGCGGCGGCGATCGCCACGCTGGACCTGTTCAAGCAGGAGCAGCTGTTTGCGCGGGCCGGCGAGATGGGCAAGCTGCTTGGCGACGCCTTCCACAGCACCTTCAAGGGCCTGCCGAACGTCGTCGGCATCCGCAGCCTGGGCCTGGCGGCCGCGGTCGAGCTGGCGCCGATCGCCGGCGCGCCGGGCAAGCGCGCCTACGAGGTCTTCCTGGACTGCTTCCACAAGGGCGCGCTGGTGCGCCCGGCGGGCGACGTGCTGGTGATCGCGCCGCCCTACATCGTCGAGAAGTCCCACATCGACACGCTGGTCAACACGCTGGCCGACGCGATCAAGGCGAAGGCCTGAGCCGGGCGGCTCAGCCGGCCGGCCGGGGCGGCGGCTTGACGCCGGCGCAGTAGTCCTTCTCGGGCAGGGCCGGCGTCGGCCAGACGGCGTCGAAGGCGCGGTCGGCCTCGTCGGGCGCCCCGGCCCGCATCCGCACCGCCTTCACCGAGACGTCGGTGGGCAGGTGCTGCGGCACGCCCAGCTGCTTGTTGCCGTGGCCGGCGCCGCTCACCAGCAGCACGGTCTTGCCCGGCACCCTGGCCTTGACCACGGCCTGCGCCATGGCGCGGTCACGGGCGATCTGGATCCGGGTCATCGGCACGATCTGGGATTCGGGCAGCAGGTTGCAGTGGCCGCTGCGCACGGCCTGCTGCTGGTCCTTGCGTGCGGCCTCCGGCAACTGCGCATCGAGCGAGACGTCGGCCATCGCGTCCTTCATGTGGGCGCGCTGCAGGTTGGCGCCGATCACCGGCACGCCCGCCCGCACGGCGGCCATCACCACCGGGCCGTACGCGGCCCAGGGCCAGCCCTTGTCGTTCCAGCCGAGGGCGGTCTGCACCTGGGCGTCGGTCGCGTCGGCCGGCAGGTGGGCCGTGCTGTTGCCTTCCTCGGCCATCTCGAGCGCCAGGGTGGCCAGGCGGCCGCGCTGGGCCAGCGCCACGACGGTCTCCCGCTCGATCTCCTGGTGCTCGGCGGCGTCGTGCTGCTCGCCCAGCAGCAGGGCGTCGGTGGGCAACTGAGCGGCGGCGCGGCGGCCGATCGAGGCCTGGGCGTCGCCCCGGCCCGGCGTTGCACAGGCGGCGAGCACCGCCGCGGCAACGGCGACCAGGGTGAGTTGGAGCGGGCGAGTCAGCGAATGGCGGTGCGGTGTCATGCCCCGATGCTAGCGGCGGTCCCCGGCCGGCATGCGGCCATCGCGGTGCGCAGCGCAGGGCGTTTCAAGGAACGCGTGCTCAGTGGACCAGCACAGGAGTGTGCGCCAACTCGGCGTAGCCTTCGAGCGTGTCCTCGACTTCTTCCTGGGTCGGGGTGTTGAGCTGCCAGGCGGCAATCTGCTGCTGGAACAGTTCCGCCCAGGAGCCATCGAGGTAGACCTCCTTGCCCGAGCGCTTGTCCACGATCTCGAAGCCGTGGCGTGCCAGCACCGGCAGGTGGGGCGCCGCGGGCGCCTCGCCTTCGGTCGGCTGCACGTGCACGACGACGAAGGAGTCGGAGTCGTAGAGCATTTGCATGTCGGGTCCTGTGAGGATGTCGATGGCATTCATGTTGGTTAGATAGCAATCAACGCGCCAGTTTCAATATGCAGCGTTGCGTTGTAGGCACTGGCCTGTTACTGCGTGTTATTTCTCACGGATTCGACGACTGCAGCGCGCCCTGGCTGCGCAGTTGCAGGTCGATGAAGTCGCCGTTGGTCTGGGTCTGCCGGATCCGCACCGGCAGCCAGCCCAGCGCTGGCGCCAGCCACAGTTCGATCTTGTCGTCGCCGGGCTTGCGGGGATTGCGGGTGAGCCTGCGGGCCTTGAACTCGCCGGCGGGCACGCCGATGTCCTCCTCGGCCTCGACGTTGAAGGTCCAGATCTCGGCATCCTTGGTGCCGACCGTCTGGACCGCGATCACCGCCCCGGGCGGATAGTGCGCCGTGTTGCCGGCCATCAGGGCGCCGAGCTGGAGCACGACGCTGAGCCGGTCCTGTGCACCGGCGAGGAGCATCTCGCTCGGGACATTGCCGCTGAACCGCACCCGGCCCTGGTCGCGGTCGAACAGCGAGACGGTCTCCGTCCTGCGGGTGTCCGAGAAGCGCAGGGGCTCGATGCCGGTCGGCCCGATCCTGCCCGTGCTGTGCTGGCTGCGCAGGGTCTTGAACAGGAAGGTCCAGGCCAGGCGGAGGTCGTACTGGCTGCCGTCCTGCAGCCAGACCAGTTCGCCGAACACGCCCTGCAAGGGCTGGGCCCCTTGCTGCGCCGTGGCGGCGAAGCGCAGGCGCACCGAACCGGGGACCTGGGCTTCCACCGGACCGGCGATCTGGCCGGCGGCGGCGCCGTCGCGGCCACCCGTGCCCGAGGCCGCAGAGCCCGATCCGTCGCCGGCGGGCGCGCCGGCTGCCTGCGACTGCGCCTCGCCGGCGTCGGAGCCCGTCGTGGCGTCGGGGTCGACCGCCGCCGTCTCGGCGGGCGCCGGGCGGTCGATGGCTGGCGCGGGCGCCGGCTCGACCGCGGGGCGGGGGCGCGGCACGGGCCGGGGCCGAACCGGCCGGGGCGGCGGTGGCGGAGGGGCGGCCGCTGCCGGCGCGGCACTGGCCGGTTCGGCGGCGGGCGGCGGCGCGATGACGATGCTGCGCGTGATGAAGGTCTGGGCCAGCGGCGAGGGCCGCGGCCCCGAGCCCAGGGGTGCCAACCCCAGCAGCGCCAGGTGGACCAGCACCACGGCCGCCGTCAACCACGCCAGCCCGCGCCACGGCGGGCGCGGACGGTCGGGGTCGGCGGACAGGGCAGGGGAGGGCATCGAGGATGGAGTGGACGTCGGCCCGGAGGTTCACCTCGGTACACTGCCGCCCGTCCACTCAGTTTAGTTGCGTGTGCCCTGCCGGCATCCGCCGCCACCCATGAAACTCGCCACCCTCAAAGACGGTTCGCGCGACGGCCAGCTGGTCGTCGTCTCGCGCGATCTGGCCAGCGCCCACTACGCCACCGGCATCGCCAGCCGCATGCAGCAGGTGCTCGACGACTGGGGATTCATGAGTCCGCAGCTGCAGGACCTCTACGACGCGCTCAACGCCGGGCGGGCCCGCCACGCCTTCCCCTTCGATCCGGCGCAGTGCATGGCCCCGCTGCCGCGCGCCTACCAGTGGGCCGACGGTTCGGCTTACCTCAACCACGTCGAACTGGTGCGCCAGGCGCGCAACGCCGAGGTGCCCGGCAGCTTCTACACCGACCCGCTGATGTACCAGGGCGGCAGCGACGACTTCATCGGTCCCTGCGATCCGGTGGTGGTGGCCAGCGAGGCCTTCGGCATCGATTTCGAGGCCGAGATCGCGGTCGTCACGGGCGACGTCCGGATGGGCGCGACGCCGGCGCAGGCGCTGGACGGCATCCGGCTCGTGATGCTCGCCAACGACGTCAGCCTGCGCAACCTGATCCCGGCCGAACTGGCCAAGGGCTTCGGCTTCTTCCAGAGCAAGCCGGCCACCGCCTTCAGCCCGGTGGCCGTGACCCCGGGCGAGCTGGGCGAGGCCTGGCAGGGCGGCCGCGTGCACCTGCCGCTGCAGAGCACGTGGAACGGCCGCAAGGTCGGCCTGTGCGACGCGGGCGAAGAGATGACGTTCCACTTCGGCGAACTGATCGCCCATGTCGCCAAGACCCGCAACGTGCGCGCCGGCAGCATCGTCGGCAGCGGCACCGTGAGCAACAAGGGCGTCGAGAAGAAGGGCCGGATGGAATGGCCCAAGGGCTACAGCTGCATCGCCGAGAAGCGCTGCATCGAGACCATCCAGGACGGCCAGCCCAGCACCGAGTTCATGAAGTACGGCGACACCATCCGGATCGAGATGAAGGGCGATGACGGTCACTCGATCTTTGGTGCGATCGACCAGGAAATCGTGGCGTCAGCAAGCGTTGCCAATTGACGCCAACCGGTCATGCGTATTTTGCGAAGTCATTGCTGTCCTTCATCAGAAGTTGCATGAGCTTCGGGTGAATGAAGAGCTTTTCCTTCCCAGCCTGGATCTCGCTCAGGACGCCTGCGCCCGCCAGTTCCTTCAGGTAGCGTGAAGCCGCTTGTCCTGGATCAGCACCAGGATGTTGAGCACGCGGCCTGTCCGGCCATTGCCGTCCGTGAACGGATGGATTGCCTCGAATTGATAGTGCCCGACGGCCATGCGGATCAGCGGGTCCAACTCGCGCTCTTCATGGATGAAGCGCTCCCAGTTGGCGAGCAGACTGCGAAGCAGCGCTTCACCTTCGGGCGGGATGTAGATGCTCTCGCCGTTTCGATCGCTCACTGGCTGCGTGCCTGGCGTGCGGCGGATGTCCATGTCGACGCCATCGGAGATCGAAAATATCGTCACCACGCTGTCCTTGGCTTCGAGCAGTGGGACACGTCCATTCAACGCGTCGATATTCTTCGATTTCATCGACACGTTCCGTGGACATGTCGCAAACCGGGCTGTTCACCGACAGGTGTCACACGCCGCCGTGGCTTCGCAGCAGCTCCTTCACCGTCCTGATCCCCAATCGCCGGAACGCGCGGTATTGGTGCGTTCGCACCGTCGTGAGCTCGATGCCGATCTCGCGCGCCGCCTCCTTGGCGGTCTTGCCGGCCAGCAGGTGGCCGATCACCTCGCGTTCGCGCAGGCTCAGCGCCAGCAGGCGCGACGCCAGGGCCGGCTCGGCGGCCTCCCGGGCGGCGACGGCGCTGCGGCCGTGGGCGGCGGTGGCGTCGGCCAGCAGCGCAGCGTGGGCTTCGAGCAGCGCGAAATCCGCCGGCCCGAAATCGGGCTGGGCCAGGCTGCGGTAGAAGCTCACCGCCGCCCGCTGCCCGCTCGGCAGCAGCAGCAACACCGAAGCGCGCTCGCGGATGCCGACGTCGCCGTAGCAGGCGGCCCGGTAGGCCGCGTCCTCGACCTCCTCGGCCCGGTGGTGGCCGAGCCAGAGCTGCGGCCGCTTCGGCAGCTTGCGGCCCGCCAGCCAGGCCATGTGCGGGTCGAGCCGGTCGAAGCGCTCGGCCACGTAGCGTTCGGCGGTGCGTTCCGCCGTATTGCCGTAGCTGCTGGCGGCCGAGATGGTTTCGATGCGGCCGTTGGCGCCGGCCGAGAACACGGTGCAGAAGGTCACTGGCAGCACCTGGTGCATGGCCGCCAGGTAGCTGGCCGCCAGGTGCGCCGTGCCGATGCCGGCCAGAACGCTGCCGACCACCGGCGCGGCCAGGGATTCGACCTTGGCACGCACGGGCCAGCGCTTCATTTCAATTTAAGGGTAATCACTTCGTACGAAGTTATGACACAGCCGGGGTGGGCGCATCCGGACAATCCCGTCCATGAACACCGCTGCCGCGAATCCCCCCGCCGCCCGGCCCGGCGACGCCGCCACCGGCCCGCTGCCGCCGGTGGCCGTCGAGCTGCCGCCTTCGGTCGGCGCCTTCCACTACACGCGGTTCGCGCCTTCGCTGCCGCCGCTGGTGCAGGGCGTCGAAGCCGGCCTGCATCCGGTCGTGATCGCCGGTGGCGGCCCGGTCGGCATGGCGCTCGCGCTCGGCCTCGCGAACCATGGCGTGCGCAGCGTGGTGCTCGAGGCCGACGACACGGTCTGCGTCGGCAGCCGCGCGGCCTGCATCTCGCGCCGCAGCCTCGAAATCATCGAGCGCCTCGGCGCATTGCCGGCCTTCCTGGCGAAGGGCCTGCCCTGGACCGGCGGGCGCAGCTTCTACAAGACCGAGGAGGTGTTCCGCTTCGAGATGCCGCACGACGAGCGGCAGAAGCTGCCGCCGATGGTCAATCTCGAGCAGTACTACATCGAGCAGTACCTGCTCGACGAGATCGAGCGCCGCAATGCCGCCGCGCCGGGCCTGATCGACATCCGGTGGGGCAGCACGCTGACCGGGATCGAGGAGGAGGCCGACGGCCTGCGGCTGTCGGTGCGCAACGCGCTCGGCGACCATGCGCTGCGTGGCCAATGGCTCGCGGCCTGCGACGGCGGCCAGAGCTTCGTGCGCAAGGCGCTCGGCCTCGAACTGGTCGGCACCGGCTACGAAGGCCGCTACGTGATCATCGACATCGAGCTGCACAGCGAGCATCCGACCGAACGCCGCGCCTGGTTCGACCCGCCGTGGAACCCCGGCTCGACGGTGCTGATGCACAAGCAGCCCGACGACATCTGGCGCATCGACTACCAGCTGCGCGCCGGACAGAGCACCGAGGAGGCCCTGCAGCCCGCGGCGGTGCAGGAATTCGTCCAGCGCCACCTCGATGCCATCGGCGAGGGCCACCTGCCCTGGCACACGGTGTGGACCTCGGTCTACCGCGCCGGCGCGATGACGCTCGAGAGCTACCGGCACGGGCGCGTGCTGTTCGCCGGCAACGCCGCCCATGCGATGCCGATCTTCGGCGTGCGCGGCCTCAACTCGGGCTTCGACGACGCCGACAACCTGGCCTGGAAGCTGGCGCTGGTGGCGCGCGGCGTGTCTGAAGCGTCGCTGCTCGACAGCTATTCGCAGGAGCGCATCGCGGCCTTCCACATCAACGCCGAGAACGCGATGCGCAGCACCGAGTTCATGTCGCCGCCGTCACGCGGCTTCGACCTGTTGCGCGAGGCGGCGCTGTCGCTCGCGGGCGCGCACCGTGGCATCGCCAACCTGATCAATCCGCGCCAGACCCAGGCCGTGGGCTATGCCGATTCGATGCTGTCGAGCCCGGGCGACGAGCTGGCGCACGGGCCGCAGCCGGGCGAAGCCTTGCCCGAGCAGGCGCTGGCCGATGGCTCGCACCTCACGGACCGGGTCGGCGCGGCCTTCACGGTGCTGCTGCTGAACCTGCCGCAGCCCGACGGCGCGCTGCGCGCCGAGCTGGCGCAGGCGCAGGCCGGCCCGCTGCCGGTCGCGCTGTGCGCGCTGTCATCGCAAGACGCCGAAGCGCAGGTGTTCGAAGCGCTCGGCGCGGCGCAAGGCGCCGTCTATCTGCTGCGCCCCGACGGCCACGTGGCGGCGCGCTGGCGCCGGCCGCCCCCGGGCGCGCTGCGCCAGGCCCTGGCGCGGGCGGCCGCGCTGACCCCCAAGGAGCCCGCATGATGAATGCCCTGCCACCCGAGGCGCGCGATCGCGTCTATGCCGAATGCGCACGCGCCATCAGCGAGGCCGGCCCCGAGAGAGAATCGCTGTTCCTCGCCCGGCTCGCGCTGCTGCTGTTCGAGCAGGTCGGCGACGAAGCGCGCTGCCGCACGGCGCTTGCGCAGGCGCTGGACGGATTGCCGCTGCCTTCGCTGTCGGCCTAGACCCCTTACATTTCAGAACACCAAAACCAGGAGACTTTTCGATGGATCGCAGAACCCTGCTCACCACCCTCGCTGCCACCGCGGCGGCTGCCGCCGCACCGTGGGCGCGCGCCCAGGGCGCCTTTCCCGACCAGTTGATCAAATGGGTCGTGCCGTACCCCGCCGGCGGCGGCACCGACGTGATCGCGCGCACCCTGTCCGAGGCGATGCGGCAGACGCTGGGCCAGCAGATCGTGATCGACAACCGCCCCGGCGCCTCGACCAACATCGGCGCCGAACTGGTCGCCAAGGCCAAGCCCGACGGCTACACCATCATGTCGGCCGACAACGCGCTGCTGGCTTTCAACGAGCACCTGTTCAGCAAGCTGCCCTTCAGCCCCGAGAAGGACTTCAGCTACATCGGCGCGATCGGCAAGTTCCCGCTGGCGCTGGTCGTGCATCCGGACTTTCCGGCGCAGGACTTCAAGGCCTTCCTGGCCTACGTGAAGGCCAATCCGGGCAAGGTCAACTACGCCTCGCCGGGCAACGGCTCGCCGCACCACCTGGCGATGGAGATGTTCAAGGTCCGCACCGGCACCTTCATCACCCACATCCCGTACCGCGGCGCCGCACCGGCGATGGCCGACGTGATGGGCGGCCAGGTGCCGGCGATGTTCCTCGACCTGGCCTCGGGCCTGTCGATCATGCAGGGCAAGAAGGTGCGCGTGCTGGCGATCGGATCGGGCAGCCGCTCGAAGCTGCTGCCGGACGTGCCGACGCTGGCCGAGGTCGGCGTCGCGAATTCCGAAGTGTTCGCCTTCCAGGGCATCGTCGGCCCGGCCGGGATTCCGGCGCCGATCGTGGCGCGGCTCAATGGCGATCTCAACCGTGCCTTCACCACGCCGGCGGTGCAGAAGCGCTTCAGCGACTTCGGCATGGAGGCGATGCCGGGCTCTCCGGCTCAGTTCGCGGCCCTGTCGCGGGCGGAGTCGCAGCGCTGGGGGCCGATCATCAAGGCGGCGGGAATCAAGCTGGACTGAGGACAGAGCAAGGTCTCAAGGCTTGGCGAACGCCCTCCGCGACCCATCCTCGAACACTTCGTCATCGCGCTCCAGCTTGCCATTGGCGTCCCAGCTGCGTTCGCGCGTGACGCGGCCCTTGTCGTCGTAGACCGATTCGGCGATGAGCAGCCCGCTGTCGCTGAAGCGCTGGTGGGTGCCGGTCGGCAGCTGGCGCAGGCGGTCGCTGGCCAGGTAGCGGCCGATCGCGGCGCGCTGGCCGTTGTCGTGGTACTCGGTGACCTCGATCAATCGCGGATTGCCGTCCACGCCGTAGAGCGACTTGCTGCGCGGCTGGCCGTTCTGGTAGAAGCTTTCGTCGCTCAGCGGCGCTCCCGCGCCGCTCCAGCGCTGCTCGCGCACCAGCGTCCCGCGCTCCGAGAACTCCTGCTCGCGCTGGCGGACCGCGCCGCGCTCGCCCAGCAGCGAGACCACCTCGCGGCGCTTGACGCCTTCGGACGAAAAGCGCCGTTCGATGCGCTGGTTGCCCACCATCTCGTCCTGGGCCGCGGGCTTGCCGTTGTCGTAGAGCTCCTCGCTGCGCACCCGCTTGCCGGCCACGTAGGACAGCCGCGAGCGCAGGATGCCCCGGGCGTCGAACAGCTCGACCCGCGAGGCGCCGCCGCCGAAGCCGCACAGCTGCACGTCGTCGGCCACGGGCGCCAGCACCGGCTTGTCGCCGCAGCGCAGCGCCGAGAGCTGGCCGCGTTCGGTGAATTCGACCGAGGCGCGCTCGCCCGCCGCATCGGCGAAGAAGGTGACGCGGCGCAGCGATCCGTCCGGATAGAAGATGCGCACCAGGCCCATCTCGTGGCCGTCCTCGTAGGTCGCGTCGCGCAGCACCTGGCCGGCGGGCGAAAACTCGCGCGCCCGGCCTTCGATGTTGCCGCGGGCGTTCAGGCTGTGCTCCTTGGCCAGCTTGCCGTTCTCGTAGAAGCGCACCAGGCCCATGAAGGTGCCGCTCTGGACCTGCTGTTCGCGCACCAGCTGGCCGCTGTCGCGGTCCTTGCAGCGCATCACGCCGGTCTTGCCGGCGGTGGTGGCGCCGTTGGCGGGGTTCACGGGCTGGCCGTTGAGTTCGCAGTCCTGCACCGCATGGGCGGCGGTGGCGAGCAGCCAGGCCGCCACTGCCCCGGCGAGGCGCAGGCGCATCGGCCGGGCGGCTGGCGCGGCCGACACGGTCACTGGGCAACCTCCGTGCTGCGCACCGCGGTGCGAGCCCCCTTCGGAGCGGCCGGGCGGGGTCTCATGCGTCGTAGACGGTGTCCAGCGACCGGAAGCCCTTGGCTTCGATCGGGTTGCCGAAGGGGTCGCAGAAGAACATGGTCCACTGCTCGCCCGGCAGGCCCTCGAAGCGCACCTGGGGCTTGAGCACGAAGTCCATGCCCGACGCCTCGAGCCGCTTGGCCAGTTCCCGCCAGGCCGGCAGTTCGAGCACGATGCCGAAGTGCGGCATCGGCACCATCACCTCGCCGACCCGGCCGGTGCGCGCGGTGGCGAAGGGCTCGCCCAGATGCAGCGAGATCTGGTGGCCGAAGAAGTCGAAGTCGACCCAGGTGTCGGTGCTGCGGCCTTCCGCGCAGCCCAGCACGCCGCCGTAGAAGCGGCGCGCCTCGTCGAGATCGCGGACATGGAAGGCGAGATGGAAGATGGACATGTGTCTTTCTGTGTCTGGTGGGTCATTGTCCACAAGCCGGGCCCTCATGGCGAGTGCCGGATGCCGCCGGGCGCCCAAAAGCCCCGACGCTTGGAGTAAGCTGCCTGGACAAGAAACAAAGACCCGGAGCACGCAATGAGCGACGCCAGCAAGCCTTTCGCCTTCAGTCAGTTCGTCCCGGGCTTCGACTTCCTCAAGAACCTGGCGGGCGGTGCCGGGGCATCGCCGGGCGCCGTGCCCGGCCTGCCCAGCCTGTCGAGCTGGGTGGCGCCGACGCTCAGCGTCGAAGAGGTCGACAAGCGCATCCAGGAACTCAAGACCGTCCAGTACTGGCTCGAACAGAACGGCCACGCGCTGAAGGCGACCATCCAGGCGCTCGAGGTGCAGAAGATGACGCTCTCGACCCTGCGCGGCATGAACGTCCGCATGGAAGACCTCGCCAACGCCTTCACCCGGCCGGCCGCGCCGGCGCCGGCCCCGGCCGCCGCACCCGAACCCGAACCCGAACCCGAAGCGCAGCCGGAGCCCGAAGCGGCCCCGGCGCCGAAGCGCACCAAGGACGCGGCCCAGGACCCGGCCGGCGTCGTCGATCCGGTCCAGTGGTGGGGTGCCTTGACGCAGCAGTTCCAGCAGATCGCCAGCTCGGCGCTGCAGGAGGCCTCGCAGCTCAAGATGCCGGTGATGCCGCAACCGCTGGGCGATCCGGCGGGCGCCGGGTCCGCCGCGGCCCGCAGCGCGGCCAGGCCGGCTGCCGCCGGCAAGAAGGCGTCGGCGTCGCGCCGCGGCGCCAGCGCGCCGCCCAAGCGTCCCGCGCCGGCGCGCAAGCGTGCGGGCTGAAAGGCCAGGCCATGAAGCTCTTTCCCACCGGGCACGCCACCCATCCGCAATGGCGCATGGCGGCCGGCCTGGTGCTGGCGCAGCTGCGGGCGCAGATGGCGCTGCCGGACTACGCCCGCGCACCGACGCTGGGCCTGCTCTACATCACCGACCACTACGGGGCCGATGCCCAGGAGATCCTCGATCACCTGGGCGCCGAACTGCCCGAGATCACCGACTGGACCGGCACCGTGGGCGTCGGCGTGGCCGCCAACAACGCCGAGTACTTCGACGAGCCGGCACTCAGCGTGATGCTGTGCGAATTGCCGAGCGACCAGTACCGGGTGTTCTCCGGCGTGGCGCCGCTGGCCAGCTCCGAAATGAGCGGTTTCGCCGCCCACACGGCGCTGGTCCATGCCGACCCGCGCACGCCCGAACTCGGCGAGCTGATCGCCGAGATGGCGCAGCGCACCGACACCGGCTATCTGTTCGGCGGCCTGTCCTCGGGGCGGGTCGGCTCGCTGCAGTTCGCGATCGGCGGCAACGGCAACATCCGCGGCCATGGCGCGGTCGGCGGCGTGTTCTCGGGCGGCCTGTCGGGCGTGGTGTTCGGCGAGGGCGTGCGGCTGGTCTCGCGCGTGACGCAGGGCTGCCAGCCGGTCTCGCGCGAACGCGAGATCACCGAGGCCGACGGCAACCTGCTGCTGGCGCTCGACGGCGAGCCCGCGCTCGACGTCCTGCTGGCCGACCTGCGGGTCTCGCTCGATGCCCCCGAGCAGGCGATCGATGCGGTCCGCGCCACCCTGGTCGGCCTGGTCGAGGCCGGCAGCGACGGCGTCCGGCGCACCGGCGATCTCGGCGCCGACGTCCGGGTGCGCCACATCATCGGCCTCGACCCGACGCGTCGCGGCGTGGCGATCGCCGACAACGCCGAGGCCGGGATGCGGCTGAGCTTCTGCCGCCGCAACGCGCAGGCCGCGCGGGCCGACCTGATGCGCGTCTGCGCAGAGATCCGCGAGGAACTGGAGCCGCAGGAGCAGACGCTCGCCACCGCGCGCGAGGTCGCCGCCGGCGAGGCCGAGGCCGCGCCCCATCCGGCGCGCCGCATCGCCGGCGCCATCTACGTCAGCTGTTCGGGCCGCGGCGGGCCGCATTTCGGCGCCCCCGGCGCCGAGCTGCAGATCGTGCGGCATGCCCTGGGCGACGTCCCGCTGGTCGGCTTCTTCGCCGCCGGCGAGATCGCCCGCAACCACCTCTACGGCTACACCGGCGTGCTGACCGTCTTCACCGCCGGGGACTGAGCCGCCGCGCGCAGCCCGGTGAACGCGAAATCGACTTCCGGCTTCAGCCCGCTCACGATCCGCGCGATCGACTTGCCCGAGCCGCAGGCGTGGGTCCAGCCCAGCGTGCCGTGGCCGGTGTTGAGGAACAGGTTCGCGAGCTTCGTCCCGCCGATCAGCGGCACGTTGCTGGGCGTCGCCGGGCGCAGCCCGGTCCAGAACTGCGCCTCGGAAGCGTCGCCGGCCCCGGGGAACAACTGCTCGACGCGGCGCACGATGGCCTCGCAGCGCACCCGGTTCAGGTCGCGGTCGTAGCCGTTGAGCTCGGCGGTGCCGGCGATCCGCAGCCGGTCGCCGCTGGCGGAGGTGTAGCGCGAGAAGACCAGCTTGAACTCGTCGTCGGTCAGCGAGACCTGGTGCGCCCTGGACGCCTCCTTGACCGGCATGGTGACCGAATAGCCCTTGGCCGGGTAGATCGGCAGCCGGATGCCCAGCGGCGCCGCGTAGAGCGGGCTCAGCGAGCCCATCGCCAGCACGAAGGCATCGCCGCGGATGCGCTGGAAGCGGCCCTCGCTGTCGGTCGCCTCGACATGGTCGATGCCGCCGCCGGCCTCGCGCAGCGCCGTCACCGTGTGGCTCATGAGGAAGCGCACGCCGGCCGTCTCGGCCAGCTTGACCAGCTCGCGCGCGAAGCGGTTGGCGTCGCCCGATTCGTCTTCCGCCGTGTAGGTCGCGCCGGCCAGCTGCGGGCGGATGTGGGCCAGTGCGGGTTCGAGCTTGACTGCCTCGTCGGCCGAGATCACGCGCCGGTCGCAGCCGAGCGCGCGCATCTGCTCGGCCGGCGCCAGCGCGGCGTCGAACTCCTTCTGCGTCGTGTAGAAGTGCAGGATGCCCTGCGTGCGCTGGTCGTAGGCCAGGCCGGTGTCGCGCCGCAGCTGCTGCAGCGTGTCGCGGCTGTAGGTGCCCAGGCGCACGATCTGCTCGATGTTGTGGCGCGTGCGCGCCGGCGTGCATTCGCGCAGGAACTGAAGGCCCCAGAGCCACTGGCGCATGTCGGCGCGAACGCGGAACAGCAGCGGGGCGTCTTCCTTGCCGAGCCATTGCAGCACCTTGAGCGGCGCGCCGGGATTGGCCCAGGGCTCGGCGTGGCTGACCGAGATCTGGCCGCCGTTGGCGAAGCTGGTTTCCGCCGCCGGCGTGGCCTGGCGGTCGATCACGGTCACTTCGTGGCCGAGTTGCTGGAGGTAGTAGGCCGAGGTCACGCCGAGCAGGCCGGCGCCAAGAACGATCACGCGCATATCGAGAACCCTTGAAGGTTGCAGCGCTCGGACGCGACGGGTTCGGATGGCCCACGGGAACGAAGGCAACCAGACCGCAGGCCCGAGTTGCCGCTCCCCCTGTCCTCGGTACCTGAGAGATTCACCCGCTGCACCCGCAGCGGGTTTGCTCCTTCGGTGCATCCCGCGTTGGCGGGATGGCTCTCCAGACGGCTTTGACAGTTGGTGCAGTACAGGCCCATCACGTGGGCCGACCTGAGCGTTTATGGGAGTTTGCGCCTTCGGTGGGGCCCGTGGGCCCGCTCTCCTGCAGTGCGCGGATTGTAGGCTACGGGCGCCGGAACGCGAAGTCCAGTTCCGGCCGCAGGCCGCTGACGATGCGAGCGATCGACTTGCCGGCGCCGCAGGCGTGGACCCAGGTGCGCGTGCCGGGCGCGGTGTTCAGGAACAGGTTGGGCAGCCGGGTCTTGCCGATCATCGGCAGCCGGTTGGTGCTGACCGCGTGCATCGCGGTGTCGAAGCTGGCCCGGCTCGCGTCGGCCACGCCTGGCAGCAGCATCGCGGTGCGGCGCACGATCGCCTGGAAGCGGTCGGAGTCGGGTTCGGCCTCTTCGTCGAGCCCGGCCTTCACGACCGCCTGGACCCGCAGCTGATCGCCGGCCGGCGTTTCGATCCGCGTGATGCGCAGCTTGCCCTGGCGGTCGCGCAGCGCGAGGCGGGGCGCCCGGGCGGCATCGAGGATCGGCATCGTGACGATGTATTCGCGCACGAAGCGCAGCGGCATGTCGATGCCGAGGTCTTCCGCGTGCGGCACGCTGGCGGCGCCCAGCGCCAGCACGTAGGCCTGGCCGCGCAAGATGGTGGACCGGCCGGCACCATCGAGCAATTCGACATGGTCGATGCGGCCGTCCTGCTCCCTGAGCCCGACCACCGTGTGCCGCGTCATGAAGCGCACGCCGGCGGCACGGCACAGGAAGACCAGGCTGGCAGCGAACTGGGCCGGGTCGCGCGCCGGATCCTCCGGCGCGTAGGTCGCCCCGACCAGCTTGCTGCGCATCGCCGCCAGCGCCGGTTCCAGGCCGATCGCCTCGTCGACCGACAGCAGCCGCTCCTCGCAGCCCAGCCCCGACCAGTGCGTGGCATTCGCCATCCGGGCGCGGAAGGCCTCGGGGTCGGTGAACAGGTTCATGAGGCCGGCAGCGCGCGCGCCCTGCGGCACGCCGGTTTCGTCGCGCAGGGCGCGCGCGCTCTTGCGGCTGTAGGCGGCCAGCCGCACCAGGTGGTCGAGCGGATCGCGCTTCGGCGGTGTGCCGACGGCGCGGTCGATCAGCCGGGCGAAGCCGCGGCGGAGGCCGCTGCGCAGCGTCGAGACCTTCTTGCCGTGCCGCTTCGACGGCGCGCCCGCAGTCGCCGTGCGGGGGCTGGCGGCGACGACGCCGCGCGCCTTGGCCGCCGGCGTCGCATGCCGATCCACCACGGTCACTTCGTGGCCCAGCTGTTGCAGGTAATAGGCCGAGGTCACGCCGAGCAAGCCGGCGCCAAGTACAACCACGCGCATGTCCGAATCCTTGTGGGAGGGCATGAACGGCGGGCGTTAGCGCTTACTGTGGGAAGCGGCAAGACCCGGGGTTCAGACTGCCGCTCCCCCTGTCTCTGTTACCTGAGAGTTTCACCACGCTGCGACCGGCAACGGGTTTGCTCCTTCGGTGCACCACATGGCGTGGTGACTCTCCAGTCGGCGATTGATCACGAATAAGGCAGTGCCTGAACCGCAGCGGGGGCGGTTCACCTGAGCGTTCATGGGAGATTGCGCCATCGGTGGGACGGATGCGTCCGCTTTTCTGCTGGCCGAATCTTACAGAAGAAACCGGTTTCTGTGTTTTTCAGGCCCGACGCAGGCGGGTGAACAGTTCGAACTCCCAGTTGCGCATGCCCAGCAGCAGGGTGTAGCCCTCGCGCTCCTTGGGCGAGAGTTTCTGGTCGGTCTGGTGCTGCTGGGCGAAGTCCTGCGCCACCCGCTGCAGCCGATCGAGGAAGGCCGGCGCCAGCGACTTGCTGATCGACCCGTGCACCAGCAGCAGCCCTTCGGCCGGGCCGTCGAAGCCGCCGCGGTAGTAGTCGAGCACCACGTTCTCGCGGAAGAAGTCCATCACCGGCCCGTGCGGACGCCAGCGAAAGGTCTTGGCGAGCTTGAGCCGGTAGCGGTTCAGCGGCCGCAACTCGATGATCCCGATGCGGTCCAGCTGGGCCAGATGGCCGATGCACTCGGCCTCGGTGATCCGGTAGGCGCCGACGATCTGCTCCAGCGTCCACTGGCTCAGCACGCAGATCGCCAGCAGCAGCAGTTTCTTGTCCTTGACCACCGCCTTTTCCTGCTCGAGCGTGAGCTCCTTGAGCAGCGGCTGGGCGTCCGCCACCCGGCGCGCCAGTTCGGCGAAGTCGATCTTCAGGGCCCGGCAGATGGCGTCGACCCGCGTCAGCGGCATGTCGCCCTTGGCCAGCATCCGCTTGACGCTGGACTCGGCCATGTCCAGCGACTTGGCCAGGTCGGCATAGGTCATGTGGGCGGACTTGAGCTCGTTCTTGAGGGCGTTGACCAGGTCGACAGTGGTACTCATGGGCTGAGGAAGTATTGCGGATTGATACCCGAAGTGGTGAAAAAGTGCTCCGTATCGATTCTCGATGCCGTCCGGTGGGTTGACAACCTAGATTCCGCTCCACGCGCACCTCTTGGAGCCTGCCATGTCCCTGCCGTCCCTGCCCTTGCTGACCCGTCGTGAACACTCCCTGCTGGCGCTGGCCGTGCTGCTGGTCAGCGCCGCGGTGCTCGGGCCCTCGGTCGCGGCCCCGGCGCCGGGCGGCGCGCCCTTCGCCGATGGCCAGTCCTGGCGCGCGCTGCCGAACGCCATGGACGTGCTGAGCAACCTGCCGTTCGCCGTGCTGGGGATCTGGGGCCTGCGCTGGCTGCACTGGCTGGACCGCGCCCAGGAGCGCTTGCAGGACGCCGCGCCGCTGCCCCAGGCGCTCGCGCTGCCGCCCTTCAATGCGCTCGACTGCGCCTGGATGTTCTTCGCCGGCCTGATCCTGACGGCGCTCGGCTCGGCCTTCTACCACCTGCAGCCCGACGACCTGCGGCTGGCCGCCGACCGCGCCGGCATGGCGGTGGCCTTCGCGGGCCTGGTCGGCTTCGCGGTCTGCGAACGGGTCAGCGCCCGCGCCGGCTGGCCGGCCGCCTGGTTCACGCTCGCGGGCGGGCTGCTGGCGGCGGCGGTCTGCCACCAGGCCGGCAACGCCTTGCCGTGGGCCGTGGTGCAGTTCGGCGGCATGGCCCTGGTGCTGGCGCTGTCGCTGTCGCGCCCCGTGGCCGGCGCCATCGGCCTCAAGCTCGGCTGGGTGGTGTTCCTCTATGCCCTGGCCAAGCTGTTCGAACTCGCCGACCAGCCGATCTTCGAGGCCACGCGGCACCTGGTGTCGGGCCACAGCCTGAAGCACCTGACGGCGGCCCTGGTGGCGCTGCCGGTGCTGCAGGCGTTGCAGGCGATGGGCCGGCGCACGCTGCGGCACAATCCGCACGCCGCTCGCCTGAGCACGCGGTCCGCCGCCTCCACCTGAAACATGACGCCCACCACCGAAGCTGCCTCCCTGCCCGAAGGCCATGCCAACCAGTTCACGCTGTTGGGGCAACGGCGCTTCGCACCCTTCTTCTGGACCCAGTTCGCCGGCGCCGCCAACGACAACCTGTTCAAGTTCGCCTTCACGGTGATGGTGACCTACCAGCTGCAGCTGGCCTGGATGCCCCCGGCGATGGCCGGGCTGGCGATCGGCGCGCTGTTCATCCTGCCTTTCCTGCTGTTTTCCGCCACCGCGGGACAGCTCACCGACAAGCATGACAAGACGAAGATGATCCGCTTCGTCAAGAACCTCGAGATCGCCATCATGGCGATCGCGGCCTGGGGCTTCCTGCGGGCCGACGCCGTGGTGCTGCTCGGCTGCGTGTTCCTGATGGGGCTGCACTCGACCCTGTTCGGCCCGGTCAAGTTCGCCTACCTGCCGCAGGTATTGGCGCCGCGCGAGCTGACCGGCGGCAACGGCATGGTCGAGATGGGCACCTTCGTCGCCATCCTGCTCGGCCAGGTGGCCGGCGGGCTGCTGGTGGCCCTGCCGCAGGTCGGCCATGCGACGGTGGCGGTGGCCTGCCTGCTGCTGGCGCTGGCCGGCCGCGCGGTGGCGCAGGCGATCCCGCCGGCGCCGGCCACCGACCCCGGCCTGGCGATCAACTGGAACCCGGTCAGCGAGACCTGGCGCAACCTGAAGCTGGCCCACGGCAACCGGGTGGTGTTCCGTTCGCTGCTGGGCATCTCGTGGATGTGGTTCTTCGGCGCGGTCTTCCTGGCCCAGTTCCCGAGCTTCGCCAAGGAAGTGCTGCACGGCGACGAGCAGGTGGCCTCGCTGCTGCTGGTGGTGTTCTCGGTCGGCATCGGCGTCGGCTCGCTGCTGTGCGAGACGCTCAGCCGCCGCCAGGTCGAGATCGGCCTGGTGCCGCTCGGCGCGATCGGCATGAGCGTGTTCGCCATCGACCTGTACTTCGCCTCGCGCGGGCTGCCGGCCGCGGCGCAGATGGGGCTGGACGCCTTCACGGCCCAGCCGGCGCATTGGCGCGTGATGGCCGACCTGGGCCTGCTGTCGCTGTTCGCCGGGCTCTACAGCGTGCCGATGTACGCGCTGATCCAGATGCGCAGCCAGCCCACCCACCGGGCCCGCATCATCGCGGCGAACAACATCCTTAACGCCCTCTTCATGATCGCCAGCTCGGTCATCGCCGGGGCGCTGCTCAAGGCCGGCTTCACGATCCCGCAGATCTTCCTGTTCACCGGCATCGCCAACGCGGTGGTCGCCTTCTACATCTTCATGCTGGTGCCCGAGTACCTGCTGCGCTTCGTGGCCTGGGTGCTGTCGCGCTTTGTCTACCGCTTCGACATCCGGGGCCAGGAGCACATTCCGGAGGAGGGCGCCGCGGTGCTGGTCTGCAACCACGTCAGCTTCATCGACGCGGTGCTGCTGATGGCCGCCAGCCCGCGCCCGATCCGCTTCATCATGGACCACCGGATCTTCCGCGTGCCGCTGCTCGGCTGGCTGTTCCGGCTCGCCAAGGCGATCCCGATCGCGCCCCAGAAGGAAGACCCGGCGGCCTACGAGCAGGCCTTCGCCGACGCCGTGCAGGTGCTGCGCGAGGGCGACCTGCTGGCGATCTTTCCGGAGGGCGCGATCACGCGCGACGGCAGCCTGCAGCCCTTCAAGGGCGGCGTGATGAAGATCCTCGAGGCCGCGCGCGCCGAAGGCCTGGAGCCGCCGGTGGTCCCGATGGCGCTGACCAATCTCTGGGGCTCCTACTTCAGCCGGATCGAGCAGCGCGACGGCCAGCAGGTGGCGATGGTGCGGCCGTTCCGGCGCGGCCTCTTCAGCCGCGTGGGGCTGCGCGTCGGCAGCGCGATGCCCCGCGCCGAGGTGCAACCCGAATCCCTTCAGCGGCGCGTCAGCGTGCTTCTCGGCACCTGACGCCCCGCCGATGCCCCATCTGCACCAACTCCTGCACGCGATCACCTGGTTCGGTGACAGCGGCTTCCTGCTGCCGGCCTCGCTCTGGATCGGCGTGTGGCTCGGCATTCGCAGCCCCACCCGGCCGCTGGCGCTGCTCTGGATCCTGCTGTTCGGCATCGGCGGTAGCGTGATCGCCGCCTCGAAGATCGCCTTCCTCGGCTGGGGCATCGGCAGCGCCCGGCTCAATTTCACCGGCTTCAGCGGCCACACGGCGATCGCCGCCAGCGTCTGGCCGGTGGCCTGCTGGCTGGCGGTCTCGCGCTGGGGGCACCGCACGCGGGTCGCAGCGGCCGTCCTCGGCTGGCTGTTCGCCGCCTTCATCGGCATCACCCGGCTGGCGCTCGACGCCCATTCGTGGTCGGAGGTGGTGGCCGGCTACGCGCTCGGCATGGCCGTCAGCGCCACCTTCCTCTGGTGGCAGCACCGCCTGCCGCACCCGCGCGTGAGCTGGGTGCTGGTGCTGCTGAGCCTGGCGACCCCGGTGTTCTTCCTGCAGCCCGGCACGCCGGCGCCGACCCAGAGCCTGCTCGAGAGGATCGCGGTGCGGCTGGCGGGGATCGAGCGGCCCTTCACGCGCGCCGATCTGCTGGCCGGCCGCCGGACACCGCTTGGTATCGAATAGCGATACCGGGGGCGCAGGGTATCGCCACCGCCGAAGGAATGGGCCCGGGGTGTCCGGTGGCCGGACCATGATCCGCCCACTTTCAACAGTGGACGAGAAGAATCCCATGAAGCTGTACCTGCTGACATTCCTGCTGGCCACCTGCGCCGCCTGCACCCACCTCATCGCGCCGGGCGGGAGCCCGTGGTGAGCCGGCAGATCACCAATTTCGGCCCCTACGAGCGGGAGTACCGGGCGCGTGTGCCGCGCTCCCAGCACCTGCTGAGGCTGGCGCTGCAGGCCGGCGCGACGGCCGCCGCCGTGACCGCGGCCGGCGTCTTCGTGTTCCCGATGGAGCGCCAGCCGGAGCCGGCCGTCGTCCAGGGTCAGCCGGCCCGGATCAACCCCCCGTCAACAGAGGAAGATTGCTATGAGCAAGGCACTGCGCCTGTCCGAAAAGTGGTTTCGCCGCGGCCTGTGGGTGGTGGCGATTGTGTTCGCCAGCTTCCTGGTCGGGCTCGGTAGCACGATCGTCGGCGACCTGCCCCGGGTCGAGCACCGGATCGAGCTCGACGATTTCATCGACCGTGCGGCGGCCGACCCGCTGCGCACCACGGTGCGCGATGCCGAGCGCAGCGAGCAGCAGGCCGGGCGCGAGCGCGAGCAGGCGGAGCTCAAGCTGGTCACGGCCCAGCAGGCCAGCCGGGCGGCGCGCGAGACCTTCGGCAACTGGCTCGCCACCCGCCGCGCCACCGCGCTGCCCGACCAGGACCCCGAGCTGATCGCCCGCACCCGGGCGCTCGATGCCTTGAAGGCGAGGGAGGACGAGGCCGAGCGCGCCGTGGTGGCGCAGCGGCAGATCGCGCTCGACGCCCGGCAGTCGCGCCAGCGCGCCCAGCAGCAGCTGGCGCTGCTCGAGGAGGAAGCCCGCAAGCGGCTCGAGGCCGAGAACCGCAAGGTCGAGTTGCGGGTGTTCCTGTACCGGCTGGCGCTCACGCTGCCGCTGCTGGCGGTCGCCGGCTGGCTCTTCGCGAAAAAGCGCAAGAGCACCTGGTGGCCCTTCGTCTGGGGCTTCATCTATTTCGCGCTGTTCGCCTTCTTCGTCGAACTCGTGCCTTATCTGCCGAGCTACGGCGGCTACGTGCGCTATGCGGTGGGCATCGTGGTGACGGTCCTGGTCGGGCGCTACGCCATCCTGGCGCTCAACCGCTACCTGGCACGCCAGAAGCTGGCCGAGGCCCAGCCCGAGACCGTGCGCCGCAACGAGCTGAGCTACGACACCGCGCTGGCGCGGCTGGCCAAGAGCGTGTGCCCGGGCTGCGAGCGCCCGGTCGACCTCAAGAACACCGAGATCGACTTCTGCCCGCACTGCGGCATCGGCCTGTTCGACCATTGCGGCGCCTGCGATGCGCGCAAGAGCGCCTTCGCCAAGTTCTGCCACGCCTGCGGCACGGCGGCGGCGCCGGAGGCCACGGCACAGCCGGGGCCGCTTCAGGTCCAGCCGGCATCCACCACGTAGTCCTGGGCGCTGCACATCTTCGAATCGTCGGCGGCCAGGAACAGCGCCATGGCGGCGATGTCCTCGGCCATCACGCGCCCGGGCAGGCATTGGGCGGCATCGATCTCGGCATGCGACTCGGGCTTGACCCACAGTCGCAGCTGCCGCTCGGTCATGACCCAGCCCGGCACGATCGTGTTGACGCGGATGTTGGCCTTGCCCAGGTCGCGCGCCAGCGAGCGCGTGAGTCCGCGGGCGGCCGACTTGCAGGCCTGGTAGACCGGATAGCCGGCGCCCTTGATCATCCAGCTGACCGAGCCGAAGTTGATGATCGACCCGCCGCCGAGTGCGCGCATGTCGTCGGCCACCGCCTGGGCGGCGAAGAACTGGTGCTTGAAGTTGATCGCCACCAGGCGGTCGAAATCCTCGCTCGTGACGTCGGCCATCTGGTGCCGGCGGTCGTTGGCGGCGTTGTTGAGCAGCACCTGGATCGGGCCTAAGCGCGCGCGCACGGCGCCGATGGCGGCCGCCAGCGCGGCCACGTCGGTGACGTCGCATTCGAGGAACAGCGGCGCGTTGCCGTCGCCGAGCTGCTGCGCCAGCGCCGTGCCGGCGGCGACGTCGAGGTCGCAGAAGCCGACCCGGGCGCCCTGCGCGTGGAAGGCGCGCACCAGGCCCTCGCCGATGCCGGAGGCGCCGCCGGAAATGAAGACGGTGCGTCCCGCCAGCGAGGGGTAGATGGCCGAAGGGGCCGCGGAGGTCGAAGTGGTCATGGGCGGATTCTGGCCTCCCGGGGAGTCGCTCGCCACCCGTGTCAACGAGAATGGCCGGCGTCCGCAACGCTTGACGAGGTGCCTTCGAATGAGTGACGAGCCCACAGGCGCAGCCGGCCCCGCGGGCCTGGTCGAACTGGCCGCCGGCCCGATGCGGCTGCGACTGGCGCCGCGCGTCGGCGGGGCCATCGCGGCCCTGCACGAGCAGCGCGGCGACCAGCGGCTCGACTGGCTGCGGCCAGCCACGCCCGAGGGCCTGGTGCGCGGCGACCCGTTCGCGATGGCCAGCTTCCCGCTGTTGCCATGGTGCAACCGCATCCGGGACAGCCGGGCGCATGTCGGCGGCCGCGAGATCGCTCTGGCCGCCGGCCACCCGGCACGGCCGTCGGGCAAGCATGCGCTGCACGGGTTGGGCTGGCTGCGGCCCTGGCAGGTGGCCGAGGCCGGGCCGGCGCGGGCACGCCTCAGGCTGGCCTTCGCGGCCGACGGACAATGGCCCTGGGACTTCGAGGCCTCGCAGCTGTTCGAGCTCGATCCGACGGGGCTGCGCTGCACGGTGACATTGACCAACCGGGATTCGGCGCCGATGCCCGCCGGCATCGGCCACCACCCTTACTTCCCGCATCGTCAGGGCACGCGGCTGCAGGCTGCGACCGCGGCCATGTGGCGGGCCGACGCCGAGGTGATGCCGGTGTCGCTCGAAGCCGGCACCGAGGTGGCACGGCTGCGCGAGGGCGTGTTGCTGTCGCAACTGGATCTGGACAACAACTTCACGGGCTGGCAGCGCGCGGCCCGCATCGAGTGGCCCGGGGCCGGGCGCGCGCTGTCGTTGGCGGCCGATGCGCCGCTGGACTTCTTCGTTCTCTACTGCCCGCGCGGCGGTGACCATTTCTGCGCCGAGCCGGTGAGCCAGTGCACCGATGCGATCCACCTGGCGGATCGGCACCGGCAGCAGGACATCGGCGGCGCGGTGCTGGCGCCCGGCCGGACGCTGTCGGGGTCGTGGACCTTGCGTCGAGCCTAGATGCCGCGCGCCCGGTCGGCCTTGAAGCGGACGCGGAATTCGGCGAAGGTCCCGGCCTCGAGCGCCTCGCGGATCTCGCGCATCAGGTTCAGGTAGTAGTGCAGGTTGTGGATGGTGGTCAGCATCGGGCCCAGCATCTCGCCGCAGCGGTCGAGGTGGTGCAGGTAGGCGCGGCTGAAGCCGTCACGCCCGCCGGCCTCCCACGGCACGCCGGAGGCGCCGGCGCAGGCGTGGCAGGTGCAGCTGGCGTCGATCGGCTGCGGATCGCTCTTGTGGCGGGCGTTGCGCATCTTCAGGTCGCCATAGCGCGAGAACAGGGTGCCGTTGCGCGCGTTGCGCGTCGGCATCACGCAATCGAACATGTCGACGCCCTGCGCCACGCCTTCGACCAGGTCCTCGGGCGTGCCGACGCCCATCAGGTAGCGCGGCTTGTGGGCCGGCAGCTTGTGCGGCGTGTGCGCCATGATGCGCAGCATCTCGTCCTTGGGCTCGCCGACGCTGACCCCGCCGATCGCGTAGCCCGGGAAGTCCATGTCGACCAGCTGCGCCAGCGATTCCTCGCGCAGGTTCTCGAACATGCCGCCCTGGACGATGCCGAACAGCGCGTTGGGGTTGTCGAGCCGCGCGAATTCGGTCTGGCAGCGCCGGGCCCAGCGCAGGCTGAGTTCCATCGACTGGCGCGCTTCGGCCTCGGTCGTGACGTGGCCGTCGACATCGTAGGGCGTGCATTCGTCGAACTGCATCACGATGTCGCTGTTCAGGATGGTCTGGATCTGCATCGAGACCTCGGGCGTGAGGAACAGCTTGTCGCCGTTGACCGGCGAGGCGAACCGCACGCCTTCCTCGCTGATCTTGCGCATCGCGCCCAGCGACCAGACCTGGAAGCCGCCCGAGTCGGTGAGGATCGGCTTGTCCCATTTCTCGAATTGGTGCAGCCCGCCGAAGGCGGCCATGACGTCGAGCCCGGGCCGCATCCAGAGATGGAAGGTGTTGCCGAGGATGATCTGGGCGCCCATCTCGTGCAGGCTGCGCGGCATCACGCCCTTGACGGTGCCGTAGGTGCCGACCGGCATGAAGATCGGCGTCTGCACCACGCCGTGGTTCAGCGTGAGCGTGCCGCGGCGGGCATGGCTCGCCGGGTCGGTGGCGAGGAGTTCGAAGTTCAGCATGGTGCAGTAGGGGTTCTTGCGAGCAGCATCGCGTCGCCGTAGCTGAAGAAGCGGTAGTTCTCGCGGATCGCGTGGGCGTACAGCGCCATCACGCGGTCGTAGCCGGCGAAGGCGCTGACCAGCATCATCAGCGTGCTCTTGGGCAGGTGGAAGTTGGTGACCAGCAGGTCGACGTGGGCGAAGGCGAAGCCCGGCGTGATGAAGATCCGGGTGTCGCCCGCGGCCTCGCCGCTCTTCGCCCACGACTCGAGCGTGCGCACGGTGGTGGTGCCGACCGCGATGACGCGGCCGCCGCGCGCCTTGCAGGCGGCGATCGCCTGCTGCGTGGCTTCGGGCACCTCGTAGCGCTCGGCATGCATCTGGTGCTGGGCAATGTCCTCGGTCTTGACCGGCTGGAAGGTGCCGGCGCCCACGTGCAGCGTGACGTTGGCACGCTGCACGCCGCGCGCCTCGAGCGCAGCCAGCAGCGCGGCGTCGAAATGCAGCGCCGCGGTGGGGGCCGCGACCGCGCCGGGCACGCGCGCGAACACGGTCTGGTAGCGGCTCTCGTCGTCGGCCGAGTCGGTGTGGGTGATGTAGGGCGGCAGCGGCACGTGCCCGCAGCGCGCCATCAGCGCGTAGGGGTCTTCGCCCGCGGGGCTGTCGAAGCGCAAGCGGAACAGCGCACCGTCCTCCTCGGGCCAGCGGCCCAGCAAGGTGGCCGAGAAGCCGCCCGCCATCGCCAGCGTGGTGCCGACCGGCGGCTTCTTGCTGACCTTCATGTGGGCCACCACCTCGGCGCCCTGCAGCACGCGCTCGACCAGCAACTCGAGCTTGCCGCCGGTGGGCTTCTCGCCGAACAGGCGGGCCTTGACCACCCGGGTGTCGTTGAACACCAGCAGGTCGCCGGCGCGCAGCAGCGCAGGCAGCTGGTGGAAGATGCGATCGACGGCCGCCGCGCCGGTGCCGTCGAGCAGGCGCGAGGCGCTGCGTTCGCTGGCGGGATGCTGGGCCACCAGTTCGGGCGGCAGGTCGAAATCGAAATCGGAAAGCGTGAAGGCGCGCATGGTGCTTGAGGGCCGGACGGGCCCGTGCCAAGGAGGCATGGGAAAAAGAGGGAGGCGGGGAGCCGGGCAGAATTGTCCCATGTCCGCCCTGCCCAAGTCTCCGCCGCCCGAAAAGCCCGCCGCCGCGCCCGGCACCGGCCTGAGCGTGGTGCAGCGGGCGCTGCGCAAGCTCGGCCTGGTGCGCGACATCGACTTCGCCCTCTACCTGCCGATGCGCTACGAGGACGAGACCCGGATCGTCCGGCTGGCCGACGTGCGCGACGGCGAGGCCGCGCAGATCGAGGCCGTGGTCACCGACAGCGAGGTGGTGTTTCGCCCCCGCCGGCAGCTGATCGTGACCGTCGACGACGGCAGCGACACCTGCCAGCTGCGCTTCTTCAACTTCTACCCGTCGCAGCAGAAGCAGCTGGCGGTCGGCGCCCGGGTGCGGGTGCGCGGCGAGGTGCGCGGCGGCTTCCTCGGGCGCCAGATGATGCATCCGGCGGTCAAGGCCGCCGGCACCCAGCTGCCCGAGGCGCTGACGCCGGTCTATTCGACCATCGCCGGCCTGGCCCAGCCGGTGCTGCGGCGCGAGGTGCGCGCCGGGCTCGCGCGGGCCGTGCTCGACGAGACCCTGCCCGCGGGCGCCGCGCCGCATGGCGCCTGGGAGTTGCGCCGGGCGCTCAACTTCCTCCACTATCCGGCCCCGGACGTACCGATGGCCACGCTCGAGGACCACAGCCATCCGGCCTGGCAGAGGCTGAAGGCCGACGAGCTGCTGGCCCAGCAGCTGTCGCAGCTGCAGGCGCGGCGGGCCCGCGCGGCGCAGCGCGCGCCGGTGCTCGACGCGGCTGCCGCGGGCGCCGCCCTGCACACGGAACTGCTGGCCGCCTTGCCCTTCGCCCTCACCGGGGCGCAACAGCGGGTCGGCGTCGAGATCACCCGCGACCTCGGGCGCGCGCTGCCGATGCACCGGCTGCTGCAGGGCGACGTCGGTTCCGGCAAGACCGTGGTGGCGGCGCTGGCGGCGGCGCGCTGCATCGACGCCGGCCACCAGTGCGCGCTGATGGCGCCGACCGAGATCCTGGCGGCCCAGCACTTCGGCAAGCTGGTCGGCTGGCTCGATCCGCTGCTGGCCGAGCGTGGCCTGCGCGTGGCCTGGCTCACCGGCAGCCAGAAGAAGAAGGAGCGCGACCAGATGGCGGCCGCGGTCGAGAGCGGCGAGGCGGCGCTGGTGATCGGCACCCATGCCGTGATCTCCGAGAAGGTGCATTTCAGCAAGCTCGCGTTGGCGATCATCGACGAGCAGCACCGCTTCGGCGTGGCCCAGCGGCTGGCCCTGCGCGGCAAGGCCGTGGGCGAGCTCGAGCCCCATCTGCTGATGATGAGCGCGACCCCGATCCCG
Organism: Variovorax davisae; assembly: GCF_030316845.1. Lineage (GTDB taxonomy): Bacteria > Pseudomonadota > Gammaproteobacteria > Burkholderiales > Burkholderiaceae_C > Variovorax > Variovorax davisae. The sequence goes on from NZ_JASZYS010000005.1 coordinate 151,994, forward strand.
CGCACCTTGGCGATGAGCTACTACGCCGACCTCGACGTCTCGACCCTGGACGAACTGCCGCCCGGGCGCACGCCGATCGTCACCAAGCTGGTGGCCGAGCACCGCCGCGACGAGGTCATCGACCGCATCCAGGCCCAGTTGCAGCAGGGCCGGCAGGTCTACTGGGTCTGCCCGCTGATCGAGGAGAGCGAGGCGGTCGACCTGCGCAACGCCACCGAGACGCGCGACGAACTGGCCGGCGCGCTCGGCGAGCAGGTCGGCGTCGGCCTGCTGCATTCGCGCATGCCCACCGCCGAGAAGCAGGCCGTCATGGAGAGCTTCACGGCCAACCGGCTGCAGGTGCTGGTGAGCACCACGGTGATCGAAGTCGGGGTCGACGTGCCCAACGCCTCCCTGATGGTGATCGAGCATGCCGAGCGCTTCGGGCTCTCGCAGCTGCACCAGCTGCGCGGCCGGGTGGGGCGCGGCGCCGCCGCCTCGGCCTGCGTGCTGCTGTATGCGCCGAACGAGGGCGGCCGGGTCGGCGAGGCCGCGCGCGCGCGGCTCAAGGCGATGGCCGAAACCGCCGATGGCTTCGAGATCGCCCGCCGCGACCTCGAGATCCGCGGGCCGGGCGAGTTCCTAGGCGCCCGCCAGTCGGGGGCGCCGCTGCTGCGCTTCGCCGACCTCACGACCGATGTCATGCTGCTCGACTGGGCCCGCGAACTGGCGCCGCAGATGCTGGACCGCGACCCGGCGCTGGCCGAAAAGCACGTCGACCGCTGGCTCGGCAGCAAGGCCGAATACCTGAAAGCCTGACGGTCTGCGGCCGCACATGGCGCAGGCGATGCGCCCCTTGCGCATAATTGACGCAGACTATGACCCTCACTGAACTCAAGTACATCGTGGCCGTCGCCCGCGAGCGGCACTTCGGCAAGGCAGCCGAGGCCTGCTACGTCTCGCAGCCCACGCTGTCGGTCGCCATCAAGAAGCTCGAGGACGAGCTCGAGGTCAAGCTGTTCGAGCGCAGCGCCGGCGAAGTCACGGTGACGCCGCTGGGCGAGCAAATCGTGCAGCAGGCGCAGAGCGTGCTGGACCAGGCAGCGAGCATCAAGGAGATCGCCAAGCGCGGCAAGGACCCGCTGTCCGGCCCGCTGAACCTCGGCGTGATCTACACCATCGGCCCCTACCTGCTGCCCGACCTGGTGCGACAAAACATCGCCCGCACGCCGCAGATGCCGCTGGTGCTGCAGGAGAACTTCACGGCCAAGCTGCTCGAGATGCTGCGCGCCGGCGAGATCGACTGCGCGATCATGGCCGAGCCCTTTCCCGACACCGGCCTGGCCATGGCCGCGCTCTACGACGAGCCCTTCATGGCCGCCCTGCCGGCGCACCATCCGCTGGCCGAGCGCGAGTCGGTGAGCTCCGACGAGCTCAAGAAGGAGACCATGCTGCTGCTCGGCACCGGCCACTGCTTTCGCGACCACGTGCTCGAGGTCTGCCCCGAGTTCGCGCGCTTCTCGAGCAACGCGGAGGGCATCCGCAAGAGCTTCGAGGGCTCCTCGCTGGAGACCATCAAGCACATGGTCGCCTCGGGCATGGGCGTGACGCTGGTGCCGCGGCTGTCGGTGCCGGCCGAGGCCCTCAAGCCGCGCGGCAAGGGCCGCAAGGAGCCCGAGCAGATCGTGCGCTACCTGCCGGTGCGCGACACCCACGGCGGCGAGCCGCCGATGCGCCGCGTGGTGCTGGCCTGGCGGCGCAGCTTCACCCGCTACGAGGCGATCGCGGCGCTGCGCAATGCGATCTATGCCTGCGAGTTGCCGGGCGTCAAGCGCCTCTCCTGAGATAGAGTGCGGCTGTTGCGAAGCGGCCTCCGCTTGGCTCCCGCCCATCCTGCCGTCAAACTTCCTTTAGAAAGAACCTGTCGCCATGGCCAAAGTCATCAAGAAGCCGAAGTCGCCCGCCACCCCCGCACCGGCATCCTCCGCCGGCAAGGTGCCGAAAAAGGGCGGCGTCAAGGTCGCCGAGGAATCGGGCAGCCGCAATGCGCCGATCATCAACATCGGCATCGACCGCCAGGACCGCGCAGCCATCGCCGAGGGCCTGAGCCGGGTGCTGGCCGACACCTACACGCTGTACCTGACGACCCACAACTTCCACTGGAACGTGACCGGTCCGCACTTCAACTCGCTGCACGCGATGTTCATGACCCAGTACACCGAGCTGTGGGGCTCGACCGACGTCCTCGCCGAGCGCATCCGCGCGCTGGGCCACTACGCGCCGGGCTCCTATGCGGAGTTCAGCAAGATCGCCACCGTGCCCGACGTGCCGCAGACGCCGCCCAAGGCGATGGAGATGGTGCGCATCCTGGTCAAGGGCCACGAGACCGTGTCGCGGATCGCGCGCGAGTTCATTCCCGTGGCCGAGGAAGCGGGCGACGATCCGACCGCCGACATGCTGACCGCCCGCTGCACCGTGCACGACCAGACGGCCTGGATGCTGCGTTCGCTCCTTGAAGAATGATGCCCTGGCCGGGCCCGGTCAGGACGCCGGGCCGGCTGCCTCGACGCCCATGCCCGAGCCCCGCCGCGGACGCCTCGCGCTCTACCTGGACCTGATCCGCTGGAACCGCCCGGCCGGCTGGCTGCTGCTGCTCTGGCCGACGCTCGGCGCGCTCTGGTTCGCCGGCGGCGGCTGGCCGGGATGGCACCTGCTGGTGGTCTTCATCCTCGGCACCTTCCTGATGCGCAGCGCGGGCTGCTGCGTCAACGACGTTGCCGACCGCGAGTTCGACCGCCACGTCAAGCGCACCGCGCAGCGGCCGGTCACGAGCGGCGCGATCCCGGTGAAGGAGGCGCTGGCGCTGGGCGCAGCCTTGGCGCTGTGCGCCTTCGCCCTGGTGCTGACCACCAACCAGGCGACGGTGCTGTGGTCCTTCGTGGCGCTGGCCGTGACGCTGGCCTATCCCTACGCCAAGCGCTTCGTCTCGATCCCGCAGGCGGTGCTCGGCATCGCCTTCAGTTTCGGCATCCCGATGGCCTTCGCCGCGGTCCGGGGCGAGGTGCCGGCGATGGCCTGGTGGCTGCTCGCGGGCAACCTGTTCTGGGTGCTGGCCTACGACACCGAGTACGCGATGGTCGACCGCGACGACGACCTGCTGATCGGCATGAAGACCTCGGCGATCACCTTCGGGCGCTTCGACGTCCCGATCGTGATGGCCTGCTACCTGCTGTTCCTGGTGGTCTGGACCGCGATCGGCGCCGGCATGGGGCTGGGCCCGGTGTTCTACCTGGCGATCGCCGCGGCGGCGGCGCAGGCGCTGTGGCACTGGCGCCTGATCCGTGACCGGACGCGCGAAGGCTGCTTCAAGGCCTTCCGCCTCAACCACTGGCTGGGCTTCACGGTGTTCGTCGGCGTCGTGGCGGGCTACACCCTGCCTTGAAAGAAGAGGCCGCTCAGGCCTTGCCGAACTCGGCGCCCAGCTCGCGGGCGCGCTGGTGAGCGGCACGGGCGGCGGCCTTGATCTTGCCGGCGACGTCGGCATTTTCCATCGACGTGATCGCCGCGTAGGTGGTGCCGCCCTTGGAGGTCACGCGCTCGCGCAGCACCGCGGGCGGTTCGCTGGCGCTGGCGGCCAGCGCGGTGGCGCCGGAGAAGGTGCCGACCGCGAGCTGGTGGGCCTGCTCCGGCGGCAGGCCCAGCTCGATGCCGACCTCGGTCAGGGCCTCGATGAAATAGAACACGTAGGCCGGCCCGGAGCCGGAGATCGCGGTCACCGCGTCGAGCGCCTCCTCGGCGTCGACCCAGAGCAGTTCGCCGGTGGCGCCCAGCACCTGCTCCACCCGCTTGCGGCCTGCCGCGTCGACGGCTTCGCGCGCGAACAGCCCGGTCATGCCCTGGCCCACCAGGGCCGGCGTGTTGGGCATGGCGCGCACCACGCGTTCGGTGCCGAGCCAGCGCGCGATGCTGTCGGAGGGGATACCGGCGGCGACGCTCAGGTGCAGGGCGTCGGGTGCCAGGCCGCGGACCGGCTGGGCGGCCTCGGCGAAGCTCTGCGGCTTGACCGCCCAGACCACGATCTCGCAGCGCGCCAGGGCCGCGCCGGCCTCGGCCTGGGCGACGATGCCGAAGTCGCGCGCCAGCCGCTCGCGGGCCTCGGCGAAGGGCTCGACCACTTCGAAGGTGGCGGCGGGCGTGTCCTGCCGGATCAGCCCGGCGATGATCGCGCTGGCCATGTTGCCGCCGCCGATGAAGGCGATCGGGGGCAGGGGGGTCGGTTCCTGGCGGGGCAGGAAGGTGACTGCGATGTTCATGACTTGTCCGTGAATTCGAAGGCTGCGAACTGGGTGACCTGCAGCGGATTGAAATTGTCGTCGCTCACCGCCACCAGCATCCGGCGGCCGCCGGGCAGGTCGGGGCCCCAGCAGAGGCCCTCGGTGTTGTCCAGGCGCGCAAGCCCGAGCGCGGCGAAGTCCGCCACCAGCTTCTTCGGCGCCGGGCGGTGATTGTCGGCGCTCAGCGTGTCGAGGGCCAGGGTGTCGCTGGCGTCGCGGGTGTCGATCTCGTAGAGCCGCAGCGAATTGCCCGCCCCGAGCGCATAGGCGCGTTCCAGCACCAGCATCCGGTGCTCGTCGATCATCAGCACCTCGCTCACGCCGTTGTCGGCGTGGGTGCCCGGCAGCAGCGGGCGCAGCGGGACCGGGTCGGGCCGGTAGGCGATCTGGCGCGTGGCCTGTCCGCTGGCCAGGTCGACCCGGGTGAAGCGGCAGGGGCCGCCGGGCGCGCGCAGCGTGGGCGCCGGCCCGTCCTGGCGCAGCGCGTTCTCCATCGCCACCCAGGCGTGGCGGCCGTCCGGCGTCAGGGCCAGGCCCTCCAGGCCGAGGTTGTCCCGGGGGCCGCGCTGGCCGCTGCGGTCGGCCGCGAACATCGGTGGCAGCGCGATCTCCCGCACCAGCGCCCCGTCGCGCCGCGATTCGTAGAGCGCGGGGCCGAAGCCGCGGGAAAGGTCGCCTTCGCTGGTCCAGAGCAGCGTGCCCGTGTCGGGCCGCCAGCGGATGGCTTCGGGGTCGACCACCGGGATGGCGGGGGCGGCGGCGCGGCGGGCCGGCCAGGGGCTGCCGTCGGCCTGTCGCAGCCAAGTGACGCCGGTGGCCTGCGGCGGCTGGCGCCCCTGGACGTCCCAGCGCGCACTGTAGAAACGCGCCGGTGCGAAATCGGAGCGATCGTCGCTCAGGAGCAGGAATTCGCCCGTGGTGCCGTCGTAGTCGATACCGGACAGCCCGCCGACGGTGCTGCCCCGAGAGTCCATCCGGTGGGGCCAGCGCGCCTCGGCCAGCAGCCGCAACGGCTGATCCTCTCGGGCAGCGGGCCGTTCGGCCACCCCGCTGCGGCAGGCCGCCAGGCCGGCGGCGACCGCGCCCAGCAGCAGGCGGCGGCGGGAAAATCGCATCGAAGGTCGGGCTTGCACGCCGGGAGTCTACGGGCTCGCGCCCCCGTTGCAGGGGGGGGGGGTGTTGACGTGCCCGCGAGACTATGCAACAATCGCGGGCTTCGCTTTTAAAGGAATAACTTTAGGGGCGACGAGTGTTTCTGCAAATTTTGCAGTTTCAAGTTTCAGCCCAATGGAAGCGCGCCGGAGTGGTTTCGGTGTGTGGACGACGGGCCCAAGACTGACCGCAGCGCTGCCATTCGGGATTGTCCGAGCCAGCAAACGGTACAAGTTGGGAATATCACGACATGATCCAAACAGAATCTCGGCTCGATGTGGCCGACAACACGGGCGCGAAATCCGTCCTGTGTATCAAGGTGCTCGGCGGTTCCAAGCGGCGTTATGCCAGCGTGGGCGACGTCATCAAGGTCAGCATCAAGGAAGCTGCTCCGCGCGGTCGCGTCAAGAAGGGCGAGATCTACAGTGCAGTGGTGGTTCGCACCGCCAAGGGCATCCGTCGCGCCGACGGCTCGCTCGTCAAATTCGATGGCAACGCAGCCGTGTTGCTCAACGCCAAGCTGGAGCCCATCGGCACCCGCATCTTCGGACCGGTCACGCGCGAACTGCGCACCGAGAAGTTCATGAAGATCGTGTCGCTGGCACCCGAAGTTCTGTAAGGACAACAACGCCATGAACAAGATTCGCAAAGGCGACCAGGTCATCGTGTTGGCCGGGCGCGACAAGGGCAAGCGCGGCACTGTGTCGCTGCGCAAGGATGACTCCCATCTGGTCATCGACGGCATCAACCTCGTGAAGAAGCACACCAAGCCGAACCCCCTCAAGGGTACGACCGGTGGCATCGTCGAGAAGTCCATGCCGATTCATCAATCCAACGTGGCGATCTTCAATGCCGCGACCGGCAAGGCCGATCGCGTGGGCATCAAGGTCACGGACGGCAAGCGCGTGCGCGTCTTCAAGTCCAGCGGCGAAGAAATCAAGCTGGCCTAAGGAGCACTCACATGGCACGCCTCCAACAACACTATCGCGAAAAAGTCGCGAAAGACCTGACCGAAAAGTTCGGCTACACCTCGCCGATGCAGGTCCCGCGCCTGACCAAGATCACGCTCAACATGGGCGTGGGCGAAGCGGTCGCCGACAAGAAGGTGCTCGACAACGCCGTTGCCGACCTGACCAAGATCGCCGGCCAGAAGCCCGTGGTCACCAAGTCGAAGAAGGCCATCGCCGGTTTCAAGATCCGCGAAAACCAGCCCATCGGCTGCATGGTCACGCTGCGCGGCGTCCAGATGTACGAATTCCTCGATCGTTTCGTCACCGTGGCCCTGCCGCGCGTGCGTGACTTCCGCGGTATTTCGGGTCGTGCCTTCGACGGCCGCGGCAACTACAACATCGGCGTCAAAGAGCAGATCATTTTCCCCGAGATCGAATACGACAAGGTCGATGCCCTGCGCGGTCTCAATATCAGCATCACGACGACGGCCAAGACCGACGAAGAAGCCAAGGCGCTTCTCGCTGGTTTCCGTTTCCCGTTCAAGAACTGAGGCGACCTGTGGCTAAAGCATCTTTGATCCAACGCGAACTCAAGCGCGACAACCTGGTCGCCAAGTACGCCGCCAAGCACGCCGAACTCAAGGCGATCGCCAACGACTTCAAGAAGAGCGACGAAGAGCGCGCTGCTGCCCGCCTGGGCCTGCAGAAGCTGCCGCGCAACGCGAACCCCACGCGCCAGCGCAACCGTTGCGAAATCACCGGTCGTCCGCGTGGCACCTTCCGTCAATTCGGTCTGGGCCGCGCCAAGATCCGCGAACTGGCATTCAACGGCGACATCCCCGGTGTCACCAAGGCCAGCTGGTAAGCCAGGCAGGAGCAAACAACATGAGCATGAGTGATCCCATTGCCGACCTGCTGACGCGTATCCGTAACGCGCAGATGGTGGCGAAGCCCACTGTGTCGGTCCCGTCTTCCAAGGTGAAGACCGCGATCGCGCAAGTCCTGAAGGACGAAGGCTACATCGACGGCTTCCAAGTCAAGACCGAAGACGGCAAGTCCGAACTCGTCATCACGCTGAAGTACTACGCTGGCCGTCCGGTCATCGAGCGCATCGAGCGTGTGAGCCGCCCCGGCCTGCGTGTCTACAAGGCAGCGCAAGCCATTCCGCAAGTCCAGAACGGCCTCGGCGTCGCGATCGTCACGACCCCCCAGGGCGTGATGACCGACCGCAAGGCGCGCGCTACCGGTGTCGGTGGCGAAGTCCTGTGCTACGTCGCCTAACCGAGACATCGAGGAGTCACTGAAATGTCCCGAGTAGGAAAAATGCCGGTCGCCATCCCCGCAGGCGTGGATGTGTCGATCAAGGAAGACCAGATCAGCGTCAAGGGTTCGGGCGGTTCGCTCAGCCTGGCCCGCAACGCCCTGGTGAAGGTCGCCAACAACGACGGCAAGCTGAGCTTCGAGCCCGCCAACGATTCGCGTGAAGCGAATGCGCTGAGCGGCACGATCCGCCAGCTGGTGAACAACATGGTGGTCGGCGTGACCAAGGGCTTCGAGAAGAAGCTCAACCTGGTCGGCGTGGGCTTCAAGGCCGCGGCGCAAGGTTCCAAGCTGAACCTGCAGGTCGGTTACTCGCACCCGGTCAACAAGGACATGCCGCAAGGCATCACGGTGGCAACGCCGACCCCGACCGAAATCATCATCAAGGGTGCCGATCGCCAACGCGTCGGCCAGGTCGCCGCTGAGATTCGTGCCATTCGTCCGCCAGAGCCCTACAAGGGCAAGGGCATCCGTTATTCGGACGAGAAGATCACGATCAAAGAGACCAAGAAGAAATAAGGGGCAGCAAAATGATGTTGACCAAAAAAGCACAGCGCCTTCGCCGCTCGCGCCAGACCCGCATCCGCATTGCGACGCAAGGCGTGGCGCGCCTGACGGTGAACCGCACCAACCTGCACATCTACGCCACCGTCATCTCCGACGACGGCTCCAAGGTGATTGCCAGCGCATCGACGGCCGAAGCCGAAATGCGCGCATCGCTGGGCGCATCGGGCAAGGGTGCCACCGCCGCCGCGGCCACCGCCATCGGCAAGCGCATCGCTGAAAAGGCGAAGGCTGCCGGCGTCGAGAAGGTCGCCTTCGACCGCGCAGGTTTCGCCTACCACGGCCGCGTCAAGGCGCTGGCCGAAGCGGCCCGCGAAGCCGGCCTGCAGTTCTAACCGGACACGAGATTCAAAATGGCAAAGATTCAGGCAAGAACGCAGAACGAAGGCCCCGAGGACGGTCTGCGCGAGAAGATGATCGCGATCAACCGCGTCACCAAGGTGGTGAAGGGTGGTCGTATCCTCGGTTTCGCAGCACTCACCGTGGTCGGTGACGGCGACGGCCGCGTCGGCATGGGCAAGGGCAAGTCCAAGGAAGTGCCCGCTGCAGTGCAAAAGGCGATGGAAGAAGCCCGCCGCAACCTGGCCAAGATTTCGATCAAGAACGGCACGCTGCATCACCGCGTGACGGGCCACCACGGCGCCGCCTCGGTGGTCATGATCCCGGCGCCCAAGGGTACCGGCATCATCGCCGGCGGCCCGATGCGCGCCGTGTTCGAAGTCATGGGCATCACCGACATCGTGGCCAAGAGCCATGGTTCGTCGAACCCCTACAACATGGTCCGCGCCACCCTGGACGGCCTGAAGAATTCGACGACCGCGTCAGAAGTCGCTGCCAAGCGCGGCCTGACCGTCGAAGAACTCTTCGCCTGAGGAGCAGCAACATGACGCAACAACAAACCGTCAAGGTGCAACTGGTCAAGAGCCCGATCGGCACCAAGGAATCGCATCGCGCCACCGTGCGCGGCCTGGGCCTGCGCAAGCTCAACAGCGTGAGCGAGCTGCAGGACACGCCCGCAGTGCGCGGCATGATCAACAAGATCAGTTATCTGGTCAAAGTGCTCTAAGCGGCACCGAGAGAGACGCATATGGAACTCAATGGCATCAAGCCGGCCGACGGCGCCAAGCATGCAAAGCGCCGTGTCGGTCGCGGCATCGGCTCGGGCATCGGCAAGACCGCAGGTCGCGGTCACAAGGGTCAGAAGTCGCGTGCGGGCGGTTTCCACAAGGTGGGCTTCGAAGGCGGTCAAATGCCTCTGCAGCGCCGCCTGCCGAAGCGCGGCTTCAAGTCGCAACTGCTCAAGTACAACGCCGAAGTCACGCTGACCGCTCTCGAGCAGCTCGGCCTGGCCGAAGTGGACCTGCTGGCGCTCAAGCAAGCCGGTCTCGTGGGCCAGATCGCCAAGGTCGTCAAGGTCATCAAGACCGGTGAACTGACCAAGGCCGTCAAGCTGACGGGCATCGGCGCGACCGCCGGCGCCAAGGCCGCGATCGAAGCCGCCGGCGGCAGCATCGCCTGAACACCCTGGACTGAAAGAAGTTCTTCGTGGCAACCAACGCGGCAACGCTCGCAAAAACTGGCAAGTTCGGTGACCTCCGTCGCCGGCTCGTCTTTTTGCTGCTCGCGCTCGTGGTCTATCGCATCGGAGCTCACATTCCGGTGCCGGGCATCAACCCGGACCAACTGGCGCAGCTGTTCCAAGGTCAGCAGGGCGGCATCCTGAGCCTGTTCAACATGTTCTCGGGCGGTGCGCTGTCGCGCTTCACCGTGTTCGCGTTGGGCATCATGCCGTACATCTCCGCGTCGATCATCATGCAACTGATGACCTACGTGGTGCCGACCTTCGAGCAGCTGAAGAAGGAAGGCGAAGCCGGCCGGCGCAAGATCACGCAGTACACCCGCTACGGTGCCCTGGCACTGGCCCTGTTCCAGTCCTTCAGCATCGCTGTCGCGCTCGAGTCCTCGGCTGGCCTGGTCATCGCGCCCGGTTTCGGCTTCCGCATCACGGCCATGGTCAGCCTCACGGCCGGCTCGATGTTCCTGATGTGGCTCGGCGAGCAGATCACCGAGCGTGGCCTGGGCAACGGCATCTCGATCCTGATCTTCGCGGGTATCGCGGCGGGGCTTCCGAACGCCATCGGCGGTCTGGCTTCGCTCGTGACCACCGGTGCGATGAACCCGATCGTTGCGCTCTTCATCATCGCGGTGGTGGTCCTGGTGACCTACTTCGTGGTGTTCGTCGAACGCGGCCAGCGCAAGATCCTCGTGAACTATGCACGGCGCCAGGTCGGCAACAAGGTCTACGGCGGCCAGTCGTCGCACCTGCCGCTGAAGCTGAACATGGCCGGCGTGATCCCGCCGATCTTCGCTTCGTCGATCATCCTGCTGCCGACCACGGTGGTGGGCTGGTTCAGCACCGGCGAGAGCATGCGCTGGATCAAGGACATCGCGAGCGCGCTGCAGCCGGGGCAACCGATCTACGTGCTGCTGTACGCCACCGCGATCGTGTTCTTCTGCTTCTTCTACACGGCGCTGGTGTTCAACAGCCGCGAAACCGCCGACAACCTGAAGAAGAGCGGTGCGTTCATTCCAGGCATCCGCCCGGGTGACCAGACCGCACGCTATATCGACAAGATCCTGGTTCGACTGACGTTGGCCGGCGCGGTGTACATCACCTTCGTCTGCCTGCTGCCGGAGTTCCTGATCCTCAAGTACAACGTGCCGTTCTATTTCGGTGGCACGTCCTTGCTGATCATCGTGGTCGTGACGATGGACTTCATGGCCCAGGTGCAGAACTACATGATGTCGCAGCAGTACGAGTCGCTGCTGAAGAAAGCCAACTTCAAGACGTCGTAGCGATACGGGTCTTCGAGCGCAACGAATTTTCGGGCGAATGGTTCGCCGAGTTGAACAAGAGTTTTAGGAGAATGAAATGAGAGTTTCGGCTTCGGTCAAAACCATCTGCCGTAATTGCAAGATCATCCGCCGCAAGGGTGTGGTGCGTGTGATCTGTACCGACCCGCGCCACAAGCAGCGCCAGGGTTGATTGTTAGAGATTTAGAGGACGCACATGGCACGTATTGCTGGCATCAACATTCCGCCGCACAAGCACGCTGAAATCGGCCTGACCGCCATTTTCGGCATCGGTCGCACTCGCGCACGCAAGATCTGCGAAGCGAGCGGCATCGACTATGCGAAGAAGATCAAGGATCTGACCGACGCCGATCTCGAGAAGATCCGCGACCAGATCGCTCTCTTCACCATCGAAGGTGACCTGCGTCGCGAAACGACGATGAACATCAAGCGTTTGATGGACATCGGCTGCTATCGCGGCTTCCGTCACCGCCGCGGCCTGCCGATGCGCGGCCAGCGCACGCGCACCAATGCCCGTACCCGCAAGGGTCCGCGCAAGGCAGCGCAGTCCCTGAAGAAATAAGGATAGACCATGGCTAAAGCTCCTGCCAACAACGCGGCACAACGCGTTCGCAAGAAGGTTCGCAAGAACGTTGCCGACGGTATTGCACACGTGCACGCCTCGTTCAACAACACGATCATCACGATCACCGACCGCCAGGGCAACGCCCTGTCGTGGGCATCGTCGGGTGGTCAGGGCTTCAAGGGCTCGCGCAAGTCGACGCCGTTCGCAGCGCAGGTCGCTTCCGAAGTCGCCGGCCGCGCCGCGGTCGAGCAAGGCATCAAGAACCTCGACGTCGAGATCAAGGGCCCGGGCCCCGGTCGCGAATCGTCGGTGCGCGCACTGGCCGCGCTCGGCATCCGGATCAACTCCATTGCCGACGTGACCCCGGTGCCGCACAACGGCTGCCGTCCGCAGAAGCGCCGTCGCATCTAAGGCGACAGCGCCCGGCGCAGCCTGCTTCACGGCGGCTGCGCATTTTTTGTTTTTGTTGAAGCCCACCGCCGTCGGCACGCCGCCGATGGCTCCCGCAGTTCCGCTGCGGCAGATGACATAGAAGGAAATCACGTGGCACGCTACCTCGGCCCCAAGGCCAAACTCTCCCGCCGCGAAGGCACCGACCTGTTCCTCAAGAGCGCCCGCCGCTCGATCCAGGACAAGTCGAAGTTCGACTCCAAGCCCGGCCAGCACGGCCGCACCTCGGGCCAGCGCACCTCCGACTTCGGCCTGCAACTGCGTGAAAAGCAGAAGGTCAAGCGCATGTACGGCGTGCTCGAGAAGCAGTTCCGCCGCTACTTCGAAGAAGCCGATCGCCGCCGTGGCAACACCGGCGCGAACCTGCTGTTCATCCTCGAATCGCGCCTGGACAACGTGGTCTACCGCATGGGCTTCGGCTCGACGCGCGCCGAAGCACGCCAGCTGGTGTCGCACAAGGCGATCACGGTGAACGGCCAGTCGGTCAACATCCCGTCGTACCTGGTCAAGACCGGCGACGTGATCGCCGTCCGCGACAAGTCGAAGAAGCAGACCCGCGTGGCCGAAGCGCTGCAACTGGCCGCCCAAGTGGGCATGCCGGCCTGGGTCGAAGTCAACGCCGACAAGGCGGAAGGCACCTTCAAGAAGGTCCCCGATCGCGACGAATTCGCAGCCGACATCAACGAATCGCTGATCGTCGAACTGTACTCGCGATAACGGACGATAACGTGCCGCTGACGCGGCCCGTACTTTTGATTTTTTGTTCCCGCCGGGATTCACTCCCGCCGGGCGCTTCACCAGCCTTACCGGTGTAACGAGCCGGGGGTATTGAGAGGAAGTCTGCATGCAAACAACCCTGCTGAAACCCAAGACCATCCAGGTCGAGCAACTCGCGCCCAACAAGGCGAAGGTCACGCTCGAGCCGTTCGAGCGCGGCTACGGCCACACGCTCGGCAATGCACTGCGCCGCGTCCTGCTGTCGTCCATGGTCGGCTATTCGGCCACCGAAGTCACGATCGCCGGCGTGCTGCACGAGTACTCGTCGATCGATGGCGTGCAGGAAGACGTCGTCAACATCCTGTTGAACCTCAAGGGCGTGGTGTTCAAGCTCCACAACCGCGATGAAGTCACGCTGAGCCTGCGCAAGGACGGCGAAGGCCCGGTCACCGCTTCGGACATCCAGACGCCGCACGACGTCGAGATCATCAACCCGGACCACGTGATCGCCCACCTGTCGCAAGGAGGCAAGCTCGACATGCAGATCAAGGTCGAGAAGGGCCGCGGCTACGTGCCCGGCACGATGCGCCGCTACGCCGACGAGCCGACCAAGTCGATCGGCCGGATCGTGCTGGACGCTTCGTTCTCGCCGGTCAAGCGCGTGAGCTACACGGTCGAAAGCGCCCGTGTCGAACAGCGCACCGACCTCGACAAGCTGCTGGTCGAAATCGAGACCAACGGTGCGATCACCGCCGAAGACGCGGTCCGCGCCTCGGCCAAGATCCTGGTGGAGCAACTGGCTGTGTTCGCCCAGCTCGAAGGCGGCGAACTCGCTGCATTCGATGCGCCGGCACCGCGCAGCGCCCAGCAGTTCGACCCGATCCTGCTGCGCCCGGTCGACGAGCTCGAACTCACGGTGCGTTCGGCCAACTGCCTGAAGGCCGAAAACATCTACTACATCGGTGACCTGATCCAGCGCACCGAGAACGAGCTGCTCAAGACCCCGAACCTGGGTCGCAAGTCGCTCAACGAAATCAAGGAAGTGCTCGCCTCGCGCGGCCTGACCTTGGGCATGAAGCTCGAGAGCTGGCCGCCGGCCGGTCTCGATAAGCGATAATTCGAAGTTGGCCCTGAAGAAGAGGGCCAGTGCACCGGGCAGTACCTGATACGGCTGCCTGTTTTTATAAAGTAAAGGAAAGCACCATGCGTCACGGACACGGACTCCGCAAACTCAACCGCACCAGCTCGCACCGCCTCGCGATGCTGCAGAACATGATGAACTCGCTCATCGAGCACGAGGCCATCAAGACCACGGTCCCCAAGGCCAAGGAACTGCGCCGCGTCATCGAGCCGATGATCACGCTCGCCAAGAAGCCGACCGTCGCCAACAAGCGCCTCGCCTTCGACCGCCTGCGCGACCGCGACATGGTCGTCAAGCTGTTCGGCGAACTCGGCCCGCGCTACCAGGCACGTCCTGGCGGCTACACGCGCATCCTGAAAATGGGTTTCCGCGTCGGCGACAACGCGCCCATGGCGCTGGTCGAACTGGTCGATCGCCCCGAAGTGACAGAAACTTCGGACGATTCGCAAAACGCCGCAGAATAGTATATAATTCCATCTTGCCGCGCGATGGAGCAGCCTGGTAGCTCGTTGGGCTCATAACCCAAAGGTCGCAAGTTCAAATCTTGCTCGCGCAACCAAATTCCCGACAACCCCCAAAAGGTTGTCGACGAAGCAAAAAAGCCCACTTTCGAGTGGGCTTTTTTGTTTTTGGCGTTTTCAGATGGCCACTGCCGTGGCCACGGGTCAGTCAGGCAATACGGCCGTCACCTCGATCTCGACTTTGGCCCGCGCCTCGACCAGCTTGGCCACCTGGACGCAGGTCATCGCCGGGAAATTGCGGCCCATGGCCTCGCGGTACACCGGGCCCAGTTCGCCCAGGCGGCTGTTGTACTCGTCGCGGTCGGTGATGTACCAGGTCATGCGCACCATGTGCTCCGGGCCCGCGCCGGCTTCGCGCAGCACCTCGACGATATTGCGCAGCGCCTGGCCGGTCTGGGCGATGAAATCGTCGGTCTCGAATTGCTGCTGCGAATTCCAGCCGATCTGTCCGCCGACGAAGATTTGCGTGCCGCGGGCGGCGATGCCGTTGGCATAGCCCTTGGGGGGCAGCCAGCCTGGAGGTTGAAGGTGCTTGATCATGTCAGTTGCCTCAATTTGAATCTCTGGAGTTTTCCGGTCTCGGTGCGCGGCAGGTTGGCCACGAAGGTGATTTCACGCGGGTATTTGTACGGTGCGATGGTGGCCTTGACGTGCTCCTGCAGCGCCTTGGTCAGGGCCGCGTCGCCCGTGTGCCCGGGCTTGAGCACGCAGAACGCCTTGACGATCATGCCGCGCTCGTCGTCGGGCTTGCCGATCACGCCGCACTCGGCGACCGCCGGGTGCTTCAGCAGCGCGTCTTCGACTTCCGGGCCGCCGACGTTGTAGCCGGCGGTGACGATCATGTCGTCGGCGCGCGACTGGTAGAAGAAATAGCCGTCCTCGTCCTCGACGAAGGCATCGCCGGGGTAGTTCCAGCCGTCGCGCACATAGTCCGCCTGGCGCGGGTCGTCGAGGTAGCGGCAGCCGACCGGACCGATGATGGCCAGCTTGCCGACCGTGCCGCGGGGCACTTCGCGCCCTTCGTCGTCGACGATCCGGGCCGTGAAGCCCGGCACGGCCTTGCCGACCGCGCCGCGCCGGACCTGGTCGCCAGCGGCCGAGATGTAGATGTGGAACACCTCGGTGCCGCCGATGCCGTCGAGCATCTCGAGGCCGGTGGCCTGCTTCCACAGCTGGCGGGTGGCGTCGGGCAGGGCCTCGCCGGCGCTCACGCTGATGCGCAGGCTGGGCACGCCCGCGGCCTTGGCGAAGGCGGCCATCTGGCGATAGAAGGTGGGCGCCGTGTAGCAGATGGTGGCGCCGACCGCGCGGATCACCTCGACCATGTTCTCGGGCGTGTAGCCCTTGTCGTGGAAGTACACCGAGGCGCCGGCCCACATCGGAAACACCAGCAGGCCGCCGAGCCCGAAGGTGAAGGCCAGCGGCGGCGAACCGATCACGATGTCGTCGCTGCGCGCCTTCAGCACGTGGCGCGGCCAGGTCTGGCACATCGCCAGCACGTCGCGGTGGGTCGTGACCGGGGCCTTGGGCTTGCCGGTGGTGCCCGAGGTGAAGGCCAGCAGGGCGATGTCGTCGGCCGCCGTCGGGCAGGCCTGGAAGACGCCGCTCTTGGCGGCCGCGCGGATGGTCAGGGAGTCGGGGGCGTCGAGCTGGTTGAAGGCGACGATCGTGCGCAGCACCGGATGCGCCCGCTGCGCGGCCTCCAGCTCGTCGAGCAGCTTGCCCTCGCACAGCGCGACCGTGGGCTGCGCCTTGTCGATGATCTCGCCGAGCTCCTTGGCGCGCAAGAGCGGCATGGTCGCGACCGCGATCATGCCGGCCTTGACCACGGCCAGCCAGGCCAGCGCCATCGGGATCGAATTGCCGCCGCGCAGCAGCACCCGGTTGCCCGGCACCAGGCCGAGGTCCTCGGTCAGCACCTGGGCGATCCGGTTGACCTCGAGCGCCGACTCGGCATAGCTGAGCGTGCGCCCCGGGGAACGCAGCATCGGCCGGTCGGCGAAGCCCCGGTCGAGCGCCTTGTCGAGCAGTTCCTCGACCAGGTTGAGCTGGTCGGGCAACTGCAGTTCGGGCAGGTCGTAGCGGAAAACCGGCAGCTGATCCGCCGGCGGCAGGCGGTCATGCACGAAACGATCGGTCTGCGCGCTGGAGCTCATGGGTTCCTCAGAACGGCCTTGCCGATGATCAGTTGCTGGACTTCGGTCGCGCCTTCGTAGATGCGCAGCGAACGGATGTCGCGGTAGAGGCTTTCGACCTTGGTCCCGACCTTGACGCCGAGGCCGCCGTGCATCTGCAGCGCCATGTCGATCACCCGGCTGGCGTTCTCGGTGGCGCACATCTTGGCCATCGCGGCGGCGGCCGTGAGGTCGCCGGCTGCGGGGGCGCCGCGGCGCTCGCTGTCGTCGCGCATCCAGGCCGCGCGGTAGGTGAGCAGCGCGGCGCCGTCGATCAACGCCGCCATCTCGCCGAGCTTGGCCTGGGTAAGCTGGAAGTCGGCCAGGGTCTGGCCGAACATCTTGCGCTTCTTGGCGTGCTGGATGGCCTCGGACAAGGCCCGCCGCGCCATGCCGAGCGCCGCCCCCGCCACCGAGGCGCGGAAGATGTCGAGCGTGCGCATCGCGAGCTTGAAGCCGCCGTGGAGCTCGCCCAGCTGGGCCGTGCGCGGCACCGTGCAGCCGTCGAAGCGCAGGGTCGCGAGCGGATGCGGCGCCATCACGTCGATGTGGGCCGAGGTGTCGAGGCCGGGCGTGCTGGCGTCGACGATGAAGGCCGTGATGCCGCGCGAGCCGGCGGCCGGATCGGTCTTGGCGAAGACGCAGTAGAAGTCGGCGATGCCGCCGTTGCTGATCCAGGTCTTCTGGCCCGTGAGGCGCCAGCCGTCGGCCGTCGGCTCTGCGCGCATCGCCATGGCACCGACGTCGGAGCCGGCCTCGGGCTCGCTGAGGGCGAAGGCGGCGATCTTGTCGCCGCGTCCGACCGGCGCCAGGTAGTCGGCCTGCTGCGCGGCGCTGCCGGCGAGCGTGATGGCGCCGCTGCCCAGGCCCTGCATCGCGAAGGCGAAATCGGCCAGCGGCGAGTGGAAGGCCAGCGTCTCGCGCAGCAGCACCAGGGCGCGCGAGTCGAGGCGCTCCAGCGCGCCGCCGGAAGAGGCCGGCACGCAGTAGCGCAGCCAGCCGCCGTCGCCCAGGCGCCTGACCCAGTCGCGGCAGGCGGCGCGGTCGTCGCGCTCGTCCACCGCCTGGGCCGCGGCCCAGGGCAGCAGGTCGCGGGCGAGGGCCCGGTGCGCCTCGTCGAAGAAGGGCAGCGCGAGATGCGCCGTCGAGGGGTCTACAGCGGATGCGGCCATGCGATCAGTCTCCCTGGAAGACGGGCTTGCGCTTGGCCGAGAAGGCCTCGTAGGCGCGCTTGAAGTCTTCGGTCTGCATGCAGATCGCCTGCGCCTGGGCCTCGGCCTCGATCGCCTGGTCGATGGTCATCGACCATTCCTGCGACAGCATGGTCTTGGTCATGCCGTGGGCGAAGCTCGGGCCTTCGGCCAGGTCGCGGGCGACCGCGGTGGCGGCGGCGAGCAGGGCGTCGCTGTCGTGCAGGGCGTTGAAGAAGCCCCAGGCCTGGCCTTCTTGCGCCGTCATCGCGCGGCCGGTGAACAGCAGCTCGGAGGCGCGGCCCTGGCCGATCACACGCGGCAGCAGCGCGCAGGCGCCCATGTCGGCGCCGGCCAGGCCGACCCGCGTGAACAGGAAGGCGGTCTTGGTTGCGGGCGAGCCGTAGCGCAGGTCGCAGGCCAGCGCGATCATGGCGCCGGCGCCGGCGCAGACGCCGTCGATGGCGCCGACGATCGGCTGCGGGCAATGGCGGATCGCCTTCACGAGGTCGCCGGTCATGCGGGTGAACTCGAGCAGCTCGGGCATCGTCATGCGGGTCAGCGGGCCGATGATCTCGTGGACGTCGCCGCCCGAGCAGAAATTGCCGCCGGCGCCCGTGACCACGATCGCCTTGACGTCGGTCGCGTAGTTCAGCGCCCGGAACAGGTCGCGCAGCTCGCCGTAGGAATCGAAGGTGAGCGGGTTCTTGCGCTCCGGGCGGTTCAGCGTGATGGTGCCGACGCCGGCCTCGAAGGCCCACGAGAAATGCTCGGCCTGGTAGCCGGCCTTGGGTTCGAACTGTGCGCGCATGGGACTTGCCGCGCCGATGTAGTGCTTCATAGGGCCTCCGCCATTTGTTGATGCGAGTGCTGCTTGACCTTGCCGAGCAGCTTGTGGAGCTGGTTGATTTCTTTCGGGCTCAGCGACGCGAAGGCGTCGCAGATCCAGGCTTCGTGCTGGTGCGCCATGTCGTTGAAGAGCTTGCGCCCGCGCGCCGTGAGGCGCACCCGCCAGGCCCGGCGGTCGCCCGCGACGTCGACGCGTTCGACCAGGCCTTCGGTCACCAGCTGGTCGGTGATGCCGGTGACGTTGCCGCCGGTGACCATCATGCGGCGCGACAGCTCGTTCATCTTGAGCCCCTCGGGCGCGCGCTCGAGCTGCGACATCAGGTCGAAGCGCGGCAAGGTGGTGGCGAACTGCTCGCGCAGCTCGTTGCGCACCTGCTTCTCGATCAGCTGGGTGCAGGTCAGCAGCCGCAGCCAGAGCCGGAGCTCGTCCGGGTGCTCGCTGTGGGCGCGTGCCTCCAAGTCCATGGTCATTGCTCCTCTTCGGCGGCGCGCGGAGCGGCCGCCAGCGCCGCCGCCAGCTGCTGCTGCTTGGCGATCTCGCGGTACATCTGGTCGCGCCCGCTCAGGTATTGCTTCGGCCAGTCGACCTCGCGGCTTTGCAGCTTGGCCGCCTCGTGCAAGGTCCAGGCCGGGTCGGCCAGATGCGGCCGGGCGATGGCGCAGAGGTCGGCGCGGCCGGCCGCGATGATGCTGTTGGCCTGGTCGGCGTCGGTGATGGCGCCGACCGCGATGGTCGAGATGCCGACCTCGTTGCGGATCCGGTCGGCGAAGGGCGTCTGGTACATGCGGCCGTACACCGGCTTGGCGGCCCGCGTGGTCTGGCCCGACGAGACGTCGATGAAGTCGGCGCCGGCTTCCTTGAAGGCGCGCGCCATGACCACCGCGTCGGCGTCGGTGTTGCCGCCCGGCGCCCAGTCGTGGGCCGAGATGCGCACGCTCATCGGGCGCTCGGCCGGCCAGGCGGCGCGCATCGCGCGGAATACCTCGAGCGGGTAGCGCAGCCGGTTCTCGAGGCTGCCGCCGCAATCGTCGGTGCGCAGATTCGTCAGCGGGCTCAGGAAGGCCGACAGCAGGTAGCCGTGGGCGCAGTGCAGCTCGAGCCAGTCGAAGCCGATCTCGGCCGCGCGGCGGGCCGAGGCGACGAACTGGTCGCGCATCAGGTCCATCTGGTCGCGGGTCATGGCCGCCGGCAGCTGGTTCTGCTCGCCGTAGGCCAGCGCGCTGGCCGACAGCAGCGGCCAGTTGCCGGTGGGGAGCGGCTCGTCGGTGCCTTCCCAGCCGACCTGGGTCGAGCCCTTGGGGCCGCTGTGGCCGAGCTGCATGCCGATCTTCGCGCTCGACTGTCCGTGGACGAAGTCGACGATGCGCTGGAAGGCGGCCTGTTGCGTGTCGTTGTAGAGCCCGGTGCAGGCCGGCGTGATGCGGCCTTCGGGCGTCGGGCTGGTCATCTCGACCATCACCATCGCGGCGCCGCCGAGCGCGCGGGCGCCCAGGTGCACCAGCAGGAAGTCCTGCGGCACGCCGTCGACCGCGCTGTAGGTGGCCATGGGCGAGACGACGATGCGGTTCTTGAGTTCGAGGCCGCGCACCTTGAGCGGCATCAACATCGGTGCGATCGGCTTGCCGCCGGACAGCCACTGTTCGTAGCCGCCCAGCCACTGCGTGTCGCGCAGCCGCAGGTTCTCGTGGCTGATGCGCTGCGAGCGCGTGAGCAGCGAATAGGCGAACTGTTCGATCTGCATGCCGGTGTAGCGCGGCACGTTCTCGAACCATTCGGTGGAGTTGCGCGCCGCGTTCTGGATCTTCAGCACTTCGACGCTGCGCCGGGCCTCGTAGGCTTCGAGCACCGGGTCGATGTCGGCGCCGCTTTCGAACTCGTTGGCCAGGTCGATCGCGTCTTCCAGCGCCAGCTTGGTGCCGGAGCCGATGGAGAAGTGCGCGGTGTGGGCGGCATCGCCCATCAGCACCACCGGCACCGTGCGGCCGTCGACCTCGACGCGGTGCGTCCAGTGATTGCAGACCACGCGCGGGAAGCGGATCCAGTTGGCCGAGCCGCGCAGGTGGGTGGCGTTGCTGATCAGCGTGTGGCCGCCCAGGTACTTGGCGAACAGCTTCTCGCAGAAGGCGATGGCCTCGGGCTGCTCCATCTTGTCGAGGCCGTGGGCCTGCCAGACGGCCTCGGGCGTCTCGACGATGAAGGTCGAGGTCTTGTCGTCGAACTGGTAGGCGTGGGCCTGGAACCAGCCGTGCTCGGTCTGTTCGAAGGCGAAGGTGAAGGCGTCGAAGGTCTGGTGGGTGCCGAGCCAGACGAAGCGGCACTGGCGCAGGTCGATGTCGGGCTGGTAGACCTCGGCGTAGCGCTGGCGGATGCGGCTGTTGAGGCCGTCGCTGGCGATCACGAGGTCGGCCTTGTATTGCGCCGCCAGGGCCAGGTCGTCGGTGGCGTCGGTCTCGAACACCAGCTCGACGCCGAGCTCGAGGCAGCGCTCCTGCAGGATGTTGAGCAGCCGCTTGCGGCCGATGCCGCAGAAGCCGTGGCCGCCCGAGCGCACCTGCCGGCCCTTGAAGAAGACCTGGATGTCGTCCCAGTGATGGAACTCGTTGCCGATCAGCTTGGCGGTCGGCGCGTCGGCGGCGGCCAGGTTGGCCAGCGTCTGGTCGCTCAGCACCACGCCCCAGCCGAAGGTGTCGAAGGGGCGGTTTCGCTCGATCACCGTGATCTCCAGCGAAGGCTGGCGGGCCTTCATCAGCAGCGCGAAGTAGAGCCCTGCGGGGCCGCCGCCGATGCACAGCACGCGGCGAAGATTCGGGGTAAAGCTATTCATGGATAAATAGTTTAGACATAAACGATCTCGTGTCAACCATGGGAAGCCCGAAGTTCCATGCCCCTGCGGTTGACGGGGCCGTTTCCGCTGGCAAGAATGTTCTGTATGCAAAGCCTGATTCCGAAGATCGAGTCCCAGCTTTCCTCGCTGTCCGTTCCCATCGCGCTGCAACTCCCCGATGGCCGGCAGGTCGCCCAGGCCGGCGCCCGCGTCACCCTGGCCTTCAAGGACTGGTCCGAACTGGCCAAGCTCGGGCGGCGCCAGATCGGCGCCATCGGCGAGGCCTATGTGGAGGGCCGGGTCCAGATCGAAGGCGCCATGCGCGACCTGATCGATGCCGCCGTCGGGCTGCTGCCCGGCAATCCGGCCGAGACCAACACCGGCTGGTGGAGCCGCCTGCAGCGCCGCGCCAAGTCGCGCGGCTCGCATTCGCTGGGCAAGGACGCGGCCCAGATCGAGTTCCACTACGATGTCTCGGACGATTTCTACGCCTTGTGGCTGGATCCGCGGCGGGTCTATTCGTGCGCCTATTTCCGCGACACGGACATGACGCTGGCCCAGGCCCAGGAGGCCAAGCTCGACCACATCTGCCGCAAGCTGATGCTGAAGCCGGGCGAGCGCTACCTGGACATCGGCTCGGGCTGGGGTGCGCTGCTGATGTGGGCGGCCGAGCACTACGGCGTGGATGCCACCGGCATCACGCTGTCGAAGAACCAGCATGCCCACGTGCAGCGCCTGATCGAGGCGAAGGGGCTGCAGGGCCGGGTCCGGGTCGAGTTGCGCGATTACCGCCAGCTCGACGTCGCCCAGCCCTTCGACAAGATCTCGTCGGTCGGCATGTTCGAGCATGTGGGCAGCGCCAACATGGGGACCTATTTCCGCAAGCTGCATGCGCTGCTGGCGCCCGGCGGGCTGGTGATGAACCACGGCATCACCTCGGGCCAGCTCGACTACCGGCAGCTCGGCGCCGGCATGGGCGACTTCATCGAGAAGTACATTTTCCCGGGCGGCGAACTGCTGCACGTGACCCACGTGCTGCGCGAGACCGCGGCAGCGGGGTTCGAGATGGTCGACACCGAGAACCTGCGGCCGCACTACGCGCGCACGCTGTGGGCCTGGTCGGACACGCTGGAGGCCCGGCTCGACGAGGCGCGCGAGGTGCTGCAGAAGAGCGGCGGCCGCCAGGCCGAGAATGCCGAGCGCATCCTGCGCGCCTACCGGCTCTACCTGGCCGGCTCGGCGATGAGCTTCGAGCAGGGCTGGATCTCGCTGCACCAGATGCTGTCGACCAAGCCCGACGGGCAGGTCGACGCGCGGTCGCTGCGCGGCGCGCAATCGGAGTACCCTTTCACCCGCGACTACATCTACAACAAGTAAAGAGAGGCTTCATGCTGTATCGATTCCAATCGCGGGCCACGCCCCCCTTCGTGATGCTCGAAGTGAACGCGCGTCAGTTGTTCGAGATCATCGGCCGGGCGCCCGCGCCCAAGGGCGTGATCACGGTCGACCAGATGCCGGCTGCCATCGCGGCGCTCGAGGCCGCCATGGCCCGCGAGGGCGAAAACGCCCACAACGCCGACGCCTACGCGGTGGAAGGGCACGACAACGAGGCCGAGAAGCAGCATGTCGGCCTGCGCCAGCGCGCGACGCCCCTGCTGCACATGCTCAAGGACTCCCTGGCCGACGGCAAGGACGTGATCTGGGAGGTTTAGCTCGCCCTGGGGTCAGTCGACCTTTGCGCCGGACGCTTTCACGACCTTCGCCCACTTGACGTGCTCGGCGTCGATCAGCTTGGCGAAATCGACCGGCGAATTGCCGCTCGGGATCGCGCCCTGGGCCAGCATCTTTTCCTTCACGGCCGGCGTGGCGAGCGCCTTCGCCACTTCCTGCTGGATGTGGTTGACGATATCGGCTGGCGTGCCGGCCGGCGCCAGCAGGCCGAACCAGGAACTGGCCTCGTAGCCCTTGAGTGCGGGGCCGCCGGCTTCCTCGACGGTCGGCACGTCGGGCAGGGCCGGCGAGCGCTGGGCGCTGGTCACGGCCAGCGCCTTCAGTTTGCCGCCCTTGATCTGCTGCATCGAGGAGGGCAGGTTGTCGAACATCACGTCGGCGTTGCCGCCGACCATGTCCATCAGCGCCGGACCCGAGCCCCGGTACGGGATGTGGGTCATGTAGCTGCCGGTCATGCTCTTGAACAGCTCGCCCGCCAGGTGGATCGAGGTGCCGCTGCCGCTGGACGCCATGTTGAGCTTGCCGGGGTTGGCCTTGGCGTACTTGACGAAGTCGGCCACGTTGTTGATGTTGAGGGCGCGGGCCTTGTCGACGTTCATTTCCATCACGTTGGGCACCGCCGCGACCAGCGTGATCGGCACGAAGTCCTTGATCGGGTCGTAGGGCAGCTTGGGGTAGAGCGCGCGGTTGATGCCGTGGGTGCCGACCGTGCCCATCAGCAGCGTGTAGCCGTCGTTCGGCGCCCGGGCGACGATCTCGGCCCCCACGTTGCCGCCGGCGCCGGCGCGGTTGTCGACGATGAACTGCTGGCCGAAGGCCTTCGACAGCTCGGGGGCGACGGCGCGCGCGAGGATGTCGGTGGTGCCGCCGGGCGCGAAGGGCACGACGATGCGCACCGGCTTGGTCGGCCAGTTGGCCTGCGCCGCGGCGGGCCCGGCGAGGAGGGCGAGCGCGGCGCCCGCGGCCAGCGTCAGGGCGGCGCGGCGCGAAAGAGAAGCATAGGTGTTCATGGGCCTGTTTTAACGGCTAAGGCGCTTCGGCGTCGCGGGTGGAAACCCCGGGCGCCGGGCCGGCGCTGCTGCAGGCCACCGAGGCGATCAGCTTGTCGAGCGTGGCGTTGAGCTGCTGCAGCTCGGGGGCGGCGACGCCGGCGAAGAGCTCGGCCTCGCGCTCGCGCGCCTGCAGCGCGACCACCGCGTGCACGGCCTTGCCGGCGCTGCTCAGATAGAGCCGGCTGCGGCGCTGGTCGGTCGGGTCTTCGTGGCGGTGCAGCCGGCCAGCCCGCTGCAGGCCCGCAAGGGCTCGGCTCACCGCCATCTTGTCGAGCCCGGTGAGGTCGGCGAGCCGGGTGGCGGTGAGGCCGGGTCGGGCGCCCAGCAGCGCCATCGTGCGCCACTCGTTGAGCGTGAGCTGGTGCAGCCGGCCGACCCGCTGCTGGAACGGCCGCGCCGTCAGGTTGACGACCCGCACCAGCTTGAGGAAGACCATGTCCTCCACGGTCGGTGCCGGGTCGTCGTGGTTCATCCGAGCAGTTTCCGGGCTGCGCTCGCGATCTGACCGGCACCGACCCGCGACTGGGCTTCCAGCACCGGCGCGTAGCCCACCGGAATGCGCGGCGCGCCGAGCCGCGCCACCCGGCAGCCGGTCGCCTCGGCCGCGCTGGCGGCGATCTCGGCGCCGAAGCCCGCTGCCTGCACCGCCTCGTGCACCACCAGCAGCCGGCCGGTGCGGCCGCAGGAGGCCAGCACCGCCTCGCGGTCCCACGGCCACAAGGTGCGCAGGTCGATCAGGTCGGCGTCGATGCCCTCGGCCGCCAACGTGTCGCAGGCGGCGTCGCAGACCTGCATCTGCCGGCCCCAGCTGACCAGGGTCAGCGCGTCGCCGCGGCGCCGCCGGGCCGCCTTGCCGAGCGCCACGGGCAGGCTTTCGTCGACCGGTCCGCGCGCGCCCCAGAGCGTCTTGTGTTCGATGTAGACCACCGGATCGCCGCATTGCAGGGCCGCGCGCAGCAGCGAATAGTTGTCCTGCGGCGTCGACGGGCAGGCCACCACCACGCCGGGCAGGTGCGCGAACCAGGCCTCGAGCGATTGCGAGTGCTGGGCCGCCGAGGCGTCCCAGATGCCGCCGGGCATGCGCGCGACCAGCGGCACGCGGCCCTGGCCGCCGAACATGAAGCGGTTCTTGGCCGCCTGGTTGACCAGTTCGTCCATGCCGCAGAGCGCGAAATCGACCACCCGCATCTCGACCACCGGGCGCAGCCCGGCCAGCGCCATGCCGACGCCGGCGCCCATGATCGCGGCCTCGGAGATCGGCGTGTCGATCACGCGCTCGGCGCCGAAGCGCTGCTGCAGGCCCCTGTACTGGCCGAAGATGCCGCCGCGGCCGACATCTTCGCCGAGCACCACCACGCGAGGGTCGGCTTCCATCTCGCGCTGGACCGCCAGCACGGCGGCTTCGGCGTAGCCGAGCTGAAGCACGGCGGCGGCCGGCTCGTGGATCATGTCCATTGGCCGGCTCCGGTGGTCTGCACGTCGGTGAAGGCGGCAGCGGCCTCGGGCCACGGCGCGGCGTCGGCGGCGGCGACCGCGGCCTCGACCTCGGCGTGGGCCTGGTTCTCGATCGCGGCCAGCGCCGCGGCGTCGATGCCGCCGGCCGTCAGCCGGGCGCGGGCCCTTGCGATCGGGTCGGTCTCGAGCGCCGCGGCCAGCTCGGCCGGGTCGCGGTAGGCGGCCGGATCGACCGAGACATGGCCCTTGACCCGGTAGGTGAGCGCGTGCAGCAGGCGGGGCCCGCGGCCGGCGCGCACCTCGGCGACCAGGCGGCGAGCCGCCGCGTGGACCTCGAACACCTCGTTGCCGTCGACCTGGGTGGCGGCGATGTCCATGGCCTCGGCCCGGGCCGAGGCGCCGTCGCCCGCGGTCATCGGCCCGCTGGCGGTGGTGGCGCTCCAGCGGTTGTCCTCGCAGACGAACAGCACCGGAAGCCGGTAGACCCGGGCCCAGTTCAGCGACTCGAGGAAGGGCCCGCGGTTGATCGCGCCGTCGCCGAAGAAGCAGACCGTGATGGCGTCCTTCCTCTGCAGTTTCTGCGCGTGGGCCGCGCCGACCGCGATCGGCAGGCCGGCCGCCACCACGCCGTTGGCGCCCAGCATGCCGACCGAGAAGTCGGCGATGTGCATCGAGCCGCCCTTGCCGCCGTTGAAGCCGCTGGCCTTGCCGAACAGCTCGGCCATCATGCGGCCCAGGTCGGCGCCCTTGGCCAGCGTGTGGCCGTGGCCGCGATGGGTCGAGGTCAGGTAGTCGGCGTGGCCCAGGTGGGCGCAGACGCCGGCCGGCACCGCCTCCTGGCCGGTCGACAGGTGCAGCGGGCCGCGCACCTTGGCGGCGCCCGCCGCCTCCTGGCCGTAGGCGCTGACACCGCCCTGGCTGGCCACCTCGGCGGCATTCTCGAAGGCGCGAATGCGCACCATCGTGCGGTAGAGCGCCAGGCGCTCGGGGGCTGAAATTTCAGGGTCCATCTTGTCTCCACGACGTACACGGCGTGCGTTGCTCGCGAAATCGTATCGATCGTGACCAATCAGGCGCAGCGCATTTACCCGCAGGGAATGTCCCGATGCCGATACCCAGGCCTGCTGACATAGTTCGTCGCTCAAACTAATTCAAACCTGGAGACCGACCATGAAGTTCGCACCGACACTGACCGCCCTGGCCCTCGGACTGACCGCGCTCGGCGCTTGCGCCCAGACCGTGGTCGGCGTGAGCTGGTCCAACTTCCAGGAAGAGCGCTGGAAGACCGACGAGGCCGCCATCAAGGCCCAGCTCGAGAAGCTCGGCGCCAAGTACATCAGTGCCGACGCCGGCGGCTCGCCCGAGAAGCAGCTCGGCGACATCGAGGGCCTGATGTCGAAGGGCGCCAAGGCGCTGATCGTGCTGGCGATGGACAAGGACGCGATCCTGCCGGCGGTCAACAAGGCACTGAAGCAGAAGGTGCCGGTGGTGGCCTACGACCGGCTGATCGAGACGCCCGGCGTGTTCTACATCACCTTCGACAACACCGAGGTCGGCCGGATGCAGGCGCGCGCGGTCTACAAGCTCCAGCCCAAGGGCAACTACGTGATGATCAAGGGCTCGCCGACCGACCCGAACGCCAACTTCCTGCGCGCCGGCCAGCAGGAGGTGATCGCCGAGGCGGTCAAGAAGGGCGACATCAAGATCGTCGGCGACGAATTCACCGAAGGCTGGAAGCCCGAGGTGGCGCAGAAGAACATGGAGCAGATCCTCACCAAGGCGGGCAACAAGGTCGATGCGGTGGTGGCCTCGAACGACGGCACCGCCGGCGGTGCGGTGGCGGCGCTCACGGCCAAGGGCATCCGCGGCATCCCGGTGTCGGGCCAGGACGCCGACTTCGCGGCCCTCAACCGGATCGCGCTCGGCACCCAGACCGTGTCGGTGTGGAAGGATTCGCGCGAGCTGGGCCGCGAGGCGGCCTCGGCGGCCGTGGCGCTGGCCGCCGGCAAGCCGGCCGAGAAGGCGGCCGACTGGAGCGGCGGCGAGAAGAAGGTGGCGATCTCCTCGCGCTTCCTGACCCCAGTGCCGATCACGCGCGACAACCTCGACGTGGTGGTCAAGGCCGGCTGGATCAAGAAGGACGAACTCTGCAAGGGCGTCTCCGGCGACAAGGCCCCTTCGGCCTGCAAGTAAGCGAATGAGTTCCGCCCCCGGCTTGTGGCGCCGCAGCGGCGTCGATCTCCGGCTGCTGCTCATGAGCGTGCTGCTGGTGGTGATGGCGATCGTCTTCCACGTGCTGTCGGGCGGCGTCTTCCTGTCGCCCGAGAACCTCTACAACATCGCGCAGCAGACCGCGGTGGTCGGCATCGTCTCGACCGTCATGGTGCTGATCATCGTGGCCCGCCACATCGACCTCTCGGTCGGCTCGGTGATGGGCTTCGTCGGCGTGCTGGTGGCCTACCTGCAGTACACGGCCGGCTGGTCCTGGCCGGCCGCGAGCCTCGCCGGGCTGGCGGTGGCGCTGCTGGTGTCGCTCTACCAGGGCGGGCTGACCGCGGTGCTCGGCGTGCCGTCGTTCGTGGTCACGCTGGGCGGGCTGATGTCGTTCCGGGGCGCCGCCTTCCTGGTGGCCGACGGCAAGACGCAGCCGGTGAACGACGAATTCTTCCAGCGCCTGGGCGGCGGCTACGACGGCGGCATCGGCACCACGGCGTCCTGGGCGCTGGCGGCGCTGGTGGCGGTCGTGATCTTCGCGCGCATGCTGCAAAAGCGGCGCGCGCGGCAGCGCCACGAGATGCCGGTCGAGCCCCTGTGGCTGGACCTGCTGCTGGCCGCGCTGCCCGCGGCCGTGGTGCTGGCCTTCGCCGCCACCATGAACAGCTACCAGATCTCGTCCAAGACCGAGGCCCAGGGCATCCCGATCCCGGTGCTGATCTGGGCGGTGGTGGCGGTGGTGCTGTCGTTCATCGTGCACCGCACCCGGTTCGGGCGCTATGTGTTCGCCATGGGCGGCAACCCGGACGCGGCGGCGCTGGTCGGCATTCCGGTCAAGCGCGTGACGCTGATGCTGTTCGCGCTGCTCGCGGTGCTGGTGACGATCGCCGCGATCGTTTCGATCGCCCGGCTCAACGCCGGCACCAATTCGCTCGGCACCGGCATGGAGCTGTACGTGATCGCGGCGGCGGTGATCGGCGGCACGGCGCTGGCCGGCGGCAGCGGTTCGATCTTCGGCTCGGTGCTGGGGGCGCTGATCATGCAGTCGCTCGACAGCGGCATGCTGCTGCTCGACGTGCCGATCGGCAAGCGGATGGTGATCATCGGCCAGGTGCTGATCGTGGCGGTCGTCTTCGACGTGCTGTACCGCAAGAAGTTCGGAGAGAACTAGATGAGCGCCCACCCACCCCTGGTCGAACTGCGCGAGATCCGCAAGGCCTTCGGCGGCGTGAAGGCGGTCGACGGCGTCAGCGTCAACCTCTATCCCGGCGAAGTGGTCGCGCTGCTGGGCCACAACGGCGCCGGCAAGTCGACCCTGATGAAGATGCTCGCGGGCGCCTATCCGATCGACTCCGGCGACACGCTGATCGCCGGCGAGAAGGTCAACATCCGCACGCCCTCCGAAGCCCAGGCCCAGGGCATCGAGACCATCTACCAGACCCTGGCGCTGGCCGACAACCTCGACTCGGTCGCCAACCTGTTCCTCGGCCGCGAGAAGCTCACGCCCTGGCGCACGCTCGACGACCATTTCATGGAAGGCCAGGCACGCAAGGTCTTCCATCGCCTCAACAAGAACTTCACCAACATCCGGGTGCCGGTGCGGCGCCTGTCGGGCGGCCAGCGGCAGGTGGTGGCGATCTCGCGGGCGCTGTACTTCAACGCCCGCATCCTGATCATGGACGAGCCCTGCGCGGCGCTCGGGCCGGAGGAGACCGCGATGGTCGGCGCGCTCGTCAAGCAGCTCAAGGCCGACGGCGTGGGCATCTTCCTGATCACCCACGACATGCCCGACGTGTTCGGCCTCAGCGACCGCCTGGCGGTGATGAAGAACGGCCGGCTGGTCGGCACCTACCGCACCGCCGACGTCACCGAGGACGAGGTGCTCGGAATGATCATCGCGGGCAAGCGGCCCGAGGGAAAGCCGCAGGCCGAACACGCCGGATGAAGACCACGGGCGACCAGCAGCTGGTCAAGCGCATCAACCGCAGCGTGCTGCTGCGGCTGCTGCGGGCGCAGCCCGGCCTGTCGCGCGCCCGGCTGGCCGCCGAGAGCGGCCTCACCAAGTCGACCGTCAGCCTGCTGGTGCGCGAGCTGCTCGACGACGGCTGGCTCGACGAGGCCGGCGCGCCGGTCGCCGACGGACTGGGGCGGCCGTCGACGCCGCTGTCGATCAACGTCGGCGTGCGCGCGCTGGTGGGCGTCGAGATCGCGGTCGAGACGGTGCGCGTGGTCTGCGTCTCGCTCCGGGGCGAGGTTCTTCATTCCGCTTCGCAGCCGCTGGCCGAGCGTGCACCGCGGGTGGCCTGCGCGCAGGTGGCGCGGATGGCGGCGGCCGCGCACGCCCACCTGGCTGCCGCCGGCCTGCAGCTGTCGGGCATCGGGGTCGGCGTGCCGGGGGCGCTCGACGACGCCACCGGCATGGTGCGCTTCGCGCCCAACCTCGGCTGGCGCAACCTCGACTTCCTGCCGCTGCTCGGCGAGGCCCTGGCGCGCGAAGGGCTGGCGGGCATCGCGGTGCAGCTGCAGAACGACGCCGATGCCGGGGTGCTCGGCGAGTTCGAGTTCTCGGACGGCGAGGGCGAGGACCCGCTGATCTTCGTGAGCTGCGACGTCGGGGTCGGCGCCGGCGTGGTGCTCAACGACCGCCTGTTCACCGGCGCCGGCGGCATGGCCGGCGAGATCGGCCACACCGTGCTGCAGATCGACGGGCCGCGCTGCTCGTGCGGCCGCAACGGCTGCGCCGAGGTGTTCTTGGGCGCGCGGGTGCTCGACGGCAGCGCCGACGGGCCGGCCAGGGCCGCCGGTTACCTGGGCGTGCTGCTGCAGAACCTGTGGGTCACCTTCGAGCCGCGCGCGATCGTGGTCGGCGGCAAGTCGTGCGAGGCGCATCCGGACTTCCTGCGCGGCGCCATCGCCACCGTGCAGCGCTACGCCGACAGCGCCGGCCTGCCCGCGCCGGTGGTGCGGGCGGCGCGCTACGGCCAGTGGGCCCCCGCCGTGGGGGCCGCCGCGCTGGCGCTGCACGAGTACCTGCGCCCGCTGCATCCGAGCTCGGAGGCCCGGCGCCTCCCGGCCCAGGGCTGACGCGCGGGCAGAAAAAAAGGTCCCGACGGGACCTTTTCGTGTCGTGCCGGGCCGGCGTCAGGCCGCGGACTTCGCCGTCTTCTGGTGGGCGACCTTGTGCGAGGCCTTGTGGGTGGACTTCTTGGCCGTCTTGGCGGTCTTGGCCTTGGCCTTGGTGGCGGTGGGCGCTGCGGCGTCTGCTGGCGTCGCGGCGAAGGAGGCGCCGGCGGCAAGGGCGAAGGCGGCGGCAACGAGGGCGAGAAGAGTGCGTTTCATGAGCGTCGATGTAGGAGTGAGGTTTGGGGACGATCGGCCAGCCCTCGAACCAGGACCGGCTGTTCGTACAACGCGCCGCTGGTCGGCCGGATGACAGGCCGAGGTGTAACGCGCGGGCGCGTCAGTCGCCTGTGGCCGCGGAGGTCCGGCGCTCTTCGATCCAGCGCTGGAACTGCCGTTCGGCCTGGAGCTTGAATTCGTTGCGAGTCTGGTTGCAGATCGCATGCGAGAGTCGCCGGTGCTGCTGCTTTCGAACGCCGCCGAGGGTCGAGTCGTTGAGGTGCTCGATGGTGGCCGAATCGGGGTCGCTGCGGGGCTCCGCGAAATCCATCGGCAGGCCGCACCAATGGCAGTTGTGGCCGAAGGTGGATCGCAAGGCCTGAACGCTCATGGATCGATTGTGCCTTCGCGCCAGCGCCGCAGCCGCCGGTACAGCGTGCCGCGCGAGACCCGCAGCTGCCGCGCCGCCAGCGAGATGTTGCCGTGATGGGCCGCCAGCGTGTCCTCGATCAGCTTGCGGCTGTGGCCCTGCAGGGTGGTGTCGCCGGCGTCCGGGCCGCCGGCGGTCCCGGCCGGTGGCGGCGCATCGTCCGCGCCGGCCGCCGGCGCCGCGGCGGTCGGGGCCGGGGTCGCCGAGGGCACGCACACCGCGTGGCCGAAGTCGATGCCGTCGCGCGCCTGCCTGCGTGCCTGCAGCCAGACGCCCAGTCCGCTCGCCAGCCGCAGCGGCTGCGCGGCGTCGCGGCGGGCAAGCCGAAGCAGCCCGGCCAGATCGAGGCCGAACAGCCACTCGGCATCGCAAGGGCCAGCCTCGGGCAGGCCGCCGATCAGCCGCGCGCCCGCGGCATTGAGCCAGGCCACGGTGCCGTCGTCGGCGATGCCCGCGAGGGCCTCCAGCGGCGTGCCCAGCAAGGTCGGGCTGGCCTGGAAGCGCAGCACCAGGCGGTCGTGCGACTGCGCCAGCAGCAGGCGGTTCTCGATCGTGGTGGCGTAGAGGGCGACCATCGAGGCCGCATCGAAGCCGAAGCGGCGCGACTCCACCGACAGGTCGAGCACGCCGGCCAGCCGGCCGTGGACGTCGCGGATCGGCGCCGCTGCGCACTGCATGGTCCGCAGGCATTCGAAGTAGTGCTCGGCGCCATCGACCGTGCAGGCCTGGCCGGTGCGCGCGACGATGCCCGGCGCGGTGGTGCCGACCACGCTCTCGGCGATGTTGACGCCCAGCCGGGCGGTCCGGCGCATGATCGGCTGCGCCGCTGCGGCCGGGTGGTGCGTCACGTGGACGATCACCCCCTGGGCGTCGGTCAGCAGCACCCGGCAGTCGGTGCCGGCGAGCGAGCTTTCCATGCCCACGAGTTCGCCGCGCGCCGCTGCGAGCAGGTCGTGGTTGCGCGCCAGCGTGGCATGCAGCCGGCTCGGCGTGACCGCGTCGAAGGCGATCGTCCGCCGGGTGTCGGCATGGCTGCGGGCGCAGCGCATCCAGGACTGGATCACGGCCTCGCCGACCAGCCCGGAAGGCCGCACGCCCTCCTCGAAGAACTGGGTCCGGGCCAGCGCGGCGCGTTCGGCGTGGGTGTTGGCGAACAGCTGTCGAGGGCCGCCCGCCGGGCTTCGCGTCGAAAGGGGCACGGGCGCCTCCAGGGCAGGGAAAGAGGCTCGAATTTGTTCCGCAATGGAACAGCCGGGCTCTAGGGAAATCCCGAGGATGAACAAAGCGCCGGCACGGCCGATCCTTCGTCTCACAACGACAGGAGACCACACGATGAAGAAGATCCACGCCGCGCTGGCGCTCGGCGCGCTGCTGTGCCTGGGTGCCGCGGGCGCGCTGGCGCAATCGGCCAAGGGCTCGCCGGAGCACATCAAGGCCGCCACGCAGAAGGTCGACGGCGCCTTCATCCGCGCCAATGCCGCCAAGACGCCTGACTGGCCCAGCTACGGCCTCGACTACGCCGAGACCCGCTTCAGCAAGCTCGACCAGGTCAACGCGGGCAACGTCAAGGAACTCGGTCTGGCCTGGTCCTACGACCTCCAGTCCACGCGCGGCGTCGAGGCCACGCCGCTGGTGGTCGACGGCATCATGTACGTGACCGCGTCCTGGAGCGTGGTGCATGCGATAGACGCGCGCACCGGCAAGAAGATCTGGAGCTACGACCCCAAGGTCGACCGTTCGAAAGGCTTCAGGGGCTGCTGCGACGTGGTCAACCGCGGCGTGGCGCTGTACCAGGGCAAGGTCTACGTGGCCTCCTACGACGGCCGGCTGATCGCGCTCGACGCCGCCACCGGCCAGGTGGCGTGGGAGAAGGACACGATCATCGACCACAACCGCTCCTACACCATCACCGGCGCTCCCCGGGTCTTCAAGGGCAAGGTGATCATCGGCAACGGCGGCGCCGAGTACGGCGTGCGAGGCTACGTCACCGCCTACGACGCGGCCTCCGGCGACCAGAAGTGGCGCTGGTTCGTGGTGCCGGGCGATCCGTCCAAGCCCTTCGAGGACGCCTCGATGGCCAAGGCCGCGAAGACCTGGGACCCGAGCGGCAAGTACTGGGAGGCGGGCGGCGGCGGCACGGCGTGGGATTCGCTCACCTTCGATCCCGAGCTGAACCTGATGTACATCGGCACCGGCAACGGCTCGCCGTGGGCCCACAGCCAGCGCAGCCCGAAGGGCGGCGACAACCTCTACCTGGCGTCGATCGTGGCGCTCGACCCCGACACCGGCAAGTACAAGTGGCACTACCAGGAGACGCCCGGCGACAACTGGGACTACACCTCGACGCAGCCGATGATCCTGGCCGACATCAAGGTCGGCGGCAAGCCGCGCAAGGTGATCCTGCACGCGCCCAAGAACGGCTTCTTCTTCGTCATCGACCGCACCAACGGCAAGTTCATCTCGGCCAAGAACTTCGTCGAGGTCAACTGGGCCACGGGCTACGACAAGAACGGCCGGCCGATCGAGATCGCCGCGGCGCGCCAGAACACCAAGCCTGGCGACAGCATCCCCGGGCCCTTCGGCGCCCACAACTGGCACCCGATGTCCTACAACCCGCAGACCGGGCTGGCCTACCTGCCGGCCCAGCATGTGCCGCTGAACCTGATGGACGACAAGGACTGGAAGTTCAACGAGAACGCGCCGGGCCGGCCGCACGCCGCGCTGGGATGGAACACGGCGATGTTCGCCAATGCCGCGCCGCCGACCAGCAAGCCGATGGGCCGCCTGGTGGCCTGGGACCCGGTCGCGCAGAAGGAGGCCTGGGGCGTCGACTACGCGTCGCCCTGGAACGGCGGCACGCTGACCACGGCGGGCAACCTGGTGTTCCAGGGCACGGCCGACGGCCGCCTGGTGGCCTACAACGCCAGGACCGGCGAGAAGCTCTGGGAGACGCCGACCGGCACCGGCGTGGTCGCGGCGCCGGCCACCTACATGGTCGACGGCAAGCAGTACGTGTCGGTGGCGGTGGGCTGGGGCGGCGTCTACGGCCTGGCCCAGCGCGCCACCGAGCGCCAGGGGCCGGGCACCGTCTACACCTTCGTGGCCGGCGGCAACGCGCCCAAGCCGGAGTTCGTGCAGTACCGCATGGACAAGCTGCTGCAGGGCGTCAAGTACGACCCGGCCAAGGTCGAGGCCGGGACCTACCTGTACGTGAGCAACTGCGTCTTCTGCCACGGCGTGCCCGGCGTCGACCGCGGCGGCAACATCCCGAACCTCGGCTACATGAACGCCAGCTTCATCGAGAACCTCGACAAGTTCGTCTTCAAGGGACCGGCGATGGAGCGCGGCATGCCCGACTTCACGGGCAAGCTCACGCCCGAGGATGTCGACAAGATCAAGGCCTTCATCCAGGGAACGGCCGACGCGATCCGGCCGAAGTGACCGTGCCATGAAAAAAGCCGCCGGGCTTTCGCGCCGGCGGCTTTTTTGTTCAGGGGCGGGGATCAGTCTGCGTAGACACCGGCCGCCTTGATGATCGGGCTCCACTTGGCGATTTCCGCGGCCACGAACTTCTTGTGGCCTTCGGGCTCGATGCGGCCGTCGCTCGCGACCACCGCGCCCAGGCCTTCCTGCTTCTTGATGAACTCGGGGTCCTTCAGGGCCACCTTGAGCGCATCGTTGAGCTTCTTGGTGATGGCCGGCGGCGTGCCCTTGGGGGCGTAGAAGCCGTGCCAGATCGTGACCTCGAAGCCCTTCAGGCCCTCTTCCTGGAGGGTCGGCAGGTTCTTCAGCAGCGGCGTCGTCAGGCGCTGGGACGTGGTCACGGCATAGGCCTTGACCTTCTTGGCCTCGATCTGCGGCGAGGTGTTGGTGGTCTGGTCGCACAGCAGGTCGATCTGGCCGCCGATCAGGTCGGTGATGGCGGGTGCGGTGCCCTTGTACGGCACCGGGGTCATCTCGGTCTTCATGGCGGTCTGGTAGAGCAGGCCGCACAGGTGCGAGGCCGAGCCGATGCCGGCATTGCCGAGGTTGATCTTGCCCTTGTTGGCGGCGATCCAGGCGCTCAGCTCCTTGTAGTTGTTGGCCGCCATCTGGGGTTTGGCGATCAGCGTCATCGGCACGTCGTTGACGATGCCCAGGTATTCGAAGTCGGTCTCGACCTTGAACGGCACGTTGCGCACCAGGGTCGGAATCGTCGACATGCCGATGTGGTTGAGCAGCAGGGTGTACCCGTCCGGGTTGGCGCGCGCCACCTTGGCGGCGCCGATCGAGCTGCCGGCGCCGGGGACGTTGTCGATCACGATGCTGCCGCCGCCCAGCGGCTTGCGCAGGGCCTCCGCGAGGTCGCGCGCGACGCGGTCGGTCGGGCCGCCGGCGGCGAAAGGCACCACGATGCTGATGGGCTTGCTGCCCGGGAAGTCCTGGGCGTGCGCGCCTGCCGCGAGGGCGGCCAGCGCGGTGATTGCGAGCAGTGTCTTCATGCGGTCTCCGAGTAGAAAGGCAGCGATCTTATAGTCTGGCCAGAGGCTGAACATCGCTGTTTTCCCCCAAGTGCTTGATGCAGGCCAAGGAATGGGGGCGAAGGGCGGATTTGCGGCCCCGGGCCGGCGCCGGGACGCTGTCGCGGGTATCGTTCCCTCCTGCATTTCCAGACCCATGGAGCGACAAGCATGCTGAAACTCAAGGACCCGACCCTGCTGCGCCAGCAGGCCTTCATCGCCGGCGAATGGGCCGATGCGGACGCGCGCGAGACCCTCCCGGTCAGCAATCCGGCCAATGGCCAGCCGATCGGCAGCGTGCCCCTGTGCGGCAGCGCCGAGACCGTGCGCGCCATTGCGGCCGCCGAAGTCGCCCAGCGCGCCTGGGCCAGGCGCCCGGCCAAGGAGCGCTCGGCCATCCTGCGCCGTCTCAACGACCTGATGCTCGCCCACCAGGACGACCTGGCGCTCATCATGACCACCGAGCAGGGCAAGCCGCTGGCCGAGAGCAAGGGCGAGATCGCCTATGCGGCCTCCTTCATCGAGTGGTTCGCCGAGGAGGCGCGCCGGGTCTACGGCGACACCATCCCGGCGCCGCAGGCCGACCGCCGCATCCTGGCGCTCAAGCAGCCGGTCGGCGTCACGGCGGCCATCACGCCCTGGAACTTCCCGACCGCCATGCTGACCCGCAAGGCCGGCCCGGCGCTGGCGGCCGGCTGCGCGATGGTGGTCAAGCCGGCGAGCCAGACGCCGTTCTCGGCGCTGGCCTTCGCCGAACTGGCCGATCGCGCGGGCGTGCCCAAGGGGCTCCTGTCGGTGCTGACCGGCTCGGCCTCGAAGATCGGCGGCGAGATGACGCGCAGCCCGATCGTGCGCAAGCTCACCTTCACCGGCTCGACCGAGGTGGGCCGCACGCTGATGAAGCAGTCGGCCGACACCATCAAGAAGCTCTCGCTCGAGCTCGGCGGCAATGCGCCCTTCATCGTCTTCGACGACGCCGACATCGACGCCGCCGTCGAGGGCGCGATGGTCTCCAAGTACCGCAACACCGGCCAGACCTGCGTCTGCGCCAATCGCATCTACGTGCAGCGTGGCGTGCTCGAGGCCTTCACGCAGAAGCTGGTCGCCAGGGTGAACGCGCTCCGGGTCGGCGACGGCACCGAGCCCGGCGTCACCCAGGGCCCGCTGATCGACGACAAGGCGGTGGCCAAGATCGAGGAGCATGTGGCCGACGCGCTGGCCAAGGGCGCCCGGGTGCTGGCCGGCGGCAAGCGCCACGCGCTGGGCGGACGCTTCTACGAGCCGACCGTGATCGGCGGCGCCACGGCCGACATGCTGGTGGCGCACGAAGAAACCTTCGGGCCGCTGGCGCCGATCTTCGCCTTCGACACCGAGGAAGCGGCGATCGCGCAGGCCAACGCCACCGAGTTCGGGCTGGCCTCTTACTTCTACAGCCGTGACATCGGCCGCGTCATGCGGGTCGCCGAGGCGCTCGAATGCGGCATCGTCGGCGTCAACACCGGCCTGATCTCGACCGCCGAGGCGCCGTTCGGCGGCGTCAAGCAGTCGGGCCTGGGGCGCGAGGGTTCCAAGTACGGGCTCGACGAATTCCTGGAGATCAAGTACGTCTGCCTGGCGGGGCTCGGCCAATGAGCGCGACCCGGGCCGTATGAGCGAGAGCATCGCGCTCGAGCTCGCCGTCGAACTGCTGCGCGCGGCCCGGCGCATCGTGGTCTTCTCCGGCGCGGGCCTGTCCAAGGCCTCGGGCATTCCGACCTACCGCGATGCCGACGGCCTGTGGATGAACCAGGCCGCGCTGCGCTTCTCGCACGCCGAGGACCTGGAACGCGACCCCGCGGGATTCACGAAGTTCTGGGCCGAGCGGCTGCGCGTGGTCGAGGCGGCCCAGCCCAATCCCGCCCACCTCGCGCTGGCGCGGCTGCAGCGGCTGCGCCCGGCGACGCGGCTGGTGACGCAGAACGTCGACGGCCTGCTGACCCGCGCCGGCGCCGTCGACGTGCTCGAACTGCACGGCGCCCTGCAGCGCTGGCGCTGCGACCACTGCGGCAACCGCCGCGGGCCCTGGCTGTTCCAGCGCTGCATCCGCTGTGGCCGGCGGGCGCGCCCGGACGTCGTGATGTTCGGCGAGATGCTCAACAAGGGCGCGCTGCTCGATGCCCAGGTGGCGGCCGAGGCGTCGGACGTCTTCGTGCTGGTCGGCAGCACCGCGGTGGTCTATCCCGCCGCCGACCTGCCCCAGCTGGCGCTCGCCAACGGCGGGCAGCTCATCACCCTCAACGCCGAGCCGCTGGCGCTCGACGATTCGGCCACCGCGGTGCTGCACGGCAAGGCCGAGGAACTGCTGCCGCTGCTGGTCGTCGGCATCGAGACGGGGACGCGAAGCTGAAGCCTTGCGCATTCTTGTGTCGATCGGTTACAGGAGCGACACAGCCGGCCATCGGCACGCACCAAAACGACCCGGCTCGTTGATTGACACGAAAGTGTGCAAATCGCACGCCCAGAAGCCGGAAATGGTCGCGTCGCCGACACCGTGGCCCGCCTTGCGCACCACGGCAGCGCAGCGGAAGCGCGGGCACGGCACCGAAACCCTTCGTCGAGGCCGTTGGCTTGCGCTTGTGGAGGGTCCACGCGCCGCGCAGAATAGAACGCATGAAAACTGTGGCAGAAATCCTCAAGGCGAAGGGCGACGCGGTCGTGTATTCGATCGAGCCTTCCGCAACGGTATACGAAGCGCTGGCGCTGATGGCGGAGAAGAACGTCGGCGCGCTGCTCGTGATGGAGGGCGAGAAGATCGTCGGCATGATCACCGAGCGCGACTACGCGCGCAAGGTCGTGCTGCTGGCGCGATCGTCGAAGGACACGCCCCTGCGCGACGTCATGACGCCGGCCGTGATCTACGTGCGGCCCGACCAGACCACCGAGGACTGCATGGCGCTGATGACCCAGAGCCGCATCCGCCACCTGCCGGTGATGCAGGACGGCAAGCTGGTCGGCCTGATCTCCATCGGCGACCTGGTCAAGGGCATCATGTCCGAGCAGACCTTCATCATCGAGCAGCTGCAGCACTACATCGCCGGGTAGGATGGCCCGGCGGCCGCCAGACCGTCCCTTCAGACCTGCATCAGATCATCCAGCAGCCGGTAGTCCGGCAGCGTGGTGTCGATCGCCCGCCCGCCGCGCAGCACGGTGCGGTCGAACTGCGTGCGCGACAGCATCTCCGAATAGTTGCGGGCCTTGAGCACCAGCAGGTCGGCGCTCGCCCCGACCTTCAACACGCCGCGGTCGATGCCCATGATCGCCGCCGGCGTCTCGCTGGCGGCGCGGATCCAGTCGCCGAGCGGATGGTCCAGGTGCAGGATCTTCACCGCCTGGGTGAAGGTGTCGAGCATGTCGTGGTCGCCGTAGGCATGGAACGGATCTCGGCAGTTGTCGCCGGCCACCGCCACCCGCAGCCCGCGCGCCTTCATCTCGTGCAGCACGGTCACGCCGCGCCAGCGCGGGGTGCGCGCCCCGGGGCTGCGGTCCTGCAGGTACATGTTGACGGTCGGCAGGCTCACGATGTCGATGCCGGCATCGCGGCAGGCGGCGATCGTCTCTTCGATGAATTCGTCGGTCTGCAGGGCCAGCGAGGTGACGTGGCCGCACAGCACGCGGCCCTTGAAGCCCTGGCCCACCGCATGGCGGGCGACCCGGATCAGCGCCCGTGCGCGCGGGTCGGTCGATTCGTCGACATGCAGGTCGAGGTCCAGCCCCCGCTCGCCGGCCAGCGTGAACACGCGCACCAGCGCCTCGTCGAGTTCCGGCGGCATCGTTTCGCTCGGAAAGGCCGCGGATCGCGTCACGCAGCCCAGCTTGCCGCCGCTCTCGGCCACGATGTCGGCCAGCCGGCGGCCCTCGTCGGTGAGGAAGATGTCGAGCGGCGCGATCGACGACACCTGGAGGTCGATGCGCCCGGCCCAGCGCTCGCGCACCTCGCGCAGCACCGGAAACGAGATCGATGCCTGGGGCGCGAGGGAGTCGAGGTGGGTGCTGATCGCAACCACGCCCTTGGCATAGGCGGTGGCGAGGCCGAACTCCATGCGCCGCCGCACGTCCTCCGCGTTCCAGTTCGCCTGGCGGTCGCGCATGGTGGCCATCGAGGCCCCCGCGCCGTCGCCGGTCGGGTTGGCCTGGCGCGGCCAGATGT
The DNA here is from genome assembly GCF_030316845.1 of Variovorax davisae. Taxonomy (GTDB): domain Bacteria; phylum Pseudomonadota; class Gammaproteobacteria; order Burkholderiales; family Burkholderiaceae_C; genus Variovorax; species Variovorax davisae. The sequence continues at coordinate 192,505 of NZ_JASZYS010000005.1, forward strand.
GGCCCTTGTCGAGGTGCGTGTGGCAGTCGACCAGGCCGGGCAGCACCATCGAGGCGTCGAGGTCCGGCCCCCATTCGGCGGGCATGCGGCCGGCCAGGTCGATGGCGGCGATGCGGCCGTCGTCGATCAGCAGGTCGATCGCGACCAGGTCGTCGCCGGTGTCGGCCGGCAGCGCGGGCGACACCAGGCAGCGGGGGGCGCGCAGGTTGCGCAGGGCATGGCGCGAAGCGTGGGGCGGCTGGAAGAAGGCGTGGGTCATCGGCGGGCGGGGGATCGGTTCCATTGCGCTCTGGCTGCCGCAAGGAGCATGCCCGTCGACGCGCATGCTCGTGGATAATTCGCGCCGATGGGCACCGACAACGCTTTCGCCGAACTGGGACTGGCTTCCGACGCCACCGAGCGTGAAGTCAAGGCCGCCTGGCGACGGCTGGCCTCGCAGTGGCACCCCGACCGCAACGGCAGCGCCGATGCCGTCGCCCGGATGCAGCGGATCAACCAGGCCTTCGAGGCCATTCGCAATGCCGGCTTCCCCGCCCGCCCGGCGCCCGCGCCGGCCGACGACGCCGAGCCCGCCCCGGCCGCTGCCGAAGACGCCGATGAACCCCGGCGCCGGCCCATCCATCGCAAGGTCAAGCTCACGCTCGAGGAGGCGGCCGCCGGCAGCATCAAGTCGCTGCGCGGCCGGATGACCCTGGCCTGCGCCACCTGCGACGGGGCCGGCCACCAGGTGCTCGGCGGCAACTGCGCGCTCTGCGGCGGCTCGGGCGCGGTGGCCAAGCGCTCCTTCTTCGGCTGGCCCGGCGGCATGAGCGAGTGCGTCGCCTGCCACGGCGGCGGCATCGCCCAGCGAAGCTGTCCGGACTGCGAGGGTGCCGGGACCCAGACGCGCGCCTACCAGGTCAAGGTGCGCATCCCGCCCGGCGTGCGCCACGGCGACCTGCTGCACGTCGACGGCCGGCGCGCGCGCGCCAATCCGCCGCCGGCCGATCTCGAGCTTCGGGTCGAACTGCTGGCCCACCCCTTCTTCGAACTCGACGACGACGGCACGCTGCGCTGCGAGATGCCGGTCGACGGCTTCGCCTGGATCGCCAACCGAACCATCCAGCTGCCCACCCTTGCAGGCCTGCGCTCGCTGGCCTTGCGCCGCGACCGCTTGACCTACCGGCTGCCGGGCGAGGGCTATCCGAACGGGCGCAGCGGCGCGCGCGGCGACCAGGTGGTCACGGTGCAGCCGGTGTTTCCCGAGCAACTCAGCGCCGACCAGGAGATCCTGCTCGACCAACTCATCGCATCGTCGTCGGGCCACGGCGCCGCAGCGCCGGACGAGCGCCTGCGGGCCTGGCACCGGGGCCTGCGCGCCTGGGAGCGCGGGCTCGATGCGCGCGACCGGCGGACCGCCCAGGGCTGATCAGAGCAGCTTCGCGCGCTTCGCCTGCTCGGTCAGCTCGGCGCGGAAATCCGGATGCGCGATCGCGATCAGTGCCTGTGCCCGCTGCTTGGCCGACTTGCCGCGCAGCTCGGCCACGCCGTGCTCGGTGACCACGTAGTTGATGTCGTTCTTGCTCGTGCTGACGTGCGTGCCCGGCGACAGCGAGGGCACGATGCGCGAGATCGTGTCGCCCTTGGCCGTCGAAGGCAGCACGATGAAGGCCTTGCCGCCGCGCGAGCGGTTGGCGGCGCGCACGAAGTCGGACTGGCCGCCGGTGCCCGAGAAGGGGGCATGGCCCAGGCTCTCGGAGCCGCACTGGCCCAGCAGGTCGATCTGCAAGGTGGCGTTGATGGCGACCAGGTTGTCGTTCAGGCCCGCCAGCGCCGGGTCGTTGGTGAAGTTGACGGGATGGATCTCCACCGCCGGGTTGCGGTCCATGAAGCGGTACAGCTTGTTCGAGCCGAGCGCGAAGGTCGCGATCGTCTTGCCGGGCAGGTAGTTCTTGCGCCGGTTGGTGACCACGCCGGCCTCGATCAAGGTCAGGATGCCGTCGCCCAGCATCTCGGTGTGGATGCCCAGGTCGCGCTTGTCCGTGAGCTGCATCACGACCGCGTCGGGAATGCCGCCGTAGCCGATCTGGAGGGTCGACCCGTCCTCGATCAGCGCGGCGACATGCTTGCCGATGGCCTGCTGCACCGGGCCGATCTTCGGCAGGCCGACCTCCAGCACCGGGTCGCTGCTCTCCACCAGCGCCGCGACCTGCGAGACATGCACGTGGCAGTTGCCGTTGGCGAAGGGCACGTTGGGGTTCACCTCGAGCACCACCGCGCGGGCCCGGGCCACCGCCGCCATCGTGTAGTCGGCCCCCAGGCTGAGCGCGAAGTAGCCGTGGGCGTCCATCGGCGAAGCCATGCTGAAGACCACGTCGGCCGGGATCTGGCCGCGCTCGATCTGGGCCGGGATCTCCGAGAAGTAGTTGGGGATGAAGTCGATCCAGCCTTCCTGTCCGCCGGCGCGGGTCGCGCCGCCGAAGAACAGGGCGACGTGGCGCACGTGCTGCGTGGTCTCGGGGTCGATGTAGGCGTACTTGCGCATCGCCAGGATCTGCGCCACCTTCACGTCCTTGAAGTCGCGCCGCTGGGCCGACAGCGCGGTGAGCAGCGCGGGCGGCTCACCGACCCCGGTCGGCACGATGATCAGGTCGCCGTCGCACACCTGGCGCACGGCCTCTGCGGCCGGCTGCAGCTTCTGTTGGTAGAGGTCGTGGGGGGTCATCTCGAAAGCTCCTGTTCGCGGCCGCCATCTTCCATCTTATTGATAGCTGCGTGCGTCTTCGATCACCTTGCCATCGTTGGGCAGGCTGCCGGGCGCCACCAGCTCGACCGCGCCGCGCAGCTTGGTGACATCGCGGATCGCCTCGGCGATGCGCTCGGCCAGGCCCGCGGGCGCCGCCGGGCATTCGAGCCGCAGCGTCATGCGGTCGTCGGCCATCTCGCCCTCGACCACCAGCCGGGCCCGCTGCACCTCCGGAAAGCGCCGCGCGATCTCCGCCACCTGGCCCGGATGCACGAACATGCCGCGCACCTTGGTGGTCTGGTCGGCGCGGCCGAGCCAGCCCCGGATGCGCGTGTTGGTGCGGCCCGTGGGGCAGTGCCCGGGCAGCACGGCCGACAGGTCGCCGGTGCCGAAGCGGACCAGCGGATAGTCGGGATTGAAGGTGGTGACGACCACCTCGCCGACTTCGCCCGCGGGCACCGGATCGCCGGTGCCCGGGCGCACGATCTCGACGATCACGCCTTCGTCCAGCACCAGGCCTTCGCGGGCCGAGGTCTCGTAGGCGATCAGGCCGAGGTCGGCGGTGGCGTAGCACTGCATGCCGGCCACGCCGCGCTCGGCCATCCAGTCGCGCAGGCTGGGCGGAAAGGCTTCGCCCGAGACCAGCGCCTTGGTCAGCGAGGCGAGCGCGATGTTCTTTTCGGCCGCCTTCTCGATCAGGATTCGGAGGAAGCTCGGCGTGCCGATGTAGCCCGCCGGCCGCAGCTCGGCGATGGCCTCGACCTGCTGCTCGGTCTGGCCGGTGCCGCCGGCGAACACGGTGCAGCCGAGCGCGCGGGCGCCGCTGTCCATGATCGATCCGGCTGGCGTCATGTGGTAGCTGAAGCAGTTGTGCACCAGTTCGCCGCCCCGAAAGCCGGCCGCGAACAGCGCGCGCGCCGTGCGCCAGTAGTCGCTCGCCTCGCCTTCGGGCTCGTAGATGGTGCCGGGGCTGGCGAACACGCGCGGCATGCGGGGCCCGAAGCGCAGCGCCGAGAAGCCGCCGAAGGGGTCGCTGGCGCGGCGCGCCTGCTGCAGCGCCAGCAGTTCGGACTTGCGCGTGACGGGCAGCGTCGCCAGTGCCTCGCGGCTCGCGATGTCGGCCGGCTTGACGCCGCCGAGGATGTGGCCGAAGGCCGCGGTCGCGGACTGGGCCTGCAGCACCTGCCTGGGCAGCGCCGCCAGCAGGTCGCGCTCGCGCTCGGCCGGGTCGCGGACCTCGAGCGCATCGTAGAAATCCGTCATGCCAACCACCGTTTGCGTCGCTTGTAGCTCTTCACGTCGCGGAAGCTCTTGCGGTCGGCGCCACCGACGCCGAGATAGAACTCCTTGACGTCCTCGTTCTCGCGCAGGCTCTTCGCCTCGCCGTCCATCACGATGCGGCCGTTCTCCAGGATGTAGCCGTAGTCGGCGTAGCGCAGCGCCATGTTGGTGTTCTGCTCCGCGAGCAGGAAGGTCACGCCTTCCTTCTCGTTCAGGTCGCGCACGATGCCGAACACCTCGTCGACAATCTGCGGCGCCAGCCCCATCGAGGGCTCGTCGAGCAGCACCATGTTGGGGCTGGCCATCAGCGCCCGGCCGATGGCGCACATCTGCTGCTCGCCGCCCGAGGTGTAGGCGGCCTGCGACGTGCGCCGCGTCTTCAGGCGCGGGAAGTAGGCGTAGACCTTCTCGAGCGTCTGCGCGATCGCGGCCTTGCCGTCGGTGCGGGTGTAGGCGCCGGTCATCAGGTTGTCCTCGATCGACAGGTGGGCGAAGCAGTGGCGGCCCTCCATCACCTGGATCAGGCCGCGCTTGACCAGCGCCGCGGGCGACAGGGCCTCGATGCGCTCGCCGCGCAGCTCGATGGTGCCCTTGGTCACCGCGCCGCGCTCGCCCGCCAGCAGGTTCGACACGGCGCGCAGCGTGGTCGTCTTGCCCGCGCCGTTGCCGCCCAGCAGCGCCACGATGCCGCCCTCCGGCACCGTGAGCGAGACGCCCTTGAGCACCAGGATCACGTGGTTGTAGATGACCTCGATGCCGTTGACCTCCAGCAGCGGGGCTGCCGGCGCGGGCGCGGATGCGTTGACCATGGCGTGCTGCGTCGGGCCGCTCAGCTGCAGGAGCGCGGCTTGATGTTCTTGTCTTTCGCGTACTTGGCCGAGTACTCCGCGACCAGCGGGTCGAGGTTGGCCTTGCGCGCCTGGTACCAGTCGGGCTGCACCTGCCACTTGGCTCCGTCCCATTGCGCGATGCGCGCCCAGTCGGTGCCCATGTGGTTGCTGCACGAGGTCTTGATCGGCCGCATGATCTCGCCGAAGCCCAGCGCCTTGAGCTTGTCGGCCGAGAGGTCGAGGTTCTCGTAGCCCCAGCGCACCTGCTCGGGCGTCAGCGGCTTGCCCTTGCCGTACTTCTCCTGCGCCGCGCGGATGGCTTCCACCTGCAGCATGGAGATCATCATGCCGCGGGTGTGGGCCATGACGCCGATCTCGTCGGCGTTGGCGGCCGTGCCCTGGCCCTTGTCGTAGACGAACTTCTTCAGGTCGTCGTGCACCTTGTCGCGCGAGGCGCTGTTGTGGATCGTGACCGTGTTGTAGCCCTTGGCGCCGGCGCCGATGTCCTTCACGTCATGGTCCGAACCGGCCCACCAGACCGAGTACATCTTCTCGCGCGGGAAGCCGCTGGCCTGGGCCTCGCGGATGCCGGCCGGGGTCATCACGCCGGCGCTCCAGAACAGCACGTAGTCCGGGCGCTGCTGGCGGATCTGCAGCCAGGTCGACTTCTGCTCGACCCCGGGCGGCGTGACCGGGAACAGGGCCAGCTCGAAGCCGTCCTGCGCCGCCAGCTTCTGCAGCAGCAGGATCGGTTCCTTGCCGTAGGGCGAGTCGTGGTAGACCAGCGCGATCTTCTTGCCCTTGAGGCTGCCCTTCTCCTTCTTGGCGATGTCCTGCAGGATCACGTCGGTGGCGGTCCAGTAGGTGCCCAGCAGCGGGAAGTTCCATTCGAACACCGTGCCGTCGACCGACTGCGACAGGCCGTAGCCCATGGTCTCGATCGAGACCTTGTCGTTGAAGGCCTTGTCGGTCACCGCGAAGGTGATGCCGGTCGACTGCGGATCGAAGCCCGAGGCGCCGCTGCCCTTGGCCTTCAGGCGGTCGTAGCATTCGACGCCCTTGGCCGCGTCGTAGGCGGTTTCGCATTCCTCGTAGGCGAGCTTGACGCCGTTGACACCGCCGTCGCGCGCGTTCACCAGCTTGAGGTAGTCCTGCTTGCCGTCGGCCCATGGGATGCCCAGCGGCGCGAACTGCCCGGTGCGGTAGACCAGGAGCGGGATGAACTGCTCGCCGGCGGCCTGCGCCCGGGCCGGCGCCGGCAGCATCGCGGACGAAAGCCCGGCCGCCGCGATGGCGGCCGCGAGAGCGATGGACTGGAACTTCATGCTGTGTCTCCTGTTGTTGAATGGACGGGTCAGTGAGGGAAGGGCCACAGCCGCAGCTTCTGCCGGGCCGTGGCCCACAGGGCGGCGAGGCCGTGCGGCTCGACGATCAGGAAGAACACGATCAGCGCGCCGAAGATCATGTGTTCGAGGAAGCTCGCGGTGCCGGTCGAGATCGCGAGACCGAGCCAGTGCGGCACCAGGTTCAGGAACAGCGGCAGCAGCACGATGAAGGCGGCGCCGAACACCGCGCCGACGATCGAGCCAAGGCCGCCGATGATCACCATGAAGAGCAGCTGGAAGGACTTGTCGATGCCGAAGGCGGCCGGCTCCCAGGCCCCCAGGTGCACGAAGCCCCACAACGCGCCGGCGACGCCGACGATGAAGGAGCTGACCGCAAAGGCGCTGAGCTTGGCGTAGACCGGCCGGATGCCGATCACCGCGGCGGCCACGTCCATGTCGCGCATCGCCATCCATTCGCGGCCGATGGCGCCGCGCACCAGGTTCTTGGCCGCCAGCCCCAGCAGCACCAGCAGCGACAGGCACAGCAGGTACTTGCGCGCCGGGGTGTCGAGCGCGAGGCCGAAGAACTGCAGCGCCGAGACACTGACCGAGCCCGACGAGGAGCCGTTCGTGACCCAGGCCACCCGGTTGGTGAACCAGTCGGTGAAGAACTGCGCCGCCAGCGTCGCCACCGCGAGGTAGAGGCCGCGGATGCGCAGGCTCGGAATGCCGAACAGGATGCCGAAGGCCATCGCGCAGAGTCCGCCGCCGATCAGCGACAGCAGGAGCGGCATGCCTTCGATGCGCGCGTTCAGGTTGTAGGCCGCATAGGCGCCGACCGCCATGAAGGCGCCGGTGCCGAGCGAGATCTGGCCGCAGTAGCCGACCAGCACGTTGAGCCCGATGGCCGCCAGCGACAGGATCAGGAAGGGCACCAGCACGGCGCGGAAGAGGTAGTCGCTGGCCAGCATCGGCACGGCGACGAAGGCCACCAGCGCGAACAGCGCGAGCGCGATGCGGTCCTGCGCGATCGGGAAAATCTGCAGGTCGCTCTGGTAGCTGGTCTTGAACTGGCCGTTTTCGCGGTAGAACATGGTGGTGTCGAAGCCCTAGACGCGGTCGATGATCTTGTCGCCGAACAGGCCTTGCGGCCGCACCAGCAGGAAGGCGAGCGCCAGCACGTAGGCGAACCAGTTCTCGATCCCGCCGCCGACCATCGGCCCGAGGTAGATCTCCGACAGCTTCTCGCCGACGCCGATGATCAGGCCGCCCAGGATGGCGCCGGGCACCGAGGTCAGGCCGCCGAGGATCACCACCGGGAAGGCCTTCAGCGCCACCAGCGAGATCGAGTACTGCACGCCCAGCTTGGAGCCCCAGATGATCCCGGCCACCAGCGCGACCAGGCCGCCGACCGACCAGACGATGACCCAGATGCGGGCCAGCGGAATGCCGATCGACTGCGCCGCCTGGTGGTCGTCGGCCACCGCGCGCAGCGCCCGGCCGGTCTTGGTCTTCTGGAAGAACAGCGAAAGCAGCACCACCAGCAGGGCCGCCATCGCCGCGGCGTAGAGGTCTTCCTTGCTCAGCAGCAGGCCGCCCTGGAAGGTGTTCTCCAGCACGATCATCGGATCCTTCGGCATGCCGACGTCGATCTTGTAGGTGCTGCTGCCGAACAGCAGCTGGCCGGCGCCGTCGAGGAAGTAGCTGATGCCCAGCGTCGCCATCAGCAGCGTGATGCCTTCCTGGTTGACCAGGTGGCGCAGCACCAGCCGCTCGACCAGCCAGGCCACGACCACCATCGCGGCGGCCGCGACGCCGGCCGCCAGCAGGTTGACCAGCAGCATGTTGTCGAGGCCGGTCCAGCGCGGGATCCATTCGGCGAAGCGCGCCATGGTGAGCGCCGCGAACAGCACCATCGCGCCCTGGGCGAAGTTGAAGACGCCCGAGGCCTTGAAGATCAGCACGAAGCCGATCGCGACCAGCGCGTAGAGCATGCCGGCCATCAGGCCGCCGAACAGGGTTTCGAGAAAAAAGCCCATCAGTGTTCCGTCCCCAGGTAGGCCCGGATCACGTCCTCGTTGCCGCGCACCTCGTCGGGCGTGCCGTCGCCGATCTTCTTGCCGTAGTCGAGCACCACCACGCGGTCGGAGATGTCCATCACCACGCCCATGTCGTGCTCGATCAGCACGATGGTGGTGCCGAACTCGTCGTTGACGTCGAGGATGAAGCGGCTCATGTCCTGCTTCTCTTCCACGTTCATGCCGGCCATCGGCTCGTCGAGCAGCAGCACCTGCGGCTCCATCGCCAGCGCGCGCCCGAGGTCGACCCGCTTCTGCAGGCCGTAGGGCAGGCGGCCCACGGGCGTCTTGCGGTGCAGCTGGATCTCGAGGAAGTCGATGATCCGCTCGACGAACTCGCGCTGCGCGATCTCCTCGCGCGCCGCCGGCCCCCAGCGCAGCGCCTGCGCGAGGATGCCGCTCTTCATCTTGAGGTTGCGCCCGGTCATGATGTTGTCGAGCACGCTCATGCCCTTGAACAGCGCCAGGTTCTGGAAGGTGCGCGCCACGCCCATCTCGGCCACCTGGCGCGAATTCATGTGCCTGAAGTGCTGGCCGCGGAAGGTGATCTGGCCCTGCTGCGGCTGGTAGACGCCGTTGATGCAGTTGAGCATCGAGCTCTTGCCGGCGCCGTTGGGCCCGATGATCGCGCGCACCTCGTGCTCGCGGACATCGAAGCTGATGTCGGTCAACGCCTTGACGCCGCCGAAGCTCAATGAAATGTTCTGCACGTCGAGGATGACCTCGCCGGTCTTGCGCGTGCTCATGCCGCCGCCTTCATGGGTGGAAAGCGCTTGGCATCGACGATCTTCAGCGTCGCGCTGACGGCGCCGGTGCGGCCGTCCTCGAACTTGACCTGGGTCTCGATGAACTGCTCGGTCTTGCCGCCGTAGAGCGCCTCGATCAGCACCGCGTACTTGCCGGCGATGAAGCCGCGCCGCACCTTGCGGGTGCGCGTGAGTTCGTCGTCGTCGGGGTCGAGCTCCTTGTGCAGCACCAGGAAGCGCGCGATCTGGGTGTCGCCCATGCCTTCCTCGCTCGCCAGGTCGGCGTTGACCTGGGCGATGCACTCGGCCACCAGCACCAGCACCTCGGGCTTGGCCGCCAGGTCGACATAGCCGCCATAGGCCAGGCCGCGCCGTTCGGCCCAGTTGCCCACGGCCTCGAAGTCGATGTTGACGAAGGCGCAGACCTCGTCGCGGGCATCGCCGAAGCACACGGCTTCCTTGATCTGGGGGAAGAACTTGAGCTTGTTCTCGATGTAGTTGGGCGCGAACATCGCGCCGCCCTGCATCCGGCCGACGTCCTTGGCCCGGTCGATGATGCGCAGGTGGCCTTCGGCATCGAGCACGCCGGCGTCGCCGGTGTGGAAGTAGCCGTCGGCGTCGAGCACCTCGGCGGTGGCCTCGGGCCGCTTGTAGTAGCCCTGCAGCACCGACACGCCGCGCACCAGCACCTCGCCGTCGGCCGCGATCTTGAGCTCGATGCCGGGCGCCGCGCTGCCCACGGTCTGCAACTTGACCTTGCCGTCCTGCTGCAGGCAGACATAGGCACAGGTCTCGGTCTGGCCGTAGAACTGCTTCAGGTTGACGCCGATCGAGCGGTAGAAGCGGAACAGGTCGGGCCCGATCGCGGCGCCCGCGGTGTAGGCCACGCGGATGCGGCTCATGCCCAGCACGTTGCGCAGCGGCCCGTAGACCAACAAGTCGCCGAGCTGGTAGAGCAGCCGGTCGCCGAGGCTCACCGGGGCGCCGTTGAGGATGTCGGCGCCCACGCGCCGCGCCAGCGCCATGAACTTCGCATACAGCCAGCGCTTGGGCGCGGCTGCGTCCTCCATGCGGATCGACACGGCGGTGAGCAGGCCTTCGAAGGTGCGCGGCGGGCCGAAGTAGTAGCTCGGGCCGATCTCGCGCATGTCGTTCATGACGGTCTCGGCCGACTCGGGGCAGTTGAGCGTGAAGCCGCCGACCAGCCACTGCGCGACCGAGAACAGATGGTCGCCGACCCAGGCCATCGGCAGGTAGCTCATGATGTTGTCGCCGGGGCCGAGCCGGTCGGTCTCGACGCCGCCGCGGCCGGCCGCGATGAAGCTGCCATGGGTCTGGCAGACGCCCTTGGGGCGACCGGTGGTGCCCGAGGTGTAGAGGATCACGGCGACGTCGGAGGCTTCGCCGGCGGCGACGCTCTGGTCGAAGAACCCGGGATGGGCGGCGTCCCAGGCGCGGCCGAGTTCGCACAGCTTCTCGTAGCCGAGCAGGCCGGGCTGGTCGTAGTGGCGCAGCCCGCGCGGGTCGTCGTAGACGATGTGGCGGATCGCGGGCCGCATCTCGCGGCATTCGAGCAGCTTGTCGACCTGCTCCTGGTCCTCGGCGACCACGAACTCGACCGCGGCGTCTTCGAGCATGAAGACCATCTCGCCGGCCACCGCGTCCTGGTAAAGCGGCACCGGCACGCCGCGCAGGCTCTGCGCCGCGATCACCGCCATGTAGAGGTGCGGCCGGTTGGCGCCGACGATGGCCAGGTTGTCGCCGGCCTTGAAGCCCAGGCTCGCCAGGCCGCAGGCGAACGCGCGCACTTCGCGCGCGACCTCCGCCCAGGACCATCTCTGCCAGATGCCGAGATCCTTCTCGCGCACCGCGGGGGCATCGGGCTGCTGCTGCGCATGGGCCAGCAACAGGCGAGGAAAGGTAGGAGCGATGGTCTGCACGATGGGCGGACTGTAGGACCAACTTTGACGCCAACTTGTCGTTTGAACGACAATCCTAGGGACAACACTCCCCGGAGTTTCCCGATGCGCGCCGGTACCGACCCAGGCAACGCCACGATCCGCGACCGCGTGCGGCCGGCCAGCGGCGAAGAGCTCGCCAGCATCCCGTGGCTGGACGCGCTGACGCCCGCCGAACGGCGCCGCGCCGAGGCGGCGGTGGTGGTCGGAGAGGCCGAGCCGGGCGACCTGGTCTGCCGCATCGGCCGGCCGCCGACCTACTGGTTCGGCGTCGTCGCCGGCCTGCTCAAGATGAGCAACGACAACGCCGACGGGACCTCGATGACCTACAGCGGCCTGCCGCCGGGTGGCTGGTTCGGCGAAGGCACGGTGCTCAAGCGCGAGCCCTACCGCTACAACGTCCAGGCCTTGCGCCACAGCGTGGTGGGCGGGTTGCCGGCGGACGACTTCCACTGGCTGCTCGACCACTCGATCGGCTTCAACCGCTTCGTGATGAACCAGCTCAACGAGCGCCTGGCGCAATTCATCGCCGCGCGCGAGACCGACCGGCTCAACGACCCCGACGTGCGGGTGGCGCGCAACCTCGCGGCGCTGTTCAACCCGGTGCTGTTCCCGGGGGTCGGCGAGCTGCTGCGCATCACGCAGCAGGAGCTGGCCTACCTGATCGGGCTGTCGCGCCAGCGGGTCAACGAGGCCCTGCGCGCGCTGCAGGCGCAGGGCGCGATCCGGGTCGAGTACGGCGGGCTGCGCGTGATCGACCTCGCGGCGCTGCGCGCCAGCGTGATGGCGGGCAAGGGCGGCGCCTAGCGGACGCGGGGCCGGGCGGCCGGCGCGCATGCAGAATGCAGGCGCGACATCCCCGGCCACGACAAGAACATTCCCGATGGACTCACTCGACGAACTGCAACGCTACAGCCAACTGCTCCTGCGGCTCTACCGCATGGCCCAGGACCTGCCGATCACCGAGTTCCAGGACGCCGCGCTCGGCCTGGTCAAGGGGGTGCTCCCGTTCGACTCCTCGCTGTGGGGCACGGCCGCGCCCTCGCCCGGCGGGGCCGACATCCACACCGTCCACCTGCACAACAAGTCGCCCGAGATGCTGCCGGCCTACGAGTCGGTCAAGCACCTCGACACGGCGGTGGCGGGCATGTTCGCCGAGCCCCGGGCGACGCGCGGATTCCATCTCGAGACCTGGTTCTCCGACCCGCGCCAGCAGGCGATCCGCGACATGATGCGGCGCTTCGAGATCGAGAACATGCTGGCCACCACGGTGATCGATCCCGCGACCCGCTTCGCCCACTGGATCCTGCTCTACCGGGCCGAGCGCGATGCCGGCTACACGCCCGAGGAGACCGGCCTGCTGGCGCTGCTGGCGCCGCACGTGATGGAGGCGCTGGCGATCAACCGCAAGATGCACCTGGAGCGGCTCGGCCCGGCCGAGCAGGACGCGGTGCCCCGCGGCAGTGCCATCGCCGACCTGCGCGGCGTGGTCTACCACGCCGATGCGCGCTTCGCCGCGCTCGCCGGCGAGGAGTGGGACGACTGGCACGAACGCCGTCTGCCGGCCGCGCTCGCGAGCCACTTCCAGGGCGACGGCGAGCGCTTTCGCGGCCGCGCCGTGGTGGTCGACGCCCGCGTCGAGCAGCAGCTGCTGTTCCTCAAGGCCCGGCCGCGCTGCCTCGCCGATGGCCTGACGGCGCGCGAGTTCACGATCGCCAAGCTGATCGCCAAAGGGGACACCCACAAGGAGATCGCGCAGACGCTGACCCGCTCGCCGGCCACGGTGCGCAACCAGATCCAGGCGATCTACGAGAAGCTCGGGGTCGGCAACATCGCCGGCTTGATCGAAGCCCTGCGGCTGGCGGACTAGGCCGCGCGCACCGCATCCGCCGGCAGCGTCTGCCGCGCCAGCTTGTCGTCGGCATAGGGCCGCAGGTAGGCCGCGGTTTCCTCCACCGGGCAATGCAGCCAGTCGTCGATCCAGGCGTCGCGCAGGATCGCGGTGCGGCGCTGCTCCGGCCGGCCGGGGACGCCAAACGTCAGCAGCGCGAAGCTCTCGACGCACTCGCCGGCGGGCGAGCGCCAGCCGTTCCAGAGGCCGGCCAGCGCGAGCGGCTGGCCGTCGGTGCGCGACACCCGCACGGTCTGGCCCTCGCTGTCGGCGTCCTGGAACACGGCGTCGGCCAGGACCACGCAGCGATGGCCGCGCTTCCAGGGCTGGTAGAAGTTGCGCTCGGCAAAGGCGGTCTCGCCGCGCGCCTCATGGGTGTGGAGGTCCTGGCCGTCCTTGCTGAACAGCGGGATCAGGCCCCAGCGCCCGCGGGCGATCTGGAAGCGGGCCAGAGAATCCTGGGCCGTGTCGTCGGCGCGGGGGCGCCGCACGAACAGGCCCTGCTGGCCCGGCCGCACGATCGACGCCTCCGGGCGGAAGGCCAGACCGAAGCGCTGGGCGAAGTGAAGGGGCTCGCTCGCTGCTTGGTAGTGGGTGGGCATGGCCGGACGGTGTGAAAGCTGGCGGATTCTAGTCAGCCGCCGATACCATAGGAAGGTTCGGCCGGCGCGCAAGCGCCGGCGGCGCGCCATAGCTCACGAAAACTCCCCCAAACTCCATGACCTCTTCCCGTCTCACCATCATCACCGGTGCTTCCCGCGGCCTGGGCCGCGCCATGGCCGAGCAGTTGCTGCAACCCGGCCAACGCCTGCTGTGCATCTCGCGCCAGGCCGACGAGCAGCTCGCCACCCGCGCCCGCGAGGCCGGTGCCGAACTGGACCAGTGGCAGCTGGACCTGTCCGATCCGGCGCCGGGCGCTGCGCGCCTGGCGGCCTGGCTGCGGGCGCTCGATGCCAATGCCTTCGACAGCGCGACCTTGATCAACAACGCCGGCACGGTCGGCCGCCCGCGCCCCTTGTCCGAGGCGGTGGCGAGCGAGCTGGCGCAGGCGCTGCGGGTCGGGCTCGAGGCGCCGATGCTGCTGGCCTCGGCCTTCCTCGGGGCCACCAAGGGCTGGCGCGCCGAGCGCAAGGTGCTCAACATCTCCTCTGGCCTGGGGCGCAATGCGATGGGCAGCCAGGCGCCTTACTGCGCCGCCAAGGCCGGCATGGACCATTTCTCCCGCGCCGTGGCGCTGGAAGAGAAGGCGGCCGCCAACGGCGCGCGGATCGTCTCGCTGGCCCCCGGCATCATCGACACCGACATGCAGGTGGCGCTGCGGGGCGCCGAGGCCGACATGTTCCCGGACCGGGTGCGCTTCGAGAAGTTCAAGGCCGACGGCCTGCTCGACAGCCCGGCCTCGGCCGCCGCCAAGATCCTGAAATACCTGGCGCGCCCGGACTTCGGCGCCAACCCGGTCGCCGATGTCCGTGACTGAGAGGCCCGGCATGGCCGGCGCAGCCCGGCCGCGTTGGTGAAACACCGCGGAACTGGCTTCGCCAGGCCGCAGGTGTTGCCCCCAGCAGGGGGGTGGGAGGGCTACACGCAGTGAGCCCGACCTGGGGGGTTACTCAATCGTTGCGCCGGAGGCCTGGACGATCGATTTCCACTTCTGGTAGTCGGTCTTCAGCAGGGTCTCGAGTTCCTGCGGCGTCATGGCCTGCGGCTCGGCGCCCTGGGCGATGATCGCGGCCTTCATCTCGGGCGTGGCCAGCAGCTTGTTGACCTCGGCGTTGACGGTCGTGACCACGTCCTTGGGCGTGCCGGCGGGCATGAAGAGGCCGTACCAGGTGCTGACGTCGAAGCCCTTGTAGCCCAGCTCGGCCACCGTGGGAACGTCCGGCAGCGAGCTGCTGCGGCGCGCCGAGGTCACGGCCAGGGGGCGCAGCTTGCCGCCCTGGATCTGGCTCATGGCCGAGGGCAGCGACGACACCATGAGGTCGACGTTGCCGGCCAGCACGTCCATCATCGCGGCGTTCGAGCCCTTGTAGGGCACGTGCCGCATCTTGATGTTGGCGGCGCTCTTGAAGATCTCGCCGGCCAGGTGGATGGTGGTGCCGTTGCCGGGCGAGCCGTAGGTGATCGCGTCGGGCGCCGCCCGCGCCGCCGCGACCACGTCGGCCAGGGTCTTGAACTTGGAATCGCTGCGGGTGACGATCACCACCGGCGTGTAGGCGACATGCGCCACCGCCACCAGGTCCTTGGTCGGGTCGTAGCTCAGGTTCTTGTAGAGCCAGGGGGCGACGACCATGTTGTCCTTCTGCCCCATCACCATCTCGTAGCCCGAGGGCGCCGCGCGCACCGCCTCGGCGATGCCGATGGTGCCGCCGGCACCGGCGCGGTTGTCCGGCACCACGGTCCATTTGCTGACCTCGGTCAGCTTGTTGGCGACCAGCCGCGACAGGATGTCGGTGCCGCCGCCGGGCGGGAAGGGCACGATCATGCGGATCGGCTTGGCGGGATAGGGCTGGGCCTGCGCGGCGGTGAAGGCCAGCGCCAGGGCGGCGATGGTGAGCAGCTTGCGGATCATGGGGGGTGTCTCGTCGTTCGGGCGCCGCGAAGGTGCGGCGCCATGCGCCGAGAGTGTGCCCCAACGCGCCCGCCGCAGCGCTCGCGATTGGCGATGGCCGGGGTCGCGGATCGCGACTGCGGCCGCGGCGTCAATGGATGGTGGGCGGTCCGGTGTCGTCGCGCGCCTCTGTGCGCCGCTGCAGGGCCTCGATGCCGGCCATCATCGCCGCGCCGTAGGTCGGCATCGGCCCGGCGGCGGCGTCGATCGGGCGGCAGTCGCGGCCCTCCTGCTTCTGCAGCACCCAGTAGAAATGACCGGCAATCGGTTCGTCGACGATCAGCGAGATGGCATGGATGTCCATGTGCGGTTCCTTGTTCAGCCCATGGACCGGTTGTACGCAGGCCCCGCGCGCTCGCACAGCAACGAATTCACGCCGCCGCCCCCGCGGATGCAACAGCCGGGGCTGGCGTGAAAAACGCACGCTCCGGATCGCCGACAATGGGCGCGATGTCCGAGACCCCCGCCCCCTCCCGCCTCAACAAGCGCATGGCCGAGCTGGGCCTGTGCTCGCGCCGCGAGGCCGACGACTGGATCGCGCAGGGCTGGGTCAAGGTCAACGGCCAGGTGGCCGAGATGGGCGTCAAGGTGACGCCCTCCGATCGCATCGAGGTCGACAAGAAGGCGCAGAACCAGCAGCAGCAGCAGGTCACGATCCTGCTGCACAAGCCGATGGGCTACGTCAGCGGGCAGGCCGAGGACGGCCACGAGCCCGCGGT
The DNA here is from genome assembly GCF_030316845.1 of Variovorax davisae. Classification (GTDB taxonomy): domain Bacteria; phylum Pseudomonadota; class Gammaproteobacteria; order Burkholderiales; family Burkholderiaceae_C; genus Variovorax; species Variovorax davisae. Next base: position 208,666 of record NZ_JASZYS010000005.1, read on the forward strand.
GGTGCTGATCAACCCGCGCACCCACTGGCGCGAGGACCCGATCCGCAACCGCTTCTCGCCGCCGCAGCTGCGCGGCCTGGCGCCGGCCGGCCGGCTCGACATCGATTCGGTCGGCCTGCTGGTGCTGACGCAGGACGGCCGCGTGGCGCGCCAATTGATCGGCGAGGACTCCGGCATCGAGAAGGAATACCTGGTCCGGGTGTCGTACGGCCCGGTGGCGCAGAACTCGCAGGCCGCCTTCCCGCGCGAACTGTTGGCCCGGCTGCGCCACGGCCTGAGCCTCGACGGCCAGCCGCTGAAGCCGGCCAAGGTCGACTGGCAGAACCCCGAGCAGCTGCGCTTCGTGCTGACCGAGGGCAAGAAGCGCCAGATCCGCCGCATGTGCGAGCTGGTCGGGCTCAAGGTCGTGGGGCTCAAGCGCATCCGCATCGGCCGCGTGGTGCTGGGCAACCTGCCGGTCGGCCAGTGGCGCTACCTGGGCGCCGACGAACGGTTCTGAGCGGGCCCGGCGCAAGCGGCCTCAGCCCGCGCAGGCCTTGTTGTGCGAGGCGTGCATCCCCTTGGCCTTGGCCTCGGCTTCGCTCAGGTACTCGCCCTTCTTGGTCTTGCCGTAGTAGCGGTCGCCCATGCAGTGGTAGACCTTGGTCTCGTCGTTGGCCCAGACCTTGCCGGCGCCACCGCCGGGCGCGGCGGCCATGGTCGCCTGATCGGGTCGTGTTGCCGGCTTGCCGGCGGCCGCGACGGTGGCGAGTGGCTGGGCCTGGGCGCCGAGCGCGGCCAGCAGGCCCGCCGCGGCCAGCAGGGTCTTGGGGAAAAAAGTCATCCGGGCGCCTCCTCGGGCGGTGTATTGGGGAACAAGCATCGTCCGCATGCGATCTGAACGCCACCTGACCGCTGCTCCTGCTTCGCGCAACGCCTGCTCATGCGGCGCTAAGAATCCGGGCGTAGCCTCGCCGTCGAAGCTGTTCCAAGGAGATCCCGTGCGCGCACTGCTGGTGGAAGACGACGAAATGATCGGCGCGAGCCTCATGCATGCGCTCGGCGGCGCCGGCTGGTCGGTGGACTGGGTCCGCGACGGCCTGCTGGCGCACAGCGCGCTCGCCGATGGCGGCTACACCTGCGTGCTGCTCGACCTCGGGCTGCCGAAGCAGGACGGCACCGAGGTGCTGCGGCGCGCCCGCTCCCGCGGCGACGCCACGCCGGTGCTGGTGCTGACCGCCCGCGACGGGCTCGACGACCGGATCCAGACCCTCGACCTCGGCGCCGACGACTACCTGCTGAAGCCCTTCGCTCTGCGCGAACTGCTGGCGCGGATGCGCGCCGTGGTGCGGCGCCGCGACGGCGCCGCGCATTCGGTCATCGGCACCCCCGCGCTGCAGCTCGACCTCACGACCCGCGACGTGACGGTCAACGGCGTGCGGGAGGCGCTCACCGCGCGCGAATTCGCGCTGCTGCACGCGCTGCTGGAGCGGCCCGGCGCCATCCTGTCGCGCGAGCAGCTCGAGGACCGCATCTACGGCTGGGGCGACGAGGTCACGAGCAACGCGATCGACGTGCTGATCCACGGCATGCGGCGCAAGCTGGGTGCCGAGGCGATCCGCAACGTGCGCGGGCTCGGCTGGCGGGTCGTGCCGGCGTGAACGCCGGCTGGGGCTGGCGCCCGCGCTCGCTGCGCACCCGGCTGCTGGCCTGGCTGGTCGCGCTGCATCTGCTGGCGATCGCGGCCACCGTGTGGCTTTCCTACGTGGCCTACGGCCGGCTGGTGAACAACTTCATGGACGACCAGATGCGGCTGGTGGCCGAGTCGCATGCGACCCATCACCGGCTGCCCACGCTGCAGCCGGTGGGCAGCGACGACGTCGTCCAGCGTGGCGCCTTCGTGGTCCAGGTGTGGAGCGCCGACGGCGCCACCCTGCAGGCCACCTCGTGGAGCGGGCTGGCGCTGCCGCTGCAGGCGCAGCCGGGTTTCGGCGACGTCCGCCTCGGGCCCGGCGACACGGGCGGATGGCGGGTCTACACGCTGGCCGCCGAGCCGCGCGACGGCTCGCCGCGGGTGCAGGTGGTGCAGAACGACGGCTTCCGACGCCACCGGATCGTGCGCCGGGCGCTGCTCGAGAGTCTGCCGATCCTGCTGCTGCTGCCGATCACGCTCGGCCTGCTGTGGGCGATCGTCTCGGCCGCCTCGCGTTCGCTGCGCATCGTCGCCCGCGACCTGGCGGCGCAGGACGAGGCCAGCCCCGACGGCGTGCCGGTGGCCCGGGTGCCGGAGGAAATCGCGCCGCTGGTGGCGGCCTTCAACAGCCTGCTGGGCCGGCTTCGCGGCACGCTGTCGACCCAGCGCCGCTTCATGCAGGACGCGGCGCACGAGCTGCGCACCCCGATGGCCGCGATCGGCCTGCAGATCGAGAACCTGCGCGCCCACGTGCCGCGTGGCGACGCCGCCGAGCGCTTCGCCCAGCTCGAGGGCGGCGTCCGGCGCGCCCAGCACCTGATCGAGCAGCTGCTGCGCCTGTCGCGCCAGGACGCGCCGGCCGCCGGCGCCCGCGGCCCGGTGGACCTGGCCATGCTGTTGCGCGACAGCGTCGGCCAGCTGATGGTGCTGGCCGACCAGCGCCGGGTCGATGTCGGCTTCGAAGGCCTTGTCACGCCCTGGGTCAGCGCGCCGGCGGCCGACCTGCGCAGCGTGTTCGACAACCTGATCGACAACGCGGTGCGCTATGCGGCCGAGGGCGGCGTGGTCGACGTCCGGCTGCACCTGGTCGACGGCCGGCCGGTGGTCGACGTGGTGGACGACGGCCCCGGCATCGCGGCCGACCAGCTGGAGCGCGTCTTCGACCGCTTCTACCGCGTCGCCGGCGCCCCTGCCGGCGGCAGCGGGCTGGGGCTGGCGATCGCGCAGGCGGCGGCGCTGCGCAACGGGCTGCGCATCGTGCTGGCCAACCGCGGCGACCGCAGCGGCCTGGTGGCGCGGGTCCACCTGCCGCCGATCGCGGCCTGAGCGCCCGGGGGCGCTATCCTGCGCGTCTCGTTCGTGAACCCGGGAGACTTCATGCGCCGTTTCGTTCCCCCCGCCCTGACTGCCATCGTCCTGAGCGCCGCCGCCCTGGCGGCGCAGGCCCAGGGCACGGTCAATGCCTTGTGCAGCACCGACGCCGGCTGGTGCGAGGCGGCGGCGGCCGAGTTCAGCCGGGCCACCGGCATCCGCGTGCTGCAGGCGCACAAGGGCACGGGCGAGATCGGCGCCCAGCTGCGCGCCGAGGCGGCGAACCCGAAGACCGACATCTGGTGGGGCGGCACCGGCGACCCCTTCCTGCAGGCGGCCGAGGAAGGCCTGCTCGAGCCCTACCGCCCGGCCTACATCAACGACCTGTACGACTGGTCGGTGCGGCAGTACGCGATGTCGGGCAACCGGGTCGGCGGCTTCTACACCAGCGCCATGGGCTTCGGCTTCAACACCGAGGTGCTCAAGAAGAAGAAGCTGCCCGAGCCGCACTGCTGGGCCGACCTGGTCAAGCCCGAATACAAGGGCGAGATCGAGATGTCGCACCCGGCCACCAGCGGCACCGGCTACACCATCGTCGCCGGCCTGGTGCAGATGATGGGCGAAGACGCCGCCTTCGACTACCTGAAGAAGCTGCACCGCAACACCACCACCTACACCCGCAGCGGCCAGGCCCAGGCGCCCAACGTGGCCAAGGGCGAGGTGGCGGTCGGGATCAGCTTCATCTTCGGCTTCGACAAGTGGCGCCACGACAAGTACCCCGTGAAGGCCATCGCGCCCTGCGAGGGCACCGGCTACGAGATCGGCGGCATCGCGCTGGTCAAGGGCGCGCGCAACAAGGCCAACGCCCAGCGCTACTACGACTGGCTCATGAGCCCGGCCGGGCAGGCCATCGGCGCCCAGGCCGGCAGCCTGCAGTCGCCCGCCAACCGGACCTTCAAGCCCGATCCGCGCATCCCGTCGATGGACGGGGTCAAGCTCATCAAGTACGACTTCGAGAAGTACGGCCAGGCGGCCGAGCGCAAGCGGCTGATCGATCGGTGGACGCGCGAGGTGGAGTCGCAGCCGCGCTGAATTCGAGACTTCAAAGCCGGACAGGACCCAGCCGGTCGTCCGGCCTTCATTTCCTGGCAATGCTGCCGATATGTGGAAATGGAGGCCTCGCATGACGCCTCGAACTCCAGATTGGGGACGCAGGCTCATGTCCAGAAGAATGCTCCGAACACCCACGCCGGGCCTGGCCCTGTCCCGAGCAGCGGCGCTGGCCGCCTTGTGCACGTTGCCGCAGCTGCCACTGCCCTGCGGCGCGGAGCCCCTGCGCGGTGCGAGCAGGGCGGCGGGCCAGCTCAGGGTGACGCTGGTCGTTCTTCCGGTTTTCAACGTCCTGGAGGTCACACGCGTGAAGGACGGATACGAGTACCGGCTATGGACCAACAGCAAATCGTTGGTCATCGGCGGTCAGGAGCACCGGTTCAGCCACGCCGGGGAGGTCAGGTTGAGGGTCGATGGCCGTGAGAGCGAGGTCGACACCCGACTCAACCTCGACAGAAGCCTGGGGCTTGGGTGGCGAAGCGTCTCGTCGCATCCCGATGGCCATGGTCGCGCGCCCGCGTTGCGGAACGCGCCGGCCGCGGGCAACCAGCCCGACATACACACGGTCACGGTGGCTTACTAGGGCGTCCGGCAGAGCCGAGTTCGAGCGCGACGCTCATGTTCCCGCCGAGACTTCGAAATGCCGTCCCGCCGCCTGGCAGCTCCTGCAATAGCAACTGCCCGCCAGGATCGGCGCGCCTGTCATGTCCATTTGGACGGCGCCGCATCGGCATGTTGCCGACTGGTGCCCGTTTGCTTGGCTCTCCATGTGCGTGCTCCGATTGGCGGTGTTCGTTGCGAAGGGCTTTGTCGTCAGGCATCGATCTTCCCCGCCACGTCGATCTTCGGATTGCGGAACCCCATGCCGATCCATGCCCCGAGAAGCTGCGCGTAGAAGGACAGCGTGTGGGTCTTCAAATTGGGAATGTCGTCGGGCAGGCCGGAGGCATCGGGCAGGTCCCCGACCATGGTTCTGATCTCTGCCTTGGGCCGCAGTTCGGCGGGCCAGAGGTGCAGATAGACGCTCAGCCAGTGCGCGCCCTTCAGTTCCAGGAAGATCGGCGTATGGCAGCAGGCGGCGACGACACGCCACGTACCCGCATCGGGGGCAAGTCGGAACTCACGCAGATGCTCCGCGCCCGATAGGAACCGGATGCGGTCCTTGCGATGTTCGGCGCACGGTGTCGCGCCATGGCACGTGAGAATCTGCATGGCGCCGGGCAGTGCCGCGAGCCGATCCGCGGCCGCCCGGCAACTGCTGCACAGGCACTCGGACGCGAGGATCGGGTCTCCCCGCACTTCCAGGCGCGTCCGTCCGCATGCGCATCCGATCGGCATGGTCTTGCTCATGCAGCGTCCTCCCGCGTGACGTGAAACAGGTCCCGGGTGTACCAGTCCAGATGATCGAGGCTTTCCCGTGCAAGCGCGGGATCGTTGGCCGCTTTCGCCAAGACGAAGCCACCCTGCCATACGGTTTGCGTGTGCCGCGCGAGACCCTCCGCCGTCCAGTCGGCGGTGATGCCGCGTTCGCGTCGTGCCGTCTCGATGTCGGCTTCGAGGGTCGCGGCGCGATCGAAGATGCTGCGGCCGCAGGCGTCGCGAATGTCTGCGGAGCTGGCGTAGACCTCCTGCGCCAGGGTTCCGGCCAGGCAGCCTCGCCATCGCACGAACATACCGTGCGGTGGGTATGCATTGAAGGATTCCCTGGTCACCCCCTGGGGGTCCATCGGAGGCGGAGGCTGGACCCGATGCAGGGCTGCCATCAGCCCTTCAGTACCTGACGGTGACGGTGACGGTGTCGCCATAGGCATCGGGCGTCACGTTGACGGCGGCGCCGAGTACCCGGCCATACACGGTCAGCACCTGGGCCGTGCCGTCGCCCGTGCGTTGAAGGGTATTGGTTCCCACCTGCCCGCCCCAGGGGGCCGTGCGACTGGAATCGCTGTAGAGCCGGTAGGCGACCGTGTCCGTATTGCCCGCCATCGTCGGCAGCATGGCGCCGGCGCCTGCCGTGTTGTTGTTGGACGGCGTCAGCGCGACCGTGTAGGGCGTCGGCTTGGAACAGGTGGCGGTGACGGTGGTCGGCTTGTCGACGTTGGGGGCGCCCGGCAGGCCGTCCACGCTGCCGAAGTCCAGGGGGTTCGCGGAAACCACGCAACTCCCAATGACAGTGGCCTTGACGGTGAAGGGGAAAATGGCTGCGCTGTTGCCGGTGCAGTTGGTTGGTGCGGCCGCGGCGCTTTCGTTGATGGTGACTGCCGTATGGTTCACGGTGAATCGACCTTGATAGCTTCCGGGCGGCACTGCCGTCAGGCTGCCGACCAGGCGGCCTTGCATCGACACGCTGCCGCTGCTCGCGGCCCCCTTGGCGAGATCCAGACTCAGCACATAGGGTGTCGGCGTGATGGTGTTGTACTCCGAGCCCAGCACCGTGCTGAATCCTGGTGGCTGGTAAATCTGGAACTGCAGAGAATTGCCAGCGCCGTCTTTCATGACGCGCGGGTTGAAGTTGCCGGCGCCTTCGATCCCGTCACCGACACTGAAGCAGACGCGGGCGAAGGCTCGCGCGCTGTTGCTGTTGGTGCAGGTGTAGTTCAGCGTCGCGGTGGTCGTCAAGCCGCTGCCGCTGACGAGGTCCACGCTGCCGAAGTCGACATTGGTCATCGACGCTGTACAGGTCACCGCCGCCTGCGCTCTTGCAGCAGGCAGTCCCCATAGGGCACAAAGCAGCAGAACTTGCCAGGAACGGGGTGAGAGATTCACGGCGTGGCCTTCTTGATGCAGCGTAGCGGCCCGATCTGCGGGATGCCGTCGCCGTCCTTGTGGTAATCGAAGTTGGCGCGGCAGTGGCCGCCGGGCGTCTGGACGTCGAGTGTGTTGTGGGCGTCCAGGGCATCGAGATACGTCGTACCGTCGAAACCGATCATGGCGCGGGTTCCCCGGTGGCCGTTGACGCGCACCAGGCTGCCCACGGGCAGTGGCTGGCCGGCCTCGTCTTCGAGGGTCAGCGCGGCCGCGCGAATCGGCGCAATGCCGAAGCGCACCAGCGTGCCGGCGCGGTCGCTCGGGGTCGCAAGGGTTCTGACGCGCTCGATGCGCACGTCGGCAGGCAGTTGCATCGGATCGATGGCGAGCTGGTTGTTCTGGTACGCGTTGAGCGGCGTCACCAGCAGCATGCCCTTGCTGTTCGTGGTGCCGATCGGGCGGTTCTCGAGCTTCACCGGCACGCCCGCGATGCCGTCCGTGGAAACCACGGCGAATGCATCGTCGATACGTTGCGCCACGAAGGTCTGGCCACCCATGAAAACGACCGAGCCGCTGTTACCGGCGTAGGCATAGCTGTTGTCGCCAAGCACGCTGACGCCCGCGACAGCCCGGCCATAGCGCCCCAGGTAGTCGATCTCGGACCGGCCACCTGTCTGGCCGGCGCCCTGGCTCAAGCCGGCACGCCATCCGATGCCGCCGTCACTCGGCGTCGAGCTCTGGGCATCGGTCGTGTAGATGCTGCGATCGCGGTCGCGCTGGACACCGGCGCTGTTCGTGACATTGCGGTCCAGCGTCCAGGTGAAGCCAACGAAGACGCTGCGCTCGCGCCGGATGTCCAGATTCTGGTTGAGACTCACGTTCATCGATGCGCTGCGCCCCAGCGACTTGAACCAATAGGCGTTCGCATAACGTGTGGCGTCCTGTCGGGGATATTGCAGCGAGAGGTAGCTGAGGCCGAAGCTGCCGAAGTGGTCGGTGCTGTAGCCGACGGTGGCCCGTCCGCTGGCGCTCGGCGTGGGACTGCCGTAGAGCGATGCGACATCGCGGTAGTCGCCGCGCGTGGCGTTCCCTTCGATGCCGAAATGGAACCGGTCGTTGCGCCAGCTGTAGCCCAGGTTCAACAGCGTGCCCTGACCCCCTTGGTAACTGTTGGCGCTGATCGCGCCCGACAGCACCCCCGCCTGGCCGAGCAGCCAGGCGCCGCCGAGACCGCCCGTGAGCAGTCCTCGCCTGGCCTCGCCATGCATTTCCAACGTGAAGTTGTTGTTGACGCCGTAGCGCCAGACGCCGCTGGTGGTGGCGTCGTTGCCGTAGTCGGACGAGCTCAGGCCGTAGTTTTTGCGCACCATGCCGAGGTCCACCGACCAGTCGGACAGTCCTTCCTGCAGCAGGCGCTGCGTGTCGTAGAGAGCGAAGTCGAGGGTCGTTGCGCGGCCGAGTGCGTCGGTGAGCACCACCTGCGCGTTGCCGGCCCCATTGATGCTGGGTATGGCGTTGAGTTGAAACGGGCCAGCCGGCACTTGGCTGGTGGATTGGCGCATGCCATTGATGAACAGTTCGACTTGCGACGGAAGCGCGGCCGATCCCAGAAACGCGGGCACCGGTGCGGTGGTGCGATAGGGTTGGAGTGAGAAGTTGCGCGCCAACTGGATGCCGCCGATGCGCGTGGAGCGCGACCAGGGCAGCGCGGCCGTGAACGTGTCGCCAAGGCGCAGGGTCAGCATCGCGTCGGGAAAGGACATGCTGACCGTGGTGTCCAAGCGGACCGATCGGTGGTCCCAACCCGTGTTCTCGAGGCGCGATGCCTGCGAGAGCGTGGTACTGCTGAGCACATACGCTCCCGCGAATGCGCGCAGCTCGGCGAAGGCATTCAGGCTCGATGCGCTGCGGCGCCCCGCGGTGCCGTAGAGGTCGTAGTTCAGCAGCAGCCCCGGCGAGGCGCTGGCCTTCTGGGTCGCGGTCGACAAAGGGTCCACCACGGTCTGGGGCAGGCGCAGCAGATCGGCGCCGGCGGTCAGTGCCAGGCTTTGGCGCGCCGCGTCGTAGTCGATCTGGAGGCCGCGCAGGCTGCGCAGTCGGACCGGGTCCTTCGCGTCAGACGGCAGCATGAAGCCCAGCTGGCGCAGCGTGGCGGCGTCGGCCCACAGCTCCCGGTCGCGCAGGCCGAAGTGGACCAGGCCCTGCGGGTTGCCATTGATGCTGAGCGCCAGGTAGAGGTCGCTGCCGCGCGAGCCGGTGAGCTCGCCCTCCGCAGCGGCCAGCGGCGCGGGGCTGGCGGCGGCTCCAGGCTCCCCTGCCCACGCGGCGAATGCCAGCAGGCAGGAAAGGAGCAGCAGACTCTCAGCGCGCGCGATCGATGGGCGGGAGACTCTGCTGCGTCGTGCTGCCATTGAGCATCGCTTCCATGGAACCACCGGTGGCAAAGGCGGCAACCGGCGACTTCAAGGTCCAGCGCATCTGCGCGCCCGGCAACACGTAACCGAGCAAGCCGTCGTGGACGACCGTGCGGCGTCCGGCGGCATCGACAAAACTGAGTGCGGCCAGTTGGGCGTGCGTTCCGCCGCGGTTGGCCACATCCAGGACCGCATGCTCGCCCTCGCGGCGCAAGGACCAGGTCAATTGCGGTGCGGCGGGCGCGGCGCCGGCCGGCTCGACAAAGATCGGCACCGAATAGCGCAGCACGAATCGCAGGCCCTTCTTTGGCGTCCGGTCTTCGACCGGTAGTTCATCGATGATGAGGCGGTACGCGTCCTCGACCGCGCCCGCCCCGCCAGGCGGTGCCCCGGTGCGGATGACGCGGATCAGCTGCCGATCTGCCTCTGCGAGTTCCAGCATCGGCGGGCTCGCGAGGATGTTGCGCGAGGGCGTGAGCTTTTCTTCGCCGTTCTCCTGCGTCCACCGATAGACGCGCACCTGCGCATGCACCACGTTGTCGCCCGTGTTGCTGAGCCACAGGCCGTCAGCATTCTGCGAAGGCTGCAGCGTCAGCGTCACCGGCGAGACTTGCAGGCCGCTGGCGGCGGCCCATGTGCAGGCAAGGCCGAGCACTGCGAGGGCAGCATGCCGCAGGCGCATGGTTCGAGCGTTCAGTAGTTGACGTGAATCGTGACGGTGTCGGCGTAGCTGTCCGGCGTCACGTTGGCGCCCGTGCCCGGAATCGTCGCGAACACGGGGTGCGGTACTGGAGCGCCGGTGCCCGTGCCGGAGACGCCATTCCCGACCGAGGTGCCCGTGGCGGTGTCGCCCCAGATGGCCCCCGCGGAACTCACAGACCGCAACTGGTAGGGCACCGAATCGGTGTTGCCCGTGACCGGCGCGACGTTCTGGGCGGTCATGCTGCCCAGGCCGGCGTTGCTGGCGTTCGAGGGCGCCAGTCCGATGAAGTAGGGCGTTTTCTTGGAGCAGGTCACGCTGAAGCTGCTGTTGGCCGCCAGGCCGGTGGCCGAGGGATCCTGCGTGCCGAAATCGATGTTGGAGCTCGTGCCTGCCACGACCGAACACGCCTTGTTGATCTTGATCTGAACTTGGAACGTCGCCGTGGCGGGGTTCGGTGCGGCAACGGCGGCGCAGGCAAAGACGGTGGCCAGCGCAGCAAAGGGGAGAAGTTTTTTCATGGTCGTCTCGGGTGTGTGGGTGAGGGCTCCTTGGACTGTAGGTGCGCGCCCACGAAAGACGAGCTGCAAAAGCGGCGAGAATCGACAAATATCGCCAGATGGATTCATTTGTAGAAAATTCCGCCCCGAAACGTGCGAATGTCCTATGAGTGCGAAGGACGCAAAACGCTTTTCGTGCGATTGCAGTGTTGGCCCTCGCGGCACCCGTCTTGTAAAGTTGCCGGTTCGCCGACGGCGAGCTGTTTTTCCATTTGACTGCCCCTGCGCCATGACCATTTCCAAGACCAAACTCCCGTTCCAGGCCGAAGTCGCCCAGCTGCTGCACCTGGTCACGCATTCGCTCTACTCGAACAAGGAAATCTTCCTGCGCGAGCTGATCTCGAATGCCTCGGACGCCTGCGACAAGCTGCGCTTCGAAGCCATCGACCAGCCGGCGCTGTTCGAGGACCAGCCGCAGCTCGAAGTGCGCGTCGCCTTCGACGCCGAAGCCAAGACCCTCACGATCACCGACACCGGCATCGGCCTGAGCCAGCAGGAAGCCATCGACAACCTGGGCACCATCGCCAAGAGCGGCACCAAGGAGTTCATGAGCAAGCTCTCGGGCGACCAGAAGGCCGACGCGCAGCTGATCGGCCAGTTCGGCGTCGGCTTCTACTCCGGCTTCATCGTGGCCGACAAGATCACGGTCGAATCGCGCCGCGCCGGATTGCCGGCCGAAGAGGGCGTGCGCTGGGTCAGCGGCGGCGCCGGCGACTTCGAGGTCGACAGCATCTCGCGGCCGCAGCGCGGCACCAGCGTCACGCTGCATCTGCGCGACGACGCCGAGGAATACCTCAACGCCTGGAAGCTCAAGTCGATCATCGGCAAGTACTCCGACCACATCTCGCTGCCGATCCTCATGGAGAAGGAGGAGTGGAAGGAAGGCGAGGACAACAAGGGCGGCGCGATGGTCAAGACCGGCGAATGGGAGCCGGTCAACAAGGCCAACGCCCTCTGGAGCCGGGCCAAGAAGGACATCAGCGAAGAGCAGTACATCGACTTCTACAAGAACATCAGCCACGACTTCGAAGCACCGCTGGCCTGGAGCCACAACCGGGTCGAGGGCAACACCGAGTACACGCAGTTGCTCTACATCCCGGCCAAGGCGCCGATGGACCTGTGGAACCGCGACAAGGGCGCGGGGGTCAAGCTCTACGTCAAGCGCGTCTTCATCATGGACGACGCCGAGGCGCTGCTGCCGAGCTACCTGCGCTTCGTCAAGGGCGTGATCGACTCGGCCGACCTGCCGCTGAACGTCAGCCGCGAGCTGCTGCAGGAAAGCCGCGACGTCAAGGCGATCCGCGAAGGCAGCACCAAGCGCGTGCTGGGCATGCTCGAGGACCTGGCGAAGAAGCAGAAGACGGCGGCCGAGAGCGGCGAGGGCAAGATCGACGTCGGCTCCGGCGAGTCGGTGCCGGCGCCCGAGCCGACCGAAGGCGTCACCGACGTGGTCGACAAGAAGGCCGACCACGGCACGCCCGCCGCCGAAGCGGCCGCGGAATACGCCGACGAATCGGGCAAGTACGCCAGGTTCTATGCCGAGTTCGGCTCGGTCCTGAAGGAGGGCCTGGGCGAGGACTTCGGCAACCGCGATCGCATCGCCAAGCTGCTGCGCTTCGCCTCCAGCAGCAGCGACACGGTCAGCGTGAGCTTCGCCGACTACAAGTCGCGCATGAAGGACGGCCAGGACGCGATCTACTACATCACGGCCGACACGCTGGCCGCGGCCAAGAACAGTCCGCAGCTCGAGATCTTCAAGAAGAAGGGCATCGAGGTGCTGCTGATGACCGACCGCGTCGACGAGTGGGCGCTCAACTACCTGACCGAGTTCGACGGCACGCCGCTGCAGAGCGTGGCCAAGGGCGCGGTCGACCTGGGCAAACTGCAGGACGAGGCCGAGAAGAAGGCGGCCGAGGAAGCCGCGGAGTCCTTCAAGCCGCTGCTGGAGCGGCTCAAGGAGGCCCTCAAGGACAAGGCCGAAGACGTCCGCGTCACCACCCGCCTGGTCGATTCGCCGGCCTGCCTGGTGGTGCAGGACGGCGGCATGAGCACCCAGCTGGCGCGCATGCTCAAGCAGGCCGGCCAGCCCGCGCCCGACCTCAAGCCGGTGCTCGAGGTCAATGCCGAGCACCCGCTGGTCCGGAAGCTGGAAGGGTCGGCGCACTTCGACGACCTGGCCAACATCCTGTTCGACCAGGCGCTGCTGGCCGAAGGCGGCCTGCCGGCCGACCCTGCCGCCTACGTGCGCCGGGTCAACGCCCTGCTGGTCTGAGGCACGCGCTGCGCGACGCCACCATGTCCGGCTACTGGTTGATGAAGTCCGAGCCCGACGAGTGCTCGATCGACGACGCCCTCGCGGCGCCGAAGTCGACCGTGCCCTGGACCGGCGTGCGCAGCTACCAGGCGCGCAACTTCATGCGCGATGCGATGCAGGTCGGCGACGGGGTGCTGTTCTATCACTCGAGCTGCCCGGAGCCCGGCGTCGTCGGCATCGCGCGCGTGGCATCCGGCACCCGGCCCGATCCGACCCAGTTCGATCCGGCCTCACCCTACTTCGATGCGGCGTCCAAGGCCGAGCAGCCGCGCTGGCTGCTGCTGGACGTGCAGGCGCTGCGCAAGACCCGCCTGCTGTCGCTGCCCGAGCTGCGCGCCGCGCCGGCGCTGGCCGACATGCTGGTGCTGCGCAAGGGCAACCGGCTGTCGATCACGCCGGTCGAGCCGCAGCACTGGCAGCTCATCACGGAGCAGTTGCTGGCCTGAGCGCGGGGGGCGCCGCCAGGCGGTTCACCTCGACGGAGATGTGGACCAGTTCCTCGTGGACGCGCAACTGCTGCTTGAAGTAGTCGGGGCCGACCTCGGCGTCGGTGGCCAGCGAGACGATGCAGGCGTACTTGCCCTTGCCGACCCGCCACACATGCAGGTCGCACAGCGTGGCCGTCACCGGACTGGCGGCGATGACCTCGCGGATCTCGGCCACCACCGGCGCATTCATCTCGGCGTCGAGCAGCACCCGGCCCGACTCGCGCATCAGGCCGATGGCCCAGACCGCGACCAGCCCGGCGCCGACGATGCCCATCAGCGGGTCGAGCCAGTCGGCGCCCCACAGCTTGCCGCCGAACAGGGCGACGATCGCCAGCACCGAGGTCGCGGCGTCCGCCACCACATGCAGGTAGGCCGCGCGCAGGTTCAGGTCGTGGTGCCCATGGCCGCCGTGGTCGTCGTGGCCGTGGTGGGCATGGCCGTGGTCTTCCCCGCGCAGCAGCCAGGCGCAGGCCAGGTTCACTCCCAGGCCGAGCACGGCGATGGCGATCGCCTGGTCGTAGTGGATCGGGGTCGGGGCCAGCAGGCGCGCCACCGATTGCCAGAGCATCGATGCAGCCACCAGCGCCAGCACGATAGCGCTGGTGTAGCCGCCGAGGACCTCGATCTTCCAGGTGCCGAAGGAGAAGCGGCGGTCGTCGGCGAAGCGCCGCGCCGCCGCATAGGCGGCCACCGACAGGCCCAGGGCCACGGTGTGCGAGCTCATGTGCCAGCCGTCGGCCAGCAGCGCCATGGAATTGAAGATCCATCCGCCCGCGATCTCCACCCCCATCATCACCGCGGTGAGGACCGCCGCCCACAGCGTGGCGCGCTGGGCCAGCGGATTGCCGTCGTCGAAGACGTGCGCGTGCTGCCAGCCCCGGGACATTGGAAGAGTTTGCATGGCCATATACTGTACCCCAGTATGTAGCCGGTCGCTAGAATCGCCCCATGAGCCACACCATCACAGGAAGCGCGAAGCTGCTGGCGCGGGTTCGCCGCATCAAGGGCCAGGCCGCGGCGCTGGAGAGCGCGCTGGGCGCGGGCACCGAGTGCATGGCGGTCCTGCAGCAGATCGCGGCGATTCGCGGCGCCGTCAACGGTCTGATGCTGGAAGTCCTCGAAGGCCACGTCCGCGAGCATCTGGGACCCGAGGCCGACCAAGAGCGGCGGGGCGAGGAGACCGAGGCGGTGGTGGCGGCGCTGCGGTCCTACCTGAAGTAGGCCCTACTCGAACTCCGTGCCCGGCGTGAGCGGCGGGTGCCGGTAGCTGGCCGGCGTGCGGCTCAGCTTCACCGGCGCGCCGATGCCGCGCCAGCCGCCTTCCATCTCGACCACCATCTCGCGGTGCGCCGTGTGCGGATGCTCGAGCGCCGCATCGACCGACAGCACCGGCGCCGCCGGCACGCCCGCGGCCATGAGCTGTTCGACCAACTGGCGGCCGTCGAAGCTCGCCAGCTGCGCTTCGAGCCGCTGCTTCAGGCCATCGCGGTTCACCGAGCGCGATCCGGCGTCGCGGTAGAGCGGGTCGTCGCTGAGCTCGGGCAGGCCGATGGTGCGGCAGAAACTCGCGAACTGGCGGTCGTTGCCGACGGCCAGGAAGATCGGATCGGTGCCGGTCCGCAGGGCATCGTAGGGGTAGATGTTGGGGTGCGCGTTGCCGGTGCGGCGCGGCGTGCGGCCGTCGAGGAACCAGTTGGCGGCATGCGGGTGCAGCAGCGACAGGCCGCTGTCGTACAGCGCCGCTTCGACGAACTGGCCGCGCCCGCTGCGCTGGCGCTCCTGCAGCGCGAGCAGCACGCCGATCACCGCATTGAGCCCGGTCACCATGTCGACCACCGGCAGTCCGACCCGCAGCGGGCCGCCCTCGGACTCGCCGTTGATGCTCATGATGCCGGTCATGGCCTGCACCGCGGCGTCGTAGCCCGGCAGGGCGCCGAGCGGCCCGTCGGCACCGAAGCCCGACACGCGGCACCAGACCAGGCGCGGGAAGCGCTTGGACAGTTCGTCGTAGCCGATGCCCCAGCGCTCCATGGTGCCGGTCTTGAAGTTCTCGATCAGCACGTCGGCCTCGGCCACCAGCGCCAGCAGCGCCTCGCGTCCCTCGGTGCTGCCGAGGTCGAGCGCCATCGTGCGCTTGTTGCGGTTGAGGCCGTGGTAGTACGAGGCCACGCCGTCCTTGAAGGGCGGGCCCCAGGTGCGGGTGTCGTCGCCCTGCGGCGGTTCGACCTTGAGCACGTCGGCGCCATGGTCGCCGAGGATCTGGCCGCAGTACGGCCCGCCGAGAATGCGCGAGATGTCGAGCACGCGGATGCCGGCCAGTGCGCCGGTGTTGACGGTGGTGGTCATGGCGTCAATCGAGCTGCGCGCCGGACTTCTTCACGACGTCTTTCCACTTGGCGGTCTCGGACGAGATGAAGCGTCCGAGCTGCTGCGGCGAGCCGTCCTTGGCCGGCTCCAGGCCCTGGGAAGCGAACAGCTGCCTGACCTTCGGTGTCGCCAGCGCGTCGGCGAAGGCCTTGTTGAGTTTCGAGACCGTGGCGGGCGGCGTGCCGGCCGGCGCGACGATGCCGAAGAAGACGCTGACGTCGTAGCCCGTGACGCCCTGCTCGGCCAGTGTCGGCAGCTCCGGCAGGGCTTGCGAGCGCTGGGCCGTGGCGATGCCGAGCGCTCGCAGCTTGCCGGCCTTGACGTAGGGCAGCGCGGTCAGCACGTCGGTGAAGCTCATCGACACCTGGCCGCCCAGCAGGTCGTTGAGCGCCGGCCCGGTGCCCTTGTAGGGGATGTGCTGCAGGTCGGTGCCGGCGATGCCGTTGAACAGCACGCCCGCCAGGTGCGAGGAGGCGCCATTGCCCGACGAGGCGTAGCTGAGCTTGCCCGGGTTGGCCTTGGCGTAGGCGATGAGCTCGCGCACGTCCTTCGCGGGCACCGCGGGGTTGACCACCAGGATGTTCGGCAGATAGCCGATCTGGATCACCGGCGCGAAGCTCGTGGCCGGGTCGTAGTTGATCTTGCGGTAGAGGCTCGAATTGATGGCCAGCGGGCCCGAGGTGCCGAACAGCAGCGTGTGGCCGTCGGCCGGTGCACGCGCCACGAACTCGGCGCCGATGTTGCCGCCGGCGCCGGCCCGGTTCTCGACAATCACGGGCTGGCCCAGCGCGTCCTTGATCTCGGCGGCCAGGGTGCGCGCCATCGCGTCGGTGGGACCGCCCGGCGGGAACGGGATGATCAGCGAGATCGGCTTGGTCGGAAAGGCCTGGGCCTGCGCCGTCGACAGGGCGGGCAGCACCGGCAGGGCGCAGACGCCGGCGGCGAGGACGAAGGTCTTGAGCAGTTTCATGGTTGTCTCCTTGATGTTCTGTTGTGGGCTCGTCAGGCGGTGGCCGCCTGCTTCTCGATCGCCGGGCCGTTCCACTGAGTCGGCACGGCGTCCGGTGCGAGCGGATCGCGCGGCAGCACGCGGTGCAGCAGCACGCCCTGGGCCCACGCGATGCGCTGCGGCGAGCCGCTGCGCGCGCCTTCCCAGGCCATCGCGATCGCGCTGCAGACGTGATAGAGCGCCGAGGCGGCCTGGCGCGCCAGGACGTCGCCGCCTTCGTGCGCCGCGGTCGCGGCCAGTGCCGCCGCGCGCGCGAGCGCATCGCGCAGCGCGTCGGCAAAAGCTGGTGCCACGGCGGTGTCGTCGAGCAGGCCGCCGAAATGCGCCTGCAGCGCCGGCAGCGAGTTCTCGCGCTTGACGGCGCGGATCACGTCGAGCGCGACGATGTTGCTGGTGCCTTCCCAGATCGAGCCCAGGTGGGCATCGCGCACCAGCCGCGGGTCGCTCCATTCCTCGATGTAGCCGCAGCCGCCGCGGACTTCCATGGCGTCGCCGGTCAGCTTGCGGGCGTCACGGCAGGCGCGGAACTTGATGAGCGGCGTGAGGATGCGCAGCAGCGCATAGGCACCCGCTTCGCCGGCGTCGGAGCGGGCCAGCGCCTGGGCGGTCTGGAACACCATGCTGCGGGCCTGCTCGGCGGGCAGCCTGAGCTTGTTCAGCTGCCGCTGCATCAGCGGCATGTCGGCCAGCCGGCGGCCGAAGGCGCGGCGTTCGCCGGCGATGAACTCGGCTTCGGCGACGGCGCGGCGCATCAGGCCGGCGGCGCGCACGCCGTTCGACAGCCGCGAGTTGTTGACCATGTCGGCCATCTGCTGGAAGCCGCGCCCCTGCTCGCCGACCAGGTAGGCGATCGCGCCCTCGAGGCGGATCTCGCCGCTGGCCATCGAGCGGGTGCCCAGCTTGTCCTTGAGGCGCAGGATGCGGTAGTGGTTGGCGCTGCCGTCTTCCAGCTGCTTGGGCAGCAGGAACAGCGAGACGCCCTTCATGCCCGCCGGCGCGTCGTCGGCGCGCGCCAGCACCATCGCGAAGTCGGCGTCGGGGTTGGAGCAGAACCACTTGTCGCCTTCGAGGCGCCACTGGCCGGCCGCGTCCTTGCGGGCCAGCGTGAGCGTGGCGGCGATGTCGGAGCCGGCCGCCTGCTCGGTCATGAACATCGCGCCCTGGGCCAGGGTGTCGAAGTCGAGCGACTGGAAGCGCGGAAGAAAGCGCGCCACCAGTTCGGGGCTGCCGTATTTCTTGAGCGTGCGCGCCAGCGAATCGGTCATCGAGACCGGGCAGCACAGACCGAACTCGGCCTGCACGAAGAGGTAGGTCAGCACGTACTTGACCAGCGGCGGCATCTTGCCTTTCCAGCCCAGCGTGTCTTCGCGGTGCGACATCGCGGCCAGCCCGAATTCGCTGAGCGCGAGGCGTTCCATCTCGACATAGGCGGGGTGCTTGTTCACCTTCTGCTGGTCGATGCCGGTGCGGGTGCGCAGCGACAGGGTCGGCGGGTTCTTGTCGGCGGCCTGCGCCAGGTCGTCGAGCGGGCCGCCGGCCAGGGCACCCAGGCGCTCGAAGTGCGGGCGCATGTGGCGCACCAGCTCGGGCGGCAGGTAGAGCGCGAGCATGCGCTGCAGTTCGGCGTCGGTGGTGAAGAGGTTCTGCCCGTGGCGGTCGGGCACGGGATGGGCGGGTGTGCTGGACATGTCTCGTCTCCTTGTCGGGCGCATCTTTTCGCGCTTGACGATGCTTGTCCAATATCAGATATGTCTTGATTGATCCGATCTGGCTATTGTGGAAAACTGGCCGCATGGAACTGCGGCACCTGCGCTACTTCGTCGTCCTCGCCGACGAGCTTCATTTCGGCCGCGCGGCGCGCCGGCTGTCGATCTCGCAGCCGCCGCTGAGCGTCGCCATCCGCCAGCTCGAGGCGTCGGTCGGCGCCCGGCTGTTCGATCGCAACAGCAAGGAGGTGCGGCTGACGCCGGCCGGCGACGCGCTGCAGGCCTCGGCCCGGCGCCTGCTGCGCCAGGCCGAGGAGGCCGCCCTGGAGGCGCACGACGTCGCGCAGGGCTCGGCGGGGCGCCTGCGGATCGGCTTCGTCGGCGCCACGCTCTATCGCGGCCTGCCGCAGGCGCTGGCCAAGTTCCAGGCCCGGCATCCGGCGGTGCGCGTCACGCTGGCCGAACTCAACTCGGGCGAGCAGATCACCGAGCTGCTGCACGACCGGCTGGACTTCGGCTTCGTCCACACCAGCCGGATGCCGGCCGAGCTGCGCCACGAGCTGCTGCTGTCGGAGCCCTTCGTCGCCTGCCTGCCGGTCGGCCATCGCCTGGCGCGCCGGCGCACGGTGGCCGTCGCCAGCCTGCGCGACGAACCCTTCGTGCTGTTCTCGCGCAGCGCCTCGCCCGACTACCACGAGCGCATCCTCGCGATCTGCGCCGACGCGGGCTTCCGGCCCGAGGTGCGGCACGAGGTGCGGCACTGGCTGTCGGTGGTCTCGCTGGTCTCCCAGGGGATGGGCGTGGCGCTGGTGCCGAGCGCGCTGCGCCGTGCCGCGCTGCGCGGCGCGGTGTTCCGTCCGCTCGATGAGGAGGTGGCCGGCTCGGATGCCTACTGCGTCTGGCGCGAGGGGCCCGAGAACGCGGTGGTGCAGGGCTTTCTTCGCGCCGTGCGGGCCGGCGTGCCGGCCGACGATCAGGCGTAGAGGGGTTCTTCGGCCATCGCCTCGCACTGGTCCTGCAGCATCTGGATCTGGCCCTTCCAGTAGTCGCTGGAGCCGAACCACGGGAAGTTGATCGGAAAGATCGGGTCTTCCCAGCGCCGCGCCAGCCAGGCGCTGTAGTGGATCAGGCGCAAGGTGCGCAGCGGCTCGACCAGCGCCAGCTCGCGGCGGTCGAAGTCGCGGAACTGCTCGTAGCCGTCGAGCAGGCCGCTCAGTTGCCCGGTCTGCTGCGCGCGGTCGCCCGACAGCAGCATCCAGAGGTCCTGCACGGCGAAGCCGGTGCGGGCGTCGTCGAGGTCGACGAAGTGCGGGCCGCCATCGGGGCGGTCGGTCGGCGTCCAGAGGATGTTGCCGGGATGGACGTCGCCGTGCAGCCGCAGCCGCTTCAGCGGCGGGTCGTTGTCGCCGTCGTGGCCGGTGCCGAGCGCGCTGGCGGCGATCATCTCGAAGGCGGTGTTGCAGGCGGCTTCCCACTCGCGCTGCACGTCCAGCGGCACCATCTGGTGGCCGAGCAGCCAGTCGCGCGACGCGAGGCCGAAGGTCTGGAGATCGAGGGCCGGACGGGTGACGAAGGGCGTGCGGGCACCGACTGCATGGATGCGCGCCAGGAACCGGCCGACCCATTCGAGCACCTCGAAGTCGTCGAGCTCGGGCCCGCGGCCGCCACGGTAGGGGCTGACGCTGAAGGCGAAGCCGCCATGGTGGTGCAGGGTGCGGCCGGCGACCGCGATCGGCGGCACGGCCGGCACTTCGGCCGCGGCCAGTTCGAGCGCGAAGCCGTGTTCCTCGAGGATCTGCTCGTCGCTCCAGCGGCCGGGCCGGTAGAACTTGACGACCACGGCGCTGCGGTCTTCGAGGTGGACCTGGTAGACCCGGTTCTCGTAGGAGTTCAGGGCCGTCAGTCGGCCGTCGCCGTGCAGGTCGAGCGCGGCCAGTGCATCCAGCACCACGTCGGGCGTGAGGCTCTCGTAGGGGTGGGCGGCCGAGGCCGCAGGCGAAGGAGGGGAGTTGGAAGGAGCCACCCCGCATTGTCGGGCCTGGCGCGCACCGGCGGGGGTGCTTGATTTTTGCCCTGCTTGCGGCCACAGTGCAGCGTCGCTGCCATCCTTGCGGGAGACGAGCCGTGCAACCGTTCACGTTCTTCATCAGCTACCGCAGGCAGGACACGGCGCCGATCGCGCTGCTGCTCAAGAACGAGATCGAGAAGCGCATCCAGTTCGTGCGGGTCGCGGTCGATGTCGAGGAGCTCCAGCCCGGCGAGACCTTTCCCGACCGCCTGCGCGCCCTGATCGACGGCTCGCATGCCACCCTCGCCCTGATCGGCCGCCACTGGATGCCCCGCAGGGACGCCAGCGCCGCGGCGCCGCCCGACAGCGACTGGGTGGTGAACGAACTCGAATACGCGAAGACCTCGGCGCTCGCGTTGCCGGAGGCCCAGCGCTTCGCGCTCCCGGGGCGCCTGGTCATTCCGGTGTTCGTCGATTGCGAGCGCGACTTCAGGCCGTTCCACGTGCCGCCTTCGATCGCCTACATCGAGCAGCTGCACGCCGAGCGCATCGACTACGCGGGCTGGCCGAGCGCGATCGGCCCGCTGCTGGACCGGATCGCGGTCCGCCTGTCGTTGAAGAAGCGCCCGGACGCCGACGAATACCCGCAACCGGACATCGCCAAGGCGCGCACGCAGCCGCTGCCGGACGCGGAGCTGGCGCAGATATTGCGCTACGACGACTACGAGGGCTGGTACGTGGACAACTACGGGGTGGCGACAGTCCGCTACCTGGTCAAGACCTTCAAGTTCCGTCACTTCGACCAGGCGGCCGATTTCATGAACCTGGTCTCGAACCACTGCCGCATCCTCGACCACCATCCGGAGTGGCGCAACGTGTTCAACCAGGTCACGGTGTCGCTCACGACCTGGGACGCGCAGCGCCGCATCACGATCTACGACCTCAGCCTCGCGCTGTACATGAACATGGCGGCGAAGGCGGTGGCGAAGAATGCCTAGGTGGACCGGTTTCGCCCGCGTGGCACAGAAACGGGTGTTTGTCATTCGAGTCGAACCCTTCGACAGGCCCGGCGTGCTGGACTAGTATTTTCAGAACCAAGCAGTCCGCGGGGCGTGCACGGCCGCGGCACGGAGAAGGAAACCTGCCATGGTGAATTCACTGATCGCCTACTGCGGCGCGGCCGCCGTGCCTGACGATGCGTGGTCGCGCTGGAACTTCGATCCGCCGCTGCTGGCCGCGCTCGCCGCCCTGGCCTTCGTGCTGGCCCGCGGCCGCGCCGCCGATGCCCGCGCCGGCTGGGGCGCGCTGGCGCTGTTGGCGGTGGTCTTCGTGTCGCCGCTGTGCGCCCTGTCGTCGGCGCTGTTCTCGGTCCGCGTGCTGCATCACGTGATCCTGGTCAGCGCGGCGGCGCCCTTGCTGGCGCTGGCCTTCCCGCAGCGGCGCGCCGGCCGGGTGCCGCTCCCGATGTGGGTCGCGGCCCATGCGGTCGCGCTGTGGGTCTGGCATGCGCCCGGTGCCTATGCCTGGGGGCTTGCGAGCGTTCCGGCCTACTGGCTGATGCAGCTCACGCTGCTCGGCAGCGCCTGGGCGATGTGGCGCGCGATCCTCTCGCCCGCCACGCATCCGGGCCAGGCGCTGGTCGCGCTGGCCGTGACGATCGGGCAGATGGGGCTGCTCGGCGCCCTGATCGTGTTCGCGCCGGTGCCGCTGTACCCGGTGCATTTCGCCAGCGTGCTGGCCTGGGGCTTCACGCCGCTGGCCGACCAGCAACTCGCCGGCCTGCTGATGTGGGTGCCGGCGATGCTGCCCTACCTGGCCGTCGGACTCTGGCGCGCCTGGACCAGCCTGCGGCCGACCGGGGCGGCCCTGTGACGACCTTCCTCAAGTTCGTCCATCTGGCGGCGATCGCGATCTGGTCCGGCGGCCTGCTCGCGCTGCCCTTCCTGTTCTGGCAGCGCCGTGCGCTGGAGTCCGGACCGGACCTGGACCGGCTGCACCGGATCGTCCGCCTGGTCTACGTCGAGCTGACCTCGCCGGCCGCCTTCATCGCCATCGCCAGCGGCACGGGGCTGATCTTCCTGCA
The DNA here is from genome assembly GCF_030316845.1 of Variovorax davisae. Classification (GTDB taxonomy): domain Bacteria; phylum Pseudomonadota; class Gammaproteobacteria; order Burkholderiales; family Burkholderiaceae_C; genus Variovorax; species Variovorax davisae. The sequence continues at coordinate 231,153 of NZ_JASZYS010000005.1, forward strand.
GGCCACCTTCGAAGAGTGGTTCTCGATCAAGATGGTGCTGGTCGGGATCATGGCGATGCTGCACGTGGTCGCCGGGCTGGTGGTGCACCAGCTGTTCTCGCCCAGGGGGCGCTTCGGGCGCGTGTCTTTCGTGACGCTGTCGGCCACCTACGCGGTGCTGATCGTCGCCATCCTGTGGGTGGTGCTGGCCAAGCCGCAGATCGACTCGAACCAGTTCGCCGCCCACCTGTTCGAGCCCGGCGGGCTGTCACGCCTGTGGCATCAGTCCTTCGGCGACACCAGGATGCCGATGCCATGATCGAACACCAGCTTGCCCCCGTGCCAGCCGGCGAAGCCGACCATGACCGATGCCAGCACCGACAGCACCAGGCCGTGCGGCAGCACCGAGGCCGGGTCGGTCAGGCGCAGGCCCCAGCTGGCGCCGGCGATGGCCACCAGCGTCATCGCCGCGATGGCGTGCGACCAGCTGGCCTCGTGCAGGCGGATGCCGCGCACCAGCAGCAGCTCGCCGGTGCCCACCAGGCTCGCCGCGACGCCGCTCCAGAAGGCCATGCCGGCGGCCCAGAGGCCGGCGCGCAGCCAGAAGGCATCGCCGGTCCACCAGTAGAAGACGTCGACGCCCAGCGTCGCGACCACGAAGGCGACCGGGAAGTGCACCAGCATCACGTGCAGCGGATGGCCGACCAGCGCGACCTTGGAGCCGACGTCGAGCCGCTCGAGTTCGAGCAGGACCTCGCTGCGGGGTGGGGTTGCGCCTCTGTTTGCCATGGTGCGGGTCCTTCGCGTCGGTGGCCTCGGATCGGCGACCATCCTAGCGTCTTGCGGCGAGCGCTCCAAGCGGGCGCGATGGCGGTCGCCGTATCCGGCTGCCGCGGGCCCCTGTCGACGCTCGATCCATCCGGACCGGCCGCGGCCTCGATCGCCACGATGTGGTGGGTGATGCTGATCGGCTCGACCGTGTTGTTCCTGCTCGTGATCGGGATCTTCATCCTCGTGGTGCGGCGGCCCGGCTGGGGCTCCAGCGTCTCGCCGGCGCGCTGGATCGTGCTCGGCGGGCTGGTGCTGCCGGCCTGCGTGCTGCTGCCGCTGCTGGCCTACGGGCTGGTCACGGGCGAGCGCCTGCTGCCGCTGCCGGGCAGCGCGCCGCCGCAGCGCATCGAGGCCGAGGCCGCGCAGTGGCAATGGACCTTCCGCTACCCGGGCCATGGCGGCGCCCAAACCCGCAACGTGCTGCTGCTGCCCGTGGGCACCCCGGTCGACATGGTCGTGACCAGCAAGGACGTGATCCATGCCTTCTGGGTGCCGCGCCTGGCGGGCAAGATCGATGCGGTGCCGGGGCGGGTCAACCGGCTGCGCATCCAGGCCGACCAGCCCGGCCGCTACGAAGGCACCTGCGACGAATTTTGCGGCCTCGGCCACGCGGGCATGCGCTTCGCCGTCATCGTCCACCGGCCGGAGGATTTCTCGGCCGCCCTGACCCAGGCGCTCTCGGCACCGGAGGCGAAGCAATGAGTGGACCCGTCGAACAGCAGCCGCAAGCCGGCCGTGCGCTGCGGCTGCACCGGCAGTTGGACAAGATCTGGGCCACCGGGCCGGGATGGCAGCGGCTGGCCGCGGTCAACCACTCGGTCATCGGCATGCGGATGTTCATCACGTCCTTCACCTTCTTCCTGATCGCGGGCGTGCTGGGCATGCTGACCCGGGTGCAGCTGGCGACGCCGCATTCGGCCTTCCTCGATGCCGAGACCTACAACCAGGTCTTCACGGTGCACGGGTCGATGATGCTGTTCCTGTTCGCGATCCCGATGGTGGAGAGCTTCGCGGTCTACCTGACGCCGAAGATCCTCGGCACCCGCGACTTCGCCTTCCCGCGGCTGACCGCCTACGGCTACTGGTGCTACCTGTTCGGCGCCTCCATCGTCACGGCCTCGCTGGTCCTGGGCGTGGCGCCCAACGGCGGCTGGTTCATGTACACGCCGCTGAGCTCCAATGTCTACACGCCGGGCGTGAACGCCGACATCTGGCTGCTGGGCATCACCTTCGTCGAGATCTCGGCGCTGTCGCTGGCCATCGAGATCATCGTCTCGGTGCTCAAGATGCGCGCGCCGGGCATGTCGCTCGACCGGATGCCGATCTTCGGCTGGTACATCCTGGTCACGGCGCTGATGATGATCGTGGCCTTTCCGCCGCTGATCCTGGGCTCGATCCTGCTGGAGCTCGAGCGCGCCTTCGGGCTGCCCTTCTTCGACCCGACGCGCGGCGGCGACTCCCTGCTGTGGCAGCACCTGTTCTGGCTGTTCGGCCACCCGGACGTCTACATCATCTTCCTGCCGATGGCGGGCGTGCTGTCGACCATGATCCCGGTCTTCGCCGGCCGCGCACTGGTGGGCTACCGGGCGATCGTGGTGGCGATCATCGCGCTGGCCTTCCTGAGCTTCGGCATCTGGGTGCACCACATGTTCACGGTCGGCATCCCGCACCTGGCGCTCGGCTTCTTCTCGGCCGGCTCGGCGATCGTGGCGGTGCCGACCGCGGTGCAGATCTTCGCCTGGCTCGGCACGCTGTCGCACGGCCGGCCGCGCTGGGGCGTGCCGATGCTCTACATCTTCGGCTTCTTTTTCGTCTTCGCGATGGGCGGGCTCACCGGCGTGATGCTGGCGATGGTGCCCTTCGACTGGCAGGCGCACGACACCTACTTCGTGGTCGCCCACATGCACTACGTGGTGGCCGGCGCGCTCGCCTTCCCGATGGTGGCGGCGCTCTACTACTGGCTGCCGCTGCTCACCGGCCGCGCCGCGGTGGAGCGCTTGTCGGTGATCGCCTTCTGGCTGATCTTCGTCGGCTTCAACCTGACCTTCTTCATGATGCACCTGACCGGGCTCATGGGCATGCCGCGGCGTGTCTTTACCTACCGCGGCGACGAGGGCTGGAACTGGCTCAACCTGCTGTCCTCGGTGGGCAGCTTCGTCATGACCATCGGCTTCGGGCTGCTGATCATCGATGTGGTGGTGCAGCTGCGCTACGGCCGCCGTGTGCGGCGCGACCCCTGGAAGGCGACGACCTTCGAGTGGGCGATGCGGCTGCCGCCGGCGCCCTATGCCTTCGCCTCGATCCCGCACGTGGGTCCGCAGACTGACGGGGTGCCCCAAGGCGAGCTCGCCGCCTCGCTGGCGCGCGGCGAAGGTTACCTGGGCGCCGCCCGCAACGGCTGGCAGGAGGCGATGGGCGTGCACGTCAGCAGCGGCAGGCCCGAGCAGCTGATCGTGCTGCCCAACCCGACCTACCTGCCGCTGGTCACGGCGCTGTTCACGGGCGGCGTGGTGCTGGGCTTCCTGTTCAAGGCCTACTGGCTGTCGGCGGCGCTGGCCCTGGTCACACTCGGCCTGTTCGTGTTCGCGGGGCGGCACGCGGGGCTGCCGCGCGACTACGGCCCGTTGCCGGTGGGGCTCGGCGTCGCGGTGCCGCCGCACACCGAGGCGGCGAGCGCGCCGGCGTGGCTGGCGCTGGTCTGCGCGCTGGTGGCCAACGGCACCTGGTTCACCTCGCTGGTGTTCGGCACCTTCTATCTCTGGCTGGCCGGCGCCGACTGGCAGAAGATGGCGCCGCCCGCGCCCGACCGCTGGCTGGCCGCCGGCGCCGTCGCCTGCCTGGTGGTCGCCGTGGTGGCGGCGCGCGGCTCGCTCAGGGTGGTGGTCGCCAGCGGCAAGGCCTCGGGCTGGATGGCGCTCACCGCCGTCGCGCTGCTGGGGGCCGTCGCCGCGGTGGTGGAACTGATCCTGGGCGTGACGCCGGACCCACGCGCGCATGCGCTCGGCGCCACCGCCGCGGTGCTGCTGGGCTACGTGGCCTTCCACGCCGGCGTCGGGCTGCTGTTCCTCTTCAGCAATTTCCAGCGCATCCGCAACGGCTACATCTCGCAGCGGCGCTGCACCGACCTGCGCTTGACCCGGCTCTGGCTCGACTACACGCTGGCGACCGGCGTGATCGCGCTCGGCCTGGTGCTGGCGCTGCCTGCGCTGGTCACGGTGCTGGGGGCCCGGCCATGAACGCGGCCACGCTGGCGCCCCGGCGCTTCTGGTGGCTGGCGGCCGGGTTCGTGGTCTGGTGCATCGCGCTGGTGGTGCTCTACGGGCTCCATGCGATCGGCTGCGCCTTCGGCTGGTCGGCCGCGACCCTGCGCTGGAGCCTGGTGCTGCTGTTCCTCGCGCACCTGGCCGTGATCGGCTGGATGTGGGGCCGCTTCGCCAGGGCCGCGCCCGATGCCGCGACCGGCGCCACCGGGCGCTTCCTGCATGAGGCCATCGTCTGGACGACCATCGCCGCCTTCGCCAGCGCGGTGCTCGCGCTCGGGCCGCCGCTGCTGCTCACCACCTGCATCTGATCGATCCATGACGCGCGCCGATCTCCTGCGCAAGGTCCTCTGGGCCGCGATCTACCTGCTGTTCATCCTGGCGCCGCTGCTCGCCCTGCTGACCGGCACCCTGCCGCCGAGCCGCGACTTCTGGACCGAGTTCTCGGTCGCGCTCGGCTACACCGGGCTGGCGATGATGGGCCTGCAGTTCGGGCTCACGGCGCGCTTCCGGTACGTCACCGATCCGTGGGGCGAGGACGTCATCTACCACTTCCACCGCCGCGTCTCGCTGCTCGCGGTCTCCCTGGTGGTGGTGCATCCGGCGATCCTGCTGGCGACCGGCTCGGACAAGATGGCGCCACCCGCTTCGCTGGCCGAGGTTCCGATGGGGGCCGTCTTCGCGGTGCTGTCGCTCGGCGCGCTGCTGCTGTTGGTGGTCATGGCGCTCTGGCGCACGCGGCTGAAGATCAGCTACGAGCTGTGGCATGCCACGCACATCCTGCTCGCGCTCGCGGCGGTCGGCGGCGGGCTGCTGCACATGGTGGGCTGGGGCTTCTACCTGGCCGACCCGGCCAAGCGCGCGCTGTGGATCGGCATGGCGCTGTTCTGGATCGCGCTGCTGGCCTACGTGCGCATCGTCAAGCCGCTGTTCATGCTGCGCCGTCCCTACCGCATCGCCGAGGTCCGTGCCGAGCGCGGCGACACCACCACCCTGGTGATGCGGCCCGAGGGGCACGCGGGCTTCCGGTTTCGGCCCGGGCAGTTCCGCTGGCTGACGCTGTGGGGCAGCCCGTTCAAGATCACCGGCCATCCGTTCTCGTTCTCGTCGACCGCCGAGGCGCCCGATGGTCGCGTCGAGATGACGATCCGCAACCTGGGCGATTTCACCGCCGGCATCGCCAAGGTGCCGGTCGGTCGCCGGGTCTACCTCGACGGTCCCTACGGCGCCTTCACCATCGGGAACCCGGCCGACATGCATGTGCTGATCGCGGGCGGCATCGGCATCACGCCGATGATGAGCATGATCCGCACGCTGGCCGACCGCGGCGACAAGCGGCCCCTGGTGCTGCTCTACGGCAGCCGGGACTGGGAGTCGGTGACCTTCCGCGAGGAACTGGAGTCGCTGAAGGCGCGGCTGGCCCTGACCGTGGTCCACGTGCTGTCGGAGCCGCCGCCGGGCTGGACCGGCGAGCAGGGCCGCATCACGGCCGATGTCTTCAGGCGCCATCTGCCGCCGCCCCATGCCGAGCACGAGTACTTCATCTGCGGTCCGGATGTCATGATGGACGCGATCGAGGCGGCCCTGGGCGAGATGAAGGTGCCGCTGGCCAAGTACCACTCGGAGCGCTACAGCTTCGTCTAGGAGATCCCGATGCGCCGCCTGTTCGCCGATCGATTGGTCGTGGCCACCGCCATCGTCGTGGTGCTGGTGGCGGTCGTGTTCGCGGTCCTGCGCGTGAGCGGCTGAGCGGCGGCCCGGCGTCAGAATGGCGCATGAACGAATTCGCGGAAGAGCTTCACGATGTCTTCGAGCGCTTCGGCCCCATCTCGCTGCGGCGGATGTTCGGCGGCCACGGCGTGTTCCACGAGGGCCGCATGTTCGGCCTGATCTCGGGCGGCCGTCTCTACCTGAAGGCGGACGCGCAGACGGTGGCCTTCTTCGAGGCCCGGCAGCTGCCGCCCTTCGAGTACCAGCGCCGGGGGCAGACGGCCCGGATCTCGTACTACGAGGCGCCGCCCGAGCTGTTCGAGGACCGCCATGAAGCCGAGCTGTGGGCCGAGCGGGCGTGGGAGGCGGTGCTGCGCGCGGGTGCGCCGAAGCCTGCCGCTCGCCGGGCGCCGTCGAAGCGGATTCGCGGTTCGACCTAGGGCGAGCCGCCGTGCATGCCACCCAGGAACAGCCGGTCCATCCGCGGGTCGGCCAGGATCTCGGCGGCCGGCTTGTGCAGCACCAGCCGGCCGGATTCGAGCGCGATCGCATCGTCCGAACAGCGCAGCGCCGACTTCACGTTCTGCTCGACCATCAGCACCGTGGCGCCGCGGTCGGCCAGGCTGCGCAGCAACCGGAAGACGTCTTGCACCACGATCGGCGACAGGCCGATCGAAGGCTCGTCGATCAGGATCACCTTGGGCCGCAGGAGCAGGGCCCGGCCGATCTCCAACTGCTTCTGCTCGCCGCCCGACAGCGAGGACGCCGGCGAGTGCAGCCGCTCTTTCAGGCGCGGGAAGAAGTCGAGGACTTCCGGAATCCGCTCGTGGGTCGCCTTCATCCCGATCGTGATGCCGCCCAGCTCGAGATTCTCGAAGGCGCTCAACTGGCCGAACAGGTTCCGCCCCTGGGGCACGAAGGCGATGCCCTCGGCCAGCAGGGACTTCTGCGAGGCGCCCGTGATGTCCCGGCCCTCGAAGCTGATCCGGCCCGCGCGCGGCTTGAGCAATCCGAACAGGGTCTTCAGGACGGTCGATTTGCCCGCGCCGTTCGGCCCGATCAGCAGGGTGATCGAGCCTGCGGGAATCCGGAACGAGAGGTCGTTGAGGATCATGAAGTCCTTGTAGCCCGCCACGACGTCATGGAATTCGATGCAGGTGCGGTCGTTCATGCTCAGTTGCCCAGGTAGGCGTCCAGCACCTGCTTGTTCGAACGGATTTCCGCCGGGGTTCCGATCGCCATCACCCGGCCTTCCACCATCACCATGATGCGATGGCAGAGGTCCATCACGAAGTCCATGTTGTGCTCGATGACGACGAACGAACTGCTGGCCCCTTCGCGGGGGCCGAGGTTGAGTTCCTTCAGCAGCGTGCCGATGCCGCCGACCAGCGCCGGGTTGATGCCCGCACACGGCTCGTCGAGCAGCACGACGTCCGGCTCGCTCATGAAGGCCATCGCGATGTCCACCAGCTTCTGCTGGCCGTAGGAGAGCTCCCCGGCCTTCTTGTCGGCCATGTGGCGGATGCGGAAGCGGTCCATCAGCGCATCGGCCCGGGGCCCGAGCCCGGAATCGGTCGGCGCGAACATGCGGCTGAACATCGAGCCGCGGTGCTCCTGCGCCGCCACGATGAGGTTGTCGCGCACGCTCATCTTGCCGAATACCTGCAGCGTCTGGAAGGTGCGCCCGACGCCCCGGCGGTTGAGCTGAAGCGGCCCGAGCGCCGTGACGTCCTCGCCCTTGAACTCGATCTTTCCCTCGTCGGGTTCGATCTGTCCCAGCATGCTGTTGAACAGCGTGGTCTTGCCGGAGCCGTTTGGCCCGATCACGCCGAAGATTTCGCCCGGGCGGATCTCGAAGCTCACGCCGGCCACGGCCTGGATGGCGCCGTAGGCCTTCTTGAGGCCGGAGACTCTCAGGAGCGGTTGGGGCGTCATGGGGTCTTCAGGGCGCGTGCGGCCAGGGCCTGGCGCGACAGCCGCCGGGCCCGGATCCGGTCGGGCAGGCTCAGCAGGCCGTCGGGCAGCCAGATCATCAACAGCACCACGGCCGTGCCGAACACGAACAGGTACCAGGCCTGGGCGAAGCGCAGCCACTCCGGCAGCACCACCCCCACCGCGGAACCGAGCAAGGGGCCGAGGAAGTAGCCGGGCCCGCCGACCACCACCATCAGGTACATCATGATCGACTGGCCCACCGTGAAGAGCGAAGGGTCGATGAACTGGACCTGCGCCGCATAGAGACCACCGGCGATGCCGGCGTAGGTGGCGCCGATGGCGAAGCTCAGCAGCGTGTAGCGGCGGGTGTCGATGCCCAGGCTCTCGGCCCGGATCGGGTTGTCGCGCAGGGCCTTGAAGGCCTTGCCCCAGGGACTGCGCAGCAGCGACGCCATCAGCCAGGCCAGCAGCAGCGCGAACGCCAGCACCAGGTAGTAGAAGGCCAGGTTGCGGTCCAGGCTCAGCCCGCCCAGGCTGGGACGCGGGATGTTGTTGATGCCGAAGGTTCCGCCGGTGAGCCACTCCTCGTTGCGCATCACCAGCCAGAGCGCGGTGTTGAAACCCAGGGTGGCGAAGGCCAGGTAGATGGTCTGCACGCGCAGCGCCGGAAAGCCCAGCCCCAGGCCGACGGCGAAGCACAGCAGCGCACCCGCGGGCAGCCCCAGCCAGAAGCTGAAGCCTTCGCGCAGCAGGATGGCCGTGGTGTAGGCGCCGATGCCGAAGAAGGCCGCATGCCCCAGCGATTTCTGTCCCGCATAGCCCACGGTGAGGTTCAGCCCCATGTTCGCGATCACGAACACCAGCCAGGTCGTGAACAGGTGGATGCCGTAGTTCTTGAGAAAGGCGGGCGCGATCAGCAGCAGGGGCAGGGCCAGCGCGCCCAGCAGCAGCGAGGAACGCTTCATACCTTGCGCTCCGGCTTGCGGCCCAGCAGCCCCTGCGGCTTGAACAGGATGACCACCATGAAGATCAGCAGCGCCACGGCATCCTTGTAGGCCGGCGACACGTAGGCCGCCGCCAGGTTCTCGCCCACGCCGACGATGAGGCCGCCCAGCAGGGCGCCGCGCGAGTTGTTGAAGCCGCCGATGATGGCGGCGAAGAAGGCCTTGTTGCCCAGCGACTCGCCCATGTCGAACTTGGCCAGGTAGGTGGGCGTCACGAGCAGCGCGGCGGCGGTGGCGAGCAGCGCGTTGATCGCGAAGGTGTAGAAGATCATCCGCGGCACGTTGATGCCCAGCACCGCCGCGCTCTCGGTGTTCTGGGCCACCGCCTGCATGGCGCGCCCGGTGACGGTCTTCGCCAGGAACATCTGGGTTCCCACGACGAGTGCCACGGCGAAGGCGAAGGTGCCGATGTCCGTGGGCGACAGCACGACGCCGGCCAGTTCGAACACCCGGTCCGGGAACAGCTGCGGAAAGGGCTGCGGCTCGGCGCTGTAGGCGGCGCGCACGCCGTTGCGCAGGGCGATCGACAGGCCGATGGTCGCCACCACGATGGGCATCATGCCGAAGCGAAAGAGCGGATCGACCAGCCCGCGCTTGAACAGCCACCCCAGCACCACGACGGCGACCACTGCCGTCAGCGCGAAGCTCAAGCCCAGGGAGGCGCCGTGGTGCAGCAGGATGAGCATCATGAACGCCGGCAGCATCACGAACTCGCCCTGGGCGAAGTTGATGGTGCCCGAGGCCTGCCACAGCAGGGTGAAGCCGAGGGCGGCCAGCGCATAGATGCTGCCGGTGGCCAGTCCGCTGAAGAAGAGCTGCAGGAAGTCGGTCATGCTTGCATCGCGCGGAAGGCCCCATCGAACGGTCGCACCGCCCGCCTGCTGCCGCGGGCCGCGCGCTACTTCTTGCTGTTCAGCGGCGGCAGGGTCTCGACGACCACGGTCTTGCCATTGCGGATTTCCGTCATGAAGCTCTCGCGGTCGAGGTCGCCCTTGTCGTCGAAGCACACGTCCATCAAGATGCCGGGGTTCTGCTTGGCACTGAAGCAGCTGTTGCGCAGCGCGGCGGCCACGGCCTTGCGATCGGGCTTGCCGGCCTTCTCGATAGCGGCCTTCAGGATGTACACGCCGGTGTAGCCCTTGACGCCGTTGTGGTCGGAGACCGTGTTGTACTGGGCCTGGTAGCGCTTGCCGAAGTCCTGCAGCTGGGGGGCGTCCACCGTGAGGCCGACGTGCGCCACGGCACCGTTGGCCGCCTCGCCCGCGAGTTCGACCACCTTGGCGCTGGTCAGGGTCGTCTCGCCGATCATCGGCTTGTTCCAGCCCTGCTTGCGCAGCTCGCGCAGCAGGCGGGCCGACTCTTCTTCGTTGGTGTAGGCGAACAGGGCATCGGCCCCCGACTGCTTGGCCTGGATCACCGCGGCGGAGAAGTCCACCTGGCCCGATTCGGTGGAGATCTCGGCCACGATCTGGGTCGGCGAGTTGGCCAGCAGCTGCTTGATGGCCGCCTGGCCGCCCTTGCCGAAATCGTTGTTGACGTAGATGACGGCCAGCTTCTTCGACTTGGCGTTGATGTAGCGCGCCACCTTGGGGAAGGCGACGCTCTGCCCGAACGAGGTCCGGAACACGTAGGGGTTGCCCTGCTGGGTGATGGACGCCGCCTCGCCGCCCGTGAAGTTGGGCGTTTCCGCGCGCTTGCTCTCCGCCATCGACACCATGATCGAGCCCGAGAACACCGGTCCGAAGATGGCGAAGACCTCGTTGTCCACCGCCTTCTGGGTGAGGCCCTTGGCCACGCCCGGATTGGTCTGCGTGTCTTCGGTGGTGAAGCTGATCTTCTTGCCCTGGATGCCCCCCGCGGCGTTGATCTCCTTGATGGCCATTTCGACGCCGTTCTTGAACATCGTGCCCGACGTCGTGCCGGGTCCCGAGAGTTCGACGATGTTGGCGATCTTGATGTCCTGGGCGTGCAGCAGGCCCGCCCCGGCGGCCAGCAGCCCGGCCAGGGCCAGACGGACGAATGTCGATGAACGGCGCATGGATGTCTCCTGAACGAATGGGCGCTTCGAGCGAGGCGTGCCTCGCCAAGCGCCTGCAAATGTCCTCGAAAATCGAGCGCGCGGGTTCGTCAATTCACCCGTTTACGGGTTTTCACGGGTGAGCGTGAGGATGTGCCCGACCCGCGGATCCCCGCGGCCGGTCAGCACCGCCGCATAGGCCGCCTGCACGGCCGCTGGGCCCGCGTGGTGCTCGGCCGTGAGCCAGGGCGCCTTCGGGTCCGCGACCTGGCCGAGGAAGGATTCCCAGGCCTGCACCATGCGTTCGTTGAACTGCGCCGGGCCCCAGTCGGCGCTGCGCTTCTTGACCTGCGCCGGCGCGAAGAACAAGGTGGCGCGCGGGCCGGGCAGGCCCTTGCCGGCGCCGCTGGCCGCCAGCTGCTCGACGTGGGTGCCGCCGATCGAGGCGCTGTGCTTCAGGTTCGTGAAGCGGGTGTGGATCTCGCGCCGCAGCGCACCGCTGCCGGCGAAGTCCACGTAGACGCAGGGCAGGTCGGCCGCGACCTGGTCCAGCTCTTCATAGGCGAGCACGCGGTGGTAGCAGCCCAGGCTCTCGCAGAAGCCCTTGTTGGCCGCCGAGGTCAGGCCGACCACCTCGATGCCCTCGCGCCGGGCCAGCTGGAACGCGGTGCCGTAGGCGGTCTTGCTCGATGCGCTCGACAGCAGCGCGACGCCCGGGCGGGCGCCGAAGAAGTCGTTGTCGTCGAGGAAGTCGTCGATCAGCCAGGCGGTGAGGAACAGCGGCCGCAGCAGGGCCTGCAGGTCTTCGGTGCCGGCGCTGTAGAGCGGGTCGGTGCGCGTGCGCAGGTAGTGGTTGTAGACCGCGGGCAGGGCGCTGCGGTGCGGGGCGGCGTCGGTGAAGCGCTCGGGCGACAGGCGCTCGGGCGTCAGCACCGCACTGGCGGCCATGGGGAAGTAGCCATAGAGACGCTCGCCCACGGCCACGCCCGGATGCAGCGACTGCGACACCGTCGCGAAGCCCCACACCGGGACGATCCCCCAGCCTTCTTCGCCGCTCGGGAAGAACTGCCAGTAGCTCATCGCCTCGCCGAAGGCGGCGTAGGTGATGTTGTTCGAGGTCAGCGCGAAGCGCTCGATGCGTACGCGCACCTGGCCGTCGGCGAGCCGTTGTTCGTCGGCGCCGTGCAGGCGGGTGGTGTGGAGGTCGTCCTTGCGGACCAGCAGGGTGTCGTTGCTCATGCGGCGACCTTAGCGCAGAGGGTGCGCGGGCGCATGAGAAAAAGCCCGGCCGGCGGTCGCTCAGGCGACGCCGGGCCGGGCTGGCGCTATCGGTCGATCAGACGATCGACAGCTCGACGTCGATGTTGCCCCGGGTCGCGTTCGAGTACGGGCAGACCTGGTGCGCGGTCTCGACCAGCAGCTTCTTCTGCGCGTCGTCGAGGCCCGGCAGCGTGATCGCCAGCTTGACCGCGATGCCGTAGGCCTTGCCTTCGTTGATCGGGCCGAGCGAGACGCTGGAGTCGATGGCGACGTCGTCCGGCACCTTGACGCTGATCTTCGGGCCGACGGCCTTCATGGCGCCGATGAAGCAGGCGGCGTAGCCGACCGCGAACAGCTGCTCGGGGTTGGTGCCGGGCTTGCCCGAGCCGGGCGAGCTCAGCTTGACGTCGATGGCGCCGTCGCTGGACTTGCCGGCGCCGTCGCGGCCGCCCACGGTGTGGGCTTCGGCGGTGTAGAGAACCTTGTCGAGCTTGGTGGTCATGGTGATTCCTTTGCAGTGGTTGGAGGGAGGGAGAAAGAGGGCAGGGAGACCGGGTTCAGGCCGCCTTCTTGATGCGGTCGCGCAGGGCCTGGACCTGCTGCGTGAGCGACACCAGTTCGGGCACCGAGCATTGGGAGGCCGCCATCAGGCAGCCCGGAACTTCGGCCGCGCGGACCTTGAGCCTGCGGCCCGCGGCCGTGAGGCTGACATGCACGCGGCGCTCGTCGGCGGTGTCGCGGATGCGCGCCACCAGGCCGCTGGCCTCCAGCCGCTTGAGCAGCGGGGTCAGCGTGCCCGAGTCGAGCGACAGCCGCTCGCCGAGCTCGGAGACCGTGAGGCCGTCGCGCTCCCACAGCACCAGCAGCACCAGGTACTGCGGGTAGGTGAGGCCGAGCTTCTCGAGCAACGGCTTGTACAGCCGCGTCATGGCCAGCGAAGCCGAATAGACCGCGAAGCAGAGCTGGTTGTCCAGCTTCAGCAGTTCGTCGGCGGAGAGGCTCGTGGAAGGCATGGCTTGAATTGTAGCGAGCAATTAAATTGCACGCAATACAAATGCCGGCGGCAGGGCCTTTGCTGCCTCGGCCTGTCCCATGGCGGCCGAAACCGATGCATCAGCGACCGCTGAAGCGCGCGGGCCGGCGCTCGACGAAGGAGCGCACGCCTTCGGCGGCATCCTCGCTGTTGGCCAGGCGCTGCTGCACCGGGATGAATTCTTCCACCGCCGCCAGCGGCCCCTGCTCGATCGCCTTGATGACGTTGAGCCGCGTCGCGACCACGGCCAGCGGCGCCTGGGCCGCGATCCGCTGCGCGATGCGCAGCGCCTCGTCGAGCTCCTGCCCGGCCGGCACCACGCGCTGGACGAAGTTCAGGCGCAAGGCCTCGGCGCTGTCGAACTCGTCGGCCGTGAGCAGGTGCAGCATGGCGTTGCCGAGCCCGGCGCGCTCGGCCATCCGCAAGGTGGCGCCGCCGGTGGCCATGATGCCGCGCTGCACTTCCATCTGCGAAAAGCGGCAGTTGTCGGCCGCGACCACGATGTCGGCGCCCAGCATCAGCTCGATGCCGACCGTGAAGCAGATGCCCTTGACCGCCACCACCATCGGCTTGCTGCGCCGGCGGTAGCCGGGCAGGCCGAAGTCGTGCGGTTCGACCAGCCCCTGCGGCACCGCCTTCTCGCCGCGCTTCATGTATTCGGCCACGGCCGGCAGGTCGAGCCCCGCCGTGAAGTGGTCGCCGAACGCATGCAGCACGCCCACGCGCAGGGCAGGGTCGTCGTCGAGCCGCGTGTAGGCCTCGGCCAGCTGCCTGAACATCGGCGGCGTCCAGCCGTTGCGCTTGGCCGGCCGGTTGATGCCGATCAGCAGCACGTGGTCCAGCACCTGGGTGTCGATGCAGCCTTCGGCGGGCGGGGTGGTGGGTGTCGCGGTCATCTGCGCTTGTCTCCTGTCGTTGTCGTCGGCGGACTAGTAGCTGTACACGCCGCGCTTGGTCTTGCGCCCGAGCTGCCCGGCCGCCACCATTTCCTTCAGCAGCGGGCAGGGGCGGTACTTGGAATCGCCGAACTGCTCGAGGTAGACCTCCATCACGGCCAGGCAAACGTCCAGCCCGATCATGTCGGCCAGGGCCAGCGGGCCGATCGGCTGGTTGCAGCCGAGCTTCATGCCGGCATCGATGTCCTCGGCGGTCGCCAGGCCTTCGGCCAGCACGAAGAAGGCCTCGTTGATCATCGGCACCAGGATGCGGTTGACGACGAAGCCCGGCGCATTCTTCACCGTGATCGGCGACTTGCCGAGCTTCACGGCCAGTTCCTTCACCGCGTCGTGGGTGGCGTCGCTGGTCAGGTAGCCGCGGATGATCTCCACCAGCGCCATCATCGGCACCGGGTTGAAGAAGTGCATGCCGATGAAGCGGTCGGCGCGCGAGGTGGCGGCGGCCAGTTGCGTGATCGAGATCGACGAAGTGTTCGACGCGATGATCACCTCGGGCGCCAGCAGCTCGTCGACCTGCTTCAGGATCTTGAGCTTGAGCGCGTGGTTCTCGGTCGCCGCCTCGATCACCAGCTGGGCTGCCTTCAGGTCGTCGTAGTTCGTCGAGCCCTTGATCAGCGCCAGCGCGGCGTCCTTCTGGGCCGCCGTGAGCTTGTCCTTCTTGATCAGGCGGTCGAGGCTGCCCGCCACCGTGGCGACGCCCTTGTCGACCGCGGCCTGCGCGATGTCGACCATGACCACGTTCACCCCCGCGACCGCGCAGGCCTGCGCGATGCCGTTGCCCATCGTGCCCGCCCCGATGATGCCGACCGTCTGGATTGCCATGAGAAATACTCCTTGAACTGAGAAAAAGAAAGAGGAGGGGCGCCGCCCCGGGGCGGCATCCCGTGGCGGTGATTGTGGAACAGAGCGCGAGGGCCCCGGTTGCCATCCGTGACAGCGCCGCAGGGGCTGCGAGTGATTTAAAGTGCCGCGTTCCTCCTCTTCGCCACGAATAGCCCCATGACCACCCTCGGCACGCCCCTTTCCCCTTCCGCCACCCGCGTGATGCTGCTCGGCTCCGGCGAGCTCGGCAAGGAGGTGCTGATCGCCCTCCAGCGCCTGGGCGTCGAGACCCTCGCGGTCGACCGCTACGAGAACGCGCCCGGCCAGCAGGTGGCCCACCACGCCCGTACCATCACGATGAGCGATCCGGCCCAGCTGAAGGCGCTGATCGAGGCCGAGAAGCCGCAGCTGGTGGTGCCCGAGATCGAGGCCATCGCCACCCCGATGCTGCAGGAGCTGGAGGACGCCGGCGTGGTGCGGGTGATCCCCACCGCCCGGGCGGCCCGCCTCACGATGGACCGGGAGGGCATCCGCCGCCTGGCCGCGGAGACGCTGGGCGTGCCGACCAGCCCCTACCAGTTCTGCGATTCCCTGGCCGAACTGCAGGCGGCGATCGACGGCGGGATCGGCTATCCGTGCATCGTCAAGCCCGTGATGAGCAGCTCGGGCAAGGGCCAGAGCAAGATCGACGGCCCGGCCGACGTCCAGAAGGCCTGGGACTACGCCATGGCCGGCGGCCGGGTCAGCCACGGCCGGGTGATCGTCGAGGGCTTCATCGATTTCGACTACGAGATCACGCTGCTGACCGTGCGCGCGCCCGACGCCGCCGGCGTGGTGCAGACGCAGTTCTGCGAGCCGATCGGCCATGTGCAGGTGAGCGGCGACTACGTCGAGAGCTGGCAGCCGCATCCGATGGCGCCGGCGGCCCTGCAGAAGGCCCAGCAGATCGCCCGGGCCGTCACCGCCGACCTCGGCGGCCAGGGCCTGTTCGGCGTCGAGCTGTTCGTCAAGGGCGACCAGGTCTGGTTCAGCGAGGTCAGCCCGCGGCCGCACGACACCGGCATGGTGACCATGGCGACCCAGTGGCAGAACGAGTTCGAGCTGCACGCCCGCGCGATCCTCGGGCTGCCGGTCGACACCACGCTCAAGAGCCCGGGCGCCAGCGCCGTGATCTATGGCGGTGTCGACGCCACCGGCATCGCCTTCGACGGCGTGGCCGAGGCGCTGGCGGTGCCGGGCGTCGACCTGCGGCTGTTCGGCAAGCCCGAGAGCTTCGTCAAGCGCCGCATGGGCGTCGCGCTGGCGCATGCGGCCGACATCGACACCGCGCGGCGCAACGCCAAGGAAGCCGCCTCGCGCGTGAAGCCGCGCAAGGCCTGATCGTCCCAACCCCGGAGCCATCCTGATGCTGCACCCCCAGGCCCAGGCCTTCATCGACCTCCTCGCGCAGCGCGGCGTGCCGCCCACGCACACGCTGACGCCGGCCGAGGCGCGCAAGTTCTACCGCGAGCGGCGCGCCCTGACCCAGCCCGATCCCGCCGAGGTGGCGCAGGTGCGCGAGCTGCAGGCCGACGGCCCGCACGGCCCGACTCCGCTGCGCCTCTATCGCCCGCTCGGCAGCGCCGCTACGGCGCTGCTGCCGGTGCTGGTGTACTACCACGGCGGCGGCTGGACCATCGGCGACCTCGACACCCACGACACGCTGTGCCGCGAACTCTGCAACGGCTCGGGCTGCGCGGTGGTGGCGGTCGACTACCGCATGGGGCCGGAACACCGCTTTCCGGCGGCGGTCGACGACGTGCTGGCGGCCACCCGCTGGGTGCGCCGCGAAGCGGCCGCGCTCGGGGTCGATGCTGAACGGCTGGCGGTGGGCGGCGACAGCGCGGGCGGCAACCTGGCGGCCGTGGTCGCGATCGCGGCGCGCGACGCCGGCGACCCGCCGATCGCCTACCAGTTGCTGATCTACCCGGCCACCGACATGCGCCGCGGCCATCCCTCGCACACCACCAACGGCCAAGGCTACGTGCTGACCAGCGACACCATCGGCTATTTCCACGACCACTACATCGCCGACGCGGCGCAGGACCTCGACTGGCGCGCCTCGCCGCTGCTGCGCGAAGACCTCGCGGGCCTGCCGCCGGCGCTGGTGCTCACCGCCGGCTACGACCCGCTGCGCGACGAGGGCCTGGACTACGCGCGGGCGCTGACCGCCGCCGGCAACCGGGCCAGCTGCGTCTGCTTCGAGCGCCAGATCCACGGCTTCATCACCATGGGCCGGCTGCTCGACGAGGCCAACACGGCGGTCTCGATCTGCGCCGCCGAACTGCGCCGCGCACTCCAGCCCTAAGGGAAAGTCCCCGCGCCATCGGCGACCCGGCGGGCGCCGTCCGCCGCTACGATCGACCGATGGCGCCGCCGGCCACCGGGCCGTCCGTCGCCCAGCGGAGGAGACGGCTTTGGTCAGCAGGCAAGCGAAGCATGCGCCGCGCGGCGACGACCGTGACGAGCGCCTCATGTGGATCACTCCGCAGCGCGTGTTCTACGCCGGGCTGCTGGGCGCGGCGGCCGAGCGCAGCATCGGCGGCCACGGCATCTACCTGTCGCCCACCGGTGCGCCGCTGCGCATCCGCATCGGCGGCGGGGCCTGGCAGCGCGGCGAGCTGATGGTGGTGCCGCCCCTGGTGCCGCACCAGATCGCGACCGAGCACCGCAGCATCCTCAGCCTGCTGATCGAACCCGAATTCGTCGACCCCGCGCAGCTGCCTGACTTCATGCAGCGCTGCGGGCCGGTCGATGCGCCGGCCTTCGTCCAGCGGGTGCGCGACGTCCATGCGCTGCTCGCCGCCGCGTCGGGGCGGGAGAGCTTCGAGCGCTTCGACTTCGACACGCTGCTGTTCGATGCGCCGCTGCCCCCGCGTGCGCTCGATCCGCGCATCCGCAGCGTGATCGAGCGCCTCAACGCCGACCCGGCGGCGCCGACCTCGGCCGAGCAATGCGCCGCCTCGGTGCGGCTGTCGTTCTCGCGCTTCCTGCATCTGTTCAAGCAGGAGACGGGCCTGACCTTCCGCGCCTTCAGGGCCTGGAAGCGGGCCCGCAGCCTGCTGCGCCACGTGCGCCAGAGTGCCACGCTGACCGACATCGCGCTCGACACCGGCTACCCGGACTCGACCCATTTCAGCCACTCGATCCGCCAGGTCTACGGCCTGCGCCCGAGCGACATCCTCGCCGGATCGCGGCGCCTCGCCGTGCACCAATGAGGCGCGCGCGGGGCGCCCGCGCGAACCCGATGCGGGTCAACCCTCTGCAGCGGGTGCACGAGTGGCCGCTATAAACCGCCAAACCCGAACGAGACACTTCTTCTTGCAAATCCTCCAGCTCCTGCTCTCCGGCATCGCACAAGGCTGCATCTACGGCCTGATCGCGCTGGGCTTCGTGCTGATCTACAAGGCCACCGAGACCGTGAGCTTCGCGCAGGGCGAACTCATGATGCTCGGCGCCTTCTGCGCCTTCGCCGGCATGTCGCTGTTCGGCCTGCCCTTCTGGCTGGCGGCGCTGCTGGCGGTGGCGGCGATGGTGGCCTTCGGCGTGCTGCTCGAACTGGTGGTGATCCGCCCGATCCTGGGGCAACCGCAGTTCTCGATCGTGATGCTGACCATCGGCATCGGCTACGTGGCGCGCGGCCTGGTGACCATGATCCCGGGCATCGGCACCGAGACCCACACGCTGCCGGTGCCCTACAAGGACCAGATCTGGAAGCTCGGCGAGCTGGTGGTCAACCTCGAGCAGCTGGCCATCATCGCCGCCACGGCCGTGCTGTGCGGGCTGCTGTTCGCGATGTTCCGCTACAGCAAGCTCGGCATCGCGATGCAGGCCTCGTCGCAGAACCAGCTGGCGGCCTACTACATGGGCATCCCGGTGAAGCGGCTCAACGGGCTGGTGTGGGGGCTGGCCGCGGCGGTGGCGGCGATCGCCGGCATGCTGCTGGCGCCGATCACCTTCGTGCACGCCAACATGGGCTTCATCGGCCTCAAGGCCTTCCCGGCCGCGGTGGTGGGCGGCTTCGGCAGCCTGCCGGGCGCGATCGTCGGCGGGCTGGTGATCGGCATCGTCGAGTCCTTCGCGGGCTTCTACCTGCCGGATGGCTTCAAGGACACGGCGCCCTACATCGTGGTGCTGGTCATGCTGATGGTCAAGCCCAACGGCCTGTTCGGCGAAAAGCTGCGCAAGAAAGTCTGAGGACGCCCCTTTCATGCGCTACATCTTCAAGACCAGCTACACGCAGGACATCGACCTCGCCAGGCATGGCGGCCACGTGTTCTGGTACAGCCTGCTCGGCGTGGCGCTGATCGCCGCGCCCTGGGTGGTGCCCGAGTACTGGCTGGCGCAGCTGACCTTCGTGCTGATCTACGGCATCGTCGGCCTCGGCCTGATGCTGCTGGCGGGCTTCACGGGCCAGTTCTCGATCGGCCATGCCGCATTCCTCGGCACCGGGGCCTACACGCAGGCGGTGCTGAGCAACATGGGGGTCCCGTTCCCGATCGCGCTGGTCGCGGCGGCGGCGCTGTCGGCTGCGGTCGGCGTGGTGGTGGCGCTGCCGGCGCTGCGCGTCAAGGGCATCTACCTCGGCATCGCGACACTGGCCTTCGGCTTCATCGTCGAGGAGGTGTTCGCGCGCTGGGAGAGCGTCACCGGCGGCAACTCGGGCCTGCACGTGAAGTCGGCCCGCCTGCTCGGCTGGGAGCTGAACTCGAGCGAGAGCTTCTACCTGGTGTGCCTGGTCATCGCGGTGCTGTGCACGCTGGCCATCCTGAACCTGTTGCGCTCGCCCACCGGCCGTGCCTTCGTCGCCATTCGCGATTCCGAGATCTCGGCGCAGAGCATGGGCATCCACCTGGCGCGCTACAAGACGATGTCCTTCGCGATCTCGGCCGCGCTGGCGGGCCTGGGCGGCGCGCTGTACGCCCACAAGCTGAGCTTCATCTCGCCCGACCAGTTCAACATCCTGCAGTCGATCGACCTGCTGCTGCTGGTGGTGATCGGCGGGCTGGGCTCGGTGCATGGCGCCTTCCTCGGTGCGATCTTCCTGATCGCGATGCCGCAGCTGATCGCGTCGGCCAAGGACTGGCTGCCCGAGGCCATCGGCCAGGCCCCCGGGCTGCAGGGCCTGGTGTACGGCCTGGTGCTGATCGCCTTCGTGCTGTTCGAGCCGCTCGGCCTCTACGGGCGCTGGCTCAAGGTGCGCACCTGGCTGCAGCTGTTCCCGTTCTACCGGCGCGGCCTCTTCAAGCGGCAGAAATCCTTCACCAAGTCGGACCGGCTCAGATGACGACTCCGGACATCCTTCTTTCCGCCCGGGACCTGAGCGTGCGCTTCGGCGGCGTGCTGGCGGTCAACAAGGTCAGCTTCGAGGTTCGACGCGGCGAGGTCTTCACGCTGATTGGGCCGAATGGCGCCGGCAAGACGACGGTGTTCAACCTGATCAGCCGCATCTACACGCCGACCACCGGCGAGATCTTCTGGCATGGCGGCGCGGCGCCGCTGGCGCTGACCGAGCAGGCGCCGCACGAGATCGCGGCGCTCGGCATCGCGCGCACCTTCCAGAACATCGAGCTGTTCGAGCACGCGACCGTGCTGCACAACCTGCTGATCGGCCGCCACACGCACCGCCAGACCGGTTTCTGGAGCGAGGTGTTCTTCACCCCCGCCACCCGTCGCGCCGAGATCGCGGCGCGCGAGAAGGCCGAGCAGGTGATCGACCTGCTCGACCTGCAGCACCATCGCGATTCGATGGTCGCGGGCCTGCCTTACGGCGTGCGCAAGGTGGTCGAGCTGGCGCGGGCGCTGTGCACCGAGCCCAAGCTGCTGCTGCTCGACGAGCCTTCGTCCGGCCTCAATGTCGAGGAAACGGCCGACATGGCGTTCTGGATCCAGGACATCCAGCATGAACTCGGCATCTCGGTGCTGATGGTGGAACACGACATGTCGCTGGTGTCGAAGGTGTCGGACCGGGTGCTGGCGATGAACATGGGCGAGGCGCTGGCTTCGGGGACGCCTTCGGAGGTGCAATCGGATGCGCGGGTGATCGAGGCCTATCTGGGGACCGTCGACGACGTGAGCAGCCTGCGGAGGGTTGCATGAGCGACGTCGTCCTCCAACTGCTCAACGTCGAAAGCGCCTACGGCCCCATCAAGGCCATCCGCGGCGTCAGCCTCAAGGTGCGCGCCGGCGAGATCGCCACGGTGCTGGGCTCCAACGGCGCCGGCAAGACCACCATCCTCAAGACCATCTCCGGCATCATCGACCCGCGCAAGGGCAGCATCGAATTCAAGGGGCAGAACATCACGGCCCAGGACCCGGCCCGCATCGTGCAGCAGGGCCTGAGCCATGTGCCCGAGGGCCGCGAGGTGTTTCCGCTGCTGTCGGTCAGGGACAACCTCGTGATGGGCGCCTACACCCGCAAGGATCGCGACGGCGTCGCGCGCGACATCGAGACCGTGTTCGGCTACTTCCCGATCCTCAAGGAGCGCGCCACGCAGGACGCCGGCCTGCTGTCGGGCGGCCAGCAGCAGATGCTGGCGATCTCGCGCGCCATCATGGCGGCGCCGCACCTGATCCTGCTCGACGAGCCCAGCCTCGGCCTGTCGCCGAAGCTCACCAAGGAGATCTTCGAGATCGTGGTGCGCATCAACCGCGAGCGCGGCACCACCATCCTGCTGGTCGAGCAGAACGCCAACATGGCGCTCAATGCCGCCGACTACGGCTATGTGCTCGAGAACGGCCGCATCGTGATGGAAGACACCTGCGAGCGCCTGCGCGAGAAGGAAGACATCAAGGAGTTCTACCTCGGCCTCAAGGACGACGGCGTGCGCGGCGAGCGGCGCTGGAAGAAAAAGAAGACCTGGAGATGACCAAGAACGCCATGCACGCCAAGGCACCCGCGGGCCTCTGGGACCTCGACCGCATCCAGTCGCGCACCGACATCGTGGTGCCCGGCGAGACCATGGCCGCGATGTTCTGGAACGCCGCCCGCCTGCGCGGCGACCAGGTCTGGATGCGGCAGAAGAAGCTCGGCATCTGGCGCAGCTGGAGCTGGAAGCAGACCGCCGACGCGGTGGCCGAGATCGCCGGCGGCCTGATGGCGATCGGCTTCGCGCCGCACGCGTGCGCATCGATCCTGTCGAACACCGTGATCGAATGGGTGCTGTGCGACCTCGCGGTGCTCAGCTGCGGCGGCGTCGCCAACGGCATCTATCCGACCGACGCCGCCTCGCAGGTCAACTACCTTTGCGAGGACTCGCGCACCACCGTGCTCTTCGTCGAGGACGACGAGCAGCTCGACAAGGCGCTCGAAGTGCGCGCCGCACTGCCGCTGCTGCGCAAGATCGTGGTCTTCGACATGGAAGGCCTGCGCGACCTGCACGACGCCGACGTCATCAGCCTCGATGCGCTGCGCGCGCTCGGCCGCGAGTACCTGCTGGCCCACCCGCAGGAACTCGCGCAGCGCGTGGCCGCCTGCCGGCCCGACGACCTGGCGATCCTGGTCTACACCTCGGGCACCACGGGCAAGCCCAAGGGCGCGATGCACAGCCACCGCGGCCTGGTCTACACCACGCGGGGCTACAACACGCTGGTGGCGCAGGACGAGCAGGACGAGCGCATGTGCTTCCTGCCGCTGTGCCACATCGCCGAGCGCATGGGCGGCGAGTACTTCGCGATGTACACCGGCTCGATCCTCAACTTCGTCGAGAACCCCGAGACCGTGCCCGAGAACGTGCGCGAGATCGCGCCCACCGTATTCACGGCGGTGCCGCGGGTGTGGGAGAAGTTCTATTCGGGCGTGATGATCGCGCTCAAGGAGGCCAGCCGCGTGCAGCAGGCCGCCTACGCCTGGAGCATCGGCGTCGGCACCGAGATCGCCGACCGCGTGCTGGCCGGCCGGCCGGTCGGCACCGCCTTGCGATGCAAGTTCCGGATCGCGCGCTGGCTGGCGCTGGACAACGTGCGCAAGCTGATCGGCATCCACCGCGCGCGCTTCCTGGTCACCGGCGCGGCGCCGATCTCGCCCGAGCTGGTCAAGTGGTATCTCGCGCTCGGCGTGCCGATGCTCGAGGTCTGGGGCATGACCGAGTCCTGCGGCGCCGCCACCGGCGTGCCGGCGGCGCGCATCAAGCCCGGCGCGATCGGGCCCGCCGCCGGCTACAACGAGGTCCGCATCGATCCCGACACGGGCGAGATCCTGGTGCGCGGCACCAACGTCTTCATGGGCTACCTGAACCTGCCCGAGAAGACCGCCGAGACCATCGACGCCCACGGTTGGCTGCACACCGGCGACGTCGGCACGGTCGACGAGGACGGGTATTTCCGCATCACCGACCGCATGAAGGACATCATCATCACGGCAGGCGGCAAGAACATCACGCCGAGCGAACTCGAGAACGAACTCAAGTTCAGCCCCTACATCACCGACGCCGTGGTGATCGGCGACGCCCGGCCCTACCTCACCGTGATCGTCATGATCGACCAGGAGAACGTCGAGAAATTCGCCCAGGACCACGACGTGCCTTTCAGCAACTACCAGAGCCTGACGCGCGCGCAGGAGGTCCAGGACCTGATCCAGGCCGAGCTCGACCGCGTCAACGCCAAGTTCGCTCGGGTCGAGCAGATCAAGAAGTTCTTCCTGCTCGAGACCCAGCTCAGCGCCGAGGACGAGGAGCTGACCCCGACCATGAAGCTCAAGCGCAAGCTGGTGCAGACCAAGTACGCCGAGCGGATCGACGCCATGTACGCATAGCCATTCTTTCGCCAACCTAGAGGAGACTCCGTATGAAGACCCAGACATTGATCCCCCTGGCCGCTGCGGCCGGTCTCGCGCTGGGCTCCGGCCTGGCCGCCGCGCAGCAGCAGGGCGTGAGCAAGGACGAGATCCGCATCGGCACCATCCAGGATCTCTCGGGCCCGCTGGCCGGCTTCGGCAAGCAGTCGCGCAACGGCATGCAGCTGGCGGTCGACGAGCTCAACGAGCAGGGCAGCGTGCACGGCCGCAAGCTCAAGCTGTTCGTGGAGGATTCGGGCTACGACCCCAAGAAGGCGGTGCTGGCGGCGCAGAAGCTGGTCAACCAGGAAAAGATCTTCATCATGGCGGGCCACATCGGCACGGCGCAGAACATGGCGGCGATGCCGGTGCAGTTCGAGAAGAACATCGTCAACTTCTTCCCGATCACGGCCGCGCGCGAGATGTACGAGCCGCTCAACCGGCTCAAGTACTCGTTCGCCGCGACCTACTACGACCAGATCCGGATCGCGCTGCCGAAGCTGGTCAAGGACAAGGGCGCCAAGAAGGTCTGCACCATCTACCAGGACGACGAGTTCGGCCTCGAGGTGCAGCGCGGCGCCGAGGCCGGCCTCAAGGCGGCCGGGCTGGAGCTCACCGAAAAGACTTCGTTCAAGCGCGGAGCGACCGACTTCTCGTCGCAGGTGGCGAAGATGAAGGCCGCCAACTGCGACCTGGTGGTGCTGGGCACGATCATCCGCGAGACCATCGGCACCGTGGGCGAGGCCCGCAAGACCGGCTTCAACCCGACCTTCCTCGGCTCCAGCGCGGCCTATACCGACCTGATCCACAAGCTCGGCGGCAAGCCGATGGACGGCGTCTACGCCACCATGACGGTTCAGAACCCCTACACCGACGAGCAGTCGCAGCCGCTGCGCTTCTGGGCCAACAAGTACAAGACCAAGTTCAACGAGGACCCGACCGTGTTCTCGGTCTACGGCTATTCGATCATCCAGGACTTCATCCAGGCTGCGAACAAGGCCGGGCCGAGCCTGACCACCGACAGCTTCATCAAGGCGATGGACGGCAGCACCTTCGAGCCCGACATCTTCGGCAGCCCGAAGATGACCTTCAGCGCCACCAAGCGGCTCGGCAACGACCAGTCGCGGCTGTCGCAGATCGTGGATGGCAAGTGGAAGGTGGTGTCCGACTACCTCGCGCCTTGAGCGATTCTTCCGCCCAACAAAAAACCGCCCGAGGGCGGTTTTTTCATTCCGGCTGAGAGCCGCTCATTCCTCGACGAAGGCTTCTTCTCGTTTCGCCTTGATCGACGGCAGCAGCACGATCCCGAGCAGCAGGCAGGCGGCGACCAGCAGGCCGGCCGACAGCGGCCGGGTCACGAACACGGCCCAGCTGCCGCGCGACAGCAGCAGCGCGCGGCGCAGGTTCTCTTCCATCATCGGCCCCAGGATGAAGCCCAGCAGCAGCGGCGCCGGCTCGGTCCGCAGCTTGATGAAGAGATAACCGATGAAGCCGAAGGCCGCCACCATCCAGATGTCGAAGGTGTTGTTGTTGGTCGAGTAGACGCCGATGGCGCAGAACAGCACGATCGCCGGGAACAGGAACTTGTAGGGCACCGTCAGCAGCTTGATCCACATGCCGATCAGCGGCAGGTTCAGGATGATCAGCATCGCGTTGCCGATCCACATCGAGGCGATCAGGCCCCAGAACAGCTCGGGGTTGCTGGTCATGACCTGCGGACCCGGCTGGATGTTGTGGATCGTCATCGCGCCGACCATCAGCGCCATCACGGCGTTGGGCGGGATGCCCAGCGTGAGCAGCGGGATGAAGGAGGTCTGGGCACCGGCGTTGTTGGCCGACTCGGGCGATGCCACGCCGCGGATGTTGCCCTTGCCGAACGGCACTTCGCCCGGCCGCATGCGGATCTTCTTCTCGAGCGCGTAGGCCGCGAACGAAGCCAGCAGCGCGCCGCCGCCGGGCAGGATGCCCAGCGCGGAGCCCAGGGCCGTGCCGCGCAGCACGGCCGGCGCCATGCGCTTGAAGTCGTCCTTGGTCGGGAACAGGCCCTTGACCTCGGAGGTGAACACCTCGCGCTCCTCGTCGGGCTGCGACAGGTTGCCGATGATCTCGCCGTAGCCGAACACGCCCATGGCGATGACGACGAAGCCGATGCCGTCGGTCAGTTCGGGGACGTCGAAGCTGAAGCGCGCCACGCCCGAATTCACGTCGGTGCCGACGATGCCGAGCAAGAGCCCCAGCACGATCATCGCGACCGCCTTGAGCAGCGAGCCCGAGGCCAGCACCACGGCGCCGATCAGGCCCAGCACCATCAGCGAGAAGTATTCGGCCGGGCCGAACTTGAAGGCCAGTTCGGTCAGCGGCGGCGCGAAGGCGGCCAGGATCAGCGTGCCGACGCAGCCGGCGAAGAAGGAGCCCAGGCCGGCGGCCGCCAGCGCGGGACCCGCCCGGCCCTGCCTGGCCATCTGGTAGCCGTCGATGCAGGTCACGACCGAGGACGATTCGCCCGGCAGGTTGACCAGGATGGCGGTGGTGGAGCCGCCGTACTGGGCGCCGTAGTAGATGCCGGCCAGCATGATCAGGGCCGACACCGGGGGCAGCGCGTAGGTGGCCGGAAGCAGCATCGCGATGGTGGCGACCGGGCCGATGCCCGGCAGCACGCCGATCAGCGTGCCCAGGATGCAGCCCACCAGGCAGTACAGCAGGTTGGTGAAGGTGAAGGCGACGCCGAAGCCGATCGCGAGGTTGTGGAACAGTTCCATGGCGACAGGTCTCCTCAGCCCGAAATGAAGGTGGGCCAGACCTGGATCTGCAACTTGAGCGCCCAGATGAACGCCACGTAGCTGCCTGCCGCCAGGATGGTCGAGAGAATCAGCACGTCGCGCAGCTTGAAGTGCTCGCCCGCGAGGCTGGAGATGATGGTGAGCGCGTAGATCGCGATGATCATGCCCATGGCCGGCACGCCGATGCTCGGCAGGCCGCCCAGCAGGACCCCGAAGGCGAGGTTGGCGGCGATCACGAAGAAGAGCGGCTTCCAGGCCCATTTGCCGATCGGGTCGCCGTCGATGGTCTCGACCACCATCGACTGGAACATCACGGCGGCGCCCAGCAGCGCCAGCAGGATGCCCAGCATCAGCGGGAAGTAGCCGGGCCCCATGCGGGCTCCGTCGCCGATGTTGTAGCTGGTGGCGCCGACGGCGAACGCCGCCCCCGTCGCCGTGAACATGACCCCTGAATAGAAGTCCGCCTGACTCTTGATGCGCATTGTCTCGACCCTCTTTGATGTGCCTTCGAGGGTCGTCGCCGAAGCCTGACGGCTGACTGACCGGGGCGGTACGGACTTCCACGTAGCCGGGCCGGCGCAGCAACGAAAAAGGCTCCCGAAGGAGCCTTTGTTCAGCTGAAAGCCGAGGGGTGCTTAGTAGCCGCCGCGGCCACCGCCGCCGCCGCCGTAGCCGCCGCCACCGCCGCTGCGGCCACCGCCGCCGCCGCCGTAGCCGCCACCACCGCCGCCGCCGCCGTAGCCGCCGCCACCGCTGCGGCCACCACCGCCGCCGAAGCCGCCGGGCGAACGGGGCTCCATCGGACGGGCTTCATTGACGGTCAGGCTGCGGCCGTCGAGTGCTTGGCCGTTCAGGCCTTCGATGGCAGCCAGCGCTTCCGCGTCGGTGCCCATTTCGACGAAGCCGAAGCCCTTGGAGCGACCGCTGTCGCGTTCCATCATGACCTTGGCGCTGGCGACCGAGCCGTACTGGCTGAAAGCCTGTTCGAGGTCGTTGTCGCGGATGGAGTAGGCGAGGTTGCCCACGTAAAGTTTCTTGCCCATGGAGGGACTCCTAATCAAACCAAAAAAACAAAGCGATGGAGTCCCAGAATCACAACAAACAAATGGCGCTGTGGCGCGAAACTGACCGATCACCGGTTCACGAATCCGGCATGGAATTGCCTGAAACGCTTCGGCATTGTCAGGCACAAAGGAACTTTTGGGTAAATTTCTTCTTGAAATTTCAGGCTATTTGATGCTGCAACGCAAAAAAAGAGACGAATTCAACCCGGAGGCCGGCGTCGGAGGGGGTTCAGCAGCGCTTTCAGGCCGTTGTGGTCGATCTCGTGCATCAGGCCCAGCAGGCGGCCGATCTCGCCGGGCGGGAAGCCTTCGCGGGCGAACCAGGTGAGGTAGTTGCCGGGCAGGTCGGCGATCAGGCGGCCCTTGTACTTGCCGAAGGGCATTTCGAGGCGCACGAGCTTTTCCAGGTCTTCCGGGTTCATGGTGGCTATGCTCCTCGATCTCGGCGGCAGTTGCCGCCCGTTCGTTCAACGGCCCTTCGCGGGGCCCTCCGCTCATGCCATTCCATTCGCTGGGACTCGATCCTTCCCTGGTGCGGGCCGCCGCCGACAAGGGCTACCTCGCGCCCACGGCCATCCAGGTGGCGGCCATTCCGGCGATCCTCCAGGGCCGTGACCTGCTGGGCGCCGCCCGGACCGGTTCGGGCAAGACGGCCGCATTCTCGCTGCCCCTGCTGCAGCGGCTCGCGGGCGCGGGGCGCCAGCAGCCGCGCCGGCTGCAGGCGCTGGTCCTGGTGCCGACGCGCGAGCTGGCGGCGCAGGTGGGCGAATCCATGCGCAGCCTGGCGCAGCACCTGCCGGTGCCGATGCGCATCGCGGTGGCCTTCGGCGGCGTCTCGGTCAACCCGCAGATGATGGCGCTGCGCGGCGGCGCCGACGTCATGGTCGCCACGCCCGGGCGCCTGCTCGACCTGCTCGAGCGCCGCGCGCTGCGGCTGTCGTCGGTGTCGACCCTGGTGCTCGACGAGGCCGACCGGCTGTTCGACCTCGGCTTTGCCGAGGAACTGGGGCGCATCCTGGCGCTGCTGCCCGAGCGGCGCCAGAACCTGTTGTTCTCCGCCACCTTCCCGCCGGCGATCGAGTCGCTGGCCGAGCGCCTGCTGAGCAATCCGGTGCGGGTCGAAGCGCAGGACGAACCGGTCGGCGAGCCCGCCGCCATCCAGCAGCGGGCGATCGAAGTCGATGCCGGCCGCCGCACCCAGCTGCTGCGCCAGCTGGTCAAGGGCAGCGGCTGGACCCGGGTGCTGGTCTTCGTCGCCACCAAGCACGGCGCCGAGATGGTGGCCGACAAGCTGCGCCGCGCCGGGGTCGAGGCCGAGCCTTTCCATGGCCTGCTGAGTCAGGGCAAGCGCACGCAGGTGCTGGCCGACTTCAAGGCCTCCCGGGTGCAGGTGGTGGTCGCCACCGACCTGGCGGCCCGCGGCATCGATGTCGCGCAGCTGCCGGTGGTCGTCAACTACGACCTGCCGCGCTCGGCGGTCGACTACGTGCATCGCATCGGCCGCACCGGCCGGGCGGGCGCCAGCGGCGTCGCGGTGAGCTTCGTGAGCGCGGCCAGCGAGGCGCATTTCCGGCTGATCGAGAAGCGCCAGGGCCTCAACGTGCCGCGCGAGCGGGTGGCCGGCTTCGAGCCGGCCGAGGCGCCGCCGCCCGCGCCGGCGGGCGAGCCGGGCACCGGCGGCATCAAGGGCAAGCGGCCGAGCAAGAAGGACAAGCTGCGCGCGCTGCAGGCGCCGGCCGGCACGCTGGCGCGCGAACGGTAGGCGTCCCAGGCGCCGCCTTCACTCGCGCGGCGGCCGCTTGGCGATCCCCATCGTCTTCGCGAGGATCCCCAGCATCACCTCGTCGGCGCCGCCGGCGATCGAGGCCAGCCGGCCGTCGCGGTACAGGCGCGAGACCCGGTTGTCCCAGGTGAAGCCCATGCCGCCCCAGAACTGCAGGCAGGTGTCGGCCACCTCGCGGGTGAGCCGGCCGGTCTTGAGCTTGGCCATCGAGGCCAGCTCGGTCACGTCCTGGCCCTGCACGTAGAGGTCGCAGGCGCGGTAGGTGAGGGCGCGCAGGGCCTCGACCTCGGTCTTGAGCTCGGCCAGCTTGAACTGCACCCACTGCTGGTCGGCCAAGGTGCCGCCGAACAACTTGCGCTGCTGCGCCCATTCGATGGTTTCGGCGATGCAGTCGTCGAGCGGCACCAGCGAACTCGCCGCGCACCACAGGCGCTCTTCCTGGAACTGCTGCATCTGGTAGACGAAGCCCTGGCCCTCCTCGCCGATGCGGTAGCGCTGCGGCACCCGCACCTCGTCGAAGTAGATCAGGCCGGTGTCGCTCGAATGCATGCCGATCTTGCGGATCTTCTGCGCCTTCTCGATGCCGGGGCTGTCCATGGGCACCAAGACGAGCGACTTGTTGCGGTGCACCGGGCCGTCGCTGGTGTTGACCAGCATGCACATCCAGTCGGCCTGCAGGCTGTTGGTGATCCACATCTTCTGGCCGCTGATGAGGTAGTCGCCGCCGTCCTTGCGGGCGTGGCTCTTGAGGCCGGCGACGTCGCTGCCGGCGCCCGGCTCGCTGACGCCGATGCAGCCGACGGTCTGGCCGGCGATGGCCGGCGCCAGGAATTCGCTGCGCAGTTCGTCGCTGCCGAAGCGCGCCAGCGCCGGGGTGCACATGTCGGTCTGCACGCCAATGGCCATCGGCACGCCGCCGCAGCGCACGTGGCCGAGCGCCTCGGCCAGCGCCATGGCGTAGGAATAGTCGAGGCCGGCACCGCCGTAGGCCTCGGGCTTGTTGAGCCCGAGCAGGCCGAGGGCGCCCAGGCCGGCGAACACCTCGTGCGCCGGAAAGGCCTCGTCGGCCTCCCAGGCGTCGACGTGCGGATTGATCCGCTCGTCGATGAAGCGGCGCATCGTCTTCTGGATCTCGAGGTGTTCGTGCGTGTAGTTCAAGTCCGGTCTCCGGTCGTGGCGGCGGTCAGTGTCGGCCACTCTAGGGCGCGCCGGCCGCGCGCGCTTGCGGCAAGTGGCTAGGAGGGCCGCCCACGCCGGTGTCAGCGCTGCGGCCGGATCCGGTACAGCGCGTTGTTGCGGTCGGCCGTCATGTAGATCGTGCCGTCGCTGCCGACCGCGACGCCGGTGGGCACGTAGGGCGGCGGCATGCCGGGGCCGGGCTCGAGGCCGATCGGCAGGTTGTCGGCCACGGTGCGGCGGGTGCCGCCGACCGGGTCGATCTCGACCAAGCGCCGGGCCGCGGTCTCGGCCACGATGAAGCTGCCCCACGGCGTCTGCGCCACGCCTTCGGGCATCGCCAGCCCTTCGGCCACCGGGCGCAGCGGCGCGCTGGCGTCGAGCGGGATGCGGGTCAGCTTGCCCGCGGCCTCGGTCACGTAGAGCGCGCCGTCGCGCCCGAGGATCATCTGCACCGGGCCGCCGAGGCCGCTGGCCAGCACCTGCCGATCCTCGAACTTCGGGCCGCTGGCGCGGGTCACGCTGCCGGTCGCGAGCTCGGCATAGACCACGCTGCCGTCGGCCATCGGGATCGCATCGACCGGCGCCTTCAGCCCGTGCAGCATGCCGGTGGTCTTGAGCGTCTTGCGGTCGACCAGCTGCACCGTGCTCGTGAACCAGGAGGTGAGCGCGAAGTGCGTGGCCGAAAGGCCGACCGCGAACGGGTATTCCAGCGCGGGGTCGCGCTGCATGCGGAAGATGTCGCGCACCGCCCCGGTGCTGGCATCGACCTGGCGGAAGCCGAAGATGTCGGCCACCCAGAGGTCGTTGCCGTCGATCTTGAGGCCCGCCGGCACTGCCAGCTTGCCGCCGGTGAGCAGCCGCAGTTCGCCGGTCGCGGGGTTGAAGGCCTCGACCGAGTTGTCGGCCATGTTCGAGACGTAGATGGTCCCCTCGGGCGCGATCGCCAGGTTGTCGAGCGAAGGCTTGAGCTGCCTGGCGACCGTCTTGCGGCCGCTCGCGAGCTCGACCCGCACCAGTTCGCCGCTGCGCGCATCGACCACCCACAGGTTGCCCTTGCCATCGAGGTTGGCGGCCGCCGGGATCTGGAAGCCGTCGGCGATCACGGTCAGGCTGCCGTTGGCCGGATCGATCTTCACCACCTGGCCCTTGAACCACAGCGGGCCGTAGAGCATGCCGTCGGGGCCGACCTCGAAGCCGTTGAAGCCGCCCATGTCTTTCTTGATCAGGCGCGGCGGCTTCTGGCCGGCGGGATCGATCTCCCACAGGGCGTCGCCGAGGAACACCTGCGATGCATAGAGCTTGCCGTTGCGGCGGTCGAAGTCGAGCGAGTTGAGGCCCGGCAGGTCCTTGGCGACCACGCGCATCGGCGCCGTGTCGCTGTCGCGCATGCGCAGCGCGCCCACGAGGTAGTTGGTCCAGGCCAGCTCGCCCTTGGGGCCGACGGCGATGTCGTCGGCCTGGCCCTCGGGGCCCTTGACCAGCACGCGGGCGGCGCCGCTCTGGCGGTCGACCTCCCACAGGGTGTTGCCGACCACCGAGCCGGCCAGCAGCCGGCCCTTGCCGTCGACCGCCAGGCCGTGCACGCCGGCGAAGGACGAGGGCGCGACGATCGCTTCGGGGGGCGCCCAGGCGGCCGGGCGGGTCGGTGGCGCGACGGTGGTGCAGGCGCCGAAGGCGAGTGTGGACGCCAGCAGGGCGCCGCTCAGGATGCGGTTCATGTCGTCTCCTCGTTGTGACCGGACCCTAACAGCGCAGGCCTGCTTTGCAGTCACGCATGAGACAAGCCGCGGTCAGGCCTTGAAGCGCTTTCGGGTCAATCCCAGGGCGACCCAGTAGGCCGCCACCGTATAGGCCACCAGCACCAGCGCGTGCTGCCACCAGTCGGCCGGCCACTGGTCCATGAAGAGCGGCCGCACCAGCGCCACCGCATTGGACAGCGGCAGCCAGGCGGCGACCGTGCGCACCACGCCCGGCAGCTGCTCGAGCGGAAAGAAGACGCCCGACAGGAACATCATCGGCGTCATGAACAGCGTGAAGTAGTAGGTGAAGAAGTCGTAGCCCTTGGCCAGCGCGTTGAAGATCAGCGCGATGCACGAGAAGGTGATGCCGACGCCGACCAGCACGAACCACGCGACCACCAGCTTCGGGCTGTGGCTGATGCCCAGCGCCAGCATCACCAGCATGATCGCGGTGGTGGTGAAGATCGCCTTGAAGCCGGCCCACAGCATCTCGGCCAGCACCACGTCGTCGAGCCCGACCGGCGCGTTCATGATGCCGTCCCAGGTCTTCTGCACGTGCATGCGCGAGAAGGCCGAGTAGAGCGCCTCGAACGACGCCGCGTTCATCGCGCTCATGCAGACCGAGCCGCTGGCCAGGAACAGGATGTACGGCACGGTGGTGCCGCCGACCTGCACCTCGCCGACCAGCGCGCCCATGCCGTAGCCGAAGGCCACCAGCCAGATCAGCGGCTCGGCGATGTTGCCGATCAGGCTCGGGATCGCCAGCTTGCGCCACACCAGCAGGTTGCGCAGGAACACCGGCCACCAGCGCATCGAGGGCTCGGGCGGGCGCCAGACCGAAGGCGCCGCCTGCACGGGAGTGGTCATTGCGTTCGCGTTCATCTAGCCATCCTCGCGGATCTGGCGGCCGGTGAGCTTGAGGAACAGGTCCTCGAGGTTGGCCGGCCGGTGAAAGGTGCGCAGCCCGCTGCGGTCGCCGAGCGCCGCCATCAGCCCGCGCGCATCCTGGGTGTAGAAGAACGCGGTCTCGCCACTGACCTCGACCCGGGCCGCGAAGTCCTTCAGCGGCGACTGCGCGAGTTCGAGCGCGCCGTCGCCGTACAGCTCGACCACGTCGGGTTCGAGGTGCTCGGCGATCAGGTCGCGCGGCCGCCCCTCGGCGATCTTGCGGCCATGGTCGAGCACCAGCAGCCGCGAGCACAGCCGCTCGGCCTCGTCCATGAAGTGGGTCGTGAGAAGGATCGACTTGCCCTGCTGCAGCAGCACCTGCAGCCGCTCCCACATCAGGTGCCGCGCCTGCGGGTCGAGCCCGGTGGTGGGCTCGTCGAGCATCAGCAGCTTCGGGTCGTTGACCAGCGCGCGCGCCAGCGAGAGCCGCCGCCGCATGCCGCCCGAGAGCTCGCCCGGCTTGGCGTCGGCCTTGTGCGAGAGCGCCGCGAACTCGAGCAGCTGCGGGATGCGCGGCGCGATGTCGCGGCGGCGCATGCCGAAGTAGCGCGCGTAGACCATCAGGTTCTCGGCGCAGCTGAAGTCGGGGTCGAGCGTGTCGAACTGGCTGACCACGCCGAGCTGGGCCTTGATGGCGCGCGCATCGTGCGGCATCGACAGGCCGCCGAGCGCCTCGATGCGGCCGGCGTCGGGCGCCGTGAGCCCGAGGCACATGCGGATGGTGGTGGTCTTGCCGGCGCCGTTGGGGCCGATGACGCCGAGGCATTCGCCGGGCGCGATCTCGAAAGACAGGTCGTCGACCACCGTGGTGTCGCCGTAGCGCTTGCGCAGGTGGCTGGCGTGGAAGAGGGGATTCGGCACCGGCGCATTGTGGCGCAAGCGCGGCGCAGCCCTGGTCAGAGCCGCAGGCCGCTGAACTCCTGCTTCATCCAGTCGATGAAGGCGCGCGTGCGCGCCGGCAGCAGGCGCGCATGCGGGTAGATCACGCTAACGGGCCGCGGTGGCGGCTCGAAGTCCTCGAGCACGATCTCGAGTCGCTTCTGCGCCACCATCGGCAGCACCTGGTAGGAGAAGAAGTTGCCGAAGCCCATGCCCGCAGCGCAGGCCTCGACGGCGGGCGCGATGTGGTTGAACTCCAGGTTGCCCTGCGTCGGGACGGCGATCGCGCGACCTTCGTCGCGGAACCGCCAGGGGCCGATGGTGGTGGGATAGATGCGCACGCAGTTCGCCGCCAGCAGTTCGCGCGGGTGCCGGGGCCTGCCATGCCGGCGCAGATAGTCGGGGCTCGCGACCACCACGCGGCGGATGCTGCCCAGTTGCTGCGCCACCAGCGAGGAGTCGTCGAGTGCGCTGATCCGGATGCCGACGTCGACGCCTTCTTCCAGCAGGTTCACCGGCCGGTCGTGCAGCAGGACGGTGCAGCGCATCTTGTCGTAGCGCTGCAGGAAGCGAACGATCGCGGGCGATACGTACATGTGGCCGAAGAGGACCGGCGCGGTCACGGTGAGTTGTCCGGTGGGCTCGGTCGCGTCGAGCGTGAGCGCGCGGTCGGCCGCATCCGCTGTGGCCAGCACCTCGCGTGCGCTCTGCAGGTAGGTGCGGCCTTCGGAGGTGAGCGAGATGCGGCGCGTGGTGCGGTGGAACAGCCGCACGCCCAGATGCGCTTCGAGCGCGGCGAGCGAGCGCACCACCGCGGGCAGGGAACTGCCCTGCGCATCGGCGGCCTTGGTCAGGCTGCCCTGCTCGGCGATCTGCACGAAGGTCTGCATGGCTTTCAAGCGATCCATCGCGCGATTAGACCGGAAAACGCAGCAGTCATATGCAGAGCGGGCCATTACTCCGCCATGGGCAACAACCAACAATCGATGCATTCCTTCGAAACCCAGGAGAAAGTCCCATGACAGCACCCCGCCCCGCCGCGCCGATCAAGGTCTTCAGTTCGGCGATCTCCGGCCACTCGCACCGCGTTCGACTGTTCCTGTCGCTGCTCGGCCTGCCCTTCGAGACCTGCGAGGTCGATCTGCGGGCCGGCGAACAGAAGCGCCCCGACTTCCTGCGCCGCAACGCCTTCGGCCAGGTCCCGGTGATCGAGGATGGCGATGTCACGGTCTGCGATTCCAACGCCATCCTGGTGTACCTCAACGAGCGCTATGCGGCCGTTCCGGCGCGCTGGCTCCCCCGCGAGGGCCTGGCCGCGGCCCAGGTCCAGCGCTGGTTGTCGGTGGCGGCGGGGCAATTGGCGACCGGGCCGTCGGTGGCCCGCGTGATCGTGCTGTTCGGCCTCGACCGCGACCCGGCCGATGCCATCGCGCGCTCGCACGACCTGCTGCGCGTGATGGACGGCGAACTGGCGACGCGCCCCTTCCTGGCTGGGGCGTCGGCGACCCTGGCCGATGTCGCCAACTACAGCTACGTGGCGCACGCGCCGGAAGGCAACGTGTCGCTCGAGCCCTATCCCCAGGTGCGCGCATGGCTGGCGCGGATCGAGGCGCTGCCGGGCTTCGTGCCGATGGTGGCTTCGCGCATCGGGCTGGCTGCATGAACGCGATCCCGACCCCCTGGCACGAGGGCGAACGCGCCATGCAGTCGCTCGCCGGCGTGCGCGAGCGGATGGAAGCCTTCGGCACGCGCGTGCTGCGCGACCACATGCCCGACCAGCATCGGGACTTCTTCGCCCAGTTGCCGTTCCTGGTCGTCGGCAGCCTGGATGCGGCCTCGCAACCGTGGGCCAGCGTGCTGGCGGCGCCGCCGGGCTTCGCGCATTCGCCCGATCCGCGGCGCTTGCGCATCGACACCCTGCCCGCGGACGGCGATCCGCTGGCGCAGGCCCTGGCGCCCGATGCACCGATCGGCCTGCTCGGCATCGAGCCGCACACGCGCCGGCGCAATCGCATGAACGGTTTGGTGGCGAGCGTCGACGGCGCCGGCTTCTCGGTCGACGTGCAGCAGAGCTTCGGCAACTGCCCCAAGTACATCCAGGCCCGCGAGCCGGTCTTCGTGGCCAGTGCGCCGCTGGCGGCGGCGCCGCAGTGGACCGATCGCCTCGACGCCGCGGCGCGGCGCCTGATCGGCCAGGCCGACACCTTCTTCATCGCCACCTCGCACCCGGCGGCCGGGCGGGGCGGCGCGGCGCAGGGGGTGGACGTCTCGCACCGGGGCGGCCGGCCGGGCTTCGTGCGGGTGAGCGGCGAAGGCATGCTGACCGCGCCCGACTTCGTCGGCAACGCGTTCTTCAACACGCTGGGCAACATCGCCGTGAATCCGCGTGCCGGGCTGCTGTTCATCGACTTCGAGCGCGGCGATCTGCTGCAACTCGCGGTGACGGCGCAGGTGGACTGGGACGGGCCCGAGCTGGCCGCCTTCGCGGGCGCCGAACGCCTGCTGCGGATGCAGGTGGTGTCGGTGCTGCACCGGCCGGCCGCGCTGCCGCTGCGCTGGGGCCGGGCCGCGCCGTCGCCCTTTCTCGCCCCCACCGGGCATTGGCCCGAAGTCGCCTGAAGCTCAGTGGAAGACCGGGATGCGCGCATTGACCGACGGCCGGTAGTGCCAGCCGCGCCGCAGCAGCGCATCGGTGCCGAGCCCCTCGGCCAGCAGCGCCTGCAGGCCGGCGGCCGCCACGGTGCAGGCCAGCGCCTGCCCTGGGCAGGCATGGCGGCCGTGGCCGAAGCCCAGCGAGCGCCGGTCGGTCCGCATCATCTCGAAGGTCGCGGGGGCGGGGTTGAGGGCCGGGTCGCGGTTGGCGGCCGCCAGCACCAGCAGCACGGCATCGCCCGGCGCCAGCGCCTGGCCCGCCACCGTGGTCGGCGCCGCGACGAAGCGCCGCGTGTTGTGGACCGCGGGGTCGTGGCGAGCGACTTCCGCCACCAGCAGGGGCATCAGGTCCAGCCGGTCGCCGATCTTCCGGCGCAGGCCCGGTTCCCGCGCCAGCGCGGCCAGGCCGTTGCCCAGCAGGCCGGCCGTGGCTTCGCAGGTCTGCGACAGCAGGCCCACCAGGTTGGCGCGCAGCGCCCGCGACAGGGGCGACGGCGCGTCGGCCTGCACGCTCGCGAGCAGGCTGCCGGCGCGGGCCGGCCGGGCTGCGACCAGCCCTTCGAAGCGGTCCATGAGCCGGGCGGCGGCGACGCTGGCCGACGCCAGCTGGCCGTTGCTCGACAGGGGCGAGAGGCAGGCGACGAAGTCGCGGGTCCATTGCGCGAGCTGCGGCAGTTCGCCGTCGGCGAAACCGAGCAGCTGCGCCACCGCACTGACCGGCAGCGCGAAGGCTCGGTCGGCCAGCGTCATGGCGGGCATGGCGGCGGCGACGCGCAGCGTGGCCGCGTGCGCCGCCGCGAGGTCGACCCCCGCGAGCGCGCGCTGCAGCAGCGGCTTGTGGGCCGTGTGCAGCGGGCCGTCGTTCATGCGCACCAGCAGGCCGAACAGCTCGCCGGCCGGCGTGCCCGCGATGGCGCGCGGCACCGCCTCGGCCGCTGGCCGCACGCGCAGCGCCTCGTTGGCGAAGATCTCGTGCAGCACTTCGGCGCGGCTGGCGATCCAGAGCTTCAGCCTCGGGTCGAAGAGCAGCGCCGGCCCGCTGCGCAGGCCGGCGTACCAGGGGTAGGGGTTGCCGTGGGTCACGGCGGCGATCGCGTCGGTGGGCGGTGCAATGCAATTCATGCCCCGCAGTCTGGACTTTTCATGCCGACACGCTTCGTCTACGATCGAAATATGGATGCCGCCTCCACCGCCGATTCCCATCTCTCGCGCCTGGCGAGCGCGATCGCCGAGCCCGCGCGCTCGCGCATGCTGTGCTGTCTCATGGACGGCCATGCCCGCACCGCGACCGACCTCGCCGCCGTCGCCGAGGTCGCGGCGTCCACCGCCAGCGCGCACCTGGCGCGCCTCAAGGAGCAGCGGCTGGTCCATGCGGTGGCGCAGGGCAAGCACCGCTATTTCCGGCTCGCGGGGCCCGAGGTGGCGGCCGCGCTCGAGGGCC
Organism: Variovorax davisae; assembly: GCF_030316845.1. GTDB lineage: Bacteria > Pseudomonadota > Gammaproteobacteria > Burkholderiales > Burkholderiaceae_C > Variovorax > Variovorax davisae. Next base: position 269,237 of record NZ_JASZYS010000005.1, read on the forward strand.
TGCTGGTGGTGGCCGGCGCGCCGCGCGGCGAGTTCCGCCCGACCACGCCCAGCCGGCTGCGCGCCGCGCGCACCTGCTACGACCACATGGCCGGCAGCGCCGGGGTGGCGCTGCACGACAGCCTGCATGCCCAGGACTGGCTGCGGGCGACGTCCGAGGGCGGCGACTACGTGCTCACGCCGGCGGGCGCCCTGGCCCTCGAGAGCCTGGGCCTGGACGTGGCGCAGGCGCGCGCCGCCCGGCGCCGCTTCGCCTGTGCCTGCCTCGACTGGAGCGAGCGCCGGCCCCACCTGGGCGGTGCGCTGGGGGCGGCCTGCCTGCAGCTGTCGCTGCGCCGCGGCTGGGTGCGGCAGGACCTCGACGGCCGGGCGCTGGCCCTGACGCCCAAGGCCGCGCGCGAGATGCCGGAGCTGTTCGGGCTGGCCTGAGCGTCTGTCGGCCTACTGGAACGCCACTTCGGCGAAGCTGCGCAGCTTGCGGCTGTGCAGCCGGCTGGAGCCTTCCTGGCGCAGGATGTCGATCGCCGCCATGCCGATGCGCAGGTGCTGCTCGACCCGTTCGCGGTAGAACTGGTTGGCCATGCCCGGCAGCTTGATCTCGCCATGCAGCGGCTTGTCGCTCACGCACAGCAAGGTGCCGTAGGGCACCCGGAAGCGGAAGCCGTTGGCCGCGATGGTGGCGCTTTCCATGTCGAGCGCGACCGCCCGGCTCTGGCTGAAGCGCCGCTGCGGCTGGTTGCCCGGCAGCAGCTCCCAGTTGCGGTTGTCGGTGCTGGCCACGGTGCCGGTGCGCATGATCTTCTTGAGCTCGGTGCCCTGGGTGCCGGTGACCTCGGCCACCGCCTTCTCCAGCGCCAGCTGGATCTCGGACAGCGCCGGGATCGGCACCCACAGCGGCAGCTCCTCGTCGAGCACGTGGTCCTCGCGCACATAGGCGTGCGCGAGCACGTAGTCGCCCAGCTGCTGCCCCTGGCGCAGGCCGGCGCAGTGGCCGAGCATGACCCAGGCGTGCGGCCGCAGCACCGCCACGTGGTCGGTGATGGTCTTGGCGTTGGCCGGCCCGACGCCGATGTTCACCATGCTGATGCCGGTGCAGTCCTCGCGCACCAGGTGGTAGCCGGGCATCTGCGGCAGGCGCGGCGGCGGCGTGCCCTGCGAGCCGTCGAGCAGCTCGCCGTACAGCGTGCTCGAACCCGCCGCCAGCCCGCGTCGCCGCGTGACCACGTTGCCGGGCTCGATGAAGGCGATGTACTCGCTGTGCTCGTCGGTCATGGCCTCGTGGCCGAGGCGCACGAACTCGTCGATGTAGAACTGGTAGTTGGTGAACAGCACGAAGTTCTGGAACCACTCGGGCGCCGTGCCGCTGTAGTGGCGCAGCCGGTGCAGCGAGTAGTCGACCCGCGCCGCCGTGAAGAGCGACAGCGGCTGCGCCTCGCCGGCCTTGGCCTCGTAGGTGCCGTTGGCGATGCCGTCGTCCATCGCGCCGAGGTCGGGGAGGTCGAACACGTCGCGCATCAGCGCCCGGCGCTCGGCGCTCATGGTGCCCTCGATGTGGTCGTTCTCGGCGAAGGAGAAATGGATCGGGATCGGCTGCGTGCTGGTGCCGATCTCCAGTTCGACCTGGTGGTTCTCGAGCAGCAGGCGGAACTGGTCGCGGTAGTAGCGCGAGAACAGGTCGGGCCGGGTCAGCGTGGTCTCGAAGCGGCCGGGCCCGGAGACGAAGCCGTAGCTCAGCCCGGCATTGGCCGCCGGCGTGCGGCGCGAGACGGTGTGGGTGTGGACCCGCACGAAGGGGTAGCAGGCCCGCACCCGGCCCGGCAGGCTCTCGCCGGCCACGAAGCGCAGCATCGCGTTGCGCAGGTGCTGCAGGCCGCCGTTGTAGATCAGGCGGACTTGCTCGAGGGCGGCATCGGGATCGGTGAAGCGGGCGGGCGCGATGAAGGCGGGCATGTAGGGCATGAAGCCATTGTGGCTCAGCCCGGCATCGGTTCGCGCATCGTCACGAACTCCTCGGCCACCGTCGGATGGACGCCGATGGTGCTGTCGAACATCGCCTTGGTGGCGCCCGCGCGCATGGCGACCGCGAAGCCCTGCACGATCTCGCCGGCGTCGGGGCCGACCATGTGCAGGCCGACCACGCGGTCGCTGGCCTTGTCGACGATCAGCTTCATGAAGGTGCGCTCGGCGCTGCCCGACAGCGTGTGGCGCAACGCGCGGAATTCGCTCGAATACAGCGTGACCGCGCCGAACTTCGCGCGCGCGGCGGCCTCCGTGTAGCCGCAGCTGCCGATGTTCGGGTGGGTGAAGACGGCGGTCGGCGTGTAGTCGTAGTCGAGCTGGCGCTTGCCGCTGCCGAACAGCGCATCGACCACCACCATCGCCTCGGCCAGCGCCACCGGCGTGAGCTGCTGCCGGGTCGACACATCGCCCACCGCGTAGACCGAGGGCACCGAGCTGCGGTAGCGCGCATCGACCTCGACCCGGCCCTGGGCATCGAGCGCGATGCCGGCCGCCTCCAGGCCCATGCCCTGGGTGTTCGGCACCCGGCCGGTGGCGAACAGGATCGTGTCGGCCTCGACCCGCTGGCCGCGCGACAGGATCGCGCAGAGGCCGCTGTCGAGGCGGCGGATCGAGGCGATCTCGGTGTTGAAGCGGATGTCGACGCCGGTGCGCCGCATCTCCTTGGCCAGGAATTCGCGGATGTCTTCGTCGAAATCGCTCAGCAGGTGCGCACTGCGCTGCAATTGGACCACCTCGGCGCCGAGGCCGTTGAAGATCGATGCGAACTCGCAGGCGATGTAGCCGCCGCCCACCACCAGCAGCCGCTTCGGGAAGGGGTCGAGGTCGAACATCGCATCGGAGACGACGACGTGTTCGCGGCCGGGCAGCTCGGGCACGAAGGGCATGCCGCCAGTCGCAAGCAGCACGTGCTGGGTGGTGAAGCGGCGCTCGCCGACCTGGACCGTATGCGCATCCGCCAGCTGCGCCCAGCCGTGGACCAGGGTCGCGCCGGCGCCTTCCAGCAGGCTGCGGTAGACCTCGTTGAGGCGCTGGATCTCGCGCGCCCGGTTGCTTTTCAGGCGCTTCCAGTCGAATCGGCGTTCGCCCAGGTCCCAGCCGAAGCCAGCGGCCTCCTCGAAGGCCTCGGCGTAACCGGCGGCGTAGCTGTAGAGCTTCTTGGGAATGCAGCCGACGTTGACGCAGGTGCCGCCCAGTTCCGCGCATTCGGCCACCGCCACGCGGGCGCCGCGCTGGGCGGCCATGCGGGCGGCGCGCACGCCGCCGCTGCCGCCGCCGATGACGAACAGGTCGAAGTCGTAGGTGCGCATGGAAACTCCTTCGCGCCGACTGTAGCCGGCGCGGGGCGTTCCTGCTGCGCGGCCTACGGGCGGTCCGGCTGCGGCGGCTGGCCCGGCACCGGCAGGCCGCTGCGCTGCGGGCCGCGCGACTCGCCAGGTCCCCGGGGCTGCTGCTGCATCTGCTGGGCGCGTTGCTGCACTTCCTGCGCCTGGCGCATCGCGTTCGCCTGCTGCGCCTGCTGGGCTTGCAGCATCTGCATCTGCTGTTGCGCCTGCATCTGTTGCTGCGCGCGCTGGGCCTGCATCTGCTGCATCGCCTGCATCTGCTGGGCCTGCGCCTGGGCCGCGCGCTGCTGGGCCTCCTGCTGCAGGTGCATGGCCTGCTGCTGAGCCTGTGCCTGCGCCTGGACGGCGCGTTGCTGGGTCTCGATCTGCTGGCGCTGCGCCTGCTGCATCTGCAGCGCCTGCTGCTGTTGCAGTTGCTGGGCTTGTTGCAGCCGCTGTGCCTGCTGTTGCTGCTGGGCCTGCTGCATCTGCTGCGCCTGCACCGCGCGCTGCTGCAGTTGCTGTTGCTGTTGCAGCTGCGGAGCCTGCTGGAACTGCGGCGTCTGCTGCATCTGCTGGGCCTGCTGCAGCTGCTGGAATTGCCGCAGTTGCAGCGCGGCCTGGGGCGGCGGCGGTGTGCCGGGGCGGCCGAAGCCGCCATGGCCCCGGTCGCCGGGCGGCACCGGCGCGCCCATGCCGGCGGGCACGCCCGTCAGCTGGCTGGGCGGCAGCCGGACCATGTCGCGCCGGCCGGTCGGGCCGCGACCGAAGGCGTCGGTGGGGACCACCGTGACGGCGCCGGGCAGCTGCTGGTTGGCGAAGCCGCCGTTGCGCGCCGCCAGCTGCCGCTGGAAGGCGGCCCGGTTGGCCTCGTCGACATAGCGCTGGCTGGCGCGGTAGCCCGGCCGCCAGGGTTCGCCGGGCGCCAGCGGGAACCAGCCGACGCCGTGGCGGCCGTTGCCGATCGCGAGGTTGGCGCTGGCGGCACCGCCGACGAAGCCGACCAGCGCCGGCGCGTAGACCGGGCGCGCCTGCCGCGGCCCGGGCACCCAGCCCCAGCGCGGACCGATGCGGGCCCAGCGTCCGTAATGGGCGGGCGCGAAGCCCCAGGGCGCGGCATCGATCCAGGTCCAGCCCCAGGGCGCCACCTCGACCCATTGGCCGTCGCGGTAGGGCGCCCAGTCGGCGTCGACATTGCGCGGATACCAGACGCTGCCGTAGCCCGGGTCGTTCTGCCAGTCGCCGTAGGCGTCCAGCTGCTGGTAGCCGACCACGTCGCGCGAGACGTAGCGCGCCGAGATCGACTGGTCCTCGATGCGATCCCGCTCGGCCACCCAGCGATCGAAGCCCGTGCCGGTGCGCACCGCGGCGCCGCTCGCGGCCTCGAGGTTGCGACCCGAGATGGTGAGCTGCTGCCGTGCGCCGACGGCGACCGACTCGCCCCCTTCGCCGAACAGCGTCACCTGGCCGGCCGCCACGGTGACCCGGGTCGTGCCGGCCGCCGGGTCGGTCTCGATGCGGTAGTCGCCGGGGCCGTCGATCACCATGGCGAGGTTCGCGGTGTCGACCTCGATGCGCTGGCCCGCCAGGTCCTCGCGCACGCGCAGTTGCAGCCGCCCCTGGGCGGCGGTGATGCGGGCGGTGTCGTCGTCGAGCTCGGACAGGGTGATGGCGGTCTGCTCGTCGAGGCGCAGCGCCGTGGCGCCCAGCGACAGCTCGGCCCGCGCATTGCGGTCGGTCCAGAGGCGGTCGCCGGTGGTGATCGGGCGATTCGGGCCCAGCTCGAACCAGTCGTCGGCGCCGGCCGGCGAGAAGCTCACCGTGCCCTGCTGATCGTTCAGGCGGCCGACCCGGCCGGGCGGGTCTGGCTGGGCCAGCGCCGGGAGCCCGGCGAGCAGCAACGCCAGGGCGAGCAGCCAGCGGGCCGCGCGGCCGGAAAGGAGGGGGTCAAGGTGCATCATCGAGGGCTTTCTTTCGTCTCTTTGCACTCAACGCGCTACAGCGGATGCGCGACGGCATCCGCTTTGCAAAGCAAGGAAATATTTGGCCCTTGCAGGCAACCGCGTGTAAGCCGAGCTTGCGCCCGGCTGCAGGTCGACCGCGCCTTCTCAGGGCGTGGCGGCGGCCGCCACCTTCCGGTGGCTCAGGAAGAAGCGCAGCATCTCCGCGCTCGCATCCGGCCCCGAAGGGTCGGTGTAGGAGCCGCGCGCGCTGCCCCCCGACCAGGCGTGGCCGGCGCCGTGCAGAAGCCACTGCTCGACCGCCGCCCGGCCGCGCGCGTCCACATGCACGCGGCGGGTGAAGGCGCGGCCCTGCGGCGACCGGCCGTCCGACGCCTGCACCCGCGTGGCGGCGCCGTCCTGGGCGGCCAGCGCGGCCCGGACCACCGCCTCGCCGTTGCGGGCGTGGACGGTGCCGTCGGCATCGCCATGGAAGACGATGGTGGGCACGCCCGGGCCGTCCGTCGCGCCCGAGGCGGCCGCGGCGGGCCCGTTCTTCATCGCGGCCATGGCCGACATCAGGTCGCTGGCCGCACCGCTCGGCAGCCCCGAGTGCACGCCGACCGCCGCGAAGAGGTCCGGGTAGCTGCGCCCCAGGATGTCGGCCATCGCACCGCCGGCCGACAGGCCGGCCACGTAGACGCGCTCGGGGTCGATGTCGTGGGCGTCGATCACCGACTGGGTCAGCGCGGCCAGCAGGGCCGGCTCGCCGCGCCCGCGCCGCTGGTGCTGCGACTTGAACCAGTTCCAGCACTTGGAGGCGTTGGCATGCTGGGTCTGGGCCGGGTAGAGGACCAGGAAGCCGTGCTCTCGCGCCAGCTGGTTCATCTGCGTGCCGGCCGCGAAGTCGTCGGGGTTCTGGGTGCACCCATGCAGCATCACGACCAGCGGGCGAGGGCCCGCGGCCTGCGTGCCGGGGACGAAGAGCTTGTAGGCAATGGGGCGGTGCTGGTGGGCGAACACGCCGTCGCTCCACTGCTCCACGCCGGTTTCGCGCGCCGGTGGCGGCGCCGCCGGCGGCGTTTCAGGCGCGGGTGCGGGCTCGACGAAGCGCGCCTCGACATCGAGGACCCGGGCCTCGTCGTTCGCCGCCGGGGTGGCGGTCGCCCGGTCGGTGGCGCGGGTGGCTGCGTCGGCGCCGCCGCCCAGGGCGCGCTGGATCGCCCGCGTCGCCTCCTGCAGCTGGCCGACCTGGGTCAGTTGGGTGGCCTTGCGCATCAGTCGTTCGAACAGGGGATTCATGGGGAGCCTTGGAGAGAGAAAAATGAAGGGGAGGGCCTCAACGCAGCCGATCGGCCAGCGCGGCCTTGACCGCGGCGCTCGCATGCAGGGCGCCGAGCACCGTGACGGACCCGATGGTTTCGAGCGCCAGTTCGGGCGTGACGTCGGCCGAGATGGTGGCCAGGCCGAGCACCCGGATCTCCAGCTTCTCGCCGGCCCGGCGCACCGCCTCGAGGTCGGCGGCGCTGAACTGCTGCAGCCCGAGCACCAGCATCTTGCGGGCCACCACCTGCTTCAGCGCCTCGCCGTGGGCCGTCAGTTGGTTGCGGATCGCGGTGCGGATGAAGTCGGTGCGATTCGAATAGAAGCCCTCCGCCACCAGCAGGTCGATCTGGCCGAGGTCGACGTAGCCGAGGTTGATGGTGATCTTCTCGGCTTCGGGCAATTTGGGCCGCGGGGGCGGAAGAGGGGTGTGGATTTGCATGTCGCCATCCTACCACCATCCGTGTGGATGGTGTTGGGATGGTAAATCCCTGCCCGCAACTTGGTGAAGAATCAGGGCATGACTGATTCCGACCACTCTTCCTCCACCGCCGCCGCCGGCCGCGACGAGATCCGGCCGGCCGCCGGCTACGCGGGCGACGTGACGCCCGAACTGGCTGCGCAATGGGTCGCCCGCGGCGACGCCGTGCTGGTCGACGTGCGCAGCGACGCTGAACGCGAATGGGTCGGCTACGTGCCGGGCGGGGTGGGACTGGCGTGGAAGCAGTGGCCGGGCATGGCGCCCAACCCCGGCTTCGACGACGGCCTGAGGGCGGCCGTGCCGGCCGGCCGGAAGGCGGTGCTGCTGTGCCGCAGCGGCGTGCGCTCGGTGGCGGCCGCCAGGCGCGCCACCGAACTCGGCATCGAGGCTTACAACATCCTCGAAGGCTTCGAAGGCAATCCCGACGAGGAAGGCCATCGCGGCCGCCAGGGCGGCTGGCGCTTCCGCGGCCTGCCCTGGAAACAGAACTGAGGTCGCGCCGCTCAGGCCGGCGCGGCCCGGGCGGACTCAGAGCTTCGGGATGCGCAGTTTCTGGCCCGGATAGATCTTGTCCGGATGGCTCAGCATCGGCTTGTTGGCCTCGAAGATCGCGTTGTACTTGTTGGCATCGCCGTAGTACTTCTTGGAGATCGCCGACAGCGTGTCGCCGCGAACCACGTCGTGGTACTGCGCCGGGTCGGCCGCGGGCGCGACGAGGTTGTTGTCGACCTGCGTCACGTTGGCCACGTTGCCGGCGGCGAGCGAGGCCTTCTCGCTGGCTTCCTGCGAAGGCGCGTTGCCGGACAGCGTGACGACCCCGCTGCTCGCGACGTAGGTGACCGCGAGCCCGGTCAGGCCCAGGTTCTGGGTCTCGATGTAGGTCTTGATGGCGGCCGCGGCGGCCGCATCCTTGTCCGGCTCGGCCGCGTGCGCGGACGAACCGCCGAACAGCTTCTCCCCAGCCTCCTTGATGAAACTCAGCAAACCCATGGTTTTCTCCTTCTGCCTTGGTGGATCGGACGGACCACTTTAACGGCGGAAGATGGTGCTTTCGCGTAGGCGGCGGTCGCATGTGCAAGCGGCCGTAAGCACAAGTCGCAATAATGCCGCGCATGGCATTCCTCGCGATCGACATCGGCAACACCCGCCTCAAGTGGTCCCTCTACGATGCGGCGCGGCCCGGCGCCGTGCCGATCGCGCACGGGGCCGAGTTCCTCGACCACATCGAGCGGCTGGCCGAGGGCCCGTGGGCCGACCTGCCGCCGCCCGAGTCGATGCTCGGCTGCGTGGTCGCGGGTGACGCGGTGCGGCGCCGGGCCGAGGAGCAGTTGGTGGAGCGCTTCGAGTGCTCGCCGCGCTGGGTGGTGTCGAGCCAGGCCGAGGCCGGGATCGTCAATGGCTACGACCACCCGACCCGGCTCGGTGCCGACCGCTGGGTGGCCATGATCGGCGCGCGCCACCGCATGATGGCGCAGGGCGCGCCGCGGCCGATGGTGGTCGTGATGATCGGCACCGCGGTCACGGTCGAGGCGGTGGACGTGCACGGCAAGTTCCTCGGCGGCCTGATCCTGCCCGGCCACGGCATCATGCTGCGCGCGCTCGAGTCCGGCACCGCCGGGCTGCACGTGCCGACCGGCGAGGTGCGCGAGTTCCCGACCAACACCAGCGACGCCCTGACCAGCGGCGGCACCTACGCGATCGCGGGCGCGGTCGAGCGCATGGTGCAGCACGTGCGGGCCCATTGCGGCGCCGAGCCGGCCTGCTTCATGACCGGCGGCGCGGGCTGGAAGATGGCGCCGAGCATGAACGGCGATTTCGAGCTGGTCGACAGCCTCATCATGGACGGGCTGCTGGTGATCGCGCAGGAGCGCATGCTGGCCGGCTGAACGGCGCGCCGCTCAGCCCTTCCAGAGCTGCGTCGCGGTGTGGATCAAGAGCCCCACCAGCCCGCCGACCAGCGTGCCGTTGACCCGGATGAACTGCAGGTCGCGGCCGATGTTGCGCTCCAGTTCCACGGTCATCTCGTCGGCGTTCCACTCGGCCACGCGCTCCACGATGTAGCGCCGGATGTCCTCGCGGTAGCGCTCGATCGCCCGCGGGGCCGCATCCACGATCTGTTCGTTGATCCAGCGCCGCATCGCCTCGTCGGCCGAGAGCCGCGCACCGAGCGTGCCGGCCATCGCGACCAGCCGCTGCCGGATGCTCGAGTCGGTCTTCGCGAGGTCGTCGTGCAGCCAGGCGAGCAGCTCGCTCCACAGGCCGTGCAGGTAGTCGCCGAGCGCCGGATGGGCCTGCAGGTCGGCCCGGAGGGCCTCGCCGCGGCGCTGGAATTCGGGGTCGGTCTTGAGCCGCTCGACGAAGCCGGTCATGTAGGCGTCGAAGCGCAGCCGCAGCGGATGCGCCGGCTCGGCCGCCATCTCGCCCAGGGTATGGACCGCCGCGGCCACGATCTTGCGCGTCGCCAGCCGGGCCGCCATCTGGTCCAGCCCGACATAGCGCAGGGTCTTGATCTCGCGCGCGATCGCCTCGGTGATGCGCTCCTGCATCTCCTCGCCCTCGACCACGGCCGTGACCTGGCGCAGGACGTCGTCGAGCAGCGCGTGGTGGCGTCCGCCCGCGGTCAGCGCATCGAGCGCCTGGCCGGCCAGCCGGGCCAGGTCCACCTGCGCGAGCCCGGCCGCCGCCATCCGGCCGAGGAAGTCGCGCACCCGGGCGTCGTCGAAGGCCGTCAGGGCGTAGCGCACGGCCGCCACCAGGTGGCCGCCGAGCTTGTCGGCGCTCTCGGGCCGCGAGAGCCAGTCCGCCAGGCGGGCGGCCGGGTCGAGCTGGGCCAGCTTGGCCAGCACCTGCGGCGTGCTCAGGAAGTTGTTGCAGATGAAGCCGGCGAGCCGGGCCCCGATGCGGTCCTTGTTGGCCGGGATGATCGCGGTGTGCGGGATCGGCAGGCCGAGCGGATGGCGGAACAGCGCCACCACCGCGAACCAGTCGGCGATGGCGCCGACCATCGCCGCCTCGGCAAAGGCCGCCACGTAGCCCCAGGCCGGATGGCGGGCCTCCAGCGCGGTCGCCAGCGCATAGAGCAGCGCGGCAGCGCCCAGCAGGGCCAGCGCGATGCGTTTCATGCCGCGGGCCGGGTCAGCGGATCTCCTTGGCCGCGGCCAGCCCCTGCAGGAACTGCTCGCAGCGCGCCAGCTGCTCCAGCGTGACGTACTCGTCGGGCTGGTGCGCCTGGGTGATGCTGCCGGGGCCGCAGACCACGGTCGGGATGCCGGCGTTCTTGAACAGTCCGGCCTCGGTGCCGAAGGCCACCAGCGTGGTGCGCGACTCCTTCGCCAGCCGCTGGGCGAGCCGGGTCACGGGCTCGTCGGCGGCACTCAGGAAGCTCGGGATCTCGCAGATGGTCTCGAAGCTGAAGCCGGCCTCGGGCGCCACCTTCTTCATCGCGACCTCGGTGCGGCTGGCGAAGTCGGCGACTTCCTTCTGCATCCGCGCCGCGTCGGCGGTCGGCAGGTTGCGAAACTCGTAGCGAAACTCGGCGTCGCGCGGCACCACGTTGTCGGCGATGCCGCCGTGGAACTGGCCCACGCTGGCGGTGCTGAAGGGAACGTCGAAGCCTTCGTAGCGCCGCTCGTCGCGCTCGAAGCCCTCGGCCATGTCGCGCAGCTTGCCGACCACCCGCGCCGCCATCTCGATCGCATTGACCGACTGCGGCGTCAGCGACGAATGCGCCTCCTTGCCGCGCACGCAGCACTTGTAGCGGTAGACGCCCTTGTGCGCGATCGCCGGGATCATCAGCGTGGGCTCGCCGATGATGCAGGCCAGCGGCTTGACGCCCTGGTCCTTCATGTCGGCGATCAGCTCCCGGACGCCGAAGCAGCCGACTTCCTCGTCGTAGCTGAAGGCGAAGTGCACTGCGAACGGCGAGTCGCTCTCGATGAAGCGCTCGGCATTGGCCAGGGCGAGTGCGATGAAGCTCTTCATGTCGGCGGCGCCGCGGCCGTAGAGGCGCGGCTCGACCTTTGCCGACTCGGCATCGGCGTCGTCCGCCGGCCAGTCCTGCACGATCGCCGACAGCGGGTCGACGCTCCAGTCCTGCCCGTCCCAGGGCACGGTGTCGGTGTGGCCCGAGACGATCACGCCGGCCTTCTTGCCGGCGCCCAGGGTGGCGAACAGATTGGCCTTGGTCTTGTCGGCGTTGTAGGTGAGTCGGCTGCGCACGCCGAGGCCGGCCAGGTGGTCGCGCGCGAAATCGATCAGCTCGAGGTTGCTGTTGGCGCTGAGGGTGTTCATGCGCACCAGCGTCTGCGCGAGTTCGAGGCTGCGGGGGGAAAGCACGTAGGGCATGCGGCCCATTGTCCGGGAAGTTGGCGCCGCCTGGCCGCGGCCGCGCAAGTGTCATGGCCGTGGGGTAGGCTGGAGCGTTAAATCCTTCCCGGAGAAGAGACATGATGCCCAGCCAGACCCCGATCGCCGCCGCACTGGCCGCGGCGCTTTGCCTCGCAGCCTGCAGCGCGCCGGGCGGCCCCGGCGCCCGCCTGCCCACGCTGGACGGCCAGCCGCCCCTGGTCGTCGCGCACCGGGGCGCCTCCGGCTACCTGCCGGAGGAGACGCTGGAGGCCTACGCCCGCGCCATCGAGCTGGGCGCCGACTACATCGAGATGGACCTGGTGTCGACCCGGGACGGCGTGCTGATCACCCGCCACGATCCCAACCTGGCGATCAGCACCGACGTCGCCAGCCGGCCCGAATTCGCGGCCCGCAAGAAAACCATCCAGGTCGACGGCGAGACCCAGACCGGCTGGTTCAGCAACGATTTCACGCTGGCCGAGATCCAGCGGCTGGGCGCCATCTCGACCGATGCCGAGCGGCCGCAGCAGTTCAACGGCCAGTACAAGGTGCCGACCTTCCAGCAGGTGATCGACCTCGCCAAGGCGAAATCGGGAGAGAAAGGCCGCACCATCGGCATCTACCCCGAGACCAAGAATCCGACCTACTTCCGCGACCTCGGCCTCCCGCTGGAAGACAAGCTGATCGCGATGCTCGAGGCCGCCGGCTGGAACAGCCGCGGCGCGCCGGTCTTCGTGCAGTCCTTCGAGCCCGGCAGCCTGAAGTACATGAAGGGCAAGGGCCTGAAGACGAAGCTGGTCCAGCTGATCGACGGCGACGGCATCGACCTGAAGACCGGCGCCATGACCTACGCGGTGCCGGTCGACCGCCCCTACGAATGGACCAAGGCCGGCGACCGCCGCAACTTCGACGTCATGGTGACGCCGGCCGGCCTGGCCGAGATCAGGACCTATGCCGACGGCATCGGGCCCTGGAAGCGCTACATCGTCAGCACCCGGGGCACGATCGGCGCCGACGGCAAGCCCGTCGACGTCAACCGCGACGGCAAGATCAACGATGCCGACGCGGTGTCGACCGCGCCGACCACGCTGGTCGCGGACGCCCACAAGGCCGGACTGTTCGTGCACCCGTTCACCTTCCGCAACGAGTCGCGGCGGCTGGCCAGCGACTACAAGGGCAATCCGGCCAACGAGTACCTGGTCTTCTACCGGCTCGGCGTGGACGGTGTCTTCACCGATTTCACCGACACCGCGCTGGCGGCGCGCGGCGGCTGGGTGAAGGAGATGGGGCGCTGAGGCGTCAGGCGGGCGACTCGGCCGCGAGCAGCGCCCAGCACATGCGCACCAGTTCGGCTTCGAACTCGCGCGTGCCGAGCACCGGCGAATCCTCGAGCACCGCGGCACGCACGGTGCCCATCAGCGCCCGGGTCAGTACGAAGGCCTGGGCCGGGGTCGGCGGACGAAGCGCCGGATGCGCGACGCGCTGCAAGTGCAGTGCGATGCATTCGGCGGCTTCGCGCAGCGAATGCACGGCCGAATCGAGATGGTCCGCGCGCCAAGCCAGCTTGACCAGTGCGCGCCGGCCAGGGTCGATGGCGGCGAAGGCGCCGAGGTAGATCCGAACGAACTCGCGCAGCATGGCCTCGGGTGGCAGCGCGGGTTCGCCGACGCGTCCGAGCAGATCGTCCAGCTGGCGCATCACCCGCGCACGCTCCTGCCTGACCATCGCCTCGACGATGTCCTCACGCGTCGAGAAATACTGGTAGAGCGTGCCAATCGACACGCCGGCGCGCTCGGCGATCCGGTTGGTGGTCAACGCCTCCTCGCCCTCTTCGACCGCCAACAGGCCGGCGGCTTCAAAGATCGCGGCGACCGTATGCTGCGCCCGACTTTGCGTCGGGCTGCGGCGGGGGCGGAATCCGGTGGGAGACGGCATGTGGTGTGGCGGGAATATGAGGGAAATGCGAGTTTCGGGTCGATGGGCGGACGCCTAGAGTGCGGGCATTCCAGAACGCGGAGACCCCACATCATGAAACAACCCTTCGTCATTTACTACCGCCGGGGCACCGCCTGGCTCGACGGCCGGACGGTCTTCGAGCAGCCGCTCCAAGACCACCTGGCCTACATGAAAAGCCTTGCGGCCGCAGGCACGCTGCGGCTCGGCGGGCCGTTCACCGATGACTGCGGCGGCATGGTCGTGATCGACGCCGAAGGCGCCGACGAGGCGCGGGCGATCATGGAGGCCGATCCCGCCGTGCGCGACCGCGTGATGGAAGCCGAGGCGCACCCCTGGAAATTGTTGGCAGGCGCGCTGTAGTCCACGGCACGATCTTTGCGGGCTCCATCCGCAAAGCCTAGACTCCTGCCCATGAAACTCATCGATTCCCTCGTCACCCAGGCGGCCGGCATCGCCGCGGTCCGACGCGACCTGCATGCCCATCCCGAACTCTGCTTCGAAGAAGTACGCACCGCCGACGTGGTGGCGGCCAAGCTGACCGAGTGGGGGATTCCGGTCCACCGCGGGCTCGGCACCACCGGGGTGGTGGGCATCGTCAAGAATGGCAGCAGCGAGCGCGCCGTCGGCCTGCGCGCCGACATGGACGCGCTGCCGGTCACCGAGCTCAACACCTTCGAACACGCCAGCCAGCACCACGGCAAGATGCACGCCTGCGGCCACGACGGCCACACCGCGATGCTGCTGGCGGCGGCGCAGCACCTGGCCACGCACCGCAACTTCGACGGCACGGTCTACCTGATCTTCCAGCCGGCCGAGGAGGGCGGCGGCGGCGCCCGCGAGATGATCAAGGAGGGCCTGTTCGAGCAGTTCCCGATGGAGGCGGTGTTCGGCATGCACAACTGGCCCGGCATGAAGGCCGGTCAGTTCGCGGTCAGCCCCGGGCCGGCCATGGCCTCGAGCAACGAGTTCACGATCCGGATCACGGGCAAGGGCGGCCATGCGGCACTGCCGCACACGGGCATCGATCCGGTGCCGGTGGCGTGCGAAATGGTGCAGGCCTTCCAGACCATCATCACGCGCAACAAGAAGCCGACCGATCCCGGCGTGATCTCGGTCACGATGATCCACGGCGGCGAAGCCACCAACGTGATCCCCGACAGCTGCGAGATCAAGGGCACGGTGCGCACCTTCTCGCTCGAAGTGCTGGACCTGATCGAGTCGCGCATGAAGACCGTGGCCGAACATGTCTGCGCCGCCCACGAGGCGGAGTGCGACTTTCGCTTTCACCGCAACTACCCGCCGACCATCAACTCGGCCGCCGAAGCCAACTTCGCGCGCCGCGTGATGGCCGGCATCGTCGGCGCCGACAACGTGCTGGTGCAGGAGCCGGCCATGACGGCCGAGGACTTCGCCTTCATGCTGCTGGCCAGGCCGGGCGCCTATGCCTTCATCGGCAATGGCGACGGCAGCCACCGCGCCATGCACCACGGCGGCGGCCCGTGCCTGCTGCACAACGCGAGCTACGACTTCAACGACGACCTGATCCCGCTCGGCGCCACCTGCTGGGTGCAGTTGGCCGAACAGTTCCTCAACGGCCCGAAGCTGGCCGAAGGGAGCGCGGCATGATCGGCATCGCAGAAGCCTTTTCCGCCCGCTATGCGCAGGCCCGCCAGAAGTTCCTGCAGGGCTGCGACGGCGCCGGCCTCGACGTGCGCTCGCATGTCCACCCGCTGAAGGGCCGCGATGGCGAAGAGCTCGCGATGGACGTCGCGCTCGACGGCGATCCGCAGGCCGAGCGCATGCTGATCGTCACCAGCGCCTGCCATGGCGTCGAGGGACACTGCGGCAGCGGCGTGCAGGTGTTCGCCTTGCACGACGCCGAATGGCGCGAGAAGGCCAAGGCGCAGGGCGTGGCCGTGCTGTATGTGCATGCGCTCAATCCGCACGGCTTCTCGCACGGCCGCCGCGTGACCAACGAAAACTGCGACCTGAACCGCAACTTCTTCGATTTCACCGAACCGCTGCCGGTCAACCAGGACTATGGGCAGATCCACGCGCTGCTGCTGCCCGAACAATGGCCGCCGAGCGCGGCCAACGAGACCGCCCTCGGCGCCTGGAGCGAGAAGCACGGCCCCACCGCCTACCAGGCGGCCGTGACCCGCGGCCAGTACCAGTTCGACGACGGCCTGTTCTTCGGCGGCCAGGCGCCGACCTGGAGCAACGACACGCTGCGCCGGGTGCTGCGTACGCAGGTGCAGGCGGCCCGCCGGCTGGCCTGGATCGACCTCCACACGGGGCTGGGCCCGAACGGCCTCGGCGAACGGATCTTTTCCTGCCGCGACGACCCGGCCGCCTATGCGCGCGCCAACGCCTGGTGGGGCACGCCGGCCGCGCCGGTGACCTCGATCTACGACGGTTCCTCGACCTCGGCCTTCCTGACCGGCCTGATGTGGAGCGCGATCTACGAGGAATGCCCCGAGGCCGAGTACACCGGCATCGCCCTCGAATACGGCACGGTGCCGGTGATGCAGGTGGTGGGCGCGTTGCGGGCCGACCACTGGCTGCACAAGCACCCCGAGGCGCCGCCCGAACTGGCCGCCTCGATCCGGGCCCAGATGCTGGAAGCCTTCTACACCGACACCGACGCCTGGCGCGGCCAGATCATCAGCCAGGCCCGGCAGGCGATGTTCCAGGCGGTGGATGGGCTGGCGAGCTAGGTCCTGATCCGGCCGTCGCCGGTGATCATCGACAGTTCGACGAACTTCGATGCCACGTGGTTGCGCGGCGAGAACGAGACCTCGAAGCCACCGAACTGCTGCCGGTCGATGCTCTCGAGGCCGGCGATCAGGCCCTCGCGCGTCGCCTTGCCGGGGGCCCGGCGCAGCCCCTCGGCCAGCACCTTGGCCGCGATGTAGCCTTCCAGGCTCGAGAAATTGGCCTTGGTGGCGCCGCCGCTCTTGCGCTGCGCCTCGTTGAACTCGCGCGTGATGGCATTCGCCGCGTTGTAGGGCGAGGGCACGACCTGCGTCACGACCACGCCGGCGCCGTCCTTGCCGAGCTCGTCCGCCAGCGCCTGCGTGCCGACGAAGGACACGTTGAAGAAGGTGCCGCCATAGCCCGCCTTGCGGGCCTCGCGGATGAAGGCGGCGCACGACTTGTAGGCGCTGACCTGGACCACGGCGTCGGGCTTGGCGGCGGCGATGGTCTTCACCGCGGCGGCGACGTCGACCGAGTTGCGTTCGACCGTGGCGAGCGCGGTCGGCTTCAGGTCGAGTTGCGCCAGCGCCAGGGTCACGCCGTCGAGGCCGGCCTTGCCGTAGGCGTCGTTCTGGTAGAAGACCGCGATCTTCTTGAGGCCCAGGTGGGTGAGCTGCTTGACGATCAGCGCGGTCTCGTCGTTGTACGAGGCGCGCAGGTGGAAGACGTTCCTGTGGAAGGGCTCGCGCAGCGCCATCGCGCCAGTGAAGGGGGCGATGAACGGCACCTTGGCGTTGACCGCCAGCGGCAGCGCCGCCAGGCTGGTCGGCGTGCCGATGTAGCCGAACAGCGCGAACGCCTCCTCGTCGATCAGCCTCTTGGTGTTGGCCGCGCAGCGCTCGGGCTCGTAGCCGTCGTCCAGGAACTTGATCTGGACGTCGCGATGGCCCGGCTGCGCGTTGTACTGGTCGAGGTAGAGCTTGGCGCCTTCGTAGAACTGGATGCCCAGCTGCGCGGCCGGCCCGCTGAAAGGGGCGGACTGGCCGAGGAGGATCGGCGTGTCGCTCTGCGCCCGCGCCGGCTGGAAGCCGGCCAGCGCCGCGGCGCCGGTGGCGATGGAAAAATGTCTGCGGCTGATCATCGTGAATACCCCTTTGCGCGTGTTCGCATCGTTCAAACTAGACTTGCGGGTTGGTCTTCGCTCCGGTCGAACAATGACTACCCCCACCCCCTCGAATTCAGCGTC
Organism: Variovorax davisae; assembly: GCF_030316845.1. Lineage (GTDB taxonomy): Bacteria > Pseudomonadota > Gammaproteobacteria > Burkholderiales > Burkholderiaceae_C > Variovorax > Variovorax davisae. The sequence continues at coordinate 286,570 of NZ_JASZYS010000005.1, forward strand.
CCAGGTGCTCGGCGCCTGTCCGCACGACTGCCCCGACACCTGCGCCCTCGTGACCACCGTGCAGGACGGCGTCGCCGTCAAGCTGCAAGGCAATCCCGAGCACCGGCACACCGCCGGCGTGCTCTGCACCAAGGTCTCGCGCTACATCGAGCGCAACGACCACCCCGAGCGCCTGGTCCAGCCGATGAAGCGCGCCGGCCCCAAGGGCAGCGGCCGCTTCGAGCCGGTGAGCTGGGACGCGGCGCTCGACGACATCGCCTCCCGCCTGAATGTATTGAAAGGTAACAATCCCGAAGGGATTCTCCCCTACAGTTACGCCGGAACCATGGGTCTTGTGCAGGGCGAGTCGATGGATCGTCGTTTTTTCCACAAGCTCGGCGCGTCGCTGCTGGACCGCACGATCTGCTCGACCGCGGGCGGTGAGGCTTTAAGTTTTACTTTGGGTGGCAAGGTGGGCATGCGGGTGGAATTCTTCGCCGAAGCGCGCCTGATCCTGATCTGGGGCAGCAACTCGATCGCCAGCAACCTGCATTTCTGGCGCCATGCGCAGGCCGCGAAACGCGCCGGCGCCCGGCTGGTGTGCATCGATCCGCGCAAGACCGAGACCGCCGACAAGTGCGACGAGCACGTGGCGCTGCTGCCGGGCACCGACGGCGCGCTGGCAATGGCCCTGATGCACGAGCTGATCGTGAACGACTGGCTCGACCACGACTACATCGAGCGCCACACGCTCGGCTGGGACGCGCTGCGCGCGCGTGCGCTCCAATGGCCGCCGGCGCGCGCCGCCGCGGTCTGCGGCGTGCCGGAGGCGCAGATCGTGGCGCTGGCGCGCGCCTACGGCACCACCCGGCCGGCCGCGATCCGGCTCAACTACGGCATGCAGCGGGTGCGCGGCGGCGGCAATGCGGCGCGCGCCGTGGCCTGCCTGCCGGCGCTGGTCGGCGCCTGGCGCGAGCGGGCCGGCGGGCTGCTGCTGAGCAGTTCGGGCCAGTACCCCGTGAACCGGGCGGCCCTGCAGCGCCCCGACCTGCTGGCGGGGCGCCGGCCGCGCACCATCAACATGAGCACCATCGGCGACGCGCTGACCGACACGGCGAACCCGGTCGAGGCCCTGATCGTCTACAACAGCAACCCGGTCGCGGTCGCGCCCGATTCCGGCAAGGTGTTGGCCGGCTTCGCGCGCGAGGATCTCTTCACGGTGGTGCTGGAGCAGTTCCAGACCGACACCGCCGACTACGCCGACTACCTGCTGCCGGCCACCACGCAGCTCGAGCACTGGGACATCCACACCAGCTACGGCCACACCGACGTGCTGCTGAACCAGCCGGCCGTCGCCCCGCGCGGCCAGGCCCGCAGCAACACCTGGGTATTCCGCGAACTGGCGCGCCGCATGGGCTTCGACGAGCCGTGCTTCTCCGACGACGATCAGGCCGTCTGCCGCAGCGCCTTCGCGCCCGAGGTGGTCGACTTCGGCGAATTGCAGGCGCGCGGCTTCGCGACGCTGAAGCTGCCGGACGCGCCCTTCGCCGAAGGCAATTTTCCGACCGCTTCGGGGCGCTGCGAGTTCTTCAGCGAGCGGCTGGCGGCGATGGGCCAGGACGGTTTGCCCGACCACCTGCCCAACCACGAGCCCTTCGGCAGCTCGACCGCGTTCCCGCTGGCGATGATCTCGCCGCCGGCGCGCAATTTCCTCAATTCGAGCTTCGTCAACGTGCGCAGCCTGCGCGCGATCGAGGGCGAGCCGCTGCTCGAGATCCACGCCGCCGACGCGGCCGCGCGCGGCATCGCCGACGGCGCAACGGTGCGCATCTTCAACCAGCGCGGCGAGCACCGCTGCCGCGCCGAGATCTCGCGCCGCGCCCGGCCCGGCGTGGTGCATGGCCTGGGCATCTGGTGGCGCAAGCTCGGGCTCGACGGCACCAACGTCAACCAGCTCACCAGCCAGCGGCTGACCGACATCGGGCGCGGGCCCACCTTCTACGACTGCCTGGTCGAGGTCGAAGCCGTCGCGGTTCCGGAGCCGGCCGCGTCATGAGGACTGGCAGGCGCGGCGCGACAGCGCTGGCGGGGATCGCCGCGGCGGCGCTGCTGGCGGGCTGCGCCGACCTCGGCTACTACTGGCAATCGGCCAGCGGGCACCTGGGCCTGATGCGCGCCGCCCGGCCGGTGCCCGAGTGGCTCGACGACCCGGCTGCGTCGGAGGCGCTCAAGACCAAGCTGGCGCTGACGCAGCGCATCCGCCAGTTCGCGGTGGCCGAACTCGGCCTGCCGGACAACGACAGCTACAAGTCCTATGCCGACCTGCACCGCAATGCGGCGCTGTGGAACGTGGTCGCCGCACCGCCGCACGCGCTGACTTTGAAGACCTGGTGCTTCCCGGTGGCCGGCTGCGTCGGCTACCGCGGCTACTACGACGAGACCGCCGCCAAGGCCGAGGCCGCCGCCCAGCAGTCGCAAGGCTTCGAAACCGCCGTCTACCCGGTGCCGGCGTACTCGACCCTGGGCTGGATGAACTGGGCCGGCGGCGATCCGCTGCTGTCCACCTTCATCGGCTATCCGGAAGGCGAGCTGGCCCGGCTGGTGTTCCACGAACTCGCACACCAGGTGTTGTACGTGCCCGATGACACCATGTTCAACGAGTCCTTCGCGACCGCGGTGGAGCGCATCGGCGGGGCGCGCTGGCTGCGCACGCAGGCCGGCGAGGCGGCGCGGCTCGACTACGCGCAGTTCGATGGCCGCCGCCAGCAGTTCCGCGCGCTCACGGCCGAGACGCGGCGGGCGCTGGATGCGATCTACGGCTCGCCCGCGGCCAAGGCACAGGATTGGCCGACGGTCGACGCCATGAAGGCCGACGCGATGGCCGATTTCCGGCAAGGCTATGCCAAGCTGCGCGCCGGCTGGGCCGGTCCGCGGCAAGCCGTCTACGACGGCTGGGTGGCGCGAGCCAACAACGCGATGTTCGGCGCCCAGGCCGCCTACGACGAACTGGTGCCGGGCTTCGAGGCCCTGTTCGAGCGCGAAGGCGAAGACTGGCCGCGCTTCTACGCGGCGGTCAAGCGGCTGGCCGAACTGCCCAAGGCGGAGCGCCGGCAGGCGCTGCGGACCGAGGCCGCGCCGGCGACGGCGGGCAACCCGACAAATCAACAAGCAGGAGGCCGAGGTGGCTGACATCGTGATCGAACGCGCCCACACACTCGGCCTGGCCGGTGCCCGGGAGGTCGCGCGCCGCTGGATGCGCAAGGCCGAAGAGGCCTACGGCCTGGACTGCCGCTATGTCGAAGGCGCGGACGGCGACCAGGCGGAATTCAGCCGCGACGGCGTCGATGGACGGGTCGAGGTCGGCGCCGACCGCCTCCGGCTCGAGGCCACGCTGGGCTTCCTGTTCGGGGCGTTCAGCGAACAGATCGAGCAGCGGCTGGCGAGCAGCCTCGACGATTTGCTGGCCGGCGCTGCACCGGCCTGAGGCGCCGCTCAGCGCAGCGATTCGATCAGGTCGACGTACTGCTGCTTGGCCTCGTCGGCGCTCAATCCCTTGCGCGCGGTCCAGGCGTCCCACTTGGCGCGCGCCACGATGTCGCTGAAGCTGGGCTTCTTCTCGCCGTTGTCGCCCGCCGTCGCCTGCTTGAACAGGCCGTAGATCTTCAGCAGGGTGGGGTTGTCCGGGCGCTCGGCGAGCAGCTTGGAGTTGGCTTGGGCGGATTCGAACAGGGCGTTCAGGTCGGACATGAAAGATGGATGCAGGATGAGGAACGAAGCGCGATCTTAAGTGACGGCGCCGTTAAGTTAAGTCAATCGATCAAGCCGGCCCGCGCGAGTTCGACGTCGAGCCGCTCCCGGGCGTCGGCCGGTTCGAGGTGGGCCGCCCGCTCGTAGAGCCGGGTGGCTTCGGGCATGCATGAATCGCCGTGCAGCATCAGCAGCCCGCGGGCGTATTCGATCAGCGCACTGGCCGAGCGGGGGTTGAGCTGCAGCCCGCGCTCGAACAGGGAGACGGCGGCGTCGGCGCGCACGCCGTAGGTCATGCGGCCCACCAGCGAGCCAACCTTGTCGATCACCTCGGCGTGGAAGGCCGCGAGCGCCACGTGGGCATCGGCGTGCTGCGGCCGCAGCTCGATCAGGTGCTCGAGCGCGCCCTTGACCTTGGTCCCGAGGCCCTGGGCCAGGGCCCGCGCCACGCTGATGCCCTGGCTGTAGCGCCCCAGCGCGTAGGCCTGCCAGTACAGGGCCTGGCAATGGTCCGGGTCGGACGCGATCTGGGCGGTGGCGCGCTCGGCCACCTGCTTGAACAGCGCCTGCCGCACGGACTCCCGCGGCTCGAGGTAGTTGGCGTAGATCGCCGTCGCCTGGTTGGCGAGCGCCAGGCCTTCGGGCGCGTGCGCCAGCCCGAGCGCGGCGGCGCGCTCGAAATCCCCGCTGTGGTAGAGCGCCCAGCCCTCGGCCAGCGGTCCCTGCGGTGGCGGCAGCTCCTGTCCGACGTGCAGCCGCGGCCAGTGCAGGTGCAGGTCGGAGACGTTGAAGCGGGGCCCGTCGCGGTAGGGCAGCCGGGTCCATTGCCCCACCGCGTCGGGATCCCGGGGCGAAAGCAGCGAAAGCGGGTCGGGTGGGGGAGGATTCATTCGCAATATGAGGTGTCAGGCCATCGCGGATTGATCTTCGCCAGCATAAGCGCTGCTGAGGGCCAGCAGGTGGCGGCGTTGCTCGGTGGCGAGATAAGGCGCCAGCAGGTGCAGGGTGTGGTGGGCGCCGCGCATCAGCGCCCCCTGGGCGTGGGCCGGCTCCAGGGCCTCGCGCGGGTTGCGCACGTATTCGTAGCTGAGCCAGTAGGTCAGCACCACCACCATGCTCTGCGCCAGGGTGTCGACTTCCCGGGCGTCGATGTCGAGGTGGCCGGCGCGGCCCAAGCCGGCGATCAGGGCCCGGATGGCACGGGCCTTGTTCTTGAGCACCAGCTGGAACTGGGTTTCGAGATGGCGGTTCTTGCTGAGCAGGTCGTTCAGGTCGCGGTAGAGGAAGCGGTAGCGCCAGATCAGCTCGAACAGGCTGTGCATGAAGAACCAGGCGTCTTCGACGTCGTGCACGCCTTCGCTGGCGTGCAGCAGTTCGAGCAGCTCGGTCTCGTAGCCCTCGTAGAGCCGGTTGATCAGCTCGTCCTTGGCGGGGTAGTGGTAGTAGAGATTGCCGGGGCTGATGTTGAGCTCGCCGGCGACCAGGGTGGTGGAGACGTTCGGTTCCCCGAACCGGTTGAACAGGTCAAGTGCGGCTTCGAGGATGCGTTGCGCAGTGCGGCGTGGCGCTTTCTTGGCCATGTCGTAGCCCCGGTTTGTCTCGTGGGGAGCACTCTAGCGCAAGTCCGCGAAAGTGGGGGGCGCCGCGAGGGCGCTCAGCGTCCGGTCAGGGCGCCTCAGCCGGCGCCGCCCGGCTTGTGCCGCTGCGAAGGCTTGGCCGGCTCCGAGGTCTTGCGCGCGGCGGTCTTGCGGGGCGCGGCGGCGCTGCCCTGGTGCTTGAGCTGCGCCTCTAGCGCCTCGACCCGGGCCCGCAGGGCCGCCACCTCGTCGGCCGACGGCACGCCGAGCTTTTCGAGGGCGCGGGCGACCCGCTCCTCGAAGATGTTCTCCAGCTTGCCCCAGCTGCCCGCGGCCTTGGTGCCGAACTCGCTGGCGAAGCCGGCCATCCGGGCCTGCGCCTGGGCCAGGGTTTCCTCCGCCGCCTGCTGGGTCTTCTTCTGCACGCCAGCCCCGTCCTTGACGAGCGCTTCGAAGGCCTTGCTGCCTTCCTGCTGCATCTTGGCGAAGGCGCCGAGGCCGGCCAGCCAGATCTGCTGGGCGGAGTCCTTGATGCGGTCGGAGGGTTTGTCGTCGTCGGAGGTCGGCATGGGTCTTCCTTGGGGATGAGTATCGACTCTAGCTTGGCGCGCCAGAACCGGTGTAGAGGCCGCGTTCTATATATATCCTCTTTGGCTCCTAGCTCAGGCACGGCCGCGCAGCGTCTGGTTCGAGGTGGCGCCACGAGACAGCGCGAATCCGCCCAAATCGCCATCGGAGCTTCCTTCGGGCTCGTTTCGCTTTGAGCCGCTGCTGCCTCAGCTCTCGCTTGAGTTGACGTGAAAAGCATCCGTTAAGATTTAAAAGCCGGCCACTAAACAATTGCCGGCGGGAAAAATCCGTACCCTGAAAAATCGGGTTAACAAGATAAAACTTTAGATCTATCCCAATTGAAAGCAGGTGTTTCAAAATATCGCGACAACAACGCGCTCGTGACGATCGATGAATGGTATGGCGGCAATTCAAGCCATGAATGTTGATGCATAACTAAAAAACAGTGAGGTGTGACCAATGAGATACAAATTTACCCCATTTCGGCAGATTGAAAATATTTATTCGTCGATCATCAACTCGGCGTCGACATTGGCGAGAATTAATAAATTTCTCGAAGAAAGAGGTTCTGAAGAGGCGAAGGAACGCCAGGATTCGAGTAAGCGCAACTTTGATTTGCTTTCGATCCCACAAGGCCTGGCCTTCGCGGAGGTTGCACCCACCGGACAGTCGCAGGCGTCGGCGCTTCGGCGTGAGTTTGAAATTCTCAAATCTGAATTGACTGTCGCCATGCCCGGCAATCCAGCTGCATATGGATGGAAGACTTATTCTCAGTGCGACGAGGATGGCATCATTCGGGAGTGTTTGAATAGAATTTCGCAAAGCACAGTGCTATCTCGAACGTTCATCGAAATAGGTTGCGCCGACGGGCTGGAGAACAATACTCATCAGCTGGCGTTGGATGGCTTCGCGGGCTACTGGGTCGATGGCGATTCGGCAAAAATCCGTTTTGTGGAAGAGCAGTTGGGAGGAGCTGTTTTCCCTGGCCTGCGGGTGCAGGAGGCGTTCGTGACTTTGAGTTCCATGCCCTCGATCGTCAAGAACGCATGCTCATTTTTGGGCACTGAAGATATTGATTTCTTCTCTCTCGATGTCGATGGCAACGACGCGCACCTCGTTCGCGAGACTTTAGGCTTGATTCGACCCAAGCTTCTTTGTGTCGAGTACAACGCGAAGTTCCGGCCGCCGACACGTACGGAAATGGACTACGCCGATTCGCATCGTTGGAGCGGCGATGACTATTTCGGCGCGTCATTGCAGACATGGGTCGACACTTTGGATGGGTATTGCCTCGTAGCGTGCAACCTGAGTGGCGCCAATGCGTTCTTCGTCCGCTCGGATCTCGCAGGCGCATTTCGCTTGTTCACCATCGCTCAGCTTTATCAGCCGCCTCGCTATTGGCTCGCCGGCAATGTCGAGGGGCACCCGGCGAGCCTCAGGTGGCTGCGCCAGGTGGTACGAGAAAACCGAATCGAACGTCCGTGGCTCATCGAGGCCGAGGTTCGTGGGCTGCCTACATTCGATTTTGAGATTCATCGACGCACGGATCAGTACATTTCTGAAAATCTCGCAAGGAACAGTATTTGGGAACCCTTCGAGACGGAAGTCTTCTGCCGACTGTGTCAGTCTGGAGACTTCGTTCTCGACATTGGTGGAAATATCGGCTGGTACTCTGTGCTCGCTTCGAAATTAGTGGGCCCGATCGGTCGACTTCTCACCTTTGAACCTGATCCTGCCAATTTTGCACTCCTCTCGAGAAATGTGGCACGCTGCGGCGACAGGCCGACCACCGATCTTCGACAAGAGGCAGTCGGTGAAACGCCCTCCAAGGTGAAGTTGTTCCGATCAAGCACCAACCTGGGAGATCATCGACTCTTCGACGATGGGACCGAACGTGGATCCATCGAGGTCCCTTTGCAAACGCTGGATTCCATGCTCGTCGGCGAAGCACGTTGGCCGGACATCGTGAAATCCGACACCCAGGGATCGGAAGCGCGAATCCTGCGGGGCGCACGGGCCACCCTGTCAAGGGGCTGGCGTCCCATCTTCCTTCTAGAGTTCTGGCCCTTCGGCCTGACAGGCTCGGGCAGCGATCCGCTCGCCCTGTGGACGGAGTTGCTGGCCCTGGGCTACAAGATGTATGAAGTCTCGGAGGCGAACCCTAGGCTGACGACCCTGGCCGAGTCGCGCATGATGATGCGCCTGTCGACGGATATCACGGTCGAATCCGGTGGCTTCATCAACATTCTTGCCATCCCTGAAGGCAGCAGTCGCCGGGCTCTGATCGGAGATCTGATCGATTGAGCGGGTCAATCTCTTGGGGTGGGGCGGCGATCGTTCATTGCCTGTTGCACCGCCTCGAGAAACTTGGGTGCCACTGACTCGGGCGCGAACTGACGCAGGTGTTCGGCACCCAACTTCGCGAAGGAGGCGTAGCTGGAAGCGCTGCTTCCAGAGCGCCATTCAGTCGATCGAACCTCATCGGCCACGCTGGCGATTGCATCGGCGAGCGCGTCGATGTTTGAAGTCGGCACCAGCGTACCGAGTCCGCCACAGATCGCGGGCATGTTGGAGTTGTCGTACGCCACGACACGGCAACCGCTGCCGATCGCTTCGACGATGGGAACGCAAAAGCCTTCGTGTTGTGTGGGTAGCGCAAATATATCCGCCTCCTGAAGCAGACGGTTCTTGGTTTCGTCTGTTGCGTTGCCGTGAAGGAAACCTTCCAGTAGGTTGTCTTGCACGTGCAGCGACTTGATCGTCGCGAGAAGCTGGACCAAGAGTCTTTGATCCGAGAAATTGAGATTGCCAACGAGGTCGACTTTGACTTGGCGATAGCCGAGCCGCCGAAGTTCTGGGGCTTTGACCTCCAGCGCGCGGAGCAGTTGGTCGGGTCCTTTGGCTGGTGTAAACCGACTGATGAAGAGTATCCTCAGCACCTCGTCTCGAAAGCTTGGCTTCGAGAGCGGTGCACGAAGACTGGAGTGAACTGCCAAGGGAACGACCACGGCATCTCGGTCCAAGTGATGCTCGCGCAGCAACTCGCGGTTCGTGTCACTGACGCAGATGACACGATCTGCCCAGCGAAGATTTTGAAGCTGGGCGAATGATCTTTCGATGAGAGTGCGGCTATCTTCTGGTACCAGAGCTGAAGGCGTAATATTGTGAAATACGACTATTTTTTTTGCTTTTTTCGGGGTGATTGGAAGAAGGTTAAGTAGGGGCGAGTAAATGCCAAAGTGAAAAACGATCAGGTCACTGGTCTGAAAATGGCGATCCAGTATCACGTTCTTGAAATTGTCTGCAAGCGTATGAGGTATCGTCTCATAGTCGCAAGCGTAGGTGTAAAGTCGTAGATCGTCGTCGCCCCTGTCGGCCAAGAATCGTATCTCGTCGCAGACAGCATTGGAGATGGCGTCGTTGCGTACACAAACGCCGGCCAAGTAAGAGATTTTCACTTGCAGGCCTGAAGAAAATATCGCTGGGCCGAGCGATACATCTCAACGCTGCATTGAGCCATCTGGTGCGAGGTAAAGCGTTCGTCAAAGATTTTGCCACCCGCAGCCCCCATGTCGCGTCTCAATGCCTTCGAACGCAGGAGTTTCAGGAGCGCGGCGGTCAGCTCTTCGATCGATTCGGATTGCACAAGTAAGCCGCTTTCGTTTGCCGCCACGACCTCTGGGATCCCACCGACATCGCAACCCACCACGGGCTTGCGCGCTCGCATGGCCTCCAGAAAAACGAGACCGAAGGATTCAAATCGACTGGGTGCGACGAACAGGTCGCAGGTGGCATAGGCAGCACGGAGTGTTGCGTCGTCCACCCGTCCCTCGAAAATGACCTGGGTCGCCCAGCGCCGACCCACGGCACTCGTACGAAACTCTTCTGCGTAGGTCTTTCCATTTTCATCGGTTAGCGAATGGTCGCCGACGATCCTGAATAAAGTCCTCGGTTCGAAGTCGAGTACCCCAGGAATGGCTTTCAGTAAGGTGTCAATGCCTTTGCGTGCTTCCAAACGACCAACGAAGAGCACGACTGGAGCGCAATTGTCGGACATGCTGGCATTGACAATCGGAGCCAGACCCAAGGGCACCAGATGCAGGCGCGTGGGGTCGAATCTGAAGCCATAGGCATGCTCTATTTCGGTCCGAATCGCCGAGCTGATAGCTCGCACGCCATCCGCGTGCATCATCAATTCTCTCTCGAGAGTCAACATGGGTGCGCCGAATTGCAGCATCCACTGTCCGTCTTCTCGCTTTTGCGGGTGGGATTCGAGCCAGAAATGCAGGGTGGTCTGCAGGCTGGTCACCAGCGGCCAGCGCTTTTCAAGCAGGAACGCTATGCCCTCGCAATCCCAGATGGGCGCTTCCACCACATCGATATGGTGATGCGTGGATATCCGAACAACCTCTTGATATGCAAGTGCCGACCAATTTCAGATGTCCTGCGGAACCTTCTGCGCGATGGCTCGCGGCAGACGCTCGATTCGTCGGTTCTCCAGGCGATGCACCCACACGCCATTTTCGAAGTCGACGCGATTGATATCAGGGCTGCGCGTGACGACGTGGACGGTATTGCCGCGGGCCGCGTAGGCTTCTGCCAAGTCCTTGTTGAACGTCCCGATTCCTCCGCCATGGCCGGGAGGAAAGTCCTTCGACACCAGCACGATCGTGAGGCCGTCACCCTCGCCGAGCGGCTCGAAGGGCAAAAAGTCCCCGCTCCAATGACTTCTCTTCTGCTGGTCGATCATCGCGTCGGGTTTTATGCCCTCAAGGCCACGGCGCAAACCAACAGCCAAGGCTCGGTCCACGTCCTGCTCAAATGCGTCGAGGTCATCTTCAACGATCAGGTCATTGTCGAATGCCCAGGCCATTTCCTCACGTTGCCCCTTTATAAAAGCTGACTGCTCGTGAAGTATTTGTTCGACGCGATGGAAGTCGCGGGCATGTTTGAGAGTGAAATAGATTTTGTTCTTGATGATCGGATAGCGATTTCGAGGCACTTTGTTGTGGCCGCGGATGCTGCTCGGTGCAAACTTGTGATGCACGTACGCATTGGGCAGTTGCACGATCATGTAGCCGGCATCGACGATACGCAGACAGACGTCGGTTTCGTCTAAAAAGTACTCGTATTCTTCATCGAAGCCACCAATTTCAAGAAGGGCCGAGGTGCGGAAGGATGAATTCGTGCCCAAGAGATGCGGAAATCTGAAGCTCTTCGGGTAGCACAAGTGTGGCGTCGCCCCCGCAGGGGAGAGGTCGGCGGTTCCGAATCGGTCGACCAAGCCATAGCGATACTGAAAGGCATATCCGGTGTGGTCGAATACGTGGCCGCCTACGGCCCCGACCTGCGGGTCGGCGTACGCGCCTGCCAAGTGCATCAGCCATTCCGGCTCAGGGATTGCGTCGTCGTCGATGAAGGCCACGACATCCCCTCGAGCCATGCAGATCCCGATGTTGCGCGACACGGAAAGGTTGGCAAGCGGGCAGGATGCCGACCTGATCGAGCCTTGCCAGCGCGCAATGACTTCATCCGACTCGTCTGTGGAAGGCCCGTTGACGACGATGACTTCAAACGGTGACTCGTACTTCAGCCATTTGAGACTTCGCAACGTTGCATCGAGACTGCTGCCTCGATTTAACGTGTTGATCACGATGGAGAAACTAAGCGCGCTGCCTGATCTTGAATCGGACCGATTCATAGGCTCGAAGATTCCTTGGTTGCCGAGATCTCGAATTCAAAGCATCGACCGTTTCGTCGTGCTTGGGCGATGACTTCGGTCTTTTCAAAGCCGGCTTCTTTCATGAGCGCCGAGAGCGATGCAGGCGTGAACATATTGAAGTGAAAGTCGCCGTCGTAGTCTTGTCCGCCAAAAGTCACTTCCCGTAAGTCCTCATATGGAAAACTGCCGTTGGAATACTCGCGAATCATGGCCTCTGCGTCCGGGACTATCGACACCAGCTTGCCTCCGGCCTTCAAGAGGTTGAAATAATAGGGAAGGAGCGATCTGCGTAATTGTTCCTGCGGAAAGTGCTCCAACATGTGCGAAGATCGGATTTCTTGGATTTCTTGGATTTCTTCATTTTCGAATGGCAATTCGTCTGCTTCGGCGACGATGTCGACTCCTGGCAGTTCTCGCAGATCGATGTTGAGGTAGCCGTCCACAATCACATGGCCACACCCAATATTGATCTTGGGGCCCGAAATTTTGGCAGCTTCGAGCTTCTCCGGAGCAAGGATCTTGGATTCGGCGCGGATTTTTTCGTTGTTCAATGAATTCGATGGTGCGCCATATCGCACCTGGAACATCAATTCGCGTCGAACGAATTCGACGCGGCCGAGGAGATAGGAGATCGAAGGCCTAAAATCGGAGGAGAGGTTGAAAATCGAGGATTGAAGCCGATCTTCTAGGTTTCGAATATCTGCGGAGAGATTGGCAATCGAAGGTTCGAATCGCTCGTCTAGATTTCGAAGATCCTTTGTCAGTGTTCGCAGGGCGACCGGGACGGACCTCGCCAAATCGGCTTGTTCGGCTTCGCTTCGTGCGAGTCGGCTGTTGATGCCGGAAATGGTGTCAAGCAGCTGAGGTAACTGTTGGCCGAAGAATCCCTGTTCACGCTCGCCAGCTTCTCGTATCAACCCCCGCAGTTCCTCGACAGCTTGATGTGATTCGTAATGCAAGGTGACGAGGTTGGCGTGGCCGTCCAATGTGTTCGGGCCGCGAATGACCGCGACGCCGATGCGTGCAAAACGTCCAAGAAGTGGCCATGCCGCGACTCCCCGCACGCAGCGCCTAAAAAATGCCTTCATAAAATCCTGTAGTGAAACGGTTTGGGCCGCTCTCTGGCACTACGCGGGTGCCAAGGGCAGGGCTCGCGAAGAGCTGCTTGGGTGGTTTCGCTGGTCGTCGAGCTGTTGCGTAGAGATGGCTACGTAAGCGTTAACTTCGCGTGCGATAAGCAGCCGATGCCGAGATCTTCCGTGCCGCCGGAGTCTATGCATCTGTTTGGCCGATGTATCTGGGAAAAATCTGAATCTAAAATCCGAAGCAGATGAAATGGCATCGAGCGAGTTGGCTTCGAGGCGGCTTTCGGTGTCTTTCCAGCGACGACTCGCGGGCCCTGTGCGGCCGTCAGCCCCTAGGCGGAGGGGATAATCGCGATCTTCCGGGGCGAGCGACAGGCGACCCCCCGGCTCCCGAAACTACGAAGGACGTCATGATCCTCATCACAGGTGGCGCCGGCTTCATCGGCGCCAATTTCGTTCTCGACTGGGCTGCGCAACAGGGCGAAGCCGTGGTCAACCTGGACAAGCTGACCTACGCGGGCAATCTCGAGACCCTGGCGTCGCTCGACGGCAACCCGAAGCACGTCTTCGTGCAGGGCGACATCGGCGACAGCGCGCTGCTCGACCGGCTGCTGGCCGAGCATCGGCCGCGCGCCGTCGTCAACTTCGCGGCCGAGTCCCACGTCGACCGGTCGATCCACGGCCCCGAAGACTTCGTCCAGACCAACGTGCTCGGCACCTTCCGCCTGCTGGAGTCGGTGCGGGGCTACTGGAGCACGCTGCCGGCCGAGCAGAAGGCCGCCTTCCGCTTCCTGCACGTGTCGACCGACGAGGTGTACGGCTCGCTCTCGGCGACCGACCCGGCCTTCACCGAAGAAAACAAGTACGAGCCCAACAGCCCGTACTCGGCCAGCAAGGCCGCCAGCGACCATCTGGTGCGGGCCTGGCACCACACCTACGGCCTGCCCGTGCTGACCACCAACTGCTCGAACAACTACGGCCCGTTCCACTTCCCCGAGAAGCTGATCCCGCTGATGATCGTCAACGCGCTGGCCGGCAAGCCGCTGCCCGTGTACGGCGACGGCATGCAGGTGCGCGACTGGCTCTACGTCAAGGACCACTGCAGCGCGATCCGCCGCGTGCTCGAAGCCGGCCGGCTGGGCGAGACCTACAACGTCGGCGGCTGGAACGAGAAGCCCAACATCGAGATCGTCAACACCGTCTGCGCGCTGCTCGACGAACTGCGTCCACGGGCCGACGGCAAGAGCTACCGCGAGCAGATCAGCTACGTCACCGACCGTCCCGGCCACGACCGCCGCTACGCCATCGATGCCCGCAAGCTCGAACGCGAACTGGGCTGGAAGCCGGCCGAGACCTTCGACACCGGCATCCGCAAGACCGTCGAGTGGTACTTGGCGAATGGCGAATGGGTGGCCAACGTGCAGAGCGGCGCCTACCGCGAATGGGTGCAGAAGCAGTACGCGGCTGCGCCCGCCAAGGCGGCGGCATGAAGCTGCTGCTGCTCGGCAAGGGCGGGCAGGTGGGCTGGGAGCTGCAGCGCAGCCTGGCGCCGTTGGGCGAGGTCGTGGCGCTCGATTTCGACAGCACCGACTTCCATGCCGACTTCAGCCATCCGGAGCAGCTGGCCGACACGGTGCTCGCGGTGCGGCCCGACGTGGTCGTCAATTCGGCGGCGCACACCGCGGTCGACAAGGCCGAGAGCGAGCCGGAGTTCGCGCGCAAGCTGAACGCGATCTCGCCGGGCGTGGTGGCCCAGGCGGCGCAGCAGATCGGTGCGCTGATGGTGCATTACTCGACCGACTACGTGTTCGACGGCAGCGGCAGCAAGCCGTGGTTCGAGGACGACCTCACGGCGCCGCTCAGCGTCTACGGCAGCACCAAGCTGGAAGGCGAGCTGCTGGTGGCGCGGCATTGCGCCCGGCACCTGATCTTCCGCACCAGCTGGGTCTATGCCGCGCGCGGCGGCAACTTCGCCAAGACCATGCTGCGGCTGGCCAAGGAGCGCGACCGGCTGACCGTGATCGACGACCAGTTCGGCGCGCCGACCGGGGCGGAGCTGCTGGCCGACGTGACGGCCCATGCCATCTGCGCGACCCTGGCCGACCCGGCCAAGGCGGGGCTTTATCACCTGGTGGCGGGCGGCGAGACCAGCTGGCACGGCTATGCACGCTTCGTGCTCGCGCAGGCGCAGGCCGCCGGGGTTGCGCTCAAGGCTTCGCCCGACACGGTCGATGCGGTGCCGACCAGTGCCTTTCCCACCCCCGCCGTTCGCCCACACAATTCCCGGCTGAACACTGACAAGCTGCAGGCGACTTTCGGGCTAAAGCTGCCGCATTGGCAGGCCGGCGTGGCGCGAATGCTCGCCGAGACCCTCTAATTCGAGACGACAAAGAATGACCCAACGCAAAGGCATCATCCTGGCCGGCGGCTCCGGCACGCGGCTGCACCCGGCGACCCTGGCCATGAGCAAGCAGCTCCTGCCCGTCTATGACAAGCCGATGATCTACTACCCGCTGAGCACCCTGATGCTCGGCGGCATGCGCGACATCCTGATCATCAGCACGCCGCAGGACACGCCGCGTTTCCAGCAGTTGCTGGGCGACGGCAGCCAGTGGGGGATCAACCTGCAGTACGCGGTGCAGCCGAGCCCGGACGGGCTGGCGCAGGCCTTCATCATCGGCGACAAGTTCGTCGGCAATTCGCCGAGTGCGCTGGTGCTGGGCGACAACATCTTCTACGGGCACGACTTCGTCCACCTGCTGTCGGATGCCGACAAGAAGGACGCCGGTGCGACGGTGTTCGCCTACCACGTGCACGACCCGGAGCGCTACGGCGTGGTCGCCTTCGACGCCAACGGGAAGGCCAGCAGCATCGAAGAGAAGCCGGTCAAGCCGAAGAGCAGCTATGCGGTCACCGGGCTCTACTTCTACGACAACCAGGTGGTCGACATCGCCAAGGCGGTCAAGCCGAGCGCGCGCGGCGAACTGGAGATCACGGCCGTCAACCAGGCGTACCTGGATCTGGGCAAGCTCAATGTGCAGATCATGCAGCGCGGGTACGCGTGGCTGGACACCGGGACGCACGAGAGTTTGCTGGAAGCGGGGCAGTTCATCGCGACGCTGGAGCATCGGCAGGGGTTGAAGATTGCTTGTCCGGAAGAGATTGCATGGCGCAATGGCTTCATCTCGGGGGCGCAACTCGAGAGTCTCGCGACGCCCCTGGCGAAGAGCGGGTATGGCCGGTACCTCAGGCATTTGCTGCGCGAAGAGGTGCGCTCTTGAAGGTGCTTCCACAATGACCGAGCGATCGATAGGGAGCCCCCGCTTCAGCGTCATCATCCCGACGCGCAATCGCCCCGAGACCTTGCGGCATTCCCTGGCAACTTGTCTCAACCAGGACTTCGAAGACTACGAGATCCTGGTCTGCGACAACAGCGATTCAGTAGCGGCGGCGCAAGTGGCAGAGATCGTCGCCGCGGCAAAGTCTTCCCGCATACGCTATCTACAGCCCGAACGTCCGCTGGCAATGAGTGCCAATTGGGAACGAGGCCTGAGCGAAGCGATCGGCGAATATGTGACTGTTCTCGGCGACGACGATGGGCTCATGCCGTACGCCTTGCGGGAACTCGATCGCTTGGCGTCACGTACCCACGCCAGGGCGATGCGCTGGCAGCGGGGCATCTACACATGGCCGACGATCGGAATCGAGCGCGAGGCGAATCTGCTCATCGTCACCTTGTCCCGAACGGTCGCCGAGATCGACGGTCGGGCGCAGATCGCCAAGGTCATGCGCTTCGAGGACGGAACGGATTCGTTGCCAATGATCTATTGTTCGGCCATTCACCGAGATCTGATCGCGCAGCATCGGGCGGCGACCGGCCGCGTCTTCTTGAACGTCTATCCCGATATCTATTCCGGATTCGGTTTCGGATATCTCGTGGGCAAGTACCTGTCGATCAGTACGCCCATGAACATCGCTGGCCTGTCGCACGCCAGCAATGGCGTCGCCACGCTGATGCACGAGAAGAAAACGGCTGTCGCCAATGATTTCTCTACACTGAACGAGGCCTTCGGCTATCGGCGTCACCCGCTCGTGCCGGACAAGATGATCTTGGCTCCGGTTCACGTTGTCGACTCTTTTCTTCACGCGAAGGATGCGCTCTTTCCGCGTGACGACACCTTGGTTCTCGATCGGAAAGCCGTCACCGAGCGCTATCTCGGCGCGATTTTGGAAACCGATCCGAAGGACAGAGATGAGGTGCGGCAGATCATCCGGGCTTCGGTCTCTGACAGCGCTGAACTGCTGCAATGGTTCGATACTGAAGCGCCCAGCTTCCCGCCTGCGCTGCCTCACACGTTCCGTCCTCGGACGTTGGGCTTCGATGGCATCACTCTGAGCCTGGATGCCGGTCCCTTCGGCGTCGAGAATATTTCCGATGCGGTGGGTTTGGCGACATCGTTGCTCGGCGTCGATCGACAGGAGATCGCGTTTGACGTGCCGTCCCTGCACGACATGCGTGCGCAGATAGAAGCGGAAAGGCAAAATGCATTGCGTGCGGAAGCCGACGCTACTGAAGTACGCCGGCAGGCGGCTGCGGACGCCGCGGCGGCTGACGCCGATTTGGCCAGCATGGCAGCGGATGCGCAGGCTTTGCGAGAGGTGTCGACGCAGTTGGAACTCCGACTTGCGGACGCGCAGCGTCTGGGCTCGTTGCGATACGTGCCGAGGCGATTGGTGCGTAAGGCAATCAGTTTGTTGAGAAAGCCTTCTAGCGTTGCGTAGTGCCCCGCACTTCGTCCGACGTGCGGGCGTGGATTTCGAGGCAGCAGCGAATTTGCCCGGTTGAGCGGCACTCGGCCGATTGCTTTTTTTTTCGAATCGCGAAGTAAATACGATGAAGGCAGTCATTCTGGCTGGTGGCTTGGGAACACGCATCTCGGAAGAGACCCATCTCAAGCCCAAACCGATGGTCGAAATCGGTGCCAAACCCGTGCTCTGGCACATCATGAAACTCTACTCGGCATATGGCATCAACGACTTCATCATCTGCTGTGGCTACAAGGGCTACGTCATCAAGGAGTATTTCGCCAACTACTTCCTTCATATGTCCGACGTGACCTTCGACATGCGCAGCAACGAGATGCATGTGCATCAGCGTAAGGCCGAGCCGTGGAGGGTCACGCTAGTCGACACCGGAGACGAAACCCTGACGGGCGGGCGATTGAAGCGGGTCGGTGAGTACCTGCAAGACGAAGAGGCGTTCTGCTTCACATACGGAGACGGGGTGGCCGACCTTCGAATCGATCAACTGCTCGACTTCCATCGTGCGCACGGCCGTCTGGCGACTGTCACGGCGGTTCAGCCTGCCGGTCGCTATGGTGCCCTGGAGCGCGAGGGCGACTCGGTCAGGGGGTTTATCGAGAAGCCGCGGGGCGATGGCGGCTGGATCAACGGTGGGTTCTTCGTCCTGTCACCCAAATGTCTCGACTACATCGAAGGCGACCAATCCAGCTGGGAAGGGGCACCGCTTGCTCGGATCTCGCAAGATGGCCAGTTGATGGCGTTCGAGCACGAAGGATTCTGGCAGCCGATGGATACTCTGCGCGACAAGACTCACCTCGAGCAACTGTGGGCGAGCAATGCGGCGCCATGGAAGGTCTGGTCGTGAATCCTGCGTTCTGGCGAGGCAGGCGGGTCCTGGTCACCGGCCATACCGGTTTCAAGGGCAGCTGGCTGGCGCTTTGGCTTCACAGTCTGGGCGCCGAAGTCCATGGCTACGCGTTGTCGCCGCCGACGCCAACCAATTTGTTCGCGGTCGCGCGGATCGCCGACACGCTCCACGGCCATGCGATCGCCGATGTGCGCGATGCACCGTTCTTGCAGCAAGCAGTTCGCAGGGCCGCGCCTGAGGTCGTCTTTCACTTGGCGGCTCAGCCGCTGGTTCGACAGTCCTACCGCGAGCCGGTCGAGACTTATGCGACCAACGTCATGGGCACGGTCAACCTGCTGGAAGCCGTGCGTTCGTGCGAAGGCGTGCGAGCGGTCGTGAACGTCACGACGGACAAGTGCTATGACAACCGGGAGTGGCTCTGGGGCTATCGTGAAGGCGAGGCACTCGGCGGTTCCGACCCCTATGCCAGCAGCAAGGCCTGTGCGGAACTGGTCACGGCCGCTTATCGATCGTCCTTCCTGGCGCAGGCCGGCGTTGCAGTGGCGACGGCCCGCGCCGGCAACGTGATCGGCGGCGGCGACTGGGCCGACGATCGGCTCGTCCCGGACTTCTTCCGGGCCGTTCAGCAACAGCAGCCGTTGGAGGTCCGGTACGCCGGATCCACGCGGCCATGGCAGCACGTGCTCGAGCCCTTGTCGGGCTACCTGCTGCTGGCCGAGCGACTGGCGCTGGGTGGGGCTCGATTTGCGTCGGCGTGGAACTTCGGTCCGGCAGAGGACGATGCGGTGCCAGTGCGGCAGCTGCTGGATCGCCTCGCCAGCAGGATGCCGGGCGCGCTGTGGCGCGAAACCGATACGAGCGCTTTTCACGAGGCTGAATATCTCAAGCTCGACAGCAGCAAGGCGAGAAGCGAACTCGGATGGCGGCCGCGATGGAGCCTTGACCTCGCTCTCGAGAAGATCGTCGAATGGGATCGCGCCTGGCGTGCGGGAGAGGATATGCAGCAGACCTGCTTGTCGCAGATACGGACCTACGAAGCTGGGGGCGGCCATGCCGCGCTTTGAAGTCAGCGCCACCGGGCTGGCCGGGCTCAAGCTGGTCCAGCGGCAACTGCGGGTAGACTCGCGCGGATTCTTCAGCCGGTTTTTTTGCGCCGAGGAATTGAGACTCGCAGGGTTCGCCCAACCGGTGGCCCAGATCAACCATACCCTGACGCGCCAGCGCGGCACGGTGCGTGGCATGCATTTCCAGCATCCGCCCCATGGCGAAGACAAGTTGGTCAGCTGCCTTCGTGGAGAAATCTTCGATGTCGCGGTCGATTTGCGCAGGGACTCACCGACTTTTCTTCAATGGCATGCCGAAGTGTTGAGTTCCGAGAATGGCCGCAGTCTGCTCATTCCGAAGGGCTTCGCGCATGGATTCCAGACGCTCGACGACGACACCGAATTGCTCTATCTCCACTCCACGCCCTATGTCCAGAGTTCGGAGGGCGGACTGAACCCCGCCGACCCTGCCCTTGCCATCGATTGGCCGCTCCCGCTCGGCGAGCTTTCGGCGCGCGACGCCGGACATGCTCTGCTCACCCCTGAATTTCGCGGTGTCTGAAATGAAATGTCGACATTGCCAGGCGGAGCTCTCGCTGCAGCTGATGGACTTGGGCTCCTCCCCTCCGTCGAATGCCTACCTGAGTGCCTTGAGGCTCGTGGCTCCGGAATCCTGGTATCCCTTGCGCGTCTTCGTCTGTACGCAGTGCTGGCTGGTGCAGACTGAGGACTACGCCCACTACGCTCAGCTCTTTTCCAGCGAGTACGCCTACTTCAGTTCCTACTCGACGAGTTGGCTGGCGCACAGCAAGCACTACGTGAACGAGGTTGTGCATCGTTTTGCGCTTTCAGCGTCGTCGCATGTCGTCGAAGTGGCAGCCAATGATGGCTACCTGTTGCAGTATGTGAAGGAAGCCGGAGTGCCATGTACCGGCATCGAGCCGACGGCGAGTACCGCGCGCGCGGCGCGGGCCAAGGGGCTCGATGTGATCGAATCCTTTTTCGGTGTCGAGTTGGCCGACCGACTCGTCGCTGATGGCAAGGCCGCGGATCTGACCGTCGCCAACAATGTGTTGGCGCACGTGCCGGACATCAACGACTTCGTCGAAGGATTTGCCAGGCTGCTCAAGCCGCAGGGCGTCGCCACGTTCGAATTTCCGCATTTGATGAGACTGGTGTCCGACTGCCAGTTCGACACCATCTACCACGAGCATTTTTCCTATCTGTCATTGGTGGCGGTACGGCGTCTGTTCGAGGCCAACGGCCTGCTCATCTTCGACGTCGAGGCGCTCGACACGCACGGAGGCAGCCTGCGGGTCTTCGCGCAGCGCAGCGATAGCGGCGAGCGCCCGGTCACGCAACGGGTGTCTCGCCTTCTGCAGCTCGAAGTGGATGCAGGGGTGGAAACCAAGGCGTACTACGAGGGATTTCAAACACGGGCCGACGACATCCGCGATGGCATCGTGACATTCCTGATTGAGGCGCGAAAGGCGGGAAAGACCGTGGGGGCCTACGGTGCGGCTGCCAAGGGAAACACGCTGCTCAACTATGCCGGGGTCCGGGCAGGCTTGGTTCCCTGGGTTGTGGATCGCAATCCCGCCAAGCAGGGCCAGTTTCTGCCAGGGAGCAGGATTCCGATCGTGGATGAAGACCGCCTGCGGCGTGAGCGGCCGGAGTACGTGTTGATCCTGCCGTGGAACCTGAAGGCGGAGGTGATGGACCAGCTTGCCTACGTGCGCGACTGGGGGGGAAAGTTCGTGTGCGCTGTGCCGGAGCTCGAAGTCCTATGAAGATCGCGGTCACCGGCGCCAGCGGTTTCATCGGGCGTCACGTCCTGCGAGCGCTGGATGCGATGCCCGATGTCGAAGTCATCGCTATGTCGCGACGCAACCCCGGCGCGTGGCTGCCTGTCGGAGCCCGGCATGTCATGTTGGACCTTTCAGCTGGGCCTTCGAATCCGTTTGAGGCGCTCGACCGGCCCGATGCCGTGATCCACCTCGCGTGGGATGGCCTGCCGAACTACCAGTCGCGGCATCATTTCGAGACGCAGTTGCCGGAACAGTACCGGTTCCTTCGGCAGCTCATGACCTCAGGATTGACAACGCTGGTGTGCGCAGGCACTTGCTTCGAGTACGGCATGCAATCGGGCGAACTCGACGAATCACTGCCGGCCGAGCCTCGAAACCCTTATGGCTTCGCTAAGAATGCGCTGCGTCAGCAACTCGATTTTCTTGCTGCGGACACCAGACTCACTTGGGCTCGCCTGTTCTACACATATGGAGAGGGGCAGTCGTCGGGCGCGCTGTACAGCCAGTTCATGGCGTCGAGCGCAAGAGGGGATGCCGAGTTCAAGATGTCAGGCGGCGAACAGTTGCGTGACTACCTGCCCGTGGCCGACGTGGCTGCCCATCTGGCGGGGCTCGTGCGCATGGGCTCAGCTGGCGGTATCGTCAACATCTGCTCGGGCCGGCCGATTTCGGTGCGAGCACTTGTCGAGAAATGGCTCGAAATGCATGGGTCGTCCATGAAACTGGCACTTGGTCACTTCGCGTACCCCAGTCACGAACCCATGGCCTTTTGGGGCAGCAACGCCAAGCTGACGCGCCTGATGCAGGAGACACGCTGATGCAACGAGAACTGGTGAACATCCAGGGCCTCCCGGTCTTGCAAAACCGCGTGTTTGATAGCGCGGAGGCCGGAACTGCCTCTCCGAGAGGCAACGTGGTGCTTGTTCAGGATCAGTCCAGCGGACTGATATTCAATCAGGCGTTTGATCCCACCTTGCTGACCTATGACGCCGACTACCAGAACGAGCAGGCCTGCTCGTCAGTTTTTCGCGAGCACCTGGAATCCGTCCTGGCGATCATTCGGCGCCACTTCACGACCCGTTCGCTCATCGAAGTCGGGTGCGGCAAGGGCTATTTTCTCAATCTGCTGCGGCAGTCCGGCTACGAGGCGACAGGCATCGATCCCGCCTTCGAAGGCGACAGCCCTGATGTCGTCGCTGCCCCGTTCTCGCCGTCCCTCGGCTTGTCTGCCGATGGTCTGGTGCTTCGGCACGTGCTCGAGCACATCCAGGATCCGGTCGCTTTCCTGAGGGAGATCGCGCGCGCCAACGGCGGGCAGGGAAAGATTTACATCGAGGTTCCGTGTTTCGACTGGATCTGCGAACGTCGCGCTTGGTTCGACATCTTCTACGAGCATGTCAACTACTTCCGGGCCGTCGACTTCGAACTCATGTTCGAGCGTGTTCACGAACAAGGGCACGTGTTCGGCGGACAGTACCTCTATGTGGTCGCAGACCTCGCCTCCTTGCGGCAACCTGTCGCGACACCGCACCGCTTCGTTCTGCCCCCAGACTTCATGGCGGGCATTGACGAGAGCATGATCGTCTCGCGCGCCACCAGCGGCGCGAAGGCGATCTGGGGTGCTTCGTCGAAAGGAGTGATCTTCTCCCACCATCTCCGTGGCGCCGGGATCGAATTCGACCTCGCGGTCGACATCAATCCGGTCAAGCAGGGCAGGTTCATGGCCGGAACCGGCGTGGAGATCATGTCACCCGAATCCGCATTGCAAAGGCTTCCCCCCGGCACGCTGACGTTCGTGATGAACTCCAATTATTTCGATGAGATCGTGACGCAGTCTCTTGGCAGATTGCGTCTCATAAAGGTGGACCAGAATGAAATTTGAAGACGAAGTGGCTGCCCGCATTGCAGCCAATAAGACCAACGAGACCCTGCAGGCCGATGCCAAGGCGCTGATGGACTCGTCCATCCGCGCTGGCTACTCCTACAACTTCTCATGGATGGGGCGCCCGATCATCCAGTACCCGCAAGACATCGTTGCGCTGCAGGAGATCATCTGGCGTGTCCAGCCCGACCTGATCATTGAGACTGGCATTGCGCATGGGGGCTCTCTCGTTTTCTCTGCGGCCATGCTGGAACTGAATGCTGCATGCGGCGGCCCGCCTGACGCACATGTGCTCGGCATCGACATTGATATCCGAGCCCACAATCGTGAGGCCATCGATGCGCATCCGATGAAGCGGCGCATTGCGATGATCGAGGGATCGAGCATTGCGCAGGACGTGATCGAGAAGGTCAGGGGCATCGCGCACCAGAAGCGCAGCGTGCTCGTGTGTCTCGACAGCAACCACACCCATGCCCATGTGCTGGACGAATTGCGAGCCTATGCGCCCTTGGTAACCCCGGGCAGCTATTGCGTCGTATTCGACACGATCGTGGAAGACTTGCCGGAAAGCCTGTTTCCTGATCGGCCATGGGGACCCGGCGACAACCCCAAGACGGCAGTGCACGAATTTCTGAAGACCCATTCGGCGGCGTTCGAGATCGACCATGGCATGGACAGCAAGTTGCTGCTCAGCGTCGCTCCACATGGGTATCTCAAACGAGTGGCCTGAGACATCATTTCCGAGCGCCCATCATGAAAGTTACCCCTACATTCATCCCGGACGTCCTGGTCATCGAGCCCAAGGTCTTTGGCGACGCTCGGGGATTCTTCTTCGAGAGTTTCAATCAGAAAGCCTTCGATGATGCGGTCGGTCGCCAAGTCGAGTTTGTTCAGGACAACCACTCTCGCTCCCGCAAAGGCGTACTTCGCGGGCTGCACTACCAGATCCAACAGCCACAAGGCAAGCTGGTACGCGTTGTTTGTGGCACGGTATTCGACGTTGCGGTCGACATTCGCAAGTCGTCTCCCACCTTCGGAAAATGGGTAGGGGTTGAACTGAGCGAGCACAACCAAAGGCAGCTTTGGATTCCCGAAGGTTTCGCGCATGGATTCGTGGTGCTCAGCGAACAAGCGGATTTCTTGTACAAGACCACCGACTACTACGCGCCTGGCCATGAGCGTTGCATTGGCTGGGACTCGCTCGATATTCGCTGGCCTGACCTCGACGTGCCTTTCAGCTTGTCCGAAAAGGATCGCCAAGGTGTCGGACTGAGCGGCGCCGAGTTGTTCGAGTGATGACTGCAACCGGTGCTACGGCACCAGGACATCTGGTCACCGACGACACTTACCTCACCAAGTGGCCCGAGAAATTTCGCGCCCTCCCCAGCAATTGTTCATGATGTTCCGTCTTTCTGCGCCTGGCGCCGCCGTACCGCGTTCCCGCGCAGCAACTGAGGCCTTCCAGCTGGGGGTTCAGTTTGTTCTGACCGTGGTTTGCATGACCGCCTCGCTGAGGCTTTGGAACACCGACCTTCGTGTGCCGTTCAACTACTGGGGCGATACGATCTTCGAGTTGATCCTGACCAAGTCAATCGCCGACGGCGACTGGATCTGGTTCATTCATCGGCTGGGAGCGCCTTTCGGCCTCGATATCGCTGCGTTCCCGCAGAATCTGTTCTTTTCGTCATTGATCATGAAGATCATCGCGATCTTCACGAAAGAGCCGGGGCTCATCCTCAATCTCTTTTGGATTCTTTCCGCCGGACTCACCTCGGTCATCTGCCATGTCGCGCTTCGGCCTCTGGGGCTGACTCGGCGTAGCCTTTTCGTGCTGTCCACCCTTTTTGCGCTCCTGCCGCATGTCTTCTTTCGAAATGTCTCGCATGTCAGCCTGACCTACATGTTTGTACCGGTGGTCTGCGCCCAGGCGCTTCTCGTTCTTGCGAGAAATCGACAACAGGGCGACGAGGCCGATTCGACGGACCGGAAATTGCCCCTGCCATTGCTGGTGGTTTCTGGCTTGGCGATCGGTGTCGACTACATCTATACCGCTTTCTTCAGTTGCTTCTTTTTGGCGGTCGCCGGCACGGCCGGTTTCTGTCTGAGTCGACGCCGTGCTCCGCTGGTTTCCACGCTGCCGCTGATCGCCTTGATCTGCGCGTCCGCCTTGGTCAATCTGACGCCCTCGCTTTTGAGCTGGCATCGTGACGGGACACCCGCCAGCGTGACCTATAAGAGTCCCGCCGAAGCCGAGACCTATGGACTCAAGATTCGCCATCTGGTGAGTCCTATATTCACCGACGTGCTAGGGCCGCCGAATGTCGACTTCCCGCTGGAGAACGAGAACGTGTCGGCGAAACTCGGCGTCGTCGGCGGCGCCGGATTCGTCGTGGCTGTGGTTGCTGCGCTGTTCTCGCGCAGGCGGACGCCGGGCAATCAACTGTGGGCTGCCGGAGTGCTCACGGTCGCTGGTCTTCTATTGGCCACCGTTGGCGGCTTCGGTTCGATCTTCAATGTCCTCGTTTCGCCGGACATCAGGGCCTACAACCGAATCTCGGTGTTCATCGCGTTCTTTAGTTTCTACGCGCTGTTCGACGTGATCGAGCGGGTGCGGCTTCGATTTCTGGCGGCCGGCGCGCGGGGCGCGGACTGGGTTTTCTCTCTCGTTCTCGTGACGCTGTTCGTGGGCGGCGTGTTGGACCAAGGTGCCGTTGCCCGCATCCTTTACACAAGTTACGACGTCCACCGGAAGAGCTTCGAAACGGAAAGGGAGTTTGTCTCCCGAATCGAAAGCGTCGCGACGCACACGCACCGAATCTTTCAACTTCCGATCGTCCCCTTCCCTTCGGATGCTGGGCGGGAGCGGATGCTCAGCTACGACCATGGGCGTCCATATCTCTGGTCCGATCGAATGAGTTGGAGCTGGCCTGGCCTGTCGGACAGTCAGGTCGCCTTCGAGTCCGGCTTGACGCCTGAGGACCCGAAGGCCTTGGTCCGTCAACTTGCAGTGGCCGGGTTCGATGGTCTCTGGATCGATCGCTTTGCGTTCCGCAGCGAGGTCGTGGAAAGTCTTGAGCGCGAGCTGAAGGGCTTCGTCCAGGCGCCCCCTTTGATCTCGCGGGATGATCGGTACGTTTTCATTGATCTCAGCGACGCGTCGCGTGCGTGGCAGGAGGCCCATTCGCCAGATGAGCAGCGGCTGCAGCGAGAAGCAATGCTTCGGCCGAGGACTCTCAAGTATGGCAAGGGGTTCTTTGCTGAAGAGACCGCCCAAGGCGGAATGCAGAAGTTCCGATGGTCGGGCAAGTCTTCCGACATCACCTTTGTCAACCCGTCCGGGGCTCGCAGTCATTTCGAATTTACTGCATCAGTACATGGCAACGCTGGGGGTGTACTCTCCGTGCTGGGTCCTCGCGGAATGCAACAGAAAGTGCACCTCGGCAGTGGCGAAGGCAGAGTCGTTCTTTCACTCGATCTCGACCCGAAAGAGAATGCCAAAATTGAATTCTTGTTCGAGGGTACTCGGATAGATGCGCCTGGAGACCCTCGGGCAATGTACTTTTCTCTCATCAACCCCAAAATCAGAGGCGATTGAATTGAAGCTCAATGGCAAAAAAGTCTTGGTCACCGGTGCCGATGGTTTCATCGGAAGCCACCTGACAGAGGCGCTTATTTCGGAAGGCTGCGGCGTGCGTGCCTTCGTCTACTACAACTCCTTCAACAGCTGGGGCTGGCTCGATACGTTGCCGCCCGAAATGTTGAAAGAAATGGATGTTTTCGCAGGTGACATCCGCGACCCCAATGGTGTCGCCGAAGCAATGAAATCATGCGATGTGGTGTTTCATTTGGCAGCCCTCATCGCCATTCCGTTTTCCTACCACTCTCCTGACTCGTATGTGGACACCAACATCAAGGGGACGTTGAATGTTCTGCAGGCAGCACGTCGACTCGACACTGCGCGTGTGCTAGTAACCTCAACATCGGAAGTGTATGGAACGGCCCAATATGCACCGATCGACGAGAAGCACCCCTACCAAGGCCAGTCTCCGTACAGTGCCACCAAGATCGGCGCGGACAGACTCGCTGAGTCATTTTTCAGATCCTTCGAGTTGCCTGTAACCATTGTCAGGCCATTCAATACGTATGGCCCCCGCCAGTCTGCTCGTGCGGTGGTCCCGACCATCATTACTCAATTGTTGCTCGGTCAGACCCAGATCAAACTCGGGAGCCTTAGCCCGACGCGAGATTTCAATTATGTCAAGGATACAGTCCGCGGCTTCATCGCTTTGGCGGAAGCGGATGCGGCAATCGGACGCGAGGTCAATATTGCCACCGGAACCGAGGTTTCGGTGGGAGATATCGCGCGAGTGCTGATCGAGCAGATCAACCCTGCAGCCACGATCCTGACCGAGGATGCGCGCCTGCGACCCGAAGCGTCTGAAGTATTTCGATTGATCGGCGACAACTCACTGATTCGAAGCCTGACGCAATGGAAGCCCGATTTTGACTTGGAAGCGGGGCTTCGTGACACGATTGAGTGGTTCAGAAATCCCGATCACCTTTCCCGCTACAAGAGCTGGCTATACAACATTTGAGGGGACACATGAGAGCCGTAATCTTGGCAGGAGGCAAGGGCACCCGCCTTCGCCCCTACACGACATTGATCCCCAAGCCGCTGGTGCCGCTTGGCGGAAAATACTCCATTCTGGAACTGATTATCCTTCAGCTGAAACGCGCCGGATTCACGCACGTCACGCTTGCCGTCAATCACCTCTCGCAGTTGATCATGGCTTATTTCGGCGATGGCAGCCGGCTCGGAGTCGAGCTCGACTATTCTTTGGAAGAGGTCGAACTCAGTACTATTGGACCGCTAACGCTGATCAAAGATCTGCCCGACGATTTTTTAGTGATGAATGGTGACATTCTTTGCGATTTGGACTATCGAAGTTTCTATGAACGACATGTGACGGAAGGTCGAAAGGTATCGGTGTCGGCTTTCCGTCGCGAAGTAAAGATCGATTTCGGCGTTCTTGGCTATGACGAATCCGGGCAACTGACCTCTTTCAGTGAGAAGCCAACTTACCGATTCGACGTCAGCATGGGTATTTATTGCATCAATCGCACCGTGATCGAGAGTTTGCCTGTAGGCAAGCCTTATGGATTCGATAATCTGATGCACGATGGATTGCAAAAACGGGAACTGGTACACATTCAGCCTTTCGGCGGCTACTGGCTAGACATCGGACGCCCAGACGATTATCAATTTGCGGATGACAATTTCGCAGAACTTGCCGGAAAATTGGGTATTGACCTTGACTAAGCGAGTGCTCATTTCTGGGGGGGGGAGTGTCCTCGGACGCGGGCTGGCCGAGCGGCTCCGGCATGATGGTTGTCAAGTGTGGCAGGGTTCTCATGCCGTTCCGGCAGGCCCTTTCTCCATTCCTATGGACGTTGGAGACGCTGAGCAGGTTCAGCGCGCCATCGAAAGCCTTCGTCCGGAGATGATTTTTCACCTTGCCGCGAGCTACGAGCCAGACATGGAAATGGCTTTCAATGTGAACGTTCGCGGAGCCCAAAATGTCATCGACGCCGTGGCTGCAGCCGGCGTGGACGCACGAATTGTTATGATGGGTTCGGCCGCAGAGTATGGCGTGGTCGCGGCTGAAGAAAATCCGCTCGTGGAAGACCGCTGCTTGACACCGGTGTCCGTATACGGCCTTACGAAGGCCTGGCAGACGATGCTGAGCGTGAAAGCCGCATTCGAAGGACACGATATCGTGGTCGCGCGCATGTTCAATCTTGACGCCCCAGGGCTGCCATCACGTTTGTTCGTTGGAAGCGTCAATCGTCAGATTCAGGAAATCCTTGCAGGGGATCGCTTGGAATTGCAGGTAGGGGCACTTGACGCGGCTCGTGACTATGTCGGCCTTGAAGAAGCGATCGAACAATTGCTGGTGATTGCAAATCGAGGGGTCAAGGGCTCCGTATATCATGTCGCGTCGGGACGCCCTATAAGCATGAGGGATTTGCTTGTGAGAAAGTTGGAGGCTGCTGGATTGGATGCCGCAGTCATCAGAGAGCGAGCAGTAGGCGTCGCACGCCTCGGCTATGACGTGCCATTGGTATACGCAGACATTGCACGCACTCGTGCACTTTATACGGAGTGACAATGACTTCATTGCATTCACTCACTATCGTCGCCCCCGTCTATAACGAAGAGGCCGTGATCGGACAGTTTCACGCAAGGACGATGGCGGTGGCGGACGCTTTGCAGGGCGTTGACACCCAAATCGTCTACGTGGTTGATCGCGGCACGGACCGGACGCTCGATGTCCTTCGCTCGATCGCGCTGGAAGATTCGCGCGTCACTGTGCTTGCGTTGTCTGCGCGGTTTGGCCATCAGATGTCTTTGCTCGCCGGGATCGAGAACTCATTGGATTCCGACGCAATCGTGATGATGGACAGCGATTTGCAACACCCGCCGGAGTTGATTCCGATTCTGCTCGAGCGGTTTGCCGAGGGTGTCGACGTCGTCTACACCGTGCGCGCAGAAACGCGCGGAATAAGCTGGACGCGCGCGAAAGCAGGAGAACTTTTCTATAAACTGATGAATGCGCTATCCAGCGTCCCGATCAGGAAAAATGCTGCCGATTTCCGGTTGATCTCGAAGAGGGTTGCGAACATTCTGGCGGGAGATTTTTCTGAGCGGAACATGTTTCTTCGTGGAATTTTCTCCTGGATCGGATTCAAGCAGGTGGGGGTGGAGTATGTGGCGGACGAACGGGCAGCCGGTCACTCGAAATACTCTTTATCCCGTACGCTTCGTTTTGCGCTGACAGGAATCTTGTCGTTCAGTACGAAGCCGCTGCAATTGGGTATTATCGTTGGCGCCTGGACCGGTGGGGCTGGATTTCTGCTTATGTTCGCCGCAGTGGTAAGCTACTTCATCGATAGGTCAATTCCTAGTGGCTGGACGACCGTGGTGGTGTTGCTCTTGTTTTTCAGTGCTATTCAATTATTCGTGATTGGTATTATTGGAATGTACATCGGTGATCTCTATCTCGAGATGAAGGGGCGGCCGAGATACATTCTTGATGAAAAGATAAATCATGGAAAAGACAAAAGTTGACTTCGACGCCTACACTGAAAACTACAATGATCTGCTTCGAGATCAGACGTCGTTTTTTTCAAGCAATGATCAGTATTTTGCGGAATACAAGGTTCGCGCTGTTCGCTCAAAATTGAAGCGAGAGCCGAAGCGAATTCTGGAATATGGTTGCGGCATCGGACGAAACGTACGATATCTGGCGGCTGAGTTTCCCTTTGCAGAAATCGTTGGAACAGATATCTCGCACGAAAGTATCGACCTGGCTCGGTCTGAAAATTCTCATGCCCGCTTTGAGGTAGAAAGCTCTTCATTGGAGTTGGGCGAATTCGATCTTGTTTTCGTTGCCGGTGTTTTTCATCACATTCCGCCTTCGCAAAGGGCCGAATCCGTTCAGACGATTTTGAATCGGATGAGGAAGGGTGGCGAAGTTTTTATATTTGAGCACAATCCATACAACCCTGTTACGCGACGAATCGTCAATAATTGCCCGTATGATGCCGATGCGGTTTTGCTGCGACCGGCTGAGCTCCGGCAGCGGCTCGAGGCAGGAGGGTTCAAGTTGCTTGACGGCTCGTATTGCCTCCTCATTCCACCTTCGTTGAAATGGCTCGCGCCCATTGAGAGGTTTTTTGGTGCTCTCCCGCTTGGCGGTCAATACTGGGTCAGCGCCGAGAAATGCGACAACTGATTCGCTTCGGGTTGGTAGGCGTCTTCAATACATTTTTTGGGTACGCCATCATTTTCTCCGCGATGTATGGGCTGCAGTTTTCCCCTGTTGCGGCCAACGCGTTGGGGTATGGCCTGGGGTTGATTACTTCGTATTGGCTGAATCGGACGTTTACTTTCAGAAGCACATCAGCGGTCAAGCCCGAGGTCGTCAAGTTTTTGGTCGTGGTCGGCCTTTCGTACGCAGTCAACTTGATCGTGTTGCTGGTGTGGATGAAGGTTTTCGGCCTTCACGAGGGCCTGGGCCAGTTGGCGGCGGGCGTCGCCTATATCGCCTCGTCATATGCGCTCAACAAGTACTTCGTTTTTCAGAGAAGCAAGCAAGCTTCCTAGGCCAGGACTCGCCGACGGCAGCGCTATCGGGGTGATGGGGCCGGCGCGCCGATCGCCACAGGGAGATGCGCCAACGGCATCTTCAGTAGATGGAGCCACGCATGGTTTTCGGCCACAACAGAGAATTGCAAGTCATAAGTTCCGGGGGTTGTCGGCTTGTCGACAACGATAGCGACCGCTTCTTCCGCACCTGGAGGAATCGACAAGCTAAGCTCGTGCCTCCTGTTCCAGCCTACGCTTGGATCAGATGCTGCATGCTCCGACACAAAGCGCCACGACAAGCTCAATGGGTGGCCCGTCCGCGAGAGGGTGTGCAGTGTCGTTGCGTTGTTGTTGCGTATGCGCAGAATGACGTCCAGGTGGTCTCCCCTGTCTGAGGCAGAGGCGGAAAGGTGAATGTTTTGCGCCTGCTCTTCAGTGGGTGGGGAAGCGGATGCATCTGTCGCGGCAAACTTCTCGCGATTGCATTGCTCCTTTGGCACCCACACGGTGCGAGCCATCAGAGAGTCATGCGTCAACCCACGTGCGGCAAGCACCGTGAGCGGCAGACTGTAGATCCGAAGCATCTTCGATATGCACGGTGCCGACTCCCGGACGCCGGGAGGAGAGTTTCCGGAATAGCCATTCAGCGTGGGTATTTTCTTGTCCTGAGCAAAGAGCATGGCGTCCAGATCCGTCAATGCCATTGGCTCGTCGAAGCGACCGCTCACGTAGAGGATGGAATCCTGTCCGAAGCTCTTATCGGCCGCGAGCGTGGATATTGCCCTCGATCGACTCTGCCAGTCGGTGATGGGTGTTCTCGCAAATTGATAGCTGGCAGTCTCGATCGAAAAAGCGAGGATGATCAGCCCATACGCAAGCCACTTTCGGTCGAACCATCGCAGCAGGTTCTCCACGCCGCTCGCTGCCATCAGCGCCAGCGGCAAGGCCATCACAAGGACCACACGCGACACCGCTCGGATAGACGACACGCCGGGCAGCGACAGGAAGAGCTTGTATATCGACTGTTCGCCGACATACAGCGTCAACACGAAGAGCAGCACCAAAGAGGTGAAAGACTGAAGGACCAGTTGGCGTCGCGGAGAGTGCCTCCACATCAGGATCGGCACCAGGGCAAGCAGGGTCAGCAACAGGGCCGAAAAACCAAAGAACATCTGCTGCTCGTGCCGCATTGGGACGTCGGCCGCGATGCGACCGAGCCAGCTGTAGAGCTCCGACCGATCCGCATACAGATAGCTCTGTGGTCGAGGCAGCATCGACAGCACTTCTTCCACCGGCCGTTTGAATCCATACGACTGGCTCACGGCGTTGTACTTCAACAGCAATGCACCGGTGGCTGCGCCGCACACGGCAATGGCCGCGAGCGCCCAGGCAACCTCAATGCGGCCGGCGGGGCCGTGGTTGGCAACTCGCTTGGGCCGCATGCCGGTCAGAAGCATGGCAAGACCAGTGGTTGCCAAGAGGTAGACCAGGAAAACGCCGAGATAGATCGAGCAATAGAACTGCAGCGTGCCCCACGCCGCAAGCTGCGCCAGCCTTGCGATGCGCCGCTCGCGCACCAACTGCGTAAAGCTCAAATAGGCGAGCGGTATGGCGAAGCGATAGGTCAGCTGCGCGTGACCGTCCTGCGCCATGGCCGGCAGTGAGAACGCGAAAATGAAAGCGGCGACGGCCGCCGGAAAACAGGAGAACTCCAACCGTCGCATCACGAAGTGCATGGCGGTGAAGTTGAGCGCGCAACCCACGGTGAGCCACGCGTTGAAGGCGTGCTCGCGTTCGAGGCCCGCCAAGCGAGCGAGGACGTACACCACTCCCGAGCCAAAGTGGCTGTCGCTGAATGCCAGCGTGCCCGACGTCGGATAGAAGAAGCGGGGCGTCCAGAGGGAGCGCACGTCCTGCGTCGCCCATTGCCAGAGGTGTTCGAGGATCACGCTGTTGAAGCGCGCGTCCCCTAGATCACCTGGGACTGCGGAGAACCAGTCCGTGCCCCGCAGGACGAAGAAAATCATCCCGGCGCCGGCCAGCAGGGAGGCGGCGATGATCTCGACCCTGGATCCTCGCCCGGGCGTCTCGGCGTTCATTTGCACGTGTAAGTGACTTGCGAGGTGCTGTGCCGGAAGGGGTCGGTCAGGTCGTCGGTGTACTGACCCATCAGCAAGCGCTGTCTGGGAAGAAAGTACGTTCTAAAGAAGCGGTTGAAAGATGCGAGGCGATCGCCTTTGGGGGTGAGATGCACGCATCCGTCATTGATGACGACGGTGCCTGACTCCATCTGTTCGGTCAGCCGCACGTCCACCAGACGATACTCCTTGACGTACTCATTGGTGAACACCTCGGCGAACCGACTTTCCTGGATGCCGCCGCCTCGTTGCTGCAGTTTCTCGAGGATGTAGAAGGACAGCGATCGGTCAAGCACGGTCGGCACCGAGATGGCGAGAGCGTAGCCGGTCAGAAGCCAGATGAGCAGCATCTGGAATTTCTCGAAGGCATTGAACACGTGGAACGGCTTCAGCAGCCAGACCGCGACGGCAGTGACTGCGGCGGCAAGAACGCCGTCGGCGATCGCGCCGTAAAAAATCACGTTCACCGGCAGGAAGGTGACGTGGGTCCAGTAGATCAGGACGGCCAACGCCAGGAAGAGAGCGCTTGCCGCGAAAAATTTGCGTATCTTCATGATTCCGAAAACACCAACAATTTGTTGCCCGCGTAGCTCAGCAGGGTTTGGAGTACCGTCGCCAGCACAAAGCCGGCCGTGTAGTTGAAATGAAGTACGTCGGTCCAGGCGAAAAGCAGGAGGCCGTGGAGGCAGGCGATCGACGCGTAGAGCGCAAGAAAGCGTGCGGCCTGGGCCAACACGGGTCGGTCGACCCTCTTGAAGACGAAGTAGCGGCTTCCTACGAAGGACGCTGCAATGCCGAACCATGCGGCGAGGAAGTTTGCTGCGCCGGCGGACCGAAGACCTGCGACTTCGAGGTTGAAGGTCAGTACACCATAGTGAATCGCCGTCGCCACCAAGCCGTTGGCGACGAAGCGCGCGAGCTCGCGGAAATGCGGTTGCTGTATTCTGCCGCGCAGGATCATTGCGAGATACCTTGGGTATGCTCGACGGCATCGACGAAGATGGTGTATGCAGTGTGGGTTGGTGCCCCGGACCTGCTCACACCGGTCAGCATGAGGCTGATCAGCGCCAAGGTGCCGGTCTGAAGGAACACCAGCAACAGGATGCCCAGAGCGACCGAGAACCATCCAGGCGTGGCAAACCCCGAGAGCTTGAGGGCGATCGTAGCCAGGCCGAGAAGAATCGTGAAGGCGCCGATGACCGCGGACGCAATCCCGACGCGCACCAGGACGTCTTCCGCGAACACCATCACGCCCCGAAATCCGTGCAAGGCCAGACCGACGAAGTTCATCTTGCTCTTCCCGGCATAGCGCGGCCCGCGATCGAGCGCGCAGGTCACGACTCGAAGACGTGACCCGAGAACGCAACTGGCCACGTGTGTCCAGAGCTCCTGCATGGCGGCCAGTCGCCTGACGGCGTTCGGCTTGAGGGCCATGAAGTTGCCGAAGCTGATTCGGCGACCCGTGAGCAGCTTGAATACTCGCTTGTAGACGGCATAGAAGGCCTTGAAACGCATGCTCTCGACACGCGCACGACGCTCTGCCACCACCAGGTCCACGTCGGCAGCCGCCAACTGCGCCAGGAGATCCGGAATCGATTCCGGCAGATCTTCTCCGTCTGAATCCATGACGACGACCGTGGCCTGCGGGAAATGTTCCGCGACGTAGCTCACGCCCACAGCGATCGCACGCTGATGACCGACATTTCGGCGAAGTCGGATGATCGTCCCCTGCAAACCCACGGCATCCATATGCTCCATCGCGACCGGCTGCCGCACCGACCCGTCATCGACGGCGACGACGTAGACCAAGGCGCCAAAGGCGGATGAAAGCTCCGCAAACAATCGGGCCGATGCCTCCGCGTCCTCGAATATGGGAGTGACGACCACAAATGGGGAAGATTCGGCGTCCATGTGTCTGACTTGCTGAAAATTGAAAACGCGCTGTAAAGCGTGCCACGTCCTGGATCGACCGGCTTGGCGAAAATCTGCTGAGGCCCGGGAGGGCGGGGGTGGGCGTTCGGCGCCGACTTCGGTCGGCAAAGCCGAGCTCTGCCTTGTGATGGCCAGCGATCGCTCTGCGCGAACTTTGGTGCGGCTCGAGCGCTCAGCCCAGACTTGGTTCGGAATTATGCCGCAGTGACATCTGCCAAGCCATCCAGGCGTGCATGGCTGTCGACGTTGAAAATCCGCCGCGCCATGGCCATCAGAGCATGCCGGCGAGAAGATCTCGAAGGTTCGGCTCGGGCAGAGGCATCCCGCAACCGCTCAGCAGCGCATTCAGCTTGTCGGGATTGCCGCAGAGTCGGTGCACCTCGTTCTTGCGTACGAAGTCGGGGTTGACCTCGATCGCCATCCGGTGTCCCGTCAACTGCTCGAACATCGCGATCACTTCTCGCAGTGTGTAGGTGTGGCCCGAGCATACGTTGTAGGTCTCCCCCGGGGCGCCGTGCTCCATGATGCAGAGGTACGCGTCGCACATCAACTGGATGTCGTTGAACTCGCGCTCCACATCGAGGTTCCCGAGGGAGATTGCAGATGCCTTCTCGACAAAGTGCTTTGCGATCTTCGGGATCACGAAGTTCACGTCCTGCCCCCGGCCGGTGTAGTTGAATGGACGAATGATGACCAGATCGAGGCGATCGGCGTACGTCTTGGCCATGTACTCCATTGCCAGCTTGCTCATCGCATAGTGATTGGCGGGCGCTGGCGGGTGCGTCTCCGACAATGGCGAGTGCTCGCTGTTGCCGTAGACGTTTGCGCTGCTTGCCAGCAGCACGCGGTGGGGGGGCGTGGACAGCAGGGCCAGGGCGTCGAGCAGATTCGTGGTGCCGACGACGTTGACAGCATAAAACGCTCCGAGATCCGCATGGCCCACGAATGCGATCGCGGCGAGATGCACGACGGCGTCGGGCTGCGCCTCGATCACTTCAGTTCGCAGGGCAGCCTCATCTCTCAAATCGGCCCGCAAAGGCACGATCTGGTGGCCGGCGTCGGTCGCCTTCTTGGCAAAGTGGCGTCCAGTGAAACCGTCGGCGCCAGTCAGAAGAATCTTCAAAACGAAAAACCCTTGGCATTCCGCCCGAGGTCAGACTCGACCATCATTTGGCAAAGTTGCTCGAGCGTTGTCTGCGGCTTCCAACCCAGCTTCTCGAGTGCCTTGGCTGGATTGCCAATCAGCAGCTCGACCTCGGCGGGGCGGTAGAA
The DNA here is from genome assembly GCF_030316845.1 of Variovorax davisae. GTDB lineage: Bacteria > Pseudomonadota > Gammaproteobacteria > Burkholderiales > Burkholderiaceae_C > Variovorax > Variovorax davisae. The sequence continues at coordinate 323,145 of NZ_JASZYS010000005.1, forward strand.
CTTGGGATTGATGCGCATCACCGTCTTGCCGGTAGCGGTGTCCACCGCAGACTCGCCTTCCCCTGTTCCCTTGAACTCGACCGTGATGCCGGCGCCCTTGAACGCCATGGTGACGAAATCGCGCACCGTCTCGGTACGGTTCGTCGCCAGCACATAGGTGTCCGGTTCGTCGACTTGCAGCATGCGCCACATTCCTTCGACGTACTCCTTCGCGAAGCCCCAGTCTCGCTTGGCATCGAGGTTGCCGAGCTCCAGCACTTCGAGCTGTCCGAGCTTGATCTTGGCCACGCTATCGGTAATCTTGCGCGTGACGAATTCGCGACCGCGCAGCGGGCTCTCGTGATTGAACAGGATTCCGCTGCAGCCGAAGATGTCGTAGCTCTCACGGTAGTTGATCGTGATCCAGTGTGCGTAGAGCTTGGCGACGCCGTACGGGCTGCGCGGATAGAAGGGCGTGTCCTCGACCTGAGGAACCGCCTGGACTTTACCGAACATCTCTGAGGTGGACGCCTGATAGAAGCGAATCCTCGGGTTCGTGAGGCGGATCGCCTCGAGCAGATTCAACGCGCCGACGCCGGTGATCTGCGCCGTGGCGGCTGGCTGATTGAAGCTCACGCCCACGAAGCTCTGCGCAGCGAGGTTGTAGACCTCATTCGGCTCGGTGTCGCGGAGCAGGGCCAACGAACTGCCGAGGTCGGTTAGGTCGTATTCGACCAGGTGCAGCCTGGGGTGATTCTGGATGCCGAGCTCTTCGATGCGCCAGAAGTTCACCGAACTGGTGCGTCGGTAGGTGCCATAGACGTCATAGCCCTTGGCCAAGAGAAGCTCGGCGAGATACGCACCGTCCTGGCCCGTGATTCCGGTAATGACAGCTCTTTTGTTCATGACTCAACTCTCAGGTGGGTTTGCAATGGATGACAGGGTATGCGGATCCTGACCGTGGCGAGGGCGGTGCGCCTGCGTGAGGGCGACAGACCAGCTTCAGCAGGTCTTGCGTGGTCTGGCGCCAAGTCAACCAGGGCATCGTGTCCGACTTCGGGTGGGTTCGTTCCTTGAACAGGTCGGTCCAGGATCGGATGGCGTCCGCCAGCGCCTGGGCCGAGTTTCCGTGAAAGTAGTGTGCATTTTGCCCTGCCACCTCCTGAAAGACTGCGAGATCCCTGGCGATGATGGGAATCCTGTGGCGCGCGGCTTCGATCAGCGGCAGCCCAAATCCTTCGCCTTCCGAGGCTGCAATCAGACAAGTGGAGGTCGCGTAGATGCGCTCGAGGTACTCGTCGCTAGTGCTCTCGAGCCAGAACAGCCGCTTCCCTGACTCCGGATGGTGGCGCAGGCGCTCGGCCAACTTGTCGACGAGCCATCCCTCCTTGCCCACGATGGCCAGGTTGACGTCGGCTCCTTGTGCCCACAGAAGTTCGAAGGCGTCCAGGGTCTGGGTGTGGCCCTTGCGCGGCTCGACTGTGCCAACGGAGAGAAAACTCGGGCGCGCGCGGAGTGACTTCAGGATCCACTCGGAACTGGACGGGATGCCTTTGGTGGGGCTGGAGCTCTCGATGTCCGCGCCGATGTGAAACCACTGGACGTCGAAGCGCTTCGCTCGCGACGGATGCTTGCTTTGCATGTAGGCCGACAAATCTGCGGCCACCGATCTGGAAATACAAAGAGCCCCATCGTAGCCCGCGATGACGTCCAGCCATTGCTCGAAGCCCTTGAAGGTGCCGGCTACAAAATGCTGCGGCATCTGGATGCACAAGAGGTCGTAGACCACGAAGATCACCTTGACGCCGGCGCGATGCATCGAGTCCAGTACGGCTTTTTGCGCGGGGATGACCTGCGGCTGAAAATCGAGCCCGAGGAAAATGTCTCCGGCATAAAAGTCGATGGGGTCGTCTTGGGCGTCGGGACGCGCCTCGTCACCTGCTGCATGAGAAAGGAAGGCTCTCGCCGCAAAATAGCCTTGCTTGTCCGACGTGGCGTAGATCGGCAGTATCTCGAAGCCGCTGGGAGCCATTTCCAGCAGCTCCTTCAGAATGCTGCGGGTGACGCGCTGAATTCCAGTCTTCGAATCCCTAAGAACGAGTTCCGAGATGTCGACGAAGATTCGGGCGGTGAAGTGGGTCGGTCGGATGCTGGAAACGATGCAACGGGCGATGGATTCCGTCTGCTCGTCGGATTGGTTCTCCAGCAAGGGCTTCAGCGCGCCGATCAAGTCATTGGTGATGGCCTTGGAGGTGAGCTTCGGCTCGGGAACGGAGACTTCCGCCGACAGGGCGGCTTCGATGGCCAGCGCGTAGACATCGTCGACCGAAATATCGGAGAGGCAAAATAGCTGATATTTGCAGTCGGCCCGTGTCGCGATATGGCACGGCGAGCATTCGGCATCTCGATGAATGACCAGACTCTTTGGAAACACGGGCGCCCATTCGGCGGCCGTCTCGTGCCCCCCGTAGACGCCGATGACGGTCAAGCCGAGGTAGGAGGCGAGGTGCGCCCCACCCGAGTTGTTCGCGATGCAAACCGAATTCTGGGCCAGCGTCTCCATGAGGACAGGAATGCTGAGTCCCACGTGCTGCACCACCTTGTGCGAGCCTTGGAAGACATGCTTCTGCGCTTCGGTAGCCGACGCCAAGAAGATGTTGATCGCGCTGACGCCGTCCTGTGCGTCCAGTTTCGAAATCAAGGATTGAAATCTCTCGACGTCCCATTCCTTGACATCGTTGCCTGCATACGGAAAAAGCGCGATGACGCCTTTCTTCCGCTCGGTCGAATCGAAGAGTCGCGGCAAGGCGATGTAGTCGTTCGGGTCGGCAGGTAGCGCATCGACCAAGGCCAGCAACTGGTTGCTGATGGATGTCCGGTTCATTGAGGTTTCGACGAAGGGCGCGTCCGCGACCGCATTCAGCGCGATGTCGAGTTCCTTGTCGATGGCCGGGTCGAAGGTCTGGTAGCCGACTTTCAGCTTTGCATCGACTGCCTTCAGGACGAAGCGCGTGTCGCTTTGCCGGCGCAGATCCAACGCAATGTCATAGGCGCCGAGCTTGCTGAGGAAAGTCGAGAGTTCCTCCTGCGCGACAGAGGCTTGGTTTGCCGACTTCTTCTTGAAATAGTCCAGCGCATGAATCTTGTCGAAGAAAGGGAACATCTTCGCGAGTTCTACGTTCCAACTGCCGACGGCGAGCTCGAGCTTCGCGTCCGGATAGCGGGCCGCCAGCTTGGTGATCGCGGGCATCGCCAGGATCAGGTCGCCGAGATGGTCGAGCTTGAGCAGCAGGATGCGCTTGCTGCTGGGCTGGAAAATGGTCGTCCTTTCGACGCGGGCAAGACTTTTGCTCGCCGTTGTGGAACGATCATTGAACTTTTCCAGCGCTTCGAGTGCCCTGCGCGCGCTTCGGTCCCAGGAAAAAGCCGTGGCCTGCACGGCCGCATTTCTCTGCAGGGCTTCGCGAAGCGTGGGGTCCGTCAGCGCTTGAAGCATCTTTGCCCTGATCGACTCGATCGACTCGGGGTCGAACATCGCTTGTGCGGATCCGATGACTTCGGGCAGGCTGGTGCTGTTCGCGACGATGACCGCAGCGCCGCACGACATGGCTTCCAGAGGTGGAATCCCGAAGCCCTCATGGGTCGATGGGAACACGAAAAGCTTGCATATGTTGTAGAGCGCAAGCAACTCCTCGTCGGAGATATAGCCGGTGAAAACGACTTCATCGGTTCCCAGTCCTGCCTCTGCCGCGCGCGTTTGAAGCGCGGCAACTTCGCCTTCGGGCATGCGCCCGGCCATTACGAGCCGGTGGTTTGCGCGAACGTTGGCAGGCAGGCCGGCGTAGGCCGACACCAGCCTCGCCAGGTTCTTTCGCTCGTCGGCACCCCCCGTATAGAGCAGGAACTCGTGAGGGATATTGAACTTGGTCCGAATGCGCTGCCGGGCTTCGTCGGAGATCGCGATCTTCCTGAACGATTCGTCGCAGGCCCCAGAGATGTTGATCACGTCATCGGGGTCGAAGGCAAGCCCTCGGAGCGCCTCGCCGCGGGCACTGTCCGAGATGGCAAGCAGCTGACTGCTGCGCTTGAGCGAGTCGATCTTGCGTGCGTAGTAGTCTTGCCGAAGTGGGCTCGACCTGAAGTGGATGTCGGGGTTCAGCAGCGGAATCAGGTCATAGAGAATGACCGCTGTCGGTGTCTTGGCGTCGAAAGTGCCCACGCTGACGACGGCATCGTCTCCGAGCCCCTCGAACAGACTTGTGACCAACACCACGTCGGGCTTCAGCGAGAGGATGAATGCCTCGCGAATGCGCTCCGCGATTTGCCGGCGGGTGCTGTTGGCCGGGTCCAGTTCGCGCGTGGGACCCAGCGAGTTCCAGACGCGAATGTTCTCGCGCGGAAGGAGGTCGGAAAATGCCTCGCGAATGGCATCGATCGAATCGGGCAGCAGCCCATTGAGTGCGAGCAGAACTTCATGCCTTTCTGCTGCGCGTGCGATCGCAAATGCGAGTGAAAGACTGTATCTGCCGATTCCACGGAATCGGCTTTCAGTCTGGGCTCCCTGCATGTCAATGATTATTCGCATCGGATTTTGTGGGGAATTGTCTTGGCGGAGGCGGGGCGAGAGATTCAGCCTCTTGCCAGGATCAGCCTTGCGAACTGAAGAAGGCTGCCGCCCTTGAATAGGTGACCCGAGACGCCTGCGCGGGATGCAGCCAGAACGTCTGATTCGTTGTCGCCGATCAGGAACGACTTGGAAAGTTCGATGCGCAGGTCGTTCGCAGCACGCAGCAGCATCCCGGGATTGGGTTTTCGATCGAAGTGATCGCGATGTCCATATGCCGGGACCTTCGCCTGGTCGTGGTAGGGGCAGTGATACCAGGCATCGACCTGCGCGCCTTCCTCGTCCAGGCGAGCCGCCATCCATCGATGCAGCGCAAGCACTTGCGCCTCGCTCGCATAGCCGCGGGCGATGCCCGACTGATTGCTCACGACGACGACGCTGTGGCCCTGGGATCTGGCAAAACGGATCGCGTCGCTTGCGCCTTCGACGAACGTGATGTCCTCGGGTTTACTGGGATAGCCCGTATCGAGGTTGATCACGCCGTCCCGATCCAGGAAAAGGGCGGTCCTTCCGGTGGCGAACGGAGCGGGCCGGACCACCCGGCCGAATACCCGCTCGCACTCCATGAGAGCGAGAACGAAGTGATAGAGACTGCTGGCGGGGACGTCCCTCGACAATGCGCGTCCCGCCGCGTCGATGCGATCGCGCCACAGCCCCGGTGGATCGAGCAAAAGGAAACCCGACTGAAGGGCCGCGAGCGCCCTCGCAGCCTTCTCGCGCCATTTGCCGGCATCGGCCGGGGCGGCTTCCGCTTCCGCGGCGCAGGCTTTCAGGTACTCGCACGTGCCCCAAGAGCGACGACTGTCGACGTCGGTCCGCTCGAGGATGCCGACGCGCTCGACCGCGAAGCCTTCGGCGTCCACGCCCTCGCGTTCGGCGCGCGACAACAGGACGCTCACATCTTCATCGACGCTGATGCCGCTCAGCATCGAGAAGCGACGCAGAAGCCACACCCATTCGAAGTGGTGGCCCGGCTCGTACCAATTGCCCGCGATGTCCTGCGCTCGCCATGCTTCGTCATGCAGTTCCGGCAACGCGGCCTCCGCGCGCCAGAGCATGCGCTCGGAGAAGACCCTATGCAGTACGCTTGCCCGCGCCAGGTCTTGCGCACGGCCGGTCGATTCGTAGAGCGCCATGCAGGCCTCGAGGAGGTGCATCGTCGGGTTCTGGCGCAGAAACGCGTCGGGCCGCGGAATCGCATCGATGACGCCCCCATTGCTGGCGGCCAATGGGCCTTCAAGGATCTCGAAGACTTCGTCGGCCAGCGCAAGATAGCCGAGGTCCGGCTTGAGGCGGTAAAGCCATGCGAGCGCGAACAGGAGAAACGCCAGCGTGTAGGCGTCGGACTTCCGCTCGTGGATCGTCCCATCGGGGGCCACGGAGAACGCCCAGCGATGCGGCAACTCCTTGCTGTAGTAGCGGCGCAGTACCTGCTGCCAAGTGCGATCGATCTGGGCGCGGCTGTCACGCATGCCGCGCAGGCTCAGATGGGCCAGCACATACAACTGGCGGCATTGCACCATGAGGCGCCGCGGCACCCCCTCGACCGGCCGACCCGAGAAATCAAGCCTCTCGTGAAAAAGCCCGAACTTCTCGTCGTATCCCCGATCGAGCCATAGCGGAAGTGCGTCGATGCTCAGCCAATTGCTGGCGCGTGCGCGCAGCTCCTCGAAGTTTTCCACCAACGTCACGACTTTCGGGTCTTGTTGATCTCGTCGACGATGCGAGTCGTCGAGTAACCATCATGAAAATCCAGGGCGATGACCTGGCCGCCCCGAGCGGTCACCTCGCTGTAGCCGACAATATCTGCCACCGGGTAGTCGCCGCCCTTCACCAGAATGTCCGGCAACACGTACTGGATGGTCTCGAGCGGAGTTGGCGCGTCGAATTCAACGATGTAGTCCACCGAGGCCAGGCCCGCCAGGACTTCGGCTCGATGGGAGAAGTTGTTGATCGGGCGACTGGGGCCCTTGAGCTTGCGCACGGAGTCGTCGGAGTTCAGCCCCAGCACAAGGATATCTCCCAGGGCACGTGCCGCCTTGAGCAGCCGGACATGGCCGGGATGGAGAATATCGAAGCAGCCGTTGGTGAAGACGACCTTCTTGCCGTGCATCCTGGGATTGACCAACGCAACTTTGAGCTGATCCTCGGTCAGCACCTTGGGGTGCTCATGGCTGAAGGCATTCACTTCGGCCTCGATCTCGTCTTCGCTGACCACGTACGTGCCGGGGTGGGACACCGCGATGCCAGCTGCAATGTTCGCGCGCTGTACGGCATCGGAAATTGAGCGCTTGGCCGACAGCTCCATCGCGAGCGCGGCGAGGACCGTGTCCCCGGCGCCGGACACGTCGAAGACATCACGCGCCCGCGTGGGGACGAAGTCCGCGCGGCCACCGGCGCTGACGACGACCATGCCCTTGGCGCCGCGCGTGATGACCAGGTGCTCGAGTCGAAGGCTCTCGATCGCGGCGCTGGCCTTGGCGACCAGTTCCTGGTCGGATCCGTAGGCGCCGAAGAGTCCGACGAACTCGCTGTTGTTGGGCTTCAGCAGAAACGCCCCGCGATATAACTCCGGGGTGACTCGTTTGGGATCCACGAGCGTCGGCACGCCGAGTCTGGCGGCCGCGTCGAGGAATTCCGGCAGCTTGTCCAGAGTGCCCTTGGCGTAGTCGGAGAGCACCACCAGATCGTAGTCACCGACTTGACGCCGGTATTCATCGAGCAGGCGTTGCTGGGTCTGAAGTGTCGGCCGAACGTCTCGGTCGACGCGGGCGATCTGCTGCGAGCCGACGACGAGCCGGGTCTTCTGGGTGGTGCCGCCCTGTGAATCCTTCACGAACAGCGGCGTCACCTGGTAGCGCTGCAGGCAGGTCTCGAGCTCGGCCGAAGCGCTGTCCTCGCCGACGACCGCCAGAAGGGTCGCATTGCCGCCCATGGCGGAAATGTTGGCGGCGACATTGGCCGCACCGCCGGGCCGGTTCTCCTCGTGCTTCGCCGCCAGCACTGGAACCGGTGCCTCCGGAGAGATGCGTGACACCTCGCCGATCACATAGCGATCGAGCATGATGTCGCCGACGACGAGGATGCGCGGCTTGGTTGCGGTAGGGAAGGGCTGCTGCATGTCAGGCGAACTTGTCGGGAGTGTTGAGATAGCCCTGGACATAGTCGGCCACCCCTGCTTCGAGCGAATAGAAGTCGGCGTCATAGCCAGCGACTCGCAGCTTCTGCATGGCTGCCTGAGTGAAGTACTGGTACTTTCCGCGAAGGTTCTCGGGCATCGGGACGTACTGGATGTCGGGGTTGATGCCGCACGCGGTTCCGACGGCCTCGATGAGCGCTCGGAACGAGCGTGCTGAGCCCGTCCCCAGGTTGTAGATGCCGTTCTGCCGTGTGCCGGCCAGAAACCAGGACATGACTTTGCAGCAGTCCTTGACGTAGACGAAATCGCGCAATTGCTCGCCGTCCTTGAAGTCGGGACGATGCGACTTGAAAAGGTGAATAGGCTGGTTGGCGACCACCCGTGAATGATTCTTTGCGACGATGCTCATCATGTCGGCCTTGTGATATTCGTTGGGGCCGTACACGTTGAAGAATTTGAAGCCGGCCCAGCGCGGCGGCGCGATGCCCTTCTCGGCCTGCCCGAGCGCCCATCGGTCGAAGGCTTGCTTGGACCATCCATAGAGATTGAGCGGGCGCAGCGGGGCGATGTCCTGCGTATCGTCGAAGCCTTGGTCGCCGTCTCCGTAGGTTGCAGCGGATGACGCGTAAAAGAACGGGACCTTCCTGGAGGCGCACCAATTCCAGAGGTTCATCGAGAACTGGAGGTTGTTGCTGACCACTTCATCCCCATCGGTGGCGGTCGTCGACGAGATCGCACCGAGGTGGAACACCGCCTCCACCGACTGGGTTGTGGTCTTCAAGAATTCCGCACAGTCCTGCGGGAAGACGAATTCGGCGAAGCGATGCTTGGCGATGTTCTTCCATTTTTCGCCCGAGCCCAGCCAGTCGACGATGGCGATGTCGGTGAACCCTGATTGATTCAGGTGGGTGACGAGGTTCGAACCTATGAAGCCTGTCGCTCCAGTGACGATGATCATTTGCAGTGCTCCGACCGATGGCTTGGAAAAAAGAGAGCGCGCCGATGCGCTCAATCGCGCGCGCTGGCCGCCTTGAGTTTGAGGTACACCGCGCGTGTTGCAGGTGACATGGCCATCGGCGGGTAGCTTGGCACCTGGGCGGTCGTGTTCGGGGCAATCGGCGGTGGCGCCAGCATCGCGCGGACACGCCGGTGCAAAGGTGGCGCGAGGCGAAGACATGCCAGGACGCCACGTTTGAGCACGGGGTGCCGCACGACGACGAGGGCGAAGGTGCGCAGCATTGACTTGATGCGGCGTTTGATGCCGCTCGTGATGCGCCCTTCCCGAAGTGCCGACAGAAGGCGCCGGCACCGAGCCCCGATGGAGCGGATCGGCGCCGTGAGCCGCCAGGAGGTGCTGTTCAGGACGGCGTCCAGATGCTGTTGCAGATGCGCTCGCGCGGCGGCTGCGGCCTGATTCGCAAACCGGACTTGCTCTTCCTGATCGGCAAACTTGCGCTGCGCCGCGGCGCCCGCTTCGAGGGCTTGATCGATGCGCGCGCCGAGCAGCCGCGTCTCGGCCGCGTGCGCCTCCCGGAGCTGGTTGATCTCGGCGCGACGGGCCTCTTCGCTCGCCCGCGTCTGCACGCGATGCTGCTCCAGCACACCCCGGCACAGTTCGGAGTTCGCCATTCCGCTGAGGCGCACGCCGTCGAACACGTTGGGTGGGGTGGCGAAGGCGGATTTCAGCTCCGGGTGTTCGGCCGCGACGTAGAAGCGGTTGAGTCCGTCAAAATAGACGAATTCGTAGCCGGCGGCCAACAGGATGTCCTCCGAGCCTTGGTAGCGAAGCTCGGTCGACATCGGCACGGTGGCTTCGATCAGGATGATCCACGGCCTCAGCGTCTGGCTGTCCCAGCCGCGCAACACCGCCTCTTCCAGGCCCTCAACATCGATCTTGAGCCAATGCACCGGCTGACCCGCGAGCGATGCGAATGCAGTGCTCATTGGCAGCATTGGCGTCGGGACGACTTTGTGCGCAAGCCCGTGCACGGTGTGGTGGCTCTGCGCGAACTCCTTGACGCCGGTACTCAGTCCGGTGTCCTCGAACACGCTGAGTTCCAGGATGCCCGCCTGGTCCGACAGCGCCAATTGCAGCACGGTCTCGTCGGGACGGTCGCTGCGCAGCATGTCGGCATAGCGCGGAACCGGCTCGACGTGGATCCCTCGCCAGCCGTGGTCGTAGAACGCCTTGCTGACCGAGTCGATCAGTGGATCCTGGGCGCCGACGTCGATGTACCGTCCGGCGGGTACGTGCTTGAGCGCGCGCCACAGCATGACGTCTTCGAAATTTTGCGCATAGGAGATGAACGTCATTGAATCGAGAGGGGTGTGTGCAAGAAGGCGGGCCTGCCTGGCAACTGCGCTGTTCCAGGGGAAACATGCACGAATTTGGGTGGATTTTTCACATTTTACGAGCTAGCCGGGTGTGTTCTTGGGCATGATCGACTCTACGGACACCCCACGATCCAGAAGAGTTACGTTTGCTAGTGAGAGTACATAACAAAATGACAGGGCTTGATTCGCTGCGCCGGAGCGCTCGGAGGGTTCCCAAGGCTGCTTTCTGGCTGATGACGCCATGGCGCATGCCGGAGCGCCTGCGCTTCATGCGGCAGCGGTCTGCCAATGAGGCCAGGGCGAGGGAACTGGACAGCCTGATCGAGCGGGAGCGCGCCCGTCAGGAGGCTTGGCGGGCGGGGGATGATCCGTTGCCTACCCCGCCCCTGGACTTGCGCAGCGATGCCGGTGCCGCGGATGCGGCAGACTTGCCGCTGGAGGAAGTGTTCGGGCCAGCCCCGGCCCCTTCGGACGTGGTCGACACGTGGGCTGCCGCCCGGTTTTGCATCGCTCTCCTTCGATCCCGTAAGGATTTGTATCTAAAGTTTCCTCGCGCGCTGTCGGAACCGGTGGCGGAAAGCCACTTTCTGGCCTGGCTGCAAAGCGATCAGGGATTGCGTTGCTCGGGCTTGGCGCCAGAGTCGATTCCGCATTTCAAGGCGTTGTTCGCTGGCGACCCCTCAGCCCGCGCCCGACAGGTCTTCCTCTCCGACGACCGGATCAGGGAGGTGCTGCCGCATGGGCTCACGCCGGCTGGCCAGCACGCGTTGTTTCGATGGTTCATGAGGCATGCGTTGCCCGACGCCGCAGTTGGCCTGCGCCGGGAGGAGATCGTCTGGCTTTTCATGCAGGCGGCCGAAAACCCCCGGGATGAACTGGTTCGTGCCTACCTGTTCACGCCGGATTGGCAGCGCCAGTTTCCTGACGCGATCACGATGTTCGGCTGGGCCGGGTTCGCGAAATGGTTTGTGAGGCACTATGGTGCGAACCCCCTGTGGGTCGATGTCGAACGGGCGCCGGATTGGCATGGGCCTGCTGAGCAACTTCGCATTGCCCATGTCGCCAATGCGACTTGGCGGGCGATTCATCCGGAGGCTCTGTCCGACGCCTTGAAGGCGCGTGCCTGGCTCGAATGGCTGACCTACGGCGCAGACCTGCCCGCGACGGTGCGCCAGTGGTGCCAGGCGCTGGATCTGCAGGCCGTCGTGCCGACGCTGGTTGCCCCGGGCGCGAACATCATCGGCCATTTCTGCTATCCGTCCGGCCTTCGTGTCTCCGTCGAATCGATCGTGCATTCGCTTGCGCAAGTGGGCGTCGAGACCTCGCTGCGCGACGTGAGAACGGATGCCAGGGATGACCCATGTCACGTGCGATTCGCTGGCCAGGAAATGCACGACGTTACGTTGATCCACGCCCAACCAGAGCCCTATTTTCTCGACGCCTATGCGAGGGCGGACCTTGCCGAGCGCGTCCCGCGCACCTACCGGATCGCCTATTGGTATTGGGAGTTCGACTCGATCCCCGACGCCTGGGTCGAGTGCGCAACACGGGTCGACGAAGTGTGGACAGCGACGGAGTTCATTGCGCGTGGCCTGCGTGAACGCTTGTCGGTCCCGGTTCGCACGTTGTTTCCCGGCGTAAGGTTGGCGCCCTTCAAGTCCCGCAACCGAGCCGAACTCGGACTGGAAGAGGATCGTTACACGTTTCTATTCACGTTCCACATGATGAGCGTGATGGAGCGCAAGAACCCCCTGGGGCTCATTCGCGCTTTCAGAGCGGCCTTTCCCGAGGATGAGAAGGTCTCGCTGGTCCTGAAGACGTCTTTCGGTGAACGCTATCCGGCAGAACTTCAGCAACTGCGCGATGCAGCAAGCGGCGCGAACATCACGATCATCGATAAGGTGTTCAGTCCGGATGAAGTGCTTTCCCTCATGAACGCCTGCGACGCCTATGTGTCCCTTCATCGCAGCGAAGGCCTCGGCCTGACGATGGCCGAGGCGATGCTGATGGGCAAGCCCGTGATCGCCACCAACTTCTCGGGCAATGTCGATTTCATGGACGACAGCAACAGTTTGCTGGTCCCGTATGAACTCGTGAAACTCGGCGAGCCGATTCCCCCTTATGAGGCCGACCTCGAATGGGCCGAGCCTTCCGAGGAGCGCGCCGCACAGCTGATGCGCCGCCTCTATGAGGATCAGGAGTGGGGGCGGGCGATCGGCGCTCGCGCGAAGTCGAGCGCGGAAACCAACCTTTCCCTCAAGGCCGCAGGGCAAAGGATCAGGGCGCGCCTCGAAGAAATCGAGGCACTCCGGCGCGCTCGGCAGTGATCCGACCCAAGGAACGCGCTACTGCTCGACGATCCGCCCGTGTTCGAGGTGAATGACCCGATTGCATTCCTTTGCGATCAACTCGGGTGAATGCGACGCCAGCACCAGGATCCCCGATTTGGCCACGACGTCCTTCATGCGCTGTTCGGCTTTCTCGGTGAACTCGGCGTCACCGACCGACAGCCATTCGTCCATCAGCAGGATGTCGGCTTCCACACTCGTCGAGATCGAGAAGGCCAGGCGCATCAACATCCCGGTCGAGTAGGTCCGCACCGGCATGTTCACGTATTCACCCAGGCCGCTGAATTCGCAAATGCCCGGTGTGAGGGCGTCGATCTGCCGCTTGCTCATGCCCATCACAAGGCCACGCAACATGATGTTCTCGACGCCCGTGGCGTCCGCCTCGATGCCCAGCGAGGGGTCGATCAAGCTCGACACACTGCCCTGCCTGACGAATTCGCCGGACGAGGGTTCATACACGCCGGCGAGCGTTCGCAGCAGTGTCGACTTTCCCGCCCCATTGTGTCCAATAAGGCCCAGACGGTCGCCGCTTTTGAGTTCGAGATTGATTCCGCTGAGCGCCTGGACGACATTGACGCCGGTCTCCTTGCCGAAGCGGCCGCCGGTAACGGACGCGGCCAGCGTCTTCTTGAACGATGCCGCGCCGGCCCCATAGATGGGGAAATTGACGGAGACGTCTTTGAGAGAGATGAGAGCCATGTTTTCCTACAGCCAGTAGACGACGCGTCGGCGGTATTTTGCGAAGAGCAAGCTCGACGCGGTAATGGTGACGGCTGTCCAGCCCAGGATGCCCCACCAGTTGTGGCTGTCGGCCACGCCGCCCATGAGGGGCGTGCGCAACAGGTCGAGCATCTGGGCGAAGGGGTTCCAGAGAATGTACTGAGCACGGCCAGGAAGACTCTCGGGCAACCAGAACACCGGCGTCAGGAACATCAGCATCTGCATCACGCTGGTGACGATCTGCGTGACGTCGCGGAATCGCGTGCAGACCAGGCCGAGCGCGATGCCCACTGCCTGCGCGTTGATCAGCACCAGCAAGAAGGCCGGGATGAAAAGCAGGGCCGACCACGACAAGGAGACGCCAGCCCAGAGTGCGACCGGAACGTACAGGACGATCTGGTGGGCGAACTGGATCAGGTTGCGAGCCATGCTCCGCCACACGAAAAGACTGATCGGGAAGTAGCCTTGCTTCAGATAGTTGGCGGATCCGATGAAGGCATTGCACGAATCCGTCACCATGCTCGAGAAGAATCCCCAGAAGATGATGCCGAGCGCCAGATGCGGAAAGAACTTTGACAGCTCGGTCCCGAACAGCGAGCTGTAGAGCGGGCCCATGCCGCCGATCATTGCACCCATGCTGAGCGTGAGCCACAGCGGCCCCAGCATCGAACGGCGATAGCGCAGGACGATGTCGAACCAGGCGAGGGTCCACCAGATGTCGGTTCGTCGAGTGCCTTCCCACCAATCGCCCCACGCGCTGCGATGCAAATTTGAATGTGCCTGGCTCATACGCGCCCGTAAGTATCGGCGAGCCGGACGATGTCGTCTTCACCCAGGTAGGCTCCGCACTGTACTTCGATGAGCACGAGTTCGTCTTCCCCAATATTGGTCAATCGATGTTTCTCCTTCAATGGGATGTAGCGGTACTCGCCAGGGAGCGTCTTGTGCTCGACATCGCCGACCTGAACAAGTGCGGTGCCGCGCACGACCACCCAGTGCTCCGCACGCTGGTGGTGATACTGCAGGGACAGCGATTCGCCGGACTTCACCGTGATCCGCTTGACCTTGTAGCCGTCCTCTTCCTTCAGCGATGCGTAGGTGCCCCAGGGGCGATGGACGACCGCGGGCAGGTGAACCGTCTCGTGTCGACGCGATTTCAAGGAGTCGACGATGCGCTTGACGTCCTGGGCGCTGTCCTTGTGTGCCACGAGCAATGCATCAGGAGTGTCCACAATCACGAGATCGTGCACGCCCAACGTCGCCACCAGCTTTGGGCCGTGGCTATCGACTTGTACATGCGTGCCGGTGGTGTCGATCGCTACGATGTCGGCTGGCATGGTGTTGCCACTCGCGTCGGCGGTGTGGGCCTTGGCGACCGAGGGCCATGAACCGACATCGCTCCAGCTGAATTTGGCTGGCACCACGTGGACGTTGTCGGCCCGCTCCATCACGGCGTAGTCGATGCTGATGTCGGGCTGGAGGCCGAAGGCATGCAGATCGAACTGAACCGCACGGTCTGTCGCTCGCGACGACTCGAGTGCGTGGCGCGCTGCCTTCAGCAACCCCGGCGCATGCAGCTCGAAGGCGGCCACGATGGCGTCTGCAGTGAAGCAGAACATGCCGCTGTTCCAGTAGTAGCGACCGGTGGCGAGGTATTCCTGTGCGGTCCGGAGGTCCGGCTTTTCGACGAATCGCTTCGCTCGCTGGCTTTCGCGCGAGACGTGTTCCACCTCGACATAGCCGAAGCCGGTGTCCGGACTCGTGGGGCTGATGCCGAACACCACCAGCGCACCCTTCTCGGCAAGCCTGAAAGCCTCGCTGGCGCTGGCGACAAAGGCTTCGACATCCGGCACCAGATGGTCGGCCGAGAGCACCAGCATGACGGTATCTCCGCCAAACTGCTGGATGCACTGCAGGGCCGCGAGCGCTATCGCCGGGCCGGTATTGCGACCCTTGGGCTCGAGCAGCAGGGTGGTTTCCGGCGGATCGGCCATCTGCCGCAAGACGTCCTTGGTCAGGAACAGGTGGTCCTTGTTGGTCACGATCATCAGATCGCCAATGCCGCAGGCCTGCCCTCGCTCCACCGCTTGCTGAAGCAGGGTCGAGCCGCCCAGCTTCATGAATGGTTTCGGAAAGGCCTGGCGCGAAGCGGGCCACAGGCGGGAGCCTGCGCCTCCCGAGAGGACAACTGAAAGCAAGCGCATTTTCTTCCTGAGTTCTTGGACGGGCGATAATTTTACCGGTCCGACTCCGGCCAGCCCCGGAGCCCGGGGCTTCGAGGCTTCGTCTCGTCACTTGTTCATGCGGTCGTTCACGAAAATGTTTACAAAGCCAACCCTGCCCGCGACGTGTCGGCCGAGCGGTCCGCGTCCGCGCAGCGTCGATCAGGAAAAGGCTCGATTGCATCGCCAGGTCCGGCTGCTGACTTCGGAAGTCACGGGGCTCGAGGAGCAACTGCAAGCGATGCGCCAGTCGACCAGCTGGCGCGTTTCGGCACCGCTGCGGTGGCTGAGCCGGCAACTGGGCCGGAAGGCATCGCCAATGCTGACCTCGCCGGGAAACAATCGGAGCTATGTCGAGTGGGTCGAGCTATACGACACGCCACAGCCCGAAGCTCCGGATCCTTTTTGCGCTCGCATGGCCGGCCGGCTGCAGCGGCCTTCATTCTCGATCGTCCTTGCCGCGCTCTCCGGGCAAGGGCGCTTGCTGGCAGCGTCGATCGACGCCGTCCTGGCGCAGGACCATGCGAACTGGCGCCTGGTCGTCGCGGTCGAACCCGAGCTGCTCACCGAGGTGGAAGGGCTGCTGGCCCGGGACGCGCGTGCGGCCGCCCGTACCAAGATTTTCGCGAGCGCCCCTCGTGCGTCGAAAGCCATGGCCTTCAATGGTGCATTGGAAGAAGTCGAGAGCGACTGGGTGTTGTTCCTGGAGCCGGGCGACACCCTGTCGCCGTGCGCGCTGAGCCATTTTTCCATCGAGATCGCTGCCCGGAGCGCCGCCGGGATCATCCTTTGCGATGAGGACCGCCTCGGCCCGGACGGCCGGCGCAGCGATCCTTGCTTCAAGCCGGCCTGGAATCTCGACCTGTTCTACGCGCAAGATTATGTTGCTGGCGCGGCCGCGTTCGCCACGGCATTGATCAGGGAGGTCGGCGGGTTTCGGGAGGCGACCGGCGAAGCTGCCGGCTACGATCTCGTGCTGAGGTGCACCGAGCGATTGCGTCCGGAGCAGATTCACCGGATTCCACGCATGCTCTGGCACAAGGGAAGCCCATCCGCTGCGACCTATCCAACGCGCGGGGGCGCAGCTGAACTGCGGGCGCTCGCCGAACATCTCGAGCGCACAGGAATTTCGGCGCGCATTGCTGAGGCCGATGGGGTGCGGCATGTGCAGTACGCGCTCCCGCCTGAGCTGCCCTTGGTCACCTTGATCATTCCGACCCGCAACGGCTTGGCGTTGCTCCGACAGTGCGTGGAGAGCATCGTCATGCTCACGACTTATCCGAATTACGAGGTCCTGCTGGTCGACAATGGGTCGGATGAGCCGGACGCGTTGGCCTACATGGCGGAGCTCGATGGACAGCCGGGGATCCGCCTCATTCGGGACGACCGCCCGTTCAACTATTCGGCCTTGAACAACATGGCGGCGCGCCATGCTCGCGGAGCAGTGCTCGGCTTGATCAACAATGACATCGAAGTCATTTCGCCAGCCTGGCTCGAAGAAATGGTTTCCCTGGCCATGCAGCCCGGCGTCGGCGCCGTGGGTGCCAAGTTGCTGTACCCGGACGAGACCGTTCAGCATGGCGGCGTGTTGTTGGGCGTCGGCGGCGCCACGGGCGTGGCGGGGCACGCCAACAAGTTCCTGCCGGCGACCGAGGCTGGTTACATGCGACGGGGAGCGTCGGTGCAATCATTCTCCGCCGTGACCGCGGCCTGTCTGGTGGTTCGCAAATCGCTCTACGAACAAATGGGCGGACTGAATGAAGTCGAACTGAAGATCGCCTACAACGACGTCGACTTCTGCCTTCGGCTGCTCGAAGCTGGGTACCGCAATGTCTGGACTCCCCATGCCGAACTGTTTCACCACGAATCGGCAACGCGAGGTTCCGATTTTTCGCCGTCGAAGCGCCAGCGCTTCGACCAGGAGCAGGACTACATGCGCTCGAAATGGCGCGAGCTGATCGCCGACGATCCGGCCTACAACCCCAACCTCACCGTGTACGCAGAGGATTTCGGTCTGGCCTGGCCGCCTCGCGTGCCCTGGATCACCGGCCCCGTAGCCTCATGACCCTCTCCGTTTCCGTCGCCCTGTGCACCTACAACGGCGCCCGCTACATCGCCGAGCAGGTCCGCAGCATCTGCCTCCAGACCTTGCCGCCCTCGGAAATCGTCCTGTCCGACGACGCCTCCACCGACGGCTGCGTCGAGCTGGCGCAGACTGCCCTGGAGGCCTGCCAGCGCGAGCGTCCGGGCCTGTCGATCCGCTTCAAGGCGATCCGTAACCCCAAGGCCCTGCGCGTCACCAAGAATTTCGAACAGGCCGCCGGCGCGTGTACCGGCGACCTGATCGCTCTGAGCGACCAGGATGACGTCTGGCATCCGGAGCGTCTGGCGCGGATGGTGGCCGAGTTCGAGCAGCAGCCCGACCTGCTGCTGCTCCACACCGATGCCCGGCTGGTCGACGGCGCCCTGGAAGACCTGGGTCAATCGCTCTTCCATGCCCTGGAGGTCAAGCCCTTCGAACGCGCCTGGATCCATGGCGGCCGCGCCTTCGACGCCTTTCTGCGCCGAAACCTCGTCACCGGCGCGACCACCCTGTTCCGGCGCTCCCTGCTCGAACAGGCGCTGGATTTCCCGAAAGAGTGGCTGCACGACGAGTGGCTCGGCATCGTCGCCTCGGCGATCGGCCGGGTCGACGTGCTCGAGGAGGCGCTGATCGACTACCGCCAGCACGAAAGCAACCAGATCGGCGCCCGCCGGGACAGCTTCATGGGCAAGGTCCGCAAGGCGCTCGCGTCCCGCGGAACCACCCACCAGGATCGAGCCCGGAAGGCCGAGCTGCTGCTCGAACGCCTGCAGTCGCTGGGCGACCAAGTGCCTGCGGATACCATCCAGAAGCTGCGCGACAAGCTCGAACACCAGCGATTCCGGGCCGCGCTGCCGGCGTCGCGCCTGGCGCGCTGCCTGCCGGTGCTGCGCGAAGCCATGACCGGCCGCTACGAGAAGTTCGGCCGCGGCGCGCGCGGCGTCGTGCGCGACCTGTTCGAATCCGTCTGAGACCGCCCCGATGTATCACAAGCTACGCTGAATGCCCGCCAACAACGATTCCCCTGCTGTCGCCAAGCCCACCGTCGTCGTCGTCATCCCGTTCTACAACGGTGCCGACTTCATCGAGCGGGCCGTCAAGAGCGTGTTCAACCAGTCGGTGCCCGCCGACGAGGTCATCGTCGTCAACGACGGCTCGCGCCCGGAAGAGCGGGTTGCGTTGGGGGCTCTGGCCGAGCGCTATCCGTTCCGCATCGTCGACAAGGAGAACGGCGGCCAGGGCTCGGCCCGCAACGCTGGCGTGGCGGCGTCGCGTTCGGACTACATCTGTTTCCTGGACCAGGACGATTTCTATCTTCCGAACCACATCGAACTCCTCGCGGATGCCATTCCGGCGGACGACGCGCGGTTCGGCTTCGTCTACGCCGATCTGTATGAGGCGGATGTCGACGGCAACGTGGTGCGTACCGAACTCGTCAAGCAGCATTCGAAGGACCATCCCAAGACCAGCATTTTCGACATCTTGCGCTATGACATGTTCGTGCTGCCGTCGGCGGCCCTGGTCAGCCGCACGGCCTTCGAGGCCGTGCAGGGGTTCGACTCGCAGTTCATGGGCTTCGAGGATGACGACCTGTTCATGCGCATCTTTCGCAAGGGCTACAGCAACCATTTCCTCGATCGCGCCGTCACGGTCTGGTGCATCCACACCGAGAGCACCTCCTTCGGCATCCGCATGATCCGCAGCCGCTACCGCTTCTTCCTGAAGCTCGCCGCCATGTTCCCGGACGAGCCGAAGCGCAATCGTTTCTACCTGCGCGACTACCTGATGCCGCGCTTCGGCAAGCTGTTCGTCGACCATTCGATCCAGGCCATCAAGCTCGACAACGAGTACCGCGAGGAAATGTTCGCCCACCTCGACGACTACGCCCGGATGGTCCTGACCAATCCCTATGTCGGCTTCAAGGCCAAGACCAGGCTGCGGCTGACCCGCTTCCTGCTCTCCCACAGCACCCCCGGCATGGTCCGCGCCATCGGCGCCGCCACCAAGCTGCCCCTGATCCGCGGCTTCCGCCGGATCTACCGCACCGAGGCCTGAGCCTTGCGCAGGGCGCCGCGAAAGCGCCAGAACGCCGCCGAGCTCCACACCTTCAGCAGGCTGGTGACGTGCCAGTACAGGTGCCGGTGGCTGGTGCGGCTGGCGCGCTGGGCGTCGTGCCGGGCCAGCAGGTCTTCCGCCACCTGCAGCTTCCAGCCCGCCAGCTGGGTGCGGGCGCAGATGTCGAAGTCTTCCCCGTACATGAAGAAGCGCTCGTCGAAGCCGCCGATCTCGCGGTAGGCGTCGCTGCGAAACAGCATGAACAGCCCCGGGATCCAGTGCGGCACCGCCGGACGCCGGTAGCCGGGCCGCCGGCGCACCAGGATCTCGTGCGGCGTGATGATCGCCCGGTGCTGCTCGGGCTCGTCCTTGCCGGGCTCGAGGATGCGCGGCGTCAGCAGGCCGCTGTCCGGGCGCGCCTGCTCGACCAGCGGCGCCAGGATGTCGCGATCGAAGCGGATGTCCGGATTCAGCACCAGGAACCACGGTGTCGCGCAGCGGCCGAAGGCCTGGTTGTGGTTGGCCCCGAAGCCCAGCGGGGCCGGGTTCTCGATCCGCTCCACCTCGAAGCCCCAGCGCAGGCCCGCCAGCGCGTCGGCTTCGGGGATGTTGATCGTCAGCACCACCTTGGCGACCGTGCCGCGGCTGAAGCGGTCGAGTTCCTCCATCAGGGGGCGCACCAGGTCGAGCTGGCCGTGGCTCACGATCGACACGGTGATGGAGGCAGGGGAAGAGGGGGGCATCGGCATGGTCTAATTTCGTCCGGGAATTCTAGGGTTCCCCACACCACCCCATGATTGCCCTGATCGTCATCAGCTTCCTCTTCTCTGCCGTCGCCGTGCAGCTGTTCATGCGCCGCGCCCGCCGGCATGCGCGGCGCTACGGCGCCGACATGCCGCAGCGCTTCCACAAGGGGCACGTGCCCCGCCTGGGCGGGGCCGGCATCTTCATCGGCACCGGCGTCGCCTGGCTGGTCGCGGGCATCGGCTCGGACCCGTTCAACGTTTCCTGGCCGCTCAAGAGTTCGGCGCTGGCCCTGCTGTGCATCGCGCCGGCCGTCCTCGGCGGCATCATCGAGGACGTCACCCAGCAGGTGTCGGTGCGCTACCGGCTCAGCCTGACCATCGGCTCGGCGCTGCTGCTGTGCTGGGTGCTCAACCTGGGCCTGGCGCGGGTCGGCATCCCGGCCGTCGACGGCTGGCTGCAGGCCATGCCCTATGCCGCGATGCTGTTCGCCGCCCTGGCCATCGGCGGCCTGCCGCACGCCTTCAACATCATCGACGGCTACAACGGCCTGGCCGGCACGGTCGCGGTGCTGGTCTGCCTGGCGATTTCGCACGTCGCGCTGCAGGTCGGCGACCGGCAACTCGCCGCCATGGTGATCTGCCTGGTCGGCGCCACGCTCGGCTTCCTGATCTGGAACTACCCGCGCGGCAAGATCTTCGCCGGCGACGGCGGCGCCTACGTCTGGGGCATGGTGATCGCCATCGCCGCCGTCACCCTGGTGCAGCGGCACCGCGTGGTCTCGCCCTGGTTCCCGATGCTGCTGCTGATCTACCCGGTCTGGGAGACACTGTTCTCGATCTACCGCAAGGTGGCGCGCGGCCAGTCGCCGGGCACGGCCGACGCGCTGCACTTCCACCAGCTGATCTTCCGCCGCATCGTGCGCGTGGCCTTCGCCGACGACGAGGCCCGGCAGCTGCTGGCGCGCAACAACCGCACCTCGCCGTACCTGTGGATCTTCGCGGCGCTGACGGTGGTGCCGGCAGTGTTGTTTTGGAACAACACGTTGGTGCTGGTCGCCTTCTGCATCCTGTTCGTGGCCACTTATGTCGCCGCCTACCTGATGATCGTCCGGTTCAAGGTGCCGCGCTGGCTGCGGCCCTGAATGGTGGGCGCGGCATCGTCGAGGGTGGCGCTTCGGATCAACGGCGCAGCGGCAGGGAAATGCGCTCGCTCTTCGGCGTGATCAGGCCAATGGCACTGGGCCGGACCCAGGCAATGCGCGCTCCGCCCGGCAGCAAGTCGCCCACTTTGTGAAAGTGGGGCTTGGGGTCGCTGCCGCGTTGCACGATCACTTGTTGCTCGGCGCCTTGCATGACGACACCGGTGATGAACCAGTTCTCGGCGGTGAGCGGCGTGTCGCCGATCTTGTGAGGCGTTTGCAGCGAGACCTCCCACATTTCCTGCAGCACATCGACAGGGAATCCACCGGGTGGAGGGATGGCGGATTTCCGGGCGATCGCCGGCGGCGAGCGTTCCTCGGTCGTCGGCTTGGAAGGAGGACGCGGCAGGGCCAGCGGCCGGGGGCCGCCTTCTCGAGGGACGGCGGCGGCCGCAGCGGCGAGTTGCAGATCGCGTTGGGCTTGGGCCCAGCCCAGCGCGCCGCCGCTGCCGAGCGTCACGCTTGCGATGACGACCCAGGCCAGTTGCTCTCGTTGCAAGGCTCTCATGATCCGTCTCCCTTGGGTGCCGCCATGGTGGCCCGCAGTTTTCGCCCCTCGCCCGCCTCGACCCCGAATACGCTGAGCTGGAGTTCGGCACGTGGTCCAGTGATGAGCAGTCGGTCGACGGAAGTCAGCTTGTCACCCGCTTCGACGCCCCGCAGCAGCCGCAACAATGCGTCCGGAACGAAGTTGAAGCTGACCTTGACCTGAATGGGACGTGTGCCGGCAAGCACCGCTGCGCTGGCATTCAGGGGGGCGGAGGAGGCCACGGCGGTGGTGTCGGCGTCGTTCCCGATCAGGCTGATCGTGCAGCCGGCCTGGACCTCCTCGCATAGTTCTTTGACATGTTCGAGTGCCATCACGCGCATCAGGCCGGGCGTATCGGCTTCGATGAAGCGGCTCAGCCATTCGATACGGGCGTCGCGCGCGCGAGACGCTTCGCCAATCCAGTCGAGTCCTTCCATGGATGCCAACTCCCGGGCACGCTGCGCCTGGGCCGCATGCGCTTCACGCCGCACGGGCTCCAGATCGTCGCGCCAATCCAGCAGCAGGGTCCAGCACCCGATGAGAGCGGCCGTCCACAACAGCCAGCGAAGGCGAGCGTTGCTCATGATCGGTCCGATCCGGTTCGGGGGGCGACGCGTGCGGAGCCATCGCGGTCGCGAAGTCGCCAGGCGAACCTGAAACCCTTGCCCGGAGCCGCGTCGAGAAAGCGCACGTCGTCGAATTCGCCGACCTGCGTCAGCGCCGCGGTCAGGTCGGGCAGGCTCAGTTCACCTGCCGCCGGCGCAAGGGTCGCCCGCATGATGTCGCCCTGGATGTCGAGATCTCGGACGACGGCGCCTTGTCCTGTCACGGTGCTGCCGATGCGCTCCAGCAGCGTGGTGGCCGGCGGCTGCTGCACCAGTCGATCGGCCTGGGTCACCCATCGCTGCGCCTCCAACGCGGCTTGGCGGGCTGCCTCGATGGGACGCAGGCGTGCCGACACTTCGGTCTGGGCGCGTTGGACCTCTTCGATCCGCGCCTGGTAGAGGTAGAGCTGCGCTTGCAGCGCAACGCCGTAGCCGAGCGTCGCCAGGGTTGCACAGCCCAAGGCCATTCGCGCAACGGGCGCACCCGGCAGGGTTGCGCCGAGCGCGCGTTCGCGCAGCAGGTTGCGGCCCCACCGGCGTCCGAGTGCATTGCTGCTTCGCGCCAGGGGCAGCGTCTCGGGCCACTGGATGCCTTCCTGGCGCTCGATGTCGTCGCGCCAGATTCGCCATTCGAGGGCATCCGGCGTCTCCTCGAACCAGCCATCGTGCAGCAGGTTCCCGGCCTGCCAGAGTTGCGCATGCACACCGGCAGATCCGGGCGTTCTGAGCAGTACCGCGCCATCGGGCGAAGGTGGTTTCGTGAGCACGCTGCTTGGCAGGACTTCGATGCGCGAAGCCGGCAGCCCCTGGCGTCCGGCGAACGACTGGACGAACGCGCGATCCCACAACCAGAGATGCAGCGCATCGCCTTGTCGCGCCACGAAAACGTCAGGATGCACGACCGGAGATCGCGCGAGCAATTGCAGCCGTGCATAGGAGCGCAGCCGCAGGAGCGGGATGCCGCGTGCGTCGAGCCGCAGGTAGAGGCACAGGCTGCGCGGCACGACGAGCACCACGCCGAGCGCATGGCGCAACGCGCTGGGCCCTTTGCCCTCGGCCAGGGTTAGATCGTTGCCTTGCTCGTCAAAAAGATAGCAGCTTCTTAACATTGTAAATCTGTTTCGCTGGAGGCGAGTCCGGCCAGGGCAGGACGCGTGGTGGAGAGCGCGGCTCGGCCGCAGAGGAGGTGGGGGATGGCGAGGCGGTCGAGGTGTCGGGCGTCACGGCGCGCGTCGACGGCTCGACGATCTGCCAGGGTCGCCCTTCGACATCCGGTGTCAACCGCAAGGTGTATTGCAGGCGCCAAGGGCCGTTGTCCGCCTGCCGATGGACGACGCGCACGGTCCGCTGGACGACGTAGGACGTCCCGCTCAAACCTGCCTCAGGACCGGTGAAGGCCCGCAGCCGCTGGGTCGTGGCTTGCAGTTCGACAGGATCGTCACGGCCTTCCTGGGCGGCGGCCTGGATCAAGTCGTCGGTCACGCCCTGCGCCCGCAGTACCGTCGGCGGCGAGGTGGCCGGATTGGGGTACCGGGCCGCCGACTCCTCTACCGTGAAGGCCCGATCGCAATGGCTGGCTTCGAGCAACGGCCGCACGTCGGCCCATCGCATGACGCCCCACAGTTCGCCCACCGACAGCAGGGGGGCATTTCGCGGTGGCGCGAGCGACTTCGCCTCGTAGGCCTCGCGCTCCGCGCCCTGGGTCCTGACCAGATCGTCGCCGTCCGTGTAGTCTTCCAGGGCATCGATCAGCGGGTCGACCGCCGAGCCGTCGATGCCGCATGTTTGCAGAAACTTCCCGAGCAAGGCTCGTTGGGGCGCGTTGAGGCCGATCAGGCCGCCGACGTCCTGCAGGCTTGCGGTGCTGCCCGGCATCACCTGGTAGTCGGTGCCGTCGGCGCGCACGCGCTTGACGTCGTCGGTGAAGCTGTTGGCATCGGTTCCGGTGCCGGAAAGCCAGTAGAGCAAATGAGCCCGGGTCCCGTAGGCGCTTTGCATGAAGTCCACGCGGTGGCGCAACTGCGCCACGCGCTCTGCCGCGGTCAGCGTGATCCCGCTCACCGACGCCACGACGACCGTGAGCCCGGCCAGAAGCCAAAGAACGGCCGCCAGCGCGAAGCCCTGCTGAGCCTTGCCTGCCTTCATCGTGCGAATCCGAGGAAATCCTGCAAGGCCTTGAGGTTGGCGGCCTTGGGCTTGTAGAGCGCGCCTTCGAAGATGGCGGTACGCACCAGCACCTTGTCGTCCGCGGCCGGGCGCACCAGCAACTCGCTGGGCAACTCGTCGGCCCGGTTCTCTGCGGGTGGCCAACTGACGTACTCCTTGCCAGCGCGGTCGATGTAGCTGAAGCGGAGGCTCCCTGGCCATCGGACCCAGCGCGTCGCGGCCTCCTGGGACTTCGTTCCCACCCGGTCGACGGTGCGAACCGACAGATCGGTGCCCGTGCGGCCATCCGGTAGTGACACTGGTTCGAGCGTGACATGAACGCGCTGCGGCGCACCCGGCGCTGCGAGGGGAGAGGCCAGCGTGAGGCAGTCGAACGCGTCCGCCGTGCCTGTCAGCCGGGAACTCGAATGCTCGGTCAACACGAGATTGGAAACCAGTTCTTGCAGTGCGCGGGTGCGCAACCAGCGCTCCTGGAAGCCGCCCCCGCTCTCGGCTGCCACGCGCAGGATCTGGGCCACCTGCGTGAAGGCGCTCGACATCACGCCGATGACGAAACCCAGGATCACGATCGTCACCAGGAGCTCGATCAGCGTGAAGCCGCTCTGCCGCAGCGGCCGGGGATGCGAGACGGAGGGCATGTTTCTATTTCTGCGCAGCGGGCTCGACGGGTCGATCGCCTTTGCCGATCTTGTCGAGCAGCGCCGCCACCCCGCCTGCGACCTCGCCGACCTGTCGGAAACCGGTGACAGGCAGCACCATGTCGAACTGGGTCGCCGGAATGGTGGACGGCAGCGAAACATGCGCCGTTACTTCGTGCAGCGACACCTCGTAGGCGCCCGGTGCGCGAACTTCGTTCAATGCGCTCACGGCGTCGAGCAATGGTCGGCTCGTCCAGGAAAACTCGTAGCCGGCCATTTGCACCGCGCCTTCCGGGCGGGCGCTTGGATTGATGGCCCGCAGGTAGTCCAGGACTTCGAGCCGAACCATCTGAAGATGCTCTTCGGTGCGCAGGCGCGACATCGTCGACACACTTTGAGAAAGCCAGCTGAACGCGGCCGATGCGCCGATGCTCAGGATCACCAGCGCGGCAATGACTTCCAGCAGGCTGAAGCCCGAAGCGGCGCGGGGCGGTTGTCGGCGCGCCTTCATGGTCGCTTCCGCTCGATGCTGACATCGCAGCTGCCTTCGTCCACGCGCAGCATCAGCGTCGTAAGGCCCGAGCGAAGCTCGAGCGCCGCCGGCGCGCAAAAGCCCGCTGCCGAGAAAGTCAACGTGCTGCCATCCGCAAGGCGCCAGCCGTCGGGAAGCGCGAAGGCCGGCTGGCCGTCGGCCAAGGGGTGCGCTGCCGTTTCCGAGGTCAGAACGAAAGCCTGGGACAGCATGGCGGTCCGCGCATAGAGCCGTTGGAGGCGCGACGCCAGCTCGGTCGATTGCACCCTGTCGTCGAGGCCGTCGAACCAGCGTTGGAAGGAGGGCAGGACGATCGCCGACAACATCGCGAACAGCACCAGTACCGCCATCATCTCGATCAGGGTGAATCCTTGCCGGCGTGCCCTGTACCGCGCGCGCTGGGCGCTCGCAGAAGGCATGTCGTTGCGGACCATTGCGGACTCTTTGTGAGGCACGTTTCGGCCCGGCTCAATGTTCGCCGATGTCGGCGTCCAGGCCTTCGCCGCCCGGCTTGCCGTCGGCGCCGAGCGAGATGATGGACACGGGCTTGCCGTCGTTGCCTGGAACCTTAATGGCGTAGGGCGTGTTCCAAGGGTCGACCGGAATCTTGCCCTCGATGTAGGGCCCCTTCCACAGGCTCTTTGCCGTTTCGTCGTCGGTGGGCGGGCTTGCCAGCCACTGGAGTGCCTGGTCGCCCGCGGGGATCCGCCCGACGTCGAGCCGCATGATCTGGACGGCACTTTCCAGCATCTTGATCTGGGTCTGTGCCGTCTTGACCTTGCTGGAGTCGACCTTGCCGAAGATGCGGGGGCCGACCAGTCCGGCGAGCAGGCCGATGATGACCATCACGACCAGCATTTCGAGCAGCGTGAAGCCGCGTGCGCGGTGCTGGGTCCTGGAACGGGCGGCGGACGAACGAGAAGAAGAACGTGCTTGAGGATTCATGGGATTGGAAGGGACTCTAAGAATGGCGCACCAGGGTGCGGTCAGATCACATTGGTCAGGCTGGTGATGGCGACCATGACGGAAATCATGATTCCGCCGAGCAACACCGAGACCATCAGGATGGTCAGAGGCTCCAGCAGGACGAGAAATTGCTTCAGGCTTTGCTCGCTGCTCGCTCGATGCAGGGCCGCCAGCGACGCGACCGTCTTGGGCAAGGCGCCGGAACGTTCGCCCACGCGAATCAGGTTCAGGCCGATCGCATCGACAAAATGGTGCGCCTGCATCGCGTCGGCCAGCGCCTTGCCGCTGCGGACGTCACCGACGATCAAGTCCGCCTTGCGCCGCCACTGAGCGCCGGTCAGCGAGTTGCGCGAGTGTGCGAGCGCTTCGAGCAGGGGCACGTGGTGGTCCAGAAGCACAGTCAGCATGCTGCCCCAACGTGCCAGTTCGACGTGGCGGATCCAATTGCCCAGCAGCGGTGCAGCGCTGGCGGCCTCCCAAAGCCAGGCGCGAGTGCCCGGCCGGGAGAGGGCCGCGGCCAGTCCTGTGGCGCCGACGGCGGCCACGCCGAGCGCCAGCAGCTTGTTGCTGACCAGCCAGAGGCCCGACTGAAGCACCCATTTCGACATCCAGGGCAGATCGGCCTTCGGGTTGCTCAGGATGTTGGCGAACTTCGGCACGACGAAGACGAACACGACCAGCGTGGCGACCAGCCCGCTGACCACCAGCAGCAGCGGGTAGGTGAGCGCATTGCGCGCCTCGCGCCGGAAGCGGGCATCGGCATCCATCTGTTGCGCGGCCGACCGCAGCGACTGGGCCAGTTTGCCCGTCTCTTCGCCGGCGCTCACCAGTTCGTGCACGTATTCGGGGATGCGCAGCGTCGACTCGCTCAATGCGCGAGCGAAGCCGGCGCCGGACCGCAGGCTCGCGTAGACCCCACGCAGCGCATCGCCCAATGGATGAGCGGCGTAGCCCTGGGCGATGTTTTCGACGCCATCGGCCAGCGGGACCCCGGCTTCCAGCAGCGTGGCCAGTTCCTGCACGGCCACCAGCAGGTCGGACTGCGACACTTGGGTCTTGCCGCGCCGGACCCAACCGGCAAGCAGCGCCTTGCCCGAGCCGGGGTCGTGTGCCTGCACTTGGCTGCCGGCTTCCTTCAGGTCGAAGACCTGGCAGCCGCGTCTGGCCAGGTTCGCGAGCGCCTGAGACGTCGACGCCGCCTCGAGCGTGCCTGAGATGCGCTTGCCTGCGCCATCGAGGCCCTTGTAGTTGAAACTTGGCATCGGGATGCTCGGCTAGCCGGTGGACAGGGCTTCTTCGACCGTGGTCGTGCCGTCCCAGGCCTTGAGCAAGCCGTCCTGCAACATGGAACGCACGCCCTGGCTGCGCAGCAAGTCGATCAGCTCCGACTCGTTGCAATCGGGCCGGATGTGCCGGCGGATGTCTTCCGTCACGTCGAACAATTCGTAGACGGCCACGCGACCGAGGTACCCGGTGTGCAGGCAGGCGTCGCAGCCGCGGGCTTCTCGCAGTGCAGGCGGGCCCGGCTCAAGACCCGGACACTGCGCCTGCAGGCTGCGGATGGCCGACTGGATCAGCGCCGACTGCTGTGCAGCCTCGACTGCGACGGGCACGCTGCAATGCGGGCAAAGTCGCCGGATGAGTCGTTGCGCCATGATGCCGCGCAGGCTCGATGCCAGCAGGAAGACCTCGATGCCCATGTCGATCAGACGGCTGATGGCGCCGGCGCCGCTGTTGGTGTGCAGCGTCGAGAACACCAGGTGGCCCGTCAATGCGGATTGCACGGCGATGGCCGCAGTTTCATGGTCCCGGATCTCGCCGATCAGGATCACATCGGGATCGTGGCGCAGGATGGAGCGCAGGGCAGAAGCAAAGGTGTAGCCGATGTCCGCATTGACCTGCAACTGCGTGATGCCGTGCAGCTTGTACTCGACAGGGTCTTCGACCGTGATGATCTTGTTGAGCCCGTCGTTGCCGAGGTCGAGCGCCGTGTACAGCGTGGTGGTCTTGCCCGATCCGGTGGGGCCCGTGACCAGCACGATGCCGTTGGGCACTTGAACCCAGCGCGTGAACAGGGCCGAGTGATCGGCCCGCATGCCCAGGTCCGACAGGGCGTAGGTCTGGCGCTCCTGCCGAAGCAGGCGCATGACGACCGACTCGCCGCGCACGCCCGGCAGCACCGAAACCCGGATGTCGAAGCTCTCGCCGTGGATGCGCGCCGTCATCCGGCCATCCTGTGGCAGGCGCCGTTCCGCGATGTCCAGCTGCGACAGGATCTTGATGCGGCAGACCGTGGCGTCGAAGCGATCGAGGGGAACACGCTGCAGTGGGCGCATCACGCCGTCGACGCGGACCCGGACTTCGAACTGGCGCTCGCCGGGTTCGATGTGGATGTCCGACGCGCGCTGCGTCATGGCCTGGCTCAACAGGCTGTTGACCAGCTCGACGATCGGTCCTTCCTCGGCCAGCTCGCGCAGGTGGGCGATGCCTCCCGCATGCACAGTCGGGGATTGGGCGTTCCCTTCGATTTGCGACAGGACGCTTTCCAGGTCGTTCAGCCGCGCAAGCCGCATCGACGGTTTGCCCAGGGCCCCGTTGCCGCTCTTGATGCGCAACAACTCGGCCAACGGCCGCGTCGGCACATCGGCGACGGCGCAAACCACCCGGCTTTCTTCCAGCCAGACCACGACGGCATGCTCGCGGCACCAGCTGATGTTGAGCTGGAGCGAGGCCAGCGCTTCGCGAATCCGCGGCTCCAGCGCGGCCAGCTCGCTGCCGGCAACGAGCGGCCAGCCGGTGTAGTCCTGCAGCGACTGTGCCAACTGCTCTTCCGGCACCATGCCGGTGCGGCGCAGCAGGGCCAGCAGCGACTCGGCGCGCATGGGCCCCAGCGCCAGCAACTGCTCGTTGACGGCGTCGCCGAAGATCCCGGCATTGCGCAGGTACTCGTCGAAGGAAGGGACGCGGGTCGCGGCCGCGGTCATTTCGACCTCGCATCGTCGATGTCGAACCCGACCTTGACCTCGCGTCGAACGCCGAAGTACCTGCCCCTCGCCTGGGCGACCAACAGCAGGGTCTGCGTGGCGTCGAGCTTGACTGTCGCACGCGCCTCCGGCGGCTCGTGCGGCCCGAACTTGAACTGAGCCAGCAGGGCGCCGGTGGCCAGCGCATCGGGCTGCAGCGTGAGCAGCCACATCCGCTGGGTCTGCGGCATGACGCTCGTCATCCGGACGATCACCTCGCCGCTTCGCACCACGTCCGGCACGTCCAACAGGAGTTCATTGCCGCTTTCCAGCTTGTCGACCGTGATCGCTGGCGTCAGGGCCGCCAGCACCGCTTCTGCGGTCTTGACTGCAAACAGGGGGTCCGTCGGCGCCGGGCTTTGGGCCTGGACGGGCGGGTGGCTCAAGCCGGCGGCGGCCAGCATCGCGAGCGCATGCCTGCGCGTCGGCCGGCGGCCCCGCTCACCCGCCGCGCCAAGCCGGCTGCCGGCGTCGACCCGTCCGCTGATGAATTGATCGGTCATCTTGGGTTGTCCTGTTTCAGCTCGCCGAGGCAGGTTCATCCGTGTCCGATGGCCCGGCGGGCGCCTTGGTGGCCGCAGGCTCCGGGGGGGTGTTCAAGGCCGGGGTTGAGGCAGAAGCCGGAGCGGCTTCCATCACCTGGCTGGCTTCGACCGCATCCGCCGATGGCTGCGACTCGGGGCGCCGCTGCAAGGCGGCTGGCGGCAGCGGCGCACCGGGTGGCCTCGGCCCGACGCGAGGCCGTACCGATTTCATCCAGTCGCTCAGCGAGTTCTGGAAGGTGTCCGTCACCGTCTCGGCGTCGAAGCTGTCGTTCAGGATGTAGGGGGTGATCAGGATCACCAGCTCGGTGCGGGACTTGTTTCGCGTCGCGCTCTTGAACAGGCTGCCGGCGATCGGTATGTCCTTCAGGAAAGGCACGCCGGCATCGACCCGGTCGGTGGTCTCGCCGATGAGGCCGCCGAGCATCACCGTGGCGCCGTCGCGCATCGTGAGCTTGGTTTCGACGCGGCGATTCTTGATCGTCGGCGAGGTGGTGACGCCGGTGTCCGTCGGCGTCGCCGAACTCACCTCTTGCGAGATGTCGAGATCGATGCGATCGCCCGCATGGATCACCGGCTTCACGCGCAGGATGGTGCCGGTGCTGCGATATTGCACCGACTGGGGTACCACCGTGCTGTTGCCCCCGATCAACGAACTGCCTTGGGTCACGGCCTGCGAGCTGACGGTGGGGATGTCGTCGCCGACCGTGATGCTGGCGGTTTCTCCATTGCGCGCCATCACCTTCGGACTGGAAATCACCCTGGAGCCCTTGTCCTGGGACAACGCGTTGATCGCCAGCTGACGCAGTGGATTGCCGCCGAGCAGTGCATTGATCTTGGCGCCCGCGCCGCTCAGGCTGACGTCGTAGATCGTGCCGCTGAGACTTATGCCCGACTGG
Organism: Variovorax davisae; assembly: GCF_030316845.1. GTDB lineage: Bacteria > Pseudomonadota > Gammaproteobacteria > Burkholderiales > Burkholderiaceae_C > Variovorax > Variovorax davisae. The sequence continues at coordinate 354,494 of NZ_JASZYS010000005.1, forward strand.
CTCGACAACTGGTCGAGTTGCCAGGCGAAGCCGAGCTGGTTGGCGCTGTCGAAGCTGACTTCGGCCACGACCACGTCGATCAGCGCCGACTTTACGGGCTTGTCCAGTTCGGCCAGCAGGCCGAGCCATTGCCGATACTCTTCTTGGGTACCGCCCTGGAAGATCAGCGTGTTGGTGGCGTTGTTCACCACCACGCCGCGACGCCGATTGACATTCGCGGAGGTGGCGGCAGTACCGGGTGTGCCAGGGGCCGCGGTGGCGCCCGCGGCGCTGGTCGGCTGGACCGCGCCGGAACCGTCGCCACCGCCGATCAACTCGTTGAGCGAACGGGCCAGTTCTGCTGCGTCCGAATTCTTGACGGGGTAGGTGAACAGGCTCCCGCCTTGCTGCACCTGACTGATCTGGTCCAGCTCCTGGGCCCAGGCCTGCACATGTTTGAGGATGTCGTCGCGCTGGGCAAAGACCAGCACGCTGTTGATGGCTGCCATGGGCAGCACGATGATCGGCGCAGTGGGATCAACCTGATTGGCCGCCACGTAGCCCTCTGCACGCAGTACCTCGGTGAGCCGCCGTGCGAACTCTTCGGCGCCCCAGAAGCGCGGCGTGATCCGAACGCTGCGCTGGCCGCGCATGCTGGGTTGGTCGAAGATTCGGATCAGGTCGAGAGCGATCTGAACGTCATCGCTTTGGCCGGTGATCAGCACGCCGTTCATGCCGTCTTCCTGCAGCTGAACGCGCTCGCCGACGATCTTGCGGATGCTCGGCAGCGCCGAGGCGGCGCGGATGGCCTCGAACTCGACGTACTGAAAGACCGGACGCAACGCCTGCGGAACCGCCGGGAGCGCGCGACCGCGCCGAATCTGCGGCACGGTGGCGGAGGTCGAGGTGGCAGGCACGATCCGCAGCACGCCGCCGAAATCTTGCACGACCACGCCATAGCTTTTGAGCAGCAGCGCGCTGAGTTCGGCCAGCTTGGCGGCGCTCAACGGGCGCGGGGTGCGGAAGGTGATGAGATCCTGGCGCGACCCGACCGCCGAATCGACCGAATAGTTGAGCTTGAGGATGCCACCATAGATCGCCTGGATGAAGCTCGGCAGCGGCATTTGCTCGATGCTGACGCTCAGGTTCCCGGAGCTTGTGGCATCGAGTGGCGAGGGTGCCGTGGTGCGGACGTTGTCCGTGACGTCCGGCGGCACCACGGGGGTGGCGGACATCGGGGTGGTTGTGGGGAGCTGAGGAGGGGCAGCCCCGATCAGACCGGTTTGGCGATCGTGTTCGCTGCGATCGAACGCAAGAGGCGCGGTCGAGGGGGGAAGGTTGGGCGCGGCGCAACCGGCGAGCGCCAGCGCAGCCAGCGTGGCTGCGTGAACGCGGGATGTGAGGAACGGAAAGACAGAATTGCGAATGCTCATGAAAGCCAAACCAGCGCGAGGGATTCGCCAGGGGACTGAGAACGGATCAAATAGCCAAAACAAGCAAAAAGAACCAGAAGGGGCCGAAGCCCCTCCTGGTTCATGTTCACTGTCGCCCGCCGGAGGGCGCGCGGTGGAACCTCTGTGTCGATCAGCGGCTCAGGCCGTTGATCGCGTCTTGCGAGTTCGGTTGTGCGTCCGTGGTCGGTGCGCGGCCGTTGAGCGGCGCTGCCAGGCCTTCGAAGTCCACGCCCTGCGCACCGGAGGTGTCGATCATCACGCTGCCCGACGAGATATAGCTCTGGACGCGCAGGGTCGAACCGGTGGTGGAGACGATGCGAACGCGATCACCCACGCCGGCAGCCGTGTGGCTGTCGACCTTTGCGCCGCCGGAGCTCGAGTAGTTGGTGGCATTGGCACCGAACGGATTCGAGGCTGCCGCTGCGTTCGTCATGAACGACTCGAGTTCCCGGTTGCTGTAGTTGACAGCCGCGCGCGGAGCGAGGTCAGGCAGCTTGCCCCAGGCGCCGTACTTGCCGTCGGCGTAGATCATCTGTGCGTACAGGTCGGCCGTGGCGGTTTCGCTGTTGTTGATGATGCGCAGCGTGCTCGAGGTGCCCGAGTTGCCGAACTTGGCGTACGACGCGTAGTTGCGAACGTCGATCCGGATGCCGCCGCCGACGTTGAACTGGGCACGGCAGGCGTTGTTCTGCTCCTGGAAGCGCACGGCTGCGGTGGACGACAGACCGTCCGGTGCCTTGTTCAGGACCAGGCGTGCATTGAATGCGCTCGTCGGGATGACCGCAGCGCCGCCCACACCGTAGCAAACCGCGTAGTTGATGCCCTTGTTGATACCTGCCGGGTTGGTATACCCCACCGTTGCCGAGCCAGCGACGGGGCTGACCCCGCCTGCGTAGCCCGTGTCGGCGCATGCCGTCGGGGCGTTGGCCGCGCCGGCCGGGACGAGCCACAGCTTGGCATCGGCGGCAAATTCGCCGGTGATGAGGGTCTGGAAGTTGGTCAGTTCGACGCCACCGGTGTTCGTGGTGGCGGTCGTGACGAAGGTTCCGGTGGGCGTCGAGTTGCCGTAGATGTTCAGCAGGTCGGAGTCGTAGCCTTGTGCCTGCTGGTCGAAACGGACCGTGCCGAGTTGGACGGTCTTGCCCGAGGCGGTCACTTGCGGCGTGCCGACGGCGCTCTGGTACTGGAAGGTCTTGCCTTGCTGAGAGTAGTTCTGCACTGCGATCGGCGACGATGCCTCGCCCGACACCTTCAGGTTGACCGGGAAGCTGGCGACCGGGCCGCTGTTCACTGCGTTGGGCGCCTTGTCTTCGGACGAAGAGCTCGAGTTGGCGGTGGTGGCGGTGAAGGCCGGATCGGTGATGTCCGGGTACTGCGTGATCGTGCCGACGATCTTCTTGATGTCCGAGGTGCAATCGACCAGATCGCCGACCACGGTCTTCAGGCCGCTGATCTTGATGCGATTGCCGTCGTAGGCGACGTCGGTGGCCGGATTGGCGGGCTGGACGAGCGACAGAGCCTGCACGCCGTTGGCATTGAAGACGACGCGGGCATTGTTTTCACCTGGGCCCTTTGGCACCAGGAAGGTGGCCTTGATGGTCTTGTCATCGATCTTGACGGCCCATGCGTTGGCGATCACGAGACCGGCAGCGTTGACCAGCGCGACGTTGCCCACGTTGCCTGGGGAGACGGGGGTGTCGTCGATGGTGGCCGACGGAAAGCCGCTATGGGAGGGTACTTGCCAGATGCCTTGGTCCAGCTTCAGCTGGATCTGGAAATAGGTGTCGTTGGTGGGGTTGCGAACCGGGTTGGCGAAAGAATAGCTGACCTGTGGCGACACGATCTGCTGTGCGTCGCTGATCACCACTTCTTGAGCGATAACCGTAGAGTTGGTCTGGAAGTTACCAGCGCTGGCATATCCGCCAGTGAGTGCCAGGCCGGCAGCCGCGATTGCGATTTTGGTTAGTTTCATTATCTTCCCTGTGAAAAACTGAGTTGACGCCAGCATTGCGGACGGCCAAAGAAATCCACTGGAATTATGAAAATTCCAATGACATTCTCGTTGACTTGCCTTCAGTGATGCGTGACAGGCGGATTATGGGGTCGGCCTGCTGGTATTTTTCTGTTTTTCAACGCAAATGTTGCCTTGTGGCAACTTAATTGAGGCTCGATCAAGAGTTGATGGAGAGAATTAACATTGCGATAACATTTGAGCGTCTATTTGGCGGGAAGTTGAATTAGATATTCGTATTTTTATTTATTACATAATGTATTTGTGTCTTGAATGTGCCATCCAATGGGTGCTCGGCGGCGATCCTCCGCTCCATGCGGCACAATTCGCCTCTCGCTGTGAACGTGGAAGCTCATGACCGAACCCGCCCTCAACATCCCCCCCCGCGACAAGGCCGAGATCCTGGCCCAGGCGCTGCCCTACATCCGCAAGTTCCACGGCAAGACCATCGTCATCAAGTACGGCGGCAATGCCATGACCGACCCCGAGCTGCAGGCCGACTTCGCCGAGGACGTGGTGCTGCTCAAGCTGGTCGGCATGAACCCGGTGGTGGTGCATGGCGGCGGCCCGCAGATCGAGGCGGCGCTCAAGAAGCTCGGCAAGACCGGCCACTTCATCCAGGGCATGCGCGTGACCGACTCCGAGACCATGGAAGTGGTCGAGTGGGTGCTGGCCGGCGAGGTGCAGCAGGACATCGTCGGCCTGATCAACCAGGCCGGCGGCAAGGCGGTGGGCCTGACCGGGCGCGACGGCGGCCTGATCCGGGCCCAGAAGCTCAAGATGGCCGACCGCAACGATCCCAACGTCGAGCACGACGTCGGCCAGGTGGGCGACATCGTCTCGATCGACCCGAGCGTGGTCAAGGCGCTGCAGGACGACGCCTTCATCCCGGTGGTGAGCCCGATCGGCTTCGGCGAGAACAACGAGAGCTACAACATCAACGCCGATGTGGTGGCCGGCAAGCTGGCCACCGTGCTGCAGGCCGAAAAGCTCATGATGCTGACCAACACCCCCGGCGTGCTCGACAAGAACGGCACCCTGCTGACCGATCTGAGCGCCCGGGAGATCGACGAACTGTTCGCCGACGGCACCATCTCCGGCGGCATGCTGCCGAAGATCGAAGGCGCGCTCGACGCCGCCAAGAGCGGCGTCAATGCGGTCCACATCATCGACGGCCGCGTGCCGCACGCGATGCTGCTGGAAATCCTCACCGACCAGGCCTACGGCACGATGATCCGGGCCCGTTGAGGGCGCAGGGCCCGTGAACAGGCCTCAGCTTTCGTAGCCCCGCGGGTTGGCCTGCTGCCAGCGCCAGCTGTCGGCGCACATCTGGTCGAGACCGCGGCGGGCCGTCCAGCCGAGCGTGGCTTGCGCCAGCGCCGGGTCGCCCCAGTAGGCCGGGACGTCTCCGGCGCGGCGCGGACCGATCTCGTAGGCGATGGGGCGGCCGCAGGCCCGCGTGAAGGCCTTCACCACATCGAGCACCGACGCACCCCGGCCGGTGCCCAAGTTGAGCGTGGCGAGTCCTGCCTGGCTTTCGGCATGCTTCAGTGCCGCCACGTGGCCCTCGGCCAGGTCCATCACGTGGACGTAGTCGCGCACGCCGGTGCCGTCGGGCGTCGGGTAGTCGCCGCCATGCACGGCGAGCTTGTCGCGCAGTCCCACGGCGACCTGGCTGACGAAAGGCATCAGGTTGTTGGGCCGCCCCTGCGGCTGCTCCCCGATCAGCCCGCTTTCGTGTGCTCCCACGGGATTGAAGTAGCGCAGCAGCGCGATCCGCCATGTCGGGTCCGAACGCTGGAGGTCGCCGAGTGCCTCCTCGACCATGAGCTTCGATCGGCCGTACGGGTTGGCCGGTCGGCGTGGCGCGTCTTCGGGGATCGGCGAATGATCCGGCTCGCCATAGACCGTCGCCGACGACGAGAAGATCAGCGTGCGCACCCCGGCGGCCTGCATGGCCGCGGCCAGCACGAAGCTGCCATGCACGTTGTTGTCGTAGTAGGTGATCGGATCGGCCACCGAATCGCCGACCGCCTTCAGGCCGGCGAAGTGGATCACGCCGGCGATCGGCTGCTCGGCGAACAGCCGATCGAGCAGGGCCCGGTCGCGAACATCCCCCTGCACGAAACGCGGCGCCTCGCCGCTGATTCGCGCGAGCCGGTCGAACACCCGGACATCGCTGTTTCCCAGGTTGTCCAGCACCAGCGGCACATAGCCGGCAGCGGCCAGCGCGACGCAGGTGTGGCTGCCGATGAATCCGGCGCCGCCGGTCACGAGAATCGTTGGGCTCATGGTCTGTCTTGTGCTCGGAAACGTGAATGAGTTGTCGATTCTGCGCGACAGGCAGGGCTTGCCCGGTTGGCGCGCGCTAACGTTCCCGTGCGAGAATCATTTTTTTACATTTTGCACGCGCCCATGCAGAACGACGAGCCGAGCGCCCCCGGCGCCACAAGCAGTTCAGAACCGGTGGCCGCACCGACGCGCAAGCGCCCTAAGCCGGGCGAGCGGCGCGTGCAGATCCTTCAGGCCCTGGCCGCCATGCTCGAGCAGCCCGGAGCCGAACGCGTCACCACGGCCGCGCTGGCCGCCCGGCTGGATGTCAGCGAGGCCGCGCTGTACCGCCATTTCGCCAGCAAGGCCCAGATGTTCGAGGGCCTGATCGACTTCATCGAACAGAGTGTGTTCACGCTGGTCAACCAGATCGTCGAGCGCGAGGCGCCGGGCCACGAGCAGGCCGCACGCATCGTCGCGATGCTGGTCCAGTTCGCCGAGAAGAACCCCGGCATGACCCGCGTCATGGTCGGCGATGCGCTGGTGTTCGAGAACGAGCGCCTGCAGAGCCGGATGAACCAGTTCTTCGACAAGATCGAAGCGACCCTGCGCCAGGCCCTGCGCGACGCGGCGGCGGCCGACGGCTCCGCCACGCCCACCCTGGACGCGCAGGTGCGCGCGTCGGCGCTCACGGCCTTCGTGGTCGGGCGGCTGCAGCGCTTTGCGCGCTCGGGCTTCCGGCGGGCGCCGTCCGAGCACCTGGATGCCTCGGTGGCGCTGATGCTTCGAGACTGAACGCCGTGCGGGGCCGACGGCCCCCGCGCGGCGCGCCCTCCGGCCTCAGTGCCCGGACGGGTTGGCAGGTCGCGCCGCGGCGGCATCCGCGGCGCGCTGCAGCCACTGCTTCAGGCGGCGCAGCGGCGAGGTCAGCCGCCAGCTGGTGCTGGCATGGATGGCGGCAATGGACGCGTTCGTCTGCTGCAGCGCATGGGCCAGCCTCAGCTGCAGTTTCAAGTTTTCCGCCCGCATCTGCGCCAGCGGCGGCGTCATCGATGCGGCAGGGTCTCGTCCACCGCTGAAGCGATCGCGCTGGTGCGAATGCGGCCAGGTGTGGAACCAGGATGCGCGGTTGTCCAGTTCCCAGCGCGCCGGGACGATGCCGGCGTCCCGCAGCGCTGCGTTGAGCGACAGCTGATCGCGCCTCGAATAGCGCAGCACGTGGTCGGCCCAGCGCCGCATGGCCGCGCGCACCGCAGGGTCGCGGTGGTCGCGCAGCATGATGGCCGTCCAGTACGGCCGCTCGCTCAAGGTCGGCTCGCCGTACGTCAGGTAGTGGTTGAGCTGTTCGAAGATCCGGTTCTGGTCGTCGTACCCGTTGCGCGCCACCTCGATGAATTCATCCATCACGCTCTCGCGGTCGCTGTGCCCCGGAAGGCCGATGCCCTGGGCCCATCCATGGCGTTCGATGATCTGCTCCGGCGCTTCATGCAGCACGACCGAGTTGTCGATGTAGAGCGAGCGCTCGAAGCCGTCGAGCGCTCCGACCCGATGCGGACAGATCTTGAGCATCCGCTGGCTGCGGATCGGGTCCATCTTGAATGCGGGGGCCAGCGTGACGATCTTCCAGGTCTCGCTGCGCAGCGAGGGGTCGTCGGTCAGGCAGATGAACGGGATGCCCGAGCGGCGGGCGACGGGCTGCTCGTTCAGTGCCTCGTAGTTGCCGATCAACACCGTGTAGACGCAGGTATTCTTGTCGCTTGCCATGGGGTCCTGGGGTCAGCCGCTTCAGGTGAGCGAGCTTGACCGCGACGAATTAGCGCTTCCTGACAACTTTGTTAACGCCGCGCAAACCCAGGTAACAAGCAAGAACCGACTATGCGCGGCATAGAGAGGCCCTATTCGCAGCCGGCCGGTTCTGCCACAGAATGCTCGTCCGACCCCATCGTAGAACGAACGTAGGAGAACCCCATGAGCAGCGAAAAGACCGAAGCCAAGTGCCCTTTCAGCCCGGCCGCAGGCGGTACCACGAACCGCGACTGGTGGCCCCAGCAGTTGCGGCTGGACCTGCTCCACCAGCATTCGTCGAAGTCCGACCCGATGGGCGAAGGCTTCGACTACGCTGCCGAGTTCAAGAGCCTCGACCTGGCGGCGCTGAAGAAGGACCTGGCCGACCTGATGACCGATTCGCAGGACTGGTGGCCGGCAGACTTCGGCCACTACGGGCCGCTGTTCATCCGCATGGCCTGGCACAGCGCGGGCACCTATCGCATCGGCGACGGACGGGGCGGCGCCGGCCGCGGCCAGCAGCGCTTCGCGCCGCTCAACAGCTGGCCGGACAACGTCAGCCTCGACAAGGCGCGCCGCCTGCTCTGGCCGGTCAAGCAGAAGTACGGCAAGAAGATCTCCTGGGCCGACCTGATGATCCTCGCCGGCAACGTCGCGCTGGAAACCATGGGCTTCAAGACCTTCGGCTTCGGCGGCGGCCGCGCCGACGTGTGGGAGCCGGACCATGACGTGTACTGGGGTCGCGAGACCAAATGGCTCGGCGGTGATGTCCGCTATGCGCAGGGTTCGCCCGGGGTCGAAGAAGCGCACGGCGTGCTCGTGAAGGACGACGACAGCCAGGTGCCGCACTCGCGCCATCTGGAGAACCCGCTCGGCGCCGTGCAGATGGGCCTGATCTACGTCAATCCCGAAGGCCCGGATGGCAAGCCCGATCCGGTCGCCGCGGCCTACGACATCCGCGACACCTTCGGGCGGATGGCGATGGACGACGAGGAGACGGTGGCTCTGATCGCCGGCGGCCACACCTTCGGCAAGACGCACGGCGCCGGCCCGGCGTCCCACGTCGCGTCCGAGCCCGAGGCCGCCGGCCTCGAGGCCCAGGGCCTCGGCTGGGCCAACAGCTTCGGCACCGGCCGCGCCGGCGACACGATCACCAGCGGCCTGGAAGTCACCTGGACCACCACGCCGACCAAGTGGAGCAACAACTTCTTCTGGAACCTGTTCGGCTACGAATACGAGCTGACCAAGAGCCCGGCCGGGGCGCAGCAGTGGGTGGCCAAGGGCGCCGGCGCGACCATTCCGCACGCCCACGACCCGTCGAAGAAGCTGGTCCCCACCATGCTGACCACCGACCTGTCGCTGCGCTTCGACCCGGCCTACGAGAAGATCTCGCGCCGCTTCATGGAGCACCCCGACCAGTTCGCCGATGCCTTCGCCCGCGCCTGGTTCAAGCTCACCCACCGCGACATGGGGCCGCGCGCCCGCTACCTGGGGCCGGAGGTGCCGACCGAAGAACTGATCTGGCAGGACCCGGTCCCCCCGGTCGACCATCCGCTGGTCGACGCGCAGGACGTCGCGGCGCTGGCCAAGAAGGTGCTGGCTTCGGGGCTGACCCCGGCGCAGCTGGTCTCGACGGCCTGGGCGTCGGCCTCCACCTTCCGCGGCTCCGACAAGCGCGGCGGCGCCAACGGCGCCCGGATTCGCCTGGCGCCGCAAAAGGACTGGGCCGTCAACCAGCCGGAGCAACTGGCCAAGGTGCTGCAGGTGCTCGAAGGCGTCCGCACCGAGTTCAACGGGGCGCAAAGCGGCGGCAAGAAGATCTCGCTGGCCGACCTGATCGTGCTGGCCGGCGGTGCCGGCGTGGAACAGGCGGCGCGCGACGGCGGCCGCGAGGTCCGGGTGCCCTTCACGCCGGGCCGAACGGACGCCCTGCAGGCGCAGACCGACGCGGCCTCTTTCGCGCCGCTGGAGCCGGTGGCCGATGGCTTCCGCAACTACGTGAAGGCCGGGCTGGGCGTGCCGGCGGAGGCGCTGCTGATCGACAAGGCCCAGCTGCTGACCTTGACGGCGCCCGAGATGACGGTGCTGGTCGGCGGCCTGCGGGTGCTGGTCGGCAACGCCGGCCAGGCCCGCGACGGCGTCTTCACCGACAAGCCGGGCACCTTGAGCAACGACTTCTTCGTCAACCTGCTCGACATGGGCACGGAGTGGAACGCGGACACGGCCGGCAGCGCCTTCCAGGGCCGCGACCGCAAGACGGGCGAACTCAAGTGGACCGGGTCCCGCGTCGATCTGGTCTTCGGCTCGAACGCGCAGTTGCGCGCCCTGTCCGAGATCTACGCCAGCGCGGACTCGAAGCAGAAGTTCGTCGACGACTTCGTCGCGGCCTGGACCAAGGTGATGAACCTGGACCGCTACGACGTCTAGGCTGCCGCCGGGGAGCCTATAGCATTTGCTTGGCCTGCTTGAGCACGAAGTCACAGGCCTTGCGCGTGACTTCCTGCTTCAGGCCGCCGCCGGTCAGGTCCATCTTCTTGCCGTCGGTGCCGGTCAGGATGCCCTGCGCGCCCTCCACGTAGTTGGGGTCGGACGCCGGCTTGCCGCCCGGGATCTTGCCCATCAGCTGGTCCTTCACGGCCGTGGTGGCGTTGTCGGCGCTCAGGTAGTTGTTCTTGAGGCAGTACTCGATCACGCCGGCGGCGTTGCCGAGGCTGCCCGAGGCCATGCCGCCGCCGCCGCCGGCCAGGCCCTTGAGCATGTCGAGCGACTGGGCCTGGGCGAAGCCGGCGCTGCCCAGCAGCAGGGCGATGGCGCTGACGCGCATGAAGCGTTGACGGGCGGTATGCATGGACTGCTCCTTGAACTGGGAATGGTTGGGGAAACCATAGCCCATGCCCGAGGCCCGGCGACGACGAGATTGAAACAGTTGGTGGCCGGGCCGGCTCAGGCCACGGCGACGCCGACCTTGCGCCCCGCCTCCACGATCTCGCCCCAGGTCGCATCGTCGAGCCAGATGCCCTCGCGCTCGCGCGCGGCACGGGCCTTGCGCTCGGGCTCGCCGGCGACCTGCACGGCCTCGAAGCCGGCGCCCGGCGGGCTCTGGCGCAGCCAGTCGACGAAGGCCGTGGCCTCCTGCTCGAAGCTGGCCTGGGTGCCGAGCTTCACCGGGTCGATCAGCACCACCAGCATGCCGTTGAGCACGGTGCGCGCGGTGTCGGCCGGCCGGTGCCAGGTGCCGCTGCCGGTCAGTGCGCCGCCGAGCAGCTCGCAGGCCACCGCCATGCCATAGCCCTTGTGCTCGCCGAAGGTCATCAGGGCGCCGAACAGGCCGTTGCTCTGCGGCACCACCACCACGCCCGGGTCGTCGGTCGGTGCTCCGTGCTCGTCGATCAGGTGGCCCGGCGGCACCCGCTCGCCCTTGTTGTAGGCCACCCGCATCTTGCCCTGCGCCACCCGGCTGGTCGCGAAGTCGAGGATGAAGGGCTCGGCCCCGGCCAGCGGCACGCCGATGCAGCAGGGGTTGGTGCCGAAGCGGCCGTCGCCGCCGCCCCAGGGCGCGACCACCGGCCGCGACAGCACGTTGACGAAGTGCATCGCCACCAGCCCCTGGGCCACCGCCATCTCGGCGAAATGGCCGATGCGCCCCAGGTGGTGCGCGCTGGCCAGCGACACGATGCAGCTGCCATGCTGCCTGGCTCGCGCGATGCCGAGCTCCATGGCCTGCACGCCGACGATCTGGCCGTAGCCGTGCTGGCCGTCGAGCGAGAGCAGGGCGCCGGTGTCGAGAATGACCTTGACCGCGGCATTGGGCACCAGGCCGCCTTCGGCGACGGCGTCGACATAGCGCGGCAGCATGCCGACGCCGTGCGAATCGTGGCCGCTGAGATTGGCCAGCACCAGGTTGGCGGCGACCTGCTCGGCCTCGGCCGGGCTGCTGCCGGCGGCGGCCAGGATGCGGGCGACCTGGGTTCGCAGGTTGCCCGGGTCCAGTGTTTTCGACATGTGTTCAGACTCCCTTGGCGTTGAGGGTGATGGCGTAGAGCGAACTCGTGGCGCAGATGAAAAGCCGGTTGCGCTTGGGCCCGCCGAAGCAGACATTGGCCACGCGCTCGGGCAGCAGGATCTTGCCGATCAGGCTGCCGTCGGGGTGCAGGGCATGCACGCCGTCGGCGGCGCTGGTCCAGATGCGGCCTTCGGTGTCGAGCCGGAAGCCGTCGAACAGGCCCTGCGTGCAGTCCGCGAACAGGCGGCCGGCGCCCAGGCGCCGGCCATCGCTCGCGACCGCGAAGCGGCGGATGTGGCGCGGCCCGTCGTCCGCATGGCTGGCGCCGGTGTCGGCGACGTAGAGCATCGATTCGTCGGGCGAGAAGGCCAGTCCGTTGGGCTTGACGAAGTCGTCGGCCACGAGGTCGACCGCGCCACTGGCCGGGTCGATGCGGTAGACGTGGCAGGCGCCGATCTCGCTGTCGGCGCGCAGCCCTTCGTAGTCGCTCAGGATGCCGTAGCTCGGGTCGGTGAACCAGATGCCGCCATCGGAGTGCACCACCACGTCGTTCGGCGAATTCAGGCGCTTGCCTTGCCAGTGCGAGGCCAGCACCGTGAGGCTGCCGTCATGCTCGGTGCGTGTCACGCGCCGCGTCAGGTGCTCGCAGCTGACCAGCCGGCCCTGGCGGTCGACCGTGTTGCCGTTGGAATTGTTGGACGGTTCGCGGAAGACGGCCACGCCGCCGTTGCGCTCGTCGAAGCGCATCATGCGGTTGTTCGGGATGTCGGACCACACCAGCGTGCGGTGGGCGCCGAACCAGGCCGGCCCCTCGCACCAGCGGGCGCCGGTCCAGAGCCGCTCGACCTTCTCGGGACCGGGCACCAGGCGGTTGAAGCGGGCGTCGAATCTCTCGATGGCGCAGCCATCCAGCGTGCCGAACGACGGTTGGGTGAAGTGCGACATGGCTACATCACCGCCCCGACCTGCCAGGGCACGAACTCGTTCTGTCCGTAGCCATGGCGCTCGCTCTTGGAGGGTTCGCCCGAGGCGGTCGCCAGCACCAGCTCGAAGATGCGCTGGCCCATCTCCTGGATCGACACCGTGCCTTCGACGATCTCGCCGCAGTTGATGTCCATGTCTTCCTCCTGCCGCTGCCACAGCGCGGAATTGGTCGCCAGCTTGAGCGACGGCGAAGGCGCGCAGCCGTAGGCCGAGCCGCGGCCGGTGGTGAAGCAGATGATGTTGGCGCCGCCCGCCACCTGGCCGGTGGCGCTGACCGGGTCGTAGCCCGGCGTGTCCATGTAGACGAAGCCGTGCGCGGTCACGGGCTCGGCGTACTCGTAGACCGCCTCCAGGTTGCTGGTGCCGCCCTTGGCCACCGCGCCGAGCGACTTCTCGAGGATCGTCGTGAGCCCGCCGGCCTTGTTGCCGGGCGAGGGGTTGTTGTTCATCTCGCCCTCGTTGATGGCGGTGTAGTGCTCCCACCAGCGGATCCGCTCGACCAGCTTCTCGCCGACCTCGCGCCGCACGGCGCGGCGGGTCAGCAGGTGCTCGGCGCCGTAGACCTCCGGCGTCTCGGACAGGATCGCGGTGCCGCCGTGCGCCACCAGCAGGTCGACCGCGGCGCCCAGCGCCGGGTTGGCGCTGATGCCCGAGTAGCCGTCGGAGCCGCCGCACTGCAGCCCGATCGTGATGTGCGCCGCGCTCAGCGGCTCGCGCTGCACGGCGTTGGCCCGCGGCAGCATCTCGTTGATCAGCGCCACGCCTTTCTCCACCGTCTTGCGCGTGCCGCCGGTGTCCTGGATGTTGAAGACGCGGAAGTTCTCGCCTTCGCTCAGGTGGCCGGTGGCCAGCCAGGCATTGATCTGGTTGGCCTCGCAGCCCAGCCCGACCACCAGCACGGCGGCGAAGTTGGGGTGCGTGGCGTAGCCGGTGAGCGTGCGTTCGAGCAGCTGCATCCCCATGCCGCCGGTGTCCATGCCGCAGCCGGTGCCGTGCGTGAGCGCGACCACGCCGTCCACGTTCGGACAGTCCGCCAGCGCCGCCGGGTTGGTCTTGCGCGAGAAGTGGTCGGCGATGGCGCGCGCCGCCGTGGCCGAGCAGTTGACGCTGGTCAGCACGCCGATGTAGTTGCGCGTGGCGACGCGGCCGTCGGAGCGCCGGATGCCCATGAAGGTGGCTTCGCGCTTCGGCGGCGGCGCCTTCACGTCGGCGCCGAAGGCGTAGTCGCGCTCGAAGTGGCCCTTGTCGGGGCCCATGTCGAGGTTGTGCGTATGCACGTGCTCGCCGGGCGCGATCGGCCGGCTCGCGAAGCCGATGATCTGGTTGTAGCGGCGCACCGGTTCGCCTTGCGCGATGGCGCGCACCGCGACCTTGTGGCCGGGCGGGATCAGGCCGCGCGCCGTCACGCCCTCGACCGGCGTGCCGCCGACCAGCTGGCCGCGCGCGATCACGACATCGTCGGCGGGATGGAGTCGAATGAAGGGGTTCATCGTGGGGGTCCTTTGTCTTGTGCGGCACTGGGTCTGGTCAGTTGGGGACAGAGCAAAAACCGCTGCGTGGTTTGTGGGTCTGTCCCGCAAGGTCTCAGAAGAACATTTTCGGCAGCCACAGTACCAGGGACGGCATGTAGGTGATGATCGCCAGGCTCACCAGCAGCGGCACCAGCCAGGGCAGGATCGCCATGGTGGTGCGCTCGAAGCTCAGGCCCGCGACCCGCGCGAGCACGAACAGCACCATCCCCATCGGCGGGTGCAGCAGCCCGATCATGAGGTTGAGCACCATCACCAGGCCGAAGTGGATCGGATCGACCCCCAGGTGGGTCGCGATCGGCAGCAGGATCGGCACCAGGATCGTGATGGCCGCGGTCGGCTCCAGGAAGCAGCCGACGAACAGCATCAGCAGGTTGGCCAGCAGCAGGAAGACCCAGGCCTGGTCGGTGAAGCCCAGCACCCAGCTGGCGATCTCGGCCGTGACGCCGGTCGCGGTCAGCATCCAGCCGAAGATCGACGCCGCGGCGACGATGAACAGCACGGTCGAAGTGGTCTCGATGGTGTCGAGGCAGACCTTGACGAACATCTTCCAGCTCAGCGTGCGGTACCAGGCGAAGCCGAGGATCATGGCCCAGACGCAGGCCGCGATCGCGCCCTCGGTGGGCGTGAACAGGCCGGTGGTCATGCCGCCGATCAGCAGCACCGGCGTCATGATCGGCAGCAGGGCCTCGAAGCGGAAGATGCGGTCGAGCACGAACAGCGCCGCCAGCCCGCCGAAGACCGTCAGCTGCGGCGGCGTGCCCAGCTGGCTGATCAACAGCCACATCAGCAGCGGCCAGCCGATCACCACCGCCAGCTCGCTCAAGGCCTTGAACAGGCGCGTGCTCGAGAACTTGACGTCGCCGCCCCATTTGTTCTTGTGGGCGTAGTAGGCCACCGTGAGCATCATCAGGATCGCCATCATGGCGCCGGGCAGGATGCCGGCGAGGAACAGCGCGCCGACCGAGACGTTGGCCATCATCCCGTAGATCACGAAGGGCAGGCTGGGCGGGATGATCGGCCCGAGCGTGGCCGAGGCGGCCGTGACGCCGACTGCGAACTCGGTCTCGTAGCCATGCTCCTGCATGGCCTTGATCTCGATCGTGCCGAGGCCGGCGGCATCGGCGATCGCGGTGCCGCTCATGCCGGCGAAGATCACCGAGCCGAGCACGTTGACGTGGCCCAGCCCGCCCTTGAGCCAGCCGACCAGCGCCAGCGCGAAGTTGTAGATGCGGGTCGTGATGCCGGCGTTGTTCATGAGGTTGCCGGCCAGGATGAAGAAGGGCACGGCCAGCAGCGGGAAGCTGTCGATGCCGCTCACCATCCGGTGGATCACGACGAAGGGCGGCAGGCCGCCCGACATCAGGATGTAGGCCAGCGAGGCGCCCGCCATCGCGATCGCCACCGGGATGCCGCCGGCCATGAAGACCAGGAAGAAGATCTTGAGCATGTTGGACGGTGGCCTCAGTGGTCGGACAGGGTGGATTCGGGGCGTTCGAGCACGCTGTAGCCGCGCCGCCAGTGGATGCGCGCGGTCTGCACCGAGCGCCAGGCCATCGCGGCGAAGCCGAACAGGCAGACGCCGTAGACGATGTTCATCGGCAGGTCGACGATGGTCATGCGCGTGCGGCTGCCGATCTTGATCATCATCTGCACCGTCATCACGACGGCGCCGACAAAGAAGGCGATGCGCACCAGGTCGACCGCCTTCGACATCCAGCGTCCCATCGCGGCCGGCATGTGGCGGTAGAAGAAGTCGACCTGGATCTGGTTGTTCTTCGAGACCCCGATCGCCGCCCCGATGAAGACCACGCCGATCAGCATGTAGCGCGCCACCTCCTCGGTCCAGGCCGCGGAATCGTTCAGCACGTAGCGCGTGACGAACTGGTAGAACACCGTGAGGCCGAGCAGCCAGAACAGCGCCAGCGCGATCCAGCCCTCGGCGATGGTGTCCGAAAGGTCGACCACTTCGTCTTCCGCGTGGAAGTGGCCCTCGTCGTCGATGATCTTCTGCTCGGTCATGGCGGCCTCACTTGATCGCGAGGATGCGGTCGTAGTCCTGCTGGCGGTAGCCCTGGTCGGTCGGCTTGGTGTTCTTGAGCACGGCCTCGCGGAACGCGGCCTTGTCGACCACGATCACGTTGTTGCCCTTCTTCTTGAACTCGTCGGCCAGGCGGGCCTCGGAGGCGATGATCTCGCGGCCGGTCTTCTCGGCCGCCTCCTGCATCACTTCAGCGAAGATCTTCTTCTCGTCCGGCGACAGCTTCTCCCAGGTCTGGCCCGAGACCACGGTCAGCAGCGAGTCGATGATGTGGCCGGTCAGCGAGATGTTCTTCTGCACTTCGAAGAACTTCTTGGCCTCAATGGTCGGCAGCGGGTTCTCCTGGGCGTCGACCGTGCCGTTCTGCAGCGCCAGGTAGACCTCGGCGAAGGCGATCGGCGTCGCGTTGGCGCCCAGCGACTTGGGGAAAGCCAGGTAGGCCGGTGCGTCGGGCACCCGGATCTTCAGGCCCTTCATGTCCTCGGGCTTGGTCACCGGCCGGGCGGCGGCCGAGGTGACGTGGCGCGCGCCGTAGTAGTTGAGCGCCGTGATGTGGTTGCCGCTCTTGTCGTCGTAGCCCTTGGCGAGTTCCTTGAAGACGTCGCTCTGGGCGTACTTCAGGAGGTGCTCGGAATCGCGGAAGATGAACGGGAAGTAGGTCACGGCCAGCGGCTTGTAGGTGTTGCCCGCGAAGCTCGCGCCGGTCAGGATGATGTCGACCGTGCCCAGGGTCAGGCCCTGGTTGATGTCCGATTCCTTGCCCAGGCTGGAGGCCGGGAAGACCTGGATCTCGTACTTGCCGTTGGTGCGCTTCTTGATCTCGTCGGCGGCCCACAGCGAGTACTTGTGGAAGGGTTCGGAGGTCTCGTAGACATGGGCCCACTTGAGCTTGGTCTGGGCCTGCGCGAGGCCGAAGGCGCCGAGCGCGCCGGCCGCGAGGGCGCAGGCGGCAAAGGTCTTGAGGGCGAGGCGTTTGCTGGTCATCGATTTGTCTCCGTGGTGGTTGGGAAGAAAAGCGGACTGACTTGGCTGGGATCAGGAGGCCTTCGCGCGCCGCCAACTCGCGCTGAATCTCTGGTGGGACTTGTCCATGTGCGCATGCATCGCCGCGCGGGCGGCGTCGGGGTCGCGCGCGGCGATCGCGTCGCGGATGGCCTCGTGCTCGGCGATCGCGCTGCGCCACGACTTCACGGTCTCGAAGTAGCCGCCGAGCCGCGTGAATATCGGTCCGTTGCGCGAATCCCAGTAGCCCTGCACGGTCTCCGACAGCACCGCGTTGCCGCAGGCTTCGACGATCGCCAGGTGGAAGGCCCGGTCGCCCGCGAGCGGCATCATGTGGCGGTCGGCCATCTCGCGCATGCTCTCGATGGCCCGGCTCAGGGCGTCGACGTCGCGCCGCCGGCCCAGCGCGGCCGCCAGGGCCGCGGTCTCGCCCTCGACCACGCGGCGGGCGCGGATCAGTTCGAGCGGGCCCCATTCGGCCGCCGCCACCGGCGCCGCCGCCCGGTGCGAGCGGTCGAGCACGTACACGCCCGAGCCGGTGCGCACCTCGACCCAGCCCTCGACTTCGAGCGCGATCAGCGCCTCGCGCACCGAAGGCCGGCTGACGCCGAGTTGCCGGGCCAGGTCGCGCTCGGCCGGCAGCCGGGCGCCGACCGCGAACTCGCCCTGGGCGATCAGCGCGCGCAGCTGGTCGGCGATCTGCCGATAGAGGCGTTGGGGCTCGACGGTTTGCAGCGGCACGTGCAGGATGCGGGGAGGGGGTTAAGGGTTGTCCTGAATTGGACAAGTGGTAAGGCCAATTCAGAATACGAGCCGCACCGGAGCCGGGCCATCGGGCGAAACCCTGAATGCGCTGCGGCCTTCGCGGCATCACCATCGCCATCAGCTTCGAGAGGACATCCCATGAGACTTCAGGGCAAGACCGCGCTCGTCACCGCGGCCGGACAGGGCATCGGCCATGCGAGCGTGCTCGCACTCGCGGCCGAGGGCGCGACGGTTTGGGCCACCGACGTCAACGAGAAACTGCTCGAGCGCTTCGACGGCGTCGCCAACGTCAGGACCGCGAAGCTCGACGTGCTCGACAAGGCCGCCATCGGCGCGCTGGTCAAGACGCTGCCGGCGCTCGACGTGCTCTTCAACTGTGCCGGCGTGGTCCACAACGGCAGCGTGCTCGATGCCGCCGACGCCGACCTCGAGTTCGCCTTCGGCCTCAATGTGCGGGCCCAGTTCTGGACCATCCAGGCGGTGCTGCCTGGCATGCTCGCGGCCGGCCGCGGCAGCATCATCAACATGGCGAGCGTCTGCTCCAGCATGAAGGGCCTGCCGAACCGCTTCGTCTACGGCACCACCAAGGCGGCGGTGCTCGGCCTCACCAAGAGCGTGGCCGCCGACTACGTCACCAAGGGGATCCGCTGCAATGCGGTCTGCCCTGGCACGGTCGACACGCCGTCGCTCGGCGACCGCATCAACGCCAATGCCGACCCCGAAGAAGCACGCAAGGCCTTCATCGCGCGCCAGCCGATGGGCCGGCTCGCGCGGGCCGAGGAGATCGCGCCGGTGGTGGTGTTCCTGGCCAGCGACGAATCGGTCTTCGCGACCGGCCAGGCCTTCACGGTCGACGGCGGCATCATGATATGAACCAGCTCGACTTCAACGGCCGCCACGCGGTCGTCACCGGCGGCGCCACCGGCCTGGGCTTGGGCATCGCCCGGCGGCTGCTGGCCTCGGGCGGCAGCGTCACGGTGTGGGACCGCGACGGCGAGGCCGCGACCAAGGCCGCCTGGGCGCTCGGCGCCAAGGCCTATGCGCTGACGGTCGATGTCACGCAGCAGCCTTCGGTGGCCAAGGCCGTGGCGGCGACGCTGGCGCAGGCCGGGCGCATCGATGCGCTGGTCAACAGCGCCGGCATCACCGGGCCCAACACGCGGCTGTGGGACTACCCGGTCGATGCCTGGCGCCAGGTCATGGAGGTCAACCTGACCGGCCTCTTCATCTGCTGCCGCGAGGTGGTCGGCCAGATGCGTTCGCAGGGCTGGGGCCGGATCGTCAACATCGCCTCGGTCGCGGGCAAGGACGGCAACCCCAACGCCAGTGCCTACAGCGCGAGCAAGGCCGGCGTGATCGCGCTCACCAAGTCGCTCGGCAAGGAACTCGCCGATACTGGCATCCGCGTCAACTGCGTCACCCCGGCGGCGGTCAAGACCGCGATCTTCGACCAGATGACGCCCGACCACATCGCCTTCATGCTGTCGAAGATCCCGATGGGGCGCTTCGGCACGGTGGAGGAGGTGGCCGCGATGGTGGCCTGGCTGTGCACCGAGGATTGCTCTTTTTCCACCGGCGCGACCTTCGATCTTTCGGGCGGTCGCTCCACCTATTGATTCAACAACAAAGGACCTTCATGAAACTCGTTCGCTATGGCAACCCCGGCAAGGAGAAGCCCGGCCTCATCGATGCCGAAGGCAAGCTGCGCGACCTGAGCGCGGTGGTCGGCGACATCGGCCCCGACCAGCTCGGCGACGCCGCGCTGGCCAAGCTGCGCAAGCTCAAGGTCGACAAGCTGCCGCTGGTCAAGGGCAAGCCGCGCTATGGCTGCCCGGTGGCCCAGGTCGGCAAGTTCATCGCCATCGGCCTCAACTACGCCGACCACGCGGCCGAGTCGGGCATGCCGATCCCCAAGGAGCCGGTGGTGTTCACCAAGGCCATCAGCTGCATCCAGGGGCCGAACGATCCCGTCATGCTGCCCAAGGGCTCGGTCAAGGGCGACTGGGAGGTCGAGCTCGGCGTGGTGATCGGCACCCGCGCGCGCTATGTCTCGCAGAAGAATGCGCTCGATTACGTGGCCGGCTTCTGCGTCATCAACGACGTCAGCGAGCGCGAATGGCAGCTCGAGCGCGGCCTGACCTGGGACAAGGGCAAGGGCTTCGACACCTTCGGCCCGATCGGCCCCTGGCTGGTCACGCGCGACGAGATCGCCAACCCGCAGAAGCTCGCGATGTGGCTCGACCTCAACGGCGAGCGCATGCAGACCGGCAACACGAAGACCATGATCTTCAACGTCGCCAGGCTGGTGAGCTACGTGAGCCAGCTCAACACGCTGGAGCCCGGCGACATCATCACCACCGGCACGCCGCCGGGCGTCGGCATGGGCAAGAAGCCGCAGCCGGTATTCCTGAAGAAGGGCGACGTGATGACCCTCGGCATCGAGGGCCTCGGTGAACAGCGCCAGGAAGTGGTGCCGTTCAAACTCTGAAACGGAAACACCCCCCGAAGCGCCTGCGGCGCCTCCCCCCTCAAGGGGGGCGATACCAGCGGCCCGGCAAAGCCGGTTCCGCGGTATCCCTGGCACTTGGCAACGCCAGTTTCATGCATCGAGAGTCGGGCG
Organism: Variovorax davisae; assembly: GCF_030316845.1. Lineage (GTDB taxonomy): Bacteria > Pseudomonadota > Gammaproteobacteria > Burkholderiales > Burkholderiaceae_C > Variovorax > Variovorax davisae. The sequence continues at coordinate 374,938 of NZ_JASZYS010000005.1, forward strand.
ATCGCGTGGTGGTTCACTGAGATCGACGGAAGGTGGCTCAGTCCACCTTGATCCCGGCCGCCTTGACCACCTGCTGGGCCTTGGCGGTCTGGTCGGCCAGGAAGCGGTCGAAGTCCGCCGACGGCATCGTGAAGGGCTCGGCGCCGAGCTTGTCGAGCCGCTCCTTGAGGTCGGGCGCCGCCATGATCTTCGCCACCTCGGCCTGCAGCCGGTCGACCACCGGCCGCGGCGTCTTCGCCGGCGCGAACAGGCCGACCCAGAACAGGTACTCCGAGCCGGGCACGCCGGCCTCGACCGTGGTGGGCACCTGCGGCATCACGGACGAGCGCTTGCCCGTTCCGACCGCCAGCGCCTTCAGCCGCCCGTCCTTGATCAGCGGCAGCGCCGAGACCATCGGCGCGAAGAACCAGTCGACCCGCCCGCCCATCACCTCGGTCATGGCTTCGGGCGTGCCGCGGAAGGGCACGTGCTGGGCCTGCAGGCCGGCCGCGAGCCGGAACACCTCGGCGTTCATGTGGGTCGCCGAGCCGTTGCCCGCCGAGGCGTAGTTGAAGCCCGCGGGCTTGGCCTTGGCCTGCGCCACCAGGTCCTTCACGTCGGCGAAGCGACCGGGCGGGGCGACCAGCACGTTGGGCAGGCTGGCCAGCGGCGTGACGCCGGCGAAGTCCTTCAGCGTGTCGTAGCTGAGGCCCGGGTAGATCGACGGATTCACCAAGTGCCCCGCCGAATGCACCAGCAGCGTGTAGCCGTCGGGCGCCGCCTTGGCGACCTGCGCCGCGCCCAGCGTGCCGCCGGCGCCCGGCTTGTTGTCGATGATGACGCTGGTGCCGAGCGCCGGCCCCAGCCGCTCGGCCACCAGCCGGGCCACGATGTCGGTGCCGCTGCCGGCCGTGAAGGGCACCACCATCCGGATCGTCTGGCCGCGCGGCCAGTCGCCCTGCGCCTGGACGGCCGGGAAGGCGCACAGGGCGATGGCGGCCGCCAGCAGCTGGCGCCGGCCGAAGAAGGATGTCGTCATGGGTGGGTCTCCGTTGGAATGATGCGTGTGGGGAACGACGAGAAATGCGAGGGCGCTCAGCCGGGCGCCGCGTTGGCCATGACCAGCGCGACCAGCACCGGCCGCGGGCTGCGGTTCAGCAGCTGGCGCTTCTCGCCCGGCGCGAAGCGGCAGCTGTCCCAGGGGCCGAGCTCGTGCTCTTCCTGGCGGCCGTCGAGTTCGCTGACCACGGTCAGGCGCCCCTCGAGCACCAGGTAGAGCTTCTCGATGGGCGAGCCATCGAGCGTGGTGTGGCCGCCCGGCAGGATCTGGCTCATGCCCATCCACATCTGGGTCGAGGGCCCGGCCTCTTTGCCCTGCAGCCGCAGGCAGCGCATGTCGAAATGGTTGGGCGCCTCGTAGGCCGGCGCCTGCTCGAATCGGGTCAGGTGCATGGCGGCGTCTCCTCAGGGCCGCAGCACGACGCGGTCGGTGCTGCCCGACAGCACCAGCCGGTAGGCCTCCGCGGCCTGGTCGAGCGTGAAGGCGCGGGCCACCGGAAAGGGTTTCAGCGTGCCGCGCTCGAAGCCTTCGCGCATGGCGTCGAGCTGGCCGGTCGCGGCCACGCAGTCCATCGCCAGCGAGTCGATGCCGACATAGGTGTGCATGCCGCGGTAGAAGGCGAAGATGTCGAAGGACACCGCGCGGTCCTGGGTCGAGATCAGGATCTGCGTCGCCCCCTTGCCCATCGCCTTGTTGGCCGCGTCGAAGTAGGCGCTGCCCACGGTGTTGTAGGCGATGTCGACGCCGCGTCCGCCGGTGAGCTCGCGCACCCGCGCCGCGATGTCGCCCTGCGTGGCATCGAGCGTCTCGACCGCGGCGCAGGCGAAGCCCTCGAAGGGCCCCGCCCTGCGTTGCACCGCGATCACGCGGGCGCCGCCCTGGGCCGCCAGCTGCACCGCCGCCTGGCCGACCTTGCCGTTGGCGCCCAGCACCAGCACCGTCTGCCCCTGCTGCGGCATGCCGCTGCGCCGGAAGCCCTCGTAGGCGGTGACGAAGGGCACGCCGACCGCGCCCGATTCGTCCATCGAGATGCTGCGCGGACGGTCGCGCAGGGCCGCCACCGGCAGCACCAGGAAACGGGCATGCGAGCCGTCGCGGGTGATGCCGATGTCGCCGCCGGAGCCATAGACCTCGCGGCCGATCCATTCGCTGGGGCCGTCGACCACCACGCCGGCGAAGTCGCGTCCCGGGGTGCGCGGCCATGCGGCCTGCGGCATCAGCCCGAGCGCCGCCTTGACGTCGCTCGGATTGACCGCCGCGGCGCCGACCCGCACCACCGCGAAGCCGGGCTTGGCGACCGGCTCGGGCTGGGCGGCGGCATCGAGCTGCAGGGCGCCGAGGTCGGCCGCCTTCTGGGCCAGGCGCAAGGCGCGGGCGCTGTCGTTCACGGTCACGGCGTTCATGCGCGGCCTCCTTCCAGTCCCAGCGCGGCGCGCGCCTCGCGCGCCGAAGCCACCTCGCCGCCCAGGCTCTCGATGATGTCCCGGGCCTTGGCGACCAGCTGCGCGTTGCTTTCGGCCAGCACGCCCTTGCCGAGGTAGATGTTGTCTTCCATGCCGACCCGCACGTGGCCGCCCATGAGCCAGGCCTGCGCCACGATCGGGAACTCCATCCGGCCGATGCCGAAGGCGCTCCAGAAGGCGCCGCGCGGCAGCATGTTGCGGGCATAGAGCAGGGTCTCGGGCGTCGGCGCGAAGCCGTACTTCACGCCGAGGACGAAGGTCCACATCGCGGGCCCTTCGAGCGTGCCGTCGGCGATCAGGTCGAGCGCCAGGTGGATGTCGCCCGAGTCGAAGATCTCGAGCTCGGGCTTGACGCCCGCTTCGCGGATCACGCGCGCCATGCGGCGCACGTTCTTCGGCGTGTTCATGACCACGTCGGGGCCGGAGTTCATCGTGTTGAGGTCCAGCGAGCAGACGTCGGGCTTGATCAGCGCGATGTGCTCGACCCGTTTCTCGGGCGGCAGCAGCGTGCTGCCCGGCGCGGCGACCTTCGGGTCGTCCTCGCTCGGGACGAAGCGGCCGCCGGGACCGGTGGTGAGGTTGATGATGAGTTCGCGGTTCTGGCGTCGGATGCGGTCGACCACGTCGCGGTAGAGCTCGACCTGCATCGAGGGCTTGCCGGTCTCGGGATCGCGCACGTGGATGTGCACCTGGCCGGCGCCGGCCTCGGCCGCGGCCAGGCATTCGTCGGCGATCTGCGCCGGCGTGATCGGCAGGTGCGGCGTCTGCTCGGGCTTCACGAGGTTGCCCGTGACGGCGCAGGTGATCAGCGTCTTGGCGTTCACAGGTGGCGCCCTCCATCGACCACGATGCGGGTGCCGGTCACGAAGCGCAGCGTGGTCGCCAGGGCCTCGACGGTGGCGGCGACGTCTTCGGGCAGGCCGATGCGTCCGAGCGGCGTGGTGGCGGCCATGCGGGCGGCGAATTCGCCGCCGCGGCCGGGCACGAAGCCGGAGTCGACCGCGCCCGGCGAGACCGAGACCACGCGCACCGCCGGTGCCAGGGCCTTGGCCAGCGCATCGCCGACGACGTCGAGCCCGGCCTTGGCCGCGACATAGGCCAGGTTGCTGCCGACCCCGGTGAAGCCGGCGATCGACGAGACGTTGACCACCAGGCCATCGCCGCTGGCCTTGAGCATCGGCGCGAAGGCCCGGATGGTGGCGAACACGCCGCGGAAGTTGGCGCGCAGCAGGTCGTCGATCAGCTCGTCGGTCAGGGCATCGAGGTCGGTGGCAGGCACCGGCTGGGTGTGGCCGGCGCTGTTGACCAGGATGTCGCAGCGGCCGTAGCCCGCCTGCACGGCGGCGGCGGCGCGCTGCAGGCTGGGCGTGTCGACGATGTCGGCGCGCAGCGCCGAATGGCGCTGGCCCTCGGCCTGCGGCAAGGCCGCGGCGCGGGCGTCGGCGTCATCGCCCTTGCGGTGCAGCAGCACGCAGCTGGCGCCGAGCGCGGCGAGCCGGCGTGCGCTCGCGTAGCCGATGGCGCCGAGGCCGCCGGTGATGACGGCGACCTTGCCGTCGAGTCGGGAAGTGGGTTCAAAGCTCATGGGATTCCAAGGTTGAAAGATTCGGTCGTTCGAGGTGTTCACGGAATCGGCGGGCGCGGGAACTTCATCTCGCCGGGCTCGAGCACGAAGTCGTACTGCAGCGTCGCGTGGCCGCCGGCCTGCTGGGGTTCGAAGCGGCCGATCAGCTGGCGCGTGACGCCGAACACCGGGTCGCTCTCGAGGTTCTCGTCGTCGTCCGCGAAGACCTGGGTGACGAGCACCTTGTGGCCCGGCTTGCTGACCATGAAGTGCAGGTGCGCCGGCCGGTTGGGATGCCGCAGTTGGGCCCGCAGCAGGTCGCCGCAGGGGCCGTCGGTCGGCACCGGGTAGCCGGCCGGCCGCACGCTGCGGAAATGGAAGCGGCCCTCGGCATCGGTCTTGAAGCGGCCGCGCAGGTTCATGTCCTGCTGCGCCGGGTCCTGGTTCTCGTAGAGGCCGACCGGCGAGGCCTGCCAGACGTCGAGGATGGCGTCCGCCACCGGCCGGCCGGCGCCGTCGCGCACGGTGCCGGCGACCTCCAGCGGCACGCCCGGCGTCTCCGAGCGCGCGATGTTCTCGCCGCCGTCGCAGAGCGGCGCGTTGGCGCGCCAGAACGGGCCCAGCAGCGCGGCCGGCGACTCGCCCTGCGGGTCCTGGTTGTTCTGCAGCGCCACCAGGGTGGAGACGCCCAGCAGGTCGGCCGCCAGCACCACCTCGTTCTTGGTCTCGCCGCTGGCCTGGCCGATCGCGACCAGGAATTCGAGCGCGCGCTCGAATTCGTCCTCGCTGAGTTCGACCTCGCGCACGAAGGCGTGCAGGTGGCGGGTCAGGGCGGCCATCACGCTGCGCAGGCGCGGGTCGGGCGTGCGCTCCATCGCCTGGAGGGCGATCTGGAGCACCGATTCGGGGGTGGTCACGATGTTCATGGGGTGGTGGGCCTTTTATGCAAACGTTTGCAAATTATTCCCCGATTTCTCCGGAAAGTAAAATCCGCATATCCATGCGCTCATCGTGGAAAATGGCAGAACCGTCCCGAATTGCGCCTTCAATCGTTTGCACTCATGAACCCTCAACCCTCGTCCACCGTCACCATCCGCGACGTCGCGCAGGCCGCCGGCGTGCATGTCTCGACGGTCTCGCGCGCGCTCAATCCGGACAAGCGCAGCCTGATCAGCGCCGAGGTGCTGAAGGTGGTCGAGGAGGCCGCGCGCAAGCTCGGCTACCGGCCCAACCGGGCGGCGTCGGCGCTGCGCACCGGCCGCACTCACACCATCGGGGTGCTGGTGCCCGACATCACCAACCCGGTGTTCCCGCCGATCCTGCAGGGCATCGAGGCCAGCGCGGCGGCGCGCGGCTACTTCGTCTTCGTGACCAACGTGGTCGACCACGCGCTGGCGCGGCCGATCGTCGAGCGGATGCTGGCGCAGCGGGTCGACGGGCTGGTGCTGGCGATCGCCACCCGCGACGACCCGCTGGTCGACTACATCGGCAAGGCCGGCCTGCAGGCGGTGCTGGTCAACCGGGCCGACGAGACCGGGCGCCTGCCCGCCGTGGTGAGCGACGACCGGCTGGCGATGAAGCTGGCGGTCGATCACCTGGTGTCGCTGGGCCATCGCCGCATCGCCCACCTGGCCGGCCCGCAGAACGTGCCGACCGGCGTCGGCCGGCGCCAGGGCGTCGAGCAGGCGCTGCGCGACCGCGGGCTGGAACTGGCCAGCGTCGAGGAATGCGAGGGCTACAGCCGCGAGGCCGGCCGCGCCGCCATGCAGCGGCTGCTCGATGGCCACGAACGGCCGCAGGCCGTGGTGTGCTGCAACGACCTGGTGGCGCTCGGGGCCTATGACGTGCTGCGTGAGCGCGGCCTGCGCGTGCCGCAGGACATCTCGATCACCGGCCACAACGACATGCCGCTGGTCGACATGGTCAACCCGCCGCTCACCACGATCCGGCTGCCGCACCGCGAGCTCGGCTGGCGCGCGGCCGAGATGCTGTTCGACGGCATCGAGGGCCGGGCGCCGTCGGCCTTCACGGTGGTGCTGCGGCCCGAGCTGGTGGTGCGCGAGTCGACGCGGGACGTTGCCGGCGAGTCCTGAGCGGCACGGACGCGTCCCAGCGCGGTATCAAATGTCCCATTGACAGAACAATAGAAGTGCCCAACCATCGCGGGCATGTCGCAGATGCCCTTGCCGAAGTACCACCAGATCTATCTGGTGCTGCGCGAGCAACTCGAGGAAGGGCGTTTCGCCGACGGCCTGCCCGGTGAACTGGCCCTGATGGCGCAGTTCGGCGTCGCCCGTGTCACGGTGCGGCGGGCCCTTGGCCAGCTGTCCTCCGAGGGCCTGATCTCGCGCAACCCCGGCCGGCGCACGCGCCCGGTGGCGCCGGCGGCGAGCGCGGAGCCGCGCGCGGCCGACGGCATGGCGCGCGCCAACCTGCGCGGCCTGCTCGAGAACCTGGTCACGATGGGCCTGCACACTTCGGTCAAGGTGATCGACGTGGCGACCATCAACGCCTCGACCCAGGTCGCCGAGGCGCTGCAGCTGCAGCTCGGTGACGCGGTGCAGAAGGCGGTGCGGGTGCGCTCGACGCGCGAGGGGCCGCTGTCGCACATCACGACCTACGTGCCGAACGACATCGCGCGCAAGTTCGGCCGCCGCGAACTGGCGAAGAAGCCGATCCTGGTGCTGCTCGAGGAGTCCGGCGTCAAGGTCGGCCGCGCGCACCAGACCATCACGGCGCGGCTGGCCGACAACGTGCTCGCGGAGCACCTCGAAGTCTCGGTCGGCTCGGCCCTGCTGGCCGTGCGCCGCCTCATCTACGACGAAGCCGAACGCCCGGTGCAGTGGCTGCACGGCTTCTACCGGCCCGATCGCTACACCTACGAGATGCAACTGTCGCGCGTCGGCAGCATCGACGCCAAGGTGTGGGTCAGCAAAGACGTGTCAGCCCAGTTCAACTGAAGAAAAAGGAAAGCACCATGCCCCATCGCTTCGATCGCCCGGACCGCCGCCGCTTCATGTCGCAATCCGCCGCCGTGGCCTCCGCCATCGCCTTCCCGCTGGTGGCCGGCGCCCAGCCCAAGCCGATCAAGGTCGGGGTGCTCCATCCCGTGACCGGCGCACTCGCCTATTCGGGCCAGCAGTGCCGGCTCGGTGCGCTGATGGCGATCGAGGACATCAACAAGGCCGGCGGCATCAAGTCGCTGGGCGGCGCCAAGCTCGAGGCCCTGCTCGGCGACGCCCAGTCGCAGCCGCAGGCCGGCGCCGCCGAGGTCGAGAAGATGAACGAGGCCGGCGTGTCGGCCATCGTCGGCGCCTTCGCGTCGGCGATCTGCCTGGCCACCACGCAGGCCGCCGCCAAGTACAACCTGCCGCACGTGGTCGATGTCGGCGTGGCCGACCAGATCGTCGAGCGCGGCCTCAAGAACACCTTCCGCTTCGGCCCCGGCTACAAGAAGTCGACCGAGGTCGCGATGGCCAACCTGCTGGTGCTCAACAAGGCCGCGGGCAATCCGGCCAAGACGGTGATGATCGTCCACGAGGACTCGCTGTTCGGCTCCGGCACGGCGGCGCTGCTGTCGCGCGAGCTGCCGGGCTACGGCTTCGAGGTGAAGGAGGTCGTGAAGCACGCCAATCCGACGCGCGACTTCAACAACATCGTGCTGCGCATGAAGTCGATCAACCCCGACATCGTGATCCCGGCCAACTACTACAACGAGTACGCGCTGCTGGTGCGCACCATGCAGCAGCAGAAGGTGCAGCCGAAGGCGATCTTCTCGGTGCTGGGCGGGGCGGCGTCGAGCTACAAGTTCGTCAAGGAGTTCCCGGACGCGGCCAACGGCATCATCGACTGCAACCACTGGTTCAACCCGAAGGACAAGCGCTCGGCCGAGCTGCGAAAGCGGGTCGAGGCGCAGGGCCAGTTCTTCAGCTACGAGGTCTTCATGACCTACACCGCGATGACGCTGCTGGCCGATGCGCTGGAGCGCGCCAAATCGAGCGAGCGTGCGGCCATCATCGACGCGCTGGAGAAGAGCGCCTTCGCGAACCACATCATGCCGTACGGCCCGACGAAGTTCGTCAACGGCCAGAACGAGGGCGCGCAGCCGCTGATGACGCAGGTCGTGAAGAACGACATCAAGGTGATCATTCCGCGCGAGTTCCGCGAGGTCGAGCCGATGTTCCCGCTCAACGCCTGATCCGGCGAACACGTCGCCCGGCCGCGCCCCGCGGTGCGGGCGGCCCCACCGATACCGCCCATGTTCGACCCCAGCATCCTTTTCTCGTCGGTCCTGAACGGCCTGACGACCGGCGCGGTCTATGCCTTGATCGCGCTCGGGCTCACGCTGATCTACGGCGTGCTGCACATCATCAATTTCGCCCACGGCGCCTCGCTGATGCTGGCCTTGTATGCGGTGTACTTCCTCAAGGAGCGCTGGGGCATCGACCCCTACCTCGCGTTGCCGATCGTCATCCCCGGGATGTTCGCGCTCGGCTACGGGCTGCAGCGCCTGGTCATCAACCGCGCCGGCCACGGCAAGGACGAGAACATCCTGCTGGTCACGCTCGGCATCGCGATCGTGATGGAGAACCTGGCGCTGCTGTTCTTCAAGTCGGACACCCGCAACATCGACACCGCCTACGCGCTCAGCACGGTGGCCATCGGGCCGGCGATGATCGCGGTGCCCAAGCTGGTGGCCTTCGCCGGGGCGCTGGTGGTGTCGGCGCTGCTGTTCTGGGTCATGGGCCGCACCGACCTGGGCCGGGCGATCCGCGCGGTCGCCAAGGAGAAGGAGGGCGCCAAGCTGATGGGCATCGACGTCGACCATGTCTATGCGATGAGCTTCGGCATCGGCCTGGCCTGCCTCGGCGCCGCCGCCTGCTTCCTGCTGCCGGCCTACTACGTCAACCCGCAGGTCGGCGGCGGCTTCGTGCTGGTGGCCTTCACGATCGTGGTGCTGGGCGGCATGGGCAGTTTCGTCGGCGCGCTGATCGGCGGCTTCCTGGTCGGCATCGTCGAATCGCTCGGCGGCCTGTACCTGGGCGAGTCGCTGGGGCAGATCGGCATCTTCGCGATCTTCATCGGGGTCGTGCTGTTCCGCCCGCAGGGCATGTTCGGAGCGAAGGCATGAGCGGTCCTCGTCAACTGCTGGCCATCGCGCTGTTCGCCCTGCTGGTGGCCTGCGTGCCGCTGGCCACTTCCTCGGGCGCGACGCTCAACTTCGTGATGATGGCGCTCTACGCCACGCTGATCGCGCAGGCCTGGAACATCCTCGGCGGCTTCGGCGGCCAGTTCTCCTTCGGCCATGCGCTGTTCTTCGGCAGCGGCGCTTACATCCAGGCGATCGCGCAGCTGCAGGGCGGCCTCAACGCCTGGGTTGCACTCGGGCTGGCGGTGGTCGGTGCCGCGCTCGTCGGGCTGTTCATTGGCGGCTTGAGCTTTCGCTACGGGCTCAAGGGCTCCTACTTCGCACTGGTCACGCTGGCCTTCGCCGAGGTCTTTCGCATCGTCGCGCTCTCGGTGCCGTTCACCGGCGGCGGCGTCGGGCTGATGCTGCCCCTGCGCGAAGCGCCGTCGAACCTGCAGTTCGCGTCGCGTGCCGGCTACCTGTGGGTGGTGCTGGCCTTCGTGGTCGCGGCGCTGCTGGTCACCTGGTGGCTTCGCAACGGCCGCTTCGGCGCCTGGCTGCAGGCAGTGCGCGACAACGAGGACGCGGCGCGCGCGGTGGGCGTGAACCCGTTTCGCGTCAAGCTTGGCGCGATCGGCCTCTCGGCCGCCTTCATGGGCGCGGCCGGCGCCTTCTACGTGCAGGTCTTCCAGTACATCGACCCGGGCATCGCCTACGGCTCGGCGACCTCGGTCGAGGCGCTGGTCGGCGCCATCGTCGGCGGCGTCGGCACCCTGTGGGGGCCGGTGCTGGGCGCGGTGGTGCTGCATCTGCTGGCCGACCTCACGCGCAACCTGTTCGGCGAGCTGCCGGGCATCAACATGGTGATCTACGGCACGGTGCTGGTGCTGATCGTGATCTTCCTGCCGCGCGGCATCGCCGGCGTGGGGCTCTCGGTGCGCCAGCTCTGGGCTGCCGCGAAGGGAGGTCCCCGTGGCTGAACCGCTGCTGGTGCTGAATGGCATCTCCCGTTCCTTCGGCGGCCTGAAGGCGGTGCAGGGCGTGAGCCTGTCCGTGGCCGAAGGCAGCCTGAGCGCGCTGATCGGCCCCAACGGCGCCGGCAAGACCACGCTGTTCGCGCTGATGTCGGGCTTCCTCAAGCCGGACACCGGCACGGTGCGCTTCGCGGGCCAGGACATCACGGGCCGCGAGCCGCACCGCAACGCCCTGCTGGGCATGACGCGCACCTTCCAGATCGTGAAGCCCTTCGCGGCCCAGACGGTGCGCGAGAACATCGCGGTCGGCGTGCACCTGCACGAGCGCAGCCGTGGCGCGGCGCTGCGTCGCGCGGATGAGGTGGCGCAGCGCGTGGGCCTGGCGGCGCAGCTCGACAAGCCGGCTTCCGACCTCACGGTCGCTGGCCGCAAGCGGCTCGAACTGGCACGCGCGCTGGCGACCCAGCCGCGCCTGCTGCTGCTCGACGAAGTGCTGGCCGGCCTCAACCCGCAGGAGATCGCCGAGATGATGCCGGTGGTGCGCGGCATCGCCGACGGCGGCGTCACCGTGCTGATGATCGAGCACGTGATGCAGGCCGTGATGAATCTGGCCGAGCACGTGTGGGTGCTGGCGCAGGGCCAGCTGATCGCCGAGGGCAGTCCGGCCGAGGTGACCTCGAACGACAAGGTGGTGGAGGCCTACCTGGGCCACGGCACCGCGGCGCGGCTGCGCAAGGCGGCTGCGGCGAAGGAGGCCAAGGCATGACCGCATTGCTGGACATCCAGGGCCTGCGCGGCGGCTACGGCCGGGTCGAGGTGCTGCGCGGCGTCGACCTGCAGGTGAAGGCCGGCGAGATGGTCGCGCTGCTCGGCAGCAACGGCGCCGGGAAGTCGACCTTGAACAAGATGGTCTGCGGCCTGTGCCCGGCCTGGAGCGGCAGCGTCCGCTTCGACGGCAAGGATTTGAGCGGCGCCCACTACCGCGAGGTCGTCAAGGCCGGCCTGATCCAGGTGCCCGAAGGCCGCAAGGTGTTCCCCAACCTCAGCGTGCTGGAGAACCTCGAGCTCGGCTCCTTCACGCGGGCCCGCGAACGCCGGGCCGCCAACCTGGAGAAGGTGTTCGGCATCTTCCCCCGGCTGCGCGAGCGCATCCGGCAGAACGCCGGCACCATGAGCGGCGGCGAGCAGCAGATGCTGGCCATCGGCCGCGGCCTGATGGCAGAGCCCGTGCTGCTGATCCTCGACGAGCCCTCGCTCGGCCTGTCGCCGCTGCTGGTCGAGGAGATGTTCACGCTGATCCGGCAGCTGCGCGACGGCGGCCTCGCCGTGCTGCTGGTCGAGCAGAACGTCGGCCAGTCGCTGGAGATCGCCGACCGCGCCTACGTGCTGGAGAACGGCAGCGTGCGCTTCTCGGGCGCGCCGGACGAACTGCTCGGCAGCGACGACCTGCGCCGCGCCTACCTCGGGCTCTGAGCCTGCGGCGACCCCACAAGGAAAGACCATGAAACGCAGAGACATCCTCATCGCCGCCACGACGGCGCTGGCCGGCAGCGCCCGGGCCCAGATCGGCAACGCGCCCATCCGGCTGCTGGTCGGCGCACCGGCCGGCGGCTCGACCGACACCATCGCCCGCACCCTGGCGGCCGGCATGGGCCCGGTGCTGGGCCGCACGGTGATCGTCGAGAACCGGCCCGGCGCCGGCGGCAACATCGCCGCCGAGGTTGTCGCCAAGGCGCCGCCCGACGGCAACACGCTGCTGCTGAGCTTCACCAGCCATGCGATCAATGCGACGCTCTATCCCACGCTGCCCTTCGATCCGGTGAAGGATTTCACGGCCCTGAGCTGCGTCGCGACCTCGCCGTCGATCCTGGTCGCCCATCCGTCGCTGCCGGCGAACAACGTGCGCGAACTGATCGCGCTGGCCAAGGCCAAGCCGGGCCAGCTCAACTTCGCCATCGGCGCGCTGGGCTCGTCGCTGCACATGGCGGGCGAGGCCTTCAAGATGCAGTCGGGCGTCTACATCGTGAACATCCCGTACCGGGGCACCGCGCCGGCCGTGCAGGACGTGCTGGCGGGCCAGGTGCAGCTGATGTTCGCGGCGGTCGGCAACGTGCAGCAGCACATCAAGGCCGGCAAGCTGAAGGCGCTGGGCGTGACCTCGGCCAAGCGGCTGCCCGAGTTCCCCGACCTGCCGGCCATTGCCGAGACCTTGCCCGGCTACGAATCGAGCGCCTGGTTCGGCCTGTTCGGGCCGGCGCGCATGCCGCCCGAAACGACGCGCCGCCTGGCGGACGCCGCCCGGCAGGCGATCGGCGAGCCGGCGATGCGCAAGCGCTTCGACAGCGAGGGCGTGATCGCGGTCGGCAACACGCCCGAACAGTTCGCACCCTTCGTCCAGAGCGAGATCAAGCGCTGGGCGCAGGTGGTCAAGTATTCGGGCGCGAGGCCGGAATGAGCGCGCCCGTCTCCGCTCTCCCACCGGCGCCGCAGACGCTGGCGCAGAAGCTCATCGCCCGGGCCTGCGGCCGGGCGGCGGTCGCGGTCGGCGAGATCGTGACCTGCGAGGTCGACCTGGCGATGTTCCACGACTCCTCGGGCCCGCGCCGCCTGCAGCCGATGCTGGAGGAACTCGGGGCGCAGATCTGGGACCGGTCGCGCATCGTGCTGGTGATGGACCACTACGTGCCCGAGCGCGACGACGATTCGCGCCGCATCGTGCGCATCGCCCGCGACTGGGCCCGCGACCAGCGGCTGCCGCATGTCTACGACAGCCAGGGCATCTGCCACGTGGTGGTGCCGCAGCACGGCCACATCCGGCCCGGCATGCTGTGCGTGGGCGGCGATTCGCACTCGCCCACCGGCGGCGCCTTCGGTGCCTACATGTTCGGCATCGGCAGCACCGAGATGCTCGGCGTGGTGGTCAGCGGCGAGATCTGGCTGCGCGTGCCCGAGACGATCCAGATGTGGTGGGACGGCCGGCTGCCCGCCGGCGTGACTGCCAAGGACATGATGCTGCACATGCTGTCGCGCTTCGGCATGAATGGCGGGCGCTACCAGGCGGTCGAGTTCTGCGGGCCGGCGGTGCAGGCGCTGTCGATGCAGGAGCGCATGACGCTGTCGAACATGAGCGCCGAACTCGGCGGGCAGGTCGGGCTGATCGCGCCCGACGCGACGACCTCGGCCTTCCTCGCCGAAGCCGGTGCACCGTCGATCGACACGGCGCCGTGGTTCACCGATGAAGGCGCGGACTTGACGCGCCACCGCTTCGATGCCTCGACGCTCGAACCCTACGTGGCGGCGCCGCACAGCCCGGCGAACGCGCATGGCGTGAGCCGGTACCTCGGCACGCCGATCGACGTCGCCTACATCGGCGCCTGCACCGGCGCCAAGCTCGACGACCTGCGGGCCGCGGCCGAGGTGCTGCGCGGCCACAAGGTGGCGGCCGGCGTGCGGCTGATCGTCGCGCCGGCCAGCCTGCTCGACCAGCAGCGGGCCCGCGACGAGGGCGTGCTGCAGGCACTGCTCGACGCCGGCGCCGAGCTCTTTCCCACCGCCTGCGGCGCCTGCTCGGGCTACGGCGACCCGATGGGCGACGACCTCACCGTGATCTCCACCACGGCACGCAACTTCAAGGGCCGCATGGGCTCGCCCACGGCGCAGGTCTATCTCGGCTCCCCGTACACCGTGGCTGCGGCCGCACTGTGCGGCCGCGTGACCGATCCGCGCGAGGTGCTGGCATGACGTCGCACCGCGTCTGGCGCCTCGGCGCCGATGTCGACACCGACGCCTTGGCGCCGGGCCATGCGATGAAGCACGGCATCGACGTCATCGCCCGGCATTGCCTCGAAGCCGTGCGCCCCGAGTTCGCCCGCGAGGTGCGGCCCGGCGACCTGATCGTGGCCGGGCCGAATTTCGGCATCGGCTCGTCGCGCGAGCAGGCGGCCGCCGTGCTGGTGCACCTGGGCGTGGCGGCGGTGATCGCGCCTTCGTACGGCGGGCTCTATTTCCGCAACGCCTTCAACCTGGGCTTGCTGCTGCTGACCTGCCCCGAGGCCGAGACGCTGAAGGACGGCGACCGCGTCGCCCTCGACATCGCACGCCCCTCGGTCGCGGCGCCCGACGGCCGGCTGCTGGCCTGCGAGCCGGTGCCCGGATTCCTGATGGACATGGTCCGCGCAGGCGGCCTCATGAAGCAGCTGCGGCAGCGCTTCGCCAAAGAAAGTACCGAACCATGAACGACGCTTCCCACCCCCCGATGGACCCGGTCACGCTCGCGGTGCTGCGCGGCCGGCTCGAACAGGTCGCCGACGAGATGGACGCGACGCTCTACCGCAGCGCCTTCAATCCCATCATTGCCGAGGCCCACGATGCCTGCCACGGCCTCTACGACGCCGCCAGCGGCGACACGCTGGTGCAGGGCAAGTCGGGCCTGCCGGTGTTCGTCGGCGCCATGGCCTTCGCGGTGCGCGCGACCGCGGCCGCGGCAGCGCCGCGCGGCGGCATGAAGGACGGCGACATCTGGATCAGCAACGACCCCTACGACGGCGGCACGCACGCCAACGACTTCAAGCTGGTGCGGCCCTTCTTCCGCGACGGCCGGCTCTATTGCTACATGGCCTCGGCCGCCCATTGGCACGACGTCGGCGGCGCGGTGCCCGGCAACTACAACCCGGCCGCCACCGAATGCTGGCAGGAGGCGGTGCAGATCCCGCCGGTGCGCATCGTGCGCGACGGCGTGCTCGACCCCGACGTGCTGGCGATCCTGCGCGCCAACACACGGCTGCCCGAAAGCCTCTGGGGCGACCTCAACGGCCAGCTGGCCGCGCTGGAACTGGGCGCCAGGCGGCTGCACGGCCTGCTCGACGAGTACGGCGACGCGCCGGTGCTGCAGGCCATGGGCGAGCTGCGCAGCCGCGCGCTGCGCCTGATGCGCTCGCACATTGCCTCGCTGCCGGACGGCCGCTACAGCTTCGAGGACGTGCTCGACAACGACGGCATCGTCAACGAGCCGCTCACCATCGCGCTCGACATGACGGTGGCCGGCGACCGGCTGCTGCTCGACTTCTCGCGCACCTCGCCGCAATGCGCGGGCCCGGTGAACATCTCGCGCGCCACCGCGATCGCGGCCTGCTACGTGGCGCTGAAGCACCTGTTCCCGGACGTACCGGCGAATGCCGGCGTGCTCGATGCGGTGGACTTCGTCCTGCCCGACCGGCTGGTGATCAGCGCCGAGCGGCCGCGGCCGGTCGGCGGCTACACCGAGACCATCCTGCGCATGATCGACGTGATCTTCAGCGCCGCCGCCCAGGCCGATCCGACGCGGGCGGTGGCGCAGGCCTACGGCACCATCAACGCGCTGTCGATCGCCGGCCACCGCAGCGACGCCGGGCGCGAGGGCCAGCGCTGGGTGATGTTCAGCTTCTTCGGCGGCGGGCATGGCGGCCATTCCGGCGGCGACGGGCTCTCGCACGGCAACGCGCCGATCTCCACCGCCACCATCCCGCCGCTCGAGATCCTCGAGGCGGCCTACCCGGTGCGCTTCACCGAATGGTCGCTGCGCGCCGATTCGGGCGGCGACGGCCGCCATCGCGGCGGCCTTGGCGCGGTCTACGAGATCGAACTGCTGGAGCAGGCGGCCGAAGCCTTCGTCTTCGGCGAGCGCGGCACTTCGCCGCCCAAGGGCATCGCGGGCGGCGGTGCCGGCGCGTTGAACGTCTTCCGCTACGAGAACGAAGGCGCCTGGCACGAGCCGCCGATGGTGTCGAAGATGCGCGGCATCCAGCTGGTGCGCGGCCAGCGGGTGCGCCTCGAAACCCCCGGCGGCGGCGGCTGGGGCAGCGCCGCCGAGCGCGCACCCGAACAGCGCGAGCGCGACCTGGCGATGGGCTACGTGAGCGCCACCGCCGATGCAACCAAGAAGGCGTCCGAATGACTTCCCCCAGCCAATCCCTGGTCGTCGGCGTCGACGTCGGCGGCACCTTCACCGACCTGTTCGTGCTCGACGAGTCGAACGGCACGGCGCGCATCGTCAAGGTGCCGTCGACCCGCGGCGAGGAAGCGCGCGGCTTCATGAACGGCGTGGCCCGCGTGGCCGACTCGGCAGCGGCCATCGCGACCATCGTGCACGGCACCACGGTCGGCACCAATGCGCTGCTCGAGCGCAAGGTGGCGCGCACCGGCATCATCACCACGCGCGGTTTTCGCGACGTGCTCGAGATGCGCCGGCGCGACCGGCCCCAGACCTGGGGCCTGCGCGGCAGCTTCGTGCCGGTGGTGCCGCGCGACCTGCGGCGCGAGGTCGACGAGCGCGTGCTGGCCGACGGCACGCTGCACACGCCGGTCGACCTCGACCAGGTCCGCGACGAGGCCCGCGCGCTGCTGGAGGCCGGCTGCGAGGCGGTGTGCGTGTTCTTCATCAACACCTACGCCAACCCCGAGAACGAACGGCTGGCCGTCGCCGCGGTGCGCGAACTGTGGCCCAACGCCCATGTCACCTCGGCCTGCGAGGTGCTGCCCGAGATCCGCGAATTCGAGCGCTGCTCGACCGCCACGCTCAATGCGGCGCTGCAGCCGGTGGTCGGCAGCTACCTCGAACGGCTGGAGTCGGACCTGCGCGGCCAGGGCTTCGACGGCGAACTGCTGGTGGTGCAGAGCAACGGCGGCGTGATGTCGCGCCAGACCGCCAGCGACCTGCCGGTGCGCACCGCGCTGTCGGGCCCGGCGGCCGGCGTGATTGCCTGCGCGGCGATCGCGCGGGCGGCGGGCTTCCCGAATGCGATCACCGGCGACATGGGCGGCACATCGTTCGACGTCTCGCTGGTCGCCAACGGCGAGGCCGCGCTGGCGGCGCAGACCGCGATCGAGTTCGGCATGGTGATCCGCTCGCCGATGATCCAGATCGAGACCATCGGCGCCGGCGGCGGCTCGATCGCCTCGGTCGACGCCAGCGGCATGCTCCAGGTCGGTCCCGAATCGGCCGGCAGCATCCCGGGGCCGGCCTGCTACGGCCGCGGCAACATGCGCCCGACGGTGACCGACGCCAACGTGCTGCTCGGCCGCATCGCCGCCGACCGGCCGCTGGGCGGCGGCCTGCTGGCGGCGCTGGATGCGGGCAAGTCCTTCGAGGCGATCGACCTGCATGTCGCGAAGCCGCTCGGGCTCGACGTGCACCAGGCGGCGGAGGCGATCCTGACGGTCGCCAACGCGCGCATGGCGGGTGCGATCCGGCTGGTGTCGATCGAGCGCGGCCACGATCCGCGCCGCTTCGCCTACATGCCCTTCGGCGGCGGCGGGGCGCTGCACGTGTGCGCGATGATGCGCGAGGTCGGCGTCGCGATCGGCATCGTGCCGCGCTACCCCGGCGTGACCTCGGCGCTGGGCTGCGTGATCGCCGACATGCGGCACGACGCGGTGCAGACCCTCAACCGTCCGCTCGACGAACTCGACGTCGCGCAGCTCGGGCAGCGCATCGCCGAACTGGCCGCAGCCTGCCAGCAGCGGCTCGATTCCTCGGGCGTGCGCTTCGACGAGGTGCGCGAGGTGATCGCGCTCGACATGCTCTATGCCGGCCAGACCCACACGCTGCCGGTGGTGCTCACGGCCGCCACCGCGCAGGCGTTGACGCGCGAAGGCATCCGCGGCGCCTTCGAGGCCAGCTACAGCGCTGCCTTCGGCCGGGTGCTCGACGGCATCGGCATCCGCGTGATGAACCTGCGCTATGCGCGCATCGGCGTGCGGCCCAAGTTCGACCTCGCGGTGCTGGCGCCCGAAGGCGAGGGCAGCGTCGCCCCGCTGGGCACCCAGCGCGTGTTCCACGCCGGGCAGTGGCACGAGGCGCTGCGCTTCGCGCGGCTGGCGCTGCCGGTCGGCGCCCGCGTCGACGGCCCGGCGATCCTCGAACAGGCCGACACCACCGTCTGGCTCGAGCCCGGCTTCCATGCCGAGGTCGATGCGCATGGCAACCTGCTGGTGAGGCTGTCATGAGCGATGCGGCCATCCGCGGCACGACCACGGCGCTGGTCGTGGTCGACCTGCAGAACGACTTTCTGGATGCCCGCGGCGCCTACGCGCGCGGCGGCGACAGCAACCCCCCCGCGCTGCTGCTGCCCGACCGCGTGGCGGCGGCCGCGCGTGCGCTCAAGACCGTCGGCGGACTGGTCGCCGCGAGCCAGTTCACCCTGTGGCCCGATGCCGCCGGCGAGCCGATGGTGTCGCCGCACCTGAAGGCGCTGCGCCCCTACCTGCGCAAGGGCGACTTCGCGCCGGGCAGTTGGGGCCAGGCCAACGTCGATGCGCTGGCCGGCCTGGTCGACGTCGTGGTCTGCAAGGTCGCCTATTCGGCCTTCTTCAACACCCAGCTCGACTGGGTGCTGCGCCGCGCCGGCATCGACACGGTGGCCGTGTGCGGCATCGTCACCAACGGCGGGGTGGCGAGCACGGTGCGCGATGCCCACATGCGCGACTACCGCACGCTGGTGCTGGCCGATGGCTGCGCGGCTTTCGGCGAAGAGCGGCACCGGACCTCGCTGGCCGACATGGCCAACGTGGCCGAGCTGACGGACTGCGCGGGCTTCGTGCAGAGGCTGGCATGACGATCGACGCCGGAGGCCCGGTGCGCCGAATCCGGCGCGCATCGCAGATCGAGGCCGACATGCAGGTCGACGTGGCGATCGTCGGCGCCGGCGCCTGCGGGCTCACGGCGGCGCTGATGCTGCACGACGCGGGCGTCGGCTGCGTGGTGCTCGAACGCGACACCGTGCCGAGCGGATCGACCGCGCTGTCATCGGGCTTCATTCCGGCGCCCGGCACGCTCGCCCAGCGCCGCCAGGGCATCGAAGGCGACAGCCCCGCCCGCTTCGCGGCCGACATCCAGGCCAAGGCCCATGGCCTGGCGGCGCCGGCCCTGGTGCCGGCCTATGCCGAAGCCGTCGGTCCGGCGCTCGATGCGCTGCAGGCCCGGCACGGCCTCGACTGGATCGTGCTCGACGGCTTTCTCTATCCCGGCCACAGCGTGCACCGGATGCATGCCTTGCGGCAGAAGACCGGCGCGGCGTTGATGGCGGCGCTGCAGGCGGCGGTGGAGGCCGCCGGCATCCCCGTGCTGACCCAGGCCCTGGTCGACACGCTGTGGCTCGATCAGACGGACCGTGCGGTCGGCGTCGGCTACCGCCGCCCCGATGGGCGCGAGGAAACGCTGGGCTGCGACGCGCTGCTGCTGGCCTGCAATGGCTTCGGCGGCAATGCGGCGATGGTGCGCGCGCGGCTGCCCGAGATGGCCGAGGCCGCGTTCGGTGGCCATGTCGGCAACGACGGCAGCGCCATCCTCTGGGGCGAGGCGATCGGCGCCCGGCTGCGCGACCTCGGCGGCTACCAGGGGCACGGCTCCTGGGTCACGCCGCAGGGCGCGCTGATGTCCTGGGCCGTGATGATGGAAGGCGGCGTGCAACTCAACCGCGAGGGCCGGCGCTTCCACGACGAGACCCAGGGCTACTCCGAAGCCGCGGTGCATGTGCTGGCGCAGCCGGGCGGCGTGGCCTGGAATGTCTTCGATACGCCGCTGCTGGAACTGGCGCGCGGCTTTCCCGATTTTTGCGAGGCCGAGGCGGCCGGCGCGCTCCGGCGCTGCGACGGCGTGGCCGAGCTGGCGGCCTGCATCGGCTGCGATGCGGCGACGCTGCAATCGACGCTCGACGGGCTGTGCGCCGGCGCCGTGCACGCCGATGGCCGCGTGTTCGCGCGTCCACTGGCCGCGCCCTATTTCGCGGTCAAGGTCACGGGCGCCCTGTTCCATACGCAAGGCGGCCTCGACGTCGCGCCCGACATGCGCGTCCTGCGCCAGGACGGCACGCCGCTGCCCAACCTGCTGGCCGCCGGCGGCGCCGCGGGCGGCGTGTCGGGCGACGCGGTCTGGGGCTATCTCTCGGGCAACGGGCTGCTGAGCGCGGTGGCCGGCGGCGCCATCGCGGCGCACACGGCCGCCGCGCTGATCGATGAAAGGAAGGCTTCCCATGGCCCATGAGACATTCAAGGCGCGCCTGGCGCGCAACGACATCGTGCTGGCGCCCGGCGTCTACGACGCGCTGAGCGCACTGGTGGCCGAGCAGGCCGGCTTCGAGGCGCTGTACCTGTCGGGCGCCTCGATCGCCTACACCCGGCTCGCGCGCTCCGACGTCGGGCTCACCACCTTCACCGAGGTCGAGGACACGCTGGCGCGCATCACCGAGCGGGTCGGCCTGCCGGTGATCGTCGATGCCGACACCGGCTTCGGCAATGCGCTCAACACGCAGCGCACGGTACGCGGCTTCGAGCGCGCGGGCGCCGCGATGGTCCAGATCGAGGACCAGGGTTTTCCGAAGCGCTGCGGCCACCTGGACGGCAAGACCGTGGTGCCGGTGCGCGAGATGGTCGGCAAGCTCCAGGCCGCGCTCGATGCGCGCGCGTCGGCGCAGACCTTGATCCTCGCGCGCACCGACGCGGTGGCGGTGGAGGGGCTCGATGCGGCGCTCGACCGCGCCGAAGCCTATCTCGAGACCGGCGTCGACGCGCTCTTCATCGAGGCGCTGCGTTCGCCCGCGCAGATGGACGCCGCCTGCCAGCGCTTCGCCGACCGCGTGCCGCTGCTCGCCAACATGGTCGAGGGCGGCAAGACGCCGGTGCAGGACGCGGACGCGCTGCAGGCGCATGGCTTCCGGATCGCGATCTTCCCGGGCGGCACGGCCCGCGCCGTGGTGCATACGCTGCAGGGTTACTACGCGAGCCTGCAGGCGAATCGCACGACACTGCCCTGGCGCGATCGCATGCTGGACTTCGATGGGCTCAATGAAGTGATCGGGACGCCCGAGTTGATGGCGCAGGGCAAGCGCTACGAGTGAGCGGCGGCACGGCCCGCGCGCTTCGGCCTACACTGGCCGCCTCTTTCAAGCCTGCGCGTTCGACATGCGATCCACCCGTCGTCCCTTCCTCCTGCTTCCGGCCGCGCTCGGCCTTGCCGCCGTGCTGCCGGTGCCGGCCCACGCCGCCGACGGCCGCGACACCCAGCCGATCCGCCTGGTCGTCCCCTTCGGTGCCGGCGGCGTCGCCGACCTCACGGCGCGCGTGGTCGGCAAGGCGATGTCCAGCCAGCTGAACCAGCCCGTGATCGTCGACAACCGTCCCGGTGCCGGCGGCGTGGTGGCCGGCACGATGGTGGCCTCGGCAGCGGCCGACGGCCTCACGCTGCTGCTCATGAGCAACGGCACGGCGGTCAGCGAAGGCCTGTTCCAGAAGCTTCCCTTCGACACCCGCAAGGACTTCGCGCCGGTCTCGCTGCTGGGCTATTTCGACATCGCGATCGTGGTGCCCGAGAAGTCGCCGCTGCGCAGCCTGGCGGACCTGGTGGCGGCCGCCAAGGCACGGCCGGGCGCGTTGAACATCGGCACGGTCAACATCGGCAGCACCCAGCACCTGGCCGCCACCCTGTTCAAGAGCCGGGCCGGCATCGACGCCCAGGTGGTGCCCTTCAACGGCACGCCGGCCGTGGTGACGGCCCTGCGCAGCGGCCAGATCGACGCCGGCGTCGAGATCCTGTCGCCGGTCATGCCGCAGATCACGGGCAAGGCGCTGCGGGTGCTGGCCGTGATGGGCGAGAAGCGCAACCCGGCCTTGCCCGAGGTGCCCACGGCGGCCGAGGGCGCCGCGCTGAAGGGCTTCGACGTGCGTTCCTGGAACGCGCTGGCCGCGCCGGCCAAGACGCCGCGCGAGCGCATCGACCGGCTCAACCGGGCCGTCCGCGCGGCGCTGGCCTCGCCCGAGGTCCAGCAGCAATTGGCGACGCTGAACGTGCAGCCGCGCGCCGGCAGCCCCGAGGAGCTGGCGACGCTGCTCGACAGCGAGATCCGCCGCTGGAGCGGCGTGATCGCCGCCGCGGGCATCCCCCGGCAATAGCCTTCCAGGCGAGGTACGGACATGCAACTCGAACACATCGGACTCGTCGGCTACGGCGAGGTGGGCAAGACCTTCGCCTCGGGCCTCAAGGACAAGCCCGGCGTCCGATCCGTCGGCGCCTGGGACCTGACTTTCATCGACCCGGCGCGCCAGGCGCACGAGCAGGCGCACGCCGCGCAGGCCGGCGTGGTGGCGCACCCGTCCATGGCCGCCCTGTGCGGGGCCAGCACGCTGGTGATCTCCGCCGTCACGGCGTCGAACACCCTGCGCGTGGCCGAGGAGGCGGCGCCGCACCTGCGCCCGGGCACGCTGTTCCTCGACCTCAATTCGGCTTCGCCGGGCACCAAGCGGCGCTGCGCGGCGCTGGTCGACGCCGCCGGTGCGCACTATGTCGAAGCCGGCGTGATGACCTCGGTGCCGCCCTATGGCATCCGCGTGCCGATGCTGCTCGGCGGCGAGCGGGCGGCGGCGTTGGCCGAGGCGCTCGCAGCCTGGGGGCTGGACACCAAGGCGGTGAGCGACCGGCTCGGCGTCGCCAGCGCGATCAAGATGAGCCGCAGCGTGATGATCAAGGGCCTGGAGGCGCTGGTGATCGAAAGCTACGCCACGGCGCGCGCCTACGGCGTCGAGGACCACGTGCTGCCGACCTTGCAGGAGACCTTCCCGAGCATCGACTGGGGCCGCCAGGGCGCCTACTTCTTCAGCCGCGTGGTCCAGCACGGCCAGCGCCGGGCCGAAGAGATGCGCGAGGCCGCCAACACGGTGCGCGAAGCCGGCTTCGCGCCCACCATGGCCGCGGCCATCGCCGAGAAGCAGCAGTGGGTGGCCGACCAGGCGAAGGCCGGCGTGTTCGACGGCCTCGACAAAGAGGCGAACTGGCAGGACTACGCCGATCGCCTGCTCGCGCAGCGCGGCAAGGACTGAGCCCCCACGCTCGTCACTTCGTGTACTCGCTGCCCCCCGAGAGGGAGCAGTCCGCCTTGGGGCGGCCCGGCGGCGGACCTTTCAACCCCGTAGCAGCGCCTCGCCGGTCTTGCGGATCAGCTCCAGCGTGGCCTGCTGCGTCAGGGTGGCCCGGCGCAGCGCGCTGACCGCGGTGAACACCGGGATGCGCAGCGGCGGCGAGACGATCTCGCGCAAGGTATAGGCCGACGGGTTGGTCGAGCGGATCACCGCATTGCGCGACAGGATCGCGAAGCCGGCGCCGTCGGCCACCAGGTCGAGCATCGCCGAGACGCCATCGATCTCGAGCGCGACCCGCGGCGTGCAGCCGACGCCGGCCATCTCCGACTCGACGTACATCCGGATCGCGTTCGGCCGGCTCGGGATCACCAGCGGCAGCCGCGCCACCTCGGCCAGGGTGAGGGGCGGCGGCGGCGGATCTTCCTGCAGCCCCGGCGGCCGGCGCCCGACCAGCATCAGCGCCTGGTCCAGCAGCCGCTGCACGTCGAGCCCGGGCATCGGCCGGGCGTCGTAGAGCACCGCGATGTCCAGCCCGCCGTGCAGCAACTGGTCCTGCATGGCGGTCGAGAGGTTCTCGCTGATCGACAGCTGGGCCTGCGGCATCTGCGCGCGGAAGGCCCGGGTCAGCGGCACGGCCAGCACGCGCGCGATGCTCGGCGGCAGCCCCACGGCCACCCGGCCGGCCAGCGAGCCGCGCACCCGGTCGAGTTCCTCGCGGGCCCGCTCCACCTGGTGCAGGATGCCGCGCCCATGGGCGAGCAGCACCTGGCCGGCCTCGGTCGGCGTCGCGCCACGGCCGTTGCGCACCAGCAGGTTCTGGCGCAGCTCGACCTCGAGCAGGCGCACCTGCCGGCTCAGCGCCGGCTGCGCGACCTTGAGCGCCACCGCGGCCCGCGTGAAGCTGCCGAGTTCGGCGACGCGCACGAAATACGCCAGCTGTTTCAGGTCCAAACATCATCTCCAGGCCAAGCCGGGATGATATGCCGTTTTGTTCTAGCTGCTAGTGGCCTATGGCAAATCCAGCAGGGCCATCCCGCCGCACAATCCGCCGATCGCGCCCGCCACCGGGCCTGGAGACAAGGCGAAAAGCATGCAGAAGACCACCATCAAGGGTATTTCGTCGATGGCCACCCGCCAGGTGCTGGCCGAGCTCGTGGCCGCCTTCGAGGCCCGCTCGGGCGCGTCGGTCGCGATCGAATCGGTCGGCGGCGTCGACGCCGCCAAGCGGGTGCAGGCGGGCGAGGCCTTCGACGTCGTCATCCTGGCTTCCGACGCGATCGACAAGCTGATCGCCGCCGGCCATATCGACGCCGGCAGCAAGACCGACCTGGTGCGCTCGGGCGTGGCGGTGGCCGTGAAGGCCGGTGCGCCGCGCCCCGACATCGGCTCCGAGCAGGCGCTGCGCTGCGCGGTGCTCGCGGCCCGCAGCCTCAGCTATTCCACCGGCCCGAGCGGCGTCGCGCTGGCCGCGCTGTTCGAGCGCTGGGGCATTGCGGAAGAGATCAAGCCCCGCATCGTCCAGGCCCCGCCGGGCGTGCCGGTCGGCACGCTGGTCGCGCGCGGCGAGGTCGAGCTCGGCTTCCAGCAGCTGAGCGAACTGATCCACGTCCAGGGCATCGACCTGCTCGGCCCGATGCCGGCCGCGATCCAGATCGTCACGACTTTTTCAGGCGGCGTCTGCAGCGGATCGGCCCAGTCCGAGACCGTGCGTGCGATGCTGGCCTTCATGGCCTCGCCCGCGGCCGACGCGGCGAAGCGTGCGCAGGGGATGGACCCCGCCTGCGCCTGACCAGAACCACCACCCGGAGAGCACCCCATGATCATCGACGTCCACGGTCACTACACGACCGCCCCTGCTGCACTCGGCGCCTGGCGCGACCTGCAGATCGCCGCCCTCAAGGACCCGTCCAAGGCCCCCAAGGCCGCCGACCTCAAGATCAGCGACGACGACATCCGCGAGACCATCGAGAGCAACCAGCTCAAGCTCATGAAGGAGCGCGGCTCCGACCTGACCATCTTCAGCCCGCGCGCCAGCTTCATGGCGCACCACATCGGCGACTTCGAGACCTCGTCGACCTGGGCGGCGATCTGCAACGAGCTCTGCTATCGGGTCAGCCAGCTGTTCCCGGACCACTTCATCCCGGCGGCGATGCTGCCGCAGTCGCCCGGCGTCGACCCCAAGACCTGCATCCCCGAGCTGGAGCGCTGCGTCAAAGAATACGGCAACGTCGGCATCAACCTGAATCCGGACCCGAGCGGCGGCCACTGGACCAGCCCGCCGCTGAGCGACCGCCAGTGGTATCCGATCTACGAGAAGATGGTCGAGTACGACATCCCCGCGATGATCCACGTCAGCACCAGCTGCAACCCGGCCTTCCACACCACCGGCTCGCACTACCTCAACGCCGACACCACGGCCTTCATGCAGTGCCTGACCTCGGACCTGTTCAAGGACTTCCCGACGCTGCGCTTCCTGATCCCGCACGGCGGCGGCGCCGTGCCCTACCACTGGGGCCGGTTCCGCGGCCTGGCGCAGGAGCTCAAGAAGCCGCTGCTCGACGAGCACCTGCTCAACAACATCTACTTCGACACCTGCGTCTACCACCAGCCGGGCATCGACCTGCTGAACACGGTGATCCCGGTCAAGAACGTGCTGTTCGCCTCGGAAATGATCGGCGCCGTGCGCGGCATCGACCCGACCACCGGCCACTACTACGACGACACCAAGCGCTACATCGAATCGAGCAAGCTCCTGAGCGACGCCGACCGCTTCCAGATCTACGAAGGCAATGCGCGCCGCGTCTTCCCGCGCCTCGACGCCGCCCTCAAGGCCAAGGGCCTCTGACCCATTTCAAGGAGACAAGACCATGTACGAACTCGGAGTCGTCTATCGCAACATCGAGCGCGCCGACCGCGCCACGGCCGACGCGCTGGCCAAGCTCGGCTCGGCCACGGTGCACGAGGCCATGGGCCGCGTGGGCCTGCTCAAGCCCTACATGCGGCCGATCTATCCCGGCGTGCAGGTGTCGGGCACGGCGGTCACGGTGCTGCTGCAGCCCGGCGACAACTGGATGATGCACGTGGCGGCGGAGCAGATCCAGCCCGGCGACATCGTGGTGGCGGCGGTCACGGCCGAATGCACCGACGGCTACTTCGGCGACCTGCTGGCGACCAGCTTCCAGGCCCGCGGCGCCCGCGCGCTCGTCATCGATGCCGGCGTGCGCGACGTGAAGACGCTGCAGGAGATGAACTTCCCGGTCTGGAGCCGCGCCATCTCGTCCAAGGGCACCATCAAGGCCACGCTGGGCTCGGTCAACATCCCGGTGGTCTGCGCCGGCATGCTGGTCACGCCGGGCGATGTGATCGTGGCCGACGACGACGGCGTGGTCTGCGTGCCCCGCGCGATGGCCGCCAAGGCGCTCGAAGCGGCCGTGGCGCGCGAAGCCAACGAGGGCGCCAAGCGCGAGAAGCTGGCCTCCGGCGTGCTCGGCCTCGACATGTACAAGATGCGCGAGCCGCTCGAGAAGGCCGGCCTGCGCTACATCGACTGATTTCCTTTCATCCTCACCTGAATCCCATCATGCAAGTCACTCGACGTTTCCTCGCTCTCGCCGCCGGCGCCGCACTGACCGCCGCCCTCCCGCTGGGCGCCTTCGCGCAGCAATTCCCGACCAAGCCGGTGCGCATCATCACGCCGTTCCCGGTCGGCGGCGGCCCCGATGGCGTCGCCCGCCTGGTGGCCGACAAGCTCTCGCGCGCCTGGGGCCAGCCGGTGGTGGTGGAAAACCGCCCGGGCGGCAACGGCTTCATCGCCATCGACGCCTTCAAGCGCGGCGCCAAGGACGGCACCGACATGATCGTGCTCGACAACGTGCACCTGGCGGCCTACCCGGCGCTGTTCAAGAAGCTGCCCTACGACCCGGTGAAGGACTTCGACACCCTGCTGCCGCTGTTCAAGACCTACTTCTTCTTCACCGTCGCGACCGACAGCAAGTACAAGACCGTCGGCGACATCATCGCCGACGCCAAGGCCCATCCGGGCAAGCTCAACTTCGGGTCCTGGTCGATCGGCAACCCGGTGCACCTGGGCTCCGAGATGTTCGCGTCCGCCACCGGCATCAAGATGGAGCACGTGCTCTACAAGGAAACCACGCAGCTCTACACCTCGGTGTCGACCGGCGAACTGGCCTTCGCGCTCGGCAGCGCCGCCACCGCGGGCCCGCTGCAGCGCGCCGGCAAGCTGCGCTTCCTGGCCGTGGCCGCGCCGCAGCGCCTTGCCAGCTTCCCGGACGTGCCGACGGTGGGCGAGTCGGGCGGCCCGAAGGGCTTCGAAGTCACGGGCTGGAACGCGATCGCCGTGCCGCCGGGCCTGCCCGCGGCCGTCACCGACAAGATCAGGAAGGACGTCGAGGCCGCGCTGGCCAGCCCCGACGTGCAGGAGAAGTTCAAGAGCTTCGGCTATGAGCCCTTCCCGACGACCCGCGACCAGTTCAACCAGTTCGTCAAGACCGAGACCCAGCGCTTCGGCGACGTGATCCGCAAGGCCAACATCACCCTGGACTGAGACCATGACCACCTTCACCAAGACCCCCGGCTGGCTCGACTGGTACGCAGGCCCGTCGAAGCCTCGCTTCAGGGTGCCGCCCGGCAGCGTCGACGCGCACTGCCACGTGTTCGGCCCGGGCGACGAGTTCCCCTTCGCGCCCGAGCGCAAGTACACGCCCTGCGACGCCTCCAAGGACCAGCTGTTCGCGCTGCGCGACCACCTCGGCTTCGACAAGAACGTGGTGGTGCAGGCCACCTGCCACGGCGCCGACAACCGCGCCATGGTCGATGCGCTGAAGGCCTCCAACGGCCGCGCCAAGGGCATCGCCACGGTCAAGCGCAGCATCAGCGATGCCGAACTGAAGGAACTGCACGACGCCGGCGTGCGCGGCGTGCGCTTCAACTTCGTCAAGCGGCTGGTCGACTTCACGCCCAAGGACGAGCTGCTCGAGATCGCCAACCGCATCGCGCCGCTGGGCTGGCATGTGGTGATCTACTTCGAGGCGGTCGACCTGCCCGAGCTGTGGGACTTCTTCACCGCGCTGCCGACCACCGTGGTGGTCGACCACATGGGCCGCCCCGACGTGAGCAAGCCCATCGACGGCCCCGAGTTCGAGCTGTTCCTGAAGTTCATGCGCGAGCACACCAATGTCTGGAGCAAGGTCAGCTGCCCCGAGCGCCTGTCGCTCAGCGGCCCGAAGGCGTTGAACGGCGAGCAGGCGGCCTACCAGGACGTCGTGCCCTTCGCCCGCAAGGTGGTCGAGAGCTTCCCCGACCGCGTGCTGTGGGGCACCGACTGGCCGCACCCGAACCTCAAGGACCACATGCCCGACGACGGCCTGCTGGTCGATTTCATCCCGCAGATCGCGACCACGGCCGAGCTGCAGCGCAAGCTGCTGGTCGACAACCCGACGCGCCTGTACTGGCCGGAGCTGAAGTAATGTCGCTCGACAAACCCTACAAGGACGTGCCCGGCACGACCATCTTCGACGCCGAGCAATCGAGGCTCGGCTACCACCTCAACCAGTTCTGCATGTCGCTCATGAAGGCCGCCAACCGCGAGCGCTTCAAGGCCGACGAGCGGGCCTACCTGGACGAGTGGCCGATGACCGAGGAACAGAAGCAGGCCGTGCTGGCGCGCGACCTCAACCGCTGCATCGCGCTCGGCGGCAACATCTACTTCCTGGCCAAGATCGGCGCCACCGACGGCAGGAGCTTCCAGCAGATGGCCGGCAGCATGACCGGCATGACCGAAGAGGAATACCGCGACATGATGATCAAGGGCGGCCGTTCGGCCGAAGGCAACCGCTACGTCGGCGAGGACGGCGACGCGCAGGCTCAGCACCAGCCGCAGGGCGCGGCCGGCCGCAAGGGACACTGACATGGCACGCATCACCGCATCCGTCTACACCTCGCACGTGCCCGCCATCGGCGCGGCACTCGACCTCGGCAAGTCGAACGAGCCCTACTGGCAGCCGCTGTTCGCCGGCTACGACTTCTCCAAGCAATGGATGAAGGACAACAAGCCCGACGTGGTCTTCCTGGTCTTCAACGACCACGCCACGGCCTTCAGCCTGGACATGATCCCGACCTTCGCGATCGGCACCGCCGATTCGTACCAGCCGGCCGACGAAGGCTGGGGCCCGCGTCCGGTGCCGGTGGTGCAGGGCCACTCGGCGCTGGCCTCGCACATCGCGCAGAGCGTGATCCAGCAGGACTTCGACCTCACCATCGTCAACAAGATGGACGTCGACCACGGCCTCACGGTGCCGCTGTCGCTGATGTGCGGCCAGCCCGAGGCCTGGCCTTGCCCGGTGATCCCGTTCGCGGTCAACGTGGTGCAGTACCCGGTGCCCAGCGGCCGGCGCTGCTTCATGCTCGGCCAGGCGATCCGCCGCGCGGTCGAGTCCTTCGACGAAGATCTGAACGTGCAGATCTGGGGCACCGGCGGCATGAGCCACCAGCTGCAGGGCCCGCGCGCCGGCCTGATCAACGCCGAGTGGGACAACAAGTTCCTCGACCGCCTGATCGCCGACCCCGACGATCTCTCGAAGATGTCGCACATCGACTACGTGCGCGAGGCCGGCTCCGAGGGCATCGAGCTGGTGATGTGGCTGATCGCGCGCGGCGCGATGGCCGACGTCGCCGGCGGCAAGCCGCCCAAGGTCGCGCACCGCTTCTTCCACGTTCCCGCGTCCAACACGGCCGTGGGCCACCTCATCCTGGAGAACCAATGACCAAGACCATCAAAGTCGCGCTCGCCGGCGCCGGCGCCTTCGGCATCAAGCACCTCGACGGCATCAAGAACATCGACGGCGTCGAAGTCGTGTCGCTGGTCAGCCGCGAGCTCGACAAGACCCGTGAAGTGGCGGCCAAGTACGGCATCGGCCACGTCACGACCGACCTCGCCGAATCGCTGGCGCTGAAGGAGGTCGACGCCGTCATCCTCTGCACGCCGACCCAGATGCATGCCTCGCAGAGCATCGCGGCGCTCAAGGCCGGCAAGCACGTGCAGGTCGAGATCCCGCTGGCGGATTCGCTCAAGGACGCGCAGGCCGTGGTCGACCTGCAGAAGGAAACCGGCCTGGTCGCGATGTGCGGCCACACGCGCCGCTTCAACCCCAGCCACCAGTGGGTGCACAAGAAGATCGAGGCCGGCGAGTTCAACATCCAGCAGATGGATGTGCAGACCTACTTCTTCCGCCGCACCAACATGAACGCGCTGGGCCAGGCGCGCAGCTGGACCGACCACCTGCTGTGGCACCACGCGGCCCACACGGTCGACCTGTTCGCCTACCAGGCCGGCAGCCCGATCGTGAAGGCCAATGCGGTGCAGGGCCCGATCCATCCGACGCTGGGCATCGCGATGGACATGTCGATCCAGCTGCAGGCGGCCAACGGCGCGATCTGCACGCTGTCGCTGTCCTTCAACAACGACGGGCCGCTCGGCACCTTCTTCCGCTACATCGGCGACACCGGCACCTACATCGCGCGCTACGACGACCTGTTCACCGGCAAGGAAGAGTCGATCGACGTCTCGAAGGTGGACGTGTCGATGAACGGCATCGAACTGCAGGACCGCGAGTTCTTCGCCGCGATCCGCGAAGGCCGGGAGCCGAATTCGAGCGTGGCCCAGGTGCTGCCCTGCTACCAGGTGCTGCAGAAGCTGGAGCAGCAGCTGCAGAGCTGAAGTGCGTCATGCACAAGCGTCAACTCGGCCCCTTCCCGGTCAGCGCCATCGGCCTGGGCTGCATGAACCTGAGCCATGCCTACGGCGTGCCACCGTCGGCGGAGCAGGGCGAGCGCCTGCTGCTGGCGGCGCTGGATGCCGGCGTGACCCTGTTCGACACGGCAGCGCTCTACGGCTTCGGTGCCAACGAGCAGCTGGTCGGGCGCGTGCTCAAGCCGCACCGCAGCGCCTTCACGCTGGCCAGCAAGGGCGGCATGGCGGGTGTGCGCGGCGACGACGGCACCGTGCGCCGCGTGATCGACGGCCGCCCAGCCACCTTGCGCCGCAACTGCGAAGACAGCCTGCGCAACCTGCAGACCGAGGTCATCGATCTCTACTATCTGCATCGCTGGGACAAGTCGGTGCCGATCGAGGAGTCGGTGGGCGAGATGTCGCGCCTGGTCGAAGCGGGCAAGGTGCGCGCGTTGGGCCTGTCGGAGGTCTCGGCCGCCACCCTGCGGCGCGCGCATGCGGTGCATCCGATCGCCGCCGTGCAGAACGAATATTCGCTCTGGAGTCGCAACACGGAGATCGGCGTGCTGCAAGCCTGCCGCGAACTGGGCGCGGCGCTGGTGGCCTTCAGCCCGCTGGCGCGCGGCTTCCTGTGCGACGCGCTGCACGACGTGGCGACGCTCGACGCCAAGGACATCCGGCGCGCGATGCCGCGCTTCTCGGCCGAGAACTACCCGCGCAACCTGGCGCTGCTGCCGGCCTACACCGCGCTCGCGAAAGAGGCCGGCTGCACGCCAGCGCAACTGGCGCTGGCCTGGCTGCTGGCGCGCGGCGAGCACGTCATCCCGATCCCCGGCACGACCAGCCTCGACCACCTGCGCGAAGACCTGCAGGCCGAGCAGGTCCGGCTGTCGCCCGAACTCGTGGCGCGGGTCGATGCGGTGATCAACCAACGCACCGTGAGCGGGCCGCGCTATGGTGCGCAGGGCAGCACCGAGGTGGATACCGAGGTGTTCGAGGACTGAGGGTCAGGGTGGAACCGGAATTGAAACCGGAAACAACAGTGCCCTCATTTTGCTTGGAATTCCAGTAAGTAGTTGATTTCAATGGTATTTTTGGCGTATAAGACTGGAAATCCAACCGGAATCCATGTCCCAGAAGCCAGTAGCCCTCTCGGTCTATGACCAACCCCATCGGTTCGAGCCGCTGCTGCCCGCGCTACAGCTGGACGAACTGCGAGAAGCCACGCGCCGAGTCTTCGAGAAGTCGTCCGAGCTGAGGGCTGCCTCCAGTCCGGAGGCACGTGACGCGCTGCGCGAGATCGTCCGCTCGATGAACTCCTACTACTCGAACCGCATCGAAGGGCAGGGTACGCATCCCGCCAATATCGAACGCGCGCTTCGGCATGATTTCTCCAACCGACCGGACGTGGCCAGGGGCCAACGCGTGGCGCTGGCGTACATCGAGGCCGAGCAGGATCTGGAGCAGCGGGTCAGCACCGAGGCCCAAGCGCTCGACAGCCGCTTTCTTCGCCAGGCGCATGCAAGCCTGTACAGCCGTCTGTCGCCTGAAGATCGACGCACCGATGATGGCCGGGTGATAGTCCCGGGGGAACTGCGCCAGCATGACGTGACAGTCGGCAGGCATCGACCTCCTGCCTGGCAGTCGATCCCGCTGTTCCTGCAGCGCATGGATGCGGTCTATGGCCGGCTCACCGGCGTCGACGCCGCGATCTACACCATCGCCGCCGCCCATCACCGCATGGCCTGGACCCATCCCTTCGAGGACGGCAATGGACGCGCGGTCCGATTGCAGACCCACTGCGCATTGTTTCCGCTGAGCGCCGGCCTCTGGTCGGTCGACCGAGGCCTGGCGCGGCAGCGCGAGCGCTACTACGAGCTGCTCGACGGTGCCGACGGTGCACGGCAGGGCGACCTCGATGGCCGCGGCAACCTCAGCCAGAAGATGTTGTGGGAATGGTGCCGCTACTTCGTCGAGCTTTGCGAGGACCAGGTGGCCTTCATGGCGACGATGCTCGATTTGCCGAAGCTCAGAGACCGCCTTCGAGCCTTCGTGCTCGTCCAGCGTGCCACCACCGGGCTTGCCGAGTATCGCGAAGAAGCCATTCTTCCATTGCAGACGGTCGCCGCGGTGGGCTCGGTGTCGCGTGGCGACTTCATCCGGATGACCGGGCTCGAGGAGCGCACGGCCCGCAAAGTCATCTCCCGATTGCTGGTCGACGGCCTGCTGGCCAGCGACGGGCATCGTGCGGAATTGCGCATCGCCTTTCCGCTGGCTTCGCTGGGCATCCTGTTGCCCAATCTCTACCCCGAAGCCTCGACCGCGCCGACGGACTGAGGCCCTTACCGATTCCCGAGGCCTCGTCGGCCCCGTCACATCCAGGAGGACGCCGAATGCCGAATTCATTCATCCGGACCGAGGTCGACGGTCCGCTGTGCACGATCATCCTGGACCGTCCGTCGGTTCGCAATGCGGTCGACGGACCGATGGCGGCTGCGCTGCGCGCCGCCTTCGAAGCCTTCGAGGCCGATGCCGCCCTGAAGGTGGCGGTTTTGTGGGGCGCCGGCGGCCACTTCTGCGCCGGCGCCGATCTCACCGCCGTCGGCGACCCGGCGCGCCGCCACGAACTCGACCCGCAGGGCGGTGGCAGCGGGCCCATGGGGCCGACGCGCATGGCACTGTCCAAGCCGCTGATCGCCGCCGTCAGCGGATATGCCGTGGCCGGCGGACTCGAACTCGCGCTGCTGGCCGACCTGCGCGTGATGGAGCGCGATGCCGTCTTCGGCGTCTTCTGCCGCCGCTGGGGCGTGCCGCTGATCGACGGCGGCACCGTGCGGCTGCCGCGCACCGTCGGCATGGGGCGGGCGCTCGACATGATCCTCACCGGCCGTCCGGTCGGAGCCGAAGAGGCGCTGTCCATGGGCCTGGCCAACCGCGTGGTCGAGCCCGGCACGGCCCGCGCGGCGGCCGAGGCGCTGGCGCGCGAGATCGCAGCCTTCCCGCAGGGCTGCATGCGGGCCGATCGAGCCTCGGCCTATGGCCAATGGGACCTGCCGCTGGACCAGGCCCTGCGCGCCGAGGGCACGCAAGGGGTGCCTGTGGTGTTCGCCGAAGCCGTGGCCGGCGCCGCCCGTTTCGTCGAGGGCGCGGGCCGCCATGGCCGCTTCGACACCTAGGGATATCCGCATGGCCTCCACCACCCCGTACCTGATCCGCGCGGCGCCGAGCCGACGCGCGACGCCGTGCGAGCGCCGTCAGCGGGCGGCGCCTCGCGTCGAGTAGTCGAACTGCGGCCCCGGCCCGGCCGCAATCGGCGGACCCAGGTCATTGCCGATCGCGCTGGAAGGCGCCCGCACCGCCGGGCGCGTGAAGTTGTACAGCGGTCCAGGGCCCGGCACGACGGGGGGACCGGTGTCCGCGAACCGTTGCGACGGCACCGCCGCACGGTCGTACAGCGGCCCGGGTCCGGCCGCAATCGGCGGGCCGGGGTCCGGGTCGACGCGCACGGGGGCGCGCTCGGCGGCGCTGGGTGGCAGCGTCTCGACCGCGCTGCGGCGCGACGAAGCGACGGCCGTCCTGGGCTGGGTCGCCGGCCGAGGTGTCATGGCCGGCGGCGGATCGGGGCGAGACTGTTGGGGCACGGCGGCCTGGGCCGGCCTCGCGGCGGGATCGGCGGCGGGAGCGACGGGAGCGACGGGAGCGACGCGAGCAATACCCAGTGCGTCCAACCGAGCATCCTGCGTGACGGGGGTCGGCGCGCTCGGAGCCGGCGGTACCGTGGCGGCCGGGAGCGCCCTGGGTGTGGGCGACTCCGCCATCACGAGCGCCAGGAGCTGTTCCTGCAGCGGCGGGGCGCCGGGCTTGCGCGTGACATGGAAGCACCAGGCCGCGAAGCCCACCCCCATGGCCAGACCGACGCAGCCGGCCTTCAG
Organism: Variovorax davisae; assembly: GCF_030316845.1. Lineage (GTDB taxonomy): Bacteria > Pseudomonadota > Gammaproteobacteria > Burkholderiales > Burkholderiaceae_C > Variovorax > Variovorax davisae. Next base: position 409,670 of record NZ_JASZYS010000005.1, read on the forward strand.
CCAGAAGGCGGCGGTGTCCGCCGGAAGCACGGGAACAGCGGCGCCGTGGCGGCCGCCTTCAGCATCGTGCGGCGCCGCGTCGGCGGCCGGACGGATCGCCATCACGGCATCGAGCGCGGCGGGTCCCGTGGGGGTGAATCCGGGCAGCGGATGCGCGCAGCCCACGCAGTACTTCGCCTTGGCGCGATTGGCGTTTCCGCAGACGTTGCATACGACCGACATGGCCACTGGCTCCCCTTGACGACAGACATGAGGGTCTACTCTGCACGGCTGTGCGCCGCTGTATGTAGGTCGATGCCTACGCGACTTGTCCACGCCAGCAGGAAGCCAACCAGCCATCAAGCCGCAATCCGCTCCCAACCGACACTAGGGAAAATCCGCGCCGCGTTCCTTTCGGCCGAACGTTGGTCATGGACTACCGTTGCAGGCAAAAAAAACAGGAGGAGCCCAACGTGTCGCGTCGGATCGAGTCGGTTCAAGACCTTGCGCAACTGCCCCCGGAAGAACTGCTGCCCTGCCTCAGGGCCCTGCGGGATGCCATCGGCGAGGCCAGGCGAAAACGCGCGGAGGATCGGCGCGAGGGGCGGGTGGCCGCCGATGCGCCCTTCAGTTTCCCTGCTTTCGACTGGTATCCCCGCGGCAGCCGTGGGGGAGAGCTGCCCGCCCGGGTCGATCCGTCGACCCCGATCGAAGAGATCCCCATGCGGACCGGGGCCAGGGCCGCGCTCAACAGCCTCGGCATCTTCTATCTGGAAGATCTCTCCGCCATCACCGAGAGGGAACTGATGGTGAAGGAGTCGATCGGGCGCCACACCGCGGAACGCCTGAGGGAGGTGCTGCTGCGCGTGGGGCTGGACTTCCTGCCGAATCGGAGCTGAGTGCCGGCCGGCGCCGGCCTGGCGCCACGCTGCCTTTTCAGATTCCTCTGATGGGTGGTGTGGAGAAGGCCGAAAACAATACCGCTACTTCGCCCCGCCGCGTCCGTTGCGCGCCACAGCGCGCCCACCGGATCGCGGGGCGCCGGTGGCCGGCGCGAACTGCAAGCTCGAGAACGACAAGGGCACCTGGTTCGTCACCACCCCAGGTTCCACCACGGTGCACCGTGCCTATGGCGACCTGAAGGTGAACTGCGACAAGGATGGCCATGCGCCGGGCGAAGCGTCCGCCAAGTCGGAAACGAAGGCCCTCGCGTTCGGGAACATCGTGTTCGGCGGCGTGATCGGCGTTGGCGTGGACGCGGCGACCGGCGCCGCCTACGACTATCCGGAACTGATCACGGTCGATCTCGCACCGGTGGCGATTCCCAAGGCGGAACCCACGCCGTCCATCGTCGTGCGGCCGGTGGCTGAACGGACGAACGCGGCCGCCTCGATGGCGCCGTCCGCGAGCGCTGCCCTCCCCAAGGCAGAGTAAGGCAAGGCCGCACACGCCTCATCGCACATTGAGCGCTGGCGGGAAGAACGTGCGCGCGGCGACCTCGCCCTTGGGCCGGTAGAACCGAAACGTCAGGCTGTAGCCCTGTCCCTTGGGTGTCGGCAGCCAGTTGCCATGCGGGGCCTCCTTCGGCTGCGCATCGGCAAAGTACAGCGTCAGCGACCCATCCGCGCCATATTCCAGCGGGGATTCCTTGTTGAGCAGGTAGCGCTTCAGCGGGTTGGGCAGCACGCGTCGGTACACCGCATCGACGGCGATCACGGACCAGAAATGGGTGGCATGCCGCGCCGGCAGCGCTTCCTTCGTGAAGTGCATGGTGTAGGAACGGTCGCCCGACAGCGGCTGGCCCGCCGTGTCCACGAAAGCCTTGTAGTAGATGACTTCCTCGGGGGTGTTGGCCCAGATGCCGCCGTAATTGATGAGCGTGCGCACCAGCCAGTCTTCGCCGTAGACGCCCGAGGTCGACGGCAGGGCCCAGGCGTTGCGAACCGTACCGTGGCCGATGTGGGGCAGCGCCTTCTTGATGTCGGCGAAGGCCCTCGTGCGGATCACCTCGTCGATGCGCTGGCGCTCGGCGGGCTGCCCGACGGCCCTGGCGATCGCGCGCGCGTCGGCCTGCAGCGTCTCCATGCCGGGGTTGATGTCGGCCTCGCTGTCGAGCGCCAGTTCGGCGGACTCGAAAGCCTCGACGCCAGGCAGTGCATCCATCTCGAACATCGTCGTCTGCGGCACCGCGGGGGGTGTCGCTCGGCCCGTCGCGCGGATGTCGAACTGCTGCTGCAATGCGACCGCCTCGTCCCAGTTCGCACCGAGCTCGACACGCGACAGCACGCGCATGGCCCTGACCGGCACGTCGACGCGCAGCGCGCCGGCAGGGACCTCGACGCGGCTGCCCTCCAGGCACAGCGCGAACGTTCCGCTGGGGTGCTGCGGGAACACGCGTTCGTTGAGGTTCGCCACGGTCTCGCCCCAGCCGTTGAGAAACTGGACCGTGTAGTAGCGCCCGGCGATTGCCGGCACCGACACCAGGACGCAACGGGTCTCGTCCACGACGACCCAGCCTTCCGAATAGGCCACGTCGAGATTCGGATTCGGCCAGGCGACCTCGCCCGGCTTGCGGTGGACGAGTCGATTCCACTGGAAGCCTTCCTGGAAGTCCAGCTGCTGCTGGCGCAGCACGAGCAGCCGGCCCAGCAGGTAGATGTACGCGTCGCTGATCTGCGAGTCCGTCAGGGTCGGGGTGGTGGTCATCGTTTTCTCCAATTGCAGCGCTCATCAGCGGGAGCGCACCACGTTCGGCAGCTGGTAGCTGTTGTCGAGCAGCGGCTTCATGGGCACGTAGCTGCGCAACAGCAGCGCGAACTGGCCGTCAGGCGCGGGCAGCCAGTTGGCCTGCGCGTCCTTGTCCGCGGGCGCGTCGCGGGACAGGTGCAGGGTCAACGAGCCATCGGCGGCGAACTTCAGCTCGTCGGCGTCCAGGTTGACCGTGCCGATGTTGGTGCGCCCGTTGGGGCTGTTCGCGAGCATGAAGTAATCACGGTCGTACATCGTCAAGGACCAGAAGCCGCCGCGGTCGCGATCCACCGGGGGCAGGGCGTCCTTCGGGAACGTCACGGTATAGCGGTAGCGCCCCTGCAGCAGCGCGCCCTTGTCGTCCGTGCCGCGGATCAGGTAGATCGCCTCGTGGAAATCGTTGACGTAGATGTAGATGATGGCGGCCTGGGCGCGGCCGAACCAGTCGGTGCCCCAGGCGCCGCCGTTGTCCTGGCGTTGCCAGCCGTTGCCTGCGTCGACGCCGACCTGCTCGTACCGGGCGCCGGCGTGGAGTTCGGCATCGGCGGCGAGCGCCGTGCGGTCGAGCAGGGTCCGCCAGGCGCTGTCGGAGGCCCGCAGCGCCAGCAGCGTCCTGGCCTGTGCAGCCATCGCCGCATCGTCGGCGCTGACGGCAGGGCTGAGCGCCAGGGCCTCGGCGAGCTGGTCCCAGAACCGGGCCGGGTCGACCGGCCTGGCCCGCAGCATGTCGGGGTCGGCCGCCACCATCTCGGCCGTGACGCCGGGCGGGAACACCTTGTTGCGCGCACTCGCCTCGCAGTCGAAGCGCAGCGGCCCGGGCCGGTCGTGGCCTTGCGCGACGACGCCGATCTGGTCGAGCACCGCCCGCGCCCGTGCCTTCGATTCGCCGGTATGGGCGGCGAAGCTGCGCCCGAACAGGCCGGCGATGGGGGTGGGACTGCGAAGCACGTCGATGAATCCGTCGGGCTTCTCGCCGGACCCGTCCGGGCCCACCAGCAGGAACTTGCCCCCTGGCGTGTTGCTCGCCGAGCCCAGCTGGTGGACCACCGTGGTGAAGAGGTCGCAGATCTGGATGGTCCAGTACTGCCCCTTCGGCACGTCGCTCGGCGTCTGCACCACCACGGCCTCGCGGCTGAGGTCGACGAAGCTGACGCCGTAGATGGTGTCGCTGTTCGGCGTGACCACCTTGCGCTGGGCGGGCGACATGTGGTCGTCGAGATAGCCCATCGTGTTCTTCGGCGCGCCGGGGAACAGCCCCATGGTCGCGCCAGGACCCGAGGCCTTCATCAGTTCCCAGCTGCTGGTGCGGCCGAAGGCGTCGACGGCGGGGTAGCCCCAGTAGTAGACGATGCGCGCCAGCGATTCGACGTAGCGCTCGTTGGCCAACCGCGCCGGCACGCCCGCGGCGTCCGGCAGATCGGGGTGCGCCGGGGTGAACTGGCGTGCCAGGTAGGGGGCTTGGGATGCGTTGGGCACGGGTCTGCTCCTGGTTGGGGATGCCCGAGGCATTGTGGACTTCGTCCCGGCGGCGCGCCATTGCACCTGAGGGCAATCGTGGAAGGCAGGGCGCAGGCTTGATCGAAGTTTATATTTCGACTATTCTCGAATCATGGAATCAAAAGAAGTCGTTCAGGCATTGGCAGCCCTGGCGCACCCGCTGCGGCTCGAAGTGTTCCGGGCGCTGGTCGTGGCCGGCCAAGGCGGTCTCACACCGGGCGTCATGCAGGAAGCACTGGGTGTCGCCCCGGCCACGCTCTCCTTCCATCTGAAGGAGCTGGCGGGCTCGGGCCTGGTGACGCAGGAGCGCGCCAGCCGCCACCTCATCTACCGCGCCGCGTACGACCACATGAACGCGCTGCTCGGCTACCTCACCGACAACTGCTGCCAAGGCGCCGCCTGCGCGGTGGCGCCGGCCGCCGATGCCTGCAAGTGCTGACACCGCCATGACCACCCACGTCCTTATCCTCTGCACCCACAACTCGGCCCGCAGCGTGCTGTCCGAAGGCATGCTCAACCACTGGGCCCAGGCGCTCGGCAAGGACGTGCGGGCGTTCAGCGCGGGCAGCGCACCGAGCGGCCGCATCCATCCTCAGGCACTCGCGGCGCTCCGGAACGCGGGCATAGACGTCCAGGGCTTTCGAAGCAAAAGCTGGGACGAGTTCACCGGGGACGCCGCGCCGCAGATGCGCATCGTCATCACCGTGTGCGACAGCGCGGCCGCCGAGCAGTGCCCCTACTGGCAGGGCAGTCCGGTGAAGGTCCATTGGGGCTACCCCGACCCTTCCAACGCACCCGAAGCCGACAAGGCCGCCGCATTCGAACTCACGCGCCAGGCCATCGGCTACCGGATGCTGCAGCTCCTGGCGCTCCCGCTCGCGGACCTCGGCCCGGCAGAGCTGCAGGCCGCGCTCACCCGCATCTCGAACAACTAGCCCGATGACCACCACCTCCACGCTCGCGGGTGCGGCGCCCCCCAGGCCTGCCATCGGCTTCTTCGAGCGCTACCTGAGCGTCTGGGTGGCCCTGTGCATCGTCGTCGGCATCGCCCTCGGCCAGCTGCTGCCGGGTCTTTCCAAGGCGGTGGCCAGCCTCGAAGTGGCGAAGGTCAACGTCCCGGTGGGCCTGCTCATCTGGGTGATGATCATTCCCATGCTGCTGAAAATCGACTTCGGCGCACTCGGCCAGGTCGCTTCGCACTGGCGCGGCATCGGCGTGACGCTGTTCATCAACTGGGCGGTCAAGCCGTTCTCGATGGCGCTGCTGGGCTGGATCTTCATTCGCCACGTCTTCGCGCCCTACCTGCCCGCCGCGCAGCTCGACAGCTACGTGGCCGGGCTCATCCTGCTCGCCGCCGCGCCCTGCACGGCCATGGTGTTCGTGTGGAGCCAGCTCTGCAAGGGCGACCCGTACTTCACGCTGTCGCAGGTCGCGCTGAACGACGCGATCATGGTGGTCGCCTTCGCGCCCATCGTCGCACTGCTGCTCGGTCTTTCGTCCATCACCGTCCCATGGAACACGCTGCTGGTCTCGGTGGGCCTCTACATCGTGGTGCCGGTCGTCCTCTCGCAGCTGTGGCGCAAGGCGCTGCTGCGCCGCGGCGAAAGCCACTTCAACGCCGTGTCCGCCAGGCTGGGCCCGCTGTCCGTCTCGGCCCTGCTGCTGACCCTGGTCCTGCTGTTCGCCTTCCAGGGCGAGGCCATCCTGGACCAACCCCTGGTGATCGCGCTGCTGGCCGTGCCGATCCTGGTCCAGGTGGTCTTCAACGCGGGTCTGGCCTACCTGCTCAACCGGAAGCTCGGCGTGGCGCACTGCGTGGCCGGCCCCTCGGCGCTGATCGGCGCGAGCAACTTCTTCGAACTGGCCGTGGCCACGGCCATCAGCCTGTTCGGCTTCCAGTCCGGCGCCGCGCTGGCCACCGTGGTCGGGGTCCTCATCGAAGTGCCCGTGATGCTCGCGGTCGTCGCGGTCGTGAATCGCACCCAGGACTGGTACGAAGCCGGGCAGCCTGCATCCTGACACCCGACGCCATGTCCGACGCCATCCTTCCCGGAACGCCCGCCTTCTTCCCTGCGCTCGATGCCGACCTGTTCGACCCGCCGACGCCCGAGCGCCTGGGTGTGCGCGAACCCTCGCGCCACAAGCCGCGCTTCCTGATGCTCTATGGCTCCCTGCGCGAACGCTCCTACAGCCGCCTGGTCAGCTTCGAGGCAGCCCGTCTGCTGGAGGCCATGGGCGGTGAGGTCAGGATCTTCGACCCGGCCGGCCTGCCGCTGCCGGACAGCGAGCCGGACAGCCACCCCAAGGTCCAGGAACTGCGTGAGCTCGCCCGGTGGTCCGAGGGCATGGTCTGGACCTCCCCGGAGCGGCACGGCGCGATGACGGGCATCATGAAGGCCCAGATCGACTGGATTCCATTGGCCTTGGGCGCAGTGCGCCCCACCCAGGGCAAGACGCTGGCCGTGATGCAGGTCTCGGGCGGCTCGCAATCCTTCAACGCCGTGAACCAGATGCGCGTGCTGGGGCGCTGGATGCGCATGGTGACCATCCCCAACCAGTCGTCGGTCGCCAAGGCCTTCCTGGAATTCGACCAGGCTGGGCGGATGAAGCCGTCGAGCTACTACGACCGCATCGTGGACGTGATGGAAGAGCTCTTCAAGTTCACCCTTCTGACACGCGATGTCAGCGGCTATCTGGTCGATCGGTACAGCGAGCGCAAGGAGAGTGCGGCGGCCCTGTCTTCCCGTGTCGGCCAGCGGTCGATCTGAGGCGCCAGGGGAGCCTGGCAGGCGGGCGCTGAAGTTGCGCGCAGTGGGTCGGAATCAGCGTCGTCCCCTGGGCAGAAGCGACGGAACTTCGCCTCCTCGCCGACGTCTTACTTGGACGCCGTCGCGAGAAGGTCGTCCCCCTGCCCCAGCGCGCCCTCTTGGCGACGTGCTCCCGCTCCGGCAGGGCGCAGAATGTGAAGATCGTCAGGAATTCGTGAACATGCACGGGACACCGGCTTTCCCCACAGCTTCGACGTTGTCGAAACCGGGGCCACGACGGAGGACCACATGCATCGATTCCTATCCAACAACCGGGACGAGCTGATTTCACGGTGCAAGGCCAAGGTCGCCCAACGGCCGAGGCGGGCCGCGACCGCCGAACAACTCGCCAATGGCGTTCCGATGTTCCTGAACCAGCTGATGCGAACGCTGGAAGCTCAGGAAAACGGCGAACTCGACGAGAGCTTCAGGATTTCCGGTGCCGCCGGCGGAGACGCAGCCGACTTGTCGGAGATGGGCGTGAGCGCCGCCGCGCACGGCAAGGAGCTTTTGGGGCTCGGCTTTACCGTCGACCAGGTGGTGCACGACTACGGCGACCTTTGCCAGGCCATCACCGACCTCGCGGTGGAGCGTGATGCCCCCTTCTCGGTCGATGAATTCCGCACGTTGAACCGGTGTCTGGACAACGCCATAGCGGATGCGGTCACCGAGTTCGGCATCTGGCGTGATGTGAACGTGGCGCTGCAACAGTCGGCCGATGAGAAGGAGCGCCTTGGCGTGCTGGTTCATGAGCTGCGAAATTACCTGCACACCGCGACACTTGCTTTTGCTGCCCTGGAGTCAGGGAAGCTTCCGATCGGTGGCTCGACCGGGGCGGTGCTGAGGAGGAGCCTGTCCTCGCTGGCGGCCCTGCTCAACCTGTCTTTGGCGCAGGTCAGGATCACCGCCGATGCGCCGGACGCGGAGGCGTTTTCCCTCGGGTTGTTCGTGGCAGAGGCGAGAAGTGCGGCGTCGCTGGACGCAAATGCCAAAGGCTGTACGTTCTCGGTCGACGACGTGGACCCCACGCTCGGCATCTCGGGCAATCGGGACCGCCTCCTGGCCGCCTTGTTGAACCTGCTTCAGAACGCTTTCAAGTTCACCCACGCTCACACGGAGGTCGCATTGAGCGCCTACGCCCAGGGGGACCATATTCTGGTCGACGTCAAGGACAACTGTGGCGGGCTTCCTTCCGGTGCGGCCACAAGGATCTTCCAGCCGTTTGTTCAGGTCGGGGCGAACAAGAGCGGGGTAGGACTCGGGCTTTCCATCGCACGACGGAATGTCGAGGCCGACGGTGGAGTCTTGACGGTCAGGGACCTGCCTGGCAAAGGCTGCATTTTCACCATCAAGCTTCCGCGCCGGACGCTCCAATGGCCATAGCTCAGGATTTGCGCACGCGGCTTCGAGAGGGCTTCGTCGAGTCGCTGGACTCCTCGGGCCCGATCGCAGGCTGGCAATGCCGAGAGGGCGTTGGTAGCGGCTTGCCGGTCACCGGCGCCGCTTCTTGAACCGTTTGACCGGGCGATGGCCAGCAAGTCCCAGTGCAGCACGAGCGAGTGCATCGGCTTCACTGTTGCGATGGCGCGGTATCCACATCAGGGTTGCCTGGTCGAACGAATTGAGCAGTGCTCGCGCTTCATCGAACAGGGAAGCAAGCCGGGGAATCGGCTTCGCATTGCTGCTGCCGACCTGTTCGACAACGACACTGTTGTCGCAGTGAATGAGCAGCGTGCCCGCCCCGCGCGATTTCAGTTCCTGGAGCGTCGCCAGCAGCGCTCTGAGTTCCGCCTCGTTGTTGCAGCCGCTCTCATGCGCCGCTTGCGAAAGGGTGTGACGCGTTCCATCAGGCTCGGTCAACACCGCTCCAAGGCCAATGCGGCCGGGGTTGGGCACGGCGCTGCCGTCGCAGTACGCAAGCCAAGGGTTCATGTGCGATGTCCGCTCATGGCCGCCTGGCGGTCGACGACGCCCCCTGCGCCCTGGAGTTCGATCTGCGGACTCCGCGCCTTGCATCCTGCGGTCATCTTCGAACTATCCGCGCCGAACCCAAGTCACCTTGCCGGCGGCAATTCCCAATGTCCGCCGCGTCGGGTCGAAATCCATGGTGCCGGGAAATTGCTGGCCGTCCCGTTCTCCGATGCGCCAGGGGCAGCCCTTGAGCATGGCCAGCGCGTCGGCTTCCGTTCTCCCGACCAGGGTTGCGTCCGGCGCTTGGTCCGCCTGGCAGACCTTGGTCGGATCGGGCGCGTCATGGACGAGGCTGGGCGGGGTCGCTGGCGCGGGGGCTGGCGTAGCGGTGCATGCACAAAGCAACAGCATGAAAGCGGTGGTGCAGGCGAGTCTCAACCTCGGGCAACGGAAGCGGTCCATCTGGCGTCCTTTCAGGATGACTCATTGTTGAACATCCGTTGGCGGGCTGCAGGCGGCCGTCGCGACGCCAGGCCGGGATCGCGCGCAGCGCTCACTCGAGCCTTCCCGGAACTGCCACTCCCTGTGCCTCGCAGTCGATCGCGCTGCGGCCGACATGGACCGCCTCGGCCAAGACCACGGAGGGCAGTCTTGCTCCGCGTGTCGAGGGGCCGCCCATGCATCTGTGTCGGCCGTCGATCTGACATTCCCAGGTCATCGCCTCGCCGCGACGCTGGACCGTGCAGGTCAGTGTCCTGCCGCGGTAGCTCTCGGAATACTTCATCGAAGCCTCTGCCCGCCGAGGGCGTCATCGACCTGCGTCGAACCAGGACGGGAAGGCGTCTATCCGCGCGGCCTTGCCGACGGCTCGGCCGCGAGGCGTGACTCGGCGGGCTCCCTGAGCCCTGGCGTTCGAACAGGACGCGTGGATTCGATGCCGTCCGGCAACGGACCCATCTCGTACGCTGCCGCGAGGGCGCGGAGAGCCACCTGGCACAGCCTCAAGGCTTCGGACTGACCCGATGGCGTGGCGAGGGGCGCCCCTGCCGGTGGCCTGAAGGTGTTCCTCAAGCGTTCGTTGGCGGCTTCCCACAAAAGGTTGGCCCGCAGCTGGTCGGGACCGCTCGTCATGTTGATGTCCTGGTGGCTCGCTCGACGCAGCAGGGGCGCCGGAGTGGGATAGAAAATATAGCACCGCATGCCAAATCTATCCAATCCAGCCCTCATTGGGCCTCAGGGTTATCGAAAGCGCTTGGTGAACTCCCGCACGACACCGATGACGCGCGCGCCGTCGAGCGGCTTGATCGGGTAGCGGGTGTTCAACGGCTTGAGGTACAGAGTTGATTCTTGCCGCGATGGCGGCACTGGCGGACAACGCCGAGCCCGGTTCCCTGCTCGAGGAACAGGTCCACCACGGCCAGTTGCCAGTCGTCGGGGTGCGCTTCGAGCCAGGCAATCGCTGCATCTTCCCGGGTCGCCGAGCCAATGAACTGCGCACCCACCAACTCTTCCATCGCCGGCATCAGTGTTTGCCGGATCAAGGGGCTGTCCTCGACCAGGAAGGTGGAAAGTGGCACGAAAGTCCTTCATGAGGTCGAAGGAATATAAGCGCCGGCCGCCGCCCTGGCGTCGCCACCCATCGCCGGCGCGTGTAGGTTGGGTCCTTGCCCAGCGAAGGGCGTCGTGGCACGCCGCAGCGTGCGCGAATCGAGAAACGGCTTGTGGCGCTGCCGCCAGCACGCGAGCGGGGCGTGTGGGGTGCTCGGGAGCGCCCTAAAAACCCGCGACCGCCGCGGGTCTTTGCACTTCCAGAACCCTCCGAACTCCTGCAAAATAGCACGACCGTTCGTTTTATTCCTCCCTGCCCACCGATGTCCGATACCGCCGTCCCCGCCAAGCCTACCCGCGCGCCTGCCAAGGGGCAGCAGACCAAGGCCGTCATCATCGACGCGGCCCTCAATCTCGCGGCCCAGATCGGGCTCGAAGGCTTGTCGATCGGGGCGCTGGCCGAGGTCACGCAGATGAGCAAGTCGGGCGTCTTCGCCCACTTCGGCTCGCGCGAGGAACTGCAGATCTCGGTGGTGCGCGAGTACCACCAGCGCTTCGAGCAGGAGGTGTTCTACCCCGCCATGGGCACCCCGCGCGGCCTGCCGCGGCTGCGCGCGATGTTCGCCAACTGGATGAAGCGCACTTCGGCCGAAATCGATTCGGGCTGCATCTACATCAGCGGCGCGGTCGAGTTCGACGACCGGCCGGGCCCGGTGCGCGACGCCCTGGCCGACTCGGTCAACACTTGGCTGGCGGCGATGTACCGTGCCGTGCTGCAGGCCCAGACCGAAGGCCACCTGCGCGCCGACGCCGACGCCAAGCAGATCGCCTTCGAGGTCCATGCGCTGATCCTCGCGCTGCACTACGAAGCCCGCTTCCTGCGCTCGCCCGACTCGCTGGCCCGCGCCAATGCCGGTTTCGACAACATCCTGGCGCGCAGCGCCACCGACGCCGCGCCGGCCGCCAAGGCCCCCGCCCGCCGCCTCAAGACCGTGCGCTGAGGCGCGCGGTCGACCCCATTTCGCTTTTCCTTTTTCTTCTCTTCATTTTTCCGGAGACCCACCGATGCCCGCCTACACCCCGCCCCTGCGCGACATGCAGTTCGTGATGCACGAAGTGTTCAACATCACCGACGAACTCAAGGCGATGCCCAAGCATGCCGAGGTCGATGCGGACACGATCAACGCGATCCTCGAAGAGGGCGGCAAGTTCGCCTCCGAAGTCACCTTCCCGCTCAACATCAACGGTGACGAAGAAGGCTGCGTGCTCGACAAGACCACCCACGAAGTCAAGACGCCGAAGGGTTTCAAGGACGCCTACGCCAAGTTCGTCGAAGGCGGCTGGGCGGCGCTGTCCTGCGACCCGGCCTACGGCGGCCAGGGCCTGCCCTATGTGGTCAACCAGTGCGTCTACGAGATGCTCAACTCGGCCAACCAGGCCTGGACCATGTACCCGGGCCTGTCGCACGGCGCCTACGAGGCCCTGGCCGCGCACGGCACCGACGCGCAGAAGAAGACCTACCTGCCCAAGCTCACCTCGGGCGAGTGGACCGGCACCATGTGCCTGACCGAGCCCCATTGCGGCACCGACCTGGGCTTGCTGCGCACCAAGGCCGAACCGCAGGCCGACGGCAGCTACAAGATCACCGGCAACAAGATCTTCATCTCGGCCGGCGAGCACGACATGGCCGACAACATCATCCACCTGGTGCTGGCCCGCCTGCCGGACGCGCCCAAGGGCAGCAAGGGGATCAGCCTGTTCGTCGTGCCCAAGTTCAACGTCAACGCCGACGGTTCGCTGGGCAGCCGCAACGGCATCTTCTGCGCCGGCCTCGAGCACAAGATGGGCATCCACGGCAACGCGACCGCGCAGATCGTGATCGAAGGCGCCACCGGCACCCTGGTCGGCCAGCCCAACAAGGGCCTGGCGGCGATGTTCGTGATGATGAACGCGGCCCGCCTGGGCGTCGGCAACCAGTCGCTGGGCCTGACCGAGGTCGCGTTCCAGAACGCGCTGGCCTATGCCAAGGACCGCACCCAGATGCGCTCGCTGTCGGGCGTCAAGGCCAAGGACAAGGACGCCGATCCGATCATCGTCCACCCCGACGTGCGCAAGATGCTGATGACCGCCAAGGCCTACGCCGAAGGCGGCCGCGCGATGGCGATCTACTGCACGCTGCTGCTCGACAAGGAGCACAACCACCCGGACGAGAAGGTGCGCAAGGACGCGGGCGAGATCGTCGCCCTGCTGACGCCGATCGTGAAGGCCTTCCTGACCGACAACGGCCACACCGCGACCAACGCCTGCATGCAGGTCTTCGGCGGCCACGGCTTCATCAAGGAATGGGGCATGGAGCAGTTCGTGCGCGACAACCGCATCAACATGATCTACGAAGGTACCAACACCATCCAGTCGCTGGACCTGCTGGGCCGCAAGATCCTCGGCAACAACGGTGCGACCCTGAAGAAGTTCGGCAAGCTCGTGGGCAAGCTGGTCGAGGAAGAGGGCGTCAACGAGAAGATGAGCGAGTTCATCACGCCGGTGGCGGTGCTGGGCGAACAGCTCACCAAGTTCACGACCGAGATCGGCTTCAAGGGCTTCCAGAACCCCGACGAGGTCGGCGCCGCCGCGGTGGACTACCTGCGCGTGGCGGGCCACTTCGTGTTCGGCTACATGTTCGCGCTGATGGCGCGCACCGCGCTGCGCCAGATCGCGGCCGGCAACACCGACCCGTTCTACGTCGCCAAGCTGCAGACCGCGCGCTTCTACTTCGCCAAGCTGTTCCCCGAGACCGCGACGCTGATGCGCACCGCGCGTGCCGGCAGCGCCCCGCTGATGAACACCGACGCCGCCTTGGCCTGATCGCCATGAAAGCCCTGCTCGCAGCGATCGCCCTGGCGGCCTCGGCCGCCTCGGCCCTGGCCCAGATGACCCCGGTGGGCGTCTGGCGCAGCGTCGACGACAAGACCGGCGAGTCGAAGGCCGAGATCCGCATCGCCGAATCGGGCGGCGCGCTGGCCGGCCGCATCGAGAAGACGCTGAAGAAGGACGCCAAGCCCGACGCCGCCTGCGACGAGTGCACCGACGAGCGCAAGGGCAAGCCGATCGCCGGGATGGAGATCATCCGCGGCGGCAAGAAGGCCGAGGGCAAGGACGTCTGGGAAGGCGGCAAGATCCTCGACCCCGAGAACGGCAAGGAATACCGCGCCAGCTTCACGCCGATCGACGGCGGCAAGAAGCTCGAAGTGCGCGGCTACCTCGGGCCCTTCTGGCGCACCCAAACCTGGAACCGCGTGCAGTAAGCGCGCGCGTTCCACATCAAGAAGCAAATCACCATGTCCAGATTCCAAGTGAAAAAGGTCGCCGTGCTCGGCGCCGGCGTGATGGGCGCGCAGATCGCGGCCCACCTCGTCAACGTGCGCGTGCCGGTCGTGCTGTTCGATCTTCCTGCCAAGGAAGGCCCGAAGAACGGCATCGTCATGCGCGCCATCGACAACCTCAAGAAGCTCAAGCCCGCGCCGCTGGCCGACGTGGCCGACGCGGGCCTGATCGAGCAGGCCAACTATGAAGACGACCTGGGCAAGCTCGGCGAATGCGACCTGGTAATCGAAGCGATCGCCGAGCGCATGGACTGGAAGCTCGATCTCTACCGGAAGATCGCCCCGCACGTCGCGAAGCACGCGATCCTGGCCTCGAACACCTCGGGCCTGTCGATCACCAAGCTCAGCGAGGCACTGCCCGAAGCGCTCAAGCCGCGCTTCTGCGGCATCCACTTCTTCAATCCGCCGCGCTACATGTTCCTGGTCGAGCTGATCAACACGCCGACCACCGAACCCGAAGTGCTCGACCAGCTCGAGACCTTCGTCACCAGCGCGCTCGGCAAGGGCGTGGTGCGGGCGCACGACACGCCCAACTTCATCGCCAACCGGGTCGGCATCGCCGGCATGCTGGCGACCCTGAAGGAAGTCGAGAAGTTCGGCCTCACGCCCGACGTGGTGGACGACCTCACGGGCAAGAAGCTCGGCCGCGCGAGCTCGGGCACCTTCCGCACCGCCGACGTGGTGGGCCTCGACACCATGGCTCACGTGGTCAAGACGCTGCAGGACAACCTGGACGAAAAAAGCGATCCGTTCTACGCCAACTTCGCGACGCCGCCGGTGCTCGCCAAGTTGCTCGAACTCGGCAACCTGGGCCAGAAGACCAAGGCCGGCTTCTTCAAGAAGGCGGGGCGCGACATCCTGCGCTTCGACCTCGCCAAGGGCGAGTACGTGCCCTCGGGCGACAAGGCCGACGAGGTCTATGGCCGCATGCTCAAGAAGCCCGCGGCGCAGCGCCTGAAGCTGCTGCGCGAGAGCGAAGGCGCGCAGGGCCAGTTCCTGTGGGCGATCCTGCGCGACAGCTTCCACTACGCCGCGGTGCACCTGGCGACCATCGCCGAGAGCGCGCGCGACATCGACTTCGCGATGCGCTGGGGCTTCGGCATGAAGCAGGGCCCGTTCGAGCTCTGGCAGGAAGCCGGCTGGACGCAGGTCGCGAAGTGGATCCAGGAAGACATCGATGCGGGCAAGGCGCTGTCCACCGCACCGCTGCCGAAGTGGGTGTTCGAAGGCCCGGTGGCCGAAGCCGGCGGTGTCCACACGCCGCAGGGTTCGTGGAGCGCCTCGAAGAACACCTTCGTCGCCGCCCGCAAGCTGCCGGTGCATGAACGCCAACTGTTCCCCGAGAGCGTGCTCGGCGCCGATGCACCCGACGCCAACCAGGCCGGCACCACGATCCAGGACGAGGGCGACGTGCGCCTCTGGACGCTGGACGGCGAGGTGCTGATCGCCAGCATCCACTCGAAGATGCATGCCATCAGCCCGGACGTCGCCGAAGCCCTGGCGGCCGGCGTCGAGCTGGCCGAGAAGGACTACAAGGCCCTGGTGATCTGGTCGCCCGACGAGATGTTCTCGGTCGGCGCCGACCTGCAGGCGATGCTGCCGGCCTTCGTGGTCGCCGGCATCGGCGCGGTCGAGGGCGCGGAGCAGGAGCTGCAGAACGTCATGCTCAAGATCCGCTACGCCAGCGTGCCGGTGGTCTCGGCCGTGCGCGGCATGGCGCTCGGCGGCGGCTGCGAGCTGGCGGTGCATTCCGCGAAGCGTGTCGCCGCGATGGAAAGCTACATCGGCCTGGTGGAAGTCGGCGTCGGCCTGATCCCCGGCGCAGGCGGCCTGACCTACATCGCGCGCCGCGCGGCCGAGAACGCGGCCACATCGACCGGCAGCGACCTGCTGCCTTTCCTGACCGAAGGCTTCACCGCCGCGGCCATGGCCAAGGTCGGCACCAGCGCGCTCGAATCGAAGAAGCTCGGCTACCTGCTCGACAGCGATGTCGTGGTGCCGAACAAGGACGAGCTGCTGTACGTGGCCTTGCAGCAGGCCAAGGCGATGGCCGACGCCGGCTGGCGCCCGCCGCTGCGCCGCCAATTCAAGGTCGCGGGCCGAAGCGGCGCCGCCACCATCAAGGGCCAGCTGGTCAACATGCGCGACGGCGGCTTCATCAGCGCCCACGACTTCCACATCGCGAGCCTGATCGCCGAAGTGGTGACCGGTGGCGACATCGACGCCGGCTCGCTGGTGACCGAAGAGTATTTGATGACGCTGGAGCGCAAGGCCTTCTGCTCGCTCATCGTGCATCCCAAGACGCAAGAGCGAATCATGGGGATGCTCAGCACCGGCAAGCCCGTGCGCAACTAAGGACCGACACCATGAGCAAGCAAGTACAAGACGCCTACATCGTCTCCGCCACCCGCACGCCGATCGGCAAGTCGCACCGCGGCTACTTCCGCAACTACCGCCCCGACGACCTGCTCGCGACCACGCTGAAGGCGGCGCTGGCGGCCGTGCCCGGGCTCGATCCGAAGGCCATCGAGGACATCATCTGCGGCTGCGCGATCCCCGAATCGCAGCAGGGCCTGAACGTGGCGCGCATCGGCGCCGTGCTCGCCGGCCTGCCCACCAGCATCGGCGGCATCACGGTCAACCGCTTCTGCGCCTCGGGCCTCTCGGCGGTGCAGATGGCGGCCGACCGCATCCGTGTCGGCGAGGCCGAAGTGATGATCGCCGCCGGCGTCGAGAGCATGAGCATGGTGCCGATGATGGGCAACTCGCCCTCGCTGTCGCCCTCGATCTTCGAGCGCGAAGGCGACGTTGGCATCGCCTACGGCATGGGCCTGACGGCCGAAAAAGTGGCGCAGCAGTGGAAGGTCAGCCGCGAGGCGCAGGACGCCTTCGCGCTCGAATCGCACCGCCGCGCGCTGGCGGCGCAGCAGGCCGGCGAGTTCGCCGACGAGATCACGCCGATCGAAGTCACCGACCGCACGCCCGACCTCGCCACCGGCGAATCGAAGGCCAGGAGCCGCATCGTCAGCCTCGACGAGGGCGCGCGTCCCGACACCACGCTCGAAGGCCTGGCCAAGCTGCGCACCGTGTTCGCGGCCCGGGGCTCGGTCACGGCCGGCAACAGCTCGCAGACCTCCGACGGCGCCGGCGCGCTGATCATCGCCAGCGAAAAGGCCTGCAAGCAGTACGACCTGAAGCCGCTGGCGCGCTTCGTGAGCTTCGCCAGCAAGGGCGTGCCGCCGCACATCATGGGCATCGGCCCGATCGAGGCGATTCCGGCGGCCCTGCGCTATGCCGGCCTGACGCAGGACGCGATCGACTGGATCGAGCTCAACGAGGCCTTCGCGGCGCAGTCGCTGGCGGTGATCAACACGCTGGGGCTCGATCCGGCCAAGGTCAATCCGATGGGCGGCGCGATCGCGCTGGGCCATCCGCTGGGCGCCACGGGCGCGATCCGCTCGGCCACCGTGATTCATGCGCTGCAGCGCAAGAAGCTCAAGTACGGCATGGTCACGATGTGCGTGGGCATGGGGCAGGGCGCGGCGGGGATCTTCGAGCGCGTCTGAGGGCGCGGGTTTTCATGGAGCGCGGACGTCCCGCACACGACTGCAAGACCGGCCACCACGGAGGCACACTGCGCCCATGAAGACACACCCCCTCGACAAGGCCCTCGACCTGGCGCACAGCGACATCCAGGCGGGGTGCTTCACCGGTGCCACGAGCCCGGACTACTGGAACATGGTCGGCCCCTTCGGCGGCACGACCGCCGCCGTGATGCTGCAGGCCGTGCTGCGGCACCCGGACCTGCGTGGCGAGCCGGTCGCCGTCACGGTGAACTACGCGGCTGCGGTCGGCGAGGGCGCCTTCGAGGTGCTCGCCGTGCCGGTGCGCACCAACCGATCGACCCAGCACTGGACGATCCAGATGTCGCAGGCGGGCGCCGACGGCAGGCCGCACGTGACCACCACCGGCACCGCGGTCACCGCCGTCCGGCGCGAGACCTGGGGCACCAGCGACCTGCCGATGCCCGAGGCACCGCCGCCGGCGGGGGTCGAGCGCGCGAGCATCGGGCCGGCCCGGGCCGCCTGGCTCGGCCGCTACGAGATGCGGCCGATCATCGGCTCGATCCCGACCGAATGGGACGGCAGCGGCGAGGCCAGCGAGACACGCATGTGGATCCGCGACGCCGAACCCCGCCCGCTCGACTTCGCGGCCCTGATGGCCCTCAGCGACACCTTCTACCCGCGCGTCTGGCTGCGGCGCGCCAAGCCGGTGCCGATCGGCACCGTGTCGATCACGACCTATTTCCACACCGACGGCGCGCTGCTGGCCGGGGTCGGCACCGGCTACCTGCTGGGCCGCGCCACCGGGCAGCAGTTCCGCAACGGCTACTTCGACCAGGCGGCGCAGCTCTGGAGCGAGGCCGGCGCCTTGCTGGCCACCAGCAACCAGATCGTCTATTTCAAGGAATGAGTGCGCTGCCGCGACAATGAAGAGAACGACAAGGAGACGCGCATGACAACGAGATCCGTCGATTTCTATTTCGACTTCGGCAGCCCCGCGGCCTACCTCGCCTACACGCAGCTGCCGCACCTGTGCGCCGACACCGGCGCCGCGCTGGTCTGGAAGCCGATGCTGCTGGGCGGCGTGTTCCAGGCCACCGGCAACCGCTCGCCGGCCGAGGTGCCGGCCAAGCGGCCCTACATGAATGCCGACCTGAAGCGCTTCGCCGCCCGCTATGGCGTGCCCTTCAGGCACAACCCGAACTTCCCGATCAACACGCTGCTGCTGATGCGCGGCGCCACCGGCCTGCAGATGCGCGAGCCCGAGCGCTTCCGCGCCTATGTCGATGCCGTCTACCACGCGATGTGGGTCGAGCCGCAGAACCTCAACGACCCCGCCACGGTCGCCGCCATGCTGCAGGCGGCCGGGTTCGACGCCGGCCAGCTGCTGGCGTTGGCCAACGCGCAGGAGGTCAAGGACCGGCTCAAGGCCAACACCGAGGAGGCCGTGCAGCGCGGCATCTTCGGCGCGCCGACCATGTTCGTCGGCGACCAGATGTTCTGGGGCCAGGACCGGCTCGATTTCGTTCGAGAAGCCCTGGCCTGACCGTGGGCCCCGCCCGGCGGCGGCCCGATCCCTCGTTTTTTTCCAAGGACCCTCCCATGAGCGACATCCTCGTCCACACCGAAGCCGGTGTGATGACACTGACCTTCAACCGCCTCGACAAGAAGAACTCGATCACCAGCGCGATGTACGGCGAACTGGCCGACGCGCTGGCCCGGGCCGAACAGGACGGCGCCGTGCGCGCGGTGCTGATCCAGGGCGACGCCACGATCTTCAGCGCCGGCAACGACATCGGCGACTTCCTCAACCAGCCGCCGTCGACCCAGGAGTCGCCGGTGTTCCGCTTCCTGCGCGGCATCGCCACCTTTCCGAAGCCGATCGTGGCGGCGGTCTGCGGCCCGGCGGTGGGCATCGGCACCACGATGCTGTTCCACTGCGACCTGGTCTACGCTGGCGACAACGCGGCCTTCTCGATGCCCTTCGTGAACCTGGGCCTGTGCCCCGAGGCGGCGTCCAGCCTGCTGGTGCCGCAGATGTTCGGCTACCACCGCGCGGCCGAGGCGCTGCTGCTGGGCGAGCCCTTCATGGCCGAGGCGGCGCTCGAAGTCGGCCTGGTCAACCGCGTGGTGCCGCCGACCGAAGCCAATGCCATCGCCCAGGCGCAGGCCCGCAAGCTGGCGGCCAAGCCGCTGAGCGCCCTGATCGAGACCAAGCGCCTGATGAAGAAGTCGCAGCAGCCCGCGCTGCTGGAGCGCATGGGCGAGGAGGGCCAGAGCTTCGGCCGCATGCTGCGCGAACCGGCGGCGCGCGAGGCCTTCACGGCCTTCATGGAAAAGCGCAAGCCCGACTTCTCGAAGGTCTAAGCGACCCCCGAGGCCGCGGTCAGGCCTTTTCGATCGGCCTGGGGCGGCCGTCGTCGTCTATCGCCACGTAGGTGAAGGTGGCTTCGGTCACCTTGATGTATTCGCCCTGGGCCCGCAGGCGCTCGGCGAACACCTCGACCAGCACCGTGATCGAGGTGCGGCCGATGCGCACCAGCTTCGAGTAGAACGACAGGACGTCGCCCAGCCGCACCGGCTGCTTGAAGATGAATTCGTTGACCGCCACGGTCGCCATCCGGCCCTTGGCGTGGCGCGCCGGGATCACCGAGCCGGCCAGGTCGCACTGGGCCATGACCCAGCCGCCGAAGATGTCGCCATTGGCGTTGCAGTCGGCCGGCATCGGGATCACCTTGAGCACCAGCTCCATGTCGGCCGGCAGGCTCTTGAGGGTGGCGGTGAGGTTGGCGCTGGAATCTGCGGACATGGGCACAATCTGGGGTCGGGTCGTCAGACCCTTCTGAAAACAACAGCCCACGATTGTCTCCCATGCGCCGCAGCGGCGAAGCACTTTCCTCTCCCCACTCCTCCTCGGCGGACACGCCCGCCCGCAGCGACCGATCCGACTGGGCCACGCTGCGGCGGCTGTTTCCGTACCTCTGGCGTTACAAATGGCGCGTCATGGCGGCCTTGGCCTTCATGGTCGGGGCCAAGGTGGCGAACGTCGGCGTGCCGATCCTGCTCAAGAACCTGGTCGACGCGATGTCGATCAAGCCCGGCAGCGCCGCGGCGCTGCTGGTGGTGCCGGTGGGGCTGCTGGTCGCCTACGGGCTGCTGCGGCTGTCGACCGCGGTCTTCAACGAGCTGCGCGAACTGGTCTTCGCCAAGGCCACCGAGGGCGCGGCGCGCAGCATCTCGCTGGAGGTGTTCCAGCACCTGCATGCGCTGAGCCTGCGCTTCCACCTGGAACGCCAGACCGGCGGCATGACGCGCGACATCGAGCGCGGCACGCGGGGCGTGCATTCGCTGATCTCGATGTCGCTCTACAGCATCGTGCCGACGATCATCGAGCTGACGCTGGTGCTGACCATCCTGGGCGTGAAGTTCGATTCGGGCTTCGTCTGGATCACGCTGGCGGCGCTGGTGGTCTACATCGGCTTCACCGTCACCGTGACCGAGTGGCGGACCCAGTTCCGCAAGACCATGAACGAGCTCGACTCGGTGGCGCAGAGCCGCGCGGTCGATTCGCTGCTCAACTACGAGACGGTCAAGTACTTCAACAACGAGGGCTTCGAGGCCGGCCGCTATGACGCCAGCCTGGAGCGCTACCGCAAGGCCGCGGTCAAGAGCCAGACCACGCTCAGCATGCTGAACGCGGGCCAGCAATGCCTGATCGCGGTCAGCCTGGTCGCCATGCTCTACCGGGCCACGCAGGGCGTGGTCGACGGCCACATGACGCTGGGCGACCTGGTGATGGTCAATGCCTTCATGATCCAGCTCTACATCCCGCTCAATTTCCTGGGCGTGATCTACCGCGAGATCAAGCAGAGCCTGACCGACCTCGACAAGATGTTCGTCCTGCTCGAGAAGGAGCGCGAGGTGCGCGACGCGCCGCAGGCCCGGCCGCTGGCGGGCCATGATTCGACGGTGCGCTTCGAGGACGTCAATTTCGCCTACGAGGCGGCGCGGCCGATCCTGAAGCACGTGAGCTTCGAGATCCCGGCCGGCAAGACCGTGGCCGTGGTCGGGCCGTCGGGCTCGGGCAAGTCGACGCTGGCGCGCCTGCTCTACCGCTTCTACGACGTCCAGCAGGGCCGCATCACGATCGGCGGCGAGGACATCCGGCAGGTCACGCAGGCCAGCGTCCGGCAGGCGATCGGCATCGTGCCGCAGGACACGGTGCTGTTCAACGACACGGTCGAATACAACATCGCCTATGGCCGTCCGGGCGCCAGCCGGGAAGAAGTCGAGGAGGCCGCGCGGGCGGCGCGCATCCACGACTTCATCGCCCACACGCCCAAGGGCTACGAGACCATGGTCGGCGAGCGCGGGCTCAAGCTTTCGGGCGGCGAGAAGCAGCGGGTGGCGATCGCGCGCACCTTGCTCAAGAACCCGCCGATCGTGATCTTCGACGAGGCCACCTCGGCGCTGGATTCGGCCAACGAGCGGGCGATCCAGTCCGAGCTCAAGAGCGCGGCGCGCAACAAGACCACGCTGGTGATCGCGCACCGCCTCTCGACGGTGGTCGACGCGCACGAGATCCTGGTGCTCGAGGGCGGCGTGATCGTCGAGCGCGGCACGCATGCGCAGTTGCTGGAAAGCCAGGGCAAGTACGCCCAGATGTGGCGCCTGCAGAGGCTCGAGGCCGAGCCCGTTCTGTGAACCCCCTTTTTCCTTGATCCAGGAGCAAGCCGAGAATGTCCGAGAAGATCCCCCTGTTGGTCCTCAACAGCCTGTCGCAAGCCCACCAGGCGCAGATCGCCGCGGTCTACGACGTGACCTATCTGCCGGTGCCGACGCCGGCCCAGCGCGATGAACTGATCGCCGCCCAGGGCGGGCGCTTCCGCGCGGTGCTGACGATCGGCTCGATCGGTCTCACGGCCGCGGAGATCGCCGCGATGCCGAAGCTGGAGCTGGTGTGCTGCATGGGCGCGGGCTACGAGGGCGTGGCGCTGGAGGCGGCGCGGGCGCGCGGCATCGCGCTCGCGAACGGCGCGGGCACCAACGACGACTGCGTGGCCGACCATGCCTTCGGCCTGCTGATCGGCGCCATGCGCCACATCCGCACGCTCGACCGGCTGTGCCGCGAAGGCGTGCGGCGCGAGACGATCCCGCATCCGCCCAACGTCTCCGGCAAGCGCCTGGGCATCGTGGGGCTGGGCACCATCGGCCAGAAGATCGCCCGGCGCGCGGCGGGCTTCGACATGGCGATCGGCTATCACAACCGCAAGCCGCGCGAGGGCGCGGCGCACCGCTATTTCGACAGCGTGCTGGCGCTGGCCGAATGGGCCGACATCCTGGTGGTCGCGACGCCGGGCGGCGCCGGCACGCGGCACCTGGTGAACGCCGCCGTCCTCGACGCGCTGGGGCCGCAGGGCTTCCTGGTCAACATCTCGCGCGGCAGCGTGGTCGACACCGAGGCGCTCGCCGCGGCCCTGCGCGAAGGCCGGCTCGCAGGCGCCGGGCTCGATGTCTACGAGAGCGAGCCGCTGCCGCCCGCACCGCTGGTCGGGCTCGACAACGTGCTGCTGACGCCGCACATGGCGGGCTGGTCGCCGGAGGCGACGCAGGCGTCGCTCGATCGATTCCTGGCGAATGCCGAGGGGCACTTTTCGGGGCGTGGGGTGGTGTCGGCCATCTGAGCGTCTTGTCTATGCTGGCGAGGGCGACCCCAGCACCGGCGGTTGAACCGCCCCCCAGCCGCAGGCCAGGTCATACGCATGCCCCAGCCGCAGCACCGCCATGTCCGCATGCGCCGGTCCCGCGAGCTGCAGCCCCATCGGCAGCCCCTCGCCGTTGAATCCCGCCCGCACATTGAGCGTCGGCAGGCCGGCCAGCGTGAAAGGCGTGACGATCTCCATCCAGCGGTGGTAGGTGTCGCTCTCCACGCCGCCGACCGACCTGGGCCAGGTCAGGGTCGCGTCGAAGGGAAAGACCTGCGCCGTCGGCGCCACCACGAAGTCGAACCGTTCGAAGGCCCTCAGGAATGCCCGGTAGACGTTGGAACGGTAGACCGACGCCTGGTACAGCGCCGCGGCGTCGAGCAACTGGCTCTGCTCGATCTCCCAGCGCGCCTCGGGCTTGAGCTGGCCGCGCAGGGCCGGATCGGCGGTGGCGGCGCCGAGTTTGCCGCCGACCAGCAGCTGGCGCAGGCGCAGCCAGGCGGTCCAGTTCTGTTCGCGCGGCACCGCGAGCTGGCACGGCTCGACCTCGCAGCCGAGGTCGCGGAAGGTCTGCAGCGCGCTCTCGCACAACTCGCGCACGCCCGGCGCCAGCGGCAGTTCGGGCCAGAGGCTGCCGAGCCAGCCGATGCGCAGTCCCTTGGGCTCGCCGTCCAGCCGCAGCGCATCGGGCGAGGGCAGGGCGCCTTCCAGCGACAGTGGCAGGCGCGGATCGAAGCCCGCCTGTACCGCGAGCAGGCGCGCGGCATCCTCGACCGTGCGCGCCATCGGCCCCTCGGTGCCGAGCTGCTGCAGGAACAGATCGTCTTCGGGCGCGCCCGGCACCCGGCCGCGCGAGGGCCTGAAACCGATCACGTTGTTGAAGGCGGCGGGGTTGCGCAGCGAGCCGCCCATGTCGCTGCCGTCGGCCACCGGCAGCATGCCGAGGGCCAGCGCCACCGCCGCGCCGCCGCTGCTGCCGCCGGCGCTCAGCCGCGGGTCGTAGGCATTGAGCGTGGTGCCGAAGACCGTGTTGTAGGTGTGCGAGCCGAGCCCGAACTCGGGCGTGTTGGTCTTGCCGATGACGATCGCGCCGGCGCTGCGCATGCGGGCCACGTGAAGGCTGTCGCTGCGCGCGGGCGTGCGCGGCGCGATCGGCGATCCCATCGAGGTCGGCAGGCCGGCGGCGTGGCTCAGGTCCTTGACCGCCAGCGGGAAGCCGTGCATCCAGCCCTGGCGCTCACCGCGCGCGAGCTGGGCGTCGCGCTCGCCGGCCTCGTCGAGCAGCTGCTGCGGTTCGCGCAGCGAGACGATCGCGTTGAAGCGCGGGTTGAGCGCCTCGATGCGCGCCAGCGTGGCGCCCATCAGCTCGCGGCAGGACAGTTCGCGCCGGGCGATCAGCTGCGACAGGCGGGTGGCATCGAGGGCGAGAAGGTCGGCGGCGTTCATGGCGGTCGCGGGATCGGTGAGGGTGCACCAGTATGTCGCAGCCTCGCATAATCGCCGGATGGAAACCAAGTGGCTCGAAGACTTCGTCAGCCTGGCCGAGACCCGCAGCTTCAGCCGCTCGGCCCAGCTGCGCCACGTGACGCAGCCGGCCTTCTCGCGCCGCATCCAGGCCCTGGAGGGCTGGGCCGGCACCGACCTGGTCGACCGCAGCTCCTATCCCACCCGCCTGACGCCGGCCGGCCAGACGCTCTACGGCCAGGCGATCGAGATGCTGCAGGCGCTGCAGAGCACGCGGGCCATGCTGCGCGGGCATTCGGCGGTGGCGCAGGACGTGATCGAGTTCGCGATCCCGCACACGCTCGCCTTCACCTTCTTCCCGGCCTGGATCACCAGCCTGCGCGAGCAGTTCGGGCCGATGAAGAGCCGGCTCATCGCGCTGAACGTGCACGACGCGGTGCTGCGCCTGGTCGAAGGCAGCTGCGACGTCCTGATCGCCTACCACCATGCCTCGCAACCGCTGCCGCTCGACGCCAACCGCTACGAGATGGTGAGCCTGGGCGAGGAGGTGGTCGCGCCCTGGGTCAAGCCCGATGCCGAAGGCGCGCCGCGCTACCGCCTGCCCGGCAGGGCCGGCCAGCCGCTGCCCTATCTGGGCTACGCGCCGGGCGCCTACCTCGGACGCGTGGTCGACCAGCTGCTCAAGCAGTCCGGCACCGCGATCCATCTCGACCGGGTCTACGAGACCGACATGGCCGAAGGCCTCAAGGTGATGGCGCTCGAAGGCCATGGCATCGCCTTCCTGCCGCAGAGCGCGGTGCGCAAGGAGGTCCGCGCCCGCACCCTGGTCAGCGCCCTGCCGCCCGAGATCGACCGGCTCGACGCCACGATGGAGATCCGGGCCTACCGGGAGCGCCCCGGCACCCCGGCCTCGAAGAGCGCCGGGCGCGTCGGCAAGGGCGCCGCGGATGCGCTGTGGGCGTATCTGGTTCAGGCCCAGGGTTCAGGCTGACGCCGTCGATTTGTGCACTGCACAAACTATGACGCGCCGACATGCCGACCACCGCATTCGGCATTGGGCGACCGCCGCAAGTGTGACTAAAGTCCGCCTCACGTTTTTTTCGGGCACAAAGGCTGCTTTGAAGAAGGTGTTCGCGAATCGAGGCGCCCTTGCAAGGTGCATCCCGCACCGGGTTGGTCCGGGTATGGCGCAGAATGCGGGCGTCTAGAATTTCGAGTCTTTCTCTCAGTCTCAGGAGTCAAGTATGAAGAAGCAGGTATTGGCGCTGGCCGTGATGGCCCTCGCCGCAGGAGGAGCCTTCGCACAGGCCGGCGACACGCTGGCCAAGATCAAGTCCAGCGGTGCCGTGACGATGGGCGTGCGCGACTCGTCCGGCGCGCTGGCCTACACCATCGGCGACGGCAAGTACGTCGGCTTCCACACCGAGATGTCGGAACGCATCCTGGCCGACATCCAGAAGCAGCTCGGCCTGCCCAAGCTCGACATCAAGCGCCAGCTGGTGACCTCGCAGAACCGCGTGCCGCTGGTGCAGAACGGCACCGTCGACCTCGAATGCGGCTCGACCACCAACAACGCCACGCGCCAGAAGGACGTCGCCTTCGCCATCACCACCTACGTCGAGGAAGTCCGCATCGCGGTCAAGGCCAATTCGGGCATCAACTCGATCAAGGACCTCAACGGCAAGAACGTGGTCACGACCACCGGCACGACCTCGGTCCAGACCCTGCGCAAGAACGAGCGCGCCCAGGGCATCGACTTCAAGGAAGTCATGGGCAAGGACCACGCCGACAGCTTCCTGCTGCTCGAATCGGGCCGTGCCGATGCCTTCGTGATGGACGGCCAGATCCTGGCCGGCAACATCGCCAAGTCGAAGGCCCCGGCCGACTTCAAGATCGTCGGCGACGCGCTGTCGGTCGAGCCGATCGCCTGCATGCTGCGCAAGGACGACCCGGCCTTCCTGAAGTCGGTCGACGACAGCATCAAGCGCCAGATCGCGGACGGCTCGCTGGCCAAGCTCTACGACAAGTGGTTCATGCAGCCGATCCCGCCGACCAACACCAAGGTCGGCCTGCCGCTGTCGGAAGCCACCAAGGCTGCTTGGGCCAACCCCAACAACAAGCCGATGGAAGACTACGTCAAGAAGTAAGCGCGCGGGCTGATGCGTGAACCAACGCCCGCCTTTTCCGGCGGGCGTTTGTTTTGTGAGAGGCCTCCAACAATCATCGAGGAGTTCAAATGGGAAAATGGGATTGGCAGGTCTTCCTGGAAGATCCGGGCGGCAAGATACCGACCTATTGGCAGTGGCTGGTGTCGGCCTGGGGCTGGACGGTGTCGGTGTCCTTGTGCTCGCTGGTCGTGGCGCTGCTGCTGGGCTCGCTGATCGGCGTGATCCGCACGCTGCCCGACAGCCCCTGGCTGGTGCGCTTCGGCAATGCCTGGGTCGAGCTGTTCCGCAACGTGCCGCTGCTGGTCCAGATCTTCCTGTGGTACCACGTGGTGCCGAAGATTTTCCCGGTCATGGCCGGGCTGCCGCCCTTCATCCTCGTGGTGTTCGCGCTCGGCTTCTTCACCTCGGCCCGGATCGCCGAGCAGCTGCGCTCCGGCATCCAGGCCCTGCCCAAGGGCCAGCGCTACGCGGGCATGGCGGTGGGCTTCACCACGCCGCAGTACTACCGCTACGTGATCCTGCCGATGGCCTACCGCATCATCATCCCGCCGCTCACCAGCGAGTCGATGAACATCTTCAAGAATTCGTCGGTCGCGTTCGCGGTGTCGATTCCGGAAATGATCCAGTTCGCGATGCAGGCCGGCGAGGAGACCTCGCGCGTGACCGAGATGTACATGGCCGTGACCGTGCTCTACGTGATCTCGGCGATGGTCATCAACCGCATCATGGCCTGGGTCGAGAAGAGGGTCCGCGTGCCGGGCTTCGTCGTGGCCGGAACCGGCGGCGGAGGACACTGACATGAATCTCGACCTCACGTTCTTCAACTGGGCCGTCGTCAGCAGCTTCCTGCTCAAGGGCCTCTACTTCAGCCTGTTCCTCACGGTGGTGGCGACGCTGGGCGGCATCTTCTTCGGCACCATCCTGGCGCTGATGCGGCTGTCGGGCAAGAAGTGGCTCGACGTGCCGGCGGCGATCTACGTCAACGGCATGCGCAGCATCCCGCTGGTGATGGTGATCCTGTGGTTCTTCCTGCTGGTGCCCAACATCATCGGCCGGCCGATCGGGCCCGAGTACTCGGCCGTCATCACCTTCATCGCCTTCGAGGCGGCTTACTTCAGCGAGATCATGCGCGCGGGCATCCAGTCGATCCCGCGCGGACAGGTGTTCGCGGGGCAGGCGGTGGGCATGACCTACGGCCAGAACATGAAGCTGGTGATCCTGCCGCAGGCCTTCCGCAACATGCTGCCGGTGTTGCTGACCCAGACCATCATCCTGTTCCAGGACACCTCGCTGGTCTACGCCATCGGCGCCTACGACCTGTTCAAGGGCTTCGACACCGCGGGCAAGAACTTCGGCCGGCCCGAAGAGGCCTACCTGCTGGCCGCTGTCGTCTATTTTGTCCTGTGCTACTCGCTTTCATGGCTCGTGAAGCGGCTGCACAAGAAGATCGCCATCATCCGCTGAGCTGAAGGAGCAAACCGAATGTCCGACAAAATGATTGAAATCAAGAACGTTTCCAAGTGGTATGGCCCGGTGCAGGTGCTCAACGACTGCTCCGTCAGCATCTCCAAGGGCGACGTGGTGGTGGTCTGTGGCCCCTCGGGCTCGGGCAAGTCCACGCTCATCAAGACCGTGAACGCGCTCGAGCCCTTCCAGAAGGGCGAGATCACGGTCAACGGCATTCCGCTGCACGACCCCAAGACCAACCTGCCGAAGCTGCGCTCCAAGGTCGGCATGGTGTTCCAGCACTTCGAGCTGTTCCCGCACCTGTCGGTGACCGAGAACCTCACGATCGCGCAGATCAAGGTGCTGGGCCGCAGCGCCGACGAAGCCAAGACGCGCGGCCTCAAGATGCTCGACCGCGTGGGCCTGATGGCGCACAAGGACAAGTTCCCGGGCCAGCTGTCGGGCGGCCAGCAGCAGCGCGTGGCGATCGCCCGCGCGCTCAGCATGGACCCGATCGTGATGCTGTTCGACGAGCCCACCTCCGCGCTCGACCCCGAGATGGTCGGCGAGGTGCTCGACGTGATGGTGTCGCTGGCCAAGGAAGGCATGACCATGATGGTGGTCACGCACGAGATGGGCTTCGCGCGCAAGGTGGCGAGCCGCGTGATTTTCATCGACGTCGGCGGCCGCATCCTGGAGGACTGCTCGAAGGAGGAGTTCTTCACGCACCCCGAGAATCGGCAGCCGCGGACCAAGGACTTCCTGAACAAGATCCTGCAGCACTAGGCTCGGGCGGGTCGCTGTCGAGCAGCCCGATCCGAAGCCAGGGCCAGCGCGCGCGGTAGGACCCGGCCTTGCGCTCGAACAGCTCGCGGTGCGGCGTCAGCGGGTTCATCGTCAGCCGCCCGTCGTAGAGCAGCTGCAGCCCGTTCGGGGCGTAGAGCTCGGCGGGCCGGATGCCGACGCAGGTGGCCGGCACCAGAAAGCGATCGATGCCGTCCTTCGCGCTGTGCAGCGCAGCGCAGGGCTGACCGAAATGTGCTTCGTACCAGAGGTGGACGCGTGCCTGGTTCGACGCTTCGACGGTGACGCCGAGGTCTGCCAGCACCTCGTCGACGAGCGCCTGCACGCCCTGTTCACCCGCCGCCGTGGTGTCCGAGGCATCGAAGTAGAACAGGTCATAGTCCTTGATGTCCGCCTCCGGCGCGCGGCCCGCCTGCAGGTTCCACACCGTCTGGAACAGGCAGCCGGCGACCAGCCATCCATCCGGAAGGGCCAGCGCGGGCCAGCGTTCGAGAATCGCGCGGTTGTGGCGGTTGCGGAGGACGTCGGCGAGGAAGCGGGCTTGCATGGTGTGGATCATTGTCATGGTGCCATCGGGCGAGCGGCTTTGAGGAACGCCTGGTGTGGTCAGCGCTGCGCCTTTCCCGCTTGGCGCTGATCGATCTGCCACTGGGCTCGCTGCCTCGCTTGTTGCAGCCGATTCATCAGCATGGAACGCGGCGGCAGTGTCGTCAGATATTCGGCGACGTGGATGCCGGACTTGTGCAGTTCCAGCAACTCCATCTGCTCGGACTTCTTGCCGGTGCAGAGGATGATGCCCAGAGGTGAGGCTTCCTCCGGCTCCCGTTCGTGCTTGTCGAGCCAGCGCAGATACAGTTCCATCTGCCCCTTGTAGGCCGCCTTGAACTCGCCGACCTTCAGTTCGACGGCCACCAACCGCCGCAGCTTGCGGTTGTAGAACAGGAGGTCCAGATGGAAATCGTCGTCATCGATCTGGATGCGCTTCTGGCGGGCGACGAAGCTGAAGCCAACACCCAGTTCCAGCAGGAAGGACTCCATTTCGCGGATGATCGCGGCCTCCAGGTCGCCTTCCTGCCAAGTGTCGCGCAAGCCCAGGAAGTCGAGAATGTACGGGTCGCGCATGAGCAGGCTTGGCGACAGGTGCTGCGCATCGCGCATCCTTGCCAGTTCCTGGGCGATCAGCGCATCCGGCTTGCTGGACAGCGCCGTGCGCTCGTACAGCATCGAGTCGATGCGCTCGCGCAGCGTGCGCACGCTCCAGCGCTCGGCGCTGGCCATCTGCGCGTAGTAGTCGCGCTGATGCGGGTCCTTCTGGGCCAGCAGCAGGACGAAATGCGACCAGCTCAATTGTCGCGACAGCGTCGCGACAATCGATCCATCCTGGAAGGTGATGGCGAACTTGATCATCCGGCGCAGGTTTTTTTCCCCGAACCCGCGCCCATGGTCGCGGACCAGCTGCGTGGCCAGGATGGGCAGGATCCCCTCGCCGTACCCAGCCCGCTGGCCGGCCAGGACCTCTGAATGGATGCGGTGGCCAATGCGCCAGAACAACAGGGTCAGTTCTGCATTGGCCGCCGAGGCGGCGCGTTGCCGTGCTGCCTCGATCAGATCCTGAATGTCTCCCAGCAGCGCCGAAGGTACTTCGGGCGATGCGATGGATGATGGCGACACTTCCCCTCCCTTGTCATTGTTCGCAAAAGCATAGGCGAGCCAGCCAAGGGACGGTGTCGAGATGGGGAGCGCTCTTTCTTTCCAATGGGCGCGAAAGGGATGAAAAAAGCCCCGCATCGCGGGGCTGGGTCCATCGCCGCAAGGCGAGCCTACTTCGGCCGCGCCGCCACCGCCTTCTCGGCCTTGGCCACCAGGTCGGCGCCGACGGTGTTCTTCCACTTGTCGTACACCGGCCGGGTGGCCTTGACGAAGGCTTCGCGCTCGTCGGGCGTCAGCTGGGTCACGGTCACGCCCATGCCGGCGATGTCCTTGAGCACCGGCTTGCCGGGCTCGACCAGGACCTTGCGGGCAATGGCGATCTCCTGCTTGCCGGCATCGAGCGCGGCCTGGCGCACGATGGCCTGGTCGGCCGGCGTCCACGAAGCCCAGATGTCCTTGTTGACCACGAACACCAGCGGATCGCAGACATAGCCCCAGGTGGTCACGAACTTCTGGCCCACGGTGTGCATCTTCAGCACCGTGAACAGGAACAGCGGGTTCTCCTGGCCGTCGACCGCGCCGCTGGCGAGCGCGGGCTGGGCGTCGGCCCAGCTCATCTGGGTCGGGTTGGCGCCCAGGGCGCTGAACATGTCGGAGTAGATCGGCGAGCCGACGACGCGGACCTTCATGCCCTTCAGGTCTTCGGGCGTCTTGATCGGCTTCTTCGAGTTGGTCACTTCGCGGAAGCCGTTCTCGCCCCAGGCCAGCGGCACCACGCCGGCCTTGTCGAGCGTGGCGAAGATGTCCTTGCCGACCGGGCCCTGCGTGAGAGCGTCCACCGCCGCGTAGTCGGGCATCAGGAAAGGCATCGAGAACAGGTTGAGCTGCTTGACCTGCGGCGACCAGTTGATGGTCGAGCCGACCGCCATGTCGATCACGCCCTGGCGCAGCGCGCTGAATTCGCGCGTCTGGTCACCCTGGATCAGCGACACCCCCGGGTACAGCTTGATGTTGATGCGGCCCTGGGTGCGCTCCTTGACCAGGTCGGCCCAGATCCGGCCGGCCTCGCCCCAGGGCGTGGGCGGACCCAGCACCAGCGACATCTTGTATTCGGCCTTGTAGCTCTGGGCGGTCGCGGCCACCGAGAAGCCGCCCAGCGTGGCAGCGACGGCCAGCAGGCCGAGCAGGGAACGACGGAATTTCATGGACAGTCTCCTTTGGGAATGAATCGGAAAGTCAGTAGCCGAGCTTGCGGGGCAGCCATAGCGCGAGCTCGGGCCAGATGATCACGGCCACCATCACGAGGAACATCGCGAACAGCATCCAGCCGACCCAGCGCACGGTCTCTTCCATGCGCACGTTGGCGATGCGGCAGGAGACCATGAGGTTGACGGCCAGCGGCGGCGTGAACTGGCCCAGCGCGACCTTGAGCGTGAGGATGACGCCGAACCACACCGGGTCCCACTTGTAGTACTGCACGATCGGCCACAGCAGCGGCACGAAGATCAGGAAGATCGAGACGCCGTCGAGGAACATGCCGACCGTGATCAGCAGCAGGATCAGCAGCGACAGCACGCCGTACTCGCCGAGCCCCGAATTGACGATGGCCCGGGTCACCGGATCGATCACGCCGAGGGTCGACAGCGAGTAGGCGAAGATGCCCGCCAGCGACACCACCAGCAGGATCACGGCCGACAGCTCGCCCGATTCGCGCAGGATCACGAACAGGTCGCGGACCTTGATCGTGCGGTGGATCGCCATGCCGACGAAGAGCCCGTAGAACACCGCCACCACGGCCGCCTCGGTCGGCGTGAAGAGGCCGGCGCGCATGCCGCCCAAGATCAGCACCGGCGCCGCCAGGCCCCAGGTGGCCTCGCGGAAGCTCTTCCAGAAGGGCGGGCGCGGCAGGCTGGATTCGAGCGCGCCCATCTTGTTCTTGCGGGCCAGCCAGACGGCCGGGACGATCAGCGCCACGCCGGCCAGGATGCCGGGGATCATGCCGGCGGCGAACAGCGCCGGCACGGAAGCACCGGGGACCAGCACCGAGTAGACGATGAAGGCGACCGAGGGCGGGATCAGGATGTCGGTGGCGGCGGCGGCGCCGACCACGCTGGCCGAGTAGGCAGCCGGATAGCCGGCACGCGACATGGCGGTGATCATCACCGCGCCGACCGCGGCGGCATTGGCCGGGCCCGAGCCCGAGATGCCGCCGAGGAACATCGCCACCACGATCGCCACCAGCGGCAGCATGCCGGGGCCACGGCCGACGATCGCGATCGCGAAGTTGACCAGGCGCAGCGCCACGCCCGAGCGGTCGAAGATCGAGCCCACCAGCACGAACATCGGGATCGCGAGCAGGGGGTACTTGCCGAGGCCGGCGTAGAAGTTCTGCGGCACGGCCAGCAGGCCGAACCACTGGGCGTCGGCGTTGGCGAGCGCGATGCAGGCGGCGCCGGCGAGGCCGAGCGCGGCGCCGATCGGGACGCCGACCAGCATCATCGCCACGAAGGCGACGAAGAGCAGCGTGGGGATCATCGCTGCGAATCCCCGTAGGTGGTCTTGCGGCCGCGGCGGATGAACAGGCCCAGGGCCCGCAGCGCGATCGCGAAGGAAACGATCGGCAGCCAGACCGAATACCACCACTGCGGCACGCCGATGCCGGGCGAGGTCTCTTCGAATCGATAGTCGTCCCACACCACGCGCACGCTGAGCGCGCCGATCAGCAGGAACAGCAGGGCGACCGTGATCGCGCCGAACTGCGCCAGGCGCTTGCGGCGCGCCATGCTGCCGCTCTCGGCGAAGTATTCGATGCGGATGTGGCGGTCGCGCGCCACCGCCGCGGAGCCCGCCACCAGCGCCAGCAGGATCATCAGGAAGACCGAGAACTCCTCGGTCCAGGCGAAGGACGAGTCGGTGAAGTAGCGCACCAGCACGTTGGCGAAGGTGATGCAGGCCAGCAGGCCCATGATGAGCACGGTGGCCCAGTCCTCGATCGCGAGCGGAACGCGGGTCGGTTCGTCGGCGGCTTCGATTTCAGGGGGGAGGGGGCTGGCGGCATCCAGCACGGGGCCGGATTCGGTGGGAGAGGTCATCGGGGGGAGCAGGAAGGTGAGGCCACGTCGTGTCACCGGGCGGACGCCGGGACGCGGTCCGTACACCTCGACAGGGAAGCAGCCAGGGATCGTAACGATCCATGACCATTTCCATATCGGGGGTTTCCTTAGCTGCCGCCCCGGTTCAGAGGGTCTTGACCAGTTCCGGCACGGCCGTGAACAGGTCGGCGACCAGGCCGTAGTCGGCCACCGAGAAGATCGGCGCCTCCTCGTCCTTGTTGATCGCCACGATCACCTTGGAGTCCTTCATGCCCG
>NZ_JASZYS010000006.1 GCF_030316845.1 Variovorax davisae
CCTCGCGATGCTGCTGCTGGCCTTCGTGATGGGCGTCTTGATCATCATCCCGATCGGCGGCGCCGACATGCCGGTGGTGGTGTCGATGCTCAACAGCTACTCGGGCTGGGCCGCCGCGGGCATCGGCTTCAGCCTGAACAACGCGATGCTGATCGTGGCGGGCAGCCTGGTGGGCTCCTCGGGTGCGATCCTGAGCTACATCATGTGCAAGGCGATGAACCGCTCGTTCTTCAACGTGATCCTGGGCGGCTTCGGCGGCGAGGCGGCCACGGCCGGCGGCGCGGCCAAGGAGCAGCGCCCGGTCAAGAGCGGCAGCGCCGACGACGCGGCCTTCGTGCTCTCCAACGCCGAGACCGTGATCATCGTGCCGGGCTACGGCCTGGCGGTGGCGCGGGCCCAGCACGCGGTGAAGGAACTGGCGGCCAAGCTCACCGAGCACGGCGTGACGGTCAAGTACGCGATCCACCCGGTGGCCGGGCGCATGCCGGGCCACATGAACGTGCTCTTGGCCGAGGCCGAGGTGCCCTACGACCAGGTGTTCGAGATGGAGGACATCAACGGCGAGTTCGGCCAGGCCGACGTGGCGATCATCCTGGGCGCCAACGACGTGGTGAACCCGGCCGCGCTGCAGAAGGGCACGCCGATCTACGGCATGCCGATCCTGGAGGCCTACAAGGCCAAGACCGTGATCGTCAACAAGCGCTCGATGGCCGCGGGCTACGCCGGCCTGGACAACGAGCTGTTCTACATGGACAAGACCATGATGGTCTTCGGCGACGCCAAGAAGGCGGTCGAGGACATGGCCAAGGCAATCGATTGAATGTGATCTCGGAGTATGATGACCAATCGTAACTTTGAAATCTCGGAGCTTCCCATGAATGTGCGCGCCAAGAACGAGCGAAAGAGTCCTGACTCCTTCGCCGGGATCGCAGGCTCGGCAAAGTCCAGGGGAGCGAGTAACGAAGAAGCTGCCGACACGCCCCGCCGCGGCGAACTTCAAGATCGCATCGCCGAAGAACTACGCCGAGCATTGATGCGCGGGCAGTTTTTTCCCGGGCAGAAACTCTCGCTTCGCGGCCTTGCTGAACAGCTCGGTACCAGTGCGATGCCAGTTCGCGAGGTGCTCAGTCAGCTTACCGCCGCAGGCGTACTGGAAGCCCTTCCCAACAGGACAGTGCAGGTTCCGAGGATGACGGAACCGAAGTTCAAGGAACTGACACAGGTGAGGGCCCTGCTCGAGGGATATGCTGCCGAGCTGGCATGCGTGAACTGCACCCCTGCCTTGATCAAGAGCCTTCAGAAGATCGATGCGGACCTGACGAAGTTCAGCAAGGAACGCAACGTTCTCGGCATCCTGACGACCAATCAGGCGTTTCATTTTGGTATCTACGCTGCATCGCAGTCGGAGATCCTTCTTCCGCTGATCGAAGCCTTGTGGCTGCGCGCAGGGCCAGTCATGTACTTTTCGCTCAGTGAGCAGGCCCATATCTGGGATGCCGGCACCCATCAAGACATTCTTGATTGCATGCATGCAGGCGACGCCACCGGCACGCGTCGAGCAATTGAGCGAGACATTCATCGAACGTCGAAGTTGCTGATCACGAAGTCCGCGATATTCAACACTGGACTCGCCTCTGTCGCGAAGCTGCCGCAGGTTCAACGCGACAAGCGATCTACCGTCTAGGCCCGTCGCCTCCGCGAGAACCAAGCCGCCCCTCGGGGCGGCTTTTTTGTTTGCCGAGCAGTCGTAGGGCCGCGCCGATATGCAACGCAGTCGTGCGAAAGCTCACACCTCATTCCGGGCAACTGAGAGCTCCTGGACGCCCTCTCGATGCGCCCAAAGGCATCCATACTCTTGACATCAGGCATCTCGTAGATCACACTGTGTGATCACAACATAGGATGATCTTGATGCCAGCTATCCAGTCAGTTGAAACACTCGTCGTGCAACTACCTACTCGCCGAGAGCACAGATGGACGGGCCTGAACGAGCCTATCGGACGCTACCTTCTCGTCAAGCTCACTGACGACGCAGGCAATGTGGGATGGGGAGAGGCCCCGGCGCTCAAGGATTGGGGAGGCGAGTATCAGCGCTACTTCGGTGAATCCACGGCAACTACGGAGCTCGTTGTGAGCCGCTATCTCTCGAAGGCCATCATCGGCGTCGACGTACGCAACATAGTGGAAGTCCATGCCCGAATGGATAGCGTGCTCAAGGGCTATCCCTACGCCAAGGCAGCTGTCGAGTTCGCGGTCTACGACGCCGCCGCACGGAGCCTCAACGTACCCGTCTACACCCTTTTGGGCGGCAGCGTACGCAAACGCATTCCAGTCACGCACTCGCTGGGCCTCATCAGTGTGGCAGATGCTGAAGCCGAAGCAGCGAAAGTCGTGTCAGAAGGCATCAAGACGATCAAGATCAAGATCGGCGTGGATCCAAAGCGCGACGTAGAGGTTGTCCGCGCTGTGCGGTCTGCTGTCGGTTCGAAAGCCGAGATCTGTGTTGACGCGAATGAAGGGTACGAGACCGCAGGCCTTGCCATTCAAACGCTACGAAAGATGGAGCAGTATGAGCTGAAGTATGCGGAGCAGTTGGTCATGGGTATCGAGAAGCTCGCGCAGGTCGCGGCGGCGGTCGATGTACCAGTGATGGCCGACGAAAGCGCCTGGAACGCACACGATGTCATTCAGATCGTCGAGCGAAAAGCTGCGCAGATCGTTTCCATCTACACGACCAAGCCCGGTGGCCTCTATCGTGCGATGGAGGTTGCAGCTGTGGCGCGCGCAGCCGGCCTCATCTGCAACGTCAATGGCTCTGTCGAAACCGGTGTGGGCAACCGCGCGAATGTCCATCTGGCCGCCGCTGCTCCTGCAGTCACGCTCTCGTGCGTGGTTCCTGTGTCAACCAACGCAGTTGATCTTGATGGGCGTTCGGGAGGAATCTACTACACAGACGACCTTCTCAAGCAGTCCATGACCTTCAAGGACGGCGCGATCGAGGTCCCCGATGGCCCCGGGTTTGGCATCGACGTCGACGAAGCCAAGGTAGACAAGTACCGCATCAGCAACTAAGGAGTACGCATGTCCGCGAATTCACGCCTCGCCGAACTCGGCATTACCCTGCCCACGCCTGTCGCGCCCGCCGCCAGTTATGTGGCATACCTCCGCTCCGACGACTACCTCTTCATCGCTGGCCAGGTACCGATCACCGGTGGCGAGGTGAAGTACATCGGCCGCCTGGGTGAATCCCTCAGCCTTGAGGAAGGCGTCGCCGCAGCTCGACTTTGCGGCATCAACATCCTTTCGCAGGTGAGTGCTGCACTCGGTGGCGATCTCGATCGTGTTGTCTCCTGTATTCGCCTTGGCGGCTTCGTGAATGCAACACCCGCCTTCACAGAGCACCCCAAGGTCATCAACGGCGCCTCCGACTTGATGCTGGAGGTGTTTGGCCCGGTCGGAAAGCACGCACGTGCGGCCGTCGGGGTCGCCTCGCTTCCGCGAGGCGTGGGGGTCGAGGTCGACGCAATCTTCCGGGTGCGCTGACGCGTCGCTCAAAACCTGACAAGGACTTGTATGTCAACAGTAGCCGTACTTGGCGCTGGCGCCGGTGGCGCCGCGGCAGTTGCCGAACTTTCACAGCGCGGGCATAGCGTAAGACTTTGGAACCGCTCATCCGAAACCTTGAGGCCGTACAGAAGCATTGGTGGCGTTCGCTATGACGGGGTGCTTGGTACGGGCATTGCCATTCCGAAGCTGATCAGCGCGGACCTAGCGGAAGTCGTAGATGGCGCCGATGTGATTCTTATCTGTCTGCCAACCTTTTCGCATGCACCCATCGCGCGCGAACTGGCACGCATCAGATGCACCCTCCCCGTCGTTCTGAATCCCGGGCACACGGGTGGGGCTCTGGAATTCCGGCAGGCCTACGCAGCCATCCACGCCCAACCTCCTCCGATTGCGGAATTCTCGACCCTCACCTACGTCGCGAGGAAGTACGAAGCGGACAAGACATCAGTGACAGGGAAGGCAAACAGCGTACGCGTCGCATCGCTTCCAAACGGACAAGCAGCCCTGGAATACGCAAGGCAACTCTACCCTGGGGCCTCCGTCGTGTCCGACGTCTTGGCCAGCGATCTGGCCAACGTGAACATGGTCCTGCACTGCCCTGGCGCTGTGCTTGGTGCTGCCTGGGTCGAAGCAACCAGCGGGGACTTCACGTTCTACGTGCAGGGCATGACGAGCGGTGTCGCGCGGGTCATGTCGCAACTGGATGCAGAAAGAAGGTCGGTCGCAGCCGCTTTCGGTCACGACCTTCCCAGTCTCGTCGAAGAGATGCAAGCGATCGGGACCATTCCCAAATCGTGGAGCGATCCTCACGACATTGCAGGCGCTGTCTCTTCTGGAGAAGCCAACAGGAGAATCAAAGCGCCCGATTCCTTCGAGCATCGCTACTACTTGGAGGACTTTGGACATGGCCTTCTGCCTTTTCTGCAGTTCGCACAAGTCGCCGACGTGAAGACACCGGTGGCGCAGTCGCTCTATGAGCTTGCTACAGCCGCGACGGGCACCGATTTCGCTGCCACAGGACGAACCGCCGCGCGCATGGGCTTCGATGTCAACAGCTTTGATAGCCTGAGTCGCATCGTGCGTGGATGACAGAGCAACCTTTTTTTGTCAATGGAACCATACCCCATGAGAGAAGAAATCCGTACGAAGGTGGCCGCCGAGATCAAGCGCCGAGGGCTTGATGCGATCGTCACCACATCACCCGAGAACTTCGCGTACTTGAACGGCTTCACCGTTCCTTCGCAGTCGCTCCTGCGACACAGGCACGCGATCGCCATCCTGTCCGCCGACGGAGCGTTTTCCCTGCTCGTCGTCGACATGGAGGAGGCAACGGTCCGAGGCTTGGCGCCGAACACCCAGGTTGCTGTGTGGAAGGAATTCTCCGAGTCGGCGATGAAGCGCCTCACCGATGAACTCCGCACTCGAGGGCTTTCCAAGGCACGACTGGGCTTGGAGTTCAAGTATCTATCGGCTGGCGACCACCTGGAACTATCGAAGCTCTGTCCGTCTGCCACCTTCGAAACTTGCGACGAGTTGCTTCGCGATGCTCGGCAGATCAAGACCACTGGGGAGATTGATCTCATGCGACGTCTGGCGCGCATCTCGGACACGGCCATTCTCAGGGCCATGGAATCTGTCCGGGAAGGATCGTCAGAGTTCGACTTCGCGTCAGCACTCACCACGAATGTGTTCTCGCAGGGCGCCGAACAGTTCCGGCTCATGATCGTCGCGACCGGCGAGAGAAGTCAGCTTCCGAACGTGGGGCCCACGGGCCGGCGACTCCAAGCGCAAGATGTTTGTCGATTCGAGATCTTCTCCTTGATCTCGGGCTATCAGGTAGGGGTCTGCCGAACCGCCGTCGTCGGCACGCCACCGCCACATGCCGAGCGAATCTGGGCTCACTTGATCGACTGCAAATACATGGTCATGGACCTGGTCAAGCCAGGCGCAAGCTGCATCGAGATCTATCAGCGCTTCGCAGCGAAGCTCGCAGAGTTGGACCTCCCGCCGATCTCGTTCGTCGGGCACGGTGCCGGCCTGAGCCTTCATGAAGAACCTTACATGGGCCGCACTGCTGTGATCGGCAAGCAAAACGATGTGATCCTGCACGAGAACATGGTCTTGGGCATCGAGCCACTGTCGTACCGCACCGGCTATGGGTTCGGCATGCAGAACAAGGACGCCATCCTGATCACCGCCGACGGTTGCGAGCTGCTGTCGGATGTCACCGACACCGATCGGCTGTTCGTCATCAAGGCGGTCGACTAGGATCAGACCTGGCGTTCGAAGGCAGTCACCGCGAGGTGAGTAGCGAGAGGCGGTGGGGAGCGTCGATCCGCGCGAAGCTCCGGTCGCTCATGCCCGCTCGCAGAGCCAGGGCGGGTATCGACATATTTGCCCGCCATGTTCGCGAGGGCATGATCCTGCATCACGCGCACGCCTGAACGTTTGAACGTCTGCGCGGCCAGTGCGAGATGAATTGATGCTGGCCGCCCGGCCGGGCGCTTGGCGCATCGCGAGCTGGCGGGCCACGCGCAGCGCGAGTTCGCACCCATGATCCTCTTCCACCATCGCAATGGCGAGGTCCATGCCCACGGTAACCCCGCGGAAACGAGCCTTCACGTGGTTGGCGAGCGCTTCCACGCGGGCGCCCGGGTAGGACACTGCGAGGCGGGCAGCGGAATTCCAATGGGTGGCCATCCGCTTGCCCTCGAGGAAACCAGTGGCTCCGAGCACGAAAGTGCCGGTGCACACCGAGGCATAGCGCCGCAGGTGCGGGATTGGCGAAGCAAGTCGAGGCAGCTCGCTCCCACTGAGTCCAACGAATGAACTGATGAATACGGCTGAGCAGCGGTTGTCGTCCTCCTCTGCGCTTGATGAACTCACGCTGTGAGGCCGACTCCGGTCACTCCTTTAGCCCATCCGGGAGAATTCGGCATCGATGACCGGTTGCAAGGCAGTGCAGACATAGCCGTGTCAGGTGGCCCTGAAACGGCTAGGCAAGCGCCGGCGCCCATCGCGTGCTCTTTCGAAGGTCCGGTTCCATGGGTGTCGGAGCGGCGTTCCGAGCCCTATGGATGTCGTTGGGCGCGCCAAGCGCGGGACGTTGGCTTTGATAAGGAGTCTGCCGTTCGACGCGCGTGTCACTCGAAACAAGCCGTTGGGACATACGAGTGGATGTCAGGCTTCCCGGCCCCCGTCGTCGATCATCGCTCTGACCTTTCTGGACAACGCATCGACGTCAAACGGTTTCGTGATGACGGACATTCCGTGTTCCAAGTTTCCATTGCCCACAATGGCGTTTTCCGCGTAGCCGGTAACGAAGAGCACTTGCAGATCAGGTCTAAGCTGCCGGGCTCGGTCTGCCAACTGGCGACCGTTGATCCCACCAGGAAGACCAACATCGGTCAGAAGCAGTTTGACCTTGCGTTCCGAATCCAGGATGCGGTGGGCGTCTTCGGCGTTCGAGGCATGCAAGACAGCGTAACCTTGGCTCTTCAAGACTTCTACGACGAGATCACGGATGATGTCCTCGTCTTCGACGACCAGCACACACTCACCGTCGGAATGCGGCGCGTTGGAGTCGATGGGCACGCGCGCCGGATCTGCACCAGCCGCGCCGACCAGCCCTGGGACATACAGGCACATCGTCGTCCCGCGACCGACCTCCGAGTAGACTCGAACCTGCCCCCCCGACTGGCGAACGAATCCGTAGACCATGGATAGCCCCAAGCCGGTGCCTTGCCCCATCGGCTTCGTAGTGAAAAACGGATCAAACACCCGGGCAATCGTCTCCGGCGTCATGCCGCAACCGGTGTCCGAAACGCAGACGGATACATACTGTCCGGGCGGCAAGTCCCTCTCCGCGGCCGCTGCATCATCCAACCACTTGTTCGCCGTCTCGATCATGATTCGTCCGCCGTCAGGCGCCATCGCATCGCGGGCGTTGATACACAGATTGAGCAACGCGTTTTCCAACTGAGACGCATCGATCCTGGTCAGCCAGAGGCCGCCGGCGCCGACGACCTCGACACTCACGGACGGCCCCACGGTCCTGCGGATCAGGTCTTCGAGGTTGTTCACAAGACGATTGACATCCGTCGGCTTGGGATCAAGTGTCTGACGACGCGAAAAGGCCAGCAAACGCTGCGTCAGGGACGCCGCGCGCCTGACTGCG
Organism: Variovorax davisae; assembly: GCF_030316845.1. GTDB lineage: Bacteria > Pseudomonadota > Gammaproteobacteria > Burkholderiales > Burkholderiaceae_C > Variovorax > Variovorax davisae. The sequence goes on from NZ_JASZYS010000006.1 coordinate 7,745, forward strand.
TCTTGGGTCATTCCGACATAGCGCAGCACGTTGTCGAAGCGCGCCTGCGATAGGCGCTTCTCCAGCACCTGCAAGCTCGTGCTCATGGCGGCCAAAAGATTGTTGAAGTCGTGGGCGATTCCGCCCGTCAGTTGACCAATGGCCTCCATCTTCTGGCTCTGACGATAGCGCTCTTCGACCTCCATCAACGCATCGGTGCGCTCCTTCACCTTTTGCTCGAGCGTCTCGTTGGCGGCGCGCAGGCGCAGCTCGCTGGCCTGAAGCTCGAGGATGCCGCGGGCTCGCTCCACTGCAAGCCTCGTACGCAGGGCGATCTCCCGCATGAAGGACGTCTCGGCCGCCGTCCACTCCCTGCGCTCGGCATGGTTGACGAACAGAACGGCGACAAGACGCCCTTGCTCGACCACCGGGACGTTCATGAAGGAACGCGCGCTTCGACTCTCCAGCGCCGCCGCGGCCGGCGCCGTTCGTGGATCTTCGCGGACATCCCCGATGTTGATGAATTCGTTCTTCTTGAGGCTGTCGATGAACGAGCCGTACTCACGCAGCGGCGTCACGCCCGCAAGCGTATCGACGCCTTCGGACGTCCAGTCGCGATCCACGTGCAATGTCTCGGTCGCCGGGTCGATCGTTCCGTAGCCTACCCGACTTACGCCGAGGGTCTCGCCGAGGACGCGACAGGCTGCAAAGCTGAAATCTTCAGCCTTGTCGAGCTCTTGAAATTCGTCGGTCAATCGGGCCAAGCCCAGGCGAAGAGAATCGGCATCCTTGCGTTCAGTGACGTCGTAGCCCTCGACAAAGATCCCAGTGATGGTGCCGTCCGCTTGCCTCAGCGGTTGATACACAAAGTCCACGAAACGATCGACGATGGGGCCGCCTTGGACGGCTTGAACGGCATACTTGGCGCCAAAGGCCGAGTACGGTCGACCTGAAACGTAGACCTCGTCAAGCAAGGCGCCATAGCCCTGCGCTTGCGCGTCAGGCAATGCTTCGGCAACTGTCTTGCCCAGGACCAGCCGATCGCCGACCAGGCGCAGGTAGTTGGGATTCGCCTGCACGATCACGTGAGTTGGCCCTTCCAGCAAGGCCATGAAACTGGGCGACTGTTCGAAGAGCATTCCCAGTCGCTCTGCGCGCGCCGCCCTTTGCGGGGCGGCTCGATCCGGGAAACCACCGACGCCTGATTTCGGTTCTGACATCCAAAGTGATCCTGGTCAGATGCGCTCTTATCGAGCGATTTGCCAGCACGGGCGGCCAGCACAGGTAGGCGGATCCGGGCGGATCCTCCTCAGCCATCCCATTTTGCACCGATCGGCAAGATTGGTGGCGGGCTGGACTTGCCTATGACTGCGAGCGCTTGCGTTGTGCATGCCCGTCTCTAGGGGCCCTGACTCAACCGACGCGCCCCCTGTTCCGGCAGGTGTTCGCAGCCTTGCCGATCAGATGCCACCAAGCCGCTAGACCTCAGTCGATGCGATCCGACAGGCGGTTGATTCCGAGGGCTCCTGTCGGGCTCGTTTGCCAGCCTCTGCAGCCTGCTCCACTGGTCATTGTTGAGCGGGAATTTCTGCGCCATATCGCGGGTTGAACCCGATGCGGTCGCCTTTGTCGATTCTGGGTGGTCGGTCCCATTCTCGTGCGCAACTTGACACGGGGCCGACGTTGGAGCGCGCAGAAGGTCGCAGGATGGAGCGGGGGCATGGGAAAGAGGTATGCCACGAGAGCCCGACAGGATTCGCGACAGTCACCGGCATCGAGGAACCTCCCTTGACGGGAGGGCGCCGAGGCAACCTCTACCAGCGCCGGATGACTGTCACTCCGCAGCATCGGGGCGATCGATGGGCCGCGTCTGTGCGCCAGCACACGGTTCTAGATCGAGTCACGACCATGGTCCACGCGCAGACCTGTTTGTGCGGTAGCGCACCACGTTGGCGAGTCAGGTGCCTATACTGGGTCATGGGCTGTGCGCGCACGAGCACGCCCCGGTCATCTCTCGAAACCAGCATCCGGAGGAAACGATGGCCCTTCACCCCGAACCTAGAAAGAACCGCCTGCTCGGCGCACTGCCCGATACCGAATGGCAGCGCTGGCTACCTCAGCTCGAAGCGGTCGAGATGCCGTTGGGCCAGGTGCTCTATGAGTCGGGCACCACGCTGAGCCACGTCTACTTTCCGACCACTGCCATCGTCTCGTTGTTGTACGTCATGGAAAACGGCGCCTCGGCGGAGATCGCCGTGGTCGGCAACGAGGGTGTCGTAGGCATCTCGCTGTTCATGGGGGGTGAGTCCACTCCCAGTCGTGCCGTGGTGCAAAGCGCAGGCCATGGTTTCAGGCTCAAGGCACAGGTGATCAAGGAGGAGTTCAACCGGGCCCCTGTCCTTCACCTCCTGCTGCGCTACACCCAGGCGCTGATCACGCAGATGGCGCAAACGGCGGTATGCAACCGGCACCACTCGCTGGACCAGCAACTGTGTCGCTGGCTGCTGCTGAGCCTGGATAGGCTGCAGGGCAATGAACTCGTGATGACACAGGAACTGATCGCCAACATGCTCGGCGTACGCCGCGAAGGCGTTACCGAAGGCGCACTCAAGCTGCAGAGGGCCGGGCTGATCAGCTATTCGCGGGGCCGCATTTCGGTGTTGGACCGGCAAGGGCTGGAGGGACGCTCCTGCGAGTGCTATGCGGTGGTCAAGAAGGAATACGACAGACTCCTTCCGGACAAGATCGCCATCTAGACGGGCAGAACGGGAGGGGTCGCGCATCAGCGACAAGCCTCAGCGTGAACGAGCATCATTCTTAGGACGCCGTCGCCAGTTGGTCTGTGCGCTGGCAGACAGTCGCACCGGACATTTGCGCGCAGAGTGGTTCGTCCCCATCACGGAGAGTTCCTTGGCCACGATCGAGAACCACCTCATCGAACTGCTCCCGCGCATCGACCGACGGCGTCTGCTGGACGTCTGCGAGCCGATCCAACTGGTCCTGGGCGACCGGATTCACGAGCCGGGGGCGGAGACCCGACACGTCTACTTTCCGGTCGACGGCTTCATCTCGTTGGTTGCACGGATCGACGAGCATCCCGGCCTTGAAGTCGGCATGGTGGGTCGCGAAGGGATGTTGGGCTCGAACCTAGCCCTGGGCGTCGCGATCGCGCCCTTGCGCGCGGTGGTGCAAGGCGCTGGCGCTGCCTGGCGTATCGCCGCATTGGACTTCCAGCGTGAACTGGCGCGCAACCAGCCACTGCAGAGGGTCTTGGCTCGCTACATTCAGGTCTCGATGTCGCAGCTGGCCACATCCGCTGCCTGCCTGCGTTTTCACCAGATCGGCCCGCGCCTGGCGCGTTGGCTTCTCATGAGCCATGACCGCGCCCACGCCGACAGCTTCCACGTCACGCATGAGTTTCTCGCCTACATGCTGGGCGTACGCCGGGTCGGAATCACCGAGGCGGCCGGTTCACTCCAGCGCGGCGGGCTGATCGAATACAACCGCGGCACCCTCAACGTTCTCGATCGCCCGGGACTCGAAGCCACGGCCTGCGCCTGCTACGCCGCGGACAAGAAGAGCTACGCGACACTGCTTTGACCCGATGCGGACATCCGGTGGTCGATGCTCGTGTCTGTGCGCTATCGAACCGACATGGGCGGTGCTGGGGCGTAGAAACGAGCATCGGGCTCAGGCCCTGTCACAGCAAGGTGCCATGGAATACGACCGCGACTCAAAGCGCCTCTTCTACCACGGGTGGGAGATTCGCAGCCACCTCACAAGCGCTTCCTTCGTCGGCACCGTGGCGGCCGGCGCGATGGTGTACTTCGAGGACGCATGCCAGTGCCACATCATCTCGTGCAGGCAGTTCTCCACCGGAGGCGATGCGATCCATGCGATCGAAATCAAGGCCTCGCTCTGGATCGACGAGCGCGAAAACCATCCCAGAACCTCCACCAGGATCTCCCATGTCGAACCCTCCCTTCTTTCATGACGCCTCGGGTGCCGTTCATTTCTGGGTGCCGATCGATGGCGCGCTCGTCGGCGCGAGCATCCGCAAGGAAACATTGCACTACTGCTATCGGTCGACCGCCGTCGACGACCAGCCGCTGGAGACCTACCAGCGCCACGCGCAGGAGATCGATGCGGCCGTGCGCCGGCGAGTCTCGGGTGGGTCTGTCGAACCCGTGATGGTGCGTGACTACGACCTCCACGAGGCAGTGGGCAAGGGGATCGAATAGTCCCCCGGGGCGCACGGCCACAGGTCCGAATCGACCCTTCAGTGACCGGACGCGCCCTCGGCACCTATGCCTGTCTCCGAGCGCACCTGCTGCGCCAGGAACCCCGCCCGGTCCTTGGCCGCGCGCGAGCTCTTGTCCAGAACGGAGAACAGCCAGATCCCGACGAAGCCGATGGTCATGGAAAACAGCGCGGGCGACTGGTAGGGGAACAGCGCGGAACCCTTGGCATTGCCCAGTGTCGCTTCCCACACGGCCGGCGACACGACGGTCAGCACCACCGACGAGACCAGGCCGAGAAATCCGCCGATGACGGCGCCGCGGGTGGTGCAGTCCTTCCACAATACCGACATCAGCAGCACAGGGAAGTTGGCAGAGGCGGCAATGGCGAAGGCCAGGCTCACCATGAACGCGATGTTCTGCTTCTCGAACACGATCCCCAGCACGACCGCGACGATGCCAAGCGCCACGGTGGTGATGCGCGACACCTTCAGCTCGGCCACGCTGTCGGCCTTGCCCTTCTTGAACACGGTGGCGTACAGGTCGTGCGACACCGCGGATGCGCCGGACAAAGTCAGCCCCGCCACCACGGCCAGGATCGTCGCGAAGGCCACCGCCGAGATGAAGCCGAGGAACACGTTGCCCCCCACCGCTTTCGCCAGGTGGACCGCGGCCATGTTGCCGCCGCCGAGCAGTCCCCCCTTGGCGTCGAGGAACTGCGGGTCGGTCAGCACGAAGGTGATGGCGCCGAAGCCGATGATGAAAGTCAGCACGTAGAAGTAGCCGATCCAGGTGGTGGCCCACAGGACGGACTTGCGAGCCTCCTTGGCATTGGGCACCGTGAAGAATCGCATCAGGATGTGCGGCAAGCCGGCAGTGCCGAACATCAGCGCCATGCCGAAGCTGATCGCAGAGATCGGGTCCTTGATGAAGCCTCCCGGCCCCATGATCGAGAAGCCCTCGGCGGCAGCGGCCTCGGGCGGCTTGCCCGCGGCGGTCGCGATGGCGGTCTTCACCTCGACTGCCTTCGCGAACATCGCCTCGGGGCTGAAGCCGAAGTTCCACAGCACCATGAAGGCCATGAAGGACGCCCCCGCGAGCAGCAGGCAGGCCTTGATGATCTGCACCCACGTGGTCGCTGTCATGCCGCCGAAGAGCACGTACACCATCATGAGTGCGCCGACGATGACCACGGCGATCCAGTACTCCAGGCCGAAGAGCAGTTTGATGAGTTGCCCGGCGCCCACCATCTGTGCGATCAGGTAGAAGGCGACGACCACCAGCGTGCCAGACGCAGCGAAGACACGCACCGGCGTCTGCTCGAAGCGGAAGGCCGCGACGTCGGCAAATGTGAACTTGCCGAGGTTGCGCAGCCGTTCAGCCAGCAGGAAGGTCACCACCGGCCAGCCGACCAGGAAGCCGATCGAGTAGATCAGGCCGTCGAAGCCGCCGACCATCACCGCCGCGGAAATGCCCAGGAAGGAGGCGGCCGACATGTAGTCGCCTGCGATCGCCATGCCGTTCTGGAAGCCGGTGATGCCACCGCCGGCGGTGTAGAAGTCGGCCGCGCTCTTGGTCTTGGCCGCGGCCCACTTGGTGATGAAGAGCGTGCCGACGACAAAGGCGGCAAACATTCCGATCGCCGTCCAGTTGGTGGGCTGCTTGTCCAGTTGGCCGAGATCGGCGCCGGCGGCCTGCGCAGTACCGGCCGCCAGCAGGAGCATCAGGCCCAGCGCCTTCGCAACGAGGGGGTGGCTCATTTCAGGGCCGCCTTGGCGATCTCGTCGGTCAGCCGGTCGTATTCACCGTTGGCGCGATGGACGTAGATGCCAGTGATGACGACGGTGAAGACGATGACGGCCAGCCCGAGCGGCATGCCGATCGTCGTGACGCCGCTGCCCAACCGTGTTGCGAGGAAGGGCTTGTCGAAAGCCACCAGCAGGATGAAGCCGTAGTACACGACCATCATCGCCGCGGTCAGCCACCAGCCGAAGCGCGAGCGTCTGGACTTCAGCGCCTGGTAGTTCGGGTCGCGCAGGATCCTCGACGTCAGATCGTTTTCCACGGGTCAGTTCCTTTCCATGAGCTGATCGAGGACGGCCGGGTTCTCCAGCGTCGAGATGTCCTGCGTGATCGCCTCGTCCTTGGCGATCGAGCGCAGCAAGCGGCGCATGATCTTTCCGCTGCGCGTCTTGGGCAGGTTGTCACCGAAGCGGATGTCCTTCGGCTTGGCGATGGGTCCGATCTCCTTCGCCACCCAGTTGCGCAACTCGGTCGCGATCTTCCTGGCGTCGTCACCGGTGGGACGCGGGCCTTTGAGGACGACGAAAGCGCAGATCGTCTCGCCCGTGGTCTCGTCGGGGCGCCCGACCACCGCGGCCTCGGCCACCAGGGCCGTGCACGACACCAGGGCCGATTCGATTTCCATCGTTCCCATGCGGTGGCCCGACACGTTGAGCACGTCGTCGATGCGCCCGGTGATGGTGAAATAGCCGGTCTCTGCGTCGCGGATGGCACCGTCACCGGCCAGGTAATAGCCTTGGAGTTCCGGTGGGAAGTAGCTGAGCTTGAAGCGCTCGGGATCGCCCCAGATGTTGCGGATCATGCCGGGCCAGGGTTTCTTTACCACGAGGAGCCCGCCTTGGCCGTTGGGCACGTCGTTGCCCGTCTCGTCGACGACCGCGGCCGCTATTCCAGGGAAAGGCAGCGTGCAGGAGCCCGGCACCAGCGGCGTCGCCCCGGGCAGGGGCGTGATCATGTGGCCACCGGTCTCGGTCTGCCAGAAGGTGTCGACGATCGGGCAACGACCGCCACCGACGTGCTGGTGGTACCACTGCCATGCTGCCGGGTTGATCGGCTCGCCCACCGAGCCCAAGATTCGCAGGCTGCCCAGGTCATAGCTGCCGGGATGCACGGCCTCGTTGGCCTCCGCGGCCTTGATCAGCGAGCGGATGGCAGTGGGCGCCGTGTAGAACACGCTGACCTTGTGATCCTGGATCATCTTCCAGAAGCGACCCGCATCCGGGTAAGTGGGCACGCCTTCGAACACGACCTGCGTCGCGCCGATCGCGAGCGGGCCGTACGTGATATAGGTGTGACCGGTGACCCAGCCGATGTCGGCGGTGCACCAGAACACGTCCTCGGCCTTCATGTCGAAGGTCCAGGTCGTGCTCACCGCCGCATGCACCAGATAGCCGCCGGTCGAGTGCTGCACGCCCTTGGGCTTGCCGGTCGATCCCGACGTGTAGAGGATGAACAGCGGATGCTCCGCGCCGACCCATTCGGGATCGCAGGTCTCGCCCTGCGCCTGCATTTCCTCGTGCATCCAGCGGTCGCGCGAAGCGTCCCAGGCGACCTGGCCGGCCGTGCGCCGGTACACGATGACGTCCTTGACCGACTCGCAGCCGCCGAGCGCCATCGCTTCGTCGACGATGGCCTTGAGCGGCAGTTGCTTGCCGCCGCGCAGTTGCTCATCGGCCGTGATCACCATCACTGCGCTCGCCCCCGCGATGCGATCGCGCAGGCTTTGCGCCGAGAAGCCTCCGAACACCACCGAATGCGTCGCGCCGATGCGCGCACAGGCCTGCATTGCCACGACCCCTTCGACGCTCATCGACATGTAGATGACGACGCGATCGCCCTTCTTCACGCCGCGTGCCTTCAGCGCATTGGCCAGGCGGCAAGTGCGCGCCAGGAGGTCGCTGTAGGTGACGCTGTTGATGCGGCCATCGTCGGCCTCAAAGAGAATGGCCACCTTGTCACCCAGGCCGCGCTCGACATGGCGATCCAGGCAGTTGTAGGAGGCATTGAGCGTGCCGTCCTCGAACCACTTGAAGAACGGCGCGTCGGTTTCATCGAGCGATTTCGTGAAGGGCGTCTTCCAGCTCACGAACTCGCGGGCCAGACGTGCCCAGTAGGCGCTGTGGTCGGCCTCGGCCTCGCCCACCAGCTTCCGATAGGCCGGCATCCCGCATACGTGCGCGCCCTTCATGGCAGCCGCTGGTACCGGGTATCTGGTCGCTTCTTCGCTCACTGCGTCTCCTTGCCTGGCAAGGCTTGCTTCAATCAGCCAAACGCTGAAGGTCCGCACGCCAACAGCCCTACCCTGCGCTCACGCGGCGCTTGGGTCTGTGCGCTAGCACACCAACGGGAGCGGCTTCCTCGGCGCCGCAGTGCCCTCGAACGACTCTTCGACACCTCCCTGGGGAGGGCCGCTCGTCCCAATGCAAGGTGACGCACGGACCGGGGCCGCCACGGCGACGCATCCCTCTCCCGCAAATGAACGCGCAGAGTGCCCAGATCTGTTGGCGCCGCGGTTGCGCAAGGCAAGTGACACTCACCAGTGTCTGAGTTGCAGCGGATGCTGCCTTTCGATGGCGCTCGGCCAACTCGCGCTGTCATGCCGAGTGCAGCCATACACCTTCGGCGTAGATACCAGAATCAACGGCCGGTTCCAGTGTGCGGATTCAACCGGTCGATGCAACACACTAGAAACTGCGTATGCAGAAGGAGTGTTGCAGATGAAGTATCGAACGCGGACCTACTATACGGACACCCAGATGTCCGAACTGCTGGGTGCGTTGCTGGTGCGCAGGTCCGACAGAACGGGTCGCGTCAGCAGGCGTGTCCCGGCGCTGTGGGCTACTGCGGCGCCACGCCCATTTCGCGGATCAGCGGTGGCACTACGGCCACTTCGGCCGCGTACTGCTGCGCGAACTCTGCGGGTGTATTGCCGAGCGCCGCAAAGCCCGCCTCCGCGAGGTACTTTTGCAACGCGGGTTCGCGCACCGCCGCCTGCACCGCCTGCGCGAGTTGGTCGCGAACCGCAGAAGGGACCATGGCCGGCGCCAGCAACCCGGCCCAGATCTCGTTGGTGAACACGAACCCTTTGAAGCCCGCCTCACTGAACGTCTGCACGTCGGGAAGCAGTGGCGAGCGCTTGGGCCCCACCACTGCCAGCGCCTTGATCTTGCCGTCGGCGATCAATGGCGCGGCGACGTTCGGTCCGGTGAAGGTCAAGCCGATCTGGTTTCCCAGCAGATCCTGAAGCGCCGGCGGCGAGCCGCGATAAGGCACCTCGGTGAGTTTCACCTTGGCTTGGCGTGCCATGGATTCCATGACCTGGGCCGGCAGCGTCCCCGGTCCCCACGAACCATAGGCGTCCGGCACGGTCCCGCCCTTGATGCCGGCAATGAGTTCAGGCAGGTTGCTGGCCTTCACGCTCGGGTGCGCCACGAGCACCGGGCCGTTGGAGGCTACCTTGCTGATGAAGGCGAAGTCCTTGCGCGGATCGTAGGGCAGGGACTTCAGCACCGCCAGCGCGCCGATCAGCGCATCTGCAGTGGTGAACAGCAAGGTGTAGCCGTCGGCACTGGCGCGCGCGACTTCCGCGGCAGCGATGGAGCCGACAGCGCCCGGCTTGTTGTCAATCACGATGGGTTGCCCCAGGCGCGGCACCAGGATCTCAGCCAGCTTGCGTGCGATGGCGTCGATGGGTGAACCCGCCGGCGACGGGACCAACCACCGCATCGGCTTGGCGGGGTACGGGGTCTGCGCGAACGAGGGAGGCAGGCCCAGCGCGAGTGACAGCGGAAGTGCGCTGCCACCCATGACGAAACGACGACGATTCAACATGTGCAACTCCATGTGGACGTCAGGCGAAGGGCCGGTAGCAGCGCGCGAGGAACTCGCCGACCACGCGGTTGAAGTGCTCGGGCTCTTCGAAATACGCCGAATGTGCGGACTGCAGGAACTCGTAAAGCTCTGCGCCGGGAATCAGCGTCGCCACATGGCGGTGGCTGTCGGGCGTGAGGAAAACGTCCAGGGCGCCGCCCATCATCAGCGTCGGCACGCGGTAGCCTTCGAAGTCTTGCGGGTGCAGCTTGACGTCGTCGTCCTGCATGCGCCGTGCGTTGAATGGCTGGTTCAGCAGGCGGATCTGGTCGTAGAGGAATTTCATGCTGGGGTTCTGTTCGATGAAGTGCGGCGCGAGGAAGCCGGTGGCAACGCCGCGGCCCGTGCGGTTCATGAAGCGCTCGCCGGACTCCCGGAGCACCTTCCAGTTCTGTTCCGAGTAGGCGGGCGTCGGCGTGCCAGTAAGCACCAAGCTCGCCACGCGATCGGGGTGGCGCGCCGCCAGCGGCAGGCCCGCCCACGCGCCCAGCGACTGGCAGACGAAGGCGGCCTTGTCGATGCCCTCGGCATCGAGGACGGCGCGCATGTCGTCGGGAAAGTACCTCGGGTGCACGTCTTCGACAGGGCACTTCGAGTTCTTGAAGCCGCGAAGGTCGACGGTGATCACGCGGTACTGCTTCGCGAAGTGCGGAACCTGCTGGAACCACGAGAGGGTGTTGCCTCCGCCTCCGTGCACGAAAACGATGGGGCGGCCCTCGCCGTGGACCTCGTAGTAGAGCTTCACGCCCTTGGAATCTGCATAAGACATGTCATGGCTTTCATGGTGGCTGTCAGTGCCTTGACTTTAGGGAGCGCACCCCGGGCGATGGGGGCGATAAACGGTCAACGTGGGTGCAGATTCAGACAATGCGCAGCGGCCAAGCGGCCAAGCGGGCTAAGCCGCTACGCGTCGTCGCCGAAGCGCTCCAGCTTCCAGCGCGCGCGCGGTGCGCGCGTCGTATAGCGGGTGCGATGCTCGATGGGGGTGAGGCCGAACTTGCCCTTGAACACGCGGCGAAAGGCCGAGACGTCGGCATAGCCGCAGTCGTGCGCAATCTCTTCCACAGAGCGGAGCGTCACTTCGAGCCACATTTGGGCCCGCTTCATGCGGATGTCCGTGAGGAAGTCGTGTGGCGACACGCCCAGGTGCTGTTGGAAGAGGCGCGCCAGCGTGCGCTCGCTGACCGCGGCATGTGCTGCCGCGTCCTTGATGCTGACGGGCAACTCGGCATGTGCCGCGATCCACTGCACCGCTCGAAACAAGGGGCTGTCACGCGTGATGCCACTCACTTTTTCCAGCGGCATCATCGAGGCGGCGAACTGCCTGGCCGGATCGAACAGCAGCTTTTCTCGTGCGGCATGCGCCACATCGCCCAGCCCCATGATGGCGGTGAGTTCAATCACGCATTCATGCACCGATGAGGGCGTGGCGGCCAACAGAATGCGGTCGGCTGCGCGCACGAATTCCTCGTTGGCAATCGCGACCTGCGGGTAGCTACGCGCAAACCCTGATTGGTAGCTCCATTGCACTGGCGCACGCCGTCCCTCAAGCAGTCCCGCGGCTGCCACCAGCCAGACGCCAGTGCCGACGGCACAGATGAAATGCCCCTGCGCCGCCGCGTCGCGCAGGTGCGCAACCGTCCGCGCGTTGGCTTGGACGCTGGCCGCGAGTTGCGGCAGGGTGACCATCTCCAGGGGCGGAACGAAGGTGGCGCGACTGAGCGGCTCGGCGATGGACCAACGCAGTTCATCTGCAGAGCGATGCACCCCGTCTTGTCCGGAGTGCGGCTGGAGATGCTCGCCGAACAGGCGCCACGCCACGGCGCCGTCAAACAAGCGACCGCTGCGGCTCCTGGCGATGGAATTGATGGCGCGGCACGTGTCGATGGCGCAGTAGACCGCGCCATGGAGAGCGTCCGCCGGCAGCAGCAGATCCAAACATACTGGCGGGTCAACAGGATGTTTATCCATGCGGCGCAAGCGTACCGCAAAGCGCCGCAGCGCCGCCGCCACCGGATGTGCCGGTGGCGGCCAAGCGTTGAAGCGTCCGCGCCAGTGACGCGGCGCGCAGCAGGTCCGTGAGTCCCGGGGGCGAGACCCTGCGCAAGCACTCCAGTTCAATCGTCTGTCCAGACAGCTTGATCTTCAGGGACATGCCACCGCGAGCATGCTGACTGCGAGGTCAAGTTCCTCACTTCGTCCCGTCGCTCGGTTCAGCTAGTGGCGATCGGTTGGTGCTCTCATGACGAGGGCATCAGGCCTTCGGCACTGCCCTGCCCACGCTTCCTTGGCGAACGCTGAGCCGCCGCGGCTATGGCTTGCGCGAGGGAGGCACGCGACTCGGCGTGCGTTGCTGCTTCCTTGGAGAGTTGCCCCCGTACCTCCGCAAGTTACGCGCCCAGCCCCCCTGTGCCTGCGTCTGCGCCAGCGCGACGGCTTGCGACTGCAACTCCCCGCGGAGCTTTTGCTCGAGTTGCTTCGCCTCCTCGAGCGCCACCCAATGGGGCTCCTTGTCGAGCCTGATAAACCTCTGCCAGGAAGCGCCGTTCGTGCGAAAGCTCTCGCGCCCCTGCCGCCATGTGTTCTCGCGATCTTGCAGCGCGCACTCAGCTTCGTGGCTCAAACCACGATGACGATGGGATATGGCCGCCCCCAAGACTGGCGCACTTGGACACGGGCGAAGGACCCTGTACGACAAAACCTACTGTCTCAGGATCGAATGGATCACCAAGGACGGCGTAGAAGTAGCGAGAGAACTCTGTTGCTACCCGGTCAATCGCATGAGCGCCAGCATGGGCCACCAAGGGCCTACTCTGTCGACGCCCGATCAGGGTTGTGAGGACGGCCGGATTCCCTGCCCCCGACGATCGCGCTATCTCAGGTTCAGATGGCAACTGTCAGCGCGGCGGCAGGTCGCGGGTTGGTGCGCAAGTACTTAGCAGCTTCACCACGGTCATAAAATCTGCCATTGAAGACGAATCCGGATTGGACTGAATCCTTCACCGAAACTACCTTTCCGGCGGCCGATCTGGCAACGACGAGTTCATCTGGCAGACCGTCAACCATGTGAATCGGAGCCGGCCGGCCATCGGCGAAGCACGAAGGATACACGCTGCCTGTCTCCATATTCCGGAACGCCGGCCGAAACCCGACGGATCTGTTGTCGGCGCTGACACCGCCACTGCCACGAAAATCAACGGTCTCTTGCTCGAGGATCAGTTCATTCATTTGGTCACCCCTCAGTCAATTGGAAACCGGCTTTGCATCTCGAGCTGGATCGTCTCCAGCAATCGACACGTTGAGGCAGATGGTACTTGTCTCGCCCTGTTCGCGGAAGTCACTTCACGGGCACGGCTGTGTTTCCGAGCTGGCAACAGCACTCTGAGTTTAGTGGCGATTGGCGCAGCAACATCTCGCTCGCGAACCTTCAGCCATCTTGAAATACCGAGCGCCTCACCCGTATGAATATTCATCCTTGATGTATTTGCGAGTGGCTGGCCCATGCAGGACTGCGTTCCGCCCCCTCGATCCTGGTTATGTACCGCCTCTTCGCCTCTGGTCGGCAGCCAAGTTCGAGATCAGCCAGGATTTTCGAGTCCCTCTTCGGAGTTCCCGCACGAATCCGCAGCTTGTCGACCTGGCACACCAATGCGATCGGCCCGCACGCGGGCACTATCAGAGAATGATGTGGTTGACGGGCTGCTTCAACGCAGGCAGATTGGTCTCGCCAATTACCTCTCTCAGCTCACGCTCGATCGTTCTTGAAATCTGCGTGATAGGGACGTCGTTGGCGCCGCCCTCGAACGGGTTTTCGGTGCTCTCGCCAACCTGCTCCAGCGAGGTGTACATCCATGAAATCGTGGCGCTGAATGGGATGACGAGCCACACCATGCTCCCCTGCATGAAGCCAGTGATCCCTTGATTGAGCAAGTCGAACTCCTTGAGGAGTCCGAAAGGCAAAAGCGCGCAGAATGCCCATACGAAGATGGTGTTGATAATTGCGTACTGTCGAGGGTAGGGAAAATTCTTTATTCTCTCAGCTCTACCTTGCTGCTCAATCAGGTCCTTCAGAATTTTGTTCAACTCGATATAAGATGTCAGAGAAATGCCATCGTTGTCCAGCATCCGCTTCAGGCCACGGCTCTGCAACCACAAAACCTGCGTAGCCTGGTTGCCGACCTTCAGAATTTGACGCAGCTCTGCTTCACTGAGGTATTTGCACAACTCTTCGTCAACGGATGTTTCCCGCTCCGGAATTCTGTAGGAGCGGGTGTATTCCGCGTTTGATGCCTTCTCCATCGACTCCCACGGCATTGGCTTCCGGAGCTCGTAGCGCAGGCAAGTCAGCCAGGCGATGTGGCGTTCCATCAGGTCGCGGGCATCGTCAGGTCGCAGCACGAACCCTTGGATGCAAATGCCCCAGAACCTGCTGCTGTTGAGGATTGACGTCCAGATCTGCTGAGCATCGGCAGTGCGGTTGTAGGTCTGGACATTCTTGAAGCCCACGATGAATGATGTCGCCGTTCCAAGGAGTCCGACGACGGTGAGAGGGATGGTGAGCCACCGAAGACCGATGACTTGGTAGAGGACCACGGGGATCGCCCCTACTCCCAGGAGCAAATAGATCTGACGCCGAGTCCATGCGATGAATTCGGAAACTTTATAGGTCTTTCCCAGATGCATGGTGATCTCCCAATAGGTCCTAGGCGCTCAGCGCCAGTTCTGTCGCCGGTCGCTATGGCATCTGCCGGGTCTGCCTGCCGGTCGATGTCTTCCTCATTCATTCAACTGGAGATGCTGTCAATGCAATCAACGATATGGGTCGCTGGCACGGAGCGGCATCCACACATCCACGACGCGCTCCCGCTCAACACGGGGATGTCAGTGCCCACCATCTCTGGACGGACGGCACGGGTCGCCAGGATCGTGGCTCCAAGAGCGTAGCGCTCGACCTGCCACGACGGTAGGGGGCCCGAAGGCACCGCGGTGTTGCCTGGCGCTCACCAATGCACTCGCGGGGCCATGGCTCGAGCTGCCCTGTTGCCGCGCTGACCGCCCGTATCGAGCCGGCGACGAAACGGTCTCGACGAACGACGGGGCGATTCACGGACTCGTGCATTCCAGGCAACGGCGCGTTGATCAATGGCGAGCTACCAAGCCCAGGCGCCGATGGCTAGCATCGAATCATCGAGAAGTCATTCATGAACACTATGAAAACGACGCGACGGCGCTTTATCAGAACCACTGCCACAGGCATTCTGGTGGCCAACGGACCGACGATGCGCACTGGCTTCGCGGCTGAGTTGGCGAATCACGGTGCATGGTTGCACAGACGCAACCTGAGGCAGGTTCAGGCCGGAGTTCTCGACGTCGGGTATTTCGACCTGGGCCGTGAGAACGATCCCGCGGTGATCTTGCTCCACGGATTTCCATACGCCGTTGACAGCTACGCCAAGGTAGCTCCAGACCTCGCTCGGCGCGGGTGCAGGGTCATCGTTCCCTACCTGCGCGGCCATGGATCGACTCGTTTTCTAGCCAGCAACACCCCACGCTCGGGTCAGCAAGGCGCAATCGGGACGGACCTGCTGGCCCTCATGGATTCGTTGAACCTTCGTCGGGCAGTGTGGGCTGGGTACGACTGGGGCGGGCGCGCAGCCTGCGTCGCCGCTGCGCTCTGGCCTGAACGATGTGAGGGCCTGGTCTCGGTGAACAGCTATCTCATCCAGGATATCGCGAGTGCCGGACGACCCGTTGCACCCTCCGTCGAAGCTGGAATCTGGTATCAGCACTATTTCTTGACCGAACGAGGGAGGCTGGGACTCGAATCCAACAGGCGCGAGATTGCCAGAACGATCTGGACTCGGAACTCCCCGCACTGGTCCTTCGATGATGCAACACTGGATCGCCACGTAGCCGCTTTTGACAATCCAGACTATGTAGAAGTGGTCATTCATTCCTACAGACATCGCCTGGGCGCAGCCGATGGACATCCTGCCTACCGGGAAGTAGAAGGCCGACTCTCAGCGCTGCCCGCAATCCAGGTTCCGACGATCACGCTGGATGGCAGCGCCGATGGTGTCGTTCCGGCCAATGATGGCCAAGCTTCTGCTGCAAAGTTCAGCGGGCCACGCATGCACCGCATCATCGAAGGCGCGGGACACAACCTGCCCGAGGAGGCGCCCGACGCGTTTGCCGATGCTGCCTGGGAGCTCTCACAGGCAGCTCATGAATGAAAGGAGAGAGTCGTGACCCATTCGTTCGGCAGCTCCGATCTTGCCCGGACGGAACTTGGCGCGACGTCGACCGCAGACGATGCGCTTTCCGGCGTCGACCTCCGAGGGATGCGAATCCTTGTGACCGGCGTATCGTCCGGCATCGGGATGGAAGCAGCTCGGTCGTTGGCCGCCCATGGCGCGCAGGTCGTCGGCACGGCAAGGGACATTGACGGCGCAGCGGCTGCCACTGCAGCAGTGCTTGCAGATGCCGCCGAGGGCGGAGGCCTGGAGCTCGTCGCGCTCGACCTGGCGTCGCTCGCAAGCGTTCGCAATTGCGCAGATGCCCTGGTCAAAGACGGACGCCGGTTCGATGTCGTGATTGCCAACGCAGGCGTCATGGCGACGCCCCTGGGCCGCACACCCGAAGGCTTCGAAACGCAGTTGGGTACAAACCACCTGGGCCACTTCCTTTTCGTCAATCGCACTGCGCCGCTGATCGTCAATGGCGGCCGCGTCGTGGTCTTGGCCTCTGCCTCGCATCGCTCGGCGGAATTTTCGCTGGACGATCTGAACTTCGAGCGCACAGCGTATGAGCCTCAAACTGCCTACGCGCGCTCCAAGACTGCAAACATCCTGTTCGCCGTCGAGTTCGATCGACGCCACAAGGTACGCGGTGTGCGTGCCGCCGCCGTGCATCCTGGGACCATCAGGACCGGTCTCGGTCGGCACATCGGGTTCGAGAAAATGGAACTGGCCATCCAGCGGATCAACGCCCAGTCTGAAGCGCAAGGGCTGCCGCCTCTCGAATGGAAGAGCGTAGCCCAGGGCGCCGCGACCACGGTGTGGGCCGGTGTCGTCGCAGGGTCGGCCGAGGTCGGCGGACGGTACTGCGAGAATTGCCACGTGTCTGAAGTGATCGATGCGCCGACAAGTCCCTTTGCTGAAGGCGTTCGTTCCTTCGCGCTCGATCCGGAGATGGCCAGGCTGCTATGGATTGCAAGCGAGGAACTGGTGGGTGAGCACTTTTGATGACTGCGCCGGTCATGCATCAGGTGATGCGTAGAACTCAACGAAAAAGCGCACCGGTCCCAGCGGCTCGATGTGGTGCAGCACATCCGGAACCACGATGCCCGGCGTCTGCGGCGTCAGCGTGACGTCCGTGCCCCATCGATCGACAACGTAGCGCAGTTGCCCTTCCAGGACATGGATCCGTGCCCACACACCACCCCGGGTTGAATGATCCTTGCGCAACGAGGCAGGGGCAGTGGTCTCGGTAAAAACAGGACTGGATCTGTAAGGCTTGTAGTGCTCGGGCAACTCGAACCTTTCGCAGCGCACGCACTGCAGGAACGCACCCATCTGGCTCGCTCTGCCTTCCCTGCTCAACACCCAGGGGCGAGACACGAGCGGCGGATTGTGCCGGACATGCTGGCGATGCCCACATTCCAGAATGGCCACCCAGTCCGACACCTCGTCTTGCGCGAAGCCAACGATCGAACGTTGCATCTCAATCTCCTGTTGCATTGCGACGCAGTCGCTTAGAAGTCTACGCGTGCCCCACGCGGATTCTCGAGTGCGTTCGCCATCGCGTGGTTGACGTCACGATGCCCAGCCTCGTCATCTCGCACGGCCAGCACCACTTCGCGCAATCGGGCGTCCTGGCCCAGGCCCCAGTACGCAATCGCCAGTCCAGGGGCGGGAAAATTCACGACCCTGCCTTCGTCGATCTCCTCCAGATAGCGTGTGTAGCTGACGACGGCCTCTTCCTCAAAGTAGCCCACCAACCGGTGTGCGGTGCGAGCCGAACATGCGTACAGCGCCAGGAAGAACACAAAGAACACCGCCTGAGTCAGCAGGACAACGACGCGTTCAAACCAACTTGGCTTCGCGATCTCCAAAAATGTCATCAAATGCATGCGCTCGTTCTCGGCTTCCGCCAGTAGCTTCTGAATCCAGCCGTCATCGTCGATCATCCAGCGCAGGCATCGCAGGTGGATCAGCATGCCGCCCACCATACCGGGCACGGCCGCGACCGTCTCCAGCACGATCGCTCGGTTCCCGTAGCGCTTCGCAAAAAAGGTGTCGGCCAAGAACCGAAGCGACCGCGTGATTCCCAGCGCCAGACGATCCGATATGCCATGAGGATCGTGATGCCGGCAGTGGCTGGATGGCGTGTCTTGCTGGGTGTTCATGGACGGTCTTCTGGGAGTTGAAGCAGGAGCCTGTCCGCTTCGGACGTCTCTTGGACGGATGGGTCTCGAGCCTGTGGGATGGAAGCGGGTGCGCAAGAGGAATGCTAGGGGGACGTGATCTATCTCGGAAGGTCCCTCTTTCTCACCTCAGCGTTTCTCTGAAAGCACCCAACGCGACGCGACTTCGAGGATTTGGTGTCTGCTCCTCAACACTGCAATGCCTTCGCCCTGTCTACCGGCCCGCCCGGGATCTCTCTACGCTTCCTGAGACGACAAACTGTGAGGTCCAATCATGACGAAACTTCTTGCGACTGCGCTGATTTCAATCGTTGCCGCATCGATGGTGGTCTACGCGATTCAACCGGTGGATGCCGCCGTGACGCCTCAGGCATCGATCGGCCTGGCCTTGAGTTCCTTCACCTCGACCGATCTTTCAATGCCGCCACCGCAGGAACCCTTCGACAACACGCCGATCACTCCTGTCGAGACCGTCGGCGCTGCTGCCTACGAGCCGTACTAGTAGCTCACCTCACAGGGGTTCGCAGTCGGAAGGCCAGGCGAGGAGACGACGAACATCACTTCCCACTGTGAAAGCCGACCTCGCGATCGGTAGCTGCTCTTTCAGCCCCGCGCAACAAAGGAGTCGGCGCGCGCCGCGTCGAGGACCGCTTCCAGATGCGTTCCCAGCAGTTCGAGCGGAGTGCACTCGCCGAGCCATGCGTTGGCCGCCACGAGCCAATGCGCAGCAGCCCATCCGTCGAAAGCCCCAGATAGCTCGGCCAGTAGGCGTCGCGTCGCCGTCGTTGCCCCGAGACTTTCGCGGTCCAGCTGAAACACAGGAATCCAGAGTGTCTGATTCCAATCGAAACACAGGATCTCACCCGCAGCAATCGAGCTCGACAGGCTGGCGTGGTCACCAGAGCACCTCGAAGCCATCAGATGGATCAGATCATCTCCTCGCAAGAGGCCGCCCGTCGCCCTGTATGCATTCAGTAGCGCAATGAATGCGGCGTCGCGCTGCGCCATCCCATCGACAGCGAAGCGTGTCGGAGCATCCTCACAAGGGACCGCCTGCGGATCATAGGAATGCTCGTCGGCCGCGTACGTCCAGGAGGCAGGTTCGAGCATAGGCATCGATTTCACCTGGGAGCGATCAGCTGCCATGGTCGACCACGTCAAAGCGCCAGAGCAGCCGGCTCAGGTAGTTCTTCCTCATGCGCACCGCAGGCGGCGTCGGGCGAGCCCGGCGCAGGGACGACGGCATTCCGACAGATCGATCTGCCGCTCGAGGTTGAAGACAGCGTCGCATGGAGACCTCTTTTTGGGCTAAACGACGTTCAGCATTTCGGCACGCCGACCAAGTTCGCCTGCCGCCTACGTCGCGGTAATCCAATGCTAGGTATCAGCCGCCTCACACGGTAGACAGCCATCGGTGACCACCGTGTTGCCGTATAGGCGACGGATGCCTCAATCTTGAAGGTCGAGCGGCTTCAGAACGGGCGGACGCTGGAGCTCGGTCGATGCGGCCGCCAGGATCTGCGCCCTCGTGCCGCCGCGCGGCGGATAGATCCGTTCGCGGTTGATCTCCTGCTTGGTGGCCTTGGCCTGCATGCCTTGCGACACGACGGTCCTGTCCCAGCCCTGGCTGTAGACCGCGTCCGCGGGGCCAAGGTCGATGATGTTGGTGTACCAGTCGATGTGCAGCGGCAGCATCTCGCGGCCGAACAGTTCGCACGCCGCGTTGTTGCCGGCGAAGCGGCCCATCGGGCGGGCGTGCTGGCACGACATCACCGAAGCGTGCTGGCCATCGATCAGCGCGTGCGCGACGTCGCCCGCGGCGAAGACATCGGGCACGCCCTGCACGCGCATGAACGGGTCGACGAACAGCCTCCCTTGCGCGTCGCGTTCCGCGGCGATCGACGCGGTCAGGCCATTGGCGCGCATGCCGGCACACCACACGACCGTGGCGGCCTCGATGCGCCGGCCGTCCGACAGCGTCAGGCCGTCGGCGTCGACCGTCGCCACGGTGGTCTCCGGAAGCAACTCGATGCCGAGCGTGCGGCAGGCCCGTTCGATGACGACCTGTGCGCCGCCGAGGTGGCCTGCAATCTTCCGCTGCCCGTCCACCAGCAGGACGCGGACCGGCTCCTTCGCAGCCGCGCGCGCGGCCACCGCCCGCAGGCGCTCCGGCAGTTCGCAGGCAAGCTCGACGCCCGTGGCGCCCGATCCGACGACGACCGCAGTGCAGAGACCCGGCCGCGCAGCCTGGGTGGCGAGGGCTTCCACGTGCGCCTTCAGGCGCGACGCTGCCGCGTGGGTGTCGACGTCGAACGACCACTCGGCGAGACCCGGCAAGGGCGGGCGCGCCACTTGGCTGCCGCTCGCGAGGATCAGCTTGTCGTACGGCAGCGCCCGCACCTGCCCCTGCGTGTCGACGCCCACCACGCGACTTTCGGTGTCGATGTCCACCACGTCGCCGACGACCAATGCGACGCCGATCGGGTCGAGCACCGAGCGCAGCGGCACCAGCGTCGCGCCGAGATCGTCCTCGTAGTTGCGCACCCGGATGCTGTGCTGGTCATCCCTGTTCACCAGCGTGATCCTCACCGGCCGATCGAGTTCATCCGCCACACGCGCGGCGGAGGCGGCACTCCACAGCCCCGCGAAACCGCCACCAATCACAACGATGTCTTTCACCTCAAGGTCCTTGCAAGAATTTCGATGCTCCGATAATGCGAGCAATCACTCGTATTCGCAACTCGCATTCCGGAATGTCCACGCGTACGCCGACCCAGCCCCGCAAGCTCCCGCGCCAGAGCCGTTCCATGGCCATGGTCGACACCATCCTCGAGGCCAGCGCTCGCGTTCTGAAGGCCCGCGGCTACGAAGGCATGACGACCAATGCCGTCGCGGAGTGCGCCGGCATCAGCGTCGGCTCGCTCTACCAGTACTTTCCGAACAAGGCCTCGCTGCTTGCGGCCCTGCATGCGCGCCACGCCAAGCAGATGGCGGATGCGATCGAACTCGTGCTCGCGAAGCCGCGCGACGACGGCCTCGCCGGCGCGGTGCAAGGCCTCATCCGCGCCGCGATGGCAGCGCACGAGGTGGAGCCCGAACTGCACCGGCTGCTCGAAAAGGAGCGGCCCTTGCTCGAGGAAAACATGGGCGCGGCGGGCGAGCGCATCCATCGGCATGTTGCGCAGTTGCTGGATCGCCATCGCGCCCAGATCGGCCATGAAGACCTGGAGCTCGCGGCCTGGCTCACCATGAAGATGACCGAGTCGCTGGTGCACGCCGCGGTACTCGAATCCGTGCACGGCCGCAACGCCGCCAAGGTGGAAGCCGCCATCGTGAATGGCGTGCTGGGGTTCTTGAGGTGCAATCGCTGATGCGCTGGCAGGCTCTGCTTGGTGCCAATCAGTCACCACTGTGAGTCCGCTTGCGGGCCTACCGGCTGGTGCCCTGTCTACCTACGATCAATGGCATACGGCGTTCTGCCGTGATCCGTGCCCGACGACCCTGGGTTGAACGGCAACTTTGCTGCCAGTCCCCTGGCTGGCTTGGCCCGCGCAACCGGGCCGCACTCTTGGAGATTTCGCCATGTTTTCCGTAGATGACACTTTGCATCCCACCACCCAGAGTCCCGACGATCTGGTTCCGTCGCGCTACGCGCTGCGGGTCGGCGAAATCGACGCCCTGGTGGTCAGCGACGGGGTGCTGCCGCTGCCCGCCTCGACGATGGCCACCAATGCCGACCCGGCCGACCTGGCCAGCTGGCTGGACCAGATGTTCATGCCGCCCGACAAGTTCGACTGGCCGCTGAACGTGATGGTGGCTCGCAGCGGCGACCAGACCATCCTGATCGACGCCGGGCTGGGTGGCCAGTTCTCGGGCTTCCCGCGCGCCGGGCAGTTTCCTCAGCGCCTGGCCGCGGCAGGGATCGAGCTCGAGTCCGTGACCGACGTGATCATCACCCACATGCACATGGACCACGTGGGCGGGCTGCTGGTCCCCGGGATCAAGGAGCGCCTGCGTCCGGACGTGCGCATCCACGTTGCCGCGGCCGAGGTCGCGTTCTGGATTTCGCCGGATTTCTCGCACACGGTCATGCCCAAGCCGGTGCCGGACGTGCTCCGCTCGACCGCCACGAGCTTCTACAACGAGTACCGCGACCGGCTGCGGACTTTCGAGGACAGGCATGAAGTTGCGCCAGGTGTGGTCGTCCGTCTCACCGGCGGCCACACCCCGGGCCACAGCGTGGTCGACCTGGTGTCCGGCGGTGAACGTCTGACCTTCGCCGGCGACGCCATGTTCCCCGTCGCATTCGACCACCCCGAGTGGCACAACGGGTTCGAGCATGACCCCGAGGAATCGGCTCGCGTTCGTGTCGGTCTTTTCAGGGAACTGGCGCAGACCCGCGGACTCTTGGTGGCCGCTCACCTGCCGTTCCCCTCCGTCGGCCGGGTGGCGATCGATGGCGACGCCTTTCGTTGGGTACCGGTCATCTGGGACTTCTGACCGCGGGTCGACGGCGCGTGTCAAGGCACGGGTTGCCTGACACGTGCAGCACTGCGCCATCGTTGAGTACGTCACGAACAAGGCCGCGGGCAAGCCGTGCCGGGCAACCGGATGCCTTTTTTGCCGGCATTCCAGATCCCGCCGAAGTGGCGGAACTCGTCAAGTACCTGAAGACGCTGCGATAGGCAGCAGCGCTGGGCGGCCGATGGGCCGCCCGGCCGCTCATCCCGCACCGCACCATCGCGGGAGGCCTTCGTCCCGCCGCGCGATCCCGCGCCCGGCTCCACCCGGCAGGCGTCGCCATCGTCGGGGCAATTCACAGACCTGGCGGCCGGTCTTTCCAAAATTACGCTCCGCTTCGTTTCGTATTCAAAATACAATTGTTCACCATCGTTCGCTTGAGCGAACGAGTGAGCAACCATGTCCAAACGCCAGGATTCCAACCTTCCCGCCGAGTCGCCCCTGGGCCGGCCTCGCAGCCCGGACGTCACGCAGACGGTCCGCGCCGCGGCGCTTGCCCTTGCCTTCGAAGGCGGTATCGGCCACGCCACGCTGGGGCGCATCTCTGAGCACAGCGGCGTGGCGAAGACGACCATCTACCGCCGGTGGCCCAATGCAGCCGCCATCGTGATGGACGCCTTTCTGGAAGACATCACCCCGCTCATCCGCTACCGCCGAAAGACCGACATTCGGGCAACCTTCATCGCCGCATTGGAAGAGCTTGCACATGCGCTTCGGGGGCCTCGTGGCGATCTGCTTCGCCACCTGCTCGGCGCGGCACAAAGCGACGCCGACCTCCAGAAGGCGTTCGTCGACCTGTGGATCGCACCGCGCCGCGCGCAAGCGAAGGAAGTCATCGCCGAGGCCAGGACGCGCTGCGAACTGCGCGACGACCTCGATGACGATGTCTTCATCGACACGCTTTTCGGTGCCGTGTACTACCGGCTGCTGATCCCGTATGCGGAGGTGACGGACCGGTATGTCGAAGCGTTGGTCGATCAGGCCCTGGCCGGCGCAACCTCGCGCGACCGCCAGACTCCGCCCCAGTTGGCGAGCCACGGAGGAGACACATGAGACGTCGCCCGGGTCATGAACGCTCCGATCCTTCCGCGCAGGCAGGATCCAACATCGCGTCTGCGATGCATCGCCCCGGTGCGCCACGCGTTGACGCAGACCCCATCGTTCCACAAGCGGAGCCTGACCCGACATCGGCGGAGATCCGCTGGTACTTCGGCTCTTTCGTTGTCTGGGAAGCGCAGCGCCGGCTCGAGCGCGCCGGCGAGGCTGTGCGAGTGGGGCCGCGCTCTTTCGACCTGTTGCTGCAACTGATCAAGCGGGCCGGCCAGTTCGTGAGCAAGGACGACCTGCTCTCGGCGGTCTGGGCCGGCGTCGTGGTCGAAGAGGCCAGCGTGCGCGTCCACATGTCCACGCTTCGCAAGGCGCTGGGCGAGCCGGGTGAGCGCGACGACTGCAAGGAGTGGATCTCCAACATTCCCCTGCGCGGCTACAGGTTCAACGCTCGTGTCCGGCGCGAGGCGGCCGACACCTCGATCAAGGCCGAGCCGCGACCACCCGCCCCTGCGTTCACCCCGCTGCCGGTGCGTCTGACCGAACTCGTCGGCCGCGACGCCGAGGTCTCGCGGGTTCTCGCGTCGCTGGAAAGCTGCCGCCTGGTCTCGATCGTCGGCTCGGGCGGCATCGGCAAGACCCGTCTCGCGATCCACGCGGCTGAGAGCCAGCAACGCATGCACGCCACGGAGGTCGCCTTCATCGATCTCTCGCCGCTGATCTCCGCGGATCACGTGCTCGGCACCTTGGCGCGCTCCGTGGGCGTGCCCGCCGACCTGCCCGACACCGTCGGCGCCATCACGCAATGCCTGATGGGACGCGACGTACTCCTGTTGATCGACAACTGCGAGCATGTGGTGGATTCGCTGACCTTGCCGATCACCAGCTTGCTTTCCGCGCTGCCCGGCCTGCGCATCCTCGCAACCAGTCGCGAGGCGCTTGGCGTGACCGGCGAGCATGTCTTGCGGTTGCAAGCGCTTGCGGTCCCGGATGCCGAACAGGTCTCGCTCGCTCAGGCAATGCACTGGCCCTCGGTCGAATTGCTTGTCGAGCGAGCCAAGGCGGCGGGTGCGGGTGGGTTCGACGATTCACACGGCCCCTTGCTGGCGAAGATCGTGCAACAGGTCGACGGCATCCCCTTGGCCATCGAGCTGGTGGCAGCGCGCCTGGGCGTGCAGCCCGTTGGCGATCTCGCGCGCAGGCTGGACGACCACATGCGTCTCTACGCCTTCAGCCGGGCCGCTCTCGCGCGGCACCGGACGCTGGCGGCAGCCCTGGACTGGAGCATCGCGCTGCTGAGCGAGGTGGAACTGCAGCTTTTTCGTTGGTTGTCGGTGTTCCGAGGGCGCTTCGATGTCGAATCCGCACTCGGCGTCAGCGCCGGCGGCATGGACACCGAGGTGGCTTTCGACGCGCTGATCTCGCTGGTCAACAAGTCGCTGGTCTTCTTCGACAGCAACGATGCAGTCGCACCCTATCGCCTGCTCGACACGACGCGAAGCTATGCCGCGGCGCTGCTTGCGCAAAGCCATGAGCGTCCGGCGCTGCTGCAGCGCCATGCGGTGCTCATGCGCGACCTCATGAAGGCCGCGGCGGCAGAACTTTCGGACCTGACGGAACAGGCCTGGGCCGACCGCCATGCACACCGACTGGACGATGTGCGCTTCGCGCTCGAAATCTGCCTGACGGAGCAGCCCGATGCGAAGATGGCCGCCTCGCTGGTGACGGCTTCCGCCCCGCTGTGGTTCCATCTGGCCCAGGTGGTGGAATACCGCGACAGGATTTCTGCGGCGCTCGAACTGGTGGACCGGCAAGCCGCACCGGACACCGAAGCGGCGACCTGGCTGAACACCGCCCTGGTCAGCGCTCTGCTCCACACCGGCAGGTCGACCCCCGAGTTGGGGGCCGCGGCGGATCAGGCACTTGCCGGAGCGCTCGCAGTCAAGGTGCCGGTGCTGGAACTGCAAGCCCGTTGGGGGCGGTGCACGCACGACATGTTTCGCGGCGCGTATTCGCCGGCATTGGAGCAGGCCCACACGCTCATGGCGGCTGCGCAATCCTGGTCCGACCCCGCCGCGCTCAATCTCGCTCACCGCGTGATGGCGATGGCGAACCATTTTTCTGGTCGCTTCGATGTGTCGAGGCAGCACAGCGAGGCATCGGTGCAGATCGGCGGTGGCCTCGGCCATGCCCGGGCGAACATGGTGGGCGTGAACGCCATCGTTGCCGCCAAGGCCATGCTGTGCCGGACTCTCTGGATGCAGGGGGAGACGGGAAAGGCGCTGGAAGAAGCCAGCGACGCGGTCACCCGGGCGCAAGCGGCCGGAAGGTCGGTGTCCCTGTGCTCTGCGCTGTACGGCGCCTGCCCGGTCGCCCTGTGGGCGGGCGAGTTCGAGCTCGCCGGCAGGTGGGTGAACCTGATGATGGACGAGGCGCAGCGCAAGGGCCTGGTGGGCTGGCTGCGCTATGCAGAATGGTTCTCCCAGGGCCTTCAACTTCACGTCGCACAGGATCGCAACCCTTTCATCCGCGAGGTGACCGGCCGCCTTGCAACCTATGACGCACCGCGCAGGGAGATGCTCGCGACCTTCTGCATCGACTGGGTCGACGACGAACTGATCGCACGTGCCTCGCGCGCACAAAGCCCCTGGATTGAAGCGGAGGTCTGGCGCGCTGCGGGCCGGCGCGCCGAATCGAGTGCAACGACCGACGAGGCAGAAGTCTTCTACCTGAGAGCCGTCGAGACCGCCAGGCAGCAAGGCGCCATCGCCTGGGAACTGCGTGCGGTGCTGAGCCTGGCGAGCATGTGGGCGAAGCTGGGCCAACTGGAGCGGGCCGGGAAGCTGCTGGATGAGAGCTGCGCCCGGGCGCCATCCGACGGCAAGAACGCCGCGTTGGCACAGGCTCGCCGGCTGCGCGACCAGATCGCTCATCGCTGATCCGCCCCGGCGCACAACCCGTCCAGCGCTTCGACCGCGCGCGCTTCCCAGGCGCGCGCGCCTTGCGAGCGCGCAAGCGCCCGGGCGCGCAGGTAGAACGTCTCGGCCTCGGCCGCGTTGCCCCGCTGTTCGAGGCGCCGCCCTGCGGCACGGAAAACCTCGGCGGCACTCCACTGCCCTTCGCCTCGGATCGCGCGGGCCACCAGGTCATCGTCCAACCATTCGTCGCAGAACGTGACCATCATCTCTCTGCGGGGTTCATCCATGGCCAGGACCCTGGGGGTCACGGCATCGATGTGCGCGCCCGGGTCATCGACCTCGACGAGCTTCAATGCATCGTCGTAGCAAAGGGCCCAGGCGTGCCAGTAGGCTAAGCCCTTGGATCGGGTCTCGTGCAGCATCGTGTCGATCCACGCGCGAGCCGCCATTCGTTCGCCGGCCCAGATGGCCATGGGACAGATCCAGAACAGCGCCACGCACACCGACAGCGTGTGCCCCAGCGCCTCGGCCTCATCCATGCACCGGATCGCAATGTCCATGGCAAGTCGGCTGTCGCCCTGGATCCACAGCGTCCTGGCGAGAATCGCCAACGCGGTGGTGCGCGCATCGGGCTGGAACGCGTTGGCATGGTTGTACCGGGTCGCATCGTCCACGTCCGCCGCCGCTTCGGCGTGCACCCTGGCCTCGGCGAACGCGCCGCAAAAATGACTGGCGAGCGCCAGCATCCGGTGCGACAGATTGCGCGTCACCGCGCTGGTCGAATGCCTTGCGAACTCGCTCAGGATCTCGGCGTGTCCCAACGCCGGCGCATACGCGCCGCGCGTGATGTTCAGCGCGCAAAGGCCCCATCGGGCCTGGAATTCAAGGGTCTTCACCTTGAACTCCAGTGCGCAGGCCAGCGCCCGTTCGCAGGCCAGCGTCATGTCCGGTACCGTGCCGCCGGTGTGCCACAACGCGTTGTAGAGCGCGATCTCCAGCCTTCCCGCCGTCAGGCGATCGGGCACCTTCTGGGCGTCGACATGGTCCAGCGCAGCGCGTACCCGATCGCGGTATTCGCTGACTTCGGACATCCGGAACCACAGCGGCGCGGACGCGACCGTGAGCGCGCCCGGAATCGTCATGTCCTCGTGATGGTCCATGCAGCTGTCCAGTGCGGCACGTACGTCGTCCAGACAGCCGCGGTAGCGCTGAGTCCAGGCATCGGCGTCCAGCGCGGCCAGATCCGCGGTGGCAATGCCCATGAGGTCGAGCATGAAGAGGGCATGGCTTTTCGCGACCGAGTCTCGCTCGCCCGCACGCACGAGCAGCACATGCGCATAGCTGCGGGTGGTGTCGAGCAGGCGGTACGGCGAATGCGCCGCCTGATCGGCGTCGTACACGACGAGCGACTTGCTGGCCAGGCCCAGCAAGGCGTCGGACGCCAGGTCCGGGTCAAGCGCGTTGGCTGCCACGCTCAGTGCCGCCTCGATGTCGAAATAGGCGCGGAACACGGACAGTCTACGAAACAGCAGCAGTTCGGCGTCGCTCAGCAGACTGATGCTCCAGTCCAAGGTCGCTGCGAGCGTGCGGTGTCTCGCAAGCACGGCGCGTCCGGCCGTCGAATGCAGGCGCATGTGGTCATCGAGCCTGAATGCCAGGTCGTTCACGGGCTGCGCCCCGAGCCGGGCTGCGACCAGTTCGATCGCCAGCGGGATGCCGTCCACCTGCTGGCAGATCCTTGCCAACGGACCGCTGCTGGCGTCGTCGAATGCGCCAGCACCAGCGGCCTCGGCTCTCTCGACCAACAGGCGCACCGCCGGCGAGCGCAACGCATGCGCCAAGGAACTGGGTCGATTGCTGTGAACCGCCAGGGGCATCAGGCGGAAGACATGCTCGCCCGCGACGCGAAGCACTTCGCGGCTGGTGGCAAGGACCTGCAGCCGGGGCAACGCTGCCAGGAATCTGTCCAGCAGCGGCGACAGCCTCTCGATGACGTGCTCGCAGTTGTCCACGAGAAGCAGCGCCGCTCCGCCTTGGAGGCTCTGGACCATGGCCTGTTCGACGTCCGGCACGCCGCCGCGCACGCCGATGGCGCGCGCCATCGTCGTCGGCACATGATCCTGCGAGGTCAGGGGCGCGAGGTCGACGAAGCGGACCTGGGTTCCCCGCAGGTCCCGGTAGCGCGCCGCGACGCAAATCGCTACGCTGGTCTTCCCCACGCCGCCGGCACCCGCGACCGTGACCAGCCTGCTTGCGGTCAGCATGGCGAGCAGGCGCTCCACCTCCACGTCCCGTCCCACAAGCCTGGAGAAGCGAACGGGCAACGCCGCGGAAGCGCCCCCAGCCTGCGAGGCATGGGTCGCTTGCGCGACGACGGCGGTTTGCACCAACTCTCCATGCACTCGCCCCAGAAAGCGATAGCCGCGCAACGGAATGTTGGCGATCCACTCCAGGCACCCGTCCTGAGCGCCCGGTGGCCCCAAGGCCTTGCGCAGGATCGACATGTGGACACGAACACTCGCCTCGTCGACCACCACGTCCGGCCAGACGGCTGCGAGCAGTTCGTCCTTGCTGACCACCTCGCCGGCGCGACTCACGAGCGCGATCAGCAGGCCGATGGCACGCGATCCAAGCCGCACCGGCTGCCCGTCGCGCTGCAGCTTCTGATCGCCTTCCCACAGGGCGAAGGCGCCGAAGCGCCACTGCCGGACCTCAGACACGGACCAACCCGCGCTGCGTCGCCTTGACGGCCACCTGCACCCTCGAACTGACCTGCAGCTTCTCGCAGATTTTGGAGACGTGGGTCTTGACGGTATGGGTGGAGATGTCCAGCTTGCGCGCGATTCCCTTGTTGCCATCGCCTTTCACCAGGAAGCGCAGCACGTCCTCCTCTCTGGCCGTGAGGTCCGTGCGCGGCGTGCCGCGATTGAAAAGGGTCCGCGTGCGACCGCACAGATAGACAGAGCCTCCGCCGGCGACGTGGCGGATGGCATCCATCAGTTCGGCCGGATTCGTTTCCTGGCGCAGAAAGCCATGCGCCCCGCTGTCGATGGCCCGGGCAAGCTCGACCTCCTTGTCGCGGTGCGTCACCACGATGATCCGTGGCACGGGAAGACCGGGGCCCCCATCGTGGAGTTCGAGTGTCGAGGCTAGAAGACTCAGTCCGCATTCGTAGTCGGCCACGATCACATCGACGACGCCTTCGTCGGCCTGCTGGCCTGCTCGCACCTCGAACCGAGGTTCCTGCCCGATGAGCGACACGAGTCCGGCCATGGCGAGCGGGTCTCCATGGCAAACGCGGATGCACAAGCTGGCGGACCTTGTCACGACGTCGCCTCCAGCAGCAGGCCGCGGCGGAATGCCTCGGCGATCACGGCGGTTCTGGTCGACTCGCCGAGCTTGCGCAGGAGCCCCTTCACGTGCGTCTTGACCGTGCCTTCGCCGATGCCCAGACGGCGGCCAATGTCCTTGTTGGCGAGCCCATGCGCAATGAGTCGGAGTACTTCCAGCTCACGAGCCGTCGGCACGGGCGCCGTCAGGTGATCCAGCAACGGGTCGGACACCGAATGGGACAGGTACCTGCGCCCCTCGGCGACGCAGCGGACCGCGTCCGACAACTCTTCGGCCGAGCAGTCGTGCAGAAGGTAGCCGCGCACCCCCGCGTCCACGGCACGGCGAATCTGCCACCCCGTGCGCTGGTCGGTGACGACGAGACACAAGTTCGACACCAGACCCTGGCGGCCGGGCGCGGCATTCGTGGCCGTGTGAATGCCTGTCGCATAGTCCGTGACCAGCACGTCGACAACGTCGTCGGCGGCGGCGCCCGATCGCACGACGAAGTCGGCGCGAGACCGCAGCAGCGATGCAATGCCGGCGGACACGTACGGGTCGCGATGCGCGACGATGACACGGATCTGCCTGGCTTGGGTCGGCTCGGTCATGGGCTCGGTCCTTCTGAAAGTCATGGATGAAGTCTGCGCAATCGGCGAACACGCCGCCAGTCAAGTCGTGTCAAGCCTTGTTATCGACCGGGACGCACCGGGGTCGACGGCGTGGCGTCCTCCGGGGCGGACGCCATCGGCGGATGCGCCACGTCCCGACAACGCCCGACCGCGCCGCAGAGCAAGACCACGGCGCTCCCGGATGTGGGCTCCAGCGCCTCGGCGGCGGCGACCACGGCGCCGGTGCCGACCGCGATCGTCAAGGCGACGGCGCACGCGACGCTCTTGAGCCACTCCATCAGGGCCGCTCCGCCGGTGCCTCGACCGAGTCGGCGGCTT
Source organism: Variovorax davisae (assembly GCF_030316845.1). Classification (GTDB taxonomy): domain Bacteria; phylum Pseudomonadota; class Gammaproteobacteria; order Burkholderiales; family Burkholderiaceae_C; genus Variovorax; species Variovorax davisae. The sequence continues at coordinate 38,826 of NZ_JASZYS010000006.1, forward strand.
CGACGATGAGTCGGCTGACCAGCTTCGGCCGAGAGGTCATGACCACATGCGAAGCGCCCTTGACGACGACCGTCTTCACCGCCTTCGCTCGCTCGGCCATGAATGCCAGCGCGGCAGGCGGAATGTTCTTGTCACGGTCGCCGTAGATGAACCATGAAGGAATGGTCTTCCAGGCGGCCGAAGGCGCCGCTTCGCCCAGCGCGCCCTCGGTGATGGGGCGCTGGGTCACCGCCATCAACTGGGCGGTCGCCGGTGCCACGTCGTCGGCAAACTGCTTGCCGAACTTGTCCTGCTGGATGTACAAGTCCTTGGCGCCGCCCGGCAAGACCACGGGCGCGGCGAGCGTCGGACCGAGCGTGCTGCCGGGAAACTTGCCCGACAGGTCGACGGCCGACTCGCCCACCTCGGGCGCGAACGCGGCAATGAAGACCAGCGCCTTGACGTTGGTCTTTCCAGCCGCCGCGGCAGAAATCACGGAACCGCCGTACGAATGCCCGACCAACACGACCGGCCCCGGGATCGAACCCACGATCGCGGCCACATAGTCTGCATCGGACTTCAGACCGCGCAGCGGGTTGGCTGCCGCGACGACGGAAAAGCTACGCGCACGAAGGTCGCGCGCAACCTCGTTCCAGCTGGCTGATTCTGCGAACGCACCGTGGACCAGCACGACGGTAGGCCGGGTCGGAGGCGCCCCCGATGTGGCCGCGCTTGCTGGCGACGAAAAATGCAGCGCCACGATTCCGATGGCGGCGAATGCACGTGCGAGGCTGGAGAACTTCTTCATATGGATTTCCTTGGAAAAATGGCCCGACTTGAAACGGACGGCCGGGCTCCGGTTCGCGAACATCAAGACACGGTTTGAATCCTAGGTTTCGCCTCTCGCTGGCGGTAGGCCTGCGGGCGGTATCGCCGTGTTGCCTGCGAGGCATCAATGCGCGAGTCGTCAGGCGCGCGGATGGAGAGGAAGCCACACGCTGAACTCGGCACCACGGCTCACCCCTGCGGAGGTCGCCTTCACGAAGCCACCGTGGGCGACTGCGAGGCCATGGACCAGCGCGAGGCCTGTGCCGAGCCCACCGCGCAACCCGCCGGCTTCGGCGTCGGTCTGGCTGAACAGGCCGAAGACGTCTGGCAGGAACGCGTGCGCCATGCCGCGGCCGCTGTCCGCCACGGAAAGCCTGGCAAAGCCGCTCTCCGAGGACAAGCGCACCAGCACCTCCGCCCCAACAGGCGAAGATTTCATGGCGTTGTCCAGCAGATTGCCGACGATCTGCTCCAGCGGGATCCGATCGGCATGGCAGATCAGCGGATCGGTCGCCTTCCTCTCCGCGCGGATGCGGCCCGAAGCCCAGCGCTCGCTCGACGCAGCGACGAGGTCGAGCACCAGCGCGCCGAGGTCGACCTCGCCGCGGCGCGGGGCCGGTTTGCCGGTACCCACGGGCGAGGAGCCCGACGGGTTGGCGCTCATCTGGAGAACGTTCCGAGGCTGCCTCAGTGCGTGCGACATCACAGCCAGCGCCCGGGTCGCACGGCGCAACATCGTTGCGCAGCGCGTGTCGCGTGGGGTCTCCGGGGCCGATTGCGTGCCCCACATGGGATAGAGCTTCACGAGGAATCCGTGCTTCTTGATGTGGCGCCCCTCCGCTTCATCGCGTCGGGGCGCCTCGTGGATGAACGACGTCGCTCTTGCGACTGGCCCCGATCGTAGGCAGCCGTTCGCCCTGGCAGAAGATCGCCGCGACGACGCACCGTGTTGCCGGCCGAACACCAATCACCACGAGCCGCCGATGGACGCATCGACCGCGATGGCTGTCACAGGACGTCGTGCTGGTTCGTCTTGTATCTACTGGCCTCACGCGCCTCACCCCTTTCACTGGATCGTTGAATGAAAACCTCTGCATTCGAGGCATTTCCCATCGCGGGCGGCAGCACGGCCATCGGTCGTACCGCGTCTCGCCGGTCCGAGAGACGGCGTGTGAAGGCCGTCGCGAGCGGGCTCCGCGTCGGCCTGAATCGAACACGAGCGTCGCGGAGGCCGGCGAGTGGCTGATGTGGACGACATCGCGGTCCGCGCCTGTCCGTCGGAAGGGCATGCCGGCACCTCGCAGGCATCGAGCGAAGTCCGCTGGCGCTTCGGCGCGTTCGTCCTCTGGGAGGCCCAGCGCCGGCTCGAGACGCTCGGGCGAAGGGTGCACCTGGGCTCCCGCTCGTTCGATCTGCTGCTGCAGCTGCTCCGGCGCGCGGGCGAAGTCGTGGGCAAGGAGGAACTGCTCGCCATCGTCTGGGCCGGGGTGGTGGTCGGGGAGTCCAGTGTCCGCGTCCACATCTCCACGCTGCGCAAGGCCCTGGGCGAGCCGGGGGAGGGTGACAACTGCAAGGAGTGGATCTCCAACATTCCGCTGCGGGGCTATCGTTTCAACGGCACGGCGTTTCGCGACGAGGTCGGCATCCCGGCCCACGACCGCCCATCGACCCCGACCCTGCCCTCGCCTTCGTTCACGAAGTTGCCGGAGCGCCTCACACGGCTCGTCGGCCGCGATGGCGACATGGCGCGCATGCTGGCGGCGCTCGCCACCCGGCGGCTGGTCACGATCGTCGGTGCCGGTGGCATCGGGAAGACCCGTGCCGCCACCTGGGCGGCGGAGTGCCATGCAGAGCGCACGGGCATCCTGCTCGCCTTCATCGACCTCTCGCCGCTGGTTACGCAGGCGCACGTCGCGAGCACGGTGGCGCGGTCGCTCGGCGCACCGGCGGACGCCACCGACACGACGCTGGCCATCCTCCAGCGCCTGGCAGGCCGGGATGTGCTCCTGTTGATCGACAACTGCGAGCACGTGCTGGATTCGCTGACGCCGCTCGTTGCCGAACTGCTCGGTGCCCTGCCCGGCTTGCGCATCCTCGCAACCAGCCGGGAGGCCGTTCGGATCGAGGGAGAGCACGTCGTCCGGCTGGCACCGCTCGCGTTGCCCGGCGCCGAATGCGCCGGCTTGGCCGAGGCCATGGCTTCGCCTGCCGTCGAGCTCCTGGTGGAGCGTGCAATGGCCGCGGGGGCGCGCACGTTCGAAGAATCGGACGGCCCAAGGCTCGCCGCGATCGCGCGCCAGGTGGATGGCATCCCGCTGGCCATCGAACTGGTCGCGGCACGGCTGGGCGTGCAGTCGATCGCGGACCTGGCGCTCCGGCTGAACGACCACATGCGGCTCTACTCCGCAGGCAGCAGGTCCGTGCTGCCCCGACACCGAACGCTCGCGGCAGCGCTGGACTGGAGCATCGCATTGCTGGACGATGCGGAGCTGCGGCTCTTTCGCCGGCTCTCGGTCTTCCGGGATCGATTCGACGTCGAGTCGGCGCTCAGTGTCACCCGGGCAGACATGGACGCCGAGATAGCCTTCGATGCGTTGATCTCGCTCGCCAACAAATCGCTGGTGTCCTTCGACAACAGCGACGCCGTTGCCCCCTACCGACTGCTCGACACGACGCGGAGCTACGCCGCCCGCCTGCCTGGCGTCTCCGAAAAGGGCGCCGCGCCGGCCATAACAAACCTTGACCGCGCTTAACTGGCCTCGGCATGGCTTTGCGCGCAGAGTGGCCACTTCGCTTTCATGAGGGATTCGGGACACCTGGATCCCTCCAACCGAGAAGCCGCCAAATGACAAGCTCTGCCCTCCCCTCACCGCCGGCCGTCCCCCTCGCGCCGCGCGCAGACCCGCTGGCCTCCAGCTTTGCCACCAGCTATGCGGGGGTTGTCGCCTTCATCGCCGTCGTCGCGGAAGGCAGCTTCGCGCGCGCCGCCGACCGCCTGGGCATCGGCCGATCCGCCGTGAGCCGCAGCGTCCAGAAGCTGGAAGACCAGTTGAACGTCCGGCTCTTCCTGCGCACCACGCGGAGCACGACGCTGACGCGCGAAGGCGACCTGTTCTACGCCAATTGCCACACCGGGGTCGACCGCATCGTCCAGGCCGTCGAGGAGATGCGCGATCTCCGGCAAGGCCCGCCGCGCGGTCACCTGCGCATCAGTGCGGCGGTCGGGTTCGGCCGCCGGGTCGTCGCCCCCCTGCTGGGCGAATTCCGCGCTACCTACCCGGACGTCACCATCGACCTGCTCCTGAACGACAAGCCGACCGACTTCACGTCGGACCGGGTCGACATCGCGTTTCGCAACGGCCGCATGGAAGACGCCCAGATCATCGCCAAGCAGATCATCCCCATGCAGCTTCTGCTCTGCGCCTCCCCCTCCTACCAACAAGCCCACGGACTGCCCGCCACCGTGGAAGCGCTGGCCGGCCACGAGTGCATCAACTTCCGATTTTCATCCGGTCGAATTTTTGAGTGGGAGTTCAAGGTCGCCGGGCAGTTGCGCAAGTTCGTCCCCGCGGCCAAGCTCACCTACAACGACGCGGACCTGGTGCTCCAGGCCGTGCTCGAAGGGCATGGCATCGCCCAGTTGCCAGGCTACCTCGCCTGCGAGTCGCTGAGAACGGGCGCGCTGGTCCCGTGCCTGACCCAGTACGCGCCCGACGACAGCGGTCACTACATCTGCTACCTGAGCCGGCAGCACCTGCCCTCGCGCATGCGGGCGTTCATCGACTTCATGACCCTGAAGATCCGGGCCGCCGACCTGGACTGCCTCACCGACCTCGGCCCAGTGTCGCAGGCAGACACCGACATTGGTGCCGAGGCGACAACAGCATGAGTCCCTGCGCGGACCTACCCCCGTGTCCTTGGCGAACCTAGCATTTGAACCGTTCCACGGCCCGTTCTCAGAGCTCTCACACCGTGGTCCGACGCTTCACATTCAACCGCAGGAAACCATGAAGACCACACAGAACCCCTCGCGCCGACACCTGATTGCGACCGGCGCTGCCGTCGCCACAGGAACCCTCGCGTTCGGCATGCACGAAGCCGCCGGCGCAGCACCCCTCAACCGTTCGACCCAACCTCGGAGCCATTCCATGACAAGCAACACCATCACCACCCCAGACGGCACGCAAATCTACTACAAGGACTGGGGCGACGGTCCGGTCGTCACCTTCTCCCACGGCTGGCCGCTCAATGCCGACGCATGGGATGGGCAGATGCACTTCCTGGCGCGCAACGGCTTCCGGGTCATCGCACACGACCGGCGCGGCCACGGCCGGTCGACCCAGTCGTCGTCGAACAACGACATGAACGGCTATGCCGACGACCTCGCCGTGCTCTTCAACGCGCTCGACCTGAAGAAGGTCACGATGGTCGGCCACTCGACCGGCGGCGGCGAGGTGGCCCGCTACATCGGGCGCCACGGCTCCCAGCGCGTGGCCAAGGCCGTGCTCATCGGCGCGGTGCCGCCGATCATGGTGAAGTCCGCGGCGAACCCGGAAGGGCTGCCCATCGACGTGTTCGACGGGCTTCGCGCCGGCGTGGCCAGCGACCGCTCGCAGTTCTACAAGGAATTCGCCCTCCCGTTCTACGGCGTCAACCGCCCGGGCGCGAAGGTGTCGCAGGGCGTGCTCGACCAGTTCTGGCTCTGGAGCATGCAAGTCGGCCAGAAGAACGCCTACGAGTGCATCAAGGCCTTCTCCGAAACCGACTTCACGGAAGACCTGAAGAAGATCGACGTGCCGACCCTGATCATGCATGGCGAGGACGACCAGATCGTGCCCATCCACGATTCCGCGAAGAAATCCGTCCAGCTCATCAAGGGGGCCAAGGCGATCTACTACCCCGGCGCGCCGCACGGGCTCACGACCACGCTGCAAGACAAGGTGAATGCCGACCTGCTTGCATTCCTGAAGAGTTGAGCCGCGAACAGGACCGACCGACCTCCATCTTGCACCATGCTGAATCTATTGCTGCAAACCACGATCGAAGGTGATCCGGACGACTGGAACATTGCGCGTTTCAGTCGCCTGGGTTCGTTCCTCTCGCAGCTGCACGACGACGACGGCCGGCCCGCCTTCCGGGTGACGGCGCGCGATCGCACGCCGCGCGCTGCTCCCGACCCCGTGCTTTCGAACCTGGATGAATCGGACTTCGACCAGCTCTGGCTCTTTGCCGTCGATACCGGCGACGGCCTGACGCCGGAGGATTGCGCGAGCATCAGCCGGTTCCGGCGTCGGGGCGGCGGCCTCATGGTCACGCGCGACCACATGGACCTGGGGAGTTCGATCTGCAACCTGAGCGGCGTCGGGGCCGCACATCACTTCCACAGCCGCAACTGCGAGCCCGATGCGGGCCGCCAGTGCGTCGACAACCCGTTCTCCTCGCATATCTCCTGGCCCAACTACCACTCGGGCGCGAACGGCGACTACCAGCGCATCCGCTCGGTCGGCAGCATCCATCCGGTGATGCGGGACAGGCGCTCGGCAACCGGCGTGATCCAGTACCTGCCCGCGCATCCGCACGAAGGCACCGTCAGTGCACCGCCCGGCGACTCGAGCGGCCGCGTCGTCATGGAAGGACAGAGCTCCGTGTCGGGCAGGCGCTACAACATCGCAGTCGCGTTCGAACACTCCGAGCATGGCGGCCGGGCCATCGCGCAGTCGACCTTTCACCATTTTGCCGACTACAACTGGGATCCTTCGGCTGGCTGTCCTTCCTTTGTGACCGAGCCCGCCGGCGATGGGATCGTCCGCTTCTCCGAAGCGCTGCGCTCCACGAAGCAGTACGTACGCAACATCGCGTTCTGGCTCAACGCAGAACAGCTCCCCTGAGGAAGCACCATGCACGACCCATTCCGGATCACCACCGCCGGGGGCAGCTTCACCGCGTACGTCGCCCGCCCGCAGAAGCTCCCGGCGCCGGCCATCGTCGTCGTTCACGAAGTCTTCGGCGTCAATGCCGACATGCGCCAGTCCTGCGATGAACTCGCGGCGCAAGGCTACCTGGCCATCTGCCCCGACCTGTTCTGGCGGATCGCACCGGGCGTCGAACTCTCCGACCGCACGGAGGCGGAACGCGCCCAAGGCCTCGCGCTGTACGACGCCTTCGACCTCGATGCCGGCGTGGACGACATCGTCGCCACCCTGCAGGCCGCTCGGGCCATGCCGGACGTCACCGGCAAGGTCGGCGTGGTCGGTTACTGCCTCGGCGGCCTCCTGGCCTTCCTCACGGTCGCCCGTGCGGATTGCGACGCAGCGGTGGCCTACTACCCCGGCAACGCCGACAGATATGCCCGGGAGGCGAGCCGGATTGCCAGCCCGCTGATCGTTCATCTCGCGGAAAAAGACGAGTACATCCCGACGGATGCGCAACGGGAGATTTCGTCTGCCTTGAAGGAATGCCCACAGGTGCAGGTCTACAGCTACCCAGGTCGTGGCCACGCCTTCGCCCGACACCTCGGCATCAGCTACGACGCCGAAGCGGCAGCCTTGGCCAACGGCAGGACTGCGGCTTTTCTGGCACTTCATTTGCAGAGGCTCTGAGGCCACCGCAAAGTCTCCCTGTCTCACCACCCACCAAAGGAAACACCATGAGCTCCCCCCGCCTTCCCTGGACCCAGATTGCCCCGAAACCGTACCAGGCCATGGCCAGCGTCGGCGCGGCCATTGCCAAGTCGACGTTGGGCCCCAAACTCACCGAGTTGGTGGTCACGCGCGTCTCGCAGATCAACGGCTGTGCGTTCTGCCTCGACATGCATGCGCGTGAACTGCGTCGGCTCGGCGAAAGCTGGCAGCGCATCAACAGCGTCGCAACTTGGCGCGAAGTGGATTTCTACGACAAGCGCGAGCGTGCCGCGCTGGACTGGGCCGAATCGCTCACGCGCATTTCCCTTCCGCATGGCGATCACGACAGCGCATTCGAGGCACTGAAATCGCAATTCGACGACCAGGAGATCGTGGAGCTGAGTTGGGCCATCGCGAACATCAACGCCTGGAACCGCATGGCCGTCGGCATGAAGGCACCGCCCTCCGATCAGCCGTTGAACTGAGCGAAGTCAACCGACCGGCCGCTGCGGCGCGAGATGTCCACCCGCCGGCCATCCGTTCTCGGCGGATGCGGAGGCCGAGGAGACCGGACTGGGCAAGTTCCAGCTGGCGCCGCGCTCGGGCGGCTCGCGCTGGCTCGCGGACGAACCGGCGGCGGCGGGTGGACTCGGTTCGGGCCCGACGCCCTACAACCTGTTGTCATCCGCGCTCGCCGCCTGCACCACCATGACGCTGCGCCACTACGCTGACAGCAAAGGTTGGCCCGTCACGCGCATCCTCACGGCGGTAAGCCATCGAAAGGACAAGTCAACCTCCCCGACCGATGTCTTCAGCCGGCAGGTGTCCATCGACGGCGCGATCACGCAGGAGCAACGCACACAGTTGCTGGGAGTGGCGCAGCGATGCCCTGTTCACCGCACGCTCGAGTCAGGCGTGCGGTTCGAGGCGGTGGAAAGCGAACCCCCAGCATGAGCGCGTGATTGGTGCACCGCGGACAACACCGTGATCCATCGCACAGGCCTACCGCGCTGCACCACCTGATCCTACGATTCATCGATCGCATCAACGAAGGCAGACCATGATCAGGATTTCAAGAAGCATCGGGCTGACGCTGCTGTTCGCCGCAGGCGCGGCGTTGGCACAACACACCGCTTCGCACCCCGCACCCAAGGACGCCCAGGTGACCCCGCTCCTGACCCAGGAGATGAAGGACATCCCCGGCAAGGAAGTGCTGATGATCACTGTGGTCTACCCGCCGGGCGCCGCCGATCCGGTGCATCGCCACGATGCCCACAGTTTCGTGTATGTGCTCGAGGGTTCGATCGTGATGGGCGTGAAGGGTGGCAAGGAAGTCACGCTGAAGGCCGGCGACACCTTCTACGAAGGTCCCGATGACATCCATACCGTTGGCCGCAACGCGAGCAGAACAAAGCCTGCCAAGTTCGTCGTCACGCTCGTGAAGAACAAGGGCGCCGAGTTCTTCATTCCCGTGAAGTGACCCACCGTTTGCTTTCCACCCGTCGCTACGAAGATGACGGGTGTCAGATCGCCGAGGCGGCTGTAATGAGGCGTGCACTTTCCGCCCGTTCGTGCATGGGACAGACTCACGTCGGCGCGGTGTCCCCGTGTAAATCCGACCAGCAACACGGCGACGCGACGGGTGGAAGGCATTCCTGCTTCCGGCTACCGGACGCTGACCGAACAAAGCGCGACAAACGCCTGCGGGCACCAAGGAGCAATTGCCATGATGATCTCTGCCTGCATCGCCCGTTCCCAGGCGAAGGTGCGTCTATGACCGCCAACTGCACCCATCTGGACCAGGTCCGGCCGGTCACGCCGGGCACGGCCGGGTGCGAGGAATGCCTGCGTTCCGGCGGCCGCTGGGTGCACCTGCGCATGTGCCTCACCTGTGGCCATGTCGGATGCTGCGATTCGTCGCAGGGAAAGCACGCCACCGGACACTTCCACGAAACCGGTCACGCCGTGATGCAGTCCGCGGAGCCCGGCGAGTCCTGGCGATGGTGCTATGTCGACCAGAAGCTGGTCTGAGCGTCGAGTGCAAAGCGGTGGCGCGCCCCCGCAAAGTCAACCTCCCGCCGTTCGGAGCCCTTCCATGTGCTCGCCACTTTCAGCCTTCGACCATAACGACGCTGCCGATGCGGTGTTCGACGCCACGGGCATCGGCGCACGCGCCAAGCGCGCAGGCGACCTTGCGCCCGACGCCATATTGCCGGATGCATCGGGCCGACCTGTTCGCCTGTCGGACGAGTGGCGCAAGGGACCGCTCGTACTGGTCTTCTACCGCGGCGGATGGTGCAGCTACTGCAGCCTCCAGTTGAGGTCTTGGCACCAGCAAGCAGACGACCTGGCACGACTCGGTGCGACTCTTCTGGCGATCTCCCCGCAAACGCCCGACCATTCGAAGCGGACGGCCGAGGACAACCATTTCACCTTCACCGTGCTCAGCGATTCCAACCTCGAAGCCGCCAATGGCTTCGAACTGGCTTTTACGCTTCCGCCCGAACTCGTGAGTTTCTACGGTTCGGTGGGAACCGACATTCCCGTCCTGAATGGCAACGGCCTGTGGGTGCTGCCGGTTCCTGCGACGTACGTGATCGATGAAGACGGCCTCATACGGTTCGCCCACATCGAGGAGGATATTCGGAAGCGCGCCGAGCCGGGCGACGTGCTGCGCGTCATCGAAGACCTGGTCCGTACCCGCCGTCTTGCGGGGGAATGCGGCAGCTAGCGCCTGCCGATGGCGGCGTGCGAGTCGCCCGCCATGCCATGACGGGCGACTCGCGATCAATTCCGAGAGACTTGGGGTTTTAGTCGGGCGTTCCCTCGGGAACTGGCTTGCGGCGATTTTTGGGCTTGCGTGCGTCGCGCGTCTGATGGCGCTTTTCAGCCGGCAACGGCGGCCGCATCGGTTCCGATCGTGTCGCCTGTCGATGAAGCGGCCAGAAGATTCCAGGGCGCTGACGCGCTGGCCTTCACTTTCGACGGGTGCCAGTTCGCAAGCATGCCGAGTCCCCGAGCGGATTGTTGCGCGATGGGCAACACCGTGGGGTCCCATGCATGGCTACCGGCGGCGACCGCCAAAACCTACGCTATGTCCTGTCCGCGCGATCTTCGCAAACGGGCTCTGAGTCCAGGCATCCCGCCACCCATTCCAGGAGTTAGTCATGACCCAACGCATCAACTATGTCGAACAATCGCCCGAGCTCTTCAAGAAGTTCGTCGAGTTCCTCAATGCCATCAAGGAAGGCGCGATCGAAGAGCCGATCCGCAATCTCGTTGCGATCCGCACTTCCCAGCTCAACGGCTGCACGTTCTGCCTCGACATGCACGTCAAGCAGGCCAAGATCCAGGGCGAGCGCGAACTGCGCCTGTATCACCTGGCCGCATGGCGCGAATCGACACTGTTCATTCCGCGCGAGCGTGCGGCGCTGGCCTGGACCGAAGTGCTGACCAAGCTCCCGGAGCAAGGTGTGCCCGACGACATCTACGAGCGCGTCCGCACGCAGTTGTCGGAGAAAGAGATCTCCGACCTCACCTTTCTCATCATGTCGACCAATGCATGGAGCCGCCTGAACATCGGCTTCAAGAGCGTGCCCGGCTCCTCGGACAAGGTCTTCGGCCTGGACAAGGCGAAGCTCGCCTGATCCGCGTCGCCAGGACTCACCCTCGTCACCCATCCGGCCCTTTGCGGGGCCAACAGGAAAATCACCATGAAGATCGTTGTCATCGGCGGCTCGGGCCTCATCGGCTCGAAGGTCGTCATCAAGCTCCGCGAAGCCGGCCATGAGGTCGTGGCCGCATCGCCCGCGTCGGGCGTCAACACCATCACCGGCGAAGGCCTGGCCGAGGCCCTCCAGGGCACGCAGGTGGTGCTGGACGTGGCGAACTCACCTTCGTTCGAGGACAAGGCGGTGCTCGAATTCTTCGAAACCTCGGGGCGCAACCTTCTTGCCGCCGAGGCCGTGGCCGGTGTGAGGCACCACGTCGCGCTGTCGGTCGTCGGAACGGATCGCCTCTCGGAAAGTGGCTACTTCCGCGGCAAGATCGCGCAAGAAAAGCTGATCCGTGAATCGAAGATTCCCTACACCATCGTCCATTCGACCCAGTTCTTCGAGTTTCTCGGCGGCATTGCGCAATCGGGCACCGACGGCGACACCGTGCGTCTCTCACCGGCCTTCGTGCAGCCGATCGCATCGGACGACGTCGCGGCCGCCGTGGCGGACTACACCCTGGGCAATCCGGTGAATGGGGTGGTCGAGATCGCCGGCCCCGAGCGCGTGCGCCTGTCCGATCTTGTCCAGCGATTCCTTGGCAAGACCAATGATCCGCGCAAGGTCGTCCAGGACGTGCACGCGCGCTACTTCGGTGCGGAACTGAAGGACGAAACGCTGGTGCCCGGCCCCAATCCGCGCATCGGCGCGCTCGGTTTCGACGCGTGGTTCGCGTTGCCCAAGCCGGCACACTGATCCGCAACCCCCCACGGCCGCATCAGGATGCGGCTGTGGGTTCTTGGCCCCAGGCCTTCCTCGTCATATCTCGGCAACACATGCCCGACAACCCCGTGCTTTCCACACTCGCCTCAACAAACCTGGCCGACGTCTGCCGCGGGCGCTACGTCGTTGATCCCGTGCACTCGCAGGTGCTGTTCAGCGTGTCGCACTTCGGCATCTCGACCTATTTCGGAGAATTCTCCGGGCCGTGCGGCACGCTCGACATTCCACTCTCTGAACACGACGGCACCACCCGGCTCGCGGTGTCCGTACCGGTAGCCAACGTGAAAACGACCAGCCGTATCCTGGACGACGAACTCAGGAGCCGCGACTGGCTGGATGGCGAGCAGTTTCCATTGATTGCGTTCGACTTCGCGGCGCCTCTCTCTCTCGCCGCCAATTCGTTCCAGGTGGTCGGCGCGCTCGCCCTGCACGGCGTGACGCGCGACGTCACGTTCGACGTGAGCTTCGTCGGGGCCGGCATGAACCCGGCGAAGCAGGTCTACACGATCGGCTTCGACATCCAGGGCCGCATCCGCCGCAGCGACTACGGCGTGACTGCTTCGCTGCCGATGATCGGCGACGAGCTCCGTCTCGTCATCAGCACGGCTTTCGAACTCGAAGTCGCTGCCGCCTGAGCGCACCTTTCCCAAAAACCACTGAACAGAAGCCTGGAATGCCCACTCAGATCGATGCGGCCAGCGTCTGCGCAGCAACTGCAGCGCCATCCAGCCCGCTGCAGCCGCCCCCCGTCGCGCTGCTCGACAAGTACAAGGGGCAGGATTTCGAGCCGATCTATTCGACGGTCGTGACGGTGAGTGGTGGCGAGGCGGAACACGGACGTGCTTCGGGCGTGGCCCGATCCGACGACGGCAACCTGGACGTGAATCTGAGGCTCCCGACCGCGCTCGGCGGTGGCGGTGGTGGAACCAATCCGGAACAGCTGTTCGCAGCGGCCTACGCCGCGTGCTTCCACGGGGCATTGAACCTGTTGGCGGCGAAGAAGAGGATTCCCGTTCTCGCAGCCACCGTGCAGGTGTCCGTCGCCTTTGGCCGCGATCCTGTCGACGGGCTTTTCATGCTCACCGCCGATGTTCGTATCCACTTGCCTGACGTCGAAAGAAGTGTGGCCGAGGAGTTGGTGCGCAGTACGGAGAGATTCTGTCCGTACGCGAAGATGGCCCGAAACGGCATCACCGGCATCGTAGCGCTGGCGACTTAGGAATACACATGCCGGCGCCACGTTTCGTTGGCGCTCCCTTCCCTGCGTTGAGAAAGTCCACGCATGCACGCCAAGGGCTCCGGGGCGTTCGGCACCTTCACCGTCACGCACGACATCACCAGGTTCACCCGCGCCAAGCTCTTCAGCGCCGTGGGAAAGAAGACCGAGATGTTCGCCCGCTTCACCACCGTGGCCGGCGAGCGCGGCGCCGCGGATGCCGAGCGCGACATCCGCGGCTTTGCGCTCAAGTTCTACACGGAGGAAGGCAACTGGGACCTGGTGGGCAACAACACGCCCGTCTTCTTCCTGCGCGATCCACGCAAGTTTCCGGACCTCAACAAGGCCGTGAAGCGCGACCCCAGGACCCACATGCGCAGTGCCACCAACAACTGGGACTTCTGGACGCTGCTGCCCGAAGCGCTGCACCAGGTCACCATCGTGATGAGTGACCGCGGCATCCCGGCGAGCTACCGCCACATGCACGGCTTCGGCTCGCACACCTACAGCTTCGTCAACGCTGGCAACGAACGCTTCTGGGTCAAGTTCCACTTCAGGACGCAGCAGGGCATCAAGAATCTCACGGATGCGCAGGCCGCCACCACTGTGGGCGCGGACCGCGAGAGCCATCAGCGCGACCTGTACGACGCCATCGAGGGCGGCGACTTCCCCAGATGGACGCTGTACGTGCAGGTGATGCCCGAAGCCGAGGCGCAGAAAGTGCCGTACCACCCCTTCGACCTGACCAAGATCTGGCCCAAGAAGGACTACCCGCTGATCGAGGTGGGCGTGATGGAACTCGACCGCAACCCCGGGAACTTCTTTGCCGACGTCGAGCAGAGCGCGTTCGCGCCAAACAACCTGGTGCCCGGCATTGGCGTGTCACCCGACAAGGTGCTGCAGGCGCGCCTGTTCGCGTATTCGGACGCGCAGCGCTACCGCCTGGGCGTGAACCATCACCAGATTCCGGTGAACGCCGCGCGCTGCCCGGTGCACAGCAACCACCGCGACGGCGCCATGCGCGTGGACGGCAACTACGGCGGCACGCCGCACTACGAACCCAACAGCTTCGGCCGGTGGCAGGAGCAGCCCGAGCATCGCGAGCCGCCGTTCGCGCTGCGCGGCGATGCGGACTTCTGGAACTTCCGAGAGGACGATTCGGACTACTACGAGCAACCAGGTGACCTGTTCCGCCTGATGGCGCCCGAACAGCAACAAGCGCTGTTCGACAACACGGCACGCGCCATGGGCGATGCGCCGGCGTTCATCAAGCGCCGCCACATCGACAACTGCACGAAGGCCGATCCGGCCTACGGCGCGGGGATCGCCAAGGCGCTGGGTCTGTGAGGGCCCTCTCTGCCCGCCGCGTCAGGACAGCCTTTCGAGTTCCGTGGCCAGGAACTCGATGAAGAGCCTCGCACGCGCCGGCGTCTGCCGCCCGAAGGCATGCAAGGCCGAGATTGTCACGAGCGGCAGCCGCTGCAGCGGCAGGACGGGCACCAGTCGGCCCGCGTCGATGTCCTCTTGCACGAACAGGCGCAGGATCTGTACGACGCCAAGATCGCCCAGTGCCGCGATGCGCAGCGCGACGCTGTTGTCCGTATCGAACACACCGGCGGGATTCAGCACGCTGCCGTCCGCAAAGCGGATCGGAAACGCCTTGCCGCCCAGCATGTAGCGCACGTGCGCATGACCACGCAAGGCATCGATCGATCCGGGCGTTCCGCGAAGTGCCAGGTACTGGGGGGACGCCACCAACACGAGGGGCAGGTCGGCAAGGCGTCGAGCGGTGAGATCGGAGTCAGCGACCTCCCCTGCCCGAATGGCGATGTCGTAGCCCTCGCGGATCAAGTCGACATGCCGGTCGGCGAGGCTCATCTCGAGCTTCAGGCCAGGATGCCTCGGAAGGAACATGCCCACCACGGGCGACAGAAGGATGCGCCCGAGGTCCCCGGGGGCCGTGATGCGCAGCACGCCCTGCGCGATGCCGTCGGCTTGCATCACCTCGCTGGCGTCGTCGAGCGCACGCAACAGCGGCGCGATGCGTTCGTAGTAGGCGGCACCTTCCTGCGTGAGGGACAGCGCCCGCGTCGAACGCTGGAAGAGCCGCACACCGAAGCGTTGCTCCAGCCGCGCAACGCCTTTGGAGACCGCCGAAGGCGATGTGCCCAACGTCCGTGCGGCCGCACTGAACGAGCCCGCCTCGACGGAACTCGCGAAGGCCACCAACCCGGGCGCGTGATCTAAGACATTCATTGAGGACTCCTGGGCACAAGTGATTCCGTTTCATCTCACTACTCAACGCAGCCTGGCGAACCTAAATTGAAGACTTCCCTCTCAGTCAAACAAGGAAAACCTCATGAAGAAACTCTCTGGCAAAGTGGCCGTTATCACGGGCGGCAACAGCGGCATCGGCCTGGCATGTGCCCAGATTTTCGCGGCGGAAGGCGCTCGCGTCGTCATCGTGGGACGACGCCAGGACGCGGTGGATGCCGCGCTCGCGAGCCTCGGTGCGGACGCCATGGGCTTCGTCGGTGACGTGGCCGATCTTGCGATGCACGACCGGTTGCTCGCCGCAGTGAAGGCGCGGTTCGGCGCCATCGACATCTACGTGGCGAATGCCGGAACGGCCATTCTCGAGCCGTCCGCCGCCGTCTCCGTGGACAACTATGATCTGCAGTTCGCCACCAACACGCGCGCGGTGTTCTTCGGCGTGACCAAGGCGCTTGCGTTGATGCGCGATGGCGGCTCGGTCATCCTCACGAGTTCGATCGCAGGCAGCAAGGTGATGGACAACCACGCGGTCTACGCAGGCAGCAAGGCCGCCATCGAGGCCTTCGCGCGCAATTGGGCGCTCGAACTCAAGGCCCGCCGCATCCGGGTCAACGTGCTGAGCCCGGGCCCGGTCGACACGCCGATCCTCGCGAAGTTGGGCATCACGGAATCCGCACGGCCGGAGTTCGACAAGAGCATGGCTGCGGCGATCCCGTTGGGGCGGCTGGGCCAGCCGGATGAACTGGCGCACGCCGCGCTCTTCCTGGCAAGCGACGACAGCGTGTTCGTCACCGGCATCAACCTCAAGGTCGATGGCGGCATGGCGCTGACCTGAGACCACACCGCGCTCGGACCCCTCGCCCTTCCCTTCAGGCCCGGGCCGTCCGGCGTGGAGGGAGAAATCCCTTCGCGTTGGCAAGGTCGGGCCACGGGAGCACGGTTTCGCCGGCGACCTTCCACTCGCCGTCCGTCCGCCGGAGCCGCAACTCATAGAGCGCCGGATCGGCGTCCTGGCTCATGCGTCGAAAGAGGATCGCGGTTGCTTCATCTCCCTGCTCCTCGATATGCAGAACGCGCTTTTCCGTCGACAGCGGCTTCTCGCCAGCGTCGCGACGGCTTCTGAATTCGGCCATCATTTCCGACTTCGAGAAGCGGGCCACGTCTCCTTGCGGCGTCAGCACCAGGAATCCGAGGTCTTCGGTATAAAGCGCTTCCATTTGATCCATCCGATAGTGACTCCCGGTATCGGCGAGCACGTCGATGAAGGCCATGATTTCTGGATTGTGAGACTGAGGCATGAGGGCTTCCTTGGGCTGAGCTGCGACAGAGCGCCAACGCAGGGGCTTGCGATGGAAGCTCGATGGCATTCATCGTAGGATTGGCGTCCAGGCTTCGGTAGTGCCGCCCAAGGACGCGCGCTGATTCCGGTTGGGCACCAATGCCGCGTGGCTCATGCGGCAGTTTGGGCCCGCGGCCATGCCTTCTGGCGCCATCTCTTGAGCGGCGCGTCCACCAGATGAAGGCAGATCGCCGCCATCGTGAACGAAAACACGATCGTCGCGCATAGCGTGACCCACCCGGGCTGTGAATTGCGCAGCAGCAGGGCTAAAGGGAAATGCCAGAGATAGATGCCATAGGACAGCCTACCAACGTAGGCCGCGGGCCGTGACGCGAGGAATTTCATCTTCCCGTGCTCCGCCGCATGGCAGACAAGCACGAAGGCGGACAGCTCCGCCAGCGTGATGCGCAGCGTGACCGCCTCTATCTGGTCGCTCGTCGGCAGGGAAGGCAGGGTCATGAGGACCACCAGCGCGATGCACGCCGCCGTGAGTGCGTGCCTCGAGACCCTGAACCGGGTGAGCGCCGCGATGGCCCCGAGCAGGATGCCGCTCATCCGCGTGTCGAAGCAGAAATACGCCTGCGACCAGGTCCAGTTCAGGGCCACGAAGTACCGCCATGCGGTCACGGCAAAGAATGACGACACCAGCCAGGCGACGGGATGCCGCGTCCGCAACAACAGCGGCAGCGCAAGGGGCCACAAAAGGTAGAACTTTTCCTCGACGCCCAGCGACCATGTGTGGCCTATGGTGTAGGCGATCTCCCAGAAAGCCAGGGCATAGTCGTAGACGTAGAGTGCGGCGAGGACAGCGGACAGCCACCGGTTGTCGTCTGGCCAGAGCATCGGGGCCAGCCCCAGGTAGACCGCCACCATGAGCAACAGGGTCGGATAGAGCCGCAGCGCCCGCCGGGCGTAGAAGCGACCGACCTCGATCCCGCCCTGGCGGTACTCCGCCGACAGCAGCGAGGTGATGAGGTAGCCAGAGAGGACGAAGAAGACGTCCAGCCCGACGAATCCGCCGCGCGCGCCGGGGACGTCGCAGTGGAACAGGAGGACGGCGAGGATGGACAGCGCCCGAAGACCATCGAGCGCCGGGTTGTACTGCATGTGTGTCTGTCCCCTGTCAGCGGATCGTCAGCGGATCCGGCCGGCACGGCTGCAGGATCGTCGCGCCACACACTGGGTAGCTTGCCGGCCCCTTGACGTCCTTCAATACGCCGAGCCGCACGACAGAATCGTATCTGGCGTTGTGCAGCACATGGAGGCGCTGCTTTTGCGTGAAGGTGTCGAACACCAGACCGCCGGTCTGAGCCGGCGTGTCGATCCAGATCCGCAGCCGGGACCCGCTGCGGAAGTAGTGCCCCATCTTGTTGATCTCGACCCGCGCGAGGACCGGCTGCCCGGGCAGCAGCGGCATGACGCGCTCGGGCCGCTCGAGGCGCACCGGCAGCAGAGGTGTCGAGCGCGCGGTGTCCAGGGCCCGGTTCGACAGACGCAGCCAGCCGCGCTGGACATAGGTTTCCTGTCCGTCCGGTCGGATCTCGGTAACGGTGACCTGCAGATCGGCGTCGCCGGCGTTGGCCGTGACCCAGAGATCGGCGCTGCCCGGCCCGTAGACCATCATGTCTTCGCCCAGCGGCCGCGATGTGTAAGCGATGCCCGTTGCCTTCCAGTCGCCAGGCAACGCTCCCCAGAAAGAGCTTCCTGCAATGTCGTTGACGGCAACACCGGCGCCGGGGTAGTCGAATCCGT
Organism: Variovorax davisae; assembly: GCF_030316845.1. Lineage (GTDB taxonomy): Bacteria > Pseudomonadota > Gammaproteobacteria > Burkholderiales > Burkholderiaceae_C > Variovorax > Variovorax davisae. Next base: position 57,330 of record NZ_JASZYS010000006.1, read on the forward strand.
CGGCCGCCCCGGAGCCGGGTCCATCGGTGAGCGCCTGGCCGGCACCGAGGTGGAATTCCTTGATCGCCAAGTCGTTGCTGCGGATCGCATCCCTTTTCACCACCCAGCGCGCCTTGGGAGACACGCGCCGCTGAAGGGCGCTGCCGCCATCCCCCTCGGAGCTTTCCATCCACACCGTGGTGCGTGGCGTGTCGCGTTCGAAGCCGTTGTCCACGCCCTTGACGAAGCGGTCAAGAAAACGCACGGCCATCGCCTGGAACTCCGAGGCCAGGTACATGTCGTGCCGGCCGTTGGTCTGGATCGACCACAGCTTGGCCGGGTCGAGCCGCGACTGGTAGTAGCCGCTGCGCGGCGTGATCGCTTGATCCTGGAAAGCCTCGAGCGACAGCACAGGGACCTGGACGCGATCGGCATGCAGCGCCAGGTCGAAGCTCTTCATGTGGTCGTCTCGCAGCGGATGCGACAGCAACAGATGCATCACGGAGTTCGTGTCTTCGGCTGCAAGGTTCTTCGGGATCTGCGCCAGGCAATGCACGTCGCCCTCTTCCTTCGCGGTCTGCGCGACCACCTTCTCCCAATAGGCGCGCATGGAGACCCGCAGGGGTGTGACGAAGCCGGGCGCCGGAACGCCACCGGGCATCAGGGCGTCGCGGAAGTCCGTCAGCACCATCCCGGGCACGATGGCCCGAAGATGCGGTGGCCGGTTCTGCGCCGTCGCCAATTGGGCAGATCCGCCGTACGACCAATTGACCATGCCGACCTTGGCATCGGACCAGGTCTGCGACGCCGCGAACTCGACGGCTTCGGCGCCATGCCTGCCGAGCTGCGGCCGCGTGTACTCGAGCGGGCCTGCGGAACATCCGGAGCCTGCGGCGTTGACGCCCATCACCGCGTAGCCGGCCTCGACGAGCCGCTTGTCGAGTTCGACCGACATCGATGTCTTGTACTTCAGATAGGGCGCTCCCCCGATTGCGCCGGCGTCGTATCCGTTGATGCTCAAGATCACGGGGAACCTGCCCGATGTCTTCGGCAGGAGCACGCTATAGCGCAGCCTGATCCCGTCGGAGGTCGTGAAGTAGCCGGTGAGGCGCTTTGCCCAGAACGGCGCAATCTCTCCCTGCTCGGGGAAATCGAAAGGCTGCGACGCCGGCAGGCCCGTGTCGGGATCCAGCTTGGCATCCTGCCCGTGTGCGGCCAGCGACGTGGTGAATGCCGTGGCAAATGCGAGAGCGGCTGCGATGTTTTTGTTCATGAATCCTGTCCTCAGGTTCTGGCTGGGCCGCCATCGGGAGGCGATGTTAAGACATCGATGCGGCTTTCGCGATTCCGAAAAGAGCACGGACGTCGCGAATCAAGGCCGTAGAGGTTCTCCCCTCTCCCTGATGGCAACTTTGGTGTCTTCGAGGCAACAGGGTGATGCACCCTGGCCATCTACCGGCTGGCAGGTCGCGTCACTAGCATCGACGAATCGGAATCAGCGATCCGCAAGCGCCATCTCGACGCGGCGAATCGCGCCTCAGCAACAAGGAAAGCCATGATCTCCACGCAAGAAACGACAAGCGTCAATGGGGTGCGATTGCACTACACGGTCGCCGGCCAAGGGGACCCCGTTCTGCTCTGGCATGGCTTTCCGGGCACCTCGCAGTCCTGGCACAAGGTCTTGCCCTTGCTCGCGCAAACCCACACGGTGATCGTGCCCGACATGCGCGGGTTCGGTGATTCGGACAAGCCGGCGCAAGGCTATGACGCACGTACGCTGGTCGCGGACTTCCGCGCCCTTTTGCGGCATCTCGGCGTCGGACCACTCCACATCGTGGCTCATGACATGGGCGCACCGGCGGCGCTGGTTTGGGCCGGCGAACATCCCGAGGAGGTGCGCACGCTGGCCTACCTGGACGAGCCCATCATCACCGGAGAGTGCCTCGGGCGACTGATGCAGTTCACACCCCAAGGCACGGTCAGAGGCGGCTTGTGGTGGTGGCCACTCGCATTGGCGCCTGGGCTGGCGGAGATGCTGTTCTCCGGTCACGAACGAGAGGTGCTTGCCTGGTTCTATGAAAACTTCTGCGCCAATCCCGGCGCGATCGGGCAGGAGGCGTTCGACGAAACAATGCGCACATTCGCCGCGCCGGGCGGCGTCAGCGGCGTACTTGGCGTCTACCGTGCGATTTTCGACACACAGGCGCAGACGGAGCCCTTTGTGCGCGACAAGGTTCGTGTCCCGGTGCTCGCCCTGGGAGGCGACGCGAGCTTCGGCGACAAGACCCGCGAATTGCTCACGACTGTTGTCGAGAAGGTCCGGGGCGGCGTGGTTCGGAACTGTGGGCACTTTATCCCCGAGGAACAGCCCGATGAACTGGTCCGCCTTCTGTCGGCATTCTGGGCCGAGACTGCGCAGCAGCGCCTGGCGGGGCGCTGAATGCCACGACAAGGCACGGGGCGACCGATGCCTTAGCAACGTCTGACATCACCGGCCGATAAGCAGCGCGTTATCGCCCGCTCGAGAAGCCTCGCAACTGGCACCTCCGCCAGGCCCTCAGCGAATCCGAGCTTGCCCAGGTAGCCGAAGACCGCTCTGCAGCGGTTGCTGCCAGTCATGCCCTGAACGGGTACTCACGGTTTTGAACAGTTGCGGTCATCGACGCGCCCGAGGGTCGCCTGGCGCCGCGAGCGCTGTGAACGTCAAGCCGACGCTGCTGAACCCGATCCGAACAGGAGATCGTCGAATGACGACGGATCGCTTGCGGCTGAAGTTGCCGACCGCCAAACGCTGGGTTCTGCTCAATGCGAAGCAATCGGCCCCGACCATGCCACCTTCAGCCGAGCGGATCGTCGCAGCGATCTGCGGCCGTCCGTTGCGGATCACCGCGAAGTAGCTGGCCCGGTTGAGGTCGCCGAAGCAGTCATATGCGACCGACCCGAGCAGATCTGGGTACTTCGCGCTTTCGAACCTGGTGTTGTGAACGGTGTTCAATCAAAGTGTGTTCGCGGCAACATCGTCGGGAGTCGCCGAATGCGAGAGCGTGTAGAGACCGCTGATCACACCCTCGGCTGCGCCTGACGCCCGCAACGCCGCAGGCGAAAGATCGGCATCGACAAGCGATTGCACGACATGTGCCTCGTAGCCAAGGACAACGAACACCCAATCGGCCACGCGGTCGGCTGAGTTGCGAATGCGCTGCTCGGTGGTTTCGGCGACGCGGGGTGTCTGATGCCGCAACAGGTGCGCACCCACGATGCCCGGCCGCTGGGCCAGAGCGGTGCAAAGCGCCTGAAAGAATGCACGCAGGTCATCGGCGCGGTCTTGCAGCGGCGAGACACGCAGTGTCAGCGCGTACCTTGCAGCGCTGCCGCCCGCCGACTCCAGCACGTGGCACTGGCTGCGCACCATGTTCCGATGGTGCGGCATCATGCGTACGGACCATGGCGACGGCGTGTTCAGATGACTGACATAGGCATCCGATGAAAGGATCGCATACGAAGTGAGCTCGTACATGACAAAGATGCCTTCGCCCTCGGGAACACTCGTCCAGCGGGACGCCCGCCGGAATCCAGGCACGCCGAGCCGCTCCGGAAAATGTTCGTGGGAATGCCAATGTTCGAACTCGGACTTCATCTCGGGCGCCATGTCCCACCACATCGCCAGCGCCGCACTGCCTGGAAGCAACATTCTCAATTCCCCCGCATATCGGCCACGTCAACCGGAGCGCCATGGCGACTGCTGGCCGCAATCGCATCGAGCGTCCTCGCAATATCGATCGATTCGGCAGGAGTGGCGCCCGTCCATGCGCCCCAACCGAATCGCACGAGGTCGTGAAACGACTCTGCTTCGGCCAGAAATCCTGCGCGCGCTTCGGTTTCGATCACTTCGCGTGCCGCATCCCATCCGGTGCCTCGGCGCACGTCCACGAATGGCGGAAAGTCGGCGCCGGTATCGTTGAAGTAGGTGGTATTGATGGAACCCGCGTCGCCAGCAATGAAGGCGTGTCGGTGACGCGCGGTGGAAAAACTGCACGAGATCTGCGCAAGAACGCCGTCCGGGTACTCGAGCGTCGCCATCGTGGTCAGATCGACGCCCGTCGCGCCCCATCGCGACAAGGCAGACACGCGCGACGGCGCGGCGCCTGTCACGGTGCGCACGAAGCTCACCGGGTACGACCCCGCGTCCATCAGCGCGCCGCCCGCGAGGCCCGGGTCCATCCGGATGTTGGCGGCGTCGGCCAAAGGAAAGCCGAAGGATGCCTGGATGAGCTGGATGCGGCCGATGGCGCCGGCCGAGACGAGTTCGCGAACCTTGAGCGTTTGTGGCTGAGCCCGATAGGGATAGGCCTCCACGAGATACACGCCATTCTTCTCGGCGGCCGCGAACATGGCCCGTGCCTGCGCTGCACTGGCGGCGAGCGGCTTCTCGCAGAGGACGTGCTTGCCGGCATCGGCGGCCCGGATCGACCACTCCGCGTGCAGGTTGTTGGGGAGCGGCACGTACACCGCGTCGATGTCTGGGTCGGCAAAGAGCGCGTCGTAGCCGGCATGGACGCGGCCGATGCCGAGCTCACGCGCGAAGGCTGCAGCGCGCTCGCCATCGCGGCTCGCCACGGCGGTGACGATGACTTTGGCCGACGGTCGCACGGCTTCGACGAACGAACGGGCGATCCGCGCGGCGCCGAGAATGCCGATGCGCAGCGGGCCACTGGAAGACGATGTCATAAGTTGCTCACAAAAATCCGGTTCAGGCGGCGTCCAGCACCGATGTCATCTGCGTGACGCAATCCTCGACATGGGTGACCAGGGTCTGTTGCGCGCGCTGCCAGTCCTTGGCGAGCGCGCATTCGAGGAGAACGTGGTGCTCGTCTGCTGCCTCTTTGCCACGGAAGATGGCGGCGATCATCTGGTAGCGCAGGTACTTGTCGCAGATCGATGCATAGGTCTGCAGCAGCAGGTCGGACCCGCAAGCGGAGATCAGTGCGACGTGAAAGGCCCAGTCGTACTGGCGCCAGATTTCCGCGGGCGCATGGTCGTCAGCCGCCATCCGCTTTTCCATCGTGGCGAGCTTGTGATAAGCGGCGACCACACGGCCTTCCCACTCGAGGTCGCCACGCTGAAAAGACTCCTTGAGTCCGTGGCCCTCCAGAAGAAGCCGCATCGATGCCACTTCCCGAAGGTTGGCCGAGGAGACCGCGGTGACCTGGAACCCGCGCGCCCCTTCCGCGACGAGCAAACCTTCAGTGGCCAGTCGGCTGAAGAGCTCGCGCAGCGTGCTGACGCTGGTGCCGTAGGCCTCTTTCATGCGTTCCAGCGGTAAACGCCGCCCCGGCGTCAGCCGGCCCAGCACGATGTCGGAGCGGATGCGGCGATACGTGACCTCGCCAACTGTGGCGCTGTCTGCGGATTCAAGGGAGTTGTCGGTCAACAAGTGGCGCTCCAGGACGGATCAAGGCTCAAAACAGTTTCGGCTTCAGGCGACGTTCTGCCAATCAGAGAATACCCTGATCATCATATACTTTGCGTATGCTCCGATGATCCAATATTATTCGGTGCCGCACCGCTGCATGGCCCAGGAACCGGCCATTCCCATCACAAAAGGAGACCTTGATGGCATCGAAACTCTTCAAACTCGCCGGCAGTCTCGCGCTGCTCGTCGCCGCCACGCTCGCTCAGGCGCAGGACATTCAGGAACGGACCATTCGATTCGGTCACCTGAACAACACCGACCACCCGACCAGTTGGGGGGTCAAGAAGTTCGCCGAGCTCGTGGCAGCCAAGAGCGGCGGCAAGATCACGGTCAAGGAATTCGCCAGCAGCCAGCTCGGCAACGAACTGCAGCAGCAATCCGCGTTGCAGGGCGGCGTGCAGGAGATGCTCGTGGCTTCCACCACCTCGCTGACCGGCGTCGTCAAGGAATTCGGGCTGTTCGACTTCCCATTTCTGTTCACCAATGGCCAGCAGGCAGATGCGATGGTGGACGGACCGCTGGGCAAGATGGTCAGCGCCAAGCTGGCTGACAAGGGCATCGTCATCCTGGGATTCTTCGACCTGGGTTTCCGCAACGTCACCAACAGCAAGCGCCCCATCACGAAGGGCGAAGATCTGGATGGACTGAAGCTGCGCGTCATCCCGAATCCGGTGTTCCTGGACACCTTCAAGACTTTCAAGGCCAACCCGCTGCCGATGCCCTTTGCCGAGCTGTACAACGCCCTCGAGAGCAAGGCCGTGGATGGCCAGGAGAACCCGTATTCGGTGATCCTGTCGAGCAAGTTCTATGAAGTGCAGAAGTACGTCAGTGGCACCAACCACGTGTACGCGACCAACCCGGTCCAGATCAGCAAGCGCTTCTGGGACAAACTGTCGCCAGCGGAGCACAAGATCCTGCAGGACGCCGCCATCGAAGCCCAGACCTACCAGCGCGCGGCGAGCCGCGAAGCCGCCGGCAAGGCACTGACCGAACTGCAGGCCAAGGGCATGGTCTACAACGCCGTCGCACCCGCCGAGACGGCCCGCATGCGCGCCGACGTCAAGCCGATCTACGACAAGTTCTCCGCTTCGTACGATCCGGCCGTGATGACGCTGTTCAAGACCGAACTGGAACGCGTCTCCAAGTTCTGATCCTGGAAGTTCAAGCCGGCTCCAATCCCTGTGACTTGGAGCCGGCGGTCGTTTTGCAGGCCCCGCGGTGCCGCTTGGGGCGTGGCGCGCCAACGCGTCTTATAGAGGAGCAGGCATGGTAAAGCTGATCGATTCTTTCTGCCGCGGGGTCACCAACGTGATGGCCGTGGCGCTCATGATCATGGTGGCGCTGGTCTTCAGCAACGTTGTTCTGCGCTACGTTTTCAATTCGTCGATCACGCAGTCCGAGGAAATTTCGCGCTGGCTGTTCGTGTGGATCACCTTCATGGGTTGCGTGGTCGCCCTGCGCGAGCACGCGCACCTCGGCACCGACGCCTTGGTGTCGCGCCTGCCACCGGTCGGCAAGAAGATCTGCCTTGTACTCGGCCATCTGACCATGTTGTACGTCTGCTACCTGGTTTTCAGGGGCGCGCTGGAACAGACCAAGATCAACATGGACTCCCTGGCACCTTCCACCCAGCTGCCGATGTCCGTGCTGCATGCGGCTGGCGTGGCCTTCTCGGCCTGCGCATGCATCGTGCTGCTGCTGGACCTGTGGCTGCTTTTCACCGGCCACATGAAAGATGACGACCTGGTGATGGTCCAGGAATCCGAAGATCTGGCTGCTCTGAACCGCCCGCATGGCGACGACCTCACCAAACAACACTGAACCGAGCGAGCGACCATGACACTCACCATCTTCCTCGGGTCCCTGCTGCTGGCGATGGCCATCGGCATCCCGATCTCGTTTGCGCTGCTGGTCAGCGGCGTGGCGCTGATGTGGCACATGGACATGTTCGAGGCCCAGATCCTCGCGCAGAACCTGCTGGGCGGCGCGGACAACTACCCCCTGCTGGCAGTGCCCTTCTTCCTGCTGGCTGGCGAGATCATGAACGAAGGCGGGCTGTCGAAGCGCATCGTCGAGTTCGCGATGGCGCTGGTCGGTCACATCCGTGGCGGCCTGGGCTACGTGACCATCGTCGCGTCGATCATGCTTTCGGCGCTGTCGGGCAGCGCGGTGGCCGATGCCGCCGCCCTGACGACCATGCTGCTGCCGATGATGGTGGCCGCCGGCCACGCACCGCATCGCGCTGCCGGCCTGATCGCAGCGTCCGGCGTGATTGCGCCGGTGTTGCCGCCGTCGATCGGACTGGTCATTTTCGGCGTCACGGCCAACGTTTCCATTTCCAAGCTGTTCATGGCCGGTATCACGCCCGGCCTGCTGATGGGGCTGGCGCTGTGGGTGACCTGGGCCTGGGTCGCCCGCAACGAAGGGGTGGTGCCTCCGCCGCGCAAGCCATTGAAGGAACTGCTGACCACGATGCGCCGCTGTGGCTGGGCGCTGATGCTGCCAGTGATCATTCTGGTCGGTCTGCGCATGGGCGTGTTCACGCCGACGGAAGCAGGCGTGGTGGCTGCGGTGTATGCCCTTTTCGTCGCGACGGTCATCTATCGTGGCCTGAAGCTCTCGCAGTTGTTCGGCATCTTCAAGGCGGCGGCCAAGACCACCGCGGTGGTGATGTTCCTGGTGGCCGCGGCCATGGTTTCGGCCTGGCTCATCACGGTGGCGGACCTGCCCGGCAAGGTGGTGGGCATGCTCCAACCCTTCCTCGACAGCCCCATCCTGCTGATGGTGGCGATCATGGTGCTGGTCATGATCGTCGGCACGGCGATGGACATGACGCCGACCATCCTGATCCTCACGCCTGTGCTGATGCCCGTGGTCATCGCGGCCAAGATCGACCCCGTCTATTTTGGGGTCATGTTCATCATGAACAACGCCATCGGCCTGGTCACGCCCCCGGTGGGCGTGGTGCTCAACGTGGTGGCCGGGGTGGGTCGAATGTCGATGGATACGGTGACCAAGGGCGTGATGCCGTTCATGATCGCCCAGTTCCTGATCATGTTCCTGATGGTCTTCTTTCCCTGGCTCGTCACTGGCCCCGCGAAGCTGTTCCACGGCGGCCCCTGAAATTCCTTTGCGTTGCAAGCGTACTCACCTATGACCAAGCCGCTTTTCATCCTGAATGGCCCGAATCTCAACCGTCTCGGCAAGCGCGAGCCTGCGATCTACGGCAAGACCACGCTCGCCGAGATCGAGGCAATGTGCCGCGACGAAGCCGGGGCCATCGCGTTGGAATTCCACCAGTCCAACAGCGAGACCCAGTTGATCGACTGGATCCACGAGGCCATCGACACGGGCAGCGGGATCATCATCAACCCGGCGGCCTATTCGTTCACGTCCATGGCCATCATGGATGCGCTCAAGATGTTTCCAGGTCCGATCATCGAGGTCCACATCTCCAACATCTATCGCCGCGAGGAGATGTACCACCACTCTTACATGTCCGCGGTGGCCACCGCGGTGATCGCCGGTCTCGGACCTGGCGGGTACCGGGCGGCCATCAAGGCCATACTGCAGATGCTCCAAGAAAAGACGCCCTGATCCGCAGGTATCTGAGCGGGCGTTCGACTTGGCTATCCCCGCCATCAGCAAATGCGCTCACACAGCCAATACGGCCTTCTTCAACAAAGTCGTCGACGCCCGCGTTCTCGCCCCCGCAGAAAACGGCTTTCCGATGGAGCTCCAGCTTGATGCTTGCCTTGCCGGGCGCAAGCGCCTGGGGAGAGGCCACCGTGCAACGTTCGAGGCCGTCCCAGTTGTAGCTGTACGTCGGCTTGCCGTCCTTCAGGTACGACGCCGCGAAGCGCCCGCCTTGTGCGAAGACGACGCCCTCCGCGCCGCCCTGTGGAACGTCGATCTCGGCGGTGATCGTGCTGGAGTGGTTCTTCACGTTGATGAACGTGTTCTCCATCATGCCGGTCATGCCGGTCATGCCGGGTAGAGCGTGATCGACGTACGCGGTCCCATCAGGTCGGGCCGCCCGGCGATCGCCGCATTGAAACGCTCGACGCTGCGGTCATCGATCGGAAGCACGTTGTACCTCGCCGCCTCTTTCATGAAGACGGCCTGCATCTCTTTCAGCTTCGCCGGCTGCTTCGCGGCAACATCGGTGGCGAGGCTGTAGTCATTGCGCGCATCGAAAAGCTCCCATGAATCCTTGTCGAGCGCCGCGCGCGGATTGGGTTCCCACGGCGCCCTGTGAACGGTGCGTGCCAGCCAGCCGTCGTGGTAGATACCGCGGTTGCCGAGGATCTCGAAGTATTGCGTTGTCCGCCCATCTGCCGCGCGAACAGCCGGCGCTCGTCGGGCGTGAGCTTGTCTCAATCCTTGATGCCGGTGGGCTTGGGCGCGTGATGCGGTCCTCCAGCGTGCCCCTCTTCTTCAACAAGACACTTGCGTAGTCCGAGATGGGAAAGAACATCGCGTTTGTCGCCTTCACATGGCGGAGGTATCAATGGGACCTCGGTCAACCGATTGCCGACGAGATTTCGAAGCTCGGCGCTCGGCGATCGCTCAGCCGATCCGACGCGCCGCCTCGCGGCCGCGGAGCTCGGCCCCTTCGAGTTCTTCGGTCGTCAACACGTAGGCCGGGTTGTCGGCCAACAGTTCGATCGCCACGTCGATGAAGGCACGGACGCGCGCCGGCTGCGCGGCGCGGCTTCCGTAGTAGACGAAGACGCCCGATTTGTCGGCCATGTGCTCCACCATCAATGGCACCAGCCGACCCGAACGAATGTGTGGGGCCGCGGCAACGCCGGTCAGAAGACCGATGACATGCCCGGCGAGCACCGCCTCCGTCTCGAGCGCCTCGTCGTTGACCGTGAGGGTGGGGGTGACGTGAAGCTCGGTCAGGTCGCCCCCTACCCTGACGAACCACGGCAGCACCTGCCCCGAGCCGGAACTGCGGAAAATGCTGCACCGATGTTCCGCCAAGGCACTCAAGGTCCCTGGAGCACCGTGCTGGCTGAGGTAAGACGGTGCCGCGCAAATGATGAGTTGCAACGAAAACAGCTTGCGCGCGATGACCCCCTCGGCCGCCGAGGGCCCGATCCGAAATCCGACATCAACCCGGTCTTCGACCCAGTTCCCGATGCGGTCGTCGAGGTGGACGTCGGGCTGCACCTCGGGATAGCGCCGACAGAAGGCGTCGAGCAGCGGCCAGATGACCGCCCCGAACACGGAGTGCGGGCCCACGATGCGCAGCGGCCCGGCAATCTCTTCCTGGGATCGCCGCGCGATGCTCAACGCGCGCTGCATGCCGATCAGCGCCGGCTGCGCGGCTTCCAGGAACTGCCGTCCGGCATCGGTCAGCGACATGCTGCGTGTCGTGCGGTGGAACAGCCGCACCCCCAGATGCCGCTCGAGCTGCGCCAGGGCCTGGCTGGCGGCCTGGGGCGTCATCCCCTGGGCCGTGGCGGCCTGTCGCAAGCTGCCCAGTTCAGCGGTTTTCACGAAGGTGGCGATGGAGCGCAGTTCATTGATCGGCATGGCTGCAGTGTCCCTGAATTGACAACAGCAGCTTGCGAGTCCTTCAAGGGCGAATGGTCTAGTGCAGGAACCCGCCCCCTTCTAAAGTCGATGCAGACCCGGCGAACCGCGATGGAGCGCCACGACACAAGCAAGGAAACCCGATGAAGAGTTCCGATGAGTTGACCTTTTCCCGCCGCGGCCTGCTGAAGGCAGGGGCGGCCACAGCCTCGGTTCCGGTGTTGGCCGTCCGGGCGGAGGCCGCGGCGCCCGCTGCGGGATCCGGCGCGGGCACCTCCCTGCCCGTGAGCCTGCGCATCAACGGGCGGTCCGAGCGCCTGGTGCTCGACACCCGCACCACGCTGCTCGACGCCTTGCGGGAACACCTGCAGCTGACCGGCACCAAGAAAGGGTGTGACCACGGTCAGTGCGGCGCATGCACGGTCATCGTCGATGGTCGCCGCATCAATTCGTGCCTGACGCTGGCCGTGATGCACGACGGCGCCCAGGTCACGACCATCGAAGGGCTTGGTCAGATCGGTCACCTGCATCCGATGCAGGCCGCCTTCGTCAAGCATGACGGCTTCCAGTGCGGCTATTGCACGCCTGGTCAGATCTGCTCGGCGGTCGCCGTGCTGAAGGAAATAGACCAGGGCATCCCGAGCCACGTGAGCGCCGACCTCACGGCCAAGCCATTGCTTTCGGCGGACGAACTGCGCGAGCGCATGAGCGGGAACATCTGTCGTTGCGGAGCCTATAGCAACATCGTCGAAGCCATCACCGAAGTGGCAGGAGCCAGGGCATGAAAGCTTTCAGCTACGAGCGTGTCACGTCGCCGGCACAGGCGGTCGCTGCCGCTGCAAGCACCTCCGGTGCGCGCTTCATCGCCGGCGGGACGAACCTGCTCGACCTCATGAAACTGGAGATCGAAACGCCAGGTCATCTGATCGATGTCAACGGCCTCGGATTCGACCGCATCGAGGCTACCCAGGACGGCGGCCTGCGCATCGGCGCACTGGTGCGCAATACCGACCTCGCGGCCGATGCCCGCGTACGCCGCGACTACGCCCTGTTGTCGCGGGCATTGCTCGCGGGCGCTTCCGGCCAGCTGCGCAACAAGGCCACCACCGGCGGCAACCTGCTGCAGCGCACCCGCTGCCCGTATTTCTATGACACCAACCAGGCCTGCAACAAGCGACGGCCGGGCAGCGGCTGCTCGGCGATCGGCGGTGTCAGCAGGCAGCACGCGGTGATCGGAACCAGCACTGCCTGCATAGCGACGCACCCGAGTGACATGGCCGTCGCCATGCGCGCGCTGGACGCCAGCGTCGAGACGCTGCGCCCCAACGGATCGCGCCGCACCATCGCGATCGCCGATTTCCACCGCCTCCCTGGCGCCACGCCCCAAGTGGAAACCGCCCTGACCGCCGGAGAGCTGGTCACAGCCGTGACCCTGCCGCGGCCCATGGGGGGCAAGCAGGTCTATCGCAAGGTTCGCGACCGCGCTTCCTATGCGTTCGCGCTGATTTCGGTGGCGGCGATCGTGCAACCGGATGGCACGGGCCGCGTGGCGCTGGGCGGCGTCGCTGCCAAGCCATGGCGGGTCGAGGCGGCAGACGCCGCGCTGCGGCGCGGCGCCAAGGCCACGACGGAGATGCTGCTCGCGGGAGCGAAGCCAACCGAAGACAATGCCTTCAAGCTCACACTGGTGGAGCGGACGCTCGACGCCGTACTGACCGAGGCGAGGAGCTGAGCGATGCGATTCGACACACCCGCCACCATCAATCCCATCGACCAGCTCAAGGTGATCGGCCAGCCGGTCGACCGCATCGACGGCCGGATGAAGACCACGGGCACTGCGCCCTACGCCTACGAGCGTCATGACGTCGCGCCGGGTGCCGCCTTCGGCTACGTGCTGGGCGCCGCCATCGCCAAGGGGCGCATCACCGGCATCGACCAGACACGGGCCCGGGCCGCCCCTGGTGTGATCGCCATCGTGACCTTCGAGAACGCGGGCCGGCTCGGCCAGGGGAGCTTCAACACCGCGAGGCTGCTCGGCGGTCCGTCCGTGGAGCACTATCACCAGGCGATCGCGCTGGTGGTGGCGGAGACCTTCGAGCAGGCCCGGGCTGCTGCGCAGCTGCTGAAGGTGAGCTACGACCGCGCAGCCGGTGCCTTCGACCTGGCTGCAGAGAAGGCGTCGGACAAGAAAACCATCGACCGCGACAACAAGGTCGGCGATTTCGCAAGCGCCTTTGCGAACGCCGAGGTGCGCCTCGATCAGACGTACTCCACGCCGGACCAATCACACGCGATGATGGAGCCGCACGCGACCACGGCGGCCTGGCGCGGCGACCAGCTCACGATCTGGACTTCGAACCAGATGATCGACTGGACGGTGACCGATCTGGCGGCGACGCTCGGGATCGCGAAGGACAAAATCCGACTCATGTCGCCCTATGTGGGCGGCGGGTTCGGCGCCAAGCTGTTCCTGCGGGCCGACACCGTCCTCGCCGCGCTCGGCGCCCGCATGGCGGGTCGACCCGTGAAGGTCGCCCTGCAACGCCCGATCATCGCCAACAACACCGTGCACCGGCCGGCGACCATCCAGCGCATCCGCCTCGGCGCGAGCCGGGATGGCAGGCTGACGGCCATCGGCCACGAGAGCTGGTCGGGGAACCTGGTCGACGGCAAGCCCGAGAACGCGGTGCAGCAAACGCAGCTCCTCTACGCGGCCGCGCATCGACTCACCGGCACGCGCCTCACGGTACTGGACCTGCCCGAAGGCAATGCCATGCGCGCGCCCGGTGAAGCGCCCGGCTTGATGGCCCTTGAAATCGCCATGGACGAAATGGCCGAACGGCTCGGCATCGATCCGATCGAGTTCCGGGTGCTGAACGACACCCAGGTCGATCCCGCCAACCCGTCGCGCCGCTTCTCCGAACGCCGACTCATCGAATGCATGCGCACCGGCGCAAAAGCCTTTGGATGGTCGCAACGCGATGCCCGACCCGCGATGCGGCGCGAGGGCCGGCACTGGATCGGCATCGGCACCGCCGTGGGCTTTCGCAACAACCTGCTCACCAAATCCGGAGCGCGCGTGCGGCTGGACAAGCGCGGTGTGGTCACGGTTGAAACCGACATGACCGACATCGGCACCGGCAGCTACACCATCCTCGCGCAGACCGCTGCCGAGATGATGGGGGTGCCGCTCGACCGCGTGGTGGTGCGGCTCGGTGATTCCAGCTTCCCGGTGTCCGCTGGGTCCGGTGGCCAGTGGGGTGCCAACTGCTCGACCGCCGGGGTGTACGCGGCCTGCGTGAAGTTGCGCGAGGAAGTGGCGAAGCGGGCGGGACTCAAGGCCGACGCCAGCTTCGAGGACGGCAGGGTTCGCGGTGGCGACCGCAGCGTCTTGCTCTCGGAGATCGCTGGCGACGACGGAATCGTGGTCGAGGACACGATCGAGTTCGGCGAGCTGAACAAGCGCTACCAGCAATCGACCTTCGGCGCCCATTTCGTCGAGGTGGCCGTCGATGCTTACACCGCCGAGGTGCGCGTGCGGCGCATGCTGGCCGTCTGCGCATCCGGCCGCATCCTCAACCCGAAATCGGCGCGCAGCCAGGTCATCGGCGCCATGACCATGGGCGTGGGCGGTGCGCTCATGGAGGAGCTTGCGGTCGACAAGCGACTGGGATTCTTCGTCAACCACGACCTGGCAGGCTACGAAGTGCCGGTCCATGCCGATATTCCCCATCAGGACGTGATCTTCCTGGACGAAACGGACGCCATGTCCTCGCCGATGAAGGCGAAGGGGGTCGGCGAGCTCGGCCTCTGCGGCGTCGGGGCGGCGATCGCGAATGCGGTCTACAACGCCACGGGCGTGCGGCTGCGCGACTACCCGCTCACGCTGGACAAGCTGCTGGGGCAGATGCCTTCGATCAACGGCTGAGCAAGCAAACACATCCATGAAATCTTTCGCCATGACCGCGCTGTCGGTCTCGATGGCCGCCTCGGCCTTCGCGCAGTCGGAAACCAGCCTGCAGATCGCCCGTGCGGGCTCGCAGGCCTCGTACAAGGGCCCGGCCGACTCCTTCTCGGGCGCCGTCCGCGTCGACCCTCTGTTTCCCAAGCCCAACGGCCCCACGCGTGCGACCGGCTCCTACGTGACCTTCGAGCCCGGCGCGCGCACCGCCTGGCACACGCATCCGGTCGGCCAGACGCTGGTCGTGACCGCGGGCGTGGGTCGTGTCCAGCGTTGGGGCGATGCAGTGCAGGAAATCCGGGCGGGCGACGTGGTCTGGATTCCGCCGGGCCAGAAGCACTGGCACGGCGCGGGGCCAAGCACGGCCATGACGCACATCGCCATCACGGAGCTGGCGGACGGCAAGGCGGTCGACTGGCTTGAGAAGGTCAGCGACAGCCACTACGCCAGCCAACCCGGAGGGACGGTCAACCCACACGGCGCACGGTGATGGCATCGATCGCTGCCCTGTCGCTGGGGGATGCTGTGAATGCGGCCGAGCGCAACGCGGACCAGACCACAGGGGTCCCGTCATCGAGGATCCTGGTCGCCTGCACGTATCGCAAAGCTCGACACCGCCACCAGCAGCTTTTTCTCGCACGAGATCCGGCCATCGTGAGATGGATGAGCGAGCGCCGGCTCGACGTTTGATCGGACACCGTTTCAAGCCATCGTATGTTCACGATTCTCAAGCATTCGCTCTTGGTTGCGACTGTGCTCTTCTGCGCCGCATGTGCCACAGGCGGACTGGACGCGGCGCACGCGCCGCTCGTCATCCAGGACCAAGGCAGCTTCGCCGTCGGCGGGAAGACGCTCACCGATCCTGACGGTAAGACCTTTCACGGCGACCATGCATATGTGTCCTACCAGATACCGGCCGGGGTCCGCAAACTGCCGCTGGTGTTTTGGCATGGTGCCGGGCAGTCGTCCAAGACCTGGGAGACAACGCCCGACGGCCGTGAGGGCTTTCAGAATCTCTTCCTGCGCCGCGGTCACGGCGTCTATCTCATGGACCAGCCTCGACGGGGGCGGGCCGGGCGCAGCGCCGAGGCGGCCGCGCTGACGCCCGCGCGCGACGAGCAACTGCTTTTCAACATCTTTCGCCTGGGCAACTGGCCCGACTTCCATGCGGGCGTGCAGTTCTCTCGCGACCCCGCCGCGCTGGACCAGTACTTTCGCCAGATGACACCCAATACAGGGCCGTTCGACATGGAGGTGACGTCGGACGCAGCGGCGGCGCTCTTTCGCAAGATCGGGCCCGGCGTGCTGGTCACGCATTCGCAGGGTGGCGGCCCCGGCTGGCTCGCGGCGATGAAGTCTTCCAACATCCGAGCCGTGGTGGCCTACGAGCCAGGGAGTGGATTCGTCTTTCCGGCCGGCGAGGTGCCGCCGGCCATGCCGAGCGCCACGGGCGTGCTCGAGGGCGTCGCGGTGCCCCTGGCAGACTTTCTGAAGCTGACGCGCATACCGATCGTCGTCTACTACGGCGACAACATCCCCGATACCCCGTCGACCAATCTCGGTGCGGACAACTGGCGGGTGCGGCTGGCGATGGCGCGACTGTGGACAGCGGCGATCAACCGCCACGGAGGCGACGCAGTGCTGGTCCACCTGCCAGAGATCGGCATTCGCGGCAACACGCATTTCCCGTTCTCCGATACCAACAATGTCGAGATCGCCGAGCACATGGCCGGCTTTCTTGCCAAGCTGAAATCCGATTGATCCTTTTGCGAAAGCACCCACACGCATGACCAAGACATCGACAGCAGCGAGGTGCGGCACCGCGCTTGCCACCCTCTTCGCGTTGCTTGGTACGGGCCTGAGTGCGGCGAGTGGCTCCGCGGCCGCAGAGCCGTCGAAGCGGCAAGAGGCGCCCATCGCAACTCCCGCCTCCGACAGCCTCTCCGCCAAGCAGCAAGCCATTCCACTGATCGCTGCCGCCATGGCAACCAGCGACATGCCCCGGCTTCGCGACGCGTTGAACCAAGGGCTGGACGCGGGGTTGACAATCAGCGAGAGCAAGGAGGTGCTGGTGCAGTTGTATGCCTACGTTGGCTTTCCGCGCAGCCTCAACGCACTGGCCGAACTCATGAACGTGGTGCAGGCCCGGAAGGAACGTGGCGTTCAGGATGCGCCGGGTCGCGCGCCCAGTCGGGCGATTCCGGAAGGTGACGCGCTCCGCGCGGCAGGCACCGCCAATCAGACTCGAATCGCGGGCGGGCCGGTGAAGGGGCCGGTATTCGATTTTGCGCCTGTCATCAATCAATACCTGCAGGCCCACCTGTTCGGCGACATCTTCGAGCGGGACAACCTGGATTGGCAAAGCCGCGAGCTGGCCACGGTAGGCGCGCTTGCGGCCACGCCAGGCGTGGAAGCGCAGCTGCGCTCGCACATGGCCGCCAGCATGCGGGTCGGTCTTTCAGCGGCACAACTGCGTCAAACGGTCCACGTGCTGAAGGCACGTGGGGATGCCGAGGCCGGCCGACGCGCCGATGAGGCACTTGATCAGGCTCTCGCGACAGCGTCCAGTCGAAAGTGACCCTCCACGCCCCTCAGCGATTGAAAGGACAGATCGAACTTCTCGCGTGAGGAAAAAGTGGTTCGATACGCGCGCGCCATCGCGTGCTCGCGTCTTGGTCCCAAGGCATTGCGGAAATCGCCCGATAGCACCCGGCACCACCGTTGCACTGGATCTCGCGGCTGATGGTGGATGGCGCTCGCCCGAGGATCACCGCGATCGAGCGAATCGAGAACCCAGCCGCCATGGCACGCGAGATCTCCTCGCGCTCTGCCAGCGTCAGCGCCCTCGATGAACGAGTTCGATCCGGCGGTCGAATGCCGCCGGTACGGGACAGAATCTTTTGCACGGACGTGTGTGCCCGGTTGAACAGTTGAGCAATCTGATGCAGGGTCCAGCCCTGCCTCCATCGCTCCCACATCAATGCCTTCTGGGTGTCTGTGTAGTAGGTTCGCGTCCGGTAAGCCATCTGCAACACTCCTTCTGCCTACGGCAGTGATCAGTGTGTTGCATCGACCGGTTGAATCCGCAGCCGACTTTAGCCACTGGCTATCTGCTGCTGTCAGTGAGAAATGCGGCAACCCTCAGGGCCGAGGGTGGGGCAGACCGCACGGACTCGCCTGGGGTACCAGAACGAGGAGAACCAGCTCCGCTGGTATGGTGACGTCTGGGGCACTCACGGCTGGTTCGAGAACACGGTGAACGGCGACCCCTTGCCGGAGGCCCGGTACAACTCTCGCGCCCTGACCCTCTCTGGCGAGGCTGGCCATTCAATGCGGATCGTCCAGGCCAGCGAGTGGACCATCGAGCCACAGGCGCAGCTCGTGTACATCAACTACAAAGAAAACGACAGGCGTGGGGGCGACCGTCGCAGAGAAAGTTGACCTCGCCATCGGAGACCTAGAAGCCAGAGGTCGTCGATTTTGGCCGCATCTTCAAGATGCAAGTGGAAATGGGGCCTTTTCTCGCGGCATCTCGGGGGCGTCACCTGTTGCAGGTCCCTCGCCAGATGCAATGCGAATCGGGCTCCAGCTGAGCAGACGGGGGGTTCGGCTGCTTAAGTACCTATTCCGGCCGCAGATGTCGTACATTCACACCGATGCGCCGTCCGTTGGTGCTCGCATATGGCGAAGCCAGGGCAAGTCTTGAAGGAGGCCCGGATGAATCCGAATCAGATGTTGTGGGAGAAGGGCGACTTCACCGCGATTGCCGCCTTGATGCGCGATGCCGGCGAGGCTCTGGTGAGATCGCTCGACCTGAAGACGCCGTTGCGCGCTCTAGACCTCGGTTGCGGCGATGGCACCACGGCAGTGCCGCTCGCTCGCACCGGCGCCGATGTCGTCGGCATCGACATCGCCCGCAACCTCGTCAAGGCCGGCAATGAGCGCGCAGCGGCAGCCGGTCTCATGAACCTTTCATTTCAGGAGGGCGACGCCTCGAACCTGGAGGGTGTTGCGGACCGTTCGTTCGACCTCACACTGACCGTGTTCGGCGCGATGTTCGCACCCCGGCCTTTCGACGTCGCCAAGGAAATGGTGCGCGTCACCCAGCCGGGCGGTCGCATCGTGATGGGCAACTGGATCCCCAACGACCCAACCTCGTTCGTGTCACAGCTGCTCAAGATCAGTTCGGCGTTCGCGCCGCAGCCTCCTGAGGGGTTCATCAGTCCAATGACCTGGGGTGTAGAGAGCCATATCGTCGAGCGATTCGGCCAGGCCGGTGTGCCCGCGGACCGTATCTTGTTGGCCAAGGACACCTTCTGGTTCAGGTCGCCTGACAGGAGCCCGGCGGACGTGATTGGGCTGTTCCGCCAGTTCTACGGACCGACCATGAACGCGTTCGAGGCGGCGCAAAAGAGTGGCACCGAGGCCGATCTCCACGACCAACTCCTGGAACTCGCAAATGCGCAAAATCAGGATACTGCGGGCGGCACTTCGATCCCCGCCACGTTCATGCGCGTGACGGTTGCAGTCTGAGCGGGGCCAGAGCGCGCATCCGTTCACGCGAAAGATCAGGAGCCCGTGCCAGACTTTCGTCTTCAGCCGCGCCGACGACCGCAGATACCGCTCTAACTGGTTGCGTCGGTCGCGTTTTGCGGCGGAACGACAACGGTTGCCGAGAGCTGACGTTGGCGATTCACCGGACGAGCGTCGGCTCTACGCCAGAACTTGGACTTGCCCCTCCGGGGCCAGCGACGGTAGGAGCCTCGGCCAAAGACAACTCTTGAACAGGGCGAACCAATGTTTGGGGCCCTCTGCGATCATCCAGGTCGCCGAGTCGGATGGCAGCTTCACGTGATGTTGCGGTCGAGATTCAGACCAGCGCGCACGAGCTTGGCAAAGCCGACACAGGGAGAAAACGGCGCCGCCGACATAGCCCTAACCTTTACTCGCGCAGCAGCTCCTCCGGCAACCCGCTTACGAACTCCGCGAAATCGCGGCCGCCGATCGAGATGTGATGGAGCATGGCCGCATGCGCTTGCTCCGGGTCGCTGCGCAATATCGATGAGGCGATCGCCGCCTGATCCTGTGACGAGCGAGCCATGCGCCCTGGCGCTACGAACCGATCAGCCGTGTGCTGCGCGAGTTCGGCTTCAGTGAAGCGGAGATTGCGGCGCTGGATGGGGCTGAGGCGGTGTACCAAACACCACGGAATGGGCTCCCTGCCGATTCGGTAGAGTCTGAAGCGGTCATAGCCGTTGAATCCGCGACCGACCGATAGTGGCCGGGACTGCCTGCTCGCCAAATTCGCCTACAGCGGTCGCTGGCCAACCGGGCGACGTGGCTGCCTCACCACAGGGCCAAGGTGAGCGCGTGCGCACTGACTGAGGTGGCGACAACAATCGGCCACGAACAGACATTCACGACGCAAGGTCAAATCGCCCGATAGCCGACATTCGGGGGCGAGCGGGACGCTCCTCGTCGCGTCTCGATTCGGCGAATCCAGGTGATGGCATGCTGGTCGGCTGCAATTCCTGTCGCGTCTGCAAGCAGCCTCTCCCGTGTGTTGCGATCAACATCCAGCAGCATGGCCCTCTGCGCAAGCAGCACACTGCGAAACAGATTCTCTCCGCTACGATCCATGCGCCCGAGGTGCATGTCCAACTCGGCCAAGGCTTCGTCGCTGCGGCCCATTTCGACCAGCAGATCCGCCCTGAGGCTCGCGAACCAGGGTTGCCAGTTTTCAAACCCCGTAGCCTGCCACAGGCGGATTCCGGCTTCCATGTCGTCCAGCCCGGCAGCGGTTTGTCCGTCGCGCGCCGTCGCCCAGCCGCGCGAGATGCGGGCCAACCCCATGAATTCCGAGAATCCCATCTGTGTGCAGAAGTCGATGCACTGTTGCGCGAACTGCCGCGCGTCGCCAGGCCGGTTGCGCAATACCGCGATGGAGCAGTTGGCCGCCATCGAAAATCCCAGCGTGTGCGGCTGGTTCTCGCGGGCGGCCAGTTCATGGGCGTCCTGGACGTGCCGGCCTGCGAGCTCTTCGTCGCCGGTGATCAGGGTGGCGAGCGCGAGATAGAAGCGGCCGAACACGCCGAAGTCCATCAGGTAGACCGGGTAGAGCGAGGCATCGCGCTGCGGGTCGTAGCAGGCCACCGAGCGTTCCAGGTGTGCGCGCGCTGCGCGGACGTCGCCCAGGCTCAGCTTGATCATGCCGCTCATGTTGTGCGCGGCGATCGTGGCTTCGGCGTCGTCGCGCCGGAGCTCGGCGACTTTCAACAGGTCTTCGGCAAGCCATCGCGCGGTCTCGAGTTCGGCGCGGCCCCAGTGATAGAGGCAAAGGCCGTAGGTCACCGGGAACTGGCGCGGCGCGCCGGGCAACTCGTGGCACAGCGTGAATGCGCGTCGCTGGACATCCCTGAAGGCTTCGCTGCCAGGGCCGGTCAACACCATGGTGGTGGGCCCGAGTGTGGACAGGAGAGACAGCTCCGCTTCGCTGCGCTCGTGGCCGGCCGGCGCGGCGGCCAGCACGGAGACCCCTTCCGACAGGTGCGCGGCGGCTTCGCGAGGAGCGCCCCGCCGCAGGGCCTGCTCGCCCGCCTGGAGGAAATAGCGGCCCGCTTCGAGCGGCCTGAGCGCGCGCGACAGGTGGCGGGCAGCGACCTCGGGCTGGCGTTCGATCAGGTCGGTGAATTCGCTCGTCAGCAAGTCCGCGAGCCTCCCGTGCACGACGGCGCGGGTCTTGACGATCATCGAGCCGTAGGCCGCGTCTTCGATCAATGCGTGCTTGAAGGCCAATCGCTCGCCCTGGACATCCACCCGCAGCAGCAGGCCGGCGCGGAGCATGGCATGCAGGGCCTCGTCGAAGGCGGCCGGGTCCATGCCGGCCGCGCCGTACAGCAGGCGCCGGCTGAACTCGTGTCCGATCACCGCCGCGACCTGGGCCAGCCACTTGCCAGCGCCCAGGCGATCGAGCCGCTCCATCAGCAGGTCCATCAGCGTGTCGGGGACTTCCGGCTGCCGAGCGAGGGCGCCGCATCGGCGGCTGCAGGAGTCCAGAACCATCCGCGTCATTTCCTCGAGGAACAGCGGCACGCCGTCGCTGCGCCGGATGATCGTTTCGATGTCCGCCGCCGAAAGCGCCATGCTGGCCGCCATGTTGGCCACCACATCGCGCGACGCCTGCTCGTCGAGGCGCCCGAGGCGGATGAGCGAAGGCTGCGCCGCGAGTTCGCAGGGGCGTTCGGGCCGGCTGGTCAGCACCACCAGCATCGGCACGCGCTGTGCGGCCGCCAGCAGCTGGTCGAGCAGGGCGAACGATGTCGGGTCCATCCAGTGCAGATCCTCAACGATGAGCAGCAAGGGGGCCTGCCCGGTGGCGAGTCCCATGAAGTACCGGCACAGCACGTTGCGCGTCATCTGCAGCTGCGCCGCGGGCGGCAGGTCGAGTGGTGGGTCGCCACCGGCTGCGTCGACCGCCACCAGAGAGGCGATGAGCCTGCGGTCCAGCTCGGCGCCGATGCCGGCGACGGCCAACTGGGCGTCCAGCTTCTCGACAAGCAATGCCGGCGTGTCTTCCCGCGCGAAACCTGCCGCCCGCACGAGGTGCTGAACCACGGGCCGCAGCATGCTGTTGGAATGGAATGGCGAGCATTGCAGGCGCACCGTCGTGTGAGCCACGGAGGCGATCTGCTGGTCGAACCCCGAAGCCAGTCGCGACTTCCCGAGGCCGGGTTCGGCGACCACCAGGACGCTCTGGATGCGGCGGCTCGTCGTGGCCACGGTCCAGCGCGCCTTCAGGCTCGCAAGATCGGCTTCCCGGCCCACCAGCGGGATCTTCGTGTCATGGCCCCGCCAGGCCGAACGGCCGTCCGGCTCCCCGGCGCCCGTGACGGCGGTGAGTCGCACCGGCTCGTCGAATCCCTTGAGCTCGAAGTCGCCGAGGTCCTGGTACTCGAACTGGGCGCCTGCGATGCGGCGCGTGCCGGGCGCGATGGTGACCTGCCCCGGACGCGCCACGGCCTGGATGCGAGCCGCGAGATTGGGCGTGCTTCCGGCGATCGCGAGGCCCTCCCTTGCGCCCACCGCGACCAGGCCGGTCGCGATGCCGACGCGCACTTGCACCGGCGTCGCGACGCCGCAGGTGTGCTGCAGCCGGCCGGCTTCCTCGACGATGGCCAGGCCCGCATGCACCGCGCGCACCGCGTCGTCTTCGCTGGCGAGCGGATAGCCGAAATAGACATCGGCGCCGTCGCCGACGATCCGGGCGACGTGACCGCCGAAGCTCCGCGCGGCGCGACCCATCAGGTCGCCGAATGCAGACAGCAGGTCCAGCACGTCCTCCGGGTCGAGCCGTTCCGCCAGGCTTGTCGAGCCGACCACGTCGCAGAAGAGCACCGTCATCTGGCGGCGGGTCACACGCGAGGGCCCGCTCGCGGGCGTGCGCCGGTCGGTGCCCGGTTCGGACAGGACGTCATGCGATTCCATGGCGATGCTCCTTGCCGGGACGCCGGCCTACGGACTGGCCGCCGTGAAGTGTTCCCGCAGCAACTGCTGGACCACCTTTTCGCCCAGCGCGCGGCCATGCACGGTCGCGGTGCGGAAATGCATGCCGCCATGGATGCGCGCCTGCTGCACGTTCTCGTTCATCGCTTCCACCGAGTCGAACGGATGCGTGGTTCCGGTCACGGTGCTGTTGAAGGCGAACTGCACGCGGCTCGTTCCGAACGCCTGGCGAAGACTCTCCCCCAACGCGCCGGTATTGCATGCATGGGCGGCCGGGTATTCGGGGTGATTGGGCGTGGTCACCACCGGCGTCCATTGCGCGTCCGGTTCGGTCGCTGCATTGCCGTCCGTGTCGGCCAGCCGGATGGCGGTGGTCGGACGCCAGAAGTTGAAGTGGTACTTCGATTCGAAGCAGGCGGTGGAGGCGTCGGCCAGCCCAACCCACAGCATGGCCATCAGCCGGGCGTTCTCCATCAGGCTCGGCTTGCTGGTGGCGAACTGGCGCAGATTGCGGGTCCAGAAGAGCGGCGGCGCTTCGGTATGGAAGCGCGCGTTCTCGGTCTGCGCGGCGCTGCGCTGCGTGCTGCCGGCGCTCCCCATGGCCATGGTTTCCTTCACGTCGGCGGCGTAGGCCTCGCTGTCGAGCGCCGGTGGACCGCTGGCGCGAAACTGGTCGGCGGCCCTGAGCGAGAACGGGCGCAGGTAAGGGCGCGTCAGCCCCACCGGATTGACGCCTCGGAACTGCCCGGGGGCCGTGCCTGGCACATAGGCCGCAACCGGCGTCCAGCGGCCGTCATCGGCCCGCTGCGCCAGCACCTTGCGGGCGACTTCCGCACCGAATCGCACGGCCGCTTGCGCGTCCGCATTCGCGCCCGCAATCGCCGCGTCGTACGTGGACTGGTACCTGGCGGAACGCGACGGGAACAGCGTCGACAGAACGGTGTACGCCGCGCCATGCACGGCGTAGTCCTGCGGCAGCGAGCCGCGTGCGGGATCGTCCGGCATGGCCGCCATGAAGGGGCGGTAGGCCTTCGTGATCGCGGCGAGCGCGTCATAGATGGCCACATTCAAGGTCGCCAGGTCGGCGTCGTAGAGGGGCTGGCGCTCTTCGGACGTGCCGCTCGTGGCGGCCGGCACCGTGACCGTGTCGGCGGCCGTCTTGTTCCAGAGGTCGACCGGGTTGGGACCGGTCGAGGTGATGGTGACGGGCTTGTCCTGTGCGACCGGAACGACGGCCGGGCTCCCGCCTCCGCCGCCGCATGCCACCACGCCGGCCGTCGAGATGCTGATGGCCGCCACCAGCGCACGGAGATTGTTTCTGCGGTTCATCGAAGTTCCCTCCTGGTTCGGGCCGGCCGCGGTCGCGGCCGGGCTGGGACATTGTTCGAGCTGGCCCTGGAGGCCGCTCGCGTTTGCGACGAATGCGGCGAAGGCATGACGAATGCGCCGCTACATCGATCGAAACAGGTGCTCGTGGGCCTCGCTCACAGCCAATGTCTCGCTGCGCTGCTTGAGCTTGAGGTGCACATGGCCCCTGAAATCCCTGGAGACGCCGGCGATCGCGTTGGCATTGACGATCGTCGAACGGTGCACCAGCCAGAACTGCGAGGGGTCCAGCTGGTCCAGCAAGTCCTTGAGCGAGCGGCGGATCAGCGACTCGCCCTCGGCCGTGATCACCAGCGTGTACTTCGTTTCGGCCTTGAAGTAGCAGATCTCATCGACGGTGATGATCCTCACGTCCTGGCCCTGCGAAGCATTGATCCATCGCAGGTGATCGCGCCCGGGCCTGGCGGCCGCGAGCTCACGCAGCAGCACGTCGAGCGAAGGCGGGGTGCTGCCCAGGCGCTCCTTCACCCGACGGACCGTCTGCGCCAGGCGCGGCAGGTCGTAGGGCTTGAGCACATAGTCGACGGCGCCCTGCTCGAACGCGGCCACGGCATAGGCGTCATAGGCGGTGACGAAGACCACGTGGCTGCGCCCCTGGATCTGACGCGCGACGTCCAGACCATTGAGGCCGGGCATCTCGATGTCGAGGAAGACGACATCGGGCACATGCCGGTCCAGCGCCAGCAAGGCCTCCAGGCCATTGCTCGCGCTGGCTTCGATCTCCAGCTCCGGCCAGAGGTTTCGAAGATGCGCTTGCAGCTCCTCGCGCAGGACGTCCTCGTCCTCGGCGACCATGGCAGTGTGGCGGCGCATGGCGATCGCTCAGGTCTTCTTGGGAGATGGATCGCCCGCCTTCAGTTCGACCAGGAGGGCGCGCGAATCCTTGCCCGAAATGTTCTCGACCATGTGCGTCTCCGCCTCGCTCCAGAACACCTGCCCCAGCTTGGCCTCGTTGATCTCCACCTTGCCGTCGGGCAATGTCAACCGCGCCTTCGTGTTGGACAGGACGACCGTCAGATGGGCCGGGTGCGAATGCATCCCGGTGCCGCATACGCCCATGCCCGGCCGGCTGTTGAACTCGAGCACACGCAGCTTGTCGTTCTCGAATGCCACGCGGTAGGCGCGAGGCTGCATCTTTTCCGCATCCTGCGCGTGCGCGGATTCACCGAATGCGAGAGCGGGCAGAAGTGCCAGCACCAGGCGCCGCATCGCGTCCGCGTCGCGAGGATCGTCGGACAGGGCGTCGAGAGGGGTGTCGTTCATCGCAGGCTCCTTTCTGGGTCAGTGAATCGGGGCGGGTTCGCAGGTCGACCGAGCTGTCGGCACGATCTGGACCGCATTCGGCATGGCCACGGGCCGTGCCGCGTTCGAACGCAGCGTGAAGGTGGTGGTTGCTGCACAGGCATCGACGTCGACGTCGATCGCGGCATCGGCGCCCCAGGCGGCGCGCAGGCCCATGAGCAGGCGCTGCTCCAGCATCCGCGCCACGGAAGGCTCGCCGACCCGGGCCACCTGGACCACGATGCGCCGCGCACCCTCGTTCAGACGGGCCGTCACCGACCACGCCGGGCGGCGAGGGCCGCTGCCCCGCAGTTCCTCGATCGTCGGCAACAGCAGCAGCGGCGGGAACGGGATGCGTCCGATGGCGTCGCCCTGCACGTCGATCTTCCAGGCCCCCGGCTCCGGATGAAGCTCATCCTGAAGCAGCGCGCTGGCGCGGAGGATGGCGCATTCCGCCTCCAGCGTGGAGCTTTGGCTGCGCAGTCCCGGCATCAGGTTGCGCAGCAGCGCGACGAGGCGATCGAGCAGCCGGTCCGCGGCTGCGGGGTCGTGGCCGTAGCGGTCCTGGATGACCTCCATCACGTGCGAGAGGAAGTTCGGATCGATCTGCGTTTGCAGCATCTGAAGCCGGGCCTGCTCGACCGCCTTCTCGCTTTGACGACGCGCGATCTCCGCGCGCCCGAGCATGCTGCGCGTGCGCGCGGCACGAGCGCTGAGGACATAGACAGGCGTGAAGGTCGCCGCGATGACGAGCGATTCCCATGCGATGTAGGCCCAGGTGCCCATGATGTGATGCGCCTCGCAGGGGGATTCGAGCCCGGGAAACAACACCGCGAGGGACTTGAGATGACCGGCGCGGCAGGCTGCCGGAACGGCGATGATCGCGATCAGCACGCCCCAGCCCAAGGCAAGGACGACGGCTGCGACGATCAGCCGGGTCGATCCCAGGTAGCGCTCGGCCCACATCACGAAAAACGCCATGCCCATGCCGGTGACGAACCACTGGAGGGAAATCAGGAGCGCCACCGACCACCAGGTGGCCAAGCCGAAGCTGGAGATGGGCAACACGGCGACCTCGACGATCCACGTCGCGACGCCCCAGATCGAGGCGAGATAGATGTAGCGCCGCCAGCCGCCGTCGTCCGATCCGGCGTCGTTCCACCGCGACGTCATGGCGCGACCTCCCGGAGCGAAAAGGGCAGCCGGATGCTGGCGCAGACGCCGCTGGGCTGGTTGCCATCGAGCCTCAGGACCCCGGAAGTGCCATAGAGGGTGCTCAGCCGGGCGCGGATGTTGGCCAGGCCCATGCCGCTGCCGCCCGTGCCGCTGAAGCCGACCCCGGTGTCCCGCACGGCGACCTCGACACCGTCGCCATGCAGCCTGGCCTGGACGCGGATCTCGCCGCCGGTGGGCGACGCGAAGATCCCGTGCTTGACGGCGTTCTCCACCAGCGTGGCGATGCACAGCGATGGAAATTCGCATTCGCGCAGCTCGACAGGAACGTCGAAGGCCACCTGCAGACGCCCGGACATGCGCACCGAGACGACGGCCAGGTACGCACGCACGAGATCCAACTCCCGCCCGAGCGTGGTGAACTGCCCCTGGCGTTGCTGCCGAAGCGTCGAGTGGAGGTAGTCGAGGAAGTGCGCCAGCAGCCTGGCACCTTCCGCCGGCTCTGTCTGATGCAGGCGCCGCACGGTGGCCAGGGTGTTGAACAGGAAGTGCGGCTCGATCTGGTTGCGCAGGGCCTGCAGTTGGGCCTGGACGAGCTGGCGTTCGAGCTGCACACGTTGAAGGTCCAGCGCCTGGGCGTCGGCGCGCAAGCGGCTGGTGCGCCACCAGAGGCCGAAGGTGGCCGCGCTGCAACCGGCGATGGCTGCCCAGCGGATCGTGCGCGCTGCAATCCAGGCCGCGTCGGGCGCGCCGCCCTGGACGCCGGCAAGAAGCAGCGCGAGGTTTGCCAGGCCCGCACCGACGGCCACCGCGGCCGTCAGCACGCAGACATAGGCCAGTGGGGATCGAAGCGGGAGGCGCGATGCGAGCAGCAGCGCACCGAGAACGAACAGGCCTTCGACGACGCCATTGCCCAGAACCTCGAGCCAGCCCGCAAGCACCTCATCCCATGGCCAGTTCTGCCATACAAAGGGCTGAAAAAGGTACTGGGTCGATAGCAGGACAGCCACCGCCAGCGACCAGAGCGCGGCGGTGCGTGGTGGCAGGCGCCATGGGACCATGGAGCACCTAGGGACGAGAATTCCCCAAGGCTGAATCCCCGGGATGTTGTTCAACTTGCGTCGTCAAGGGATGGGCCATGAACTTCCCTCCGTTTTGATTCTTGGCGCTCGACGCAATCCTTGCCTCCCTTTGCGACGAACGCCGCCATTCAGGCGACGAGCACGCAAATCCAGGCTCGGAATACTCCTGAAATCTCAGGAGTGGACGAGCTTACCGGGCAATCCTTGGCGATTCAAGGAGCGGTGCCCGCATCGAGGAACGGGGGCGGCAAGGCGCGTGGCTCGTCCAAGAGGGGACCTTCGGGGTGGACCCACACAACGCAAATATGTGTTGGCGCAAGGCGGCTTGGGGCCCAGAACGCCAGTTCGCACCGTTCGAGAGCAGTCGTTGGCCGGCGCTGCTTCCGCTTCCCGTTGCCGACCGACACGCGAAGTCAAGTTCCGGCGTAGAGCCGGCGCTCGTCCGGAGCATCGCCAAGGTCAGCTTTCGGTAACCGCTGTCGTTCCGCGGGCGACCGGCAGCAACCAGTCTGAAGCACGCGCTCAAGGTTGAACCTCGAACCATGACTTTCGGCCAGGAACGGGCCTTCAGGGCCGTCTCTCATTTCGCCCAAGTGGATGGCTTCTCAGCAAGCCGCCCTTGCGTTGGCTCCCACGCGGCTTTTCTGAAGTCAGGCCCGCGGTCCTGAGCGGAGCCCCTGTGCGCTCAAGGTTGGGCCCGGTGACACGTCCAGATAGGCTTCCGTCGCCTCGGCCACCAACGGCGCAGCCGGCTGTACGCCGCCCCGGCCGAGCGCCGCGGCCAAGCGTTCATACGCTGCCAAGTAGCCCCGCAACGATCTCGTGAGCGGGCGATCGACGTCCTGCCGCCGCGCCAGCGCATCGTCGATGCGCCGCTGAATCAGCGTCGACTGCCGCTCGAGGTAGCGCAGGCAGCGCAGCCGACAGCGCTGCGAGCGCGCGGCCAGCACTGCGAGCACCGGCACCAGCGGCAAGATCAGCAGTCCCGTTGTGGCGCCCCGGGGGAACAGCGCGCCCTCGTCGCGCAGCAGGGCCGTCACGTCGTCGCCCCATTGCCGGCGTTCGTCGGCGAGCGCCGCGCGGTGCGTGACCAGGTGCATGCGATAGGCCGGATCGCGCACTTCGCCGCCGGCCACCAGCACCGGCATGCCGTCGCGTGTGCCGGGCACGATGCAATCGGCGCCGATGTAGCCGCCGCCGCGGGCCCGGTCCACGAGGATCACATGCTGGCGATCGTCGGATTGCCGCGGATCGAGCGGCACGGTCGCGCACATCGCGGGCTTGCGGTTGCCGTGAATGGCGCACAGACCGTCGTCGCGGCGGGCCGGGCAGGCGCCCGCCGACGGGTAGTCGAAACCCTGGGTCAGCAGCTCGGGCGCGCCGCCAGCCCCGGGGCGCACCCCTAGCGCGCCGACGAACAGGTCCTCGTGGTGGAACAATTCGGGCACTGTCATCACCGGCGGCGAGTTGCAGCACCGGCCGCACGCGGTGCAGTGGAACGATACGGTGGTCTCTACCATGGCCGTCGCACCGACTCCTGATAGCGCTCGAGGATGAACCGCTTGACCGGCTCGGAGCGGTACGACGCGACGAGCGTGCCCACCCAGTCGGCTGAGCGATCGGCGGCCCGCACTGCGAGCACGTCGGACCACGGCGTGCGGGCGTCCTCCACGCCGATCGAGTCGCGGGCGGGCAGCAGCCCGGCGCGGGCCGCGGCAGGGCGGTCGATCACGGCGAGGTCGACGCGGTACAACGCATCCGCGAGCCGGCCGGCAGGCAGCGGATCGAGGCGGAACTGATGGCGGTTGCCGATCACGTCGCGCGTGGTTGCGGTGAGCCCGGCGTCGTCGCGCAGCACGACCAGCCCGTGGTTGTGCAGCAGCACGAGTGCACGGGCCTGGAGCAGCGGATCTCGCGGGATCGCGAGCGTGGCGCCGCGGCCGAGCTGGCGCGGGGATGTGATGCGGCGCGAGTACAGCGCCACCGGTTGCGTGACTGTGCGCGTCGCCTCGATCAGTTCGTTGCCGTGCCGTGCGCGGTCGCGGGCGAACGAGACGCCGTCCTGGAAGCAGGCGGCGTCCAGCCGGCCCCGCGTGACATCGGCATTGATCGCTTGGCCGTCGCTTCGTTCGACGATGCGCAGGTCCAGTCCTTGGGCGGCAGCGACGTCGCGCACGCACGCGAGGATTTCCGCGTGCGGGCCGGGCAGCACACCGATCGTGACCGGCCGCGCCGGCAGGGTCGCGAAGACCAGCTTGCACGGGAGCAGTGGCGCAGCTGCCAGCACCATCAGGATGCGGCGCCGCATCAGCGGGTTTCCCGCCATACCGTTCGGAAGCCGATGTGGGCCGTCGCGAGGTCCGCCTCCTGCGACTCACGGGCGGCGGCGCGGTAGCGCACGCAATAGTCGGGTGCGCACAGAAACGAGCCGCCCTTGATGACCATCGGCTGGTTCGGCTTGTGGAATGGCGCGGCAACCGCGGCGGTGTCGCCGTTCATGTGCGGCTGGTGAGGTCCGGTGTACGGATCGCTGGTCCATTCCCATACGTTGCCGATCATGTCGTACAGACCGAACGGGCTGGCGGCGTAGCAGCCCACCGGGGCGAGGCCAGCATAGCCGTCCTGCTTGGCGTCGAAGGCGGGAAAGATGCCTTGCCAGTAGTTGGCGGCGGGACGGCCGGTGGCGTCGCGTGGCGCAGTGTCGAGCTCTGCGCCGTCCCGGCCGGCCTTGCCAGCGTATTCCCACTCGACTTCGGTGGGCAGGTCGCGGCCGAGCCAGCGTGCGTACGCGAGTGCGTCGGCCTCGGTGACGAAGGTGACGGGCACGTTGGCCTGCCCGTCGTTCGACGAGCCCGGGCCGCCAGGGTGGCGCCAGTCGGCGCCCTTGACGAACGTCCACCAGGCGAACGGGCGCGCATTGAACTCGGCCTCGGTCGGCGTGTGGAACACGACGGCACCGCCTTGGCGTTCTGCCTCGGTGACATAGCCGGTGGCCTTCACAAAGGCGGCGAACTGGGCCGTCGTGACCTCCGTCCGATCGATCCAGAACGGTGCGACGCGC
This sequence comes from Variovorax davisae, assembly GCF_030316845.1. GTDB lineage: Bacteria > Pseudomonadota > Gammaproteobacteria > Burkholderiales > Burkholderiaceae_C > Variovorax > Variovorax davisae. The sequence continues at coordinate 88,772 of NZ_JASZYS010000006.1, forward strand.
ACCGGCGAGGCGGCGGCGGGGCGTTCATCCGGGTACCCCTTGGTGCTGCCGAACGTGAAACTGCCGCCGCGCACCGGCACCATGCCTGCCCGTGGGTCGGCGCCCCAGCCGACGGGCAGGCCACCGTAGGCGGCACATTGGGCGGGTGTGCCGAGCGCTGCGACCGGCAGGTCAGCGGGTGAGCGAGCGGCCATCGCGTAGGCGACGAGCCCCGCGCCGGCTAGCGCGGCTGCGCCAGCCAGGAAGGCGCCCCGACGCGGGGCGGAGAACAGGGGTCGGATCATGGGAGCGAACGCGAAGATGGCGCTGCGGGGCGGGACCGCCTGAGGCGGCGGGCCGCGCAGCGCGACGGGCAGGGTGGGATCAGTAGTAGCCCGCTGGACGCAGCGGCTCGACACCGCCCACCGACTTCATGTAGTTGTTCCAATCGGCAATCAAGCCGTTGACGATGCTCGGGTTGGAGCCTGCGACGTCGTTGTTCTCACCGCGGTCGGTCGTCAGGTCGAACAGCTGCCAGTGTCCGTCCAGCGGGCCGTGTGGTGGCTCGGTCCACAGTGCCTTCCACTTGCCGTCCGTGCTGGTCACATAGCCACGGCCATACGACTCGTCGCCGAACGGGGCCTTGCGAACGGACGCGCTGGTGTCACCACGCAGCACCTGCAGCAACGACTGGCCGGTCACGGGATAGACATAGCGGTTGTCGTAGATGACCTTGCCCTTGTTCTGGTCCTCGCCGGTGATCGTGCTGATGTTCGCCGGCGCGGCCTGGGTCGGCAGCTTCGCTTGGCCCACGTCCAGGAAGGTGGCGGTGAGGTCGGTGATGTGCGTGAACGCCACATACTGCGACTGTGCCGCCGTCTGGCCGGGCATGCGGACGATCAGCGGCGTGCCGACGCCGCCTTCGCCGAATTGGCCCTTGGTCTGGCGCAATGGCGTGGCGCTGACCTCGGCCCAGCGCAGGCCGTACTGCAGGCGCTTCGCCGACTGCAGGCCGTTGTCGGTTCCAAGCGTTGCATAGACCGCGTCGGCCGCGTTGGCCTCGTCGGTGGCCTTCGGATCGACCGTGGCCGCGGCGATGGGCCAGCCTTCGGCCCCGTTGTCGGACTGGAAGACGATCAGCGTGTTGTCGTACTCGCCGATGTCCTTCAGGTGCTGCACCAGCAGGCCGATGTTGTAGTCCAGGTTGGATACCATGCCGGCGTAGATCTCCATGTAGCGGGCCTGCGCCTTCTTCTCGAGCGAGCTCAGGCTGTTCCACTTCTTCGAGATGCGCCCGGCGCCGTAGTCGACGTAGCCGTCAGCCGGCGAATGCACCGCGCTGATGTACTTGGCCGCACCGGTGCCGTTGTTGGCGCTGGCGGGCGACGACGTCAGCGTCTCGACGTCGCCGGCGTACGCCTGGAAGTCCTGCGGGATGATGCCCAGTTGCTTCTGCCTGGCGATGCGCCCCGCGCGGATGGCCTCGTAACCGCCATCGTACTTTCCCTTGTACTGGCTCAGCCAGGGCTCGGGCACCTGCAGCGGCCAGTGCGGCGACGTGTAGGCCGCGTAGGCGAAGAACGGCTTGCCGTCTCCCTTGTTGGCGTCGATGTAGCTGATCAGCCGCTGGGTGTAGAAGTTGGTCGAGTAGAACTCCCCGCCACCGGTGCCGCCCGGCTGGCCGGGTTGACCCGGCTGCACGTAGGCGCCGTTCTCGGTGTAGTTCTTCGAGCTCGCGGCTTCGTGGGCGAAGTGGTTGCTGGCGGCGCCGCCCATCAGCGCGTAGCTCTTCTCGAAGCCCCACTGGTCGGGCGTGTGGCCCGTCGTGCCCAGCGACACCGCGGGATCGGCGAGGTTCGAGCCCAGGTGCCATTTGCCGGCCATGTAGGTGTGGTAGCCGGCGTCCTTGAGCAGCTGCGCGACCGACAGCGAGCGGTCGTTCAGGTAGCCCTCGTAGCCGGGCAGACCCTTCCGTTCGTCGTTCGGGGCGCCCATCGTGCCTTCGCCGACCAGGTGGTGGTCGGTGCCCGAGATCAGCATCGAGCGCGTGATGGCACAGACGGTGCCGGTGTGGTGGTTCGTCAGCAGGCGACCGCCCGCGGCGAGCGCATCGAGGTTCGGCGTCTCGATCTCGCCGCCGAACGCAGCGATGTCGGAATAGCCGAGGTCGTCGGCCATGATGAAGACGATGTTGGGACGCTTGGACAGCGGGTTGGTGGTGTTGGCTGTGCCGGCGCCTGTTGTGCTCGCGCTTGCGGTCCCAGTGCTCGTGCTACCGGTGGTGTTCGTGGTCCCGGTCGTGCCCGTGGTCCACGCTGCATTGTCGCCGCTGCCACCGCAGCCGTGAAGCGCGAGGCTGAGGGTGACGACGGCAAGGGAGCTCTTTCGGAGCCTGTGTCTGTGAACTGACATCTTGTGGAGGCGTAGCGCGGTTGTTGAAGCAACCCGCGAGGCTATCGCCGCCTCCTCGGACAGCGAAGTACGAAGAGCTCATAACGTCATGCGTTTTCTGAACGATGGCGCTCGACTGGAATCTGAGCATGACTCGCACGGCACCAACTTGCGCGACGACTTCAACGGCGACAAGGCGTGCTTCGAGCTCGGCGTCGCCGAGGCCGGCTGCCTGGCGTCCGCAGCATCACGAACTTTATTGTCTTTGTGGAGGAGCGCGCCATGTCCGAGCACCGGCAAGGGTCCGGATAAGAAGCTAAACTTTGTAGTTGTCCTGTCCAACCGAACGCATGCACGACCCCCTCGCTGCCCCCGAAACCGACGCCCCCCACGCGCTGGCGGTGGACCTTCGCATGCTGGCCTCGCAGCTGCGCCGCCGCCTGCGGCAGGAAGCCTCGGTCGCCGACTGGACCGAATCCCAGCGCGCGGTCCTGTTGCGGCTGGAGCGCCAGGACGCCGCCACCGTGACCGAACTGGCGCTGGCCGAAGGCGTGCGTTCCCAGTCCATGGGCGCCACCGTGGCTTCGCTGATCGAGGCCGGCCATGTCAGGGGCGCGCCGGACCCCGCGGACGGCCGGCGCACGCTGCTGTCGCTCACCCCGCAGGCGCGCAAGGTGTTCCGCCAGGTCCGGGCCGCGCGCGAAGACTGGCTGCAGCGCACGATATCGGCGCGCTACTCGGCGGCCGAGCAGCGGCAGCTGGCCGGCGCGGTGCGGCTGCTCCAGCGACTGCTGGAGGCCTGATGAGCCGGACCTTCCGATCCCTGCGCAACCGCAACTACCGCTTGTGGGCGGCCGGCGCGCTGGTGTCCAACGTCGGCACCTGGATGCAGCGCACCGCCCAGGACTGGCTGGTGCTGACGCACCTGACGAACCACAACGCCACCGCCGTCGGCACCGTGATGGCGCTGCAGTTCGGCCCGCAGCTGGTGCTGCTGCCCTTCACCGGCCTCGCGGCCGATCGCCTGGACCGGCGCAAGCTGCTGATGGCGACCCAGGCGGCCATGGGCCTGCTGGCGCTCGGGCTGGGCCTGCTCACGGTGAGCGGCATGGCGCAGCTGTGGCATGTCTACGTGTTCGCGCTGCTGCTGGGCTGCGTGGCGGCCTTCGATGCGCCGGCCCGGCAGACTTTCGTGGCCGAGTTGGTGTCGGAGAGCGAACTGTCCAATGCGGTGGCCCTCAATTCCACCTCCTTCAATGCCGCCCGCATGGTGGGGCCGGCGGTGGCCGGGCTGGTGATCGCGGCCACCGGGCCGGGCGAGGCCTTCCTGCTCAACGCGCTGTCCTTCGTGGCCGTGCTGACCTCGCTGGCCTGCCTGCGCCAGGGCGAGCTTTTTCCGCGCCAGGGCGCGGCGGGGCGCAACGGCGGCAGCCTGATGGAGGGCTTCCGCTATGTCTGGCGCCGCCCCGACCTGCGCGCCCTGCTGGCCATGCTGTTCCTGGTCGCCACCTTCGGCCTGAACTTCCCCATCTTCATCTCCACCATGTCGGTCGGCGCCTTCCACGGCGGCCCCGGCCAGTACGGCCTGCTCTCCTCCACGATGGCCATCGGCTCGGTCACCGGCGCGCTGCTGGCGGCGCGCCGTGCGCAGCCGCGTTTCGGGCTGTTGCTGGTCGGCTCGGCCGCGTTCGGCTTCGGCTGCCTCGCGGCGGCGCTGATGCCCAACGTGGTCGGCTTCGGCATTGCCCTGGTCGTGACCGGCGCGGCGGCGCAGACGCTTACCACCTCCACCAACGGCATGGTGCAGCTGTCCACCGACCCGGCCCTGCGCGGCCGCGTCATCGCGATCCTGCTGGCGATCCTGCTCGGCAGCACGCCCATCGGCGCGCCGGTGGTGGGCTGGGTGGCCGACACCTTCGGCCCGCGCTGGGCCATGGGGGTGGCGGCCGCCTCGGGCTTCGGCGCCGTGGCGATCGGCCTGCGCTACCTGTTCAGGCACCACGGCCTGCGCCTGCGACTCGAAGGGCGCCGGCTGCGCTACCGCGTGGTGCCGCCCCCGCCCTGAGATCCGCGATCAGCCGCCGCCCGACGCACGGCCACCGCGGACGGCGCCGGCACGGGTGGCATCGCCGCGACATCCACCCGCTTCGGGATGGCGATCTGTGCGCCCGCCCGGGTCACGCACAGCGCGGCCATCCGGGCCGTCTCGCAGAGAATATGCCCTACCGAGACAACCGCCACACGAGCCGCCATGGACCTCAGCAAGTTCCCCAAAGACCTGATGCACGCCATCGGGTTCACCGAAGTGCTTCGCGTCGACCACGAAGCCGGCATCGCCCGCGTGCGCTACACCGCACGGCCCGAGTTCGCCCACACCCAGGGCACCGTGGTGCAGGGCGGCCTGATCACGGCCTGGCTCGACAGCGCCATGGCCTTCGCCGTCATCGCGCGCGATCCCGAGGCCGCCCTGGCGAGCCTCGAGCTCAAGGTGTCGTTTCTCGAGCGGGTCGGGGTCGCCGCCTACGAGGTCGAGGCGCGGGTGCTGCGCTGGGGGCGCAGCGTCGTCTTCCTCGAGGCCGATCTCTTCTCCGAAGGCGGCGTCCTGCTGGTGCGCGCCTCGTCGACCGGCAAGCTGCTGCGCCCGGCCCGCGCATGAGCAGGCCGTCGCTCCTGCAAGGCGTCGAATTCGGCAATGCCGGCGACCTGGACACCCAGGGCACTGGCTGGTTCGTCGGCTTCGGCGCATGGACCCACGCCCCGTCGACGGCGCTGCGCCACGTGGCCGACGGCACGACGACGGGCGGACCGTGCATCAAGTACTTCCGGCATCCGGCCGGCCATCCGAACGGCGACCCCAAGCCGCTCAGCGAAGGCCGGACCCTGTCGATGCTGGTCGATGCGCAGAGCGAGTTCCGCATCGAGTTCTCGACCCGCGCCGACTTCGCGCCCGCGGACAGCCTCGCGCACACCCTGCGCCGCCATGGCGACTTCGTGATCTGGGGCCCCGGCATCCACCACCGCGCCTTCGGCATCCAGACCGCGTGCATCCTGACGGTGCGCTGGACCTGAGCGCTCGACATGGACACATCGTTTCGCATCCGCCCCGTCTCGCAGCCCGACTTCGCGGCCTGGAAGCCTCTCTGGGACGGCTACAACGCCTTCTATGGCCGCAGCGGTCCGACCGCGTTGCCGGCCGAGATCACGGCCACCACGTGGGCGCGCTTCCTCGACCCCGAGGAGCCGATGCACGCGCTGGTCGCCGAGGGTGCCGACGGCGTGCTGGGCCTGGCGCATTGCCTCTACCACCGCAGCACCACCCAGATCGGCATGAGCTGCTACCTGCAGGACCTGTTCACGGTCGAGGCGGCCCGGGGCCGGGGCGTCGCGCGCGCCCTGATCGAAGCGGTCTGCGCGCATGCAGCGGCGGCGGTTCGCCAAGGGTGTACTGGCAGACCCACGAGACCAACGCCACGGCGATGCGGCTCTACGACCGGGTGGCCGAGAAATCCGGCTTCGTGGTCTACCGAAAGCTGCTCTGACGCCCGCGCCTCAGCTCCCCGTCGAGGCATAGTGCCGCACGCCCCTGGCCCAGGCCGCGAACGAGAGCGCGAGGAAGGCGAAGCCGGCCGACGGCGAGATCCATCCCACCCATGCCGGCGCACCGAACGGGTCGGCCCGCCCGAGGATCGCCAGCCCCGGGTAGTAGCTGACGCAGGCCAGCGGCACGACGAAGGTCAGCAGGCGCCGGAACCAGCGCGCGTACAACGCGATCGGGTACTGGCCGGCTTCCACGCCGCCATAGGTGAAGACGTTGGCGACCTCCAGGCTCTCGACGGTCCAGAAGGCCAGCGTGCCCTGCAGCACCAGGATGCCGAGAAACAGCGCCACGCCGCCGCCGATCGCGAACAGCGCCAGCGCCAGGTGCGCCGGCGTCCAGGCGATCGGCGCCTGCAGGCTGGCGAACACCAGCACCAGCAGGCCCTGCAGCAGCCGGCCCAGGCGGCTGATGCGCAGGTCGTGCCCTACCAGCTGCAGCGCCAGCGCGCGCGGCCGCAGCAGCAGGCGGTCGAAGGCGCCGGTGCGCAGGAACTCGGTGCCCAGCACGTCGAAGCCGCGCCCGAGCGCGTCGGCCAGCGCGAACATCACGTTGACCAGGCCGTAGAACAGCGCCACCTCGCCGATGCGCCAGCCCTGCACGCTGCCGAAGCGATCGAACAGGGCCCAGATCGCGACCACCTCGATGCCGGTCACCAGGAACTGCGACACCGTCAGCATCAGGGCCGAGGCCGGATAGCGGGCCTGCCCCCGCAGCGAGCCGGCCACGAGCCGGAAGAAGAGCGAAAACCCGTTCATTTCAACCGCCCTGCACTTCGAGCCGGCGCATCGTGCGCGCCATGCACCAGCGGCCGAGCAGCACCAGCACGACGGTCCAGCCGGCCTGCAGCGCCAGCCCGCCCAGCGCCTGCCAGCCCGTGAACTGCGCCACGTAGAGCCGCATCGGAATGTCCATCAGGCCGGCCAGCGGCTGCAGCAGCAGGGCCGTCTGCCAGGGGTCGGGCAGCAGGGCCAGCGGCAGCAGGTTGCCCGACAGCACGATCACCACCGGCGCCGCCAGCGCGTTGATGCCGCGCTCGTTGAGCGCCGCGGCGGCCGCCACGTTGAGCAGCATCACGAGCGCCGCCGACAGCAGCAGCGCCAGCAGCGCGGAAACGGCAAAGGCCAGTGCGCCCGCCAGGCCCGCGGGCGGCTGCCAGCCCCATTCGCCCCATCCCAGCAGCGGCAGGGCGACGCCGGCGAAGGCCACCATCAGGGCCAGCCGCGGCAGCACGCGCGCCGCGATCCAGCCCGCGCTGCGCACGTACCACAGCGCATAGGCATCGACCGGCCGCAGCCGGTCGTAGGCGACGGAACCGGTGCGCACCGCCTGCGCCACCTCGGGGTCGCCGGCCCAGGGCAGCAGCGTGAGCAGGCCCTGCGCCAGCCAGGTGTAGGTGATCGCGTGCGCCAGCGTCATCGGGACATCGCCCGCCTCGGCGCCGCCATAGAAGGCGGCCAGCACCATCACCTTGATGCCGCCCCACCAGCATTGGGTGCCGAAGCCGGCGAGCGCCGCCGTGCGGTACTGCAGCATCTGCAGGAAGCGCGAGGCGAAGGCGGCCGTGTAGGGCCGCAGCAGATCCTGCAGCCTCATGCCTCGGCCGCGCCATGCATGGCGTAGAAGCGTGAAATCACCTCTTCGATCGCCAGGTCTTCGAGCCGCATGTCCTCGCCCGGCGGCTGCGCCGCGCTGCGCGCGGCCAGCACCTGGGCCCGCAGGGCTTCCACCGGGCTGTCGGCCAGCACGCGGCCGTGGCCGATGACGATCACGCGCTCGGCCAGCGCCTCGATGTCGTGCATGTCGTGGGTGGTCAGCAGCACGGTCGTGCCGCGCTCGCGGTTGGCACGCCGCACGAAGTCGCGCACCGCCAGCTTCGACGGCGCGTCGAGGCCGATGGTCGGCTCGTCAAGGAACAGCAGGTCGGGCTCGTGCAGCAGCGCGGAGGCGATCTCGGCGCGCATGCGCTGGCCGAGCGACAGCTGGCGCACCGGCTGGTCGAGCACGCGCTCGAGCCTGAGCAAGGCCACCAGCTCGTCGCGGGTGCGCCGGTAGCGCGCCGGCTCGACGCGGTAGATGTCGCGCAGCAGGTCGAAGCCCTCGCCCACCGGCAGGTCCCACCACAGCTGGGTGCGCTGCCCGAACACCACGCCGATGCGGCCGACATGCCGCTCGCGATCGGCGAAGGGGTCGCGCCCGCCGACCTCCACCCGCCCGCTGTCCGGCCGCAGGATGCCGGCCAGGATCTTGATGGTGGTGGACTTGCCGGCGCCGTTCGGTCCGATGAAGCCGAGCAGCTCGCCGCGCTCCAGCGCGAAGGAGACGCCGGACAAGGCCTCGACCGTGCGCTGGCGCCGCTGCAGCAGGCCGCGCATCGCCCCGAGCAGGCCCGGATCGCGCTCGGAGATGCGATAGGTCTTGACGAGGCGCTCGACGCGGATGTGGGGCATGGTGCGGCACCCACGGCGTGGGCAGGAAGGCGGGGGGCGGATTCTAGGGGAACGCTTGCCGCCCTTGCGCCGCAGCGGTCAGGGTTCGACCGGCGCCGCCACCCCGCCCTGCTCGACCTGCGCCGCATCGTCCTTGCGCAGCATCGTGATCAGTTCGTCCAGCGCAGCCACGGCGCCCTCGGGGTCACGCGCCCGCAGGCACCGGACCACCTTGCGCCGCAGCGGGAACACGTCGGGCCGGGGTCGCACCGGGATCACGTGCGTCATGCGCTCGCGCAGCACGGTGGTCATGGTCTGGGCCATGAGCCGCAGCGCTTCGTTGTGGCCGGCCAGGCTGATCGACGAGAAGAAGCGCGCCGTCGCCTCGATGCGCCGCGGCAGCGCGTCCGCGTCCTGGTGCTGCTCGATCTCGTCGACGGCGGCCTCGATCTCGTCCACCTCCTCGGCGCTGGCCCGGTCGCAAGCCAGCCGCAGCAGCTTGCCGTAGAGCGCGCGGTAGGCCTCGTCGATGTCGACCGATCCCAACTGCCCTTCGAGCACCCGCTGGCGCAGCGACTCGGCCAGCATCATGTAGGCACCCTTGTAGAACACCAGGGCATGGTCGGCGCAGCCGCTGTGCATGTGCTTCACCTCGCCGATGAAGATCTCGTGGTCGCCGGCCTCGTGGCGGGCATGGACCCGGCACTCGAAGCTGGCCAGGCAGTCGTCGACCAGCGGCGTCCCGAGCGGGCCGGGACGCCAGGCCACGCCCTCGAACTTGTCGGCGATCTTGCTCGACGCGAAACGCCCGGACAGCTGGTCCTGGCTCTGCGACAGGATGTTGATGGCGAAGCTGTCGGCCTCCACGAAGGTGCCCAGCAGGCTGCTCGCCTTGCGCAGGCTGAACAGCACCAGCGGCGGCTCCAGCGAGACCGAGCTGAAGGAGTTGCAGGTCAGCCCGACCGGCTTGCCGTCCGGCGTGCGGGTCGTGATGACGGCCACCCCGGTGGGGAAGCAGCCCAGCAGCTGGCGGAACAGCTTGGGGTCGATGGGCTCGGTGTGCGGCGTCGGCTGGCTCATGGCGTGCTCCCCTGGCGCTTGAAGAGTTGGACGATGTTGCCCTCGGGGTCGCGCAGCGACAGCACCGCGCCGTGCGCGCCCATGTCGCGCATGCCGAGCACCTCGCCGCCCAAGGCGGCGACCCGCTGCGCGGTGGCGGCGAAGTCCTCCACCTCGAACACCATGACGACGCCGGAAGTCGCCGGCACCGCTTCTTCGCGGCAGGCCAGCGCGACGCTGGTGTTGCCCACCCCGTACTGGATCCAGCGGTCCTGGTCGCGGAACTTGAGCTGGAGCCCGAGCGCCGATGCGTAGAAGGCATGGAGCTCGGCGGGCCGTTCGGCCACCACGAACACGTTCTGCAGCCGCTTGGGCGATTCGATGGCGGGATTCATGGCGAACTTCCGTAGAGATTGGTGAGCGAGGCCTTCAGGAAGCCGCCGTCGACCACGATGTCCTGCCCGTTGACGTAGGCGGACGCATCGCTGGCCAGGAAGCACACGGCATCCGCGATGTCCGCCGGCAGCCCGAGGCGGCGGGCGGGAATCCTGGAGGTGCGGGCCTGCAACGTGCCCTCGTCGCGGTAGTGCGGCTCCGACAGCGGCGTGCGGATCATGCCGGGGCTGACGGCGTTGGCACGAATGCCGCGCGGGCCCCATTCCACGGCCATCTGGCGGGTCAACGCCTGCAGCGCGGCCTTGGTCGGCCCGTAGGCGCCAACCCGCGTGGGCACCTGCGCGGCGATCGACGCCACGTTGACGATGCTGCCCGCCTCGCGCTCGAACATCATCGGCACCAGGGCCTGCGCGCACAGCAGGGCGCCGCGCAGGTTGACGCGGAAGATCCGGTCCCAGAGCTCGATCGGCAGGTCCTCGAGACCCACCGGCGCCGCGCTGATGGCCGCGTTGTTGACCAGCACGTCGCAGCGGCCGAAGCGCGCGCGCGTCAGCGCCGCCAGCGCGGCGACCGATGTCGGCTCGGCGATGTCGCAGTGCACCGACAGCAGGCCGTCGGCCTCGGTCGGCGTGGCCGGATGGCTGATGTCGGCCTGCACCACCTGCGCGCCGATCGCGCGCAGCTGCTGGCAGATGGCCAGGCCCAGGCCGCCGGAGGCACCGGTGACCACGGCCACCCGGCCCTGCAGGGCGGCCTTGTCGAAAGCGAGGGGAGCGCGCATCGGTGACGGTGCCTCAGGCGGCGACGGCGTTCATCGAATCGACTTCCTTGCGGATCGCCGGGATGATCTTCTCGCCCCACAGCTCGATCTGGCGCAGCATGGTCTTCTGGTCGAAGTCGCCCAGCTGGGTCTGCAGCGCGATGTGCTTGGGCCGCAGGATGCTGATCTCTTCCAGCATCTTGTCGATCACCTGGTTGACCGAACCCACCGGCAGGTTCTTGCGCAGCTGTTCGAAGCTCGGGTCGGTGGGCGACGGCACTTCCTTGACCATGTAGCCGTCGTCCGACTGGGCGCGGCGGAACTTGAGGCTTTCCGAGATGCGGCGCTGGAAGCGCGCGTTGTCCAGGTAGGCGTCGATCTCGGAGGCCTTGTCGGAGGCGAAGGCGCAGCGCAGGAAGCCGAACTTCACGTCCTCGTCGAGGTCGGCGCCGTTGTCCGCCGCCACCTTGTCGAGCCGCTCGCGCAGCGTCGCGACCGCCTCCGTGCCGTTGAGCAGCGCCGTCACGAACAGGTTGTGGCCTTCGCGCACGCCGCGGCCCAGCGTGACCGGGTTGCCCGAGGTGATCCACAGCGGCGGCATCGGATCCTGCACCGGACGCACGGCGATCGAGCTCGGGGGCAGCTTCAGGTACTGGCCGTCGTATTCGACGATCTTCTGCGTCAGGCCCTTGGACAGGATGTCCAGGAACTCGTTGTAGATCGCGCCCGACTCCTCGATCTTCACGCCGAAGCGCTCGAACTCGAACGCCTGGTAGCCCGAGCCGATGCCGAGCTCCAGCCGGCCGTTGGACACCGTGTCGACGAAGCCCACCTCGGCCAGGAAGCGCGCCGGGTGGTACAGCGGCAGGATGCACACGGCGGAGCCCAGGCGGATGCGCCGGGTCTTGGCTGCCATGTGGGCGATCATCATCAGCGGCGAGGGCGACAGCGAGTAGTTGTTGAAGTGGTGCTCCGCGTACCAGGCGGTGTCGAAGCCGGCCTGCTCGGCCACCACGGTCTGCTCGATCGAGTTCTGGATCACCTGCTGCGAAGTCTGGTGATAGCCGCGCTGCTGCGCCAGGATGAATACGCCGAATTCCATGTCTTGCCCCGCTTCCAATGAGTGATGTGCGATGCAGGAATTCTGCGGTCGCACCCGCCGATCGGGAATACGGTCGGCGCGCGATTCAGTCCTGCAAAAAAGCGCGGGATCGGCCGTCCGAGGCAAAAAAAAACGGGGCCTCGAGGCCCCGTTCCCCGGCGCGTGCGCGCTGCCTATTTCTCGCTCAGGTCGGTCACCTTCGCCAGGCCCTGCCAGATGGCGGCGTCCTTCTTGACCGAGGCGGCGAACTGCTTGGCCGTGCGGCTGGGCGGCACGATCATGTTCTGCCCCTCGATCTTCTGGCGCACCTCGTCGGTCTTCTGCAGGCGGTTGATCTCCTCGTTGAGCCGGTCGATGATGGCCGTCGGGGTGCCCGCCGGGGCGAACACGCCGTACCAGCCGTCGGCCTCGAACTTGTAGCCCTGCTCCGCCAGGGTGGGCACGTCCTGGGTGGCCGGCCAGCGCTGCGAGCCCGTCTGGCCCAGCGCCACCAGCCGGCCGTTGCGCATGTGCGGAATGGGCGACGCGATGTCGGTGAAGGCGACGCTGATGTTGTTGGCGATCAGGTCGGTGACTTCGGTGACGATCGTCTTGTACGGCACGTGGGGCATGTCCAGGCCGTAGTGCGCCTTGATGCCTTCCATGGCCAGGTGGCCGGACGAGCCCGTGCCCCACGAGCCGTAGGCCAGCTTGCCGGGATGCGACTTGGCGTAGGCGACCATGTCGGCCAGGTTCTTGAAGCCGGTGCTCGGGTTCGTCATCAGCAGGATGCCCGCGGCGCCGACCTGCGTGACCGGCACCAGGTCCGTCTCCGCGTTGTAGGGCAGCTTCGGATGGATCACCGGATTGATGAGGATGGACGACGACGGCGCGAACAGCAGCGTGTAGCCGTCGCCCGGCGCCTTGGCCACCGTGTCGCAGGCGATCAGGCCGTTGGCGCCCGGCTTGGCGTCCACCACCACCGGCTGCTTCAGCGTTCTCGACAAGGGCTCGGCGATCAGGCGAGCGAAGATGTCGCCACCCGCGCCGGCCGAGCCGGCCACCACCAGGCGGATCGGGCGCGAAGGCCACGGCTCCGGGGCGGCCATGGCCTTGACGCCGGCGCCGAGCAGCATGCCGCCGAGCAGGACCGTGCGGCGCTGGATGAGTGTGTTGTTCATGGTTGTCTCCTGGTTCGACTGCGCGAAGTGTTGGGGGATAGGGGTCCGCGGGTGCGGACCCGGTGCAGGTGCCCCGGGCCAGGGGCCTGCCGATGGAATTCGGGTCAGGCAGCCAGTGCGTCGGTCGCCGGCTGCTGGCGTCCCAACGCCTTCTGGATGGCGGGGATGATTTTTTCACCCCAGAGATCGATCTGCCGGAGCATGGTCTTCTGGTCGAAGTCGCCCAGCTGGGTCTGCAGTGCGATGTGCTTGGGGCGCAGGATGCTGATCTCCTCCAGCATCTTGTCGATGACCTGGTTGACCGAGCCCACCGGCAGGTTCCGGCGCAGCTGCTCCATCGTGGGGTCGGTCTCGGACGGCACTTCCTTGATCATGTAGCCGTCGTCGGACTGCGAGCGGCGGAACTTCAGGCTCTCGGAAATGCGGCGCTGGAAGCGCGCGCAATCCAGGTAGGCGTCGATCTCGGCGGGGTTGTCGGAGGCATAGGCGCAGCGCAGGAAGCCGAACTTCACGTCGCGGTCCAGGTCCTTGCCGTTGTCCTCGGCCACCTTGTCGAGGCGCTGGCGCAGTCCCTGGATGGCTTCGTTGCCGTTGAGCAGCGCGGTCACGAACAGGTTGTGGCCTTCGCGCACGCCGCGCCCCAGGGCCACCGGGTTGCCCGAGGTGATCCACAGCGGCGGCATCGGGTCCTGGACGCAGCGCACCGCGATCGAGCTGGGCGGCACCTTGAGGAAGCGGCCTTCGTACTCGAAGATCTTCTGCGTCAGGCCCTTGGGCAGGATGTCCAGGAATTCGTTGTAGATCGCGCTGGCGTCGGCGATCTGGACGCCGAATCGCTCGAACTCGAACTCCTGGTAGCCCGAGCCCACGCCCAGGTCCAGGCGCCCGTTGGACACCGTGTCGACGAAACCGACCTCGGCCAGGAAGCGGGCCGGCTGGTAGAGTGGAAGAATGCAGACCGCCGTGCCCAGGCGGATGCGCGTCGTCTTGGCCGCCATGTGGGCGACCATCATCAACGGCGACGGCGAGAGCGAGTAATTGTTGAAATGATGCTCCGCATACCAGGCATTGCCGAAGCCGGCCTGCTCCGCAGCAACAGTCTGCTCGATGGAGTTCTGGATGACCTGCTGCGAAGTCTGGTGATAGCCCCGTTGCTGGGCGAGAATGAATATTCCGAAATCCATGTGTGCTGTCTCCGCGAAAAATCGGGCCCGCGAGGGGTCCGCAAATTCTCGGGCAGGCCAGCTGATTCGATAATGGAAGAAATTGCAGATCTGAACTGCGGAGACTGGAGGACTGATGGATAGATTGCGCGCCATGGAGCTGTTCCTGTCCATCTCCCAGACCCGTAACTTTTCCGAGACCGCGCGCCGCTTCGGCGTCTCCGCCACCGGCGTGTCGCGCATGATCACCGACATCGAGGAGGAGCTGAAGGTCAAGCTCCTGCTGCGCTCCACGCGCCAGGTCGCGCTGACCGAGTCGGGCCAGGAATACGCGCGCCAGTTGGAGGGCATCCTGTGGCGCATCAACGAGCTGCAGACCAACATCACGGCGATCAGCAGCGCGCCGCAGGGCCTGCTGCGGGTGCATTCGCGCGTGATGTTCGGCCTGGGCGTGCTGCCGCCGCTGATTGCCGCGTTCCGCAAGCGCTACCCCGAGATCCATATCGAGCTCACGCTGGGCGAGACGGCGGCCGACCTGCGGCGCAGCCAGATCGATATCGATTTCCGGATCTCGCCGCCGGTGGAGGCCGGCGTCAAGCGCCGCATGCTGTTCCAGAGCGATCGCTACCTGGTGGCCACGCCGGCCTACCTGGCCGGCAAGCCCGCCCTGCAGGCGCCCGAAGACATCCTGGCGCACGATTGCCTGGCCTACCAGCTGCCCGGCGACGAATACACCTGGCAGTTCAAGCAGCCGGCGCAGACCAGCGCCATCGCGTTCAAGCCGCGCCATGTCAGCAACAACGGCATCGCCCTGCTGGAACTGGCGCGGCTGGGCGAAGGGCTGGCGCTGCTCGACGACTACACGGTGCACAACGACCTGCGCCAGGGCCGGCTGGTCCGGGTTCTGAGCGACCATCGCATCAGCAACAAGGGCTTCGACGAGGGCATGTACGCCACCATCCTCGACACCCCCATCATCCCGGCCAAGATCCGCCTGTTCCTGGATTTCGTGGCCGAGCACGTGGCGGGGCCGGAGCTGCGCTTTTCCGCCCACAGCAAGGCCGCCGGGCTCGACGCCCCGCCCGCGGCCTGACCGCCGCGCGGCCTACAGCGGCATCCGGCACTCGGGGCGGGCCGCGCCGCTGAAGCCCAGGCCGCTCAGCTTGAGCACGGCGCCGTCCAGCGGCCCTGAGGCGCTCAGGCGGCCGCTGTCGCTGATGGTCGTGACGAACAGGTCGTCCATCGCCGGCCCGCCGAAGCACAGCGCGCTCGGGTGGGCCACCGGCAGCGCGACCTGGTGGGTCAGCCTGCCCTGCAGGTCGAAGCGGGCCAGCGCCCCCACCCGCACCAGCGCCGTCCACAGGCCGCCTTCGCTGTCGAAGCAGCAGCCATCCGGCCCGGAGTCCTGGGCGTCGGTGCGCACGAACACCTGCTTGTCGGCCAGGCGGCCGTCGGCCTCGATCGCATACGAATAGACGACCCGCGCGGCGCTGTCGGCCACATGCAGGCGGCCGTTCACCGCGTTCACGCAGGGGCCGTTGGTGATGCCCAGGCCCTCGTCCAGCTTGTGCAGCTGCAGCTCGGTGTCGAGCCGGTACAGCCCGCCCAGCGGCGGCTCGTCGGCCGCGCGGAACACGTGCATGGTGCCGACCACGAAGCTGCCGTCGGCCAGCGCGATGCCGTCGTTCAGCCGCAGGTCGGGATGGCTGTGCTCGATGCGCGCCAGCGGGCGCAGCCGACCGCTGCGCAGGTCCAGCGCCGCGATCTCCTCCTTCAGCGCCAGCACGATGCGGTCGTCGCCGTTGAAGGCGAACGCGCCCAGGGGCGCGGGCGCCTCGTGACGCGCCGTCACCGCCCCGGTGTCGGGGTCCAGCGCCAGCACCAGGCCGGCGCGGCAGTCCAGCAGCCAGAGCTGCTGCCCGTGCCACACCGGGCATTCGCCCAGGGCGGTCTTCAAATCACCGAGGCGTCGGATATTCATTTTCGCGCTTCATTTGCAATCTTCAATTGAATTGGATCGGCCAAATCAATTCAATTGCGCAAATGACAATGGCGACCCATGGACAGGATTCGGTTCATGTTAGCGACCCTCTGCCGACCCATCCGCCGGGGAATGCTTCATTTTTTGCAGAACACTCTCCCGGAAAAATGAGAGATCAAATTCAACGCGATTTCTATAATCGATCGAGCGTATTAAAACCGAGACAAAGCGTCTTTTTATTGCAGAGGTGACGTATGAGTGATGAATGGGTTCGTCTGGAAGTGGAAGGCGGCGTGGGACTGGTCACCATGGACCGCAAGCCGGTCAATGCACTGAGCCGCGAGATGCGCCACGCGCTGGTGGCCACCTTCGACGCCATCTCCGAGCGCACGGACATCCGCTGCGCCGTCCTGACCGGCGCGGGCAGCGTGTTCTGTGCCGGCGCCGACCTGAAGGACCGGCCCGACGCCGATGTCGCCGGCGACTTCCTCGCCCACAACCGCATCACTCGCGAGACCGGCAACGCGATCCGCGAGTGCGCCAAGCCCGTGATTGCCGCCATCAACGGCGCGGCGCTGGGCGCCGGCTTCGGCCTGGCCGCCGCCTGCGACATCCTGTATGCCTCGGAGAACGCCACCGTGGGCATGCCCGAGATCAACGTCGGCCTGGCCGGCGGCGCCTCCATGCTCAAGACCCTGTTCGGCCGCTCCACCCTGCGCCGCATGTTCTTCACCGGCCAGCGCCTGAGCGCGCACGACCTGCTGAAGCGCAACGTGGTCGACGACGTGCTGGCCGAGAAGGACCTGCTGCCCTTCACGATGACGCTGGCGCGCGAGATCGCATCCAAGGCGCCGCTGGCCATCGCCTATGCCAAGCGCGCCGCCAACATGGTGGACGTCATGCCGCAACGCGATGCCTATCGCTTCGAACAGGAGTTCACCATGGCCCTGTCGAAGACCGAGGACGCCCGCGAAGCCCGCATGGCCTTCCTCGAGAAGCGCGCGCCGGTTTTCAAGGGACGCTGAGACCATGCTGACCCAGGTTCAAGCCGCCCCGGGCACCGGGCTCGACGCCTTCTTCGAGGCCGACGGCGTGGCCGTCATCGGCGCCTCCGACGACATCACCAAGATCGGCGGCCGCCCGGTGCAGCTGCTGCGCAAGTACGGCTATGCCGGCCCGATCTATCCGGTCAACCCCAAGGGCGGCACCATCCAGGGCCTGCAGGCCTATGCCTCGATTCTGGACACGCCCACGGCGCCGGCGATGGCGATCCTGGCGGTGCCGGTGGAAGCCACGCTGCAGGCGGTGCGCGACTGCGGCAGCCGCGGCGTGCGCGGCGTGATCGTGCTCACCGCGGGCTTCGCCGAGGCCGGCCCCGAAGGCGCGGCCCTGCAGGCCGAGCTGGTGCGGGTCGCGCGCAACCACGGCATGCGCCTCTTGGGCCCGAACTGCCTGGGCACCGTCAACGTGGCCGACCGGCTGGTGGGCTCGTTCTCGATCGCGCTGGAGCAGAGCCTGCCGCCGGCCGGACAGGTCGGCATCGTCTCCCAGTCCGGCAACATCGGCAGCTTCACGATGCGCAACATGGCCGAGCGCGGCCTGGGCGTGAGCCGCTTCATCGCGACCGGCAACGAAGCCGACGTGGACGTGGCCGACGGCATCGCGGCGCTGGCGCAGGACGAGGGCACCCGCATCATCCTGTGCGCCATGGAAACCTGCCGCGATGCCGGCCGCCTGTTCGAAGCGCTGGACCTGGCGCGCAGGCAGCACAAACCGGTGATCGTGCTCAAGATCGGCGCCACCGAGCAAGGCCAGGCCGCCGCCGCCTCGCACACCGGCGCGCTGATGGGCTCCGACGCCGTGTTCGACGCCGTCTTCCGCCGCCATGGCGTGCTGCGCGTGCGCTCGTTCGAAGAGCTGCTCGACGTAGGCCATGCCGCCGCCCTGCTGGGCCGCGAGCGCCTGCCCGCCACCGACGCCGTGACGCTGGTGGCCGCCTCCGGCGGCTTCGGCATCATGATGGCCGACGCGATGGTGCAGGCCGGCATGACCCTGCCGCAGCTCGCCGAGACCACCCGGGCCCGCATCCGGGAGGCCGTACCCACCGCCGGCACGAACAACCCGGTGGATGCGTCGGCCCAGATGTCGGCGCGGCCCGACATTTTGCTGAAGATGCTGAGCGCGCTGCAGGACGATGCCAACGGCAGCACGCTGGTGCTGCTGCTGGCCCTGTCGCTGTACAACCCGCGCCTGCGCGGCGTGTACCTGGAGGCACTGTCCAAGGTCCGGGCCAGCCATCCGGAGCGCCTGCTGGTCATCATCAGCCAGGGTCCGCCCGATGCGGTGGCCGAGATCAATGCGCTGGGCATTCCGGTGTTCCCGACCATCCCGGCGGCGGCCGCCGGGCTGGCGGGCCTGGTCCGGCTCGGCCAGCTCGGCAGCCTGCCCGCCGCCGCCACCTACGACGGCCCGGTCGACAGCGTGGATGCCGCCGTGTTCCGCAACGAGCTCCAGGCCAAGAAGGCGCTGGCGGCCGCCGGCATCAGCGTGCCGCGCGAAGAGATCGTGGCCTCGGCCGACGAGGCCGTGCGCAGCGCCCGCGCCACCGGCTACCCGGTGGTGCTCAAGATCGCCTCGGAAGACATCGCCCACAAGACCGAGATCGGCGGCGTGGCACTGGGCCTGCAGGACGACGATGCCGTCCGGCAGGCCTACGACCGCCTCATGGCCAACGCCCGGCAGCACGCGCCCGAGGCACGGCTGGACGGCGTGCTGGTGGCGCCGATGGTCCGCGGCGGCGTGGAGCTGATCGCCGGCGTCTCGCGCGACCCGGTGTTCGGCCCGGTGGTCATGGTCGGGCTGGGCGGCATCTATGCCGAGATCCTGAAGGACGTCGCGGTGCAGGTGGCGCCGGTCTCCGAGGACGAAGCCCTGCGGATGATCCGCAGCCTGAAGATGTTCCCGCTGTTGGACGGTGCCCGCGGCAGCCCCAAGGCCGACGTGGCCGCCGCCGCGCGCACGGTGGCCCTGCTGTCGGCGTTCGCCTGCCGCCATGCCGCCGACGTGGCCGAGATCGACATGAACCCCATCCTGGTCAAGCCGCAAGGCGAAGGCGTCCTGGTCCTGGACGCCCTGATGGTTCCCACCTCCCGCAACCGCCCTGCCCCCTGAGGCTCTCATGCACATGGAAAAGAACCCGGCCATCCCGGACGCTGCAGCGGGCCCGGCCGTCTACCGCCAGTACGCCCGCCAATGGCTGGGCACCCACCTGCCCGCGCACATGCGCGCCGACAGCGTCGACTACCGCACGCCCACGCTGGACGAGTGCCGGGCCTGGGAGGCTTCGATGTACGACGCCGGCCTGGCGGGCATGACCTGGCCCAAGGCCTATGGCGGCCTCGGCCTGACTTTGCGCGAGCACCTGGTCGTCAACAAGGAGGTCGGCGCGCTGGCCATGCCGGAGAGCGTGAGCTCGATCGGCAAGGAACTGGCGGGCCCCATCATCCAGACTGTGGGCACCGAAGAACAGAAGCAGCTGTTCCTGCCGCGCATCCTCGCCATGCGCGACTACTGGTGCCAGGGCTTTTCCGAGCCCGACGCGGGCTCGGACCTGGCGCGCCTGCGGACCCGGGCCGTGCCGGAGGGCGACAGCTGGCGCATCAACGGCCAGAAGATCTGGACCAGCGGCGCCGCCAAGGCGCGCTATTGCCTGCTGCTGACCCGCACCGGCACGGTGGCCGACAAGCACCGCGGCCTGCTGATGTTCGCCGTGCCCATGGACACGCCCGGCATCCGGGTGGTGCCCATCAAGTCGATCGACGGCAAGGTGTCCTTCGCCGAAGTCTTCTTCGACAACGTCGTGGTGCCCGACAGCGCGCGCCTGGGCGCACCGGACGAGGGCTGGAACGCGGCCATCCGCGTGCTGTCCATCGAACGCGCGACCAACCGCATGTACCGCGCCTGGCGCTTCGACTGCGAGCTGCGCCAGCTGGTCGCCGCCTGCAAGTCCGATCCGCAGCTGTCCCGGCTGCTGGACGACGGCAGCACCCAGCGCCGCATCGGCGAGGTGGTGGGCGAGATCGATGCGCTCAAGGGGCTGGTCGAGCAGACCGTGAACCGGATGATGGCCGGCGAGAAGATCGGTGCCCGGGGTTCGCTCACCAAGCTGTACTGGTCCGAGTGCCACCAGGCCTTCGCAGGGCTGGCGCTGGCGCTCGTGTCGCAAGTGAACCCGCGCTCCAGCGCATTGGCGCAGCGCGCGCGCAAGCACTTCACCACCGCCTACTTCTATTCGCGTGCCGAGACCATCTATGCCGGCACCACCGAAGTGCAGCTGGACATCATCGCGCAGCGCATCATGGATCTGCCCAAGGACCTGGCATGAGCAACTCAGACAACGATCTCCGGCCCGAGGAGTTCGCCCAGGCCGCGGCCGAGGCGATCCAGGATGCGCAGGCGCGCGACTTCCGCGACGCCGCCCGCGTCCTGGCCGCCGCGGGCCTGTGCGGCGTGTGCGCGCAGGAGGACGCCGGCGGGCTCGCGCTGGGCATCGCCTTCGCCCTGCCCATCGCGGCCGAGGCCGGCAAGCTGCGGCTGCACTGGCCGCTGCTGGAAAACCTGCTGGTCGCCAAGGCGCTGGGCGACTCGCCCCTGGCAGCAAAGCTCGCCAGCGGCGAACGCGTGGCCACCTGGGCGCTGCAGGGCAGCCTGCAGGACGGGCTGGCCGGCCAGGCGCGCGGCGCCAGGGACTGCGACTGGGTGCTGGTGGCCGATGGCCAGGGCGGCGGCACCCTGCTGGACCTGCGAAGCATCGAGATCCAGGAGGACGAAGCGCTGGACCCGGAGCACCCCCAGTCGTGGCTGGCGCTCGACGGCGCCAAGGTGCTGGCGACGCTGGACGCCGCCACCTTCGCCGCCCTGCAGCGCGACAGCCACATCCTGATCGCCGGCTTCGTGAACGGTGCGGCCGAGTCGGCCCTGGCCACCACGGCCGGCTACATGGCGACCCGGGTGCAGTTCGGACGCCCGCTGTCGGCCAAGCAGGCCGTGCGCCACCTGCTGGCCCGCATGCGGCTGCAGCAGGAGGCCGCCAGCGCCGGCATCCAGCGCGTGCTGGACACCGACGAAGACGGCCGCGTGCGCGCCACGCGGCCGGTGCTGGCCAACGCGCTGGCGAGTGCCGCCTTCGTGCTGGAGAAATCCATTCATCTGCACGGCGGCATGGGCTTCACCTGGGAAGTGCCGTTGCACTACGCGCTGCGCGAAGTGCGCAAATTCGATGCCGCCTTCGGCGCCGGCGCGCTGGCCAGCCAGGTCGGCCGCGACTTCATCCAGTCTGTATGAACCAAGGAATTCGAATGAACCAGGATCTGCTCGGCCGCGTGGCCCTCATCACAGGCGCCGGCGCCGGCATCGGCCGCGAAACCGCGTTGCAGATGGCCGCCCGCGGCGCCATCGTCGGCGTCAACGACCTCAAGGAAGAACTGGTCATGCCGGTGGTGGACGAGATCCGCGCACGCGGCGGCCAGGCCCATGCCATCGTGCAGAACATCGCCAGCCGCGAGGGCATCCGCGAGGCCATCCAGCGCGCGCATGGGCTGGGCGGACGCTTCGACATCCTGGTGAACAACGCCGCCTGGGTGCGCTACCAGGCCATCCCCGAGATCATGTCGGAGACGGTGGAGCGCATGCTGGACGTGGGCTTCAAGTCGGTCCTCTGGAGCCTGCAGGAGGCCGTGGCCCTGATGGACCCCGAGCGCGGCGGCGCGATCGTGAACGTGGCGTCGGTGGCGGCCCTGCGCTCGGCCGCGAACTCGGTGGTCTATTCCGGCATCAAGGCGGGCATCCTGGGCATCACCCGTGCCGCGGCCGCCGAGCTGGGCCCGCGCAACATCCGCGTCAATGCCGTCTGCCCGTCGGCCGTTCCCACCGAAGGTACGCAGCGCAACCGCAATGCCGAGCGCGATGCCAACCGCATCGCCCGCACGCCGCTCGGGCGCCTGGGCACCGTGGAGGACATCGCCCGCAGCATCTGCTTCCTGGCCAGCGACGATGCGGCCTTCATCACGGCCCAGGCGCTGGTGGTGGATGGCGGCATCACGCTGACCAATATCTGAAACGCGGCCGGTGTCGCGGATGCAGACCGTCCTGATCACCGGTGCGGCTTCAGGCATCGGACGAGACACCGCACGGCTGTTCGCCGGCGCGGGCTGGCAATGCGTGCTGGTCGACCGCAACGCGCCGGCCTTGCAGCAGCTGGGCCGCAGCCTGCCGGCGCCGGCCTCGGCCCCGCACCGCCTGTGGGCCATCGACCTGACCGACCCGGCGCAGATCGCCGCCTTGGGCGACGACCTGCCCGCGCTCGATGCGATCCTCAACAACGCCGGCATGTCGGATGCCTCCAACACGCCCCTGGCCGACCAGGACGCGGCGCAGATGGCACGCCTGCTCGCGCTCAACCTGGCGGCGCCGGCGGCGGTGGTCGATGCCTGCGGCCCGCGGCTGAAGCCGGGCGCACGGATCGTGAACGTCGCCTCGGGCGCCGGCCTGCATGCCATTCCATGGCGGGGCGCCTACAGCCCGAGCAAGGCGGGACTCATCGCCCAGAGCCTGGCCCTGGCGCAAGCCCGGCCCGACCTCTGCGTGACGGTGCTGGCGCCCGGATTCGTCCGCACCGAACTGGTGGACGGACTGATTCAGGCCGGCCGGCTCCAGCCCGCGGGCGCCTTGGGCAAGATCCCGCTCGGGCGCATGGCCGCGCCCGACGAGATGGCGCAGGCGCTGTACTTCCTGGCCAGCACCGGCGCGGCGCCGTTGCACGGCCAGGTCCTGGCCGTCAATGGCGGCTCGTCGGTCTATGGCGGCAGCCAGCCCTTGCCGCCCGCGACACTGCAGCCGCAGCCGCTGGACACGCCCATGCATCTGGAGGTCTGCGGCGGCGATGGCGACGCCTGGCAGGGCGTCGCACCGACGACCGTCGCGCCGCCGCACTACGCGGCCTGCCTCGACCTGTCGCCGCTGCACGGCGGGTCGGCCGGCGTGCTGCAGGCCGTGCATGCGGCCGCTGCGCGCTTCGCAGCGCGCTACCCGCAGCAGGCCAGCCTGACCCTGCTGCTGCCCGCGGCGCCGGCGCGCCGCTGGCAGGATGCCGGCGATGGCGCCGCGGCCCGCATGCTGGTCTCGACCCTCGCCTGCGAGTGGGGCAGCCGCGCCCTGCGCATCAATGCGCTGGAAGTGCCGGCCGGCGTGCAGCCGCGGTCGCTGCATCCGCTGCTGCGCTTCGTCTGCGGTTCGGCCGCGCAGTACCTGACCGGTCAGACCCTTCGATGCAGCGCGGCCGCGCCGGGGACGCCGCGATGAGCGATGCCGAGCGCGCGCGGATCAAGGCGTTCTTCATGGCCGAGCGCGGCTACTGGCGCCCCTGGACCGAGACCATGCTCGACGCCTGCCCCGGCTTCGTGCAGCACTACGCGCGCTACGCCGGCCATCCCGCCCGCTCGGGGCCACTGACCGAGCGCATGGTGGAGCTGATCTACGTGGCGCTCGACAGCTCGTCGTCGCATCTCTTCGAGGCCGGCCTGCACACCCACATGAAGCGGGCGCTCGAGGTCGGCGCCAGCCGGGCCGACATCTTCGACGTGCTGCACCTGGTGGCCGTGCAGGGCATCGCGCGCGTGGGCCAGGCCACCGACATCCTGGGCGAGTTCATCGACCTGGACGGCGTGCCGGCCATCGACGAAAGGCTCCAGGCCCGCATCGACAGGCTCGGTGCCGCGCACGCCCTCGCCCTGCGCAGCGTGGCGCGCCTCGACCCCGGCTATGCCGAGGTGCTGCTCGACTTCGTCGAGCAAGGCGGCCCCGGCACCGGGCTGAGCCCGGCGGAGCGCAGCCTGGTGCAGCTGGCATTGCACGCGTGCCTCACGGCCTTCGACGCGGATGCAATCCGACGGATCGTGCCCACGGCCCTGTCGCAAGGCCTGGTGGCCGCCGAACTGCTGCAGGCGATCCAGTTGGGCGCGCACCTGGCGGTGCATGGCAGCGCACTGGGCGCCAATGTCTACCGGCAAGTGGCGGGAACGGCTGCAGAGCTGAAAGGCTGAAGAAAAGCCGTCAAGCGCGGCCTTTGTCAGTTCGCCGGCATCGCGTCCAGCCGCCTGGCCGAATCGGCCAAGCCCTCCAGGATGCCGTCCGCAACCCGCGCGGGGAAATCGTCCGGCAAGCTTGCAGTCACTTCCTCGATCACGTCCAGCGTGCGATCGAGGATGTCTTCGATGAGGGCCTCGGCCGTGGGCGCGTAGAAGCACTGGGCCGCCATGGCGTTGAAGTGCCTGCGCTGCACGTCCTTCATGAGGTAGTGCCGGTTCTTGCCCGCGACCGCCATGGCCAGCTTGGCCCTGTGCCAGTTGAACTGGTTGGGCCCCTTGCCGGCCGCGGGCCAGATGGACATGACGTCGTAGAGCGGCGTCATGCGGTACAGGCCGCGGGCGAGCAGGTGGAGACTGAAGTTCTTGGCGTGCCCGTCCGGTGCGGCCAGCATCCAGAAGAGGATCTGGGCGGTGAGCAGCGTGCGCAGGTCGCCTTGGGCGGACTCCGAGTTCCTCAGCACCTGGGCGAGACTCTGCACTCCCGGCCCGCCATCGGCCTCGTACTTGAGATGAGGCGATACGCCGAGGGCCTGGCAGAAGTCTTCCTGGGGCAGTCGCAGGTACCAGGTACCGCTGGCATGCAATTGGCGGTCGAAGCGCTTCACGCTCAGCACGCGCTGGTCGCCGAAGGTCTTGATCTCCGACTCCGCCACCGGGAGGCCGTAGGCCCGAAGGATGGCCAGGCACAGCCACTCGTTCTCGACGGAAGCCTGGAGGTCGACCTTCCTGTTCCCGACCAGGCCGAGCGGGAGCTTGAGGATGTGCGTGGTCGGCGTCGACCCGTGCGGTCGCAGCCACTGGCCGTCGTGCCGCAGCAGCGCGGTCTTCTCCTGGGCGCCCGCCAGCGAGATTCGGAAATCGTCCTCGTCCTCGTCGGCACCGAACGCATCGACAGACACCGACTTCTCGAGCAGCGCCTCGATGTCCTCGTCGTCCAGGGGCGTTCCCTGAATGCGATGGACGGCTTGGGGCGCCTCGTCGTCGGCGAGAAGCTGCACCGCACCCACGCAATCCCGCCCGACGGCCTTCAGCAGGTCGAACGGCTCCAGCGATGCGGTCTTGAATCGGGTCGCGATGCGCTTGCGGAGGATGTCGCTGTCCGGCAGCAGGTTGTCGAAGTAGTTCTCGACGCGGTCGCCCCTGACCGGGCTGGTCCCGTCGACCCCGAAAGGGAGGGACAGGGACAGCGGGCGGCCCACGTCCGAATCCATCCAGCCTTGGTCGTACTTGAGCTCGACGGGGCCGCGTGCGGGAATGCGCCAGGAACCCACCCTGACCCCATTGGCCCACACGGACAGCGCTTGCGCGTGCGTCTTTCTTCCCATGGACCTACCACTCGGCCGCCGCAGAGGGGCCGGCGCGGTCGAGCACCTGGATCCGCAGTTCGTACAGGCCGGTCAGCGCCAGCAGCTGCTCCACCGTCAAGGAGGAAGGATCCGTCTCCAGGACGGACAGCCGGCTCTGGCTGATGCCGACACGCGCGCCGGCCTCGGCTTGCGAGAGCCGCCTGGCTTTTCTTGCGCTTGCCAGGAGATGACCGAGCTGGGTTGGATTGGAGAGGAACTGTTGCATGCTCAATATCCGCTAAGCAGATATCGGCATTTTATTCGTTTTGCACATTAAAGACAAATATTCGTCTGGCGCATTTTTGTGGAGGCACCCGAGGCGCTTTCAGCCGGCGCGTTGCAGCGAGGCCTGAGCTGCGCGCGCCTCGAAAGTACAGGCCGGATGGTGCTGCGCCGCGCATTGAAGCTCGTCGCTTCGCGTCGGGCAGCCGAGCCAAAGGTCCGCCAGGCCGCGCAGCATGCCCTTCACCGCATGGCAGACCGGCTGCTCCGAAGGGCCGAAGGCGTGCGCGAAGGGGCTGTTGTGCACTTCCAGGCGCAGGGTGTCGCCGTCCGCTTCGAAGCGCCAGGTGCCCCAGCCAAGCTGCGGAGATGTGCGCTCGATGATGGCCAGCAGCATGTCGACGTCGCCGCCGCCGTGCGCCAGGTAGGCGCGCGCGCTGTCCGAGCCTTGCTGGTGCACGGCCTGTTCCAGCGCACCCAGCGCGAGTGCGCGGGTCTCCGTCGGCAGCAGGCGAAACATGGTCATCAGTGCATCGGGCCGCAGCAGCAGATAGCGGCGCGATCCGTCGCGCAGCTCGCCCGCGGCATCGTCGAAGACGAGCCGGTCCTTGAACGCCGGCACCGGGTCGCCCGCGTCAGCCATGGTTCAGGAACTCGTCCAGCGTCTTCTCGTTCGGCAGCGCGAAACCGGAGTGCGCCACGCGGCTGGTGACCCCGGCGCCCAGGCGGCGCAGCTTCACGGCCATCTCGGCGGCCTTCAGGACCACGGTCACACCGTTGACGACGGGCGCGCCATCGACATGGGCGCCTGGCGCGCCGAAGAGCATCATGGGAATGCCGCCGGTGGGCACGATGACGTCGGCGCCCGAATCCATCAACCGGCGGGCCTCGCGCACGAACACCTGCTCCAGTTCCGCCTTCTTCTCGGCCGAGGCGAAGGCCTCCATCCAGTCGGCCATCGTGGCGTCGACGGCGCGAATCCCGGCCACCCGCTGCTCCAGGCCGTAGCGCCGCACCTGGTCTGCATGCGTCGGGATGAAGGCGTGGTTGATGGCGAGCAGCCCCAGCTTGCGCCCGAGCGTGCAGGCGTGCAGCAGGCTGGTCTCGCCAAGCCCCAGCACCGGGATGTTCACCGAGGCGCGCGCCTCGTAGAGGCCGACGTCCTGAAAATGGTTCATGAAGAACACGTCGTAGCGCTCTCGCTCGGCGCGGATCGCGTTGCGGATCACCTCGCGCGAAAAGCGAAACTCGGACAGCGCATGCACCGTGGTCACGGAGGGCGTGGTGGTGTGGAACTCCACCTCGAACTCCGGGTCGACGCACGCCTGCATGTGGGGCAGCAACTGCGCCAGATAGGTGCGGTGGCCCGCGTTGTCCGTGGCGCCCTGCGCCCAGATGCGGAACCTGGTCTTGGATGCGTTCATTCAGATCACCTTTCCGGGGTTGAGGATGCCCTTGGGGTCCAGCGCCTGCTTCACGGCGCGCATCGCCGCCAGCTCCGCGGGGCTGCGCGTGTGGCCCAGGACCTTGCGCTTGAGGAGGCCGATGCCGTGCTCGGCGGACACGGCGCCGCGGTAGCGACGCGTCAGGTCGTACACCAGCGCCTCGATCTGCGCCCGGGTCTCCGGCCGGCCGCCGTCGGCATGCGCGATCACGTGCAGGTTGCCGTCGCCGAGGTGGCCGTAGACCAGCGCGGTGCCGCTCGGCCACCGTTCGCGCAGCAGGGCTTCGCACTCCAGCGCGACGCGGCCGATGTCCGCGATCGAGAAGCTCACGTCGAACGCCGCCATGCCGGGCAGCAGCATGGGAAATTCCGCCGTGGCATCGCGCACGGCCCACAACGAGCGGGCGTCGGTGCCGGAGCGCGCCACGGCCGCATCCTCGATCACGCCTTCTTCCAGCATGTGGGCCAGGAACTCGTCGAAGGCCGCCGGATGGTGCACGTCGTCGGCGCCGGCGCTTTCCATCAGCACGTTCATGGCATGTCGGCCCGGCAACGGTGCACGCAGTCCCTTGACCTTTTCCATCATGAAGTCGAGGTAGCTGGGCCACATCACTTCGAAGGCGGACACGCCCCCCGGCAGTTCTGCCTTTGCGCGCTGCAGCAGCGTGGTCACCGCCTGGTAATTCGGCAGGCCGCACCATGCGGTGCACACCGACCGCGGCTGCGGATGCAGCTTGAGCACCACGCGCGTGACGATGCCCAGCGTGCCCTCGGCGCCGGCCAGCAGGTGGCGGAAGTCGTAGCCGGTGTTGTTCTTCACCATCTTGTGCAGGCCGCCGACCACGCTGCCGTCGGCCAGCACCGCCTCGATGCCCAGCACCTGGTCGCGCATGGTGCCGTAGCGGATGACGCGGTTGCCGCCGGCATTGGTGGAGAGGTTGCCGCCGATGGTGCAGCTGCCGCGGGCGCCCAGGTCCAGTGCGAACAGGAATCCGGCGGCCGCCGCGGCTTCCTGCACGGCCTGCAACGTGCAGCCGGCCTGTGCGGTGAGGGTGCCGGAGATCGCATCGACTTCCTCGATCGCGTTCATGCGCTCCAGGCTCACCGCGACCTCGTCCGGGCCGCAGCAGGCGCCGCCGGCAAGACCGGTCAGCCCGCCCTGCGGAACCACCGGCTGCCCGAACTCGTTGCAGATCTGCAGCATGCGCGCCAGCTGCTCGGTGCTGTGCGGCCTCAGCAGGGCGCGCGGCACGCTGGACGGCACACCGCTCCAGTCGCCGTGGCGCCGGTCGGGGATGGCGAGGCCGGTGGCCACGAGATCGGTGCCGAGCGCCTGGACCAGGGCATCGACGGCTTGTTCGGTACGCATGCTGGAGGGTCTTTCGTGTGGAAGGTCAGGACCGGGCCGACTGCATCGCCTGGGCGAAGCCGCGGGCGGCAAGGCCGATGTCATTGGCCACCACGGCCAGCTCGTAGCCCTCGGCGAACGCCTGGCGGGCGGCCTCCGCGTCGGAGGTGAACAGGCCGCAAGGGAGGCCCTGTTGGTGGGCGATATCGCGGATGCGCGCGCAGCAGGCCTTCAATTGCCCGGGGCCGGCCTCGGGCATCGACAGCTGCAGATCGCCGGTGCCGATGAAGATGAAGTCGATGCCCTCGACGGCGCAAATCGCCTCTGCGTTCTGCGCACCCAGCGCGGTTTCGATCATGGCTCCCACAGCGACTTGCTGGTTGGCGGCCAGCATGCTGTCGACGCCGGCCAGCAGCGGCCGCACGCCGCCGCCCGAGCGCCTGCCCTGCGGCGGGTAGCGGCTGGCGCGGGCCAGGACCCGCGCGTCGTCGGCGCTGTCCACCAGCGGCGCCAGGACCGCGGCGACGCCGGCGTCGAGCGCAGCGCCGACGGCCGTCGCCGAGAAATCGGCCGTGCGCGCGATGACGGAAGTGCGCGCCCCTGCAATGCCCGCGGCGGCCTCGAGCGATCCGCGCTCCCACAGGCCGTGCTGCAGGTCGACCACGATGGCGGCTGGCACGGACCGTGCAGCGATCTCGGCCAGTGCGGCGCTGCCGAGGGCCAACCAGATCAGGGGCAGGACGGCGCCACGTTGCAGCCGAGGCTTGAAGGGATGCTGGAACGGCGGTGCTTGCGGGTTCATGGGTAGAGGCGCTCCACCGCTGTTCGCCCCGGCCGCCGCGGCCGGGCGTCGTGGTTAAAGCGGTTGACAACAGTATATTGTTCGTGCCACATTGAAGTCAATGTACTTTAAACCTAAACTAAATCGGGAATCACCGCCGAAGCGAAAGATCGGCCTCTATAGAGGCATGGCCGCATTTTTCGATCAGTCCGGCCATCACTGCTGGCGAGCCGAGCACAAAGAGCAGGTGAAGAATCGGCACCAAACCGTATACGGAAAATAAACGTGGCTCGTTCGACTTCCCCTTCGAAGGAACTTTCCGATGCGCCGCCGCAGAGCCGCCAGAGCCTCAGCGCCATCGCCTACGACGCCCTGCGCAGCCGGCTGCGCACCGGCCTGGTGACACCGGAAGACCGCATGGTGGATCTCGAGATCGCGGCGCAGCTGGGCATGTCGCGCATGCCGGTGCGCGAGGCCCTGCTGCAACTGGTGGCAGAGGGCGTCCTGGTCAGCACCGCGCGCGGCTATCGCATCCCCACACTGGATCCGAAGGACGTGATGGAGGTGTTCGAGCTGCGCAAGCTGCTGGAGCCACGCGCCGCGGCACTCGCCGCCCGCGATCTGTCGCGCGCCGGCATCGCGCAGTTGAGCGCGGCGCTGAGCGAGGCCAAGGCGGCCCGGGCCTCGGAGGATTTCCCGCGCCTGTTCCGCGCCAACGTGGACTTCCGCGAGACCTGGCTGGGCGCCGTGCGCAACAAGCGGCTGGCGGCAGTGATCATGCGCTGCTCCGACCAGGTGTTGACCGTGCGGATGTCCACCTTGCGTGGCCCGGGGATTCATCCGGTCGTGGTCGCCGGGCTGCAGGAACTGCACGCGAGCTTTGCACGCCACGACTCGGTCGGCGCCCACGACAGCATGTTCAGGTTCGTGCTGGCTGCAGAGAGCGCCTACGCAGCCTTGAAGGATGCGAGCGCGACATGAGCTCACTTTCCATCCACTTCATCCGGAAGAGAAACGCACCATGACAGATCTCCAACTTCAGCGCGCATTGCAGAACCCGCTCCGGCGCCAGCTGCTGCTCAGCGCCATGGCCGCCGGTGCGGGCTCGCTCCTGCCATGGCAGACGGCCGGCGCGCAGACTGTCGACAAATCCACCCTGGCGATCGCCTACCCGGTGGACGTGCCGACGTGGGACCCGAACGCGCTGTCCATTCCCAACATCCAGAACCTCTATCAGTCGGTCTTCGATTCACCGCTGCGCTACTCGCCGCAGTTGAAGCTCGAACCGCGCCAGGTGAAGGAGTGGAAGTGGCTCGACAACCGGGCCACCCGCCTCGAGATCACGCTGCGCGACGACATCCTGTTCCACGACGGCACCCGCCTGACGATGGACGACGTCCGCTACAGCCTGGCCGAGCGCGCCAAGGCCGACAAGAAGCTGCTGGTCGGCGGCATGCTCAACACCCTGAGCGACATCGAGGTCAGCTCGCCGACCAAGGGTGTGATGGTGTTCAACCGGTCGACACCGGCCGCTCCGATCTACCTGGCCTTTCTTGCCGTCTACGTGGTGCCCAAGGCCTACATGGAGAAGGTGGGACCTGAAGGCTTCAACGCCAAGCCCATCGGGGCCGGCCCCTACCGGATGGTGGAGCACCAGCGCGGCTCGCGCATCGTGCTGGAGGCTTTCGACAAGTACTGGGGCGGCGTGCCCCCGATCAAGCAGGTGGTGTTCCAGATCGTGCCGGAAGGCTCGGCGCGCGTCGCACTGGCCGAGTCCGGACGGGTCGGCGTCGCCGCCCAACTGCCGATGCGCGAAGTGCAGCGGCTGGCGACGAAGACCGGCATCGTGACCAAGGTCTATCCCGTCTCCGAGGTCTACATGATCCGGATTCCCAACTACGTGAAGCCGATGGACAACGACCACGTGCGTGCGGCCATGCACCTGTCCATCGACAAGGCGGCACTCTCCAAGGCCTTCTACGGCGGCGTCGCCAAGCCCCTGTCGGTCATGACGCCGGAAGGCACGCCCTCCTACGTCCCCGATTTCCACTACCCCTACGACAAGAACAAGGCCATCGACGAACTGAAGGCCGCCGGCTTCAGCACCTCCAACCCGGTGTCCTTCACGCTGCTGTCCACCAATGGCGTGTTCCCGAACGACTACGACATGGCGCGCGCCATTGCCGGCATGTGGAAGGCGGTGGGCATCAACGCCACCATCGAGGAAACCACGCCGGCCAAGCTGGTCGAGGCGGCGCAGAACGGCAAGCTGGCCGGCCCGCTCCTCTACAGCTGGGTCAACAGCACGGGTGACCCGGAGAACTATGCCGGCCGCATCTTCGACCCGCGCTTGCGCTTCTCGACCTGGAAGGACATGGCGCTGGCGCCGCGCATCGATGCGCTGATGACCGAGGTCGACGAGACCAGGCGCATGGCCGGCTACAAGGCCCTGAACGTCGAATCGTCCCAGCAATCGTGGGCCATCCCGCTGCTGCAGGCCGTGGCCACCGTGGCGTATTCGTCGGCGCTGCAGCCCACCCTGTTCGACAACGGCTACATCCTGCCGGCCGACATCAAGTACCGCTGAACCGGCCTCGCCCCCTGACAGACCGCGCGCAGGCCCCACCCCATGTTCCAGATCATTTCCGCGATCGTCCTGCGCCGGCTGCTGCTGGCCATCCCGACCCTGCTGCTGTTGTCGCTGGTGGTTTTCGTCGTGCTGCGCATGCTGCCGGTGGATCCGCTGGCGATGCTGCTGCCTGCATCGGCGACGCCGGCCGATGCGGCGGCGCTGCGCGAGCAGCTCGGATTCGACAAGCCCATCCCGCAGCAGTTCCTGATCTGGCTGTGGCAGGCCCTCAACGGCAACCTGGGCATCTCGATCAACTTCCGCCAGCCGGTCGCCCATCTGATGCTGTCCTCGCTGCCGGCCACGCTGGAGCTGACCTTGGCCGGTCTGCTGCTTGCGCTGCTGATCAGCGTGCCGGGCGGCGTGCTGGCCTATGTGCTCTACCAGCGACGGCGCGAAACCGCCGCGGACCTCGCGGTGGCGCTGATGCAGTCGATCCCGTCCTTCCTCTGGAGCCTGCTGCTGATCCTGGCCTTCGGCGTGCTGTGGCCGGTGCTCCCCTTCAGCGGGCGGGTCGGCGAAGGCGTGGTGCTGCCCGGCATCACCGGCTTCGCCGTCGTCGACCTGCTGCTGGTCGGACGCTTCGACGCCTGGCTCACGGCGCTGTCGCACCTGCTGCTGCCGGCGCTGGCCCTGGCCCTCGGCTTCGCGCCTCTGGTGGTGCGGGTGCTCCGCTCCAGCCTGATCGACGCCGCCACCGAGCCCTATGTGGAAGCGGCGCGACTGCGCGGGCTGTCGGAAGCGCGCATCGTGTGGCGCCACATGCTGAAGAACGCGGCGCTGCCCACGATCACCATGATCGGCGTGCAGTTCGGCTTCCTGTTCGGTGGCGCCTTGCTGGTCGAAATGATCTTCGGCTTCCCTGGCGTGGGCAACCTGATGGTGCAGGCGGTGAAGGGCAACGACCTGCCGCTGATCCAGGGCATCGCCCTGATCTTCTGCGTGCTGATGCTGGCGATCACGGTGATCGTCGACGTGCTGTATGCGGTGCTGAACCCGCGACTGAGAACCCTATGACTGCGACCGCCCTGACGAGCTCCCCGGCCCCGGCCGCCGTCTCCCATCCCGTCATCCGAGGCGCGCTGCGCCAGCTGGGTCGCCAGCCGCGCGTGTGGGTCGGCGGCGGCATCCTGCTGGCCGTACTGTTGATGGCCGTGTTCGCGCCCTGGGTGGCGCCGCACGACCCGCTGGAACAGGACCTGCTGCACATGTTGACGCCGCCGTTCTGGGCCCCGGGCGGCGACGCCGCATTCCCCCTGGGCACGGACGGGCTGGGCCGCTGCGTGCTGTCGCGGGCGATCTATGGCGCGCGCGTGGCCCTGACCGTGGCCATCGTCGCGGCGCTGGGCTCGATGCTGCTGGGAAGCACCTTGGCGATGCTGGGCGGCTACTTCGGCGGCGTGGTGGACCGCGGCATCAGCTACGTGGTGGACTTGTGGATGTCGTTCCCGCCCGTGGTGCTGTCGCTGATTTTGCTGGTCGGCCTCGGCACCGGCGTGGACAAGGTGATCCTGGCGGTGGTGCTGGTCGACTGGACGCGTTTCTGCCGCGTGATCCGCGCCGACGTGCTGGTCACCCGCCGCCGCGACTACGTGCTGGCGGCCCGGCTGTTGGGCTTCGGCCACTTGCGCACCATGCTGCGCGAAGTGCTGCCGGCGGTCGTGCCGCTGATGATCACGCTGTTCTCCATCGAGATGGGCATCGCCATCGTGGTGGAGGCGACGCTGTCCTTCATCGGCCTTTCGGTGCCGGCGCAGGTCACGACCTGGGGCCAGATGCTGGCGGACGGCCGCACCGACATGCAGAGCGCCGCCTGGGTGATGCTGGTGCCGGTCGCCTGCATCATCGTCACCGTGCTGGGCTGCAACCTCTTCGGCGACGGCATCCGCGTCGCGCTGGACCCGCGCCTGCGCCTGCGCAGCGAATGACATGCTCAGCATCTCCAATCTCACATTGACGGCCCGCCTCGGCGGCGCGAAGGTCGACCTGTTGCGCGACATCTCGCTGACGCTCGAACGCGGCAAGGTCCTCGGGCTGGTGGGCGAGTCCGGTGCCGGCAAGAGCATGATCGGCCGCGTGATCGCCGGCCACACCCCGCCCGGCTTCGAGATCACGCGCGGCGACATCCGGTTCGACGGCCTGGATCTGCTGACGCTGGCGCCAAGGACCTGGCGCCACCTGCTGGGGCGGCGCATTGCCTTCGTGCCGCAGGAGCCTCTGACCGCGCTGAACCCGGTCCTGACCATCGCCCAGACCTTCGACGAGCACCTCGCGCACCTGGGACTGCCAACCCGAGGACGCCGGCGCCTGATGCTGCAGCAGCTGGACTCGGTGCATCTGCCGAAGCCGGACGAGCTGGCTGCGCGCTATCCGCACGAACTCTCGGGCGGCCAGTGCCAGCGCGTGCTGATCGCGATGGCTTTCGTCGCCAACCCGGCGCTGATCGTGGCCGACGAGCCGACCACCGCGCTGGACGTCGTCAGCCAGGCCAACGTGCTGCAGCTGCTCGCCGAGCAGAGGCGCATCCACCACACGGCGATGCTGCTGATCACGCACGACCTGCGGCTGGCGGCCCACGTATGCGACGACATCGCCGTGCTCTACGCGGGCGAGCAGGTCGAATACGGACCGGCGCGCGAAGTGCTGCGCCGCTCGCGCCACCACTACACCTGGGCGCTGGACCACGCCACGCCCGACGTGCACGGGCCGCAGCGCCTGCTGCCGACACTCGGCGGCCAGATGCCGGGCGTCGCGGCGCTGGGCGCCATTGCCGGCTGTCGCTTCGCTGCGCGCTGTCCCCGGCAGCAGCCTGCCTGCACGCAGCAGCCGCCCGCCCTGGTCGAGCAGTCCCCCGGACACTGGGTCCGCTGCATCGCGCCGCGGGCCCTTGAGGCGAACCCTGCGTCCGCCGCCGACAGCGGTGCGGCCTGGCGAGCCCCGAGCGGTGACCCCGATGCGCCGCCCCTGGTGGAACTGCAGGACGTGACGCTGCGCTACACCGCGCGCCGGGGCCTGCTGGGCCGGCGCCAGGTACACAACGTCGCGGTCAACCGGCTCTCGCTGAAGGTGCAGCCCGGCGAATTCATCGGCATCGTGGGGGAAAGCGGCAGCGGCAAGAGCTCGGTGGCGCGCCTGATCGTCGGTGCAGAGTCGCTGACCAGCGGCCGGCTCCTGGTGGAAGGGCAGGAACGCGCAGGCACCCGCGCCCTGCGACTCACGCGCGAGCAAGTGCAGATGATCTTCCAGGATCCGCATTCGGCGCTGAACCCGCGCCGCTCGGTATTCCGGCTCCTGACCCAGGCCTACGAGTCCGACCAGATGGCGGAGAAGCTCGAGCGCAAGCCGCGCGAGCAGCATGCCCGCGATCTGCTGCACGACGTCGGATTGCCGGCGGACGCGCTGGCGCGCTTTCCGAGCCAGCTGTCGGGCGGGCAGAAGCAGCGCGTCAACATCGGGCGGGCGTTGTGCGTGATGCCCAGGCTGCTGGTCGCGGACGAAATCGTTTCCGGGCTCGACGTGTCGGTGCAGGCCCAGGTCCTGAATCTGCTGATCGAACTGGGCCGGCGGCACGGCATCGCGCTGGTGCTGATCTCGCACGACCTGTCGGTGGTTCGCTACCTGTGTTCGCGCGTGGTCGTCATGCAGCGCGGCGACGTCGTCGAAGAAGGTCGGACCGAGGCGGTATTCGCCAGCCCGCGGCATCCCTACACGCGTTCGCTGCTGGCCGCCGTGCCGCCGGCGGACCCCTCGATCGCGTGGCCGCCGGCATCGATGACAAGCCAGCCGGGCGCGCATCCGGCGGTCACCGCACGGGCGGCCAACGCCTAGCAAAGGGCGGCGCGCTCACTCGGCGGCGATGCGGTTGTCCTTGACCACCTTGGCCCAGGCCCGGGCGTCCTCGTCCAGGAAGCGCTGGAAGGCCTCGGGCGGCTCGCCCACCGGCGTCAGGCCGTAGCCCTGCAGCTTGGCCCGGAATTCAGCCCCGGAGACAATGCGCTGGGACTGCGCCAGCAAAGCCGCCAGCACCTGCGGCGGCGTTCCCCTGGGCGCGAAGATGCCGTGCCACGAGTCGCCCACGAAGCCCGGGAACAGCTCGGCGATCGCCGGCACGTCGGGCAGGGCCTCGATGCGCTGCGGACTGGTGACGCCCAGCGCGCGCACCTTGCCCGCCTTCACCTGCGGGATGGCGCCCGTGCTGGCGTCGAGCGCGATATCGACCCGCTGCGCGATCACGTCCGGCAGGAAGTAGTCCTTGTAGGGCACGTGGGTCATCGCGATGCCGGCCTGGTTGAGCCAGCGGGCCATCGCCACGTGGGTGCCCTGCCCGATGCCGGCGCTGGCGTAGGTCATCGCATCCGGCCGGGCCTTGGCCTCGCGCACCAGGTCCTGCAGCGACCGGATCTTCGACTCGTTGGAAATCACCATCACATAGGGGACGGACAGGATCCGCGTCACCGGCACGAAGTCCTCGGCCGTGTACGGCAGCTTCTTGTAGACGTAGGGGTTGATCGAGAAGGTGTTGTTCACCGTCCAGAGCAGCGTGTAGCCATCCGCGGGTGCATTGGCCGCGGCCTGCGCCGCGATGATGGTGCTGGCGCCGGACCGGTTCTCCACCACCACCGGCTGGCCGGTGGCCCGGGCGAACGCGTCGCCCCACAGCCGCGCGATCACGTCGGGCGACGTGCCGGCGGGAAACGGCACGATGAGCTTCACGGGGCGCGCGGGGTACGGCGCCTGGGCGAGCGCGCCGCCCGTGGCCGCGGCCATCCACAGGCCTGCCATGCCGATCGCGGTGCGCCGCGAGATCCTGGTCGATGTCATTTCTTGCCTCTCTGCTTGTCTTCGTTGCGAGTTCAGGGAACGCCGGCTGGCGCTCAGGCCTTCAGGTCGAGCCGCCGCACCAGCGGCGGGAAGTCCGCCATGTCCTGCCGGATGGTGGCCTCCAGCGCCGTCGGCGCACCGCCGACCAGCTCCCAGCCGTTGACCTGCGCCCGGGCCTTCATCTGCGTGTCGGCGAGCGCCAGGTCCAGGGCCTTGTTCAGGCGCGCGATCACCGCGACCGGCGTCGCGCGCGGCACCGCCAGCCCGATCCAGAACGAAGGGTCGAAGCGCGGGAAGCCGGACTCGGCCAGCGTGGGCACCTCGGCCATCGAGCCCAGTCGGCGCGAGCCCGTCTGCGCCAGGGGCACGAGGGTGCCGCCCTTCAGGCCTGCCTGCGCCGAAGAGAAGTCCAGCAGCGCCAGCTGCACCTCGCCGCCCATCAGCCCGGTGATCAGCGGCCCCGATCCCTTGTACGGGACATGGACCAGCTCGATGCCGGCCAGCGCCTTGAACTGCTCGATGGCGATGTGGTTGGTCGCGCCGATGCCGGCGCTGCCGTAGAACAGCTTGCCCGGCTGCGCCTTGGCCTGGGCGATGAACGCGTGCAGCGTGCGCCAGGCCGACTTGGCCGGCGTCGCGAGGATGCCGACGGCGCGCAGGGCCAGGCCCACCGGGGCGAGGTCGCGCACCGGATCGACCTGTGCGCCCTGCTGCACCAGCGGCGCGACGATGTGGTTCGAGCGCGAGGTCACCAGCACCGTGTAGCCATCGGGCGGCGCATTCGCGACCACCGCCGTGCCGATCAGGCCCGAGGCGCCCGGCCGGTTGTCGATCACCAGCGGCTGGCCCAGTTCCGCGCGCATCGATTCGGCGAGGAAGCGGGCGACGATGTCCGAGGGACCGCCGGGCGGGTTGGGCACGACCAGCTTGATGGGACGCTCGGGGAAGGCATCGGCCGCCCACGCGCTGCGCGTGCCGGCCAGGGGTCCGAGCGCCGCCAGCGCGCCGGCCACGAAGACTCTGCGGTTCGTCATGGTGTGGTCTCCGTGAGCGTTGACGTCGACGTGGCCGACCGCATGGCGGTGTGTCCGCCGAGGGTCTCGGCCACCCAGTCGGCGATCCAGGCCCCGGCGTTGGCCGAGTTGTCGAAGCTCGAGTGCTGCACGCCGCCCTCGCGCTCGGTGAACACCTTCAGCTGGCGCGCGGGGCTGTTGACGAGCTGGTCGTAGGTGCGTTGCGCCCAGTGCAGGGGAATCTGGGAATCCTTCCGGCCGTGCGTGACGAGGAAGGGCACGCGGATCCGCTCCACCACGCCATCGAGGTGGATGCGCTCGGCGATGCGCATGAACTCTTCCTGGTCCTTCGCACCCCAGACCCAGCGCACGTGCTCCCAGTAGTGCGGGACCGGCAGGCTGCCCTCGCGCGCCAGCCGCTGGCGCTGCACGTCGCGCCAGTCATGGTTGGCGCCCCACACCACGCCGCAGGCGAAGCGCGGCTCGAACGCCACCGCGCGCGGACAGAAATAGCCCCCGAGCGACACGCCCTCCAGGCCGATGCGGGCCGGGTCGATGTCGGCACGCCGCTCGAGCCAGTCGACGACCGGCGCGGCCCAGCGCTCCGACTCGACCAGCGCGGTCAGGCCATGCAGGCGCAGGGCCTCGCCCGAACCCGGCTGGTCGATGACGAGCGACGCGACGCCGCGCTGCGCCAGCCAGCGCGGCAGGCCGACGCGGTACTTCATCTCCTTGGTCGAGTCGAGCCCGTTGACCTGGACCAGCACCGGTGCGCGTCCACCGGGCGGCACGCCCTCGGCGCGCACGTAGAGGCCGGCGATGTGCGCCTCGCCGTAGGGGATCTCGACGCGCTCGCAGTTCTCGCCCGCAAGCCGCACGCCGCGCGCGAAGGTCTCGAGGAAGCGGCGGTAGAGCGCGGCGCGCCCCGGCGCACCGTGGGCTTGCAGCCGCTCCGCCGTGATCAGGTAGGTGGCGGCCCGTGCCAGCTTGTCGCCGGCCGAGATCAGACGTCCCCTCGCTTCGTCCTCGTGCGCGAGTTCGACGAGCTGGTCGGCCATGCGCTCCCAGCTTTCGCGGAAGGCGATGGAGGCGGCGGCATCGGGTTGGCGCGCGGCCGCCTGCAGCGGTGCGCACATCGCCTCGATCTCGCCGATGCGCGCGCCCATCTCGATCGCCAGGTCGACCGAAAGATTCCAGACGTAGTGGGTGGGAAAGTACTTGAACATGTGTCTCCTGTTTTTCTGCTGGGCCTCGCCCGTCGCGCCGCGCCGATGCTAGCCAGACGCGGCGCGGCCGACGAATGGTTCTTTCCGATGCGAGGTATGGCGCGGACTCATACCTGGGCCGCGATCGGCTCCAAGCCATCCGACACCAGCGTGCCGCCGTCGACCACCAGCGTCTGTCCGCTGATGAAGGCCCCGGCCGCGGCCGCCAGCAGCACGGCGACGCCTGCGACCTCGTGCGGCTCGCCGACGCGGCGCAGCGGCGTCAGCGCAAGGCGGCGCGCCATGAAGCCCTCGTCGGCCATCAGGCCGGCGGCCAGCGGCGTGCGGATCAAGCCCGGCGCGATCGCGTTGGCGCGCACGCCGAACGGCCCCCACTCCACGGCCAGGTTGCGTGCCATCTGCGCGAGCGCCGCCTTGGTCAGGCCGTAGAGCCCGATCGCGCGGTTGCCGCGCAGCGCCGCGATGCTGGCCATCAGGATCACGCAGCCGGTCCTGCGCGCGGCCATCGGCGGTACCAGCGCCGCACACAGGGCCTGGGCGCTCGCCAGGTTCACCTGGAACACCCGGTCCCAGTCGGCGCGTTCGGTGGCGAGCCCCGGCCCGGCGGGGCCCTGCATGCCGGCATTGCAGACCAGCGTGTCGATGCGGCCGAACACCGCCGCGGCGCGCGCCCCCAGCGCCTCGGCCTGGCCGGGCTCGGCCAGGTCCGCGGCCTGCACTTGCGCTCGCACCCCGCTGTCACGGCAACGCGCGGCCACGGCCTCGGCGGCCGCAGCGTCGCGGTCCGAGAGCACCAGATCGGCGCCCTGCCCCGCATAGGCCAGCGCGATGGCCTGCCCCAGCCCGCCCGCGGCGCCCGTCACCAGGGCCACCTGGCCGCGCAGGCCGAAGAGTCCGGGGGCGGATGCCTCACTCAAGCTTCACCCCCACGTCGTGGATGACCTTGCCCCAGCGCGCGGTCTCGGCGCGGATCAGGTCGCCGAACTCGGCCCGCGAGCTCGGGGCGATCACCAGACCGAGCTCGGTGTAGCGCTGCACCACGTCGGGCGACTGCACCGCCTTCACGAGTTCGTCGTGCAGCAGGTTGGCGATCGGCTCGGGCGTGCCCGCCTTCACCATGACGCCGGTCCAGCCCGGCACGTTGAGCGCGGGCAGGCCCAGCTCGGCGATCGTCGGCACCTGCGGGAGCTGCGCCAGCCGGCGCTCGCTGCCCACGACCGCGAGCGCGCGGACCTTGCCCTCCCGCACCAGCGGGATGCTGCTCGGCGTCACGTCCAGCATGAGGTCGATGTGGCCGGCCAGCAGGTCCTGCACCGCGGGCGCGCCGCCCTTGTAGGCCACATGGGTGAGTCGGCCCTTGGTCTCGCCGGCGAGCATTTCCATCCAGATGTGCGGCTGGCTGCCCATGCCGTAGGAGCCATAGTTGAGACCCTTGTCGCGGGCGGCCTGCAGCAGGTCCTGCCAGGTCTGCAGCCGGCTGCTGGCGGGCACGATGACGATCGTGGGCGAGACCAGCAGGCGCGTGAGCGGCGTGAAATCCCTCAGCGTGTCGTAGCTCAGCTTCGGGTACAGGCCCGCGTTCATCGAGAAGGGTCCCAGGTCGCCATACAGCAGCGTGTAGCCATCCGCCGGCTGCTGCTTCGCGAAGTTCACGCCGATCTGGCCGCCGGCCCCGGGCCGGTTGTCGACGACGACGGGCTGCTTGAGGCTCGCCGAGAGCTTCTGCGCCAGCATGCGCGACAGCGCGTCGCCGAAGCCGCCCGCGGGATACGGCACGACCCAGGTGATCGGACGGGTGGGATAGGCCGGCGCGGCCTGGGCGAAGGCGGTGGAAGCCAGCGGGAGCACGGGCAGGAGCGGCAGCGCCGCGGCGCCGCGCAGGAGACGGCGGCGGGTCAGGGTCGGAAAGGTCATGGTGGAAGGCTCGGGTGCCGTGGATGAAAGGAGAGGGTCAGGCCCAGGCCGGGGCGGCGGCGTCGGGGTCGCGGAAATCGGGCTCGAGCGCACGGCGCACCAGCGCTTGCGGCGTGCCGTCGTCGCGCAGGCCGAGGGCCCGCGCGGCGCGGTCGTCGAGCGCGGGGTAGCGGCCGAAGACGGCCTCGACGGCCGGCTGCGGCGCGTAGCGCACCAGCCGCTCGCCCTCGACGCCGTGGACCTGCGCGAGCGTTCGAACCACCTGCGCGATCGACAGCCGCAGCACCGGCAGCGGCCAGGCGCGCCCGGCGGTCGCCGCATCGGGTCCCGCGACCTCCATGCCCGCGGCGTGCACCAGGTTCTGCGCGCAGCGGCGGGCGGACATCCACCAGGCCGTGGCCTCCGGACCGACGGGGCAGGTGAAGGGCTCGCCGGCCGCCAGCGCGTGCATCAGCTCGCTCATGAAGGCCGACGCCAGGCCTGACGGCGCCCGTGGGCGCGCGACGATGCCAGGCAGGCGCAGCGCGCGGCCATCGAGCAGGCCGCGCCGCGTGAAGTCGGCCAGCAGGATCTCGCAGGCCAGCTTGTGGGCGCCGTAGACCATCGGCGGACGCAGCGGCGTCGTCGGCGTCACGGGATCGGGCAGCGCGCTGCCGTACACCGCGATGGTGCTGGCGTAGACGACGACGGGCGGGCGCCCGCCCGGCGCACGGCCGGCCAGGGTCTGGAACAGGTCGAGCGTGGCGTCGAGGTTCACGCGCCGGCTCAGCAACGGATCGGCCTCGGCCGCGCCGCCGGGCACCGCGGCGAGGTGGAAGCAGAGATCCGGCGCCAGCTCGGCGATGCGCTGGTGGACCGCCCGGCTGGCGAGGTCGCCCTCGATCGCGAGCACGCCGTCGTTCTGCTGCAGCCGGTGGTCCAGGGCGACCAGCGTGTCGATCGGCCGGCCACCGATCCTTCCTTCGGCCAGCAGAAGCCGCACCAGGTGGTCACCGATGAAGCCCCCGGCGCCGGTCACGAGCACCTTCATCCTCAGTCCTCGAAGATGGCCACGGCCCGCGTCCAGCCGGCGGAAGCGCCGCGGATCTTGTGCGGGAAGCAGCAGATGGTGAAGCCGTCGCCCGGCAGGGCTTCGAGGTTGTGCAGCTTCTCGAGGTGGCAGTAGCCGATGTCGCGGCCGGCCTTGTGGCCTTCCCAGATCAGCGAGGTGTCGCCGGTCTCGGCGATGCGCCGGGCCGTGTGGGCGAACGGGGCATCCCAGCTCCAGGCGTCGGTGCCGGTCAGCCGCACGCCGCGCTCGAGCAGGTACATGGTGGCCTCGTAGCCCATGCCGCAGCCGGCCGAGACATAGTCGCCGTGGCCGTAGCGTTCGCCCGCGCGCGTGTTGACGACCACGATGTCCATCGGGCGAAGTTCGTGGCCGATGCGCTGCAGCTCGGCCTCGACATCCTTCGCAGTGGCGACGTAGCCATCGGGAAAGCCGCGGAAGTCGAGCTTCACGCCGGGCCGGAAGCACCAGTCGAGCGGCACCTGGTCGATGGTGATCGATGGCCGGCTGCCGCCCAGCTTCGCATCTTGCGTCGAATGAAAGTGGTACGGCGCATCGAGATGGGTGCCGTTGTGCGTGGACAGGCTCACCCACTCCGCAGCCGCCGCCTCGCCGTCCGGATAGTCCTCGGCCTTGGTGCCGGGGATCAGCTGCATGAACTCGGGCAGCGTGTCTGCGTGCTTCTGGTAGGTGATCTTCGGCGCCAGCGGCGGCGGGTCCGAGAGCACATCGTTCTCGAGATAGATCGACAGGT
Source organism: Variovorax davisae (assembly GCF_030316845.1). GTDB lineage: Bacteria > Pseudomonadota > Gammaproteobacteria > Burkholderiales > Burkholderiaceae_C > Variovorax > Variovorax davisae. Next base: position 131,477 of record NZ_JASZYS010000006.1, read on the forward strand.
CGACAAAGCGCGGCATGGCGGTCTCCCCTCAGGCCTGCGCCGGCGGCGCCTGCACGATGCGCTGGTCGATCGCGCCGAACACCGGCCGGTCGTTCCAGCGCGCCTCCATGCGGACACGGTCGCCGAAGCGCATGAACGGCGTCGCGCTCGCACCCTGCTCGATCAGCTCGATCGCGCGGCGCTCGGCGATGCAGGCCGAGCCTTTCGCGCCGCCCGCGTTGGACACGGTGCCCGAGCCGATCAGCGTGCCGGCCGACAGGCGGCGCGTGGTCGCCGCGTGCGCGATGAGTTCGTCGAAGCCGAAGTTCATCTCGCGCCCGTTGGGCTCGCCGAACCAGCGGCCGTTGTAGTCGACCGCGAGGTCCAGGTGGACGCGCGCCTCCTGCCACGCCGCGCCGATCTCGTCGGGCGTGACCGCCACCGGCGCGAAGCTGGACGAGGGCTTGGCCTGAAAGAAGCCGAAGCCGGTGCGCATCTCGCGCGGCCCGAAGGCGCGCAGGCTGACATCGTTGATCTGGACCAGCAGCAGGATCCGGCTGCGGGCCGCGGCAGCCGAGCAACCCATCGGCACGCTGTCGACGATGACGCCGAACTCGCCCTCGAAGTCGATGCCATGGGCCACGTCGGGCAGCGGCAGGTCGTCGTGGGCCCCAAGCAGGTCGTCGGAGCCGCCCTGATACATCAGGGGCACCTTGTCGCTGTCGGGGATCGGATCGATGTTGAAGGCCCGCTCCATCAAGCGGCCGTGGTTCAGGAAGGCCGACCCGTCGCACCACTGCGGCGCGCGCGGCAACGGGGCCGCGGCGGCCGCGGGGTCGAAGTCGAAGGCGTCCGCGGCGGTGCCGGCGTTCAACGCCTCGTAGCGCGCGGCCAACTGGGGTGCGGTGTCGCTCCAGCGCTCGATCGCGTCGAGCATCGACGGTGCGATGTCGTCTGCGGCGACGGCGCGCTGCAGATCGCGCGAGACGACGACCAGGCGGCCGTCCTTGTGGCCGTTCTTCAGGGTGGCGAGCTTCATGCGGGGATCTCTTCGTTCCAGTGGACAGGGGCCAGCCCCGCCACCGGGGAGCGAAAGCTGGGCAGGGTGGTGCCGCGCAGGCTGCCGAGGTAGACGGTCTGGAGGTCCGGGCCGCCGAAGGTCAGGCTGGCCATCCAGGGGGCCAGGGTCCCGCAGGCGGCGGCCATGATCTCGGGTGTCAGCGTGCGGGCCTCGTAGTGAGCGTCGAGCGCGCGCGTCGCCTCGGGGTTGCCGTCGTCGAGCAAGGTCAGCAGATCGCCCTCGGGCGTGATCGCCACCAGCCGGTCGCTCATCACCAGGGTGACCCAGAGGTTGCCGAAGGCGTCGAAGGCAAAGCCGTCCGGAAAGCCCGGCAGGCGCTGCGGGCCGTAGGTCTCGCGCGCGCCCAGCGCGCCGTCGGCGAGCACCTTGAGCCGCGAGATGCGGCGGGCATTGCTTTCCACCACATAGAGCCACTCCTCCCTGGCATCCATGCGGACCTCGTTGGTGCCCTCGAGGCCGTCCGCCACGATGCGCACGCCGCGCTCGTCGATGCACGCGATGTAGCCGTCGCGCGCGCGGGCGTTGATGGAATCGGTCCAGGGCTGCATGCGGGTGGTCACGGTGAGCCAGAGGCGGCCGCGCCGGTCCCGCAGCACGAAGTTGGCCTTGCCCAGCGGCTGGCCGTCGATCCGATCGAAGAGGCGGCGCACCCGGCCCTCGCGGTCCATGACCTCGACCGCATCGCTGCCCCAGTTGGCGATGAGAAGGTCGCCCCCGGGCAGGAACGCGAGGCCGTTGGGCAGCGACCCCTGGCTCAGGACATAGCGCGTGCCGAAGTCCGCCGCCGCCGCATCGCCCGGTGCGGCCGGCGCGACGAGGCGCTGGCTGCCGTCGGCGGCGATGCGCATCACGCCGCCGCGCGCATCCGCGGCCCACAGCGTGCCATCGCGCTCGGCCAGCACGCATTCGGGCCGCTGGAGCCCGTGGCCGACATGGCGGATCGCGGCCCGGTCGACCTGCCAGCCGAGAAGAGGATTGTTTGGGGTCATGCTGCTTCGAAAAAGTGGGCGCAGCATAGGCGCGACCCCCGGGTGCGCACCAACCGAATCTTTCGATGGCAGGCATCGCGCGCACGGATACCTCGCACTGTCCTAAGATCGGCCGCATCCCAAGGAGACTGCCCGCATGCGCTCTCAACGCATCGACCTGAATCTGCTGATCGCGCTCGACGCCCTGCTCGCCGAGAGCAACGTCACCCGCGCGGCCGAGCGCATGCACCTGACGCAGTCCGCGATGAGCGGCGTGCTGGCGCGCCTGCGCGACTACTTCGAGGACCCCCTGCTGGTGCCGATGGGCCGCAGCATGCAGCTCACGCCGCGGGCGGAGAGCCTGGCCGAGCCGGTGCGCAAGATCCTGCTGCAGGTGGATGCCACGCTGGGCGTGAAGCCCGAGTTCGAGCCGGCGACGGCCGAGCGGCATTTCCGGGTCATCGCCTCCGACTACGTGACGCAGGTGCTGCTGGCCGAGGTGCTGCGCCGGATCGCGCAGATGGCGCCGCACCTGAGCTTCGACGTGCGGCCGACGCACAGCGGGATGGCGCAGGACCTGGACCAGGGCCGCGCCGACTTTCTGGTGACGCCGGCGCACCTGACGCTGCCCGAGCATCCGCAGGCCGTGCTGTTCGACGACACCTACCACGTCATCGCCTGCCAGCAGAACGCCGAGCTGCGCGACGGCCTGACGCTCGAACAGTACCGGTCGCTGGGGCACGTCGTGTACCAGGCGGAACAGGGCGACAACCCGTGGTTCGAGCAGTGGTACGCCAACCAGCATGGCAACACGCGCCGCGTCGAGGTGGTGGCGCACGGCTTCCTGCTGATGCCGCGCTTCGTCGTCGGCACCCGCCGCATCGCCACCGTCCAGACCCGGCTGGCGAAGCAATTCGTCCAGGCGATGCCATTGACCCTGCTGGAGCCTCCGCTGAACACCCCACGGTTGACCGAGGTCCTGCAATGGCACCGCTATCGCGACGACGATCCCGGCGTGCGCTGGGTTCGCGGGCAGATCATCGCGCTGGCCGAGGTCATGCCTGCGATCTGAGGCGGGCGATCTGCCGGCCACTGCGCATGCGGCAGCGTCGGCCGTTGCGGCGACTGGCCCGACCGGTTCGTCGTCAGCCCGCCTCGACCACCGCAGCCAGCTTTTCGAACAATTCCTGCGCGAGGTTGAGGTCGCGGCGCGAGCCTTCGGGCGTGGCGTTCACCATCACCGAGACCGTCGCCTCGCGGGACGCCAGGTTCATGGTCGCGACCTGGAAGCCGACGCCGCTGCCCGTATGTCCCCACCAGTCGCCGATCTGTCCGATCCCCAAGCCGTAGCGGTCGTACTCGGGGCCGTTGGTGACCGCACGCGCACGCGACTTGCGCAGGCTCTGGAGTTCCGCACCGAGCAGCGAGCCGCGACCCAGCGCGTCGCCCCACACGAGCAGGTCGGCCAGCGTCGATGCCATGGCGCCGGATCCCGCCAGCGAAGTCGGGCTGATGAGCGGTTGGTCGTCGGCGACACCCGTGACGACATCGACCGCATACGGCGTCGGGGTCGGCGGCGGCAGGTTGGCCGACGAGGGATAGCGCGTGCCGTTCAGCCCGAGCGGCCTGAAGATTCGCGCGGCCAGCAGGTCGCCCAGCAGCTGGCCGGTCACCGCTTCGATCACCATGCCGAGCAGCACCGTGTTGGTGTTGCTGTACTGGTACTGCTCGCCGGGAAGAAAGGCCGGCTTCACGGCGAACGAGAAGGCGACGAGTTGCTGCGGCGTCCAGACGTGCAGCGTGTCCTTGACGAAGACCTCGAAGAAGCCCGGCTGCATCGAGTAGTCGGCCAGTCCGCTCTGGTTGCCGGCAAGGTCGGCCAGGTCGATCAGGTTTCCATTCGGCACGCCTGCGACATAGCGCTCGATCTTGTGGTCCAGCGCAAGCTGGCCGGATTGCACCAGTTGAAGAAGCAGCGTCACCGTGAACGACTTGGTCACGCTGCGGATCGGGAACGTGCTGTTCAGCGCCATCGGCGTGGCGCGGGCGACGTCGGCCAGCCCGAAGGCTCGCATCCAGGGGGTCTGGCCGGCCACGTTCACGCCGGCCAGGATGCCCGGCGGGTGATAGGTCGCGAAGATGCTGTCGACCGCCTCGACGCAAGCGGCGTCGCGGGAATTCGCGGCCAGGGCGACAAGCACGCCCGAATCGCCCGAGCCGCCACCGCCGCACGAGGCCAGCCACGGCGCCAGGGCCGCCGCACCGGCCCAGCGGCCGAGCTGACGACGCGAAAGATCGAAACGCATGCTCTACCTCTCGACGGGTGCGCGGGGTTGCGCTCCGACGCATCCTAATCCAGAGCCCCGCGCCTGCGCGCTCAGTCCTTGCTGAATGCCCGCGCTGCCTCCGCCGTGTCCAGTGCCTCGCGAAGCCGCTTGATCTTGCCTCCCTCCGCAATGAGCAGGCCGGCATAGGTTTGCCGGTAGAGCTTGCCGGTGTCGATCACGTGTGCCTCGACGGCGTATTCGCCGAAGACCCGGTCGGGCGTATCGATCCACAACTTGAAGTCCTGGAATCGGAAGTCCGGTATTTTCGCCAGCAGCCCGGAGATCAGCTGCTCGATGGCCGCGGGCCCCTGGGCGTGCGCCTTGACGGTCGGAAGTTCGAGTACGCCGTCCTCCGCAAAGAGGGCTGCGGCGGCGGCCGGCGTGCGGATGCTGGCCTGGTAGGCTTCAAGCAGTTCGAGAGCGGTTTTCATGGTGCCTGCCTCAGACCTGGGCCATGCCGCCATCGGCGAAGAGCTCGATGCCGTTGATGAAGGACGCGTCGTCCGAGGCGAGGAAGACCGCTGCCTTGGCCACATCCTCGGGCTGCCCGATCCGCCCGACAGGAATCTGCGCGGTCAGGTGGTCGAGCAGCCCTTGCTGCTGCGCCGCGTCCGGCCCGGCGAGCTCGACCAGGCCCGGCGTGCGGATCGGCCCCGGCGACAGCGTGTTGACGCGGATCGCACGGCCCTGGAGATCCAGAACCCAGCTGCGCGCGAGATTGCGGACCGCGGCCTTGGTGGCGCTGTAGATGCTGAAGTTCGCGGTGCCTGAAACCCCGGCCGTCGAGCCGGCCAGGATGACCGATGCGCCGTTGGCCGCCTGGTCGAGCAGCGGCAGCGCCTTCTGCACCGTGAACACGACCCCCTTGACGTTGCGATCGAAGGTCTGGTCGAAATGCGCCTCGGTGATGGCGCCCAGCGGCAGCATCTCGCCGCCGCCTGCGTTGGCGTACAGCACGTCGATGCGGCCGTGCTGCGACCTGACCGTCTCGTACAGGCGATCCAGGTCGTCGAGCCGGGTCGAATCGGCCTGCACACCGGTCGCATTGGCGCCGATGGCCGCCACGGCCGCGTCGAGTTCGGCCTGGCGGCGGCCCGTGATGTAGACGAATGCGCCTTCTGCCGCGAAGGCCTTCGCGGCGGCGAGGCCGATGCCCGTGGTGCCGCCCGTGATGACCGCGACCTTGTCTGCGAGTTTGTTGCCCATGTCTTGCTCCAGTTGTTGAGAGGGTGAGCGAAGCTTATTGAGTTCACATCAATGAATAAAGATTGAAATCTTGACTTGTTAATTTCCATGGATGAATAATCTGTCGCGAAGCCACTGATTTGCCCCTGCATGGACCAACTGCTAGCCTTGCGCGTCTTCGTTCGGATCGCCGAGTCGGGCACGTTCTCGAAGGCTGCCGATTCGATGAACATCCCGCGCCCGACGGTGACCAAGCTCGTGCAGGACCTCGAGCGCCATCTCGCCACCAAGCTGCTGCATCGGACGACCCGGCGGGTCAGCGTGACGCCGGAGGGTGCGGCCTATTACGAGCGCGCCAAGCGCCTCATCGGCGACCTCGACGAGATGGACGAAGGCGCCGGTCGCGCACGGGCTCAGCCGCGCGGCCGCATTCGCGTCGACATCGGCTCGGTGCTGGCCAACATGATCCTGATCCCGGCGCTGCCGGGCTTTCGTGCGCGTCATCCGGACCTGCACATCGACCTGGGCGTCAGCGATCGGCCGATCGACCTGATCGGCGAAGGGGTCGACTGCGTGATTCGCGGCGGCGAACTGGCCGACACCACCCTGGTCGCGCGGCGCATCGCCGACCTCGATTGGGTGACCTGCGCGAGCCCCCTGTACCTCGGTGCGCGCGGCGTGCCGAAGCATCCGTCGGAGCTGCTGCCCCGCGAGCCGGAGGCGAAGCAAACCACGCGGGTGCCGGGCCATGCCATCGCCGGCTACTTCTCGTCGCTCACCGGCCGGGCCTTCCCGCTCGAGTTCCGCAAGGCAGACGAGCAGATCCTGGTGCAAGGGCAGGTCGTCGTCGCGGTCAACGAGAGCACGGCCCACCTGAGCGCGCTGCTCGCGGGCGTCGGCCTGGGGCAGGCCTTCAAGTTCATGGTCGCGCCTCACCTGCAGAGCGGAAGGCTTCGCACCGTGCTCGACGACTGGCGCCGCCCGCGGCAACCGCTTCACGTGGTCTATCCGGGCAGCCGGCACCTGAGCGCCAAGACGCGGCTGTTCGTCGACTGGGTGGCGGAGGTGTTTGCGCCGTTCGACGACCGCTGAGGTCGGGTCGAGGCCCCGGGCCCCTCGGTGCCCCGGCGGGGGTCACGTTCTCACCCGCGACGACGGGCTCTTCCTACGCGCCATGAATGCCGCCCGCGCAAGAGTTCGGGATCTGCCACTCTGACGCCGCCGGCGCGCGGCCTGAAAGTCACCATGATCTCCACCTTCAGCCTCGACCCCTCGATGGTTGCGACCATCGGCGGGGCCTTCTATCCCACAGGCTATTCGATGGTCATGTTCCCGGACGAGGCGACTGCGGTGGCCGTGGCCACCGACTTGAGCACCGAACTGACAGAGCTGCAAATCTTCCTCCTTCCACCGTCGACCGTTTTCTCGCAACTCACGCCCACGGTCAGCGACGCCGACGACCCCCTGCCCTCCGCCGGCACCGAAGGCGCCACCGTGCGCGCCTACACGAAGCTGGCGAAGGAGGGGCACCACGGGCTCCTGGTGGAAACGCCGAACGAGGACACGGCTCAGCGGATGATGGAAGTGGTACGGCGCCACCCCTACTCGATCGCGCAGCGCTATCGCATGCTGGTCATCGAAGACCTGTGAGACCGCTGGCGGCGTCGACCCCGCACCGGACCACGGCGCGCGGGTCGGCCCCGCCTCCGGGCGCACGCATCATCGCCGAGGCGTGGGTCCGGCGGCACCTTGACGTGCGCAGAAGCGGGCTCGCATCCTGGCCGTGAGACCCCACAGCAAGAGGAGGTTCGCCAACAGGCCGACGCAGACCACCAATGCGGCGCGATCGGCGAAGCCGGCGCTCAAGTCGAGCACCAACAGGGCCAGGGACCATGGCAGCGCGCAGAGCACGGCAACGACCAGCCAGATGCTCTGTTCGCTCGGCCGCAGCGCGGCGGCCGCCATGGGGATCGCGACGGCAGAGGCGATCGCTGGCGCCCACCATGCGTGGCGGTACCAGAGCGGCGGGAGAGGGCTGGTCATGCCCGAAATTGTGGAGGGACGAGGGCCGTCGCGTCCGCGCAATTTCGCACGCTGACATGCTGGATCTGAAGCTTGTCGCGTGCCGCCCACAGGCAGCCACGAAGTCCCGCTTCGCCGCCACCCCGCGGCAGGCAGCACTCGTTCCGGAGGCTTCGTGTCACGGTTGCCGCGTTCGCCGGCCTTTGCCGGTGGCCGAGTCGTCCCGGGCGTTCGGGTCGACGATCCGGACCACGAGGTCGCCCGCCAGCGTTCTGAAGGTGTCGTAGCGATCGGCGCACTCCAGCGGTTCCCCGTTGTCGAGATAGAACTTCGGCTCTCGCCTTTTTTCGACCGGTCCGTACGCTGTCCTGACAAGGAACGTCTGCGTTCGGCGAAACACGATGTGCATCCGGCCATCGGTGCCGAATGCCCGAAAGATGTCGGTTTGCATGGTGCGCTGCGACCGCAATGCTGAAGCCGCCACTCTCGGCCACGGCCGCGCGCCAACGCGTAAGAAGTTCATGCAAGCGCAGTAAGGCGGCGTCTGACTTCGCGCGATCCTGGAGCGCGCCTGCGACCCACGGGGGCGGCCTAGCGACCGTCGCGTGTTCCCGGCGCATCCGCTCGCAGCAGGGCTTGGCGTGCACGCCGCGCGGCCAGTTGCAGCCAATGGGCATCGACGCGGGGCCGGCTCAGGGGCTCGTCCGGATAGTGAAACCGCAAGAGCTCGTTTCTCCCCTCCTCCGTGATCGCGAGCACCCTTGCGGCGCGCTCCGGCGGCTCGTCCATCAAGGCCAGCACCCAGCCGGCCCGCCGCAGGCTCCTGATCGCATCGATGTCTGCCGCCGCATGGAAGGCTTGTGGCAGCGGCGTGCCGGCGATCTGCCGCAAGAACTCGACGGACATGACATCTCCTCGCAAGATTTCGAATCGGCGGGAAGCCTAGCGCGCGCCGTCCGCCGACCCTGTCGGCGCCATCGAAAAGATCCTGTCGGTGTCGGGCCTACATCGCCGCCGACCGGAGCGGGGTCGCTACAAGGAGCGCATCAAGCCACCGTCGACGCGAATGTTCTGTCCCGTGATGTACGCGCCGCCGTCCGAGCCCAGGAACACGATGGTCGCGGCGACCTCCTCGCTGGTGCCGTAGCGCTGCATCGGCACGCTCTGGCGGCGTTCCTCCTTCGCGGGAAGGCTGTCGATCCAGCCGGGCAGCACGTTGTTCATGCGCACGTTGCTGGCCGCATACTGGTCCGCATACAGCTTGGTGAAGGCGGCGAGCCCGGCCCGGAACACGCCCGAGGCCGGGAACATCGCGCTGGGCTCCACGGCCCAGGCCGACGAGATGTTGATGATCGCGCCGCCCTTCTGCTTCTCCATCACCGGCGTCACCAGCCGCACCGCGCGCACCACATTCATCAGGTAGATGTTCATGCCCGCGATCCACTGCTCGTCGCTCAGCTCGAGCAAGGGCGACTTGGGCCCGTGGCCGGCACCGTTCACGAGCACGTCGATGCGGCCCCAGCGCGCCATCGTCAGGTCGACCAGGCGCGCGAGGTCCTCGTTCGACTGGTTGGAGCCGGTGACGCCGATGCCGCCCAGTTCCTTGCCGAGCGCCTCGCCCTTGCCGGACGAAGACAGAACGGCCACCTCGAAACCGCTGCCCGCCAGCTTGCGCGCGGCGGCGGCTCCCATGCCGCTCCCGCCGCCCACGACCACTGCCACTTTTGCTGCCATGGGTTTCTTTCCTTCGAAGACGAATGCTCGGACGACCCGCGCGGCGGAGGCACCCGCCGGACGCGATGGTCGACATGGTAGCCCCCACGTTCCGTGGCCAGCCCGACAGAAAGCCAGCGGGAGACTTGCGCAATTTACTTGCAATCACGCAAGCAAGTAACTAAGATTCGAGGCATGACTCGAGTTCGTCTCACCTCCCCGGCGCCTGCCGATGCCGCGCCCTCCCAGCCTGCCAATGACGGCTGCACCACCCCTCGCACCCGCCGCACCCAGGCCGAGCGCGTGGCCGAATCCGACCGCCGCATGCTGGAGGCGGCCACCCGCCTGATCGCCAGGCACGGCTACACCCTGACGACGCTCGATGCCATCGGCACGGAGGCCGGCTACAGCCGCGGCCTGGCGCAGCACCGCTTCGGCAACAAGGACCGGCTGCTCGAAGAACTCATCAAGAAGATCGCCGCGGACCACCGCGAGAGGCTTCTCGCCCGGATGAAAGGACTGCGCGGACTCGACGCGCTGTGCTGCGAAATCGACTGCTATCTCGAAGGCATGGACGAGCCCACGGACAACTCGCGGGCCTTCTTCATGCTGATGCACGAATCCCTCGGGCCGGCGCCGCACATCCGCGCCACCTTCGCGGCCATCAGCGCACGCTGGCATCACGCCCTCGCGCGCCAGATCGAGGCCGGGCAGCGGACCGGGCAGATTCGCAGCGACGCCCATCCCGAGCGCGAGGCGCAGTTGCTGATCGCCACCGCCCGCGGCCTGCGCACCCAATCGATGCTCAATCCGCAGACCAGCGACATCGCCACCGCCATCCAGGCCCTGAAAGAGGGCCTGCGCGCCCGGCTCGCGAATCCGACCTCAGGCTGATTCCGCCGCGCCTGCTTTTCCGCCCCGACAACGCAATCCGCCCGACCCGCGTCCGGCGGGGGGGGGCGAGTTCGCCTTTTCGATCCTTCAACTCCACGGAGACAACACCCATCATGCGCACGCCTTGGCTTCGCCCGTTCCTGTGCACGCTGCCATTGAGCCTCGCGGCCTGCTGCGTCCAGGCCGCCGACTTCCCGACCAAGCCCATCCACATCGTCGTGGGCTTCGCGCCTGGCGGCGCTTCCGACATCGTCGCGCGCCTGCTCCAGCCCGAGGTGCAGAAGCGGCTGGGACAACCCATCGTGATCGACAACCGCCCCGGCGCCAACGGCAACATCGCCAACGACGTGGTCGCCCGCGCCGAAGCCGACGGCTACACGCTGCTGCTGGGCAACCCGGGGCCGCTGGTGTTCAACCCCTTCCTCTACAAGCAGGTGCCGGTCGATCCGGCCAAGGCCTTCGAGCCCGTCACCCAGCTCACCGAGAGCCCGATGGTGATCGTGGTGCCGGCCAAGTCGCCGCTGAACTCGGTGGCCGACCTGGTCAGCAGTGCCAAGGCAAAGTCGGGTGGTCTTTCCTACGGCTCGGCCGGCAACGGCAGCTCCATGCACCTGGCCGGCGCAACGCTGCAGATGCGCACCGGCGCGCCGCTGGTCCACGTGCCCTACAAGGGCAGCGGTCCGGCCATCACCGACCTGCTGGGCGGGCAGCTGGACTTCATGCCCGACAGCCGTTCGACCACCATGCCCTTCATCCGCGACGGCCGTCTGCGGCCGCTGGCGGTCACGGGCGATCGCCGCGTCGCCGACCTGCCCGAGGTGCCCACCGTGGCCGAGGCCGGGGTGCCGGACTTCAAGGTGACGACCTGGCTCGGCGTCGTTGCGCCAGCAGGCACACCCAAGCCCGTGATCAAGCGCCTCCACGACGCTTTCAACGAAGCGCTGAAGCAACCCGCGGTCAGGACCCGTCTCGACGAGCTCGGCACCTACCCGATGGGCAGCGCGCCCGAGGCCTTCGGCCGCGCGATGGAACAGGAGCGCAAGGAAGCGCGCCAGTTGGTCCAGCAGACCGGGATGAAGATCGAATGAGCCGCCCGATTCTCGAACTCGCACGCTGCACGGTGTGCGGCGGCACCAGCTTTCCGGCCCGGGTGCCGGGCTGCCGGCACTGCGGCGCGCCACCGGCGCAACTGCGCACCGAAGCCTGCGCCACGCCGGTGTACCTGCAGAACTTCGTGACCGTGCATGCCCCGCTGGCGCCGGGCCTGAAGGTTCCCGCCGTGATCGGCGAAGTGACTCTGGCACCCGGGCTGGTCGAGGAGGCACGCATCGACGTGACGGACGAAAGCACCCTCGTGCCCGGCATGGCACTGGCGCCTGTCTGGCAATCCGACGCGCAAGACGCAGCGGGCAGCTGGGTCTTCCGCCCCCTCGACACGAAAGTGGCCGCATGACGAACACCCACTCCCTGCTGCGCGAGCGCGCCGTGTATGTCGTGGGCATCGGCATGCATCCCTATGGCTTTCCTTCCGAAACGCCCTATGTCCAGCTCGGCCTGCAGGCCGTGCGCGAAGCCCTGGCCGACGCCGGCCTGACATGGCCACAGGTCCGCTCGGCCCTGGTCGGCACGGCCGCGCTCGGCATGGCCGCCGGCCGCGTGATGCTGCGCCACCTGGGTTCGACGGGCCTGGAAGTGCTGCAGGTGGAGAACGCCTCGGCCTCCGGCTCGACGGCCTTCCGCATCGCCTGCCTGCAGGTGGCCAGCGGCGAGCACGACGTGGTGCTGGCGATGGGCGTGGACAAGTTCGGCGATGGCCGGCGCGCCGTGCTGAAGGACGGTCTGACGCCGCTGAGCCCCACCGCCAACGTCCCGCTGGTGAAGTTCGCGCTGCTGGCGCGACGCTGCATGCGCGAGCGGGGCCTGACGCGGGAGGACATGGCCCGCGTCGCGGTCAAGAACCACGGCAATGCCGCGCGCAATCCCTACGCGCAGTTCCGCAAGCCGCGCACGCTGGAGCAGGTTCTGGCCTCGGCGCCCGTGGCGGGCGACCTCACGGCGATGCAGTGCTGCCCGCGCGGCGAAGGCGCGGCCGCGGTGATCGTGGTCTCGGAGGCGGCGCTCCAGCGACTGGGCATCCCGCGCGAACGCGCAGTGCGCGTGCTGGCCTCCACGGCCAGCAGTGAAATGCTGCCGCCCGAGGACACGCCGGCGCTGGTCGACCTGGTGCGCAAGTCCGCCGCCGCCGCGCTCGCACAAGCCGGCATCGCAGCCAGGGACCTGGACATCGTCGAGCTGCACGACGCCTTCACCATCGAGGAGCTGCTCTATACCGAAGCCGTCGGCGTCTGCGAAACCGGCGAAGGCGCGGCCTACGTGGCCCGTGGCGACGCCGACATCGGCGGCCGCTGCGCGATCAACCCGTCGGGAGGGCTGATCGGCATGGGCCATCCGCTCGGCCCCACCGGGATCGGGCAGGTCGCCGAGATCACCCGGCAGCTGCGTGGCGAAGCCGCCGGCCGGCAACACCCCGGCGCCCGGCTGGCGCTGGCCCACATGATCGGCCTCGGCTCGGTGGCCGTGGCCCACGTACTCGCACGCGCCTGACCAAGGCGGAGGCATTCCCATGAACTACGACACCCTGCTCTACGAGGTCATCGACGCGGTGGCCGTGATCCGGCTGAACCGTCCCGAGCGCATGAACGCCATCGGCGGCGCGATGAAGGCCGAACTGCGCGACGCGATCCTCGGACGCGCGCGCGCCGACGAGTCGGTGCGCTGCGTCATCATCACCGGCGCGGGCGAGCGTGCCTTCTGCGCCGGCGCCGACATCAAGGAACGCGCCGGCAACGTGATGCCGCAGGCCCAATATCACCTGCAGCAGAAGGCCACGCACGAACTGTTTCGCGCCATCGAGCAGTTCGAGAAGCCGGTCATCGCCGCCATCAACGGCGTGGCCATGGGCGGCGGCCTGGAGATGGCGTTGTGCTGCGATGTTCGCATCGCGGTGCGCGGCGCCAGGCTGGCACTGCCCGAAGCGCGCATCGGGGCGCTGCCTGCCGCGGGCGGCACGCAGCGCCTGCCGCGCCTCGTCGGCCCCGGCATCGCCAAGGAGCTGATGTTCACCGGCGACCACATCGACGCCGAACGCGCCCTGGCCATCGGCCTGGTCAACCAGGTGGTCGAGCCCGATGCACTCATGCCCACGGCGATGGCCATGGCCGGCCGCATGGCGGCCAACGCGCCGCTGGCGGTGCGTCACATCAAGCACGCCGTGGACACGGGGATGCAGGTGGGCATCGACGCCGGGCTCGAGTACGAGCGCTACGCGGCCGCCCTGGTGGTGTCCAGCGAAGACCGCCGCGAAGGCATGCGCGCCTTCGTGGAAAAGCGCAAGCCCGTGTTCCGGGGCCAGTGAGCAGCCCTCCCCTCTCTCAGACAGACATCCCAACGAAAGCAACAGCATGGATTTGAATCTCAAGGGCCGCGTGGCCTTCGTCACCGGCGGCGGCCAGGGCGTGGGCCGCCGCATCTGCCTGGACCTCGCCGCCGAAGGCGTGGCCGTGGCGGTCAACGACATCTTCGAAGAGCGCGCACGGGGCGTCGTGCGCGAGATCGAGGCCGTGGGCGGCCGTGCCTTCGCCGCCGTCGCCGACATCACGAAACAGGCCGAGGTGGACGCCGCGGTCGCCGCCACGCAGGAAGCGCTGGGGCCGGTCGACATCCTGGTGAACAACGCGGGGGTGCTGGTCGAACGGCGCGAGAAGGGCGGCGCCGCGCCGCTGTTCCTCGACACCAGCGCCGATGGCTGGAAGCGCATCGTCGACCTGAACGTGTTCGCGATGATGTACTGCTGCAAGGCCGTGCTGCCCGGCATGAAGGAACGCCGGCACGGCAAGATCGTCAACATCATGTCCGAGGCCGGGCGCACCGGCGAGGCGCGGCTGGCCGTGTACTCCGGCGCCAAGGCCGCGATGCTGGGTTTCGCCAAGGCCATTGCGCGCGAGCATGGCGGCGACTGCATCAACGTCAACGTGATCGCGCTGGGCGCGGTGTCGCACGAGGGCATCCGCGAGGGGGCGCTGAGCCCCGGGGCCACGCCGGAGAACAACGAGCGCCTGGGCAAGATGCTCAACGCCTACCCCATCTCGCGCGGGCTTCGCCGCCTCGCGCGCCCCGAGGACATCTCGGGCATGGTCTGCCTGCTGGCTTCCGATCGCGCCGCCTACATCACCGGGCAGAGCATCGGCATCAGCGGCGGCTTCGTGATGCAGTGACCGCGATGTTCCGCACTCGCCTCACGGACCTCTTCGGCATGCGGCTGCCCTTGCTGGGCGGCGGCATGATGTGGCTGTCCGATGCACGCTACGTGGGCGCGCTCGCACGCGGGGGCGCGCTGGGCTTCATCACGCCGCGCTCCTTCGACGGGCTCGACACCTTCCGCGCCGCCGTGAAGGCCTGCCGCGAAGCCAGCGACAACGCGCCCTTCGGCATCAACATCACCCAGTCGCGGCGGCCGGAAGAGAACCGGCTGGTGCCCCACTGGATCGATATCGGCCTCGAGGAAGGTGCGCGCTGCTTCGAAACGGTGGGTCCTTCGCCCAAGGACCTGTTCGAGCGGATCCACGCGGGCGGGGCGCGCGTGATCCACAAGTGCGCCTTCATTCCGCACGCGCTGAAGGCGCAGGACGCGGGTGCCGATGCCGTGGCGCTCGTGGGCTGCGAGGCCGGCGGCCACCCGGGCACCAACGAGCTGCCCACGTTCGTGCTGGGGGCGCTCGCACTGGAACGCCTGAGCATCCCCCTTGCCCTGGGCGGCGGCATCGGCAGTGGCCGGCAGGTCGCCGCGGCCCTGGCGCTGGGCGCCGACGCGGTGGTGATGGGGACGCGCTTTCTGGTCTGCGAGGAAATCTGGGCGCACGAGAACTACAAGCGCCACCTCGCGGCCCAGCCGGCCGAAGCTTCGACGCTGGCGCTGCGCAGCACGGGCCATCCCTGGCGCGTGCTGGACAACGCGACGGTGGGCCGCACCCGCGAAATGGAAGCCGGGGGCGCAAGCCGCTATCCCGATTTCGGTCCGCTGTCGACCGGCCGCCTGGGCCGCGACGGCGCCTATGCCGCGGGCGACTGGAACACAGGCCTGCTCTCCATGGGCCCGGCCATCGGATTCGCCGACCGCCTCGAACCCGTCCAGGCCGTGCTGCAGCGACTCATGGACGACGCCGCCACCGGTGCCGCGCGTCTGCATGCGCTGCTTCCCTCATCCCCATCTTGCACTTCGGTCCCATGAACCCCAACCTCTCGCTCCACTGCGGCAGCCGCTGCCTGGATGGCGCCGCCCTCCAGGCCCGGGCCGACCGCGCCGCCGGCGGCTTTCACTCGCTCGGCCTGAAGCCCGGCGACGCTGTCGCCGTCATGCTGCGCAACGACCTGCCCTACCTCGAACTGATGCTGGCGCTGGGCCGGCTCGGCGTCCATCTGGTGGCCGTGAACTGGCACTTCCAGCCCGAGGAGGCGGCCTATGTGTTCAAGGACAGCGGCGCGCGTGCCCTGGTGATCCATGCGGACCTGTGGCCCCGTCTCGCCGCCGCCGTGCCCGCCGACCTGGCCGTGTTGGTGGTGCCGACGCCGCGGGACGTGCTGCGAGCCTACGGTCTCGACGATGCCGTGGTGCCCGAAGGCGCGCACGACTGGGCCGCCTGGCGCGACGGTTTCGCCCCCTGCACAGCCGAACCGGTGCCGTCGCTGGGCAGCATGCTCTACACCTCCGGCACCACCGGCCGCCCCAAGGCCGTGATGCGCCTGCCGGGCACGCCGCAACAGCACGCGGGCTCCAGGCGCGTGCGCGCAATGGCCAGCCAGGCCCGTGAAGGCATGCGCACCGCGGTGGTCGGGCCGCTCTACCACGCCGGCCCCAACGCGGCGGCACGCGTAGCGCTGGACATGGCCGAGCGCATCGTGGTGCTGCCGCGCTTCGATGCCGAGCAGTTGCTCAAGACCATCGAGGAACATCGCATCACGCATCTGTCGCTGGTCCCGGTCATGCTGGTGCGGCTGCTCAAGCTGCCTGCGGAGGTCCGTGCACGCTACGACGTTTCCTCGCTCGAGAACGTGACGCACGGCGGGTCGCCCTGCGCCCCCGAGGTGCGGCGCGCCATGATCGAATGGTGGGGTCCCATCATCAACGAGACCTACGGCTCGACCGAGACCGGCCTCGTGACCTGCGTGACCGCCCGGGAATGGCTCGACCACCCCGGCACGGCGGGGCGGCCCTTTCCCGGCATGTCGGTGCGCATCGTCGACGCCGAAGGTCGCATGCTGCCTGCCGGCGAGGTGGGCGAGATCTATGTCGACCCGGGCGACAACGCCCTGCCCTTCACCTATCGCAACAACGAGGAAGCTCGGCGCACGATCGAGCGCGACGGCCACGTGACCAACGGCGACATCGGCTACCTCGACGCCGAGGGCTATCTCTATGTCACGGACCGCAAGCGCGACATGGTGATATCGGGTGGCGTGAACATCTACCCGGCCGAGATCGAACACGCGCTGGTCACGAACCCCGGGATCGCCGACTGCGCGGTGTTCGGCGTTCCCGACGCCGAGTATGGCGAGGCCGTCGCCGCCGCCGTGGTGCGCGCACCGGGCAGCCGGATCACCGAAGCGCAGGTGCGCGACTGGGTGCGGGAGCGCCTGGCGGGCTACAAGGTGCCGCGCCTGGTCGAGTTCCACGATGCGCTGCCGCGCGAGGGGATGGGCAAGGTGTTCAAGAACCAGTTGCGCGCGCCGCACTGGGAACGCGCCGGCCGCCGCATCTGACCATGTCGAACGCCGCTCCTCCCTCCTTCTTCGGCACCCAGCCCGATCGCTTCGACTTCGCCTGGCCCGGCCACGCGGTGTTCGGTGCCGGCTGCGCGCAGCAGCTGCCCGCCTGGGCGGCCGCACGAGGCGTCGCCCGACCGCTGGTGCTCAGCGACGGCGGGCTGGTGCGGGCCGGCATCGTGGCGCCGATGCTGGATGCACTTCGAGCCGCCGGGCTCACCCCCGCCCTGTTCGACGGCGTGGCCGCCAACCCGACGCTGGCGAACGCCACGCAGGCGCGTGCGCACTGGGATGCGCATGGCTGCGACGGCCTGGTCGCCATCGGCGGCGGCAGCGTCATCGACGTGGGCAAGGTGCTGATCGCCGGGCTGTGCGCCGACGCGCCCATCGAGCAGGTCTTGCGCGAAGGCGAGCGCGTCCTGACCCGCGATGCGCCGCCCTTTGCCGCGCTGCCGACCACGGCGGGCACGGGCAGCGAAAGCACCACGGCCGCGCTGGTCAAGGACGGCCAGGGTCGCAAGCATGTGCTGCGCAGCCGGCGCAGCCGCCCCCAGTGGGTGGCGCTGGACCCGCAACTCACCCTGAGCGTGCCCGCGTCCGTGACCGCCAGCACGGGCTTCGACACCGTGATGCACGCGCTCGGCGCGGCCACCAACCGCGCCAGCAACCCGGTCGGCGAGGCGCTGGCCCTGCAGGCGCTCGCACTGTCGGTGCAGGCCCTTCCCGCTGTGCTCGCCGATCCCTCCTCGCTCAAGGCGCGCAGCGACATGCTGCTCGCCAGCTACCTCGCCGGCGTGGCGATGAGCCTGCGCGGCGTGGATGGCATCCACGGCCTGTGCACGCCCCTGGAGGCCCTGGTCGACGTACCCCATGCGCATGTGCTGGCCGTGACCTGCGTGCCACTGATGCGCTTCACGCTGTCGGCCGCCGCGTCCCGCTATGCGCAGGCGGCGCGAAGCTGCGGCCTTGGCGCCGCCGGCCGCGACGATGAAGCCCTGGCCCACGCGCTGGTCGATGAAGTCGACCGGCTGCGGCAGCTGGCCGGCCTGCCGCGCACGCTCGCCGAACTGGGCCTTCACGCTGCCCAACTCGCCCCGGCCATCGAGGCCGCCCTGGACAACGCCTCGCTGCGGCTCAACGCGCGCCAGCCCACGCGCGACGAGATCGCCGCGCTCTACCAGTCGATGCGACCCGCCTAGCGCGCAAGCTCCTTCCCTCCTTTTTCCTTCACACCATGCAGACCGCATCACCATCTTCCGTTCTCCGAACCGGCGTCTATCCGCTGCTGATCGACGGCCAGGAGCGCCCGGGTGCCGCAGGGCTTCGATTCGAAGTCGGCAACCCCTCCACCGGACGACCGCTGGCGCAGGTGGCGCAAGCCGATGCCCAGGACGTCGATGCCGCCGTGCGCGCCGCCCAGCATGCCTTCGAGACGCACTGGCGCCAGACCTCGGCGCGCCAGCGAAGCCGGCTGCTTCGAAAGCTGGCCGACGCGCTGGAAAGACGCAGCGAGCAGCTGGCCTGGCTCGAAGCATGGAACGTGGGCCGCCCGATCACCCTCACGCGCAACTCGCTGCGCACCATGCTCGATGGCATCGAGTACATCGCAGGCGTATCGCAGGGCATCGGCGGACAGACACTGAACGTCGCCGACACCCACATCGTCAATTTCACGCTGCGCGAGCCGTTTGGCGTGGTCGGCCTGATCCTGCCCTGGAACTATCCGCTGACCCTCACCGTCAGCAAGCTGATGCCGGTGCTGGCCGCGGGCAACACGGCGGTCATCAAAGCCTCGGAGATCACGCCACTGTCTTCGGTCGAGCTCGGCGCCGCGATCCTCGAAGCCGGCTTCCCGCCCGGTGTCATCAACATCGTGCACGGCCCAGGCGCCACCGTGGGGCAGGCGCTGGTGGATCACCCGCTGGTGGAGAAGATTTCCTTCACCGGCGGCACCTCCACCGGCAAGGCCATCTACCGAAGCGCCGCCGAGCGCATCAAGCGGGTGACGCTCGAGCTCGGCGGGAAATCGCCGCTGATCGTCTTCGACGATGCCGACCTCGACGCCGCCGCCGCCGTCGCGCTGCAGGACGTGAGCCGCAACACCGGCCAGACCTGCGTCGCCTGCACGCGCCTGCTGGTGCACGAGCGCATCGCCGATGCGTTCACCGAACGCCTGCGCAGCGCCTACGGCCGCATCCGCATCGGCCTGCCCGACGACCCGCAGACCGAGATGGGCCCGCTGGTCAGCCGCGACCAGCAGCAGCGGGTGCAGCGCTACATCGACATCGGCCGCGAGGAGCAGGCGCAGCCGGAGACCATCCAGGACCTCTCGGGCCGGCCCGAGCTGCAGGATGGCTACTTCGCCTCGCCGACGCTGTTCCTGCGCGGGCGCAACGAGATGCGCGTGGCGCAGGAGGAGATCTTCGGCCCGGTCCAGGTGCTGATCCCCTTCCGCGACGAGGAAGACGCCGCGCGCATCGCCAACGACAGCCGCTACGGCCTGGCCGGCGTGGTCTACACGCGCGATGCCGGTCGCGCCATGCGCCTGTGCAAGGCCTTGCAGATCGGCAACCTCGCCGTCAACGACCCGATCAAGGCCACGGCCGACGCGCCATTCGGGGGCTTCAAGGAATCAGGCCTCGGCAAGGAGCGTGGCCTGGACGCGATCCTGGAGAACACGCAGGTCAAGAACGTTCGCTTCTCCATGCGATGACCGATGCGAGTTCGCTCGCCCTCCCCTCACATTCCAAGATCAAGAAGGAGACAGAAATGAACACACGATTCGGATGGCTGCTGCTGGCGCTCTGCATGGGCCTGCATCCCGCCTGGTCCGCGACCTTCCCGGAGCGCCCCGTCAGGATGCTCGTGGGCTTTGCTGCCGGCGGCATCACCGACATCACGGCGCGCCAGGTGGCGGAGGGCATGAGCCGCGCCCTCGGCCAGCCGGTGGTGGTGGACAACCGCACCGGGGCCGGGGGCAACATCGCCTCGGCCGAACTGGCACGCGCACAGCCCGATGGCTACACCATCATGCTGGCCTCGCCGGGCCAACTGGTGGTCAACCCGCTGACGCAGAAGTCGTTGGGCTTCGATCCCAAGACACCTTTCACGCTGCTCAGCCTGGTCAACGAGAGTCCCTTCGTGCTGGTGGTGCCGGCCAACTCGCGCTTCAAGAGCGTTCCCGAGATGGTCGCGTGGGGCAAGACGCACGAGGCAGGCCTGAGTTTCGCGTCCCCCGGGCTCGGCACGACCATGCACATCGCCGGCGAGATGCTCAAGGTGATGGCGGGCGTGCCCGCGGTGCACGTGCCCTACCGCGGTGGTGCGCAATCCACGGCCGATCTGGTCGCGGGCCGGGTGGATTTCATGATCGACAGCGCCGGCGCCGTGGCTGCGCAGGTGCAGGGCGGACAGCTCAGGGTGCTGGCCGTGGCCAGCGGCCGCGAGCTGCCCCAGTACCCCGATGCGCCCCTGCTGTCCAGCCTCTACCCCGGCCTGGAGGCCTCTTCCTGGCTCGGGCTCGTCGGGCCGCCGGGCCTGCCCGAAGAAGTCCAGCGCACCCTCCTGCGGGCCGTGGAACAGGCGGTGAGCCAGCCGCAGTACGTGCAGATGCTGACGACCCGCGGCAGCATCCCGGCGAGCGCAGGCCCGGCCGCCTTCTCCGCCCTGCTCGTCAAGGAACGGGCGCGCGTGGAGCGCACGGTCGTGAAGGCCGGGCTTCGCCTCGACTGATCTCTCCGGGGGCCCGCCCCTTTCAGAGCCGGAAGACGCGCACCGTGCTCGACAGCGCCCCGGCCTCGTCCTGCAGCGAGCCGGCCGCGGCCGCCGCCTGCTCGACCAGGGCCGCGTTCTGCTGCGTCGTCTTGTCCATCTGCGCGACGGCCTGGTTGATCTGGTCGATGCCGGCGCTCTGCTCGGAACTGGCGGTGCTGATCTCGCCCATGATGGCGTTGACCCGCCGGACGCTGTCGACGATCTCCTGCATCTTGCGGCCGGTGTGGCCCACCAGCACGTTGCCGCCCTGCACCTGCTGGCGCGAGTCGTCGATCAGCGCCTTGATCTCCTTGGCGGCACCGGCGGAGCGCTGCGCGAGGCTGCGCACCTCGGCGGCCACGACCGCGAAGCCCCGGCCCTGCTCGCCGGCGCGAGCCGCCTCGACCGCCGCATTGAGCGCCAGGATGTTGGTCTGGAAGGCGATGCCGTCGATGACCGCGATGATCTCGGCCATCTTGCTCGACGCCGCATGGATCGAGTCCATCGTCTGCACCACTTCGCCGACCATCCGGCCGCCCTCGACCGCGATCGCGGAGGCCGCATCGGCCAGGCTGTTGCCCTGTCGCGCGTTGTCGGCGTTCTGCTTGACGGTGCTGGTCAATTGCTCCATCGACGCGGCCGTCTGCTCCAGGGCACCGGCCTGCGCCTCGGTGCGCACGGAAAGGTCACGGTTGCCTTCGGCGATCCGGCTCGACGCATTCGAGATCGAGTCGGTGCCCTGGCGGACCTCGGCCACGACCTTGGCCAGGCTGGCGTTCATCTCCTTCAGCGCCTGCATCATCTGGCCCGCCTCGGAGCTGTCGCGCACTTCGATGCGCGCGCTGAGGTCGCCCTGGGCAACCTGCCGGGCAACGCTGACAGCCTCGGAGATCGGGCGGGTGATCGAGCGCGTCAGGGTCCAGGCCAACAGGATGCCGGCGGCCAGGGACAGCACGCTGATGGCCACCATCAGGTTGCGTGCGTGCAGGTAGGCGCTCTGCGCCACCGCCGTGTCTCGCTCCGCGCCCTCCTTGAGCAGCTTCTGGAACGCCGCCGAATGCGACACCACCTGCCGCAGCAGGGGCATGCAATCCTGACCCAGGACCTTGACCGCCTGCTCGACCTTCTGCGAGGTGGCCAACTCGACGACCTTGGCGGCGATCGGGATGTACCTGGCCTCGAAGGCCCGAAGCTGTTCGAGCATCTGTCGTTCCTGCGCCGAGGCATTGGCGGGCGCTTGCATGATCTCGGACAGGCGCGCCAGACCGCTCTCGATGTCGGCCTGGGCCGCGCGCGCCAGGGCCAGCTCGGCTTGCTGCTTCTCGGGATCCGGCACCAGGGCCAGGTTGCGCGCGGCGATCGCGCGCAAGCCGATCGCGACCTCGACCTTTCCAAGCGCCTGCAGCTTGGCGTCGCCGACCTCCGTGATGGTGCTGATCTGATTGGAGAGTCCTGCAGTCTGCTGCAGCCCGATGGCGGTGACGACCATCAGCAAAGTCAGCAATGCCGCAAAGCCCATCCCCAGGCGAACGCTGATTTTCCAGTTTTTCATGTGGGTCAATTAAAGTTACTCACCCGCCTCTATGGGGTGTGAGGCACGCGGAATGCGTGTCGGCATCAATTGTCACGGCCGTTTCGCGACTGGATTGAGCGAGGAAGGCTGGATTGATGGCTGATCTTCTGCCGAAATGCACAGTCGTGAAGATTGAACCCTGGCGTGCATTTAGCGTGGCTGGAATGCGCGCGCGGTGCCTGGGCCTGCATCCCCCTTCAATGGCCCCACTGCAAAACCGGCATTGCCGGTTTGCCGACATTGCGGCGCGCACTCCGCCCAAGCCAATGCGAATTCGCCATTGAAATTCGCCAGCCGGCATCGTGAAAAAAAAGCCGAAAAAACGGCGCGGCCGTGGCAATTCCTTCGTCAGCGATCGTTCACTTTCCCCATTCGCGGGGGACTGCGGCAAACGTGAAAAACCGCACGGCTTTGCGCCCTTCGAATGCCGAAAGGAGGGTTGACTCCGATGAACGGTAAACCTAAAGGTTTCAAAATCGTCACAATTTGTGAGCTTCCAAAACTAGTAAGAACGTACTAAGGACATCGCCGTGCCCCTGTTCCCGCGCCAGCGCCACCTGCGTGGCTTCACGTTGATCGAGCTCATGATCACCGTGGCCATCATCGGCATCCTTGCGGCCGTTGCGATCCCGGCCTATTCGGAATACATCCGCCGCGGCCAGGTGGTCGACGCCACCCAGGGGCTGGCGGCGATGCGCGCCGACATGGAACGCCACTTCCAGGACAACCGGACCTACCTGACGACGGGCCTGTACACGACCCCATGCCAGGTCGATGAAGCCAAGCGCAAGGTGGGCAGCTTCACGATCAGTTGCGCGGATCCCACGGCGACCGCGTACACCCTGACCGCCACCGGGAGCGGGGCGACGAGCGGCTTCGTGTTCACGATCGACCAGGCCAACGTGCGCACCACCACGCAGGTGCCCGCCGGTTCCGGCTGGAACATCTGCCCCACCGCCTGGATCCTGAAGAAAGGCCAGGCATGTTGAGGCGACGTCCGGCGCCCCGCGTCGCCGGCTTCACCCTCATCGAGATGCTGGTGACGATGGTGGTCATGGCCATCCTCGTCGGCCTCGCGATGCCGATGATGGGCTCCTGGATCCGCAACAGCCGCCTGCGAGCGGCCAGCGATTCGCTGCAGGACGGCATCCGGCTGGCGCAGGCCGAGGCTTTGCGCAGAAGCCATCAGGTCGTGTTCTCGCTCACCGACGACAAGCCGACCACGACCACCTACACCGCGAAGACGAACGGAAAGAACTGGGCGGCGAAGACGGTCAAACGGGTCAGCACGACCGAGGTGAGCGAGTTCGTCGAAGCGGGCATGGTCGCCGAGCTGGAATCTTCCATCACCATCACCGGCCCGAAGTCGATCTGCTTCAACTCCATCGGGCGACTGGTCGCCAATGACGATCCCGGCACGAACGCGGGCACCTGCACCCTGCCGACGAACACGCCGCCGATGCAGTCCTACGACATTTCTTACGCCGACGCGGTGGCCGGGGTCGACCGTCCGCTGCGCGTGACGGTGGCCCTGGGTGGCCAGGTGCGACTGTGCGATCCCGCCAAGACCCTGTCGAGCGATCACCCGGACGGCTGCCCATGACCATGCCACGCCCACCTCTCCCCGGATCCCGCCGCCAGGCTGGCGTTGCCCTCCTCGAGGTGCTGGTCGCCATCCTGCTCTTCTCCTTCGGCATCCTGGGCCTGATCGGCCTGCAGGCCCGCGCCATCAGCTACTCGACCGACGCGGAAGACCGCAACCGCGCCGCGATGCTGGCCAACGAGATCGCGACCACCATGTGGCTGAACAATTCCCTCACGGTGCCGGCGGACACGCTCGCCAGCTGGCAGCTGAAGGTGGCCAACGCAACCGGCGGCGGCCTCACTGGCGGCGTGGGAACGGTCACGCCCGACCCCGTCGACCACTCGGCCGACATCCTCATCACCTGGAAGGCGCCGAACCGGACCGCCGCCGGGGACAGCCAGCTCTCGACCAAGGTGATCATCCCATGAGGTCGAACATCCACCAGGCCCACGGCCTGCCGCTTCAGCGCGGCATGACCTTGATCGAACTGATGGTGGCGGTCGTGATCGGCCTGGTCGTCACGCTGGCCGTGACCAGCGCCGTGACCTTCGGCGAGGCCCAGAAGCGCACGACCACCTCGACCAACGACATGGGCCAGTCGGGTGCCTACGGCGCCTACCTGCTCGACCGGGCGGCGCGCAGCGCGGGATCGGGCTTCACGCAGTCGTGGGACCTCGGCCTGTTCGGCTGCAAGCTCAACGTGAGCCGCGCCAATGCGGCCATCCTGCCACGCGCGACTGCCTTCCCGGTGCCCTTCCAAGGCTTTCTCGGCGGCGCTGCAGGCAGTGCGAATCTTCGGGTCGCGCCGGTCCTCATCGGCGCCGAACAAGGCATCGACGGCTCGTCCGACGTGATCGCGGTGATGGGCGGGAACGGGGCCGCGGGGGCCGTCCCGCGCGCCATCCGCTCCATCAACACCGACTACGACACGCTGCGCCTGGACAACACGATCGGCCTGGCGAACGGAGACATGGCACTGGTCAGCCAGGTCGGGTCGAACGACTGCTTTCTCGAGCAGGTCAACGGCGCCAACAGCGTCCTGGCCACGGCCAATAACGACGCGCTGCTGCTGGGCGGCACGTACTTCAAGGCCGGCAACTCGGCGTTGGGAGCGATGGCCGACAGCGGCGCCGCGTACTTCACGCCACTCGGCAACATCGGCGCCACCGATCTGCAGTTCCAGCTGTTCGGCGTGGGCGCCAACCGCA
This sequence comes from Variovorax davisae, assembly GCF_030316845.1. Taxonomy (GTDB): domain Bacteria; phylum Pseudomonadota; class Gammaproteobacteria; order Burkholderiales; family Burkholderiaceae_C; genus Variovorax; species Variovorax davisae. The sequence goes on from NZ_JASZYS010000006.1 coordinate 156,584, forward strand.
CCCTCTTCAGCTACGACCTGCTGAAGAGCAACGGCAGCGACGACCCGCAGGCCATCGTCGAGGGCGTGGTGCAGATGAACGCGCTCTACGGCATGGTCAACCCGACCACCGGCGCGTTCACCGGCTGGGTCGCCCCATCGAAGACGGTGGGCGACCCCTACCACATCGATACCGTCATGACGACCCCCCTCACCGCCCGCAGCATCGCGGCGGTGCGCATTGCCCTGGTCTTGCGCAGCAGCCAGCAGGAGAAGGCAGGCCCCAGCGGACAAAAGGTCGCACCGGCCGGGCTCACCCTGTTCGGCGACCTGGCGGAATCGCTGCATCGGCCCGTGGTCATCAGCGGCGAGAACCAGAACTATCGCCACCGCGTCATCGAGTTCACCATTCCCTTGCGCAACGTGCTGTTGCTGCCGACCACATGACGACACGCCCATCCTCCCAGCGGCCGCAACAGCGCGGCGTGGTGCTGCTGTTCTGCCTGATCATCCTGGTCGTCCTGCTGGCTGGCGGCGTCGCCGTGGTTCGCTCGATGAACTCGTCGCTGTTCAGCGCCGGCAACCTCGCATTCAAGCGGGACCTGGTCAACCGCGGCGAGTTGGCCGCCGCGCAGGTCATGACCCTGTTCAAGACGGGCGCCCTGGCCGGATCGGCCGACACGGCGGACATGAAAGCCGAGAACTACAGCGCGACCAGCCTGCCGGTCAACGACAAGGGCATCCCCACCGCGCTGCTCAGCGACACGGCCTATGACGCCAAGGCGAGCAAGAAGATCGGCAACGATGCCGACGCCGTGACCATCCGCTACGTCATCGACCGCATGTGCAACGACGTCGGGACGCCGGCCTCGCTGGGCGCCAAGGGATGCGTCTATGCGCCGCTCACCACGCAGGTCCTGGGAGGCAGCAGCCAGCGCGCGAAGGACGACCTGCCGCCGCCCTCCTCCTTGATCTACCGGTTGACCATCCGGGTCGACGGCCCGCGGAACACGCAGGTCTTCCTGCAATCTTCGTTCACCAAGCCCGACCTCTAAGAAAGCCGGCAGGCTCATCATGAAAAAACTTCCATCGAGCCGTACAGGTGCCGCCCGCGCCGTTGCCCTGGCGGCCATGCTGCTTGGCGCCCATGGCGCCATCGGCGCGGCCAGTCTGGCGAACCAGCCGGTGTTCGCGACCTCCAACGTGCCCGGCAACCTGGCGCTGGCGCTGTCGGTCGAGTGGCCGACGGCCTCTCGCACGGCCCACACGGACAACTATTCGAGCACCGCCACCTTCCTCGGCTACTTCGATCCCAACAAATGCTACGCGTACGTGGTCGACAGCACGCCCAACGACACCAACACCGGCAACAAGAGCTACTTCAATCCGGTCGCGATGGCGAACGCGCGCAAGTGCTCGGGGTCCTGGAGCGGCAACTTCCTGAACTGGGCCGGGACCACGACCATCGATCCTTTCCGCTGGGCCATGACCGGCGGTCGGCGCGTGGTCGACGACGTCGATCTCACCATCCTCGAACAGGGCTGGCACGGCAACCGCAGCCTGTTCGACGACCGCTACCTTCCGGCCGCTGAAATAGCCGGCGCCACCCCGGACCCGACCGCCAGCTCGGTCCTCATCAAGGCCCAGAACATGGGCTTCAAGATGCGCGTCACCAGCGAGACCACCAGCGGAGGGCAGCCGCTCAAGGGCGACTACTACCAAGGCACGAGCAGCCAGTACAAGGGCTTCTCCGGCGGCGCGACCGCAACGGTGGTCAACGACAACGCCAACCACATCTGGAATGGCGCGAGCCCGGCACCTGGCGTGAGTGGCGAGTATTTCTCTGTTCGCTACACCGGGTCCTTCACCGCACCGGAGGCCGGCGCCTACTATTTCCGGACGCTCTCGGACGACGGCGTGCGGCTCTGGGTCGACAACGTCCAGGTGATCAACAACTGGACCGATCACGGCACGACCACGGACACCAGCGCCGCCGTGACGATGAGCGCGGGGCAGAGCTACAACATCACCCTGGAGTTCTACCAGGGCAATGGGGGCGCCCAGCTTCAGTTCCAATGGAAAAAGCCTTCGAGCAGCGACTACACGACCTTCACCAGCACCAGTACGTCGGTCGACTACACGATGCGCGTGAAGGTCTGCGCGCCGACCGCCGGCCTGACCCTCGAGTCGAACTGCCAGAAGTACGGCAGCAACTACAAGCCCGAGGGCTTGATCCAGAAATACGCGCAGCGCATGCGGTTCAGCGCCTTCGGCTACCTGAACGACAGCAGCGACCAGCGCGACGGCGGCGTGATGCGTGCGAGCCAGAAGTTCGTCGGCCCCAACCAGCCGGTGCCGGGTTTGCCCGACACCGACAACGGCCTGAAGGAGTGGAGTTCGACCACGGGCCAGTTCGTGCGCAACCCGAACCCGACCGATGCGACCGATACGACCAGCGCGACCGGCATCACCATCCAGGACAGCGGCGTCATCAACTACCTGAACAAGTTCGGACAGCTGATTCCCGGCGACTACAAGGACTATGACCCGGTCAGCGAGATGTACTACTCGGTGCTGCGCTACTACAAGAACCTGGGCAACGTGCCGCTGTGGAGCAACCTGGGAACCAACGACGCGGGCACCAAGGCCCGGATGCTCGACGGCTTCCCCGTGATCACCCAGTGGGACGATCCGATCCAGTACTCGTGCCAGCGCAACTTCGTGCTCGGCATCGGCGACATCTACACCCACGTCGACAAGAACGTGCCCGGCAACATCGACTACCGGACCCGCGAGCCGGCGATTCCCGCCGAATTCGCGACCGATCCGGTGAATGCGGTGACCGCCACCAACAAGGTCGGGGCGCTCCAGGTGCTGGGCAACATCGGCAGCACCAATGACTACAGCGGGCGCAACAACTCCGCCTATATCGCCGGCCTGGCCTACGACGCGAACACCACCGACATCCGTCCCGACGTCACCGGGGTTGCGAAGACCATCGGCAAGCAGACGGTCCAGACCTACTGGGTCGACGTGCTGGAGCAGTCGTTCCAGGCCAACAACCAGTTCTACCTCGCAGCGAAGTTCGGCGGCCTCAAGGTGCCGGGCGACTTCGACCCCTACAACTTCGTCGACAACATTCCCCTGACCTGGTGGTCGACGAGCGGCGAGACGCTCACCGACGTGCGCACCAACACCGTCCAGGATCGGCCCGACAACTACTTCACGGCGGGGCGGCCCGACCAGATGGTCGACGGTCTGACCCGGGCGTTCGCCAGCATTGCCAATGCCATCAAGGCCTACACCACATCCTTCTCGCTCTCCACCGTCCAGGTGTCGTCGTCGGGCGCGGCCTCGTACGCCTCTCAATACGATTCGAACGGCTGGAGCGGCGTGCTGACGGCCAGCAACATCACCTTTGCGACCGACGGCACGCCCTCGTCGACCACGGTGTGGAGCAGTGCCACGACCTTCGAGGGCCAGCTGGCCGGCACCGGATGGGACACCAACCGCCGCATCGCCACCTGGGACAGCGCGACGAGACTCGGTGTCGCATTCCGGGCGGGGAGCCTTCCGGCCGGGCTGAAAGCCACGTTGAACACGCCGTGGGACACCCCTGCAGCCACCGACGACAGCGCCAACTACCTCAACTACCTGCGCGGCGATCGGAGCAACGAGAAGACGGCCGCCGCCACCTCGCGACCCTACCGGCAGCGCCTGGCGCTGCTCGGCGATATCGTCAATGCGAAAGTCACGCCCGTGGCGCCGCCTTCGATGCGGTACTCCGAATCGATCAACCCCGGGTACACGACCTTCAAGACGACCTGGGCGACACGCCCGACCATGGTCTACGTCGGCGCCAACGACGGCATGATGCACGCCTTCAACGGCGCCCTGAGCGGCTCGGAGGCGGGCAAGGAACAGTTCGCCTACGTGCCGAGCGCCCTCTTCCACGGCCCCAGCAATCCGGCAACGCCCACGGTCGACGGCCTGGCCCAACTCGGCAATCCCAACTACGAGCATCGCTACTACGTCGACGCGACCCCGCTGGCCTTCGACATCGACTTCAACTATGCGGCCGGCGTCAAGACCACCACGAACGCGACGAACGCCGACTGGCGCACGGTGGTCATCGGCGGGCTGGGCAAGGGGGGCAAGAGCTTCTATGCCATCGACGTGACCAATCCCGCGGGCATGACGACCGAGGCGATCGTGAAGGACAAGGTGCTCTGGGAGTTCACCGACAGCACCATGGGCTACAGCTTCGGCGCGCCGCTGGTGATCAAGACGCCGAAGTACGGCTGGGTGGTCGTCTTCACTTCGGGCTATGTCGACGGCAACGCCGGCACCACCGGCTACCTCTATTTCGTCGACCCGCGCAACGGCAACCTGCTTGAAAAGGTGGCGACGGCGACAGCCGCTCCAGGCCTGGCCCAGGCCACGGCTTACATCAAGGACTTCACGGACGGCACGGCCGACGCGATCTACGCCGGCGACCTGAACGGCCAGATGTGGCGTTTCGATGTCCGCGCCACGACCGGCAACTACCCGGCGCCGCTGCTGCTGGCGACGGTGGCCGACGCGCCGACCGGGGGCAACGCCCAGCCCATCACGTCACAGCCGCTGGTCGAAATCGATCCGAAGTCGCGCAAGCGCTACGTGATGTTCGGGACCGGCCAGCTGCTGGACACGATCGACATCAACACCAGCGGAAGCCAGACCTTCTACGCGTTCGTCGACGGCACCGCCACGAACTTCGGCACCTCGAGCGGCTTGCCTTCCGGCGTGACGTATCCGTTGACGCGGGCGAACCTGACGGGCGTCAGCGTCGATGACCTGGTCAGCGCGACAGCGCTCAGCTTCACCAACAAGGTCGGTTGGTACATCGACCTGGGCAGCACCGACAGCGTGGCCTGGCGCGCGGTGTCGAACCCGACGGCCTACAGCGGCATCGTGGCGTTCTCGTCTCTGCTGACGACTGGCAATGCCTGCAGCCCGTCGGGCCAGAGCCGGATCTACGCGGTCAACTTCGGCTCGGGCAAATCGGCCTTGACGCCGGAAGGAACGCTCTCCTATGTGAGCAATTCGGCGGCGATCACCGACTTGAAGTTCCTGGGCGTCGACGGGCGCGTCAGGCTGATATCCGGCGACGTCCAGGGGGAGCTTCGCCGGGTCGGGGTGCAGACCGGGGCGGGGACGGCGGTGAGATTGCTGAACTGGCGGGAGATCCCGGCAGTGGACTGAAAGCGGCCCATGGGCGCCGCGCGCAGCGGCGGCCCCTTCGAGTCAGCCGCTGCATTCGACGATGACGAACTCGACCCGGCGGTCCAGGGCGTCCACCACATCGTCGGTGCCGCTGCCGACCAGGTTCTGGCGTGAGCCCTGGCCCTTCGGCCGCGTCCGGTCGGCCAGCTCCGCGGACTCGGCGACCAGCCGTTGCCTGATGGATTGCGCGCGTCGCAGCGACAGCGAGTCGTTCACTTCTTCCGGCCCGGTCTTGCTCGAATGGCCCACGATGTCCATGCAGACCCGCGAGTCGCCGCCTTGCCTGGCGATCTGTCGCAGCCACATGCGGTATGCGCTCGTGACCCTGGGGTCCGACCAGAAGTCGGTGCTGCCGGGGTTGAACAGGAACTTCACGCCGAGCTGGTGGTGCGCGATCCCGTAGGCCACCACGCGCCCGAACGCGTCTTCCGCTTCCGCCGACTGGCCGAGCTTGAGGCTTGTGAGATAGATGCCGTTGAGAACCCGGATCTGGTCTCCGCCCGGCGTGGCCGCGGCTCGGCGGTATTGAGCGAGCGCCTCGCGGTAGCGGCCCGCGTTGTAGAGCTGGGTGGCATCGTTGACCAGGGTGCCGGTCGCAATGTGCGCGAAATAGATCGCATCGGCCTTGTCGCCAGGCGCTCCGCGGCTGGTACGCACCAGCCCCTCGACCACCTCGTCCTTCAACAGCACGGGGCTGTCGCGGTAGTACGCCAGCGGGGCCATGTCGACCTCGTTCTTCCGCGCCAGCGTGGACGCCTGGGCCACCACGGTGCCCTCCTTCAGGTCCACCAAGGCGAGGCTGATGCGCAAGCCGGCGTCCTCGCGCGCCAGGGTGCCGGCAAGGAGGTACTGGGCACGCGGAAGGTTCGCGGCCTTGAAGGGCAGGGTCTCGATCTGCTTGAAGTTCGCGGCCGTGTGCGCGGCGATCGCGCGATCGAGTCGTTGCGTGCCGAGCGTCTGCTGCCCGCTTCCGGCATCCAGCGCCGGGTCGAGCACGATGACACGCTTGTCCGACGGCGCCGCCCCGGGTGCCAGCATCGCCGGGCTGGCTCCGACCTGCTTCAGCAGGGCAACGGTCGCCGTGACGATCGCCTGGTCGAACGATTGCAGCTGCTCGCTGCGATACGGCGTCGCGCAGCCGGTCAGGCCGATCGCAAGAAGGACGCCGAAGAGCAGAGGGACAAGGAATTCATGGAAACTTGCGCGGCGGTCTATTTGCATCGGGACTTCTGAAAGGCGGCTTCTTCCGGATTGAGAGGCTCCAGAGAAGACTTCAGAACGAGGTCGCTGCATCTAGGCAGCCGGCCCGACGGCGTGTAGGACGAGGCAGTCGCGTGCGCCTCGGAAAGTGTGCGGTTTTTCTCGGACCCGCCGACCGCGGTTGGCGCCGGCACCCGAGCGGCGACGGCCTGCGCGGCCTTGCGCGTGGCGACTGCTGCCGGCGGTGCCGCGGCCGGTGCGGAGCCGACCGTCGCATCGCTGCGATCCGTCGCGTCGACGTCGCGCCTCGGCGCTGGCGAGGCCGCCGTCACGGAGGGCGCATCGGCGACCGGGACGGGTGCCGGCACGGCGGGCGGCATCGCATGCCCGGGCCCGGCCTCGGTCGCCACCGGTGCCGTCGCAGCGGACCGGCCGGCACCGTGCGAGTTCCGCTCGCCAGCCCACCAGGCCGTCGCGGCCGCGGCGCCGGCCAGGAGCAGGATCACCGCGTGGCGTGCGTGCCGACGGGGTGGGGGGCTTCTCTCGCGCCCGAGGGCGTCGGCGGGCGCTGAAACGGAGGCAGGGTCGGCAAGGCCCCGGGCGCCATCGAGCGCTTCGGCCTGCTGCGGCTCGGCATCGAGGAGCAACCGGAACTCGGCCACGTCCTGCGGCCTCGACGCCGGACGGACCGCCAGTGCCGCGTCGATGGCGCGCAGGAAGGCCGGGCTGTAGCGCCCGGCCCGTGTCAGCGCGAGCGGTTGCACCGGGTCCTGGACCATTCGCACCACCGAGGCGATCGGCGGCCGGCCGACAATCGCGTAGTGCAGCACGCCCGCCAGCGCGTAGAGGTCGGTCCAGGCGCCTTGCAGCATCGTCCCGCCGTACTGCTCCACCGGCGCGAAGCCGGGCTTGAGCATGGTGGTCAAGACCTGCGTTCGATCGTTGATGACATGGCGTGCGGCGCCGAAGTCGAGCAGCAGCGGACCGGTGGCGGTGAGCAGGATGTTGTCCGGCGAGATGTCCCGGTGGTAGCACTGCTCTCGATGCATCGCGCTCAGCGCATCGAGCAGCGGGTGCAGCCACTGGCGCAGCAGCGATTCGGGTGCCTGGGTGCCCAGCTGCGCCAGCGCCGTCTTGAGCGTGGGGCCTTCGTAGTACGGCATCGCCATATAGGCCGTGCCGTTCGCCGTCCAGTAGCGGAACACCTTCACGAGCGCCGGGTGGTCGAAGCGCGCCAGCAGACGGGCTTCATTGACGAAGCTCTTCAGGCCGGCGTCGAAGGTTTCGCGATGCTGCTCGGAGCGCATCGACACCTCGAGCGACACGGCGCCCCGCACGGCCAGCGAAGACGGCATGTATTCCTTGATCGCCACATGGCGCTCGAGCGCGGGATCCCAGGCCAGGTAGACGATGCCGAAACCGCCTTCGCCGATCTGCCGCAGAATCCGGAACCCTTCGATCTCGGTGCCCTCGGGCAGCGCATGGATCGCGCCCAGGCAGCCGGCACGCGCATCGCCCCGCCCGCCGTCGGCCGCTTGCGCGGGCCTGGTGCAGGGCACGGTCTTTTCTGCGCCGGGATGCTGTTCCAGAAGCGGTGCGGCGGCGGGCAATGGCGCGATGCACTGCAGACAGGACTTGGCTGCGGCGTGATTGGCCGTTCCGCAGGCAGGACAGATTGCCGCCATCGAATGGGTTTTCCTTGAAGAGTCTGACCATGACGCGAGGACCGCGCACCGTGTCGACGAGTCTGGCACGGCATGACTTCGGGCCTGCGTGCATATCTCACGAATGACCCGAGGTTCGAGGCCCTCTTCCGCGAACGAAGCCTGGCTGGGGCCAGCGGCAACTGCGACGTGTAGGACGGGTCCCACCGGGGCTGCAGCTTTCGACTGAAAACCCGTGCCTGGCGCGCGCTGCATATTTGCGTTCGGGCGGCCTCGTTCCAGCGGCGAGGGCAGACAACCAACAACACTCGGAACACCCATGATTTCCCATTTCTTCAGCCGTTGGCGCTGCGGCCTTCAGTCGTTGGCTGGCCGGCTGTTCTCTCCGCGCCCGACGGCAGCCACCGCCGTCTCCGACCCCGCCGAACCGTCTCAGGTCGGGGGTTCCACGGCCGGCATGCGCTCGCTCGAGGAACTGCGGGCCGACCTCGCACGCCTGCGCGCCTCTTCGAAGGAGCGGCATGCGGCCGTACCGATGCGCCGCCAGCAGGCTTTCGACGACGAGGTGTTCGCGGACTTCGTCGCCCCTGCCACCCCGGCACCGGACCGCAGCGGCGAAGAAGACTACGCGAGGACCATGTACGTGCCGCGCGCCGCTTCCAAGCCGCATCCGGCGAAATGATCGGGCCCGCCCGGCGCAGCGGTCGACGCGACCGCGCGCGGCAGCCTGGCATGGTGCCCCCGTCCTACACGGGCATGGCCCGTTGTGAGCGTGGCTGCGGCGCGTGCCGAACATAGGATCGCGTTCCATGACCATGACCTCCACGCGGACACTCAGCCCGATCGTCCGCGACCGGGCCGGCGCGGTGCAGCCCATCGCCGGTGCGATCGCGGCGATCACCGGCCAGCCATTGACGGAGGTCGCGCGGATGCTCGCGCAGTGCATCGACGACCTGAAGCACTTGGCCGGCGTCCAGGGCGACGTCGCGCCGGAGGACGCCTGCCACGCGGCGCTGCTTCGCTTCGGCTACCAGCCCGACCGCTTGTATGCCGACCTGCGTCGACGCCCGGCGATGGACGGGGTGCTTCACGCCTATGCGCGAGCGCCTGGCCCCTGCGAGCGCCTCCTGGTGATCTGCGAGTCCGGCGATGCGTTTGCGTTTCTCGGCAGCCAGGCCGCGGCCTGGACGTGCAGCGCCCCCACCGACCTCGGCTCGCTGGTGCGCGCCGGAACGCTCGACATGCATGCATCGGTGCGCTTCGCCATCACGGTCAGGGCGCACCGCCCCATCGCCATCGCTGCGCCCGACCACCAGTTCCTGGAGACCGTGGCGATTCCCGCGCTTGCCTTGGCCGATGCCTACAACATCGAGGTCTTGCCTCTGGGCTGGCCCTACTGGAACTTGTCCTTCCCTGGCGAGATGACCGACGGCGCGCCCGGCTCCGGGGCCGCGCTGGTCTGCGGCGAGCACGAGCTGTTGAGCGTGATCAATGACCGCGTGCGCCTGCTGCGGCTGGCCCACGAGGGCGCCGAAGCGCTGGTGGCTCGCCTGGGTCGCGGGCGGCCCGCAGCGGCGCCATAGGCCGACCGACGGCAGGCTGCAAGTCAGGTCGCACCATGAAGCATCCCCGAACCGCCGATGCGCACGCACTGCAAGACGGCTTCGTGCATGTGCGCGGCGCACGCGAACACAACCTCAAAGGCATCGACGTCGACTTGCCGCGAGACGCGTTGGTCGTGTTCAGCGGCGTGTCCGGCTCGGGAAAGTCCTCGCTCGCCTTCGGCACGCTCTACGCGGAAGCGCAGCGGCGCTACCTCGAATCGGTCGCGCCCTATGCGCGCCGCCTGATCGACCAGGCCGGCGTGCCGGAATTCGACGCGATCACCGGCCTGCCGCCGGCGGTGGCCTTGCAACAGCAACGCGGCGCACCCAGCAGCCGCTCGTCCGTCGGCAGCGTGACGACGATCTCCACTTCGTTGCGCATGCTCTATTCGCGCGCCGGCACCTACCCGCCTCGCCAGCCCATGCTGTTCGCGGAAGACTTCTCGCCCAATACCGTCCAGGGCGCCTGCCCCAGCTGCCACGGCCTGGGAATGACCTACGAGGTGACCGAACGCGCGATGGTGCCGGACGACTCGCTTACCATCCGCCAGCGCGCCATCGCGGCATGGCCCCCCGCGTGGCACGGCCAGAACCTGCGCGACATCCTGGTGACGCTGGGCCACGATGTCGACACGCCGTGGCGTGACTTGCCCAAGAAGGTGCGCCACTGGATCCTCTTCACCGAGGAGCAGCCCACCGTGCCCGTCTACGCCGGCTTCACGCCCGCCGAGACGCGGGCCGCACTGCGCAGGAGGATGGAGCCCAGCTACCAGGGCACTTTCATCGGCGCGCGGAAGTACGTGCTCCACACCTTTGCCACGACCCAGAGCGACCTTATGAAGAAGCGCGTCGCGCGGTTCATGGAACCGAGTGTCTGCCCCGCCTGCAACGGGCGGCGGCTGAAGCCCGAGGCCCTGTCCGTGACCTTCGCGGGCCATGACATCGGCACGCTGTCCCGCTTGCCGCTCGCGGAACTGGCGCAGGTGCTGGCGCCCGCAGCGCGTGGCTCGTTCTCCAAGACGACCGACGCGAAGGTGCCGAGCCGGGCTGCGGCGAAGCGCGACACGGCCAGGCGCGCGGCAGCCGGCGGCTCGGCCCATGCAGGCGCTCCCGATGTGCGCCGCACGCCGGCACTCTCCGAGGAAAAGCGCATCGCAGCCCAACGGATCGCGCACGACGTGCTCCAGCGCGTCACGACCCTGCTCGACCTCGGCCTCGGCTACCTCTCGCTCGACCGGGTCACGCCGACGCTGTCGCCCGGCGAACTCCAGCGCATGCGGCTGGCCACGCAGATCCGCTCGAACCTGTTCGGCGTGGTCTATGTGCTCGACGAGCCCTCCGCCGGACTGCACCCTGCGGACGGCGAAGCCCTGCTGGCCGCCCTGGCCCGCCTCAAGAGCGCGGGCAACTCGCTGTTCGTCGTCGAGCACGACCTCGACATCATGCGGCGGGCCGACTGGCTCGTCGATGTCGGCCCCGACGCCGGAGAAAAGGGGGGCCGGATCCTGTTCAGCGGACCGCCCGAAGGCCTGCGCGGGATCGAAGGCTCGCACACCGCGCGCTACCTCTTCGACACGGAAGCGCCGCCACCGCGGAGGCCGCGGGAGCCCGACGGCTGGCTCGCGCTCGCCCATGTGAGCTGCAACAACCTGCACCAGCTCGATGTCGAGTTTCCGCTCGGGGTCCTCACGGGCGTCACCGGTGTTTCGGGTTCCGGCAAGTCAAGCCTGGTGACACGGGCCCTGAAGGAGCTCATCTCGGCCCACCTGGGTCACGAGGCGCCGCAGGACGACGAGGAAGCCGGGCTTGAATCGACGGCGAAGGACCGGGTCACAGGCCGCATCGCCAGCGGCGCGGAATCGCTGCGGCGGCTGGTGCACGTCGACCAGAAGCCGATCGGCCGCACGCCGCGGTCGAACCTCGCGACCTATACCGGGCTGTTCGATCACGTTCGCAAGCTGTTCGCCGCCACCCCCGCCGCGCGGGCGCGGCGCTTCGACGCCGGCCGGTTCTCGTTCAACGTGGCCAAGGGGCGGTGCGACACCTGCGAGGGGGAGGGCTTCGTCAGCGTGGAGTTGCTGTTCATGCCCAGCGTCTATGCACCCTGCCCGACCTGCCACGGCGCACGCTACAACGAGAAAACGCTGGCCATCCGCTGGCGCGGGAAGAGCATCGCCGACGTGCTCGGGATGACCGTCGATGAGGCCGTCGACTGCTTCGCCGACGAGCCGGCGGTGGAGCGGCCGCTGATGCTGCTGCAGGCCATCGGCCTCGGGTACCTGCGCCTGGGCCAGCCGGCCACCGAGCTGTCGGGCGGCGAGGCCCAACGCATCAAGCTCGCCACCGAACTGCAGCGCGCGCAGCGCGGCAACGGTCTCTACCTGCTCGACGAGCCCACCACCGGACTGCACCCCGCCGATGTCGACAAGCTCATGGCGCAACTCGCCGGCCTGGTCGATGCGGGCAACACGGTGATCGTGGTCGAACACGACATGCGCGTGGCGGCGGCCTGCGATTGGGTCATCGACATGGGACCGGGCGCAGGGCACGACGGCGGCCGCGTCGTGGCGGCCGGGGCGCCAGCCCAGGTGGCGGCCACGGCGAGAAGTCTCACGGCGCCCTACCTGGCCCGCTTCGCGAACGCCCCTGCACGTGCCGGCGGCGCGTGAGTCCGAGCTCGCGGCCGGCTACGCGCCGGCTGCCGTCGTGCGGCTGAACATCGCCCACTTCACGGTGAGGATATCTGCCGCGATCTTGGCGGCGTTGACGCCGGCGTACGACTGGGCGGGATCGAATTCGAAGGCCTCGTGGTACCGAACCACCTGCGCGTAGTCCCTGTCGAAGGTCATCGGGCCCATGAGCGCCATCGGATCCACCCCTGCCGGGACGGCCAGAAGCTTCTTCGGATCGGTGGCGCTCTGGTAGAGGTCTACGCGCAGCAGGCTCATACGATGCTCCCGTCGGGGTGTTGATGCGGTGTCGCACACGGGCGTTCGGACGCCGTGCTCCCGCGCTTCGGTCCGTTTTGCTTGGGGGTGGTGCGTCGCATCATCATCCGCTTCGGTCGCCGCGCCTGCAATCGGAGGCGACCTGCAAGACACCCGGTCGGCGACATCGTCTCGGGGGTGCGAACGGCAGGCGACTGGCCGGCGCACTCTCTCTGCTTCCTGGGCCTGCCTGTCCAGACCGGCCAGCCAATCGCCCGCCGACGGCTGGCGCGTCCCCTCATCCCTGGCGAGTCCCTGGATGACGTCGACGAGATCGGTTCGGCGGTTCATGAGAATGATTTCTATTCTTCTCGCTACCGTCGTGCGTCGGCCGATGCCAACGCCTGCCACGGAAGCCGACCTACAACGCCGGCCAGGGCCCTCGACGAGGACGACGCGTCGAGGGCCGACGTCGGGGTTTTGTTGCAAAAGATCCGGATGTGGCGCCACGCGCCTACACCGCGGGCCCCTGGCGCGGCCTAGCCTTCGCTTCCCCCCGACGAGAAAACCCCATGGCCAAAAAACCCAGCACCCCGCCCGCTTCCCTGCCGACCTCCGAACTCGACGCGGCTCATGCCGCCGCCCGCAACACGGACAGCGCGCCCGCCACGCCGCCGCCGACTGCGGCCGGCAAGGGCGATGCGCCCACGCAGAAGGCGATCGACACGGGCGCGATGGCCACCGCCATGCCCTTCAATCCGAACAAGTCGCTCGAGCATGGCGAGACCCATGCGAACTCGGCGCCGGTCGGCGCCAGCGTGAGCCCGCCGTCGCGGCTGCCAGGCGCCAGTACCTTGAGCGAACGGAACGCCTCGGACAAGACCGGCACCGCCGCGCGCGACGGCGTCAACGCCACCGTCGGCACGCTGGACCGGGTTCGGGTCGACGCCAGCGGCCAGGTCCTGACGACCAACCAGGGCGTTGCGATCGCGGACAACCAGAACTCGCTCAAGGCCGGCGCGCGCGGGCCGGTGCTGCTCGAGGACTTCATCCTGCGCGAGAAGCTCACGCATTTCGACCACGAGCGCATTCCGGAACGCATCGTCCATGCGCGCGGGTCGGGGGCCCACGGCTTCTTCGAGTGCTACGAACCGCTGACGAAGTACACCAAGGCGGCGCCCTTCAAGGAAGCCGGCAAGATCACGCCGGTCTTCGTGCGCTTCTCGACCGTGGCCGGGGAGCGCGGCTCCAAGGACACGGCGCGCGACGTGCGCGGCTTCGCGGTCAAGTTCTACACCGACGAAGGCAACTGGGACCTGGTCGGCAACAACATGCCGGTCTTCTTCATCCAGGATGCGATGAAGTTCCCGGACCTCGTCCATGCGGTCAAGCCCGAGCCCCATCACCAGATGCCGCAGGCCGCCAGCGCCCACGACACCTTCTGGGATTTCGTATCGCTGATGCCGGAGTCGACCCACATGCTGATGTGGCAGATGTCCGATCGCGCCATTCCGCGCAGCTACCGGATGATGCAGGGCTTCGGCGTCCACACCTTCCGGCTCGTGAACGACGGGGGCGAATCGGTGTTCGTCAAGTTCCACTGGCAGCCCAAGCTCGGCACCCATTCGATGGTGTGGGAAGAGGCCGTGAAGATCTCGGGGGCCGATCCGGACTTCCATCGCCGCGACCTGTGGGAGGCGATCGAGGCCGGCGAATACCCCGAGTGGGAATTGGGCCTGCAGATCTTCACGGAAGAGCAAGCCGAGACCTTCAGCTTCGACATCCTCGATGCCACCAAGCTGGTGCCCGAGGAACTGGTGCCGGTGCAGATCGTCGGGCGCATGGTGCTCGACCGCAACCCCGACAACTTCTTCGCCGAGACCGAGCAGGTCGCCTTCTGCACTGCCCATGTGGTGCCGGGCCTGGACTTCAGCAACGACCCGCTGCTCGCGGGCCGGATCCATTCCTATGTCGACACCCAGATCAGTCGCCTGGGCGGACCCAACTTCCACGAGCTGCCGATCAACGCGCCACTCGCGCAGGTGCACAACAACCAACGCGACGGCATGCACCGGCAGGCGATCCACCGCGGCCGGGTGGCCTACGAACCCAATTCGCTGGCGGGCGGCTGTCCGTTCCAGGCCGGCGCGGACCAGGGCTTCGTGAGCGTGGCGCGGCGCATCGATGCCAAGCAGAGCGCGGACAAGGTGCGCATCAAGCCCGAGAAGTTCGCCGATCACTACACGCAGGCGCGGCTTTTCTTCGAGAGCCAGTCGGAGGTCGAGCAGGCGCACATCGGCAATGCCTTCCGCTTCGAACTGTCGAAGGTCACGGTGCCGGCGATTCGCGAGCGGGTGGTGTCGATGCTGCGCAATGCCGTGCCCGCATTGGCGGCGCGTCTGGCGCAGGATCTGGGCATGGAACTGCCCGACGCGATGCCCAAGGCGCTCGAGAACCCCAGCGCGCCCGAGGTCGCCAACTCGCCGGCCTTGTCGCTGCTCGCACGGCCGGGCGATGGTGGCATCCGAACCCGCAAGGTGGCCGTGCTGGTGGCCCATGGCGTGGAAGGCGCATCGCTGGGCAAGGTGGTGTCGGCACTGGTGGCGGCCGGCGCGGTCCCGCGCCTGGTGGCGGCGCGGCTCGGCACCTATGCGGCCGTGGGCGGCGAGAAATTCGCCGCCGATGCGACGATGGAGAATTCGCCGGGCTTTCTCTTCGACGCGCTGGTGCTGCCGGACGGCGCGGACGCCGTGGCGAGCCTCGACGAGGATGCGCACACGCTCGAGTTCGTGCGGGCCCAATACTGGCACTGCAAGACCATCCTGGCCCTGGGTGCCTCTCAGGCGCTGCTCGACGAGGCCCAGATCCCGCTCACGCTGCCCGACGGCTCGACCGACCCGGGGCTGATCCTCGCCGACGCCGCGGCGGCCGACCAGGCCGTGGCGGACTTCATCGACGCCATGGCCCTGCACCGTCACTTCGGCCGCGAGAACGATCCGCCGGTCGAATGAGAGGGGTGCCGGCCGTCGCCTTCATGGTCATGAGCCTGCTGATGCGCTACGCCCTGCGGCCCGTCGTCATCGAAGATGCACCCCGCAAGCCCGGCCCGGACCGCAACTCGTTCAGCCGCGTCGAGCACCGTAGCCGATGAAGAATCGGAGGCTGTCCGGATTCGACATGGCATCGGGACTGGCGACCTTCTCCGCCGCCGCCCCCAGCAGCAATCTGCGCACAGGCACTTCCATCTTCTTTCCGCTCAGCGTGCGGGGGATGTCTTCGACCTGCAAGACCTCGTCCGGAACATGGCGGGCCGAGGCCTTGGTGCGGATTTCCATGCAGATGCGCTGCCTCAGCGCATCGTCCAGCATGATGCCCGGCTGCAGCACCACGAACAGCGGCATGAAGGAGGGGCGGCCCAGGTATTCGAGGTCCACCACCAGGCTGTCACGCACCTCGGGCAGGGCTTCCACCACGCGGTAGATTTCGGCCGTGCCCATGCGGATCCCGAAGCGGTTGATCGTGCTGTCGGAGCGACCGTAGATGACGGAACTGCCGTGCGGCGAGAAGCGGATCCAGTCGCCGTGGCGCCACACGCCGGGGAACGTGTCGAAGTAGCTCTCGAGGTAGCGCTTGCCGCCGGGGTCGTTCCAGAAGTACACGGGCATCGAGGGCATGGGCTGCGTGATCACGAGCTCGCCGACCTCGCCCACCACCGATTGCCCGGCCTCGTCGTATGCACAGGCGGCAACGCCGAGCTCGGGGCACTGGATCTCGCCGGCACGGACCGGCAGCGTCGGCGCGCACGCCACGAAGCCCGATGCGATGTCGGTGCCGCCACTGATGGAAGCCAGCCAGAGATCCGGCTTGACCGCCTCGTAGACCCAGCGATAGGCGTCCACCGGCAAGGGCGAGCCGGTCGCGTTGATGGCACGGAGCTTGTCGAGCCCTGCCCGATCGCGCGGACGCAGGCCATCCTTCATGCAGTTGATCAGGTACGCTGCGCCGCAGCCGAAGAGCGTGACGCCCTGGGCGTCGATGAACCGCCACAGGGTGTCGGCGTCCGGCCAGCCGGGGTTGCCGTCGTAGAGCACGATGCTCGCACCGGTCAGGAGCGCGCCGACCTGGAGGTTCCAGACGATCCAGCCGGTGCTGCCCAGGAACAGCAGGCGATCGCCGGCGCGCAGGTCGTGCTGCAGCGCCATCGTCTTCAGGTGCGTGAGGACGATCCCGCCGTGGCTGTGGACCATGGCCTTGGGCAGCCCGGTGGTTCCTGACGAATACACGATCCACAGCGGATGGTCGAACGGCAGTCGCTCATAGCGCGGCGGCGCCGGTTCGGCGATTGCCTCGGCCCAATCGACGCGGTCGCGCCAACCGACGGTTCGCCCGCTGGCCAGCGGTCCCGGCACGTGAACGACGCGCCGTACCGTGGGCAGCTGCGAAAGCAACGCGTCGACCTGCGGCGAACGGTCGTGCAGCTTGCCGTTGTAGCTGTAGCTGTCGGATGCGAGCAGCAGGCAGGGTTCGATCTGCCTGAGGCGATCCAGCACCACCGAAGGGCCCATGTCCGGGGCGCAGCCGGACCAGATCGCACCGATGCTGGCGCAGGCGAGGAAGGCCACGACCGTTTCTGGTCGATGGGGCAGATAGCCCGCGACGCGGTCTCCCGATCGGACGCCCCACGCGCGCATGGTTGCCGCCAAGGCGGCGGTGTCGCGCTCCAGCTCGGCCCAACCGACTTCGCGCAGCGGCGCGTTCTCGCTGCGGGCCACGATCGCCGGCCGGGCGGTCGTGGCGTTGCGCAGCAGATTCTCGGCGTAGTTGAGCCGCATGTTCGGGAACCAGCGCGCACCGGGCATCTGGCGGCCTTCGAGCACGGGCTCGCGCTCGCCCTCGCCGATCACGTCGAAGTACGCCCAGATGGATTGCCAGAATCCTTCCAGATCGTTGACCGACCAGTGCCACAGGTCCTGGTAGCCCGAGGCTTGCACGCCGTGGCGCTGCGCCAGCCACTGCTGATAGTGATGCAGGCGACTGGCACCGACCTGCTCGGGCGAGGGCGACCACAGCAGCTCGCCGTGGCCATCTGGGAGGGAATTGGGTTGCATCGGGGGGGACTGAACAGAGGGAAGAAGCCTTACCGGGGATCGCATCCGAAGTGATGCAGCACGTTGCGCAGCAAGCCATCGAACACGGGATCGCGACCGACGACCCATGCAGCACCGACCGCGCCGGCATGAAACACCCGGCCGCCCTGGGGCCGTTCCCAGTAGATCATCTCCGCCGACAGACCTTCCAGCGAGTCCGTCGCGCGCGAAAACCAGTCGAGGTAGGTGTCCAGTGCGCCAGGGACACGGCGGATGCCCTGCGCAACCACGCTCAGGCCGGACGGCGGCTCGGGCAGCGTGGCGCCAGGGGGCGTGTGGCGGGTCATCCGCCTCAGTGTCGCGGCGCTCAGATCCCATTCGTGGCCGATGGCGCGGGGCAGTCCGCCGCCGGGCGCATGGCCGAAGGTCTGCCCGCGTTCGAGCCCCAGGGGGTAGGGACGGTTGAACAGGGGATGGTCAGGCTCGGCGACGTGATAGACGCCGAAATCTTCCGCATCGGCGAAGCCCCATCCTGCGGTCTCCAGGCCGATGATGCTGGCGGCCGAGCGGCCCACGGCGCGCAACTGGCCGCCACGCGCCCAGTCCTGGCTGTGGAACTCCTCGCCGAAGGGGCCGGCCGGCGGCCGCATGCCGGCCTCCGCAGGATCGGCGCCGCGCTCGTCGTTCTTGCGCTGCTCCATGACGCGCATGTCGTCGTCGAAGCTGACCCGCAGGTACATGGTGTTGCCAGAGAGCACCAGCGCCTGTCCGCCTCGTCTCAGCAAGGCATCGAAGCCATCCACCACGGGCGTGGACCAGTACTCGCTGTGGCCGTTGACAGCGACGGTGCGATAGGACGCCAGCAGGTCCGGGTCCGCGTGCACGTCGAGGTCGGCCAACAAGTCGAATTCGTAACCCTCCCGTTCGAGCCACGCGTGCAGCCGGCGCTCCAGCCGGGTCCACTGCGAGAAGCCGCTGCCCACCGGATCGTAGAGTGCCGCCGGACTGGCGTTCGGCCATGGCATGCGCAGCCCGGTGAAGTAGCTCGGCTGGCCGGCCTGGTGATAGGTGTAGCTGCAGAACGCGGGCGCCTGCGGATGGCTGTTGGGCAGCCCGGTCGAGCGGCGCGGCCACACGGGGTCTTCCACCTGGTTGCGCGCGAAGGGCGTGGCAGCGTATGCCAGCCAGCTGCTCATGGCACAAAGCACCAGCAGCGGCGCAGGTCGGGCGCCTGCGGGACGCTTGACCAGGAACGTGATGTCGTAGACCGCCTCTTGCCCTTCCCAATCGAATCGCAGGCGCGCCACATGCAGACCGGGCCGGGCATCGGCCGGCAGTGTCAGGGTGTGGGTGGCCGTCCAGCGGCAGTCGTAGAGGTCGTCGCTGGCGAGGCGCAAGCCCTGCCGTTGCCCATGCGGATCGAACGCGTCCTGGGCGTCGTCGACCGCCTCGTCGAAGGCGGGCCCTCGCACCATCCAGGTTCCATGGTTGACGATGCGACCCGCGCGCTGGTGGCCACTGGTGTCGGCGAGGCCATCGCCCCGCCCTTCGCGCAAGGGCCAGCAGGCCCGCACGGCCGGATCGACCGGCAGCCGCAGCGCACGCTGGGCGGCCCGTGCGGCGATCTCCGCGGCCGACAGCGCACGCTCGTAGATCACCGGCAGGGCCAGGTCCACGTCCGCCAGGGCATCGACGCCGTGGGCCTGTCCGGCCGCACCCAGGCGCAGTGGCGCAGCGCCCGGGCAGACCGGGCCGCTCCGTGGCCAGTGTCCAGCGCACGCGCCATCGATCCACAAGGCCGCCGACCGACCATCCCAGGTCGCCGCGACATGCTGCCATCGCCTCGTGGCCAGCCCCTGCCCGACGTGCAGGCCGACATCGCTTTGCGGACCGCCATCGCCCAGGTACAGCGCCAGCGCGCCGTCGGCCTCGATGAACAGGCCGAAGCCGCAATGCGCGGGCGCATCGTATTGCGTGATCAGGGCCTGTCGCTCGCCGGTCGAGCGCCAGGGCATGACCCAGCACTCCAGCGTCAGTCCCGACAGTGGCAGCTGCGCGGGCAGGCCTCTTTCGACATGGACGTATGAACCGGGATGGATGGACTGGACCCGGGCCGGGGACGCTCCGAGGTCCGCCACCACGGTGTCGTCACGGCGACTGTCCGCATCTGCGCCCAGGCGACACACCGACAGCTGATAGGGCCGGTCGCTGCTGATGTGGATGCCGATCGGCTCGCCGGCATGGACGGTCTTCGAGCCGGTGTAGCCATGCACGCCCGGCACGGCCAGCGGGCGGTGCGGCGGGATCGATCGGCTCATTCCGCGGTAAAGCCCGACGCCTTGACCACCGGCCCCCAGCGCTTGAGGTCGTCCGCGATCAGGTTCGCCAGTTCGTCGGGCGTGCTCGGGTTCGCATCGCTGCTGAGCTTGGCCAGGCGCTGCTGCACTTCGGGCATGGCCAGCGCCTTGCCAAGTGCCGCATGAAGTTGCGAGATCGTCGCGCGCGGCGTGGCGGCAGGCGCGAACAGGCCCGTCCATTCGAGATTGTCGAAATGCGGCTGGCCCAGCTCCTTGAGCGTCGGCACGTCCGGCAGCAGCGCGGCGCGCTTCGACCCGTTCACCGCGATCACCTTGAGCTTGCCGGCCTGCTGGTATTGCACGAGATCCGCGATCGGGGTGATGCCGGCGGCGACCTGGTTGCCCAGCAGGTCCTGGACCAGGGGAGCTGCGCCGCGATACGGCACCGACGTCAACTCGACCTTGGCGTCGCTGCCGAGGCGGTAACCGATGAACTGCGCGACGCTGCCGGCGGCCGGCACGCCGTAGGTGGCCTTCGACTTGTCGTTGCCGGCCAGCGCCAGCCATTCGCGGACGTCCCGCACGGGCAGCGCCGCCGGCACGGCGAGGCCTTCGTAGAAGGTCGCGATGCGACCGACAGCCTGGAAGTCCTTCACCGGATCGTAGTGCACCGACTTCGAGGTCAACGGCAGCATGACCATCATGTGCATGTTGGCCAACAGCACGGTCAGGCCATCCGCGGGCGCAGCGCGCACGTAGTCGGCAGCGATCTGGCCGCCCGCTCCCGTGCGGTTCTCCACCACCACCGGCACGCCCAGTTCCGACGCCAGCTTGTCGGCCAGCGTGCGGGCCTGCACATCGGCCGAACCGCCGGCCGGATAGCCGACGATCAGCCGCAGCGCTCCCTTCGAGGTGGGCACCTGGGCGGGGGCCGCGCAGGCGAAGGCGAGGCTCGCGCAGACGAGCGAACAGCGAAGCAAGACGGGCAGCGTCATGGTGGCATCTTTCAGGAGAATGGCAGGGAGGGAAAAGAGGGAAAAGGCAGTCGAAGCGGCGCGTTCCGCACGCGAGATTCAGGTCAGCCTGGAACGCGTCACTTCATCGGCCAGATCGCGGAGCGCCCGCTCGAGCTTTTCGACCAGCTCGTCGAGCTCGGACTCGCTGATCGTCAGCGGCGGCGTGATCATCTGGAAATCGCCGAAGGCCCCCAGGTTGGCGCGGCGGTTGTACAGGGCGATGCCATGCCGAAGCCCATGTGCAGTGAGCTTCGAAGGTGCATTGAATGCGGGCGGCAGCGCCCGACGCGTGGCCTTGTCGGCCACCAGTTCGATGGCACTGAGCAAGCCGAGGCCGCGTACGTCGCCCACCAGAGGCGATCGCTCGGCCAGCGCCTCCAGGCGCCGACGCAGGCTCTCGCCGCGCTCGCGGGCACGTGAAACCAGGTCGAGGCGCTCGACCTCGTCCATCACCGCATTGGCGACGGCGCAGGAAAGCGGGTTCGTGAAGTAGGTGTGCCCGTGCACGAAGCCGCCCTGCCCGGCCACGGCGTCGACGATGCGGTTGGGTGCCAGCAGGCAGCCCAGCGGCGTGTAGCCCGCGGCCAGCCCTTTGGCCAGCGTCACCAGGTCGGGTCGCGCGGCGCGCCAGTGGTGCGCGGCCAGGAACTCTCCGGTGCGGCCGGCGCCGCTCATGATCTCGTCATAGATCAGCAGCACGCCATGGTGGTCGCAGATCTGTCGCACGCGCTCGAAGTAGGCCGCCGACGACACCACGGCGCCGGTGGACAGGCCCCCGATGGGCTCGATGATGAAAGCAAGGATGGATTCCGGCCCCTCGCGCTCGATGGTCCGGGCGAGCTCCTCGGCGCACGCCATGGCGTGGCTCTCTTGCGTGTGACCGTCGGGAATCCGGTATGACAGCGGCGCGGGCACTTTGGGCATCGACCTGGTCATGGGCCCGTAGATCGACTGGGTGTGCTCGTCGCCGGTGACGGCGAGCGCGCCAAGGGTCGAGCCGTGGTAGCTGGGGTTGCGCGAAATCACCTTCCAGCGACCGGCCTGTCCGCTCACCACCGCGTACTGGCGCGCCAGCTTGAGGGCCGACTCGTTGGCCTCGGAGCCGCCCGAGATGAAGAAGGCGCGGTCGAAGCCCTCACCGGCCAGGGCACAGACACGGTCGGCCAGCGCGATGTTGTGTTCGCTTTCGAAGAAACGCGGGTACGCGAAGCTCACGCGCGCGGCCTGTTCCTGCATGGCGGCGAGCACATGCGCGTTTCCGTGGCCGATGTTGGCGACCACGGCCCCCGCCGTCGCGTCCAGATAGCGCTTGCCGTCGGCGTCCCAGAGGTAGACGCCTTCGCCCCGATCGATGCGCGGCGGCCGCGGCGAGCCCTTGGGGCTGTAGAAGGCAAGGACCGAGCCGCCTTGCGCGGTGTCGCCGAGCAGGCGCGGGGCAGCAGGGGTCACGAGGGCACTGGCGTGAGTATTCATGGCGCAACAATACGGAGGTCCCGAGCTGAAGAGAAGCAGCATGGAAGGATGAAGTCCTATACGCTACGCGCATGAAGCTCGTCCATGACCGCCTCGATCTGCTGACCACCTTCCTTCGCGTGGCCGAGACCGGCTCGCTGAGCAAGGCGGCTCGGCTGCTCGGCATCACCCAACCCACCGCCAGCCGGCGCCTGATCGAACTCGAGCGGCTGCTGGGTTGCAAACTGGCGCTGAGGACGACTGCGAGCTTTTCGTTGACCGACGAGGGGCGCCTGTTGATGGCCGAGGCCCGGGCCTTGTCCGACGGGTGGGCGAGCCTGGCCGAGCGAATTTCCGGCGGCCGCAGCCGGCCTGAAGGCACCTTGCGGGTGATCGGTCCCTCGGGCTATGGAACGGGCTTCCTCACGGATGCGGTGACGGACCTGTGTGCCGCCTGGCCGCAACTGCGCGTGGAACTGACCTTGACCGATCGGGTGGTGGACCTCGTCGCCACCGGCGCGGAATGCTGGGTTTGCGTCGGCGAGGTGCACGATCCGGGTCTGGTGAGCCGGCCACTGGGACGGATGGAGAGGATCCTGGTGGCCCACCCTGCGTTGCTGCGTCGCATCGGTCGCGTGACCCCCGCCACCTTGCCCACGTTGCCGTGTGTGGGGCTGGTGCCGTACTTCCATGGCTCGGTGCGCCTGCGGGATGCCGCCGGGCGCTCGCAGACGGTCTCGATCGACACGCCCCTGCGCACGGACAGCCTGCTGTCGAGCTACCGGGCCATCCTCAATGGCGCCGGCATCGGCGCGGCCGCACCCTGGATGTGTGCGGCCGATCTCGAATCCGGACGACTCAAGCGCGTGCTGCCACGCCTGTGGCTCGAGCCGGTCGGCATCCATGTCGCCCTGCCGCCGGGATTGCATCGACCCGCGCGGGTGACGGCATTCATCGCCGCATTGGAGCGAAGGATCAAGGACATGCGCGGCTTTCAATCGCCGAGCTAGATCCTTCGCGATCGTGGAGCAACAGGAACAGGTCGACAAGCTGGTCGAAGTGCGAGCGCAGTGTCCGGGCTTTCGCGCGAACAGCGCCCTCCGCATGCAGCATGCATCCCCAGCCCGTCGCACGTCTCAGGCCTCCCGTTGTGGCCTGCATGCATTAGTCTTCGATCCCGCCATGAGCCATCCGATAGCCGCACTGATGAGACCGCGTTGGTTGCTGGGCCTGCTCGCCGGCATGGCCACGCCGTTGGTGCCGGTGATGGCCCAGCCCGATCCCGCCCTGCTGGGCAACAAGGGTGCGTTCATCGCCGACGTGCTGCGGCAGATGACGCTCGATGAAAAGATCGGCCAGCTTCGCCTCATCAGCTTCGGCCCGCTGATGTCGGCGCCGCAGCTTGCCGAGGAAGTGGCCGCCGGCCGCGTCGGCGGCTCCTTCGGCGTCGTCAGTCGCCCGGAACAGCGTCCACTTCAGGAAGCGGCCATGCGCCGCAGCCGGATGAAGATCCCGATGTTTTTTGCCTACGACGTGGTCCATGGCCACCGCACCACCTTCCCCATCGGCCTCGGCCTCGCGTCGAGTTGGGATCTGGACGCGGTTCGGCTGAGCGCGCGCGTCGCCGCGCAAGAGGCCAGCGCCGACGGCATCGATTTCACGTTTGCGCCGACCGTCGACATCGCCCGCGACCCCCGCTGGGGCCGGACCTCGGAAGGCTTCGGTGAAGACCCGTACCTCGTCTCGCAGATGGCGCGCGCGATGGTCGAAGGCTTCCAGAACGATTCGGCCGCCAAGCCGGACAGCCTCATGGCGTCGGTCAAGCATTTCGCGCTGTACGGCGCCGTCGAAGGCGGGCGCGACTACAACATCGTCGACATGAGCCCGATGCGCATGTACAACGACTACCTGCCGCCGTACCGCGCGGCCATCGATGCGGGTTCGGGCGGCGTGATGCTCGCGCTGAACGCCGTCAACGGCGTGCCGGCCGCGGCGAACACCTGGCTGCTGCAGGACCTGCTGCGCAAGGACTGGGGCTTCAAAGGCGTGACGGTCAGCGACCACGGTGCCATCGCCGAACTGCTGCACCACGGGGTGGCGCGTGACCAGGCCGAAGCCGCCAGGCTCGCCATCAAGGCCGGTGTCGACCTGAGCATGGCCGACGAGATCTACATCAAGCAGCTGCCCGGTCTGGTGAAGTCCGGCCAGGTCCGCGCAGGCGACATAGACAACGCGGTGCGTGAGGTGCTGGGCGCCAAGTACGACATGGGGCTTTTCCGTGATCCGTTCCTGCGCATCGGCAAGGCCGAGGACGACCCGGCAGAGCGCAAGGCCGACAGCCGCCTGAACCGCGCGCCGGCCCGTGACGTGGCCCGCAAGTCGATCGTGCTCCTTGAAAACCGCAACCGCACGCTGCCGTTGATCAGGGCCGGAACCATCGCGCTGGTCGGACCGCTCGCGGATTCGCAGGTCGACATGCTGGGCGCCTGGTCGGCCCAGGGCGTGCCGGCCTTGGCAGTGACCTTGCGTCAGGGCATGACGGCGGCGATCGGCGACAAGGCGAGGCTGCTCTTCGCACGCGGCGCGAACGTCACCGAAGACAGATCGATCGTCGACTACATGAACTATCCGAACGGGGAGGCGCAGGAGATCGTGCAGGATGGCCGCAGGCCGCAAGAGATGATCGACGAGGCCGTGGCCGCGGCAAGGCAGGCCGACGTGGTCGTGGCTGCCGTGGGCGAGTCGCGCGGCATGTCGCATGAGTCGTCGAGCCGCACGCGCCTCGATCTGCCGGAGAGCCAGCAGGCTCTCTTGCGAGCGCTCAAGGCCACGGGCAAGCCATTGGTGCTGGTGTTGATGAACGGCCGCCCACTCGCGCTCGGCTGGGAGAAAGCCAATGCCGACGCGCTGCTGGAGACCTGGTTCGCCGGCACCGAAGGCGGCAACGCCATCGCCGATGTGCTCTTCGGCGACGCCAATCCGTCGGGGAAACTGCCGATCTCGCTGCCTCGCTCGGTGGGGCAGATCCCGACGTACTACAACTTCCCGCGCCTCGGCCGGCCTTTCACGCCGGGCAAGCCCGGCAACTACACCTCGCAGTATTTCGACGAACCCCAAGGCGCGCTCTACCCCTTCGGCCATGGCCTGAGCTACACCGAATTCGCACTGTCGGACCTGGCCCTGTCGTCGCGCACGGTGCGAAAGGGCCGTACGGTCGAGGCGAGCGTGACCGTGAAGAACATCGGCGAGCGCGCCGGCGAAGCGGTGGTGCAGCTCTACATCCAGGACGTGGTCGCTTCGGTCGTGCGCCCGGTCAAGGAACTCAAGGGCTTCCGCAAGCTGATGCTGCAGCCGGGCGAGACGCAGGTGGTGCGCTTCCCGATCGGCGAGACGATGCTGAGCTTCTACAACCAGCAACTCCAGCGCGTCGCCGAACCCGGCACTTTCAACGTGCAGGTGGGGCTCGACTCACGCGAGGTATTGCAGGAGAGTTTCGAACTGCTGCCCTGATGTCTGGGCGCCGTGCCCATACAGCATCCTGGAAGCTGCTCGACAAGAAACGGGCCGCAGAGCGGCCCGTTCCTGTGATCTCGTCGGCCGCACCCGGCCGCTTGCACTGTCAGCTTGCGGATGCAGCCGTCTCCGGTGTGGCGGAGCCCGACGCAGTCGCCGCCGCGCTCGTGGAAGCGCGCGGGCTGCGGGTCTTGACGGCCTTCTTGGGGGCCTGCACCGCAGCCTTGCCAGCCTTGGACGCGCCAGCTGCCTTCTTTGCCGGCGCGGCCTTCCTCGAAGCAACGCGCTTCTTTGGCGCAGCTTTCTGAGCGACCGGCTTGCCCGCCTTGGCTTCGGGAACTGCGACAGGCGCCGCGGCGACTTTCCTGCCGCGAATCGACTTCTTCACCGGTGCTGCAACTGCACGGGCCTTGCGGGTGGCCTTCTTCGCCACTGCAGCAACAGGCGCAACCGCCTTTTCGACCGAAGGCGCTGCAACGACGCCGGATTGGTCGATGAGAAACTTGTCTCGGTTGCGGGCCGTGGCAATCCACCCGGGCGCCTTGCCGAAGCCCGTCCAGGTCTTGCCCGTCTTCGGGTGACGGTACTTGGGAACGCCTGCACCCTTGCGCGCTGCCTTGCCACCACCCAAGGCCTTGCCGGTGGCCGCCTTCAATGCCTTGGCGCCCCGTCCAAAGAGATGCTCGGCCGTCAGGCCGAACGTGGCAATCGACTCCTTGATTTGTGCAACCACCTTTGTCATCTCAGCTGCGCGAAGCGCGGCCGCTTCTTTCTCGAGCTTGGCGATGGCGGATTTGAGTTGCGCGTAGGACTTCGTCATTGAGTCTGGAACCTTTGAAGTTGAGGGAGTTCGTCGCTTGGCAACATGACGCTGGCGACGAGGGCGTCTGGATATCGATCATTCGATGAATGGATCTTGATTGATCGGAGCGCACGCCGATCCGGATTCTAAGGTCCGCTCCTCGAGATGCCGCACCGGCGTTCCGGGCTCGATGCAGGCATCGATGAGCGACATCGCGACGCCTCAAGGACGCATCACTGTCGACTGGTGCAGCGGCAGCAAGGCCAGCGCCACGTCAGTTCGCTACGTTCGGGTGGGGAAGGCCATCGCGATCACTTCGTCCGCACTGAGCTGGCGGCCCTCACGACGAAGCCGAGCAAGCTCCTCGGTGTCCAGACCCTTCCCGACGATGGCGAGGGCTTCCTCGTAGCAGCGCACGGGCACCGGCGCCAGGCCTTTGAGGTCGGCCCCCAAGCGGTTGTCGATGTACGCCATCGTCTTGGCTGCTTCGACGAACCGTTGCTGGCACGCGAGCAGTTGGGCGATATAGCAAAACGCCCAGGCACCCGGGCCTATCGCGTGCATGATCATGCTCGTCGCGGTCCGCAACGAGGTCTCCGCGGCGTCGAGATTGCCGAGACCGACGAGTGCCAAGCCGCGCCGAGAGAGCAGATGTGCACGCAGCGAGGTGCTTTCGATGGCCCTGGGCCGGGCAAGAAGCTCGTCGCATCGATGCAATGCAGAAGCAAAGTCTCCCGCCGCCAGGTCGTAGAGTGGCAGCACGCCTTCGCACCAGTCCCTGAAGAAGTTGTCCCCTCGACGTTGGCTCTGCAGGACGGCGTCGATGAGTTTTCGTGCCTCCTCCGGCCGGCGCTCGATGTGGTATTCGTGGAATGCCTTGCACCAGGCGATGGCAAATCGCGTCCACGACGGCCAAGCCGGGTCAAGCAGCGCCTCCATCTCGGTCAGCACTTTTTCCGCCGCAACACGGTCGGCGAGATGTGCGAATGAGAGCGCGGTGGGTATCAATGACCTGAACACCCAGAATCGATCGCCCAAGCCGCGAAACAGCTCGGCGGCCCTGAGTCCCGCCTCGGCCTGGCGCTTCGTGTCGGTCCACAGTCCCAGGTCCGCGACGGCGAACCAGAAGCGCGCTGCCAGCCGAGGCCGCGTGGCTTCGTCCACCCAGGGCTCGATGGTTCGGTACAGTCGCGCACCTTCGTCGTTGAAGCCGTGAGCATCCCAGAGTCTGTCGGTGGCAGCGGCTATGGCGACGGCGATCTGGCGATCTCCACTGGATCCCATCGCCCAGGCTGCGGCCGCGCGGACGTTGTCGAGATCGGGCGCGATGCGGCGCATCCGCGTCAGCGGCTCCTCGAAGGGATCGTCACCCGTCAAGGTGTCGGCGACCGCCTGCGCATGCCGCCTGCAGATCGCTTCGAGCGATCCTGCCGCGGCCAGCCGCTCCAGCGCAAAAGCCCGGCTGCTCTCGAGCAGCCTGTAGCGCTTTGTCTCCCCGCCCTCCGCCAGGACCAGCGACTTGTCCACCAGGGAGGCCAAGTGATCGAGCACCGCCCACGCATCGATCGCTTCGTCGGCCGCCACCTGCTGCGCGGCCTCGAGTGAAAACGTGCCGATGAACACGCCGAGCCGATCGAACACCGTCTGCTCCACCAGCGTCAGCAGCCCGTGGCTCCACTGCAGTGCCGCCCGCAGTGTCTGATGCCGAGGCGGCGCCGTGCGGCTGCCCGCCGCCAAGAGCTTCAACCGCTCGTCCAGCCGCTGACGCACCCCGCGCACGCCCAGCAGCGACACCCGCGCCGCGGCCAGTTCGATCGCGAGTGCCATCCCATCGAGCCGGCGGCAGATCTCGACCACGTGGTCCACGTTCTCGGTGTCCACGGCGAAGCCTGGATCGACAGCCTGGGCGCGCGCGACGAACAGCTGCACCGCGCCGTAGCCGAGCGCGGCGCTCACGCCCGCGCTCGGGGGCACCGCCAGCGGGTTCAGCCGACTGATCTGTTCCTGCGCGATGTGCAGCGGTTCCTGGCTCGTGACGAGCAGCCGCACGCCCGGGGCGCCCGCCACGACCTGCGCGACCAGTTCGGCCACCGCTGCGATCAGGTGCTCGCAGTTGTCCAGCACGAGCAGCAGCCGCTGGTCCCTGAGCACCTGCACCAGGGACGCAAGCGCGGTCTCCTTCTGCGCGATGGGATGCCCCAGCACCCGCGCCACCGTTGGCACCACCAACTGCCCATCTGCCAGGGGAGCCAACTCCACGATCCAAGCGCCGTCGGCATGGTTGCTGCGCGCGGCGTGGGCCACCGCCTGCGCTGCCCGGGTCTTGCCGATACCTCCAGGGCCTACCACGCTCACCACACGATGAAGCTCGAGCAGCCGGACCAGCGCGGCAATGTCCTCCGCGCGTCCATACAGGTGTGACAGCTGCGCCGGCAGGTTGCCCAAGGCCTGTCCCGCCGTGGCTTCCGGGCGAGGCGCTTCACCCGCTGCGCCTGAATCCGGGGCCACCGCCCCTTCGATGGGGAGCCCGAACGCATGCAGCGGCTGCCCGATGTTGCGCAACGCATGCTGGCCCTGATCCACGAAGCGGCGACCGGCCTGCTCACCCAATGTGAGGCGCACCGAGTCCGAGACCGAGATCCCTCCCTCGAGCGCCAGCGCCTGAAGACGCGCCGCCACGTTCACCCCGTGGCCATAGATGGAGCCGTCGGCTTTCTCGATGATGTCGCCCAGGTGGACGCCGATGCGAAAACGCAGGCGCGCGGCCTCGAAGGGGCCCGCATGCGCAAGCTGTCGCTGCACAGCCATGGCCGCATCCACGGCACCGGCAGCGGTCTCGAACACTGCCAGCACGGAGTCGCCGGCCGTGTCGACGATGCGCCCGCCGTGTTCGACGACGCGCTTGCGAAAGACCTGGCGCGCCGCATCGAGCTCGACCACCGTCGCACGCTCGTCCTGGGCCATCCGTCGCGAATACCCCGACGCATCGGCGCAGAGGATCGCCATCAACCTATGCCGCAGGCCCGAATCGTTCACGAGACACCCCCGCCCGTATGCGCAGCAGCATCGTAGTCTTCGCGCAAGGCCGTGTCACCCATGCAACGCGCGCCGCCCGGCGGCCACGCCAGGGCTGGCAATGAGGCCGTACGCGACCGGGCCGCCAGGGCCTTTGCGGGCAGATGCCGTCGATGCAGAGGCGGATCAATCCGCCGCGAAGCAGTAGAACAGCCCCGCTCCGCCGGTCTTCGGCAGGTCGTCCTTGCTGCAGCCGGCGGTGTTGTGCGAGGAGTTCCACGACACCGCCCAGGGGTCCTGGCTGGGGCCCGAGCGGTCGAAGTGGCCGACGATGGCCGAGCCGGCGCCGTTCTTCGTCCACTCGCCACAGGTCATGTCGGGCTGGTTCGGGAACGACGCGGGCGCGCTGCCGTCCGGTCGCGTGCCGGTGAGGATGTCGTGCTGGTTGGGCTGCTTGGAGCGGTCGTTGGCCACTGTGCCCTTCTCGCTCAGCGCGGTTTCCTTGTTGACGTTGTTCTTGTCGCCATGCAGTTCGGCAACGTTGCTTGCGACGAGCACGCCCTTCTGGTTGAACCACGGGCCTTTGCCGATGCGGTCGCGCGCGTGCACCGCGGCGGTGCCGGGCGGGATGAAGCCCGTGCTGAGGTAGGCGCGCCACGTGCGATTTCCCGCACCGACGGCCGACGCCAGCTTCTGGCAATGCGCATCCGCACCCGCCAGGCCGCCCAGATTGGCGCCGTCGCCCGGATTCACGCTGGTCACGAAGAAGCTCATGGGCCCGGTCTTCGGGGCGGAGGCGCAAGACACGACAAGGGCGGTCAGAGACGCGGCCGAGACGACATACATCAGGCGATGGCTACGGCGCATTTGCGTTCTCCGGTGAAGCGGCCAACAGCTTACGTTCGGGCAGCAACACCATCGCTCGGGAGTTACCCGAGCGACCGGCGGATGGCGAGTCGGCCTGCATCGCGGGGAACGGGCTCCAGGGCTTGAAAGGTGCGCGAATCGCAGGCTCGCGAACCGACGATGGACGCCTCGCCGCGCGCCAGTCCGTGGCGGCGGCGGCGCGCGTGCTGCTGCGTGCGTCGGCGATGCATTCGGCCGCCGAGTTCGGGTAATCCCTGTTCATCGTTGCGCCCAATTGCACGCTTCTTGTGCTGATAATACGAATTAGCAAATCTAGTAATACGCATCAGCAACCCATGCCCGCCGGCCGCCGCCTGACCCAGCAAGACATTGCCAAGCTCGCCGGCGTGAGCCAGGCCACGGTGTCCCTGGTCCTCAACGGCGCCGACCACGCACTGGCGCGCATTCCGCCCGAAACGCGGGAGCGGGTGCAGAAGATCATCCGCGAGACCGGCTATGTGCCCGACCCGATCGCGCGCCGGATGGCCAAGGGATCGAACCGGATCCTGGGCGTGTTCACCTACGAGCCGGCCTTTCCGAATGCGCACGCCGACTTCTTCCTGCCCTTCCTGTTCGGCATCGAGGAGGAGGCGCAGGCGCATGGCTACGACCTGCTGCTGCTGACCGGCACCGGCCAGGGCGCGAACCGCAAGATATTCGCCGAGGAAAGCCGGCTGCGCATCGCCGATGGCTGCATCGTGCTCGGCAAGACCTTCGACCGGGCGGAGCTCGCGCGCCTGGTGGCGGGCGACTACCCCTTCGTGGCCATCGGCCGGCGCGAGGATGCGGGCGGGCCCGTGCCCTTCGTCGGCGGCGACTACGCCACGGCCACCGGTGCGCTGGTGCGGCAGGCGCGCGAGCTGGGGCACCGGCGCCTGGCCTGGCTCGGCTCGAACGGCCCGGCGGAATCGCCGCAGGATCGCTGGCGGGGCTTCACCGCCGCACTCGGCGACGACATGGAGCTCGTCCTGCGCCTGCCCGACCCGCCCGCCGACGATGGCCAGGCGCTGGACGCCTTGCTGGCCAGCGGCGCGACCGCGGCCTTCTGCGTCGAACTGGCCGATGCGGTGCGCCTCGAACGCGCGGCGAGAGCGCGCGGGCTGGGCCTGCCGGCCGATCTCTCGCTGGTCGCGCTGGGCTCGCACATCCGCACCGAAGGCAGCGGCACGCGCTTCGCCTCGTTCGCGATTCCGCGCGAGGAGATGGGCCGCCAGGCCACCGCCATGCTGGTGCGCCGGGTCGAGGGCGGCACGGCGCAGGCGGTGCAGCAGGTGCTGCTGCCCTGCGAGCCGATCCGCGGCGACACCCTCGGCCCCGCCAAGCCGTCCTGAACCCACCCCTTGGAACGACACAGCATGCGAGAAATGAAGACGGACATCCTGGTGGTCGGCGGCGGCCTCGGCGGCGTGGCCGCGGCGCTGGGCGCGCTGGAGGCCGGCCGCACGGTGGTGATGAGCGAGGCGTACGACTGGATCGGCGGGCAGCTCACCAGCCAGGCGGTGCCACCGGACGAACACAGCTGGGTCGAGCAGTTCGGCGTCACGCGCCGCTATCGGGCGCTGCGCGACGGCATCCGCCGCTACTACCGCGACCATTACCCGCTCACCGCGGCCAGCCGCGCCTGGGACCAGCTCAACCCGGGTGCGGGCTGGGTCAGCCGCATCTGCGCCGAACCGCGCGTCGGCCTGGCGGTGCTCGAAGCCATGCTGGCGCCCCATCGCGGCGCCGGCCGCCTGACGGTGCTGCAGCCCTACCGCCCGGTCGCGGCCGACACCCACGGCGACACGGTGCGCGCCGTGACGCTGCGCCATCGCGACACGGCCGACGAGATCACGGTGGCGGCCGCCTTCGTGATCGACGCGACCGAACTGGGCGACCTGCTGCCGCTCGCCGGCTGCGACTACGCGACCGGCTTCGAAAGCCGGGCCGACACCGGCGAGCCGAGCGCGCCGCCCGAGGCCCAGCCGCACAACGTGCAGGCGGTGTCGATCTGCTTCGCGATCGACCATGTCGACGGCGACCACACCATCGACAAGCCGCGCCACTACGACTTCTGGCGCGCCTACCAGCCGCATTTCTGGGGCGGGCCGCTGCTGGGCTTCAAGGCGCCGAACCCGCGCACCCTGGAGATCAGCGAGCGCTCCTTCACGCCCAACCCGGACGACGACCCGCTGCAGGTCGATGCCGACCAGCGCAAGAGCGGCGGCGACCAGAACCTGTGGACCTTCAGGCGCATCGCGGCGCGGCGCAACTTCGTGCCGGGCGCCTATGCCTCGGACATCTGCCTGGTGAACTGGCCCATGATCGACTACATGGAGGGCACGATCATCGACGTGCCCGAGGCCGAGCAGGCGCGCCACCTGCAGTCGGCGGCCGAGCTGTCGCACTCGGTCTTCTACTGGCTGCAGACCGAGGCGCCGCGGGTCGACGGCGGCACCGGCTTCCCGGGGCTGCGGCTGCGCGGCGACGTCACGGGCACCTCGCACGGCCTGGCCATGGCGCCCTACATCCGGGAGAGTCGCCGCATCCTCGGCGTGACGCGGATCGTCGAGCAGGACCTGTCGCATGCCGTGCGCGGCGACCAGGGCGCGGTGCGCTACCGCGACAGCGTCGGCGTGGGCATGTACCGCATCGACCTGCACCCGTCCACGGGCGGCGACAACTACATCGACGTGCCCTCCTGCCCCTTCGAGATTCCGCTCGGCGCCCTGCTGCCGCGCCGGATGACGAACCTGCTGGCCGGCGGCAAGAACATCGCCACCACCCACATCACCAACGGCTGCTATCGGCTGCACCCGGTGGAATGGAACGTGGGCGAGGTGGCCGGGATGCTGGCCGCCCATTGCCTAGCCCACGCCACCACGCCGCACGGGGTGCAGGCCGACGACGCGCGGCTCGCCGCGTTCCAGGCCGTGCTGGCGCGCGCCGGCGTCGAGACCCGCTGGCCCGACGTGCGCGCCTACTGAGACTTCGACCGCTTCGCAGACCCGACCGAGGAGACCCCGCACCATGATCCATTCCAAGACCTTCGCGAGCTGGCGTGCCATCGCCGGCGGTGTCGCCCTGTCGCTGGCCCTGGCGGCCGGCGCATCGGCCGAGACCCGGCTGCGCATGACCATCTGGAGCGCCAACGAGGCGCACCTGAAGCTCTTCAACGGCATTGCGGAGGGCTTCAAGAAAGACAACCCCGACGTCACGGTCAGCTTCGAATCGCTGCCTTTCGAGACCTACACGACCGCGCTGACGACCCAGATCGCCGGCGGCAACGCGCCCGACATGGCCTGGATCTTCGAGACCGCCGCCTTCGACTTCGTCAACTCCGGCGCACTGGCGCCGCTGACCAAGGCGCTGGCCGCCACGCCGGGCTACAGCCTCGGCGAGCTCAGCCCGTCGGCCACCGAGCGCTGGTCGAAGGACGGCGTGCTCTACGCCTATCCCTTCTCGACCTCGCCGTTCGCGGTGTTCGTCAACAACGACCTGGTCCGCAAGGCCGGCGCCAAGACCCCGGCCGAGCTCATCGCCGCCGGCCAGTGGACCTGGCCCCAGGCGATCGCGACCGCGCAGGCGGTCGCGCAAACCGGCAAGGGCGGCCTGGTGGTGCGCGACTTCAACTACCAGGCCTGGCAATACCTGTCCTCGGTCTGGAACGGCTGGGGCGCGGCGCCCTGGAGCGCCGACGGCAAGCGCTGCACGCTGGCCGACAAGCCGATGGTCGATGCCCTGGGCTTCATCCACGACGCGATCTTCGTCAAGAAGGCGATCCCCGGGCCGGGCCAGAACGTCGACTTCTTCGCCGGCGACGCCGCCATGACGATCACGCAGATCAGCCGCGCCTCGCTGCTGCCCAAGGACAAGCGCTTCGACTGGGACCTGGTCCCGCTGCCCAAGGGCACGGCGGGCGACTACGCGATCGTCGGCCAGGCCGGCATCGGCGTGCTGCAGTCGAGCAAGAACCAGGCCGCGGCGGCCGCCTTCGTCGCCTACATGACCAATCCGGAGAATTCGGCCAAGCTGGCGCAGTTCTTCCCCTCGGCGCGCAAGTCGCTGCTCAACGCCGAGGTGCTGGGCAAGACCAACGCCCTGCTCACGCCGGCGCAGCTCGACCGGGTCGTGGTCGCCGGCATCGCGACCGGCAAGCTGATGCCGGCGCACACCGACTTCGCGCGCCTGCAGCAGATGGTGCGTGCCGGCCTCGATGCCGTGTGGCAGCCGAAGGCCGACATCCCGGCCGCGACCCGCGCGATCTGCGCCCAGATCGCTCCGCTGCTCGCGCAGTAGGGCGCCGTCGCCAGCCCACGCCATGGCCCACCCACCCGATCCCGCTGCCGAGCTGCCGCCGGCCGTGCCTCGGCCGTTCTGGACCATCGCGCGGCGCGACAGTGCGGCGGGCCTGCTGTTCGCCGCGCCGCAGCTGGCGGGCACGCTGGTGTTCGTGCTGGTGCCGCTGGCGCTGGTCTTCTGGTATTCGCTGCACGAGTGGAACGTGCTGGCCAACACCTTCCACTACACCGGTGCCCGGAACTACGAGCTGCTGCTGGGCGACCCCAGCCTGCCCGGGGTGCTGCTGGCCTCGGCGCTGTTCTCGGGCGGGCTGGTGGTGCTGAACATGAGCCTGGCCCTGCTGCTGGCCGTGCTGCTGAACCAGAAGCTGGCGGGCATCGCGGTGTTCCGCACGCTGTTCTTCTCGCCGGTGGTGGTCTCGCTGGTCGCCTGGACCATCGTCTGGGGCTTCCTGCTGCAGCACAACGGCGGCCTCAACGGCACGCTCAGGCTGCTGGGCATCGAAGGGCCGAACTGGCTGCGCACCCCCGCCACCGCGATGCTCTCGGTGATCGTGGTGCAGGTGTTCAAGAACGTCGGGCTCAACATGGTGCTGTTCCTGGCCGCGCTGCAGGGCGTGCCGCGCGAGCTGTACGAGGCCGCGCGCATCGACGGCGCGTCGCGCTGGCGGCAGTTCCGACGCATCACGCTGCCGCTCATCAGTCCGACCATCCTGCTGACGTCCATCATCACCATCGTCGGGTCGCTGCAGGTGTTCGCGCAGATCGCGGTGCTGACCCAGGGCGGGCCCGGCGTGTCGACCACCGTGCTGGTGTACTACCTGTACCAGCAGAGCTTCCAGTTCCATCGCTTCGGCTATGGCTCGACGCTGGCGATCCTGCTGTTCGCGATCGTCGCGCTGCTGACGCTGGCCCAGTGGCAGATGCGCAAGAGGTTCGTCTTCCATGAACGGTGAGATTTCCGCCCGCATGAAGGTCGCGCTGTACGGGCTCCTGTGCGTGCTGCTGATTCCCTTCGTGTTCCCGACCTGGTGGATGCTGACCTCGTCGCTGAAGCCGATCAGCGACATCTTCGTGTTTCCGCCGCAGCTTTTCCCGACCCACCCGGACTGGAGCAGCTACGCGCAGGTGTTCACGGTCCAGCCCTTCGCGCAGCAGTACTGGAACTCGGCCTGGATCGCCGGCGTGGTGACGGCCGCCACGCTGGCCATCTCGTCGATGGCCGGCTATGCCTTCGCGCGCATCCGCTTCCCGGGCGCCAACGCCTTGTTCATCGTCGTGCTGACCGGCCTGCTGATCCCTTCCGAAGTGACGATCGTGCCGCTGTTCCGGATGTTCCTCGCGCTCGGCTGGGTCAACACCCACTGGCCGCTGGTGCTGATTCCGGTCTTCGGTGCGCCCAGCGTGTTCGCCACCTTCGTGATGCGCCAGTTCTTCATCGCCCTGCCGGCAGAACTGGAAGAAGCCGCGCGGGTGGACGGCCTCGGACGCTTCAGGATCTTCCGCACCATCGCGCTGCCGCTGGCGCGGCCGGCGCTGGCATCGGTGGCGATCTTCACCTTTCTCCACAGCTGGAACCTGTACCTGGAACCGATCGTGTTCCTGTCGACGCCGTCCAAGTTCACACTGCCGCAGGCACTCACGCAGTACACCGACGCCTACGGCGGGCCGATGTGGAACATCCAGCTGGCCGCGGCGACGCTCACGGCGCTGCCGGTGCTGATCGTCTTCGTGCTGGCCCAGAAGCAGTTCGTCGAAGGCCTGGCCCACACCGGGCTCAAGGGCTGAGCCTCCACCCACCGACCCCCTTCATGGCAGAAGTCCTCCTCTCCGGAATCCAGAAACGCTTCGGCACCGTGCCAGTGATCCATGGCCTCGACCTGCACATCCGCGATGGCGAGTTCGTGGCGCTGGTGGGGCCCTCGGGCTGCGGCAAGTCGACCTTGCTGCGCATGATCGCCGGGCTGGAGGCGGTGTCGCACGGCCGCATCCGCATCGGCGGGCGCGACGTGACCGACCTGGACCCGAAGGACCGCGACATCGCCATGGTGTTCCAGAACTACGCGCTCTATCCGCACATGACGGTGGCCGCCAACATGGGCTTTTCGCTGGAGCACCGCGGCCGGCCGAAGGCGGAGATCGCCGAGCGGGTGCGCTGGGCCGCCGACATCCTGGGGCTGGCGGCACTGCTGGAGCGCCATCCGCGCCAGCTCTCCGGCGGCCAGCGCCAGCGGGTCGCGATGGGGCGCGCCATCGTGCGCGATCCGCAGGTGTTCCTGTTCGACGAGCCGCTGTCCAACCTGGACGCCAAGCTGCGCATCGTGATGCGCGGGGAGATCAAGGCCCTGCACCAGCGGCTCAGGACCACCACGGTCTACGTCACGCACGACCAGGTCGAGGCGATGACCATGGCCGACCGCATCGTGGTGCTCAACGCCGGCCGGGTCGAGCAGGTCGGATCGCCGCTCGAACTGTTCGACCGTCCGGCCAACCAGTTCGTGGCCGGCTTCATCGGCTCGCCGGCGATGAACTTCGTGCCGGGCCGCTGCACGCCCAGGGGCTTCGAGGCCGCCGATGCGCTGCTGCTGCTGCCTGCGGACACCCTCGCCGCCCACGCGGGACGGCAGGCCGTCTGCGGCATCCGGCCCGAGCACTTCGAGATCTGCGAGCCGGGCCAGGGGGTGGCGGCGCAGGTGCAGGTGGTGGAGCCGCTGGGCTCCGAGACGCAACTGGGCCTGCGCCTGGGCCCGGCCCAGGTGGTGGCGCTGTTCCACGAACGCCTGGCCATGGCACCGGGCGACGTGCTGCACCTGCGGCCGAAGTCCGGCACCGTGCATTTGTTCGACCCGGCCACCGGCCTGCGGATCGACGCCGCCTGAGCGCAAGGGGCCTCGTGTCCCCGGCGGAAGCGGTGTATCGTGCCCTCCCGACCACCCTGCCCTGTCCGCGATGAACGCCGCCACCCTCGCCGTCTTTGCCCTGGTCGCCCTGGTGGCGATCGCCACGCCGGGCCCGACCGTGCTGCTGGCCCTGGCCAACGGGTCGCGCCATGGCGTGCGTCGCTCCCTGCCCGGCATGTTCGGTGCCGTGGTCTCGGACTTCGTGCTCGTGGGCGCGGTGGCGCTCGGCCTGGGCGCGCTGCTCGCCGCTTCCGAGTTCTGGTTCTCGGTCGTCAAATGGGTCGGTGCCGCCTACCTCGCCTGGCTCGGCCTTCGGCTGCTGCGCTCCAAGGGTGGCCTGGACCTGTCGCAACTCGATGAGCGGCGAGGCCCCGTGAGCACGCGGCGGATCTTCGCGCGCTCCTTCCTGGTCGCCGTGACCAATCCCAAGGGCTACCTGTTCTGCTCGGCGCTGCTGCCGCAGTTCATCGACGCCTCGGCACCGCAATGGCCCCAGTACGCCGCCATCGCGCTGGTTTTCGCCGGCCTCGACTTCCTCGTGATGCTGGGCTATGCGGTGGTCGGCGCGCGCGCCGTGCGGCTGCTGCGCCAGCGCGCGGTGCTGTGGCTGGACCGCTCCTGCGGCGCGGCGTTGCTGGCGCTGGCCGGCTCCCTGGCCTTCTATCGGCGCGCCACGCCCTGAGATTCGCGCCTCAATGGCGCAGGATCGAAGGGATGTCGGAATGGTCCAGCAGTGCCTCCAGCGCCGTCACGGCGCGCTGGAACTCGTCTTCCTCGACGCCGCGCGCCTGCAGCCAGCCGTGCACGAAGCTGCGGAACGCCAGCTTGAAGCTGTCGTCGGCCATGCCATGGGCGGCGAGCAGGGCGATGCCGATCACCTGGAACGTCGCCAGGCCGCGGGTGGCCTCGCTGTAGTTCTCCTCGAAGCTCCGGGCCAGTCGTTCGCTGGCAGCGCCGTTCGAATTCATGGTGGGTGTGCCCCTGGTTGGCGGGTGCGATCTCGGCCAGCAAAATCTTGCGCCATTGCGACCGCTTTGTGAACTGTCTGTTCGGGTAAGGGCCTCTGCCCTTTGGTGAGGGATTCCACCAAGGCATGGGCCGGTCCGCCGCGGCGCATACTGAGGGCAGACCCGCGCCGACCCCCACCAGGCCGCGGGCGGCAGCCAGGAGACACGCCTTGCAGCGAACCGACATTGCCAACCCGGCCTATTTCCACAAGGTCGTCGATTGCCAGTACGCCTGTCCGGCGCACACCCCCGTCCCCGAGTACATCCGCTTGATCGCGCAACGCCGCTACGGCGATGCCTACATGATCAACTGGGTCTCGAACGTGTTCCCCGGCATCCTGGGGCGCACCTGCGACCGGCCCTGCGAGCCGGCCTGCCGGCGCGGGCGGGTCGAGGAAAGCAACGCCCAGGCGCCCGAGCCGGTGGCCATCTGCCGGCTCAAGCGGGTGGCGGCCGACCTGAAGGAAGACGTCCGCGCGCGGATGCCGGCGGTGGCGCCCCGCAACGGCAAGCGCATCGCCTGCGTCGGCGCCGGGCCGGCCTCGCTCACCGTCGCGCGCGACCTTGCGCCGCTGGGCTACGAAGTCACGGTGTTCGACGGCGAGGCCAAGGCCGGCGGTTTCATCCGGACCCAGATCCCGCGCTTCCGGCTCCCCGAATCGGTGATCGACGAAGAGACCGGCTACATCCTCGACCTCGGCGTCGCCTTCCGTTCCGGCGAGCGCATCGAGTCGATGAAGGCGCTGATCGCGCAAGGCTGGGACGCGATCTTCGTCGGCTGCGGCGCGCCGCGCGGGCGCGACCTGCAGGTGCCCGGCCGCCAGGAAGCGGCCGCCAGCATCCACATCGGCATCGACTGGCTCAACTCGGTCTCGTTCGGCCACGTGACAAGCATCGGCCGGCGCGTGATCGTGCTCGGCGGCGGCAACACGGCGATGGACTGCTGCCGCTCGGCCCGCCGCCTCGGCGGCACCGACGTCAAGGTCATCGTGCGCAGCGGCTTCGACGAGATGAAGGCCTCGCCCTGGGAAAAGGAGGACGCCCAGCACGAGGGCATCCCGATCCTCAACTTCCACGTGCCCAAGGCCTTCGTCCACGAAGAAGGCCGGCTGCTGGGCATGCGCTTCGAGATCGTGCGGGCCGAGTACGACGACCAGGGCGGCCGCACGCTGGTGCCCACCGGCGAGCCCGAGGCCTTCATCGAATGCGACGAGGTGCTGGTGGCGGTGGGCCAGGAAAACGCTTTCCCGTGGATCGAGCGCGACTGCGGCATCGCCTTCGACAAGTGGGGCCTGCCGACGCTCGAAGAGAAGAGCTTCCAGTCGTCGGTGCCGAACATCTTCTTCGGCGGCGATGCGGCCTTCGGCCCCAAGAACATCATCACCGCCGTGGCCCATGGCCACGAGGCGGCGGTGTCGATCGACCGGCTGCTGCATGGCGACGCGGTGTATGTCCGACCGGCGCCGATGACCAACCTGGTGTCGCAGAAGATGGGCATCCACGAGTGGAGCTACGACAACGACACCTCCAACGACCTGCGCTACAAGGTGCCCTGGGCCAAGGCCGAGGCCGCGCTGGCCAGCATCCGGGTGGAGGTCGAGCTGGGCTTCGATGCCGCCACCGCCTTCAAGGAGGCCGAACGCTGCCTCAACTGCGACGTGCAGACCGTCTTCACCGAGACCGCCTGCATCGAATGCGATGCCTGCGTCGACATCTGCCCGATGGACTGCATCAGCTTCACGGTCAACGGCGAGGAGAGCGAGCTGCGGCCCCGGCTGAAGGCGCCCGCGCTCAACCTCGCGCAGGACCTGTACGTGTCCGGCGGGCTCAAGACCGGCCGCGTGATGGTCAAGGACGAAGACGTCTGCCTGCACTGCGGCCTGTGCGCCGAGCGCTGCCCCACCGGGGCCTGGGACATGCAGAAATTCCTGCTCAAGATGACGCCGGCCGGGCCGAAGGCACGGGCCGCACAGGAGGTGGCGGCATGAGGCGAATCGAAGCGGTCAACGATTTCGTCATCAAGTTCGCCAACGTCAACGGCTCGGGTTCGGCCTCGGCCAACGAGCTGTTCGCCAAGGCGATCCTGCGCATGGGCGTGCCGGTGAGCCCGCGCAACATCTTCCCGAGCAACATCCAGGGCCTGCCGACCTGGTACGAGGTGCGCGTCACCGAAAAAGGCCACCTGGGCCGACGCGGCGGCACCGACATGATGGTGGCGATGAACCCGCAGACCTGGGACGCCGACGTCGCCGAGCTCGAGCCCGGCGGCTACCTGTTCTACGACAGCACGCGGCCGCTGCCGCCGTCGAAGTTCCGCGACGACATCCGGGTCATCGGCATGCCGCTGACCGAGATCTGCAACGCGGTCTACCACGACCCGCGCCAGCGCCAGCTGTTCAAGAACATCGTCTACGTGGGCGCGCTGGCGATCCTGCTGGGGATCGAGCCCGAAGTGGTCGAGAAGCTGTTCGGCGAGCAGTACAAGGGCAAGGAGAAGCTGCTGGCCTCCAACGTGCAGGCGCTGCACCTGGGCTGCGACTTCGCGCGCGAGAACCTGCGCGAGCCGGTGGGCCTGCAGGTGCGGCGCGCCGACCGGGTCGGCGACCGGATCTTCGTCGACGGCAACAGCGCCGCGGCGCTGGGCTGCGTGTATGGCGGCGCCACGGTGGCGGCCTGGTACCCGATCACGCCCTCGTCCTCGGTGGCCGAGGCCTTCCAGAAGTACTGCGCCAAGTTCCGGGTCGACCCGGCGACCGGCCAGAACCGCTTCGCCATCGTCCAGGCGGAGGACGAGATCGCCTCCATCGGCATGGTGGTCGGCGCCGGCTGGAACGGCGCCCGCGCCTTCACGGCGACCTCGGGGCCGGGCGTCTCGCTGATGACCGAATTCATCGGCCTGGCCTACTTCGCGGAGATTCCGGTCACCCTGATCAACGTGCAGCGCGGCGGGCCCTCCACCGGCATGCCCACGCGCACCCAGCAGGCCGACATCCTCGCGTGCGCCTACGCCTCGCACGGCGACACCAAGCATGTGCTGCTGTTCCCCGAGGACCCGCACGAGTGCTTCGAGCACGCGGCGGCCGCCCTCGACCTGGCCGACCGGCTGCAGACGCCGGTGTTCCTCATGACCGACCTCGACATCGGCATGAACCAGCGCCTGTGCGCGCCCTTCGCCTGGGACGACAGCCGCGACTACGACCGCGGCAAGGTCATGAGCGCCGAGGAACTCGAGGCCGGCCGCGACTTCGGCCGCTACAAGGACGTCGACGGCGACGGCATCCCCTGGCGCACCTTGCCGGGCACGCACCCGAGCAAGGGCAGCTTCTTCACCCGCGGCACGACCCGCGACGCCTATGCCCGCTACTCCGAGCGCGGCCCCGACTACGTCTACAACGTCGAGCGGCTGCTCAAGAAGTTCGCGACCGCGGCCGCCCTGGTGCCGCAGCCGGTGCTGCGGCCGGCGGCCCGCAAGACCGAGCTCGGCGTGATCTATTTCGGCTCGACCAGCCCGGCCATGCAGGAGGCGCTGGAGGCGCTGACCGAACGCGGCATCCACCTCGACGCCATGCGGCTGCGCGCCTTTCCGTTCCCGGACAGCGTGGTGCAGTTCCTGGCCCGGCACACGCGGGTGTTCGTGGTCGAGCAGAACCGCGACGCCCAGATGCGCAGCCTGCTGGTCAACGAACTCGAGATCGATCCGGCGCGCCTGGTCAAGGTGCTGCATTTCGACGGCACGCCGATCACGGCGCGCTTCATCGTCGAGGCCATCGGCGCCCATGTCGGGGTGCCCGCGCCCCGCGCCACCGACACCCAGGAAACCGCATGACCTACCTCGCCAAGCCCCGGCTGCGCCATCCGACGCTGGCCACCAACAAGGTCGGCTACACCCGGCGCGACTACGAAGGCAAGATCTCGACCCTGTGCGCCGGCTGCGGCCACGACTCGATCTCGGCCGCCATCATCGAGGCCTGCTGGGAGCTGGACATCGAGCCTCACCGGGTCGCCAAGCTGTCGGGCATCGGCTGCAGCTCCAAGACGCCGGACTACTTCCTGGGCGCCTCGCACGGCTTCAACACGGTGCACGGCCGCATGCCCAGC
The DNA here is from genome assembly GCF_030316845.1 of Variovorax davisae. Taxonomy (GTDB): domain Bacteria; phylum Pseudomonadota; class Gammaproteobacteria; order Burkholderiales; family Burkholderiaceae_C; genus Variovorax; species Variovorax davisae. Next base: position 199,595 of record NZ_JASZYS010000006.1, read on the forward strand.
GTGCTGACCGGCGCCAACCTGGCCAACCGCGACCTGCTGTACCTGGGCGTCTCGGGCGACGGCGATTCGGCCTCCATCGGCCTGGGCCAGTTCGCCCACGCCATGCGCCGCGGCGTGCGCATGGCCTACATCGTCGAGAACAACGGCGTCTACGGCCTCACCAAGGGCCAGTTCTCGGCCACCGCCGACCAGGGCTCCAAGAGCAAGAAGGGGGTGGTCAACACCGACAGCCCGGTCGACCTGGTCGCCATGGCGCTGCAGCTGGGCGCCAGCTACGTGGGCCGCGGCTTCTCGGGCAACAAGACGCAGCTGGTGCCGCTGATCAAGGGGGCGATCAGCCATGGCGGCTCGGCCTTCATCGACGTCATCAGCCCTTGCGTGGCCTTCAACAACCACCCGGGCAGCACCAAGAGCTACGACTACGTGCGCGAGCACAACGAGGCGGTCAGCCGCATCGACTTCATCACCGCCAGGGACGAGATCACCGTCGACATGGGGCCGGGCGAAGTGCTCGACGTGCGCCAGCACGACGGCACCCTGCTGCGGCTGCGCAGCCTGCATGCCGGCTACGACCCGGGCGACCGCTATGCCGCCATGGCCCACATGCAGCGGCACCAGGCGATGGGCGAGGTCGTGACCGGCCTGCTCTACGTCGATCCGCTGGCCACGGACCTGCACACGGCGCTCAACACCAGCGGCCATCCGCTCAATGCGCTGGGCGCGGCCCAGCTCTGTCCCGGGGCCAAGGCCCTCGACCGGCTCAACGATTCCTTGCGCTGAGCCGGCACGCGGGGCACCATAGCGCTTCCTCCGGAGGGCGGACCATGGCCGAACGCACTGTTTTCCAGTCCATCTCGCGCAAGCACGTGACCAGCCTGGGCCCACAGGCCAGCGTGCGGGATGCCGCCTGCATCATGACGCGCGCCAATTGCGGCAGCGTGCTGGTCATGGAGCCGCCCGACAAGCTGCTGGGCATCCTGACCGAGCGCGACCTGATGACGCGCGTGCTGGCCAAGGGGCTCGACCCCGAGCACACCACGGCGCGCGAGGTCATGACGCCCAACCCGATCTGCGTGCCGCCGGAGACTCTGGTGTCCGACGCCGTCGTGCTGATGCTCGAACGCGGCTTTCGCCACCTGCCGCTGGTGTCGGGCACCAAGATCCTCGGCGTCTTCTCGGTGCGCGACGCCCTGCCGAGGGAGATCGGCACCGCGCTCAGCCAGGCGGAGTTCAACGAGCAGGTGAACGACGTCCTTGGCTGAGGCCTTCCCGGTTCCGTGACATTTTCGGGGTTCGGGCGCCCGCAACGCGCGAACCGGCGTCCGGCAAGCCGCCGATCGGCGGCGGGGGCGTCGACAATCGCGGCATTCGCTCCGCCAGAAAACCGCCGGTCATGCCGTCCCGCTCCGCAGTCCTCCGCCTCCTGACCGGGGTGGCCTTCCTCGCCGCCATCCTGCTGTTGACCCTGGTCGCCTGGTGGTCCACCCTGCCCCTGCGGGATGCGGTGATCGAGCGCGCGCACCGGGAGACGCAGCTCGAGGCGCTGAGCCTCTCCGAGCAACTCTCCGCCGTCGCCCGCAGCGCGATCTCCAGCCTGAACGCCATCACCCTGTCGGTCCAGGAGCGCGGCGGCCCGCGCCAGCTGCCCACCGCGGCGCTGCGCGCCGAGCTGCAGCGGGAGGCCGGCGACGAAGTCGGCACGCAGGCCATGTTCGTGGTCGACGCCGACGGCAAGGTGGTGGCGAGCGTCGGTTTTCCGGAAACCCACGAAGGCCGCTCGCTGCTCGACCGGCCGACCATCGCCTATCACTTCCGCCACCCGACGGAGCTCGGCATCCGCGTCGGCAGGGCCCACTACTCGGAACTGACCGGCGGCTGGATCCTGCCGATTTCCCGCATCATCGCGTCGCCCGAGGGCAAGATGCTCGGCGTCGTGTCGGTGGCGATCAACCTCTCGCACATGCGCGAGCTCTACGAGCAGATGGAGAACCTGCGCGAGGCGAGCCTCTCGATCATCGCGCGCAACGGAGAGATCATCTTTCGCTATCCCTTCGTCGAACGCGCCGTCGGCTTCCGGCTCCCGGGCGGGCGGTCGTTCTCCGAACGTACCGGCACCTACGAAGCGGCGAGCCCGATCGACGGCATCACGCGGATCCTCAGCTACCGGCAGCTCGACGACCTCGATGCGGTGATGCTCGTGGGTTTTCCCCGCGACCAGGTGCTGGCGCCCTGGCGCGACGTCGCGCGCGAACGCACGGTCTGGACCGCCTCCAGCCTGAGCCTGCTGGCGCTGCTCTGCGGTGGCGCCTGGCTGGCCTGGCACCGGCAACGCCGGCAGCTGCGCATGATCAGGATGGACCACGCCACGCGGGAGCGCGAGCTGCGCGAGGAAGCGCAGACCATCGAGCGCTTTTCCGTGGCGCTTTCGCAGAGCGTGAGCGAGCCGCTCAGCCATCTGCGGGGCTTGCTGCAATCCGGCGTCGACGGGGCCGCCACGGAGGCGCCGATCGACGCCCGGCGCGATGTCCTCGCGTCGACGATCCGCATGGAGGCGCTCGCCAAGGACCTGCGCGCGCTCGCGCTCGCACGGGACAAGGCGCTCAAGCGCGAGGACCTCGACCTGTCGTCGCTGGCCCATGCCGTCGCGCGCTCGCAGCAAGCCACGCAGCCGGGGCGCACGGTCGAATTCCGCATCCAGGCGCAGATGTACACGACGGCGGACGCGCCATTGCTGAAGCTGGTGCTGGCCAACCTGATCGGCAACGCCTGGAAATTCACGCGGGACTGCCCGCAGCCCGTGATCACGGTCGGGGCGCACACGGGGCTCAATGAAACCACCTTCTGCGTGCGCGACAACGGACCGGGCTTCGACCCGGCGGATTCGCGCAGCCTGTTCAAGCCCTTCCATCGGCTTTCGAATGCCGCGTCGTTCGAAGGCCACGGCATCGGGCTCACGGCCGCCAAGCGCATCGTCGAGCGCCACGGCGGGCGCATCTGGGCCGAGGGCCGCAAGGGCCACGGCGCCGCCTTCTTCTTCACGCTCCAGCCGGCGCTGGCCATCAGTTCCAGCAGCTACCAGGCCGCCCGCAGGGAACTGCAGAAGCTCGGGTAGCGGGGCCCGCCGGCTACGGGCGCGTGCGGGGCACGGCTTCCATCAGCAGCGCGAGCGCCTTGTTCAGTGTCGGCACGGCGAGCCGCTCGCCCTTGGAGTGCCCGATCCGGACCACCACCAGGTCGTGCGACGGAATCACGAGCACCACCTGGCCGCCGGCGCCCAGCATGTAGTAGGCGGTGGTCGGCACCGCGAACGCGCCGGTGCCATTGAGCCAGAAGAAGGCGCCGTAGACCGGCCGCTTGTCGGCCGCCCAGGCCGGCGCGACGGTGCTCACGAAGTCGACGAAGCCTTCGGGCAGCAGGCGCTCGCCGTTCCACACGCCGTCCTGCAGATAGAGGTTGCCCAGCCGCGCCCAGTCGCGGCCAGACATGTAGTCGTAGCCCTGGGACAGGAAGTTGCCGTAGGGATCGGTCTCCATCACCATGCTGCGGATGCCGATCTTGTCGAACAGCTGGCGCTGCGGGAACGACAGGTAGTCCTCGCCGCGCTTCTCGACCGCCAGGCGGACCAGATAGCTGGCCAGCACCGGATCGGTGTTGCGATAGCGGCCCACGGTGTTGGGCGGCCATTGCTGCGGCCGGGTCGCCGCGTAGCTGAAGGCGTTGATCCGTCCGGTGTAGAAGTAGAGATGATCGGGGTAGGGGCCGCTGGGATCGAAGTCCGGATCGTCCGGCGCCCTGATGCGCAGGCCGCTGGACATGCGCAGGATGTCCGAGATCCGGATCTGCTGGCGGCCGTCGCCGGCGCCCTGCCACTCGGGGATCGGCGCCGGCTGGTCGAGGCGGTAGGCGCCCTGCCGGATCAGCACCCCCATCAGGCTCGCCACCACGCTCTTGCCCATCGACCAGGACTCGAGCGGCGTGGTCGCGCCGATGCCGTACATGTAGCGCTCGCCGAGCAGCCGCCCCTTGTGCGTGACCACGAAGGCCGAGGTCAGGGCGTCGGGCGAGGCGAATGCGGCCTCGACGGCCTGTGCCAGCTTGCCCATGTCGACGCCGGCGGGCGGCGGGTCGTTCGGCAGCACGTCCCCCATCGGCCAGGCGACGGTCGCGGGGTCGGGCAGCGCGCTCCTGACCTCGGCCGGCGTGAAGTAGACATCGTCGCGCCCGGGAGGCAGCGTGATGCAGCCCTGCGACCCGAGGTGGCGCGCGACCAGCGTCGGGCCGTTGGGCATCGTGATGCGGACCTCCCTGCGGGTGCGGTCGACGACCGGCCGGCCCACCTTGCTGCGCTGCTCGTAGGGCCCGGTGAAGTAGCCGACGCTCTCGGCGGCGACGTCGGGGTCGAGCCCGGTGATGAACACGGCCGAGCACATCGTCTTGGCATAGCCGGAGGTCTGGTGCTCCAGCGCATCGCCGGGCGGCGGCACGTAGGGTGTGTTCAGCTCCAGCGCCCGGGCCCGCGCGATCAGGGCCTCGGTGGCCGGCAGTTGGGCCGAGGCCGGCGCGGCGGCGGGTGCGGCCGCGATCGCCCCGCCACCGCCGCCACCTCCGCCGCCACCCCCTCCGCAGGCGATCAGCAGGCTGACCAGGAAGATGGCGGAGGCGGCAGCGAGCAATCTGGGCATCGGGTGGGTCGTCGGTGGGTGGCAGGGGGCCTCGAATCTAGCCGGGCATGCCGAGTTCCGCCACCTGGGCATCCAGCACGATCTGCCCGGCGGTCAAGGTCAATGGGTCCGCCCCTTCGTCGCCTTCTGCTTCGCGGCGTCGAAGGCGGCGGCCAGCACCGGCTTGCCCCACTGCGGCACCTGGTCGAGCGCGATGTGGGAGGCGATCTGGCCGCCTTCCATGTGCAGCAGCAGCACGGGCTGCGGCTGGATGCCGGCCTTCGGATCGCCGTCGATGCTGTTGTCGTAGACGCGCAGGCTGGCCAGATGCGGCAGCAGGCGGACGAGGTTCGCGCGGCTGCTGACGTAGCGCGCGCGGATCTTTTCTTCGGGGATGTCGTGGCCGCCGGCGACCACGCGCTCCTTGACGCGCCGGATGTGCTTTTCGGGTGAATCGAGCCCCGCGTACCAGACGTGGACCTGCGCGCCCTTGCGTGCGCCCGCCAGCAGCATGTCGGGCAGCGTCCGCGCGCCCAGCGTGGTTTCGAACGCGAAGTTGAGGCCCCCGGCCAGCGCCCGTTCGAGGCCGGCACGGCCCGTTTCCCAGGCCTGCGCGTTGGCCGCTTCCTGCGTCAGCGAGGGGTTGGCATCCAGCAGCGTGCGCGCCGCCAGGTCGGGATCGAAGCAGGGCACCTTGCGCGCCTGGAGCGCCGCGCCGCCGATGCTGCTCTTGCCGGCGCCGTTGACGCCCGCGAGAACGAAGATGCGCGCGGCCATCAGCGGGTGATCACCTCTTGCCGGACTTGCTGCCGCCTGCGGCGCGGACCGCCGCCTTGCCCAGTTCGGCCGGCGACATCGCGAAGGCGTCTGCCATCGCCCGGGCGGCCTCGTCGCCCTGCATGCGGGCGAACGCGTCGTCGAACTGCCGCGTGAGCGCATCCAGGTCGGGTTCGGCCGCCTGTTCGAGCGCGAGGTAGCGGTCGATCGACATCAGCACCATGGCCGGCTCGTCGTGGCGGGTGACGACCACGGCGCCGTGCGCCATGACGGCGCTGGTGACCTTCTGCATCCCCGAGACCAGCTGGGTGGCCGAGACGGCCGGCAAGCCGCGCGTGAACCGATCGATGGCCTCTGGACGCGAATCGCTCAGGATGGACATGGGAAGCTCCGTTGGATCTCCGAAATACCCGTTTTAACCGATTTGGCTATTTTAGGTATTTTCTGGCAGATCCGGCGACGGGCGCGCGTCCTAGCGCGGCGCCGAGGCCAGCAGCTTCGCAGTGCGCTCGGCGCCCGCCTTGTTGTCGGCCGCCAGCGCCACCTCGCGGGCCCGCGTCCAGTAGTCCCTGGCGAGCGCCGGCCGGTCGGCCGAGGCCTGGCCCAGCAGCAGCAGGTCCTGGTAGATCTTCTCGCTCGCGCCGGCCGCCTTGTCCAGCGCCAAGGCCTCGGCCAGCGGCGCCGCCGCCGCGGCGGGCGTGCGCAGCGCGATGTAGGCACTGCCCTGAAGGCGCAGCGCGTTGGCGCGCTCGAGCGCGTCGTCCTTGGCCAGCGCGCCATGGGCCTGCTGGGCGAAGCGCAAGCCTTCCTCGGCGCGCCCCGCGTTCAGCGCCAGGTAGGCCTTCAGGTTGAGGATCTTGCCCCGCACGCTGCAGCGGCTGCCGCAGAGCGCATCGGCCCGGTCGAGCGCCTGCGTGGCGCCGGCGCGATCGTCGGCCTGCACCGCCATCGCCCGGCGCAAGGCGGCCTCGGCGCGGCGGTCGTTGCTGAACGCGAGCCGGGGCTCGTCCAGCACCGCGTCCAGCTGCGCCAGCGCCTCGTCCCGGCGCCCCAGACCGAGGTCGACCATCGCCAGGTTGAGGCGCGCGACCGCGATCGCATCGTCGTCCTCGATCGACTGCGCGACCTGCAGCGCCTGTTCGAAATGGCGCAGCGCGTGCGGCAGGTCGCCGGCCTTGTAGCGGTCCATGCCCTGGGTGTTGAAGCCCTGGGCCCGGATCTGCGCCGTCGAACGCGCGGGCGGCGTCGAGCAGGCGGCCAGCAGGCCGGCCGCCATGACGCACCAGACGACGGCGGCGCGCCGCAGCGCCCGCCTCATGGCCCGTCCCCCGGCAGCGGCAGGCCGCCGATGCTGTCGATCGGCAGCGACTGCGGCGTGGTGGCGGTGCCGGTCAGCCAGCTGATCGGCCAGGTCTGGCGCGCATCGCTGACCATCTGGTTGGTCTGGGTCGCCGCCGCCTGGACCTGGTCGAGCACGCCGGGCAGCCGTTCGGCGGCCTGCGCCGCCATCGCGTGCACCTCGGCGCTGGCCTGTTGCGACGTGGCCGCCGCCTGCTGCACCCGCTCGATCACCGCCGGCGCGGCATCCGCCACCACCCCGAGGGCCTGGTTCGCCTTTTGCAGCGTCGTGGCCGCGCCGCTCTCGACCGTCTTCACGGCCTGCTGCGCCTGCTGCAGCACCTCGCCGGCCTTGTCGGCAATGGCCGGCATCTTCGACGCCACCTCCTGGCCGGCCTTCAGCGTCTGCTGGAAGGAGCCCTCCGGATCGCTCAGGCTCTCGGTCAGCTTGCGCGCATCGGCGATCGCCGGCATCAGCGCGGCCTGCATGTCCTGCGCCAGCTGGCCCGGGTCCCGGGGGCGCTCGAAAGCGAGCACCTCGCCGGCCGCCACCGGCGGCGCACCGCCGCCGCGCGGCGCCACCAGCTCGATCGCCGGCTTGCCGATCGCGGGGTCCTGGACCAGCCTGGCCCGGGTTCCCTTCGGAAACTCCGCCATGTAGTCGCGGCCGATGCCGAGCTCGACCCTGACGCCCCGGTCGCCGGACGGCGCCGACGGGGCCAGCAGGATGCCGCGCACGCTGCCGATCACGAGGCCGCGGGTCGTCACCGGCATGCCTTCGCTCATGCCGGCCGCGTCGGGCACCTCGATGTAGAGCGGGTCCTGGCGGCTGAAGAGCCCCTGGCGGTAGGCGATCCAGGCCAGCAGGGCGGCGATGACCAGCACGAGCAGGGCCATGGCGGGGGCCGTCCAGCGCCGGGTTTGGGAAGTTGGCATCGAAAATCCTCCGTCGGGTGACAGTGAGAGCGCACAGCGCCCGCGCATGCTAGACCATGGCGCCGCCCGACCTGACGCGCGCGCTCAGTCGCGCATTCGCACGGCGTCCTGCTGGCGCAGCACCCGGCGCAGGATCTTGCCGGCCGGCGTCTTCGGGATGGCCTCGCACAGCACCACGTCGCCAAGCTGCTTGTAGGCCACCACCCGTTCGGCGACCCAGGCCTTGAGATCCGCGGCCGCCAGGGCGCCGCGCGCCACGACGTAGGCCACCGGCAGTTCGCCGGCGCGCTCGTCGGGCCGGCCGATCACGGCCGCGTCGGCCACCTGCGGATGGGTGAACAGCAGGGCCTCCAGCTCGGCCGGGGCGACCTGGAAGCCCTTGACCTTGATCAGCTCCTTGAGCCGGTCGGTGACCGTGAGGTAGCCGTCGGCATCGACGGTGACGAGGTCGCCGGTGCGGACCCAGCCGTCGTCGGTGAAGGTCGCCGCGCTGGCTTCCGGCTGGTTCAGGTAGCCCTTGAAGGCCTGCGGGCCGCGGAACCACAGCTCGCCGGGCTGGCCGCGCGCCACGTCGGCGCCGGTCACGGGGTCGACCACGCGCGCCTGCGTCCCGGGCAGGATCTGGCCGCTGGTGCCGCTGCGGATGCGGTCCGGATGGCTCACGGTCACGCAGCCCGAGGATTCGGTCATGCCGTAGCCCTGCAGCACCTTGCACTTCAGGCGCTCGGCGACCTTGTGTTCCAGCGCGGCGCCGAGCGGGGCCGCGCCGCTGCCGATCACCTCGAGCGACGACAGGTCGAAGGCGTCGACCATCGGGTGCAGCCCGAGGAAGTGCATCACCGGCGGCACCACGGCCAGGCGCGACACGCGGTAGGTGGCAATCGCCTTGAGGAAGGTTTCCGGCTCGAAGCGAGGCACGGTCACCAGGCGGCAGCCGGCGACCAGTCCGCACAGGGTGATGATGGTGAAGCCGAAGATGTGGAACATCGGCAGGAAGGCCAGCAGCACCTTGTCCGGCGGGTGCGCATAGGCCTGCAGGTACTGGCTCACGTTGGCGACGATGGTGGCGTGCGTCAGCATCACGCCCTTGGCCATGCCGGTGGTGCCCGACGAATAGGGCAGCGCGGCCAACGCGTCGGGGTCGGTGTCCGGCGCCGGCTCGGGATCCGTGCAGGCCATCAGCGAGGCGAAAGCCAGCGCCCCAGCGGCTTCGCCCAGCACCACCACGGTGGCTCCGCCGGCCAGCGCCGCGGCCTCGCGCACCGTGGGCAGCAGGGCCGGCAGGGTGAACACGAAACGCGCCTTGGCGTCGCGCATCTGGTGCGCCAGGTCGGCCGCCCCGTACATCGGGTTGGCGCCGCTCGCCACGCCGCCGGCGGCCATCGCGCCGAGCGCGGCGATCGGCCACTCCGGCGAGTTCGGCGCGAACAGCAGCAGCACGTCGCCGGGCCTGAAGCCCTCGGCTGCCAGCCCCGCCGCGAAGCGGCCGATCGCGTGGTCCAGCGCGCCGCAGCTCAGTTCGCGGCCGCTGGCGGCGTCCACCAGCGCGACCGCATTCGGTCGCTCGCGCAAGCGCCGCCGGATGAACGCCGGCACGGTGGTCCGGGGCAGCTCGCCCGTGAGCGCGGGGCCTTCGATGATGCCGTGGCTGCTGGGGTCCATGTGCGTCCTCCTTGGACGCGCCGTCGAGGTGGCGGCGCCGGTGTTTGTCGCGCCGCGACCTTACGCGCACCTGCGGGCGGCGTCCAGACCCCGCGCGCAGCCCGGCGCGCGCGGTTCGGCATTGCGGCTTATGCTCCGGGGTCTTTTTCAAGGAGCACCGATGCCGCCACGCCTCACAGCCCAGGACTTCGACCAGGAACTGCTCATTCTTTTCGACGCCTATGTCCATGGCAAGCTGGACCGCCGGGGCTTTCTCGGGCAGGCGCAGAAGTTCGCCAAGGCGGGCGTCACCGCCGCCGGGCTGCTCGCGGCGCTGAGCCCCGATTTCGCGGCCGGCCAGCAGGTGGCGCCGAACGACCCGAAGCTCAAGCTGGAGCGCGTCGACTATCCCTCGCCCGCCGGCAGCGGCACCGTCAGGGGCTACCTGGCGCGACCTGCCGCCGCCGGCGCGACCCGCCTGCCCGCCGTGCTGGTGATCCACGAGAATCGCGGCCTCAACCCGCACATCGAGGACATCGCCCGGCGCCTGGCGCTGGACGGCTTCATGGCTTTCGCCCCCGACGCCCTGACGCCGCTGGGCGGCTACCCCGGCGACGAGGACAAGGCCCGCGACGCCTTCGCCAAGCTGGACCAGGCCCATGCGCGGGAAGATTTCGTGGCTGCCGCCCAGTGGCTGAAGGCGCGCCCGGATGCCACCGGCAAGATCGGTGCGGTCGGCTTCTGCTACGGCGGCGGCATCGTCCATGTGCTGAGCACGCGCATGCCCGACCTGAACGCCGGCGTGCCCTTCTACGGCAACGTGCCGGCAGCGGCCGAAGCGGCCAAGGTCAAGGCGCCGCTGCTGGTGCACCGGGCCGCCGTCGACGAGCGCATCAATGCCGCCTGGCCGGCCTACGAAGCGGCGCTCAAGGCCGCGGGCGTCAACGTCCGTGATTTCCAGTATCCGGATACGCAGCACGGATTCAACAACGACACCACGCCACGCTACGACGCGGCCGCGGCCAAGCTCGCCTGGGCCCGCACGATCGAGTTCCTCAAGCTGCAACTGGGCGGCCCCGCCGGCTAGGGCCCCGCCGCTTGCATCCCGCACCCTCAACTCCCGGACCCTCACACCCATGACCACCCGCCATGCGTTTTTCCTGGCCGCCCTGCTCGTCGCCGGGCTCTCGCTGGGCCAGGCCGCCGCCGCGCAGCCCGTGCTGCCCAGCGGCTTCAAGACCCGCACGGTCGACGCGCAGGACGGAACCAGGCTGTTCGTTCGCTCCGGCGGCGCCGGCCCGGCCGTCGTCCTGATCCACGGATTCGGCGACACCGGCGACATGTGGGGTCCGCTGGCCCGGCAACTGGCCAAGACGCACCTGGTCATCGTGCCCGACCTGCGCGGCATGGGGCGCTCGGCCAAGGCCGCCGGCGGCTACGACAAGAAGTCGCAGGCCGCCGACATCCGGGCGGTCGTCACCGCCTTCGGCCAGGACCATGCGGCGGTGGTCGGCCACGACATCGGCACCATGGTGGCCTATGCGTATGCGGCCAGCTATCCGGACAAGGTCGACAAGCTGGTCGTGATGGACGCGCCGGTGCCCGGCATCGCGCCCTGGGACCAGATCATCCTGTGGCCCGCGCTGTGGCACTTCAACTTCGGCGGCCCCAACGCAGAGCGGCTGGTGGCGGGGCGCGAGCGCATCTACCTCGACCGCTTCTGGAACGAGTTCGCCGGCGATCCTGCCAAGATCGACGAGGCGACCCGCCGGCACTACACGAAGCTCTATGCACAGCCCGGCGCGATGCGGGCGTCCTTCGCGCAGTTCAACACCATCGCGGCGAAGGATGTCGCGGACAACGTCGCGTTCTCGCGCAACAAGCTGCCCATGCCGGTGCTGGCCATCGGCGGCGAGAAGTCCTTCGGCCCCAACATGGCCACGGTCATGCGCAACGCGGCAACGAACGTGCAGCAGGAGGTGGTCCCGAACGCGGGCCACTGGCTGATGGAGGAAAGCACCGCGACGACGGTCGGCCTGGTCGACAAGTTCCTCGCCGCCGCGCAGTAGCGGTCGCCCAGCCGGAGCGCGATGCCATGGACCCCGACCCGACCGGCCTCAGGAAGGGCCTGACCAGCTACGGCGACACGGGCTTCTCGCTGTTCCTGCGCAAGGCCTTCATTAAGGGCGCGGGCTATACCGACAGCGCCCTCGACCGCCCGGTGGTGGGCATTGCCAGCACCGGCAGCGCCTACAACCCCTGCCACGGCAACGCGCCCCAGCTGCTCGAGGCGGTCAAGCGCGGCGTCATGCTGGCCGGCGGCCTGCCGATGGAATTTCCGACGATCTCGATCCACGAGAGCTTCGCCGCCCCCACCAGCATGTACCTGCGCAACCTCATGGCGATGGACACCGAGGAAATGGTGCGGGCCCAGCCGATGGACGCCGTGGTGCTGATCGGCGGCTGCGACAAGACCGTGCCGGCGCAGCTGATGGGGGCGGCCTCGGCCGGCATCCCGTCGATCCAGCTGATCACGGGCTCGATGCTGACCGGCAGCCACCGCGGCGAGCGCGTCGGCGCCTGCACCGACTGCCGCCGCTACTGGGGCCGGTTCCGCGCCGGCGAGATCGACGACGACGAGGTGGGCCAGGTCAACGACCAGCTGGTCGCGAGCGTCGGCACCTGCTCCGTGATGGGCACGGCCAGCACCATGGCCTGCATTGCCGAAGCCCTGGGCATGACGGTGCCGGGCGGCGCCTCGCCGCCGGCGGTCACCGCCGACCGCATCCGCGTGGCCGAACAGACCGGTACCCGGGCCGTGCAGATGGCACGCGACGGCCTGTCCATCGACCGCGTGCTGACGCCGGCCGCCTTCGAGAACGCGATGCGCGTGCTGCTGGCGATCGGCGGCTCGACCAACGGCATCGTGCACCTGACCGCCATCGCGGGCCGCATGGGCCTGGAGGTCGACCTGGACGCCCTCGACCGCATGGGCCGCGAGACGCCGGTGCTGCTGGACCTGAAGCCCTCGGGGCAGCACTACATGGAGGACTTCCATCGTGCCGGCGGCATGGCGACCCTGCTGCGCGAACTCAAGCCCCTGCTGCGGCTCGACGCACTGACCGTGACCGGCCGCACGCTCGGCGAGGAGATCGAGGCCTCGGGGCCCGGCTTCGCGCAGGACGTGGTGCGCCCTATCGCGCGGCCGATCTACCCGCAGGGCGGCATCGCGGTGCTGCGCGGCAACCTGGCCCCGGGCGGCGCGATCATCAAGCAGTCGGCGGCGGACGCCCGGCTGATGGAGCACGAAGGCCGGGCGGTGGTCTTCGAGAACCTCGAGGACCTGGCCGAACGCATCGACAGCGACGACCTGGACGTCACGGCCGACGACGTGCTGGTGCTGAAGAACATCGGCCCCCGCGGCGCGCCCGGGATGCCCGAGGCCGGCTATCTCCCGATCCCGCGCAAGCTCGCCCGGGCCGGCGTCAAGGACATCGTGCGCATCTCCGACGGCCGCATGAGCGGCACCGCCTTCGGCACCATCGTGCTGCACGTCACGCCCGAGTCGGCCATCGGCGGCCCGCTGGCCCATGTGCGCAACGGCGACCGGATCCGCCTGAGCGTGCAGGCCCGCGAGATCGCGCTGCGGGTGTCCGACGAGGAACTGGCGCGGCGCGCCGAGGCCGCGCCGATGGTGGCGCCGACCGCCGAGCGCGGCTACCGAAAGCTCTTCCTGGAAACCGTCACGCAGGCCGACCAGGGGGTGGACTTCGACTTCCTGCGGGCGGCGAAGACGGTGGGCAAGGTGCCGGAATAGGCGCGCCGGCGGCGCGGCCGCTCAGCCCGGCGCAGCGCCGCCCCAGTGCAGCCAGGCCATCACGAGCAGCGCCAGGAACACCGTCTCGCCGACCATCAGGGCGATCGGCTTCCACCCCACCGTGGCGAGTTCCTTCAACTGGGTCTTCATGCCGATCGCGGCGATCGAGGTGACCAGGCACCCTTGCGAAAGGTCCATGCCCGCCTGGGCGACGGCCCTGGGCACCCAGCCCGTGCTGTTGATGGCGACCAGCAGCGCGAAGGCGAGCGCGAACCACGGCAGCAGCGGCGGGCGCGGGCCATCGACGGCGCCGCCCTAGTGCGCCCGCGTCAGGAAGCCTGCGAACGCGATCACCGGCAGCAGCATCGCCACGCGCAGCAGCTTGACAAAGGTGGCGGCATCGCCGGTGGCGCTCGACATGCCGTAGCCGGCCCCCACCACCTGGGCCACGTCGTGGATGGTGGCGCCGAGGAAGATGCCGGCCTGCACCGGATCGAGGCCCGCCGCGCGCACGATCATCGGATAGACCACCATCGCCAGCGTCGACAGCGCGCTGACGCCGATCACGGTGAACAGCGTGGCGCGCTCGCGCATGGGATGGTGCGGCATCGCCGCGGACAGCGCCATGGCCGCCGAGGCGCCGCAGATCGCGACCGCACCGCCCGTGAGCAGGCCGAAGAAGCTGCGGTAGCCCATCAGCCTGGCGACCCCGATGCCCAGGCCGATGGTGAGCGCCACCGACGCCACCACCAGCACCACCGGATGCCAGCCCATGGCCGCGATCTGGCCGCTGGTGATGCGCAGGCCCAGCAGGGCCACGCCGATGCGCAGCACCTGCCGAGCCGTCCACTCGATGCCCGGCGTGCAGGCGCCGTCGGCCGACAGGAAGTTCATCGCCATGCCCAGCAGCAGCGCGAAGAGCATCACCGGCGCGCCATAGTGCTGCGACAGGAACATCGCCGCGGCGGCCACGACGGCGCTGGCGAGCACGCCGGGGAAGAGCTGGCGTCCGAGCGCCGGCCAGCCGGTCAGGGTCAATGCGGTCATGGGCGTTTCAGAAGATGTGCCGGATGCCGACGTCGTAGCCGGTGGACGACTTGGCGGTCGGCACCACGCCGTTGATCGCCTTCGCGTAGAAGGCCGGCCCGCCCACCGTGAGGTCGGCGCCGTTCGAGTTGTCGATCCGTGCCACGGTCGCGTACAGCGCCGTGCGCTTCGACAGGTTGTGCACGTAGCCGAGGGCGTACTTCTCCGACTTCGGATCCGACGCCAGGCCGGGAATGACCTGGCTCAGGGCGGTGACGTTGTTGTACTTGACCTGGGTGTAGACGGCCCGGATCAGGCCGGGGCCGACCGGCACGGTGGCGCCGACCAGGGCGCCGTTGGCACCGGGGCTGGTGAAGCCGAGGGCATTGGGCAGCGGCGGGATGCCGGAGAAGTCGGTCTTCAGCTTGTTGTGCGAGTACTCGCCGAACAGCTTGACGACGCCGAAGTCGTAGGTGGCGCCGAGGTTCCAGATGTCGAGGTAGCTCGTCGTGCCCTGGAAGAACTGGTCCCCGATGGTGCTGCGGCCCGCCGCCAGCGCGATGTCCAGCGGACCCTTGGCGTAGCCGAAGCGGCCGCCGATGTAGCGTCCGGCGCGCTGGCTGTTGGGCAGGTTCGGGGTCAGCGTGCCCGGGTCGACCTTGTTGGCCTCGTTGAAGGCATACATGACCTGGCCGTAGAAGCCGCCCAGGTTCGGCGGCAGGAAGTAGCCCACCGAGTTGGAGGCACGAAGGTAGTTGGGGTTGCCCTGGAAGCCGTTGGCCACCTGGCCTGGCGAGTTGAAGCCGCTCGCGGTGGCGATCAGGTTGATGCCCACGCCGTTGGAAGTGAACGGATCGGCCACGGCATCGTTCCAGAACGTGGGCGTGTAGTCCCGCCCGAGCCGGACCTCGCCCAGGACGCCCGACAGGCTGACCGTCGAACGGCGGTTGAAGGCCATGCCGCCGCTGGGCGTGACGCCGTTGCCGGTGTCGTTGAGCAAGCCGGCCTCGAGCCAGAAGCTGGCCGCCGCCCCACCGCCCAGATCCTCCGTGCCGCGGAAGCCCAGGCGGCTGCTGGCGTAGCCGCCACTGTTCTGTACCGTGCTGCGGGTCGTGACGCCGACGCCCAACGGTGTCTCGGCCTTGTTCGCGTAGCTGCTGACCGTGGCGTCGATGACGCCGAACATCGTGATGGAGGACTGAGCGCAAGCGCCGCCGGCGGCGAGGATGGCGCAGGCCATCAGGGTTCTTTTCATGGGAGTCTCTTTGGCTATTGGAAAAATTGCGGGCGCGAGAGTGAAGTCCTCGACCCGGAGCTACATGGCGGTCTTGCCCCCGTTGACGGCGAGGATCTGGCCCGAGATGTACCTGGCGCGATCGGACGCCAGGAACACGATGGCATCGGCGACCTCTTCCGGCGTGCCGATGCGACCGGCCGGAATCGCCGCGGCGACCGCCGCGATCCTGTCGGCCCCGCCCGCGATGCGTTCGAGCATCCCGGTGTCGATGGGGCCGGGGGCCACTGCGTTCACCCGCACGTTGGACCGCCCCGCCTCCAGGGCCGCCGACTTGGTCAGGCCCTCGATCGCGTGCTTGCTGGCCGCGTACAGCGGGTTCTGCGGGTTGCCGCGGCTTCCCATCGTGGAGGACAGGTTGACGACGGCGCCCTGCCGCTGCCGGAGCATCACGCGCAACTGGTGCTTCATGCCGAGAAAGGTCCCCAGCACATTCGCGTCGAAGGTCGCCGAATAGGACTCGACGGTCTGCTCCACGATCGAGCCGGGCGTTCCTTCCGTGCCCGCACTGTTCACGGCGACATCGAGCCGTCCGAAGCGTTCGACCGTGCGCTCGACGAGCGCGCGGACTTGCGCCTCGTTGCCGACGTCGGCGGCCACGAACTCGGCCTCCACGCCCAGTTCCCGCAGTTCGGCCACCAGCGCGGCGCCGGCCGCGGCATTGCGGCCGGAGCACACCAGCCGGGCGCCTTCGCGAGCGAATGCGAGCGCGGTGGCGCGGCCGATCCCGGCGGTGGCGCCGGTGATCAGGACGACAGGTTCGGTCATCACGAGTTTCCTGGTGGGGTGGTCGGGCGCAGGCAGCGGATCAGAAGGCGACCGCATGCCGGCCTTTGAGTTGCAGCATCTCGCGCGTGTCGGCGGGCGTCGCGATCTCCAGGTTCAGCGATCGCAGCGTCGAGACGATGCGCTGCACCTGCTGGGCGTTGCTGGTCGCCAGCCGGCCCGGCCCGTCCCAGAGCGAATCTTCGAGTCCCACCCGGACGTTGCCGCCCATCGAGGCGGCCATGGCGGCAAGCGGGAACTGGCTGCGGCCGGCGCCGAGCACCGACCAGTAGTAGTCCTTGCCGAACAGCCGCTCCGCCGTCCTTCGCATGTGCATCAGGTCGTCGGGGTGCGAGCCGATCCCGCCCAGCAGCCCGAACACCGTCTGGATGAAGAAGGGCGGCTTCAGGATGCCGCGGTCGATGAAATGCGCCGCGGTGTAGAGGTGGCTGGTGTCATAGCACTCGATCTCGAAGCGCGTGCCGTTGTCGGCGCAGGATTCGAGGATGTAGCGGATCTCCTTGAAGGTGTTGCGGAACACGCGGTCCTCCGAGCCTTCGAGGTAGGGGCGCTCCCAGTCGTGCTTGAACTCCTTGTAGCGGTCCAGCATCGGATAGAGGCCGAAATTCATCGAGCCCATGTTCAGCGAGGCCACCTCCGGCTCGAGCTGCAAGGCCGGCTGCAGCCGCTCTTCCACCAGCATGTTCGGCGCGCCGCCGGTGGTGAGATTGATCACCACCTCGGAGCGCTCGGCGATGACGGGCAGAAAGGCCCGGAACAGCGCCGGGTCCTGCGACGGCTGGCCGGTCTCAGGATGGCGCGCATGCAGATGGACGATCGACGCGCCGGCTTCCGCGGCCGCGATCGCCTCCCGCGCGATCTCGTCGGCGGTGATGGGCAGGTACGGCGACATGGTCGGCGTGTGGATCGCGCCGGTGACCGCGCAGGTCACGATCACCTTGTGTTGGGGTGCTGCCATGGGGTCGCTCACGCCACCAGCACGGTGGAGCCGATGGTCTGGCGTCCTTCGAGCGCGCGATGCGCGTCGGCCGCCTCGGCCAAGGCAAAACTCTGCCGCGGCTCACTCACGATCCGCCCGGCGAGCACGTGGTCGAACAGCTCGCGCGCCATGTCGAGCATGTGCGCGCGCGGCTCGATGTAGTGCCGCATCGCCGGGCGCGTGAACCAGATCGAACCCTTGGTCGCCAGCAGCCCCGTGTTGAAGATCACCGGGCCCGACGAGGTGCCGTTGCTCACCATCGTGCCGCGCTGCTGCAGGCAGTCGAGCGAGGCTTCCAGCGTGTCCTTGCCGACCGAGTCGTACACCACCGGCACGCCCTTGCCGTCGGTGATCTCGCGCACCCGCTTCGCAATGTTCTCGCGCGAGGTCACGATGGTGTGGGTGCAGCCGTTGGCCTTGGCGATGGCGGCCTTCTCGTCGGTGCTGACGGTGCCGATCATCGTCACGCCCATGGCGCGCGCCCACTGGCAGGCGATCAGGCCGACGCCGCCGGCGGCCGCGTGATACAGGATGGTCTCGCCACCCTTCAGCGGGAAGACCTGGCGGAACAGGTACTGCGCCGTCATGCCCTTCATGATGAGCGAAGCGGCGGTGCGGTCCGGAATGCCGTCGGGCAGGGGGATCAGCACATTGGCAGGCATCACGCGCACTTGCGAGTACGCGCCCGGCGGCCCGACCAGGTAGCCCACCCGGTCGCCCACGCGGATGTCGGTCACGCCGGGCCCCACCGCCTCGACCACGCCCACCGCATCGGTGCCCAGGCCGCTGGGCAGCGCCTGCGGGTAGAAGCCGGTCCGGAAGTAGATGTCGGCGAAGTTGACGGCCACGAAGCTGTGGCGAACGCGTGCCTCGCCGGCGCCGGGTTCGCCGACTTCGACGTCCTCGAACTGCAGGACATCGGCGCCCCCGGTTTCGTAGAAGCGGATGGCCTTGGTCATGGTGCGTCTCCTTGTGAATGCATGTGGAGCCGCGATTCTTGCGGGGGGGTCCCGCGGCTGGAAGCGCCCCCTCGCGAATGACCCATTCCGACAAGTCGATGTCCCATAAAAGCAAGTATCGATCGCTGGTGCGCCGGATACTGAAGGCGTCGGCACCCCGTGCCCGACACCTGGACGAACTGGAGACAAAGATGAGACTGCAGCTGTTGGCGCGCCCTGCCCTGGCGCTGATCGGATGTTCGCTGGCGCTCGGCGCCTGGGCCTTCGGCGACAAGCCCTTGAAGGTGATCGTCCCGGCACCGGCGGGCGGAACCACGGACATCGCCGCCCGCGTGGTCGGCCAGCAGATGTCCCTGGACATCGGCCGGCCGGTGGTCGTCGAGAACCGGCCCGGTGCGAGCGGGTCGATCGGACTCCAGGCCATGCTGCAGGCCGCCCCCGATGGCGACACGATCGTCGTCGGGCCGAACAACCTGCTGGTGGAATCGCCGCAGGTGATGAAGCTGCCGTACGACCCGCTGAAAGACATCGTCAGCATCGCCAGGGTGGCCAAGACCAGCTATGTGCTGGTGACGGGCGCCGGCTACCCGGCCAGGGACTTCACGGGTCTTCTTGCGCACTTGAAGGCGCGCAAGGGCAGGACGAGCTTCGCCAACTATGGCAACGGCACGACCTCGCACTACTCGGGACTGATCTTCAGCGACCGGGCCGACCTGGGCATGCAGAACGTGGGCTACGCCGGATCGCCGCCCGCGCTGCAAGACCTGATCGGCGGCCAAGTCGACATCATGTTCGATGGCATGGCGACCTCCCTGCCGCTGATCAAGGGCGGCAAGCTGCGCCCCTATGCCGTGTCCGGCAAGAGCCGGTCCGGCTATTTCCCCGAGGTGCCGACCATGACCGAGCTCGGCTATCCGGAGATCCAGTTCCAGGGACAGATCCGCTTCTACGGCGCCAGCAAGCTGCCGCCGGACGTGCTGGCGAAGCTGCAGGCGATCGTCAAGAAGGCCGCGGATGCACCCGCGGTGCAGAAGAAGCTGCTCGACGTGGGCCTGGAGCCCGACGTCAGCGCGGACACGCCGGCGATGCTGGCCGAAGACAAGGCGCTGTACCAGCGCAACGCCGCCATCGTCAGGAAGTTCGACATCCAGCTGAACTGACGCGCACACCCGACATGAGATGAACCGGAGACAAAGATGAAACTGAAGCCACTGGCACGCGCTGCCACGCTGTCGATCGGATGCTCGCTGGCGCTCGGCGCCTGGGCCTTCGGCGACAAGCCCTTGAAGGTGATCGTGCCGGCACCGCCGGGCGGAACGATGGACGTCGCGGCCCGCGTGGTCGGGCAGCAGATGGCGACGGACCTCGGCCGGCCGGTGATCGTCGAGAACCGCGCCGGCGCCACCGGGTCGATCGGACTCGGCGCCCTGCTGAAGGCCGAGCCCGACGGCAACACGATCGCGATGGGGGCGATCAACCTGCTGGTCGAAGCACCGCTCGTGATGAAGGTCCCGTACGACCCGCTGAAGGACATCGTGACCATCGCCAGGGTGGCCCAGACCAGCCGTGTGCTGGTGACCGCGGCAACCAACCCGGCCAAGGACTTCCAGGGCCTGGTCGCGCAGTTGAAGTCGCGCAAGGGCCAGACCAGCTTCGCCAGCTTCGGCACCGGCACGTCGTCGCATTACGCGGGGTTGATCTTCAGCGATCAGGCCGGCCTGGGCATGCAGCACGTCGGCTACCCCGGATCGCCGCCCGCGCTCCAGGACTTGCTCGGCGGCCAGGTCGACATCATGTTCGACAGCCTGCTGACCTCCCTGCCGCTGATCAAGGGCGGCAAGCTGCGCGCCTATGCCGTGGCCGGGAAGAGCCGGTCCAGGTATTTCCCCGAGCTGCCGACCATGGCCGAGCTCGGCTATCCGGACATCCAGTTCCCCGGACAGGTCAGCTTCTATGGCGCCAGCAAGCTGCCGCCCGAGGTCCTGGCCAAGCTCCAGGCGGCCATCAAGAAGGCCGCGGAAGCACCAGCGGTGCAGCAGAAGCTGATCGACCTGGGGCTGGAGCCCGACGTGAGCGTCGACACGCCCGCGATGCTCGCCGAAACCAGGGCGCTGTTCCAGCGCAACGCCGCCATCGTCAAGAAATTCGACATCCAGCCGAACTGACCGGCATCACGCAACCCCAGGAAGACCGAGCCATGAAGATCAGCCAAATCACGCCCGCCATCGGCGCCCGGGTGACGGACGTCCACCTCGGCGAGGCAGCGCGCGACCCCGAAGCCTTCGCACGGATCAAGTCTGCGCTGCTTGAGCACAAGGTGCTTTTCTTCCGCGGCCAGGACATCACGCGCGCCGACCACGAAGCCTTCGCGCGCTGCTTCGGCGAGCTGGAGCGCCACCCCGTGCTCGACAGCGATCCCGCGTACCCGGGATTGGCGCTCATCTATCGCAGCGAATCGAGGCACAGCTACGAAAACGTGTACCACTCCGACGGCCTGTGGCGCAAGAACCCGTCGATGGGGGCCGTGCTGCGCTGCATCGAATGTCCGGCGATCGGCGGCGACACGATCTGGGTCAACATGGTCCAGGCGTACGAGGAGCTGCCGGAGGAGATCAAGCAGAAGATCCTGAAGCTGCGCGCCAAGTCCAGCATCGAGCCGTCGTTTGGCGCCGTCATGTCCCAGGAAGACCGCGTCCAGCTCGACCGGGACAACCCGCCGGCCGAGCACCCGGTGGTGCGCACGCATCCGGAAACCGGCGCGAAGGTGCTGTACGTGGGCAGCTTCACCACCCACTTCGTCAACCACAACACGCCGGAGAACATCCGCCACGGCATCGACAAGACACCGGGCGCATCGCTGCTGCTGAACTACCTGCTCAGCCGCGCCAGCATTCCCGAATACCAGGTGCGCTGGTCCTGGCAGCCCGGGGACGTGGCCGTCTGGGACAACCGCAGCACCCAGCACTACGCGGTGAACGACTACTGGCCCGCCCCCCGAAAGATGGAGCGCGCCGCCATCGTGGGCGACGTTCCGTACTGACGCTCTCGAAGCCACTGCGAACCATTCGACATTCTCGACAACCCATTTCAACGCGGAAAGAACATCATGAACTTCCTTGACGGCCACCTGTACCCCGAGAACCAGCAGCCCCTGATCATCACGGCCGCCCCCTATGCGCCGGGCTGGATTCCCGCCGACTTCCCGGAGGACATTCCGGTCACGATGGAGGACCAGATCCAGAAGGCGGTGGATTGCTACGAGGCCGGCGCCACCGTGCTGCACCTGCATGTGCGCGAAGAAGACGGCAAGGGCAGCAAGCGCCTGTCCAAGTTCAACGAGCTGATCGCCGGCGTGCGCGCCCGTGTGCCGGAGATGGTCATCCAGGTCGGCGGCTCCATCAGCTTCGCGCCCGAAGAGGGCCAGGGCGCCAAATGGCTCAGCGACGACACGCGGCACATGCTGGCCGAACTCCAGCCGAGGCCCGACCAGGTCACGGTGACCGTCAACACGTCGCAGATGAACGTGACGGAGCATGCCGGCCTGGACGACTTCAAGGGCGTGTCCCGGGGCTTCCCGCACCTCTACGCCACCTACAAGGACATGGTCGTGCCCTCGAACCCCAGCTGGGCCGAGGAGCACATCCGGCGCCTGACGGCCGCCGGGATCCAGAGCGAATTCCAGGTCTACAACATCAACAGCTTCGAGACCATCGAGCGGATGATCCGCCGCGGCGTCTACAAGGGGCCGCTGGTGATGAACTGGGTGGCGATCAGCGGCGGCATGGACCAGGCCAACATCTACAACCTGGCCAACATGCTGCGCGCGGTGCCCGACGGCGCGGTGGTCACGGTGGAGAGTTCGGTGCTCAACGTGCTGCCCATCAACATGATCGGCATCGCCCTGGGCCTGCATGTGCGCTGCGGCATCGAGGACGTGCTCTGGAACCAGACCCGCACCGGCAAGGCCAGCACGGTCGACCAGATCAGGCAGCTGGTGCGCATCTCGGGCGAGTTCGGCCGCCCCATCGCGACGGCGCAGCAGGCGCGCGAGATCATGCAGATCGGGGTCTTCTACGACACGGCGGAAGAGACCCTCCAGCGCAATGGCTTCGCGCCCAACCGCAACGGGGGCAACCAGGGATTCCTGCGCAAGCCGGACGCCGATCTGGGCCGCTGACCCCAGGCCGGCCAGGGCTGTTCACCCTGCCTGCGGGGCAGCCGCATCGGCCGCCTGCCTGCTCCATTGCGAGGCGCTGCAGCCGAATCGATGGTGGAACCAGTGGCTGAAGCTGCTGGGATTGGCGAAGCCCAGCAATTCGGCCACCTCGCTGAGCGGCAGGTCGCTCTCGCGCAGATGGCGCCTGGCCAGGTCCGAGCGCACCTGGTCGAGCAGGCCGCTGAAGGTGAGGCCTTCCGCCTCGAGCCGGCGGTGCAGCGTGCGGCGATCGACGCGCAGGTGCCGGGCGATCGCCTGCGCCGAGCAGGTGCCGCCAGGCAGCAAGGCCAGGATGAGCTGGCGGCAGGTCTCCTGCGCGCTCTCGCTGCGATCCCGGAGCGCCGCTTCCAGGTACTTGCGCGCGAGGCCCGCCGCCACCGGGTCTCCGGGCTCGCGCGGCCTGGACAGGTCGGTCGCCAGGCAGACCAGTCCGTTGAACTCCTGATTGAACTTGACGCTGCGCCCGAAGAAGGCCCGGTGCGCGGAGACGTCCGCCGGCGGGCGATGGCTGAAGCGGACTTCGAGCGGTCGCCAATGCGGTCCGATCAGATCGCCCAGCATGCGGAACATGGTGCCCACGGAGAGTTCCACCGACTGCCGCATCTGCAGCCCGGGGCTGGGCAGCAGGTCTTCGCGGATGATGACCAGGCTGTCGGTCTCTTCGACACGCACGATCAGCGAGGCGTTCACCAGCTTGAGGTAGCGGCACAGCGTGTCGAGCGCATGCCGCGGCGTGGGCTCCTCCCGCAGCACGAAGCTGATCGGCCCGAGGGCGGAGAGCTTGCGCTGGGCTGCCAGGCGCAGCGCCAGGTCTTCCGTCTTGGTGGCACGGGCGGTGATCTCCAGCAACTCGCGCGCGGCGTCTCGCGGGATCAGCGTCTCGGGGTCGTCCAGGAACCTGGCCTGCAGGCCCACGGTCCGCATGAACGCATTGGGGTCGCGGCCGAGTGACTTCACCAACTCGACGTAGCCGATCAAGCTGGCGCTGCGCACGAGTCGAGCGATATGTCTCATGGGGTGGCTGCCATTATCTGGACCGGGCGCGCGCCGGGGCGGCCGGACCCGCGTCGCCGAGGTAGGGCTCGACCACCTGCGCCAGCCAGCTCAGGACCGCCTTCACGCGCGGCGCCAGCTGGCGCCGGTGCGGGTAGAGCAGGGACACCGGCATCGGCGCCGCTGTGAGGTCGGGCATCACCTCCACCAGCAGGCCGGCATCGACCAGCCGCTGCGTGCCATGCGCCGGCGCCTGGATCAGCCCCAGGCCGGCCAGGCAGGCGGCCTGGTAGGCATCGGTGCCGTTGACCACGATCGCACTGCGCATCGGATGCAGGCGGACCGCGCCGCCCTCCTCCCGGTATTCCCAGCCCGCGCCCTGCACGCCGAGCTTGGGCGCGTAGTGCACGATGCGATGCCGGGCCAGGTCGGCCAGCGTCTTCGGCGTGCCGTGGCTGCGCAAATAGGCCGGGCTCGCCACGTTGCGCATCTTCATCATCCCCAGCGGCCGCGCAATCAGGTCGGCGTCGACCAGCGGCCCGACCCGCAGCACGCAGTCGAAGCCCTCCTGCACCAGGTCGACGCGGCGGTCGGTGGTGCTGATGCCCACTTCCAGCAGCGGATGCGCCGCCAGGAATTCAGGCAGCCGCGGAATGACCAGGTCGCGCGCCAGCGTGTTGGGCAGGTCGATGCGCAGGCGGCCCCGCAAGCCGCTGGCCGCCGGCTGGAACATGGCCTGCAGCTGGTCCGCGTCGGCGACCAGCTCCTGGCCGCGTTCGAGGAACTGCTCGCCATCGGGCGTCAGCCGCACGCGGCGCGTGGTCCGCTGCAGCAGCCGCGCGCCGACCTGGGCCTCGAGCCGCTGCACCACCTGGGAGACGCGGCCCTTCGCCATCCCGAGCTGGTCGGCGGCCTGGGTGAAGCTGCCGAGTTCGGCGACCCGGGCGAAGATGCGGAGCTGGTCGAGATCCATCCCTGGATTGTCCGTTTTAGAAGAACAGTTTGGACGATTTTCGACTATTTATCGTTTCCTGGTGAACTCCTAAAGTCAGGCCATCCCAACTCCCCAGACCCAGGACCCCGCCATGAACACCCCCATCACCGCCCCCCGCATCGCCCTCGTCACCGGCGCCAGCCGCGGCCTCGGCCGCAGCACCGCGCTGAAGCTGGCCGAGCAGGGCAGCGACCTGATCCTCACCTACAAGGGCAGCGAGGCCGAGGCCCACGCCGTGCTGCGGCAGGTCGAGGCGCTCGGCCGCCGGGCGGTCGCGCTCCAGCTCGACGTGGCCGACAGCGGCAGCTTCGACGGCTTCGCCGAACGCGTGAAGGCGGCGCTGGCCGGCAGCTGGCAGCGCGTGCACTTCGACCACCTGGTCAACAACGCCGGCATCGGCGTGGCGGCGTCGTTCGCGGAGACGACCGAGGCGCAGTTCGACCTGCTCGCCAACATCCACCTCAAGGGCACCTTCTTCCTGACCCAGAAGCTGCTGCCGCTGATCGCGGACGGCGGGCGCATCGTCAACACCTCGACCGGCCTGGCACGCTTCAGCTTCCCGGGCTATGCCGCCTATGCGGCGATGAAGGGCGGCGTCGAGGTGCTGACCCGCTACATGGCGAAGGAACTGGCCCCGCGCGGCATCACGGTCAACACCATCGCGCCGGGCGCCATCGAGACCGATTTCCGCGACGGCGCGGTGCGCGACGACCCGCAGGCGAACGCGCAGATCGCCGGCATCACGGCGCTGGGCCGGGTCGGCCAGCCCGACGACATCGGCGGCGCGGTGGCGGCGCTGCTGTCCGACGGCAACCGCTGGCTCACCGGCCAGCGCATCGAGGTGTCCGGCGGGATGCTGCTCTGAGCGTCAACCGAAGGTGAACGCGTAGGCCTGGGCCCCGCTGTCGAGAAACTCGATCTCGAACAACCGGTCGTTTCCGTTCTTCTGCTGGCGCACCAGCTGATAGAGCTTCTGCGCCTCGATGGTCCCGTAGCCCTGTTCGTCGGTGTCCGCGCCGTGGTCTGCCAGCGGCGCCTTGCCGTCGACCAGCACCCGGAAGCGCACGGGCTTGCCATCGGCCGCCGGGCCGAGCACCAGGTGCAGGTCGCGCGCCTGGAAGCGGTAGGCGATGCGGGCGTTGGCGCCGTTGGACACGGCGCGCTCGGGCTCGACGGTCCAGTCGCCGGCCAGCGCCCACTGGTTGGTGCGCAGGGCAGCGGGCCGCTGGTAGACATGCGCGCGGCCGCTCACGAGGCCGCCAGGCGAGGCGAAGCCGTTCGCGCGCTCGGCGCCCACATAGGTCTCGCCCGACATGGCGAGCTCAGGGCCGGCGGCGGCCTGGGTGCCCTGCCCCTTCGGTGCCACCCGATCGGACGGCAGGTCGCGCTGCCCCGCTTCGCGCAGCAGTTGCTGGAGGACCTGCTCGGCCTTCTCATACCCGTTCTCGCCGAACTGGTGATGGCGGATGCGGCCCTGGGCATCGATGAAATAGAACGCGGGCCACGCCTGGTTGTCGAAGCCGCGCCAGATCTTGAAATCGTTGTCCAACGCCACCGGGAAGTCGATGCCCAGCTCCTTCGTCGCCTGGCGCACATTGGCAGCGCGCTTCTCGAAGGCGAACTCGGGCGAATGGACGCCGATGACGACCAGGCCCGCATCCTTGTACTTCTGCGCCCACGCACGCAGGTACGGCAGCGTGCGCAGGCAGTTGATGCACGAATAGGTCCAGAAGTCGACCAGCACGACCTTGCCGCGCAGCGCCTCGGGCGTCAGTGGTGGCGAGTTGATCCATTCGGTCGCACCGGCCAGCGACGGGAAGTCGCCCTCCACCCCCGGCTTGCGCACCGGCGCCATCGAGGGCTCGGGCGCTGCGGCGGCCGTACGCACGAAGCCCGCGTCCTGGTCCTGCCGGCCGCTCGTGTCGGCACGTCCGGGTTGCGGCTTGGGTCTCTCGATCTTCTCCAGCAACGCCTGCTCCAGTGCCGACGTGGTGCCGACCGACAGCCGGGCCAGCAGGCCCGTGTCCAGCCCCGCCGCGATCGCGCCCACGCCCACCAGCACGGCCGCACCGGCCGCGCGGCGCACCCATTCGCCGGTGGGCAGCGAACGCTTCATGACCGACAGCAAGCGCCCACCGAACAGCAGCGCCGCAGCCAGCGAGGTACAGGCCCCGGCCGCATAGGCCAGCAGCAGCAGCGAGGTGCCGGCACTCGCGCCGTTGAGCGCCGCGCCGGTCAGGATGAGCCCCAGGATCGGCCCCGCGCACGGCGCCCACAGCAGGCCGGTACCGACGCCCAGCAGCAGCGGCGAGAAGACGCCGTCGTGCTGCGACTCGGCCAGCCGCAGTCCCAGCGCCACCAGCGGCCGGCTCAGGCGGTCGGCCAGGCCCGGGAACAACAGCGTCACGCCGAAGAGCGCGAGCACCGCGATCGCCGCATGGCGCCCGTACTCGTTGAGCGTCACCACCCAGCCGCCGCCCACTGCCGCCAGCGTGGCGATGGCGGCAAAGGCGAGGGCCATGCCGATCAGCATCGGCAGGCCGTGCGAACGGAAGGGCCGGTCCGCCCGTGCGAACACGAAGGGCAGCACGGGGAGGATGCAAGGGCTCAGGATCGTGAGCACCCCGCCCAGGTAGGCAATGAGGAGGATCAGCATGATGGGTCGCCGCGCAGAGCGGCTCAGTTCGAAGCAGCGGGTCGGGTCGGCAAGGTCAAGCGCGCCTCGAGTCCGCCTTCAGGGCGGTTTCGCAGCGCCAGTTCGGCGCCCATCGCCATCGCGAGTTGGTGCGCGATGGCCAGGCCCAGGCCCGTCCCGCCAGTGCTGCGGTTGCGCGAGCTCTCGACGCGGTAGAAGGGCTTGAGCACCGCGTCCAGCTCGTCGGGCGGAATGCCGGGGCCGTTGTCGACCACGGCGATGGCCAGCTGGCCGTCGCCGGCCTGCACCCGCAGGCGCACATCGCTGCCGAAGATCAGCGCGTTGTCGACCAGGTTCATGACGATCCGGCGCAGCGCGTTCGGCCGGCCGACGATGGGCGCGCCGACGCGTCCTTCGAGTTGCACCCGCTTGCCGGCGTCTTCGTAGTCGGCCACCATGCTTTCGAGCAGCGCGTCGGCATCCATGCGCAACGCCGGCTCGGTGGCGCCGTGCAGGGTGCGCGCATAGGTCACGCCCTCGCGCACCAGCGAATTCATCTCGTCGAGGTCCTGGCGGAACTTGTCGCGGTCGTGCGCATCGTCCATCAGATCGGTGCGCAGCCGCATCCGCGTGATGGGTGTCTGCAGGTCGTGCGAAATGGCCGCCAGGATCTTCACCCGCTCCGACATGTAGCCGCCGATGCGCTGCTGCATGGCATTGAAGGCGCGCGCGGCGTGCGCCACCTCGGTAGGGCCATCTTCGGTGAGCGTCTGCGCCTTGAGGTCGGGCCCCAGGTCATCGGCCGCGGCCGCCAGGTCGGCCAGCGGCCGCGTGACCAGCCGGACAGCGAACCAGGCGCAGGCGGCCAGCACCAGCAGCTGGATCACCAGCACCCAGATCACCCAGCGCGACATCGGCATGCCCACCCGCATGGCGTGGATCACCACGGAGGCCCCGTCGGTCAGCCGAACCTGGATCTGCAGGCCTTCGGGCGGCTGGGTCACCTGCCCGACCTTGATGATCTGGAACGGCCGTATGGCGTCGACGATGTCCGTGGCGAACTGCTGCGACAGCCGGGATGTCGGATCCACCCCTTCAGCCACGCCGCCCAGCACGAAGCGGTAGTTGCGCCGCTCGAGCCGCTCGAGCCAGCCAGCCCTCTCCGCGGCGGGCAGCCGGTCGAGGAGGGCGACCGAACTCGCGATGTCGCGTTCGATGCCGATCATCATCAGCTCGCGCATGGCCATGTCCCGCTCGTAGCGGATGCTGGCGAAGGTCAGCAGCTGGGCGATCGCCAGGCCCACCACGATGATCAGCGTCACGCGGGAAAAGAGGGTGCGCGGCACCAGGCGGCCCAGACCGCCGCCGGCGCCGCTTCTGGCACTCGCGGCAGGATGAGCGGGGCTGGAGGGTGTGGCCATTGACTCGTTTATAAACCTCGGCCCAGCCGGAAGGCCCAACCCGTGTATCGCAATATGTCGAGCAGCGATGAGCGACATGGAAGATCCTTGGTTCGGCCCCGCCGGCGTGCGCTCAGACCACGTGGATCGTGACGTCGACGTTGCCGCGCGTGGCCTTGGAGTAGGGGCAGGTCTGGTGCGCCGCATCCACCAGCGACCGGACGACCTCGGGCGCGAGGCCGGGCACGCTGACGTTCAGGCGGGCCTTCAGAAAATAGGCCCCTTCGGTGTTGGCCAGGTCGATCTCGGCATCGACGGCGAGGTCGACGGGCAGCTTGAGCGCGAGCTTGCCCGCGGCCAGGCCCATGGCGCCGATGAAGCAGGCGGACCAGCCGGCGGCGAAGAGCTGCTCGGGATTGGTTCCGTTGCCCGAGCCGCCGGGCGGCGACAGCTTGACGTCCAGACGGCCGTCGCTGCTGATGGAAGCGCCGTCCCGGCCGCCCGTGGTGTGGGTCTTCCCGGTATAGAGGATCTTTTCGGTGGAGGTCATGCGGTGTTCCTGGGGAGGGTTGAAGGGAGAACGGCTGGATTGTTGGCCCCCTTCGACCGCGCCGGAGCAGCTTGCGTATGCCTCCGTATCGCCCCTCGCCGCCGGATACTTGCGAATACAAACCCGCCTCCGGTGTGCGACCGGCAGGCTACATTGCAGGCGCGGCGCACCTCAAACACCCTCACCGTCATGACCCCAAAGACCTCCGACCACATCCTCATCGTCGACGACGACCGGGGCATTCGCGAGCTGCTCACCTCCTACCTGGTCAAGAACGGCTTGCGCGTGGTCGCCGTTCCCACCGGCCGGCACATGCGCGCGGCGCTGGAGGAGTCGGGCCCTTTCGACCTGATCATCCTCGACCTGATGCTGCCGGGCGAAGACGGACTGACGCTCTGCCGCGACCTGCGCACCGGCAAGTACAAGGCGACGCCCATCCTGATGCTCACCGCGCGCAGCGAGGAAGCCGACCGCATCCTCGGCCTGGAGATGGGCGCCGACGACTACCTGGCCAAGCCTTTCTCCGCGCGCGAGCTGCTCGCGCGGCTGCGCGCGGTGATGCGCCGCACGCGCATGCTGCCGCCCAACATGGGCGCGGTCGAGCCCAGCCAGAAGCTGGCCTTCGGCGACTGGCAGGTGGACACGGTGGCGCGCCACCTGCTGGACGACAGCGGCACGATGGTGGCCCTGAGCGGCGCCGAGTACCGGCTGCTGCGCGTGTTTCTCGACCATCCGCAGAAGGTCCTGACCCGCGACCAGCTGTTGAGCCTCACCCAGGGCCGCGAAGCCGAACTCTTCGAGCGCTCGATCGACCTGCTGGTGAGTCGCCTGCGCCAGCGTCTGCGCGAGGATGCCCGCGAGCCCCGCTACATCAAGACGGTCCGCAGCGAAGGCTACGTCTTCGCATCGTCGGTCGAGCCCCGGGACGACTGAGCGTTCCGCCCCTTCACGGGCGACCGCGTCTGCGCCCGCCTTCGAATTCGCGGGCGTTGATGCATTGGCAACTCACCGGGTTGCGCACTTCGTGCGCGAAGCCGCCCGCAAGGAAGAGAAGCGCGATCCAGAGCTTCTTCATCTCAGCCTCCTGTCGATGGCGCCGCCGGCGCCTGTTCGGCCAGCAACGCCTGGATCTTCTTCTCGGTCGCGCCGTAGCTGCCCTCGCCGAAATGCGAATAGACGATCTTTCCGCGCTTGTCGATCAGGTAGACCGCGGGCCAGTACTGGTTGCCGAAGGCCCTCCAGGTGGCGTACTGGTTGTCCTGCGCCACGGCGTGCTTGATCTGCAAGCGGTCGATGGCGTCCTGCACGTTCCTGGCGGATTTCTCGTAGGCGAACTCCGGCGTGTGCACGCCCACGACGACCAGCCCCTTGTCCTTGTATTTCTCGTTCCAGTCCTTGACGTAAGGCAGATGGTTGAGACAGTTGATGCAGGTGTAGGTCCAGAAATCGACGAGCACGACCTTGCCGCGCAGGTCTTCCAGCTGGAGGGGCGGGCTGTTGAACCAACGGTCGATGCTCGTGAACTCGGGCGCCTTCTGCGCGGCGCTGGCGGCGCTGTCGCCTGTCGGCGGCGACGCCGCGAAAGTCAGGACGCCCGCAGTGGCCGCGGCGGCCGCAACGGCGAGAAGGGACAGCTTCATGGCGATTTCCTCGATGACGGTTGTGCGTGGTTGGAGAACGAGCGAATTGTTCGACGCTCCGCTCCTTGCGGCCGGCCTTGCGTATGGCCGTGTGTCAACCTCGCAAGCGCACACACTACGTTTCACGGCGAGCCCCTTCACGTCCATGCGCCTGGCCATATTCCTGTGTGCCACTGTATCGGGCAGCCGTCGGTACACATGGCCATGCAAGACGGTCTTCGCCGGACACATGCCAGAGACATGGCCCTCGTCCAATCGACCGACGAACCGACTCGAATGGCGCCTTCATGAACGAACTCTTCCAGCCCTGCCCACCGCGACCGCACGCTGCCAATCGGCCGGGCAGGTCGGTCATGAATTCCTGCGTCGTCGTGCGCTTCCTGCTCGCATGCGCCCTGGTCTCGATCCTCGGCGCGTGCGGCTCCCTGCCGCAACAGCGGGCGAGGGCGCCGGAACAGGCCGAGGTGCCAGACGCGACGACCTTGCTCGCCAGGGTTGCCGAGGCCTCGACGCCGCCGGGCGAGCACTCGGGTTTCCGTTTGATGCCGTTGGGGGTGTACTCCCTCGACGCGCGCATTCAACTGGCGCAGCGGGCTCAACGCTCGCTCGTTCTCCAGTACTACCAGATCGAGAACGACGAAGTGGGCCGCCTGCTGCTGCGAACGGTGCGAGAAGCCGCCTTGCGGGGCGTCCAGGTTCGCGTCCTGGTGGACGATCTCTACACCGTGAACAGCCAGCAGCTGCTGTTGGCGCTTTCGAGGACGCCCAACGTCTCGGTGCGCCTCTTCAATCCGTTCTGCTGCGGGCGCGACGGCTTCCTCGGGCGCTTTGCAGCCTCGCCCCTCGACGCGACCCGGCTGAACCACCGCATGCACAACAAGCTGTTCATCGCGGATGGCGTGATGGCCATCGTCGGCGGCCGCAACATCGCGAACGAATACTTCGTCTTGAGCGAAGCCCAGAATTTCATCGACATGGATGCGCTGATCGTCGGCAAGGTGGTGCCGCAACTCGAGACGATCTTCTACGCCTACTGGAACAGTGTCCAGGTCTGGCCTGTCGCAGACATCGTCACCGCCCAGGGTGACCGCTCGCCGGGCGATGCCGGTTTCGATGCCCGGGTCGAGATGGCCAAGCCACTTCCGAAGCTCATGCTCCCGCCGTCGGACAT
This sequence comes from Variovorax davisae, assembly GCF_030316845.1. GTDB lineage: Bacteria > Pseudomonadota > Gammaproteobacteria > Burkholderiales > Burkholderiaceae_C > Variovorax > Variovorax davisae. The sequence continues at coordinate 231,408 of NZ_JASZYS010000006.1, forward strand.
CCTGGGCTACGGACCGATCGCCGAGGAATTGGACGACGGTCGCATCGGCCTGCTCTGGGGCCATGCAGCCGCCATTGCCGACCCGCCGACCAAGCCCGCCACCATGACCGCGCAAGAGGCCGTTGCCACCAGCGTGACCATGACGGTCTGGGAGCTGATGCGCGATGCCCGGCAACAGGTCGACCTTTCCTCGCCCTATCTCGTGCCCGGAGATCGGGGTGTCATGGCCATCCGGGCATTGACGGATCGCCATGTCAAGGTCACGCTGCTGACGAACTCCCTGGCCGCCAACGACGAACCGCTGGTGCACACGGGCTATGCGCGATACCGGGAGGGTCTGCTGCGAAGCGGCGCGGCGTTGTACGAGCTGAGCCCGAAGCGGACCTCGGCCGGCATGCGCCTCGACGACTTCGGCAAGTCGCTGGGCCGCCTGCATGCCAAGACCCTGGCGATCGACGGCACCCGTATCTACCTGGGCTCCATGAACCTCGACCCCCGGTCGGCGACCCAGAACACCGAGATGGGTGTGGTGGTCGAGAGCCCGGAGCTGGCGCGGGAGCTCCTGCGCATCTTCGATGTGAGCAGGCTCCAGAACTCGTACCGGGTGCAGTTCGCGGAGGACGGGGTCACGCTGAGATGGTCGACCCGCGATGACCAGAAGGAAGTGGTCCATGCCTCCGAGCCGGAAGCCAGCCTGGTGCAGAAGCTCTACTACCTGCTGATGTCGCCGTTCATGCCCGAATCGCTGTTGTAGCCATGGCCGGTCGAGGCGCGGGCCTCGCAGGCCGCATGCGAAGGCCTCTCCCGAACCCACGAGGCCAGCTGCCGTCGTACAGCGACAGCTACGGCGTCGAATAGGCCGCCTGGCCGGCCCGGGAAGGCCAGGCAGGCCCGATTCACGGGCGCGCCTAACAACGGCTAACACACGCCAACACCCCCCACGGCCGCCAAGCCGCCAACTGGGCTCCAATGGGCGCAGCGCGAGACGCCTTCACGATCACGCGATCCGGCGTACAGCCAACCGGATCCCGACAAGGCGCATCGACACCCGAACGCCCATCGGAAGCCCATTTCCATGCGACAAGAAGAAGTCACGCAGCAAGCGCTGCTGTCTCGCGATTTCCGCGCGTTGAGCCCGGGCATGCCGCGAATCGAGCGCGCCTTCGCCCACGGCCTGCCGTCATGGCTGGTTGCCGGACGCGGCCAGGCGGAATTGACGACACTGACCACCCTCCAGCGCGAATATGCGTTCCGCGCCGCGCTTCACGAAGACTGGGCGACGGTGCCGTTGGCGCTGGTGCAGCATGGCGAAGGCGCACTGCTCGTTCTGAAAGACCCAGGCGGCGATCCGCTGCGCCGTGCGGACGGCCCGGCTCGCGACATGGGCACGTTCATCGACCTGGCGATCCAGCTGACCAGCGCCATCGGTGCCATGCACGCGGCCGGCGTGATGCATCGCGCCCTGACGCCGGACCGCTTCCTGGTCACGTCCGAGGGCCGCACCTGCTTGACGGGCTTCGGTTTCGCCCAGCTCGTCGCCACGGGAAACGATGCCCGGCCGGATGAAAACCTGGCCTGGGACGAGAACAGCTTCCACTACATGGCGCCGGAACTTGGCGGGCGCATGAACCTGCAAGTCGATCCGCGTGCCGATCTCTACTCGCTGGGCTGCATCCTCTACGAACTGCTGGTCGGCAGGCCCCCCTTCCCGGGCGCGGATGCTGCGCAGCGGGTGTACGCGCATGCGACCCACAAGCCCTTGCCACCTTCCGATCGGGTCGATGGCATACCCCGGCAGCTGTCGCTGCTGGTCTTGAAGCTCCTCGAGAAGACACCGGAGCACCGCCATGCCGACGCGGCCAGCGTGCTCGCCGATCTGCGTCGCTGCGAGACCCTGTATCGGCAGCACGGATCCATCCCACTGTTCGCGCTGGACGCCCAGGCGCTCTTGCGCAGGCATCGGTACCCGGAGCGGGTGCTGGGCCGCGATGCCGAACTGGAGACGCTGGCGTCGCTCTACCGCCAGGTCGCCAGCGATTCACGACTGCGCGTCGCATGGGTCTCGGGCTCATCGGGCAGCGGCAAATCGATACTGTTGCGCGAGGCCGTCGCGCGCATCCGGCCGTCGGGCTCGCCGCTGGTCGCCGCAGCCAAGTGCGACGAGGGCACCCGTGGCCAGCCGTATGCCATCCTGGTGCAGGCGCTCGATCGATTGCTGCAATTCGTGCTCGGCAGTCCCGAGCCGGAGTTCGCGATCTGGCAGGACCGGATCCGCGCCGCGACGACGGCAGTGGACCGCACCTTGGCCGGCTTGCTGCCCGCCCTGCCGGTGGTTCTCGGCGTGCAAGCCGGAGCGCCCGAGACGCCGGACGCGTCCGCCGCGCTGGAGCGGGAGCGCGTGCTCCAGGGCCTGGCGCGCCTGCTGGCCTGCTTTGCGACCGCCGCGCGGCCGCTGGTGCTGCTGCTGGATGACCTGCAATGGGCGGATGACGGCACCTGGCAGGTGCTCGAACGGCTGCTTCATCAGCATCCCGACAAGGCGCTGCTGCTGGTCGGCACGCTTCGGACCCCCGAGGTCGATGCAGACCCTCCTTCGTGTGCGGACCGGCTCGCCGAAGTGCCTGCCTCCGCGCACCTGTCGCTCGGGCCCCTCGACGCGCCTGACTTGCGCGCGCTGATCGCGCAGGCATTGCAGCAGGACGGCGACGACCTGGACCCCCTCGCCGAAGTGATCGGACGCAAGACCCAGCGCAACCCGTTCTTCACCCAGCACCTGCTCGAGCGGCTTGCCCACGATGGCCTTCTCGCCTACGACGTGGAGGCTTCGGCATGGCGCTGGAGCCTCGAACGCATCGCCGCCCATCCGGGCGTCGACAACGTCGTCGACCTGCTGGTGCGCCGCTTCGAAGAGCTGCCCGCGCCAACGCAGTGCGCACTGCAACGGCTGGCTTGCCTCGGCCATCGCGCCTCGGCCGAAGCGCTGGCCATCGCGGCGGGACTGCCGCCGGGCGCCGATGCGATCCGCGGCCTGGAAGCCGCGCTCGCGCCGGCGCTTCAAGCGGGAAGCCTTTGCCGCGAGAACGACGGCTGGGCGTTCTGCCACGACCGATTCCGTGAAGCGGCCTATGCATCGGTTCTGCCGGAAGATCGCGCGTCGCTGCATCTGCAGATCGTGCGCCACCAGATCGTGCACGCCACGCCGCCGGCCCATGTCTTCGCGATCGCCGCGCAGGCCAACCTCGCGCGGTCGGCGGTCGACACACTTGCCGAACGGCGCGAATTCGCAAAGCTCAACCTCGACGCCGGCCGCCAGGCCAAGGCCGCCACCGCCCACCATTCGGCGCTCGTCTTCTTCCGCGCCGCACTGGACTTCCTGGGGGCGGGCGATGCCACCGAGGACGGCCTGAGCGCACGCGCGTTGTGCGGCGAAGCCGAATTCCTGACCGGCGCCCTCGAGGCTGCCGAAGCACGCCTGTCGGCCTTGGAGCGGGTGGCGGGCGATGGCGTCTTCGGCGCCGACCTGGCGCGCCTGCGGGCGGCGCTCTACACCACCCTCGGGCGCTTCGACCTGGCGCTGGGCGTCGGGCTGGCCTTCGTGGGCAAGGCAGGCATCGAGGTGCCCCTGCAGCCGGACGACGCCGCGGTCGACCGTGAGTACGCGCAGCTGCGGGCCTGGCTGGACCGACACGGCATCGATGCGCTGCGGCGCCTGCCTGTCGCGACCGATCCGCTGCGCCTGGCGATCACCAACATCTTCTGCGACCTCATTCCGCCGGCGCTCTACACCGACCAGAACCTGGTCGACCTGATTCTGCTGCGCATGGCCAACCTCGGGATCGTCCACGGCCACACGGACGCCTCGGCGAATGGCTATGTCTGCATGACGCAGGTCTTCGGGGTTCGCTACGGCGACTATGACACCGCACGCGGGTTCGGCGCACTGGCGCTGCACCTGGTCGACGAGCGCGGCCTGGCCCTCTATCGCGGCCGCGTCTACATGGCCTACGGCACCATGGTCGTGCCCTGGACGCAGCCCGCCCGTGCGGCGCGCGACTTCATCCGCCGTGCCTACAAGGTCCTGGCGGCGGCCGCGGACCACACGTTCGCGATCTATTGCGGCGCCAACGAGGCCAGCGGCCTTCTGTTCGCGGGCGAGTTCCTGGGCAACGTGCGCGACACGGTCGAGCGCGGCCTCGCCATCGCGCGCGACGCCAACTTCCAGTTCGTCGTCGACGCGCTGCTGGCGCAGAAGCTGCTGCTGGCCCGACTGCAGGACGGCCCGGCCGGGCCGCTCGACGCACCACGGAGCGCGCCCCGGGAGGACGGACCGACGACGCTGGTGGACTTCGAGTACTGGGTGTACCGGCTGCAGGGCGCGCTGCTGTGTGGTGACCTCGCGGATGCACTCGAGGCTCGCCGCCGCGCCGAAGCCTGCGCAGCGGCAGGGCGCACCTTCGCGGAGAGCGGCGAACTGCCGTTCTACGGCGCGCTGGCGCTCCTCGCGTTGCCGGCGCGGGACGCAGACCAGCAGGCGGCGCTGCAACGCCACGCGGCGCAGCTCGCAGCCTGGGCCAGCACCTGCCCCGACAACTTCTCTGCCCGATTCGACCTGGTGCGCGCCGAGCTGGCGCGGGTGGGCGGCGAGCCGCTGGAGGCCGGCGAGGCCTACGTCCGCGCGGTCTCGCATGCCCGCCGGCACGGCTTCACCCAGGTCGAGGCGCTGGCAGCCGAACGGGCGGCGGCGTTCCACATCGGCCGCGGCGACGAACTCTCCGCCCACGGCCACCTGCGCCACGCCCGGGGCGCATGGCAGCGCTGGGGCGCCACGGCCAAGGTACGACAGCTGCAGGCCGCCCATCCTGCCGTGTTCGAGCAGGACGCATGGACGCCTGCGGCAAGCCGCCTGCAGGCGCTCGATGCACAGGCCGTCCTGCGCATCTCGACCGCGCTCGCGAGCGACATCGTTCCCACGCGCCTGGTCGAAACCCTGCTGCGCACCGCGCTCGAGAGCGCCGGCGCCGAATGCGGCACGCTGGCGCTGCTGCGCCACGGCGTCTGGCAGGTGCGCGCGCAAGCACGCGTGCTCGATGGCGCCATCTCGGTCACGCACGAGGCGGCCGCGTTCGGCGCCCAGGTTGTTCCGGTGACGATCGTGCAGGCCGTCGCCCGCACCCAGCAGCGCATGGTGGTGGCTGACGCGCGCGAGGACCCTTCCCTCGCCCAGGACGACTACGTTCGCGGCCGCCGCCCGCGTTCGGTGTTGTGCGTGCCGCTGCTGCGCCATGCGACCCTGGTCGGCGCGCTGTACCTCGAGAACAACCTCGCGGCCCAGGTGTTCACGCTGGCCAAGGCCGAGGTGCTGGAGGTGATCGCCTCGCATGCGGCTTTCGCGCTCGAGAATGCCCGCCTGTACGAGGAACTGATCGATCAGAATCGGCAGCGTGCCGTCGCACAGGAACAGCTGCGCGGCGCGCTGGCCGAGCTCGAGCGGGCCAGCCGCCTCAAGGCCATGGGAGAACTGGTCGCGTCCATCGTCCACGAGATCGGACAACCCATCGCGGCCGTCGACACCTCCGCCAGTGCCGCGCTTCGCTGGCTCGACCGCAGCACGCCGGACATCGACGAAGCGCGCGCGATGCTCGCGCACATCAGCAAGAGCGCACTGCGCGCGCGCGCCATCATCCAGAGCCTCAGGTCCAAGGCGCGCAACGCCGAGCCGCAGTTCGCCCCGTTCGAGCTCGGCGAAGCGCTGCGCGAAGCGGTGACGCTGGTCGCCGGTCCGCTCGAATCGCTGGGCGTCGTCCTGGCGCATCAGGGCCTGGACGCCGCGGTGCGGGTCCGCGGCGACCGCGTCCAGCTGCAGCAGGTTGCAGTCAACCTGCTGATGAACGGCGCCGAGTCGATGGCGGCGCTCGAGCGCGGCTCGCGCCGGCTGCTGCTCGCCTGCACGACCGACGACGAGGGCCGCGCCCAGGTGGCGGTGGACGACCTCGGCAGCGGCATTGGCGACGAGGTCGCCGGCAAGCTGTTCCAACCCCTGTTCACCACCAAGGCCAACGGCATGGGCATGGGGCTGGCCATCTGCAGGTCGATCCTCGATGCGCACGGCGCAACGCTGTCGCTGATGCCGCGCCGGACGGCAGGCACGCGCGCCGTGTTCACGCTGCCGCGCCTGGACCTTGGCACCTCGGCGATCGCTGCCGACCGGAGCGTCCGAGTCATTTCCTGAGAGAGTCCGCGCCATGCATCCCGCCACCGCTTCCTCGACCGGCTCCCGTGCCGCCCGCGAACCACGCGTCGCCTACATCGTCGATGACGACGAACTCGTGCGCAGCGCGCTGGGCAGCCTGCTGCGCTCCATCGACCTGGAGGTTCGAGCCTTCGACTCGACCGAAGCATTCCTCGCCGCGCCACGCGCCGACGGGCCGTCCTGCCTGGTGCTGGACGTGCGTCTGCGCGGCCAGAGCGGCCTGGCCTTGCAGCAAAGCCTGCTCCAGCTCGGCCGGCCGCCGATTCCGATCATCTTCATGACCGGGCACGGGGACATCGCCATGACCGTGAAGGCGATGAAAGCCGGTGCCGTCGACTTCCTGAGCAAGCCTTTTCGCGACCAGGACATGATCGATGCGGTCACCGCGGCCCTGGACAGCGACGCGCGACGCGCCGATGCCGAACGCAAGCTGCTGGCGCTTCGAAGCTGCTGGAACTCGCTGACGCCGCGCGAGCGCGCAGTCACGCAGCACGTGGCCGCAGGGCTCATGAACAAGCAGATCGCCGACCGTCTGGGCATCGCCGAGATCACGGCCAAGATCCATCGCGGCCAGGCCATGCGCAAGATGAATTCGCGCTCGGTCGCAGAGCTGGTCCGCAAGATGGAGGCGCTGGGCGTCGTCCAGGAGCCGCACTTCGCATGACCAGGGCAAACCTTCGTAGGGGTCGGGCGAACACAGGTGCAATGGTGCCCTCATGCCCCGCGTGATGTCATCTCCGCATGCCGCCGATTGCGCCGGCCACAGGAGATTGAAGATGACGAATGGCCCCTTCGAAAACACCGGCTCGGGCCGGCGCGCGCCGATCGCAGTGCGCGCGCTGGCTTTCGCCATGCTCGGCCAGACCACGCATGCCGCGACACTGCCGTCGCTGGACTGCACGATCAATGACGGCCTTTGGGGAATGCTTTCCCTGACATTGCTGGCCGGTCTTTCGCTGGTCTGCGTCCTCCTCGGTCTCCACGTCCACGCCCACCGGGCTGGCGCCATGCGAATGGCCCGCGAACTGGATCGGGTGGGCAAGGACGCCCGCCTGCCTTCGATGGCGCAGGACGGCCCCTCGGCCATTGCGCAGCTCATCCGCTCCATCAACACGATCCGCCACCGCCAGGCGGAACGCGAGGCGGAGCATCTGGACGTCCAGGCCTCCTACGCGCACGACCTCCGCACGCCGCTCACCCGCATGGGACTGCGTTGCGAAATGCTGGAGGATCCGGTTGCACGCGAAGGCATGGAGCGGGATCTGGCGGAGATGCGCGAACTGGTGGAGGCCAGCGTCGCATGCGCGCGGATGCAGCGCAACGTGGCCGAGCCGCTGCAGCGTGTCGACGCCGACGGCCTGATCGGCAAGCTGGTGCGCGACTACCGCGACGCGGGCCGGGCGATCGCACTGGACGGGCACATCGGCCGGCCGGTGGTCGCGTGCCCGCTGGCGCTGCGCCGCGTGCTCGCCAACCTGATCGACAACGCGCTGCGGTATGGCAGCGACGTGCGCGTCTGCGCCCGCATCGATACCCAGAGCCTGGTGCTGGCGGTGGTCGACTCGGGACCTGGCATCTGCCCGGCGCAGCTGGAGGCCGTCCTGTCGCCCTGGGTGAGGGCTCCACAGGGACAGGAAGAAAAGCCCGGATCCGGCCTCGGCCTGGCGATCGCCCGGCGCCTGGCGCGGTCCATGCAGGGCGAGCTCCAGTTGCGGAACCGGCGCAGCGGGGGCTTCGAGGCGCGACTGACGCTGCCGCTCGTGGTGGCATGAGCCGTCCTGCCGAGCGTGCCCCCCGCATCGAACTCGTCTCCATCGTCGACGACGATCCTTTCGTACGCACCGCAACGAGCAGCCTCGTGCGCTCGCTCGGATGGGAAGCGCGCGATTTCGCATCGGCCTCGGCCTTCCTCGCCTCCGGCGCGGCGGCTCGGACGCGCTGCCTGGTGTGCGATGTGCAAATGCCGGAAATGGATGGCATCGAACTGCTGAATCGACTGCAGGCCCGGGGCCTGCATGTTCGCACGCTGTTCATCACCGCGTTCGCGTCGACGCGTGTGCGCGAGCGCGTGGAGGCCAGCAAGGCGCTGTGCCTGATCGAAAAGCCGATCGACGCCGGCGAGCTCGAGGCCTGGATCGACCTCGCGCTCCAGCACGACTGACGACGCCCGCCGGCTGGCGAGCTGTCAGCGCGCGAGCCGCGTGAACACGTAGTCGTGGTTCTTCACCAGCGCCTGGTGGCAGGCGAAGCAGGTCTGGTGCTGCGCCAGGTCGGCGGGCTTTCCGTTGACGAAACGGCCGAAGCCCCAGCCACCCGAGGCGGCGTATTTCTTCGAGTCCTTCACCATCACTTGCACGGTCGTGGCCGCACCGGGAATGGATGCGGACGGGAATTCGGGAGACTGCACGTGTTTCCATGCCAGCTTGGCGAGGACGGTGCCGTCCGGGAACGGCAGCGTGCCCTTGTCGTAGGCCTCCACCGCTTTGGCATTTCCAAGGACCGCCCGAAGTTCGTTGAGCGGCTCCGCCTCGATGGCCGGTGCGATCAGCTGCCACTGCCTGTAGCCCTTGGGCAGGGTGACGCCGTAGAGCGGCGAGGCGTCCGACGTGCTGGCGTCCTCGGCGGCGCTGGAGGCCACCGAGAAGACGACGGCGGCTGCCGCGAGCGCGACGAGGCCGATGCCGGTGATCTGCGCCAACACCGCCCGGCAGGAAGACGGTGATGCATCGAGACTTGCCGGATTCGAGGAGGACACATGCTGCGTGGGGGGTCGATTCATGAGACGGGCCTTGTGAGTTGGAAATCTCGCTGGATGCGAAGCCCCAGCGCGCCGGGGCGCGCCGATTGTTCGGCGCGCCTGGCGGTCGCGCACCCGCCTTCGTATGCGCGTGTATCCCCACTGCCCGGCAGCACACTACGTTTCACCGGCGAGCGCTGCGGCACCTCGCGACGTTCTTCGCAGGCGAGGCCTTCGCGTAATTCTTCATGTCAGCCGGTCCGACAGACACAGTGCCATACAGAGACCAGCGCCGCGCCTGGCGGCGAATCCTATAAATGCGGCCGTGCCTTGCGCCGCGCTCGCCGCCCTTTGCGACGGGCGATCCCTCTCGTTGCTCCCAACCTCCATCGCAGGAAAGAATCGACATGAACAAACCTGGCCGCCGTTTCGTCCGTTCCGTCGCCACCGCAGGCCTCATGGCCCTGGCGGGCGCCTTCGCCACGCTCAGTGCCTCGGCACAGACCACCCCCACTGCGCAGGCTGCCAAGCCCACCGTCGTGCTCGTGCACGGCGCCTTCGCCGAATCATCGAGCTGGGACGGCGTGATCCGCAAGCTCGAGGCGCAGCACTACCCCGTGATCGCCGCGGCGAATCCCTTGCGCGGCGTCAAGTCCGACGCCGCCTATGTCGCGGGGATCGTCGATTCGGTCAAGGGTCCGGTCGTGCTGGTGGGCCACTCGTATGGCGGCTCCGTGATCTCCAGCGCTGCCACCGGCAAGAGCAATGTCAAGGCGCTGGTCTTCGTGGCCGCGTTCGCGCCCGAAGCCGGAGAGTCGGCCGCCGATCTCGCCGGCAAGTTCCCCGGCAGCACGCTCGGGCCCGCGCTGGCGCCGCCGGTCGCACTCGCCGACGGCGGCAAGGACCTGTACATCCTGGGGAACAGGTTCCACGACCAGTTCGCCGCCGACGTGCCGGCCGCCGCTGCCCGCCTGATGGCCGCGACGCAGCGCCCGATCGCCGAGGCCGCGCTCGGCGAGCCGGCCGGAGCGCCAGCATGGAAGACGGTGCCCTCGTGGTTCGTCTACGGCGACCGCGACAAGAACATTCCGCCAGCGGCACAGGCCTTCATGGCCGAACGCGCCAAGTCGGTGAAGACGGTGGTGGTGAAGGGCGGCTCGCACGTCGTGATGACCTCCAGGCCCGAGGTGGTCGCCAAGCTCATCGTCGAAGCCGCAAGCCGATAGGCGGCCTGCTGCGCCGGCATCGAAATTTATTGTCGAGAAAACAGCCGTAGATACAGAGCGATACGCAGTGTCTGCCGAAGGGTGATCCCGCCGGCACCATCTGGATCTACCCCTTCCACCGCTTGCTCTTGCCCAGGAGATTCACATGACATCGACGTTCCAGCTGCCCCGCCGGACCTTCCTCACCGCGACGGCGCTCGGCGCCGCGGCTTCCCAGCTCGCGGCGCTCACGCCGGCCTTCGCCCAGTCCGCACGCCCCCTCCAGCGACTCGAACCGCTGAAGAGCATCGATGCCGGCACCCTCAACATCGGCTACTACGAATCCGGGCCGGCCCATGGCGCGCCGGTGATCCTGTTGCACGGATGGCCGTACGACATTCACATGTTCGTCGACGTGGCGCCGGCGCTGGCCGCGGCGGGCTTGCGCGTCATCGTGCCGCACCTGCGCGGCTACGGAACCACCCGCTTCCTGTCGGCCGACACGCCACGCAACGGACAGCAGTCCGTGGTTGCCGTGGACATCATCGCGCTGATGGATGCGCTCAAGATCCAGCGCGCCACCGTGGCCGGTTGCGACTGGGGCGCGCGCACGGCCTGCATCATGGCCGCGCTCTGGCCGGAGCGGGTCGAGGCGCTGGTCTCGGTGAGCGGCTACCTGATCGGCAGCCAGGCAGCCGGCAAAGTGCCCCTGCCGCCGCAGGCCGAACTGCAGTGGTGGTACCAGTACTATTTCGCGACCGAACGCGGCCGCGCGGGCTACGAGAAGAACCGCCACGACTTCGCCAAGCTCATCTGGCAACTCGCTTCGCCGAAGTGGAACTTCGATGCCGACACCTTCGATCGCAGCGCAGCGGCACTCGAGAACCCCGACCACGTGGCCATCACGATCCACAACTACCGCTGGCGCCTCGGTCTGGCCGACGGCGAGGCGAAGTACCAGCCGCTCGAGGACCGTCTTGCCAAGGCGCCCGTGATCGGCGTGCCGACCATCACGCTCGAAGGCGATGCCAATGGCGCCCCGCATCCGGAGCCCAGCGCCTACGCGAAGAAGTTCTCGGGGCGCTACGAGCATCGGCTGGTCAGCGGCGGCATCGGCCACAACCTGCCGCAGGAAGCGCCGGAGGCCTTCGCGAAGGCCGTGATCGACGTCGCACGCGCCTGAGCCGAACCATGTGGAACCTCCATCAGGCCTACATCGACGGCGCCTTCGTGCCTGTCCAGGGCAGCGAACGACTGGAGATCGTCAACCCGGCGACCGAGGCAGCCATCGGGACGGTGGTGCTGGCGAACCGCGACGATGCGAAACTGGCGATCGCCGCGGCCAACCGGGCCCAGCCCGGGCTGGCGAACAGCACCAAGGCCCAGCGCATCGAGATGCTCAGGCAACTCGAAGCCGCCGTGCTCGCCCGGACCGACCAGATCCGCGATGCCACGATCGAGGAGTACGGTGGCCCGGTGGCCCGTTCACAGTGGGTCAGCAACTACGCCTCGCAATGCTTCGCCACGACGGCGCGGATGCTGGCGGACTATGACTTCGAAGGCCGCCTGGGCGAAGCCACCGTGGTGATGGAACCGATCGGGGTCGCCGGCCTCATCGCGCCCTGGAACAGCACGGCTGGCAGCATCTGCAGCAAGTTGGCCTCGGCCCTCGCCGCGGGCTGCGCCTCGGTCGTCAAGCCCAGCGAGCTGGGTCCGCTGCAGGCGCATGTCGTGACCGAGGCACTGCATGACGCCGGCTTGCCGGCCGGCGTCGTCAACGTACTGCTCGGGCGCGGCGGCGATGTCGGCGACGAGATCTCCACCAGCCCGGGAATCGCGAAGATCTCCTTCACCGGTTCCACGCAGACCGGAAAGCTCATTGCCCGCGCCGGCCTGGAGACCATGAAGCGGGTGAGTCTGGCGCTTTCGGGCAAGTCGGCCACCGTGGTGCTGGACGACGCCGACCTGGCCACCGTGTTGCCCATGGCGCTGAGCGCCGCCTTCATGAACAACGGCCAGGCCTGCGTGGCCGGGACGCGCCTGCTGATCCCGAAGGTCTCCATGACGCAGGCCATCGAACGCCTGCAGGGTGCCGTTGCGGCCCTGCGGGTGGGCGATCCGCGGGACGCCGCCACCGCGGTCGGACCGCTCGCGAGCAAGGCGCAGTTCGAGCGCGTGCAGCAATTCATCCGCCGCGGCCTCGCGCAAGGCGCGACCTTGGTGGCCGGCGGCGAGGGCCGACCGGAAGGCCTCGACAAGGGCTGGTTCGTGCGGCCCACCGTATTCGCCGGGGTGCGCAACGACATGGACATCGCACGCACGGAGATCTTCGGGCCCGTGCTCTCGGTCATCGGCTACGACGACGAAGACGAAGCCGTCGAGATCGCCAACGACTCCATGTACGGCTTGCAGGCCTACGTCTTCTCGTCGCAGCCGCAGCGCGCACGCCGTGTGGCCTCGCGACTGCGCGCCGGCACCGTGCTGATCAATCGCATCACCCCCGAGTTGATCGCGCCATTCGGTGGCGTCAAGCAGTCGGGCATCGGCCGGGAGTTCGGAGTCTTCGGGATGGAAGCCTTCCTGGAGCCGAAGACCATTGCCATCGCCGACAAGCTCCTGCAGGTGCCACGATGACGCGCCCGCGCCGCTTTCTCAACACCGCCCTCTGCGCGGCCAGCCTCTGGGTCGCGTCGGGTCTCTCGTTCGCGGGCCAGGTCGGCACCAGCGACGGCACGCCCGATCGCGACCCGCACCAGTCGGCGTCGCCCTCGGAGGCGATTCGTCCGTTCAAGGTCCACGTCCCGGACCGGGCCCTGAAGGAATTGAAAGCCCGCCTGAGAGCGACCCGCTGGCCGGACAAGGAGACGGTCGACGATGCGTCCCAGGGGGTGCAGCTGGCAAGGCTCCAACAGCTGGTGAAGCACTGGGCGACCGACTACGACTGGCGCAAGGTCGAGGCGAAGCTCAACGCCCTGCCCCAGTTCGTCACCAGGATCGACGGCGTGGATGTCCAGTTCATTCACGTCCGCTCGCGTCATCCGAACGCCCTGCCGCTCATCCTGACCCACGGTTGGCCAGGGTCTCCCCTGGAGTTCATCGATGCCATCGGTCCTCTCACCGATCCGACCGCGTTCGGAGGACGCGCCGAAGACGCGTTCGACGTCGTCATACCGGCGATCCCGGGGCATGGCTTTTCCAGCCGGCCTGCCGAGCTGGGCTGGGGGCCGGACCGCGTGGCGCGGGCTTGGGACGTGTTGATGCATCGTCTCCACTACGACCGGTACGTGGCCCAAGGTGGCGACCATGGCTCCGTGATCTCCGACGCCCTGGCCCGGCAACAGCCCCGAGGCCTGCTCGGCATTCACCTGAACATGCCGGCCACGGTGCCGCCCGAACTGGTCAAGGGCATCCTGGGCGGTGACGCGCCCCCGGCGGGACTGCCCGAGGCCGAAAGAAGCGCGTACCAGACGCTGAGCAGCTTCTTCGCCCGCAACGCCGCGTACGGCGCCATGATGGTCACGCGACCGCAGACCGTCGGCTACGGCCTCACCGATTCGCCGGCCGGCCTCGCGGCCTTCATGTACGAGAAGATCACGGAATGGACCTATCCCGCGGGGAATGCCGAGGCCGTGCTCGGCAGGGAGCGAATTCTCGACGACATCTCGCTCTACTGGCTCACCAACACCGCCAGTTCCTCGTCGAGGTTCTACTGGGAGAACAACAACAACAACTTCAGCTCCGCCGCCCAGCGAACGACGGAGATCGCGGTGCCGGTCGCGATCACGGTGTTCCCGGGCGAAATCTACCGGGCACCGAAGTCGTGGGCGGAGCGCGCCTACCCGACGCTCTCCTACTTCAAGGAGGTCGATCGAGGCGGCCACTTCGCGGCCTGGGAACAACCGCAGCTGTTCGCGCAGGAGCTGAGGTCCGCCTTCGGGCCCCTGCGCAACCAGGCCGACCGCCCGGCCCGGTGATGGCGCCTCAAGGCGCGAAAACGGAAAACCGGCGCTGGATCTCGGCCAGCATCTTGCTCGCCGCGATGGCCAGCGGGCGCCCTTGGCGCACGATCAGCCGGACCTGCGCCGTCCTGCAAAGCGGATCGGCAAGGCTCAGTGCCACGAGCTCGCCGGATTCGATCTCCGCCGATGCCGCCATGCCGGCGCCGATGAAGGTCACGCCGTTGGTCGACTTCACGAATCTCTTGAGGCTCACCACGGAGTTGCTGCGCAGCGAAGGGTGCAGCTTCACGTGCTCCGCGTATTCGAGCAGCTCGACGACGCGTTCGACGCCATAGCCCGGCGGCATGAGCGCGATCGGGAATCCGACCAGCTGCTTGAGCCGCAGGGCACCGGCGAGCCGGGTGAGCGGGTGGCCGGCCCGCACCAGCACCTGGGTCGGCGCGGCCGCGCTGGCGACGAACTGCAGCAGCGGATCGGGCTGCGGGTTGTAGGCGAGCCCGATGTGGGCCGAATCGTCTGCCAGCGCGCCGATCAGTTCGTTCACGGGCAAGGCATCCAGCTCGACCGAGAGCTTCGGATAGGTCTCGCAGAACGGCGCCACGATCTGCGTCACCAGGCCCTCCACGAAACCTTCGCTGGCCACGATGCGAACCGTCCCCACCTCCATCGAATCGATCGCCTGGAGCCGCTCGACCAGCTGCTCCTGATGCGCCTGGCAGCCGCGCCAGTATTCGAGCAGGTGGTAGGCGTTGTCGGTCGGCACCACGCCGCGGGCCTGCCGCTCGAAGAGCGCGAAACCCACCTCCTCTTCCAGCAGCGCGACCTGGCGCGTGATCACCGACGGTGCGGTGTTGAGCGCGTCGGCGGCACCGCGCATGGATCCCCGGACCAGGACTTCCTGGAAGTACCTCAGTCGCTTCTGATTGATTTCTCGCACGGTGCAGGCCTTCTTTTATGTTGCCCGTTGAGCAACGCTCAAGCCATCAAATTGCTGTTGCTCGAACGAATGCTACATCAAACAATCGCCTCACCCCCAACCTGCCGCGACGCGGCGCTGAACGAAAGAGGATGAAATGCGACGCACAAGCTTCAACGCCTTCGGCCGCCTGATCGCCATCCATGCCGCCCTGCTGGGCATCGCGACGTCGGCCGGCACCGCCGCGGCGGCGGATGCGTTTCCCTCGAAGCCGGTCACCATGCTCGTCGCCTTCCCGCCGGGCGGACCGGCGGATGTCCTGGCGCGCGCGATGCAGCCCGAGATGGCCAAGGCCCTCGGGCAGCCCTTCATCATCGAGAACCTCCCGGGCGCCGGCGGCGCGCTGGCGGCACAGCGGCTGCTCGGCCGTCCGGCCGATGGCTACACGCTGATCATGGGTTCGCCCAACGAGGCGATCCTCGCGCCGCTGGCCAACGCCTCCGCGAAGTACAAGCCCGAGGCGTTCGCGCTGCTGGCACCGATCTCGACCCATCCGCTGGTGGTCATGGCGCGCAACGACCTTCCCTATTCGTCGCTCGAGCAGTTGATTGCGGCCGGCAGGAAGACCGGCAGCCAGAGCCTCACCTTCGGCAGCCCCGGCCACGGCTCGATGTACCACATCGTCTCGGAGTACATCGCGCAGACCACCGGCGCCAAGCTGCTCCATGTGCCCTACAAGGGCGCCACGCCGATGATGCAGGACCTCGTCGGCCAGCAGATCGACATCACGATCCTGCCGAATCTGGGGGCATCGACGCAACTGCTCGAGAGCCACAAGATCAAGGCGATCGACGTGCTGGACACGCAGCGCATGCCGACCTTGCCCGAGGTGCCCGCCATCACCGAGGGCCAGCTGGCGCAGAAGAAGGAACTGGTCCACGCCGTCTGGCTGGCGGTCATGGCCAAGGACGGCATGCCGGCCGACCGCGCCGCCGTGCTGCTCGCCGCCTCGCAGAAGGCCATCGCGTCGCCCGAGATGACCAAGGCGCTCGCGCTGTCCGGCGTCGAGGCGATGAAGCCGCAGTCGCTGGCCGACTCGGCGAAGTTCTACGCCGACGAGACCGACAAGTTCAAGAGGATGGCGCGCTCCATCCAGCTGACGCCTCAGTGAACCGGCGCCGCCGCCTCCCCCACGCCCCCCTTTCCGAAAGAACCCCATGAACATCCTCGTCGCCGGTTTCCAGCATGAGACCAACACCTTCGCCCCCACCGTGGCCAGCTACGACAGCTTCGTCCGCGGCGAGGACTTCCCGGGCCTGGTGCGCGGCGAGGCGATGTTCGGGCTGCTCAACGTGAACCTGCCCGCCAGCGGCTTCATCCAATTCGTGCGGGCGCAGGGGCACAGCGTCACGCCGGTCATCTGGGCGGGTGCGGGCGCGTCGGCCCATGTGACCACCGACGCCTACGAACGCATCGCCTCCGAGATCGTCGAGGCTGCCGGGAGCGCGTCCTTCGATGCCATCTACCTGGACCTGCATGGCGCGATGGTCGCGCAGCACCTGGACGACGGCGAGGGCGAACTGCTGTCGCGCATCCGGGCGGTCACACGGCCCGGCATGAAGATCGTGATCTCCCTCGATTCGCATGCCAACGTCACACGGCAGATGCTCGCGCTGGCGGATGGCGCCGTCGCCTATCGCACCTATCCGCACGTCGACATGGCAGACACGGGCCGGCGCGCCGGCGAACTGCTGCTGGCCTTGATGCGTGCCGAACACCCTGCGCACCTCGCGATCCGGCGCGTGCCCTTCCTGATCCCCGTGAACAGCATGTCGACCATGATGCAACCCGCACGCGGCATCTACGACCTGCTCGAAGCGCTCGAGCCCAAGGCACTTTCCCTGTCTTTCGCGCCTGGCTTTCCAGCCGCGGACTTCCCGGAATGCGGACCCGTGATCTGGGGCTACGGCTTCGACGCAGCAGAGACCGAGCGCGCCCTGGACACCCTCTTCGATCACGTCTGCAAGCCCGAGGACCAGTGGGCCGTCGCGTTCGAGGAGCCTGACGCCGCCGTGCGGCGCGCGATGCAGGTCGCGGCCTCCGCGCACCGGCCAGTGATCATCGCCGACACGCAGGACAACCCGGGCGTCGGCGGCGATTCGAACACCACCGGCATGCTGCGCGCGTTGCTGCGCCACGGCGCGCAGGACGCCGCCATCGGCCTGATCTGCGATCCGGCGGCCGCGGCGGCCGCCCACGAGGCCGGCGTGGGCGCGACGATCGACATCGAACTGGGGGGTTGTCCGCAGATCGAAGGCGACCCGCCGCTTCGAGCGAGATTCCAGGTGGAGGCGCTGTCCGACGGCAAGTTCGTCTACGGCGGCCCGATGATGAACGGCAAGGCCAGCGACCTCGGTCGGATGGCGCGCCTTCGAATCGGCGGCGTCCGCATCGCGGTGAGTTCGGCGAAGGCCCAGTTGCTCGACCGCAACATGTACCGGGCGGTCGGCATCGAACCCGAGCGGATGAAGATCCTGGTCAACAAGAGCTCGGTGCATTTCCGGGCCGACTTCGCGGCCATCGCCGAAGAGATCCTGGTGGTGCGCGCGCCCGGCCCCTTCATTGCGGACCCCGCGGATCTGCCGTGGCAGAACCTGGCTGCCGGCATGCGGACCAGGCCGAACGGCCCGGCCATCAGGGACAATCCCGTTCCGGCAGCAGTCGCGCCGATAGCTTGACCGGGGCCGCCGCATGGGCGCATTCGCGGTGCGCCCCGCGAAGTCGACGTTTCATCCGGCGGGGCAGTCCATGCCGGGCAACGCATCGACGACGCCGCTAAACTCGCTGTCCTTTGCGGTCCTTGTGTCGGCAGTCGCCGTGCGCCGAGGATGCCTCCACCGAACATTTGATGGTCCAGCCGATTTCAGCGCCCGCCACCGCGAACGAAGCCGCTCCGGGATCCGGAGCGATCGTGACGTTCGGGCCGTTCACCCTGGTGGAGAGCGAACGGCTGCTGACGCGCGACGGCGCTGCGGTGGAACTCGGGGGGCGCGCCATGGACGTCCTGGTCGCCTTGGTCTCGCGCGCCAACGTGGTGGTCAGCAAGCGCGAACTCATGCGGCTTGCCTGGCCCGGTGTCGTCGTCTCGGACGGCAGCCTGCGCTTCCAGATCACGATGCTGCGGCAGGCGCTCGGCGACGGCAAGGACGGCGCCCGCTATATCGTCAACATCGTCGGCCGCGGCTACTGTTTCGTCGCCGAGATCGCAAGGCAAGGCCTCGGTGCGGCCCGCATCGCCGAGGCCGTGCACCCCGTCGAGCCCAGCCTTCCAGGCCAGCCGCCGCCATTGGTGGGACGGGAGGAGGATCTCGCCGAGATCCGGGCCCAGCTCGCAACGCGCAGGTTCGTGTCCATCGTGGGCTCGGGCGGCGTGGGCAAGACAAGCGTCGCCGCCCGAACGGGCCACGACCTCCTGGCCATGTTCGGCAACGCCGTCTTCTTCATCGACCTCGCGGCGCTGAGCGATGCCTCCCTGGTGCCGACCGCCGTTGCCTCGACGCTGCGGCTGTCCGTCCGTTCGACCGACCCGGTGCCCAATCTTCTGGCCTACCTGCGCGACAGGCGCATGCTGCTGATTCTGGACAACTGCGAACATGTGATCGATGCGGCGGCGCTGCTCGCCGAGCGGATCTTCCAGGCTGCGCCCGGTGTGCACATCCTGGTGACGAGCCGGGAACCGCTGCGCACGCAAGGCGAACATGTTCACCGGCTGGAGCCGCTGGCGAGCCCCCCGGACCAGCCCGGGATCTCGGCGGTCGACGTCCTGATGTACCCGGCGGCGTGGCTGTTCGTGGCACGGGCAGGTGCGAGCGGGGCCATGCTGGGTCTCGACGACGCCGATGCGCAGGTCGTCGCCAGCATCTGCCGCAAGCTTGACGGCGTGCCCCTGGCGATCGAACTCGCGGCGCGGCGCGTGGTGAGCTACGGCCTGCACCAGACCGCCGCCCTGCTGCAGGATCGCCTTGCGCTGTCCTGGCCGGGGCAGCGCACCGCGCGACCGCGCCATCAGACGCTGCAGGCGACGCTGGACTGGAGCTTCGAACTGCTCGACGCGGCAGAGCGACAGGTCCTGTGCCAGCTCCCGGTCTTCGTCGGCCACTTCTCGCTGGAAGCCGCCCGCCAGGTCGTGGTCGCGCCCGCTCTGAACGAGGAGCAGGTGCTCGCCGCGATCGCCGGCCTGGCAGAGAAGTCGCTGCTTGCCGTTCATCGTTCAGGCCCGCTCACGCGTTACCGTCTCCTGGAGAGCACGCGCGTCTATGCCCTCTCGAAAGCCGACCCGGAAAGCACCGAGGCGGCGTCGCTTCGGCACGCGTCGTACTTCTGCCGTCAGCTCGCGCAGAGTGCCGAAAAAGAAGCCGCCTTCTCCCGCGATGCCGGCCGCGCCTCGGACACCGCCGACCTGGGCAATGTCAGGGCAGCGCTGGAATGGTGCTTCGGTCCCGCCGGCGCCACCCAACTCGGCATCGCACTGGCAGCGGCAGCCGTGCCGGCCTTCATGGCGATGTCGCTGCTGGCCGAATGCCACCGGTGGTCGGCGCGCGCGCTCAGCGAGTTGAGCGAGGCCACCGTCTTCAGCCGCTCGGAGATGACCCTGCAGGCCGCCTTGGGCCTGTCGCAGATGTTCACGCGGGGCAACAGCGAGGCGGTGCGCCATGCCCTCGAACGCAGCCTCGTGGTTGCGCAGGGATTGGGCGACGCCGCCAGCCAGGTCCAGCTTCTTGCCCGGCTGCAGATATTTCACGAGCGCATCGGAGACTTCGTCGTCTCGCTGGACTACGCCCAGCGCAGTGCCGCCGTGGCCCGCACGATCGACGACCCGACGGCGCGTGCGACCGCAAATTCGCTGCTCGGCCTCTGCAACCACTTGACCGGAGACCAGGCCAAGGCACGCCTGCTGCTGGAAGCAGCGATCGCGGACGCGGTGCAATCGACCCAGGCCAGCACGATCTACGCCGGCTTCGATCATGGCAACCGCGCGATGATCGCTCTGGCCCGCACCCTGTGGCTGCAGGGGTACCCGGCGCAGGCCGTCGACGTGGCCCAACGCGCCGTGGACGATGCCCGCCAGCTGGACCATCCGGTGACGCTTTGCATTGCGCTGATCTGGGCCGTTTCGGTCTACCTCTGGGTCGGCGACCTGGCAAGGGCCGAGCGGGACATCGACAGCTTCATCGCCTACGCGGAATCTCATTCGCTGACGCCCTACCTGGCCGTCGGCCGCGGGATCAAGGGAGAACTGGCGGTGAGGCGTGGCGATCCGCAGCGCGGCGTCGAGGCGCTCGAGCGCTGCCTGATCGACCTCCACGAGTCTCGCTATGAGTTGCTCACGACCTCGTTCCGTCTCACGCTCGCGGAAGGCCTGACCCTGGTCGGGAGGTCCGCCGAAGCGCTGGGCTTGATCGACCATGCCTTGGCATCCGTGCATGCGAACGGCGATCTGTGCTACCTCCCCGAGTTGCTGCGAGTCAAGGCGCGCGCCCTGGGCCGCACGCCCGGACGCCCCATGCAGGAAGCCGAGGAATGCCTCATGCAATCCCTGGAATCGAGTCGCCTTCAGGGTGCGCGCGGCTGGGAGCTGAGGACGGCGATGGACCTGGCGCGGTCATGGAGCGAGACTCGCCGCGCCCAGCAGGGCAAGACATTGTTGAAGGACGTTCTCGCCAATTACCAGGAAGGCTTCGAAACCGCGGACCTGCAGGCGGCGAGCGCGATTTTGGCGCGGCTCGATGAGCCGGCCGCGTCGGCCGCGCCGATGGGCTAGCGATGCCGCACACCGCCTCCCCATGAAACTGCATCACTGGCTCGCCGTCATTCCCTTTGTGTTGATCCTGTGCGGCTCGCTGTTCGCCGCTCGGGTGCGGCCTTTCGTGTTCGGACTCCCCTTCTTCGTCGCATGGACCATCGGGTGCGTGATCGCGACGGCCGTGGTGATGTGGCTGGTCTTCCGGCTCGACCCCGCCAATCGGGCGCCCTAGGCTGCGCCACCGCCTTCGCACGTGTCGCCGCAGCCCGCATGAATGCCGCGCTTGCCATCATCTCGCTGACCCTGGTCGGCGTCCTGCTTCTGGGACTGCGTGCCCGGCATGGGGTGCGTATGGACCTGGAGCAATGGAGCGTGGGCGGGCGTGGCTTCTCCGGCCGGCTGGTGTTCGTGCTGATGGCCGGCGAGCTCTACACCACATTCACCTTTCTGGGTGCCAGCGGCTTCGCGTATGGCCACGGCGGCCCTGCGTTCTACATCATGGCCTACTCTTGCCTGGCCTTCGTGCTGTCGTATTGGCTGCTGCCGGCCATCTGGCGCTTCGCCCGGCAGCATCGTGTGCTCACCCAGCCCGAGTTCTTCGCCAAGGCCTACGACAGCCCGTCGCTGGGTTTCCTCGTGTCCGCGGTGGCACTGCTCGCGCTGGTGCCCTACCTGGTCCTTCAGCTCAAGGGGCTGGGCATCATCGTGGAACTCACTTCGTATGGCAGTCTCGACGCGTCCTCGGCGATCTGGATCGGCGCGGTGGCCATGACGGCCTACGTGATCCTGTCGGGCCTGCACGGCTCCGCCAGCACGGCCGCCTTGAAGGACGTCCTGATACTGGCGGTCTGCGTGTTCCTCGGGCTCTACTTGCCGCATCGCCACGACGGCGGTGTGGGCGAGATGTTCAGGCACATCGAGCAGCAACGGCCGGGCTTCCTGGCGCTGCCTGCCACCGGCAAGAGTGGCGCCTGGTTCGTATCGACCGTCGCGCTGTCGGCGCTGGGCATGTACCTGTGGCCCCATGCCTTCACCGCGACATTCACTGCCAGCAGCGAGCGCAGCTTCCGCCGCAATGCCATGGTGATGCCGCTCTACGCGCTGGTGATGCTGTTTTCGATGTTCGCCGGATTCGCCGCCCTGCTGCAGATACCCGCGCTGACCGGAGACCAGATCGACCTGGCCTTGCTGAAGCTCTCGATCCAGACCTTCGACCCCTGGGTCGTCGGCGTGATCGGTGCCGCCGGCATGCTGACGGCCATCGTCCCGGGCTCCATCATGCTCGTGTCTGCCGCCACCCTGGTGGCGCGTGATCTCTATCGGCCGGCGCGACCGGCCAGCAGCGATGCGCACCTGTCCATGGTTTCGCGTGGCGCGACCCTCTTGCTGATGCTGGCGGCGGTCGCGCTGACCTTGGCCGGCGGCGTCAGCATCGTGTCGCTGCTGCTCATGGGCTTCAGTTTCGTGACGCAGCTGGCACCGGCACTGCTGGCCGCCCTTGCGGGGACTGGCGCGGTCAACCGCCATGGCGCATTCGCCGGCATTCTCGCCGGCGTCGCGTTCGTCGCCGGCAGTGCCACGGCCGGACTCACGATGAAGAGACTGCTTCCAGCGGCGCCGGAATGGACCCATGACGTCAACCTCGGCATCGTCGGGTTGGCGCTGAACGTCCTGGTGATGTTCGCCGTGAGCCTGCTCACGCGCGGCCGGGGGCGCGCGAGGAACCTGCCGCCGGTCAGCCCCGCGCCGTTGCGGTAGCGCCCTGCCCTGCCCCGGGCAGGCAGGCAGGCGGGCGGGCGGGCCGGCAGCAGCCGCGCCAGGTTGCCGGGCCGTGTGCCGATGTTTCAAAAGCAACCGTCCAGGTTTCAGCCGCATTGCGCCTTCGCTGCGATGCAATTCGCGCGCAACCCCCCGATCCGACAGTCGAGACACCGACGCAGACGCAAGTCGCCCGGTGCTTTCGAGAGGTCGCCGGATGCGTGTCTGCCGGCGCCGCCTCTTCATCTACTCCAGACGCGCGAAGGACTCATCATGAAGAAGACCCCCCTGACCCTGGCACTGGTGGCCACCGTTCTCACGCTCTCGGGCACCATGGCCTCGGCGCAGCTCAGCCGGACCGAGGTGAAGGCGCAGCTCGCGGCCGCGCAAGCCAGCGGCGAACTCGCCGCGCTCGACAGCGAGGACAGCGGCTCCGCCTACCTGGCCTCGCACTTCCGCTCGACCGAGTCGCGCAAGGAGGTCAAGGCCGACGTCAAGGAAGCTCGCACGGACGGCACGCTGAATGCGCTGGATGGCAGCGACAGCGGTTCGTTCTACCTCTCGCGCCACCAGGTGCTGGATGCGCCGCGCGCGGAAGTGAAGGCACAGCTCGAGGCCGCCGAGAAGAACGGCACGCTGAACCGGTTGTACGGCGAGGACAGCGGCTCCTTCGCGCTGTCCGCGAACCGGCACCCCGCCGCGGCGCGCCCGGCCGTGGCCTCGAACTGAAGCCAGGCGGGGGCGCCGCCGCCCTCGCCGCTCATGGCGACGCCGGCCCAAGCAGCAGGAAGGCAAACCCGAAGGCCAGCAGGAAGGCGATCGCCACCAGCTTGAGGGCGATCGCGAAGGCATGCAGGCGCCCGATGCCCAGGCGGGTGCGAAACCATTCCGTCTCGACGCCGAGATACCAGAGGACCGCGCCGATGGTCAGGCCGGTCGCCACCAGCGCGAACCCCAGCCGCGCGAGGACCGAGGCCACCGAGAGCGTGACCACGAAGGGCGACGCGAAGAAGCACTGCAGGAAGAACGGCCGGCGCAGCGTCTTGCGGTCGATGTCGCGCCGCTGCCGGTGCAGCAGGCCGGTCGCCATCAGCAGCGGGAACAGGCTGAAGGTGATGGCGCGGAAGATCAGCAGGTTGGTGTCGGAGGTCAGCACCTCCTTCGCCACGCTGGAGGTGAAGGGCGCCAGGTTGGCATGCAGGCCGACTTCGAGCGCATGGGCCAGCAGGATCGACAGCATCAGGAACAGGGGCGGACTGACCAGGTCGATGAACTGATCCTCCTCGCGCTCGCTCATCTCGGCCTCGGCCTGCGCCGCCAGCGCCAGCGGATGGCGCAGCACCCGCCACAGCGTGCGCGGGTAGAACAGCATCCAGGTCATCACCTCGTAGAGGAGTTCTTCGAGCGAGCGGATGAATTTGAGGAATTCCATGGCCGGTGGCCGGATCATCGCGGATTTCTGCGGTGGCGCGCGGGCCCGAACTGGCGCAGCATCCGGCTCGGGACGCCCCATGACCACCACCTGTGCCGGCTGCGGCGCCGAAGTGCTGCCCTCGTCATCGTTCTGCCAGCGCTGCGGGCGCCGGCTGGACAGCCCGCGCCCGCCCGACCCCGAGCCCAGTGCCGACCGGCGCCAGGTCACGGTGCTGTTCGCCGACCTCACCGGCTTCACGGCGTTGGCCGAGGAGCTCGACCCCGAGACGGTGCGCGCGTTCCAGAACGCCCTGTTCGAGACCATGGCCCAGGCCATCGCCCAGGGCGACGGCTTCGTCGAGAAGTTCGTCGGCGACGCCGTGATGGCGGTGTTCGGCGCCCCGCGCGCGCACGAGGACGACCCGCTGCGCGCCCTCGAAGCGGCGCAGGACATGATGCAGCGCGTCGAGGACCTGAGCCGGCAATGGGGCCCGCGCCTGGGCCGCGGGGTGACGCTGCACATCGGCGTCCACACCGGGGCGGTGGTCGCCGGCAGCCTGGGCAGCGGCGCCGGCGGCGCCTACGCGGTCACCGGCGACACGGTCAACACGGCGTCGCGCCTGCTCTCGGCCGCGCTGCCGGGCACGGTGCTGGTGTCGGACGCCACCTGGTCGCTGGTGCGGCACTGCTTCGACTTCGAGCCGGCCACTGAACTGGCGCTGCGCGGCAAGGCGCAGCCGATGCGGGTCCATGAACTGCGCGGCGCGCGCACCGATGCGGTCTCCGCGCGCGGCCTGGCCGAACTCGGACTGGCGGCGCCGCTGGTCGGCCGCGACGACGCCATCGAACGCCTGCTGGCGGCCTTCGACCGCATGCAGGGCGGCGAGGCGCAGCTGGTCAGCATCGTCGGCGAGGCCGGCGCCGGCAAGTCGCGCCTGCTGGCCGAGCTGTTCGCGCGCCTCGCGGCCGAAGGCCGCCTGGCCTCGACCGGCGTGCGCCGCACCGCCTGCTCGTCGCACGGCGAGCCGACCTACGGCACCTTCGGGACCCTGTTCCGGGAGGTCTACCAGATCCGCGCCGACGACTCGCTGGCGGTGGCCCGGCGCAAGCTGCACGATGGCCTGCAGGCGCTGGGCGCCGATCCCGTGGAGGTCGACGCGGTGGCCCGGGTGGTGGGCCACCTGCTCGGCATCGAGGAGGCCCGGCCGCAGGACATCGAGCCCGAACAGCTGCAGCGCCAGATCACGCTGGCGGCCCGGGCGATGCTCGAACGCCGGCTGGCGCGCCAGCCGGTGGTCATCGTGATCGACGACATGCAGTGGGCCGACGCCGCCTCGGCCGACCTGCTGCGCGACGTGATCGACCAGCTCGCCGACCGGCCGCTGATGCTGCTGGCCGCGCAGCGCCCCGACGCCCGCGCGCTGCGGCCGCTGCGGGCGGCGCATTCCACCATCGCGCTGGAGCCGCTGGACGACCGGCAGGCCGGCGCGCTGGTGGGCCACCTGCTGGGCGGCGCCGACGGCGACGCCCTGGCGCCGGTGCGCGACCTGGTCGCCGCCCGGGCCGGCGGCAATCCGCTGTTCGTCGAGGAGATCGTCCGCAGCCTGGCCGGGTCCGGCCTGCTGGTGCGCCAGGGCGCGCGCTGGCACTGCCAGCCCACGCACGAGGCGGCGGCCGTGCCGTCGACGCTGTATGGCCTGCTGCTGTCGCGCATCGACCGGCTGGAGGCGCCGGACCGCCGTCTGCTGCAGGAGGCGGCCGTGCTCGGCGCCGAGTTCGACGCCGCGCTGCTGCAGCGGGTCGCCAGCGACCCGCCCTCGACCGGGGCCGCCCTGGGCCGCCTGGCGGCCGCCGACCTGGTGCGCGCCGACCCGGCAGGCGGGCCGCGCTGGCGCTTCACGCAGGCGCTGCTGCACGAGGTCGCCTACCAGAACCTGCTGCTGGCCCGGCGCACCGAGCTGCATCGGCGGGCCGGCCAGGCGCTGGAGGACATGGCGGCCCCGGGCCAGCCGCTGCCGGTCGATGGCGAGGGCCCGAACCCGCGCCGGCTGGCCGAGCTGGAGGCGCTCGGCCACCACTGGAGCCTGTCGAGCGACAAGGCGCGCGGCGCCCGCTACCTGCTGGCGGCGGGCGACCGGGCCCGCGCCGTCTACGCCAACGACGACGCCATCCGCCACTACGAGCGCGCGCTGCGCACGCTGGCCGAAGCCCCGGCCGACACGCCGGCCAGCGCCGCCGAGGTCGAGCCGATGGCGCTCGACGCCCGCGAGCGGCTGGCCGACCTGTTCGGCCTGCAGGGGCGGCGCGCCGAGGCGCTGGCCCAGTACGAGCAGGTCCGGCAGGCGGCCGCGGAGCGCCACGAGCCGGTGCGCCTGGCGCGCGCCCTGCGCAAGACCGGCGGACTGCACTGGGAGGCCGGCGACCGCGAGCGCGCCGGCGCCTGCTTCGACGCCGGGCTGGCGGGCCTGGGTGAACAGGGCGACCCGATCGAGCGCGCCCACCTGTTCCAGGAGATGGGCCGGCTCGCCTTCCGCGCCGGCGACAGTGCGGCCGCGCTGGCGCTGGCCGAACGCGCGCTGGCCGAGCTGCCCGCCGATGCCCGGGCGCGCGCCCGCGAGGCCACCGTGGTGCGGGCCGAGGCCTGCAACACGCTCGGCGTCGCGCTGGCGCGCCTGGGCCGGCCGTCCGAGGCGGTGGAACGGATCGAGAGCAGCGTCGCCCAGGCCGAGGGGCACCAGCTGCTGCAGGCGGCCTGCCGGGGCTACACCAACCTCGGCGTGCTGTACGCCACGCTCGATCCGCAGCGCAGCATCGAGACCTGCCTGCGCGGGCTCGAGACCGCGCGCAAGGTCGGCGACCTGGGCTTCCAGTCGCGGCTGTACGCCAACCTCGCGGTCGCCTACTGCGCCCTGACCAACCGCTGCGAGGACGAAGGCATCGAGGCCGCGCGCGCCGCCGCCAGCCTGGACCGCCGGCTCGGCCTGCTCGACCACCTGGCCGTGCCGCTGATCGTGCTGGGCCAGATCTACCAGTGCCACGGCGACCACGCGCGGGCCTTCGAGTCCTACAACGAGGCGTTGCAACTGGCCGAGCAGGTCGACGAACCCCAGCTGCTCTTTCCCTGCTACGATGGTTTGGCGACGTTGTATCTCGACGCCGGGCGCATCGCGCAGGCCGAGGCCTACCTGGCCAAGGCACAGACCGTCTGCGAGCGCGCCGGCCTCGAGCCCGACGCCCTGATGGTGCTTCCGTTCCTCTGCTGAACCTGCCGGAAGGAGTCTGTCCATGACCTCCTCGATGAATCCCCCCGTGGCCCCCGGCGAGGCCGCCCCCGACTTCGCGCTGCCGGCGGTGGCCGGCCCCGGGACGGTGTCGCTGGCCGACTACCGCGGGCGGACCCCGCTCTTCCTGGCGCTGATGGTCGGCCTGTGGTGCCCGTTCTGCCGCCGCCAGCTGGTGCAGATCGGCAAGTTCGAGGTCAAGCTGAAGGCGCTCGGCGTCGAAAGCCTGGTGGTGGTGGCCACCGACCCCGAAAACGCCCGGCTCTACTTCAAGTTCCGGCCGACCCCGCTGCGGCTGGCCTCCGACCCCGCCCTGTCGACCCACCGCGCCTACCGCGTGCCCAAGCCCGAGCCGACGCCCGAGCTGCTGCAGGCCTTGCAGGAAACCCGCGTCAATCCCACGGGCGAACTGCCCGAGCCGCTGCCGATCCCGCAGGCCGCCAAGGCCATCGAAGCGCTCGACAACTACGTCTGCACGCCCACCGACCTCGGCGACGTCGACCGCCAGTGGCCGCAGCTGAAGGCGATGTTCATGATCGACCGCGAAGGCATCGTGCGCTGGCACGACATCGAGTGCGCCCGCGAAGGGCTGGCCGGCATCGGCAAGCTGCCCTCGGAGGCCATGATCCTGGACGCCGCCCGCGCCTGCGTGGCTTGACGTCGACTAGCTTCCCAGCGGCGCCGGCCGGCTGGAAGCCATCAGCGATTCGAGCCGGTGGCGGTCGGCGATCAGGCGCGAGGTCACCAGGTTGACGACCTGGAAGCCGAAGGCCGGGTTCTGGAAGTAGAGCTGCTTGAAGGTGGTCTCGTCGATCCGCAGCACGGTGCAGTCGGTGGCGCAGCGCGCCGTGAGCGTGCGGCGCTTGTCGGGCGCGAAGAAGGCGATCTCGCCGAACAGGCGCCCGGCCTCCATCATCTCGCCGATCTCGACGAACTCGATCTGGCCCGAGGCCAGGAAATAAAGGTGCCTGGCCGCATCGCCCTTGCGGAACAGCACGCGGCCGGCCTTCATCCGGGCGCTGCGCATGTAGGGCCGCAGCCAGACCCCCGACAGGTCGTTCTCGGCCGCCGCCGCGGTCACGCGCCGCGTCAGGCGGACCATCTCCGCCGTGCGCCAGATGTTGATCGGCAGCAGCGCGCCATGCAACAGCATCATGATCAGCGAAGGATGGAGCGCACCGTAGAGGAGGAAGCCGAGGTTGCCGCCGACCGCCAGGCAGCGCAGCGGAATCATGGTCTTCACGAACGAGCTCACCACCACCAGCGCCCCGGCCACCGTCGCCGAACAGGCGGCCACGATGCCCGCCGGGGTGGCGAGCGACGATGTCAGGGTCGCGACCGCGGTGTCCCACAACAGTGCCATTGACATGCGTACTCCTGTTCGCCCCATGCGTGGGCCGTCGGCCCATCGCCGCGCGCTAGATTGTGCGTCGGCGCACAGGATTCTCAACGCAGCAATTCACGTCCCGCCATGTAGAGCCCCAGCAGCCCCAGGCCGATGAAGAAGCAGCGCCTGAAAACCGCCACCGAAATCCGCTGGCGCAGCCGCTGGCCCAGCGCCATGCCCGCCAGCGCCGGCACCAGCATCGCCAGCGAGGCGCCGGCCCCCGGCGCCGAGTAGCCGCCCTGCCCGGCCAGCGCCACGCCGAGCGCCAGGGTCGAGCTGGTGAAAGAGAGCCCCATCGCCTGGATCAGTTCGTCGCGCGGCAGCCGCAAGGCCTGCAGGTAGACCACCGCCGGCAGCACGAACACGCCGGTCAGCGCCGTGACGGCGCCGGTGAGCGCGCCCACCACCGGGCCCAGCCAGGCCTCATGCCGCGCGGGCAGCGCGAGCGGGCGCCCCAGCAGGCCCCAGGCCGCATAGCCGGCCAGCGCCAGGCCGAGCGCGAGCATCGCCCCCGAGCCGGCCGGGGCGCCGAAGCACCAGGCGCCCAGCAGGGTGCCGGCGACGATGCCGAGCTGCATGCCGGCCAGGCGGCGCAGCATGGCCAGGACGCCGGACCAGGGCTGGAGCTGCCACAGGTTGGTCACCAGCGACGGCGCGATCAGCAGCGCGGCGGCGGCCGCCGGCGGCATCCACACGGCCAGCAGCGCCATCGACAAGGTCGGCAGCCCGAGCCCGATGACGCCCTTGACCAGGCCCGCCAGCACGAAGACGGCCGACACCAGGGCCCACAGGGAAAGATCGGAATCCAGCATCGGGCCAGTGTCGCGGGCCCGGCGCGGCCTGCCAATGCGGAACTTTCAGAGCCGGCCTCAGGCCCGGCCTGAGGCTCGGCCTGAGGCCCGGCGTGCTACCTTGCCGGCCATGCGATTCGACCTCACCGACCTGCGACTGTTCGAGCACATCGTCGAGTCCGGCAGCATCACCGGCGGCGCGGCCCGCACGCACATGACGCTGGCCTCCGCGAGCCAGCGCGTGCTCGGCATGGAGGCCGACCTCGGCACGCCGCTGCTGCTGCGCTCCCGCCTGGGCGTGCGGCCGACCGAGGCCGGGCGCACCCTGGCCCACCACGCCCGGCTGGTGCTGCAGCAGATGGAGCGCCTGCGCGGCGAGCTCGGCGAATACGGCGGCGGCCTGCGCGGGCACGTGCGGCTGTCGTGCAACAGCTCGGCGATGACCGAGCACCTGCCGGAGGCACTCGGCGCCTTCCTCGCGCAGCATCCGCAGATCTCGGTCGACCTCGAGGAACAGGGCAGCAGCGACATCGTCGATGCGCTGCGCGCCGGCCTGTGCGACATCGGCATCGTCTCCGACGTGGTCGACGTCGAGGGCCTGCAGCATTTCGTCTTCCGGCGCGACGACCTCGTGCTGGTGGTGCCGCGCGGCCATGCGCTGGCACGGCGCCGGCGCGTGGTGCTGGCCGAGGTGGTCGACTGCCGCTTCATCGGCCTGGCCGAAGGCAGCCCGCTGCAGGACCACGTGGCGCTGCACGCCCGCCGGCTCGGCAAGCGGCTGGCCTACCGGGTGCGCGTGCGCAGCTTCGAGGCCGTCTGCCGCATGGTCGAGCAGGGCATCGGCGTGGGCATCGTGCCGAAGGCCGCGGCCGAGCGCTCGCCGTCGCTGCCGCGCATCCGGGCCATCCCGATCGCAGAGGCCTGGGCCGCCCGCCACCTGCTGGCCTGCGTGCGCGATGCCGACGCGCTGCCGCTGCCCGCGCGCCGCCTGCTGCAGCACCTGCTGGCGCCGGCGCCACAATAGCCGCGCATGGCCAGCCCGCCCGTCCCGCCAGTCCCGACCGACTCGATCGTCGCCCTGCTCCAGGCGCTGGTGCGCACGCCGAGCCGCGCCGGCGCCGATGCGACTGAACCGGTGCTGGGCTGCATGGAAGACTGGTTCCGCCGCCGGGGCCTGGCCTGCCGCCGGCTGCAGGGCGCCGACGGCCAGCCGCTGGGCCTCTATGCCGAGATCGCCGGCGCCCGGCCCGGCGGCCCCTGGACCGTGCTCGACGCCACGCTCGACACCGCGGGCTTCGGCGATGCCGCCAGCTGGACCCGCTCGCCGACCGATCCCGGCATCGAGGACGGCTGGCTGCACGGCCGCGGCAGCGCCGACTCCAAGGGCGGCGCGGCCCTGTTCGCGCACCTGCTGGCGGAATTCGGCGCGGCGCCCGAAGGCTTCGCCGGCCGGCTCGGCCTGCTGCTGGATCTCGACGAGCATTCCGGACGCTTCGGGGGCGCCCGCGCGTTCTTCGACCCTCCGCCGGGAGATGGGCCCGCGCCGCGGCCGGACGGCGTCCTCATCGGCTACCCGGGCATGGACAGGATCGTCACCGGCGGCCGCGGCTTCCTGCGCGCCCGGCTGGTGGTGCACGGCATCGCCGCCCATGCCGGCGCCAGCCGCCGGCGCGGCCTGAACGCCATCACGCGGGCCACGGCGCTGGCGCGCGCGCTCGAAGCCGCGCCGCTGCCGCCGACCGATCCGGCCTTCGGCCTGGCGCCCCAGCTCACCCTGACCGGCATCCAGGCCGGAGACGGCGGGTACACCCAGGTGCCCGATCGCTGCGAGTTGCGGATCGACCTGCGGCTGACGCCCGGCTTCGACGACGCGCAGGCGCGCGCGCTGGTGCAGGCCACGGTCGAGCGGCAGGACGCCGCCCATGCCGGCGCGGCCGCCACCGCCATCGAATGGTTCGGCGGCTGGCCCGCCTACCGCGTGCCCGACACCCACCCGATGGTCGCGGCGCTGCGCGAGGCGGGCCGCGCCGAGTTGGGCATCGAGCTGCCGACCGGCGTGGCCGGGCCGTCGAACATCGGCAACTACCTGCATGGCCTGGGCGTGCCCGCCCTGTGCGGCTTCGGCCTGCGCGGCGAGCGCATCCACGCCGCCGACGAACGCATCGCGCTCGACAGCATCGGGCCGGTCTACCGGATCTACCGCGCCGCGCTGAATCTGTTGCAGCGCGGCTGAAGCCCCTGGTTAGCAGCGGCCCTTCTTGGCCTGGCCCGGCGGGCAGTGGTAGCCATCGTGGTCATGGTCGTCGTCATGGCCGCGACCGTGCTTGCCGTGCTTGGGCGGCTTGCCGGGCTTCCACTGGTCATCGACCCAGCGCCAGCCGCCGCCCGCCTGCACCCAACGGCCCGGCGCGTAGACGTAGTCGGGCCGGTCGCGCTGCCACCGGCCGCCGTGCCAGACGTAGTCGCGTTCGTTCCAGACCCAGCGGCCCGGCACCCACACCTGGCCCGGACGCGGGCCGGGCATGACTTCGTAGCGCGGCGGCGGCGGTGCCACCTGCACCAGGCCGGGGACGTTGATGTTGATGTTGACCTGCGCGAGCGCCGGCAAGGTGGCTGCTGCAGCGAGCGCTGCAAGGGCGAAGGTGGCAATGCGCAAAAGGAACTCCGTTCAATCGTGGTCGCCGATTCTAGGGACCCCGCCTGTATCGAAACGCAAGCTACGCTGCCTCGGCCGTGCCGGCGCGTCGCAGCGCCACCATCGTGATGTCGTCCGAGGCTTCGGCGCCGTCGCTGAAGACGTCCAGCGCGGACTCGATGCGCTGCAGCAGCGCATCGGACGACCCCGGAGGCTCGCGCAGGGCCTCCAGCAGCCGCGCTTCCCCGAAGGCGCCGTCGGTGCCGGTCGACTCGACCACCCCGTCGGTGTAGCCCAGCAGCAGGTCGCCGGGCTGCAGATGGGTGACGCCGACCGTGAAGCGCTGTTCGGCCAGCAGCCCGAGCGCCGGTCCGGTGAGGCCGAGCCGGCGCCGGCTGCCCTCGGCGCCGGCGACCAGCGGCGGATCGTGGCCCGCGTTGACGTACTGCAGCGTGCCGCTTGCAGCGTCCAGGATGCCGAGGAAGGCGGTAGCGAACATGTTGGCGCGGCCGTGGACGCGCGCGATGTAGTCGTTGGTGAGCGAGGCGGTCGCCAGCAGGATGGCCGTCGCGTCGGTACCCTCCGGAAACGGCTGGCTGGCCGTGGCGCGGATCAGGGTCCGGAACAGCGCCATGTAGAGCGCCGCGCCGACACCCTTGTCGCAGACGTCGGCGACGACGATGAAGATGCCGCCCGACGAGGTCGCGAAGACGTCGTAGAAGTCGCCCGCCACCTGGCGCGCCGGCCGGAAGCGCACCGCGATGTCCCAGCCGCCGGGCACCGGCAGCGACTCGGGCAGGAAGCCGGTCTGGATCGCGCGGCCGATCTCGAACTCGCGCTCCATGCTCTGCAGCTGCCGCAGCTCGCCGTCGTGCACCCGCTTCTTCAGCAGGCAGGCGTCGACCCGGGCCTGCAGGATCAGCGGGTTGAAGGGCTTGGTGAGGTAATCGTCGGCGCCCAGCGCCAGGCAGCGGACCACGCTGTCGGTCTCGCCGAGCGCCGAGATCATGATGACCGGGATATGGCGCAGCGCCGGGTCCTGCTTCAGGCGCGCCAGCACCTCGTAGCCATCGATGCCGGGCATCATGACGTCGAGCAGGATCAGGTCGAAGGGCTGCGTCCGCAGCCGCGCCAGGGCGCGCTCGCCGCTGTCCACCACCTCGACCGCATGGCCGCTGCGCTGCAGCCGGCGCGACAGCACGTCGCGGTTCATCTCGTTGTCGTCGACCACCAGGGCGCGTGCCGGGGCGACGGTGGTGGCGTTCACCGCGCTCGCTCCGGCAAAGGGTCGATGGCCGTCGTCCCGGCGGCAAGCAGCCGGCGCAGGTACGGAATCTCGCGCTCGGCCGCGCGCTCCCCGAGCGCCATGATGTAGGGCAGCTCGCTCAGGTCGCGCAGTCCGATGCGGCGCTCGAACACCGGCAGGATCGGGATCACCTCCGCATGGTGCGTGAGGCTGTGGAGCGCGTACTGCGAGCGGATGAAGTGATTGACCGAGATCGAGATGGCGCGGTGCGCCAACTGCATCGCAGAGCGCACCTGGCCGTCGAGCGGCTCCTCGAAGCCCATCGCGATGACGATGTCGCAGCCCTCGCGCGTGGCCACGTCCACCGGCACCGGGTTGGAAGCGCCGCCATCGAACAGCAGCCGTCCTTCGACCGGCCAGGGCGGCAGCACCAGCGGGATTGCGATGCTGGCGCGGATCGCGTCGGCCAGCTTGCCTTGCGACAGCACCACCTTCTCGCCGCTCGCGTAGTCGGTGGCCGCCAGGTGCAGCGGAATGCGGGTGTCGGCGAAGCTGCGCTGCCGCGTGAAGGCCTCGATCGCGCGGTTGACCTTCCGGTCGTCGAGCAGGCCGAAGCGGTGGCCGAAGCCGAACAGGCGCGGAAACAGCAGACGCAGCATGGTGCGGTAGTCGACCCGCCCGAAGGTCCCGCTCCAGCCGCGCGCGAAGCCCGCGGCCATGGCGTCGATGTCGTCGGCGCCGAGCGCGATCGCGGCAGCGAAGAAGCTGCCGCCGCTGCAGCCGATCGCCATGTCGATGCCGATGCCTTCGCGCTGCAGCACCTTGAGCACCCCGAGCGCGGCCGCGCACTTGAGCCCGCCCGAACCGATCACCACCGCCACCTTCGGCCGGCGGCGCTCAGGCAAGCCGGGATGGCCCTGCTTCATGCGTGGGCCGCCGGCTCGACCGCCTGCTGCATCAACTCGCGCAGGTAGGGAAGCTGCTCCTCGGCGGCGCGTTCGCCGGCTTCGATGATGTAGGGGATCTTGTCGGTATCGAACAGCCGCACCCGCTGCTCGAAGCGCGGAATGATCGGGATGATCTCGCTGTGGTGCGCCAGGCTGTGGAAGGCGTAGTTCGACTTGAACAGGTTGTTGGACATGATCGCGCTGAGCTGGAAGGCGAAGCGCCCGGCCGAATGGATGCTGGTCTGGTAGGGACTCTCGAAGCCGGCCGCCACGATCACGTTGGCGCCCTGCCGGATCGCGACGCCGATCGGCATCGGGTCGGACAGGAAGCCGTCGATCAGCAGCTTGCCGCCGATCGTCCAGGGCGAGAAGGCGAAGGGCAGCGCGATGCTGGCGCGCAGCGCGTCCACCACGCGGCCCGAGGACAGCACCACCTGCTCGCCGTTGGCCAGGTCGGTGGCCGTGATGTGCAGCGGCGTGGGCAGGTCCTCGATGCGGCTGTCGCCGAAGGCGGTCTGCAGGCGCTGCATGATCAGGCGGTCGTCGCGCAGGCCGTAGGTCCCCTTGTCGAAGCCCATCCAGCGTGGCGCCAGGGTCTGCAGCAGCCCGCGCGTGTTGCGCTTGCTGGCCACCTCCTTGGTCCAGAGCCTGCGGGTCATGCCGGCCGCGACCTCGGCATCGTGCCCGGCCGCCATCACCGCCGCATACATGGCACCGGCGCTGCAGCCCACCACCATGTCGAGCTCGAAGCCTTCGCGCTTGAGCACGCTCTGGATGCCGATCGCGGCCGCGCACTTGACGCTGCCCGAGCCGATCACCAGCGCGATGCGCTTGCGGCCCGGGGCGCCGGCCGGCGGCCTCATTGCACTTCGGCGTCGAAGCTCGCCACGGCGGACCCGACATCGCCGTAGAGCTTGAGGATGCTGGTGAAGCCCGAAAGCTCCAGCACCCTCAGGACGGCCGGCTGCACGCCCGCCAGCCGGAAGTCGCCGCCCTGCCGCCGGGCGTCCTTGAGCGTTGCGAGCAGCGCCCGCAGGCCCGCACTGCTGGTGTAGACGACCGCGCTGAAGTCGGCCACCAGGCGCACCCGCTGGCCGCTGACCGCCTGGCCCAGGGTCTGCATCAGGTGCTCGGCGGTGAGGCTGTCGACGCTGCCGCTGATGGCCGCGACCGTGACGTCGCCGGGGGTGATGTCGATCTGCATGGAAACTCCTCTGATCTGGAATTAGGGATGGATCTGCTTGAGCAGCGTCAGGCGGTTGCCGCGCTCGGGATCGGGCCGGTAGCGCACCTCGTCGACCATCTGGCGCACCAGGTGCCAGCCGAGGCCGCCGATCGGGCGGTCTTCCAGCGCCGTGTCGAACGCGGGCGGCGGCACCGAGCGGGGGTCGAAGGCGCGCGCCCGGTCGGCAATCTCGATCGTCATCGGGCAGCGGTCCCAGTCGAGCTCGATGGTGATCGGGCCCGGCGGCTCGTCGGCGTAGCCGTGGGTGATGACGTTGACCGTGACCTCCTCGACCGCCAGCCGGACCGCGTCGCGCACCTCGCGGCTGGCCCCGGCCCGCTCGCAGGCCTGGTCGGCCACCGCGAGCAGGTCGGCCAGGTTGTCGAAAGTGGCGGTGCGGGTGATGCTGAGCCTGTTGGTCATGCCGGGCCTTTCGCGCCCAGCGCGCGGGCGATCTTGTCCATCAGCCGTGCCAGCTCGACCGGCTTGGTGTCGAAGTCGTCGCAGCCGGCGGCCATGGCGCGTTCGCGGTCGCCCGACATCGCGTGCGCGGTCAGCGCAATCACCGGGATCGCCCGTGTCGCCGCTTCGGCCTTCAAGGCGCGGGTGGCCTGCCAGCCGTCCATCACGGGCAGGCTCATGTCCATCAGGATCAGGTCGGGCGCCGCGCTCGCCGCCAGCGCCACCGCCTGCGCGCCGTCGGCGGCGGCCGAGATCTCGAAGCCCTGGCGCGACAGCCGGCGCGTCAGCATGTCGAGGTTCATCTCGTTGTCCTCGACGATCAGGATCCTGTGCGGGCTAGGCATGGGCAAGGCCCCTCCGTGCGGCGACGGGTGCGGGCACCCGCACCGTGAAGTGGGCGCCGGCGCCCGGCTGGCTGTCGACCTCGATCGTGCCGCCCATCAGTTCGCAGTAGTGGCGCGTGATGGCCAGCCCCAGGCCGCTGCCGCCGAAGCGGCGGGTGCTGGAGCTGTCGGCCTGGGCGAAAGCGCGGAACAGGGCTTCGCGCTGCGCGCCCGAGATGCCGATGCCCGTGTCGTCCACCCGCAGCACCAGCATCTGGGTGTCGGGCTCGTGGCGGACGTCGAGCGTCACCTCGCCGTCGCGCGTGAACTTGCCGGCGTTCGACAGCAGGTGGCCGAGGATCTCGCGGATCTTCTCGTCGTCGCCCAGCAGCCGCAGCGTCGGTACCTCGCAGGACACGCGAAAGACGTTGCCGTTGCGCTCGATCTGCTCGCGCATCTCCTGCGCCACCTGGTCCACCAGTTCATCGGCATGGAACGGCGCATGGAAGACCTCCGCCTGGCCGGCCTCCGCCTTCGAAAGGTTGAGCACGCTCTCGACCATCGCCAGCAGCGTCCGGCCGGCGTCGCGGATCTTCTGCACGTCGCCCACCCGCTCGGCCTCGCCGATGTCCATGAACTCGGATTCGAGCAGCTCGCTGTAGCCGATGATCGCGTTCAGCGGCGTGCGCAGCTCGTGGCTCATGTTGGCCAGGAAGGCGCTCTTGGTGCGGTTGGCCGAGTCGGCCAGCATGCGGGCCAGCTCGAGCTGGCGGTTCTTCAGCGTGATCTGCTCGTTGCGCTGGACCACCTCGCGCCGCGCCTCCTGGGCCCGCTGCGACTGCGAATACGAATGGAAGCCGAACATCAGCAGGTAGGGCACGAAGCAGGTGACGGACAGCAGCGCGGTTCGCAGCGACGACTCCAGCTGCAGGTCGAAGCCGTTGGCGGCCGCCCCCAGCAGCGCGCCGGCCAGCCAGGCCACGAAGCCGCGCCGCGCCAGCGGGGCGCCGCCGAGGCTCAGGATCGACAGCAGCCCCGAGCCCAGCATCAGCGTGCTCGGCCACAGGCCGAAGGACACCAGGCCGCTCAAGGCGCCGAAGAACAGCGCATCGAGCATCAGGTTGTGGTGCTCGGCCTGGCGGCTGTCCTCGGCCCGGCGGGCCAGCCAGCGCGCCAGCGGTGCCCACAGCAGGCCGTGGAAGAGCAGCAGCGCCCAGACCCAGGCCGGCGTCGGGCGCTCCAGGAAGTGCGAGAACAGCACCACCAGCACCAGCAGGTTGGCCCAGCGGCGAACCCCGTAGTCCAGCTCGACGATCGGGTGGACGCGCCGCGGCACGGCGACGGCCGCCTCGGCGGTCATGGCGGGCTCAGGCCTGCGCATCGGCGACGGCCAATCCGAACCCCAGGACCGGCAGCATGACGGTGAAGCGCGAGCCCTTGCCTTCCTCGCTCGACACGCGGATGTCACCGCCCATGAGCTCGCACAGCCGGCGGCTGATCGCCAGCCCCAGGCCGGTGCCGCCGAAGCGGCGGGTGGTGGTGCTGTCGGCTTGCGAGAAGGGCAGGAACAGCCGCTCGATCTGCGCCGGCGTCATGCCGATGCCCGAGTCGCTGACCGCGATCTCGAGCCAGCGCACGCCTTCGCGGGCGGCGCCGCGCACGTCCAGCGACAGCAGCCCGTCCTTGGTGAACTTGCCGGCGTTGGACAGCAGGTTCAGCAGCACCTGGCGCAGCTTCATGGCGTCGGCCCGCACTGCGCCCAGGTCCGGCTGGACGCTGACTTCCAGCACATTGGCGTTGCGCGCGATCAGCGGGCGGGCGATGTCCAGCACCTCCTGGATCAGGTTCTGGAGGTCGACGTCCTCGATCTGGAGCTCGAGCTTGCCGGCTTCGATCTTCGACAGGTCGAGCACGTTGTTGATCAGTTCCAGCAGTTGCTGCCCGGCGGCGCGGATCTTGTGCAGGTCGGGCTGCAGTTGCGGCTGGCCGAGCTCGACCACCTCCTCGGCGACGAGCTCGCTGTAGCCGATGATCGCGTTCAGCGGCGTGCGCAGCTCGTGGCTCATGTTGGCCAGGAAGGCGCTCTTGGCGCGGTTGGCCGACTCGGCCGCCTCGCGCGCCCGCTCGGCCGCCGCGCGCTCCTGCTCGGCCTGTGCGTGCGCGGTCTCGATGTGCCGGTTCTGCTGCGCGATCAGCAGGTTCTGGCTCTCCAGCTTCTGCTTGGTGCGCAGCACGTTGCGGGTCTGGGCATTCGAATGCACCGCGAAGATGGTCGTGAACAGCGCCAGGGCGGCGATGCTCAGCAGCGAGATGCCCAGGCTCGATTCGAGGTCGACTGCGAATCCGGTGAGGCTGCCGCCGGCCAGGGCGCCGGCCGCGAAGGCCAGCAGGCCGAGCGCGGCGAAGCGGCCGCCGCCGACGCTGAGGTTGGCGGCATTGAGGGTGATGAACACCGCCGCCACCGGCCACAGGCTGAACGAACACAGCGCCACCATCAGCATGCACAGGAAGGCATCGCCCAGCAGGTTGCGCAGCTCGGCGCGCTTGGAGTTGGCGGCCCGGCTTGCGAGCAGGTACGCGACATGGGGCCACAACAGGCCATGGAACACCGCCAGCGCCCAGAGCCAGGCGCTGGCCTCGCGCCGGTTCAGCAGCGTCCCCCAGAGGGCCAGCACCAGCAGGCACACCGGCAGCCGGACTCGGTAGTCCAGCTCGACGATCGGGTGGGTCTTGCGCGCGCCTGCTCCACCCGCAACGGCTTCGGTCGCAGGAACCATACAGAAAGTAATAATTGTGTTTTCTTAAGTTTGCAGATTAAGCTGCGGCCCGCGGAGCAGACTGTCCGCAGCCGCCAATCTCACTTGCCGAAGGCGCCAAGGCCCCCGGCAGCCCATCCGGCCGGGCGGGGAACCGCCATTGAAGGGAACGCCTCGTGACCTCCACCGCCGCCTTGCCGCTCAACATGCTGTCCAGCATGCAGAAGGCCGGCATCGACCTGGCCGAACTCGCGGCCCTCGCCGGGCTGGCGCTCGCCGATCTCAAGAAGCCGCTCACCGAAGCGCAGGCCGACCGCTTCTTCACGGTCGCCTACGAGCGGGCCGGCGACCCGGCGGTCGGCCTGTTTCTCGGCCTGCAGCCGATGCGGCCCGAGCTGTTCGGCGTGGTCGGCTTCTCGGCCATGACCTGCAGCAGCTTCGGTGCGGCGCTGGCGCGCATCGGGCGCTACAACGCACTGGTGTCGGCCTGCGAGCTCGAGGCCGTGACCGAGGGCGAGGAGACCGCCGTGCGCGTGCGCTACGCCGGCCCCCAGCGCCCCTACAGCCGCTGCCGCATGGACATCCAGATGGGCACGCTGCTCAACTTCGGCCGCCTGTTCACCGAGCGCCAGATCACGCCGGTGCGCCTGACGCTGATCGGCGAACCGCCGCCCTACCACGCACGCTACGCCGAGGCCTTCGGCTGTCCGGCGCTGTTCGGCCAGCCCCACGATTCGATCGTGTTCCAGCTCAGCGACCTCGCGCTGCCGCTGGTCAGCGCCAACCCCAGCGTGGCTGCGATGTTCGAGGATGCCGCCGAGCGCGACCTCGTGGCCTTGCGCGCGCCGCAAGACACCTCGCAGGCCGTGCGGCAGGCCTTGCGCGGACTGCTGCATGGCGATGTCCCGGGCATCGAGCAGGTGGCCAGCGTGCTGTGCGTGAGCGAGCGCACCCTGCAGCGGCGGCTGGCGCGCGAGGGCGTGCGGTTCAGCGCGCTGCTGGACGAGGCCCGCCTGGAGATGGCGCGCCGCTACCTGGCGGCAGGCCGGGCCAGCCTGACCGAGATCGCATACCTGCTGGGTTTCGCCGACCCGAACTCCTTTTTCCGCTCGTTCAAGCGCTGGACCGGGAAGACGCCGGCGGACTACCGCCACAGCCACGGCGTCAAGTCGTCGGGCCTGTCGGCGCCGGCGCCGCGTTCGGGCACGGGTTCGCCTGCACCGCCGCCGTAGGGTCTGCGCCCTGCCCTTCAGTCTTGCGCCGCCAGCCGGGCGGCTTCGGCGCGGACCAGGTCGCGCACGACGACGAGTGCCGGACTCTGCGCCCGCTCGACCCGCGTGGCCAGCACCAGCATCCGGTGCAACTGGGCGCCCGAGATCTCCGACAGCCTCACCGCCCCGGCGCGCGGCTCCTTGAAGACCGACACCGGCATCATGGTGGCCCACCGGCCCTGCCGCACCAGTTCGCGGATGGCATCGACCGAGTCGAACTCGGCCTCCATGTGGAGCCGGCCGCCGAGCGGGGCCAGGCTGCGTTCGACGATTGCCGCGATGCAGGCGGGTCATCACCAGCGGCACGCGGGCCAGCGACGACAGCGGCACCACCGGCGAATCGGCATTGGACCGGCGGCGCCGCCGTTCCTAGACTGCCGCATCCGAACACACAGGAGACATTCGGTGCGCCGGCCACGGCGGGCCGACCCGCCGCATGCCGAGCGAATAGCTCCCCAGGAGTTCGTTGACCACGGGTTGCGTTTCGTCGACCCGCACCTCCCGGCCCACGGCCTTGGAATACGCGGCGGCGGCCTGGGCCGAGAACACGCCCCGCGCATCCCCCCGGGGTCGAGGTTCGGTCAGCGTCTTCCGGATCGCGGCCTGAACCCGGACGGCCGGGCTGGTCCCGTGCGGCGCAGGCCGGGGCAGGAGCACGCCGGACCTGCCGGACCGCAGGCCCTCGTCCAGGACGCCGAGGCGCAGCAGTTGCCCAGCCATCTGGACGGCCAGGGCAGCACGCCGCTTCCATCCGACAATTTCCGACAAAACGCCCCCGGCTGGCTGGCCCGGTCAGGCGGCGCGGCCCCTTCCGCCCTACTGCAGGAAGGCCGGCTTCGCGTAGCCCGGGAACTTGCTGTCGACCACCGCGCGGAAGTCCTTCGAGTGGTAGGCCTCGACGATGTCCTTGGCCCACGGCGTGTCCTTGTCGGCGCGCTTCACGGCCACCACATTGAGGTAGTGGTCGGGCGTCTTCTCGAGCACCACGGCCTCGGTCAGCTTCAGGCCCGAGGACATCGCGAAATTGCCGTTGATGATCGCGTACTCGGTGTCACCCAGCGAACGCGGCAGCTGGGCCGCCTCGAGCGGAATGAACTTCAGCTTGCGCGGGTTCTCGGCGATGTCCTTCTCGGTGGCGCGCAAGGCGTCGATGCCGGGCTTCAGCGTGATCAGCTTGTTCTGCTCCAGCAGCACCAGCGCGCGCGCCAGGTTGCTCGGGTCATTCGGGATCGTGAAGCGGTCGCCGTCCTTGAGTTCGGCCAGCGTCTTGCGCTTGGTCGAGTAGACGCCCAGCGGCGCGATCGGGCCTTGCACCAGTTCGACGATGTCGAGCTTCTGGTCGGCCGCGAACTTCTGCAGATAGACCCGGTGCTGGAAGAAGTTGGCGTCGAGCGAGCCCTGCGCCAGCGCGAGGTTCGGCTGCACGTAGTCGTTGAACTCGACCAGCTTGACCTTGTAGCCCTTCTTTTCGAGCAGGGGCACGATGCCGGCCTTGAGCTGGTCGACGTTGGAGCCGGCGGTGCCGCCGATCACCAGGTCCTTCTTGGCCGCGGCCTGGGCCTGGGCTTCGAGCGAAAGGCCGCCGAGCGACAGTGCGAGCACCGACAGAGCGAGGACGGAACGGCGGACGAGAGATGTTTTCATGGGAACGGTCACGGTAGGAAAAAACGGAATCGGCAACGCGAGGCGTCAGCGCTTGTCCAGGCGGCGCGCGGCGGTGTTGCCGACGAACTGGATGATCTGCACCAGCGCCACCAGCAGCGCCACGGTGAGCACCATCACGTCGGTCTGGAAGCGGTAGTAGCCGTAGCGGATCGCCAGGTCGCCGATGCCGCCGCCGCCCACCACGCCGGCGATCGCCGAGTAGGACAGGAAGCTGACGGCGAGCACGGTGAAGGCCAGCACCAGGCCCGAGCGGGCCTCGACGACCAGGACGCGCCAGATGATCTGCAGCTCGGAAGCGCCCATCGCGTGGGCCGCCTCGATGACGCCGCGCGGCACTTCGCGCAGGCACTGGTCGACCAGCCGCGCGAGGTAGGGGATGGCCGCCACCGACAACGGCACGGCGGCCGCCAGCGGTCCGATCGAGGTGCCCGCGATCACGCGCGTGAAGGGCACCAGCGCCACCAGCAGGATGATGAACGGGAAGGAGCGCACCGTGTTCACGATCCAGTTGAGGATCAGGAAGGTCGGCTTGTTCTCGAGCGACTGGCCGGGGCCGAGCAGGAACAGCAGCACGCCGAGCGGGCCGCCGATCAGCAGCGCGGCCGTGAGGCCGATGCCCAGCATCATGAAGGTCTGGGCGATGGCGATCCCGAGCTCGGGCAGGATGGCGGCGATGTTCTCAGGCATGGGCCAGCTCCTGCGTGCCTGCCGGTTGGCGTGGAAGGGATGAAGCCGCCTGGGCGGCGAGCGCTTCGCGCGCGTCGCGCTCGCGCCGGCGCACCAGCGCATCGATCTCGCGGCCGAGCGCGGTGGCGCGCTCGGCGGCCGGCGAATCGACCTCGAACTGCTCGACCAGGCGGCCCTGCTCGAGGATCGCCACCTGGCGGCACAGCACCTCGACCACCGACAGCTCGTGGGTGACGATGACGATGGTCACGCCGAGCTTCAGGTTGATGTCGCGCAGCGTTTCGAGCAATGCACGCGTGGTCTCGCTGTCGAGTGCCGAGGTGGGCTCGTCGCACAGCAGCACCTGCGGCCGCGGCGCCAGCGCACGCGCGATCGCCACCCGCTGCTTCTGACCGCCCGAGAGCTGGGCCGGGTGGCTGTGGATCTTCTCGGCCAGGCCGACCAGCGCGAGGCACTCGCGCACGCGGGCCTCGATCTCGGCGCGCGAATGGCGGCCGTGGATCTTCAGCGGGAAGGCGACGTTGTCGAACACGGTCGCGTTCTGGATCAGGTTGAACTGCTGGAAGATCATGCCGATGTTCTGCCGCGTGTCGCGCAGCTCGCGGCGCGACAGGGTGGTCAGGTCGCGGCCGCCGACCAGCACCTTGCCGGCGTCGGGGCGTTCGAGCAGGTTGATCAGCCGCAGCAGGGTCGACTTGCCGGCGCCGCTCTTGCCGATCAGGCCGAAGACGTCGCCTTCATGGATGTCGAGCGACAGCGATCGCACGGCATCGAAGACCGCGCCGTCGGGCAAGGTGAAAGATTTCTGCACCGACTCGAGTCGGATCAGGGGGGGCCGGGGCGGGGCCTCGGCCGGGGAAGAGGAGGTCATGGACGGGATCGGCCGGCACGGCCTGCGTGGCAGGCGGATGCAGCGGCGCCGCAAAGTCCGCAAGTATCGCGGCTCGCGGCGCCGAGGGGAACGACGCATTAGAAGGCTGCTTA
Organism: Variovorax davisae; assembly: GCF_030316845.1. Taxonomy (GTDB): domain Bacteria; phylum Pseudomonadota; class Gammaproteobacteria; order Burkholderiales; family Burkholderiaceae_C; genus Variovorax; species Variovorax davisae. The sequence continues at coordinate 275,109 of NZ_JASZYS010000006.1, forward strand.
TATGCCCTGGGCATAAGCGCCCCGCGGCGACGGCCTACTGCACCGCGTCGAACAATTGCCGGTCGACCTTCCAGTCCGGGCCGTAGGTGGCGTCGGCATAGGCATACACCACGGCCGAGCCCAGCAAGCCGTGCAGGACGTCGCCCTGGGCCGCGCGGCGGCTGATCACCGCGTTGAGCGCCCCCTTGCGCGCCAGGTCCTGCAGCGCCTGGTCGACCCAGCGCTTGAGCTGCGCCGGCTCAAGCGCCGCGACTTCCTTCTTCATTGCCTCGATCTGCTCGCGCAGCCAGTTCGCGCTTTCGAGATGGGGCGCCGCCGCGGGGGGTTCCGGCACCGGCTGCAGCACCACCGGCGGGGCTACCGCGCGGGTGTCGGCGGCGCCTTCGCTGGCGGGCTCGTTGCGCAGCAGCGAGCGCAGGTACGAGAAGGCGTTCTCGATGGTGCGCAGCGACTTGTTGGCGGCGCGCCGCTCGAGCACCTCGATCTGGGCGCGCACGCGCTCGTCGCCGAATTCCTTCAGCAGGCCTTCCAGCTTGATCTCGCGGATGCCCAGCGTTTCGGCCCGCAGCACCAGCGTGGCGTCGACCGGCTCGCCGGCGAGCGGCCGCTGCAGCGGCGCCTGCCGCTTCTTGCGCACCGCGAACTGGACTTCGGTGATCACCCTGCCCTGCTTGTGCTCGATCAGGTCGATCTCGAGATCGGTCTCGGCGTTGATCTCGATCACCGCGTCCTTGACCCGCTCGTTCTTGAACTTGCGCCATTCGCGCCGCTCGGGTCCGGGCCCGTTGCTGAGCGCGTCGACCCACCAGGTCACCGGCTTGCGGCTGGTGACGCCGCTCGGGTTCTCGCGGTAGCGGGCGCAGATCTCGTAGAGCGCCACGGCGGTGTAGGAACCCAGCTTGGCCAGGACGTCGAGATCGATCCGGGCCCAGCGCTGCGGGTCGCGCAGCGCCGCCATGATGGTGGGCGGATAGGACCAGCTGACCCAGTTCTCGCCGCGGCGGAGCTCCAGCGCGACCTCGGACAGCATCGAGAAGCCGCGCCACTTGACACCGTCGCCCGGCGCGGTCGACTCCCAGTCCACCTCCAGGCTGCGCATCTCGATCAGGTACTTCTTGGCGGCGGTGCGCTCGCTGCCGCTGGAACCGGTGGTGCGCAGGATGGCCGCCAGCGGCGCCTCGAACATGAAGTCGGCCGCGGGCATGCCGGGCAAGGCGACCAGCCGCGTCTGCGCCACTTGCAGCAGCGCGCTGTAGATGCGCCGCCCGGTCAGGGTCACGCGGGCCGAGCGCGGCATCATCACGATCATCTCGTGCGGCTTCCTGAGCTCCAGCACGTCGTCGACGGCGTGGCTCATGACTGGCTTGTCGCCCGGATTTCCCGCGATCTGTTGGCTCATTGCAAGGTCGATGTTATGTCCAACGGCGTTTGGACACAAGCCCGCGCCGAGGTCGGTGCACGCGCCCGAGCAAAACCTGGACACTTGGGGTTCAGGCCGGCGCTGGCAATTCGATTAAAAGCTGGACGGTTGGCCGGAACGGGCGGTGACCGGCGTCTTCGCGCCCCGATTAAAAGCCGGACATTGGCGCCTCCAGCGCCTCCGCAGGCCCCGGAATACGCCTCAAAGTGGCGCTTAAAACCTGGACATTGGCCTCGCGCTGGTGCACAACCGGCCCAAACGGGCTGTGGACAAGCGGCCCGCAGGCAACGATGGCGACCCGGACAGTTGGCGATGGAAGGCTGGACGGATCCGATCAGGTGCCGGACGCAAGCGATTAAAGTCTGGACACTCGACCCCTCAGAAGCCGCGTAACTCGTTGATTTAATTGAAGAAAATCGCGTTTTCGGCGGCCTTAATCTCTTGAATTAATTGAAGTTTCTTTCTTAATCTCCCGAGACGGCTGAGAAAAAAGGCAAAAACCGCAAAGGAGACCGGCGCGTCACGTGAAGGATCGACGTTTCTTCGTTTTTTCGCGTGTGCCCTGCATAATCGCAAGACACTCCAACTTTCAAGGCAGATCCCGTGGACATCAAGCAAACCATTCGACGTCAAAACCTGGAGGATATCGAGCAGCAAGCGCACAAGATCGCCGGCATGATGGACCGGATCCGGTCGGCCATGCTGGCCCCCACGGCCGTGAAGTCTGCGCCCACGCTGAAGGCAGTGCAATTGGCCGACCTGTGCGGGGTCGACAAATCGAAGATCTCCTACCGCCTCACCCGCGGTGACCTTCCGGCCGGCGAGATCCACGGCAACAGCCGCGAGTGGTCGATGGCCGAAGCCCAAAGCTGGGCTCGCGAGCTGCGCGCCGAGCACCTGCGCCCGGAAGGCGCCGCCGGCATCACCATCACGGTGGCCAACTTCAAGGGCGGCGTGGCCAAGACGACCTCGGCCGTGACGCTGGCCCAGGGCCTGTCGATGCGCGGCCACCGCGTGCTGCTGGTCGACCTCGATCCCCAGGGCTCGGCCACGACCTTGTTCGGCGTGCTCCCGGACGCGGAGGTCGAGACCGAGCATACGGCGATGTCGCTGTTCACCGGCGACCAGGAAAACCTCCAATATGCCGTGCGTCCCACCTATTGGCCCAACATCGACCTGGTGTGCGCAGCCCCCCTGCTCTACGGCGCTGAATTCCATCTGCCCGCCCGCCAGGCGCGGGATCCGGGTTTCGAGTTCTGGCGCGTGCTCGACCGCGGCCTCGACCTGCCGCGCGAGGAATACGACGTCATCGTGATCGACACCCCGCCTTCACTGAGCTACGTCACCATCAATGCGCTGATGGCGGCCGACGGCGTGATCATGCCGCTGCCGCCGTCGGCGCTGGACTTCGCCAGTTCGGCGCAGTTCTGGGATCTGTTCTCGGACCTGTGCAACCAGCTCGTCCGCAGCCGCGGCAAGGACAAGAGCTTCGAGTTCATCGATGTGCTGCTGTCGCGGGTCGAAGCTTCCGACACCGCCAGCTCGGTGGTGCGGCAGTGGGTGCTCGAGGGCTACGGCGACAAGGTGCTGCCGATCGAGATTCCGAAGACGGCGGTGGCCGCCACGGCGAGCGCCGAATTCGGCACGGTCTACGACCTGCCCCGTGGCTCGGTGAATTCCAAGACCTTCTCAAGGGCGCGCGTGGCCTACGACAGGATGTGCGAATTGATCGAGCAGCAGATCGAAGCGGTCTGGGCCCGCCAGGTGGCGGAGCGTCAAGTACTGGAAACGGCGGTTTGACATGGGATTGAAAGACAAAGCCTCCAAGATCGACTTCGCATCGATCATGCCGAGTTCGCAGCCGAACCCGGAGCTCGCGAAACCCAAGACCGCGCCTGGCGCGATGATGGCCTTTGCCAACGACCAGCGCTCGGACCTGCTGCGCCAGAACGACGAACTGCGGGCGCGGGTGGCGCAGGTGGACGAGCTGGAAGGGCGGCTGAGCGAGGTGCGCGACGAATTGCGCAGCTGGGACGGCGCCTTGCCGGCGCGCCTGATCGACACCGCGGACATCACGCGCAGCGAGTTCGCCAACCGGCATGCGTCCGCTTTCGAAGGCAAGTTGTTCGAGGACTTCAAGCGCGAGATCCAGGAGGCGGGCCGCAACTCGCAGCCCATCAAGGTGCGCGCGATCGCCAACCCGGGTGACGGTCCGCACTATGAATTGGTGTTCGGGCATCGGCGCTACGAGGCTTGCCGCCAACTGGGCCTTCCGGTCTGGGCGGTGGTCGAGAACCTGGACGACCGGGCCTTGATCGAGGAAATGGACCGGGAGAACCGGGGCAGGGCGGACCCGTCGCCCTGGGAACAGGGAATGACTTACCTGCGGGCGCTCGAGAAGGGCATCTATCCGTCGAACCGCCAGATGGCGGCCGCGCTCGGCGTCGACATCAGCAACCTGGGCAAGGCGATCGCCTTGGCCCGCCTTCCCGCCACGGTGATCGCGGCCTTTCCCACGCCGCAATCGATCCAGCTGGCTTGGGCCACGGATCTCGGCAAGGCCATGACCGAGGACGAATCGGGTGTGCTGTCGCGGGCGCAGGCGCTGTCGTCGGAGAAGACGGCCCTGCCGGCGAAGAGCGTCTTCGCGCGGCTGGTGTCGCCGCCGTCCGTGGTGCCGGAGGCGGCTGCGCTGCCGGCCCAGGCCAACCATGCACTGAAGGTGGGGGGGCAAAAAGTGGGATCGCTTCGCTTCGATGCGATCGGACGTCCCTCGATCAGGTTGTCGATCAAGCTTTCGGATGCGCAGCAGAAGGCCTTGATCAAGGCGATGCAAGGATTTGTCGATTCGATCTGAGCGCCTGAATCAGGGAAGGGCAGGGGAGGGGTGGTTTGAAACCACCCCTTTTTTTTGCGCTGTCAGCCGCGAAGGTGCAGGGGGTAGTTTGAAACTACTCCCATTTTTTTTGATCGCCCGGGCGCTTGGACGAAGGGGGTGGTTTCAAACCACCCCCCTCTCCGCAGTTCAGCTTCGGCCGCCCTCGATGCGCTCGAGCGTGGCGAGAATTTCGGACAGGGTCGATTTCATGAGGCCCATGTCGCGGTCGCGGCGGGCTTCGGCGAGCGGATCGAACCCGGCCGCCGACGCCTGGGCGCCGCCGGCGAAGGCATCCTTCGCTCGCGCCACCACGTCGTCGAGCTTGGTGATGAGGTTGTTGCGCAAGGCCGAGAACTGGGCCAGCTCCCGCCGTACCGAAGCCATTTCGCGCATCAGCGCCGTGAGTTGCTCCTGAACCTCTTGGAGCGCCGGCCCCCCCGGCACAGCAGCAGACATCTCGGTGGCCGCGGCGTGTGCTGTCAAGGAAGGGCCGGCGGGGCCGAGTGCGGCACGGAAGTGGTCCGCGGTCCGGGCGACCGCCAGTTCGAGCACGGCGTGGGAATCGGAATCTGCCAGGAAAGGCCAGAGCTCGTAGACCCGGCCGATGGCGGCCGCGGTGCGCAATCTCAGGCCCGGCCGGCCGCCTCGACGGGGCCGCTGCAGCACGTCATGGGTGAGAGAGGAGGAGGGGGCTTCGCTGGCCTCGATTTCTTCCGGGGATGCCATGCAAGACCGGAACAAGCCCGCAGCGCTCCATTTCTTCAGGGACGAATCTGCAGGTGCGCGAACACCATGAACAAGTGTGAGGATCCGGCCCAGTTCGGCCAAGGTGCAAACGGGAGGCCAGCCTTGGCTGGCACCGGTCGACAGGGTCGAGCCGCCAGATCCGGGCGTCTTCTGGAGGTCATCCGTCTGGTCGTTATCATGAGTCGTAGCAGGCTTCATGAGAAATGATGGCATGTAGCGTGCCAATATGGTTACTCAATAACCGAATTATGACCGAGGAGCGACATTCTTGGTTCAAAAGCCGATCGGCGGCCACTGTTTCGTGAAACATCTTCCCCTTTTCGTCGAGAAATAAGAGCTAACTCGTTGTCGTGAAACAAAAAAATAAGATGCTTCAAAATGTCGTGAAACATCGGTCACGAAGCGCGGCTTAGGATTCGATTAGAACCTGGACACTACAGCCCTGCCTGCATGCCCGTGGTGCAAGAAGACCTTGGCGCGTGGCCGATCCAGCCGGAACCGCGTCGTTCGCTGGGGCAGATTGCCGCTCAACACGCAGATCAGGGCCTGCTACAAACTCGTTCGTCCCGACCGTGCACCGTCAGGGTCGCTGCCGGCAATGCGGTGTCACCTGGATGCCACGATCCCCGGCGGCTTCCACGTTCCTTCGCCAGGCGGCACGATCGACGGCGGCGTGTCCTTCGGCCAGTCGAGCCGCATCGCCAAGTAGATCGGGCCATCAGGCGCGGGCAGCCAGAGCGTTGGGTCCGGTAGATGGCCAGCGCAAACGGTTGGTCGAGGTGAAGACCTTGCGCACGCCGGGCGGCGTCTCCCCCTTCCAGGCCGGCCCGAAGGAGGCGCAGCGATAGGGCGGGCCGGAGGCCGCGGTGTAGACATGGCTGCCGTCGCCGCTTACCGAGACGTCGCGTATGTTGCCCACGCCGAACGAGTGCGGCGCAAGGATCGTCATCAGCAAACCGCCGGGCATCCCCGAACAGTCGACGTCATGCGTGCCGCCGGCCGTGCAGACGCGACGCCCGTCCGAGGTGGCCGTGGATATGCCGAAGCGGCGTGTGCTGCCAAGGCTGCGGCCCCGGCGTAGGCAGTGCCGTGGGGGTGGGAGTTGTAGCTGCCACTGGCCAGCGGGCCACGGGCCAGGTCGGGCTGCAGTTGTCGCAGCCAACTCACTCCGTCGATTTTTTGCTAAATGTATCGAAAAGAATGACAACTGCACCGGGATCTGTCGAGGCCGATGGTCAGCGGCCTGCACCACTGCATCGTGGACGGAAAGCCGAACTTCGACTACAACAGGCCCGTCCTTGCCCCACTGGCGCTGGGTCCCTCGGCCGTCGCATCGGACTGCGGCCGCACGGCGCGAGGTGGACCATGCCCCCGGCTCTCATGGATCCCAACTTCCGGAGCACACCGATGACATTCAGCTCGAATCTGTTTCATCGTCGCCTCGGCCTGGCCTTGCTTCTCGTGGCAACGGCGCTGGCCGGCACCGGGCGCGCCGCCCTGGCGCAGGACAACCAGTCGGCGCAGGCGGCCGCGCCCGCCAGGGACTTCAGGGACGAACGCGCGCTCGCGCTGCTCAAGGGGATGAGCGACACGCTGGCCGGCGCCAGGACCCTGCGCTTCAAGGTGCGCGGCATCGTGCCGACGCCCTCGCCCACAGGGCAGTTCGTGAGCCTGATGGCGTCGACGCGGGTGGTGATGCAGCGGCCCGACAAGCTTTTCGTCGAGGCGCGCGGCGACCTGTTTCCGAGCGACAGCTTCTACGACGGCAAGACGGTTACCGTGATCGGCGCCGACCACAAGTTCTATGCGCAGCGCGATGCCGCGGGCGGCGCGATCGAAGCGCTGATGCAGAGCCTGCAGCCAGGGTCCGACGCCACCGCGCCTTTCCTGGACCTGCTGGTCGCGGACCCTTATGCCTTCTTGACCAAAGACCTTGCAAGCGCCTTGTGGGTCGGCCAGACGACCATCGGCGGCGTCAAGACCGAGCACCTGGCATTCGCCGCCCCGGGACTGGACTGGGAAATCTGGATCGGCGCCGCGGACAAGCTGCCGCGCCTCTTGATCGTCTCCTATCGCTCGGGCGAGCGCCAGCCGACCTTCACGGTCGAACTCTCGGAGTGGAAGCTCGATGCGCCGGTGCCGGCGAAGACCTTCAGCGCCACCATCCCGCCGCGCGCTGCCAGGCTGGAGTTCAAGCAGATGGGCCCGGGCAAGTGACCGCGTCGAGGAGCATGGCGATGAAGCAGATCAAGACACTCATCCTCGGGGCCGCCGTCTTGGCTGGCGCCTTCGTTCCCCTGTCCGGTGCCCATGCATGGATCGCGGCCGCGGGCGGCTGGCGTGGCGGCGCGGTGGCCGTCGGCGGATACCACCCCTACCATCCCTACTACCGTCCCGCGGGCTGCTATGGCTGCGGCGCCGCTGCCGGCGCGGTCGCCGGCATGGCGGTGGGCGCGGCGATCGTCGATGCCAATCGTCCCGCCGCGGTGATCGTGCCGCCGCCCGCCATGGTCGTGCCGCCGCCGGCCTATGTGGTGCAGGGCAACATGCCGCTCGGCACCCAAGTGGCAGCGTTGCCCGCAGGGGCTCGCAGCATGGTGGTGAACGGCGCCAACTACTATCAGTTTGGCGCCACCTGGTACAAGCCCTACTTCGGCTCCAGCGGCGTCTACTACGAGGTCGTGCCGGTGCCGTGACGGCGCCGTACGCGTCATCCTCACCTCCGACCCGATTCACCACCCAAGGAGAGCCGTCATGAAGCACCACCTACTCGCCGCCGCCGCCGCATTGGGCATTCTGGGCGTGATTCCGTCTGCGTCCTGGGCGGTCACGTGCGCAGCCGGGGTCTATCGCGCCGGCTGCGCTGGCCCCAACGGGGCCGCGGTGGTCAAGAAGGCGCCGCCGCCGCCGCACGTGACGTGCGCCAAGGGCGTCTATCGCGAAGGCTGCGTGGGACCCAACGGCGGCGCCGCGGTTCGTCGGCGCTACTAGGCACTAGGCCGCGACCCGGTCCAGTTCGAACAGCACGTCCTGCGCGCCTTCCCACAGCACCTTGGTGCCGAGCGCGCGCAGGTTGTCCTTGCCTTCGACGATGGTCAAGAAGTGGTTGCCGGCGAGCTGGCCCATCTTGCTCGCGAAGCTGCAGGCGCCGTAGGCCAGGATGATCTCGGTCTCGCTGTAGCCGCCCGGGTAGAACAGGATGTCGCCCACCGAGGGGTGGCTGGTGTGGTTCTCGAAGCCGACCCCGAGCCGGAAGTCGCCCAGCGGCACCCAGCAGCCTTCGCCGCTCCAGCGCACGTGGATGAGCCGCTGCCGGTAGGGCAGCAGCTTGCAGAACGCCGCCACGGTGAGGGGTGCGTCGGGGTGCGTGGCGGCGACGAAGTCGAAGCCGCCGGCGCTGATCTTGATGCGGGTCATGTCTGGTGTTTCCTGGGTGTCAGCCGCAGCAGCCGCCCATGCGGCCGACGCGATAGAAAGGAGCAAGGTCCTGCGCCAGCGCGGCCACGGTGGCGCGCCAGCCGCCGTTCGTGGCGTCGGCGGCCAGGGCGGCACGGGTGCGCGCGAGCAACTCGGCGCGCAGCGCCGCCTCGTCGATGCCGGTCACCCGGCCCGCCTCGACCACGGTGCGGCCGCCGACGATGACGCCCGCGATGTGGCTGCCGTTGCCGCGTGCCAGCAGCAGGTCGAGCGGGTCGGTGTCGGCGAACAGGGCATCGTCGTCGAGCGCGTCCCAGTCCAGCAGCACGATGTCGGCCACCGCGCCGGGTGCGATGCGGCCGCCCGCCGGTGCGCCGGCGCCCGACACGCTGCGGGGGCCGTTGCGCGACGCGAAGCCCCACAGCTGCGCCGGCGTCATGGTGGTGTCGAAGCCCCAGCCGCGGTGCAGCGCATAGGCCAGGCGCGCCTCGCGCAGCGCGTCGTCGTCCTCGTCGAAGGCCATGCCGTCGAGCCCCATGGCCACGCGGCAGCCCTGCGCGAGCATGGCGGGCAGGGGAGCGATGCCGGACTTCAGGCCCAGGTTCGAACTGGTGTTGACGGCGATGGTCGCGCCGCGTTCGGCGATCAATGCCAGCTCGTCCGGCCGCGCCCAGGCGCAATGCGCCAGCGTGAGGCGCGGGCCGAGCAGGCCGATGCTGTCGAGGAACTTCACGATGCCGCCCGGATGCGCCCGGTCGGCCCATTGGCGCTGGTAGCGGGTCTCGAGCAGGTGCATGTGCACGGGCCGGCCCGTGTCGGCCGAAGCTCGCGCGATGGCTTCGAGCAGGGGTGTGCTGCACCACTGCACGGCCGTCGGGCCGTATTGCACGGTGACGTGGTCGCCCCAGCCGTCGTCCTGCACCATCGCGGCGACCTCGTCGACCAGCGCGAGCTGCTGCGCGGGCGCGACCGGCTGCACGGCGAGTCGCTGGGCGACGGGGTCGCGCAGGCCGGGGCGCAGCGCGGCCAGCACCGTGGCGTCGTCGCAGTAGGCGATGCCGTTGCGGTCGCGCATGGCCACCGCGAAGCCGATGCGCACCCCGACGTCGCGCGCGGCGCGTGCCACGGCGCGCGCCTCGTCCACGTAGGGCATGCCGCCCTGCACGCGGGTGTAGTGCACCATGAGGTGGGCGACGCCGTTGCGCACCGAGCGTGCGAACGAGGTCGCGGCGCACAGGTACGGGTCCATGCCCGGCACCACGCCGACGAAGGGCAGCCAGCTTTCCAGCGGCTGGTCGAACGCGCCCAGCGTGGCGCTGCGAAAAGTGCGCGCATGGTCGTGGGCGTTGGCGAGTGCCGGCAGCGCCAGCCTGCGGCGGTCGCCGCCCGCGCCCGGCCGCGCCTCGATGGAAACCACCCGCCCTCCCGCCAGGCCGACACGCACATCGCGCCGCGCCGGCTCCACGCCAGGGTCGGCCAGCAGCCAGGCGCAGTCGAGGAAGGTGGCGGGCGTCGCGGTCATGGTCATGGGGCCGAGGGCGGCGCTGGCCGCGTCGGGGTTGGCGATGGTAGCGCGAAGTCCGCTCGGACACTCCGAAGGCCAGGCAGACCAGCTCCCACAGCACGAAGAAGCCGATCAGCGCGCCGGCGGAGAGCAGGCGCTGGCGGGTTCGAGGGGAAAGCGACATGCCGCCACCTCTTCCAGCGTGGCGGTGATGGCTGCGTGACGCGTGCCTTCGGCCGCGGTCCTGCTTCAGAGCAATGGGTAGGGCTGGTCGTCCGGCGTGCCCAGTGCCAACGCGCGATAGAAGTCCCAGCCCCGCTCCCCGGCGTAGCTGCCGACGTCCCGCTCGGCGAGGTGGCGCACGACGTCGAAGTGGTTGAGCCTGCCTGAGAGCGGCGCCATGTCGAGCTGCGCGGTGCCGCGGATGTGCGACATGACCGAGCGTGCCATCAGCATGAAGTACCACGGCGCGGAGCCGATGCCGTCCAGGCCCACGCCCGGGAAATAGAGGTCCGGCGCATCCAGGCTGCGGAAGATGCAGGCGCAGCGCGAGGCCAGCTCGCCGACGGTGCGGATGCCTGCGATGCGCGGCTCCTCGAAGTACGACAGGTCGGTCCGGTAGCCGGTGCCCCACAGGAGAAGGTCCACCGCGAGGCGCGTGCCGTCCGACAGCGTGACGTCGGGCCCCTCGATGGCCTCGACGCTGGCCGGATGCCGCTCCAGATCGCCGAAGCAGGCCAGCATGCGAGCGCGGCCGGGAATGAGTTGGTCTTGCTGCACATCGAGCGGCTTGTCGGGCCGGATCGACTGGATGCCGAACTTTTCATAGCGGGCCAGCAGGTCGGCGCCGATCATCTCGTTCTGCTGCGCGACGGTCATGCCGTTCGCCTGCATCTTCGCGAAGGGCCGCACGCTGCCGGCGACGATCTTCGGCTTGCCGGTGGGCGTGAACCAGCGCAAGCCCCGGTACGCCCAGACGACCCGCCCGGCCTGGTACTCGAGGCACAGGTCCATCAAGTCGAAGGCCGAGGCGCCGCCGCCGACCACCAGCACCGTGCGACCCGTCAGTTCGGCCGGATCGCGCAGGGCGCTGGAATGCAGTTCCCGCACCGTGCTCGCGCGTCGAACCACATCGGGAATGGCAGGCGTGTTGTGGCCGCCGGTGGCCGCCACCAGATGGCGCGCCCGCACCGTGCCTTGTGGCGTATCGAGTTCCCAGCATGTGCCGGTGTGGCGCGCGCGAGAGACCGGGCTGTCGAGCCGGATGCGGTCGGCGAGGCCGAAGCGCTCGACCCAGGCCTCGATGTTGGCGAGGATGTGCGGCTGCATCGAGCCACCCAGCGGCAGGTCGCCGACGGTCCAGTCGGCCGGGCTGATCTGGATGTCCTGCCATGCCGGAAGCCGGCGCCACAGGCCGCCGACGCCGCCCTCCTTCTCCAGCAGCAGCGCCTCGAGGCCCGACTGCCGGGCGTAGTGCAGGTGGATGACGCCCGCGGCGCCAGCGCCGACGATGGCCAGATCGAGCAACGGGGCGGCTTGCATGGGTGCTCCTCGTCAGTGCCGATGGGCGGCGCGGTGCACGGTGGGCGATCGCCTGGCAGATGGGTGGCGCGATGATGCGCCCGATGCCCCGGGGCAGCAAGGGCGCGGTCAGCCCGAAGCGTGCGCTGCGCTGACCAGGTTGTTGCGCAACGCCACGATCTCCTTCTGCAGCGCATCGAACTGATCGCTGGTGAGGCCGCATGCGTCCCCCAGGTCGATGGCCGACGTCTTCTCGCGCAGGCGCCGCCCCTCCTTGGTGAGCCGCACGCGGACCTGGCGCTCGTCGAGCACATCGCGTGCGCGTTCCACGTAGCCCATGGCTTCGAGCTTCTTCAGGATCGGCGTCAGCGTGTTCGATTCGAGGAAGAGCTTTTCGCCCAGGCCACTGACGGTTTGATCGTCTTCCTCGAGCAGCGCGATCACCGTGACGTACTGGGTGTAGGTCAGGCCGAGCTTGTCGAGGACCGGCCGGTAGACCTTGCCGAAGGCGAGGTTGGCCGAATAGACCGCAAAGCAAAGGAAGTCACCCAGCTTTCGGCTGGAAGGGTCGGATGGCTTGCTCGATTTCATGGGATTCACCTGCAGGAAAGATGGCCTGGGCATATTACATCGGATGCGATGGAGTCGCAAACGATTTGATGCAATTTTGCGCCAGCGAGTCGTTGACCTGCGGGGCCGACCTCACTACCATTCAATCCATCGCATGCGATGCAATCGAATGCGATGTAACATCAACCTGTCTCCCAAGGAGTTTCACATGACCACCCAGATCCAAAAAGTCCTCTTGACCGGCAAGACCCACACGACGCTGAACCGCAGCGAGACGCGCCGCGCCGGCGAAGACCACGTCGACATGCGGCTGACCACGCCCAACGACCCGACGCTGGTCCATGCCTTCCAGAACCTCCCGCTGCACCCGAGCGCCGAACAGCTCTTCGCAGGTGCCTGGTCCGCCTGCTACACCGGTGCGCTGGGGCTCGTGGCCAAGCAGCGCAAGGTCCAGTTGCCGGCCGACCTCGCTGTCGACATCGAAGTCGACCTGGGCATGTCCGGGAGCGCCTACCTCCTGCAGGCCAGGATCAACGCCTTCCTTCCCGGCCTCGACCCGTCCCTGGCACAGGAGATCGCCCACGCCGCGGATGAAATCTGCCCCTACTCGAAGGCCACGCGCGGCAACATCGACGTGAGCCTGAACGTATCGACGTCTTGAGTGTTGCGGGGCTGCGGCCAGGGGCGTTCTGCGCTACCCTGTGCCCGCGGCCGTCCCCGCCGCATCAAGTTGTGGAGCGCGCCATGGCGGAGTCCTCGAGCTTTCCCAATGTCCTCTTCTTCATCCCCGATATCGGCGGATTCACGAAGTTCGTCACCGAGACCGAGATCAGCCACAGCCAGCACATCATCAGCGAACTGCTGGAGCTGCTGGTGGATTCCAACGAGATCGGACTCGAAGTGTCGGAGTTCGAGGGCGATGCGGTGCTGTTCTATTGCATGACCCCGCCCACCCTGGACAAACTCCTGGCGCAGGCCAAAAAGATGTTCCTCAACTTTCACCTGCACCTCAAGGAAAAGGAAAAGGGGCGCGTCTGCCAGTGCGGCGCCTGCACCCGCATGCACCTGTTGACGCTCAAGTTCATCGCGCACTGCGGTCCGGCCAACACCATGGCGGTCAAGGGGCATTCGAAGTTCATCGGCAAGAGCGTCATCGTTGCCCATCGGCTGCTGAAGAACCCGGTGCCCGAAGCGGAGTACCTGCTGGTGACGCAGGACACGCTGGACCGGCTGGACGATCGGCAAGCGCCGACTGTCGCGTTCGAGAGCGGCAGTTGCCGCTATGACGAGATCGGCGAGGTACCCTATCGCCATCATTCGATGGCCTGCTACCTCGACGAACTGCAGGCCTAGCCTGCCAGGAACGCCGAGGCCGCGTCGTGTCCGGGCAACGTTCGCGGACAAGCGAACTTGGTGCAGGCGCTGATGCCGAAGCACCAGGAACGGGCAGCCGCTGAGCATGCGCCACCGATGCCCGCGTCATCGAATGGCCTGCGGCACCACTCCAATCGAGCTCTGGAGCGCCTTCATGGCGTCGACGTGGACCTCGCGGCGGCGCCGGCGAACAAGCGGCTGAACAGCTGCGCCATGTCGTCGTTGCACGGAGGGCTGTGCGCCAGGCGGACGTTCATCGCGAAGCCGTCGAACGCCATGAGCGCGAGGCTTGCGAGCATGTTGCTTTCTTCGGGCGGCGTCGCCAGGCACTCGCGGATCCATCCGGCCACGCGCGACTGGAACAGCTGGCGCAGCGCCGGGCTGTAGTCGCCATTGCCGCTGGTCGAGACGGCTTGCATCACGTTGTTGGTGAACCCGTTGTTCTCCCTGGGCAGGTCGCGCCACAGCGTCAGCAGCAGCTTGCGCAGGCGCTCCTGCGGGTCCGCGATGCGGCGCTGGGCACGCTCGAGCTTGTCCAGACGCCCCAGCAGCCACGGCGAATACAGCTGGAACAGGATGTCGATCTTCGATTGGAAGTAGACGTAGACGTTGGCCGTCGACATGCCCGCCTCGCGTGCGATGCCGGGAATGGATGTCTCGCTGTAACCCTGCTCGCTGAAGAGGCGGAATGCCGCCTCGAGGATCGCGTCGCGAACCCCTTCCTTCTTGCGTTGAACCATGTGCCGTGCCTTCTTTTGGTGCTCGCGCCGACGGCGATGACCGCAGCGCTCGATGCACCAATTGTGCTTCCAATCGGCGGTCGTCAAATTTTCAAAACTGAATGGTATTCGCTATTGACAGCGCTCCGGGCGACTTTTAGAGTTCACTTCGATCGCAACTCGAGTCCCCCGAAACGAACAGTTTTCGCGCTTGCCGATGCCAAGGAAATCGATGCCCCGGTCCTGCATCGCACGGCGCTTCGCGACCCATGAAAGGCCTCCCATGACTGCCACTCGACCCGCCTCCTACTTCGCCCCGCGCCGCCTCGGCCACGTGAATCTGTGGGTGGACGACATCCCGACGTCCGAGCGCTTCTACAGCGATGTGTGCGGCCTGCGCGTGGAGTTCACCGAGCCCGAGTTGATCGCCACCTTCCTCGGAACCGGCCATACCCCGCACGACCTCGGCATGATCCAGAAGACCAATGGCGTGGACCGCTACGGCAAGGACGGCCTGCTGCAGCTGCCCGGCACCATCGGCCTGCATGCCGGCCTCAATCACCTGGCCTGGGAACTCGAGAACGAAGCCGACCTGGTGGCGGCCTTCAGGCGCTTGAAGGACGACGGCGTGCCCACCGACATCACGGTCGATCATCAAGTGGCGCACAGCGTCTACATGTTCGATCCCGACGGCAACTACAACGAGTTCTATTGCGACACCGTCAAGGATTGGCGCCAGGTCCTGAGCGGGCCGATGGCACTCCTCACCACGCACTGGGACCCGCTGGCCGCCGAGGGCTTCACCGAAGGCCGCTACGACACGGACCCGGTGCTGCGCACCAACAGCGCGGCGCCGATGCGCCCCTGGCGCATCACGCATGCCGTGCTCGAGACGGCGCGCATCGAGGAGATGACGCGCTTCTACACCGAGATCGGCGGCCTGCGCGTGGTGGCGCGCGAGGAGGGCGTCGTGTACCTCGGCGCCACCCAGGCCCAGTACGAGCACCACCTCGTGCTGGTGCCCGCGAACGGCGCGAGCTACCACCATGCGAGCTTCCAGCTGGCCGACGAGGCCACGCTGGAAGCGGCCATCGCGGGCCTGCAGGCGCAGGGCGTGGCCATTGCGCGCCAGGTCGATCTGCCCTGGAAGCGTTCGATCCTCCTGCGCGACCCCGACGGTCTGCTCAGCGAGTGGTACGTGAAGCGCCCGGCGCCGCGACAGCTGTCGGCGCGCGCCGAGGTCGAGCTGGTCGACGCGGCCTGAGCAGCTCCCCGTTCGGCATCCAACAGCCTGAAAGACAACACCATGGCAAGAAGCGCAATCATCTCCGGCGGCGGCATCGGCGGCCTGGCCACCGCGGCCGCGCTGGCCCAGCGCGGCTGGGACGTGACCGTCTACGAGCGGCAATCCGAGCTGCGTGCGGCCGGCTCGGGCATCTACATCTGGGAGAACGGCCTGCGCGTGCTCGAGGCACTCGGCGCCTACGAGGAAGCCACCGAAGGTGCGTTCCACGGCACGCACTTCGAGCAGCGTGACAATCGCGACCAGATCATCGAATCGGCGCCGATCGCCTCGGACAAGCGCCTGCTGACGGTCTTGCGCAGCCGCTTGCTCGGTTCCCTGAAGTCGGCCTGCGAGCGCGCCGGCGTCAAGGTCGTCACCCACGCCGAGACCATCGGCGCCACGGCCGGCGGCGAGCTGCTGCTGGCCAACGGACAGACGGTGCGCGCCGACCTGGCCGTGGGCGTCGACGGCATCTGGTCGCGCGTGCGCCAGAGCCTGGGACTGGAGCTGCTGCACGAGCAGACCCGCGAGGGCGCGTTGCGCACCATGATCGACTCCCGCGCCGGCGACTTCCCGCCGCAGGATGTCGGCAAGTACATCGAGAACTGGAACGGCACCCGCCGGCTCCTGGTCACGCCGGTCAATGCGACGCAGATCTATCTCGCATTGACCTGTCTGCGGGACGACGAAGCGCGCAACCTGCCGCTGAACCGGCAACTGTGGATCGACGCCTTCCCGCGCTGGGCCCACCTGATCGAACGCATCGGCGACACCCTGAGCTGGGGCGTCTACAGCGTCACGCGCAGCCGCGCCTGGTCGGCCGGCCGCACGGCGATCGTCGGCGACGCCGCGCACGCGCAGCCGCCCAACCTGGGCCAGGGTGGCGGCATGGCGATGCAGAACGGCCTGGCCATGGCGGTGGCGCTCGAACAGGCCCAGGATCCGCGCGACATTCCCGCGGCGCTCCAAGCCTGGGAAGCGGCGGAGCGTCCGCTGGTCGAGCACTGCCAGCGCTGGTCGATCCTCTACGGCGAAGTCACCTGCCTGCCCGACGCCGTGCGCTCGCAGGTGATCCGCTCGGCCATGGGCGACGAATGGGTCGCGGGCCAGGTCTTCAAGGCCGCCAACAGTTCACCCACCGGAACCGTGGCACCGCGCCACTGACCGCACTTCCTCAACTCAAGGGCTCCATGATGAAACTACTGAAAGTCTTTCGGATGTTCGCGACCGGACTCGTGCTCGCGATGGCCGCCGGCAGCTGGGCAGCGGCCGAGCCCGTGCGCATCGGCATGAGCATGGCCAAGACGGGTGCCTTCGCCGCCGCCGGTGCCGGCCAGCTCAACGCCTACCAGTTGTGGGCGGAGCAGGTCAACGCAGCCGGCGGCCTCGATGTGGCGGGCACCAAGCGGCCGGTGGCGCTGGTGGTCTACGACGACCAGTCCGACCCGGCCAAGGCCGCCGCGATCTACGAGAAGCTGATCACCAGCGACAAGGTCGACCTGCTGCTGTCGCCCTGGGGTTCGCCCGCGCACTTCGCGGTGGTCGGCGTGCTGGAGCGCTACAAGTTCCCGATGGTCGGCAGTTCCGCCGCCTCGCTGCAGATCCGTTCGCTCAAGGCCCGGAACATCTGGTTCCCGACCTCGGCCATCCCGGATGCGCTGGGCAACGAGCTGGCCAAGCTGATGCAGGCGCAGGGCGTCAAGGCGGTGGCGATCAACACCGTCCAGCTGCCCTTCCCGCAGGAGATCAAGCGCTACCTGGTGCCTGCCGTGCAGGGCGCCGGCATCAAGGTGGTCTACAACGAGGAATACGCGCCGGGCATCAAGGACATGACCGCGAGCATGGTGGCCATCAAGCGCGCCGCACCGGACGCGGTGATCTCGCTGTCCTACCCCGAAGACTCGATGCTCTACATGAAGCAGGCCCGCGAGCAGGACATCCGGGCGCCCTTCCAGTTCGTGGCGGTCGGGCCCAGCATCGCCTTCTTCTCGAAGATGTTCGGCGCCAACCTGGACAACATCGTCACCCTGGGCCACTGGTCGCCCGACCAGAAGGCCTGGCCGAAGGCGAAGCCCTTCTTCGACACCTACCAGGCCAAGTACGGCGAGGCACCGGACTACCTCGACGTGGCACTCGCCTGGGTGTCGGCCGAGATCCTGCAGCAAGCGGTCGCCAAGGCGGGCCTGGACAAGGACAAGCTGCGCGCCGCCATCGCCTCCGGCACCTTCGACACCATCGACGGCCCGGTCGCCTTCGACGGCGTCCAGAACCGCCTGACGCCGGCCATGTTCCTGCAGTTCCAGCAGGGCAAGGGCCAGATCGTCTATCCGCCGTCGCAGCAGACCGCGCCCTTCGTCGCGAAGAGCGGCTGGCAGAAGTAGGCCGGGCCCCCTTCCCCAGAGGCCTCGGCGAATTCCATGGCACAGATCCTGTCTCCCGAACTGCTGCTGGCGGCGTTGATGCTCGCATCGACCTACGCCCTGGTGGCGCTGGGCCTGAACCTCATCTACGGCGCCATGCGCCTGCTCAACGTGGCCCATGGCGACCTGATGGTGCTGGGCGGGTACGTGGCCTGGAGCGGCTTCACCTTGCTCGGGTTGAGCCCGCTGCTGGGGCTCTTCGGTGCGATGCTGCTGGCAGTGGGCCTGGGCATCGCCTGCTACACGCTGTTCTTCAAGCGGCTGGTGCGCAACACCGCGATCGCGGCGCGGCTGGAAGCCAACTCGCTGCTGATCTTCTTCGGCGTCTCGATCATCCTGCAGAACCTGATGTCGCTGGTGTTCACGGCCGACGCGCGCAGCTACAGCTACATGGACACGCTGGTGCAGTGGGGCAGCGTGTCGATCGCCCTCAATCGACTGGTGATCCTCGGCATCAGTGCCGGCGCGACGCTGGCGGTGCTGTGCTTCCTGCGCTTGAGCGTCTTCGGCATCGCGATTCGGGCCTTGATACAGCAGCGCGACGCCGCCTCGCTGGTCGGCATCGATGCCGATCGCATCAACCTCGTGGTGTTCTGCCTGGGCTTCGCACTGGCCGGCCTGGCCGGGGCGCTGATCAGCATGACCGAGAGCGTGACCCCCTTCGGCGGCTTTCCCTTCACGATCGCGGCCTTCGTGGTGGTCATCCTCGGCGGCCTCGGCTCGCTCGGCGGTGCCGTGGCGGGGAGCCTGCTGCTGGCTTTCGTCGAGGTCTACGGCGTGACGCTGACCTCGGCGGCCTACCGCTCGATCCTGGTCTACGGCTTGTTCATTCTCATTCTGTTCGTGCGGCCGCAGGGGCTGTTCGGGCGAAAGGCCAATTGATGGCACGCACTGTCATTTCTTCCGTCGACAAGAGTGGCCTGACGGTCGTCGCGTCGTTGACCGGCGTTGCCGCGCTGTCGCCCCTGCTCCTGAGTGCCTATGGCGTAGGCGTCCTCACGCAACTGTGCGCCTGGGTCGCCCTGGCCGGCAGCTGGGTCGCGTTCTCGGGCATGACGGGCTACATCTCGCTGGGCCACGCGGTGTTCTTCGGCCTTGGCGCCTACATCATGGCGCTGGGCTGGCAGCAGATCCCGATCGTGGCGATCCTGCCGCTGGCCGGCGTGGCGGCGGCGGCGCTCGCGCTGGTGGTGGGCTATCCGGCGCTGCGCGTGCGCGGTCCCTACTTCGTGATCCTGACCCTGGGCATCTCGGAGTTCCTGAAGTACGTGGTGGTGGCCATCGAGGCATCGCTCGGCGCCGGCGGTCGGCTGCTGATCGACACGCCCGACACCGTCGTCCTGTTCTACCCCATGCTGGGGCTGGCCCTGGCCGCCACCGCGCTCAACGTCTGGCTGACCCGCTCGCGCCTCGGCGCTGCGCTGCGGGCCATCCGCGAGGACGAGACGGCCGCGGCCACGGTGGGCGTGCCCGTCACGCGCATCAAGATGCTCGCCTTCGCGGTGTCGGCCGTCATTCCCGCGATGGTGGGCGCGCTCAGCGTGCTGCGCAGCACCTATTTCGAGCCCATGCAGCTGTTCAGTCCGACCACCTCGTTCACCATCGTGACGATGGCGATCATCGGGGGCAGCGACCGGCCCGCGGGGCCGGTCCTGGGCGCGGCCTTCATCCTGTTCCTGAGCGAGCTGCTGTGGGCCCGGGCGCCCCAGACCTACATGATCCTGCTGGGCGCGCTCTTGATCGGCTTCGTGCTGCTGGCGCCGTCCGGACTGTCGGGCCTGTGGGCCCGGCGGCGTTCGGCGTCGCTCAAGCGTCGCGCCGTCGTCGGGAGGACGGCGTGAGCCTGCTTTCGGTGCGCAACCTCGCCCGCCGATATGGCGGCAACCTGGCGGTCGACGATGTCAGCTTCGACGTCAGGCCCGGAGAAATCCTCGGCGTGATGGGCGCCAACGGCGCCGGCAAGACCACGCTGTTCAGCATGATCGCGGGCAACGTCAAACCCTCGTCGGGGCAGATCATGCTCGAAGGCCAGGCCATCCAGGGGCAGCCGCCGGAGCGCATCAACGCGCTGGGCGTGGCACGCACCTTCCAGATCGTGCGGCCCTTTCCGGGCATGAGCGTGCTG
Organism: Variovorax davisae; assembly: GCF_030316845.1. Classification (GTDB taxonomy): domain Bacteria; phylum Pseudomonadota; class Gammaproteobacteria; order Burkholderiales; family Burkholderiaceae_C; genus Variovorax; species Variovorax davisae. The sequence goes on from NZ_JASZYS010000006.1 coordinate 295,089, forward strand.
GAGAACGTGGCCGTCGCTGCCATGTACGGACGCGGCCGCATCGCGTCCCCGGCCGCCGCCCGCGAACAGGCTTTCGAATGGCTGCGCGAGACCGGGCTCGCCGATCGGGCCGAGTTGCCGGCCTCGCAGCTCAACCTGGCGGGACGCAAGCGCCTGGAGATCGCCCGCGCATTGGCGACCCGGCCCCGCCTGCTGCTGCTCGACGAGGTGCTGGCCGGGCTCAACGCCACCGAGGTGGGCGCGGCGCTAGAACTGATCCGCGAAGTGCGGCAGCGCCATGGCCTGAGCATCGTCATCATCGAGCACGTGATGAAGGCGCTGATGCGCCTGAGCGACCGCATCGTCGTCATGCACGAGGGCCGCAAGGTGGTCGAGGGCCTGCCGGCGGAGGTCGCCAACGATCCCCGCGTCATCAAAGCCTACCTGGGAGAACGACGCCATGCCGTCCCTGCTTGAGGCCCTCGGGGCCAGCGCCGGCTACGGCGAGATCCAGGTGCTCGACCAGGTCGACGTCGCGATCCCGGCCGGATCGATCACGGCCATCATCGGCAGCAACGGCGCGGGCAAGTCCACGCTGATGCGCTCGCTGGCGGGCCTGCTGAGGCTGCGTTCGGGCCGCATCCGCTTCGACGGCGCCGACGTGACCGGCCGTTTCGCCCACCAGCGCGTGGACGACGGCATCGCGCTGGTGCCCGAAGGCCGCCTGGTGTTTGCGGACTTCAGCGTCGCCGAGACCCTGCGCATCGGGGCCTACCTGCCGCGCGCGCGCAAGGGTTGGCAGGCGCGGGTGGACCTGATGTACGAATTGTTCCCGCGGCTGAAGGAGCGGCGCGCCACCCCGGCCGGCCTGCTGTCCGGCGGAGAACAGCAGATGCTGGCGCTGGCGCGCGGCCTCATGTCCATGCCGCGCGTGCTGCTGCTGGACGAGCCGAGCCTGGGTCTGGCACCGGCCATGGCCGACGAGGTGTTCGCCGCGCTGCGCGCGATCCGTGCCCAGGGCATGACCATCGGGCTGGTGGAGCAGAACGTCTATGCGGCGCTGTCGATCGCCGATACGGCCTACGTGATGGAAGACGGCCATGTGGTGCGGCACGGGCCGTCGGCCTCGTTGATCGACGATCCGGCGATCCGCCAAGCCTATCTGGGAATGTGATGAAGCCACCCATGCTCTACCGCCAGTTCGCCAGCCAGGCCGAGATCGACGCCGAGTACAACCCGGCGGCCGGGCTGAGCGACCCCGGCGCCTACCAGCGCCACTATGTCGAACGCAGCCGGCTGGCGCGCGAGCGCTTGCCCGGCCTGCAGGGCGTTCCCTTCGGGCCGACGCTGGCCGAGACGCTGGACATCTTCCCGGCTGCGCAGCCCCGCGCGCCGGTCTTCGTCTTCATCCACGGCGGCTACTGGCGGGCCTTCTCGGCCGGGGATTTCAGCTGCGTCGCGCTGGGCCTGCATGCGCTGGGCATCACGACCGTGGTCGTGAACTATGCCTTGGCGCCGTGGGTCGGCATCGACGAGATCACGCGCCAGACCCGGGCGGCACTGGCCTGGGTGCTGCGCAACATCGAACAGCACGGCGGGGATCCGGCGCGCCTGGCGGTCGGCGGGCACTCGGCCGGCGCCCAGCTGGCCGCCATGGCGCTGCAGACGCGCTGGTCGGACGACTACGGCCTGCCCGAGGACCCGTTCCGGGCCGCGGTGCTGGTCAGCGGCTTGTACGACCTGGAACCGCTGCGCCACAGCTACCTGCAGCCGCAGCTACAGCTGGACGACGGCGTGATCCGCCGCAACTCGCCGCTCGTTTCGGTTCGCGCTTGTTCCACGCCGGTTCTGTTGACCTGGGGCGATGAAGAGAGCGCGGAGTTCGTGCGGCAGTCGACCGCTTTCCATGCCGCATGGACCGGTGCGGGCAACCTGTCGATGTGCGCGCCCCAACCGGACGCCAACCACTATTCGGCGATCTTCGGCTTCGAGCAGCGCGCAAGCGCCTTGTGCGAGTGGATCGGAAGCCAGCTGCAACCGGAGCGATAGCCACGCGCGGCACGCCACATGGCCTTGGCAGCACCTTCAGCCGGCGGCCTGCTTCATGCGCCGCGCGGTCTCGGCCACCACGCCGCGCAGTGATCGCACGACGGGATGCCCTTCGAGTTCCTTCAGCGTGAAGAAACTCACCGGCGGCAGGTTCCAGCTCAGCCGCCAGGGGAGAGCGGCCCAGTGGCCTGCATGCTCCATGTCGGCCGCCACGTCACGCGCAAAGATGGTGATCGCGTTGGGCTCCTGGTGCAGCACCATCTCCATGCTTCGGATCGAGGTGGTCTCCAGGATCGGAAGCGGCGGCTGCACGCCTGCGCCCACGAAGATCGCGTTGTAGGTCCTGCGCATCGGCGTGTTGGGCGGTGGCAGGATCCAGTCGAGCTGCGCCAGCCGTGCCCAGTCCAGTGGCCCGCGCGAGAGCCGCTTGACGTTCTTCGCACCGACCAGCAGGCAGGGCTCCTGCTCGTAGATGGCCTCTTGCAGCAGGCCGCTCGCGTCGCCGTCGTAAGAGCGTCCGATGGCGCAGTCGATCTCGTGCGCGAGGAGGCCGGCGACCAGCTCGTCCGTGGTGCCTTCGCGCACCATCACCGAAACGCGCGGCGAGCGGTCGAGCAGATGCGTGAGCGCCGCCGACATGAGCTGCCTCGGCACCTGCTGCGTGAGGCCCAGCCGCAAGCGGCCGCTGCGGCCCGCTTCGAGCGAGGTCAGCACGCGGGTGGTCGCTTCGAGCTCGGCAAGCCAGCGCCGTGCATGGTGCAGCACCGCATCGCCCGCTGCCGTCGGCACCAGCCCCCGGGTCGTGCGCTCGAAGAGCCTGCTGCCGAAGATGTCCTCCACCTCGTGCAGCGCCTTGGAGATCGCCGGCTGGCTGAGCTGCATTTCGGCGGCCACGCGCCCGAGCGTGCGATGCCGGTCGACGGCCTGCAGCAGCGACAGCTGCTTGAGCTTCAGGCGCGAGAGCAGGACGTGCAGCAGATCGGCGGCAGGATCGCGGGTGCTTGGCAAGGCCATAACTCCAAGGTTATCGGGTCATCAAAAATTATGTCACTTTGGTGAATACGCGGTCCTAGACTTTGTTCATGGACCCGATCAACGCACCGACGAACACCGCCATCACGGCGAGGTTTCTGGATTCGCTGGCCGATGCACCCAGCGCCGGCGAGGCGCTGCGCCGGATCGACCACTGCCGCTCACGGATTGCTTCGGGCAGCATCTTCAGCATCCAGCAGAACGTGACGACCGCGCGCGCTGCGGCCGGCGAAATCCTCCTGCGGCGCTTCTATTCGTCGGAGGCGTCGACCTTTCCGGTCGACGGCACCAAGCGCAAGACCCTGACGCCGTGGACCGAATGCCTCTTCGTGCGGGGTCGCGTGTTCGTCGGCGAGGGCGAGCACGTGCTGGCGCAGAACTTCGACGACTTCGAGCAGATGCGCCTGCACAAGCTGAGCAGCGTGATCAACGTCCCGTTGATGCAGGGGACGCTCTGCTACGCCACCTTCAACGTCTTCGGCACCCGCGCCCGCTGGCTGCCGGAGGAAGTCTTCGGCATCCGGCTGCTGGCGCTGGCGGCTGCGCGCTGGGTGCCTCCCATGCCCGGCCTCGCCTACGGCTTGGCGGGCGCGAAGGGGATATGAGATGCCAGTGACCGCCCTGCACCACTTCACGATCCGCTGCACGCCGGACGAACTGCCGGCGCTCGAGGACTTCTACACGCGCGTGATCCGCCTCACGGTCGGTGCCCGGCCGGAGATTCCCGCGCCCGGCACCTGGCTGTACGCGGGCGGCCAACCCATCGTGCACCTCTACGCGCACCTGTCGACGCCCGACAGGCCGGTCGAGCCCGTCACGGGCCATGTGGACCACATCTCGTTCCGCTCGCGCGGGCTCGACGAGATGCGCGGCCATCTTCGCTCGCAAGGCGTCCCGTTCGCCGAAGCACCGATTCCCGGCTGGGCGATTCACCAGCTTTTTCTGCACGATCCGCGTGGCCTCAAGGTCGAGATGACTTTCTGGATGGACCAGGAAGAAGGGACCGTCGCATGACGAACTTCGTGCGCGCCGGCGAACTGCGCATCGCCTTCGAACGCGAGGGCGACGGTCCGCCGCTGGTTCTGATGCACGGCGCGGAAGCCTCGCGGCAGATGTTCGCGGCGCTGGTGCCGCACCTGTCGAGGCATTTCACCGTGATCGCCTACGACCAGCGCGACTGCGGCGAGACTGAAGGCCCGGAGCGAGCGTCGACGCTGGCGGACCTGGCGAACGACGCGCAGCAATTCATCGAGGCACTGGGATGGCGGCGCGCGCACGTGTTCGGCTCGTCCTTCGGCGGCAGGATTGCGCAGGCGCTGGCACTGCTGCATCCACGCTCGGTCGACCGCCTCGTGCTCGGAAGCACCTGGCCCCTGCCCAGACCTTACGAGGAGCTGTGTCCGGATGCGGGGCGCCTGGGCGAATTGCGGCGCGGCCTGCCGGCCACCGCCGAGGAACTGGCGACCTGGTTCTTCCCCGAGGCCTTCCTGCAGCAGCGGCCGGAGCTGCGCCGCCTGTTCGCGAATGCGCGCCCTGCATCGGCGCGCTCGGCGCGGCGCCTTGCCACGGTGCAGACCACGCTGGAAAGAGGCGTGGGCGACATCGTCGCGCCCACGCTGGTGCTGGCCGGTGAGCTCGACCGCGTGGTGCCGCCGGGCGTCACCCTGTCGATGGCCGACAGGATTCGCGGCGCCGATGTCGTGCTGCTGCCCGCGACCGGCCATGTCGCCGCGGTGCAGGCGCCGCAGGTGCTGGCACGGCACATCGTCCGCTTCCTCGACGACGAAAGGGCCAAGCCATGAGCACGAACCATGAGCGCGCACGCGGGCGCTCCGACTACATTCGCATCGAAGGGCTCTCGAAGCACTTCGGCGACGGCGGCGATGGCGTCCTGGCGCTGAAGGACATCGACTGCAGCATCGAGCAGGGAAGCTTCGTGACCATCGTGGGCCCCAGCGGCTGCGGCAAGAGCACGCTGCTGCGGATCCTCGCGGGGCTGCTCGACTACGGCACCGGCCATGTGGTGCTCGACGGCCAGTCGATCCGGGGCACGCGGCGCGACGTGGGCGTCGTCTTCCAGAGCTCGATCCTTTTGCCCTGGCGCACCATCCTCGAGAACGTGATGCTGCCGGCCGATGTGCTCGGCCTCCCGATGAAGCAGGCACGCGAGCGCGCGATGCAGCTGCTGCACATGGTCCGGCTCGACGGCTTCGAGCACAAGCTGCCGCGCCAGCTGAGCGGCGGCATGCAGCAGCGTGCCTCGATCGCCCGCGCGCTCCTGCACGACCCGAAGATCCTGCTGATGGACGAGCCCTTCGGTGCCCTGGATGCGATGACGCGCGAGCGCATGAACCTGGAGCTGCAGCGCATCTGGATCGAAAGCGGCAAGACGGTGGTGCTGATCACGCACTCGATCCCCGAGGCGGTGTTTCTCGGCGACCGCGTGTTCGTGATGTCGCCACGCCCCGGCACGCTGGAGCGCGTGCTGCCGATCGACTTGCCGCGCCCGCGCGAGATGGCGGTGATGTCGGACCCGGTCTTCGCCGCGGCCACGGCGTCGATCCGCGAGCGCTTCTCGCATGCCGCTTCATTCGACTGATGCCTAAAGACTTGAGGAGCGCACCGCCATGACCCAAGCCACCCTCTCCACCGGCGCGGAGCCCGCATCCGCGCCACACGCGAAGCAGCCGTTCCGGTCGCGCGCCAAGCCATCTTTGTGGAATGCCGCGCGGGTCCAGGCCGTGCTGCTGCTGGCGGCGATCCTGGGCTTGTGGGAAGTCGGCGTGCGCGCCTTCGGCGTTTCCAGGCAGCTGCTGCCGCCGGTCAGCGACATTGCGGTCGCCCTGTGGAACGGCTTCAACACCGCGCCGATGGCCAAGGACGGCTACTGGTATCACGGTGCCATCACCCTCAGCGAGATCTTCCTCGGCTTCGTGGTGGGCAGCTTCGTCGGCCTGGCGATCGGCATCGTGGTGTCGCAGTTGCCGCGGCTGGAGGCGCTGGCTTCGCCCTACATCGCCGCCCTTCAGAGCGTGCCCAAGGTGGCCTTGGCGCCCATCATCGTGGTCTGGCTGGGCTTCGGCATCAGCTCGAAGGTGATGATCATCTGCCTGCTGACCTTCTTTCCGGTGCTGGTCACGAGCATTGCCGGGTTCAAGGCCGTGGAGGCCGACCGCATCGACCTGCTGCGTTCGCTGTCGGCCACGCGCTGGCAGATCTTTCGCTTCACCAAGTTTCCAAGCGCGCTGCCCTACATCTTCGCGGGCCTCCACATGGCGGCCGCCTTCAGCGTGGTGGGCGCCGTGGTCGGCGAGTTCGTGGGCGCCCAGGCCGGGTTGGGGGTGCTGATCCTCCAGTCGGAGGCGCAGGCCGACAGCGCAGGCAGCTTCGCGGTGATGGTCGTGCTGTCGGTCATCGGCATCGCCCTCACGGCCGCGCTGCGCCAGGTGCAGCAGCGCGTCCTGCACTGGATGCCCGCGGACAGTTCGCAGCGCACCGTGAACAGCTGAACCACCAAGGAGTACATCATGCTGAATCGACGTCAGATCGGACAGGCGCTGGGCGCGCTGGGCCTCGCGGCCAGCTTGCCGAGCCGGGCGCTGCAGCAGATCAGGGTCATGAAGCTGGCCAACACGGCCGTGGTCAACGATCCGCAGCAGTGCTTCTGCACCTCGGGCCAGGACCCTCGGCTCAACTTCTACAGATCGCATGGCGTGGATCTGGAGTACGTCAACATGTCGAGCATCGTGCAGGCGATGCAGAGCCTGCGCGCCGGCCAGGTGGACTTCGGCCCCGCGGTGCCGGGCCTGCTGCTGCCGGCGATGGCCAAGGACCCCGCCATGGACCTGGTCAGCGTCTACGAATGGCTGCCGCGCAATGCCGACGTCATCGTGGTCAAGCCGGGCAGCCCGATCAAATCGGCCGCCGACCTGGCCGGCAGGAAGATCGGCGTGCGCAACCAGGGCGACCCCGGCATCGTGATCACCAAGACCGTGCTGGCCGAACTGGGCCTGAAGGACGAGGGGGTCGAGTACATCGGCATCGGCGACGGCGCGCTGGCCGGCTCGGCCATCGACACCGGCCGGGTCGATGCCATGGTGACCTACGACACCGCCGCTGCGCGCATCGAACTGGTGAGCGGGCCGCTGCGCTACGTGCCGATCACGCCGAAGCTCGCGCAGCTGGGCTCGGGCTGGCTCTGCGTGCCGCGCAAGCTGCTCAAGGAAGAACGGGGCTCGCTGGTCGCGCTGTTCCAGGGGCTGGCCAAGTCGACGCTGTTCTCCAACGCCAACCTGGACGCGGGCATCGACCTGCATTGGGCCGTGTACCCCGAGAGCCGGCCCAAGGGCCGCACCGAGGCCGAGGCGCGCAAGGAGCTGGCGTTCATCCTCAAGGACCGCAAGAACAACTGGATGCGCCGCCCCGACGATCCCGATCAACGCATGGGGGCGATGTCGCTGGCCGGGTGGCAGACCAACATCGCGATGACGGCCGAGACCAGCAAGAACCCCAGGCTGGGGGCGGAGCTGGGCGACCCGAACCGGCTGTTCACCAACGAGCTGATCGACGACATCAATGCCTTCGACAAGCAGGCGGTGGTCCGGATGGCCAGGGAATTCAAGCTGTAGGCACAGGAGCAGATCCATGAACGTCCTTGTTTCCGGGGCCAGCATGGCCGGCCTGTCGGCTGCCTGGTGGTTTTCCCGTCTCGGTCACCGGGTGAGCGTCGTCGAGCGTGCTGACGGCCTGCGCCCCGGCGGTGCGCCCATCGACGTCCGCGGGCGCGCGCTGGGGACCGCGCAGCGCATGGGCATCCTGGCGAAGATCGACGACCGCAAGGTCACGATCCTCGGCCCGGCGCCGGTGCTCGACGGCACGGGCACGCAAGTCGCGACCCTCGATCTGCGCTGGTTCGCCAACGAGACCGACCAGGACATCGAGATTTCCCGGGACCGGCTCAACAACATCCTTCTGGAGGCCTTGCCGGACGGTGTCGAGTTCCGCTTCGGAGCCTCCATCGCGTCGCTCGCCGACGGAGCGCGCGGCGTGGACGTCGCTTTCGCGGACGGCCTGAAGGCCCGCTACGACCTCGTGGTCGGTGCCGACGGCCTTCATTCCAACGTGCGCAAGCTCGCCTTCGGGCCCGAGAAGGACTATGTCCGGCACTTCGGCTACTACGTCGCGCTCGTCGATCTTCCGGCGCAGCGGGACTGGGAGCGCGGCATGCTCAATGTCCCGGGCCTCACGATCGCCGTGCGCGATGCGGGCGACGGTCCGCAGGCGCTGATGCTCGCCGCCAGCGCCGAGATCGACTACGACTTCCGCGATCCGGAAGCGCACCGCAGGCTGATCAGCCAGCTGCTCTCCCGCGTCGATGCCTGGCAGGTGCCCGCCTTGCGCGCGGCATTCATCGATCCCGCCGCCAAGGGTTTCTACTTCGATTCGGTCAGCCAGACCCACATGCCGAGTTGGATCAAGGGCAATGTCGCGGTCATCGGCGACGCGGGCCACTGCGCTGCACTGCTGTCGGGCATGGGGACCACGCTCGCGATGGTGTCGGCGGAGATCCTGGCGACCACGTGGACCGAGCACGGCGGCGACATGGGCGCGGCCTCCCCCGCCTATCACGAGCGCCTGCGCCCCTATGTGGCACAGTGCCAGGCATTCGCCCACGAAGGTGCGCCGATCATGGTGCCTGCGACGCAGGAGGCGCTCGACGCGCGCAACGCGCGTTTCCGGGCCTTTGCGTGCGCCGCCTAGGACGCTGGCATGCCGCACCTGCAACAGCGCGGAGTCTTCGATGCGCTCGACCCACCAGACGCCGATGCCGCTGTGCCCCCGATGCTGCTCGAGCACCCGCGCGCCGCCCTCTGGATGTTCTCCGGTGTGCCGAAACGCACAGACAGCCGGCCCCCCCCAGGCCATGATCGGACCCACAGGGACTTGCGGACGCAGAGGATGCACCGCTCTTCAGGAGACCGACCATGAACGCCATCCATCAGCCACTGGCACGGACCGACGCTCCCGGGCGCCCAGGCGCCACCGCCACCCTGCGGGGTCTGCAAAAGCCGCTGATGGCGCTGGGCGTGGCCATCGCAGCGCTCGCGAGCGCGATCGTTCTGGTCCTGAATCCGCAACCGGTTTCCTCTCCCTCGCAGGTGACGCTCGCCTGCAGCGGGACCGCGGCGCACGAATTGCCCGAGGTCGCGATGGTGCGGCAGCTGAGCCGCATTGCCAGGAGCAGCCATGACAGCCCTGATTCCCAGTGTGCGTGAGGCGGGCAGCGGACCCGGCGTGGTGTGCGTCCACTCGAACGCGAGCGCTTCCTCGCAGCGGCGCCACTGATGGATCGCCTGGCCCCGGGCTTTCACGTCTTCGCGCCGGACTCGCTGGGTGAATCGGGTCACATGGGCCCCGTGACACCTCCGGAAATGGTCAAGGACGCCGTCGCGGGTTTTCTCTCGCGCAGCGCGTTGGTTCACAGCGCCCATCGTTGATGCCGGCCGCCGCTCGCCGCGGCGTCGCCTTGCTCCCTGCCGCGCAGGCCGCGGGCGCGGCGACAATGCACCCATGACCCAAGGCAAGCGCATCTCGGCAGACATCGGCGGCGACGCCCTGCAATCCATCCGGGCGTTCGGGGCAGCGGCAAGGCAGGCCCGAACGGCGGCGGGGGAGGGCCAGGCCGCCGCGGCCGCGCGGCTGGGGGTGCATGTTCAAACCATCGGCCGCATCGAAGCGGGCGAGCCCGGCGTGGCCATCGGGCACGTGCTGGGCCTGCTCGCGCTGTATGGCATCGGCGCCAGGCTGCAGCTGCCGGAAGGACGCTGAGCCATGGACCGGCTGCCGGCGAAGCGCCCCACCATCGCCCTGCACACGCTGGCGAACGGCGTGCGGCTGCTCGCCATTCCCATGCCCCAGGTGCAGAGCGCCAGCGTGGGCGTGTTCCTGCGCGTGGGCTCCCGCGACGAGACGCCGCTCAGCAATGGCATCGGCCATGTGCTGGAGCACATGGCGTTCAAGGGGACCACCAGCCGCTCGGTGCAGGCCATCAACCTGGATGCGGAGCGGCTGGGCGCGGACGTCAACGCGTTCACCGGCAAGGACACCACCGGCTACTTCATGACCGGCCTGGGCCGTCACGCGCAGCAGTTGCTGCGCATGACGGCCGACATCGTGCTGAACAGCACGTTTCCCGACACCGAGCTGCAGCGCGAACTGGACGTGATTCGCCAGGAAGCCATCGAGTACGAGGAGGATCCGCAGGATGGCTCCAGCGACCTGCTCGACCGCGCGATCTGGGGCGACGACCCGATGGGCATGCCCGTGATCGGCACCGTCGCCAACATCGAAGCTTTCACCCGGCACGACCTGCTGCGCCACGTGCAGTCCCACTACGTCGCGGACAAGACCGTCGTCGCTGCGGCCGGGAACTTCGACGTCGACGCCTGGGTGGCGCTCGCCGGGGAACTCTTTGCGGCGATGCCCCCGTCGGCCGAGCGACCCGTGCCGCCGGCGCCCGCCAAGTACGTCGGTCATGCCATGGCCCGGCGCTTCACGCAGGTGTCGCAGGTGTTCCTGAACATCGCCTATCCGCTGGCGCCCGCGCGGCCGCAGGAGATGTCGCAGCAGCGCTGGCGCCTTGCGGCAGCGCTGGCGGCCAACCTGTTCGGAGGCGGGATGTCGGCGCCCCTGGTCGACACCGTCCGGGAGCAGCTCGGCCTGGCCTACACGGCCCATTCCACGATCGACAGCGGGGACGTCTGGGCCAACTTCGTGGTGCATGCGGTCACCACGCCGGACAAGCTCGACGCGCTGGTGGCGGCGACTGGCGACCTGCTGCGTGCGCAGGCCGCGACCATCGACCCGGTGCACCTGGAGCGGGCGAAGAACCAGCTGACCGTGTCCCGGGTGCGCGCCGGCGAGCGGACCTACGCCACCATGGAGCAGGCCGTCGAAGAGCTCTTCGCCAGCGCGGCCGCGATGCCGATGGCCGAAGCGATCGCCATGATCGACGACATCCGCGCGGAGGAAGTGCGGGCGGTCTTCGAGCGGATGCTGGCCCATCCGCCGGCGCTGGCGATCACGGGCAAGGGCGCCAGCGCGCGAGGCGCGCGGCAGCTGGCAGCGCGGCTGGTCGCCGGCGCCGGTTAGCGCCGGGCGTGGCGCTCAGGGCGCGATGCCGCCACTGGGCCCGGGGATCTTGGTATCGGAAGCCAGGTGCAGGCGGGCGGGCGGGCCCGACAGGCGGATCTGGTACTCGGTGATCTTCGTTCCCGTGTTGCCCACCACCAGATTCGGCACGCCACGCCGCTTGTCCTCCCTCAGGTCCGGGCGGCTGGGCGGGGCAGGTCGGCCCAGGTCCGGATGCGTGTGGAAAATGGCGACCAACACGCTGTCGTCGACATCGGGAGGCGGTTCGACCCTGATGTAGTTCGTGCCCTCCGCCTTGGCCCGTTCGATGGACAGCTGGCCCGTGATCAGGTTGAGGAAGACCCAGCCGCCCTCTTCATGGGCCTGGAGCACGCGATCGCGGGAGCCCACGTTGGACGCATCCCAGGCGGACTGGATCGCCTCGGCCACGACGCGGTTCCTGCGCAGTTCGTCGAAGGTCGGCGGTCGCCTGCCCAGCAGTTCCACGCAGCGGGCCAGCTCTCTGAAGCCGAGGGCGTTCTTCATGTCGGCAAGCATGCTTCTCCTCTCCAGCACGAATTGCCTTTCGGCCGGCGTGGCGGCCCGGATGGCGTCGCGATAGTCGGTGTACGTGGCGCCTGCCCTGTCCAGCAGGGCCTGGATCCTGTTGCGAAGCCCGTACGCCGGCCCGCCAGCGTCCCAGGCATGCAACGTGAGCGCTTCCGGCGTGGCGGCGTCGGAGAGGGCCTGGCGCTGAATGACGGGGGTGGCATCGCTCGAGCCCTGTTCCTGCTGGACGCAATGGGTCAATTCGTGCGCGAGGAGCTGGCGGCCCGAGGCGGTCGCGGGCGCGTACTGGCCCGCGCCGAACACCAGGTGGGCGCCGGCCGCATAGGCCCGCGCGTTCATCCTGCGCGCCGAGTCCGCGGCTTGCGCATCCGTGTGCAGGCGGACATGGCTGAAGTCGTGCCCGAAGCGCGGCTCGACAAAGGCGCGGGTGGGCGCGTCGAGGGGACGGCCGGGCGACTGCATCACGTCGCGGACGATCGGCGGCCATTCGACCGGTTCGCGGACCCCGGACCCGATGCGGCTGGCGCGCAGGGGCGCGGCGGCCGGGAGTTCGGCATCGGCCATGCGCGTCACCCGCTCCGAGACGCGATCCGCTTCCCGTTCGAACGCGCTTCCCGGCGGGTCGATCGCCGACTTCGGCGGGAGCCGGCCGAGCCGCATCGACGCGGCCGGCGACAAGTCCGGATGTGCCTTGGGCTTCGCCGCGAAAGTCTGCATGGCCACCCCTCGAAGCTGCGCCGCTCGGACTACCTCGAGAGCTTGAACAGATTGGATGCGCCGGGAATCCTGACCTTCATGTCGGCGGCATCGTTGCAGAACCCCGGCAGGTCGCCCCGGTGCGAGCCCATCACGGCGCCGGTCACCATGCCCAGGTGCATCAGGAAGATCTCCTTGCGAAAGCGCAGCTCATTGACTGCGGCCGGGCCTTTGGACTTGCCTTGTGGCTGCAGGAATTTCGTGCGCATCAAGGTGTCGACCTTCGCCTGGTCGATTTCGAGCGTGTCGCACATCGCCGACGCCGCGCTGTAGTAGCCGATATAGAACAGCAGCCCACGCTGCTCCGGCGTCCACCAGGGGGCCATGGTGTCGACCAGAACCTTCATGACGGCGGCCTTGCCGGCCTGGTTCTCCGCGCCGTCGGGTGGAGGGGCGGGGGGAGGGGCGGCTGGTGGCGGCATCGGCGCCGAAAGCGCCGGCGGCTGGGGCTTGGCGCCGTCCTGCTGCGGGGCGGCGCTGCAGCCGACCAGCGCCGCCATGCAAAGAAGGCAGGCGATGTTCCTCATTCGCCGCCCTCAATACCGGAACACCTGCGCCGACCAGTCCGCCGCATACATCATGCCCCGGAAGCAGGCGCGCTGGGCGCCGTAGCACATGACCCCGGGCGCCGGAGAGAAGGACACGTTGTCGGTGGGCGGCGGCGGTGGTGGATAGGGCCGCGCGCCGTGGCCGTAGGGCGGCGGGTAGGGGTACGCGTACTGAGGCTGCTCCCGGTCCTTGGCGATCGCTGCCGCGATGACGCCGCCGATCGCGACGGCCGCCAGGGCGGCCGCTGCATCGTTCGCGGACGTGTCATGGCGAGGCGGCGGCGCATTCCGGGGCTGGCCGAATGCCGTGGACGACACCGCCATCGTGAGTCCGACTGCTGCGGCGACCAGGGTTTTCACGACACCTCCAACGCATTGACGAACCATGCTATCGCCCGGCGCGCAAGTTGTCGATGCGAGGCCGCCTTCTGACGGTCCTGTCCTACGATGGCACTGCCCATGTCTGCCCGGCGGCGCCGGCCGCCGTATGCTCGGTGGCCATGGACGCCTCCACCTTGCTCGCCGACTTCGCCGCGCGCCACCGCCGCCTTTTTGTGCTGACCGGCGCCGGCTGCAGCACCGATTCGGGCATCCCCGACTACCGCGACCTCAACGGCGACTGGAAACGGCCGTCGCCGGTCACGTACCAGGCCTTCACCGGTGACGAACTCACGCGCCGCCGCTACTGGGCGCGCAGCCTCGTCGGCTGGCCGACCATGGCGACCGCCCGGCCCGGCGCCTCGCACCGGGCCCTGGCCCGGCTCGAGGCCTCCGGTCGCGTGGGACTGCTGCTGACGCAGAACGTCGACGGCCTGCACGACGCCGCGGGCAGCCGCCAGACCATCGACCTGCACGGCCGCATCGACACGGTGCGCTGCCTCGGCTGCGAGACGCGCACGCCGCGCGCCCGGATGCAGCAGACGCTGCGGGCGCGCAACCCGGCGTGGGCCGCACTGGAAGCCCGCGCCGCGCCCGACGGCGATGCGGATGTCGAAGGCCGGGACTTCGCCAGCTTCGAGGTGCCGGCCTGTCCGCTGTGCGGCGGCATGCTCAAGCCCGACGTGGTGTTCTTCGGCGAGAGCGTGCCGCGCGAGCGCGTGCAAGCCGCCTACGCGGCACTGCATGAAGCCGACGCCGTGCTGGTCGCCGGCTCGTCATTGATGGTGTATTCGGGCTTCCGCTTCGTGCAGGCGGCCGTGGCCGCGGGCAAGCCGGTGGCGGCGGTCAACCTCGGCCGCACACGGGCCGACGATCTGCTGGCGCTGAAGGTCGCGCAGCCGGTGGGCGACGCCTTGACGGCCCTGGCCGAGCAGCTGGCGGCCTGACTCAGAAATCGGAAGACCGGACGATGATCGGTTCACGGTGCGTGGCGTCGTAGCGCGACCAGGCGGCCACGTTGATCGCCACGTGGTTTTCTTCGTACGCGCTCACCGCGCGGCTGGCGCCATCCGAGGCGTGCACGTAGGCACCGAAATGGGCCGCCAGCGCGTCGTCGGTGATCAGCGCCTCGATCTCGCGGCCTTGCACGGGGAGCGCGAAGGCCACGCCATTGCCGACCCAGCGCGCGCCGCGCGAGCCGCCGATGCGATGGCCGCCGGCATCGACGTCCCGGGGCCTTTCCAGGGGCGCCCGCTGCGTTTCCGTGGTTTCCTCGACGGGTTCGGGCTGCGGATCTTCGATGATCTCGGCCGATGCGAAGTCCCGCTCCAGATACATCATCTCGTAGTTGCAGATCTGGATCACGTCCCGGTCCAGCAAGGGCCGCAGCGCCACGTCGTCGCCGTTGACCAGCGTGCCGTTGGTGCTGTGAAGGTCGTGCAGGGTGACGAAATGCCCGAGCCGCGTGAGGACGGCGTGGGTCTTGCTGACGGTGTTGCTCGGGAGCACCAGGTGGTTGCTCAGGCTGCGCCCGATCCTGAACTCGCCTTCGAGCAGCCGCACGTTGCGCAGCGCAATGCCGTTCTTGGTCACGATCAGAGTCGGCATCGCTCGAAGTCCCTCCTTGAGTGGCGATGGTATTCGCCACGGCCATGCCCGCTGGCGGTCGTCACATGAAGAGAGCAATGAGACGAACTGATACAGCCATCGCCGGCCCCCACCCGCGTGCCGTCAAGCCGCTTGCCTGCGGCCCGCGAAATAGGCCGCCAGGCGCATCCGTTCCTGCTCGAAGGCCGGCATGCCGGCGAGGACCGCCTTCCATTCCCCGCTGCGGCTGGCGCGGTCGATGGCCTCGCAGGCGGCGGCGAACGCGAGCGCACCGACCATCTTGCCGGCCCCCGCCATGCGGTGGGCGAACCGGGTGGCCTGGGCGGCGTCGTCGGCGGCCACCGCCTGCCGCAGTTCGGCCGCGTCGTCCTCGCAGGTTCGCCGGAAGGTCGCCAGGACCTCTTCCACCATCGATCCGTCGCCGCCGCATTTGGCCGCGAGGAGCGCTTCGTCGATCGGGTCGGCCGCGGCGGCTGCCGGGCCTGCGCCGCCGGGCGCGGCGGGCGGCGGCACCTGCGGAAGCGGCAGCCAGCGATCGAGCTTTTGGGTCAGCCGCGCCAGCTCGACCGGCTTGACCAGGAAATCGTCCATGCCGGCGGCGAGGCAGGCCTCGGCTTCCCCCTGGAGCGCGTTCGCGGTGCAGGCGACGATCGGCACGCGAGCGCCGCCGCCCGATGCGGCTTCATGGCTGCGGATGGCGCGCGCCAGTTCGTAGCCGTCCATGTGAGGCATGTGGCAGTCGGTGATGACGAGGCCGAAGCGGCCCGCCTGCCACATCTTCAGGGCCTGGGCGCCGTCGTCGGCGGTCTGGGCGGCATAGCCCAGCGTCCGCACCTGGCGCAGCAGCAGCATGCGGTTGACCGGATGGTCGTCCACCAGCAGCACCAGCGTGCCTTCGGTCGCGGCCTGCGCGGGGTCGGGGGCCGCGCGGCGCATGGCGAGGGCCGCCGGCAGGGCACGCACGCTCTCGGCGCCCTCCGGCAGGGCATCGGCCACGGGCAGCGACAGCTCCAGGATGACCGTCGTGCCGCTCCCCGGCCGGCTGTCCAGGCTGATCGAGCCCCCCATCAGCTGCGCCAGCTGCCGCGAGATGACCAGCCCCAGCCCGGTGCCCCCGGGGCGCCGCCGCGCCTGCTCGCCGACCGCCTGGCTGAACGGCTGGAACAGGCGCTGCTGGTCCTCGGGCGAGATGCCGATGCCGGTGTCCTTCACCTCGAAGCGCAGGCGCTCCAATCCCTCCGACCGCCCCAGCCATTGCACGTTGATGTCGATCCAGCCCTCGGAGGTGAACTTGATCGCGTTGCTGACGAAGTTGTTGAGGATCTGGCGCAGGCGCACCGGATCGACGCGCAGCGCCGGACTGACGCGCGGGTCGACCATCCGGCGCACGATCAGGCACTTGCTGCTGGCGTTGCCGAGGTAGATGCTCTGCACCTCCTCGACCAGGCGCTTGACCGAGGCGACCTCGGGGCGGATCTCCAGCTTGCCGGCCTCGATCTTCGAGAAGTCGAGGATGTCGTCGATGATGCGCAGCAGCGACCGGCTCGATTCCCGTACCAGCGCGAGCGTCTCGCGCTGCTCGGGGTCCAGCTCGGTCAGGCCGAGCAGTTCCAGCATGCCCAGCATGCCGTGCATGGGCGTGCGGATCTCGTGGCTCATGGTCGCCAGGAAGGTGCTCTTGGCGCGGGTGGCGGCCTCCACCTCGGCGCTGCGCTGCGCCAGGGCCGCATTCAGCCGCTCGATCTCGCGCTCCCGCTTCTTCCTCTCCGTCACGTCTTCCGACATGGTCAGCAGGTAGCGCGGCCGGCCGGCCTCGTCGAGGATCGGGATCTTCTTCGCGTGCAGCACGCGCACGCTGCCATCGTTGGCATGCAGCGTCTCCTCGGGGATGTCCACTTCGCGGCCCAGCGCCAGCGCTTCCTTGTCCTTGGCCGTGAAGAAGTCGGCCTCTGCCTTGGAGCTGACGAAGTCGTCCACCGTCTTGCCCGGCAGCTCCTCCTGGCTGCGCCCCGTCAGTTCCTCCATGCGGCGGTTGACGCGCACCAGCCGCAGGTCGGCGGCGTCCTTGACCATGACCTGGTAGGGAATGTGGTGGATCACCGAGTTCAGGAACGCGTTGGCCGTTTCCAGTTCGGCCGTGCGCAGGTGCACGCGCGCCTCCAGCTCGGCATTCAGGGCCCGCAGCTGGTCCTCCGCCCGGCGCAGCGTCGTCTTCTGCCGCTGTTCGGCGAGCGCCCGGCGCACCGAGTAGAAAAGCCGCCGCACCCGCTCCTTGAAGACGTAGTCCGTGGCGCCCGCCTTCATGCATTCCACCGCCTCCTCCTCGCTGATCAGGCGGGTCGACAGCACGATCAAGAGCGCCTCCGGCTGCCGCTGGCGCACCGCGTGCAGCATCTCCAGGCCGCCGGCTTCGTAGTCGGACAGGACCAGGTCGAAGGTTTGCCGCTGCAGGGCGCGGACGAAGTCCTCCCGGGTCTGGACCCAGACGATGTCGCAGTCCAGGCCCTCGTCCTGCAGCGTGCCGCGGATGCGCTGCGCATCGGCCGGGTCGTCCTCCAGGTGCAGCACGCGAATGGCGGTGGTCATCGGCCTGCGTCCTGATCGCCGCGCAGCGATTCGACGACCTCCCTGAACGCCTCGCGGTTGCGTTCGCTCAGCGCCGAGAGGGCCTCGTGCGCCTGCAGGATGCGCTGCTGCACGGCGGCCCGCACGTCCTGCGTTCCGAGCGCATAGAGCGCGGGCGCGGCGGGACCGGGATCGCGGATCGCGGCCAGCACCTGCGCCATGCTCAGTTCCTCGAACAGGGCGCGCACGCCGGGCGTGACTCCCGTGAGCGCCACGGCACCCCGGGCGACCAGTTCGTGGACCGTGCCGAGGCAGGTGCTGTCCATGTACTCGCAGCCGGAGAGGTCCAGCACCAGGGGACGTCCGCCATCCAGCACGGCGAGGGCCGTTTCGTGGAAGGCGTCGCAGTGCAGCCAGCTGGCCCGGCCGCGCAGCGCGAGGTGGGCGGCCTGGTCGGACTCGCCGTAGAACACCACCTCGCTCTCCATGCGCGGCGCCCCGGATGCCGTCGCCGCAGGGAGCCCGGCGCCGTTGTCGAACCAGGAGGCGCCCGCGTGCGCGTCGACCAGCAGGATCGTCACGTCGTCGCGTTCCGCGCCCGCTGGCGCGCCGGCGTGGAGCTGCGTCATCACGTCCTGCGCGCTGGCGAGCGGACTGGCGAGCACCTGCTGCAGCAACGCCAGGTCGCGTTCCGAGCCGGAGGGCAGCAGCCCGTCGGTGTAGAGCAGGATCCGGTCGCCCGCCAGCAGCTGCAGACGCTCCTGCCCGAAGTGCGCGTCCGGTGTCAGCCCGAGCGCCGGCCCGGTGCGGCGGACCAGGCGCGCCGGCCGGCCGTCGCGCGTGTGCAGCACCGGGGGATGGCCGGCCGAAGCCAGCGTGAGGCTCGCGTCCGAGGTGTCCAGCAGGCCGAAGACGGCCGTCAGGAACAGTCCCGGCGCGGCGTGCGCCTCGCAGATCGAGCGGTTCACCGCGGCCAGCACTTCCGCCGGCGGCAGCGCGAGGCCGGTCGCCGGATCCATCAGCACCAGCCGCTGCTTGAACAGCACCGAGAGCATCGCCGAGGTCACGCCGTGGCCGGTGGCGTCGGCCAGGTAGAAGGCGAGGTGCCGCTCGCCCAGCCGGACCACGTCGTAGAGGTCGCCGCCCACGTGCTGGCCCGGGCGGTAGAGCGCCTGGATGCAAAAGCCCTCCATCGGGGGCGGGCTGCGCGGCAGCAGGGCGCGCTGGATCACCTCGGCCCGCTCGAGGTCGCGGCGCAGCACCTCGGAGGTCTCCTCGAGTTCGCGGACCTTGCGCTGCAGTTCCCGGTGCAGCCTTTCGCGTTCGGCCAGCAGTTGCCGCCGTTCGAGCGCATTGCGCACCGCGACCCCCATTTCCTCGGCGCGGGGCGACTTCGGCAGGAAGTCGAACGCCCCCAACCGGATGGCGGCCACGGCCGAGTCGAAGGTCTCGAGGCCCGACAGGACGATCCACATGGCGTCCGGCACGGCCTGGCGTCCCCAGCGCAGCAGTTCCAGGCCGTCCATGCGCGGCATCATGATGTCCGTCAGGACCAGGGCGATCCCGGGGTGGGCGCGCAGGACTTGCTGGGCGTCGACGCCGTCGACCGCCTCCAGCACCGGGGCGCAGCCGAGGCTTTCGAGTGCGCGCTTGACCAGCAGGCGGGTCACCGGCTCGTCATCCACCACCATCGCGGCGGGAGGGGCAACATCGAGGTTCATCAGGTCCGCCAGCGTTGCTGTGCAGACAGGGGATTCTCCGAGCCGGCGGGCGCGCTGGCAAGTCGCCTAGAAGCGGCCCGTCGCCCGTCGGATGACCGCCTTGTCCTTGGCCGCCGGCTGGGTGCCCGCGGGCGCGGCCGCCGACCGCGGCGCGCGCTTGGCGGGCTTGCGCCGGCCCTTGAGCGACTCGATCAGCGACAGCGCTTCCTTGTCGAACTTCGCCTTGTCGTCGGGCATGGGGGCCTCCTGAGGATGCGAAGACGGATGGTACGCTCGCCAACGGGAGGCCCGATGAGGCAAGTCGAGATCACCTGCCCGGGCCGGCGCCTTGACGTGCGAGAGGAAAGACCATGGGCATGAGCAGGATGTTGGCGAGCGCGCTGCTGGGCGCGCTGCTCGCGCTGGGCGCTGCCGGCGCTGTCGCGGCCGACACGGCCGCCGCGGCGCACCCGCCGATCGCCGGCGCGGTCGCGGCCGATCAGGTCGACGAGCCGGCCACCCTGCGGTTCCTGAATCGCGAGGTGCTGACGATGCGCGCGCGCCTGGCCGGCTCGACCCCGCAGGCGCGCGTGCGGCGCGCCCGCGAGCGGGTCGGGGCGCTGCCGGACGAGGCCGTGGACCTGCCGTTGAACCAGATCCCGTTCAACCTCGGCGAGGCGCACGGCGTGCAGTTCCTGCTCGGCGACCTGCCGCTGTTCTCGGTGCTCGAAGGCGACGTCGACGTCGAGGCCAAGCAGAGCTTCGACGCGCTGGTGCTGCAGACGCGGGCGCGGCTGGAGGAGGTCCGCACCGCCTGGCGCCAGGCGCGCAGCAAGCCGCTGCTGCTGCAAGGCCTGTTGAGCACGCTGGTGGCCACCCTGGTGCTCGGCGTCCTGGTCTGGATCGTCTACCGGGTCAGCGCCAAGGCGGTCGAGTGGATGGAAAAAAGGCGCGACGTGCTCGCCGAACGCTTTCCCTACGTCGACTGGCGCGAGTTCCTGGCCCGGCTCGCCGTCGGGATCATGCAGATCGTGCAGTGGGTCGCGCTGCTCGCCATCGGCTACTTCTGGGTGTATTGCGTGCTCGCCAGCTTCGTCGCCACCGCGCCGATCGCGCACAGCCTCGGCAACTGGCTGCTGGGCAAGCTCGAATGGCTGGCCGAGGGCTCGCTGGAAAGCCTGCCCGGGCTGGTCACCGTCTTCATCGTGCTGATGCTGACGCGCGCCGGGGTCGACGTGCTCGGCTACTTCTTCGATGCGGTGCAGAAGGGCCGCCTGCGCCTGCCGCTGGTCCACATGGAGACCGTGCCCGCCACCCGCCGGATCTTCACCCTGCTGGCCTGGGCGCTCGGCGTCGCCATCGCCTACCCCTTTCTCCCGGGCGCGAGCAGCGACGTGTTCAAGGGGCTCTCGGTGCTGTTCGGCCTGATGGTCACGCTCGGCTCGACCGGCCTCGTCACCCAGGCGATGAGCGGCCTGGTCGTGGTCTATTCGCGCTCGCTGCACAAGGGCGACTTCGTCGACATCAACGGCGTGCAGGGCGTGGTGACCGAGGTGGCCTCGCTGGCGACCAAGATCGTCAACGTGCGCAACGAGGAGATCACGATTCCGAACTCGGTCGTGATCTCGAACCCGATCCACAACTATTCGAAGCTCGCCGGCACCCAGGGCACCCTGCTCACCACCAAGATCACCATCGGCTACGACGCGCCCTGGCGCCAGGTCCACGAACTCCTGATCGGCGCCGCGAAGAAGACCGCGGGCGTGCGCGCCACGCCCGTGCCCTACGTCTACCAGCGCGCGCTGTCGGACTTCTATGTCGAGTACGAACTCTTTGTCAGCATCGACAAGCCGCTGGAGCGCATTCCGACCCAGTCGGCCCTGCATGCCAGCATCCAGGACGAGTTCAATGCCTACGGCGTGCAGATCATGTCGCCGCATTTCCTCGGCCAGCCGGCACAGGCCGTGGTGGTCGAGAAGGGCCAGTGGTACGCGGCGCCGGCGCGCCAGCCTTGAACGCGGCCTCAGCCCATGATGTTCACGCCGCCGTCGACGAACAGCGTCTGGCCCGTCAGCCGGCGCGCGTACGGCGTCGCCAGGTAGGCGCAGGCGAAGCCGACGTCGTCGATGTCGACCAGCTCGCCCACCGGCGCACGGCTCGCGGCCTCGTTGAGCAGCAGGTCGAAATCCTTCAGCCCCGAGGCCGCACGGGTCTTGAGCGGGCCGGGCGACACCGGATGCACGCGGATGCCCTTGGGGCCGAGTTCGTACGCCAGGTAGCGGCACACGGCCTCCAGCGCGGCCTTCACCGGCCCCATCACGTTGTAGTTGGGCACCACCTTCTGGGCGCCGAGGTAGCTCATGGCGATCATGGTGCCGCCCTCTGTCATCAACGGCGTCGCCAGCCGCGCCATGCGCACGAAGGAGTGGCAGGAGACGTCCATCGCGCGCTGGAAGCCCTCCGCCGAGCAGTCGAGCAGGCCGCCCTGGAGATCGGCCTTGGGCGCGAAGGCGATCGAATGCACCAGGATGTCGAGCCGGCCCCACCGGTCGGCGATGGCGTCGAACACGGCTTCGAGCTGCCCGGGCTGCTCGACGTCGAGCGGCAGCACGATGGGCGCATCGAGCGCCTTCGCCAGCGGCTCGACGTGCGGCCGCGCCTTCTCGTTCAGGTAGGTGATCGCCAGCTCGGCGCCGAGGCTGCGAAAGGCGTTGGCGCAGCCGTAGGCGATGGAGTGCTCGTTGGCGACCCCCACCACCAGCGCCTTCATGCCGGCGAGGACGGGGTTGTGCGGTGGCGGCATGGCGTTCGTCCTCAGGCCAGGAGATCGCGCGTGTGGCGGGCGATCATCAGTTCTTCGTTGGTCGGGATCACCCAGGCGGCCGTGCGGCTGTCCGGCGTGCTGATGCGGGGGCCGCCCCCGGCATTGGCGTCGGGGTCGAGCGCGATGCCCAGCCAGGCGGCCTGGGCGCAGATGCGCTCGCGCACGGCGCTGGCGCGCTCGCCGATGCCGGCGGTGAAGACGATGGCGTCGAGCCCGCCGAGGGCGGCGGCGAGCGAGCCGAGTTCGCGTCCGATGCGATAGACGAAGAGGTCGACCGCCATCCGGGCCTGCGGCTGCTCGGACGCCAGCAACTCGCGCATGTCGCTCGACACGCCCGAGACGCCGAGCAGGCCCGACTGGCTGTAGATCAGCTTCTCGACGGCGCGGGTGTCCATGCCGTGCTCGTCCATCAGGTAGAGAATCACGCCCGGGTCGAGGGCGCCGCAGCGCGTGCCCATCGGCAGACCGTCGACGGCGGTGAAGCCCATGGTGCTGGCGACGCTGCGGCCGGCATCGAGGGCGCACATGCTGGCGCCGTTGCCGAGGTGCAGCACCACGGTCTTGCCGCGCGCGGCGCGCTCGTCGAAGCGCGGCAGCACCGAGGCGATGTATTCGTAGGACAGGCCGTGGAAGCCGTAGCGCCGCACGCCGGCGTCGGACAGCGCCTTCGGCAGCGCGAACATCTGCGCCAGCGCCGGGTTGGAGCGATGCATGGCGGTGTCGAAGCAGGCCACCTGCGGCAGGCCGGGCGCGTGCTCCAGCAGGGCCCGCATGGGCGCCAGGTTGTGGGGCTGGTGCAGCGGGGCGAGCGGGATCAGCTTCTCGAGCCGGGTCACGACCTCGCCGTCGACCCGTACCGGCGCGGCGAAGTCCATGCCGCCGTGCACGACACGGTGGCCGACCGCACTCAGGTGATGCGCGTGGCCGTAGGTGGCGCGCAGCCATTCGACGATGTGAGCGATCGCGCCATGATGGTCGAGCTTGGCGCCGGCGTCCCAGTGTTTCTCGGCGATCGCGTTGCCGCCGGCGTCCTTCGCCACGAAGCGCGGCGCGGCGGTGTAGAGGCCCGAGACCTGGCCGCCGACCACGAAGGGCAGCGCGTCCCCGCCCGCGAACACCGAGAACTTCAGGCTCGACGAACCGGCGTTGAGGACGACGATCGCGTCGGTCATTGGATGGCCTTCGCCGCGCTCTCGCGCCGGGCGTGGGCGACCATCACCGCCACCGCGCAGGAGGCCAGCCGCGCGGTCACCGAGTCGGCGCGACTGGTGAGGATGATCGGCACCTTCGCGCCCAGCACGATGCCGGCGGAATCGGCCTGCGCCAGGAAGCTCAGGCTCTTGGCGAGCATGTTGCCGGCCTCGAGGTTGGGCACGATCAGCACGTTGGCGCGGCCGGCCACCGGCGAGACGATCTTCTTGATGCCGGCGGCTGCCATGTCGATGGCGTTGTCGAGCGCCAGCGGTCCGTCGAGGATGCCGCCGGTGATCTGGCCCCGGTCGGCCATCTTGCACAGCGCCGCGGCCTCGACGGTCGACGGCACCTTCGGATTGACCGTCTCCATCGCCGACAGGATCGCGACCCGCACCTCGGGCTGGCGCAGCGCGTGTGCCAGGTCGATCGCGTTCTGCACGATGTCGACCTTCTCCTCCAGCGTGGGCGAGATGTTGACGGCCGCGTCGGAGATGATCAGCGCGTCGTCATGGCCGGGCACGTCCATCACGAAGCAATGGCTGATGCGGCGCGCGGTGCGCAGGCCGGTGTCCTTGCGCACCACGGCGGCCATGAGCTCGTCGGTGTGCAGGCTGCCTTTCATCAGCGCCTCGGCCTGGCCGGCCTGCACCAGTTCGACCGCCTTGGCGGCGGCGGCGTGGCTGTGCGGCGCATCCACGATGTCGAAGCCAGTCAGGTCCTGGCCGCATTCCTTGGCCGCCGCTTCGATCTTGGCCCTGGGGCCGACCAGGATCGGCCGGATCAGGCCCAGCCGCGCCGCGTCCAGCGCGGCGGAGAGCGAGCTGACGTCGCACGGATGCGCCACGGCGGTGGGAATGGTGTCGAGGGCCTTCGCGACCTCGATCAGCCGGTCGTACTTCTCGTGGCTCATGCTGCTCTCCTGGGTCGCACCGGCGCATCGAGGGACAGGACGCTCGCCAGCCGGCGGAAGCGCTCCTCCTGGTGCGCCGACAGCTTGCCGCGCGCGCCCGCCACCTTGCGCGCCGCCTCGACGCCCTTGCGCCGATGGTGCATCTCGGGGATCAGCGCCGGCAGCGCGGCGATGGCGCGTTCCTCGTCGAGCGCGACGACGAAAGCCTGCCGCTTGATCGCCGCCTTGACGGCGGCCAGCGCCGGCCGGTGCTCGGGCTCCATCTCGTCGATCATGCGGCGCATCAGGTTGTAGGGACGTTCGTCGACCACGTTTTCCTCGCGCCGTACGTAAAGCAGCATCCGTGCCCATGCATCGAGCAGCGAGCCGCTCTCGAACTGCGATTCGATCTCCTGCCGCTTGAGGCGTTTCAGCTCGTCCTGCTCCCAGGTGGCCGAGGGCGGTCCGCGCCGGCCCAGCGCGTCGGCGCCCAGGCCGACCGCCGCCGCCAGCCAGGGCGCCTCGTAGATGGCCTTGAACATGCGCTCCGACATGGCATCCTTGGCATCGCGCACGCGGTCGAGCGATTGCTCGATGCGGCCGGACACCTCGCGCTCGGCCTTCGTGAAGGGATTGTCTGGCGCTGCCGCGCGCCGTTGGGTGCGTACGTTCTCGGCCATGGCCTGGACCCAGAACATCCACGGGTTGAGGTTGGAGAAGCCCCAGCGCTCCATGCGCGACGGGTTGGTGGCCCGCGACAGTTCGGCGCTCGCCTCGCTGCTCATGGCCTTGACCAGCGGGGAGGCGAAGGTGTCGTAGAGCCCCTGGTTGATCTGCGCCACGCGGTCGACCACCTCGAAGGCCTTTTCGTCCTCGCGCCCGTCGTCGAAGGCCAGGATGTCCTCGATGGTGCGCGGCACGAACTGGATCAGGTAGCGCCCTTCCAGGTAGGCCAGGCCGGGCATGTCGGGCTGGGTGTCCTGGATCACGGCCTCGTAGAGGCCGGGCGGCAGCGTCTCGATGAGGTCGAGCGCGCTGGCCAGTTCCGAGGTCTCGCGCTTGGCCACGCCGGCCGAGACGAAGATGCCGAGGTGGCCGATCTTCTCGTGCAGGCAGTAGACGATGGTCTGCTCGTTGAGCCGGATCTCGTCCACGCTCGCATAGGCGTCAGGGATCCAGTTCAGCGCCTGCTGCGGCGGCGTGATGTTGTCGCCCCAGGAGGCGAACACCACGATCGGCGTGCGGATGTTGCGGATGTCCACCCGGTGCTTGCCGTCGAAGGATTCCACCTCGCCGGCCGAGAGCTTGTTGCCGACGAAGAGGTTCCTGGTGATCCACTCCATCTCCTCCTTGTTCATGAGGAAGAGGCCGCCCCACCATTTCTCGAACTCCAGGAAGCGCTCGCGCTCGGTGTCCACCTGCGCATAGAGGTTGTAGAGCTTGCTCCAGTAGGTGTTGGCGGGATTGAGGCTCTCGAAGTTGTTGACCAGGTAGGCGCCGTCGAACTTGCCGTGCCCGAGGTCGCCGACCAGCGAGGCCAGCCAGGTGCCGCCCAGCAGGCCGCCCGAATAGCGCATCGGGTTCTTGCCCTCGACGCCGGCCCAGTAGGAGACCGGCGAGCCGGCCAGCAGCAGCGGGCCGACATGCTGCGGCGCCAGCGCGGCCAGCATGATCAGCGCCCAGCCGCCCTGGCAGTTGCCGATCACGAAGGGCTTGCCGTCGGCGTCGGGATGCAGCTCGTTGACCTTCTTCATGAAGGCGATCTCGGCGGCGCAGACCGATTCGATGGTCTGGCCCGGCATCGGGTACGGAAAGAACATCACGAAATAGCAGGGATGGCCGTGCTGGAGCGCGATGCCGATCTCGCTGTCCATCTTGAAGCCGCCGATGCCCGGCCCGTGGCCGGCGCGCGGGTCGATCACCACGAAGGGCCGCTTCTTCGCGTCCGTCTTCGCGTGGCTGGCATCGGGCTTGATGCGCACCAGCGCGTAGTTCGCGGGCTTCGGGAACTCGCGTGCGTCGAGCACCGTTTCGTAGTCGAACACCAGCACCGGCGGCTTGCCGGACTTGGTGTGTTCGAGGTATTGGTTGCCGCGCTCGCGCAGCACGTCCATGGTGAGGATGCTGCGCTGCCAGGCATCGATGCCGTATTCGGCGGCGGCCTGGGCGGCCTGCATGGGCCACAACGGGGAAGAAGGGAACGAGGCGGAAGGGGGAGGGGCTTTGTTGGCCATCAATGCACTCCTGGCGGCGAAGCCCGATCGTCCTCGCCCTGTGTTTCAGAATCGTGGCGGCAGTCCATGCGCACCAGCGTCACGCCGCCGTCGCGCACGAGCGTGACCGGCAGGCCGCTGCGCCGGAACACGGCCAGCATCGGCGCGTTGTCCGCCAGCACCTCGGCCTTCAGGGTCTGCAGCTGCGCCGCCCTGGCGATCCGCGCCAGGTGGCGCATCAGCAGCGTGCCGATGCCGAGTCCGTGGTGCGGGTCGTCGACCGCGAAGGCCATCTCCGCGCAGCCCGGTGCCGAGACGATGTAGCGGCCGCCGCCGGCGATCACCGGTGCGCCGTTCTCCTCCAGTTCGGCGACCAGCGCAACGTGGCCGACGAAGTCCACGTCGATGTAGTAGGCGATCTCGGCGTCGGTGAAGTGGTGCTTGGGGGCGAAGAAACGGCGGTAGAGCGAGGCGTCGCCGATGCGCTCCACCGCCGCCAGCATCGACGCGCGGTCTGCCGGCTTCAGCGCGCGGATGCGCACCGGCCGGCCATCGCGCAGGGTTTCGAACGCAAGGTACTCGGCTGCATTCATGAGTCGGTCGCTGGGGTTCGCGCCGCGGCGGGCTGACGCCGGGCATGTTCGGATGGCCTGAGCTTGCGCCCGCGCCGCGCGCCATGTGAATCCAACCAAAGTAGGATTTTCGCCCCGCCGGGCAGGGACTAGCGTAGGGCCTCCCAGACGTGCGGCCCCGTCCCGGTCGACCCGCTGCCGCTTGCATCGAAGGACGCCACATGCAACAACAAGTGCACATCGTCATCGGAAACCTGCCCGACGACGTCACCGAGGAAGGCATTCGCGAGGCGCTCAGCGCCTTCGCGGAGGCGGACAAGATCCGCCTGGCCAACGAGACCGGCACGCCGAGCGCGCTGATCGACGTCGACATGCCGCGGGCGCAGGCCGAGGCCCTGGCGCAGCGCATCAACGGGCGCTCCTACCAGGGCCGCGTGCTGCGTGCCTGGGTGCCCAAGATGGACTGGTAGCGCGCCGCCATGGACCTGACGGCGCTGTTCGACCGCGTGGCCTCGGCCCTGTTCGGGCGCGACGGCACGCAGCCCGACGATGCGGCCGAGAAGCAACTGGTCGCCGACATGACCGAGCTGGTGGTCGAGACGGTGGACTCGCGCATTCGCCTGCAGTCGCGCTACGCCGAGAAGCTCGAGGGCTGCGTGCGCAAGACCATCGCCCACCTGCGCGAGATCGGGCGCCAGCCGCTGGAGCCGCTGCTGCTGTCGCGCGCCGGCTGGAGCGACGATCCGCGGCTGAACGCCTTCTTCGCCTCGGCCGACGACGTGCCGGCCTTGCTGGGGCGCAGCAAGGAGCTGCGCGCCTTCTTCGGCGTGCCTTCGCAGCGCGAGCTCGGGGAGGCCTATGCGCTGCTGGCGATGAAGAGGGAGGAGCGCACCGTGCTGGCGCCCAAGCAGGACGGCGACCGGGTGCAGCACGAGGTGCCGCAGGTGACCGTCAGCTTCTCGGGCCATCGGCTGTTCGCGCCGTCGGCCACGCTCGAAGCGACGCGCCTGGAGGTCGGGCGCCGGATCATCCGCCGCCTGGCCCAGATGGCGCTCAAGCGCATCGTCGACCTCGACATGAAAGCCGCCGACCTCGGCGAGCGCAAGGCCTGGCTGGCCGCCCGGCTGCGGCTGGTGAAGCTGGCGGTGGATGGCGCGGCCGGCCTGCTGGAAGACACGGTGGACACGCGCTCGAAGATCGCCGCGCTGGAGCGCGAGCTCAACGAGACGGTGCACGACTACATCGAGACCAAGGCCAGCGTCGCCACGCTGACCAGCTACACGGGGCACATCAAGGCCGTCCTGGACCACCCCGAGCAGCAGGTGAGCCTGCAGCGCATACCGATGCGGTTGAGCCGGATGGGCATGCGCGTCGATGAGGCCCATCCGGGGCCGCTCAACGCGTTCACGCTGTCCGAACTCGCCATCGGCGAGGGCGTGGTCGCGGTGATCGCCATCGTGCGCTGCCCGCTGGCCGAGCTGCCCGCCGAGGCGGACCCGCTCGCCCACGCCGAGCGCTACCTCTAGCTGCCGACCAGGAAGGCGATGCGCCATGTCGAAGTCAGCCAGCGTCCGGATCGTCTACGTCGTGGATGGCGACGCTTCGGTGCGCGAAGGCATGTCGCGCCTGATGGACTCCGCCGGGCTGGAGGCCCGTCCCTGCGCCTCGGTGCCGGATTTCCTGGACCAGGCGCGCGGCATGCGTGTCGCCTGCGTGCTGCTCGACGTCTGGGGGGCGCGACAGTGCGAGGTGGCGGTGCGCAATGCGCTGCTGGCGGTCGCCAAGGTGCTGCCCGTCATCGCCCTGTCGTCGAGCGACGATCCGACGGCGCGCCAACTCGCGCGGGAGCTGGGCGCCCAGACCTTCTTCCGCAAGCCGGTCGACGCGGCCGCCCTGCTCGATTCGATCGAGTGGGTGATGCAGGGCGATGGCCGAAGCACCCCAAACTGAGGATGGCATGGGCCTTGCTGTTCGCTTGACAGGGATCGAGGTCGGGAATCATGATCTTCCGGATTTCCGGCCGTCGGCACGCCTGGAGCGTTGCGGGTGGCGCCGCGACAGGCTGCCATGTACAACAACCCGCGATCCACGCGAGGAGAAATCGATGCGCCAGGCACAGGCCAGTTCGGTCGCGGCCGTCCACGCCGCACCGGGGCGGGCGGAAGCCGTCCTGCTGGAGCGGCACGCCTTCGAGCGCCTGCTGGCCCAGCTGTCCGAGCGCCTGGGCGACATCGCGGAGCCTGATTTCCTGGTCCGGACCGAACGGGCGCTGAGCCGGCTGCTCGTGTTCCTCGACTGCGACCGCTGCACCTTCTCCGAGTTCGTCGGCGGCGACTACCTGAACGTGCTGTGCTCCGTGGGTTCGGCCGCCTTCGGTCCCTTGCCACGCGGCCGGCTCCAGTACCCCTTCCGGTGGTTCGTCGACACCCTGCGAAGCGGCCGCATCGTGGCGATGTCGAACCTGCCGGACGAGCTGCCGCCCGAGGCGGCCGAGGAGGCCGAACACTGCCGGCGCACCGGCCTGCGCTCGCACATCTCGATCCCGGTGCGCGTCGGCGGCCGCGTGACCAGCGTGCTGTCCTTCGCCACCGTGCGCGCGGCGCGCGGCTGGCCGCCCGAGATGGTCGACCGGCTGCGGATCGTCGGCGACCTGCTGGGCAGTTCGGTCGCCCTCGCGCGCTCGGAGGAGGAGGTGCGGCAGCTGCGCCATCGCGTCTGGCATGCCGATCGCGTGCAGCGCGTGGGCGCGCTCACCGCGGCGATCGCCCACGAGGTCAACCAGCCGCTCGCGGCCATCCTCAGCAACGCCCAGGCCGGGCTCCAGTACCTCGCGCGCGGGGACGCGGCGCCGGAGGCGATCCAGGACATCCTCGAATCGGTGGTGCGCGAAGGCAAGCGCGCGGCCGAAACCGTCCGCACCATGCGCGCCCTGATCCGCCGCGACGACACCCGGCGGGAGCGCATCGACCTCGCGGTTGCACTGGGCGAGGCCGAGCGGCTGCTGCAGAGCGAGTTTGCGGCCAATGGCGTGTGCCTGGAGACCTGCTTCGACGCCGCCTGCTGGGTGCTGGCGGACAAGGTGCAGATGGAACAGGTGGCCCTCAACCTGCTGCTCAATGCGGCCGCGGCCGTGCAGGGCGGACCGCAGGCGACGCGCCGGGTCCGGCTGCAGGTGACGCAGGGCGACGAAGGCAGGGTTCGGATGTCGGTGCGCGACGCCGGCAAGGGCATCGCGCCGCAGGACCTGCGGTCGATCTTCGAGCCCTTCTGGACCACGGGGCAGGAAGGGCTGGGCCTCGGACTCGCCATCTGCCGCTCGATCGTCGAGGCGCACGGCGGCCGCATCTGGGCCGAGTCGAACCCGGAAGGCGGCGCGACCTTCAACGTCGAACTGCCGGCGGCCGCGATCGATGGCGATGCGACCGGGCAGGCGGCCGACGAGCCCGTGGCCGCCGCTGCCGCCGTCTGCGCGAGCCAGGCCGGCGGGCAGCCTGTGGTGTGCGTCATCGACGACGATCCCGAGGTGCGCGGCGGCCTGCTGCGCCTGCTCGACGGTGCCGGCTGGAGCGGCGCCGGCTACGCCTCGGCCGAGGAATTCCTCGCCAACCCGCCGGCGGGCGACCCGGCCTGCGTCCTGCTCGACGTGCAGATGCCGGGCCTCTCGGGGCCGCAGCTGCATCGGCGCCTGCTCGAAGGCGCATCCGCGCCGCCGGTGATCTTCCTCTCCGGGCGCAGCGATGTCGCGGCCGGCGTCGACGCGATGAAGCGCGGCGCGGCCGATTTCCTCGAGAAGCCGGTGGACGGCGAGGTCCTGCTCGCGGCGCTGCGCCGCGCGGTCGAGCGCCATGCCGGCGAGCGCCGGCACGCGCTGGCGCAGGACGCGGCGAAGGAGCGGATCGCCCGCTTGTCGCCGCGCGAGCGCGAAATCATGCGCCATGTGGTCAGGGGGCGCCTGAACAAGCAGATCGCGGCCGACCTGCTGATCGCGGAGCAGACCGTCAAGCAGCACCGGGGGCGGGTGATGGAAAAGGTGGACGTGCACTCGGTCGCGGAACTCGTGCGGCTCTGCGAGGCCGCAGGCCTGGCTGCGGAGCCGTCGCTGCAACTGCGGCCGGGCGCCCTGGACGGGGGCGACGACCCGACCCACGTGATCGCAACTCCGCCATAGGGCGACCCAAGCAGGCGCACCAGGCGCCAGACAAGGAGACAAAAATGGAAACCCAGTTCGCATTCGACCTGTCGGGCCGCAAGGCCGCGGGTGCATGGCGTGGCTTCACGCCCGGCATGTGGCAGGACCGCGTCAACGTGCGCGAATTCATCCAGCGCAACTACACGCCCTACGAGGGCGACCACGCCTTCCTCCAGGGGCCGACCGCGCGCACCAGGGCCATGTGGAAGACCCTGGCGCCGCTGCTCGCGAAAGAGCGCGAGAAGGGCATCCTCGGCGTCTCGCAGGTGCCGTCGGGCATCCTCGCGCACGCGGCGGGCTACATCGACCGCGACAACGAGATCATCGTCGGCCTGCAGACCGACGCGCCGCTGGTGCGCGCGATCATGCCCTTCGGCGGCTGGCGCGTGGTGGAAGACAGCCTGCGCGCCTATGGCTACGAGCCCGACCCGGCGCTGGTCGAGGTCTTCACCAAGTACCGCAAGACGCACAACACCGGCGTCTTCGATGCCTACACGCCCGAGATCCGCAAGGCGCGTTCGTCGCACGTCATCACCGGCCTGCCGGACGCCTACGGCCGTGGGCGCATCGTCGGCGACTACCGCCGCGTGGCACTCTACGGCGTCGACTTCCTGCTGGCCGACAAGGCGCGCGAGAAGCACGAACTCGACGAGCGCCATTCGACCGAGGAGACCATCCGCCTGCGCGAGGAATTGTCCGAGCAGATCCGCTCGCTCGAGGAACTGAAGGAGATGGGGGCGCGCTACGGCTTCGACATCTCGGTGCCGGCGAACGATGCGCGCGAGGCCGTGCAGTGGACCTACTTCGCCTACCTGGCCGCGATCAAGCAGCAGAACGGCGCCGCCATGTCGGCCGGCCGGCTCTCCACCTTCTGGGACATCTACTTCGAGCGCGACCTGCGCGAAGGCACGCTGACCGAAACCCAGGCCCAGGAGATCATCGACGACCTGGTCATCAAGTGGCGGCTGGTGCGCTTCCTGCGCGCGCCGGAATACAACCAGCTGTTTTCCGGCGACCCGGTGTGGGTGACGGAAGTGGAGGGCGGCATGGGCGAGGACGGCCGCACGCTGGTCACCAAGTCGGCCTTCCGCATGCTGCACACGCTCAACAACCTCGGGCCGGCGCCGGAGCCGAACCTCACGGTGTTCTGGTCGCCGCGCCTGCCCGAGGGCTTCAAGCGCTTCGCGGTCAAGATCTCGATCGACACCAGCTCGATCCAGTACGAGTCCGACGACCTGATGCGGCCCAAGTGGGGCGACGACTGCGCCATCGCCTGCTGCGTCTCGGCGATGCGGCTGGGCAAGCAGATGCAGTTCTTCGGTGCCCGGGTCAACCTGCCGAAGACGCTGCTCTATGCGCTCAATGGCGGGCGCGACGAGCTGACCGGCGAGCAGGTCGGGCCGATGCTGGCGCCCGTCACCGGCGACCTGCTCGACTACGACGAGGTGATGAAGCGGCTGGACCCGATGCTGGACTGGCTCGCCAAGACCTACGTCAACGCGCTCAACGTCATCCACTTCATGCACGACAAGTATTGCTACGAGGCGATCGAGATGGCGCTGCACGACCGCGACGTGCTGCGCACGCTGGCCTGCGGCATCGCGGGCCTGTCGCACGCGGCGGACAGCCTGTCGGCGATCCGCTTCGCGCAGGTGCGGCCGGTGCGCGACGAGCGCGGCCTGATCGTCGACTACCAGACGACCGGCGAATTCCCGTGCTTCGGCAACAACGACGACCGGGTCGACGGCATCGCGACCGAGCTGGTGTCGATGATGATGAACAAGATCCGCATGTACCCGAGCTACCGCAACGCGGTGCACACGCAATCGGTGCTCACCATCACCTCGAACGTGGTCTACGGCAAGGGCACGGGCAACACGCCGGACGGCCGCAAGAAGGGCGAGCCCTTCGCGCCGGGCGCGAATCCGTCGAATGGGCGCGACACGCACGGCGCGCTGGCGGCGCTGATGTCGGTCGCGAAGATCCCCTACGACGATGCGGAGGACGGCATCTCGCTCACGCTGTCGGTGGTGCCCTCGGCGCTCGGCAGCGAGGAGGAGCGCCTCGCGCGCGGCACCGGCGCGCTCGACGCCTACTTCGCCAGCGGCGGCTTCCACGTCAACATCAACGTGCTCAACCGCGAGACGCTGCAGGACGCGATGGCCCATCCGGAGAACTATCCGCAGCTCACGATCCGCGTGTCCGGCTACGCGGTGAACTTCATCAAGCTCACGAAGGAACAGCAGCTCGACGTCATCAACCGCACCTTCCACGGCGCGATGTAGGCCGGCCGGGAGCACCACATGGCCCAGTCACTGAGCGGCAGCCGCTACGAGCTGCACGTCGCGCGCAAGTGGGCGGCGGACACCAAGTCGCAGGACTACTACACGATCCACGCGGCCGATCTCGAGCAGGCGCCGGACACCGGCGAGGACATCGTCGGCTACGTCCACTCCTGGGAGGTGGGCAGCACGGTCGACGGGCCGGGCATCCGTTTCGTCGCCTTTCTCACGGGCTGCTTCCTGCGCTGCCAGTACTGCCACAACCCCGACACCTGGCACCGCCAGAACGGCAAGCCGGTGACGGTGGCGCGGGCGATGCACGAGATCGCCAAGTACGCCCAGGTGCTGAAGATCAGCCGCGGCGGCATCACGCTGTCGGGCGGCGAGCCGATGGTGCAGAAGCCCTTCGCGATGCAGATCTTCAGGCGCTGCAAGCAGCTCGGGCTGCACACCTGCATCGACACCTCCGGCCGCCTCGGCGAACGCATGACGGACGAGGAGCTGAGCCAGATCGACCTGCACCTGCTCGACATCAAGTCGGGCGACCCGGCGATCTACCAGCAGGTCACGGGGCAGCCGCTGCAGCCGACGCTCGACTATGCGCGCCGGCTCTCCGATCTGGGCCGGCCGATGTGGGTGCGCTACGTGCTGGTGCCCGGCCTCACGGACGGATTCGACAACGTCGAGAAGGTGGCCGAGGTCTGCGCCGGCCTGAAGTCGCTGGAGCGGGTCGAGATCCTGCGCTTCCACCAGATGGGGCGCGACAAGTGGCAGCGGCTCGGGCTCGACTACCCGCTGAAGGATGTCGAGCCGCCGTCGCCGGAACTCGCCGAAAGGGTGCGCGGCCAGTTCCGCAGCCGCGGCCTCACGGTCTACTGAAGCGAATCCCGGACCCGAACCAAGAAGAACGAGGAGAAGACCTTGGAGACACTGAGCAACATACTCGCGCAGCAGCCGATGATGGCGCTGTTCCTCACCATCGCGCTCGGCTACCTGCTGGGCGAGGTCAACATCAAGGGCTTTTCGCTCGGCGTCGGCGCGGTGCTGTTCGTGGCCTTGTTCATGGGCTGGCTGGCGCCCAAGTCGGCGCCCGCGCCGATGGTCGGCACATTGGGGCTGGCGCTGTTCCTCTATGCCGTCGGCGTGCAGTACGGCAAGCAGTTCTTCATCGGGCTCACGAGTCCCTATGGGCGCCGGGCCAACCTGATCGCCCTCACGGGCGTGCTGCTGTCCGGCGTCGTGAGCGTGCTGTTCATGAAACTGTCGAGCCTGCCGCTCGGGCATGCGCTGGGGCTGTTCGCGGGCGCCGGCACCAGCACGCCGACCTTGCAGGCGGCCATCGTGCAGCTGGGCAACGACGACCCGGCGGTGGGCTATTCGGTGGCCTATCCGCTGGGTGTCGCGGGACCGATCCTGTTCCTGTACATCTGCTTCATGGTCCTCAAGCCGAAGATCCAGGCGCCCACGGGCGGCGGCATCGAGATGCTGGAGATCGCGCCCGAGGAATCGGCGCTGAAGGGCAAGACGATCGGCGACCTGCTCGCCGGACTGCCCGCCGGCATCGACATCGCGGCGCTGCGGCGGGCGCACCACAACCTGCCGGCCTCGCGCTCGATGGCGCTGGCGGCCAACGACGTGCTGCTGGTCACGGGGCCGAGCCGCGAGGCGCTGGAGCAGGCCGCGAAGCAGCTCGGCGAGGTGCACCGCGGCCGCGTGACCGGCGACCGCCGCGACCTCGACTACGTGCGCATCTTCGCCTCCCGGGCGGCCGTGGTCGGCCGCAGCCTCGGCGACCTGAAGCTGCCGGAAGGCCGGCCCCACGCGCTGGTCCAGGTCCGGCGCGGCGACGCCGACATCATGCCCAGGCCCGACCTGGTGCTGGAGTTCGGCGACCGCATCGGCATGCTGGCGCACCGCGACGACTTCGCCGCGCTGCGCAAGTTCTTCGGCGATTCGATCAAGGGCACGGCCGAGTTCAGCTACATCTCGATCGGCTTCGGCATGGCGCTGGGCTTTCTGCTCGGGGCGATCAACTTCCCGTTGCCGGGCGTCGGCAAGCTCGCGCTGGGGCTGTCGGGCGTGCTGATCGTGGCCCTGGTGCTGGGCAAGCTGCGCCGTACCGGCGGGCTGAACTGGACCATCCCGCTGTCGGCCAACCTGGTGCTGCGCAACCTCGGCCTGACGCTGTTCCTGGCCCAGGTGGGCATGTCCTCCGGCCCCAAGTTCGCCGCCACGGTGTCGCAGACGGGCTTCCTGATGCTGGGGCTCGGCGCGATCGTGGTGGTGGCGCTGGTGCTGCCGATCCTGCTGCTGGGCCTGGGCGTCTTCAAGATGCCCTACGACGAGGTGGCCGGGATCGTGGCCGGAGCCTGCGGCAATCCGGCCATCCTCGCCTACGCCAACAAGCTGGCGCCGACCGACAAGCCGGACATCGGCTACGCGATGATCTTTCCGGGCATGACGATCATCAAGATCCTGTTCGTCGACATCGTGCCGGCGCTACTGAGCGGCTGAGGCGGCCCGGCCCTCGAATTCGTCGAGCACGTCGAGCGCCGTGACGCGCCGCCCGAAATAGCCGACGCGTTCCTGCAGCCCCTCGCCACGCAGGATGTCGCGCGCCGCCGCGTGCGCGGAGGCCAGCCGCAGCGCGATGCCGGCGGCGTGCAGCTGCGCGTGCAGCTTGGCCAGCATGCGCGCGCCGGCCAGGTCGATGTTGGCGGTGGTCGACAGGTCGCAGACCACGAGGCGCACCGGCTCGGTGGCGGCGCGGACCTTCGCGATCACCGTCTCCTGCACATGCTCCACGTTGAAGTAGAGCAGGGCAGCCTCGACCCGGAACACCAGCGCGCCGGCCACCGGCAGGTTGTCCGGGTTTCGCTCCATGTCCGAGAGGCCGCGGGTGCCGGGTATGCGGCCGAGGAAAGCCACGTGCGGGTGGGCGACCCGGCGGATCAGCAGCAGCAGCGAGGCGATCGCCGCCAGCATCACGCCCTTGAGGATGCCCAGCGCCAGCACGCCGGCGAAGGCGATCGCGGCGACGCCGAATTCGTAGCGGCTGGCCCGCCAGAGCGCGCGCAGCTGCGGGACGTCGAACAGGCCCTTGACCGCCACCAGCACGATGGCCGCCAGCACCACGCTCGGCAGGTTGCGCAGCAGCGGCGCCAGGTACACCAGGCACAAGCCGATGGTGAGGGAGGCGAAGACCAGCGCCAGCGGCGTCTTCGCGCCGGCCTTGTCGTTGACCGAGGACTGCGACAGCCCGCCCGCGACCGGGTAGCCCTGGGCGAAGGCCACCGCCAGGTTGGCGGCGCCGAGGCCCAGCAGTTCCTGCCGGGCGTCGATCGCCTCGCCATGCCGCTCGGCCAGCGTGCGCGCGGCGGAGACGCCCTCGACATAGGCCAGCAGCAGGCAGGCGAAGGCCAGCGGCAGCACGTCGTCGATGTCGCGCAGGTGCAGGCTCGGCACCCGGATTTCGGGCAATCCCCGGTGCACCTCGCCCAGCACCGGCAGGCCGAGTCCGGCCAGCGGCGTGACGGTGAGCGCCACGATCGACAGCACCACCACGACCAGCGCGACCGGCCGCCCGGGCAGCAGCTTGTCGCCCGCCAGCAGCAGGGCGAGCGCCGCCAGCCCGAAGGCCAGGACCGCGAAGCGCGTGTCGGGCAGCTGGCCCGCGAGCACCGCGATGCGCTCGAAGAAATGCTCCCCGCCGCCCTTGACGCCGAACAGCTTCGGCAGCTGCGTCATCGCGATCGTCAGCGCGGCGCCGGCCTTGAAGCCGAGCAGGATCGTCTCGCTGACGAAATTCATCAGCGAGCTCAGGCGCAGCACCCAGGCGAGGACGCTCAGCGCCGCCATCACCAGCGCGGTGAGCGCCGCGAGCTCCATGGCGCGCGCGGGATCGCCGGCGGCCATGGCGGCGGTCATGGTCGGCGCGATCAGGATCGAGATCGCCGAGGTCGGACCGATCGCGAGCTGGCGCGAGGAGCCGAACAGGGCGTAGAACAGCCCGCCGGCCAGATAGCCGTAGACGCCGCATTGCGGCGGCAGTCCGGCGAGCAGCACATAGGCCAGGGAGACCGGAATCGCATAGGCGGCCAGCGTGACGCCCGCGATGGCATCGCGTGGCAGCCAGGCGGCGCGGTACGCCGCCAGCCATTGGGCGGGCGGAAACGCCGCCCGCCAGCCGCTGGCGGGCGCGGGGGTGAGCGACGGCTCCTGCGCGCCAACGGTGGCGGGGTGCCCGGTGGTGTGCGACATGCGGCCGGCCCTCTCGAAGGTGGATCAGCTTGCGCCGCGCCGCGCCAGCGAGGAAATCCGACCAAAGTAGGATTTGCGCCCCCGTTCGGCTGCGCTACGTTCGACGGCCAACAATGACGAGCGAGGCCGCCATGCAGCAGAAACACCGACCGTCGGACAAGCAGGAGCAGGAAGCCGTTGCGGTGCGCGACGAGGCCAAGCCCAAGGATGGCGAGACCACCAAGGACAGACTCGGCCGCCGGCAGTACGACAAGGAGCTCGAGCGGTTGCACGTCGAGCTGGTCAAGCTGCAGCAGTGGGTGGTCCACAAGGGCCTGAAGGTGTGCATCGTGTTCGAGGGGCGCGACGGTGCGGGCAAGGGCGGCACCATCAAGGCGATCACCGAGCGGGTGAGTCCGCGCGTGTTCCGGGTGGTCGCGCTGTCCGCGCCGACCGAGCGCGAGAAGAGCCAGATGTACGTGCAGCGCTACCTGCCGCACCTGCCGGCGGCCGGCGAGGTGGTCATCTTCGACCGCAGCTGGTACAACCGCGCGGGGGTCGAGCGGGTCATGGGTTTCTGCAGCGACCAGGCGGTCAAGGGCTTCCTCGAGGCGATCCCGAAGGTCGAGCGGGTGATGGTCGATTCCGGGATCATCCTCATCAAGTACTGGCTCGAAGTGAGCCCCGAGGAGCAGACCCGGCGGCTCGAGGAGCGCAGCGACGACGGGCGCAAGATCTGGAAGCTGACGCCGATGGACCTCAAGTCCTACAGCCGCTGGTACGACTACTCGCGCGCGCGGGACGACATGTTCGCGGCCTCCGACACCGAGTTCGCGCCGTGGAACGTCGCGCGGTCCGACGACAAGCGCCGGGCCCGCCTCAACATCATTTCGCACTTGCTGGGCCAGGTGCCGTACCGGGAGGTGCATCGCGAGAAGGTCAAGCTGCCCAAGCGGCAGAAGGCGGAAGGCTACCGCGAGTCCAACCATCCGATGCGCTTCATCGAAGAGCGTTTCTGAAGAGAAGCCGGCCAGCCCGCCACACCGGGAACCCACGCATGCCCCTCTTCAATTGCCTACCCGCTGGCCGCGGTCTCCGGCGCCTGGACCAGCAGGACCGGCACCGTCGTGAGGCGCAGCACCTGCTGCGCCTCGCTGCCCCACAGGATGCGCTCGATGCCCTTGCGGCCGCGGGTGCCGGCCACGATGAGGTCGGCCTTCCAGTCCATGGCGTCCTGCGCGACCAGCTCCGACAGGTGCAGGGTGAGCGAAGCCAGCAGCTGCGTCTCCACGGCCTCGGCGCCGAGGCGCTCGGCGCGCTGGCGGGCCTGCTGCAGCAGGGCTTCGCCTTCCTCCTTCATCCTGGGCAGCAGCGTGGCATAGGAAGCGTGCGAGGCATGGCCGGGCGTGCGGCCGAAGCGGTTGAGCCCATGCACCAGCCGCAGCGCCGCGCCGTGCGCGAGGGCGAGGCGCACGGCCTCGTCGAGCCCGCGCAGCGAGGTCTCGCTGCCGTCGAGAGGGACAAGGATTCGCTGGTACATGGCCGGCCTTTGCTGCGTCGATCGACGGCCTGCATCGTGACGCTTCCGGCAACGGCTTGCAACCCGGCCTGATGGGAACACCATGACTCTCGCATCCAGGGACTCCGCAGTGAAGCGCCTCCGCCCGCCGCACCTGCTGGGCCTCGGCGCGCTCGCCGCGGCGCCGGCCGCGAACGCCTCCTTCCTGCCGCCCGAGATGATGGCCTCCGTCGCGACCGGCATCGCCTGGTTCGTCGTCTTCGTGGTGCCCATCGCCGTGATCGTGCTGTTCTGGATGGTGCACGTGCTGCCCGAGAAGATCGCGCACAAGCGGCATCACCCGCAGCGCGATGCCATCAAGACGCTGTGCCTGCTCTCGCTGGTGTTCGGCGGCATGCTGTGGCCGCTGGCCTGGCTGTGGGCCTTCGTCAAGCCGGTGGGCTACCAGGCCGCCTACGGCACCGAGAAGCACGACGACTACTTCCGCGAGCAGAGCGAGAAGGCCCACGCGGGCGAGCTGCTGGAGCACGAGATCGCGCACCTGCGCGAGGAACTCGATGCGATGGAGGCCAAGGGCGCACTGTCCGCCGAACTCAAGCAGGTGCGCCGGAACCTGGCCGCGGCGCTGCAGGCGCGGCGCGCCGAAGCAGAGGCCACCAGAGACGCGAGCATCTGATGGACATCCTCCTCCTCGGCATCTATGCCTTCTTCGTCTGGCTGATCTTCATCAAGCTCAAGTGGCTGCCATGGAACACCGCCTGGCAGGTCACGGTGGTGATCATCCCGATCGTCGCGCTGTCGATCCTGATCCTCACGCTCAATGTCGTCGCGCCGTCGACCGCCGACGTGCGCGTGCTCAAGTACGTGGTGCAGGTGGTGCCGCAGGTGCGCGGCCGCGTGCTCGAGGTGCCGGTGGAGCCCAACCGGCTGGTGAAGAAGGGCGAGCTGCTGTTTCGCATCGACCCGACCCAGTACGAGAACGAGCTCAACGCCGCCAAGGCCAAGCTGGCGTCCGACGAGGCGAAGTTCGCGGCCGCCGGCGCGGCCCTGGTCGATGCCTCGGCCGGCGCACGCCAGCTGCAGGAGCAGCTCAAGGGCGCCACCGGCCAGGTCAGGGCGCTGCAGCCCAAGCTCGAACTGGCCCGCCTGCGGGTGCGCCAGAACCGCGAACTGGTCGCCACCGGCGCGGGCGAGCGCTTCGCGCTCGAGCAGGCCGAATCCACGCTGGCCGAGTTGCAGGGCCAGATCGCCTCGGTGACCGCGAGCGAGACGCAGGTCTCGCAGCGGCTGGCGGCGCAGGTCAATGGCGAGCAGGCCTCGGTCGCCACCGCGCGGGCCCAGCTCGCGACCGCCAAGGCCCAGGTCGACCTCAGCCGGGCCGAGCTCGGCAACGCGCAATGGAACCTCGACCAGACGGCCGTCTTCGCGCCCTCCAACGGCTATGCGATCAATGTCCAGCTGCGGCCGGGCTCCTTCGTCGCTTCGATTCCGCTGACGCCGGCGATGAGTTTCGTCGAGGAGACCTACCAGGTGATCGCGCTCTTCGACCAGAACGAGCTGCGGCTGGTCGAGCCCGGCAACAAGGCGGAGTTCACGCTCAAGACCTATCCCGGCCGCATGATCGGCGCGACGGTCGATTCCATCGTCTGGGCCCAGGGCCAGGGGCAGGTGGCGCAATCGGGCAACCTGCCGCAGACCGGCGCGTTCCCGCAGGTGCCGGGCCGCTTTCCGGTCAAGCTGATCGTCGACGCGCCCGACGCCGGGCTCTTTCTCGCCGCCGGCGCGGACGGGCAGGGCGCGATCTACACCGAGCATGTCGCGGCGATCCATATCCTGCGCATGGTGATCCTGCGCGTCGGCTCGATCACCAACTACCTCGTGCTGAAACTGCACTGATGTCCATGCCGTCGCTTCGTCCCTCGGTCCTGGCAGCGTCGCTCGCGGCGGCGCTGGCGGGCTGCGCACTGCAGGCGCCGCCGACGGCCGACGCGCTGCGCAGCGAAGTGCTGCCGCAGGCGCCGCTGCCCGACGCCTTCCGGGCCGGTGGCGGCGTGTCCGCGGCG
Source organism: Variovorax davisae (assembly GCF_030316845.1). Lineage (GTDB taxonomy): Bacteria > Pseudomonadota > Gammaproteobacteria > Burkholderiales > Burkholderiaceae_C > Variovorax > Variovorax davisae. The sequence goes on from NZ_JASZYS010000006.1 coordinate 336,388, forward strand.
GTGGCGGACCGCTGGCTCGCTTCCTTCGGGCAGCCGCAGCTGACGGCGCTGGTCGACGAAGCGCTGGCCTACAACGCCGACCTGCGGGTCGCCGCGGCCCGGGTCGAGCAGGCCGCGGGCTATGTCAAGGTGGCGTCCGCCAGCCTGCTGCCGTCGGTGGGCGTGATCGGCCTGGGCGGCGGCAAGTCGGGCGGGGGCGGCGGGCTGGACGGGATCTTCCTCAATGCGTCGCTCGAGCTCGACGTCTGGGGCCGGGTGCGCTATGGCAGTGCGGCGGCCCGCGAGCAGCTTGCCGCCGCCGAGGCCGACTTCGCCTATGCGCGCCAGTCGCTGGCCGCGATGGTCGCCAAGAGCTGGTTCCTGGCGATCGAGGCCGGCATGCAGCGGGCGATCGCGAAGGATTCGCTCGGGTCGTCGGAGACGCTGATGCGCATGGCCGACGACCGGCTGCGCGTCGGCAGCGGCACGGCGTTGTCGTCGGCGCAGGCGCGCGCGAGCGTCGGCACCTACCGCGACACGCTGAGGCAGGTCGAGCTGTCGCGCGAGCAGGCGTTGCGCGCGCTCGAACTGCTCGTCGGCCGCTACCCGGCGGCCGAGATCGCGGTCGCCGACCAGCTGGCGCCGATGCCGCCGCCCTTGCCTGTCGGCGTGCCGTCCGAACTGCTGGAGCGCCGCCCCGACATGGTGGCGGCCGAGCGCCGCGTGGCCGCGGCCTTCAACCGAGTGGGCGAAGCCAAGGCGGCGCAACTGCCGAAGATCAGCCTGACGGCCGGCGGCAGCAACGTGTCGAGCGAACTGATCGTGCTGAAGGACGTCAGCAGCCCGGTGTGGAGCCTGGGCGCGAACCTGATCGCGCCGATCTACCAGGGCGGCGCCCTGCGGGCGCAGGTCGAGATCCGGTCGGCCGAGCAGAAGCAGGCGGTGGCCGAATATGCGCGTGCCGGGCAGAAGGCGTTCAGCGAGGTGGAAACCGCGCTGGGCACGGAATCGATCCTGCGCGAGCGCGAGGCGATCCTGGCCAGCACGATCCGCGACAACGAAGAGGCGCTCAAGCTGGCGCGGATCCAGTACCAGGTGGGTTCGGCGGACCTGCGCACGGTCGAGCAGAGCCAGCTGGCGCTCTATGCGGCGCGGACCTCGAGGCTGCGGGTGCAGAGCGAGCAGCTGGCCCAGCGCACGAACCTGTACCTGGCCCTGGGTGGCGGGGTCTAGCGCGATGGTGTACACGCACCGATGGGAGACACGATTGAAGACCAGCATCACTTTCTTGCGGGCCGCACTGTTGGGTGCCGCCCTGATCGCCAGTGGCTGTTACTACCCGCCGCCCGCGTACCCCGTGCCGGTGGCGGCCCCGGCGAGCTTCGACCGCTCTTTCTCGGCCGCAGCCGGCGCGATGCGCGACCAGGGGCTGGCGATCGGGACCGAAGACCGCGCCGCGGGCATGATCATCGGCAGCGCGGGCAGCGCCACGGTGTCGGCCAGCGTGCGCCGGCAGGCGGACGGCAGCGTGCGGGTCCAGTTCGACGCCACCGGGGCGCGCGATCCCGCGCTCATCGATCGAATCTCGCGCAGCTACGACGCCCGCATGGGCCGCTGACCCCGTCCCGCCAACGGATCGGCAATTGCGGCCTTTCGCCTAGCCCCGTATGCTGCATCCAACCCGAAGAGGAGTGCCCATGTTCTCTGTTGCGACCCGCTTCACGCGCATGCTGGCAGTGACGATCTCGCTGCTGGTGTCGGCGTCCCTGGTGACGGCGCAGCAGGCGCCCACCTTCAGCCGGGAACAGCTCGACCAGATGATGGCGCCCATCGCGCTCTATCCGGATTCGCTGCTGTCGCAGGTGCTGATGGCCGCCACCTATCCGGCCGACGTGGTCGACGCCGCGAAATGGTCGAAAGCCAACTCCAAGCAGCAGGGCGATGCCGCCGTGAAAGCGGTGCAGGACAAGCCCTGGGACCCGAGCGTGCAGTCGCTGGTCGCCTTTCCGCAGGTGATCCAGATGATGGGCGACCAGCCCGACTGGACGCAGAATCTCGGCGACGCCTTCCTCGCCTCGTCCAAGGACGTGCTCGACTCGGCCCAGCGGCTGCGGACCAAGGCCCAGCAGCAGGGCAGCCTCAAGACCACCGAGCAGCAGAAGGTCATCGTCGAGCAGGAGCCGCAGACGCAGCAGACGGTGATCAAGATCGAGCCCACCAACCCGGAGGTGGTCTACGTGCCGGCCTACAACCCGACCGTGGTCTATGGCGCCTGGCCCTATCCGGCCTACCCGCCCTACTACTACCCGCCCTATCCGGCCTACTACCCGGGTGCCGCGCTCGCCACGGGCATCGCCTTCGGCGTCGGCGTGGCCGCCGTGGGCGCGCTCTGGGGCAATGCGAACTGGGGCGGCGGCAATGTCAACGTCAACGTCAACCGCTACAACAGCATCAACAGCAATCGCCAGATTTCGGCGAACCAGACCAACTTCCAGCACAACGCCGCCAACCGCAAGGGCGTGCCGTACCGCGATTCGCGCAGCCAGCAGCAGTACGGCCGCAACGCCGGCGATCCGGGCCAGCGCCAGGACTACCGCGGCCGCGACAACGCGGGCCGCGATGCGCAGCGGCAGCAGGCGCAGTCCTCGCTGCAGCAGCGGGGCATGGACCCGGGTCAGGGCCGAGAGAACCTGCGCAACGACCCCGGCACCCGCGAACGGGCGCAGCAGGCCGTCGACCGCGGCGGCCAGCGGGGCGGCCAGGGCGGGGCCGGCGGCGGCCTTGACCGCGGCGGGCAGGGGCAGGGCGGCGGCTTCGACCGCGGCGGCGCCGGCGGCCGCGAGCAGGTCCAGCATCGTGGCGGTTCCGACAACGCCCTGCGCGGCGCGGGCGACGGCGGCGCCCAGGCGCGGCAGCAGGCCGATCGCGGCAACGCGAGCCGCCAGTCGATGGGCGGGGCCGGTGGCGGCGGCGCCGGCGCGCGCGCGGGCGGCGGTGGCTATGGAGGGGGCGGTGCGCATGCCGGCGGCGGTGCGCGCCCGAGCGGCGGATCCTATGGCGGCGCCCATGCCGGCGGTGGCGCCCGCGCCGGCGGCGGTGGCGGCGGCATGAGGGGCGGTGGTGGCGGCGGACGCGGCGGCGGCGGAGGCCGGCGCTAGGCGCACGTGCGATGACGGCGATGAACCCACTCCACTTCATGCGAGGCTCGAACATGCTGAATCCGATGCGCACCAGGGCGGCAGCGGCCGCAGCGGTCGCCACACTGGCGCTGGCTCTTTCCGCACCCTCATTCGCGCAGCGCGCCTACCCCAGTCCCGAGGCGGCCTCCGAGGCCTTCTTCCGGGCGCTGGCGGACAACGACCAGAAGGCGCTGCAGACGGTGCTCGGCAACGACTGGCGACGCTTCGTGCCGGCGGGCGAAGTCGATCGCGAGGACATCTACGATTTCCTGGGCGCCTACGCCAAGCAGCACAAGGTGGTGCCCGACGGGCCCGACCGCGCGCTGCTGGCGGCGGGCGAAGGCGGCTGGACGCTGCCGATCCCGATCGTCAAGGGCGCGGGCGGCTGGCGCTTCGACCCGCGTGCCGGCGCCGACCAGATGCAGACCCGCCGCATCGGGCGCAACGAGCTGGCCGCCATGCGGGCCGCGCTCGCCTACTTCGATGCCCAGCGGGAGTACGCGCAGGTCGACCGCGACGGCAACGGCGTGCTCGAATACGCGCAGAAGTTCGCCAGCGCGCCGGGCAAGCACGACGGCCTGTACTGGCACACCGGCCCGGGCGAGGCGGAGAGCCCGCTGGGCCCTCTTTACGCCTCGGCCCGGCCCGGCGAGGGCTACCACGGCTACCACTTCAAGATCCTCAAGGCGCAGGGCCCGAACGCACCCGGCGGCGCCTACGACTACGTCATCGGCAAGCGCATGCGCGGCGGCTTCGCGCTGGTCGCCTGGCCGGTGAAGTACGGCGAGACCGGCGTGATGAGCTTCATGGTCAACCACGACGGCGTGCTCTACGAGAAGAACCTCGGCGCCGGCAGCGACGCCGCCGCACGGGCGATGACCTGGTTCGACCCCGATGCGGGCTGGAGAAAGGTCGACGTACAGTAGGCCCGGGCGCAGCGCTGGCGGCGCCCTTCACGCAGCGAGGGCCCGATTGATTCCCGACACCACCCGTCCCGACGGCGGCAGCGACGACCTGCTGCTGCGGGTTTCGCCGCCGAGAGTGCCGCGCCATCTGGTGTCGAGGCCGCGGCTGCTCGCGGCCGAGCCCGCGTTCCGCGATGTCCCGGCCATCCTGCTGCAGGCGCCGGCGGGCTTCGGCAAGACCTCGCTGCTGGCCCAATGGCGGCTCGAGCATCTCGCGCACGGCCGGGTGGTGGCCTGGGTCTCGGCGCAGGCGCGCGACACGCCGCAGCGGCTGGCGCAGGCGCTGGCGCTGGCGGTCCGGCGGGCGGCGGGGCGGTCGACCTTCGGCCACGTGCTGCTCGACGCGGCAACGCCGAGCGGCCTCGAAGGCATCACCATCTGGCTGGCCGAGCTGGCGCAGACGGCGCTCGACGTGGTGCTGGTCGTCGACGAGGCGGAACGCCTGCCGGCGGCTTCGCGCGAGGCGCTGGCCTACCTGCTGCGCAATGCGCCACCCAACCTGCGCACCGTGATCGCCAGCCGGCCCGACTGCAACCTGGACATCGACGACCTGATCGCCTATGGGCAGTGCATGGTGGTCGGCCCCGCGATGCTGCGGTTCAGGCTCGAGGAGACGCTGGAGCTGGTGCAGGGCCGGTTCGGCGCCGGCGTCGACAACGACACCGCCGCCCGGCTGCACGCGCTCACGGAGGGCTGGCCGCTGGGGCTGCAGCTCTCGCTCACCGTGCTGGCGCGCGGCAGCGACGCGCGGGCCGACGTGGCGGGCATGGGTGTGCTCGGCGGGCAGCTGCGCGAGCAGTTCCTGGCGATGCTGCTGGCCAATCTCGAAGCCCGCGACCGCGAGTTCCTGACGCGCATCGCGATCCTCGACCACCTGCATCCGGAACTGTGCCGGCAGGTCGCCGGCATGGACGATGCCACCGAGCGGCTGGCCCGGCTGAGCCGCGACACGCCGGTGTTCGTGGCGGCGGAGCAGGGCGACTGGCTGCGCATGCACGCGCTGGCGCGCGACGTCCTGCGCGAGGGCTTCACCGCGCTGCCGCCGGATGCGCAGGCCGGGGCCCATGCCCGGGCGTCCGCCTGGCTGGCCGAGCGCGGCATGCTCGAGGACGCGGCCCGCCACGCGCTGGTCGCCGGCCAGCGCGAGCGGGCCTACGAGCTGGCCGAGCGCAGCCTCTACGAATCGATCATGACCCACGGCCGGCAGGGCGTGGTGCTCGAATGGCTGGCGCAACTGCCGCCCGAGGAGCTGGACCGCCGGCCGCGGCTGCTGCTGGCCGCCGCCTGGACGCTCGCCACCAGCGAACGCCATGAAGATGCCGGCCGGCTGGTCGACCGGATCCTGGCCCAGCCGCAGCACGCGCCCGATGCCCCCCTGCGCTGCGAATGCGCGTTGATCCTGAGCGGCGGCGCGGTGTTCGCCGACGACCCGGACCGCTTCGCGGCGCTGCACGATCCGTGGGCCGAGGCGCCGCCGCTGCGCGACCCGCTGCTGCTGCAGGTGCACGCCAACCGCACCGCCTACCGGACGCTGCTCGAGGGCGACCCGGCGCTGGCGCGGCTGCGCCAGCAGCAGTCGCCGCGCGGAGACTTCGGCCGCGGGCAGGGCTTCATCGGACGCTGGGGCGAGCTCATCATCGCCCTCTCGTACGTCTGGGAAGGCCAGGTCCGGCTGGTCGAGAGCCTGCTGCATCCGGCCGTGGCCAGTGCCGAAGCCGACCTGGGGCGGCGCAACAGCTTCGTCTGCATGCTCGCCGCCCTGCTCGCCGCCGCGCTGTGGGAGCGCGGCCGCCCCGTCGATGCCGCCGCGCTGCTGGCCGACCGGCTCGACGTGCTGGAGCGCAGCGGGCTGCCCGAAGCGCTGCTGCTGGCCTACCGGACGATGGCCCGCATGGCGGTGGCCGACGGTGCCGAGCACCGGGCGGTGGAACTGCTCGGCGCGCTCGACGCGGTGGGCTCGGCGCGCGCGCTGCCGCGGCTGCGCATCGCCAGCCTGGTGGAGCAGGTGCGCCTGCATGCCCGGCGCTACCGGGCGCAGAGCTGCCGGGAGCTGTGCCAGCGCATCGACGCCCTGCTGGCCGACCCGGCCCTGCCGCAGGGGCGGCTCTGGCGCCGCAGCGTGGACGGGATGCGCGGGCTGGCCCAAGGCTACGCGGCGATCGCGGCCCAGGACTGGCGCGGTGCGCTGGCGCCGCTGGTCCAGGCCAGCGAACTCATGCAGGTGGTGCGGCAGGGACGGGTGGAGATCGAGATCCTCGGCCTGCGCGCCTTCGCGCTCGAGCGTTGCGGCGAGAAAGGCGCCGCTCCGATGCTGCGCGAGGCGATCGATCTGGCCCAAAGTTACGGGCTGGTGCGTATTTTCGAGGATGCCCATCCGGACCTGGGCGCCTGGGCCCGGCAGGCCGGCGGTGACGAGCACGCGCCGATGGCGCCGGCCATGGCCGCCCCGGCGCGCCCGGCGCCGGCCGCCGAGGCGCCCCGGCCCCCGGCCGTGCGCGGCATGGTGCTGACGCCCAAGGAGCGCGAGGTGATGGAGCTGCTGGCGCGCAGCCTGTCCAACAAGGAGATCGGGCGCGCCATGCAGGTGGGCGAGACCACGGTCAAGTGGCACGTCAAGAACCTGCTGGCCAAGCTGGACGCCGGCACGCGCAAGGAAGTCGTGGTCCGCGCCCGCATCCTCGGGCTGCTCCAGCCGGCGCCCTAGCCGGGCGCCGCCCTGGGCGGGAGGGCCCTCCCCCCCTCCTGCAAGGAGGGGGTCTGGAAGGGCGCCGAATCCTATTCTTCGGGCTTGGGAATTCGCGCTCCAGCGACCTCCCACCAGACGGAGACAAGACATGCCCTCGACAACCGAAGCCGCGCCGCTCCAAGGCGCACCCGCCGTGGTATCCAGCGCGGCGCTGAAGACATCCATCCAGGTCGAGCCCTTGACCTGCACCATCGGCGCCGAACTGCGCAACGTGGACCTCGGCGCGGCCTCGCGCGACGCCGACACGGTGGCCGAGATCCGCGCCCTGCTGCTCAGGCACAAGGTGCTGTTCTTGCGCGACCAGGACTTCTCGCGCGCCGAGCACGTGGCCTTCGCCCGCCACTTCGGCGAACTCGAAGACCATCCCGTGGCCGGCAGCGACCCCGAGCACCCCGGCCTGGTGCGGATCTACAAGTCGCCCGAGACGCCGAACGACCGCTACGAGAACGCCTTCCACGCCGACGCCACCTGGCGCGAGAAGCCGCCCTTCGGCTGCGTGCTGCGCTGCGTCGAAACGCCGCCGGTCGGCGGCGACACCATCTGGGTCAACATGGCCGAGGCCCATGCCCGCCTGCCGGAAGACATCCAGCGCAAGATCGAGGGCCTGCGCGCCCGCCACAGCATCGAGGCCAGCTTCGGCGCCGCGATGCCGGTCGGCAAGCGCCTGGCGCTGCACGCGCAGTTTCCCGATGCGGAGCACCCGGTGGTGCGCACCCATCCCGAGACCGGCGAGAAGATCCTCTTCGTCAACGCCTTCACCACGCACTTCACCAACCACCACACGGCGGCCAACGTGCGCTTCGGCCAGGACCACGCGCCGGGCGCCAGCCTGCTGCTGAACTACCTGATCAGCCAGGCGGCGATCCCCGAGTACCAGGTCCGCTGGCGCTGGAAGAAGAACAGCGTGGCCTTCTGGGACAACCGCAGCACCCAGCACTACGCCGTCATGGACTACCCGCCCTGCCACCGAAAGATGGAACGCGCCGGCATCGTCGGCACGGCGACGTACTGAGATTCCTCTTCAACACCCAACCGAAAGACCAACCATGAACTTCCTCGACGGCTCCCTCTTCCCGGAGAACCAGGACAAGCTGGTGATCACCGTGGCGCCCTACGGTCCCGAGTGGATCCCCTCCGACTTCCCGCACGACATCCCGGTGACCATGGCGCAGCAGATCCAGAAGGCGGTCGACTGCTACAACGCCGGCGCCAGCGTGCTGCACCTGCACGTGCGCGAACTGGACGGCAAGGGCTCCAAGCGCCTCTCGATGTTCAACGAGCTGATCGCCGGCGTCCGCAAGGCCGTGCCCGACATGGTGATCCAGGTCGGCGGCTCGATCTCCTTCGCGCCCGAGAACGACGGCGCCAACGCCAAGTGGCTGCACGACGACACGCGCCACATGCTGGCCGAGCTCGACCCGAAGCCGGACCAGGTCACGGTCACCGTCAACACGACGCAGATGAACGTGCTGGAGCACATGGAGGCCGAAGACATCGCCGGCACCTCGCTGGCCGAAGCGCAGACCAACGCTGCCTACCGCGAGATGATCGTGCCCTCGGGCCCCGGCTTCATCGAGGAGCATGTGCGCCGCCTGAGCGCCGCCGGCATCCAGAGCGCCTTCCAGTTCTACAACATCAACAGCTACGAGACGGTGGAGCGGCTGATCCGCCGCGGCGTCTACAAGGGCCCGCTGGTGATGAACTGGGTGGCGATCAGCGGCGGCATGGACGCGCCCAACCCCTACAACCTGACGAACTTCCTGCGCGCCATCCCCGACGGCTCGATGCTGACGGTGGAAAGCAGCATGCGCAACGTGCTGCCGATCAACATGATCGGCATGGCGCTGGGCCTGCATGTGCGCTGCGGCATCGAGGACAACCTCTGGAACCAGTCGCGCAGCGAGAAGATGACATCGGTGCAGCAGATCGAGCAGCTGGTGCGCATGGCGCGCGAGTTCGGCCGCGAGGTCGCCAACGGCAAGGAAGCGCGCGAGATCCTGAAGATCGGCGTGTTCTACGACACCGTCGAGGAGACGCTGGCGGCCAACGGCTTCGCGCCCAACCCGAAGGGGCGCCAGCAGGGCTACCTGCGCCGCGTGGCCTGAAGGTGAACGGAGCGCACCCCATGCCCACCGTGCTCATCGTCCCCGGCCTGCGCGACCACGTCGACGCGCACTGGCAGACGCTGCTGGCCGCCCGCCTGGCGGCGCGCGGCCGCCAGGTGCGCTGCGTGCCCCCGATGGGCCGGGCCGACCTCGACTGCGCGACGCGGGTGGCCGCGATCGAGCGCGAGGCGCAGGCCGTCGAAGGCCCGCTGATCCTGGTGGCGCACAGCGGCGGCTGCGTGATGGTCGCGCACTGGGCGCGCCAGACCAAGCGGGCGGTTCACGGCGCGCTGCTCGCCGCGCCGCCGGACTTCGACCGGCCGATGCCCGCGGGCTATCCCACGCTCGAGGAACTGCGCGCCAGCGGCTGGCTGCCGGTGCCGCGCCGGACGCTGCCCTTCCCGAGCATCGTGGCGGGCAGCCGCAACGATCCGCTGGCCGACTACGGCCGGGTGGCGGAACTGGCCCGCGACTGGGGCAGCCGCCTGGTCGACCTCGGCGAGGTCGGCCACCTGAACCCCGCGTCGGGCTTCGGTGATTGGCCCCGCGCCGAGCTGTTCATCGCCGAACTCTCGCACCGCTGAATCCCTTTCCGGACGGCCCGCACGCTGCCGGCCACTTTTGAAGAATCCAAGGAGACACACCATGGCCCAGGCCATTCGCTTTCATGAAACCGGCGGACCCGAAGTCCTCAGGCTGGAGAACGTCGACGTCGGCGAACCCGGCCCGGGCCAGGCGCGCGTGCGCCACACCTACATCGCGGTCAACTTCATCGACATCTATTTCCGCACCGGCCGCTATCCGCTGCCGCTGCCCAACGGGCTCGGCTCCGACGCCGTCGGCGTGGTCGAGGCCGTGGGCCCCGGCGTGACGGACATCCGCGTCGGCGACCGCGTGGGCTACCTGGTCGGCCCGCAAGGCGCCTACTCGCAAGTGCGCGTGATGCCGGCCGAGGTGCTGATCCCGCTGCCCGATGGCGTCTCCGACCGCACGGCCTCGACCTTGATGATGAAGGGCATGACGGCGCAGTACCTGTTCCGCCAGGTGTTCCCGCTGAAGGGCGGCGAGACCATCCTGTACCACGCCGCCGCCGGCGGTGTCGGCCTGATCGCCTGCCAGTGGGCGCGCGCCATGGGCGTGACGATGATCGGCACCGTCAGCACCGACGAGAAGGCCGCCATCGCCCGCGCCAACGGCTGCACCCACACCATCGTGACCTCGCGCGAGAACATCGCCCAGCGGGTGCGCGAGCTCACCGACGGCAAGGGCGTGCCGGTGGTGTACGACTCGGTCGGCAAGGACACGCTCGAGGCCTCGCTCGACAGCCTGCAGCCGCGCGGCTCGCTGGTCAGCAACGGCACCACCTCGGGGCCGGTGGTGATCGACTCGCAGACGCTGGCGGTGAAGGGCTCGATCTGGGTCACGCGGCCGGCGATGATGCACTACATCACGCCGCGCGCCCACATGCTGTCGATGGCCGAGGAGCTGTTCGGCCATGTGCTGGCGGGCCGCATCGCGAGCGAGCCCAAGCAGAGTTTCGCCCTGGCCGACGCCGCCGACGCGCACCGCGCGCTCGAGTCGCGCGCGACCACCGGCGCGACCGTGCTGGTGCCCTGAGGCCAGGGGAAGACCATGGACCTGCATTCCCACGACGCCAAGCCGGGCGCGGCCGACGGCTACCTGATCGGCCCGCGCCAGGCCTGGTTCGCCTTCGCCATGACCATCGGCCTGATGATGGTCGACTACATCGACCGCCAGGTGATCGTGTCGCTGTTCCCGCACCTGAAGGAGGCCTGGGGCCTGTCGGACAAGCAGCTCGGCGCGCTGGTGTCGGCCGTCTCGGTGACGGTGGCGCTGGGCGCGATCCCGATCGCGCTGTTCGCCGACCGCTTCAGCCGCGTGAAGAGCATCGTCGCGATGGCCACGATCTGGAGCCTGGCCTCGATCAGCTGCATGTTCACCCGCAACTACGGCCAGCTGCTGGCCGCGCGTGCCGCGGTGGGGCTGGGCGAGGCGGGCTACGGCGCGGTCGGCGCGGCCCTCATCGCCAGCCACTTTCCGGCCCGCATGCGCGGCGCGCTGATGGCGGCCTTCTTCGCCTCGGCCTCGGTCGGCTCGGTGCTGGGCGTGATGCTCGGCGGGCTCATCGCCGCCCAATGGGGCTGGCAGGCCGCCTTCGGCGTGGTCGGCGTGCCGGGCCTGCTGCTGGCGCTGCTCTACACCCGGGTGCGCGACTACCGCACCGTGGCGCTGACGCCGCGCATCGAACAGGCCACCCGTTCGACCCAGGGCGCGGCGCGCGCCATCGTGAAGCGGCTGGCGCGCTCGCGCACCCTGCTGTGGGTGTGCCTCGGCGCACCGGCGCAGCTGATCCTGGTGTCGGCCATCTGGGCCTGGATGCCCAGCTACCTCAACCGCATGCATGGCATGGCGCCGGAACAGGCGGGCATGAAGGCCGCGCTGGTGGTGCTGTGCGGCGCGTTGGGCAGCGTGGTGTGGGGCGCGGTCGCCGACCGCGCCGGCCGCAAGAATCCGGCCGCCAAGCTGCACGTGACGGCCGCGGTGTGCGTGGCCTCGGCGGCGGTGCTGGCGTTGGCCTTCGGCGCCGGCCACCTCGGGCTGGAGCTCGGGCGGCAGGCGCAGTTCGCGTTGTTCGCGCTCGGCGGCTTCCTGATGACCTGCACCGTCGGCGTGGTCGCCGCCGTGGTGATCGACGTGATCCACCCCGGCATCCGCGCCACCGGCGCCTCGGTGCTGTCGCTGTTCCAGAACCTGCTCGGCCTGGCCGTGGGCCCGCTCATCGCCGGCACGCTGTCGGACCTGTGGACGCTCGAGAGCGCGCTGATGGCGATGCCGGTCTTCGGACTGCTGGCCGCCTGGGCCTTCATGGTTGCCTCGCGCAGCTACGGGGCCGACCTGCGCAGCGCCGGCGACAGCCGCGACGAAGACACCCCACCCGCGCCGGTCGGCGCCCCCCGCAGCGTCCCGGCCTGAGCCGCGCCGCGCCACCCCTGTCCAATTGAACGAACGAACGGAACCCGCCATGAACGGATTGATGATGGATCAGCCGCTGCTGATCTCCAGCCTCCTCACCCACGCCGAGCGCCACCACGGCGACCAGCAGATCGTCTCGCGCCGCGTCGAAGGCGACCTGCACCGCTACACCTACCGCGAGCTCGGCCAGCGTGCGCGCCGGCTCGCCAACGCGCTCGCCGCGCGCGGCATCGAGAAGGGCGAGCGGGTCGCCACGCTGGCCTGGAACGGCTACCGCCACATGGAGCTGTACTACGCGGCCTCCGGCTCGGGCGCGGTGCTGCACACGCTCAACCCGCGCCTGCACCCCGACCAGGTGGTGTGGATCGCCGACCACGCCGAAGACGAGATCCTGTTCTTCGACCTGAGCTTCCTGCCGCTGATCGAGGCCATCGCCTCGCGCGTGTCGACCATCAAGGCCTTCGTCGCCATGACCGACCGCGCCCACATGCCGGCCGAGTCGAAGGTGCCCAACCTGCTGTGCTACGAGGAACTGATCGAGGACCACTCGCCCGACTTCATGTGGCCGGTGTTCGACGAGAAGGCGGCTTCGTCGCTGTGCTACACCTCCGGCACCACCGGCAACCCGAAGGGCGCGCTCTACAGCCACCGCTCGACCATGCTGCACACCTATGCGGCGGCACTGCCCGATGCGCTGAACTGCTCGGCCAACGACGTCATCCTGCCGGTGGTGCCGATGTTCCACGTCAACGCCTGGGGCCTGCCCTACATCGCGTGCATGGTCGGCGCCAAGCTGGTGTTCCCGGGCCCGTGGCTGGACGGCAAGTCGCTGCACGAGCTGTTCGAGGCCGAGGGCGTGACGGTCTCGGCCGGCGTGCCCACCGTGTGGCAGGGCCTGCTCGCCCATGTGGAGAGCAACGGCCTCCAGTTCAGCACCATGCGCCGCACCATCATCGGTGGCTCGGCCTGTCCGCCCGCCATGATGCGCGCCTTCCAGGAGCGCTACGACGTGCAGGTGCTGCACGCCTGGGGCATGACCGAGCTCAGCCCGGTGGGCGCGGTGTGCACGCTCAAGCCCTGCCACCGGTCGCTCGACGCCGAGCAGCGCCTGGCGCTGCAGTCCAAGCAGGGCCGCTCGGTGTTCGGCATCGACATGAAGATCGTCGGTGCCGACGGCGCCGAGCTGCCGCAGGACGGCAAGGCCTCGGGCGAGCTGATGGTGCGCGGCGCCTGGGTGATCTCGGGCTACTTCAAGGGCGAGGACGCGGGCCCGCTGGTCAAGGGTTGGTTCCCCACCGGCGACGTCTCGACCATCGACGCCGACGGCTTCATGCAGATCACCGACCGCAGCAAGGACGTGATCAAGTCCGGCGGCGAATGGATCGGCTCCATCGACCTCGAGAACATCGCCATGGCGCATCCCGCCGTGGAGATGGCGGCCTGCATCGCGGCGCGCCACGCCAAGTGGGACGAGCGCCCGCTGCTGATCGTGGTGAAGAAGCCGGGGCAGGATCTGACGCGCGAGGAACTCATCCGCTTCTACGACGGCCGCATCGCCAAGTGGTGGACGCCCGACGACGTGGTCTTCGTCGAGCGCATCCCGCTGGGCGCCACCGGCAAGGTGCAGAAGAACCTGCTGCGCGACGCCTACGGCGACCACCTCATGGCCGACGGCGGGCTGAGGTTCGCATGACCGCCCTGTCCGTCGCTGCCTGGCCGGCGCGCAGCCGCACGCTCTTTCCCGGCGTGCTGGCCTGCGCGGTGGTCGCCGCCGCCGCCACCTTCCTGTCGCAGCACTACGGTGCGCCGGTGATGCTGTTCGCGCTGATCCTCGGAATGGCGATGAACTTCCTCTCGGTCGACGGCGCCTGCAAGCCCGGCATCGAGTTCACGGCGCGCCAGGTGCTGCGCTGGGGCGTGGCGCTGCTGGGCCTGCGCATCACCGCCGCGCAGGTGGTGGCGCTGGGCTGGCATCCGGTGCTGCTGGTGGTGCTGTCGGTGGTGCTGACCATCGGCGTGTCGATGGTGGTCGCCAAGCTGATGGGCTTCCAGTCGCTGTTCGGCCTGCTCAGCGGCGGCGCCACGGCGATCTGCGGCGCATCGGCCGCGCTGGCGCTGGCGGCGGCGCTGCCGGCGCATCCGCAGAAGGAGCGCGCGACGCTGTTCACGGTGGTCGGCGTCTCGGCGCTGTCGACCTTCGCCATGATCGCCTATCCGATGATCGCGCACGCCCTCGGGCTCGACGAGCGCGCCGCCGGGATCTTCCTCGGCGCCACGATCCACGACGTGGCGCAGGTGGTCGGCGCCGGCTACGGCATGTCGAAGGACACCGGCGACATCGCCACCCTGGTCAAGCTCATGCGGGTGGCGATGCTGCTGCCGGTGATCGTCTTCGCCGTGATGTGCACGCGCGCCGCCGGCAAGGGGGCCGGGGGCCCGCGCCCGCCGCTGCTGCCGTGGTTCGCCGTTGCCTTCGCGCTGCTGGTCGCCGTCAACAGCACCGGCTGGATTCCGAAGCTGCTGGCCGACGCCGGCAGCGACTGCTCGCGCTGGTTCCTGGTGGCCGCCATCGCCGGCATCGGCATGAAGACGCAGTTGCGCGACCTCGCCACGGTGGGACTGAAGCCCGTCGTCCTGATGTTGGGCGAAACGGTGTTTCTCGCCATACTGGCGATCGCGCTGATTCGCTGGATCTAGATTGAAACACCCCCCGAAGCGCCTGCGGCGCTTCCCCCCTCAAAGGGGGCGATACCAGCGGCCCGGCAAAGCCGGTTCCGCGGTATCCCTGGCCTTTGGCTGCGCCGGTTTCATGGGGCGCGGGCCACACCTGGTGCGGTGGAGCACTGAGATGAACAACTGACTGAGGAAACCGAACATGAATCCGAATCAATGGCGGCGCCGCTTGGTCCAGGCCGCGTGCCTGTCCTGCCTCGGCGTCTCGAGCCTCGCGATGGCCCAGGCCCAGCCGGCGGCGAAATGGCCCGAGAAGATGGTGCGCGTGATCGTGGCCGGCCCGGCCGGCGGCACCGCCGACATCATCGCGCGCCTGGTGGCCGACCAGATGTCGAAGGACACCGGGCAGCCCTTCGTGGTCGACCCCAAGCCCGGTGCGGGCGGCGTGCTGGCGGTCAACGAGCTCTCGAACGCGCCGCACGACGGCCACACCCTGCTGGTGGGCGTCAATTCGCTCGTGAGCGAGATCCCGCACATCATCAAGCTGCGGGTGGACATGGCCAAGGAGATCAAGCCGGTGGCCGAGCTCGGCCACGGCGGCCTGGTGATGGTCGGCGCGCCCACGGTGCCGGCGAAGAACTTCCGCGAGCTGATGGCCTGGATCAAGGCCAACCCCGGCAAGGTGAGCTATGCCTCGTACAGCGCCGGCACGGTGTCGCACGTGGCGGGGCTGCAGCTCAACAAGGCGGCCGGCGTCGACATGACGCACGTCGGCTACAAGGGCTCCACGCCGGCGCTCGCCGACGTGATGGGCGGCCACGTGCCGCTGATGTTCGACGGCATGGCGACCTCGCTGCCGTTGATCAAGGCCGGCAAGATCAAGGCCTTCGCGGTGAGCACCCCCAAGCGCTCGCCCTTGCTGCCCGAGGTGCCGACCTTCGCCGAGCTGGGCTATCCGCAACTGGAGACCGTCTCGTGGATGGGCCTCTGGCTCAAGCCCGACGTGCCCGCCGCGGTGCAGGCCAGCGTGCGCGAGGCGACGCAGAAGGCGCTCGCCCAGCCGGCGCTGCGCGCGCGCCTGCTCGACACCGGGCTGGAGGCCGGCGGCACCCGCACGCCGGAGGAACTCACGGGCTCGCTGGCGGCCGACTACCGGCGCGTGGGCGAGGTGCTCAAGTCGATCGACTTCAAGCCCGAGTGAGTGGGCAAGGACGCCCTAGTCGCGCAGCGCGCGCAGCATGGCGTCCAGCAGCGCATCGGCCGACACGGCGCCGGCCAGCGCCAGCGAGCCGTCGAATACGAAGAAGGGCACCCCGCTGACCAGGTGGCGCACCTTGGCCTGCGGGTGGCGGGCGTGGCTGCGTTCGCCGCCAGCGGGAGGGGCCTCGGCCGGCAGGCCGCATTCGCGCGCCAGCTGCGCCAGCACCGACGCGTCGCCGATGTCCTGGCCGCCGTTGAAGTAGGCCATGAAGATGCGGTCGATCAGCTGGCGCTGCTGGGCCTCGGTGCCGGCCGCGGCCGCCTGCGCCACCCGGGCGTGCGCCGCGGCCGTGTTCGGCAGCACGGCGATCCGGTCGAAGGCGAAATCGACCCCGGCCGCCTGGCCGGCCTGCAGCACCTGCGCGCGCCGCCGGGCGACGGCCTCGGGACTGCCCAGCCGGGCCACGTAGAAGGCCTGGTAGGGCAGGCCGGCCGCCGGCGTGTCGGGCAGCAGGGGGTACGAATGCCAAACCAACTGCAGCGGCACATCGGGCCGCAGCGCGGCGAGGCGGGTGGCGGCGGCGTCGAGCTGGCGCTTGCCGATCAGGCACCAGGGGCAGACGAAATCGAAGTAGACCTCGACCGTCAGCGCGGGCTCGGGCGGATGCATGCTGTGCTCCTGTGGAAGGTGGCCGCACCCGGGTGGCGCGGCGGGGGGAAGGCCCGTCGGGGCCGTGCCGCCAATCTATCGTCCGGAGGTCCCCGCGGCCCCCTCCGCGAAGGAGGGGGAAGCTCGGCCGCGGGGCCGTGGCGGGCCAGGGCCCAGGCCCTATCATCGCCCCCGGCCCATCCGAGGAGGTGCCATGAAGAAGTCGCTGCTGACTCTGGCGGTCGTGGGAACCCTTCAGGCGGGTCAGGGCGCCTGTGCGGATCCGTCGGCCGACGAACCCGAGGACCCGGTCGGGTTCCATGGCCAGGTGATGCTCGACGCGATCCATGACGCCAAGCGGATGAACCCCCAGTGGCGTGCGACCTTGCGGCCGTCGCAGATCCCGGTCGACTGCCCCGGGGACCCGGGCTGCGGCAAGGAAGGCGTCGGCACTTTCAGCGTGCGCCAGTCGAGCCTGGGCTTCAGGGCCAACATCCCGACCCCCATGGGGGCGATCAAGACCGACCTGAGCTTCGACCTGTTCGGCACCGATGGCGGAACCCATGTCCACTGGCTCAACGTGTGGGCCGAGCTCGGCGGCTTCGGCGTCGGCCAGTACGACTCCAACTTCATGGACATCGACGTGTTCCCGAACACCATCGACTACTGGGGCCCGAGCGGGATGATGTTCCTGCGCAATCCCCAGCTGCGCTACACCGCGCTCGACCGCGACGGCATGAAGCTCGCCCTGTCGCTGGAGGCGCCGAACTCGGTGCTCGACACCGGCAAGCTGTCCGAAGTCGACCCGGGTTTCGGCTTCGGCGTCCAGCCTTGGAACCGGCTGCCCGATGCGATCGGGTCGTTTCGCCTCGAGCGCGACTGGGGGCACCTGCGCGTGGCCGGCATGGTGCGGCAGGTGGGCTTCCAGTCCGCCGCCACGCCGCAGGGCCTTGCGTCGGGCCACAAGACCGGCTACGGCCTGAACCTGTCCGGGGCCTACAGGCTGCTCGGCAAGGACTCGATCACCGGGCAGGTCGCCTACGGGCACGCGATCGCGAGCTATGCGAACGACGGCGGCGTCGACCTCGCACCCGGGCGCAACCTGCGGGCCGAGACCGTGCCTTCGACCGCCTGGCTGCTCTACTACAACCATGCATGGAGCGAGAAG
Source organism: Variovorax davisae (assembly GCF_030316845.1). Classification (GTDB taxonomy): domain Bacteria; phylum Pseudomonadota; class Gammaproteobacteria; order Burkholderiales; family Burkholderiaceae_C; genus Variovorax; species Variovorax davisae. The sequence continues at coordinate 354,046 of NZ_JASZYS010000006.1, forward strand.
TGGTCCAGCGCCATCGGCTACAGCGAACACCGCCAGAGCAACACCTTCGGCCAGTTGGGCAATGCCTTCCAGAAGGGCAGCTACGCCTCCGCCAACGTCCTGTACTACCCGGTCAGGAACATCACGGCGGGGCTCGAGTTCATCTGGGGCCGGCGCGAGAACAAGGATGGGGCGGCGCAACCCGATTCCCGGCTTCAGTTCTCGACCAAGCTCGTCTTCTGACGGAGGAATGCCGCGGCGCCATCGTCCGGCGCCGCGCGCTTCAACCGCCCAGCGCGATGACGATCAGCTCGATGGTCACGCCCAGCACCACCATCAGCAGTGCGGCCCGCCAGGGCGGGGTGCCGGCGTAGCGGCCCCATTCGTAGCCGCAAAGGAACAGCATCACGATGGCGATCGCGGCGGATGCGCGCATCGCGGTGCGCAGGTCGGAGAAGAAGACGAAGGGCAGCGTCGGCGGAAAGGTCGAGAGGAAGACCAGCAGGAAGACGCCCAGGCCGCCGACCACGTCCCGCCGCTTCAGCACGCGGGCCGGGGCGACGTGCGCGGGCTGGGACAGCATCCATTGGCGCGTGCGTTCGAACTCCGGTCGCCCGAGCGCGTCCGACAGCGGGCCCAGCTCCTGGGCGATCAGCCCGTGCGCCTCGTCGGGTTTCTGGCTGGAAACCACCTGGCGCCAGAGCATCGCCTGGCGGGCGCGGCCGACGATGCTGCGCAGCATGAACATCACGCCATCGACGAGGCCCCAGGCGATGTTGCAGCCGAGGGCCGCGAGCAGCATGGCGCGCACTTCCTTCGGCCCCGCCGAAGCCACGCTCAATGTGCCGGTGAAGGTCAGGACCATGAAGAGCCCGAACAGGATCTCCGAGTTGCGATCGATCGGGTCCAGCACACGGTGGCTCATGTTGTCTCCATGCGGTCGGGCATCACGCGTCGACCCAGTGTACGTTCGCCGCCGCGGTCCCGGACGCATCGAACGCGCCGCTCGCCCGTCGGGGATGCGGTGCGCCCGCAACTCGCCGAGCGCGAAGGTGTGATCGCGGTGATGGGACTGGCCGGCCTGTGCCGCCGCCTGTGACGACGGCGCCTTTGCCGTTCCGTCGGGCGGGCATGGACGCCGCTGACGCCGCCAAGCACAATGCACCCGCTCCCGGTCATGTGGGGCAGGAGGAATCCATGAAAGCTCGGTGGCTGGCGCCGTGTGCGCTCGTGCTCGTCTCGTTCCTGCTCGGCGCCTGCGCCAACCCGCCCGGCGCGGCGCCCGGGGGCCCGCTGCCGCGGGTCGTGCAGACACAGACCCTCAAACTCGGCTACAGGGAGGATGCGCAGCCCTTCTCCTTCAAGGGTTCCGACGGCAAGCCGGCCGGCTATTCGGTGGCCCTGTGCCAGCGGGTCGCGGCGTCCATCCAGGCCCAGCTCAAGCTGCCCAAGCTCCAGGTGCAATGGGTTCCCGTGACCGCCGCCACCCGGATGCAGGCGGTCAACGACGGCAGCGTGGACATCGAATGCGGCAGCACCACGCGCACGCTGGGCCGCGAGCAGCAGGTGGATTTCAGCAACACGATCTGGGTCGAGGGTGCCTCCTTCGTGACGCAGGCATCGTCGCCCATGGCGCGCGCCGCCGACCTCAATGGCAAGCGCGTGGGCGTCATCCCCGGCACCACCACCGATGCGGTGCTCAAGAGCCTGGCGGCGCGCGGCATCGTGCCCGTGCTGGTGCCGATGCAGACCCACACCGAGGGCATCGCGGCGGTGCGCACCGCCCGCGTCGACGCCTATGCCACCGATCGCCTGATCCTGCTGGGCGAAGCGCTCGGGCAGCCTTCCACGGTGGCGCTCAAGCTCAGCGACGACTACCTGTCCATCGAGCCTTATGCGCTGATGATGCGGCGCGACCCCGACCTGCGGCTGGCGGTGAACCGCGGCTTGGCCGAGACCTACCGCAGCGGCGCGATCGTCGAGCTGTTCAAGCAGTCCTTCCCGGCCGGCGCGCGACCCTCGCCGCTGCTGGAGGCCGCCTACATCCTGAACGCGCTGGAAGAGTAGCCGGGCCGTTTCCACGCCGCTCGCTCCCGGGGCGCCGCAGTGCTACGCTATGCGGCACACGAGCGCAGGAGACAACCATGACGGCCAGCTACGTGGAAATACAAGGCGCCCAGGCGGATGTCGATCTCTGGGACGGGCTCATCAGGGACCACAACGCCCTGATCGTCGCCATGATGCAGAAGATGTCCGAGGTGGCCAACCCGGACGCGGTGTGGTTCGACGAGCGGATCACGGAGGCCGAAGGCATCGAGAATCGCCTGGTCGTCGGACTCGACCGCGCCCAGCGCCGGTTGCGCGGATTGATCTAGGCCGCGTGCTGGTCCATGAAGCGCTCGACGCGCCGCGCAGTCTGCGCGGCGCGGGTCAGCACGAAGAGATGCCCGCAGTCGACCGTCTCCAGCGTCGCCCGGGGCAGCCCGGCCGCGATGATGCGGCCGTTGACCGGCGGCACGATCGGATCGTCGCTGCCCATCATCACGAGCGCCGGCGCCTGCACCCGCTTGAGCCATGGCCAGCTGGTCCAGCCCGCGGTGGCGAGCAACTGGTAGAAGTAGCCGTGCCAGCTCGGGCTGCGCATGGATTGGGCATGCAGCTGCAGCAGCTCGCTTTCGAAGCGCAGTTCGCCGCCGTAGAGGTCGCCGCCGATGCGCATCAGGTAGGCCGGATCGACGTAGCGCCGCGGGCTCAGCATCTTCAGCAGCACGTTGAGCCGGCCCGGCACCATGACGATGCCCGCGCAGGTGGCGGCCAGCGTCAGCGTGCTGCAGCGGCGCGGATGGTGGATCGCGAACTCCTGCGCCACGGCGCCGCCCCACGAGACGCCGAACACATGGGCGCGCTGCACGCCCAGGTGGGTGAGCAGGTCGGCGCCGAGCCGCGCGACGTCGCGCGGACGGTAGGGCAGCCAGGGCGCGGGCGATTCGCCGACGCCCGGCGCATCGAAGGTGACGACCCGCGTGCGCGCGAAGCGGGCCATGAAAGGCGCCATCGTCTCGACGCTGGCGCCGATGCCGTTGAACAGCAGCAGGGTGCGTTCGGCGTCCGGCGCGCCGCCGATGGCGACGCGCAGGCGCTGGCTTCCGAGGCGGACCGTGAAGGTCTCCAGAGGCGGGGCCCCGGCCTTCATTCGGCCGCCGGCCCGCCGGGCCCGAGCACGTAGCTTCCCGGTGCCGCGCACAAGGGCGGATGGCTGCGCCCGCCTTCGCGCTGCGGCGCGCGCTTGGGCGCGTCGGAGCGCTGCGCCAGCCAGGCCGCGAGGTGCGGCCACCAGCTTCCTTCGTTCGCCTGGCTGCCCGCCTCGAAGCGCTCGGGCGTGTCGTGCGCACCGGCATTGGTCAGGAAGGACGCCTTCTTGCCGCCTGGCGGCGTGACGATGGACTGCACATGACCGCTCGAGGTCAGGACGAACTCGCTGCGCCCGCCGAGCATGCGGCGGGTCTGGTAGCAGCCCTCCCAGGGCGTGATGTGGTCGGTGCGGCCGGCGACGATGTAGCTGTCGCAGGCGACGTCGGCGAGCGACAGCGGCAAGCCGTCGATCGAGAGCCCGCCGTCGTGCGCCAGGGCGTTGGTCTCCAGCAGCGCGATGAAGTCGGCGTGCAGCCGCGCCGGCAGGCGCGTGGTGTCGGAGTTCCAGTAGAGGACGTCGAAGGTCGGCGGCTTTTCGCCCATCAGGTAGTTGTTGACCCAGTAGTTCCAGATCAGCTCGTTGGGCCGCAGCCAGGCGAAGACCTTGGCCAGGTCCTTGCCCTGCAGCACCCCGCTGCCGCCGCTGGCGCTGCGCGCGAGTTCCAGCGTCTCGAGGTGCGCGAACAGGCCCATGGAACTGTCGGCAATGCCTTGCACGTCGAGCAGCGACACCAGCAGCGTGAGGCTGCGCGCCCAGTCGCTGCCCTTGGCCGCCAGGTACGAGAGCAGGGCCGATGCGGTGATGCCGCCGGAGCAGGCGCCCAGCACGTGCATCTGCGGCGCGCGCGAGATGCTGCGCACGGCTTGCATGGCCTCTTCGAGTGCCAGCACGTAGTCTTCCAGCCCCCAGCCCGCCTGGGCCGCGGCGGGATCGAACCAGCTCACCACGAAGACCTGGAAGCCCTGCTGCACCAGGTGCTCGATCAGGCTGCGGCCGGGCGCGAGGTCCCAGATGTAGTACTTGTTGATTTGCGGCGGCACGATGAACAGCGGCGTGCCGTGCACCTTCTGCGTCTGCGCCCGGTACTGGACCAGCTCCAGCATCGCATGGCGATACACGACCGAGCCGGGTGTGACCGCGAGGTTCTCGCCGACGCCGAAGGCGGTGCCATCGACCATCGCAGGCAGGCCGCCGTTGTCGCGCCAGTCGGTGACCAGGTTGCGCGCGCCGTCGAGCAGGTTGCGCCCGCCGGTATCGAGCGTGCGGCGCAGCGCCGCCGGGTTGCCCAGCAGCGTGTTGGTCGGCGCCAGGGTGTCGGCGACCATGCCCAGCGCCATGCGGGTGCGGGCCTCGTCGCGTGGCGACAGTTCGAGTTCGCCGGCCAGCCGATGGGCTTCCCGCACCAGTGCCAGGTGGCCGTGCATCAGGCCGCGATAGAGCGGGTTGCCCTGCCAGGCCGGATCGTCGAAGCGGCGGTCGCCGGCGGCAGGCGCGAGGGTCGAGCGGCCGAGTGCCGCGTCCAGCAGCGCCGCGCCGGACCGCCGCAGGCTCTGCAGGGCCTCGACCGGCCGGGTGCCGGCGGCGGTGGCGAGCGCGGCCAGCGAATTGGCGAGCCGCGTGCCGTCGCGCGGCAGGTCGCCGCGGATGTGCGCGCTCATGCCATCACCAGGGCCAGGGATTCGGCCACCATCACCGGACCCCAGGCCTCGCCGCGGGCATGCGCCGTGTTGCGGCAGCGGACCAGCCACTGGCCGGGCTGCTTCTCGGAGACCTCGGCCAGTTCCACCTGCAGGCGGACATAGCTGCCGCTCGGCACCGGCGCGAGGAAGCGCACGCGGTCGAAGCCATAGTTGAGCACGCCGCTCGCATCGGCGGGATAGACGTTCAGCTCGAAGTGCGCCGCCGGAATCAGCGACAGCAGCAGCAGGCCGTGGGCGATGGTGTGGCCGAACGGCCCCTGCGTGCGGGCGCGATCGACGTCGACGTGGATCCACTGGCTGTCGCCGGTGCAGCCGGCGAAGCTGTCGATGCGCCGCTGGTCGAGCAGCGTGGGGGCCGAGTGACCGAAGTCATGGCCGACATGCGCCTTCAGCGCGGCCAGGGTGTAGTCCTTGGGGATGTTCATGGTGAGCCCGCTGGCGGCCGCTCTCAGAAGATGTGGCGGATGCCGACGTCGTAGCCGGTGGAGGACTTGGCGGTCGGCACGACGCCGTTGATCGCCTTGTTGTAGAAGGCCGGGCCGCCCACCGTGAGGTCGGCGCCGTTCGTGTTGTTGACGCGTGCCACGGTCGTGTACAGGGCCGTGCGCGCCGACAGGTTGTGCACGTAGCCGAGGGCGAACTTCTCGGCCTTCGGATCCGACGCCAGGCCGGGGATGACCTGGCTCAGGGCGCTGACGTTGTTGTACTTGACCTGGGTGTAGACGGCCCGGATCAGGCCGGGGCCGACCGGCACGGTGGCGCCGACCAGGGCGCCGTTGGCACCGGGGCTGGTGAAGCCGAAGGCGTTGGGCAGCGGCGGGATGCCGGAGAAGTCGGTCTTCGTCTTGTTGTGCGAGTACTCGCCGAACAGCTTGACGACGCCGAAGTCGTAGGTGGCGCCAAGGTTCCAGATGTCGAGATAGCTCGTGGTGCCCTGCAGGAACTGGTCTCCGATGGTGCTGCGGGCGGCCGCCAGGGCGACGTCCAGCGGACCCTTGGCGTAGCCGAAGCGACCGCCGATGTAGCGCCCGGCACGCTGGCTGTTGGGCACGTTCGGGGTCAGCGTGCCCGGGTCGTACTTGGTCGACTCGTTGAAGGCATACATGACCTGGCCGTAGAAGCCGCCCAGGTTCGGCGGCAGGAAGTAGCCCACCGAATTCGAGGCCCGGACGTAGTTGGGATTGCCCTGGAAGCCGTTGGCCGCCTGGCCCGGCGAGTTGAAGCCGCTCGCGGTGGCGATCAGGTTGAGGCCGACGCCGTTGGAGGTGAACGGATCCATCACGGCGTCGTTCCAGAACGTGGGGGTGTAGTCGCGGCCGAGGCGGACCTCGCCCAGCACGCCCGACAGGCTCACGGTCGAGCGGCGGTTGTAGGCCAGGCCGCCGCTGGGCGTGACGCCGTTGCCGGTGTCGTTGAGCAAGCCGGCCTCGAGCCAGAAGCTGGCCGCCGCACCGCCCCCGAGATCCTCCGTGCCGCGGAACCCCAGGCGGCTGCCGGCGTAGCCCGAGCTGTTCTGCCCCGTGCTGCGGGTCGTGACGCCGACGCCGAGCGGTGTCTCGGCCTTGTTCGAATAGCCGCTGACCGTGGCGTCGATGACGCCGAACGTCGTGATGGAGGACTGAGCGGAAGCGCCGCCGGCGGCGAGGACGGTCAAGGCGATCAGGGTTTTCTTCATGGGGTCTCTGCGTTCTTTGGAGAAGAGTGGAGGGGGCGAAGTGAATGAGCGCTGGCGAGGGGCCTGCCTCGTCCGCCGGGTGCGCTTGCGGAACAGGCCGAATTCTGAAAGGGGGGGTGGTCCGGATGCCCCTCCTTGGCGGAGGGGGGGCAGGGCGGGGAAGGCCCGAGGGCGCTGCGTCGGGCCGATGCCGCCGGATTGCTGTCCAATGCGCTGCAGGTCGTCACTTCACCCATGGAGGTTGCAGCATGAAGCTCGGCAGGATCCTTCTCGGCGCACTCGCAGTCGCCGCCATTGCCGCCACCGCGGGCTGGTTCAGCCTGGACAAGGAAACGCGCGGGCTGATCGCCACGCTGCCGACCAACCGCGACCTGCTGTTCTGGAGCCAGCCGCAGCGCGACGCCGCCTTCCGGGCCCTCGACCGGCTGCCGGTGCTGGCCAAGGCCCGCGTCGTCGCCGCCGGTGGCAAGCCCTCACCCTTGCCGCCGGGCCCGCCGCTGCCCCTGCCGCTGGACGTCGACGCCTACATGGCGCAGCAAAGGAGTGCGGCGCTCCTGATTCTCCACGACGGCAAGCTGCGGCTGGAGCGCTACGGCCTGGGCTTCGACCGCGACGGGCGCTGGACCAGCTTCTCGGTCGCCAAGTCCATCACCTCCACGCTGCTCGGCGCCGCCGTGCGCGACGGCAAGATCCGCAGCCTCGACGACAAGGTCAGCGACTACATCCAGGAGATGAAGGGCTCGGCCTATGACGTGGTCAGCATCCGCCAGCTGCTGACCATGACTTCGGGGGTGCGCTGGAACGAGGACTACGCCGATCCGAACTCTGACGTGGCGCGCTTCAACAACCACCAGCCCGAGGAAGGCGTCGATGCGCTGGTGAGCTACCTGCGCAAGCTGCCGCGGGCCGTGCCGCCCGGCACGCGCTGGAACTACAGCACCGGCGAGACCAACCTGGTGGGCGTGCTGGTCGCGCGGGCCACGGGCAAGCCGCTGGCCAGCTACCTGTCGGAGAAGATCTGGGTGCCGGCCGGCATGGAACAGCAGGCGACCTGGATCCTGAGCCGCACCGGCCAGGAGATCAGCGGCTGCTGCATCCAGGCGGCCACGCGCGACTTCGCCCGCTTCGGGCAGTTCGTGCTCGACGGCGCGCGGGCCGGCGGACAGCCCGTGGTGGCCGACGGCTGGCTGGCCGACGCCACCACGCGCCAGGCCGACATCGGGCAGCCTGGCCGCGGCTACGGCTTCCAGTGGTGGACCTACGACGACGGCAGCTTCGCGGCGCGCGGCATCTTCGGCCAGGGCATCTTCATCGACCCGAAGCGCCGGCTGGTGATCGCCTCCAACGGCGACTGGGCGGGCGGCGCCAACGACCGTGCCGACAGCAAGGCGCGCGAGGACTTCTATCAGGCGGTGCGCAAGGCGATTGACGACGAGGCGGCGAGGAAGCCCGGAGGCTGAGCCTATGTCGGCAGGTACTTCGCGATCTGCCCGAAGGCGTTGGCGACATACGCTTCCTTCTCGCCCACGGGCGCCACGTAGTGCAGCGCCGCCCTGGCGGCCTCGGCCCCCTCGGTGCGGGCGATGAGCCAGGCCGCCAGGTAGGGCGAGGCCAGGCAGCCACCCGCGGTGGCGACGTTGCCTTGGGCGTGGAAGGGCTGGTTCAGGACCTCGACGCCGGCCGCCTGCACCCAGGGCTTGGTCGTCAGGTCGGTGCATGCCGGCACGCTGCCGAGCAGGCCGAGCCGGGCCAGGATCAGGGTGCCGGAACACTGGGCCGCGATCAACTGCCGGCCGGGGTCGAGCGCCAGGCGGCCCATCAGCGCGAGGTCGTCGACCACCTCCCGGGTCCGTATCCCGCTGCCGACGACGACGGCATCCGCGGCCCGCGCATCTTCCAGCGAGGACTGGGCGCGCACGGTGACGCCGTTCATGGACGTGACTTCTGCCGTCGGGCAGCACAGCGTCACGCGCCAATCGGGCTTCTTGATCCGGTTCAAGACGCCCAGGGCAATCAGCGAATCCAGTTCGTTGAAGCCGTCGAAGGTGAGGATGGCGATGTGCATGGTGCCGCCATCGTAGGTGCAGCGATCAATACAATCAAAAAATTGTCATGAATACACCGAGCGATGGCCGAAGCCCGATACAAGCAGCTGGTCGATGAACTCGCGGCCGAGATCCGCAGCGGGCGCCTTGCGCCGGGCACGCGCCTGCCCACCCATCGCCGGCTGGCCGGGCGCCACGGGCTGGCCCTGGTTACGGCGACGCGCGTGTACGCCGAGCTCGAGGCCATGGGCCTGGTCAGCGGCGAGGTCGGCCGCGGCACTTTCGTTCGCGAGGCTGCGCTGCCCTATGGCCAGGGCGTCGACCAGCAGGCCGTGGCAGCGGGCCTGGTCGACCTGAACTTCAACTACCCGTCGCTGCCCGGACAGGCCGAGCTGCTGCGTGCTGCCCTGCGGCAGATCGCCGCCGGCGGCGATCTGGAAGCGATGCTGCGCTATGCGCCCCATGGCGGGCGCATGCACGAACGCGCCTGCGTGGCCCGGCACCTGGCGTCGCGCGGGCTGGCGGCCGAGCCCTCCAGCGTGCTGATCGTCGACGGCGCGCAGCACGGCCTGGCGGTGACGGCGATGGCGCTGCTGCAGCCGGGCGACGTGGTCGCGGTCGATGCCCTGACCTATCCGGGATTCAAGGTCCTGGCCGAGGCCCAGCGGCTGGAGCTGGTGCCCATTCCGGCGGCCGGGCAGGGGCCCGACCTGGATGCGCTGGCGCGGCTGTGCGCGCGGCGCCGGGTCCGGGCCGTCTACACGATGCCGACGCTGCACAACCCGCTGGGCTGGGTGATGAGCGCGACCCGGCGTCGCCGCCTGGCCGCGATCGCCCGCCAGCACGGGCTGCTCGTCATCGAGGATGCGGCCTATGCCTTCCTGGCCGACGACCCGCCGCCGCCGATGGCCATGCTGGCGCCGGCGCACACGGTCTACGTGTCCGGCCTGTCGAAGAGTGTGGCGACCGGGTTGCGCGTGGGCTTCGTCGTCGCCCCAGAGGCCTGGGTGCAGAAGATCGAGCGGGCGATCCGGGCCACCACCTGGTGCGCGCCGGGCGTGACGACCACGATCGCCTGCGGCTGGCTGGAGGACGGCACGGTCGGCCGGCTCGAATCCGAGAAGCGGCAGGACGCCGCGGCGCGGCAGGCGCTGGTCGGCGCCGCGCTCGCCGGCCTGCGCTGCGTGCGCCATCCGGCGTCGTACTTCGCCTGGCTGCCGCTGCCCGAAGAGGCCCGCGCCGACCGGGTCGCGGCGGCCCTGATGCGCGAAGGCGTCTCGGTGTCGACGGCCGAGCCCTTCGCGACCTCGCGCCCTGTGCCGCACGCCCTGCGGCTGGCGCTCGGCTCGGTCGCGCTCGACAGCCTGGAGAGCGCCCTGAGGACCGTGCGGCGGATCGTCGGCGAGCACGCCGGCTGAGCGTCAACCATGAGATTTGCTCGTTAATCCATTGATTTATATCGTTTGACGAATAGTTTGTGGACGGTTGCAATCCCTCTACCGACTTCCAGGAGCTTTCCCATGTGGCGAACCATTTCCCGACGCAATCTCGTCAGCGCGACGGCCACCTTGGCCGTGGCGACCGGCCTGACGCTGGCGGGCCGCGCGAACGCGCAGACCCCATCGGCCGAACTCGACCAGCTGTTGAGCAAGCAGGCGATCACCGAGCTGCTCTACAAGTACCCCCGCGCGCTCGACCGGCTCGACCGCGAGCTGCTGCTGTCGCTGGGACACCCCGATGCCAAGGTCGAGTTCGGCAAGACGGTGTTCCCCAACTGGCTGGCCTACACCGACTGGATGATGAAGGCCCATGCCGCGATGCTGGGCAACAACCACCGCATCACCAACATCCTGATCGAGGTCCACGGCGACAAGGCGGTCAGCGAATCCACCGGCACCGCGACGCTGCTGGTGAAGCAGGACAAGGGCGACGACTACGAAGAGCGCTGGATGCACTCGCGCTACCTGGACACCTGGTCGCGCCGTGGCGGCAAGTGGGCGCTCGATGGCCGCCAGACCGTGATGGACTACCGCCGGGTCAAGCCGGTGCCGGCGGCCGAGGTCAAGGCCCAGTACGAGATGGGCGCCCGCACCGGGCTCGCCGATCCTTCGTACAAGCTGTTCCGCAACGACAAGTAGCCCACCCACCGCGATGATCAATTGTTCGAACGGCACGCCCCGCAGCCTGCTGGGGTCAGGGGGCTGGCGCGCACTCTGCGGGCATCTCGCCTGCAACCCGCGGCGCGGCTTTCTCAAGTCGATGGGTGCCCTCGGCGCGGCCGCCCTGCTTCCCTCCACCGCCGCCCTGGCGCAGGCGCCGGCCGCCGGCAGCGGCAGGATCGATTTCCATCACCACTTCTTCTCGCCGGCCTGGGTCAGGCTGGTCGAATCGAAGAACGCCGCGAAGCCGGTGCTAGGCTTCGAGCAGTTCAAGAGCCACACGATCGCCAAGGACATCGAGGCGATGGACAAGGGCAACGTCGAGAAGGCCTTCCTGTCGGTGACGCAGCCCGGCGTGTGGTTCGGCAATGTCGAGGAAACGCGGGGCGCCGCCCGCGAGCTGAACGAATTCGCCACCCGCCAGAAGTCCGACTACAAGGGCCGCTTCGGCCACTTCGCCGTGCTGCCGCTGCCCGATGTCGACGCCAGCCTGCGCGAGATCGAGTATGCGTTCGACACGCTCAAGGCCGACGGCGTCGGCCTGCTGTCGAGCTACGACGACCAATGGCTGGGCGACAAGGCCTTCGCGCCGGTATGGGCCGAGTTGAACCGCCGCAAGGCCGTGGTCTACATCCACGCGACGGCGCACAATTGCTGCTCCTGGGACTTCCAGCCGGGTGTGCTGCCCACCTTCGTCGAACTGGGCTCGGACCTGGCCCGTGCGATGGTCAGCCTGATCCAGAGCGGGACCGCGAAGGCGACGCCCGACGTGCGCTACATCTGGTCGCACGGCGGCGGCAGCATCTGGGCGCAGCGCTTCCTGGTCGGCGAAACCGCCGAGTCGCTGGCGCGCGAGGCGCCGGCCGATTCCAGGCTGCATCACTTCCGGCGCTTCTTCTACGACACCGCTGCGGCCGCAGACGCGATCCACATGGGCATCCTCAAGCTGATCGTGCCGCCCTCCCAGATCGTGTTCGGCTCGGACTATCCATGGGTCGAGCCGGCGCGCATTGCGGCCGGGCTGCAGGCTTCGGGGCTGAGCGCCCAGCAGCTGCAGGCGATCTACCGCGACAACGCATTCAAGCTGATGCCCGAGCTGCGCCAGCCGACTCTTCAAGCAGACCCCAAGACAACATGAAGCTCCTTCGCGTCCTCGCGACCTCGCTCAGCCTGCTGGCCGGCGTGTCGCAAGCCTTCCCCAGCCACGCCGTGAAGATCGTGGTGCCCTACGCGCCCGGCGGCGGCGTCGACGTCATCGCCCGGGTCCTGGCCGAACGGCTGCAGTCCAAGTGGGGCCAGCCGGTGATCGTCGAGAACAAGACCGGCGCCTCGACCATCATCGGTGCGGTCGCGGTGGCCAAGGCGCCGCCGGACGGCCACACGCTGCTCCTGACCAGCGAGTCGACGATCACCAGCAACCCCTTCCTGTTCGACAAGCTGCCCTACGACCCGAACCGCGACCTGCTGCCGATCACGCAGCTGATCAGCCTGCCGCAGATGGTCGTCGCCCACCCGTCCGTCAATGCGTCGACGATGGGCGAACTGGTCGCGCTGGCCAAGGCCAAGCCGGATGCGCTGAGCTATGCGACCTACGGCTCCGGCAGCCTGCCGCACCTGATGTTCGAAGGACTCAAGGCGCGCAGCGGCGTGCAGATGGTCCAGGTGCCCTACAAGGGCATTTCCCCGGCCGTCGCGGCCGTGCTCGCCGGCGAGGTCCAGCTGACCCTCGCCGGGGTGTCGGCCGCGCAGGTCCACATCCAGGCCGGCAAGCTCAAGCCGCTCGCCATTGCGCGCAAGGAGCGCCTGCCGGCCCTTCCGAATGTGCCGACGCTCGCCGAAGCCGGGCTGTCGAGCGTCGATCCGGGCGAGTCGTGGTTCGGCCTGTTCGCGCCCGGCGGAACTTCGAGCGCCGTGGTGCGGCAGATCTTCAAGGACGTGGCGGAGGTGGGCGCCGACCCCGTGTTCCGCGAGCGCCATGTGCTGTCGCGCGGCTTCGACCCGGTGTTCTCCGCGCCGGAGGCTTTTACCGCCTTCATCCAGTCGGACATGCGGCAGAAGTCGCAGCTGATCCGGATCTCCGGCGCCAAGGCGGAATAGCCCATGACCACCCTTTCGACAGCGCCGGCGACGGCGCAGGGCGCAGCCTTGCCCGAAGAGTTCGTGATCCGCGGCGGCCACGTGCTCACGATGGATGCCGAACTGGGCGATCTGCCCGGCGCCGACGTGCATGTGCGGGACGGCGCGATCGTCGCGGTCGGCAACGACCTGGCCGCGCCGGGCGCCCGGACGATCGACGGGCGCGGCATGATCGTCATGCCCGGCTTCGTCGACACCCACTGGCATCTCTGGAACAGCGCCCTGCGCGCCTGGGTCCGCGGCGACGACCCCGACCACGGCTACTTCCCGGTGACGCTGCGGCTCGGGCCGCTGTTCACGCCCGAGGATTCGTACCGCTCGGTGCGGCTGGGCCTGGCCGAGGGGCTGCTGTCCGGCATCACCACGGTCCACAACTGGTCGCACAACACGCGCAGCCCCGAGCATGCCGACGCCGAGCTGCGGGCGATGCGCGAGATGGGCGTGCGCGGTCGCTTCGCCTACGGCTGGGGGCAGGACCTGCCGCTCGACCGGACCATGGATCTGCAGGACCTGGCCAGGGTGCAGCGCGAGGCCATGCCGGCCGATGGCTTGCTGACGCTCGGCGCGGCGGTCCGCACCCCGATCTCGAACCCCCGCGGCGCCGTCCCGATCGAGGTGGTGAGCGAGGAGTGCGCTGCCATTCGTGGGCTCGGACTGCCGATCACCATGCATGCACGGCCGGGCATCGTGTCGGTGCTCGACCGGCACGGGCTGCTCGGGCCCGACCTGCAGCTGGTGCATCCGCAGGGCCTGAGTCTCGAGGAGTGCCAGCGCCTGGCCGCCCAGCGCACCACCATGACCTGCTCGCCGGTCATCGAGATGCTCTACGCCCAGGCGACACGCGGCGAGATCCAGTTCCAGGAACTGCAGGAAGCCGGCGTGCTGCAGAGCCTGTCGGTCGACAGCTCGGCTGCGTCGGCGAATGCGGATTTCTTCGGCTGCATGCGCGCGCTGCTGTGGTCCCACAAGCAGCGCTTCGGCAGCCGCGTGCCCCTGACGGCGCGCCGCCTGCTCGAGCTGGCGACCCTGGATGGCGCCCGCGACCTGGGCATCGCGGACCGGGTCGGCTCGCTGGTGCCGGGCAAGCGCGCAGACATCCTGCTGGTGCGTGCCGACGATCTGAACATGGGCCCGGTGATCGATCCGGCGTTCGCGCTGGTGTATTCGGCGCAGCCGCGCAACGTCGACACGGTGATCGTCGACGGGCGGGTGCTGGTGCGCCAAGGCGAACTCACGCAGGTGGACGCCGGGCAGGTGGTGCGCGACGCGATGGCGTCGGTGCGCGATCTGGCGTGCCGCGCCGAAGCCCCGGGGGCGGACCGACCGTAGTCAAAGTCGCGCATGGCAATCCCGCCAGCGCCAACATCGAAGGAGTTCTCGAATGAAGTTTCCAGTTCTGATCGCGGCCTGGCTGGCCGCCGGCGCCCTGTCGGGCGCGGCCCATGCGGCCGACTACATGGCGCAGGGGGAGCGGATCAAGGGCCGGTCCTATTCGCCGGCGGTCGTCACCGAGGGCGGCCGCGTCGTCTGGCTGGCCGGGGAGACCACCACGGTCGACCTGAACGGCAAGGACATCAAGGGCGACTTCGAAGCGCAGGCACGCACCATCTTCGCGTTGCTCGACCAGACCCTGCAACGGGCCGGCGGCAGCCTGAAGGACATCGTGACCATGACCGCCTACCTGACCGATGCCCGCAATGGCGCGACCTTCTCGAAGGTGCGCAGCGAGATGTTCCCGGACCGCAAGTTTCCGGCCAGCGCCCAGATCACGGTCTCCAACCTGGCCGTGCCCGGCATGCAGATCGAGATCCAGGCGGTGGCGGTGATCGGCGACAAGTGCGCCAGCCCCAACCCCTGCCTGCCGGCGCCAAAGTAGGCGCGAGCGCGCAACGTCTTCAGTCGGCTGCCGAGACGCCCTGCCCATGCAGCCGCTTGCAGCGCGCGGCCAGGCAGTCGTAGAAGGCGGCCGCCCCCGGCGACAGCGAACGCCCCGCGCGGCCGATGAACTCGATCTCGCGGTGGACGATCGGCTCGTGCAGGACCCGGAAGCGGGTCTTGGTGGTGCGCAGCAGCGAGCCGATGTAGGCCGGGACCACGGCAATGCCCAGCCCGGCGTCCGCCAGGCCCACGGCCGTGCCCAGGTAGCCGACCTCGAAACGCGGCTTGAACGCCACGCCAGCCTCATGAAGGAAGGGATCGATCAATGTCCGGAATCCGCTCGCCTGCGACATCGAGATCATCGGCTGGCCGGCCAGGTCGGCCCAGGTCAGGTTGCGCCTGCGCTTCGCCAGCGGCCAGTCGGCCGGCACCATGACGCCGAGCGAAT
Organism: Variovorax davisae; assembly: GCF_030316845.1. Classification (GTDB taxonomy): domain Bacteria; phylum Pseudomonadota; class Gammaproteobacteria; order Burkholderiales; family Burkholderiaceae_C; genus Variovorax; species Variovorax davisae. The sequence continues at coordinate 369,259 of NZ_JASZYS010000006.1, forward strand.
GCCGCAGCATCGGCAGGCGCTGCAGGTCGGCATCGGCGTTCGGGAAGACGCCGAAGCCCATGTCGACGTCGCCGTTCTGGACCATGCGCACGATCTGGTCGACCGGCAGGTCCGCCAGCCGCACCGAGACCGCCGGATGCAGCGCCTGGAACTCGGCGATGACGCTCGGCAGAAAGGTGCCGGCCAGCAGTGGCGTGGTGGCGATCGTGATGTGGCCGCGGCGCTTCAGCATCAGGTCCTGCGCATCGGAGACGGCCCGCTCGACGTCCGCCAGGATGCGCTCCGCGCTCACCAGGAATTCGTTGCCGGCGTCGGTGATCGAGATGCGCCGGGTGGTGCGGTCGATCAACTGCACGCCGAGCTGGCTCTCCAGGTCGCGCACCAGCAGGCTGGTGGCCGACTGGGTCAGGTGCAGCCTGCGGGCCGCGATGGTGAAGCCGCCCTGGCGCGCGACCTCGGCGAATGCCCGCAACTGGCGCAATGTCACATTCATTGGGAGATCTCATGAGTCTGTCGAACCCATCTGTTTTTAACATGGCCGAGCTTTGCGGCACAAGCCGGCCCGCCGCCAACGGCCAACCGCAGCACTCGCGTGCATCGCTGGCGCGGCGGCTCAGGCTGCACCAGCTCGAAGTGTTCGACCAGGTCGTGGAGGCCGGCTCGATCCTCGCGGCCTCGCGCGAGCTGGCGATGTCGCAGCCGGCGGTCAGCAAGTCGATCCACGACCTCGAGCAGCAGCTCAACGGGATCCTGTTCGTGCGCAGCAAGCGCGGCGTGCTCCTGACCGAGTTCGGCGCCCTGTTCCGCCGCCACGCCAAGGGCCTGCTGGGCGAGCTGCGCTACATGGCGGAAGACCTGAACGCCTGGCAGTTCGGATCGACCGGCCATGTCATCGTGGGCACGCTGATCGCCGCCTCGGCCACGCTGCTGCCCGAGGCCATCACCCGGCTGCGAACGGCGGTGCCCGACGTCACGGTGACGGTGCGCGTCGGTCCCAACCCGACCCTGTTCGCCGCCCTCGAGCGCGGCGAGGTGGATGTCGTGGTCGGCGTCCTTCCGGCCGACAGCGAGGCCCGGCGCGCGTCGCTGCTGCACGTGCCCTTGTACGAAGAGACGCTGTGCGTGGTGGTCGGGGCGAAGAACCCGCTGGCCCACCAGCGCAGCCTCGACCTGTCGGCGCTGCATCCGCTCGAATGGGTGGTGCCGACGCGCGAGTCGGCCGCCTACGAATCGGTGCGGACCTTCTTCGCCAACGACGGTCTGGGGATGCCGCGGCGGCTGGTGGAGTCGGTGTCGATCCTCACCAACCTCAGCCTGGTGTCGGGCGGGTCGATGGTCGCCCTGATGCCGCAGTCGGCGGCGGAGCGCTTTGCCGAAGCCGGCCTGCTCGCGATCCTGCCGCTGGGCGGCCTGAGCTCCTTCAGCGAAGTGGGCTACACGGTGCGCGCGGACCGCCTCGCCAGCGCTGCGACCGAGCGATTCCTGGCCGCGCTGCGCGACACCTCGCTCGAGCGTCGATCTATTCCGCGCAGCTATGCATTCGGCCCAACTGGTCATTAGTCAAGGAGACATCGCCTCCCTAGACTCCGACCCGCTCTGCAACTGCCCGCCTCGCTTCCCATCACCCAACCTTCAAGAGAATCCGTGAACACCTCCCGCCTTCATCCCGCGCTCGTCGGTCTCGCTGCCCTGCTGACGGCCCATGCCGCCTCGGCCCAATCGTCCATGACCCTGTTCGGCATCGTCGATGCGTCGGTGAGCCACTACGAGGCCGGCCCGCGCAGCCAGACCGTGCTTGCGAACTCGGCCCTGAACAACACGCGGCTCGGCTTCCGCGGCACCGAAGACCTCGGCGGCGGGATGTCCGCCAACTTCTGGCTGGAGGGCGCGCTCAATGTCGACGACGGCAATGCGTCGGGCTTCAACTTCGCGCGCCGCTCGACCGTCAGCCTCGCCGGGGTGTGGGGCGAGCTGCGCCTGGGCCGCGACTTCACGCCCACGTTCTGGAACGATGCGGTGTTCGACTTCTTCAACGCCACCGGCGTCGGCACCTCCGTCATCTCGCAGGCGCGCAGCAGCAGCACCTCGCCGGGCCGCATGCCCTTCACCGCGGACTTCGGCGCCAACAACCCGACCTACATCCGCGCCAGCAACAGCGTCGGCTATTTCCTGCCGCCGACGCTCAACGGCTTCTATGGCCAGCTCCAGTACGCCTTCGACGAGCAGGTCTCGCCGGGCAGCAACCAGGGCCGGTACGTGGCGGGACGCGTCGGCTACCTGAAGGGGCCGGTCAACCTGGCGGTCGCGGTCGGCCGCACCACCGGCGCCGACCCCGCGACCGCCGCGGCCCCCGACGTGTCGACCGTCAACGTCGGTGCTTCCTATGACTTCGGGCCCGCCAAGCTGGCGGGCCAGTACTCGCGCGAGAAGTACGAAAAGGCCACCGCCAGCAACACCAGCACCGGCTACATGCTGGGCGTCAGCGTGCCGCTCGGCGTCGGCAGCCTCAATGCGGCGTACTCCTGGGTCGACATCGACCTGCCGGGCACGCCGAGCGCCGACAAGATCGCGCTCGGCTATGTCCACAACCTCTCGAAGCGCACGGCGCTGTATGCGACTGTCGCCCACCTCGGCAACAAGAACCGCTCGCAGCTGACGGTTGCCAACAGCCTGCAGGGCACCGCCAACGCATCGTCGACCGGCTACGACTTCGGGATCCGCCACATCTTCTGACGGCGTCCGGCATCATCGAGAATCGTCTCGATGAAGAAGCCGACCCCGAAGTTCCAGCCGGAAGAACGCCCCAAGCCGCCCGGCACGCCGCACTCGCGGCTGTCGCTGGCGCGCCGGCTGCGCCTGCAGCAGCTGCTGGTCTTCGAGAAGGTGGTCGAGGTCGGCTCGATCCTCGGGGCCTCGCGCGAGCTGGCCCTGACCCAGCCGGCGGTCAGCAAGTCGATCCACGAACTCGAACAGCAGCTCGGCGAAGCCGTCTTCCTGCGCGGCAAGCGCGGCGTCGTGCTCACCGAGTTCGGCCGCCTGCTGGAGCATCGCGCCAAGTCGATGCTGGCCGAGTTGCGCCTGATGGCGGAAGAGCTCAACGACTGGCAGACGGGCAGCGCGGGCCACGTGGTCGTGGGGACCTTGATCGTCGCCTCCGTCACGCTGCTGCCCGAGGCGATCGCGCGGCTGCGCCAGGAAGTCCCCAACGTGGTCGTGACGGTGCGCGTCGGACCCAACTCGACCCTGTTCCCGGCGCTTGCGCGCGGCGAGCTGGACGTGGTGGTGGGCGTGCTGCCCAAGGAGGATGCGATGCGGCACGACGACGGCCTCGACCGTGCGCCGCTGACCCATGTGCCGCTCTACGAGGAGGCGCTGCGGGTCGTGGTCGGCAGCCAGAACCCGCTGGCGCGCAGGCGCAAGATCCGGCTGGCGGAGCTGCACGACCTCGAATGGATCGTGCCGACGCAGGAGTCGGTGGCGCATGCATCGGTGCGGGAGTACTTCCGCAAGGAGGGCCTGGCCATGCCGGCGCGGCGGGTCGAGTCGGTGTCCATCCTGACCAATGCCTGGCTGGTGTCCGACGCTGCGATGGTGGCCTTGATGCCGGCGTCGGTGGCCGAGCGCTTCGCCCGCGCGGGCATGGTGTCGATCCTGCCGATGGAGGGCCTGGGCCCGTTCAGCGACGTCGGCTACACGGTGCGTTCCGACCGCCCGCCGGGCGCCGCGACCCAGCGCTTCCTGGCGGCGCTGCACGACGTCGGGCGCGAACTGCAGCGATAGCGCCAAGTATTCCTGTTGGCTATATTTCCAGCCGAACAAGTCATTATTCAAGAATAGATCGAGTCCCTAGACTCCGGCGCATTCCCTGCTGGAGACCCTTGTGACCGAACCCCATGTCCTGCCGGCTAGCCTGGCCACGCTGCGCAACTACGTCGACGGCGCCTTCGTCGCCACCGGCAGGACCTTCGACAACCTGAGCCCGCTGACCGGGCGGCTGCTGGCCAAGGTGCACGAGGCCGACCCGGCGCTGGTCGACCGCGCGGTGCAGGCGGCGCGACGGGCCCTGGAAGGCCCCTGGGGCCGGACCAGCGTCGACCAGCGCGCCGCGATGCTGCACCGCGTGGCCGACGTGATCGAGCGCCGCTTCGACGAGTTCGTCGCCGCCGAAGTGGCCGACACCGGCCGCCCGGTGCAGCAGGCGCGCACGCTGGACGTCGCCCGCGCCATCGCCAACCTGCGCACCTTCGCCGACCTGGGCCGCGCGGCCCACGGCGAGCACTTCGAGACCCGCACCGCGGCCGGCGACGAGCTCATGAACTACACGCTGCGCAAGCCGCTCGGGGTGGTGGCCAGCATCTCGCCGTGGAACCTGCCGATCCTCTCGATGACCTGGAAGGCCGCGCCGGCGCTGATCTGCGGCAACACGCTGGTGGTCAAGCCGTCGGAGGAGACGCCCTCGTCGGCGACCCTGTTGGCCGAGGCCTTCGACGAGGCCGGCATCCCGCCGGGCGTGTTCAACCTGGTGCACGGCTTCGGTGCCGGCTCGGCGGGCGAGGCGATGACCCGGCATCCGGGGGTCGACGCCATCACCTTCACCGGCGAATCGCGCACCGGCACCGCGGTCATGAAGGCCGCGGCCGAAGACTTGAAGGAGGTTTCGCTCGAGCTCGGCGGCAAGAATGCCGCCATCGTGTTCGCCGACTGCGACTTCGATGCCGCGGTCGAAGGCGTGGTGCGCTCGTCCTTCGCCAATGCCGGCCAGGTCTGCCTGTGCTCCGAGCGGGTCTACGTCGAGCGCCCGATCTTCGAGCGCTTCGTCGCCGCCATGAAGGCCCGCACCGAGGCGCTGAAGATCGGCTGGCCCGGCGAGCCGGGCGTCGACATGGGCTCGCTGATCTCGCGCAAGCACCGCGAGAAAGTGCTGGCCTACTGCCGGTTGGCGCTCGCAGAGGGCGCCACCCTGGTCACCGGCGGCGCGGTGCCGCAATTCGGCGACGCGCGCGACGACGGCGCCTTCATGCAGCCGACGATCTGGACCGGCCTGCCGGACAGCGCGCGCTGCGTGCGCGAGGAGGTCTTCGGTCCGGTCTGCCACATCGCGCCCTTCGACACCGAGGACGAGGTGCTGCGGCGCGCCAACGACACCGACTACGGCCTGGCCGGCGTGGTCTGGACCCGCGACCTGGCGCGCGCGCACCGGGTGGCGCGGCGCTTCGACACCGGCATCGTCTGGGTCAACACCTGGTATCTGCGCGACCTGCGCACGCCCTTCGGCGGCACCGGGCGTTCGGGCCTGGGCCGCGAGGGCGGGCGCTGGTCGCTCGACTTCTATTCCACCACCAGCAACATCTGCGTCAAGCTATGAAGGATTTCCCCATCGACCCGCATCTCGCCGCCCTTGCCGACGAACTGTGGCAGGCCGAGCAACGCGGCGAGCCTATTGCGCCGTTGCGCGAGCGCATCGCGCAGCTGGCCGCGGGCACTGACCTGCTCCAGGCTGCCTATTCGATCCAGCAGCTCAACATCCAGCGCCGCATCGATGCCGGCGCGCGGCGGGTCGGGCGCAAGATCGGCCTCACCTCGGTGGCCGTGCAGCGCCAGCTCGGCGTCGATGCGCCCGACTTCGGCGCGTTGCTGGCCGACATGGCGGTGGGCGACGGCGAGGAGATCGCGCCGTCCCGGCTGATGCAGCCGAAGGCCGAGGCCGAGATCGCGCTGGTGCTCGAGCGCGACCTGCCGCACGAGAAGCACACGGTGGCCGACCTGATCGGCGCCACCGCCTACGCGCTGCCGGCGATCGAGGTGGTCGGCAGCCGGATCGCCAACTGGGACATCCGGCTGGTCGACACCGTGGCCGACAACGCGTCTTCGGGGCTGTTCGTGCTGGGCACGCGGCCGGTGCGCCTGTCGCGCCTCGACCTGGCGGGCTGCGGCATGTCGATGGAGCGCGCCGGCGACCCGGTGTCGGTCGGCGTCGGCGCGGCCTGCCTGGGCAACCCGCTGAACGCGGCCGTCTGGCTGGCCGACACGCTGGCCCGGCTCGGCACGCCGCTGCGCGCCGGCGACGTCCTGATGACCGGGGCCCTGGGGCCGATGGTCCCGGTGCGCCCCGGCGACGTCTTCACGGCGCGCATCGAAGGCCTGGGCGCGGTCAGCGCCGTCTTCGGCCGCTGATTTCCATTCGACGAGATTCCATGAACGACAACTCACGCATCCCGGTCGCCATCATCGGCTCCGGCAACATCGGCACCGATCTCATGATCAAGGTGCTGCGCAATGCCCGCCACCTAAGGATGGCGGCCATGGTCGGCATCGACCCGCAGTCCGACGGCCTGGCACGCGCCGCGCGCATGGGCGTGGCGACCACCGCCGAGGGCATCGACGGCCTGCTCGGGCTGCCGGGCTTCGCCGCGATCGGCATCGCCTTCGACGCCACCAGCGCCGGCGCCCATGCCCGCCACAACGCGGCGCTGCAGGCGCACGGCGTGCAGGTGATCGACCTGACGCCGGCCGCCATCGGGCCCTACGTGGTGCCGGTGGTGAACCTCGACGCCCACCTGGACGCGCCGAACCTCAACATGGTGACCTGCGGCGGGCAGGCCACGATCCCGATCGTGCGTGCCGTGTCGCGCGTGGCAAAGGTGGGTTATGCCGAGATCGTGGCCTCGATCGCCAGCAAGTCGGCCGGCCCGGGCACGCGCGCCAACATCGACGAATTCACCGAAACCACCTCGCGCGCCATCGTCGAGGTCGGCGGGGCGGCGCACGGCAAGGCGATCATCGTGCTGAATCCGGCCGAGCCGCCGCTGATGATGCGCGACACGGTCTACTGCCTGGTCGGGCTCGACGCCGACTGCGCCGCCATCGACGCCTCGGTGCGCCGCATGGTGGCCGAGGTCGCGGCCTACGTGCCAGGCTACCGGCTCAAGCAGCACGTGCAGTTCGAGCGCATCGACGGCGAGCGCCGCATCCAGGTGCCGGGGCTCGGCGCGGTGCAGGGGCTCAAGGTCACGGTGCTGCTCGAGGTCGAGGGCGCCGCCCACTACCTGCCGGCGTACTCCGGCAATCTCGACATCATGACCAGCGCCGCGCTGGCCACCGCCGAGCGCATGGCCGCGCGCCGGCTGGCCACGGCCTGAGGATCCCCATGAATCACACGGAAAAGAAGATCTACGTCTCGGACGTCACGCTGCGCGACGGCATGCATGCCATCCGCCACCAGTATTCGCTGGCCGACGTCGAGCGCATCGCGCGCGCCCTCGACCTGGCGCGGGTCGACAGCATCGAAGTCGCGCACGGCGACGGGCTGCGCGGCGCCAGCTTCAACTACGGCGTCGGCGCCCACAGCGACATCGAATGGATCGCGGCGGTGGCCGGCGTGGTGCGCCACGCCAAGGTGGCGACGCTGCTGCTGCCCGGCATCGGCACGCTGCACGACTTGCGCGCCGCCTACGATGCCGGCGCCCGCGTGGTGCGGGTCGCGACCCACTGCACCGAGGCCGACATCTCGAAGCAGCACATCGAATACGCGCGCGAACTCGGGATGGACACGGTCGGCTTCCTGATGATGAGCCACATGAACAGCCCCGAGGGGCTGGCCCGGCAGGCCCAGCTGATGGAGAGCTACGGCGCCCAGTGCGTCTACGTGGTCGACTCCGGGGGCGCGATGAACATGGACGACGTGGCGGCGCGCTTCCAGGCCTTCAAGGCGGTGCTCCGGCCCGAAACGCAGACCGGCATCCATGCCCATCACAACCTGAGCCTGGGCGTGGCCAACAGCATGGTGGCGCTGCAGCATGGCTGCGACCGCGTCGACGCCAGCCTGACCGGCATGGGCGCGGGTGCGGGCAATGCGCCGCTCGAAGTCTTCATCGCTGCGGTCGACCGCATGGGCCTGAACCATGGCTGCGACGTACGCCAGCTCATCGATGCGGCCGAGGACATCGTGCGCCCGCTGCAGACGCGCCCGGTGCGGGTCGACCGCGAAACCCTGGCGCTGGGCTATGCCGGCGTGTACTCGAGCTTCCTGCTGCACAGCGAGGCGGCGGCCGCGCGCTACGGCCTCGCGGCCTTCGACATCCTGGTCGAACTCGGGCGCCGCCGCATGGTCGGCGGCCAGGAGGACATGATCGTCGACGTGGCGCTGGACCTGCTCGACAGGAAGAGCCCCGAAAAGGAGGCCGCATGAACATGCAGGACACATGGAACGAGGCCGCGGTGCGGCTCGACGACGCCGCCCGCGAGCGGCGCGGCATCGCGCAGTTCGAGCCGGGCGCCTTCGACCTGGCGCGGGCCTACGAGATCCAGCGCGCCGCGATCGAGCGCCGCATCGGCCGCGGCGAGCGGCATGTGGGCATCAAGCTCGGCTTCACCAGCCGGGCGAAGATGATCCAGATGGGCGTCGACAGCCTGATCTGGGGGCTGCTCACCGACGCGATGATCGAGGAAGAGGGCGGCTTGGTCGACCTCGCCCGCTACATCCATCCGCGGGTCGAGCCCGAGGTCTGCTTCCTGACCCGCAAGACCATCGACGGCCCCTTGACCGCGCTCGAGGCGGCCGACCGCATCGAGGCCGTGGCGCCGGCGATGGAGATCATCGATTCGCGCTATCTGGACTTCAAGTTCAGCCTCGAGGACGTGGTGGCCGACAACTGCTCGTCGGCCGGGCTGGTGGTCGGCGCCTGGTCGCGCGATTTCGACGGCCTGGCCAACGCCGGCGTACGGCTGCAGTTCGACGGCCGCGACGTGCAGGTGGGTTCGACCGCGGCCATCCTCGGCCATCCGCTGCGCTCGATCGTGCAGGCCTCGCGGCTGCTGCAGGGCGCGGGCATGAGCCTGCCGCCGGGCTCGCTGATCATGGCCGGCGCAGCCACCGCTGCCGAGGCCTTGCGGCCCGGCGTCCACGTGCAGTGCCAGATCGGCAGCGGCGCCGGCGCGCTGGGCCGCGTCGCCTTCCTGGCCACGGGAGCCGGCGCATGACGGCGACGCAGCCTCCTGTGGCCGGCGTCGTCGCCGGCAAGGCCACGCCGCGCGGGCGCTTCCCGCACATCCGGCGCGCCGGCGACTTCCTGTTCGTCTCGGGCACCAGTTCGCGCCGGGCCGACAACAGCTTCGCGGGGGTCGAGGTCGATCCGCTCGGCGTCACCCGGCTCGACATCGCGGCGCAGACGCGGGCGGTGATCGAGAACATCCGCGACATCCTGCGCAGCGCCGGTGCGGACCTGTGCGACCTGGTGCAGGCGCAGGCCTTCCTGGTCAACATGAACGACTTCGGCGGCTACAACGCGGTCTGGGCCGAGTACTTCGACTACGACGGGCCGACCCGCACCACGGTGGCGGTGCACCAGCTGCCCCATCCCCACCTGCTGATCGAGATCAACGCCGTGGCCCATGCGCCGCAGCCACGTTCCTCCTGAATTCGAAAGAACGCCATGCTCAAGTACGGACGCCCCCTCAATTTTCAGCGCTGGCTGGACGACAACGCGCATCTGCTGAAGCCGCCGGTCGGCAACCAGCAGATCTGGAAGGACGGTGACTTCATCGTCACGGTGGTCGGCGGCCCCAACGGCCGCAGCGACTTCCATGACGACCCGGTCGAGGAGTTCTTCCACCAGTTCAAGGGCAATGCCTACCTGCTCCTGTGGGACCGCGGCCGCTACGAGCGGGTCGACCTGAAGGAGGGCGACATCTTCCTGATGCCGCCCCACACCCTGCATTCGCCGCAGCGGCCCGAGGCCGGCAGCCTGTGCCTGGTGATCGAACGCCAGCGGCCGGCCGGCGAGCGCGATGCCTTCCAGTGGAGCTGCGCCCATTGCGGCGGCGTGATCCAGCGCCACGAGGTGCAGCTGCAGAGCATCGTCGACGACCTGCCGCCGCTCTACGAGCGCTTCTACGCCAGCAGCGCGGACGAGCGCCGCTGCCCGGACTGCGGCGAGGTCCATCCGGGTCGCGACCACCAGGCCTGGCACCGCGGGCTGGCACTGGCGGAGCCGCGCGCATGATCGACATGCATTCGCACTTCCTGCCGATGATCTCGCGCGAGGAAGCTTTCTCCGTCGACGCCGCGCGCGCACCCTGGCTGGCGGTCGAGCCGGGCGCTTCGCAGGGCCAGATCATGGTGGGCGACCGTCCCTTCCGGCCGGTCTACCAGGCCCTGTGGGACCCGGCCTTCCGCGTCGCCGAGCTCGACCAGCAGGGGGTGGCCATGCAGATCGTCTGCGCCACGCCGATCATGTTCGGCTACGGCTGGGAGCCGGCCCGGGCGGCCGACTGGGCCGCGCGCATGAACGACCACGCGCTGGCCTTCTGCCGTGCCCATCCGCAGCGCCTGAAGGCGCTGGCGCAGGTGCCGCTGCAGGATCTCGAACTGGCCTGCGCCGAAGCCACGCGCGCCAAGGCGGCGGGCTGCATCGGCGTGCAGATCGGCAACCACCTGGGCGACAAGGATCTCGACCACGAGCAGCTGGTCGACTTCTTGATCCACTGCGCCGAACAGGCGATCCCGGTGCTGGTCCACCCCTGGGACATGATGGGCGGCAACCGCATGCAGAAGTGGATGCTGCCCTGGCTGGTGGCGATGCCGGCCGAGACCCAGCTGGGCATGCTGTCGCTGATCCTGTCGGGGGCGATGGAACGCATCCCCGCGTCGCTGAAGATCTGCTTCGCCCACGGCGGCGGCGCCTTCGCCTTCCTGCTCGGACGGGTCGACAACGCCTGGAAGCACCGCGACATCGTGCGCCAGGACTGCCCGCGCCTGCCGTCCGAGTATGCCCGCCGCTTCCATGTCGACTGCGCGGTGTTCGACCCCGGCGCGCTGAGGCTGCTGGTCGACGTGATGGGCGACGACCGCGTGATGCTCGGCTCCGACTATCCGTTCCCGCTCGGCGAGCAGCGCATCGGCGCGCTGGTGCGCGAGGCGGCGTTCCTCGATGCGGCGCAGCAGCGACGCATCCTGCAGGGCAATGCCGCGTCCTTCTTCGGCCTGCCGGCAGCCACTCCACTTCTCCAGGAGAGCACTCCATGATCCATCGCATTCGCCCGCTCCTCGTCGCCTGCGCCTTCGGCCTCGCGGCAGTGGCTGCCTCGGCCCAGGTCAAGATCGGCTTCATCGGCACCCTGTCCGGTTCGGCGGCGGCGCTCGGGCAGGACCAGTACGACGGCTTCATGCTGGCGGTGGCGCAGCGCGGCGGCAAGCTCGGCGGCGTGCCGGTGACCGTCCTCAAGGAGGACGACCAGCTCAAGCCCGACCTCGCCGTGCAGGTGGTGCAGAAGCTGATCCAGAAGGACAAGGTCGACCTGGTCACCGGCGTGACCTTCTCCAACGTGATGATGGCGCTGGCCAAGCCGCTGGCCGAATCGGGCCTGCTGTTCGTCGGCTCGAACGCCGGGCCGGCGCCGCTGGCCGGCAAGCAGTGCCACCCCAACTTCTTCTTCACCTCGTTCCAGAACGACAACCAGGCCGAGGTGCTGGGCAAGTACGCGGCCGACAAGGGCTACCGCAAGATGCTGCTGCTGGCGCCCAACTACCAGTCCGGCAAGGACCAGGTGCTGGGCTTCAAGCGCTACTACAAGGGCGCCGTGGCCGGCGAGATCTACACCCAGCTCAACCAGCCGGACTACTCGGCCGAGCTGGCGCAGATCCAGGCCGCGGCACCCGATGCGATCTTCGCCTTCTTCCCCGGCGGCATGGGCGTGAACTTCATCAAGCAGATGAACCAGTCGGGCCTGCTTCACAAGGTGCCGCTGCTGACCGTCAGCACGGTCGACGGCACCACGCTGCCGGCCATCAAGGACGCGGCGCTCGACGTGCTGGCCGGCGCGGCCTGGGGCCCGGACCTCCCGAACCCGGCCAACGCCGCCTTCGTCGCTGCCTTCGAGAAGAAGCACGGCCGCATCCCGTCGCAGTACGCCGCGCAGGGCTTCGATGCGGCGCTGGCGATCGACAGCGCGCTGGCCAGGACCCAGGGCGCGGTCGCCAACCGCGATGCCCTGCGCGCGGCGCTGGCGGCCGCCGACTTCGCCTCGGTGCGCAGCGGCTTCAAGTTCGCGGCCAACGGCTTTCCGGTCCAGGACCAGCATGTGTTCGTGGTCGCCAAGGACGCGCAGGGCCGGGTCTCGCTCAAGAAGATCGCGACGCCGCTGCCGGGCCTGGTCGACGCCTACGCGGCCGAGTGCCCGGCGAAATGAGTCCCGAGTTCCTTCTGACCCAGCTGCTGAACGGCGTCCAGTACGGCGTGCTCCTGTTCCTGATGGCCGCGGGGCTGACGCTGGTGTTCGGCATCATGAACTTCATCAACCTGGCGCACGGTTCGCTCTACATGATGGGCGCCTACTTCGCGGCGCTCGCCTACGGCAAGACCGAGTCCTTCCTGCTCGCGATCGTGGCCGGCGCGGCCGGCCTGTTCGTGCTGGCCGTGCTGCTCGACCGGATCGCGTTCTCGGCCCTGCATCGGCGCGACCACCTCGACCAGGTGCTGGCCACCTTCGGGCTGGTGCTGTTCGCCAACGAGGCGGTGCGCTTCTTCTGGGGCAGCGCACCGCTGTTCATGGACGTGCCGGGCTGGCTCTCGCAGCCGGTGCAGCTGCTGGGCTTCAACTACCCGGCCTACCGCGGCGCGATCATCGTCGTCGGACTGGGGGTGGCCTTCGGCCTGCACCTGCTGATCGACCGCACCCGCATCGGCATGCTGATCCGCGCCGGCGCCAGCAACCGGCAGATGGTGTCGGCGCTCGGCGTCAACATCGCCTGGCTCACCACCTTCATCTTCGCGCTCGGCGCTGCGCTGGCCGGGCTGGCCGGCGCGATGGTCGGCCCGATCCTCTCGATCCAGCCCGGCATGGGCGAGCCGATCCTGATCCTGACGCTGGTGGTGATCGTCATCGGCGGCATCGGCTCGGTCCGCGGCGCGCTGTTCGGCGCCCTGATCGTCGGCATCGTCGACACCCTGGGCCGCGGCGTGCTGCCGGGGCTGCTGTTCAAGCTGTTCGACCCGGCCATCGCGGCCGCTGCCGGTCCGGCGCTGGCCTCGGTCGGCGTCTACCTGCTGATGGCCGCGGTGCTTGCGCTCAAGCCCGAAGGCCTTTTCCCGACGCGCCATTCATGACCACCCTGTCTCCCTCTTCCCGTGCCCGCCGCCCGGCCGGCGCCGGACGCCGCCCCCGCCTGGCCAGCGGTGCGATCGCGCTGCTCGCGCTGGTGCTGCTGGCCGTGCCAGCCTATGCGGCGGTGGCCGGCGACGCCTACGCGCTGACGCTGGCCTCGCGCATCCTGGTGTTCGCGCTCGCCGCCGCGGGCCTCAACATCGCGCTCGGCCACGGCGGCATGGTCAGCATGGGCCACGCGATGTACATGGGCCTGGGCGCCTATGCCGTGGTGCTGATGCAGGGCTTCGGCATCGCGTCGGGTTGGCTGCAGCTGCTGGCACTCGGCGCCGTCGTGGCCGTCGTCGCGCTGGCGGTCGGCTGGGTGGCGCTGCGCACCCGCGGCATCGCCTTCATCATGATCACGCTGGCCTTCGCGCAGCTGTTCTTCTTCCTGTTCGTGAGCCTCAAGGCCTATGGCGGCGACGAAGGCATGACCTTGCAGCAGCCGAGCGCCTTCGGCGTGCTGACCGGCCATGCGAGCGCCCTCTACTACGCGCTGCTGGCCTGCGTCGGCGCCGTGGCCTATGGCAGCTGGCGCATGATCGGCTCGCGCTTCGGGCTGGTGCTGCGGGCCTCGCGCATCAACGAGCGGCGGGTCCAGGCCGTCGGCACCTCGGTCCTGCCGTACCGGCTCACGGCCTACGTGCTGTCGGCGCTGGTCTGCGCGCTGGCCGGCTTCTTCCTGGTCAACCTGACCGGCTTCGTGTCGCCCGCCTACCTGGCCTGGACCGTGTCGGGCGAGCTGATCGTGATGGTGGTGCTCGGCGGCGCCGGCACCATCGCCGGTCCGCTGGTCGGCGCCGCCGCCCTGCTGCTGGTCGAGGAAGGACTCAAGTCCTGGACCGAGTACTGGATGATGGTGCTCGGCCCGCTGATCGTGCTGATGGTGCTGGCACTGCGGCGCGGCCTCTGGGGCCTGCTGGCATCGGCCAACGACACCGATGCGGAGGCCCGGCCATGAAGCCGCTGCTGTCGGTGCAGGGCCTGGTGAAGCGCTATGGCGCGCTGCTGGTGACCGATGCGGTCGACCTGGACATCCGGGCCGGCGAAGTGCATGCCGTGATCGGTCCCAACGGGGCCGGCAAGACCACGCTGATCAACCAGATCGCAGGCGAGGTGCGCAGCGACGCCGGCCGGATCTGGCTCGACGGCCAGGATGTGACGCCGTGGTCGGTGGCGGCGCGGGCCCAGGCCGGCCTGGGGCGCTCCTACCAGATCACTTCGGTGATCGCGGAATTCAGCGTGCTCGAAAACGTGCTGCTGGCGGTGCAGGCGGTGCGCGGCCACAACTTCCGTTTCTGGCAGCCGGTGACGCGGACGGCCGGGCTGGTCGAGGCGGCCGATCGCTATTTGTCGCTGGTGGGCCTGTCGGGCGTGCGGCGGCGCACGGCGGGGCTGCTGTCCTACGGCCAGCAGCGGCAGCTCGAACTCGCGATGACGCTCGCGATCGAGCCCGAGGTGCTGCTGCTCGACGAGCCGATGGCCGGCCTGGGGCCGACCGAGACGCAGCAGATGGTCGAGGTGCTGCAGGGCCTGCGGGCGCGCTACGCGATGCTGCTGGTCGAGCACGACATGCAGGCCGTGTTCGCCTTGGCCGACCGCATGAGCGTGCTGGTCTACGGCAAGGTGGTGTTCTGCGGCAGCCCGGCCGAGGTGCGCGAGAGCGCGATCGTGCGCGAGGCCTACCTGGGCGACGAGGAGATCCCGGCATGAGCGAAGCCAGCGCCATCATCCAGCAGGCCGCGAGCCGGCCGCTGCTCGAACTCGACGCCGTCGACGCCGGCTACGGGGCCAGTCAGGTGCTGTTCGGCATGTCGATCGCGGTCCGGGCGGGCGCCTGCGCCACGCTGCTCGGCCGCAACGGCATGGGCAAGTCGACCACCATCAAGAGCCTCATGGGCCTGATCAAGCCGAGGCGCGGCGTGGTGCGGTGGAAGGGCGACCCGGTGCAGGGCCGGCCGCCGCATGCGATCGCGCGCGCCGGGATCGGCCTGGTGCCCGAAGGCCGGCAGGTGTTCCCGAATCTCACGGTGCGCGAGAACCTGGTCGCGACCGCGATCCGGCGGCCGTCGTCGGCGGCGCCGTGGACGCTGGCGCGCGTGCATGCCCTGTTCCCGCGGCTGGCCGAGCGCGGCGCGAACTTCGGCAACCAGCTGTCCGGCGGCGAGCAGCAGATGCTGGCCATCGGGCGTGCGCTGATGACCAACCCCGAGCTGCTGGTCCTCGACGAGGCGACCGAGGGCCTGTCGCCCTTGATCCGGCAAGAGATCTGGACCGCCCTGGCGGCGATCAAGGCCGAGGGCACCGCGATCCTGATCGTCGACAAGAACCTGGGGCCGCTGCTCGGGCTGGCGGACCATCACCACATCGTCGAGAAAGGCCGGGTCGTGTGGCAGGGCGACTCGCAGGCGCTGCGCGGGGACCGTGCGGCCTGGACGAGGTTCCTCGGCGCCTAGACGTCACTCGCCACTTTGCGCAGGCATTCGATGAACAGTCGTGCCACGGGCGTCAAGGCCCGCGCGTCGGGCACCAGCAGGGTGATCCGCAGCATGGCGATCGGGCCCGGCAACGGCAGCTGTACCAGCCCGAGCGTGCTCCATCCCCCACCCAGGGGATCGTCGACCATGAACGCCAGCGCATCGGTGCGGTGGAGCAGAGTCATCGCCAACTGCGACGTCTGGCAGGCGATCACGTCGGTGGGCGGCGGCAGGCCTTGGGCCTCGAAGAGGCGGCGCAGCAAGACCGGCCCGTAGCTGGGTACCAGCCATGTGCACTGCTGCAGCAGCCGCAACGAGCGCGTATCGGCCTGGGGATGGCTGGCGCGCGCCCGCACCACCAGCGGTTGCTCGAGCAGGAGCTCACGTTCGAAACCATCGTTCGCGTCATCCAGCTCGCTGATCAATGCAAAGTCGCAGTCGACACCCAGCCAGCGCTCGTCGGTGCTGGGCAGGCTCAGTTCCCGGAGTTCGAGCACGACGCCGGGCCGGCGCAGGCGGAATTCGACCAGGGCCTCCGGCAGCAGCTGGGAGGCCGCCCCGCTGAAAGCCACGCAGAGCCGCCCGCCGACCCCGTCGCGCAGTTGTGCGATCTCTTCCTTGGTGCGCCGGACCTCGTTGAACAGCAGGTGGGTACGGCGCAGCAGGGCGGTGCCGATCGCGGTCGGCACCACGCCCTTGACGCTGCGCGCGAACAACGGCGAGCCCAGGCTGCGCTCGAGTTCACGCACGGCATGCGTGACCGCAGGCTGGGTGAGGTGCACCTGGCGAGAGGCCGAGCGGATGCTGCCGGACTCCGCCACCGCACGAAAGATCTGCAGTTGACGCAAGGTCAGGTGCGGGCTGCCGAGATGAGAAGGGTCCGTCAATTCAATTGATCGTCACAAAAAAGATTCTGTCTTTTGCGGATCGCGCGCTGTTCCTACAGTCGCTCTGCCTTTCCCCGCAAGTCTCCTCAAGGAACACCTGATGACGAACAGTGCCCCCATGAACGACAGCTCGGTGCGCGCCTGCTTCTCGGCCGACTACGCCGAAGCGCGCGCGAAATTCATTGCGCTTGCCCAGCAGGCCGACGCCAGTCTCGAGCACCATGTCCTCGAAGGCCAGCTCGGCGCCCAGGGCGAAACGCTGGCCACCGACGTGGCCCTTTTCGGAGCGTCCGGCGACGCACCGCTCCTGGTGCTGAGTTCGGGCGTGCATGGCGTCGAAGGCTTTTGCGGTTCGGGCTGCCAGCTGGCGCTGCTGCACGACACGCAGCTGCTGCAGAAGGCGCACGAACGCGGCGTTGCCGTGCTGCTGATCCATGCCATCAACCCGTACGGCTTCTCGCACCTGCGTCGCACCAACGAGGACAACATCGACCTCAACCGCAACTTCATCGATTTCGCGCACCCCACGCGCAACCCGGCCTACGCCGAGGTGCAGGCGCTGATGCTGCCCGCCGAGTGGCCGCCCACGGCCGCCAATGCCCAGGCCATCGGCGACTACGTGGCGGCCCATGGAGACGACGCATTCCACGACGCCTTGGTCACGGGGCAATCCGAATTCGCCGACGGCCTGTTCTACGCCGGCACGGCGCCGAGCTGGAGCAACCGCACGCTGCGCGCGATCCTGCGCCGCCATGGCGAGGGTCGGCGTCGCATCGCCTGGATCGACGTGCACACCGGCCTGGGCCCTCGCGGCCACGGCGAGAAGATCCACAACGGCTTGCCCGGCATGACCGAGAACCTCCACCAGGCGCGTGCCATCTGGGGCGCCGACGTGGTCGCGGCCTGGGAAGGCGACTCCTCCTCGCGCCAGGTGGTGGGTCATGCGGCCACCGCGGTGATCGCTGAGTGCCCGCAGGCCGAGGGCGTGGGCATCACGCTCGAGTACGGCACGGACGACACGGCGGCCATGCACGCGTTGCGTGCCGAGCAATGGCTGTATCGCCACCCTCACGCGGCCAGCGCCGGGCAGCGCGCGGCGATCAAGCAGCAGTTGCGCGACGCCTTCTACGTGGACCACGACGAATGGCGAGGGATGGTCGCCGGCCAATGCCGGGTCGCCCTGTTGCAGGCTTGCCTGGCCCTCGGCCGCTGACGCGAAGGCCATCGATCGGCTCTTGCATCGCTGCGCCGGCGTGGCCCTATTGCCGCGCCAGGGGATCGAGGTTGCGGCCGCCTTTTCGGCCGCGTAAGGGAGACATTTCCAATGAAGAAGACTTTGTCCGCCGTGGCAGGCCTGGCTGTGGCCGGCGTTTCCTCGGCGCAATCGACTGTCACCGTGTTCGGCGTGCTCGACGCTTCGATCAGCAGCTATTCGAACAGGGCCGAAGACAGGCAATTCCCGACCCGAGGCAGCGCCACCATCCGGCGCACCGAGCTGACCAACTCCGCCTACAACTCCAGCCGTCTGGGCTTTCGCGGCACCGAAGACCTCGGTGGCGGCCTGGCTGCCGGCTTCTGGCTCGAGGGTGCCGTCAACAACGACGACGGCACCGGCAGGGCGGGCGGCGGTGGCATGAACTGGCAGCGCCGATCGACGATCAGCCTGTCCGGCGCGTTCGGCGAAGTTCGTCTGGGCCGCGACTTCACGCCGACGTCCTACAACGACGGCGTGTTCGATCCGTTCGGCAACAACGGGGTGGGGGCCAGCGCGATCGGACTGGGCAACGGCAGGCGCAGCCCGGGCCGCTTCCAGAACGGCTACGCGGACAATCGCAGCTACGTGCGGGCCAGCAATTCCGTGAGCTATTTCCTGCCGCCGAACCTGGGGGGTGTCTATGGACATTTCATGTATGCCTTCAATGAAGCGACCAAATACAAGCCGGCGAACCCGGAGGCGAAAGACAGCGATGGCACCGCGTTGATGAAGCCCAACAGCCAACGCACCGGCCGTTACGTCGGCGGTCGCGGCGGCTATGCCAACGGCCCGCTGGACGTCGCGCTGGCCTACAGCGAAACCGCGATTTCAGACGACTTCTTCGCCGGCACCACGACCACCGTCAAGTTCTGGAATCTGGGCGCTTCGTACGACCTGGGCGCCGTCAAGCTGTTGGGCGAATACTCGAGCGCCAGGGCAGCGACCGATCGCGTGCACGGCCACCTCTTGCCCTGGCGCGATCCGGTCGCGAAGGGCTGGGTGCTCGGTGCCACGGCACCCGTCGGCCCTGGGCTGATCCGCGTGGCCTATTCGACCTTCCAGTTCACCCGTCTGATGGGCGCGACGCCGGAGCCCGAAGCCAGCCAGATCGCCATCGGCTATGTGCACAACCTGTCCAAGCGCACGGCCTTGTACGCCACCGCGGCGCGCGTGAGCAACAGGAACGGTGCCGAACTCTCGGTGGGCGGTCCGGCCTTTCTGGACTCCATGAACGGCAGGCCACTGACGCCGACGACCTCGACCGGCTACGACTTCGGGATTCGCCACGCCTTCTGATGTCACTCGTTGAGATGGCAGGCACTCCAATGCCCCGGCGCGACCTGCTGGAGCACCGGCGCTTTCTCCTTGCAGCGCGCCCCGGCCTTGGGGCAACGAGGGTGAAACGCGCAACCGGGCGGAGGGGCCAGGGGCGAGGGCAGTTCACCTTGGATGGGCGCGAAGCTGCGGTGGCCCACTTTGAGTGTCGGTATTTCCGCCATCAAGGCCCGGGTATAGGGATGGTTGGGCTGTGAAAACAGCATCGGGGTCGGCGCGGACTCCACCACCCGGCCCAGGTACATGATCACCACGCGGTCGGCGATGTGTTCGACCACTGCGAGGTTGTGACTGATGAACAGGTAGCCGAGTCCGAGTTCCGCGCGCAGGGCCATGAACAGGTTGATCACCTGGGCCTGGATGGACACGTCCAGCGCGGCGATGGCCTCGTCGCACACCAGCAGCCTGGGCTTCACCGCCAGGGCGCGGGCGATCACGATGCGCTGGCGCTGGCCACCGGAGAACTGGTGCGGATAGCGGCCAGCGTAGGCGGGATCCAGCCCCACCTTGCGCATCAGTTCGGCCACGTAGTCGGACACCCGGGCCTTCGGCGCCAGGCCATGCACCACGGCGGCTTCACCGATGGCCTCGCCCACGCGCAGCCGCGGGTTGAGCGAAGCAAAGGGGTTCTGGAACACCATCTGCACGCCCAGCTCGAAATCCTTGCGCTGGGCGTCCGTCATGTCTCTGACCAAGGTGCCGTCGTAGCGCACGTCGCCGGCCGTGGCGGCCGAAATGCCCGCCGCCATGCGGCCCAGGGTGCTCTTGCCGCAGCCCGACTCTCCCACCAGGCCGACCACCTCGCCGCGACCGACGCGCAGGTTCACGTCCGTCACGGCATGCACCACGGGCAGGGGAGGGGTGAGGCCCATGCGCTGGCCCCAGCGACCGATCAGGTCCTGCGGCGGCGAGAAGCGCTTGGTGACGCCCTGGAGATCAAGCAAGGATGTGGCGCGCATCGGCATTCGCTCCCAATGGATGAGGATGCCAGCAGCGCACCGCATGGCCCTCTGTGACCGTGAGTTCGGGTTCTGTCGCGCACTGCGCGCTGGCCCGCGCGCAGCGTGGCGCGAAGGCGCAACCCGGCGGGCGGTTCATGGGCGACGGGGTCGTTCCGGGTATCTGGGTCAGTGGCTGGCCGCGGCGTTCAGATGACGGCACCGAACCGATCAGCCCGACGGTGTAGGGGTGCGCCGCGCGTTCGATGACATCGGCGGTGCTGCCGGATTCGACGATGCGCCCGGCGTACATCACCGCCACCCGGTCGGCGAGGCCGGCCACCACGGCCAGGTCGTGCGTGATCCAGATCAGGCTGGTGCCGGCGTCGCGGCAGAGCTTCTGCATCTCGAACAGGATCTGGCCCTGGATGGTCACGTCGAGCGCCGTGGTGGGCTCGTCGGCCACGATCAAGTCGGGGCTGTGCAGCAGCGCCATGGCGATCGCGATGCGCTGGCGCATGCCGCCCGACAATTCATGGGGATAGGCCGCCAGCCGCTCGTCGGGCGCCGGAATGCCCACCCGCACCATGGCGTCGCGTGCCCTGGCCAGCGCTGCGGGCCGGCCGACCGCCTCGTGCGCCTGGATCGCTTCGATCATCTGGGTATCGATGCGCAGGACCGGGTTCAAGGTCATGGTCGGGTCCTGAAAGACCATCGCGATCTTGCGGCCTCGCAGGGCACGCAAGGCCGCTTCGTCCAGCCTCGCGAGGTCTTCGCCCTTGAACAGGATCTGACCCGACACCACCTTGCCCGGCGGATCCACCAGGCCGATGATGGAGAAGCCCGTGACGCTCTTGCCCGAGCCCGACTCGCCGACCAGGCCGAGGATTTCTCCTGGATGGACGTGCAGGTCGACGCCATCCACTGATTTGACGACACCGGCGCGGGTGGCGAAGTGGGTCTTGAGCCCTCTCACTTCCAGGGTCGGGGCGGCGCCGTCGGTCATTGCGCGTTCCTCGGGTTGAGCACTTCGCGCAGCTGGTCGCCCACCAGGTTCAGCGAGACCAGGGTGAGCGCCAGCGCGACGCCTGGAAAGAAGGAAATCCAATACCTGCCGGACATCAGGTAGTCGAAGCCGTTGGCTGTGAGCATGCCCAGCGACGGCTCGCTGACCGGCACGCCCACGCCGAGAAAAGACAGGGCTGCTTCGCCCGCGATGCAGGCGGCGACGTCGATGGTCGCCAGGGCGATCAGCGGCGGCATGCAGTTGGGCAGCATGTGCCGCAGCAAGGCGCGCATGCCGCCGAGCGACAGGCATTGCGCAGCCTCCATGTATTCCTTGTTGCGTTCGACCACCGCGGCGGCGCGCGCCGTGCGGGCGAAATAGGCCCACTGCACCACCACCAGCGCCACGATGATCTTGTCCACGCCCTTGCCAAGCACCGACAACAACACGAGTGCGATCAGCAAGGCCGGCAAGGCCAGCTGGACATCGACGATGCGCATGATGAGCGCGTCCATCCAGCCGCCCCGGTAGGCGGCGGCAACACCGGCCAGGGTGCCGATCGCCAGCGATGCGCCGACCGCCACGAAGCCCACCATCAGGCTGATGCGCAGGCCGTACAGGATGGCGGAGAGCATGTCGCGCGCCTGGGCGTCGGTGCCCAGCCAGTAGGTCATCGAGCCGTCGCTCGCCGTGCTGCCCGGCGCGAGCTTGCCGTCCATCACGTCCAGGACGGACAGGTCATGGGGGTTTTGCGGTGCGATCCACGGGGCCAGCAGGGCGCCTGCGACGATCAATGCGAACAGCACCAGGCCCACCATGGCGAGAC
The DNA here is from genome assembly GCF_030316845.1 of Variovorax davisae. Lineage (GTDB taxonomy): Bacteria > Pseudomonadota > Gammaproteobacteria > Burkholderiales > Burkholderiaceae_C > Variovorax > Variovorax davisae. Next base: position 391,126 of record NZ_JASZYS010000006.1, read on the forward strand.
GGCTTTCGGCGAACTCGGACACGACGCGGGGCCATCTGGAAGGCGTGGCGCTCATCTGCTGTCTCCAAGGCGAATCCTCGGGTCCAGGAGGCCGTACGTGACATCGACCAGAAGATTCAACGTGATCAGGAAGCTGACCACGATCAGCACGTAGGCGACCACCACGGGGCGGTCGAGTGTCAGCACCGAATCGATCAGCAGCTTGCCCATGCCGGGCCAGGCGAAGATGGATTCGGTGATCACCGCGAACGCGGCCATGCGTCCGAATTCCAGCCCGAGGATCGTCACCAGCGGGATCATCAGGTTCTTGAGCACGTGCACGCTGATCACGCGCCGCTCCGACAGCCCCTTGGCGCGGGCGAACTTGACGAAGTCCATGGGCACCACCTCGCGCGCCGTGGCACGGGTCAGGCGGGCCAGCAGCGAGGCCGCGCCCAGGCCCAGGGTCAGGGCAGGCAGGGCCAGGTGCTTCAGGCCGTCCACGGTCAACACGCTCAGGCCCACGGGCCCGAGGTAGACCAGCTCGCCGCGGCCCGAGGAGGGCAGCCAACCGGTCATCACCGACAGGCCCATGATGAGCATCAAGCCGACCCAGAAGGTCGGCAGGCTAAAGCCCAGCACCGACAGGGTCATGGCGAACTTGGCCGTGGCCGTTTCCGGCTTCAGCCCTGCGTACAGGCCCACCGGCACGCCGACCGCGACGGCCAGCAGGGTGGCCACCGCCGCCAGTTCCAGGGTGGCGGGCATGCGCTGGATGATCAGCGCCATGGCGGGCTGGCCGGCCAGGAAGCTGTTGCCGAACTGGCCTTGCAGCGCATGCCCTGCAAAGCGGAGGTACTGCACCCACAGCGGCTGGTCCAGGCCCAGCTCGCGCGTGACGCGCAGGCGCTCGATCGCGGTCGCTTCCGGGCTGATCAGGACGTCGACCGGGTCGCCAACCAGGTACACCCCGGCGAACACCAGAAACGACACCACGACCAGCACCAGCATGGCCTGCAGCAATCGACGGAGAATGAATCCACCCATGTCGTATTTCGCAGATGCACGTGCTCAGACGTGGCGTGGCTTCACTTGGTGCCCGACGGCGTGACGAACTGCGCGCGCGTTTGCTGGTCCGGCCGGGCGGCATAGCTCAGACCCTTGCGCATGCCCCAGGCGCTGCGTTCGAAGTACAGGAGCGTCAAGGCCGCGTCGGTGTCGATGGCCTGGGCGGTTACCTGCTGCAACAGAGCCGAACGCTTGCCGTCGTCCAGCGTGTTCACGGCGGCATCGAGGAGCGCGTCGACTTCGGCGTTGGCGTAGCCTCCCCAATTGGCGGTGCCCCAGCCCTTGGCATCGTTGCGGGTGCTGACCAGGGCGCGAGCCCGAGCCGACGATTCGACGTCGCCCCAGCCGCCCAGGGTGCTGCTGTAGGCCTTCGCCATCATGTTCTTGAAGAAGATGGCGGGTGAGGATGCTTCGACCGTGGTCTTCACGCCGACCCGGCTCCACATCGACGCCACCGCTTGCGCCACCTTGAGGTCATTCTGATAGCGGCCATTTGGCGTCCCCAGGGACAGGGTGAATCCGCCGGGATAGCCTGCCTCGGCCAGCAGCTTCCTGGCGTGCTGGGGATCGTGCTTCACGATCACGCCGTTGCTGCGCGTTCCCGGCGAGCCGGGCATCATCAGCTCGGCGGCCGGCGCACCGAACCCCCCCATCACCTGGGCCACCAGCGCCTTGCGGTCGATGGCCTCGGACAGGGCGCGCCGCACGCGCACATCCTTCAACGGGTTCTTGCCCTGGGTGCCGGTGATGCCCGGCACGCTGTCGTCCGACACGTTGAAGGCGAGGAAGATCAGGCGCACGGAGGGGGCTTCCTGGATCGTGAGCTTGGGGTTCTTCTTGAGCTGCGCCATGTCGTCGATCGGCGGGTCCTCCACCAGGTCGACCCCGCCCGACAGGAGGGCATTGACGCGTGCCGCGGGATTGGACAAGGGACGCATCAGCACCTTGGCCCAGGATGGCTTGGGCCCCCAGTAGGTGTCGTTGCGTTCCAGGACAAGGTCGCCGCCGCGCGACCAGGACACGAACTTGAACGGCCCGGTGCCGATCAGGCCATCGCCTTGGTTCAACTGGGCGGTGCTCTTGCCTTCAGGGCTCGGGCCGGAGGCGGCCTTCCTGGACATGATGCTCAGGTTCGCGAGGCTGGTCGGGACCAAGGGCCTCGGACCGTCGGTGTGCAGGCGCACCGTCAGTGGGCCCACCACCTCGACACGCTGGATGCCCCGGATGGTGATCGTGACGGGCGAGGGACTGTTGGGCACCTTGGCGACGCGCTCGATGGAAAAGGCGACGTCGTCGGCCGTGAGCGGCGAGCCGTCGCTGAATTTCACATCGGGCCGCAACGTGAACTCCCAGATGTCGCTGCCGACGGTCTTCCAGGAGAGCGCCAGCCCGGGGATCAGTTGCAGGTTCGGGTCGAGGGCGGTCAGGCTGTCGAAGATATGCGCCGAGATCTGGAAATTGGTGGTGAGGGCGTGATAGTGCGGGTCCATCGACGTGGGCTCGCTTTTCAGGCCCACCTTGAGTTCCTGCGCCTGGCTGGCCGCCGAGCCCATCAGGAGTGCCGCAGCCGCGAGACCGAAGCCGAATTGGCGCAGCCTGGCGTTGCAAGCCATCAAGAAGCGGCGGGCATTGCCCACGGGCCCGCCGCCGCCCATGCAGAGGGCGGCGAGGCGAATGTCTCGTGTCATTTTTTGTCTCCCTGATGTGCGCGCGCCGTCGGCGAACTGCACTGGACTCCGTAGCTCGCAGTCGCAGCAGGCGATGGTAGGAAGCGCGCGCGTGGCGCGACGTAAGCTGCTTTACGCTCTGGCCGATATTTTTCTAGGACAAACCCGAGCGACCAGCGACGACCTCAGGGCGAAGTGCCCGCTGCCTCATGCAGCTTCCACAACGCCCGAGGGCCGCGCAGGCTGAAGCGCTCGCGCCAGCGCTGCGGGCTCGACCCGGTCGCGCGCGAGAACATCCGGCCGAAGGCGCTGGCGTCGGCGTACCCGCAGTCGTGGGCAATCTCCTCCACCGAACGCCAGGTGCCTTCGAGCCACATCTTGGCGCGATTCACGCGCAAGGCCTGGACGTAGTGCAGCGGCGTCTGGTCCATGTGCTGCCGGAACAGCCGGCTCAAGGTGCGCTCGCTGACGGCCGCCGCCGCGGCGGCTTCATCCAGGGTGAACGGTCGCCCGGCGTGGGTTCTCATCCATGTCAGGGCGCGATAGAGCGGGGTGTCGCGCGAGATGCCCATGCCTTGGTCGGGGTTCATGGCCGCCGACACTTGCTGCCGCTCCGTGTTCGGCAGCAGGGTCTGCTCGCAGGCATGGGCGAGGTCGGCGGCGCCCGCGTGGCCGACCAGGTGCAGGACCAGCGAATGAATCAGGGACGGCGTCGCTGCACAGAGGATTCGATGCTGGGCGACGATCGGTGCGGTCGCCTCGATGCGCACCGACGGGAAGAGGTGCGCGAAGCCCGGCTGGTAGATCCACGGCATCGCTGCCTTCTCGAGCCGACCGGTCTGGGCGAGCAGCCAGACACCGGTGCCGCAGGCGCCCAGCAAGGCACCTTCGTCGAACGAGGCTCGCAGCAGATCGACGATGCCGGCGCTGCGCCGTACCAGCCGGATCAGCGCAGGGACCGACTGCGCGCCTTCGAAGGGCGGCACCAGCAGCACGCGCTGCCCATCGCCAGGCCGTCGGCCGTGCTGCCTCTCCTGCGCGCTGACGCAGGTCGACGCATGGAAGCGATGTATGCGCCCCCGTTCGTCGAGCACGCGCCAGCTGACGGCCGGCGTGCTGGCGCGCGGCGCGCGAAGGCGCGCCAGCGCATTGAGCTGGCGCAGCACGTCGACGGCCGACCATACCGAACCGGGCATGGCCGCCGGCGGCAACAGGAGGTCGAAGTGGATCATCTTGTGCGGGCTGTCTGGAACAGCACACCGAATGGCTGCAATGGTCGTTGTCGGGCGCGCAGGGGACTTCTACGATTTCCGATTCCACATCCAGGGAGAAGGCGCGATGAATCCATCGATCTCAACAGGAAGCTGTTTTTCAGGCACCTATGCCGAGGCGCGACAGAAGTTCGTCGAGGCGGGCATGGCGTGCGGCGCCCGGGCGCGGCAGTTCATACTGCCCGACCACCGTGGCGTCTTCGGCGAGCCCTTGAGCATCGATACTGCCTACATCGGTCCGGACCAGCCGCGCCGGCTGCTCATCGTCAGCTCGGGCACCCACGGGGTGGAGGGCTTCTGCGGCTCGGGCTGCCAGGTGGCGGTCCTGCATGACACGGGCTTGAAGGACCGGCTGGCACAGGCCGGCGTGGGCTTGCTGCTCATCCACGCCATCAATCCCTATGGGTTCTCGCATCTGCAGCGCACCAACGAGGACAACATCGACGTCAATCGGAACTTCGTCGATTTCGACGCGCCGTTGCCGCCCAGTCCGCACTACCTCGAGGTGGAGTCGTTCGTGCTGCCGCCGCAATGGCCGCCGTCCGGGCAGGACATCGAAAGGCAGCAGGCGTTCGTGCGCCAGCACGGCGAGCGCGGCTTGCGGCACGCCGTGTCCAGTGGCCAGCGGGTCTCCCCGCAGGGGCTCTTCTACGGCGGCACGGCGCCTTCCTGGAGCAATCGCACGGTGCGCGCGATCCTTCGCGAGCATGGTGCGGCCGCGCAAGCCATCGCCTGGATCGACATCCATACCGGCCTGGGCCCTTACGGTCATGGAGAAAAACTCTACGCGGGGAGAAACGACGCCCGCGACATCGCCCGGGCGCGCGCATGCTGGGGCAGCGATGTCTTCCTGACCTTCTCGGGCAACACCGACTCGGTGTCCGTCGACGTGACCGGGCTGGTCTGTTCGAGCCTGCACGACGAGTGTGTCCAGGCCGAGGCGCTGCTCGTCGGGCTGGAGTTCGGAACCCTGCCCTTTTCCGCGGTTCAGTCGGCCCTGTACCACGCGGCCTGGATCCGCGCCCACGGCGGCAAGGTCGATGCAGCCACGCGGGCCGCCGCTGCTCGCGTGCTGCGAGATGCCTTCTATTGCGACAACGATGTGTGGAAAGGCATGATCCTGGGCCAGGCGCGCGTGGCCTGCCTGCAGGTTGCGCAGTCGCTGGCCCGGTTCGACACGGAGCACGCCGCGCAGCCTTAGTTTCATGTGGATGGACGGTCGGCAAACCCTGAGACGGGTCTGGCGAAGGTTTCGGAAATCATGAAGGGGTCTTTGGCCAGATGATAGGTACAGGGCGTTGAATCGCGGCGTCGCCGCTTTACGCTCGCCGCGGGCTTCGCTTCGGTATAAACCCTGCGATGCCTTTGTTGACTCTGCCCGATCCACCATGTCGACCTCGCCCAGTTCCGATTTCAGCCCGTCCTCGTCGATTGCCGCGCCGTCTGTGCCAGACGGCGTGGGGCCACTGCCGAAGGCCTTCGTCTCGGCGTGGCTCACACATCTGGATTTCGAATGGGGCGACATCACGCGCGGCTACCGTCAGCAGCCGGTCGCCAATGACGGGCCGCTGTTCGAGGAAGGTCAGCCGGCGGATTCGGTCTATGTGGTGGCGTCGGGGCGAATTCGACTGATCTCGGAGTCGGCGGAGGGCAAGAGGCGCCATCTGATGATCGTCGGTCCCACGGGCCTGGTCGGCGATTGCGGCTTGCTGCAGAGCAAGAACCACGTCGTGTCCGCCGAGGCCTCGACCGACGCGGTGGTGTGCGCCGTGCCGGTGGCGGCCATGCTGGCTGCGCTGTACCAGGCACCTGCCCTGGCGCGCCAGCACCAGGCCATGTGCAGCATGCGCTTTCGCATCATGCTGCAGCACCTGGCCTTGCAGGGCGCCAATTCCGCGAAACGCCGGGTCTGTCATCACCTGCTCGGCCTGATGGCCAGCTACGGCACGCCGCATCCGGCGGGCATGCTGATCTCGATCACCTTCACCAAGCAGGAGATGAGCCACATCTGCGGGCTTTCGCGCGTGCGCGTCTCGCAGATCTTCGCCGCGCTCGAACGGGAGGGGGTCATCGTCGCGGCCGGGCGCCACGTCGCGATCCCGGACGCCGCCCGGCTGGCGTCGCTGGCGCAGAGCTGAGGCTCGGGCGGCCTCGCCGGGGACTCAAGTTTCGGCCACCGGCGCCGATAGAGAAGAGATGGCTTCCTCCACCCTCCCTGCCTTCACCATGGCGTTCCAGCCCATCGTGGACGCCGACCAGCGCGCCGTCTTCGCCTATGAAGCGCTCGTGCGGGGGCTCGACGGGGAGGGCGCGCTCGAGGTGCTGGGGCGGATCGGTCCCGGGCAGCGCTTCGCGTTCCACGAGGCCTGCCGCATGCGCGCCATCGAGCTGGCGGCTCAGTTGGACATGCGGGCCAAGCTGAGCCTCAATGTCATGCCCAACGACGTGGCCGGCCAGGAATGCTGCTTTCGCAGCGCGATGGCCGCGGCGTCGCGCTGCGGCTTCCCGGTCGAACAGCTGATGTTCGAACTGACGGAGGGTGAGCGGGTGCAGAACCTGCCCGGCCTCGCGGCGTCGTTCAAGACCTTCAAGTGCTACGGCTTCACCTCGGCGATCGACGACTTCGGCGCAGCCTATGCGGGCTTCCAGCTGCTGGCGGGCTTCCAGCCCGACATCGTGAAGGTCGACATGAGCCTGGTGCGCGGCGTCGACGCCGACCCGGTGCGCCTGGCCATCGTGCGCGGCTTCGTCCAGACCTGCGGCGAGCTGGGGGTGCGCGTGGTGGCCGAGGGCATCGAGACGCGCGAAGAGCTGCGCGCCTTGCGCGGCATCGGCGTCACGCTGTTCCAGGGCTACCTGTTCTCGCGGCCGGTCATCGCGACCCTGCCGCCGATCGCATGGGACGCGGCCTGATGAAGCGCATGCGCCTGAACCTGCCCACCCGGGCCGCGCTGTTGACGACCTCGCTGGTGCTGATCCTGGTCGGCGCCACCGCGGCCTGGCAGTACCGGCAGTTGTCGAGGGAGTACACGGGGCTGCTCGGCCAGCAGCTCCAGGGCCTCGCGCAAGCCGCGGCCGCGGACCTCGACTACAAGCTCGCGATGCACCTGGCGACGCTGTCGCGTGAAGCGCGGCGCGGCGATGCAGCGACCTTCTCCGACCCCGGGCGGCGCGCGCCGTTCCTCGCCCAGAGCGGCCTGCGCCCGATGTTCGACGGCATCGCCCTGATCGATGTCGCGGGCAACGTCCTCCAGGCGGAGCCGCCGCCGGCTTCGAAGGCGGTCAGCGTGGCCGACCGCGACTACTTCCGGCGTGCCCGCGACACCGGGGTCGCCACGGTCTCGCAGCCGCTGAGCGCGCGCACCACCGGCGAGTCGGCGGTGCTCATGGCGATGCCGGTCAAGGACGCGGACGGACGCGTGCTGGGCGTGCTCGGCGGCGGCCTGAACCTGCATCGGCCGAACATGCTGGGCAATCTGGCCGCGGCGCGCCTGAGCGGCGAGGGCTACTACATGGTCGAGACGGGCGGCGAGTCGCCGCTCTACGTCGTTCATCCCGACGCGGCGCGCGTGCTTCAGCCGGTGCGCAGCGGGGCGGCGGGCAGCGGGTGGCGCCAGCCCGACGATCTCGAACGCAGCGCGAAGATCGCCGCCACCGGCTGGATCGTGCATGTGGTGCTGCCGGCCCGCACCGCCTATGCGCCGCTGGCGAAGGCGCGCCGGGCGCTGCTGCTGCAGATGCTGCTGCTCGCAGCGCTGACCGGCAGCCTGGTGTGGGGCGGCACGCTGTGGCTGGTGCGCCCGCTGGGCACCCTGCATTCGGTGATCCGGCGGCTGCGCCGCGATCCCGAGGCGCCGGTGTTGCTGGACGTGCGCGCGCACGGCGAGTACGGCGATCTCGCGCGCGAGTTCGATGCGCTGATGACCGAGTTGCGCACGCAGCGCAGCGAAAAGGCCGCGCTGGCCGACGCCGCGCCGGTGGGCCTCTTTCGCTGCGACGAGCGCGGGCGCATGGTGGACGTGAACGATGCCTACCTGGCGATCCACGGCATCGAAAAGGCCCAGGCGGCCGAAGGCTGGCTCGAGGGCGTCGCGCCGGAGCTCCGCGAGGAGACCAGGCAGCAATGGCTGGCGCGGGTGGCGAGCAGGGAGCCGTTCCACTTGAAGCGCTGGATCCGGCGCTCCGACGGCGCCAGCGTGCTGGTCTCGCTGCAGATGCAGCCGATCCTGGCGGCCGGCCGGGTGGTCGGCCAGGTCGGCACCCTGATCGACATCACCGAGCGCACCCTGGCCGAGCAGGCGCTGCGCACCCAGACCGCGATCTTCGAGAAGACCACCGACTACGTGGTGCAGCTCGACAAGCATGGCCGCCTGAGCTACATGAATCCGGCGGCGCGCTGCCGCACCGGCGTGGCCCAGGAGGCGCCGGTCACGCATTTCACGATCGCGGATTTCATGCCACCGGTCACCCTGCGGCGGCTGCAGGAAACCATCGTGCCCACGGCCGTCGCCCGAGGGGTCTGGGTGGGCGAATCGGAGATCTGCGGCGCCCATCCGGCGGACCTGTTTCCGGTCAGCCACATGGTCATCGCCCATCGCGACAAGGCCGGCAAGATCGAGCGCTTCTCGGGCATCATGCGCGACATCTCGGAAGCCAAGGCGACCGAAGTCGCGCTGTTCGAGAGCGAAGCGCGATTGCGCACCATCGCCGACGCGCTGCCGATGCGGGTTGCGTTCATCGACATGGCGCAGCGCTACCGGTTCGTGAACCGTGCCTACGAAGGCGCCTTCGGCATTCCGCGGGAGGCGATCATCGGCCGCACGGTGAAGGAGGTGTTCGGCAGCCGCTACCCATGCATCGAGGCCCACGTGGTCCGGGCCCTGCAAGGGGAGTCGGTCACCTTCCAGAGCGAGCTGGTCAGCGACGGCGGCTATGCCTGCTTCGAGTCGAACTACATTCCCCAGCGCGGCATCGACGGCAGCGTGCTCACGGGCTTCCACGCGGTCTCGACCGACGTCACGCGCCAGAAGCAGGAAGAGAAGCGCCTGCTGCAGCTCGCCCACGAGGACCCGCTCACGGGCTTGGCCAACCGCGCCGGCTTCAACCGGCGGCTCGAGGAAACGCTGGCGGCGGCGCCCGCGGGAGGCCGCGTGGCGGCCTTGATGTTCCTGGACCTCGACCGCTTCAAGCAAGTCAACGACCAGTTCGGCCACGGCACCGGCGACGCCTTGTTGCGCGCCGTGGCCGACCGGCTGGTCCAGGCCCTGCGGGCACGCGATTTCGTCGCCCGCGTGGGCGGCGACGAGTTCACGGTGATCATCGGCCAGGTGGCCGATGCACAGGCCGCGGCACGCATCGCCGCCAAGATCGTCGACGCCTTGAGCCGGCCCTTCATGCTGACCGGCTGCCGCGTCGACGTCAGCGCCAGCGTGGGGGTGGCTTTCCACGTCGCCGGCAGCGCGGCGACCGCCACCCAGCTCATGCTGGCCGCCGACGAGATGCTCTACCAGGCCAAGGGCGCGGGCCGCAACGACTACCGGCTGGCGGAGTTTCCGTTGGCGCACGCGACGGCCTGAGGCGAGGAATCGCCAGGCCATCGGCATCGTGCGGGGTCAGCCGTCGGCCAGCTTCATCACGACGCGCCCCTCGATGGCGCCCTGGCGCATGCGATCGAAGATGGCGTTGACGTTCTCCAGCGTGTCTTCGGAGTACACCGTGTGCACCTTGCCATCGCCGGCGAAGGCCAGGGCTTCCTGCAGGTCCATCCGGGTGCCGACGATCGAGCCGCGGATGGTCTTGGCGTTCAGCACGACGTCGAAGATCGGCAGGCCGAAATCGCCGGGCGGCAGGCCCACCAGCGACATCGTGCCGCGCTTGTGCATCATGCCCAGGGCCTGGTCGAAGGCCTTGCGCGAGGGCGCGGTGACCAGCACGCCGTGCGCGCCGCGCAGCGCGCGCTGCAGTTCCTTGGCTGGGTCCACCTTGCTGGCGTTGACGACCAGTTCGGCGCCCACCTTGCTGGCCAGGGCGAGTTTCTCGTCGTCGACGTCGACCGCGGCCACGTGGAAACCCATCGCCTTGGCGTACTGCACCGCCATGTGGCCCAGGCCTCCGACGCCGGAGATCGCGATCCAGTCGCCGGGTTTGCAGTCCAGCACCTTCAGGCCCTTGTAGACCGTCACGCCGGCGCAGAGCACCGGTGCGATGGCCGAGAAGCCGATGTTCGACGGCAGGTGGCCGACATAGCCCGGGTCGGCCTGCACGTATTCGGCATAGCTGCCGTTGACGGTGTAGCCGGTCATCTGCTGGCCGTCGCACAGCGTCTCCCAGCCGGTCATGCAATGCTCGCAATGGCCGCAGGCGGTGTGCAGCCAGGGGATGCCCACGCGGTCGCCCTCCTTGACATGCTTCACGCCGGCGCCGACCGCCGAGACGTAGCCGACGCCTTCGTGGCCCGGAATGAACGGCGGGTTCGGCTTGACCGGCCAATCGCCATCGGCGGCGTGCAGGTCGGTATGGCACACGCCGCAAGCCAGGACCTTGACGACGATGCGCCCCGGAACGACCTCGGGAACGGGGACTTCGTCGATCGTCAGCGGCTGCTTGAAGGCGTGGACGACGGCTGCTTTCATGGTCGGCATGCTGTGCTCCTTGCTCGAGGGTGGAGTGCTGGACGCGCGCGCCTGCCCGGCGCGGCGCGAAGAGGCTGGCACGCGGCGGCGTTTTTCAATGTAGTCATCGGGTCGGTCCTTGTCCAGCCCGGCGCCGTGGCGGCCCGCGGCACCGCGCGAGTTGACAAGTGGCCATCCGCTGGAATATGATTGTCGTCATATTAAATCGCATCCACCTAGTCTCCATGAGCCGCACTCCCAACAGCCGCAAGGAAGAAACCCACGAGCGCATCGTCGCCGTGGCCGCGCGCGCGATCCGCGAGCGCGGCTATGCCGGCGTGGGCGTGGCCGATGTCATGAAGGAAGCCGGCCTGACGCACGGCGGCTTCTATGCCCATTTCGATTCGCGCGATGCCTTGCTGGTCGAGGCGCTCGAACGGGCCGGCCGCGAGAGCGCCGAAGCCGTGGCCCTGGCCGCCGAGCGGCGCGCCCGCCGGGGCGCGAGCGCATTCCGCTCGCTGGTCGAGACCTACCTGGCCGATTCGCACCTGGCATCGCTGGCCTGCGGCTGCCCCGTGGCCGCGCTCGGCGCCGACATGCCGCGCCAGTCCGAGATCGTGCGCGAAGCCTCCGCCCACCGGGTGCGGCGCCTGATCGCCGGCGTGCGCAGCGCCCTGCCCGACGCGCCGCGCGCGGCCGCGGCGACGGTGGCCGGCACCCTCGTCGGCGCCCTGCAACTGGCGCGGGCGCTCGGCGACGGCGAGGAGGCGCGCGCGGTGCTGGCAGATGCGCGCAAATCGCTGCTCGCGCAGTACGACACGCCGGCCGCCACAACCCATTGACGCCCACCCGGCATGCCGCAGTCGCCATCCTTCGATTTGCAATATGACAACGATCATATTAGTGTCCCTCCCGCCACCCTCACTCGTCCCAAGGAAGCCATCATGAAAATCAGCAACGCCACCGTTCTCGTTACCGGCGCCAATCGCGGCATCGGGCTGGCCTTCACCCGCGAACTGCTGGCGCGCGGCGCCCGCAAGGTCTACGCCGGCGCGCGCGATCCGGCCAGCGTCACGCAGCCCGGCGTCGAGGCCATCCGGCTCGACGTCACGAAGCCCGAAGAGGTCGCGGCCGCCGTGGCCCGCGCCGGCGACGTGACGCTGGTGATCAACAACGCCGGCGTCGCCCAGGTGGGTGGCTTTCTCGCGGCCGACAGCGAAGAAGTCGCGCGGCGCCAGTTCGAGACCAACTTCTACGGCATGCTGCGCATGAGCAAGGCCTTCGCGCCGGTGCTGAAGGCCAATGGCGGCGGCGGGCTGATCAACGTGCTGTCGATCGTCTCGTGGATCAACGGCGGCCAGCTGGCCGGCTATGCGGCGACCAAGTCGGCCGCCTGGTCGCTGACCAACTCGCTGCGCCACGAACTGGCGCCCCAGCACACGCAGGTGCTGGCGCTGCACATGGCCTTCGTCGACACCGACCTGGCGCGCGGACTCGAGGGCCCGAAGACCAGCCCGGAAGACATCGTCAAGAGCGCCCTCGACGGCCTCGAGGCCGGCCTCGACGAGGTGCTGGCCGACGAGCGCACCCGGCTGGTCAAGCAGGGCCTGACGGCCGCCACGCCGAGCTACCTGCCGACGCCGGCCTGAGCGCCGCGCCGAACCCGACGAACGACACGATGACGATCGCCACCGCACCCACGGCCACGGCCCCGGCTGCAGCCGCCCATCCGCCCCAGGCCTCGCCCTGGCCGGTGTTCTGGGTCGCCAGCGTCGCGGCCTTCCTGGTCTCGCTCGACAGCACGATGCTGTACGCGGCCTTCGGCGCGCTGCGCACCGGTTTTCCGGACGCCAGCGCGGCCGAGATGTCGTGGGTGCTGAACGCCTACACGGTGGTCTATGCGGCCATGCTGATTCCCGCCGGCGGCCTGTCGGACGCCCACGGCCGCAAGCGGGTCTTCATGCTCGGCGTGACGCTGTTCATCGCCGCCTCGGCCGCCTGCGGGCTGGCCGGCAGCGTCGGCTGGCTGATCGCGGCGCGCGTGCTGCAGGCGGTCGGCGCCGCGCTGCTGACGCCGGCGTCGCTGTCGATCGTGCTGGCGGCCTTTCCGCAGAGCAAGCGCGCGGTCACCGTCAGCCTGTGGGGTGCGGTGGGGGGCTTCGCGGCCGCCGTCGGGCCGAGCCTGGGCTCCTTCGTGATCCAGACCATCGGCTGGCCCTGGGCCTTCTTCATCAACCTGCCGATCGGGGCCCTGTCGCTCTGGTTCGGCGCCTCCCTGCTGACCGAGTCGGCGCGGTCGACCCAGCGCGCCAGGATCGACGGCGTCGGCATGGCCTTGCTGATCGTCGCCGTCGGCGCACTGACGCTGGCGATCGTCGAATCCGAATCGCCAGCCTGGTCGCGCGGGCAGCTGGCTGTCGTCGCGGCCACCGGCGCGATCGCGCTGGTGAGCTTCGTCCTCTGGGCGCGCAAGGTGCGCGCGCCGCTGATCGACCTGGCGCTGTTCCGCCATCCGACCTACAGCGCGGTCAACGCCGCGACGCTCACGTTCGGGATCGCGTTCGCGATGATGTTCTTCGCCTTCTTCTTCTACATGAACAACGTCTGGCACTACAGCCAGGCGCTGGCCGGCCTGGCGATCGCGCCGGGGCCGCTGATGGTGATCCCGGTGGCCGTCGTCACCGGCCGTCTTGCCGGGCGCTACGGCCATCGGCCCTTCCTGGTCGGCGGCGCCTTGCTGTTCGCCGCCACCGGCCTGTGGTTCCTGCTCGTCCCCGGCACCGAGCCGGCCTATGCGACCCGGTGGCTGCCGGGCCTCATCCTGAGCGGGGCCAGCGTCGGCCTGGTGATGCCGTCGCTGTCGGGCGCGGCGGTGAGCAAGCTGCCGGCCGCCCACTATGCGGTCGGCAGCGCGGTCAACCAGGCCACGCGCCAGATCGGCTCGGTGATCGGCGTGGCGATCACCGTGGTGCTGCTCGGCCACGGCGCGCTGCAGCGCGGCGACTTCGACGCCGTCTACCAGTGGCACATCGCGCTGGCACTGCTGACGGCGCTGCTGTGCACGCTGGTCAACACCCGGCCTGCGGCGGCGGCGCGCTCCTAGCCCGGCTGCTCGCCCGTGGCGCGGATCTCCACGCGGCGGTTCGGCTCGAAGCAGGCGATGAGCGCCGTGCGGTTCCTGGCCTTGCCCTGGGCCCTGCAATCGGCTTCGGTGACCTTCAACTGCGAAAAACTGCGGCCTTCGGTCGTGATGATGTTGGCCGGGACGCCTTGGGCGACCAGGTAGTCGCGCACCGAGTTGGCCCGCGCCAGGGACAGGCGCTGGTTGAACTCGTTGCTGCCGATCGGGTCGGTGTGGCCGACGATCGAGATCGCGCGCAGCCGGATGCCCGAGGACTTGAGCTCCGTGAGCGTGCTGTCGATGCGGCTGCGGCCGGTGGGCGTCAGGTCCGACTTGGCGAAGGCGAAGGTGCCGTCGGCCTTGAGCTCGAAGTTGCGCGCGGCCGGCGGCGGCGGCGGCGGGGGCGGCGGCATCGCCGCCGGCATGGCCGCCGGCGGAGCCGCCTGCGCCACCTGTGGGGGCGGCCCGAACGGAATCTGCAGGCCCACCGAGAACAGCCAGTCGTTCATGTTCTGCCGGTTGCCGGTCCTGCTGTTGTTGGCATTGTCGACATAGCGGTAGCGTGCGTCGGCCACCAGGCGGCCCCAGGAGGAGAACGGCCAGACGATGCCGAGCCCCGCATTGGCCATGAAGCTCGTGTGGCTGTCGTTGATGCCGAACGCCCTCTCCACCTTGTTGTCGATGGCGCCGATGCCGCCCACGAGATAGGGATGCACGGTGTTCGATTGCCAGCGGTTGATCCCCTGACGGCTCCAGGGGAACCACTGCGCGTCGAGCGTGCCGCTCCAGTTCTTGTACTTGTCCGTGCTGTTGAAGGCGCCGAAGCCGGTGCCGAACTTGCCGTCGAGTTCCTCGTATTGGCCACGCAGCTCGATGTTCCAGCTCGGGCTGATCGGCTTGCCGATGGAGACGCCTCCCCCCCAGCCGTTGTCCGCATTGCGATCGCCGTCAGGATGCACGTAGGTGCCGAAGGGCGTGATGTACCAGCGGTTGTCGAAGTACTGGTCCGCCGTGAAGGTGGTCTGAGCCAGGCAGGCGCCATACGGGAGGGCCAGCACGCAGCAAGCTGCGAAGGTGCGTCGGTCGAACATGAAAGCCTCACTTTGCTGATGTGGATGAGCGCCTCGGCTGGAGCCAGCGGAGTGAAGCACGATAGGTGCGCGCAACCCTGCCGGCCTGCCCACACGCAACCGGGTGTGTCGCACTCGCGGGGCGGCCACTTCCGGTTTCACTTCTTTCACCGTGGAGCGAAACGATTTGCGCGGCGGCCACGCCCGCATTGCTGCGCAGCGCCGTTGCACCAAAGGGCAATTGCACCCCGACGCCATCGCCGCCAACATCGGTTGCCTCGGCAGCCGCGGTGCGCGCAGGCGGCATGGCCGCGCTGTGCGCGAACAACAGGAGTGGCAGCGCATGCGCGTCTCGTTCAACCGGCATGGTCCGTTCTATCGCTTGCAGCGCCGCCTCGGTCTGCTGACCGACACCGATCTCGCCGTGGGTCGCCGTGCCGCGCTGTTCGTGGCCGTCGGGTGGATTCCCGCGCTGGTCCTGGCTGCGTTCCAGGGGTATGCCATCGGCACGCATCCCGAACGCGCCGTCCTCTTCGACTACAGCGCCTACGCCTACGCCTTCGCCATCGTGGCCTTCGTGTGGATGGAGCAGAGCTCGGACCAGCGCATGGCGCAGATGGTGGGCCAGTTCGAGGACCGGGGCATCGTGCCGCCGGCGTCGCGCAGCGGCTTCGCCAAGGCGCGCGCGAACATGGAACGGCGCACCGGGTCGTGGCTGGCCGAAGGCCTGATCCTTCTCCTGGCCTACCTGCTGTCCTGGCTGTGGCTCACCAAGGCCCCGATGGCTGCCGACGGCGGCACGTGGCACGGGCGCATGGTCGACGGCACGCTGCAGCCGACCCTGGCCGGCTGGTGGGCCATGCTGGTCGCGCTGCCGCTGTACTGGTTCCTGCTCGGGCGCTGGTTGTGGCGCTTCGTGACATGGGGCTTGATGCTGTACGAGATCGCCCGCTGCGACATGCGCCTGGTCGCGACGCATCCCGATCGCTGCGGCGGCCTCGCCTTCATGGGGCAGTACCCGAAGACCTACGTCCTGTTCGTGTTCGCCGAAAGCGTGGTGGTGTCCGCCACGGTGCTCAAGCTGGTCGTGCACGGCGATGCGAGCCTGATGGGATTCAAGTTCGCCCTGATCGGCATGATCGTCTTCTTCGCCCTGGCCTTCGTCGCGCCGCTGGCGGTCTTCGCGCCCCGGCTTGTGGCGCTGAAGCACGCAGGTCTGGCGCACTACGGCTCGCTGGCCAGCCAGCACAACATCGCCTTCGAGAAGAAGTGGGTTTCCGCGACCAGGGCGCAGCCGGCCGAAGAGATGCTGGGCTCGCCCGACCCGTCGTCGATGGCCGACTTCGCTGCCGGCTACGACCTGATCAAGCGCATGCTTCCGGTGCCGGTCACCCTGGAGAGCGTCCTGCCGATCGTCCTGGCGGCCATGTTCCCGCTGATCTGCGTGGCGGCCACCCAGATACCCCTTGCGCAAGTCCTCGACCAGGTCAAGGCACTGCTGCCGCTTTGATGCCGGGATCGCTCAGGCAGCGCCGCGAAAGCAGGAGAGCCCCCAGGGGGTGAGCTTGACGGGCAGGTGATAGTGCTGCGATGGGTCGGCCAAGCCGAAGCGGAAACACTGCACGTCCATGAAGGCCGGCTCGGGCAGCGCCTGCCCGCGTGCACGGTAGTAGTCGCCCACGTGCAGCCGCATCTCGTACACGCCCACCTCGAACAGCTGGGCCTGCCCCTCGATGCCGTCCACCACGCCATTGCGTCCCACCTTGCCGGCGACCCATGGCTCCCAGCGTTCGGTCCGGCCGCGTTCGCTGATTTCCCTGCGCAGGATCTCGACCCGCATGCCGACCGCCACCACCCCGTTGGCCACGTCAACGACGTGGATCGACACAGCTTGCATTTTTGACCCTTGCCTCCAGGCGCATGACGCGCGACAGGAGCGAATTTTACGGATGCCGCAGCCGGCTGGCGGCTCACCCGTTCAGTCGCATCGACACGCCCGGATGTCCTGGTGGATGTCGGCGCTCTGGCGGGCGTCAGTCACTCCTTCGGATGGCGCACCCGCGCCTGCGTGGCCGGGCGACCCTTGGCCGCGCGGCGCGGGGCCGCCTCGGTGCCCTTCAGTCCGGAGAAGATCGGGCCTTCGACCGCGCCCGGGATCTCCAGCGGCATGAACGCGATCGCTTGCGCCTCGGCCGGCTTCAAGCCCAGGCCCAGCAGCACGCAGCGCAGGATCTGCTCCGGATGGTTCTCCAGCGTGGGCTCGGTCAGCATGGTCTCGATGCCGTAGAAGATCGCGCCCAGCACGATGTCGCGCGCCACCCGGACGCTGTCGACGTTCAGGCGCGGGCGCGCGAGTTCGAGGTCGCGCGTCAGGTAGCGGTCGATCATCTGGCCGCGGGTTGCGATGCGGGTGCCGACCTGCGTGATGAAGGTGCCCCACAGCGGATAGCGCACCGCCATGCGCATGTACAGGCGCGTGCCGGTCGCGAAGCGCGCCACCGGATCGTCATGGTGAAGCACCAGCGGATCGACGATCTGCAGCACCTCGTCGCTCATCGCCGTGGCCAGCGCCAGCAGCAGCTCGTTGGTGGTCTTGAAGTGGTTGTAGAAGGTGCCGCGCGAGACGCCGGCCGCGGCGATGAAGTCGTCGATCACCGCCAGCTCGGGGCCCTTGTCGTTGAACACCCGCAGCGCGCTCTCGAGCAGGCGCAGCCGCGTCTTCTCGCGCCGTTGCGCGCCCACCCGCACGCGGTGGTCTTCGGTTGTTGCTTCGCTCTCGTCGTGGGCCATGGGCGGGGAGGGTACACGACCGCCGGTGCCGCTTTGCGACGAATCCGATCCTAGGGTAACCCCCAGCATTTTGGCCTCTTTGTCATATTGACGAAATCGTCAGATCAACTAAAGTTAGTTTTAGACAAATAGTCTAAATCAACCCAAGGACCACACACCATGAAGCTGCTACGCCACGGCCCCGTCGGGGCAGAAAAACCCGGAGCCCTGGACGCCGACGGCCAGGCCCGCGACCTCTCCCTGCTGATCCCCGACTTCACGCCCGAATGGATGGCGCCCGCCAAGCTCGAGGCCTTGAAGGCGATCGACCTCGCCCGCCTGCCGCTGGTGCCGGCGGGCGCGCGCCTGGGCGCGCCGGTCGCCGGGGTGCGCCAGTTCGTGGCCATCGGCCTCAACTACCGCAAGCATGCGGCCGAGTCGGGGCTCGAGATCCCGAAAGAGCCGGTGGTCTTCACCAAGGCCCTGACCTCGCTGGCCGGGCCGAACGACGACGTCGAACTGCCCGAGGGCTCGGTCGCCGGCGACTGGGAGATCGAGCTCGGCTTCGTGATCGGCACGCAGGCGCGCAAGGTGCCGGTGGCGCAGGCGCTGTCGCACGTGGCCGGCTACTGCCTGGCCAATGACGTCTCCGAGCGCGACTGGCAGATCAAGCGCAACGGCCAGTGGGGCAAGGGCAAGAGCTTCGACGGCTTCGGCCCGATCGGTCCGTGGCTCGTGACCAGCGACGAGCTGCCCGATCCGCAATCGATCCCGCTCGAACTCGCCGTCAACGGCGAGACCCGGCAAAAGAGCAACACGGCCGACATGATCTTCCCGGTGGCCGAGATCGTCTCCTACCTGAGCCAGTTCATGACCTTGCTGCCGGGCGACGTGGTGATCACCGGCACGCCCGAGGGCGTCGGTCTCGGCGTCAAGCCGAACCCCGTGTTCCTGCAGCGCGGCGACGTCATGACCCTCAGCGCGGGCCCGCTGGGCACGCAGCGCCAGCAGATCGTCTAGGCCTGGCCGCAATGTCCTGGAGACAACGATGACAGCAGCCACCTGCCGGATGCTCGCGGTGCATTCCGTCGACGAGTTCGTGTTCAGCGTGCCCGACCTCGAGCAGGCGCGGCACTTCTACACCAGCTTCGGGCTGGACGTGCGTGACGAAGCGGGCGGCCTCGCTCTGTACACCTTCGGCCACCCGCATCGTTGGGCGCGTGTCCTGCCTGGCGACGGCGGCAAGCGCCTGCTGTGGCTAAGCCTCGGCATCCATGCCGACGACGTGGAAGGCTTCGCGCAGCACCTGGCCGAATGTGGCGTCGTCCGCATCGCGGCGCCCGACGGGGCGGAGGCCGGTGGGCTCTGGATCGGCGGGCCGGACGGCCTGCCGCTGCAGCTGCGCGTGGCGCCGAAGTCGTCGCCCTCGCAGCCTGCGCCGCGCGAGTTCCCGCCGCAGAGCCACGACCGGGGGCGCGCACCCGGGCGCAGCCAGACGCAGGCGGTGCGCCCGCTGTACCTCTCGCACATCCTGCTGTTCAGCGCCGACGTCGACGCGGCGCGGCGTTTCTACGAAGACCTGCTGGGCCTGCGCCTGTCGGACAAGTCGGGCTCGGTGATCGCCTTCATGCACTCGCCGCACGGCAGCGACCACCACCTGATCGCGCTCGCCAAGTCGGGCGGCGCGGGCCTGCACCACAGCAGCTGGTGCGTGCCCTCGCTCGACGCGGTGGGCCTGGGCAGCCAGCAGATGGCGCAGGCCGGCTACGACCAGGGCTGGGGGCTGGGCCGCCACGTGCTGGGCTCCAACTACTTCCGCTACGTGCGCGATCCGTGGGGCAGCTACGCCGAGTACTCCTACGACATCGACTTCGTCGCGCCCGAAAGCGGCTGGCCCGCGGCCGACCACCCGGGCGAGGACTCGCTCTACGTCTGGGGGCCGGCGCTTCCCGAGGATTTCATCGTCAACCACGAACTGCCGGCTCGTTGATCGAGCGGCGCGGAGATCACATCATGAGCAGCAGCATTCCTTTCTACGACGTCGTCCAGATCGGCTACGGCCCGGTCAGCGAAATCATGGCGCTCTCGCTGGCGCGCCAGGGCCGCCGGGTCGCGGTGTTCGAACGCTGGAGCGAACGCTATCCCTTGCCACGTGCGGTGTGCATCGACCACGAGCTCTACCGCGTGCTGTCCGCGCTCGGCATGGGCCGCGACCTGCCGGCGGTCAGCCATGCGGGCCCGGCGTACCGCTGGTTCAATGCCGAGTGGAAGGAGTTGCTGTCCATCGACTGGGCATCCGAATCGATCTCGGGCGGCCCGGAAGTCAACTTCGTGCACCAGCCGACGCTCGAGAAGATGTTCGAGGAGGTGGTGCAGGCCTGCCCGAACGTCGAGCTGAACCTGGGCTGGGAGGCGATCGAAGCCACCCAGACCGCCGACCACGCGCAGCTGGTCGTGCGCAGCACGGCATCCGGCGAAACGCGCACCGTGCGCTGCAAGTACCTGATCGGCGCCGACGGTGCCAACAGCCTGGTGCGCCAGGCCATCGGTTCGACGCAGGAAGACCGCGGCTTCGAGGCCGACTGGCTGGTGATCGACGTGCTGCCGAACGAGGGCGTCACGCGCGATGTTCCCCCGGCCGCGCAGTACTGCAACCCGGCGCGGCCGACCACCATCGTGCCGGCCGGCGTCAAGGACGGCCGCTACTTCCGCCGCTGGGAGTTCATGCGCCTGCCGCACGAGACCCGTGACGACCTGGAGCACGAGCACGTCGCGTGGGAACTGCTGGCGCCCTGGGTCCGGCGCGACCAGGCGACGATCGTCCGCCACAAGGTCTACACCTTCCGCTCGCTGCTGGCCGACACCTGGCGCAAGGGCCGCATGCTGATCGCCGGCGACGCCGCCCACGTGATGCCGCCCTTCATGGGCCAGGGCATGTGCGCCGGCCTGCGCGACGACTGGAACCTGGCCTGGAAGCTCGACCTCGTGCTCGACGGCAAGGCCGACGACGCGCTGCTCGACACCTACCAGCCGGAGCGCCGGCCGCATGTGAGCGACGTCATCGACCTGTCGATGTACCTCGGCCGCGTGATCTGCATCCCCGACGCCGACCAGGCCGCCGAGCGCGACGCGGCCTTCTTCAGCGGCAAGGCGCTGCCGCCGCCGGCCTTTCCGAGCCTGACCGACGGCATCCTGCGCCGCGGCGACGACGGCGCGGTGCTGGCGCCGGCCGGCCTGCTGGCCCCGCACGGCCACGTGCGCGCGGGCGGGCGCCAGGGGCGCTTCGACGACATCGTCGGGCTGGGCTTCGTGCTGGTGTCGCGCAGCGGCGCGGCCGAGGCGGCGCTCGGTGCCCGCCAGCGCGCGTTCCTCGATGCGCTGGGCGGCCAGCGGGTCGTCGTCGCACCGGACGGCGAGGCGGCCGAGAGCGCCGGCGCGCTGGTCGACCTCGATCGCAAGTTCACGGCGTACATGACGCAGCATGGCATCGACACGATGCTCGTGCGCCCGGACTTCTACCTCTACGGCGCGGTGGCGACGCCCGGCGAGGTCAATCGGCTCGTCGACGACCTGGCGGCCGACCTCGCGCGCCATGGCGTGCGGCTGGCCGCCGCGCGCGAGCAGGAACCCGTCGCAGCGTGAGCGGCGCCTCGGCCGAGTGGCACCTCGTGCCGCTTCAGCGCTGGTGTGTCACCAGCGCTTCCATGGATTCGTTGAGCAAGCGGATGGTGAGCGGGGCGTCCCGGCTGACCGCCGCTTCCATGATGTCGCGATGCTCCAGCCGCGTGTGTTCGGGGTCGAGGTGGGCGACATTCAGGCGCCGATGGCGGTCGGCGGAATCGAACAGCAGCTCGTGGAACTCGATCAGCCACCGGGAGGCGCAAGCCGCGATCAGCGCCGCATGGAACCTGCGGTGCAGCAGCTCCCATTCGCGGTTGGTGTGGCCGTCGGCCAGCGTCATCGGGCAGCGCCACATCCGGTGGCAGGCGAGCACGAGCGCGTCCTCCCAGCCCTGGTCGCCGCAGCGCAGCGACTCCCGGACGACGATTTCGTTGAGCAGCTGCCGGGATCGGACCAGGTCGCGCAGGTCCTCGCCGGAAAGGGTCGCGACGCGAAAGCCGCGGCGCTCGACCTGCTCGACCAGGCGCACGGCCGTGAGCCGATTGAGCGCCTCGCGGACCGGACTGGCACCGACGCGGTAGCGCGCCTCCAGGGATTCGATGCGCAGCTTCTCCCCGGGCGCGAAACGGCCCTCCAGGATGTCCTCGCGCAGGCGCTCGAACACCACGCTGGCGCGCGTGGCGCCCTGCGCCTCTTCGGTGCCGGCGAGGGTGTTCAGCTTCAGGGGGTCTCGAAGGGTTTGCACCTAGTGATTCCGTCGTTGCAGCTGAATATTATCGATAAAACCGAGAGTTGATCGATCTGATTCTGATTTATCGGTAATTTGTCGCTGCGCCGTTCGGTGCGCACGCGCCCTCGCAGGAGATCCCATGACCGCCACGATCCGTCCGAAGACCTTCGCCCATGTGGTCTACCGCAGCTACCGCTTCGACGAGATGCTCGACTGGTACGTGAAGGTGTTCGACGGCAAGGTGCAATACCAGAGCCCCGTGATCGCCTTCGTCACTTACGACGACGAGCATCATCGCGTCGCCTTGCTCAACCTCGGCATCGTCAAGGGCGAGTCGGACGCCCGCGTGCCGCGGGGCCAGCCCGGCGTCGACCATGTGGCCTACGGCTATGGCTCGCTCACCGAGCTGCTCGACAAGTACCTCGAGCTGAAGGCCAAGGGCGTGCTGCCGTACTGGTGCATTCACCACGGGATCACGGTCTCGCTGTACTACGCCGACCCGGATGGCAACCAGATGGAATTCCAGGCCGACAGCTACGCGAGCAACGACGATGCCAATGCC
Organism: Variovorax davisae; assembly: GCF_030316845.1. Taxonomy (GTDB): domain Bacteria; phylum Pseudomonadota; class Gammaproteobacteria; order Burkholderiales; family Burkholderiaceae_C; genus Variovorax; species Variovorax davisae. Next base: position 413,595 of record NZ_JASZYS010000006.1, read on the forward strand.
TTCATGAATGGCCCGCACTTCGAGCTCAATCCGATCGGCGTCGAGTTCGACCCCGAGGCAATGCTGGCGCGGCTGCGTGCCGGGGAGAGCGAGGCCGCGCTGCTGCTGCGCAGCGAGCACCTGCCGGTGTCCGCGCTGCGCGGCTCGCTGATGGGATGACGATGGTGCTGCAGCTCGAAGACGAAGCGGCCTGCATGCGGCTGTGCGTGGACTTCGCGAACCATCTCGATGCGCGAGACTATCCGCGGGTGCTCGACCTGTTCACCGAGGACGGCAGCCTCGATCGCATGGGCACGCTGCTGACGGGGCAGCGCGAGATCGCGGGCTTTCTCGATGCCCGGCCCACCGCCGTCGTGACGCGGCACCTGTGCACCAACATCAGCGTGCGTCGGGCGTCCGGCGACGAGGCCACGGGGCTCTGCTACGTGCTGTTCTTCCAGGGCAGCGCCGACGGCGAGACCGCCGTGATGTCGGCGCCGCCGTCGGTGGTCGAGTACCACGACCGCTTCAGGCGCACCGCCACGGGCTGGAAGATCCAGGCGCGGCGCATCCGGATGGCGATGCGCGCCTAGTCCCGAAGCGCAGACCCCCACGCCAGCCGCAGGGTGCGGTGTGTCGGTGTAACCGGAAGCCCGCGGCGTGCGAACTCATACTGACAATGAGCGGGAGTTGCTCCCGGATTCGAGCCGATCGACGGCCCAACCACTCCACCGAAGGATGACGCCAGATGAACCAGCCATCGACCCCCCCTGCGCCGCGTGTTGCCGGCCGCGCCTTCTCGCGCCGTGCCGCCCTTGCTGCGCTCACCCTCCTCGCCGGAGCGGCCGCCTTCCGGGTCGTCCCGTCGCTGGCGGCCGAGAGCGCGGTGGTGATCCCGGTGCCGGCCGATGACCCCGCGGCCGCGACGGCGGCGTCCGAAACCGCGGTCGTCGCCGGCGGCTGCTTCTGGGGCGTGCAGGGCGTGTTCCAGCATGTGAAGGGCGTGACCAACGCGGTCTCCGGCTATGCCGGCGGGGACGAGAAGAGCGCCAACTACGATTCGGTGGGTGGCGGGCGCACCGGCCATGCCGAAGCGGTGGCGATCACCTACGACCCGAAGCAGATCAGCTACGGGCGCATCCTGCAGATCTATTTCTCGGTGGCCCACAACCCGACCGAACTCAACCGGCAGGGTCCGGATCACGGGACGCAGTACCGCTCGACGATCTTCGCGCAGAACGCGGAGCAGGCCAGGATCGCCAAGGCCTACATCGACCAGCTCGGCAAGGCCCGCAGCTTCGGCCAGCCGATCGTCACGACCATCGAACTGCAGAAGCGCTTCTTCCCGGCCGAGGCCTACCACCAGGACTATCTGACGCGCAATCCCTCGCAGCCGTACATCGTCTTCAACGACCTGCCCAAGATCGAGAACCTCAAGAAGGTGTTTCCGGACCGTTACCGCGCCGCGCCGGTGCTGGTCGGCGGTCGCACCTCCGGTTGAGCGGCGCGCGGCGCCGCCGCGGCGCCGGCCTGTTCGGCCCGGATGCCGTTGCGCAGGATGCCGATGGCGTCGACCTCGATCTCCACGATGTCGCCGGCCTTCATCCAGACCGGCGGCGTGCGCTTGGCACCGACGCCGCCGGGCGTGCCCGTCACGATCACGTCGCCGGCGCTCAGTGGCGTGAAGGCGGAGATGTGGGCGATCTGGCGCGGAATGCTGTGGATCAGCCGGTCGGTGGTGGTGCGCTGCATCTCCTGCCCGTTGAGGCGGGTCACCAGGGTCATCACCTGGCCGTCCCGGATCTCGTCGCGCGTCACCATCCAGGGGCCGAAGCCGCCGGTGCGCCAGAAGTTCTTGCCCGCGGTCCATTGCGGCGTGGCCGTCTGCCAGTCGCGGATGCTGCCGTCGTTGTAGCAGGCGTAGCCGGCGATGTGGTCCCAGGCGTCCTGCTCGGCGATCCGGCGGCCACCCCGGCCGATCACGACGGCGATCTCGCCTTCGTAGTCCAGCCTGGTCGATTCGGGCGGCAGCACGATGTCCTCGCCATGGGCGAGCTGCGACTCGGCCACGCGCAGGAACAGGGTCGGCTGCTCGGTGATCTCGCGGCCGGTCTCGCGCACGTGCTCGCCGTAGTTGAGCCCGACGCAGACGATCTTGCCCGGGTTGGGAATCACGGGCAGCAGCCGGACCTCGTCGAGCTTCGGCCCGGCCTCTGCCGAGGCGACAACCTGGGCTGCCTCGCCCAGCAGTCCGGCGGCAATCAGTGCCTTCAGGTCGGCGGCGCGCTCGCCGAAGGCCCGCCGCAGGTCGACGATGCGGTCGCCGACGACCGCGCCATAGCTGTCGGTGCCGTTGTCCTGGTAGCTGATGAGTTTCATGGAATGCCTCTGTATGCGGGTGGATCGGATGGGTGTGGGCCTTGCCGCGGGCTCATGGCGCGACGGGCAGGTATTGCGAGATGCGATCCAGGTCCGGCCCCGTGCGCGCCACGCCGACGATGTACCGGTCGGGCCGCAGGATCACGGCCTGGGCCTCGTGGGCCTGCAGCCAGCGGTCGAGCAGGGTGTCGGGCCGGTCGATGACGATGGCGCCCGCGCGGCGCCAGCGCTCGGCGGTGGCCGGAGCGGCCGCTGCCAGGGCCCCGGCCCGGCCGATCACCGCGCTGCGCCGCCCGAGCAGTTCGTCGAGCAGGCGGCCGTCGTCGAGACGCGGTTGCGGAAACGGCCGGCCGGCCGGCGTGCCGGGCGTGGCGTCGAAGGCCCCCGCCCCGAGCAGCTGGGGCGGCAGCTCGAAGATCTCGGGCTGGGCGGTGCGGAACCTCGCGTCGCGCTGGGCGGCGAGTTCAGGGTCGGTGGTCTGGATGATGTTGCCCAGGCGCACGGCCAGCTCGATCAGCGCACGCACGTGCGGTGCGCGTTCGGTCTCGTAGCTGTCCAGCAGGTCGAACGCCGCCCGGTGCTTCAGCACGGCCTCGAGCTTCCACGCCAGGTTGGCCGCGTCGCGCAGGCCGGCGCACATGCCCTGGCCGAGGAATGGGGGCGTCTGGTGACAGGCGTCGCCGGCCAGCAGCAGGCGGCCCTGGCGCCAGCCTTCGGCAATGACGGAGTGGAAGGTGTAGATGGCGGCGCGCTCCAGCCGCGCCTGGTCGGGCCGCACCCAGGGCGCGACCATGCGCCACAGCGCGGCGGGCTGCACCATCGCGTCCCGGTCATCCTCCGGCAGCACCATGATCTCCCAGCGCCGCCGGCGGCCGACCACGTTGCAGTAGGTCATCGGCCGGGCCGGGTCGCAGTGCTGCACGGTGTGCGTGGGCAAGCCGACGTCGGCCTCGAGCACGACATCGAACACCAGCCAGGGCTGCTTCAGGCCGAGGTCGACCATCCGGCTGCCCATGTGCTGGCGCACCGGCGAGCGCGCGCCATCGCAACCCACGACGACACGGGCGCGAACGGCGGCGGCCTGTCCGTCGTCGAGGTTGCGCAGCGTCAGCGTCGCGGCGTCCTCGTCCTGGGCCACGCCGACCACCTCGTGGCGCAGCCGCAGCTGCACGTCGGGGTAGCGCGCCAGACCGGCGCGCAGGACGGCTTCGAGCTCTGGCTGGTGGAAGTAGTAGTTGTTCGCGCAGCCGTGCGGGCCCAGCGCCGCGGTGCCGCCGCGGATGAGCATGGTCTCGCCGGCCGCGTTGACGAAGTGCATGCCCTGCTCGCCCGGCCGGGCGATGGCCAGGGCGGACGCGCGCAGCCCCGCGGCCTGGAGGATGCGCAGCACCTCGCCGTCGAAGTGGATGGCGCGCGGGAGCGGGAAGATGCCGCCTTCCTTTTCGAGCACCAGCACCGACAGGCCGGCGGCGCCCAGCAGATTGGCCAAGGTCGCGCCGGTCGGCCCGAGGCCGACGATCGCCACGTCGTGCACGCGCGCGGGCTCAGCCACGCTGGTCTTCCTGCATCCGGCGCGCCACTTCGGCCTGCCATTGCGCGCGGCTCATGAATTTCGGGAACCGCCTGGCAATGGCTTCGGCCTGCGCGAGGATGGCCTCGTCCGACCGGGACAGGTCGATCGGCTCGCGCAGCGGCTGCTCGCAGTACCAGGGTGTGTCGACGAACAGCTCCAGCCGGTTGCCTTCGGGATCCCGGCAGTAGAGCGACACGGCGTTGCCGTGCGTGACGGGGTGCATGTCCAGCGCGCCCTCGGCCAGCAGGCGGTCGTGGAACAGGCGCAGGGTGGCGATGTCGGGCACGCGGAACGAGATCTGGTTGACGACGTTGAAGCCGATCTCCCGGGGCCGCCCCGTGGCCAGCACCAGCTGGTGATGCTCGCGCGGGTCGCGGCTCAGGAACACCAGCTGGACCGGCCCGAGGTCGCCGGCATCGGTCTGGGTGAATCGCAGGGCCCGCTGGTAGAAGCCGGCCATCCGCGGCTGGTCGCTCACGTAGAGCCCCATGTGGCTGAACTGCAGCTGCGACGGGTTCTGGTCTGGCACGAGGTTGTCTCCTGGAGAAAAAGTATGGCTATTTATTGCCTTGCATGGCGGTCAATTATGTATTGATTATCACAGAATGACAATACGCAAACCTTTTCAGGTCGCCTGACTTGACAACTTGCCGGTTTCGCAGACCATGCAGGTCGCCATGACCGCCCTCACGCTGCACTACCACCCGCTCTCGTCCTACTGCCAGAAGGTGCTGATCGCGATCGACCTGCTCGGGGTCGAGGTCGACTTGCGGCTGCTCGACCTGGGCAAGCCCGCCGAGCGCGACGCCTGGCTGGCGTTGTGGCCCACGGGCAAGATGCCGCTGCTGGTGGACCAGGGGCGGCCGGTCCCCGAATCGAGCATCATCATCGAGCACCTGCAGCAGCACCATGCCACCGGCGGCCGCACCCTCATTCCGGATGCCGCCGCGCTCGACGTGCGCCTGTGGGACCGCCTGTTCGACCTCTACGTGATGACGCCGATGCAGGCCTTCACGGCCGACCTGCTCAAGCCCGAAGGCGATCGCGATCCACGCAGCGTGGCGCGGGCGCGGGACACCCTGTCGATGGCCTACGCCATGATCGACCGCCGGCTCGAGGGCCGGACCTGGGTCGCGGGCGATGCCTTCAGCATGGCCGATTGCGCGGCCGCACCGGCCTTGTTCTATGCCGCGACCTACCTGCCGCTGCCGCCGCAGCAGGTGCACCTGTCGGCCTACTTCGAGCGCTTGATGGATCACCCGTCGGTCGCGGCCGTCATCGATCAGGCGCGGCCCTATTTCAAGTTCTATCCGGGGCGGGCCGGCCTGGCGCGCCGGTTCTACGATCCCACCGCCGCCTGACCTTCAGGTCCAGCCGAGCCAGCGCCAGTAGGTGACGGCGAACAGCAGCATCAGCGCATAGCCCGCGATGGTGACCGGCACGCCGACGCGCGCGAACTGCTTGCCGTTGAAGGTCTCGGTCCCCAGGCAGACCATGTTCTGGGGCGCGTTGATCGGCAGGATGAAGCCGAAGCTCACCGTGAAGCCGAGCAGCATGGTCATGCCGACCTTGTGGATGTCGCCCGGCAAGGTCTGCAGCACCGAGATCAGGATCGGCAGCAGCGCCGCGGTGAGGGCCGTGGCGCTGGCGAAACCGAGGTGGATGACGATCAGGAAGGCCGACAGGATCGCGAACACCACCACCGGCCCCTGCGTCGCCAGCCCCGAATGCGCGACCACGAAGCGGCCCAGCCACTGGCCCGCCTGCGTCGACAGCAGCGCCGTGCCCAGGCTGATGCCGACGCCGAAGACGATCAGCGTGCCCCACGGGATGCGTCCCTGCAGCGACTTCCAGTCCATCACGCCGAGCCGCGGCAGCATCAGGACCACCAGGCCGACGTAGGTGATCGAGGCGGTGTCGATGTCATGCAGCTTGCCCTCGGTGGCCCAGAACAGCAGCAGGCCGACCGACACCGCGGCCAGGCGCTTCTGCGGGCCGGTCATCGGGCCCAACGCCGCCAGGTCGCGCTGCACGGCTTCCTTGCCGCCGGCGATGGCCTCGGACTCGGGCGGCAGCAGCCAGCGGACCAGGAAGTACAGCACGATCGACATCACGACGGCCCACGGCGCGCCGGCGATCAGCCACTGCAGCCAGCTGACGCGCTCGCCGAGCAGCTTGTCCATGAAGCCGACCGTCAGCAGGTTCTGCGCCGCCGCGGTCTGGATGCCCACGTTCCAGACGCTGGTGGCCATGGCCACCGTGATCATGATGCCGGCGGCGATGTTGGAGCGGCGGTCGACCCCGAAGGCGACGATCACGCCCATCATGATCGGCACCACGCAGGCGCTGCGCGCCGTGGCGCTCGGCACCACCAGCGACAGCACGATGGTGACCATGATGCTGCCGATCAGGATGCGCCGGGTGGTGGTGCCGATGATCGACAGCGTGACCAGGGCGATGCGCCGGTCCAGGCCGGTGATGGTCATGGCGGCGGCGATGCACAGGGCTGCGCCCACCAGCGCCAGCGCCGTGCTCGAGAAGCCCGCGAGCGCCATGCCCAGGGCCTGGGAGGTGCCATAGAGGCGGGAAGGGTCGCCGACTTGCGGCGCCAGCCCGACCAGCGCCGCCATCAGCGAGGTGATCATGATGGCGCTGGCTTCGTAGCTCACCGATTCGGTGATCCACACGATGATCGCGAACACCAGGATGGCCAGCATGCGATGCCCGGCGACCGGCAGGCCCTCCGGCAAGGGCAGGGCCAGCACCGCCAGCATGGCCAGCGCGGCGAGGTAGAGGCCCCAGGGCGGCGGCTTGCGCGCCGCTGTCGTTTGCTGACCCGGATCGTTGTTGGCAAGGCGCATCGGCGGACCCCCTCCCGTGGGCCGGTCGATCTTGGCGCAAGCGCGCCAGGAAGACAACCGCAGGCGGGGGCTGCCGCCGCGCTCAGTCGATGGTGACCTTGGCGTCCTTCACCAACTGCGCGTACTTGGCCGTGTCGGCCTTGATCTGCGCGGCCATCCGGGCCGGCGTGTCGCCGATCGGCTCGGCACCGATCTCCGCCATGCGCTTGCCGAACTCCGGCGACTGGATGATCTTCACCAACTCGGCATTCAGCCGGTCGACGATGTCCTTCGGCGTCGCCGCCGGTGCCAGGATGCCGAACCAGGTGCCCTGGTCGAAATCCTGGAGGCCGGATTCGGCCAGCGTGGGCACGTCGGGCAAGGTGCTCGAGCGCTTCGCCGTCGTGACCGCCAGCGCGCGCAGCTTGCCGCCCTTGATGTGCTGGACCACCGGCGTCAGCGTGTCGAAGGACATGTCGACCTGGCCGCCCAGCAGGTCGGTGGTCAGCGGCGCGCTGCCCTTGTAGGGCACGTGCAGCAGTTCCACGCCGGCCAGGCTCGCGAACTGGGTGCCGATCAGGTGCTGCACGGTGCCGTTGCCATTGGAGCCGTAGGACAGCTTGCCCGGCGCTGCCTTGGCCAGCGCGACCAGCTGCTTGACGTCCGTCGCCGGCGACTTCGCATTGACCACCAGCACGTTGGGCACCATCGCGATGGTGGTGACCGGCGCGAAGCTCTTCTCGAAGTCGTAGGGCAGCTTCTTGTAGACGCTGGTGGCGATGGTGTGGTGCACGGCGCCCATCAGCAGGGTGTAGCCATCGGGCTTGGCCTTGGCCACGTAGTCGGCGCCCAGCGTGGCGCCGGCGCCGGGCCGGCTTTCGACGATCACCGGCTGGCCCAGGCTCTGGCCGAGCTTGTCGCCGATGGCCCGCGCCAGCACGTCCGAACTGCCGCCGGGCGGGAAGGGCACGACGAGGCTGATCGGCTTGATGGGCCACGCCTGGGCGCTGGCGAGGGACGCGGCCAGTCCGAAGGCGAGCGCCGTGAGCAGGCGGGTGCGGGCGAAAGTCGATGTCATGAAGGTCTCCATATGGTTATGCGGCGAACGGTGGCAGCGATGCATTTGCCGAAGCCACACTTGACTTGCGTTCAACAAGGAGCGGATTGCCCCGCGGCCAGCACCTGGCCGCAGACCGCCTGGGTCACGTCGGCGGTGGTGGCCTTGCCGCCGAGGTCGCGGGTGTGCAGGCTCTTGTCGGCGGTGACCTTCTCGATCGCCGCCATGACGCGCCGGGCGGCGTCGAATTCGCCCAGGTGCTCGAGCAGCATCACGACCGACCAGAAGGTGCCGACCGGGTTCGCCAGGCCCTGGCCCATGATGTCGAAGGCCGAGCCGTGGATCGGCTCGAACATCGACGGGTAGCGGCGCTCCGGGTCGATGTTGCCGGTCGGCGCGATGCCCAGGCTGCCGGCCAGCGCGGCCGCGAGATCGCTCAGGATGTCGGCATGCAGATTGGTGGCGACGATGGTGTCGAGCGACGCCGGGTTGTTGACCATGCGGGCGGTCGATGCGTCGACCAGTTCCTTGTCCCACTTCACATCGGGGAATTCCTTCGCGACCTGCACCGCGATCTCGTCCCACATCACCATCGCATGGCGCTGGGCGTTGCTCTTGGTGATGACCGTGAGCTGCTTGCGGGGGCGCGACCGGGCCAGCTTGAAGGCGAAGCGCATGATGCGCTCGACACCGGCGCGGGTCATCATCGAGACGTCGGTCGCGACCTCGATCGGATGGCCCTGGTGGACCCGGCCGCCGACGCCGGCGTATTCGCCTTCGGAGTTCTCGCGCACGATGACCCAGTTGAGGTCGTCGGGCCCGCAGCGCTTGAGCGGGCCGTCGATGCCGGGCAGGATGCGGGTCGGCCGCACGTTGGCGTACTGGTCGAAGCCCTGGCAGATCTTCAGGCGCAGGCCCCACAGCGTGATGTGGTCCGGGATGTGCGGGTCGCCGGCCGAGCCGAACAGGATGGCGTCCTTGTCGCGCAGCGCGTCCAGGCCGTCGTCCGGCATCATCACGCCGTGGGCGCGGAAGTAGTCGCCGCCCCAGTCGAAGTTCTCGAACTCGAACCGGAACTCGTCGCTGGCCGAGGCCAGTGCGGCCAGCACCTGCTGGCCGGCGGGAACGACTTCCTTGCCGATGCCGTCGCCGGGGATGGTCGCGATCTTGTACGTCTTCATGGCTTGTTTCCTGGGGGTGTGGGTCGGGGGTAGGCGTACTGTAGAAACTCGACGGGGCTTTGGATCGGGGCTAAAGTGAATCCATCATTTACCTGGATTCAACAATCAGCGGCCCATGGCTCCCGGCATCCAACCTGCAGACCTCGGCTTCTTCTCGGCATTGGCCGGCGCGGGGAGCCTCAGCGCGGCGGCACGCGAGCTGGGCATCACCACGCCGGCGGTGAGCAAGCACCTGGCGCTGATGGAGTCGCGCCTGGGCGTGGCGCTGGTCAACCGGACCACGCGCCGGATGAGCCTGACCCCCGAGGGCGAGCTGTATCTGGAGCACGCCCGGCGCATCCTCGGCGAGATCGACGGCATGGCCGAGATCCTCGGGGTGGCCAAGGCCACGCCCAAGGGCCTGCTGCGGGTCAACGCGACGCTGGGCTTCGGCCGCAGCCATGTGGCGCCCATCATCTCGAAGTTCGTGCGCAAGCACCCCGAGGTCCAGGTGCAGCTGCAGCTGTCGGTGAATCCGCCGGCCCTGACCGAGGACGCTTTCGACGTCTGCATCCGCTTCGGCGCGCCGCCGGATTCGCGGGTGATCGCCCGCCAGCTGGCGCCCAACCGGAGGCTGCTGTGCGCCGCGCCGGCCTATCTCGCGAAGCATGGCATCCCCAAGGTGCCGAACGACCTCGCCAGGCACAACTGCATCGGGATCCGGCAGGGCGAAGAGGCCTACGGCGTCTGGCGGCTGGCGAGCGGCCGGGGCCGCAGCGCGACCACCGAGTCGGTCAAGACGCGGGGCAACCTGACCACCAACGACGGCGAGATCGCGGTCAGCTGGGCGCTCGATGGCCACGGCATCCTGATGCGGGCGGAATGGGACATCGAGCGCTACCTGCGCAACGGCCGGCTGGTGCAGGTGCTGCCCCACTGCTACACGCCGGACGCGGACATCTACGCCGTCTATCCGCAGCGCCACCAGCTGGCGGCGCGGGTGCGGGCCTTCGTGGATTTCGCGGGGCTTGTGCTTCAGCAGCCCCGGGCGTCACCAGCCGCGGCCTGAGCAGCGTGCGGCCGTGGAGTGGTGCGCCCGGAGGCTATCGGCCTCCGGGCGGAGCCACGCACTCAGCCCATTCGCCTGTGCGTCGAAGCCTTGTCGCCATCCATCTGCGAAGCGTCCGACAGCACATTGCGCCCCGTCTTTCCGATGGGTGAATCAGTATCGAAGGCTCGCTGC
>NZ_JASZYS010000007.1 GCF_030316845.1 Variovorax davisae
GACTCCAAGGTGATCGTGGCGATCAACAAGGACGAGGAGGCGCCGATCTTCTCGGTGGCCGACTACGGCCTGGTCGCCGACCTGTTCACGGCCGTGCCGGAACTGGTCAAGGCCCTTTGACACTTCGAGACATGTGAGCCAAAGGGCATCGTTCGCGGTGCCCTTTTTCACATCGGTTGGTATCCGGCACCAGAGGCCGCAGGAGACGCACATGAGCTATATCGCCCCCCTCAAGGACATGCTGTTCGACATCGAGCATCTCGCGAACATCGCGCAGGTGGCGCAGATGCCGGGCCTCGAAGACGCCGGCCTCGAAACCGCCCAGGCGGTGCTCGAGGAATGCGCCCGCTTCAACCAGGACGTGATCGCGCCGCTGAACGTGGACGGCGACCGCAACCCTTCATCGTTCAAGGACGGCCAGGTCACGACCACGCCGGGCTTCAAGGAAGCCTTTGCGCAGTACGTGGCGGGCGGCTGGCAAGGGCTGCAGCATCCAGCGGACTTCGGCGGCCAGGGCCTGCCCAAGGCCATCGGCGCGGCCTGCGTCGAGATGCTCAACTCGGCCAACATGAGTTTCGCGCTGTGCCCGCTGCTGACGGACGGTGCCACGGAGGCCCTGCTGACGGCCGGCTCCGACGAACTCAAGGCGATCTATCTCGAGAAGCTGGTGAGCGGCCAGTGGACCGGCACCATGAACCTGACCGAGCCCCAGGCCGGCAGCGACCTTGCGATGGTGCGCAGCCGCGCCGAGCCGCAGGCGGACGGCACCTACAAGGTGTTCGGCACCAAGATCTTCATCACCTATGGCGAGCACGACATGGCCGAGAACATCGTCCATCTGGTGCTGGCCCGCGTCACCGGCGCGCCCGAAGGCGTGAAGGGCATCAGCCTGTTCGTGGTGCCGAAGTTCATGGTGAACAAGGACGGCGCATTGGGCGCGCGCAACGACGTGCATTGCGTCAGCATCGAGCACAAGCTGGGCATCAAGGCCTCGCCGACCGCCGTCCTCCAGTATGGCGACCATGGCGGTGCGATCGGCTACCTGGTGGGCCAGGAGAACCGCGGCCTCGAGTACATGTTCATCATGATGAACTCGGCCCGCTATGCGGTAGGCATGCAGGGCATCGCGATTGCCGAGCGCGCCTACCAGCACGCCGTGGCCTATGCCAGGGACCGCGTGCAGAGCCGCCCGGTCGACGGATCCATCAACGCCAGCGCGCCGATCATTCATCACCCGGACGTCAAGCGCATGCTGATGACGATGCGCGCCTACACCGAAGGCTGCCGCGCGATGGCCGCCGTGGCCGCGGCCGCCTACGACGCGACCCATCACCACCCCGACGCCGAGACGCGCAAGCAGAACCAGGCCTTCTACGAATTCATGGTGCCGTTGGTCAAGGGCTACAGCACCGAGATGAGCCTGGAAGTGGCCTCGCTGGGCGTGCAGGTGCATGGCGGCATGGGCTTCATCGAGGAGACCGGCGCGGCGCAGTACCTGCGCGACGCCAAGATCCTGACCATCTACGAAGGCACGACCGCGATCCAGGCCAACGACCTGGTGGGCCGCAAGACGGCGCGCGACGGCGGCCAGACCGCCCGCGCCATCGCCGCCCAGATCGAGAAGACCGAAGCCGAGCTGGCCCAGCGCGACAGTGCCGACGCCCAGGCGGTGGCCAGGAAGCTGAAGGCCGCGCGCGAAGCCTTCGTCGACGTGGTCGGCTTCGTCGCCGGCCAGACCAAGGCCTCGCCCAACGCGGTGTTCGCGGGCAGCGTGCCCTACCTGATGCTGGCGGGCAACGTGGTGGCCGGCTGGCAGCTGGCGCGCTCGCTGCTGGTGGCCGAAGACCTCGCCAAGGCCGGCACCGACGTCGCCTTCATGAAGGCCAAGATCGCCACCGCGCGCTTCTATGCCGAGCACATCCTGAACAAGGCGCCCGGCCTGCGCGACAGCATCGTCGAGGGCGCCGACAGCGTCACCGCACTGGCGCTCGAATCGTTCTAAGAAATATCTCGTTCATTGATTTCCGGAGACTCCATGTCCAAGCTGCCCCCCGTGCTCGCCAAGCTTCCGCTGCCCATCATCGGCTCGCCGCTGTTCATCATCAGCAACCCCAAGCTGGTGATCGCCCAGTGCAAGGCCGGGGTGGTGGGCTCGATGCCCGCGCTCAATGCGCGTCCGGCCGCGCAACTCGAGGAATGGCTGATCGAGATCACCGAGGAGCTGGCCGCCTACAACAAGGCCAACCCCGACAAGCCGGCGGCGCCTTTCGCCATCAACCAGATCGTGCACAAGAGCAATGACCGGCTCGAGCACGACATGGCGATGGTCGTGAAGTACAAGGTGCCGATCGTGATCACCTCGCTCGGCGCGCGCACCGACGTCAACGATGCGGTCCACAGCTACGGCGGCGTGACCCTGCACGACATCATCAACAACACCTTCGCGAAGAAGGCGATCGAGAAGGGCGCCGACGGCCTGATCGCGGTGGCGGCCGGTGCCGGCGGCCACGCCGGCGTGAAGAGCCCGTTCGCCCTGATCCAGGAAATCCGCCAGTGGTTCGACGGCCCGGTCGCGCTGTCGGGCTCGATCGCCACCGGCGACGCGGTGCTCGCCGCGCAGGCCATGGGCGCCGACTTCGCCTACATCGGCACCGCCTTCATCGCCACCGAGGAGGCCCGCGCGAGCGACGAGTACAAGCAGGCGATCGTCGACGGCAGCTCCGACGACATCGTCTACTCGAACCTGTTCACCGGCGTGCATGGCAATTACCTGGCGCCCAGCATCGTGGCCGCCGGCATGGACCCGGCCAACCTGCCCGAAGGCGACCTCAAGACCATGAACTTCGGCGGCGGCGAAGGCAGCAAGGCCAAGGCCTGGAAGGACATCTGGGGTTCGGGCCAGGGCATCGGCGCGGTGACCGAGGTCGCGAGCGCCGCGGCCTTCGTCGAGAAGCTCAAGCGCGAATACTTCGACGCCCGCCGGCGACTCGCGCTCTAGGACCGTGACACGGCGAGGGGCGGCGGTGGGTCGCATGCCGCTGCTGGACGCAGTCAAGGGCGTGGCATGCGCCCTGATCGTCGGCCATCACCTGGCGCGCTACGGTCCGCTGCAAGAGGGCGCTTCGGTCCTCGCGCCGGCGTTGTTCGACTGGCTGGCCCAGCACGGCCGGCTGGCGGTGCAGGTCTTCCTGGTGCTGGCCGGCTTCCTGGCGGCCGGCAGCCTGGCGCCCGATGGCGTGCTGCGGGTCGACCGCCCTTTGGCGCGCGTCGGCCAGCGCTACGGGCGCCTGGTCATGCCCTACCTGGCGGCGCTCTGCTTCAGCGTGCTGGTCGCCGCGCTGGTGCGGCCCTGGCTCGAGGGCGACGCGGTGCCGGCCGCGCCCGGCCTGGCCCAGCTGCTGGCGCACGGGCTGCTGCTGCAGGACCTGCTGGGCTTCGAAGCCCTCTCGACCGGGGTCTGGTACGTGGCGATCGACTTCCAGCTGTTCGTGCTGGCGCTGGCGGCGATCGGCCTGTCGGAGCTGTTGCAGCGGCGCTGGGCGCTGGGCCGCGAGCGCTCCCGCTGGCTGGTGGCCGGCCTCGTGCTGGCGCTGGTGATGGCCTCGCTGGCGGTGTTCAACCGCCGGCAGGCGCTCGATGTCACGGCGATCTATTTCTTCGGCTCGTACGGGCTGGGCATGCTGGTGTTCTGGATCGGCCGCGCGACCCGCGACAGCACCTGGCGCTACGCGGTGCTGCTGCTGGCGCTGGTCGGGGCTGCGGCGCTGGCGCTCGACTGGCGCAGCCGCATCGCGATCGCGCTGGTCACCGCATTGGCCGTGGCCGTGGTGCAGCATCGCGACGGACTGGCGTCCGCCGCCTGGCCGCGCATCGGCGCGCCGCTGGTGCGGCTCGGCCGCATTTCGTATTCGCTGTTCCTGATCCATTTCCCGGTGCTGCTGCTGGTCAGCGCGGCGATGAGCCACCTGCTGCCGGCGACCCCGTGGATCGACCTGATGGGCCTGCTGGCGACCTTCGCGCTGTCGATCGCGGCCGCCTCGCTGCTGTATCGCTGGGTCGAATCGCGGCCTGCGACCTGGCGCGCGGTGCTGGGCCTGTTCGCGGCCCTGCTGGCCTGCGGCTTGCTGGTCTCGGCCTGAGCGGCCGCCGCGCGCCGGTGCGCGCACCGCGGGGGCCCGCGCGTCACGACCTTCTGTTAGCTTAGCGACCCGTCGCCTGCAGCGAAGGCGCACATCCCGTATGATTTATGAGTTTTCAGTAAATACTGAAATTACAAAAGTTTAATACGTGAACACCGCCGCCCCTTCGTTCGCCAGCCTGGTCCAGGGCGCCGCCGCGCTGCTCTGGGTGCCGCAGGCGGCGCTGCTGGCGGCGGCGGTGCAGCGACTGGGGGCGGGGGAGGGCCCGGCGGCGGTGCTCTGGCCGGCGGCCGGGATCCTGCTGCTCGGGCTGCTGCGGGCGGCGGCGGAAGCCTGGGGCGCGCGCCGCGTCTATGCGCAGGCGCGGCTGCACCTGTCCGCGCTGCGGGCCCGGGTCGCGGCCGCGCTGGCCGCCCGTTCGCCGATGGACAGCGCCCGCCCGGCCGCGGGCCTGGCCGCCAGCGTGATCGCCGAGCAGGCCGAAGCGGTCGTGCCCTGCCTGGTGCGCTACGGGCCGGCGCGCTGGCGGGCGATGGTGGTGCCGCTGGTCATCGTCGCCGTGGTGGCCTGCCTGTCCTGGGTGGCGGCCGCCGTGCTGCTGGTGGCGGCGCCGCTGATCCCGGTCTTCATGGCCGTCGTCGGCTGGCGCGCCCGGGCCGCGAGCGAGGCGCAGATGGTCGAACTGGGCGGCATGAACGGCTTCCTGCTCGATCGCCTGCGCGGCCTTGCGACCTTGCGCGCGCTCGATGCCGTCGACGCCACCGCGCGGCGCCTGGGCGCGTCGGCCCAGTCGCTGCGGGCCCGGACGATGGCGGTGCTGCGCATCGCCTTCCTGTCGTCGGCGGTGCTGGAGCTGTTCTCGGCGCTCGGCGTCGCGATGGTGGCGGCCTACGTCGGCTTCCATCTGCTGGGCACCTTCGGCTTCGGCACCTGGGGCCGCACGCTGAGCCTGGGCGAGGGGCTGTTCATCCTGCTGCTGGCGCCGGCCTTCTTCGAGCCGCTGCGGGAGCTGTCGGCGGTCTGGCACGACCGCGCGGCCGGTGAAGCCGCGCTGGCGTCGCTGGCTCGCCTGAGCGAGGGTGGCGTCGCGCTGCCCGGTGGCGCGCCGGCAGGCGACGGGCCGCGAGCGCCGGCCGGCACGCCGGGCGCGCCGGCGGTGCGCGTCCACGGCCTGTGCTTCTCGCATGCCGGCGAGGCCGCCTTCTTCGACCGCTACGACCTGCGCGTGGCCGCCGGCGAGCACGTGGCCCTGATGGGGCCCAGCGGCTCGGGCAAGACGGCGCTGCTGAGCCTGATCGCCGGCCTGGTGCCGGCGCAGGGCGGCGAGATCCTGATCGGCGGCGTGCCGCTGTCGGACCAGACGGCGGCCGCGCTGCGCACGCGGATGGCGTGGATGGGCCAGAAGCCGCATGTCTTCGCGGGCTCGGTGCAGGCCAACGTGGCGCTCGGGCGGGCCGGCGTGCAGGCGGCGCAGGTGGAGGCCGCGATGCGCTTCGCCGCGCTCGACGGCGTCGCCCAGGCCCGCCCCGGCGTCGCGCTGGGGGAAGGCGGCGGCGGCCTGTCGGGCGGCGAGGCAGTGCGGCTGGCGCTGGCGCGCGTGGCGGCGAACCCCGGGGCCGATCTGCTGCTGGTCGACGAGCCGACCGCGCACCTCGACAGCGAGACCGCCGAACGTGTCGTCGACGCCCTGATGCAGCTGGCGCGCGGCAAGACGCTGATCGCCGCCACCCACGACCCGGTGCTGGCGGCCCGCCTGGGCCGCGTGATCCGGCTCGACGAACTGCCGGCGAAGGAGGCCGCATGAAGCACTGGCGCGACGTGCGGTCGCTGCTCGCGGCCTTCTGGCAGGCGCAGCCGCGCCGCCTGGCCCTCGGCGCCGCGCTGGCGATGCTGACGGTGTTGATGGGGATGGCGCTGCTGGGCCTCTCGGGTTGGTTCATCAGCGCCACCGCGCTGGCCGGGCTGCAGGCGGCCACGGCCCTGCGCTTCGATGTCTTCATGCCCTCGGCGGGCATCCGCCTGCTGGCGCTGGGCCGCACCGGCTCGCGCTACGCCGAGCGGCTGGTCACGCACGACGCCACCTTCGGCGTGCTGGCCGCACTGCGCGAGCGCCTGTTCCGCGGCTGGGCCCGCCCCGATGCCGCACGTCGGCTGCTGGCCCGGCCGGCGCGCCTGCTGTTCCGCCTGACGGCCGACATCGACGCCCTCGAATCCTTCTACCTGCGGCTGCTGGTGCCGGCCGTGGCCGCGCTGGGCGCGGCGCTGTTTGCCGGCGTCGTGCTGGGCGTCATGAAAGCCTGGATCGGCGTTGCGCTGGCGCTGTGGCTGGTCGTGGCGGGCTGGGGCATCGCGCTGGCCGTGGCCGCGCGGGGCCGGCCGGCGGCGCTGCGGCGCGCGCAGGCGATGGAAACCCTGCGGGCCCGCGCCGCCGACCTGGTGTCGGGCCAGACCGAACTCGTCATGGCCGGCCGGAGCGCGGCGCAGCGCGAGGCGCTGGCCGCCGCCGATCGCCATCTGGCCCACGCCGACCTTGCGCTCAACCGGCTCGAGGTGCGCGCCGGCATGGCCTACGGCATGGCCGGCACGCTGACCTTGGTGGCGGTGCTGCTGGCGGCCGCCTCGCTGGTGGGCGAGGGCGCGATCGGCGCGCCCGCGGCGGCGCTGGCGCTGCTGGTGGCGCTCACCGCGCTCGAACCCTTCGCTGCCTTGCGCCGCGGCGCGCTCGAGGCCGGCCGCGCCTGGCTGGCGGCCCGGCGCCTGGCGCCCCGCCTCGCGCCGGGCCTGCCCGTCGAGGCGGCGGCGCCGGCCTGGCCGGCCGCGCCATCCGACGCCGGCCTGGCGCTGCGCCTCACGCGCGTCGTCGCGGCCCACCCCGGCAGTCGGGCGCCGGCGCTGCGCGAGATCTCCCTGACCTTGGCCGCCGGCGAGCGGGTCGCGCTGGTCGGCCCCAGCGGCGCCGGCAAATCCACCTTGCTGGCCCTGGTCGCGGGCGAGTTCGCTGCGGCCTCCGGCGAGGTGGGCAGTGCGCCGCATTGCCTGCTGACCCAGCGCACGGAGCTGTTCCAGGACAGCCTGCGAGACAACCTCCGGCTGGCCGATCCGGCCGCCGACGATGCCCGGCTCTGGGCCGTCCTGCAGGCCGCCGGCCTGGCCCCGGAAGTGCACGCGATGGCCGCCGGGCTCGACACGCCGCTGGGCGAGGGCGGCCTGGGCCTCTCGGGCGGCCAGTCGCGGCGGCTCGCGCTGGCGCGGTTGATGCTGCGCGACGTGCCGCTCTGGCTGCTGGACGAACCCACCGAAGCATTGGACACTGCGACCGCCCACGACGTGTTGCAGCGCCTCGATGCCCAGGCGGCAGGCCGCACGCTGCTGGTCGCGACCCACCTGCGTCGCGAGGCGGCGCTGGCCCACCGCTTGATCTCGATGCAGGACGGCCGGATCGCCGCCGACCTGCGGCGCGGCACCGCCGCCTTCGACGCGGCACTGCAGGCGCTGCGCCCGGACTGAGAACGAAGAATACGAAAGGAACCCCATGGACCTCGACATCGTTGCCCTCTCCCGATTGCAGTTCGCCCTGACGGCGCTCTACCACTTCCTGTTCGTGCCGCTGACCATCGGGTTGGCCGTGATCCTCGCGATCATGGAGACGGTCTACGTGATGACCGGGCGCACCATCTGGCGCGACATGACGAAGTTCTGGGGCGTGCTGTTCGGCATCAACTTCGCGATGGGCGTGGCCACCGGCATCGTCATGGAGTTCCAGTTCGGCATGAACTGGAGCTACTACAGCCACTACGTGGGCGACGTCTTCGGCGCGCCGCTGGCGATCGAGGGGCTGATGGCCTTCTTCCTCGAAGCCAGCTTCGTCGGCCTGTTCTTCTTCGGCTGGGACAAGCTGTCGAAGGTGGCGCACCTGGTCGTCACCTGGCTGGTGGCGATCGGCTCCAACCTGTCGGCGCTCTGGATCCTGATCGCCAACGGCTGGATGCAGAACCCGGTGGGCGCGGCCTTCAATCCGCAGACCATGCGCATGGAGGTGACCGACTTCGCCGCCGTGCTGACCAACCCGGTGGCGCAGGCCAAGTTCGTGCACACGGTGTCGGCGGGCTACACCGTGGCGGCGATCTTCGTGCTCGGCGTCTCGGCCTGGTACCTGCTCAAGGGCCGCCATCTCGAACTCGCCAAGCGCTCGATGACCGTGGCCGCCTCCTTCGGTCTCGCGGCCTCGCTGTCGGTGGTGGTGCTCGGCGACGAGAGCGGCTACCTGTCGACCGAGCACCAGAAGATGAAGGTCGCCTCGATCGAGGCGATGTGGAAGACCGAGCCCGCGCCGGCCGCCTTCACCGCCTTCGGCTTCCCGGACCAGCGCACCCGAGAGACCCATTTCGCGGTCCACATCCCGATGCTGCTGGGCCTGATCGGCACTCGCTCGCTGACCAAGGAGGTGCCGGGCATCGAGGACCTGGTCGCCCGTGCCGAGGACCACATCCGCGAGGGCATCAAGGCCTACGACGCGCTGCAGACGATCCGCCAGGCCAGGAGCGATGCCGAGGTGCCCGCGAAGGCGCGCGCCGACTTCGAGGCCCACGGCAGCTTCATGGGCTACGCGCTGCTGCTCAAGCGCTATGTCGACGATCCGCGCCAGGCCACGCCGGAACAGATCACCAAGGCCTCCTGGGACCTGGTGCCGCCGGTGTTCTCGCTCTACTGGTCGTTCCGGATCATGGTCGGCCTGGGCATGTTCTTCATCGTGCTGACCGCCACCTTCTTCGTGCTGTCGACCCGGCGCCGGCTGGACGCCCATCCCTGGCTGCTGAAGGTCGCCGTGTTCTCGATACCGCTGCCCTGGGTGGCGGCCGAGATGGGCTGGATCGTGGCCGAGGTCGGCCGCCAGCCGTGGGTGATCGAAGGCGTGCTGCCGACCGCGGTCGCGGTCTCGAACCTCGGCGCCGCGACGGTGCTCGGCACCATCGTCGGCTTCGTGGCGATCTACACGGTCCTGTTCGTGATCGAGATGAAGCTGATGCTGAAGGCGATCCGCAAGGGACCGGCCGAACAGCCGCCGACCCCGGCCGGCGCCTGGCGCGCCGGCCCCGACATCGCGGGCCGTCCGCGCACCTCGCTGGGAGCTTGACCATGATTCTTCACACCCTCATTTCCTACGAGGTGCTGCGCCTCGTCTGGTGGCTGCTGCTCGGCGTGCTGCTGGTCGGCTTCGCGGTCATGGACGGCTTCGACCTCGGCGCCGGCATGCTGCTGCCGTTCGCGGGCCGCGACGACCTCGAGCGCCGCGTGATCATCAACAGCGTCGGCCCGGTCTGGGAGGGCAACCAGGTCTGGCTGATCCTCGGCGGCGGCGCGATCTTCGCGGCCTGGCCGCAGCTCTACGCGGTGTCGTTCTCGGGCTTCTACATCGCGATGTTCGCGATCCTGGTGGCCTTGATCCTGCGGCCGGTGGCCTTCAAGTTCCGCGGCAAGCGCGACGAGCCGGCCTGGCGCGCGCGCTGGGACTGGGCGCTGTTCATCGGCGGCTTCGTGCCGGCGCTGATCTTCGGCGTCGCGATGGGCAACGTGCTGCGCGGCGTGCCGTTCCGCTTCAACCCCGACATGCACATCTTCTACGACGGCAGCTTCTTCGGCCTGCTCAATCCGTTCGCGCTGCTGTGCGGCCTGGTGTCGGTGGCGATGCTCGCGATGCACGGCGCCGCCTGGCTGCAACTCAAGACGCAGGGCCCGGTGGCCCAGCGCGCGCGGGCCTACGGCAGCGTGGCGGCGGTCGCGACCATCGTGCTGTACGCGCTGGCCGGCGTGCTGCTGTGGAAGTTCGTCGACGGCTACCGCGTGACCAGCGCGCTGCCGGCCGACGGGCCGTCGAACCCCTTGCTCAAGACGGTCGAGGTGCATGCGAGCGCCTGGTTCACCAACTACGAGGCGCATCCCTGGCTCTACGTGGTGCCGGGGCTGGGCCTGGCCGGTGCGCTGCTGGCGCTCCTGGGCCTGCGCATGCGGGCCGAGATGATGACCTTCGTGGCCAGCGCGCTGTCGATCGCCGGCATCATCCTGAGCGTCGGCGTCTCGATGTTCCCGTTCATCCTGCCCTCGACCATCGACCCGCGCGCCAGCCTCACGGTGTTCGACTCCTCGTCCAGCCACCTGACGCTGTTCATCATGCTGGTGGTCACGGCCGTGTTCATCCCGATCATCGTCGCCTACACCAGCTGGGTGTACAGCGTGCTGCGCGGCAAGGTCGACGCCGCCGCGATCAGCGAAGACCGCGGCCACGCCTACTAGTCACAGAAAGAGAATCCGACCATGTGGTACTTCGCCTGGATCCTGGGACTGCCGCTCGCCGCGACCTTCGCGGTGCTGAACGCGATGTGGTACGAGCTGATGGACGACGAGGCCGTCCGGCGCGACAAGCTGGATAAACCTTAGCTCGCCTCCCGGTTGCCCGGCACTTCGTGTCCGGGCGCCCACCCCCTGCCGGGGGCAACACCAGCGGCCTGGCAAAGCCAGTTCCGCGGTGTTTCACCAACGGGCCTGGCTGCGCCGGCCGCTATTCCTTCGTCGCAGTGCGTGGCTTGGACCCGCCCGTCAACCGGTCCTTGAGCCCCAGCACCTTGGTCACCGTCGCGCCCATGCCCATGAGCTGCATCGCGGTTTCGGGGGCGAGCCGCTGCACGTCGTCGAACCACTTCATGAGCCGGTCGATCAGGTCGTGCATCTCGCGCATGCGCTGTTGGGCATGGCGCTCGGCGTCGGTCTGGGGTTCTTCGAGCAGCGCCATGCGCAGCATCGACAGCGTCGGCTCGATCTCGCGCCGGCGGCGCTCCTCGGCCAGCACGCGGAAGATCTCCCACACATCGGACGGCGCCTCGAAGTACTCGCGCCGATCGCCCGCATGGTGGCGCAGCCGCACCAGCCGCCAGGCCTGCAGTTCCTTCAGGCCCATGCTCACGTTGGAGCGCGAGAACTCGAGCGACTCGGCGATCTCGTCGGCGTTCAGCGCCCGCTCCGAGATGAAGATCAGCGCGTAGATCTGGCCGACCGTGCGATTGATCCCCCATTTGCTGCCCATCTCCCCGAAGTGGGCGATGAATTCTCGGCTGAGGGCGGGCAGGGCGTCTTTGGGCATCGGCCGATTTTCAGGCCGAATTGCTGAAGCTTCAAGAAAGACTGAAAGGCTACTTCCAGGGCGTCGGTGGCGGGACCTCGGCGGCCGGCTCGACGTCGACGCTCTTGAAGTCGGCCGGCGACACGATCTCGAGGTATTCCATGTCGGGCGAATAGTCGAACAGGTAGTGGCGGATGCCCGGGCGCTGGTGGACCACGTCGCCGGCGGCCACCAGCGTTTCCTGGTCCTCGTACATGAAGCGAGCCCAGCCCTTGAGCATGTAGACGATCTGGAAATCCGCTTCGTGACGGTGCCAGCCGGTGCCCGTTTCCGGTGCCATGTTGGCCTTGACGAGGTGCGCGATGACCTTGCCCTGGGTGGCCTCGGCCACCCCGAGGTCGCGATACAGGAAGAAATCGCGCAATCCGCCGGAAACGTAGTCGGTGTCGCCGGGTTTGACGTGGGAGAACTTCGTGTCGGTACGGTCCAGCATGGGCCTGCTCCTTCGCAAGGGGTGGGGATGCTGCGCCGCAGCACGCATAAACCATTCCTGCCGCGTGGCTTGACAAGCGGGCGCCCGGCTTCGAAACTCAACCATATGGTTCACTCTGATGCCGCCACCCTCGATGCCGTCTTTTCCGCCTTGTCGGACGCCACCCGGCGCGACGTGCTCGAACGCCTGGGGCAGGGCGGCGGCCTCACGGTCAGCGAACTGGCCCAGCCGCACGGCATGTCGCTGACCGGCTTCATGAAGCACTTGCGCGTGCTCGAGGAGGCCGGCCTGGTGTCGCGCACGAAGGAGGGCCGCATCGTGCGCTGCGCGCTGTCGCCGGCCCCGATGCAGGAGGCGGCCGTGTGGTTGTCGCACTACGAGAAGTTCTGGGCCGGTCGCCTCGACGCACTGGCGCGCTTTCTCTACCACCAGGAGGAGACCGAATGGCGAGACCCGTCACCGGGCGCGACGATTGCCCCTCGCTCACCCTCCGGCGCCGCTTCGACGCCGCTCCCGCCCAGGTCTGGCGGGCCTGGACCCAGCCGCAAGCGCTGAAGCGATGGTTCGGCCCGGCCGAGATCGTGTCGGTGCCCGTGGCGGAGGTCGACCTGCGCGTCGGCGGCGGCTTCAGGGTCGTGATGCTGGCCGGGGACGGCGAGCGGCACGAGGTCGGCGGCCGGTACCTCGAACTGGTGCCTGAGCGCAAGCTGGTCTTCGAATGGGCCTGGGCCGGCACGCCGGAGCGGGTGTCGCGCGTCACGGTGCTGATCGAACCCCAGGGCCACGGCAGCGAACTGACCTTGCACCACGAGCGGTTCGCCGACGAGGCCGCGCGCGACGGCCATCGCCACGGCTGGACCGGATCGATGGCCAAGCTGGAGGCGCTGCTCGGCTTGTCGCAACGATCTCTCTGATCTCGTTGCAGGCAGTTTCGGATCCTTGCCTGGCCGCGCGCAGGCGGCTGCGGCGGCGTCGCTGGAGTGTCCGGTTTTGATCGTCCGGCCCGCCCCGGAACGATGTCCATGGCCGCCAGAAAACCCGCCGCTCGCCCTGCGCCGCGCCTCCGAGCCTGCGCGCGGCACGCCAGTTCGACCTGGCTGGCGCGGCCGGGCGACCTGACCCGCTTCGCCGACCAGATCTTCCCGCGCGAATTCGTGTGGCCGACCTTGCGCCAGAGCGTGCTGAACCATGACGAACTGTTCGGCTTCCATGACGCCCGGCGGTTCCCGGCCCACCCGCTGGTCCGCTGGCGAGCCGATCGCGGCCGGCCATTGGAAGGTCGATCTGGCCGACCAGCCGGAGCATCGCGCCTTTGTTGGGATAATCCCCGCCATGAGCGGCAATACCTTCGGCACCTTATTCGCGGTCACCAACTTCGGTGAGTCCCACGGCCCGGCGATCGGCTGCGTCATCGACGGCTGCCCGCCCGGCATGGCTCTGACCGAAGCCGACATCCAGGGCGACCTCGACCGGCGCCGCCCCGGCACCAGCCGCCACGTGACGCAGCGCAACGAACCTGACGCGGTGCAGATCCTGAGCGGCGTCTACGAAGGCAAGACCACCGGCACGCCGATCGCGCTGCTGATCCAGAACACCGACCAGCGCAGCAAGGACTACGGCCAGATCGCGCAGCAGTTCCGCCCCGGCCACGCCGACTTCAGCTACTGGAAGAAATACGGCATCCGCGACCCGCGCGGCGGCGGTCGGTCGTCGGCCCGCCTGACGGCACCGATGGTGGCCGCCGGCGCGGTCGCCAAGAAGTGGCTGTTCGAAAAGTACGGCACCCGTTTCCGCGGCTGCATGGCGCAGATCGGCGACGTCGTGATCCCCTTCGAGGGCTGGGAGCACGTGCCGAACAACCCCTTCTTCGCGCCGATGGCCGACGTCTCGCAGCTCGAGGCCTACATGGACGCGCTGCGCAAGGCCGGCGACTCCTGCGGCGCCCGCATCCGGGTCACGGCGTCGAACGTGCCGGTGGGCCTCGGCGAGCCGCTGTTCGACAAGATGGATGCCGACATCGCCTGGGCGATGATGGGCATCAACGCGGTCAAGGGCGTCGAGATCGGCGCCGGCTTCGCCAGCGTCACGCAGCGCGGCACCACCCACGGCGACTCGATCACGCCGCAGGGCTTCGTGACCAACAACGCGGGCGGCGTGCTCGGCGGCATCAGCACGGGCCAGGATCTCGAGGTGAGCATCGCGATCAAGCCGACCAGCTCGATCATCAGCCCGCGCCAATCCATCGATGTCCACAACCAGCCGGTCGAAGTCGTGACCAAGGGGCGGCATGACCCCTGCGTCGGCATTCGGGCGACCCCGATCGCGGAGGCGATGCTGGCGCTGGTCGTGATGGAGCATGCGCTGCGCAACCGCGCCCAGTGCGGCGATGTGCATGCGCCGGAGCTGCCGGAACATCCCTCGCCGCAGGCTTCGTTCCTCTAGTGGCGTCCGCGCCGCCCGCCGCGGGGGGGCGCGGCCACCTGCTGGCGTTCGCGACCCTGTCGGCGAGCTATTTCGCCCACATCGGCTTCTTCAATCCTTACCTGCCGCTGTGGCTCAAGGACCTCGGGCTGCCGATCTTCGTGATCAGCCTGCTGACCTCGGTGCAGTCGGTGACCCGGGTCTTCGCGCCATATGCCTGGGGCGCGCTGAGCGACCACACGGGCGAGCGCGTCAAGCTGCTGCGCTTCAGCGCCGCGGTGGCGCTGGTCTCCTCGTTCGGCCTCTGGTGGAACGGAGGCCCGTGGTGGCTGATGCTGGTGCTGCTCGTGATGTTCACCCACACCAGCTCGATGATGTCGCTCACCGAGGCCGCAATGGCCCACCTGGTGGCCGGCGACTGGGGCCGCTATGGCCGCATCCGGCTCTGGGGCTCGGCGGGCTTCCTGGTCACGGTGTTCTTCGCCGGCGAATGGTTCGAGCGCTTCGGCATGCGGCACTTTCCGGCCTGGGCCGGCGGCACGCTGGCGATCGTGCTGATCGCGACGCTGCGGCTGCCCGACGTGCGCGAACCGGTGTCGCAGCACGCGCAGGCCCGCGAGCCGGTCGGCCCGGTGCTGCGCAATCCGGCGGTGCGCTGGTTCTTCGTCTCGCTGTTCTTCCACGTGATGGCGCACTTCGCGGTCTACGGCTTTCTCTCGCTCTACCTCGATTCGCTGGGCTACGGCAAGGGCACGATCGGCCTCCTGTGGGCGCTCTCGGTGGTGGCCGAGATCGTCTGGTTCTTCCTGCAGGGGCGGCTGCTCGGGCTGCTGTCGATGCCGCGCTGGCTGCTGCTGTGCGGTGTCGCGGCGGTGCTGCGGCTGGGCATCACGGCCGGCTGCGGGCAATGGATCTGGGCCCTGGTGGTGGCGCAGGCGCTGCATGCGCTGTCCTTCGCGGCCCACCACACCACCTGCATCGCGATGGTGTCGCGCCACTTTCCGGGCCGGCTGCGCGGCCGCGGGCAGGCGCTGTTCACGGTGATCGGCTATGGCTTCGGCGGCGTGCTCGGCGTCCTGGTGGGCGGCGCCATCGCGCAGCGCTTCGGCTATGTCGCGATGTTCGGCGTGGCGACGGTGGTGGCGGCGATCGCGAGCGGCTGTGCGTGGCGGGCGCAGCGGCTCGGCGGCGCGGTTTGACTGTGGGGGTGGATCAAGGCTAAAGTAAGGATTCCTTACTCGAGGGAATGCCATGCTCGCCAAGATGACCTCCAAGAACCAGCTCACGTTGCCGCGCAGCGTGACGGACCAGCTCGGCGACGTCCCGGAATATTTCGACGTGGCGCTGCGCGACGGCCAGATCGTCCTGACCCCGGTGCGCATCCAGCGCGGCGACGCCGTGCGGGCCAAGCTGGCGGCGCTGGGCCTGGGCGCTTCGGACGTGGCCGACGCGGTGGACTGGGCCCGCAGCACGCAGCCGGTGCCGGTGGCCGCCGAGGCCGCGCCCGCATACCGGGACCCCGCCACCCGACGCAAGCCCAAGGCCTGAGCCGCGTGGCCGCCATCCGGGTGGTGCTCGACACCAACGTCGTCGTTTCGGCCTTGCTGTTCGGTGGCCCGGCGACGGCGCGGCTGCGCAGCCTCTGGCAGAAGGGCGCCTGCGTGCCGCTGGTGAGCGCGGCCACGGCCGCCGAGTTGCTTCGCGTGCTGGCCTATCCGAAATTCCGCCTCTCGCCCGCCGAGCGCGAGGAACTGCTGGGCGACTACCTGCCGTTCGCCGAGGTCGTGGTGGTGCCCGACCCGCCGCCCGAGGTGCCCGCATGCCGCGATGTTTTCGATCTGCCGTTCCTGCATCTGGCCGCGGCCGGCGCGGCGACCTTGGTGACCGGCGACCGTGACCTGCTGGTGCTGGCCGGCGGCACGGCGATCACGATCGTGCGGATCGAGGATTTCATCGCGGGCTTCGACCCGCGCTGAAGCCTCAGTCCAACTCGGCCCGCCTCGGCATGTCTGCACCCCGGCGCGAGCAGGTGATGGCCGCCGCCTTGGCCGCGAAGCCGAGCAGGGCGCCGAGCGCCTGGCCATCGAGTGCGGCGAGCGCCCCGGGCGTCAAGGCGTCGTGTTCGTCGAGCCAGGTCAGCAGCCCGGCCTGAAAGGTGTCGCCGGCGCCCACGGTGTCGATCACCTTCACCTGCGGCGTCGGCACGTCGGCCCGCGCCGTTCGGGTCCAGGCGCTGGCGCCCTGGCCGCCGCGGGTCACGGCGACCAGCACCGCGCCCTGCGCCAGCCAGCGCGCCGCGACCTGCTCGGGCGTCTCGGCCGGATAGAGCAGGCCCAGGTCCTCGTCGCTGACCTTGACCAGGTGCGCGATCGAGACCATCCGGTCGACCAGCGCGCGCCATCGCGCCACGTCGGGTTCGACGTTGAGGCGCACGTTGGGGTCGTAGGCCACCAGCCGCTGCCCGCGTTCGCGGGCGGCGAGCGCCAGCAGCGCGCTGCCGACCGGCTCGACCGCCAGCGCATAAGAGCCGAACTGCAGCACCCGCACCGTCGGCGGCAGCGCCGGAAGGGTGTCGTGGCTGAGTTGCCGGTCGGCCGCGCCGGTGCCGTGGAAGGCATAGCGCGGCACGCCGCGGGCATCGACGCTGACCACGCTGAGCGTGCTGGGCGCGTCGCTGCGCACGACCAGCGAGGTGTCGACCCCTTCGGCCGCGAGCGAGGCCAGCAGGCGCTCGCCGAAGGCGTCGGTCGACAGGCCGGCCAGGAAGGCCACCGGCCGCCCGAGCCGGGCCAGGCCCTGCGCCACGTTGAGCGGCGAGCCGCCGATGCGGGCATCGAGCGCCAGGCCGGTGGGGGTGGCTTCGCCCGTGTAGACATCCATCAGGGCTTCGCCGCAGACCACGAACATGTCGATCCTTGAAAGTGAGGAACGAGGAGATTACAGGTTGGCGCCGCTTCGAACCAGTCCGCCAGCACCCGGCGCCGATACGCGCTTGCCCGGCAGGGTCTCAGATGATCGGCCGCAGCGCCTCGGCCACGTCGCGCAGCACCGGCAGCAGCTTGTCGACCAGCTGCGTGTCGGGATAGACCTGCCGCTGCACCGTGACGCTGAGCGCGTACTGGCAATGGCCCTTGCGGTCCTTGAGGGGCAGGGCGAGGCCGCTGAGGCCGAAGTCGAGGTACTGGTCGGCATGCGCGTAGCCGAGCCGGCGCGCCACCCCCACGTTGTCGCGGAAGCGGCCTGGGTCGACCACCGTGAAGCCGGTGAAGCTGGCGAAGTCGTGGGCAGCGAGCCAGGCATCGAGGCCGGCGTCGTCCAGGGTCGACAACAGCGCCAGGCCCGGCGCCACCACGTGGGCCGGCACCCGCGCTCCCGGGTGGAAGCCGATCGACACCACGCGCGGCGAATTGCTGCGCGACAGGTAGACCACCTCGTGCCCGTCCAGCGTGACGACGTTGAGCGACTCGCCGCACTGCATCGACGCCCGCTGGATGAAGGGCTGGGCGATGCGCGGCACCCGCGCGACCTCCATGAAGGCCTGGCCGAGCCGCAGCACCCGCGGCAGCAGCCAGTAGTACTTGCCGTCGGTCGCCGCATAGCCGTAGTGCACCAGGCTCAGCAGGTAGCGGCGGGCGGCGGTGCGGGTCAGCAGGGCGCGCTCGCCGGCCTCGGTGGCGGTCAGGCGGGGCCGGTCCTCCGAAAAGGCCTCGATCACCCGAAGCCCCTTGCCGAGGCCTTCGATGAGGAGCTTGCGGTCGATGGGGGGTGGCTCGGCAGGGGAGGACATGGCTGGGGGAAACCCGGTTTTCGTGCGCAAGGTGCACGGGCGCGGTCGATCATCGCTCGCGACGTGCGCCTCCTGCGTTGTGGAGAACCCTGAGGCGGTCCAAAGTCGCCTCCTCGGGCAGCGAAGCGCCCGCCGACCCCCCGGAACCCACAAGGAGAGACAAATGAGCAACCCCAACGACCACGAGCCGCAAGGCCGGCACCAATCGAGGAAGGCCGCCGCCAGCGGCTGGATCGGCTCGGCGCTCGAGTACTACGACTTCTTCATCTACGCCACGGCGGCGTCGCTGATCTTCCCGCAGATCTTCTTTCCCTCGGGCAATCCGCGGATCGCGATCATCGCCTCGCTCGCCACCTACGGCGTGGGCTACGTGGCACGGCCGATCGGCGCCTTCGTGCTCGGCCACTGGGGCGACACGCGCGGACGCAAGCACGTGCTGCTGGTGTGCATGTTCCTGATGGGCTTCTCGACCATCGCGGTCGGGCTGCTGCCGACCTACGCCCAGGTCGGCCTGCTGGCACCGGCGCTGCTGGTGGTGCTGCGGCTGATCCAGGGCTTCGCGGTGGCCGGCGAGATCGCCGGCGCCAGCTCGATGATCCTCGAGCATGCGCCGTTCGGGCGCCGCGGCTTCTTCGCCAGCTTCAGCCTGCAGGGCGTCCAGGCCGGGCAGATCCTGGCGGCCGCCGTGTTCCTCCCGCTCGCGCACTTCATGCCCGAGGACGCCTTCCTGTCGTGGGGCTGGCGCATTCCGTTCCTGCTGAGCTTCATCGTGATCGTGGCCGGCTACATCATCCGCCGCGAAGTCGACGAGACGCCGGCCTTCGCCGAGGTCGACAAGGCGCATGCGGCGCCCAAGGCGCCGATCATCGAGGCCTTCACCAACAGCTGGCGCGACATGCTGCGCGTGGTCTGCGCGGCCCTGATGAACGTGATCCCGGTGGTGGCCACGGTGTTCGGCGCCGCCTATGCGGTGCAGCCGGCCTACGGCATCGGCTTCCAGAAGGACGTCTACCTGTGGATCCCGGTGCTCGGCAACATCCTGGCCGTGATCGTGATCCCGTTCATCGGCAACCTGTCCGACAAGGTCGGGCGCAAGCCGCCGATCGTGATCGGTGCGCTCGGCGCCGGCCTGCTGTCCTTCGGCTACCTCTACGCGATCAGCATCCACAACGTGCCGCTGGCGATCGTCATGTCGCTGCTGATGTGGGGCATCGTCTACCAGGGCTACAACGCCGTGTTCCCGAGCTTCTACCCGGAACTGTTCCCGACCCGCACCCGCTGCTCGGCGATGGCGATCTCGCAGAACATCGGCACCACCATCACGGCCCTGCTGCCGGCGCTCTTCGTCGCCGTGGCGCCCCCGGGCGCGGCCAACATCCCGCTGACCATCGGCGCGCTGACTTTCGGCATCACCGTCATCTCGGCGCTGGCGGTGCTGAGTGCGCGCGAAACCTACCGGGTCCACCTGAACGACCTCGGCAACGCCCAGGCGGTGCCGGTGCCGAAGCCCGACTACGAGCGCATGCGGGCCCAGACGCTGGCCGATGCCAAGCTGGCCAGGGCCGCGGCCTGAGGACAGCGGCGCACGGAAAGTCCCGGACCGGCTCAGGGGGTTTTTGAGAGAGCCGGCGACAGGCGCATACTGACGCGCCGTCGCCTGCAGGAGCGCACCATGCTCGAATCGCTGCGAACCGATCCCACCTTCCACGCCTCGCCGCGGCTGGCGATGGAGGCCGATGCCGAGCGCATCGCCTACACCGCGCTGCTGTCGCCCGATGCCTCCCGGCCCGATGCGCTGGCGGTGGTGGACGTCGACCCCGCCTCAGCCACCTATGGCCGGGTGCTGCACCGGCTGGACATGCCGAACCGGGGCGACGAATTCCATCACTTCGGCTGGAACGCCTGCAGCTCCGCGCTGTCGCCGATGTCCGGCCATGCGTTCCTGAAGCGGCGCTATCTGATCATCCCGGGCATCCGTTCGTCCCGCATCTACGTGGTCGACACGCAGCCCGACCCCGTGCGGCCGACCATCGCCCGCGTGATCGAGCCGGAAGAGGTGCTGCGCAAGACCGGCTACTCGCGCCCGCACACGGTGCATTGCGGTCCCGAGGGCCTGTACATCAGCACCCTCGGCGGTGCCGGCGCCGACGGGACCGACGGGCCGCCGGGCGTGTTCCTGATGGACTGCGAGAGCTTCGAGATTCTCGGCCAGTGGGAGATCGAGCGCGGGCCGCAGAAGCTGCACTACGACTTCTGGTGGAACCTGCCGCGCGACTACATGGTGTCGAGCGAATGGGGCCTGCCGCCGCAGTTCGAGGGCGGGATCGTGGCAGAAGACCTGCTGGGCAACCGCTACGGGCACCAGCTCCACTTCTGGGACCTGCGCGGGCGCCGCCACGTGCAGACCATCGACCTGGGCGCCCATCACCAGATGGCGCTGGAAGTCCGGCCCGCGCACGATCCGACGCGCGAATACGGCTTCGTCGGGGTGGTGGTCGACACCACCAACCTCGAAGCCTCGATCTGGACCTGGTGGCGCGAAGGCGGCCAGTTCCATGCGAAGAAGACGGCGGTGATTCCGCCCGAGCCGGCCGATGCCGCGCTGCTGCCGCCGCTGCTGAAGGGCTTCGGCGCCGTGCCGCCGCTGGTCAGCGACATCGACCTGTCGCTGGACGACCGCTTCCTCTACGTGGCCTGCTGGGGCACCGGCGAGCTGCGCCAGTACGAGGTCTCCGACCCGATGAACCCGCGCCTGGCGGGCAGCGTGCATATCGGCGGCATCGCGCGGCGCACGCCGCACCCGAACGGCACGGTCTTCGGCGGCGGACCGCAAATGACCGAGATCAGCCGCGACGGCCGGCGCGTCCATTTCACCAACTCGCTCTACAGCCGCTGGGACGCCCAGTTCTACCCCGACGGGGTGCCGGGCCGGCAGGCGATGTGCCACGTCGGTGCGGACGGGGGCCTCACGCTGGACCCCAACTTCCTGGTCGATTTCGGCAGCGACTACGGCGCCCACCAGGTCCGGCTGCAGGGGGGCGACTGCTCGACCGACTCCTTCTGCTATTCGTCGGCCTGAAGCGAGGCGTCCGAGCCGCCGTGAGCCCCCTCGCTGCCGCTTCGCTCTGGGCCGGGGTGGTGGCGATCGGCCTCTACCATGGACTGAATCCCGCGATGGGCTGGCCGCTGGCCGTGGCCAACGGCCTCGAGCGCCAGCGCGGCGCGGCCGTGTTCGCCACCTGGCTGCCGCTGGGGGCCGGCCATCTGCTGGCCATGGCGCTGGTGCTGCTGCCCTTCGCGCTGCTGGCGAGCCTGCTGCCCTGGGGCCGCGAGATCCGCATCGCCGTCGGCCTGCTGGTGCTGGCCTTCGGCGCCTGGCGGCTGGTCCGGCCCGGGCGCCACCGCTGGAGCCGGCGCCTGCGGCCGACCCAGCTGACCTTGTGGTCCTTCCTGATGGCCAGCGCGCACGGCGCCGGGCTGATGCTGCTGCCGATCCTGGTGGGGCTGTGCGGCGTCCCGGCCGACCCGGCGCTCGATCCGCCCTCCACCCTGGCCCTGATGCGCGCCAGCGCCGCCACGGCGGTCGCGGTCTCACTGGTCCACTCGGCCGCGATGATCGGCTCGGGGCTCTGCGTCGCCTGGCTGGTCTACCGCTACCTGGGCCTGAAGGCGCTGCGCAGCGCCTGGCTCGACCTCGACACGCTCTGGTCTGCCGGCCTGATGCTGTCGGGGGCCGCGGCCATCGCCACCGCATGGGGCGGCGCGGCCGGCCATTGACGGCCGGGGCTCAGAGCAGCCCGCGCATCGCCTGCGCCGTCTCGCGCAGCACCGGCAGCACGCGCGCCACGGCGTCTTCGCTGCCTTCGTGGCCCATCGGCATCGTGATGTTGAGCGCCCCCACGAGGTCGCCGTGGCGGTCGCGCAGGGGCACCGCGATGCCGCGCGAGTTGAGGTCCAGCTGCTGCTCCGACAGTGCCCAGCCCTGGGCCCGGATGCGCGCCAGCTCCAGCTTCATGCGCTCCTTGCTGGCGATGGTGTGCGGCGTGAAGACCGCGAGTTCGCGGGTGTCGAGCCAGTGGCTGCGCTCCGCGTCGCTGCGCAGGGCCAGCATCAGCATGCCCGCAGCCGTGACCTGGGCCGGGACCCGCGCGCCCAGCACGTAGCCGGTGCTCATGCTGCGATTCGGTCCGTTGCGCGCGATGTAGACCACCTCGTCGCCGTCCATCACGCTCAGGTAGGCGATCTCGTGCGTGCCCGCCGCCACCCGCTGCAGGAAGGGCTGGACGATGCGCGGCAGCCGCGCCGACTCGAGGTAGGACTGGCCCAGCCGCAGCACCCGCGGCGTCAGCCAGAACAGCTTGCCGTCGCCGGCCACGTAGCCCATGTGCTGCAAGGTCAGCAGGTAGCGCCGGGCGGCGGTTCGCGTCATGCCGGTGCGCTGGCCGGCCTCGCTGGCCGTCATCCGCGGATGGGCATCGTCGAAGGCTTCGATGACGGCCACGCCGCGCTCCAGGCCGGCGATCCAGTCGCGTTTGTCGAGTTCAGGAGGGGGGAAGTCGTCGGTGGTCATCGTTCTCGGGGAAACCCTGAATGCGTGCGATTATCGATCATTTGTGTTCGATGATCGATTTTCCTGCGAGGGGCGAACGATCGCAGCCGGCGGATGGCGACCTACATTAGCGCCGCTTCTTCGAAATCGCGCGATATTCGAACAATTTGAAGCGAGACACCACCCATGTTCCCCTCCATCGTCGGCAGCACCTCCGTCTACCTGCTCCCCGGTGACCCGGTCACGAACGTCCGCCTGCCGCGGATGTTCAACGCGGTCTTCGAGCGCTGCGGCATCGATGCCGTGATGGTGCCGGTGCAGGTCGCCAAGCGCGACCTGGCGGTGTTCGTCAAGGCCGCCTTCCTGGCGAAGAACGTGCGCGGCATGGCGATCGCGCCGCCGCACAAACCGCTGCTGGTGGACCTGCTCGACGGCTGCGGCCTGTTCGGCCGCGTGGCCGGCTCAGTCAACGTGGTGCGGCGCATCGCCAACGGCGAGCTCGAAGGCGACCTGTTCGACGGCGAGGGCCTGCTCGGTGCGCTCGACCACTACAACATCCCCTTCCGCGGCAAGCGCGTGCTGATCCTGGGCGCCGGCGTCAGCGCGGCGGCGATCGGCGTCGCCCTGGCCGAAGGCGGCACGGTCAACGGCGCCGAGCACATCGCCTTCCACGACGTCGTGGCCGGCAAGGCGGCCGGCGTCGCGGCCCAACTCGACGCCTTCTTCGATGCCACCACGGTGGCGGTCGACAGCAGCGACCCGGCCGGCTACGACCTGGTGGTCAACGCCACGGCGCTCGGGCTCCAGCCCGACGACGCGCTGCCGGTCGACGTCGCGCGCATGGAGCCGCACGCCGCGCTGTTCGACATCCTGCTGCGCAACCAGCCGACGCCGCTGGTGCGCGCCGCCCGCGAGCGCGGCCTCCATGCCCAGGCCGGCTTCGAGATGCTGGTGCAGCAGATGCCGCACTACTTCGAATTCTTCGGCCACCGCGACGCCGCCCATGCGCTGCGCCACGACGCCGATTTCCTGCGCGAGCTGATCTACCCCGCGGCCATGGCCGACGAGATCCGCCATCCCCTGCGCTACCACTCTGCGAGCGTGGCCTGAGCCAGCGCCCGCCCGTTCCAGCACTTCCCCACTTCCCCAGGAGACAATCACGATGGCCATCACCCTCAACGCGGCGGACTCACGCGCGACGCAGCCGGAGCCCGAAGGGCTCAAGACGCCGCGCAAGGCCGCCTTCGCGAGCTGGATCGGCAGCGCGGTCGAGTACTACGACTTCTTCATCTACGGCACGGCGGCGGCGCTGGTGTTCGGCAAGATCTTCTTTCCGTCGATCGACCCCAAGCTGGCCACGGTGGCCGCCTTCGCGACCTTCGGCGTCGGCTACATCACGCGCCCGATCGGCGCCTTCTTCATGGGCCACGTCGGCGACAAGTTCGGCCGCAAGAAGGTGCTGACCTTCACGCTGCTGCTGATGGGCATCTCGACCTTCCTGATCGGCCTCTTGCCGACCTACAACCAGGTCGGCATGGCGGCGCCGATCATGCTGGTCATCCTGCGCCTGCTGCAGGGGCTGTCGGCGGCCGGCGAGCAGGCCGGCGCCAACTCGATGACGCTCGAACACGCACCGGCCCACCGGCGCGCGTTCTACACCAGCTTCACCTTGAGCGGCACGCAGATGGGCTTCATCCTGGCGACCCTGGTGTTCCTGCCGATCTCGGCCCTGCCGGAGGACCAGCTGCTCTCCTGGGGCTGGCGGATTCCGTTCTTCCTGAGCGCGATCGTGGTGGCGGTGGGCTTCTGGGTCCGCCGCACGCTGCCCGAGACCCCGGCCTTCAAGGAAGAGGCCGACGCCAACGAGACCGTCAAGCTGCCCGCGGCCGTGCTGTTCCGCGACCACACGCCGGCCGTGCTGCGCGTGATCTTCGGCGCCCTGGTGTCGGTGGTGAGCACCATCTTCGGCCTCTTCGTGCTGTCCTATGCGGTCAACACCGTGCATATCCCGCGCGCCACCATGCTGACGCTGCTGGTGTGCAGCAACGTGGTGGCGCTGGCCGCGATCCCGCTGTGGGCGATCCTGGCCGACCGCATCGGCCGCAGGCCGGTCTTCATCTTCGGCGCGCTGGGCTGCGCGGTGCTGATCTGGCCGACGCTGTGGGCCATCAGCCGTGGCGACCTGACGCTGATCTTCATCTTCGGCCTGCTCACCTCGGGGATCGTCTACAGCGCCTCGAACGCGATCTGGCCCTCGCTCTACGGCGAGATGTTCGACACCCGCGTGCGCCTCTCGGGCATGGCGATCGGCACCCAGATCGGCTTCGCGCTCGGCGGCTTCGCTCCCACCATCAGCGCCGCGATCATGGGCGAGGGACCGAATGGCTGGATGCCGGTGGCGGCCCTCGTGACGGCGTCCTGCGTGATCGCCGCGATCTCGATCTTCACGGCGCGCGAGACCTACCAGGTGCCGATGCACGAACTCGGCAAGAACGCGAGGGCCTTCGCCTGATGCGCAACGATCCGCAACAGCCGATGGCGTCGCCGGCCACCCCGCCCGTGTCCGACGCCGAGACCGTGCGCGTCGACGGCGGCCTGCTGGCCGGCGTGCGCGACGCCGCCACCGGCATGCGCGCCTACCTGGGCGTGCCCTTCGCGGCGCCGCCGGTGGGTGCGCTGCGCTGGCGCCCGCCGGCACCGGTGGAGCCCTGGGACGGCGTGCGCCGGGCCGACCGCTTCGCACCGCAGTGCGTGCAGCCGGGCCGCGCCGCCGATTCGGTCTACGCGGAATTCTCGGGCGTCCAGCCGATGAGCGAGGACTGCCTCTGCCTGAACCTGTGGACCCCCGCCGCAGCG
Organism: Variovorax davisae; assembly: GCF_030316845.1. Taxonomy (GTDB): domain Bacteria; phylum Pseudomonadota; class Gammaproteobacteria; order Burkholderiales; family Burkholderiaceae_C; genus Variovorax; species Variovorax davisae. The sequence goes on from NZ_JASZYS010000007.1 coordinate 25,360, forward strand.
GCCGACGAGGCGCTGCCGGTCATGGTCTGGATCCATGGCGGCGCCTTCCAGCAGGGCTCGGCGGCCAACCCGGTCTTCGTGCGCGGCGATCTCGCGCAGCAGGGCGTGGTGCTGGTCACGATCAACTACCGCCTCGGGCCCTTCGGCTTCATGGCGCATCCGGAACTGAGCGCGGAGGCGGGCGGCAGCTCGGGCAACTACGGCCTGCTCGACATGGCGGCGGCCCTGCGCTGGGTCCAGCGCAATGTCGCGGCCTTCGGCGGCGATCCGGCCAAGGTCACGGTGTTCGGGCAGTCCGCCGGCGGCCACGGGGTCGTGGCCCTGATGGCTTCGCTGGAGGCGCGCGGCCTGTTCAGGCACGCGATCGCGCAGAGCTTCGGCATCAGCCCGACCGAGGACCTGGCGGCCGGCGAAGCGCAGGGGCTGGCCTTCGCGGACGGCGATGCCATCGCCGCGCTGCGCGCTTTGAGCGCGGACCAACTGCTGCAGCGCTACCTGGCGCAGGGCGCGCGCTTCATGCCGATCGTCGACGGCCGCTTCCTCACCCGCACCCTGGCGCGGACCTTCGAGGCCGGCGAGCAGCAGGCCGTGCCCTTCCTCACCGGCTGGAACCGCGACGAAGGCACGGCCTTCCCGGCGGCGGCCAGTGCAGAGGCCTTCCGGGCCCAGCTGAAGCAGCGCTTCGGCGCGCGCGCCGGCGAGGCCGAAGCCTTCTATCCGGCCGGCGACGACGCCCAGGCGGCGGCCTCGAGCCGGGCGCTGTTCGGCGACGGCCTGTTCGCGGGCGGCGTGCATGCGGCTGCGCGGGCCCAGGCCCTGCGGGCGCCGACCTATGTCTATCACTTCGCGCACATGCAGCCCTTCCGGCCGGGCCAGCGCTATCGCGAGGCCGACCCGGCCGCGGCGCTCGGCGTCTTCCACAGCTCGGAATACCCGTACGTCTTCGGCACCACGCGCGAACTCACGCGCGACTGGGGCGCCGAGGACGACCGCATGACGGCCCTCATGCAGGGCTTCTGGAGCCGGTTCGCAAAGACCGGCAACCCCAACGGCGAGGGCCTGCCGCACTGGCCCTTGTTCGAAGAGGGCCGGCCCACCGTGCTGGACCTCAAGCCCGAGCCCGAACTCGTCGATGTGCCCCGGCGCGCCCAGTTGCGCTTCGTGGCCTGAGCACCGATTCACCCGAACCAGAGACTGCCATGGCCATCGCCCTCGACCGCTTCGGCTTCAACACTGTCACCATGGGTGGCGAGCTCGGCCACAAGCTCGAATGCATGAAAGCGGCCGGTTTCGCCGGCGTCGAGCTGTGGGCGCGCGACCTGATCAACCATCCGGCCGGGGTCGAGAAGGCGGCGCAGCTGGTGAAGCAGAGCGGGCTCAAGGTCACCGACTTCCAGCCGCTGCGCGACTTCGAATGCGCGCCCGACGCGATGCGCCCGCACCGGCTCGAGATGGCGCGCGAGCAGCTGCGCCAGATGGCGCTGGTCGACACCGGCCTGCTGCTGTGCTGCTCGACCACCTCGCCGCTGGCGATCGACGACCCGGAGCGCGCCGCCGAGGACCTGCGCACGCTCGCCACGCTGGCGACGCCGCTGGGCATCCGCATCTGCTACGAGGCGCTCTCGTGGGGCCGCCACGTGAATCGCTGGCACCAGGCCTGGGACATCGTGCGCCGCTGCGACCGCGAGAACGTCGGCCTCAACCTGGATTTCTTCCACATGTCGGTGCATGGCGACGACGGTGCCGAGATGCTGGCGCAACTGGCCGAGGTGCCGGTCGAGAAGATCTTCCTGGTGCAGCTGGCGGACTACTTCTTCGAGTACAGCGACCGCCAGGCCGACATGATCGAGCTGGCGCGCCACCAGCGGCTGTTCCCGGGCGAGGGTCTGCACGACGTGCGCGACCTGGTGCAGCTGCTGGAGGACAAGGGCTACCGCGGCCACTACACCTTCGAGGTCTTCAACGACGACTACGTCAACTCCGACCCGATGGTCATCGGCCAGCGCGCGATGAAGAGCGCGCGCTGGATCAGCGAATCGCATGTGGCTGGCGCGAGGCCGGCCGACCCAAGGACCACACCCCCATGATTTCCGGCAAGACCACCCTGATCGCCCACCTGGGCTACCCGACCGAGAGCTTCAAGGCTCCGATGATCTACAACCCCTGGTTCGACCAGCAGGGCATCGACGCCGTCGTGATGCCGATGGGCGTCAAGGCCGAGGACTACGCCGTCGTGCTGGCCTCGCTGTTCAAGCTGACCAACATCCGCGGCGCGCTGGTCACGATGCCGCACAAGATCACGACCTTGTCGCTCGTCGACGAGGCGACGCCGACCGCGAAGATCGCCGGCGCCTGCAACGCGATCCTCAAGCGGCCCGACGGCACCTTGCTGGGCGACCAGTTCGATGGCGCCGGCTTCGTGCGCGGCGTGCAGCGCAAGGGCCGTGCGCTGGAAGGCGCGCGGGTGCTGGTGTCGGGCAGCGGCGGCGTCGGTTCGGCGATCGCCGCCTCGCTGGCCGCGGCCGGCGTGGCCGAGATGGCGCTCTACGACAGCAGCGCGGCCTCGTCGGAAGCTCTTGCCGGCCGCCTGCGCGCGCATTATCCGCAGCTGGTGGTCACGACCGGCTCCAACGATCCGGCCGGCTTCGACCTGGTGGTCAACGCCACGCCGCTCGGCATGAAGGAGGGCGATCCGCTGCCCTTCGACGTCGCGCGCATCGCGCCGTCCACCTTCGTCGGCGAAGTGGTGATGAAGAGCGAATACACGCCCCTGCTGCGCGCGGTGCGCGACAAGGGCTGCGCGGTGCAGGTCGGCACCGACATGCTGTTCGAGATGATTCCGGCCTACCTCGAATTCTTCGGTTTCGGCAGCGCGACCCCGGAAGATTTGCGGGCGGTGGCGACGCTGGCCTATTGAGCGAATCATGAGCCTCTTCGAGGCGGTGCTTTCGACGTCCGAGATGCGCGGCGTCTTCAGCGAGCGCAGCGTGGTCGACGCGATGCTGCGCTTCGAGGCCGCCCTGGCACGCGCCCAGGCCGGGCTCGGGCTGATCCCGGCCTCGGCCGCCGCGTCGATCGCCGGCAGCTGCAAGGTCGAGCTGTTCGACGTCGCCAAGATCGTTCGCGACAGCGGCCGGGCCGGCAGCCTCGCGCAGCCGCTGGTCCACAGCCTCAAGGAGGCGGTCGGCCTCTTCAACGTCGACGCGGTGCCCTTCGTGCATTTCGGCTGCGACGCCCAGGCGCTGGTCGACAGCGCGATGGCGCTGCTCACGCGCGAGGCCGTGGTGCTGGTCGATGCCGACCTTGCCCGGGCCGTGCAGGCGCTGCTCGCCCAGGCGCAGCGCCATGCGACCACGGCGATGCTCGCGCGCCCGCTGGGGCAGCCGGGCACGGTCACGAGTTTCGGCCGGGTGTGCGTCGAGTGGGCGGCGCCGCTCGCCCGCCGCCGTGCGCGGCTGGCCGAGGCCGCGCGGCAGGCGCTGCAGGTGCAGTTCGGCGCCGACGCCGGCGTGGCGGACCGGATGCAGGGGCAGGGCGCTGCGGTGCGCCGGCAGCTGGCCGAGGCGCTCGGCCTGCGCGACCCGGGGGGCCACTGGCGCAGCGAGCGCGACGACTGGATCGCGCTCGGCTGCGAACTGGGGCTCATGGTCGGCAGCCTGGGCCGGGTCGCCAGCGACATCGCGCTGCTGGGCCGATCCGAGATCGGCGAACTGGCGGAGGCCGGCGATCCCGCCCGCGGCGAGCGGCCGGCGTCGGTGGTCGCGCTGGCGGCCGCGCAGCGCGCTCCGCAGCGCGTGGCGGCGCTGCTGGCCGCGATGCCGCAGGCGCTGGCCCCCGGCAGCTGGCAGGCCGCGCTGGCCGAATGGCCCCAGCTCCTGATGTCGGCGCATGGCAGCGCGCGGGCGCTGGCGGACGCCTTGCCCGGCCTGCAGGTCGATGCCGTGCGGATGCGGTCGCACATCGACCGGCTGCGCCACGCGCTGCCACCCGGCAGCGCCGGCGATGGCCTCGACCCGGCGCTGGCCGAGGCCGCCGGCGTGCAAGCGCTGGCGCAGGTGCTGGCTCTTCAGTCGCCCTCCGAAGCCTTCGATCCCAGCGACACTGCACGATGACTTCCGCCGCAGCCCGTCGCGGCATCTCGTTCGCGCTGCTGCTGCCGCTGCTGCTGGCGGCGCAGCCGGTCGCCACCGACAGCTACCTGCCGGCCCTGCCGGCGATCACGCGCGACATGGGCGCGGCCAGCGCCAGCCTGACGGTCTTCGTGCTCGCCTTCGGTTTCGGGCAGCTGCCCTGCGGCCCGTTGTCGGACCGGTTCGGGCGCCGTCCGGTGCTGCTGATCGGCCTCGCCGGCTATGCGCTGGCGGCGCTGGGCTGTGCGCTGTCGAGCGGAATCCCGATGCTGGTGGCCTGCCGGGCGCTGCAGGGCTTCTCGATGGCGGCGATCCTGGTCTGCGCGCGGGCTGCGGTGCGCGATCTCTATCCGGCGCACGAAGGGCCGCACGTGATGGCGCGCGGCCTCACCGGGCTCGGCGTGGTGGGTTTGCTGGCGCCGCTGATGGGGGCCTGGACGGTGCAGTCTGCGGGCTGGCGCTGGGTGTTGGGCGGCATGGCGGCCTATGCCTTCCTGCTCTGGCTGCTGTGCTGGCGCGGCTTCCACGAAACGCGCGCCGACAGCGCCGGCCCGTCGGCGCCCAAGGGCAGCCTGCGCGAAGTCTTCGCCAGCGCGAGCTTCCGAGCCTGGGCCTCGCTGGCCGCCGCCACCTATGGGGGGATCTTCTGCTTCCTGCTGCTGTCGCCGATGGTCTACATCAGTTACCTGGGCTTCTCGCCGGCCTGGTACGGCTGGATCCCGGCCGGCGGCTCGCTGGTCTACATCTTCAGCACCACGCTGTGCCGTCGCCTGCTGCGGCGCATGGGGGCGGTGCGTGCGGTGCAACTGGGCTCGCTGCTGAGCCTGGCCGGCCCGCTGGTGCAGGCGCTGGGCTGCTGGCTGCTGCCGCTGGCGGCCTGGCCGCTGCTGCTGGGCCATGCGATCTACTGCATCGGACATGGCATCCACCAGCCCTGCGGCCAGGCCGGCGCGGTCGGCGACCTGCCGCATCTGGCGGGCCGCGCGGTGTCGTGGTCCGGATTTGCGATGATGGCGGTTGCCTTCGTCGTCGGCCAGGTGGCCGCCGGCTTCGTCGACCCCGAACTCAGCCATGGCGCCTGGCCGATGGTGCTGCCGATGGCGCTGGCCGGCGCCGCGCTGGTGCTGATCGCCTATGTCTGGCTGCCTCGCCTGCCGCTGCCGCATCCACGAAAGGAAAGCCCATGATCCGCTTGAACGTCGTCCGCGAGGGCGGTGGCCCGATCGTCGTCCTGGGCCATGCGCTGGGCTGCGACCTCCACATGTGGGACGGGGCGGCGGCGCTGCTGGCGCAAGCCCACACGGTGCTGCGCTACGACCACCGCAACCACGGCGCCTCCGAGTCGGTGGCCGGGCCGGTCACCATGCAGGACCTGGCGGACGACGCGGCCGCGCTGATCGAGCGCGAGGCCGAAGGCGAGCCGGTGCATTTCGTCGGGCTGTCGATGGGCGGCATGGTGGCCCAGGCGCTGGCGGCCCGGCACCCCGCGTTGCTGAAGACCGTGGTGATCGCCAATTCGGCGTCGCGCTATCCGGATGCCGCCCCCTGGCGCAGCCGCATCGAGACGGTGCGGGCGCAAGGCGTCGCGGGCATCGCCGACGGCGCCGTGTCGCGCTGGCTCACACCCGGCTACGTGGCCACCCCCGAAGGTGCCGCGGCGGCCCGCCGGTTGCGCGGCATGCTGCTGCGCACCGATGCGGCCGGCTACATCGCGAGCTGCGAGGCCGTGGCGGCGATCGATTTCCGCGAGAGCAACCGCGCCATCGCGGTGCCGGCCCTGGTGATCGCCGGCACCCGTGACGAGGCCACGCCGCCTTCGATGTCCGAGGCAATGGTGGCGGCGATTCCGGGGTCGCGCCTCGCCGCCATCGACGCCGCCCACTTGAGCGCGGTCGAGCGGCCGCTGGCTTTCACCCAGCTGCTGGTGGATTTCTGGCGCAGCCTTTGATGCACGGCGGCGCCGTCGCTCAGCTGCCGCGGTAGGTCGAGCAGCTCCACAGCGTGCACAGCATCGGCACGTGGTAGTGCTGCTGCGTGTCGAAGATCGCGAAGCGCACGGGCACGGTGTCGAGAAAGGGCGTCTCGTTGCCGCCGCCGGGCTCGCGGCGGAAGTACTCGCCGACGTGGAAGAGCAACTCGTACTGACCCGTGCGCGCCGCGTCGGGCGCCAGCACGGGCTGGTCGGTGCGGCCGTCGGCGTTGGTGGTGAGGGTCTTCACCAGCTTCCAGCCGTCGCCGTCGCGCACCGAGAAATCGATGCGCATGCCGGCGCCGGGGCGGCCGGTGCCGCTGTCGAGTACGTGGGTGGAAATGCCGGCCATGTCCTTGTCTCCTTGTGCGGGCTTACGAGCCGCGGTAATACGAGTAGCCCCAGGGGGTGAACAGGATCGCGAGGTGGATGCGCTGCGCCGGGTTCGTGATGCGGAAGCGCACCGGCACCTGCGACAGGAAGTTCGGCTTCGGCAGCGGCGTGCCGCGCGCGGCGAAGTAGTCCTCCAACTGCAGCAGCAGCTCGTAGCGGCCGGGCTGGTAGGCGGCGTCGAGCAGCAGGGGCTCGTCGGTGCGGCCGCCCTTGTTGGTCTCGAAGCGGCGCAGCAGGTGCAGGTCGTCGCCGTCGTATCTGGAGAGCTGCACCTTCATGCCGGCACCGGGCGAGCCGTTGTGGGTGTCGATCGCATGCATCGTGAGGCGCGGGCTCAGGTCGATCTGCGACACCGGCGCGGTCGTCAGCGCGTTCTGCGCGGCCGCGCCGCCGGCCGCGAGGCTGCCGAGTGCGAGACCCGCAGGCAGGAAGGCGCGGCGGGTCAGGGTGGGCGAAGTCATGGCGTGCTCGCTCCGTTCAATGGGCCAGCAGCCTGCCCAGGCGCAGCCGCGTGATGATCGAGATCTGTTCGAGCGCGGCTTCGAGCTCGCCATCGGTGTCGCGCTCGATGCGCGTGCGCAGTGCCTCGAAGATCTGCGAGCGCGTGTTCTTGAGCACCGCGATGATGAAGGGGAAGCCGTGCTTCGCCGCGTACGCCGCGTTGAGCCGCCGAAGCGTCTGCAACTCGTTGCGCGTCAGGGCATTGAGGCCGGCTTGCTCGGCGGTCGAATGGCCGGTCATGGTGCCGGCCTGGGCCTCCTTGCCGGCCAGCTCCGGGTGCCTGCGCAGGAACTCGATGCGCGCCTCGCGGGAGCTTGCGCGCACTGCGCCCATCATCGCGCGGTGCAGATGGTCGATGCTCGCGAACGGCCGCTCGGCCCAGGCCTGGGTCGCGACCCAGGGCGAGTGCTCGAACACGCCGCCCAGTGCAGCGACGAAGCGCACGCGGTCGAGCGGGTTGATGTCGGACAGGGTCAGCGCCGGCGCTTCGGCGGCCTGCATGACCGCGCTCATCGCGTCACCGCCTTCTTCGCGAAACGCGGCACGAAGGCAATGATGAGGATCGCGGCGCAGACCTCGACCGCCGCCACGATGTAGAGCCCCGGCGAGAGCAGCCCGGTCGACGTCTTGATGGCGCCCAGCATGGACGGGGCCCCGAAGCCGGCGAGGTTGGCGATCGAGTTGATCAGCGCCACGCCGCCCGCCGCCGCCGCCCCGGCGAGGAAGCGGCCCGGCAGCTGCCAGAACACCGGGATCGCGCTCATGGTGCCGACGATCGCCAGCGTCTGCGCGGCCAGCGCGATCGCCGGGCTCTGCTTCATGAAGAGCGCCGTGAGCGCCAGCCCGAGCGCGCCGAGTGCCGCCGCGAAGGCGCAGTGCAGGCGGCTTTCCTGCTGCCGGTCGGAATGCAGGCCGTTGCAGATCATGCCGACGGCGCCGCAGAGGTACGAGGCGGCCATGATCCAGCCGACCGTCGCCGGGTTGGTGAAGCCCACTTCCTTGACCACGGAGGGGCCGAAGAAGGTCAGCGAGGAATTGGCCGCGATGATGCAGAAGAAGATCAGGATCAGCAGCCACATGCGGCCGTCCTTCAGCGAGGCGATCAGGCTCTCCTCGCGGTGGCCGAGCGCCTTGCTGTCGCGCGCCATGTCCTCGTGCACGAGGCGGCGCTGCTCGGCCGTGAGCCAGTGGGCCTGCTCGGGCCGGTCGGTCAGGTAGAACCAGGTCACGAAGCCGGCAAGGATCGACGGGATGCCTTCGATCAGGAACACCCATTGCCAGCCCGACCAGCCATTGAGGCCGTGCAGGTTGTTCATGATGCTGCCGGCCAGCGGCCCGCCGATGACACCGGCGATGGCCGAGGCCGACATGAAGATGCCGAAGGCCTTGGCGCGCCGCTCGCTCGGATACCAGTAGGTGAGGTACAGGATGATGCCGGGATAGAAGCCGGCCTCGAACACGCCCATGAGGAAGCGCAGGAAATAGAACATCGCCGGCGTCTTCACGAACATCGTGGCGACGCAGACGATGCCCCACCCGATGGTGATGCGCATGATGGTCTTCCTGGCGCCGATCCTTTGCAGCAGCAGGTTCGACGGCACTTCGAAGAAGAAGTAGCCGAGGAAGAAGATGCCCGCGCCCAGCCCGTAGACCGCTTCGCTCCAGCCCAGGTCGTCGAGCATGGTGAGCTTGACGAAGCCGACGTTGACGCGATCGACCCAGGCCAGGACCCAGAGCGCGAAGATGAACGGAATGATGCGCCAGGTGATGCGGCTGTAGGCCGTGTCGAGCGCGCTGGCCGGCGCAGTGGGCACGGCATGTTGGGGAACTTCCAGGGTGGCCATGAACAACTCCTTGACGGGATGCGGGTGGGGCGTCGGATGCGTTCGTGAATTGGGCCAGCGCGCTCCCGGCCTGTCGAGACCGTGGCGGCATGCGAATCGCTATAGACTGCATCGGACATATCGATAGACAAGTCCTAAGGGAAAACACCATGCAACGCGGCGTCGATCTGCTCGACGGCCATCTGCTGCGCGTGCTCGCCACGGTGGTGGAGGAGCGCAGCGTGTCGCGCGCCGCCGCCCGGCTGCACCAGACGCAGCCCGCCGTGAGCGGCTCGCTCAAGCGCCTGCGCGAGATCTTCGGCGACGCGCTGCTGGTGCGCGACGGCACCGCGATGGTGCCGACCGCCCGCGCCGCCGGTCTCGCCGTGCAGGCGCGGCGCGCGCTCGGCGAACTCGAAGCCTTGCTGGTCGAGCCCGAAGCCTTCGTGCCGTCCGACGCCGAGCAGCGCTTCCGGATCGCATCGCCGGACTACATCGCGCCCTCATGGATCGCGCGGCTGGCGCAGCACGTGGGCGCCGAGGCGCCGCGCTGCCGCATCGAGCTGCGCGCGCTCGGCCCCACCTTCGACTTCGAGCGCGCGCTGGGCGACGACGAACTCGATCTCGTGATCGGCAACTGGCCGTCGCCGCCCGAGCACCTGCACATCTCGCTGCTGCTGGAGGACGAACTGGTCTGCCTGATGGCCCGCGACCATCCGCTGGCCCAGGGCGCCACCCAGGTCAGCGAGGCCGACTACCTGGCCGCGGGGCATGTGGTGCCGGTGCCCTATGCGATGGCGCAGCGCGGCGTGGTCGAGACCTACCTCGGCGAGCGCCGCCTCGGGCGCGACGCCCGCGTGCAGGTGCCTTACTTCGGGCTGGCGCCGTCGATCGCGGCCAGCACGCGGCTGCTGTTCACCACCGCGCGGCACTTCGCCGAGTACCACGCGCGGCTGTTGCCGCTGGCGCTGCTCGACGCGCCGGCGGGATTCCCGCGCATGCGCTTCTACCAGCTGTGGCACGACCGGGTCCATCATTCGGCGGCCCATCGCTGGCTGCGCGGCCTGGTGGCGCAGTTCGGGCGCGAGCTGGTCGCGCCGGCGATGCCGCAACGCGGGCAGGGGAATCCGTCGCCCGGCGCTTGAAAGATGCGCCGTCGGCCCCATCATCCGAGCCATGCCTACCACCCGACTCCACATCGATTTCGTGTCCGACGTCTCGTGCCCCTGGTGCGCCGTCGGGCTGGGCGCGCTCGAAGCCGCGCTGCGCAAGGTCGCGCCCGAGGTGACCGCCGAACTGTGCTTCCAGCCTTTCGAGCTGAACCCGCAGATGCCGCCCGAAGGCCAGGACACCTTCGAGCACCTGAACCAGAAGTACGGCTCGAACCGCGAGCAGCAGGCCCAGGCCCGCGCCGCGATCCGGGCCCGCGGCGCCGAGGTCGGCTTCGCCTTCAGCGAGGGCGGCCGGCCGCGCATCTACAACACCTTCGATGCCCACCGGCTGCTGCATTGGGCCGAGCTGGAAGACCTGGCCAAGCAGGCGGCGCTCAAGAAGGCGCTGCTCAAAGCCTGCCATACCGATGGCGAGAATCCGTCGGACCCCGAGGTGCTGGTGCGCCTGGCCACCGAATCGGGGCTCGATCCGGCGCGTGCGCGGGCCATCCTGGCGAGCGACGAATACGCCGCCGAGACCCGCGAGCGCGAGCGGCTCTACACCGACGCGGGCATCCATTCGGTGCCGGCGATCATCATCGACAACAAGCACCTGATCTCCGGCGGCCAGCCGGTGGAAGTGTTCGAGCGCGCGCTGCGGCAGATCGCGGGCGCCGAGCCCGCCCGCGTGGCCGAAGCCTGAGGCGCTGAGGCCCTTTCGTCAGGGCTTCTGCAGCATCTCGACGAGCCGGGCCAGCGCCACCGACGGCGTGCCCTGCCAGACCAGGTGCGTGCGGTTGCCGCGGATGCGCTCCGGCAGCGGGTGCTGGCGGACATCGGCCGTGGCGCGCAGTGCCTTCAGCACCGACACCGGCACGATCGCGAAGCCGGTGCCGGCAGCGACGCAGGCGATCATCGCCTGGTAGGAAGAAAACTCCAGCGAACGCGAGGCCGAGACGCCGCCCTTGACCAGCCATTGCTCGAGCAGGCGGCGGTAGGAGCAGCCGGGCGCGAAGGCGATCAAGGTGGCATCGGCCAAGTCGCCGGGACGGCCCACGGCGGCCACGCTGCGCGCCGTGATGAGCACCAGTTCTTCGTCGAACACCGGCATCGATTCGAGCTCCGGCGCGGCGAAGGGCTCCGACACGAACGCGGCCTCCAGCTCGAAGGCCCTGACCCGCTTGAGCAAGGCGCCCGTGGTGCCGGTCGCCAGCTCGACTACCACCCCCGGATAGAGCCTGTGGAAGCGTGACAGCACCGGCGCCAGCCGGCTGCCCGCCGTGCTTTCGAGCGAGCCGAGCCTGAAGGTGCCGAAGGGGAGATCGCTGCGCAATTCGCTTTCGGCCTCGTCGGCCAGGCGCAGCAGGCGCTCGGCATAGGGCAGCAGCTTGTGGCCGGCCGGCGCCAGCGCGAGCGAGCGGCCCTGCCGGTGGAACAGCTTCTGGCCCAGGCGCTCCTCCAGCTGCTGGATGCGGGTGGTGACGTTGGACTGCACCCGGTTGAGCTTGTCGGCGGCCCGTATCACGCCGCCTTCGGCCACGACGGTGCGGAAGATCTCCAGGGAGTCGAGGTCGATGGTTCTCATAACAAGAATGAATGTTCTGAATAATTCATTTGTCGGATGGGATGATTTTGCGTCCAATCTGAAGCCATGTCGAACCCTTCCATCGCTCTCGCCCGGCCTTCCCTGTTCGCCGTCTGCGGCGCCGGCCTGCTGGCGCTGGCGATCGCGATGGGCATCGGCCGCTTCGCCTTCACCCCGATGCTGCCGCTGATGATCCGCGCCGGCAGCGCCGACGTCGGTGCCGGCGGCTGGCTGGCGGCGGCCAACTACGCGGGCTACCTGCTGGGTGCGCTGACGGCGGCGCGGCTGCCCCTGTCGCCGCAGCGCACGGGCCTGCTGTCGCTGGCCGCGATCGTCGCTTCCACGGCGGCGATGGGGCTGGTCGATTCGCTCGCGGCCTGGCTGCTGCTGCGCGGGATCGCCGGCGTCGCCAGCGCCTGGGCGCTGGTGAGCACCAGCGTCTGGTGCCTGTCGTGGCTGGCGCGCCTGGGCCGGCCGAACAGCGCCGGGATGGTCTATGCGGGCGTCGGCGCCGGCATCGCGCTCGCGGGCCTTTACTGCTGGCGCGCCGGCGCGGCCGAGGTCGCGCCCGATCGTCTCTGGCTGCATCTCGGCCTGCTGGCGCTGGTCGGCTCGATCGTGGTGGCGGCGCTGATGCCGCGCGAGCCCGGCCCGGTGGCGGCCCCTGCGACCGGGGGCAGGGCGGACCCAGGGGCGGGCGATGCGCAATGGGACCTCGTCATCTGCTACGGCATGCTCGGCTTCGGTTACATCCTGCCGGCCACCTTCCTGCCGGTGTTGGCGCGGGCGGTGGTCGACAACCCCGCGGTGTTCGGTGCCGCCTGGCCGGTCTTCGGCGCCGCGGCCGCGTTGTCGACGCTGTTGGCGGGGGCCCTGCTCGCGGGCCTGTCGCGCCGGCAGGTGCTGGCGGGCAGCCATCTGCTGATGGCGCTGGGCTGCCTGCTGCCGGTGCTGCACCTGTCCGCGGGCACCGTGCTCGCGGCCGCGCTGCTGGTGGGCGGGACCTTCATGGTCGCCACCATGGCCGGCATCCAGGCGGCACGTGCCGGTGCCGCGGGCGACCCGGCGCGCGCGCTCGGCCGCATGACGGCGTCCTTCGCGATCGGCCAGATGGCCGGGCCGGTGCTGTCCTCCGCCCTGAGCGGCGGCGCGGCGGGCTTCGGCGGCCTCTTCATGGCGCTGGCGACGGGTGCCGTGGCACTGCTGGCCAGCGCCGCATGGCTGCTGCGCCCGCCGCGCAGCGTCCGCCCCGCATCGAACAACTGAAAGGAGTCCGCATGCTGATCCGACAAGGCCACACCGAACCCTGGGCCGAGCGCCTGCCGATGCCTGCCGCCGAGGCCATGTCCGAGGCGCAGCGCGCCGCTGCGCAAGCGCTGATCGACGGTCCGCGCAAAGCCGTCTTCGGCCCCTTCGTGCCACTGCTGCAAAGCCCGGTGCTCATGGAGCGCATCGGCAGCCTGGGCGAGTACCTGCGCTTCGACAGCGCGCTCGACGCCCGCGTGCGCGAGCTGGTGACCTGCGTGGTCGCGCGCGAGGTCGGCAACCAGTTCGAGTGGGTGCTGCATGCGGCGGCGGCGGTCAAGGCCGGCGTCGATGCCGGTGCCATCGAGGCGCTGCGCCTGGGCCGCCGCGCGGCGCCGCTGGCCGAGGACGAACAGCTGGCCCTCGATTTCGCGCTCGAGCTGCTGCAGCGCCACGGTGTCAGCGAGCCCACCTATGCCGCCGCCGAGGCCCGCTTCGGCCAGGCCACGGTGGTCGAGCTGTCGGCCCTGGTGGGGTACTTCGCGATGGTCTGCTGGATCATGAACGCGGCCCACACGCCGGTGCAGGGTGCCGAGGGCCAACCGGGGCTGCAGGCCTTTCCGCTGTAGCTTTTCCGCCGCAGCGCGGGGCGTGGCGCGGGCGGTCAGGCTGGGGTCCGGTGGCGAAGGCACAATGGCGCCGCGCGCGGACCGGGTCCGTGAACCGAACCCCTTCCGCCCCCGCTCATGCTCGACAAACGCTTTTTTCCGCGCCAGGCCGTCGCGTCCGGCGGCAACCGCTGGGATTGGGCGCTGCTGCCGCTGGTGCTGGCGACGCTGTTCGCGCTGGCCTACGGCGGCGCCCAGATGGCGCGGCCTTACGAGCTCGGCCAGCCGCTGCCGATCAGCCTCGACCCGTGGCAGCTGCCGTACTACCTGCTGCGCACCACCCTGCGCATGTTCCTGGCGCTCGGGGCTTCGCTGCTGTTCAGCTGCGCCTTCGCCGTGCTCGCGAACCGCTATCGCGCGGCCGAGAAGGTGCTGGTGCCGATGCTCGACATCCTGCAGTCGATCCCGATCCTCGGCTTCCTGTCGATCACGGTGACCGGCTTCATCGCGCTGTTTCCGGGCAACCTGCTGGGGGTCGAGTGCGCGGCGATCTTCGCCATCTTCACCTCGCAGGCCTGGAACATGGCCTTCAGCCTCTACCAGTCGCTGCGCACCGTGCCGTCCGAGCTGCGCGAGGCGGCCTCGGTGTTCCAGCTCTCGGCCTGGCACCGCTTCTGGCGGCTCGAACTGCCGTTCGCGATGCCCGGCCTGCTGTGGAACATGATGATGTCGATGTCGGGCGGCTGGTTCTTCGTGGTCGCCTCGGAGGCGATCTCGGTGTCCAACCAGAGCATCATGCTGCCGGGCGTGGGCTCCTACATCGCGATGGCGATCCAGGCCCGCGACCTCGGCGCCATCGGCTGGGCCATCGGCGGCATGCTGATCGGGATCACGCTCTACGACCAGCTGTTCTTCCGCCCGCTGATCGCCTGGGCCGACAAGTTCCGCTTCGAGGAGGGCAGCAGCGAGGATGCGCCGCGCTCCTGGCTTTTGACCTGGCTGCGGCGCACCGAACGCATCCGGCAAGGCATCGGCGCCGCGGCGCGGCTGCTCGAGCGCTCGCTGCTGCTGTTCCGGCGCGACCACGACGGCACCTCGATCAAGGCCCGGCCGAGCGCGCCGAACCCGGCCGCCGCGCGCGTGTGGGACGCCGTGCTCGCCGCCGCGGTGCTGCTGGCCATGGTCTGGCTGGTGCGCTTCATCCACACCGAGGTCGGATGGTCCGAGGTGGCGCACGTGTTCGTGCTCGGGCTCTACACCATGATCCGTGTGGTGGTGCTGATCGCGCTGGCGGCGCTGGTGTGGGTGCCGATCGGCATCTGGATCGGCATGAACCCGCGCTGGGCCGGGCGGCTGCAGGGCGTGGCGCAGTTCATGGCCGCCTTCCCGGCCAACCTGATGTTCCCGGTGGCGGTGCTGTTCATCGTGCGCTGGCAGCTCAACCCCAACATCTGGCTGGCGCCGCTGATGGTGCTGGGCACGCAGTGGTACCTGCTGTTCAACGTGATCGCGGGCGCCTCCACCGTGCCGACCGAGCTGCGCTACGCGGCCAGCAACCTCGGGCTCACGGGTTGGCTCAAATGGCGGCGCTACCTGCTGCCGGCGGTGTTCCCGAGCTTCGTCACCGGCGCCATCACGGCCAGCGGCGGCTCCTGGAACGCCAGCATCGTCGCCGAGTACGTGACCTGGGGCGACACCACGCTGCAGGCCGCGGGCCTGGGCAGCTACATCGCCCACATGACGGCCATCGGCGACTTCCCGCGCATCGCGCTGGGCATCGGCGTGATGTGCGTGTTCGTGATGGGGATGAACCACTTCGTCTGGCGCCGGCTCTACGAGCTGGCCGAGAACCGGATGCACTTCTGATGACCCACGCGCGAGGAGGGCCCATGGCCGAAGCCATCGTTGAACTCAAGGGCGTGGGCAAGTCCTTTCGCTCGGCCGACGGCGCTGCGCGCTCGGTGCTCGAAGGCGTCGACTTCCGCCTGGCCGAGGGCGAGATCGTGGCCCTGCTGGGCCAGTCGGGCTCGGGCAAGTCGACCCTGCTGCGGATCCTCGCCGGCCTGATCGGCGCCGACGCCGGCAGCGTGCGCTACCGCGGCCAGCCGCTCTACGGGCCGGCGCGCGGCATTGCGATGGTGTTCCAGTCGTTCGCGCTCTTTCCCTGGCTCACGGTGCAGCAGAACGTCGAGCTCGGGCTCGAGGCGCGCGGCGTCGCGCCGGCCGAGCGCGCCCGGCGCGCGAGCGCTGCGATCGAGCTCATCGGCCTCGCGGGTTTCGAGGGCGCCTTGCCGCGCGAGTTGTCGGGCGGCATGCGCCAGCGGGTGGGCATCGCGCGTGCGCTGGTGATCGAGCCCGAGGTGCTGCTGATGGACGAGGCCTTCTCGGCCCTCGACGTGCTCACGGGCGAGCGCCTGCGCGACGACATCCTGCGCCTGTGGGGCGGCGGCGCGATGCCGACCAAGGCGATGCTGATCGTCTCCCACAACATCGAGGAAGCGGTGCTGATGGCCGACCGGGTGCTGATCTTCGCCGCCGACCCGGGCCGCGTGCGCGCCGAGCTGCCGATCCGGCTGGCGCGGCCGCGCGACGCCGACAGCCTCGAAGTGCGGGCGCTGATCGACGAGGCCTATGCGCTCATGACGGCCAGCGCGCCGGTGGCCGGCCGCGCGCCCGAGGAGCCGGCGCGCATGCACCTGGGCGACCGGCTGCCCGATGCCGACATCGGCCGCATGGAGGCCTTGCTCGAGATGCTGGTGGAAGACGGCCGCGAAGGCCGCGCCGACCTGCCGCAGCTGGCGGAGGAGGCCGAACTCACCGACCACGACCTGCTGCCACTGGCGCAGGCGCTGGCGCTGCTGGGCTTCGCGCAATTGGCGGATGCCGACCTGCACCTGACCGAGCTGGGGCGCCACTACGTCGCGGGTGCGCACACGCTGCGCCAGCAGCTGCTGGGCCAGCAGCTGCTCGCGCACGTGCCGTTGGCAGCGCACATCCGCCACAGCCTGGAGCAGGCGCCCGCGGGCGAATTGCCGCAGGAGCCTTTCCTCGACCTGCTCGAGGAGAGCCTGGACCGCGCGACTGCCGAACGGGTGCTGCGGACCGCGATCGAATGGGGCCGCTACGGCGAGGTGTTCGAGTTCGATCTGCGCACCGGACAAATTCATTTGCCGGCCGGAGCAGAACCGGAAAAAAATACTCTATAATCGAAGGCTTCGCGGGAGTAGCTCAGTTGGTAGAGCGCAACCTTGCCAAGGTTGAGGTCGAGAGTTCGAGACTCTTCTCCCGCTCCAGATTTTCGAGAATTTTGGAAACGCGAAGCATCACAGCCGGTTCACCCGCCTGGTCGATGCAAAAAAGCCACCCGCCGGGTGGCTTTTTTTTTGCCTGCACGGGATCGCTTGCAACCGCGCTGCGCCACGCGATCTCGTCCATCCGGCGACCCAGGCCGCATCGTCGGGCGTGCCGCTCGCATTGCGCATGTGGTGCGCCTGCGCTGAGGCGCGCCACGCCTACATCTCGTCGATCTGCGTGCTGCGCGTCCGCTCCTGCGCCGCCAGCGCGTAGCGCTCGCGCGTCTTCACGTAGAAGCTCGCCCCGAAGCGCCCGACCGGAAAGTAGTGCTGCAGCCGCACCCGCCAGGCGTCGGTGTCGATCAGCTCGTCGCGGGCGTGCATCCAGCGCACCTGGCCGATGAAGATCTGCCGGCTCTCGGTCTCCAGCGTTTCCCAGAGCGTGCACTCGAACGCCACCGGGGCCTCGGCGATGCGCGGCGGCTTCACGGAGCGGCTCGGCAGCGGCGTGAAGCCGACCACATCGAGCTCGCTGACATGCGGCGGATGGCGGTCGCCGCAGCGGTGCATCTGCTCGGCGATCTCCTCGTCCGCCAGGTGGACCACGAACTCGCCGGTGCGCACGATGTTCGCGGCCGTGTCCTTGAGCGCGTTGTCCTGCAGCCGGTTGACGCTGATCATCACGATCGGCGGCTCCTCGCCGAGCATGTTGAACATGCTGAAGGGCGCGGCGTTGACGACGCCGTCGGCGCCGAGCGTGGTGACGAGGGCGATCGGGCGTGGCACGATCAGGCTCGCCATGAGCTTGTAGCGCTGGTATTCGGTGAGGGTGGAAAAGTCGATGTCCATTCGGATTCCTTGACGGTCACAGGGCGTTACGGCACGAAGCGCCGGCGTGGTTTCCAATGGACCGCATGCATTGCCCGTGATTCAAAGGAGGATTCGAACATGCCCGAAAGGGACCCAGCAGAATTCAGGCCAGCGCGCGAGTCCTCGGTCTGGACCTTGGTCGTCGTCGTGGTGGTGATTCTCGCCGCTGCCTTCGGCTGGTGGCGATGGTCCCTGCAAAAGGAGCCAGCGCCGGCGCCGCCCGCCGCCAGCGCACCGCCGCCGTCCGACCGGCCCGCCGATGCGCCGGCTCCGGCTCCGGTCGCGACCGGCCCGCAGAACCTGGTCGATGCCCTGGCTCCGCCCGAACCGGCACTGCCGCCCCTGAACGATGCCGACGGGCGCGTCGCCGCGGCGCTCAACGAGCTGCTGGGCAAGAAGGCGGTCGCTTCGTTCCTCGACACCGGCGGCTTCGTGCGCCATTTCGTCGCCACCGTGGACAACCTGCCGCGCGCGCAGGCCTCGGCGCGCATGTGGCCGACTCAGCGCGCGCCCAAGGCCTTCGAGGTCCAGGGCAACGGCGAGGTCAAGACCATCGGGATCGACAACGCCAGCCGCTACACGCCGTTCGTGCTGTTCGCCGAGTCGGTCGACAGCGCCCGGGCGGCCGCGCTCTATGCCCGGTTCTATCCGCTGTTCCAGCAGGCCTACGAGGAGCTGGGCTATCCGGACCGCTATTTCAACGACCGGCTGGTCGCCGTCATCGACCATCTGCTGCAGGCTCCCGAGCCCCAGGGACCGGTGCAGGTGAAGCTGACCGAGGTGAAGGGCGAGATGGCGGGCGGGCGTCCCTGGGTCAGCTACGAGTTCGCCGACCCGAAGCTCGAGTCGCTGTCGGCCGGCCAGAAGATGCTGGTGCGCATGGGTCCGGTCAACGAGCGCCGCATGAAGGCCAAGCTCAAGGAACTGCGGGCCCAGGTCGCCACCGGGGCGGTGGCGAAGAAATAGCGGGCCGGGCCTTCAGCCACCCGCACAGGCCTGCGCGCGCGCCAGCAGCAGCTTGCGCTCGCGCACGTTGCGCGTGAGGTCCGCGGCCCGCCTGAACTCCTCGCACGCTTCGGCATTTCGGCCCAGCCTGGCCAGCAGGTCGCCGCGCACGCTCGGCAGCAGGTGGTAGCCCTGCAGCTGGGGCTCGGATCGCAGCGGGTCGACGTGTTCCAGGCCAACCGCCGGGCCGAAGGCCATCGACAGCGCGACGGCCCGGTTCAGCTCGACGATCGGCGACGGCGAGAGCTGGGCCAGCGCCTCGTAGAGCGCTGCGATGCGGGGCCAGTCGGTCTGCGCCGCCTCCTGCGCACGGGCGTGGCAGGCGGCGATGGCGGCCTGCAGCGCGTAGGGGCCGAGCGCACCGCCGAGCTGCTCCGCCCGTTCCAGCGCCGCCAGGCCGCGGCGGATCAGCAGCCGGTCCCAGCGGGCGCGGTTCTGCGCCAGCAGCAGAACCGGTTCGCCATCGGCGCCGACGCGCGCGGCGGCCCGCGAGGCCTGGATCTCCATCAGCGCCACCAGCCCGTGCACCTCCGGCGCGTCGGGCATCAGTTCGGCCAGGATGCGCCCGAGCCGCAGCGCTTCGTCGCACAGGGCGGGCCGCATCCAGTCCTCGCCGGCGGTGGCTGCGTAGCCTTCGTTGAAGACCAGGTAGATGACTTCGAGGACCGAGGACAGGCGGGCGCCGAGCTCGTGCCCGCGCGGCGCCTCGAAGGGCACGCGGGCGGCGGCCAGCGTTCGCTTGGCGCGCACGATGCGCTGCGCGATCGTGGCCTCGGGCAGCAGGAAGGAGCGCGCGATCTCGTCGGTGCTGAGTCCACCCAGCAGCCGCAGCGTCAGGGCGACCCGGGCTTCCGGCGACAGCACCGGATGGCAGGCGGTGAACATCAGCCGCAGCAGGTCGTCGCCGACCTGGTCGTCGAGGGCGGCGTCGACCGCGTCGGCGAAGTCCGCGGCGGCGATGGCGTGCCGGGCATCGATCTCGCGGGCGATCTGGCCTTCCTTGTGGGCGTGCAGCGTGCGCCTGCGCAGCAGGTCGATCGCGCGATGCTTCGCGGCCGCCGTCAGCCAGGCCGCGGGATTGTCCGGGATGCCTTCGCGCGGCCATTGCTCGAGGGCCGCCAGCAGTGCGTCCTGCGCCAGTTCCTCGGCCAGGCCGACGTCGCGCACCCGGCGCGCCAGCGCGCCGATGATGCGGGCCGACTCGATGCGCCAGACGGCGTTGATCGTGCGGTGCGTCTCGGTGGCGTCCATGCGTCGTGGTCTCAACCGCGGGCCGCGGCGCGCTCGCGCAGAAGCGCTTCCTGCTGGCGGATCTCGGGCGTGAACTCGGCACCGAAGTCTTCCGCCTCGTAGACCTGGCGCAGTTCCAGCGCGACGTTGCCGTGGCCGTCGATCGGCGGCCAGCGCCTGACCCATTCGAGCGCTTCCTCGCGCGACGCGACCTGGATCAGGGTGAAGCCCGCGACCAGTTCCTTGGTCTCTGCGAAAGGCCCGTCCACCACCGTCGGCTTGCCGCCTGCGAACTGGATGCGGGCGCCGCCGCTGGCGCTGGGCTTGAGGCCCATGCCGTCGAGCATCACGCCGGCATCGATCATCGCCTTGTTGTACGCCATCATGTCGCTCACCAGCTGCGCGGTCGGCATGGCGCCGGCCTCGGTCTCGGGGTCGGCCTTGCGGATGATCATGAATTTCATGGTCGTGCCTCCATCGGTGCGTTCAGGGCCGCTTCGAGCGGGAGGCGTCGAACACCCGCTTTTCCTGTTCGCGCAGTTCGGGGGTGAGCTCGGCGCCGAAATCGTCCATCTCGAACAACTGGCGCAGCTCGAGCTCGGCGCCGTCGTCGAAGGGAGCGCGGCGCAGCCATTCGAGCGCTTCTTCCTTCGAGCGCACCTGCCAGAGCCAGAAGCCGGCGATCAGCTCCTTGGTCTCGCTGAAGGGGCCGTCGACGACGGTGCGCTCCTTGCCGGAGAAGCGCATGCGCGCCCCCTTCGAGCTCGGGTGCAGGCCTTCGCCGGCGAGCAGCACGCCGGCCTTGACCAGCGCCTCGTTGTAGTTGCCCATGTCGGTCAGCAGCTGCTGGCTCGGCATCACGCCGGCTTCGGACGCCTGGCTGGCCTTGACGATCACCATGAATCGCATGTCCTTCGCTCCTTCGGTTGCGAGGCCGGCGGCGGTCGGGAATCGACTGCCCACAGCCGGTGGCTCTGGGAGATCGTCGAAGCAACGGAAGCGAAATCGACAGCCCGCGGGCCGTCGATTGTAAAAATGCGTATCTACTTCAGCCGTTCACGTAGGCGTCCAGCGGCACGCAGCTGCAGAACAGGTTGCGATCGCCATAGACGTTGTCGACCCGCCCGATCGGCGGCCAGTACTTGGCCTGCCGCAGGCTGGCCAGCGGGAAGGCGCCCAGCTCGCGCGAGTAGGGGCGCGTCCAGTCGCTCGCGAGCAGGCTGGCCGCGGTGTGCGGAGCGTTGCGCAACGGGTTGTCCTCTTTCGGCCAGATGCCTTCCTCGATGCGGCGGATCTCGCCCCGGATCGCGATCATCGCGTCGATGAAGCGGTCGAGTTCGGCCAGCGGTTCGCTTTCGGTCGGCTCGACCATCAGCGTGCCGGGCACCGGGAAACTCAAGGTCGGCGCGTGGAAGCCGTAGTCGATCAGCCGCTTGGCGACGTCCTCGGCACTGACGCCGCTGGCGTCCTTGAGCGGACGCAGGTCGAGGATGCACTCGTGCGCCACGTGGCCGTTGGGGCTCGCGTAGAGCGTCGGATAGTGGTCCTTGAGCCGGGCGCTGATGTAGTTGGCGCTCAGGATCGCGGTTTCGGTCGCGGCCTGCAGGCCCTTGGCGCCCATCATGCGGCAGTACATCCAGCTGATCGGCAGCACGGCGGCGTTGCCCAGCGGCGCCGCCGACACCGCGCCGACCGCGCCGTTCGATGCCAGTCCGCCGGTCGCATGGCCGGGCAGGTAGGGCACCAGGTCCTCGACCACGCAGACCGGGCCGACGCCCGGCCCGCCGCCGCCGTGCGGGATGCAGAAGGTCTTGTGCAGGTTGAGGTGGCTGACGTCGCCGCCGAACTCGCCCGGCGCCGCCACGCCGACCAGGGCGTTCATGTTGGCGCCGTCGACGTAGACCCGGCCGCCGTGCGCGTGCACGATCTCGCAGAGCTCCTTGACGCGGGTCTCGAAGACGCCGTGGGTGCTGGGGTAGGTGATCATGACGGCGGCCAGCGTGTCGCGGTGCTGCTCGCAGGCGCGCGCCAGGTCGTCGATGTCGACATTGCCTTCGGCGTCGCAGCCGGTCACGACCACCTTCATGCCCACCATGTGGGCGCTGGCCGGATTGGTGCCGTGGGCGGACGACGGGATCAGGCAGACGTTGCGGTGCGCTTCGCCCCGGGCCTCGTGGAAGGCCTTGATCGCGAGCAGGCCCGCGTACTCGCCCTGCGATCCGGCGTTGGGCTGCAGGCTGATGCCCGCATAGCCGGTCGCCTCGCAGAGCCAGGCACGCAGTTGGGCATCGAGCTGCGCATAGCCGAGCAGCTGGTCGGCCGGCGCGAACGGATGGATGTTGGCGAACTCGGGCCAGGTGATCGGGATCATCTCGCTGGTCGCGTTGAGCTTCATGGTGCAGCTG
Organism: Variovorax davisae; assembly: GCF_030316845.1. Classification (GTDB taxonomy): domain Bacteria; phylum Pseudomonadota; class Gammaproteobacteria; order Burkholderiales; family Burkholderiaceae_C; genus Variovorax; species Variovorax davisae. The sequence continues at coordinate 47,568 of NZ_JASZYS010000007.1, forward strand.
CCGAGCGGGATCATGCTGCGGTCGAGTGCCAGGTCCTTGTCGCTCAGGCTGCGGATGTAGCGCAGCATCGCGGTCTCGCTCTTGTGCGTGTTGAACACCGGGTGCGCCAGGAAGTCGCTGCTGCGGCGCAGGTCCTCGGGGATGCGAATGCGCACCGTGGCGGCGATGGCGTCGAAGTCGGGTCCGCGCGTGCCTTCGGTCGCGAACAGGCCCCACAGCATCTCGATGTCGGCGCGCGTGGTGGTCTCGTCGAGCGACAGGCCCAGGTGCTGCTGCAGGCGATGGCGCAGGTTGACGCCCGCCGCCTCGGCGCGGTCATGGATGGCCTGGGTGTCCTCGCCGGTGTGGATGGTGAGCGAATCGAAGGCGGTGGCGTTGACCAGTTCGCGGCCCATCTGCTCCAGGCCCTGTGCCAGCACCGCCGTCAGCAAGGCCACCCGCTGCGCGATGCGGCGCAGGCCATCGGGCCCGTGGTAGACCGCGTACATGCTGGCGACCACCGCCGGAAGCACCTGCGCGGTGCAGATGTTCGAGGTCGCCTTCTCGCGCCGGATGTGCTGCTCGCGCGTCTGCAGCGCGAGGCGGTAGGCCGGCTGGCCGTGGGTGTCGACGCTGACGCCGACCAGCCGCCCGGGCAGCGAACGCTTGAACTCGTCGCGGCAGGCCAGGTAGGCCGCATGCGGGCCGCCGTTGCACATCGGCATGCCGAAGCGCTGCGTGGTGCCGCAGACGATGTCGGCATCCCACTCGCCGGGCGGCGCCAGCAGGGTCAGGGCCAGCAGGTCGGCGGCGACGCAGAAGGCCGCCTGGCACTGGTGGGCATGGCCGGCCAGCGGCCGCAGGTCGTGCACGTGGCCGGTGGTGGAGGGGTATTGCGCCAGGGCGCCGAAGAAGCCGCCGCTGGCCATCAGCAGGGGCAGCGGCTCGGTGGCGGTGCTGACCCTGATCTCGATGCCGAGCGGCCCGGCCCGGGTGCGCAGCACCTCGATGGTCTGCGGATGGCAGTCGCCCGAGACCAGGAACACGTTGCTCCTGCTCTTGACGCTGCGCCGGGCCAGCGTCATCGCCTCGGCCGCGGCGGTGGCCTCGTCGAGCATCGAGGCGTTGGCGATCGCCATGCCCGTCAGGTCGCACACCATGGTCTGGAAGTTGACCAGCGCCTCCATGCGGCCCTGCGAGATCTCGGCCTGGTAGGGCGTGTAGGCGGTGTACCAGGCCGGGTTCTCGAGCACGTTGCGCAGGATCACGCCCGGCGTGTGGGTGCCGTAGTAGCCCTGGCCGATGAAGCTCTTCGCCACCTTGTTCTTCGCCGCGATCGCCTTCAGCTCGGCCAGTGCGTCGGCCTCGGTGATCGGCGCCGGCAGCCGCATCGGCCGGCTGCGGCGGATCGCCGGCGGCACGATGCCGTTGATCAGTTCGGCGCGCGTGGTCGAGCCGATGGCCGCGAGCATCGCCGGTTCGTCTGCGGCCTCGATGCCGATGTGGCGGGCGATGAATTCTTCGGCGTTCTGCAGTTCGCGCAGCGAGGGATGGAAAGGCACGGGCGTCGGCATGGAGGGCTCGGGTGGTGGGGCGTGGGAATCAGTTGTCGGCGGAGAACTTCTGGTAGGCGGTTTCGTCGAGCAGGGGCTCGAGCTGGGCCGCTTCGCTCACACGCACCTTGAAGAACCAGCCGCCGTCCATCGGCGCGCTGTTGGCCAGCGAGGGGTCGGCGCGCAGGGCCTCGTTGACTTCGACGATCTCGCCCGAGACCGGCATGAAGACGTCGGCCGCGGCCTTGACCGATTCGACGACACCCGCGACCTCGCCCTGGGCAAATGTCTTGCCGACATCGGGCAGGTCGACGAACACCACGTCGCCGAGCGCGTCCTGGGCATGCACCGTGATGCCGACGGTGACCAGCGCCGCGTCGGCTTCCTGGCGCACCCACTCGTGGTCCTTGGTGTACTTGATGGTCATGGGGGGAACTCCTTGGAAGAAAGACTGGCTTGAAGAAATGGCAAATAAAAAGGGGTCAGCCGCGGTAGTACCGGGCCGGCACGAAGGGCAGGGTGCTGACTTCCATCGGCACCGGCTTGCCCCGCACCATGGCCTGGAGCCGGGTGCCCGGTTCGGCATAGGCCAGCGCGACATAGCCCATGGCCACCGGCCGGTCGACGCTGGGGCCGAGCAGGCCGCTGGTGACCTGGCCGATGGGCAGGCCCTCGAAGGATTCGAGCACCGTGCCTTCGCGCACCGGCACGCGCTCCAGCGCGACCAGGCCGACCCGCCGGCGCTTCAGCGTCTCGTGGTCGAGGTGGCCGGCCGTGCCGCTGGCGGCCGTGAGCTGGGCCAGCACCCTGGCTGCGCCCGGAAAGCCGCCTTCGCGGGCGCCGCCGCTGCGTCGGACTTTCTGGATCGCCCAGTTCAGCGCCGCCTCGACCGGCGTCGTGCTTTCGTCGATGTCGTTGCCGTAGAGGCACAGGCCGGCCTCCAGCCGCAGCGAATTGCGCGCGCCCAGGCCGATCGGCTGGACCTCGGGCTGGGCCAGCAGCAGCCGGGCCAGCGCCTCGGCATCCCGGGCCGCGACCGAGATCTCGAAGCCGTCCTCGCCGGTGTAGCCGCTGCGGGTGGCGAAGGCCTCGATGCCGCCGATGCGCACCGGGCCGCCGGTCATGAAGACGAAGCGCTCGATGCCCGGCGACAGCCGCGCCAGCACGGCCGCCGCCTGCGGACCCTGGAGCGCCAGCAGCGCGTGGTCGGGCAGCGGCTGCACCTGGCAGCGCTGGCCGATCCGGGCCTGGATATGGGCGATGTCGGCCGCCTTGCAGGCGCCGTTGACGATCACGAACAGCGAATCGTTGCCTTCGTTGAAGAACATCAGGTCGTCGAGGATGCCGCCCTGGTCGTTCAGCAGCAGGCCGTAGCGCTGTTTGCCCGGCGCCAGGCCGATCACGTCGACCGGCATCAGGCTCTCGAGGGCGGTGGCGGCATCGGGCCCCACCAGCCGCAGCTGGCCCATGTGGGAGATGTCGAACAGGCCGGCGGCCGTGCGGGTGTGCTTGTGCTCGGCCATCAGGCCGGCGGGGTATTGCACCGGCATGGCGTAGCCCGCGAAGGGCACCATGCGGGCGCCGAGTTCCAGGTGCAGGCCGTGGAGCGGGGTCTTCAGCAGATCGTCGGATGCGGCGGCCAAGGGCGGTTCTCCAAAGGGGCAGTGCTTGTTCCATGACGAGAAGCCATGGGCCACCCCTGCTGTCCGCTTTACCTGAGAGATTCGCCCCACGATCGGGGTTTGCTCCTTCGGTGGGCGGCACGGTGCGCCTGGCGCGCCGAACCACCTCTCTCCAGCAAGGAAACGCCCGGATCCGGGCGTCTTGTCAGTCCTTTTGCCTGAGCGTTCGGGCCCTTGTTTCGGGGGACCTGCGCCTTCGGCGGCCCCACCGCGGCGGGACGCTCTCCTGACCGGGGAAGTGTAAGGGAATCGGGCGCCGGCCGGCGACTTCAATGCACCGGCGAGGCCGGGAGCAGTTTCTCGATGCGCTCCTGGATCGCCTCGGCGCGCGCGGCGCCCGCCGCCTGCGCGATCTCGCCGAGCATCGCGCGGGCGGTGGCCAGCATCGACTCGCGGTCGCGCGCCTCGCGCAGCGCTTCGCGGAAGCGCTCGGCCAGCGCCGGGTCACGGCGCACGAACATGCGCTCGCAGAGGTCGAACAGGAACATGCGCGTGGTGGCCAGCGAGGGCTTGCCGTCGAAGACGTCGGCCGCGACGGGTACTGCTTCGATCGTTTCGAGCGCTTCGACCGCGCGGCCCTGCAGATAGCCCTCCTGCACCAGGTGGCGCGCCACCCGGCCGGCTTCCTCGCGGCCGCCGAACAGGGCGCCGAAATCGGTCAGCGAGCGCTGGCCGTCGGCCATCAGCAGCAGGGCGCGCTCGCGCTGGCCCAGCGTGCGGCGGCCGGGCTGGAGTTCGTGGCGCGCCTTGTCGGTCTTGGTGAGGAACATGGGATGCTGCGGCGTCGGGAGGCGAGCGCTGCAGCATCGGGGATCCGCATGACATCCTCGTGAAATCGTCCCCGGCTACTTGAAGCCCCACAGATGCGGCAGCCAGGTGCTGAGCGCGGGCACGAAGGTCAGCACCACCAGCACCGCGCCGTGCGCCCAGAGAAAGGGCACCAGCTCGCGCACCAGCTGCGACATCGGCACCCGCGAGACGTTGCAGGTGACGAACAACAGCCCGCCCACCGGCGGCGTGATCATGCCGAGCGTCAGGTTGTAGATCACGATCATGGCGAAGTGGATCGGATCGATGCCGAGCTTGACCGCCACCGGCGCCAGGATCGGCGCGAGCACCATCACGCCCGGCAGCGGCTCGATGAAGATGCCGAACAAGAGCAGGAAGATGTTCACGATGATCAGGAACATCCAGGGCGACAGGTTCATCGCGGCCAGCCATTCGGCGAGCTGTTGCGGCACGTTCTCGATCGTCAGGATCCAGGCGAAGGAAGCCGACAGGCCGATGATGATCAGCACCGACGCCGAGAGCAGCGCGGAGCGCGACAGGATGTCGGGCAGGGCCTTCCATTCGAGCGTGCGATAGACGAACTTGCCGCACACCAGTGCATAGAAGACCGCCACCACCGAGGCCTCGGTGGGCGTGAACCAGCCGGCGCGCATGCCGCCGAGGATCACCACCGGCAGCAGGATCGCGGGGATCGCCTTCCAGGTCGTCAGCAGCACCTCGCGCCAGGGCGGCATGCCGCCGTCGCCCTTGTAATTGCGCTTCTTCGAGACATGGAAGTTCACCACGCACATCGCCACCGCGATCAGGAGGCCCGGGATCAGGCCGGCCACGAACAGGCTGCCGACCGAGACGTTGTCGTCCTGCAGCGCGTAGATGATCATGATGATCGAGGGCGGAATGATCGGGCCGACGATCGCCGTCGACGCGGTCAGCGCCGCGGCATACGAGCGGTCGTAGCCGGCCTTGTCCATCATCTTGATCAGCATCGAGCCCGGCCCCGCGGCATCGGCCAGGGCCGAGCCCGAGATGCCCGAGAAGAAGGTCAGCGACACCACGTTGGTGTAGCCCAGGCCGCCGCGCCGATGGCCGACGAACTGGCCCGCGAAGCGCAGCAGCACCTCGGTCAGCGAGCCGCCGCTCATGAGCTCGGCCGCCAGGATGAAGAACGGCACCGCCATCAGCGGAAAGCTGTCGATGCCGGTGAAGGTCTCCTTCAGCAGCACCATCAGCGGAAAGGATTCGGCCAGGATCAGCGTGGCGGCGGTGGCCAGGCCGAGCGCGAAGGCGACCGGCACGCCGATCGCGAGAAAGACGCAGACCGAGAGGATCAGGACCAGGCTGGCGTTCATAGCGAGGCGCTCGCGGCCGCATCGAAATGCGCATCGGTGGCGAATTCGCGCCGCAGCACGTAGCCGCGCACGATCAGCAGCCAGTGGACGATCAGCAGCAGGCCGCCGAAGAACATCGCGCTGTAGATGTAGGCGAAGGGGATCTGCGTGACGGCCGTGAGCTGGAACATGGTGCGTTCCATGTAGAGCCAGCCGTACCAGACCATGAAGCCGAAAAAGGCGAACAGCAGCGCTGCGACCAGTGCCCGCAGCGCGATCGCGGCCTTGGGCGGCAGCGCATCCTGCAGGTTCTCGACCGCGATGTGGCCGCCGTAGCGCAGCACCGGGCCGGCGCCCAGGAAGGTGAGCCAGATCATCATGTGGCGCGAGACCTCCTCGGCCCATTCGAGCGAGTTGCTGGTGAGGTAGCGCATCGCGACGTTGATGAAGATGATCACCGACATCGATGCGAGGAGCAGAATCAGCGCCCAGCGGTTGGCGGCCAGAAAGTAGTGTTCGAAGGTTTTCACTGCGGCTTCTTGATGTTGCGGGAGCGGACAAAGAAACCGCCCGGTGCCATCGCTGGCTCACCGGGCGGCGCTGCCCTCGGCGCGCGGCGCGCGCCTACTGGACGTCGGTGATCTTCTTGATGTTGTCGGCGCCGAATTCCTTGGCATAGCCGACGTAGGCCGGCTTGAGCGCCTCGCGGAAGGCGGCGCCGTCGACCTTGCGCACCACCTTCATGCCGTCCTTCTCGAGTTGCGCGATGCCGTTGTCCTCGTCTTCGTTGACCTTCTTGCGCTGGGCGGCGCCGGCCTTCCGGGCGGCGTCGAGGAAGACCTTCTTGTCGGCGTCGGAGAGCTTGTTCCAGACCCTGGGCGATAGCAGCAGCAGGGCCGGGCTGTAGACATGCCCGGTCAGGGAGAGGTGGTTCTGCACCTGCGCGAACTTGGCCGACAGGATCACGGGGATCGGATTCTCCTGGCCATCGACCGTGCCCTGCTGCAGGGCGCCGAACAGTTCGGGGAAGGCCATCGGCGTCGGCAGGATGCCGAAGGTGCGGTAGCCGTCCATGTGGACCTTGTTTTCCATCGTGCGCATCTTCAGGCCGGCGGCGTCGGCCGGCTTGACGATGTCGCGCTTGCTGTTGGTCATGTGGCGAAAGCCGTTCTCGGTCCAGCCCAGCGCGATGATGCCCTTGCTCGGGAACTTGGCCAGGATGTCCTGGCCGATCGGGCCGTCCATCACCTTGCGCGCATGGTCGTAGTCGCGGAACAGGAAAGGAATGTCGACGATCTTGACCTCGGGCACGAAGTTGCCCACCGGACCGGTCGAGGTGTTGACCAGGTCCTGGGTTCCCAGCTGGACCGCCTCGATCTGCTCGCGCTCGCCGCCGAGCGCCGAGTTCGGGAACTGCTGGCACTTGTAGCGGCCTTGCGTGCCCTTCTCGACTTCGTCGCAGAACACCGTCGAGCCGACGCCGTAGTGCGACTCCTTGGTGGTCGCGTAGCCGATCTTCAGCGTGGTGGTCTGGGCGAAGGCGCTGGCCCCGAGGGCGAGCGAGAGGCAGGCGGCGAGGGTGCCGAGTTTCATGTTGTCTCCGGTGTTGGAAGGATGCCGCGCGACTATGCCTGAAGCCAGGGTGCAGCCCCGTCGGGATTTTCACGGACCCGGGTCGGTGCCACGGCCGCGATAGCGGCGCCGCAACAGGTACTCGAGCGCCTCGAACAGCGCTTCGCTCAGCAGCGCGAGCGCCGCGGCCGGCACGGCGCCGGCGACCAGCAGCTCGCGGTCGTTGAGTGCCAGTCCGGTCACGATGCGTTCGCCGAAGCCGCCGGCACCGATGAAGGCGGCGATGGTGGCGGTTCCGATCGCGATGGTGGTCGCGGTGCGCACGCCGGCCAGCAAGGTCGGCAGGGCCAGCGGCAGCAGCACCGCGCGCAGGTTCTGGCCGCCGGTCATGCCGAGCGCGGTGCCGGCGTCGCGCAGGCCGGTGGGCACTTCGGCCAGGCCGGTCACCGTGTTGCGCATGATCGGCAGCAGCGAATAGAGCGTCAGCGCGATCAGCGCCGGCAAGGTGCCGATCGCGCCGAGCAGCGAGATCAGCACGGCCAGCAGCGCCAACGACGGAATGGTCTGCAGCAGCCCGGTCAAGCCGAGGACCAGCGCGCGCAGCCGCAGGTGGGCGAACACCGCGACCCCGAGCGGCACTGCGATCAGGATCGCGACGGCGACCGAGACCGCGACCAGCAGCAGGTGCTGGCGCGCGAGCCGCCCGAGGTCGGGGCCGAACAGCTTGGCCATGAAGCCGCGGGCGCCTTCGCCGCTTGGGGCCGCGGCGCGCGCGCCCGGCTGCGCCGCGGCCAGGAAATCGCGCGCGATGACGTCGAAGGCCACGCCCTGCAACTCGGCGCGTGCGTTCATCGCGATCATGGCGTGCTCGTCGATCCGGCCCTCCAGCCGTTGCAGCGCGGTCCAGGCGGCCGGCAGCCGGGCCGGCAGGTCGAGCCGGTACAGCAGCACGGCGTCGTAGCGGGGAAAGTAGCGCCGGTCGTCCTCCAGCACGCGCAGGCCGAGGTGATCGATCTTGGCGTCGGTGGTGTAGATGTCGATGACGTCGATCTGCTTGGCGGCGATCGCTTCGTAGGCCAGGCCGTGGTCGAGGCCGGTCGGTGACTGGCCGAAGCCGTAGCGCGCCGCCAGGCCCTGCCAGCCGTCGGCGCGGCCGATGAACTCGTTCGACAGGCCGAAGCGCAGTTCGCGCCGGCCGGCCAGGTCGCTCAGGGTGCGGATGCCGAGCCGCTCGGCGTCGGCGGCACGCATCGCGAGCGCATAGCCGTCGTTGAACCCGAGCGGCACCGCCACGCCGAGCCCGAGCGGGCGCAGCGCGTCGTTCATGGCCTCGCGCGTCATCGCGGCCTGGCCCTTCAAGATCTCGAGCGCGATGGTGCCGGTGTATTCGGCGTAGACATCGATGCTGCCTGAGCGCAGCGCTTCGTAGACGATCGCCGTGTTGCCCAGCCCCTGCCGCACCGCCGGGGCGACGGCCGTGTGCGGCGCCGCGGTCTGCGCCAGCACCTCGGCCAGGATGTAGGACTCGGTGAAGCGCTTGGAGCCTGCGCGCAGCGGCTGCTCCTGGGCGGCCGCGGCCAGGGCGGCGCCGAGCAGGACGATGAAAGCCAGGGCGGCAAGGCCGGTGCGGCGCAGCAGGTGCATCGCGGCCAGTGTATCGGCGCCGGTCCCTGCGTGCGGCCTTCGTGTCGCTGGCTGGTGTCCTTCTCCTACAGCCGATGGTGCGCGCCGCTGATGCGGGAAAGCGCGGGTGGCCACCACAGTGAGTGGGTGCTCATCAACTATGTCCGTCGCGGCCAGGGAAAGCCTTTGTTGCTCGTGCACGGGCTCGGCAGCAACTGGCGGACCTGGCAGACCATCCTCGACCCCCTGGCCGCCGAGCGCGCGGTGGTGGCGATCGACCTGCCCGGCTTCGGCAAGAGTCCGCCGCTGGACGGCGAGGTTTCTCTGCGAACCCTGGCGAGCGCCGTGGCCCGCTTCCTGCACGAACACGATCTTTGCGGTGCCGATGCTGTCGGCAGTTCGATGGGGGCGCGGCTGGTGCTCGAACTGGCGCGCCGCGGCCAGGTGCTCGGCACCGTCGTGTCGCTGGGGCCGGGCGGCTTCTGGGCTGGCCGGGAGCACCTGGCCTACCAGGTCTCGCTTTGCCTGTCGATGCGGCTGGCGCGCGGTTTGCACGCCGCCATGCCCGCCCTGGTGGCCCATGCATGGGCGCGCACGCTGCTGCTGGCGCGGTTCTCGGCGCAGGGCCGTCGGCTGTCGCCGGCGCTGGTACTGGAAGAGATGCGCAGCTACGCGGTGGCGAAGTCCTTCGACCTCATGCTGGAGGATGTCGTACGCGGATCGCCGCTCGAAGGCGCCGACGTCGGGACGCTCGCCAAGCCGGTCGTGATCGGCTGGGGCCGGCTCGACAAGGTCTGCCTTCCGCGCCAGGCGGCACGCGCGCAAGCACAGTTTCCCGATGCCCGGCTGCACTGGTTCGAGTGCTGCGGCCACTATCCCCACTGGGATCAGCCCGAAGAGACCGCTCGCCTGATCCTCGACACCACCGCCGATTGAAAGGGCCTCTGCCGCAATGAAGAAACAGCACCCGCACGGCGCTCGCGAACTGCCTTCGGTGACGGTCGACGGCTACAGCCTGCAGTTGCGCGACAAGGACGGCTTCATCGGCGACCAGGCCAGCCAGACCGCCTTCAGGCAGCTGCTGGAGCGCTGGCGCCAGCGCCGCCGGCGCAAGGGCCACGACCCGCTGGGCGGCGTGCATTCCAAGGACCTCAGCAAGAGCGAACTCGACGCGGCCCTGGGCGAGGCCGAGACTTCCGAGGCGGCGGACGTGGTCCACGGCGTCATCGAGGAGTTCTCGGAGGAACTGGCCTGGGTGATCGACCGCTTCCTGCGCCAGCCGTCGTGGAAGGGCGTGCAGCGCATCGTGATCGGCGGCGGCTTTCCGGGCAGCGATGTGGGCGAGCGTGCGGTGCTCCAGGCGGCGGCGATCCTGCAGCACATGAATGTGTCGGTCGAGCTGGCCCGCATCTGCCACGAGCCGGACGACGGCGGCCTGCTCGGCTGGGTCCATCTGGTGCCGCCGCCGATGCGGAAGGGCCATGACGCGATCCTGGCGCTCGACATCGGCGGCACCAACGTGCGCTGCGGCATCGTCAAGCTGCGCAAGAAGCGGGCGCCCGATCTGTCGAAGGCCAAGGTGGTGCGGCGCGAGAAATGGCGCCACGCCGACGATCGCCCGAGCCGTCGAGTGCTGATCGACCGGCTGGCCGAGATGCTCGAGGCGCAGATCCGCTACAGCAGGAAGCAGGGCATCCGGCTCGCGCCCTTCATCGGCATCGCCTGTCCGGGGCTGATCCGCAAGGACGGCTCGATCTCTCGCGGCGCCCAGAACCTGCCGGGCGATTGGGAGAGCGACAACTTCCACCTGCCGAGCGAACTGGTCAAGCGCCTGCCGGAGATCGCCGGCGAGCCGACCGTGGCGCTGATGCACAACGACGCGGTGGTGCAGGGCCTGAGCGAGCTGCCGTTCATGCGGGACGTGAAGCACTGGGCGGTGCTGACCATCGGCACCGGCCTCGGCAATGCCAGCTTCACCAACCAGGGCAAGAAGGCTAAAGCTGGAAAGCGATCGTGAGCAGCAGCCCTTCGGCGACGTCGCGCACCAGGCCCGGCGTGCGCGCCCGGTAGGTCTCGCCGGCAGAGGCCGTGGTCTCGATCCATTGCGCCAGCCAGTCGACTTCGGCACGGCCGTAGAACACCACCGCTGCCTCGTGGTTGAGCAGCAGGCTGCGCAGGTCGAGATTGATCGAGCCGCAGAGCGCCAGGTCGTCGTCCATGACCACCGCCTTGGCGTGGGCCATGAAGGGCAGCATCCGGAACATCACGCCGGCGCGCGCCAGGTCGCGCATGGTGCGGGCGCGCACGAAGTCGGCCAGGCGGTGGTTCGACCGGGCCGGTATCGCGATCGTCACCTGCACGCCGCGCCGGGCGGCCAGCCGCAGCGCATCGCGCAGTCCGTCGCCGGGGACGAAGTAGGGCGTCACCGCGAGCAGGCGGTGTTCGGCGCGGAAGCAGGCGTCGATCAGCAGCGCCTGTGCCGTGTCTTCGGTCTGGTCGGGGCCGCTGGGCAGGAACTGCGCCGGGCCGCCGTGGTCCTGCGGGCCCGCATCGGCGGCGATGGCGCGTGACTGGCGCCCGCGCACCGATGTCCAGTCGTGGTCGAACTGGCGCGCCGCCGCGGCCGCCGCGTCGCCGCGCAGATCGAAGGACAGGTCGCGCCAGGGCACTGGATGGGCGTCGTTGCCGGTGAAGTATTCGCCCGCCAGGTTGCGGCCGCCGGACCAGAGCCAGTGGTCGTCGGCGATCGTCAGCTTGCGGTGGTTGCGCAGGTTGCGCGGGCCGCTGCGCCGCAGGCTGAAGATCGGCCGGAACACCGCGACCTCGGCACCGGCATCGCGCAGCGAGTCGAAATGCGTGCGCGGCAGCGACAGGGCGCCGAAGCCGTCCAGCAGCACCCGCACCTTGACGCCGCCGCGGGCCCGGCGCGACAGGCGGTTGATCACCTCGTGTCCGAGCGCGTCGTCGCCGATGATGAAGGTCGAGACGTCGATCGAGTGGCGGGCGCCCTCGATCACCTCGAACAGCGCGTCGCGCGCGGCCGCGCCGTCGGAATGCAGCCGCGTGTCGCAGCGGCTGGGCGCCGCGAGGCCGAAGCTCTCGACCAGCTCGGCGGCCCAGTGCCCCGCCGGCGCCGAGCGCGGCGGCCGGGGAATGCCCACCGGCCTGAGCTTGCGCTGGCCGAACACCAGGTACATGGGCAAGATCACATAGGGCAGCAGCGCCAGGCCCATGACCCAGGCGATGGCGGTCGTTGGCGCGCGCTGCTCGCGCCGCGCGCGGGTCGTGAGCACGTAGACCAGCAGGGCGAAGGTGACGACCAGCAGATGCTGCGACGGCGAGGGCAGCCAGTCGAGCAGGTCGTCGATCTGGTTCACGGGCGGGCCAGCGCCTGCAGGTGCGGTGGCACCGGTCGGCCCTCGGAAGCCAGGAAGCGCATCATCGTGCCGACCACCTCGCGCACCGGCGGCCGCGCGCCCACGCGGTCGCGCCAGGCCAGCAGGCGCGGCGTGGCCGGCGTCATCAGCGCGCCCTTGCGCTCGGCGAACACCTGCGCCATGTAGAAGGCGATGTCGACGAAGGAATAGCCGCCCGCGAGGTAGTCGCGTTGGGCGAGCAGTGCTTCGAGCTTCGCGTAGTAGGCGGCACAGCCGGCGCAGGCCGCGACCGCGGCCTCGCTGCCCATGTCGTCCTGCAGCCCGAACAGCCGGATGACGTGCGGAAAGAACACCTCGTCGGATTCGAGCTCGAGCCGGCGCGCCTGGGCCCGTGCCGCCACGCCGTCGGGCCACAGCGCAGGCTCGGGGAAGCGGTCTTCGAGGTACTCGAAGATCTGGGTCGAGTCGAACAGCTCGACCTCGCCGTCGATCAGCACCGGCACCTGCCGCTTCGGATTGACCCGCAGCACCTCCGGGTGCCGGGGCTCGTAGCGGTCGTCGCGGTCGAAGGGCACCATGATGCATTCGAAGGCGAGGCCTTTTTCGAGCGCCGCGATCTGCACCTTGGCGCCGAACATGCTGAGGGGGCCTGAATAGAGCTTCATGGCCCCCGAGCCTACTTCACACCGGCCCGGAGTCCAACCGGGCGGCGGTGCGGCGTGCTACGCGCCCCAGACTTCCTGCGCGGTCTCGACCACCAGGCGCAGCTTGGCGCGCTGCGCCTCGACCGCGATGTTGTTGCCGTGCACCGTGCTGGAGAATCCGCACTGCGGCGACAGCGCGAGCTGGTCGAGCGACACGTACTTGGCGGCCGACTCGATGCGGGCCTTGAGTTCGTCCTTGTCTTCCATCTGGCCGAACTTGGTGGTCACCAGGCCCAGCACCACGGTCTTGCCCTTGGGCAGGAAGCGCAGCGGCCGGAAGTCGCCCGAGCGGGCGTCGTCGTACTCGAGGAAGTAGGCGTCGAGGTCCATCTCCTTGAGCAGCGCCTCGGCCACCGGCTCGTAGTTGCCGGCCGCCGCATGGGTGCTCTTGAAGTTGCCGCGGCACAGGTGCATCGCCAGGATCATGCCCTCGGGCTTCTGCGCCACCACCTTGTTGATGAAGGCGGCGTAGCGGTGCGGCAGCTCGTTCGGGTCGTCGCCGCGCTGGCGCGCCGCTTCGCGCATCTTCTCATCGCAGAGGTAGGCCAGGTTGGTGTCGTCCATCTGGACGTAGGTGCAGCCGGCGGCCGCCAGCGAGCGCAGCTCGTCGCCATAGGCCTTGGCGACGTCGTCGTAGAACACCGGGTCGAGCTCGGGGTACGCCTCCCGGCTGATGCCGGCGCGCCCGCCGCGGAAGTGCAGCATGGTGGGCGAGGGGATGGTCACCTTGGGCGTGTTGCCGGCCGACACCTGGCTCTTGAGGTACTCGAAGTCGGCCAGCTGGATGTTCTTGGCGTGGCGCACCTTGTCGATCACGCGCATCACGGGGGGCGCGAGCTCCTCGGTGCCGTCGGGCTTGCGGATCGTGACCGGGATGTCGGTCTTGACGCCGCCGAGCTGCTCGAGGAAGTCGATGTGGAAGTAGGTGCGGCGGAATTCGCCGTCGGTGATGCTCTTCAGGCCGATGTCTTCCTGGAACTTGACGATCTCGGTGATCGCCTTGTCCTCGACCTTGCGGAGCTGCTCGGGCGTGATCTCGCCCTTGGCTTTTTGCTCGCGGGCTTCGAGCAGGTATTGGGGGCGAAGGAAGCTGCCGACGTGGTCGTAGCGGGCAGGCAGGGATGCGTGCTGGGACATGGGATGGCTCCGTCGTATCTGGAAAAGAACGGTCGATCGTATCCGCACAGGCATCCCCCGCGATGGATACCGAAAGATCGGTGTTTACCCTTGAATTGGCTAAAAACGATGGACTTTAACGCATCTCTGTATACATTGCGTATCCCATGAAAGCCGAAACCCGCCCCTTTCCGCTCGACGCCTGGTACGCGGCCGCCTACGACGTCGAAGTCGCGCATGCGCTGCTGCCGCGCACCATCTGCAACCAGAAGCTGGTGCTGTACCGGCGCACCGACGGCCAGGTCGCGGTGCTGGAAGACGCCTGCTGGCATCGGTTGATGCCGCTGTCGCTCGGGCGGCTCGACGGCGACGAGGTGGTCTGCGGCTACCACGGCCTGGTCTACAACAGCCAGGGCCGCTGCACCTTCATGCCGAGCCAGGAGACGCTCAACCCGTCGGCCTGCGTGCGGGCCTATCCGGTGGTCGAGAAGCACCGTTTCGTCTGGGTCTGGCCCGGCGACCCGGCCAAGGCCGATCCGGCGCTGGTGCCCGACATGCACTGGAACGACGACCCCGAATGGGCCGGCGACGGCAAGATGATCCGGGTCGCCTGCGACTACCGGCTGGTGGTCGACAACCTGATGGACCTGACGCACGAGACCTTCGTCCACGGCTCTTCGATCGGCAACCGCGCGGTGGCCGAGGCGCCCTTCGTCGCCACCCATGGCGACCGCTCGGCGACCGTCACGCGCTGGATGGAAGGCATCGAGGCGCCGCCGTTCTGGGCCGGCCAGATCCAGCATGCACGCGGCTACCGGGGCCCGGTGGACCGCTGGCAGATCATCCGCTTCGAGGGTCCGTGCACCGTCAACATCGACGTCGGCGTGGCCGAGGCGGGCAGCGGGGCGGTGCCGCGCGACGGCCTGCCCGGCGACCGCAGCAAGGGCGTCAACGGCTACGTGCTCAACACGATCACGCCCGAGACCGACAAGAGCTGCCTCTATTTCTGGGCCTTCGCGCGCAACTACTGCGTCGGCGAGCAGCGCCTCACCCACCAGCTGCGCGAAGGCGTGGCCGGCATCTTCCGCGAGGACGAACTGGTGCTCGAAGCCCAGCAGCAGGCGATCGACGAGCGGCCCGACTACAGCTTCTACAACCTCAACATCGACGCCGGCGCGATGTGGGCCCGGCGGCTGATCGACCAGATGGTGGCGCGCGAGAAGCCGCGTGCGCCGACGATCCCGATCCAGCCGGCGGAGATCGTCCGATGAGCGCAGTCGGGTCGGCCCCCGAGCCGGTCGAGGCCGGCGGTTCCCACGCGGTCAAGGCCCAGCTGCGCCTGCGCGAGATGATCCTGGCCGGCGAGCTGGCCGGCGGGGCTCGCATCGCCGAGGTGGCGGTGTCGGAGCTGCTGGGCGTCTCGCGCACCCCGGTGCGCAGCGCGCTGATGCGGCTCGAACAGGAAGGGCTGCTCGAAAGCCTGCCCAACGGCGGCTATGCCGTGCGGACCTTCTCGGAGCGCGACGTGGCCGATGCGATCGAGCTGCGCGGCACGCTCGAAGGGCTTTCGGCGCGGCTGGCGGCCGAGCGCGGCGCGCCGCCGGTGGTGCTGCGCGAGGCCCGGGCCTGCCTGCGGCGCATCGACGAGCTGCTGCGCCAGCCGGCGCTCGACGATGCCGCCTTCTCGCGCTACGTCGCCTTCAACGAGGAGTTCCACCGGCTGCTGTCGGAGATGGCGGGCAGCGCGCTGATCGCCAAGCAGATGGAGCGCGTCATCAACCTGCCGTTCGCTTCGCCCTCGGGCTTCGTGGTGGTGCAGGCCAATTCGCCCGCCGCCCGCGACATGCTGCTGATCGCGCAGGACCAGCACGGCCAGGTGCTGGACGCGATCGAGAACCGCGAAGGCTCGCGCGCCGAGGCGCTGATGCGCGAGCACAGCCGGATCGCCCAGCGCAACCTGCGCGAAGCCCTGCACGGCGCCCAGAACCATCCCCTGCCGGGCGTGCAGCTGATCCGCCGCCGCGCATGAAGAAGCCCAGACGATGAAAAGCGATATCCACTGGATGCCGGCGCGCATCAGCGCCATCAACGACCGCAGTCCCACCGTGCGCGAATTCGAGATCACGCCCGAGTCGGGCGAGGTCGCCGGCCACGAGCCCGGCGCCCACCTGCAGGTGCAGGTGCTGGTCGGCGCGCCCGGGGCAGGGCGCATGCAGAACCGCTCCTACTCGGTGGTCGGCGCGCCCGACGGCCGCAGCTGGCGGATCGCGGTCAAGCGCCTCGACGACGGCCGCGGCGGCTCGCTCGCGATGTGGCGGCTGGGCGTCGGCGACCGGCTGCTGGTGAGCGAACCGCAGAGCCACTTCGGCCTCGACCTGACGGCGCCCGGCTACCTGCTGGTGGCGGGCGGGATCGGCATCACGCCGCTGGTCTACATGGCGCAGCGGCTGGCGGCGCTGGCCGGGCGCGGCGGCGTCCCGGTGCGCATGCTCTACGGCGCGCGCAGCGAGGCCGAGCTGGCCTACCTGCCCGAGCTGCGCGAGGCGCTGGCGCCGCACCCGGGCGCCAGCGTGCAGGCCCACACCGGCGCGGCGCCGATCGACTTCGCCGCCGAGATCGCCGCGCTGCCCGCCGGCGGCCAGCTCTACACCTGCGGCCCGGTGCCGATGCTCGAAGCGGTCAAGCGGGCCTGGGCCGCCGCGGGCCGGCCGCCGGCCGACCTGCGCTTCGAGACCTTCGGCAGCAGCGGCCGGCTTCCGACGCAGGCTTTCGAGGTGCGGATTCCGCGCCACGGCCTCGCCATCACCGTGCCGGCCGGCAGCACGCTGCTCGAAGCGCTCGAGGGCGCCGGCGTCCAGACGCTGTGGGACTGCCGCCGCGGCGAGTGCGGCCTGTGCGCGATGGACGTGCTGGCCATCGACGGCGAGATCGACCACCGCGACGTGTTCCTGGGCGAACACGAGAAGGCCGCCGGGCGCCGCATCTGCGCCTGCGTCTCGCGCGCGGTCGGCACCATCACGCTGGACTCCGCCTGGCGCCCCGACAACCCCTGAGAGCCCGAACGCTTTGCGCGATCATCGCGCAGCCGTTTTGCTGATCGCGCAGTATTCGCAGCCCGGGCTCGAGGCCTAGGGATTTGCCGGCGCCCCGGCCTGCTTGCATCTGGTCACAATATGCCCCGTCACGCTTCCACTGAAAAAGGAGAGTTCCCATGCTTCGTCGCCATCTCGTCCAGGCCGCCAGCCTGACCGCCATCGCGCTGGCCTTGCCGCTGGCCGCCCAGGCACAGGACAACACCTTCAAGATCGGGATGATCCTGCCGATGACCGGCCAGTCGGCCTCGACCGGCCGCCAGATCGAAGCCGCCGCCAAGCTCTACATGGCCCAGCATGGCGACACGGTCGCCGGCAAGAAGGTCCAGCTGATCGTCAAGGACGACACCGGCCTGCCCGACGTCACCAAGCGCATCGCGCAGGAGATGGTGGTGAACGACAAGGTCAACGTGCTGGCCGGCTTCGGCCTGACGCCGCTGGCGCTCGCCGTGGCGCCGATCGCGACCCAGTCGAAGACGCCCGAGATCGTGATGGCCGCCGCCACCTCGAGCATCACCCAGGCCTCGCCCTACATCGTGCGCTCCAGCTTCACGCTGCCGCAGGCCGCGGTCGCGATGGGCGACTGGGCCCCCAAGAACGGCATCAAGTCGGTGGTCACGCTGGTGGCCGACTACGGTCCGGGCAACGACGCCGAGAAGTTCTTCGCCGAGCGCTTCGAGCTCAACGGCGGCAAGGTGATCGAGAAGCTGCGGGTGCCGCTGCGCAACCCCGACTTCGCTCCCTTCCTGCAGAAGGTGCGCGATGCCAAGCCCGACGCGCTGTTCGTCTTCGTGCCTTCGGGCGCCGGCGCGGCGGTGATGAAGCAGTTCCTGGAGCGCGGCATGGACAAGGCCGGCATCAAGATGATCGGCACCGGCGACGTGACCGACGACGACCAGCTCAACGACATGGGCGACGGCGCGCTCGGCGTGGTCACCTCGCACCACTACTCGACCGCCCACCCTTCGGCGATGAACAAGAAGTTCGTGACCGACTTCCAGGCCGCCAACAAGAACATGCGGCCGAACTTCATGGCCGTCGGCGGCTATGACGGCATGCGCATCATCTACGAGGCGCTCAAGACCACCAAGGGCCAGGGCGGCGGCGACGCGCTGCTGGCCGCGATGAAGGGCCAGGTCTTCGAGAGCCCGCGCGGCCCGGTGCTGATCGACGCCCAGACCCGCGACATCACGCAGGACATCTACCTGCGCAAGGTCGAGAAGAAGGACGGCCAGCTCTACAACATCGAGTTCGACGTCATCAAGTCCGTCAAGGACCCGGGCAAGTCCAAGTAAGCCAGGCGAAGGATTCCGGACAGCCGCATGTTGACCATTCTCTTTGACGGCATTGCTTACGGCATGCTGCTGTTCGTGCTCGCGGTCGGCCTGGCCGTGACGCTGGGTCTGATGAATTTCATCAACCTCGCGCACGGCGCCTTCGCGATGGCCGGCGGCTATCTCACGGTGTTCGCGATGCAGAAGCTGGGCGTGCCCTTCCTGCTGTGCCTGCCGCTGGCCTTCCTGGTGGTGGGTGCGGCGGGGGCGCTGCTGGAGCGCACGCTCTACCGGCCGATGTACGGCAAGTCGCACCTGGACCAGGTGCTGTTCTCGATCGGGCTGGCCTTCATGGCGGTGGCGGCGGTCGACTACTTCGTCGGCTCCTCGCAGCAGAACATCCACCTGCCCGAATGGCTGCGCGGGCGCACCGAGCTCGGCGACGGCGCCCTGCTGCTGGGCATGGGCCACTACCGCATCTTCATCATCGCGGTCTGCACCTTGCTCACCGTGGTGCTGCAGCTGATCCTCTCGAAGACCCGCTTCGGCAGCCGGCTGCGCGCGGCGGTCGACGACCCGCGGGTGGCGGCCGGGCTGGGCATCAACGTCAACGTGGTGTTCCTGCTGACCTTCGCGGTGGGCTCGGGGCTGGCGGGGCTGGGCGGTGCGCTGGGCGCCGAGATCCTCGGGCTCGATCCGACCTTCCCGCTCAAGTACATGATCTATTTCCTCATCGTGGTCTCGGTCGGCGGCACCTCGTCGATTACCGGGCCGCTGCTGGCCGCGCTGCTGCTCGGCGTCGCCGACGTGGCGGGCAAGTACTTCATCCCGAAGATGGGCGCCTTCACGGTCTACCTGCTGATGATCCTGATCCTGATGTGGCGCCCGCAGGGGCTGTTCACGCGCAAGGGGGGCAAGTGATGGATTTTCGTCAGCCCCTGTTGCAGAAGGCGCGCTGGCGCCCGTGGGAATACGCGCTGTGGGTGGTGGTCTTCGCGCTGCCGCTGCTGGTGCCCTCTCATGCGCTGATGATCAACGAGATCGCCATCGTCGCGCTGTTCGCGATGTCTCTTGACCTGATCCTCGGCTACACCGGCATCGTGTCGCTGGGCCACGCGGCCTTCTTCGGCTTCGGCGCCTACACCGCGGCCCTGTTCGCCAAGCACGTGATGCCCGATCCGACGATCGGCCTGCTGGTGGCCATCGCGCTGTCGGCGCTGCTCGGCGCCGTGGCCAGCGTCACCATCCTGCGCGGCAGCGACCTGACGCGGCTGATGGTCACTCTCGGCACCGCGCTGCTGCTGCTCGAGCTGGCCAACAAGCTCGACTGGCTCACCGGCGGCGCCGACGGGCTGCAGGGCGTGGTGATGGGGCCGGTGCTGGGCGTCTTCGACTTCGACCTGTTCGGCCGCACCGCCGCCTGGTATTCGCTGTCGGTGCTGCTGCTCCTGTTCCTGCTGATGCGTCGGCTGGTGCATTCGCCCTTCGGCGCCACGCTCAAGGCGATCCGCGACAACCGGCTGCGGGCGATGGCGATCGGCATCCCGGTGGTGTCGCGGCTGGCCGTGATCTACACCGTGGCGGCGGCCGTGGCGGGCGCCGCGGGCGCGCTGCTGGCCCAGACCACCGGCTTCGCCTCGCTCGACGTGCTGGCCTTCGACCGCTCGGCCGACGTGGTGCTGATGCTGGTCATCGGCGGGGTCGGCTGGCTCTATGGCGGGGTGGCCGGCGCGATCGTCTTCAAGCTGCTGCAGGACGCGCTGTCGACCGTCACGCCGCAGTACTGGATGTTCTGGATCGGCCTGATCCTGGTGCTGCTGGTGCTGGTGGGGCGCGACCGGCTGCTCAAGCCGTGGACCTGGTTCGGTGCGGGCAAGGCGGTGAAGCCATGAGCGCCATCGCGAACGACATCGTGCTCTCGGCCACCGGGCTGGTGATGCGCTTCGGCGGCATCACGGCCACCAACAATGTCTCGCTGAACCTGCGGCGCGGTGCCCGCCATGCCCTGATCGGCCCCAACGGCGCCGGCAAGACGACCCTGATCAACCTGCTGACCGGCGTGCTCACGCCCACCGAGGGCCGCATCGTGCTCGAAGGCGAGGACATCACGCGCCTCGCTCCGCACAAGCGGGTGGCGCGCGGCATGGTGCGCACCTTCCAGATCAACCAGCTGTTCGACTCGATGACGCCGCTGGAGACGCTGGCGCTGGTGGTCTCGCAGCACGGCGGTGTGGGCGCGCAGTGGTGGCGCCCGCTCGGTTCTTCGACGGCGGTGGCCGAGCGGGCCGGGCAACTGCTCGAGCAGTTCCGCCTGGCCGACGTCGCCGGGCAGCAGACCCGCCATCTGGCCTACGGCAAGCGCCGGCTGCTGGAGATCGCGATCGCGCTGGCCTGCGAGCCGCGCGTGCTGCTGCTCGACGAGCCGGTGGCGGGCGTGCCGGCCGGCGAACGCGAGGAATTGCTCGAGACCGTGGCGGCCTTGCCGGCCGATGTCTCGGTGCTGCTGATCGAGCACGACATGGACCTGGTCTTCAGCTTCGCCGACCGCATGACCGTGCTGGTCAACGGCACGCTGCTGACCGAAGGCGATCCGGACACGATCGCCAACGACCCGAAGGTGAAAGAGGTCTACCTGGGCCATGGAGCCGAGCATGTCTGAGCTCTTGCGCATCGAGAACCTGAGCGCCGGCTACGGCGAGGCCGTGGTGCTGCACGACGTCGGGCTTGCGCTCGGCGAGGGCCAGACGCTGGCGCTGCTGGGCCGCAACGGCACCGGCAAGACCACGCTGATCAACACGCTGGCCGGCGCCACGCGCCAGCACGGCGGCAGCATCACGCTGGGCGGCGCGGCGCTGCACAAGCTGGCGCCGCACCTGCGGGCGGCGGCCGGCATCGGCTGGGTGCCGCAGGAGCGCAACATCTTCAAGTCGCTGACGGTGCACGAGAACCTGACGGCGGTGGAGCGGCCGGGCCGCTGGAATCCGCAGCGGGTCTACGAGATGTTCCCGCGGCTGGCCGAGCGCAAGGGCAACCTGGGCACGCAGCTGTCGGGCGGCGAGCAGCAGATGCTGGCGGTCGGCCGCGCGCTGGTGCTGAACCCGACCCTGCTGCTGCTCGACGAGCCGCTCGAAGGGCTGGCGCCGATCATCGTCGAAGAGCTGCTGCGCGCGATCCGCCGCATCACCCGCGACGAGGGCCTGGCGGCGATCATCGTCGAGCAGCATCCGCAGGCGATCCTCGCGATCTCCGACGAGGCGGTGGTGCTCGACCACGGCACCGTGGTGCATGCCGACCACGCGGCCAGCCTGCGGGCCCAGCCCGAGGTGCTGGAGCGCCTGCTCGGGGTTGGCCGCTAGCGCGCAGCGGCCTAAACTCACGGCCCTCGTTTCCGCTGAAAGGGCCGGACCATGGCATCGATTCGACAGGAAATCCAGGTTGCGGCCCCGGCCGAGAAGATCTGGGACGCGGTCCGCGACGTCGGCGAGATCCACCGCCGGCTGGTGCCGGGTTTCGTCACCGACTGCAAGCTCGACGGCGACGCCCGCATCGTGACCTTCGGCAATGGCATGGTGGCGCGCGAGGTCATCGTCGACCTCGACGACGCTGCGCGCCGTGCCGTCTGGTCGGCCAGCGGCGGCCGCCTCACGCACCACAACGCCTCGCTGCAGGTGTTCGCCGAGGACGCGGGGCACAGCCGCCTGGTCTGGATCGCCGATCTGTTGCCGAACGAGATGGCGCAGCCGATCACCGGCATGATCGCGGCCGGGATGCAGGCCATGAAGAAGACGCTCGAGGCTTGAGCGTCGCGGGGATCAGTAGCCGACCGTGAAGCGCTGGCGCGGGTGCTTCGGCGACTCGATCTCGTCGACCATCGCGATCGCGTAGTCCTCCATCGAGATCCAGCTCTTGCCGCCGGCGTCGCTCAGCAGGCCGTCGCCCCCTACGCGGAACTTGCCGGTGCGCTGGCCGGGCTCGAAGATCGCCGAGGGCGACAAGAAGGTCCAGTCCAGATCCTTCTCCGCCCGCAGCGCGGCCAGCAGCGTGCCGCCGGCGGAAGCCTCGGCCTTGTAGGCGTCGGGGAAGCCGGGCGCGTCGATCAGCGCCGCGCCCGGCGCGACCTCGAGGCTGCCGGCGCCGCCGACCACCAGCAGGCGCGGCACGCCGGCCTGCCGGGCGGCGGCGATCAGGGTCGCGGCGTCGGTGCCGCCAGCGAACCGGGTCGCGCTGACGAGCACGTCATGGCCGCGCAGCAGCGGCACCAGGGCGTCGAGCGCCTTCGCGTCGGCGGCCTGGAGGCTGAGCCCGGGGCGGGCTTCGACGCCGTCGACATGGCGGGCGATGCCGGTCACGCGGTGGCCGCGCGCCAGCAGTTCGTCGGCGATGCGGGAGCCGGCGCGGCCGGTGATTCCGAGAAGGGCGATCTTGCTCATGGGTGTTCCTTGGGTGGGAGGGTTTGGGAGAGAAGGGCTTCGAGCTGCGTGGTCCAGGCCTCGGCGCGACCGAGGAAACGGCCGGCGTCCAGTGGCGTCAGCCGTCCATCGGGGGCTGCCAGCGCCAGGGTCGGAAAGCCTTGTCCGCCGATCCGTGCCAACCAGCGGCGGCTCTCGTCGATATGGCGCTGGGTTGGTTCGCCGGCCATGACGTCGAAGTGGTCGGAGAAGGCGGCGGCGTCGAGACCGAGGTCCGCCGCCAGCGTGCGCAGCACCGCCGGGTCGGCGATGCGCTGCCCCTCGACGTAGTGGGCGCGCTGGAGGCGGAGGAGCATGTCCAGCCCCCGGCCCGCCCCGGCCTCGGCCACCAGGATCGCCGTCAGCGGCGGTGCGGAGTCCAGCATGGCGCCGCTGTCCTTCAGCAGGCCATCGAAGTAGGCAGCGCCGAAGGGCTGTCCGCTGAGTTCGGCGATACGGCGGTCGTGCGGCATCACGTAGTCGCGCCATGCGGGCGTGATCGGTCGCCGGTTGCTGCCGGTCAGCATGCCGCCGCCATGGCATTCGATCGCCAGCGCCGGCACGCTGCGCGCGGCCTCGATCAAGGGTGCTGCGGCGTAGCACCAGCCGCACAGCGGGTCGAAGACGTAGTGCAGCGTCGCGCGCCGGGGGAGGGGGTTCGTTGCCGTCATGCCCCGTATCGTATGTTTCTTGATCCGATCGAAAAACCGCGTAGCATGCAATTGTTTGTTGCTTGATTCGATCGAATATGGACCGCATCGCCGCCGCCGAAGTCTTCGTCCGCATCGCCGAGCGCGGCAGCATGACCGCGGCCGCCGAGGCGCTCGACATGTCGCGCGCCATGGTGACGCGATACCTGGCGCAGATGGAGCAGTGGGCCGGTGCCCGGCTGCTGCATCGCACCACCCGGCGCCTCAGCCTCACCGAGGCCGGCGAAGAGACGCTGGCGCGCTGCCGCCGCATGCTCGAGGTCGCGGCCGAGATGGCGAACGCCGCCAGCGCCTGCGCGGACGAACCGCGCGGCCTGCTGCGGGTCGCCTGCGCCCAGTCGCTGGCCCAGGACGTGCTCGCCTCGGCGGTGGCCGACTACCTGCGCCGCCATCCCCAGGCGGCGATCGACCTGCACATCGACGCCCGGCCGGTGAACCTGGTCGAAGAGCGCATCGACCTCGCGATCCGGATCACCAACGAACTCGATCCGAACCTGATCGCCCGGCCGCTGGGCCACTGCGACTCGGTGGTCTGCGCCTCGCCGGCCTACCTGGCGGCCCACGGCGAGCCGGCCGGCGTGCAGGACCTGGCACTGCACAACTGCCTGACCTATTCCTACTTCGGCAAGAGCCTGTGGCAGTTCGAGCAGGGCGCCGAGCGCATCGCGGTGCCGGTCAGCGGCAACCTGAGCGCCAACGAATCGCAGGTGCTGCTGGCGGCGGCCATCGAGGGCGCCGGCATCGCGATGCAGCCGGCCTACTCGGCCCGCGGGCCGATCGCCCAGGGCCGGCTGGTGGCGCTGCTGCCGGAGTTCGTGCCCCAGGGCCTGGGGGTGTACGGTGTCTACGCGTCGCGGCGCCAGATGCCGGCGTCGCTGCGGGCGCTGCTCGACTTCCTGGCGGCGCGCTTCGCCGACCCGGCCCACTGGCCGCCCGGCGCGCTCAGTGCTCCGGCCCGACCGCGCGGTAGAGCGCGCGCACGAAATCCGACTGCGTGACCATCCCGGTCAGGCGGCGCTCGGCGTCGATGATCGGGATGTGGTGGTGGCCGCCCTCGGAGAACAACGGCACCAGTTCGGCCAGCGGCCGGTCCTCGCTGGCCACGCGCACTTGGCGCGTCATGATCTGGCCCACCACCTCGGGCTTGTTCGACACCACGCTGCGGGTCGCGCGGATGAAGTGGCGCAGCCGGCCGCCGATGCCTTCGTGGTGCTCCAGGTCGATCTGGCGGAAGAAGTCGGCCTGGGTCACGATGCCGACCACCCGGCGGGTCCGG
This sequence comes from Variovorax davisae, assembly GCF_030316845.1. Lineage (GTDB taxonomy): Bacteria > Pseudomonadota > Gammaproteobacteria > Burkholderiales > Burkholderiaceae_C > Variovorax > Variovorax davisae. The sequence continues at coordinate 72,091 of NZ_JASZYS010000007.1, forward strand.
TCGGTCACCGGCAGCGCCTTGATGCGGCGCTCGTGCATCAGGGTCCAGGCGTCTTGCAGGGGCATGCCGAACTCGGCCACCACCGGGTCGCGCGACATGATGTCGGCGCAGCGCACCGTGCCGAGCCGGCGGTGCCAGGCTTCCATCTCGGTCTGGCGGATCAGCGATTCGAGGTCGTCGCGGCTGATGTCCAGGACCTGGTTGTAGCGCGCCAGCACGGCGTCGATGTCGGCCGAACTGGCGCCCGCATCGGCGCCGGGGGGGCGCGGCGGCGCCAATTGCAGGTGCGGATAGCGGCGGCCCGTCAGGCTGTTGTAGACCACGCCGGCCAGCACCAGCAGCAGCGAGTCGGCGAACACCGGGAGAAAGGCGAACGGCAGCTCGCTGGTGTGGGTCAGGACGGCCAGCAGCGCCACCGCGCCGCCCGGCGGATGCAGGCAGCGCATGGCGAACATCAGGCCGATGGCCAGGGCGGTGGCCAGCGCGCCGACCCAGACGGCGTCGGGCAGCCAATGGGCGCAGGCGACGCCGACCAGGGCCGCAAGCGTGTTGCCGCCGATCACCGGCCAGGGCTGCGCCAGCGGGCTGGCCGGCAAGGCGAACACCAGCACCGCGCTGGCGCCGAGCGGCGCGATCAGCCAGCCGCTGCCGCCGGCCAGCCACTCGCAGGCCAGACCGGTGAACAACAGGCCGATCGCGGCTCCCGCGACGGCGCGCAGCCGTTCGCGCCCGTCGACGACGGTGGGCCCGGGCAGCCAGGCGCGGGCGAAGCTTCGCAGGTCGAACGAGCGCATCGCTTCAGGCCGCCTCGCCGGCAACCCGGCGACCGATCTCGGGCCAGCGCCCATGCAGCCAGACCCAGGCCACCAGGCCGACGCTCAGCATCAGCAGCGAGGTGGCGGCCAGCGCCAGCGTGGAGTGCATGACCAGCGGCGCGACCACGCCGGCGACGATGCCGTTGGCGGTCGAGCCGATGACGGCCTGCAGCGACGAGGCCATGCCGCGGCGCTCCGGGTGCAGGTCGAGCACCAGCAGGGTCACGACCGGCACCATCAGCGCCCAGCCGAAGGCGAACACCGCCAGCGGCCACAGCGCCCAGGCCGCGTGCGGCGTGAAGAGCGTGTTGGCGATCACGTTGACCACCGAGGTCGCGAGCATGATCACGAAGCCGTCGCGGATCTGCCGCTTGGGCGCCACCTTGCCGGCCATCCGGCCGCTGGCCCAGGCGCCGGCCATGATGCCGCCGATGGTCAGCAGGAAGAACCAGAAGAACTGGGTCGGCGCCAGCGCCAGGTGGTCGCCGAGGAAGGCGGGCGCGGCCAGCACGTAGAGGAACATGCCGTTGAACGGCACGCCGCTGGCCAGCGCCAGCAGCAGGAAGCGCGGGTCGGAGCAGAGGTCCCAGTAGCCGCGCATGAGGTGGCGCACCTCGAAGGGCTGGCGATGGTCCCGGTGCAGCGTCTCGGGCAGCAGCTTGAAGTTGGCGACCCACAGCACCACGCCGACGCCGACCAGGAACCAGAAGATGCTGTGCCAGCCCAGGTGTACGAACAGGAAGCCGCCGACGATCGGCGCGATCGCCGGCGCGATGCCGAAGTAGATCGTCACCTGCGCCATCACCTTCTGCGCCTCGGCCGGCGGGAACATGTCGCGGATCACGGCCCGCGAGACCACGATGCCGGCGCCGGTCGACAGGCCCTGCAGGGCGCGGAACAGCACCAGCTGCCCGATGGTCTGCGACAGGGCGCAGCCCAGCGAGGCGAGGGTGAACACCGCCAGGCCCCACAGCACCACCGGCCGGCGCCCGAAGCTGTCCGACAGCGCGCCGTGGAACAGGTTCATGAAGGCGAAGCCGAACAGGTAGGCCGAGAGCGTCTGCTGCATCTCGGCGGGGGTGGCACCGATCGATCGCGCGATGCCCGAGAAGGCCGGGATGTAGGTGTCGATCGAGAACGGACCCAGCATGCCGAGCACCGCCAGCAGCACGGCCAGCGCCCAGCGCGGCGCGCGCCAGAGTTTGTCGGCTTCGGGGTTCATGGATGGCGTCTCCGTTCGGTTCTCGGTGTTCTTGAAAAAAGAAGGGCGCCCGAGGGCGCCTTCCTTGTTCGGCTTGCAGCGAGCCTACAGGGTATCAATAAAGCTGCGCAGCTTGTCGGAGCGGCTCGGGTGCTTGAGCTTGCGCAGCGCCTTGGCCTCGATCTGGCGGATACGCTCGCGCGTCACGTCGAACTGCTTGCCCACTTCTTCCAGCGTGTGGTCGGTCGACATCTCGATGCCGAAGCGCATGCGCAGCACCTTGGCTTCGCGCGGCGTCAGGCTGTCGAGGATGTCCTTGACCACGTCGCGCAGGCCGGCCTGCATCGCGGCCTCGATCGGGGCCGTGTTGCTGCTGTCCTCGATGAAGTCGCCCAGGTGCGAATCGTCGTCGTCGCCAATGGGGGTTTCCATGGAGATCGGCTCCTTGGCGATCTTCATGATCTTGCGGATCTTGTCTTCCGGGATCTCCATCTTGGCGGCCAGGATGCTGGCGTCGGGCTCGAAGCCGAACTCCTGCAGATGCTGGCGGCTGATGCGGTTCATCTTGTTGATGGTCTCGATCATGTGCACCGGGATGCGGATGGTGCGCGCCTGGTCGGCGATCGAGCGGGTGATCGCCTGGCGGATCCACCACGTGGCATAGGTCGAAAACTTGTAGCCGCGGCGGTATTCGAACTTGTCGACCGCCTTCATCAGGCCGATGTTGCCTTCCTGGATCAGGTCCAGGAACTGCAGGCCGCGGTTGGTGTACTTCTTGGCGATCGAGATCACGAGGCGCAGGTTGGCCTCGATCATTTCCTTCTTGGCATCGCGCGAAGACGATTCGCCTTCGTTCATGCGCTTGTTGATGTCCTTGAGCTGCGTCAGCGGCACCACCACGCGCGACTGGATGTCGGTCAGGCGCTGCTGCAGTTCCTGCACCGGCGGGATGTTGCGCGCCAGCACGGCGCTCCAGGGCTTGCCGGCGGCGGCCTGCTTCTCGACCCACTTGAGGTTGAGCAGGTTGGAGGCGACGCGGTTGCCGTTCTTGTCGTAGCCGCTGAAGTCGCGGATGAACTCTTCCTGCGGGAAGCCGCACTTGTCGACGATGATGCGGCGCAGCTCGCGCTCCTTCTTGCGGACGTCGTCGACCTGGGTGCGCACCAGGTCGCACAGCTTCTCGATCGTGCGGGCGGTGAAGCGGATGGTCATCAGCTCTTCCGACAGGGCGTGCTGCGCCTTCTCGTAGGCCGGCGTGCCGTAGCCTTCCTTGTCGTAGATCTTGTGGACCTTCTCGAACAGCACGGCGATGCGGTCGAAGCGCTCGAGCGCGTCGCGCTTGAGTTCCTCGAGCTTCTTGGTCAGCGCCTTGGAGCCGCCCTTGCCATCGTCGTCGTCTTCCTCGTCGAACTCGTCGAAGTCTTCCTCGGCCACGTAGTCGTCGGCCTCGTTGGGGTTCGAGAAGCCGTCGACGATGGTCGAGATCACGACCTTGCCGTCACGGATTTCCTGGCCCAGGCGCAGGATCTCGGCGATCGTGGCAGGCGAAGCCGAGATGGCCTCCATCATCGCCATCAGGCCGCCTTCGATGCGCTTGGCGATCTCGATTTCGCCTTCGCGCGTGAGCAGTTCGACCGTGCCCATCTCGCGCATGTACATGCGCACCGGGTCGGTGGTGCGGCCGAATTCGCTGTCGACGGTCGACAGGGCGGCTTCGGCCTCTTCTTCGGCTTCCTCGACGGTGGTGGCGGTCGGGGCGGTGTTGTTCAGCAGCAGGGTTTCGGCGTCGGGGGTCTGCTCGTAGACGGCCACGCCCATGTCGTTGAGCATCGTGACCACGACTTCCATGGTCTCGGCGTCGACCAGCTTGTCGGGCAGGTGGTCGGAGATTTCGCCGTGTGTCAGGTAGCCGCGGGTCTTGCCCAGCGTGATCAGGGTCTTCAGGCGCGAACGGCGCTTGGCCAGGTCTTCTTCGGACAGGACGGTCTCGTCGAGGCCGAATTCCTTCATCAAGGCGCGTTCCTTGGCCTTGCTGATCTTCATGCGCAGCGGCTTGACCTTTTCTTCGGTCGTGGTCGCCGCCGGTTCCTCGCCGGCCAGATCGTCTTCGATGTCCGACAGGTCGATGTCGCTGCCCGCCGATTCGTTGCCGGCCTTCGGCTTGCGGCCGCGCTTGGCGCCGGTGGAGGTGCCGGCGGCCTTGGGCGGACGGCCCACCTTCTTGGCGGCGGGCTTTTCAATGGTGGGATCGGCGGAGAGAGTCGTTTTGGTGGGCACGGTTTTCACTTTCGTAGCTGCTGACGCCTTGGAGGCGACGGCACCCGTCTTGGTTGCCTGCAGCGCGGCGGTCTTCGACGGTTTTTCTGCAGCGGGCTTCTTGGCAGCGGACACGGCAGGCTTCTTTGAACTGGGCATACGACCTCGTACAACAAGATGGACCAAGCGGAATCACACGCGCCTCGAAACCCGGCGCAGGCAGGAGCACAAACACTGAGGCTGGGGGGACGCGAGCCCCCCGGCAGCCGTCAAAAGGCAAGATGTCGGGCGAACATTTGGTGTGCAGTCCTTGCGGTGTATTGACCCTTTTCCCGTCGGGAAGTGCATTGCGCTTGGGGTCGGCCCGGAGGTGCTGCTGTCGCTCTTGCCTTGTGACCAGACGCTGGCTGGCGTCTGGCTAAGCCTTACATTATAGCGCGCTGCCGGTTTTTCAAGCGCTGTTTGTGCTTGGCCTGAGGCGATTTCGCAACTCCAGCCGGCGCGCTTCGAGCGCCTTGTAGCGTTCCAGCGCCCGGGGATCGCTGCCGACGGCCGCGATCGCCTCGCTTTGCTGGGCCTTGAGCAGGTCGTCCAGCATGTAGTCGAGCACGTTGCGCAGCTCGCGGGCCGCATCGGCCGCCTGCTCGCCCTCGGCGTCGCCGATCGGGCCGCCGTCCGGCCCGGTCATGACCCGCACCGCCAGCGCTTCGAACGCCAGGCCGCGCAGGCCCTCGCGTAGCGCCGCCCAGGGCTGGATCCCGTGTTCGTGCCCCTGGCTGTCGAGCCAGGCGAACAACTGGCCGTGTTCGCCGGGCAGGTCGCAGAGCAGGGCGTGCAGCTCGTGCGACAGCGCCTCCCATTCGGCCGGATTCGACAGCACCAGCCGCGCCGCCACGTCGGCCCGGCTGGTCGGCAGCCGGCGCCCGCCCGGGGGCGGGCGGGGCGGCGGCGGCTGGCGGAAGGACTTGAAGCGCTTTTTCTCCGTGCCGCCGCGCGACTGTTCGTCGAACCACTGGTCGCGGCTGGCCCAGTCCTCCTCGGTCATGTCGGCGGCCGCAGGCGCGCTGGCCCGGGACGGCGCCGGGGCGCTGGGGCGCGGCGCCGCCGGCGCCCAGAGCTCGCCCAGTTCCTGGGTGCCGAGCTGCGCCAAGGCCGCGATCTCGGCCAGCAGCTGGCGCTTGAGCGCGCCTTCGGGCAGCGCGCTCCACAGCGGCCGTGCATTGCTGGCCATGTGGGCGCGGCCCTCGGCGCTCGACAGCTCGCAGCCCTCGCGGGCCGCCTCGATCAGGAAACGGCTGAGGGGCGTGGCCTCGGCCACGAAACGCGCGAAGGCGTCGGCGCCGAACTCGCGGATGAAGCTGTCGGGGTCGTGCTCGGCGGGCAGGAACAGGAACTTGATGCTGCGCACATCGGTGGCGTAGCTCAGGGCACCGTCGAGCGCCTTGCGCGCGGCGCGCCGGCCGGCGGCATCGCCGTCGAAGCTGAACACCACCGATTCGGTGAAGCGGAACAGCTTCTGCACGTGCTCGGGGGTGCAGGCGGTGCCGAGGGTCGCGACCGCGTTCGGAAAGCCCAGCTGCGCCAGCGCCACGACGTCCATGTAGCCCTCGGTGACGAGCGCGTAGCCGCGGTCGCGGAAGGCCGCCCGGGCCTCGTAGAGCCCGTAGAGCTCGCGCCCCTTGCTGAACACGGGGGTCTCGGGCGAGTTCAGGTACTTGGGCTTTTCGTCGCCCAGCACCCGGCCGCCGAAGCCGATGCATTCGCCCTTGACGTTGCGGATCGGGAACATCACGCGGTCGCGGAAGCGGTCGTAGCGCTTGGCGTCGCCGCCTTCCTCGGCCTCGCCGGCGATCACCAGGCCGCTCTCGGCCAGCAGCGGGTCGTCGTAGTCCGGGAAGACGCTGGCCAGCGAGCGCCACCCGGCCGGGGCGTAGCCGATGCCGAACTGCTTGGCGACCTCGCCCGAGACGCCGCGGCCCTTGAGGTAGTCGATCGCACCGGGCGACTGGCGCAGCTGCTTGCGGTAGGCCTCGCCGGCCTTCTCGAGCACCTCGGACAGGGTGGCCTGCTTCTGCCGCTGGCCGGCGGCGCGGGCGCGCTCCTCGGGCGAGGCGTCGTCCTCGGGCACCTGCAGGCCGTACTGGCCGGCCAGGTCGTGCACCGCCTCGACGAAGCCCATGCCGGCATGCTCCATCAGGAAGCCGATCGCGTTGCCGTGCACGCCGCAGCCGAAGCAGTGATAGAACTGCTTGGTCGGGCTGACCGAGAAGGAAGGGGATTTCTCGCCGTGGAAGGGGCACAGGCCCATGAAATTGGCGCCGGCCTTCTTGAGCTGGACATAGCGTCCGACGATTTCCACCACGTCCGCGCGTGCGATCAGTTCCTGGATGAAAGAAGCGGGGATGGTCATGTAGGCTCGGAACTCCAAATGATACGCAAGCCGCCAGGCCCGCGCCGGGCCTCCGAACCGCCGATGGCCCGAAAGCACCGAATGATCCGCCGTTCCCTCACCCACCAGGTCGGCCCCGTGCTGCGCCACCCGCTGCGTTTCATCTGGCAGGCGCTCAAGAGTTTCAAGGCCAACCAGGGCCTGCTGCTCGCCGGCGCGGTGGCCTATTACGCGCTGCTGTCGATCGTGCCGCTCCTGATCGTCAGCGTCATCGCGCTGTCGCATTTCATCGACCAGGCGGCGCTGCTGAGTGCGGTGGGACGCTACCTGGCGTGGCTGCTGCCCGGCCAGTCGCAGGCGATCGTCGGCGAGCTGTCGAACTTCCTCACCCATGCGGAGGTGCTCGGCCCGGTGCTGCTGGTGACGATGATCTTCTTCAGTTCGCTGGCCTTCACGGTGCTCGAGGGCGCGATGGCGGTGATCTTCCACCACCGCAAGGCCGAGCATTCGCGACACTTCCTGATCTCGGTGGTGATGCCCTACATCTACATCCTGTGCCTGTGCGTCGGCCTGATGCTGGTGACGCTGGTGACGGGGGCGCTGCAGGTGATCGGCGAGGAAAGCGTCGAACTGCTCGGCTACAGCTGGTCGCTGTCGGGCGTGTCGGGCGTGCTGCTCTACCTGCTCGGGCTGGGCGGCGAGATCTTCATGCTGACCTCGCTCTACCTGGTGATGCCGGTCGGCCGGCTGCGCCTTCGGCATGCCTTGATCGGCGGCGTGACCGCCGCCTTGCTGTGGGAGGTCACGCGCCGCCTGCTGGTGTTCTATTTCGCCACCCTGTCGCAGGTGAACGTCGTCTACGGCTCGCTCACCACCGCGATCGTGGTGCTGCTGAGCCTGGAGATCGCCGCCACCCTGGTGCTGTTCGGCGCCCAGGTGATCGCGCAGTTCGAGCGCCTGGAGCGCACCGGCAGCCTCAAGCCGGACGAGGCCGCCGACGGGGCCCTCGGCGGCGTCGAGCCGGTCAGCGGGGCGCCAGCCGGATCGCGCCGTCGAGCCGGATCACCTCGCCGTTGAGCATGTCGTTCTCGATGATGTGCTTCGCCAGCTTGGCGTAGTCCTCGGGGGTGCCCAGGCGCGAGGGGAAGGGCACGCTGGCGGCCAGGGCGTCCTGCACCTCCTGCGGCATGCCGAACAGCATCGGCGTGCCGAAGATGCCGGGGGCGATCGTCATGTTGCGGATGCCGCTGCGCGCCAGGTCGCGCGCGATCGGCAAGGTCATGCCGACCACGCCGCCCTTCGAGGCGCTGTAGGCGGCCTGGCCGATCTGGCCGTCGTAGGCCGCGACCGAGGCGGTCGAGATCAGCACGCCGCGCTCGCCGGTGGCCTCGGGTTCGTTCTTGCCCATCGCATCGGCCGCGAGACGGATCATGTTGAAGCTGCCGATCAGGTTGACCGTGACGGTCTTGCTGAAAACCGTCAGCGCGTGCGGGCCATTCTTGCCCACGGTCTTCTCGGCCGGCGCGATGCCGGCGCAGTTGACCAGGCCGACCAGCTTGCCGAGCTGCAGCGCAGCCGCCACCACGGCCTGGCCGTCGGCTTCCTGGCTGACGTCGCAGCGGACGAAGACGCCGCCGATGTCCTTGGCCACCGCTTCGCCCTTGTCGGCCTGCATGTCGGCCACGACCACCTTGCCGCCGTTCGCCGCCAGCATCCGCGCCGTGCCTTCGCCCAGGCCCGAAGCGCCGCCCGTCACGATAAAAACCTTGCCGTTGATTTGCATGCCGATCTCCAAATGGTGTGGCGGCCATTATCGAAGACCCGATCGGCCATAAAAAAAGGCCCCGTCCGAGGACGGGGCCCTGAATTGGATCCCGAAGGACCCAAGGAGACAATCGTCGGCCCGCTCGCAGCGGGCCTGGATGGCTTAGCGCTTGCGCGTGGCGGTCTGGGCGGTGCTCTTGGCAGCGTTCACGGCGGTGGTCTGCACGGCCTGGAAGTTGGCTTCGGCGACGTCGGAGGCTTGCTTGACAGCCTTTTGCACCGATTCGAAGGCGTTGTTGGCGGCAGCCACGGCGCTCTTCATGACGGCGACGGCGGTTTCCGAGCCGGCCGGTGCGTTCTTGGCGGCGCTGTCGACCAGGCCGACGAAGGCTTGCTGGGCTTCAGCGGCCTTGACTTCGAACGCCTTGGTGAATTCGGCGCTGGTGCCTTGGGCGATGTCGTACAGGTGACGGCTGTAGGCAGCGGTCTTCTCGGCCAGGGGCTGGAACAGGCTGGCTTGCAGCGTCAGCAGCTCTTGCGCATCCTTGACGCTCAGCAGGGCCTGGCTGGTGCCGGCGGCTTCGGTCAGGGCGGCCTTCGAAGCGGTCACATTGAGTTCGACCAGCTTTTCGACGCCTTCGAAAGCCTTGGTGGTCAGGCCGAACAGGGTTTCGAGGCTGGCTTTTTGCGAAGAGATGATTTGGTCGGCGGTGAGGGCCATGGTGGTGCTCCAGTTGAATTGAAAATGTTGATTCACGCTTGAGCTGCCCCTTCACTCATGTTGCGGTGCAGCATGGCCCCAAGTATAGGCAGCCACGCGTTCTGGACAAGGGGTTTTTATTGCGCTGCAGCAATTTAGAACGTGCTTTCTAAAACCGGTCCACGAGAATGTTCCGAATGCGTTCACATCGCGCTGCGCGCTGGCAGAATGCCGCGCCATGAGCGCTGTTCGACCGACCCCCCACGCCCGCAGCGGCTACCGCTGCTTTCGCAGCATCCCCACGCGCTGGGCCGACAACGACATGTACGGCCACGTCAACAACGTCGTCTATTACGCCTGGTTCGACACGGCGGTGAATTCGCTGCTGATCGAGCGCGGTGCGCTCGACATCCACCAGGGCACCACGATCGGCTTCGTGGTGGAGACCCAGTGCAACTATTTCGCCCCGCTGGCCTTCCCGCAGACCGTGGAGGCCGGCATCCGGGTGGCGCATGCCGGCAGTTCCAGCGTGCGCTACGAGATCGCCTTGTTCGCCCAGGGGGCGGAGACGGCCGCGGCGCAAGGGCATTTCGTCCATGTGTACGTCGACCGGGAAACCCAGCGGCCGGTCAAGCTGCCGGCCGCCTTGCAGGCCGTGATCGACGAGCTCAAATAGGAAACCCCCTGCCAGGGCTTCCGGCAGGGGGTCGAGGGCTACGGGGAATCAGCCCGCCCGAAGGCGAGTTACATCTTCATGGCCTTGATGTCGGCCTTGCCCTTGGCTTCGTCGGCCTTGGCCTGCTTCTCGCAGGCGCTCTTGGCATCGCTCTTCAGGTCGTCGCACTTTTCCTTGGCGACTTCGTAGTTGGCCTTGACCTTTTCTTCCGCCACATTGCGGGCGTGGGCGGGGCTCGGCTTGTACTGCTGTTCGAGTTCAGCCTTGGCGACGTTTTCACGGCCCTTGGCTTCCTTGTCGCAGACGTCCTTGGCGTTGTCCTTCAAGGTGTCGCACTGAGCCTTGGCGACCTTGTAGTCGGCCTCGATCTTTTCCTTGGCGACCTTGTATTCGTCCTGGGTCAGCGCGCTGGCCTGGCCGGCGACGAAGCAGGTGGACGCGATCGCGAGCATGAGCAGATGTTTCTTCATTTGGATTCTCCAGAGTTGTGATGAGGGGGTGGGACGTCAGACGCGTTCCATCCAGATCGCGGCGGGGGTGCGGCCATCGCGGCTTTCCCAGTCGGCGACCTGCTTTTCGGCTTCGTCCCGGCTGATGCCGTGGCGTTCCTGGATGCGACCGAGCAACTGGTCGCGCTTGCCGGCGATGACGTCGAAATCGTCGTCCGTCAGCTTGCCCCATTGCTCCTTGATCTTGCCCTTGAACTGCTTCCAGTTGCCTTCGACGGTGTCCTTGTTCATGACGTATCTCCTTCAGCTTCAGATGGTTGCCCGCCGACCGGAGCGCTTGCTGGTCGGCGTGGAGACACTGTCGCGTGCGGCTGTCGCCGCTCTGGTAGGACGCCCGGGGAAGGGGCCGTAGGCACATGCCGACGCCGCCCGTGATAATCGAACGCACAGCGAAATCCGGACACCAGCGCGCCGCACCATGATCATTCACAGCCTGCTCGATACCGACCTCTACAAGTTCACGATGATGCAGGTGGTCCTGCATCACTTTCCGGGTGCGCGGGTGGAGTACCGGTTCAAGTGCCGCAACCCCGGCATCGACCTGGCGCGCTTCGCCGTCCAGATCCGGGAGGAGGTGCGGCATCTCTGCTCGCTGCAGTTCCGCGAACCCGAGCTGAGCTACCTGCGCTCGATGCGCTTCATCAAGAGCGACTTCGTCGACTTCCTCGGGCTGTTCCGGCTCAACGAGAAGTACATCGACATCGTTCCCCAGCCCTCGGGCGAACTCGAGATCAGCATCAAGGGGCCGTGGCTGCACACCATCCTGTTCGAGATCCCGGTGCTGGCGATCGTCAACGAGGTGTACTTCCGCAACACCCAGCCCCAGCCCGATCTGGCCGAGGGCCGGCGCCGGCTCGAGACCAAGATCGCCCAGCTCCAGGACGACCGCCTGGCCGACCTCAAGATCGCCGACTACGGCACCCGCCGGCGCTTCTCCAAGGACTGGCACGAAGAGGTGCTGCGCACGCTGGTGAGCCGGCTCGGCGCGGTCACGGCGCCGGCGCCGCTGCACGCGATGTCGAAGCTGCCGCAGCTGGCCGGCACCAGCAACGTGCTGTATGCCATGAAGCTCGGCCTGATTCCGCTCGGCACCATGGCGCACGAATACCTGCAGGCCTGCCAGGCGCTCGGCCCCCGGCTGCGCGACAGCCAGGTCTTCGGCTTCGAATCGTGGGCCCGCGAATACCGCGGCGACCTCGGCATCGCGCTGTCGGACGTCTACGGCATGAGCGCCTTCCTGCGCGACTTCGACCTCTATTTCTGCAAGCTCTTCGACGGCGCCCGCCACGACAGCGGCGACCCCTTCCAGTGGGGCGAGCGGATGCTGGCCCACTACCTCGCCAGCAGGGTCGACCCCCTGACCAAGACGCTGATCTTCAGCGACGGCCTCACGGTGCCCAAGACCATCGAGCTCTACCAGCAGTTCCGCGGCCGCTGCCAGCTGGCTTTCGGCATCGGCACCAACCTCACCAACGACCTCGGCTACGAGCCGCTGCAGATCGTCATCAAGATGATCCGCTGCAACGACCAGCCGGTGGCCAAGCTGTCGGACACGCCGTCCAAGAACATGTGCGAGGACGAACGCTACCTGGCCTACCTGCGGCAGGTCTTCGAGATCGAGCAGCCCGCCGCATGAGGGTGCCGCCGCGCTCCGGCCGCCGGCTGCGCCTCGGGGTGGCCGGCGCGTCGAGCATGGCTTTCCCGGCGCTGGCGGCCGCCGCCGAGTTCGACGGCGGCAGCCTGTCGCCGCTGTGGGGCCTGCCCTTCGCCGGCATCCTGTTGTCGATCGCGCTGCTGCCGCTGCTGGCGCCCTCGTTCTGGCACCACCATTACGGCAAGGTGTCGGCGGCCTGGTCGCTGGCCTTCCTGCTGCCCTTCGGGCTGACCTACGGCGCCCCGCAGGCCGGGGCCCAACTGGTCCATGCGCTGGTGGCCGAGTACATCCCGTTCATCATCCTGCTGGCGGCCCTGTTCGCGATCGCCGGCGGCATCCACATCCGCGGCAACCTGCGCGGCTCGGCCGGCCTGAACACCGCGATCCTCGCGATCGGCGCGGTGCTCGCGAGCCTGATGGGCACCACCGGCGCCTCGATGCTGCTGATCCGGCCGCTGATCCGCGCCAACGACGACCGCCGGCACAAGGTGCACGTGGTCGTGTTCTTCATCTTCATCGTCTCGAACGTCGGCGGCTCGCTGACCCCGCTGGGCGATCCGCCGCTGTTCCTCGGCTTCCTCAAGGGTGTCGATTTCTTCTGGACCGCGAAGAACATCTTTCCCGACACGCTGTTCGTGGTCGGCGCGCTGCTCGCCCTGTTTTATGCGCTCGACCGCTGGTACTTCCGCCACGAAGGCGTCACGCCCTTCGACCCGACGCCCGACACCGGCGGCATCGGCTTCGACGGCGCCGTCAACTTCTGGCTGCTGGGCGGCGTGCTCTTGCTGGTGCTGCTGAGCGGGCTGTGGAAGTCGCCGCTCGGCTTCGAGATCCACGGCACGCAGGTCGGCCTGCCGGGCCTGGTGCGCGACGTCGGGCTGGTGGCGCTCACGCTGCTGTCGCTCAAGATCACCGCCGCCCAGGTCCATGCCGACAACCAGTTCGGCTGGGGTCCGATGGCCGAGGTGGCCAAGCTGTTCGCAGGCATCTTCCTGACCATCGTGCCGGTGATCGCGATGCTCAAGGCCGGCCTCCATGGCCCGTTCGGCGCCATCGTCTCGGCCGTCACCCGGCCCGACGGCCAGCCCGATCCGGCGATGTACTTCTGGGCCACCGGCATCCTGAGCTCTTTCCTGGACAATGCGCCGACCTACCTGGTGTTCTTCAACACCGCGGGCGGCGACCCGCAGGCGCTGATGACCACCTATGCGACGACACTGGCGGCGATCTCGGCCGGTGCCGTGTTCATGGGCGCCAACACCTACATCGGCAACGCGCCCAACCTGATGGTCAAGGCCATCGCAGAAAGCCGCGGCGTGCGCATGCCCAGCTTCTTCGGCTACATGCTGTGGTCGGGCGCGATCCTGCTGCCGCTGTTCATTTTCACCACCCTCATCTTCTTCCGCTGACCATGACCCAAGCCAAAGTCCTCGTCGCCCGTTCGATCTTCCCCGAGACCATCGCCCGGCTCCAGGCCCACTTCGACGTCGAGGCCAACCAGGCCGACGACGACTGGAGCCCGGCCCAGCTGATCGAGAAGCTGCAGGGCAAGCAGGGCGTCTTCACCACCGGCAGCGAGCGCATCGACGCCGCGCTGCTCGCGGCCTGTCCCGACCTGAAGATCTGCGCCAACATGGCCGTGGGCTACAACAATTTCGACCTCGACGCCATGACCGCGCGCGGCGTGCTGGGCACCAACGCGCCGGACGTGCTGACCGAGACCACGGCCGACTTCGGCTTCGCGCTGCTGATGGCGACGGCGCGGCGCATCGCCGAGAGCGAGCATTTCCTGCGCGCGGGCCAGTGGAAGAAGTGGCGCTACGACATGTTCTCGGGGTCCGACATCCATGGCGCCACGCTCGGCATCATCGGCATGGGCCGCATCGGGCAGGGCATCGCCCGGCGCGGAGCGCTCGGCTTCGGCATGAAGGTGATCTACCACAACCGCTCGCGGCTCGCCCCGGCCCTGGAAGCCGAATGCAAGGCCCGCTACGTGAGCAAGGAAGAGCTCCTCAAGACCGCCGACCACGTCGTGCTGGTGGTGCCCTACACGCAGGCGTCCCACCACACCATCGGCGCCGCCGAACTGGCACTGATGAAGCCGACCGCGACCCTGGTCAACATCGCGCGCGGCGGCATCGTCGACGACGCCGCGCTGGCCGTCGCGCTGCGCGAAGGCCGCATCGCCGCCGCCGGCCTCGACGTCTTCGAGGGCGAACCCCGGGTGCACCCCGACCTGCTGACCGTGCCCAACGTCGTGCTGACGCCCCACATCGCGAGCGCCACCGTGCCGACCCGCCTGGCCATGGCCGATCTCGCGGTCGATAACCTGATCGGCTTCCTGGTCGACGGCAAGCCGGTGACGCCGCTGAACCCCGCAGTGCTGGGGGCGCGCTGAGCCCGTGACCGAGACCTGGATCCTGCTGGCCCTCGCGGCCCTGAATGTCGTCCTCCTGCTGTGGCTGCTGCTGCGGCCGGCACCGCCGTCCGACCATTCGGCGCTGCTGGCCAGCAACGAGCGCATCGAGCGCGAACTGCGCCATGAGATCGGCGAATCCTCGCGCGGCGCGCGCCAGGAGAGCGCGCAGGCCTTCGCCACCTTCCAGCGCGCCTTGCTGCACCAGGGGGCGGAGTCCACCCGCACCCAGAACGCCCAGATCGATGCCTTCGCGCAGCAGCTCGCGCTGTTGCAGAAGACGCTGGCCGACACCCTCAATACCCAGCTCCAGGGGCTGGCCGAGTCCAATGCGCGCCGGCTCGCCGAAGTGCGCGCGACGATGGAGACCCAGCTCGCGCAGCTGCAGCAGAGCAACACCGCCAAGCTCGACGAGATGCGCCAGACCGTCGACGAGAAGCTGCAGAGCACGCTCGAGGCGCGGCTGGGCGAAAGCTTCAAGCAGGTGGCCGAGCGGCTCGAGCAGGTGTACAAGGGGCTGGGCGAGATGCAGTCGCTGGCCGTGGGCGTCGGCAGCCTGCAGCGGGTGCTGACCAACGTCAAGACCCGCGGCGTGTTCGGCGAAGTGCAGCTCGAGGCGCTGCTCGAGCAGGTGCTGACGGCCGAGCAGTTCGCCCGCCAGGTCGAGACCAAGCCGCGCAGCGGCCAGCGGGTCGATTTCGCGGTCCGCTTCCCGGGCCGCGGCGGCGACGGCGCGCCGGTCTGGCTGCCGATCGACGCCAAGTTTCCGCGCGACGACTACGAGCGCCTGATCGACGCCCACGAGCGGGCCGACGCGGCGGCCGCCGAACTGGCGGCCAAGGCGCTCGAGGCGCGCATCCGCAGCGAGGCCAAGTCGATCGCCGACAACTACCTGGCGGCCCCGCACACCACCGATTTCGCGATCCTGTTCCTGCCGGTCGAGAGCCTCTATGCCGAGGTGCTTCGCCGGCCGGGCCTGATGGATGCCATCCAGCGCCAGCATCGCGTGACGCTGGCCGGCCCGACCACGCTGCTGGCGATGCTCAACAGCCTGCACATGGGCTTTCGCACGCTGGCGCTGGAGCACCAGGCGTCCGAGGTCTGGAAGGTGCTGGGCGCGGTCAAGACCGAGTTCGAGCGCTACGGCGAATGGGTGGCACGCATCAAGGAGCAGGTGGCCAAGGCCTCCGACACGCTCGACAAGGCCGACACCCGGGCCCGGCAGATGCGGCTGGCGCTGCGCAAGGTCGAGGCGCTGCCCGAGGCGCAGACCCAGGCCTTGCTGCCGCAGGCCGACGACGAGGACGCCGCCGCCCCGTGAATGCTGGATTGCTTCGCCTGATCCTGGCGCAGGTCTGCCTGCATGCCGCGATGACGGGCACCCGGCTGGCGGCCCCGTTGCTGGCCTTGCGCGACGGCTACAGTCCGGCCGCCGTCGGCATGCTGCTGGCGCTGTTCGCGCTGACCCAGGTGTTCCTGGCGCTGCCCGCCGGACGCTTCGCCGATCGGCACGGGCTGCGCCTGCCGCTCACGATCGCCGTCGCGGCGGCCACCGCGGGTGCGGCGCTGGCAGGGGCTTTTCCGGTGTTTCCGGTGCTCTGCCTGGCCGCACTGCTGACGGGCGGCGCGACCGGCATCGCCGTGATCGCGCTGCAGCGCCACGTGGGCCGCGCCGCCACCAATCCGACCCAGCTCAAGCAGGTGTTCAGCTGGCTGGCGATCGCGCCCGCGGCGGCCAATTTCGTCGGGCCGTTCGCCACCGGGCTGCTGATCGACCACGCCGGCCCGGTGCCTGGCGACATGGTCGGCTTTCGCGTGGCCTTCGCGCTGCTGGCGCTGCTGCCGATCGCCTGCTGGCTGCTGGCGCGCGGCACGGTCGAGCTGCCGCTGGTGCAGCCCGCGGCGGGTGCCCCCAGGCCGCGCGCCTGGGACCTGCTGGCCCAGCCGATGTTCAGGCGCTTGCTGTTCGTCAACTGGCTGCAGTCGGCGGCCTGGGATGTCCACACCTTCGTGCTGCCGCTGCTCGGTCACGAGCGCGGCCTGAGCGCGTCGATGATCGGCTCGATCCTCGGCGCCTTCGCGGTCGCGGCGGCCGGCATCCGGGTGCTGCTGCCGCTGGTCGCTTCGCGTTTCAGCGAGCGCAGCGTGATCGCGGCATCCAACGTGGTCACGGCGCTGGTCTTCGCGGTCTATCCGTTGATGACCAGCGCGCTCGGCATGGGCGCCTGCTCGGTGGTGCTCGGCATCGCCCTCGGCGCCGTGCAGCCGATGGTGATGAGCATGCTGCACCAGATCACGCCGCACGCCCGCCACGGCGAGGCGCTGGGCCTGCGCGTGATGACGCTCAACGCCTCGAGCGTGGCGATGCCGATGCTGTTCGGCGCTGCCGGCGCGCTGATCGGCGTCGCCGGCGTGTTCTGGATCGTCGGCGGCGTGGTGGCCGCGGGCACCCGCTCGGTGTGGGGCCTGCAGGTGCCGCCGCGCAGCGAGTAGCTACAGCTTGTAGAAGGCCTTGATGTAGTTCCAGGCGTCCTGGGGCGCGTCGACGTACTCGATCAGCTTCACGTCGTTGGGCGAGATCACGCCTTCCTCGGCCAGGAACTCGAAGTTGATGAGCTGCTTCCAGTAGTCCGAGCCGAACAGCACGATCGGCACCGGCTTGGCCTTCTTGGTCTGCACCAGCGTGATGACTTCGAACAGTTCGTCCAGCGTGCCGAAGCCGCCCGGAAAGGCCACCAGCGCCTTCGCCCGCATCATGAAATGCATCTTGCGGATCGCGAAGTAGTGGAACTTGAAGCTCAGCGCCGGCGTGACGTACGGGTTGGCTTCCTCTTCCATCGGCAGCGCGATCGCCAGCCCGACCGACAGGCCGCCGCCCTCGTAGGCGCCGCGGTTGGCGGCCTGCATGATGCCGGGGCCGCCGCCGGTGCAGACGAAGAGCTTGTCCTGCGGCTCGCGGTCGTTGCTGTACTGCGCCACCAGCTTGCCGAAGGCGCGCGCCTTCTCGTAGTAGTGCGAGCTGCGCGCCAGCTTGCGCCAGCGCTCGGCGGCCACGCTGTCGCCGGCGGCCTCGGCCTGGGCGATCAGCGCGCCCGATTCCTCTTCGCTGCGAAAGCGCGCGCTGCCGAACACCACCACTGTGTTCTCGATCCCGTGGGCCCGCATCTCGAGGTCGGGTTTCATCAGTTCGAGCTGCATGCGCAGGCCGCGGGTTTCGCGCCGCAGCAGGAACTCGGGGTCGGCGAAGGCCAGTCGCGAAGGATCGGTGTGCAGCGGCAGCCCCTTGTCCGAATGGGCCTGCAGGGTGGCCCAGGCGTCGGCAAGCCGCTTGTCGTGTAGGTCGTGAGTGCGTTGGTTGTCCATGGTCGTGCAGGGAAAGCGGGTTCTTGGATTGTGCGCGTTGCAGGTTTCGGGCCCGTTGCGGCCGCGCATCAGGGACCGGGACGCAAAAAAGGCTCCCGCGGGAGCCTTCTTGTCGGGTGGCGGTCGGTCAGACGCGCTTGCGGTATTCGCCGGTGCGGGTGTCGATTTCGATCTTGTCGCCCTGGGCGACGAAGAGCGGCACGCCGATCTCGAAGCCGGTCGAGATCTTGGCCGGCTTCATGACCTTGCCCGAGGTGTCGCCCTTGACGGCCGGCTCGGTCCAGGTGATTTCGCGCTCGACGCTGGTCGGCAGTTCGACCGAGATGGCCTTGCCGTCGTAGAACACCACTTCGACCGGCATGCCGTCTTCGAGGTAGTTGAGCGAGTCGCCCATGTTCTCGGCTTCGACTTCGTACTGGTTGTACTCGGTGTCCATGCAGACGTACATCGGGTCGGCGAAGTAGGAGTAGGTGCACTCCTTCTTGTCGAGCACGATCTGCTCCATCTTGTCGTCGGCCTTGAAGACCACTTCGGTGTTGAAGTTGGCGATCAGGCTCTTGAGCTTCATGCGCACGGTGGCGGAATTGCGGCCGCCGCGGCTGTATTCGGTCTTCAGGACGACCATCGGGTCCTTGCCGTGCATGATCACGTTGCCAGCGCGGATTTCTTGAGCGATTTTCATAATCAGGGTCTCTGGATGTTGGCCGCTCGTGCACTTCGGGTTCGGCCCTCTGGCGCATTCACCGCGGCGGGTTCAGCGGAAGCTTCGATCGGCGTCCTCCGGGGGTCGGGAACGTCGTCGGAATTCCGCAAAGCCCGCAATTTTAGCTTTTTTGGGCGATGAATCGCCGAAGCCGGGTCAAAAGGTCGTCTTGCGCCAGCAGCCTGGCACGCGCCGCGCCCGCGGCGGAGGCCCAGGAGGCCAGCGTCGCGGGGTCCAGGGGCGGCAATTCGCCGCCTTTCATGCCGCTCCACAGGTGATGGAAGCCGCGCAGCGTCGGCGGCGCCTCCAGCCAGTCCAGGAAGGCGTTCAGTTTCTCGTGGTGGGCATCGTCGTCCTGCGGATAGATCTGCCAGACGAAGGGCGCGCCGGCCCAGAGTGCACGCACCAGCGAATCCTCGCCGCGCACGAAATTGAGGTCGCAGGCCCACAGCAGGTGGTCGAATTCCGGCTGGGGCAGGGTGGGCAGCCAGGAGATGGCGAGGGCGCCGCGCTGCGGCGGCCCGGGCGGCAAGGCGGCTGCGGCGCGCCCGGCCGTGACCAGCAGGCGGGTCGGCTCGGCGGCGTGCTCGAACTGCGCCAGCAGCGCCTCCAGGGCCGGCGGTTCGTAGCAGAACAGCGAGACCACCCGCTCGCCTCGCCAGTCGATGCCCTGGCGCTGGAACCAGGCGGCGCGGTCGAAGCGCTCGCGCCGCGCCATCAGCTCGGGGCCGCGCAGCAGCCCGCCCGTGCGCTCGGTGAACCCGGGGTAGAAGAAGTGCTTGGTCAGGCCGGCGCCCGGGGCCCGGAACACGGGGGAGGGCAGGCCGTGCAGGCGCTCGACATAGGGCTCCGCCGACAGGTATTCCAGGTTGATCCAGTGGCGGCGGGCGCCCGCATGGCCCGCCTGCTCGGCGAAGCGGGCGATGACCTCGGGGGCGGGATCGCAGCCGAAGGCCTCGATCAGCACCTCCGGCGCCGGCTCGGAAGCGGCCCGTGCCGCGTGGGCCGGGGTCCAGGGGATGACCGTGACGCCCTCGCAGCCGCTGGGCGCCATCCAGGCCAGCGCGGACGGGTCGTCGATCCACAGGCGCACCGGGTCGTCCGGGCCGGCCAGCGAACTGGCCAGCCGCCAGCAGACGCCCACGTCGCCATGGTTGTCGATCACCTTGCAGAAAATGTCCCAGCGCATCGCGGGATACTCTACAGCCCTCCCCATGAAGACACCGGAGACAGCCCCCATGTCACACCATTCGGCCGACATCCTCTGGCAGCGCGGCGACCAGGATTTTCTCGGCAACCGCTACAGCCGCCGGCACAGCATCCGTTTCGACGGCGGCGCCGAATGGCTGGGCTCGTCCTCGCCGCACGTGGTGCCGCTGCCGCTGTCGGACGCCGCTGCGGTCGACCCCGAAGAGGCTTTCGTCGCTTCGCTGTCGAGCTGCCACATGCTGTGGTTCCTGTCGATCGCGGCCTCGCGCGGCTTCTGCGTCGAGCGCTACGCCGATCACGCCAGCGGCAAGATGGGCCGCAATGCCGAAGGCAAGATCGCGATGACCGTCGTCACGCTGCGCCCCGAGGTCCAGTTCTCCGGCCAGAGCCTGCCGTCGACGGAACAACACGAGGCGATGCATCACTCGGCGCACGACCAGTGCTTCATCGCCAACTCGGTCAAGACGGACGTGCGCTGCGAGCCCGTGATCGCGACCGCCCCGCAACCCTGAACACGATGCCAGAGACTCCCCCCGTCCATTCCGACCAGCTGCTCAGCGAAGTGGCGGCCCTGCCGCAGCTGCCGGGCGTCTACCGCTATTTCGACGCCCAGGGCGGCGTGCTCTACGTCGGCAAGGCGCGCAACCTGAAGAAGCGGGTCGCGAACTATTTCCAGAAGAGCCACGGCGGCACGCGCATCGGCCACATGATCTCGAAGATCGCCCGCATGGAGACCACCGTGGTGCGCTCCGAGGCCGAGGCGCTGCTGCTCGAGAACAACCTCATCAAGTCGCTCAAGCCGCGCTACAACATCCTGTTTCGCGACGACAAGAGCTATCCCTACCTGAAGATCGCGTCGCACACCTTCCCCCGGCTGGCCTACTACCGCGGCGCGGTCGACCGCCGGCACCGCTACTTTGGACCCTATCCGAGCGCCTGGGCGGTGAAGGAGTCGATCCAGCTGCTGCAAAAGGTCTTCAAGCTGCGCACCTGCGAAGACACGGTCTACGCCAACCGCGCCCGGCCCTGCCTGCTCTACCAGATCAAGCGCTGCACCGCGCCCTGCGTCGGCCACATCACGCCCGAGGCCTATGCCCAGGACGTGGCCAATGCCGAAGCCTTCCTGATGGGCGACACGCAGGCCGTGCTGACCCAGCTCGAGGCCCGGATGATGGCCCATGCCGAGAAGCTCGAGTTCGAGCAGGCGGCCGAGCTCCGCAACCAGATGTCGGCGCTGTCGCGCGTGCTGCACCAGCAGTCGATCGAGATCGCTTCCGACAAGGACGTCGACATCCTGGCGGTCAAGGTGCAGGGCGGCAAGGCCTGCGTGAACCTCGCCATGGTGCGCGGCGGACGGCATCTCGGCGACCGGGCCTATTTCCCGGTGCATGTCGAGGATGCCGCGCAGATGCAGCACGCCGAGGTCGAGGGCGACGACAGCCCGCCGCCAGCCGACGCGGTCGAGGTGCAGGTGCTCGAGGCCTTCATCGCCCAGCACTACATCGACGTCGCGGTGCCGGCCACGCTGGTGCTCAGCGAGCTCGTGAGCCGCGAGCTGATCGAGGCCGTGTCGCAGCAGTCGGGCACCCGGGTCACGGCGGTCTTCCAGCCGCGCGAGCAGCGCCGCCACTGGCTCGAGATGGCGAGCAAGAACGCCGGGCTGCAGCTGGCCCGCCTGCTGGCCGAGGAGGGCTCGCAGCAGGCTCGCACCCGGGCGCTGGTCGATGCGCTCGAACTGGCGCCCGACGACCTCGACAATTTCCGCGTCGAGTGCTTCGACATCTCGCACACCGCGGGCGAGGCGACCCAGGCCTCGTGCGTGGTGTTCGAGCACCACGCCATGCAGAACCGCGAGTACCGGCGCTACAACATCGACGGCATCACGCCGGGTGACGACTACGCGGCGATGCGCCAGGTGCTGCACCGGCGCTACGGCAAGCTGGCCGAGGCGATGGCGGCCGAGACCGAGGCGCCGCCGGCCGGCGATGCCGCGGGCGCCGGCACCGACGCCAAGCCGGGCACGCGATCGGCGCGCATGCCGGAGCTGGTGCTGGTCGATGGCGGCAAGGGCCAGGTGT
Organism: Variovorax davisae; assembly: GCF_030316845.1. Lineage (GTDB taxonomy): Bacteria > Pseudomonadota > Gammaproteobacteria > Burkholderiales > Burkholderiaceae_C > Variovorax > Variovorax davisae. Next base: position 93,824 of record NZ_JASZYS010000007.1, read on the forward strand.
CGATGGCGCGCGAGGTGTTCAGCGAGCTGGGCCTGCCGCTGTCGCTGATCGTCGGCGTCGAGAAGGGCGAGGGCCGCAAGGTCGGCCTCGAGGAACTGGTGTTCGCCGACGGCCGCGAGAAGGTCTACCTGGGCCGCGATTCCGCGGCGCTGATGCTGGTGGCGCAGATCCGCGACGAGGCGCATCGCTTCGCCATCACCGGCATGCGCGCCAAGCGCGCCAAGGTGCGGGTCGGCGGCAGCCAGCTCGAGGACATCCCGGGCATCGGCCCGAAGCGGCGCGCGCGCCTGCTGCAGCGCTTCGGCGGCATCCGCGGCGTGGCCGCGGCGAGCGTGGAGGACATCGCGTCGGTGGACGGCATCGCCTTCGACCTGGCCGAGGAAATCTACCGGGCGCTGCATTGAGCCTGCCGACCGAACCGGGGTCGTCCCCGCCCCTATACTCCAGCGCAATGTTCTGGACCTTGCCAACGATCATGACCTGGACGCGCATCGTCGCGATCCCCCTGATCGTGGGCGTGTTCTACCTGCCGATGGCCGAGCCGACGCGCAACTGGATCGCCACGGTGATGTTCATCGTCTTCGCGGCGACCGACTGGCTCGACGGTTTCCTGGCCCGCCGGCTCAAGCAGACCTCGGCCTTCGGCGCCTTCCTCGATCCGGTGGCCGACAAGTTCCTGGTCTGCGCCTCGCTGCTGGTGCTGGTCCACCTGAACCGCGCCGACGTCTTCGTGGCGCTGATCATCATCGGCCGCGAGATCGCGATCTCCGCCCTGCGCGAATGGATGGCGCAGATCGGCGCCAGCAAGAGCGTGGCGGTCCACATGGTCGGCAAGGTGAAGACCGTGGTGCAGATGGTGGCGATCCCGTTCCTGCTGTTCGACGGCGTGCTGTTCGGCTGGATCGACACCGGCACCTGGGGTCAATGGCTGATCTGGCTGTCGGCCGTGCTCACGGTCTGGTCGATGGTCTACTACCTGCAGAAGGCGATCCCCGAAATCCGGGCCCGCGCGAAATGACCGCGGCCCGGTCGACGGGCTGGCTGAGGGCGATGCCGGCGGTCTTCGTGCTCATCTGGAGCACCGGCTTCATCGTGGCGCGCTACGGCATGCCCCATGCGCCGCCGCTCAAGTTCCTTGCCGTGCGTTATGCGCTCTCCATGGTGTGTTTCCTGGTCTGGGTGCGCTGGGCGCGCGTCGCCTGGCCGCGCGACCGCGCGCAATGGCGCCATCTCGCGGTCATCGGCGTGCTGATGCAGGCCGGCTACCTCGGTGGCGTCTGGGCTGCGGTGCGGGCCGGCATGGGATCGGGGCTGGTCGCGCTGCTGGTCGGCATCCAGCCGGTGTTGACGGCGGTCTGGCTCAGCATGTTCGGCGGCCGGATCACGGCGCGCCAATGGACCGGGCTCCTGCTCGGGTTCAGCGGCCTGGTGCTGGTCGTGTCGCGCAAGCTGGGGCAGGGCGGGGAGGTCAGCGCACTGACCATGGGGCTGGCCTTGCTGGCGCTGTTGTCGATCACCGCCGGCACCCTGTATCAGAAGCGCTTTCTCGCGCCCTGCGACGTGCGCAGCGCCAGCGCGATCCAGATGGCCGCGGCCTTGATCGTCACCCTGCCGTTCGCGGCGCTCGAGCCCGACAGCATCCATTGGAACCTGGCCTCGGGCGGCGCCATGGCGTGGTCGGTGCTCGCGCTGTCGCTGGGCGGCAGCTCGCTGCTCTACATGCTGATCCAGCGCGGCACCGCCACCGCCGTCACCAGTCTGCTCTACCTGGTGCCGCCGTGCACGGCCGTGATGGCCTGGCTGCTGTTCGCGGAACCGATCACCGCCTTGACCCTGGCCGGCATCGCGATCACCGCGGTCGGCGTCAGCCTGGTCGTCAAGTAGGCCCGCTGTACTTCCACGGTTCGGCGCGAAAGCTGTCGACCAGGAAATCGATCAGCAGCCGCACCCGGCGCGGCGTCTTGGGGCGCCAGGGCGCGACCCATTGGATGTCCGCATCCGGCATCGCATGCTGCGGCAGCACGCGCACCAGCTCGCCGGAGGCCAGCTGCGGTGCGATGTCCCACAGGCTGCGCAGCATGATGCCGTGGCCGGCCAGGCACCAGTCGCGCACCATCTCGCCCGAGTTGCTCGACAGCGGGCCGCGCACCCGCACGCGCGCGGTGCTGCCGTCCCTGGCGTGGCGCAGCGTCCACAGGGCGAACTCCCGCTCGCCGCCGGCGCTGTTCTCGCGCGCCACCAGGCAGTTGTGCGCCGCCAGCGCCGCCACGTCGGCCGGCATGCCGCGGCGCGCGAGGTAGTCCGGGCTGGCGGCCAGCACCCGCTGGTTGCGCGCGATGCGCCGGCTGACCCAGTCGCCGGCGCGGCGATGCTGCGGCGCCCAGAGCCAGACCGCGCCGTCGAAGCCCTCGGCGCCCAGATCGGGCAGGGCCTCGACCAGCTGCAGCTGGATCTCGAGCCCGGGGTGGCGCTGGTTGAAGCTCGCCAGCGCCGGGCCCAGCCAGCGGCGGCCGAAGCCGAAAGTGCCGGCCAGCCGCACCGTCCCGCTGAGTTCGCTCTGGCGTTCGCCGAGTTCGTTCTCGAGCGCCGCGAAGCCCTCCAGCAGGCCCTGGGCATGCAGGCACACGGTTTCGCCCTCGGCGGTGGCGCTGAGCCGGCGCGTGGTGCGCTCGAACAGCCGCTGGCCCAGCCGGGCCTCCAGCGCGCCCAGCCGCTTGGTCACGACCGACGGGACGACGTCGAGCGCGAGCGCGGCGCCGGCCAGGCTGCCGCGGCTGCGGATCGCCAGCACCAGCGCCAGGTCACTGCGTTCCATTCGTGCCATTTCGGAAATTATCAATTGGCTCATTGTTGCTTGATGTGCCCGGGCGCGCAACGCACAATCGAGCGCATGTTCGATGCCTTCACCCCCTTCGACCTGACGCGCGACGGCGTGAAGGTGCATGGCCGCATCGGCGGCCGCGGCGCGCCCCTGCTGCTGCTGCACGGCCATCCGCAGACGCATGCCAACTGGCATCGGGTGGCGCCGCGCCTGGCCGAACGGTTCACGGTCGTCCTGCTCGACCTGCGCGGCTACGGCGACTCGGGCCGGCCGCCCGCCGACGACGCCCATTCGAACCACGGCAAGCGCGAAATGGCGCTCGACGCGCTGCACGCCATGCGCCAGCACGGCTTCGAACGCTTCGGCGTGCTGGCGCATGACCGCGGCGCGCGCGTCGCCCACCGGCTGGCTGCCGACCACCCGGAGGCGGTCGAGCGGCTGCTGCTGCTCGACATTGCGCCGACGCTGGCGATGTACGAGCACACCTCGGAGGCCTTCGCCCGTGCCTACTGGCACTGGTTCTTCCTGATCCAGCCGCCGCCGCTGCCGGAAGCGCTGATCGACAGCGATCCGGTTCGCTACATCCGCAGCGTGATGGGCGGCCGCCACGCGGGGCTGGCGCCTTTCGCGCCCGAGGCGATGGCCGAGTACGAACGCTGCGCCGCGATCCCCGGCAGCGCGCAGGCGATCTGCGAGGACTACCGGGCCTCGGCCGGCATCGACCTCGACCACGACCGTGCCGACATCGCCGCCGGCCGCCGGCTGGGCCAGCCGCTGCGCGTGCTGTGGGGCGAGCATGGCGCGGTCGGGCGCTCGTTCGATGTGCTGTCGCTGTGGCGCGAGCGGGCCGACCACGTCACCGGCGGCGCGCTGCCGTGCGGACACTACATTCCCGAGGAGGCGCCGGCCGAACTGCTGGCCGAGGCGCTTTCTTTCTTTCAAGCGAACCAAAGGATCGAGACATGAGCACCCAACGCATCGCAGTCATCGCCGGCGACGGCATCGGCAAGGAGACCATGCCCGAGGGCCTGCGCGTGCTCGATGCCGCGGGCCGCAAGTTCGGCATCGACCTGAAGTTCGACCATTTCGATTTCTCGAGCTGGGACTACTTCGAGAAGCACGGCAAGATGCTCCCCGACGACTGGAAGGACCGGATCGGCGGCCACGATGCGATCTACTTCGGTGCGGTCGGCTGGCCCGAGAAGATCGCCGACCATGTGTCGCTCTGGGGCTCCCTGCTGCTGTTCCGGCGCGAGTTCGACCAATACATCAACCTGCGGCCGGCCCGCCTGATGCCCGGCATCGTGGCGCCGGTGGTGCGGCGCGACGGCACGCCGCGCGAACCCGGCGAGATCGACATGTACATCGTGCGCGAGAACACCGAGGGCGAATACTCGAGCATCGGCGGGCGCATGTACGAGGGCACGCCGCGCGAGATCGTGATCCAGGAAACCGTGATGTCGCGCATCGGCGTCGACCGGGTGCTCAAGTTCGCCTTCGAGCTGGCCCAGTCGCGGCCGAAGAAGCACCTCACGAGCGCCACCAAGTCCAACGGCATCTCGATCACCATGCCCTACTGGGACGAGCGCGTGGCGGCGATGGCGAAGCACTATCCGGGCGTCGCGCTCGACAAGTTCCACATCGACATCCTGACCGCGCACTTCGTGCAGCGGCCCGATTTCTTCGATGTCGTGGTGGCGAGCAACCTGTTCGGCGACATCCTGTCCGACCTCGGCCCGGCCTGCACCGGCACCATCGGCATCGCGCCCAGCGCCAACCTCAACCCCGAACGCACCACGCCCTCGCTGTTCGAGCCGGTGCACGGATCGGCGCCGGACATCGCCGGCCGCGGCATCGCCAACCCGATCGGCCAGATCTGGTGCGGCGCCATGATGCTGGAATTCCTGGGCCACAAGGCGGCGCACGACGCCATCCTGGCCGCGATCGAGAAGGTGCTCGCGCACGGCAGCGGCGCCCCGCGCACGCCGGACATCGGCGGAACCGCGGGAACTGTTGATCTGGGGCAGGCGATCGCCGAGGCGCTTTGAAAATCGCTTCGCCAAAACGCCACTAAAATTGCGCTCCTCGCTGCGTTTCACGGGGCTGCGTCGTATTGACACCCCCGAGACCAGTGGTTGTAATCCTTGTCGGCAGCGCGCTGCCGGCGCGTCAGAGTTGCCACCCACCTGCTGTACCCACCCCCGTGGCGTCGCCACGGGGCTGGCGCCGCTTCTGACGACCCTGATCAACAATTTTCTGCAAGGGGCCCTTGTGAACAAAACCGAACTGATTGAGCACATCGCAAAGAACGCCGACATCTCCAAAGCCGCTGCCACGCGGGCACTCGAATCCACGATCGGCGCCATTCGTACCACGCTCAAGAAGGGCGGCTCCGTGTCGCTCGTCGGTTTCGGCACTTTTGCAGTCGGCAAGCGCGCCGCCCGGACCGGCCGGAATCCGCGCACCGGCGACGCGATTAAAATCAAGGCCGCCAAGATTCCCAAGTTCCGTCCCGGCAAGGCGCTCAAAGACGCGCTGAACTGAGACCATCGATTGAAGGTGGGGTGCTTAGCTCAGTTGGTAGAGCGGCGCTCTTACACGGCGTAGGTCGGGGGTTCGAGCCCCTCAGCACCCACCACCCGATGCAAAGGCGAACGGATCGTTCGCCTTTTTTCTTGCTGCGTCAATTTTCGTCCTAGAGAGTGCTCAAGCATGTTTGATTCCTTCCGCAAGTACAACAAGATCATCATGGTGTTCTTGTTCTTGCTGATCATTCCCTCGTTCGTGCTGTTCGGCGTCGATCGCTACCAAGGGGGCGGCCAGGGCGAGAAGGTCGCGCGCGTGGCCGGCACCGACATCACGCGGCCCGAGTGGGATGCCCAGCATCGCAACGAGGTCGACCGGATTCGCCAGCAGGCGCCCACCATCGACCCGGCGATGCTCGACTCGGATGCGGCGCGCTACGCCACGCTGGAGCGCATGGTGCGCGAGCGGGTGCTCGCGGCGGCGGCGTCGAAGTCGAACATGTCGGTGTCCGAGGAGCGGCTGGCGCGGCTGTTCGCGGCCGATCCGGGCCTGGCGAGCTTCCGCACCGCCGACGGCAAGTTCGATCGCGAGACCTTCATGCGGGCGACCGGCCGCACGCCCGAGCAGTACGAAGCCTCGGTGCGCGCCGACCTGGCGACGCAGCAGGTGTCGCTCGGCGTCTCGGGCACGGCCTTCGCCACGCCGGCCCAGGCCGCCGCCACGCTCAACGCCTTCTACGATCGCCGCGAGATCCAGGTCGCGCTCTTCAAGCCGGCCGACTTCGCGTCCAAGGTGAGCGTCAGCGACGCCGATCTCGAGGCCTTCTACAAGGCCCACACGGCGCAGTTCCAGCAGCCCGAAAGCGCGAAGGTCGAGTACCTGGTGCTCGATCTCGAAGCCGCCAAGAAGAACATCGCCGTGAGCGAGGCCGACCTGCGCGCCTACTACGACCAGAATGCCGCCCGCTTCGGCTCCAAGGAAGAGCGGCGCGCGAGCCACATCCTGATCGCCGCGCCCCAGGGCGCGCCGGCCGCCGAGCGCGAGCAGGCCCGCAAGAAGGCCGAACAGCTGCTGGCGGACCTGCGCAAGGCGCCCAACACCTTCGCCGACGTGGCGCGCAAGAATTCGCAGGACCCCGGTTCGGCGGAGAAGGGCGGCGACCTCGACGTCGTGACCCGCGGCGCGATGGTCAAGCCGTTCGAGGATGCCCTGTTCGCGCTCAAGAAGGGCGAGATCAGCAACGTGGTCGAGACCGAGTTCGGCTATCACATCATCCTGGTCAACGACATCAAGCCGGGCGTGGTGCCGCCGTTCGACAAGGTGCGCGCGACGATCGAGAACGAAGTGCGCAGCCAGCAGGCGACGCAGGAGTTCGCCAAGGCCGCCGAGGCCTTCACCGACATCGTCTACCAGCAGCCCGACAGCCTGCAGCCGGCGGCCGACAAGCTCAAGCTGACGATCCAGACCGCGAGCAACGTCGCCCGCATGCCCCTGCCGGGTGCCGCCGGCGCGCTGGCCAGCCGCAACTTCCTGAATGCGCTGTTCGCGCCCGACACGCTGGAGCGCAAGCACAACACGGAAGCCATCGAGATCGGCGCCAACCAGCTGGCCTCGGGACGCGTGGTGCAGTACGAACCGGCGCGCGCATTGCCGCTCGACGAAGTCAAGGACAAGGTGCGCACCCAGTTGGTCGCCGAGCGTGCGGCGGCGCTGGCACGGTCCGAGGGCGAGGCGAAACTGGCGGCCTGGAAGACCGATGCGACCGGTGCCGGCTTCGGCGCTCCGGTCACGGTGTCGCGGCTCGAGGCGCAATCGCAGCCGCTGCCGGTGATCGAGGTCGCGCTGCGCGCCGACACCGCCAAGCTGCCGGCATTGGTCGGCGCCGATCTGGGCGTCCAGGGCTATGCGGTGGTGCGGGTGATCAAGAACGTGCCGCGCACGCCGCCGGCGCCCGAGATGGCCAAGCAGGAGACCGAACAGTACGCCCAGGCGGTGGGCGGGGCCGAGACCGCCGCTTACTACAACCTGCTCAAGAACCGCTTCAAGGCCGAGATTCTGGTGCCGAAGCCTGCAGATTCGACAGCGGGGGCCGGACGCTAGCTTTTTTCACGCTACAATTGATGGCTTAGCGGTGGCTGTAGCTCAGCTGGTAGAGTCCCAGATTGTGATTCTGGTCGTCGTGGGTTCGAGTCCCATCAGCCACCCCAAAGACATTCGTCAGCAAAACAGGCACTTCGGTGCCTGTTTTGCTTTGTGCGGCCAGGACCGGCCGCCGCGGTAGATTGGGTTCCCCCAATCAAGCCCTGGACCTGCCAGCCATTGACACAAACCCGTAGCCGAGGCGGGGTGTTTTTTTTGCGGCCCGGCTTGCGGCAATTGGGATTTGAATTAAAATTTTGGCTTTCCAATTAGAGGATAAGCACAGATGGCTTCAACCCTTGCCGACATCAATTCCCAGATCAAGAAGCACGACGAGCAGATCGCGCAATTGCGCAAGCAAGCCGAAGATCTGCGGAATCAGGAGCGGGCTGGCGTTATCGAAGAGCTGCGCAAGAAGATCGCTGAATACGGCCTGACCGCCAGCGATCTCAAGCTCGGCGCTCGCGCCGGCAAGCGCAGTGCCGCCACCGCGGCGCCCAAGAGCGCGGCCAAATACCGCAGCCCCACCGGCGAAACCTGGTCCGGCGGCCGTGGCCGCAAGCCGCGCTGGATCACCGAAGCCTTGACCGCCGGCAAGTCCCTGTCGGATTTCGAGATCAAGTAAGGCCTGCAGCTTTCCCAGATGCAAAAAAGCCCGCTTCCGCGGGCTTTTTTGCATCCTGCGGCCCGGTTCGCGCCGGCCGCGGGCGGGCGGCCTAGTTCACCATGACCAGCTTGCCCTTGACGCCCCGCGAACCCATGTGCGCATAGGCTGCCTTGAGTTCCGACATCGGCAGGGTCTGGTCGATCACCGGCTTGATCTTGCCCTGGCCGTACCAGGTGGCCAATTCGGCCATCATCTGTGCATTCGCCTTGGGCTCGCGGCGGGCGAAATCGCCCCAGAACACACCCACCAGCGAGGCACCCTTGAGCAACGTCAAATTCAGGGGCAGCGAAGGAATCGGGCCGGCGGCGAAACCGACGACCAGATAGCGGCCGCGCCAGCCGATGGAGCGGAATGCGGGCTCGGCGAATTCACCACCGACCGGGTCGTAAATCACATCCGGACCCTTGCCGTCGGTCGCTGCCTTGACGGCCTCGCGGAACCCATTGGGCAGCGCATGCGTGGTGTAGTTGATCGTGGCGTCGGCGCCAATGGACTTGCACAGTTCGCATTTCTCGTCGGTCGATGCCGCTGCAATGACGCGGGCGCCGGCGGCCTTTGCAATTTGGATGGCCGCAGTGCCGACGCCGCCGGCGGCTCCCAGCACCAATACGGTCTCGCCGGCCTTCAATTGGGCGCGGTCCATCAATGCATGCCACGACGTCGCGTAGATCATGATGAACGCGGCGGCGTCGACATGGCCGAAGCCTTCGGGCAATGGCATGCACAAGGCCGCGGGGGCCAGCGTGTGGGTGCCGAAGCCGCCGGTGCCCGACAGGCAGGCGACGTTCTGGCCGACCTTCAGGTGCGTGACGCCTTCGCCGACCGCGGCGATCACGCCGGCATATTCGGATCCCGGCACGAAGGGCAGGGGCGGCTTCATCTGGTATTTGTTCTGCACGATGAGCAGGTCCGGGAAATTGAGGCTCGCGGCCTTGATTTCGATCAGCACCTGTCCCGGGCCCGGGCTGGGCGTGGGCAGTTCCTTCCAGGTCAGCGCCTCGACGCCGACGGGGTTCTCGCAGAGCCATGCGTGCATGCTCGTGTCTCCTGTGATTGAGTCTTGGGGCAACGGAAAATCCGGGCCATGATAGGCGGCTGTCGCGGTTGCCGCATGTCCCTGCCGTGACCCACCCCCCGCCTACAATCGCCGCCACAGACTGACGCCATGAAGATACTTATTTCGAACGACGACGGTTTCCAGGCGCCCGGCCTCGTCGCCCTGCACGACGCGTTGAAGGACATCGCCGAGGTCGAGGTCGTGGCCCCCGAGCACAACAACAGCGCCAAGTCGAATGCCCTGACCTTGGCCGCGCCGCTGTACGTGCACAAGGCGCACAACGGCTTCCGCTACGTCACCGGCACGCCGGCCGATTGCGTGCACATCGCGCTCAAGGGGCTGCTCGACTACCGGCCCGACCTGGTGGTGTCCGGCATCAACAACGGCGCCAACATGGGCGACGACACCATCTATTCGGGCACCGTCGGGGCCGCGATGGAGGCCTATCTGTTCGGCATTCCGGCGATCGCCTTCTCGCAGATCGAGAAGGGCTGGGCGCACGTGGATGCCGCGGCGCAGGTGGCACGCCGCCTGGTCCTGCAGATCGAGCGCGAGAAGCTGATCGGAGGCAACCCGTTCCTGCTCAACGTGAACGTGCCGAACCTGCCCTTCGACCAATTGAAGCCGGTCAAGGTCTGCCGACTGGGCCGCCGCCATGCGGCAGAAAAGGTCATCACGCAGGACAGCCCGCGGGGCGAGACCATGTACTGGATCGCCGGTGCCGGCAGTGCCAAGGACAGCGGCGAAGGCACCGATTTCCATGCCACAGCGGCCGGCCACGTGGCCCTCACGCCACTGCAGATCGACCTCACCGACCACGCGAATCTCGGGGACTGGAACGAGACCATGGCGCGTGTCGCGCGCAGCGCGGCGGGAGGCTGACCTTGGCAAGTCAACGGCCAGGATTTCCCGTACGCCTGACGCCTTTGGCCTCCGCGGCAACGCGTGGACGCCTGCCTTCGGTGCCGGTGAAGCCGCTCGTTCCGACGACGCCCTCGATGGCTTCCGGTGCGGTGCGCGCGCGCATGGTCCAGCGGCTCGCGGCCCAGGGCATCGCAGACGCCCGCGTGCTGCGCGCCATGGGCACTGTCGAGCGCCATTTGTTCGTCGACAGTGCGCTGGTCAACCAGGCCTACGAAGACACGAGCCTGCCGATCGGCTTGGGCCAGACGATCTCGAAGCCGAACGTGGTGGCGCGCATGATCGAACTGCTGCTGGGCGCCCCCGCGCTGGCCCACAAGCCCGGCGAGCGGCTGGGACGCGTGCTCGAGATCGGCACCGGCTGCGGCTACCAGGCGGCGGTGCTGAGCCATGTCGCGGCCGAGGTCTACAGCATCGAGCGGCTGCGCGGCCTGCACGAGAGGGCGCGGGTCAACCTGCGCCCGTTCCGGCTGGCGACGGTCCACCTGATGCTGGGCGATGGCATGGTGGGCTATGCGAAAGGCGCGCCCTATGCCGGCATCATCGCCGCCGCGGGCGGCGAGGCGGTGCCCGAGGCCTGGGTCACGCAGCTGGCGGTCGGCGGCCGGATCGTCGCGCCGACCCAGTCCGCGAGCGGCGGCCAGGCGCTGGTCGTCATCGATAAAACCGCCCGCGGCCTCGAGCGCCGCATTCTTGAGGCGGTCCACTTTGTCCCCCTAAAATCGGGAATTGCTTGAAGGGAAAGAACAATGCAGGGTATTGGCAATCGGAGCTGGCTCGCCGGCGTGATGCTGGTGGGTGCGCTCGTGATTGCGGGGTGTGCCGCACCGCGCGGTCCGGTGCCGGTCGAAGACCGCGGCACCATGTCGCAGGCGCCGGGCGCGGCCCCCGGCTCGGGCGTTGCGGGCGGGCCCCCGATCACCACCGATGCCTCCGGCAAGCCGCTGCCGGGCATCGAGAACTACGGCAAGCCCGGCTACTACGCGGTGCGCCCGGGTGACACCATCCGCCGCATCGGCATCGAGACCGGCCAGACCTGGCAGAACATCGCGCGCTGGAACAACCTCGACAATCCCGACCTGATCGAAGTCGGCCAGGTGTTGCGCGTGATCCCGCCGACCGGCGCGACGGCCTCGGCCACCGATGCCACCACGCGGCCGGTGACCCAGCCGATCGTCGCTCCCGCCAGCGCTGCGGCTGCCGCGGCCGCGGCCGCAGCGTCGTCGCCCCCGGGTGCCACGACCGCCGCCCCGGCCGCCAGTGCGGCCGCCAAGCCGCCGGCGCCCGTCACGGCATCGCCGACCCCGCCGGCCGCGGCCTCGGGCGACGAGGACGTGGGCTGGATCTGGCCCGCGCAGGGCTCCCTGATCGCCGGCTTCGACGAAGCCAAGAACAAGGGCCTCGACATCAGCGGCAAGGCGGGCGACTCGGTGCTGGCCGCGGCGGACGGCCGCGTCGTCTATGCCGGCGCGGGCTTGCGCGGCTACGGCAACCTGATCATCCTCAAGCACAACAACACCTACCTCACGGCGTATGCGCACAACCGCACCCTGCTGGTCAAGGAAGACCAGTCGGTGCAGAAGGGCCAGAAGATTGCCGAGATGGGCAACAGCGACGCCGATCGCGTGAAGCTGCACTTCGAGATCCGCCGCCAGGGCAAGCCGGTCGATCCGGCCCGCTATCTGCCGGTGCGCTGATGCCATGGCCGCCGCTCGCCCTCATCGCACCGCGGACGTGCGGCGAGTGGCGGGCAACGGCGGCGCTCCTACCCTCGCGCGAATCGCCCAATCCGACCTGGACGACAGGGCCGGCGAGTCGCTGCCGGGCGAACTGGTCGGCAGCGACTCGCTGACGCTCTACCTGCGCGAGATCCGGCGTACCGAGCTGTTCACGCCCGACGAGGAATACCGCACCGCCTGCGCCGCGCGCAGCGGCGACTTCGCGGCGCGACAGTCGATGATCGAGCACAACCTGCGCCTGGTGGTCAATATCGCCAAGGGCTACCTCGGCCGCGGCGTGCCGATGGCCGACCTGATCGAGGAGGGCAACCTCGGGCTGATGCACGCGATCAACAAGTTCGAGCCCGAGCGGGGCTTCCGGTTTTCCACCTACGCGACCTGGTGGATCCGGCAATCGATCGAGCGCGCCGCCATGATGCAGGCGCGCGCCATCCGCTTGCCGGTGCACGTGGTGCGCGAACTGCACCAGGTCATGCGGGCGCGCCGCACGCTCGAGGGCGATGCCGAGTTCCTGGCCCGCCGGCCCGATGGCGTGCGGGTCGAGGACCTGGCCTCCTTGCTCGGGCGCGAGGTGCAGGAGGTCGCCGACCTGCTGGCGCTGGCGGAGGCGCCGCGGTCGCTCGATGCCGGCAGCGAACGCGGCGACGACAGCTTCACGCTGGCCGACACCGTGGCATCGGACGACGAGGGCGGCGACCCCACGGGCGTGACGCAGACGCACGAGGTCGAGCAGCTTCTCGATCGCTGGATCCTGGCGCTGAGCGAGCGCGAGCGCGAAGTGCTCGAAGGCCGCTTCGGGCTGCATGACCGCGATCCCGAGACGCTCGAGGTGCTCAGCCTGCGGCTGGGCCTGACGCGCGAGCGCGTGCGGCAGATCCAGAACGAGGCGCTGGCCAAGATGCGCCGGCAGCTGGCGCGCGCCGGCGTGCAGCGCGATGCCCTCCTGTAGGGGCGGGTGCCGAGCGGCCGCCGCCGCCCTGAGACAATCCGGGGATGACGGAAGCTACAGACAAAAAGGAAGCGCCCCCGGCGCACGATGAATGGCTGCGGGTCGAGTCGCTCGATCTCGACGCCCAGGGCGTGGCGCACAAAGCCGACGGCATGGTGGTCTTCATCGAGGGCGCCTTGCCGTTCGAGGAGGTACGCCTCAACGTGCACCGCAAGAAGAACAACTGGGCCCAGGGCACGGTCACCGCGATCCGCCGCGAGTCTTCGCAGCGCGTGCGCCCCGGCTGCCCGCATTTCGGCCTGCACCCGGGCGCCTGCGGCGGCTGCAAGATGCAGCACCTCGATGCGGCAGCCCAGGTGGCCGTCAAGCAGCGTTCGCTCGAGGACAACCTCTGGCATCTCGGCAAGGTGCGGCCCGAGAACGTGTTGCGGCCGCTCGAGGGGCCGGCCTGGCACTACCGCTACCGGGCCCGCCTGTCGGTGCGCCACGTGGTCAAGAAGGGCACCGTGCTGATCGGCTTCCACGAACGCAAGAGCCGCTATCTGGCCGACATGCAGGTGTGCCCCGTGCTGCCGGCGCAGGTCAGCGCCATGCTGATGCCATTGCGCGCGCTGATCGGCTCGATGGATGCGCGCGAGACCTGTCCGCAGATCGAGCTGGCCTGCGGTGATTCGCCGGGCGGGACCGGCCTCGGCGTGATCGCCCTGGTGCTGCGGCACCTGGAGCCGCTGTCGGAGGCCGACGTGGCCCGCCTCAAGGACTTCGCCGCCCGCAACGAGGGCGTGCAGTGGTGGCTCCAGTCGAAGGGGCCCGAGACGGTGAAGCTGTTGGAGGAGGGCGGACCGGCCCTGGCCTACGCGCTGCCCGAGTTCGGTGTCACGATGCCGTTCAAGCCGACCGATTTCACCCAGGTCAATCCGCACATCAACCGGGTGCTGGTCGGGCGGGCGCTGCGCCTGCTCGACGTCGGGCCCGACGAACGCGTGATCGACTGGTTCTGCGGCCTCGGCAACTTCACGCTGCCGCTGGCGAGCCGGGCGCGCGAGGTGCTCGGCATCGAGGGCAGCGACACGCTGGTGGGGCGCGCCGGCGCCAACTACGAGCGCAACCGCGCCGCCGTGCCCGGCCGCCGCGCGCTGTCGCCGACGACCTTCGTCGCCCGCAACCTGTTCGAAATGACGCCGGCGATGCTGGTGGCCGACGGTGCAGCCGACAAATGGCTGGTCGATCCGCCGCGCGAGGGCGCCTTCGCGCTGGCCAAGGCGCTCGCCGACCTGCACCAGCAGGTCGAACTGCACGACGGCGGCTGGGCGCCGCCGAAGCGCATCGTCTACGTCAGCTGCAACCCCTCGACCCTGGCCCGCGATGCCGGCCTGCTGGTGCACCAGGCGGGCTACCGCTGCACCCATGCGGGCGTGGTCAACATGTTCCCGCACACGGCGCACGTCGAGTCCATCGCGGTCTTCGAGCGGGCATGAAAAAAGGGCCCCGGGGGCCCTTTTCTCGATCGCTGCGGAAGGCGCTCAGTCGCGTTCGCCGCCGAAGATGCCGAGCAGGGCCAGCAGGCTCTGGAACACGTTGAAGAGGTCGAGGTACAGCGCCAGCGTGGCACTGATGTAGTTGGTCTCGCCGCCGTCGATGATCTGCTTCAGGTCGTACAGCATGTAGGCCGAGAAGATGCCGATGGCCGCGACCGAGATGGTCAGCATGCCGGCGCTCGAGCCGACGAAGATGTTGATGATGGCGCCGAACATCAGCACCAGAGCGCCGACGAACAGCCACTTGCCCATGCCGGACAGGTCGCGCTTGATCACGGTGGCGAGCGAGGCCATGACGAAGAAGACACCGGCGGTGCCGCCGAAGGCCGTCATGATGAGCTCGGAGCCGTTCCTGAAGCCCAGCACCATCGCGATCAGGCGCGACAGCATCAGCCCCATGAAGAAAGTGAAGCCGAGCAGCACCGGCACGCCGGCGGCCGAGTTCTTGGTTTTCTCGATCGCGAACATGAAGCCGAAGGCGCCGCCCAGGAAGACCATCAGGCCCAGGCCGCCGGTCAGCGAGCGGGTGATGCCGGTGGCGACGCCCAGCCAGGCCCCCAGCACGGTGGGCAGCAGGCTCAGGGCCAGCAGCCAGTAGGTGTTGCGCAGGACGCGCTGGCGCTCCGCCTGCGGCAGCGTCTGGCCGTAGCCGACGGAGGTGTCGAGGGTGTTGAGGCGGTCGTTCATTGCTGAAGCTCCTGGGTTGGCTGCAACGCTGCAGGTTGGCGCATTCTAGGGGCCTGCAAGGCCGGGCCCGCAGAAAAACCCCGACATCGAACATTCCTGTCGTCGCCGGGTTCGGCCCCCATCCTGAACGCTATGCTTGGGAGTTGCTCAACTTTCCTGCAAGACCATGAAGACCAAATCCTTTCTCGAACTGTCCGACGTCAAGGCGATCGCCGCTGCCGCCGAGGCCGAGGCGCTCAAGAACAACTGGGCCGTGACCATCGCGATCGCCGACGACGGCGGCAACCTGCTGTGGCTGCAGCGGCTCGACGGTGCCGCGGCCCTGTCGTCCCACATCGCGCCCGCCAAGGCCCATACGGCGGCCATGGGGCGGCGCGAGAGCAAGACCTACGAAGACATGATCAACGGCGGCCGGACCTCGTTCCTGACCGCGCCGGGCGTGCAGGGGCTGCTCGAAGGCGGCGTGCCGATCATCAAGGACGGGCAGGTCATCGGCGCCGTCGGCGTCAGCGGCGTGAAGTCGAACGAGGATGCGCAAATCGCCAAGGCCGGCATCGCCGCGCTGGGCCTCTGAACGGTTCGCTCCAACAAGAACGCCGTCCTTCTGGACGGCGTTTTTCATGGGTTCAACGTGAAAAAAAGCTTGGCTAGTCGGCGAACCGTTGGCTAGCAAAAAACGACCCTTCGGAGATGAATCTCCTGGAGTCGCCCCACGATGAAACTTGCGCGAGGGGCGTGGCCGATCCTATTTGGTCAGGATCAGCTTGCCGAGTTTGGTGGCCTGCAGGCGATACAGCGAGCCATTGTGAAGGATTCCGACGGCCTTGCCGCCCTTGAGCAGCTCCGCGCTCTCGAACAGGGCGGCAGGGCGGGCCGCTTCGGCGGCAGCACGGCCGCCGCCTGCGTGATCCAGCGAGGGATGGTTCAGCACGGTGAAGGCGTTGGGCGTTGCGGACATTGAATGACTCCTGTGTCGAAGCGGTTGGTTAATGATAACCATTCTCAATTGAAAGTCAATCGCGGCGATCGGTTTTTTTGACTTGCACGCCGCGCTGGCCGCGCTTATTTCGGATCGGGCTCGGTGATGAAGCCGATCTTGCGCACGCCGGCTTCCCGGGCCGCCGACATCGCCTGCGCCACCCGCTCGTAGCGCACCGCCTTGTCGCCGCGGATGTGCAGCTCGGGCTGCGGGTCCTTGGCGGCCTCGGCAGCCAGCCGGCCGACCAGTTCGCCGTCTTCGATCTTCTGTTCGTTCCAGTAGTAGCTGCCGTCGGCCGCCACGGTGAACAGGATGTTCTGCGGCTTGGTCTGCTCGGGCTCGCTGCTGGCGCGCGGCAGATCGATGTTCACGGCGTGCTTCATCACGGGCACCGTGATGATGAAGATGATCAGCAGCACCAGCATGACGTCGACCAGCGGCGTCATGTTGATCTCGTTCATCACCTCGTCGGGTTCGTCCTGTGTTCCGAAAGCCATGGCGCTCAGACCTTCTTGAGGGGCACGACCGTGGCTTCGCCGCCGCTCTGGACCCGGGCGCCGGTCACGAAGTAGGCGTGCAGGTCGTGCGCGAAGCTGTTGAGCTTGGTCAGCACGAACTTGTTGCCGCGCACCAGTGCGTTGTAGCCGAGCACCGCGGGAATCGCGACCGCCAGGCCGAGGGCCGTCATGATGAGCGCCTCGCCGATCGGGCCGGCCACCTTGTCGATGGTTGCCTGGCCGGCCGAGCCGATGCTCATCAGCGCGTGGTAGATGCCCCAGACGGTGCCGAACAGGCCGATGAAGGGCGCCGTGGAGCCAACGGATGCAAGGATCGCCAGGCCGGTCTGGAGGCGGGCCGTGAACTCGTCGATGCCATTGCGCAGCGCGCGGGTGATCCAGTCGCTGACGTCGAGCGCGTCATGCAGGTGGGCCTTGGTGTTGCGATGGTGGGCGGCGGCTTCGCGGCCTTCGAGCGCCAGCGCCCGGAAGGGGTTGCTGTCGTCCTTGCCGAGCTTGGCAAGCGCGGTGGCGAAGTCTTCGCTGTGCCAGAAGTCCTGCGAGTGCTTCGCCAGGCGCTTGTAGCGCACGACGTCGATCGCCTTGATCAGGATCACGATCCAGGATGCGAGCGACATGCCGATCAGCAGCAGCGCGACAGCCTTGGTGACGAAGTCGCCTTGCTGCCAGACATTCATCAGGCCAAAGTGGGAATCCATACGAAACTACTCCAAGAAAATTAGTTGAGAACCCAGTTGATCGGCACGTTGAACTCCATTGGTTCGACGACCCCATTGCGTTTGCCCGGCACGTAGCGCCAGCTCATTACGGCGTTGCGCGCCGCCTCGTCCAGACGTTCGTAGCCGCTCGACTGCCGGACGCTGGCCTGCTTGGGAAGCCCGTCGACCCCGATCAGCACCCGCACGATCGTCTTGCCCTGCTCGCCGAGGCGCTTGCTCATGGCGGGATAGACCGGCTTGGGGTTCTGCAGGTAGTCGGCGTTGCTGGACGGCAGCTGCACCGAGGGCGGCGCGGGTGGCGCCGGCGGCGGCGCCGGCGGTTCCGGCGGTGCGGGAGGGGCGATCGGGGCCGGCGGCGGCGGTGGTTCGATGCTGCCGGTCGGCGCATTCGGCGCCGGCGTGGGCTTGGGCTCGCGGATCGCCTGCGGACGCGGCGGGGGCGGCGCCTTGGTGACCTGGGGCTTGGGGGCGGGCGGTGGCGGCGGCGGCGGGGGCAGTTCCTTCGGCTTCGGCGGCTCGATGAACTCGCTCAGGATCTCGACCGGGATCACCACCTCGGCGGCGCGGCGCAGCAAGCCGCTTTGCAGGGCCCAGAGCGCTGCGACGTGGAACAGCACCACGCTGCCGGCGATGACGGCGTTGCGCGACAGGCCAAGGGCGGAGGGAGGCGGGGAAAAGCGGTCAGACACGATCAACCATTCGAATACGGGGGGCGCAAAGAGCGCCCCGGTGCAGCAGAACCGCTACGCTGAAGAGTTACTTGCGAAGAATCCACCAGACCGAGCTGGCGACCAGGATCAGGCTGCCGCAGAGAGCCGCGAAGAGTTCCATGCGTTGCTTTCCTTGATGGAATTGGCAAGCTGGATCGCCTGGGGGCCGGTGTCGCGGTGAAGCGCGGCGACCGGGTGCGAGGCGCTGCACTGCGCGACCACGTCGCGCGCGCAACCTTCGCACTGGCCGCATTGGGTGGCCACGCCGAGTTCGAACTGCACTTCGTCGAACGTCATCCCGGCGCGTGCATGGCGCGCGATTTCACGGTCGGAAACTCGGCGGCAGACGCAGACGATCATGGCGGTGAAGGCGGCTTTTAGCTGGCTGGTTTGAAGAAGACTCGATTATAAATACGAATTCTTCGCATTTGCAATAACTATCGCGGCCGCAGGGTCGGGAAATTTCAGGACCCGACCTACACCTCGGACCACATCCGGAGCAGGTTGTGATATTGGCCGGTGAGCGCCACCGATTCCTCGCACTCGCCCAGCCGGCCGCGCAGCTTCTGGATCACTTGGTCGAGCTCGAACAGCATCGCGCGCTGGCGCTCGTCGCGCACCATGCTCTGCAGCCAGAAGAACGAACACACGCGGGCGCCCCGGGTCACGGGGTGGACCCGGTGCAGGCTGCTGGACGGGTAGAGGATCAGGTCGCCGGCGGGCAGCTTGACCTCGTGCGTGCCGTAGGTGTCGACCACTTCCAGTTCGCCGCCCTCGTAGTCCTCGGGATCGCACAGGAAGAGGGTGCAGGACAGGTCGGTGCGCAACTGCTCGCCGGTGCCCGGCACGGCGCGCACCGAGCCGTCGACGTGCAAGCCGTAGTGCTCGCCGCCTTCGTAGCGATTGAACAGCGGTGGCACGAAGCGCACCGGCAGGGCGGCGGCGAAGAACAGCGGGTTGCGCGACAGCGCCGCCAGGATCACCCGGCCCAGTTCGCGACCGACCGGCGACTGCTCCGGCAGCTGCCGGTTGCGCTTGACCTGCGCCCCCTGGTCGCCGACGGTCTCGCGGCCATCGACCCAGTCGGTGGCGTCCAGGGTGGCTCGAATCTTGTGCACCTGTTCGGCGCTCAGCACATCGGGCACATGCAGCATCATCTTCAGCATTCCTCAATGAAAAAGCCCCGGCAGGGCCGGGGCTCGAGTGTCGCACCGCGAAGATGCGGGCGGCTTGATCGACGTCAGAACGCGAAATTGGCGGTCAGGCGGGCCGAACGCGGAATGCCCGGCGTGTAGCGGTAGCCGCTCTTGTTGATCGCTGCCACGTAGTCCTTGTCGAACAGGTTGTAGACGTTCAGCTGGAGCTCGACGTTCTTGTTGACGCGATAGGACGCCATCGCATCGAACACCCAGTAGGCGTCGGTGTAGGTCGGGGTGCCGATCGCGCCGTCGGTGCCGCGGTTGAGCTTGCCGTTGTAGCGTGCGCCGCCGCCCAGGGTCACGCCGAACGGAAGCTGGTAGCTGGTCCACAGCGTGAAGGCGTTCTTGGGCGTGTAGGCCAACACGTCGCTGCCGTCGGCGGTCACGGCCGGTCCGCTCACGATCGAGGTGTCCATGGTCGTGAAGCCGGCGCTGACGCCCCAGTTGTCGGTGATCGCGCCGGCTGCGCCGAGCTCGATGCCCTGCACGCGCTTCTTGCCGGTCTGGTAGTACAGCAGCGTGGTCGGGTCCTGCACGACCTCGTTCTTGACCTCGGTGCGGTAGAGCGCGGCGGTCAGCGACAGGTGCTTGTTCAGCACGTCCCACTTGGTGCCGACCTCGTAGGTGCTGGCTTCCTGCGGCTCGAAGTCGATGCGCGAGGCGCTGCTGCCCGTGCCGCCGGCCGCCAGGGCGAAGTTGGCGCCGCCTGGGGGCTGGGCGGAGGTGCCGTAGGCGGCGTAGATGCTGCCGTTCTCGGCCGGCTTGTAGACCACGCCGATCTTGCCGCTCCACAGGTCGCCCGAGGTCGACAGGTCGGTCGGCGTGATCGTGCGCGCCGGCAAGGTCAGCGCGGTCGCGCTGTAGTCGGTCGTGTAGTGGTCATAGCGCAGGCCGCCGGTGATCTGCCACTGCTCGTTGATCTTCATCGTGTCGAAGGCGTACAGGCTGGCCGTGTCGGTCTTGCCGAACGAGCCCGTGCCGTTCGAGATGCGGTTGTAGCCGGTGACGTTCGGATCCGGGTTGTAGAGGTTGGCGACCGGCCAGGAGCCCGCCGGCGCGAAGGTCGTGTTGATCGATGCGAAACCCGGGGCGTAGAAGTTGCCGGCCGTCTGCTCTTCGCGCGACAGTTCCAGGCCGAAGTTCGCCGTGTGGCTGAAGCTGCCGGTCTTGAACTTCGACGACAGGCTGGTCTGGTTCAGGAAGATCGTGTTTTCCTGGTCCCGGTTGGTCGGCCCGTTGCGCGTGACGGTCCAGGTGAGCGGATTGCTCGCGACCGGCGTGTTGATGAAGCCCGCGGTCAGCGCGGGGACCGTGCCGCGGTAGGTGTTGGTGGTGCCGACGCGGGTCGCCGTGAGGCCGCCGAGCATGAACGAGGTCAGCATGTAGTCCTGCTCGGTCTTGCCGTAGCGCGTGACGTTGCGGATCGTCATGTCGGGCGTGATGTCGTGTTCGACCCGGGCGGTGAACATGTCGGCCGTGACGTCGTTGAAGTCGGACGTGGTGCCGTAGAAGTTCTTCGAATCGACGCGCTGCGCGTAGTTCAGGAAGGTGCGGCGCAGGATCGGCGAGTTGATCAGCAGCGCGTCCGGCGTGCTGTAGCCGGGCAGGCCGATGGTCGGCACGCCGCCGTCTGGCACGTTGTCCTGCTTCACGTGGAGGTAGTCGAGGTACACGCGCGTCGGCGTGTTGAGGCCGAAGGCGATCGAGGGCGCGATACCCCAGCGCTTGTTCTTGACCTCGTCGCGGCCGGCCACGCCGCCGTCTTCGGCGACGGCGTTCAGGCGGAAGGCGGTGGCCGAGCCGTCGGCGCCGCTGATGACGCGGTTCCAGTCGAGGGTGCCGCGGCCGAAGTCCGCGCTGCCGTAGGTGAGGGAGCCGGAGAAGCTGTTTTCGAGCTTGGGCTTCTTGGTGATCAGGTTGATGTAGCCGGTCGGCGAGGTGCGGCCCACGTCGGTGCCCGACGGACCCTTGACCACTTCGACCTGTTCGATGTTGAACATGTCGCGCGAGATCGCGCCGAGGTCGCGCACGCCGTCGACGAAGATGCTGCCCGAGGCATCGAAGCCGCGCATGAAGATCGAGTCGCCGGTGTTGGTGCTGCCGTTCTCGCCCAGGAAGAACGCGCCCGCGCCTGGCGTGTTGCGCAGCGCCTCGGTCAGGGTGGTGGCGCCTTGCTCGCGCATCAGCGCTTCAGGGATGACCTGGATGACCTGCGGGGTGTCGACCAGCGGTGCCGTGAACTTGGGGTTGGCCGAGTTCTCGACCCGGAAGTCGTCCGCCGTGCTGTCCTCGACGCGCACTTCCTTCAGCGTGTTGGTGGAAGTCTGCGCAATGGCAGGCACTGCCAGCGCGATCAGCGTGGCGGCGGCAGCGGCACTGCCGAAGGGAGGGAGCGCGCGCGCGACGGCATGCTTGCGGCTCTTGATGTAGGCCATGAGATTCTCCGAGAGGAATGAAAACCGGGAACTCGACTGGCGGGTCCCGCGCGGCCTCTGCGACGGGGCGGCGGGATTGGCTGGGTGAGTTGATTCGCGGAAGCGCGAAGTGACGAAATGATAATGAATCTCAATACGACTGTTAACAGAGCGTTCATATTGAGAGAAATTTCGGAGGTGCCCGGGGCCCTTTCGTTGCTTGTGAGCAACGATGCGATGTCAGTAAATGTCGCGCCGGTAGCGGCCGGCGGCCGTGAGATCGCGCAGGGGCGCGTCGCCGGCGATCTGGCGCAGCGCGGCATCGACGCCCGAGGCCATGCCTTGGAGGCTGCCGCAGACATAGATCGCGGCACCGCGTGCGATCCAGGCGCGCACCTCCTCATGTCGCTGGAGCAGCCGGTGCTGCACATAGAGCCGTTCGGCCTGGTCGCGCGAGAACACCATGTCGAGCCGTTGCAGCACGCCGGCTTGCTGCCAGGCCTCGATCTCCGCGCGGCAAAGGAAATCGTGCTGCGCGTTGCGCTCGCCGAAGACCAGCCAGTTGTCGTGCCGGCCCTGCGCTGCGCGGGCGCGCAGGTGGCCGCGCAGGCCGGCCAGCCCGGTGCCGTTGCCGATCAGCAGCAGCGGGCGCTGGAGGTTCTCGCCCAGCCGGAAATTGCGGTGCGCACGCAGCTGCAGCTGGACCGTGTCGCCCAGGCGAAGCGTCGAGGTCAGCAGGCCGGAGGCGGCACCGAGCCGGCCGTCGGGGTGCTGCTCCTGGCGCACCAGCAGCTCGAGCGCCCCGTCGGCGGGGATCGAGGCGATCGAATAGTCGCGCGGCCGCCCGGGATCGCTGGCGAGGACAAGGCGCGCGATGTCGCCGGATTCCCAGCCGGCGGCTGGTGCGGCCATCGGGGCGAAGGCCAGGCGGTACACCGGTGCGCCCGCACTGCCGTCGTTGAGGTGCGTGCGCGACGCCAATCGCAAAGGCACGGCGACCGGCTCCGGCGCTTCCGAGGCGCCCGCCGCTTCGCCGGCCGGCGCGCCGCCGCCGCACTGCGCCTGCCAGGCGGCCAGGGTGGCGGGCTCGGCGTTGTCGACCTCGATGCGCTCGAAGCTGCGGGTCGCGCCGGCCGCGTGCAGCCATTCGTCGAGCAGGCGGCCGAAGCGGCAGAAGTTGGCGTACTGGCGGTCGCCCAGCGCGAGCACCGCGTAGCGCAGCGAAGACAGCTCGGCCTTCGCGCCCATCACGTGCTCGGCGAACACGCTGGCGCCGTCGGGTGCATCGCCTTCGCCATAGGTGCTGGCGATGAAGAGTGCTTTCGGCGCCTGGCGCAGCAGGTCGACATCGACCTCGTTGAGCGGCATCACGCGGGCCGGTGTCCCGGCCGCATGCAGCCAGCCGCCGGTCTGCCATGCCAGGGCCTCGGCCTGGCCGGTCTGGCTGGCATAGAGCACCAGGGTGGCGGCGCCGGCCCCGCCGCCGGCCAGGGCACTGGCCCTGCGCTGGCTGGCGTCGCGTTGCCGGCGCTGCCGCCAGTAGATGGCGGCGCACAGCGCGGCATAGGCGAGCACGGTGAAGCAGGCGGCCAGCGCCCGCAGGGTCGGCTCGGTCATGCGGCGTCGACGGTCGGGGTGAGCGAGGCAGCCGGCCAGGCGGGGCTGGAGAAGGCGCGCGGGCCGGCGTCGGCGCGGCACACGAACAGCGCCGCCACGCCGTGCCTGCGGGCAAAGGCCAGGCCGTCGTCGGGGCCCAGCACGGTCAGCACGGTGGCCAGCGCGTCGGCCTCCATGCAGGCGGGATGCAGCACCGTGACCGAGGCCAGCGCATGCTGGACCGGCTCGCCGGTGCGCGGATCGAGGGTGTGCGACCAGCGTCGTCCCTGGTGTTCGCGGACATGCCAGCGGTCCCCCGAGGTCGCGATCGCCATGCCGTCGAGCGGCACCCGGTGCGTGTGGCCGGGCAGCGCCTCGACCAGGACCTGCCACGGATCGCCGCCGGGACGACGACCGGCCGCGCGCAGTTCGCCGCCGACTTCGATCAGGAAATCGGCGAGCCCGAGTGCCTGCAGCGCGGCCGCGACCTGGTCGACCGCAAAGCCCTTGGCGACGCCCGACAGGTCGAGCGCCGCGCCGCCCGGCTGGATGGCGGTGCGGGTGTCGGGGTCCAGCGCCAGGCGCTGCCAGCGCACCCGTTCAAGCGCTTGCACGATCGCAGCGGGCGAGGGCGGCGCGTCGTGCGATGTGTCGGCGTCGGCACCGAAGCCCCAGAGCGCGACCAGCGGGCCGATGCTCGGATCGATCGCCCCGTCGCTGGCGGCGGCCCATTGGAGGGCGCAGGCCAGCACCTTGGCGAATTCGGGTTCGAGCACGTGCCGGCTGCCGGCTGCGGCATGGTTGAAGCGGCGGATGTCCGAGTCGGCTTCCCATGTGCTCATCTGCGCGACCACGCGATCGAGCGCGGCCTGGGCGGCGGCGCGCACCTCTTCGAGCGCGACCATGCGCGGGTTGTCGAGGCGCAGCGACCAGGTCGTGCCCATGGTGCGGCCGGCCAGCGCCTGCAGGCGGGCCGGGTCGGCACGGCGCGGCCGGGGCGCGTTGGCGTAGCCGCCCGCGGCCCAGGTCGCGAAGGACGCCGGCGCGGGCGCCGGAACTTTCGCGGTCGAACTCAGGGCATCACTTCCAGCGTCGCGGCGTAGCTCAGGCGCCGTTCCTTGGCCTGCGGCAGCGAGGTCTTCTTGTCGGTGGTGCTGACATCGAGCCAGTACATGCCGGCTTCCGGCCAGGTCACGCTGAACTGGCCCTTGGCATCGGTCTTGACCTTCAGTTCGTCGAGCTTGTCGCGATAGCGCGTGTTGCCGAGCGTGACCGTGACCTCGAGGTCCTTGGCCGGCTGGCCGTCGAGCTGCAGCGTGAAGCCGGTCTTCTCGCCCTTCACCAGGTCGGTCGGGTTGGCCGTGACCAGTTCGAGGCCCTTGCCGCTCGGACGCAGCGCGCTGGGCTTGCCGACGGTGACGAAGGTCTCGTTGCGGCCCGCCGACTGCGTGACTTCGACCTCGGTCGCGTCGGCCGGGATCTGGCCGGCGATGTTCTCGGGCGTGCCGCGGGCGCGCTTGGTCTGGCCGGTCGCCTTGTCCTTCCAGCGTGCAAAGACGCCTTCGTTGATCAGGGCCAGGCGGTAGGTGCCGGGCTGCGTGAGGTTCAGGTCGAAGCCGGCGCGCAGCTTGCCCTTGAACATGTTCTCGGGCTTGAGCGCGCTGCCGTCGGGCGCGGTGACCGTCAGGCTGTCGAGGTTCAGCGGGTTGTGGTTGAAGAAGAACAGGTCGTTCGACACCGCGGCGTCGACCGTGATCCAGTCGGCCTTCGACAGCACGGTGCTCGACGGCATCAGCCACGCGTTGTGGGCCTGGACGGCCGCGGTGCCGGCGCAGAGGGCGATGCCGAGGGCGAGGGTGCGCAAGGAGAGCTTCATGATGGGTTCCCGGGAAGTTGGTGACGAAGTGGGATCAGGGCTTGAGTTCGAGCGAGACCTCGCCCAACTCGCTGCTGCCGGCGACCTGCGACTGCTCGGCCTTGGCCGGCGGCCACTGGAAGGGGATGCTCACGATCTCGCGGCCGCCGACCTCGCGCGCCGCCTCGACGTACAGCTTGTAGGCGCCGGGCGCCAGCTTGGGCAACTGCACCGAGCCTTCGGACACGGCGATCTGGTGCTTGCCGGCGGGCCGCGTGGCGCTGCTGACGCCGTCGACCGGCATCTGCAGTTCGCGGCCGGTGCGGCGCCACCACTGACGGATGTCCTTCAGCCACTTGGTGCCTTCGCCTTCGGCGTTGCCGCCCTTGTTCTTGACGTCGTACCAGACCGCCAGCGTGCCGGCCACCGACTGGTCGGGCCGCTCGATCCAGGCCGCCACGTAGGGGCGGTGGTACTCGGCCACGTTGAGGCGCGGCACTTCGACGTTGACCGTGAGCCCCGCAGCGAAGGCCGGCGCGCCGAAGAGTGCGGCGAGCGCGAGGGAATAGCGAACTTGCACGAAAAACCTCTTTCCTGGATCAGTGGATGAACAGCAGCGCGAGCAGCACCGGGATGACGAGGCCCATGCCGACCATCGGCCAGGTGAAGGGCCGGTTGCCGGCGTGCATCTTGAGAATGAAAAGCCCGGTGATCGAGAACACCAGCGTGGCGGCCGCGAAGACGTCGATGAACAAGCTCCAGGCCGCGCCGCTGTTGCGCCCCTTGTGCAGGTCGTTGAAGTAGGACAGCCAGCCGCGGTCGGTGCGCTCGTACTCGGCCTCGCCGTCGATCAGGCTCAGGCGCAGCCAGGCGTCGCCGCCCGGGCGCGGCAGCGAAAGGTAGATCTCGTCGTCCGACCATTCGGCGTCGCGGCCGGCGGTGTCGACCGCCCACTGCGCCTGGATCCAGGACTGCAGTTCGGCCGGCAGTTCGGCCTTGCCCTTGCGGGCCTTGGCGGCGGGGACTTCCTTCTGCAAGGCCGCGCGCAAGGTGTCGTCGACGGTGGCGGTCCGGCTCGTCACCTTTGGCCGGGCCTCGATGCTGGCCGCGTGGTTGAGCGTGAAGCCCGTGATGCCGAACAGCAGCAGCCCGATCAGGCAGAGCGCCGAGCTGACCCAGTGCCACTCGTGCAGGGTCTTGAGCCAGTAGGCGCGGCGGCGGTTGTCGGTGGTGGCGGCAGTCATCGGAGCGGGCGATTCTAGCCGCTCAGATGAGAATGAATTCTATTTGCAGGGTTCCGGGTGGCGCCCGACGAGGCATTTCGATACGGTGGAAGGGCCCGTCGAATCTGCGTTCATTGCTCCTCTTTCGATAGCAATGAAGTTTCGTAAAGTCGAAAAAAAGCGGGGCATGGCCCCGCGCGCCGGACGCCGTGCCGGCCTACTCGTTCTCGCCCATCTGCGACTGCAGGTAGTTCTGCAGGCCGACCTTGCCGACCAGGTCGATCTGGGTCTCGAGGAAATCGATGTGTTCCTCGGTGTCGTCCAGGATTTCCTGCAGCAGGTCGCGCGAGACATAGTCGCGCACGCTCTCGCAGTGGGCGATGCCGGCCTTGATGGTCGCTTGCGCGCCGGTCTCGGAGCGCAGGTCGCATTCGAGGATCTCGGGCACGTCTTCGCCGACCTGGAGCTTGGCCAGGTCCTGCAGGTTCGGCAGGCCGTCGAGCATGAAGATCCGGTCCATGATCCGGTCGGCGTGCTTCATCTCGCCGATCGACTCCTCGTATTCCTTCTTGGCCAGCTTGTCGAGGCCCCAGTGCTTGAGCATCCGGTAGTGCAGGAAATACTGGTTGATCGCGGTCAACTCGTTCTTGAGTTGCGCCTGCAGATGGTCGATGACTTGAGGGTCGCCCTTCATGATTTTTTCCTTGTTCTTAAAGAGGCGATTGTGCGAGCCCGCCCTGCGGCGGCGCAAGCAAACCCATGCGCATACGGTCTGCATGCGGGTGAGGGTGATAGGTGTTCGCATTCATAGGGGTGGGCAATGCATTTAATAGCTCCTGGCTATCTAAAAGCCAATATTGGTAGTTATACTAATGACTCGCACTCATCAGCCTCCAAGGAAACTCAATGTCCCTGATCAACACCGAAATCATCCCGTTCAAGGCCACCGCGTATCACAACGGCAAGTTCGTGCCCGTCAGCAACGACAACTTCAAGGGCAAGTGGTCCGTGGTCGTGTTCTACCCGGCCGACTTCACCTTCGTGTGCCCGACCGAACTGGGTGACTTGGCCGATCACTATGCCGAATTCCAGAAGCTCGGCGTCGAGGTGTATGGCGTGTCGACCGACACCCACTTCACCCACAAGGCCTGGCACGACACGTCCGAGACCATCGGCAAGGTGCAGTACCCGCTGATCGGCGACCCGAGCCAGCAGCTGGCCCGCGCCTTCCAGGTCCTGATCGAAGAAGGCGAAGACGCCGGCCTGGCCTACCGCGGCACCTTCGTGATCGACCCCGAAGGCAAGATCAAGACCATCGAAGTGCACGACAACGGCATCGGCCGTGACGCCGCCGAACTGCTGCGCCGCGTGAAGGCCGCCCAGTACGTCGCCGCTCACCCGGGCGAAGTCTGCCCCGCCAAGTGGACCGAAGGCGCCGAAACGCTCAAGCCTTCGTTCGACCTGGTCGGCAAGATCTAAGCCGCCTGGTTCGCGCCACAGCCCGGGCGCGTTCGCACCCGGGCTTTTTTGTTTCCATCGCATTTGAAAAGAAAGTCACCATGCTCGACGCCGGTACCAAATCGCAACTCAAAAGCTACCTCGACCGCATCACGCAGCCGATCGAGATCGTGGCTTCGCTCGATGACAGCAAGGCGTCGGGCGAGCTGCAGGCGCTGCTGAAGGACGTGGCCGAGTCGTCTGCGCTGGTGAAGGTCAGCGAGAGCCGGGACGACCAGCATCGCAAGCCATCCTTCTCCATCAACCGGCCCAGCGAAAACCACGGTCCGCGTTTCGCGGGCCTGCCGATGGGCCACGAATTCACGTCCCTGGTGCTGGCCCTGTTGCAGGTCGGCGGCTACCCGCCCAAGGTCGACGAGGCGGTGCTGAAACAAATCCGCGCGCTCGACGGCGACTTCGAGTTCGAGATCTACATCTCGCTGACCTGCCACAACTGCCCGGACGTGGTCCAGGCGCTGAACCTGATGGCGATCCAGAACCCGCGCATCAAGACCACGATGATCGACGGCTCGCTGTTCCAGGACGAGGTCAAGGAACGCCAGATCATGGCCGTGCCGACCGTCTTCCTGAACGGCACCGAATTCGGCCAGGGCCGCATGAGCCTGGAGGAGATCCTCGCCAAGATCGACACCAGCGGCGTCGAGCGCGAAGCGAAGAAGATCGCCGCCAAGGCGCCGTTCGACGTCCTGATCGTCGGCGGCGGCCCCGCGGGTGCCGCGGCCGCGGTGTACGCGGCGCGCAAGGGCATTCGCACCGGTGTCGCCTCGGAGCGCTTCGGCGGCCAGGTGCTCGACACCATGGGCATCGAGAACTTCATCTCGATCAAGGAGACCGAGGGGCCCAAGTTCGCCCTGGCGCTCGAGGAGCATGTGCGCGACTACGACGTCGACATCATGAACCTGCAGCGCGCCGCCGGTCTGGTGGCGGGCGACGGCTTCATCGAGATCCAGCTCGAGAGCGGGGCGTCGCTGAAGAGCCGTTCGGTCGTGATCTCGACCGGTGCGCGCTGGCGCAACATCAACGTGCCCGGCGAGCACGAGTACAAGAACAAGGGCGTGGCCTACTGCCCGCACTGCGACGGTCCGCTGTTCAAGGGCAAGCGGGTGGCGGTGATCGGCGGCGGCAACTCGGGCGTCGAGGCGGCGATCGACCTGGCCGGCATCGTCGGCCACGTGACCTTGATCGAGTACGACACGCAGCTGCGCGCCGACGCGGTGCTGCAGCGCAAGCTGCGCAGCCTCGCCAACGTCACGGTGCACCTGAACGCGCAGACCACCGAGATCACCGGCGACGGCCAGAAGGTCGACGGCCTGGTCTACAAGGACCGCGCGACCGGCCAGAGCCACCAGGTGCCGCTCGAAGGGGTGTTCGTGCAGATCGGCCTGGTACCCAACACCGACTGGCTCAAGGGCACGGTCGAGCTGTCGAAGCACGGCGAGATCGTGGTGGATGCCAAGGGCCAGACCTCGGTGCCCGGCGTGTTCGCCGCCGGCGACGCCACCACCGTGCCGTTCAAGCAGATCATCATCGCGGCCGGCGATGGCGCGAAGGCGGCGTTGAGCGCCTTCGACCACCTGATCCGCACCTCGGCCCCGGCGGAAGAAGCGGTCGCGGCCTGAGCGAGTGGTCGCCTCGCCAGCCCCCTTGCGGGGGCTGTCTGCGGCCCCATCGCCCCTCAAAAAAGAACGACATTCAGTTACTAATGAGAATTATTCTCATATAGTACGGGCCGGGCACTTAGCCCTCCACCCGCCAGCAAGATCGCGCCGCGCCTTTCGCGGCGTGCGGTCCAGCGAGCAGCTTCTCCAATCGCTGTCCCTGGACTTCACGTGTCACGCTCCACTGCCTTCTCGCATCGTCTTCGCATCCTCCCCTGGCTGATCGCTTCCGGCTTCGGCACCCTTTCGTCGGCCCAGGAGGCCGGCCCCGCCCGGGTGGCGGCACTCGGCGAGATCGTGGTGAGCGGCACCCGCTCCGAGCAGAACAAGGACGACATCCCGGCCACCGTCGAGGTGATCGACCGGGAGCAGATCGAGTTCGACCAGATCCACCACATCCGCGACGCGGTGCGCGACATCCCCAACGTGTCGGTCCGCCGGGCGCCTGCGCGCTTCGGCCTCGCGACCGGCAACACCGGGCGCGACGGCAATGCGGGCTTCAATATCCGCGGCCTGGACGGCAACCGCGTGCTGCTGATGACCGATGGCATCCGGATGCCGCGCAGCTACGTCTTCAGCGCCAATGCCTTCGGCCGCGACTACTTCGACCTCGGCCTGATCGAGCGCATCGAGATCATCAAGGGACCGGCCTCCGCGCTCTACGGGTCCGACGGGCTGGCCGGCCTCGTCAACTTCATCACCCGGCAGCCGGAGTCCTTCCTCGCCGACGGCAAGACCTTCGGCGGCAGCGCCAACGTCGGCTACAGCGGCGACGACAACGGCTGGCAGGGCGGCGTGACGCTGGCTGGCAAGGCCAGCGACACGGTGAGTTGGCTGATCTCCGCCAACGGCAGCCGTACGCACGAGCTGGAGAACATGGGCACCAACGACGCCCGCAACAGCGACCGCACGGCGCCCAATCCCGAGCAAGGCAACAGCCAGTCGCTGCTCGCCAAGCTGATCGTGAAGCCGAATGCCGACCTGACGCACAACCTCACGTTCGAGCATGTGGCCAGGTCGACCGGCTACGACCTGCTGTCGGGCATTTCGAAACCGCCCTACACCTCGACCTCGGTGACCGGCCTCGGCGCCTTGACCGACCTGCAGCGCGACCGCCTGACCTGGGACGGCCGGCTGCACGTCAACTCGGTGCTGGCCGACGACCTGCTCGGCTACCTGAGCTACCAGAAGTCGGATTCGCGCGAACAAGCCTGGGAGAAGCGTTACGCCGCCGCCGACCGCATGCGTGATGTCACCTACAGCGAGAACACCTGGCAGGCCGGCCTGCAGGCCGACAAGACGCTGCGCATGGCCGGCGACTGGTCGCAGCGCATCACCTTCGGCATCGACTACACCAACACCCAGGTCGAGAACCTGCAGACCGGGCTGGTGCCGCCGGCCGGAGAGGTCTATCCGCTCAAGCGCTTTCCCGACACGACGGAAAAGACCGCGGCCTTCTACATCCAGGACGAACTCATCCACGACCAGTGGAGCATCACGCCGGGCGTGCGCATCGACCATTTCGACATCGACGCCAAGCAGGCCGGCTTCGGGCCCACGGCGGTCTCGCTGTCCGATTCGGCGGTCTCGCCCAAGCTGGGCGTGCTGTACCGCGCGACGCCGCAATGGACGCTCTACGGCAACTACGCCTCGGGCTTCAAGGCCCCCAATGCCTTCCAGGTCAACAACTTCTTCGAGAACGTGATCTCCGGCTACCGGACGATTCCCAACCCGAACCTGAAGCCCGAGACCAGCGACAACTTCGAACTCGGCACCCGGGGCCGGGCCGGCATCCTGAACTTCGAAGCCGCCGTCTTCACGGGCAACTACCGGGACCTGATCGAGAACGATCGCCAGGTCGGCGGCGTGTTCGGCTCGCGCACCAATCCGGCGACCTTCCAGTCGGTCAACATCGGGCGCGCGCGCATCCATGGCTTCGAGCTCAAGGGCGAGTTCGACTGGACCAACAACGGCACCGGCTTCACCTTGCCGATCGCCTACGGCCAGGCGCGCGGCGAAGACCGCACCAGCCACGTGCCGCTCAACTCGGTCGATCCGCAGAAGCTGGCCGTCGGCCTGAAGTACCAGGCGCCGATGTGGAGCGTGCGCCTCGACGCGGTCCACCACGCGGCCAAGAAGCGCAGCGACGTCGATCCGGCCGAGGTCACGATCGGCGTCCAGTTCCTCACGCCGTCGGCCACCACGCTCGACCTCAATGCGCAGTGGCGTATCCGGCGCGACCTGCGGCTGAACGTCGCGGTCGTCAACCTCACCGACAAGAAGTACTGGATGTGGAGCGACGTGCGCGGCCTCGCGGCCACCTCGCCCGTGGTCGACGCCTACACGCAGCCCGGACGGCATTTCAACGTGTCGCTCGTGGCCGATTTCTGATCCACCTCTCGAAAGCAAGCACGCATGATGAAACCTGAACTCGTACGCGAACGATTCGCCACCCTGCGCGCCGAGGGCAAGCGCCACAAGGATGCCGCCGAAGCGCTCGGCATCAGCGAAGGCGAGGCCATCGCCGCCCACGCGGGCGACCATGAGCGCGGCCTGCGGGCGACGCCGCTGCGCGGGCCGTGGCTGGCGCTGCTGCAGTCGCTCGAGCGCTGCGGGCCGGTGCTGGCCTTGACGCGCAACACCTCGACGGTGCATGAAAAGACCGGCGTCTACCGCAACCTGTCCGGCGGCGCCCAGATGGGACTGGCACTCGGCGAGGAGATCGACCTGCGGCTTTTCTTCAAGCACTGGCATGCGGGCTTCTTCGTCAGCGAGGCGGCCGCCAACGCGGGCCAGCCGGCGGCGCTGAGCCTGCAGTTCTTCGACGCCAGCGGCATCGCCGTGCACAAGATCTTCGCCCGCGACGCGACCGATCGCGGCGCCTTCGAGGCGGTCGCTCAGGCTCATGCGGATGCGGCGCAGCAGGTCGCCTTCGCGCCCGCCGAAGCCAAGGCGCCGCCGCGGCCCGACGGCGAGATCGACCGCGCCGGGCTGGCCGAAGCCTGGAGCGGCATGACCGACACGCACCAGTTCTTCGGACTGCTGAACAAGTTCGAGGTCGAGCGCCAGCAGAGCTTCCGCCTGAGCGAAGGCGGCTTCACGAAGCGCGCGCAGCGCACGGCGGTGCGCGAGCTGCTCCTCGAAGCCTCCTTCGCGGGCACGCCGATCATGGTCTTCGTCGGCAGTCCGGGCTGCATCCAGATCCACAGCGGGCCGGTGGTGCGCATCGAGCCAATGGAGATGCGCGGCATGCAGTGGCTCAACGTGCTCGACCCGGGCTTCAACCTGCACCTGCGCGAAGACCTGATCGACAGCGTCTGGATCGTCGAGAAGCCCACCAGCGACGGGGTCGTGACCTCGGTCGAGGCCTTCGATGGGGAGGGCGGCCTGATGGCGATGTTCTTCGGCACCCGCAAGCCGGCGATGCCGAGCGCGAGGACTGGCGCGCGCTGGTGCGCAAGCTGCCGACGCTGGAGGTGAACCCATGACGCAGCCGATGCGAAATCGCCGCGAGGCGCTGCGCCTGGCCGGTGCGGGCGCCCTGGCGGCCTGGGCCGGTACGGCGCTGGCGCAGGCCCCGCGGGCGCCGCGCCTGGTGACCATCAGCGGCGCGATCACCGAGGTGGTCTATGCGCTGGGCGCCGAATCGCAACTGGTCGGCACCGACACCACCAGCCTCTACCCGGAGGCGGCCCGGCAGACGCCCAAGGTCGGCTACATGCGCCAGCTCTCCGCCGAAGGCCTCCTGTCGCTGAAGCCCGACGCGGTGATCGCCACCACCGAATCGGGGCCGCCGGTGGTGCTCGACCAGCTGCGCACGGCCGGCGTCCGGCTGGAACTGGTCGAGGCCGACCACAGCTGGTCCGAGGTGCAGCGCAAGGTCGCGGCCGTGGGCCGCGCTGCGGCGCGCGAACCGCAGGCGCGCGCGCTGATGGCGCGCCTCGATGCCGCATGGGCCGAACTGCAGCAGCGAGTGGCGGCAAGCCCCGGCCGCAAGCCGCGCGTCCTGTTCGTGCTGTCGCACAGTGCCAGTCCGCAGGTCTCGGGCGAGAAGACGGCCGCCAACGCGGTGATCGGCTTCGCCGGCGGCGTCAACTGCCTCTCGGGTTTCCAGGGCTACCGGCCGATGACCGCCGAGGCGATGGCCAGCGCCGCGCCCGACGTCATCTTGACCACCACGCAGAGCATCGAGGCCCATGGCGGCGCCGAGAAGTTCTGGCAGCGGCCCGAGCTGGCGCTGACGCCGGCCTACAAGCGCCGGGCCCTGGTGACCCAGGACGCCTTGCTGCTGCTGGGCTTCGGCCCGCGCCTGCCCGCCGCCGTCGGCGAACTGCACCAGAGCCTGCGCGCGGCATGAGCGGACGGCTGACGATGCGCGCCACGCTGGCGGGCGGGTTCGCGCTGCTGCTGCTGAGCCTGGTCGTCGGCGCCGCCTCGGGCGCCTACGCGATCAGCGGCTCGCAGCTGATGGGCGTGTTCGCCTCGATCTGGCAGGGCGGGGCCGATCCGTCGCCCGAGTACCTGGTGTTCGTCAACATCCGGCTGCCCCGGCTGGTGCTCGGCGTCGCCGCCGGCGCCGGGCTGGGCATGGCCGGCACGCTGATGCAGGGCCTGTTCCGCAATCCGCTGGCCGACCCGGGCCTGATCGGCATCAGCAGCGGCGCCGCGCTGGCCGCCGGCGTGACGATCGTGCTCGGCGCCTGGCTGATGCCGGTGCTGCCGCGCAGCCTGGGCAGCTGGACGCTGGTCAGCATGGCCTTCGGTGGCGGCTTCCTGGTCACGCTGCTGATCTACGGCCTGTCGCGCAGCGAAGGCAGCACGCGCATGGCGCTCATGCTGCTGGCCGGCATTGCGATCAATGCGCTGGCGGGGGCGGGACTCGGCTTCCTCAGCGTGATGGCCAGCGACGAGCAGTTGCGCAGCCTGCAGTTCTGGCTGCTGGGCAGCCTGGGCGGCGCGCGCTGGAGCGCCGTGGGGCTGGTCGCCGCGATCGTGCTGGTCGCGCTCGGCGCTGGACTGACGCTGGCGGCGCCGCTGAACGCGATCGCGCTCGGCGAGGCGCAGGCCACGCTGCTCGGCGTCGACGTCGAGCGCGTCAAGCGGCGCGCCATCCTGGTGACCGCCTTCGCGGTCGGCGCGGTGACGGCCACCACCGGCATCATCGGCTTCGTCGGCCTGATCGCGCCGCACTGGGTGCGGCTGGTGGCCGGGCCCGACCACCGGGTGGTGCTGCCGGGCTCGGCGCTGCTCGGCGCGGTGCTGGTGCTGGAGGCCGACACCGTGGCGCGCACCGTGATGGCGCCGACCGAGCTGCCGCTGGGCGTGCTGACCGCCTTCATCGGGGTGCCGATGTTCCTGCTGATGCTGCGGCATTTCAGGGGGCGCCTGTGACGCTGGCCTGCACCGACATCGACCTGCGGCTCGGCGGCAAGACCTTGCTGGCCGGCGCCGACATCACGCTGCACCCGGGCCGGGTGACCGCCATCCTGGGACCCAACGGCGCGGGCAAGTCCACGCTGCTGTCGGTGCTGGGCGGCCAGCGCCGGCCGGACCGGGGCGAAGTGCTGCTCGAGCGCCAGCCGCTGGCCGACCACAGGCCGGCCGCGCTGGCGCTGCGGCGCGCGCTCATGCCGCAGGAAAGCGCCGTCGCCTTCGACTTCAGCGCACAGGACATCGTCGCGTTGGGACGCTTCCCCCACCGCCGCACGCCGAGCCGGGACGAAGACGCGATCATCGACGGCGCGATGGCGCTGACCGACGTGTCGGCGCTGGCGCAGCGCGTGCTCAACACGCTCTCGGGCGGCGAGAAGTCGCGGGTGCAGATGGCGCGGGCCCTGGCCCAGCTGTGGGAGCCGCGGCCCGACGGCCGGGCCCGCTGGCTGCTGCTGGACGAGCCGACCGCTGCCCTCGACCTGTCGCACCAGCATGCCGCGATGCGCCTGCTGCGCGGCTGGGCGGGGCAGGGCGTGGGCATCGTCGCCGTGCTGCACGACCTCAACCTGGCGCGCCGCTATGCCGACGAGGTGGTGGTGCTGGTGGGCGGCGGTGGCGTGCAGCAGGGGCCGGCGGCGCAGGTGCTGCAGCCGGCGCTGATCGAGCGCGTCTGGGGCATGCCCTGCCAGCCGGTGGCGGCTGCCGACGGCACCGTCCAATACTTGTTCGGCTAGTACGTCAGTCGCTCTGGACGAAGTTCCTGCAGGATCGTGGTCGCGATCTCCTCGATCGACTTGGTGGTGGTCGACAGCCAGCGGATGCCGGCCCGCCGCATCATCGCCTCGGCCTCGCTGACCTCGTGGCGGCAGCTTTCGAGGCTCGCGTAGCGGGAGTTCGGCCGCCGCTCGTTGCGGATCTCGCTCAGCCGCTCGGGCTGGATGGTGAGCCCGAAGATCTTCTTGCGGTGCGGCATCAGCGCCGGCGGCAGCTGGCGGCGCTCGAAATCCTCGGGGATCAGCGGGTAGTTGGCGGCTTTCAGGCCATGCTGCATGGCCAGGTAGAGCGAGGTCGGCGTCTTGCCGCTGCGGCTGACGCCGACCAGGATCACGTCGGCGCCCTCGAGGTCGCGGTTGCTCTGGCCGTCGTCGTGCGCCAGGCTGAAATCGATGGCCTGGATGCGGGCGTCGTATTCCTTGCTCTTGCTGACGTCGCTGAAGCGCCCGATCCGGTGGTTGGAC
Organism: Variovorax davisae; assembly: GCF_030316845.1. GTDB lineage: Bacteria > Pseudomonadota > Gammaproteobacteria > Burkholderiales > Burkholderiaceae_C > Variovorax > Variovorax davisae. The sequence continues at coordinate 129,928 of NZ_JASZYS010000007.1, forward strand.
TTCATGGCGAGCTCGATCTCGAGCGGGCGCACGAAGGTGCCGAACATGTCGAGCAGCATGCCCTTGCAGCCGGTCTCGATGACTTCGAGCACCTCCATGTTGGCCAGCGTCGTGAAGACGATCGGCCGGACGCCCTCGATTTCGGCCGTGTGGTTGATCTTGCGAACCGCCTGGTGCGCCTTGTCGACCGTGTCGGTGAAGGGCAGCCGCACATGGCGCGGCTTCATCTCGAACTGGGCCAGAACGGCATTGCCGAAGGTTTCGGCCGTGATGCCGGTGCCGTCGGAAACGAAGAAGACTGTGCGCGTGTGCATGGATTGGCGACCTTGTCCTGCGGCACGCCGAACCCCGCCGCGCCTACAATTCGCCCCATTATCGGGAAAGCCGAGCACTTTTCCCCTTCGAATTCCAGCATGCACCCCCCGCCGATGCCCAGAGCAAGAAGAACGATCGCGTCGTGCCGCCTGCATGCAGCCACAGTTTCAACTTCTGGAGCTTTCCCATGTCTGACCTCTTCGAAGCGACCGCCCTGGTCGTCCCGTTCGAAAACCTGAGAATGACCGACGTCGAGTCGGTCGGCGGCAAGAACGCCAGTCTCGGCGAGATGATTTCCCAGCTGCCGCAGGGCGTCCGGGTGCCCACCGGCTTCGCTACCACGGCCCATGCCTTCCGCCAGTTCCTGGCCCACGACGGCCTGGCCGACAAGATCAGCGCCAAGCTGGCCGCGCTCGACACCGAGGACGTGCGCGCCCTGGCCACCGTGGGCGGCGAGATCCGCGCCATGGTCGAGGCCCAGCCTTTCCCCGCCGACCTGCAGAAGGCGATCGCGGACGCCTTCGCCACCCTGTCGGCGGGCAATCCCCAGGCCAGCTTCGCGGTGCGCTCGTCGGCCACGGCCGAAGACCTGCCCGACGCCTCCTTCGCCGGCCAGCAGGAGACCTTCCTCAACGTGGTCGGCATCGAGGACGTGCTGCACAAGATGAAGGAGGTGTTCGCCTCCCTCTACAACGACCGCGCGATCAGCTACCGGGTCCACAAGGGCTTCGCCCACGACGTGGTGGCGCTGTCGGCGGGTGTGCAGCGCATGGTCCGCAGCGACCTCGGCGCCGCCGGCGTGATGTTCACGATCGACACCGAATCCGGCTTCGAGGACGTGGTGTTCATCACCTCGAGCTACGGCCTCGGCGAGACGGTGGTGCAGGGCGCCGTGAACCCCGACGAGTTCTACGTCCACAAGCCGACCCTGCGCGCCGGCAAGCGGGCCGTGATCCGCCGCAACCTGGGCTCCAAGCTGATCCAGATGGAGTTCGCGACCGCGGCCGAAAAGGCCGCCAGCGGCAAGCTGGTGAAGACCACCGACGTGCCGACCGAGCAGCGCAACCGCTATTCGCTGACCGACGCCGACGTCGAGCAGCTGGCGAAGTACGCGCTGGTGATCGAGGAGCACTACGGCCGTCCGATGGACATCGAATGGGGCAAGGACGGCACCGACGGCCAGCTCTACATCCTGCAGGCCCGCCCTGAAACCGTTAAGAGCCAGCAGCAGGGCAAGGCCGAGCAGCGCTACAAGCTGCTGGGCCGGGGCGCGGTGCTGGCCGAAGGCCGTGCGATCGGCCAGAAGATCGGCACCGGACCGGTGCGCCTGGTCCACAGCATCAGCGAGATGGACAAGGTCCAGGCCGGCGACGTGCTGGTCACCGACATGACCGACCCGAACTGGGAGCCGGTGATGAAGCGGGCCGCCGCGATCGTCACCAACCGCGGCGGGCGCACCTGCCACGCGGCGATCATCGCCCGCGAGCTCGGCATCCCGGCGGTGGTCGGCTGCGGCGACGCCACCGACCTGCTCAAGGAAGGCACCCTGGTGACCGTGAGCTGCGCCGAAGGCGACACCGGCTTCATCTACGACGGCCTGCTCGAAACCGAGGTGACCGAAGTCCAGCGCGGCGAGATGCCGCCGATCGACCTCAAGGTCATGATGAACGTCGGCAATCCGCAGCTGGCCTTCGACTTCGCCCAGCTGCCGAACCACGGCGTCGGCCTGGCGCGGCTCGAGTTCATCATCAACAACAACATCGGCGTCCACCCGAAGGCGATCCTCGACTACCCGAACGTCGATGCCGACCTCAAGAAGGCGGTCGAGTCGGTGGCCCGCGGCCATGCCTCGCCGCGCGCCTTCTACGTCGACAAGGTGGCCGAGGGCATCGCCACCATCGGCGCCGCCTTCTGGCCCAAGCCGGTGATCGTGCGGCTGTCGGACTTCAAGTCGAACGAATACCGCAAGCTGATCGGCGGCAGCCGCTACGAGCCCGAGGAAGAGAACCCGATGCTGGGCTTCCGCGGCGCGGCGCGCTACCTGAGCGGCGAGTTCGGCGAGGCCTTCGCGATGGAATGCGAGGCGCTCAAGCGCGTGCGCAACGAGATGGGCCTGACCAACGTGCAGATCATGGTGCCCTTCGTGCGCACCCTGGGCCAGGCTCAGCGCGTGACCGAACTGCTGGGCGAGCACGGCCTGAAGCGCGGCGAGAACGAGCTCAAGCTGATCATGATGTGCGAGGTGCCGAGCAATGCCATCCTGCCGGAAGAGTTCCTCAAGTTCTTCGACGGCTTCTCGATCGGCTCCAACGACCTGACCCAGCTCACGCTGGGCCTGGACCGTGATTCCGGCCTCGAACTGCTGGCGGCGGACTTCGACGAGCGCGACCCGGCCGTCAAGGCCTTGCTGGAGAAGGTCATCAAGGCCTGCAAGGCCCAGGGCAAGTACGTCGGCATCTGCGGCCAGGGCCCCAGCGACCATCCGGACTTCGCGCTCTGGCTGGCCGAACAGGGGATCGAGTCGATTTCGCTGAACCCCGACAGCGTGATCGAGACCTGGCAGCAGCTCGCCAAGCGCTGACCGTGGAAGGGCGGCGGGGGCAGTGCTGTCACCGCCGCGCAACGACTTCGGTCAGGTTGCGGTTGTAATCCCCGTGTCAGCTTGGTGTATTTGCAACCAAATGCATCTTTGATGTCAAACTCATGGCCATGTTGCATCGGGTCCGCTTCGCGGACCTGCATGCTCCCTGGCCCTGGCGTCGAGGAACCCCATGATTCTTGTCAAGACTGAAGCCGGTCAGCGCGTCCTGAAGGATCGTTCGATCGCGCTGACCCCCCGCCAGCGCACGGCGTTCATCCTCTGCGACGGCAAGCAAAGCGTCGGCGACGTGCTCGAGGCCGGGATGGGCGTGAGCCGCGAGGAAATCGACCAGATGATCGCGCAGGGCCTGCTGGCGCTCGTCGGCGAGGCCGGCGCTGCCGCCGCTGCCGTGCCCGCGGCGGCGTCCGCGCCTGCACCCGTGCCCGCGGCGGCGCCCACGCCTGCGCCTGCCCCCGTGGCCGCTGCGCCGGCCGACGGCCGCTCCGACCAGCAGCGCTACAAGGACGCCTATCCGATCGCGACCCAGCTCACGGGCAGCCTGGGCTTGCGCGGCTTCAGGCTCAACCTGTCGGTCGAGGGAACCGCGAACTACGAGCAGCTGCTGGAATTGTTCCCGAAGATCCAGGCGGCAGTGGGTCCTGACAAGGCCGCGGCGCTCGAGCGGGCACTGCGCGGCGCCTGAGTGCTATAATTTACGGCTTTGCCTTGCCACACCACGTCTGACGCCGCGGGTGGCTCAACCCCTTTCCTCGAACCACATCGGGGGAAATCCACAAGGAGTGCCAATGCGTCACTATGAAATCATTTTGCTGATCCACCCGGATCAGAGCGAGCAGGTTCCGGCCATGCTGGAGCGCTACAAGGGCCTGATCACGGCTGGCGGCGGCAAGATCCACCGCGTCGAAGACTGGGGCCGCCGCCAGCTGGCCTACCAGATCAACAAGCTGAACAAGGCGCACTACCTGTGCGTGAACATCGAAGCCGAGCAGACCGTCATGGCCGAACTCGAGCACGCGTTCAAGTTCAACGACGCCGTCCTGCGCCACCTCACCGTGGTCAAGAAGAAGGCCGACACCGGTCCTTCGTCGATGATGAAGACGGTCGAGCGCGAAGAGGCCCGCAAGGCCCAGCAGGCCGAATACGCCGCCAACAACAACTGATGGCGTGAGCGTTGCCGCGGTCAATCAGCTGCTGCTGACTGCCTGCGTCGCCGAACTCGGAGCCTTGCGATACACGCCTGCCGGACTGCCCGCCATCGACCTGCGACTCGAACACGAGTCGACAGTGACCGAAGCGGCCCAGCCCCGACAGGTCAAGGCGGCCATCAAGGCCGTCGCCTTCGGCGCAGTGGCCGAACGGCTCGCAAGGCAGGAACTGGGCAGTCTCTGGCGATTCCAGGGCTTCCTCGCGACACCGGGTACGGCCAAGCATCCTGTTCTGCACGTTCAAGATTTCAACTAATTTTCTAGAGGTCCAACAATGGCCACGTTCAAGAAATTCAACAAGGACAAGCGTCCGAAGCGCAACACCCAGTCGCTGCTGTTCAAGCGCAAGCGCTTCTGCCGCTTCACCGTCGCCGGCGTCGAAGAGATCGACTACAAGGACATCGACACCCTGCGCGACTTCATCAGCGAAAACGGCAAGATCATCCCCGCCCGCCTGACCGGCACGCGCGCGATCTACCAGCGCCAGCTCAACACCGCGATCAAGCGTGCCCGCTTCCTCGCGATGGTGCCGTACAGCGACCAACACCGCGTCTAAGGAGCGACACACCATGCAAGTCATTCTTCTGGACAAAGTCGTCAACCTCGGCGTCCTCGGCGAAATCGTCAAGGTCAAGGACGGCTACGCCCGCAACTTCCTGATCCCCTCGGGCCGCGCGCGCCGCGCCACCGAAGCCAACAAGGCCGAATTCGAAGCCAAGCGCGTCGAGCTCGAAAAGGCTGCGGCCGCCAAGCTGGCCGAATCGCAAGCCCAGGGCGAAAAGCTCGGCGGCACCGCCATCAAGCTGACGCAGAAGGCCGGCGTCGACGGCCGCCTGTTCGGCTCGGTCACCAACGCGGACGTCGCCGAAGAGCTGAACAAGCAAGGCTACAAGGTCGCGAAGGCTCAAGTGCGCATGCCCAACGGCCCGATCAAGGTCGTCGGCGACAGCACCGTCAGCGTCGCGCTGCACACCGACGTGGTGGTCGACATCACGGTCACGGTCTACGGCGAGAGCGCCTAAGACGCCCCACGCGCTTCGTGCGCGTGAAAGAGCCGCCTTCGGGCGGCTTTTCTTTTTCCGGGCGCCCGGGTTGTCCCGCACGCTGCACCGGAAGATCACCGCTTATTCACAGCCTTGTCCACGTGACGCCGCGCCTCGCCCGGCTTAGCATGCATGGTTGCAAGGAATTTCATGTCCGCACTCTTTTCCTACGCCGACAACGACCCGTCGTCCGACCGCCAGATCGCGCAGCTGCGCATTCCGCCGCATTCGATCGAGGCCGAATCGAGCGTGCTGGGCGGCCTGCTGCTCGACAACGGCGCCTGGGACCGGATGGGCGACGTGGTGGTCGACGGCGACTTCTACCGCCACGAGCACAAGCTGATCTACGCCGCCATCGGCACGCTGATCAACGCCAGCAAGCCGGCCGACGTGATCACGGTCTACGAGCAACTGCAGAACCTCGGCAAGGCCGACGAGATCGGCGGCCTGGCCTACCTCAACTCGCTGGCGCAGTACGTGCCGAGCGCGAGCAACATCCGGCGCTATGCCGAGATCGTGCGCGAGCGCTCGATCCTGCGCAAGCTGGTGAGTGCGAGCGACGAGATCGCCACCAACGCCTTCAACACGCAGGGCAAGGCGGTCGACAAGATCCTCGACGAAGCCGAGCAGAAGATCTTCAACATCGGCGAGGAAGGCTCGCGCATGAAGCAGGGCTTCCAGGGCATGGATTCCCTGGTGGTCGAACTGCTCGACCGCGTGACCGAGATGGCCGAGAACCCGAACGACATCACGGGCGTGCGCACCGGCTTCTACGAGTTCGACAAGATGACCTCGGGCCTGCAGCCGGGCGACATGATCGTGCTGGCGGCGCGGCCCTCGATGGGCAAGACCTCGCTGGCCATCAACATCGCAGAGCACGTGGCGCTCAACGAGGGCCTGCCGGTGGCGGTGTTCTCGATGGAAATGGGCGCCTCGCAGCTGGCGGTGCGTATCGTCGGCTCGATCGGCCGCATCGACCAGGGCCACCTGCGCACCGGCAAGCTGACCGACGAGGAATGGCCGCGGCTGACCGAGGCCATCGAGAAGCTGCGCAATGTCTCGCTGCACATCGACGAGACGCCCGGCCTCACCACGAGCGAGCTGCGTGCCAACGCGCGGCGGCTGGCGCGCCAGTACGGCAAGCTCGGGCTGATCGTGGTCGACTACCTGCAGCTCATGAGCGTCTCGAGCAGCATGAACGACGAAAACCGCGCCACGGCGGTGGGCGAAATCTCGCGTGGGCTGAAGATGCTGGCCAAGGAACTCAAGTGCCCGGTGATCGCGCTGTCGCAGTTGAGCCGCGGCGTCGAGAGCCGCACCGACAAGCGCCCGATGATGAGCGACCTGCGCGAATCCGGGGCGATCGAGCAGGATGCCGACATCATCATGTTCATCTACCGCGACGACTACTACGACAAGAACAGCAAGGAGCCGGGCGTCGCCGAGGTGATCATCAGCAAGCACCGCAACGGCCCGACCGGCACCGTCAAGCTGGCCTTCCTGAAGCCGCTCACCAAGTTCGAGAACCTGGCCGGGGGCGGCAACGATTTCTAGCGCGCTTCGCCGGCGTTGTCCGCGTCGGCCTTGAGCCGGCGCAGCATGTCGGCCAGGGTCTTGCCCGGCTCGTCCCTGAAGCGCTCCGGCAGCACCTCGATGCGGTCGATGCGGTCGATCCGAAATCCGCGGAAGTCGTCGCGCAGCTCGCACCAGGCCGAGAAGGTCCAGACCTTGCCCCAGTAGAAGCAGCCCAGCGGACGCACCGTGCGCAGGCTGGGGGCGCCGGCGACGTCGCGGTAGTCCATGCGCAGCTTGTGGCGCGACTGCACCGCCTCGCGCAAGGTCTGCAGTCGATCGCGCGTGCCGGCGTCGAGCACGTAGGCCGGCGCATAGAGCGCCAGGCTCTCGGCCGACACCCGTGCCGCCGGCGGCAGCACCGACAGGATCTTGCCGAGCGCCGATTCGATGTCGCGGGCCATCGCGGCGTCGACCCAGCTCTGTGCCAGGCGCGCCGACGCGACCAGTGCCGCCGCTTCGTCCTGCGTGAACATCAGCGGCGGCAGGTCGAAGCCGGAGCCGAGCCGGTAGCCGACGCCGGCTTCGCCTTCGATCGGCACGCCCTGGCTTTGCAGGTCGGCGACATCGCGGTAGACGGTGCGCTCCGAGACCTCGAGCCGTTGCGCCAGGAAGGCGGCCGTGGTGAGCCGGCGCCCGCGGATGAGCTGGACGATGTGGAACAGGCGGTCGGCGCGGCGCATGCAGGGGGTCAGCTTCCGATGGTCTTGGTTTCGTAGTCTTCGACGAAATAGCGCCTGCCTCGCTGGACCACGGCGTGGCCTTCGGCTTCGAGGCGGCGCATGAGTTCATCGAGGCCTCCGGGGTATTTGAGGTTGAGTTCGCCGTCGACCTTCAGGGTGCGCCAGTAGGGCGTGATGTCGGCGCGGCCGGCCTGCCGGTCTTCTGCCGCCGCCTGCGCAGCCATGCTGGCGAAGATCGCGGTGGTCACGGTGCAGCCGATGGTGGCGCCGTGTTCGCGCGCCAGTTGCTCGCCGATGCCGAAGACGGTCACGAGACGGCCCTCCGGCACCCGCCGCATCGCCTCCTCGACCTCGCGCGGGGAGGGCGTCACGATGGTCCCCGGTCCGTGACGGCGCTGCATGGCGGGCGGGATGGGCTTCACTTCGGGCAGCCGCGGGTAGCCTGCGAGTTTTTCTCGCCAGCTCTTCTTGCCGTGCCGACCGCCGGTGGTGCTGCTCATGTCAGTCCGTCAGGATTCCGATGTGGATGGCGACCTGGTCGGGGCCGCTGTAGGCCTCGAAGTCGCTCTTGTAGCGACGCTGGATCTCGGGGTGCGCATCGAAATAGTGCCAGATCGCCTGCCACACCGCGAGCACCATCTGCGGCATCTCGCCGTGGCCCTGAAAGACCAGGTAGTCGCCGCCCTCGATCCGCACGCTCGCGGGGCCGTCCGCCACGGCGACGCCGGTCGTGATGTCGAAGGCCCCGTGGGCATCGGTCTCGTAGTCCGAGTAGACGCCGAAGAGCCGCATGTCGTCGACGCGGTGCGGCGTCTTCTCGTAGACCCGCTCGCCGAAGAAGCGGTCCCACAGTGTGCCGATGCGGGCGGCCTGCGGATCGCTCTCGTCGCGGTTGGTGGTGCGTGCGGTGAGCCCCGCGACGCGGAAGGGTTCGAGGCGTTGACGTTGGGGTTGGGATTGGGATTGCATGGTTTTCTCCATCATCGGTTCCAAGGGCCGAGGCCTTGCAGCTCGGCCCGCATGGCGGCCGCGATCAGTCCGAAATCGTGGTCGTTGACCTCGAACAGGCCGGCCCAGGGTGGTGGTCGGCGCGTCACAAGCGGCATGGTCGCCGGCGCGGATGCGCTGGAGCGACGCCCGCTAGCCATGGCCGACCTGCATGAAGCCGCCCGCGGGATCGTCGCGGCCGCGACGCGCATGTTCCGCGCTGGCGACGGCGATCCAGTTCCTGTGCCTGCGGGCGGCGGTCATGGCGTCAGGCCAGGGCGTGCAGGCCGACTTCGTTGCCCTCGGTGTCGCGCAGCACCGCGAACGAGCCCATGTCGCCCGGCAACGCCGTCTTCGGCGTCACGATCTGTCCGCCCGCCGGCGCCACGCGCGACAGCGCGGCGTCGATGCTCGGCATGCAGTCGAGATAGATCCGCACGCCGCTGCCCGCGGCGGCAGCGCGCGGGGCGCCGGCCACCAGGCAGCCGCCGGTGGCCGGCTCCTCGTAGGCAAAGATCGCCATCGCGGCGCCGCCCATGTCCTCGCGCTTGAGCGCGCGGCCGAGCACCTTCTCGTAGAAGGACTGGGCTCGGTCCAGGTCGGCGACGGGGATTTCGAACCAGTTGATGGTGGTGGTCATGGTGGCTTCCTCAGGGGGTGAAAGAAGCCTCCATGCTGCGCGCCGCCTGCTGACAACGTAGTGTCAGCAGGCTTCAGCAGCGGCGAAAAGCGGCCGAGCTACAGAACTTCGCTGGCGAAGTCGGCGAGGCGCGAGCGCTCGCCGCGCGCCAGCGTGATGTGCCCGCTGTGCGGCCAGCCCTTGAACTTGTCGACCGCGAAGGTGAGGCCGGACGAGCCTTCGGTGAGGTAGGGCGTGTCGATCTGCGCCAGGTTGCCCATGCAGATGATCTTGGTGCCCGGGCCGGCGCGCGTGACCAGCGTCTTCATCTGCTTGGGCGTGAGGTTCTGCGCCTCGTCGATGATCACGTACTTGTTCAGGAACGTACGCCCGCGCATGAAGTTCATGCTCTTGATCTTGATCCGGCTGCGGATCAGCTCGTTGGTGGCCGCCCGGCCCCACTCGCCGGCGCCGCCGCCGTCGCCCTTGGCCAGGAACTCGAGGTTGTCGTCGAGCGCGCCCATCCAGGGGCCCATCTTCTCTTCCTCGGTGCCGGGCAGGAAGCCGATGTCCTCGCCCACGCTGACGGTCGCGCGGGTCATGATGATCTCGGTGTAGCGGCGGTCGTCGAGCACCTGCGTCAGGCCCGAGGCCAGCGCCATCAGGGTCTTGCCGGTGCCGGCGGTGCCGGTCAGGGTGACGAAGTCGACGTCGGGGTCCATCAGCAGGTTCATCGCGAAGTTCTGCTCGCGGTTGCGGGTGTTCACGCCCCAGACGGCGTTCTTCACCGAGCCGTAGTCCTTGAGCGTCTTGAGCACCGCGGTCTTGTCGCGGATCTCGGTCACGCGCGCATACATGCTGGGCTCGCCGGGCGCCTCGAAGTACACGAACTGGTTGATGTAGAGGTTCGGCACGATCGGGCCGCTGATGCGGTAGAAGGTGCTGCTGCCGCTCTGCCAGCTCTCGACCGTCTTGCTCTGGCGGGTCCAGAAGTCGGCCGGCAGGGCCAGCGAGCCGGCGTAGAGCAGGTCCCCGTCTTCGAGCGTCTTGTCGTTCTGGTAATCGTCGGCGGCCAGCCCGAGCGCGCGTGCCTTGACGCGCATGTTGATGTCCTTCGACACCAGCACCACTTCCTGCTTCGGCCGGCCGGGCGCGTCATCGGCGTAGAGGTCGCGCAGCGCCTGCACCACGCCCAGGATCTGGTTGTCGGCCTTGCCCTGCGGCAGGCTGGTCGGCAGCGTGTAGTCGAGCGGCGCGGTCTGGAAGAACAGCTTGCCGCCGGCCTCGCGGTGGCCGGTGGTGTCGAGTTTCAGGCCCTTGCCGATGTCGGCACCCTGGGCGCCGGCGAGGGCGTCGAGCGTGCGGCTGGTCTGGCGGCCGTTGCGCGCGACTTCGGTGGTGCCCTTCTTGTGGCCGTCGAGTTCCTCCAGCACGATCATCGGCAGGAAGATGTCGTGCTCCTCGAAGCGGAACAGGCACATCGGATCGTGCAGCAGCACGTTGGTGTCGAGCACGAAGAGCTTGGCCGGGCCGTTGGATTTGCTGCGCTTGGGGCGCGGCGCCGGCTGCGGTGCCGGGGCGGGCACCCGGGCGCGGGTCTCCACCTGCACGGCCGGCTCCGGTGCCGGACGCGGCGGCGCCTTGGCCCGGGGCAGCGGCGGCGGCTCGATCGCGGCGCCGGCCTCGGCCGCGTGGCGGTCGAACAATTCGAGCGGCTGGGGCCCGTTCGCGTCGCTTTGCTCAGTCCTGCGGTCGGCCGAGCGGCGGCCGTTGCGTCCGTGCGAGGACCGGGCGGGCGCGTCGTGGGCGTCCGGCGACAGCAGTGCGGCGCGTTTCGTGGGGGCGGGAGGCAAGGGCATGGAGGGTGTCGCTCGCAAAAGTAAAGGGGCCAGAAAGCGAAAAAGCCGCCTGAAGACCAGGGCGGCTTTTTTCGGTGGATGCGGTCGTGGAGCTCAACGGCATGAAGCCATTATGCACATCGCACGTGACGCAACCGGTGATCGTTGCGCTTCGCCAACGCGAGCGCGCAAAACCACACGAATTCGGGTTTCAGGCGGATTTCTTGAGCGCCTTGACTGCCTTCAGGACGTCGTCGACGTGGCCCGGGACCTTGAGGCCCCGCCATTCGGCCTTCAGGATGCCGTCGGCGCCGATCAGGAAGGTGCTGCGCTCGATGCCCTTGACCTTCTTGCCGTACATGATCTTGTTCTTGACCACACCGAACATGTGGCACATCTTCTCTTCGGTATCGGCGATCAGCTCGAAGGGGAGCTCGAGCTTCGCCTTGAATTCGTCGTGCGACTTCATGTTGTCGCGCGAGACGCCGAACACGGTGGCGCCGGCTTTCTCGAAATCCTTGTAGCGATCGCGGAATTGCATCGCCTCGGTCGTGCAACCCGGGGTATTGTCCTTGGGGTAGAAGTACATGACCAGCACATGGCCGAGGTGAGAGGTGTTCGAGACCTTCAGGCCGCCTGTCGCATTGGCGTCGAATTCGGGAATGGGTTTGTTGACAACGATCGCCATGAAACTTGTTTTCTCCGTTTGATTCCATGTCCGACCCAGTCGGGATCATGGAGGATTGGTCGTTGCTAACTGAGGGCTGGCCGCCGGTTCGCAACCCGCGATTTTACCCCGAAATGACTCCAATTGCCCTCAAGGTCTCTCGATAAGGAGCGCCGCGAGCACATGGCGGCCCTCGCTGGCGAGGATGTTGTAGGTCCGGCAGGCCGCGGGGGTGTCCATGGTCTCGACGCCGGTGCGCTGCGCCATCAGGGGTTGCAGCCAAGCCGGCTGCGGGAAGCGGATGCGGCTGCCGCTGCCGAAGATGACCAGTTCGGCGCCCAGCGAGGCCAGCTGGGCGAAATGCTCGGCACCGAGCTGGCCGAAGTCGCTGGCGTCCCATTCGAAGCGCTCCCCGCGGGAGCCGACCACGACGCTGGATTCCACCCGTTCGTTGTTGATGGCGACCCAGCCCGGGCCGTGCGCAGTGAGGGTCTGGACGTCGGATTTGTCAGGCTGGAGCTTCATCGGGGAGGGGGTTGAAATGTGGTCAAATTATAGGTTTTCCCCTGCGCAGACCCCCTTGGAGGGACTTTGAAACCGCTCAAGAAATCGGCCAAGCTGGCCAACGTGCTCTACGACATCCGCGGCCCGATCATGGACGCCGCGAAGCAGATGGAGGAAGAGGGCCAGAAGATCATCAAGCTCAACATCGGCAATCTCGCCGTGTTCGGCTTCGATGCGCCCGAGGAGGTGCAGCAGGACATGATCCGCAACCTGCCGGCCTCGGCCGGCTACTCGGACAGCAAGGGCATCTTCGCGGCGCGCAAGGCGGTGATGCACGAGACCCAGAAGCAGGGCATCGCGGGCGTCACGCTCGACGACATCTACCTCGGCAACGGCGCCAGCGAGCTGATCGCGATGGCCACCAACGCGCTGCTCAACGACGGCGACGAGCTGCTGCTGCCGGCGCCCGACTACCCGCTGTGGACCGCGGTGGCCAGCCTCTCGGGCGGGCGCCCGGTGCATTACGTGTGCGACGAGGACAACGGCTGGATGCCGAGCCTCGACGACATCCGCGCCAAGATCACGCCGCGCACCCGGGGCATCGTGGTGATCAACCCCAACAATCCCACGGGCGCGCTCTACTCGGACGAGCTGCTCAAGGGCATCGTCGCGATCGCCCGCGAGCACGGCCTGGTGATCTTCGCCGACGAGGTCTATGACAAGGTCCTGTACGACGGCGTCAGGCACACGGCGATCGCCAGCCTGTCGAAGGACGTCCTGACGCTGACCTTCAACTCGCTGTCCAAGAGCTACCGCTCCTGCGGCTACCGCGCCGGCTGGCTGGTGGTGTCGGGCGACAAGAAGATGGCGCGCGACTACATCGAGGGCCTCAACATGCTCTCGAACATGCGGCTGTGCGCCAACGTGCCGGGCCAGTGGGCGATCCAGACCGCGCTCGGCGGCTACCAGAGCATCAACGACCTGGTCGCCCCGGGCGGCCGCCTGCGCCGCCAGCGCGACCTGGCCTACGACCTGATCACCGCGATCCCGGGCGTGAGCTGCGTCAAGCCCAGCGCGGCGCTCTACATGTTTCCCAAGCTCGACCCGAAGGTTTATCCGATCGAGGACGACCGGCAGTTCTTCCTCGACCTGCTGAAGGAGACCAAGGTGATGCTGGTGCAGGGCACGGGCTTCAACTGGGCCACGCCCGATCATTTCCGGATCGTGTTCCTGCCGCACGAAGAGGATCTGCGCGAGGCGGTCAACCGCATCGCCGGCTTCCTCGAACGCTATCGAAACCGGGCCGCGGCCTGAGTTCCTCCCCATTGCTCCAGAAGACACATCGAATGAAACCCATCCAAGTTGGCCTGCTCGGCATCGGCACGGTCGGTAGCGGCACCTTCCAGGTGCTGCGTCGCAACCAGGAAGAAATCAAGCGCCGCGCCGGCCGCGGCATCGAGATCACGATGGTCGCCGACCTCGACACGGCGCGCGCCAAAGCGGTGGTCGGCGAGGGCGTCCAGGTGGTGGCCGACGCCCGCGCCGTGATCGCCAATCCCGAGATCGACATCGTGGTCGAGCTGATCGGCGGCTACGGCATCGCGAAACAGCTGGTGCTCGAGGCGATCGCGGCCGGCAAGCACGTGGTCACGGCCAACAAGGCGCTGCTCGCGGTGCACGGCACCGAGATCTTCGCGGCCGCCCATGCCAAGGGCGTGATGGTGGCCTTCGAGGCGGCGGTGGCCGGCGGCATCCCGATCATCAAGGCGCTGCGCGAAGGCCTCACGGCCAACTCGATCCAGTGGATCGCCGGCATCATCAACGGCACCACCAACTTCATCCTGTCCGAGATGCGCGACAAGGGCCTGGACTTCGACACGGTGCTCAAGGAGGCCCAGCGCCTGGGCTACGCCGAGGCCGACCCGACCTTCGACATCGAGGGCGTCGACGCCGCCCACAAGGTGACGCTGATGAGCGCCATCGCCTTCGGCATCCCGGTGCAGTTCGACCGCGCGCACGTCGAGGGCATCACCAAGCTGGCGGCGCAGGACATCAAGTACGCCGAGCAGCTCGGCTATCGCATCAAGCTGCTGGGCATCACCAAGCGCAAGGCCCAGGGGATCGAGCTGCGGGTGCACCCGGCGCTGGTGCCGTCCAAGCGCCTGCTGGCCAATGTCGAAGGCGCGATGAATGCGGTGGTGGTCAACGGCGACGCCGTCGGCACCACGCTCTACTACGGCAAGGGGGCCGGCAGCGAGCCGACCGCCAGCGCCGTGATCGCCGACCTGGTCGACATCGCGCGCCTGCACACGGCCGACGCCGCGCACCGCGTGCCGCACCTGGCCTTCCACCCGGACGCGATGAGCGACCTGAAGGTGCTGCCGATGGCCGAGGTCGTGACCAGCTACTACCTGCGCCTGCGCGTGGCCGACGAGGCCGGCGTGCTGGCCAAGGTGACCGGCCTGCTGGCCGGCGCCGGCATCAGCATCGACGCCGTGCTGCAGCGCGAAGCCGACGAAGTGGGCGGCGAAGGCTCGACCCAGACCGACCTCATCATCCTCACGCACGACACCCGCGAGGGCACGCTCGACGACGCCATGGCGCAGCTGCAGGCACTGCCGACCGTGCTGGCGCCGATCGTGCGCATCCGCAAGGAAGAGCTCTCCTGATGCGCTACCTGTCCACGCGCGGTCACCCGGACCGCCGCCGCTTCTGCGACATCCTGCTCGAGGGCCTGGCGCCCGACGGCGGCCTCTACCTGCCCGAGCAGTATCCGAAGGTCGACGCGGCGACGCTCGCGAAGTGGCGCGGCCTGAGCTACGCCGAACTGGCTTTCGAGGTGCTCTCGCTCTATGTCGACGACATCCCGGCCGCCGACCTGAAGGCCCTCTGCGCCAAGACCTACACCGCCGAGGTGTTCGGCAGCGACGAGATCGTGCCGCTGCGCGAACTCGAGGACGGCGTCTACCTCGAAGCCCTGTCGAACGGCCCGACCCTGGCCTTCAAGGACATGGCGATGCAGCTGCTCGGCAACCTGTTCGAATACGAACTGAACCGCCGCGGCGAGCAGCTCAACATCCTCGGCGCCACCAGCGGCGACACCGGCAGCGCGGCCGAGTACGCAATGCGCGGCAAGAAGGGCGTGCGGGTCTTCATGACCTCGCCCGACGGCCGCATGAGCCCGTTCCAGCAGGCCCAGATGTTCAGCCTGCAGGATGCGAACATCCACAACATCGCCGTCGACGGCGTGTTCGACGACTGCCAGGACATCGTCAAGGCGGTGTCGAACGACCTGGGCTTCAAGCGCAAGTACAAGATCGGGACGGTCAATTCGATCAACTGGGCGCGCCTCCTGGCCCAGGTCGTGTATTACTTCGCGGGCTACTTCCAGGCCACGGCTTCGAACGACAAGCAGGTCAGCTTCACCGTGCCTTCGGGCAATTTCGGCAACGTCTGCGCGGGCCACGTGGCCCGCATGATGGGCCTGCCGATCCGCACGCTGGTGGTGGCGACCAACGAGAACGATGTGCTCGACGAGTTCTTCCGCACCGGCGTCTACCGCGTGCGCGCGGCCGCCGACACGCACGAGACCTCCAGCCCGTCGATGGACATTTCCAAGGCCAGCAACTTCGAGCGCTTCGTGTTCGACCTGGTGGGCCGCGACGGCGCCAAGACGCGTGCGCTGTTCGAGGGCGAACTGGGCCGTGCCGGGCGTTTCGACCTGCGTGGCGACCCGGTCTTCGCCCAGGCGGCGCAACGCTTCGGCTTCGCCAGCAGCCGCAGCACCCACGCCGACCGCCTGGCCACCATCCGCGATACCGACAAGCGGTTCGCGACACTGATCGACACCCACACCGCCGACGGCCTGAAGGCCGCGCGCGAGCACCTGGTCGCCGGCGTGCCGATGATCGTGCTGGAGACCGCGCTGCCGATCAAGTTCGCCGAGACCATCGTCGAGGCGCTCGGCCACGAGCCGGCGCGGCCGGCGCGCTTCGAGGGCATCGAGGCGCTGCCCAAGCGGGTGGTCAAGCTGCCGGCCGACGCCGAAGCGGTCAAGGCCTACATTGCGCAGCACTGTGACTGAGAGGCCCCCACGCTCGTCGTTTCGTGTCCTCGCTGCTCCCCGAGGGGGCGCTGGCCGGCTCGGGGCGGTCCGGCGCCGGCCTGAGCGGGCCGGCCGCGCATGAAAGTCATCGGCTTCGCCGGCTACTCGGGCGCCGGCAAGACCACGCTGGTCGAGCGGCTGATCCCGGTGCTCAGGCTGTTGGGCCAGCGCGTGTCGGTGGTCAAGCATGCGCATCACAAGTTCGACATCGACCATCCGGGCAAGGACACCTTCCGCCATCGCGAGGCCGGTGCCTTCGAGGTCGTGGTGGCCTCCGACAAGCGCCTGGCGCTGATGCGCGAGTTCGAGCGACCGACCGAGCTCGGCGTGCACGAGCTGATCGCCGAGCTCGACCACGGGGTCGACTGGGTGCTGGTCGAGGGCTTCAAGCACAGCGACCTGTTCAAGATCGAGGTCTTTCGCGCACCCGCCGAGGGCGAGGCGGCGCGGCCGGCGCGCTACCTCGAGGACGCCTTCGTCGTCGGCATCGCGACTGACGATCCGGCATGCCTGCCGCGGCCGACCGGGCTGCCGATCTTTGACCTCGACGACGCCGATGGCATCGGCGACTGGCTGCTGCGGCACGCCGAGCGTTTCGACTACAAGGTAGACCACCATGGCTAGCGCTTCCAACCGTCTCCCCCTCATGCCGCTCGACGAGGCGCTGGCGCGGTTGCTGGCCGCCGCCACGCCCCGCCTGGGCACCGAGAGCGTCTCGACCTTCGAGGCCGACGGCCGGGTGCTGGCGCAGGACGTGGTGTCGGGGCTGACCGTGCCGCCGCGCGACAACAGTTCGATGGACGGCTATGCGGTGCGCAGCGCCGACTGCGTGGCCGCGGGCGCCGTGCTGCGGGTGGCGCAGCGGATTCCGGCCGGCAGCGTCGGCACGCCGCTCGCCGCCGGCACCGCGGCGCGCATCTTCACCGGGGCCCAGATCCCCGAGGGCGCCGATGCCGTCGTGATGCAGGAAGACACGGCGGCGCTGCCCGAGGAGGGCGGCCTGGGCCGCGTGCGCATCGAGATCGCGCCGGCGGCCGGCCAGTGGATCCGCCGTGCCGGCGAGGACGTCGCGGCGGGCGACGTGGTGCTCGCCCGCGGCGAGCGGCTGACGCCGGCCGGGCTCGGTCTGGCGGCCAGCGTCGGGCTCGACCGGCTGCAGGTGTCGAAGCGCCCGCGCGTGGCGCTGCTGTCGACCGGCGACGAACTCGTGATGCCGGGCGAGGTGGCGCCCGATGCGATGAAGCCGGGCTCGATCTACAACTCGAACCGGTTCTTCATGCGGGCCCTGCTGGTGCGGCTGGGGTGCGAGGTCAACGACCTGGGCATCGTGCCGGACCGGCGCGAGACCACCATCGAGGCGCTCGCCGCCGCATCGCTGGGCAACGACCTGATCATCACCACCGGCGGTGTCTCGGTCGGCGAGGAAGACCACATCAAGGCCGCGGTGCAGCATCTCGGCCAGCTCGATCTCTGGTCGTTGTCGATGAAGCCGGGCAAGCCCTTCGCCTACGGCCGTATCGGCGACGCGCACCTCACCGGCCTGCCGGGCAATCCGGTGTCGAGCTTCCTGACCTTCCTGCTGCTGGTACGGCCCTTCCTGCTGACTTTGCAGGGCGCGTCGCGCGTGGCGCCCGAGCCGATCGCGGTGCGCGCCGATTTCGACTGGCCGAAGGCCGACCGGCGGCGCGAGTTCCTGCGCGCCCGGCGCAATGCCGCGGGCGGGCTCGACGTCTTCGGCAACCAGAGCTCGGGGGTGCTGACCTCCATGGTCTGGGGCGACGGCGTGATCGACACGCCGGCGGGCCAGCCCTTCAAGGCCGGCGACACGGTGCAGTTCATTCCCTTCGCCTCGCTGCTCGGCTGACCATGCAAGTCAAGGTGCGCTACTTTGCATCGGTGCGCGAGGCGCTGGGAAGCGGCAGCGAGACCGTCGACACCCGCGCGGCCGACCTCGGCGCCCTGCGCGACGAACTGATCGCCCGCGGCGAACCGCATGCCAGCGCGCTGGCCCGGGGCCGGGCCGTGCGCATGGCGCTCGACCAGGTCATGAGCGGCGAGAGCGCCGCGCTGCGCGAGGGCAGCGAGGTCGCCTTCTTCCCGCCGGTCACGGGCGGCTGAGCGCCTGCAGGCTGCCGAGCAGGCGCTGGCGCCGCTCGGGCGGAACCCGCGTCATCGGCGAGCGCAGTTCGTCCTGCATCAGGCCCCGGGCGGCCAGCGCCGCCTTCAGCGGACCCGGGTTGGGGTCGGAGAACAGGGCCTCGACCAGGGGCAGCAGCGGCTGCCACTCGGCCCGCGCCTCGGCCAGCCGGCCCGCGCCCAGCAGGCGAAGCACCTTCACGAACCGCTCGGTCTGCAGGTGGGCACTGGCGGCGATCGCGCCAGCGCCGCCTTCGGCCACCGTGGCGAAGAGCTGAGCGTCTTCGCCGGCCAGCACTTGCAGCCGGCCGTCGGCGATCAGGGCCCGGGTCTTGGCCAGGTCGCCGCCGCAGTCCTTGATGCCGCGGATCCGCGGGTGGGCTGCCAGCGCCAGCAGGGTCTCGCGCTCGATCGCGACGCCGGTGCGGTACGGAATGTCGTAGACCAGCAGCGGCACCGCGCTGGCATCGGCAATGGCCCCGAACCACTCGGCCAGCCCGGCTTGCGAGGGGCGGATGTAGCTCGGCGCCGGCACCAGCAGGCCGGCCAGGCCGCAGGCCGACAGGTGGCGGACCCAGGCCAGCGTCTTGCCGAGGTGGTAGCCCGAGAGGCCCATGACGCGGGGCAGCGAGGGGGCGGCCGCGGCGACCGTCGCCAGCACCGCCAGCTGCTCGTCCTCGTCGAGCGCGGCGGCTTCGCCGGTTGAGCCGCAGACCACGAAGCCCGCGATGCCGGTGGCAGCCAGCCCTTCGGCCAGCGCCGCGAGCGCGGCGTGGTCGACCGCGTGGTCGCGGAACGGCGTGACGAGCGGAATCCAGAGGCCCGAGAAGTCGGGAGAGGGGGAAGGATGAGAGTCTTGCACGCAGTTGTCCTTTTCAGGTTTCGACCGATGGAGGAAACCACCGTCGAATGCGCGCACGCCACCCACTTCGGCCCGAGGCCTTGCAGTTCCGTCGCTCATCCGACGACGGAACCTGAGCTCCGGTCAGACGAGCTCGGGTTTTTTGGCTTTGCCTTGCAGGCGCACGCAGGCCGCTTCTTCGCGAGAAGAGGGCTGGCGTTGCAGGGCGCTGGAAGGCATCGCGCGAGTGTATCGCGGTGCCACAATCCGTGGATGCGCACCGCCCGTGTTTCGATCCAGACCGAGGACTTCGACCTGCAGCAGGAGGTCGCCGCGCTGCGTGCGGGCGACGCCGGCGTCGGCGCGGTCTGCTGCTTCATCGGCACCGTGCGCGACCGCAACGACGGCAGCGCCGTCGCCTCGATGGAACTCGAGCACTACCCGGGCATGACCGAAAAGGCGATCGAGGCCATGATCGACGAGGCCTGCAGGCGCTTCGACATCCTCGGCGCGCACGTGATCCACCGGGTCGGCCTGCTGCAGCCGCAGGACCAGATCATGATGGTCGCCGTGACCTCGGCACACCGCGGCCAGAGCTTCCTGGCCTGCGAGTTCCTGATGGACTACCTCAAGACCCAGGCGCCCTTCTGGAAAAAGGAAGAGACGCCCGAGGGCGCCCGCTGGGTCGACGCGCGCGCGACGGACGACGAAGCCATCGCGCGCTGGGGCATTGCCTCGGGCAATGCCGCTGAGCCTCACTGCGGCTGAAAGCCGCTGGACTTGATGATCTGCGCCCAGGTCTGGGTGTAGCTGCGGACGCGGCCGGCGAACTGGCCCTGCGGCATGTATTCGACGCTCAGGCCCATCGCGGTCAGGCGGTCGCGCACGTCCGGCATCTTGAGCACCTTGGCCAGCGCGACGCCGAAGCGGTCGATCACCGGTTGGGGGGTGCCCACCGGCGCAAAGATGCCGTAGTAGGGCAGGTCTTCCAGGCCCGCCAGGCCCAGTTCGGCGAAGGTCGGCACCTGCGGCAGCACGGCCTGGCGCTTGTCGCCGATCACGGCGACGACGCGGATCTTGCCGGCCTTCTGGTTCTCGATGAAGTCGGGGACCGAGCCGATGCCCGCCGAGATCTGGTTGCCCAGCATGTCGGCCAGCATCGGGGCGCTGCCGCGGTAGGGGGCGGCCTGGACGTCGATCTTGTACTTGGCGCCGATCAGCTTGACCAGGAATTCGGGGATCGAGGCGGGCGCCGGGACGCCGATCGTGTCCTTGCCGCCGCGCTCCTTCCTGACCCAGGCCACGTATTCGTTGACCGACTTGGCCGGCGTGCCGCCCGACACCGCGAGCGCATTGGCGAAGGTGGCGAAGCCGGCCACCGGCACGAAATCACGCGCCGCATCGAAGCCGGGGTTCTTCACCACCAGCGGCAGGATCGAGATCGAATGGTCGTGCGAGAGGAACAGCGTGTGGCCGTCGGCCGGCGCGGCCTTCAGCGCCTGGGCGGCGATCTGGCCGCCGGCGCCGGCGCGGTTGTCGACCACCACGGAGGTGCCCAGCTCGTCCTTGAGCTTCTCGGCCAGGGTGCGGGCGATCACGTCGGTGCCGCCGCCGGCCGGAAAGCCGACCAGCAGCCGGATCGGCGTGCCGGCCGGCTGGGCCAGCGCCAGGCCCCCGGCGGCCAGCAGGCCGGCCGCGAAAAGGCCGCGCACGAGGCGCGTGGCGCCACTCCATGTTGACTTCAGCATCTATCGACTCCAATGATTGCAGTTGAAAAAGTCCGGACGGTCTTGAACTCGCCACGGAACGGCCCTATTTTGAATGCAGGAATCAAGCCATGCGACAAGACAAACTCACCACCAAATTCCAGGAAGCCCTCGCCGACTCGCAGTCGCTCGCGCTGGGCAACGACAACGCCTACATCGAACCGGCCCACCTGCTGGTCGCGATGCTGCGCCAGGACGACGGCCCGCGCGCGCTGCTCGAGCGCGCCGGCGCCAATGTGCCGGGCCTGCTGCAGGCCGCCGAGGCGGCGATCAAGAAGCTGCCGAAGGTCGAGGGCCATGACCAGGTGCAGGTCGGCCCCGAACTGGGCAAGCTGCTGCAGGCGACCGAAAAGGAATCGATCAAGCGCAATGACCAGTTCATCGCCAGCGAACTGTTCCTGCTCGCGGTGGCCGACAGCAAGGCCGACATCGGCAATCTCGCGCGCAGCAACGGCGTGAGCCGCAAGTCGCTGGAGGCCGCGATCGAAGCGGTGCGCGGCGGCCAGGGCGTCAACAGCGCCGATGCCGAAGGCCAGCGCGAGGCCCTCAAGAAATACTGCATGGACCTGACCGAGCGGGCCCGCCTGGGCAAGCTCGACCCGGTCATCGGCCGCGACGAGGAAATCCGCCGCGCGATCCAGGTGCTGCAGCGCCGCACCAAGAACAATCCCGTGCTGATCGGCGAACCCGGCGTCGGCAAGACCGCGATCGTCGAGGGCCTGGCCCAGCGCATCGTCGCCGGCGAGGTGCCCGACTCGCTCAAGGGCAAGCGCGTGCTGTCGCTCGACATGGCGGCACTGCTGGCCGGGGCCAAGTTCCGCGGCGAGTTCGAAGAACGGCTCAAGACCGTGCTGAACGAACTCGCCAAGGACGAAGGCCAGACCATCGTCTTCATCGACGAACTCCACACCATGGTCGGCGCCGGCAAGGCCGAGGGCGCGATGGACGCCGGCAACATGCTCAAGCCGGCCCTGGCGCGCGGCGAGCTGCACTGCGTCGGTGCCACCACGCTCGACGAGTACCGCAAGTACATCGAGAAGGACGCCGCGCTGGAGCGCCGCTTCCAGAAGATCCTCGTGGGCGAGCCGAGCGTCGAGGCGACGGTGGCGATCCTGCGCGGCCTGAAGGAAAAATACGAGGTCCACCATGGCGTCGACATCACCGACCCGGCGATCGTCGCCGCGGCCGAGCTGAGCGACCGCTACATCACCGACCGCTTCCTGCCCGACAAGGCGATCGACCTGATCGACGAGGCAGCGGCCAAGATCAAGATCGAGATGGACTCCAAGCCCGAGGTCATGGACCGGCTCGACCGTCGCCTGATCCAGCTGCAGATCGAGCGCGAAGCCGTGCGCCGCGAAAAGGACGAGGCATCGCAAAAGCGCTTCGGCCTGATCGAGGGCGACATCGCGAAGCTGCAAAAGGAGATCGCCGACCTCGACGAGGTCTGGCAGGCCGAGAAGGCCCAGGCCCAGGGCAGCGCGCAGATCCGCGAGGAGATCGACAAGATCAAGTTCCAGATCGCCGAGTTCACCGCCAAGGGCGACTTCAACAAGGTCGCCGAGCTGCAGTACGGCAAGCTGCCGGGGCTCGAGAAGCGGCTCAAGGAAGCGCAGGACACCGAGGCCAGCAAGGGCAAGTCGAGTGCGCCGACCTTGCTGCGCACGCAGGTCGGCGCCGAGGAGATCGCCGAAGTGGTGGCGCGCGCCACCGGTATCCCGGTGTCCAAGCTGATGCAGGGCGAGCGCGACAAGCTGCTCATGATGGAAGGCAAGCTGCACGAGCGCGTGGTCGGCCAGGACGAGGCCATCGGTGCGGTCGCCAACGCGATCCGCCGCTCGCGCTCGGGCCTCGCGGACCCGAACCGCCCGACCGGCTCCTTCCTGTTCCTCGGCCCCACCGGCGTGGGCAAGACCGAACTGTGCAAGGCGCTGGCCGGCTTCCTGTTCGACAGCGAGGACCACCTGATCCGCGTCGACATGAGCGAGTTCATGGAGAAGCATTCGGTCGCCCGCCTGATCGGCGCGCCGCCGGGCTACGTGGGCTACGAGGAGGGCGGGTACCTGACGGAAGCCGTGCGCCGCAAGCCCTACAGCGTGCTCCTGCTCGACGAGGTCGAGAAGGCGCACCCGGACGTCTTCAACGTGCTGCTGCAGGTGCTCGACGACGGCCGGCTGACCGACGGCCAGGGCCGCACCGTGAACTTCAAGAACACGGTGATCGTGATGACCAGCAATATCGGCTCGCCGATCATCCAATCGATGGTCGGCCGGCCGACCGAGGAGATCAAGGACGCGGTCTGGGACGAGCTCAAGAACTACTTCAGGCCCGAATTCCTGAACCGCATCGACGAAACCGTGGTGTTCCATGCGCTCGACGCCAAGAACATCGAAGCCATCGCGGCGATCCAGCTCAAGGTGCTGAAGGACCGCCTGGCCAAGATGGACCTGGGGCTGGAGGTGTCGCCGGCGGCGCTGGCCGAGATCGCCAAGGTCGGCTTCGACCCGGTGTTCGGTGCGCGGCCGCTGAAGCGGGCGATCCAGCAGCGGATCGAGAATCCGCTGTCGAAGCTGCTGCTCGACGGCAGCTTCGGGCCGAAGGACACGATCAGCGTCGGCACCGATCCGATCCAGGCACCGGGGCAGTTCACGTTCAGCAATGACCGGGAACCCTTGGCCGAGACCGTATCCTAAGAACGATGCTGAATTTCTTTCTTCGCCTCGTCTTCTTCATGCTGGGCCTCGTGTTCGCGGCCAGCCTGGCGGTCGCCGTGCTGCTGCTGGCGGCCGTCTGGGGCCTGCGCTATGCCTGGGCGCGGCTCACCGGCAAGCCGGTGCAGCCGTGGGTGATGCGCTTCGACCCGCGTGGCGGCTTCGACCGCTTCCGGGCCGCTGGCCGGCCGGCCGAGCCCACGGCGGCGGACGTCGCAGGCGCCCGTGCCCAGGGGCAGGCCGCCGACGCGCCAGTGCGGCTGCGCGATCCGGGCGTGGTCACCGACGTGCAGGCGCGTCCTGTGTCGCGCGACGACGCCCTCTGATCAGGCGCTGTACAGGGCCTCGATCTCGCTCGCGTAGCGCTGGTAGATGCTGGCGCGCCGCACCTTCATGGTCGCGGTGACCTCGCCATCGTCGTGGTCGAGCTCCTTGGTCAGCAGGTGGAAGCGGCGCACCTGCGAGACCTGCGCCAGCTGCGCATTGCCGCGCTGGAGCTCGGCATCGATCAGGTCGCGCACCCTCGGCTGGTCGACCAGCGAGCGGAAATGCGTGAATGAGATCCGCTCGGCCTCGGCCCATTTGCCGACCGTCTCGTAGTCGATCTGCACCAGCGCGCCGACGAACTTGCGGCCGTCCGCCACCACGATGCATTCCTTGATGAAGGGGCTGCCTTTCATCGTGTTCTCGATCTCCGAGGGCGTCAGGTTCTTGCCGCCGGCCGTGATCATGATGTCCTTGAGGCGATCGACGATGCGCAGTTGGCCATCTTCCTCACGCACCACGTCGCCGGTGTGCAGCCAGCCGTCGCGGATCGACGCCGCGGTGGCTTCCGGATTCTTGTAGTAGCCCTCGAACACCATCTCGCCCTGCACCAGCAGTTCGCCGTCGGCGCCGATGCGGTGGTTGGTGCCCAGGATCGGCGGGCCGACGGTGCCGATCCTGACCTGGTCGCCGCGGTGGCCGGTGATCATGCCGGTCGACTCGGTGAGGCCGTAGACCTCCACCAGCGGCACGCCGAGCGTGCGGAAGAAGCGCACCACGTCGGGCGGGATCGGTGCCGCGCCGGTCAGCGCGACCTTGACGCGGCGCAGCCCGATGAAGTTCTGCAAGGCGCGCAGCACGGTCCAGTAGGCCAGCGCGAAGCGGGCCCTCTCGCCGAGGCTCCAGCGGCTGCGCGGCTTCTCGGCCAGCGGCGCGCAGGCGGCCATCGCCCGCCGGTACAGCGCGCGCTGCAGGCGGCCGGACTCCTGCATCTTGATGCTGATGCCGGCATGCAGCTTCTCCCAGATGCGGGGCACGCCGAGGAACATCGTGGGGGCGACCTCGCGCAGGTCTTCCTGCACCGTGCGGATCGATTCGCCGAAGTTGACCTGGGAGCCCAGGTAGAGCGGCACGAAGGTCGAGAGCATCTGCTCGGCCACGTGGCACAGCGGCAGGTACGACAGGTGCGTGGTGTTGGGGTCGAGGCCCAGGCGCTCGACGATGCCGGGCACCACGCCGCGGATGTTGCGCCAGGAGATCATCGCGCCCTTGGGCTTTCCGGTGGAGCCCGAGGTGTAGATCATGAGGCCGATGTCGGCCAGCGTCTGGGCCTGCAGCGCGGTGTCGATCTGCGCCGGCCCTTCACGCGCGGCGACGGCGGCGCCGGCCTTTTCGACTTCGTCGAAGCTGATGACGCGCTCGCGCAGCGAGGCATCGAGGCTGCGCAGGCCCTTGGTCTCGATCACGATGATCTTCAGCAGGCGGGGCAGGCGGTCGAGCGCCTCGATGACCTTGTCGGTCTGTTCCTGGTCCTCGCAGACGATCAGCTCGATGTCGGCATGCGCGACCACGTAGGCGATCTCGCTGCTCGGGCTGGTCGGGTAGACGCCGACCGTGACCGCGCCGACCAGGCCGGCGCCCAGCTGCGCCAGCACCCATTCGATGCGGTTCTCGGACAGGATGCCGAGATGGCCGCCGGCCGGCAGGCCGAGCGCACGCAGGCCGAGTCCGAAGTGGCTGGCGCGGCGGTGGTAGTCGGCCCAGTTCACCGGCTGCCAGATGCCGAAGTCCTTCTGCCGGATCGCGATCGCCTGGGGCTGCGCGCGCGCCTGCTCGCGCAGCATCTGCGGCAGGGTGAGGGCAGGGAGCTTTGCGCTCATGAGAGCCAGCGCTTGCGGCGCTTGTAGTGCTTGAGCCCGCGGAAGCTGCGTGCTTCGCCGCCGCCGCCCACGCCAAGGTAGAACTCGCGCACGTCGGGGTCGGCCGCGAGCCGTTCGGCGCTGCCGTCGATCACGATCTTGCCGTTCTCCATGATGTAGCCGCGGTGGGCGACGGCCAGCGCCACGCTGGCGTTCTGCTCGACCAGCAGCATCGAGACGCCGCGCTCGGCGTTGATGCGCGCGATGATCGTGAAGATGTCCTCCACCAGCTTGGGCGAGAGCCCGAGCGAGGGCTCGTCGAGCAGGATCAGCTGCGGCTCGGCGACCAGCGCGCGGCCGATCGCGAGCATCTGCTGCTCGCCGCCCGACAGGTAGCCGGCCAGGCCCTTGCGGCGTTCGTGCAGCCGCGGGAAGTAGGCGTACACGGCATCGAAGTTGCGCGGTGCCGGGCCGCGGCCGCTGTGGGCGTAGGTCGCGGCGACCAGGTTCTCCTCCACCGTGAGGTCCTCGAACACGCGCCGGCCCTCCATCACGTGGCACAGGCCGCGCCGCACCAGCTGCTGCGGCGGCACGCGCGCGGTCGAGGCGCCGTTGAAGGCGATGCGGCCGGCCTGCAGCTCGCCGTCTTCCAGCACCAGCAGGCCCGACACCGCCTTCAGCGTGGTCGACTTGCCGGCCCCGTTGCTGCCCAGCAGCGCCACGATCTCGCCGCGCGGCACGGCCAGCGACAGGCCGCGCAGCACCTGCACCACCTTGTTGTAGACCACCTCGATGTTGTTCACTTCGAGGACCAGGTCCGCGGCCGCGCCTTGCATCGTCAGTCCAGCTTGATCCAGTCGGACGCAGGCACCATCTTCTGCGCCTTCATGTCGGCCGTGTACACCCGCCCCACGGGAATGGAGTTGCCCTTGATCGTGATCGGCACGCCGATCAGGCCGCCGGTGTCGAAGTCCTTGATGGTGTTGAGCGCCGCCTTGAGGTTCTTGCCGTCGAGCGGCTTGCCGGCGTCGAGCGTGCGCTTCGCCGCCTCGGTGAACAGCATCGCGGTCAGGAAGCCCTGCGTGTAGGCCGTGCTCTGGTACTCGGGGCGCAGCTGGCGGATCTTGTCGAGCATCGGCGACTTGGCCGAGGTGTCGTAGTAGTAGCGATAGGGCATCACGCCCATGAAGCCGTCGCCGGCCTCGCCCATCTTCATCACGGTCGAGCTGTCCATGGTCCAGAAGGTGCCCATCCACTTGCTGGTCATGCCCATCTGCTTGCCCTGCTGCACGAACTCGGGAATCGGCGCCAGGATGTAGCCGTGGAAGATCGTGTAGTCGGGCGCGGCGCGGCGCAGCTTGATGACCTCGGTCGAGACGTCGACGCTGCCGGGCGGCGTCATGAGCTTGACCGGCACCGTGAGGCCGAGCTTCTTCGCCATGGCTTCGCTGGCCTCGATCGGGTCGCGGCCGAACTCGGAGTCGGAGTAGACGAAGGCCACCTTGGCGCCGGGCTTCTCCTTGGCGATGTGCTTGAGCAGGATGCCGAACATCTCGGTGTAGTCGGGCCCGACCAGGAACTGGTTCGGGTACTTGGCCGGGTCGTTGAGCTCGGTCGCGAACGAGGCGCCGGCCATCAGGATCTGGCCGCTGCGGTCGAGCTCGGGGTTGATGGTCTTGGCGAAGCCGGTCGAGTCGCCGTAGTAGAGATTGACCTTGTTCTGGCTCGTGATCTTCTTGAAGGCGGCGACCGAGGCATCGACCTTGTAGCCGGTGTCCTCGGGCACGTAGCGCAGCTTGCGGCCCTTGATGCCACCGGCGTCGTTGACGATCTTCACGTAGTCGGCGATGCCGGCGTTGATGCCGATGCCGGCGAAGGCGAAGACACCCGTCATCGGGATCGAGCCGCCGATCACGATGTCTTCGGCCTGGGCATGCACGGCCAGCGGCGCGGCGAGGGCGGCCGAAGCGGCCAGCAGGAGGGTGCGGCGGCGTGCCGAGACGGGTTGCGATTTCATGATGTCTCCAAGTTTTGAGGCGGCCTAGGTCTTGAACGGCCACAGATGAAAAAAGCGGCGAATGCGCCGCCACACTTCTGCGAGCCCGTGCGGCTCGAACACCAGAAACCCGACGATCAGCAGGCCGAAGACGACCGTGCGGACCGGCGACAGGAAAACGGTCGCCTCGGTGCCGCCGGGCAGCAGGTCGAACACCAGCTTGAGCAGCTCCGGCACCATCGTCATGAAGACCGCGCCCAGGATGCCGCCGAGGATCGTGCCCATGCCGCCGACGATGATCGCGGCCAGGAAGAAGATCGACATCAGGAGCGGAAAGCTCTCGGGCGTGACGACCCGGAAGAAGTAGGCCCACAGGCCGCCGGCCACGCCGGCGTAGAAGGACGACAGCCCGAAGGACAGCAGCTTGTAGCGCAGGAGCGGAATGCCCAGCACCTCGGCCGAGATGTCGCGGTCGCGGATCGCGATGAAGGCGCGGCCGATTCGGGTGCGGAACAGGTTGGCGGCGCCCAGCACCATCAGCAGCGTGACCGGCAGGATCACCCAGTAGAGCCGGAACGAGGTGTCGAGCGCGACCCCGAACAACTGCGCGGGCGGCAGCGACAGGCCCGTGGTGCCACCGGTGAGCTTGAGGTTGGCGAACAGGAAGTGCGTGATGAAGGAGGCCGCGATGGTCGCGATCGCGAGGTAGAGCCCCTTGACCCGCAGCGACGGGATGCCGACCACCAGGCCGCCGAGCATCGCCACCACGCCGCCGGCCACCAGGTTGAGCAGGAAAGGCGTGCCCAGGCGCGTCTGCAGGATCGCCACGGTGTAGGCGCCCAGCCCCATGAACGCGGCTTGCCCGAGGCTCACGAGCCCGGTGTAGCCGGTCAGGATGTTGAGCCCGGTGGCGCTCGCGACATTGATCGCGACCAGGCAGGCGAGGTAGAGCCAGTAGTCGCTGGCCATGAAGGGGAACAGCAGCAGCAGCGCGGCGCCCAGTGCGAGCCAGCTCTTCTGCGTGCGCGAATCGAACAGCGCGGCGTCGGCGAGGTAGCTCTGCTTGAGGGTGCCGATGCGCATCAGAGTCTTTCTATTTCGTGCGTACCGAACAGGCCGTAGGGCCGGATCATCAGCACGACGACCAGCACCACGAAGGTCGCCAGCAGCTTGTACTCGCCGCCCAGGTACGAGCCCGCGAGCGCTTCGACCAGGCCGATGAAGACGCCGCCGACCAGCGCGCCGAGCACGCTGTCGAGACCGCCGACGATCACCACCACCAGCACCGACAGGCCGAACACGCCCATCGACGACGAGATGCCGCCGATGGCGCCGACGATGATGCCGGCCACCGCCGCGATCATGGCCGAGGCCACCCAGGCGAGCGAGAACACGCGCGGCACGTTGATGCCCATCGCGTAGGCGGCGGCCTGGTCGGAGGCGGTGGCGCGCAGCGCGACGCCGCCGCGCCAGAAGCGGAACACCAGCAGCACCAGCACGATCAGCACCAGGGCCACCAGCGCGCCGTAGGCCACCTTGGGCGCCAGGAAGGCGTCGCCGACCATCACCGGCGTCTTCGGCAGGAACTCGGGCAGGCGGCGCTGGTCGGCGGTCCAGACGATCTCGACCAGCCCGACCAGGATCGACGCCAGCCCGACCGTGACCATGAAGACCGAGATCGGCGGCTCGCCCAGCAGCGGCCGGATCATGGTGCGCTCGACCACGGCGCCGAGCAGGCCGGTGCCGAGCACCGCGCCCAGCACCGCCAGCCAGATCGGCAGCGAGAAGCTGGCGGCGAAGGCGAAGAACAGGTAGGCGCCGATCATCAGCATCTCGCCGATCGCGATGTTGACCACCCGGGTGGCCTTGTAGACCAGCACGAAAGCCAGGGCGGCCAGCGCGTAGAGGCCGCCGCTGGCGACGCCGTTGAGCGCGATCTCGAACAGGTAGGCCCAGTCCATCATGCCTGCGCCGCCGTGGCTTGCGAGCCGCGCAGCTTGTCGCGCAGGGCGGCAACGTCGCCGGCGCCGAGGTAGGCCCGGATCACCTCGGGATCGGACTGCACCGCGGCCGGCGCACCCTGCGCGATGACCTGGCCGAAATTGAGCACCACGACGTGGTCCGACAGGTCCATCACCATGCCCATGTCGTGCTCGACCATCAGCACGGTCACGCCCCACTCGTCGCGCAGGTCGAGGATGAAGCGCGCCATGTCCTCGGTCTCTTCGCGGTTCATGCCGGCGACCGGCTCGTCGAGCATCAGCACGCGCGGCTGCATCGCCAGCGCGCGTGCCATCTCGACGCGCTTCTGCAGCCCGTAGGGCAGGGCCGACACGCTGGCGTGCCGGATGTGGTCGATCTCGAGGAAATCGATGATGCGCTCCTCGACATCGCGGCGCAGCTCGGCTTCTTCCCGGCGGGCGCGGCCGAGATAGAGCAGGGCGTCGAAGACGTTGGACCGGAGATGCGAATGGCGCCCGAGCTTGATGTTGTCGAGCACCGTCATGCCGCGGAACAGCGCGATGTTCTGGAAGCTGCGCGCCAGGCCGAGCCGGGCTCGCTGCGGCGCCGGCAGCGTCGTGATGTCGCGGCCCTCGAACAGCACCCGGCCGGCAGCAGGGCGGTAGAAGCCCGAGATGGTGTTGAACAGCGAGGTCTTGCCGGCGCCGTTGGGGCCGATCACGGCCGTGATCGAGCCGGGCGCGACCTCGAAGCCGACGCCGCTCAGCGCCCGCACGCCGCCGAAGGCGAGCGTGAGTGCATCGACCTGCAGCACGGGGCTGGACGGGGCGGCAGCAGCGGGATGGATGGCGTCAGGCATCGATCAGGGTTTGCGCGGAAGAATGCGGGGTTACCCACGCGTAGAATTTCTACTCGCCGGTAATGTTCGATGCCGCGCCTGTCGGCAGCATCGGGACTTTCCCGGGCGCTTCGATCCATGGCCACCCGAAAAACCTCCCCGCCTGCCGGTGCATCGCCCTGGAAGCCGGCCGGCGCGCGCGCGCAGCAGCGCGAAGCCAAGCGCAACGCGGTGCTGCAGACGGCGGCGCGCCTGTTCAACGAGCGCGGCTTCCACGCCACCTCGCTCGACGACATCGCCGAGCAGCTGCACGTGAGCAAGCCCACGCTCTACTACTACGTGAAGAGCAAGGACGACATCCTGCTCGAGTGCGTGCGCACCGCGCTGGGCATGATGCAGCAGGGCATCGACGAGGTCCGACGGGCCGGCGGCAGTGCGATCGACCAGCTGATGGCGTGCATGCGCATCTACTCGCGCATCGTGACGATGGACTTCGGCATGTGCGTGATCCGCATCGGCGAAGACCCGCTGCCGGCGGCGCGGCGCAAGGAACTGCGGCGGCTCAAGGCCGGCATCGACGGCGAGTTCCGTCGCTTGATCGGCGACGGCATCGCCGAAGGCTCGCTGGCGCCCTGCGATCCCAAGATGGCGGCCTTCGTGCTGGCCGGCGCACTGAGCTGGATCGGGCGCTGGTACAACCCCGACGGTGGCCTCGATCCCGACCAGATCGCCGACCAGAGCATCGCGCTGCTGATGGCCGGCGTGCAGCAGCGTCCCGCCACGGCGAAGAAGGTGGCGGCGCGCAAGTCAAAATAGCGGATGCCCACGCCGCGTCCACCCGTTCTTGTCGATCCGCTCGAGGTCGAATTCAGCGCCATCCGGGCCCAGGGCGCGGGCGGCCAGAACGTCAACAAGGTCTCGAGCGCGGTGCATCTGCGCTTCGACATCCCCGCCAGTTCGCTGCCCGAGGACGTCAAGGCGCGGCTGCTCGCGCTGCGCGACAGCCGCATCACCCAGGAAGGCGTGCTGGTGCTGAAGGCGCAGAAGCACCGCAGCCAGGACATGAACCGCGCCGATGCGCTGGCGCGGCTGCAGGAACTGGTCGACGGCGTCGCCGTGGCGCCGCGCGTGCGGCGCGCCACCAAGCCGAGCTACGGCTCGAAGCAGCGGCGGCTGGCGGGCAAGAGCCAGCGCTCGGAGATCAAGAGCTTGCGCGGGCCGGTCAAGGACTGACGCAGGCGGTGGCACGGGGGCGGAGAACCCCGTATGCTGTGGGCTCCCGGTTCGATTGCACACAGTTTGTAGACAAATCATATGAAGTCCAAAGTCGCGTCCAAGCCAGCGGCGCATGCAAAGGCCAGGAAGGCGGCGGCACCGGTCAAGACCGTGCGGTCCCGCAAGCCCGTGCCGTCGGAAGCGCCGCCGGCCGCGAAGTCCTCGCCCGACGGCGAGGGCTCGACGAACCTGACCGACCGGGCCTATGCCGTCGTGCGCCGGCTCATCTTGCAGCGCGAGCTGATCGGCGGCGAAGTGCTGGTCGAGGGACGGCTGGCCGAGCGGCTCCAGATGTCGCGCACGCCGCTGCGCGAGGCCTTGCTGCGCCTGGAGGGCGAAGGGCTGCTGGTGCGCGCCAATGCCCGCTCCTACGCGGTGCGGCGGATCACGGCGTCGCACTACTTCCAGTGCCTGCAGGTGCGCGAGCGGCTCGAGTCGCAAGCCGTCTCGCTGGCGATGGGACGCGTGCCGCCGGACCAGGTGCAGGCCCTGCGCAGCGCCATCCTGGGGCTGGATTCGAGCCAGCAGGGCTCGAGCCACTGGCAGGCCGACGACCAGATCCATGGCCTGTTCGCGCGCGCCTCGGGCAACGCGATGCTGGCCGACACCATCGCGCACCTGCGCGTGCTGTGCCGGCTGTTCGAGGTGGTCGACCCCTTCAGCCGCATCGAGGACGACCGCACCGAGCACCTGGCGATCCTCGATGCCTACATCGCCGGCAACGAGAAGGCGGCCGAGGACGCCGTGGTCGCGCACCTGCGCAACCTGGCCCGCTACACCTTGTCGAGGCTCAGCAACGGGCTCGTGACGGAATTCGCGCAGTAGAGCCGGCCGGCGGCGCCCTCAGTGGCGCAGGATCTTGCCGACGAACTCGCGCGTGCGGGCCTCGCGCGGCTGGTCGAAGATCTGCTTCGGGCCGCCGATCTCGACCACCTGCCCGCCGTCCATGAAAACGACCTTGCTCGACACCTCGCGCACGAAGCCCATTTCGTGCGAGACGATGAACATCGTCATGCCCTCGGCAGCCAGCAATCGCACCGTGTCCAGCACTTCATTGACGAGTTCGGGGTCGAGTGCCGCCGTCACCTCGTCGAGCAGCAGGATGCCGGGCTGCAGGGCCAGCGCCCGCGCGATCGCCACCCGCTGCTGCTGGCCGCCCGAAAGCTGGTCGGGGTAGGACTTGAGCTTGGCCCCCATGCCGACCTTCTCGAGCAGCTGGATCGCATAGTCCTCGACCTGCTTGCGCGGGCGCCCCTTGACCTTGATCGGCGCCACCGTCACGTTGTCGAGCACGCTCATGTTCTGGAACAGGTTGTACTGCTGGAACACGATCGCCATCTGCGAGCGGATCCGGCGCAGCTGCTCGCGGTCGCTGTAGTCCAGCGCCTGGCCGTCGATGCGCACCTGGCCGGCAATCGGCGGCAGCAAGCCCATCAGCACGCGCAGCAAGGTGCTCTTCCCCGAGCCCGAAGGGCCGATGAGACTGACGATCTCGCCCTTGTCGACCGACAGGTTGATGCGCTCGAGTACGGTGTGGGCGCCGTAGTTGGCCTCGAGGTCAACGATTTCGAGTTGGGGCAAGCTTGTTCTCCAGGTGTTTGCCGAACCGGGCCAGCGGATAGGACAGCATGAAATAAAGAGCCAGCACCGTGCCGTAGACCAGTGTGGCCGAGAAGCCCTTGTTGTTCATCGTCTTGCCGGCGAAGGCCAGCTCGACGACGCCGATCTGGGAGGCGAGCGCGGTGTCCTTGATGAACAGGACGAAGAAGCCGAAGACCGGCGGCAGGATGATCTTCCAGGCCTGCGGCACGATCACGAGGCGCAGCGTCTGGAGGTAGCTGAAGTTCATCGTCTCGGCGGCGTCCCACTGGTTCTGGTGCACCGATTCGAGGCCGCTGCGCACGATCTCGGCGATGAAGGCGGTGGCGATCAGGCAGACGCTGATCAGGGCCACGGTGAACATCGAGAGGTCGGCGTCGAGCCCCTGGAAGATGAAGAACACCAGCATCAGCGTGACCAGGAACGGGATGCGCCTGAACAGCTCGATGAAGACCGTGGCCGCCACGCGCAGCGGCCGGCCCGCCGGCCGGCTGCCGAGCCGCACCGCCGCCAGCAGGAAGCCGAGCGAGAAGCCGACGATGCAGCCGATGGCCGACAGGGCGAAGGTGACGCCCAGCGCCTTGGCGAAGAAGACCAGGTTGTAGTAGCTGAAGAAGCGCGGCAGCTCCTGGATGATCTGTTCGAGCATCAGAACCACCTCATCTTGGCGCGGAAGAAGCGCTTCCCGACGAAAGCCAGCGACAGGGTGGCGATCAGCGTGATCACGATGTAGAGCACCGCCGCAACCGAGAACACCTCGATCGAGCGGAAGGTCTCCGAGTTGATGTTGTAGGCCCGCCCGGTGAGCTCCTCGACGCCGAACACGGCCGCCATCGACGTCCCGAGCGTCATCAGGATGTACTGGTTGGAGAGCGGCGGGAACAGCACGCGCACGATGTGCGGCAGGATCACGTAGCGAATGGTCTGGATGCGCGAGAAACCCAGCGTCTCGGCCGCCTCGAGTTCCGGCCGGCGCACCGATTCGAAGCCCGCGCGCTGGATCTCGGTGAGGTATGCACCGGCATTGAGCGTCATGCCGATCAGCACCGCCTGGTAGGGCGACAGCACGATGCCGGCGTCGGGCAGCGCGAAGAAAATGAAGAAGATCTGGATCAGCTGCGGCGTGTTGGTGAAGAACACCACATAGGCGCCGACGAGGCGGCGCGCCCAGCGCGGGCCGTAGGCGCGCACCGAGGCGCCGGCCAGGCCGAGCAGCATGCCCAGGGCGAACGCCAGGAAGGCGATCTGCAGGCTCAGCCAGGCGCCGCCGACCAGGTAGGGCAGTCGTTCGAGAACCGGTGTGAAGTCGAATTGCATGAGGTGTCGAGGTCTTGAATGATCGGCGCCACCGGCAGGCTGGCTGGCGGTGGCGCCGGACCGTCGGCCGCGACCTTACTTGTAGCTCGGTGCGGTGCGCGGGTCGTGCAGCATGGGGCCGCCGAACCACTTCTTCCAGCGTTCGTCCACGAAGCCGCTCTTGTGCATGTCCTTGATGGCGCCGTTGAGCTTCTCGCGCAGCGCGTCGTTGCCCTTCTGCACGCCGATGGCGCAGAAGTAGACCTCGATCGGCGCGTCGACGATGCGCCAGTCGACCTTGTGCTTGGCGGTGTGTTCGGTCATGAAGTCCATCACGTCGATCATCGCGTCGGCCCGTCCCTGGGCGATGGCGCGCACCGCGTCGGGGTAGTTGTCGAGCAGCAGCAGCTGGGCCTTGGGCAGCTTCTCCTGGACCAACTTCACGGGCGTGGCGCCGCGCACCTCGACCAGCTTCACCGCCGGGTCGTTGAGCTCCATCCAGTCCTTGTAGGGCTTGGCCTTGGTGGTGAGCACGCCCAGCACCTCGGTGTGCAGCGGCACGGTGAAGTCGATCACCTTCTGGCGCTCGGCCGTGATGGTCATGGCGCCGAGCACGGCATCGATCTTGCCGCTGCTCACGAAGGGGATGCGGTCGGGCGAGCCGACCTGCACCAGCTCGGTCTTGACGCCGAGCAGTTCGCCGAGCTTGCGGGCGATGTCGACATCGAAGCCGTCGATCTCGTTCTTGTCGTTGAAGATGCCGAGCGGAGGCAGGGTCGGATTGACGCCGATCACGATCTTCTTGCTGGCCACGATTTCATCGAGCGTGCGCGCGGTCGCCGCGGCCGGGAGGCCCAGCAGCGTCGAGCCCAGTGCGAGCGAACCGGCCACCAGCAGGGTGCGGCGGATGGCGTTCCTTGTTTGCTTCATCGAGAAGAACTCCTAGAGGTTGATGATGGAACCGGGCTGCCGATGCGGCCCGAGTGCGGGGACGGCGAACGCAAGACGAGTGCCAGTTTACAGTTTGTCGGCAAAAAATATAACGTCTATATATGAAATGTATACAATAAACCTGGAGCGGTCCAGTTCGAGCGTGTGCTCCCTGTTCGAAGGCTCCCCAGACTTCCTTCTTCCATGATCCCAAGTCCATCTTCAGCAGTGCCGACGCTGCGCACCGACCAGTCGGTGCGGCGCGGCCCTGCGCTGCGCTTCCTCGCCGACGGCTGCAGCGTCGAGGCCTTCGAAGGCGAGAGCGTGGCCGCGGCGCTGTTCGCGGCCGGGCGGCGCGAACTGCGGCGCAGTCCGCGCGACGGCGCGCCGCGCGGCATGTTCTGCCTCATGGGCTCGTGCCAGGAGTGCCTGGTGTGGGTCGGCAGCCGCAAGCTGCCCGCCTGCCAGGTGCCGGTGACGCCGGGCCTGGAGATCGAAACCCTCGATTTCCGGGAGCAGCGCCTTGGCTGAGGCGCAGCCCGGTGCGATCGACCTGCTGGTGATCGGGGCCGGCCCGGCCGGCGCGCGCGCGGCGCTGCGCGCGCAGGCCTGCGGCCTCGACGTGCTGCTGGTCGACGAGAACCCCGATGCGGGCGGGCAGGTGTGGCGTCCGCTGCCTGCGGGCTTCGCGCGGGCGGCCGGCGTTCGACCGTCCACCGAGGCCGTCCAGGGCGATGCCCTGCGCGCTGAACTGCGTGGCGCCGGCGTGCGCTGCCTTTTCGGCCACAAGGTCTGGAACGTGGGCAGCAGCCTTCGCACCGACCTGATCGGTCCCGATGGCGTGCGCAGCTGGCAGCCGCGCGCCTTGCTGGTCGCGACCGGCACGACCGAGCGCGTCGTTCCTTTTCCGGGCTGGACCCTGCCCGGGGTCATCGGCCTGGCGGCGGCTACCGTCCTGCTCAAGTCGCAGAACATGCTGCCCGGGCGCCGCACGCTGGTCGCCGGCAGCGGCCCGTTGCTGCTGGCCGTCGCGACCGGCATCCTCAAGGCCGGCGGCGAAGTGGCCGCGGTGCTGGACCTGGCCAGCCGCGGCGACTGGCTGCGCACCCTGCCGTCGCTGGCGGCCCGTCCCGACCTGCTCTGGCAGGGCACCCGATGGCAGGCGGCACTGCGCAGGGCCGGTGTGCCGCTGCGCTATCGACACGGCATCGCATCGGTCGAGGCGATCGGCGATGCGTTCCGGATTCGCGCGCAACCGGTCGATGCCAGTGGCACGCCCACCCCCGGCGCCGAGGCGTCGGTGTTCGAGGCCGATGCCGTGGCCGTCGGGCACGGCCTGGTGCCCGGCACCGACATCACCCGCCTGCTGCGCGCCCGCCATCGCTACAAGGCGGCGCGGGGCGGCTGGATCGCCGAGACCGACGCCGAGGGCCGCACCTCGGTGCCCGGGCTGTATGTGGCCGGCGACGGGGCCGGCATCGCCGGCGCCGCAGCCGCGGGCGCTCACGGTGAGCTGGCGGCCGCGGCCTGTGCCTACGACCTGGGCCGGCTGGCGGCCGGCGACCATGTGCGCTCGCGCGATCGCCTGCTGGCCCAATGGCGCAGGCCGGCTCGCTTCGGGCATGCGATGGCGGGCCTGATGGCCCTGCGCGCGGGTGCGGTCGCGGGCATCGCGCCCGACACCGTCGTTTGCCGCTGCGAGGACGTGACCCGTGCCGAGATCGACGCCGCGGCGCGCGATGGCGCCCGCGACTTGAATCAGCTCAAGGCCTGGACCCGCTGCGGCATGGGTCCCTGCCAGGGCCGCACCTGCGGCGACATTGCCGGGGCTCTGCTGGCCGCCCATGTCGGCGGCCGCGAAGCCGCCGGCTGCTTCACCGGCCGGGCCCCGCTGCGGCCGGTCTCGCTGGCGGAGGTGGCGGGCGACTATACCTACGCCGATATCCCGATTCCGAAGGCGGCGCCGCTATGAGCCAGACTTCGCTCTCGTCCTCGGCCTACGACGCGGTCGTGATCGGCGGCGGCGTCATGGGCTGCTCGACCGCGCTGCATCTCGCGCAGGGCGGCATGCGGGTCGCGGTGGTCGACCGCGGGCCCTTGTGCCGCGAAGCCTCCGGCGTCAATGCCGGCACGCTCACCCTGCACATGACCCGTGCCGCGCTGGTGCCCTACGCGATGCGTGCCTGGCAGATGTGGATGGACGCCGAGCAATGGCTCGGCATGGGCGTGCTCGCGACCCACGTGCCGGGCCTCACGCTGGCCTTCACCGAGGCCGAGTGCGAACTGGTCGAACTGCGCGCCAGGGCACGCCGCGAATATGGCGCGCCGATCGAGGTCATCACGCCGGCGCGGGCGCGAGAGATCGAGCCCGGCGTGCATCCGAGCCTGCTGAAGGCCGGCTACTGCGAGATCGACGGATTCGCCAGCGCCTACCTCACGGGCCGCGCTTTCCGCCATGCGCTCGCCAGGGCCGGCGTCGACGTGATCGAGAACGCGGCCGTCGAGGCGATCGATGCCGGCGATGGCGGCCACGTGCTGCGTTTCGGCGCCCACGGCGGCCGGGCGCCGTTGAGGGCGGCGCGCATCGTTCTCGCCGGCGGCGTGTGGATCGAGAACATGCTGGCCTGGCTGGGCGTGCAGATCCCGATCAAGGTGCTGATCAACCAGCTGATCGTCACCGAGCGCATCCGGCCCGTCATGCGCACCGTGCTGAGCGTCGCCAACGGCTTGCTGTCGCTGAAGCAGTTCGCCAACGGCACGGTGCTGATCGGCGGCGGCTGGCAAGGCGAGGGCGACCGCGAGCGCGGCGGCCTCGAAGCACGGCCGCAGAACCTGGTCGGCAACATGCGGCTGGCCGCCTACGCGGTGCCGGCGCTCGCCGAGGCGCGCATCGCGCGCATCTGGCTCGGCCTGGAGGCCGAAACCGCCGATGCGATGCCGATCATCGGCGACGTTCCAGGCGTGCCGCGGGCCTACGTGGTCGGCAGCGCGCATTCGGGCTACACCAGCGGCCCGTTCATGGGCCGGATCATGGCCCAGCACATCCTCGGCCAGCAGCCCGAACTGCCCCTTTTCGACCCCGCCCGCCTGCTGGGCATGCCGATGCCCGGCGCTTGACATCACTTCCCATGATTCCTCGACAACCCGACGCTTTCCAAGGCATCTATGCCGCCACCCTGTGCCCGCTGCTCGACGACGGCCGCATCGACGAGGCCACGCTGGCGCGGCACCTGGAGGCCAATGCCTTCGTGCCCGGCATGAAGGGCCTGCTGATCAACGGCCATGCCGGGGAGAACTTCTCGCTGTCGCGCGACGAAAAGCGCCGGGTGACCGAGATCGCGTTCGACGTGTGCGGCCAGCGCTCGCTGCTGGTCTGCGGCATCAACGCCGAGGACAGCGTCGAGGCGCAGCGCCATGTCGACGACGCCAAGGCCGCCGGCGCCGATGCGGTGCTGGTGTTTCCGCCGTTCTCGTGGGCGCTGTCACAGGATTCGCGCATGGCCGTGACGCACCACACGATCGCCAACGCCAACGCGCAGATGCCGCTGATGCTCTACCAGGCCGGCGTCAATGCCGGCACGATGGCCTATCGCCCCGAGGTGCTGGCCGAGCTGGCGCAGCTGCCGAACGTGGTCGGCATCAAGGAAGGCAGCTGGGAGGCTGCCGCCTACGAAGCCAACCGCAGGTTGGTGAAGCGCGTCGCGCCGCAGGTCGCGATGATGGCTTCGGGGGACGAGCACCTGCTGACCTGCTTCGCGATCGGCAGCGAGGGCAGCCTGGTGAGCCTGGCCGCGGTCGTGCCCGAGCTGGTGATCGACCTCGACCGCGCGATCCAGGGCGGCGACCTCGCCGAGGCGCGCCGCCTCAACGACCGCATCTATCCGCTCGCCAAGGCGATCTACGGGACGGCGCCCGGCGGCTACGCGACGGCGCGGCTCAAGACCTGCCTCAAGCTGCTCGGCCGATTTCCGAGCGATGCCATGCGCCCGCCGATCGGCCCGCTGCCGCGCGCGGAAGTCGCTGCATTGGAAGCCGCGCTGGCCGAGGCCGGCGTGCACGCATGAACCTCACCCGACCAGGAGCTTGCCCATGACCCGAAAACTGATCCGCAACGGCCGCATCGTCACGGCCGTCGACGACTACAAGGCCGACCTGCTGATCGACGACGGCCGCATCGTCACCATCGGCCGCGCGCTGGACGTCGGCGCCGACGTCGAGGTCATCGATGCCGCCGGCATGCTGGTGCTGCCCGGTGGCGTGGACTGCCACACGCACATGGACAACACCTTCGGCGACTCGACCACCTGCGACAGCTTCGAGTCGGGCACGCGCTCGGCGGCGTTCGGCGGCACGACCACGATCGTCGACTTCGCCTTCCAGCGCAAGGAGGTGAGCGTGCTCGAGGCCATCGAGCGGGCCCGCGCCAAGGGGGCCGACGGCGCCTGCATCGACTACGGCTTCCACGTCATCGTGACCGGCGTCGACGAGCAGACGCTGGTCGACATGCAGCATGCGATACGGCACGAGGGCGTGTCGAGCTTCAAGATGTTCATGGCCTATCCGGGGTCGGTGATGGTCGACGACGCGGCCATCTTCCAGGCCATGCGGATGGTGGGCCAGCATGGCGGCATGATCGCGCTGCATGCCGAGAACGGCACCATCATCGAGCTCCTCATCCAGGAGGCGCTGGCGCAGGGCCACACGGCGCCCAAGTACCACGCGCTGACGCGGCCGGCGATCATGGAAGGCGAGGCCACGCACCGCGGCATCAAGCTGGCCGAGCTCGCGGATGCGCCCGTGTACTTCGTCCACCTCTCCGCCAAGGAAGCCCTCAAGCACGTGATCGAGGCCCGCGACATGGGCGTGCCGGTGTTTGCCGAGACCTGCCCGCACTACCTGTTCTTCGACGACAGCGCCTACGACAGCGAGGACTTCGACCTGGCGCGCTACGTGATGAGCCCGCCGCTGCGATCGAAAGAGTCGCAGCAGGCGCTGTGGACCGCGCTGCGCACCGACGACCTGCAGCTGGTGTCGACCGACCATTGCCCGTTCTGCATGAAGGAAGGGCACCTGGGGCGCGTCAACCAGAAGCCCTACGGGCGCAACGATTTCTCGAAGATTCCCAACGGCGTGCCGGGCGTCGAGACGCGCATGGCCACCCTCTACGATGGTGGCGTGCGCGCCGGCCGCATCTCGCTCAACCGCTTCGTCGAGCTGACTTCCACGGCGCCCGCCAAGCTGTTCGGCCTGTTTCCGCAGAAGGGCACCATCGCGGTGGGCAGCGATGCCGACCTGGTGCTCTTCGACCCGGATGCGCAGCACGTCATCTCGGCCACGACGCAGCACGGCAATTGCGACTTCACGCTGTTCGAGGGCAAGGGCGTCACGGGGCGGGTCGACAAGGTGCTGCTGCGCGGCGAACTGATCGTCGACGGCGACCGATGGCTCGGCAAGACCGGCAGCGGCCGCTACGTGGCGCGCGGCGAATCGGGCGGCTGGTAGCCTGGCGGCCATGCCCAGTTACGACTTTGCCTGCGAGCGCTGCGGCCCTTTTGTCGCGCGGCGGGCCCTGGCCCAGTTCGACCAGCCGGCGCCGTGCCCGGCATGCGGGGCACAGTCACGGCGTGCGCTCACGGTTCCCGCTTCGGGGCCAACGCGCCGTCGCGCCGCACCGGCCGAGGATGCGGGCTACCGGCGGCTGGCCCACGGCGGCGCCTGCCCTTGCTGCCCGTAGCCGACCCGGAACTCAACTGGCAGGGATCTCGACCGCAGGCTGCGGCGCCGGCGCGCGGCTCAGCGCCGCCAGCGCCTCCCCATCCGTGCGGTAGCTGAACAGCAGCGGCCCCGGCGCCAGCAGCCCGGCGCGTTCGAGCACCTGCTGCGCCGGCAGCTTCAGGCCCGAGATGTGCAGCCGAACGCCCTGCGACTCCAGCAGCCGGCGGATGCTGCCGAACACCTCGGCTCCGGTGATGTCGATCCGGTTGATCGGGTAGGCGAACAGGCAGACGTCGGTCAGCCCGCGCCGCTGGGCCAGCGCCACCGTGATGGCGCGCTCCAGCGTGCTGGCCGATGCGAAGTCGAGTTCGGCGTCCATGCGCAGCGCGTACAGGTCGGGCGCCAGTGGCGGCAGGTGCCACAGGTGGCGGTCGCGCAGGCTGCCGTCCGGGTGCAGGCCGACCTCGATGATGCGCGGGTGCAGGTGGCGGTACATGTAGTGCGCCAGCGCCGCCAGCAGGCCGCCCAGCACGCCCCAGTAGATCGACGGCGCGGTGGCGATGGTCAGCACGAAGGTACCGAGCGCGATCGCCGCCTCGATGCGCGAAATCCGCCACAGCGCCACGAAGGCCGAAGGCCGCAGCAGGCCGATGGTGGCGGTGGCCACGATCGCGGCCAGCACCGCCTGCGGCACGTGGTAGAGCAGCGGCATGGCCCACAGCAGCGCGGCCGCCACCACCGCGACGCTGAACAGCGTCGCCCACTGGGTCTTGGCGCCGGCGTACAGCGTGATCGCCGAGCGCGAGAACGAGGAGCTGGTCGGGAACGACCCGGTCAGGCCCGATGCGATCTTGCCCAGCCCCTGGCCGATCAGGTCCTGGTTCTCGTTCCAGAGCTTGCCGGCGCGGGCGTTGTCGACCTTGGCGCTCGATGCGGTTTCGAGAAAGCTCACCAGCGTGATCAGGAAGGCCGGCAGCAGCAGGTTGCCGAGCTCGTTGACCGACAGGCCACCGGGCCAGTAGAAGTGCGGCAGGCCCGCGGGCAGCTTGCCGATCACCG
This sequence comes from Variovorax davisae, assembly GCF_030316845.1. Classification (GTDB taxonomy): domain Bacteria; phylum Pseudomonadota; class Gammaproteobacteria; order Burkholderiales; family Burkholderiaceae_C; genus Variovorax; species Variovorax davisae. The sequence continues at coordinate 172,315 of NZ_JASZYS010000007.1, forward strand.
CGCCGCCGTTCAGCGCATAGCCGACCGCGGCGCTGATCGCCGCGGCGGCCGCGACCAGCGCCATGGTGGTCGGGAACTTGGGCGCCACCCGCTTGCCGAGCCACAGCATCGCCATGCCGCCGAGCCCGAAGGCGATCGCGACCAGGTCGGGCAGCGGACCGTGCATCAGCTGGGCCACCGAGCGGCCGGTGTAGCCCAGCAGGGCCGGCAGCTGCGACAGCGTGATCAGCACCGCCGCGCCCTGCGTGAAGCCCATCAGCACCGGCGAATTGACCATCCGCAGCAGCCAGCCGAAGCGGGCCGCGCCCAGCGTGATCTGCATCAGTCCCGACAGCAGCGTGAGCCAGACCGCGTAGGCCACCCATTCGGTGCTGCCCGGAATCGCCAGCGGCGCCAGCGAGGCGCCGACCAGCAGGCTGGTCAGCGCCGTGGGGCCGACCGAGAGCCGGGCCGACGAGCTGAACAGCAGCGCGATCAGCGCCGGCAGCAGCGCGGCGTAGACGCCGGTCACCAGCGGCATGCCCGCCAGCGCCGCGTACGCCACGCCCTGCGGGATGACCATCAGCGCAACGGTGACGCCGGCCGCGGCCTCGTTGACGAGCAGGGCCCGGTCGGGGCGTGGCCAGGTCAGGAAAGGGAACCAGCGCTCGAGCTGGTCGCGGGTCAGGGCCATGCGCGGTGTCCGCGGGTTGTTGGGGAATGCACTCGCCGATGATACGAAAGCGTCAAGGTAGATTCGCCGCATGACCGAACTGCGATCTCTTTTCGACGCCCAGCACCGGGCCAGCCGCGAAGTCGGCGACCTGCCGGTCGCCGAGCGGCGCGACCGTGTGCGGCGGGTGCAGCGCCTGCTCGACCAGCACGGGGGCGCGATCACGGCCGCGGTCGAGGCCGACTTCGGCGTCCGTTCCGCGGCGCTCACCGAGGTGGCCGACCTGCTGGTGCTGCGCAACCTGCTCGGCCAACTGGTGCGGCGCCTCGAAGCCTGGAGCCGGCCGGTGCGCGTGCCCACGCCGCTGCAGCTCCAGCCCGCCCGGGCCTGGATCCAGCGCCAGCCGCTGGGCGTGGTCGGCGTGATCTCGCCCTGGAACTATCCCCTGCAGCTTTCGCTCGGCCCGGCGGCGACCGCGCTGGCTGCGGGCAACCGCGTGATGCTCAAGCCCAGCGAACTGACGCCGCGCACCTCGGCCCTGCTGGCCGACCTGGTGGCGAAGGCCTATGCGCCGGAGGAATTCACGGTGGTGCAGGGCGATGCCGGCGTCGCGGCGCAGTTCGCGGCCTTGCCCTTCGACCACCTGTTCTTCACCGGCTCGACCGCGGTCGGCCGCAAGGTGGCGCAGGCCGCGGCGGCCAACCTGACGCCGACCACGCTCGAGCTGGGCGGCAAGTCGCCCTGCATCGTCGATGCCTCGGCCGACCTCGACGAGGCGGCGCTGCGCATCGCGCACGGCAAGCTGCTCAACGCCGGCCAGACCTGCATCGCGCCGGACTACGTGCTGCTGCCGCGCGGCCGCGAGGACGCCTTCGCGGCCGCCTGGCAGCGCGCGGTGGCGCGGCTGTTTCCGCGCTTCGACGGCAATCCCGACTACGCATCGATCCTGGGCGAAGGCCATCTGGCGCGCTTGCGCGCGCTGCTCCAGGAGGCGAAGGACAGCGGCGCCCGCATCGAGCAGGCCGCCGTCGCCGCGGCACCCGGCTCGCGCCAGCTGGCGCCGGCGCTGGTGATCGGTCCGGACGCCGGGTCGCGGCTGCTTCGGGAGGAGATCTTCGGCCCCATCCTGCCCGTGCTGCCCTGCGACGACAGCGACGAGGCGATCCGCTACATCAACGCCCGTCCGCGGCCCCTGGCGCTCTACTGGTTCGGCACCGACACGGCCGCCCGCGACCGCGTGCTGGCGCGCACCGTGAGCGGCGGTGTGACGGTCAACGACACGCTGATGCACATCGTGCACGACCACCTGCCGTTCGGCGGCGTTGGCGAGAGCGGCTGGGGGTCTTACCACGGCGAGGACGGCTTCTTGCGCTTCACCCAGCAGAAGGCGGTGCTGGTGCAGTCGCGCTGGTCGGCCGGCGCCATGATCTACCCGCCTTATGGCGACAAGTTCCGCCGCATGATGAAGCTGCTGCGGCTGCTCGGATGAGGCCGGGCGTCAGCCGCGCTTCTTGTGCTGGAAGGCGGTCGGCGACTGCCCGGTGGCGGCCTTGAACATCGCGCAGAAGGCGCTGTCGGTGGCGTAGCCGCTGGCCGAGGCCACCAGGCTCACCGCCATGCCGCGCGCCAGCAGCGGCAGCGCATGGGCCAGCACCGCCTGCTGGCGCCACTGCTGCCAGCTCATGCCGAGCTGGTCGCGAAACAGCCGCGCCACGGTGCGTTCGCTGGCGCCGATCTGCTGCGCCCGCTCGGCCAGCGTGGCCCGGTTGGCCGGATTGCGAAGCAGCGCCTCGCACAACTGCCGCAGGCGCTTGTCGATGGGCAAGGGCACGTCGATGCGGATCTGGGTGGCGCGCTCGAGTTCGTCGACCAGCAGCGGCGCGATCCAGCGCTCGCGCTGGGCGGCGTGCGGATCGGCCGGCGGCAGGCCGTCGGGCGTGGTGTCCAGCGCCAGCATCAGCGCGCGCAGCAGCGGGCTGATCTCGAGCACCTCGCAGCGTTCCCAGGCCGGGCCGAGCCAGCTGTGGAGGTAGACCGTGCGCAGCTCGGCATCCTCGATCAGCGAGATGCTGTGCGGCATGTCGGCCGGCACCCAGAGGGCGCGCGAGGGCGGCACGATGTAGCTGCCGTCCTCGGTGCTCAGGCGGATCACGCCCCGGGTCGAGAAGGTCAGCTGCGGCCAGGGATGCTGGTGCAGCTCGACCTGCGTGTCGGCATTGAGGAAATGCTCCTTGGCCCGCAACGGACGCAACGCATCGGGTGCATAGAGATGCGGCGTGAGCGGCCCGACGCTGTTGGCCGGCGCGGAGCCGGGGGCGCGTTCGGTCGCGGAAGGGACGGCGAGGGGCGGCATGAATTCGACAAATCTTGTCTCTGTATCGCCATTCTGCCGCTCCGACCCGGCTTAGGATCGACCCCCGAGCCAGTTTCTTGTAGCAATCCATGTCTTCCGCCTCCCATTCCCCTGCCGCGCCCACCGTGGGTTCCGACGTCAAGCTGATCGGTCTGGTCGGCCTGGCGCATGCCGTCAGCCACTTCAGCCAGCTGCTGCTGGCGCCGCTGTTCCCGTGGCTGAAGGACGCCTTCAACGTCAGCTACACCGAGCTCGGCGCGGTGCTGACCGCCTTCTTCGTCGTCTCCTGCGTGGTGCAGGCCGCTTCGGGCTTCATCGTCGACAAGCTCGGCCCGCGGCCGGTGCTGTTCGTCGGGCTGGGCCTGCTGGGGCTGGCGGCTTTCGGCTACGCCCTGGCGCAGAGCTACTGGATGCTGCTCGGCGCGGCGATCGTGGCCGGGGTCGGCAACGGCGTGTTCCACCCGGTTGACTACACCCTGTTCAACCGCAAGGTGGCGCCGACCCGCCTGGGCCATGCCTACAGCGTGCACGGCATCACGGGCAGCCTGGGCTGGGCGCTGGCGCCGGCCATGATGGTGCCGCTGGCGATGGCCTTCGGCTGGCGCGTCGCGCTGGCGGCGGGCGGCGGCGTGGCGGTGGTGGTGCTGCTGGTGCTGTGGCTCCACCGCCGCGTGCTGTCGCTCGACGTCAAGGCGGTGCAGCACGCGACCGGCACGGCCGGCCCGGCGGCTGCGGGCGGCGAGTTCGCCTTCCTGAAGATCCCGGCGGTCTGGATGTGCTTCGGTTTCTTCTTCTTCTATGCCATGGCGCTGAGCGTGGTGCAGACCTTCGCGCCGTCCGCGGCCGGGCGGCTGCACGACGTGCCGGTGACGTTGATCGCGATGTGCCTGACGATCTACATGGTCGCCAGCGCAGCCGGCATGGTGGTGGGCGGCTTCCTGGCCTCGGACCCGACGCGCTGCGAGCGCATCGTCGGCGGCGGCTTCGGCGTGGCGGCGGGCCTCGCGCTGGTGCTGGCCCTGGCCGACTTCGCGCCGGTGCTGGTGCCGGTGATGTTCGGCGCCATGGGCTTCGCCTCGGGCATCGCCGGGCCGTCGCGCGACCTGCTGGTCAAGCGCTCGACCCCGGCCAATGCCACGGGCCGCGTCTACGGCGTGGTCTACGCCGGGCTCGACATCGGCCAGGCGGTGGCGCCGCTGATCTTCGGCCGGCTCATGGACCACGGCCAGTACGCCAGCGTGATCGTCGGGCTGGCGGTGGTGCAGGGCGTGCTGATCGCCAGCGCCTTCAATGTCCGCCGCGTGCGGCGCGAGGCGCTGGTGCCGGCCTCGGCCTGACTCAGGCGGCGATCAGCGCGTCGACCCGGCGCAGGCCTTCGATGGTCTTGACGCAGGCCTCGGCCGCCTCGGTGCCCTTGATCGCGAAATGCCGGTGGAAGTACTTGCGGTGCTCCACGTGCTCGTGGAAGTGGTGCGGCGTCAGCACCGCCGACAGCACCGGCACGCCGGTCTCGAGCTGCACCTTCATCAGCGAATCGACGACCGTGGCGGCCACGAAGTCGTGGCGGTAGATGCCGCCATCCACCACCAGCGCGCAGCCGACGATCGCGGCATAGCGGCCCGAGCCGGCCAGGCGCTTGGCGTGCAGCGGGATCTCGAAGGCGCCGGGGACGTCGAAGACGTCGATGGTGTCGACCGGCACGCCGAGGCGCTTCATCTCGGCCAGGAAGGCGTCGCGCGCCTGGTGGACGATGTCCGAATGCCACTGCGCCTGCACGAAGGCGATGCGCTGGCCGCGCGGTGCATCGGCGGCAGGAATGGCGGAGAGGGGAAGGTCGTTGATCTGACTCATGGTTTGCCTTTGCAAGGATGGCCTGAATCAGGGCGCACGAACCCGCGGGAGGACCGGCACGCGAACGCGCCGACCCGGCCACGGGGTCGCGCTCTCTTTCATCCGGACTGTGACCGTCGGCCCCGGGATCGCACCGGGTCTGCTGACCCTGCGGCGACTGGCGTCGCCGCAGGCGCTCGCGGGCTCGTGCAGCCTGGGCTGCCATCACCGCCGGTGGGGAATTTCACCCCGCCCTGAGAACGCTTGCCTCGACGGGTGTCGAGGCAGCCCGGATTCTAGGCAACTCGGCCGCCTTTCGCTGTCGCCCACGAGCCAAATCCCCATGGCGACGCAGGGCCGCGCCGCGCCGCTTCAGCGGACGGCCAGGAATTGCGCCAGGCGCTGCAGCTCGTCGTCGAGCGCGGCACGGAACGCGGCGCCCTGCGGCCTGTCTGCGGCGTAGCCGAAGGTCGGTTGCAGCCGGCCGTCGCGGGCCGGGACGTTGGCCCAGCCGACCACCTGGTCCCGCCACAGCATCGGCAGGGCGTAGTAGCCGAACTGCCGCTTCTCGGCCGGCGTGTAGGCCTCGAACTTGTACGTCCAGCCCCACAGCAGCGCGAAGCGGCGGCGGTCCCAGACCACCGGATCGAAGGGTGCGAGCAGGCGCAGTCCGTCGTCGGTCGCGTGGCGCTGCGAGCGCGGGTTCTCGTCAGCCGGCCAGTACCAGGTCGTGCCGTCGATGCGGCAGCTGGCGAGCCGCTCGCGCGCCAGCGCCAGCGCAGCTTGCGTCTGGGCCGACAGATGCGGTGCGCCGTAGCCGAGCAGGCGCACCAGGTAGGTGAGGCTCGCGGCCGGCAGCGGCGCGTACTTGCGCACGATCAGGTCGATCAGCGCGGCGGCGCGCTGGGCGCGGCCGGCCGGGCTGTCGTCGGCGGGCGGGTGCGTCACCGCCTCGTAGATGCGGGTGCCGCTGTCGCGCCGCTGGACCCGCAGCAGGCCGCGGTAGTGCATGTCGTCGAGCAGGTGCGTGCTGGCATTGCTGGAGCCGCCCCAGTAGTTCTTCATGCGGCCGTGCGCGAATTGCAGCTCGACCGCGCGCGGATGCACCGGCCCGCGCTCGCGCACGAAGGCCAGCACTTCGGCCGCCTTGCGCCGGGTCTCGGCGTCCCAGGGGCGGGCGGCCTCGCGCGGGTGCATCAGCGCCAGGTGCTCGCGCGGCAGGAAGCCGTAGTTCACCAGGCAGTCCTCCTCGACCGCGAGCCGCGCGTAGCGCCCTTCGAGGTCGCCGGCGCGATAGTCCCTGACGCGATGGCGCAAGGTCAGGTCCTGCGCCCGCGCGGGGGCGCGGATCGGGTCGGCCTGCACGAAGCCCAGGCGCCGGATCGCGGCCGGCAGCGTGGTGGGCGTGAAGAGGGTGCGCGCCACCGCGTAGCAGCGCAGGTGGTCGAGACTGGGGTCGATGGGCATGTCAGCCGAGCAGCGGGATGCCGGTGAGCCATCCGTGGACCTTGAACAGGAAGGCGGCATACACGCCCAAGCCGCCGACCACCACGACGATGTCGTTCACGGGGCTTGGCGGTGCACCGGGCACGCTGCGCGGCACTGCGCGGCGCTTGACCGAAATGCGGTCGGCCACCGCCCATGCGAGAAAGGCGCCGAAAAGGAGCACGTCGGCCAGGTTGCCATTGGCCAGCAGGTGCGCGGTGGCCCAGAGCTTGACGGCCAGCAGCATGGGGTGCCGGGCCGCGCGCTGAATGCGCCCGGGCAGGTAGGCGGCGAACAGCAATGGAAACACCGGCAGCATCAGCAGCAGCGCGAGATGCCGCAACCCGGTCGGCGGTGTATAGAGCACCACCGGGGCCAGGCGGGCCAGGCCGTAGCCATGGATGAGCAGCAGCAGGCCGGCCAGCGAGGCCAAGGCGTACATGCCCTTCCAGGCCCGCTCGCCACGTCGTGCCACCTGGGCATCGCGCCAGGCGGGCGCGACGATCGACACGGAGTGGATGCCGAGGAACAGGATGAGGCCGAGGACGAGCAGGGACATGGCGAAGACTCCGGATGGCGGCGGGAAGACGATGGCGTGTCTTTTACCCTTTGTCCAGGCCAAGGATGGCGAGCGCCGTCAAAGGCCGGGCACGCGACTCGGCGTGCGATGGCCGATTCGGACGTTTCCGAGGCTTCGCATCGGGGCGACGCGTCTACCATCTGGCTGCGCATCTTTTCGACGCCTGTAGACAGTTCTACGTCGGCCGCATCGCGTCCGCCGAATGAATCGCCCCATGTACATCTCCAAGCACCACGAACTCCCCGGCGCCCCTGTCGCCCACGACTTGATCGAGGCCCATCCGCTGGGCGCCTGGGTCATGCCGGGCGACGACGGACTGGTCGCCAACCATGTGCCGTTTCTTCTGGACCGGTCGCGCGGCAGGCTCGGGACGCTGCTGGGCCATGTCTCGCGCGCGAACCCGGTGTGGCGGAAACTCCCCGCTGCCCGGGCATCGATCGTCATGTTCCAGGGACCTCAGGCCTATATCACGCCGGCCTGGTATCCGGGCAAGCGCGAGCACGGAAAGGTTGTCCCGACCTGGAACTACGAGGTCGCCCACGTCCATGGTGTCGCACGGGCCATCCACGACGAGGGTTGGTTGCGCGATCTGCTGGCGCGGCTCACGGCCGACAACGAGGCGGCACAGCCCACGCCGTGGACGATGGCGGACGCACCGAGCGATTTCATCGACAAGCTTCTGCGCGCCGTCGTCGGCATCGAGATTCCGATCGACGATCTCGTCGGCAAGCGCAAGGCAAGTCAGGACGAGGAACTGCGAGACCGGTGGGGCACAGTGGAAGGCCTGACGGCCGAAGGCGGCGACAACGCACTGGCGATGGCGTCGCTGGTGCGCAACGCCATTGGCCGGTCCGAGGGCGGCTGACCATGCCCGCGCGACCACCGCTGCCGACGCACCTGTGGGTGCTCGCCGCGCTCTACGGCGTCGCCAGCCTGGCGCATTTCACCCACAACGCCGAGTTCATCGCCTTCTATCCCAACCTGCCGCAGGGGCTCACGCGGGCGCATGTGTACCTCGCATGGCTGGCGATCACCAGCCTCGGCGTGGGCGGGCTGCTCCTCGCCTGGCAGGGCCCTCGAGTCTTGGGATGGGTCCTGATCGCTGCGTACGGCGCCATGGGCCTGGACGGCCTGGCGCACTACACGCTGGCGCTGTGTTCGGCGCACTCGCTCGCGGCCAACGCCACCATCGCAGCCGAGGCCGCGAGTGGCCTGGCCCTGATGCTAGCGGCGTTGCTGCAGGCAAGGAAGGCATGGAGATGCCGCTGATCGATGACTTCCTGCCGGCTTTTCAGTTCCGCGAGCGCCACGCGTTGATCACCCGCGCGACGCCCAAGGCGCTGCTGAACGCCGTGCTTCTCCCGGGCGTGGCCGAAGACCCTTTGGCGCGGTTCTTCATCCGCCTGCGCGAGGCGCCGGACCGGCTGCTCGGCGCCCGCAGCGGCCTGGCCGGGCGCCGCGGCTTCGGCATCGAGGACTTCATGATCCTGGGCCGCGACGCCGACCGCGAACTCGCCTTCGGGCTGGTGGGGCGCTTCTGGCAGCGTGACTATGGCCTCGTCGCGCTGGCCCACCCGAGGCAGCAGTTCGCCGGCTTCTCCGAACCCGGGCTGGCCAAGCTGGTGCTGAATTTCAGCACCGAGGCGCTGCCCGACGGACGCACGCGACTGACGACCGAGACCCGCGTGCATTGCGTCGACGCCAGTGCACGGCGTCGCTTCACGCCGTACTGGTGGCTGATTCGTCCGGTCAGCGGATGGATCCGGCGCCGCCTGCTGCTGCGGATCGATGATGCCGCCCTGCGGGCGCACCATCGATGAAGGCGCTCACACCGCGCTGCGATGCCGCTCGATGCATGTGGCCAGCGTCTCTTCGCCGTCGCGCTGCCACCAGTCCAGCACCGAGAAGATCTCGACCTCGCTGAAGCCCTCGAAGCCCGCGGCCTCGACCCAGCCGCGGATCTTTTTCAACTCGACCACGCCGTCGCCCATCATCCCGCGGTCCGACAGCAGGTCGCGCGTCGGGGTCAGCCAGTCGCACACGTGGTAGGCCAGCAAGCGCTGCTTGCCGGCGCGTGCGATCTGCTGTTCGAGCTTCGGGTCCCACCAGACGTGATAGATGTCGAGCGCGACGCCCAGCATGCCCGAGCGCCCGGCGTCGAGTTCGTCGCACAGGTCGAGCGCCTGCTCCAGCGTGTTGATGCAGGCCCGGTCGGCGGCCTGCATCGGGTGCAGCGGCTCGATCGCGAGCGGCATGCCGACCTGGCGCGCGTAGTCCAGCGACGCCGCGATGCCGTCGCGCACCTCGCCGCGCGCGCGGCCGATGTCCTTGTAGGCGGCCTTGCCGTCGAGCGCGCCGGGGAGGGCGCCGACCACCAGCACCAGGCAGGGAGCGTCGAGCGTCTTCGCTTCATCGATCGCACGCCGGTTGTCGTCGAGCGCGGCCCGCAGGCCGGCCGCATCGGGCGCCGGGAAGAAGCCGCCGCGGCAGTAGCCCGAGAGCCCGATGCCGTGGGCCTTCAGCTGCCTGGCGACCTTGTCCAGCCCGACGCCGGCGACCTGGTCGCGCCAGGGGCTGATCGCGCGGATGCCGTGCGCGGCGCACTGGTCGATGATCCGGTCCAGCGGCACCTCGGCGCCGCGCTGCTTGCGGATCGTCGCGGTGTTGATCGACAGCCAGTCGTGGTTCTGCGAGAAGTCGCGCATCGCCGGCCTCACGCCTCGACGCCGTGCAGGGCCAGCAGCGTCTTCATGCGCCGCACCGCCAGCTCGGGCTGCTCCAGCAGGTTGGCCGCATCGGCGAGCCGGAACAACTCAGCGAAATGCTGCAGCGAGCGCGTGCTCTGCTGGCCGCCGACCATCGTGAAGTGGCTCTGGTGGCCGTTGAGCCAGGCCATGAAGACCACGCCGGTCTTGTAGAAGCGCGTCGGCGCCGCGAAGATGTGGCGCGACAGCGGCACCGTGGGGCCGAGGATGGCGTGGAACTTCTCGACGTTGCCTTGGGCCAGCTCGCCCAGTGCCGCGCTCGCGGCCGGCGCGATGGCGTCGAAGATGCCCAGCAGCGCGTCGCTCTGGCCGTGGGTCTGCTCGCTGCCGTGGCCGTCGCCGGCGATCAGCTCGGCGTAGTTGAAGTCGTCGCCGGTGTACATGCGAACACCCGGTGGCAGCCGCCGGCGCATCGCGATCTCCTTGTCCTTGTCGAGCAGCGAGATCTTGATGCCGTCGACCTTGTCCGGATGGGCCGCGATGATGCCGAGCGCGGTGGCCATGGCGGCATCGACGTCCTTCGTGCCCCAGTAGCCCGCCAGCGCCGGATCGAACATGTCGCCCAGCCAGTGCAGCACCACCGGCTGCTTGGCCTGGCGCAGGATGCGGTCGTACACCCGCTCGTAGTCGGCCGGGCTCTTGGCGACCCGGGCCAGCGCCCGGCTGGCCATCACGATCAGCTTGCCGCCGAGCGCCTCGATCGCCGCCATCTGTTCTTCATAGGCGCGGATCACGTCGTCGACGCTCTTCACCGCATCGAGGTCGAGGTGGTCGGTGCCGCAGCCGGACGCGACCAAGGCGCCGGGCACGTCCCTGGCCGCATCGAGCGAGCGCCGGATCAGCTCGAGCGAGGTCGGCCAGTCCAGGCCCATGCCGCGCTGCGCGGTGTCCATGGCCTCGGCCACGCCCAGGCCGAGCGACCACAGGTGGCGGCGATAGCCGATGGTGGCGTCCCAGTCGACCGCGCTTTGCAGCCAGGGGTCGACGGCGGCCAGCGGGTCGGCCACCACGTGCGCCGCCGAATAGGCGATGCGGTTGAAGCGGACGCCGGCCGGCGGCCGGGCGGGCGTGCTGCCGCGCAGCGCGTACGGCGCCAGCGCGCCGCCGGCCACGGGGAGGGTGAGCGAGAGGGTCATGGCGATGGCCTCGTCAGATCTTCAGCGCCGGCACGTCGACCCAGCGGCGGTCCTTCCAGCTTTCGAGCGCGGTCTCGACCAGCTGCACGCCCTTGGCGCCTTCGGGCAGGGTCCACTTGTAGGGTGCGTTCTCGACCACGTGGCGGATGAAGTGTTCCCACTGGATCTTGAAGCCGTTGTCGTAGACCTGCGAGTCCGGGATCTCCTGCCACTGGTCGAAGAAGTTCATGGTCTGCTTCTCGTCCGGGTTCCAGACCGGCCGCGGCGTGGCGACGCGCGACTGCGCGCGGCAGGACGACAGGCCGGCCACGGCCGAGCCGTCGGTGCCGTCGACATGGAAGGTCACGAGGTCGTCGCGGCGCACGCGCGTGACCCAGCTCATGTTGATCTGGGCGATCACCGGCTCGCCGTTGTGGCCCTTGAGCTCGCAGGTGGCGTAGGCGGCATCGTCGGCCGTCGCCTCGTAGGGCTTGCCGTCTTCGTCCCAGCGCTTCGGGATGTGGGTGGCGCCGAGGCACGACACCGACTGCACCTCGCCGAACAGGTTGTCCAGCACGTAGCGCCAGTGGCACATCATGTCGAGGATCATGCCGCCGCCGTCTTCCTTGCGGTAGTTCCACGACGGCCGCTGGATCGGCTGCAGGTCGCCTTCGAAGACCCAGTAGCCGAACTCCAGCCGCACCGACAGCATGCGGCCGAAGAAGCCGGCACGCCGCAGCATGTCGAGCTTGCGCAGGCCGGGCAGGAACAGCTTGTCCTGCACTGCGCCGTGCTTCAGGCCCGAGCCTTCGGCCAGCCGCGCGATCTCGACCGCCTCGTTGAGGTTGGTCGCGATTGGCTTCTCGCAGTAGACATGCTTGCCGGCGCGGATCGCCTTGGCCAGCAGGGTCGGGCGCATCTGCGTCGTGCCGGCGTCGAAGAAGATGGTGTCGTCCTTGTTCTCGAGCGCGGCGTCGAGATCGGTGCCCCAGCGCGCGATGCCGTGGGCCTTGGCCAGGGCCTCGATCTTCTCGGCGTTGCGGCCGATCAGGATCGGGTCGGGCATGACCTTGTCGCCGTTCGAGAGCGTCACGCCGCCCTGGGCGCGGATCGCGACGATGGAGCGGATCAGGTGCTGGTTCATGCCCATGCGTCCGGTGACGCCGTGCATGATGATTCCGAGTCGTTGTTGTGCCATGGGGGTTCTCCGCTGAGTTGGCTTAGGGGGTGGGTGAAAGGCCGGCGGCCTTGACCAGGGTCGCGTTGCTGGCGATCTCGTCCTTGATATAGGCGTCGAACTGCTCGGGCTTGAGGGTCCAGGCGTCGGCACCGAGCTTCAGGAAGCGCTCCTTGACCTCGGGGCTGGCGAGCGCCTTCGCGACTTCGTCGTGCAGGCGATTGACGATGTCGCGCGGCGTCTTGGCCGGCGCCATCATGCCGATCCAGAAATTGAACTCGCTGCCGGGCACGCCGGCTTCGGCCGTGGTCGGCACATCGGGCAGGGCGGCGGCGCGCTTGGGCGAGCCGACCGCCAGTGCCAGCAGGTGGCCTTCCTTGATCTGGCCGATAACCGGCGCGATCGGCGAGAAGTAGTAGTCGACCCGGCCCGACAGCACCTCGGTCACGGCGTCGGCGGAGCCCTTGAACGGGATGTTGGTGGCGTCTATCTTGGCGGCCAGCTTGAACTTCTCGGCGTTCAGGTGGGTGGCGCTGCCCTGGCCGGCGGAGGCGAAGTTGATCGTGCCCGGCTTGGCCTTGGCGGCGGCGACCAGTTCCTTCAGTGTCTTGATGTTCTTCGACGGCGAGATCACCAGCGCGTTCGGCAGGGTCGAGATCGGCGTCACGCCGGCAAAATCCGCCACCGTGTCGAAGGGCAGCTTGGCGAAGGTCGACGGGCTCACCGTGTGCGACGACGAGTGGATCATGATCGTGTAGCCGTCCGGCGCGGCCGTGGCCACGGCCTGCTGGCCGATGGTGCCGCTGGCACCGCCGCGGTTGTCGATCACCAGGGTCTGGCCCATGCTGGCGCCCATCTTGTCGGCGATGGCGCGGGCGATGATGTCGGTGGTGCTGCCGGCCGCGAACGGCACGATCACGCGGATCGGCTTGGTTGGGTAGGCCGTTTCGGCGGCCGTGGCGGCGAAGGCGGCGCCGAGGGCGAGGCAGGCTGCGAGGCCGGCGCGTCGGGTGAATGGCATGAAAGTCTCCTTGTGGCGGGGAATGAAGCGAGCGGCTACACGAGGGCAGGCGCTTGCGAGAGGGGTTGCAGGCTGTCGAAGTCGGGGTCGGCGCCATGCGCGAAACCGGGTTGCGCCAGCGACCCGATCGCGACCCGGCCATCGCGGATCGCGAGCCGCGGCGGTCCGCCGGCGCTCTCGTAGAGGTCGCCATGGGCCGCGGCGAAGGCCTGTTGCTCGGCGGCCGGCGCGCCGCCAAAACCGTCGACATAGTGGTGGCCGTTGCGCTCGCAGTGCCCGAGGCCCAGCAGCGCTGCCAGCGCCAGGTCCTGCTGCACGGCCAGGCCGGCCTGGCAGGTCAGGTCCTCGGCCGACATGAAGCAGCGGTCGCCGCCGTAGCGAGCCGTCAGGTTCCACTGGTCGCAGCGGGCGCGATTGAGCACCGCCTTGTAGAGGCCCTTGCAGCCCTTGCTCGAGACGCCGCGCCAACCGTGCCTGCGGCCGACCGGAAAGGCGTCGAGCGTGCCGTCGGCCTCGTCGAGCAGCAGCGCTGCCGGGGCGCCGAGCCCTGCGAGCGCGTGTGCCATGCTGGCTTCGCGTGGCAGCGGCTGCTCGATGTAGAGCAGCGCGTCGGGCCGCGCGGCCAGGCGTGGCAGCGTGCGCAGGCCGGCGCACAGCGCCTGCAGTGCCGCCATGTCGGCGTACTGCTCGTTGCCGTCGAGGCTGAAGCGATGGCCGGGCGCTGCGGCGTCGAGCGCGCCCAGCACGGCATCGAGCCGCGCCAGGTCGGCGACGGGGTCGCCGCCCAGCTTGATCTTGAAATAGCGGTGGCCGTAGCGGCGCACCACCGCGGGCAGGCTGACCGGCAGCCCGGCCGCATCCTTGGTGTCGCCTTCCAGCGCGTCCAGCATGCCGATCGTGTGGCGGGCCTCGAGATGGTCGGCCGGCGCCAGCCGCGCCAGCCATCCGTTCCAGTTCCAGCCGCGCAGGTCGTCGGCCAGCGGCGTGTCGCCGATGCCGACCAGGTTGCGCTGGAACGCGACCTGCACCGGCACTTTCATCGCGCGGCACAGCGCATCGAGCACGGCGCGATCGAGCACCGCCTGGCCGAAGCCCGTGGACAGGGCGGTGAGCCCCGCGGCTTCGCCCTGGCTCGTGAGCGCCTCGTAGTGCCGGGCGAACAGGGCGAAGGCCGGCGCCGGCGCGCCGCGGGTGTAGGCCGCGGCGGCGGCTTCCAGCGCCAGCTGGAGATGGCGCAAGTTGTCGGCCTGGCTCAGTCCGGGCCGCTTGTCGAACCAGCGCGGCACCATCAGCTCGGCGGCCCAGCCCTGGGCCGTGCCTTGCACGCCGCAATCCACGGTGGCGCGCACGAACACCTGCGGGCAGCGGGTGAGCGTGACGGCGCCGAACTTGAAGGGCAGGCGCAAGGTCATCGCGCGCACGCCGAAGTCGATGGCGAGGATGCGCACGGACGGTGCGCTGGGCGAGGCGGAAGCGGTCACGGCAGCTGTCAGTGAGCGTCGAGCTGGCCCTGCGCGAAGAAATGCGCGCGCAGGGTCCGGGCGTAGGCAGCGAAGCGTTCGGTGCCCATGACGTCGAGCGGCCGGGGCCGCGGGAGGTCGATGTCGTAGATGGCGGCGATCGAGCCTGGCCGCTCGCTCATCACGATCACCCGGTCCGACAGGAAGATCGCCTCGGGGATGCTGTGGGTGATCAGCAGCACCGTCTTCTTCGAGGCCGACCAGATGCGCTGCAGCTCGAGGTTCATCTTCTCGCGCGTCATGGCGTCGAGCGCGCCGAAGGGCTCGTCCATCAGCAGCACCGAGGGATCGTGCAGCAGCGCGCGGCAGATCGAGGCCCGCTGCTGCATGCCGCCCGAGAGCTGCCACGGGTACTTGTTCTCGAAGCCGGCGAGGCCCGCCATCTGCATCAGCGCGCGGGCGCGCTCGCGCGCCGCGGCCTTGGGCAGGCGGCGGATCTCGGCCTGCAGCAGGATGTTGTCCTCGATGCTGCGCCAGGCCAGCAGCACGGCGCTCTGGAACACGATGCCGACGTCCTTCTGCGGCCCTGTGATGGGCTTGCCGGCCAGGGTCAGCATGCCGGCGCTGATCGGCAGCAGCCCGGCCACCATCTTCAGCAGCGTGCTCTTGCCGCAGCCCGAAGGCCCCACCACCGAGACGAACTCGCCTTCGCGGATCGAGAAGTCGAGCGGCTTGAGCGACTCGACCGGGCCGTCCTTGCTCCGGTAGGTCTTGGCGACGCCGCGCGCTTCGATGAGTGTGTCCAGGGCCATGGGAAGCAGGTCAGTTGGTCGGCAGGTAGTCGAGCGTGACGTAGTCTTCGGGCTTGCCGCGGGTGGCCGCGTCCATGCCGCCGTACTGCACCAGCAGGTCGAGCGAGTCGTTGACGTTCTTCATCGCCACCCGGAACGGCCGCTGGTTGGCCGTGTCCTTGGTGTGATAGAGGGCCACGCTCTGCTTCATGCCGACGATCAGGGTGTCGCGCACGCCGGCCTTGGGGTTGGACTTGAGCATCGCGTCGACCGCCGCGGCCGGGTCTTTCTCGGCCGCTTCGGCCGCCCGCGTGGAGGCCCGCATGAAGCGCTTCACCAGGTCGGGGTTCTCGGTCAGCAGGTTCTTGTTGGCGATGATCCCGGAGCTGATCTGGTTGACGCCCGAATCGGCGAAGCGGATCGGCGTCACCGGCTTGCCGGTGGCGTCCTGCAGCTTGATCGCCTGGTCCATCACGTAGCCCAGCAGCAGGTCGGCCTGGCCGGTGGTCACGGCATTGAGCTTGGTCTGGGCGTCGCCCGAGACGATCTTGATCTGGTCGGGCTGGATGTTGTTGACCTTGAGGAACAGCGGCCACATCTGCGACATCGAGTCGCCCGGCGTCACCGCCACGGTCTTGCCGACGATGTCCTTCGGCGCCTTGATGCCCTTCTCGCTGAAGCCCATCACCGACATCGGGCTGACCTGGAACAGCACGCCGGTCGACTTCAGCGGCGCGCCCTTGGCGGCGGCTTTGATCATGGTCGTGACGTCGATGTAGCCGAAGGTCGCCGAGCGGGCGGCCACCGCCTGGGCGGTGACGGCCGAGCCGCGGCCCTCCTGGATTTCGAGGTCGATGCCTTCCTCGGCGTAGTAGCCGCGCTCCCTGCCCAGGAAGAAGGGCGCATGCTCGCTGTAGAGGTACCAGTTGAGCATCAGCGTGACCTTGTCCTGCGGCTTGTTCTGCGCCTGCGCGGGTGTCACGGCGAGCACCAGGGCGGCTGCGGCGCCGGCGATCAGCGAAGTCATCATCTTCATGCTTGTCTCCTGTGGAATGTTGAAAGCGACGGAACTCACTGCACGTGGCGCTGCGAGGCGTGCCACGGGATCATCAGCCGCTCGACTCCGTCGACGGCGACGAACAGGATCACGCCGATGCTCGACAGCACCACCAGCGCGGCGAACATCAGCGGCAGGTCGAAGTTGCCGTTGGCCACCTGCAGCACGTAGCCGATGCCCGAGTTGGAGCCGACGAACTCGCCGACCACGGCACCCACCACCGCCAGCGTGACCGAGACCTTGAGCCCGCTGAAGATCGCGGGCAGGGCCTGCGGCAGGCTGATCTTGAAGAAGGTCTGCAGCCGGCTCGCGCCCATCGAGCGGGCCAGGTCCAGCATGTCGGGCTCGACCGACTTGAAACCCATCACGGTCGACACCACGACCGGGAAGAAGCCCAGCAGGAAGGCCGAGATCACCTTCGGGAAGATGCCGAAGCCGAACCACACCACGAACAGCGGTGCGATCGCCACCTTGGGAATGCTCTGCGAGAACACCAGCAGCGGATAGACATACGACTCCACCAGGCGCGAATAGGCGATCACCATCGCGATCGGAATGCCGATGACGATGGTGAGCGCGAAGCCGCCCAGCGTGGCGAGCGTGGTCTTCCAGCTCTCGGCCAGCAGGCGCGGCCATTCGGCGCCGAGCATCTTGACCACCTCCAGCGGCGGCGGCACCAGGTAGGCCGGGATGCCGAAGACGCGGATCGCGAGATCCCACAGCACTAGCAGCATCAGGATGAGCAGGAAGGGCCGGAGCGCAGGTGCGAGCAGGAGATTGCGGAGCATCGACGAAGGAGGTGGTTTGGCCTGGAATCGAACGGCGGCGCCGCGCAACTCAATTCACCAAAAAGTGAATTAGCAATTCTAGGAACGCCCTCGTCGGCTCGTCAACCGGCGAGCCACTAGGAGATACCCGTATCAGCGCAGCACGTAGCCGAGCACCAGGTCGGTCATGTGCGACAGGCGCTGCGCCATCGCCTTCGGGGCCCTCAGGTCGCGTCCGAACACGGCCGACAGGGTGTCGTTGTTCGACAGGTAGAAG
This sequence comes from Variovorax davisae, assembly GCF_030316845.1. GTDB lineage: Bacteria > Pseudomonadota > Gammaproteobacteria > Burkholderiales > Burkholderiaceae_C > Variovorax > Variovorax davisae. The sequence goes on from NZ_JASZYS010000007.1 coordinate 189,645, forward strand.
TAGCACAGCGACGCGATCGAGATGTAGAGCTGCACCGGGTCGACGCCGGCCCGGAACAGGTTGTCGCGCCGGCCGCGCTCGAGCACGCCGTCGAGCAGGGCGACCAGCGGGGAATTCATGTCCTGGATCCGTTCGGAGCGCTTGAGGTGCGCGGCCCGGTGCAGGTTCTCGCTGTTGAGCAGCGTGATGAACTCGGGATGCTCGAGGTAGTAGTGCCAGGTGAACGAGACCAGCCGCCGGACCGCCTCGACCGGCTCGACCTCGTCCAGGTGCAGCCGCTGCTCGGCCTCGCGGATGTCGGCGTAGGTGCCTTCGAGCACCGCCAGGAAGAGGTCGTCCTTGCTGCCGAAGTAGTAGTAGATCAAGCGCTTGTTGAGGCCGGCGCGCTCGGCGATGCTGTCCATGCGGGCGCCGGCCAGGCCGCGCTGGGAAAACTCGTCGCGGGCGGCCTCGAGGATTGCGAGCTGCGAGCGGTCGGCATCGCGCGAGCGCGGTTCGGCGGCGGCCGGGGTGGGAGCTTTCATGGGGCGAATTTAACCAATTGGGGAATTAAGGCAAGCGGGCACGGGGCGAACGGATAATCCGGCACATCCCCGTTGCATCCCATCAGAGAGAAAGAGGCGCCCGTCCATGAGTCCATCCCAACCTGCCGGCCACCTGATTGTCGAGTGCCTGGTCGAGCAAGGCGTCGAACTGGCCTTCGGCGTTCCCGGCGAGAGCTTCCTGGCGGTGCTCGACGGCTTTCATGCCTACGGCGATCGCATCCGCTTCATCGTCAACCGGCAGGAGGGCGGCGCGGCCTTCATGGCCGAGGCGCACGGCAAGCTCTCCAACCGGCCCGGCGTGTGCTTCGTGACGCGCGGTCCGGGCGCCACCAATGCCTCGATCGGCGTCCACAACGCCTTCCAGGATTCGACCCCGATGGTGCTCTTCGTCGGCGACGTCGGCAGCGACTTCCGCGATCGCGAGGCCTTCCAGGAGGTCGACTACGCGAGCTTCTTCGGCCCCAGCACCAAGGGCTTCGCCAAGCGGGTGGAGCGCATCGACGACGCCGACCGGATCCCCGAGTACGTGGCGCGCGCCTTCGCCACCGCGATGAACGGCCGCCCCGGCCCGGTGGTGCTGGTGCTGCCGGAGGACATGCTGCGCCGCATGACGGCCGCGCGGCCTCTCCAGCGGGTCGAGCCGGTGGCCGCCTGGAGCGACCCGGGTGCGCTGCGCACCCTGCGCGAGCTGCTGCTCAAGGCCGAGCGTCCGCTGGTGATCGCGGGCGGCGGCGGCTGGACGCCCCAGGCGGCGCAGGCGCTGCAGCGCTTCGCCGAGAACTGGAAGCTGCCGGTGGCGAACGCCTTCCGCTTCCAGGACACCTTCGACAACCACCATCCGCAGTACGCGGGCGATGTCGGCATCGCGATCAATCCGAAGCTGGCCGAGCGCGTGCGCCAGAGCGACCTGATCCTCGCGATCGGCCCGCGCCTGGGCGAGATGACCACCGGCGGCTACACGCTGCTCGAAGCGCCAAAGGCGAAACAGACGCTGGTGCACATCCATGCCAGCGCGGAAGAGCTCAACCGCGTCTACCAGGCCGACCTGGCGATCAATGCCGGCATGGCCTCGGCCGCGCGCAGCCTCGAGGTGCTGAGCGCGCCGCCGGAGCTGCCCTGGGAGGCCTGGACCGCGGCCGCCCAGGCCGACTACCTCGCCAACCTCGAACCGCAGCCGCTGGCCGGCCTGCCGTCCGAGGCGCCGCGCGGCGAGGTCGACATGGTGGCGGTGGTGCAGCTGCTGCAGAAGCACCTGCCGGCGGATGCCGCGATCACCAACGGCGCGGGCAACTTCGCCAGCTGGGTGCATCGCTACTTCCGCTACCACGGCCTGGCCAAGGGCCACAAGACGCAGCTGGCGCCCACCAGCGGCGCGATGGGCTACGGCGTGCCGGCGGGCATCGCGGCCAGCATCGCGACCGGCCGCGTCGCCTTCACGATCGCGGGCGACGGCGACTTCCTCATGAACGGCCAGGAGCTGGCCACGGCGGCGCAGCACGGCGGCAAGAGCATCATCGTGCTGCTCAACAACGGCATGTTCGGCACCATCCGCATGCACCAGGAGCGCGAGTACCCGACCAAGGTCAGCGGCACCGCGCTGCGCAACCCCGACTTCTGCGCCCTGGCGCGGGCCTATGGCTATGCGGCCGAGCGCGTGACCGCGACGGCGCAGTTCGAGGCGGCGCTGCTGCGCGCGCTGGCGGCCGATACCGGGACACTGATCGAGATCCCGCTCGACCCCGAGGTGATCACCACCCGTGGCACGCTGAGCACCATCACCCGCTCGGCTCAGGCGCAGGCTGCAGGCTAGGGCGTGTTCACCCTATTTCCAGGGATCGCGTTGCACGGCCAAGGGGCTGGATGCAAGGCGCCCGTGCGCAGCAAGGCTTTCGCCTTGCAAGCGCGGGCAACGCCGCAGACGGCCCCTTGGCCGGGCAACCCGAAGGGAAGGCATGCCAAGGCGTGCCACTCCGCGTTGCACGCCTTGCACGTGCCAACGCACGTGCGGCGTCGTGCGCCTTGATTGGCCCGCCTTGGCACGCCTTCGCGACCCTGGAAATTAGGGTGAACACGCCCTAGGGGCGAAAAAAAAGCCGGCGGCTGCCGGCTTTTTCGAGGCAGGCGCGCGCGGCGCCTGCGGGCTCACTTGACGTGCTTGCCGATCAGCGAAGCCAGTTCGAACATCGACACTTGCGGCTTGCCGAAGATTTCCTTCAGCTTGGCGTCGGCGTTGATGTTGCGCTTGTTGGCCTTGTCCTGAAGGTTGTTCTTCTTGATGTAGTCCCACAGCTTGCTCACCACGGCGGTGCGCGGCAGAGGCGTCGAGCCGACCACGGCGGCGAGGGCCGCGCTGGGGGTCAGTGCCTTCATGAACGCAGCGTTGGGGGTGCGCTTCTTGGCGGGAGCCGCCTTCTTCGCAGGAGCAGCCTTCTTTGCAGGAGCAGCCTTCTTGGCGGGTGCTGCCTTCTTCGCCGGTGCAGCCGCCTTCTTGGCCGGAGCGGCCTTCTTCGCGGGAGCTTTCTTGGCCGGAGCCTTCTTTGCAGTTGCCATGGTTGAATTCCTTTTTTGGTTGGACACTTTCACCAATGAAAAGCAGTGTCTCCATCGGCATTGCGGATGCTAAAGGAGAAGAAACGCGTTTCCAAGGGAAAAAGAGACTTTTTCATTGGGAGTTGTTGTTTTTTCAGAGGGAGAAGCGACGCCGTTCTCCTCGGAGCGGCTTCAACTGCGGCGCGAGGGCCATGTCGCGAGCACGACGCCGAGCAGCGCGAGCCCGAAGGCCACCCCCTGCACGGTGCTCAGGCGCTCGCCGAGCACCAGCACGCCGACCAGCGCGGCGCTCACCGGCAGCATCACCGTGAACACGCCCGCCTGCGAGGCCGGGACGCTCTTCAGGCCGGTCATCCAGAGCCACACGGTCCAGATGCTGGCGGCCAGTGCATAGACGAACAGCAGGCTCCAGAGGCCCATCGACACCGCGCCGAAGTCGAAGCGCAGCGCGAACCAGATGCCGAAGGGCGTCGACAGCACGAAGCCCCAGAGGTTGATCAGCGAGGAGATGCGCTTGGGTCCGAGCCGTCCGGTCAGCGACTTGCCGATCACCGCATAGGCGGCCTCGCAGACCACCGCGCAGAACACCAGCAGGTTGCCCAGCCAGGGCATGGAGGCGCCGGCCGCGGGCCCGCCATGCGCGCCCGCCGGCGCCAGCGCCAGCAGGCCGATGCCGAACGCGGCGCAGGCGATCGCCAGCGCGACGCGGGTCGTGATGCTCTCGCGCAGGAAGACGCGGCTGCCGATCGCCACCACCGCCGGGATCGACGCCATGATCACGCCGGCCGACACGGCACTCGTCAGGCTCACGCCGAACAGCATGCAGATCGAGAACAGGAAGTTGCCGAGGAAGGATTCGAGGAAGACCAGCCCGCGGGTGCGGCCGCTCATCGGTGCCTCGCCGGGCGGCCGCCGAAGCCAGTGCGGCATTGCCAGCGCCGCGATGCCGAAGCGCAGCCAGGCCAGCAGCAGAACGGGGAAGGCGGCAACCAACGGCTTGGAGAGGGCGACGTAGCTGCCGACCAGCGACATGCTCAGGGCGAGGCAGCCATAGGCCACCAACCGGCCGGGGGCGTGGGATGCGGTGTTCAATCGGGCAATCGTTCCGAGGATGATTCGATGATGCCTGATTCCCTCCCAGCACCCCGCCATGTCTTCGTCTACGGCACCCTGCGCGCAGGCGGCAGCAACGACATCGCACGCTTCTCGCCCGCGCCGCTGCGCATCGCCGACGGCGCGATCGCCGGCACGCTCTACGACCTGGGTGCCTATCCGGGCGCGGTGCTGGGCGGCGAGGGCAGGGTGCAGGGCGAGATCTACCGCATCACGCCGGCACTGGAAGCGCAGCTGGATGTGCTCGAAGAGGTCGGGCCCGACGACGGTGGCGAGTACATCAAGCGCGAAGTGCAGCTGCTGGTGGCCGGAGCGCCGCTGGCCTGCCTGGTCTACGAGATCCAGCCCGAGCGCATCGCCGGACGGGCGCCGATCGCCAGCGGCGACTGGTTCCGGCGCGGCTGAATGCACCTGTGCGCACGAGGCTTTCATGCGCGAAAAACTCGCTTCGCATTGTGAAAACGTCAGGTGCTGCGCTGCAATATTTTTTCTCGATACGAGAAAATTAATTTTGCATTGAGAAAAACAGCCGTAAGTCGTTGATTTTGTTGGTGCAAAAATATGTCTTCTATAAGACATAAGAGTCCGGCACTGGCTTACAGTAAAGCCCAAGACGCGACAGCGCCCACCTCTCAATCAACCCTCGGAGTGACCATGCCCCAGACCCTCACAGAACAACTGAGCCGCGAACAGCAGATTGCCGCCCTCGAAAAGGATTGGGCGACCAATCCGCGCTGGAAGGGCGTCAAGCGCGGCTACAGCGCCGCCGACGTGGTGCGCCTGCGCGGCTCGCTGCCGATCGAGCACACGCTGGCGCGCCGCGGTGCCGAGAAGCTGTGGGAGAAGATCAACGGCGACGCCAAGAAGGGCTACGTCAATGCCTTCGGCGCGATCAGCGCCGGCCAGGCGATGCAGCAGGCCAAGGCCGGCCTCGAGGCCGTGTACCTGTCGGGCTGGCAGGTCGCCGCCGACGGCAACACCTCCGAAACCATGTACCCGGACCAGTCGCTCTACGCCTACGACTCGGTGCCGACCATGGTCCGCCGCATCAACAACACCTTCAAGCGCGCCGACGAGATCCAGTGGGGCCGTGGCGTGAACCCGGGCGACCAGGAATTCATCGACTACTTCCTGCCGATCGTGGCCGATGCCGAAGCCGGCTTCGGCGGCGTGCTCAACGCCTTCGAACTGATGAAGAACATGATCGCCGCGGGCGCCGCGGGCGTGCACTTCGAAGACCAACTCGCTGCGGTGAAGAAGTGCGGCCACATGGGTGGCAAGGTGCTGGTGCCGACGCACGAGGCCTGCGAGAAGCTGATCTCCGCGCGCTTCGCGGCCGACGTGATGGGCGTGTCGACCATCGTGCTGGCCCGCACCGATGCCGAAGCGGCCAACCTGATCACCTCCGACCATGACGCCAACGACAAGCCCTTCCTGACCGGTGAGCGCACGCAGGAAGGCTTCTATCGCGTCAAGAACGGCCTCGAGCAGTCGATCAGCCGCGGCGTCGCCTACGCGCCCTATGCCGACCTGGTGTGGTGCGAAACCGGCGTGCCGGACATCGGCTTCGCGCGCGAATTCGCGCAGGCCGTGCACGCCGCCTGCCCGGGCAAGCTGCTCTCGTACAACTGCTCGCCGTCTTTCAACTGGAAGAAGAACCTCGACGACAAGCAGATCGCCTCGTTCCAGGAAGACCTCTCGGCGCTGGGCTACAAGTTCCAGTTCATCACGCTGGCCGGCATCCACATCAACTGGTACAACACCTTCCAGTTCGCCCACGCCTATGCCAACGGCGAAGGCATGAAGCACTACGTGAACATGGTGCAGGAACCCGAATTCGCGGCGCGCGACAAGGGCTACACCTTCGTGTCGCACCAGCAGGAAGTCGGCGCCGGCTACTTCGACGACGTGACCACCGTCATCCAGGGCGGCTCGTCCAGCGTCAAGGCGCTGACCGGTTCGACCGAGGAAGAACAATTCCACTGAGGCCTGACGGTCGCTGAGTGACAGCCCCGCGTGAGCGATCACGCGGGGCTTTTTCGTGACGGCGCAAGCCGATGGCGTGCTCCGCGCAGCGAAACAAGGGAGGGGCCCGAAGGGCGGGAAGCCGATCGAGGTCCCGGGCCTGAAAAACGCCGACGCGGCGCGCTGACGGCGCTGCGGATAGAATCTGCGGCTCCATCTCAGCACCCAACAAGAGCGAGAAAGGCACCCTGGTTATGACACCGCGAACTACACCGCAAGCAACGAGCGGTCTTTTCCCCGAAGGAAAAGGCCGGTAGGCCGCGCACGCTGGAAATTGCTCCAGCCCATGAACCAGAGCCAAGCGCGGTCCCAGGACCGCGCTTTTTTGTTTCTCGACGAAGGTTTTTCCATGATCCAGATCACGCTTCCCGACAACTCGCAGCGCGAGTTTCCCGGCCCGGTTTCGGTGGCCGACGTTGCCAAATCGATCGGCCCCGGGCTGGCCAAGATGACGGTCGCCGGCAAGGTCGACGGCCGGCTGGTCGATGCCAGCGACATCATCGACCACTCGGCGAAGCTGCAGATCATCACGCCCAAGGACGACGAGGGCCTGGAAATCATCCGCCACTCGACGGCCCACCTGGTCGGCCACGCGGTGAAGCAGCTCTATCCGACGGCCAAGATGGTGATCGGCCCGGTGATCGACGAAGGCTTCTACTACGACATCTCGTACGAGCGCCCGTTCACGCCCGAGGACATGGAGGCGATCGAGAAGCGGATGCGCGAACTGATCGCGCAGGACTACGACGTGGTGAAGAAGATGACGCCGCGCGACGAGGTGATCGACGTCTTCAAGTCCCGCGGCGAGGACTACAAGCTGCGCCTGGTCGAGGACATGCCCGACGAGCAGGCGATGGGCCTCTACTACCACCAGGAATACGTCGACATGTGCCGCGGCCCGCACGTGCCGAACACGCGCTTCCTGAAGGTCTTCAAGCTCACGAAGCTGGCCGGCGCCTACTGGCGCGGCGACGCCAAGAACGAGCAGTTGCAGCGCATCTACGGCACGGCCTGGGCCGACAAGAAGCAGCTGGACGACTACATCAAGCGGATCGAGGAGGCCGAGAAGCGCGACCACCGCCGGCTCGGCAAGGAACTCGACCTGTTCCACATCGACGAGGCCGCGCCGGGCCTGGTCTTCTGGCACCCGAAGGGCTGGTCGATCTGGCAGCAGGTCGAGCAGTACATGCGCCGGATCTACCGCGAGACGGGCTACCAGGAGGTCAAGGGCCCGCAGATCCTCGACAAGAGCCTGTGGGAGAAGACGGGCCACTGGCAGAACTACCGCGAGAACATGTTCACGACGGAGTCCGAGAAGCGCGACTACGCCCTGAAGCCGATGAACTGCCCGGGCCACGTGCTGATCTTCAAGTCGGACCTGCGCAGCTACCGCGACCTGCCGCTGCGCTACGGCGAGTTCGGCCAGTGCCACCGCAACGAGCCGTCCGGCGGCCTGCACGGCATCATGCGCGTGCGCGGCTTCACGCAGGACGACGGCCACGTGTTCTGCACGGAAGACCAGATCCTCGAGGAATGCGTGGCCTACACGGCGCAGTTGCTCAAGGTGTATGCCGATTTCGGCTTCACGGACATCCTCTACAAGGTCGCGACGCGGCCCGACAACCGCATCGGCTCCGACGAACTGTGGGACAAGGCCGAGAATGCGCTGATGGAGGCGCTGCGCCGCTCGGGCGTGGAATTCGTCATTTCGCCGGGAGAGGGCGCGTTCTACGGCCCCAAGATCGAGTACACGCTGCGCGACGCGATCGGCCGCCACTGGCAGTGCGGCACGATGCAGGTCGACTTCAACATGGCCGAGCGCCTGGGCGCCGAGTACGTCACGGAATCCAGCGGCCGCGCCCACCCGGTGATGCTGCACCGCGCGATCGTCGGCAGCCTGGAGCGCTTCATCGGCATGCTGATCGAACACCATGCCGGCGCGCTGCCCGCCTGGCTCGCTCCGGTGCAGGTCGCGGTGCTCAATATCAGCGAAAACCAGGCCGATTACGCTGGGGAAGTTGCCAAAACGCTGCAGAATCAAGGGCTTAGGGTGGCGCTGGATCTGCACAACGAGAAGATTACGTATAAAATACGGAAGCATTCGTTGCAAAAGCTGCCTTACATCCTCGTCGTCGGCGACAAGGAAAAGGAAGCAGGTGCCGTCGCAGTGCGCGCCCGGGGCAATCTTGACCTCGGTGCCATGTCGGTGGAAGCGTTCTCCCAAAAGATCGCCCACGACATCCAACACAAGCTTTGAATTTGAACGAGTTCAAGGGCTGATTTTGTGATCAGGGGGCTTGTGGGCGCGGACTTTGAAGGCAATCGCTACATTTTTTGTAGCATATTGTTTGAAGGATTCTGACCATCGCTACTGCATTCCGCGACCGCCGCCACCGCGAGGAACGCCAACACCGCCTGAACCGGGAAATCATGGCCCCGGAAGTCCGCCTGATCGGGCCCGAGAACGAGCCATTGGGTGTAGTGAGTCTTGCCGAGGCCCTGCGCCTGGCTGGTGAACAAGACGTCGACCTGGTCGAAGTCGTCGCGGCAGCCAACCCGCCCGTCTGTCGGCTGATCGAGTACGGCAAGTTCAAGTACCACGAGCAGAAGAAGGCGGCCGAGGCGAAGTCGAAGCAGAAGGTCATCGAGGTCAAGGAAATCAAGTTCCGGCCCGGTACCGACGATGGTGACTACAACATCAAGATGCGCAACATCCGGCGCTTTCTTGAGGATGGTGACAAGTGCAAGATCACGCTGCGGTTCCGCGGTCGTGAAATCACCCACCAGGAGCTCGGCCTGGCGCTGTTGCAGCGCATTCGCGACGAGCTCGCCGACCTGATCGTCGTCGAGCAGTTCCCGAAGCTCGAAGGCCGGCAGATGATCATGATGATCGCGCCGGGCCGCAAGAAGGCGGGCGGGGCGGCCAAGCCGGCCGCCGATGCAGCGGCAGCGCCGACGGCGGCGCCCGCGGCAGCCTGAGTCCGGCGCGAGCCGGCAAGTTGTTGCAAGGATTTCGCTGTGGCCTTCGCCTTCGGGTGACGGCGGCGGCGGGATGAAGAAGTGTCTCGGGGCCAACAAGCCCGTGGATTTTCCGCGGCGCCTCACGAGCACAAACTAAAGGAGCATTCACATGCCCAAAATGAAGACCAAGAGCAGCGCGAAAAAACGTTTCCGCGTTCGTCCCGGTGGCACCGTCAAGCGCGGTCAAGCCTTCAAGCGTCACATCCTGACCAAGAAGACCACCAAGAACAAGCGCCACCTGCGCGGTGCCACGGCAGTTCACGAGACCAACATGGTTTCGATGGCCGCCATGTTGCCCGGTAGCGGCATTTAATCCAGACGAACAAGGAGTACACACATGCCTCGCGTCAAACGTGGTGTAACGGCTCGCGCCCGCCACAAGAAGGTTCTCGCACTCGCCAAGGGTTTCCGCGGTCGCCGCGGCAATGTCTTCCGCATCGCCAAGCAGGCGGTGATGAAGGCAGGCCAATATGCCTACCGTGACCGCCGCACCAAGAAGCGCGTGTTCCGTCAACTGTGGATCGCGCGTATCAACGCCGCCTCGCGTGAACTGGGCCTGACCTACAGCCAGTTCGCCAACGGCATCCGCAAGGCGGGCATCGAGATCGACCGCAAGATGCTGGCCGATATCGCCGTGCACGACAAGGCCGCTTTTGCCGGCATCGTGGAGCAGGTCAAGGCCAAGCTGGCTGCTTGATCCTGCACAGCAGAGCGCCGTCTCCGGATGGCGATCTGCGCCCACGTGAAGGGCTGGCGCTTGAAAGGGCTCCAGCCCTTTTTTCATCCTGCGGCGGCCCTCGCATTTCTTTTTTGATCTCGAAGAATTTCTCCATGAACGAGCTGGACTCCCTGGTCGACACCGCCCGCGCCGCCTTCGCCGAAGCGAAGGCCCCGGCCGAACTCGAGAACGCGAAGGCGCTGTTTCTCGGCAAGGCCGGCCGCATCACCGAGCTGATGAAGGGCATGGCCGCACTCAGCGTCGACGAGAAGAAGTCGCGCGGCGCAGCCATCAACGTCGCCAAGCAGGCCATCGAGGCCGCGCTGACCGCGCGCCGCCAGCAGCTGGCCGATGACGAGCTCGCGGTGCAGCTGCGGGCCGAGGCGCTCGACGTCAGCCTGCCCGGCCGCCGCCGCGTGGGCGGCGGGCTGCACCCGGTGAGCCGCACGCTGGAGCGCATCGAGGCGATCTTCTCGAGCATGGGCTTCGACGTCGCCGACGGCCCCGAGGTCGAGAGCGACTGGCACAGCTTCACCTCGCTCAACAACCCGCCGAACCATCCGGCACGCTCGATGCAGGACACCTTCTACGTCGACATCGATGGCGAGGACGGCATCCCCTACAACCTGCGTCCGCACACCAGCCCGATGCAGGTGCGCTACGCGAACCAGCACGTCAAGAAGTACGCGGCGCAGTTCGAGGCCGCCGCCGCCGACACCACCGGCACGGTCAAGGCGCCCGAGATCCGCGTGATCGCGCCGGGCCGCACCTACCGGGTCGACAGCGACGCCACCCACTCGCCGATGTTCCACCAGTGCGAAGGCCTGTGGCTGGGCGAGAACGTGAGCTTCAAGGACCTGAAGGTCGTGTTCACCGATTTCTGCCGCACCTTCTTCGAGAGCGACGACCTGGTGCTGCGCTTCCGTCCGAGCTTCTTTCCCTTCACCGAGCCGAGCGCCGAGATCGACATCCAGTTCCAGAGCGGCCCGCTGGCCGGCCGCTGGCTGGAGGTCGCGGGTTCGGGCCAGGTGCATCCGAACGTGGTGCGCAACATGGGGCTGGACCCCGAGCGCTACATCGGCTTCGCCTTCGGCATGGGGCCGGACCGGCTCACCATGCTGCGCTACGGGGTCAACGACCTGCGCCTGTTCTTCGACGGCGACCTGCGCTTCCTGAGCCAATTCCAGTAAACAACGACGAGTACGACGAGATGCAATTCCCCGAGTCCTGGCTGCGCGAATTCTGCGACCCGCAGCTCAGCAGCGAAGCCCTGGCCGAGACGCTCACGATGGGCGGTTTCGAGGTCGAGGAGCGGCGGCCGGTGGCGCCGCCGTTCAGCAAGATCGTGGTCGGCGAGATCAAGGAAGCCGTCCAGCACCCGAACGCCGATCGCCTGCGCGTGTGCCAGGTCGATGCCGGGCAGGGCGCCTTGCTCAACATCGTCTGCGGCGCGCCGAATGCGCGCGTCGGCATCAAGGTGCCGCTGGCGCTGGTCGGCGCCGAACTGCCGCCCGGCGAGGACGGCAAGCCCTTCCTGATCAAGCTCGGCAAGCTGCGCGGCGTCGAGAGCCAGGGCATGCTGTGCTCGGCGCGCGAGCTCCAGCTCAGCGACGACCATGGCGGCCTGCTCGAACTGGCCGCCGATGCGCCGATCGGCGCCGACATTCGCGAGGTGCTGAAGCTCGACGATGCGCTGCTGACCCTCAAGCTGACGCCGAACCTGGCGCATGGCCTGAGCGTCTACGGCATCGCGCGCGAACTCGCGGCGCTGACCGGTGCGCCGCTGAAGAAGCCCGCGATCGCGCCGTCGGCGGTCGGCTCCACCGACAAGCTGGCGGTCCGGGTCGAAGCGCCCGAGCTGTGCGGACGCTTCTCCGGGCGCATCGTGCGCGGGGTCGACACGAAGGTCGCGACGCCGGCCTGGATGGTCGAGCGGCTGGCGCGCTGCGGCCAGCGCAGCGTGACGCCGCTGGTCGACATCTCGAACTACGTGATGTTCGAGTACGGCCAGCCGAGCCACATCTTCGACCTCGACAAGATCCATGGCGGGCTCACGGTGCGCTGGGGCCGGCCGGGCGAACAGCTCAAGCTGCTCAACGGCAACACCGTCACCGTCGACGAGAAGGTCGGCGTGATCGCCGACGAGCGCGAGGTCGAGTCGCTGGCCGGCATCATGGGCGGCGACGCCACCGCGGTCTCGGACGACACCCGCAATATCTACATCGAGGCCGCCTTCTGGTGGCCCGAGAGCATCCAGGGCCGCTCGCGCCGCTTCAATTTCTCGACCGATGCGGGGCATCGCTTCGAGCGCGGCGTGGACCCGAGCCGCACCGTCGAGATCATCGAGCGCATCACGCAGCTGGTGACCGAGATCTGCGGCGGCGTGGCCGGCGCGATGGACGACCAGACCCTGCGCCTGCCCGAGGCCCGGCCCGTGACCCTGCGCGTGGCGCGCGCGGCGCGCGTGATCGGCATGCCGCTCACGCAGGCCCAGTGCGCCGATGCTTTGCGCCGGCTCGCGCTGCCGGTGGTGGAGGGCGAGGGCACGCTGGTGGTCACGCCGCCGCCGCATCGCTTCGACCTGCTGATCGAGGAAGACCTGATCGAGGAAGTGGCCCGCCTGGTCGGCTACCAGAACCTGCCGACCACGCCGCCGCTGGCCCCGATCACCGCGCGCGTCCCGCCGGAGGCCGAACGCAGCCGCTTCTCGCTGCGCCATCGGGTGGCCGCGCTGGGCTACCAGGAGACCATCAACTTCAGCTTCGTCGAAGCGCATTGGGAGCAGGACCTGGCCGGCAACGCCGACCCGATCAAGCTGCTGAACCCGATCGCCAGCCAGATGAGCGTCATGCGTTCGTCGCTGCTCGGCTCGCTGCTGCAGGTGCTGAAGTTCAACCTCGACCGCAAGGCGACGCAGGTGCGGGTGTTCGAGCTCGGCCGCGTGTTCCTGCGCGACGCTTCGGTCGTCACCACTGACAGCACCGTCAAGGGCGTCCACCAGCCGATGCGGCTGGCCGGCCTGGCCTGGGGCGATGCGGCCGAGGGCCGCTGGGAAGGCAAGGCCGGACGGGTCGACTTCTTCGACATCAAGGGCGACGTCGAGGCCTTGCTGGCGCCCCGCGTGCCGACCTTCGAGCCGACCGAACACCCGGCGCTGCATCCGGGGCGGGCGGCGCGCGTGCTGCTCGACGGCCGCGAGATCGGCGTCGTCGGCGAACTGCATCCGCGCTGGCGCCAGAAGTGGGACTTCGCCCAGGCGCCGATCCTGTTCGAGCTGGCGCTCGATGCGGTGAGCGCGCGCCCGGTGCCGGTGGCGCAGCCGGTGCCCAAGCAGCAGCCGGTGGAGCGCGACCTTGCGCTGGTGGTGGCCGAGGCGGTCACGCACGACGCGCTGATGGGTGCGATCCGGGCCGCCTCGGACGCCAGCCTGCTGCGCGATCTGGCGCTGTTCGACATTTACCGCCCGACGGTCGGCCGCGACGGCGCGGTGGCGGGCGGCGGCCTGGCGGCGGGCGAGAAGAGCATGGCCGTGCGGCTCGGCTTCAACAGCGACAGCGCGCTGACCGACGAACAGGTCGAAGCGGCGGTGCGCAAGATCATCGATCAACTCGGCGCCCGGCTCGGCGCCCGACTGCGGGTATGAACGCCATGGATTTCACGCTCGAAGCCCTTGAAACGCCGGCGCTCACCAAGGCGCACCTGGCCGACCTGCTGTTCGAGCAGATCGGCCTGAACAAGCGCGAGTCCAAGGACATGGTGGAAGCCTTCTTCGACCTGATCGCCGGCAGCCTGATCGAAGGCACCGACGTCAAGATCTCGGGCTTCGGCAATTTCCAGATCCGCGTCAAGGCGCCGCGGCCGGGGCGCAATCCGCGCACCGGCGAGGCCATACCGATCGGCGAGCGGCGCGTGGCGACCTTCCACGCCAGCGCCAAGCTGAAGGAACAAATCCACGGAAGCATCGACGCCGCGGCGCCGCAAGAGGTCGAATGGAGCGTGGGCGCCGAATAACGTTGGTGCTCCGCGCGCCGGTGGAGTAACCTATGAGGTTTCGCTCGCACTGTCTTGATTTCAATGGAGAAAACACTCCCGCCGATCCCCGTCAAACGCTACTTCACGATCGGTGAGGTGGGCGAGTTGTGCGGCGTCAAGCCGCACGTGCTGCGCTATTGGGAGCAGGAGTTCACGCAGCTTCGCCCGATGAAGCGGCGCGGCAACCGGCGCTACTACCAGCACCACGAGGTGCTCATGATCCGCCGCATCCGCGACCTGCTCTACGACCAGGGCTTCACCATCAGCGGCGCGCGCAACAAGCTGCAGGAACTGGTCCAGACCGAGCGCGACCGGCGCCGCGCCGGCGAGGTTCCGCTCGAGGGCATGGAGGCGATCGAGATCGACCAGGAGGAGTTCGATGCCGCCGTGCAGGACGGCATCGAGCCGCCGCCCGAGGGCGCCGAAGCGCCCGGGCGGGCCATCGATCTGTCGCAATTGCTCTACTTGCGGCGCGAACTGAATGAAATTCGTGAGCTGCTCGGTACGAGTCACTGATTTCGCGCGGCTATAATCGAGAGCTTCGGTGTGTGGCGCAGCCTGGTAGCGCACTTGCATGGGGTGCAAGGGGTCGAAGGTTCGAATCCTTTCACACCGACCAATACGATCAAGGGGTTAGCTCTCGCAAGGGGCTGACCCCTTGTGCTTTTGGGCGCTGATCGCACGGCTCAGCCGCAGGTAGGTTCCGCTTGGCGAGTTCCCGAACAAGGGATCCGGGCACGCGGGTGCCGCCCGGGCCACGACATCCCAGTCCTGTTCATTCAGCAGGAGCCGCGCACGCGGGAGGACTTGTCTTTCCTCGGTGGCAATGTGGTGCCGGTAGTAGGCAAGGTAGAGCGCCGCCGTCGCTTCCACCGTCGCGCGCAGGACGTAGGCATCGCTGATGACGCCGTTGAGGTGGGCGACCAGTTCTTCTCCGGCCACCGCAATCACGCGGTGCTCCTGGAGCAGCCGGTTGATCGGCAGCCGCATCTGCGGATCGCGGGCCGCGAGCAAGGTGAAGGCCGCGTCTTCGCGCGGGTGATGAAAGCAATCGCCGAACTCTCGCAGGTAGGAGACGATGTCGAGCATCAGGTGGTAGTCCGGATTGCCGCCGTCGTGGAAGCTGGCGACCTGTTCCTCCAGAATGCCCAGAAGCACGGAGAAGTTGGCATGCTCGGCATGCCATTGCGCGATCTGACTGGTCATGATTTGTCTCCAGGGCCTGCCCAGACCCTGATGCCAGGCTACGCCGATCGGCGGCCGGGTTCTTCGATCTGGATCAAGGCAGTTGCAAAGTCCCGAGCGGCGCATCGAGGCAGATCAAGAGGCGGCGGGGCGGTGCCCGGATGCCTCGCGCACGCTATCGCCGGTATCGCGCGAAGGAAGACCGGTGACGGTCGACTGGAACCGCTTCACACCGCTGGCCGGCCGATCCGGCCAAGGTGCTAGGCTTTCTCGATCTGGCGGGCCAACCCGGCCGGGGATTCGGACTTCGCCTTCGAATCGGCCAACGCGCGCACCAGCAGGACCGGCACGCTGGCGTAGCGCAGGATGTTCTCGGCGCTGCTGCCCATCACCACCCGGCCGACCCCGCGCCGCCCATGGGTGCCGAGCACGATCAGGTCGGCGGGCCAGGCGGCGGCTTCGGCCGTGACCTGTTCGTGCACCGATCCCGAAAAGGTGTCGCGCAAGGCGACATCGGCTTCGACGCCCGCGGCCTGCGCCGTGGCCTTGCATCCTTCGAGGAGGGTCCGGCCCTGGACGCGCAGGGTGTCGAGCCAGTCGCCGGCGAAGCCCGCATAGGCATCCATGGCCAGGGCGAACGACAGTTCATCGATCACGTGGAGCAGCCGCAACTGCCCTTGCGTGAGCTTGGCGATGCGGATGGCCTCGTCCAGCCCGCGCGCCGACGTCGGACTGCCATCCACGGGAACCAGAATTCGTTGGTACATGTCAGCCCCTTCCGAATGCAGTGGTGAGGGCTTCAGTATCCCGACGCCGCAGCACCGAGCCTTGATCTGGCGCAAACAAGCCTGCGCCCGGGCGACGACCATTGGCGAATCCAGACTTCCCCCGGAGGGTGCCATGAAAGTTCTTCTTGCCGTCGACGGCAGCGACTACACGAAGCGAATGATTTCCTACCTCGGAGCGCACAAGGATTCATGGGTGGCCGGGCATGCGTTCACGGTGCTGCACATCGTCCTTCCGGTGCCGCACCGGGCGGCGGCGTTCGCCGGGCCGGAGATCGTGCGCGCCTACTACGACGACGATGCCCGTGTGGTTCTCGATTCCGTCCGGGCGCAACTGGCCGAACAGGGGATCGAGGCGGAGCTCGTCCACAAGGTGGGCCATCCGGCGGACGAGATCGCGGCCCATGCCGAATCGGGCCGTTTCGATCTCCTGGTCATGGGATCGCACGGGGTGGGGGCACTGAAGAATCTGGTGCTGGGCTCCGTCGCCACCAAGGTGCTGGCGAAGTGCACGGTGCCGGTGCTGCTGGTGCGCTGACATGGAAGGGTTCATGTTCATCGCCGCGGGCAGCCGGGCGCAGGCCGTTCCGGGGGTTTGACACTGGCGGGGCTGAAGGGCGACAGTCGGGGCCACCCCCAGCGACCCATCATCTTCGGAGCGAGCATGAGCGCAGACCCGGCTGAATGGACCCAGAACGCCCAGGTGGGCGCCATGGCCTACCTGCTTCATTCCCTGCTGCAGGAAGCCGAGCGGCGCAACCGCGGCTTCATCGACAAGGTCATCGAGGGCGCCGTCGACGACCACAAGGGCATCCCCGCGGGCACGCCCAACAAGCCCTTCGTGGATGCCGTCTTCGCCGAGACCCTGCAGATCCTGCGGCGATCGCAGGCCGGGCTCGAACTCCCCGAGCTGCCGCCGGCGCCGCGGCCGCGCGAGCTCGGCGCGCAGGCGCCGGTCAGCGACGACTGGCTTCAGTGGATCGCCGAAAACCGCCTGCGCGAATGCACGCCCGACTCGATGCTCTCGACGATGACGGCGGCCGGCATCGACGCGGCGCAAGCGAAGGCGGCCATCGCCCGGATGGAGAGCGACCCGGCCTTTCGCGCCGCCCGCCGGATGCAGAAGGTCGAGCGCAAGCTCGAAACGGTGGTGGCCAACCTGCAGAAGCTGTGGGCATCGGCGCCGCGCTATGGCGTGGTCGAGAAGCGCAAGTCACCGTCGCGCGACGAGTTCGTCGAGCGCTACGTGCGGGGTTGCCGTCCGGTGGTCCTGACCGACGTCACCAAGGACTGGGGCGCCATGAAGCGCTGGTCGCCCGAAGACCTCAAGCGCCGCTTCGGCCATCTGGACGTCGAGATCCAGGACGGCCGCAACGCCGATCCGAACTACGAGGAGAACAAGCTGGAACATCGCCGGATCGTGCAGCTGGGGCCCTTCGTCGACCGGGTGCTCGCGGGCGGGCCGACCAACGACTACTACCTGACGGCCAACAACGAGGCCTTGCGCAGTCCCGGGTTCGCGCCGCTCTTGGACGACATCGGCCGGCTGCCGCCCGCCTGCGACCGCTCGCAGCTCGGCCACCGCTCGTCGTTCTGGTTCGGGCCGGCCGGCACCACCACGCCCCTGCATCACGACACCCTCATGCTGTTCCACACGCAGGTGGTCGGCCGCAAGCGCTGGCGCCTGGTCTCGCCCCTGGAGACGCCGAAGCTCTACAACTACAACGGCGTCTTCAGCCCGGTCGACGTCGAGAACCCGGACCTCGCCCGCTATCCGCTCTTCGGCGAGGTCCAGGTTCTGGACGTCGTCGTGGAGCCCGGCGAGACGATGTTCCTGCCGCTCGCCTGGTGGCACCAGGTGCTGTCGATGGACATCAGCCTGTCGTTCTCCTACTCCAACCTCGACCTGCCGAACGACTTCAGCTACCAGAACCCGGACATCCGGAACTGGTAACAAGGGCGAAGCGGGAAGCGGCCAACCGATGCCGCCGCGCCACGCACGGCCTTGGTTTTGAATTCTATTTACTGACCAAAACTAGTATCAGTCAGTAATCTTCGGTAAAGTCTATTTATGCACCTCCTGCGACAACCAGGGAGGGACTACCAGGGCGGCACGCCGTTCTCTCGTTCGCCTGTCGTGCATGAATCTGCCTGCGCGGCGCCTCGCGGACTGCGGGATCGGTCCAGTGCCGCCGTGGCTGCTCCCAATGCCTTTTGCACCGATCCGGGCGACCTCGTCGCGCGGGCGTATGCGCTTCTCGAACAGGAGGCGCAAGCCTGGCAGCAACGACAGCGGGCCGACCTGTTGCCGGGGGGTGAATGTTGATTTGCCCCTCGTGCGCTTTCGCCAATTCGGAGATTGCGCGCTTTTGCGGCGGCTGCGGGGTGCTGCTGGACTTCGCCGTCCAGCGCGCCGATGGCGAGCGGCGGCAGATCACGGTGCTCACTTGCGACGTCGTCGGGTCGACCGCGCTGTCGCAGACGCTCGACCCCGAAGACCTGCATGAAATGCTGGGCGACTTCCAGCGGGTCTGCCAGGAGACGGCCGAACGGTACGACGGCTATATCTCCCAGTTCCTGGGCGATGGCGTCCAGATCTATTTCGGCTTCCCGCGGGCGCACGAGGACGATGCCCGGCGGGCCGTCAGCTGCGGCCTCGAAATCCTCCAGGGCACCGAACAGCTGAACCAGGCCTCGGCGCGGCCGTCGGGCGCCAGGCTGCGGATCCGGGTCGGCGCCGACACCGGGCGGGTCGTGGTCAGCCCGGTCGGAACCGGCGCCCGGCGCGAGAACATCGCGATGGGCGATGCGCCCAACATCGCATCGCGGGTGCAGGCGCTCGCGGAGCCCGACACCCTGTGGGTCACCGAAGCCACCTGGCGCATCGCCCACGAGCATTTCCAGGGCGAGCCGCGGGGCGAGTTCGAGCTCAAGGGCGTGGCTTCGGCGGTCCGCCTCTGGCGCGTCACTCGCGCCGGCGGCGTCGTCCCGGGGCTGGAGCGGGTCGACCTGCTGACCCTCTACGTCGGCCGCGGGCACGAGCATGCGCTGCTGGCGGCGCACTGGACGGCGGCCAGATCCGGTGCGGCGCGCTTCGTCACCGTGCGCGGCGAGCCGGGCATCGGAAAATCGCGGCTGGTCGCCGAGTTCAGGGGCCAGGTGGCGAGCGCGGACACCACGGTGCTCGCCGTGCGCTGCACCCAGTTCGCGAAGAACAGCGCGTTCCTGCCGGTCATCGAGCTGCTCGAACGCGTGCTGGGCCTGGCGGGCGCCACCGAGCCGGAGGAACGGCTCAGCCGCATCGACCAGCAACTGGCGGCGCTGGGCATCAGGGCCGCCGATGCGGCTCCGCTGCTGGCGGCGCTGCTGTCGATCCCGGTGGCCGAGCGCTATCCGGCCCTGGAGCTGTCGCCCACGCGCCGCCGCGTCCGAACGATCGAGACGCTGGTCGCCGTCATCGAGGCCATCGCATCGCGCCACCCGACCATCCTGGTGGCGGAGGATCTGCATTGGGCCGATCCGTCAACGCTCGAAGTGCTCGAACTGCTGGTGTCGCGCGCGCGCCGGCTGCCGCTGCTCGGCCTGTTCACGGCCCGGCCCGAGTTCGAGGCGGCATGGCCGGACGACGAGGCCACGCCCCTGGTCGATGTCTCGCGCCTCGACCATGCCGAGGTCGAGGCGGTCGTTCGCCATGTCGCCCACGGCAAGCCGGTGCCGGGCGACGTGATCCGCGAGATCACCCAGCGCTGCGACGGCGTGCCGCTGTTCATCGAGGAGGTGGCGCGGGCGGTGATCGAGGCCGGCGTGCTGCAGGAGAACGAGTATTCGTGGGCGCTCACGGGCGCGCTGCCCTCGGACCTGATCCCGGCCAGCGTCGACGCCTCGCTGATGGCGCGCATCGACCGGCTCGGCGAAGCGCGCGGCACCGCGCAGCTCGCGGCCACGATCGGGCGCGAGTTCACCTATGCCCAGCTGCGCGCGGTCAGCGAGCGCAGCGACAAGGACCTGGCGGACGATCTCCAGCGCATCCTGTCCGCCGGCCTGGCCTGGCAGGTGTCCACCGCCGCGCCCACCACCTTCGTCTTCAAGCACGCGCTGGTCCAGATGGCCGCCTACGAGTCGCTGCTGCGCTCGACGCGCCAGCGCTTCCACGAACGGATCGCGCGGGTGCTGCTGTCCGATTTCGGCGGCGAGGTGGCGCTGCGGCCGGAGATCGTCGCGCGCCACTTGTCGGGTGCCGGCCATCACGCGGAAAGCAGCGACCACTGGTTCGCCGCCGGGCAGCGGGCCCTGACCCGCATGGCCGTTCCCGAGGCCCACGGACATTTCACGCGGGCCCTCGAAGGCCTGGCCAAGTTGCCGACCTCGGACGAGGTGCTGACCAAGGAGCTGGAGCTCCAGATCGCGATCGCACCGACGCTGATGACGCTCTACGGCTGGGCCTCGCCCACGGTGGCGCTGGCGTGCGAGCGGGCCCGCAGCCTGAGCCATCTGCTGGAGCGGCCCGACCGGCTCTATGAGCCGATCTGGGGGCTGTGGACGAATCTCTTCGTCGGCGGCCAGCTCGACCGGGCGCTCGACACGGCGAACGAGGCGCTGTCGATGGCGCTG
Source organism: Variovorax davisae (assembly GCF_030316845.1). Taxonomy (GTDB): domain Bacteria; phylum Pseudomonadota; class Gammaproteobacteria; order Burkholderiales; family Burkholderiaceae_C; genus Variovorax; species Variovorax davisae. Next base: position 210,230 of record NZ_JASZYS010000007.1, read on the forward strand.
GCCAGCGGCGTCCCGATGCTGGAGGTGACCGGCCGCCATGCGGTCGCCTACACGCACTACTACCGCGGCGAATGGGCCGAGTGCATCGCGCATGCGCAGGCCGGCATCGCGCTCTACGCGCTGGAGCAGGAGCGCACGCTCACCAACACCTTCCAGATCAGCTCCACCGTCAACATGGTTGCCGGGCTGGCCAGCAGCCTGTGGATGATGGGCCACCAGGACCAGGGGCTGGCGGAACTCGACCACATGATCGCGATGGCGCGCGACCTGGACCACCCGTCGGCATTGAGCAATGCGCTCGGCGTCGCCTGCTACATGCTGACTTTCCACCACGACCCGCAGCGCATGCTCGGCCATGCCTCGGAGGTCAAGAGCTTCGCCCGCGCGGAAGGGTGGGAGCTCTGGTATGCCGTCGGCGTCATGAGCAGCGGCTGGGCCCGCCTGCGGCTGGGCGACCGCAGCGACGGCCTGAGGGAACTGTTCGAGGGCGTGGCGCTGTTCCGGGCCACGCGCTCCGACCTGATGGGGCCGACGGTGGCCGTGATCCACGCCGAAGGCCTGCGCGCGGCCGGCCGCGACGAGGAGGCGCTCGAGATGCTCGCCGCCACGGCCGAGACGGCCCGGCGTGGCCACGTCGGCGTGCTGCTGCCGGACGTCTTCCGGCTGATGGGCGAGATCCACCTGCAGGCCGGCGCGCTGGCGCAGGCGGAGGCGGCCTTCGAGCAGGCCCTGGCGACGGCGCGGGCCCAGCAGGCCCTGTCGCTCGAACTGCGCGCCGCGATGTCGCGCCAGGCGCTGCTCGCGCGCACCGGCCGCGCGGCCGAGGGCATGGCGCTCGTCCGGCGCTGCTACGAGCGATTCAGCGACAGCTTCGATCAACCCGAGTTGCGCGCCGCCCGCGCGCTGCTCGAAGGCGGTGGGCGCTAGGATGAAGCCGGCCTCGGCCCCGGTGGCGTTCGACGCCTTGCGCCCGGAGGTGGAGGCCGGCACGCCGCTCGATGTCTGGTGGCAGGTCTCGCCCGCCCATCCGAGCCATCGGCTGGTCGTCGAGCGGCGCGTGAACGGGGTGCAGCGGCCCTCGGTGCGCGCCTGGCCCGATGGCCGCCATGCCGACGCCGGCGCCCAGTGCTTCCGGGCCCAGCTGCCGCCCTGCGCAGCCGGGGAGCGGGTGGACTACGCGCCGATCCTCTATCGGGCCGGACAGCTGGTGGCCGAACTCCCGGTCCGCAGCGTGCGCGGCGTGCCGGCCGCTGCCCCTGGCGGTGACGCGCTGCCAGCGCCGGTGCAGGCGCCGGGCACCGTTCCCCGCTACGACTGGGGCACGGACTTCCTAGGCGCCTTCACCGTCCAGCTGGCGAAGCCGCCGGAGTCCTTCGGTCCGGCGCCCGATGGGCTGCACATCACCTTCTACATCGCCTCGGGCGAGATCCACGGGCCGAAGATCAACGCCCGGATCCGCGGCGAGGGCGGCGACTGGATGCTGGTGCGCCGCGACGGCGTGGGCGTCGCCGACGTGCGCATCACCTACGAGACCGACGACGGCGCGCTGCTGCTGTCGCGCTACTACGGCATCTTCGACCTCGGGCCGGACGGCTACGAGCGCGCGCTGCGCAACGACTACGACCCGCTGCCGCCGCTGGTGCTGGCGCCGCAGTTCGTCACCTCGCACCCCGACTGGCTGTGGCTGAACCGGCTGCAGTGCATCGCGGTCGGCCGGGTGACGATGGCCGATCTGCTGGTCCGGTTCGATCTTTACGCGATTCGGGTCGGGCAGCCGCTGCCGTCCTCGGGGCTGCCGCGCGCACCCGAAGGCGCCGGCGGCGCCTGCTGAGTGGAACGGGTTCTCGAGGGCAAACACACAAGGAGTTGAGATGGCGGACAACAACCAGCAGGTTCCATGGACCGACGAGCAATGGGCGCGCGTGCGCAAGGTGATCCAGGAGGAGGCGGCACGGGCCCGGGTCGCGGCGGGTTTCCTGCCGCTGGTGGGGCCGTTGCCGGGGAACACCGACTATGTCACGGCCGACACCATCAGCTACGGCGAGGCCGGTGCTGCCAAGCTGCAGATCGAGGACAAGACCACGGTCCAGCTGCCGACGCTGCAGGTCCGCGTGTTCCTGCGCGGTGCGCAGATGGCGGACCCGGACATGGACAGCGCGCTGCAGCTGTTCCGGCGCGCGGCCAACATCCTGGCGCGGCTCGAGGACACCATCGTGTTCGGCGGCCTGGCCGGCGCGGGCAAGCTGCCGCCGAAGGCTTCGCCGGTAGCCCAGGTGCTCGGCGGCCAGGAGACCGACGGGCTGCTGCAGGCCCGTCCGCCGACAGAGGCCTATCTTGTCGGCCCGAAGACCGAGGAGAACCGGCTGGTGACCGCCGTGTCGGCCTGCATCGGCGAGCTCGAGGGGGATGGCCATTTCGGGCCCTTCGCGGTCGCCTTCGGCCACGACTTCTTCACCGAGGTCCAGACGCCCGATCCAGGGTCGCTGGTGCTGCCGCAGGACCGGATCATTCCGTTTCTCGGCGGCGGACCGCTGGTGCGCACGTCGACGCTGCCGCCGGAGACCGGGGTGGTGGTGGCGCTGGGCGCGGAGCCGGTCGAGCTGGTGGTCGCCACCGACGTGTCGCTCAACTTCCTGCAGGTCACGGACGAGCCGCAGTTCGTCTTCCGGGTCTACGAGAAGATCCTGCTGCGCATCAAGGAGGCCAAGGCGGTCAAGGTGATCCGCGTCAAGGGCAGCAAGGATTTCGGACCCGGCAAGGTCGGTGAGACGGGGGCCGGTTCGGGCACATAGCGCAGATGAAACCGCAAAGGGTCGTCATCCTCGGCGGTGGCGTGGCGGGCATGAGCGCCGCCCATGAGCTGATCGAGCGCGGCTTCGAGGTGGTCGTGCTCGAGCGCCGCGACATCGCGGGCGGCAAGGCGCGCAGCATCCCGGTGAGCGACAACGAGGACGGCGGCGCCGGCCACGAACTGGCCGACCGCGGCGTCGCCGCCATCGAACACCAGCTGCCGGGCGAGCATGGCTTTCGCTTCTTCCCGGGCTTCTACAAGCACGTGGTCGACACCATGCGCCGCATCCCGTCCTTCGACGGCCGGCCGGTGGCGGACCATCTGGTGGCGACGACGCGGGTCGGCTTCACGCAGTACGACCAGCCGGCCTTCGAGGTGCCGGCGAACTTTCCGCAGACGCCCGGCGATGCCGGCACCGTGCTGCGCGACATCCTGCTCGCCTTCGGTCCCGTGACGGGTCTCACGCCCGACGACCTGGCCTTCTTCGGCTCCCGGATCTGGCAGATCCTGACCTCGTGCGAGCAGCGCCGGCTCGACGAGTACGAGAGCATCAGCTGGTGGGATTTCATCGGCGCCGACGGGCGCTCGGCGGCCTACCAGAAATTCCTCGGCGACGGCATCACGCGCTCGCTGGTGGCGGCCAAGGCGCGGCGGGCCAGCGCCCGCACCATCGGCGACATCTTCGCGCAGCTGATGCTGACCATCGTCAACCCGACCGGCGGCTCGACCGACCGGGTGCTGGACGGCCCGACCAACCTGATCTGGATCGATCCCTGGCTGAGCTGGCTGCAGGCGCGCGGCGTGCAGTACCACTTCAATGCCGAGGTCGAGCAGATCCTGTGCGCCGGCGGCAAGGTGAGCGGCATCGTGGTGACGGAGCAGGGTGTGCGCACCGTCGTGCAAGGCGATCACTACATCGCCGCCGTGCCGCTCGAGCGCATGGCGGTGCTGGTGAACGACGACCTGCTGGCCGCCGACCCGTCGCTGGCCAACCTGCGCACGCTGGCGCCCAACGTCGAATGGATGAACGGCGTGCAGTACTACCTGTACCGCGACGTGCCCGAGGTGCACGGCCACGTGATCCACATCGACTCCGAGTGGGCCTTGACCAGCATTTCGCAGTTTCCGTTCTGGCGCAGCGTGGTGCCGACCATGCTGGCCTGCGGCGACGTCAAGGACATCATCTCGGTCGATGTCTCCGACTGGACCGCGCCCGGCCCGGACGGACGGCCGGCGATGCAGTGCTCGCGCGACGAGGTGGCCCGCGAGACCTGGCGGCAGCTCAAGCGCTCGCTCAACGCCACGCGGGAGATCCTGCGCGACGAGGACCTGCATTCCTGGTTTCTCGATTCCGACACCGCCCCCGATCCCACCCGTCCCGGCTTCCTCGCCAACGCCGAGCCGCTGCTGGTGAACCTGGTCAACACCTGGGCGCTGCGGCCCGAGGCGGCGACCGCCTTGCCGAACCTGTTCCTGGCGTCCGACTACGTGCGAACGCACACCGACCTGGCGACGATGGAAGGGGCCAACGAGGCGGCGCGGCGGGCGGTCAACGCACTGCTCGACGCCGCGGCGTTCGCCGGCCCGCGCTGCGAGGTCTGGCCGCTGCAGGAAGTCGAAGTGCTGACGCCCTGGCGCCTGCACGACGCGGCGCGCCACCGGGCCGGCCAGCCGTGGGATGCCTCGCTGACCCAGGTGGCGCTGCAGGCCCTGCGCGCGGCGTCGCCGCTGCTCGACCAGGTGCGCCCGCTGATGGCGGCGATCAGCCCCTACGTGACGCCGGTGGCCGATGCGCTCGATGCGATGGACCAGGCGATCGACGGTGCCGGCACCGGGCTCGGTTCCGATCCCGCGGTGCGCCATGGTTCGGCCTACGTGCCGACGCCGCTCGACAACGTGCTGCGGGTCACCGACCGCGTGCCCGGCATCGGCGGCGTCACCGGGCCGGGCGGCTTCGTCGAGCGCATGGCGTGGTACCGCGGCATGGTCACCCAGACGCTGGAGTCCGGCGTGCCCGACTGGGAGCCGCAGACCCACCTGTATGCGCTGGTGAAGGACTTCATGTCGCGTTCGGGCAAGGGCTTGCGGCCGGCCCTGTGCCTGGCGACGACGCGCGCCCTGGGCGGTCAGGCCGAGCACGCGCTGCCCGCCGCGGCCGGCATCGAGATGCTGCACAACGCCTTCCTGGTCCACGACGACATCGAGGACGGCAGCGAGTTCCGGCGCGGCGTGCCCACCATGCACCGGCGCGCCGGCATCCCGCTGGCCGTGAACACCGGCGACGCGATGAATGCGCTGGCCATGCGGCTGGTGCGCCGCAGCGGGGAATTCCTCGGGCCGGCCGGCGCGCTGCGCATCCTCGACGAGATCGACCACATGCTGATGGAGACGCTCGAAGGCCAGGCGATGGAACTGGGCTGGGTGCGCGACAACGACCTCTCGGTCGGCACCGACGACTACCTGCGGCTGGCCTTGAAGAAGACGGCCTGGTACAGCTTCATCCATCCATTGCGCATCGGCGCGCTGGTGGCCGACCCCGAGGATCCGAACCTCGGCCGCTTCGACCGCTTCGGCTACCTGCTGGGCCTGGCCTTCCAGATCACGGACGACGTGCTCAACCTGAGCGGCGACGAAGCGCGCTACGGCAAGGAGATCGATGGCGACCTGTGGGAGGGCAAGCGCACCCTGGTGCTGACCCATGCGCTGGCCCACGCCGGCCGGGCCGAGCGCGACTGGATGAGCAACTTCCTGTCGCGTCCGCGCGAGCGCCGGCTGCCGCGCGAGGTGTTCCGCATGCACGACATCGTGGCGGGCACCGGGAGCATCGAATGGGCGCGGCAATCGGCGCTCGCGCTGGCGGAGGCGGCGGCCAAGGAGTTCGACCTGTCGGCCTTCGCCGGCGTGCCTCCCGGTCCGGACCTGGACTGGCTGCGGGCCAGCGTGGGCTACCTGGTGCAGCGGGATTCCTAAGGCGTCGGCGCGGCGCTCATTCCCGGCTCATTCTTGGCGCCTAGAGTGCGTGCAAGCCCTCCGTGGCGCCGCGTCGGCGTGCACGGGGCAGGGCCTGAAGGAGATTTGCATGCATGCTTTGATCAAGGGTCTCGCCGTGGGCGTCTTCGGCGCCATGGCCTCGCTCGGTGCGCTCAGCGCCAACGCCCAATCGGATGGATCGGACTACCACCCGCTGCAGATGAACTCGGCCGCCAGGCCGGAGGTCGACGCCGACGCGATCGCGGCGTCGCATGCATCGGGCACCGAGGCCATCGGCCAGTCGACCGCCGCGCCGATGGTGAATTCGCAGGGCGTGTCGCGCGAAGCGGTCTACCGTGAGGCCGTGGCCGCCTCGCACAACACCGGCACCGAGGCGATCGGCCAGTCGACCGGCATGGCCGGCATCACCGGCGGCGTCCCGCACTGAGCGCCAGGCTCAGACTTCGGCGAGCGCGTCGACGGCGCCGAAGTCGGCCGGTGCAAGCAGCACCGCAGCCCCGGGCCGGGCGGCGTAGCGGGCCAGTGCCTTGGCCTCGATGAGGCCGAAGTTCGCCTGGCAGGCGGAGATCAGGCCGGGTTCGTCCGGATGGGCGCCGAAGCACTCGCGAAGGGCGCGTTCCGAGATGTGGGCGATGATGCGAGGTCCGTCAAAACCATCAGGGTAGATCGCGAACCTGACGGTGCCCACGTCGGGGCAATGGATCGCTTCGCAGTTCATCGGGGGCTCCTTGTCGTTTGCTGCGTATTGGACGCCAGCGCAGCGAAAGGAAGTCCCGGCGAACATCGCCTTGCGACGACGGAGGACGCCTACAACGGCAACAGCTCAGCGCAAGGTGCCGTTCAGGTAGGGCTCGGGATCCACCGCCACGCCCTGCTTGCGGATCTCGAAGTGCAGCTTCACGCGGTCGGCGTCGCTGTTGCCGATCTCGGCGATCTTCTGGCCCTGGCGCACCACGTCCTTCTCCTTGACCAGGATGGTCTTGGCGTTGGCGTAGGCGGTCAGGAAGGTGTCGTTGTGCTGGACGATGACCATGTTGCCGTAGCCCCGCAGTTCGCCACCCACGTACACCACCCGGCCGTCGGCCGCGGCGAGCACCGGGTCGCCCAGGTTGCCCGCGATATCGATGCCCTTGTTGCGGCTGCCGTCGAAGCCGGACAGGGTGCGCCCCGGCGCCGGGCGGATGAAGATCGCCTGCGGCTTCGGCGCCGGCGGCGTCGCCGCGGGGGGCACCGCCTGGCCCGAGGGCGGCAAGGGGTAGAAGGGCGGGCTGGTGCTCTGCGGCGGGGTCGTCGTACAGGCCGTCAAGGCGGCGATCGCGACGGCGCCCGCCGCGAGGGCGGCGGCGCGGGAGAGTGGATTCTGGATGTGCATGGCTTGGATGGAACGTGATCGCAGCGAAGGGTTCCCCGGCGCGTGACCGGACCGCGGTTTTAGCATGCGGCGGCCGGAGCAGGTGCGACCATGCGTTGCAGCAGCGGCTGGCGCGCCAGCACCGCCTCGCGCGGGCCGGCGTCGACCACCTGGCCGGCCTCCATGAGCACCACCGTGTCGAAGCGCTCCAGCAGGCTCAGGCGGTGGATCGACGCGACCAGGCAGGCGTCGGGAAATGCGGCCGCGATGCGTTCGAGCACCCGGGCCTCGGTGGCTGCGTCGAGCGCACTGGTCGGCTCGTCGAGCAGCAGCAGGGAACTGCCCCGGGCCGCCAGCACGCCGCGCGCGAGGCACAGGCGCTGGCGCTGGCCGCCTGACAGGTTGAAGCCGCGCTCCGACAGCGGCGTGTCGAGGTCGCCGTGCGTGGCCTGCAGCACCTCGTCGAAGGTGCTGGCATGCATCGCCGCGTGCAGGTCGTCGTCGCTCGCCGGCTGGCCGAAGCCGAGGTTCTCGCGCACGCTGGCCTCGAACACCTCGGTCTCCTGCGGGATCAGCGTCGCCAGGGTGCGCAGCCGCGGCCATGGCTGCGGCTGGCCGTCGATCGCCAGCCTGCCCTGCTGCGGCGCATAGAGGCCGGCCAGCACGCGCAGCAGCGTGCTCTTGCCGCCGCCGCTCGGGCCGACCAGCGCGATGCGCTGGCCGCGGCCGAGGGCCAGCGAGACGTCGTGCAGCCCGCTGCGCGCCGGCTCTGCCATGGCCGCCGGCGTGCCGCGCGGGTCGTAGCGCCAGACCAGGTGCTCGATCGCGATCGTGCGCCAGGCGGCATCGCGGTCAATGGCCTCCTCGGCCAGGTCCGGCACCCGCGCGGGCGCCTGCCAGATCGGCGCGGCGCTGGTGTAGTCGGTGTGCATGCGGGCGAAGGACTGGAAGTTGGCGGCCATCGAGGAGACCACGCCCGCGGCCTGCTGGGCGTACTGGTAGATCATGAACACCCCGCCCAGCAGCACCGCCTGGCCCGGCGCCCGCGACTGCCAGACGTAGACCACCACCAGGCCCCAGGTCAGCGCCAGGCCGAGGATGTCGACCGCGAACCACTTGCCTTCGTTGAGCACCACGGTGCGCTTGAGCGGCACCGAGATCGCGGCCATGCGCCGCCCCAGCAGCAGGCGCGATGCGGCCGACAGGCGCAAACCGATCACGGTCGAGGCGTTGCCGAGGAAGTCGAGCAGGGCGGCCACGTAGCGGCGGTCGGCGTCGTTCTCGGCCCGGGCCAGCCGCATCAGCGCCCGGTCGAAACGCAGCACCAGGATGGCGATCACCACGTAGCCGGTGATGGCGATCGCGCCGCTGGCGCGCGACAGCAGGGTCAGCGCCACCAGCGGCCCGATGAAGTTGACGATGTTGGTGAGATAGACGAACTGGTTCTGCGCGAAGTCCGACAGCGCCTTGCTGGCCTGGTGCACGCGGTGCTGCATCTCGCCCGAATGGTGGCCGTCCTGCCAGGCCAGCGGGGCGGCGGCGATCCGGGCGTAGAGCATGTCGGCCAGCCGTTCGCGCACCTGCAGGCCGACGTTGCGCTCGAGGATCCGGCCCGGCCCGTGCACCAGCCACGAGGCGACGTAGACCGCCGTCAGCGCCCCGATCCAGCGGCCGGAGCCGGCGAAGTCGCCGGTCTGCAGCGCGTTGATGGCCTGGGCCGCCAGCCAGGGCATGGTGAGCCGCAGCAGCTGCGAGCCGGTTAGCAGTGCGGTCGCGGCCAGCAGTTGCGGCCGGGCGCCTTCGGCGTAGCGCCAGAGCGCACCGTAGAGGGCGCGAATGGCGTTGCCTGGGGCGTTGTCGCTCATCCGCCGGCGCCTCGCGCTACTTCATCGGGATCGGCGTGGCCCGATCGATCGCCACCGCGGTGACGCTGTTCTTCGGCGAGCCGTCGACCAGCAGGTCGGAATAGGTCAGGTAGACCAGCGTGTTGCGCTTGGGGTCGACCAGCCGCACCACGCGCAGCCGCTTGAAGAGGAGCGACAGCCGCTCGCTGTAGACCTCCTCGCGCTTGGGCAGCGGCTGCGTGACGCTCACCGGCCCCACCTGGCGGCAGGCGATCGAGGCCTCGGACTTGTCCTCGGCCAGGCCCAGCGCGCCGGAGACGCCGCCGGTCTTGGCGCGCGAGACGTAGCAGGTCACGCCGCTGACCTTCGGGTCGTCGTAGGCCTCGACCACGATCTTGTGATCGGGGCCGATGAGCTTGAAGGCGGTGTCGACCTCGCCCACAGGCTCGGCCGGGGCGCGCGCGGCCGCCGTCATCGCCAGGCCGAGCAGCAGCGCCGGCGTCCAACTGCGGCGCGCCGTCATTCGATGGTCACCGTGTGGACGCGATCGAAGCTGCCCCGGCGACGGTCGTCGAAGTAGCGCTGCAGCGCCTCGCGCACGGTGCGAAAGGCGATCTCCTCCCACGGGATCTCTTCTTCGGTGAAGAGCCGGGCCTCGATGGTCTCGTGGCCCGGATCGAAGCGATCGCTCAGCAGCCGCGCCCGATAGAACAGGTGGACCTGGCCGACCCGCACCACGCTCATCACGGCGAACAGGCCCTCCATCTCGTACTCGGCGCCGGCCTCTTCGTCGGTCTCGCGCGCCGCTCCCTGTTCGGTGGTCTCGCCGAGTTCCATGAAGCCGGCCGGCAGGGTCCACTTGCCCCAGCGCGGCTCGATGTTGCGCTTGCACAGCAGCACCCGCTGGCCCAGGACCGGGATCGTGCCGACCACGTTGAGCGGGTTCTCGTAGTGGACCGTGTTGCAGGCCGGGCAGACCGCGCGCTCCTTGGTGTCGCCGTCGTCCGGCAGGCGGTAGACCACGGCGGTGCCGCAGTTCTTGCAGTGCTTGATGGGGACGCGCAGGATCATGGGCGTGACTAGACGATCTGGACCGTCAGCGACGGCAGGCCGGTGATCTCGCCGACCAGCGTGTCGCCGGCGACCACCGCCGCCACGCCCTCGGGCGTGCCCGTGAAGATCAGGTCGCCGGGCTGCAGTTCCCAGGCCGCCGACAGGTGTTCGATGGTCTCGGCCAGGTTCCAGATCAGCTTGCCGACGTTGCTGCGCTGGCGGTCGGTGCCGCCGACCTGCACCGAGATCCCGGCGTGCTCGATGTCCCCGGCCTGGGCCGCCGGCACGATCGGGCCGATCGGCGCGCTCTGCTCGAAGCTCTTGCCGATGTCCCAGGGCCGGCCCTGCTTCTTCATGTCGTTCTGCAGGTCGCGGCGCGTCATGTCCAGGCCGACGGCATAGCCGTAGATGTGCTTCATCGCGTCGGCGGCGGCGATGTTCCGGCCGCCGGTGCCGATGGCCGCGACCAGTTCGATCTCGTGGTGCAGGTTCTTGGTCAGCGTGGGGTAGTCCATGCGGCCGGTCGCGCCGGCGTCGACCACCACCACGGCATCGGCCGGCTTCATGAAGAAGAAGGGCGGCTCGCGTCCGGTGAAACCCATTTCCTTGGCGTGCTCTTCGTAGTTGCGGCCGACGCAGTAGATGCGGTGGACCGGAAAACGCGCGGCCTGGCCGACCACCGGGATCGACACGACCGGATGGGGGGTGAAAACAAACTCGGCAGTCATGGGAAAGGCGTCCTTTTTCAGCGAAACGGGAAGTGTGCCAGAGGGCGCCGCCGCTTGTCCGCGACGTGGCCGGGGGCAGGCGGCACGGCTATGCTTGCCGGATGATGAAGCTGCACAACTATTTCCGCTCCTCCGCGTCCTTCCGCGTGCGCATCGCGCTGAACCTGAAGGGCCTCGACTACGAGTACATCCCGGTGCACATCGCGCGCGGCGAGCACAAGACCGGCCCTTTCGCGGCGATCTCGCCCGACATGCTGGTGCCGCTGCTCGAGGACGACGGCGAGCGCTTCACGCAGTCGATGGCGATCATCGAATACCTGGACGAGATCCAGCCCGAGCCGCCGCTGCTGCCGCACGATCCGGTCGGCCGGGCCCGCGTGCGGGCGCTGTCGGAGTCGATCGCCTGCGAGATCCATCCGCTCAACAACCTGCGCGTGCTCAAGTACCTGGTGCGCGAGCTCAAGCTCGACGACGACGCCAAGAACGGCTGGTACCGCCACTGGGTGCGCGAAGGCATGCTGGCCTTCGAGCGCCAGCTGGCCCAGCATCCGGCGAGCACCTATTGCTTCGGCAACACCCCCACCATGGCCGACTGCTGCCTGGTGCCGCAGGTCTTCAATGGCCAGCGCTTCGACTGCGACTTCAGCGGCCTGCCGCGCACCATGGCGGCCTTCGAGGCCTGCATGCAGCTCGACGCCTTCCAGCGGGCCCAGCCTTCGCGCTGTCCCGACGCCGAAGCGTGAGCATGCCGGACTGGCTGGTGCCCGACTGGCCGCTGCCCGCCGGCGTGCGGGCGCTCTGCACCACGCGCGATGGCGGCGTCTCGGCGGGAGCCTGCCGGAGCCTCAACCTGGGCGGCCATGTGGGCGACGATCCGGCCAGCGTGCGGACCAACCGGGCCCGGCTCGAAGCGGCGCTGGGCGCGCACCCGGTGTTCCTGCAACAGGTGCACGGCACCGAGATCGTGGAACTCGACAGCCGCACGGCCGACGGCGCCGCCGCCGACGCCTGCAGCACCGCCGAACGCGGTGTCGCCTGCACGATCATGGTCGCCGACTGCCTGCCGGTGCTCTTCACCGATGCGGCAGGCCGCCGCGTGGCGGCCGCGCATGCGGGCTGGCGCGGGCTGGCCGCGGGCGTGCTCGAACGCACGGTCGCCGCCTTCGGGGGCGAGGGCGGCGCGCCGGCGCTGATGGCCTGGCTCGGGCCCTGCATCGGCCCGGACGCCTTCGAGGTTGGCGATGAAGTGCGCGCGGCCTTCGTCGCCGCCTCACCCGCGGCCAGCCGTTGCTTTCGCCCCGCGGGCAGCCCCGGCAAATGGATGGCCGATCTGGCCGGCCTGGCGCGCCAGCGGCTGCAGGCGGCCGGCGTCACGCGGCTTCATGGCAACGATGGCAGCGAAGCCTGGTGCACGGTGCACAACCCGTTACGTTTTTTCTCGCACCGGCGCGACCGCGCCAGCGGCCGCTTCGCGGCCTGCATCTGGCGCCCCTGAATCGCCCCGGGCGGCCTGCGCGTGCGCTCGTACGGCCGCCTCGCGCTCGGCGGCCTCGCGGGCCTTGAGCGCCCTTCGCCGGGCCGGCGTGGCCATCAGGTAAACCACCAGTGCCACCGGCAAAAGGCCGTAGAGTACAAAGGTAACGATCGCGCCGAGCACGGTGCCGGTGGTGTTGGTGGCTTCCGCCACGGCCATCATCAGGGCCACATAAAGCCAGGCGATCACGACGAGGTGCATAGATGATGTTTTCAGGCAGGTATGGCGGGCCGCGCTGGTGGGGCCCTGGCGAATACAGCATACTCAAAACCCGAATGCACGAGGCGAGGCAGCAGGAGACATCATGAAACACGCACAAGCCCCCGGGGCCGAGACTTTCGCGCCCTTCCAGCAGGCGCTCACGCAGGGATGGGAGAAAGCCCTCGAATCCTTCCAGTCGCTCGGCGCCCAGGGAACGGCCTCGGCCGGCGCCCCCTGGAGCCAGATGCCCCAGTTGTCGTTCTCGGGCGAGAAGCTGCGCCAGCTGCAGGAGCAATACGTCACCGAAGCCAGCGCGCTCTGGCACAACGGCTTCGCGGCCCAGGCCGGCGTCGACAAGCGCTTTGCGGGCTCCGCCTGGGGCAGCAATCCGGTCTCGTCCTTCTCGGCTGCGATCTACCTGCTGAACGCCCGCACCCTGATGGGCATGGCGGAAGCGGTCGAAGCCGACGCCAAGACCCGCTCGCGGCTGCGCTTCGCGGTCGAGCAATGGATGGCGGCTTCGGCGCCCAGCAACTACCTGGCCTTCAACGCCGAGGCCCAGAAGAAGGCGCTCGAGACCCAGGGCGAGAGCATCGCCAAGGGCATCCAGAACCTGATTCACGACCTGCAGCAGGGCCACGTCAGCATGACCGACGAAAGCGCCTTCGAGGTCGGCCGCAACGTCGGCACCACCGAAGGCGCCGTGGTGTTCGAAAACGACCTGTTCCAGCTGCTCGAATACAAGCCGCTGACCGCGAAGGTCTACGAGCGGCCGCTGCTGCTGGTGCCGCCGTGCATCAACAAGTTCTACATCCTCGACCTGCAGCCGGAGAATTCGCTGATCCGCTATGCGGTCGAGCAGGGGCACCGCGTCTTCGTCGTGAGCTGGCGCAACCCCGATGCGTCGATGGCGCAGTACACCTGGGACCAGTACATCGAGGATGCCGCCATCAAGGCGATCCACGTCACGCAGGAGATCACCGGCCAGGACAAGCAGGGCGGCCAGATCGACACCCTCGGCTTCTGCGTCGGCGGCACCATCCTGAGCACCGCGCTGGCCGTGCTGGCGGCGCGCGGCGAGCAGCCGGCAGCCTCGGTCACCCTGCTGACCACCTTGCTCAACTTCACCGACACCGGGGTGCTCGACATCTTCATCGACGAGAACTTCGTCCAGTTCCGCGAGATGCAGATGGGGCAGGGCGGGCTGCTGCAGGGCGGCGAGCTGGCCTCCACCTTCAGCTTCCTGCGGCCCAACGACCTGGTCTGGAACTACGTGGTGGGCAACTACCTGAAGGGCGAGACGCCGCCGCCCTTCGACCTGCTCTACTGGAACAGCGACGCCACCAACCTGCCGGGCCCGATGTACTGCTGGTACCTGCGCAACACCTACCACGAGAACAAGCTCGCGGTGCCGGGCGCGCTGACGGTGGCCGGCGAGCCGGTCGACCTCGGGGCCATCGAGGCGCCGGTCTACATCTACGGCTCGCGCGAGGACCACATCGTGCCGATCGGCGGCGCCTATGCCTCGACGCAGGTGCTGAGCGGCAAGAAGCGCTTCGTGATGGGCGCCTCGGGCCACATCGCCGGCGTGATCAATCCGCCGGCGAAGAAAAAGCGCAGCCACTGGATCCGCGCCGACGGCAAGCTGCCGGCCACCCAGGCCGAATGGCTGGCCGGCGCGACCGAGCATCCCGGCAGCTGGTGGACCGACTGGTCCGACTGGCTGAAGACCCACGCGGGCAAGCAGATCGCTGCCCCCAAGGCTTATGGCAAAGGCAGCGCCTACAAGGCGAGTGAGCCGGCGCCGGGCCGCTATGTCAAGGCCAAGGCCTGACCACTCACGTTTTTTCTGTCACATCAATCCACGCACCGGAGAGCACATCATGGAAGACATCGTCATCGTTTCAGCCGCACGTACCGCCGTGGGCAAGTTCGGCGGATCGCTGGGCAGCATCCCGGCCACCGAACTCGGTGCCATCGTGATCAAGGAGTTGCTGGCGCGCGCGAACGTCGGCAACGACCAGATCGGCGAAGTCATCATGGGCCAGGTGCTGACCGCGGGCAGCGGCCAGAATCCGGCGCGCCAGGCGCTGCTGAAGAGCGGCATCGCCAAGGAGACGCCGGCGCTGACCATCAACGCGGTCTGCGGCTCGGGCCTCAAGGCCGTGATGCTGGCGGCGCAGGCCGTGGCCACGGGCGACAGCGAAATCGTGATCGCTGGCGGCCAGGAGAGCATGAGCATGGCGCCGCACGTGCTGCCGAACTCGCGCAACGGCCAGCGCATGGGCGACTGGAAGCTGGTCGACTCGATGATCATCGACGGCCTGTGGGACGTCTACAACCAGTACCACATGGGCATCACGGCCGAGAACGTGGCCAAGAAGTACGACATCAGCCGGGCCGCGCAGGACGAACTCGCGCTCGGCAGCCAGACCAAGGCCGCGGCCGCGCAGGACGCCGGCAAGTTCAAGGACGAGATCGTTGCCGTCAACATCCCGCAGAAGAAGGGCGACCCGGTCGTCTTCGACAAGGACGAGTTCATCAACCGCAAGAGCACCGCCGAAGTGCTGGCCGCCCTGCGCCCCGCCTTCGACAAGGCCGGCGGCGTGACCGCCGGCAATGCCTCGGGCCTGAACGACGGCGCCGCCGCCGTGATGGTCATGACCGCCAAGAAGGCGGCCGCGCTGGGCCTGAAGCCGCTCGGGCGGATCGCCAGCTACGCCAGCACCGGGCTCGACCCGGCCTTCATGGGCATGGGCCCCGTGCCGGCGTCGCAGAAGGCGCTGCAGCGCGCCGGCTGGAAGCCGCAGGACCTCGACGTGCTCGAGATCAACGAGGCCTTCGCGGCCCAGGCCTGCGCGGTGAACCGCGAGATGGGCTGGGACGTCAACAAGGTCAACGTGAACGGCGGCGCGATCGCCATCGGCCACCCGATCGGCGCGTCGGGCTGCCGCATCCTGGTCACGCTGCTGCACGAGATGCAGCGGCAGAACGCCAAGAAGGGCATCGCCTCGCTGTGCATCGGCGGCGGCATGGGCGTGGCGCTCACCATCGAGCGCTGATCTCTTGAGCGACGCACAGCTCTTTCGCCAGATCCGCGACGAACTGTTCGTCGCCGCGGTGGGCGACGTGCTGGACACCATGGGGTACCAGCACCAGTTCCTGCCGGCCGGCATCGCGCCGCTCGAGAAATCGATGCGCATCGTCGGCCGTGCCATGCCGGTGCTCGAGGCCGACGTCATCAACGACGGCACGCGCTCGGCCGGTCCTCTGTCGGGCAAGCCTTTCGGCCTGATGCTGGAGGCGCTCGACGACCTCCAGCCCGGCGAGATCTACATCGCCACCGGTGCCTCGCTGCGCTATGCGCTGTGGGGCGGCCTGATGTCGACCCGGGCCCGCCACCTGAAGGCGGCGGGCGCGATCCTCGACGGCTACGTGCGCGACGCCGGAGAAATCGAGCGGCTCGGCTTCGATGTCTTCTGCCGCGGTACCTATGCGCAGGACCAGGGCGTGCGCGGCCAGGTCATCGACTACCGCTGCACGATCGAGATCGAGGGCGTGCGCATCGCGCCCGGCGACCTGCTGTTCGGCGACCGCGAGGGCGTGCTGGTGATCCCGCGCGCGGTCGAGGGCGAGGCGGTGGCCAAGGCCCTGGACAAGGTGCGCACCGAGAACAAGGTGGCCGACGCGATCCGCGGCGGCATGAGCGCCTGCGAGGCGCTGGCGACCTTCGGCGTGATGTGAGTGAGTCGCCCGGCAGGGTGCGATCTGCGCATTCCTGCACGGGGTTCTCGAAAACCGAAGCCCGCCTTCCGAATTCGCCGATTGCGCGTTTGCCGCGCAGCGCCGACCATGCCCGCTCTACTCGGGAGACAACATGGATTCGAAGCTGAAGGCGCTGATCGGCGTCACCCTGGGCGCTGCCCTGGCCACCCTCCAGGCACCGGCCGCCGCCCAGGCGGCCTGGCCCGACAAGCCCGTCACGCTGGTGGTGCCGTATTCGGCCGGCGGCCCCACCGACGTGGTCGCGCGCATGCTCGCGCTCCCGATGGGCAAGTCGCTGGGCCAGACGGTCATCGTCGAGAACACGGTCGGCGCCGGGGGCACCATTGCACCCGCGCGGGTGGCGCGGGCAGCACCGAACGGCTACACCATCCTGATCCACCACATGGGCATGGCGACCGCGCCGGCGCTCTACAAGAAGCTGCCGTACGACCCGCTGAAGGACTTCGAGTACGTCGGGCAGGTGCTCGACGTGCCGATGACGCTGCTGTCGCGCAAGGACTTTCCGGCCAACAACTTCCAGGAGCTGCTGGCCTACGTCAAGACCCACAAGGACAAGGTGTCGCTGGCCAATGCCGGCGTCGGTGCGGTGTCGCAGCTCTGCGGCCTGCTGTTCACGAGCCAGATCGGGGTCGCGCTGACCACCGTGCCCTACAAGGGCGCCGGTCCGGCGCTCAACGACCTGATGGGCGGCCAGGTCGACCTGCTGTGCGACCAGACCACGCAGACCGCGCCGGTGATCAAGGAGGGCAACCGGGTCAAGGTGTTCGGCGTGACCACGCCGCAGCGCCTGTCGAGCCTGCCGAACATCCCGACGCTCGACGAGCAGGGCCTGAAGGGCTTCGACGTGCGGGTCTGGCACGGCGTCTATGCGCCGAAGGGCACGCCGCCGGCGGTGGTCGACAAGATCAACGCCGCGTTGCGCGTGGCGCTGCAGGACCCGGTGGTCAAGCAGCGCCTGGCCGACCTGAGCTCGGAGATCGTGCCGATGGACAAGGTCACGCCCGAGGCGCTGCGCACGCACCTGACGGCCGAGGTCGCCAAGTGGGGCAAGGTGATCCGGGCCGCGGGCATCCAGGGGGAGTGATCAGTCCCCGAGTTCGATCATGACCGGTTGATGGTCCGAGGCCTGCGTCTGCAGGTCGACCTCGACCTTTCGCACCCGCGGCGCCAGCGAATCGCTCACGAAGACGAAGTCGCAGGCGACCGGGTCGGGGCCGTAGGTGCGGTCGAACAGGCGGAAGGTGGCGTCGTGCGGCCGCTCGGGGTGGGCCAGCGGCCAGGCGTCCTGCAGCCGCCTCGCGGGCGTGCCCCCGGCCGGCAGCGCCGGGTCGACGAAGGCCTGCACGATCTCGTCGTAGGCCGGGTCGCTCGCCGCCATGTTGAAGTCGCCGCACAGGATCGCCTGCGGCGTGTGCGCCTTGGCCTGGAAGGGCGAGACTTCGCGCGGGTCGATCGGCGGGGCCGCGGCCTGCTCGCAAGCCTCCAGATGCAGGGCGCGCAAAGCGCGGGCCTGGGCCAGGCGCTGGCTCGGCGAGTAGTACTCCAGGTGGGTGGTCATCACGCGCAGCGATCCCAATTCGGGGCTGGCCAGCGTGACCACGGTGCACATGCGCGGCATGCTGCTCACGCTCGGATCGGCCGGCCAGGGCAGGGGGTGATGCTGGACCCGCGACACCGGCAGCCGGGTGGCGATCAGGTTGCCGAAGCGCATCGGCCGGCCGTCGGCATCGAACTCGTCGACGGCGGCGCCGAAGAACAGCCGGAAGCCTGGCAGCAGTGCCTGCAGTTCGGCCGGCTGGTCGCCGGGCTGGCCCGGCATGCCGTCGAAGCCGCAGGCGATCTCCTGCAGGCACAGTACGTCGAAGTCGGCCATGGCGCGGGCGCCGTCGACGATGCGCCGCGGGCTCACGACGCCGTCGAGGCCGCGGCACCATTGGGTGTTCCAGGTGACGAGTTTCATTTGATGCCGGCCCTCATGAAGCTCTGCACGAACTGCCGCTGGAAAAGCAGGAAGGCGATCAGCAGCGGCGCCGAGGTCATCAAGGTGGCGGCCGTGATGACCGACCAGTCGACGCCCTGGTCGACCGAGGAAAACACCTGCAGGCCGACGGTCAGCGGCCGCGCGTTGACGCTGTTGGTAATGATGAGCGGCCAGAGGAAATTATTCCAGTGGAAGCTCACCGACACCAGCGCGAAGGCCGTGTAGACCGGCCGGGCGAGCGGCACGTAGATGCGCCACAGCGTCTGCAGCGCGCTGGCGCCCTCGACCCGCGCGGCCTCGTCGAGCTCCTTCGGGATGCCCATGAAGGTCTGGCGCAACAGGAAGATCGCGAAGGCCGAGGCGAAGTAGGGCAGGCCGATGGCCAGCAGCGTGTCGACCAGGCCGAGCCGGGCCATGGTCTTGTAGTTCTCGACCAGCAGGATGTCCGGCATGATCATCAGCTGCACCAGCACCAGGGCGAAGGCGATGCCGCGGCCCTTGAACCGGTAGCGCGCGAAGGCGTAGGCCGCGAGCGTGCCCAGCACCAGCTGCACCGCCAGCACCATCGCCACCAGCAGCGTGGTGTTGAGGAAGTAGCGCGCGAACGGCGCGGCCTCCCAGGCACGGCGGAAGTTGTCCAGCGTGAGCGGCGCCGCGAGCGCGAAGCGGGTCGAGAATTCGGCCGGGTGGAAGGCGGTCCAGACCGCATAGGCCAGCGGCAGGATCCACAGCAGCGCGAGCAGCCAGGCGGCCAGGGTGTCGAGCAGTGTCGGCTCGTTGTAGGCCAGGCGTTGGGTCGGCGCGCTCACTTGTAGTGCACCTTGCGGTCGAGCACGAAGAACTGGAACAGCGCGATGCCCGCCAGCACCACCACCAGCACCACCGTGATCGCCGAGGCGTAGGCCGTGTCCCAGAAGCTGAAGCCGACCTCGTACAGGTGGTAGAGCAGCAGGATCGAGGCGTTGTCGGGCCCGCCGCGGGTCAGCACGAACAGGTGGTCGACCATCCGGAAGGCGTTGATGAAGGCATTGACCAGCACGAACACCGTGGTCGGCATCAGGAGCGGCCACTGCACCCGGCGGAAGAAGTACCAGCGCGAGGCGCCTTCGATCGCCGCCGCCTCGCGCAGGCTCGGATTGAGGGTCTGCAACGCGGCCAGGTAGAAGATCATGAAGAAGCCCGCTTCCTTCCAGATCGCCACCAGCGTCACGGCGCCGAGCGCCGTCGACGGGCTGCCGAGCCAGTTGTGCGAGGGCAGGCCGAGCGCACCCGTGATCTGCTCCAGCAGGCCGTACTGCGGCGTGTAGAAGAACAGCCAGATGTTGGCGACCGCGATCATCGGCAGCACGGTCGGCGTGAAGTAGGCCATGCGCAGGAAGGCGCGGCCTGCGATGCGCTCGTTGACCCACAGCGCCATCACCAGCGCCAGCGCGATCGACAGCGGAATGGTCGCGCCCGCGAACCACAGGTTGTTGCGCACCGCCTTCCAGAACACCGGGTCGCCGACCATGACCTGGTAGTTCTCGAGTCCGACCCAGACGCCGGGTCGGCTGCCCTTGGGCGTCGAGTAGAAGCTGTCGACCAGCGTCGAGATGGCCGGCCAGTGCGTGAACGCGACCAGCAGCACCAGCGCCGGCAACAGCAGCAGCCAGGCGTGCACCGCCTCGCGGGCGGCGCTGCTGCCGGCGGTGGTGCCGTGCCTCACTTGGACGCGCGCAGGATCCGGTCGGCCTCGCGCTGCGCGTCCTGCATGGCCTGCGCCGGCGTCTTGCTGCCGGTCAGCGCGGCCTGCAGCCCGTCGTTGAGCGCCTTGGTCACGCGCTGGTTGTCATGGGTGGAGAACTCGGCCACCGACACCGGCAACTGGTCGCGCGCCACCAGCGCGGCGGGGAAGTCGCGGCCGTACTTGCGCAGCGTGTCGGTCTCGTAGGCAGCCGGCGACACCGCGACGTAGCCCGTGTCCATGCTCCATTGCGCGGCGCGCTCGGGCTGGGTGATCCACTTGACGAACTTGAAGGCGGCATCCTGCTGCGCCGGCGTCGACTTCTTGAAGATGTAGAAGTTGCCGCCGCCGGTGGGCGAGCCGCGGCGCTTGTTGCCCGGGATCATGCCGACGCCGAAGTCGAACTTGGCGTTGGCCTTGATGTTGGTCAGGTTGCCGGTGGTGGTGTAGATGATCGCCGCCTTCTTCTCGAAGAAGTCCTTGGGCGTGGTGCCCCACTCGACGACGCCGGGCGGGTGGATGCCGGCCTTGCCGAGGTCGACCCAGTACTGCAGGGCCTCGATCACCTTGGGATCGTCGAACTTCACGGCGGTGCCGGCCTCGCTGGCGAGGATCGCGTCGTTCGGCGTCGTCAGGGTCTGGAACAGCCAGTAGGGGAAGCCGCTCGACGGGATCTGCACCCCCCATTGCGTGACCTTTCCGCTGGCGTCCTTTCTTGTCAGCTTGGTGGCGGCCGCCTTGAGCTCCGCCCAGTTCGTCGGCGGCTTCTCGGGATCGAGGCCGGCTTCCTTGAACAGCTCCTTGTTCCAGTACATGACCACGGTCGAACGCTGGAACGGAATGCCCCAGGTCTTGCCGCCGGTCTGGCTGTTCATCATGAAGGCCTTGTAGAAGCCGCCCAGCCAGGCCTTGTCCTCGGCCGTCTTCACGAAGTCGTCGAAGGGCACGATCGCCTCCTCGTCGATCAGGGTGAACATGTCGGTCGACAGCAGCACCGAGGTGACCGGCGGCGTGCCCGACTTGTGCGCGGTCAGGGCCTTGACGATGGTTTCCTGGTAGGTGCCGGCGTAGATCGGCGAGACCTTGACGCCCGGGTTCTCCTTCATGAAGCCGGCCGCGAAGCCGTCGATGGTCTTGGCGATCGGGCCGCCGACGGCCACCGGGTAGTAGAACTGGAGTTCCACCGGTGCCTGGGCGTGGACCCCGGCGGTGAACAGGCCGCTGGCGGCCAGCAGGGGCAGGGCCAGGCCCCGGACGAAAGTCTTGCGTTTCATGGTCGTCTTCTTCCTCGGGAGTGAAATCAATCGATGCGGTGGCCGGCGGCATCGAAGCCGTGGCTGTCTCCGGGTGCCCAGTGCAGCCCGACCCGGTCGCCCGGCGCGGCGTCGCAGCCGCCGGCCGTGCGCACCAGCAGCACCTGGCTGCCGACCGCGCAGCGCAGCACCAGGTCGGCGCCCAGGTATTCGAGGCCCTGCACCATGGCGGGGATGCCGCGCGGCGCGAGCGCGATGGCTTCGGGCCGAACACCCAGCAGGGCGGCGTCATGGCCGGTGGCGACCGCGCTGCCGGCGATGCAGCCGCCTTCCAGCGCCACCAGGTTCATGGCCGGGGTGCCGATGAAGCGGGCCGCGAAGGTGGTGGCGGGGCGGGCGTAGAGCGTGCGCGGCAGGCCGGCCTGCTCGATGCGGCCGCGGTTCAGCAACACCACCTGGTCGGCCATGCTCATCGCCTCGGTCTGGTCGTGCGTGACATAGACCACCGTCAGGCCCAGCTGGCGCTGCAGGTCGCGCAGTTCGCGGCGCATGTCCTGGCGCAGTTGCGCGTCCAGGTTGGACAGCGGTTCATCCATGAGACAGACCTTGGCCTGCGCCACCAGCGCCCGGCCCAGCGCCACCCGCTGCTGCTGGCCGCCCGAGAGCTGCGAGGGCTTGCGATCGAGCAGGGCCTCGAGGCCGAGCAGGGCGGCGACCTCGCGCAGCCGGCGTGCGCTTTCGGCCGCCGGTGTCTTGCGCACCGACAAGCCGAAGGCGATGTTCTCGGCCACGCTCAGGTGCGGGAAGAGGGCGTAGTTCTGGAACACCATCGCGATCCCGCGCTGGGCCGGCGGCAGGGCGGTGACGTCGCGGCCATCGATGACCACCCGGCCTTCGGTGGCGGTCTCCAGCCCGGCCAGGATCCGCAGCGTGGTCGACTTGCCGCAGCCCGAGGGGCCGAGCAGCACGCAGAAGGAGCCGGCCTGGATCTGCAGGTTGACAGACTGCAAGGCGGTGGCGTCGCCCCAGGACTTGGCGATGTCGATCAGCTCGATGGAGGACATCGACTCAGTATATGGACGGCTTGTGACACCCGGTTGCATTGAGGGGTCAGTGTTTTCCTCATCGGGCGTGCGCCGAAAACTTCGATAAAGTGATCAGCGCCTGTTCAGGCTCGCAAATACCAAGGAAACTTCATGAGCAAAAAAGTCGCATACGTCACCGGGGGCATGGGGGGCATCGGAACGGCCATTTGCCAGCGCCTGGCCAAGGACGGGTTCACCGTCATCGCCGGTTGCGGCCCCACCCGCGACCACGCCAAGTGGCTGGCGGAGCAGAAGGCCGAGGGCTACGAGTTCCATGCCTCGGTCGGCAATGTCGGGGACTGGCAGTCCACCGTCGAGGCCTTCACCAAGGCCAAGGCCGAGCACGGCAGCATCGACGTCCTGGTCAACAACGCGGGCATCACGCGCGACCGGATGTTCCTCAAGATGACGCCGGAAGACTGGAGCTCGGTGATCGAGACCAACCTCAACAGCATGTTCAACGTCACCAAGCAGGTGGTGGGGGACATGGTCGAGAAGGGCTGGGGCCGGATCATCAACATCAGCTCGGTCAACGGCGCCAAGGGCCAGGCCGGCCAGACCAACTACTCGGCCGCCAAGGCCGGCATGCACGGCTTCACGATGGCGCTGGCACAGGAGCTCGCCGCCAAGGGCGTGACCGTCAACACGGTCAGCCCGGGCTACATCGGCACCGACATGGTGAAGGCGATCCGCCAGGAAGTGCTCGACAAGATCGTCGGCACCATCCCGGTCAAGCGCCTGGGCGAGCCGAGCGAGATCGCCTCGATCATCGCCTGGCTGGCGACCGACGAGGGCGGTTATTCCACCGGGGCCGACTTCTCGGTCAATGGTGGGCTCCACATGCACTGAGGCGCCACCCTGGAACAAGCCACGAAGAAACCCGCCACGGCGGGTTTTTTCATTTGCGCCTCCGCTCACAACACATCACACCAGGAGATCCCGCATGACCCCCACCGCAATGCCGGCCGCTCCGGCGGCGAAGCTGCCCTTGTACCGGTCGCTCTACGTCCAGGTGATCACGGCCGTGGTCATCGGCGTGCTGCTCGGGCACTTCTATCCCTCGGTCGGCGAGACCATGAAGCCGCTCGGCGACGGCTTCATCAAGCTGATCAAGATGATGATCGCGCCGATCATCTTCTGCACCGTGGTGGTCGGCATCGCGGGCATGGAGGACATGAAGAAGGTCGGCAAGACCGGCGGGCTGGCGCTGCTCTATTTCGAGATCGTCAGCAGCATCGCGCTGGTGGTCGGGCTGGTGCTGGTCAACGTGTTCAGGCCCGGCGCCGGCATGAACATCGACCCGGCCTCGCTCGACACGCGGGCGCTGGCCGCCTATACGGGGCCGGGCAAGATGGAGGGCACGGTCGACTTCCTGCTGCACGTCATCCCCAGCACGCTGGTCGATGCCTTCGCCAAGGGCGAGATCCTTCAGGTGCTGCTGATCGCGGTGCTGTTCGGCTTCGCGCTGCACCGGTTCGGCGGCCGCGGCACGCTGATCTTCGACATCATCGAGAAGGGCTCGCACGTGCTGTTCGTGATCGTCAACTACATCATGAAGCTGGCGCCGATCGGCGCCTTCGGCGCGATGGCCTTCACGATCGGCAAGTACGGCATCGGCTCGCTGTTCTCGCTCGGCAAGCTGATGGGCACCTTCTACCTGACCTGCCTGCTGTTCATCTTCGTGGTGCTCGGCACGATCGCTCGGCTGCATGGGTTCAGCATCTGGAAGTTCATCAAGTACATCAAGGAAGAACTGCTGATCGTGCTGGGCACCTCGTCGTCCGAATCCGTGCTGCCGCGGATGATGGAGAAGATGGAGAACCTCGGCGCCAAGAAGACCGTCGTCGGCCTGGTGATCCCGACCGGCTATTCGTTCAACCTCGACGGCACCTCGATCTATCTGACGATGGCGGCCGTTTTCATCGCCCAGGCCACCAACACGCCGATGACCCTGATGCAGCAGGTCACGCTGCTCGGCGTGCTGCTGCTGACGTCGAAGGGCGCGGCCGGCGTGACGGGCAGCGGCTTCATCGTGCTGGCGGCGACCCTGTCGGCGGTGGGCCACGTGCCGGTGGCCGGCCTGGCGCTGATCCTCGGCATCGACCGCTTCATGTCCGAGGCCCGGGCGCTCACGAACCTGATCGGCAACGGCGTCGCCACCCTGGTGGTCGCCAAGTGGACCGACGAGCTCGACATGGAGCGGCTCAAGGCCGGGCTCGACAACGAGACCTGGGTCGAAGCCCAGGAGCCCGAGGAGCTGATCAACGCCCGTACGGAAAAGATGGCCACCTGAGTCCGGCGGCGGCCTCGTTCTTGCAGAATGCAAGACGATGCCCCACAGCGTTTCACTGATCAACACCATCGCCGCCGGCCTCGGCCTGGCGCTGGTGCTCGGCTTCCTGGCGACGCGGCTGCGGCTGCCGGCGCTGGTCGGCTACCTGCTGGCGGGCGTGATCATCGGGCCGTTCACGCCGGGCTTCGTCGCCGATGCCGGCATCGCCGCCCAGTTGGCCGAGATCGGCGTGATGCTGCTGATGTTCGGCGTCGGCCTGCATTTCTCGCTCGACGACCTGCTGGCGGTGCGCAAGGTCGCGCTGCCCGGCGCACTGGTCCAGATGGCGGTGGCGACGCTGTTCGGCGTCGCCCTGGCCAGCTGGTGGGGCTGGAGCCCGGGTGGCGCACTGGTGTTCGGGCTGGCGCTCTCGGTGGCCAGCACGGTGGTGCTGCTGCGCGCCCTCGAAAGCCTGGGCATCCTGGAGACCTTCACCGGCCGGATCGCGGTCGGCTGGCTGGTGGTGGAAGACCTGGCGATGGTGCTGGTGCTGGTGCTGCTGCCGCCGCTCGCGCAGGCGCTGGGCGGCGCCGCTTCAACCGGCCCGCCGATCTGGCAGACGCTGGGCCTGACGCTGCTGCAGGTCGGCGGTTTCGTGCTGCTGATGCTGGTGGTCGGCCGGCGGGTGTTCCCGTGGATCCTGTGGCAGGTGGCGCGCACCAACTCGCGCGAGCTGTTCACGCTCTGCGTGGTGGCGGCCGCGGTCAGCATCGCCTTCGCCTCGGCGGCCCTGTTCGGCGTCTCGTTTGCGCTGGGCGCCTTCTTCGCCGGCGTGGTGATGCGGGAGTCCGAGTTCAGCCACCGCGCTGCACAGGAGTCGCTGCCGCTGCGCGATGCCTTCGCGGTGCTGTTCTTCGTTTCGGTCGGCATGCTGTTCGACCCGGCGGTGCTGATCGAGCGGCCGCTGCAGGTGCTGGCGGTGGTGCTGGTGATCGTGGTCGGCAAGTCGGTCGCGGCCTGTGCGCTGGTGCTGCTGCTGCGCTACCCGCTCGGCACCGCGCTCACGGTCAGCGCCAGCCTGGCGCAGATCGGCGAGTTCTCGTTCATCCTCGCGGCGCTCGGCGGATCGCTCGGGCTGCTGCCGCCCGAGGGTCAGAGCCTGCTGCTGGCCGGGGCGCTGATCTCGATCGCCAGCAATCCGCTCTGGTTCAGCCTGATCGGGCCGGTGCAGCAATGGCTGCACGCCCATTCGTCCTTCGCCCGCGGGCTGGCGTCGCGCGACGATCCGCTGGCCGAGCTGCCGATGCACACCGAGGCCAGGTACCTCTCGCGCCAGGTGGTGCTGGTCGGCTACGGCCGGGTCGGTCGGCGCATCGCGGCGGCGTTGGCGGCCAACGACATTCCCTTCGTGGTGGCGGAGCAGAACCGCGCCATCGTCGAGCAGCTGCGCGGCGAAGGGATGGCCGCCGTGTGGGGCGACGCGGCCGATCCGGCGGTGCTGATCCAGGCCCACATCGCACGCGCCCGGGTGCTGGTGATCGCCACCGCGGACGCCATCAACGTACGCCAGATGATCGAGGCCGCGCGCACCCTGAATCCGTCGATCGAGACCGTGATCCGCAGCCATAACGAGGACGAGGCGCGCCTGCTGACGCAGCAGGACGCGGTCACGGTCTGCCTGGGCGAACAGGAGCTGGCGCAGGCCATGGCCCGCACCGTGCTGCTGCGTGCAGCGGGCGCCTGACCGGGCCGCGCCGCCTTCAGAGATCCTCGATCACCAGCATCCGGTAGCGCTGGGCGATCGAAAAGGTCACCGTGCGCACATGCTCCATCAGGCGGTTCGCGGCGGCCTCGTCGCGGGTCTTGACCAGCAGCGCCGTGTGCCCCTCGCGCGCCAGCTTGGTGTAGGCGCGGACCGTGGCGGCGTCGGTGCCGGCCGAAGGCAGCGGGCTGTCGGCCTCGCGCACGGTGGGCGTGATCTGCGCCAGCACCACATGGGGCGGAATCAGGTAGATCTCGTCGCCGCTGAAGCCGTTGTCGAGCAGCCGGTGGCCCACGACGCTCGCGTCTGCCGCATCCGGAAACATCACGAAGGTATGGCCGGTCGGATAAAAGGCGCCGCCCACGGACGCGGTCATGTGGGGGTCCAGGGTGAAGTGCTTCATGTCTCCTCCTCGCGGGTTGGACGCTTCAGCTTAGGCCGCCTGCGGGGGGATGGGTGTAGGCGAAGCCCCTGGCTCAAGTTGCAATCCGCATACAAATACGCATTTGGCGCACAGAGTGCTTGCGTTTTTAATTACTAGTAGTCACATTTGCAACGATTCGTGAAATTGTGACTAGGCGTTGTCGACGGCCCTGAATAGGATCGATTCGTCCGATCCGAAAGCCCTCCTAACTCCATGTCCCAATTGCGGAATATCGCGCTGACCGTGCAAGAACTCGAAGAGGGCGAGTTCTATTGGGTATTGCTGGAAGCTACCGACTACGTGATGGATGAAGCTCTTCCCTATCTGCCGATCGAGGCGGCGATGGACCCGCATTCGACCTATGCCAATGCCCTGGTGGCCGGCATCGCGGCGGTCCGGAAGATGTTCGGCAAGGAGGGGCCGCGCTCCTGAGCGAAGCGGCCCCCAAATCTGGAACGACCATGCAGAAACTTGGCGCGGCGATGGCCGCCGGCGGCGTGGGCCTGGCGGTCGTGGCGTGGTTCTACCGGCCCTCGACCTCGGCCGAGTGGGCGGCCTGGGTGCAGACCGCGGGCGTGCTGCTGGCGATCGCCTGGGCGGCGCGGCTGCAGGTCCAGGGCGCCCGGCAGGGCTTTCGCCAGGCCGCGCAGGTGGCGGTCATGTTCGCCAACAACATGCACTGGGTGTTCCGCGAGCTCAACGAT
Source organism: Variovorax davisae (assembly GCF_030316845.1). Classification (GTDB taxonomy): domain Bacteria; phylum Pseudomonadota; class Gammaproteobacteria; order Burkholderiales; family Burkholderiaceae_C; genus Variovorax; species Variovorax davisae. Next base: position 237,713 of record NZ_JASZYS010000007.1, read on the forward strand.
GCCTGCGTGAAGCGCAGCTGGGCCGACTACGCGGTGCACCGGCGCGTCCTCGAGGAGATCCTGGCCCAGGGGCGGGAGGTCACGCTGCAACTGCTGGACGGGCGCTCGCTGGCCATGGTGACCAGCCTGCGCAGCATCGCCGTCGAGGCGCTGGAGATCACCGAGCCCCATACCGCCACCGGCAACTGGCCGCCGCTGCAGCTCTATTTCGACCGCCGGCTGCCGAGCATCGCGGCCTGGCTGACGGCCACCGGTCATCCGCCGGAAAGCAGCGGGCCGACGGACTACGCCGGGTTGCGGACCTCGTTCGGGCCCATCGGCGGCTTGTGAGCTAGCCAGCGCGGTCGCGAAACGACGGGCGCAGCGCCGCATAGAGCGCCCGGAAGCGTTCCAGCCGGACAGCGAGCGCGTCCTTTGGCCCACGGGCCGGTTCGAAACGCTGGCGCGTCTCGGGCCGCCGGCAGACCTCGGCCTCGGCGCCGCCATCGGCCAGCCATGCGAGCCGCGCAGCGCCCACGGCAGCCCCGGCTTCGCTGCCCTCGCACAGCGCCAGCGGAAGGTCGAGCACGTCGGCCAGCAGCTGGGCCCACCAGGCGCTGCGCGCACCGCCGCCGACCAGCACCAGCTCGCCGGCGGCCCGGGCGAGGGTGTCCAGTCCGTCGCGCAGTCCGAAGCTCACGCCCTCGACCACCGCATAGGCGATCTGCGCCGGCCCGTGCGCATGCGTCAGCCCGAACAGCACGCCCTGGGCCCCGGGGTCGTTGTGCGGCGAACGCTCGCCCGACAGGTAGGGCAGGAACAGGGGCGCGCCGTGGCGGTCATCGGCGTCGAGGCTGGCGGCGGCGGCCAGCAGCGCGGGGGCGTTGCCGAGCCCGAAGCAGCGCGCCGCCCAATCCACCGCGCTGGTGGCCGACAGCATCACCGACATCTGGTGCCAGCGGCCGGGCAGCGCATGGCAGAACGCGTGCACGGCGCGGGCCGGGTCGGGCGCGAAGCGCTCGCCGCTGACGAAGATCACGCCCGAGGTGCCGAGGGAGACGAAGCCCTGGCCGGCGCCGACCAGGCCCATGCCGACGGCGCTGGCCGCGTTGTCGCCGGCGCCGCCGGCGATCGGGATGCCGGCCGGCAGGCCCCAGCGCGCCGCCGGTGCGGCCGCGAGATGGCCTGCCACGGCGCTGCCCTCGACCAGTTCGGGCATCTGCTGGCGGGTCAGCCCGCAGGTGGCCAGCAGGCCGTCCGACCAGTCGCGCGCGCCGACGTCGAGCCACAGCGTGCCCGAGGCGTCCGACATGTCGCTCGCCCGCGCGCCGCTCAGCATGAAGCGCAGCCAGTCCTTCGGCAGCAGCACGCAGGCGGTGCGCGCGAACAGCGCCGGCTCGTGGGCCCGCATCCAGAGCAGCTTGGGCGCGGTGAAGCCCGGCATCGCGAGGTTGCCGGCGATGGCGGCCAGGCGCGGGACCCGGGCGGCCAGCTCCGCGCACTGGGCGGCGCTGCGGCCATCGTTCCAGAGGATGGCCGGGCGCAGCACCTGGCCGTCGGCATCGAGCGCGACCGCGCCGTGCATCTGGCCGGACAGGCCGATGGCGCGCACCGCGGCCAGCGCGCCGTCATGGGTCTGGCGCAGCGAAGCCATTGCCGCCTCGAGCGCCGCCCACCACTGCGCGGGGTCCTGCTCGGACCAGGTCGGCGCCGGCCGGCTGACCGTCAGCGGGGCGCGCGCCAGGGCGACGATCCGGTGTTCGCGGTCCAGCAGCAGCGCCTTCAGCTCCGTGGTCCCGAGATCCAATCCGAGATACATGGAATGCTGCTCACAGGCCGGCGCCGGGCCGCCCCAAGGCGGCCTGCGGCCCCCTCGGGGGGCAGCGACACACGAAGTGAGGAGCGTGGGGGATCATGACGCCAGGCTGCCGAAGCGGCTGTCGCTCTGGCGGCGGAACTCGGTCGGCGTCATGCCCTTGATCTCGAGGAAGCGGCGGTTGAAGTTGGCGACGTTGTTGAAGCCGACCTGGTAGCAGATGTCGGTCACGTAGTGGTCGGTCTGCATCAGCAGGTGGCAGGCGCTGTTGATGCGCACCCGATTGACGAAATCGGTGAAGCTGTTGCCGGTCGAGCGCTTGAAGAAGCGGCTGAAGCGGCTCTCGCTCATGCCGAGCTCGCCCGCGATGTCCGCCATCGCCACCGGCTCCGCCAGGTTCGAGGTGATGCGGTTGACGATGGCGTTGACCTGGTCGACCTCGGTGTCGCCTTCGACGCCCTGCATCTGCACGTTGGACAGCAGCCGGTAGTCGCTGCAGCGCGCCAGTTCGCACAGGTAGTCCAGGAACAGCGCCAGCCGGTGCAGGCCGCGGGCGGCCTTGATCGCGTCCCAGTGCGCCAGCGCGCGCGCCTCGAAGCCGAAGAACTCGATGCCGTGGCGGGCCCGCCCGAGCAGCTGCAGCGCTTCGCGCAGCTCGGGGATCTCGGCCGCCGCGCGCTCGATCGGATCGTGGCGGAACTGGATCACCCGGTCGCGCCCGGTGGCGCCGCCCTCGGGGATGTCCAGCGAGATCCAGTTGTGCGGCAGGCGCGGCCCGCACAGCACCAGGTGGCCGGGGTGGAAGGGCCCGATCCAGTCGCCGACGAAGGCCCGGCCCGAGGTCTCGGTGATCAGGTGCAGCTCGTACTCTTCGTGGAAGTGCCAGCGCACCAGCGGGCTCGGGAAGCCATGGGCCAGGCAGCGCACCAGGCCGGCGTCTTCGGGCGCCTCGTAGCCCAGCGAGGGCGAACGCGTGATGTCGCGCTCGAGTTCGGGCTTGCGATCGCGGGGCAGATGGCGTTGGCGCGGCGATGTCATGGCGTGGTCCTTTCCCCTGAACCTTCAGCTCATGACGTTACCACCGTCGACATTGAGCGTCTGCGCCGTGATGTAGCGCGCCTCGTCGCTGGCCAGGAACACCGCGACGCCGGCGATGTCGGCCGGCGTTCCCATCCGCCCGAGCGGCACCTCGCGCCCGACCTGCTGCTTCTTCTCGCCCGGCCGCAGGCCCTGGTGCTGCGCGAAGAGGGCGTCGACCTGGTTCCACATCGGCGTGTCGACCACGCCCGGCGCGATGGCGTTGACCCGGATGCCGTGCGGCGCCATCGCCAGCGCGGCGCTCTGCGTGTAGCTGATGACGGCCGCCTTGGTCGCGCAGTAGTGCGCCACCAGCGCCTCGCCGCGGCGGCCGGCCTGCGAGGCCATGTTGATGACCGAGCCGCCGGCGACGCCGGCATCCAGCATGTGCTGCAGCACCCGCTGCATCACGAAGAACATGCCCTTGACGTTGACCGCGAACAGGCGGTCGAAGGAGGCCGCGTCGCTCTCGAGCAGCGGCGCCATGTCGAACAGCGCCGCGTTGTTGACCAGGGTGTGGATGTCGCCGTGCGCCGCCCGCGCGGCGTAGAGCATGCCGCCCACCGAGGCGCTGTCGCTGACATCCGCCGGCACGTAGGCGGCCGCGTCGGGATGCCTGCGCCGCAACTGCGCCACGCCTTCCGGCGCGATGTCGGCGCGGTCGGCGAGCGTGCAGCGCGCGCCTTCGGCGAGGCAGGCCTCGGCGATCGCAAGGCCGATCCCGCCGCCGGCACCGGTGATCAGCACATGGCGCTGCGCCAGCCGGCCGGTCATGGGCGCGCTCCGGCGATGAAGCGCTGCACCCGCTGGCTGGCGTCGCGCAGCGCGTCGAGCAGCCGGGCGTCGCCGGCGGCGTCGCCCCACAGGCCGCGCTCGGCGCCCAGCGCCGCCACCGGATCGGCGGCCGCGCAGATCGCATGGGCGAGCGCCTCGTCCATGCCCTGGTCCTGGTAGGCGTAGGGCAGCGTGCCCTGGTGCCAGCGCTGCAGGAAGGCAAGGAAGAGGGCTGGCAGCAGCGCGACGCTGGCGATGCTTTCGCCGCGCGACAGCCGCTCGCGCACGGTCGGCGCGATGAAGCCCGGGATCTTCGAGAAGCCGTCCATCGCCACCCGCTGGTTGGTGTCGCGGATCGCCGGATTGCCGAAGCGCTCGAGCACCACGTCGCGGTAGGCCGGCAGGTCGACCGGACTCGGCTGCCCCGGGCGGTCGAGGCAGGGGATCACGTCGTCGGTGACGTAGTCGAAAGCCATGCGCCGGATCGTCGCGTCCCGCGTGCCTTCATGGATGTAGTCGAGCCCGGCCAGGGTGCCGGCCCAGGCGATGCAGCTGTGGCTGGCGTTGAGGATCCGGATCTTCGCCTCCTCATAGGGCGAAACCGAATCGACCAGCTGCACGCCGACCTTGTCCCACTCGGGCCGGCCGTGGATGAAGCGGTCCTCGATCACCCACTGGATGAAGCTCTCGCCGGTGACCGGCGCGGCGTCGTCCCAGCCGGTGGCGGCGCGCACCCGCTGGCGCAGCTCGGGCGGCGGGCGCGGCGTGATGCGGTCGACCATCGCGTTCGGGGTGCTGGTGTGGGCGTGAACCCAGGCCAGCAGCTCGGTCTCGCCGGCGGCCTCGATGAACGCGCCCAAGCCGCGCTGGAAGCGCTCGCCGTTGTGGCGCAGGTTGTCGCAGTTCAGCAGCGTCACCGGCCCGCCGTCGACCGCCCGGCGCGCGCGCAGGATGGCGCAGACCGCGCCGTAGATGGTGCTGCCGGCGAGCCCCTGGCGCGCCCGGGCCAGGTCGTTCGCGAGATCGGGCGCCGCGACGTCGAGCCGATCCTGCGGGTCGAGGTAGTAGCCGGCCTCGGTCACGGTGAACGAGACGATGCGGGTGCGGGCATCGGCGCCGCGCGCGATCACCGCCGCCAGGCCCGGGTCGTAGGGCAGCACCTCGCGGATCGCCTCGATGCGCTGGTAGCGGCAGGCGCCGGCCGGCGACACCGTCTCCAGCGTGTAGCGCCCGCCCTGAGCGCGCAGGGCGGATTCGACCTCGGCCATGTCGGGCCGCAGGTTGGCGCCGCTGATCGACCAGCGCGCGTCGCCGGCATCGATCAGCGCCTGCAGGTACGCCGCCTGGTGGGCCCGGTGGAAGGAGCCGAGCCCGAGGTGGAGCACCACGAATTCGGAAGGGGCAGGGGAGTTCATGGCGCGAGCGAGTTCAGGCCGCGACCGTGCGGCCTTCGCGGTTGAAGAAATGAAGCACGGCAGGGTCCAGCTCGACGCTCACCGCGTCGCCGGCCTGCAGCTCGGTGCGCTCGTTCTGGCGCGCCACCAGGGGCACGCCGCCGACGTCGATGTGGATCAGCGTGTCGGCGCCCAGGGCCTCGATCAACTCGACGCGCGCGGGTGCGCCAAGGCCTTGACCCTGGTGCACGCGCAGCGCCTCCGGGCGCACGCCGAGAAAGCCATCGGACGGCAGCCGGCCGCCGGTCTGGGCCGAGAAGCTGGGGATCGCCTTGGCCTCGACCATGTTCATCGACGGCATGCCGATGAACTGGGCCACGAACTGGTTGGCGGGCCGGTCGTAGAGTTCCATCGGCGTGCCCACCTGCTCGATCAGCCCGTCGCGCAGCACCACCACGCGGTCGGCCAGCGTCATCGCCTCGACCTGGTCGTGCGTGACGTAGATGCTGGTGGCGCCGAGCGCACGGTGCAGCTTGTGGATCTCCACCCGCGTATTGCCGCGCAGCGCGGCGTCGAGGTTGGACAGCGGCTCGTCGAACAGGAACACCTTCGGCGCCCGCACGATCGCGCGGCCGATCGCGACGCGCTGGCGCTGGCCGCCCGACAGTTCCTTGGGCGTGCGGCCCAGGTACTGCGTGAGGTTGAGCGTCTTCGCCGCGTAGTCCACCTTGGTCTTGATCACGTCCTTCGACACCTTTGCGAGCTTGAGCGCGAAGGACATGTTGTCGAACACGCTCATGTGCGGATAGAGCGCATAGCTCTGGAACACCATCGCCAGGTCGCGCTTGCCCGAGGGCGTGTGCGTGATGTCCTTGCCATCGAGCGCGAGCCGGCCGCTGGTGATCGATTCGAGTCCCGCGATCAGCCGCAGCAGGGTCGACTTGCCGCAGCCCGAGGGGCCGACGAAGACGATGAACTCGCCCTTGTCGATCTCCAGGTTCACGCCCTTGATCACGTGCGTGTCGCCGAAGCTCTTCTGGATGTTGTCGAGTTGGAGGTAGGCCATGTGCATGTCCTCTCTGGAGTTCGTTACTTGACTGCGCCGAAGGTGAGGCCCTGCACCAGTTGCTTCTGGCTGAACCATCCGAACACCACGATCGGCGCGATCGCCATCACCGAGGCGGCCGACAGCTTGGCCCAGAAGAGGCCTTCGGGGCTCGAGTAGGAAGCGATCATGGTCGCCAGCGTGCCGGCCTTCGCGGAGCTGAGGTTGAGCGCCCAGAAGGCCTCGTTCCAGCTCAGGATCAGGCACAGCAGGCCGGTGGAGGCCAGCCCGCCGATCGACAGCGGCAGCACCACGTGGCGGAACTCGGTCCACAGGTTGGCGCCGTCCATGCGCGCGGCTTCGAGGATCTCGGGCGGGATGTCCTTGTAGCTCGTGTAGAGCATCCACACCATGATCGGCAGGTTCGACAGCGTGAAGACGATGGTCAGCGCGGTGCGCGTGTCGAGCAGGCCGGCGGTCTGCGCGATCACGTAGATCGGCACCAGCGCGCCGACCGCCGGCATCATCTTGGTGGAGAGCATCCACATCAGGATGTCGCGCGTGCGCCTGGTGCGGAAGAAGGCCATCGAGTAGGCGGCCGGCGCGGCGATCGCGAGGCCGATGATGGTCGAGCCGATGCTCGTGATCAGCGAGTTCTTCGCGAACAGCAGATAGTCGCTGCGGCGCTGCACCTCGGTGAAGTTGTCCAGCGTGGGCTCGAACAGGAAGAGCGGCGGCACGTGGATCGCCTGCAGCTCGGTCTTGAACGAGGTCAGCACCAGCCAGCCGAGCGGAAAGAACAGCAGCAGGGTGACGATCCACGCACCGACGGCGCGCAGGAGGAGGGAGAGGCGGCTTTCGTCCATGGCGTGCGTCCCTTCAGTCGAGGTTCTTGCCGATGATGCGGATCAGGAAGGCCGCCACGATGTTGGCCAGCACCACCGCGAACAGCGCGCCCGCCGATGCCACGCCGACGTCGAAGTTCATCAGCGACTGCTTGAAGATCATGTAGGTGAGGTTCGTGCTCTCGTTGCCGGGGCCGCCGGCGGTCGTGATCGCGATCTCGGCGAACACGGAGAGCAGGAAGATCATCTCGATCATGATCACCACAGCCATCGGCCGGCCCAGATGCGGCAGCGTAAGGTAGCCGAAGCGCTGGACGGCCGTGGCGCCGTCCATGCGCGCGGCTTCCATCTGCTCGCGGTCGAGCGATTGCAGCGAGGTGATGAAGATCAGGCAGGCGAAGGGCAGCCACTGCCACGCGACCATGATGATCACGGAGAACAGCGGCAGGTCGGTGAGCCAGTCCACCGGCTCCGCGCCGAAGGCGCGCCAGAGGTCGGCCAGCACGCCGTAGATCGGGTTCATCATCATGTGCTTCCACAGCAGCGCGTTCACCGTGGGCATCACGAAGAAGGGCGAGATCAGCAGCACCCGCACGATGCCGCGCCCCGGGAACGGCTCGTTCACCAGCAATGCGAGTGCGACGCCCAGCACCACCGTGATGACGATCACGCTGCCGATCAGCACCAGCGTGTTCCACACGGCGGGCCAGAAGTCCGGGTCGGTGACGAAGTAGTGGAAGTTCTCGATCCCGTTGAACGTGCGCTCGCCGGGCTGCATGAGGTTGTAGTTGACGAACGAGAAGTAGATCGACATCAACAGCGGCGCCAGCATCCAGAGGACCAGCACCGCCACCGCCGGCGCCATCAGCGCGCGGGGAAGCAGGCGGCCCGCGGCGGGGTCCTTTCGACCCGACCGGGCGCCGCCGCGCAGCCAGCCTTGCGGGTCCGCTGGCGGTGTCTCCGGGACGGGAGTGGGGAGATGCGACACGGCGAAATGTCCGGCGTGGGGCTACTTGTAGTACCCGGCCTTCTTCATCTCGCGCTCGGCGGTGGTCTGCGAGGTCTTCAAGGCCTGGTCGACCGTCACCTTGCCCGCGAGCGCCGCGCTCATCTGCTGGCCCACGGCCACGCCGATGGCCTGGAACTCCGGGATGGCCGCGTACTGCACGCCGACGTAGGGCGACTTGGGCAGCGTGCTGTCGTTCGGGTTGGCGGTGTCGATCGCCTTCTTCTCGGCCTCGGCGAAGCGCGCGGCCTTCATGAACTCCGGCGTGGCATAGGTCGACTTGCGCGTGCCGGTCGGCACCGACCCCCAGCCTTCTTCCTTCGCGACCAGCTTGATGTAGTCCTTCGAGGTCGCCCACTTGATGAAGGTCTGCGCCGCGTCGACCTTCTGCGAGCCGGCCGGAATGGCCAGCGCCCAGGCCCAGAGCCAGTTCGCGCCCTTCGGCGTCACCGCCACCGGCGCCTGTGCGAAAGCGACCTTGTCGGCGACCTTCGACTGCTTCGGGTCACTCACGAACGAGGCCGCGATGGTGGCATCGACCCACATGCCGCACTTGCCCTCGTTGAACAGCGCCAGGTTCTCGTTGAAGCTGTTGGCCGAGGCGCCGGGCGGGCCGTAGGCCTTCATCAGGTCGACGTAGAAGCTGATCGCGTCATGCCAGGGCTTGGAGTCGATCTGCGGCTTCCAGCTGGTGTCGAACCACTGGCCGCCGTTGGTGTTGACCATGGTCGTCAGCAGCGCCATGTTGTCGCCCCAGCCCGGCTTGCCGCGCAGGCAGATGCCGTAGACGCCCCCCTTCGGATCGTGGATCTTGCCCGCCAGCTCCTTCACCTGGACCCAGGTCGGCTGCTCGGGCATCTTGAAGCCGACCTTGTCCGCCAGGTCCTTGCGGTACATCAGCATCGAGCTTTCGCCATAGAAGGGCGCGGCGTAGAGCTTGCCGTCGGCCGACAGGCCGTTGCGCATCGCCGGCAGCAGGTCGTCGACGTCGTACGCGGCGTCGGTCGCGATCGGGTTGAGCCAGCCCTTTTTGGCCCAGATCGGCGTCTCGTACATGCCGATGGTCATGACGTCGAACTGGCCGCCCTTGGTGGCGATGTCGGTCGTCACGCGCTGGCGCAAGGTGCCTTCTTCCAAGGTGACCCACTTGAGCTTGATGTCGGGGTTTGCCTGCTCGAAGAACTTGCCGAGCTTCTGCATCTCGATCATGTGGCCGTTGTTCACGGTCGCGATCACGAGTTCGGTGGCGGCATGGGTCCATCCCGCAGCGGCCATTGCGAGCGCCAGGCCCGCCTTCAGAAAACGCTTCATGAATGTCTCCTTGTGATCGACGACGCGGGTCGCCGTGCGCCGATTGTGGAGACGCGAATTTCCGGGTTTGGTACTTGCCTTGCCGCTATCGATACTTGGATGCACCGATCACCTCGGTGTCATCCCTAATCCCGCAACCAGGGATGTGCAGAGCCCTCGGCGGGCTCAGGCGGTCTGCAGCGTGGGTTCGCGGTCGCCCAGCCGGCTGCTCCAGGCCGCCAGGGCCAGGCCGCCGAGCGTGATGGCCGCGCCGGCCCAGGGCAGTCCGGCCAGCGGGGCGCCCGCGGCCAGCATGCCGCTGCCGATCCAGGCGCCGGCCGCGTTGCCGAGGTTGAACGCGCCCTGGTTCAGGGTCGAGGCCAGGTTCGGCGCCGCGCTCGCATGCTGCACGATGAGTGTCTGCAGCAAGGGCACCAGTGCGAACGAGAGCGTGGTCCACAGCAGCATCAGCAGCACCGTCGGTGCCTTCAGCGGCAGCGCGAAATGCAGCAGCCCCAGCACCATCGCATTGAGCCCCAGCACCAGCAGCATCGACGGCACCAGCCGCCGGTCGCCGAGGCGGCCGCCGACGGTGCTGCCGATGGTCAGCCCGACGCCCAGCAGCAGCAGGATCGGCGCCACCGCCGCGTTCGAGAAGCCGCTGACCTGCGTCAGCAGCGGCGCGATGAAGGTGAAGACGCAGAACAGGCTGGCCGAGGTCAGCGCGCTGGTGGCCAGGGCGAGCAGCACGCGGCGGTCGGCCAGCACGCTGAACTCGCGCAGGATGTTGCCCCGCTGCATCTCGATCTGGCGCGGCAGCAGGGCGACCAGCGCGGCGACGGCGCCGAGCGCGATCACCACGATCGCGGCGAAGGTCATCCGCCAGCCGAAGTGCTCGCCGATGATCCGGCCCATCGGCACGCCGAGCACGTTGGCCAGCGTGAGGCCGGTGAACATCAGCGCGATCGCCTGCGACCGGCGGTGGGGCGGCACCAGCCCCGCGGCAACCACCGAGCCGATGCCGAAGAAGGTGCCATGGGCCAGGGCGGTGATGACGCGGGCGGCCATCAGCAGCCCGTAGTCCGGTGCCAGCGCGCACAGCAGGTTGCCCAGCACGAAGAGGCAGGCCAGCGCCACCAGCGTGGCCTTGCGCGGCAGCCGCGCCGTCGCCACCGCGAACACCGGGGCGCCCACCACCACGCCCATCGCGTAGCCGGTCACCAGCAGGCCGGCCTGAGACAGCGTGACGCCGAGGTCCAGGGCCATGTCGGGCAGCAGGCCCATCACCACGAACTCGCTGGTGCCGATGGCGAAGGCCGCGGCGGCGAGGGCGAGCAGGGCCACGGGCATGCGCGACGCGGCGCGCTGCGAGGAAGAAGCAGTCATCAGGGGAATCTAGGGTTAACCCGTATTATCCGGAAGCGCTGCGGCGCGTGGCGGTGAAAGGGCATTGCGCCTGAACTCGGTGCCGTAATACAACAGGCCGGCCAGCCCGAAGCCGGCGCCCAGCGTGCACAGGGCGCCCCATCCGTGGAAGGTATAGAGCGCCGCCGCCAGCGCCGAAGCCACCGCGGCGCAGAGGAAGATCGAGGTCAGGAACAGCCCGTTGAGCCGGCCGCGCAGTTCCGGCGCCAGCATGTAGAGGCTGCGCAGGCTCAGCACGTTGCACAGCTGGACCGCGCCGTCGAGCAGCACCGCGGCCGCCACCAGCGCCGCCAGCGAATGAAAGCGGAAGCCGACCGCGGCGACGCCGAACGAGAGCAGCGCGACGCCGATGGCCGCGCCGGTGGCCGGCTGCGTGCGCCCCCGGTCGGCCAGCCGGCCGGCCCAGGGGGCGACCAGGGCCCCGGCGGCGCCGGCCAGCGCAAACAACGCGATCCCGCCCTGGCCGAGGCCGAACTCATGCGCCAGCGCCAGCGGCACAGCGGTCCAGAAAGCCTGGAACCCCGAGAAGAGAAGGCCCTGGTAGAGCGCGCGCCGGCGCAGCAGGGGTGTTCGCCGGACGATGCCCGGCAGCGACGCGAGGGTGCGCGCGTAGCCGATCGAGCCATGGGGCTGGCGCCGGGGCAGGGCCCGCCAGAGCACCCCCGCCAGCACGGCCATCAGCAGCGCCGAGACCGCGAACACCGCCCGCCAGCCGAAGGCCGAGGCCACCAGGCTGGAGAACGGGCGGGCCAGCATGATCCCGGCCAGCAGCCCGGCCATGATGTTGCCGACCACCTTGCCCCGCGTCGCGTCGGCCACCAGGTGCGAGGCCAGCGGCACCAGCACCTGGGCCGCGACGGCGCAGGTGCCGACAAGGAAGGAGGCCGCCAGGAAGGTGGCGGCCGAGTTCGACAGCGCGATCCCGACCAGGCCGGCGACCGCGCCAGCCATCGCGGCCAGGATCAGCCGGCGGTTTTCCACCACGTCGGCCAGCGGCACCAGCAACAGCAGCCCGGCGCCGTAGCCGAGCTGGGTCAGCGTCATGATCAGCCCGGCCAGGCCAGCGTGCATCTGCAGCGTGGCCGCGATCGGGCCGATCAGCGGCTGGGCGAAGTAGATGTTGGCGACGCACAGCCCGCAGGCCACCGCGAACAGCAGCGTGAGGCCGGGCGAGAGTGCGGCAGGCACGGCGGGAGCCGGCCGCCCGGCGGGGCCGGGCGCTGGGGAAGATGGCACGGGGGAGGAGGAAAGTGAAGGGTTAACCCTGGTCCCGCACCTTAGCATTTCCGGCGCAGGCCTGCAGCGGGCCCTTCGGGCGCGCGGCATAGAGCGAATGGCGCATGGATTCCGCCCCCGCGGCGGACCAGACTGCTCGCCGGGCATCTCCAGAAAGGACGCAGCATGGCGAAGAACATCGTTTTTTGTGCCGATGGCACCTGGAAGGGCCTGGGCCACGGCCAGGGCGACGGCGACGAGCTGCAGGCCGACGCCACCAACGTGCTGCGGCTGTTCGCGGCCCTCGCCGGCACGGTCACGCCCGACTCGCTGCGCAAGCAGGACGAGCAGGAAAAGATCGCGCTCGGCCCCGATGGCGGCGCCACCCAGGTGGCCAAGTACCTGCACGGCGTGGGCGATTCGGGCAATGCGATCCGCAAGATCCTGGGCGGCGTCTTCGGCGAGGGCTTCATCGAGCGCATCGTGCGCGGCTACACCTTCGTGTCGCGCAACTACCAGCCGGGCGACCGCATCTACCTGGCCGGCTTCAGCCGCGGTGCCTACACGGTGCGCGCCCTGGGCGGCATGATCGTCGCGATGGGCCTGCTGCCGCCGCAGGCGCTGCGTGCGGACGACGGCCGCTACGATGCCGCCCGGGCCTATGGCCTCGGCATCCACGTCTGGGCCGAGTACCGGCGGCGGGCGGGCAAGGCGAGCACGCTGCTGGGCTACCTGGAGGAATTCAAGTCGCGCCGCATCGACCCGGCGCAGCTGGTGCAGGGCGTCGGCATCGAGGCCATCGGCGTCTGGGACACGGTCGGCTCGCTGGGCGTGCCGCTGTACGACCCGGCCGACGCGAAGAAGATCGACGTCTTCGAGTTCGCCGACCGGGCGCTGTCGCCGAAGGTGCGCAGCGGCTTCCATGCCATCGCCATCGACGAGCAGCGCGGCGATTTCGAACCGACCCTGTGGGACGCCAGGGACGGCGTCCACCAGCGCTGGTTCTGCGGCGCGCACTCGGATGTGGGCGGCGGCTACCCGACCCAGGACCTGTCGGGTTTTGCGCTCGGCTGGATGATCGACCACTTCAAGGGCTGCGGCGTGGCGATCTCGCCGCAGTACCAGGCGAGCCCCCCGGGGGACTTCGGGCCGGTCCACACGCCGTACAAGGATCCGCCTTTCCATTTGCTGCCGCACGGGCCGCGCACGGTGCCGGCGGATGCGCTGTTCCATCCCAGCGTGCAGCTGTACCTCGACCGGGTCGTGGACTACGCGCCCCAGGGACTGGCGGCGTTGCTGAAGAATCGGCGATTGGCCCAGGGATCGCTGCAGGCTTAGCCTTGCGCCGCGGCGGCGGCGGGCCGCGGGGTGGCAGAATCCGGGACGCTCGCCCCTCGCGGGGCCCAGCTTCATTTCGAATCCAGGACCGCTCCTTGACTGCTCCGAAGATCCTGTCCGTCGCACCGATGATGGACTGGACCGACCGCCACTGCCGCTATTTCCATCGCCTGCTGACTCGCCGCGCCTTGCTCTACACCGAGATGGTGACCACCGGCGCGCTGATCCACGGCGACGTGCCGCGCCACCTGCGCTTCAACGCCGAGGAGCATCCGGTGGCGCTGCAGCTCGGCGGCAGCGAGCCCGCCGATCTCGCCCACTGCGCGAAGCTGGGCGAGGACTGGGGCTACGACGAGATCAACATCAACTGCGGCTGCCCGAGCGAGCGCGTGCAGCGCGGCGCCTTCGGGGCCTGCCTCATGAACGAGCCGCAGCTGGTCGCCGACTGCGTGAAGGCGATGGTCGACGTGGTCGACGTCCCGGTCACGGTCAAGCACCGCATCGGCATCGACAAGATCGAGAGCTACGAGTTCGTGCGCGACTTCGTCGGCCAGGTCAGCGAGGCCGGCTGCCGCACCTTCATCGTCCACGCCCGCAACGCCTGGCTCAAGGGCCTGTCGCCGAAGCAGAACCGCGAGGTGCCGCCGCTGCGCTACGAGCTGGTGCACCGGCTCAAGCACGACTTCCCGGCGCTCGCCTTCTCGATCAACGGCGGCTTCAGCGACACGGCGCAGATGCAGGCCCACCTGCGCCTGCTCGACGGCGTGATGATCGGCCGCGAGGCCTATCACAACCCCTGGAGCCTGTCCGAGTGGGACGCGGCGTTCTACGGCGAGCCGCCGTCGACTTTGACGCGCGAAGCGGTCGAGCTGCAGATGTGCGACTACATGGCCCGCGAGGCTGCCGAGCACGGCACGCCCTGGTCCAACATCGCGCGCCATATGCTCGGCCTGCGCAACGGCCTGGCGGGCGCCCGCCGCTGGCGCCAGGTGTGGAGCGACCACAAGCTGAAGACGCTGCCGCCGCATGAGGTGATGGACCTCGCGCACGAACCGGTCGCCGCCACCTTGTGACCCTCCGGCCGGCGCAGCCCGGCCGCGTTCGACGAATTCAGTTCGCCGCCTGCAATCCGTTGCGGAAGTGTTCCTGCGTGCGGGCCATCGCCGCACCCGGGTCGCGCGCCTTGATCGCCGCCATGATCGCCCGGTGCTCGTTCAGCGATTCGTCGATGCGTCCCGCCTTCAGCAGCGAGTTGTGGCGGTTCAGCTTCATCACCTTGCGCAGGTCGGCCACCATCTGGTCGCGCCAGCGGTTGTTGGCGATCGCCAGCAGCCGCATGTGGAAGCGCTCGTTGAGGGCAAAGAAATTCTCGCGGTCGACGTGCCCGGGCTTGGCGGCCGCCTCCAGTTCGGCGTGCAGCCGCTCGAGTTCGGCCAGTTCGGCCTCGCTGGCGTGGCCGGCCACGACGCCGGCCGCATCGCTCTCGAGCAGGCTCAGCAGGTGGTAGACGTCCGCCAGGTCTTTCTCGGACACCTCGGTGACGTAGGCGCCGCGCCGCACCTTCATCGTCACCAGTCCCTCGGCGGCCAGCACCTTCAGCGCCTCGCGCAGCGGCGTCCTGCTGATGCCGTATTCCTCGGCCAGCCGGAGTTCGTCGATCCAGCTCCCGGGTTCGAGCTCGCGGCTGAAGATGCGCTGGCGCAGCAGCTCGGCCACCTCTTCATAGAGGGCGCGCGGGGTGAGGGTGACGGCGGACATGGCTGAAATGTACCGCAATCCGGCAGGTTGAATTAATAATTATGAATAAGGTACACTCGCTGGCGTTGTGCTGCGACTGCGCAGACACTCGTCCCCGAACCTTTTGCATGACCTCCTAAGCGGCGCCCATGAGCAAAACCGACTACACCTTCTCGCCTGCGACCCTCGACGCCTGGACCAAGGCGGCCGCCAAGTCCGCCCCCGGCGGCAACCTCGAAGCGCTCAACTGGGTCACGCCGGACGGCATCACGGTCAAGCCGCTCTACACCGCGGCCGATCTCCAGGGCCTGAAGTACACCGACACCTTGCCCGGCTTCGAGCCCTACCTGCGCGGCCCCCAGGCCACCATGTACGCGGTGCGCCCGTGGACCATCCGCCAGTACGCCGGCTTCTCGACCGCCGAGGAATCGAATGCCTTCTACCGCAAGGCCCTGGCGGCGGGCGGGCAGGGCGTGTCGGTCGCCTTCGACCTCGCGACCCACCGCGGCTACGACAGCGACCATCCGCGGGTGACGGGCGACGTCGGCAAGGCCGGCGTGGCGATCGACTCGGTGGAGGACATGAAGATCCTGTTCGACCAGATACCGCTCGACAAGGTCAGCGTCTCGATGACCATGAACGGTGCCGTGCTGCCGGTGCTGGCGGGCTACGTGGTCGCGGCGGAAGAGCAGGGCGTCTCGCAGGACCAGCTGAGCGGAACCATCCAGAACGACATCCTCAAGGAGTTCATGGTCCGCAACACCTACATCTTTCCGCCGGCGCCGAGCATGCGGATCATCGGCGACATCATCGAGTACACGGCGCAGAAGATGCCGAAGTTCAACTCGATCTCGATCAGCGGCTACCACATGCAGGAGGCCGGCGCCAACCAGGCGCTGGAACTGGCCTTCACCCTGGCCGACGGCAAGGAATACGTGAAGACCGCGCTGGCCAAGGGCCTGGACGTCGACGGCTTCGCCGGGCGGCTGAGCTTCTTCTGGGCCATCGGCATGAACTTCTATCTCGAGGTCGCCAAGATGCGCGCGGCGCGCCTCTTGTGGTGCCGGATCATGAAGGCGTTCGAGCCCAAGAACCCCAAGAGCCTGATGCTGCGCACGCACTGCCAGACCTCGGGCTGGTCGCTGACCGAGCAGGACCCCTACAACAACGTGGTGCGCACCACCATCGAGGCCATGGCCGCGGTGTTCGGCGGCACCCAGAGCCTGCACACCAACGCGCTCGACGAGGCGATCGCGCTGCCGACCGAGTTCAGCTCGCGCATCGCGCGCAACACCCAGCTCATCATCCAGGAAGAGACCCACATCACCAGCGTGATCGACCCCTGGGCCGGCAGCTACATGATGGAGAAGCTGACGCAGGACATGGCCGATGCGGCCTGGGCCATCATCGAGGAGGTCGAGGCCATGGGCGGCATGACCAGGGCCGTCGACAGCGGCTGGGCCAAGCTCAAGATCGAGGCCGCGGCGGCCGACAAGCAGGCGCGCATCGATTCGGGGCGCGACGTCATCGTCGGCGTCAACAAGTACAAGCTCAAGACCGAAGACACGCACGACATCCTGCAGATCGACAACGTCAAGGTGCGCGACGGCCAGATCGCCAAGCTCAAGGCCATCCGCGAGCAGCGCGACAGTGCCGCCGTGCAAGCCGCGCTGGACGCACTCACCGCTGCGGCGGAAAGCGGCGAGGGCAACCTGCTCGAACTGAGCATCAACGCGGTGCGCCTGCGCGCCACCGTCGGCGAGATCAGCGACGCGCTCGAGAAGGTCTACGGCCGCCACCGCGCCGACACCCAGAAGGTCACCGGCGTCTATGCCGCCGCCTACGACTCGGCCGAAGGCTGGGAGGCGCTGCAGCACGAGATCGCGGCTTTCGCCGAGGCGCAGGGCCGGCGCCCGCGCGTGATGATCTCCAAGCTCGGCCAGGACGGCCACGACCGCGGCGCCAAGGTCGTCGCCACCGCCTTTGCCGACCTCGGCTTCGACGTCGACATGGGCCCGCTGTTCCAGACGCCCGAGGAATGCGCCCGCCAGGCGATCGAGAACGACGTTCACGCGGTGGGCGTCAGCACGCTCGCCGCCGGCCACAAGACCCTCGTGCCGGCGATCATCGCGGAGCTCAAGAAGCAGGGCGCCGACGACATCATCGTCTTCGTCGGCGGCGTGATTCCGCGCCAGGACTACGACTTCCTCTACGAGGCCGGCGTCAAGGGCATCTACGGCCCCGGCACGCCGATCCCGGCGAGCGCGAAGGACGTGCTCGAGCAGATTCGCGCCGCGGTTGCAGCCTGACGATGCGGGCCGCCAAGTCACCGGTCACGGTGGACGCCCTGCTGGCCGGTGACGGCCCGCCGCAGCGCCGCGCGATCGCCAAGACCATCACGCTGCTCGAATCGACCCGCGCCGACCATCGCGCGCAGGCCGACGAACTGCTCACGGCCCTGCTGCCGCACACCGGGAAATCGTTCCGGCTCGGCATCTCGGGCGTGCCGGGCGTCGGCAAGTCGACCTTCATCGAGACTCTCGGGCTGTTCCTGATCGGAGAGGGCCACCGCGTGGCCGTGCTCACCATCGATCCTTCGTCCACCGTCTCGGGTGGCTCGATCCTGGGCGACAAGACCCGCATGGAGCATCTGTCGGTGCACGAGCGCGCCTACATCCGGCCCAGCCCGTCGAGCGGCACCCTGGGCGGCGTGGCCGAGAAGACGCGCGAGGCGATGCTGGTCTGCGAAGCGGCCGGCTACGACATCGTGATCGTCGAGACCGTCGGCGTGGGGCAGAGCGAGACCGCGGTCTCGGGCATGACCGACATGTTCGTGCTGCTGCAGCTGCCCAACGCCGGCGACGACCTGCAGGCGATCAAGAAGGGCGTGATGGAACTGGCCGACCTGGTGGTGATCAACAAGGCCGATATCGACAAGGATGCGGCCACCCGCGCCCAGGCCCAGATCACCTCGGCGCTGCGCCTGTTCGGCCACCACGGCAATCCGGCCCATGCGCAGGCCATGCACGCCGCCCACGCGACGCCCGGCTCGCCCGAGGCCGAAGTGCGCTTCTGGCTGCCCCGGGTGATCCAGCTCAGTGCCTTGCTGGGCACCGGCGTCGACGCCTTCTGGGCCGCCGTTCTGCAGTTCAAGTCGCTGCAGGCGGCCAACGGGCGCTTCGCCAGCCGGCGCGAGAAGCAGGCGCTCGCCTGGATGTGGGAGCGCATCGACGCCGGCCTCAAGCAGGCCTTCCGCCAGCATCCGCAAGTGCGCGAGATGCTTCCCCATGCGGTCGCCCAGGTGGCAGCCGGCAAGTTGCCGCCCTCGACCGCTGCGCGCCAATTGCTCGCGGCCCAGGCCGGACAGGCGTAGCCTCTGGCTGCGGCTTTCAAAAGATCAACTCCTACGACGGAACGTCATGAAAGAAATCCTCGAACAACTCGAAAAACGCCGCGCCCAGGCGCGCCTCGGCGGTGGCCAGAAGCGCATCGACGCCCAGCATGCCAAGGGCAAGCTGACGGCGCGCGAGCGCATCGCGCTGCTGCTCGACGACAACACCTTCGAAGAGTGGGACATGTTCGTCGAGCACCGCTCGAGCGACTTCGGCATGGCCGACAACAAGATTCCGGGCGATGGCGTGGTCACCGGCTACGGCATGATCAACGGCCGACTGGTGTTCGTCTTCAGCCAGGACTTCACGGTCTTCGGCGGCGCCCTCAGCGAAGCCCACGCCGAGAAGATCTGCAAGGTGATGGACCAGGCCATGAAGGTCGGCGCGCCGGTGATCGGCCTCAACGATTCGGGCGGCGCCCGCATCCAGGAGGGCGTGGCCTCGCTCGGCGGCTATGCCGAGGTCTTCCAGCGCAACGTGATGGCCTCGGGCGTGGTGCCGCAGATCAGCATGATCATGGGCCCCTGCGCCGGCGGCGCCGTCTACTCGCCGGCCATGACCGACTTCATCTTCATGGTGAAGGACAGCAGCTACATGTTCGTCACCGGCCCCGAGGTGGTGAAGACCGTGACCCACGAGGACGTCACCGCCGAGGAGCTCGGCGGCGCCTCGACCCACACCACCAAGAGCGGTGTCGCCGACATGGCGTTCGAGAACGACGTCGAGGCGCTGATGATGCTGCGCCGGCTCTACAACTACCTGCCGCTCAACAACCGCGAGAAGCCGCCGGTGCGCCCGAGCGGCGACCCGGCCGACCGCGCCGACCTGTCGCTCGACACGCTGGTGCCCGACAACCCGAACAAGCCCTACGACATGAAGGAGCTGATCGCCAAGGTGGTCGACGACGGCGACTTCTTCGAGCTGCAGCCCGACTATGCGAAGAACATCGTGATCGGCTTCGCCCGCATGGAAGGGCAGAGCATCGGCATCGTCGCCAACCAGCCGCTGGTGCTGGCCGGTTGCCTGGACATCAAGTCGTCGATCAAGGCGGCGCGCTTCGTGCGCTTCTGCGATGCCTTCAACATCCCGGTCGTGACCTTCGTCGACGTGCCCGGCTTCATGCCCGGCACCAGCCAGGAGTTCGGCGGCATCATCAAGCACGGCGCCAAGCTGCTCTACGCCTATGCCGAGTGCACGGTGCCGAAGATCACGGTCATCACGCGCAAGGCCTACGGCGGCGCCTACGACGTGATGGCCTCGAAGCACCTGCGCGGCGACGTGAACCTGGCCTGGCCGCGCGCCGAGATCGCGGTGATGGGGGCCAAGGGCGCGGTCGAGATCATCTTCCGCGAGGACAAGAACGATCCCGAGAAGCTCGCCGCGCGCGAGGCCGAGTACAAGGCCCGATTCGCGAATCCCTACGTGGCGAGCACGCGCGGCTACATCGACGACGTGATCCTGCCGAGCGAGACCCGCAAGCGGATCTGCCGCAGCCTGGTGATGCTGCGCGAGAAGAAGCTCGAGAACCCGTGGCGCAAGCACGGCAACATTCCGCTCTGAGACCGGAGTACAAGAACATGTTCAAAAAGATCCTGATTGCGAATCGTGGCGAGATTGCTTGCCGCGTCATCAAGACCGCGAAGAAGATGGGCATCCTCACGGTGGCCGTCTATTCCGATGCCGACAAGGACGCCCGCCACGTCGAGCTGGCCGACGAGGCGGTGCACATCGGCGGCTCGGCCAGCCGCGACAGCTACCTGCAGGCCGATCGCATCATCGCGGCCTGCAAGAAGACCGGCGCCGAGGCCGTGCACCCCGGCTACGGCTTCCTGTCCGAGAACGAGGCCTTCGCCCGCAAGGTCGAGGAAGAGGGCATCGTCTTCATCGGCCCGAAGCACCATTCGATCGCCGCGATGGGCGACAAGATCGCTTCGAAGAAGCTGGCCAACGAAGCCAAGGTCAACACCATCCCGGGCTGGAACGACGCCATCGAGAGCGCCGAGCGCGCGGTCGAGATCGCCAAGGACATCGGCTATCCGGTGATGATCAAGGCCTCGGCCGGCGGCGGCGGCAAAGGCCTGCGCGTGGCCTTCAACGACAAGGAGGCCTTCGAGGGCTTCACCTCCTGCCGCAACGAGGCCCGCAACAGCTTCGGCGACGACCGCGTCTTCATCGAGAAGTTCGTCGAGGAGCCGCGCCACATCGAGATCCAGGTGCTGGGCGACGCGCACGGCCACGTGATCTATCTCAACGAGCGCGAATGCTCGATCCAGCGCCGCCACCAGAAGGTCATCGAGGAGGCGCCGTCGCCCTTTATCAGCGATGCCACGCGCCGCGCCATGGGCGAGCAGGCGGTGGCGCTGGCCAAGGCCGTCGACTACCAGAGCGCGGGTACGGTCGAATTCGTGGTCGGCAAGGACCAGAGCTTCTACTTCCTGGAGATGAACACCCGGCTGCAGGTCGAGCACCCGGTGACCGAGGCGATCACCGGCCTGGACCTGGTCGAGCTGATGATCCGCGTCGCTGCCGGCGAGCCGCTGCCGCTGGCGCAGCAGGACGTCAAGCGCGAAGGCTGGGCCATCGAATGCCGCATCAACGCCGAGGACCCGTTCCGCAACTTCCTGCCGTCGACCGGCCGGCTGGTGCGCTTCCAGCCGCCGAAGGAGACCATGTTCTCCGCCGACACCGAGCACCTGTACGGCGTGCGGGTCGACACCGGCGTCTACGACGGCGGCGAGATCCCGATGTTCTACGACTCGATGATCGCCAAGCTGATCGTCCATGGCCGCGACCGCGCGCACGCCATCGCGCTGATGCGCGAGGCGCTCAACGGCTTCGTGATCCGCGGCATCAGCAGCAACATCCCGTTCCAGGCGGCGCTGCTGGCGCACCCGAAGTTCGTCAGCGGCGACTTCAACACCGGCTTCATCGCCGAGCACTACGGCAAGGGCTTCCATGCCGAGGACGTGCCGCATGACGATCCCGATTTCCTGGTCGCGCTGGCGGCCTTCGTGCATCGCCGCTACCGGGCGCGGGCGTCGGGCATCAGCGGCCAGCTCGAAGGGCATGGCGTCAAGGTCGGCGAACAGTTCGTCGCGGTCGTGCTCGACGAGCGGGGCCAGCATGTCCACAAGTCGGTGTCGGTCACCGACTTCCACGGCCAGACCGGCTCCAGCGTGGTGGCCGTCGGCAGCAACAGCTACCAGATCGACAGCCGCGCACCGCTCGGGAGCATCCGGGTCGAGGGCCTGGTCAACGGCCGTGCCTTCACCGCGCAGGTCGAGCGCGGCGCGGGCAAGAATCCGCTGGCGCTGCGGGTGTCGCACAACGGCACGCAGATCGAGACGATGGTGCTGTCGCCGCTCGGCGCGCAGCTGCTGTCGCTGATGCCCTACAAGGCGCCGCCGGACCTGAGCAAGTTCCTGATGTCGCCGATGCCGGGCCTGCTGGTCGAGGTCTCGGTGCAGCCGGGCCAGCAGGTGCAGGCCGGCGAGAAGCTCGCCGTCATCGAGGCGATGAAGATGGAGAACGTGCTGTTCGCGACGCAGGACGGCGTGGTCGGCCACATCGCGGCGGCCAGGGGCGAATCGCTGGCGGTCGACCAGATCATCATGGAGTTCGCATAGATGGGGGCCAACGACCTGTCGACGGCCAAGGCCGTCATGCTGCATCGGCCTGCGCCGCCGCCTCCCGCGCCGGCCGGGCCATGGTCGGTGGAGGCCGTTCAGGCCCTGCTCGACAAGCCCTTCAACGAGCTGCTGTTCCAGGCCCAGACGGTGCACCGCGCGCATTTTCCCGAGGGCGACATCGAACTCGCCACGCTGCTGTCGGTGAAGACCGGCGGCTGTCCCGAGAACTGCGGCTATTGCCCGCAGTCGGCCGAGTTCGACACCGGCGTCAAGGCGCAGAAGCTGATGGAGGTCGACGAGGTCCTGCGCGCCGCCCAGGCCGCCAGGGATGCCGGCGCCACGCGCTTCTGCATGGGTGCCGCCTGGCGCGCGCCGAAGGACCGCGACGTCGAGAAGATCGCGGTGCTGGTCGAGGCCGTCAAGGGCCTGGGCCTGCAGACCTGCGCCACGCTCGGCATGCTGGAGCCGCAGCATGCGCTGCAGCTCAAGGCGGCCGGGCTCGACTACTACAACCATAACCTCGACACCGCGCCCGAGTACTACACCGACATCGTCGACACCCGCAGCTACCAGGACCGGCTCGATACGCTGGCCCACGTGCGCGCCGCCGGCATCAGCGTCTGCTGCGGCGGCATCGTCGGCATGGGCGAGGAACCGGTGCACCGGGCGGGGCTGATCGCCCAGCTCGCCAACCTCGATCCGTACCCGGAGTCGGTGCCGATCAACAGCCTGGTGCGCGTGCCCGGCACGCCGCTGGCCGATTCGGAGCCGATCGATCCGCTGGACTTCGTCCGCATGATCGCCGTCGCCCGCATCACGATGCCGAAGGCACGCGTGCGCCTGTCCGCGGGCCGCCAGCAGCTCGGCGACGCGGTG
Organism: Variovorax davisae; assembly: GCF_030316845.1. Taxonomy (GTDB): domain Bacteria; phylum Pseudomonadota; class Gammaproteobacteria; order Burkholderiales; family Burkholderiaceae_C; genus Variovorax; species Variovorax davisae. The sequence goes on from NZ_JASZYS010000007.1 coordinate 260,551, forward strand.
CAGGCGCTGTGCTTCCTGGCCGGCGCCAATTCGATCTTCTACGGCGACAAGCTGCTGGTCACGGGCAACCCCGATGTCGAGGCCGACGTCCAGCTGCTGGCCAGGCTGGGGCTCAAGGCCCGTTCGACCACCGAACAAGGAGCATGCGCATGACGCGTCCATTCAAGGTGCTGGGCATCCAGCAGGTCGCCATCGGCGGACCGGACAAGACCCGGCTGCAGAAGCTGTGGGTCGACATGCTGGGCCTGGAGGTCACCGGCACTTTCAAGAGCGAGCGCGAGAACGTCGACGAGGACATCTGCGCGATCGGCAGCGGCCCCTTCAAGGTCGAAGTCGACCTGATGCAGCCGCTCGACCCCGAGAAGAAGCCGGCGGTCCACGCCACGCCGCTGAATCACGTGGGGCTGTGGATCGACGACCTGCCCAAGGCCGTCGAATGGCTCACGGCGCAGGGCGTTCGCTTCGCGCCCGGCGGCATCCGCAAGGGCGCGGCCGGCTTCGACATCTGCTTCCTGCATCCGAAGAGCAACGACGAATTCCCGATCGCGGGCGAGGGCGTCCTGATCGAGCTGGTGCAGGCGCCGGCCGAGGTGATCCACGCCTTCGCGGCGCTGGCGGCCGCGGGCTGAGCCTCAGGCGCCGGGGCGGCGCCAGATGGCGAGCGTGGCGGCCAGCAGCCACATCCCCACCGCGCAGCCGCGGTTGAGCGCGCGCAGGCTGCGCTGCGAGAGCCAGCGCACGGCCTGGGTGCCGGCGGTGGCATAGCTCAGCATCACCAGCGTGTCGATGCAGACGAAGACGACGCCCAGCACCAGGTACTGGGGCCCCTGCGGATGGGCGATGTCGACGAACTGCGGCAGGAAGGCGGCGAAGAACAGCAGCGACTTCGGATTCGACAGCGCCACCGCCAGGCTGCGCAGCAGCGCCAGCCGGCCGCGCAGCGGCTCCCCCGCGCCGGCCAGCGCCGCGCCGACGTCGGCCGGCGGCGTGCGCCAGAGCTTGACGCCGAGCCAGACCAGATACAGCACGCCGGCGACGCGAATCGCATTGAAGAGCCATTCGGACGCCGCCAGCAGCGAGCCGAGGCCGAGCGCCACCGTGGCGATCACGATGGAGCTGCCCAGCGACGCCCCGGCGATGCCCCAGGCCGCCGCTCGCATGCCGCCCGAGATGCCGTTGGAGAGCGCGAGCAGCATGGTCGGTCCCGGCGTGATCGCGAGCGCGAGCGAGGCCAGTGCGTAGAGCAGGAGGGTGTCGAGGCTCATGGTTGGTGGCGCTCCTTGGCGGCGGCACGGGCCCGTGCCAGCGCCGCTTCGATGATGGCGCGCTTGCGGTCGACCGCCTCGGGCGCCGCCGCCGGCGCCTCGCTCGGCGGCACGACCGCAGCCCCGCCCGGGGCCTGCCGGACGGCATGCAAGGCGTAGCGCGCGCGTGCGTGGTCGGCCTGCGCCTGCGACCAGGCCTGCCATCCGGTGCGGCCCGGCGTCACCGTCTCCAGCGAGATGCAGTCGACCGGGCAGGCGGGGATGCACAGCTCGCAGCCGGTGCAATGGGCGTCGATCACGGTGTGCATGCGCTTGTGGATGCCGACGATGGCGTCGGTCGGGCAGGCATCGAGGCACAGGGTGCAGCCGATGCACCAGGCCTCGTCGATCACCGCCAGGCTGCGTGGCAGCTCGATGCCGAACTGCGGGTCGAGGGCCCGGGCGGGCCGGCCCGTCAGCCCGGACAGCCGCTGCACGCCCTCGGCGCCTCCGGGCGGGCATTGGTTGATGTCGGCCTCTCCGGCCGCCATGGCCTCGGCGTAGCCGGCGCAGTCAGGGTAGCCGCAACGGGTGCACTGCGTCTGCGGCAGGGCGTCCAGCAGGGCGGCAGCGCGCGGGTTCACGGCCTCAGGCGGGTTTGCGCGCCGCCGGCTTGGTCGTCCGTGTGGCGGGAGCCTTCTTGCGGGCGGCGGCGGTGGCGGGCGCGACGGCACGCGTCGCCTTCCTTGCCGCTGTCGGCGCCCGGACCATGTCCTCGGCAGCCAGCACCGGCGGCCCCGCGCGCTTTTGCGGCTTGTCGTGCTGGGCAATGAAGGCCTGGACTTCGGGGTAGACCAGTTCACGCCAGCGGCGGCCGCTGAAGATGCCATAGTGGCCGGCGCCCTTGACCTCGTAGTGGTGCTGCTCGCTGGCGACGACGCCGGTGCAGAGTTCGTGCGCCGCGCGCGTCTGGCCGGAGCCCGAGATGTCGTCGAGCTCGCCTTCGATCGTCAGCAGGCCGATGCCGCGGATGTCCTGCGGCCGCACCAGTTCGCGTTCGCCCTGGGGGTTGGTCACCTGCCAGGTGCCGTTCACCAGGTCGAACTGCTGGAACACGGTTCGGATGGTGTCCAGGTAGTAGTCGGCGTCCATGTCGAGCACGGCGTTGTATTCGTCGTAGAACTTGCGGTGCGCCTCGGCGCTCGCGTCATCGCCCTTGATCAGGTTCTTGAAGTAGTCGTAGTGGCTGCTGGCATGGTTTTCCGGGTTCATCGCGACGAAGCCGGTGTGCTGCAGGAAGCCCGGGTAGACGCGCCGTCCCTCACCCGGGAAGCCGTCGGGCACCCGGTAGATCACGTTGTTCTCGAACCACTCGAAGCTCTTGTTCATCGCCAGGTTGTTGACCGCGGTGGGCGACTTGCGGGCGTCGATCGGTCCGCCCATCATGGTCATCGACAGCGGGATCTGCTCGCCGCGGCTGGCCATCAGCGACACCGCCGCCAACACGGGCACCGTCGGCTGGCAAACGCTGATCACGTGGCAGTTGCCGTATTCGGTCTGCAGGTAGCGGATGAAGTCCTCGACGTAGTTGATGTAGTCGTCGAGATGGAACTTGCCTTCGGACAGCGGCACCAGCCGGGCATTGGTCCAGTCGGTGATGTAGACCTTGTGGCCTTGCAGCAGGGCGCGCACCGTGTCGCGCAGCAAGGTTGCATAGTGGCCCGACAGCGGCGCCACCACCAGCACCACCGGCTGGCTCTTGAGGGTCTTCAGGGTTTCCGGCTGGTCGGTGAAGCGCTTGAAGCGGCGCAGCTTGCAGAACGGCTTCTCGAGCTCGACGCTTTCATGGATCACCACCTCGTGGCCGTCGACCTTGACGGTCTTGATGCCGAATTCCGGCTTCTCGTAGTCCTTGCCCAGGCGGTACAGGAGGTCGTAGCCGGCCGCGATGCGCTGCGCCAGCGGCGCCTGTCCGAATGCCGTGCCTTGGCCGTAGAGTTTGGAAGCGGCCTGTGCGAAGTCGGCGAACGGCTCCATGAGGGAGCGCTGCGCTTCGTAGAGTTGGTAGAGCATCGGGGATTCTGAGAGTTGTTGCAATGCAATATATCAGCAGCTTCCCCTCCAAAATAGAGGGGGCGCCCCACTTGGGGGCGCCGGTCGTGACATCTTCACGCGGCGGCGCCGTAAGCGCCCCGCCAACGGCCCGAAAGCCGTCAGAGCACCTTGGCGATGCTCTGGCAGACGTGGTCGATGTTCTTGCTGTTGAGCGCCGCCACGCACATCCGGCCGGTGTCGGTGCCGTAGACGCCGAACTCCTCGCGCAGGCGCACCATCTGGTCCTTGGTCAGGCCCGAATAGCTGAACATGCCGATCTGCGAGGTGATGAAGCTCATGTCCTGCTTCACGCCCGCGGCCTTCAGGCCGTCGACCAGCTTCTGGCGCATGGCCTTGATCCGGACCCGCATTTCGGCCAGTTCTTCTTCCCAGACGGCGCGCCGTGCCGGGTCGTTGAGGACGGCCGCCACCACCGCGCCGCCGTGGATCGGCGGGTTGCTGTAGTTGGTGCGGATGGCGATCTTGAGCTGCGACAGCACGCGGGCGGCCTCTTCCTTGTTCTCGCACAGCACCGACAGGGCGCCGACGCGCTCGCCGTACAGGCTGAAGCTCTTCGAGAAGGAGGTCGAGACGAAGAAGGTCAGGCCGGCTGCGACGAACTTGCCGATCACCGCGCCGTCTTCCTGGATGCCGTGGCCGAAGCCCTGGTAGGCCATGTCGAGGAAGGGGGTCAGCCCGCCGGCCTTGACCGCGGCGATGACCTGGTCCCACTGGGCTGCCGTGATGTCGTAGCCGGTCGGATTGTGGCAGCAGGCGTGCAGCACGACGATGGTGCCGGCCGGCGCCGCCTTCAGCGCCGCCAGCATGCCTTCGAAGTTGATGCCACGCTTGGCGGCGTCGTAGTAGGGGTAGCTCTCGACCGTGAAGCCGGCGTTGGTGAACAGCGCGCGGTGGTTTTCCCAGCTCGGGTCGCTGATCAGGACCTTGGCGTCGGGCGACAGTTTCTTCAGGAAGTCGGCGCCGACCTTCAGGCCGCCGGTACCGCCGATGGCCTGGATGGTGGCAACGCGGCCGGATTGGACCGGTTCGCTCGCGGGGCCGAAGACCAGGCTTTTGACCGCGTTGTCATAGGCGGCGATGCCGTCGATCGGCAGGTAGCCGCGGGCGCTGGGCGCCTTCATCATGTCTTCTTCCGCGGCCTGCACGCATTTCAGCAGTGGCAGCTTGCCGTTGTCGTCGTAGTACACGCCCACGCCGAGGTTGACCTTTTTCGGATTGCCGTCGGCTGCATATTGCTCGTTGAGGCCCAGGATCGGGTCGCGAGGCGCCATTTCGACGGCGGTGAACATTGACATGGAAAGTCCTTTGGATGAGCGGTTCACGTGAAGCCGGGTCCTGCGTTACGCTGCCCGGTCAGCTTGAATTTTACCGGCCGCGGCACCAGCTTCAGCCGACCACCCCATGCCAGAAACCTCAGAAGTCATTCCCGAACCGCAACACGCCGACCCGGTGGGGCCGCACCGGCAGGGCGAATTCGTCACGTTTCCCGGGTCGCCGTTCGAGCTTTTCCAGCCCTATCCGCCGGCCGGCGACCAGCCCAAGGCCATCGCGGGCCTGGTCGAGGGGGTCCAGGACGGCGAGGTGTTCCAGACCCTGCTGGGCGTGACCGGATCCGGCAAGACCTTCACCATGGCCAACGTGATCGCCCGGCTGGGCCGGCCGGCGATCGTCTTCGCGCCCAACAAGACCCTGGCGGCGCAGCTCTACAGCGAATTTCGCGAGTTCTTCCCGAAGAACGCGGTCGAGTACTTCGTCAGCTACTACGACTACTACCAGCCCGAGGCCTACGTGCCGCAGCGCGACCTGTTCATCGAGAAGGACAGCTCGATCAACGAGCACATCGAGCAGATGCGGCTGTCGGCCACCAAGAGCGTGCTGGAGCGGCGCGACACGGTCATCGTCGCCACCGTGAGCGCGATCTACGGCATCGGCACGCCCGAGGATTACACGCAGATGCGCTTCATCATGCGCCAGGGCGACAAGATCGGCCAACGCGACGTGATCGGGCGGCTGATCCGCATGCAGTACACGCGCAACGAGCAGGACTTCTCGCGCGGCACCTTCCGCGTGCGCGGCGACACCATCGACGTCTTCCCGGCCGAGCACAGCGAGCTGGCGATCCGCATCGAGCTGTTCGACGACGAAATCGAGTCGCTGCAGCTGTTCGACCCGCTCACGGGCCGCATCCGGCAGAAGATTCCGCGCTTCACGGTCTACCCGTCGAGCCACTACGTGACGCCGCGCGACAAGGTGCTCAGCGCGGTCGAGACCATCAAGCTCGAACTCGACGAGCGGCTCAAGTTCTTCGTCGGCGAAGGCAAGCTGGTGGAGGCGCAGCGCATCGAGCAGCGCACCCGCTTCGACCTCGAGATGCTGGCCGAGATCGGCCACTGCAAGGGCATCGAGAACTACACGCGGCATCTCTCGGGCGCGGCCCCGGGCCAGCCGCCGGCCACGCTGACCGACTACCTGCCGAAGGATGCCCTGATGTTCCTCGACGAGAGCCACCAGATGATCGGCCAGCTCAACGGCATGTACAGCGGCGACCGGGCGCGCAAGACCACGCTGGTCGAGTACGGCTTCCGGCTGCCGTCGGCGCTGGACAACCGGCCGCTCAAGTTCGAGGAGTTCGAGACCCGGATGCGCCAGTGCATCTTCGTCTCGGCCACCCCGGCGCAGTACGAGAAGGACAACGCCGGCAACGTCGTGGAGCAGCTGGTGCGCCCCACCGGCCTGATCGATCCCGAGGTCGAGGTCCGGCCCGCCACTCACCAGGTCGACGACGTGCTCGGCGAGATCCGCCTGCGCGTGGACAAGGGCGAGCGGGTCCTGATCACCACCCTGACCAAGCGGATGGCCGAGCAGCTCACCGACTACCTGAGCGACAACGGTGTCAAGGTGCGCTACCTGCACAGCGACATCGACACGGTCGAGCGGGTCGAGATCCTGCGCGACCTGCGCCTGGGCAGCTTCGATGTGCTGGTCGGCATCAACCTGCTGCGCGAAGGCCTGGACATCCCCGAGGTCTCGCTGGTGGCGATCCTCGACGCCGACAAGGAAGGCTTCCTGCGCGCCGAGCGCTCGCTGATCCAGACCATCGGCCGCGCCGCCCGCAACCTGAACGGCAAGGCGATCCTCTACGCCGACCGGATGACGGATTCGATGAAGAAGGCGATCGACGAGACCGAGCGGCGCCGGGCCCGCCAGATCGCCCACAACGAGGCCCACGGCATCACGCCGCGCAGCATCGTGAAGCAGGTGCGCGACCTGATCGACGGCGTCTACAGCGAGAAATCGGGCAAGGAGGCGGCCAAGCGCGAGCTGGAGCGCGCCAAGGTCGAGGACATGTCCGAAAAGGACGTGGCGCGCGAGATCAAGCGGCTCGAGAAGCTCATGCTGGAGCATGCCCGGAACCTCGAATTCGAGAAGGCTGCCCGGGTGCGCGACCAGCTGGCCGAACTGCGCGAGCAGGCTTTCGGGGCCTCCGGGCACGACAACATCCCGCTCTGAGCGGCTTCGCAGCCGGCGCAATCGGGTTTACCCCAGCAAAGCCGAGGGGCTTCTGGTATACTTGAGCGAAATACTCAAGAACAAAAGAACTTCGCGATGAAGGGCGACTCCAACCTTTCGGTTCACCGATCGGGACCCGGGTCGTGCAGGGCGGAGACGACGTCACCGCAGCCCAGGGGGTTCGGTGTCCTTTCCACGGTAAGCACTCAAGGAGCTTGCGATGCGTCTCACTACCAAAGGCCGCTTTGCGGTTACGGCCATGATCGATCTGGCACTGCGCCAGAACACCGGTCCGGTCACGTTGGCCGCGATCAGCCAACGGCAGCAGATTTCGCTGTCCTATCTGGAGCAGTTGTTCGGCAAGCTGCGCCGCCATGAGCTGGTCGAGTCCACCCGCGGCCCGGGCGGCGGCTATTCGCTCGGCCGCAAGGCAGCCGACATCACGGTGGCCGACATCATCGTCTCGGTCGACGAGCCGATCGACGCCACCCAGTGCGGCGGCAAGGAAAACTGCCTCGGCGAGGCCGGACGCTGCATGACGCACGAGCTGTGGGCTTCGCTGAACCAGCGCATGGTCGAGTTCCTCGACTCCGTCACCTTGCAGAAGCTGGTCGACGACCAGATCGCCAAGGGCGTGCAGATCGAGAACAAGCCGGCCGTCAAGCGGGCGATCTCGGCCCAGCCGGTGGTCAAGCCGATCCGCGTCAATGCGCCGAACTCGGTGTTCGCACTGGGCAACGCCTTCGCCAAATCCTGATCCGGCGGCGCCTTCGGGCGCCTCGGTTGAACATCACACACAAAGATCAACCCCACGCCAGCCTGAGCCAGCCATGGACGTCACCCCCCATTTCCCCATCTACCTCGACTACGGCGCCACCACGCCGGTGGACCCGCGCGTCGTCGACGCGATGATTCCCTGGTTGCGCGAGCATTTCGGCAACCCGGCGTCACGCAGCCACGCATGGGGCTGGGAGGCCGAGGAGGCCGTCGAGAAGGCCCGTGTCGAGGTGGCCGACCTGATCGGCGCCGATCCGCGCGAGATCGTCTGGACATCCGGCGCCACCGAGTCGAACAACCTCGCCCTGAAGGGCGCGGCGCATTTCTACAAGGGCAAGGGCAAGCACCTCATCACGGTCAAGACCGAGCACAAGGCGGTGCTCGACACCATGCGCGAACTCGAGCGCCAGGGCTTCGAAGTGACCTACCTGGACGTCCAGGAAGACGGCCTGCTCGACCTCGAGGCGTTCAAGGCCGCGATCCGTCCCGACACCATCCTGGCGAGCGTGATGTTCGTCAACAACGAGATCGGCGTGATCCAGGACGTGGTCGCGTTGGGCAACATCTGCCGCGAGAAGGGCGTGATCTTCCACGTCGACGCGGCGCAGGCCACGGGCAAGGTCGAGATCGACGTCAAGACGCTGCCGATCGACCTCATGAGCCTGGCTTCGCACAAGACCTACGGCCCCAAGGGCATCGGCGCGCTGTACGTGCGGCGCAAGCCGCGCGTGCGGCTCGAGGCCCAGATGCACGGCGGCGGCCATGAGCGCGGCATGCGCTCGGGCACCCTGCCGACGCACCAGATCGTCGGCATGGGCGAGGCCTTCCGCCTGGCCAAGCTCGAAATGAAGGACGACATCGCCAAGGCCACCGCGCTGCAGAAGCGACTGCTCGACGGCCTGAAGGACGTCGAGCAGGTCTTCATCAACGGCAACCTCGAACACCGGGTGCCGCACAACCTGAACATCAGCTTCAACTACGTCGAAGGCGAGTCGCTGATCATGGGCATCAAGGGCCTGGCGGTGTCCAGCGGCTCGGCCTGCACCTCGGCCAGCCTGGAGCCGAGCTACGTGCTGCGCGCGCTGGGCCGCAGCGACGAACTGGCCCACAGCAGCCTGCGCATGACCATCGGCCGTTTCACGACCGAAGAAGAAATCGACTACGCGATCTCGACCATCAAGCACAACGTCGCCAAGCTGCGCGAACTCAGCCCGCTGTGGGAGATGTTCAAGGACGGCATCGACATCAGCACGATCCAGTGGTCGGCTCACTGAAAATTCAAAGAGGTACCCCACCATGGCTTATTCATCCAAGGTCATCGACCACTACGAAAATCCCCGCAACGTCGGCTCCTTCGAAAAGGGCGACGACTCGGTCGGTACCGGCATGGTCGGCGCGCCGGCCTGCGGCGACGTCATGAAGCTGCAGATCAAGGTCAACCCCGAAACCGGGGTGATCGAAGACGCGCGCTTCAAGACCTACGGCTGCGGCTCGGCGATCGCCTCGTCCTCGCTCGTGACCGAATGGGTCAAGGGCAAGACGCTCGACGAAGCGGCGGCGCTCAAGAATGCGCAGATCGCCGAGGAACTGGCGCTGCCGCCGGTCAAGATCCACTGCTCGATCCTGGCCGAAGACGCGATCAAGGCCGCCGTCAGCGACTACAAGGCCAAACACGGCGCCACGGCCGCGGCGGCCGAATCCGTTCACTGACATGGCCGTGACCCTGACCGAATCGGCCGCGCGCCACGTCTCCCGCTACCTCGGCAAACGGGGCAAGGGCGTGGGCGTGCGGCTGGGCGTCAAGACCACCGGCTGCTCGGGCCTGGCCTACAAGCTCGAGTACGTGGACGAGTTCGCGCCCGAAGACGTGGTGTTCGAGGACCATGGCATCAAGGTGCTGGTCGACCCGAAGAGCCTGGCCTATATCGACGGCACGCAGCTCGACTTCGTGCGCGAAGGCCTCAACGAAGGCTTCAAGTTCAACAACCCGAACGAACGCGACCGTTGCGGCTGCGGCGAGAGTTTTCGCATCTGAGCCCCTGCGTGCGATGCACCCGAGCCGCCCACACCATTGTGCCGGCGGCTTTTTAACGTCATGAACCTCAACGACACCGATTTCGTGCTTTTCGCCGTGCCGGCGACCTTCGCGCAGGACCGCGGCGCGCTCGACGCGCGCTGGAAGGAACTGCAGCGCGAGGCCCATCCCGACCGCTTCGCGGCGCAGGGCGGCGCGGCGCAGCGGCTGGCGATGCAGTGGTCGGTGCGCATCAACGAGGCCTACCAGCGGCTCAAGAACCCGATCAAGCGGGCCACCTACCTGTGCCAGCTGAACGGCTCGCCGATCCAGGCCGAGACCAACACGGCGATGCCGGCGGCCTTCCTGATGCAGCAGATGGCGTGGCGCGAGGAGCTCGACGACGCCCAGGACCCGGACGCGTTCGAGCAGCTGCGCGCCGAGGTCGAGGCGGCCCGCGCGCGCGCGCTGTCTTCGCTCGACTGGCTGATCGACGAGAAGGGCGACTACGCCGAAGCGGCCCGGCAGGTGAGAGCCCTCATGTTCATCGAGCGCTTTGCCGAGGACATCGAGGCCAAGGTCGACCAATAGAGAAAATAGCGCGATGGCATTGCTCCAGATTTCAGAACCGGGCCAGGCGCCCGATCCGCACCAGCGCCGCATCGCGGTCGGCATCGACCTCGGCACCACCCATTCGCTCGTCGCGGCGGTGCGCAACGGCGTCGCCGAATGCCTGCCCGACGCCGAAGGCCGCGTGCTGCTGCCCTCCGCCGTGCGCTACCTCGACGCCCAGCGCCGGCAGATCGGCTTCGACGCGCTGGCTGCGCGGGCGAGCGATCCGTCCAACGTCATCACCTCGGTCAAGCGGCTGATGGGCCGCGGGCTGGCGGACATCGCCAACCGGGAGGCGATGGCCTACCACCTGGCGGGCGACGGCGGCATGGTCAAGGTCCAGACGGCGGCCGGCGAGAAGTCGCCGACCGAAGTCAGCGCCGAGATCCTGGCGACCCTGCGCTACCGGGCCGAGGACACCTTCGACGACGACCTCCATGGCGTCGTGATCACCGTGCCGGCCTACTTCGACGAAGGCCAGCGCCAGGCCACCAAGGATGCGGCGCAGCTCGCCGGCCTGCACGTGCTGCGGCTGATCAGCGAGCCGACCGCGGCGGCGATCGCCTACGGGCTGGACAATGCCAGCGAAGGCGTCTACGCGGTCTACGACCTCGGCGGCGGCACCTTCGACATCTCGATCCTGCGGCTCACGCAGGGCGTGTTCGAGGTCATCGCGACCGGCGGCGATTCGGCGCTGGGCGGCGACGACTACGACCATGCGCTGGTCGGTTTCGTGCTGTCGCAGTGCAGGCTCGAGGCGCGCAGCGACGCCGATCGAGCGGCCCTGCTGGTGGCCGCCCGGGCCGCCAAGGAGGCCCTCTCGGAGGCCCCGTCGGCGCCTTTCATCGCCCAGCTGGCGGCGGGCGACATCCGCCTCGACGTCTCGCGCGAGCAGTTCGAAGCCGCCACCGCCGCCTTGACCGCGCGCACCATCACGGCCGTGCGGCGCGTGCTGCGCGATGCGCGGCTGGCGCCGGGCGAGCTGCAGGGCATCGTGCTGGTCGGCGGCGCCACGCGCATGCCGCAGGTTCGCCGTGCGGTGGCCGATTGCCTCGGCCGCGAGCCGCTGACCAACCTCGACCCGGACCAGGTCGTGGCCCTCGGCGCCGCGATCCAGGCCAACCAGCTGGCCGGCAACGGCGGCGCCGACGACCTGCTGCTGCTCGACGTGATTCCGTTGTCGCTCGGCATCGAGACCATGGGTGGGCTGGTCGAGCGGATCGTGCCGCGCAACCAGACCATCCCGACCGCGATGGCGCAGGACTTCACGACCTACAAGGACGGCCAGACCGCGCTGGCGCTGCACGTGGTGCAGGGTGAGCGCGACCTGGTCGCCGACTGCCGCAGCCTGGCGCGCTTCGAGCTGCGCGGGATCCCGCCGATGGCCGCCGGCGCGGCGCGCATCCGCGTCACCTTCACCGTCGATGCCGACGGCCTCCTGAGCGTGAGCGCGAAGGAGCAGGGCAGCGGCGTGGAGGCGAGCGTGGCGGTCAAGCCCTCGTACGGGCTGTCCGACGAGCAGATCGCGGCCATGCTGCAGGACAGCTTCGCGACGGCGCAGCAGGACATGCAGGCCCGCGCGCTGGTCGAGGCGCGCGTCGATGCCGACCGCATGCTGATGGCGACGCAGAGCGCGCTGGACGCCGACGCCTCGCTGCTGTCCGCCGAGGAGCACGCCGTCATCGAACAGCTGATGGCCGCACTGCGCAGCGCGCGCTCGGCCGAGGATGCCGCGGTGGTCGAAGCCGCCACCAAGGCGCTGGCGGACGGCACCGAAGCCTTCGCGGCGGCGCGAATGAATGCCGGCATCGCGCGTGCGCTCGCCGGCCGACAGATCGAATCTCTCTAGAACATGCCCACGATCAAGATCCTTCCCCATTCCGAGTACTGCCCGCAAGGCGCCGAGATCACGGCGCCGGCTGGCACCTCGATCTGCGAGGCCATGCTGGAGAACGACATCCACATCGAGCATGCCTGCGAGATGAGCTGTGCCTGCACCACCTGCCACGTGATCGTCCGCCAGGGCATCGAGTCGCTGAACGAGGCGGAAGAGGGCGAGGAAGACCTGCTCGACCGCGCCTGGGGCCTGGAGCCGCAATCGCGCCTGAGCTGCCAGGCGATACTCGCCCAGACCGACCTGACGGTCGAGATTCCGAAGTACTCGATCAACCACGCCAAAGAAAACCACTGATGTCCAGGCTCATCGTTCTAGACACCGAAACCACCGGCCTGTCGGCCGAGAACGGCGACCGCGTCATCGAGCTGGGATGCGTGGAGCTGTTCAATCGCAAGCTGACCGGCAACGACCTGCACATCTATTTCAACCCCGAGCGCGAGAGCCACGAGGACGCGCTCAAGGTGCACGGGCTGACCACCGACTTCCTGCGCGACAAGCCGAAGTTCGCGACCCTGGCGCAGGACGTCGTCGACTACCTGCGCGATGCCGAGCTGATCATCCACAACGCGGCCTTCGACGTCGGCTTCCTCAACAAGGAGCTCGAGCTCGCCGGCCTGCCGCCGCTCGCCAGCTTCGTCGGCGAGGTGACCGACACGCTGGCCATGGCCAAGGCGGTCTATCCGGGCAAGCGCAACTCGCTCGATGCACTGTGCGACCGCTTCGGGGTCGACCGGTCGAACCGCACCTTCCACGGCGCCAAGCTCGACGCCCAGCTGCTGGCCGATGTCTACATCAACCTCACGCGCGGACAGGATGCGCTGCTGATCGACATCGCGTCGAACGAGCCCGCGCACGGAACGGTGGTGTCGATCGACCTGAGCGCCTTCGAGCTGCCGGTGCTGGTCGCGACCGAGCACGAACTCGCCGCCCACGAGGAAGTCCTGGTGCAACTCGACAAGTCCAGCAACGGCCGAACGCTTTTTCGCCAGGCGGCCGAAAAAGCTGTGGCATAATCGCAGGCTTCGCATCGCACGGTGCGAAAAACATCCAAAAGGTACGCGGCCAGATTCACTCTGACACCGTGTGCCGGGGGCGGTTAGCTCAGGGGTAGAGCACAGCATTCACACTGCTGGGGTCGGAGGTTCGAAGCCTCCACCGCCCACCAATCACTTTCTTCGTCGTCGAGATTCCGCACGCTAAGCTTGGCGTATGGACGAATTCGATTGCGCCGTCATCGGCGCCGGCGTGGTGGGTCTGGCCGTGGCGCGCGCGCTGGCCCTGCGGGGACGCGAGGTCATCGTGCTCGAATCCGAGGGCGCGATCGGCACCGGCACCAGTTCGCGCAACAGCGAGGTCGTCCACGCCGGCATCTACTACCCTGAGGGTTCCCTGAAGGCGCAGCTGTGCGTCGAGGGCAAGCAGCGTCTGTACGCGTACGCCGAGGAACGCGGGCTGCCGCACCGGCGCTGCGGCAAGCTGATCGTCGCCACCAGCGAGGCGCAGGTCGGGCAGCTCGAGGCGATCGCCGCCAAGGCGCGCGCCAACGGCGTCGACGACCTGGTGCGGCTGTCGCGCACGCAGGCCAGGGCGATGGAGCCGGCGCTCGAATGCCTGGCGGCCCTTCATTCGCCCAGCACCGGCATCGTCGACAGCCACGCGCTGATGCTGAGCCTGCAGGGCGACCTCGAGCATGCCGGCGGCGTGCTGGCGCTGAAGTCCGGCGTCGTCGGCGCCGAATGCGGCAGCGCCGGCATCGTGCTGAAGTCCGCCGACGGCACGGCCCTGCGCTGCAACAGCGTGGTCAACGCGGCCGGTCTGGCCGCGCCGCTGCTGGCGCGGCAGTTCGACGGCCTGCCCGCGGCGGCGGTGCCGGGGGCCTGGTTCGCCAAGGGGAGCTATTTCACGCTGGCCGGCCGGGCGCCGTTCAGCCGCCTGATCTATCCGGTGCCCGAGGCCGCGGGGCTGGGCGTGCACCTGACCCTCGACCTGGGCGGCCAAGCCAAGTTCGGCCCGGACGTGCAGTGGGTGGCCTCGCCCGACGACCTGGTGGTGGACCCGGCGCGCGGCGAGGGCTTCTATGCCGAGGTTCGCAAGTACTGGCCGGCGCTGCCGGACGGCGCGCTGCTGGCGGGCTATGCCGGCATCCGGCCCAAGATCTCCGGCCCGGGCGACGCCGCGGCCGACTTCATGATCCAGGGCCCCGCGGCGCACGGCGTGCCCGGGCTGGTCAACCTGTTCGGGATCGAGTCGCCGGGGCTCACCAGCAGCCTGGCGATCGGCCGCTTCGTCGGGGATCTGCTGTCGTAGAGCCGCGCGGGCATGTACCATGGAACGGCGTGCCGTTTGTCGGCGCGGTGTCGCCGGCGCGGTGCCGGCGTGACTGAGGAGGACCTTTTTCGATGACTGCTTCCACCAACCTCGAAGCCGCGGCCAACGCCGTGGCCGAAGACATCGCCAGCGACGTGCGCGGCGTGCTTGCCAGCAAGGACCTCGACGCCGTGCCGCACATCAAGGCACTGCGCCAGCGCATCGACAGCAAGCTGGCGATCGCGCGTGAGCTGGCGGCCGAGAAAAGCCGGATCGCCGCCCAGAAGGCCCGCGAAGCCGCCAATACGGCCAATGCCTACGCGCATGACGAACCGTGGCAGATCGCCGGCGCTGCGCTGGCCGTGGGCGTGCTGGTGGGCCTGCTGCTTGGGCGCCGCTGACCAACGCCCCGGGGGCGCGGCGGAGCTCGCACGATGAGCCTCAGCGCCCTGTTCGGCTTCAAGTCCCGCCTGCGGCGCCTGCGCATCCTGGCCGGTGAAGGGGCACTGGCCGCCGGGGATCGCGCCCAGCTGCTGCGGCTGGCCTGGGACGAAGAGAAGCAGCGCCTGCGCCTGATGCTCGGCCTCGGGGTCGCGGTCGCCGGGCTGACCACCGTCGTCATCGCGCTGCTGTCGGTGGCGATCGTGGTGCATTTCTGGGACACGCCCTATCGCGCCACGGTGGCCTGGGTGCTGGCGCTGGTGTGGGGCGGCCTCTGGATCGCGGCCGTGCTGCTGCTCATGGGCACGCTGCGCAAGTCCTCGGCCTTCGATTCGGCGCGCCTCACCTTCGAACGCGATCTGGACTGGATCCATCAGCGCTTCGGCGCCGAGGACGACGAAGACGACCCGCATACGCCCGTGCTCACCAGCGAGCAGCTGCTGGCCCGCATCGAGCGCCAGCGCGCGCGCATCGCCACGCTCGAGGCGGCCGCCAGCGGCGTCGGTGAAGCGCCGGAGCCGCCCGAAACCCTCTCGGCCACGGCCCTGCGCATCGCGCGCGAACATCCGATCGCCACCGGGGTCGCGACCGCCACCGTGATCGCCGTGCTGGGCCCGCGTCGCCTGGTCCGCTGGGCGACGGTGATCGCCCCGGTGATCTGGCGGATGCGCGGCTGAAGCTTCAGGCCTTCGCGCGCAGGGCCCGGGCAGCTTCGCGCACCAGCGCCGGGCCGCGGTAGATCAGGCCGGTGTAGATCTGCACGAGGTCGGCGCCGGCCTCGATCTTGGCCTGGGCGTCGCCCGCGCTGATCACGCCGCCCACGCCGATGATCGGGAATTCCCGCCCGAGCGTCGCGCGCAATTGGCCGATCACGCGGTTGCTCGCCTCCCGCACGGGGGCGCCCGAGAGGCCGCCGGCTTCCTCGGCATGGGGCAGGCCGGCGACAGCGTCGCGCGCCAGCGTGGTGTTGGTGGCGATCACGCCGTCCATCCGGTGGCGCAGCAGCGTCGCGGCGATCACTTCGACCTGCGCCTGGTCGAGGTCGGGCGCGATCTTGACGAACAGCGGCACCCGCTTGCCCTGGCGCGCCGCCAGCGCCTCGCGCTTGTCGGCCACGGCACCGAGCAGGCCATCGAGCGCCTCGTCGCTTTGCAAGGAACGCAGGTTGGCGGTGTTGGGACTCGAGATGTTGATCGCGACATAGTCGGCGTGCGGATAGACGCCGTCGAGGCAGACCAGATAGTCGTCGACCGCGCGCTCGATCGGGGTGGCCGCGTTCTTGCCGATGTTGAGGCCCAGCAGCATCGGCGGCTTCGAGCTGTCGCGCCGGAAGCGGGCCCGCTGCACGTTGGCGATGAAGGTTTCGAGGCCGTCGTTGTTGAAGCCGAGCCGGTTGATCAGCGCGTCGCGCTGGGGCAGGCGAAAGATCCGCGGCTTGGCGTTGCCCGGTTGCGGCTTGGGCGTGACCGTTCCGACTTCGACGAAGCCGAAGCCCATGGCGCCGAAGGCGTCGATGCAGCGGGCGTTCTTGTCGAGGCCGGCCGCCAGGCCGACCCGGTTCGGGAACGACAGCCCCGCCAGGGTGATCCGGTCCGCCACGCGCGGTGCCGCGTAGGCACAGGCCAGCGGCGTGTTCTGGGTCCGCGCCAGCACGTCCAGGGTCAGTTCGTGGGCCCGTTCGGCGTCGAAGCCGAACAGGAAGGGGCGGGCAAGCCCGTAAAGAGAGGAGGGCAAGGGCAGGAGCATCGGATAATTCTCGGCTTCAGACTTCAATCAGCCCAGGATTCTCCCCGATGACCTCCTCCGCCCCCGCTCCCGTCCTGACGCAGGACGAACTCAAGGCACTGGTCGGCCGTGCCGCGTTGGACTACGTGCCCAAGGGCGAGATCATCGGCGTCGGCACCGGTTCGACCGTGAACAAGTTCATCGAGGCGCTGGCCGGCATCAAGGACCAGATCCGGGGCGCGGTGTCGAGTTCGGTGGCCTCGACCGAGCGGCTGCGGGCGCTGGGCATCGAGGTGTTCGACAGCAACGCCGTCGACGAACTGGCGGTCTACATCGACGGCGCCGACGAAATCGATGGCCGCGGCTACATGATCAAGGGCGGCGGCGCCGCGCTCACGCGCGAGAAGATCGTGGCGGCGCAGTCGAAGCGCTTCGTCTGCATCGCCGATGCCTCCAAGCTGGTGAACACGCTGGGCGCCTTCCCGCTGCCGGTCGAGGTCGTCCCGATGGCGGCCCGGCGCATCATGCGGCAGTTCTCGCGCCTGGGCGGCCTGGCGCAGGTGCGCGAGAAGGACGGCACCCCGCTGGTCACCGACAACGGCCAGCACATCGTCGACGTGACCGGCCTGCGGATCACCGATCCGCTCGGCTTCGAGAACGAGGTGAACCGGTGGCCCGGCGTGGTCGAGGTCGGCGTGTTTGCCCACCAGCGCGCCAGCGTCTGCCTGCTGGCGACGTCTTCGGGCGTGCGCACGATGACTTTCGGCTGAGGGAGGCCGAAGGCCGCTAGAACCGGATCCCGGCCGGGTTGCTCGGCGTCGGCCCGTTGGCCGCCGCGGGCACGTCGGCCGCCGGCGCCGGTGCCGGTGCGGCGGCGGCCGGGACGGGTGCTGCCGCGGGCTGCTGCGCCACCAGCGGCTGGGCCGGGCCGTTGCGCCAGCCGGCCGGCAGTTGCGAGCTCTTGGGATAGCCGGCCGCATCTAGGTACTGCGACCACTCGGCGTCGCCGAAGCCCTTGAGCTGTTGCGATCCGATCGTCAGCAGCGGCAGCGAGCTCTGGCCGCTCAGGCGCTGGAGCGCCGCCACGTCCTCGTTGGACTTGACCGTGCGTTCGTCGAACGGCACGCCGCGCGTGACCAGCAGCGAGCGGCCGGCGGCGCAAGGGCCGCAGTCCTCGCTGGCGTAGAGGGTGACCGGGTAGCGCTGGACCACCTGCCGCAGCTCGTAGGGCAGGCCGCCGCCCGCGTTCGCCACGCTGTTGCCCGCCCGGGCCGGCGCCGCTGGCGCGCTGGCGCTCGGCGGCTGGTCTGAGAAGGTGACCTTGCCGTTCTTGTCGACGTTGCGGTAGACCGGCTGCGCCAGCGCGGCGCCGGCGACCAGGAACAGGGCGAGGCCCGCGAAGGCAGTCTGGAGTTTCATTGGTGCTTTCCGAATTCCAATGTAACGAAGTATGTCAGGCTGGCTGTGCCTCGGCCATGCCCTGGTGTCGCAACAGCGCATCGAGCTGGGGTTCGCGGCCCCGGAAAGCCTTGAAGGACTCCATCGCGCTGCGGCTGCCGCCGGCTTCGAGGATCGCTTCGCGGTACTTGCGCCCGGTTTCGACGCTCGGCTCGCCGTTGGCGCCGGCGGTCTCCTCGAAGGCGGCGTAGGCATCCGCACTCAGGACTTCGGCCCACTTGTAGCTGTAGTAGCCGGCCGCGTAGCCGCCCGAGAAGATGTGGCTGAAGGTGTTCGGCGTGCGGCTGAATTCGGGCGACGGCATCACCGCGACTTCCTTGCGCACCTCGGCCAGCAGCGCCATCACGTCGCCCGGCTGGGCGGTGGCGGCGTCGTAGCGGGTGTGGAGCAGCATGTCGAAGAGCGAGAACTCGATCTGGCGCAGGGTCTGCAGGCCGCTCTGGAAGTTCTTAGCCGCGGTCATCTTGTCGAACAGGGGGCGCGGCAGCGGTGCGCCGGTGTCGACATGCGAGGTCATGTGCGCGAGCACGTCCCATTCCCAGCAGAAGTTCTCCATGAACTGGCTCGGCAGTTCGACCGCGTCCCATTCGACGCCGCTGATGCCGGAGACGTCGCGCTCGTCGATGCGGGTCAGCATGTGGTGCAGGCCGTGGCCGAACTCGTGGAAGAGGGTGGTCACGTCGTCGTGCGTGAGCAGCGGCGGCTTGCCGTCGACGCCCTCGGCGAAGTTGCAGACCAGCTGTGCGACCGGCGTCTGCAGCGTGCCGGTGTCGGGCCGCAGCCAGCGCGCGCGGACGTCGTCCATCCAGGCACCGCCGCGCTTGGCGGCGCGGGCCGAGGGGTCGAGGTAGAACTGGCCGACCTTCTGGCCGGCGCGCTCGATGCGGTAGAACTCCACGCTCGGGTGCCAGACCGGCGCCTGGTCGCGCTGGATCGACACCTCGAACAGGGTCTCGACGATCTTGAACAGGCCCGCCATCACCTTGGGCGCGGTGAAGTACTGCTTGACCTCCTGCTCGCTGAAGGCGTAGCGCGCTTCCTTGAGCTTCTCGCCGACGTAGGTCCAGTCCCAGGGCTGCGGGTCGGCGAGGCCCAGGTGCTCGGCGGCGAAGGCGCGCAGGTCGGCCAGGTCGCGCTCGCCATAGGGCCTGGCCTTGGCGGCGAGGTCGCGCAGGAACTTGATCACCTGGTCGGCCGACTCGGCCATCTTCGGCACGATCGAGAGTTCGCCGAAGTTGGGGTAGCCGAGCAGCCTGGCTTCTTCCTGGCGCAGCGCGAGGATCTCGCGGATCAGCGCCGTGTTGTCGAAGGCCGGGTCGCCGAATTCGCTGGCCCGCGTGACGTAGGCGCGGTAGAGCCGCTCGCGCAGCGCGCTGCTGCGGGCGAACTGCATCACCGGCAGGTAGCAGGGCATCTTGAGCGTGAGCTTGTAGCCGTCCTTGCCTTCGGCCTCGGCGGCGGCGCGGGCGGCACTGACGACATCTTCAGGCACGCCGTCGAGGTCTTCGAGCACGGCATACCAGGCGAAGGCATCGGTGGCGTCGAGCGCGTTCTCGCTGAACTTCTGGCTCAACTCGGCCTGGCGCTCCTGGATCTCGGCGAAGCGGGCCTTGGCCGCGCCCTGCAGTTCGGCGCCGCCCAGCACGAAATTGCGGATCGCGTTGCGGTGCGCCTGGCGCTGCTCGGGGTTCAAGGTCGCGGGGTCGATGGCCTTGTACTTGGCGTACAGGCGTTCGTCCGAGCCCAGACGGGTCCAGAAGGCGGTGACGCGCGGCATGGCCTCGTTGTAGGCGGCCCGCAGTTCGGGGGTGTCGGCCACGGCGTTGAGGTGGCCGACCGCGCCCCAGGCGCGGCTGAATCGCTCCGAGGCCACGTCCAGCACCTTCGCGATGGCCGTCCACTCGGCCGGAAAGGCGGGCTCGGTCACCGCCTGCAGGGCCGACTCGGCGCCGGCGAGCAGGGCGTCGACCGCCGGTGCGACATGTTCCGGCTTGATCTGGTCGAACAGCGGGAGGTCGTTGAAGTCGAGGAGCGGATTGGTCATGGTCTTGTTCAGATGGCGGACGGGGGGCGCGAG
Source organism: Variovorax davisae (assembly GCF_030316845.1). Taxonomy (GTDB): domain Bacteria; phylum Pseudomonadota; class Gammaproteobacteria; order Burkholderiales; family Burkholderiaceae_C; genus Variovorax; species Variovorax davisae. The sequence continues at coordinate 280,728 of NZ_JASZYS010000007.1, forward strand.
TTCAAGTGGCGCTGGCGGCGGCCGTGCGTTCGGCCGCCTCGATGGTGTTCACCAGCAGCATCGTGATGGTCATCGGGCCGACGCCGCCGGGCACCGGCGTGATCCAGCCGGCCACCTCGCGCACGCCGGCGAAGTCGACGTCGCCGCAGAGCTTGCCTTCGTCGTTGCGGTTCATGCCGACATCGATGACGACGGCGCCGGGCTTGACCATGTCGGCCGTGAGCACGTTGCGCTTGCCGACCGCGGCCACCACGACGTCGGCCTGGCGGGTCATGGCGCCCAGGTCGGCGGTCGCGCTGTGGCAGATGGTGACGGTGGCGCTTTGGGCCAGCAGCATCAGGGCCATCGGCTTGCCGACGATGTTGCTGCGGCCGATGACCACCGCGTGCTTGCCGCGCAATTCGTAGCCGATCGACTCGAGCATCTTCATGCAGCCGTAGGGGGTGCAGGGCCAGAAGCCCGGCGAGCCGGTCATCAAGGCCCCGGCGCTGGCGACGTGGAAGCCGTCGACGTCCTTGGCCGGCGCGATCGCCTCGATCACCTTCTGGGCGTCGATTTGGGCCGGCAGGGGGAGCTGGACCAGGATGCCGTGGATGGCCGGGTCGTTGTTGAGGGCCTCGACGCGGGCCAGCAGGTCGGCTTCGGAGAGCTCGGCCGGGTACTTCTCGAGCACCGAGTGCAGGCCGCTGTCCTCGCAGGCCTTGACCTTGTTGCGAACGTAGACCTGGCTGGCCGGGTTCTCGCCGACCAGCACCACCGCCAGGCCGGGCACCACGCCGCGGGCCTTGAGCGCCGCGGCGCGGGTGGCGACCTCGGCGCGCAGCGTCTTGGAGAGCGCGTTGCCGTCAATCAGTTGGGCTGTCATCGTTTTTCGAACTTCAGAAATGGAAACGCCCGCTTGCGCAGGCGTGGAGTTGCAATCGGTGGCGGGAGGTCGCTAGGCCTTGGCGGGCGTGGCCGCCTGTCCCAGGGCGATCTTGAGCAGGTCGGCCACGGTGTTGGCGTTGAGCTTTTCCATGATGTTGGCGCGGTGCGCCTCCACCGTCTTGATGCTGATGCCGAGGTCGTCGGCGATCTGCTTGTTGAGGCGTCCGGCGACGATGCGCTCGAGCACCTGGGCTTCGCGGCCGGTCAGCTTGGACAGCAGCGCGTCGCGGCTGGCCGACTGCTGGTGCTGCGCGAAGGCGCCGCGGGCATGGTCGAGCATGCGCTCGACCAGGGCCACCAGGGCCTCGTCGTTGAAGGGCTTCTGGATGAAGTCCATCGCGCCCTTCTTCATCGAGTCGACCGCCATCGGCACGTCGCCGTGGCCGGTGATGACCACGATCGGCAGCGGCGAGCGGCGCTCGATCAGGCGGTCTTGAAGCTCGATGCCCGACATGCCGCCCATGCGGATGTCGACGATCAGGCAGGCCACTTCGCGCGGGTCGTAGCGCGACAGGAAGGACTCGGCCGAGTCGAAGCAGCGGACGCGGTAGTCCTTGCCCTCGAGCAGCCATTGCAACGAATCACGAACCGCTTCGTCGTCGTCGACGACATAGACAGTGCCCTTCTTCGGAATCAAACTCATGCAGGTACTTTCGCCTCGTTGCTTGCTACGGAATCGATAGCGTCCAACACCGGTAACCAGAAGGAAAAACGGCATCCGACCACATCCGGCCCATTGTAGATGTTCTCTGCCTGCATCCGGCCGCGGTGCGACTCGACGATGGTGCGGCAAAGGTTGAGGCCGATCCCCATGCCTTCCGGCTTGGTCGAGAAAAAGGCCTCGTAGAGCCGGTCCATGACTTCGGGCGCCAGGCCCATGCCGGTGTCCTGGACCGAGAACTCGACCGCCGGCTGGCCGTCGATGTTCTTGGGCAGCACTCGCAGCTCGACGCTGCGGCGCGCCAGCGGCCGGTTGGCCAGGTCGATCGACTCGGCGGCGTTCTTCAGCAGGTTGACCATCACCTGCTCGATCAGGATCGGGTCGACCCGCAGGATCGGCAGCCGGGCCGCCACGTAGTGGTTGAGCCGCACGTTGCGCCGGCGCAACTCGATGCCGGCCAGCTCGACCGCCTCGCTGACCATGGTCGAGACCTCGGCCGGGGTGCGGTTGGGCTCGCTGCGTTTCACGAAGGAGCGGATGCGCTGGATGATCTGGCCGGCGCGCTGGGCCTGCTTGGAGGTTTTCTCGAGCGCCGACAGCAGGGCCTCCGAATCGATCTGCTGGCCCTTGATGCGCGACACCATGCCGTTGCAGTAGTTGGTGATCGCAGTCAGCGGCTGGTTGAGTTCGTGGGCCACGCTGGAGGCCATCTCGCCCATGGTGATCAGGCGGCTGGCGGCATGGGCGCGGTCGGCCTGCGCCGCCGCCAGGTCCTCGGCGTCGCGCCGCGGCGTGATGTCGGTGGCGATCACCAGCTGCGCCAGCCGGCCGTCGACCCAGGTCAGGTAGCGCGAGCGCACTTCCAGCCACTTGCCCAGTTCGGGCACGAAGATCTCGTTGTTGGCCGGCTGGGCGGTGGTCAGCTGGTCGATCGGCAGGCCGGCGAAGGAGTCGACGTCGTCCATCTCCTCGTCGCGCGCCTGCGTGGCCGGCACGCCGGCCTGCGCCACCATGCCCAGGTGGCCGACCGTGTTGGAGCCGAACCAGAGCCGGTAGAGCTTGTTGGCGAACAGCAGCTCCTCGCTGCCGAGCGGCGCCACCGACACCGAGGCGTCCAGCGCCTCCAGCACCGTCGTGAAGCGCTCGTACGAGGCCGACAGCTGCTCGCGGATCCGGGTCGGCTCGGTGATGTCGGTCATCGAGGTCATCCAGCCGGTCTGGTGGCCGCGGGCGTCGATCAGCGGCGAGACGTAGAGCCGGGCGTTGAAGACGCTGCCATTGCGGCGCTTGACCCGGACCTGGAAGCCGCCGGGCAGGGCGCGGCCGTGCAGCTCTTCCTCCAGCCGCTCGTTCATGACCTCGCGGTCGGACTCCAGCCAGTAGGGGAAGGGCGGCGTCTGGCCGACCAGTTCGTTCTCGCTCCAGCCGGTCATGGCGCAGAAGGCGGCGTTGACGTAGGTGATGCGGCCTTCGAGGTCGAGCACCCGCATGCCGGTCAGCATGGAGTTCTCCATGGCGCGGCGGAAGTTGGTCTCGGCCACCAGCGCCTGCTGGGCCTGCAGCCGCCGACGGGTGTGGCGCCAGGTACCGATCAGCATCCAGCTGGTGAGCACGCTGAGCGCGCCGACCAGCCAGAACAGGCCGTTGCCGACCACGCCCTGCGACGTCCGGTAGGCCTGCGCCCGCAGCAGCAGCGCGTTGCCGACCGGGGAGACCGGGACTTCGTATTCGTTGGTGCGCACCGTCCAGGGCAGCAGCCGGGTGCCGGCGCCGCGCGGGCTGGCGACCGTGTTGCCGGCGATCAGCCCGCCCTTGGCGTCGAGCAGCGACACGGCATAGCGGGCCGAGACCTCGGAGGGCATGCCGTAGCGCAAGAGGCCGTCGATCGAGAACTCGCCCATCAGCATGCCGGCGAACAGCCCCTGGTCAAACAGCGGGATGTACAGCCCCAGCATCGGCGGCGGGTCGCCGCCGGCCAGCGGCTGCGAGAACACCGGCTGGCGCAGCTCGCGCGCCAGTGCATAGTTGCTTTCGATGTCGCCCGGGCGCAGCACCTCGCCGACCGCATGCTGCAGCGCCGGGTGGACGCTCGGCGCCGCGTAGTTGGCCTTGAAGCGCCGGCGGTCGTCGATCCAGCTGACCGACTGCAGTTCCGGGAACTGGCTCACCAGCGACTCCGCCCGGCTGGTGAACTCGGCCGCGTCGATCTCGCGGTTGGAGGCGTCGCGGGCCAGCCGCATCAACTGCTCCTGCCGTTCGAGCAACCGCAGCCGCACCCGCTGCTGGGCGTATTCGACGTCGCGCTTGACCGATTCCTGGACCCGCTCCACCTCCTCGGCCCGCAGGTACCAGAAGGCCGAGACGATGGCCGCGAGGAACAGCAGCACCGCGGCCAGCGGCGCGAGCATCGCGACCGCGTCCTGCAGCACCGGCGTCTGGCGGCGCCACCAGCGGCGCAGCCAGGACAGCGGCGACGCGGCATTGCGCGCGACGGCGATCGGAGAGGAAAGGGGCATCGTCCAAGTTTAGGTGATGCCCCGCGCCGAGGGAGGCCGCACCGCTAGTGCCGGGGACTCGGTTGCGGATGCCTCGTGCGATGAATTTCATAATAAGAAATCAATAGGCACAATTTGAAATTCCAATAATTCTGTGCGAAACTCCCGCGCACTGCTGGATACGGCACTAAATTACGCCCACAACCCCTCACAAGGAGACAAGCATGTCGGCAAATCCCGAGAACCATTTCGGCTCGGCTGCGAACGACCTGGACGCGCAGGAAACGCGTGAATGGATGGACGCCCTGTCCGCCGTGATCGAGAGCGAGGGGCCCGATCGCGCGCACTTCCTCCTCGAGCAGCTGCTCGAGCACGCGCGCCAGAACAGCATCGACAAACCGTTCTCGGCCAACACCGCCTATGTCAACACCATCGAGGCCGACCAGGAAGAGCGTTCGCCGGGCAATGCCGAGATCGAAGAGCGCCTGCGCTCCTACATGCGCTGGAACGCCATGGCGATGGTGGTCAAGGCCAACCGCCACCACCCGGCCGAAGGCGGCGACCTCGGCGGCCACATCGGCTCCTTCGCCTCGCTGGCCAGCATGTTCGGCGCCGGCTTCAACCATTTCTGGCACGCCGAGAGCGAGAACCACGGCGGCGACTGCCTCTACATCCAGGGCCACGTGTCGCCCGGCATCTATGCCCGCGCCTACCTCGAAGGCCGGCTGACCGAAGAGCAACTGCTGAACTTCCGCCAGGAAGTCGACGGCAAGGGCCTGTCGAGCTACCCGCATCCCAAGCTGATGCCCGAGTTCTGGCAATTCCCGACGGTGTCGATGGGCCTGGGCCCGCTGATGGCGATCTACCAGGCGCGCTTTCTCAAGTACCTGCATGCGCGCGGGATCGCCAACACCGAGAACCGCAAGGTCTGGGTCTTCTGCGGCGACGGCGAGATGGACGAAGTCGAATCGCTGGGCGCCATCGGCCTGGCGGCGCGCGAGAAGCTCGACAACCTGGTCTTCGTCATCAACTGCAACCTGCAGCGGCTGGACGGCCCGGTGCGCGGCAACGGCAAGATCATCCAGGAGCTCGAAGGGGAGTTCCGCGGCTCCGGCTGGAATGTCATCAAGCTGATCTGGGGCAGCGGCTGGGATCCGCTGCTCGCGCGCGACAAGGAAGGTGCGCTGCGCAAGCTCATGATGGACACCAACGACGGCGACTACCAGTCGTTCAAGGCCAACGACGGCGCCTACGTGCGCAAGAATTTCTTCGGCCGCGATCCACGCACCCTGGAAATGGTCGCCAAGCTGAGCGACGACGACATCTGGAACCTGCGCCGCGGCGGCCATGATTCGCAAAAGGTCTATGCGGCCTTCGACGCCGCCGTCAAGCACCAGGGCCAGCCGACCGTGCTGCTGATCAAGACCGTCAAGGGCTTCGGCATGGGCAAGATCGGCGAAGGCAAGAACACCGTCCACCAGACCAAGAAGCTGGGGGACGAGGACATCAAGGCCTTCCGCGACCGCTTCAACATTCCGATTCCCGACAGCCAGCTGGCCGACCTGCCGTTCTACAAGCCGGCCGACGACACGCCCGAGATGAAGTACCTGCACGAGCGCCGCAAGGCGCTGGGCGGCTACCTGCCGCACCGCCGCGTGAAGGCCGAAGAGAGCTTCACGGTGCCGGCGCTCGACACCTTCAAGGCGGTGCTCGAGCCGACCGCCGAAGGGCGCGAGATCTCGACCACGCAGGCCTACGTGCGCTTCCTGACGCAGCTGCTGCGCGACCAGGCGCTGGGCCCGCGCGTGGTGCCGATCCTGGTCGACGAGGCCCGCACCTTCGGCATGGAAGGCCTGTTCCGCCAGATCGGCATCTACAACCCCGCGGGGCAGCAGTACACGCCGGTCGACAAGGACCAGGTCATGTACTACCGCGAGGACAAGGCCGGCCAGATCCTGCAGGAGGGCATCAACGAGGCCGGCGGCATGTCGAGCTGGATCGCCGCGGCCACGTCGTACAGCACCAACAACCGGATCATGGTGCCGTTCTACGTCTACTACTCGATGTTCGGCTTCCAGCGCATCGGCGACCTGGCCTGGGCGGCCGGCGACATGCAGGCGCGCGGCTTCCTGCTCGGCGGCACGTCGGGGCGCACCACGCTGAACGGCGAAGGCCTGCAGCACGAGGACGGCCACAGCCACATCCTGGCCAACACGATCCCCAACTGCGTCAGCTACGACCCGACCTTCGCGCATGAAGTCGGCGTGATCCTCCACCATGGCCTGAAGCGCATGGTCGAGAAGCAGGACAACGTCTACTACTACATCACGCTGCTGAACGAGAACTACCCGATGCCCGGCCTGCAGCCCGGCACCGAGGAGCAGATCATCAAGGGCATGTACCTGTGCAAGCAGGCGCCGGCGCTCAAGGCCAAGTCGCCTTCGGTCCAGCTGCTGGGCAGCGGCACGATCCTGCGCGAGAGCTTCGCGGCCCAGGAGCTGCTCGAGAAGGACTGGGGCGTGTCGGCCGCGGTCTGGAGCTGCCCGAGCTTCAACGAGCTGACCCGCGACGGCCAGGAAGCCGACCGCTGGAACCTGCTGCACCCGACCGAGACGCCGCGCGTGTCCTTCGTCGAGCAGCAGCTGTCGGCGAGCACCGGCCCGGTGGTGGCCTCGACCGACTACATGAAGGCCTATGCCGAGCAGATCCGCCCCTTCGTCCCGAAGGGCCGCAACTACAAGGTGCTCGGCACCGACGGCTTCGGCCGCAGCGACTTCCGCAACAAGCTGCGCGAGCACTTCGAGGTCAACCGCCACTTCATCGTGGTGGCGGCACTGAAGGCGCTGGCCGAAGACGGCGCGGTGCCGGCGCAAAAGGTGGCAGATGCCATCAAGAAGTACGGCATCAACGCCGAGAAGATCAACCCGCTCTACGCATAACACCAATCAACGGCGCCCGTAGGGCGGGAGACACGACATGGCAACAGTGGAAATCAAGGTGCCGGACATCGGCGACTTCGACGAGGTCGCGGTGATCGAGGTGCTGGTGAAGGTCGGCGACTCGGTCAAGGCCGAGCAGTCCCTCATCACGGTGGAGTCGGACAAGGCCTCGATGGAGATCCCGTCGAGCCAGGCCGGCGTGGTGAAGGAACTCAAGGTCGAGGTCGGCAGCAAGGTCAAGGAAGGCTCGGTGGTGCTGGTGCTCGAAGGCGAAGGCGCGGCTGCGCCGGCGGCCTCAGCGCCCGCGGCAGCGGCTCCCGCGCCTGCCGCGGCGGCGGCACCGGCGCCTGCGGCCGCCGCCCCTGCACCGGCAGCGGCGGCCGGCCCGATCGACATCAAGGTGCCCGACATCGGCGACTTCAAGGACGTCGCGGTGATCGAGGTGCTGGTCAAGCCCGGCGACACCATCAAGGCCGAGCAGTCGCTGATCACGGTCGAGTCCGACAAGGCCTCGATGGAGATCCCTTCGTCGGCGGCGGGCGTGCTCAAGGAACTCAAGGTCAAGGTCGGCGACACGGTCAACATCGGCGACTTGATCGCGGTGATCGAAGGCACGTCCGGCACCGCCGCGCCGGCGGCTGCCGCGCCGGCGCCGGCCCAGGCCGCTGCGGCAGCGGCACCGGCCAGCGCGTCGGCACCGGCCCCTGCGGCGTCGGCACCGGCCGCCGCCCCGCCGGCGCACGACCCGACGGTCGCACCCAGCGGCAAGATGCCGCATGCCTCGCCCTCGGTGCGCAAGTTCGCGCGCGAACTCGGCGTGCCGCTGGAGGAGGTCAAGGGCAGCGGTCCCAAGGGCCGCATCACCCAGGAAGACGTCCAGAGCTTCACCCGGGCCGTGATGAGCGGCGCGGCCAGCACCAAGGCCGCCGGCGCCAAGGCGCCCGCGGGCGGCGGTGGCGGCGAGGCGCTCGGCCTGATCCCCTGGCCCAAGGTCGACTTCACCAAGTTTGGCACCGTGGAGCGCAAGGACCTGTCGCGCATCAAGAAGCTCAGCGGCGCCAACCTGCACCGCAACTGGGTGATGATCCCGCACGTCACCAACAACGACGAGGCCGACATCACCGAGCTCGAGGCCTTCCGGGTCGCGACCAACAAGGAGAACGAGAAGTCGGGCGTCAAGGTGACGATGCTGGCCTTCGTGATCAAGGCCATGGTCTCGGCGCTGAAGAAGTTCCCCGACTTCAACACCAGCCTGGACGGCGATCAGCTGGTCTACAAGCAGTACTACAACATCGGCTTCGCGGCGGACACGCCGAACGGGCTGGTGGTGCCGGTGCTCAAGGACGCCGACAAGAAGGGCGTGCTGCAGATCAGCCAGGAAATGGGCGATCTGGCCAAGAAGGCGCGCGACGGCAAGCTCGGCTCGGCCGACATGCAGGGCGGCTGCATCTCGATCAGCTCGCTGGGCGGCATCGGCGGCACGCATTTCACGCCGATCATCAACGCCCCCGAAGTTGCGATCCTGGGCCTGTCGAAGGGCCAGATGAAGCCGGTGTGGGACGGCAAGCAGTTCGTGCCGCGGCTGACGCTGCCGCTGTCGCTGTCCTATGACCACCGCGTGATCGACGGCGCTGCGGCGGCGCGATTCAACGCCTACCTGGGCCAGGTGCTCGCGGACTTCAGACGCGTTCTCCTATGACGACGGTGGTGGCCGTCCGCAAGGGCGGCCAGGTCGTGATGGCGGCGGATTCGCTCGTGACCTTCGGCGACACGCGCCTGTCGCACCGCGCCGAAGCCAACCAGAAGCTGTTCATGGTGAACGATGCGGGCGGGCAGAGCATCTTCGCGGTGGCCGGCGCGGCGGCGCACTTCCTGGTGCTCCAGCATGCGCTGGCGGCGCAGGCGCCCGAGGCGCTGCGCTTCGGCAGCAAGGACGAGATCTTCCGCACCTTCACGCTGCTGCATCCGGTGCTGAAGGACTCGTTCTTCCTGCAGACCAAGGAAGACGAGCACGAGCCCTACGAGTCGAGCCAGTTCACGATGCTGCTGGCCAATGCCAGCGGCATCTACGGCATCTACAGCTACCGCGAGGTGTTCGAGTTCAAGCAGTTCTGGAGCATCGGCTCGGGACGCAGCTTCGCACTCGGCGCCATGCACGCGGTCTACGACAAGGCGCGCTCGGCGCGCGACGTCGCCGAGGCCGGCGTTGCCGCGGCCTGCGAATTCGATCGAAACTCGGCCGGACCGGTCGACGTTCTTACACTCAAACTGAAGGTGTCCAAATGAGCGAAGTACAAGTCAAGGTGCCGGACATCGGCGATTTCGACGAAGTCGCGGTGATCGAGGTGCTGGTGAAGGCCGGTGACACGGTGAAGGCCGAGCAGTCGCTGATCACGGTGGAATCGGACAAGGCCTCGATGGAGATCCCGTCGTCCGCGGCCGGCGTGGTCAAGTCGGTGGCCGTGAAGGTCGGCGACAAGGTCAAGGAAGGCTCGGTGGTGCTGACGCTCGATGCGGTCGAAGGCGCCGCCGCGGCACCGGCGGCGGCCCCCGCGCCGGCCGCCGCCGCATCGGCACCCAAGCCGGCCCCGGCCGCGGCGACCTCGGCACCGGCCGCGGCGTCGAGCTACGCCGGCGCGGTCGACTTCGACTGCGACCTGCTGGTGCTCGGCGCCGGCCCCGGCGGCTATTCGGCCGCCTTCCGCGCCGCCGACCTCGGCCTCAAGGTGATCCTGGTCGAGCGCTACGCGACGCTCGGCGGCGTCTGCCTCAATGTCGGCTGCATCCCGTCGAAGGCGCTGCTGCACGTGGCGGCGGTGATCGACGAGGTCAAGCACTTCGCCGACCTCGGCGTCAGCTACGGCGAACCGAAGATCGACCGCGCCAAGCTGCTCGGGCGCAAGAACAAGGTGGTGGGCAAGCTCACCGGCGGCCTGGCGGCGATGGCCAAGATGCGCAAGGTCACGACCGTGCGCGGCATCGGCGAGTTCATCGACCCCTTCCATGTCAAGGTGCAGGAAACCAGCGGCGACGGCCAGGCCACCACCGGCAAGGCGCAGACGGTCAAGTTCCGCCACTGCGTGATCGCGGCCGGTTCGCAGGCCGTGCACCTGCCCTTCATGCCGAAGGACCCGCGCGTGGTCGACTCCACCGGCGCGCTCGAACTCGGCATCGAACCGAAGCGCATGCTGATCCTCGGCGGCGGCATCATCGGCCTCGAGATGGGCTCGGTCTATTCGACGCTGGGCGCGCGGCTCGACGTCGTCGAGATGCTCGACGGCCTGATGCAGGGCGCCGACCGCGACCTGGTCAAGGTCTGGCAGAAGCTCAACGCGCCGCGCTTCGACAACATCATGCTGAAGACCAAGACCGTGGGCGCCGAAGCCACCAAGGACGGCATCCGCGTCACCTTCGAGGGCGAGCAGGCGCCCAAGGAGCCGCAGCTGTACGACCTGGTGCTGCAGGCCGTGGGCCGCAGCCCCAACGGCAAGAAGATCGGCGCCGAGAAGGCCGGCGTCGCGGTCAGCGACCGCGGCTTCATCCCGGTCGACATCCAGATGCGGACCAACGTGCCCCACATCTTCGCGGTCGGCGACATCGTCGGCCAGCCGATGCTGGAGCACAAGGCGGTGCACGAGGCGCACGTGGCGGCCGAAGTGATTGCCGGCGAGCAGAAGGGCGACAAGGAGCTGGCGAGCGCGGCGTTCAACGCCCGCGTGATTCCGAGCGTGGCCTACACCGACCCCGAGGTGGCCTGGGTCGGGCTGACCGAAGACCAGGCCAAGGCCGAGGGCGTGAAGATCGAGAAGGGCCTGTTTCCCTGGACGGCGTCGGGCCGGGCGATCGCCAACGGCCGCGACGAGGGCTTCACCAAGCTGCTGTTCGATGCCGAGTCGCACCGCATCGTCGGCGGCGGCATCGTCGGCACGCACGCCGGCGACATGATCGGCGAGATCGCGCTGGCGATCGAGATGGGGGCGGACGCCTACGACATCGGCAAGACCATCCATCCCCATCCGACGCTGGGCGAAAGCATCGGGCTGGCGGCGGAGGCAGTCCATGGCCACTGCACCGACCTGCCGCCGGTGAAGCGCTGAAACGCCGGGTTGCCCCATGAAAAAATCCCGCCTGGCGCGGGATTTTTTTCGTCCGGAGCAGGGCGGCGTCAGTCGCCCGAGGCCTTGACCTCGTCCTGCGCCGCGGCGACCCGGCGAGCGCCGCTGAAACGGCGCTGCCAGTAGCTGCCGCTCATGTCTTCGACCCGCACCTGCGCGCCGGGCTTGGGGGAATGGATGAACTTGCCCTCGCCGACATAGATGCCGACATGGCTGAAGGCGCGGCGCATGGTGTTGAAGAACACCAGGTCGCCGGGCTTGAGTTCGCTGCGGTCGATCTTCTGGGTGGCGGCGGCCTGTTCTTCGGCGCGGCGCGGCAGCAGGTGGCCGACGGTCTGCGTGTACATGGCGCGGACGAAGCCGCTGCAGTCGAAACCGGTCTCGGCCGTGTTGCCGCCGCGGCGGTAGGGCACGCCGAGGAAGCCGATGGCGGTCACCACGAGGTCGGAGGTGCGGTCGGCGACCGTCTGGCGAACCTGGTGGAATTGCCCCATCAGGGTCTTCTCGACGACCAGGGCGCCCGTGTGCGGGTCGTCGGTCGGGTCCAGCTGCGGCGCGGCGTGTGCGTGGAGGGCGAGCAGCAGGCTGGCGGTGAGGAGAAAAAGTCGCATGGCGCGTAGGATATGGACGACACCTGAGGGTGTCAATTTCATGCGGATTCGGGATTCTGCACGTAAACAGTTGTCCGACAAAGGAATTTTTCCATTTCTCACATACCCAAATGTAAAAGTCACCGTTATGGGCCATAAGTTCTTTGCGGGATGTAATGCAAAAGATTTGCAATTCGGGTTGAAATGGCACCGGTCCGGAAATCCGCCGGCGGCAAGGAAATACATGAAATCGTGGTCGCACCCGCGGGTCCGCCCGGGCCTCGCGCGTTTCCTCTTCGCGTTCCTGGCAAGCATCGGCGTCGCACAGGCCGCGCCGCGGCCGGAGGTCGTCACGGCCGGCCTCGAGAACCCCTGGGGCGTCGCCTTTCTTCCGGATGGGCGCTTTCTGGTGACCGAGCGACCCGGTCGCCTGCGGGTGGTGGCGGCCGACGGCCAGCTCGGCGCGCCGCTGGCCGGGCTGCCGCCGATCGCTGCGGGCGGGCAGGGCGGCCTGCTCGACGTGCTGGCCGATTCCGCCTTCGCCCGCAACCGGACGCTGTACTTCTGTTTTTCCGAACCGGAGGCGGGCGGCCCGGCCAACGGCACGGCGCTGGCGCGCGCCCGGCTGTCGGCCGACGGCAGCCGCCTCGAGGATGTCACCGTGATCTTCGGCCAGCGGCCCAAGGTGGCGAGCCGCAACCATTTCGGCTGCCGCATCGTCGACGCCGGGGACGGGACGCTGTTCCTCACCCTGGGCGATCGCTTCAGCCGCAAGGAAGACGCGCAGAAGCTCGACAACCACTTGGGCAAGATCGTGCGCATCGGCAAGGACGGCGCGGTGCCCAGGGACAATCCCTTCGTCGGCCAGGCGGGCGCGCTGCCCGAGATCTGGAGTTATGGCCACCGCAACGGCCAGGGCGCCACGCTGGGGCCCGATGGCAGGCTGTGGATGCACGAGCACGGGCCGCAGGGCGGCGACGAGATCAACGTCCCGCAGGCCGGCCGCAACCACGGCTGGCCGGTGATCACCTACGGCGAGAACTACGGCGGCGGCAAGATTGGCGACGGCATCACGCGCAAGGAAGGCATGGAGCAGCCTCTGCACTACTGGGTGCCGTCGATCGCCCCGTCGGGCATGGCCTTCCTGACCAGCGACCGCTATGGCCCCGCCTGGAAGGGCAACCTCTTCGTGGGCTCGCTCAAGTTCGGCTACCTGGACCGGATCGTCCTCCGGGACGGCAAGGTCGCGGCCGAGGAGAAACTGCTCGAAGGCGGCAGGGCGCGCATCCGCGACGTCAAGCAGGGGCCCGACGGCCTGCTCTACATCCTGACCGACGAGTCGAACGGCAAGCTGATCAGGCTGCGGCCCGACTGAGCGCCGGACCACCCGCAGGCCGCAAAGGCCGCGTCCATCGGTGGTACGGTCGAGCATCACACCGTATTCGCGAAAGACTCCCATGCTGCTCGATGCTTCCCAATCCCAACTGGTCCTGGTCGACTACCAGGCGCGCCTGATGCCGGCCATCTTCGAGGCCGAGGCCGTTGCGAAGAACGCGGTCCGGCTGGGCGAGATGGCCCGGCTGGTGGAGGTCCCGATCTGGGGCACCGAGCAGAATCCGTCCAAGCTGGGCGAGAACCTGCCCGAGATCCGCGCGCTGTGCCAGCGCACGCTGGCCAAGATGCACTTCAGCGGCGCCGAAGAGGGCCTGGGCGAATGGCTGCGGGTGCCCGCGAAGGCGCCCCAAGGCAACGCCCGCAGCCTGCCGAAGCACCTGCAGAAGCCCGCGGCGGCCGAGGAGCGCAACACGATCGTGATCGCCGGCTGCGAGGCCCACGTGTGCCTGCTGCAGACGGCGCTCGACCTGCTCGAGGACGAGTTCGAGGTCTGGGTCGTGACCGACGCCTGCAGCTCGCGCACCGAGCGCAACCGCGACGCGGCCTTCGACCGGCTGGCCGGCGCGGGGGCCGAACTGGTGACCACCGAGATGGTCGGCTTCGAATGGCTGCGCACGGCCGAGCATCCGCGCTTCAGGGATCTCCAGGCCCTGATTCGCTGAGGGTCGAAGCCTCGCCGCGGGCGCTTCAGGGCGGGGCGCCGCGGCGGGGCCGCCGCAGCCGCTTCAGATAGGCTTCGCGGACGATCAGCGCCATGGTTTCGACCGGCGTGAACACCAGCGAGGCGCTGCCGAGCACGGCCGAGGCGAAGTCGCCGAGCTGGGACATGGCCGGCCCGCCGTCGGGGGTCAGGAAATGGCTGATGACCAGGGCGTGAGACAAGAACAGCAGGAAGTTGGCCGCCAGCACCGCCTTCAGCAGCCGGCTGCTGAACATCGTGAGGCAGATGCCGGCCTGCACGGTGGACGCCGCCAGCAGCGACATGCCCAGCGGGTAGCCCGCGGCATAGCCTTGCAGCGCCATGGCGGCCAGCAGCAGGGAGATGGCCGCCAGCAGTGCCGACTTGCGGCGCACCGAGACGATGGCGGCGGAGCGATGGGGAGTCACTGGCCCCAGTCTGGACGAGGCGCGTGCGGAAGTGAATCCGCCATATGGGGGATGGCCCGCGACGCGCTTCTAGTGGGCCATGACGAGCGGCGCGACGTCCCGCCCCTCGGCCTGGGCGATCAGCCGGGCCGTGGCGTGGGCGGCCATCTCCAGGCGCCGGACGTCGCGCTCGTCCAGATGGGGGCAGGCCGCGAAGCTGAAGCCGCACAGCATGCCGTACAGCGTGCCGTCCGACAGCCGCACCGGTACGCCGATATGGGCGCCGAGCGCCTCGTAGTAGAGGGGAAGTCCGTAGTCCGAACGGACACTGGCAACATCCGGCGTCAAGCAGGGCATCCGGCCGTCGACGATCCGCTGGCAGATGGTTTCGTCGAGGGCGTGGCCTTCCCCCGGCTTGATGACGGCGTCCTCGGTCCTCGAGGCGATGTGGCGGAACACGCGGGCGCCATCGATGAATTCGCCGATGAAGACCACCTCCAGCTTGAGCTGCTCGCGCACCACGCGCAGCAGGCTGCCGATCGAGACCTCGATCAGCACGCTGTCGCGCAGGTCGGCGTCGGCCGTCACGGCGGCCAGCCGCGTCGCCCAGTCGTCCGGCGCTTCCGGGCTGGTTTCGGGAATCGTTTTCATGGAATGCCGATTCTGACGCCAGACAGGAAAAGGTCGACGTCGTTCATTTGTCCTGGAGGCGTCGATAGGCGCTGAAGTGGCGGATGGCCTTCTTCGGGTCGCCCAGGTGATCGTGCAGGCGCGCGGCGTTGAAGTGGGCGTCGCCTATGCCGGGGTCGAGGGTGAGGCAGCGGTCGTAGGCCAGCAGTGCCTCGCGGTAGCGCTCCAGGTCTTCCAGCGCCACCGCGCGGTTGAAATGCAGCAGGGCGTCTTCGCGGCACCGGGCGAGCGCCGTGTCGTAGAGCGCCACGGCTTCCGCGCAGCGGCCCGATTCGCAGAGCAGGGCGCCGAGGTTCAGGTAGCCGTCGGCATGCGTCGGCGCGCTGTCGAGCAGCCGCCGGTAGCCGCGCTCCGCCGCTGCCGGGTCGCTGGCCTCGAGAGCCTCGGCCTGCGCGAACAGGGCCTCGGGCGACGACTGGATCAGGGCCGGCGCCTCGGCCGGGCCGCGCTCGACGAAAGCCACCGTGCCGCGCATCGCCGCGACATCGAAATCCATCAGCAGTTGGCCCGATTCCGCCGCCCATCGGCTGCCCCTCTCGTGCACGGCGACCTCACTGCCGACGGCGGTGATCCGCAGCCCGCTCAGCGGCAGCTCCGCCGGCAGCGTGCCCTTGAGCCGCTGCAGCGCGCGCACGATCTTGCGCGTCGGGATGTCGGCCAGTTGCAGCTTGTGGGCCGTGCGCAGCAGGACGACGTCGCGAAACGAAAAGCGGTATTCGTTGCGCGGTCCGCGCGACGGGCTGACGAAGCCGTGGGCGATGAGTCTGGCGACCGCGCTGCGCGACAAACCCAGCATCTCCTGGATGCCGCGCAGGGTATGGGTCGCCGGTGGCGGCGACGGGTTCACTTTCTCGATCGCGCGCGCGCCGGGGCCGGGGCGGCGACCTCGGGCGCCTTGGCGCTGGCCCGTTTCACGCCCTTGCGCTCCTTCGAGGCCAGCGGCGTGACCTTGTCGGCGGGCGCCCGCGCGGCGCGCTGGCCGGTCGTGCCGCCGCGCGCCAGGCTGGCGCGCAGCATCTCGGTGAGGTCGATGATCTGGCCGCCCGCTTCGGCATCGCGCGCCTCGGCCGCGACCACCTGCTTGCCGGTGATCTTGGCGTCGATGGCGGCCAGGATGCGCTGTTTCTCTTCGTCGACGTACTGCGTCGGGTCGTAGCTGTCCTCGGCGATCTGGTCGATCAACTGGAGCGCGAGCTTCACTTCCGCGTCCGAGGGCTGGACCTGCTCGATGTCGAGCTCCTTCAGCGAGCGGACCTCGTCGGCGTAGAGCAATTGCTGCAGCACCAGCCCGTCTTCGGCGGCGCGCACCTGGACCACGTACTGCTTGCCCTTCCAGGCCCATTTCGCGAGGGCGCAGCGGCCGCTTTCCTGCATGGCGGCGCGCAGCAGCGAATAGGACTTGGCGCCGCGCTTGTCGGGGGCGAGGTAGTAGGCCTTGTCGTAGTAGATCGGGTCGACCGCCTGCTCCGGGATGAAGCTCACGATGTCGATCGCATGGCTCGCGCTTTCCTCGACCGCCTTGAGTTCATCGGGCGTGAACAGCACGTAGCGATCCTTCTCGAATTCGTAGCCCTTGACCATCTCGGTGCGCGCCACGACGGTGCCCGGGTCCTTCTCGGACACGTACTGCTGCTTCACGCGGGAGCCGTCCCGGGTCAGCAGATTGAACCTGACCGCGCTGCTGCTCTCGGTTGCGGAATACAGCTTGACCGGGATCGAGACCAGGCCGAAACCCAGGGAGAGTGAAGCGATCGAGCGAGCTGCCATGCGACCTCCAAGAACGGTGCGACGTGCACCCAGGGTGCGCAGGATGCCACTTTCCAGCGGCTTCGAACAGTCATTGCTTGCCCAGATGCACCGCGACCTGCTCGGCCCGGGGGCCGACGTCCGCCACCGCCTGGCGCAGGGCCTGTTCGCTGACGCCGAGCCGGTCGCACCAGTACTGGATCTCGTGCGTCTGGGTGACATCGATGGGGTCGTGGACTTCGTCGGACATGGCGCTGTTCTCCTTTTCGGCAGGCAGCCATCGTGGCCGACGGCGCAGCCCTGGCGTGGCGGAAAAGGCTGCGTTCGCGTGCAGGACGACGCCGATGTCCGCAAGTTTCTGCGCGCGAGCGTGAAATCAGACCGCCGACAAACGTGCGCAAGTTCACGGCGCCTGTTCGATGGCGCCTGCCGCAGCGTGGCCGAAGCATGCAGACTCGCGTCATCTCACAACGAAGGGGTCGATGATGGAATTCGTTCACTGGCTTTGCATTGGCGCCGGCACCACGGTGGTGGCGGCCGCCTGGCTGCTGCGCCGCCACCGGGCGCGCCCGGACGAGCGGAGCGCGCGGCGGGCGAAGGAATGCTCGACGGCGACGGGTCATGGCACGGCGTTCGCGCGCCTGTCCACGATTCGCTGAGCGCCCGGCGGGGCCGGCCGTCCGGGCCGCTCGCAGGGGGCTTGAGAAAGTGTCATCGTGCCGTCAAATCCTTGACGTGGCACAATGCGAGAGTACTCAGGCCCTTCCCCAGCCACAGTCGCATCCGCCAATCGGTCCAGCCGTGTCGCGGAAGGTTTCTTAACCAGCTAGTGCTTCCTCCAGGGAAGCGAAGGTCAGCGGAATATGAGCGATTCCTCGTCGACGGGTTCTTCCGTCTACAGCGCCTACCAAGGCAACACCTACCTCTTCGGCGGCAATGCGCCCTATGTCGAAGAGATGTACGAAAACTACCTCTCCAATCCCGGCAGCGTGCCCGACAACTGGCGCTCGTACTTCGACGCGCTCCAGAACGTGCCCGCCACCGACGGCAGCAATGCCAAGGACGTGCCCCACCTGCCGGTGGTCAACGCCTTCGCCGAGCGTGCCAAGCAGGGCACCACCAAGGTGGTGGTGGCCAGCGGCGCCGACTCGGAGCTCGGCCGCAAGCGCACCGCGGTCCAGCAGCTGATCGCCGCCTACCGCAACGTCGGCGCCCGCTGGGCCGACCTCGACCCGCTCAAGCGCACCGAGCGTCCCGCCATTCCCGAGCTCGAGCCTTCGTTCTACGGCTTCGCCGATGCCGACCTCGAAACGGTCTTCAACACCAGCAACACCTTCTTCGGCAAGGAGACGATGTCGCTGCGCGACCTGCTGAACGCACTGCGCGAGACCTACTGCGGCACCATCGGCGCCGAGTACATGTACATGACCGACCAGGGCCAGAAGCGCTGGTGGCAGCAGAAGCTCGAAAGCGCCCGCACCAACCCGCAGCTGGGCGCCGAGCAGAAGAAGCGCGTGCTGGAGCGGCTCACGGCCGCCGAAGGCCTCGAGCGCTTCCTGCACACCAAGTACGTCGGCCAGAAGCGCTTCTCGCTCGAAGGCGGCGAGAGCTTCATCGTCGCGATGGACGAGCTGATCAACCAGGCCGGCATCAAGGGCGTGCAGGAGATCGTGATCGGCATGGCCCACCGCGGCCGCCTCAACGTGCTGGTCAATTCGCTCGGCAAGCTGCCGGCCGACCTGTTCGCCGAGTTCGACCACACGGCCCCCGAAGACCTGCCCAGCGGCGACGTCAAGTACCACCAGGGCTTCAGCTCCGACGTGACCACGGGCGGCGGCCCGGTCCACCTGAGCCTGGCTTTCAACCCCTCGCACCTCGAGATCGTGAACCCGGTGGTCGAAGGTTCGGTGCGCGCGCGCATGGACCGCCGCGCCGACCCGCTCGGCAAGCAGGTGCTGCCGGTGATCGTGCACGGCGACGCCGCCTTCGCAGGCCAGGGCGTGGTGATGGAAACGCTGGCGCTGGCCGAAACCCGCGGCTACTCCACGGGCGGCACGGTCCACATCGTGATCAACAACCAGATCGGCTTCACCACCAGCGACCCGCGCGACAGCCGCTCGACGCTGTATTGCACCGACATCGTCAAGATGATCGAGGCGCCGGTGCTGCACGTGAACGGCGACGACCCCGAAGCCGTGGTGCTGGCCACCCAGCTCGCCCTCGAGTTCCGCATGGAATTCCAGAAGGACGTGGTGGTCGACATCATCTGCTTCCGCAAGCTCGGCCACAACGAGCAGGACACGCCGGCGCTGACCCAGCCGCTGATGTACAAGAAGATCGCGCAGCATCCCGGCACGCGCAAGCTGTACGCCGACAAGCTGGCGGCCCAGGGCCTGGGCGCCACGCTCGGCGACGACATGGTCAAGGCCCAGCGCGCCGCCTTCGACGCCGGCAAGAACACCTCCGACCCGGTGCTGACCAACTTCAAGAGCAAGTACGCGGTCGACTGGAGCCCCTTCCTCAACAAGAAGTGGACCGACGCCGGCGACACCGCGATCCCGACCGCCGAATGGAAGCGGCTGGCCGAGCGCATCACGAAGGCACCCGAAGGCTTCACGGTGCATCCGCTGGTCAAGAAGGTGCTCGACGACCGCGCCGCGATGGGTCGCGGCGACGTCAACGTCGACTGGGGCATGGGCGAGCACATGGCCTTCGCCTCGCTGGTGGCGAGCGGCTACCCGGTGCGCCTCTCGGGCGAGGACAGCGGGCGCGGCACTTTCACGCACCGCCATGCCGTGCTGCACGACCAGAACCGCGAGAAGTTCGATGAAGGCACCTACGTGCCGCTGCAGAACGTGGCCGACAACCAGGCGCCGTTCGTCGTCATCGACTCGATCCTGTCGGAAGAGGCGGTGCTGGCCTTCGAGTACGGCTACGCTTCGAACGACCCCAACACGCTGGTGATCTGGGAAGCGCAGTTCGGCGACTTCGTCAACGGCGCGCAGGTCGTGATCGACCAGTTCATCGCCTCGGGCGAGGTCAAGTGGGGCCGCGTCAACGGCATCACGCTGATGCTGCCGCACGGCTACGAAGGCCAGGGCCCGGAGCACAGCTCGGCGCGCCTCGAGCGCTTCATGCAGCTGGCGGCCGACACCAACATGCAGGTGGTGCAGCCGACCACGGCGAGCCAGATCTTCCACGTGCTGCGCCGCCAGATGGTGCGCAACCTGCGCAAGCCGCTGATCATCATGACGCCGAAGTCGCTGCTGCGGAACAAGGACGCGACCTCGCCGCTGTCCGAGTTCACCAAGGGCGCCTTCCAGACCGTCATTCCCGACAGCAAGGACCTGAAGGCCGAGAAGGTCAAGCGCGTGATCGCCTGCTCGGGCAAGGTCTACTACGACCTGGCCAAGAAGCGCGAGGAGAAGGGCGCCGACGACGTGGCGATCATCCGCGTCGAGCAGCTCTATCCGTTCCCGCACAAGGCCTTCGCCACCGAGCTGAAGAAGTACCCGAACCTGGTGGACGTGGTCTGGTCGCAGGACGAGCCGCAGAACCAGGGCGCCTGGTTCTTCGTGCAGCACTACATCCACGAGAACATGCAGGAAGGCCAGAAGCTCGGCTACTCCGGCCGTGCCGCCTCGGCATCGCCGGCGGTCGGCTACTCGCACCTGCACCAGGAACAGCAGAAGGCGCTGGTCGACGGCGCGTTCGGCAAGCTCAAAGGCTTCGTGCTGACCAAGTAAGAAAAAGGAGCGCCGAGGGCGCTCCGACCCCATTCCAAAGAAACACGAAGCGAGCACATAGAAATGTCCATCGTAGAAGTCAAGGTTCCCCAGTTGTCCGAGTCCGTGGCCGAAGCCACCATGCTGCAGTGGAAGAAGAAGGCCGGCGATGCCGTCGCCATCGATGAAATCCTGATCGAGATCGAGACCGACAAGGTCGTGCTCGAAGTGCCGGCCCCCGCGGCGGGCGTGCTGGCCGAGATCGTCCAGGGCGACGGCGCCACCGTGGTGGCCGAACAGTTGATCGCCCGGATCGACACCGAAGGCAAGGCCGGCGCCGCCGCGCCTGCCGCTGCCGCACCGGCGGCCGCGCCGGCCGCAGCCGCCGCACCGGCTGCCGCCGCCGCCGCAGCCGCTGCCACCGGCGGCTCGAAGTCCGACGTCGCGATGCCGGCGGCCGCCAAGCTGCTGGCGGACAACAAGCTGGGCGTCGGCGACGTCGCCGGCACCGGCCGCGATGGCCGCGTCACCAAGGGCGACGTGCTCGGCGCCGTGGCGGCCGGCACCAGCGCGAAGGTGGCGGCACCCGTGCCCGTGCCGACCGGCGCGCCCAAGGCGGCGCTGCCGCAGGTCGCCGCGCCGACCCGCGCGCCCGACCTGGGCGACCGTCCGGAAGAACGCGTGCCGATGAGCCGCCTGCGCGCGCGCATTGCCGAGCGCCTGCTGCAATCGCAGTCGAGCAACGCCATCCTGACCACCTTCAATGAAGTCAACATGGCCCCGGTCATGGAGATGCGCAAGAAGTTCCAGGACGCGTTCACCAAGGAACACGGCGTCAAGATCGGCTTCATGAGCTTCTTCGTGAAGGCCGCGGTGCATGCGCTCAAGAAGTACCCGGTGATCAACGCCTCGGTCGACGGCAACGACATCGTCTACCACGGCTACTTCGACATCGGCATCGCGGTCGGATCGCCGCGCGGCCTGGTGGTGCCGATCCTGCGCAACGCCGACCAGATGAGCTTTGCCGACATCGAGAAGAAGATCGCCGAGTTCGGCCAGAAGGCCAAGGACGGCAAGCTGGGCATCGAAGAGATGACCGGCGGCACGTTCTCGATCTCGAATGGCGGCACCTTCGGCTCGATGCTGTCGACCCCGATCATCAACCCGCCGCAGTCGGCCATCCTGGGCGTGCATGCGACCAAGGATCGCGCGGTGGTCGAGAACGGCCAGGTCGTCGTTCGCCCGATGAACTACCTCGCGATGAGCTACGACCACCGCATCATCGACGGCCGCGAAGCCGTGCTGGGCCTGGTCGCCATGAAGGAAGCGCTCGAAGATCCGTCGCGTCTCCTGTTCGACATCTAAGGAGCAATTGGATGTCTGACAAGCAATTCGACGTCGTCGTCATCGGCGGCGGCCCCGGCGGCTACGTGGCCGCGATCCGCGCGGCCCAACTGGGCTTCAATGTGGCCTGCATCGACGAGTGGAAGAACGCCAAGGGCGGTCCGGCCCTCGGCGGCACCTGCACCAACATCGGCTGCATCCCCTCGAAGGCGCTGCTGCAGTCGTCGGAGCACTACGAGCACGCCGGCCACAGCTTCGCCGACCACGGCATCAAGGTCGAAGGCCTGGGCCTCGACGTGGCGAAGATGCTGTCGCGCAAGGACACCGTCGTGAAGCAGAACAACGACGGCATCGTCTACCTGTTCAAGAAGAACAAGGTCGCGTTCTTCCATGGCCGCGGATCGTTCGTGAAGGCGAGCGACGCCGGCTACGAGATCAAGGTCTCGGGCGCTGCCGAAGAGAGCATCACGGGCAAGCAGATCATCATTGCGACGGGTTCCAATGCCCGTCCGCTGCCGGGTGCACCGTTCGACGAGGAGAACATCCTCTCGAACGACGGCGCGCTGCGCATCGGCGCGGTGCCGAAGAAGCTGGCGCTGATCGGCTCCGGCGTGATCGGTCTCGAGATGGGTTCGGTCTGGCGCCGCCTCGGCGCCGAAGTCACGGTGCTCGAAGCGCTGCCGACCTTCCTCGGCGCGGTCGACGAGCAGATCGCCAAGGAAGCGCTCAAGGCCTTCACCAAGCAGAACCTCAAGATCGAGCTCGGCGTCAAGGTCGGCGAGGTCAAGTCGGGCAAGAAGGGCGTCAGCATCGCCTACACCGACGCCAAGGGCGGCGCGCAGTCGCTCGAGGTCGACAAGCTGATCGTCTCGATCGGCCGCGTGCCCAACACCATCGGCCTCGACGCCGAGGCGGTGGGCCTGAAGCTCGACGAGCGCGGCGCCATCGAGGTCGACGAAGAGTGCCGCACCAGCCTGCCCGGCGTGTGGGCCATCGGCGACGTGGTGCGCGGCCCGATGCTGGCGCACAAGGCCGAGGAAGAGGGCGTGGCGGTGGCCGAGCGGATCGCCGGCCAGCATGGCCACGTCAACTTCAACACGATCCCGTGGGTGATCTACACCTCGCCCGAGATTGCCTGGGTCGGCCAGACCGAGCAGCAGCTCAAGGCCAGCGGCCGGGCCTACAAGGCCGGCACCTTCCCGTTCCTCGCGAACGGTCGGGCCCGTGCGCTGGGCGACACCACCGGCATGGTCAAGTTCCTGGCCGATGCCGCCACCGACGAGATCCTGGGCGTCCACATGGTCGGCCCGATGGTGAGCGAGCTGATCTCCGAAGCCGTGGTGGCGATGGAGTTCAAGGCCAGCGCCGAAGACATCGCGCGCATCTGCCACGCCCACCCGTCGCTGTCCGAGGCGACGAAGGAAGCGGCCCTTGCCGTCGACAAGCGCACGCTGAACTTCTGAGGTCGTGACTACCGTCAGGCAGGCGTACGACGCGGAGCTGGCGGCGCGGGGTTACCAAAGCGACCCCGCGCAGCTGCGCGCCGTGGAAGCCCTCGACCGCTGCGCGCGCGAATGGGGCGAGTACAAGGCGCAGCGCTCGAACGCCTTCAAGAAGCTGATCAACCGGCCGGAGATCCCGCGCGGGGTCTACATGTACGGCGGCGTCGGGCGCGGCAAGAGCTTTCTGATGGATTGCTTCTACAACGCGGTCCCGCTCAGGCGCAAGACGCGGCTGCACTTCCACGAGTTCATGCGCGAGGTGCACCGCGAGCTGGCCGAGCTGCAGGGCACGGTCAACCCGCTGGACGAGCTGGGCCTGCGGATTTCCAAGCGCTACAAGCTGATCTGCTTCGACGAGTTCCATGTCGCCGACATCACCGATGCGATGATCCTGCACCGGCTGCTGGCGGCGTTGTTCGAGAACGGCGTGGGCTTCGTCACCACCTCCAACTTCAAGCCGGACGACCTGTACCCGGGCGGCCTGCACCGCGACCGGATCCTGCCCGCGATCGCGCTGCTCAACCAGCGGCTGGAGGTGCTCAGCGTCGACAACGGCACCGACTACCGGCGCCGCACGCTGGAGCAGGTGCGGCTCTACCTGACGCCCAACGGCGCCGCGGCCGACAAGGAGATGCGCAAGGCCTTCGAGCGGCTGGCCGAGAGCGCCGACGAGAACCCGGTGCTGCACATCGAGTCGCGCGAGATCCATGCCCGGCGCAAGGCGGGGGGCGTGGTCTGGTTCGACTTCAAGACGCTGTGCGGCGGTCCGCGCTCGCAGAACGACTACCTCGAGATCGCGACCCAGTTCCACACGGTGCTGCTGTCCGACGTGCCGTACATGCCGGTGCGGATGGCCTCTGAAGCACGTCGTTTCACATGGCTGGTCGACGTGTTCTACGATCGGCGCGTGAAACTGATCATGTCCGCCGAGGTCCCGCCCGAGGCGTTGTATACCGAAGGGCCTCTGGCCCATGAATTTCCCCGCACGGTGTCGCGGCTCAACGAGATGCAGTCGACGGAGTTCCTGGCACTGGAGCGGCGCACCGTCGACACCCGCCTCACATGAAGAACATCGTCCTTGCCTTGCTGTTGGGTCTTGCCGCGGCGCCGCTGTGGGCGCAGTCCAGCGCCACCGCCGGCGGCGCCGACCTCGACGCCGAGCGCGCCCGCCTGGCCGGGGAGCGCACGGCGATCAGTGCCCGCTACGACGCCGACCGGGCCGCCTGCTACAAGAAGTTCGCGGTCGAGGGCTGCCTGCAGGAAAGCCGGCAGCGCCGCCGCCTGGCCACCGACGACGTCAAGCGCCAGGAAGCGGAGATCAACGACCTGGAGCGCAAGCGCCGTGGCGCGGCGGCCCTCGACAAGCTCGACGAAAAGGGCAGCGCCGCGCGCGCCAAGGAAGACGATGCGAAGCGCGAGCAGTCGCTGAAGTCGCAGCAGGATCGCGAGCAGCGCGCCGCCGACCATGCGGCCGGCCGCACCCAGGCGGCCATCGAGGCGGCCGAGAAGCAGCGCCAGTTCGACGACAAGCAGCGTGCCCATGCCGAGGAGCAGGCGAAGGCGGCGCGCCGCCGCGCCGAAGCGCCGGCCGCGCGCCAGGCCTACGACGACAAGATGCAGAAGGCCGAGCAGCACCGCGCGGACAACCAGAAGCGAAACGCCGACAAGACCAAGCCGCGTTCGGCCCCCTTGCCCGATCCGGGGACCTCGGCCGCCCCGGCCGCGACGCCTACTCGTCCTTAGGCAGGTCTTCGAGCTTCACGACGACGATCGAGATGTTGTCGCCGCCGCCGCGGGCACGCCGGCGGGCCTCGGCGACCAGCAGCTCGACGGCTTCGCGCGGCGGCTTCTCGGCCAGCAGTTCGCCCATCTCGATCGGGCTGAAGTAGTGCCACAGCCCGTCGCTGCAGGCCATCAGCACGTCGCCGGTCTTCAGGCGCGGGATCAGGTGGACGTCGACCGGGGGCGGGGTCGACTTCATGCCGAGGCAGCCGAGCAGGATGTTGCTCTGGGGATGGACGCTGGCCTCGTCCTCGTCGATCTCGCCGCGGTCCACCAGCACCTGCACGTAGGAGTGGTCCTTGGTGCGCTTGACCAGCCGGCCGTCGTGGAAGTGGTAGATGCGGGAGTCGCCGGCGTGGATCCAGGCGCAGTCGCCCTCCGGGTTCATGAGGAAGGCCGCCAGCGTGCTGTGCGGCTCCTGCTCGCTGGACACGGCCGTGAGCTTGATCACGGTGTGGGCGTCCTCGAGCAGCTGGCGCAGCATGCCGACCGGTTCGTCGCGCCCGGGCTTGTAGCGGGAGAACAGCTGGCGCGCGGTCAGCAGCACCTGGTCGGAGGCCTTGCGCCCGCCGCTGCGCCCGCCCATGCCGTCGGCCACGACCGCGAGCACGCAGCCCGGCACGCGGGGGTGGGTGTCGACCAGGACCTGGTCCTGCTGGTAGGGGCGGTCCCCCTTGTGGAGGCCGGTGGCGGCGGCGAGTCGAAAGCCTCGGGTCATGTGGCGCTGCTGCGCCGATGGCGCGGTTCTTGTTGTGAGGGTGCGAACGGGACGAAGACGTATTATCGAGCGAACCCACGCGCCGGCCGGACCGTCGCGGCTTCGCTTTTTTGACTGCGCGCCCTTGGACTCCAATCTTCACTCATTTTCCCGCCAGCTGATCGAGCTGCGGATCGAGCATGCCGACCTCGATGCCACCATCGACCGGCTGGGCGACGTCGTGCCGCAGGACGAGCTGCTGCTGCGGCGCCTGAAGAAGAGGCGCCTGGCCCTGCGCGACCAGATCGCGCGCCTGGTCGACCTGCTCGACCCCCAAGAGCCCGCCTGATGCCGCTCGAACAAGAAGTGCGCGAGGTCTTCGCGCAGGGCGGGGTGCTCTCGCATGCCGCCGACCAGTTCCGGGAGCGCGAAGGCCAGACCCAGATGGCGCTGGCCGTGGCGCGCACCATCGAGCACGGCGGCGTGCTGGTGGTCGAGGCCGGCACCGGCGTCGGCAAGACCTTTTCATACCTGGTGCCGGCGCTGCTGAGCGGCGAGCGGGTGCTGCTGTCGACCGCCACCAAGACGCTGCAGGACCAGCTCTTCGGCCGCGATCTGCCGCGGCTGGTCACGGCGCTGGGCCTGCCGGTGCGCACCGCGCTGCTCAAGGGCCGGGCCAGCTACCTCTGCCTGCACCGGCTCGACCTCGCGCGCCACGACGCCTCGCTGCCGGAGCGCGGCTCGCTGCGCACGCTGGCCAAGATCGAGCAGTGGTCCAAGGCCACCCGCACCGGGGACCTGGCGGAGCTGCCGGGGCTCGACGAGCGCTCGCCGCTGATCCCGCTGGTCACCTCGACGCGCGACAACTGCCTCGGTGCGCAGTGTCCGCAGTTCAAGCCCTGCCATGTCAACCTGGCGCGGCGCGAGGCGATGGCGGCCGACGTGGTGGTCATCAACCACCATCTGTTCTTCGCCGATCTGGCGGTGCGTGAATCGGGCATGGCCGAACTGCTGCCCAGCGTGCGCGTGGTGGTGTTCGACGAGGCACACCAGCTCAACGAAACCGGCGTGCAGTTCCTCGGCGTCCAGCTCGGCACCGGGCAGGCGCTCGATTTCGCCCGCGACATGCTGGCCGCCGGGCTGCAGCAGGCGCGCGGCCTGGTCGACTGGCAGCAACTGGTGGCGGCGGTCGAGCGCGGCGCCCGCGACCTGCGGCTGGCGGTCGGCAAGCAGTGGCCCGGCGCCAAGCTGCGCTGGGCCGGCGCTGCGCCGGAAGGCATTTCCGCGCCGGCCTGGCAGGAGGCGCTGGGCGCCTTGCAGCAGGCCTTCGCCGACGCGGCGCGGGGCCTGGACACGGTCAGCGAGCTGGCGCCCGATTTCGTCCGGCTGCACGATCGGGCGCAGCAGCTCGCGCAGCGCGCCGAGCGCTTCGCCGAGGACTGCGCGCCCGGATCGGTGCGCTGGGTCGACGTCGGTACGCAGCTGCGGCTGGTCGAATCGCCGCTCGACATCGCCGAGGCGGTGCGGTCCCGCGTGCTCAAGACCCGTGCGGCCGACGCCGACGAGGCCGAGGACGACGACGACGCCCAAGGGCGGGCCTGGGTGTTCACCTCGGCGACCCTGGGCGACGACCCGAGGCTGCGCTGGTTCACCGAACCCTGCGGCCTGGAGGACGCCGAGGTGCTCCGGGTCCAGAGTCCCTTCGACTATGCCAGCCAGGCTGCGCTGTTCGTGCCGCGTGCCTTTCCGAAACCGAACGATCCGGCCCACAGCCAGCAGGTGGCGCTGCTGGCGGCACGCGGCGCCGCGGCCCTGGGCGGACGCACGCTGGTTCTCACGACCACACTGCGCGCGCTGCGCACCATCGGCGACGCGATGAAGGCGCAGTTCGAGCGCCTCGAGGCCGGGCAGCGGCCCGAGGTGCTGGTGCAGGGCGAGCTACCCAAGCGGGTGCTGATGGACCGCTTCCGCGAAGGGGCCAGCGAGGGGCGCGCGGGCTGCGTGCTGGTCGCGTCGGCCTCGTTCTGGGAGGGCTTCGATGCGCCGGGCGATGCGCTGCAGCTGGTGGTGATCGACAAGCTGCCGTTCCCGCCGCCCAACGACCCGCTGGTCGAGGCGCGCTCGCAGCGGCTCGAATCACAGGGTCGCAGCGCCTTCGGGGAGTATTCGTTGCCGGAGGCCGCGGTGTCGCTCAAGCAGGGCGCCGGGCGCCTGATACGGCGCGAATCCGACCAGGGCGTGCTGGTGATCTGCGACACCCGCCTGGTCGCGATGGGCTACGGCAAGCGCCTGCTGGCCGCGCTGCCGCCGATGCGCAGAATCGAGGGCGAGGCCGAACTCGACGCCGAGCTCGCCGCGCTCAGGAAATGACGAGCAGGTAGCCGGCCTACCAGAGCTTCCACCAGGGATCGTCCTTGGACCGGAAGCCGCGCGAGAGGTATTCGCTCTGCGGGTAGTTCTTGGTCAGGACGCGCTGGGCGTCGTCGCGCAGGTCGTTCATGCCGAGCTTGTCGTAGGACAGGTACATGATGTACAGGGCCTCTTCGAGCGCCGGCACCTCGCGGTAGTCGGCCAGCGCCAGCTGGGCGCGGTTGATCGCCGCCAGGTAGGCGCCGCGGGTGTAGTAGTAGCGCGCCACGTGCACTTCGTACTGCGCCAGCGAATTGACGATGTAGTTCATGCGCTGCCGCGCGTCGGGCGTGTAGCGCGACTCGGGGAAGCGGGTGATCAGCTCCTTGAACGACTCGAAGGATTCCTTGGCCGCCTTCTGGTCGCGCTCGGACAGGTCCTGGCGGGTCATCCACGAGAACAGCCCGAGGTCGTCGTTGAAGTTGATCACGCCCTTGAGGTAGAGCGCGTAGTCGATCGCCGGGCTGGCCGGGTGCAGCTTCATGAAGCGGTCGAGGGTGGCGATCGCCGGCACCTTGTCGCCGGACTTCCATTGGGCGTAGGCCTTGTCGAGCTGGGCCTGCTGCGCGAGCGGCGTGCCGGCGGCGCGGCCTTCGAGCTTCTCGAACAGCGGAACGGCCTTGTCGTAGGCGCCGGAGCTCGATTCATCCTTGGCTTCGGAGTAGATCCGGTTGGGGCTCCAGTTCGCGGTCTTGTCGGCTTCGGTCGTCGAGCAGCCGGCCACCAGCCACGCTGCGGCGCACAGGGCCAGCCAGCCGGGGACGACCGATAATTTGGCGCGAAACATCAGATAAGGCTTTCGTGAAACAGTTGCCCTCGATTATATCGACCGACCCCCTGGCGGACGCCCCGGAGGCGGGCGACCACGACGAGGGCGTGGAGCTCTCCGCCGCCAGCGAAGTGCGCGCCTTCGTGATCGGCGCCGCCGAGCATGGCCTGCGCCTCGACCGCGCGCTCGCGGCGCTGGTGCCGGAGTTCTCCCGCAGCTACCTGCAGCAGCTGATCGAGGCCGGCATGGTCGAGCTTCAGGGCCGGGTGCTGACCAAGACCTCGGCGACCGTCCATGCCGGCGAGGCCGGGCAGATCGAGCTGCGGCCGACGCCGCAGAGCCAGGCCTTCAAGGCCGAGCCCATGGACCTGGCCGTGCTGTACGAGGACGATCACCTGCGCATCGTCGACAAGCCGGTCGGCCTGGTGGTCCATCCGGCGCCGGGCCACTGGAGCGGCACGCTGCTCAACGGCCTGCTGGCGCTCGATCCCCGGGCGGCGCTGCTGCCGCGCGCCGGCATCGTGCACCGGCTCGACCGCGACACCAGCGGCCTCATGGTGGTGGCGCGCAGCCGCCAGGCGATGGACGCGCTGGTGGCGTCGATCGCGGCGCGCGACGTCAAGCGCCAGTACCTGGCGCTCGCCCACCGCAGCTGGCAGGGGGCCCGCGCGCGCCATGTCGACGCCCCGATCGGGCGCGATCCGCGCAACCGGCTGCGCATGGCCGTGGTCGATCTCGAGCGCCACTCGGGCAAGACGGCCCGCACGCTGGTCGAACTGCTCGACGGCAACGAGCAGGGCTGCGCGGTGCGCTGCACGCTCGAAACCGGCCGCACCCACCAGATCCGGGTCCACATGGCGTCGATCGGTCATCCGCTGGTGGGCGACGCGCTCTACGGCGGTGCGCCCGCGGCCGGCCTGACGCGGCAGGCGCTGCATGCCTTCA
Organism: Variovorax davisae; assembly: GCF_030316845.1. Classification (GTDB taxonomy): domain Bacteria; phylum Pseudomonadota; class Gammaproteobacteria; order Burkholderiales; family Burkholderiaceae_C; genus Variovorax; species Variovorax davisae. Next base: position 310,545 of record NZ_JASZYS010000007.1, read on the forward strand.
GGCTCGAATTCGCGCATCCGGTCACGCGCGCGCCGATGGCGTTTCGCTCGCCGCCGCCGCCGGACCTGCTTCAGGGTTTCTCCGAGTGGGGGCTGGATTACAATCGCGCCTGACGGTCCCGAGGGCCGCGCCGGCCGCCTGATTGCCGGCTTTGCGTTGCTTTTCGCCGCGTGCCGGCAGCGCCTCCTTCCATCCTTCTGAACTAGCGTCCTCGAGACGCCTTTTCCTGGATAACGCGAACCATGAATACGGCGGATGCCAAGCGCATTCTCGAAACCGCCTTGATCTGTTCGACCCAGCCGTTGCCGGTGCGCGAACTGCGCGTGCTGTTCGACGACGAACTGGGCGCCGACACGATCAAGTCGCTGTTGCTTGAACTGCAGGAAGACTGGTCGCAGCGCGGCCTGGAGCTCGTGAGCGTGGGCAGCGGCTGGCGCTTCCAGAGCCGGCCCGAACTGCGCGACCACCTCGATCGGCTGCACCCCGAGAAGCCGCCGCGCTACACCCGGGCGGTGCTCGAGACGCTGGCCATCATTGCCTACCGGCAACCGGTCACGCGGGGCGACATGGAGGACATCCGGGGCGTCACGATCAACTCGCTGATCCTGAAGCAGCTCGAGGACCGCAACTGGGTCGAGGTGATCGGCCATCGCGAAACCGTCGGCCGGCCCGCGCTCTATGCGACCACGCGCCAGTTCCTCGACGACCTGGGCCTGGCCTCGCTGGACCAGTTGCCGCTGATCGAGACGCCGGCCCAGCAGGGCGCGCTGATCGACGCGCTCGGCCAGGCAGCCGGCGGCGACGACCAGCCGGCGCTGCCGATCGAGGACCTGCCGGCGGAAACGCTGCTCCTGGCCGAGGTCGACATCGAGGCCGAAGCCGTCGCCGCGGCGGCCCCCGAGCCGGCCGAACCCCCCATTCCCTCGCCCGTCGACGCCGAAGCGGCGCCCGACGAGGCCGACACCACCGCCGCCCCTTCCGGAACCCGACCATGAGCCCCATTGATCCTGATGATGCAGCCGCGCTGCCGGCCGACGCCGCTTCCGACGTGCCCGCGGTCGAGACGCCCGTAGCGGCCGCCGAAGGCGAAGCCGCGCCGCGCAAGCGCCGCCCCCGCAAGCCCAAGGCGGCCGTCGCGCAGCCGGTCGAGGCTCCCGCTGCCGACGCGGGCGCGGTCGAAGCGGCCGCACCGGCCGAGGCGATCGCGGCGCCGGAGCCCGTCGCCGAAGAGGTGCCGCCGCCTGCGCCGACGCCCGCACCGAGCATCGCCGCTGCTGCCCAGGACGAAGCGGACGAAGAGGAAGACGAGGAAGAGCCGGACGAGGAAGAAGACGACCTCGACCGCGCCCGCCGCGCCGCCGAGCGCGAGCAGCGCAACGCGCCGCCGCCCGAGCCGATCCGCTTCGCCGACGTGATCTCCGGCCAGTTCGACGCCGACGAGGAAAGCCCCGAGGTGCCGCCGCTCAAGCGCGTGCTGCTGCCCGAGGCCGATTCGCCCAAGCTCCACAAGGTGCTGGCGCAGGCCGGCCTGGGTTCGCGGCTCGAAATGGAGCAGCTGATCCTCCAGGGCCGGATCTCGGTCAACAACGAGCCGGCCCATATCGGCCAGCGCATCCAGTACGGCGACCAGGTCAAGATCAACGGCAAGCCGATCCGCTACCGGATCGCGCCGCCGCCGGCGCGCGTCATCGCCTATCACAAGCCGGTCGGCGAGGTCGTCACGCACGACGATCCGCAGAATCGCCCGACCGTGTTCCGCAAGCTGCCGCGCCTGCAGCAGGGCAAGTGGCAGTCGGTCGGCCGGCTCGACCTGAACACCGAAGGCCTGCTGCTGTTCACCAGCTCGGGCGAACTGGCCAACCAGCTGATGCATCCGCGCTTCGGCCTGGAGCGCGAATACGCCGTGCGGGTGCTCGGCGCCCTCAGTGCCGAGGAGAAGAAGCGCCTGCTCGAAGGCGTGCGGCTGGACGACGGCATGGCCCAGTTCGGCACCATCGAGGAGGGCGGCGGCGAAGGCTCCAACTGCTGGTACCGCGTGACCATCTCCGAGGGCCGCAACCGCGAGGTGCGGCGCCTGTTCGAGTCGGTCGGCCACGCCGTCAGCCGGCTGATCCGCATCCGCTACGGCGCCATGGTGCTGCCGCGCGGGCTCAAGCGCGGCGCCTGGATGGAGCTCGACGAGCGCGACATCCAGGCCCTGTTCCAGGCCGCCGGCGGTGGCGGCGAGCGGGCCCCGCGGCAAGGCGCCGGGCCCAAGGGCCAGGGGCCGGGCCAGGACAACGGCGGGCGCAACCGCAATCGCAAGCGCCGGGGCAACCGCAACGGCGGCGCGCAGGGCGAGGCCCGCGAGTCGATCCCGAATCCGCTGGCCCACGGCCCGGGCGCGCGCCCGGACCGCGGCGGCGGCAAGGGCCCGCCCCAGGGGCGCCGCGGCAACCGTGGCGACCGGCCGCCAGGGCAGGGGCCCGGCCCCGGTCCGCAGGGTCGCAACCGCCAGGGCGACGACCGCGCCCCCGGAGGCGCCAACCAGCCTGATCCGATGAAGACCTCGCTCGGCTACATCGGCACCGACAGCTTCTCGCGCCAGCGCAAGGAGCAGCGCCAGGGCCCGCGTCGGGGTGGACCCGGCGGCGGCGGTGGCGGCGGCGGAAACTTCGGCGGCGGTGGTGGCGGTCGACGCCGCGGCCGCTGAATTCGGCAAGCCGGCGCGGCCTTTCGCTCGCCTGCGGCGAGGGAATGCTCCCGCGCCGGTTAAAATCAGAGGCTTTGTCAAGGCTTGCAACCCGCATGTTGCGGCCGTGACGGAACTCATTCAGATTCAAGCTCTCAAGAAAGCACTTCCATGGCCATCGAACGCACCCTCTCCATCATCAAGCCCGACGCCGTCGCCAAGAACGTCATCGGCAAGATCGTCTCCCGCTTCGAGGCCGCCGGCCTCAAGATCGTGGCAGCCAAGCTGATCCACCTGTCGCGCAGCGAAGCCGAGCAGTTCTACGCGGTCCACAAGGAGCGTCCCTTCTTCAAGGACCTGGTCGAGTTCATGATTTCCGGCCCGGTGTTCGTGCAGGCGCTCGAAGGCGAGAACGCGATCGCCAAGAACCGCGACCTGATGGGCGCCACCGACCCCAAGAAGGCCGCCCCCGGCACCATCCGCGCCGACTTCGCCGACAGCATCGATGCCAACGCGGTGCACGGTTCCGACGCGCCCGAAACGGCCCAGGTCGAGATCGCCTTCTTCTTCGCCGGCCTCAACGTCTACGCCCGCTGAGGGCGAGCCCGCCTGACGCAATGACCACGGCCAACCTGCTCGACTTCGATCTGGAGGGATTGGCCGCGTTCTGCGAACGGCTGGGGGAAAAGCGTTTCCGCGCGACGCAGCTGTTCCGCTGGGTCCACCAGCGGGGCGCCAGCGATTTCGCGCTGATGACCGACCTGGCCAAGTCGCTGCGCGAGAAGCTCGCGACCACCGCGCGGGTCGAGGCGCTGCCCGTCATCACGCAGCACGAATCCGCCGACGGCACCATCAAGTGGCTGTTCGACGTCGGCGATGGCAACGCGGTCGAGGCCGTGTTCATTCCCGAGGACGATCGCGGCACGCTGTGCGTGTCGTCGCAGGCCGGCTGCGCCGTCGGCTGCCGCTTCTGCTCGACCGGGCACCAGGGCTTCAGCCGCAACCTGACCACCGGCGAGATCACGGCCCAGCTGTGGTTCGCCGAGCACTTCCTGCGCAAGCACCTGGGCCGCGCCGAGCGCGTCATCTCCAACGTCGTGATGATGGGCATGGGCGAGCCGCTGCAGAACTATGCGGCGCTGGTGCCGGCGCTGCGCACGATGCTCGACGACAACGCCTATGGCCTGTCGCGGCGCCGCGTGACGGTCTCGACCTCGGGCGTGGTGCCGATGATCGACCGGCTCGGCGGCGACTGCCCGGTGGCGCTCGCGGTGTCGCTGCATGCGCCCAACGACGCGCTGCGCGACGACCTCGTGCCGCTGAACCGCAAATACCCGATCGCCGAACTGATCGAGGCCTGCAAGCGCTACCTCGCGCATGCCCCGCGCGACTTCATCACTTTCGAATACTGCATGCTCGACGGCGTCAACGACCAGCCCGAGCATGCGCGCCAGCTGCTGGAGCTCGTGCGTTCGTCCGGCGTGTCCTGCAAGTTCAACCTGATTCCCTTCAATCCCTTCCCGGCCTCGGGCCTGCTGCGCTCGCCGCAGCCCCGGGTCCTGGCCTTCGCCAAGGTGCTGAGCGAGGCGGGCATCGTGACCACGGTGCGCAAGACGCGCGGCGACGACATCGATGCCGCCTGCGGGCAGCTCGCCGGCGACGTGAAAGACCGCACCCATGCGGCCGAACGGATGGCGCAGCGGCGCACCGTGATCCTGCACCCGGCCTCCCGCCAGGCCGCCACCCCCACTGCCGAGGAGCAATGATCCGATGAGCAAGGCGTTTCCGAATGCACGCACGCTGCTGCAGGTGTCCTGTGGCGTCGCTGCAGCCTGGCTGCTGGCAGGCTGCGTCAACACCAGGAATGGCGTGCTGCAGACTTCCCCCGGCAGGGACGCGGCCATCGTGACCGACTCCGACGAGACCAATGGCCGCAAGCGCGCCAAGCTGCGCACCGAGCTGGCCGTCGGCTACTTCCAGGCCGGGCAGACCACGGTGGCGCTCGACGAGATCAAGCAGGCCCTGGCGGCGGATCCGAGCTTCCCGGATGCCTACAACCTGCGCGGCCTGGTCTACATGCGGCTCGACGACCCGGCCCAGGCCGAAGACAGCTTCCGCCGCGCCATCGCGCTCGATCCGCGCGAGCCCAACGTGCTGCACAACTACGGCTGGCTGCTGTGCCAGCAGAACCGCTTTGCCGACGCGCAGCAGCAGTTCTCGGCTGCGCTCGCCATCGCCAGCTACACCGACCGCGCCAAGACGCTGATGACCCAGGGCGTCTGCCAGCTCAAGGCCGGACAGAAGCCGGAAGCCGAGCGCAGCCTGATGCAGGCCTACGAGATCGATGCCGGCAATCCGGTGATCGGCTACAACCTGGCCTCGATCCTGGCCCAGCGCAACGACTGGCAGCGGGCCCAGTTCTACATCCGCCGCGTCAACAACAGCCCGTCGGCCAGCGCCGAGTCGCTGTGGCTCGGCATCAAGATCGAACGTCAACTCGGCAACCGCGAAGCGGTCGCGCGCTTGGCGGACCAATTGCAACGGCGCTTCCCCCAGTCGCGGGAGGCGATCGCGTACGAGCGCGGAAATTTCAATGATTGAGCGAGCGAGTGAATTCGGGGCTTCGGCCGCGGTGCCCCTGGTCGGTGGCGACAGCACGAACATGTCGGCCGGCGACATGCTGCGCGAGGCGCGCGAGGCGCACGGCCTGCACATCGACATGGTCGCCGCGGCGCTCAAGGTGTCGCCGCAGAAGCTGGCCGCGCTCGAGGCCGACGACATCGAGGCCCTGCCCGACGCCGTGTTCGCGCGCGCGCTGGCGGCCAGCGTCTGCCGGGCGCTGCGGATCGATCCGCAGCCGGTGCTGGCGAAGCTGCCCGGTGCCCAGCGGCCCGGATTGGCGGATGCCGACCGCACCATCAGCAGGAGCCTGAAATCGGCGGCGCCGCGATCGGGCTCCGGTGCCAGCGGCCTGCCGTCGCGGGCGCTGCTGATCGTGGTCGTGCTGCTGCTGGTCGGCGCCGCCGTATTGTTCTGGCTGCCGCAGTCGGCCTTCGACCGGGTCGGTGCGGTGTTCTCGGGCCTGGGTTCGCACAGCGACACGACGGCCGCCGGCGGCGCGCCGGCAGCGGCGGCCGTGGAGCCGACGGCGCCGAGTGCGCCCCCGGTGCTGCCGCCGCCCGCCGACACCGCGCCGGTCGAAGCGCAGGCGGCCGCCGAGCCGCCGGCCGCGGCCGCAAGCAACGACCTGATCGTCTTCGTCGCCCGCGAGGAATCGTGGATCACCGTGACCGAGGCGGGCGGCAAGCAATTGATCCGCCGCACGGTCAAGCCCGGTGAAACCGTCGGCCTGACCGGCGCCCTCCCGCTGTCGGTCGTGATCGGCCGGGCCTCGGCGGTCGACGTGCGCGTGCGCGGCAAGGCCTTTGACCTCACGCCGCTCGCGCGTTCCGGCGGCGTGGCACGCTTCGAAGTCAAACCCTGATCGAGCCCGCCATGACCGATGCCCAGAACCCCCTCGGCTGCCTGCCGATCGAACCCGCCGCGCCCCGGCCGCGCCGCTCGCGCCAGGCCCGCGTGGTCTGGGGGCCGCGCACCGTGACCGTCGGCGGCGATGCGCCGGTGCGCGTGCAGTCGATGACCAACACCGACACGGTCGACGCCATCGGCACCGCGATCCAGGTCAAGGAGCTGGCGATCGCCGGCTCCGAGATGGTCCGCATCACGGTCAACACGCCCGAGGCCGCCGCGCAGGTGCCCTACATCCGCGAGCAGCTCGACCGCATGGGCATCGACGTGCCGCTGATCGGCGACTTCCACTACAACGGCCACCGCCTGCTGACCGACTATCCGGCCTGCGCCGAGGCGCTCAGCAAGTACCGCATCAACCCGGGCAACGTGGGCAAGGGCGACAAGAAGGACCGGCAGTTCGGCCAGATGATCGATGCCGCGATGCGCTGGAACAAGCCGGTGCGCATCGGCGTCAACTGGGGCAGCCTCGACCAGGAGCTGCTGGCCAGCCTGATGGACGTCAACAACGCGCGCCCCGAACCCTGGGACGCCAAGTCGGTCATGTACGAGGCGCTGGTCACCTCGGCCATCGATTCCGCCAAGCTCGCCGAGTCGATGGGCATGGACGGCAGCCAGATCATCCTGAGCTGCAAGGTGAGCGGCGTGCAGGACCTGATCTCGGTCTACCGCGAGCTCGCCCGGCGCTGCGACTACACGCTGCACCTGGGCCTGACCGAAGCCGGCATGGGCACCAAGGGCACGGTGGCTTCGGCCACCGCGCTGTCGATCCTGCTGCAGGAGGGCATCGGCGACACGATCCGTGTCTCGCTGACCCCCCAGCCCGGCGAATCGCGCACGCAAGAGGTGCTGATCGCCAACGAGATCCTGCAGGCGCTGGGCCTGCGGGTGTTCGTGCCCAGCGTCACGGCCTGCCCGGGATGCGGACGCACGACCAGCACCACCTTCCAGGAACTCGCCAAGCAGATCGACGACTACCTGCGCATGCAGATGCCGGTCTGGCGCAACAAGTACCCGGGCGTCGAGACCCTGAAGGTGGCCGTCATGGGCTGCATCGTCAACGGCCCGGGCGAGAGCAAGCACGCCGACATCGGCATCAGCCTGCCCGGCACCGGCGAGGCGCCGGCGGCGCCGGTCTTCATCGACGGCGAGAAGGCGCTCACCTTGCGCGGCGACAACATCGCCACCGAGTTCCACCAGCTGGTCGAAACCTACATTCAAAAACGCTTCGGCAGCGCAGTGGCTGCCGACATCGTCTGAACCCCCTCCATGGCTGAAAAAATCAGTGCCGTCAAAGGCATGAACGACATATTGCCGCCCGATTCGGCGCGCTGGGAATGGCTCGAAGCCATCGTGCGGGACCTGATGGGCCGCTATGCGTACCGCAACATCCGCACGCCGATCCTCGAGCAGACGGCCTTGTTCGTGCGCGGCATCGGCGAGGTCACCGACATCGTCGAGAAGGAGATGTACTCGTTCGAGGACAAGCTCAACGGCGAGGCCCTGACCCTGCGGCCCGAGAACACCGCCAGCGTGGTGCGTGCCGTGACCGAACATTCGCTGCTGTACGACGGCGGCAAGCGGCTCTGGTACATGGGTCCGATGTTCCGCCACGAGCGGCCGCAGCGCGGGCGCTACCGGCAGTTCCACCAGATCGGTGCCGAGGCCCTGGGCTTCGCCGGTCCGGACGTCGACGCCGAGCTGATCCTGCTGGCCAGCGCGCTCTGGAAGGCCCTGGGCCTCACCGACGTCCGGCTCGAGCTCAACAGCCTGGGGCAGCCGGCCGAGCGGGCGCTGCATCGCACGCAGCTGATCGCCCATTTCGAGCAGCACGCCGACAAGCTCGACGAAGACGGCAAGCGCCGCCTGCACAGCAATCCGCTGCGCATCCTCGACACCAAGAACCCGGCCATGAAGGAAGTCGTGGAGTCGGCGCCCCGGCTCATGGACTTCCTGGGCGAGGCCTCGCTCGCGCACTTCGACGGCCTGCGCGCGATCCTCGACGCCAACGGCATCGGCTACACCATCAATCCGCGCCTGGTGCGCGGGCTCGACTACTACAACCTCAGCGTGTTCGAGTTCGTGACCGACCGCCTCGGCGCACAGGGCACCGTCTGCGCCGGCGGCCGCTACGACGACCTGATCGTGCAGATTGGCGGCAAGGCGGCGCCGGCGGTCGGCTGGGCACTGGGCGTCGAACGCGTGCTCGAGCTGGTGAAGGAGCAGGGCACGCCGATCCCGCTGCCGGTCCCCGACGTCTACGCGGTCGTGCCCGACGCCGCCGCCATGCCGGTGGCGCTGCGCACCCTGCAGCAGCTGCGCGATGCCGGCCTGCGGGCCCAGATGCACGCGGCCACGGCCGACGGCCTCGGCAGCTTCAAGTCGCAGTTCAAGAAGGCCGACGCCAGCGGCGCGGCGCATGCGCTGGTCTTCGGCGCCGACGAGCTCGCCCGCGGCGAGGTCACGGTCAAGTCGCTGCGCGACGGCAGCGGTGCCCAGACCACCCGGGCGCTGGCCGACCTGGCGGCCTGGGCCGCCACCCTACAATCCTCGGCTCCCAACAACTGACAGCGCATGGCCACCCATCTCGACCTCGAAGAACAGGAACAGCTCGACCAGCTCAAGCATTTCTGGAACACCTACGGCACCCTGATCACCTGGGTCGTGCTGCTCGCGGCCGGCGCCTTCGTGGCCTGGAACGGCTGGCAGTACTTCCAGCGCAACAAGGCGGCCCAGGCGTCCGCCCTCTATGACGAGATCGAGCGCAGCGCGCAGGCCGGCGACGCCGCCCGCATCGAACGCGCGCTGTCCGACATGAAGGACAAGTTCGCGGGCACCGCCTACGCCCAGCAGGCCGGCCTGCTGGCGGCGCGGGCGCTCCACGACAAGGGCAATGCCGAGGCGTCGCGGGCGGCGCTGGCCTGGGTCTCGGAGCACGCGGTCGATCCGGGCTACCAGGCGGTCGCCAAGCTGCGACTGGCGGGCGAGCTGCTCGAAGCCAAGCAGTACGACGAGGCCCTGAAGGCGCTCGCCGGCGAGGTGCCGAAGGAATTCGAAGCGCTGGCCGCCGATCGCAAGGGCGACATCTACCTCACCCAGGGCAAGCGCGAGGAGGCCAAGGCCGAGTACCTCAAGGCCCTGGCCGCCTTCGAACCGGGCGCCGACTATCGCCGCCTGGTCGAGATCAAGCTCAACGCCGTCGGCGTCGACCCGAAGAGCCTGGCTCCGGCGGCCGCCGGCGCCGCATCCCCAGCCAAGACCACACCATGAATTCGAAGCGTTACCTGACCTGGGCACCCGCCGCCTTGCGCATCGGGGCGGCCTGCGCATTGATCGCAACGCTGGCAGCCTGTTCCGGCACGGCACGGCCGAAGCCCGCCGAACTGCCGCCCAGTGTGGCGCTGATGGGCATCAAGCAGGCCTGGACCCTCAAGATCCCGAAGGTCGAGTTCCCGCTGGCGACGGTGGTCAACGGCGACCAGATCGCGGTCGCCGGCGCCGACGGCACCGTGGTGGTGATCGACGCCCGCGCCGGCACCGAGGTCTGGCGCGCGAGCGTCGGCGCGCCGCTGGCGGCCGGGGTCGGCAGCGACGGCCGCCTGGTGGCGGTGGTCACGGCCAACAGCGAACTGGTGGCCCTGGAAGCCGGCAAGGTGCTCTGGAAGGAGCGCCTCACGGCCCAGGCCTACACGCCGCCGCTGGTGGCCGGCCGCCGCATCTTCGTGCAGGCCGCGGACCGCACGACCAGCGCCTGGGACGGCCAGAGCGGCCGCCGCCTCTGGTCGCAGCAGCGCACCGCCGAGAACCTGGTGCTGAAGAAGCCCGGCGTGCTGCTGGCGGTGGGCGACACCCTGATCGCCGGCGTCGGCGGCCGGCTGGTGGGCATCAATCCGGCCAACGGCTCGTCGCGCTGGGAGTCGCCGATCGCCGCGCCGCGCGGCACCAACGACGTCGAGCGCCTGGTCGACCTGACCGGCGCCGTGAGCCGGCAGGGCGACGTGGTCTGCGCGCGGGCCTATTTCGCCAGCGTCGGCTGCGTCGACACGGCGCGCGGCGCCTTGCTGTGGACCAAGCCGGCCGTCGGTGCCGACGGCGTCGGCGGCGACGACCGCTACATCTTCGGTGCCGAGGACAGCGGCGCCGTGGTAGCCTGGCGCCGCAGCGACGGCGAGCGGGCCTGGCAGCAGGCCGACCTGCTCAAGTACCGCATCCTGACGGCGCCGCTCGCGGTCGGACGCTCGGTGATCGTCGGCGACACCACCGGCCTGGTGCATGTGCTGTCGCGCGACGACGGCAAGCCGCTCAACCGGCTCAATCCGGATGGCTCGGCCATCGCAGCGACACCGGTCCTGGCCGGCAACACGGTCGTGGTCGTCACCCGCAATGGCGGCGTGTTCGGCTATCGGCCCGAATAATCAAGTGAAAGGACGCCTTCCATGAAGCCGGTCATCGCACTGGTCGGGCGTCCCAACGTCGGGAAGTCGACCCTCTTCAACCGCCTGACGCAGACGCGCGACGCCATCGTCGCCGACTTCGCGGGCCTCACGCGCGACCGCCACTACGGCAACGGCCGCCTGGGCAAGCACGAGTTCATCGTCATCGACACCGGCGGCTTCGAGCCCGATGCCGGCAGCGGCATCTTCAAGGAGATGGCCAAGCAGACCCGCCAGGCGGTGGCGGAGGCCGACGTCGTGATCTTCGTGGTCGACGCGCGGGAAGGGCTGTCGGCCCAGGACCACGACATCGCCAACGAACTGCGCCGGCTGGGCAAGCCCTGCGTGCTGGTGGCCAACAAGGCCGAGGGCATGCACGACGGCACCAAGCTGGTCGATTTCTACGAACTCGGCTTCGGCGAGGTGCATGGCATCTCGGCGGCCCATGGCCAGGGCATCCGCGACCTGGTCGAACTCGCGCTCGAACCGCTGGCGCTGCCCGAGCCCGAGGAAGAGGGCGAGGAAGACCCCAACAAGCCGATCAAGCTGGCCGTCGCGGGCCGCCCGAACGTCGGCAAGTCGACCCTGATCAACACCTGGCTGGGCGAGGAGCGCCTGGTCGCCTTCGACCTCCCGGGCACGACGCGCGATGCGATCTCGGTGCCCTTCGAGCGCAACGGCCAGCGCTTCGAGCTGATCGATACCGCCGGACTGCGCCGCAAGGGCAAGGTCTTCGAGGCGATCGAGAAATTCTCGGTGGTCAAGACGCTGCAGGCGATCGAATCGGCCAACGTGGTGCTGCTGCTGCTCGACGCCACCCAGGGCGTGACCGACCAGGACGCCCACATTGCCGGCTACATCCTCGAGAGCGGCCGGGCGGTGGTGATCGCGATCAACAAGTGGGACGCGGTCGACAGCTACCAGCGCGAGCAGATCCAGCGCCAGATCGAGACCCGGCTGCCGTTCCTCAAGTTCGCCTCGCTGCACTTCATCTCGGCCATCAAGCGCCAGGGCCTGGGGCCGGTGTGGCAGTCGATCGTGCAGGCCCACAAGTCGGCCACCCGCAAGATGTCGACGCCGGTCCTGACGCGGCTGCTGCTCGAGGCGGTGCAGTTCCAGGCGCCGAAGCGCTCGGGCATGTTCCGCCCGAAGATGCGCTATGCGCACCAGGGCGGCATGAACCCGCCGATCATCATCATCCATGGCAATTCGCTGGAGCACGTCACGGAGGCGTACAAGCGCTTTCTGGAAGGGCGTTTCCGCAAGGAATTCGACCTGGTCGGCACGCCGCTGCGAATCCAGCTCAAGACCTCCAGCAATCCCTACGCCGACAAGGACGATTGAGCCTGCCGCCGGCCACCGTTGGCGGGCGACTTGGCCGCCATTGGGCACCGATGAGAGGCGTCGAGCGCGGAAGTTCCGCCTTTCGGTGCCGTTATTTTTGGAAGGCCATTGGGGCTTATATGCTGCGGCGCGGAATCGCTGTGTTAAGGTGACCGCTCCAACAACAACTCTTGAACACGGAGAATATCGTGAGCAATAAAGGGCAGCTTCTTCAAGACCCCTTCCTGAACACCTTGCGTCGCGAGCACGTGCCGGTTTCGATTTACCTGGTCAACGGCATCAAGCTGCAAGGCCAGATCGAGTCGTTCGACCAGTACGTCGTGTTGCTTCGCAATACGGTGACCCAGATGGTCTACAAGCACGCCATCTCCACCATCGTGCCGGGTCGGGCCGTCAACTTCTCGGCTGCCGAGAACGACGACACCGCCGCCTGATCGGCGCGAGGCGCGGCGGTTCGTCCGCCGCGCTTTTTCATATCTGAATCCGCTTGTCTGAACTGATTCCCCGGATAGAAGGCGCCGTCGTTTTGGTCGGCGTGGATTTCGGGCTGCCCCATTTCGACGGCGAACTCGAGGAACTCGGCCTGCTCGCGCAGACCGCAGGCCTGCAGCCGGTCGCTCGCCTCGCGTGCAAGCGCAAGGCCCCCGATGCCGCGCTGTTCGTCGGCAGCGGCAAGGCCGACGAAATCCGCGAACTGGCCGAACTGCATCGCGCCAGCGAGGTGGTCTTCGACCAGTCGCTGAGCCCGGCGCAGCAGCGCAACCTCGAACGCCAGCTCGGCATCGCCGTCTACGACCGCACCTTCCTGATCCTCGAGATCTTTGCCCAGCGTGCCCGTTCGCACGAAGGCAAGCTGCAGGTCGAACTCGCGCGCCTGCAATACCTGAGCACGCGGCTGGTGCGCCGCTGGTCCCACCTGGAGCGCCAGACCGGCGGTGCCGGCGTGCGCGGCGGCCCGGGCGAAAAGCAGATCGAACTCGACCGCCGGATGATCAGCGAGTCGATCAAGCGCACCCGCGAGCGCCTGGCCAAGGTGCAGCGCCAGCGCGGCACCCAGCGCCGGCAGCGCGAGCGGCGCGACACCTTCAACATCTCGCTGGTGGGCTACACCAACGCCGGCAAGTCCTCGCTCTTCAATGCGCTGGTCAAGGCCCGCGCCTATGCGGCCGACCAGCTGTTCGCCACGCTCGACACCACCACCCGGCAGCTCTACCTCGGCGACGCCCGCCGCAAGGTCTCGATCTCCGACACCGTGGGATTCATCCGCGACCTGCCGCACGGGCTGATCGACGCCTTCAAGGCGACGCTGCAGGAGGCCGTCGATGCCGACCTGCTGCTGCACGTGGTGGACGCCTCGAACCCGCACCACCCCGAGCAGATGGCCGAGGTCCAGGCGGTGCTCAAGGAGATCGATGCCGACGTCGTGCCGCAGCTCCTGGTGTTCAACAAGCTGGACGCCCTTGAAAGCGCGCAGCAGCCCCTGCATCTCGAGGACGAGATCGAAGTCGACGGCCTGCTGGTGACCCGCATCTTCCTGAGCGCCCATACCGGGGAGGGGCTGCCGGCGCTGCGGGCCGAACTGGCGCAGCGATCGCATTCGGTCCCCGACGACATGCCCCTAGAGGGCGGGGCCGAATTGCACGAGGCCACCGATTGAGATTGTGCACAATCCCACTTCACTGACCAAAGAACAGACTCGAATGAATTCAAAGCCAGTGTGGAGACGGTTCCCGGCCATGTTCAATCTGAACGACGGCCGCTGGGGCCGGGGTGACGACGCCTCGTCCAACGGCGATCGTCCGACGGCCAACCGGCCCGAAGGCGAGCCGCCGTCGCCGCCTCCCGGCAACAACAACAACCGGCCGCGGGGCCAGGGCCCGAACCAGGGGCCGCCCGACCTCGACGAACTCTGGCGCGACTTCAACCGCAAGCTCGGCGGCCTGTTCGGCGGCGGGCGCGGCGGCGACAACCGGCCGCCGGGCGGCAACGGCGGCGGCATGCGGCCCGACATGAAGAACGCGGGCTTCGGCCTCGGCCTGATCGCGGTGGTCGCGGTCCTGATCTGGCTCGGCACCGGCTTCTTCATCGTCAACGAAGGCCAGCAGGCCGTGATCACCCAGTTCGGCCGCTACAAGGCGACCGTGGGCGCCGGCTTCAACTGGCGGCTGCCGTACCCGATCCAGCGCCACGAGATCGTCGTCACTTCGCAGATCCGCTCGGTCGACGTCGGCCGCGACACCATCGTGCGCTCGACCGGCCTGCGCGAGTCGGCCATGCTGACCGAGGACGAGAACATCGTCGAGATCAAGTTCGCGGTGCAGTACCGCCTGAACGACGCCCGCGCCTTCCTGTTCGAGAGCAAGGCGCCCGCCGACACGGTGGTGCAGGTGGCCGAGACCGCGGTGCGCGAAGTGGTCGGCAAGATGCGCATGGACGCCGCGCTGGCCGACGAGCGCGACCAGATCGCGCCGCGGGTGCGCAACCTGATGCAGACCATCCTCGACCGGTACAACCTCGGCGTCGAGGTCGTGGCGATCAACCTGCAGCAGGGCGGCGTGCGCCCGCCCGAGCAGGTGCAGGCGTCCTTCGACGACGTGCTCAAGGCCGGCCAGGAGCGCGAGCGCGCCAAGAACGAGGCCCAGGCCTACGCCAACGACGTGGTGCCCCGCGCCACCGGTACCGGCTCGCGCCTGAAGGAAGAGTCCGAAGCCTACAAGGCGCGGATCGTCGCCCAGGCGCAGGGCGATGCCCAGCGCTTCAGCTCGGTGCTGTCCGAATACCAGAAGGCGCCGCAGGTGACGCGCGACCGCATGTACCTCGACGCCATGCAGCAGATCTACAGCAGCACCAGCAAGATCCTGGTCGACTCCAAGCAGAACTCCAACCTGCTCTACCTGCCGCTCGACAAGCTGATGCAGCAGACCGCGGCCAATGCCGCCGGCACGCCGTCGGATGCCGCGAGCCCCAACGTCGCCGGCACCGCCGCGCCGCAATCCTCGGTGATTCCGGTCGCCCCGTCCGCCGGCGATGCCCGGGCCCGCGACGGCCGTTCACGCGACCGCGACGTGCGCTGAGGACCAGAAAGCTATGAACAGAATCGGATTCATCGTCTCGTCGGTCCTGGTGGCGCTCGCGCTGCTGAGTTCCACGCTCTTCGTGGTCGACCAGCGCCAGTTCGGCGTGGTCTACGCGCTCGGCCAGATCAAGGAAGTGATCACCGAGCCCGGCCTCAACTTCAAGCTGCCGCCGCCGTTCCAGAACGTGTCGTACATCGACAAGCGGCTGCTGACCTTGTCCAGCCTCGACCCCGAGCCCATGCTCACGGCCGAGAAGCAGCGCGTGGTGATCGACTGGTACGTGCGCTGGCGCATTACGAACCCGTCGGAGTACATCCGCAACGTCGGCCTCGACGAGAACGCCGGCGCGGTGCAGCTCAACCGGGTGGTGCGCAACGCCTTCCAGGAAAACATCAACAAGCGCACCGTGCGCGACCTGATCTCGACCCGCCGCGATGCGCTGATGGCCGACGTCCAGCGCGAGGTGCTGGCGGTCGTGAAGGGCGCCAACAAGCCGTGGGGCGTGGACATCGTCGACGTCCGCATCACCCGGGTCGACTATGTCGAGGCCATCACCGAGTCGGTCTACCGCCGCATGGAGGCCGAGCGCAAGCGGGTCGCCAACGAACTGCGCTCCACCGGCTTCGCCGAGGGCGAGAAGATCCGCGCCGACGCCGACCGCCAGCGCGAGGTGATCGTCGCCAACGCCTACCGCGACGCCCAGAAGATCAAGGGCGAGGGCGACGGCCGCGCCGCCGGCATCTACGCCGAGGCCTTCGGCCGCGATCCGCAGTTCGCGCAGTTCTACCGCAGCCTGGACGCCTACAAGCAGAGCTTCAACAAGAAGAGCGACGTGATGGTGCTCGACCCCTCGTCGGAGTTCTTCCGCGCCATGCAGGGCTCGGGCTCGACCAGCAACGCCCCGCGTCGCTGACGACGGCTGCGCCGCGTGGACAGCGACACCTTCTGGAGCGCGCTGGCCCTGGTCCTTGTGATCGAGGGCCTGCTGCCGTTCCTGTCGCCCGGCAGCTGGCGGCGCGGCTTCAGCCAGCTGATGCAGTTGCGCGACGGGCAACTGCGCTTCTTCGGCCTGTGCAGCATTCTTCTGGGACTCTTCCTGCTCTGGCTCCTGGGGTGATGTCGCCCCCACGCTTCCCCGCTGCGCGTGGGGCGCTGCCCCCCGAGGGGCCCAGGCCGCCTTGGGGCGGCCTGGCGCCGGCCTCTCGCGCTCCCGGTAGAATCCCGGTTTAACCACGGCCCCCGATCTCCATGTCCGCCTGGGTCCTTCCGGATCACATTGCCGATGTGCTGCCTTCCGAGGCGCGCCACATCGAAGAACTTCGACGCCAGCTGCTCGATACCGCCCGTGGCTATGGCTACGAGCTGGTGATGCCGCCACTGCTGGAGCATCTCGAATCCCTCCTGTCCGGTACCGGCGAGGCGCTCGACCTGCAGACCTTCAAGCTGGTCGACCAGCTGTCGGGCCGCAGCATGGGCCTGCGCGCCGACACCACGCCGCAGGTGGCCCGCATCGACGCCCACCTGCTGAACCGGGCCGGCGTGGCGCGGCTGTGCTACTGCGGCCCGGTGGTCCACACCCGGCCCGACCGCCCCCATGCCACGCGCGAGCCGCTGCAGTTCGGCGCCGAGATCTACGGCCACGCCGGGCTCGAGGCCGACACCGAGATCCTGCGCCTGGCGCTCGACTGCCTGCGGGCGGCCGGCGTCACCGGTCGCGCCCAGGCGCCGGTGATCGTCGACCTGGCCGATGCCCGCATCGTGCGCGCCCTGTTCGCCGGCGTGCCGGTCGATGCCGCCGCCATCGCGCGCGTGCATGCGGCGCTGGCGGCCAAGGACGCGAGCACGCTGCGCGAGCTCACGGCCGGCTTCCCCGCGCCAGCGCGCGACGGCCTGCTGGCCCTGGTCCAGCTCTATGGCGATGCCGCGGTGCTCGACGAAGCGGCCCGCGTGCTGCCCGACGCCCCCGGCATTCGCGCCGCGCTCGCCGACCTGAAGCAGCTCGCCGCCCGCCTCGAAGGCGCGCGCGTGAGCTTCGACCTGGCCGACCTGCGCGGCTATGCCTACTACAGCGGCATGCGCTTCGGCATCTACACCGACGGCGCCAGCGATTCGCTGGTGCGGGGCGGCCGCTACGACGAGGTGGGGGCCGTGTTCGGCCGCAACCGTCCGGCGGTCGGCTTCAGCCTCGACCTGCGCGAGCTGGTCGCAGTGCTGCCGGCGCGGCCGCTGCGGGCCGCGATCCGCGCGCCCTGGAGCGACGCCGAGGCCCTCAACAAGGCCATCGCCGCGCTGCGCGGCGAGGGCGAGACCGTGGTCTGCGTGATGCCGGGCCACGACAGCGAAATGGACGAATTCCATTGCGACCGCGAGCTTGTCCAGCAGGACGGCCAATGGCGCGTGCAAGCCATCTGAAATCTTGAGAAGCGAGACATCATGAGCGTTACCACCGGACGAAACGTGGTCGTCGTCGGCACCCAATGGGGCGACGAGGGCAAGGGCAAACTGGTCGACTGGCTGACCGAAAGCGCGCAGGGCGTGGTGCGCTTCCAGGGCGGCCACAATGCCGGCCACACGCTGGTCATCAACGGCGTCAAGACGGCGCTGCACCTGATCCCGAGCGGCATCATGCGGCCCGGCGTCAAGTGCTACATCGGCAACGGCGTGGTCGTGTCGGCGGCCAAGCTGTTCGAGGAGATCGAAGGCCTCGAAAAGGCCGGGGTCGAAGTGCGTTCGCGGCTGCGCGTCAGCGAGGCGTGCCCGCTGATCCTGCCGTTCCATGCGGCGCTCGACATCGCCCGCGAGGCCTACCGCGAGAAGGGCGGCATCGAGAAGATCGGCACCACCGGCCGCGGCATCGGCCCGGCCTACGAGGACAAGATCGCGCGCCGCGCGCTGCGGGTGCAGGACCTGAAGCACCCCGAGCGCTTCGCCACCAAGCTGCGCGTGCTGCTCGACCTGCACAACCACGTGCTGACCCAGGTGCTGAGCGCGCCGGCGATCGACTTCGACACGGTCTACGACGAGGCGATGCGCCACGCCGAGCTGCTCAAGCCGATGATGGCCGACGTCTCGCGCGAGCTCAACGACGCCCATCGCGCCGGCGCCAACCTGCTGTTCGAGGGCGCGCAAGGCACGCTGCTCGACGTCGACCACGGCACCTATCCGTATGTCACCTCGAGCAACTGCGTGGCCGGCAACGCGGCCGCCGGCTCGGGCGTCGGTCCCGGCATGCTGCACTACGTGCTCGGCATCACCAAGGCCTACTGCACGCGCGTCGGCGGCGGCCCGTTCCCGACCGAGCTCGACTGGGAGAAGCCCGGCACCGTCGGCTGGCACCTGAGCAACGTCGGCGCCGAGAAGGGCGTGACCACCGGGCGCAGCCGCCGCTGCGGCTGGTTCGATGCCGCGCTGCTGAAGCGCTCGGCCCAGGTCAACGGCCTCTCCGGCCTGTGCATCACCAAGCTCGACGTGCTCGACGGCTTGGAGGAACTGAAGCTGTGCACCGGCTACGAACTCGACGGCGAATACACCGACATCCTGCCGATGGGCGCCGACGAGATCGAGCGCTGCACGCCGGTCTACGAGACGCTCGAGGGCTGGAGCGACAGCACCGTGGGCGTCACCCAGTACGACAAGCTGCCGGTCAATGCGCGGCTCTACCTGCAGCGCATCGAGCAGGTCACGGGCGTGCCGATCCACATGGTGTCGACCAGCCCCGACCGCGACCACACGATCATGATGCGCCATCCCTACCTGGCCGACTGAACGCAACCACCCGCAGGAACACCATGACCATGTTGACCGAAGACGGCAAGCACCTCTACGTGAGCTACGACGAGTACCACAACCTGATCGAGAAGCTCGCGATCAAGGTGCACCAGTCGGGCTGGCAGTTCGACACCATCCTGTGCCTGGCGCGCGGGGGCCTGCGGCCCGGCGACGTGCTGTCGCGGATCTTCGACAAGCCGCTGGCGATCATGTCGACCAGCTCCTACCGCGCCGATGCCGGCACGGTGCAGGGCCACCTGGACATCGCCCGCTTCATCACCACGCCCAAGGGCGAGATCGCCGGCAAGGTGCTGCTGGTGGACGACCTCGCGGATTCGGG
Source organism: Variovorax davisae (assembly GCF_030316845.1). Classification (GTDB taxonomy): domain Bacteria; phylum Pseudomonadota; class Gammaproteobacteria; order Burkholderiales; family Burkholderiaceae_C; genus Variovorax; species Variovorax davisae. Next base: position 329,706 of record NZ_JASZYS010000007.1, read on the forward strand.
CCACACGCTGCATGCCGTGGTGGAGCAGCTCAAGAGCAACTACAAGCCGATCACCGAGCTGCGCAGCGCGGTGCTCTGGACCAAGGCGCTGTCGACCTTCACGCCCGACTACTCGGTCGAGTTCCTGCAGACCAATCCCTGGATCCACCAGCCCTTCGAGGGCTACGACTCGCTCGGCGTCGAGAAGCTGCTGGAGAAGTGGTCGGTCTGAGGCCACGGCCTCACTTGAGTTCTTCGGTGTAGCGCCGCTGCATTTCTTCGGGCGCCACGGCTTCGATGGCGTGCCCGACGTTCCAGCGGTGGCCGAACGGGCAGCGGAAGGTGCCCGAGCGTTCGCCGTAGAAATGATCTTCCAGCGGCATTTCCAGTGTCGCGCCCGCCTTCAGGGCGCGCGCGACCAGCGCATCCGCGTCGTCCACGTGCAGGTGCAGCGTGACCGGCGTGGCACCCAGGGTGGTGGCGCTGCGGATGCCGTACTCCGGGAATTCGTCGCACAGCATCACGGTGGTGCTGCCGAAATCCAGTTCGGCATGGCCGATGCGGCCGCCGGGCTCGGTCAGGCGGAACTTCTCGCTGGCGCCGAAGACCTCGCCGTAGAAGGCGATGGCGGCGGCCGTGTCCTTCACGCAGAGGTAAGGGAACAGTTCATGGACGGTCATTCGGGGGTCCTCGATGAAGCGGTGTGGGGGCGATTCTGATCCCGCCCGTGCCCCACGTCTTGGACGAAGTTGACCTGTCGATGGGGACGTGGTTCGGCGCGCTTGGCGCCGCCCGGCGATAGGCCTCGGGGCTCATGCCGGCGATGTCGCCGAACTCCCGGATGAAGTGGGACTGGTCGCTGTAGCCCAGCGCAAGGGCGAGTTCGGCCCAGGGCACGCTCCCGGGTGCGGTCGCCAGCAGGCGCTGGAAGCGCAGCACGCGCTGCAGGCGCTTGGGCGCCAGCCCGGCGGCCTCCTTGAAGAGGGCCGCGAAATGCCGGTGGCTGTAGCCGCTGGCGCGCACCAGTTCGCCCACCGGGACGCCGTCGGCCACGCCGCGCAGGCCCTGGGCGACCGCCGGGTGCAGGGCCAGCGGGCGTTGCGCCAGGCGCCGGACGAGCAGGGCCTCGAACGCGGCCAGCCGGGCCGGCGCCGTGCGCAGGCCGTGCAGCAGGTCGAGCGCCTCGGCGGCGGCCGCGCCCCAGAGGGCGTCGAGCGGCGTGTGCCGTTCGGCCAGCGACGAGGCGGGCACGCCGAACAGTGCCCAGGCTGCGCCGGGGCACAGCTGCGCGCCCACCGAAGCGGTCGGCCCCCCGACCTCCCGGGCATAGAAGGCCGAACGGGCGCCGCCCACGATGGCATGGCCCATCGTCCAGCCGGTGCCGTCGCCGGCGCCCGCAAACAGCCGCAGCGGACTGCCCGACAGCCGGAACACCAGGTGCATGTCGCCAGTCGGCAGCACGTGTTCGCGCCGAGGCGCCAGCTGGGCGAGCGCGCCCGCGGGGCCGGGCTCGCTGGCCCACATCGAGCGGACCACGAGGCGCAGCGAGGGCGGCGGAATGCGCGTGAGCAGCATGCCGGCCATTGTGCGCACGATCCGGTCGACTAGCATGGAGGCATGCGCAAGCCCATCACCGACCTGATCCACCATCCCTACAGCCCCCCGGCCCATTTCGCGGCGCCCCAGCCGGGCGTCTACAAGGCGTCGACCGTGTTCTTCGCCGACGTCGCCGCGATGCGCGCGCGCGACTGGCGGACCAAGGTCGGGTACACCTACGGCCTGCATGGCACGCCGACCACCTTCACGCTCGAGGAGCGGCTCGCCACGCTCGAAGGCGGCAGCGAGTGCCTGCTGGTGCCCAGCGGGCTGGCGGCGATCTCGCTGGTCTCGTTCGCGCTCCTGAAGGCCGGCGACGAGGTGCTGATCCCGGACAATGCCTACGGCCCGAACAAGGCGCTGGCGAATGGCGAGCTGGCCAATTTCGGCATCAGCCACCGGCTCTACGACGCCATGAATCCCGCCGACCTGGCGGCCAAGCTGTCGGAACGCACCAAGCTGGTCTGGGTGGAGGCGGCCGGCTCGGTCACGATGGAGTTTCCGGACCTGCCCGCGCTGGTCGGTGCCTGCCGCGACCGGGGCGTGATCACCGCGCTCGACAACACCTGGGGCGCCGGCCTGGCCTTCGCGCCCTTCGATTTCAACGGCACGGGGCAGGGGGTCGACATCTCGGTCCATGCGCTCACCAAGTACCCGAGCGGGGGCGGCGACGTGCTGATGGGCAGCGTGGTCACGCGCGACGAGCGGCTGCACCGCGCGCTCAAGCTGAGCCACATGCGCCTGGGCTTCGGCATCGGCGTGGGCGATGTCGAGACCGTGCTGCGCTCGCTGCCGAGCCTGGCGCTGCGCTATGAGGCGCATGACCGCAGCGCGCGCGAACTCGCCCGCTGGCTCGAAGGCCGGCCCGAGATCGCGCAGGTGCTGCATCCGGCGCTCGAGGGCTCGCCGGGCCATGCGCACTGGCTGCGGCTGTGCGGCGCGAGCGACCTGGCGGCGGGCCTGTTCTCGGTGGTCTTCGATGCCCGCTACGGCACCGAGCAGGTCGACCGCTTCTGCGACAGCCTGGCCTTGTTCCGGCTCGGCTACTCGTGGGGCGGGCCGATCAGCCTGGTGGTGCCCTACGACATCGGCCTGATGCGCGACGCCGCGGTCGCCCGCTGGCCCCACAAGGGCACGCTGGTGCGCTTCTCGGTCGGTCTGGAAGACGTGGACGACCTGCGCGCCGACCTGGAACAGGCGCTGGCGGCACTCTGAGAGCGCCGCGATATCGCGTACAGTCAAGCCATGTGCAGTCACCGTGACTGTCTCGTGAAGGAGAAGCAGTGGCAACACCAAATTACGGCTATGAAAAGCGCCAGAAAGAACTGGCAAAGAAGAAAAAGAAGGAAGACAAGCTGAGGGAAAAGGCCAACCGCAAGCTCATGCCCAGCAGCGACGGCCTGGCGCCCGGCGATCCGGAGACCGATGTCGCATCGCTGGAACGCGATCCGCCGACGGTGCCCGAACTGCCGACCAAGAACGGCTGAGCCGTTCCGGACCTCCCGCCCGAATGAAAAAGCCGCCGCGGCCCAGCGCCGCGGCGGCTTTTTGCTTGCCTGATCCGAAACCGGCCGCCGGCCGGCTATTTCGGCAGCATCTTGCGCAAGACCGGCCAGACGTTGTCGAGCATGCGCGGCTGGGCGGCGGCGGTCGGGTGGATGCGGTCGGCCTGGAACAGCACCGCCGCATCGGGCCCGTCGGCGATGCCTTTCAGCAGGAAGGGAACCACGGGCGCCTTGGTCGCCGCCGCCACCTTGGCGAAGATGGCCTCGAAGCGGCGCGTGTAGTCGCTGCCGTAGTTCGGCGGCACCTGGATGCCGACCAGCAGCACCTGGGCGCCCGCGGCCTGTGCGGCCTTGGTCATCTGCAGCAGGTTGTCCTCGGTGCCGGCCAGCGGCAGGCCGCGCAGGGCGTCGTTGGCGCCGAGTTCGAGCACCACGTGCGTCGGCTGGTGCTGCGACAGCAGGTTGGGCAGCCGGGCCCGGCCCCCGGCGCTGGTGTCGCCGCTGATGCTGGCGTTGACGACCGTAGCCGCGATCTTCTGTTCGGCCAGCCGCCTGTCGAGCAGCGGCACCCAGCCTTCGCCGCGCTTGAGGCCGTACTCGGCCGACAGCGAGTCGCCGACCACCAGGATCAGAGGCGGTTTGCCCGCTGCCGCCTGCGCGCCGGCGGCCGGCCATGACCCTGCATTCGCGACCAGCGCGGCGCTCAAGATAAAGTGACGTCGATTCACCACGCGAAACCTTTCCATGTCCTCAATCCGATCCGATGGCCGAGCCGACGCCATCGTCGCCGTCCAGCATGTCTTCAAGTCCGTGACCGACTCCACCGGAACGCTGGACATTCTGCAGGACATCGACTTCACCCTGGGCGCCAGGGAGACCGCTGCGATTGTCGGCGCCTCGGGCTCCGGCAAGAGCACGCTGCTGTCGATCGTCGCCGGCCTCGACACGCCCACCCGCGGCACCGTGCAGCTCGGGGGCGAGGACTTGTTCGCGATCGACGAGGACGAGCGTGCGGCCCTGCGGGCGCAGAAGGTCGGCTTCGTGTTCCAGAGTTTCCAGCTGCTCGGCAACCTGAGCGCGCTCGAGAACGTGATGTTGCCGCTTGAACTGGCCGATCGCAAGGATGCCCGCAAGGCGGCCACCGAGATGCTCGGCCGCGTCGGCCTCGGCCAGCGCCTGGGGCACTATCCCAAGGTGCTGTCGGGCGGCGAGCAGCAGCGGGTGGCGCTGGCGCGGGCCTTCGTGGTCCAGCCGGCGCTGCTGCTGGCCGACGAGCCCACCGGCAGCCTCGACTTCGCCACCGGCGAGCAGGTGATGCGGCTGATGTTCGACCTCAACCGCGAGCTGGGCACCACCCTCGTGCTGGTCACGCACGACCGTGGCATCGCGGCCCAGTGCGAGCGCAAAATCACGATCGAGGCGGGGCGCGTGGCGCTCGACGAGGGAGGGAACTGAACTGCGGGAGAGCCATGCCCAGACCTTCGAAAGACAGCGACGAGGAAGACGACACCGCCTTCGGCGGGCTGGCGCCTCGCAGCGGGCCGCAGGCCGAGCCCCTGGCCCGCAAGCCGTCCCGATGGGGCCGCTGGGCGGCGGTCGCCGCCGGACTGTTGCTGCTGTGCCTGCTGCTCTATCTCGCCGGGGCTCGATAATCCCCGCATGTCTTCCCCCAAAGTGATTTTCGGCTTCCATGCCGTGGGCGTGCGCATCAAGACCGCGCCCCGATCGGTGATCGAGGTGCTGTTCGATGCCAGCCGGCGCGATGCGCGCATGCGGCAGTTCGTCGCCCGGGCCCAGGAGGCCGGCGTGCGGCTGGTCGAGGCCGATGGCCTGCGCCTGTCGAAGCTGAGCGGCAGCCACGGCCACCAGGGCGTGGCGGCGCGGGTCGAGCCGGTCGCCCAGACCCATTCGCTCGACGAACTGCTGGAGGGCCTGGAAGCCGCGGGCACGGTGCCGCTGCTGCTGGTGCTCGACGGCGTCACCGACCCGCACAACCTGGGCGCCTGCCTGCGCGTCGCCGACGGCGCCGGGGCCCATGCGGTGATCGCGCCGAAGGACCACGCCGCCGGCATCAACGCCACCGTGGCCAAGGTGGCGAGCGGCGCGGCCGAGACGGTGCCGTACTTCATGGTGACCAACCTGGCGCGCACCCTGGGCGAACTCAAGGAGCGCAACATCTGGTGCGTCGGCACCAGCGACGATGCGCCCGGCACGCTCTACCAGAGCGACCTGCGGCGGCCGCTGGCGCTGGTGCTCGGCGCCGAAGGCGAGGGCATGCGGCAGCTCACGCGCAAGACCTGCGACGAGCTGATCAGCATCCCGATGGCGGGCGCCGTCGAAAGCCTCAACGTGTCGGTGGCGAGCGGTGTCTGCCTGTACGAGGCGATGCGCCAGCGGCTGGGCTAAAGACTGAAGAAGCGCATCACCACCTCGGCCGGATGCCGCACCCCGACGCCGACGAAGACGCGCTCGCTGATCCAGCCCAGCGCCTTCGAAGCGGTCTCGAAGCGCGGCTGGCAGCGGAAATAGACCTGCGCCGGGTCGACCGGCTCGCCGCGCAGCAGCCGGGCCATGACCTCGGCCGGCGCCGCGCGAACCGCATGGTTCTGGACGTAGATCAGGTCGCCGGCATCGGTCTCGAGGCCGTAGCGGGCATCGAGTTCGGACAGGGTGTCGCTGACGATCCACTGGAAATCGGTGCCGCCCGGAAGCACCCGGGCGGTCCAGCCGTCGCCGCGGGCTTCGCCGCCGGTGATCGGCACCAGCCGGCGCATGCCGCGCGGGCCGCGGCTCAGGACTTCGGGCCGCCCGACCTCCACCCGGAGATCGGCGAAATGGGCGAGCGTGGGCGGGGCGAGGGGGTCGTTGGGATTCATCCCGCGAGCGTAGCGCGGCTGGCGGCCGCCAGGGTCAGGAAGGGTCCTTGCCGCGCGTGCGGCCGACGCCGCTGAAGATGCCGATCCCCAGCAGGATCAGGGCGCCGATGCCGATGTAGAGCGTCGGCACGCCGGCCACCGAGGCGGCCCAGCCGACGCCGGCCAGGAAGATCAGGAAGCCGAACATGTAGAGGGCGAAGGACATGGTTGTTGCTCCGGGTCTGGGAATCGACCCAGTCTGCCTTCGCGCGCATCCGCCGGCGGCGGCCGCGGCCGCCAATCCGTGTCGGAACGAGCCTACCGTCCGGCCGTGGCGGCGGGCTCGGCGCTCGCCGCGTCCAGCGCCGCGATCGTCTCGGGCGCCAGCTGCAGCGTGGCCGCCGCGACCAGCTCCTCCAGCTGCTTCAGCGAACTCGCGCTGGCGATCGGCGCCGTGACCGCCGGCCGTGCGATCTGCCAGGCGATCGCCACCTGGCCCGGGGTCGCGCCATGGTGCTTGGCGGCGGCGTCGAGCGCGTCGAGGATGCGCAGTCCGCGCGGGTTCAGGTACTTCTTGATGGTGCTGCCGCCGCGTGCGCTTTTGGCCGCGTCCGCCGGGCTGCGGTACTTGCCGGTCAGGAAGCCGGCGGCGAGCGCATAGAAATTGATCACGCCGACGCCGCGCGCGAGGCACAGGGGCTCGAGCGCATCCTCGAACACCGCCCGGTCGCAGAGGTTGTACAGCGGCTGCAGGCTCTCGTAGCGCGGCAGGCCCAGCTGCTCGGCCACGTCCAGCGCCTCGGCCAGCCGCGGGGCGCTGAAGTTCGAGGCCCCGATCGCGCGCACCTTGCCGGCCTTGATCAGCGCCGCGAAGGCTTGCGCGGTGTCGGCCAGCGGCGTGTCCGGGTTGTCGTCGTGCGATTGGTAGAGGTCGATGTGATCGGTCTGGAGGCGCCGCAGCGAGGCATCGACGGCGTCGTGGATGTAGGCCGGCGACAGGCCCTTCTTGCCTTCGCCCATCGGCTTGCCGAGCTTGGTCGCGAGCACCACGCGGTTGCGCTTGCCGGTCTGGCGCAGCCACTTGCCGATGATCGTCTCGGACTCGCCGCCGCTGTGGCCGGGCACCCAGCTGGAATAGACGTCGGCGGTGTCGATGAAGTTGAAGCCGGCGTCGAGCCAGGCGTCGAGCAGCCGGAACGACAGCGCTTCGTCGACGGTCCAGCCGAACACGTTGCCGCCGAAGGCCAGCGGCGAAACCTGGAGGCCCGAGCGGCCGAGGGGTCGGAGTTGCATGAAGAAAAAACCTTGAAAGGGAGGTCAGACGAAACCCAGGGCGCCCAGCAGGGCCCCGGCGCCCAGCAGCCACAGCAGGTGGATGCGGGTGCGCCAGACGATAAACGCGGCCGCGCCGGTCAGCAGCCACAGGTGCCAGGCGGGCGCGTTGCCAGCATGGTTTCCGCCCGCCAGCACCCAGCCGGTGGCCACCAGCAGGCCGATGACGATCGGCGCCATGCCCTGCTTGAAGGCGCGCACGCCGCGCCGGCTGCGGTTGCGGTGGCCCCAGCGGGTGGCGAAGTAGGTCAGGGTGGTGCTCGGCAGCATGATGCCGACCATGGTGATCGCGAGGCCCAGCAGGCCCAGCAGCCAGGCCTGCGGGCCGGCTTCGATGCCGCCGCCGGCGTTGAGCCCGACGTTCCAGCCCATCAGCGCCACGAACAGCACGTTGGGGCCCGGGGCGGCCTGGGCGATGGCGACCGAGGAGCTGAACTGGGCGTCGGTGAGCCAGCGGTGGTCGCTGACCAGGAAGCGGTGCATGTCGGGCACCGTGGTGATGGCGCCGCTGATCGACAGCAGCGAGAGCATCAGGTACTGGGCGAAGAGCGCGAGCCAGTCCTGCCAGTGCATGACGATGGTCATGGCGCGATCTTTCGCCAGGTCCAGGTGCAGGCCGCGCCGCCGACCACCAGCAGCACCCAGCCGAGCGGGATGCGGGCGAAGGCGATCGCGGCGAAGACCACGGCGACCAGCACCAGGCAGGCGGCGAAGCCGAGCGGGTGCCGGCGCAACTGGGGGATCAGCTTGATGCCTGTGGCGGCGATCAGGCCGCCGGCGACCGCGCCCATGCCGCGCAGCGCGCCCGCGACCTGGGGGTTGCCGGCGTAGTGGGCATAGAGCACCGCCAGCGCCAGGATCACGGCCAGCGGCACCGTCAGCATGCCGGCCACCGCCGCGATCGCGCCGCGCAGGCCGAAGTGGCGGTCGCCGATCATCAGCGCCAGGTTGATCACGTTGGGGCCCGGCAGCACCTGGGCGACGGCCCAGTCCTCGAGGAACTCCTCGGGGGTGAGCCAGCGCTTCTTTTCGACCATCTCGCGCTGGACGATCGCCAGCACGCCGCCGAAGCCCTGCAGGGCCAGCCAGGTGCAGGAAACGAACAGGTCGCGCGGGGATTGGGGGCGCGGGCGGTCGGACGCCGCTGGCGCAGGTGTAGAGGCCGGATCCATGTGGGGCGATTATCGTGGGCCGTGCCGCCGCCGAGGCGCACTGTCCCACGTGCCGCGCCCCAAGTTGCTGCCAAACTCCCGCCCATGAACGCACGCTCGCTCTTCCAGCTCTGCAAGGATTCGGTCGCCTCGTGGCGGGCCGACTACGCCCCCAGCATGGGCGCCGCGCTGGCTTACTACACGGTGTTCTCGGTCGCGCCGCTGATCCTCATCGTCATCTCCGTGGTCGGCCTGGTGTTCGGCCGGGAGGCGGCCCGCGGGGAGATCTTCGTTCAGCTCTCGGGGCTGATGGGCGCCGACGGCGCGCGGGCGGTGCAGTCGATGCTCGAAGCCCTCAACAAGCCGACCCAGGGCGTGGTCGCCACCGTGGCTGGCCTCGGCCTGGTGGTCGTCGGCGCCACCACGGTCTTCGGTGAACTGCAGGACGCGTTCGACCGCATCTGGCGGGCGCCGGTGCGGGACGAGGGCGGCGGGGTACTGTCGCTGCTGCGCACGCGGCTGCTCTCCTTCAGCATGATCATGGGCATCGGCTTCCTGCTGATCGTGTCGCTGGTGGTCAATGCGGCGCTGGCGGCGCTGGGCGAATGGTGGGCGCCGCTGTTCGGTGGCTGGGCCACGCTGGCCCAGCACGTCAATTCGGCCTTCGGCTTCGTGATCGTGACGGTCGGCTTCGCGATGATCTACAAGGTCATGCCGCGGGTCAGCGTGCAGTGGCGCGACGTCTGGGTGGGGGCCGCAGTGACGGCGGTGCTGTTCACGGTCGGCAAGTACCTGATCGGCCTGTACATCGGCACCACCGGCGTCGCCTCGGGCTACGGCGCCGCCGGCTCGCTGGTGGTGGTGCTGGTGTGGGTCTACTACTCGGCCCAGATCTTCCTGCTGGGCGTCGAGTTCACCTGGGTCTATGCCCACACCCACGGCTCGCTGAAGGGGGTGCCCCGGCCGGCGCCCGGGCGTTCGCCGATGCGGCCCGAAGAGGCGGCGCGGCCGGCGGTGCGCGAGTCCGCCGACGGCTAGACCCCTGCGGCGCGGTCAGCCCGAGAAGCCGCCTTCGTCCAGGAACTGCTGCTCTTCGGGCGAGCTCTGGCGCCCCAGCGCCCGGTTGCGATGAGGAAAGCGGCCGAAGCGCGCGACGATGTCGCGGTGCAGCACGGCGAAGCGCTGCGTGTTGGCGTCGAGCGCGCGGTTCAGCGCGACCGAGCGTTCCTGGTCGGCCAAGGCCTCGGAGTGCATGAAGGGCAGGTAGAAAAACGCCCGCAGCGCCGGTTCGACCTGCTGGTCGAAGCCGGCCGCGAGCGCCGCCCGCGCGATCGCCAGCGCCTTGCCGTCGGTCGCGAACATGTGGCCGCTGCCGCGCCAGGCGTTGCGCGGCAGCTGGTCCAGCAGCACCAGCAGCGCCAATGCGCCTTCGGCGTCGGCCGCCCAGTGGTCGAGTTCGCCGGTGGCGGCCAGGTGGTGCGCGGCCTCGAAGCGGGTCTTGAAATCGGCATCGAAGGCGTCGTTCTTCGCGAACCAGCGCTGCGGGCCGGCCGCGCGCCAGAAGGCCGCGACGGCGCCGGGGGAGGGAAGGTCGGTCATGGGCGGGATGATGCCATCCGGGAGAGGCCAAAGTCGGGGCGGTGGCCGACAGCGCACGGGCCCGGTGCTGCCTAAGCTGGGTGGGTCACAACCAGATGGAGATCAGCCATGACCCGATACGGACAACTCTTGCGCCTGGCGCTGGTCGCGGGCGTCACGACCGCGGCCCTGGCCGGCTGCGGCATGATGTCGAAGTCCAGCACCGCCAGCTTCAGCGGCGCCATGAACGCGGCCAGCGAGGTGCCGCCCAACATGACGCGCGGCAGCGGCATGGCCGAGGCCTGGCTCAACAAGGACACCAACGTGCTCAAGTACAAGATCACCTACGAGGGCCTGAGCGGCCCCGCGACCGCGGCCCATTTCCATGGGCCGGCCACCGCGGGGGCGAACGCCGCCGTCGCGCTGCCCTTCGCATCGCCGGCCAGCCCGATCGAAGGCCAGGCCACCTTGACGGCGGCCCAGGCGGCCGATCTGATGGCCGGCAAGTGGTATGCCAATATCCACACCGCGGCCAACCCGGGTGGCGAGATCCGCGGCCAGATGCTGCCGAAGATGTAAGCTGCAGCCCCCATGGAAACGGACGACGACACCAAGCCTGCGGCCGCGCCCGAGCTGCGCAGCGCCTACCTGGAAGAGAAGGCGTTCAAGTCGCGCACGCTGCTGATCTTCGGTGCCATCAGTGATGCGGTGGCCGCCGACGTCACGCGCCGGCTGATCGCGCTCGACGCCGACAGCCAGGCGCCGATCGACATCCTGGTGAGCTCGCCCGGCGGCCACCTGGAATCGGGCGACGCGATCCACGACATCGTCCGCTTCATCGGCGCGCCGGTGTACATGATCGGCACCGGCTGGGTGGGCAGCGCCGCCACGCACCTGTTCCTGGCGGCGCCGCGCGAGCGCCGCGTCTGCCTGCCCAACACCCGCTTCCTGATCCACCAGCCGAGCGGCGGCGCCGGCGGGCAGGCCACCGACATCGCCATCCAGGCGCAGGAGATCGTCAAGGCACGCGAGCGCATCGCCCACGAGATCGCGCGCGAAACCGGCAAGCCGCTGGAGGAGGTGCTGGTCGACATCGAGCGCGATCGCTGGCTGTCGGCCCAGGAGGCGGTGGCCTACGGGCTGGTGTCGCGCATCGTGGAGCGCAAGACCGAGTTGCGCGCTTAGTCGTCCATCGTCGCGACGCGGCGAGTGCTGGCGCATGGTGTCAAATGGCGCCATGACCGCCATCAAGAAGCCTCGCGCCGCCACGCCTTCCGCTCGCCCCCGGGTCGATGTCACGACCGCCCGCAAGGCACTGGTGCTGCAGGGCGGCGGCGCGCTGGGCGCCTACCAGGCCGGCGTCTATGCGGGCGTGTTCGAGAAGCACAAGACGCTCGACTGGGTGGCCGGCGTCTCGATCGGTGCGGTCAACGCGGCGCTGATCGCCGGCAACCCGCCCGAGCGCCGGGTGGAGCGGCTGCGCGAGTTCTGGGACCTGGTGTCGTCGGGGCCGACCCAGCGCCTGCCGGCCTGGTGGGGCGGCGACCGGGCGGCACTCAACCAGTGGAGCGCCGCCGCGGTCGCGATGTTCGGCGTGCCGGGCTTCTTCGAGCCGCGCCGCACGCCCGCGCTGCTGATGGGCGGCTCGGCGCCGCTCTTGAGCTACTACGACACCTCGCCGCTCAAGTCGACACTCGAGCGGCTGGTCGACTTCGACCGCATCAACCACTGCGAGACCCGCTTCAGCGTCGGCGCCGTCAACGTGCGCACCGGCAACTCGCTGTACTTCGACAACACGGTGCAGCGCATCGGCCCCGAGCACATCATGGCCAGCGGCGCGCTGCCGCCCGGCTTCGCGCCGGTGCACATCGACGGCGAGGACTACTGGGACGGCGGCATCGTCTCCAACACCCCGCTGCAGTACGTGCTGGACATGCACCCGCGCAACAAGACCCTGATCGTGCTGCAGGTCGACCTCTTCAGCGCCCGCGGCGCGATGCCGCGCACCCTGGCCGAGACCATGGAGCGCCAGAAGGACATCACCTATTCGAGCCGCACGCGGATGAACACCGATGCCCTGGCTTCCAACATGAACCTGCAGCAGGCCATCGCCGACCTGATCGGCAAGCTGCCCGCGGCGCTGCAGAAGGACCCCAGCGTCCAGGCCGTCTGCGGCCAGCTGAACCACGAGCCGATCGAGATCGTGCACCTGATCTACCGCGACAAGCCCTACGAACTCGATTCCAAGGACTACGAGTTCTCGCGCGCCTCGGTCGACGAGCACTGGGACGCCGGCCTGCGCGACATCCGCAACACGCTGGACCATCCCGAATGGCTGGAGAGCGCCTCGCTGCCGAATGGCGTCACCACCTTCGACCTGACCGAGCCGAACGCCCGCCGGGTGCGCCATCCGATGGCGCTGCCGCAGGTGCCGGCGGCGCGCTGAACGCGATCAGGCTGCCTTAAGCCTGGCCGCGCAGGCTCTGCGCCACGGGCACGCAGATTGCACGCAGATCCCTCAACCTCATCACTTCAAGGAAATCCCATGCAGCTCAAGGACAAGGTCGCTTTCATCACCGGCTCGGCCAGCGGTATCGGCAAGGAGATCGCGCTGGTCTTCGCGCAGGAAGGCGCGAAGATCGTGATCGCCGACCTCAACAAGCAGGCGGCGGACGCCACCGCCGCGGAACTCAAGGCGGGCGGCGCCGAGGCCATCGGGGTCGGCGTCGACGTCACCAGCGAGGCGCAGGTCGACGCGGCGGTCGAAGAGGCGGCCAAGGCCTTCGGCGGCATCGACATCCTGATCAGCAACGCCGGCATCCAGATCGTGCATCCGGTCGAGGAGTTCAGCTTCGCGGACTGGAAGAAGATGCTGGCGATCCACCTCGACGGCGCCTTCCTGACCACCAAGGCCTGCCTCAAGCACATGTACGCCCAGGGCCGCGGCGGCAGCGTGATCTACATGGGCTCGGTGCATTCGAAGGAAGCCTCGCTGCTGAAGGCGCCCTACGTGACCGCCAAGCACGGCCTGATCGGGCTGGCCAAGACCGTGGCCAAGGAAGGCGCCAAGCACAACGTGCGCGCCAACGTGATCTGCCCGGGCTTCGTGCGCACCCCGCTGGTCGAGAAGCAGATCCCCGAGCAGGCGAAGACGCTCGGCATCACCGAGGAGCAGGTGATCAAGAACGTGATGCTCAAGGAGACGGTGGACGGCGAGTTCACCACCACCGACGACGTCGCGCGCGTGGCGCTGATGTTCGCCGCCTTCCCGACCAATGCGCTGACCGGCCAGTCGCTGGTGGTGAGCCACGGCTGGTTCATGCAGTGAGCGTGGCACCGTACTTACCCTGAGTCGCGTGCCGGCTGGCTGACAGCTTGGGGGCCTAGGATGTGGCGAGGAGCGCCTCCGGCGCTTCGCCCGACACGGAGACCCTGGCTCCATGACGACATCTCTTCACCACCTCGGCCGGCGCACGGCCCTCATCGCCGCTGCACTGGTGCTGGCGGGCTGCGGTGCCGTCGGCACCCGGCCCGCGGCGAGCGACATCCACGTGATGACCTCCGGCGGCTTCACCGCGGCCTACAACGACTTGCGCCCCGGCTTCGAGAAGGCGAGCGGCCGCGCCGTGAAGACGGCCTACGGTGCGTCGATGGGCAATGCCGACGACTCGATCCCGAGCCGGCTGGCGCGCGGGGAGCCGGCCGACGTCGTGATCCTGGCGCGGCCGGCGCTCGATGCGCTGGTCGCGCAGGGCCAGGTGATGCCCGGCAGCGAGGTCGACCTGGTGCGCTCCAGCATCGGCTTCGCCGTCAAGAAGGGCGCGCCCAAGCCCGACATCGGTTCGGTGGAGGCGCTGAAGCGCACCTTGATCGCCGCCCCCTCGATCGCCTATTCGGCCAGCGCCAGCGGCACCTACTACGAGACCGAACTGCTGAAGAACCTGGGCATCGAGGCCCAGGTCAAGCCCAAGAGCAAGCGCATCCTGAGCGAACGCGTCGGCACCGTGGTCGCGCGCGGCGAGGCGGCGCTCGGGCTTCAGCAGGTGAGCGAGTTGCTGCCGATCGAAGGCATCGACTATGTCGGTCCGCTGCCGGCGGAAGTGCAGCGCGTGACGGTGTTCTCGGCCGGCGTTGCGACCGCGTCGAAGCAGCCCGATGCGGCGCGCGAGCTGATCCGCTACCTGAATTCGCCGGCCGCCGCGCCGACCATCGCCAAGACCGGCCTCGAGCCGCTGACCGCCCGCTGATGCCGTCATGGAGCTGAGGCAGCTGCGTTATTTCGTCAAGATCTGCGAGTTGCGCAGCATGGGGCGCGCCGCGCTCGAACTCGACCTCGCGACTTCGGCCCTGAGCCAGCAGATCAGCCGGCTCGAGAGCGAGCTGTCGACCCGCCTGCTGCAGCGCAGCTCGACCGGCGTGACGCCGACCGACGCCGGGCTGGCCTTCCTGCAGCAGGCGCAGCTCACGCTGCGGCATGCCGATGAAGCGGTGCGGGCCGCGCAGCAGGCGCGGCTGTCGGGCCACGTCAGCATCGGGCTGCCGCCGACCACCGCCTCGGTGCTCGGCGTGCCCTTGATGCAGGCCATGCGGGAGCGCTATCCGGAGGTCCGGCTGCACCTGGTGGAGTCGCTGTCGGGGCACCTCGGGGCGATGCTCAATGCGCGCCAGCTCGACCTGGCCGTGCTGTTCCAGACCGACGTGGCGCGGCGCTGGAGCGTGCTGCCGCTGCTCGACGAAAAGCTGTTCGTCATCGGCCGCGTCGACCTGCCCGGCCTGCCGACCGGACGCCAGGTGCGCCTGGCGCGCCTGGGCGAACTGCCGCTGATCATGCCGAGCGCCTCGCACGGGCTGCGCGCCACGCTGGAGGCGGCCTTCGCGCGGGCGCGGGTGGCGCCGCGGGTGGTGGCCGAGATCGACGGCCTGGCGATGCTGATGGACGCGGTGCGGGCCGGGGAGGGCGCCACCATCCAGCCGGGTGCGGCGACCGCGCGGCTGGCCGACGAGCGCCTCGCGCAGGTGCGCATCGCCGATGCGCAGGTCGGCCGCCGCAACCTGCTGGCGAGCCTGTCGGACGACGAACTCTCGCCCGCCGCGCTGGCCGCTCGCGTGGTGCTGGCCGACGTCGCGCGCGGGCTGGTGCGCGAAGGGCGCTGGGCCGGCGCCACCCTTCACGAAAACTGAAGACCCCTTGCGCCGCGCGCACTGTCGCGCGGCGCCATGGCTGCCTAGAGTCGAGCTCCTCACGAGGAGACAACTGAAATGATCGATGTCCTGGTCGTCGGCGGCGGCAATGCCGCGCTGTGCGCCGCGCTGATGGCGCGCGAGGCCGGCGCCAGCGTGCTGCTGGTCGAGGCCTCGCCGCGCGAATGGCGCGGCGGCAACTCCCAGCACACGCGCAACCTGCGCTGCATGCACGACGCGCCGCAGGACGTGCTGGTCGAGGCCTATCCCGAGGAAGAGTACTGGCAGGACCTGCTCAAGGTGACCGGCGGCCAGACCGACGAGCATCTGGCCCGCATCGCGATCCGCGCTTCCGCGTCCTGCCGCGACTGGATGCGGCGGCATGGCGTGCACTTCCAGCCGCCGCTGTCCGGCGCGCTCCACGTGGCACGCACCAACGCCTTCTTCATGGGCGGCGGCAAGGCGCTCGTCAATGCCTACTTCCGCAGCGTCGAGCGGCTGGGGGTGCAGGTTCGCTACGACACGCCGATCGTCTCGGTCGAACTCGACGGCGATCGCTTCGTGGCCGCCCGCACGGCCGGCGGCGAGCGCATCGCGGCGCGCAGCTGCGTGCTGGCGGCGGGCGGCTTCGAGTCCAACCGCGAGTGGCTCATCGAGGCCTGGGGCGTGAACGCGCGCGGCGAGCGGCCGGCCGAGAACTTCCTGATCCGCGGCACCCGCTTCAACGAGGGCGTGCTGCTCAAGGCCATGATCGACGCCGGTGCCGACGCCACCGGCGATCCGACGCAGGCCCACATGGTGGCGATCGATGCCCGGGCACCGCTCTACGACGGCGGCATCTGCACCCGCATCGACTGCGTGTCGCTCGGCGTCGTCGTCAACCGCGATGCGCAGCGCTTCTACGACGAGGGCGAGGACTTCTGGCCCAAGCGCTATGCGATCTGGGGCCGGCTGGTGGCGCAGCAGCCGGGCCAGATCGGCTGGTCGATCATCGACCGCAAGGCGATCGGCCGCTTCATGCCGCCGGTGTTCCCGGGCACGGTGGCCGACAGCCTGCCCGAGCTGGCGCGCCAGCTGGGCCTGCCGGAAGCACCCTTCGTCGACACCATCGCCGCCTACAACGCGGCCTGCCGGGTCGGCAGCTTCGACCACACCACGCTCGACGACTGCCGCACCGAAGGCCTGGCGCCGGCCAAGACCCACTGGGCGCGTCCGATCGACGCGCCGCCCTTTTACGGCTATGCGCTGCGGCCCGGCGTCACCTTCACCTACCTGGGGCTGAGGGTGAACGACCAGGCCGCCGTGCACTTCGGCGGCCGGCCGAGCCCGAACCTGTTCGTCGCCGGCGAGATGATGGCCGGCAATGTCCTCGGCCAGGGCTACACCGCCGGCGTGGGGATGGCGATCGGCACCGCGTTCGGCCGCATCGCCGGCACCCAGGCGGCCCTGGCCGCCATGAAGGAAACGATCCATGCAGCCGCTTGATGCGCTGGCCCGGGAGGCCGTGGCCCTCGCCGGCGGCGGACCGCGGGTGATACCGATCCTGAGCGCGCCCGAGGCCGAGGTCGGCCGCCAGATGCAGATCTGCAATGCCTGCCGCTATTGCGAGGGCTTCTGTGCCGTGTTTCCGGCGATGACGCGCCGGCTCGAGTTCGGCCAGGCCGACATCCACTACCTCGCCAACCTGTGCCACAACTGCGGCGCCTGCCTGCATGCCTGCCAGTACGCGCCGCCGCACGCGTTCGCGGTCAACGTGCCGCGCGCGATGGCCGAGGTGCGCGGGCAAACCTATGTCGACTATGCGTGGCCGCCGGCTTTGGGGCGGCTGTACCAGCGCAACGGCTTGACGCTGTCGGCGGCGCTCGCGGCGGGGCTGGCGCTGTTCCTGATGCTGGCGGTGGCGCTCAACGGCACGCTGTGGGGCGGCCGGCTGGAGGGCAACTTCTACCGCCTCTTCCCGCACAACCTGCTGGTCGGCCTGTTCGCGCCGGTGTTCCTGTTCGTGGTGTTCGCACTGGGCAAGGGCGTCACGCGCTTCTGGCGCGAGCTGACGCCGGCCACCAGCGGCGCGCCGTTGAACGCGCCGGCCGCGGCCGAAGCCACCCACGCCGTGCTGCGCCTGAAGTACCTCGACGGCGGCCACGGCGAAGGCTGCCACGACGCGGACGATGCCTACACGCTGTCGCGCCGGCGCTTCCATCACTTCACCTTCTACGGCTTCCTGCTGTGCTTCGCCGCCACCAGCGTCGCGACGCTCTACCACTACCTGTTCGGCTGGCATGCGCCCTACGACCTGCCGAGCCTGCCCAAGCTGCTCGGCTTGGTCGGTGGCGTCAGCCTGATGGTCGGCACGGCGGGGCTCTGGCGGCTCAACCGCCGGCGCCATCCGCTGCAGGGCGATGCGGCGCAGAAGCCGATGGACCTGGGCTTCATCGCCTTGCTGTTCCTCACCAGCGCGAGCGGACTGGCGCTGTGGCTCGGGCGCGGTACGCCGGCCCTGGCGCTGCTGCTGTGCCTGCATCTGGGCGCGGTGATGGCGCTGTTCGCCACGCTGCCCTACGGCAAGTTCGCGCACGGCATCTTCCGCACCGCGGCGCTGCTGCGCCATGCGGTCGAGAAGCGGCGGCCGAATCCGATCGGCCTCGGTGCCGATTGACCCCCGACCCCCAACCATCCCAGGAGAACCGCATGACGACGTCCGGCGCCCTCGCCATCCCCTCGCTGAAAGACCAGTGCTCGCCCGCCGAATGGCAAGCCCGTGTCGACCTGGCGGCCTGCTACCGGCTGATCGAGTTCTACGGCATGGCCGACATGATCGCCAACCACATCTCGGCGCGCGTGCCGGGAGAGGACGGCGCCTTCCTCATCAATGCCTACGGGATGATGTACGAGGAGATCACTGCCTCCAGCCTGGTCAAGGTCGACCACGACGGCAACGTGCTTTCGACGCCGGCATTCGGTGATCTGGGCTACGGCGTCAACAAGGCCGGCTATGTGATTCACAGCGCGGTGCATGCGGCACGGCCGGAAGTCGCCTGCGTGATCCACACCCACAGCTGGGCGTCGATGGCCGTGTCTTCGCTCGACTGCGGGCTGCTGCCCCTCACGCAGACCGCCATGCGCTTTCTCAAGATCGGCTATCACGAATACGAGGGTGTGGTGCTCGACACCGCCGAACAGGCGTCGCTGGTCGCCGACCTCGGCCAGGCGGAAGCGCTGATCCTGCGCAACCATGGTGCGCTCACGGTCGGCAACACGGTGGGCGAAGCCTTCAATTGGATGCATCGGCTGGAACTGGCCTGTCGTTCGCAGCTGGCCGCGATGGCCTGCAACAGCCCGCTGCGTCCGGTGTCGCCGGCGGTGCTCGAAGCGACATGGAAGAACTACCAACCCGGCACACGCCGACCTTACGGCGTCATGGAGTGGCCGGCCCTGTTGCGCAAGCTGGACCGGATGGACCCGAGCTACCGCGACTGATTCGCCCTTCACACCCAGAAAGTTGAGAGACAAACACATGAGCAGCCTCTTTCCCACCGCCATTGCACCTCCGTCGATCCGCGCCGCGTGGCGCCCTGGGCGGCGCGCCGCGGTCATGGCCCTGATCGCAGTGGCTTCGTCGGCGATCGTCGCGCCCGCGCGCGCACAGGCGTATCCCGTCAAGCCGGTGCGGGTCGTCATTGCCTTCTCCGCGGGTGGCACCACCGACCTGCTGGCCCGCTCGATGGCGCAGAAGCTGGGCGAGCAGCTCAAGCAGCCCTTCGTGATCGACAACAAGCCCGGCGCCGGCGGCAACATCGGCACCGAGGCGGTGGTGCGATCGGCGCCGGACGGCTACACCCTGATCGTCAACTCGGTGGGCCCGATCGCGGTCAACCAGACCCTCTACAAGAACCTGCCCTACGACCCGCTGAAAGACCTGGTGCCGATCGTCCAGATTGCCGACGTGCCGAACGTCCTGGTGGTCCATCCGTCGGTTCCGGCCAGCACCTTCGAGGAGTTCGTCGCCTACGCCAAGGCCCATCCCGGCCAGCTCAACTACGGCTCCACGGGCACCGGCACGTCCTCGCACCTGTCGAGCTACATGCTGAGCAAACGCATCGGCACCGAAACGACGCACGTTCCGTACAAGGGCGCGAACGCGCTGAACGACCTGCTCTCGGGGCGCCTTCAGTTCATGTTCGCCACCATCCCGTCGGTGATCCCGCACATCCGCGCCGGCAAGTTGCGGGCGCTGGCCGTCTCGAGCGAGAAGCCCTCGCGTTCGCTGCCGGGCGTTCCGACGGTGGCCGAGAAGGGCTTCACCGGTTTCGCGGCAGGATCGTGGTTCGGATTCTTCGCGCCCAAGGGCACGCCGGAATCGGTCATTGCACTGGTCAACAAATCGGTCAACGACATCCTGCCCTCGCTGGAGGACCAGATGATTCGCGAAGGGGCCGATCCCGTGGGCGGCACGCCAGCCCAATTCGGACAGTTCACCCAGCGTGAATACGAGAAGTGGAAGCTCATCGTGCGCGAGTCCGGCGCCACCCCGGAATGAGCCACGCCCACGCAGCGGCGCCGCTGCGCATCCTGTTGTCGGATGCCGCGCGGCAAGGGGCGGGCTCCGCCATCGCCGCGGCGGCGGTGTCGCGCGGGCACGCTTTCGTCGCACCGCAGGCCGGGGTCGATGCCGACATCGCCTTCGTGTCGCGCGACGTCACGGGCCTCTCTACCAAGCATGCCGTCCTGCCCGAGACCCAGGCGTTCTACGACGCGATGCGCGGGGCGCACAGCCTGCGCTGGGTGCACGTGCACTCGGCAGGCGCCGATCGATCCGTCTACCTCGAACTGCGTGCCCGTGGCGTGGCCATCAGCACCTCGTCGGGTGCCAATGCGGCCGTCGTGGCGCAGACCGCGCTGGCCGGATTGCTGGCGCTGGCCCGGCGCTTTCCCCAACTCATGCGGGCCCAGCGCGACCGCAGCTGGGCGCCGCTGATCGGCACCGGCCTGCCGCGCGATCTGGCCGGGCAGACCGCGGTGATCGTCGGTTGGGGGCCGATCGGGCGTCACATCGCCGCCGTGCTGCGCTTGCTGGGCCTGCGCCTCATCGTGGTCCGCAGCCGTTCCGATGCCGCGGCTGCGGACATCGAGACACGGGCTTTCGAGGAGATCCACCGTGCGCTTGCGCGCGCCGACTGGCTGGTGCTTGCCTGTCCGCTCACGGATCGGACGCGCGGCCTGATCGATGCCCGCGCGCTCGCGTCGCTGCCGCATGGCGCGCACCTGGTCAATGTGGCGCGGGGCGAACTCGTCGACGAGCCCGCGCTGGTCGAGGCGCTCGACGAAGGCCGGCTCGGCGGCGCGTTCCTCGATGTCTTCGCCCGCGAACCGCTGCCGCCGGACTCGCCGCTGTGGCAGCTGGACAACGTGATCGCCACGCCCCACAGCGCGGGCTTCTCGGACGGCAACGAGGCGCGCGTGACCGAACTCTTCATCGACAACCTGCGGCGCTGGCTGGCCGGGGAAGCGCTGCGCAACCTGGTCGCGTGACCGCGCGCCGGCCGACGACCTCCCATTCCAAACCAAAGAACGAGAAAGAGGGTTCCCCCATGAACGATCGCCATTGGCTGCGCGCTGCCGCGCTGGCCGCTTCCACCTTGCTATCGGCCGTGGCGGGCCAGGCGCAGGACTTTCCGCCGAACAAGCCCGTGACCCTGGTGGTGGGGTTCGCCCCGGGCGGCGCGGCCGACGCGGCCGCGCGCCTGATCGCCAAGAAGCTGGGCGACAACATTGGCCAGAAAGTCGTGGTCGACAACAAGGCGGGTGCCGGCGGCAACATCGCCCACCAACTGGTGGCGGCCGGGCCGGCCGACGGTTCGATGCTGCTGTTCGGCTCGATCGGCCCGCTGACCATCGCGCCGCATGTGATGAAAGTCCGCTACGACCCGTTCAAGGACCTGGCCGCCATCTCGGGGGGCGTCAATTTTCCGAACGTGCTGGTGGTGAACAAGGGCGTGGGCGTGAAGACGCTGGCCGAGTTCGTGGCGCTGGCGAGGAAGAAGCCCGGCAGCATCGATTTCGCCTCCACCGGCGCCGGCTCGGCCTCGCATCTGGTGGGCGAGCTGTTCAACCAGCGCGCGGGCATCGACATGGTCCACGTGCCGTACAAGGGCGGCGCGCCGGCGCTGCAGGACTTGCTGGGCGAGCGCGTCGCCTCGTACTTCTCGGCGCCGCCGACCGCACTGCCGCAGATCGAGGCCGGCAACCTGATCCCGCTCGCCACCACCGGGTCGACCCGGCCGGCCTCCATGCCGAACATCCCCACCGTGGCCGAGTCGGGCTACCCGGGCTTCGAGGCCTTGAACTGGTACGCCTTCGTGGCTCCGGGCAAGACGCCGGCGCCCGTGCTCGACCGCTGGAACCTGGAGATCGTGAAGGTGCTGAACGATCCGGGCGTCAAGGAGTCGCTGGACAAGCACGGCCTGACGCCGCAGCCGACCACGCGGGCCGAACTGACGGCCTTCATGAAGAAGGAAGACGCCAAGTGGGGCGGGATCGTGCGCGAGCGCAAGATCACGGCAGATTGAGGGCCGAAAGCTTGAGCTCCCAGTTCTCTCCGACCAGTGGCTGCCCGAATCCTTCGTAGGGTTCCGACTTGACCAGCCTGAACCCGCGGGCGGCGTAGATGCCGCGCGCCGCCGCGAGGCAGCTGTTGGTCCACAGCACCATCTTCTTGTAGCCTTTGGCGCGGGCGAAGGCGATGCATTCGTCGGTCAGGCGGGCGCCCAGCCCGAGTCCGCGCGCCTTCGGGCTCAGGATCAGCATGCGCAGCTGCGCCGTGGTCGCCGACTTGCGCACCACGAAGACGGCGCCGACGCGCTCGCCATCGAGCTCGGCGATCCAGCAGCGCTCCCAGGCGGGCTGGAACTTGCGCAGGAACTGGGCCGCGATGTCGGCCACCAGCGCCTCGAACTCGCTGTTCCAGCCGTACTCGCGGGCGTAGATCTCGCCGTGCTGCTGCACCACCCAGCCGATGTCGCCTGGCGCCGGATCGCGCAGCACGGCGGCCTGGTGCCGGGCCCGTGGCCGCGCAGCCGGATCGAGCAGCGCCTGCAGCGTGCCCATCGCATCGATCAACTGGCGCCGTTCGGCGAGGGGCAGCGGGGCGAGCAGGGCGCGGGCCTCGTCGCGCGACTTCTGCTGCAGCGGCGCGAAAGCCGCGTGGCCGGCTTCGGTCAGGGCCAGCAGGCTTTGCCGCGCGTCGCGCGGGTGGGGCTGGCGCTGCAGCCAGCCCTGCGATTCGAAGCGGCGCAGGATCCGGCTCAGGTAGCCGCCGTCGAGGTGCAGGTCGCGGCCGATCTCGCTGGCGACCGGCTCCGCCCGGTGCGCCAGTTCGTAGAGCACGCGGACGTCGGTCAGGGACATCTCGCTGTCGAGGTAGGGGTCGAGGACGCCGATCTGGCGGGTGTAGAAGCGGTTGAAGCCGCGGATCGCCTTGACCTGGGCGTCCTCCGGCGCGGGGAGGGTGACTGACATGGTTGCCATTGTCAGTCAATTGATTGACAAAAGCAATCAATTGCAAGGCCTTGCCCAGGGCCGCCTTTGCCCTTTAGGGCGACAGAACCAAAGGAAAACCCTAAAATCTCGGGTTGCCCACCACGGGCCCACCCGGCCCGCAGGCCTGCGCGGCAATCCCTTCGCCGCATTTCCCGATGAACGCCCCAGTCGACGTCTCCTTTTTCGCGCGTGCCGCCAAGCCGCTGACCAGCTACCGCAAGTACTGGGCGGCCCGTTTCGGCACGGCGAAGTTCCTGCCGACCACACGCGCCGAGATGGACGCCCTCGGCTGGGACAGCTGCGACGTCATCGTGGTCACGGGCGACGCCTACGTCGACCATCCCAGCTTCGGCATGGCCGTGATCGGCCGCATGCTGGAGGCGCAGGGCTTCCGGGTCGGCATCATCGCGCAGCCCGACTGGCAGAGCGCCGACCCGTTCAAGGTGCTGGGCCGCCCGAACCTGTTCTTCGGCGTCACGGCCGGCAACATGGATTCGATGATCAACCGCTACACGGCCGACCGCAAGGTGCGCAGCGACGACGCCTACACGCCCGGCGACATCGGCGGCCGGCGGCCCGACCGGGCCGCCATCGTCTATTCGCAGCGCTGCAAGGAAGCCTGGAGCGACGTGCCGATCGTGCTCGGCGGCATCGAAGGCTCGCTGCGGCGCATCGCGCACTACGACTACTGGCAGGACAAGGTGCGCCGCTCGATCGTGGTCGATGCCAAGTGCGACCTGCTGCTGTACGGCAATGCCGAGCGCGCGATCGTCGAGATCGCGCATCGGCTCGCGGCGCGCGAGCCGGTGCACCAGATCACCGACGTGCGGGGCACCGCCTTCGTGCGCAGGGAGACGCCCGAGAGCTGGTTCGAGATCAACTCGACCAGCGTCGACGAGCCCGGCCGCGTCGAGGCGCACGTCAACCCGTACCTGATGGTGTCCGAGCAGGCCAAGGCCAACGGCGCGACCTGCGCCAAGGAAGACGAGGCGCAGGCGGTCGCCGCCGCCGCCGAATCCGCCGGATCGGTCAACCTGGCGATCAAGCCGCTCAAGTTCGTTCCCAATCCGGCCCTGCAAAGCCGCGAGCGCATCAAGGTGCCGCCGCGCGACCGCTCGGTGATCCGGCTGCCCGCCTACGAGCAGGTGCGCGCCGACCCGGTGCTCTATGCCCACGCCAACCGGGTGCTGCACCTCGAGACCAATCCCGGCAACGCGCGGGCGCTGGTGCAGGCGCACGGCGAAGGCACGACCGCGCGCGACGTCTGGATCAACCCGCCGCCGATCCCGCTCACCACGGCCGAGATGGACCACGTGTTCGACCTGCCGTATGCGCGCAGCCCGCATCCGCGCTACGCCGACGAACAGGGCAGCCACGACGGCGCGACCAAGATCCCGGCCTGGGAGATGATCCGCTTCAGCGTCAACATCATGCGCGGCTGCTTCGGCGGCTGCACCTTCTGCTCGATCACCGAGCACGAGGGCCGCATCATCCAGAGCCGCTCCGAAGATTCGATCATCAAGGAGGTCGAGGCCATCCGCGACAGCGTGAAGGGCTTCACCGGCACCATCTCCGACCTCGGCGGGCCGACCGCCAACATGTACCGCATCGGCTGCAAGTCGCCCGAGATCGAGTCGGCCTGCCGCAAGCCCAGCTGCGTCTACCCGGGCATCTGCCCGAACCTCAACACCAACCACGATCCGCTGATCAAGATCTACCGCCGGGCGCGCGCGCTCAAGGGCATCAAGAAGATCCTGATCGGCTCCGGCCTGCGCTACGACCTGGCGGTGCAGTCGCCCGAGTACGTCAAGGAACTGGTGCAGCACCACGTCGGCGGCTATCTCAAGATCGCGCCCGAGCACACCGAGCAGGGCCCGCTCACCAAGATGATGAAGCCCGGCATCGGCAGCTACGACAAGTTCAAGCAGATGTTCGAGAAGTACTCGGCCGAGGCGGGCAAGAAGCAGTACCTGATCCCGTACTTCATTGCCGCCCATCCGGGCACCAGCGACGAGGACATGATGAACCTCGCGATCTGGCTCAAGAAGAACGGCTTTCGCGCCGACCAGGTGCAGACCTTCTATCCGTCGCCGATGGCCACCGCGACCACGATGTACCACACCAACAGGAACCCGCTGCGCAAGATCACGCGCGAGAGCGAGACAGTGGACATCGTGCGCGGCGACAAGCGCCGCCGCCTGCACAAGGCCTTCCTGCGCTACCACGACGCCAACAACTGGCCGCTGCTGCGCGAAGCATTGAAATCGATGGGCCGCGCCGACCTGATCGGCAACGGCAAGCATCACCTGATCCCGACCTGGCAGCCGCTGACCGACGGCAGCTACCAGAGCGCCCGGCGCAAGAACTCGACGGCGGTCGCGGCCAAGCCCGCGGCCCCGGTCAAGGGCCGCATCCTGACCCAGCACACCGGCCTGCCGCCGCGCGACACCGGGGCCGCGCGCACCCGGCCCGCCGCGGCCAAGCCGATCCGCAAGGGCCGCTGAACCGCCGCGGCCGCGGTCGCGGTATCGTGTCGGCATGAACACACCGCCGGCTGCTTCGTCTTCGTGGTTTCGCGTCGGCTTCGGGCTGATGCTCTGGCTCATGGCCTTCGGTGCCCAGGCGGCGCCGCTCGAGGCCGGCTCGGCGAGCGCCCTGCGCGAACGGCACCACAAGCTGGGCGAAGCCCTGGCCCACAGCCCCCTGAAGCGGCCCATCGTGCTGGATTCGCAAGAGACCGACGGCGGGCTCCAGGGGGATGTCTACGCGGTGGTCAACCATTCGCTCGAAGACGTGCGGCGTGCGCTCGATCAATCGGCGCAGTGGTGCGAGATGCTGCTGCTGCATGTCAACAACCGTCGCTGCCGGGTGGCGCCGGGGGCCGGTGGCGAGACGCTCACGTTGAGCGTGGTGCCGCGCTACGACAAGCCGATCGACCAGGCCTTCGAGTTGAGCTTCGTGCGCCGCACCGCACAGGCCGCGCGCGACTACCTGCTCATCGACCTGACGGCCGATTCGGGGCCGATGGGCACCAGCGGCTATCGGGTGATGGTCGAGGGCATCCCGCTCGGCGAGCACCAGTCCTTCCTGCACTTCGCCTATTCCTATGACCACAACATGGTGGCCCGGCTCGCCACCATGGCCTACCTCGCGACCTTCGGCAGCGAGAAGGTCGGCTTCACCGTGGCCGGCAAGAAGCCGAATGGCGATCCCGACTACATCCGCGGCCTGCGCGGCCTGGTGGAGCGCAACGCGATGCGCTACTTCCTGGCGCTGGAGGCCTACCTCGATGGCCTGTCGATGCCGGCGGCCGAGCGCGCCGAGAAGCGGCAGGTCCGCTGGTTCGAGGCGGTCGAGCGCTACCCGGCGCAGTTGCACGAGATCGACCTGGCGACCTACCTGGCCGCCAAGCGCGAAGACCGCCAGCGCGACGGTCCCCCGGCGCGCTGAGGAGCCTCAGCGCAGCACCAGCACCGGCGTGTGCGAGTGCGTCAGCACGTGCAGCGTCTCGCTGCCCATCAGCAGGCGCTTGATGCCGCGCCGGCCGTGCGAGGCCATCACGATCAGGTCGCAGTGGTGGACCCGGGCCGCTTCGATGATCGCCTCCGACACCCCTTCGGCGCGCATGACGATGCCGGTGGTGCGCTTCACGCCCCGGGAGTCGGCCTTGCCCTTGACCGCATCGACCACCCGCTGGGACTCGACGTCGGCCTCGTCGCGCAGGCGCGAGACCTCCATCTGGCTGAGCAGCAGCGAGCCCTCGAAGTAGCTGGAGGCATGGTGGTGGGAAACCTTGACGGCAAACAGTTCGGACTGCGTGAGCAAGGCGAGTTCGATGGCGGCGGTCACGGCCTGCTCCGACAACTCCGAGCCGTCGGTGGCGACGAGGATGCGTTCGTACATGGCTCGCTCCCGGGCGGGCGGGGGCCGCCCCCGGTTTCAGATTAGTTCGGCCATGGCGTGGTTACAAGGCGCGGCCCATGTTCTAGGCGGGCCCGCCTAGCACTCGTCGCTCGCCATTGGTGCCGTCCGGGCATTCACGCCGCCGTCACAAACATCCGCGCTAATGCCGGGGGCTCGCGCGCGTCGCGCGGGCTTCACTCTGCAGGAACAACCAACAATGAACGAGCGATCGAGGATGACGTGGCTGGCGGCGGTGGGCGCCGGCCTGGTGGTGGCCGCATGCGGCGGTGGGAGCGGCGGCGGCTTCGCGCTGCCGGCGGGGGGCGCGAGCACCGGCGGCACGGGCGGCAGCACGGGCAGCGGCGGCACCGTGGCGGCGGGCCAGAGCGTGGCCGGCGTCTTCCTCGACGCCGCGGTCGAAGGCCTGGACTACGTGGCGGGCACGGCCGCCAAGGCCGTGACCTCCGCCAAGGGCGAGTTCGCCTGCAAGGCGGGCGAGACCGTGAGCTTCAGCCTCGGCGCGCTGGCCATCGGCAGCGCCCCCTGCGGCACCGCGATCACGCCGCTGACGCTCGCCGGCCAGCAGGCCACGGCCGACGGCCTGAGGGCCGACGCGGTGGTCAATCGCCTGGTGGCGCTGCAGAGCTTCGACGAGGACGGCGACCCGAGCAATGGCATCCGCATCACGGACGCCCTGAAGGCCGCGTTGAAGTCCGGCGCGGCCGATTTCTCGGCACCGGCCGCAAGCTTCGACGCCGCCCTCAGCCAGCTGCTGGCCGCACTGCCCGCGCCCTATGTGACGCGGGTGTCCGACGCCGGACGGCGCGCCCTGGCCCGCGAGCACTTCGAAAACACGCTGGCCTCGCAGCTCGGCGCGCCGGTGGTGGAGACCGCGACCCAGAGCAACGCGCTGGGCAGCATCGCGGTCAGCGTCACCCGCCATCAGCTGCAGGCCGACGCCAAGTTCAACGTGCCCTACGAGGGGTCCAACGACAAGATCCGTGCCGACTTCCCGAACGGCTTCCTGCCGGCCTACGGCTCCGGCCTGGCCTTCAAGGGCACGGCCGCCGACGGCGCGCTGGAGTTCTATGCGATCACCGATCGCGGCCCCAACGGCGACGGCCCGACCGCGCCGGTGCCCGGCGGCGCCGGCACCAACATCAGCAAGGTGTTCCCGGCACCCTCGTTCGCGCCGAGCTTCGGCCTGGTCACGATCGGCAAGACGGGTGCCCGGCTGCAGAACAGCGTCGCCCTCAAGCTGGACGCGACCCGCAAGGCCAGCGGCCTGCCGCCGCAATCGGGCGTCGGCGCGACCGGCGAGACGCCGCTGACCGACGCCTATGTCTTCGATGCGGCCAAGGCCAACTTCGACGCCAACGGCCTCGACCCCGAGACCCTGGTGCTCGACAGGGCCCGCCAGGTGCTGTGGAGCAGCGACGAGTACGGCCCTTTCATCGTCCGCATCAACATCGACACCGGCCTGATCGAGAAGAAGTACGCGCCGGGTGCCGGTGCGACCGACCTGCCGGCGGTGCTGGCGCAGCGGCGCCCGAACCGCGGCATGGAAGGGCTGACGCTCGACGTCGCCAGCGGCCGGCTGCATGGCTTCCTGCAGAGTCCGATCGATCCGCGCGACGGCGCCGGCAAGTCGATCAAGGCCAAGCCGCCCGGCGGCAGCAACACCGACGTGCGGCACATCGCCAAGTTCACGCGCTGGCTCGAGTTCGATCCGGGCACCGAGCGTTCGAAGCTCTATGCCTACCCGATCGACGGCAGCCAGTACGACAAGGACCGCACCGGCAACGCCAAGCTCGGCGACGTCGTGAGCCTGGGCAACGGCCGCTTCATCGTGATCGAGCAAGGCGCGCGCAAGAGCGACGCCAAGGTGTTCAACAAGCTGATGCTGGTGGAGATCCCCGCCGATGCCACCGACATCGCGGCGCTGGACCACAACCTCGAGATCAGCAGCATCACGCAGGCGGTGTCGAACGGCGCCGACTGGTCGGGGGTGGTGACGCTGAAGAAGACCGAACTGCTCGACCTCAACGCGCTCGGCTGGATGGCCGAGAAGGCCGAAGGCCTGACGCTGGTGGACGATCGAACGCTGGCGCTGGTCAACGACAACGACTTCGGCCTCGCCACCACGCTGCTCGATGCCAATGGGCAGCGGGTGGCCGGCAGCATCGAGGACTGCACCGTCGACGCCGCCGGTGCGATCGTGAGCGGCTGCCCGGCGGGTGTGGTGGGCGCGCGTCTCACGCGCGGCAGCGACACCGAGCGGCCGACGCGCCTGTGGCTGCTGCGCTTCGACCGGCCACTGACCGCGCTGACGCTGCCCGCTTCCTGAGGCGGGTGCCTGCACGCGAAATTTAAGGTTCCGTGAGGGATTGCTTAAGCAATTCTTAGCGGCGCGTGCGGGCTTCGATTTCTAGACTTCTTTCCAGCAGGCGGGCGCACGGTGCGCCGGCCGCTGAACCCGGAAAGAAGGACCCCATGAACATCGATCCGCGCGAACTGCGCCATGTCGCGGAGGCCACCGCGCCCCGCGTCGACATGTATGCCGGCATCCACAAGGCGCTGCGCGCGCTGA
This sequence comes from Variovorax davisae, assembly GCF_030316845.1. Lineage (GTDB taxonomy): Bacteria > Pseudomonadota > Gammaproteobacteria > Burkholderiales > Burkholderiaceae_C > Variovorax > Variovorax davisae. Next base: position 358,912 of record NZ_JASZYS010000007.1, read on the forward strand.
TGGCCGACACCCTGCTGGCCGTCGGCCGGATGGACAGCGAGGATGCGCTCGAGCGCGCGCAGGTGACGCAGCGCGTGCTCGAGCTGCTCGACTTCTGCCGCTCGCACCTGAAGCACGAGAACGACTTCATCCACCCGGCCCTGGAGGCGAGGGCACCCGGGGCCAGCGGCCAGATCGCGCACGAGCACGAGGAGCACCTGCGGGCCATCGTCGCGCTGGCGCAGCAGACCACGGCGCTGCTGCAATGCGAGGCGGGGGGCTGTCCGGCCGCCGCGCTGGCGCTGTACCGCGCGCTGTCGCTGTTCATCGCCCACAACTTCGAGCACATGCACGTCGAGGAGACGGCGCACAACGCGGTGCTGTGGGCGCGCTACACCGATGCCGAGCTGATCGAGATCCACGACGCGCTGGTGGCGTCGATCCCGCCCGACGAGATGATGTACGTGCTGCGCTGGATGGTGCCCTTCATGAACCCCATCGAGCGCGCCGCGATGCTGGGCGACATGCGCGCCCATGCGCCGGCGCCGGCCTTCGCGGCCGCGCTGGAGGTGGTGCGCCCGCACCTGGGCGAGCGCGAATGGGCCAAGCTCGGCCTGAGCCTGGGCCTGGCGGCCTAGGCGATCTCCTGCAGCGCAACCGGCCGCGCGACCCGCAGCAGGAAGCGCCCGCGGCCGGTCTTCTCGATCCGGATGTGCGGGCTGTTCTCCTGCAGCCGGCGCTGCAGCAGCACCAGCCGCGCCTCCAGGTTGTCCGACAGGTCGGGCAGGCGCAGCGCAGGGTCGAGCCGCAGTTCGCGGTTGCTGAATTCGCTGCGGCCCTGCTGCGTGTGCTCGCGCAGCAGCTTGCCGAGGATGGCGCCGGCGACGCCCTTGATGAGGTAGCTGTCGCCGATGAAGATGCTGCTGTTGGCGAGGTAGTGGCGCACCGCGATCGGCGCCCCGGAGGGCGGTGGCGCGCTGGCGGGAGCCTCGGCCGCCGCCGCGGCCTCGTCGCCGATGCGCAGCAGCTCCAGCGCGGCGCCGAGGTGGCCGGCGATGGCGACCAGCGCGTCCTCGTCCTCGAAGCCGAAGCGCATGTCGATCGGACTCTCGACGAACAGCGCGCCCAGCAGGCGGCCGCTGGAGACGATCGGCACGGCCAGCTGGCTGCGCGGCTCGGCCAGGCCCGGAAACGGGATCTCGGTGTCGAGCACCAGGCCGGGCTCGATCTCGCGCATGCTGCTGCGCACCGCGTGGCTGTAGCTCGCCGCGTTCGTCATGTGGCTGATGCGCACCGGCGTGCGCTCGCGCGCGGCGACGCCGATCACGCCATGGCCGATCTCGATCTCGGAGCCGACGCCCGAGATGGCGTAGCCGCAGCTGGCCACGGTGTAGAGGCGCTCGGTCGCGCCGTCGCGCAGCAGCACCATCGCGTGGCGGATGTCGAGCTGGTCGTTGAGCACGGCCAGCACGCCCTGCAGCAGTTCGTCGGTGGCGCAGCAGGCGGCCAGCCGTTCGGCCGAGCGGCGCACGCCGGCCAGCAGGCCATGGTGCGGCGGCGGCGGCGCGAGCCTTTCGCCTTCAACGGCCTCGACCGCTTCGACCTCGTAGATGTCGGCGCCGAGCAGCCGGAACACAGCCGCCATGCCGCTGTGCGAGGCGATGCCGGCCAACTGCGCCTTCATGCCTTCGAAGCGCGGCCCTTCGGTCTCGGTGCGCAGGTAGCGCAGCTCGATGCGGTACATGGCGGCGACCGCCGGCTCCAGCACCAGCACCGTCGCGTAGGGATTGGCCAGGATGTTCTTGCGCGTCTTGTTGAAGAACTGGAAGGACAGCGCCACGTGCCGCTCGTCGACGTAATAGACCTGCGAGATGTAGGCGACGTTGGGCGTGCCGTCTTCCGAGCAGGTCGCCATCACCGCCGGGATGGCGCCCTCGAAGCAGGCCCGGATCGCGTGCAGCGACGGCGACGGCTGGCGTGCGTTCATGAGGGTTCAGGCCGCCGGCAGCGCGCTGCCGGCCTTGGGGCCGGGCGTCTGGTCGAAGGCTTCGCTCGGCCGCAAGTGGATCGCCACCACGTCGTCCAGCCGGCAGGCCAGCATCGCCTGCACGAAGGCGGCACTCAGGCCGACGTTGCCGATCTCGTGCTCCATCGAGCGCAGGTAGCGCTGCAGCACGGGCGCATCGGCGTCGACGGCGCTGCGCAGCTCGACTTCGCGCGCCTTGACCTGGACGGTGCGATGGCTCATCGGTTCGCTGAAGACCACCGCCACCTGGCCGGTCGCCGCGACGTCCTGCAGCAACTGGCGCGACCGGCTGCGCGCGAGATAGACCGTGAGCTCGCTGCCGTCGGGCGCGATGGCGGCACCGACCGCTCGCATCAGGCTCGGCCGATGGGCGGCGTTGCGCGAGGCGACGATGGTCGAGACGCCCTTGTCGATCATCGCGATGTGCTCGGGGCTCAGCAGCGGGGGGGGCAGGGCTGACATGGGGACCGGGCCTTGGGTCTAAAGCGGGCATTTTGATTCAATGTCCCGCCGCCGTCCGTTTTCCGGACGGCCTACGCCAAGCGGCCGACTCAGGCGGCGAGGCGGACTTCCGAAGGCGGCGGGCTCACGCGCAGGTGGCGGGTGGCGCCGGCTGTGCGCATCACGGCCGACAGCAGCGAGCGGAACCAGATGTGGCCCGGCGCATGCTGGTTGCGCCCGTGCCAGAGCTGGTAGAAGCGCATCGGCGGGAAGTCGATCGGTGCCGGCACCACGGCCAGCGGCAGCATGGCGGCGAAGTGCAACGCGAAATGCCGGCTGGTGGTGAAGATCAGGTCGGTGCCGGGCAGCAGGTGCGGCGCCATCGAGAAGAAGGGCACCGTGACGGTCGGCGTGCGCGTCAGCCGCTGGGCCGCCAGGTGGGTTTCGACCACGCCGCGCTGCAGCCCGCTGTAGAGCAGCGGCACCACGTGCGAGCCCTGCAGGTAGTCGGTGGCGCGCATGCCGCTGGCGCCGGGGTGGTCGCGGTCGACCAGGCAGACGATCTCGTCCTCCAGCAGCAAGGTGGTGCGCAGGTGCTCGGGCGGCTGCGGCCAGTTGCCGATCACGACGTCGATCTCGCCGTCGGCCAGGGCGCTGTCGTAGTCGTAGTCGGGCCCGAGCGGCTGCAGCAGCATCCGCGCCCCGGGCGCGGTGGTGCGCAGGTACTGCACCACGGCCGCCATCAGCGGCGGCGCCAGGTAGTCGGGCGTGCCGATGCGGAAGGTCTGGCGGGTGGTGGCCGGGTCGAACACGTCGCCGGGCGAGAGCAGGGCGTCGATCTCGCCGAGCACCACGCGGACCGAGGCCTCGAGCTGCAGGGCGCGCTCGGTCGGCACCATGCGCTGCTTGTCCTTGATCAGGAGCGGGTCGTCGAAGATCTCGCGCAGCCGTTTCAGCGCGGTGCTGACCGCGGGCTGCGACTGGTTCAGGCGCGTCGCCGCGCGCGAGACGCTGCGCTCGTTCATCAGGATGCTGAAGACGCGCAGCAGGTAGGTGTCGAAAGGGTCGTTGGCGCGTGACATGGCGTGTCTCCTGCACAGCTTTGGTGCCCCGGGGCACCAGCGTCAGTCGCCGGCGGGCTCCGGGGCGGCACTTTGCTATGCCGCTGATTGCTGCCTAGCGATTGGCGTGCCATGCCGGCGTTCCTACAGTCGGGCATCACTTTTGCTGCACCATCGCATGACCCTCCCGACCTCCACCACGCGCCGCGGCGCCCTCCAACTGCTGGCCGCCGGCGCCGCCTCGCTGACGCTGCCGGCCTGGGCCCAGTGGCCCGACAAGCCGGTCAAGATCATCGTCACCTTCCCGCCCGGCGGGTCGAGCGACATCCTGGCGCGCGTGCTGGCCGAGCAGCTGGCCAAGAAGCTCGGCCAGGCAGTGGTGGTCGACAACAAGCCCGGCGCCGGCGGCACCATCGGCGGCGCCCAGGTGGCCGCCGCGGCGCCCGACGGCTACACCCTGATGCTGTCGAACTCGACCCCGCTCGCGCTCGGCCCGTTCACGCTCGAGAAGCAGCCCTACGACCCGGTTGGCGCGTTCACCCACATCGCCTCGCTGGGCTCCGCCCCGCTGGTAATCATGGCCAGCAAGCCCTCGGGCATCGGCAGCTTCGCCGAATTGGAGGCGCGGGCCCGCAAGGACGGCCGGCTGGACTTCGGCTCCGGCGGCCCGGGATCGATCGGCCACATCCACGGCGAGCTGATCCGCAAGATCACCGGCGCCAACCTCGTGCACGTGCCCTACCGCGGCGGCGCGCCGATGACCACCGACCTGCTGGCCAATGTGATCCCGGTCGGCATCGACGTCATCACCGCCTACGTGCCCTTCTTCAAGAGCGGCCAGCTGGTGCCGCTGGCCGTGACCGGCGGCGCGCGCTCGCCGCTGATGCCCGAAGTGCCGACCATCGTCGAGGTCGGCCAGCCGAAGCTGGTGCTGGAGAACTTCTTCGGCCTCAGCGGCCCGGCGAAGCTGCCGCCCGAGATGGTGGTGCGCCTGCACGACGCCTGCAACGAGGTGCTGGTGATGCCCGAGGTCCAGAAGAAGCTGATCGAGCTGGGCATCGTCGCCAAGCCCGAGAGCACGGCGCGCTTCGAAGCCCTCGTGAAGGAGCAGGTGGGGGTGCTCGGCCCGACGGTCAAGGCGGCCGGCATCAAGCTCTGAGCCGGCCTGGGCGGGCGCCCGGGCGGCTTGCGCGGCCGTGCCGGGCGGCGGATGATGGCCCGGAACTGCTGGAGGTTTCGATGCCGCAACATCATCCCTTCGATCGTGCCCGGCGCGGCCTGCTCGCCGCGGGCGGCAGCTGGCTGGTGCTCGCGGCGCTGCGCCCGCAGGACGCGCGCGCGCAGCCGGCGGCCCGCATGCGCATCGGCATCATCGGCGCCGGCCGCATCGGCGGCACCATCGGCGGACTGTGGGTCAAGGCCGGCCATCCGGTGATGCTGTCGTCGCGCCATCCGGAAGAGCTCAAGGACCTGGTGGCCAGCCTCGGGCCACTCGCCAGCGCCGGCACCGTCGCCCAGGCGATCGCCTTCGGCGATGCGCTCTTCATCGCGGTGCCCTATGGCGCACTGCCCCAGATCGGCCAGGACCACGGAGCCGCCCTCAAGGGCAAGGTCCTGCTCGATGCCTGCAACGCGGTGGCCTCGCGCGACGGCAGCGTGGCCGACGAGGTCGAGCAGGAGGGCATCGGCGTGGTCTCGCAGAAATACCTTTCCGGCGCCCGGCTGGTGCGGGCGTTCAACACGATGTCCTACACGATCTTCGCGCGGGAAGCCAACCGGGCCGCGCCGCGGCTGGCGATCCCGATCGCCGGCGACGATCCCGAGGCCGTCCGGGTCGCCGCGAAGCTGGTCGGCGATGCCGGCTTCGACCCGGTGGTGGTCGGCAAGCTGGCCGACGCCCGGCGCTTCCAGCGCGGCGGTCCGGGCTACGGGCAGGCGGTGAGCGCAACGGAACTCAGGCAGAAGCTGTCGCTGGCGCCATGACGGCGGCGTTGCGGCGCTGGCTGCGGCGGGCCGTGCCGGCGACGCCGCAGGAACTGGCGGCGGCGTGGTGGTCCTTCGGCTATTTCTTCGCGCTGCTGGCGGGCTACTACGTGCTGCGGCCCCTGCGCGACCAGATGGGCATCGCCGGCGGGACGCGGGCGCTGCCGTGGTTGTTCACCGCGACCTTCGTGACGCTGCTGGCCGCGCAGCCGCTCTTCGGCGCGCTGGTGGCGCGGCTGCCGCGGGCCCGGTTCATCCCGGTCGTCTACCACTTCTTCGTCGTCAATCTCGCGCTGTTCTGGGTGCTGCTGGCGCTCGGCATCGCGCCGGTGGTCGTGGCGCGGGTGTTCTTCGTCTGGGTCAGCGTCTTCAACCTGTTCGCGGTCGCGGTGTTCTGGTCGTTCATGGCCGATCTCTTCACCAGCGAGCAGGGCAAGCGGCTGTTCGGCTTCATCGGTGCCGGCGGCACGGCGGGCGCGCTGCTGGGGCCGGTGATCACGATCGCGCTGTCGGTGCCGCTCGGGCCGCACAACCTGCTGATCGCCGCCATCGTCTTCCTCGAAGCGGCGGTGTTCTGCGCCCATCGGCTCGAGCGCAGCGCGGGCGCGAACGCCGCCGGCCACCGGCGCGGCCTCGAGGGCCGGGTGGGCGGCGGCGCCTTCGCCGGACTGTCGGGCCTGCTGCGCTCGCCCTACCTGCTGGGGGTCGGCGCCTGGGTCAGCCTGCTGTCCTTCGGCGCCACGATGCTCTACTTCATGCAGGCCAACGTGGTGGCCGCGGCGGTGCAGGGAGCGGGCGCGCAGACCCGGATCTTCGCCAGCATCGACCTGGCCGTGGGGCTGCTGACGCTGGCGACGCAGCTGTTCGCCACCGGCCGCCTGCTCCAGCGTTTCGGCACCGGCATGGCGGCGGCGGCGCTGCCGGCGGTCTACGTGGTCGGCTTCATCGGCCTGGCGATGGCGCCGACCCTGGCGGTGGTGCTGGTGTTCCAGGTGGTGCAGCGGTGGATGAACTTCGCCATTGCCAACCCGGCGCGCCAGGTGTTCTTCACGGTGGTCGGGCGCGAGGAGAAATACAAGGCGAAGAACCTCATCGACGTCGTGATCTACCGCGGCTCCGATGCGCTCTACGGCTGGGTCTACGACATGCTGCACGTGATCGGACTCAAGATCGGCGCCATCGCGCTGTGCGCGCTCCCGGTGGCGCTCGCCTGGGTGGTCCTGTCAGCGACGCTGGGACGCACGCAGGAGCGCCGCGCATCCTTGTCCGTGGCCCGGGCGCCTGAACTCCCTGTCGCCGGCCGAAGTCCAACACCGACTTCCGGCGGAGGTGCTCCATGAAGAGATTCGCATCGGCCCTCGCGATGACGGCCGCGCTGGCGGGCGGCTCGACGACGAGCCTGGCCTTCAACGGCAACGGCGTCCAGGGCGGCAGCCCCGGCGGCTTGAATCGTGCGTTGCGCACGGTGCCCGGGCTCGGGCTCGGGCGCGTCGCCGTGCCGGTGCTCTGGTACTGCCAGAACCCGATCGGCTACTTCCCGACCATCCAGGCCTGCCCGGCGGGCTGGATCCAGGTGACGCGGATCAGCCGGCCAGCGTGAGCAGCGGCAGGTCGCGCGCGCGGGCGATGGCGTCGAGTTCGGCGCGGCTGCGGCCGGCGAACCACCGGGCCAGCGCCTCGTGGATCGCCGGCGACAGCATGTCGCCCGTCGGCAGCCCCGCAGCTTCGCACAGCCTGAAGGCGAAGTGCGGTTCCAGCGCCGCGACCGCCGCCCGGCCGTCGGCGCACGGATAGACCCGGTACCCCGCGTGGGCGCCGCCGACCGCGCCCTGCGGCTGCGTCAGCCCCCAGGTGCGTGGCAGCGCCAGCCAGTCGGCGGCGGCGTTCAGCGCCACTTCGCGGTAGATCCCGGCGGTGTGCGAGGCGCCGGTGCGCAAGGCCGCCTGCAGCACCGCCTCGCTGGCCAGCAAGGCACCGCCCATGTCGGCGAACAGCGTCGGCGGCAGCGCGGTGCCGGTGACCAGACCGCTTTCCGCCAGGTAGGTGAGGTCGTGGCCGGGCTCCTCGGCGCGCTCGCCGGGCGCGCCGACGATCGCGACCTGCGACAGCCGCGGGTGGCGGGCCTGCAGCGCCGCCCAGTCGAGCCCCAGCTTGGCCAGCGCCGAGGGCCGGAACGAGGTCAGCAGCACGTCGGTGGCGTCCAGCGCCTCGTGCAGCCTGTCGCGCCCCGTGTCGGCCTTCAGGTCGACCACTTCCACCGTCACGCCTTCGTGCAGCGCGGCATAGGCGGGGCGGTTGTAGTGGCCCATCGGGTCGCCCGCCGGCGGCTCGAACTTGAGGCAGGCGGCGCCCATGGCGCGGCAGCGCATCAGGGCGGCGGGCCCCGGCAGGTTGAGCGCCAGGCTCAGGATGCGCACGCCGGCCAGCGGCATGAAGGGGGCTTCGGCGGGGGCAGGGGTCGGCATCGGCAGGCGTCCTTGGGAAAAGAAAAGTGGCAGCGCCACAGAGCTTACCGGCTCGGCGCAGGCGCTCTACGATGCGCCTTGTACCCGCCCGATCCACCGCAAGACAAAGGAGACCCACATGTTCCAGAACGATCTCATGGCCGGCCAGCGCATCCTCGTGACCGGCGGCGGCACCGGCCTCGGCCGTTCGATGGCCGAGCGATTCCTTGCCCTGGGCGCCGACGTGGCGATCTGCGGCCGTCGGCAAAGCGTCTGCGAAGAGACGGCGGCCCAGTGGCGCGGCCGGTTTCCGGAACGCCGCATCGACACCTTCGGCGTCGACATCCGCAATGCACAGGCGGTCGACGAGATGGTCGAAAGCCTCTGGCATTCGGGCGGGCTGACGGGGCTGGTCAACAACGCGGCCGGCAACTTCGTCTCGCCGACCGAAGCGCTGTCGCCGCGCGCCTTCGACGCGGTCGCCAACATCGTCTTCCACGGCAGCTTCTATGTCACGCAGGCCGTGGGCAAGCGCTGGGTGGCCGAGGCCAAGCAGGGCAAGTGGAAGGCCGGCGATCCGTACCGCAGCGTCATGAGCATCATCGTGACCTGGGTCGACAACGGCAGCCCCTACGTGGTGCCGTCGGCGATGAGCAAGGCCGGCATCGAGGTGATGACCAAGTCGCTGGCGGTCGAGTGGGCGCGCTACGGCATCCGCCTCAACGCGGTCGGCCCGGGCGAGATCCCGACCGAGGGCATGAGCAAGCGGCTCAACCCCGGCGAGGAGCCCGGCGCCCGCAGCAAGGCCCTCAACCCGATGGCGCGCACCGGGATGATGAGCGAGCTGCAGAACCTCGCGGCCTTCCTGATGGCACGCGGCCAGTGCGACTGGCTCACGGGGCAGAGCATCATGATGGACGGCGGCAGCGCGCTGGCCACCGGCGGCAACTTCTACGAACTGCGGCAGTGGAGCGATGCCGACTGGCTGGCCGCGCGCGAACGCATCGAGGCCCAGAACCAGAAGGACAAGGCGCAACGCTAGACGCTGGTCAGTCGGCGCTTCCACCAGCCCCGCAGCCGTCCCGCCATGTCCTGGTTGATCACCAGCCCCGCCAGCACCGCGGCGGTACCGAACCATTGCGCCGGGCTCGGGCGTTCGCCGAAAGCCAGCGCCGCGGCCGCCAGGCCGACCACCGGCACCAGCAGCGAGAACGGCACCACCCGGCCGGCTGGGTGGCGCTGCAGCAGCCGGGTCCAGAGCGTGTAGGCGAGCAAGGTGGCGAACCAGGCCAGGAACAGCACCGCCAGCAGCGCCCGCAGGTCCAGCCCGCCGACTTGGCGCAGCACCTGCGCGGCGCCGTCCATCGTCAGCGCGAGCAGCAGGAAGGGCAGCACCGGCACCAGGCTGCTCCAGACGATGAAGCCGAAGGGGTCGTAGCCCGGCACCGTCCGCACCGCGAAGCGCACCACGACGTTGGAGGCGGCCCACATGAACGCGGCCGACAGCGTGAGGATGAAGCCGATCAGGGTCATCTGACCGGGGCCGTCACCATGCGCGGTGGCGATCACCAGCAGGCCCGCGAGCGCCACCGCGAGGCCGAGCCACTGGTCGCGCCGGGCGCGTTCGCCGAGCAGCGGGCCGGCCAGCAGCAGCGTGAAGAAGGCCTGGGTCTGCATCACGACCGAGGCCATGCCCGCGGTCATGCCGAGCTGGAGGCCGAGGAACAGCAGGCCGAACTGGCCCACGCCCTGCGCCAGCCCGTAGGCCGCGAGATAGCGCCAGGGCAGCGCCGGCCGGGCCACGAACAGCAGCAGCGGCAGCGATGCGGCGGCGAAGCGCAGCGCCCCCAGCAGCATCGGGCCGAGGCCCTGCAGCCCGAGCTTCATGACGACGAAGTTCAGGCCCCAGATCAGCACCACGCACAGGGCGCGCGCGAGGTCGCCGCGGCTGAGGGCCGGGGAGCCGTTCATGGTGCGGTGGCGCTGCGCGCAGCGCGCGCGGCCTTGAACGCCATGAAGGCCTCCAGGCTGGTCTTCTTCGGCACGTAGCCGAACTCGGTCTTGAGCCGCTTGTTGCACAGTACCGGGCGGTAGCGCAGGAAATCGAGCTGCTCGGGCCCGTAGCGGCTGATGCCGAGCCGCGAGCCTACGGTCAGCGCGAGCTTGAGCAGGGAAGCCGGCAAAGACAGCAGCGGCTTGCGCAGCAGCGCGGCGATCTGCGGCAGGGTCAGTGCGCCGTCGCCCGCCACGTTGAAGCAGCCGGTGCGCCCGGAGGTGATCGCGTGCACCACGCAGCCGGTCACGTCCTCGTCCCAGATGAAGACGAAGGGGCTGTCGCTGCCGCGGATCGCGAGGATGCGCGGCTTGTCGAACAGGGCCGTGATCTGGTTGTGCACTTGCGTGCCCAGGATGGTGCCGATGCGCAGCACCGTCTGCTGCAGCGCCGGATGGTCGATGCGCCAGGCGGCCAGCATCTCCTCGACCAGCCGCTTGTGGTCCGAGTAGGCAAAGGCGGCGTTGCCGCGCAGGGCGTCGTCCTCGTCGATCCAGGCCGGGTTGTCGGCGTGGTAGCCGTAGGCGGCGCCGCTGGACGACACCACGATGTGGCGCACGCCTTGGGCGACGCAATGCTCGAGCACGTTGCGGGTGCCGAGCACGTCGACCGAATACTCGAACTCGCGCGTGCTGCCCGGGCCGGGCGTGACGATCGAGGCCAGGTGCACCACGGCGTCGATCGCGTGCTGCTTCAGCATGGCGCCGAGCTCGGCGCCGCGCACGTCCTGCACGGCATAGGTGACGCCGGGCACGCGCCGCATCGGCGGCACCTCGCGCACGTCGAGGGCGACCACGCCGTCGATGTCGGGCAGGGCGGCGAGGGCGGCCACCACCGTGCGGCCGAGAAAACCGTCGGCGCCGGTGACGAGCACCCGCCGCGCCGCGATGGGCAGAACTGCATCCATGGGAATCAGGCCGAACGGGCGGCCGGTGAAGTCAGGGGGCGGCGCGCCCACCAGGCGGCAAGCCCGAGGCCCGCGACGATGTCCCAGAAACCCCAGACGCCGGCGACCACCGCCATGCCGCCGAGGCCGCCGAAGAAACTGAAGATCAGCACCAGCCCGAGCCCCGCGTTGCGGATGCCCACTTCGAAGCTGACCGCGCGGCGGTCGTACTCCGCCAGCCCGGTGGCCGTGGCGCAGGCATAGCCGGTGGCGAAGGCCAGCGCGTCGTGCAGCACCACCGCCAGCAGCACCAGGCTCACGTAGTCGAGGAAGTAGCGCCAGTTGCCGGCGATCGCTGCCAGGATGAAGCCGATCAGGCAGACGAAGCTGAGGATGCGCGCCGGCTTCTTGATGCGCTCGGTCAGCCGCGGCAGCCAGTGCGAACAGGCCAGGCCGATGACGAAGGGCGCGCCGATGATGGCGACGATGTGCAGCACCATCTCGGCCGGATCGAGCGCGATGGTCTTGAGCAGCGCCGACGCGCTCGGGTGCAGCCCGCCCCAGAAGGCGAAGTTGAGCGGCATCACGACGATCGAGATCAGGTTCGAGATCGCGGTCATCGACACCGACAGTGCCACGTTGCCGCCGGCGCGATGGGTCAGGATGTTCGACACGTTGCCCGGCGGGCAGCAGGCCACCAGGATCATGCCCAGCGCGATGCTGGGCGCCGGATTGAGCAGCAGCGTGAGGCAGAAAGTGACCGCCGGCAGCACGATGAACTGGGCCGCGATGCCGACCGCCATCGCCACCGGCATCCGTGCCACGCGCTTGAAGTCGGCGATGCGGGTGTCCAGCGCGATGCCGAACATCAGGAAGCCGAGCACCGCGTTGAGCGCGATCAGCGAGGCCGGATTGAAGTTGAGGCGGACTTCGTCGACAGGCAGCATGTTCGGCTTTCTCAGGCCAGGGTCGCGGCGGCTTCACGCACGGCGCGGCGATAGGCATCCTTGTTGACGTAGTAGGCCATGCGCTCGAGCTTCAGGTAGCTGTAGCCGCCCGAGAGATCGGGCGTCGGGCCGGCCTTGGCCTGCTTCATCGCGGCCGCCTGCGGCCGGCCTTCGGACTGGGCCTTGAAGTAGCGCGCCACCAGTTCGGCCTGCTCGTAGCGGCCCTGCCAGCCGATGCCGCTGGCCTCGATCATGCCGAGCACCGCCAGGTTGTCGAAGCCCGGCGCGAAGATGTTGAGGTAGAGCTTGGGCGCCATGCCCTGCCAGTTGAGCCAGGTGCGGTCGATGAAGGGGTAGTGCAGCTTGTAGCCGGTGGCGCACAGGATCAGGTCGTAGTCGCGCGCGCTGCCGTCCTTGAAGTGCACCGTGTGGCCGTCGAGCCGGGCGATGTCGGCGCGCACGCCGATGTCGCCGTGGCCGATGTGGTGCAGCACCAGCGAGTTCACCACCGGGTGCGACTCGTACATGCGGTAGTCGGGCTTCGGGAAACCGAAGCGCACCGGGTCGCCGGTGAACCACTGGAGCACCTTGGCGTCGAGCCGCTGCTTGATCCAGGCCGGCAGCGGCCGCTTGCCGCCGAGCGTGTCGGCCGGCTTGCCGAAGATGTACTTGGGCACGAAGTAGTAGCCGCGCCGCACCGAGAGGTCGACGCTCTTCGCGTAGTGCACCGCATCGACCGCGATGTCGCAGCCGCTGTTGCCGGCGCCCACCACCAGCACGCGCTTGCCCTCGAACAGCCGCGCATGCTTGTAGGCCGAGGTGTGCAGCAGCTCGCCGTCGAAGCGGCCCTCGAAGCGCGGCATGCTCGGTTCGGACAGCGTGCCGTTGGCGATGATCACGCCCTTGTACTCGGCGCTCTCGATGCGGCCGCCGCCGGCGTCCACGCTCACGCGCCAGCGCGTCGAGGCGCTCTCGGTCACCGGCTCGACGCGGATCACGCGGGTGCCGAAGCGAAAGTGGCGGCGCAGGTCGAAATGGTCCGCGAAGTCGCTGAAGTAGCGGCTCAGTTCGGTATGGCTCGGGTAGTCGGCCACGCTGTCGGCCATTGGGAACTCGGCGAACTCGGTGGTGCGCTTGGACGAGATCAGGTGGGCCGACTGGTAGACCGTGCTGCGCGGATTGCCGATGTTCCAGAGCCCGCCGACGTCGTCGTAGGCCTCGAAGCCCTGGAAGGGAATGCCCAGCTTCTGCAGGTTGCGGGCGCCCGCCAGCCCCGAGGGGCCGGCGCCGATCAGGGCGATTTGCTGGTGCGAGGGCACGGGTGCGGACACAGGTTGGCTCACGAAAGAAGACTCCGGCGAAATGGCAAACAGGCGCTCAGCGCGCGCCGGGTTCGGTGGGGGATGCGGGCGCGCGCGGCGCTGCGTTGGCGGGCAAGCCCGGAATCGGCGTGGCGCCCGGCTCGCCGGCGCGCGGCTTGCGCGGCTGGCGCAGCAGCAGCGCATCGTGCCATGCATCGGGCAGCAGGCCGAGCGCATTCGAGAGCCAGCCCAGGCGGCGCGGCAGCACCAGCTGCGCCTGCCCTTGGCCGAGCGCGCGCAGGATCGCGCGGGCCGCGGCCTCGGGCGCCATCAGCCCCGGCATCGCGAAACGGTTGCCGGCCGTCAGCGCGGTGCGCAGGTAGCCCGGGCTCACGGTGCAGACCCGCAGGCCGCTCGCGCGCAGCTCGGCACGCAGGCTCTCCAGGTAGCGGATCAGCCCGCCCTTGCTGGCGCAATAGGCGCCGTTGCCGGGCAGGCCGCGGCGGCCCGCCAGGCTGGCGATGCCGGCCAGCGTGCCGTGGCCGCGCGCGCGCATCGGCGCCACGAAGGGCTGGAAGGTGGTGGCGACGCCCAGCAGGTTGATCTCGAGGATGCGGCGGAACACCGCCAGGTCCGAGGCCTGCGCGGTGTCGAAGCCGCCGGCCACGCCGGCGTTGGCGATCACGGCGTCGGGGACGCCGAAGCGGCGGGTCCAGTCCTCGGCCACCGCCTGCATCGCGACGCTGTCGCTGACGTCGGGGGTGTAGACCGCGCAGCGACCCGGGGCCGTGGCGGCCAGCGCCTCGAGCGTCGCGCGGTCGAGCCCGACCAGTGCGACCCGGGCGCCACGGCCCAGGGCCTCGGCCGCCAAGGCGCGGCCCAGGCCGCCGCAGGCGCCGGTGATGACCAGGTTGTCCAGGGGAAAATGCATTGGATTTAGAATGTCACTGCTGGGTACTTTAGCGAATTTGCTGCAAAATCTCGGAATTATTCTTTAATTAGTCTCGGTTTTCGAGATTTCAGATGAGTTCTCCCGATTCTTCGCCCGTGCCCGACGAGGCCGAGCAGGCGGCCACGCCCGGGCTTCGCCTGCTCCAGCTGCTGGAGCTGGTGTGCTCCGCGCCCGAGCCGCAGACCCTGGTCGACGTCGTGCGTCTGAGCGGCCAGCCCAAGCCCTCGGTGCACCGGATGCTGCAGCAGTTGGAGGCCGGCGGCCTGCTGGCGCGCGGCGGCGACGGCCGCCGCTATGCGATCACGCCGCGCCTGATGCGCTTCGCCGAGACCGTGCTTCGCAGCAGCAGTTCGACCGGCGTGCGGCACGCGGTGCTGCGCCAGCTGGTGGCCGACGTGGGCGAGACCTGCAACCTGACGGCGCTGTCGGGCGCCGAGGTGATCTACCTCGACCGCGTCGAGACCGCGTTCCCGCTGCGGCTCGAGCTCGGGCCCGGTTCGCGCGTGCCGCTGCACTGCTCGGCCAGCGGCAAGCTGTTCCTGGCCCATCTGCCGAAGGCCCAGCGCGAGCGCCTGCTCGACGGGCTCCAGTACCAGCGCTACACCGCCCATACCCTGCGCTCGCGCGAGGCGCTCGAAGGCGAGCTCGACCGGATCCGGCGCGAAGGCCATTCGGTCGACGCGGAAGAGTTCATCGACGGGCTGGTGTGCGTCGCGGTGCCGGTGCGCGACGACCCGCACGGCCCGGTGCGTTGCGCCGTGGCGCTGCAGGCACCGGCGGTGCGCATGCCGCTGTCGGCGGCGCTGCAGCAGCTGGAGACGCTGCGCACGGCGGCGCAGGGGATCGCGCGGGCGATGCGCTGAGGCCGGCTATTGGCGCCAGGCCGGCCGCAGCCGCTCGTCGAGCGCCCAGTGGGGACGGCCCGGCTCGACGTGCACGCCGCCGATCCAGCGGCCGCTGCGGGCGTGGTCGAGCCAGTAGGCTTCCCCGGCCAGGACCCGCCGGCCGAGGGCGGTCAGTTCGAGCGGCCGCTCGGGCCAGTCCAGTTCGACATCGAACTCGCGCAACAAGGGCTCGGGCGCGTCGATCAGGGGGCGCACCAGCGCATGGAACATCATGTCGCCGAGGAAGGGCAGCGGTTCGCGGCGGCCGTGCGAATCGGCGAACACCTGGCCGAACGCAGGCCGGTCGAACTCGCCGACGATCTGCAGCACCAGCCGTTCGCTCAGCGACAGCCCGTCGCGCAGCGCCGGCAGCTCCTGCAACTGCCGGCGCAAGGCGGGCGCGAGCAACGGGAGCGGGGGCGTTTCGGCGTGCGCGATATCGGCCCAGGTTTGCGGCGAGGGCGCGCGGTAGGCCTTCCAGGCGGCGCGCGCCAGTGCCAGCGCATCGGCCCCCAGCGGGCGGCGCCGCGGCCAGAGCGAGGCGAGCAGATCCGGCGCCAGCTGGCCGATCCCGATGAAGCGTTCGACACCGGGCATCCGGTCGACCTCGATCAGCTCCAGCGTCTCGGGCGGCGTCTCCAGCCCGGCCAGCACGGCGATCAGGAACAGCTGGTCGTAGGCGTCCGCATCGCACCAGAGCACGGCGTGCTTCGCCGCCGGCAGGCGCGCCAGAGCGCCATATTCGGCCCGCATGCGGCGCCGGGCCTCGTCGATCGGCAGGCCGAAGGCATCGCTCACGAACGCGCTGCGGAGCTCGACGAAGGCAGGGGCCGGCAAGTCCGGCACCGGCCCCATGCACAAAGGGTCGGCGAACATGTGGAACGCGCCCCGGAAGCCGGCCCGCTGCAGGGCGTGGGCAATGTCATTGCCGCAGCGCCAGTGCTGCGTGGCGGCCTCGTCGTTCTCGAGGTCGATCCGGCCGCTGGAGGCCGAGGCGCGATGGTCGTTTTGCATGTGTCAGGGCAGGGGCGGCGGCGCCGTCGCCGCCTGGCCGAAGCGCAGCAGCCGTTCCTTGATCCACTGGACGCCCGCATCCGCGTCGGCCCGCTTGTTCCAGCAGGCCAGCAGCCGGTAGGGGGGCAGGGCGAACGGCAGCGGCATGATCTTCAGCACATGGCCGAAGCGGTGCGCCACCCGGTACGGCATCACGGCCACGTGGTCGCTCTGGGCCAGCAGGTCGGCGATCTGGGCCAGGCTCGTCATGGCAACGCGCGTGCTGCGCTCGCGCGCCAGCCCGCGCAGGATCGCATCGATCTGATCGTCGAGCGCCGAGCTTCCGTAGCCCAGGAAGACGTGCGGCGCGGCACAGAAGCTGTCGAGCGTCACGCCGTGCGCGAACGCCGGATGGCCGATCCGCGCCACGAACACATGATGGTCGTCGTAGACCGGCTCCGATTCGCAGTCGTCGGGCGGCTGCTGCCGTGGAATCAGCGCGATGTCGAACTCGCCCTTGTGCAGGCGCTCCGCCACCGTCAGGAACGAACTGGTCTCCCAGAACACGCGAATGCCCGACCCGATGCGCACGAGTTCGTCGACCAGCGGGGGCAGCATGACGTGGCTCGCGTTCTCGCCGCCGAAGATGCGGAAGATGCGCTGCGAGCTCGCGGGATCGAAGGCGCCCTCCGGTTCGAGCAGCTGGGACAGGTCGCCCAGCAGCCGCTCGACCTGGGGCGCGAGCTGCCGGGCGCGCAAGGTCGGCAGCACGCCGTGCGCGGTCCGCGTGAACAGCGGGTCGCCGAAGGTGTCGCGCAGCCGGCCGAGCGACGCGCTCACCGCCGGCTGGGTCAGGAACAGCCGCCTGGCGGCCCGCGAGACGCTGCCCTCGCGCATCAGCGCATCGAAGGTCCTGAGCATGCCGACGTCGAGGCTGCGGATATCACGGGTGGCCATATCTCATATCAAAAGCTTTGAATTGCGCGGCGCCCCGGCGGCACGTAGGGTCGCCCCTCGACACACAACGACAAGGAGACACGATGAATCCGTCCGATCCGCGGGCTTGCGCGCCCGAGTCCCGCCGCCGGGTGCTCGGCGCGGCGACAGCCACTCTAGCAGCGCTGGTCCTGGCGGGCGTCGCGCCGCGGGCGCTGGCGCAGCAGGCCCAGGGCTTTCCGAGCCGCGCCATGAAGATCATTCCCTTCGGCTCCGGCGGCGGGCCGATCGACGTCATCGCCCGCGTCTACGCCGAGAAGCTCAAGCAGCGCTGGGGACAGCCCGTGATCGTCGACGCCAGGCCCGGGGCCAGCGGCACCATCGCGGCCGATGCGGTGGCCAAGGCGCCGCCCGACGGCTACACGGTGCTGATGACCTTGTCGCTCACGCACATCAACAACGTCATCCTCCAGACCAGGCTGCCCTACGACCCGCTGAAGGACTTCCAGCCGCTGTCCCAGCTCGCCACCGGCGGCCCGATGCTGATCGTTCGCGCCTCGGCGCCCTACGCCAACCTCAAGGAGTTCGTGGCCCATGCGAAGACGCACAAGGGCATCACCTACGGCACCTGGGGCACTGGCTCGACGGCGCACCTGTTCGGCGAGCTGCTCAACAGCGAGAACAACCTGGGCCTGGTCCATGTGCCGTACAAGGCCGAGGCCGCGGCGCACAACGACATGTTCGGCGAGTCGCTGGACATCGCCTGGGCCAATCCGTCGACCGCGCGCGGCCTGGCGCAGGCCGGCAAGATCAAGGTGCTGGGCATCACGGGATCGCGGCGGATCCGCTCGATGCCCGAGGTGCCGACTTTCACCGAGCAGGGCTTCAAGGGCTTCGATCTCGACAGCTGGATCGGCGTCTACGCCCCGGGGCGCACGCCGCAGCCGATCGTCGACGAGTGGGCCGCGGCGCTGCAGGAGATCACCCGCATGCCCGAGGTCCAGGAACGCCTGGCGGCCTTCGGCTTCGAGGCGCTCGGCAACACGCCGGCCGAGTTCCTTGCCAACTACAAGGCCGACTTTCCACGCGTCGCGGCACTGATCAAGGCCGCAGGAGTGACCCCCGAATGAACACCCACGCATCCCCCGCCGCCGGCGCCCAGGCCGACGGCGAATGGCAGCCCGTCGCCTTCGACACCGGCACCGCCTACGGCCGCAAGCCGCCAAGCCACAAGCGCGAGCTGACCGAGGTCGGCGCCGGCACGCCGATGGGCGAGCTGCTGCGCCGCTACTGGCACCCGATCGGCCTGGCGGCCGATGCCGGCGACACGCCGCGGCGCGTGCGCGTGCTCGGCG
The DNA here is from genome assembly GCF_030316845.1 of Variovorax davisae. GTDB lineage: Bacteria > Pseudomonadota > Gammaproteobacteria > Burkholderiales > Burkholderiaceae_C > Variovorax > Variovorax davisae. Next base: position 377,153 of record NZ_JASZYS010000007.1, read on the forward strand.
AGGATCTGATCCTGTTCCGCGACCAGACCGGCCGTCCGGGCCTGGTGCATCCGCGCTGCGCGCACCGCGGCGCCTCGCTGTACTACGGGCGGGTCGAGGAGGGCGGGATCCGCTGCTGCTACCACGGCTGGCTGTTCGATGTGCAGGGCCATTGCGTGGACCAGCCCTGCGAGCCGGACAACGGCGCGCGCAGCCGGGGCCGGGTCCGCCAGCCCTGGTATCCGGTCGAGGAGCTCTACGGCATGGTCTGGGCCTACCTGGGTCCGGCCGAGAAGAAGCCCGTGCTGCCGCGCTACGAGTGCCTCGAGCAGCTCGACGCGGGCGAGTTCATCGAGGCCAACGACCAGAGCATCGGCGGCGGCGGTCCGCAGATCGTGCCGTGCAACTGGCTGCAGCACTACGAGAACGTGGCCGATCCCTTCCACGTGCCGGTGCTGCACGGCAGCTTCAGCGGCATGCAGTTCGTGGCGCAGATGGGCCTGATGCCCCAGGTGAGCTTCGAGTCCACCGACACCGGCGTGCTGATCACCTCGATCCGCAAGCTGGAGGACGGCAACACCTTCAGGCGCGTCACCGGCGCGATGCTGCCGACCTTGCGCGTGGTGCCCAACCCGCGCGTCGCGGCCTACGGCCGGGTCGAATCGATCGGCTGGGTGCTGCCGATCGACGACCACAGCTTTCGCATCTACACGGCGGGCCGGGTCAGGCGGCCTGGCGAGCTGGCGAGCGTGCGTTCGCGGCTCAACGGCCGGTTGTGGGAGGAACTCGACGAGGCCGAGCACCGCGCTTTCCCGGGCGACTACGAAGCGCAGGTGAGCCAGGGCGCGATCACCGCCCATTCCGAGGAGCACCTGGCGTCGTCCGACCGCGGCATCGTCATGCTGCGGCGGCTGCTGCGGCGCCAGATCGACGGCCTGGCGCAAGGCCTGGACCCGGCCGGCGTCAGCTTCGACCCGGCCGCGGCGCCGGTGCATTTCGACGCCGGCAACTTCCTGCTGCGCGAATGAGCAGCGCCTGATGGCAATGGGGTTATGAAGGAGGTCTGCGGCAAAGGCCTAGGGTTTACCCGAAAATCAAGGCCTCATGACCCCTGGAATGCCTGTATGTTGACTCTCCTGTTCGTTCTCGCCGCAGCCGGTGCCCTGGTTGTTCACGGCGTCCGGACGTCGAAGGCGGTCGACGAATCGAACTGACCCCCGCCGCATGTCTCCTCCGCTGCCGTCCTGGCAGCGGCTTCAGGCCTCGTACTTCCTCGTACGAGGCCTTTTTGCTTGGGGGCGCTTGCAGTAGCCTCGGCGGTCATGACTGATTCTTGCGCCCCCGGCGATGCCCTGCCTTGCCGACTCGGCACCGGCGAGTTCGATGCCGGGCAGCCGGGCATCCTGCTGGTCGACGACCATCCGCTGATGCTCGCCACCCAGGCCCGCCTGCTGTCCGGCATGGGGTACCGGCGGGTCGGCACCGCGCGCAGCGCCGAGGCCGCCCTGGCCCTGATGCGCCCCGACCCGGCCGCGGTGGATGTGCTCATCTGCGACTTGAACATGCCCGGCATGGATGGCATCGAGTTGCTCCGCATCCTCGACCGGCAAGGCTTCGGCGGCGGCGTGATCCTGCTGAGCGGCGAAGGGGCCCGCGTGCTGCAGACCGTGCAGCGCCTGCTGGGCCGGGGGCAGCTGGTCCTGCTCGGGGCGCTCGAGAAGCCGGCCAGCCGCGAGGGGCTGCGCGGGCTGCTCGATGACTGGACCTCCCGCGCCGCTTCGCGCCCCGCGCCGAAGGTGCGGCCGCCCTTCACCGAGGAGGAACTGCGAACGGCGCACCGGCTGGGCGAATGGGTGCTGCACTACCAGCCCAAGGTGGACCTCGGCAACGGATCGCTGGCGAGCCTGGAGGCGCTGATCCGCTGGCAGCACCCCGAGCAGGGCCTGGTGATGCCGGACCGCTTCATCGCTCTGGCCGAGGCCTGCGGGCTGATCGACCCGATGACCGAGTGGGCCCTGCGCGAGGGCCTGGCGCAGATCGCCCGCTGGCGCGGCGCCGGCCTCGACACGCGGGTGGCGGTGAACGTGTCGATGGCCAGCCTGGACGCGCCCGACTTCGCCAACCGGACGAGCGCGATCGTCAAGGAGATGGGCATGCAGCCCAGGGACCTGATCCTGGAGGTCACCGAGAGCCGGCTGGGCGAGTCGTCGACCACCCCGCTCGAAAATCTGGTGCGGCTGCGCGTGCAGCGCTTCGGGCTGTCGATCGACGACTTCGGCACCGGCCACTCGTCGCTGGCGCAGCTGCGCGACATCCCGTTCACCGAGCTGAAGGTCGACCGCGGCTTCGTGCGCGGCGCCCGCACCAACGCGGTCATCCGCCCCATCCTGGAAGGAAGCATCGAGATGGCCAGGCGGCTCGGGATGCAGTCGGTGGCCGAAGGCGTCGAGACGCAGGACGACTGGCGGCTGCTCCAGGAGGTGGGCTGCGACCTGGCTCAGGGGTATTTCATCGCCCGTCCGATGCCTGCGGAACAGGTCGTCGAATGGCTGTCGGCGTGGATGGCCCGGCGGCCGGCGCTGGTCGCGAACTCGGGTTAGCGGCGTTCGCGCTGGCAGAACGCCGCCGCGGCCGTGGCGATCGGGTCGGCGCAGAAGGCTTCCACGTAGCGCCTGTCCGTGGCCTGGTCGTAGACCACGCCTTTCGAGATGTTGAGCAGGTCCTGGAACTGGAACTCGCCGTCGTAGTCGAGGCCCATGAGGTCGCTGCGCCAGAATTCCACGGCCAGCACGCGCTCGCTGGTCACGAAGCGCTCGATGCCCGTCGCCGGCATCCTGGCCACGAAGCGGATGGTCGTGCCTCGCTCTTCGGAAAAATACATCTGCAAGCCGCGGGAAATCACCAGCGCGCTCTTGGCCAGGTCGGTGAGGGCGCTGGCATCGTAGGTCGGCGTGGGCTGGTCCAGCACGATCTCCAGCGTGTCCTCGGCCAGCCCCTCCACCCGCCCGATGTGGGTGCTCAGGTCGCGGATGGACTGGGGGTTCGAGACCCGCATCCGGTCGTCGTCGGGCATTCGAAACACGACGACGCAGGCCAGGAAAATGGCGGCCAGCGCCGCGGTGATCGCGAGGTCGGTGCGCCAGGCCGGGGTCGCGTGGAGGCTTGCCTTGTCGGCTTCTTTCGACTTCTTCACGCCCTCAATCCGCCACATCCGCCCCGCGTTCCACCAGCAACGCCCGCAGGAAGGACCGATGGCAGCGCGCTTCGTCCTCGCAGTAGCAGCCGATCGACAGCGCCGTGCGGTGCGACAGCGCCGCCAGCAGGTCCAGGCTGCGGCTGGCGTCCGGCGCGGCCATCTCGCTCTTGTACTTGCGCCCGAAGGCGGCCCACTGCGCGGGCACGCCCGAGGCCTGGGCGGCCTGGGCCTGCTTCATCGTCTCGACCGAAGGCGCCAGGTTCGGGTACCAGACGTCGTACCAGTTCTGCGACGCGAATTCGGCCTTGGGGACACCGCGCGGCGGCCGGCGCACGGTGCCGACGCGCAGGCCCTCACCGGGTGCGCGGTCGCTGCCGAGGCGAACGATGCGAATGGCCATGGTGCTGTTCCTCTCCTTGTCGTTGTGTCAGGTGCCGACGATACCGCCATCGCGCCGTCGCACGACCACGGTGGCCGAGCGCGGCCGCGCGCTGCCGGGCAGGATGCCGTCGGGCCAGGCGCTGTTCGGCGTGCCGCTGCCGTCGGCGCGGGTTTCGCCCGGGTGCTGGATGTTGACGAACAGGCTGCGGCAGTCCGGGGTCAGCACGCAGCCGGTGATCTCGCAGCCGGCCGGGCCGACCAGGAAGCGCTTGATGCGGCCGCTGGCCGGATCGGCGCAGAGCATCTGGTTGTTGCCCAGGGCGGCCATCGGTCCCTTGCCGATGGCGCTGCCGCTCATGTCGGTCTGGATCCAGAGCAGGCCGCCGCTGTCGAAATGCAGGCCGTCGGGGCAGCCGAAGGCATCGGCCTCGGCGTCGGGATAGCGGGCGCCGGCCTCCGGCTGCGCGGGGTCGCCGGCCAGCACGAAGTGGTCCCAGGCGAAGCCGCTGGCGGCAGCGTCGCCGCCGTCCTCGCGCCAGCGCAGGATGCCGCCGAAGAGGTTGCCGGCTCGCGGGTTGGCGGCGTCGACCGGTGGCATGCCCGGCTGCCCGCGCAGGCCGTTGTGGGTCAGCGCGACATGGACGGCGCCGCTCGCCGGATCGACCGCGATCCATTCGGGCCGGTCCATCCGGGTCGCGCCCACGATATCGGCCGCCTGCCGCGCATGGACCAGCACCTCGGCCTGGCTGGCGAAACCGCTGGCGGCGTCGACGCCGCCGTGGCCGTGCCGCAGTGCCAGCCATTGCCCGCGGCCGTCGGCCCCGAAACGCGCCACGTGCAGCGTGCCCTCGTCGAGCAGGTCGCGGTTGGCGGCGCGTGCCGCCGCGTCCTGGCCGGGCCGGACCTTGTCCCGGCTGACGAACTTGTAGAGGTACTCGAAGTTCGAGTCGTCCCCCATGTAGACCGCGAGCCGGCCATCGCGGGTCAGCGTGCAGGTCGCGCTTTCCTGGTGCTTGCGGCCGAGCGCCGTGCGCTTGACCGGCGTGGAGGCTGGATCGAAGGGGTCGATCTCGACCACCCAGCCGAAGCGGTTCGATTCGTTCGGGTGCTTGGCGAGGTCGAAGCGCTCTTCGACGCGCCAGTAGTCGACCCAGGCGCCGGCGCCCAGTCCGTAGCGGCGCTGCGCGGGCGTCGGCGACAGCTTCGGGGCGCCGAAGTAGACCTGGAAATTCTCTTCGCACGTCAGGTAGGTGCCCCAGGGCGTGACACCCATCGCGCAATTGGCGAAGGTCCCGGCGACCCGCTCGCCCGTCGGGTCGCCGGCGGTGCGCATCAGGGGGCTGCCGCTCGCCGGGCCCGAGATGCGCATCGGCGTGCGGCCATGGATGCGCCGGGCGAAACGCGAGGGCAGCACCTGGCGCCAGCCGGCCGGTGTCAGCGCGATCTCGATCACCGACACGCCCATCGCATGCAAGGACTTGCGCGCCTTCTCGGCGGTCATGGGGCTGGCGCCGTCCGGATGGAGCAATTGCTCGTCGGTGTACTCGTGATTCATCACCAGCAGGCCGCGATCGGGGCTGCCGTCGAGCGGCAGGAAATGCATGCCGTCGTGATGCATGCCGGCCTGCTGCGCCTGCTCGGCGGCACTGTTCGAGGCGTCCGGCGCGAAGGCCGGCATCGCGCCGGCGATGCCGGTCGGACTGCCCCAGGGATAGAGCACCTGCGCCTCGTAGCCGGCCGGCACCGTGACGGCGTCGCGCAGCGTGGCGGGCACCGCGCCGAAGCCGAGCCGGTCGGCGCCGGCGGGCCGGGCGCGCGCCTCGCCGATCAGGGTGACGACCGCGGCGGCGGCGGCGGATCGAAGGAACTGGCGGCGGGCGAATGGCAAGGCAGGATTTCTGTTGGCTGGGCGACAGTGCCATCATCGCCGAGCATCGATACTCGCAGCCAACGACCACCAGGAGACACCGTGAACGATCGCATCGAATCCATCCGCCACGCCGACGGCGTGGTCGAGCTGCACATGGCGCGCGCCGACAAGATGAATGCGCTCGACCCGGCCATGTTCGACGCCCTGATCGAGGCCGGCGAGCAACTGCGCGACGCGCCGGGCGTGCGGGCGGTGGTGCTGGCCGGCCGCGGCAAGGCCTTCTGCGCCGGCCTCGACATGAAGTCGTTCGAGCGCATGGGGGAGGGCGCCGCGTCGTCGGTGATCGGCGAAGGCGCTGCCAGCGCCGACATCATGGCGCGCACCCACGGCATCGCCAATGCGGCCCAGCAGGTGGCGATGGTCTGGCGCCAGGTGCCGGTGCCGGTCATCGCCGCGGTGCATGGCGTGGCCTTCGGCGGCGGCCTCCAGGTGGCGCTCGGTGCCGACGTGCGGCTGGTGACGCCGGACACGAAGATGTCGGTGATGGAGATCAAGTGGGGGCTGGTGCCCGACATGGGCGGCATCGTCCTGATGCGCGAACTGGCGCGCGACGACGTGGTGCGCGAGCTGACCTTCACCGGGCGCATCTTCTCCGGCGAGGAGGCGCTGGCGCTCGGCTTCGCGACCCGTCTGGCGGCCGATCCGCTGGCCGAGGCGCTGGCGATGGCGCACGGCATCGCGCAAAAAAGCCCCGACGCGATCCGGGCCGGCAAGCGGCTGCTCAATGCCGCGATGGCAGCCGGCGCGGCCGAACTGCTGCTGGCCGAGTCGCTCGAGCAGAAGGCCTTGATCGGCAGCGCCAACCAGACCGAGGCCGTGCGCGCCAATGTCGAGCGGCGCGCGCCGCGTTTCACGGACGTTCAGGTGGCGCGCTGAAGGCTCAGGCGCCCCGGAAGCGAAGCCATTCGTCCGTAGGCGCTCGGTCGCTCACCAGGGCGTTGACGGCATGGGCCGGATCGCGGTGGCCGATCGCCATGCCGCAGAACAGCATGCGCTCAGGCGGCAGTTCGATCGCGGCGGCCACGGTGGCCGGGTAGATCGCCCAGCACTCCTGGGCGCAGCTGTCGAGGCCCTCGCCGCGCAGCAGCAGCATCACGGTCTGCAGGTACATGCCCAGGTCCGACCATTGCGGCGGGCCCATGCTGCGATCGACCGAGCAGAACAGCGCCATCGGGGCGCCGAAGAAATCGAAGTTGCGGGAGAACCAGCGGCGGCGCGCCGCCTTGTCCTCGCGCGAAATGCCCAGGCGCGCGTACATCGCCTCGCCGACCTGGAAGCGCCGGTCGCGCCAGGGCGCACGCAGCGCCGCGGGGTAGATGTCGTAGTCGGTCGGCTCGGGCTCGCCGCCCCCGGCCAGCCGCTCGCGCATGGTGGCCCGCAGCGCCGCCAGCGCGTCGCCCGCCAGCACGTCGATGTGCCAGGGCTGGAGGTTGCCGCCCGAGGCCGCGCGCGCGGCCAGGGTCAGCACCCGGCGGATGGCGTCGCCGTCGACCGGGGTCGGCAGGAAGGCCCGGATCGACTGGCGGCTGCTGACGGCTTCCTGGATCTGCATGGGGCTGTGCTTGAAGTGGGTCGGGCGAGTTTAAGCAGCCTCGAGCCGCCGGTCAGGACGCAGGCGGCATACTGTGGCCGTGGCCATGTACCTACTTCATCGTTTGGCAGCCGAAGATCTGCCCGTCGCCGTTGCTGGAGGCGCCGAGATCGACGCCTTGCGCGTGCTCAGCTTGGCCGGGCATGTCAAGGCGACGATTCCCAAGCCGATGCGCACGCTGGACGGCTATGCGCAGCCGCCGGCGCTGGTCAACGAGATCACCTCGCTCGGCCGCACCATGCTCAGGCGCTTTCCGATGCGCTAGCAAAAAAAACGGCCCGCTGGAAGCGGGCCGTTCGTGGCATTGGCCGAGGGCCAGAGTCTGCCGATCAGGGCACGTTGCTGGTCTTCACCTGGAAGGGCTTGCCCTCGAAGGCCATGGCGCCGCCGTACTCGATCGCCACGCTGCCGGTGGGCGTCACCGGGCAGCTGCTGGCGGTCGGGCAGGCCTTGCCGTCCGTGAAGATGACCGGACCGTAGCGGTAGTTGCGCAGCGCCTTGCCGGCATGGTCGGCCACGCTCACCACGTAGCCCATGGTGGCGAAGTTGTCCGCGTCCTCGATCGCGATCGGGTCGGCCAGGCGTGTGTCCTGCAAGGTGCGCACGATGCTGCCGCTGTTGCCGTTGGCCGCGAAGCGCACCCACGAGACCTTGCGATCGGTGCGCGAGCTCACCAGCACCTGGGTCTGCGTGTTGCCGCTCGGCTCGCCCTTGGAGTTGGCGATCGAGGTCGGATTGCGGCCGATGCCCGTGACCGTGCCCACCTCCGTCAGGGCGTTCG
>NZ_JASZYS010000008.1 GCF_030316845.1 Variovorax davisae
TGGCCCGGACGTGCTGTACACGGCGAAGGCATTGAGCTTGGCGTTCTCGACGTTGCCCGGCGAGGAACTGCCCGGTCCGACCTGGATCGACAGCGAGCCGTCGTTCACCGTCACCTGCTGGCTGAGGGTGTAAGCGGCGTTGGCGCCGACCTGGGCGTAGATGTCGATGTTCTGCAGCGCAGCCACCGCCTGGCCCTCCACCGACATGTCGAAGACGCGCTGACCGGGGCCGGTGATGCCGCCATAGATTTCGGCCAGCAGCAGGTCGACCTGGTACGTGCCGTTCCCCACCGGCACTTCATAGGTATAGCTGCCGCCCGGCGTCCACCGCTCGTTCTGATACAGCGCATCGTCGGTCGTGCCGGCGATGCCGGCGGCCGTGGAGAACACCTGGCTGGCCGCGCCGCCGGTGGTCGGGCCGGCATCGGCCTGGAACACCACGCCGCTGCTCGTCGTCACCTGGCCGCCGCCGACGTTCACCGCCGTGATGAGCTGGGCGGTGGGCCCTGTCGAGGTGATGAGGATGTCGTCGAACGATGCCTGGAAGGTGTTCTGGCTGCCCTCACCGGTGTTGCTCGACCACAGGCCGACGGCGAGGCCGCTGTCCTTGCCCTGCACCGCGTAATCGCCGTTGATCGCGGTCAGGATCGAGGTGCCGGCGAGATTGATGGCGTTGCCGGTCACCTTCACCGGCCCGCTGCTGCCCGCATAGGTCACCGACGGCGTGGCCTGCGACGTCGCGCGATTGACCAGGAGCTCGAAGACCAGGCTGCTGTCGGCAGGCGCTGTCCCGACGCCCGGCGCGTTCAGGGGCTGCGAGGCGACGATGGCGCCGTTGCTCTCGAGCTGGAACAGCATGCCGTTGGGCCCGGCCACGACCTTGAGGAAACCGGACTGGTCGCCGGTGCCGATGAAACCGCCGATCTCGCGCACCGTCGGCGCTGCGGGCAGTCCGGGGAACGGATTGATCGCCGTCCACTTCACGTTGAAGGTCTGTACGTCCGGTGCCAGCGCCACGCCGGTCTGGAACACGAACTCGCCGGTGTTGGCGCTGCCGCTCGCCGTGCCCGTCGATACTTCCTCGACCACGACGAGGCCACCGCCGGCGGCGGTGCCGATCTTCACGTTGGTGAGATCGAGGCCCCCCTCGGCGACGGGCGCCACGAAATCGCGTGTGCCGTTGGTCATGTGGCCGGTGAGGCCGAGGAACAGCCCGTCGGGGCCGGGCGCGCTGTTGCCGGCGCCGAACTGAAAGTTCCAGTTCAGGCTGGCGTTGCTCGCCAGGAACGTGCCCAAGCCGTTGGCGGCGTCGGCCTGGAAGGGGTCGACGGTATTGAGCAGGCCGTCGTCGTCCATGTCCGGATCGTTCGGGGATGCCTGGTCGCTCGGTGTCACGGCCAGGATCTGGCCGGCGCCGATCTGGGCGACCCAGATGGAGCCACCTGGCCCCTGGACCACGTCGAGCGGCGTGCCGCCGAGTGTCGCGAGTGTCGTGATGCCCTGCACGGTGACGCCGTCCGGCGCCACCTGGATCAGCTTGAGCGTGCCGTCGAACGACGCGGTGATCAACGCGCCCTGGATCGCGCCGTTGAAGCTGCTCGCCGTGTACTCCATCAGGCCATTGGTCGAGCTACCGAACTGCGCCAGCGATTGCTGCCCGGCGGTGAACTGGCCCTCCTGGGCAAGCCGCGGGGCCGAGGAGGTGAACTTGGAAGGGTCGATCACGAAGCCCGGCGCGATCTGCACGCCGGACGGCACAGCCGCTGCGGCATTGGGGATCGTGGCGATGACCTGCGGCTGGGATCCGTTGGCATAGGACAGGACGGAGCCGGTCTGGTTGCCACGCGTCGGATCCGGATGGCCGTAGTAGTTGCCGTCGGCCAGCAGGTAGAGAGAGTCGGGACTGCCGGTGCCGCCGTTGTTGAACTGGTTGGTCGGCTTGCCGTTGGCATCGAGGATGGGCGCGCCGCCGAGACCCTGGTTGCCGCCGTTGTCGATGGTGAAGAGCTTGCCCGACTGGGTCAGAACCACGTCGTAGGCGTTGCGCAGGCCGGTGGCAAAGATGCGCAGCGGCGCATCGGCCGGCAGGATCGCCTGATTGAGGCCGTCATTGCCGCCGAACGGTCCGCCCACATCCAGGCCGCCCGCAGTCTCGTTACCCGTCGTGCCATTGTTGGATACCGTCGGGTCGTCGAGCGTGGGCAGGTCGTATTTGTAGACGCTGGTGACGCCGGGCGCGTAGGTGAAGACCTTGTTGGGAATGGCCTCGAGTGCCACGAGGTCGATCTCGAGCACGGCCGCGGCCAGCGCATACTCCGGCGTGTTGGAGAAGAAACTCGAAGGCGCGCCGTTGTTGGTGTTGCCGCCCTGCGCCAGGTAGAGCTTGGTGCCGTCGGCGCTCAGCACCATGCCGTTGGGCGAGTGGTTCTCCTCCGAACGCGGCAGGCCGCGAATCAAATCGACCTTGGTCCAGCTGGCGCCGTTCCAGGTCAGCTTGGAAAGGATGCCGGAGTTGGTGTCGAGATTGAGATCGCCGGACTCGGCGATGCGCGGATCGCTCGAGGTGACGTAGATCACGGGATTGGCGGCGGTTCCCGCCACCTGGATGCCAGTGACCTGCCGATCGGTCAACGAGGTGTTGAGCGACCCGTCGTCGTTGTGATTGGGGATGCTCTTGACGAGGCTGAGCGTCTGCGCCTGGACTGCCGACCACTGGCCGGGCACCGGCTGGGTGACATCGTAGATTCGGATGAGGCCGTCCTGCTGGGCGACATAGAGCCGGCCGTCGGGTCCGAACTGCAAGCTGGTCGGATTGGCAAGCCCGTTGGTTGGTCCGGATATTACAGTTTGAGTAGCGAAAGAGACTGCCATTTCGGCCTCCTTGACACCAACAGACAAACATGCGGGCGGGGCGAGGCTCGATCTGGACAAGGTGATAGCGTTGCTGCAAGCACGCGGCCGGCAGTCGCCCGCCTCCAGGGCCCAGTTCACCGGTCAACGTCCCGTTACCGGCGCGTGGCCCACTCCTTCAAGTCGAGCCGAAAAATCTGCACATCCCGAACTGATCGTAGCAGAGCATCTATCGACTTTTGCTGTTTTTTACAGGCGACGAGCCGCGATCCATGATATTCGCCGTCCACGGATGGCGCTGATTCTCCCTATCGCGCTCACGGCCTTGCTTTCGTCTGCGGCCAACAGCCGCCCGCCAGCTAGCGCTTGCCAGGCAGCGCGGCGAGATGTTCGACATAGAGCGCCGCCACCGCGGCGGACCACGCGTCGATCGCCTGGCGGCGCATCCTTGGCGCCTCCCGGCCGCGCGGCGGCACGGGTGTGTCGCCGCCTGGGCAGGCATTGCCTTCGGATGCCGGCGGGCGCGCGGATGGGAAATCGGGAACGGTCGTGCCCGCCCTGCGAAGGATGGCTTCCTTTTGGTCGATGGTGAGCATGTCCAATCTCCTGCTGGTGCCCTGCCTTCCCCGGGGACATGGCATCGGAAGGCTGCTCCTGCAGCGCTTCACCAGCCCATCCATCCGCACGAAGGTGTCTCGGCATGCTGGCATTGAAAGGCAAGTCGCGCATGCGCAGGGTGCGCGGCCATCGTCGACGCGTGTCGGTCCGTGCAACGCACGGCTGCAGGCGGAGGGCCCGCGGCCCGCTGGCCGTGCGACTGCACGGGTCGATTCCCTGCCATGGCGGCCGGCGTCGAGGCGTCCGTCGGCCCTGACAAGCGGCCTCCGTTGATCTGCCTGCACGTACATGGCGCTGGGAACTGCACCTACATCCGGGCGGGCGCTGCGACCCTCGGCGTGGATTCACCGCTCCAGTAAATTTGGCGCTCCCCTTCTTCGCTTCATCCCCTTCGGAATCGCTGCCATGCCAGGCCCATCGAAAGCACTCGGACTCCCAAAAGGGGAGCCCACGGGTATCCCGGGCCTCGACGAGGTCACGGCCGGCGGATTGCCCGCTGGCCACTTGTATCTTGTCGAAGGCACGCCCGGCGCGGGCAAGACGACCCTGGGACTGCAATTCCTGCTCCAGGGACGCGCACTGGGCCAGAAGGGCCTGTATGTCACTCTGTCCGAAACCTCCGAGGAACTGGCGCAGGGAGCGCTGTCTCACGGTTGGGATCTCGAGCATGTCGAGATCTTTGATCTGGTCAGCGACGAGGGACTGAGCGCCGAGGCCGAACAGAGCATCCTTCAGCCCTCCGACTTCGAGTTGGGAGAGACGATCCGCGGCGTCATGGCGCTGGTGGAGCGGGTGCGCCCGCAGCGCGTGGTGTTCGACAGCCTGTCCGAATTGCGGCTTCTTTCGCAGAACCCGCTGCGCTACCGCCGCCAGATCCTGGCGCTCAAACGGTTCTTCCTGACGCACCATTGCACGGTGCTCATGCTGGACGACAAGTCGGCCGCTACCGGCGACATGCACCTGCACAGCATCGCGCACGGCGTGATCCAGCTGGAGCAGAACACCGGTACCTACGGCCCTGACAAGCGTCGGCTGCGGGTCGTCAAGTTGCGCGGCGTCGGGTTTCGCGAAGGCGAGCACGACTTCAGCCTGGACCGCGGCGGGCTGCGGGTCTATACACGGCTCGTGGCCAGCGAGCACGGCCGCACGCATGCCAGCGAGCCAGTGAGTTCCGGCAACCCGGATCTGGACCGGCTGTTGGGGGGCGGCCTGACCCCCGGATCCAACCTGCTGTTTGCGGGCCCGGCCGGCGTGGGCAAGACGACGACCGCGGTGAGCTGTGCCCGCGCCAGCATGCAGCGCGGCGGAAAGGCCGGCTTCTTCCTGTTCGACGAAGGCATCAAGACCCTGTTGACGCGCTCGCGTGCCCTGGGGCTGGACCTCGAAGACTCCATCGCCGCTGGACAGCTGTTCCTGCATGCGATCGATCCCGCCGAAATCTCGGCCGGCCAGTTCTCACATCGCGTACGGGACGCCGTGGAGCGGCAAGGCGTCACCACCGTGGTCATCGATACGCTCAATGCCTACCTGGTCGCGATGCCCGGAAGCAACTTCCTCATGCTGCAGATGCATGAGCTGCTCACCTATCTCAACCTGCAGGGCGTGACCACCATTCTGGTTCTCTCCCAACACGGCATCGCCGGCGACGCGCCCAACGATGTGGATCTGAGCTATCTGAGCGATTCCATGCTCCAGTTCCGCTATTTCGAGGCCCGCGGACAGCTCTTGAAGGCCGTGTCGGTGGTCAAGAGCAGGACCAGCGCGCATGCAACGACGATCCATCAGTTCCGTCTTGGCGAGGGTGGCCTCGAGATCGGCGAGGCGCTCACGGACTTCGAAGGCGTCATGGCGGGCCTCCCGCGCTATCGGGGGCGGACGGTTCTGCTCGGCGACGCCGACGATGCTTGATCACGTGGAAAATCGCGTCCTCGTCCTGGCGCCTTTCGGGCGCGACGCGCGGGTCATCAGCGACGTCCTCGGCGCGCGCAAGGTCGACGTCCATGTCTGCCAGGATGGCCAGGCGCTGGTTCGAGAGATCCGCAAGGATTCCGCCGCGACGATCGTCACCGAAGAGTCGCTCGACGACGGCATCGTCGACGCCCTGCGAGAACTGCTCGCACACCAGCCTGCATGGTCCGACTACCCGTTCGTCGTGCTTGCGGCGCGGCAGACCGTCCGTCGATCGGACCGTGCCCGGGCGGCCTTGCAAGGCCTCAGCAATCTCGTGCTCCTGGAGCGTCCCGTCAATGCCGACACATTGGCGAGTGCGGCGCAGTCGGCACTGCGCGCACGCCAGCGCCAGTATCTGACGCGCAAGCATCTGGTCGAACTGCAGGCGTCGAAGCTGAGCGTCGAGCGGGCCAATGACGCCCTGGAATCGCGCATCGCCGAGCGAACTGCCGATCTCGCCAGTGCCAACGATCGGTTGATGCGCGAGATGCTCGAGCGCGAACGGGTCGAGAACTCCCTGGTCCAGAACCAGAAGATGGAAGCGTTGGGGCGCCTGACCGGCGGTATCGCCCACGACTTCAACAATCTCCTCCATGTCGTCAACCTGAACCTGCAGTTGATCGAACGCTTGAAGGTCAGCGAGGACCGCGTACGCGACTACGCGCGGCGAGCCAAGGAAGCCGTGGATCGGGGGTCGCGGCTGACGGGGCAGCTGCTCTCGTTCGCGCGCACCCAGAGTCTCGTGCCCAAGCTGCACAACGTCAACGCGCTGATCAGCAACATGGGGGAACTGATCTCGATCTCGGTCGGTGCGCATGTCAAGCTCGCGCTGGTGCTGTGTCCGGAGCCCGCCCATGTCGTCGTCGACGCGGCGCAGATGGAAATGGCGATCCTCAACCTGTCCGTCAATGCGCGTGACGCCATGCCCCAGGGCGGCATTCTCGAGATCCACACGGCGATCGTGCACGGGTACGCCGAGGGTGCTCCCGAGGGTCGCGCCTTTCCACGCGGATCCGTCGATGTCGCGGTGCGAGACACCGGGACGGGAATCGCGGCGAATCTGCTGGACAAGGTCTTCGACCCTTTCTTCACGACCAAGCAGCACGCGGGCACCGGACTGGGCCTGAGCCAGGTCTACGGCTTCACGCGACAGTCGGGCGGGGATGCAGTCGTCGAAAGCACGGTCGGCGAAGGCACGGCAGTCAAGCTGCGCTTTCCTCTGGCGCCTGAACCGCGGGGCGACGAGGCGGGCGAGGTCGTTGCCGGATCTGCCGCCGCCGCCACGGTGCCAGCGGAGATTCTCGTCGTCGAGGACGACCCCGGCGTGCGTCGCAGCATGGTCGAGTCGCTGCAGGTGCTCGGCTTCCGCGTCCGGCAGGCGGCGGATGGCGAGACAGGACTGATCGAACTGAAGAAGGCCAGGCCGGACCTGCTGCTGGTCGACTACCTGATGCCGCGCATGAATGGGGCCGAGTTGATCGCGCGCGCACAGGCAATGTACAACGACATTCCGGTCCTGCTCGCCACGGGCTACGCGGACATGAACGCCGTGGAGCGTCTCATCGGCCCGCAGTCGGTGTTGGCCAAGCCGTTCGATCTCGACACCTTGGGGAAGGCAGTGTCTGCGGAACTGAGTCGCCGGAGCTCGCCTCGCCAGCAGCCGGCCCGTGACGGCTGAACAGGCGACATCAGTCGCGGCCTGTCGCCGCCGCACCGAGCACCCGCCCATGCATGTCGTAGTCCACGCGGAGACAGCGCGCTCCGCGCCACAGCGGCTGCTCCGAGAGCGCCACCCCGGCAGCCGCGAACTGCGCGTCGGGCAGCAGCGGCGGAACTTCCCGATCTCGACCGGGCTGCTGCCGCAGGCGGCGTCCTTGGCACAGGCCCGCCAGACCCAACCAGGCCATGAGGCCCGCCGCCAGCCACAGATAGGGACCCAGGTCGACGGCGAGTGGGACCTGGATCATCTTTTCGAGACAGGTTCCCGCCGTCGGGCTCAGCCATCCAATGCCGGCGACGACGGGCTCTCTCAGGAACCAGAGATAGATGATCCAGGCCAGCGAGGTCATGGCCAGGTCGCGCAGGCGCATCCACCACTGCGTGCGCGCGCGCAGGATTCGCGGCGGCCAATCGGGCGGCGGGGCGAGTTCCGGCGCCGTGGCATCGTCGCCCCCTTCTGGCGCGGCTAGCGTCTTCTGCTTCATGGAATGCTCCCGCGTCAGCGCAGGCCGCGGTCGGGACTGACCCAGGTTCCGCGCATGCTGCCGATGTGAAGAATGGCACGCGGCAGGCCCACGATCGATGTCGCCGCCTGTGCGGCCCAGAACACCAACGGATACCAGACCACCCAGAACAGCGAACGGAACATGCCGCGTTCGAAGCGCTCATCGATCCACGCACTCGTCAAGGCTTGCGCCAGATAGGTCAACGCCAGCACCTGGCCCCAGCCGCGAGGCAAGGGGCCGAGGGCGGGCCATAAATGCGGCAGGTCGACGTCCCAGCGGGTCAGCAGGGGCCCCACGCCCCAGGCCAGCACGCCCAGCGCGATGGCGTAGGCCCAGACGATCGCCACGATGTAGTTGAGCCACACCGGAAGCATGCGCGGCTGCGCCAGCAGTCTCGGGAGGACTTTCAGCATCACCGTCGCGCCCCCTTCGGCCCAGCGCAGGCGCTGGCGCCAGAGTCCACGGAAGGTCTCCGGCATCAGGATCCAGCACAGGGCCTTGGGCTCGAAGGCCAGCCGCCAGCCCGCGAGCTGCAGCCGCCAGCTCACATCCACATCGTCGGTCAGGGCTTCGCGGGACCACCAGCCCGCGTCCTGCAAGGCCCGCTTCCGGAAGGCACAGATGACGCCGGAAACCGTGAACAGCGATCCGTACACGGTCTGGGCGCGCTTGATGAGGCCGACGATGGACGAAAATTCGCCGACCTGCAGCCGTCCGAGCAGCGTCGCATGGTTGCGCACCCGCGGATTGCCGGTCAGCCCGCCGATGCCTTCGTCGGTCTGGAAGCGGCGCACCAGCCAGGTCAGCGCGTGCGGATCGAGCAAGGCATCGGCGTCGATGCACACCAGCAACTCGTGCCTGGCGGCCAGGGCTCCGGCATTGAGCGCCGTGGACTTGCCCTGGTTGCTCGCCAGCCGCACGACGCGCAGCGCCGGCAGCTGGGCAGTCAACGCCTCGAGCCAGGCCCCGGTCCGGTCGGTGGAGCCGTCGTCGATCGCGATGATCTCGAAGTCCGGGTAGTCGACGCGCGACAGGGCCCCGAAGGTCTCGGCCAGTTGGCGCTCTTCGTTGTGGCAGGGCACCAGCACCGACACGCCCGGATAGGACGGGAGCGGCGGCGGATGCTCCGGCCGCGGCTCGTGGCGCCCGCGCAAGCCGACGTAGAGCAAGCCACCGCTGATCCAGAACAAGGCCATCACGAAGGGATAGCCGAAGCAGAAGGCGGCGATGAGTTCGTTGAAGTTCATGGAAGTCGACTCCGCGCTTCAACGTCGCACCGGAAAGGTCGAAGCCGAAACGCCCGGTGCGAGCACCTCCGCCTGCGGCCGGTCCGTGACAGGGTCGTCGGGGCACCAGCCCAGCGAAACGCCGCCGCGGCGCTGGAAATCGGCGGCGCTGCGGGCGAGCCGACCTGCGTCGGGCGGCGCCGAAGCCGTGAACCATCTCAGGAGCCTCGGGTCGACCGGTGCCAAGCGGTCGTCGGCGACCCGGTCGTCCAGGGCGGTAGGCACCAGGCTGATCTCTGCCAGCGGGTGCGGCACGGCGGCCGCGCGCGGCGGCGCGAGCCACAGCAGATCCAGTCCGGGCCGGGCTGCGTCCAGGGTTGCGAACGCTCGCCATCCCAGCGCGTCGGGTGTGTCGCCGCGTCCGAGCGTTTCGAGCATCGGCTGGCGCCGTTCGCGCACCACCCAGGCGGACCCGCTCAGTGGAATGTCTGCGCGGTGCACGGAGCGCGGCGATGGAGCGTCGAAGCGCATCGATGCCGCCGGTGCCTCGGCGTCCTCGAGCAGCCAACCGTCCAGCGGCACCCTGGCGCCCAGGTCTCGATAGAGACGCAGCACGCGCGCGTCGTCGCCCAGCGCGGCGAGCGCCTGCCTGTGAGGCAGGCGGGCATAGACCTTCACGCCGGCACGCGTGTTCATCTGCCATGCCACGCGCGAGAGCCAATCGCCCGCCAAGGGAAGTTCGGGGGTGGGAAACCAGGCGGCGGTGATTCGCCCCTGCGCGTCGTGGCGTACCGCGTCGACCACCAGGCCGGTCACGCCCAGCGCCCGCACGCGCTCGATCGCGTGCCCCAGGCGTTCGTTGCTGCTGGCCTCCTCTCCAGCCCAGAGGGCGGCCGGGTCGAGGCAGACCAGGCGATCCACCCGCCTTTCGTTCGGATCGGGCTCCAGACCCTGCGCCAGATCCGCGAGCGGCGGGTTGAACGTCGGCAGGAAGCGGGCCAGCCTGAAGGGCCTGTCCGATCGAGAGGGTCCCTGGTCGAGCACCAACGCAAAGTCGAAGCCCAGGTCGCGGGCCGCCTGCGTGCCGATGGCGTCGTAGCGCCCGTAGGGCCACACCAGCGCGCGCGGTGCGCTGCCCAGCTCTCGCTGCAGCGTGGCGCGCCCGCTCGCGAGGTCGGCGCGCACGGCCGCCGCGAAGTCGGCTTCGCTCTGGTAGCCCATGCCGGGCGTGTAGCGGCGCGTCACCGCCGCCGGCATGGTGTTGCCCTGCGGGTTGCCGACGACTTCGGCGTGCAGCGCCTGGCTGTGCAGCGCGAATTCGATCAGTCCCGAGCGCTGCATCTCGCGCGCCTGGTCCCAGGTGATGAAGCGCTCGCGCGGCACCGATTGCCCGCCATAGCGCACCATCGATCCTGCGGGGGGCTCCATCCAGCTGCCCACCAGTGCCGCGACGATCGGGTAGCCGTAGGCCAGGGCCAGTGGATAGACCCGGGTGTACAGGCTGCGGTAGCCGTCGTCGAAGGTGATCAGCACGGCCTTCGCGGGCAACGCCTTCTCGCCGCGGCCCGCGCGTGCGATGTCGTCGAGGGAAACCGCGCGCCAGCCACTGCCGCGCAACCAGTCGAAGAAGCTCACCAGGCGATCCGCGGTGATCGCGTCATCGTCGAGATCGCCTTGGGCGTCCACCACATCATGAAGGCCGATCGTTGCGAAGGTCGTCGTCACTGCGGACGAGGGCGAGGGCTGCGCCTGCTGCGCAAACGCGGGCCGTGCGGCCGTGCAGAGGATCACCAAGGCCATCGCCAGCGCGCGTGCCCCGGCGCGGATGGCTTGGCGTGAGGGATGGATCGCGTTCATCTTCCAAACCTGTGCTCGAGCTTCAGGTAGCCGTTGAGCGTGCGTTCGCGCTGGCCGTTGTACACATTGCTGGCCCATTCGATGCCCCAGGTCAGTTCGGTCCAGGGGTCGTGGCGCCAGGTCTGCTCGTAGGCGGCGCCGCCCACCGTGCGTGCCCCGAACGCGCGTTGGTCGAACATGCCCACTGTCAGTCGCAGCCGCTGCAGCAGCACGCGCTCGTAGACACGCCACATCACATGCTGCACCTGCGCCTCGATGGAAGGCAGCCACGACTCCTTCGGATTGAAATACGGCGTGACCGCCAGGCTGTTGCGCTGCCATTCGAGGCGCGGCTTGAGCAGGACGTCGAGGTGCGGGCGGTCGAGCAGCGAGAGGGCGCCGTCGATCGTCACCTGCTCGCGCCGGTTGCCGTCGCTGAAGTCCATGAACTGCGCTTTCAGGCCCGCCTCGGTCGATTCGTTCCAGGCGTAGCGCAGTCCGCCGCGCACTGCGTCGGCGGTGATGCCGTGGAAGTCCGCGCGCAAGGGGGCGTCCGGTGAATGCTTCGCGGCGTCCGCGAGGAAGGTCCAATGATCGGTGGGCTGCCACTGGGCGGCAAGCGAGCCGCCCGAGGTGTTGAGCGAGCCCGTCTGGGACCATGCCAGTGCATCGAGTCGCCAGTCGGGCCACAGTGCCTGTGCGCCGCCGCCGAACCGATGACGCTTGGCGCGGCCTTCCTCGAGGGAGTCGGAACTGCTGTCGGCCAGGCCGATCAGCCGCCAGACGCCCGCGAAGGTCGATGACTCGACCTGGAGGCTGGCCTCGCCGCCATTGCCCGGCCCTTGAAGCGCCTGGTTGTCCGCGTGCCTGCCGCCCAGCGCGAAGCGCACGCTGGGGCCGATGGCGGCATCGAGTTCCCGCCGCACCTGCTGCACGCGTGGCAGGTCGGCGCCTTGTTCCAGCAGCGGTGCCAAGCGCTCGTCGGCGCGCAGCAGACGATGCCGACGCGTGTCCGAATCCACCTGCTGCACCCGAAGGCCGAAATCCTCCGGTGCGAGGGCCGCGGCGCTGTCGATGCCATCCTCGGCCCGGCGCGGCCAACCTTGCTGGGCCGCAATGTCGGACGCCTGCGCGCGCAGCCAGGGAAGGGCCGGCGCCCCGCGCTCCAGCGGCTCGATGCGCGTCCACGCCGCGGCCGGCATGTCGGCGTAGCTGTGGATGGCGGCGTCGAAGGCCTTCGCTTCCAGCCAGGCGTCGTTCTCGCGCGGCGTCTGCCGTTCGCCTGCACGACGCCACGGGGGTCCTGCGGCGGCCAGCAGGGCGTCGACCGTGCCGAAGGCGGCGCCGAAGTCCTCGCTCTCCGACTCCGCATAGGCGCGTCCCATCATGAGGGACCGCCATGCCACGTCGTCGTCCGCCTGCTGCGACGGCGGCAGGCGCCGCAGGGCTTCCTCGTACGCGCTGCGCGCCTGCGCAGGGCGGCGCAACGCGAGCAGCGCGTCCGCGTCGGCCTGCAGGACATAGGCAGGGGGGGAATCTCCCGCCGCGCGCAGCGCGCTCACCTGGTCCACAGCCTCCTGCCAGCGCTCGCGGTGGCGCAGCGCCACCGCACGGTCGCGCTGCAACCGGGTGACGAGACCCGGGTCTGGGGGAGTTGCCGTGCGTGCCTCCATCAGCAATTCGTCCAGGCCGGCGAGTGCCGCATCCACCGGGTCGAAGCGCCGCCGCGGATCCGGCGACGGCGGCGGGAGCTCGATCGCCCAGCGCAGGCGCTGGCCGGCCACGCGGCTGCGCACGCCCGGGTCGGCGCGGTCGCCCAAGACCTGCGCTGCGGCGCTCGGGGCGCCCAGCTCCACCAGCACATCGGCCAGGGCCTGGGCGACCTCGGCGTTGTCGGGTTGCAGGCGCCGGGCCTGCGCGATGGCGCCGAGGGCCGCGTAGCGATCGCCGGCGCGCAGCAAGGCGCGGCCACGCTCGAGCAGCACCCTGGCGTCGACCGCTGCGTCGGGTGGCTTGCCAGCGGCCGACGAGGGCTGACCCGCTGCGATGCCGCACGCCACCATGCCGGCCAAGCCGATGGACCTCCAGCGCCGCAAGCCGGTCGTCACACCGGCTGCGAGCGGACGGGTCCAAGGGCAACGCATGGCTGCAAGCGGCAGGAATATCCGGGGGCGCATCCAGGCGCTGCCGAACGGGACGTGGCAGACCGGGCCGGTCGGACCGTACGCCACGCCGAGGCCCATGTGGAGCCCGTGCTTTCGGGCGCTCTCGCGGGGCAGGCCGAAGCCGCCTGTCGTCTGTTCCGACGCGGATGCGGATCGGGTGCAGCCTGGGCTTGCCATGCCGGCGACCACGCTTCCAACATGCGGGGATGTCCGAGAATGTGGCGCTCCTCAGTTCAGTGACGGGACCCCTGGGAGCCTATACGTGGCAGGGAAACCAGTCAAACCCGAACCGCGCCATGGCGACCGCTGCTCGCGACCCACAGGGCCGGCTCAGACCACCTTGTAGACCCTTATCACGACCGCCTCGCGCTGCGGGCGAAGGCTGTTCAGCGTGCCCACGTACACGAAGTCGTTGAGCCAGCCGTAGCGGCCTTCTGGCGCGACGATCTCCAGGGTCGAGAACACGTACGGCGGCGCATCCTTGGGCCGGCGCGAGAGCACCCGGTTGCGCACCGAGATGACGACGCCGTCCTCGGTCTTCAATTCATAGACCGCGTCCAGATTCCTGGCACCGTCGCGGCGCAGCAGCTGCCGGTCGGCGCCGCCGGCCATGACCGTTCCGCGCAGGCCAGGCCCTTCGAAGCTGCCGCCGACGATCGGCACCATGAAGCGCTCGCCGAAGGGCGAGGCGCCCAAGGTCAGCGCCGGCGAGAGGTCGACGATCGCCTCGTAGACGAACTCGGTGCGCGGCAGCACCATGGGGATGGTCGGGGTCGTCGGCGTGGCGGGGGCGTCGGCCGCGAGGGCAGGGCCCGCGGCGGTGGCGCAGGCCAGGCCGGCAAGCAGCATGCCGCGGCGGGAAGTCGGGTGCATCGAGGTCTCCATGGGCTGTGTCCTGGCCTCATTATGATTATTCAATATAACTAAACAAGAAGGACTTGCCGCTTTCTTCCAGGGGTTATCCCTGGCCGAAGGCGTCGACCAGGGCCGGCGGCGCGATCCGTGGTTTTCTCGCGCCTTCCGTGCGGTACTGCCGCTGGCGCGACCGGCGCGGCTGAAGGGCGCGGCGGCTTCGGTGGACAATGGACGGTCCGACTCCGCCACCGTCCCCAGGAAGCCAGCAGCCATGTCCGCGTCTACCGACCTCGAGTCGATGTTCGATCTGTCGCCCGTCTCTCTCTGGCTCGAGGACTACAGCGGGCTCAAGGACCTGTTCGACCAATGGCGGCTGGCCGGCGTCACCGACCTGGCCGCGCACCTGGCGGCCGACCCGGAGCGCATCCGCGACTGCATGGCCCGCTACAAGGTCCTGCGGGTCAACCAGCACACGCTGACGCTGTTCGGCGCGCGCAGCCAGGACGCGCTGCTGGCCGCCCTCGACCAGGTGTTCCGCGACGACATGGCGGACTGCGTCATGCACGAACTCGAACAGCTCTGGCAAGGTGCGCTGAGCGTGGAGAACCAGACGGTCAACTACACGCTCGACGGCCGCCGCCTGGACGTGCAGGTTCGCCTGCGCATCCTGCCCGGCCACGAGGACCGCTGGGACCGGGTGCTGGTGTCGCTCGACGACATCACGGCCCGCGTCGCCGCCTATCGCGAGCGCACCGAGGCCGAGCGCTACGCCCGGGGTCTCTTCAACCATTCGCCGGTCTCGCTCTGGGTCGAGGATTTCAGCGCCGTGAAGAAGCTGCTCGACGAGATCCGGCAGCGCGGCATCACCGATTTCACGACCTTCATCAAGGTGCACCCGGAATTCGTCACCCGCTGCATGCAGGAGATCCGCGTGATCGACGTCAATCGCGAGACCCTGCGCATGTTCGGCGCCGCCGACACCGCCGACCTGCTGCGCAACATCCCCAAGGTGTTTCGCGACGAGATGCAGGACTCGTTCGCCGACCAGCTGCAGGACCTGTGGAACCACAAGACCTCCCAGCAGCGCGAAGTCGTGAACTACTCGCTCGGTGGCGACCCGATCAACATTCACATGCAGTTCACCGTGCTGCAGCACCACCTGCAGAGCTGGGACCTGGTGCTGGTGTCGCTGGTCGACATCACGGCGCGCAAGAAGGCCGAGGCCTACCTCGAATACCTCGGCCGCCACGATGTGCTGACGCAGCTGTGCAACCGCGCCTTCTACACCGAGGAGCTGCACCGGCTGGCGCGCAAGGGCCCGTGGCCGGTGTCGGTCGTCGCGATCGACCTCAACGGTCTCAAGCGCGTCAACGACGAGGACGGCCACGCCGCGGGCGATGCCTTGCTGCGGCGGGTCGGCGAGGTGCTGACCCAGGCGGTCGATGCGCCCGGCTGGCCGGCGCGCATCGGCGGCGACGAGTTCGCCGTGCTGCTGCCGGCCACCGACGAGCGCGGCGTCGCCGCGATGCGCGACCGCATCGTCTCGCTGCTCGACCTCAACAACCAGTTCCACGCCGGGCAGAGCGGCCATGTGGTGCACCTGGCGATCGGCGTGGCGACCTGTGCCTCCGGCGACCAGCTGGAGGCGGCACTGCAGCGGGCCGACCGGGCCATGTACGAGGACAAGGCGCGCCACTACGCAGGCACCGTCGCATAGGCCCTCGTCGGCGGCGGCCGGTTTTCGCTGCGGCAAGCGCAGGGTCATGGCACGCATCGTGCAAAGCGGTGGCATGCTCGCATTCGTGATCGAGACTTTCCCGCAACAGCTGCGCCGATGGGGCGCCGGCCAGGCGCAGGCCCTGCGGGTGCTGCTCACCCTCGGAAGCCTGATGGCGGTGTGCGGCGCCAGCGGCCGGACGGACGCCGTCACGCCGCTGTTCCTGGGCGCCATCGCGAGCGCGCTGGCCGAGACCGACGACAGCGCGCGGGGACGCTACCGGGCCCAGGTGCTGACGCTGATCTGCTTCGCGGGGGCGGCTTTCGCGGTGTCGGCCCTGATCGACCGTCCGGCGCTCTTCATCGCCGGCCTCGCGCTCGCCGCCTTCTGGCTCACGATGCTCGGTGCGGTGGAGGCGCGCTACAAGGCGATCGCCTACGCCACCCTGATCCTGGCGATGTACACCACCCTCGGCATCGGCAACCATCCGCTTGCCGGCCCGGACGAGCGCCTGCGCGAGCTCCTGCTGCTGCTCGCGGGCGCTGCCTGGTACGGTGTCTTCTCGGTCGCCTGGTGCCTGGCCTTTCCGGCCCAGCCGGTGCAGGCGCGGCTGACCCGGTTGTACGAGGTGCTCGGCCACTACGTGCGCTTCAAGGCCTCGCTGTTCGAGCCGCTGCGCGGCATCGACATCGAGCGCAAGCGGCTGTCGCTGGCGCAGCTCAATGCCGACGTGGTGGCCGAGCTCAACGCCGCCAAGGAAAGCATCTTCCGCCGCATCGGCGCGCGGGCGCCGACCGGCCGGATCGCGCGCTACCGCGGCCTGTACCTGATCGCCCAGGACGTGCACGAGCGCGCCAGCTCGTCCCACGACGACTACAACGCGCTGGCCGACGCCTTCTTCCACAGCGACCTGCTCTACCGCTGCCAGCGCGTGCTGCACCTGGAGGGCGAGGCCTGCCAGCAACTGGCGCAGTCGATCGACCGGCGCGAGCCCTTCGTGGCCGACACCGCCACGGTGCAGGCACTGGCCGAACTGCGCAGCGCGATCGCGCACGAGCGCTCGCACGCGCGCGAGCCGGCGCGGCAAGCCCTGCTGGCGTCGATCGAGGCGCTGGCGCACAACCTGGAGCGTCTCGACGGCCAGCTGGCCGGCGCCAGCGAGCCGGCCGCGCGGGCCGGGCGCACCGACATGGGCTTGCTCGACCGCTCGCCGCGCTCCTGGCGCGATGCGGCCGAGCGCGTGCGGCGCCAGCTGTCGCCGCGCTCGCCCCTGTTCCGGCATGCGCTGCGGCTGGCGGTCGCGCTCGCGGCAGGCTACGGCGTGATGTGGCTCATCCATCCGGCCCAGGGCTACTGGATCCTGCTGACGACGCTGTTCGTCTGCCAGCAGACCTGGGGCGACACCGTGTCGCGCATGGGCCAGCGCATGGCGGGGACGGCGGTCGGCGTGGTGGCCGGCTGGGCGCTGCTCGACCTGTTCCCGCAGCACCTGGTGCAGGCCCTGCTGGCGGTGGCGGCCGGCGTGCTCTTTTTCGCCACCCGCAGCGCGCGCTACCTGCTGGCGACCGCCTGCATGACGGTGCTGGTGCTGATGTGCTTCAACCAGGTCGGCGACGGCGGCGTGCTGATCGTGCCGCGGCTGGTCGACACCGCCATCGGCAGCCTGATCGCCGGGCTGGCGATGGTGCTGGTGCTGCCGCACTGGCAGGGCCGGCGCTTCAACGAACTGGCGGCCGCGGCGATGCGCAACCAGGCGCTCTATCTGCGCGAGATCGCCGAGCAGTACCGTGCCGGCGCGCGCGACGACCTGCCCTACCGGCTGGCCCGGCGCAATGCCCACAACGCCGATGCGGCGCTGGCCGTGGCGGTGTCCGAGATGTTCCGCGAGCCGGCGCTGGTGCGGCCGCGCGCCGGCGTCGCGCTGCGCTTCCTGATCCAGTCGCACACCCTGCTGAGCTACCTTTCGGCGCTCGGCGCCCACCGGGTCGCCCTGCGCAGCCCGGCGCTGGCGGTCGCGACACGCGGTGCGGCGGAAGGCGCGGCCCTGGCGCTGGAGGAACTGGCGGCCGATGTCGAGCGCGGGTCGGCGGAAGCGATCGAGGCCGCCACCGCCCCGGCGGACGAGCGCCCGGCACTGGCCGGCCTGCTGGCCTCCGATGGCGAGGGCGGCGACGCCGCGGTGCAGCTGATCCGGACCGAGCTGTCCCTGATCGGCCAGCAGATCGAGGCGCTGCGCGGCCATGCCCTGCAGTGGCTGCGGCCGGCGCCGGTCGAAGTCTCAGAGTGAAGGGGCGGCGGCGCCCAGCCTGCTGGCCAGCCGCTCGAGCGCCTGCGCGGCGGTCGGTGCCAGCTCGATCGACCGCGACAGCATGAGGTTGAGCGGCTGCCCGAGCCCCTCGACCACCGTCCCGGTGGCGGCTTCCGTGACCACCCCGGCCGCATCGCGGCGGCAGGCGACTGCGGCCTGCACGCGGTCCGCGTAGCTGCCTGGCGGCACGGCGTAGCCGACCACCGGCAGGCCGAGCGCGACCGCGAAGCCGACCTCGAAGACGGTGCCGGCGTCGGGCTCCTGGCCGCGAAAGCTCGCCAGGTTGGCGATCACGCCGTCGGCCGTGCGGATCAGCGCGACATTGCCCTCGTAGATGGCTTGCGCCCGGGCATCGTCGCCGGCCGCGGCGGCCAAGGCCAGCGCAGCGTCGGTCGGCGCGACGCCGGCCAGGCCCAGGCGCGCGGCATGCGCCTTCAGCAAAGCGAAGATGCGGTCGCGGTCCGGCAGGAAGACGTCGGGCCCGGCGAGGTAGATGCGGGGGAGAGGGTGATCCGGGTCGCCTTGGCGCGGGGAGGTCATGGCGCCGCGCGGTCGGCCCGCGCCGGCTGGCCAGGCCTGGGCCGCCCCAGGATGTCGGCGCGCAGGTCGTTGTAGCGCGAGACGAAATTGACCAGCACGCTGGCGGTCCAGGCGAAGGCGAAGATGCCCGAGATCCCGATGATCGGCGGCACGATGCGCCAGGCGCGCGGCAGCGAGAAAGGCTCGCCGAGCGCGGTGTAGCAGTTGGCCGCGAAGTAGGCCGCGGTCGACCAGTCGGCAACGATGTCGCCGAAGATCAGCGCCGCCGACCAGACCACCACCTCGGCCAGGTGCAGCGCCAGCAGCATCATCACCGTCACGGTGAACAGCAGGTCGGCGCGCCAGAGCGAGGCCCGGACGTGCAGGGCGCCGGTGTGCTTGAGGAAGGCGCTCGTGATGACGCGGATCCAGAAGGCATGGAACATGATCACGAAGACCAGCACCGCGCCGCCGAACATGATGTCGGGCAGGGGCAGCGCCTGGGTCAGGGCGTTCTCGACCAGGCTGGGCCGCAGGCTCTGCAGGTCGCTGGCGGCCGTTGACATGACGCTGGGCAACGAGTCGGTGTCGAATTTCGAATCAGCCATGTTCCGGGGTCCCGATCGGGTGGTGACGGTTGGAGGCTGGGCAGCTTACGCCGATCCGCGGAGCGGGCAGAATCAGCGCGAGACCCGCCCCCGAAATCTGGAGACCGCGCACCATGACCATCGAACTCGGCAAGGAAGCCCGCAAGGAGGCCATCGCCTCCATCGAGCGGTATTTCCGGGAGAACATGGAGGAGCCGATCGGCAACATCGCCGCCGGCGCACTGCTCGGCTTCTTCGTCGAAGAAGTCGGGCCGCTGATCTACAACCAGGCCGTGTCCGAGGTCCAGGAGCGGCTCCAGGCCAGGATCTCCGAGCTGGACATCGAAATCCACGAGGACGAGTTCCAGTACTGGCGCAAGTACGAGCGCAAGGCGCGCGAGCGGAAGTGACGCGGGACGGCGCCGGCGAGCCGGACACTCAAGGCATGGCGCTCGCCGCCGCTGCCGCGGCCTGCGCCTGCGGCGCCACGTCCCACCCCCCGCCCAGCGCCTTGTACAGGTTCACCGTGTTCACCGCCTGCTTGAGCTGCAGTTCGATCCACTGCCGCTGCTCGATGTAGAGCTCGCGCTGCGCGTCGGCACCGGCGAAGTAGTCCTCCAGGCCGTTGCGAAAGCGCGTGCGCGAGATGACCGCCACTTTCTCGAGCGCCTGCACGCGGCCCTGCTGCGCCTCGAGCTGTGGTGACAGGTGGCTGTTCGCGATCAGCGCGTTGGCGGTTTCGCGCAGCGCCTGCTGCACCGCGTGCTCGTAGCCCGACATGGCGGCGGACAGACGTTCTTCGTTGGCCGTGAGGTTGGCCGACCGGCGGCCCCAGTCGAGGATCGGCAGCGAGACCCCGAGCACCGTGGCCCAGCTGCGGTTGCCGCTGTTCAGCAGGTTCGAGAACTCGCTGCTGAGCCCGCCGGCCACCGCGGTCAGCGAGAAGGTCGGATAGAACGCCGCCTTGGCGGCCCCGACGCCCGCGTTCGCCGCTTCGACCCGCGCATAGGCGGCCAGCAGGTCGGGCCGGCGTTGCAGCAGGCTGGCCGGCAGGCCGATCGGCACCTCGGCCACCGAGCGGTCCGGCCAGGGCCGCTGCATGCCGGTGCTCGCCGCCACCGGCTGGCCGACCAGCACCGTGAGCCACTGCAGGTCCTGCCCCACGCGCATGCTGAACTCCTCGCGCTGCACCAGGGCGCGCTGCACCAGCGACTGCGAGCGCAGCAGGTCGAGGTCGGAGGTGCCGCCGACCGAGCGGGCGCGCTTCATGATGTCGGTGCTGTCGCTCTGGCTCTTCAGGTCGGCCTCGGCCAGGGCCAGCAGCGCGCGGTCGGCGCGCAGCGTGAGGTAGGCGTTCGAGACTTCGCCCACCAGGTTCATGCGCGCCGCGGCGTAGTCGCGCTCGATCGCCTGGGCCTGCGAGCCGGCCTGCTTGACGCCGGCATCGACGCGGCCGAAGAAGTCGAGCTCGTAGGCCGTGATGCCGGCCTGGATGGCGTAGGTGTTGCCGACCCGGCCGATCGGCTGGTTGCTGGTGATCACACCCGTGGAACCCAGCGCGGTCGCCATGTCGCCGCGCTCGGCATAGCCCACGACCCCGATCTCCGGGAACAGGCTGGAGCGCGTGCCCGCGTAGACGGCGCGGGCCTCGCGGGCCTTGGCGGCGTAGGTGCGCAGGTCGCGGTTCTGCGCCAGCGCGGTGGCGATCAGCGCGCGCAACTCGTCGTCGCGCACGAAGGCCTGCCATGCCATGGGCGCCGCGTCGGTGCCGGTGACGCCGGTCGGCCAGGTCGCCGGCAGTGCGACATCGGCCGGCTTGAGTGCCGGCGTGAGGCTGCAGCCGCCGAGGACCAGCACCCCGAGCACCAGGGCCGCCACCAGCGGGGCGGTGGCGGCGAAGCCGTGCATCCGCGGCATCGGAATGCGCGGCCAGCGCCAGCCCGCGCTGCCGAGGAAGGCCAGCGCCGCCCGGCCCGGCCGCACCTGCGTGGCGACATGGCTCGGCGGCAGGCTGAACACATGGCGGATCAGGCGGTCGTGCACGGCCTCGTCGCCGGCGAAGCTCAGCTCGGCGCCGGCCGGCGTGTGATCGGCCAGCAGCGCGGGCACCCAGCCGACGTGATCGACATGGATGTCCAGCGGCTGGCCGACGGGGATCCGCCGCAGCAGGGCGCTGTCGCGCAGCAAGGCGCCGTCCACCGCGATCTCGATGAACTGCGTGGCGCCGACGCCCGCGGCGCTGCGGACGTTGGTCGCGGCGTCGCAGGGAAAGCGCTCGTCGTGGTCCGGCCGCGGCCGGTCGATGCAGGCGATCAGCGCCGCCAGGCAGTAGACCGTGGCGACCAGGGTCCAGATCACGTTGAGCAGGTCCCCGGTGCTCATCGCGCTGCCGATGGCGTTGAGCGCGCCCATCTCCATCGCGACGATGAGCCCGCCGAAGACCGCCACCAGGTTCCAGTGCACCACCGTCTTCGAGCGGTCCTGCCCCTTGGCCGTGACCTTGAACGGCCGCCCGAAGGGCCGGATCAGCGCGCTGACGATGGTGCGCGTCACGGCCATCGCGGCGACGATCTGCGTCACCTCGGTGAACACCGGCAGGCAGCGCCGCTGGCTGATCCAGTAGGTGTAGCCCCAGAACATGACCAGCGGCGGCAGGCCGTAGAGCGCGAAGGCCTGGGGCGTGGCGTGGAAGGCCGAGACGCCCGTGTACCAGTACAGCGCGGGCGCCGCGAGGATCAGCAGGATGAAAGGCTTGCTGAGCCAGTGCAGCAGGCCGTGCACGTAGTGCAGGCGCGCCGCCACGCTGTAGCCCTTGCCGCGCAGCGGACCGTCGCGCAGCAGCGCCACCTGGATGGTGCCCAGGCACCAGCGGCTGCGCTGGTTGATGTAGTCGATGATGCTGTCGGCCGACAGCCCGTTCGACAGCCGCTCGTTGAGCCAGCGCGTGACCCAGCCGAAGCGCATCAGCGTGTAGGTGGTGTAGATGTCCTCGCACACGCTGCCGGTCGGGAAGCCGCCGGCGGCGGTGATGGCGTCGCGCCGCACGATGAAGGAGGTGCCGACGCAGAAGGCGACGTCGGCCGCGTCCTTGGCCGGCTGCAGCACGTCGAAGAACACGCGCTGCTCGTCGACCCAGCTGTCGGTGGCGCGCAGGTTGTGCTGGATCGGGTCGGCGTTGTAGTAGAACTGCGGCGTCTGCACCAGGCCCACCTTCGGATCGTCGAACAGGCCCAGCATCCGGTAGACGATGTTGCGATGGGGCGTGAAGTCGGCGTCGAGCACCAGGATGTAGGGCGCATCGGTGGCCGCCGCCGACTGGCGCAGGCCGTTGTTGAGGTTGCCGGCCTTGGCGTGCGCGTTGTCGGGCCGCCGTGCGTAGTGCACGCCCTTGCGGGCGCAGTAGTCGCGCAGCCAGTCGCGGCGCGTGTCGTCGAGCACCCAGACCGCGACCTGCGGGTAGTCGATCGCCTGCGCCGCCAGGATCGTCTTCTCGAGCACGCCGAGTTCTTCGTTGTAGGTGCAGATGAAGACGTCCACGGCCGGCACGTCGGCGCCGCGCGCGCGCAGCGCGGCCTCGCCCTCGTCGGCGAGCCCGTGGTTGTCGCGCCGCCCGGTCAGCATCTGGATCGACATCAGGGTGTAGAGGATCGACACCATCTCGAACACCAGGAACACCCAGCCGACCAGCGTGCCGAAGCCGAGGTCCGGCGGCGGCAGCGTCTCGGCCAGGCGCCACACCACGTAGCGCACCAGCACCAGCGCGGTCAGGAAGCCGAACACGGCGCGGTGCGAGAGCCGTTGCGCGCGGGCGTGGAAGATCATCATCAGGGCCAGGCCCACGACGATCAGATTGACCCTGAACTCGGGGGTATCGATCAGCTCGAACATGGCTTCTCTCCTGTGGCGGTGGTGCTTCCGGTGAACGGGTTCCAGCCCGTCGCGGCGAGCGCGATCCAGGCGGTGGCACCGAGGTGGGGCCAGCGGTAGTAGAAGAAGTCGGCGCCGGCCGAATCGGGCCCGATGGCCAGTCCGGTCGAGATGCGCGGGCTCGGCGTCGCGTAGTAGAGGCCGTTGTCGGCGCGCTGCGAGGCCAGCAGTTGCCACAGCGCCTCGGGCGCCGCGCCCTTCACGGCCAGCAGCGTGGCGGCGGCCTGCGCGCTGCCTTCGGTCCAGATGCCGTCGGGCTGCTGCGAGAAGCCGTAGCCGTCGCCGTAGCGGTGGTTGCGTTCGACCCAGGCGAGGCCGGCCCGCCAGCTGCAGGAGCCCGCAGGTGCCGCCAGCACGGGCCACAGCTGGGCATCGAGCCCCGAGCCGGTGGTGGCGATGGTCTTGCCGTCGGCCTGGGTGCCGATGTGGAAGCGCTGCTGCTGCGCGTTCCACATGCGCGACACGAAGGCCAGCGCGGTCTGCGCCTGGCGGGCCTGCTCGGGCCGGGCGCTCGAGCGGGCGGCCCATGCGGCCGCCATCGCGATGTCGATGTGGTGCTCGGTCGACTTCCAGGTCTGCGCGCCCTGCGCATCGTCCCAGCCGTACCAGCCGCCCTGGTAGCCATCGGGATCGACCACGGCGCGCGTGCGTTGCTCGATCCACGTCAACAGCTTCGTCGTCGCGTCGACATAGCGCGGGGCGGGCGCCACCTGGTTCACGTTCAGCAGCAGCAGGGCGGCCCATGCCACGTTGCCCGTGGCCGTGCTGAGCTGGTAGGCGTCGGCGATCCACTGGTTCCTTGCCGCATCCCAGTGGCCGGGCAGCACCGGTTTGGCATCGGCCAGCGGGCCGGCGCGGTAGGCGTTGCGCACCCGGCCATCCGTGTAGTGCGGATCGCGCTCGACCGCGCGCACGATCGCATCGGCGATGCGCCCGGCCGAAGCGGTCTCGCCGCAGGCCAGCAGCGCGATGCCCGCCAGTGCGTTGTCATAGACGAAGGCGACGTTCGCCAGGGTCGTCTCGAGCGGCGGAACACCCTCGATGACCCTGTCCGGGCGATAGCTCGTCAACAGCAGCGGCGTTGCCGGCTCGCCGCGCGCATCGGTGGCGACCGCGCGGCGCAGCCCGTCGCAGCTCTGCCGCGCGAGTGCCTGCCGGATGTCGCTGGCGGCCGCCGCGGTGGCGACCGGGCCTGCGAGCAGGGCCAGCGCGACGAGCAGCGCGCGTGGCCAGTTGGGCGATGAGAAGTCCATCGTCGGCGCTCAGCTGTTCAGCCTGGCCGACACCACCTTGCCGGGCGCGCACAGGCTGCGCTGCGCCGAAGGCTCGGTCGTCTTCGATTCGATCCGTGCCACCGCATACACCGAACCCTGCTCCGCGAACGGGAAGGGCACGATGTAGCTGCTCTGCAGTTCGTCCGGCGCGACCGGCAGCAGCTGGGTGACGCGCGCCGGAACCTCCAGGCCGCTGTCGTCGGTCGTCACGGTGAGCATCGAGCCCATGTTGAGGCGCTTCGCGAGACGCGGCGGGAACACCGCCACCACTTCGATGCGGCTGCAGTCGATCATTCGCACCAGCGTGGCGCCCTGCGGCACGAAGCTGCCCTGCGGCATCAGCACGGTGTGCACCTGCCCGGCCTGCAGCGCGCGCACTTCATAGGCCGCCAGCCGGTCGATGCGGCGCCGTTCGTCGTCTTCGAGCGCCATCACTTCGCGCAACTGCTTCTGCACCGCCGTGCTGTCCTGCTGGGCGCGCGCGATGCTGCCCGCGAGCGTTTCGCGGCGGCTCACCAGCGTCTGGAACACCGTCCCGCTGCCACTGCTCACGAACGCCCCCTGGCTGGCGATCGCGACGCTCTTGCCGAGACCGGCATAGGCCTGCTCGGCCACCGCGGCGTTGGCGCGCGAGGTGCTCAGCTGGGCCTGGGCGGCGTCCATCGCCTGCGGACTGATCGCGCCCTGGTCGAGCATTGCGGAGGTGTGGCGCACCTTGAGCTCCTGCTCCGCCACGTTGGTCAGCGCCACCTCGCGCTGGCGCTGGGCGATCTGCCAGGCGTCGCGGGTCTGCGCCATCGAGGCCTGGCGGTACAGCCTGACCTGCTGCTCGACGAACTGCAGTTCCTCGTCCGAGGCATGGAGCTGGTTGGCCAGCTGCGACACCTGGCTCTGCAACGCCAGGCGCTGGGTGCTCAGCGTGGTGAGGATGTCGCGGTCGATGGTCGGGTTCTGCACCGTGGCGACCACCGCCCCGGCATCGATCTTGTCGAGCGCGCGCACCGTCATCTGCGTCACCACGCCGCTGATCGGCGAGGTGACCAGCAGCACCGGCGCCTGCAGCACCGTGCGGGTCGCCTGCCGCGACACCAGCGGCTGGATCAGGGTCGTGACCACCAGCCACAGGACGAAGGCCAGCAGCGCGTAGCCCGCGAGGCGAGGGACGACCGACTCCGACGAGCTGCCGCGCCAGCGCCGCAGCCGGCCCCGCCAACCGGCGGGCTCGGCATCTGCAATCTGGATCGATTCCTGGACAGTGCTTGCGTTCATGGGCGCCTCGCTTGAGTGGACGGGTGGCTTTTCAGGACCGGGCGTCTCCGCTGTCGCAGCACATCGATGGGGCATGCCGTCTGCTTTTGCTGCAGTGCAGCAATACGCGTGCCAAAAATTAAGGGTTTTTACTTATTGAGAAACAGGATGTACATGACCCCAGCGCCCGATCGGACAGCAACAAACTAGGGTTAACCCTATAATTGAGCCCGTACGCGACCCGTCTCGGCGTCGCTCCCCCCGGAGAACCCTTTTCATGTCCACGATCCTTGCCAACGGCCTTTCCGTCGACGCACCCGGTTCCTCGCCGGTTTCGCACGCCCTGTCGCGCGTCCTGGGCTTCGGCCTCCGGCTGCTGACCGGCTGGAAGGTGGCGGCGCCCGAGGCGCCGCTGTCGCGCAAGGCCGAAGCCGATGCGGTGCGCGAATGGGCATGGACCTTCGCCCGCACCGATCGCAGCTTCTCGGACGACTTGTTCGCGGCTGCCGATCGGCACGAACGCGCCGGCAACTGAAGAGAAGAGCGGCCGGCGTTCGCTAAAGCACCTTCACCGCCCGGCCGATGAACTGGATCGGCCCGGTCGGTCGATCGAGCGGCGAGCCGTCCGCCGGCTCGAGGGTCAGTTCGAACAGTTGGTTCGGCTCCAGCGGCGGCAGCCGGTCGAGCGGGACCTGCAGCGTCTGGCCCGGCGTGACGAGGCCCAGCGACACCGGGCCGCGCCAGCCATCGGCCTTGGTCCAGAACTGCAGCGACTTGCCGCTCGGCACCGTGATGCTGCCCAGCGGGGTCAGGCTCAGCCGGCGCGCACCGGCGCCCGCCTGCACCACCCAGCCCGGGGCCTTGTCCTGCGGCGCGACCAGCACCACGACGAACTGCGTGGCGGGCGCCGGCTGGATGCGCGTCACCAGCACGGCCGCCATCAGGGCGGCCGCAGCGAAACCGGCGCCGGCCAGCCCGCGCCACAGGCGCAGGCTGCTCCACCAGCCGGGGCGGCTGGCGGTGCGGCGGGGCGCTGCCAGGGCCGACACGCTGGCGTCGATCCGGCGCCAGAGCGCGGGCGATGGCGCCACCGGCTCGGCGAGCGCCACCAGCGGATGCAGGCGTTCTTCCCAGCCCTCCACCGCCGCGCGGAGCGCCGGCTCGTGCCGCATGCGCCTCTCGACCTCGCTGCGGGTGGCGGCCGACAGCGTGCCGAGCACGTAGTCGCCGGCCAGCGCGTCGAGGGCGTCGCCGGAGGAGGGGGGCGTGATGTCGTTCGGGTTC
Organism: Variovorax davisae; assembly: GCF_030316845.1. Classification (GTDB taxonomy): domain Bacteria; phylum Pseudomonadota; class Gammaproteobacteria; order Burkholderiales; family Burkholderiaceae_C; genus Variovorax; species Variovorax davisae. The sequence goes on from NZ_JASZYS010000008.1 coordinate 26,590, forward strand.
ATGCCATGCATTCGCGCAACGAGCGCATGCCGCGCTGGATCCAGGACTTGACGGTGCCCAGCGGCTTCTGCGTGCGCTGCGCGATTTCCCCGTGCGAACAGCCATCGAGATAGGCGAGCACGATGCACTCCCTGCGTTCGGCTTCGAGCCTTTCGAGGCAGGCCTCGAGCCGGCCCAGGTCGGCCCGCGTCTCGGCCGGGTCGAGGCTGGTCGCATGACGGGCCAGCGCCACGTCGTCTTCGAGCGCGGCCTGGCTTTCTTCGTCGACCGGCACCTCGCGCGCATGGCTGCGGACCCAGTTCAGCGCCGCATGCCGCACCACGCTGTAGATCCAGCCCCGTCCGGCGCCGCGGCGCGGGTCGAAAGACCCGGCGCGCTGCCAGATGCTGACGAAGGCATCGTGCAGCACGTCCTCCGCCGACTGGCGCTGGCGCACGATGCGCAGCGCCACGCCCAGCAGGTAGCGGCCTTCCAGGCTGTAGATCTGCGCCAGCGCCTGACGTTCGCCGCGCGCGCAGGCGGCCAGCGCGGCGTCGTGGTCGAAAGGTTCGGTGGCGGGCAAGGCGCCATCGTAGTCGACGGCCCCAGGGCTCAGGCCGCTTTCCAGAAAATGTAGTCGGCCTGGTAGCGCACGCTTTCCTGCTGGCCCTTCGCGGCCGGCGTGCAGGCATTGGCGGGTGCGATGCCGCCCTGGAGCGCGACCCGCTGGATGTAGGTGACGCCGCTCATCGCACCGCTGCCCGTCGCCGGGTTGGCCTTGACCAGCTGGAAGGGCAGGCTGGTGGGCCCGGAGGGCGCGACCGCGAGCTGCGTTGCCGTGAGCTTCGAGCCGTCGTTGGCTTCCCAGGTGGCGGGCGGGCCGTAGTACTTGCCAACCGCCTTGCCGCTGCGGTCGTTGAGCACCGCCTTGGGCCCGACGAACACCCACTCGGTCTGGCCGGGCGCACCGGCCTTGTCGCGGCATTCGTAGGTGATCTCGCCGATGCCGACGGTTTCCAGCGCGACCTTGTGGCCTGCCGGCACCTGGATCGGGGCCGGCAGCGAGGCTTGCGAGAAAGCCGATCCGGGGGCGGGCATCGAGCCGCAGGCGGCCAGCAGGGCGGCGGCCAGCAGCGGGACGACGACGGGGCGCGCGGGGATGAGGTGACGCATGGGAAGCTCCTTCGGTGGTGGGGTGGCAGCGGCTTGCTGCTGCTGGAACTACCCGCCAACGGCGCGATTGGATGCAGGTGCAGCCAAAAGATTCTTCGGCCCGGCGTTGCGAATCGGCTGCTCAACCTGCCGGACTGGGGGAGCAGATGCGCAATAATCTTCCCCATGTACCCCGCGAAAAGCGCACATCGGCGCCATCAGCCATGAGTTCGAGCGTGCCGACCCCGGCGCAGCTGGCCGACATCGACGACGACGAACTCGTGCGCCTGGCGGTGAGCTGGCGCGCCCAGGCCTCGCGCGGCGACCGGGAGGCCTTCGGCATCGCCCACGCGCTGGAGGTCGAGTGCCGCCAGCGCCTGCGCGCCAGCCAGCTCCAGCAGCTGCCGCCCGAGTCGACGCCGGCGGCGCGGCCCTGGTGGAAGTTCTGGGGGTCCAAGGACCACCCGATGTCCGCCCCCTGACTCAGGCCGCCCGCACCATCGACAGCACCTGCCGCGCGTCCAGCGTGCGTGCCTTCTCCTGCATCGCCGGCAGATAGCGCGTCTGCAGCCCCTGTGCCTCCTGCATCACGCCCGCATAGGCGCCCTTGAGCATCTCGGTCGACAGCTGGCGTCCACCGGCGTAGTAGCGCCTGGCGACATGGCCCAATGCATAGGTGGTGGCGAAGCTCATGCCCGAGCTCACGGCCTGCTTGCCAAGGCCGCCGAGCAGGCCGCCGCCGACCTTGCCCAGCAGGCCGCCGAGCAGCTTGCGGCCAGCCTGCTCCAGGTACTGAGAGGTCAGGCCGACGCCGACCGTGGCGACGAAGTCCTTGATGTGGCCGCTGTCGAGGTCGAAGCCGTAGGCCTTGCCGATGCGGTAGACCAGCTTCATCTGCAGCGGGATGATGGCCATGGTCGAGAGCGTCTCGGGCAGCAGCTCGAGCGCCCCGTTCAGGATCGCAGCGTTGAGGATGGCCTGGTCGAGTTCGGCGGCGTCGGGCGCGCTGCCCGGTGCAGTCACCACGGCGCCCGCCGCCACGGGCACCGCCGCGATCGCCTGCGCCTGCTCGGTGAACGCGGCCGAAGCCGCGGCATCGAGCCCGAGCGAAGCGCGCAGTTCGGCCAGAAAGGCGCGCTCGGCCTCCGAATGCGCGCCGTCGGCGTCGCAGACGCAGACCGCCATCTCGTAGGCCAGCTGCTTGGCGCCGCGGCTTTGCAGCTGCGCGCCCAAGTCGGCGACCGAGACGCGCTGCATCAGCACGTCCTGGTAGAGCGTCGGCAGGTTGATCGCCTCGGCGCGGGAGAAGCCGTCCGCGATGCGCTTGATCTCCTCGCGTTCGCGCGCGTGCTTGTCGCCGTCGGCGAAGGCCGCCATCAGACCCAGCGTGACGATGGCGCGGGATTCCTGGTCCGTCATGCTCATTCCTCGCGGCTGCCGCCCAGGCCCAGCAGCATCAACAGCGACTGGAACACGTTGTACAGGCTCAGGTAGACGCCCAGCGTGGCCGTGATGTAGTTGGTCTCGTGGCCGTCCTTGACGCGCTTGAGGTCATGCAGGATGAAGGCCGAGAAGATGCCGATCGCCAGCACCGCCAGCGTGATCATCAGCGCGCCCGACTGGATGAAGAAGTTGGCGACGCCGGCCACCAGCAGCAGGATGGCGCCGATGAAGAGCCACTTGCCCATGGCCGACAGGTCGCGCTTGATCACGGACGACAGCATCGCCATGCCGAGGAAGACCGCGCCGGTGCCTGCGAAGGCCGTCATCACCAGGCTGGCGCCGTTCTGCATGCCCAGCACCACGCCCAGCATGCGCGACAGCATCAGGCCCATGAAGAAGGTGAAGCCCAGCAGCACCGGCACGCCGGCGGCCGAATCCTTGGTCTTCTCGATCGCGAACATCAAGCCGAAGGCGCCGGCCAGGAAGACCACCATCGAGATGCCGGGCGACATCGCGCGCGCCAGCCCGGTCGACAGACCGAGCCAGGCGCCCAGCACGGTGGGCAGCATCGACAGGGCCAGCAGCCAATAGGTGTTGCGCAGCACCCGGTTGCGCTGCGCGGTGGCCGGCGTCGCGGCATAGGGCGCGCTGTAGACCTGGGTGTTGTCGTTCATTCGAATGTCCTTGGTAGGTTGAGAAACCACGCGTGTGCACGCGCATGAAGCCCACTCTAGGGCGATATAGCCTTCGAGAAAAGTCGAATTTTTGACACTATTCATTCGGCTTTTCCGTAGTATTGGGGCCTGATGAACTTCAAGCACCTGCACTATTTCTGGGCCGCCGCCAAGGCCGGCGGCATCGTGCGCGCCAGCGAGCAGCTGCACATCACGCCCCAGACGCTGTCGGGGCAGATCAAGCTGCTCGAGGACAGCCTGGGCAGCCCCTTGTTCCAGAAGCGCGGCCGCGGGCTCGAGCTGACGCCCGAGGGGCGCACGGCGTTGAGCTATGCCGACCAGATCTTCGCGCTCGGCGCCGAGCTCGAGGCGGCGCTCGGCAGCCGGGGCGAGGGCGCCCGTGCGCTCGACTTCCGGGTCGGCATCGCCGATGCGGTGCCGAAGTCGATCGCCTACCGCCTGCTCGAGCCGGCGCTCGGCATCGCCGAGCCGGTGCGCCTGATCTGCCACGAAGGCAATTTCCGCGACCTGCTCGGCCAGTTGTCGGTGCAGCGCATCGACCTGGTGATCGCCGACGAGCCGATGGGCCGGCAGGTCGGCGTCAAGGCCTTCAACCACACCCTGGGCACGACGGCGATGAGCTTCTTCGCGACCCCGGCGCTCAGGCGCACGCTCCGCGGCGAGTTCCCGCAGTGCCTGGACCGCGCGCCGATGCTGATCCAGGGCGCCTCGTCGGCCGCGCGCCAGCGGCTCGACCTGTGGCTGGCCGAGCACCGGTTGCGGCCGCGGGCGATCGGCGAGTTCGACGACGCCGCGCTGCTCAAGGCCTTCGGCGGCGAGGGCCGGGGCGTCTTCATGACGCCCGAGGTGCTCGAGGAAGAGACCTGCACCCAGTACGGCGTCGAGGTGATCGGCCGCGCCGCCGGCCTGATCGAGGAGTTCTTCGCCATCTCGGTCGAGCGCCGCGTCACCCATCCCTGCGTGGTCGCGATCACCAAGGCGGCGCGCGGGCGCTTCCATCGCCGCCGCAGCTCCGGATAATCGGCCCGCTCCCCGAGGACCCTCCATGAAGCCTTCATCCACGACCCCGCCCCAGGTGCCGCAGCCGCCGCTGAAGCCGATCATCGGCAACCTCGGCGAGCTGGATTCGAAGGCGCCGATCCAGAGCATGATGCGGCTGGCCGGCATCTACGGGCCGATCTTCAAGCTCACCTTGCTGGGCCGCGACGTCTACGTGGTCAGCGCGCAGGCGCTGGTCGACGAGCTCTGCGACGAGACCCGCTTCAACAAGCGCGTGCACGGCCCGCTGCAGGAGATCCGCGCCTTCGCCGGCGACGGCCTCTTCACCGCCTACAACAGCGAGCCCAACTGGGCCAAGGCGCACCGGCTGCTGATGCCGGCTTTCGGACCGCTGGGCGTGCGCTCGATGTTCGACCGCATGGTCGACATCGCGCACCAGATGTTCGTCAAGTGGGAGCGCTTCGGCGCCTCGGCGGTCATCGACGTCGCCGACAACATGACCCGGCTGACGCTCGACACGATCGCGCTGTGCGCCTTCGACTACCGCTTCAACAGCTTCTACCAGAACGAGATGCATCCCTTCGTTGCCGCGATGGTCGATGCGCTCGACGAAGCCGGCCAGCGCGGCCGGCGGCCGGCGATGGTGTCGAACCTGATGGTGGGCACCCGGCGCCGCTACGAGGCCGACCAGGCGCTGCTCGCGCGCGTCGCCGAGCAGCTGATCGCCGAGCGGCGCAGCGACCCGCAGGGTGCGGGCAAGAACGACCTGCTCAACGTCATGCTCAACGGCGTCGATCCGGTCACGGGCGAGAAGCTCTCCGACGAGAACATCCGCTACCAGATGGTCACCTTCCTGATCGCGGGCCACGAGACCACCAGCGGCCTGCTGTCCTTCGCCTGCTACCTGCTGCTGAAGAACCCCGAGGCGATGCTGAAGGCGCGCGCCATCGTCGACGAGGTGCTGGGCGACCAGATGCCGCGCATTGAGCACCTGGCCCGGCTGCGCTACATCGAGCAGATCCTCATGGAGTCGCTGCGGCTGTGGCCAACCGCGCCGGCCTTCGGCGTCAAGCCGATCGCCGACACCTTGCTGGCGGGACGCTATCCGCTGTCGACCCGCGACACGCTGCTGGTGCTGCAGCCGATGCTGCACCGCGACCCGGCGGTCTGGGGCGACGACGCCGAGGACTTCCGGCCGGAGCGCTTCGCGCCCGACGCTGCCGAGCAGCTGCCGCCCAATGCATGGAAGCCTTTCGGCAACGGCGCCCGCGCCTGCATCGGCCGGCCCTTCGCCATGCAGGAGGCGCAGCTCGTGATCGCCATGATGCTGCAGCGCTTCGACATCGTGCTGGACGACCCGTCCTACCAGCTCGAGATCGCCGAGACACTGACCATCAAGCCGCACGGCCTGGCGATCCGCGCCCGCAGCCGGGGCGCGCCGGGCGGCGGCGGTTTCGCGTTGCGCAGCGCCGTGCCCTCGGTGCCCCAGCGGCTCGTGAAGGAGGCTGCGGACGAGGTCGCGCTGCCGGCCGATGCGCCGAAGCTGCTGGTGCTCTACGGCAGCAACACCGGTTCGTGCGAGATGTTCGCCCGCCGCATCGCGGCCGAGGCGCCGCGCCAGGGCCATGCGGCCACGGTCGCCACCCTCGACGAATACACGGGCGAGCTGGCGGCCGCGACGCCGGTGCTGGTGGTCACGGCCTCCTACGAGGGCCAGGCGCCGGACAACGCCAAGAAGTTCCTGTCGTGGATCGAGGGCTGCGCGCCGGGCACGCTGGACGGCCTCCGCTTCGCGGTGCTGGGCTGCGGCAACCGACAGTGGGCCCGGACCTACCAGGCCGTGCCCAAGCGGGTCGACGCCGCCTTCGCCGCCGCCGGCGCCGTGCGCCTGCGCCCGCGCGGCGAGGCCGATGCGGGCGGCGACTTCTTCGGCGCCTTCGACGAATGGGCGCAAGGGCTGTGGGACGACCTGGGCGCGGCCACGGGCCTGGCGGTGGCCGATCGGCGCGGGGTGCCGGGCTTCGAGGTCGAGGTCGTCAGCTCGGCCCGGGAGCGGGCGCTCGCGCTCAACGAACTCGAACCCGGCACCGTCGTCGAGAACCGTGAGTTGGTGGCCATCGGCATTGCCGGCGCCCGTTCCAAGCGCCACCTGCAGATCGCGCTGCCGGCCGGCATGCGCTACCGCAGCGGCGACTACCTCGCCGTGCTGGCCCGCAACCCCGCGGCCAGCGTGGCGCGCGCGCTGGCGCGCTTCGGGCTCGCCGCCGATGCGCAGATCGTGATCCGCAAGCAGGCCGGCACCGCGTCCGCGCTGCCGGGCGACTACCCGATCGGCGCCGCCGAAGTGCTGGCAGGCTATGTCGAGCTGGCCCAGCCCGCGACCCGGGCCCAGGTCGCCCAGCTGGCCGAGGCCACGCGCTGCCCGCCCGAACGCCGGGCGCTCGAAGCCCTGACCCAGGAGGAGGCCTATGCGCGCGAGGTGCTCGGCCGCCGGGTGAGCGTCCTCGACCTGCTCGAGCGCATGCCTTCGTGCGACATCAGCCTGGCCCGCTTCCTGGCCATGCTGCCGATCCTGCGGGCACGCCAGTATTCGATCTCTTCCTCGCCGCTGGCCGACGAAGCGCAGGCCAGCCTGACCTTCGCGGTGGTCGATACGCCCGCGCTGTCGGGGCAGGGCCGGTTCCAGGGCGTGGCGTCGACCTACCTGGCCGGGCTGCAGGCGGGCGACAAGGTGTCGGTGGCGGTGCGGCCATCGCAGTCGGGCTTCCATCCGCCGGTCGACCCGAAGACCCCGATCGTGATGGTCTGCGCCGGCACCGGCGTGGCGCCGTTCCGGGGCTTCCTGCAGGAACGGGCCTGGCAGAAGGCGGCCGGGCGCGAGGTCGGCCCCGCGCTGCTGTTCTTCGGCATCGACGACCCGGACGTCGACTACCTGTACCGCGACCAGTTCGCGGCCTGGGAGGCGGCCGGGGTGGTCGCGCTGCGGCCTGCCTTTTCGGCCCGACCCGAGGGCGATGTGATGTTCGTGCAACACAGGGTCTGGCAGGACCGGGCCGATATCGGTGCGCTGTTCCGCCTGGGCGCTCAGTTCTATGTCTGCGGCGACGGCAAGCACATGGCGCCGGCCGTGCGCGAGACCTTCATCCATATCTACCGGACGGCGACCGGCAGCGACGATGCCGCCGCATCGGCCTGGGCCGACCGGATGGAGCATGCGCATGGACGCTACGTATCGGACGTGTTCGCCTGAGCCGACTGGGGCGGCCATGCCTGCGCGCCGTGCGCAATGGTGCAAATGCACTATTCGACCGGGCGGCGCGCGGCCCGAGACTGGGGGTAGAAACCCTTTGTCTCGCCATGCTCACCCTTCACCGGAAAGAAAAGATCCTTCGCAAGGCCGGCATCCCGGTGCCGCCGTTTCCGGCCCGCCGCCTGCCGTTGCAGGAGCGCCACCTGCGCGACGCCGCCAAGGTGCCGCAGGAAGAGCGGGATGCGGATGCCGAGCAGCGCGCCGCGGTCCAGGCCTGGCGGCAGGCCGTCGACGCCCTGCACGCGGCGCTGGCGGAAGGCCGGCTCAGCTCAGCGCACCCGGAATCGTCATGATGTCCCAGGCGCCGCCGAAGCCGCTCGGCGTCGGCCGCTCGACCACCGGCTGGAAGCTGGCCAGCACCCGGTTGCCCGCCGCCTGCGCCGCCTGGTAGGACGGCAGCGGCCCGCTGCCCGCATCGACCACCTGGCAGGGCCCCAGTCGCAGCCATCCGCCGGGTCGCACGACCATCCAGTAATAGTGGCCGGCGATGGGTTCTTCGATGACGAGGCTGAGGTCAGGCTTCATGTGCGATGGGTTCAAACTCATGTGCTGGCATGGGATTGAATCGAAGCCGCACGGGCGCGCCAAGGAAAAAGATCACGCCGGCAAGCCCTATTTGCGGCGCTCGAGCCCGCGCACCAGATGGCCGGCGATGCCGGCGGCGATGCGCTGGAGTTCCGCCGCGCGGGCCGGTTCGAACAGGGCGTCGGTGTGCTGCTTCCACAGGCTGCGCCAGCGCTCGAACATGGCGGGCGACAGCGCGTCGATCGCCATGTGGCGGCCGAAGACGTCGCCCGAGAACGAGCGGCTGCCGAGCACCATCGTGGCCCAGAACTCCACCATGCGGTCGAGGTGGGCCTGCCAGGCGCCGCCGATGGCGCGCTCGAACAGCGGGCCGATCTCCTCGTCCTGGCGCAGGTCGGCATAGAAGGCGTGGATCAGCGCTTGGAGGCGGGCGCGGTCGATGCCGGGCTCGGGCGGGCGACGGTCAGCCATCGCGGCCGTCCGCCCGCGGGCTGGCGAGCCAGGGCGAGAACTGGGCGAGGTAGAGCGCGAACGCCAGCGTCCACGCCCCCGCCGCGACGTACAGCGCCGTGCCTTGCCAGGGCGGCGGCAGCCCGGGCGCGGCCACCCGCACCAGCGCCGCCGCCATCACCAGCACATAGGCCGCGATCTCGTTGCACGAAGCCGTCAGGTCCCGCCCGGTGTGGCCGCGGGCCGTCCGGGTCATCATGCCGATGACCAGGCCGCCGATGCAGCCGACCGCCAGCGCATGCACGCCGGCGGTGCTGCCGATCCAGCCGGCCTCGGCGGCCGCCAGCAGCGCCAGGCCGGCCGGCAGCCAGGCATGGGCGGCGTGCAGCACCGACAGGATCGGCCGCCGCCGGCTCGCCGCCGGCGCCCAGCGGCCGAGCCGCAGCGCCTGCAGCACGGCGGCGACGGCCAGGGTCGCGGCGCCCAGGGCGGCGAGCGATCCCGCGACCCACAGCCCGAGGCCGAGCGCCGTGCAGCCGACGGCCGCAGGCGTCAGCCAGCGCGGCTCGGTGATCCGAAGGCCCGGGGTGACGCTCTGCGTGAAAGCCGGGATCACGCGGCCGGCGACGATCGAGACCAGGATCACGACCAGCGCCAGGCCGGCATGCAGGGCGCGCATCGGATCGGCCCCGGGCACGCCGAGGACGCCCAGGTGGAAGGCCGCATTCGCGGCCGCCAGAAGCGCCAGCACCGCCACCACCTTGAGGTTGCGCGTGTTGCGCGCGCGCAGGATCAGGGTGGCGAAGACCAGCGCGGCGGCGACGAGGAACAGGGTGTCGATCGCTGCGAAGAGCGGCGCAGGCGCCGCGACCGAGGCGATGCGCCCCGCCAGCCAGAGCAGCCAGAGGGCCGCCAGCGGCGCGCCGCGCGGGGTCGGAAGGCCGGTCCAGACCTTGCCCGCGGTCAGCAGGAAACCGACGATCACGGCGGCGACGAAGCCGAACAGCATCTCGTGCGCATGCCAGTAGATCGGCGGCAGCTGGTTCGGCAGCGCCGCATGGCCGCTCAGCAGTCCTGCCCACAGCGCCATCCAGGCCACGCCGGCGACCGCCGCGCCGAGGTAGAACGGGCGGAAGGCCAGCCGCAGCAGCGGCAGGCCCGTCGGTGGGGGTGCCTTTAACATATACATGAAATGTATTTTATAGACGGCACGACGGCAAAGCAATAGATAAAATGCAGCTTATGCGACTGACCCTCTTCACGGACTATTCCCTGCGCGTGCTCCTGGTGCTGGCGACCCGCACCGAGTCGCTGGTCACCATCGCCGACCTCTCCAAGGCCTTCGACATCTCGAACGCGCACCTGATGAAGGTCACCCACATGCTGGGCAAGTCGGGCTGGGTCGAGACCGTGCGCGGGCGCAACGGCGGCATGCGGCTGGCGGCCCATCCGTCGAAGCTCAAGGTCGGCACCATCGTGCGCCACCTCGAGAGCGATTTCGCGCTGGTCGAGTGCTTCGGCGACGACAACCGCTGCGTGCTGACCGGCGGCTGCGAGCTGGCTGCCGTGCTGGCGCGCGCGATGCAGGCCTTCCTCGACGAACTCGACCGCTACAGCCTGGCCGACCTGGCGAATGCCAGCCCGGCGCTGATGGTGCTGCCGCTGTGGCAGGAGGTCACCTGGCACGCGCCGGCGCGGCCGCCCAGCATCGAGGTCGTGCCGGGCGTCGCCCAGGCGCTGCTGAGCGAGCCCGCCACCCGGACGCGGGGCCGGCGCCGCGGCTGAGGGCGCGGTCCGGAGGACAATCGGGGAAATTCCGCTCGATATCAAAGCCACGACCATGTCCCGTCTCGACGATCCCCTCCACGATGCCGAAATCGGCTCCCGCGACAGCACCCTCGACACCACCCGGATCGACGACGTGCGCATCGGCGCGGTGCGCCCGCTCATGACCCCGGCGCTGCTGCAGGAGCGCGTGCCGGTGCGCGACAACACGCTGGCGCTGGTCGAAGGCAGCCGCGCCGCCATCGCCGACGTGCTGCACGGCCGCGACGACCGGCTGGTGGTGGTGGTCGGTCCCTGCTCGATCCACGACCACGACCAGGCGATCGAATACGCGCAGCGCCTGAAGGCGGTGGCCGATTCGCTGCAGGACGACCTGCTGATCGTGATGCGCGCCTATTTCGAGAAGCCCCGCACCACCGTCGGCTGGAAGGGCTACATCAACGACCCGCACCTGGACGGCAGCTTCGCGATCAACGAGGGCCTGGAGCGCGCCCGCCGCCTGCTGCTCGAACTCACCACCCTGGGCCTGCCGACCGGCACCGAGTTCCTCGACCTGCTGAGCCCGCAGTTCATTGCCGACCTGATCGCCTGGGGCGCCATCGGCGCCCGCACCACCGAGAGCCAGAGCCATCGCCAGCTGGCCTCGGGCCTGAGCTGCCCGGTCGGCTTCAAGAACGGCACCGACGGCAGCGTCAAGGTGGCGGCCGACGCCATCCTCGCGGCCCGCGCGCCGCATGCCTTCATGGGCATGACCAAGATGGGCATGGCGGCGATCTTCGAGACCCGCGGCAACGACGACTGCCACGTGATCCTGCGCGGCGGCAAGGCCCCCAATTATTCGGCCGCCGACGTGGCGGCCAGCTGCGAGGCGCTGCTGGCCAACGGCCTGCGGCCCCAGGTCATGATCGACGTCTCGCACGGCAACAGCAGCAAGCAGCACCAGCGGCAGATCGTGGTGGCCCAGGACGTGGCGGCGCAGATCGCCGGCGGCGAGCGCCGCATCACCGGCCTCATGATCGAGAGCCACCTCGAGGAAGGCCGGCAGGACCTGAAGCCGGGCGTGGCGCTGCGGCACGGCGTCTCGATCACCGATGCCTGCATCGGCTTCGCGCAGACGGTGCCGGTGCTCGAGGGGCTGGCGACGGCGGTCAAGGCGCGGCGGCGCCTGTCGAAGGCGTGACGCGCGAGCAGGCCGGCGAGCGCCCGCTGCTCGACGTCCGCGATCTCGGCTTCGCCTATCCCGGCCAGCCTGCGCTCGCCACCGCATGGTCGGCGTCGATCGGCGCTGGCGTGACGCTGCTGCACGGCGACACCGGCAGCGGCAAGTCCAGCTTGCTGCGGGTGCTGGCCGGGACCCTGGCCGCCCGGGGGCAATTGAAGCTGAACGGCGTGCGGCTGGACGAAGACCCGCAGCGCTATCGCCGCAGCGTCTTCTTCGTCGATCCCGCCACCGACGCCTTCGATCCGATGACGGTGGGTGCCTGCACCGCCGCGCTGTGCGAGGGCGACGCCGGCTTCGACGCGGCGCTCTGGCAGCGCGTGGTCGACGGCTTCGCGCTCGCGCCGCACCTCGAGAAGTCGATGTTCATGCTGTCGACCGGCTCCAAGCGCAAGGTCTGGCTGGCGGCCGCGCTGGCATCGGGGCGCCCGCTGCTGCTGCTCGACGAGCCGACCGGCGGTCTCGATGCGGCCTCGATCCGCTGCCTCTGGCGCACCCTGGCCGAGGCGTCGCAGCGCCGGGCCGTCGTGGTCGCGAGCGGCGAGCGCATCGATGCGCTGCCGCTGGCGGCGACGCTCGCGCTGCCGCTGGGCTGAGCGCTAAGGCGCCACCAGGCCGGGATGCGGCTCGGCCTCGGGCGCCAGGTCCAGCATCGTGCCGCGGCAGTTCTCGGCGCCGCAGCGGCAGGGGTAATCGGCCGGCGACGAGCCGTCGTCGGCCGTGAGCCCGTAGTCGATGAAGAGCTCGTCGCCGGCCTCCACCGGCACCAGGGTCTGGAACCTGAGTTCGAGGCGGCCCGCGTCGTCGTATTCCTCCACCGCCTCGCAGTTCGGATTGCAGGAATGGTTCAGGTGGCGGGTGGCGTTGCCGCCCTTGCCGCCGTCGATGATCTCCTCGTTGGAGAGCTTGAACAGATAGGTCAGCTGGTCGTTCCACTGGCGGGCGGCGACCTGCTCGGCCGTGTAGCGCCGGCCTTCGTAGAGGCCCAGCAGGGCATGGGCGGGCAGGTCGCGGGTGGCGAAGGCGCCGAGTCCGTGGACGCCGCTGGGTGACACCCGCAGGCAAGGCGTGGAGGAAGCGGATTTTCGGGCGACGGTCATGGCGGGCGGGTCGAAGGGCGGGAGCGCAGCCGGCGCTGCGGGCCACGGCCCCGCATCGTACCCGCTCAGGCCTGGGCCTTGAACGCCGGCAGTTTGGCGCCGAGCCGCTCGCCCATGGCCTGGCCGAGCGCCTGCAGCCCGCTCAGCGGCCGCACCATGACCTCGAACTCGACGATCTTGCCGTCCTCGTCGAAGCGGACCAGGTCGATGCCCTTGAGCTTCTTGTCGCCGACGCGGGCGCTGAACTCCAGCACCACGTTCAGGCCATCGTCGCTGGCCAGTTCGCGGTGGTAGACGAAATCCTCGAACACGTCGATGACCGTCCCGAGCACCAGCAGAACGGCTTCCGCCGGTGCATAGGCGTTGTACGCCATCGGCGAGCGGAACGAGGCATCGGGATGGACGATGGTCGCCAGCTGGCTCAGGTCGCGGCGGGCGATCATGTCGTGCCAGGCGGCGAGGGAGGTGGCGACGGCCGGCTTCAGCCGCGTGAGGTTGGAAGTCATCTTAAAAGTCTCCTGTCTGCAGGTGTGTGAAACGGGTCAGATGGATGCGGCCAGCCGCGTGCCCTGGTCGATCGCGCGCTTGGCGTCGAGTTCGGTGGCCACGTCGGCGCCGCCGATCAGGTGCACGCGCAGGCCCTGCGCCTGCAGTTCCTGGTACAGCTCGCGCTGCGGCTCCTGGCCGGCGCAGATCACCACGTGGTCGGCGGCGATCACACGGTCCTGGCCGTCGATCGTGATGTGCAGGCCGGCATCGTCGATGCGCCGGTAGCCGACGCCGGGCGTCATGGTCACCCGCCTGGCCTTGAGCGAGCTGCGGTGGATCCAGCCGGTGGTCTTGCCGAGCTGGTCGCCGACCTTGCTGTCCTTGCGCTGCAGCAGCGCGACCTTGCGCGCCGCCTGCGCCACCTGCCGGGCGCGAAGGCCGCCGGGTCCGGCGTAGGCGGTGTCCACGCCCCATTCGGCGTAGAACTTCTCGGGCGCCACGCTGGCGCTCTCGCCCTCGTGCAGCAGGAATTCGCTGACGTCGAAGCCGATGCCGCCGGCGCCGACCACCGCCACGCTGTCGCCCACTTCCTTGCCGTCGCGCAGCACGTCGAGGTAGCCGAGCACCTTCGGATGGTCGATGCCCTCGATCGCCGGCACCCGCGGCACGATGCCGGTGGCCAGCACGATGTCGTCGAAGCCGCCGTTCTTCAGCGCCTCGGCTTCGACCCGGGTGTTCAGGCGCAAGTGCACGCCGCGCAGTTCGATCTGGCGCCCGAAGTAGCGCAGCGTCTCGTGGAACTCCTCCTTGCCGGGCACCTTCTTGGCGATGTTGAACTGCCCGCCGATTTCGCCCGCCGATTCGAACAGCGTCACCGCGTGGCCCCGCTCGGCGGCGGTCACCGCGAAACTCAGGCCGGCCGGCCCGGCGCCGACGACGGCGATGCGCCTGGGCTGGGGCGCCGCATCGACGCGCAGCTCGGTCTCGTGGCAGGCACGCGGATTGACCAGGCAGGAGGTGATCTTGCCGGCGAAGGTATGGTCGAGGCAGGCCTGGTTGCAGCCGATGCAGGTGTTGATCTCGTCGGCGCGGCCCTCGCGCGCCTTGCGCACGAAGAAGGCATCGGCGAGCAGCGGCCGGGCCATCGAGACCATGTCGCAGCAGCCCTCGGCCAGCAGCCGCTCTGCGACCTCCGGCGTGTTGATGCGGTTGGTGGCCACCAGCGGGATGCCGACCTGGCCCATCAGCCGCTGGGTGACCCAGGCATAGGCGCCGCGCGGCACCTTGGTCGCGATCGTCGGGATGCGCGCCTCGTGCCAGCCGATGCCGGTGTTGATGATGCTGGCGCCGGCCTGCTCGATCGCCTGGGCCAGTTCGATGACCTCGGCGAGCGTCGAGCCGCCCTCGACCAGGTCGAGCATCGAGAGCCGGTAGACGATGATGAAGCGCTCGCCGACGCGCTCGCGCACCCGGCGCACGATCTCCACCGGGAAGCGCATGCGGCGGGCGTAGTCGCCGCCCCATTCGTCGTCGCGCTGGTTGGTGCGCGCCGCGATGAACTCGTTGATCAGGTAGCCCTCGGAGCCCATGATCTCGACGCCGTCGTAGCCCGCGTGCCGGGCAAGGGCGGCGCACTGCACGAAGTCCTCGATCGTCTGCTCGACCTCCTCGCTGCTCAAGGGATGCGGCACGAAGGGATTGATCGGCGCCTGCAGCGCGCTCGGCGCCACCAGCGAAGGCTGGTACGAATAGCGGCCGAAATGCAGGATCTGCATCGCGATCCGGCCGCCTTCGGCATGCACCGCCTGGGTGATGAGGCGGTGGCGATCGGCCTCCTGCTCGGTGGCGAGCACCGCGCCGTGCTTCATCGGGCGGCCGCGCTCGTTCGGCGAGATGCCGCCGGTCACGATCAGGCCGACTTCGCCGCGGGCGCGCTCGGCATAGAAGGCCGCCATGCGCTCGAAACCCTGCGGGGCCTCCTCGAGGCCGACGTGCATCGAGCCCATCAGCACGCGGTTCTTGAGCGAGGTGAAGCCCAGCTCCAGCGGCTTCATCAGGTGGGGGTAATGGTTCATCGAGGTCTCATGTCTATGCAACGGGTTGCATGAATATGCCCGAGTCCGTCCGTTCATGCAACTGGTTGCACTTACAATCGCGCTCGATGTCTTTGCCCCATGCCTTGTTGACTGCGCTGGTCGAGCGGCCCGGATCCGGCTCCGAACTCGCGGGCCGCTTCGACCGCTCGATCGCCTACTTCTGGCAGGCCACGCACCAGCAGATCTACCGCGAACTCGCGCGCCTCGAAGAGGCCGGCTGGGTGCAGTCGTTGCCGGCCGAGCAGGGCAGGGGCCGCAAGCGCGCCTACAAGATCCTTCCCGCCGGCCGCAAGGAGCTGAAGCGTTGGGTGCTGGAGATCGAAGACCCCACGCCATTGCGCGACACCTTGATGGTCCGGCTGCGCGCCGACGCCGCGCTGGGGTCGACCGGCCTCGACAAGGAGATCGTGCGGCGGCTTGCGATCCATCGGCGCAATCTCTCGGTCTATCGCGAGATCGAGGCGCGTGATTTCGCCGACACCGCGGACTCGCGCCAGCGGCAGGTGCAGCACCTGGTGCTGCAGGCCGGCATCATGCTGGAGAGCATGTGGGTCGAATGGTCGAAGAACGCCTTGAAGGTGCTCGGCAGGTAGGTGCGAAGCGCTGTCGCCGGCGTGATCGATCGCATCAAGGTCGCGATCGCCCACGACGGGTTGACGGCGCAGCAGCGGCCGGGGTCCGCAGCCCCGCTGGCTCAAGGAAGCGCTGGCGCAAGGCAAGGGCATGAGCGAGCGGGCGGGCTGACCGGACGGCGGTCCGAAGCGGCGCCGGATGGCGCCCGTCGCGCGAAAGGCGACAGAGTGCTGAACGGTTCCGTGCATTTGTGCGCAAATCGCGGTATACAGCGAGTTGTAGCTCTTTCGGCTTCATTGGGGCCGTTTCACAATCGCTCAATCCCGATCGCCCCGCCCATGAAAGCCACGCCCTTCCTCGGAACACTGCATCGACTCCGCAGTCGCCTTCGACTTCTGTTCGGGCGGCACCGGGCGCTGCGTTCGGCGCCGCGCGTGGTGGCCTCGGCCGCACCGCGGCTGCGGGCCGAGACGCCGGTGTCGCGGACGGTGGCTTCCCGGCCGATGCCGATCGCGCCCGAGGCGTTGAACCCGGCGCTGCGCGATGCGCCGGAGCCGGTCGACATGCCGGCGGTCGTCGCGCCCGTCGCCGCCCCGGTGGCGACGCCGATCGTGGCCAAGCCGGCCGAGGCGCAGCCGCCGGCCAAGACCATGCGTTCGCTCGAGGAGGTGCGCGCCGACCTCGCCCGGCTGCGCGAGAGTGCCAAGGAGCGGCACGCGCGGGCGCCCGTTGTGCCGCGTCGCGACATCAGCTTCGAGCCGACCGATTTCATGGATTTCGCCAAGCCGGAGCCAGCACCCGAGCCGGACGAGCCTTTCGAGCAGACGGCGTTTCTCGACTTCACGACCCTGAAGCCGCGCGCCCAGCGCTGACGCTGAGCTAGCCGGCGGGCCGGACCGGCGTGTCTCTCGGGCGCGCCGGAGGCGGCCGCGACGATCCCCGCTCGTCGACGACCGGCACCCGCCCACGAACCGGATGCTGCAGGTAGCGCGAATCCACCCAGCCGCGGTGGCGCCGCGTGACCACCTGGCACCAGTGCCAGCTGCTGATGCAGCCTGTCACCCGGACCGCGGTGCGTGCGGGCAGGACCGTCATGACTTCGAAGAAGCGATCGGGCCCGGTGCGCATGTTGACTGCGCGCGTGGTCGACGTGTCGAGCGCGAGCGCCGACAGCGGCACCAGCAGCAGCGCAGCCAGGACGAAGCGCCGGACCGGCGGGGCGGCCACCGGCCTCACCAGCCCATCTGTTGCTGCCGGCCGCCCCTGATGTTGCCGGCCACGCCGCCGGCGAGGCCGCCGATGGCGGCGCCGGTCCAGGCGTCGCCGCCCGAGATGGCCGCGATGCCGGCGCCGCCCGCCGCGCCCATGGCCGCCCCGCTCATCGTTCCCTGTTGCCGCGGGGTCATGTCGGTGCAGCCAGCCAGCAGCGTGATTGCCGCGACGATCGCCATCCAGTGAAGTCGTTTCATATCGCTCTCCGTCACTTGTTCTTCTGCAGGCCGGGCAGGGCCATCTCGAACCAGAGCGTGTCCAGCACCGGCCGCTTCAGCTTGGTCGGGTTGGCCGCATACCAGCGGTCGAGGCCTTCGCGCACGCTGTCGAGCGTCTGGCCCTGCATGCCCTTGGCCAGGCGCGGCACGAAGTTCTGCGCATCGGTGGGCGGGTTGGCGGCGAAGTAGGCGGTCTGGACCTGCACCAGGTTGGCGATGCCGACCAGGTAGGCCTTCTTGACGGCCTCGCTCGAGGCGGTCCACTGCTCGCCGGTGACCAGCGGCAGGTCGGCGGCACGGGCCGGCAAGGCGCCCATCGCCAGTGACAGGCAGGTGGCGGCCACCGCCGCGCGCAGCCGAAGTTTCAGTCTCATGGCGTTCTCCATCAGGTTGGCGTTGGGTGCGAGTCGTCGCGGATATTGCGCTGGGGTTTTGGCGCGTGTCAAACACATCGAAGAAGGGGCGCCGCGCGATCAGGCGCCGACGCGCCGGGCGCGCACGTGCAGCGACATCGGCGCCACGTGGGTGTCCTCGATCACGGGGTGGGTCGCGTGCGGGGCCCTTCCGGCGGTGGGCTCGCCCAGCTTCTCGACCACCAGGCCGGCCGCGCCGAGGAGGTCGAACCACTGGCTCAGCGTGCGGTGGAAGATCGGCGTGCGAAAGGGCGCCACCTCGTGGCGTTGCTTGCCCGTCAGGGTCGAGAACCACCAGCAGTCCACGCGCCCCTCGGTCGATTCGAAGTAGTCGCCGATCTCGATCGCGCGCGCCTTGCCCTTGCGGTCGCGCAGCACCCTGCGGTGAGGAGGGACGAAGCACGGGTGCAGGATGGAGAACTGCAGGAAGCCACCGGGCCGCAGCACGCGGCGAATCTCCTGCAGCGCGCGTCCCGGGTCCGGCATGTCCATCAGGGACATGAAGGCGGTGGCGAATTCGAACCGGCCATCGTCGAACGGCAGTTGCATCGCGTCGCCGACGGCATAGTCGATGCCGAGCGGGTCGACGGCTTCGCTGGCCTGCGCGTAGCGCACGAAGGTGGGTGCGATGTCCACGGCCGACATCTTCGCGCCAAGCCCGGCGAGTTGTCGCGTGTTGGCGCCTTCCCCGCAGCCGACGTCCAGGCCGCGCAGGCCGGCGACCGGCGGCAGCAGCGCGAGAAAGGCGGGCGTGTTCAGCAGGTCGCGAAAGACGTCGACGCCGAGACGGGCCTGTCGAGCCCACGCATCGGCGTTGTCTTCCCAAAGCCTGGCCACGTCCGTGGCCGCCAGTTCGCGCACCCGGCGCCGTCGCTGCGAAGTCTCCTGCATGACCTCATTGGGGCGTGTCGGGGTGGGATCGTCGTCCCCCATCGAGGGGAGCCGAGCCGTCGCAACGCCCTGACTAAGATGCCGCACCGACACTGTCAGAGGAAAGCGAAATGACGAAGCCAACCACCCGTGTCCTTCTTGCCACGGCCCTGCTCGCCGCCGGCGTGTGCTGCGGCGCGCAGCCGCTGCCCGCCGGGCCCGCAAGCGTCGAAGGCCCGACCTGGCGCCTCACCGGCCTGCGCGGCGTCGATGCGGCGGCGCTGCCGAGCGGGGCGCGCTCGGTCACGGCCCGCTTCAAGGACGGCCGCATCGATGGTTTCTCGGGATGCAACCGCTACTTCGGCAGCTATGCCTTCCAGCAGGGCCAGCTCGTGATCGGCCGGCTGGCCGGCTCCATGATGGCCTGCGACCCGGCGTCGATGGCGCTGGAGACGGCCGTGCACCGGGCGCTGGCGGGCACGTTTCGGCCGGTGCGCACTGACGACCGGCTGAGCCTGCAGTCCGATCACGGAGTGGCCGTGCTCGCCTTCAAGGCCGAACCGGCGCCGGCGCTGGTCGGGCTGCGCTCGAACATCACCGGCTTCAACAACGGGCGGCAGGCGGTCGTGAGCCCGCTGGCCGGCACCACCCTGACGCTGGCCTTCGGCGATGGCGTCGTCAAGGGCTTCGGCGGCTGCAACAGCCTGCGCGCCAGGTACAGCGTCAACGGCGACCAGATCGCCGTCGGGACCGTGGCCACCACCCGCAGGACCTGCCCCGGGGAGGGCGTGATGCAGCAGGAGCGCGAGTTCGTCGCGGCACTCAGGTCGACCACGACCTGGGCCTTCAGCGGCGCCTTCCTCGACATGCACCGGCCGGACGGCGAGCGGACCCTGATCGGGAGCCGCGAGGGCGAGTAGGTCCGGATGGACATCGGCGGGCGGACTTGGCACCATGCAAGGGTCCGCAGTTTCGCGGGCGGTCCTCCACATCATGAAAGAGGTTCGCATGAGAAAAATCGTTCCACTGCTCGGGGCAGCGTTGATCCAACTGATGGCGGGCGCAGCGCTGGCGCAGAGCAGCGGCGAAGTCGACCCCGCGCAAGGCAAGGCGCCGCCGGTGGCGAAGACGACGCCGGCGGAGCGCTCCGAAGCGCGCACCGATCGGCGCGCGAGCGGTGGCGAGGCCGCGCGCGGCCCGCAAATGGGCGAGGCCCAGGCCAATCCCCTGACCGCGCCCTCGCAGCCGCGCGCCGATCGCAAGGCCGCGACCGCCAAGCGCCGCTCCGCGAATGCGGCGGCCAACAAGGAAGGCAGCTTCTCGCGCGGCGGCAACAGCGACGCGCCGGAACGCCAGAAGCCCTGACGGCCTGCGCTCAGACGCGCATGCGCAGCCGCATGCGCAGGCCCACCGGGGTCATCGTGAAGGCGAGATGCTCGCGCGCCGGCTGGCCGTCGGGCGTCTCGACGCTGGCGATGTCGAAGCCGTTCAACAGCTGCGCCATCGCCATCTTCATTTCCAGCAGCGCCAGGTAGCGGCCCGGGCACATGCGGGGTCCGGCACCGAAGGGCATCGAGATGCGCTTCGCACGGCCGGCGACGGCGCCGGCCGGACCCTCGGCGAGCCAGCGCTCGGGCTCGAAGGCCGCGGCGCCAGGCAGGTGGGCTTCGCTGACGCTGTCGACGCGCATCAGGTTGATGACCACCGTGCCGGTCGGCACCCGCACGTCGCCGACCTGGGTGTCGCGCTCGGCCTGCAAGGCGAGGATCGGCGCCACCGGCTTGAGGCGCATCGTCTCGTGCGCGCAGGCCTCGACGTAGTCGAGCTGCGCCAGCTGGTCGAAGCTCGGGCAGCGTGAGTCGCCGAGGACGCCGCGCACCTCGTCGGTGGCGCGCTGCAGCGCGGCCGGATGGCGCCAGAGCAGGTCGATCATCCAGGCGATGGTGTTGGCGGTGGTGTCCTCGCCGGCCAGCAGCATCGTGAACACGTTGCCGGCCACCTGCAGGTCGGTGATGCCGCTGTCGGGCTGGTCGGCGGCCGCGATCATCGCCTCCAGCAGGTTGGTCGGGTGGGTGCGCAGCGCCGGGTCGGTCGCCATCCGGCCGCGCGCGTCGGCAATGAACTGCGACACCGCCTCGTTGACCGCCTGCACGCCGTGCCTGAGCTCGCGGTCGGCCCGGCCGGGCCACAGGCGCCAGGTCGGCAGCGGCGCCAGCATGCGCCTCACGAGGGCCGGGAAGATCTTGTCGAGGTGCTGCTGGATCACGTCGCCGTCGGACTCCAGCGTGTTGACTTCGGCACCGAACGCCAGCCCGGCGATGGTGTCGACGGTGTAGCGCATCAGGTCGGGCTGGAGGTCGATCGCGTCGCCGCGGCGTGCGGCCGCCTGCCAGCGGCCGACCAGCCGCTCGGCGACCTTCTGCAATGACGGGAAATAGTGGCGCACATGCGTCGGATCGAAGCTGGCCATCACCATGCGCCGCTGCCGCCGCCAGTCCTCGCCGTTGGCGCCGAAGACCCCGGGCTTGAGCCCCATCTCGCTGGCCACGTCCTCGAAGCGCGTGGTGCGCTTGAAGCCGTCGGGTCGGTCGCGCAGCGTGGTGGCCACCGCCTCGTGGTCGCCGACGATGAGCAGCTTGCGACGTCCCATCTGCAGCTTGAAGAAGGGGCCGAACTCGCGGCACCACTGCTCCAGCTGCTGGTGCATGCGCGCGGTGTCGATCTGCAGCAGGTTGCCGATCAGCGGAGCGCCGCGTGGGCCCGGCAGGTCGTCGACGTGGCGCAGGGCCATGGTTTCCATCATGCTTTCCTTGTGAATCCGTCGGCGCTCCAGCGCTCGCTGCCGACACCGTGGTGAACGAAGAAGAGGCCGTCCGGGTCGTAGCGCTCCTTGGCCGCGAGCAGCCGCGGATAGTTGCCGCCCCAGAAGGAACGCTGCCAGTCGGGCTCGAAGTAGTTGCTCTCCGACAGGTAGGAGCCGGGTTGCGGCACCAGCCGGCGCAGTTCGTCGAAAGCCCGGCCGATCGCCGCCGCCTGGCGTTGTGCCAGTGCTGCGTCGGGTTCGTGCCCGGCCACGCCGGGAAAGGCCGGCGGTCCGTCGGCGCCGCCGATCGCGAGCGCGAAGGCGTCGAGCACGGCCGGGTTCATCGCGGTGTCGCGGGCCGCGGCCAGGGCCTCGGCCGGCGCGCCCGCCAGGCCCTTGTTGACGTGCATCGACACCCCCCAGTGGCGGCTGGCGGCGAACAGCGCGTCGCACAGGGCGGCGCGGCGCTCCGGCTGCAGCAGCGCCGCCGGCAGCCAGGCCGACTGATAGCCGTGCAGCACCTGGCCGGCCTGGCGCTGGTCGCCGGGCCAGAACACGTTGCCGTCGGGCGCGCCGGGCCGGTCGTCGGTGCTGATGAAGCCGAACATGCGCTTGAACAGCGTCGGGGACCAGAAATCGCGCGCCGAGGTCGAGACGATCTTGAGCGGCGAGAACTCGGTCTCGAAGGCCTCGGGCGCGGCGTCGACCGCGTCGAGGAAGGGCCGCCAGACGGCCTGCGCCTCGGCCCGGCTCAGGCCCTGGAAAACCATCGCGACGCGCAGCGTGTTGTCGGGCCGCAGGCGGATCTGTTCGCCCCAGTGCGGGTTGTGCAGGGCGGCGGCGTAGAAGTCGACGATCAGGCCGACCAGGCGGCGAAAGGCCGGTGCGGAGGACGCCTTGATCGTGAGGTTGACCGCACCGAAGGAGTCCGGGAGCGCATGGACCTTCAAGGTCAGGCGCGTGACCACCCCGAGGCTGCCGCCACCGCCGCCCTTGAGGCCCCAGAACAGCTCCGGCTCGCTGCAGGCATTGGCGATCCGCACCTGGCCGTCGGCCGTGACCACCTCGGCCTCGAGCAGGCTGCCCGAGGCCAGGCCGTAGGCCTTCGAGAAGCTGCCGAAGCCGCCGCTCTGCACCAGCCCGGCGACGCCGACCGTCATGCAGCCGCCACCCTGCACGTAGCCGCCGCCGCGGGTGCTGACCGCATCGTAGACATGGGCCCAGACCGCGCCGGCGCCGACCGAGACGGCCCGCACCGGCGCCGCCCGGCCTTCGCAGCCTTTGCCGACGAAGGCGTCGTGCAGCGTGACCTGGTTCATCCGGCGGGTCCAGACGAGCAGGGAATCGGGCGCGCTGGAGGTGCCCTGGAAGCTGTGGCCGCCGCCCTTGACCACCAGCCGCAGCCGATGGTCGCGCGCGAAGTCGACCGCGGCGACGACGTCGGCGGTGCCGCGCGCGGCCACCGCATGAACGCTCGGGCTCGAGGTCCAGGCGCCGACCCAGCCGAGGGTCTGGGTCAGGCCGATTTCGTCGCCGAGAAAGTAGGGGTTGCGCACCGCCTTGAAGAACTGCGTGCAGGCCGGCCCGGCGGGTGCTTCCAGGCAGGGCGCGAACGGCGACTGCACCTTCACCAGTGCGTCGCCGCCCAGCCGTTCGCCCAACCGCTGCCATTGCGCGTCGCTTGGCCAGTCCGGGTCGCCCGGCCGCACCCGGCCGGCCGTGGCGGCCGCGCGTGCGGGCGCCAGCAGACCCCACGGGGTGCCGAAAGGGGCCGCGGCGGCGAGTTGCACCAGACGTCTTCTGCGCATGGGAATTGCCTTGGTCGGGGACTGCATGGGTCGAGCCGGCTGAAGTATGCCGAACACGCCGTGCGAAGTCTTGCCCGGCCGACCTCAGCGGGACGCCGGGTCCGCGGCCAGGCTCACGTGCTTGAGCACCGCGTCGACCAGCGCCAGGGGGTCGCGGAAATCGGGGGCCGCCTGGAGCACGCCGTGCAGCCGCTGGTCGATGAGCAGCGTCGCCAGGCCGTGCACATAGGCCCAGGCCGCGGTCACCCGCATGGCGTCCGACGCCGAGAGTGCGTCGGCGGCGGCGGAGGGCGCCTCGCCGATGGTCGGCGCCATCACCTGCATCGCGGCCTTCGCGGCCTGCGACAGCGAAGGTCGGCGCATGTCGATGATCTCGTTGCGGAACATCAGGCCGAACAGCGCCGGGTTGTCGTGCGCGAAGTGCACATAGGCATGGGCGATGGCGTGGCGGCGCTCGCGCCGGTCGGCGACGCCGTCCATGGCCGCCAGCATCGCGTCGCGCAGGCGCTGGAAGCCGACCGCCGCCAGATCGCTCAGCAGGCCCGTGGTGTCGCCGAAGTGATGCCGGGGCGCGGTGTGCGACACCCCCGCCTCGCGCGCGATGGCCCGCAGGCCCAGCCCGGCGATGCCGTCGCGCACCAGCACCGTCTCGGCCGCCGCCAGCAGGGTCAGCGGCAGGCCGCCATGGTGGTACGGCCTGGATTCGGGAGGGGCGAGGGTGGATTCGGTGGCCATCGAGGATGCGCCGCGGGCGCCGGGAAAATCTTAACACTGGAAAAATGGATTGACAGCCTGCCGTCGCGCATGCATATTTCCATTGGAAAGATAAACCAGCGCCAGGAGACTCCCATGGACGAAGCCATCCCCCGCCGCGGCCCGCCTCCGAACATGATGCCGATCGACTTCGAGACCGAGCTGGCATCGCTGCCGCTGCAGGGCGCCCTGCCGGCGGGCCTGCGCGGCACGCTGGTGCGCAACGGGCCCAATCCCGTGGTGCCGGATCCGCGCGCCCATTGGTTCTCGGGCGACGGCATGCTGCATGCTTTCCACATCGAGGATGGCCGGGTCGGCTACCGCAACCGCTGGGTGCGTACCGGCCAGTGGGCGCTGGCGCGGCGCACCGGCCGCAACCCGACCGTGGGCCTGAAAGTCGCGCTGCCCGAGGGCGAGGCGCCGATCGCCGACGACGGCGCCGCCAACACGAACGTGATCGGCCACGCCGGGCGCATGCTGGCGCTCGAAGAGGCGCACCTGCCGATGGCGGTCGACCTTGCCACGCTCGAGACCCTGGGCCCCGACGATTTCGCGGGCGGACTGCAGCACCGGGTCACGGCGCATCCCAAGACCGATCCCCGGACCGGCGAGCTGCTGTTCTTCGGCTATGGGACGCCCGAGTCGCTCTCCAGCGGCATGAGTTTCGGCGTGATCTCGCGCGCGGGCGAGGTGGTCCGGCGCGAGGCGTTCGAGGCGCCCTATGCCAGCATGGTGCACGACTTCGCGGTCAGCGCCGGCCATGTGCTGTTCCCGGTCATGCCGCTGACCGCCAGCCGCGAGCGGGCGCAGTCCGGCGGCCCGCCCTTCGCCTGGGAGCCCGAGTACGGCACCCGGGTCGGCCTGATGCCGCGCGGCGGCAGCACGGCCGACATCGTCTGGTGGCGGGGCCCGGCCTGCTACGTGTTCCACGTCATGAACGCCTGGGAGGCCGATGGCCGGGTGTTCGCCGACGTCATGCAGTTCGACCGGCCGCCGCTGTTCCCACGGCCCGACGGCTCCCCGGCCGGCGATGCGCGAGAGCCGGCACGGCTGGTGCGCTGGCAGTTCGACCTCGCGCGGGCCAGCCGCGAGTTCAGCCAGACGGTGC
Organism: Variovorax davisae; assembly: GCF_030316845.1. GTDB lineage: Bacteria > Pseudomonadota > Gammaproteobacteria > Burkholderiales > Burkholderiaceae_C > Variovorax > Variovorax davisae. The sequence continues at coordinate 51,650 of NZ_JASZYS010000008.1, forward strand.
TGGAAGAGATCCCGGGCGAGTTCCCGCGCATCGACGAACGCCGGGCCGGCCTCCCCTACCGCCACGGCTGGTTCGCCGGCCATGCGCCGGGCGCCGATGGCCTGCTGCGCATGCAGGCGCGGCTGGTCCACGTCGACCATGCCGCGCCGCGCCCCGACGTCTTCACCTTCGAGCCGCCCGACCGCATGTCCGAGCCGGTGTTCGTGCCGCGCGGCGCCGATGCCGAAGAGGGCGATGGCTGGATCCTCGCCACCGTCTGGCGCGGGGCGACCAATACCAGCGACCTGGCGGTGTTCGATGCCCGCCACGTGGCGGCCGGGCCGCTGTGCATCGCGTCGCTGCCGCACCGGGTGCCGGACGGCTTCCACGGCAACTGGTTCGCGGCCGGCTTCCCGCGCTGAGGCGCGGAATCTGTTCTCAGCCCTGCTGCTCGATCGCCGCCTGCACGATCGGGCGCGCCCACTCGGGCGTCGCCGCCAGCGCCGCCGCGTCGTCGGCGGCGGGGAACAGCAGCCGGCCGCCGGCCATCTCGAGCAACAGCACCGGGTCGGGAATCGCCTCGCCGGGCGCCGCCTCGGCGCTGTTGTCGAAGACCTGCAGGCGGGCCAGCAGCGGCAGCAGGCGGATCAGGTTCATGCGCGACCGGGTCCAGCGCTCGCGGATCTTGGCGACCGGGATGTCGTGGCCGCCGGCGGCCACCCGGGCCTGGACCCGCTGCAGGTGCATCTCGGCCGTGGCGAGGCCGCAGAAGATCATGACCACATCGTGGCTGCGCGCGGCCTGCGCCAGCAGTTCGGGGATGGTGCTGGCGCCGAGCGTGGTCTCGAAGGCATGGTTGCGCCGGCCGGCGATCGCGGCGGCGAGCTGTGCGCGGCCGTATTCCCAGGCCCGGCCGTTGGCCTCCTCGACCTCGAGGCCGAGCTGGGCGACCAGTTCGCGCGCATAGCTGTCGGGGTTGTACCAGGCCAGGCCGTGCTCGGCGAGCAGGGCGCCGCCGACCGAACTCTTGCCGGCGCCGTTGACGCCGGCCAGCACCAGGATGAAGGGCCGCGCCGCGCCGGCCTCGGTCATCAGAACGAGGCGCCGGCCTTCGGGCGCCGCGCCAGCCGGCCGCGGGCCGCGAACAGATCGCCCACCTGCCGGGCGGCCTCGGGCTGCTGCAGCACGGCGAGGCGGCTGTCGAAGCGGTTCGACAGCTCGGCGAGCACCGACTGTTCGCGGGCACCGAGCGTCTGCAGGTCGTCGCTCAGCTGCTGGTAGGTGGCGGCGTCGAGCAGCACCATCTCGACCGCGGCATGGTTCGTGATGGCCACGCTGCCGCTCTGGCGAACCTGGCGCACGACGTCGCCCCACTTGTTCTTGACCTGCGAGGCGTTCTGGCGCGGCAGGTCGTGGAGGGCGGGCAAGGCGGTGATCATGGGGTGACTCCGGGTTGGAGTGGCCATTATGGCAAAAATAGTCAAAATTGTGCAGGCGCGGATGGACCCGTCGTCCGCGCCGCCGCTGGCATGGCGAAGAAACTCAGCCGCGATGTTCCGTGTTGCGCTTGCGCGTCGCCGCCGCTTTTTTGGCCGAAGCGGAGCGTGCCGCCGCCGAGCGCGAGGCCGAAGCGGCGCCGCCCAGACGACCGCCCTTGCGGGCCGGCGCATGGTTCTCGGCCTGGCCGCGTCCGCTGCCGCTTTTCTTGCCGCCACCGGTCTCGGCGTTCACCGTCGCCCAGGCGCGCCGTTCGGCCTCGCCCTTGCCGACGCCACGGTGCTCGTAGCCTTTCTCGATATGCTCGGCCTGCCGCTTTTGCTTGTCCGTGTAGGAGGATTTGTCACCTTTGGGCATGATGCGGTTCCTTCTCGTTACGCAAGGCCCGTTTCTTGCACTTGCAGGGCCACTCGCCGGTAGGCGGCCAGAGGCGCCTGGCGTCGGACCGGGCTGGCAGACGCCGATCGCCCGAACCGGTGTTCAGGTGGGCTTAAGGCGCGAGGAGTGGAATAGACGAGACCGCCCCGTGGCCGCTGATCGGCATCCGACACCGGTCCAGGCTGAGGTCCTACCGTTGCCGGCTTGCCGTGAGCGGACACTGCGTCGTGCGTGCCGCTGACGCCGGCGCCAAGGCGCATGGCAGGTCGATGTGCACCTTCTTTGAGGAGTTTTGCAGTGAAGACGACGTTGCGAGCACTCACCGAGATCAGGCTTCGACGCTCTGAAGAAGTGCCCCATGGCAGCACGCCGGATGGCGGCTGCGATCACCTGTGGATCCCCGACAACCGCACCAGCCGGGAGCGGCTCTTGCGGGCCGTTGAGCTGGGCAATCGCCTGCATGGCCCGGCCACCCACTGGATCGAGAAACGCCAGGCCTGAGCCGAAGCCGGCGCGTCAAGTGGCCCGCAGCGCCTTCCTGCGGGTCGCGAGCCGTTGGCGTTGCCGCTGGATGGAGCGCTTCGCGGCGACGTTGGCGATGACCAGGATCGCGAGCACGATGACCTGCCGCGTGAAGGTGGCGGTCGCGCGCTGGCGGAAACGCTCCGCCTGGTCCAGGGCCCGTGCCGTGGCGTCCCCCTGTGACGGCCCCGGGGAGTGGGGCTGGGCGATCGAAGTGCCGGCGTCGGCCACCGCGGCGGCCATCTCGGTGGCCTGTTGCGCCTTGACACCGGCCAGCGACCCGTGCGAGTCGGCGTAGACCTTCGTGAATTCGGCACCCAGCAGGAAGATCTGGGCGGCGTAGTAGACCCAGGCCACCAGCACCACCAGCGAGCCGGCCGCGGCGAAGGATTCCCGGACGCCACTCTTGCCCAGGTACATTCCGATCGCGAACTTGCCGAGTTCGAACAGGATCGCGGTCACAGTGGCACCGATCCATACGTCGCGCCAGGCGATGGGCGCGGTGGGCATCAGCTTGAAGATCATGGCGAAGAGGAGGGCGATGATCGCGACGGAGATCAGCTCGTTGAGACTTTGCAGCACGACCTCCCACCCCGGCACCAGGCCGCCGAACCATCCATCGAAGGCGGCCAGGCCGGCGCTGACCATCAACGAGACGATCAGCAGGAAGGCCAGTCCCAGGATCAGGCCGAACGACAGCAGGCGGGCGCGCAGCATCGACCAGACCCCCGAGGGCTTCTCCTTTTCAGGGACGTGCCAGATCCGGTCCAGGGCGCTCTGCAGTTCTGCGAACACCGTGGTGGCGCCGACCAGCAGCACGACCACGCTGATGAGGCCGGCGATCAGGCCTCGCTCGGGATCGGCGACGCTGCGCAGCAGCGCTTCCACGGCTGCGGCGCCCTCCTGGCCGACCAGCCCCGAGACCTGCGCCACGATCTGCGCCTGGGCGGCGTCGTGGCCGAACAGGGCGCCGGCGATGGCGATGACGATGACCAGCAAGGGGGCCAGCGAGAAGATCGTGTAGTAGGAGATCGCGGCGCCCATGCTCGGCGCATAGTCATCGACCCAGGCGCCCACCGCCTTGCGGCTCAGTGCGAACAGTTGCTTCCAATTCATGACGCGAGCCCGCTGACGACGATGAGCCACTGTCGGGCGAACCGACGCCGGTCGACAGTCAGCAATGCTGCGACTTGGGGTAGGCGACCTTCCCGTGGCGGGCGTCGCCTGGGTCGTACTACTGAGGAATCACGCGCGCATCTTCACCGCTGCCCTGGATGAAGACCAGCTGACCGACACGCAAGTCCCGGGTGACCGGCTGGACCACCACCACCAGCACGCCGGTGTTCGTTCGAACGAAGATCTGCTGGCCTTGCAGCGGCGTGTCGTAGCGCTGCGCGACCCTGGCGCCGGCCACCGTGCCGCCGATGGCGCCCACCACCATGGCGACATCGCGGCCGGTGCCTCCGCCGATGAGGCTGCCGAGCCCCAAGCCAGTGAGGCCGCCGAGCACCGCGCCGACGCCGGTGTGCTGGGAGGTCGGAATGCTGATGGGCGCGATCTGTTCGATCTTGCCTTGGCGGATCATGGCGTCGGGTGCGGCGCCGGGGGCCGCGCAGGCAGCCAGCGCGATCGCCATCAGGATGGCCGCCAGGCGGGAGAAGAGTTTGGCTGTCATGGTCGAGCTCCAGGAAAGGTTGTGTCGGACACCTGTCTTGCGTGGCGCATGATGCCTCTGAAACGGGCGCGGCGCTCGGTTCTCGTGCGCCGGGCGGCCCGGCCCGGCGTGGCCAGGCCGTACCATTGCGGCCAGGAGTGAGTCATCTTGGCGCGCATCAAATCAACGACCTTCGTCTTCCAGCCGGTTCAACTGGTGCGTCCCTGCGAGATCGTCGCGTTCCGCATCGCCGAAGCCATCCGCGCCGGCGACGTCAAGGTCGGTGAGCGGCTGCCTTCCGAACAGAACCTGTCGGAGCAGCTCGGCGTCAGCCGCCCGACCTTGCGGGAGGCCATCAAGCTGATGGTCCAGGCCGGCGTGCTGAACGTCAGGCCCGGGTCGTCGGGCGGCATCTTCGTGATCAGCCAGGCCGTGCCGCAGGAACTCTGCGGCCTGCCGCTGCCCGAACTGCCGATGAGCGACATCGCCGGCGTGCTGGAGGCGCGCCGGCTGTTCGAGCCGCATGTCGCGCGGATGGCGGCCACCTATGGCACCGAGGCCGACTTCCGGGCCATGCGCGACGCCGTGGCGCTGAGCGAGGAGACCGGCGCCCCCTACCGGCGCCGCCGCATCAGCCAGGAGGGCGTCGAACTCATGACCATCGCCAGCACGCGCTTCAACATCGCGGTGGCGCGCGCCACCCAGAACAGCGTGATCGTGCAGATGATGGAGATCCTGCTGCGGCGCATGGAGTCGGTGCGGATGCTGGCCCTGAGCGAGCTGCCCGACATCACGCTGTCGACCCGGACCCTGGCCAACTCGCTGGCCGCCATCGAGAGCGGCGAGCCGGAGCTGATCGACAAGGCCACGCTCGAACGCATCGGCCTGCTCGAAGCGGCCTGGGAGCGGGCCACCGGCCGCCGGCTGCGGCGCCGGCCCCTGTTGCGGCTGGTGCCCGACGAAGGCACCACGACGCCGCCGACGCCGGGCAGCCCGCCCAGGAAGCGCAGCCGCAGCCCATGACGGTGCGTGGTGCCCGAAAAAAAGCGGGCACGCGGCTTGCAGGCTGATTGGTATCAAAATATACTGAATTCGGTTGGAATTTGGATATTTGGTTCTTGGCCCCTTGGGCTGATCAGGAGTCCGACACCGTGCTGGAGCTTGAAAACGTGGTTCGAACCTTCGGTGCGCTGCGCGCCGTCGACGGGGTCAGCCTGCGCGTCGGCAAGGCCAGCATCACCGGGCTGATCGGCCCCAACGGTGCGGGCAAGACCACGCTGTTCAACACCATCGCGGGCACGCACGGACCGGATGCGGGCGTGATCCGCCTGAACGACGCGCGCATCGACGGACTGCGGCCCGACCAGGTGTTCCATCGCGGCCTGGGCCGCACCTTCCAGATCCCGCGCCCGCTCGGCACGCTCACGGTGATCGAGAACATGCTGCTGGTGCCGATCGACCAGAGCGGAGAGAAGTTCTGGAACACCTGGCTGCGGCGCGGCCACATCCGCAGGCAGGACGCCGCCAACCTCGAGAAGGCGCGCGAGGTGATCGACTTCGTCGGCCTGTCGCACCTGGCCGATCAACCGGCGCGCGTGCTGTCGGGCGGCCAGCAGAAGCTGCTCGAGCTGGCGCGCATCCTGATGGTCGACCCCTCGATCATCCTGCTCGACGAACCCGCCGCCGGGGTCAATCCGGTGCTGCTCGAAAGCCTGGTGGAACGCATCCAGGCCTTGCACCAGCGCGGCGTCACCTTCCTGCTGATCGAGCACAACATGGACATGGTGATGCAGCTGTGCAACCCGGTGATCGTGATGGCGCAAGGCCGGGTGGTGATGGAGGGTACGCCCGAGGCGGTGCGCACCGATGCGCGCGTGATCGACGCCTACCTGGGAGACCAGCCATGAGCGCGGTGGGTGGCCATCTGCTGGAAGCCGAATCGGTCGTCGCGGGCTACGTGCCCGACCTGCCGATCGTGCACGGCGTGAGCCTGGGCGTGGCGACCGGAGAGATCCTCGTCATCCTCGGCCCCAACGGCGCCGGCAAGTCGACGCTGCTCAAGTCCTTGGCGGGCGTGGTCCCGATGTTCGGCGGCCGGGTCCACCTGGCGGGCGAAGAGATCACCGGCACGCCGGCGCACCGGCTGTCGGCGCGCGGCGTCGGCTTCGTGCCGCAGACCGGCAATGTCTTCACCTCGCTCACGGTCGACGAGAACCTGCGCATCGGCGGCTACCTGCTCAGGAGCGGCTTGCGCGAGCGGCTCGACGCCGCCTACGCGCGCTTTCCCGACCTGGCCCAGCGGCGCCGGCACGCGGGCCATGCGCTGTCGGGCGGACAGCGGCAGATGCTGGCGATCGCCCGCGCGCTCATGACGGCGCCGCGGCTGCTGCTGCTCGACGAGCCCAGCGCCGGCCTGTCGCCGCTGATGGTCAGCGAGGTGTTCGCCCAGGTGCGCAGGATCGCCGACAGCGGCATCGCGGTCCTGATGGTGGAGCAGAACGTCAAGGCCGGCCTGCGCATCGCCGATCGCGGCCTGATCCTGGTCAACGGCCGGGCGGCCCACACCGGGGCGGCGGCGCAGTTGAGCAGCGACCCGCTGATCGCCCAGCTCTACCTCGGCAAGCATGCGGCGGCGGGGGTGTCGCCATGATCGCGCAGGCCATCGTCGACGGCTTCCTGAGCGGCGCGGTGGTGGCGCTGGGCGCCATCGGCGTCACCTTCAGCCTCGCCATCCTGCGCTTCGCGAACTTCTCGCATGGCGACCTGCTCTCGGTGGGCGGCTATGCCGCGCTGTTCGTGCTGCTGATCACCGGCAGCACCTTGCCCGGCGCCACCGGCGCCCTGAGCACGCCCATCGGCCCCTTCTCCTTCGGCTGGGGCCTGCCGCTGGCGGTCGCGTTCGGCATCGCGGTGGCGGTGTCCATCTCGCTGCTGCTCGACCGGCTGGTCTACCGGCGGCTGCGCAAGCGCAGCGCCGATCCGTTGACGCTGGTGTTCGCCTCCTTCGGCCTCGCGCTGGTGCTGCGCAACCTCCTGCTGCTGCTCTTCGGACCCGACCCCCACAACTACAGCAGCGAGATCCAGATGGCCCTGCGCCTGCCGGGCCGCGTGCTGGTGATGCCCGACCAGGTGCTGGTGTTCGGCATCACGCTGGCCGTGCTGGCGCTGCTGTGGCTCTTCCTGCAGCACACGCGCCACGGCATCGCGATGCGCTCGGTGGCCGAGAACCCGATGCTGTCCAGCATCGCCGGCATCGACATCGCCAGCACCGTGCGGCTGACCTGGATCGTCTCGGCCGCGCTGGCCGCGCTGGCCGGCATCTTCTATGGTGTCACCGTGCAGGTGCGCCCCGAGATGGGGCTCAACCTGCTGCTGCCTTTGTTCACCGCCGCCATCATCGGCGGTGTCGGCAGCGTCACCGGCGCGGTGCTGGGCGCGCTGCTCATCAGCCTCTGCGAGAACCTGTTCACGCTCGTGATACCCAGCACCTACAAGCCGATGATCGCCTTCGTGCTGTTGCTGCTGGTCCTCTACGTCCGGCCGCAGGGCCTCATCGCGCCCAAAGGGCAAAGCTAGGGTTGCGCCATGCTGTCGTACCTGATCTTCTTCGTCACCGTGGCCTCGATCCTCTCGATCGCCACGCTGGGGCTCAACCTGCAGTGGGGCGTCTCCGGCCAGTTCAACGCCGGCGTGGTGGGCTTCGTCGCGGTCGGGGGCTACGGGATGGCCATCCTGACCATGCCGGTGAGCGAGCAGCTGCTGGTGCGTCTTCACCTGCCCTTCGGCGTCGGCCTGGCGGCGAGCCTGGTGGTGTGCGCCCTGGTGGCACTCCTGGTGGCTCTGGCGACCCTGCGCCTGCGCAGCGACTACCTGGCGATCGCGACCTTCGGCATCGCCACGTCCATCCAGCTGCTGGCCAACAACCTCGAACCGCTGACCGGCGGCTCGCGGGGGCTGGTCGGCATCCCGCGGCCGTTCGAGGGCCTCGGGCCGCGCGGCTTCGCGCTCGGCTACCTGGCGATGGTGCTGGTGCTGCTGGGCGCGGTGTACGCCGGCCTGCAGGCGCTGCTGAACTCGCCCTGGGGCCGGGTGCAGCGCGCGCTGCGCGAGGACGAGACCGTCTGCGCCGCGCTGGGCAAGAACGTGGTGCGCTTCCGCCTCACGGCCTTCGTGCTCGGTGCCATGCTGATGGGGCTGTCGGGCGCGCTGTACGCGGGCTTCGTCGGCACCACCAGCCCCTCGGAATTCATGCCGATCATGACCTTCCAGATCTGGGCCATGCTGATCGTCGGCGGCAGCGGCAACAACCGCGGCGCCATCGCCGGCACCTTCGTCATCTGGGGACTGTGGACCTTCTCGGGCATCGCCATCGTCTCCTTGCTGCCGCCGACCCTCCAGGCCCAGGGCGGCGCGGTGCAGGCGATCCTGATCGGATCGATCCTGGTCGCGACGCTGCTGCTGCGGCCGCGCGGCCTGCTCGGTGCCCGGCACGCCACCTGACGGCGCGCCGGCGTTTTCCCATTTCTCTCACAGCAACCAGGAGTTCGACATGAACGCTCTCAAAAGATGGCTCGCGACCAGCGTCGCCCTGTGCGCGATGCTCGGCGCCGCCAACGCCTCCGCGCAAGACTGCCCCAAGCTGGGCGGCGTCCTCGCACTCACCGGCGCCCAGGGCGCGATCGGCAAGGTGATCGCCGACGCCGGCAAGCTGGCCGTCGACCAGGTCAACAAGGCCGGCGGCGTCAAGGGCTGCCAGGTCGAATTCTCGCTGCGCGACGACACCAGCCAGCCCTCGGTCGGCGTCGATGCCGCGCGCTACCTGGTCGACGTGCAGAAGGTGTCCGCCATCGTCGGCCTGGTCGGCAGCGGCACGGCGCTGGCGGTCGTCAACTCGGTCTCGGTGCCCAACAAGGTGCCGACCATCGCCTGCTGCGCCGTCACGCCGTCGCTCACCAAAATGGCCCAGGAGGGCAAGACCGACGGCTACTTCTTCCGCACCATCCCGACCGCGCGCACCATGGCTCTGGCGCATGCGCAGGCGGTCAAGGACAAGGGCTACAAGAAGACGGTCATCATGTACATCAACAACGACTTCGGCACCGGCGTGGCGCCGGACGCCAAGAAGGCCATCGAGCAGCTCGGCGGCAGCGTGGTCGGCATGGTGGCCTACAACGAGAACCAGTCGTCCTACCGCTCGGAAGTGAACAAGGCGCTGGCGCTGGAGCCCGATTCGCTGGTGCTGGTGGGCCTGTCGCAGGACGGCACCATCATCCTGCGCGAATGGTTCTCGCTCGGTGGCACGCCCAACGTGATCCTGCACAACACGCTGCGCTCGATGGACGTCGTCAAGGGCATCGGCGAGCGCTTCCTGACCAAGGCCGTGGGCGTGGACAACGGGCAGGCCTCGGGCCCGACGGCCGACGCCTTCAACAAGGATTTCACGGCCGCCTACAACCGCCCCGCGGTCGGTCCCGGCCTGCACACCATGTACGACGCGGTGGCGGTGACCTTGCTCGCGATGCAGGCCGCGCCCAAGCTGGACGGCGCGTCGATCCGCGATGCTCTCAGGGCCGTGCAGGACCCGACGGGGCTCGAGGTCGGCCCGGGGGTCGAAGGCCTGAAGAAGGGTCTCGATGCGCTCAAGGCCGGCAAGAAGATCCGCTACGTCGGCGCCACCGGTGGCTTCCGTTTCGACAAGAACGGCGACGTGACCGGCCCGATGCTGATCTGGAAGATCAGCAACGGCGAGATCGTGACCGAGAAGACCCTCACGCTCGAAGAGATGAACGCGCTCGAACAGAAGGTCGGGCTCTGAGCCCGGCGCAGCAAAGGCCTCCCATGACCATCGAAACCATCACCCTGGCGCCGGGCTACACCATCTCGCGCGTCGCCAAAGGCAACTGGCAGCTGGCCGCCAAGCACGGCGCACCCTATGCGCAGGACGACGCCGTCGAAGACATGCGCCGCTTCGTGGAAGCGGGCATCAACGCCTTCGACTGTGCCGACCACTATGTCGGCGTCGAAGACACCATCGGCCTGTTCCGGCGGCGCTATCCCGAGCTCGGCAAGCAGCTGCGCGTGTCGACCAAGTACACGCCCGACATCGAGCTGATCCCGCATCTCACGCGCCGCGACGTCGAGACGGCCGTCGACACCTCGCTGCAGCGCCTGGGCGTCGAGCAGCTCGACCTGGTGCAGTTCCACTGGTGGGACTACGAGGTGCCGGGGTGCGTGCAAGCCATGCAATGGCTGCAGGAGTTCCAGAAGGCCGGCAAGATCGCGCACCTGGGCACCACCAACTTCAATGTCGCGCGGCTGCGCGAGATCGTCGACGGCGGCGTCACGCTGCTGACCAACCAGCTGCAGTATTCGCTGCTCGACCGCCGGCCCGAGAACGGCATGGTCGAACTGTGCCGCCAGCACGGCATCCAGCTGCTGTGCTATGGCACGGTGGCCGGGGGCTTTCTGTCCGACAAGTGGCTCGGCCAGCCGAGCCCGCCGCCGCCGTTCGAGAACCGTTCGCTCATCAAGTACCGGCTCATCATCGAGGAGTTCGGCGGCTGGGAGGCTTATCAGGCCTTGCTGCGCGCGCTCGACACGATCGCGAAGAAACACGGCAGCAGCATCGCCGCGGTCGCGGCGCGCTACGTGCTGGACCGGCCGCAGGTGGCGGCGGCGCTGGTGGGCGCCAAGGACGCGCGCCATCTCGACGAGACGCTGGCGATCTTCAGCCTGCGCCTGGATGCCGAAGACCTGGCGAGCCTGGGCGCGCTCTCCGACGCGGCACCCGGACCGGCCGGCGACTGCTACGACATCGAGCGCGAGAAGGACGGCACCCACGCCAGGATCATGCAGATGAACCAGAACACGCACGGCGCGCCGGCCCACATCGATATGTCGCCCCCGATCGCCGCCATCGGCGCGCGTTCCTGACCCGCAACTCCAAGGAATCGCCATGAGCTCACTGAAGCACGACCCGACGCAACAGGATGAATTCGAACTCTTCGACCTGCGCGTGGAGGTGGTGGAATCCGACAAGCCCTTCATCATGCATGTGAAGAAAGGCGACTATTTCGATGTCATCGGCGGGCGCGTGGTGCTGCCGCCGGACAACCCGAGCTTCTCGCTCTACGGCCTGCTGGCGGTGCTGCCCTTCATACCCGCCAAGCAGCGCCCCACGCACCCGAACGACTGGATGACCTCCGACTGCCTGATCGCCAGCACCGACCCGGCCTGCGGCGCGCGCTTCAAGATCACGCGGCTCGGCAAGCGCTCGCTGCACCACGGCGATTTCAGCGTGGTGCCGCTGGGCGAGACGAACGGCTGACGCCGCGGACAGCGTGTGACCGAAGCCACGCTCCAACGCAAGGCCGGCTTCTGCGCGCTGTGCCGGTCGCGCTGCGGTGCCCAGTACCTGGTGCAGGACGGGCAGCTGGTGGGTGTGGAGCCATGGGCCGGGCATCCGACCGGCGGCGCGCTGTGCGCCAAGGGTCGCGCCGCGCCGGAGTTGGTGTACCACCCGCAGCGCCTGCGCAAGCCGCAGAAGCGCACGCGGCCGCGCGGCGACGACGATCCGGGCTGGGTCGAGGTCTCGTGGGACGAAGCGCTGGACGACATCGCCGCGCGGCTCGACACCATCAAGCGCGAGAGCGGCGCCCATGCGGTGGCCTTCTCGAGCGCATCGCCTGGCGCCACGGCGCTGTCCGACAGCCTCGACTGGATCGAGCGCCTGATCTTCGCCTTCGGCAGTCCGAATTTCCTCACGGGCGTCGAGATCTGCAACTGGCACCGCGACCACACGCACGCCTTCACCTTCGGCGCCGGCATCGGCATGCCCGACTACGCGCACTCGGACCTCATCCTGCTCTGGGGCTTCAACCCGGGCAACGTCTGGCTGGCGCAGGCGAACGCGGTGGCCGCGGCGCGCGCGCGCGGCGCGCAGCTGATGGTGATCGATCCGGCGCGCACGCGCCATGCGCGCGATGCCGACCTCTGGCTGCGCCTGCAACCGGGCACCGATGCCGCGCTGGCGCTCGGGCTCGCGCGCGGCCTGATCGAAGGCGGCCTCTACGACGACGATTTCGTGCGCAGGTGGAGCAATGCGCCGCTGCTCGTGCGCGAGGACAACGGCGCCCTCCTGACCGAGCGCGACCTGGACCCCTCGGCGGCTACCGATCTGCCGCTCGGATGGAGCCTCGCCAGCGGATGCACGATCTCGATCGACACCGCTGCCGAACTGCCGGCCGAGGTGGCGCCACAGCTCGCCTTGCGTGGCCGCTTCGAGCTGCCGTCGCCCATCGGGGCGCTCGCCTGCAGCCCGGCCTTCGAGCACTATGCCGCGGCCTGCAGCGACTACACGCCCTGGCGCGTCGAACAGCTCACCGGCATCCCGGCCGCGCAGGTCGATGCCGCCATCGCGGCCATCGGCAAGGCGCGCCGCATCAGCTATTTCTGCTGGACCGGCATCAGCCAGCACGTCAACGCCACGCAGACGGACCGCGCCATCGCGCTGCTGTACGCACTCACGGGCAGCATCGATGCGCCGGGCGGCAACCTGCTGCTGCGGCGCCAGCCCGTCAACCGTCCCAACGACCGCTCGCTGCTGCCGCAGGCACAGGCGCGCCTGGCGCTGGGGCTCGCCGAGCGCCCGCTCGGTCCGCCGGCCTTCGGCTGGACATTGGGACGCGACTTCCACGATGCCGTCCTCACCGGGCAGCCGTACCGGGTGCGGGCGCTGGTCGGCTTCGGTGCCAACCTGCTGATGTCGCAAGCCGATACGCCGCGTTCCCGCGCGGCCTTGCAGGCGCTGGAGTTCCAGGTGCACTGCGACATCTTCGAGACGCCGACCGGTCGCCATGCGGACTACCTGCTGCCGGTCAACACGCCGTGGGAACGCGAAGGGATGCGCGTCGGCTTCGAGATCGATGGCGCGGCCGAGGAGTGGGTCCAACTGCGCCAGCCGATCGTGGCGCAGGACAGCGGCAACGAGGCGCGCTCGGACCTCGAAATCGTGTTCGCCCTCGCCACGCGGCTGGGCCTGGCTGCGCAGTTCTTCGACGGCGACATCGAGCGCGCCTGGGACCACATGCTCGCGCCGATCGGCCTCACGACCGCCCGGCTGCGCAGCCGGCCGGAGGGCATCCGCGTGCCGGTGGCGCAGCCGCCACGCAAGTACGCCGAGCGGCTGGCCGACGGCTCGGTGCGCGGCTTCGCCACGCCGAGTCGTCGCATCGAGTTCTATTCGCCGCAACTGCGGGCTCATGGGTATGCCGCGGTGCCACGCGCGCTGGAGCCGCTGGGGGCGGTGGCGCTGGACGGGCACGAGCTCGAAGACTTCCCGCTGACCCTGAGTTGCGCCAAGAGCGGCTACTACTGCCAGAGCCAGCATCGCGGCCTGGCATCGCTTCGGCGGCGGGAGCCCGAGCCGCATGCGCGCCTGCATCCGGCGCTGGCGGCCGCACGCGGCCTGGCCGAGGGCGACTGGTTCATCGTGCGCACCCGCAACGGCCAGGCGCGCTTTCGCGCCCGCTTCGACGAGGCGCTGGCGCCGCACGTGGTGATGGCCAGCTTCGGCTGGTGGCAGGCCTGCGAAGACCTGGGTCTTGCCGGTGGCGATCCGCTGGCCGCGGGCCACAGCCATTTCAATGCGCTGGTCAGCACGGAACACATGGACGCCCTGTCGGGCTCGATCGCACTGCGCGCCTTTCCGTGCCGGATCGAAGCCGACCTGTCCGTCCGAGGCCGCGCCTGGACGGGCTGGAAGCCATTCGACGCACGCGTGATCGGGCGCACGGGCGGCGATGTGATCGAGATCGAACTCACGCCGCAGGACGGCAGCATGCTGCCCGCCTACCTCGCGGGGCAGCATGTGCCATTGGTCTTCGAGGCCGGCACAGTCCGGCTCGAACGCAGTTATTCCCTCATCGGCGCCGCCAACGTGGACGGGGCGCGCAGCTATCGCATCGGGGTCAAGCGCAATTCGCGGAACGACGGGTTGTCGGTGCGCCTGCACGAAGCGCTCGCCGGCGGTGCGGCCGCATCGGTCACCGTGGCGCTGCAGACGCCGCGCGGGCGCTTCCTGCTCCCGCTGGCGCATTCGGTGCCGGTGGTGCTGGTGGCCGCGGGCATCGGCATCACGCCGTTTCTCTCGATGCTGGAGACGCTGGCGGCGAGCGGGGTGCGGCTGCAGTCGCCGATCGTGCTCCTCTATGGCAGCCGCGACGGTGCCCATCACGCGTTTGCCGACCGCCTGGCCGCGTTGGCACGACGACTGCCGAAGCTGCGCGTCGTGGATGTCTACAGTCGGCCGCGCGAGGCGGACCAGGCAGGGCGAGATTTCGCGCACGCGGGCCGCATCGGGGCCCATCTGGTGCCGCCTTCGTTGATCGTGCAGCAAGCCCGCTTCTACATGTGCGGTCCCGAGGCCATGATGCGCAGCATGCGATCGGAGCTGCTGGCGCTCGGTGTGCAGCGCTTCGCGGTCTTCCAGGAAAGCTTCCAGCCGTCCATCCAGTTCGACGCGTTGGCCGGGCCCTTCGACGTGTCCTTCATCCGCACCGGCCTGACCGTGTCGTGGACCGCAGCCGACGGCAGTCTGCTCGACCTGGCGGCACGGCATGGCCTGCGGCTGCCCAGTGGCTGCCGCGTAGGCCAATGCGAGAGTTGCCTGCTGCGCGTGGTGTCCGGGCTGGTTCGGCATCCTGTCGACGTGGAGCTCGCGGAAGAGGACGCCTGCCTGAGTTGTGTGGCGACCCCTCTGAGCGACCTGGTCATCGATGCCTGAATCCAAATCGCTCCCGGAACGCCGTCTCGGACTGATCGGGTTCGGCCGTATCGCATCGCCCGTCATCGATTGCTGGAACGAGGGTGGCCTGCCGGGCTGGAAGCTGGCCGGTGTGCTGGCGCGCGGTGCGCGGCAGCGCGGCGCCGTACGCAGCACCGACGATGCGGAAGATTTCTTCCGCCGGCCCTTCGACCTGATCATCGAAGCGGCCGGCCCGCCTGCGCTGGCCGCTCTGGGCGAACGGGCGCTGGCGGTGGCGGATGTATGGACCGTCAGCGCCGCGGCGCTCGCCGATGCCACGCTGTTCGATGCATTGCAGGCTGCCGGCCTGCGCGCCGGCCATCGCTTGCGCGTCATGCCGGGGGCCATCGCGGGCCTCGACGGCGTCGCCATGGCCTCGGTGGATCCGGCGGCCGAGCTTCAACTCGACATCGACCTGGTGCCGGGGCCGGGCCCGCGTGCGCTGGTGTTTTCAGGCAGCGTGCGCGAGGCGGCCCTGCGCTTCCCCGACAGCGTCAACGTGGCCGCCGCCGCCGCGCTGGCCGGCCCCGGCCTGGACAAGGCCCGCATCCATGTCTACCACCCGGGTCCGGTGCCGCGGCACCGCCTGGCATTGAGGGCCACGAGCCGCTTCGGGCTCGTGCAGGCGTCGGTCGAGCCGCTGCGCGGCCCCGGGGTTCATCCGGTTTCGGCCTGCCTGATCGCTGCCTTGCGCGCCGAGTTGCGGGCGATCTGGAGCGGCTGAATCGGCGGGACGCAGTTGCGAAGGCAGCCGTTTCAGCGCCGCCGTGCACGCCACGAGCGGCCGTCAATAGCCGCGCGCAGGCTCGATGATGTTGTCCGGCGCTTCGCCGGCCGCGACGCGCAGGATGTTGGCTGCGATCTGCCTGGCCGATGAAGACGGAATGGCCACGGAGGCGAGGTGCGGCGTGATGAGCACATTGGGCATGCGCCACAGCGCATCGTCGGCCGGCAGGGGTTCGCGCTCGAAGACGTCCAGCGTCGCCGCGCCGATGCGGCCGCTCTGGAGCAGCTCGGTCATTGCGGCCTGGTCGACCAGGGCGCCCCGGGCGACATTGATGAAGGCGGTGCCGGGCCGCAGTTTCTCGAGGCGGGCGCGATCGAAGAGCTGCCGCGTCTGCGGCGTGAGCGGCAGCATCAGCACGACGATGTCGGCTTGGCCGATCACGGCGTCGAGGGTCTCCAGGCCGGCCGAACATGCCACGCCGTCGATCTGCGCCAGGCTGCGCGACCACCCCAGGGTTCGGAACCCCTGGCGCTGGATCTCGTGCGCTGCCTGGGCCCCCAGCTGCCCCAGTCCCAGCACCGCCACCGTGATGTCCTCCGGTGAACGCGGGTGGCGATAAGTCCACCGGCCCGCGCGCTGGGCCTGCTCGAAGTGCGGTATATCCCGAGCATGCCGGAGCACGGCGAACAGCACGTAGCCGGCCATCATCCGCGCCATCTGGGGATCGGTGATGCGGGTGATGGGGATGTTCGGCGGGAGGTCGTCGCGTCCCACCAGAGAGTCGACGCCGGCCCCCAGGTTGATGATCAGCCGCAGTTGGGTCATCTTTTCGAAGATGCCCTGCGGGGGTTTCCAGACCATCGCGTAGTCGATCTCTTCCGGCCGCTCGGCCTCGCCGGCGTGAACCACCCGGAGTGCCGGCAGCTGCGCCTGAAGCGCCTGCTTCCAGGTCTGGAAATCGTCGAAGTCGCTGTAGAAGGCGAGGGTGCCGACGGTCATGTTCAGGCCGCCTGCGGGTTCTTTCGCACCAGGCGCGCGACGGCCTCGATGGCGAGTTCGTAGCCGTCGCCGCCGAGTCCGGCGATGACGCCGTGCGCCGCCTTCGAGATGTAGGAGTGGTGGCGGAAGGGCTCGCGCTTCCAGATGTTGCTCACGTGGGCCTCGATGATCTTGCCGGGAAAGGAGAGCAGGGCATCCAGGATGGGGATGGAGGTGTAGGTCAGGCCGGCCGCGTTGATGACGATGCCGTCGGCGACGCCGCGCGCTTCCTGGATCCAGTCGATCAGCTGTCCTTCGTGGTTGGACTGCAGGAAACGCAGCTGGACCTGCAGCGCCGCCGCCTTCTGCTCGCAGCGCGACTGCAGCACGGGGAAGCTGTCGGTGCC
This sequence comes from Variovorax davisae, assembly GCF_030316845.1. GTDB lineage: Bacteria > Pseudomonadota > Gammaproteobacteria > Burkholderiales > Burkholderiaceae_C > Variovorax > Variovorax davisae. The sequence continues at coordinate 68,596 of NZ_JASZYS010000008.1, forward strand.
GTAGTTCTTGTTGGCATCCAGGCCATAGAGGTTGGCGTTGGGGCCGTTCAGGAACCAGACGGAGATGGGAGAAGTCGAGGTGTCGGTCATGGGTTCTTCAAGCGTCGTGGGGTCGGGTGGCCTGCATGGCGGGCAGGCGCTGGAAGGCTTCGTTCCAGCGGGCGGCGTTGCCGCATGGCGCGCGCCAGTCCAGTTCGGGAAAGCGGAAGTCCAGGTAGCCCAGTGCGCAGCCGATGGTGATCTCGCCGATGGTGGGCGTGTCGTGGTTCAACTCGGAGGCGATGGCTTCGATGGCATCCAGGCAGGCCGTGACCTTGGTCAACAGGGCCTCGCGCCAGGTGGGCCACTGGCATTCGGGAGGACGCGCCGTCAGCTCGTAGCGCGCCAGCAGCGCGGCGTCGAGCAGGCCATCGCCGAGCGCCTGGCGGCCGAGCGCAGTCCATCGATCGGCGCCGGCAGCAGGGAAGATCGTGGCTGCGTCCGCCTGGCTGGCCAGGTACTCGCAGATCACGCGGCTGTCGTAGAGCACCCGGCCGTCTTGCAGGATCAGGGTCGGCACCTTGGCGAGCGGGTTGTGGGCCGCAATGCGAGGGTCGCGTCGAACCGGATGGGCGGCGCTGTCCAGCAGCTGGATGTTGCCAGCCTGTCCGGCCAGGTGCGCGCACACCATGACCTTCCGCACGAAGGGCGATGTCGGCGCGAAGAGGAGTTTCATCATCAGGGCACCAGCACCAGCTTGCCGAACACCTTGCCGCTTTCCAGCAGGGCATGCGATGCCGCCGCCTGCGCGACCGGAAAGGTGGTGTGGATGCGTGGCGCGATGCGCCGGCTTTTCAACAGCGGCATCACATGACGGGCCAGGCTCCTGGCCATGCGGGATTTCTCGTCGTGCGTCTGCGGCCGCATGGTGGAAGAGTGCAGGCTCAGCTGGCGCTGCATCAGGGTCAGCAGTTCGATGTGGACTGCCGAGCCCTGCATGAAGGACAGGCTGACATGCCGGCCGCCGAAGGCCATGGCCTGGAGATTGCGGCGCACATAGTCGCCGCCGACGATGTCGAGCACCACGTCCACCCCGCGCCCCGCGGTGTGGTCCAGGCAGGCCTGGGTGAAGTCGGTGTCGGGCCAGCAGATCGCCAGATCAGCGCCGAGCGCCTTCAGTTCGGCAAACCGGGCTTCGTCGTTGTCGGTCACGATGACCGTGCAGCCGGCCGCATGGGCCATCTGGATCGCCAGCGTGCCGATGCCGCCTGCGGCGCCGTGGATCAGGACCGTCTCGCCCATCGCCAGGCGCCCGAGTTCGAACAGGTTGTGCCAGACGGTGAAGAGCCCTTCGGGCAGGGCCGCCGCCTCGATGTCGGACAGCGAGGCCGGCACCACGAAGGAATGATCGACCGACGCCGTGCACCACGGCGCATAGCCGCCGCCGGGCACCAGGCTCATGAGCCGCTGGCCCATCAGCGCGCGGTCCACACCCGGGCCGCAGGCGACCACCTCGCCGCACACCTCCAGGCCGAGCACGTCGGTGACGCCGGGCGCCGGCTTGGCGATGCCCTGGCGCTGCATGATGTCGGGCCGGTTGATGCCGGCGGCGAGCACCCGCAGCAGGACTTCGCCGGCGCCGGGCACGGGCATGGGGCGCTCGGCCAGCACCAGCACGCTGGCGTCGCCGGGCTCGCGGGCGACGATGGCCTGCATGGAACTTGGCAGGGAGGGTCTGATGTCGGTCATGGGGTTGGCCTGGCCTTTTACTTTCGGGCGTTGAAGACGCTGATGCCTTCGTCGAGTAGCGCCAGCCCGGCGACCGAGCCGACGGGCCAATGCTGCATCGCGCCGAGGCCCGCGCTGCGCACCGTGACCACCTGCCGGGCCGTCATCGGAACATCCACATCCACGTAGGTGTTGATGTGGTCACCCTGGAAGACGTGGTGGATCACGGTGCCGCTCAGGACCGATCCGGCATGCAGGCCCTCCAGCAAAATGTGTTCGGGGCGGACGTAGACGTCCAGCCGCTCGCCTTCGTGCGATGCATCGACCAGCCTGGCATGCGGAAGGCTGAGATGGCCGGAGCCCAGGCGCAGCTGGATCTCGTGGGCGGTCTTGCCGTGGTAGTAGGCCGGCAGGATGTTCACGTCGCCGAGGAAGGACGCCACGAACGGATCCTGCGGACTGCGGTACAGGTCGGCGGGCGATGCGATCTGGCGGATGACGCCGGCCGACATCACGGCGATGCGGTCCGACATGGCCAGCGCCTCGCCCTGGTCGTGGGTGACGAAGACCGTGGTCAGGCCCAGGCGGCGCTGGATCTCGCGGATCTCGACCTGCATCGAGCCACGCAGGCTCTTGTCCAGGGCCGAGAAGGGCTCGTCGAGCAGCAGCACCTTGGGCTGGATGATCAGTGCGCGCGCCAGCGCCACGCGCTGCTGCTGGCCGCCGGAGAGTTCGCGCGGCTTGCGGTGGCCCAGGCCGGTGAGCTTGACCATGGCCATCGCCTCCTTGACGCGCTGGGCCACCTCGTCCTTGGGCACGCCCCGCATCCGCAGGCCATAGCCGATGTTGCGCTCCACCGTCATGTGCGGAAAGAGCGCGTAGTTCTGGAACACGATGCCGATCTGCCGCTGGTGCGGCGGATCGCTGGTCACCGGCTGGCCCTCGATGAAGATCTCGCCGCTGTCGGCCTCGGCAAAGCCCGCGATCAGGTTGAGCAGCGTCGTCTTGCCGCAGCCCGACGGACCCAGCAGGGTCAGAAATTCGCCACGCTTGATCTTCAGCGAGACCTCGTGCAGCACGGTCTGGTCGTGGTACTTCTTGACCACGCCCTCCAGGCTCACGGCCGTGTCGGCATGCGGCGGATGCGAAAGAGCGGGCTGCGCTGCAGGGTCGGAGTGGACTACTTTCATGCGCGAACGATAAGCCAAGAGCCCATGCCCGGGCCTTTGCCGAAATTGATGCGGACCCTCGGAAAAACGAAAGGCCTCGATGGCCGCGGGGCACAGGCCCTTGCGAGGGCCTTGCCGCGAGCGCTTTGCTTTTTCCTAAGTCCTGAATCCGAAAAGCGTGATTCTCAAATCCGGCGTGCTTCTTCAGACTCGCCTGCATCGATGACTGCTGCCTCCAGGCTGCCTGGCGATGTGCATCAGTGGCGATATTCATTAGGAAGCACAAATGTCAGTGGAACAAATCAATACCGTGGTGGTCGGCGCTGGTCAGGCGGGCATTGCCATGAGCGAGCATCTTTCGCTCATGGGCGTGCCGCATCTGGTGCTGGAGCGCAAGCGGATCGCGGAGCGTTGGCGCTCGGAGCGTTGGGATTCCCTGGTCGCGAACGGCCCCGCCTGGCATGACCGCTTTCCGGGGCTGAAGTTCGAGGGCGTTTCGCAGGATGCGTTTCCGCCCAAGGAGCGCATGGCGCAATATTTCGAGGACTACGCCGCCATGCTGAAGGCGCCGGTGCGTACCGGCGTCGAAGTCAAGCAGGTCGAGCGCCACATCGGTCGGCCGGGGTTCAAGGTCACGACCTCCGAGGGTGTCATCGAAGCGGTCAACGTCGTGTCGGCCACCGGTCCTTTCCAGATTCCCGCCTATCCGAAGATCGTTCCCGAAACCGACAGCATTCAGCAGCTGCATTCCTCCACGTACAAGAACCCGGGCCAGTTGAGAGAGGGCGCGGTATTGGTCGTGGGTGCGGGCGCCTCCGGCTCGCAGATCGCCGAGGAACTGCGCAAGGCGGGCAAGACGGTCTATCTCTCGGTGGGCGAACACTACCGCCCGCCGCGTTCCTATCGCGGCCGCGACTACTGCTGGTGGCTCGGTGCCCTGGGTCTGTGGGACGAGGTCAAGATCAAGCCCAAGAAGCAGCACGTCGCGTTTGCGGTCAGCGGCTACGAGGGTGGCAAGACGGTCGACTTCCGTCGCCTTGCGCACATGGGCGTGACGCTGGTCGGCCTGACCAGGAGCTACCAGGACGGCGTGATCGCGTTCGAAGAAGGCCTGGCCAGGAATGTCGCGGAGGGCGACCAGGCGTACTTCGACGTGCTGCGCGAAGCAGATGCCTACATCGAGCAGAACGGCCTGCCCTTGGCGCCGGAGCCCGACGCCTGGGAACTGCTGCCGGACCCGGACTGCCTCAAGGAACCGATCATGCGCCTGGACCTCGCGAAGGCCGGCATCACGACGATTCTCTGGGCCACCGGGTTCACGTTCGACTACAGCTGGCTGAAGGTCAATGCCTTCGATGACAAGGGGGTGCCATTCCACAAGCGGGGCATCTCCGCCGAGAGCGGCATCTATTTCCTCGGATTGCCGAACCTGGTCAACCGCGCGTCGTCCTTCATCTACGGCGTGTGGCACGACGCGAAATACATCGCCGACCATATCGTGATCCAGGACGCGTACATGGCGTACGGCAAGACCTGAGCCCGCGCCGAGGCTCAGCGGCAGAGGAAGTCGACCAGGGTGGCCATCATCCGGTCGCAGGCTTCGATCTGCGACAGTTCGACGTATTCGTCGGCCTTGTGCGCCACCTCGATGCTGCCGGGTCCGCAGACCAGCACCGGGGTGTCGCGCCAGCTCTGCTTGAACAGGCCGCCTTCGGTTCCGTAGTCGACCTTGGTCAAGGGGGTGCCGGGGGCCAGCAGGGAACCGAGCAGGGCGACGGCCGGCGAATCGTCGGGCGTGCTCAGGCTGGGATAGCTGTTGGTCAGCCGGATCTCGGGCAAGGGGGCCTCGGGATGCACCGCATCGGCCGCCACGCGGTCGACCAGGCGCTGCATGACGCGCGCCAGGATCTCCTCGGGCTGGTCTTGCGAGACATGGCGGATCTCGAAGCCGAGCTCGCATTCGCTGGGCACGATGTTCAAGGCCCGTCCGCCGTGGATCACGCCGACGTGGACCGTGGAGTAGGGCACGCCGTAGCCTTCCTCGCGCGGGCCGCTCTCGGACAGTTCGCGCTGCACTTCGCGCACCGACGCGACGAGGTCGCTCGCCATGTGGATGGCGTTGACGAACCGGGGCGCCAGGCCCGAATGGCCGGCCTGGCCGCAGCAGACCGCCCGGTAGGCGGCCTTGCCCTTGTGGCCCGTGCCGATGCGCATCAGGGTGGGTTCGCCGACGATGCAGAGGTACGGCGCCGGAAGGTCGTTCTCGAGCCGGCGCAGCAGGTGGCGCACGCCGACGCAGCCGATCTCCTCGTCGAAGGACAGGGCCAGCTGCAGGGGCCGCAGCAGCGGCCTGCGCGCCGCCGCCACCATGGCAACGACGGCGCAGGCGACGAAGCCCTTCATGTCGGCCGCGCCGCGGCCGTAGAGGCGGCCGTCCTTGTGGGTGGCTTCGAAGGGCGGCGAAGTCCAGGGCTGGCCGTCCACCGGCACCACGTCGGTGTGGCCGGAGAGCAGCACGCCCGGCACGCCTTGCGGGCCCACCGTGGCGAACAGGTTGGTCCTGCTGGCGTCCTGCGGGTCCGGTGCCAGGGTTGATGCGATGCCGGCTTGCGCCAGGATCTCCTGCACCTTCTGAATGAGCCCGATGTTGGGCTTCAGGGACACCGAGGGGAAGGCGATCAGGGTTTCCAGCAGCGAAATGCTGGACAGGCTGGCAGGACGGGTTTGATCCATGGCGATGTGTCGTGCGCTTCAGGGCGCGGTGATGTGAGGGTCGAAGAAACTCGCCGCGCTCATGCCGGGGATGTACTGGTCGGAGATGTAGGCGCGACAGCGCTCCATGAAGACGCGGGTCAGTCGCGACTGCTTCATCGGCTTGTAGGTGGCCAGGCCCAGCTGCATCGGGCGATGGGCGCCGGCCAGGCGCACCCGCACCATGCGCTTGCCGTCGAGCGCCTGGTTCGACTTGGGCCGCACGTTGAACAGCGCATAGCCGATGCCGTTGGCCACCATGGACCGCACCACCTCCTCGGAGCGCGAGCGCGCCACGATGTTCGGCGTGACGCCGGCCTTGGCGAACAGCGAGGTGAAATACTCCCGGCTCATCGGCAGGTCCAGCAGCACGAAGGGCTGGCCCGCCAGCTCCTCGAAGGTGACGGCCTTCTCCTGCGCCAATGGATGCAGCTCGCTCACCAGCACGTACGGCGGCAGCGTCGCCAGGGTTTCGAACTCGATGTCCTCGCCCAGGTGCAGGTCGTAGGTGATCGCCAGGTCGATCTCTAGCGCACGCAGCTTGTTCATCAGCACCACCTGGTCGCCTTCGACCATCTCCACGTCCACCGTCTCGAACGCGCGGGAAAATCCGAAGATCACTTCGGGCGCGATCATGGCGGTGAGCGACTGGAAGCTGCCCACCCGCAAGACGCCCTGCATGACGTCGCTCGAATCCGAGGCGATCTCGTACAGGCGGGAAGACTGGTCGAGCACGTCTTCGCATTGCCGCAGCACCTGGGTGCCGATGGCGGTGAGCCCGAGCCCCTTGGAAGGATGGCGGACGAACAACTGCACGTTCAGTTCGGACTCGAGATGGGCGATGGCCGCGGAGATCGAGGGCGAGGAGATGTGGATCTGCGCCGACGCCGCGGCGATGCTGCCGTGGGTTGCGGTGGCGACGAAATACTCCATCTGACGCAAGGAAACGCGGTTGAGCATGTCGGGGTAGGGAGTGGCCGCAGAACGGCACGTGACGTCAAAAGTCCAGTGTAGCGGTGGCCCTTCAGAGGTTTCCAGGCACCCCGAAGCTCGGGGCGGCGCGCGGGTCGAGCGCCCGCGTGATATAGGCCTGCAGCTGAGGTTCGTAGACCTTCCAGGTCGCGTGGAGGGCCTGCACCGGATCGCGCTCCACCCAGTCCAGCCGCAGGTCCACGATCGGCCAGTTCTGCTCTCCGTAGACCAGCAGGCCGGCCGAGTGCACGGGACCTTCTTCGCCGCCGGCCGCCTGGCCGGCGAGCATGGCCTGCATCAGGCGTTCGGCCAGCGGGCCTTCGGCGCTCTCGAAGGCCGAGAGCATCGCCTGCGGCACCTCGCGCGTGCGCAGCATGTTGCCGGCGCAGGCCGCATGCGTGCCGACCACGCTGGCCAGCGTGCCGAGCGCCTGGGCGCCGGTGAAGACCACCGGCGGGTTCGACGCGTCGATGGCCATCAGCTGGCGGTAGTCGATGAAGGGGCGCTGCTGCAACTCGGCCAGCGCTTGCGCCGGCGTCCGTCCGCCGGCGAGCAGGTCCAGGGCGAGCGGGCCCAGGTCCGGATCGGTGATGTTCTGGCTGGCGGCGGCGCCCACGCCCTTGCGCCCGCGGATGCAGCGTGCGGCGACCGCGGGGGAGGACGAGGCCACGGCGGCACCGAACTGCCCGGTGGCGGGGCAGCGCGCGATGATGGAAAAAGTCATGGGGCTCAGTCCGGGATCATCGCGGTGGCATCGATTTCCACCAGCCATTCCGGGCGGGCGAGGGCGGACACCACGATGCCCGTGGACACCGGGAAAACCCCCTTCAGCCAGCGGCCGACGACGAGATACACGGCCTCGCGGTAACGCGGATCGACGATGTAGATCGTGATCTTGCAGATGTCCTGGAGCTCGCCGCCGGCCTCCTCGAGCAGCATCGCGATGTTCGCCATGGCCTGCTCCGCCTGACCGCTGACATCGCCGATGCAGACGCTCTCGGAGGTCTCGAGGTTCTGTCCGATCTGCCCGCGCAGGAAGACCATGCTGCCTCGGGCGACAACGGCTTGGCAGAGGTCGTTGTCGAGCTTCTGTTCCGGGTAGGTGAGCTTGGTATTGAAAGGGCGGATGCGGGTGTGTTTCATGTTGGCTGGCGCTGATGACGGGAACGGCGATCGTCATCGGCGCCGGCGATCGGAGCCATTTGTTTTTTCCGGGCGACCGTTTAGGAATTTCCGAGCGTTGCCCGGCGACCCTCGCCCATCAGGAAAAGCGAGGCACCTCTAAGTAAAAGGCGACTTGGCCGCAAGTCTTGAGTTCCACATCATCCGGTCGCTGAAGTGAGTGACCCTGGTGCTGGCGTGATGCTTGCATCGCCAGGCGACTCACCGACGGATGGCAGCTCCGACCAACTTCAACTTTTCGATTCGAGGGTTTTCAATGATTCGCAAGCTTTTGACACTGTGCATGCTCTCCGCCACGCTGGCAGCCACGTCGGCCTACTCGCAGGACAACGCCCTGGTGGTCAGCACCTGGGGCGGCAGCTTCCGCGACCTCATCGACGAGAACATCGGCCGCGAGTTCACGAAACAGACCGGCGTCCCGGTGAAGTACGTGACCGGCGGCACCATCGACCGCCTGAACAAGGCCAAGCTTGCCTCCAAGCCTGAAAGCGACATCACTTTCACGACTTCGCATGTCGGCTGGCTCTACGTCAACGGCGACCTGTTCGAACAGCTCGACAACAGCAAGATCCCGAACGCCAGCCGGCTGGTCGAGCGTGCGAAGATCAGCCCGTACCACATCGGGAGCTGGGCCTATGTGTATTCCATCGGCTACCGGCCCGACCTGCTGCCGCCCAGCGTCAAGTTCGAGAGCTGGAACGACCTGTGGAACCCGGCCCTCAAGGGCAAGCTCAGCGCCCCCGACTTCGACCCCAGCCACCTGATCGCGGTGTCCGCGATGCTGTCGGGCGGCGATGCCGCGTCGTGGGAAAAAGGCCAGGACAAGCTCAAGGCGCTCAAGCCCAACTTCAAGGCCTTCTATACCAACGACGCCAACGCGCAGCAGCTGATCGCCACCGGGGAAACGCCGGTGGAGGTCATTCTCTCGATGAACGCGTACCACATGGCCAGCCAGGGCGTGCCGGTCAAGGTGGTCATGCCGAAGGAAGGCGCCGTGCTCGGCGTCGACACCATGGCCATCATGAAGGGCAGCACCAAGACCGACCTGGCCTACAAGTTCCTGAACATCGCGCTGTCGCCCGAGGTGCAGTCGAAGATCGTGGCTTCGAAGAAGGCCAGCCCGGTGGTCGACAACGCAACGGTCTCGGCCGAAGACGCCAAGCTGCCCGGCGTGTTCACCACCAAGGCGCAGTGGGACAGCCAGACCATCGTCATCGACAACAAGCTGCGCGCCGAGAAGACGGCGGAGTGGCGCAAGTGGTTCACCGAAAACGTGATGAACTGACCCCGTCGGGTCTCAGCAACAAGGTTCAGGAATGCGCTCCGATCTACGGGCCTGGCTGGTCTCCCCGGCCGTCATTGTGGCGATGGGCATCGCCGTGTCGCTGGCCGCGGTGTTCCAGTTCAGCTTCAGGAGCTTCGTTCCTGGCTCGCTGGATGTCGGCGGGCTCACGTTCGCCAATTTCACCGGCATGGGCAAGTCGATCTATCTCGATGCGTTCGCCAACACCTTGCTGCTGAGCGTGGAGACCACGGTCTTCTCGCTGCTCGCCGCCTATCCGCTGGCCTACGTCCTGGTCCGGGTGAAGAACCGGGCGCTCAAGTCCTTCATCCTGATCGTGTCGATCACGCCGCTGTTCCTGGGCGAGATCGTCCGGACCTACTCCTGGATCGCCGTGTTGGGCAGCAACGGCTTCATCAACGGCACCTTGCGAAAGCTCGGCCTGATCGAATGGCCGTTCGAGCTCATGTTCACGCACCTGGGCGTGCTGGTCGCGCTGGTGCACGTGACGATTCCGGTGGTGGTGCTGATGCTCGCCACGGCGATCTCGCACATCGACCGCGACTACGAGAAGGCCGCGCAAAGCCTGGGCGCCGGCCCGGTCAGGACCTTCGTCACGGTCACGCTGCCGCTGTCGATGCCGGGCATCCTGGCCAGCATCACGACCGCCTTCGCCTGGACCTTCAGTGCCTTCGCGACGCCCCAGATGATCGGCGGCGGCCGCGTGCCGACGGTGTCGACACTGGTCTACCAGCTCGGCTTCTCGTCGATGAACTTTCCGCTGGCGGCCAGCCTGAGCGTGATGGGTCTGATGATGACGGTCGCGGCGCTCTTTGCCCTCGGGCTGCTGACCAAGCGCCTGAAGGCCTTTGGAGGACACTGACATGAAAATCCGAAGCTCCCTGCCGCTGGCGCTGCGTGTGGCCGGGCCGCTGCTGATCGCCATCCTGCTGGGCTTCGTGCTGCTGCCGGTGGTGGTGGTGACGATCGCCGCCTTCAACGAGAAGGCGATCCTCGCCTTTCCGCCAGAATCGTATTCGCTCAAGTGGTTCGCGCGGGTGTTCAGCTATCCGGATTTCCAGGAAGGATTCCGCTCCAGCATGGTCGTCACCGGCTGGTCTTCCTTCCTGGCCCTGGTGATCGGCACCTGCCTGTCCATCGCGGTGAAGCGGCTGGAATTCAAAGGCAAGCAGCTTCTCCTCGCGATCCTGCATTCGCCGCTGGTGGTGCCGCATTTCACGCTCGGGCTGGGCCTGCTCATCCTGGTGTCGCAGACCTCGGTGCAACGCGGCTACGGCATCGTCATCCTGTGCCACGTGATGCTGGTGCTGCCCTTCGTGCTGCGCAGCGTCTATGTGTCCATGGAGAACCTGGACGAACGGCTGGAGCAGGCGGCGGCCAGCCTGGGCGCGTCGCCGGTGAAGGTGCTCATCACGGTCACGGTGCCGCTGCTGGCGCCGGGGCTCTTCGGCGGCTGGCTGTTCGCCGCCATCATGTCGTTCAGCGAATTCACCGCATCGCTCTTCGTGACGACCCAGGACACGCAGACGCTGCCGGTGGCCATGTACAACTATGTCCGCGAGTTCGCCGATCCGACCCTGGCGGCGCTCTCGGCCGTCTACATCGCGGTGACGGCGGCGCTGCTGGCGTTCGCCAATTACTTCCTGGGGTTGGGGAAGGTGCTCAATATCGAGGACGGCCACTAGGCGCTCAGTCCAGGTCCTCGTGCAGGCAGAGGATGTTCCCTTCCGGGTCCTCGAACCAGGCCGCCTTCTCGGACCCCAGCACGCAAACGTGGTCCACGGTCTTCAACCCGGGCAGGTCGTAGTCCGCGAAGCGCACGCCGCGCTCTGACAGCGCGGCCACCGCCTGGTCGATCTGCGCCACCCGGAAGCTCAGGGCCGTGTGCTCGGCCTTGGTGCCCTCGGGCTTCGGGAACAGGGCCAGTTCGGTGCCGCCGCAGCGGTAGATGAACTTGCCGTCCGGCTTGGCCCCCAGCGGCTCCAGGCCGAGCGCCTGTTCGTAGAACTGGCGGGCCCGCGCCAGATCCTTCACGGGCAACATGCAGGTCACGCTGCTGGCGGCAAGTGGGTTCATGGCGCGCTCCTCGGGAGTTCACGCATGGTTGTACGCCGGTTGATTTGCATTGCCAATGGGCTATTGCACAGCATGCGGCCGGCTGCCAGAATTTTTGCATCGATCCGCTCATCGACCGACGGGGCCAGCCGAGCACCCATCGCAGGTCCCGCCTCTTTGACCAGAGGGGGAATGCCATGCCATCGCACCACTGCTTCCTGATCCGTCGCCGGGTGTTGCCGGCGGTTGCCGTCGTCGTTGCAGGCACCGGCCTGCTGCTGCCCGACGGGGTCGGCGCCGGGCGGCAGCAGGCACCGCCCTTCGATCCCCTGCTGTCGGGCGGCGTCTGCGGGCCGGTGGCCAGCGCGCCGCCGGCGCTGCTCAAGGCGCTGGTCCGGGTCAAGAGTGAGACCGCCCCCTTCCAGCCGGTGCCGATGCAGGCGGCCGCCGGGACGGTGCCGCTGTACGCCAACCTCGGCACGCTGGCATTTTCGATCAGCACCCGCAACCCCAAGGCCCAGGCCTATTTCAACCAGGGACTGCGGCTGTCCTTCGGCTTCAACCACGCCGAGGCGCAGCGCGCGTTCCAGGCGGCGCAGCAGCTCGATCCCGATTGCGCCATGTGCTTCTGGGGCGAGGCGCTGGTGCTGGGCCCGAACATCAATGTGCCGATGATGCCCGAGGCCAATGCGTCGGCGCTGGCCGCGCTGGCGAAGGCGGTGGCGCTCAAGGGGCGGGCGAGCGAGCTGGAGCAGATGCTGATCGGCGCGCTCGAGAAGCGCTACGCCGCCGACGCGCCGCCCGACCGCAGCGCGCTGGATGGCGCCTATGCGGACGCCATGAAGGCCGTGGCCGCCAGATTCCCGACCGACGACACGCTTCAGGTGCTGTACGCCGAAGCCGCCATGGACACGCAGCCCTGGGACTACTGGCAGGCCGGCGGCGCCGAGCCGAAGGGACGCGGCGCCGAGATCGTCGCGACCCTGGAGACGGTGCTGAAGCGCAACAACACCCACCCGGGCGCCATCCACCTGTACATCCACGCGGTGGAGGCGTCGACCCAGCCGGACCGGGCGCTGCCCTACGCGAAGCGGCTGGGCGCGCTGGTGCCCGGCGCCGGCCATCTGGTCCACATGCCCGCGCACATCTACTACCGGGTGGGCATGTACCGCGAGTCGCTGGAGGTCAATCGCCGTGCGATCCAGGTCGACGAGACCTACTTCAAGAGCTCGCCGTCGGACCCGCTCTACAAGACCGCCTACTACCCGCACAACATCCACTTCGTGATGGTCTCGGCGCAGATGGGCGGCGACGGCGCCACGGCGATCGATGCGGCCGCGAAGCTCGACGCCGCGGTGCCGGCCGAATTGGTGAAGATGTTCCCGATCCTGCAGCCGATCAAGGGAGCGCACTACACGACGCGCGCCCAGTTCAGCGACCCGGACACGATCCTGAAGCTGGCGCCGCCGGCCGACGACGTGGTGCTGGTGTCGACCATGTACCACTACGCGCGCGCCGTCGCCTACGCGCAGCGCAAGGACAAGGCCGGGGCGCAGCGCGAGATCGACGCCATCGCCGCGATCGAGCGCACGGCCGACTTCAAGCCCTTCGAGCCCTGGGGACTGCCAGCCAAGGACATCGTGCGCACCGCGGGATGGGTCGCCACCGGGCGGCTGGCCGATGCCACGGGCGACCTCGATGCGGCCGCCAAGGCCTACACCGAGGCGGTCGCCATCGAAGACGCGCTGGCCTATACCGAGCCGCCCTACTGGTATTACCCGGTGCGGCAATCGCTGGGCTCGGTCCGGCTGCGCCAGGGCCAGCTCGACGCGGCCGAACAGGCGTTCAGGGAGTCGCTGGCCCGGGTCCGCAACAACGGCTGGGCGCTGGCCGGCCTGGCCGAGGTCGAGCGCCGCCAGGGCGATGCCAACGCCGAGCGCGCGGCCCGGGAGGCTTATCGCCGCGCCTGGTTCGGCCCCCAGGGCGGGCCCGAGCTGGCGCGGCTCTGACGGCTCAGAGCACGCGGAACCCGTGCGTGCCGTCGGCGGCCAGCTGCGCGACCAGGCCGAACTCCCAGTCCAGATAGGCCTGCATCGCCTCGGCGGGCGCATCGGTGCCTTCATACGGCCGGCGGTAGCGGTCGGTGGCCGGCGTCGCAGTGCGCAGCAGGCCGGTCTCGGCCGGCAGGCCGGCCGCGAACCATGCGCTGTTGCCGCCTGCGAGCACGGCCACCTCGGCCGCGCTGCCGCGGGCCGCGAGCGCTGCCCGCAGGTCGGCGGCGGCGAAGCGCGCCAGCAGGCTGCTGCCGCAGGTCAGGACGTAGCGGCGCGCGGGCGGGATCGCGTCCAGCGCCTGCGCCAGTTGCGCGCGGATCGCGAACCAGGCCCCCGGGATATGGCGCTTCGCGTGCTGGAGGCTGGCCGTGACATCGATCACCGCGAGGTCGCCCGGCGCGGCCCGCAGGGCCTGTGCCAAGTCGGCCGGCGAGACCTCCGCCACCGGCGGCGCGGCGGGATGCGCCGCCGGCGCCGCACCGATGGCACTGCGTGCCGCCGCGGGCTGCGGCTCGGTGACGTAGACCTCCCATCCCATCTGCGCCAGCCACGAGGCCGTCATCGGCGCCCGCACGCCGTCGTCGTCGGCCAGCACGATGCGCGCCCCGCGCACCGGCACCTGGTGGTCGGTCTCCTGCACCAGCTGGCCACCGGGCGCGCTGGCGAAGCCCGGCAGGTGGCCGGCCTCGTATTCCTGCGGCGTCCGCACGTCGAAGCGGTAGACGCTGCGATCCGGCGCATCGAGCGTGGGGAGGGCGTCGAGGCCGATCCAGCGCACGCCGGCGCGCCGGGCCACGTCCTGCGCACCGGCCTGGGCGAGGGCGCGATTCGCCTCGCCCGGGGCGGGTGCCTGGCGCGCGGCTTCGTGGTCCAGCAGCTGCCCGGCGAGCTTCCAGCCGATGGTGCCGTTGCGCAGGGCCGCCACCGGATTGGGGATGCCCGCGTTGACCAGCGACTGCGTGCCGATGATGCTGCGCGTGCGACCCGCGCAGTTGACGATCACCCGCGTGGCCGGGTCGGGCGCCAGCTCGCGCACCCGCAGCACCAGTTCGGCGCCGGGCACGCTGGTCGCGGTCGGAATGCTCATGGTGCGGTATTCGTCGAAGCGCCGTGCGTCGAGCACCACGACGTCGGCGCGCGCATCGATCAGCGCCCGGACCTCCTGCGCCGAGAGGGAGGGCGTGTGGCGCTCGTGCTCGACCAGTTCCCCGAAGGCCTTGCTCGGCACGTTGACGTCGCGGAACAGCTCGCCGCCCGCGCGCCGCCAGCCATCGAGGCCGCCTTCGAGCAGATGGACGCGTGTGTAGCCCAGCGTGGCGAGCCGGCTGGCGGCCAGCGGTGCGAGATCGGCGCCCGCGTGCGCTCCGTAGAGAACGATGAGGGTGTCGCGGCGCGGAATGCGCCGCCAGGCGTCGAGTTCGAGCCTCGACAGCGGCAGGTTCGCGGCCCACAGCGGATGGGCCTGCGCGAACGGGTCTTCTTCGCGCACGTCGAGCAGGGCGATCTCGTGCTGCGCGAGCAGCTGCGCCCGAACGTCGGCGAAGGACAGGGTGGGGAATGCGGTGGCGACGGTCATGGGGTGGGGAGATCGGGAAGCAGGGTGTTGGCATAGCCCGAGACGAAGGGCTTGCGCCCGCCGCCGGCGGGGTAAGTATGGCGCTGCACGGTGCCGATGTCGGCGCCGTAGACATGGATGCTGATCGACACCCGGTCGTCGAAGGCGTTGTGGACGCGATGCACGTCGCCCACCGTGGGCGACACCGCCTCGACATCGCCCGGCTCGAGCCGCACCGGCGGCCCGTCGGCCTTCATCAGGCCGTCCTGCGCGCGATAGGGCTGGCTGTACTCGGCGCCGCGCAGCATGCCGATGAGGCCCCACACCGTGTGGTCATGCACCGGCGTGGCCTGGCCGGGCCCCCAGACGAAGCTCACGACCGAGAAGCGCCCGGCCGCATCGGCATGCAGCAGGTACTGCTGGTAGCGCGCGGGATCGGGCCGCGCGAAGGCTTGCGGCAGCCAGTCGTCGCGCGCCACCAGCCGGCGCAGCAGGCTGCCGCCGGCTTCGAGGAGGTCGGCTTCGTCCGGGCGCCGGTCGAGCAGGCGGGCGAAGTCGGCGACGAAATCGCGCAGCGGCGCCGCGCTCATCGCGCGGTCGCGGCGCCCAGGGCGCGCTGGCCCGCGCCCACCAGGATGGCGTCGTTCTGCGGCGTGTGGATGCGGCTGCACAGCACGTCGCGGTAGTGCCGCTCGAGCGGGTTGTGGCGCGTCAGGCCGTGGTTGCCGCTCGATTGCAGCGCCAGCTCGACCGCACGGATCGCCTGGGTCGTGACCGTGTACTTCAGCAGGCCGCTGTCGGCCGCCGAAGGCGCGTGGCCGGCGTCGACCTCGGCGGCGGCATCGTCGAGCAGCACGCGGTTGGTGCGCAGCAGGGCCTCGATCTCGCCGACCGTCTCCTGCACCCGCGGCAGGCTGGCCAGCGGCGCGCCCAGGCTGCCGGGGGCCCGGTGCTTGAGGAAGCCGAGCAGCCAGTCGCGCGCGGCCCGCGCCACCGCGTCGTAGAGCGTGCCCAGCAGCACCACCATCCAGGCCTGCTGCGCCGCATGGGCATCGACGTCGGTCTGGCTGCCGGCGTCGGGCGCCCATTCGGCCGGCGCCCGCAGGTCGACCGCATGGTCGAGCGGGATCGCGACGTCCTCGAAGATCACTTCGTGGCTGCCGGATGCGCGCAGGCCCAGGTGGTCCCAGCTCGCGACCACGCGAACGCCCGGCGCGTCGCGCGGCACCAGGAAGACGCCGACCCGCGGCGCCGGTTCGTCCGTGCGGCCCCACACCGACAGCCAGCGCAGGCCCTCGATGCCGGTGGTGTAGAGCTTGTGGCCGTCCAGTTTCCATCGGTCGCCGTCGCGGCGCGCGGTCGTGGCGGGCAGGCCGCCGCGGGCGGGCGATCCCAGCGCGGGCTCCACGCGCAGGGCGTTGATCAAGGCGCCATCGCGCACGGCGTCGCGCAGCACGCGCTCGCGCAGGTGGGCCGGCCAGCGGCTGTCGCTGCGGCCGATCGCATGCTGCTGCAGCCAGCTCATGGTCAGGATCAGCGCGGTCGCCGGCTCGCCGTACGCCACCGCGGCGAGCACCCGGCGCGCCGCTTCGAGCGAGCCGCCGCCGCCGCCGTGTTCGCGCGGCGCGACCAGGGCGATCAGGCCGTGCGCCTGCAGCGCGGCGAAGTTGTCGCGCGGGAAGGCGCCGCTGCGGTCGTGGTCGGCCGCCGTGGCGGCGAAGCGGGCAGACAGGCGCGCGAGCAGCGCGGCGTCCTCGTGGGGCGGCACCGGCAGGCGGCGCAGGGCTTGGGAACTCATGGCTCGGCACCTTAGCGGCCGGGGCGCGCGCGGCCAACGACGCAAGCCGCATATCCAAACTCGATTTCATGCCTTCGCTTTCGGGCGCCGGCGCCTTACGGTCGGCGTCCATGACATTGCCTCGCCACGCCACTTCCACCGCCTGGTCGCGCCGCCGCTGGCTGCAGTCGGCGGGCGCCGCCGCCGCCCTCGGCGCCGCCGGCACGCGGGTCCGCGCGGCGGCCCCGGAGTTCTCGGGGCTGACGCTGCGCATCGGCACCTACAAGGGCCTCTGGCGCCCGTTGCTCGAGGCCTCGGGCCAGGGCCGCACGCCCTACAGGATCGATTGGCGCGAGCTCAACAACGGCGTGCTGCACATCGAGGCGATCCAGGGCGACGCGCTGGACCTGGGCTCGGGCAGCGAGATCCCCGCCGTCTTCGCCGCCCGGCAGAGGGCCAGGGTGCGCTTCATCGCCGTGATCCACGAGGACCTGAACAACCAGGCGACGCTGGCGCGCAAGGATGCGCCGATCAGGACCATCGCCGACTTCAAGGGCAAGCGCGTGGGCTATGTGCGGGCCACCACCGCGCACTACTACCTGAGCAAGCAGCTGGCGGAGGCGGGGCTGTCTTTCAACGACATCCAGCCGATCAATCTGAGCCCGGCCGACGGGCTGTCGGCCTTCGCCCGCGGCGACCTCGATGCCTGGGCCATCTACGGCTACAACGGCCAGCTGGCGCGCACCCAGCACGGGGCCCGGATCATCAAGACCGGCAAGGGCTACCTGTCGGGCAACTTCCCGGTCTATGCCAATCCGCGCGCGGTGGACGACCCGCTGCGCCATGCCGCGATCACGGACTTCCTGCTGCGCCTGCAGCGCGCCTACGCCTGGGCCAACGCCAACTACCTCGACTACGCGAAGGCGCAGTCGGCCGAGACCCGGGTGCCGGTGGGCGACATCATCGAGCTCTTCAACGGCCGCAGCAACGACTACGCGCTGGGCCCGGTCAGCCCGGCCGCGGTGCGCAGCCACCAGGAGGTGGCCGACACCTTCCTGAAGCTCGGCGTGCTCGACGGCCCGGCCGACGTGGCGCCGCTGTGGGACCGCAGCTTCGACGCCGCCCTGAGCCGGCCTTTGACTCTCTCTTCATCCCAGGACGCAACGACATGAGCGACATTGAATTCATCGGCATGATCCAGGCCCAGAAGGTCTCCGAGATCCATCCCGCGCGCGGCCCCGCCATCGACCGCGACTACGTGCGCGCCTTCGCCCAGGCGCACGAGCAGGCCGGCTTCGACCGGGTCCTGGTGCCGCACCACTCCACCAGCCCCGACGCCACCCTGACCGTGGCCTATGCCGCCTCGGTGACCGAGCGCATCCACTTCATGCTGGCGCATCGCCCCGGCTTCGTGAGTCCGACGCTGGCCGCGCGCCAGTTCGCCTCGCTCGACCAGTTCAGCGGCGGCCGGCTCGGCGTGCACTACATCTCGGGCGGCTCCGACGACGAGCAGAAGCGCGACGGCGACTGGCTCGACCACGACCAGCGCTATGCGCGCACCGACGAATACCTGGAGGTGCTGCGCAAGGTCTGGACCGCCGACAAGCCCTTCGACCACGAAGGCGCGCACTACCGCTTCAAGGACGCCTTCTCCGAAGTCAAGCCGGTGCAGACGCTGAACGGCAGGCCGCACGTGCCGGTGTATTTCGGCGGCGCCTCGGAGGCCGCGATCCCGGTGGCCGGCAAGCATGCGGACGTCTACGCGCTGTGGGGCGAGTCGCTGGCCCAGGCGCGCGAGCTCACCGGCCGCGTCCGCGCCGAGGCCGCCCGCCACGGGCGCCAGGTGCGCTTCTCGGTCTCGTTCCGCCCCATCCTGGCCGAGACCGAGGCCAAGGCCTGGGAGCGCGCCGACGGCATCCTGGCCGAGACTCGCCGCCTGCGCGTGGTGCAGGGCTTCGGCCGCGGCGGCCCGCTGCAGAGCGAAGGCGCCAAGCGCCTGCTGGCCGCCGCCGAGCAAGGCACGCGGCTCGACAAGCGGCTGTGGACCGCGGTCGCACAGGAGATCGGCGGCCGTTCGAACAGCACCGCGCTGGTCGGCACCCCGGAGCAGGTGGCCGATGCGCTGCTCGACTACCACGCGCTCGGCGTGACCACCTTCCTGATCCGCGGCTTCGACCCGCTGGAGGACGCGATCGACTACGGCCGCGAGCTGATCCCGCGCACCCGCGAGCTGGTGGCGCAGCGCGTGGCCGCGCAGCGCCAGGCCGCTTGAGCCCGCCGTGCATCCACGTGCCCGAAGGAACCGCATGAGCGCCGTACTCGACATCGACCGCAGCGGGGAGCGCAGCCGCGGCCGGCTGGCCCTGAACCCGAACCCGCAGCGCAAGTACTGGTTCGATCCGCCGGCACCGCGCAGCGGCCTGGAAGCCGAGCGCCGCCACCGGCAGGAGCGGCTGGCGGGGGCCTTCCGCCTGTTCGCCCGCTTCGGCTTCGCGCAGGGGCTGGCAGGCCACATCACGGCGCGCGACCCCGAACTGACGGACCACTTCTGGGTCAATCCGCTGGGCGTGCATTTCTCGCGCATCAAGGTGTCGGACCTGCTGCTGGTCAATGCGGCGGGCGAGACCGTGGTCGGCGAGCGCCCGCTCAACAAGGCGGCCTTCGCGATCCATGCCGCGATCCACGAGCACGACCCGCAGGTCATCGCCGCCGCCCACACGCATTCGACCTACGGCAAGGCCTGGTCGACCCTGGGCCGCAAGCTCGACACGCTGACCCAGGACGGCTGCGTGTTCCACGACGACCACGCCCTGTTCGACGACTTCACCGGCATGGTGGTCGACGAGAGCGAGGGCCTGCGCATCGCCCGGGCGCTGGGCGGACGCAAGGGCGCGATCCTCAAGAACCACGGCATCCTGAGCGCCGGCCCGAGCGTGGAAGCCGCCGCCTGGTGGTACATCGCGCTCGACAACGCCTGCCACACGCAGCTGCTGGCCGAGGCGGCCGGCACGCCGCAGGCGATCGACGACGCGGTGGCGCGCCACACCCACCAGCAGATCGGCGGCCCCGAGGGCGCGCTGCATGCGTTCGAGAGCCTCTACGAAGGGCTGGTCGAGGCCGAGCCCGAACTGCTTGACTGAACCGGAACCAGAGAGTCCACAACGCCATGAACAACCCTTCCTTGTCCCGCCGCCGCGTGCTGCGTGCCGGCGGTGCCGCTGCCGTCGTCGCCGCCAGCGGCCTGATCGCCACCCGCGCCTGGTCGCAGCAGCGCAAGCTGACCTTCGCCTGGAACGCCTCCGCCTTCTGCCTCTCGCCCGTGGTGGTGGCGCAGGAGCGCGGCATCTTCGAGAAGAACGGCCTGCAGGTCGACCTGATCAACTACACGGGATCGACCGACCAGCTGCTCGAATCGCTCGCCACCGCCAAGGCCGATGCGGCGGTCGGCATGATCCACCGCTGGCTCAAGCCGCTCGAATCGGGCTTCGACGTCAAGATCGTCGGCAGCTCGCACGGCGGCTGCGTGCGCCTGGTCGGCGTCAAGGAGGCCGGCGTCACCGACCTGCAGAAGCTCAAGGGCAAGACCATCGGCGTGTCGGACATCGCGAGCCCGGGCAAGAACTTCTTCTCGATCCTGCTGAAGAAGAACGGCATCGATGCCGACCGCGACGTCACCTGGCGCCAGTACCCTGCCGACCTGCTCGACATCGCGGTCAACAAGGGCGAGATCCAGGCGATCGCGGACGGCGACCCGACGCTGTACCTGATCGAGAAGCGCAACAAGGGGCGCTACCAGGAGCTGGCATCGAACCTCTCCGGCGAGTACAAGGACAAGGTCTGCTGCATCGTCGGCGCCCGCGGCGAACTGGTGCGGAAGGACCGGCCGGTGGTGGCGGCGCTGGTGCGCGCTATCGTGCAGGCCTCGGACTTCGTGGCCGAGAACCCGAACGAGTCGGCCAGGCTGTTCGCGAAGTATTCGCCGAAGGTGCCGGTCGAGGACTTGCAGGCGCTGCTCGGCACGCTGACCCACGCGCATCACCCGGTCGGCAAGAACCTGCGCGACGAGGTCGAGTTCTATGCCCGCGACTTCCGCTCGGTCGGCGTGCTGAAGTCGAGCACCGATCCGGCGCGGCTCGCCAACCACGTGTCGGTGGACGTGCTGGCATGACGACGGCCGGGAACATCCTCGGCGCACCGCCGCGCGCGCCGGCGCCGCCCGCGCGCCTGCCGGCGCGGCGCGACGCGCAGCCCGCCGCCACGCCCGCCGTGCTGGAGCCGCCCGCCGCGGCCGGCGTCTGGCGCACCGGCCTCGTCGCCGCGGCCGCCTGGCTGGCGCTCGGCGTGCTGACGGTCTGGTGGCCCAATCGCGAGGTCGGCTTCAGCGACTGGAACTTCACGCAGGAGTTCGGCATCGGCGCGATCGCCGTCGCGGTCGCACTCGGGGTGGTGGCCCTGCTCGGCGCCCGCGCCGGACGGCTCGGGCGCACGCTGCGCCCGGCCGGCCAGTGGCTGGTCGCCGCGCCGCTGCTGCTCGCGCTCTGGGAAGCGCTGACCGCCAAGCTCGGCCTGCTGCCGCCACCCTTCTTCGCGCCGCCGCAAACCCTGTTCGACGTCGCCGTCGAGGACTGGGCGCGGCTGGGCCTGTCGACCGCGCATTCGCTGCGCCTGCTGGCCCACGGCTTCGTGCTGGGCGCGGGGGTCGGCTTCGCCATCGGCGTGTGGATCGGCTGGTCGCGCATCGCCGGCTACTGGGTGCATCCGGTGCTGCGCTTCCTCGGCCCGGTGCCGGCCTCGGCGCTGCTGCCGCTGGCCTTCTTCTTCGCGCCGTCGAGCTATGCCGCGGCCGTGTTCCTGGTCGGGCTCGCCACCTTCTTCCCGGTGGCGGTGCTGACCTGGTCGGGGGTGGCCTCGGTGAACAAGAGCTACTACGACGTCGCCCGCACGCTGGGCGCGAGCGAATGGTTCCTGGTGCTGCGGGTGGCGGTGCCGGCGGCGCTGCCGCAGGTCTTCGTCGGCCTGTTCATGGGGCTGGGGGCTTCCTTCTCGGTGCTGGTGACGGCCGAG
Organism: Variovorax davisae; assembly: GCF_030316845.1. Lineage (GTDB taxonomy): Bacteria > Pseudomonadota > Gammaproteobacteria > Burkholderiales > Burkholderiaceae_C > Variovorax > Variovorax davisae. Next base: position 90,185 of record NZ_JASZYS010000008.1, read on the forward strand.
ATGATGGGCGTCAAGGCCGGCCTCGGCTGGTACCTGCAGTGGGCCCAGGGCTGGGCCGCCTACCCGAACATGTACGCGGCGCTGCTGGTGATGGCGGTGCTGTGCTCGGGCCTGATCACGCTGCTGTTCAAGGTGCGCGACCGCGCGCTGTCGTGGCAGAAGGGGACGGTCAAATGGTGAGCGCCGCCACCGTCGCGCAGGCCGGCGCGCGGATCGACATCCAGGCGGTCAGCCACTGGTTCAGGCAGCAGCAGGGCGGCGTGCTGCAGGTGCTCGACGGCATCGACCTGCAGGTGCGCGCCGGCGAGTTCGTCGCGCTGCTGGGGCCCAGCGGCTGCGGCAAGTCGACCTTGCTGCGGCTGGTGGCCGGGCTCGAGCCGGCGACCACCGGCCGCATCACGCAGGGCGATGCCCCGATCGCGCGGCCCGATCCCTCGCGCATCGTCGTATTCCAGGACCCGACGCTCTACCCCTGGCGCAGCGTCTGGGACAACGTGGCGCTGGGCCTGCAGGCGCGCGGACTGCTGAAGACGCAGCGCGGACGCGTCGACGACGCGCTGGCGCTGGTCGGGCTCGGCGACTTCGCGAAGAGCTTTCCGCACCAGCTCTCGGGCGGCATGGCGCAGCGGGTGGCGCTGGCGCGCGCGCTGGTCAACGATCCGCAGTTGCTGGTGCTCGACGAGCCGCTGGGCAAGCTGGATTCGCTCACGCGCATCGCGATGCAGAGCGAGCTGGTGAACCTGTGGCAGCGTGCCGGCTTCTCGGCGCTGCTGGTCACGCACGACGTGGAAGAGGCCCTGTTCCTCGCCAACCGCGTGATCGTGCTGAGCGACCGGCCGGCGCGCATCACGGCGGAGCTGGTGGTCGACCTGCCGTACCCCCGGCATCGCGGCCACCCGCGGCTGGCGGCGCTGCGGCACGAGGCGCTGCGGCACCTCGGCCTCGACGCGACCTGGTGACGCCGCGGTGATCCGCACGCCGGATGCCGGGTGGCTGGATCCGCTGGTCGGGTGTCTGCAGAGGGCGCAGGAAGGCCTGCTCGGGCTGCTGGCCTGGGCCGGCCTGGCCGGCACCAGCCATGGCCAGGCGGCCTGGCCCTGGGCGCTGCGGCTGTCGGGCGAGCACCTGCTGATCGACGCCGGCCAGGCCCGGCGACTGGCCCTGACGCTGCTCGTGCTGGCGCTCGCGGCGCTGGCGCTGGGGCTCGCGGCGCTCTGGCGCAAGCCGCGCTGGTTCTTGGTCGCGGCGGTGCCGCTGCTGCTCGTCGCCGCGCCGTGGCCTCAGGCCTCGGTGCTGTTCGTGCCGGCGGTTCCGACCAGCTTCCACCGCTCGCCGACCGGCTTCGACGCGGTGTCGATCGCGCGCGGCGGCGAGCTCTATGCGCAGCACTGCGTCGCCTGCCATGGCGTCGACGGGCGCGGCCAGGGCCCGCTCGCGGCGGCGCAGCCGGTCTGGCCGCCGGACCTGGCCGGCCCGCTGCTCTGGCGGCGCGCCGATGGCGAGCTGCTCTGGCGCCTGCTGCATGGCATGCAGGATCGCCATGGCGCTGCGACCATGCCCGCCTTCGCCCAGCTCGGCGACGCCGACGCCTGGGCGCTGATCGACTTCATGAAGGCCCAGGCCGCCGGCCAGAGCCTGCGCGCGACCGGTGCCTGGGCCGGGCCCGTGGGCCTGCCCGATGTCGAGGTGCGCTGCGAAGCCCGGCCGCCGCGCCGGCTGGCGAGCTGGCGCGGCCAGCGGCTGCGCATCGTGGCGGCCGGCACGCCCCAGGCCGCGCTGCGCGAGGACCCGCGCGTGGTCACGGTGCTGCTGCGCCGCGGGGACGAGGCGGCGTCGGGCGCCGGCGGCGAATGCGTCGCCGAGTCGAGCGCCGCCTGGCACGCGTTCTCGCTGATCGCCGGCACCACCGCGCTGGCCGGCACGCAGTGGCTGGTCGATCGCGACGGCTGGCTGCGCGCGCTCGGTGCGCCGGGCCAGGCGGCCTGGTCGGAAGACGACCTGCTGTGCCGCACCGAGGCCGGCAGCCGCAGCGCGCCGGCCGCGCCGCCGGGCGACGGCCTCGGCGCACTCATCGCCCGCATGGACGCCGAGCCGGTGCGCTTCCTCAAGGGCGGCTTCGTCCATTGAGTTCCTTCATCCGCCTTCCATCTTCAAGGAGTTCTTCATCATGATCCGCGCACCGCGCCGCCAGTTCATCACCCATTCGCTCGCGGCCGCTGCCGCGCTCGCCTTGCCGGCCGCCGCCCTGCGCGCCCAGTCGCGCCCGGTGCTCAAGGCCGGCGACCAGAAGGGCGGGCTGCGGGCGCTGCTCGAGGCCGCGGGCGGGCTGGAGGGCCTGGGCTACGACATCCAGTGGTCGGAGTTCCCGGCCGCCGCGCCGCTGGCCGAGGCGCTCAATGCGGCGGCCGTGGACTCGGGCCCGATCGGCGACGCGCCGCTGATCTTCGCGCTGGCGGCCGGCACGCGCGTCAAGGCGATCGGCGCCAACCGCTCCGACGCCTACGGCACCGCCGTGCTCGTGCGCCCCGATTCGCCACTGAAATCCGCGGCCGACCTCAAGGGCAGGAGCATCGCGACCAACCGCGGTTCGATCGGCCACTACGTCACCCTCAAGGCCATCACTGCGGCCGGCTTGAAGCCGGAGGACGTGAACCTGCGCTTCCTCGCCCCGGCCGATGCCAAGCTGGCCCTGACCCAGGGCGCGGTCGACGCCTGGGCCACCTGGGAGCCCTACACCGCCCTGGCGGAAACCAGCGGCCATGCCCGGGTGCTGGTGAGCGGGCGCGGGCTGTTGCCCGGCCTGAGCTACCTGGCCGCGACCGACGCCGCGATCGCGGCCAAGCGGCCGCTGCTGCAGGACTTCCTGCGCCGCGTGGTGAAGGCCCAGGACTGGTCGTACCGCAACGTCGACGCCTTCTCGGCCACGCTGGCGAAGATCATCGGCATTCCGCCCGAGGCCGCGAAGCTGCAGTTCGAGCGGCGCCAGCAGAAGTGGGTGCCGATCGACGCCAGGGTGATCGCCGACCAGCAGCGCACCGCCGACTTCTACCACCGGGTGGGGCTGATCCCGCGGCCGCTGGACGTGCGGCCGACCTTCGATACCGGCTTCGCGCTGGACGACAGGGCCTAGACCGACTTCAGCACCGTCCACCCCGACTCGATGTGCTTGCGCATCGCGAACATGGCGGCCGAGGCGTCGCCGGTCGTGAGCGCCTGCAGGATCTCGTCGTGCTCCTTGACGGCCTCCTGGCCGCGGCCTTCGACCGCGTTGATCAGGTCGAAGGGATAGCGCGCCCACAGGATCTGCACGAAATGCAGGGTCTGGGGCATGTTGGCGCAGTCGTACAGGCGCCGGTGGAAGCGGTAGTTGACGCCGCGGGCCGTGGCGCGGTCGCCGGTCTCGAAGGCCTTGGCGAATTCGTCCGCCAGCGCGTGCAGCTCGGCGATGTCCTTGGAGGTGACTTTCTCGACCGCGCCGCGCACCAGCTGCGCCTCGAGCATCAGCCGCAGGTTCAGGATCTCGCCGGAGGCCGCGGCATCGAAGGGCACGACCCGCGAACCCCGGTAGGAATCGCCGCTGACATAGCCCTCGGCCGCCAGCAGCTTGAGGGCCTCGCGCACGGGCGTGATGCTCAGGTGCAGCTGCTCGGCGATCTCCGCCTGCTTGAGGCGCGAGCCGCGCGAGTACACGCCCGAGATGATCCTCTCGCGCAGGTAGTCCGCGACCTGCTCTTCTTTGGTTCGATATTCCATCTGCTGCAGCCTGACTGGAGCTGCCGGGCAGGCCGCCCCGGGCAAGCAACCCCTCCTGGTGGCCGGATTCTAAGCGGCGCCGCCGGCCTGGCTGTCGGCCACGATCCGCTGCGCGCGCTCGACCACCGGCCGGTCGATCATCTGGCCGGCCAGCGAGGTCGCGGCGCCGCCGCTGGCCTCGGAGGCGGCCAGCACCGCCAGCGCCCACTGCTGCTCCTGCGGCGTCGGCAGGAAGGCCGCATGCACGGCGCCGACCTGGCGCGGATGGATGCACAGCTTGCCGCCGAAGCCGAGCTGGCGCGAGCGCAGCGCGTCCGAGCGCATGCGCGCCTCGTCGGTGAAGGCCAGGCTGACGCCGTCGATCGGCGCCGCCAGTCCGGCATGGCAGGACTGCAGCACGATCTGGATGCGCACCGGCGTCAGTGCCTCGCCCTCGTCGGCGATGCCGCTCTCGGTGGCGAAATCGACGCTGCCGAAGGCGAAGCGCTCCAGGCCGGCCACTTGTGCCATGGCCGCCAGCGACAGCCAGCCGGCCACGGTCTCGACCAGCGCGATGACCCGGCGCCCGGGCAGGGCCCGGACCGTGCGCGCCAGCGAATCGGCATCCGCCTTGGGCAGCATCAGGCCCGCCGCGGGCGCCGCCTGCAGCATGCGCAGGTCGTCCGCGTGCCATTCGGTCGGCAGGGCGTTGACGCGCACGAAGGCCGGGCGGCCGCCCGCCAGCCAGGCGGCGACATGGTCGCGCGCCTGCGCCTTGTCGGCCGGCGCGACGGCGTCCTCGAGGTCGAGGATCAGCGCGTGGCTGCCGCTGTCCGCGGCCTTGTCGAAGCGCTCCGGGCGGTGGCCCGGCACGAACAGCAGGCTGCGGTCGATGCGCACCGCGGGCCTCACTCGAACACCACGTCCTGCGACGTCGTCAGGCGGCAGAAGCGGCGCAGGCCCTGGATGGCGCCGTCGTGCTCCTCGGCCGACAGCGCGCAGCAGCAGTCCTCCAGCACCACGATCTCGTAGTCGCGGTCGTGGCCCTCGCGCACGGTGGCCTGGACCACCGCGTTGGTGGAGATGCCGGAGCAGTAGATCCGCCGGATGCCCCGGGCGCGCAGGATCGCCTCCAGGCTGGTGCTGTAGAACGGGCTGACCCGGTGCTTGACGATGTCGAAGTCGCCGGCTTGCTGGCCGAGGTCCGGATGGACCTCGGTGCCCCAGCTGCCGAGCTGGAAGATGCCGTTCTTGCGCGCGCCCGAGAAGATCGGCGAATCGGGCGGGCATTCGCGGTAGTCCGGCGAGAAGCCGACCCGCACGAAGCCGACCGGCACCTTGGCGGCGCGGGCCTTGTCCAGCGCCGCGCGGGTGTTCTCCAGGATGCGGCGGCCGCGCACCTGCTCGCCGTAGGCGGCCTTGCCGTTCGGCCCGTCCGCGTGGACGAGGTCGTTCTCCATGTCCAGCACGAGATAGATGGACGAAGTCATTTCTTGCATTCCTCGGGTTCGTTGAAAGAGGGCGCGCGGGCGCCTCGTCGGTCTGTTTCTACAGGATCACCTCGCGCTCCACCAGGTCGGCGCGCCGGGCCGCGTCGATGCCCAGCAGTTCGCCGAAGACATAGTCCTCGTCCTGCCCCAGCGTCGGCGTCAGGCGCCGGATGCCGACGCCGTCCGAGGCCGAGAAGCGCCCGGGCGCACCCACGGCCAGCCGCGGCTCGATGCCCGGCGCACTGACCTCGACCAGCGCGCCGCGCTCGCGCAGGTGCGGGTCGTCCGCCACGTCCTGCATGGTCCAAGACACATGGGCGCAGACGCCGGCCTGCTGCAGCTGCGCCGCGGTCCGGTCGGCGTCGCGCCCGGCCAGCCAGCGGGTGAGCAGGGCGTCGATCTCGGCGTGCCGGCTGCGGCGTGCCGGCGCGGTGGCGAAGCGCGGGTCCTGCGGCATCTCCGGGGCGAGCACCTCCAGCAGCGCGACCCATTCGGGGTCGCTGCGCACCGCCAGGGTCAGCCAGCGATCGGGCTGGCCGGTGGCGTACACGCCGTGCGGCGCCATCGCCGCGTCGCCGTTGCCGGGCCGCAGCGGCGTGCTGCCGCGGCTGGCCAGCACCAGCGCGTCGCCGATCATGGCCGAGGCCACCTCGCGCGCGGCCAGGTCCACATGCTGCGCGCGGCCGGTGCGGCGGCGCTGGTGCAGCGCGGCCAGCGTGGCCGCCGCCGCATGGACGCCGGCCGAGTGGTCCATCACGTGGCGCATCTCCACCGGCGGCCCGTCGCTGTAGCCGCTCATCCAGCCCAGCCCGCCCCAGGCGCCGAACAGCGGCGCGTAGCCGGCGAAGTGCGAATCCGGGCCGCTCTGGCCGCAGGAGGACAGCGACAGCAGGACGATGTCCGGCCTGGCTTCGCGCAGGGCCTCGAAGTCGAGGCCCAGGCGCTTCATCACGCCGGGCCGGAAGCTCTCGGCGGCGATGTCGGAGAGGGCGACGATCCGCTTGGCGATCGCCACCGCCTCGGGGTGCTTGAGGTTGAGCCGCACCGACAGCTTGTTGGCCGACACCTGGTCGAAGGTCGCCGCCTGCATGCGGCCGTAGACCGCATGCGGCTTGCGAAAGGCGTCGGGCCGCGTGCGGCTCTCGATCTTGATGCACTCGGCACCGAGCTGGGACAGCAGGTGGGTGCAGAAGGGGCCGGCCGCGTGGATCGTGAAGTCCGCGATCCGCACGCCGGCCAGCGGGGCCTGCGGGCGCGTCATGCGGTCGCCTCCGCCGCCATCTCGCCCAGCGCCGGCACCCGGCCGCCGCGCTGCAGGGGCGTGCATCGGAACTGGAACGGCGCCATCAGCACGTCGACCGGCTCGCCGCTTTCGAGCAGCGCCGGCGCGAACAGGCCGCGCGCGCGCTCGTGCTCGCCTTCGCTCACCTCCACCGGCGTGCGGTACTTGGCGGCCGGCACGCCGAGTTCCTGGGCCCGCCGGACGATGTCCTCGACCCGGTGGGCGGCCATCCATTCGCGGATGTGGCCGTTGATCTCGGCGCCGCGCCGGCTGCGTTCGAGCGGGTCGCGCAGGGCTTCTTCGCCGGCCCAGGCGGGGCGGCCGAGCAGCTCGACCAGCGCACCCCACTGCCGGTCCTCGAGCGTGAGCAGCTCCAGGTAGCCGTCGAGCGTCTCGAACACGCCGCCGTAACGGAAGCTGCGGGTGGTCCGGTGTTCGAGCGAACCGTCGCCCAGGCGCTGCAGGGCGAAGGCGCCCACCGAGAGCACCGCGTCCTGCACCGACACGTCGACATACTGGCCGCCGGCCGCGGGCACCGCCCACCAGGCGGCGAGCGCGCAGGTCACCGCGGTGCTGCCCCCCTGGTAGCCGGCGAAGTGGCCGTAGATCTTGAGCGGCGGCCGGTCCGGGAACAGCTCGTGCGACAGGCCGTTGGGCAGCAGGAAGCCCTCGCCCCCGGCATGCAGCAGGTTCACCTCCTCGCCGTCCCAGTGCGCCTTCGGGCCGCTGGCGCCGAAGGGCAGCACGCTGACGTGGACCAGGCTGGCGAAGCGCCGGTGGATCGACTCCGGGTCGAGGCCCGCGGCGGCCCGCGAACGCACCGGCGTGTCGTCGATCAGGATGTCGGCCCCGTCCAGCTCGCGCGCCAGCACCGCCTGCCCCTCGGGCGTGAGCGGGTCGCAGACCAGGCTGCGCTTGCCGACGCAGAGGTAGGCGAACAGCGCGCTCTCGCCCGTGTCTTCCAGCAGCGGGGGCGCCTGCCGCAGCGGCGAACCCGCCTCGGGCTCGAGCATGACGACCTGCGCACCCATGGCGGCCAGCAGCCGGCCGGCGTAGGCCGCCGCCACCGTGCGCGACCGTTCCACCACGCGGCAGCCCGCCAGGGGCAGCCCCGCGGATGGCGACGCTTCTTCGAACAGCATGTGAGGTCTTTCGCGGAAGTTGCGGGGCCTGGCGCTCAGCGGATCACCGGCAGCTCGAGGTCGACGCCGGAGCCGTCGATGAAGGCCGGCAGCCGGACGTCGCGCGACGGCAGCGCCACGGTGGCGATGCCCGGCGTCGTCACTTCGCCGCGCTGGTTCTCGGCGGCGATCTCGATGTCGACCAGCGCCGTCTTGTCCTTCACGTACTTGCGCACGACCTTGGCCTTGCAGAAGGTGGTGTCGCCGACGATGTTGAAGCGCCGCATCTCGGTGCGCACGCGCTTGATGACGCCGGCGTCGCCCATCCAGTTGGTGACCAGCGTGCACATCCACGACGAGCGCTGCGGCCCGTAGTCGTAGGTGCCCGGCACGCCGACCTCCTTGGCCACCGATTCGCGGTGGTGGCCGATGCCGGTGTACTCGACGCCGCCGCCGGCCTCGGGATTGCGGAAGAAATGGCCCGGGTGCTTGACCGCCGCCTGCAGCACCACGCCGTGCGTGTGGCCGCGGCCGCAGCCGACCAGGAAGCCCATGGTGTCCATCAGCGACAGCGGGCCGCGCGCGATGGTCGGCAGCTCCTCGCCTTCCTGCACCTCTTCCCAGTAGCGCACGTTGGCGCCGCGGATGTTCCTGGGCTCGTCCAGCACCATCTGGTCGATGCGGTCGTGCATCTCGTTCGTGTATTCGTGCTGGACGATCTCCTTGTACTTGCCGGCGTCGCGCGCCGCCTTGCGCTCATGGCGGGTGCAGGTGCCGAGCGCCCGCGCCACCAGCTCGCCGCGCTGGTTGAAGTAGCAGGCCTCGACGTACTGCAGCACCAGCCGGCCGGAGAACTTGCTTTCCTTGACCTCGACCCCGACCACCCGCTCGATCGGCGTGATGCGGTCGCCCGGGCGCACGTGGCGGATCAGCTCCCAGTCGTTGCCGGCATAGAAGCCGTGCACGCCCGGCAGGCCCCAGCGGGTGCGGCCGAGCCAGCCGAAGGCCATCGGGAACATTGGATGCGCGAGCATCGTGCCGTAGCGGCTGGCAGCGCCGTAGCCGATGTCGCGGTAGAGCGGATTCAGGTCGCCGATGCCGTTGCACCAGTTGCGCAGGGTGTCGGCCGTGGCGTCCTGCAGGTACGGGCCTTCGGGCCGCAGGTGCAGGCCGATCATGGCGCGGGCGTCGGCGATCGCCTGGTCGGTGATCAGGCCTTCCGCGGGCGCGGTGCCGACATCGGAAGGGGCGGTGAGGGTGGCGGTGGCAGTGGTCAAGTGAAATCTCCTGTGGACTGGGAATCAATGAAATGCAGGATGCATTCTTTAGGGGAAAAAAGTTCTACCTTGGGTGACGTGACATGGCCTCCGGGTGCTTCAGTCGACGCGGATGTCCGCGGCCTTGATGACTTCGCCCCACTTGGGGCGCTCTGCTTTCACGAAGGCGTCGAGCTGGGCCGGGCCCAAGAACAGGGGCTCGACGCCGATCTCCAGCAGCCGGCGCCGGGTCTCGGCGGCCTGCAGCGCTCGCTGGACATGCTCGGCGACCTTCTCGACGATCTCGGCCGGCGTGCCGCGCGGCGCGAACAATGCATCCCAGGCCACGACCTCGAAGCCCGGCACGCCCTGCTCCGACACCGGCTTCACGCCGGGCAGCATCTCGGTGGCCTTGAGCGAGGTGACGCCCAGCGCGCGCAGCTTGCCGGAAGCGATCAGCGGCCGGGCCGCGGTCACGGTGTCGATGGCCAGCGGGATCTGGCCGCCGAGCACATCGGTCATGGCCTGGCCGGAGGACTTGTACTTGACGCCGAACAGCGGTGCCTGCGCCGCCTTCACGAACTGCGCGAACACGACGTTGGCCGTGGTGCTGGGCAGCCCGACGTTCAGCGTGCCGGGCTTGGCGCGGGCCCGCGCCACCAGCTCGGCGATGCCGTTGGTGGGGAGTTCGGGCGCCGAGGTGCAGATCACCATCGGCAGCAGCCCCAGCATCGCCACGGCCTCGAAGTCGGTGGCCGGATGGAAGCCCAGGGCGGGGAACAGGAACTCGTTGGCCGCATGCGTGGCGTTGGTGCCGAGCACGAAGGTGTAGCCGTCGGGCGGCGACTTGGCGGCCGCCGCGGCGCCGATGTTGCCGCCCGCGCCGGCCCGGTTGTCGACCACGATGCCCTGGTTGAGGGTCAGCGACAACTCGTTGCCGATCAGCCGCGCCAGCACGTCCGCGCCCTGGCCGGCCGCGTAGGGCACGATGATGCGGATCGCCCGCGTCGGCCAGGCCGACTGGGCCGACACCGGCAGCGAGCCGGCGGCGACGGCGGCCACGGCGGCGCCGGCCTGCAGGAAGCGGCGGCGGCCCGGGTTGGCGAGTTGCTTCATGGGAAGGTCTTTCCGGGTTGCCGTCATGACGAGAGCGCCAGGCCGGCGCGCGGCCAGCGCGCCGCGAACAGTTCGCCATGGCCGGAGAGCGTGATGTAGGCCGTGCGCCGGTCGGCGCCGCCGAAGCAGATGTTGGTGCAGTAGCCTTCGGGCGCCGCGTGGAACTCCAGCAGCTCCCCGGTGGGCGCGAACACGCTGATGCCGCCGCGCACCAGGGTCGCGACGCAGATGTTGCCGCCGGCCTCCACGGCCAGCGAATCGAAGCGCTGGAAGCCCGGCAGTCCGTGCACCAGGCGCCCGCCGTTGGGCGACGGCCAGGCCTCGTGCCCGAGCTGTCCGCGGCCGGTGACGGGGTAGGCCCAGAGCCGGCTGGTCTCGGTCTCGCTCACGTACAGCGTGCGCCCGTCCGGCGACAGGCCGACGCCGTTGGGCGTGAGCACCGGATGGGCCGCCCGGCGGATGAAGCTGCCGTCGGTGCGGGCGAAGTACACGGCGCCGCGCAGGATCCGGTCGTCGAAGGTCTTGCCGAAGTCGCTGAACCAGAAGCCGCCGTCGGCGTCGAACACGATGTCGTTGGGCCCGTGCAGCGGCACGCCGTCGCAGTGGGTGTAGAGCATCTCGACCGCGCCGCTGTCGAGGTCGACGCGCTGGATCGCGCCGCCCTCGTAGTCGGCGGCCGGGCCGGTGGGGCGCGTGAAGCCGTCGTCGGTGCGCCAGCTGAAGCCGCCGTTGTTGCAGACGTAGCAGCGGCCGTCGGGGCCGATGGCGGCGCCGTTGGGACCGCCGCCCAGCTGCGCCACCGTGCGCAGTTCGCCGCCGGGCAGCACGCGGGTCAGCCGGCCGGCGGCGATCTCGACCACCAGCACGCTGCCGTCGGGCAGCGCCACCGGTCCTTCCGGGAACTGCAATCCGGTGGCGATCACGTCGCCTTGCAACTTCAGGGTCACGGGCTCTCCTTGGGATGTCATGCGTGGGCCGCCTCGCCCTGGCGCGCGCCCAGGTAGGCGTCGATCGCCTGCTGGCGGCCTTCGCGGGTGCGCAGCGCCTGGGCGTCGAGTTCGCCGACGATGTGGCCGTGCCGCATCACCCAGGCGCGCGAAGCCAGCTTGGCGGCCGCGTGGAAGCTCTGCTCGACCAGCAGCGCGGCGAGCTGCTGCTCCTGCTGGATGCGCGCCAGCCGCTCGTAGACGCGGGCCACCAGCAGCGGCGCCAGGCCGAGCGAAGGCTCGTCCAGCAGCAGCAGGCGCGGCGCCGACATCAGGCCGCGGCCGATCGCCAGCATCTGTTGCTCGCCCCCGCTCAGCAGGCCGGCCGGCGCCTTCAGGCGGTTCGCGATCTCGGGGAAGAAATCGAGCACCACCTGGCGCCGCCGTGCCCGGGTGGCGGCATCGACGAAGTAGGCGCCGAGCGTGAGGTTGTCCGCCACCGAGAGGTCGGTGACGATCGCCCGGCCTTCCGGCACGTAGGCGATGCCGGCCCGAAAGCGCCGCGCAGACGACCAGCCGCTGATGTCCTGGCCCTCGAACAGCACGCGGCCCTGGGCCGGTTCCAGCCCGGCGATGGCCCGCAGCGTGCTCGACTTGCCGGCGCCGTTGGCGCCCAGCAGCGCCGCCACCGTGGCGCTGGCCATGGCCAGCCCGATGCCGTGCACCACCGGGCCGGCGCCGTAGCGCACGGTCAGGCCCTCGACCTGGAGCAGGTCCGAAGCGGCTTCACTCATCGTCGTCTCCGAGATAGACGCGCACCACGTCCGGGTTGGAACGGACCTGCGCCGGGCTGCCCGAGGCCAGCAGCCGGCCCACGTTGAGCACGTGGATGGTGTCGCACACTTCCATGATCAGGTCCATGTCGTGCTCGACCACCACCATCACCAATTGCGGCGAGCGCAGCCGCATCAGCGCCGTCGAGAGGTCACGCGTCTCGACCGAGTTCAGGCCGGCCGCCGGCTCGTCGAGCAGCAGCACGCGCGGCTCGCCGGCGATGGCGCGGGCGATCTCGGCCAGCCGCAGCACGCCGGGCGGCAGGCTGGCGGGCGCCTCGTCGGCCACCTGCGCGATGCCCAGCCGGGCCAGCGCCGACAGCGCGCGTTCGCGGTGCAGGGCGCGCTCGCGCCGGCCGCGCGGCAGCGGCAGGAAGGCGTCGAGCCAGCCGGTGGTCGACTGGCGGTCGAGGCCGATCATCACGTTCTCGGCGATGCTCAGCTCGGGGCACAGCACCACGTGCTGGAAGCTGCGCGAGAAGCCGAGCGCGGCGCGGCCGGTGGGCGCGATGCCGCCGAGGCCGACGTCGCCCAGCCGCATGCTGCCCTGCTGCGGCGCGTAGAGGCCGGTGAGGCAATTGAAGAAGCTGGTCTTGCCGGCACCGTTGGGGCCGATCAGCCCGGTGATCTCGCCCGCGCGCATCTGCAGCGCGATGCCCTGCAGCACCTGGATGCCGCCGAAGGACAGGGCCAGGTCCTGCACCACCAGCGAAGGCGCCATGGCGACGGTGCTCATGAATGGCCTCCTTCGAGCCGCGCCCGCAGCGCCGCCGGCAGCGCATTGACGCCGAGCACCACCGCCAGCAGCGCGCCGCCGTAGAGGATCGGCACCCAGTCGCCGGCGCCGGCCAGCAGCAGCGGCATCAAGGTGAGGAAGACGCCGCCGATCAGGCTGCCGACGACCGACATCGAGTGCAGGCAGACCACCGAGCCGACCAGCAGGAAGATCGAGGTCCAGAGCGTGAAGCTGTTGGGCGAGACGGTGGAGGAGCTGAACGAGAGCAGGGCGCCGCCGATCGCCGCGATCGCCGCGCTCAGCGCCATGACCGACAGGCGGGCCCAGCTGCGCCGTACGCCGAAGGACTCGGCGGCATGGGCCGAGGTGCGGATCAAGAGCAGCGCCATCGCCTGGCGCGAACGCCGGAAGTGGCGCAGCAGCAGGGCCACGGCGACCAGGCCCAGCAGCGGCAAGTAGTAGCGCTGCAGGTTCTTCGGCACGCCCGGCAGCGCATCGAGCTTCACGTACAGGCCTTCGTAGCCGCCGGACACGGCCGAGAAGTGCAGCAGCAACTCGGGAAGCGCCAGGGCCAGCGCCATCGTGGTGACGGCCAGGTAGATGCCGGACATGTTGCGCGACGGAAAGGCGAACACCAGCCCGAGCAGCCCGCCGACCACTGCGGCCAGCGGCAGGCTGGCCCAGAGCGAAAGGCCGAGGTATTTCTCGACCAGCGCGACCGTGTAGGCGCCGGCGGCGACGAACACGCCATGGCCGATCGAGACCTCGCCGCCGTAGCGCACCAGGAAGCTGACCGAGATGATCGCGATCGCATTGGCGAAGCAGACGCCGAGCGTGAAGGTCCAGTAGCCGCCGGAGACCAGCGGCAGCGCCAGCAGCGCGAGCAGGCCCAGCGCCATGCCGGCCTGGCGCGCCCGGGCCGCGCCGGTGGTGCGGGCCGCGGACGGCGCGGCGGCGGGCGGCATCGAATCGATCGGCAGGCTAGACACGGGCACCCCCTCGAATGGCGAGCACGCCCTTGGGAAACACGTTGAGCACGAGCAGGATCGTGACCAGCAGGTAGCTGTTGTTGAACTCCGCCGACAGGTAGAAGGACAGCAGGTTCATCAGCACGCCGATGAAGATGCCGCCCACCACGGCGCCGGCCAGGCTGCTGAAGCCGCCGACCACGGCCGCCGCGAAGGACTGCAGCATGAACGACGCCACGCTGGTCGACGACAGGAAGGTGGTCGGCACGATCAGCAGCGAGGCGACCAGCCCGAGCAGGCCCGCCACCACCCACGAGAACACATGCACGCCGCGCAGGTTGAGCCCGCAGACGCGGCTGGCGAAAGGGTTCGCCGACACGGCACGAAAAGCGATGCCGATGCGGGTGCGCTCGATCAGCAGGTAGAGCAGCCCGATCGCCACGGTGGTCACGGCCAGCACCGCGAGGTCGTAGGAAGACACCTGGAGCGAGCCCAGCTGCATGCGCCAGCGCGGCAGCGGCAGGTCCATCGACACCACGTTGGAGCCGAACACCAGCTGGGTCAGGCCCTGCATCACCAGCCCGATGCCCAGCGTCGCGATGGTGCTGGTGAGGTCCGACTTGAACACCAGCGGCGCGATCAGCAGGTAGCTGAGCGCCATCACCGCGACCATGATCGCCAGCGTCAGCAGCACGGCCGGCAGCCACGACATCTCGGCAAAGGTGCCGGCCGTGAAACCGAAGACCAGGAAGGCGGCGAAGCCCGCGAGGTTGCCGTGCGCGAAGTTCACCACGTTGGAGCTCTTGTAGATCAGCACGATGCCGATCGCGCCCATCGCGTAGAGCGATCCGCTGACGATGCCTGCCCAGACCAGGCCGATGAGGTCGGACATGGGGTCAGGCGCCGTGGGTGATCGCGGCGGGCGCCGGACCGAGGTTGCGGTCGATCAGCTCGATCACCGCCGGGAAATAGCAGCCGCCCCAGCCCTGGCGTGCGGTCGCCGTGTAGTAGCGCTGCGCCAGCTCGGTGACGTGGGCCGCGGTGCCGACCTGCGCGGCGAGCTCCAGCATGTAGCCGATGTCCTTGAGCGCGTATTCGGGCGGGAAGGACTTCTCGGGGAACTGGCGCGGCAGCATCGCCTTGCGGCCGTGGTTGCGCAGCACGAAGCTGTCGCCCGAGCCCTTGGAGACGGCATCCAGCAGCACGCCCGGCTGCACGCCGGCGCGCTCGCCGATGACCATCATCTCGGCCAGGGCCATCGTGTGCTCGAACACCAGCGCGTTGTTGATCAGCTTCACGACCTGGCCGCAGCCCAGCTCGCCGCAGCGGGTGACGTCGGAGCCGATGTAGCGCAGCAGCGGCTCGATGCGCGCGAACAGCGCAACGCCTGCGCCCACCATGAGGCTCAGCTCGCCGCGCTGCGCGGCTTCGCGGGTGCGGGCCACCGGCGCATCGGCGAAGGCGACGTCGAGGGCTGCGAGGCGCTCGCCGACCCGGCGCGCGCTCTCGACCGTGGTGGTGCTCAGGTCGACGATCACCGCGGGGCGGCGGGCGCCGGCCGTGAGGCCCTGCGGCCCGAGGCAGACCTGCTCGACCTGCGGTCCGCCGGGCAGCGAGAGGAAGACCACGTCGGCCTCGGCCGCCAGCTCGGCCAGCGTGCCGACCCGGCGCGCCTTCGTGCCCTCCAGCGCCTGGAAGGCGTCGGCGTTCATGTCGAAGGCGATCACTTCGCCGGCGTGCTTGAGTGCCATGTTGCGGCACATCGGCCCGCCCATCACGCCGAGGCCGATGAAGCCGATCACGGTTGCTGCGTCGTTTGCCATGCGGGTTCCCCGTCAGTCCATCCACATGCCGCCGCTGATGTCCAGCGACGTGCCCGTGATCCAGTTGGAGGCCGGCGAGCACAGGAACAGCGCCGCCTGCGCGATGTCTTCGGCGTTGCCGTAGCGGCCCAGCGGCACGGTGGTGTTGGCCGAGGGCGCCACGCTGCCGCCCGTGACGTTGGCCCACATCGCCGTCTCCACCGGTCCGGGGGCCAGCACGTTGGCATAGACGCCGTGCGGCGCGCCCGCCTTGGCGATCCAGCGCATCATCCCGTGCACCGCGGCCTTCGAGGCCACATAGGCCGGGCCGGAGGCGACGCCGCCGTTCTTGGCCGCGATCGAGCCGGCCGCGAGGATCTTGCCGAAGCCGCGCTCGCACATCAGCGGGAACAGCTTGCGGGTCGGGTTGACCACGCCGCGCAGGTTGACCGACATGATCGAATCCCATTCGTCGTCGGTGCTGTCGGCCAGCGGCGTGCGGGCGATGATGCCGGCGCACAGCACCAGGATGTCGACCTTGCCGTGTTCGGCGATCACGGCGTCGACCACCTGGTCGGTGTCGGCGCGCGACGTCACGTCGTAGCGGCGGTAGGCGATGCCGGCGCCGATGTCTTCGTGCTCGGCGCGGTCGGTGGCGACCACGCGGGCGCCGGCCGCCCTGAAGGCCTGCGCGATGGCGCGGCCCATGCCGCCGGCGCCGCCCGTGATCAGCGCGACCTGGCCTTCGAGGCTCGCCGGTCCGCTCAGGTGTTGTGCCATGTCTCTTGTCTCCTTGTGATGATGTGTCGGGGTAGGGTGCGGACGCGCCGCCTCAGTCGAAGGCGGCCGTGGCGGACATCGCCAGTTCGCCGTCAGGACCGCGGGCCCACAAGGCGAGGCTGCCGTCGGCCAGCGCATCGCCTTCGAGGCGGAAGCCGCGATCGACGAACAGCGGACTCACGCCGCGGAACTCGAAGGCCGCCAGCCGCCGGCCGCCGCCGTGCTCGAGCGCCAGCTGCTGCAGCAGCGTCGCGGTCAGCGGGCCGTGCACGACCAGGTCGCGGTAGCCTTCCTCGTCGCGCGCATAGGCCTGGTCGTAGTGGATGCGGTGGCCGTTGAAGGTCAGCGCCGAATAGCGGAACAGCAGGGGGGTGTCGGGCACGAAGTCGCGGCCCCAGCGGGCCTCGCCGTCATGGCGCTGCACGGCTGGCGCGGCGGCGCCCGGTGGCGTGGCCTCGCGGTAGACGATGTCCTGTTCCTCGACGATGCAGGTCCAGCCGGCGCAGGTGGTGGTGTGCTCGACCGTGACGAACCACAGCGAGCCGCGCTTGCCGACCTTGTTCTCGACCTTCTGGATGCGGCTGCGGCGGGTCGCTTCGGCGTCCACCGGCAGCCCGGCCAGGTAGCGCAGCCGGCTGCCGGCCCACATCCGGCGCGGCAGCTCGATCGGCGGCAGGAAGCCGCCGCGCTTCGGGTGGCCGTCGACGCCGAGTTCGCCGCGCGGCGTGGCCGGGTTGAAGAACAGCCACTGCCAGCCCGGCGGCAGCGGCTCGCCGGCGGCCGGCGCGCGCGCCAGTCCCAGCGTCGCGGCCATGGCTTGCACGGCCGGCGCGAGGATGCGCTGGGTGCGTTCTTCTTCGCGGCCGATCCAGGCGTCGTAGGCAGTGCTCACGTTCGAATCCTCAGGAGATCTTGGCGTCGAAGACTTCGGCCGGGAACGGTCGGAACTCGCGCAGCAGCTTGAAGCTGCCGTCGGGCATCGCCTGGATGATCCCCTCCTGGCGCACGCCGCGGTGGTCGCCGGGCTTGAAGGTCACGTTGCGCGCACCGCCGATGTTCTGGTTGCTCATCGTCTCCATCACCTCCACCAGGCTCTCGCGCGTCAGCGGCTTGCCGCTGGCCAGCAGGGCCTGGAAGCCCTTGACGAACAGGGCGCCGTTGCTCCAGCCGTTGAGGCCGAAGACGCCGATCGGATCGTTCGGATAGTGCTTGGCGACGTTGTCGCGGTAGGCCTTGACCTCCGGCTCGTCGGAGGTGACCGGCAGCAGCCACGAGGAGAAGTAGGCGCCGTCCAGCAGCGGGCCGGCCAGCTTGCGGGTGGTCGGGTCGGCCGTGAAGAAGGGGCCCATCCACTTGGCCTCGTAGTTGATCCGCTCGGCCGCCTTGAGCGCCGCGGCGAGGTTGGCGTTGGAGCCGAACAGGATCACGACCTCGGCCTTGGCATTGGCCAGCCGGCGCACGTGGGGCGTGAAGTCGGTGCTGCGGACCTCGAACGGGATCGACTCGGCCGGCTGCTTCTTGCGCGCTTCCAGGTAGAGGTCGAAGCCGCGCTTGGCCGAGCGCCCCAGCTCGTCGTTCTCCCACAGCAGGGCGACCCGGCTGGCGTTGAGGCCGCTCAGGGCGTAGTCGAGGTTCGATGCCGCCGACCAGCCGTAGTCCGGCAGCAGCGGGAACACCAGCCGCTCGGAGAACAGGGCGCTGGCGCCGCCGATCGGGCCGATCATGGGCAGGCCCACTTCCTTGGCGTAGGGAATCACGGCCACCGACTGGGCGGTGCCGGTGGCGGCGGTCAGGGCGAAGATCTTGTTCTCCTCGACCAGGCGGCGCGTCACCGCCACGCTGCGCGCCGGCTCGTAGCCGTCGTCGTAGGTGACGAAGTTGATCTTCCAGCCGTTCAGCGCGTTGCTGTCGCTGGCCCACTTGAAGCAGGCATCCGCCGCATGCGTGAGGATCGAATAGAAGGGCACGGGCCCCGTGATCGGCGTGAAGGCGCCCACCGTGACCGTCTTGCTCGCCAGGTCGATGCCGGGCGAGACCTGCTGGGCCTGGGCCCAGCCGGGCAGGGCGACCGAGGCGGCGGCGGCGCCGCCGTAGAGGAATGTCCTTCTGCGCATGCGAGTGTCTCCTGGATGAATTCGAACGAAGCGAGCTTGGCCACGAAGAATGCATTGTATAAGTCGACGATCGGCGTCCGACATACGGGTTTTCGCTAGGTATAACAGCACATTCTTCGTTTTTTATGCCGAACCATATCAAATACAATGCATTCTTGTTTCAGGAGACCTCATTCATGGAGAAATCAGTGCTGGCCGGACGCCGCGTGATCGAACTGGGCACCATGCTCGCCGCGCCCTTTGCCGCCCACATCCTGTCGCAGCTGGGTGCGGAGGTGATCAAGGTCGAGCCGCCGCGCGGCGACCCGACCCGCAGCCTGGTGCGCGGCGGCCCGAGCGGCACCTTCATCGCCTACAGCCACGGCAAGAAGAGCGTGTGCATCGACCTGTCGAGCCCCGAGGGCCATGCGGCCTTCTGCCGGCTGCTCGCCACCGCCGACGTGCTGGTCCACAACCTCGCCCCCAAGGCGGCGCGCAAGCTCAAGCTCACGCGCGAGGACTGCCGGGCCGTCAACCCCCGGCTGGTCTATTGCCACATCCGCGGCTACGCGGCCGGGCCGCAGGCCGACGACCTGGCCTCGAACCCGGTCGCCGAGGCCTCCAGCGGCGTGATGGAATCCAACCGCATCGACGGCCGTCCCAGCCGGCTCGGGCCTTCGTACCACGACCAGTTCGCGGGCGCCTATGCGGTGATCGGCATCCTCGCTGCCATGCTGGAGGCGAAGGCCGGCGAGGACGCCGGGCCGGTCGAGGTCGGCCTCTACGAGACCGGCCTGCATGTCGCCTCGCGCGACCTGACCGGCGCCCAGCTCAAGATGCAACTGCTGGGCCGCCCGGAGCGCGAGCCCAACGGGGAGTTCAGCATGCCGGGCTACGGGGCCTATGCCACCCGCGACCAGCACTGGATCTACCTGTTGATGCTCACCGACGCCCATTGGCTCAAGTTCTGCCGCGCGATGGCGCTGCCGCAGGCGAACGACGACAGCCTGGCGCACCTGCGCGAGCGCAAGAAAGCGCGCGAGCAGGTGGAAGAGGTCGTGCGCGCCGCCATCGCGGCCTGCACCTTCGAGGAAGCGACCGCGCGGCTGCAGGCCGGCGGCGTCGGGTTCACGGAAGTGCTGCCGCTCGAGCGCGTGCTCGATGCGCCGCAGGCCCGCCAGCCGGGCAAGCTGCGCCAGGTGCACTATCGCGGGCTGGCCTTCGAGGTGCCGGAATTCCCGCGGCTGGACGCCGCGGCCGATGGCGTGGCGACGCTGCCCCCGCCGGAACTGGGCGAACACACGCTGGCGCTGCTGCAGTCCGCGGGGCTGTCGCCGCGGGCCTGCGAAGACCTGCTAGCCTGCGGCGCCATCGGTGCGGCCGACCCCGACGCCTTCGCCTGGGCCGCGGTGCGCCAGGCGGCCTAGCGCCCGCGCCGGACCGACCGAACCGCCCGAACCCGGAGCCGACTGCCATGATCCTTTCCATCCAGGCTGCACGCCGGCTGCTCGCCGCCTGCCTGCTGTGCGCGGCCGCGGCCAGCGGCGCGGCGGACTACCCGGCGCGCCCGATCCGGCTGATGGTCGGCTTCCCGCCCGGCGGCGGCGCCGACTTCGTCGCCCGCCAGGTGGCGCAGAACCTGGCGCAGGCGCTGGACGCCAGCGTCGTCGTGGACAACAAGCCGGGCGCCAACGGCACGCTCGCCGCCGCCGACGTGGCGCGCCTGCCCGCCGACGGCTACACGCTGCTGCTGGGCGTCAGCGCCAGCCAGTCGATCAGCCCGGTGCTCGGGCCGAAGCTGCCCTACGACCCGCTGCGCGACTTCACGCCGATCACCCAGGTCGGCTACACGCCGCTGGTGCTGGTGGTCAACCCGCGAATGCCCGCCAGGACCGTGGGCGAGTTCGTGCGCTACGCCAACAGCGCCAGCGAGCCGCTCACCTACGGCTCGGCCGGCACCGGCAACATCACCCACATGGCGGCCGAGCTGTTCGTGCAGTCGACCGGCACCACGGGGCTCAGGCACATCCCCTACAAGGGCAGCAACCAGGTCATCACGGACCTGCTGGGCGGCCACATCGCGGCCTACTTCGACACCTTGCCTTCTTCGCTGCCTTTCATCCAGAGCGGGCAACTGAGAGCGCTGGGCGTCAGCAGCGACGCCCGCAGCGCGGCCGCGCCGGACATCCCGACGATGCGCGAGGCCGGCGTGCCCGGCTACCACGCCACCACCTGGTTCGGCGTCTTCGCGCCGGCCGGACTGAATCCCGCGCTGGCCCACCGCCTCTACCAGGCGATCCACGACGGCATGGGCACGCCCGCAGCCCGCCAGGCCCTGACCGTGCGCGGCGTGGAGCCCGTGCTCGACACGCCGGCGAGTTTCCGCGCCGAGCTGGAGGCGGACATCGCGCGCTGGCGCGAGGTCACGCGCCGCGCGAAGCTCAGCCTGGACTGAGGCGCGGAGGAGCGCCATGCGGAACTGGCTCCGGCGTGCGGGGTGCTCGGTTCGCCGGCTGGTGATCGAGTCGTCTGCGTTGGTGGCGGGCGCGTACGCCGAGCCGCAGCGGGCACCGTCGACCGAAGTCCCATTGACTCATCTCAACATTGACGGTGATGGCCGCCAGGCGTTCGCGGTCTATAGTGGCACCCAGTCGCCGCCCTGCGGTGGGTCGGCTCGACGCAGGCGCTGGGCCGCAGGCCGCTTCGCCTCGCTACCTGAGGAGAGGAACGAATGAACGGTCATTGCCTTTGCGGCGCAGTCAGCCTCACGTCGCCGGATTCCCGAGCGATCGGCGCCTGTCACTGCGGTTTCTGCCGCCGATGGGGAGGCGGGCCACTTCTGGCCGTTCACTGCGGTCCCGATGTTCAGTTTCAAGGCAGCGAGAACATCACTGTCTATGCGTCGTCGGAGTGGGCCCAACGCGCCTTCTGCAGCCAATGCGGAACGCACCTCTACTACAAGCTCTTGGCAACAGGCGAGTACTTCGTTCCAGCGGGCGTGTTCGAGTCTGCCGATTTCGACCTTGCCTCGCAGATCTACATCGACAAGAAGCCCGGCTACTATTCGTTCGCCAACCAGACGCCCATGCTCACCGAGCAGCAGGTCATCGAGCAGTTTTCCTCGCCAGGCAGCGAGACGACGGCATAGCTCGACGGCCTGTCCGAGGGCCTGCCGGCCATGGTCCGAGATGGCAGCCGTGCCTGCGCCACCGACTTGACGGTTTGCGACCTTTCGGCGCAAAGTCGGCTCGCGATCGAAAGCACGCAGGGCCTGCCCGGGTTCTGGGAGAAGATGGCTTATGCGAACGACGCTACGTGTATGGCTGACAGGCTTTCCGCGGCGACTGGCGCGGCAGGCCCTGATCCTGGATGCGGCGGACCACCGCGCGGCGCTGAAGCGGGTTCGTCACGCGCTGTTCGGCCTCCGGCCGACCCCGCTCGACTGCCCCGTGAGGGGCGGGCTGACCCGCATTCCCGAGACCTTTTCCGAACGCCAGGCCTACCTGGCGCTGGACCTGGCGACACTTCACCTGAGCAGCCGTGCCCGCGCGCTTCACACCTTGCAGGACTGGGCGCATGCGCGGCTTCTGAGCCCCAGCCAAGCCGAATGCCTGGCGCAGATGCTCCTGCTCGACCGACAGGACTTCCTGGCCACGCTGGCCGACGCGATGAAGCCGTGCGCGCTTCGCCATGAATTGCGTGCCATGCGGCATCACTTCCGGCGCGGCGGCGCGGCTTGCGCCTGGTCTTGAAGGCGAAGGCGGGATCGACCTGGCCAGCCGCCCTGGGCCGCTTCAGCTGATCAGCCGGAGCAGCCGCCCCATCCGTTCGAAAGTCCGCCCATAGGGCGGCCGCAGCAGCGCCGTGCCCGACAGCCTCGACTGGTGGAACACCGGCTTCTCCTTGCTGAAGGTGCGGAAGCCGTACACGCCGTGGTAGGCGCCCATGCCGCTCGCACCGACGCCGCCGAAAGGCAGCTCCTCCTGCCCGAAGTGCCACATGCAGTCGTTCAGCGTCACGCCGCCGGAGATCGTGCCCGACAGCAGCCGGTCCTGCTCGGCGCCGGCGGCACCGAACCAGTACAGCGCCAGCGGCCGCTCGTGCGCGTTGACGTACGCGATCACCTCGTCGAGCGTGTCGTAGGCCAGCACCGGCAGCAGCGGCCCGAAGATCTCCTCCTGCATGATCTTCATGTCCTCGGTCGGGTCGAGCACCAGCGCCGGTGCCAGCACCCGGCCCGCTGCGCCGCCCGCCATGCCTTCGGCGTGCAGCGGCACGACCCGCGCGCCGCGCTGCTGCGCGTCCGCGAGCAGGCCCTGCAGGCGCATCAAGTGCCGCTCGCTGACGATGCCTGTGCAGTCCGGATTGCCCGCCAGCCGCGGGTACTGGCGCGCCACCGCGCGCCGCATCGCCTCGACGAAGGGCCCGACCGCGCTGCGCGGCACCGCCGCGTAGTCGGGCGCGATGCAGGTCTGGCCGGCGTTGAACAGCTTGCCCATCACCAGCCGCGCCGCGACCTGGTCCAGGTCGGCGCCGGCACCGACGATCGCGGGCGACTTGCCGCCCAGCTCCAGCGTCACCGGCGTCAGGTTGGCCGCTGCCGCCATCGCCACCTGCCTGCCCACCGCCGTCGAGCCCGTGAACAGCAGGTGGTCGAAGGGCAGGCCGGCGAAGGCGGTGCCGATCTCGGCGCCGCCGTTGACGACCGTCAGCTCCTCGGGCGCGAAGCATTCCGCCACCGCCGCCCGCATCAGTTCGGCCAGCCGCGGCGTCAGCTCCGAGGGCTTGATCATCACGCGGTTGCCGGCGCCGAGCGCCGCGATCGCCGGACCCATCGCCAGCTGGTATGGATAGTTCCAGGGGCTCACCACGCCGACCACGCCGAGCGGCTGCGGCACGATGCGGCTGAAGCCGGGCCGGAAGGCGAGGGCGGTCGGGGCGCGCCGCACCTTCATCCACGACTTGAGCTGCCGGCGCGCATGCTTGACCGCGGACTGCACCATCATCACGTCGGCCAGGCGCGTCACGTGCACCGATCGATGGCCGAAATCGGCCGACACCGCGCGCTCGATCTCCGGCGCGATGCGGTCGGTCATCGCGAGCAGGCGATCGAGCCGGTCGATGCGCACCGCGTGCGACGGATTCATGTCGCTGCCGAAGGCGGCCCGCTGGCGGTCGAAGGCCTCGCGCATGCGCAGCAGCGCGGGGTCGAGGATCTGCTCGCGCACGATCGCGTTCATGGCTTGCCCGCCAGCGCCTGCGGCGCGTGGGTGGAGGCATCGCCGTCGACCTCGGCCTCTGCATAGGCGCGGCCACCGCGCACCAGCGCCGAGTGCGCGCGCCGCGAATGGATGAGCGGATAGAACATCTCGACGAACCAGCGCTCCTTGCCGAACACCAGGTCGTCCTGCAGGCCGACCTTGGCCGGGTAGCGGCGCGTGATCTTGGCGGTGCCGAAGAGCAGGTCCCAGACGAACAGCAGGTTGCCGAAGTTGCCCTTGTAGTGGCCGATGCCGTCGTCGTTGGTGAGCGCGTGGTGGGCCCAGTGCGTGGCCGGCGTCGAGAGGGTGCGCTCCAGCACCCAGGCCAGCGGATGCAGCCACCTGATGCGGTAGAGCGGGGCGTCCCACGGCACCGCGCTGTGGGCGCCGAGGATCACCGTGAGCTTGATGACGATGTAGACCAGGTAGACGTTGCCGAAGCCCAGGTAGATCAGCACGCCCGAGGCCCACAGGCCCGGCATCATCAGGTAGTAGAAGAAGTTGTTGCGGTAGGTGACGCGGATGCTCATGTAGTGCGCCGTGTGGTGCGCGCGGTGCAGCGGCCAGAGCAGCGGCGAATGCGAGACCCGATGCCACCAGTACTGCGTCATGTCGTCGGCCACCAGCAGGATCGCGCCCATCGCCCACCAGGGCAGGTGGGCCCAGGCATCGCGCTGCGCCGGCATCAGCAGCGCGCACAGCTTGCCGGTGACCGCGAAGATGAAGGGCTGCGAGAAGGCGAGCAGCGACAGGAACATGAACAGTTCCAGCTTGGTGTCGTCGGCGGTGGCGTGGAACTGCCGGTGCTTGCGGGAGCCGACTTCCAGCAGCGCGAAAAAGAGAATGATCGCCACCAGGACGATGTTCTGGACCAGGTTCACTGTCTTGTCTCCTTGCTTGGTGCCCGCAGTGTTCCGTCAATCCCCTATTGAGTCCAATGCATAGTGAAGCTAATCTCGATGCAGTGGCTGCAATTGGCCGCCCAGGAGTGGCGTCATGGACTTGAAGCGCTGGACCCACATCGTCGCCGTCGCCGACCGGCGCAGCTTCATCCGTGCTGCCGAGCAGGTGCACCTGAGCCAGCCGGCGCTGACCCGCAGCATCCAGGCGGCCGAGGCCGAGCTCGGCCTGCTGCTGTTCGACCGCGGCACCCAGGAGGTGGTGCCGACGCCGGCCGGCGAATTCATCGTCGCGCGGGCGCGCCAGCTGGTGTTCGACAACCGCTGCCTGGAGCGCGACATCGCGCTGTACCGCAGCCTGGAGCTCGGCGATACCGCCTTCGGCGTCGGGCCTTTTCCGGCCGCGACCTTCCTGGCGCCGCTGCTGGCCTCGATGCGGCGCGAGTACCCGGCCATCAACCTGCGGGTCGAGATCAGCAACTGGCAGCTGCTGCTGGCGCGGCTGCGCGAGGAAGACATCGAGTTCTTCGTCGCCGACACCCGCGACCTGCCGACGGACAGCAGCCTGGACCTGCGGCCCCTGCGGCGGGAGCCCGGCGGCTTCTATGTGCGCGCCGGACACCCGCTGGCGCGCCGCAAGGGCGTCGCGTTGCAGCAGCTGTGGACCCATGGGGTGCTGACGGTCCGGCTGCCGGAGGGCGTGCGGGCCGTGATCGCGCAGCTGCTCGGCCTGCCCTCGGTGGCCGAGCTGTCGCTGGCGCTCGAATGCGACCACGTCGACCTGCTGAAGGACATCGCGCTCGGCTGCGACTCGGTGCTGGCGGCCCCGCATGCCGCGGTCGCGCACGAGGTCGAGGCCGGCCGGCTGCGCGCGCTCGACATCGGGGGTCTGCCGCCGATGGCGTCCGAGATGGGCGTGGTGACCCTGAACGGCCGCACGCCTTCGCCGATGGCCAAGCTGATCATGGGTCGGCTGCCGGGCGGTGAGCCAGCCTCGGCTGCCCCTTACTCCAGCGCCGACGCCGGCCCGAAGAACTCATAGCGCGCCTGCCGGTCCGGCACCCCGAGCGTGCGCAGGGCGCTCTTCACCTGCTGCATGAAGGGCTTCGGCCCGAGAAAGTAGGCATCGATGTCGCGGGTCGCCGGCAGCCATTGGGCGAGCTTCTGCACGTCGAGCCGGCCGACCGCGTCCGGCGCATCGGCCTGCGCTGCGTCCTTGGCCACCTCTTCGTAGCAGTAGAAGCGTTCAAGCTGCGGATGCTTGTGCGCCAGCGCATCGATGGCATGGCGGAAGGCATGCGCGCCGCGGGTGCGCGCGCAGTGGATGAAGTGCACCGCGCGCGAGGTCTTCAGCGCGGCTTCGAGCATGGCCAGCGTCGGTGTGATGCCGACGCCGCCGCTGATCAGCACCAGCGGCCGCTCGCCTGCCTCCAGCGTGAAGGCGCCCGCGGGCGGGAACAGCTCGACCGTGCCGCCTTCCCCGACCGCGTCGTGCAGGTGGTTGGACGCCACGCCGCCGGTTTCACGCTTGACGCTGATGCGGTAGGTCTGGCCGTTCGGCGCTGCCGACAGCGAGTAGTTGCGGCGGATCTCCTGGCCGTCCACCACCAGCCGCAGGCCGATGTACTGGCCCGGCTTGAAGTCGAGGATGGCGCCGCCGTCGGTCGGCGCAAGGTAGAAGGAGTTGATCTCCTCGCTCTCGACTTCCTTCCTCACGACCGTGAACGACCGGGCACCGCGCCAGCCGCCGGGCGCATCGGCCCGCTCGTCGTAGGCCTGCTTCTCGGCGCCGATCAGGATGTCGGCCAGCTGGCCGTAGGCGGCGGCCCAGGCGGCGATCACCTCGTCGGTGGCGATCTCGGCGCCGAGCACCTCGCGGATCGCGCGCAGCAGGCAGGCGCCGACGATCGGATAGTGCTCGGGCAGCACCTGCAGCGCGACGTGCTTGTTGACGATCTGGCCGGCCAGCTCACCGAGCGCTTCCAGCCGGTCGATGTTCTTGGCGTACATCAGCACGCCGTTGGCCAGCGCGCGCGGCTGGTCGCCGCTGGCCTGGTGGGCCTGGTTGAACAGCGGCCGCACCTCGGGATGCTCGGCGAGCATGATCCGGTAGAAATGGGTCGTCAGCGCCTCGCCGCCGGTTTCGAGCAGCGGGACGGTGGCGGTGACGATGGACTTTTGTTGGGTGGTCAGCAAGGGAGGGCTCCTGGGTTCACTAGGGATGCGTTGTGCAGTGCAATAGCCGTTCCAGGGGCGGCGGCCAGCCAAATCAAGGACTTGGCGTTGCGAGTGTCTTTCTGACATCACTAAAATCGTGTCGAAATGACTCAAATTCGTGTCCATTTGACCGCCGACAAACTGCTGGAGGCGATTGCACCGCTGCTTTCGGACATGGGCGCCGGCCTGCCCGGCGACGAGCTCTATCGGCGCCTGCTGCAGTCGCTGCGGGTGCTGCTGCCCTGCGATGCGGCGGCGCTGCTGCGGCTGGAAGACGGCAGCCTGCTGCCGCTCGCGGTCGACGGCTTGAGCCGCGACACCCTGGGCCGCCGCTTCCGGATCGCCGAGCACCCGCGCTTCGCGGCGCTGCTGGGCTCCGGCGGGCCCTTGCGCTTTCCGTCCGACAGCCCGCTGCCCGACCCCTACGACGGCCTGGTGGAGGGGGTGCACGGCGAGCTCGACGTGCACGACTGCGTCGGCTGTCCGATCCGGCTCAACCAGCGCGTCTGGGGCCTGCTCACGCTCGACGCGCTGCAGCCCGACCGCTTCTCGCGCGCCGACCTGGCGGCGCTGCAGCTGTTCGCCGACCTGGCCGCGGCCACCGTCACCGTGGCCGGCCGCATCGAGCAGCTCGAGAACCGGGTCGCGCTGGAGAGCCGGCGGGCCGAGAGCTTCAGGCTCGCCGCGGCGCCGCGGGCCCGCACGCTGATCGGGCGCAGCCCGGCCATGCGCCGGCTGCTGGCCGACATCGAGCTGGTGGCCGCCAGCGAGCTGTCGGTGCTGATCCAGGGCGAGACCGGGGTCGGCAAGGAACTGGTGGCCGAAGCGATCCACGCCGGCTCGCCCCGCGCGGCGCGGCCGATGATCAGCCTCAATTGCGCGGCCTTGCCCGAGACGCTGGTCGAGAGCGAGCTCTTCGGCCACGTCAAGGGCGCCTTCACCGGGGCCGCCGGCGACCGGCCGGGCAAGTTCGAGCTGGCCGACGGCGGCACGCTGTTCCTCGACGAGGTCGGCGAACTCCCGCTGCCGGTGCAGGCCAAGCTGCTGCGCGTGCTGCAGAGCGGCCAGCTGCAGCGCCTGGGCTCCGACCGCGAGCACCGCGTGGACGTGCGCCTGATCGCGGCCAGCAACCGCGACCTGGCCGAGGAGGTGCGGGCCGGCCGCCTGCGGGCCGATTTCTACCACCGGCTGAGCGCCTACCCGCTGCGCGTGCCGCCCCTGCGCGATCGCGGCCGCGACGTGCTGCTGCTCAGCGGCTTCTTCCTCGAAGAGAACCGCTCGCGGCTCGGCATCGGCGCCGCCCGGCTGGACGCAGGCGCGCAGGCCGCGCTGCTGGCCTATGGCTGGCCGGGCAATGTGCGCGAGCTGGAGCACCTGCTCGGGCGCAGCGTGCTGAAGGCGCGGGCGCGGCATCATCCGCAGCGGCCGCGGATCCTGAGCCTCACGGCGGAAGACCTGGAGCTGGCAGGGCGCCGGGCCGAGGCGGCCCCGGCGCCGGAAGCGGTAGACAGCGCGGACATCGCCAGTGAGGCGCCGCGCCAGGGCGAGTCGCTGCAGCAAGCCGTCGATGCGCTCAAGAGGCAGCGCCTGCTGGCGGCGCTCGCCGCCCACGGCTTCAACCGGGCGGCGGCGGCGCAGGCGCTCGGCCTCGACCGCGCCAACCTGATCCGGCTGGCGAAGCGGCTGGGGGTCGCGCTCGAACCCGTGAAGTGACGAGGCCTCAGGGCAGCACGCGCAGGCCGGCCTTGCCGGCTTCGGTGCGGCCGATCACGGCCGCGGCGCCGAAGCCTTCGTCGCGGAAGATCGCCAGCACCGCGTCGACCGCCCCGGGCGCACAGCTGACCAGCAGCCCGCCGGATGTCTGCGGGTCGCTGAGCAGCGCCTGCGCGGTGGCCGGCAGGCCCGCGGCCAGCGCGACGTCGTCGCCATAGCCGCCCCAGTTGCGGCCCGAGGCACCCGTCACGAAGCCTTCGGCGGCCAGCGCCTCCACGCCCTCGAGCCGCGGCACCTTCGACCATTCGATCACGGCTGTCAGCCCGGCGCCGCGCGCCAGTTCGAGCGTGTGGCCGGCCAGCCCGAAGCCCGTGACGTCGGTCAGCGCATGCACGCCGGGCAGCGCCGCCAGCGCGATGCCGGGCGTGTTGAGCCGGGTCGTGCTGTCGATCAGCTGCCGGTAGCCGGCCTCCGACAGCTGCTCCTTCTTGAGCGCCGCCGACAGCACGCCCACGCCCAGCGGCTTGCCGAGCACCAGCAGGTCGCCGGCCTGGGCGTCGGCGTTGCGCTTGACCTGGGCCGGGTCGACCAGGCCCATCACCACCAGGCCGTAGATCGGCTCGACCGAGTCGATGGTGTGGCCGCCGGCGATCGGGATGCCGGCCGCGCGGCAGACGTCCTGGCCGCCGCGCACGATCTCGCCGATGGCCTCGAGCGGCAGCTGGTTGACCGGCATCGCGACCAGCGCCAGCGCCATGATCGGCTTGCCGCCCATCGCGTAGACGTCGCTGATAGCGTTGGTGGCCGCGATGCGCCCGAACTCGTACGGATCGTCGACGATCGGCATGAAGAAATCGGTGGTCGCGATCAGGGCCTGGCGGTCGTTGAGCCGGTAGACCGCGGCGTCGTCGGCGGTCTCGATGCCGACCATCAGCTCGGGCGGCATCAGGCCGCCGGCGCCGCTCTTGAGGATCTGCGAGAGCACGCCGGGGGCGATCTTGCAGCCGCAGCCGCCGCCATGCGAGAAGCTCGTGAGCCGCAGCGGGGCCAGCGGGTTGACGGGGCGGGGGGAGGGCGTGTCGTTCATGGGGCCCATTATCCGAGCGGCTTGCAGTTGCGGCTTTCTACAATCGAGAGCTGTCCGCCTATCGGCCTCCGGCTGCCCCATCATGAAAAACATCTCCCGCCGCGCCTTCGCGCTGGTCCTTTCCGTCTTCGCCGTCGGTGCCTTCGCGCAGGGCAAGGTGCTGCGCGTGTCCGCCATTCCCGACGAGGCGCCGACCGAACTGCAGCGCAAGTTCAAGCCGCTCGGCGACTACCTGCAGAAGGAGACCGGCATGGAGGTGCAGTTCACCCCGGTCACCGACTATGCGGCGGTGGTCGAGGGGCTGGCCACCAACAAGCTCGACCTGGCCTGGCTCGGCGGCTTCACCTTCGTGCAGGCGCGCATCCGCACCAACGGCGGCGCGCTGCCGATCGTGCAGCGGGCCGAGGACAAGGTCTTCACCAGCAAGTTCATCGTGCCGGTCGACAGCCCGGCCAAGACCCTGGCCGACCTGAAGGGCAAGACCTTCGCCTTCGGCGCGCCTTCGTCCACCTCGGGCAGCCTGATGCCGCGCTACTTCCTGCTGCAGGCCGGCATCGACCCCGAAAAGGACTTCAAGACCGTGGCCTTCTCGGGCGCCCACGATGCCACCGTGGCCTTCGTGGCCGCCAACCGGGCCGAGGCCGGCGTGCTCAACGCCTCGGTCTGGGACAAGCTGGTCGAGGCCAAGAACCCCAACGCCGCCAAGGTGCGCGTGCTGGCGACCACGCCGACCTACTACGACTACAACTGGACCGTGCGTCCGGGCCTCGATCCGGCGCTCACGAAGAAGCTGACCGACGCCTTCCTGAAGCTAGATCCCGCGAACCCCGCCCACAAGGAGATCATGGACCTGCAGCGGGCCAGCAGGTTCATCCCGACCCAGTCGTCCAACTACGACGGCATAGAGGCGGCGGCCAAGTCCGCGGGCCTGGTGAAGTGATGCGGCGCCCGCCGCCTGCCGGGCCGCGCGCGTGAGCTTCTCGCTCGATGCGGTCGGCCTGGTGCATCCGAACGGCCACCGCGCGCTGCAGGGCGTGTCGCTGGCCGCCGCCGGCGGTGAGCGGCTGGCCGTCATCGGTCCTTCGGGCGCCGGCAAGACCACGCTGCTGCGGGTGCTCGGCGCCGCGCTGCGGCCCGGCGAGGGCGTCGTCCGGCTGCTCGACCAGACTCCCTGGCAACTGACGGCGCCGGCTTTGCGCGGCCTGCGGGCGCGCATCGGCACCGTGCACCAGAGCCCGCCGATCGCGCCCAGGCTGCGGGTCGTGACCGCGGTGCTCGCGGGGCGGCTCGGCCAGTGGTCGGCGCTGCGGGCGCTGGGCTCGCTGCTGCGCCCGTCCGACCTGCCCGGTGCGCACGAGGCGCTGTCGCGGCTGGCGCTGGAAGACCGGCTGTTCGAGCGCTGCGATCGCCTGTCGGGCGGGCAGCTGCAGCGCGTCGGCATCGCCCGCGTGCTGTACCAGCGGCCGGCCCTGCTGCTGGCGGACGAGCCGGTGTCGGCGCTCGACCCCACCCTGGCCGACCTGACGCTGCAGCAGCTGGTGCGGCAGAGCGAGGCGACCGGCGCGACCCTGGTGGCCTCGCTGCATGCGGTGGACCTGGCGCTGCGCTGGTTTCCTCGCATCGTCGGCATGCGCGGCGGGCAGCTGGTGTTCGACCGGCCGGTGGGCGAGGTCGACGAGGCGATGCTGAAGGCGCTGTACGCATGACGGAGCCCACCGCGCTGCGCGATCCGGCGGCTCGGCGGCGGCTGGTCGGCGGCCTGGCTGCGCTGGCGATCGCCTGGCCGATGCTGCAGCTGGCCGGGTTCCATCCCGCGGCCTTGTTCGGCGCCGGCAACCTGCAGGTGATCGGCGGCTTCCTGGCCGGCTTCGTGCCGCCGGCCGCGGCACCGGACTTCCTGGCGCTGCTGGCCAAGGCCACGCTCGAGACCCTGGCCATGGCCACCGCCGGCACCGCCCTGGCCTTCCTGATCGGCGCGCCGCTGGCCTTCGTGACCACCCGCGCGCTGTCGCGCTCGCGCATCGGCCCGGGACCGGGGCGGCTGCGCGCCGCGGCATTGCGGCAGTGCGCACGCTCGCTGCTGATGGTGCTGCGCGCCATCCCCGAGATCGTCTGGGCGCTGATCTTCGTGCGCGCGCTGGGCCTCGGTCCGGCCGCCGGCGTGCTGGCGCTGGCCATCACCTACGGCGGCATGCTCGGCAAGGTCTACGCCGAGGTGCTCGAATCGACCGACACCGCCCCGGCGCGGGCCCTGCTCGAAAGCGGCAGCGGCCGGCTGGCGGCGCTCGGCTACGGCCTGCTGCCGAACTGCGCCCAGGAGCTGACCTCCTACACCGTCTACCGCTGGGAGTGCGCGGTGCGGGCCTCGGTGGTGATGGGCTTCGTCGGCGCCGGCGGCCTGGGCCAGCTGATGGACCAGTCGATGAAGATGCTCAACGGCGGCGAGGCCAGCAGCATCCTGCTGGTCTTCCTGGGCCTGGTGCTGCTGGCCGATGCGCTGAGCAACGCCCTGCGGAGGCTGCTGCGATGAGCGCGTCGTTCGCCGCCGCGCCGCCGCGCTGCCTTCGCTGCTGGGCCACGGCGCTCGCCATCTTGGTCGCGGTGGCGGCCAGCTTCGCCTGGCTCGCGATCGACTACGGCGCACTGTTCACCGGCGAGTCGCTGGCGCTGATGGGCCGCTTCATTGCCGAGTTCTTCCCGCCCGACCTCTCCGCCGCGTTCCTGCAGAAGACCGCCTGGGGCGCCATGCAGACCCTGGCGGTGTCGGCGCTCGGCACCTTGCTGGCGGCAGCCGGCGGTGCGCTGCTCGCGCTGCCGGCGTCGGGCCGCTCGGGGGCCTGGGTGCAGGGCGCGACCCGCTTCCTGCTCAACTTCCTGCGCAGCGTGCCTGAGCTGGTGTGGGCGGCGCTGATGGTGCTGGCGGCCGGCATCGGCCCCTTCGCCGGTGCGCTGGCGCTCGCGCTGCACACCACTGGCGTGCTCGGCCGCCTGTTCGCCGAGAGCCTGGAGAACGCGCCGCGCGAGCCCGAACGGGCGCTGTCGCAGAGCGGCTCGGGCGCCGTGGCGGCCTTCGCCTACGGCAGCCTGCCGCTGGTGCTGCCTCGATGGGTGGCCTACACGCTGTATCGTTGGGAGATGAACATTCGCATGGCCACCGTGCTGGGCTTCGTCGGCGGCGGCGGCCTGGGGCAGCTGCTCTACTTCCACCTGTCGATCTTCCAGCAGCAACAGGCCATGACCGTGCTGGCCGCGATGTTCGGCCTGGTGGCGCTGGTCGACATGGCGAGTGCCCGGCTGCGCCGGGACCTGGGGCCGGCCCATGCATGAGGACGACAAGCGCTACCGCCCGACGCGGGTGGCCGACATCCCCGCCTTCGACACCCTGATCGACGCCCGCTCGCCGGCCGAGTTCGCGCTCGACCACATCCCGGGTGCCATCAACTGCCCGGTGCTCGACGACGACGAGCGCCGCATCGTCGGCACGCTCTACAAGCAGACCGGGGCCTTCGAGGCCCGCCGGGTCGGCGGCGCGATGGTCGCGGCCAACCTGGCGCGCCACCTGCGCGAGCAGTTCGCCGACCGGCCCGCCAACTGGCGGCCGCTGGTCTACTGCTGGCGCGGCGGCTTGCGCAGCGGCTCGATGGTGACCTGGCTGCGGCTGGTCGGCTGGGACGCCCAGCAGCTGGCCGGCGGCTACAAGAGCTTCAGGCACCACGTGCTGGCGCAGATCGAGGCCGCCTGCCCGCAGCTGCAGCTGCGCGTGATCTGCGGCGCCACCGGCAGCGCCAAGACGCGCCTGCTGCAGGCCCTGGCCGCGCGCGGCGAGCAGGTGCTCGACCTCGAGCACCACGCCCGCCACAAGGGCTCGCTGCTGGGCGCCTTGCCCGGCGTGCCGCAGCCTTCGCAGAAGCAGTTCGAGACCCGCATCGCGACCGACTTCCAGGCCCTGGACCTGGCCCGGCCGGTGTACGTGGAAGGCGAGAGCGCCCGCATCGGCCGGCTGTCGCTGCCGATCCCGCTGGTGGCGCGCATGCGCGGGGCCGACTGCATCGAGGTGCAGGCCGACCCGGCCGCGCGGCTGGCCTACCTGCTGCGCGACTACGCCTACCTCGGCGACGACCCGGAGGCCCTGGCCGGCCAGCTGGGCAAGCTCAAGGAGCTGCAGGGCAAGGCGGTGGTGGAGCGCTGGCAGCAGTGGGCGCGGGCGGGCGAACTGGCGCCGCTGTTCGAGGAGCTGATGCGCCTGCACTACGACCCGCACTACGAGCGCTCGCAGGCGAAGCACTTCAGCCGCTGGGCGCAGCGTGCGCGGGTGGCGGCAGCGGACCTGACGGAGGCGGGAATCGAGGCGGTGGCGCAGGGCGTGCTGGCCTTGGCCGCCGTGCCTGCGCCGGCGCCATGACATGCCGCGCCGGGCCTCGCCTCATTCCGGTGCGATGCTCAGGTCCTTCGTGAGCCTGGCCCAGCGTGAATGCTCCGCATCCAGCATGCCGCCCATCTGCGCCACCGTGCCGGCGCCGTCCGTCATCGGGCCGATGGCCAGCAGGCGCGCCGCCATGTCCTTGTCGCTCAGCACGACGTCGAGCTCGCGGTTGAAGCGCTGGACCACGGCGCTCGGCGTGCCGGCGGGGGCGACGATGCCGATCCAGCCGGCGTAGTTGAAGCCGGGCAAGGTGTCGGCCACCGGCGGCACCTGGTCCCAGCCGGCGATGCGCTTGGCGGTGGTGACGGCCAGCGGGCGGAGCTTGCCGGCCGTGACCATCTGCGAGACCGAGGGGACGTCGCTCACCAGCACTTCGATCTGGCCGCCGACCGTGTCGGTCACGCCCGCACTGACCGAGGCATAGGGCACCGAGTTCACCTCGATGCCCAGCTGCGCCGCCAGCAGCCGGGTGACCATGCCGCTGAAGGTCTTCGGCCCTTCGTTGGCGATGGCCAGCTTGCCGGGATTGGCCTTGGCGTACGCGACCAGGTCGCCCAGCGACTGGAACTTCGACCCCGCGTTGACCGAGATGGTGAAGGGCACCGTGCCGACCATGCCGACGGGGATGAAGTCCTTGCGCGGGTCATAGGGAAGGTTCTTGAACAGGTAGGAGTTCATGACCAGGGCCGCGGCGGTCGCGAAATAGAAGGTGTAGCCGTCGGCGGCCGACCGGGCGGCCGCCTGGGCGCCGATCGCGTTCTGTCCCCCTGGACGGTTCTCCACCACGATCGGCTGGTTGAGCCGGCGCGCGAGCTGGTCGCCGATCATCCGCGCCATCGAGTCGGCGCCCGATCCGGCAGGCTGCGACAGGATCAGCTTGATGGGCTTGTCGGGCCAGCCTTGGGCCAAGGCGGTCGGCAGCCAGGTGGCGAGCAGCGCGGCGCCGGTGGTCAGGGTGAAGGTCCTGCGATTCATGGTCGATGTCTCCTGTTGATTGTGGGGTTCAGGCCTCGCAGGCCGCCTTGGCGCCGAGGGCGATGGCCGCCTCTTCGAGCAGCGCCGTCGCTTCTTCGGCCGTGGCTGCGACGCCATAGACGTAGTTGTCCGGCCGCACCAGCGCCGCCACGCAGGCATGACGCCGGAACCAGTCGGCGGCCACCCCTTCGGTTTCCGCCAGGGTCGCCAGCGGTACCCGCGTGAGCCCGCGCCAGAGGCCGGTCTGCGCGCTCGCTGCAGCTTCGTTGGCCAGCACCAGCCGCCAGCCGTGGCCGGCGACCTCGTCCATGCGGCGTTGCTTCCCGCCCTGCTGCAGCCAGGGCTGAGGGAACAGGCCGCCGCGTGCCGCGCTCTCGCGCCCGGAAAGCAGGCCGCGTTCGAGCCGGGGCAGGATGTCCTGGCGCGGCGTGTCCCTGACCACCCCGGCGCAATCCGCCAGCAGCTGCGCATCGCGCGCCCGGGCCTTGGCCGGGTCGCGTTCGCAGATCACCGCGCCGACGCCCTTGATGCGGCTGGTCAGCTCGCGCACATGGGCCTTGCGCTCGGTGCCGTAGCTGTCCAGCAGGGCGTCGGCGGCGCTGCCGCCGACTTCGCCCTGCAGCACGGCGGCGAGCTTCCAGCTCAGGTTCGCCGCGTCGCGGATGCCCTGGCACATGCCCTGGCCGAGGAAAGGCGGCTGCATGTGCGCGGCATCGCCGGCGAGAAACACCCGGCCCTTGCGCCACTGGGCGGCCACCAGCGCGTGGAAGCGGTAGCTGGCCTGGCGCCACAGCTCGCCGTCCGCGGGCGTGAGCCAGCGCGCCAGCAGCTTCCAGGTCTCGGCGTCGGTGGCGACCTCGCCGGGGTCCTCGCCCGGCTTCAGCGAGATCTCCCAGCGCCGGTGGTTCTTCGGCCCGATCACCAGCGTGCAGGGGCGCTCCGGCTCGCAGTACTGCACGCTCACCGGCGGCAGCTTGGCCAGGCCCTGCTCGTTGACCCGCACGTCCACCACCAGCCAGGGCTCGTCGAAGTCGAGGTCCTCCAGCGGCATGTCGAGCTGCGTGCGCACGGTGCTGGAGCCGCCGTCGCAGGCGATCGCGTACCGGGCGCGCACCGTCTGGCGCTCGCCGTTCGCCGCGTCGATGGCGAGCGACACGCCGTTCGCGTCCTGGTCGATGCCTTGCAGCGTGGCGCCGAGCGCCACCGTCACGTTCGGCAGTTCGGCGACCCGTGCGCGCAGCACGCGCTCGACCGCCGGCTGGGTGAAGACCATCGAGGGCGTGTAGCCCTGCGGATAGGGTGGCGCCACCATGGTCATGCGGCGGATCAGCTGGCCGTCGACGCCGAAGTACTCGGAGTTGGTGAAGGGCTCGCAGTGGGGCTGCACCGCTTCCGCCACGCCGAGCTGCTGGAACACCCGCATGATCTCGTGGTCGAGGGCGATCGCGCGCGGTATCTGGTAGACGTCCAGCAGCCGCTCGCAGACATGGACGCGCAGGCCCTGTTGCCCCAGCAGCCCGGCCGCGACCTGGCCCGCCGGCCCGTAGCCGACGATCGCGACGTCGTAGACGGGCTCGCTCATCGTGCTTCGTTCACGATCGGATTGGACAGGGTGCCGACGCGCTCGATCTCGACCTCGTAGCGGTCGCCGGCCTTCATCCACACCGGCGGCGTCCGCGCCTGGCCGACGCCGGCCGGCGTGCCCATCACGATCACGTCGCCGGGCTCCAGGGTCAGCACCTCGGCCAGCAGGGCGATGGTCTCGGCGACGCTGAAGATCATGTCGCTGGTGTTCGCGTCCTGCATCACCTCGCCGTTGAGGCGGCCCTGGATCTTGAGGCCGACCGCGCCGGGCGGCAGCGCGTCGGCGCTCACCAGCAGCGGGCCGAAGCCGCCGGTGCCGTCGAAGTTCTTGCCGATGGTCCATTGCGGCGTGCGCTTCTGGTAGTCGCGCACGCTCATGTCGTTGAAGCAGCTGTAGCCGAAGACGTAGGGCAGCGCGTCGGCCTCCTGGGTGTGGCGCGGCACCCGGCGGCCGATCACCACCGCCAGCTCGGCCTCGTAGTCGAACTTCGAGGACACCGAGGGCACCACGCCGGCCTCGCCGTGGGCGATCAGCGAGGAGGCGCCGCGGAAGAAGAACCAGGGGTAGTCGGGCTTCTCGCGCCCGCCTTCCTTGGCATGGTCGTAGTAGTTGAGGCCGAGGCAGATGATCTTGCCGGGCTCGGGCACCAGCGGCGCGAGGGTCGCGGCGGCCAGCGGCTGGCGGGTGCCATTGGCCAGCGCCTGCCGCGCCGCCTCGTTCAGGTCGACGCCGGCCTGGAGCGCGCGGCGGAGGTCGTCGGGGACCTGCGGCTGGGCATCGTTCAGGTCGATCAACTGGTCGCCGTCGACCACGGCCAGGCGAGGCGCGCCGTTGCGCAGGTAGGTGCTGAAGTTCATGGCTTTCTCTTTCGGGGGAATCAGGAGGGGACGAAGAGGACGCGCCGCTGCGCCTCCTTCAGGGTGGGGCCGGGTGGCGCCGAGATGCCCCACTGGTCGACGCGGCCGGGCGGCCACTTCCAGTCTTCGGGGCCGCGGGGTTGGTAGCGCTCGTCGACCTGCTCGACTTCGGCCGTGTATTCGATGACGACGCCGAAGGGATCGATGAAGTAGTTGAAGAGGTTGTTGCCCGGGCCGTGGCGCCCGGGCCCCCACTGGATCGGGAATCCTGCATCCTTCATGCGGCCGCCCCCGCGCATCACGGCATCGCCGTCGGGCATCAGGAAGGCGATGTGATTGAGCGCGTCGTTGTCCGAGACGCCGACGGCCAGCGTGTGGTGGTCGCTGTTGCAGTTCATGAAGGCGATGGCCACGGTGCGGTCGGCCAGCGTGAAGCCGAGCACCTTCGTCAGGAAGGCCTGGGTCTCGTCCACGGCATGGCTGTTCAGCACGACGTGGGTCAGCCGCAGCGGCCGGTCGCGCGTCGAGGCCGACGGCTCGCTTCGGACGTCGCCATGCACCACCTGGAAGATGCGGCCGTGCGGGTCGCGGAAGCTGAAGCCGGTGCCGCCCGCGGCGTCGTCCAGCGGCTGGATCGGGCTCAGGACCCGGCCGCCGTTCGGTTCGACCTGCGCGGCCACGGCGGCCAGCGCCTCGGCGCTGCGCGCGCGCAGCGTGACGTGGCGGATCCGCGGCACGTCGCCGCCCTGGTACAGCGCGAGCAGGAAGGCATCGCTGCCGCTGCCCCGCAGGCAGAGCGCGCCGTCGCCGCGCGCGGCGACCTCCAGCCGCCAGGTCTCGGTGTAGAAGCTTTCGGCCTGCGCCAGGTCGGGCATGTCGAGCGCCACGCTGCGCAGCCCCTCGATCCAGGGTGAACTCATGCAATGCCTTTCGAAAGGCCGAGGAAACGCTCGGCGTTGCGGTGGACCAGCGCGGCCGCGGTGTCGGCATCGAAGCCTGCGGCCTCGATGCGCGCCACCGGCGTGCGGTCGTGGAAGTTGAAGGGGTAGTCGGTGCCCAGCATCAGCTGGCTGCCGCCGAAGCTGCCGACCAGGTGGCGCAGGGTCGGGGTGTCGAATACCAGCGTGTCGTAGAAGAAGCGGCGCGCCTGTTCCACGGGCGCCTGCAGCAGGGTCTCCTGCAGGGCCGGGAACACGCCCGCACCCTGCTGCAGGCGCGGCAGCAGCGAGGCCAGCGTGCCGCCGCCGTGGCTGAAGGCGATCCGCAGCTTGGGGCGCCGCACCAGCAGGTTGCTGGTGATGGCCGAGGCGGCGGCCAGGCCGACGTCGCCGGGGTAGGCCAGCACCTGCTGCAGTGCCGGCGGCCCCACCAGCCGCTCCATGCCGGCGGGGCGGATCGCATGCACGAACACCGCGGCGCCGAGCCGTTCGCAGGCCTCGAAGAAGGGATCGAAGGCCGGCGCGCCGATCGCCACGCCGTTGATGTTGCTGCCGATCTCGACGCCGGGGAAACCGAGCACCTGGACCACATGCTCGAGTTCGCGGATCGCGAGGTCCATGTCCTGCAGCGGCACCGCGCCCAGGCCTGCGAGGGCGCCGCCGCTTTCGGCGACCATGGCGGCGATCTGCTCGTTCAGGAAGCGCAGCAGCTGCTGCGCGGGCTCGGCCTCCATCCAGTACGAGAGCAGTTCCGGCATCGGCGAGACCACCTGCAGCGCCAGCCCCATGCCGGGCAGGTCCTGCAGCCGCCTGGCCGTGTCCCAGCATTGGTCGGACACGGTGCGGTACACCTTGCCCGAGATCATGACGCTCCGGTGGCAGGGCTGGGCCGCGGCCATCGACGGCCAGTCGGCCGGCAGGCGGCTGCCGAGGTAGGCCGGGAAGTTCTCCGGCACCACGTGCGCATGCGTGTCGATGCCGCAGGCGCAGCCGGATGGGTGTTTCAACGTGCTCAATGTGTGTCTCCGGCCGCGATCGTAGGAAGTCGACCAGTTCGTGTACAGACGATTTGGCCGATAGAT
This sequence comes from Variovorax davisae, assembly GCF_030316845.1. Lineage (GTDB taxonomy): Bacteria > Pseudomonadota > Gammaproteobacteria > Burkholderiales > Burkholderiaceae_C > Variovorax > Variovorax davisae. The sequence goes on from NZ_JASZYS010000008.1 coordinate 129,357, forward strand.
AAAATCGGTTTCATGGATATTCGTTCGGTCGATCTCAACCTGCTGGTCCTGTTCGACACCATGGCCCGCCTGCGCAGCGTCAACAAGGCGGCCGAGGCCCTGGCGCTGAGCCAGTCGGCCACCAGCGGTGCGCTGGCGCGGCTGCGTGCGGTGTTCGACGACCAGCTGTTCGTGCGGACGGCCTCGCAGATGGAGCCGACGCCGCGCGCGCTCGAACTGGCGCCGGTGGTGCATCGGGTGGTGCAGACGATCCAGTCGGAGATCCTCCAGCAGGCGGCCTTCGACCCGGCGCGGGCCGAGCGCAGCTTCACGATCCTCACGCCCGACATCGGCGAGGTCGCCTTCCTGCCGGGCGTGCTCCGGCGCCTGCGCGAAGAGGCGCCGCATGTGCGGCTGCACGCGGTGTCCAGGCCGCGGGCGGCGGCCGCGGACGCGCTGGAGCAGGGCGAGGCCGAGCTCGCCGTCGGCTTTTTTCCGGACCTGCAGCGGGCCGGCTACTTCCAGCAGGCGCTGTTCATGAGCTCCTACACCTGCATCGCCTGTGCCCGCCATGTGGGGGCGGGGTCGCGCATGACGCTCAAGCAATATTTGTCAGCGCGCCACATCGTCGTGCGGCCCGACGGCCGGGAACATCTGCTGGACCGCTTCCTCGACGACAAGGGCTGGCAACGCCATGTCACGCTGGAGCTCTCGCACTTCATGAGCCTGGTGGTGCTGCTGCCCGGCAGCGACCTGATCGCTACCGTGCCGCAGGACATCGCGACCGTGGTCGGCCGGCATGTCGCGATCAAGGAGATCGCGCTGCCGTTCCGGCCGCCGCAGCTGCAACTGCAGCAGTACTGGCACCGGCGCATGCAGAACGATCCCGCCAATCGCTGGCTGCGCGGGCTGTTCTATGACGTCAACCGGCGGGAGGCCGGAGCCCGGATGCCGGGTTGACGGCAGCCTGCTCCGCCTCGATCAGCTGCGCCAGCACGCGCCGGGCGCGCACCGGGCCGGCATCGACCGACAGCATGACGGGTTTCAATTCGTCCAGGCCGAGGCCGCCCATGTTCTGCTGGACCGCCTCGATCATCGGCTTGTCCTGCGTGTCGAAGGCCTTGCGCAGGGAGGCCAGGCGGGCACTGTCCATCTCGGGATCGCGCGCCCCCCAGTTGCGCCCCTGGGCCCAGAAATAGTGGGTCGCGGTGGCCGAGGCCGGCGTCATCAGATGGCAGCCCTGGCTTTCGTGCGCGCTTTGCGCGGGCTCGCCCTCCGGCAACACGCCCACGCTCAGCTTCATCAGCGCCGGCGGGTCCCAGCGCACGTCGAGCCAGCGCTCGACGAAGCGATCCTGGGCTTCGTACCAGCGCTGGAGAAAGGGCGGAAGAACCTCATGGCTGGTGCGGCGCTTCGAGAACACGGTGTGGCCTTCCTGCACCACGCCCGACTGCGCGCGCCGGACCGCCTCGCTGCCGAGCAGCCCGGGATGCAGGAACTCGATATGGCCCAGATCCATGATGTTGTCGGTCATCAGTTCGTAGTGGCCCTCGGCCAGGGTGTAGCCCTTGACGTTCTGGAATTCGGGATCCGTCAGGAAATCGAACTCGGGGATGGCGGCCGGGTCCGCCCGCTCGGCGTCGCCCATCCAGATCCAGATCAGGTGGTGGCGCTCCACCGCCGGAAAGCTGCGCACCACGGCGCGCTTCGGGATCATCCCGTTGCCATGCGGGTTGTGCACGCAGGCGCCGCTGCAGTCGAAGCGCAGGCCGTGGTAGGCGCACTCGATCCCGTCATCGACCCGCTTGCCGAGGTGCAGCGGCGCGAACCGGTGCGGGCAACGGTCGTGCAGTGCGTTCGGCCGGCCGTCCGAGGTGCGGAACAGGACGACGGGGATGTCCAGCAGGCGGCGGGGCAGCATCGGGCCCGCGAGTTCGTCGGTCCATGCGGCCACGTACCACGCGTTGAAGAGAAAGGATCGGCCGGGTGATTCATGTGGTGCGGGGGTGTTCATCGGAGCGATCGTATGAAGCGAGGCAGAATCCATCAACGCAATGCCATGAATACGGGAAATCCACGCCATGGATCCAAGGTCGCTCGATCTCAATCTGCTGGTGGTCTTCGACGCCATGCTCAAGCACCGCAGCGTGACGCGGGCCTCGGAGGCCATCGGCCTGAGCCAGCCGGCCGCGAGCGCCGCCGTGGCACGGCTGCGCGCGCTGTTCGACGATCAGCTGTTCGTGAAGATCGGCGCCGAGATGAAGCCGACGCCGCGCGCGGCCGCGCTGGCGCCGAGCGTGCTTCGCGTGATGGACACCGTGCGCGACGAGATCCTCCAGGACAGCGCGTTCGATGCGGCGCTGGCCAGGAGGACCTTCACGGTCCTCACGCCCGACATCGGCGAGGTGGCTTTCATTCCGCCGATTCTCGAACGGCTTGCAGGGCAGGCGCCGGGGGTTCGCATCCGATCCCTGGCCATGCCGCGCAACGCGGCCGCGGAGGCCCTCGAATCGGGCGCGGCCGAGTTGGCGATCGGCTATTTTCCGGACCTCCAGAAAGGCAATTTCTTCCAGCAGCGGCTGTTCAAGACCTCGTATGTCTGCATCGTGAGCCGCGGGCATCCAGGCGTTGCAGACAAGATCACGGTGAAGCAGTTCCAGCAGGCGCGCCATGCCGTCGTCAGCCCGGACGGACGCGAGCACCTGCTCGAGCGCTGGCTCAAGGAAAAGAACATCGAGCGCGACGTGTTCATCGAGGTCTCGCATTTCATGAGCCTGGTGGCGATCGTCCCGGGCAGCGAACTCGTGGCCACCGTGCCGCGCGAAATCGCGCAGGTGATCGCCCGGCACGCGGGCATCAGGATCGTGGACGCGCCATGGAAGACGCCGCCGATCGAGGTCCACCAGTTCTGGCACCGGCGCTTCCACAAGGACCAGGCGGTCATCTGGCTGCGTGGGGTGGTGCACGAGTTGCTTCGCCATTAGTCGCGGCATGCCAAGATGGCGCCGTCGAACCATCGAGACCGCCATGCGACGCCTGCGTTTCCTCACCAACCGCCATCGCGCGCCCTCGACCAACCGGGCCCTGGGGCTGCTGCTGGCCTTCAATGCGGGGGCCGTCAACGCGGGCGGCTTCCTGGTGCTGCACATGTACACCTCGCACATGACCGGCTTCGCCTCCCAGCTCGCCGATGGGCTGGTGCTGGGCAACGCGAAGCTGCTGCTCAACGCGCTGGGTGCGGTGCTGGCCTTCCTGAGCGGCGCGGCGGTGTGCGCGATGCTGGTGAACTGGGGCCGCCAGAACCGCCTGCATGGCGTCTACGCGCTCCCGCTGCTGCTGGAGGCGATGCTGATGCTTCCCTTCGGGCTGATGGGCGCGATCACGCTGACCTGGAACACGCCCTTCGCCGTGCCGCTCACGGTGCTGCTGCTGTCGTTCATCATGGGGCTGCAGAACGCGGTGGCGTCGAAGACTTCGGGCGGCAGCATCCGCACCACCCACATGACCGGCAACATCACCGACCTGGGCATGGAACTCGGCAAGCTCTTCTACTGGAACCGCGCCAATCACGTGGCCGCAGCGCCGGTGCGCCACGACCCGCTGCGCATCCGCATGGCCAGCGGCCTGGTGGGCATGTTCGTGCTCGGGGGCATCGTCGGGGCGCTGGGTTTCAAGTACCTGGGCTTCATCTGCACGCTGCCGCTGGCCGCGCTGCTGCTGGCGCTGTCGCTGCCGCCGCTGGCGCGCGATCTGCCCCGCTCGCGGGTGCTGCGGCGGGTGGCTGGCTTTGTGGGGTGGCGGACTGGGCGCTGATCAGAACAAGCGACGTCCCGCCTCCAGGCCGTGCGGGCGGCTCCGGCTGGCAGCAAGGGGAAATACAAAACCACACTTCTTTCAGCGGAGTGCTTTTCTCTGAGCGGGTTTTCACATACAGATTTCTCATTCCCATCCGACTGGGAATTGATTAGATTCGCTCGCAAGAGATAAAAAGGAACCGCGAGCCGCCAGCCAAGAGCCTTGGTGTGCGCGCTTCTCCCGGACGGACGTTTCCGCGGTGCAGACAGAAGATTTTCAGGGACGGAAATCATGATCGATCCAGCTTCCGGGCCGCTCAGGGTCCGAAGGGGCATCGCCGTGACGGCGCTGACCATAATCGCCTTGACGCTTGCGCGACCGGGCATGGCCTATACGGAGGCGGAGTACGAGGACGCGAGCAGGGCGCTGCGCGCGGTGTACGCCGGCGACAACGCAGCCATTCCCGTCGCGCTGGACAAATTCAAGGCACTGTCTCCGGCCGGATCTGCCGATCCACTGGTGATGGTCAACGTGGGTGCGGCCACCTCGTTGCAATCGCGCGCAACCATCCTGCCCTGGAAGAAGATCTCCTACGCCGAGGACGGCATGGCGATCCAGGACAAGGCCATCGCCCTGCTGACTCCCGCGCACGACGCCAGCCTGTACAAGGGTACGCCGGTGTCGCTGCATGTGCGCCTGGTGGCGGCCAGCACGTTCCTCTCGGTCCCGAGGTTCTTCAACCGAGAAGCACAGGGCGGCAAGATTCTCAACGGCATCATGGACAGTCCGCTGTTCGAGCAGGCCAACCCGCAGTTCAAGGGCGCCACGTGGATGCGGGCCGCGCGATGGGCCGTCGACGAGAAGAGACTCGAGGACGCGAAGAAGTACTTGCTCATCGTCATCGAGAGGAGCGCACCGCAGGCGCATGAAGCCGCGGCGCAACTCGCCGCGATCCAATGAGCGTCGCAGGCAGCGCAGCCGTCGTGCGGTTGCGCGGCATCGAAAAGTCCTACCGATTGGGCCAGCACCGGGTGCCCGCGCTGCGAGGCGTTGACTTGGAGGTCGTGGCCGGCGAACTGGTCGCTCTCACCGGTCCCTCGGGCAGCGGAAAGAGCACGTTGCTCAACATCTGTGGCTTGGTCGATCGGCAGGACGCCGGGCAAGTCCAGTTGGCTGGCAGCACGATCGACCACCTTGCGGAAGATCGGCGCACGCTCATGCGCCGGGATCTGCTGGGTTTCATTTTTCAGGGCTTCAATCTGGTGCCCGTGATGACCGTCGCAGAGAACGTCGACTATCCGCTCTTCATTGCCGGCGTTGGCGTGCGCGAGCGCCGCGAGCGCGTGACGGAACAACTGGAAGCGGTCGGGCTCGCGCAACACGCCCGGCATCTGCCGGACAGGCTTTCGGGTGGTCAGCGCCAGCGGGTGGCCATCGCACGCGCCCTGATCAAGCGCCCGACACTGGTGATCGCCGACGAACCCACGGCCAGCCTGGATTCGGTCACGGCCGACCAGGTGCTCGCGCTGATGCGCCTGCAGAGCCACCAGAAGGGTTGTGCGTTCCTGATCGCAACGCACGACAGCCGCTTGCGGTCGCAATGTGATCGCGTGATTTCCATCCATGACGGGCGGATCGTGTCATGAGGTGGATCCGCTTCGCCCTCAAGAACGCGCGGCGCAATCGCAGGCGTTCCCTCGTGACCGTGGCCATCACCGCGATCGGCACGTTGGCGATCCTGCTCGCGGGCGGCTTTGCGCTCTACACCTACGAATCGTTGGCGCAGGCTTCGGCGCGCATGACGGGGCACCTCATCCTGGGTACTCCCGATCAGTTCTTTTCCGAAGAGGAACAGCCGCTGCAGCACGGCATCGACGACTGGAAGGCGGTGGCGTCTTCTCTGCTCGGCGACGCCGACGTGCGTGCGATCCTGCCTTCGGTATCGTTCTCCGGGTTGGCCAGCAATGGAGAAAAGTCCACGGTCATGGTGGCGCTCGGGGTCGACCCGAAGGCGGAATTCACCATCAAGGGTCCGTTCCTCAAAATGATTGACGGCAGTGTCTTGACGGGTGATTCCGGCGGGGCCGAGGTCATGCTGGGCGAAGGCCTGGCGCGCAGCCTCAAGGCGAAGCCAGGCGCCTCATTGACACTGCTGGCCAGCACCAGTGACGGCGCGATGAACGCGCTCGACGTGATCGTCCGAGGCGTTTTTTCCACTGGCGTCACCGAGGTGGACAAGCGGATCCTTTACGTCGATCTGGTCACTTCGCAACGCTTGCTGCATTCCGAGCGAGTGTCTGCCTTGGGCGTCTTTTTGTCGCGCATCGACAAGACGGCCGACGCGCAGGCGCGGTTGGGTGCATTGCAGCCCGCCTTGGTGACGCGCTCATGGGAGGACGAGGCGACGTTCTACCAATCGGTCAAAGCGCTCTACAACCGCATCTTCGGCGCGCTGGGCATCGTCATTGCTTTGATCGTGGTGGCCGTCGTCACCAACGCAATGGCGATGTCGATCGTGGAGCGAACGCGGGAGATCGCGACCCTGCGCGCCATTGGAACCTTCCCCCGCCAACTGATCTGGTGCCTGACCTGGGAAGGCCTGCTTCTGGGGCTGGCTGGCGTCATGTCGGGCGGTGTCCTGGCCTTCGGCGTTTCCATGCTTCTGTACGTCTTTCCGGTTCAGATGCCGCCACCCCCGGGCCGCTCGACCAGCTACCCGCTGAACATCAGCGTGGACGGCTGGCTGTACCTGGGAACCGCTTTCTTGATGGTGGCCCTGGCCGTTGTGGCGTCAGCGCTGGTTGCGCGCAGGACAGTGAATCTGCCCATCTCCGCCGGCCTGGCACACACCTGAAAGCGAGCCACCATGATCCCCTTCAGAACTTCTTCCATATTGCTGGCGTTTCTGCTGGTCGTGCCCCTGCTTGGCCATGCGGAGGCGCCAATGGCGAACGGGCAAAGCGCCGCCGAGATTCTGAAGAAAGCGGACAGCTACCGTGCTTCGTCTGCAGATCTTCAACTCGACGTCGAAATTGCGGTATTCAACGCGGACGGCTCGCCGTCAAAGGAACGCCGCTACACCGTTTTCTCTCAGTCGCAGCACCGATCACTGGTGCTCATGCAGAGTCCGTCCGAGAAAGGCCAGAAGGTCCTGATGCTCGGCGATGATTTCTGGCTGTTGATGCCCGGCACCAGCCGGCCGCTGCGGATCACGGCAATGCAGAAACTGCTTGGTGACGTCTCCACCGGAGACATCGCGACGATGAGCTGGGCAGAGGACTACGCCAGCGCCATCGTCGGTGAGGAGGCGTGCGCGGGCCAGCCCTGCACCCACCTGAGCCTGACGGCCAACCGCAAGTCGCTGAACTACCAACGAATCGAATTGTGGGTCGGCAAGATCCACCGCGAACCGATCAAGGCCGAGCTGTTTGTGCAGTCCGACAAGCTGGCCAAGGTCGCCCGCTTTTCCACCGACAAGCCAGCTGCACCTTCCGCAGTGGTCGAGATGACCCTGCTTGATCGTCTGAGCAACAACAAGGAAACCCGTGTGCGATACGGCGCGCGACGCGAGCGCACTTTGCCGGCGGAGTGGTTGAACCCGATGTTCCTCGCGGCCAACCCCAAGATCGATTGAGGCGCACACCGATGGCGTGGTCCCGGCCGCTCGATCCTGCTGAAGCTTTCTTTGTGCGGCTGGACCGGGTTTCGCGCATGAATTTCGTTGTACGTGTCGACTGCGACGAAGTCATTGACTCTGCCCGCCTGCGCGTTGCGCTGGACCAGGTTCAGCATGAGGATCGGCTACTGGCTGTGGCGATCACGAAAGTCGATCAGCAGCTGATCTTCGAGTGGCAACCCGGCCGTGCAATTCCCATCGAGGTCCTGGAGAGTTCACGAGATCAATGGGATCGGATGGCCGAGCGACAGTTGTCCAGCAAGTTTGAAGCGGGTGACGCGCCTTTGCTGCATGCCTTGTTGCTCCACGATCGTGCATGTGGTTGGAGCAGCCTCACACTGACGTTCCACCATGCCATCGCGGATGGCCGCTGTGCTGGCGAACTGTGCCGACGCATCCTGGATGCGATGGCTGGTGATGCCCGCGCTACACCTTCCGCTTCGCTCGGTGCGGCCGATTGTGGTGCTGTGCCCGCCGACCTGCTGCCACTGCACGAGGGCTATCCTGAAGTGTTCCGACCGCCACAGTGCAACGCGGTCGAGCGGCGCATCGAGCGCGAATGGGCCCTGCAGGCCTACCGGTCGGGGCCGCCGACGCCTCTCCCATGGTTTGCCGACCATCCGGGCCCGTTCTCGCCGAAGATCCACCGGCTTCGGATTTCTGAGCATGATTGGCGCGATCTCGCGGCGCAATGTCGGCGCAGGAACGCAAGCGTCCATGGATTGTTCTGTGCGATTCAGCTGCTGGCCCTACACGAAATCCTGGGTGCCGATGCAAGCCATAACTTGCTCATTTTCTCCGCGGTCGATCTGCGCGGGCGCCTCGCGACGCCCGCACCACTGCGTCCTGTCCAGCTGCATGCCTCCAACCTCTACAACATGTACACCCTGCACGAGCGCACGGAACTGTGGGAATTGGCCAAGATGGCGACAGTACTGACAAGGGCGCAACTCGATCGTGGCGACGCGCACCTTTTCTATCGTCGTCGCGAGGTCGCACGGTTCGCTCTTCCGAACCCGCAAACAGATGCGCTTCGATGGTCACAGCAGACGATGGAGCCACGTGGCAGCGTATTGAGTACGGTGGGTCAGTTTCGCGGCTTCGCGCCGCATGGCCAGGTGCGCAACGTGTCTTTGGCGATCGCACCGGCGCGCAATCAAGCTTGTTGCACCATGGTTTCCAGCGTGAACGGCCGGCCTGATGTCTGCGTCATTTGTGATGACGCCAATTTGCGGCCCGGTCTGCGAGAGCAGTTGGTGCAGAGCCAGCAGCGGGTGTTGGATCGGGCAGTGCAAGCGTGCGGCGAAATTTCGCCGTGAGCATTCATCGGATGCTAGTGAAAGCGTTGTGGATCTCCGCGGCAGCCGATCCGGCTGGCGTGCTGGCGCAGGAATCCGCCGTCGAGGCGACGGGCAATGTGCGTGTGTTCGGCGAACTTGATCAACTTGCTGGCCGCGGCCCGCTGCACGGTGCTCAGGCTCTGTCCAATGCGATCGCGCTGCCGGCGTCCGCGACAGCGCAGCTCGATGCAACGCTTGGGGCCCGCTACGAGGAAATCAGCGGCTCGGTCACTTTGCGCAGCGCACGGGCCAGCAATCACGCCTATTTCGGGTCTGACACCACGCGCCTGATCCTCGACGAACTGGTCTACACGGCCAGGCCGGGACCCTTCCAGCTGGTGGTGGGAAAGAAGGTCGTGTCCTGGGACGTGGGCTATGCGTTCAGGCCGAATGACCTGGTGCAGCAGGAGGCCCGTCGACCGCTGGTGCAACGTACGCTGGAAGGCCGGCCCTTGGTGATGGCCGAGGGCTTTGGCGAGGATTCAGCTTGGTCAATCGTCGCGTTCAAGAAGAAGGTGCGGCCGGAAGACGCGGCTCCTCTGGCCAGGGAGGAGGAAGCGGTCGCCGGGCGCCTTTACAGGCGCCTTGGTTCCGCAGACCTGTATGCATTCGCGGGGTCGGGCTCGGCGAGCCACGGCACGGCCGGTGCATCGGTCTCCTGGGTCGCCAGTGACGCCATCGAGTTCCATGCGAGCTACCGGCATGCCGGCCGCTACAGCGTACGCAGCGAGGGGCCTCCGTCGTCCGTCCCGGCCCGGGCCAACCCCTACGTGGTGGTTGCCCGCAGCGCAGCGGACCAGGGCTTGATCGGCATGACGTGGACGACCGAGAGCAAGCTCGGAGTCATTGCCGAGGCGTGGTACGACGGTACCGCGCCCTCCGATGGCTTTTGGCAGGCATGGAGCGAACGAAACGAATCGCTGGTACGGGCATCGGTCAGCGCATCGCCTGTGGTCCGCCAGCTGGTAGCGGGAAATCTGGGTTGGCAAGCTGTGCAACTGGGCAATGGCTCTCTGCGGCGGGCGAACGTTTTCTTGCGGGTTTCCTGGACCAGCGATCCATGGGAGCCCGCGCTGGATCTTCTCTACACGCCAGCGGATCGCGGCCTGATCGCCACGGCTGGGCTGTCCTGGAAGAGCGACAAGCTGTGCGTGGATGCCGGCTTGCGGTATTTCGGTGGGGCGCAGAACTCGCTCTATGCGCAGACGCCGATCAAGGCGATTGCGTTCCTCGGGTTGACCCTCTTTTTCTGAGCCGACGCGCTGCCATCCGACGCGGTGCAGGCAAACGCTTGTCGCCCCGCGGCCTGCCTGGCCGCCAGCGCGCGACGCATCGGGGCGACACGCCGGCAGCGCCTGCACCGGCTCGGGAGCGTGGTCGCACGGCTGCGGACGATCAATTCGGAATTGGCTGCCATTTCTGGATGAAAAATCTCAGACAGCTGTCGGCGGCATTGCTCGATCGAGCACGCGTTGCCGCGCAACGAACGCCCCCTTCACCATTCGCGAAGGGTGAGGATGCGCATGGTTGCGTAGCATGGGCCGTATCGAACGGGTCCAGAGAGACTTTCCGCATTCGAGGCGGATAACAAAGAGGAGGCAAAGCGTGTCAATTTTTCGCAAGACAACCGTGTTCGCCGCCCTGGCGGCCGTGATCATGGCGGCACCGGCCGCGCAAGCGCAGAACCAGACCATCGGTGCGCTGTTCCCGCTGAGCGGTCCGAATGCGTCCTACGGCGACGTGTTCAGCGCCGGCGCCAACCTGGCGGTGGAGCACATCAACGCCGACCAGATGCTGGGCGGCACGCTGACCATCCAATACGAGGACAGCCAGGGCCTGCCGCAGCAAGGCGTGATCGCGATGAACAAGCTCGTCAACGTCACCAAAGTCCCTTACGTGCTCTCGGCGTTCACCGGCGTGTCCAAGGCCGTGTCGGCCACCGCCACACGCAGCAAGACCGTGACGGTCAACGGCGGCGGTGTCGGCCCGGACCTGGCCGAGTTGGGTACCTATTTCTGGAATGTGATTCCGCTGGCCAACGTCGAGGTCAAAGCCATCCTGCCGTTCCTGGCCAACGAGAGGAAACTCAAGAATCTCGTGCTGGTCTACGTGGACGACCCGCTCGGCCAGTCGATCCAGAAAGAGATCGAGAAGGCCCTGCCCGCAGTTGGCGGAAAACTGCTGGAATCCTTGTCCGTGCCCCCTTCGGCGCAGCAATTCAGTGGCATCGCGGCGCGCATCCGCGCGGCCAACCCCGATGCGGTCTACATCGCGTCCTTCGGCGCACAGCAGACGCAGATCATCAAGCAGTTGCGCGACAACGGACTCCAGCAGCAGTTCGTCAGCTACTCGGCCTTTTCGGTGCCGGAGACCAGCAGGCTGCCCGAAGCACTGGGCGCGCTCTATACGGCGCAGAGCGTGGATTGGAGTTCCTCCGACCCGGTGACCCGGCGCTTTGCCGACGACTACCAGAGGAAGCACCACAAGGCCCCCACGGCTTACGTGGCCAACTACTACAACGCCGTGCGCCTCTTCGGCCTGCTGGCGCAGCAGTTGCGCCAGCAGGGCAGGCCTGTCACGGGCGAAAGCCTGCTGGCCCAGCGTTTGCAAACCAAGACCTTCGACTTGGTCGGCGGCAGGGTCACGTTCGGAGACGATGGCACCGTCATCAGCCCCATGCAGGTGGTGGAGATCGATGGCAAGGCAGGCAAGATCGTCGCAAGCGGTCTGCGTTGACCGGTCGAGGAATCGGCCATGCTCCTGTTCCAGCTTCTGGTCAACGGCGTGCAGGTCGGCGCGCTGTACGCGCTGATCGCGGTCGGCTTTTCGCTGATCTTCGGCTCCACGAAGGTCTTTCACTTCGCCCATGGCGCGACCTTCACGCTCGCTGCCTACGTCTTCTACGACCTGTACAGCGTTCGCCATCTGCATTGGCCGTTGGCCGCGCTGGCTGCGGCCGGGTCCGCAGTCGTCTTCGGCGTTCTTCTGGACCGGTTGGTGTATGAGCCGATACGGCGCCATCGCGGGTCGTTCTTCACTTTGTTCGTGGCCTCGTTCGGCGCTGGCATCGTCGTGCAGAACCTGGTCGGCATGGCGTTCGGACGCAGCTTCGTCTCTGTTTCTACGCCGCTTTCCAAGGGCATCGAGGTCATGAGCGGCGTGTTCGTGGCCCCCCTCGCCGGCATCGCAATCCTGTGCGCACTGTTGTTCTTCGGCGCGCTGCAGTTCCTGCTGATGCGCACACGCGTGGGCATGGGCATGCGCGCGCTGTCGGAGAACCCCGAGTTGGTGCGCGCCTACGGCCTCAGCCCGCAACGCCTGTCTGTGTTCGTGTTCGCGCTGGGTTCGTTGCTGGTGGTACCAGCCGCTGTTCTGACGGCCGCCAGTTCGGGCTTGAATCCGGCCATCGGCCACCACGCGATGCTCGTCAGTCTCGCGGCCACCATCGTGGGCGGCGTGGGCAGCCTGCGCGGCGCGGCGTGTGCAGGGCTGCTGCTCGGCATGGCGGAAAACCTTGCACTGCTGCAGTTCGGCTCGCAATGGAGCGAGGCCGTGACCTTCATCGTGCTCTTCCTTTTCATCCTGGTGCGGCCCTCCGGCTTCTTCGGCCGAGCTGTCGCACATTGAGAGGGCACCGTCATGCTTTCCTACGTTCTCAACCTGGCCACGCTCGTGTGCATCAACGCGGTACTGGCCATCACGCTGAACTTCATCATGGGCTACGCGGGAATCTTCTCGCTCGCGCACGCGGTGTTCTTTGGCGTGGGGGCCTATGCGGCCGCCAATGTTGCGCTGCATGTCGGCCCTTCGCTGCTGCTGGCCGTACCGGCCGCGATGGCTGCGGCCGCTGTGCTCTCGCTGGTCCTCGCGCTGCCGGCGCTGCGCGTGCGCGGCGAATACTTCGTTGCCGCCTCCCTGGGCCTGCAGGTGCTGGGCGCGACGGTGTTCGCCGAATGGAAAGGCGCCACCGGCGGCCTGGGTGGATTGATCGGTATTCCGCCCGCACAACTGTTCGGCCGCGAACTTGGCGATCCCGCGGCCTTCCTCGCCTTGTCACTGGCTTGCCTGCTGATGGTCGTTGGCCTCACCACCTTGCTGCTGAATTCCGGCTTCGGACGCAACCTGCAGGCCATCCGTGACAGCGAATCGGCGGCCCACGCCTTCGGCAAGAACGTGGCGGCGATCAAGACGCTGTCGGTCGTGATCTCCTCGGCCCTGACGGGTATCGCCGGCGCGCTTTACGCGTTCTACCTGGGCTTCATCAACGTGGAGAGCTTCATGCTCGACAACTCCGTGCTGGTGATGGCGATGGTCATCATCGGCGGCACCGGCACGCTGCTCGGACCGATCGTCGGCGCCCTGCTGCTCATGCTGCTGCCCAGCCTGTTCAGCTATATGAGCTTCCTGCCGCAGGCGGAGATCGGCGCCATCCAGCAGATCGCCTACGGCCTGGCCATGGTGGTGCTGATGATGCTGCGGCCCGGCGGGCTGGTGGGCAGCGCAAGGAGCGGCCGATGAGCACCGACGTAGATCCGCAGGTGCTGCTGAGCATCCGCAACCTGAATAAGAGCTTCGGTGGCCTGAAGGTCACCGACGGCGTGACGATGGACTTGCGCGCGGGCCTGGTCACCACGTTGGTGGGGCCGAACGGAGCGGGCAAGACCACGCTGTTCAACCAGATCACAGGGCACCTCGCTCCCGATTCCGGCGACATCCTCTGGCAGGGCCGTTCGGTGCTCGGCCGGTCGCACTACGCCATCGCCCGCATGGGAGTGGCTCGCACCTTTCAGGACCTGCGGCTGTTCGACCAGATGACGGTGGAGGACAACCTGCTCACCGTGATGGAGCCCAGCGCCTGGGTCTGGCAGCGTGGCGGCCGTGCTGGCGCGCATGCGCGGCGCGACAGGGCGGCGCAGATCCTGAACAAGACCGGTCTGGCCGATGCGGCCAAGGTGCGTGCGGTCGAGCTGGCCTATGCCGAGCGCAAGTTTTTGAGCCTGGCGCGCATCATGGCCGCGGACGCGAAGATCTGGCTGTTGGACGAACCGGCGTCGGGCCTGGACCGCGGCTCCTACAAGCTGTTTCTGGAACTGCTGCGCGGCGCAGTGGGCAGTGGCGTCACCGTCTGCATCATCGAACACAACCTGGACATCGTCTTGAGTGTTTCTGACCGCATCGCCTTTCTGGATCGCGGCAAGCTCCTGGCAGACGGCGACCCCGCCACGATCCTGAAAGACCCGCACCTCGCGGCGATCTATTTCGGCGAGCAGACGGAGGCCGCATCATGAGCGCCGTGCTGCAGACCCGCGGTCTGGTGGCCGGTTACGGCGGCCGGCCGGTGCTCGGCGGCATCGACATGGCGCTGGGTCCGGCCGAGGTGCTGTGCCTCATCGGTCACAACGGGGCCGGCAAGTCGACGCTGCTCAAGTGTCTCTTCGGCCTGCTGTCGCGCCAGGGCGGCGACATTCTGCTGGATGGGGTGCCCCTCGGACGCGTGGAGCCCCGGACGCTGACAGCCGCCGGCGTGTCGCTGATGCCCGAGGGGCGTGGCGTCTTCCCTGGCCTGACCGTGGAAGAGACGCTGAAGCTGGGCATGTGGGCGGCCGGCGTCCCCGCGGCCGAGCGTGCCGACCGCGTCGAGTGGGTTCTTTCCGTGCTGCCGGCGCTTCGGGATCTGTACCGGCGCCGCACGGGCTCGATGTCGGGCGGGCAGCAGCAAATGGTGTCCATCGGCCGCGCGCTGCTGAGCCGCCCGCGCTGCCTGCTGATGGACGAACCGTCGATCGGCCTGGCGCCCAAGCTGTTCCAGGACCTGCTGCACCCGATCCGCGACCTGCAGCGCGCCACGGGCATGTCCATCCTGCTGGTCGAGCAGAACGTCAAGGAAGCGCTGAAGGTCTCGGACCGCGTCATCGTGATGAAGTCCGGCCAGTTGATCCGCGAAGCACAGCCACACGAACTGAGCGACAACGTCGCGTTGATGGAGTTGTATTGAGCATGCTGCCCACCCTGTTGCATGTACTGGACCAGCACGCCGCCGAACGTGGCGATGCTCCGGCTTTCATCGTCGAGGGACGCGCAGTCGACTTCGCCGCGTTCGCGTCCACCGTGGACCGCACGGCCGTCTGGCTGCAGGCCCATGGCGTCCGGCGCGGCGACCGCGTGGCGGTCTGGCTGGTCAACCGCCTGGAATGGCTGGCCCTGTACTTCGCGCTGGCCCGCATCGGCGCGCCACTCGTGGCCGTGAACACGCGCTACCGCGCGCACGAGGTGGGCTACCTCTTGGAGAAGTCGTGCGCGAGGCTGCTGGTGATGCAGTCGAACTTCCACAGCATCGATTTCACGGCGCTGATGGCCGATGTGCCTCAGGCCGCCTTGGCCAGCTTGACCCGAATCGCCATGGTCGACAGCGCCGGAACGGCGCCGCCGGCCACACTGTTCGGGAAACCCGTAATCGCCTTCGCGCTGGACGACCTGCCCCCGGCACCAGCCAGCCGGCCTGCCGGCACCGATGCCGACGCTGCCAGCATCCTGTTCACGACCTCGGGCACCACCCGTGGCCCCAAGCTCGTCATGCATTCGCAGCGCACGGTGGCCATGCATGCGCAGCGCGTCGCGCGGGCCCATGGGCTGCTGGATGAAGGCACGGCGCTGCTCGCGGCGCTGCCTTTGTGCGGCGTCTTCGGGTTCTGCGCGGCCATGGCCGCGTTGGCTGCGGGTCGACCCAGTGTTCTCCTCGACACCTTCGACGCAACGCGCGCCGCGCGCGCGATCACGCAACACGGCATCACTCACCTGTTCGGCAGCGACGAGATGGTCCAGCGCCTGCTGGACGCGGTGCCGGACGCGCGGCCGTTCCCCAGCCTTCGCGTTGTCGGCTTCGCGGCGTTTGGCTCCGGTGCGGACGTGCTGGCGCGCGCAGCCTGGGAACGCGGCGTTCCATTGCTTGGCGTCTACGGTTCCAGCGAGGTGCAAGCGCTGTTCGCGCTGCAGCGGGCCACCCTGCCGCTGGAACAGCGCACCCAAGCCGGTGGCATGCCTGCCCACACGCGTGCCGCGGTACGCATCCGCGACCTCGGCACGCACGCGCTGCTCCCACCCGGCCAAAGCGGGGTGATCGAGATCCGCTCGGACACCAGCTTCGTCGGCTATTTGGACGACGCGGCTGCCACGCAGGCCGCCTTGGACGCCGAAGGCTTCTTCCGTACCGGGGACATCGGCCATCTGCGCGACGACGGCAGCCTGGTCTTCGAGACGCGCCAAGGCGACGTGATGCGCCTGGGCGGCTACTTGGTGAGTCCCGCCGAGATCGAAGAGGCCCTGAAGGCGCAGGAGAACGTGGCTGAGGTGCAGGTGGTCGCGGTAGAGATCGAGGGACGCATGCGGGCCGTGGCATTTGCAATCGCCCAGCCGGGCGCGGTACTGGACGTGCAGCGGCTCCAGCAGGCTGTCGCCTCGGGCCTTGCGTCCTTCAAGGTTCCAGCACGGATCTGGCAGGTGGCGCGCTTCCCCGTTGCCGAGAGTTCCAATGGCACCAAGATCCAGCGTGCCAGGCTGCGCGAGATGGCCTTGCAGCGCATCGCACAGGGAGATGCCGGATGACCCACTCGCGCGCCGGAGATCGCTCAACCCCCGGTGCCATGTACCAGCCGCTCGAACAGGTCCACCCCGCCCATCTGGCCGCCCTTGAGCATCACCTCCATGCCATCGAGCGCGCGTGACTCGCTGTGCAGCCGGCACAGCGGCGCACCCGGCGCGACGAGGCCGGCGTAGGAGAGGCCCCAGGCGTCGAGCGCGCGCACGCCCAGGCTCGAGGTGTCGCCGCCGGCGATGCCCAGGCGCAAGACAGGGGTGGTCGTCAGCGTTTGCGCAAGCAGCAACCCGCAGCAGCGGGCGAGTTCGCGCGCAGGGACTGGCGCCGGCGCGCCACCATCCGACACGGTGCAGGCGAGCACGTGTCGCCCCGCGGCCAGCCTGACCGACAGATCGCGCGACGCGCTCGCGCGGTAGAGCCCGTCGGCCTCGACGAGGCGCGACGCATCGAGCCGCACGATGTCGTACGACCTGGCGGCCTCGACCTGGCGCGCCGTGACGGGCGACAGGCTGCCCGCGAGCACCAGCACCGGCCCGCGTGCGGCCTCGATGCGCTCGGGCACGGACGCACCACGCGCCGGCATCGATCGCGCGACCGCCTCCGTGACGCTGCTCGGTCCGACGGCCAGCAGCGGCGCCTGGGCGGCGTTTCGCCAGAGGGCCTGCCCGATGACGCTCAGGTCGCCGGCTTCGGCCACGTCGAAGAGCACCGCGCGTGCGCCATCGGACCGCAGCGCAGCGAGACGTGCGGCGACCGCTTCGGCGCCGGCGCCGTAGAGCGTCCATGGAACGAGGCCGATCCGCTCGATCCCCTGCTGCGACAGATGCCGCCGCAGGTCGGCCTCGTGCATCGGCGTGACCGGATGGCGCGACATGGTCGGATGGCGATCGATGCGAAACACCTCGCCGCCACTCCCGGCGGCTGCGAACAGGTTGCCGAACAGGCAATGGCGGCCGAGGTTCGGTTGGCCGCCGAGCAGCGCCACCCAGTCGCTGGCCATCGCGGGCCGCAGCAGGCGGATGGCCTCCCCGATGCTCCCCACATCGGGGGCGCTGTCGAAAGTCGAGCAGGTCTTGTAGTGCAGCACGCGGGGCGCGATGCGTCGGGCCAGTGCCGCGATCGGCGCCAGTTCGTCGCGCATCTCCTGCGGGTTCATCGCGCGGGCTGCGCCTGCGATGCCGAGGCAATCCAGGGCGCCCAGCGCTGCGAGGCGCGGCGCATCCGGTGCCTCGAACAGCAGCAGGCTGCGGAGTCCGGCGCGGGCCGCGGTGGCCAGCGCGTCCGTGGCGCCGGTGAAGTCGTCGCCGTAGTAGAGCAGGGGCGGCGAGTTCATCGGCCGAAGAAGCGCAACGCGGCAGCGAGCTCGGGCGCATCCTGTGCGGCGTCCTCCAGCGCGCGACCGGCGCGCGCCGCGGCCCACGCCTGGCGGATGCTCGCGACGCCTGCGGCCGGTCCGCCCGGATGCGCGAGGATGCCGCCGCCGGCCATGAAGAGCAGGTCGTCGCGGCCGACCGCCTGCCAGGTGGCCGGCACCGTGCCGGCCCATTGCCCCGAGGAAAAGGCCGGCATGACGGCGTCGTCGATCCCGTCGGCCAGCGGCGTGAAGCAGTCGCGCGCCGAGGCGACGACCTCGTCGTCGTCCTGGGCGAACTTGCCCTGCAGTCCGTGCACGTGCATGTGGTCGACGCCGGCCAGCCGCCACAGCGTCTGGTAGGCCTGGAAGCCGATGCCCAGCAGCGGCTGGCGCGACATGGCGCCGAAGCCGTTGCGATGGCCGTGGATCGCCAGCGGCGTGTGGCGGCGCAGGCTCTGCAGGGCCGAGAATCCGCACCAGTTGAGGCTGGCCATCACGCAGCTGCCGCCTTCGCGCTCGACCAGGTCGGCGTGCCGGCGCATCGCGTCGGCCTCGTCGCTGATGTTGAAGGCCACCATCACCGATTTGCCCGTTCGGTCGCGGTGCGCGCGGACCGCCGCCATGACCGCCGGCACGCGCTCGGCCAGCGGGGCATGGACCGGATCGGCGCAGACCTCGTCGTCCTTGATGAAGTCGACGCCGGCCGCGCACAGCCGTGCCACGAGCTCGGCCGTCTCCCGGGCCGAGAGGCCGACGTTCGGCTTGATGATGGTGCCGACCAGCGCGCCGTGCGCGACCCCGGTGGCGGCGCGCGTTCCCGCGATGCCGAACCGCGGAAGGTCGAAGCGGGCGCGGTAGGCGGCCGGCAGTTCGAGGTGCTCGAGCCGCATGCCCGTGACCTCGCCGAGGTCGTACAGGTTGCCGGCCACGGTGGCCGCCAGCGTCGGCAGGTTGGCGCCGACGTTGCCGGCCGGATAGGCGATGCGCACCCGGGCCCGGCGGTAGGGACCCGCGCGCCCCTGTCGCGCCAGCAGCGCATTGGGCAGCGTGGGTTGCGCGACGCTCTCCAGTTCGTCGATGGACTCGACCACCGCGCGGGCGCGGGCGCGCAAGGCGTCGGTCTCGCCCTCGACGCGGGCGAAGGTGCCGCAGGACTGCTCGCCGGCCATCACCTCGGCCACGGCGGCCGGGTCGAGCGGCGTCTCGACCAGGTAGGTGGCCCTCAGCGGCGCGTTCACAGCGTGTCCAGGTCGGGGAAGGGCCGCACCGGATCGGCGCCGTCCCAGTCCCGGGCCGCTTCACGGATCAGTCGGAACAGGCGCCCCTTGGGCCCGGCCACTTCGGACAACTCGATCGTCGTGCCGGGATGGCAGCCCGGCAGGTCGCTGCGGTCGTCGAAGTACACGAAGCGGCCGTTCTCGCCGACCTCGCCGCTCATGCACACCTTGAAGCCGGCGGCCTCGGCGCGCCGCAGGTCGGCATCGAAATCCTCGGTCCAGTAGGCGAAGTGCTGCGCGCCCGCGTGGCCGGCGCGCTGGAAGTCGCGGTACATCGAGGGCACGTCGTTGCGGGTCTGCAGCAGTTCCACCTGCAGGCCGCCGGCATTGGCCAGCGCCACCGAGTTGTGCGGCTCGTAGCGCTCGCCGCGGTAGCTGAAGTTGCGGATCGGGACCTTGGGGTTGTAGTACCACGGCCCCACGCCGAGCACGCGCGACCAATAGTCCATGGCCGCCTCGATGTCGGGCACGAGGTAGGCCACCTGGCGGATCTCGCCGAAGAATCTGCTCATTGCTGTCTTTCCGGATGCGCTGGTTGTTACTTGAGGAATCCGATCGAGAACCACGGCACGGCGGCCACGGCGATCAGGCCGATCACGAGGGCGACCAGGTAGCCCCAGATGGGCCGCATGCCTTCCACCGGATCGACCTTGCCGATCGCGCAGGCCGCGTAGTAGCCGACGCCGAAGGGCGGCGCGAACAGGCCCAGGCCCATCGCGAGCACGACGACCATCGCGTAGTGCACCTCGTGCACGCCGACGGCGCGTGCGATCGGGAACATCAGCGGGCCGAACAGCACGATCGCCGGAATGCCCTCGAGCACGCTGCCGAGCACGACGAAGGCCACCACCGAGACCGCGAGGAAGCCGGCCCGGCCACCCGGCATCGCCTCCATGGCGGCGGCCAGGTCCTGCGCGAAGCCCGATTGCGTGAGGCCCCAGGCCATGCCGGTGGCAGCGCCGATGATGAAGATGATGGCGCCGGACAGCGCCGCGGTCTCGACCAGCATCGGCAGCACGCGCCGGAAGTCGAACTGCCGGTACACCGCCAGCCCCGCGATCACCGAATAGACGATGCCGATGGTCGACACCTCGGTCGCGGTGGCCACGCCCTCGACCACCGCGGCCCGGATCACGAACGGCAGGGCGACGGCGGGCAGCGCGTAGACCAGTGCGCGGCCGATGGCGCTGCCGCTGGCGCGCTGCACGCCCGACAGGTCCTCGTGGCGGTAGCGCCACCAGACCACGGCGCACAGCGCCACGCCGAGCACGATGCCCGGCAGCATGCCGCCGGTGAACAGCGCGGCGATCGACACGCCGGTAACCGAGCCGATGGTGATGAGCACGATCGACGGCGGGATGGTTTCGGTCTGCGCGCCGGTGGTCGCCAGCAGCGCGACCAGGTCGCCGGGCTTGGCGCCGCGCTTCTTCATCTCGGGAAACAGCACCGGCGCGATGGCCGCCATGTCGGCCGCCTTGGATCCCGAGATGCCCGACACCAGGTACATGGCGCCGATCAGCACATAGCTGAGCCCGCCGCGGACGTGGCCCAGCAGGCTGGCGAGGAACTGCACCATGGCGCGCGCCATGCCGGTCATCTCGATCAGCAGGCCCAGGAACACGAACAGCGGGATCGCCAGCAGGATCAGGTGCGACATGCCTTCGTCCATGCGCCCGACCAGCACGATCATCGGCGTGCGCGTGGTCAGTGAAAGAAAGCCGAAGGTGGCCAGCGCGAAGGCGAATCCGATCGGGACGCCGGCGAAGACGCAGGCCCCGACGACGCCGGCGAAGAAGATCACCAGGTTGGCCTTGCCCAGTGGCGCGAGCACCGGCGCCAGCAGCCAGAAGACCAGACAGACCAGCCCGACCAGCGCCAGGGCCTTGAGCGAGCGGCCGGGCGGCTGGACCTGCAACAGCCGCAGCACGCTCACGACGATCATCAGCAGCACGCCGACCGGCAGGGCCGCGGCGCGCCAGGCGTTGCTGATCTCGAGCGCCGGCGTCACGACGATCGCCTCTTCCGAGGCGTACTCGTAGGCCGGATGCACCACCAGCAGCAGGAAGGCCAGCGCCGCCGCCAGCGCGAACACGTCGAGGAAGGCGCGCGTGCCGGGCGAGGCCTTGGCGACGAAGGCCGTCATGCGCATGTGCTCGCCGCGCCGAAGGGCCACCACGGCGCCGAGCATCGACATCCACAGGAACAGGATGCCGGCCAGCTCGTCGGTCCAGACGATCGGGTCGTGGAAGACATAGCGCGCCACGACCCCCGTGAACAGCACGACGATGTCCGCCAGCACCAGTGCCGCGGCGGGAAGCTCCGTGGCGATGCCGAGCCAGCGATCGAGTCCATGCAGCGACGCCCGCCAGCCGGTGGCGGGCGTCTCCAGCAGACTCGATGCCGGCCCGACGCCCTTGGCGTGGCCGACGTTCATCTCAGGACACCTTGCCGGCGGTCGCTTCCAAGAGCGCCCAGGCCTCGGGCCCGAACTTGCCCTTCCACTCGGCGTAGAAACCGGCCTTCTGGAGCTGGGCCCGGAAGCTGTCGGCGGCGGCCTGGTTGAACACCAGGCCCTTGGCCGTCAGGTCGGCCTGCAGCGACTCGTTGAGCTTGCGCAGGTCTTCGCGCTGCTGCAGCGCGCCTTCGTTGAAGGCGCGCGCCACGATCAGCTTGAGGTCGTCGGGCAGGCCGCGCCAGGCACGCCCGTTGACCACCAGGTGATAGCCGTCCCAGCTGTGGTTGGTGAGCGAGCAGTATTTCTGCACCTCGTAGAGCTTGGCGGTCTGGACGATCGCGAGCGGGTTCTCCTGGGCATCGACCACCTTGGTCTGGAGCGCCGAGTAGACCTCGCTGAACTGCAGGCTGGTCGGTGCCGCCGACAGCGCCTTGAACAGCGAAATGCCCATCGGGCTCACCGGCACGCGGATCTTCATGCCGGCGAGGTCGGCCGCCGTGACCACGGGGCGCGTGCTGGTGGTGATCTGGCGAAAGCCGTTGTCCCACATCTTGTCGAAGGTGTAGAGCCCGATCTTGGCGAAGGATGCGCGGATGCTGTCGCCGAGCTTGCCGTCGACCGCGCTCCAGACCTGGTCGTAGTTGGAGAAGGCGAAGCCGACGGCCGTGATGGCGCTGAGCGGTGCCACGGTCGCGATGACCATCGTGCCGGGATTGAAGATCTCCAGGCCGCCGCTGCGCACCTGGGCCAGCATGTCGGTGTCGCCGCCCAGCTGGTTGTTCGGAAACAGCTTGATCTCCATGCGGCCCTTGCTCTCCGCGGCCACGCGGGCGGCCACTTCCTGTCCGCGCACGTTCAGCGGATGGCTGACGGGCAGGTTGTTGCCGTACTTGAAGCTGAATTCGGGCGCGGCATGCGCCAGTCCGGGCAGGGCGCTGGCGATGCCGGCCGCCGGCAGCGCCGACAGGGAGCGCAGCAGGCTGCGGCGCGTGAGCGAATTCGAAAGGGCCATTGTCTTGTCTCCTGTTGTTCAGCTGACGATAACGCCCGACCTGGGCGGGCGCAAACCTCGGATCTGATGGATTTTGATGGAATTGACGGAGCGTCAGTTGCAGCGTGCATGCAGGCCGCCGTCCACCAGCAGTTCCACCCCGTTGATGTAGCGGGCCTCGTCGGAGGCCAGGAAGACGGCGGCGTTCGCCACGTCCCAGCCATCGCCCATCCAGCCCGTGGGCGACATCCGGTTGCGCGCCGCGACCATCTCGTCGGTGCTCTGGTAGAAGCCCGAGATCTGCTGGTAGATGTGCGGCGTGTCCATGACGCCGGGCAGGATGCAGTTGGCGCGGATGCCCTTGGCCGCGTACTGCAGCGCCACGCTCTGCGTCAGCGAATTGACCGCGCCTTTCGAGGCGGCGTAGGCGCAGTAGGCGTAGCCGGTCCAGCGCACGCCGCCCAGCGCGCCGATGTTGACGATCGCGCCGCGGCCCTGCGCCTCCATCAGGGGCAGCACGCACTTGCAGGTGAGGAACATGCTCTTGACGTTGACCGTCATCACGCGGTCCCACATGGCCTCGCTGGTCTCGACCGGTCCGCCCTGGGAGGTGATGCCGACGTTGTTGTGCAGCACGTCGACCCGGCCCCAGGCGTCCAGCGCGGACGCGACCGCCTGTTGCACGTCGGGCAGCAGCGTGACGTCGGCCGCCACGGCCAGCGCCTCGCCGCCCTCGGCCCGGATCGCTTCGCAGGTGGCCTGCGCCGCCTCGAGATGGTGGTCGACCGCCACCACGCGGGCGCCGTTGCGCGCATAGGCGACCGCCGCCGCCTTGCCGTTGCCCCAGCCCTCGCCGATCGATCCGGCTCCGAACACCAGGGCCACGCGCCCCGCCAGTCTTGCCTGTGTCTCCATCCGTGCTCCTGAGTGATGCCCTCCCGATTGCCGCGAGGAGGTGCTTACGATAGGCTTGGCGACCCTGTTCGACAAACGCCGGTTCTGATGCTTTTTGATGGATTTTTCGAGGAGCGGCCGTGGCGCGCAGCCTGCCCGGCGTGAATGACGTGGCCCTGGCGGCCGGCGTGTCGAGCGCCACGGTGGACCGCGTGCTCCACCGGCGGCCCGGCGTCAGGCCGGCCACGGTGCAGCGCGTCCTGAAGGCGGCGGCGGAGCTGCAGTACCTGCCGCAGTCGGAACTGTATGCGGCCCTGGCGCCGCCGCCGATGCAGCTGCTGTTCGTGTTGCCCGACCGCAGCGGTCGCTTCTTGCGCATGCTCGGGGAATCGGTACGCTTCCTGAAGGCGCATTGGTCGCCGCTCAACGTGAACTGCCGGGTCGCCTTCGTCCAGAGCTTCGACCCCGACGCGCTCGCGACGGCGCTGCGGCGGCGCGGGCGCGACTGCAACGGCGTGGTCTTCATGGCGCTGGAGCATCCGGTGGTGCGCGAGGCCGTGTCGTGGCTGGCCGATCATGGGGTGCCGACCGTGACCGTGGTGTCCGATCTGTCGAACTCGCCGCGCGCCGCCTATGTGGGCCTCGACAACCGGGCGGCCGGGCGCACCGCGGGCTACCTGATCGCGCGCTTCGTCGGACCGGCACGGCGTGCCAAGGTGGCGATGATCGCGGGCTCGCTGAGCTATCGGGCCCACGAGGAGCGCGAGGCCGGGTTCCTGCACCTGTTCGCCGAGCAGTACCCGCACATGGAGGTCGTCGGCCTGCGCGAGGGCTACGACGACGAGCGCACCAACTACCGGCAGACCCGCGCCCTGCTCGAACGCCACCCCGATCTGGCGGCCATCTACAACATCGGCAGCGGCGCCGAGGGCATCGGACGCGGGCTCAAGGAAAGCGGCCAGGACCGCAAGGTGGTGTTCATCGGCCATGGCCTCACGCCCGACACGCGGGCCCTGCTGATCGACGGCACGATGGACGCCGTGATCACCCAGAGCCCGCAGACCACGATCATGAATTGCGTGCGGATCTTCATCAACCTGCGCGAAGGCCGCGACCTGCTGCTCGGCATCGAATCGACACGCAGCCAGGTGATCTTTCGCGAGAACCTTCCCTAGCCCCGCGCCGGCCATCGGTGCCCGGATGGGTACACATCTCGATACATCGCGATTAGGATAGCGGGGCCAGGCATCGGTCGGATTCTGGCTGTCACAGGCAGAACAAGCACTCGAACATGTCCTGGATTCAAGAGTTTTCCCTGCAGGGTCGACTGGGCCGCACCGGCTTCTGGCTGCGCATGGTCGTGGTCGTTCCGCTGGCGCTCTGGCTGTGCACGCTGGTGCAGCGCTGGCCGGGCGCGCCCTTCGACCTGGTCCCGGTGATGGCCCTCGTGGCGCACCTGGTCTCGGTCTGGGGCCGCCGGCTTCACGACCGCGGGCGTTCGGCCGCATGGCTGCTGCTGGCGGCGGTGCCGGTGGCCGGCGCGATCGCGCTGCTGGTCGAATGCGGCTTGCGCGGCCCGGCGGCGAAGGCCGAACGCTACGGGGCGCCGGCGGGCGTGCGCAGCGACTACCTGCGGGTGACGAACCCCGCCACCGACCCAGCCCTGCCATGACCAACCACCACATCGTCAACGACGTCACGCAACTCAACCCGGTGCGGGTCATGGCCATCGTGGCGCCGGCCTGCACCCAGGACGTCGTCGAAGCGTTGCGCCGCACCTCGGGGCCGGTCTCGATCGGGGGCGGCCGGTTCAGCATGGGCGGCCAGACGGCCAGCCCGGGCAGCCTGCATTTCGACATGCGATCGATGAACCGCATCCTCGCGTTCTCGCCCGACGAGAAGACCATCCGGGTCCAGCCCGGCGTACGATGGTGCGACATCCAGCGCTTCGTCGACCCGCACGGCCTGGCGGTGAAGATCATGCAGACCTACGCCAACTTCACCGTCGGCGGGGCCTTGAGCGTGAACTGCCACGGCCGCTACGTGGGGCTCGGCCCC
This sequence comes from Variovorax davisae, assembly GCF_030316845.1. Lineage (GTDB taxonomy): Bacteria > Pseudomonadota > Gammaproteobacteria > Burkholderiales > Burkholderiaceae_C > Variovorax > Variovorax davisae. The sequence continues at coordinate 154,770 of NZ_JASZYS010000008.1, forward strand.
TTGGTGCTGTCGATCCGCAGCATCGAGGTGGCGCTGCACGACGGCCGGCTCGAGCGCGCCAGCCGGACGCTCAATCCCGAGCTGTTCTACGGCGTCATCGGCGGCTACGGCGGCCTCGGCGTGGTGGTCGAGATCGAGCTCGACCTGGCCGAGAACAAGCGCGTGCTGCGGGTCGACAAGGTGATGCCGCTGTCGCAGTACTGGACCCACTTCAAGAACGAGGTCCGCAACAACCCGAAGGCGGTCTTCCACAACGCCGACCTGTACGCGCCGCACTACGCGAGCGTGCGCTCGGTCACCTGGGTCGAGACCGAGGCGCCGGCCACCACCTCGGCGCGGCTGCAGCCGCTCGCGGGCCGATACCCGCTGCACCAGTACTTCCTGTGGGCCGTGTCCGAGACGCCCTTCGGCAAGGAGCGGCGCGAGAAGCTGGTCGACCCGCTGCTGTACCTGCGCAAGAAGGTGCACTGGCGCAACTACGAGGCGGGCTACGACGTCGCCGAACTCGAGCCGCCGTCGCGCAAGGACCGCACCTACGTGCTGCAGGAGTACTTCATCCCGGTGGAGCAGCTGGAGGCCTTCGTGCCCCTCATGGCCACGGTGCTCCAGCGCCATCGCGTGAACGCGCTGAACGTGTCGATCCGCCATGCCATGCCCGACACCCACACCTTGCTGAGCTGGGCGCCGCGGGAGACCTTCGCCTTCGTGCTGTACCACAAGCAGCGCACGCGCGAGAACGCCCGAAGCCGGGTCGGCGTCTGGACCCGCGAGCTGATCGATGCCGTGCTGTCGGTCGGCGGCACCTACTACCTGCCCTACCAGCCGCACGGCACCGAGGCGCAGTTCCACCGCGCCTATCCGCGCGCCCGGGAGTACCTGGCCCTGAAACAACGGCTCGACCCCGACTTCCGCTTCACCAATGTGCTCTGGGACAAGTACCACCGGCCGGGGCAGCCGGTGCCCGCGGCCCCCGCCGCGCCGGGTTCGGAGTTCCACCAGGTCTTCGGCGATGTCGGGCTGTCCGATGCCTTCTACCGCTTTCTCCAGAGCGTGTTTCGCACCCTGCCGGAAGACCGCTTCCACCAGCTCATCCGCGACGCCTGCAAGCTGCACCAGGACGAGGAGAGCGTCTACCGCTACCTGCAGAGCGAGCTCAGGGGCATCAAGCCGATGCTGGCCGACCTGACGCATGCGCTGCCGTCGCTGGTCAAGCAGAAGGCGGAGATGACCCGGCAGACGCTGCAGCTGCTGGGCGGGCGCAAGCGCTTCTCGGGCTATGCCGAGATCGGCTCCAAGGGACGCTACTTCCGCGGACTCGCGTCGGCGCTCGACATCGGCGGCTCCTGCTATTTCATCGACGAGAAGGCGCCGACCTTCTCGCCGGTCGACATCATGGAGCGCGGGCAGCTGCGCAAGCTCGAAGGCGTGCACCTGCCGCTCGCCGACTACGCGCCGCTGCCGGCCGATCCGATCGCCGACGAATCGCTCGACCTGGTCGGCTGCTACGTCGGGCTTCACCACATGACGGTCGAGCGGCTGCGGGCCTTCCTGGCGTCGGTCAACCGCGTGCTGCGCCCCGGCGGCGTCTTCATCGTCCGCGACCACGATGTCCGCTCGGACGAACTGCGGGTGCTGGTATCGCTGGCGCACACCGTCTTCAATGCGGGCCTGGGCGAGACCTGGGAGACCAACCGGGCCGAGCTGCGCTTCTTCGAGCCCGTGGCGACCTGGGTCGAGCGGCTGGCGCAGGCCGGCTTCAGGGACTCGGGCGCCCGCATCCTGCAGGACAACGACCCGACCGACAACGTGCTGCTGTGCTTCACCAAGGAAGGCCGGGCGCTGGCCGGCAGCGTGGCGAACGACGAGGCGGCTTCGCCGCCGGCCTCCGCGCGGCCCGCAGCGATCGCGGCGGTGGCCTAGATGAGGACGCTGCGGGCGCTGGCCCTCCTGGCGTTCGCGGGCTTCGCGCTCGCGGGCTGGCACGGCGGGGCCGCCGCGGCGGAAGCCGCCACGCCGCCGGTCCACCAGCGCACGCCCGACCAGACCTTCCTGACCTTCCCCGAGTGGTACCTGGTGCACAGCCCGGCGGAGTACGCGGCGTACCTGGGCAGCGGACGGCCGCCCAGCGCCTTTCCCTTGTTTTCGCACATCGGCCAGTTCTGGCAGGGCTACCGGGCGGTCGGCCGAGAACTCGGCAACTACCCGTTCAATGGCGGCTACCACCTCATGGTGATGGTGATCGGCACCAGCACCACGGTCGAGTATGCGGTCAAGGGCGCCTACGAGCACACGGTCGGCAGGCTTGCGGAGGCCACGCGGTCGGGCCCGGCGCAAGTGCCCGAGGAAGCCTTTGCCGCGCGCTATGCGCAGGCCTATGTGGACTTCATCCGGGTCGACCCCTGGTACCTGTTCGACTTCGGGGCCGAGCTGCGCCGGCTCTGGGCGGCGCAGCTGCCGCTGTCGGGGCCCAACCTGATCCGGCGCTGGGAGCGCCGGTTCGCGCTCACGACCGAGCTGCTGGTCAAGGCCGGCTACGCGCAGGCCATCCAGCTCGGCACCCAGGCCATCTACGACGCGCCGCTGCCGGTCACTGCCGTGGTCCTCAGCGGCGCGCCGGCCAGGGATGCCGCGCATCCGGACTACGCGCTGCTCGAAACGGGCGCCGCTGGCGTGCTGGCGACCATCCCGCGCTACGAGGGGTTCACGGCCTACAGCCGATGGCTCGCGGGCCAGGGGATCGATTTCCGGGAGATCGCCGGCAACCGCGGCGAGGTCGTGGTGAGCCTGCTGGTGCCGGCGCAGTGGCCGCCGCCCGGCTCGGCGACGCGGGTGCTGTTCGTGCAGCCGATCCTCACGCGGCCGGGCACCGTGCGGGTGGTGCTGGCCACGCCGATCGACCGGCTCGGCGGCCTGCTGCGGCAGGTGGAGTCGGGGCTGGGCGCCGGTGCCATCGAGCATGTCTACGATTTCTAGCGCGCTCGCCGCGACGCTCCTGCGCTGGGCGGCGGTCGCACTGCTGCTGGTCGCCGCGGTGGTCGTCGCGGCCGCCGGATGGATCGCCTACGCCCACGGCGCACGCAGCGCGCGGGAGACGCTGTCGGTCGAGCAGCTGGCCGGCGGGCAGGGCCGCTGGGTGCCGGCCGGCGACGCCGCGCTCTACGTGCAGGAATGGGGGAACGCCAAGGCCCCGACGCTGCTGCTGCTGCATGGCACCGGGGCCTGGAGCGGGACCTGGTTCGAGTTGCCGCGGACCCTGAGCGAAGCCGGGTGGCGCGTCGTGGCCGTGGACCTGCCGCCGTTCGGGCTGTCGAAGCCGGCGCGGCCCGGCGCCGGCCCGGACTATTCGCGCGCGGCGCAGGCCCGGCGGGTCCTCGGCCTGATCGACAGCCTCGGGGCGCCGGTGGTCCTGGTGGGGCATTCGTTCGGCGCCGGGCCCGCGCTCGAGGCGGCGCTGCAGGCCCAGGGGCGCGTGCGCCAGCTGGTGCTGGTCGATCCGGCGCTGGGCCTGGGCCCGCTGGGCGAAGCGCCGGTCTGCGAGCAAAGCGCCCCTGGCCTGCTGGCGCAGCGCGATCTTCGAACCGCCCTGGTCGGCGCGACCGCGACCTGGCCCGGCCTGACGGGCACGCTGCTGAAGCAGTTCGTCTTCCGGAAGGACGCGGTGACCGACGCGCTGGTCCCCGCCTACCAGCTGCCCTTCGCGCGCGAGGGCTTCAGCGCCAGCCTCGGCGACTGGGCGCTGGCCTTCGCGGCTTCGGCCTGCGAGGGCGCCGCCAGCCTCGATCCCGCGAAGCTGCGGGCCTGGGCCGCCGGCGGCCTGCCGGTGGCGCTGCTGTGGGGCGAGCAGGACAGCATCACGCCGCTGGCGCAGGCGCGTGCCCTGCAAGGCTGGATTCCGCAGGCGTCGCTCACCGTCCTGCCGCAGGTGGGGCACATTCCGCACATCGAGAGTCCGGGCGCCTTTGCCGAGGCGTTGCTGGGCCGGCTGCCGGCGGCCGTGCCTTAGGCTTCCAGCTGCAGGTACACCCGCCCGCCCTCGATGCGCACCGGATAGCTGCGGATGTCCTCGGTCACGGGGGCGCAGGTGCCGCGGCCGCTGCGGATGTCGAACTTGCCCTGGTGCAGCGGGCATTCGATCTCGAAGCCGTCGAGGAAGCCGTCGCACAGGCGCGCATGGCCATGGGTGCAGATGTTGTCGGTCGCGTAGACGCTGCCGTCGACCTTGTAGAAGGCCAGGTCGCGGCCGGCGACCTGCACGCCGACGACGTCGTCGTCGGGCACGCCGTCTTCGTCGACGGCCTCGATCCAGGGGGAATCGCTCATGATGGGTCTCAGATCGGATAGATGATGGAGTTGGGGATCATTTCGCTGTCGTACACGCACAGCCGCTGCTGGAACTTCAAACCTGTGGGCGTGCGCACGATGACGTCGAGGTAGCGCCCGACATTGAAGACGGTCGATTCCTGAGACAGCTTGGTGCGGAACACCGCGTAGTTCGCCTCGACCTCGATGCGCTCGCCGTCGGCGCGCAGCACCAGCGGCGCCCCGACCACGTGGCGCTGGTAGTAGGGGTCGTGAAACAGCGTCTCGCGGATGCCGTAGGCGCGGTCTTTCAGCATGCCCTTGCTTTCGAAGAACAGCGTGGCCAGTGGAAAGCCGCGCTCGTGGTTCTCGCGCGGGATCAGCTTGTAGATGCAGTCGTCGGTGAAGAACTCCGGCCAGAGGTCCCAGTCGCCCGAGTCGACGGCGCTCGCGTAGTCGGCATGGAGCTGGGCCACCTGCAGGTAGTCGGCGAAGCCGATCGAAGTCGTTGCGGCGTTCATGTCAGCACTCCATCACTTCGCGCCAGTATTCATACATGCCGCGGATGAGCGTCTCGGTCACCATGTGGTCGGTGTCGCCGACCTCGCGGCCGCCGAGCTCGGCCAGCGTGCGGTGGAAGGGCTTCTGCTCGAAGCCCTGCTGCGACAGCTCGATCACCTCGCCGTCGTCGGCCGACACGAAGCCCGCCGGCCCGAACAGGTTGGCCTGGCGCAGCCGGCGCTGCGTCATCTCGGGCGTGTCGTCCTCGAAACCGAAGTGCGTCCAGACGAAATCGAAGGCGCCATGTCCGTCCGGCTGGATGTGGCGGGTCGACACGCTGTTGACCTGCTGCTGCAGGATCACGCTCGGGAACAGCGTCATCATCACGGCGGTCGGACCGCCCCACCAGGGCTCCGGCACGATGTCGAGGAAGCGCGGGTCGTTCAGCGCCATGCTCTCCTTGAAGCTGGACACCTGCGTGACCTGGTCGGCCTTGCCGGCGCTGCCACGGGTCGAGATCATGGCCGCATGCCGGTGGCGGGCGTCCATCTTGAGCTCGCTCTTGTTGTCGGCGCGCCAGAGCCCGAAGGTGACGAACCAGGTGTGCAGCAGGCCCGGGTGGTAGGGGTCCTTGATGTTCTCCTGCATCAGCTTCCAGTTGCCCGGGATGCGCTGGCGGTTGTAGCCCAGGATCTTCAGCGGCCGGCCGTCGAACAGGCGGTCGAAGTAGCCGAGGATGACCGGCCCGAGGAAGTCCTCCAGCGATTCGATGCCGTGGTCGAAACTGGCGAACACCACGCCGCCGCGGGTCGCCACCTTGAGCTTGTTCAGGCCGTGGTCGGCGGTCTTGAAGTCGGCCGGCATGCCGCCGTTGACCTTGCCGTCCTGCTTGACGCCGCGCCGGAAGGGCACGCCCTGCAGGTCGCCCTGGAGGGTGTAGCTCCACTGGTGGTAGGGGCAGACGAACTCCTTGCGGTTGCCGTGGCGTTGGCGGCAGAACTGCATGCCGCGGTGGGCGCAGACGTTCTCGACCACGCCGATGCCGCCGTCGCTGTCGCGCACCATCAGCACCGAGCGTTCGCCGACCACGGTGCGCTTGAAGTCGCCGGGGTTCGGAATCTCGGCCTCCAGGCCGACGTAGTTCCAGTGCTTGTTGTAGAAGAAGCGCTCGAGCTCCTTCTTGTGCTGGTCCGGGTCGGTGTAGGCCATGAAGGGAATCCGGCTCGTGCCTTCGGACTCCCAGTGGATCTTGACCGGAAAGGTGTCGGGGGTGGGGCTCATGTCTGTCTCCTTGTCGTCTCAGGTGCCGCTGGCATAGAAGGCGTCGGCGTAGACCTGTTCGGGCTGCACGCCCATCTGGCGGATCAGGTGCGAAGTGGCCTCGACCATCGGCGGCGCGCCGCACAGGTAGGCGCGAAAGCCTTGCAGATGCGGCCAGTCCCGGGCGATCGCCTCGGTCACCAGGCCGCTGCGGCAGTCGGCTGCGCGGCCGGAGGTGACGACCACGTGCACCTTCAGTCCGGGATGCCGGCGCTGCAGCTCGGCCAGCCACTCGCGCCCGTAGATGTCGCGCTCGGAGCGCACGCCGAAATAGAGGTGGATGTCGTTGCCCATGCCTTCGGCGATCGCGCCGCGGACGATCGACAGGATCGGCGCCAGCCCGGTGCCGCCGGCCACGCACAGCATCGGGCCCGGGTGCTTGCGGCGCAGGTAGGCCGAGCCGAGCGGGCCGCTGACGCGCACCGCGTCGCCGACCTTCAGCGTGTCGGCGATGTAGCTGGTCACGCGGCCCTCGGCGACCAGGCGCACGTGGAACTCGAGCTCGCCGTCGTCGCAGAGCCCCGCCATCGAATACGGACGGATGTGGTCCGGCGTGAACTGCAGCAGCGCGTACTGTCCCGGCGAGAAGGACAGGGGCTTGGCCGGCTTCAGGCGGATGCGCTTGATGTCGTGCGTCTGGTCCTCGATCCCCACCACGGTGGCCTTGAGGATCTTCGCGGCGTGCACGACCACCTCGTCGGGCTCCGGAATCTCGATGGTGCAGGACTCGGTCGGGAAGGTCTGGCAGGCCAGCACGTAGCCGTCGCCGCCGTCCGCGGGCCGGTCCGACAGCATCTTGCAGCGGCAGGTGCCGCAGCGCCCGGCCATGCAGCTGTACGACACCGGCACGTCGTTCGCGCGCAGGGTCTCCAGCAGGTTGGCGCCAGGCGCGGCGCTCAATGTCCGCTGCAGGGGGCGCACGACGATTTCCATCTTGTTCTGACTGCCTCTTGTCTCGTGGGAAGGTGATCGTCGGGCGCGCAGGCAGATCAGTCAATGCAATGAGATGAATGGTGGATATCATTCAGATCAATATGACCGAAAGGGCGCCATGGAGCTCCACGACATCGACCTGAACCTTCTGGTGGTCTTCAACCAGTTGCTGGTCGAGCGCAAGGTCTCGAAGGTCGCGGAGAACCTGGGCCTGGGGCAGCCGGCGGTCAGCAATGCGCTCGCCCGGCTGCGCAAGCTGTTCGGCGACGAGCTGTTCCTGCGCACGTCGGCCGGGATGCAGCCGACGCCCTTTGCCGAGCAGCTGGCGGAGTCGATCGGCTATGCGCTGGGCATGATCCACGGCGCGGTCAACGTCCGCAGTTCATTCGACCCGGCGACCAGCCCGCGCAAGTTCTCGATCGGCATGACCGACATCGGCGAGATCTACTTCCTGCCGCGGCTCATGAAGCGGCTGCAGGAGGTCGCGCCCTCGGTCTCCCTCAGCACGGTGCGCAACACCGCGGTCAACCTGAAGGACGCGATGGAGGCGGGGCAGGTCGACCTGGCCATCGGCCTGCTGCCGCAGCTGAAGGCGGGCTTTTTCCAGCGCCGGCTGTTCACCCAGCAGTACGTGTGCCTGTTCCGGCAAGGCCACCGGCTCGACAGGAAGAAGGTGCTGCCCGCGGAGTTCTACGCCGCCGGCCATGTGGCGATCGTCGCGGCCGGCACCGGGCATGGCCGGGTCGACGAGATCCTCGACAGCAGCTCACCGCAGCGGCGCGTGAAGCTGACCGTGCCGCACTTTGTCGCCGTGGGCCACATCCTGCAGTCGACCGACCTGATCGCCACGGTGCCCGAGCGGCTGGCCGAGCGCATGGTCGAGCCCTTCGGGCTCAAGTACCTGGCGCACCCGGTCAAGCTGCCGCCGATCGCGATCAACCTGTTCTGGCATGCCAAGTTCCACAAGGACCCGGCCAACCAGTGGCTGCGAAGCCTGGTGGTCGAGCTGCATGCGGATGATCGGGAGCAGGGCGGCGCGCTGGCCTGAGGCGCGCGTTCTTCAGGGCGCGCCGGCGGCAGGGAGCATCGCCGCCGGTACGCGCACCGGCATGCCCAGCACCATCTGCGCCATGCCCTTGCCCAGCGGGTCGGTGCGCAGCGAGGTCGGTCCGCCGCCGTCCAGCGCGTGCTGCAGCACGAAGTTGAGCGCGTTCAGCCCGGGCGCGTGATACCGGCGGACATCGCCCCGGACCAGGTGGGCCAGGTAGCCGGCCAGCGTGCGTTCGTCGATGGCGCGTGCGATGTAGGGCAGCAGTTCGGGCCGGCGCGCGAAGATCGCGACGTTCGAATGATCCCCCTTGTCGCCCGAGCGGGCGTAGGCCAGGCGGATCAGCGGCACCTCGACCCAGTCGTCGGGTGCCGGGCCGGGCGCTGGCGCCGGCGCGGCCTGCGAGGGCGGGGGTGGTGTCGGCTGGGCCCGGCCCGGCGGCAACTCGACCTGCGATCGCTCGCCGCCCAGGATCACGCTGGGCGCCGGCAGGCGCGACTTGGCGAGCAGGCAGGTGAAGAGCCGATAGCGCGGCTCGACGGCCGGCTTGCCGTTGAGCGTCAACGCGCTGCCTGCCGTGCTGCCGGGCGCCCACGAGACGCCGCAGGCGCGCGACTCGCGGGCGAACAGGTCCAGCGCCGTGTCGCTCGCATGGACCACTGCCACCCGCGCGACGGCCTCGCGCAGCGCGGCGCCGCCGCCGGCATGGGGGCCGTAGCCGTCCTCGGCGCCGATGACGGTGACGGCCGTCTTGTCGAAATCGCCGTAGCCGGCGCGTGCCAGCAGCGTGCGCGCGCGATTGCACAGGGCCTCGCCGGTGCGCCGCGCCTTGCGGATCGCGTCGAGCCCGAACACCGAGACCTGGGCCACGCAGCGAAAGCCGTCCTGGTAGGTCGCCGAGACCTTGTAGCTGTCGCTCGGCCTGCGGCCGCGGGCGCCGCTCACGCGCACGCGGTCGGGCGCCTCCTGCTCGATGCGCACGTCGGTGAAATCGCAGATCACGTCGGGCAGCATGTAGTTCGCCGGGTCGCCGACTTCGTAGAGCACCTGCTCGGCCACGGTCGACACCCGCACGATGCCGCCGGTGCCTTCGGGCTTGCCCAGGCTGAAGCGGCCATCGCCATCGAAGGCGATGACCGGATAGCCGATGTTTTCCCAGTCGGGCACGTCCTCCCAGTCGGTGTGGATGCCGCCGGTGGCCTGTGCGCCGCATTCGAGCAGATGGCCCGCCAGCGAGCCTGCGGCCAGGCGGTCGAATTCGTCGGCGCGCCAGCCGAAATGGTGGATCAGTGCGCCCAGCGTGGTCGCGCTGTCGACGATGCGGCCGGTGATCACGACGTCCGCGCCCATGTCCAGCGCGCGCGCGATCGGCAGCGCGCCGAGATAGGCGTTGGCGCTGTCGAGGTCCTTGGGCATCGGCGCGCCGGTATAGAAATCGACCACCCCTTCGGCACGCAGGGGACCCACCAGATCCAGGCAGTCGTCGCCCTCGACCCAGGCCACCTTCAGCGTCGTGCCGATCCGGCGCTGGAGCGCGTCGATGGCTTCGGCGCATGCGCGCGGGTTGAGCCCGCCCGCGTTGGCGACCAGGCGGATGCCCGCGGCCGCGCAGGCCGGAAGGATCTCGGCCAGCGCGACGTCGACGAAATCGTTGGCCCAGCCTTGTGCGGGGTCGCGCGCCTTGGCGCGCGCCATGCTCGACAGCGTCATCTCCGACAGGTAGTCGAACACCAGGTACTGCATCCCCGGTACCTGCACCAGTTGCCGGGGCCCGAGGATGCTGTCGCCGATGAAGGCGCAGGCGCCGCCGAGGATCGCGGGGGTGGTCATCGCTCAGTCCAGGCGAATGCCGGCGCTGCGGATGACTTCCGCGCCGATGCGATTTTCCTCGGCGAGGAAGCGGGTGAACTCGGCCGGCGTGGAGCCGACCGCATCGGTGCTGATGGCGGCCAGCCGCTCCTTCAGCTCGGGCGACTGCAGCACCGCCGCGATCTCGGCAGCGAGGCGTTGCCGGATCGGCTCCGGGGTGCGCGCCGGCGCCAGCAGCCCGGCCCAGGCGTAGGACACCAGTTGAGGAAAGCCCAGCTCGACCACGGTCGGCACGCCCGGCAGTTGCGCCGACCGTGTCGAGCCGGTGACCGCGAGCGCGTCGAGCTTGCCGGCGCGGATCTGCGGGCCGATGGCCGACACGGCGTCGAACATGAACCCGACCCGCCCGCCCACCAGATCGCTGATGGCGTCGGCCGTGCCCTTGTAGGGGATGTGCGTGGCCTTGAACCCTGCGGCCTGGGCGAAGCGCTCGCCCAGCAGGTGGGCGGCCGATCCGACGCCGCTGCTGGCGTAGGTGGCCTGGCCGCTCGGGCGCACCGCCGCGAGGAACTCCGCCATGCTGTTCACCGCCAGTTGCGGCGTCGATACGAGGACCAGCGAGGTGCGCGAGATCTGCGTGATCGGCGTCAGGTCGTTCGGCCCATAGGGCAGCGACTTGTAGAGCCACTGGTTGTTGGCGTAGGCGCCGATCACGACCAGCAGCGTGTAGCCGTCGGGCGCCGACTTGGCGACCATGTCGGTGCCCAGGATGCTGTTGCCGCCGGGCTTGTTGTCGATCACGAAGGGCTGGCCCATGCGGGCCGAGACCTCCTTCATCACGGCGCGCGCGATGACGTCGGTGTTGCCGCCCGCGGGGTAGGGAACGACCACGCGGACCGGTCGCTCGGGATAGCCGGTCTGGGCCACGGCGGGCTGGACACCGATGGCTGCCGCGGCCGTGACCGCCAACGCGCCGCATCGGCGCAGGAAGGTGCGCAGGAACATGTCTCTTGTCTCCTCTGGAGCGTGAATGATGCGGCCCGGGGCCGGCGGTGGCCTCGCGCATTCCCGGCTACATTGATAACGATCTGGAATCGGGCCCGCCGATCGTCGAAGGAGTCTTCATGCAGTTCAAGGACGTCAGCGCTTTCGTGAAGGCGGCCGAGGCCGGCAACCTGCACGCCGCCGCGGCCGTGATCGGTATCACCCAACCCGCCTTGACCAAGTCGATCCGGCGGCTCGAGGCCGCGCTGGAGGTCCGGCTGTTCGAGCGCACCGCCCGCGGCGTGGCGCTGACGCCGATCGGCCGGGTGCTGTACGAGCGCAGCCGCAGCCTGGAACTGCTGGTCGACGACATCCGCACGGAGCTCGCCGACATCAAGACCGCCGGCAGCGGGCTGGTGCGCATCGGCGCCGTGCCGGCGGTCGTCGAGTCGATCGTGGCGCCGATGCTGACGCGGTTCGTGGACGGCGAGGGCGCCTTGCGCTTCGACATCCAGGTGCAGCTCAGCGGCGGTCTGCTGCGCAGCCTGCAGGCGGGGCAGCTGGACCTGGCGGTGGCCGCCATACCGGAGGTCCTGCCGGCCGACCTGAGCGTGACGCCGCTGGCCGCACTGCGCAGCGCGGTGGTGGCGCGCGAGGGCCATGCGATGCTGGGCCGCCGCTTCACGCTGGCCGAACTGGCGCGCCAGAAGTGGCTGCTGCCGCCCTCGGACATCCTGCTGCGGCAATGGGTGGCGGCGATGTTCGTCGACAACGGCCTGGCGCCGCCGGAGGTGTCGGTCCAGGCCGACGCATCGCCGGCCATCTTCGCGGCGCTGGTGCGCAGCACCGACCTGCTGACCGTCATGACGCATGCGATGCTGCATTCGTCGATGGGCGCCGGCCTGGCGCCGCTGCCGGCGCCGGCGCGGACCTGGGAGATTCAGCTCGGGCTGTTCTGGCGCCGCAAGGGCTTCTTCTCCGGCGCGATGACGCAGTGCCGCGAGCAGCTCGAAGGCGCGTTCAGGGCTGCGGCGCAAGGCGGCCAGCCGGCGTCCAGGCTGCCCCCTGCACCGCCAGCAGCCCCGAGCGCCCCGCCACCTCGCCCTGCCGCAGCCGGTGCCGCGGCAGGGCCGAGCGATCGACCGCCGCGGCGAGCGCGCCGAGGCTGACCAGCTGGTGGCCCTGGGCCTGCCAGCCCTGCAGCAGGCGCTCGAACACCGGCATGAGCTTCATGCCTTCGAGCTCGGCGTGCAGGGTGTAGACCTGGTCGCGGTCGGACCCGGCCGTGAGGCCCAGCAGGTGGGCGTGGACGTTCTGCGCATCGAGGCCGTCGATGCCGATCAGCTCGTCGAGGGTCGGCAGCGTGGTCGGGAACTGCGGCGGCCCGATGACGCGCCCGTCGTCGGCGACCGGAATGAACGGCCCCTCGCCGCGGGTGTCCGACGCCAGCGCGATGCCGAGCGCCGTCTCGGCCTGCGCGGCTGCCGCGTCGAACTGCCAGCCGGCGGCACCGTGCAGCCGCGGGGCGCTGCCGAAGATCTGCGTGTGGCGTTCGACCGCGCGCTTCATCTGGCGCAGCGTCCATGCCGCATCGCGCTGCATCAGGTGGTCCTGCCAGTCGATGTGGTCCCAGCAGTGGACGCCGACCTCGAAGCCAGCGTCGCGGACCGCGCGCAGGGTCGAGGCTTCGCGCCGGCCGATGTCGGGGCCCGGCAGCAGGCTGCCGTAGAGCAGCGTACGCACGCCGTAGTGCTCGACCACCGAGGTGCGCGCCACCTTGCGGAGGAAGCCGGGCCGGAAGACGCGCAGGATGGCCCGCCCGGTGTGGTCGGGGCCGAGGCTGAACAGGAAGGTGGCGCCGGCGCCGACGCGCTGCAGCGCCGTCTGCAGCCGAGGCACGCCTTCGCGGGTGCCGCGCAGGGTGTCGACGTCGATCTTCAGTGCGATGCGCGCCATCGGCTCAGAGCGCCAGGTCGGCGGTGGCCTCGGCCTCGTCCCGGTAGTAGGCGAAGAGGCTGGCCAGCGCCTCCTGCATGCCGACCCTCGGCCTCCAGTCGAGGTCCTTCATGGTCGCGCTGATGTCGGGCACGCGATGGGCCACGTCCTGGTAGCCGCGGCCGTAGTACTCGGCCGACGACACGTCGGTCAGGCGCACCGCCGCGGCCGCCTCGGTGTATTCGGGCAGCGTGCGCGCCAGCCGCAGCATCATCTCGGCCAGCGCGCGGATCGAGTGGTTGTTGGCCGGGTTGCCGATGTTGTAGATCTTCTGGTCGGCCACGCCGCCTTCGTTGGCGATGATCTTGACCAGCGCCGCGATGCCGTCGTCGACATAGGTGAAGGCGCGCTGCTGGCTGCCGCCGTCCACCAGCCGGATCGGCTCGCCGCGCACGATGTGGCCCAGGAACTGGGTGATCACGCGGCTCGAGCCCTCCTTGGGCGTGTGCAGGCTGTCCAGCCCCGGACCGATCCAGTTGAACGGGCGGAACAGCGTGTAGCGCAGCCCTTCCTCCATGCCGTAGGCATGGATGACGCGGTCCATCAGCTGCTTGGCGGCGGCATAGATCCAGCGCGGCTTGTTGATCGGGCCGTAGACCATGTTCGACGATTCAGGGTCGAAGGCATCGTCGGCGCACATGCCGTAGACCTCGCTGGTCGAGGGGAACACCACCCGCTTGCCGTACTTGAGGCACTGCCGCACGATCGGCAGGTTGGCCTCGAAGTCGAGCTCGAAGACGCGCAGCGGCTGCTTCACGTAAGTGGCCGGCGTGGCGATCGCCACCAGCGGCAGCACGACGTCGCACTTCTTGACGTGGTATTCGATCCACTCCTTGTTGATCGTGATGTCGCCTTCGAAGAAGTGGAAGCGCGGGTCGCCCAGCCACGGCCGGACCCGGTCGGTCTGCATGTCCATGCCGTAGACGTGCCAGTCGGTCGTCTCGAGGATGTGGCGGGTGAGATGGTGGCCGATGAAGCCATTGACGCCGAGGATGAGGACTTTGAGCATGGGGTGATCCGTGGGTTGGAAGTGAATCAGTGATCGACCCGCACGCAGGGCGCACCGAAGCGGCGTTCGAAGCCGGCCGCGTCGATCGCGCCGGCGGGGCCCCGGGCGGCCAGCACTTCGAGCGCGCTGCCGTCGGCGGCCAGCAGCCGGAGCGCGCCGGCCTCGCTCGCCAGCCGAAGGCCGGCGCCGGGTGCCCGCCTCGGCCGTTCGGCGAAGCGGGTGCTGTCGATGCGGATGCGCTCGCCGCCGACGTGGCAGAAGGCACCGGGGTAGTGGGGCGGCGCGAGGGCGCGCACCAGGTTGTGGATCTGCAGCGCGTTGGCGGTGGCCGGGATCAGGCCGTCTTCCGGCTTGCGGCCGCCGAAGTAGCGGCCCTGCGAGAGGTCCTGCGCCCGCTCGACGGCGGTGCCGGCGAGCAGCAGCGGCAGGCTTCGCGCCAGCACGATCTCGGCCGCCACCACGACCTTGCCGAACACCTCGTGGGCGGTGTCGTCGATCAGGATCGGCACCGCGCACTGGTCGACGATGGCGCCGTTGTCGGGCTTCTCGTTCATGCGGTGCAGGGTGGCGCCGGTCTGCGTCGCGCCTTCGATCACGGCCCAGTTCACCGGCGCCCGGCCGCGGTACTGCGGCAGCAGCGAGCCGTGCATGTTGAAGGCGCCGCGGCTCGGCAGCTGCAGCCAGGGCGCCTGGAGCATGTGGCGGTAGTAGAACGAGAACAGGAAGTCGGGCGCCGCCGCGGCCGCTTCGGCCAGCAGTTCCGGCAGGTGCGGGTCGGCGGGCGTCACGCAGCGCAGCCCGTGCGCCGCCGCCACGTCGGCCACGCTGGAGAACCAGATGGCCTCGCCGGCGGCGTCGGCATGCGTGACGACCAGCGGCACCTCGACGCCGGCATCGAGCAGCACGCGCAGGCAGCGCACGCCGACGTCGTGGTAGGCGAAGACGATGGCTTTCATGGGCGCTTGCGCTCCAGCACGGCGTTGATGACGTAGCGCGGCCGTGCCCGCACCTCCTGGTAGATGCGCCCGATGTATTCGCCCAGCAGGCCGATGCCGAACAGGGTCAGCCCGACCAGCAGGAACAGCAGGGCGAACAGCGTGAAGACACCGCCTTCTTCCGGTCCCAGCACGACCCGGCGGGTCGCCAGGATCAGGAACAGCAGCGCCGACAGCATCGACACCACGATCCCGAGCAGCGAGAACGCCTGCAGCGGCACCAGCGAGAAGCCGGTCACCAGGTCGAAGTTGAGCCGCACCAGGCTGTAGAACGAGTACTTCGATTCGCCCGCGTGCCGCTCTTCATGGCCGACCACCACCTCGGCCGGGTTGCGCGAGAACTGCAGGGCCAGGGCCGGGATGAAGGTGTTCATCTCGTTGCACTGGTTGATCAGCTGCACCACGTTGCGGCTGTAGGCGCGCAGCATCGAGCCGTGGTCGGTCATCACGATGCCGGTGAGCCGGTGGCGCATCCGGTTCATGGCCCGGGAGGCCCAGCGCCGCCAGGCCTGGTCCTGGCGGTCGCGGCGGATCGAGCCGACGCAGTCGTGGCCGCGGTCCATGGCGTCCAGCAGCAGGCGGATGTCCTCGGGCGGGTTCTGCAGGTCGGCGTCGAGCGTGACGATGCGGTCGCCCCGGCAATGCTCGAAGCCCGCCAGGATCGCCCGGTGCTGGCCGAAGTTGCCGTTGAAGAGGATCACCCGCGTCACGTCGGGCCGGCGCT
The DNA here is from genome assembly GCF_030316845.1 of Variovorax davisae. Lineage (GTDB taxonomy): Bacteria > Pseudomonadota > Gammaproteobacteria > Burkholderiales > Burkholderiaceae_C > Variovorax > Variovorax davisae. The sequence continues at coordinate 170,387 of NZ_JASZYS010000008.1, forward strand.
CGAACTGGGCCGCCAGCAGCGCGGCCGAACGGTCGCGGCTGCCGTCGTTGATGAAGATCAGCTCGTAGGCGATTCCGAGCGCATCGAGCGCCGGGTAGAGCCGCTCGAACAGCGCCGCCAGGCCCTGCTCCTCGTTGTAGACCGGGATCACGACGCTGAGCTCGGGCGTGTCGTCGTCGATGTCGTTGTCGTTGTCGGCTTCGTGGCCGGCAACCGACTTCAGCGCCGTCATGGCCGCACCTCCGCGAGGTCCGCCATCACCGTGCGCACGGCGGCGCAGACGCGATCGACGTCGGCGTCCGTCATGGCCGGGAACAACGGCAGCGTGACCGTGCGTTCGCCGATGTCCTCGGCGACCGGGAAATCGCCCCGGTCGTGGCCCATGGCCCGGAACATCGAGAACAGGTGCATGGCGGGGTAGTGCACGCCGACGCCGATGCCGAGCGCCTTCATGCCAGCGACGAAGCCGGGGCGCGCCGCGGCGAACGCGCGCGGCAGCAGCGGCTGGAACATGTGCCAGTTGCCGTGCAGTTCTGCGTCTTCGGGCGGCAGCTCGAAGCCGAGCGAGCGGTCCCAGCACTCGAAATAGCGCCGGGCCAGCTGGCGTCGGCGCAGATTGAAGTCGTCGATGCTGCGCAGTTGGCCCAGGCCGATCGCCGCCGCGATGTCGGTCATGTTGGCCTTGGCGCCCCAGGCCTCGACCTCCATGCCGCCGCCGGGCAGCCGCTCGACACCCTGCAGCCGCAGCCGCTCGAAGCGCCGGGCTTCGGCCTCGTCGTTCATCACCAGGCAGCCGCCCTCGCCGAAGGTCATGTTCTTGTTGGCATGGAAGCTGAACGACACCAGGTCGCCGAAGCTGCCGATCGGCCGCCCGCCCCACTGGGCGCCGAAGGACTGCGCGGCGTCCTCGATCACGCGCAGGCCATGGGCCGCGGCCAACCGGTTGAGCCGGTCGCGGTCGACCGGCAGGCCGGCCAGGTCGACCGGCAGCAGGGCCCGGGTGCGCGGCGTGATGGCGGCCTCGATGCGGTCGAGGTCGATGTTGCGGGTGCCGGCGTCGGCATCGACGAACACCGGCGTGGCGCCGACCGCCAGCACCACGTTGGCGGTGGCGACCCAGCTCATCGGCGTGGTGATGACCTCGTCGCCCGGGCCGATGTCGCACAGCCGCAGCGCCAGTTCGAGCGAGGCGGTGCCGGAGTTCACCAGCCGCACCGGCCGTCCGCCGAAGCGCCTGGACAAGGCGGCCTCCAGCGCCTGGCACTTCGGGCCGGTGGTGAGCCAGCCGGAGCGCAGCACCTCGGACACTTCGGCGATGGTGCGCTCGTCGATCGAAGGGCGCGTGAAGGGCAGGAAGGGCGTGTCGCTCAATTCGTGCTCCCGCTGCGCGCCACCAGGATGACGCCGATGGCGATGACCGCGATGCCGAGCCAGCGCTGGGCGTTCACCTGTTCGCCGAACAGCCACCAGGCCAGCGCCGCGTTGACGATGTAGCCGATCGAGAGCATCGGGTAGGCGATGCTCACTTCGACCCGCGACAGGGCGACGATCCAGACCACCACGCTGATCGCGTAGCAGGCCAGGCCGCCGAGGATGCCGGGATGCTGGGCCAGGCCGGTCGCGCTGCGCCAGAGCGCGGCACTGCCGTCGCTCATGGAAATCTCGCCGACGCTGCGCGCTCCGGCCTTGAGCAGCAGCTGGGCTGCGGCGTTGAGCAGGACGCCGGTCAGAACCCACGCAAAATCGATGATCTTCATTGTCTGGCTACCACCACGCGTCGTTGATCCTGAAAGATGATCCGCATCGGAAGACCGCGCCGGCGCATCTCGACGAAGCTCGGAAAGTCCATGTAGGCCGCGGCCTGCGGCAGGGCCTGCCAGCGGCTGGCGAAGGCGTCGAACGAGTCGAGCGAGCGGCCGGGCTCCAGCGCCTGTCCCATCGCGAATTCGTCCTCGTAGTCGACCAGCACCACCTCGCGCCGCAGGTAGAAGGGCAGCGTCTGGTCGTAGATGCCGACCGCGAACATCGGGGCCCCGGACCGCAGCACCGGCTCGAGTGCCGACACGAAGGGCGCCGCGCTCTTGAGTTGTCCGTAGGCGTTGTGCGCCGCCATCACGATCGTCATCCCGACGAGATGGCCGAGCGCCAGGCTGACGATGGCCAGCGTCACGCCGCGCCGCCGCAGGGCCCACCATGCGAACGCCGCGAAAGCGAGGAAGGCCGCGCCACCCCAGCGGATCCCGGCGCCCAGCTGGGCGAAGATCTCGGCCGGCGTCGAATGGGAGGCCACCCGCGCGCTCTGGGTCGAGGCGACCAGTGCGATCGACCAGACCAGGACCGGAACCAGCAGGTGGCCGCGCAGCACGCGCGGGCTGGCCTGCTTGAGCCGCAGGCCGATCAGCAGCGCCAGCGCCGGGAACATCGGCAGGATGTAGGAGGGCAGCTTCGATCCGCTGGCGCTGAAGAACAGCAGGACGAAGACCGAATGCACGAACAGGAAGTCGGCCGGCGCGATGCCGCGCGGCGGCGCGTCGCCGTCGCGGCGGGGCCCGAGCCAGGGCAGGGCGCTGGTCCACGGCAGCATCCCGCCGAGCAGCAGCGGCAGGTAGTACCACCAGGCGCCTTCACGCTGGTGGACCTTGGTCAGGTAGCGCGCGAAATGCTCGTGGATGAAGAAGAACTGGGCGAAGCTCGGATTGCGCATCGACACCAGCACGAACCATGGCGCCGCCAGCAGCAGGAAGACCAGCAGGCCGGAAGCCCAGTGCATCCGGCGCCAGGGGCCGAAGTCCCGGCGCCAGAGGCAGGTCAGGACCAGCGTCGCTCCGGGAATCAGGATCCCGACCAGCCCCTTGCTGAGCACCGCGCCGGCCATCGCGGCCCAGGCGAGCCAGATCCAGTTGCGGCGCACGGCGGGTGGCGCGGCAATGTGCTCCGCGATCAGGACGGCGCACAGCGCGATCGTGAGGAACAGCGTCAGGCCGGCGTCGAGGGTCAGGAAATGCGCGTTGCCGAAGACCCAGGTCATCGACGCGACGACGGCCAGGCTGCGGATGCCGGTCTCCCGGCCCCACAGCTTCCAGGCCGTCGCGCCGACCAGCAGCACCGTGAGGAAGCCGGCCAGCGCCGGCCACAGCCGGGCGGCGAAGTCGTTCAGGCCGAACAGGTGCAGGAACAGCGCGCTGAGCCAGTACTGCATCGGCGGCTTCTCGAAATAGAGAAGGCCGTTCAGGCGCGGCGTGATCCAGTCGCCGCTGCGCATCATCTCCCAGGCGATGCTGGCGTAGCGGCCCTCGTCGGGGCTGATGAGCGAACGCGTGGCGAGCGAGCCGAACCAGACCAGCGTCAACGCGGCGAGCAGCAGGGCCAGCATGCCGCGAGAAAGCGCTGGCGCGTCGGCAAGGGACGGTGTGGCGGGGTATCTGCCTCGTTCGATCGGGTGGTTCATGAATACGTCGGATGGACCTCTGGCGCGGTGCTGCATCGCGACACCGTCGCCTCGGCGCCGCAGGTCGATGCCATGCGGCGCGACGGGCCGGCCTGTGCGGCCGCCCGCTTTGTCAGAAGGACGACACACGCCTGGCGGCAGGTCGAAAAGGGTGCTGGGTGGACATGCATGGATGCTATGTCCGCCACCTGCACGAAACCTGAACGGCCGGCCCTGTGCGCTGGTCAGGCAGCGTTCAGGCGCCCTTCATCGTGCGGCCCCGCCCCGGCCGCCGTGTAGGATGCTGCACCGATTGCGGAGGTTCCGAGCCATGCCCCCTGCGACGCCGAGCATCGATGAGCTGCGCCAGCTCGAATCGGAAGATTTTTCCCTCGTGCTGGGCGGCCCCCTGTTTCAACTCTGGCGGCGCTCGCGCCTCTCGGACGAGGTCGGGAACATGCCGCACCGTCGCGCGCTGGCCGCGGTTTTGCTCGCCTGGGCCCCGCTGCTGCTGCTGTCCGTGCTCGAAGGACGGGCCTGGGGCCGCGTCGAACTGCCGTTCCTGCGCGATCTCGAACTGCATGCCCGCCTGCTGGTCGCGTTGCCGCTGCTGATCCTGGCCGAGCTGGTGGTTCACCGGCGCATGCGCCTGGTCGTGCGGCAGTTCCTGGAAGACGGCCTCATTCCCGACGCTTCGCGCAGCCGGTTCGGCCTGGCCGTCGCCTCCGCCCTGCGCCTTCGCAATTCGGTCTGGGCGGAGGTCCTGCTCGTGCTGCTGGTCTACGGCATCGGCGTGTTCGTGGTCTGGCGGACGCGTTTGACGCTCGACGTCTCGAGCTGGTATGGCGTCATCGCCGACGGCCAGCTCAGTCTCACGGCCGCGGGCTGGTGGCTGGCCTGCGTGAGCCTGCCGCTGTTCCAGTTCCTGTTGTTGCGCTGGTATTTCCGGCTGTTCATCTGGGCCCGCTTTCTCTGGCAGGTGTCGCGCATCCGGCTGGACCTGATCCCCACGCACCCCGACCGCTGCGGGGGGCTCGGCTTTCTCTCGCTGGTGCGGGTGGCCTTCGCGCCCTTCCTGTTCGCCCAGGGCGTGCTGCTGGCCGGGATGATCGCCGACCGGATCTTCTTCGGCGGCGCCAGCCTGCTCCAGTTCGAGGTCGAGATCGCCGGCGTGGTCGCCCTGATGGTCTGCGTGATCCTCGGGCCGTTGTGCGCCTTCGGTCCGCAGCTCGAGGCGGCGGAGAACAGGGGCCGCCGCGAGTACGGCACGCTGGCGCAGCGCTATGCGCGCGAGTTCGACCACAAATGGCTGCGCGGCGGGGCCCGGCCCGACGAGGCACTGATCGGCAGTCCCGACATCCGTTCGCTGGCCGACATGGGCAACAGCTTCGCGATCGTGGAAGACATGCGCTGGGCGCCGTTCACCCTGAGGACCGTGCTGCACCTGGCGGTCACCACGCTGCTGCCCGTGCTGCCGCTCACGCTCACGATGTTCTCGGCGCAGGAACTGCTGGCGCGGCTGGTCAAGGTGCTCATGTGAGCCGGTCTCGTTCGGAGCCGAGGGCGTCGTGGCGCGGCCGGATCGCCGACGTCCGGTTTGCCGGCCGATCCGCTTGTGCGCCGGTTGCTCCGCGCGCGCCCGGGTGCTCCAATGAGCGTCCTTTCTGCGACGAAGGAGACATCCATGGCCTACGAAGCGCGCTATGTGTTGCGACCCAACCCCGGGGCCGATCTCGCGGCCGTCATCGACGCGTTGAAGGCGGGGGCGGCGCTCTGGAAGAAGCATGGTGCACCCGAGCCCCGGCTGTGGACGGTGGCGGCGGGCGAACTGGGCAACTATGTGCTGACCGTGGAGTTCGACAACGCGGCGGCCTACGCCAAGGTCACGGACCCGCTGTCGGCCGACCCCGCGTTCCGCCAATGGCAGGCGGGCAACGTCGGCGCCGGGGCCTTCACCTGGGTCCGCAGCAACCTCATGCGAGAACTCCCCCTGGCATGAAGAAGCCAGAAGCGACCGCTGGCCCGTCGGCCTCCGAACTGATCGACCAAAGGATCGCCGAGCTCGGCGACTGGCGCGGCCAGACCCTGGGCAGGATGCGCCGGCTGATCAAGGAAGCCGACCCGGAGGTGGTCGAGGAATGGAAGTGGATGGGCACGCCGACCTGGTCGCACGACGGCATCCTCTGCACCGGCGAGTCCTACCAGGCGAAAGTCAAGCTGACCTTCGCCAAGGGGGCCTCGCTGCCAGACCCCGCCAAGCTCTTCAACGCCAGCATGGACGGCAAGGTGCGGCGCGCGATCGACATCGGCGAGGGCGAGCAGGTCGACGCCGAGGCGTTCAAGACGCTGGTGCGGGCCGCGGTCGCCCTCAATGCGGCGGGCGCCAAGTCGAAGGCGAAGCCGAAGCGGGCGGCTTCCTGATCACACGGCGAGGCCGGCCGCCTGCACCCCCGCGATGCAGATGGCCTCGTCTTCATCGCCGGTGCCTCCGCTCGCGCCCACCGCGCCCAGCACCCGGCCTTGGGCGTCCTTGATCAGCACCGCACCGGTCTGCGGCAGGAAGCGGCCGGCCGAGGTGGCGGCCAGCGAGACGAAGAAGTTCGGGTTGCCCTTGGCCCGCTCGCCGAGCAGCCGGCTCGACACGCCCATGCCGACCGCGCCCCAGGCCTTGGCCTGGGCGACGTCGAAGCGGAACATGCTGGCGCCGTCCTCGCGCGCGAAGGCCTTGAGATGGCCGGCGTCGTCGAGCACCGCGATGCCCATCGGCTGGTAGCCGGCCTGCTTCGAATGGGCGAGCGCGGCGGCGATGATCTGGTTGGCTTGGGCGAGGGTCAGTGAGGTCATGGTGATGAGTTGCAAGGTGGAAGGAGTCAGCCCGGGGCGGGCACCGGCATGAAGGCCTCGAAGCCGAAGCGGTTCATGCTGCCGAAGGCCGGCGCGGCGGGATGCGACACGAAACGCGTGCGGCAGTCCAGCACCGACGGCAGGCCCGAGGCCAGCGCCCGGCCCAGCGCCGGCGCGAGCTGCTCGGCCCGGGTCACGGTTTCGCCGAAGCAGCCGAAGCCGCGCGCGATGGCCGCATGGTCGGTGCCTTCGAGGCTGGTCGCGAATTCGAAATCGAGCTGGGCCCGCTGGCCCGAACGGATGATGCCCCAGGCGGCGTTGTTGTGGATGATGCTGACGACGGGCAGCCCGGCGCGCCGCGCGGTGTCGAGCTCGTTCAGCGTGAAGCCGAAGGAGCCGTCGCCCGTGATGTTGAACACCGGCCGGCCAGGATGCTGCAGCTGCAGCGACAGCGCATACGGCAGCCCGAAGCCGAGGTGGCTCATGCCGGGCTCGTGGAAGCGGGTGCGCACCGCGTCGACCGGCGTGAAGTCGTTGCTCCAGAAGGTGGTGTGGCCGCCGTCGAACACCGCCAGCGCGTCGGCCGGGAGCGCATCGGCGATGGCCTTGGCGAGGGCCGCGGGATGCATCGTCGGGTCCGGGTCGCGCGCCATCGCGGCCAGGCCTTCGACGTAGCGGGCGCGAACCGCGCGCAGGCCGGCGAGCCAGCCGCCGTCCGGCGCTTCCTTCGGGCCCTCGGCCGCGAGGGCGGCCACCAGGTCTTCCAGCGCCAGGCGCGCATCGGCCTGCATCGCCACTTCGTGGAGCACCGGATGGCCCAGCGCCGACGGGTCGGTGTTGATGCTGATGGTGCGGTGGTGGCGGCGCGCCAGGGGCCCGCGCGCATCCCACATCCAGGACGAGAAGCGGCAGCCGACGGCCAGCACCACGTCGGCCTGCTCGAAGGCCGCGCGCAGCGCGTCGCCCGAGATCAGGCCGCCGTGGCCGATGAAGTGCGGGCTGTCGCTGGCGACCGCGCCGAGCGCCATCTGGGTCGGCACCACGGGCGCGCCGAGCAGGCCGGCCAGGCTGCGCACGGCATCGACCGCGCCGCTGGTGACCACGCCGCCGCCGGCGACCAGCAGCGGACGCCGGGCCTCGCGCAGCAGGGCCGCCGCGCGGGCGACCGACTCGGCCGCCGGGCGCGGGCCGAGGGTGGCCCGGTAGCGTTCCGGCGGCAGCGCGAACTCGTCGTCGGGATAGTCGGTCGTGGCCGCCAGCACGTCCTGCGGAATGTCCAGGTGCACCGGGCCGGGCCGGCCCGACAGCGCCTCGCGGAAGGCGCGGCGCACCAGTTCGGGCAGCCGGCGCGGGTCGTGCACGACCGCGTTCCATTTGGTCAGCGGGGCGAACACCGCCTGCGTGTCCAGGTCCATGAACATGCCGCTGTGCGGATAGGCGGCCGCCCGGTGCTGGTTGGTGGTGATGGCCAGCAGCGGCAGGTTGTTGTTGAGCGCCACGCCCATGCCGGAGGCGAGGTTGAGGCCGCCGGGCCCCATCTCGCCGACGGCCACCGCCATGCGGCCCGAGCCGGCGTGGACGGCGGCGGCCATCATCGGCGCGCTCGCTTCATGGCGCACGCCGACGAAGCGCACGGCCTGCTGCTGCGACAGGGCGTGCATCAGCGGCGCCAGCTTGCCGCCGACGATGCCGAAGGCGAAAGGAACTTGCTCGATCGCCAGCAGGCGCACCAGCGCCTGGGCTGCAGTGAGACGAGGCACGGTGCTCAATCCTCCGCGGTGAAGCCGGTGGAGCGCACGATCGGGCCCCATTTCTCGTAGTCGGCCTTGACGATCTGCGCGAACTCCTGGGGCGACTGGTGGATCGGCTGCAGGCCGTAGGTGGCCAGCGCGGCCACGAAATCGGGCACCTGCAGCGCCTCGCCGACCAGGGTGTTCAGGCGCAGCACCACCTCGGCCGGCGTCCGGGCCGGCAGGAACCAGCCCAGCCACTCCTGCACCGCGATGTTCTTGTAGCCCTGCTCGATCAAGGTCGGCACCTCGGGCAGGAAGGGCGAGCGCTGCGCGCTGGTGATGGCCAGCGAGCGCAGCTTGCCCGAGCGCACGTGCGGCATCACCTCGCCGACCACGTTGAAGCTCACCGGCACCTGGCCGCCGAGCAGGTCGTTGAGCAGCGGCGCGCCGCCCCGGTAGGCGACGCTGGTCATCTCGATGCCGGCCGCCTTCTGCAGCAGCATGCCGGCGAAGTGCAGGGCCGAGCCCGCGGCCGGGATGCCGTAGGTCGCGAGCTTGGGATTGGCGCGGGCCCAGGCGACGTAGTCGGCCACCGTCTTGATCTCGGCCGGCAGGCCTGGCCCGGCGGTGAACGAGAAGGCGTAGGTCACGGTCGAGCAGACCGGCGCGAAGTCGGTCAGGGGGTCGTAGTTGAGCTTCTTGTAGGTGTGCGGATAGAGCGTCATGGGCGAGCTCGGGATCTGCAGGATGGTCAGGCCGTCGGGCGCGGCCCGCTTCACGTATTCGACCGCGATGCGCCCGCCGGCGCCGGTGCGGGCCTCGACCATCAGGCTGTTCGCGTAGCGCCCGCGCAGCCGTTCGGCCACCGGCCGTGCCACGTTGTCGCCCATGCCGCCGGCGGGAAAGCCCGAGACGATGACGGCGTTGCCGTTGAGTTGGGCCCATGCCGAGCGCCCGAGGCCCAGGCTGGCCAGGGCGGACAGTGCGGCGCTGCGTTGCAGCAGCTCACGTCGATTCCACATGCTTGTCTCCGGTGTTTCTTGATGAACGGCTCCAGCTTAGGGAGACGGCGGACTTTCCACCATGGACGAATAGGAGGGCTTCTTGTAGATTTCCGGCCTCCAAGGCATAGATTCATGCGGCCCAGCAACCTCCTCGTCGTCCCGTTCCGCGAAGTGCGCCACTTCATGCCGGAGGACAGCCTGCATGTCGAGGCGATCGGTGTCCGGGCCCAGCAGAACCATTGGAGAATTCCGGCTCACCGGCACGAGGGGCTGCACCAGTTCCAGCTGCTCACCGCGGGCGCGCTGGTCGGCACCCTCGACGGCGAGCGCCATGCGCTGCGGGCGCCGGTGGCGCTGATGCTGGCGCCGGGCGTGGTGCACGGCTTCGACTACGAGCCCGACAGCGTCGGCACGCAGGTGACGGTGCCGAGCAGCGCGCTGGCTTCCCTGTGCGCCCACTCGCCGGTGGTGGCACAGCGGCTGGCGCAGACGCTGGTGCTCGACGCCGCGTGCCTGGGCGACAACGCTGCGGACTGCGCCCGGCATTTCTCGGTGCTGGCCGAGGAGTTCCAGTCCCAGCGCATCGGCCGCGCCGAGGCGCTGCAGTCGCAGCTCGTGCTGCTGGCCCTGTGGTTCCTGCGCCAGGAGATCGCGGCCACCGGCATCGGCCGGCGCCAGGCCCTGCGCGACACCCTGGTCCAGCGCTACCGGGCGCTGCTGGAGCGGCATTTCCACGAGCACCGGCCGCTGGCCTTCTATGCCCAGGCGCTGGAGGTCACGGCCGACCACCTGAGCCGCGTCTGCCGGGCGGTGGCCAGCACCAGCGCGCTGGCCCTGCTGCACGAGCGCGTGGTGCTGGAGGCCAAGCGCGTGCTGGCCCATACGCCCATGACGGTCTCGGAGGCCGCCTTGCACCTGGGCTTCGACGATGCCGCCTACTTCAGCCGCTTCTTCAAGGCCGAGGTCGGCTGCGCGCCTTCGGAGTTCCGCCTGCGCATCGCTTCGGGCGCGCAGGCCGTGCCTGCGCCCGGGCGCTCTCAGAGCCGTTGAATCATCTCGTGCCAGGCCATGCCGCCGTGGTTCGAGGCGGACGGCCTGGCGTAGTCATAGCCCATGCGCCGGTAAAGCTCGATGTGGTCTTGCTTGCACATCAGGTGGATCTCGCGCTTGCCTGCGGCCCGCATCCTGCGCACGAACTCGGTCATCAAGAGCTTCGAGAAGCCTCGCCCCTGCCGGGCCGGCGCCACGGCCACCGACATGATGACGACCTTGGGTGCCGCAGGATCGTGCCCCACGAGTTCCTTGAAGGCCGAGTCGGACATCACGACCGGGTCCGCGCAGCCGCTGTTGATGAAGCCGACGACCTCGTCGTCGACCTCCAGCACCAGGAACCCCTGGGGATACACCTCGATGCGCTTGACGATCTTTGCCAGCGTGGCAGCTTCGTCGCCCTCGTAGGCGGCGCTTTCGATCTCGAAGCAGCGAGCGGCGTCGCGGGGGACGGCATCGCGAAGGGTCGTCTGGGTCATGGCGAAGCGATGTGAATGATGCGCAAGGGCGACAGTATCGGTTCGCCGGTGCCCTCGGCCCACCCGAAGGTCTTGGTGCATCCCCCGAATGGCGGATGTGCAAGCGCCGCACCCGAATGCAGACTCCGGCACGTCGCAATGTCAGAGGAGACGAGATGGGAAGCAACAGCCGCGAAAGGCTCGCCATGCGAATCGTGCGGACTCCGTCGAACAAGGTCGAAGGCCCGATTTCCGACTATCACGTGCTCACCTACGCCGATTCCGACTTCGGCCCCCTGCCGCACTACACCAGGCGTCGCGTTCCGCGCGATCAGGTGAAGGCCATCGTCAGCCGCATCAACCAGCGCGACGAGGCCGCGACCTTCTTCCCGCTGCCGCTCAGCGCGGTACCCCGCAGGGTGATCTGGGACCAGCGCCACTGGGCGGAGCTGCGCGCGCACCTTGCGGATTTTCTCCATGTCAATGCACGCACCTTCGGTGCGCGCCGCATCCTCCTCGACCTGCAGTCCCCGCATGGCACCGCGCACCTGATGGAGCCGCTGCGCGGCGCGGTCGAGGATGTCCCGCCGGTCTGCGTGGACGAGATCGTCGTCGTCACGGCCGCCGAAGGCGACGACGACCCGCCGGCCCTTTCACGGCGCCAGCGCGACGCCAGTGTCATCGCGGCCATCGCCAAGGACCACGAGGCGGCCGAAGCCGGGCGTCGCGATCGGCGCTCACGGCCGTAGGCCGGGCGCGGTCCACCCGCCTGCCATCAGCCGGCCACGCCGGCCTGCGTTTCCCGCGCCTGGTTCAGGTCCGGCGAGTCCAGCAGCAGCTGCGCCGTGTGGTCCAGGTGACGCGCGATCAGGGCCTGGGCGGTCGGGATGTCGCGGCCGAGGACCGCGTCGACGATCGCCTGGTGCTCGGCCTGGACGTCGCGCCCGGTGGCGGCCAGCGGGGCCGTCAGGTAGCGGTAGCGCTCGCTCTGCTGGTAGAGCATCTGGTGCATCTTCAGCAGCCATTCGTTGGGGCAGCCGGACACCAGCGCGTGATGGAACTCGCCGTGGTTGGCGGCCCATTCGCGATTGAGATGGCGCGGCTGCCCGGCTTCGCGCTCGGCGATCCGGGTCAGCCGGTGCAGGGCCGAGACGATGCGGCCCTCCCAGGCCAGGTCGCCGTGCCGGATGGCTTTGGCCAGGCACAGCTGCTCGACCTGGATGCGGGCTTCGACCAGGTTGCGCAGGTCGAGCGCCGAGACCGGACTGACGCGAAAGCCGCGGGCGGGCTCCGACACCACCAGCGCCTCGGCCTCGAGCATCGCCAGGCCTTCGCGCACCGCACCGGCACTCACCGCGAGTTCCTCCGCCAGGGCCGCGATGTTGAGCTTGGAGCTCGGCAGCAGGCGGCCCTCGACGATGGCCGCGCGCAGGCGCTCGAACACCAGGCGTGTCTGGCTCATTCCCCTGGGGCGCTCGCTCGTCGCTGTCATGTGTGGTCCGAAGGAACGATGTTCCTTGTTAACCCTAGGTGTAGATAAAGCGTCTATCGATATAGTTTGAATTGAAGAATATATTATTTCGAGCTTCGCGAGAAGTACCGGAGACAGACCATGGCCCTCGAGCTTCGTACCCGGAAGGACCCGCATCGGGCCGCCGTGCATGGCGTGCACTCGCTGGACGGCATCGTCTTCACGGTCCCCGAGCTCGACGAAGCCGTGCGCTTCTACGAGGCCTTCGGCCTGGAGACGAAGCGCGTCGGCGAGCGGCTCGACCTGTGCACGCCCGGACATCCGCACGCCTGGGCCTCGGTCCATGAGGCGCCGGGGCCGAAGAAGCTCCAGTACCTGCGCTTCGGCTGCTTTGCCGAAGACTTCGATGCCATCGCCGCGCGCATCGAGACGCTGGGCGTCGAGCGCTGCGCCCCGCATCCCCTGGGCAGCGGCGATGGCCTGTGGGTCCGGCATCCGGACGGCTTCCCGGTGCAGGTCGTGGTGGCCGCCAAGAGCACGCCGGACTGGCGCAGCGAGAAGCAGCAGGAGCCGCCCGTGCCGCTGGGAACCGGCGCCTCGCTGGCGCGCTCGCGCATCCCGAAGGTGCGGCCGCGCCGGCTGTCGCACGTGCTGCTGTTCTGCCCCGACGTGTCGCGCGCCATCCGCTTCTACGAGGAGGCGCTGGGCCTGCGCCTGACCGACCGCTCGGCCGACCTGGTGGTGTTCATGCACGGCGTGCACGGCAGCGACCACCACCTGATCGCCATGGCGAAGTCGGACGGGCCGGGCCTGCACCACCTGAGCTGGGACGTGGCCAGCATCGACGAGGTCGGGCGCGGCATGGAGCAGATGTACGCGGCCGGCTTCACGCGCGGCTGGGGCGTCGGGCGCCACGTGCTGGGCTCGAACTACTTCTACTACGCGCGGGACCCGTGGGGCAGCTACAGCGAGTATTCGTTCGACATCGACTACGTGCCGGGCGATTTCGAGTGGCGTTCCGGCGACCACCCGCCCGAGGATTCCTTCTACGCCTGGGGCCCCGCGGTGCCGGAAGAGTTCATCACCAACTTCGAGATCCGCAACGCTTGACCGCACCCGGACCCGAGGGTCGACGGCGGCCGCTTCCCCGAACAACTACAGGAGACAGAGCATGAACATGGACCGTCGTTCCTTCGTGGCAGCGGCCGGCGCCCTCGGCGCCGGCGCACTGTGGAGTTCGCAGGCCGGCGCCCAGCCCAGCGGGGCGCCGATCAAGGTCGGCGGCACGCTGGCGCTGACCGGCCCGCTGTCGTCCACCGGGCTGGTGCACAAGCTCACCGGCGAGATCTATGTCGACTCGCTCAACAAGCGCGGCGGCCTGCTCGGCCGGCCGGTGGAGTGGGTGCTGAAGGACGACCAGTCCAAGCCCGACCTGGCCCGCACGCTGTACGAGCAGCTGGTGACGGCCGACAAGGTCGACCTGCTGATCGGGCCCTATGCCACCGGCAACATCCTGTCGGCGATGGGCGTGGCGCAGCGCTACAACAAGACCCTGGTGCACCACACCTTCGGCATCCCGAACCTGGCCAAGTACGAGCAGCAGTTCCCGGCCTGGTCGATCGGCCCCGAGCCCGAGAAGACCCTGCCGGCGCTGGTGCTGACCGCGCTGGCCGCGTCGTCGGCGCCGCCCAAGACCATCGCGGTCGTGACCAGCAAGTTCCCGTCGGTGCACTTCGTGGCGCTCGGCGCGCGCGAAGTGGCCAAGCAGCGCGGCATCAAGGAGGTGCTGTTCCTCGAGTGGGACTTCGGCAACCGCGACTTCGGCCCGATCGCCGGCCGGGTGAAGGAGGCCAACCCCGACTTCATCTGGACCGGCGCCATCGGCCTGGAGGGCAACCAGCTGCTCGACGCGATGAAGAAGATCGACTATGCGCCGCTGCACCACTTCTATCACGTGCCGGCGCCGGCGCCGATGCTGAAGGCGCCCGAGGCCAACGGCGCGCTGTCGATGACCATCTTCGAGGACCATCCGCCCTTCACCAACAACCCGGTGGCGGCCGAGTTCGTCAAGGTCTACCGCGAGCGCGCCGCCGGCGCCGGCATGCCCGACACGGCGGTCGAGACCCAGGCCGCGGCCTCGTTCACGGCCTGGCAGCTCATCGAGGCCGCGGTGATCGCCACCAAGGGCCTGGACGACAAGGCCATGGCCGCCTGGCTGCGCGCCAACCAGGTCGACACCATCCAGGGCAAGCTGCGCTTCAACGAGCGCGGCAACTTCGGCGCCGACCTGAGCCGGGTCAAGCAGGTGCAGAACGGCAAGTGGGTCACGGTCTGGCCGGCCGACTGGGCTGCCCCCGGCGCCAAGCTGCAGACCCGCGGCGCCTGAGCCGATGACACTGCCGAGCGCCACGCTTCTCGCCCAGGCCATCCTCGCGGGCCTTTTCACGGGGGCGCTCTACGGCCTGCTGGGCCTGGGCCTGAGCCTCTCGTGGGGCCTGCTGCGGCAGATCAACCTGGCGCATTTCGCGCTCGCCTTCCTCGGCGCCTACCTGACCTACGAGCTGTCGAGCCGGCGCGGTGTCGACCCGCTGCTGTCGCTGGCCTTCATCGTGCCGCTGTTCTTCGCGCTCGGCACGGCCTTGCACTGGGTGCTGACCCGCTTTCGGGTCAGCCCGTTCAACTCGCTGCTGGTGACCTTCGGCGTCACCGTGATCATCGAGGCGCTGCTGCAATGGATCTGGACCGCCGACTACCGCAAGCTGGAGTCGAGCTATGCCGAGCACAAGCTGCGGCTCGGGCCGCTGTTCCTGCCGGTGCCCGAACTCATCACGCTCGGGCTGGGCGTCGGCATCTCGCTCGCGGTCTGGGTGGCGCTGCGCCGCACCGACCTCGGCAAGGCGATGCGCGCCGCCGCCGAGGACGCCCCGATCGCCGCCGCCTTCGGCGTCAACCAGAACGCGCTGGCGCTGATGCTGTCCGGACTGAATGCCGCGCTGGCCGGCGTGGCGGGCGTGTGCATCGCGCTGGCCTACACGCTGTCGCCGTCGCAGATCTACGCCTGGATCGGCGTCGTCTTCGCCGCCGTGATGCTCGGCGGGCTGGGCCGGCCGCTCGGGCCGCTGATCGCCGGCTGCGTCATCGGCGTCACCGAAGCCGTGACGATGGCGGTCACTGCGCCCTCGTGGGCGCCGCTGGTGTCGTTCTCGCTGCTGATGCTGGTGCTGCTGGCGCGGCCGGGGAGGGTGGCATGAGCCGCCGGGCCGCTCCCAAGGCGAATACCGAAGCGCTGTGCGCGGAGGTTGCCGAATGAAGCGGTCGCTGCTCCTGATCCTGGCGGCCGGCGCGGGCCTGGCCACGGTGCCCTGGCTCGGCCTGCCGGCCTTCTACGAGTCGATCCTCTACCTGGTGCTGCACTGGATCGCGCTCGCCACCTCCTGGAACCTGCTGTCGGGCTACTCGGGCTATTTCTCGTTCGGCCACGGCGCCTTCTTCGGCATCGGCATGTACACCACGGCAACGCTGGCGACGCGCTTCGACATCCCGTTCCTGTGGACCTTGCCGGCCGCCGGCCTGGTGGCCGCGCTGTTCGGCACCCTGCTCGGCGTGGTGGCCTTCCGGGTCCAGGCGGTGCGGGCCGAACTGTTCTCGCTGCTGACCCTGGCCGCCACCTTCGTGGTCGCGACGCTCATTCTCAACACGCCGATCGACGGCGGCCCGGGCGTCTACATGAGCGCGGTGGCGGTCCCGGCGATCGGGCCCACGGCCTCGGGCACCTTCTACCTGCTGGCGCTGGCGGTCGCGCTGGCCACGGTGGTGGCCGCGCTGGTGGTCTACCACTCGCGCTTCGGCACCGGCCTGTTCGCGATCCACGACGACGAGGACGTCGCAGAAGTGATGGGCGTGCCGACCTTCCGCTACAAGCTCGGTGCCTTCGCGTTGTCCTGCGGCCTGGCGGGCGTGGTCGGCGGCGTGCAGGCGCTGTTCATCTCCTACGTGACCACCGGCGACACCTTCACGATCGCGCTGCCGCTCACGGTGGTGCTGATGGCGGTGCTCGGCGGCACGCGCCACTGGGCCGGTCCGATCGTCGGCGCCACCGCGATCACGCTGCTGCTCTATGCGTTCACGGGCGGCGATACCGCGATCATCGGCAAGGGCCTGACCGGCCTGGTGCTGATCGTCGTGATCCTCTTCATGCCTGAAGGGCTGCTCGGCCAGGCCCTGAAGTGGTGGCACGCACGGCGCGGCGCCGGGGCGGTCGCAGCGCCTGCGCCGGTGCTGGCGGCGAGCGCGCCGGCCGTGCCGCCGCGCTGCGTGGCCGGCGGCGCCGGCGAGGTGCTGCTGCGCGCAAGGGGCGTGCGCAAGTCCTTCAAGGGCGTGCAGGCGCTGCGCGGGGTCGACCTCGAACTGCGGCGCGGCGAGATCCTCGGGCTGCTCGGCCCCAATGGCTCCGGCAAGTCGACCTTCATCAATGTCGCGAGCGGCCACTACGCGGTGACGGCGGGGGTGATCGAGTTCGACGGCCGCCGGATCTCGGGCATTCCGGCCCACCGCATCGCGCATGGCGGCATGGCGCGCACCTACCAGATCCCCCGGCCCTTCGCCCATCTCACGGTGCTCCAGAACGTGGCGCTGCCGGCGATGTTCGGCGCCGCCTCGCTCGACCGCCGCCGTGCCGAGGCCGAGGCCTGGCAGTGGCTGGCCTTCACCGGCCTCACCGAGCGCGCCGGGGCGTTGCCCGGCGAACTCAACCTGCACCAGCGCAAGTTCCTCGAATTCGCGCGCGCGCTGGCTTCGCGGCCGCAGGTGCTGATGCTCGACGAGGTGCTGTCGGGCCTGACGCCGTCGGAGATCGACGAGGCCGTGGCGCTGATTCGGCGCATCCGCGACCAGGGCGCGACCATCGTCTTCGTCGAGCACGTGATGCGGGCCGTCATGGCGCTGTGCGACCGGGTCGTGATCTTCCACCGCGGCGAGGTGCTGGCCGAGGGCGAGCCGCAGGAGGTCATGCGGCGGCCGGCGGTGGTCTCGGCCTACCTGGGCCAGGCGATGGCGCCCGCGTGCGCCGAGGCCGCCGACGAAGCGCCGATGCCCGCCGGCATCGTGGAGCTGAGCCATGCTTGAGGTGCAGCAGATCCGCGTCGCCTACGGCCAGGCGACCGCCCTGTGGGACGTGTCGCTGGCGATCGGCCAGGGCGAACTGCTCTGCGTCGTCGGGCCCAACAGCGCCGGCAAGAGCACGCTGATCAATGCGATCGCCGGGCTCCATCGCGTGAGCGCCGGCCGCCTCCTGCTGGACGGCCAGGACATCGCGCGGCTGGCACCGCATCGCTTCTGCGGCCAGGGCATCGCGCTGGTGCCCGAGGGCCGGCGCCTCTTCACCGAGATGACGGTGCGCGAGAACCTCGAGATCGGCAGCTACCTGGGCGCCGCGCGCCGCGAGCGGGCCCGGTCGCTGGAGCGCGTGTGCGCGCTGTTCCCGGCGCTGGTGGAGAAGCTCGCGCAGCCGGCCGGCTCGCTGTCGGGCGGGCAGCAGCAGATGGTGGCGATCGGCCGCGCGATGATGGCGAGGCCGCGCCTGCTGCTGCTCGACGAACCTTCGCTGGGCCTGGCGCCGAGCATCGTGCTCGACATGTTCGAGGCCATCCGGCGCATCCATGCCGACGGCATCGCGGTGCTGCTGGTCGAGCAGAACGTGAGCATGGCGCTGGAGGTTGCGCAGCGCGCCGCGGTGCTGGAGGAGGGGCGCATCGTCGCGATCGGGCGGCCGGACGAACTGATGGCGCGGCCGGAGTTGCGGCGGGCCTACCTGGGCCTCGACCCCGCGCGCGAGCCAGCGCCGGGCGTCGCCTGATTCGCCACGCACCAGGCGGCAGCGCGGTCTGTGGGCCCCTGGGGTGTCGCGTCGAGTCCCATTGCAGGCCCCGGCGTAGGCGGCGAGTGCACCGGATCGGCCCCCTGTCCTACCCCGCGGGCGGGGCGGCCGGTGTCCATTGAGGGATGACTTCCCCGCTGTCCCCCGTGTTGCGTGTCCTGCAGGAAATCTCGCACTTGCATGTCCTGCGGGATGTCGAGCTCGTCTTTGCGCCGGCGGGCCGGGCGACCGAGGTCGGCAGCCCCTTCGAATTGCGCATCGAAGCCTGCCAGCGAGCGCTGCGCCGCCTGTGTCTCGGGGCCACCGGGGCGGAGTTGTCCCGTGTTCGCATGGAGCGGGCGCTGTTCCTGCGCCTGCTTCTTGCCAGCGCCGATGTCCGGCTGGCGGCCTGGAAGAGCGCCGCCGAGTGGCAGCCGCTGCGGCGCTCGCAGCTGCAGGAATCGCTCTCGCACGACGCCGAGCAGCGCGAACTGGGCTTGCTAGAAAAGGCCATGGATGGGTCTCAGTTCGCGAACTACGTCTACGAGGCCGCGCAGCGGGCCTCCGTCGCCTGAGGCCGTCGCCGTCCTGGACCAGCGGCTCCCCGCTGCGCGGCGACCCGCCGCAACCGGGCGAAAATCGGGGGCTTCCTGCTCCACCCGATTTCCCAAGCGCTCGTGGCACCCAACGAACTCCAGGGCTTCATCCTCACCCGCCACTGGCGCGACACCCCGGCCGGCACCGACATCGAGTACTGGCTGGCGACCGACGCCGGGCCGGTGAAGCTGATCCTGACCGCCCGGACTTCGGTCGCGTTCGTCGAAGCCCGGCACCGGCCGGCGCTGGAGGCGCAACTCGCAGCCATGCCCGGCCTGCAGGTGCGTGAGCTCGGGCTCAGGAATTTCCATCGGGAGCCCGTCGTCGGCGTCTATGCGAAGCAGTTCCGCCAGCTGGGCCGGCTGGCACGGGCGCTCCAGGCCCAGGCGATTCCACTGCTCGAAGCCGACGTTCGGCCGCACGACCGCTACCTCATGGAGCGGTTCGTCACCGCGGGGGTGCGGGTCGAAGGAGGGCGCCGGGACGGCGCCACCATCGTCGATGGCCACCTCAAGCCTGCGCCCGACTTCCGCCCGGTGCTGAAGGTGGTGTCGCTGGACATCGAGACCAGCCAGCATGAGGCG
Organism: Variovorax davisae; assembly: GCF_030316845.1. Classification (GTDB taxonomy): domain Bacteria; phylum Pseudomonadota; class Gammaproteobacteria; order Burkholderiales; family Burkholderiaceae_C; genus Variovorax; species Variovorax davisae. Next base: position 189,409 of record NZ_JASZYS010000008.1, read on the forward strand.
CTCTACTCCATCGCGCTGGACGGCAGCGCCGACCGCGTGGTCTTCATGTTGGGCGAGCCGCCGCCCGAGCCCGTGGCGCCCGAGGGCTTCTCCCTCGTCTATTGCCCGACGCGCAGGGCGATGATCGAACGCCTGAACGACTGGTTCGAGACCCGAGACCCCGACGTCATCGTCGGCTGGAACGTGATCCAGTTCGACCTCCGCGTGCTGCAGAAGACCGCCGACGACTGCGGCGCGCAGCTGCTCCTGGGGCGCGAGCGCCGGGCTATCGAGTGGCGCACCCATCCGGGCCGGCAGGGCTACCTGTTCGCGCCGACGCCCGGGCGCGTCGTCATCGACGGCATCGACGCCCTCAAGGCCGCGGTGTGGAGCTTCCCGTCCTTCAGCCTCGAGACCGTCTCGCAGGCGCTGCTGGGCGAGGGCAAGGCGATCGGGGACGCGTACGACAAGATGGCCGAGATCGAGCGGCGCTACCAGGAGGACAAGCCGGCGCTGGCCAGCTACAACATCCGCGACTGCGAACTGGTGCTGCGCATCTTCGAGAAGGCGAAGCTGCTGCAGTTCGCGCTGGAGCGGGCCCAGACGACGGGCCTGCAGGCCGACCACTTCGGCGGCTCCATCGCCGCCTTCAGCCACCACTACCTGCCGCGCATGCATCGGCTGGGCTACGTGGCACCGAACGTGGGCGAGATCCCGAGCAAGGCCTTTCCCGGCGGCTACGTGATGGACTCGAAGCCGGGGTTCTACGACTCCGTCGTGGTGCTGGACTACAAGAGCCTCTACCCCTCGATCATCCGGACCTTCCTCGTCGACCCTGTCGGGTTCGTGGAGGGTTCGAACGCCGACGATCCGGCGCGGGTCGTCCAGGGACCGGGCGGCACCGTCTTCTCGCGCGACAAGCATGCCCTGCCGGAGATCGTGACCACGCTGTGGCGCGCCCGGGACGAGGCCAAGCGGGCCGCGAACGAGCCCTTGTCGCAGGCCCTGAAGCTGCTCATGAACTCTTTCGCCGGGGTGCTGGGTGCGGCCGACTGCCGCTTCTTCAATCCCAAGCTCGTGTCCGCCGTGACCTTGCGCGGACACGAGATGATGAAGCTCACCCGGGAGTTCGTGCAAGACCGGGGCTACGAGGCCATCTACGGCGACACCGACTCCATCTTCATCTGGCTGCGCCGCACCCACACGAATGAAGAGGCGCACGCCATCGCGGCGCAGCTGGCGCTGGACATCAACGCCTGGTGGACGCGCACCCTTCGCGAAGAGCAGGGCCTGGACAACTTCCTGGAGATCGAGTTCGACACCCACTACAAGAAGTTCTTCATGCCCACCATCCGCGGCTCGGACGTGGGCAGCAAGAAGCGCTACGCCGGCCTCAGCATGGATGCCGCGGGCCGGGAGGAAATGGTCTTCCGCGGCCTCGAGATGGCCCGCAGCGACTGGACCCCGCTGGCGCGCCAGTTCCAGGAAGGCCTGCTCTCGCGCATCTTCCACGGCGAGCCCCACCAGGCCTACGTGGCCGACTATGCGCAGTCGACGCTGGCAGGCCGCATGGACGCCCTGCTCGTCTACCGCAAGCGCCTGCGGCATCGCCTCGATGCCTACCAGGTCAACGTGCCGCCGCAAGTCCGCGCGGCCCGGATGGCCGACGCGCACAACGATCGGGTGAACCGCCCCAGGCAATACCAGAACGGCGGCTGGATCGAATACGTCATGACCCTGAACGGGCCGGAGCCCATGGAAGCGCGCCGCTCCCGCATCGACTACGAACACTACCTGGGCAAGCAGCTGCAGCCGATCGCCGATGCCATCCTGCAGCCCATGGGGGAGAGCTTCGTGGCGTTGACGACGGCGCAGCGGGGCTTGTTCTAGATCTCGTCCGGCTCGGCGCCGCCCTGCACGTCATCCACCCGCTGCATGTTCTCGAGGATCCGCAGCAGGTAATGCAGCGTGTGCGTGATGTCGTTGACCGAGAAGTCGCCGATCACCTGCTCGTAGTAGTCGTGGATCTTCGGCAGCGCCTCCTGCTGCCACACCTGCAGGCCTGAGGGCGTCATCGAGACCAGCCGCGACCGGCGGTCGCGCCCGTCGGGCGCCATCCGCAGGCGGCCGTCGCGCTCCATGCGGCTGAGCAGCCCGGACAGCGCCTGTCGGCTCACCTTCAGGTAGCGGGCCAGGTCGCCCACGCTCATCCCGTCGCCGGCCTCGGGCCGCGACAGCGCGCCCAGCACCGCCCATTGCTGCGTCGTGAGGCCTTCGGCCTCGACGGCCTTGGTGCCTGTTTTATGCAACATGTTTGCACATTGGTACAGGCGGAAGAACACCCGGTTGGCCAGCGCCATGCGCGCCGGGTCCGCTGATTGATTAGGGATAACCATGATTCATCTCTGAAAGATCGATTTGACAGGCGAGTCGATCCGACCATAATACGTAAACATGTTGTCGTAATGGCGCGGAAGCTCTCGAAGCTGGCGCCCACGATAGCAAGCTTCGCAACCCTTGGAGACCCAGATGCAGACATTCAATGAAAAGACCGTCGTGATCACCGGCGGCGGCGGCGGCATCGGTGGCGCGACCAGCCGCCGCTTCGCACGCCAGGGCGCGCGTGTCGCGGTGTTCGACCTCAACCCCGAAGCGGCCGAGAAAGTGGCCGCGCAGATCCGCGCCGAAGGCGGCCAGGCCGAGGCCTTCCGCTGCGACATCACCGACCGCGCCAGCGTCGACGCCGCGGTCGCCGCCACGATCGAGCGCTTCGGCGCCATCGACGTGCTGGTCAACAACGCCGGCTGGGACGTGTTCAAGCCTTTCACCAAGACCGAGCCGGCGCAGTGGGATAAGCTGATCGCCATCAACCTGACCGGCGCCCTGCACATGCACCACGCGGTGCTGCCGGGCATGGCGGCGCGCAAGGCGGGGCGGATCGTCAACATCGCCTCCGACGCGGCGCGGGTCGGGTCCTCGGGCGAGGCGGTGTACGCGGCCTGCAAGGGCGGGCTGGTGGCGTTCTCGAAGACCATCGCGCGCGAGCATGCCCGCCACGGCATCACGGTCAACGTGGTGTGCCCGGGCCCGACCGACACCGCGCTGTTCGCCGACTACAAGGAAGGCGCCGGCAACCCCGAGAAGCTGATGGAAGCCTTCACGCGCTCGATCCCGCTGGGCCGCATCGGCCAGCCGGACGACCTGCCGGGCGCCATCCTGTTCTTCGCCAGCGACGACGCGGCCTACGTCACGGGCCAGGTGCTGAGCGTCTCCGGCGGCCTGACCATGAACGGCTGAGGCCGCGTCCCCCCGACCCCTCCCCCTGAAAGAACACCATGGAATTCGAAGACATCCTCTACGAAGTGCGCAACGGCGTGGCCTGGATCACCATCAACCGGCCCGACAAGATGAACGCCTTTCGCGGCCAGACCTGCGACGAGATCATCCGGGCGCTCAACCGCGCCGGCTACGACCGCGAGGTCGGCGCCATCGTGCTGGCCGGCGCCGGCGAGAAGGCCTTCTGCACCGGCGGCGACCAGTCGGCCCACAACGGCAACTACGACGGCCGCGGCACCATCGGCCTGCCGATGGAAGAGCTGCACACCGCCATCCGCGACGTGCCCAAGCCGGTGATCGCGCGGGTGCAGGGCTTCGCCATCGGCGGCGGCAACGTGCTGTGCACCATCTGCGACCTGACCATCTGCTCCGAGAAGGCCATCTTCGGCCAGGTCGGCCCGAAGATGGGGTCGGTCGACCCCGGCTACGGCACGGCCTTCCTGGCGCGCGTCGTCGGCGAGAAGAAGGCCCGCGAGATCTGGTACCTCAACAAGCGCTACTCGGGCCAGGAGGCCGTGGCCATGGGCCTGGCCAACATCTGCGTGCCGCCCGAGAAGCTCGACGAGACGGTGCAGGAGTGGGCCGAGACCATCTGCGAGCGCAGCCCGACGGCCATCGCCATTGCCAAGCGCAGCTTCAACGCCGACACCGCGCACCAGAGCGGCATCGCCGGCCTGGGCATGTACGCGCTCAAGCTGTACTACGACACCGAAGAGTCGCGCGAAGGCGTCAAGGCGCTCGGCGAGCGGCGCAAGCCCGAGTTCCGCAAGTACATGAAGTGAACAACCCCCTGAGGCGCTTCGCGCCTTCCCCCTTCTCTCGCGTCGCTGCGCGAGGCGGGAAGGGGGACGCCGCCAGTGGCCCGGCGAAGCCGGTTCCACGGCGGCCCTGGCTCAGGTTGCGCGAGTTCGAAATGCAGCAGCACTGCTGGACGCTGCGGCTTCTTTCTGGAGACGACATGAATCCTTACATTGACGAAGATCTGGCGGCGCTGGCCGAGCATGCGCGCCGCTTTGCCACCGGCCGGGTCGCGCCGGGCTTTCTGGAGCGCGACAGGACGCGGGTGCTCGACCGCACGCTGATGCGGGAGATGGGCGAGATGGGATTCATCGCGCCCGAGCTGCCCGAGGCCCACGGCGGCCAGGGCCTGGGCGCGCTGGCCGCCGGCGTGATCCACGAGGAGATCGCGCGCGCCGACCTGAGCCTGAGCTACGTCAACCTGCTGGCCTCGCTCAACGGGCAGATCCTGGCCCATCACGGCCGGCCGGAGGTGGTCGCGCCATGGCTGGCGAAGCTCACGCGGGGCGAGGCGCTGTTCGCCATCGCGCTGACCGAGCCGCGCGGCGGATCGGATGCGGCCAACCTGCGCCTGCGCATCGAACGGGTCGGCGACGCGTACGTCGTCAATGGCGAGAAGACTTCGATCTCGGCCGCCGACCAGGCCGACGCGGCGGTGGTGTTCGGCCGCACCGGATCGGTCGAATCGGCGGCCCATGGGGTCACGGCCCTGCTGGTGCCGATGGACCTGCCGGGCGTCACGCGCAACCGCTTCGACTGCCATGGCCAGCGCGCGATCGGACGCGGTTCGCTGTTCTTCGAGAACGTCCGGGTGCCGGTCAGCCACCGCCTGGGCGACGAGAACAAGGGCTTCGTGCAGGTCATGCAGGGCTTCGACTTCTCGCGCGCGCTGATCGGGCTGGAGGTGCTGGCCGTCGCCCGCGTGGCACTGGAAGAGACCTGGGAGTACGTCGCGCAGCGCGAAGCCTTCGGCAAGCCGTTGTCGGCCTTCCAGGGCGTGTCGCATCCGCTGGCGGACTTCGACACCCAGGTCGAGGCGGCCCGCCTGCTGTGCCTTCAGACGCTGTGGCTGAAGGACAAGGGCGCACCGCACACCGCCGAAGCCGCGATGTGCAAGTGGTGGGCGCCCAAGCTCGCCTACGACGTGATCCACCAGTGCCTGCTGATGTTCGGCCATGGCGGCTACGACCGCGGCGCGATGGAACAGCGCCTGCGCGATGTGCTGGGCTTCCAGATCGGCGACGGCACGGCCCAGATCATGAAAACCATCATCGCCCGCACGCGTGCAGGACGCGACGCCGTGCCGGCCTGAGGCCGGTTCATTCCCAAAGCAAAGAAGGAGACAAGCATGGAACTCGACGCCGTACTCATTGCACCGCGCCGCGCCCGGATGGTGGCCCAAGGACTCTGGCACGACCGCACCATCAACGACGACCTCGACGCCTGCGTCGCGGCCTGCCCCGACAAGGTCGCGCTCACCGCCTGGCGGACGGAGGAGGGCGGCACCACCCGCTTCACCTACCGCGAGATGGCCCGGATGGCCGACCGCATCGCGGTCGGGCTGGCCCGGCTGGGCGTGGGCCGCAACGACGTGGTGGCCTGCCAGCTGCCCAACTGGTGGCAGTTCACCCTGACCTACCTGGCTTGCTCGCGCATCGGCGCCGTGATGAATCCGCTGATGCACATCTTCCGCGAGCGCGAGCTGTCCTTCATGCTCAAGCACGGCGAAGCCAAGGTCCTGATCGTGCCGCAGGCCTTCCGCGGCTTCGACTTCGAACAGATGGTGGCGGGCTTGCGGGCCGATCTGCCGCGGCTCGAGCACGTGGTGGTGGTCGGCGGCAGCGGCGGCAACAGCTTCGAGGCCCTGCTCGGCGGCCCGGCCTGGGAGGACAGCGCCGACGCGCCGGCGATCCTGACGCGCAGCCGCCCCGGTCCGGACGACGTGACCCAGCTGATCTACACCTCGGGCACCACCGGCGAGCCCAAGGGCGTGATGCACACGGCCAACACCACCATGGCCAACATCATTCCGTACGCGCAGCGCCTGCGCCTGGGGGCCGACGACGTGGTGCTGATGGCCTCGCCGATGGCGCACCAGACCGGCTTCATGTACGGGCTGATGATGCCGATCATGCTCAAGGCGAGCGTGGTGCTGCAGGACATCTGGGAGCCGGGCCGGGCGCTCGAGCTGATCCGCAGCGAGCGGGTCAGCTTCACCATGGCCTCCACGCCCTTCCTGACCGACCTGACCCGCACCGTGGCGGAGCGCCAGTTGGCAGTGCCGACCCTGCGCACCTTCCTGTGCGCGGGCGCGCCGATTCCCGGCCCGCTGGTCGAGCAGGCGCGCGCCGTGCTGGGCACCAAGATCGTCTCGGCCTGGGGCATGAGCGAAAACGGCGCCGTCACCCTGATCGAACTCGACGACGACGACGAGCGCGCCTTCAACACCGACGGCCGTCCGCTGCCGGGCGTGGAGATCAAGGTGGCCGACGACGCCGGCCAGGCGCTGCCCGCGGGTGAGTCCGGCCGTCTGCTGGTGCGCGCGTGTTCCAACTTCGGCGGCTACCTGCGGCGGCCGCACCTCAACGGCACCGACGCCGACGACTGGTTCGACACCGGAGACCTCGCGCGCGTCGATGCAGGGGGCTACATCCGCATCACCGGCCGCAGCAAGGACGTGATCATCCGCGGCGGCGAGAACATCCCGGTGGTCGAGATCGAGTCGCTGCTCTATCGCCACCCCGCCATCGCCATGGCCGCGATCGTGGCCTACCCGGACGAACGCCTGGGCGAGCGGGCCTGTGCGGTGGTGGTGGCGCGGCCGGGGCACAGCGTGGACCTGCCTTCGATCGTCGACTTCCTCCAGCGCGAGAAGGTGGCGATCCAGTACATCCCCGAGCGCCTGATCGTGCGCGACGCCATGCCGTCCACGCCGTCCGGAAAGATCCAGAAATTCAAGCTGCGCGAACTGCTGCGCGCCACCGTCTAGGAAACAACATGTCCACCTCATCGTTCATTCGCCGCCGCCTGCTGCAGGCCCTTTGCGTCGCCGCCCTCACGAGCACCGGCTGCGCCGCGTTCGCGCAGACGGCGTCGGCCTGGCCCGCGAAGCCGGTCCGCATCGTCGTCGGCTTCGCGCCCGGCGGCAGCACCGACGTCATGGCCCGGATCCTGTCGCAGTCGCTGTCCGAATCGCTGGGGCAGCCCGTCGTCATCGACAACAAGCCGGGCGCGAGCGGCAACATCTCGGCGGCCGAAGTGATCCGCGCCGCGCCGGACGGCCACACCTTCCTGATCGCGCCGACCTCGGTGGAAACCGCCAATCCGTCGCTGTTCAAGTCCACCATCCTGCCGTCGCGCGACCTGATGCCGGTGGCCAGTGTCGGACGCACCCAGATGTACCTGGTCGCCAAGCCGCAGATGGCCGCCAAGGATGCGCGCGACCTGGTCGCCCTGGCCAAGTCCCGGCCGGGCACGCTGTCCTACGCCTCGGCCGGCGCGGGCACGCCGCCGCACCTGGCCTGCGAGCTGTTCAAGCAGGCGACGGGCACCGATGTCGCCCATGTGCCCTACCGCGGCGCGGCCCCGGCCTTGCAGGACGTGCTGTCGGGCCAGGCCGACTTCGTCTGCGACCCGGGCATCGCGTTTCCGCACATCCGGACCGGCAAGGTCAAGCTGCTGGGCATCGTCAGCGCCAAGCGCTCGCCCTTCTTCCCCGAGGTGCCCACGGTGGGCGAGCAGGGATTCAAGGGCGCCGACCTCGACATCTGGTTCGGCCTGTGGGCGCCGCTCGGCACTCCGCCCGAGATCGTGGCCCGCATGAACCGCGAAGTGGCCAAGGCGCTGGCGCAGCCGGCCGTCAAGTCGCGCTATGCGGACCTGGGGGCCGAACCGGTCGCCATGGAGACCGCCGAGTTCCGGTCGCTGCTGGCCGACGAGGGCGCCTTGTTGTCGGCGCTGATCAAACAGCAGAAGATCGTGGTGGATTGACGCAGGACCGGCATGCAGGAACAACCCATCCTCACGCAGACGCACGGCCGGGTCGGCCTCGTCACGCTGGCCCGGCCGCAGCAGATGAACGCGCTCGACGATGCGCTGATGGACGCGCTCGGCGCGGCGCTGCTCGCATTCGACGCCGACGCCGACATCGGCGCCATCGTCATCACCGGCAGCGCGAAGGCCTTCGCGGCCGGCGCCGACATCGCGGCGATGGCCGACTGGCGCTACATGGACGTCGTCCGGGGCGAGTTCATCACGCGCAACTGGGAAACCATCCGCCGGGTGCGCAAGCCGGTGATCGCCGCGGTGGCGGGCGTCGCGCTGGGCGGCGGCTGCGAACTCGCGCTGGCCTGCGACATCGTCATCGCGGCCGAGTCGGCGCGCTTCGCGCTGCCCGAGATCAAGCTGGCCATGATGCCCGGCGCCGGCGGCACCCAGCGGCTGCCGCGCGCCATCGGCAAGGCCAAGGCCATGGACATGTGCCTGTCGGCCCGCGCGCTGGATGCCGCGGAGGCCGAGCGCTGCGGACTGGTTTCGCGCGTCGTCGGCGACGCGCGCCTGCTGCCCGAGGCGATGGAACTGGCGGCGCGCATCGCCGGCTTTTCGCTGCCGGCGCTGATGGCGATCAAGGAGTCGGTGAACCGGGCCTGGGAGGCCTCGTTGACCGAAGGCATCCTGTTCGAGCGCCGGCAGCTCCACGCCCGCTTCGCCAGCGATGACGCGCACGAAGGCATGAACGCCTTTCTCGAGAAACGCCGGCCGGTGTTCCGGCACGGCTGATCCTGATCCATTTCCCAGGAGAAGCACCGCATGCAGGCAGTCTTCATCACGGGCCACGGCGGCAACGAGGTGGTTGTCGTCGGCGAGCGGCCCAGGCCGGTGCGCGGCCCGGGCGAGGTGCTCGTGCGCCTCCAGGCGGCCACGCTCAACCAGGTCGATCTCTACATGCGCGACAGCGGCGCGGGCATCACGCATCGGCTGCCCCAGATCATGGGGCTCGATGGCGCGGGGATCGTGGAGGAGGTGGATGCGGACGAACGTCTTCTGGCGCCCGGCCAGCAGGTCGTGCTGCACCCGGGCATCGCCTGTGGCCGCTGCGAGTTCTGCCAGCGTGGCGAGGGCGTGCTGTGCACCGCGATCCAGTACCTGGGAGAGCATCGCGACGGCACCCTGGCCGAGTACGTCAGCGTGCCGGCCCGCAACGTGTTCGCGATGCCCGCGCACCTGCGCCCCGCCGAGGCCGCGGCGCTGGGGGTCAATCACCTCACGGCCTGGCGGATGCTCTTCACGAAGGCGCAGCTCAAGCCCTGGGAGACGGTGCTGATCTTCGGCATCGGCGGCGGTGTCTCGCTGGCGGCGCTGCAGCTGGCCCGGCTGGCCGGCGCCAGGGTGATCGTCACCTCGCGCAGCGAGGCCAAGCTGCAGCGGGCCCTGCAGATGGGCGCGGACCATGCGATCGACAGCCCGACCCGCGACGTGGCGAAGGAGGTGATGGCGCTCACCGGCGGCCGTGGCGTCGATGTCGTGATCGAGAACGTGGGCGCCGCGGTCTGGTCCAGCGCCATGAAATCGCTGGTGCGCGGCGGCCGGCTCGTGACCTGTGGCGCCACCAGCGGCGACCAGCCGCCCGCGGACCTGCGCCGCATCTTCATCCGCCAACTTCAGATCCTGGGCTCGACGCTGGGCGATCTGGACGAGTTCGCGGCCTTGCTTTCGCTGGTCCGACGCACCGGGCTGCGTCCCGTGATCGATGCGGCGTTTCCGATGGCCGACGCCCACGCCGCACTCGACCGCCTGGCCGCCGCCGACCGATTCGGAAAGGTGGCCATCGCCATCGGCGACGGCGCGCGCTGATCGCTGCGCGAAGGGGCCCATCGCCAGATGGCATGCACGCCATCGGGCAGGCGGCGGGACAATGAATGCGACTTCTCCCGCGCTTCATGTCCGATATTTCCGCCGCCAGCTCCCGCACCCCTGCCGACCAGACCGCCGAACACTGGCGGCGCAATCTCGTCGTCTGCATGTTCGGCTCCTTCACCACCATCGTGGCGATGACGCTGCTGCTGCCCTTCCTGCCGCTCTACGTCGAACAACTCGGCGTGCATGATCCGGCCGCCATCGTCCGCTGGTCGGGCGCGGCCTACGGCGCGACCTTCTTCAGCGCCGCCCTGGTGGCGCCGCTGTGGGGCCGGCTGGCCGACCGCTACGGCCGCAAGCTGATGCTGATTCGCGCCAGCCTGGGCATGGCCGTTGCGATGGCGCTGATCGGCCTGGCGCAGGACGTCTGGCAGCTGGTCGGCCTGCGGCTGCTCGCCGGCCTGCTGGGCGGCTATGCCTCGGGCTCGACCGTGCTGATCGCGACCCAGACGCCGAAGGAACGCTCGGGTTGGGCGCTGGGCACCCTGTCGTCCGCTGTCATGGCGGGCAGCCTGGTCGGCCCGCTGATCGGCGGCGTGCTGCCGCCGCTGATCGGCATCCGCTGGACCTTCTTCGGCGCCGGCGCCGTGATCTTCGTCGCCTTCCTGGCCACGCTGTTCCTGGTCCGGGAGGAGCGTCGCCCGGCGCGCGCCAAGGCCGACGCCAAGCCGGCCGGCGGCTGGGCCGCGGTGCCCGACAAGCGGCCGGTCACCGCGATGCTCTTGACCGGGATGCTGCTGATGCTGGCCAACATGTCGATCGAGCCCATCATCACGGTCTACGTCGCGCAGCTGGTGGCCGAGCCCGCGCGCGTCACGGTGATGGCCGGCTTCGTGATGTCGGCGGCGGCGCTGGGCAGCATCCTGTCGGCCTCCCGGCTCGGCCAGCTGGCCGATCGGGTCGGCCACTGGAACGTGATCATCGGCTGCCTGGCGATCTCGGCCGTGCTGCTGGTGCCGCAGGCCTTCGTCAGCGCGGGCTGGCAACTGGTCGGGCTGCGCTTCCTGATGGGCCTGTCGCTCGGCGGACTGCTGCCGTGCATCGCCAGCGTGATCCGGCACAACGTGCCCGAGGGCAGCGCCGGCCGCATGCTGGGCTATTCGATTTCGGCGCAGTACACCGGACAGGTCGCCGGGCCGCTGCTGGGCGGCTTCGTCGGCGGCCATTTCGGGATGCCCACCGTGTTCCTCGCCACCTGCGTGCTGATGGCCTTCGGCGCGCTGTGGAACTGGCGCGCGAAACGTGCCTGCGACTGACGCGGTCTGTATTTCTTGCCGCCGGCGGCTCAAAATGGGCGTTCTTCCGCTGTCCGAGGATCCGTCCCATGTCCACTCCCAAAGTCCCTTCCGAGGACGACCCCGGGCAGCTGCCCGTGGAGCCTGAATTCCCCACCGATGCCGATCCGACGAACCCCCATTCGGACGAGGGCCAGCCCGGCGCCGACGAGAACGCCGCCGGCTTCGTGAAGGAGAAACTCTAGGACGAGGAGGCCGCCTGATGCCGTCGCCGATCGACCCCTGGCTGTCGGGCTCGGTCGCGCTGGACGTTGCGCTGGCCGGGCGCGCGCCGGCGGCGTCGATCGCCGCCCGGCAGGCCAGGCGCCTGGTAGAACTGCTGGCTTCGGCGCACCGGCACTCGCCGACCTACCGGCGCCTGCTCGCGGGGCGCGAGCTGCACACGGTGCAGCTGGCGGAACTGCCGGTCGCGCACAAGGCCGCACTGATGGGCGACTTCGACGGCTGGGTGGCCGACCCCGGCCTGCGGCTGGACGGCCTGCGCCGCTTCGTGGCCGACCGCCGGCGCATCGCCGAGCCTTTCCAGAGCCGCTACGCGGTGTGGGAGAGTTCGGGCAGCAGCGGGGAGCCCGCCATCTTCGTGCAGGACGCCGCTGCGATGGCGGTCTACGACGCGCTGGAGGCGCTGCGGCGGCCTGTCCTGCGGCCGCTGCAGCGGTGGCTGGACCCGTGGGGCCTGGCCGACCGCATCGCCTTCGTCGGCGCGACCGGCGGCCACTTCGCCAGCACGGTGTCGATCGAGCGGCTGCGGCGTCTCCATCCTGCGCTGGCACTGCGCCTGCACGGGATCTCGTTCCTGCAGCCGGTCGCGGGCCTGGTCGAGCAACTGAACGCGCTGGCCCCGACCGTGATCGCCACCTACCCGAGCGCGGCGGTGCTGCTGGCGGAGGAACGCATCGCCGGGCGGCTGCGGGCCTCGCCGTCCGAGCTCTGGACCGGCGGCGAAGACCTGTCGGCGGCCGGGCGCGACTTCGTGCAGCAGGCCTTCGGCTGCCCGATGGCCAACAGCTACGGCGCATCGGAATTCCTCTCGCTGGCCTTCGAATGCGGCCACGGCCGGATGCACCTCAACAGCGACTGGGCGATCCTGGAACCCGTGGACGCGCAAGGCCGCGCCGTGGCGCCCGGCGAGCTGCCCGCGACGACCTTGCTCACCAACTTGGCGAACCACGTGCAGCCGCTGATCCGCTACGACCTGGGCGACCGCGTGACCATGTGGCCGGGCGACTGTCCCTGCGGCTCCTGCCTGCCCGTGATCGAGGTCCAGGGCCGCTGCGACGACACGCTGCGCCTGGGCGCCGCCCGCTCGGGCCCGGTCAGCGTGCTGCCGCTGGCGCTCAGCACCATGCTGGAGGAGGAGGCCGGCCTGTTCGATTTCCAGCTGGTGCAGGTGGGCCCCTGCGAATTGCTGCTGCGCACCGGGCTGTGCGGTTCGGCGGCCGAACCGGCGCTGCGGCGGGCGCGGCAGGTGCTGGCCGCGTTCCTCGAATCCCAGGGTGCCCCCGGCGTGCGGATCCGTTGCCGCAGCGGCGAACCCGGCCGCGCCGGCCGCAGCGGCAAGGTGGCGCGCGTGGTGGCAGCGGCGCCCTGATTCCGGACCGCGGGCGGGGGGTTTCCCGGTCGGAAGACAATCGGGACCTGAAACGCCGCCGCGCGGGTGGCGTCACTGAGGGGTGATGGTGACCTGGTCGAACTGGCTCGTCTTTTGCGGTGTTTCGTTGTTCATGGCCTTCACGCCGGGCCCGGCCGTGCTGCTGGCAGTCTCCAATTCGGTGTCGGTCGGGCCGCGGCGCGCCATGTGGGGTTCGCTCGGCAATGCGGTCGGCGTGTTCCTGGTGTCGGCCGTCGCGATGGCCGGCCTCGGCGTGCTGCTGAGCAGCTCCGCCACGGCCTTCATGGTGCTCAAGCTGGCCGGTGCGGCCTACCTGGTCTACCTCGGCATCCGGCAGTGGCGCAGCGGTGCCAACGCCTTCGCCGATACCCGCCGGCCGGACGAAGCCGTCGTGCCGCCCGCCACCCTGCGGCTGTTCGGGCATGGCCTCACGGTGGCCGTGACCAACCCCAAGAGCATCCTGTTCTTCTCGGCCCTGTTTCCCCAGTTCCTGACGCCGGGCGCGCCGGTGGCGGAGCAGTTCTTCGTCCTGACGGCGACCTTCGCCGTCTTCACCGTGCTGTCGCATGCCTTCTACGTGCTGCTGGCGCGCGGCATGAAGCACGGCTTCTCCGACCTGCGCCGGGTGCGGCTGTTCAACCGCATCGCGGGCGCGGCCTTCGTGCTGCTCGGTCTGGGCCTGCTGCGCCTGCGCAGCCGCGTGGCCTGAGCCGCAGGCGCCCCTAGGGCGCGCGCGGGGCGTCCGGCTCGGTGCGCGAATCCACCTTGAGCTGCAGGAACACCAGGTCCAGCCAGACGCCGAACTTGGTGCCGACCTCGCGCAGCAGGCCGACCTGTTCGAAGCCCAGCTTCTTGTGCAGCGCGATCGAGCCGGTGTTGCCGGCCTCGATGGCGGCGACCAGCACATGCTTGCCGATGCCGCGGGCGCGCTCGATCAGCGCCACCATGAGCGCCTTGCCGATGCCCGCGCCACGGCAGTCCTGGCGCACGTACACCGAATGCTCCACCGTGTGGCGGTAGCCGTCGAAGGCGCGCCAGTCGCCGAACGAGGCGTAGCCGGCGACGCCGCCTGCGGCATCGATCGCCACCAACACCGGGTAGCCGACGCGCTGCCGCTCGGCCAGCCAGGCCGCCCGATTGGCGGCGTCGACGGTCTTCTCGTTCCAGATGGCGGTGGTGTTGCGCACCGCGTCGTTGTAGATGGCGACGATGCCGTCGATGTGGGTGCTGTCTGCGTCAAGGACCTGCATGGGGCCTCCGGGTTGAAGATCCGCCGATTGTCAGTCCGACCTCTCTATCGCGCTGGGCGGCAGGCTGGCATCATCCGACCCCACACCATGAGCGATCTGCGTTACTCCTCGACCCTCCTTCGCCTGCTTTCCACGGCCGCCTGCCTGCTGGCGCTGGGCTGCGCGAGCCCGCCGCCGGCGTCGATGAGCGGGCCCGGTCCCGCGGCGCTTTCGGCCGAGCAGTCGAACGATGTCGCCATCCATGCGCTGGGGCTGGTCGGCACGCCGTACCGCTACGGCGGCAACACCCCGGCCGGCGGCTTCGATTGCAGCGGGCTGATCGGCTACGTGTACCGACAGAGCGTGGGCCAGGCAACGCCGCGCACCGTGGCCCGCATGGTGGCCTTCGGCCGGCCGGTGCCGGTGTCCGAGATCCGCTCGGGCGACCTCGTGCTGTTCGGCGCCGCCACGCCGTCGCATGCGGGCATCTATGTCGGGGAAGGGCGCTTCGTGCATGCGCCGTCGACCGGCGGCGAGGTGCGCCTGGACCGCCTCGACGGCATCTACTGGTCGCGCCAGCCGACGCAGGTGCGGCGGCTCTAAGGCTGGGCGGGCGCGGCGGGCTTCAGCCCGTAGCGCGACATCACTTCCATCAGCTTCGCCCGGTCGGGCGGACCGCCGGCGTTGATCACGACGGCCACGTCGCGGAAGTACTGCGCGCCGATGTCCGGCGTCAGGACCACCAGCGCGCGCGCCGTCTGCGTCCCTTCGTTCTTGAAGCCGTGCACGGAGCCCCGCGGGGTCGACATCCATTCGCCCGGCTTCAGCTGGCGCGTGTCGGCGTCGACCGAGTAGGTGACCGAGCCTTCGACCACATAGAAGAACTCTTCGTTGTCACGGTGGCTGTGGGCCGGCGGGACGTTGGAGCCCGGCGGCACCGTGAGTTCGAACACGCCCAGCCCGCCGCTGGCCGAGCCGTCGACCAGGTAGCGGATCTCGAGTTGGCCCGCGCGGATCGGGTCGCTGCTCATAGGGGGTCTCCGGTGCTCAGCTGCTCGGGTGCAGCGACTCGACTTCTTTCAGGCGCTTCAAGGCATCGACCTGCTTCAGCAGCGCGTAGTTGATGCTGCCGGCATTGAGCGAGCTGCCCGCCTGGTAGGGGTAGTCCATGAAGTCCGAGAAGAAAGCCTTGATGGCACCCATCACCGGCACGATCAGCCACATCTGCCGGGCCAGGAAGTCGATCGCGCCGCCGCCTTCGTCGAGTCCGCGCTCGTAGGGGTCCATGCGCAGGTTGGTGATCATGGCCCAGTTGGTGGTGGTGCGCGAGCCGGTGGCGATGTTGCCGTGGGCCTGCATCGCGAAGCTCAGCTTCCAGTCCTGGTAGCGCAGCGCGTTCAGGTTGCCGCCCTGGTCGAAGTAGAAGACGGCGTCGCGCGGCCCCTTCTTCTCCTTGCCCTGGAAGTACGGCATGAAGTTGTAGCCGTCGAGCTTGACCTTGAAGTCCTTCTTGCCAACGGTCGTGCCCTTGGCGAGCTTTTCCTTGATGTCCGGCACGCCCGCCGCCGCGCACAAGGTGGGGAACATGTCGATCAGCGAGATCGGGTCGTTGCAGACCGTGCCGGGCTTGATCGCACCGGGCCAGCGGATCGCCATCGGGATGCGGAAGCCGCCTTCCCAGGTCGAGCCCTTCTCGCCGCGGAACATGGTCATCGCGCCGTCCGGCCACAGCGCGATCTCGGCGCCGTTGTCGGTGGTGTAGACGACGATGGTGTTGTCGTCGATCTTCAGCTCGTCCAGCAGGTCCAGCAGCTGGCCCACATGGCCGTCGTGCTCGACCATGCCGTCGGCATGCAGCCCCTTGCCGGTCTTGCCCAGCGATTCCTTCTTGAGGTGCGTGAAGACGTGCATGCGGGTGGTGTTGAACCACACGAAGAAGGGCTTCTTGTCGCCGACGCTCTTGCGGATGAACTTCTGCGCGCCGTCCAGGAATTCTTCGTCGACGGTCGGCATGCGCGCCGTGTTGAGCGGGCCGGTGTCTTCGATCTTGCCGCCGGCCAGCGAGTGAATCACGCCGCGCGGCCCGTACTTCTTCTTGAACGCGGGGTCCTTGGGATAGAAATATCCTTCCGGCTCTTCCTCGGCGTTGAGGTGATAGAGGTTCCCGAAGAACTCGTCGAAGCCGTGGTTGGTCGGCAGGTGCTGGTCCTGGTCGCCGAGGTGGTTCTTGCCGAACTGGCCGGTCGCGTAGCCTTGCGCATTGAGCACGTCCGCGATGGTCGGCATCCAGGCGGTGATGCCGTGCGGATCGCCGGGCATGCCGATGGTCAGGAGCCCGGTGCGGAACGGTTCCTGGCCGAGGATGAACGAGGCCCGGCCCGCGGTGCAGCTCTGCTGGCCGTAGGAGTCGGTGAACAGCGCGCCTTCGTTGGCGATGCGGTCGATGTTCGGCGTCTGGTAGCCCATCAGGCCCCGCGTGTAGCAGCTGAGCTGGGGAATGCCGATGTCATCACCGAAGATGACGAGGATGTTGGGCTTGCCCTTGGCGGGACTGTCCTTCGATGCCATGACGCTCTCCTGGGTCGGGGTGACCGGCGGCAGCCATCCTACCGGCAGAGCCCGTCGCGTCAAGTCCGTTCGTCATCGGTCCTTTCGGGCAGCAAGGCGTCCAGCACGAAGCGCGTCGGTCCGCTGGCGCCCCGGTCACCGACTGCGAGACCCAGCTGCCGCCACAGCGCCGGGCTGAGCGGGCGGACGGCGATGCGAGGGTCGAGCGCGGGCTGGTGCGATTCCGCCGGCAGCAGCGCCGCGCCATAGCCCGCGGCGACCAGTGTCCGGATCGCATCGTTGTAGTTGAGCTCGATGCGCGGCCGGCAATGGACGCCGGCCGCGGAGAACCATTCCGCGGTCAACCGGTAGAGACGGGTGGAGGCGTCGTTCATGATCAAGGGTCGCTGGCCCAGCCACTGCGGCGTCAGCCGTCTGGGTGCCTGCCAGGCCGCCGGCAGGAACGCGACCACGGCCTCGCGCCGCAGGGGCGTGACATGGACGCCCCGCAGCTGCGCCTGCGGCAGCGCGACGATCGCCAGGTCCAGGCTTCCGGCGGCGAGCCGGGCCATGCTTTCGTTGGAGGTCAGCACCTGCACGTTGACGTCGATGCCGGGATGGTGCCCGGCCAGGCGTTCGAGCGCGGGCGGCAGCAGGTGCGCAATGGCGCCCGTCGAGGCCCCCACGCGCACGCGGCCGGTCTGGCCGGCGAGCTGGCGTCGAACGTCCTCGACGGCGTCGTCCGCGTCCGCCAGCAGCCTGCGGGCGCGGGCGATGAAACGCTCTCCCAAGGCGGTCGCCTGCGCGGGCCCCCGCCCGCGAACGAGCAACTGGCCGCCCAGGCGCGACTCCAGCTCCGCGATCTGGACGGTGACGGTCGGTGCCGCCAGGTGAAGGGCGCGCGCCGCATTGGCCAGCGACCCGAGGTCGGCGATGGCGACCAGGGTGCGCAGATGATCGAGGCTCAGTTCCCGCATGTCGCTAATTTAACGTTTCTTAATCCGGGGTTTCATAAATTCAGCTGGAGCCATCGAGGCCGAATCCCTACGATCGCACCCCATGGACCTTCAGATCTTCATCGACGGCGACCAAGGCACCACCGGCCTGGACCTGCAGAACCGGCTTCGCGGCGGGGAATTCCGCATCCGCACCTTGCCGACGGACCTGCGCAAGGACGCGGCGGCCCGCCGCGACGCCCTCAACGCCTGCGACATCGCCATCCTCTGCCTGCCCGATGCCGCGGCGCGCGACGCGGTGGCGATGATCGACAACCCTTCGGTGCGTGTCATCGACGCCAGCTCGGCCCACCGCACCAGCCCGGGGTGGGTCTACGGACTGCCGGAGCTCGATGCAGGGCAAGGCGAACGCGTCGCCTCGGCAGCGCGGGTCAGCAATCCGGGCTGCTATCCCACCGCCGCGATCGCCCTGCTTCGACCGCTGACGGACGCGGGCCTGTTGCCCGCCGACTGTCCGCTCGCCATCCATGCCGTCTCGGGCTATTCGGGCCAGGGCAGGGCGGCGGCCGAAGCGCACGAGGCCGGGGCCGGGGCGCATTCGTTCAAGGTCTACGGCCTGGCACTGGCGCACAAGCACGTACCGGAAATCGAAGCCTACGCGGGCTTGGCGCAGCGGCCCCTCTTCGTCCCGGCCTATGGCAGCTGGCGGCAGGGCATCGTGCTCACCATCGGACTGCACGCGCGAATGCTTCCCCCGGATGTCTCGGGCGCGCGCATCCACGAATGCCTGGCGCAACGCTACCGCGATGCGGCGCATGTGCGCGTGCGGCCGATGTCGTCGGCTGAGCCGATCACCGAACTGGACCCGCAGGTCCACAACGGCTCGAACGACATGAGCCTGGCCGTCGCCTGCAATGAACGCACGGGCCAGATCGTCCTGGGCGCGGTGCTCGACAACCTGGGCAAGGGTGCCGCGGGTGCGGCGGTCCAGAACCTGCGCTTGATGGCGGGCGTCGATATCAGCTGATGAGCCGGTCTGCGCGCACCAGCAGCGACTGCGGCAGCTTCAGCCCGATGGCGTTGGCGGTCCTCTGGTTGAGCACCAGCTCGAAGGTCGTCGGCCGCTCGATCGGCAGGTCCGCGGGCCGGGCGCCCTTGGCGATGCGATCGACATACGACGCCAGCCGCGCATAGGAATCCACCAGCCGCGGGCCGTAGGTGCACAGCGCGCCGCTGTCCGCGAACACCGGCCAGCCGGACATCACGGGCATCTTGCGCGCGATCGCGAAATCGAGGATCTGCCGCCGGTTGGCCACCGCGAAGCTGTCGCTGAAGATCGACACCGCGCGTGCGGGCGAAGCGGCCATGGCGTCCAGCGAGGATGCGAGCTCGCTGCGCGTTCGGGCCGGAAAGTACGCGGTGCGCAGGCCGAGTTGCGTGGCCGCGCCGTCGGTGTAGTCGCGCTCGATGTGCGAGCCGGGATGCTCGGGGTTGGCCACGATCGCCACGTCGCGCAGCGTCGGAACCATCTCGCGCAGGATCTCCAGCAGCTTGCCGTTCATCTCGGCCGCCATCAGCGTGAGGCCGGTCATGTTCGACTCGGGGTGCGCGAGGCTCTTCGCGAAGCCGGCCGAGACCGGATCGCCGCTGAAGACGTAGGCCACCGGCACCGCCAGCGGCAGGCCGCTCACGACATTGACCGCCGGCCCGCCCTGCGCCAGCAGGATGTCGATGCCCAGGCCCTGGAGTTCGGCGACCTGCTCGGGGACGCGGTCGACCGAGCCGTCGCCGTACCGGAACGCGATGACAAGGTTCTGGCCTTCGACATGGCCGAGCCGGGCGAGCGAGGCGCGCAGCGCCGCGACCATCGGCGCCAGGCTGGGGGGCTCCTGCGCGGTGACCCATCCCAGGCGCAGCACCTGGTCGGCTGCGTGGGTCCGCGAACGGACCTGCGTCAACGCCAGCGCGAACGCGGTGCCCAGGACCATGCGTCGTTCCATGGCGGGAGGGTGCACCATCGGTGGCGGTTGCGCAAGACGCCGGCGGACCCTCAGGGTGCGCGAGGAGGTGATGCCGACGCCGCAGCCGCCGCTGTGCGACCGCCGCCGCTCATCGTTCGGCGGCCTCCACGTGGTAGGTCTGGATCGGCTCCGCCTTGCCCTTGACCAGCGCCGGAGGCATGGGCCGCAGCCGGAACCGGTTGTCCAGCGCGCGGCGGATGTCCTCCGTGACCAGCAGGTCGACCTCGTACTTGCCGGTCAGTCCTTCGACCCGGGAGGCGACATTGATGGGGTCGCCGGTCACGCTGAACTTGGACAGGCCGGCGGTGCCGATCACGCCCGCCACCACCTCGCCGCCGTGGATGCCGATGCCGAAGCGCAGCTCGGGCAGGCCCCGCTCGCGCAGGGTGGTGTTGTAGCGCGCCAGGGCCGCGCGCATGTCCAGCGCGGCCAGCACGGCGTCCCGGGCCTGCCAGGGGTTGGCCTCCAGCGCGCCGAACAGCGCCAGCAGGCCGTCGCCGACGAATTCGGTGACATGGCCGTGGTGATGGCCGATGGCGATCGTCATGTGGCGGAAGTAGTCGTTCAGGATGGCCACCGTCACGGCCGGGTCGAGCCGGTCGCACAGGGCCGTGAAGCCGCGCAGGTCGGCGAACAGCATCGTCACCTGGCGCCGCTCGGGCGCCAGGGCGTCGCTGGCCTGGGTCAGCCGCTCCACCACGTCGGCCGGCACGAAGCGCTCGAACTGGCGCTGCAGTTGCTCCAGCCGGTCGTCGGCGGCGAGCAGCAGCCGTTCGAGCTGGTCGTTCTGCCGGCGGCCGTGCAGGACCAGCGCGGCCAGGCCCGACAGGGCGATGGCGCCGAGCGCGACCAGGATCCAGTCCAGCGCCGTCACTCCAGCAGCATGGCCAGCCGCACGGTCGCGTTGGCCAGCGATGCCACGCCGATGGCCTCCAGCAGCGCGGGGCCGCCCAGTTCGGCGCCGAGGGCGCGGGTCTTCTGCTGGATCGACGACGGCTCGTAGTAGACCGTGTCGCGCGCCCACGCGAGCAGGCCGGCTTCGCCCTGCGCCAGCAGGGGTGAGCGAAGCGTCGCCATGGCGCTGTCGATCTCCGCCTGGCCGAGGCCGTCATCGAGCAGCAGCCGCGTCGCCGCGGCTTCGCAGTGCGGGCAGCCCAGCGTGCGCGCGACCACGGCGAACATCAGCGCCTTGGCACTGCGGCTCAGCAAGCCGGATTCGAAGGCGCCATCGAGCGCCGCCTTCATGATGCTGCCCGCCTGCAGGCCGGCCAGCGGCGCGACCACCACGCCGAAAGGGCCGGCAGCCAGGGTCGCCCGGTCCAGGACCGGCGTCGCCGGCCGCCCCGGCCCGAGCTTCTTCATCAACGGCATGGCCAGCGCGAGAAGCCAGCGAAACGGCCCGCTGGCCATGCGCTCGAACTTCTTCTCGGGCGGGCAGGCCAGCAGGGTGCTGACGCGGTTGTAGAAGCAGCCGAGCGAGATCGCAAAGGCGATCTCGCCGATCTGCGCCGGGCTGTAGCCGAGCGCGCGCAGGGCCGCCCGCTCGGTTGCGGCCGGGCGCGGCCGCGACCGAGCCAGGCTGCGGCAGAAGGCGATGTAGGCGCGCTCCTTGCCGTCCAGCTCGGCCATCTGCACGTCGCGCTCGACCTGCTGGATGAACGACTCGGAATAGCCCAGCAGCTTCATGTAGGCCCGGTTGGCGCCATAGCAGTAGCGGCAGGCATTCTCCTGGGCCGTCACCATGCTGCCCATGCGGTGCAGCCGCTCGGGCAGCGCGGCGGGCATGTAGTTGGTCGCCTGGTAGGCGGCCTCGCGCAGCCAGCGGCTGGCCGCCACCCGGCGGTCGACCTCGAGCACCGGGGCGCCGCGGCGCTTGAGTTCGGCTTCCCAGGCCGCGTCCGGCGCCGCCGGCAGGACGGGGTCGCTCCACTGGATCTCACTCAGCAACACGGCCATGCACCACTCCACAGGAAACCGGACGCCATGGCCGATCGTCCATCGGCCGGCCTGGATGGTATATCCAATGCAGACCGCGCCTTGCCGGCCTCCGTGGGCGGCCTCTGCGTCATTGCGGCCGGCCGCCGCCGGCGCTGAGTTCGGCCCAGTCGAGCTCCTGCACCAGCACCCGGTAGGCATCGTCGCCGATCACGTCGTCGCGGCGCATCTCGAAGGCGCGCTGCCGCGCCACCGCGATGGCGCGGCGCCGCAGCGGGCCGCCGGGCACTTCGTCGATCGGCGCCTCGTCGGCATGGCCCGAGTTGAGCTCGACGACCGCGCCGTATTCCTTGCGCAGCAGCTTGCCGGCCAGGCTGTCGTCGTGCGCGATGGCGTCGAGCAGCGCGCGATAGGCCTGCGTGCGGCCGAGCCGGATCTCGCGCCCCACCGGGTCGTCGTCGCTGAGGCCCATGCGCCGGATCAGCGGCGCCATCGTGAGGCCCTGCAGCACCAGCGTGCCCAGCACCACCGCGAAGGCGCACAGCAGGATCAGGTCGCGGTGCGGGAACGGCGTGCCGTCGGGCAGGGTCTCGGGAATCGCGAAGGCGGCGGCCAGCGTGACGATGCCGCGCATGCCGGCCCACGACAGCACGATGCCGCTGCCGAAGGCGCCGCCTGCTTGCCCGCCCGGCGCGGCGGCGCGATGGCGCCGCAGGGTGAGCGCCTTGTAGCTCAGCACCCAGACGAAGCGTGCCGCGATCGTCGTGCCGAGCACCACCAGGGCCGTGAGCACCGCATCGGTGCGCGCGCCGCCGGCTTCCAGCCGCTGCCAGATCGGCCGCAGCTGCATGCCGATCAGCACGAAGGCGAAGGCATTCAGCACGAACACCACCGCCTCCCAGACCGCGAACACGGGCACGCGCTGGCGCGCCGTCAACTGGGCGCCGCCGCTGCGCGCCACCGTCATCGCGTAGGCGACCAGCGTGAGGATGCCCGAGAGCCCGATCGCCTCGGCCGCGATCCAGACGCCGAAGGTCAGGGCGAACTGCATGATCAGCAGCACCGGCACCTCGCGCACGCCGCTCATCAGCCGCCGCAGCGCCCAGGCGCAGCCCACGCCCGCCGCCAGGCTGCCGAAGAGGGTCAGCAGGAACACCGGCGCGAAGCTGGCGAAACCCAGGTGGCCGGCCATCACGGCCATGATCGCGAGCCGGTAGACCAGCAGCGCGCTGGCGTCGTTGAGCAGGCTCTCGCCCTCGATGATCTTGAGCAGCTTGTGCGGCAGCTTGACCTGCCGCATCACGGCGGTCGCGGCCGCCGCGTCGGGCGGCGCGACGATCGCGCCCAACGCGATCGCCACCGGCCAGGACATGCCGGGCACCAGCCAGCGCGCCACCAGCGCGACCGCGATCACCGTGGTGCCGACCGCGGCGATCACCAGCCCGGCGATCGGCCGCCAGTGGGTGCGCAGGTCGCGCAGCGAGGTGTCGTAGGCGGCGTCGACCAGCACCGGCGCCACGAACAGGGTCAGCGCCAGGTGCGGGTCCAGCGTCCAGTTGGGACTGTCGGGCACGAAGGCGAGCAAGGTGCCGCCGAGCGCGAGGAAGGTCGGATACGGCGCGCCCAGCCGCCGCGCGAGCGCAGCCAGCAGCGCCGCGCCGAGCAACAGCACGATGATCCATTCGAAGGTGACCATGGTCGGGCCGATTCGGTGCGGGCGCTCAGGTCCTGTTCGCGGCCTTCCGGGCGATCCACCACCTGGCGATCCGGTCCG
Source organism: Variovorax davisae (assembly GCF_030316845.1). Taxonomy (GTDB): domain Bacteria; phylum Pseudomonadota; class Gammaproteobacteria; order Burkholderiales; family Burkholderiaceae_C; genus Variovorax; species Variovorax davisae. Next base: position 212,807 of record NZ_JASZYS010000008.1, read on the forward strand.
CCGGCCCGCGGACCAGCAGGTAGGGCAGGAACGCCAGGAAGAACACGATCACGACCGCCTCGCCGAGGTAGAAGGTGCCGACGGTCTTGAACTGGTAGATGGCGTCCAGGCCGAAGCCCAGGGCGATGATGCGCGAGGTGGCCTTGAAGCCTTCGCGCAGCCGTGCGCCGCGCTGGGCCGGATCACGCAGCAGGGCCCGGAAGTACGGCGTGCGGCCGGCGCGGGCATCCTTGATGCCGTCGACCACCGCGACCACCGCGGCCATGATCGGCTGGAAGATGAAGCGGAACGACTCGGGTCCGCTCGGACGCGAAAGCAGGTCCGTCCAGACGCGGTGAAGCACCTCCTGAATTTCATTCATCATTGGCTCCGTGGCTTGCCGGCTTCGCCCGCGCTCGGCGCAAGGCGGTCGAGCATGCCGGCGCCGAGAGGGCCCGTCAACACGATTGTTGCGGCGTAGGACGCGGCCGACAGCACGGCGCCGGCGGCGCGCGCAAAGCGGTGGTCAGTGGCCTTGGGCCCGCCTATCATGCGGGCGACCCATCTTCCGACCCAAGACGCATGGACAGCTTGAACACGCCTCTCGCCCCGACGCCGGCCGCCCGCGGCAAGCCGCCTGCAGCCGGCATGGCCTGGATACCGGGGGGCACCTTCCTCATGGGATCGGATCGCCACTATCCCGAAGAGGCGCCCGTGCACAAGGTCGCGGTCGAGGGCTTCTGGATCGACACCCACACCGTGACCAACGCCGACTTCAAGCGTTTCGTCGACGCCACCGGCCACGTCACGCTGGCCGAGAAGCCGGCGCGGGCCGAGGACTATCCCGGCGCCGACCCGGCGATGCTGGCACCCTCGTCGGTGGTCTTCCGCAAGACCGAGGGACCGGTCGACATGGGCAACGTCCACAACTGGTGGACCTACCAGCAGGGCGCCGACTGGCGCCATCCGCGCGGCCCCGGCAGCTCGCTGCAGGGGCTCTGGAAGCACCCGGTGGTGCATGTCGCCTTCGAAGACGCCGAGGCCTATGCGGCCTGGGCCGGCAAGGCCCTGCCGAGCGAGGCCGAATGGGAGTTCGCGTCCCGCGGCGGCCTCGATGGTGCGCAATACACCTGGGGCGACGAGTTCACGCCGGGCGGCAAGCACATGGCCAACACCTGGCAAGGCCAGTTCCCCTGGCAGAACCTGCTGGTCGACGGCTACGAGGGGACGGCGCCGGTCGGCTCGTTCCCGCCGAACGGCTACGGCCTGTTCGACATGGCCGGCAACGTCTGGGAATGGACCACCGACTGGTACCAGGAGCACGGCAAGATCGAGCATGCCTGCTGCACCCTCCGCAACCCGCGCGGCGGCACGGCCGACGCGAGCTTCGACCCGCGCACGCCCGCGCTGCGCATCCCGCGCCGGGTCATGAAAGGCGGCTCGCACCTGTGCGCGCCGAACTACTGCCACCGCTACCGCCCGGCCGCCCGGATGGCGCAGCCGATCGACACCATGACCTCGCACCTCGGCTTCCGCTGCATCGTGCGCGAAGAACAACGTCCTGAAGGAACCCGCCCATGAAGTTGCGATCCCTGCGAAGCGCCCTCTGGTGCGCAGCCCTCATGGCGCCGGTGCTGGCGCTGGCGACCGAAGGCGGCATCGGCCGGCCGATCACGGGGCAGCAGGTGTACTCCGATGCCGGGATCGTGCCGCCCACGCCGGGCCTGGTGCTGACGCTCGGCAGCATCTACTTCAACGGCGAACTCGACGGCTCGCGGCAGGTCTCGGTGGGCCGCGTCGTCAGTGCCGGCCTGGAGGCCACGGCCTCGTACAACATCGCCAACCTGACCTATGTCTGGAACACCGGCCCGGGGCGCTGGAACTTCGCGTCGGCGATCGGCCTGCCGGTGCAGTACACCAAGGCCGAGATCGACATCGCGGGCCGCCGGCTGGGCGTCTCGCGCAGCGACAGCAACACGCACTTCGCGGACATCCTGGTCAACCCGCTCGTGGCCGGCTACCACTTCAGCGAGACCGAGCACATCGCCTTCTCGCTGCCGTTCTACGCGCCGACCGGCTCCTACGACCCGAACCGGCTCGCCAACGCCGGGCAGAACACCTGGACCTTCTCGCCGACGGTCGCCTACACCCGGCTGCTGGCCGGCGGCGGTGAGTTCACCGCCGTGACCGCGATCGACTTCTACACCCGCAACGACGACACCGACTACAAGAACGGCGCCGTGTTCCGCATCGACGCGATGTGGACCGCGACCATCGCGCCGCAATGGCACCTGGGCGTGGTCGGCGGCTGGATCGAGCAGCTCCAGGACGACTCCGGGCCGACCGCCGACAGGCTCAACGGCTTCAAGGGCTACTCGGTGGGCCTCGGCCCGATCGTGACCTGGGCCGGCAAGTTCGGCAACCAGCCGGCGGCCTTCTCGGCGCGCTGGGTCTACGACGTCGACGCCAAGAACCGGCCCAAGGGCAATGGGGTCAGCCTGAGCCTGACCCTGCCCTTTCTTTGAGGCCTCGCCCGTCGCGCCTGACCGGCGATTGCACGAAGGTGCAGCTCCCGCCGCCCCTTGGGCCGGTAGCCAGCAGCGCCGCGCTTTCCGAGAATCCGCGCATGCCATCCGCAAGCCCCGGTGCCCCCGACCTCCGACAGCTGGTGCGAGGCGGGGTGGTGGCGGCGGCGCTGGCGGCGAGCGGGCTCTGCGCGTCGGCGCCCGCCTTCCTCGAAGACTTCGTCGACGCGGATGATGGCCATCTCGACATCTCGAACTGGCTGATCGACCGCCAGGGCTTCCTGCCGATCCCGATCGTCATCACCGAGCCGGCGGTGGGCTACGGCGGCGGCGTGGCGCTGATGTTCGTGCGCAACTCGATGCGCGAGAGCGCGCAGAAGGCCCGGGAGACCGGCCACATGTCGCCGCCCGACATCTTCGTCGTCGGCGCGGCCGCCACCGAGAACGGCACCAAGGCCGCCTTCGCCGGCGGGATGGCGACCTTCGCCGAGGACCGCTGGCGTTACCGCGGCGGCGTGGGCCGCGCCGATGTCAACCTGGCCTTCTACGGCATCGGCGGCAGCGGCCTCGGCGACGGCGTCCAGAGCCTGGCCTATTCGCTCGACGGCTGGATGTCGAGCCAGCAGGTGCTGCGCCGCCTGGGCGACAGCGACAACTGGCTGGGCCTGCGCTGGATCTTCCTCGACCTCGACAGCAAGCTCGACCTGAGCGGCGACCCGCGCGCCGGATTGCGACCGGACGAGGCCGCGCAGCGGGCCTCCGGCCTCGGGCTGACGCTGGAGCACGATTCGCGCGACAGCATCTTCACGCCGTCCAAGGGCTGGACCGGCGCCCTGGACGCGATGTTCTATGCCCCGGGCATCGGCAGCGACACGCGCTTCGAGAGCTATCGCGGCCACCTGTTCGCCTACTGGCCCTTCGCCCGCGACTTCGTGCTCGGCGGCCGCCTCGACGGCCGCAGCGTGAGCGGCACGGTGCCGTTCTACATGCTGCCGTTCATCGACATGCGCGGCATCCCGGCGGGACGCTACCAGGACGAGCACACGGCGGTCGTCGAGACCGAACTGCGCTGGAACTTCACCCCGCGCTGGGCCGCCGTGGGCTTCATCGGCGCCGGCCGCGCCTGGGGGCGCAGCACGGATTTCGGCGAGGCCTCGAGCGCGGTGAGCCGGGGCGTGGGCTTTCGCTACCAGATCGCCGAGCGGCTCGGGATGTGGGTCGGGCTGGACTATGCCAAGGGGCCCGAAGACGGCACCTGGTACATCCAGGTCGGGAACGCCTGGCGCTAGAGAAGCATCCCCACCAGCTGGTCGAACAGCTTGTCGAACGGCACCATCGCCAGCGCGACCACGCCGAAGGGCAGGGCCGTGGACGCGGCCAGCGCCAGCAGGCTGCGCAGGTCGACCGCAACCAGCCGCATGGTGAACGCGTTGCCGGCGCTTTGGTAGAGGTCGGTCACCGCGGAGAAGTCGCCGCTCGACAGGGGCTCGGACGTGTCCGGCGTTGCTGGCCCGGCCATCCACTTGTCCTCGAAGGCCTCGCCGACGCGCTGCACCAGCGCGCCGTAGTCGACGACGCCGCGCCGCCAGGCCGCCAGCAGCGGCGGACTGAACACCAGCAGTGGCGCCGTGAACAGCACGACCACCACCCCCACGGTGCCGAGCGCCAGCCGGCCGAGCTGTTCCGGGCTGCCGGCGCCGCCAGCCACGACATGCGCCAGTTCGGTGGCGGCGACGATGATGCCGATGGCGACGCCGACCGGTGAGAAATCGCGCAGCGAATAGCCCACGACCATCAGGCCGGCCGCGCCTTCGGGATGAGAGACGACCAGCCGCAGCTTCAGCCGCGAGACCCGCCAGAGATAGTGCGCCCACAGGCACAGCCGCCAGACCCATCCGAGCAGCAGCACCAGCAGCAGCGGCAGGCTGACCAGTGCGTGCCACCAGCTCGCCAGCGACCGGCCCAGCGGCGCGCTGGCGTCGCCCCGGTGCCAGTCGGGCAGGAAGGCGGCCGGCACGTGGCTCACGAGCAGCAGCGCCGCGGCGCAGGCCAGCACGACCGCGAAGGCCTCGACCATCCAGCTGTCGCGCAGCCGCCGGATCGACCGCACCACGGCCTCGTAGGCGGGTCCCTCGGAGGGCGGGACGATCCCCCGCGTGCCCAGCGACTGCGCGATGGCGCCCAGGCGCGGGATGCACAGCGCCTCGGCCAGCACCAGCAGCGGCGCGGCGAGCAGCGAGCGCGCATGCACCGAGGCATCGCGCAGGAAGGCGGCCAGGACCTCGGCATGGCCGTAGGCGCCCGAGACCAGCGCCAAGGCCATCAGTGGCAACCAGCCCAGCGCGATCACCACCAGGGCGCGCCGCACCACGTGCCGGTGCCAGGGGTCGAAGCGGCCCCACAGCCGCAGCAGGCGCAGCGGCGGGCCGCCGTCGAACAGGTCGAGGTCCCCGGCAGCGTCGTTCATCGGGTTCAATACAGGCGGCTTCCGGACCAGAGCAGCGACAGCACGGCCGCCGCGATCGCGACCAGCGCCGAGACCAGCGCCACCACGCCCGTGAGCTCGGTGTCGCGCGTCAGCACCTGCACGCGCGAGCCGAGCTTGCCGTACACGCTGCGCAGCGCCTCCGCGGTGCCGGCATGGAAATACTCGCCGCCGGTCATGCGCGCCACCTCGCGCAGGGTCGGCTCGTCCAGCTTCATGTAGATCGCCAGCCCGTCGGGCGTGGCGGCGTCACCCTCGACCGTGCCGAGCCCGACCACGTAGATCCGCACGCCGCGGTCGGCGGCCATCTTCGCCGCTTCGAGGGTGTCGACCCCGGTGGTGCGGCGGCCGTCGCTCAGCAGGATGATCGCGGCGGAATCGAAGGAGCCCGGCGCCACGGGCGTGATCTGCTGGGGCGGCGGCTTCGCCTTCTCGTCCAGGCTGCGCCCGCGGGGCCGGCTGCCGAAATTCATGTCACCGAGGTCGATGCCCTGCTCCGGAAACAGCTCGGCCAGGCACTGCACGATGGCGTTGCCCACCGCGGTGCCCATCTGCATCTGGAAGCCGTCGATGCTCGTGACCAGGCTGGCGCGGTCCAGCGTGGCGCGCTGGGCCACCTGGCTGCTGCCGGCGAAGGTGACGAGGCCGACCTCGATCTCCTTGGGCAGTTCGCGCAGGAACAGCTTCGCCGCCTCCTGCGCGGCGGCCATCCGGGTCGGCAGCACGTCGCTCACGCGCATGCTGAGCGACACGTCCATGGCCAGCATGACGGACGACCGCGCCCAGGGCAGCGGCACGCGCGCCACGGGCCGCGCCGCCGCCAGCAGCAAACCCGCGCAGGCGACGAGGAACAATGCGGGCGGAACGTGCCGCCGCCAGTTGCGCCCCGCGACCGCCGTGCGGACCAGCGCCAGGCTGCTGTAGCGCAAGGCACTCCGGCTGCGGCGGCGCAGCAGCCAGACGTAGGCCGCCGGCAGCAGCGCAAGCGCCGGCAGGAACCAGAGGCAATCGGGCCAGAGGAAGGACATCGGCGGCGCCTTGGAGTTGGGCGGTGCGGCACTATCGTGCCCGTGCGGGGGCGGTTTCGCAAGAAGCGCGCCGCCGTCGCCCGGCGCCTCAGGCGGTCCGCGTCGCCCCGTCGGCCTTGAACATCGCCCGGATCCCGCGCACGGCCTGCCGGATGCGCGCTTCGTTCTCGGCGCCGGGCACCTGGGGTAGCTGCCGCGGATGGTGCGTTCGAGTTCGACGAAGAAGTCGACGCCCGGCACCAGCGGCACCGAGCGGATGCACCTGGCAGGTTTGAATCTCACGTAAGCGCCCGGAACCGTCCGAGCGACGCAGGCCGCAACGAGGCGGCCGGATTCGACCATGGCCGCAGGTCAGCGGCCATCCGAAACCGGCGGGCCGCTCAGGCGCGCAGCGCCAGGTTGAGCTGGTCCACCACCTCGGCCCAGTCGGCATCCTCCCGGATCTCCTCGCGCAGGAACTGCGACTGGGCGGGCGTCCAGAAGCTCGCGTCGGCCAGCGCCACCTTGTCGCTCAGGGGGCGGTGCGTGGTGATGAAGCGCTGGATCTCGGACTCCGTGCTGGGAAGTCCGAGCTGGTCGAACAGGCTTTGGAAGGTGTGGCTGCTGAGGTCCATGGCGTGCAAGTCCGTGAGGTCGTTGCCAGAACCATAGCGCAAAGTGCGGCCCGCGTTGCTGTCGGTGCCGCCGACCGCGTGAGTGGCCGCACAATTCGGCATGGCGAACCCCGCGCTGCCGAAGGCCGCCGAGCCCGACGGCCTCACCGAGGCGCGCCGAGGACCTCGGCTGCCGCGAACTGCCGGGCTAGGGCGCGAACCTCACTTCGGGCCGCGCCGCGCCGCCTCGATCGCCGCGATGTCGATCTTGCCCATGGTCATCATCGCGTCGAACGCACGCTTGGCCGCCGCACGGTCGGGGTCGGCGAGCGCGGCGGTGAGCGCGCGCGGCGTGATCTGCCATGACAAGCCCCAGCGGTCCTTGCACCAGCCGCACTCGCTGGCCTGGCCGCCGTTGCCGATGATCGCGTTCCACAGGCGGTCGGTCTCGGCCTGGTCGTCGGTCGCGATCTGGAACGAGAAGGCCTCGCTGTGCTTGAACGCCGGGCCGCCGTTCAGCCCCAGGCAGGGGATGCCGATCACGGTGAACTCGACCGTCAGCACATCGCCTTCCTGGCCCGCGGGGTAGTCGCCCGGGGCCCGGAAGATGGTGCCCACGGCGCTGTCGGGGAAGGTGGCGGCATAGAACTTCGCGGCGTCCACCGCAGTCCCGTCGTACCACAGACAGAGGGTGTTCTTGGGGGTCATGAGGTCGTCTCTCCTGGAGGGTTGAGCATCCGGCATCGGCCCATCGCGCATTGTCGGAAGGGACCGATGCCGTCGTAGGCCGCCGGGCAGCCGGCCCGCGGCGTCTTCATCTCGGCGCGCGTCCCGGGCCGCCCGCGGCGGACGGCGGCACCGTGCCTTCGATGACCAGTTGCAGGTCGGTCCGGCCCACCGGCACCGGCCCCGTACGGCCGACGAGGTCGCCCTCCGACGGCATGGCGTTGCCGCTCGCAGAGATGCGGGCCTCGACGATCACCTGCCCCGCGCCCGACAGCCGGTGGTCGGGCCGCATCGCCAGGCTGTCGTCGAGAACGAAGGCCAGGGGCAGGTCGCCGACCCGGGCCCGCAGCACGGCCAGCGGCAGGCGCGAGCCATCGACCGGGCGCGCATACACGAACACCGTCTCGTCCGGCAGCGGCGTCCTGCCCGCCTTGTCGCCGAGGCGCACCTGGCCGGCGACCGACGCGGCCCCGGCGGCCTTGTCGCCGCGGGCGTCGAGCGGGGCGGATGAACGCGCCTGCGCCAGGTTCGCAGCGATCCGCGCCGCGGTCTGGGAGTCCGGCGGCAGCAGGCGCTGGAGGCGCTCCCATTGCCGTACGGCCTCCGGGGTGTCGCCACGCTCGACCGCGGCACTGGCGGCGAGCGCCAGCGCCTTCGGCTGGTCCGGGTCCAGCGCCAGCGCGCGGCGGACCTGTTCGAGTGCCGCGCCGTTGAGCCTGCCGCCGTCGACGCTGGCCAGCACGTCGGCGTAGTCCGCGCGCAGCGCCGCCTCCTCGGGGGCGAGCGCCACGGCCTTGGCGTAGGCGGCGGCGGCATCGGCCGGGCGTTCGAGGGCCGCATAGGAGCGCGCCAACATATACCAGCCGTCCACGTCGTCGGGCTGGCTGCGCAGGCGCAGTGCCAATTGGTTGACCATGCCCTCGATCTGCGCGGCGCTGGGTTCGCTGTTGCCGTCGTGGGCATGCGCCGCATCGTCCGCCCGCCACAGGGCCAAAGGGTTGCCGAGCTGCAGGTAGAGAACGATGGCCGCGCTGGGCAGGGCCGCCAGCAGGACGGCGGCCAGCAGCGGCGAAGGCCGGTCGACCTGCCGCGCCGACGGGGCCAGGCCGGCGTCGGCCAACAGGCGCCGGGCCACCTCGTCGCGCGCCTCGCGGCCGCGCGCGGGGGCGAGGGTGCCGGCGTTCAGGTCGGCTTCGATGTCATCCAACTGGCCCCGGTAGCAATCGGCCACCGGCACGGCGTCGCGCTCGGCGGCGCCACGCCGGCCCTGGCGCAGCAGGGGCGGCAGCAGGCACGCCATGGCGGCGGCGATCAGGGCGGCGGCGAGCAGCCAGAACGCGATCATCGGCCGGACTCCCGTGAGGCGGCATTGGATGCACCGAGCAGCGCATCGGCCCGCTGGCGCGCCGCTTCGTCCAGCGGCGCCGGGGCCGCAGGGCGACGCCGCCGGCTGCGCACCACCGCCAGCGCGGCCAGTGCCAGCAACAGCAGCGGGCCGAACCAGAGCAGCCAGGTCGCGGGCTTCAGCGGCGGGTCGTACAGCACGAAGTCGCCATAGCGCTGCACCAGGTACGCCTTCACGGCCTCGTCGCCGGCGCCGCTGCGCAACTGCTCGCGGATCTGCCGGCGCAGGTCCACGGCCAGTTCGGCCTGCGAGTCGGCCAGCGTCTGGTTCTGGCACACCACGCAGCGCAGCTGCTGCGACAGGGCGTGCACGCGCGCGTCCAGCTGCGCCTCGGACGGCGCCGCGATCGCGGTCGCCAGCGCCAGGGCGGGCCACAGGGCCGCCATGCGCCTAGGCATCGGGCGCCTTCTCGCGCTCCAGGTCGCGCAGCAACGGCACCAGCGCGCGCTCCAGGAACTCGGGCGTCATCGGGCCGGCATGGCGCAGGCGGATCACGCCGGCGCGGTCGATCACGAAGGTCTCGGGCACGCCGTAGACGCCGAAGTCGATGCCGGTCCGGCCGTCGCGATCGACCCCGGTCGCCAGGTAGGGGTTGCCCAGGCGCGCCAGCCACTGGCGCGCCGCGTCGGGCTGGTCCTTGTAGTTCAGGCCGAGCACCGGGGTGCGCGAGCGGGCGGCGAAGTCGACCAGCACGGGGTGCTCGAGCTGGCACGGCGTGCACCACGAGGCCCAGACGTTGAGCAGCCACACCTGGCCGCGCATGTCGCTGGCGCGGATGCGGCGCCCGTCGCCCTCCAGCAGCGGCAGCTCGAAGGCCGGCGCCGGCTGGCCCAGCAGCGGCGAGGGCAGCGCCCGAGGGTCGCGCCCCATGCCGGCCGCCAGCGCGATCGCCAGCGCCAGGAACACGCCCAGGGGCAGCAGGAAGCGCGTCATGCCTGGCCCTCCCCGGCGGGCGGAAGGGCGTGCGGCGCGGCGACTTCGGGCACGGTCGCGCGTTGCCGCACACGGTAGCGCCGGTCGCTGGCGGCGAGCAGGCCGCCGGCCGCCATGAGCAGGCAGCCGATCCAGATCCAGTCGACGAAAGGCTTGACGTGGATGCGCAGGGCCCAGCGGTGGTCGTCGATGGCCTCGCCCAGCGCCACGTAGAGGTCGCGCGTCCAGCCGACGTCGATCGCGGCTTCGGTGGTCGGCATCTGCTGGCTGCGGTAGATGCGCCGCTGCGGCGCCAGGGTGGCGACCGGGCTGCCGTCGCGGCTGACGCTCACGGTCGCGGCCAGGGCCTCGTAGTTCGGGCCCGCCGAGGCCGTCACGCCTTCGAAGCGGAACGCGTAGCCCGCCAGTTCCGTGCTGTCCCCGCTTTGCATCGGCAACTCGCGCAGGCTCTCCTGGCTGCTGACCAGCGTGACGCCGGCGATGAAGACGCCGACGCCGGCGTGGGCGAGCAGCATGCCGACATAGGCGGACGGCAATTGGCGCAGCGCGGCCAGCCGCCGGCCGCGCTGGTGGCGCAGGCGATCGGCCAGGCTGGCGACCGCGCTGGCCACCGACCAGCAGGCCAGCAGCAGGCCCAGGCCCGTCAAGGCCGAAGGCGCGCGCAGCACCGCCAGCCAGGCCGCGCTGATCGCCAGGCTGGCGAAGCCCGACCAGCGCAGCCGCGTCGAGATGTCCGCCAGCGCCGCCCCGCGCCAGCGCACCCAGGGCGCGGCGCCCATCAGCAGCACCGCCGGTGCCATCAAGGGCACGAAGACCTGTTCGAAATAGGCGGGCCCGACGGAGATCTTGCCGAGCCCCAGGAGGTCGAGCAGCAGCGGATAGAGCGTGCCCAGCAGCACGGTGGCGGCCGCCACCGCCAGCAGCACATTGTTGGCCAGCAGGAACGATTCGCGCGACAGCGCCGCGAACGCGGTGGGCCGGGCCAGCCTGGGCGCCCGCAGGGCGAACAAGGCCAGGGCGCCGCCGGTCACGCCGCCGAGCAGCGCCAGGATGAAGCTGCCGCGCAGGGGGTCGACGGCGAAGGCGTGGACGGAGGTCAGCACGCCGGAGCGCACGAGGAAGGTGCCCAGCAGGCTGAGCGAGAAGGCGAAGATCGCGAGCAGGGCGGTCCAGGCGCGAAAGGCGCCTCGCTTCTCGGTCACCGCCAGCGAGTGGATCAGTGCGGTGCCGGCCAGCCAGGGCATGAAGGAGGCGTTCTCGACCGGGTCCCAGAACCACCAGCCGCCCCAGCCCAGTTCGTAGTAGGCCCAGGCGCTGCCGAGCATGATGCCCAGCGTGAGGAAGGCCCAGGCCGCGAGGGTCCAAGGGCGCGACCAGCGGGCCCAGGCGGCGTCGACCTGGCCCGACATCAGCGCGGCGACGGCGAAGGCGAAGCTCACCGAGAAGCCCACGTAGCCCATGTAGAGCAGGGGCGGGTGCAGCACCATGCCGGGGTCCTGCAGCAGCGGATTGAGATCGCGCCCTTCCATGGCGGGCGGCAGCAGCCGCAGGAAGGGGTTGGAGGCGAACAGCAGGAACAGCAGGAAGCCGGCGCTGACCAGCCCCATGACGCCCAGCACGCGCGCCACCGTCTCGAGCGGCAGCCGGCGGCTGAACACCGACACCGCCGCCGACCAGGCGCCGAGCATCAGCGTCCACAGCAGCATCGACCCCTCGTGCGAGCCCCAGACGGCCGCGATGCGGTAGGCGATGGGCAAGGCGGTGTTCGAGTTGGCCGCCACGTAGCGGACGCTGAAGTCGTTGTCGACGAAGGCCCGCGCCAGCGAGACGAAGGCCAGCAGTACCAGGGCCGCCTGCAGGCGCGCGGCCGGGCGCGCCAGCGCCATCCAGCCGACCCTGCCGGTCGCGGCGCCCGCGAGCGGCAGCACGGCCTGGACCCCGGCGACCAGCAGCGCGACGATCAGGCTGAAGTGGCCGAACTCCGCGTTCATGGCTTGCCCGCCTGCCCGGCCGTGTCGCCCGCATCGACCAGCCGGCGGCGCGCCTGCTCGGCCTTCTTCAGGGCGTCGGCCGCCTCCGGCGGCATGTAGTTCTCGTCGTGCTTGGCCAGCACCTCGCGGGCGGCGAAGACGCCGTCGTCCTGCAGCTTGCCGCTGGCCACCACGCCCTTGCCTTCGCGGAACAGGTCGGGCAGCAGGCCGCGATAGACCACGGGCACCTCGCGCGCCGTGTCGGTGACGAGGAAGCGGACGGTCAGGCCGTCCCCTTCGCGGCGCATCGAACCCGGCACCACCAGGCCACCGAGGCGGAAGCTGCGCGCCACCGGCGCTTCGCGCGCGACCACCTGCGTCGGGCTGAAGAAGAAGACGAGGTTGGAGCGAAAGGCATTGAGCAGCAGCGCCACCGCCGCGGCGGCACAGGCCAGCGCCGCCAGCAGCATGCCGAGCCGGCGTTGCCTGGCGGTCACGAGAGCCTCCGCCCCGCCGAGACGGCACGCCAGCGCCGCCGCAGCCACAGGATTTCGGCGCCCAGGAGCGCGAACGCGACGCCGAACGCAGCCGCGACGTAGGCCGCGTGGCCGCCGGATGCCAATTGCGTCAGCCAGTCCATGAACCGCTCCGGGCTTCGTCCGCAGGGGCCAGGACGCCGCGCTCGCGCAGGATGCAGCGGACCCGGACCAGCGCGACCGCGATGCTGTACATCCAGCAGGCGACGCTCATCAACAGCATGCCGGCCAGCATGGTGGCCGCCATCGACGGCGCCGCCGTGAAGCTGACGGACGCGCCCTGGTGCAGCGTGTTCCACCACCGGACCGAAAAGTAGATCACCGGGACGTTGAGCGATCCGACCAGCGCCAGCAGCGCGCAGGCGCGTTCGGCGCGCCGGGGTTCGTCGATCGCGGCCTCGAGCGCCATGTAGCCCAGGTAGAGGAAGAGCAGGATCAGCTCCGACGTGAGGCGGGCGTCCCAGACCCACCAGGTGCCCCAGGTCGGCTGCCCCCAGAGGGCACCGCTCGCCAGCGCGATCACCGTGAAGACCGCGCCGGTGGGCGCCAGCGCGGAGGCCATCATCGACGACAGGCGGGTATGGAACACCAGGGCCAGCGCCGAGTAGCCCGCCATCACGAGGTAGATGAACATCGACATCCAGGCCGCCGGCACGTGGATGAAGATGATGCGGTACACCTCGCCTTGCTGGGCATCGGTCGGCGCGACCCGGAAGCCGACATAGAGCCCGGCCGCCAGGAACAGCAGGGCGGCGGCGAAGAACCACGGCGCGAGACGCCCGGCGAGCGGATCGAAGCGCCGGGCCGAGGCGAAGGCCAGCCATCGCCGCGCCGCGCCGCCCGCAGGCTCGCGATCCCTGGGCAGTGCCTCGGCGAGAGGGCTCATGGTCGGCTCACTCCATCGACATGCGAAGACCGGCCGCCGTGGCGATCGGACAGAGGAACAGCGCCAGCGCCAGGCAGGCGCCGAGCAGCGACAGTTGCGGCATCACGTCGAGCCCGGCGTCGGCCGCCGCGCCGGCGCCGGCGCCGAAGATCAGCACCGGGACGCACAGCGGCAGCACCAGCACGCACAACAGCACCGCGCCGCCGCGCAGGCCCAGCGTGAGCGCCGCGCCCACCCCGCCGATCAGGCTCAGGACCGGCGTGCCGATCAGCAGCGAGGCAGAAAGCAGCAGCGCGGACGACGCCGGCAGCCCGTACTGCTGCGCCAGCAAGGGCGTGAGCAGCAGCAGCGGCAGGCCGCTGGTGACCCAGTGGGCGCAGATCTTGGCGAGCACGAGCAGGGCCAGCGGGTGCGGCGAGAGCAGCAACTGGTCGAGGCTGCCGTCGGCATGTTCCTGCGCGAAGAGCCGCGACAGCGACAGCATCGACGCGAGCAGGGCGGCGACCCACAGGATGCCCGGCGCCAGCGCGCGCAGTTGCTGGGGGTCGGGGCCGATCGCCAGCGGGAACAGGCTGCTCGCGATGACGAAGAACAGCAGGCTCGACAGGATGCTGCCGCGCCGGCGCCAGGCCAGCGAGACGTCGTGCAGGACGATGGCGGCGAGCAGCGCGGGCATGCGGCTACGCGCCCAGGTGCAGGAAGCGGCCGCCGGCCGGCAGGGCGCAATGGGTCGCCACCACCGCCATGCCGCCGGCGCGCAGGTGCGTGTGGAGCTGGGCCTGGAATGCGTCGCCCGCCTGCTCGTCGAGCGAGGTCAGGGGCTCGTCGAGCAGCCACAGCACGCGCGGCACCAGCCCCAGCCGGGCCAGTGCCACGCGCCGGCGCTGGCCCTGCGACAGCCTGCGCACCGGCACCGGCATCGCGGGCGCCAGGCCGTAGGCGCCCAGCGCGCGGTCCACCAGCGCCCGGCTCGGCGCGGCGCCGGCGATCTGCATCGCGAAGGCCAGGTTCTGAGCGGCGCTCAGGTCGGGGTCGATGCCGTCGCTGTGGCCCACATAAGCCACCGACTGCTGGTAGCCGGCTTCGCCCGCGCGGACCGGCCGCGCGCGCCAGCGCAGTTCGCCCGCGGCGGGCTCGAGCAGCCCGCTCAGCACGCGAAGAAGACTGGTCTTGCCGCTGCCGTTGGCGCCCGTCACCTGCAGCAGCTCGCCGGGGCCGACGGCGAAGTCGATGCCGTCGAACACCGGCCGGCCGGCGCGACAGAAGCCGAGCTGGCGCGCGCTCAGGCCGCGATCGGCCGTGGCTTCGACGTGCATGTCGGCAGGGCGGTGGGACACGCGCTACGGTTCCTTCGCCTGGGCCACGTCGGGCAGGCGATGCGCGATGCCCTTGTGGCAGTCGATGCAGGTCTTCTCGCGGTCGGCCAGGAAGGTCGAGTGCATGGCCTGCGCGCGCGGACTCTGCCGGGTGAAATCCATCGACTGGTAGTCGTGGCAGTTGCGGCACTCCAGCGAGTCGTTGGCCTTGAAGCGATCCCACTCGTGCTGCGCCAGCACCAGCCGATGCTCGAGGAATTTCTCCCGCGTGTTGATGGTGCCGAAGATCTTGCCCCACACTTCCTTCGAGGCCTGCATCTTGCGGGCGATCTTGCTGGTCCAGTTGTGCGGCACGTGGCAGTCCGGGCAGCGGGCGCGCACGCCGCTGCGGTTGGTGTAGTGGATGGTGGTCTGCAGCTCGGGCAGGACGTTGTCGCGCATCTCGTGGCAGCCGGTGCAGAAGGCCTCGGTGTTGGTGAGTTCGAGCGCGGTGTTGAAGGCGCCCCAGAACATCACGCCCGCGATGAATCCGCCCAGCGTCAGGAAGCCCAGGCTGAAGTAGGCGCTGGGCCGGTTGATCGTGATCCAGTAGCGCTTGATCAGCTTGAACATGGCGCCCTCGCGCTATTTCGTCGAACCCAGCACGCCGGGCTTGCGTCGCAGCAACTGCTCCACGTCGACGAAGTTGTTGCCGATGAGCGGCTTGGCATCGGCCTGTGCCACGTGGCACTGGATGCAGAAATAGCGCCGCGGCGACACATCCGCGAGCATGTTGCCGTTGCGGTCCTGGTAGTGGGTGATGCTGACCGGGATCGCGCCGGTCTCCTGCGTGCGGGTGCGCGCGTGGCAGAACATGCAGCGGTTGAACTCCTTGTCGACCTGGTAGCCGTCGATGGTGTGCGGAATGGTCGGCGGCTGCATCGCGAAATTGCGGGTGCGGCGGATGTCCTTGTTCTCGGTCGGGAAGATCGGCGGCGACCTGGTCAGCTCGGGAATGGGCGTCGGCCCCCGCATCGAATCGACCAGCCCCTGGGCCCGCGCGGGTGCGAACAGCAGGCTGGACAGCGCGGCCAGAAGCAGGGCGCACACGGCGTGCGACAGGGTCCGGGATCGATGGCGCATTGTCATTTCGCTACACCTTCTGGATCTTGATCGCGCATTTCTTGAAATCGGTCTGCGCGGAGATCGGGCAGGTGGCATCCAGCGTGACCTTGTTGATCAGCTGGCTGGCGTCGAACCACGGCACGAACACCAGCCCCTGCGGCGGCGCGTTGCGCCCGCGGGTCTCGACCCGGGTGCGCATCTTGCCGCGGCGGGACACCAGCTCGACCTCGACCCCGCGCCGCAGCCCGAGCTTCTTCGCGTCTTCCGGATGCATGTAGCACAGCGCATTCGGCACCGCCCGGTAAAGCTCGGGCACGCGCCGCGTCATCGAGCCGGAGTGCCAGTGCTCGAGCACGCGCCCGGTGGCGAGCCAGAAGGGGTACTCCTTGTCGGGCGCCTCCGCGGGCGGCTCGTAGGGCAGGGCGAAGATCACCGCCTTGCCGTCCGGATGGCCATAGAACTGGAAGCCCGACCCGGCCTTGACGTAGGGATCGCTGCCTTCGCGGTAGCGCCAGCGCGTCTCCTGGCCGTTGACCACGGGCCAGCGCAAGCCGCGCGTCTCGTGGTACATGTCGAAGGGCGCCAGGTCGTGGCCATGGCCGCGGCCGAAGCTCGCGTATTCCTCGAACAGGCCTTTCTGGAGGTAGAAGCCGAAGGCCTTGGCCTCGGCGTTCTGGTAGTCGGGGTCGAGGTCCTTCAGCGGGAACTTGTCGACCTGGCCATTGCGGTAGAGCACGTCGAACAGGGTCTTGCCCTTGACCTCCGGCTGCTTGTCGATCAGCTCGGCCGGCCAGACCTCCTCGATCTTGAAGCGCTTGGAGAACTCCACCAGCTGCCACAGGTCGGAGCGGGCATCGCCCGGCGCGTCCACCAGCTGGTGCCAGAACTGCGTGCGGCGCTCGGCGTTGCCGTAGGCGCCTTCCTTCTCGACCCACATGGCGCTGGGCAGGATCAGGTCCGCGGCCAGAGCGGTCACGGTCGGGTAGACGTCGGACACCACCACGAAGTTGTCCGGATTGCGGTAGCCCGGATAGCCTTCCTCCATGAGGTTGGCGGCCGCCTGCATGTTGTTGTTGACCTGCACCCAGTAGGCGTTGAGCTTGCCGTCCTTGAGCATCCGGTTCTGCAGCACCGCGTGGTAGCCGGGCTTGTCCGGGATGGTGCCGGGCGGGAGCTTCCAGATGCGCTCGGCCTCTTCGCGGTGCTTGGGGTTGGCGACCAGCAGGTCGGCCGGAAGCCGGTGCGAGAAGGTGCCCACCTCGCGCGCCGTGCCGCACGCCGACGGCTGGCCGGTCAGCGAGAACGGGCTGTTGCCCGGGGTCGCGATCTTGCCCGTCAGCAGGTGCAGGTTGTAGACCATGTTGTTGGCCCAGGTGCCCCGCGTGTGCTGGTTGAAGCCCATGGTCCACAGCGACATCACCTTGACGTTCGGGTCCGCGTAGAGCTCGGCCAGCTTGTCGAGCTGCTCGCGGGAAACGCCCGACAGCTTGGTGACGTAGGCGGCGTCGTACTTCGACACGAACTTGGCGAACTCGTCGAAGGTGATGGGGGACGATGCATTCGGGTCAGCGGCATTCTTGGCCGCCTTCTGCAAAGGGTGCTCGGGCCGCAGGCCATAGCCGATGTCGGTCACGCCCTGCTTGAACACCGTGTGCTTGCTGACGAAGTCCTGGTTGACCTTGTTGTTGCGGATCAGGTAGTTGGCGATGTAGTTCATGATCGCCAGATCGGTCTGCGGCTTGAAGATGATCGGCAGGTCAGCAAGGTCGAAGGAGCGGTGCGTGAAGGTCGACAGCACCGCAACCCGGGTTTTCGGCGCGCTGAGCCGGCGGTCGGTCACGCGGGTCCACAGGATCGGATGCATCTCCGCCATGTTCGAGCCCCACAGCACGAAGGCGTCGGCGGCTTCGAAGTCGTCGTAGCAGCCCATCGGCTCGTCCATGCCGAAGGTGCGCATGAAGCCGGTCACGGCGGAGGCCATGCAGTGGCGCGCATTGGGGTCGAGGTTGTTGGAGCGGAAGCCGGCCTTGTACAGCTTGGACGCAGCGTACCCCTCCCAGATGGTCCACTGGCCGGAGCCGAACATCCCGATCGCGGTCGGGCCCTTGTCCTTGAGCACGCGCTTGAACTGCTGCTCCATCAGGTCGAAGGCCTGGTCCCAGGTGACGGTCTTGAATTCGCCGTTCTTGTCGTACTTGCCGTTCTTCTGGCGCATCAACGGCTGGGTCAGCCGGTCGGCGCCATACATGATCTTCGACAGGAAATAGCCCTTGACGCAGTTCAGGCCCTTGTTGACCTCGGCCTGCGGGTCGCCCTGCGTGGCCACCACCTTGTTGTCCTTGACCGCCACCGTCACGCCGCAGCCCGTGCCGCAGAAGCGGCAGGGCGCCTTGGACCATTTCAGCTTGGTCATGTCGCCATCGGTCACGAAGTTCGCCGCGCCCGCCGGCAGCGCCACCCCGGCGACCGACGCCGTGGCGGCGACGGCGGTCTGCCTAATGAAGTCCCGGCGGCTGAAGCTCATCGCTCATCTCCTCGGCCATGGCGGCCGCGTCTTCGTTGTGCTGGTAGACGAGCGCCGCCGACAGCACGCCGTCGAGCTGGTGCAGGTAGGTCAGGTGGGCCGCGATGGCGCGCGAGCTGGGTGCTTCCAGCGTGACGACCATCTTGCCGGCCTCGCTGACCGCATGGACCTCGGCGCCGGCCATGAGGTCGACGGCGGCCCGCACGTCGCCGAGCCGGACCGGATCGGCGTGGACCACGACGCCCGCGATATGCCATTCGTCGACGGCATCCTCGGGCTCGATGGTGATGAAGCGCTTTGCAATCGCCACTCGCAATCTCCTTGGTTGGGGCATGCGTACGGAGACAGCGAGCCGCATCGTGCTCGCCCTTCTCATCAGTTGCGTCTGCGCACCGCCGTTAGTGCGTAGGAGGTCCGCTCACCATCTGGAACATCCACACGAGGAACCCGTAGCCGCCGACGATGGCAACGGACAGGACGGGCACCATGACGGCGGTCAGGAAGAGAAAGCTGCGCAGCTCCTCTTTCTTGCGCTGCGGGTCGAGCGCAGGCTGTTGTTCCATCGTGGTCATCCTTGTTCGCTGGACGATCCCTGCCACTGGCGAGCAGTACGAGGCAAATTAAAGGCATGCGGGCCGGGGTTGTCAAGACAAGAACAGGTGAGGGTGCGCCGGGCAACGCCGCTTCAGGCGTCCGCGGCAGCAGTCTCCAGGACACAGAAGCTGCCGGCGTCGAGCACTCGTTGGAGCTGCAGCGCCGCGGGCTCCAGCAGTGCGACGAAGTCCTCTCGTGTTCGCTCGCGGCCGCCCGGGCCCACCAGCATGTTGAGGTCGGAGAACTTGGCGTCGCGTCCCTCGTCGGGTGGTGCGATCACCCGTTCGACGATCAGCACCTTGGCGCCTTCGCCGAGCGCGCGCCGGACTTGCGCGAGGATCCGGATCGCATCGTCGTCGTCCCAGTCGTGGATCACGGCGCGCAGCACATAGGCGTCGGCGCCTTCGGGCACGGCCTCGAAGAAGCTGCCCCCGACGGTGCGGCAGCGCGCGGCGACACCGGCGCGGGCCAGCAGCGCGGCGGCGGACGACACCACGTGCGGCTGGTCGAACAGAACGCCCTGGAGGCCGGGATGCGCAGCCAGGACCGCGGCGATCAGGGCCCCGTTGCCGCCGCCGACGTCCACCAGCGTGTGGAAGCGGCCGAAGTCGCAGGCCGCGAGCAGGGCGGCGTTGGCGCGGCGCGAGAGCGTGGTCATCGCGCGGTCGAACACGGCGCTTTCTTCGGGATGGACGGACCGATAGGACCAGACGTCGGTGCCGTGCACATGGCGGAAGGCGTTCTCGCCCGTCCGCACGCTGTGCAGAAGGCCGGACCAGGCCTGCCAGTAATATGGCCGGCCGATGAACGCGGCCCAGCCGGCCACCGAGTCCGTCACGTCGCTGCGCAATGGCTGGCCGAGCGGCGCGAGTTCGAAGCGGTGGGCTTCGGATTCATGCAGCACCCCCAGGCTCGCCAGGGCGCGCAGCAGGCGATAGAGCGTGGGTGGATGGGTGCCGGTCGCCGCGGCCAGCTCGTCGCTGGTGCGGCCGGCGTCGGCCAGCAGGTCGGCGATGCCGAGCGTGGCAGCGACGTGAATCGCCTGCGACACCTGGTAGCCCTCGACCATGCGGCGAAGGGTGTTCGCCGAATCCGGATCTGCGTGTGCCAAGGGACCCCCCTGTCGGTTGTGTCCAGGGGGCATTCTGGTCGCGAAAGGCGCCGGGGGCCAGCCCGCCCGATGCCTACGTCCCCGACCGCTCGTTGCGCAATGCCGCCTCCCCGGCCTCCGACACCTCGACCCAGCGCTGGTCGGGCGCCGCGTCCGCGGCGTAGTTGTCGTGCCAGTTCCACCACTTGTACGGCGCCGTCTGGGGATAGCCGGCGGGCGAGTCCTCCCACGACTCCTGCCGGCCCAGCGGCGTGATGTCGAGGTAGTTCCAGGTGCCGCCCATCTGCTCGTCGCCGCGGCTGTTGACGAAGCAGGTCCGGAAGACGCGCTCGCCGTCGCGCAGGAACACGTTGGTGCCGTGCCACTCGTCGACGCCGAAGTCGGCGTCGAAGCGGTCGGTGAGGCTGAACCACGGCATTTTCCAGTCCATCCGTGCCTTCAGCCGTGCGATGTCCGCCTGGGGCGCCCGCGAGACGAAGACCAGGGTGGTATCGCGGGCGTTCAAATGGGCCAGATGGGCGACCTGGTCGGCCACCATGGAGCAGCCCCTGCAGGCCTGGTCCGGCCAGCCGAACACGCCCGGCTCGAAGAAGGCGCGGTAGACGATCAGCTGGCGCCGGCCGTCGAACAGGTCGAGCAGGCCGACCCGGCCCGCGGGCCCTTCGAAGGCATAGCCCGTGTCGACCGCCATCCACGGCATCCGCCGGCGCTCGGCCGCGAGGGCATCGCGGGCGCGGGTTTGCGCCTTCTCCTTCACGAGCAGCTGCGCACGGGCCGCCTCCCAGGCCTGCGGCGTCACGACAGGCGGCCGCTGCATGGCGGGCGGTGCGCCCTTGCGTTCGTTCTCGGTGATCGTCGCCATCGGTGTGTTCTCCTGCTGGGTCGCTGCGCACCATGCGCCGCGGATCGGGAGACAGTCTGGCACCGGAGGAGGAACTCCGGGAGTAACAAGTGTGGCGGCATTCCCGCCGGCAAGGCCGGCCTACAACCGGGTCCCGAGGTCGAGCCGTCGGCGGTTGGCCCAGAGGTTGACCAGCGCGTCGAGCTCCGTCGCATAGATGCCCCGCTGGGCCGGACTGCCCTGGAGCCTGCTGCGCAGGGACGCGTGCCAGAAGCCATCCGAGAGCTGCCGGTACTGGCCCATGATCTCGCAGCCGAGCGGCGCCGTGAGCGAGAACGCACAGCGGCGAATGAGGATCCCGTCGCTGCGCGATCCTTCCACGCCCTTGGTCGACACGAGCATGTGCTCCCCGTCGTCCTGGAGCACGTTCTCTCTCGGGAGCTGGGTCAGGAGCTCGGGCGGCTGGCTTGAATGTGGCTTGTCCATGGCTCCCTGTGTATCGGCCGACCCAAGGCAAGTTGTAGGCGGGATGTCATGAAAAATGTGTAAGCGTGCCGACCGCTGGCATCAAAATCGCTTGCCTTCCGGCTCGGCAACGAAGCAAGGTGACACGAATGGCGAAGATCCCTCCCGGCGTCGGTCCGCGTTTCCCGCAGGTGGTGATGCTGGTGGGCGCGACCGGCGACCTCGCGCGGCGCAAGCTGCTGCCGGGCCTGTTTCACCTCTGCAGCGCGGGCTTCATCCCCGGCTGCCGGATCATCGGCGTCTCGCTCGACGAATTCGACGTGGAAGGCTTCCGCGCCGTCGCGCGCAGCGCGCTGGACGAGTTCGGCAGCCGCAAGGTCCTGCCGGCCGACTGGGAGGCCTTCGCGGGCGTCCTCGACTACGTGCCGCTGTCGGGCGGTGCGCAGGCCCTCAAGGAAGCGGTGGAGCGGGCCGAGAACGCGCTCGGCGCCCCCGAATGCCGGCGCCTGCACTACCTGAGCGTGCCGCCGAGCGCCGCCCTGTCGGTGGTGCGCATGCTGGGCGCGGCCGAGCTGGTCGAACGCTCGCACATCGTGATGGAGAAGCCCTTCGGCACCGACCTGGCCAGCGCGGTGTTCCTCAATGGCCAGCTGCACGAGGTGTTCAGGGAAGAGCAGATCTTCCGCATCGACCATTTCCTCGGCAAGGAGCCGGCGCAGAACATCCTGGCCTTCCGCTTCGCCAACGGCCTGTTCGAACCGATCTGGAACCGCAACTTCATCGACCACGTCCAGATCGACGTGCCCGAGACCCTGGGGCTGGGCAAGCGCGCGGGCTTCTACGAGCAGACCGGCGCCTACCGGGACATGGTGGTGACGCACCTGTTCCAGATCCTCGGCTTCATGGCGATGGAGCCGCCGACCGCGCTCGAGCCGGCGCCGATCAGCGAGGAGAAGAACAAGGTCTTCCGCAGCATGCTGCCGATCGTGCCGGCGGACGTGGTGCGCGGCCAGTACAGCGGCTACCGCCAGGAGGAGGGCGTCGACCCCGACTCCGACACCGAGACCTTCGTCGCGCTCAAGTGCCACATCGACAACTGGCGCTGGGCCGGCGTGCCCTTCTTCCTGCGCACCGGCAAGCGGCTGGCGGAGGGGCAGCGCATCATCTCCATCGCCTTTCGCGAACCGCCCAAGAGCATGTTCCCGCCGGGCTCCGGGGTCGGTGCGCAGGGGCCGGACCACCTGACCTTCGACCTTGCCGATGCCTCGAAGATGTCGCTGTCCTTCTACGGCAAGCGGCCCGGGCCGGGCATGCGCCTGGACAAGCTGAGCCTGCAGTTCGCGATGCGCGACACCGGCCTGGTCGGCGAGGTGCTGGAAGCCTACGAGCGCCTGATCCTGGACGCCATGCGCGGCGACCGCACCCTGTTCACGACCGCCGAGGGCATCGAGCGCCTGTGGCAGGTGTCGACGCCGCTGTTGGAGGCGCCGCCGCCGGTGCGGCTCTACGAACCGGGCTCCTGGGGACCCAAGCCGATCCACCAGCTGATCGCGCCGCATGCGTGGCGGCTGCCTTTCGAGCGCGCCTGGCGGGACCCCAACAAGGCGGGCAGCTGAGCGCGGGCCGCGGCGGCGCACGGCGCCGCGTACCCATGCCCGAAGTAGGCACACTGACGCCGGCGGGCGCCGCAACGATACTGGGCCTCTCGACGAATGGAGGTCGCGTATGGCTCAGCATGCAATCACCGCGGTCCACTACGCGGGCGAACAGATCGACCTCGTGGCGGTTCATCCGGTCGTGGACAGGGAGTTCGGTTCGACCGGGCTGGCGCTGGGGGCGGCGCAGCGGATCAGCGTCGGCGAATGCGCCGACCTGCTGGCGGCCGGCGAGGAGGTCTGCCTCGCGCGGCGCACCGAAGACCACGCCTGGGAAATCATCTGCGACGTCGAGCTGCTGCCTGGCCGGCGCGAGATCACCGGCGTCGACATCGTGAATCGGCCCAACGATGCCTTGAGCAGCCTCCCCAGCTGGGGTTAGCGGCCCGCCGGCGTCGGCGGCGCTGGAGCGCCACCCTTCGGCGATCGTTGCGTCTGCGCGACAGATCGCCGGCGTGGGCGTGAGCGCCCGGCGGCTGGCGAGCAACCCGTCTCTCGTCCCGCGGCCGCTGTCCGACTCGGCAGTTCTCCTTTCTTGCCGCTGCGCGCCGAAGGCATGCGCGCGCTTGACCTGATCTGAGACTGACCATAAAAATGTGATAAACGTATAACTATGTAACTTTTTGCGGGCACTCAGAACCCGCACCAGGAGGGTCCATGAGGAAAATCGCCGGCATCGCTTGCGCTGCCATGCTCTTGAGCGCCTGTTCGACAGGGCCGCAGCGACCGTCCGCCGGTCCGGGCTCGGGCGTGGGCGCGGCCTATGTGCCGATGGTCGAGCCCAGTCCTGCCAGCGGCCCGCAGACGGGCGCCACCTACGAGGCGTTGGTCGCGAAATGCCAACGCGAGGCGAGCGGCCTGCCGTTCATCAAGACCGAGGACCATGACGCCGCCCTGTTCGTGGTCGGCGTCGGCGTGGGTGCCGCGATCGGTTGGAACATCGGACATACGTACTGGAGCGATCGTGGGTTCGCCATCCCCCTCGTCGCCGCCGCGACGCCGTCGGTCCTGGGGCTCATGGGCCTGTTCTCCCAGTGGGTGTACTCGCCCCAGGCGGCCGTCTGGCGCAAGAAGCAGGAGACGCAGGTCGCCAACTGCATGGCCCGCTCCGGCTACAAGAACGTCGACCCCACGGTCCTCGTGACCTGGCTGCCCGTGCCAGCCAGCAGCGCGGCCACCAGGCCGACCGGGCGCGACACCTTCACGGCGGAGAAGCTGGCGAAATCGCGCAGCTGCGCGGCCACGCCGATGGCGACGCTGGTGGCCAAGGGACCGGGCTTCGAAGACTATCGCG
The DNA here is from genome assembly GCF_030316845.1 of Variovorax davisae. Taxonomy (GTDB): domain Bacteria; phylum Pseudomonadota; class Gammaproteobacteria; order Burkholderiales; family Burkholderiaceae_C; genus Variovorax; species Variovorax davisae. Next base: position 236,777 of record NZ_JASZYS010000008.1, read on the forward strand.
TCGCTTGCACGAACGGGCCCGAGATGGCCATCCATTGCGAGTTCGGCCAGTGCCGGGCCGGCAGCGAGTACGCGGCCCGATAGACCATGGAGCCCTTGCACACCGGCGCCCGCACGGAGCCCACCCTCGGCGCGGATCCCGTCGTCCGGCCGCCGCAGCCCGGTGCGCCGGCGTCGGCGGCGCAGGAGGCGCGCGAGCTCTACGAACTGGCCATCGGCGAGAAGAATCGCGACTACTACCTGCGGCGCTTCGAGGCCTTCGACCGGGAAGGCACGCGCTTCGGCTGGCACTGGCCCGCCTTCTTCTTCACGTTCTGGTGGCTCATGTACCGCAAGATGTGGGGCAAGGCGGCGCTCTACTTCCTGCTGCCCAACATCATCGGCGTCGCCATCGGCGCCACTGCGACCGTGGCCCCGCGATTCGCGCTGCTGGCGTACGGCGTGTACCTGCTGGGCCTGTTCGTGATCCCGCCGCTGATCTCGAACGGGGGCTACTACCGCCACTGCCAGAAGCTGATCGCGAGTGCCCGCCACACGAGCAACAACCCGCAGGCCCGGTTCGCCCTGCTGGCCCGGAAAGGCGGCACGAGCAACGTCGCCCTGATCCTGCTGATGATCATGGTCATCGTTGCGGGCATCGGCATGCTGGCGGCCATCGCGCTGCCCGCCTACCAGGACTACACGGTGCGGGCGAAGGCCGCCAACGCCCTGCGCTACGGCAAGGCGGCGGCCGCCGCGGTCGGCGAGCACTACGAGAGCCAGCGCGCGCTGCCAGGCAGCCTGGCGGCCGTCCGGTTCGGCCCGCCGCTGCCGCCCGAGCTCCAGGACCTGCAGTTGAACACCGCCAATGGCGTCATCCGGCTGGTGCTCTCGAGCGGACCGGTGAACGGACGGACCTTCCAGCTGGTCCCGTCCGCGGACGCCGGCGGCCGCGTCACGTGGACCTGCCAGCCGGTGGACATGAAGCCGAAGCTGCTGCCGCCCGAATGCCGGCCGTGAGTCCAGCGCAGACCACAGGAGGCCGGGTCAAGCCTGGCGTGCCTGGATCAGCAGCGTGAGCGCGATCAGTGCGCCGATGGCGCCGATCCCGAGCGCGATGCTGCGGGCCTTTCGCCTGGCTGCGCGGCGGCGCCGGTCCTCGATCTCCTCGAGCCGGTCGAGCACCGATGCGATCAGCGCTTCGTCTTCCTCGGGGTGGGCGAGGCGCTCCTCGACCGCCAGCGCCTGCAGCTTGTGGATCGCGTCCCGTCGTTCATTTGACATCGTGGCATTCTGAAGCATGCGCCGCCGGGGCCCTGCTATCGCGTGACGTAGTACGCGGAGAACTCGCCGGCGCTGTGCGCGCAACGCTGAAACCCGACGCGAAGCAGCCAGCCCTCGAACCTCGGGCTCGCGATGTTCTCGAGGTAGAGGACGCGCGCCTGCAGGCCGTCGCTGCCGTCGAGGAAGCGATCGACCAGCCGCGCGAAGTAGCCTTGGCTGCGGGCGTCCTCGGAGACCTGGATGTGGGCCAGGCAGAGCGCCGGCTCGCCCGGCGTGGAGGCCTTGAACCAGGAATAGCGCATGTAAGCCTGCAGCGCCGCGCTCGTGTACCAGCGCGAGACGACGTCGTGCGCTTGGGGGATGCTGGCCTCGAACCGTGCGAGCCATGCGAAGCAGAGGTCCAGCTCGGCCTCCAGTTTGGTCGTGCAGTCCATGGCCCCATCGTAGCGGGCCTTGGCCTGCGGATATTGCGCTGCAACAACACCGCCGCCCTCGGAAAGCGGTTTCCGGCCTGGGGACTTTCCCCAGCCGAAAATGCCCGCTGGCGTCTCTTTGGCACCCTCACTTGCGCCAGAACGAGGGCGTCAGCAAGGCGATGAAGCTCAGCAGTTCGAGCCGGCCCAGCACCATCGCGAAGGTGCAGACCCAGACCTGGAAATCGGTCAGGCCGCTGAAGTTGCCGGCCGGCCCGACGCTGCCGAGCCCGGGGCCGGTGCAGTTCACGCTGGCCAGCACCGCGCTGAAGGCGGTGACCGGGTCGAGGTCGGTCAGCACCAGCAGCATGCTCAGCGAGATCGTCGTCACGCCGTAGACCAGCATGAAGGCCAGCACCGAGAAGATCACGCGGTGGTCGACCACCGTGCTGCCGAGCGTCACCGGCTGGACCGCGCGCGGGTGCACCAGGCGCGTCATCTCGCGCCGCGCCTGCTTCACCAGGATCAGCACCCGCACCATCTTGATGCCGCAGCCGGCCGAGCCGGCGCTGGTCGCCACGCTCGACAGCAGCAGCATGAAGAGCGGCGCGAACACCGGCCAGGCCAGGTAGTCGACGGTCGCGAAGCCGGTCGTGCTGCCGACCGAGATGGCGTGGAACATGCCGTAGCGCAGCGCATCCACCACGCCGTAGACGCCCTTGGCCCACAGCACCAGCGCCACCAGCAGGCCGCCGCCGATCAGCGCGACGAGCGTGCCGCGCAACTCGGGGTCGCGCCAGAAGCCGCGCCAGTGGCCCTTGCGCATGGCGATGAAGTAGAGCGCGAAATTGCAGCTGGCCGCGAGCATGAAGAGCACGGAGATGCCCTCGAGCAGCGGCGAGGCGAAGTAGGCGAAGCTGGCGTCGTGCGACGAGAGCCCGCCCAGGCTCACGGTCGCGAACATGTGCATCATCGCGTCGATGGCGCTCATGCCGCCGGCCCAGTAGGCGAGGAAGCAGGCGGCCGAGAAACTCGCGTAGATGCCCCAGAGTCCCTTGGCGGTCTCCTTCACGCGCGGCGTCAGCTTGCTGTCCTTGATCGGGCCGGCCACCTCGGCCTTGAAGAGCTGGCTGCCGCCCACGCCCAGCAGCGGCAGGATGGCCACCGCCAGCACCAGGATCCCCATGCCGCCCAGCCATTGCAGGAAGGTTCGCCAGACGTTGATCGACACGGGCAGCTCGTCCAGCTTGGCGAGCACCGTCGCGCCCGTGGTCGTGAGGCCGGACACCGACTCGAAGTAGGCATGCGTGAAGTTGATCGGCCGCCCGATGTCGTCCAGGGCCCACATCATCGGCAGCGTGGCGAACAGCGGCAGCAGCACCCAGGTGAGCGACACCAGGAAGATGCCATGGCGCGGCTGCAGTTCGCGCTTGTAGCGGCCCAGGCCGCCCCACAGGGCAGCCCCGCAGGCGAAGGAGATCGCGGCGGAAAACGCCCACACGTGGCGCAGGCCGTCGGCGTGGGTCCAGGAAATGATCCACGGCACGAACATGCCGAGCGAGAAGAAGGTCAGCAGCGCGCCGAGCACGCGCAGCACCGGGAAGAAGTCGCTCATCGAGAAGGCCGGTGGCGTCAGAAGAAGGTGGCGCTGACGCGGAACAGCTTTTCCACGTCGCGCACCTGGCGCTTGCGCGGCACGAAGATCACGACGTGGTCGTTGCTCTCGATCACGGTGTCGCCGCGCGCGATGATCACCTGCGCCGGAATCGGCGCCGCGGCGCCGGCCGGAGCCTCGCCCTCGCCGATCTCCGGCAGGCCGCGCATCACCAGCCCGAACTGCGCGCCCTTGGGCAGCTGGATCTCCGAAATCCGGCGGCCGACCACGCGCGAGGTCTTGCGGTCGCCGCGGGCCACGATCTCCAGCGCCTCGGCCACGCCGCGGCGCAGGCTGTGGACCGCCTGGACGTCGCCCTGGCGCACATAGGCCAGCAGTTCGCCGAGCATGGTCTGCGCGGGCGACAGCGCGATGTCGATCTGCGTGCCGTGCATCAGGTCGGCGTAGCTGCGCCGGTTGATCAGCGCCAGCACGCGCCGCGCGCCGAGCCGCTTGGCCAGCAGGCTGGCCATGATGTTGTCCTCGTCGTCGCTGGTGAGCGAGAGGAACAGGTCGATGTGCTCGATGCCTTCGTCTTCCAGCAGGTCCTCGTCGGTGCCGTCGCCGTGCAGCACCAGCACGCTGCCCGGCAGTTCGGAGGCCAGCTGCACGCAGCGCGCGTGGTCGCGCTCTAGCACCTTGATCTGGTAGTTGCGTCCGGTCTCGACCAGCTGCCTCGCGAGCCGCAGCCCGACGCGGCCGCCGCCCGCGATCATGATGCGCTCGACCTCGCGATGGTCCGCCTTGTCGTAGCGGTGCAGCGCCGACAGCACCGACTGCAGGTGCTCGCGCGCCGACAGCACGAACACCTCGTCGCCGGCTTCGATCAGCGTCGGGCCTTCGCAGACGATGAAGCGGTCGGGCTCGTTCTCGAGCCGGCGGTAGATGCCGACGATGCGCATGTCGGCACCGGGCACGGTTTCGCGCAGCTCGGCGATGCTGTGGCGCACCATCGGCGCGCCCGCGACCGCGCGCACCGCCACCAGGCAGGCCAGCCCGTTGGCGAACTCGCGCACCTGCAGCGCCTCCGGGTACTCGACCAGCTTGCCGATGTAGCGCGTGAGCGATTCCTCGGGGCAGATCACGCAGTCGACCGCGAAGCCCTCCTTGCCGAGCAGCGGGCTGTCTTCCTTGAAGGCGCTGGAGCGCACGCGCGCGATGCGCGTCGGGATGCCGAACACCTGGTAGGCCACCTTGCAGCAGACCAGGTTGGTCTCGTCCTGCGCGGCGCAGGCGATCAGCATGTCGCAATCGCGCGCCCCGGCCTCGGCCAGCACGTCGGGCTCGATGCCGCTGCCCACCACGCCGCGCAGCTCGATGCGTTCTTCGAGTTCGCGCAACCGCACCGCGTCGGTGTCGATGACGGTGATGTCGTTGCGCTCGGACACCAGCGTGCCGGCCACGCTCTCGCCGATGCGGCCTGCGCCGAGGATGATGATTTTCAAGTGATGTGGTCTCCCGGCAGGCTTTATACGCTGGAAGGCGGCGCGCCAGGGTGGCCGCCACTCCGGGAGCCGTGGGATTGCGGTGCCTGGGATTCATCGATAGACTGGTTTAACGAAAGCCTTAACGGATACTGAAAAATGCCATTGCGAGCGTCGGACATCGTTCCCATCAGCGAGGCGCGCGCCAGGCTCACGGAACTGGCCGAAGACGTCGTTGGAAGCGGTTCGGAAAAAGTGCTGACCAAGAACGGCGCCAGCTATGTGGCACTGGTCGACGCGCGTCGCCTGGACTACTACCATGCCCTCGAGCGCGAGCACGCGAGCCTGGTGCTGGCCGAAGATGCCGTCGCAGGGTTGCGGCAGGCCATGGCCGGCCACTTCGTCGCCGACGACGAACTGGACCAGGCACTCGGCGCCCCATCTGCGCCGTGAGCATTCCGGTCAACGCGAGGGTTCGCGCGGTTCCGAACTTCCTGGCGTACCTGGGCGCGGCGCGCGATTTCATGCACGCGCAAGCCGCCGGGACGGCGCCGGCGCGCTACAAGAAGCTCCAGCGTGAACTGGCGCGGGCGCGCGAGCTCCTGTCTTTCGCTCCGGCGAGCGGTCGGCCTGCGCGGTTTCTCGCTGCCCGCTCCGGATGGGGGCGGCTGCAGGCGGAGCAGGCCAGGCAATTGGCCGCGGCACTGGGCATGCCCGAACTGCGGGAATTCATCCTGGCGCGACACATCCTTGTCTACGCGCATTCCGAACGGGACGTCGTCCTGCTTTCGCTGCGGCATGAGCGCGAGCTGGGCTACGGCATGGCCGATTGACCGGCGCCCCGCCTGCCTAGAATCCCGCGATGGATACCCGCCAGATGCGCTGCATCGTCGCCATCGCCGAATGCGGCAGCCTGACCCGCGCCGCCGAGCGCCTCGGGCTGGCGCAGCCGGCCTTGACGCAGACCCTCAATCGTCTCGAGAGCGAGATCGGCGCCAAGCTGTTCGAGCGCAGCCGGCGCGGTGCGGCGTTGACCGAGGCCGGCCTGGCGATCGTCGAGGACCTGCGGGCTGCCCTGGCCCACGGCGATGCCGCCGCCGAGCGCGCCCGCGCCATGGGCGCCGGCCGGGCCGGGCGGCTGACCATCGGCTTCGTCACCCATGCGGTCTACGAGGTGCTGCCGCGGGCACTGCGCCGGCTGCAGGTGGAGCACCCCCAGCTGGACGTGGTGCTGCGCGAGATGAGCAACGCCGAGCAGGTCGACGCGCTCGAGGGCGGGCGCATCGACCTGGCGCTGCTGCACCCCCCGGTGCCGGTCACGGCCCGGGTGCACGAGCGGCGGCTGGGCGAGGAAGCGATGGTGGTGGCGCTGCCGGCCGACCATGAACTGGCGGCCGACGGCTGCGTGTCGATGGCCGAGATCGCCGCCCACGGGCTGGTGTGGTTCCCGGCCCAGCAGATGCCGCTGCTGCGCACGCTGATGCTCGGCGCCTTCCGCAGCGCGGGCCTGGACCTGCAAGTGCGGCAGGACGCCAACCGCACCCTCACCGTGCTGGCCTGCGTGGCGGCCGGCCTGGGCTGGTCGCTGCTGCCGAGCTCGGTGCGCTCGCTGCAGCATGCGGGCGTTCGCTATGCCCAGGTGCGCGACGGCGCGGCGCTGCCGTCCTTCGAACTGGCGGCGTTGTGGCTGGCGCGCTCGCGGCCGACCTTCGCCGACACCTTCGCCGCCATGCTGGCGGACTGAACTCAGTCCATCTGGATCTTGTGCGTCCGCGCCAGCTGGCCCCACTTGGCGATCTCCGCGCGGCGAAAGGCGTCGAGCTCGGCCGGCCCGCCAGCAACCACTTCGGCGCCGGTGGCCTCCAGGCGCTGGCGGATCCCGGGCTCCTTGAGCAGCGCCGAGAATTCCCTGGCCAGCCGCTCGACCACCACCGCCGGCGTGCCCGCCGGCACGAAGACCGCGTTCCACTCGTAGACCTCGTAGCCCGGCAGTCCCGATTCGGCCACCGTCGGCAGCTGCGGCAGCACCGGCGAGCGCGCCTTGCCCGTGACCGCCAGCGGCCGCAGCCTGCCGGCCTGGATGTACGGCAGGCTCGACGCCAGGCTGGCGAAGAAGACCGGCACCTGGCCCGCCATCACGTCGGTCAGCGCCGGGCCGCCGCCCTTGTAGGCCACGTGGGTCATGCGCACGCCGGCCATGGCGCTGAACTGCTCGGCCGCCAGGTGCTGGGCCGAGCCGTTGCCCGACGAGGCGTAGTTGATCTCGCCCGGCCTGGCCCGGGCCTGGGCCACCAGGTCCTGCACGCTGCCGATCGGTGCCGCCGGATTCACCACCAGCACGTTGGGCACCTTCACCAGCAGCGACACCGGCGCCAGGTCGCGCAAGGTGTCGAAGGGCATCTTGCTGCGCAGCGCCGGGTTCTGCGCATGGCTGGAGGCATCGAGCATCAACGTGTAGCCGTCGGGTGCGCTCTTGGCCACCAGGTCGCCGCCGATCGCGCCGCCGGCGCCGCCGCGGTTGTCGACCACCACCGGCTGGCCGAGCCGGCTCGACAGGGCGGGCGCGACGATGCGCGCCACCGCGTCGACCGTGCCGCCGGGCGGGTAGGTCACGACCAGCCGGATCGGCCGGCTGGGCCAGGGCTGGGCCTGCACCGCCAGCGCCGCGAGCAGCAGGACGGCGCCGGCGCCGGCCCGGGCCAGCCAGCCCGGGCGAGAGAAGTCATGGCGCATGAAGGTCTCCCTCTCGTTCGAAGCCGAAGAGCCGGGCCGGCGTGTCGACCAGGATCCGCTGGCGGGCTGCGGCGTCGGGCACCCAGTCGGCCAGCGCCGCCCGGGCGGCCGTGTAGTCGACGCATTCGCGGTGCTCGGTGTGGGGCCAGTCGCTGCCCCACAGCAGGCGCTCGGCGCCGAACGCGCGCAGCAGCCGCTCGGCCGCCACGCTGGCCTGGGCCGCCCAGGGCGCGGGCCAGCTGCGGTAGGCGGCCGAGAGCTTGACCCAGGTCCGGCCGCCGGCGGCCGCGGCCAGCAGCCACGCCTGGCCGGCGTCGGCCAGGGCGCCGGGGCGGCCGAAATGGTCCACCACCAGCTTGCAGCCGGCATCGAGCACGGGCTGCCCGGCCCGGGCCAGCGCCTGCGCGTCGCGGTGCAGCTCGACATGCCAGTCGAGCGCGCGCACGCGCGCGAACAGGCGCTGCCAGGCCGGGCGCGAGAAGTCGGGGATCGGCAGGCCGACCAGGTTCAGCCGGATGCCGCAGATGCCGCCGTCGGCCAGCGCCTGCAGGGCATCGTCGTCGGCCTCGGGGTCGACCACGGCGACGCCGCGCAGCCGGCGTGGCCGGGTCCGGATCGCATCGAGCAGGAAGCGGTTGTCGGTGCCCAGGAAGCTCGGCTGCACCAGCACCGCATGCGAGACGCCGTGGGCATCGAGCAGCGCGCCGAAGTCGGCCGGCGTGGCGTCGTAGTCCGGCGCGTGGCGGCGCTGCGGCGCCAGCGGCAGCCCGCGCACGAACACGTGGGCATGGCTGTCGATGGCGGTGATCGCCGTCGCCAGGGGCTCAGGCATAGCGCTGTTCGAGCGCGTCGAAGGCGCTCTTGCGCACCAGCGCCTGGCGCTCGGCGAAGGTCGCGACCAGGCCGCCGGATTCGTCGAGCCGGCCGTCCCGCTGCAGCGCCTGCAGCGCCTGCTGCATGCCGTGCACCGCGCCCTGCAGCGCGGCATTGGCATAGAGCACCAGGCCGAAGCCCATGGCGGCGAAGTCGCTCGCGGGCAGGGTCGGCGTCTTGCCGCCGATCACCACGTTGACGAGTTGCGGGCAGGCGATCTCGCGCGGGATGCGGTGCAGCGCCTCGAGCGATTCGGGCGCCTCGACGAAGGTCAGGTCGGCGCCGGCCTCCGCATAGGCGACGGCACGCGCGATCGCGGCGTCGATGCCCTCCACGGTGGCGGCGTCGGTCCGCGCGATCACCAGGAAGTCCGGGTGCAGGCGGGCATCGACGGCGGCCCTGACCTTGCCCGCCATCTCCTGCAGCGGGACCACGGCCTTGCCCTCGAAGTGGCCGCATTTCTTGGGGCTGGCCTGGTCCTCGAGCTGGATCGCGTTGGCACCGGCGCGCTCGAGCGTGCGCACGCTGTGGCGCACGTTGAGCGCGTTGCCGAAGCCGGTGTCGGCGTCGACGATGATCGGCAGCGCCACCGCGTCGCGGATCGCCGCCGTGTGCTGGGCGATGTCGGACAGGCCGACGAAGCCGAGGTCGGGCAGGCCGTAGAAGGTGTTGGTCAGGCCGGCGCCGCTCAGGTAGACGGCTTCGAACCCGAGCTGCTCGATCACGCGGGCCGCCAGCGCGTTGGCCGCGCCCGGCACCATCAGCCCGCGCCGGGCCTCGACCTTGCGGCGCAGCGCCGTGCCGGGATGCAGCGTGTCCACCTCATTCGTCCTTCATGCCGGTGGCCTTGACCACCGCGCCGAGGCGCGCGCGCTCTTCGTCGACGAAGCGCACGAAGGCGGCCCGGGTGCCGCCGATCGGCTCGATGCCCAGGCCCTTGAGGCGCTCGGCGATGGCCGGCGTCTTCATGGCCGAATCGACCGCCGCGCTCATCTTGTCGAGGATCGCCGGCGGCGTGCCCTTGGGCGCGTGGATGCCGGCCCAGTGCGCGATGCGCAGGTCGCCATAGCCCTGCTCGGTCGCGGTGGAGAGCTCGGGGTAGGCCGAGATGCGGCTGGTCCAGGTGTCGGCCAGGGCCTTGAGCTTGCCGCTCTTGAGATAGGGCAGGGCGACGATGCTGGCCTCGGAGGTGGCTTCGACCTGCTTGCCGAGCACCGCCGTGATCGACTCGGAGCCGCTCTTGTAGGGCACGATGTCGAGCTTGGCGCCGTACTTCGTCTGCAGCACGCCCGAGACGAAATGCGGCGTGCTGCCGGTGCCGGCGGTGGCCCAGTGGAAGCCCTCGCCGGTCTTCGAGGCGGCGATGAATTCCTTCAGGTTCTTGTACGGCGCGTCGGCCGGCACCAGCACCACCGAGGGCGCCAGGCCGATCATCGCCACCGGCTCCAGGTCGGCGTCCTTGTAGGGCATGGTCTTCTTGATCATGCTGTTGGAGATCACGCCGGCGGCGCTGATCAGGAAGGTGTAGCCGTCGGGCGCCGACTTGGCGACCACGTCGGCGCCCAGCGTGGTGCCGCCGCCGGGCTTGTTCTCGACCACGACCGGCTGGCCCAGCGCCTTGGAGGCGCCCTCGGCGGCGGCGCGCGCCATCAGGTCGTTGGCGCCGCCGGCCGAGAACGGCACGATCAGCCGGATCGGCTTGGTCGGCCAGGCGGCCGGTGCCGCCTGCGCCCAGGCGGCGCTGCCGGCCGAGGCGGCGGCGAGGGCCGTGGCGACGAAGGTGGCGGCCAAGGTGCCGCGAAGGGAATGGGTCATGGTGTCTCCTGTTGCTTGCTCGCGCCGCGACGCGCGGCCCGGCCAAGTATCGGCAGCTCGTCACCCCCTGGGAATGCCTTGCCGGGTTGCTTATTCATAAGCGGCACTTATGCAACACTCGCGGCTCGGTTTCGCCATCTTCCCGTTCGCCATGTCCTCGCAGCGCCTTTCCGCCACGACCACCTCCCGCACCAACAGGCGCGCCATCGTCACCATGATCGCCGCGATGGGCTGCTTCGTGCTCAACGACGCGCTGGTCAAGCATGTGAGCCAGTCCATGGCCTCGGCGCAGCTGATCTTCCTGCGCGGGCTGATGGCCTCGGCGCTGGTGCTGCTGGCCGCGCACCGCCTGGGCGCGCTGCGGCAGGCGAGCGCCTTGCTGCACCCGCGGGTGGCGCTGCGCGCCGCGGTCGACGCCTGCGCGACCCTGTTGTACCTGCTGTCGCTGTTCCGCCTGCCGATCGGCAACGCGACGGCCATCAACCTCGCCGCGCCCCTGTTCATGACCGTCTTCGCGGTGCTCTTCATGGGCGAGCGCGCCGGCCGGGCGCGCTGGGCCGCCGTGGTGCTGGGCTTCGCGGGCGTGCTGTGTGTGGTGCAGCCCCGCGGCGATGGCTTCAACGCCTGGTCCCTGCTGTGCCTGCTCGGGACGCTGTTCCATGCCACGCGTGACCTGCTGACGCGTCGCATCGACCCGGTCATTCCGTCGATCATCATCACGCTGGCGACGGCATTGGCGGTCACCCTGCTGGCCGGCTGCCTGACGCTGTTCACCGGCTGGCCGCCGTTCGCGCCGGGCGACCTGGCCCTCTTGGGGGTCGCGGCCGCCTTCCTGGCCACCGGCTATCTCCTGCTCGTCCAATGCATGCGCGCCGGCGAGGTGTCGCTCACGGCACCGTTTCGCTACTCGGCGGTGCTGTTCGCCATGCTGCTGGGCTACGCCGTGTGGGACGAGGTCCCCAGCGGATCGGCCTGGCTGGGCATCGCGCTGCTCGTCGGATCGGGTCTCTACATGCTGCACGGCGAGCGCGGCCGGCTGCGGGCGGCCGCGCTGGACGCCCAGCCGGAATGACGGGCGGGCGTTAAGCCTTGGGCGGGGCGGGCGTTTCGGTGTGCACGGCGCACAACCACTGGTCGCCGTCGCGCACCCAGGTCGACGAGTCGAGCATCTCCTCGGTCGAAGTCTCCGACTTGCCCCTGGGCGCCGTCGTCTGCCGGACCCGGTAGACCAGGATGGCGGTGGCGTCGTTGGGACAGAGAACCTCGACGTCGCTGAACTCGAAGCCCTTCACGACCATCGATCCCTGTTCGGCCATTTTCCGGTAGCCTGCGTGATCGAATTGCATCGCGCCATGCGAACTCACCATCAGGGCAGGCTCGCACAACATCGACAGCGCGCTGTCCGTGTCCTGGTCCACCATGGATTGCCAGAACCGGGTCTCCAGATCCATCAGTGTCTTGCGCATGGCGGCACGACTCCTTCTTGATGTTGGGAAGTGAATCCATTCTCGAAAGGGCCCGGCGTTCGGGCGTCGGAGAGCCCGGGTTGTGCCGGTCAGCGAATTCCGACGCGTCGACATCGGATACAACAGCCGCATGCATGCACCGACAGACCGCCAACCTCCGGGGCACCATGGGCTCGTCCTGATCGAGGGCATCATGGGCTCCGGCAAGTCGACCGCCAACGGCTCGACCTGGACAAGATGGCGGTCGAGAACTCCGGGCGAGAATGGGCCCGGTACGACCGGCAGATCCTCGAGCGGCTGGGCCTGCAGGATGCAGCAGGCGGGTCGCTCACCCCTGGCGCCAACGCGTCGTCGACCTGAAAGGAACTCGCCATGCCGAGTGCGGAGCTTTGGTCCTGGAACAACGGCCCGGCCAAGGCGGCCATCCTCGACTTCGTGGCCAGGGTGACCTTGGAGGGCGGCCCGGACCATGTCCGTCCCGCCGATCGAATCGCGACCTTCGACAACGACGGCACGCTGTGGTGCGAGCAGCCGCTCCAGGTGCAGTTCTCGTTCGCCCGGCATCGATTGAACGCCATGGTCGCGCGCGATCCGGGCCTGGCGCAGCGGCAGCCGTTCAAGGCCTATGTCGACCAGGACATGGCGGCGATCAAGGCGGCCGGCATGCGCGGCCTCTTCGAGGTGGGAGCGGCCGTGCACGCCGGCGTGACCGAGGAAGCGTTCGACCAGGTGGCTCGGGACTGGCTCGCCGAAGCGAAGCACCCGACCCTGGGCCGCCGGTTCACGGAACTCGTGTACGTGCCGCAGCTGGAACTCGTTGCGTACCTTCAGAAGCATGGCTTCCAGGTCTTCATCGTGTCGGGCGGCGGCATCGACCTGATCCGCGCCTTCTCGGAGGAGGTCTACAGGATCCCCCGGCACCAGGTCGTCGGTTCCAGCGTCAAGACGCGCTTCGAGATCCAGCAGGACGTCGGACAACTGGTCAAGCTGGCCGAGGTCAACACCTTCGACGACCGCGAGGTCAAGCCCTGCAACATCGGACTTCACATCGGCCGCCGGCCGATCCTGGCATTCGGCAATTCGGACGGCGACCTGGCGATGCTCCGCTACACCAAGACCGGGCCCGGACCTCGGCTCGCGTTGCTGCTCCATCACGACGACGGCAGCCGCGAATTCGCCTACGACCGCGAATTCCGATTGAGCCCGCTCGCCGACGCGCTCGACAACGCGCCGCGCTACGGCATCGAGGTCGTGAGCATGAAGCGGGATTGGGCCGAGGTCTTCGCGCCATGACGACGCCAGGTGCCGTCGCCTGCGGGCGCCGGCCCGCGGCCCGCAGGACCTGCGGCGTCGGCGGGAAGCCCGGGTCTTCGATCCAGACGCACAGGCAGGCCGCGATCGCCTCGCGCAGCGGTGCGTGTCCGGCCGGGTCGTCGTAGCGCCCGGTCCGCTGGTGCCGCCGCCCTGCACATCGCGCGCCGCAGGTTGCCTTGGCGATCCTGCGCCACCTGCCTGCACCAAAGGGCAGCTTTACTTGGACCCTGGGCATGTCTATTCTTGCCTGAGCGTCGCCGCGATCCGTCGCCCCTTTCACCGACCAGGAGAAGCAGACATGGTTCGAACACTACTGGCGGCCAGCGTGCTGGCGCTGTCGCTCGGGGCTGCGGGCCTTCATGCCCAGCCCGCGCCGGCACCCGCCGCGGCCGCCCAGCCGGCGGCCAATCCGGTCGATCCCCAGGCGATCCAGGCGCTCAAGGACATGGGCGCGCACCTGCAGTCGCTGAAGCGCTTCGAGGTCGAGATCGAGCTGACCGCCGAGCGGGTGCTGGCCGATGGCCAGAAGCTGCAGCACGCGGCGACTGCCGAGCTCCAGGTCGTGCGGCCGAACAAGATGCGCGTGCGGATGTCCAGTCCGCGCTCGGTGCGCGAACTCTTCTACGACGGCAAGACCGTGACCCTGTTCACACCGGCGCTCAAGACCTATTCGCAGGCCGAGTTCAGCGACAACCTGAGCGTGCTGATCGAAAAGCTCAAGCAGCGCTTCGGCATCGAGGTGCCGGCCTCCGACCTGTTCGTCTGGGGAACGCCGGAGGCGCCGTTCGATGCGATCCAGTCGGCGATGTTCGCCGGGCAGGATTTCGTCGACGAGGTGCTCAGCGACCACTACGCCTTCCGGCAGGGCGAGCTCGACTGGCAGATCTGGCTCAGCGCGGGCGCCAATCCGCTGCCGCTCAGGCTCGTGATCACCAATCGCTCGGATGAAGCCAGGCCGCAATCGGTCACCGTGTTCGACTGGAAGAAGAACCCGGGCTTCAAGGATTCGACCTTCAGGTTCGTGCCGCCCAAGGGGGCGAGCGAGGCCAAGTTCGTTCCCCTGAAGACCTCCTGAAGGAGCCGTGCCATGAAGCAAGCAGCAAGCAGGACTTACGCGGCCCTTCTGAGCGCCCTGGTGGTTGCCGGGCTGGCCTGGGCGCCATCGGCCGAAGCCATCGGGGGCGGGGGACGCGGCGGCGGGGGAGGCATGCACGGGGGCGGTGGCGGCGGCATGCATGCGGGGGGCGGCGGTGGCGGCGCCAATCGGGCGCAGGTCAACAACCGCAGCGCGGACGTGCGCACCAACAACGTCCGCAACACCAGCGTCAACAACGTCAATGTCAACAACGTCAACCGCAACACCAACGTCGTCGTCACGGGCGGCGGCGGCGGCTGCCGCAACTGCGGCTGGGACAACGACTACCACCCGGTCGCCACCGCGGCCGCGGTTACCGCCACCGTCGCCGTGACTTCGGCGGTGGTGGGTTCGATGGTGCGGGCGGTCCCTGCCGGCTGCGTGCCGGTCAACTACGGCGGAATGGTCTACCAGCAATGCGGCACGGTCTGGTACCAGCCGCAGGGCGGCCAGTACGTGGTCATCAATCCGCCCTATTGAGCCTGGCGCGCCGGGGTGGCGCGCAGCTTGGAACCCGCGCTCGGGCATGCGACGCGGGCCTACACGACGAAGCGGTTTTGATTGCTAGCATCGACCGCCATGCGAATCGCCACTGCCATCGCGTACCGGGTGCTGCGGCGCGGCCGCCCGTTGCTGCTGGCATCGGTCTGCGCAGGCGGCATCGGCGATGCGCTGGCCGAGGGTTTCATCGACCAGGCCGATGGGCAGTTCGACATCGCCACCTCGATGACCCAGGGCAACGGCTTCCTGCCGATCCCGATCGTCATCAGCGAGCCCGCGGTGGGCTATGGGGGCGGCGTCGCCCTGATGTTCGTGCGCAACGTCGAACGCGCGGGCGTGTCCAGGGACGACGGCTCGCCGCGGCTGACGCCGCCCGATGTGTTCGTCGGCGGGGCAGCGGCGACGGAGAACGGCACCAAGGCGGCCTTCGTCGGTGGCAGCCTGAGCTTCGATGACGACCGCTGGCGCGTGCGCGGCGGCGTCGGCCGCGCCCAGGTCAATCTGCAGTTCTACGGCATCGGCGGCGGCGGCCTGGGCGGGGGCGCCCACAGCCTGGCCTATTCGCTCGACGGCTGGTTCTCGAGCCAGAAGGTGCTGCGCCGGATCGGCCGCAGCGACTACTGGCTGGGCGCGAGCTGGACCTACCTCGACCTCGGCAGCCAGCTCGACCTGAGCCAGGACCCGCGTGCCGGCCTGGCGGGCGAGCCGTCGGCGCGGCGCAACTCGGGCGTGGGGTTGACGCTGGAGCATGATTCGCGCGACAACACCTTCACGCCTTCCAGCGGCTGGACCGGTGCCCTCGATGCCACCTTCTATTCGCCCGACCTGGGCGGCGACACGCGCTTCCAGAGCTACCGAGGCCATGTCTTCGCCTATTGGCCGGTGGCGAAGGACGTGGTGCTGGCCGGCCGGCTCGACGGGCGCAGCGCCAGCGGCGGGGTTCCCTTCTACATGCTGCCGTTCATCGACATGCGCGGCATTCCCGCCGCCCGCTACCAGGATGCGCACACGGCGGTGACGGAGGCCGAGATCCGCTGGAACCTCCTGCCGCGATGGGCGGCGATCGCCTTCATCGGCGCCGGCCGGGCCTGGGGCCGCAACGACAGCTTCGGCGACGCACCGACCGAAGTCAGCCGGGGCGTCGGCTTTCGCTATCTGATCGCGAGGCAGCTCGGCCTGTGGGTCGGCCTGGACTACGCGCAGGGTCCGGAGGGCGGCGTGACCTACATCCAGGTGGGCAGCGCCTGGCGATGAGCGCGCTCTCGCGCTGACGCTCTGCACCAAAGGGCAATTGCAGCCCCGCAGCATCGCCGCCAATATCCGGCGTGGCCGGGCCGTGCCATGCAGAAAGGTCTCGTTCGACATGCCAGAAGGAAATGACCATGGCCGACCCTCGATCACCCGATGACGCCACCGCGCAGTCCTGGCTGGCGCGGCTGCTGCCGGTGCTGAACTGGGCGCCGGGCTATCGCCGCGACTGGCTCGGTGCCGATCTGCTGGCCGGCGTCACGGTCGCCGCCTTCTGCATCCCCGAGAGCATGGCCTACGCCGGCCTCGCCGGACTGCCGCCGCAGGCCGGCCTCTACGCCAGCCTGCTCGCGGTCTTCGCGTACGCCATCTTCGGCACCTCCCGGCAGGCGGCCATCGGCCCGACCTCGGCGCTGTCGATCCTGGTCGCGACCGGCCTCGCGGGGCTGTCCCTCAAGGACCCGGCGCGCTATGCCGAGATGGCGGCACTGCTCGCGCTCATGGTCGGCGGCATCGCGGTCGTGGCGCGGCTGTTCCGGCTCGGCTTCCTGGTCAACTTCATTTCCGAGTCGGTGCTGACCGGCTTTTCCGCCGGCGCCGCGATCTACATCGCCACCACGCAGCTCGGCAAGCTGTTCGGCATCGAGGGCGCGCACGGCGAGTTCGTCGACCGCATCGTCTACCTGTTCCAGCACCGGGGCGACACCAACCCGTGGTCGCTCGGCCTGGGCGTGGCCGTGATCGCCGTCCTGCTGGTCACCGAGAAGCTCGCGCCGCGCATCCCCTGGGCCCTGGTGGTGGTCGCGGCGTCGATCCTTCTCATGATGTTCACCGGGCTCGGCGGCCATGGCATCAAGATCACCGGCGAGATACCGAGCGGCCTGCCGCCGTTTCGGGTGCCCTCGTTCACGCTGGCCGACGCGCAGGCGCTGCTGCCCACGGCCTTCGCGGTGTTCCTGCTGTCGTACGTCGAAGGCATGGGCGTGGTGCGCACCTTCGCGGCCAAGCACAAGTACCCGGCCGACGCCAACCAGGAACTGCTGGCGGTCGGCGCGGCCAATGTGGTCTGCGGGCTGGGCTCGTCGTTGCCGGTGGGCTGCAGCATGTCGCGCTCGGCGGTCAACGACCAGGCGGGCGCCCGGACGCCGCTGGCGGGCGCGATCTCCGGCCTGCTGCTGGCCGTGATCGTGCTGTTCTTCACCGGCGCCTTCACGCAGCTGCCCGAGCCGGTGCTGGCCGCGGTGGTGGTGATCGCGGTCAAGGGGCTGATCGACATCGCGGCGCTGAGGCGCCTGCTGCGGGTGAGCCCGCGCGAGTTCTGGATCGCCCTGGCCGCCATGGCCGGCGTGTTGCTGTTCGGCATGCTCGAAGGCGTGATGATCGGCACCGTGCTGTCGCTGCTGCTGCTGGTCTGGCAGGCCAGCAATCCGAGCACCGTGCTGCTCGGCCGCATTCCGGGCACCGAGCTCTACAGCGACCTGGCGCGCCATCCGGACAACCAGATCGAACCCGGCACGCTGGTGTTTCGCGCCAATGCGGGCCTCTTCTATGCCAACGCGCCCAACGTCAAGGCGGACCTGATGGAGGCGATCGAGAAGCAGGGCAAGGAGCTGCGGCTGGTGGTGATCGATC
The DNA here is from genome assembly GCF_030316845.1 of Variovorax davisae. GTDB lineage: Bacteria > Pseudomonadota > Gammaproteobacteria > Burkholderiales > Burkholderiaceae_C > Variovorax > Variovorax davisae. The sequence continues at coordinate 254,247 of NZ_JASZYS010000008.1, forward strand.
TCTCGTCGTCGCCCTACGTCGACGTGGCCGCCGCCGACATGCTGGCCGAATGCCACGAGGAACTGGCGGGCCGGGGCATCACGCTGCGGCTGTCGAACATGAACGGCGCGGTGCGCGACATGATGCGCCGCGACGGGCTCGACAAGGTGTTCGGCGACCTCGGCCCGGCGCTCAGCGTCGAGTCGATCCTCGGGCAGTGGAAGAAGGCCGGGGCCCGCGCGTCCTAGCGCCCCGAGCAGACGCTGGTCACGACCTTGCAGGGCTCGGTCGGCAGCAGCCCCTCGCATTGCGCGATCGCGGCCTTGCCCGCGCTGCCCGTCGTGGCGCCGCTGGCCGCGCCCCATTCGCCGAAGTTGCCGGTCGCCAGCGCGCCGCAGGCGCGGTCGAAGGAGACGCGCACCCCGCAGCTGCCCGCGCGGCCCGCCATCCGCTCGCATTGGGCGCGGGCCGCCCGTTCGGCCGCCTCGCGGGAGGCGTGGTTGAAGGCGTAGCCATAGGCCCCCGGTCGGGATGCGATCGCGCCCCAGCTGGCGGCGGGCTGGACGGCGTCGGCGGGCGTGGCGGCGATGGCCGTCGACAGGCAGCCATGGAGCAGCGCGAGCGCGGCGATCAGGCGCACGGTGCGGGCCGGCCGGCGACGGCATAGACCTCGACCGGCAGCGCCTTGCCGCGCAGCGCGACCGCGCCCAGCAGGTCGACCGGGATCCGTCCGCCGAGCGCGGCACAGGTCGCCGGGTCGATCAATATCGTGCGCTGTGCCAGCTTGGTGTGCTCCTCGAGCCGGGCGGCGAGGTTCACGGTGTCGCCGATGCAGGTGTAGGTGGCGCGCTTCTGCGTGCCGGTGTAGCCCGCCACCAGCTCGCCGGTGGCGATGCCGACACCGATGCGGATCGCGGGCTTGTCGATCGCCAGCCGCCGGCTGTTGAGCAGTTCGACCCGCTCCACCATCTCGAGGGCCGCGCGCACCGCCGCCACGCCATGGTCGGTCATCGGCAGCGGGGCGCCGAAGATCGCCATCAGGCCGTCGCCGATCATCTGGTTGACGACCCCGCCATGGTCGTTGATGGCGTCGAACATCAGCGCGTAGTAGGCGTTCAGCAGCTCGATCGTCTCCTCGGGCGGCTGCGACTCGACCAGCGCGGTGAAGCCGCGGATGTCGGAGAACATCACCGAGCCCCGCACATGCCGCCCACCGAGCGCGAAGCCGGATTGTTCGAGGTCCTGCGCCACCTCGGAGGTGGCGAAGCGCCGCACCAGTTCCTTCTGCTGGTCGCGCAGCCGCTTCTTCTCGAGGCTGGCGCCGATGCGCGCCTTGAGCAGCACCGCGTTCACCGGCTTGGGCAGGTAGTCCTCGGCGCCGAGCTCGATGCAGCGCACGATGTTGTCCAGCCCCTCCAGCGACGAGGTCACGATCACCGGCAGGTCGCGCAGCTTGGGATCGGCGGTGAGCTCCTCCAGCACCTGGAAGCCGTCCATCTCGGGCATCTCGATGTCGAGCAGCAGCAGGTCGAAGGGCTCGCCACGCAGCATGTCGAGCGCGATCCGGCCGTTCTCGGCGCAGCCGACGCTGTGGCCCTGCAGTTCGAGGCCGCGGGTGAGCAGCAGGCGGTTGACCTTGTTGTCGTCGGCCACCAACAAGCGGGCCTGGGGAGGGTCGGCTTCAGCCACGGCAGAGCGCCTCCAGCGCCCGCGCCACCCGGGCGTACTCGGCCGCCAGCGCATCGAGCGCATCGGGTTTGCGGGCGGCGTCGAGTCCGCCCAGCTCCTGCTCGCGCGCCAGCGCGGCGAGCGCCAGCGCGCCGAAGGTGAGGCTGTTCGACTTCAGCGAATGCGCCGCCCGGCGAAAGACGTCGGCCTGGCCCGCCGCGAGCGCCTCCCGGAGCTCCGACAGCATCGCCGGCGCCTCTTCGAGAAAGGTCTGCACCAGTTCCTTGACGAAGTCGGCCCCCGCGCTCTCCTGCAATTCCGCGAAGGTGGCAGCGTCGATCGTCGCATCGCTCATGTGGTTCGGTCCTTTCGTGGCGGCACGCTGTGCAGTGCCTCGACCAGCCGATCGACGCGGATCGGCTTGGCCAGGTAGTCGTCCATGCCCGCGGCCATGCACATCTCGCGGTCGCCCTGCATGGCGTTGGCCGTCATCGCCACGATCCGGGGGCGCCGTCCGTCCTGCAGCAGTCCGCAGATCTGCCGGGTCGCATCCAGGCCGTCGAGTTCGGGCATCTGTACATCCATCAGCACCACATCGTAAGCCTGGCGCTGCACCGATTCGACGGCCTCGATGCCGTTGGCCGCCAGGTCGGCCCGGTAGCCCATCTGCTGCAGCAGGCGCAGCGCGAGCTTCTGGTTCACCGCGTTGTCCTCGGCCAGCAGGATGCGCAGCGGATGGTGCGCCGCCATCGACGGGTCGATCTGCGGCTTGAGCGCGCCGCCGTCCGCGGGCCGGGCGGCCGAATCGGGCGCCAGCAGGCCGATCAGGGTGTCGAACAGGTGCGACTGCCGGATCGGCTTGCCCAGGTAGGCGTCGAACAGGGATTCGGCCTCGCCCGCGTCGCGCCGGCCCAGCGAGCTGAACAGCACCAGCGGCAGGGTCGGGCGGATCGCACGCACGCGGCGCGCCAGCGCGATGCCGTCCATGCCGGGCATGTGCATGTCGAGCACCGCCAGGTCGAAGGGCTCGCCCTGCTCGATCCAGCGCAGGGCCTCGAGCGGCGATTCGGTGGCGTGCGCGGCCATGCCCCATTTGTCGACCTGCGCCGCCAGCACGCGGCGGTTGGTCGCGTTGTCGTCGACCACCAGCACGCGCCGGCCCTGCAGTTCAGGCTGCACGCCGAGGAAGTCGCGGTGCCGGCTGGGCGGCAGCGGCGCGACCGGGACCTCGATGCTGAAGTGGAAGGTCGAGCCCGCGCCCGGCCCGCCGCTCTCGGCCCACATGCGCCCGCCCATCATCTCGGCCAGCCGCTTGCTGATCGCCAGGCCGAGGCCGGTGCCGCCGTACTTGCGGGTGGTGCTGGAGTCGGCCTGCGAGAACGACTGGAACAGCCGTCCCATGCCCTGCGCCGTCAGGCCGATGCCGGTGTCGCGCACCGCGAAGCCCAGCGCCACCTTGCCGCCCGGGCAAGGCTGCGAACGCACCGTCACGACCACTTCGCCGGCCTCGGTGAACTTCACCGCGTTGCTCAGCAGGTTGAGCAGAATCTGGCGCAGCCGCGGCAGGTCGCCGCTCACCGCGGCGGGCACCTCGCCTTCGAAGACATAGGCGGTGTCGAGGTCCTTCTCGGTGGCCCGGGTGCTGACCAGGTCGAGCGCCGACTCGACGCACTCGCGAAGGTCGAAGGGATGGGCCTCGATGTCCATCCGGCCGGCCTCGATCTTCGAGTAGTCGAGGATGTCGTTGATGATGGTCAGCAGCGCGTCGCCCGAATCGCGGATGGTCGCCACGTAGTCGGCCTGCTCGGCGTCGAGCGGGGTGTCGAGCAGCAGGCCGCTCATGCCGATCACCGCATTCATGGGGGTGCGGATCTCGTGGCTCATGGTCGCCAGGAAGGCGCTCTTGGCCTCGTTGGCGGCCTCGGCGGCGGCCCGCGCCTCCTTGGTCTCGGCGAACATGCGGGCGTTCTGGATCGCGATCACGGCCTGGTCGGCGAAGGTCTTCAGCAGCTTGATCTCCTTCAGGTCGAACGGGCCCGGGGGCTGCCGCGTGACGTGGATCGAGCCGATGTTGTGCCCCTCCCAGACCAGCGGGGCGATCATGATCGCGTAGGTGCCCACTTTCTCGGCCAGCTCGCGCATGAAGCGGGGCAGGTGCGGGTCCGCCAGCGCATCCGGGATGTGCAGCACCGCGAGCGCCTGCTGCGAGACCGCGACGGGGATCGGATCGACCGGCCGCGGGTAGTACTTCTCCAGGGCTTCGCGGGCCGAGCCGAGGTGGGCGCCCAGGTGCACCAGGCCGTCGCTGCCGATCAGCGAGATGCCCATCTGGGAACCGGAGAACAGGCGCTGGCAGCTCTCCAGGATCTTGTCGAACACCGGCTGCGCGTTCTCCATCGAGCTGCTGATGACCTGCAGCACCTCCGACATGGCGGTCTGCCGCTCCAGGGTCGCCTTCATCTCGTCGAACAGGCGCGCGTTCTCCAGCGCCAGGCCCATGCTCGCGGCCACGGTCTCGAGCAGCCGGATGTCGTGGCTGCCGAAGGCATGTTCGCGCTCGTGGTCCTGCATGCCGATGATGCCCAGCACCCGGTCGCTGCCGATGATCGGCACCGCCACGATCGAATGCGCCCAGTCGGTGCCCGGGGCCGGCGCGAAGCCGGCCCGGGTCTGTTCCTCGCGCGTGTTCGCGACCGCGGGCCGGCGGGTGCGCAGGATCCGCGCGGCCGGACCGTCCGGTTTCAGGGGCCGCGCCGGCGGCAGGGGCAGCGGACGGTTGTGCTCGTAGCGATAGAGCGCCTGCATCAGCTCGGTCTTGTCGTCCCACCACAGGATGTTGATGTCGCCGGAGTCGAACACCTCGCGCAGCTTGTCGCCCACCATGCGGATGATGGCCTGGAACTCCAGCCGCGCGGCCATGCCCTGCTGGATGCTGTTGATCAGCGTGAGTTCGCCGGTGCGCTGCGCGAGCTCGGCCGTGCGCTCGGCCAGCAGGGCGTGCAGGGCTTCGTCGCCGGCCGCGGGTTGCGGCGGGTGCGCGGGCGCCGGCCCGAGCCGCTCCCAGAGGAAGCGGTAGGCCAGCGCCTTCAGGGTCGCGGCCTGGGCGTTGGTGGCGGCGCCGCCGTGGCCGCCCTCGATGTTCTCGTAGTAGCTCACGTCCTTGCCGGCCTCGACCATCGCCGCCGCCATCTTGCGCGCATGGGCCGGGTGCACGCGGTCGTCGCGGGTCGAGGTGGTGAACAGCACCGGGGGGTAATCCCGCCCCGGATCGAACAGGTGGTAGGGCGAGAAGCTGCGGATGAATTCCCATTGCGCGGGGTCGTCGGGATCGCCGTACTCCGCCATCCAGGAGGCGCCGGCCAGCAGGCGCGTGTAGCGTCGCATGTCGAGCAGCGGGACCTCGATCACCACGGCGCCGAACAGCGCCGGATAGCGGGTCAGCATCATGCCGGCGAGCAGCCCGCCATTGGAGCCGCCCTGGGCGCCGAGATGCCGGGGGGAGGTGACGCCGCGCGCCACCAGGTCCTTGGCCACCGAGGAGAAATCCTCGTAGGCGCGATGCCGGTTCTGCCGCAGCGCGGCCTGGTGCCAGAGCGGCCCGTATTCGCCGCCGCCGCGGATGTTCGCCACCACGTAGACGCCGCCCTCGTCCAGCCAGGCGCGCCCGAGGGCGCCCGAGTAGCCCGGGGTCAGCGAGATCTCGAAGCCGCCATAGCCGTAGAGCAGCGTCGGCGCCGTGCCGTCGAACGCGAGGTCGGCCCGGCGCACCATGAAATAGGGCACGCGGGTGCCGTCGTCGGAGCTGGCGAAGTGCTGCTCCACCACCAGGCCCGCGGCGTCGAAGAAGGCCGGCATCGCCTTGAGCAGTTCGGGCGGCTGCCCGAGCGTGGCCAGCGAGAGGGTCGAGGGCGTGAGGTAGTCGGTCGCGCTCAGCCAGACCCGGTCGCTGTCGTCGCGGTCGACCGCCCACGCATGCACGCTGCCGATGGGCGGGGCGCCGATGAAGTCGCTGCGGGTCCAGGGCCCGCTGCCGTCGGCCGGCGGAGTCAGCACGTGCAGGCGGTTCTTGACGTCGTCGAGCACGTTGAGCACCAGCTGGCTGCGGGTCCAGGTCGCGGCCGCCAGCGAGCGCGTCGGGCCGGGCTCGAACAGGACCGCGAAGTCGCGCTCGCCGCGCATGAAGGGCTCGAACCGGGTCGCCAGCAGGGCGCCGGCGGGATGGCTGCGTCCGCCCACCTCCCAGGGGTCGCGCAATTCGACCAGCAGCCATTCGCACTGGATGCTCGGCTGGGCCGACAGCGGCACGTCGACCTTCAGCAGCCGGTCGCCTTCGGCCAGCAGGAACAGCTCCGCACTGTAGAAGGCCAGCGAGCGCGACACGAAATCGCGCTCGAAGCCGGGCGTGTGGCTGCGCCAGGCCGAGATGTACATGTCGTCGGCCCGGCCTTCGTAGACTGCGGGCGCGGCCGCGAGCGGCGTGCCGCGGGCCCAGCGCCGCGCGACCCGGGGATAGCCCGAGGCGGTCGACGCCGCCTCGCCGAGGGTGCTGAAGGCATAGACCGTGTCGTCGTCGATCCAGGCCAGGCCGCCCTTGGATTCGGGCCGGAAGAAGCCGCCTTCCTCGGGCGTCACGAAGCGCTTGGCGACGAGGTCGAACTCGCGCGTGACATCGGCATCGGCGCCGCCGCGCGAGAGGCTCAGGAGCGCCTTGCGGTACGCCGGGCGCAGCACGGACGCACCATGCCAGACCCACTGCACGCCCTCGGCGGCGGCGAGGGCGTCGAGGTCGAGCACCGTTTCCCAGGCCGGGTCGGCGCCCCGGTACTCGGCCATGGTGGTGCGCCGCCAAAGGCCCAGCGGGTGGTCGGCGTCCTTCCAGAAGTTGTAGTAGAGCTCGCCGATCTTGGCGACCTCGGCGATCCTGGCGTCGGCGTCGAGCACGGCCCGGATCGCGGCCTGGGTGCGGGCGAACGCCGGCGTCGCGGCCAGGGTGCCGAGGGTCCGGGCGTTTTGCTCGCGGACCCAGCCCAGGGCGTCGGCGCCCTCGACCTCTTCGAGCCAGAGGCGCGGGTCGGCGGGTTCCGTCGACCCGGATGCGGTGCCGGAGGCAGGGGCGGCGCTCATGGGGTGGCGGTGCGAACTGGAATGTCCCGGTACGTGGTGCGCCGCACCGAGCCCGGGGAGACGCCGGCGAAGCGCTTGAAGGCGCGGCTGAAGGCGGCCTCGGACTCGTAGCCGACCCGGCCGGCGAGCTCGGCGAGCGGCGTCGCTTCGTCCCTGAGCCAGGCCTCGGCCGCGTGCATCTTCCAGCGTGCCACGTACTGCATGGCGGGCTCGCCGACCCGCTGGGTGAAGCGGGCCGCGAAGGCCGAGCGCGACATGCCGACCTCGCGCGCCAGCGATTCGACGCTCCAGTGGCGCGCCGGGTCGCGATGCACCAGCGCGATGGCGCGGCCGATCTGGCGGTCGCGCAGGGCGCCCAGCCAGCCGGTCCGGGCGCCGGGGTCGCTGGCCAGCCACGAGCGGATCGCCTGGATCACCAGGATGTCGGCCAGCCGGGTGATGATGGTCTCGCCGCCGGCGCGCAGCGCCTGCGCCTCGGCCACGATCAGGCGCAGCGTGCTTTGCAGCCATTCCTTCTCGGACGACTCCCAGGCGTCGACGCGGATCACGCGCGGCAGCGCTTCGAGCAGGCGATGCGCGGCCGCGTGCTCGAAGCGCACCGCGGCGCAGATCATCGAGGTCGGCGCGCCGCCGCCGCCGTGACGCAGGACCTCGTAGCGGTCCCGGACCCGTTCGCGCGGCAGGTCGAACAGGTGGCCCGGCAGCGCGCCCGCGCCGCAGCCGAGCCGGTGGCCTTCGCCGTGCGGCACCAGCGCGAGGTCGCCGGTGCGCAGCGTGCAGGGCTCGGTGCCCTCGACCTCGAGCCGGCATTCGCCCGCCGTCACGACGTGGAGCATCAGGCAGCTTTCCATTGCCGGCAGCTCGAGCGCCCAGGGCGCGCTGAACTCGCTGCGGCAATAGAAGGTGCCGCTCATGCGCAGGAAATGCAGCGCTTCGCCCAGCGGGTCGGCGGGGGTCATGGATTCGAGCATGGCCGAAGTATCTCCGCGCCGGTGGCAGGACGTCCACCGGTCTGGACGATCGGCCATGAACCGGCGACGGCCTGCAAGCCGCGGCGCGGCGTCCGCGGCCAGCATCGAGCCCTGTTCCATCACCTGCAAGGAGACGATCATGACCAACACTTTGACACTGGTCCTGGGCGGCACGGGCAAGACCGGCCACCGGGTGGCGCAAGGGCTCCGGGCCCGCGGCCTGGGCGTTCGGATCGGGTCGCGCGCCGCCGTGCCGGCCTTCGACTGGGAGGCGCAAGGCGGCTGGCCGGCGGTGCTGGAGGGCGTCGCTGCCGTCTATATCGCTTACCACCCCGACCTGGCGGTTCCGGGCGCGCCGGCGGCCATCCAGGCCTTCACGGACCTGGCGGTGCGCAGCGGCGTCCGGCGGCTGGTGCTGCTGTCGGGCCGGGGCGAGCCGCAGGCCCGGCGCTGCGAGGACATCGTGCGCCGGGCCGGCACCGACTGGACCGTGGTGCGCGCCAGCTGGTTCTGCCAGAACTTCAGCGAGGGGTACCTGGTCGAGCCGATCCGCGCCGGCCTCCTTGCGCTGCCCGTCGGTCCGGTGGGGGAGCCCTTCGTCGACGCCCGCGACGTCGCCGAGGTTGCGCTGGCGGCCCTCACCGAGCACGGGCACGCGGGGCAGGCCTACGAAGTGACCGGCCCCCGGCTGTGGACCTTTGCCGAGGCCGCGGCCGAGATCGGCCGGGCCGCCGGGCGCCGGGTCGGGTTCGTCCAGCTGCCGATGGACGACTACGCGGCGGCGCTGCAGGCGGCCGATCTTCCGCCGGACGAGGTCGCGCTGATCCGCTACCTGTTCACCGAGGTGCTGGACGGCCGCAACGCCTCGATCGCCGATGGCGTGCAGAAGGCGCTGGGCCGGCCGCCCACGGGGTTTGCCGACTATGCGCGCGAGACGGCGGCGGCCGGGGTCTGGGGCTGACGCCTGTGGCTACCAGCGCCAGCGCTCGGCTTCCAGGTCGTCGCCCACGTTGTAGTGGTCGACCAGCCCGGTGGGATCGACGTAGATGTAGAGCAGCCGCCGGTTGTTGATGTGCAGGTAGCGCCACGACCAGACCGTGCCGTTGAACGAGGTCACGCGGGTCTGCTGGTAGGGCGGCCCGTAGGTGAAGAGCACGTCGGGGATGCGCCACTGGCCGGGCCGGATGGTGCTGCCGAACAGGCCCTCGTCGAGTTCCTGCCGCACCGACTGGACGCGGCCCGCCGCGTCGAGGTCGACGTTGCTGACCTGGAAGCCGGCCGGGCCGCGCGAATACTGCAGCCGCTCGCCGCCGGCGAATCGGTAGGTCGCGGTCGGCGGGCCCAATTGCTGGAGCACCGCGTCCCGTGGCGCGCCCATCGGGACCCGCGACGGGTCGCTGGCGCAGCCGGCCAGCAGGCCGCAGAGCAGCGCGACCGCCGCGGCGGCCTTGAAAGGGAAGCGGGCCTGAAATCGCATGGTTGCTGGAGTGTCGGCGAGGCCGGGCGTTGCGGTTGTGGGACGAGCCGCTGAACCGCTGTCCGCAAGCATCCCGGCGCGGCGCCGCTCAATCCGCCTCGATCTTCGCCGCCTTGACGACCTCCGTCCAGCGCGCGGTCTCGGATTTCACCAGCGCGTCCATCTGCTGCGGATTCAGGTAGTCGGCCGTCGCCCCCTGTTCCTGGGCCTTCTGCTTGAACGCGGGGGTGGACACGATCCGGGCGATCTCCGCCGTCAGCTTGTCGATGATCGGCTTGGGCGTCCTGGCCGGGGCGAAGACCGCGAACCACGAGGTGGCATCGAGATTCGGCAGGCCCGCTTCGGCGGTCGTCGGCACGTTGGGCAGGCTGGGCAGGCGGGTCTTGCCGGTGGTCGCCAGCACCCGCAGCTTGCCCGACTGGATGTGCGGCACGAAGGGCGGGGCGGTGCCGAAGGTGATGTCGACCTGGCCGCCCAGCAGGTCCTGCAGCGCCGGGCCGGTGCCCTTGTACGGGATGTGGGTGAGCTGGATGCCGGCCTGCTGCTCGAGCATCGCGCCGGTCGCGTGCTGCAGCGAGCCGTTGCCCGACGAGGCGTAGTTGATCTTGCCCGGATGCGCCTTGGCGTAGGCCACCAGCTCGCCCAGGGTCTTGAAGGGGAGGTCGGCGCGCACCACCACGATCTGCGGCGCCGACAGCACGTTGGCCACCGGCGTGAAGTCCTTGGCCTCCCATTGCGGCGCCTGCTTGCTGACCAGCGGCGTGATGAGGTGGTAGCCCGAGTACTGCATCAGCAGCGTGTAGCCGTCGGGCTCGGCGCGCTTCACCGCGCCGGCGGCGATGACGCCGTTGGCGCCGCCCTTGTTGTCGACCACCACGGTCTGGCCGAGCGCGGCGCCCAGCGGGATGCCGAGCATGCGCGCCGCGATGTCGGTGGTGCCGCCGGCCGCCGTGGGCACCAGCAGCATCACCGGGCGGCTCGGGTAGCCGGCGGGCGCCTGGGCGTGCAGGGCCGGGGCGGTGCCGAGGGCGGCGATGCCGAGCGCGGCCAGGCCGAGGGCGCGGCGCGAGAGGGAGTGAGCGGGTTTCATGGAAGTCTCCTGTCGTCGTTCTGGAAAAAATGAATCTGTCTTCAGGCATCGCGCGCCAGCGCCCGGTCGCGCCACAGCGCGAAGTCCGGCGGCGGCGCGTGCAGGTCGAGCCGGCGGCCGGCCTTGGCGATCTGGCTCGGGATCTCGTGGCCGATCAGGGCCGGCAGCCGCGCGGCCGCCTGCAGCAGCAGCGCCAGGTCGCAGCCGGTGTCGAAGTCCATCAGCTCGAGGGCGTGCACGATCTCCTCGGTGCAGACGTTGCCGCTCGCGCCCGGTGCGTAAGGGCAGCCGCCGAGGCCGCCGAGCGAGGCGTCGAAGCGGTCGGCGCCGGCGTCCAGCGAGGCCAGCACGTTGGCCAGGCCCATGCCGCGCGTGTTGTGGAAGTGCAGGGTCAGCTCGGCGGCAGGGAGCCGTTGGCGAAACGCCTGCACCATCCGCGCAACCTGGGTCGGGAAGGCCATGCCGGTGGTGTCGCACAGCGTGATGCCGCGGGCGCCGGCGGCCATGAAGCGCGCGGCCCAGTCGAGCACCACTGCCGGGTCGATGTCGCCTTCCATCGGGCAGCCGAATACGCACGAAAGCGAGACGTTGACCGGCACCCCGGCCTGCCGCGCCAGCCCGATCACCGCCGACAGTGCCGTGAAGGACTGGTCGCGCGTCATCCGCAGGTTGGCCAGGTTGTGGGTCTCGCTGCACGACATCACGAGGTTGAGTTCGTCGGCGCGCGCCTCGATCGCCCGCTCGGCGCCGCGCAGGTTCGGCACCAGGCAGGTGTAGACCACGCCGGGTGCGCGGGTGATCTCGCGCAGCACGACCTCGGCGTCGCGCAGCGCCGGGATGGCCTGCGGCGAGACGAAGGCGGTGGCCTCGATCTTGGCCAGGCCGGCGGCCGACAGCGCATCGATCAACGCGATCTTGTCGGCGGTGGGCACGAAGGCCGATTCCATCTGCAGGCCGTCGCGCGGCCCGACTTCCTGCATGTGGACGCGGCGGCGTGCGCCCGTCCACGGTGTGTTCGATGCGGTCATGCGATGGCTCCTTTCGAGCGCAGCAGTGAAATCTGTTCGGCCGTCAGGCCGGCCTCGCGCAGCACGGCGTCGGTGTCGTCGCCGAGCCGCGGCGCCGAGGAGCGCACGCCCCCGGGCGTGCCCGACAGCTTGGGCACGATGCCGGGCACGTCGACCTCGTGGCCATCGCGCGTGACCTGGCGCAGGATCATGTCGCGCGCCCGGTAGTGCGGGTCCTCATGGATGTCCCGGGCGGTGTAGACCCGGCCCGCCGGAACCCTGGCCGCGCCGAGTTGCCGAAGCACCTCATCGATGGTGCGCGACAGGGTCCAGGCGCCGATCGCGGCGTCGAGTTCGTCGACCCGCGCCACCCGGCCCGCGTTGTCCTGCAGGTCGGGCGCGGCCGCCAGGTCGGGGCGGCCCACCACGTCCATGAGGCGGCGGAAGATGCTGTCGCCGTTGCCCGCGACCAGCACGTAGCCGTCGGCGCAGCGGTAGGCGTTGGACGGTGCGATGCCCGGCAGCGCGCTGCCGGCCGCCTCGCGCACCGCGCCGAAGGCGCTGTACTCGGGCAGCAGGCTTTCCATGACGTTGAAGACCGCCTCGTGCAGCGCCACGTCGATGACCTGGCCCGGGCCGCCGTGCGCCTTGCGGTGGTAGAGCGCCAGCAGCACGCCGATGGTGCCGTGCAGCGCCGCCAGCGTGTCGCCGATGGAGACCCCAACGCGCACCGGCACCCGCCCGGGCTCGCCGGTGAGATGGCGCAGCCCGCCCATCGCCTCGCCGATGGCGCCGAAGCCGGGCAGGTCGCGGTAGGGTCCGGTCTGGCCGTAGCCCGAGATGCGCAGCATCACCAGCCCGGGGTTGATCCGGCGCAGGTCGTCCCAGCCCAGGCCCCAGCCTTCGAGCGTGCCGGGCCGGAAATTCTCGATCAGCACATCGGCCTCGGCGATCAGCCGGCGCGCGAGGTCCTGGCCCTCGGCGGCGCGCAGGTCGATCGCCACCGAGCGCTTGTTGCGCGACTGCACCTGCCACCAGACCGAGGTGCCGTCCTGCAGCAGGCGCCAGTTGCGCAGCGGGTCGCCGCTGCCCGGCGCCTCGATCTTCACGACCTCGGCGCCGAACTCGCCGAGCGTCTTGCCGCAGAAGGGGCCGGCGATCAGCTGGCCCATCTCGACCACCTTGAGGCCGGCGAGGGCGGAGTTGGAATCGGTGTTCATGGCGCGAATCATGGCCGGCGGCGAGGGGGCCGCAAAGCGGTCATTGGCGAGGCTGCCATCGCGGATCGCGATGGTGGTCCAATAGCCCTGCATGAAGCTCGATCCTGTCTCCTTGCGCCTCTTCGTCGCGGTCATGGAAGAGGGCACCATCGCGGCCGCCGCGCTGCGCGAGCACCTGGCGCCGGCGGCCGTGAGCAAGCGCATCAGCGAGCTCGAGGCGGCGCTCGACGCGGTGCTGTTCCAGCGCAGCAACAAGGGGGCCCAAGCCACCGCGGCCGCGCATGCGCTGCTGGGGCTGGCGCGCGGCGTGCTCTACGGCCTGGACGACATCGCCGAGCAGATGGCCGGCTACGCGAGCGGGCTGCGCGGCCACGTGCGGGTGTTCGCCAACATCTCGGCCATCACGCAGTTCCTGCCCGACGACCTGCGCAGCTTCATGGCGGCGGCCCCGCTGGTGCAGGTGCACCTGCAGGAGCGCATCAGCTCGGCCATCGCGCGCGCCGTGGCCGACAGCACGGCCGACATCGGCATCCTCAACGCGGGCGCCTACGGCGAGGCCCTCACCCTGCTGCCGTACCGCGAGGACGAGCTGGTGCTGATCGTGCCGCGCGCGCATCCGCTGGCGCGGCGCAAGAAGGCCAGCTTCCGCGAGGCGCTGGCGCACGAGTTCGTCGGCGCCCATCCGGGCAGCGCGGTCAACGAGCAGCTGCACCGGGCGGCGGCGGAAATCGGCCTGCCGCTGCGCCTGCGCATCCAGGTCAGCGGCTACGACGCGATGTCGTTGATGGTGGCGGCCGGCATGGGCATCGGCATCCTGCCGCGCCTGAGCGCGCGGCTCTACCTGGCGTCGCTCGACATCCGCGCCGTCGCGCTCGACGAGCCCTGGGTGCGGCGGCAGCTGGTGGTGTGCGTGCGCTCGCTCGAGGCGCTGTCGCCGGCGGCGCGCAGCCTGGTCGACCACCTGTGCGCAGGGGCTTCGCCGCGCCGTCCCTGATGGGCGCTCGCGCGGTCTACCGCAATATCGCTGCGTCGAAGATCCGTCGCTTGGCGTTGAGGATATGGACCCGTGTGGCCTCGGCGGCGTCGGCCGGGGATCGCTGCCCGATCGCGTCGAGGATCTGCTGGTGCTCCATCTGGACCAGCCGGACGCGCTCGATGGTCATCTTCGATCGCACGCTGCGCGCCAGTTCCATGAATTGCCTGATGGGCGCGACGCTGGTTTCGACGGCGGCCACGAAGAACTGGTTGTGCGAGGCCCTCGCGATCGCCATGTGGAACCGGACGTCGTCCTCGATGCCCTTGTTGCCGCCTTCCATGGCCAGGGTCTGCGCTTCCAGGCAGGCCCTGATCGCTGCCAGGTCGTCGGCCGTTCGGAACTCCGCAGCGGCGGCCGCCGCGCCCGATTCGACCACCGTGCGGTAGGCGTAGTAGCGCTCGATGTCCGAATAGTTCCTGATCGGCGGCATGCTCGATGCCGGCGTGCCGGGGGCGCGCACCACGTGGCTGCCGGAGCCGCGCCGGGACTCGATGATGCCGTCCGATCGCAACCTCGACAGCGCCTCCCGGACGGTCGGCCGCGAGACGCCGAACCGGGAGGCCAGTTCGCTTTCGGTCGGCAGCTTCTTCGAGTCGACGTAGTCCCCGCGCAGGATGGCTTCGACCATCCTGGAATAGATCTGGTCGGGCAATGTGCCGCCATGGGCGTCTAGCAAGTGATCCGCCATCGAACCGGTACCCGAAGTCTTTGTCAGACAACTATAGCGGATCTTCGAATGGGCCCGGGCGCATCGAGTCGCATGTTCCCGCTCGTGGCCACGGACTCAGCAGAAACCCGCATGACAATCGAAAAGTTGTCTTACAAAATCTGCGCCTGCCAAGCCCTTCCATCAGGAGATTCCGAATGCGCCCAGTTTCCCTTTCACGGCATCGCCGCGCCCTCATTGCCGCCGTTCTCGGCGCGGCGAGCGGGTCCGTCATCGGCCTGGTCCAGGCGCAGGAACTGCCGAAGTCTCCGGTGGTGATCAACGTGATCGACGCCGCGGGCAACCTGGCGCTGACGCAGGGGGCTTTCGAGGCCTACCAGGCGCAGAACCCCAAGCTGGTGTCCAAGTTCACCTTCACCAAGGCGCCCGCGCCGGAGATCCCGGCCAAGATCAAGGCGATGCAGAACGCGGGCCGCAGCGACATCGACATGATCATCGTCGGCACCGATGCACTCGCCGCCGGCCTCGAGATGAACCTGTGGGTCAAGCTGTTCCCAGACTACGCGGCCAAGTTCCCCAAGCTGCAGGAGAACTACCTCCCCAACGCCTACAAGATGCACGCGCTGGCGAAGGACCACGGCCTGGCCATCGTCTTCATGCCGGCCGGCCCGCTGGTCGAGTTCAACCCCGACAAGGTCAAGGCGCCGCCGACGACGCCCCAGGAACTGCTAGCCTGGTGCAAGGCCAATCCCAACAAGCTGATCTATGCGCGGCCCGCCAACTCCGGTCCGGGGCGCACCTTCATGATGGGACTGCCCTATCTGCTGGGCGACAAGAACCCTGCCGATCCGATCAACGGCTGGGACAAGACCTGGGCTTACCTGAAGGAACTCGATGCCTGCATCGAGTACTACCCCACCGGCACCGCCGCCGTGATGAAGGAGCTGGGCGAAGGCTCGCGCGACATGACGCTGACGGTCACGGGTTGGGACATCAACCCCAGGGCGCTGGGCATCGTGCCGAAGAACTTCGAGGTGCTGCCGTTCAAGGGCATGACGTGGGTCAACGACGCGCACTACATCGTGATTCCCAAGGGCGTCCCGCCGGAGAAGCAGGCGGTGGTGCTCGACCTGATGGCTTTCCTGCTCAAGCCGCAGCAGCAGGCGATCACCTACGACAAGGGCTATTTCTATCCGGGCCCGGCGGTCAAGGACGTGCCGCTGTCGCTGGCGCCCAAGGAGAGCCAGGAGGTGATCAAGGAGTTCGGACGGCCCGACTACGACAAGTGGCTGGCCCAGTTCCCTCATGCCGTGCCGCTCGAGCCCAAGGCCATGGTCGATGCATTCCGCCGCTGGGACCAGGACATCGGCACCCGCAAGACCAAGTGATTCGCGGCGCGCACTGCGCGTACGACCGACGCCGCAGGCGCCCTCGCGGGCGCTCGCCGGCCGACTCCTTTTCCAGCATGGCGTCTCATGACTTCAAATTTTTCCGAGTTGCGCCTCGATGGCGTCACCCGCCGATTTGCCGCGGGCAAGGGCGTGCAGAGCTTCACCGCGCTCGATGCCTTGACCATGACGGTGCGGCGCGGCGAATTCATCGCGCTGCTCGGACCCTCGGGCTGCGGCAAGTCGACGGCGCTCAATTGCCTGGCCGGCCTGCTGCCCTTGACGGGTGGGAGCATCCGGCTCGACGACACGCGCATCGACGTGCTGCCGCCTGAAAAGCGGGGCTTCGGCATGGTGTTCCAGAACTACGCGCTCTTTCCGCACATGAGCGTGGCGCGCAATGTCGCCTTCGGGCTGGCGATGCGCGGCGTGCCCGCGGCCGAGTCGGCGCAGCGCGTGAAGCGGGCGCTGGACCTGGTGCAGCTGAACTCGCAGGCGCACAAGCTGCCCGGCCAGTTGTCCGGCGGGCAGCAGCAGCGGGTCGCGATCGCCCGGGCGATCGTCATCGAGCCGCCCCTGGTGCTGATGGACGAGCCGCTGTCGAATCTCGACGCCAAGTTGCGGCTGGAGATGCGCGCCGAGATCCGGCGCATTCACCGCGAGCTGGGACGATCGACGATCTACGTCACCCACGACCAGGACGAGGCGCTGTCGCTGGCCGATCGCGTGGTGGTCATGAAGGACGGCGTGGCGCAGCAGATTGCCGAACCGCAGCGCATCTACGCGGAGCCGGCCAATCTGGACGTGGCCCGCTTCATGGGCTATCGCAACCTGGTGGCGCTGGACGTGCGCTCGGGGGGCGGCGGGTCGGTGCAGCTCGCCGGCAGCGGCCTGGCGCTCAGCGCGCGGGCGATGCAGCCGCTGACCGGCGGCAAGGCGATGCTGGCGATCCGGCCCGAGGAATTCGACGTCGTCTCCTCGCCGGTGGACAACAGCTTCGCCGCCCAGGTGCGCAATGTCGAATACTGCGGCCACGACAACATCGTCGACGTCGAGGTGGCCGGCGGCCTGATGCTGATCGTTCGCACGACGGCGCGGCTGCGGGTCGGCGATCCGGTCACGCTGGCCATTGCGCCGGACAAGGCGCTGGCCTATCCGCTCGATCCAGCCGCGGGCCTGGCGCCATGACCAGCGCCACCCCGTCCTCCTTCGACCGCTCCCTGCTGCTGCTGGTGCCGGCGACGCTGTTCATGGTGGTGCTGTTCGTCTACCCGTTCCTCTACGGCCTGCAGTTGTCGTTCCGTCCGATGGAAGGCGACTGGCTGGCCAACTACACGCAGTTCTTCACCACCGACAACCTGCGCGACACGGTGTGGACCACGCTCAAGCTGGCCATTCCCGCCACCGTGATCAACGTCGGCCTGGCGCTGCCGATCGCCTACCAGATGCGCCGCAGCGGCCGCTTCCAGAAACTGATCACCACGCTGCTGGTGATTCCGTTGACGCTGGGCACCGTCCTGATCGCCCAAGGCATGCTCGGCTACTTCGGCCCCAAGGGCTGGCTGGCGCAGTCGCTCCAGTGGCTGCACATCTACGAAGGCCCGATCCGGCTGACGCACAACTACTGGGGCGTGCTGATCTCGCTCATCATCTCGGGATTTCCGTTCGCGTTCCTGCTCACGCTGTCGTACATCACCGGCATCGACCCCAACCTGCCGCGCGCTGCCTCGACCCTGGGCGCATCGCCGTGGAACCAGTTCCGGCATATCTATCTGCCGCTGCTGGTGCCGGGGCTGGCGATGGCCTTCGCGCTGTCGTTCGTGCAGGCCTTCTCGGTGTTTCCGTCGGCGGTCCTGCTCGGGTCGCCCGCCGGCGCCACCCGCGTGATCTCGATCGCGGCGTACGAGGCCGCCTTCGAGCGCTACGACTATTCCATGGCTTCGGCCATCGCGATGCTGATGGGCGTGGTGCAGCTGTTCGTCGTTGCCGCGGTCCTGGGCGCCCGCGGGATGTTCTATCGGGGACCCGTCTCCGGCGGGAAGGGTTGAGCATGGACACGCATCGCCTGCTGATGAAACTCTGGAGGTCGCTGGTCGCGCTGGTGATGGGCTTCTTCATCATCAACGTCGCCTTCATGGTGGCCGCGGTCGGCACCAGCTCGGTGGCCCGCCGCTGGCTCGGCACCTGGCTGCCCGATGGCTACACCTTCAGCTGGTACCAGACCGCCTGGAAGGAGTTCCAGCTCGACAGCGTGCTCTGGGTGACGATCGAGGTGGTGGCCGCCGTCGTGTTCCTGTCGATCCTGATCGGCGTGCCGGCGGCCTACGCGCTGGCGCGGCGCAACTTCCGCGGCAAGAACCTGCTGATGGGGTTGTTCCTGCTGCCGCTGATGATCCCGCCGATCACCTACGGCATTCCGCTGGCGACCGTGATGTACCAGGCCCACATCGCCGGCACCATCTTCGGCGTGATCCTGGCGAACATGATTCCGGCCGTGCCGTTCATGATCCTGGTGATGACGCCGTTCATCGAGCAGATCGATGCCAACCTCGAATCCGCCGCCCGCGTGTTCGGCGCCAACACCTTCAAGCTGTTCTGGCACGTGCTGCTGCCGCTGCTGGCCCCGGGCATCCTGGCGGCCTCCCTGCTGGTGCTGGTGCGCACCATTGGCATGTTCGAGCTGACCTTCCTCACGGCCGGCCCGGATTCGCAGACGCTGGTGGTGGCCCTGTACTACGCGGTCTTCGCCGCGGGCGTGCGGGCGCCGCAGTCCGTCGATGCGATGGCGATGGTCTACATGGCGGTCACGCTGGCCTGGCTGCTGATCGCGCTGCAGTTCGTCAACCCGACGCAGCTGGTCAGCCGCGTCAAGGAACATCCCCAAACGGCCTGAGGCCGATCGTCATGAAAATCACGCAAGTCGATACGGTCCACGCGGCCGCCTATCCCAACATCCTGTGGGTGCAGGTCCACACCGACACGGGCCTGGTGGGCCTGGGGGAGACCTTTCGGGGCGCCCAGGCCGTGCAGGCGCAGATCCATGAACTGGTCGCCCCTTACTTGCTGGGAAAGGACCCGCTCGCCATCGAAGCCCACAGCCAGCACCTGCTGTACGGCTATGTCGGCTTCGCCAGCAGCGGCGCCGAGACGCGCGCCGCTTCGGCGGTCGACATCGCGCTGTGGGACCTGTTCGGCCAGGTCACGCAACAGCCGCTCTACCAGTTGCTCGGCGGCGCGGTGCGCGAGCGCGTCCCGGTCTACAACACCTGCGCGGGCTACACCTACAACAAGGCGCCGCAGCGCCGCTCGGTGACGCAGGCCAGCGCCGAGGTCGCGCCGGAAGGGCCCTACGAGGACCAGGTCGCGTTCGTCAAGCGCCCGGCGGCGCTGGCCGAAAGCCTGCTGTCCGAGGGCTACAAGGCAATGAAGATCTGGCCCTTCGATCCGTTCGCCCAGGCCAGCGGCGGCCAGTCGATCTCGGCCCGGGACCTGGACACGGCACTCCAGCCCTTTCGCGAAATCCGGCGCGCCGTCGGCCACGAGATGGACATCATGGTGGAGCTCCATTCGATGTGGAACCTGCCGATGGCGGTGCGGATCGCGCAGGCGCTCGAGGAGTTCAAGCCCTATTGGATCGAGGACCCGGTCCAGATGTCCAACCTGGACACGATCGCCGAATTCCGTTCGCGCACCCGTGTTCCGGTCTGCGGCAGCGAGACGCTGGCCACCATCCAGCCATTCGTCCAGCTGCTCAAGAACAATGCGGTCGACTATGTGATGCTGGACCTGGGCTGGGTCGGCGGCCTGTCCGAAGCCAGGAAGATCGCGGCCCTGGCGAAGGCCTTCCACAAGCCGGTCGCGCCGCATGACTGCACCGGTCCGGTCGTGCTCGCGGCGTCGCTCCACCTGGCGATGAGCACGACCAACGTGGTGCTGCAGGAAGTGGTGCGCGCCTACCTCGGGGGCTGGTACCGCGAGCTGGTGACACAGTTGCCCGATGTCCGCGCCGGCCATGCGACGGTTCCGCCCGGCGCCGGCCTGGGCCTGGCGCTGTCGCCGGCGCTGCTGCAGCGGCCTGACGTCACCGTGCGCAGTTCGAAGCTGTGAGCGGATCGCGATGCACCTGAACGTGACGCCCGAGACCACGCTGCGCAGCGGGGCGCTGACGGCGACGCTGGCGCCGGCTGCCGGCGGACGCATCACCGGTCTTTGCGGCACGGCCGCGGGCGAGACCATCGACTGGCTGGTGCCGCTCGCCGACGCCGTGCGCGCCGCCGGGTTCGAATCCACGCAGTGGCCCAAGGCCGGCTGCTACCCCCTGGTGCCGTTCTCGAACCGCATCCGCGACGGCCGCCTGGCCGGCCCGCAGGGGAGGGTGCAGCTGCCGCTCCATCCGGGGGAACGGCATGCGCTGCACGGCGTCGGCCAGCAGCGGCCCTGGCGCCTCGAGCAGCACGCAGCGGACCGCGCCACCATGACCTACGTCCATGTGCCGGGGGACCACGGCTGGCCATGGGCTTTCATCGCCGAGCAGGTGGTGGAACTCGACCCCGCAGGCCTCTCGCTGAACCTTCGGGTCCGCAACGAGGGGCGGGAGCCGATGCCCAGCGGTTGTGGCTTCCATCCCTATTTCCCGGCCCGCTTCGCGCACGCCCTGCAGTTCGATGCGCGCACCGTCTGGCCGGCGGACGCCGAATTCCTCGCCAGCACGCCGGTGCCGACCGGTCCGGTGGACGACTACGCGTCGGCGCGCGCCTTGCCCGATGTCGAATGCACGCGCTACTACGCCGCATGGAACGGACAAGCGCGGATGGCGGCGCCCGACGGTGCCGCGATCGAACTGCTGGCCAGCGCCGCGCTGCAGCACCTGGTGTTGCATCGGGCGGGTCCGGGCGCCTACTTCTGCGTCGAACCGGTCTCGCATGTCGCCGACGCCGCCAACCTGGCCGCGGCGCGCGCCGACACCGGCTGGCGGCTGCTCGCGCCCGGCGAGGCGATGGCCTGCAGCCTGCGCCTGAACGTCTCTTCAAGCCTTGTCCCCATGGACGCCACGAGATCGACCCCATGACTGAATCGACTGCTTCCCTCCGAACCGCGCTGGACGGCATCTCCGGCATCCTGGTGACGCCCTTCGACGCTTCCGACCACATCGCGCCGGATCGCCTGGCGCCCGTGGTCGACCGTGCCATCGAGGCCGGCGTCCATGTGCTGGTCGCCAACGGCAACACCAGCGAGTTCTTCGGCCTGACCATGGCGGAGGCCGAGCGCATGGTGCATGCCGCGGCGGAACATGTCCGAGGCCGCGTGCCCTTGCTGGGCGGCGTGGGGCGCAGCGTGCACGACGCCTGCGCCCTGGCGCGCGCCTCGCGCCGGGCAGGTGCCGCTGCCCTGATGGTGCATCAGCTGACCGATCCTTTCGTCGCGCCCAGCGGGGTGGTCACCTATGTGCGCCGAATTGCCGATGCGGCGGACGGCCTGCCCGTGGTGCTCTATCTGCGCGACGACGCGATCGGCCTGCCGGTGATCGAAGCCCTGTGCCGCATTCCGCAGGTGATCGGCGTGAAATGGGCGTCGCCCACGCCCTTGCGCCTGGTCCAGGCGATGGCGCAGGTGGCCGACCGCGGCCTGGCCTGGGTGTGCGGCCTGGCCGAGCCCTGGGCCCCGCCGATGTATGCAGTGGGCGCCCGCGGCTTCACCTCGGGGCTGATCAACGTGCGGCCCGACCTGTCGGTGCGCATTCACGCCGCGCTGGCGAAGGGGGACTACACGCTGGCGACGGAATTGATCGGCGGCATCGCGACCTTCGAAGAATTGCGCACGCACGAGCGCAACGGTTCGAACGTGAGCGTGGTGAAAGCGGCGCTGCAATACGCCGGGCGGGACTGCGGCGCGGCCCGGCCGCCCAGCACCTGGCCGCTGCCGGAAGCGGACCTGGCGCAGCTCCGGCGGCTGGTCGACGGCTGGAAGTAGCCATGGGACGCCAATGGTTCGCCGCCGTCCTGTTCGGCCTCGTCGCCGCCGCGAGCTGGGCGGTCGCCGCACAGCCCTATCCAGCCCACCCGGTGAAACTGGTCATCCCGGTTCCGCCCGGTGGCAGCGCGGACGTGGTCGGGCGCCTGCTGGCCAACGCGGTGGCGGCGGAGCTGGGCCAGCCGGTCATCGTCGACAACCGCGCCGGCGCCGCCGGCAGCGTGGGAACGGCGTCGGCGCTGAAGGCGCCGGCCGACGGCTACACGCTGGTCCAGTGCAGCATCGGCAGCTGCGCCATCAATCCGAGCCTGTACAAGAACGTCGGCTACGACCTGCAGAAGGACATGGCGCCGGTGATCCTGCTGGGCTCGTCGATCAATGTGCTCACGGTCAACAACGATGCGGGCATCCTCAGCGTGAAGGACCTGATCGACCAGGCCAGGCGCAAGCCCCTGGCCTACGCGTCTTCGGGCGTGGGCGCGTCCAACCACCTCGCCGCCGAGTTGCTCAAGAAGATGGCGGGCATCGAGATGACGCATGTGCCGTACAAGGGATCGGGGCCGGCCATCACCGACCTCATCGGCGGCCAGGTCCCGGTGTTCTTCGACAACGAGCCTTCCATCCTGCCCTTCATCAAGCAGGGCAAGGTGCGCGCGCTGGCGGTGACGGGCAAGACACGCTCGGCCAACCTGCCGGACGTCCCGACGATGGAAGAACTGGGCTTTGCCGGCTTCGTCATCGAGCCGTGGTACGCCTTCGCGGCCCCGGCGGGCACGCCCGAGCCGGCGATCCGGCGGCTCAATACCGCCTTCGACAACGCGCTGCATCAACCGGCGGTGCGCGACAGGCTGGTCGCGATGGGCATCACCCCGGCGGGCGGCCCGCCCGAGGTGCTCGGCCGCCTGATCCGCAGCGAATACACGCGCTGGGCGGAGTTGATCCGCGCGCAGGGCATCAAGGGAGACTGAGGGACGCCGCAGCGCTGCCCTGTTGTTCGACGGCAAACAACCGCCACTCGCCGGGAATCCCCTTCAGGCGCTGCATTCCCCGGTCCTGAAACGCCAGTCCGGAGCCGGCCACCAGGTCCCTGACGGTGCTCGACACCAGCACTTCACCGGTCTGCGCATGGGTCGCCACGCGCGCGCCGGTATGCACGGCGATGCCCGCCACCTTGCCGCCCATCACTTCGCATTCCCCGGTGTGCAGCCCGGCACGGATCTCGAGCCCCAGCGCGCGCACCTCGCGCGAGATGGCGCAGGCGCAGCGCACCGCGCGCGCCGGCCCGTCGAAGGTGGCGAGGAAGCCGTCGCCCGCGGTGTCGATCTCGCGGCCCCGAAAGTGCTCCAGCTCGCGCCGAACCAATGCGTGGTGACTCTCGAGCAGGTCGTGCCAGCTGCGATCGCCGAGGACGGCGGCGCGTTCGGTCGCCTTCACGATGTCGGTGAACATGACGGTGACCAGCAGCCGGTCGGGTTCGGCGCCGAGTCGAGTCCCGGTGAGGAACTCCTCGATCTCGTCGAGGATGACGTCGCTGTCGCAGCCCCACGGCACGTGGTCGATGCCGTTCAACTCGACCAGCTTCGCGCCCGCGATGCGCTCGTGCATGTACTGGCTGGCGCCGAAATCGATGACGCGATCGTTTCGGCTGTGCAAGAGCAGCGTGGGCACGCGCACGGCGGACAGCACATGGCGGATGTCGATCTCCATGTTCATGCGCAACAGCGTGGCCGCGGCCGCCGGGCTCGCACTGGAGCGCAGCCAGCGCCCCCACCATTGACGGCATCGCTCGTCGCGGACCTGGCTCGGCCAGCGTGCCTCCATGCCGACGTCGCCGCCCCAGGCACGTTCCACCTCGTCGGCAAAGGCGAGCGACTGCTCCCTCGTCGGGCCCCAGGGGTAGTCGGGCGCCCTGGTGCGCCTCGCGAAAGCGCCGCCCATGATGAGCGCCGTCGCGCGCGCCGGGTAGGTGGCGGCGAACAGCGCGCACATCGCGCCGCCCTCCGAGTAGCCGAACAGCGCCGCGCGCTCAGAGCCGACGGCGTCCATCACGGCGCGCACGTCGTCCATGCGAACCTCGAGGCTGGGCATGTTGTTGACGCGGTCCGACAGGCCCGTCCCCCGCTTGTCGAACAGGATCAGCCGGGAGAACGAGGCCAGCCGCGCGAACATCCGCGCCAGCACCGGCTCTTCCCAGAAGACATCGAGGTTCGAGACCCACCCCGGCACCAGCACCAGGTCGCGTGGACCGTTGCCGACCGTCTGGTAGGCGATGTTGACGCCACCGCTCTTCGCGTATTGGGTCGTGGGCAGCATGGAGGTTGCGCTGAAAGCGCCGATCTTCCGGCGCTTTGAAGCTTGCCATAAATCGAAGCGTCGCGCGACCCTGCACGACGGCCGGGGCGGCCTGCGAAGGCCGTTAGTCGACCTTGACGTTCGCCTCCCTGATCCGCTCGAGCTGGACCCGGCCGCTGGCCGTGGCCCAGCGGTGGAAGTCGGCCGGCGAGGCCGAGGGCGCGGCTTCGTTGCCGGTGCCCAGCAGCTTCTCCTGCACCTGGGGATCGGCCAGCGCCCGGGTGGCGGCGGCGAACAGCTTCTCGCTCACGTCCCGGGGCAGGTTGGCCGGCCCGAACAGGCCGAACCAGAACGTGAAGTCGAAGCCGGGCAGGCCCTGCGACGCCAGGGTCGGCATGCCGGGCGCCACCGCAGAGGGCTGGGCGGTGGTCACGCCGAGCATCTTCACCACCTCCTGCTTGCCCAGCGGCAGCACCGAGGCGGCCGTGCCGAAGGACAGGTCGACGTCGCCCGCCGCGACCGCCTGCAAGGCCGGCGCGCCGCCCTTGAACGGGATGTGGGCCATGGGCGCGCCGATCGCCCTTTCGAAGGACGTGGCCGCCAGGTGCGGCGAGCCGCCGATGCCGGAGGACGAATAGTTGAGCTTGCCGGGGTTGGCCCTGACCTTGGCGACCAGTTCGCCGAGGCTGTTGACGCCCAGCTTCGGGTTGACCGCCAGCACCAGCGGCGAGATGGTCAGCAGCGTGATCGGCGTGAAGTCGGCCGCCGTGTACTTCACCTTGTAGAGATGCTGGTCGATGCCGTAGAGCGTGCCGGTCGCCAGCCCCAGCGTGTAGCCGTCGGCCGGCGCGCGCCACAGCAGCGTCGAGGCGAGCGTGCTGCCGGCGCCGGGCTTGTTGTCGACCAGGATCGGCTGCCCGAGTTCCTTGCCCATGGCGTCGGCCACGATGCGCGCGATGAAATCGGCCGCGCCGGCCGGCGAGTAGCCGATGACGAGGCGGATCGGCTTGCTCGGATAGGTCTGGGCCTGCGCGCCGGCCATGCAGGCGAGGGCCGCCAGCGCGGCGAGAAGGATCTTGGTCGTCATCTTGTCTCCTGGTGCGGGCCCTATCGGCCCGTGAATCGCGGCGCGCGCTTCTCGGACCACGCGGCCTGGCCTTCGCGCAGGTCGTCGGAGTCGATCGCGCGCCGCATGTCGTCCTGCAGTTCGGCCACGTTCAGCACGCCGCGGCCGATGCGGTTGAGGTGGCGCTTCATGCCCAGCAGGGCGATCGGCGCCATGCCGGCACAGGTGGCCGCGAGACGCGCCGCGGCCGCCTCCAGCTCGCCGGCCTGCACCAGTTGCGTGAGGAAGCCGATGGCCTTCATTTCCTCGGCGCCGATCTTCTCGGCGGTCAGGAACAGCCGCTTCGCGTTGTCCAGGCCCAGCCGGCTCACGTACCTTTCGAGTCCGCGCTGGTAGAAGTGCAGGCCCAGCCGCGCGGCCGGCATGAACATGTCGGCGCCGGGCACGCCGAGCCGGAAGTCGCAGGCCAGCGCGAAGTCGGTGGCGCCGCCGTACACACCGCCGTGGACCAGCGCGATGGTCACCGGCCGGGCGTCTTCGAGGGCATCGACCACCTCCTCGAAGTTCACCGAGCGTGCCGCGCCGATGCGCGAGATGTCGTAGCCGCTGCAGAAGTACTTGCCTTCGCCGCGAAGCTGCAGCACCAGCACCTCGGGCGTGGCGTTGAGCGTGGCGATGTGCGCGGCCAGGGTCGCGAGGTCCTCCGGGCTCAGGCGGTTGGCCTGTTCGGGGCGGCGCAGCGTGATGGTAGCGACGGCGCCGCTCACTGAAAGTTCGGGGGTGCTCATGTCAGCGTCCATGGAATTGGGGCTTGCGCTTCTCGAGGAAGGCGCGGCGGCCTTCCTTGTAGTCTTCGCTGTCGAAGCAGCGGTCGACCGCCGCGGCCACCTCGCGCGCGTCCGCGGCCGCCGAGTATTGCTCGAAGAGGCGCACCGCGGACTTGGCGGCGAGCACGGTCAACGGGGCGTTGGCCGCCACGGACGCGGCGTAGGCGCGCACCCGTTCTTCCAGGTCCGCGGCATCGACCGTGAAGTTGACCAGGCCGATGCGCAGCGCCTCGTCGGCGGCGAGGAAGCGGGCGCTGAAGAGCATGTCCTTGGCCGCCGACGGGCCCACCACGCGCGCGAGCGCCGCGAGGCCGTCGTAGTCGTAGCCCAGGCCGAGTTTGGCGGCCGGGATGCCGAAGCTGGCGTTCGTGCTCGCGAAGCGCAGGTCCGCGCCCAGGGCCAGCGCCAGTCCGCCGCCGATGCAGAAGCCTTCGATCATCGCGATCAGCGGCTTGCCGAGCCGCGAGAGGCCGGCATGGGCGCGCGCCGCGATCTCGCCATAGCTCTTCTTCTGCTCGGCGTTGGCGCGGTGCTGCTCGAACTCGGAGATGTCGGCGCCGGCCGCGAAGGACTTGCCGCCCGCCCCGCGCATCACCACCACGCGCACCTCGGCGTCCTGCTGGAAGGCCTCGGCGGCATCGCCCAGGCCCTGCCACATCTCGAGCGACATCGCATTGCGTCGCTCGGGGTTGTTGAAGGTGATCCAGCCCACGCCGTCCTCTACCGCAGCGATGATCCTGGCCGTCGCCAGGGGCAGCGACCGGGCGCTCACTCGACCGCTCCTTCGCTCTTCATCGCCGAGATCTCGTCGGCGCCGTAGCCCAGCTCGGCCAGCAGGGCGTCGGTCTGCTCGCCGGGGTCGGGCGCTGCATGATGAAAATACTCGGGATGCGGAAAGGCCGACAGATTGATCGGCGAGCGGATCAGGTTGACTTCGCCGAGCACCGGGTGCTTGGCCGGGCGCGTCATGCGCAGGTGCTTGACCTGCAGGTCCTCGAAGGCCTGGCCGATGTTGTAGACCGGACCGCAGGGCACGCCGGCCGGATTCAGCTTCGCGACCAGTTCCGCGACCGTGAACCGGCGCGTCACTTCGTTGACCGCGGCGTCGAGCTGGCGCCGATGCGCCACCCGCGACTCGAAGCTCTGGTAGTCCGCGTCCTGATGCAGCGCGTGCGCGCCCAGCGCCTCGCAGAAGCCGGCCCACATGTACTGCGTGCTGGCGCAGATGTTGACCTGGCCGTCGCTGGCGTCGAAGGTGCTCATCGGCACCTGGGTCGGATGCGCGTTGCCTTCCTGCACCGGGATGTCGCCAGCCACCGTGTAGCGTGCGCCCTGGAAGTCGAGCTTGTTCAGCATGCCCTCGATCAGCGAGGTATGGACCCATTGGCCTTCGCCGCTGCGCTCGCGGTGCAGCAGCGCCAGCAGGATGCCCTGGCCCAGGAACATGCCCGCAGTGGTGTCGGAGATCGCGATGCCGGTGCGCACGGCGCCGCGCCCGGGCTCGCCGGTCACCGAGCTCAGGCCCGACATCCCTTGCACGATCTGGTCCACGCCCGGGCGGTCGCTGTAGGGGCCGTCCTGGCCGAAGCCCGAGATGCTCGCGAGGATGATCCGCGGGTTGAGTTCCTTCAACTGCTCGTAGCCCAGGCCCAGGCGCGTCTTGACGTCCGAGCGGAAATTCTCGGCCACCACGTCGCTGCGCTCGATCAGGCGGCGCAGCACCCGGGCGCCTTGCGGCGTCTTGAGGTCCAGGCAGAGGCTGCGCTTGTTGCGGTGCAGGTTCTGCTCGTCCGGGCCGCGTCGGCGGCCCGTGACGGAGCCCCGGTCCTTGCGCGCGGGCGGCTCGACCCGCGTCACGTCGGCGCCCCAGTCGGCCAGCAGGCGCACGGCGGTCGGGCCGGCCCGCGCGATGGTCAGGTCGAGGACCTTGAAGCCCGAGAGCGGGAGCGGCGAAGGCGCGGAAGTCGACATGGAAGCCTTGGGAGAAAAGTGAAGAGAAAGGAGAGGGGCGGAGCGCCCCGCACGTCAGTGCGCCGCCCAGTACGCACGAAAGGACTTGCGCGGGTCGTCCTGCGTGCGCGTGCGGCTGCTGTCGCCCTCGAAGACCAGCGTGCTGCGCTGCCCGGCCGTGTAGGGCGCCCAGCGCGGCGTGCGGGCGTTGTTCGGGTCGCCGCTGGCCGCGAACGCGACCCAGGCGCCGGCCAGCTGGTCGGCCAGGCGCACGCTCTCGGCGCTCGGCCCGTTCAGGCCGTGGCGGATGTCGTGCAGGCTGGGGCCGATGTCGGTGCCGTGCGGCGCGCCGTAGCGCCCGCCGTAGGCCGGGCTCGGGATCTTCCAGAGGTAGCTGTAGGCCGGCGCCGCACCGGCCGCGGCCTTGCGCGCCGCCTGCACCTGCGCGGTGCGGCGAAAGGTCATGTCGGTGTCGATCCGCGCCTGCAGCACGTAGGGCGAAGCCGCGGGGTCCTCGTCGCGGTACATCGCGACCAGCTGGCGGCCGTCCGCGCCCACGCGCGCCTGCGCGAACTTGAGCAGGCCCGCCTCGTCGAGGTCGAAATTGACCATGCGGTAAGCGCGCTCGTCGAGCACCGTGCTCACGATCATCGGCACTTCGGCCGACAGGGCCGGGGCATCGGGATCGAAGGGATGGCGCGCGATGGCGCTGCCGTCGAGCACCGGCGAGAAGGCGCGCGGCGCCTCGCCCTTGGCGCGGTCGGCGTTCTCCAGGGTCACTTGCGCGGCCAGCAGGGTCTGCATCGGCAGGGCCTGCAGCTGGCGCAGGGGGTCCTTGCCGAGGCCGAGCGCAGCGACGAATTCGCTCGCCGCCTGGCGCGAGGCGTCCTGCGTGGTCACGCGCAGGGCCGAGCCGCTCATCACGCCCGCGCGGTGGAACAGTCCGCGCGCCGAAGGCATCGCCATCAGCACGCTGGTCTTCAGGCCGCCGCCCGACTGGCCGAACACCAGCACGCGCTGCGGGTCGCCCCCGAAGGCCGCGATGTTCTGCTGGATCCAGCCCAGCGCCGCCACGATGTCGAGCATGCCCACCGTGCCGGAGCGGGCGGCGTCGCTGCCGCCGAGCTCCGACAGGTCGAGGAAGCCGAAGGATCCCAGACGGTGGTTGAGCGTGACCACCACCGCATCGCCGAAGCGCGCCAGCATCTCGCCGTCGAACTGGGGCGAATTGCCCGAGCCCGCGTAGTAGCCGCCGCCGTGCAGGTGGACCATGACCGGCCGCCTGGCGCCGGACGAGGGCGAGGCCGAAGGCGTCCAGATGTTCATCACCAGGCAGTCCTCGCCCATGCCGCCGGGCTGCAGGTCGTACATGATGAGGTCGGCGTAGGCGCGCCGCCGGTCGGCCGGCAGCTGCGGCGCGTAGTTGCCGTAGGCCGTGGCGTCGCGCACGCCGGCCCAGCGCACCACCGGCGCGGGCGGCATGAAGCGGTTCGCGCCCGCGGTATCGGCGCCGTAATGCACGCCCTTGAACACCGCGATGCCGCCCGACATCAGTCCGCGCAGGCGGCCGTTGGAGGTCTCGACGATCGGGAATATCTCGTTCTCGGTCATGGCGCGGGCGCCCTGGGCGCACCACAGGGCGCCGGTGGCCGCGGCGGCGCCCAGAAGGCTGCGGCGGCGAATGGCATGGGGGTCTTTCTGCATGGTTGCGGTCTCCGTCCTGTGGGTTTGTTCTTCAGCTCACGAGCGCCACGCCGCGCGGGTCGATCGAGAGCAGCGATTCGTGGCCGATGTCGAGCACGCTCGACGGCGGTGCATGGACCTTCAGTTCGTCGCCGCCGCCGGCCGGACGCACCAGGTAGTCCCAGTACTCGCCCAGGTAGGTCCGGGCCAGCACCGACACCGCGCCCATCGGCAGCGCGCCGCTGCCCGCCGGGCCCAGGAACAGCGACTGCGGCCGGATCGACACGCGGGCGGCGGCCGACGACGAGGCGCCTTCGACCGGCAGGGTGCCTGCCAGTCCGCGCAGCGCGATGCGCCCGTCGTGCAGCTGGGCTTCGACCAGGTTGGTCTGGCCGATGAAGCCGGCGACGAAGGGGGTGCGCGGCCGGTTGTAGAGGTTCCACGGCGTGTCGATCTGCTCCAGGCGCCCCTGGTGGATGACCGCGATGCGGTCCGAGATCGTCATCGCCTCGGTCTGGTCGTGCGTGACGTAGACCGTCGTGAAATGGAACTCGTCGTGCAGGCGGCGGATCTCGCCGGCCATCTCCTCGCGCAGGTTGGCGTCGAGGTTCGACAGCGGCTCGTCGAGCAGCAGCACTTCGGGCCTGACCACCATCGCGCGCGCGAGCGCCACGCGCTGCTGCTGGCCGCCCGAGAGCTCGGCCGGGTAGCGCTGCGCCAGCGCGCCGAGCTTGACCACGTCGAGGATCTCGGCCACGCGGCGCCGGCATTCGTCGGCCGCCACGCGCCGCACGTTCAGGCCGAAGCCCACGTTCTCGGCCACCGTCATGTTGGGCCAGATGGCGTAGCTCTGGAAGATCATCGACATGCCGCGGTGCTCGGGCGGCACGGTGCGACCGGCGCCCGAAATCTGCTGGCCGTCGATCGCGATCGATCCCGCGCTGAGCTCGATGAAGCCGGCGATCATGCGCAGGGTGGTCGTCTTGCCGCAGCCCGAGGGGCCCAGCAGGGTGACCAGCTCGCCCTTGCGCAGCTGCAGGCTCAGGTCTTCGACCACCGGCACCGCGCCGTACTGCTTGCGCACGTTCTTGAGTTCGAGTTTGGACATGGGAATTGCCTTTCAGGCGCGGCGCAGCATGAAGTCGCGGCCCGCGATGCGCATGCCGATGCCGACCACCAGCGTGACGATGACCACCAGCACCACGCCCATCGCGGCGAGGCTTTCGTAGTTGCCCTGCTCGCTGAGGTCGAGCGTGAGCACCGAGACCACGCGCGAGGCCGGTCCGGTGAGGAAGACGGCGGTCGACAGTTCCTTGGTGCAGATGACGAAGACCAGGATGAAGACCCCCACCAGCGACTTCTTGAGCAGCGGCACCACCACCCGGCCCAGCACCGTGAGGCGACCGCCGCCCAGGATGCGCACCGCTTCCTCGAGCTCGGGGTTGAGCGATCGGATCGAGGCCGCGCTGGCCGTCACCGCGATCGGCAGGAAGCGGGTGGTGAAGGCGACCACGATCAGCGCGCCGGTGCCGTAGAGCGAGAAGGGCGGCCCGGCATAGGCGGCATAGAGGCCGATCGCCAGGATCAGCCCGGGCACCGCCACCGGCGCCAGCGCGAGGAACTGGATCAGCGTCGGGAAGGGCGTGATCCGTCGCTGCGTGGCGTAGGCCACGCAGACCCCCATCGCGACGCACACCAGGGCGGTCGCGGCGGAATAGCTCACGGTGTTCAGCAGCGCCGAGCGCACCGTGAGCTGCTCGAAGAAGATGTTGTGGAAATTGGCGAGCGTGAGGTTGCCGGCGCCGATGCCGCGGCCCCAGGCCTTCGACAGCGAAGCCAGCACCAGGATGATCATCGGCATCACGACGGTCAGCACCGACACCAGCACCGAGTAGCCCAGCAGCAGCCACTTCCAGGCGCCGATGTCGAAGGGCCGGCGCTCGCCGCCCTTGCCCGACACCGAGACGAAGCCCTTGCGCGCGAGCAGGCGGCGCTGCAGGTAGAGCATCAGCACCGTCAGCGCCAGGATCGGCATCGAGAAGGCGGCCGCCTGCTCGACCTTCAGCGGGTACTCGAAGAAGGACACCAGCTGCGTGGTCGCCAGGTTGATGCCGGCGGGAATGGCGATCAGCGCGGGCGTGCCGTAGAGCGCGACCGACTCGAGGAAGATCAGGATCGCGGCGCCGACGATCGAGGGCATGACCAGCGGCAGCGTCACGCGGGCCAGGGTGCGGAACTTGCCGGCGCCGTGGATCGCCGCCGCGTCTTCCAGTTCGGTCGACACCAGGTCGAGCGCCGACTTGGTGAAGACGTAGATCAGCGGGTAGGTGTAGAGCGCGATCACGAAGGCCAGGCCCCAGAAGCTGAAGATGTTGAAGGGCCCCTTGTCCACGCCCAGCGCCTCGGCCCAGAGCCGGTTGAGCCAGCCGGCGTTGGGCCCGGCCAGCAGGATCCAGGCGATGGCGCCCAGGAAGTTCGGCATCACGAAGGCGGCCAGCACGCTCACATGCGTGAAGCCGCGCCCGGGCATGTTGGTGCGCGAGACCGCCAGCGCCAGCGGCACCCCGAGCGCGAGCGCCAGCGCCGTCACGGCCAGGCCCAGGTAGAGCGAGTTGAGCAGCGCCTGCAGGTGCCGCCCACGCCCCAGCGCCGCGGCATAGCTGGCGAGCGACAGCGACCCGTCGGCCGCATGGAAGCTTTCCCAGACCAGCCGCAGGATGGGATTGGCGACCAGCCCGACGAGCAGCAGGACCAGGCCGCCGAAGAGCCAGAGCGAGGGGTCGGCCAGCCGGCTCGGCACGCGGATGCCGGCCGGCGAGGCGGCGAGCGCGGCAGTCATCCTCGTTTCAGACACCGAAGGCGTCCTTCCAGAGCTCGATGACCTGCGGCAGCTGCTCGACCGACTCCTTGGCGGTCGGACGCAGCACCGTCTTGACGTCGCCGAGGCCGAGCACGCCCGGCAGCGACTTGGCGCCGGCGCGCTTGGGGATGCCGTACAGCTCGCGCGCGATGCGCTCGGTGTCCTCGCTGACCAGCAGCCATTCCATGAACAGCCTGGAGGCGTTGGGATGCGGTGCGTTGGCCATGATGGCCGAGGGCGAGAGCATCAGCGAGGTGCCTTCCCTGGGCGCCACGACCGCCAGCGGATTGCCCTTCGACGCCATCAGGGCCGCGAGGTTGATCGGTCCCGCCGAGATCGAGCGCTCGCCCGAATTGACCGTGGTGACCGTGTCGATGATCGAGCGGCCGACCTGCGGCTTGTTGTCGGCCAGCTTCTTGAACCAGCCGTCGCCGTAGAGCTTGCGCATCTCGATCCCCCAGGCGCCGACGAAGCCGCTGAAGCCCGGGTGGCCGACCGACGCCAGGCCGCGCCACTTGGGATCGACCAGGTCGGCCCAGCTGGTGGGCGCCTCCGCGGGCTTGACCTTGTTCGTGTTGTAGATCAGCCCGACCATCGCGACGCTGGCCACGTGGTAGTAGCCGTCGGGGTCGATGTTCTGCAGCCGGCTGTCCATCAGCGCCGCCGATGAAGGCGTGTAGCGGGTCAGCAGCTTGCGCGACTTGAGATCCACGTAGTGGCCGATGTCGGTGGAGGAGAAGACATCGCAGTTGGCGGTGCCGGCCTTCAGGTCCTGGTTGAGGCGCTGGAATGCGACCTGGGCGGTGGTGCGCACCACGTTCACCTTGATGCCCGGATAGCGGGCCGTGAAGGCGCGGGCCATGTTCTCCGCATCCTCGGAGGGCAGGAACACGATGTACCAGGTCAGCTCGCCTTCCTTCTTCGCGGCCTCGTGCAGGGCGGCGAGATTCGCCGGTGCCGGCTGCTGCGCGCCGGCCCAGGGCGCGGCCGCCAGGGCGGCGGCGAAGCTGCCGAACTGTCTTCTGCTGAGGCTCATTGGGGTCTCCGGTGCTTGGAATTTGACAGGCCGCGAGTGTATTGATGGCTCGACAAAAAATGCAAATAGGGTTTATCTGTATACGGATGAACTTCATCGAAGTACGCCGCAAACCTAGAATGCGCAGGCCTTCCACCCTTCATCCCACGCATGCAAAGCACCGCGATCCATATCCACAGGCACGGTGACCCGGGCGTCCTCGAACGCGTCCAGGTCGAACTCGGGCCGCCGGCGCCCGGCGAAGTGCAGATCCGCCAGACCGCGATCGGTCTCAACTTCGCCGACATCTACCAGCGCAAGGGCGCGCACGGCCCGCACGGTGGCGAGCCCTTCCCGATCACGCTCGGCTCGCAAGGCGCGGGCGTGGTGCAGGCGCTGGGGGAGGGCGTCGACCTGCTGCGCGTGGGCCAGCCGGTGGCGTACTTCCAGCCCGGCGCCTACCAGGCGATCCGCAACGTGCATGCCTCGCGCGTGATCCCGCTGCCCGAGGGCTTCTCGCAGGAAGTGGCCGGCGCCAGCCTGCTGCGCGGCCTCACGGCCGAGTACCTGCTGCGCCGGCTCTACGTGGTGAAGCCGGGCGACGCGGTGCTGGTCCATGCGGCCGCCGGCGGCATGGGCGTGATCCTCTCCCAATGGGCGCGCGCGCTCGGCGCCACCGTGATCGGCACGGTTGGCTCCGAGGAAAAGGTGGCCGTGGCGCAGGCCCACGGCTGCCATCACGTGATCGACTACCGGCGCGAGGACTTCGTCGCCCGGACCCTGGAGCTGACCGCAGGCGCGGGCGTCGCCGTGGTCTACGACGCCGTGGGCAAGGACGTCTTCGTGCCCTCGCTCGGCTGCCTGAAGACGCTCGGCATGGCGATCAACTACGGCACTGCCTCCGGCGACGTCGAGGGCTTCGACCTGCAGTTGCTTCACGCGCGCTCGCTCAGCGTGTCCAGACCCACGCTGCGCAGCTTCATCGCCGACCCCGCGGACCTGCGCCGCTCGGCCGCGGCGCTGTTCGAGGCGGTGCAGTCCGGCGCCGTCCGGCTGGAGGTCAAGCACCGCTACGCGCTGGCCGACGTCCAGCGCGCCCATCGGGAGCTCGAAGGCCGGCTGACCACCGGCGCGCCCGTGCTCGTTCCCTGAAACCCATCGGCAACCGACCCATGAAACTCTTCCACGGATGGCTTTCCAGCGCCTCGCGCCGCGTGCGGCTCTGCCTCGCGGAAAAAGCGCTGCCTTATGAAAGCATTCCGATCGACATGAGCCGGCAGGAGCATCACGCGCCCGGGTTCCTGGCGATGAACCCCAATGGCGTGGTGCCGGCGCTGCTGATCGGCCCGGGCCGCTCGCTCTACGAGAGCTCGACCATCTGCGAGTACCTGGACGAGCTTCATCCGCAGCCGCCGCTGCGCCCCTCGGACCCCTACGAGCGCGCCGTGATGCGCAACTTCGTGCGCTGGACCGACGAGAAGTCGCTGCCCAACCTGCTGATCCTGAACTGGAGCATCGCACTGCAGCCCGGCGCCAGCCAGTGGAGCGATGCCCAGCTGCAGGAGAAGCTGGCCCGCATCCCCACGGCCGAGCGCCGCGAGGCCTGGACCCGGATCGCGCGCCAGCCGTATACCGAGGAAGAGAAGGCGGCGGCACTCGGCAAGCTGCTGCAGCTGGTCGACAAGATGGAGCAGATGCTGGCCGCATCGAACTGGCTGGTCGGCGATCGCTATTCGCTCGCCGACATCGCGGCGGTGCCCTTCATCGCGCGCATCGACGAGATCGCGCCGCAGGCGCTGGGCGCCGACCTGCATCCGCGCGTGCATGCCTGGTGGGCCGCGGTGCGGCAGCGCCCGGCCTTCGCCGAGGCGCGCTTCGACCGCTTCGACGACGCGCTGCGGGCGCGGCAGAGAGAAAGCGCGGCCGGTGCCTAGGATGCATGTGCATGCATATTCAACCGGCCTTCTTGCGTATTCGGACGGCCTTGCTGCGTGTCCGGCGCGATTAAGATAGTGGCAGGAGTCCCCCATGGCCAGTTCCCCCCGC
The DNA here is from genome assembly GCF_030316845.1 of Variovorax davisae. Classification (GTDB taxonomy): domain Bacteria; phylum Pseudomonadota; class Gammaproteobacteria; order Burkholderiales; family Burkholderiaceae_C; genus Variovorax; species Variovorax davisae. The sequence continues at coordinate 289,583 of NZ_JASZYS010000008.1, forward strand.
ATCAACCTGAGCGACAAGATCCGCGAAGCCCTCGAGGCCGAGATCGTCTCAGGCAAGCTCGACGCCGGTTCGCGCATCGACGAGCAGGAACTGATGGACCGCTTCGCGGTCTCTCGCACGCCGGCGCGCGAGGCGATCCTGCAACTGATGTCGGCGGGTCTGGTCACCACGCTGCCGCGCCAGGGCGCGGTGGTCGCGACGCTGTCGCTGCCCGAATACATCGCGATGCTCGAGATCCTCATGGAACTCGAGGGCCTGGCGGCGCGGCTGGCCGCGCGGCGCATGCCGGCGGCGCAGCGCAAGCAGCTGCAGGAAGCCCATGGCGCCTGCCAGCGGGCCGCGGCCCAGGACGACGCCGAGGCCTACGGCCAGGCCAATCGGGTCTTCCACGAGATCATCTACGACGGCAGCCTCAACGAAGTGCTGGCGCGGCAGCTGCGCTCGATGCGCCTGCGCATGCGGCATCCGCAGCGGGCCCTGTTCGACCGCCCCAACCGCATCCGCAACTCGCTCGCCGAGCACCAGACCCTCCTGGAGGCCATCGTGGCCGGCGATGAGGACGCGGCCTACCGAGCGATGACCGGCCACATCTCGAGCGGCGGCAATGTCTATGCCGACGCCATCGCGAGCATGCCGGCCGGCAGGGCGCTGGCCGCACCCCGGAAGCCCGAAGCGCCAGCCGCGCCGCCGGCCGGCCGGCGGCGGGCGGTCGAGAAGGCCTAGCAGCTGCCGACCAGCGCCGGGGCGCGACTGGCAAACCGGACAAAGCCCTGGGCGCTTCCCGCAGGTCGACGGCCCGCCCTGCACTGCGCGACCGATGGCGACCGTGCGCCCATCAGCGCATTGAGATCCAACCGCACGAATCTCGTCTCTCCGCGCCGGAAGAGCGCGTCCAGCCGGCGGATGATCTGGGTCGCCCGTTGGTCCTCGGTGATGTGGCGAGGACATCTTCGAGGCGCTGGAGCGACGCGTGGACGGCGGGCGACGGGACGAGCGGCCTTCCCATCCTAGCGGACAGCGGCAGCTTCCCTGCGCATTCTGCCCCTGCGTGGTGCCGACTGCACCAAAGGACAGTAGCCGGAATTCGGTGCCGCTCGTATTCTGGGAAGGCGCCGATCGCGACGCGCGGACCGATTCATCAGCCACCGCCATGACCATTCAGGAAATGATCATGCTCGCCGCGCAGGCGAGCATCGTGATCACCGTCTTCGGCTACGGCCTGGACGCCACCCTCGACGACGTGCTGTACGTGGTGCGCCGTCCCCTGTGCTTCCTGCGTTCCTTCGTGGCGATGTTCCTGGTCATGCCGCTGCTGGCCATCGCGCTCGACCTGGCCTTCGACCTGCGGCGCGAGATCGAGGTGGCACTGGTGGCGCTGTCGCTGTCGCCGGTGCCGCCCTTGTTGATGAAGAAGGAGGGCAAGGCCGGAGGACGGCAGTCCTACGGCCTGGGCCTGCTGGTGACGATGGGGGTGCTGTCGGTCCTGGTCACGCCGCTCGGCGTGATGCTAATGGCGCAAGCCTTCGGCCGCCAGTTCGAGATGCCCCTCGGCGCCATCGCGCTGGTGATCCTGAAGGCGGTGCTGCTGCCGCTGGCTGCCGGCATGGGGGTACAGGCCCTGCTGCCGCGGGTGGCCGCCCGCATCGCCCGCCCGGCCGCCATCATCGGCACCGTCCTGCTGGCCGTCGTCGCGCTGCTGATCGTGTTCGCCAGCCGGCACGCGATCCTGGCGCTGTTCGGCAACGGCACCATCGTGGCGCTGGTCGGCTTCATCGTCGCCGGGCTGGCCGCCGGCCACTGGCTGGGCGGGCCCGACGCGAAGGATCGCGTGGTGCTCGCGCTGTCGACCGCGTCGCGCCATCCGGGCATCGCGCTGGCGCTGGCGACCATCAACTTTCCGAACGAGCCCGGCGTGACGGCGGCGATCCTGCTCTACCTGCTGGTGAACGTGGTGGTGTCGATGGTCTACGTGACCTGGCAGCGCAAGCGCATCGGCTCGCCGGCCCCTGCCTGAGCTTCAGAACCCGCTCTCGCGCAGCAGCACCGCGAACACGCGGGTCAGTCCCTCGCCCAGCAGGCTGCGCCGCGCGGCCTCGATCTGCAGGTGGCCCCGGGTTTCGCGCAAGGCCGGCGGTGGCGCTTCGAGCTGCACCAGCACATGGAACAGCGCCGGCGTCGGCACCAGCGCCTCGCCGTGCGGCGCGACGCCGAGCGGCCCGCCGAAGCGCGACGCCAGCGCCGCGTGCTCGAGCTGGTTGATGCGGGTGCTGCCGACGTCGATCACGCGGCCCTCGATCGGCGTGGGCTGCCCTTCGGGGTAGAAGCGCAGCCTGCCCCCCGGCGCCAGGCGCTGCACCTCGTCCTGCCGCACATAGGCATCGACCTGCCAGCGCGACGGATCGACCAGCACGCCGATCAGTTCGCGGCTGCCGATCCACTGGCCGCCGCGCCGCTCGGGATCGAGGTCCAGCCACTGGCCCGCGAACGGCGCCTGCAACTGCAGCCGCGCCATCTCGGCGCGGGCCGCGCGCGCCTGCTCGACCTGCACGCCGAGCCGCTGGCGGATGCCGGCCTGCCGCTCGAGGCCGGAAGGGTCGGCGATCAGTCCGGCCAGGCGTTCCTGGTAGCCGCGGATGCTGGCCTCGTTGGCCTGCGAGCGGGCCATGATGTCCGGCTCGTCGAGCACGGCCAGCGTCTCGCCCGCCCGCACCGGGCCCGCGGGGCGGACCTGCTGCAGCAGGGCCGGGTAGGGCGCAAAGACGCGCATCTGCATTTCGGCGCGCGCCAGCCCGACGGCATGGACCTGCGTGCGCCAGGGCACGGCCAGCAGCAGCAGCAGGCCGAGCAGCACGGCGCCGAGCAGCAGCCGGCGCCCGGGCACCACTTCCCTGCGCCGCGCCCACCAGTGCCTGAGTTCGCGCCACACCGGCATCGCGATGAACCACGCGATCTCGACTGCGAACAGGAGGATCCCGAGCGCCTTGAAGAAGAACAGGTAGACCGCCACCGCGATGCCGAGGAAGACCACCAGGCGATAGAGCCAGGTGAGCATCGCGAAGGCCACCAATAGCCGCCGGCGCGGCGGCGCGAAATCCTCCGGCCAGGGCTCGGGCAGGCCCAGCAGCGTGCGTCGCAGCGCGACCCGGGCCAGGGCCGAGGAGCGCTCGTGCAGGTTCGGCAAGTCCAGCAGGTCCGACAGGATGAAGTAGCCGTCGAAGCGCATGAAGGGGCTGGCATTGAGCGCCAGCGACAACACCCAGCTGGTGGTCGCGAGGTACAGCAGCGCATTGCGCAGCGGCCCCGGGTCCGAGAGCGCCCAGCCCAGCGTCGCCAGGCCGGCGAGCCCGAGCTCGGTGAGGATGCCGGCCGAGGCGATCGCCAGCCGCTGGCGCGCGCTCGGCAGCTTCCAGCTTTCGCCGGTGTCGGTGTAGAGCATCGGCCACATGACGACGAAAGCCACGCCCATGTGGGCCACGCGCAGGCCGAGCCGCGTCGCCACCAGCGCATGCCCGAGCTCGTGGAGCGTCTTGGCGACGATCAGCGCCAGCGCAAAACTCAGCAGTCCTTCGGTCGTGAAGGATTCCACCACCGCGCTCGCGAAGCTGTCCCACTGGTGCAGCACCATCACGATGCCGGCCAGGCTCAGCAGGATCACGGCCCAGGCCATGAACGGATGGAACAGCCAGTCGAGATGGCCCGCGACGCGGCCCAGCAGCCGCTGCGGACGCAGCAGCGGAATGCGGAAGAACAGGTAGTGGTGCAGCCACCAGCGCCAGCTGGTCCAGCGCCGCGACGGGCTGCCGTTCTGCAGCCGCGCGATGCCTTCGGGGCCGGGTCGCAGCAGCTGGTTCTGCTCGAGAAAGCGACGGAAGTCGAGCACCTGCCCCACCTCCGGCCGGAGCGCCGTCTGGGCCGCGATCTGGCGGCTGATCTGGCGCGGCGACTGCTCCCAGCGCAGCAGGCATTCGAACTCGAGCCAGCCGATCCGGTAGAAGCGATTGAGCACGGTGTCCTGGATCACCCAGGCCGGATCGCCGCGCAGGCCCGGCGCGGCCTCGCGCAGCCGCAGGTCCTCGCGCAGCGGCGGGGTCGGCCGGTCGGCGGCGTCGTCGTTCACCATCCGGTCCAGGCGCGCAGCGCAGCCAGCGGCCGGCGCAGCAGGTAGTAGCCCAGCACCACGCGCTCGCCCTGCAGCTTGGCCGTGCCATGCAGGCCGAGCCGCGCGTGGGCCGGCGTGCCCTCGATGCTGGCCAGCAGGCGGTACGAGGCCACGCCTTCGTCGCTGGTCCTGGCCTGGTAGCTGGTCTCGAGGATGCGGCCGTGCAGGGGGTCGAGCGGGTGGGCGGTGAGGAACAGCGTCACGGGGGCGCCGGGCTCGATCGCGATGGCGTCGGCGACCGGCAGCTGCACGCGCATGCCGGGCTGCGTCGGGTCGGCCACGTGCAGGATGCGCTCGCCGGTCACCACCGGCTTGCCGAGCCAGTCGTCCGGGTCGCTGAAGACCGCCACCCCGGCCCGCGGCGACAGCACCTGGGTGCGCTTGAGCTGCGCCTCGACCGCCGCCAGCTCGGCCCGGCGCTGCCGCGCCTGGGCGCCCAGCAGGGTCAGCTCGTTCTTGCTCTGCGGATTGTCGAAGGCGCGCTGGCTGGCGGCCTGCAGCTCGGCGTCGGCCACCGCGACTTCCTTGCCGAGCACGTCGGCGCGATTGCGCAGCGTGGTCTCGTCGAGCAGGAACAGCGGCGTGCCCACGTCGACCGCCTGGTTGGGCCGCACCTGCATGCGCTGGATCACGCCGTCGATCGGCGAACTCACGACCTGGGCGTTCATCGACACCACCTCGGCCGGCGCCAGCGTGGTCTGGCTGACCGGCAGCAGCAGCAGGGCCGCCAGCACGGCCAGCCCGATCAGCCATTGGCTGCGGCTCGGCCGCCAGCGCGGCAGCCGCCGCCGCGCCGCGAACGCGGCCCAGCAGTGCGCCCAGGTCTGCCAGACGCCCTGCAGCAGCCCGCGCAGCTGTTCGGCCGGCGGCTGGTCGAGCAGGAAGACCAGCAGCCCCAGCCGATGGCCTTCGCGGTCGTGCATCGGGATGCACCAGAGACCCGCGGGCCACCATTCGGCCCAGCCTTCGGCGATGTCGTCGGGCAGCGCCAGGGCGTCGCGCGCCAGCCAGCGCGGCTGGCCGTCCGGCAACTGCGTCGACAGCCAGCGGCCGGCGCGTTTCAGCCAGACCAGGTAGGGCGAGTCCTCGGTCGGCCGGGCCAGGCCCGAGACGCACAGCAGCGACAAGCGGTCGCCCTGCTGCGCCAGCACCAACGCCTGGCGGAAGCGCAGCAGCGGATGCAGGTCGTTGGCCATCGAGAACCCGAGTGCCTCCAGCGTCGGCGCCGCCAGTGCGCGATCGCGCAGCGCGCTCAGGCTGGCCAGCCACTGGAGGTGCGCCGAGGGTTCGGTCACGGGCCAGTCGTGAAGCGGGCGATGCCGCTCATGCCCGGAATCAGTTCGGGATGCTCGGCGTCGAGGCGCGCCTCCAGCTCGACGGTCTGCGCCACCGCGTCGACCCGGGCGTTGATCGCGCTGACCTGCGCCGCATAGCTCTTGCCGGTTTCGTCGATGCCGACCGTGAGCGGCGTGCCGGGCTTGAGACGCGCAAGCAGCTTCGAGGGCACGTTGAGCCGCACCTTGAGCGGCCCGTCGCTCACCAGCTCGAACATCGGCGTGCCGGCGCTCACGGTCTGGTGCGGCTTCGCGAGCACCTTGGCGATGCGGCCGCCGAAGGGTGCGCGCACCTGGCAGTAGCCGGTCTGCGTGCGCGCCAGGGTCAGGGCGCCCTCGGTCTTCTCGACCTCGGTGGTCGCCATCAGCACTTCGAGGTCGCCGGCGGCGTTGAGCTTTTGCAGGTTGCGCTTGGCATCGAGGTTCTGGCGCGCCATGTTGAGCTCCGCGCCGGCCACCTTGGCACGCGCCTGCGTCTCGGTGCAGATGAACTGGGCGAGCAGGGCATTCTTCGCCACCTTCTGGCCCAGCTCGGCCTGCAGCTCGCCAATGGTGCCGTTCATCTGGCTCGACAGCGTGGTCTCGGTGCGCGCCACCAGCAGCACGCGGATCGCGCCCGGGTCGTCCGCCGGGCCGGACGCGTTGCGTGCATCGGCGGCCCAGCCGGTGGGCCACGCCCCGAGCGCGGCGGCGGCCAGCAGCGCCCGCAAGGCGCGATCAAGGCTTGGCGGCGGCATCAGTCTTGTCCTCGTTGCTGGCCAGCAGGCCGCGCTGGCCGTTGATCGTGCGTTCGATCTCCGCCGCCAGCGTGCGCACGTCGTTCTTGTCGATGGCCTCGGGCAGCACGTCGAAGCCGATCGAGTTGTAGAGCCGGCCCTGCGCCGCCTGGGCGTTCGAGTAGGCGGCCTCCCGCTGGTAGCGCGACAGCAGCATGCGGCCTTCGGCGCGGATCAGCTCCAGCTCGGTGCCGACCGAGGCGCTGCGCGCGGACTGCGCATACTCGAGCAGCCGCTGGTCGACCCGCAGGCTTTCGTCGGCGAAGGCCACCTCCTGGCGCGCCAGCTGGTAGCGCAGGTAGCCGACCCGCACCTGCGTCAGCACCGCCATCGACAGCGCGGTGCGCCGCGCCTCCGCGGTCTGGTTCTGGCTCTGCTGCGCGGCATTGAGCGAGGGCAGCTGCGCCAGCTTCAGCAGGTTGAACGAGACCTGCAGGCCGATCGCGTTCCAGGAGTTGTTGTAGAGGAAGATGTTGGAGTCGTACTGGTAGCCCACATTGAGGCTCACGTTGGGCCACAGCAGGGCCTTGGCGATCTTCAGGTCGTAGTCGTCGACCCGCATGCGGTACCACTCCTCCATGATCTCGGGCCGGTTCTCGAGCGACAGCTGCTCGAGGCGATCGACGTTGCGCGTGACCTCGGTCATCGGCGGCTCGGGCATGTCAGCCAGCACCATGCGGGTGCCGGGGGGCAGCGACATCAGCGCGACGAGTTCGGCCTGCGAGAACTCCAGGTCCTGGCGCCGCACCGTCAGCAGGTACACCGAGTCGAGCAGCGCGCGCTGGTAGGCCAGGATGTCCTGGCGCGGCAGCAGGCCCTGGGTCTCGGCCTCGCGGGCCGCCGCGAGTGCCTTGTGGGTGCGCTCCAGCAGGCCGTCGACCTGCGGCAGCAGGCGCTGCGCACCGAGCGCGCGCCAGTAGGCGTTGCGCACGTCCTGCAGCACGTTCTGCGCGACCTTGCGGCGGCGCTCGTTCGCCATCAGGATCTGGTCGGACTTCTGCTGCGTGCGGTAGTAGGCGACGCCGAAGTCGAGCAGGCTCCAGCTCAGGCCCAGGCCATAGAGATCGCGCTCGCGCTGCTCGGAGGTCGAGGCGCGCAGGCTGACCTGGCCGTCCTCGATGCCGACCGAGGTGCCGCCCGAATCGTTGCTGCGGTTGACGTAGCCGGCCGATGCCACCACGCGCGGCAGCATCTCGTAGCTGGCGACATCGCGCAGGTTCGAGGCCAGCGCGCCCTCCATCAGCTTCAGGCGGTAGTCGAGGTTGTACTTGAGGGCGCGCGCGGCCGCCTCGTAGAAGGTGATCGGAAGGGTCACCGGCTCCTGGTCGACGTACATGCGGACCTTGTCCTCGGTCACGCGCTTGCGCAGCTCCTCCTGGGTGTAGGGGCTCGGCTCGAGCGAGCCGCAGGCGCTCAGCAGCAGTACCGGCACCAGGGCGGCGGTCAGGCGCTTGAGTGGATTCCCTGCCATGTGTGATCCTTTGATCTTCGCCGTCGTCATTCGGCTGTGGGTGGGTGCGCCGGGCCGATCGCATGCAGCCGCCGCGCCGCGGCCTGGAGCTGGGCGCTGAAGCCCTGCGCGGTCTGCGGCCCGGGTGGCGCGTCGTTCACGGCCAGGTCCTCGGCGTCGGGCGTGAAGAGCGAGGGCGCGGCGAGCAGGCCATCGGCGCCGAGGTTGACGCGGCCCTCGCGGCCGAGGATCCAGGCCCAGTCCTGCGCGCTCTCGCGCCGGCTTTCGCCCACCGCGGCCCCGACGTGCTGGCGCGGCACGATGCCGAGCCCGGCGCCCAGCGACGTGCTCCTGATCTCCGGCGTGCCCAGCCAGCCGCTTTCGCTGCCGTCGCTGCCGAAGCTGGACAGCCGCAGCGCCGACTCCACCTGCCGCACCACCGGCCCGACATACACCCCCGGCCGCACGTCGGGCAAGGGCAGGCCGATGTCGTCGTTGCGGTCCAGGTAGCTGAAATAGTCGTACGAGGGCGGTGCCACGTAAGGTGCGGGAATGTCGAGGTCCAGCACCAGCGCCGCGAGGTCGATGTCGCCGCGGCGGTCGCCTACCGTGTAGGTGAAGGTGTCGCGCAGCACCCGGCCCAGCCCGGCGGAGGCCAGCACGTCGGGATTGTTCTGGTCGATGGTGTAGGTGTAGCTGCCGTCGGCGTTGATCACCAGCGTGCCGTAGCGGCCGACCAGGGGCTGGCCGATGGCGCCCGCGGTGCCGGTGCCGGCCTCTTCGCCGGTCCGGATCGCGATCACCTGCAGGCCGTCGCCGCCGTCGACGTCCGCGTCGTTCGGCAGCACGTTGCCCGTGGCCTGAGGCGCCGGCCGTTCGTTGGGCGCCACGTTGCGGTCGTCGAGCGCGACCGGCGTGTCGTTGGCACCCCGGACCAGCACGCTCAATCGCGCATCGGAGGTTGCGCCCGCGGTGTCGCGCATGCGGTAGATGAAGGTCTCGCCAAGCGTCTCGCCCGCGGTGCGCAGGGCCTGCACGGCAGGGTTGGCGTTGTCCAGCACATAGCGGTAGCGGCCGTCGGCGTCGAGCGTGAGCTGGCCGTACAGGCCCGTCAGCACCTGGCCGGCAGCGACCGACCGCCCGGCCGAGTTGCTCACGCCGAGCACCTGGCGGGTCTCGCCGTTGGCGACGCTGTCGACGTCGCTGTCGTTGGCCAGCACGTTGCCGGTCGGGTTCGTCCCCGGCGTGCCGTTGGCGATGCCGCCGGCTTCGATGGCCGTGGCTGCGTCGTCCTGCGCGACCGGCGTGTCGTTGCGGCCATCGATGGTGATGCGCAGTTCGGTGGTGTCGGTGGCGCGCCAGATGTCGCTCAGCGTGTAGGTGAAGGTATCGGTCAGGGTCTGGCCGCTCGCGCGCAGCGCCTGCACCTCTGCCAGGGCGTTGTCGACCAGGTAGTTCCAGCTGCCGTCGGCGTTGAGCGTCAGGTCGCCGTAGAGGCCGCGCAAGGTGCTGCCCACCGTGCCTGCCGTTCCGCTGCCGGCTTCGGGGCCGGTGCGAACGGCCGTGACCGCCAGCGCCTCGCCTTCGAGGTCGCTGTCGTTGGCGATCACGTTGCCGCGCGGGTTCACGCCCGCCTGCCCGTTGTTCAGGCCGCCAGCCTCCACCGCGTCAGCGACGTCCACGACCGCCACGGGCGGATCGTTGATGCCGCGGATGACGATGCGGATCTCGGCCAGATCGCTCAGGCCGCCGAGGTCGCTCGCCTGGTAGGTGAAAGTCTCGCTGACGAACTGCAGCGGGCCCAGGGCCAGCACCGCCGGGTTGGTGTTGTCGATGGTGTAGGTGAAAGCGCCGTTGGCGCCGATGATCAGCTGGCCGTAGAGCCCGGTGACCAGCGTGCCGTTGGTGTTGTCGGTGGCGGCGTTGACGCCCTGCAGCGCGGCGCCGGTGCTTTCGTCGCCGAGCCGGATGCCCGAGACGCGCAGCACATCGCCGCGGTCGACATCGGTGTCGTTGGGCAGCACGTTGCGGGTCGGGTTCACGCTGCTGCCCTGGCCGTTGTCGCCGACGCCGACGGCGACATCGTTCACCGCCACCGGCGCGTCCCATGCGCCGCGCAGCGTGAGGGTGAATTGCGCGATGTCGGCCGCGCCGGCGGTGTCGCGCATGCCGTAGCTGAAGACCTCGGTCAGGGTGTCGCCGGGTCGCAGCGCCTGCACGGCCGCCAGGGCGTTGTCGATCTGGTAGCTGTAGCTGCCGTCTGCGCCCACGGTCAGGGTGCCGTACTGGCCATTGATGGCCTGGCTCGAAGCGACCGCGGTGAGCGCGCCGCCGGCGGCTTCGGCACCGCTGCGGATGCCCGTGAGCGTACGGGTGTCGCCGCCGTCGACATCGGTGTCGTTGGCCAGCAGGTTGCCCGTGGGGTTGACGCCGGGCGTGCCGTTGGCGGTGCCGCCGGCTTCGGTCGCGAAGGCGGCGTCGTCGACCGCCACCGGGTTGTCGTTGCGCCCCTGGATGATGACGGTGAGCGGCGCCGAACTGGTGGCTCCCGCCAGGTCGCGCAACTGGTAGGTGAACGTCTCGACCAGCGTGTCGGTCCCGGTGCGCAGCGCCTGGACGAGCGGGTTGCTGTTGTCCACCGTGTAGGTGAGCGTGCCGTCGATGTTCAGCAGCAGCGAGCCGTAGAGCCCGGCGAAGGGCGTGCCGATGACGCCGTTGATGACGCCGCGCGCGATGCCGGACGCGATCAGCAACTCGCCGGTGCCATCGACATCGTTGAACACGCTGACCACGTTCCCGGTCGGATCGAGGCCCGGTGTGCCGTTGGCCTGGCCACCGGCCTCGACCGCGATGACCTGGACCGGATTGGCCACCGGCGTGTCGTTGGCGCCCTGGATGGTCACGCTCAGCGTGGCGCGGTCTTCGGCGCCGGAGGCGTCGATCACCGTGTAGCTGAAGCTGTCGGTGAGGGTGTCGATGCCGCGGCGCAGGGCCTGCACGGTCGGATCGTCGTTGTCGAGCCGGTAGCTGTAGCTGCCGTCGGCGTCGAGGGTCAGCCAGCCGTAGGCGCCGCGCAGTTCGGTGCCCAGCACGCCCGGGCTGCCGGTGGCGGCCTCGGCGCCGGTGCGCACCGAGGACACGGCCCGGGTCTCGCCGTAGTTCACCGGGTCGGCCGGGATCTCGCCGCCATCGACGTCGCTGTCGTTCGTGAGCACGTTGCCGCTCGGGTCGACGCCGGGCTGATCGTTGTTCTGGCCGCCGGCCTCGACGGCTGTGGCCGCATCGTCGACGGCCACCGGGTTGTCGTTGGCGCCGCGGACCAGCACGATGACTTCGCCGAGGTCGGTCTCGCCGTTGCCGTCGTCGATCGTGAAGGTGAAGCGCTCGATCAGCAGGTCGGAGCCCAGGCGCAAGGCCTGCACCGCGGCATTGCCGTTGTCGACGGCGTAGCTGTAGGTGCCGTTGGCCTGCATGCTCAGCGTGCCGTACTGGCCGACGATCACCGCGCCTGCCGCGCCGACCGGCGTGTCGGTCCCGCCGGCCGCCTCGGCGCCGGCCCGCACGAAGCTCACGGTCAGCGGATCGCCGTCGGGGTCGAAGGCGACGCGGGTGACGTCGCCCGCCGGATCGACGCCCGGCGTGGCATTGGCCACGCCGCCGCGTTCGGTGGCCAATGCCACGACGTTCTGCGCCACCGGCGGATCGTTGACCCCGCGTACCGTGATCACCAGTTGCGCCGTGTCGGTGAGGCCGCTGGTGTCCGTGAGCTGGTAGGTGTAGATGACGTCGACCGTCTGTCCTGCCTGCAGGGACTGGAGCGTCGGGTTGTCGCTATTGACGTCGAAGGTGTAGGCGCCGTCGGCGCCGATGACCAGCAGGCCGAAGTCGCCCGCCACCTGCACGCCGCCGAGCAGCGCGTAGGTGCCGGCGATGGAGGTGCCGGCACCGGCCGCGACGCCCGACAGCACCACGGCGGGTCCTTCGGGCCCGGTGCCGATGCCGCTGACGAGCAGCAGCGAATTGGGCGTGTCGGTGCGGTCGACGTCGAGGTCGACGCCGTTGCCGCCGGGCTGGCCGATGCTGCCGGGGCGGCTCGGGAAGAGGATCACGTTGCCGGCCGGGTTGCTCTCCGCCGCATTGCCGTTGGTGGAGGCGGCCTGGGCGTCCGCATGGTCGTCGCTGGCGCCCGGGTTGTCGTTGGCGCCGGTGATGAGGATGCGCAGTTCGGCCAGGGCGTTGAGGCCGCCGGCATCGGTGACCTGGTAGCTGAAGAACTCCGTCAGCGTGTCGCCCGGAACCAGGCGCTGCACGGCGGGGTCGTTGTCGAACACGGCGTAGCTGTAGCTGCCGTCCGCGCCCAGGGTCAGGGTGCCGTAGGCGCCGATCACGACGGTGCCGTTGGCGCTCGTGGTGCCGGGGTTCACCACCGACAGCGGGCCCTGCGCCAGCGGGGCCACGTTCCGAACCCCCGTCACCTGGCGCGTCTCGCCGTTGGCGGCGCTGTCGACATCGGTGTCGTTGGCCAGCACGTTGCCGGTCGCGTTGCTGCCCGGGGTGCCGTTGCTCACCCCGCCGGCCTCGACGGCGTTGCCGACGTCGGCAACGCCCACCGGCGTGTCGTTGGCGCCGTGGATGGAGACGGTGAGCACAGCGCCGTCGCGCAGGCCCTCGATGTCCGAGAGGGTGTAGTTGAAGCGCTCGACCAGGGTCTGGCCGGTCAGCCTCAGCGCCTGGACGGCGGGGTTGTCGTTGTCCACCACGTACTGGTAGCCGCCATTCAGGTTGACGGTCAGCGTGCCGTAGAGGCCGGTGAACGACCGCGCGCCGATCGACGGCAGTGCGCCCTGCGGCGCGCCCTCCAGGCCCACCGTGATCACGCGCAGCCGGTCGGCGTTGGTGGCGATGTCGACGTCCGTGTCGTTGGCGAGCAGGTTGCCCGCCGGGTCGAGCCCGACCAGCCGGTTGTCGTTGCCGCTGGCCTCGACCGCTTCCGCACTGTCGTCGATCGCATCGGGCTGATCGTTCACGGCCGCCAGCACGATCTGCAGCGTGTCCAGGTCGCTGAGCGCGTCGGCCGGGTTCTGGGTCGGGATGCCGTCGCCGTTCGCGTCGCCCGTGTTGCCGCGGTCGTTGGTGAGGATGGTGAGCGTGTCGGCGCCGTTGTAGTTCAGGTTGCCGAGGTACTGCAGGCTGGCCAGCGCGAGGTTGAGCGCCGTGAGGTCGCCGCTCAGGCCCAGCGTCGCGGTTCCCGTGCCGGTCACCGTGACGCCGGCCGGGATGCTGGCGAGCGTCAGCGTGCCGTGCAGCACCGAGAGCGTGATGTCGAGCGTGCCGCCGGCGGCGTCGACGTCGGTCACGGACAGCCCCGTGAGCGCCAGCGCCAGGTCCTCGAAGCCGCTGGCCGCGACGACGGGCAGCTGGTTCTGCGGCGCATCGTTCTGCTCGACGTAGCCGGCATCGGCTGCGGCGGTCGCGCCTTCGCCGAGGCCGACGACGATCTGTCCGAGCGGGCTGCCGGCCTCCGTGTCGATGCGCACGCGCAGGTCGCCGATCGGCTGCGGATAGCCGATGGTGCCGCTCGGCGTGTCGATGCGGAACACGCCCGCCGGCAGCACGCCGAAGCGGTACTGGCCGTTGGTGTCGGTCGTCGTCGTGAAGACGTGGTTGTCGGCCACCGTGGCGAGGTCGCCGTCGGCGCCGCCCCAGGTCAGGCTCACGCTCTGTCCGGCCAGCGCGGGGCCGTCCGGAACCGCGCTGCCGGTGGCGCTGGCGGTGTCGTTCCACAGCGTGCCCTGGATCAGGCCGAGGCCCGCGCCTTCGGCGAGCACATAGGTGTTCGGCGTGCCGCCGATGCCGGTGCGCTCGCCGTCGACCGCGCCATCCGTTCCCACGGGCGAGCCGCCCCAGCTGGTGAAATCCTCGGGCAGGCTGGTCCAGGTGAGCACGGCGTTGCTGCTGGCGATCGCGGTGGCGTTCGGCAGCGTGACCTGGTAGACCACGCGCACCTGCGCGCCGGGGTCCAGCTGCTCGAAATCGACCGTCAGGCCGCCGCTGGTGCCGACGGTGATGCCGGCGGGCAGGGTCGCTGCCGTGTACAGGGTGCCGTTCAGTTCGAGGCTGACGAAGCTGTAGGCGCTGCCGGTCGGAAACGCATCCACGAGACGGGTGTTGAAGGCAGCCAGGCTGCCGTTCTCGGTGAAGCTCACCGCCACGGTGGCCGTGCCCGTGCTGCCCGTCGGGTTCGGATCGAAGTCGATCACGCGCTTGTCGACACCGCCGAAGCTCGGCTCGACGATGCGCTCGCTCACCGTGTTGCCGACCGCGCGCTGCGCGCCGCCGACGAGCTCGCGGGCCGTCACGTCGAGCACCGTGCCGGCCGTGTTCGACGCCTGGTTGAGCACGCGCGCGTTGAACTCCAGCGCGATCCCCTCGAGGTCGGCATCGTCGCCATTGCCGTTGACCAGGTTGCCGAAGTTGAAGCGGATGGTCTGGCTGCCGTCCGGATTGACGACCACCTGGATCAGTGATGGATCGAAGACGCCGGTCGGGGCGGGGCCCGAGAGATCGGCCGTGATGGGGCGCGCTTCGGGGCTGTTCTCGTTGCCGTTGATGGCCAGCGTGCCGCCGACGACCAGGTTGATGTCGCTGGTCAGCTCGTTCTGCGAGATGAGGGCGACCCGCACCGCGTTCGCGAGCGCATCGGGCGTGATGAAGCCGAGGCCGTTGGGCAGCGTGACCTCGATGTGGTAGTCGGGATTGTTGCCTTCGGGCACCAGCACCACCACCCGCAGGCGGATCAGCTCGCCGACCGTGACCTGCTCCAGCGCACCCGAGGTGGGCGACGGCGCCGCCGTGTCCGGCAGGCCACCGACGCGGGAGATCTGCATCGCCTGGGCGACGTCGAACACCAGCAGCGCGTTGCCCCGGTAGTCGTCGAGCACGCCGCTGTTGAGCGCGCCATCGACGCCGGTGCGCTCGCCAGCGGGGTCGGCGCTGCCCGCGGTGCTGCCGTCGAGGCTGGTCCATTGCACCGTCGCCAGGTTGGTGAACGAGGACTCGGCGGCGGCCGAGGCGTTGACCACGCCCGTGATGCGCAGCACGATGCTGCCGCCCTTGCCGATGTCGATGTTGGCGCCGGCGGCAGTGCGCAACTGGCCGCCGACGATCTCGAAATCGACGCCGCCGTTGTTGCTCGCGGCGCCCTGGTAGGCGACACCGGCCAGCGTCAGGTTGTCGAGTTCGGTCGGCAGGGTGTCGAGCAGGCTGATGTCGAAGGCGTCGAAGTCGTTGCCGCCATTGCCGTTGCCGATCGTGATGGTGAACTCGACCGCATCGCCGTCGTCGAAGCCCAGGCCCGGATCGGTGATCAGCGTCTGCGCGATCTGCAGCGTCGCCTCGCGCACCGTCACCGTGGGCGTGCCGCCGGTCAATGCGACGTTGCGGTCGACGGGCGCGGCGCCGTTGGGCGTGTCGGTGTCGGGGTCGCTGAAGGTGATCCGGGCATTGTTCTGCAGCGCCCTGTTGGCCTGGTTGCCGCTGACGTTGCTCGCCACCAGCCGCACGCGCACGACGAAGCTGTTGTTGCCGACGACGTTGTCCGCCGCGGCGCCGGTCGCTGTGAAGGCCAGCCGTGCGCCGACGCCGTCGTCGCCGAGGGTGCCTGTGGTTCCGCCGAGCGCGCCGGGCGTGACCGTGCCGTTGAAGTTCGCGCCCAGCGCGGCGCTGCCTGCCGTCGTCGTGAGGAGTTCGTAGCCGAGTCCGCCGTTGAAGCCCGTGTCCAGGCGCAGGCCCGGCGGGATCAGGTCGTCCAGCCGCAGGGTCTGGGTGTTGCCTTCGGGCAGCGTGACGACGATGTCGTAGAGCATGCTCTCGCCGACCACGAGGTCGCTGCCCGTGGTGTGCGTGGCGCTCGAATCGCCGTTGTCCAGGCTGCCGCCGGCGAAGTTCTTGCTGACCTCGGGCGCAGCCACCTGCTGGCTTGCGATTTCCACGATGTCGGCCGGCGCGAAATCGGTGCCGCCGTCGACGCTGGCGTAGTGCGTCAGCGCGGCGCTGCTCTGCAGGGTGCGCGCCGCGTCGATGGTGCCGCTGACCACCACGTCGTAGGTGATGACGACCAGGTTGGCTCCGCTGGCATCGGCCGCCGTCCCGGCGCGGCCGGGCGCGAGCGTGGCGACGGCACCGGCGTCGAGGAAGCTGATCTCGTTGCCCGACACGCTGTAGTCGACGCCGGCCACGAGCAGGCTGCCGTCGCCGCGGTAGATCCGAAGATTCGCCGCCGCCAGGCTGTTGCCGACGAAGCCCAGGCCGGCGGGCAGGGTGACGGTGGTGCGGACGTCGAAGGCGCCGCCGCCGCCGCGGTTCTCGATGGCGGTGGCCAGGCGCAGGGTGTCGCCGGCGTCGATGCCGGTGACGCTGCCATCGACCGCCGCGAGATCGCTCACGCTGCCCTGGAAAGGCACGCCGGCCGAGCCGGGCGCGTTCCAGCTGCCGGTGGTGCCGCTCACCGTGCCGTGGCTGGTGGACACCACGCCGTGGCGGATGTCCAGCACCGGTTCGGCCACCGAGACGATCACCGCCACGTCCGACGAGACCAGGTGGTTCTTCACGATGGTCGCCTGCTGGTCGGACTGCGCCAGCACGTCGAGCGAACGCTGGTCGGCAAAGGGCTGGTCGCCCACGCGCAGGGTGAACTGCACTTCGACCCGGCTGCCGTTGACGGTGGAATTGACGTAGTTGCCGAAGTCGAAGACCACCGAATTGCCCGGGCCGGTGCTGACCGAGTCGATGCCGTCGGGATTCGTGTTGCCCGGGCCCAGCGTCCATTGGCCGACGCCGGTGCCCTGGCTCCACGCGACGCCCGCGAGATCGAGCAGCGGCAGCGGCAGGTAGGCCGAGAGCCGGAAGCCTTCGTAGTCCCCCGTGACCAGGTCGTAGCTCAGGCGGAAGGTGACGACGTCGCCCGGATGCAGCTCGGGCGTGGCCGCCGGCGAGCCGCCGTTGACCGTCACCAGCTGGATGTCGACCTGGCGCGTGGCGATGGTGCTGGTGGTCGTCGACGCATCGGATTCGTCGAACCCGGTCAGGTTGAAGGCATCGACGAGCAGGGTGCCCGTCACCGTCGCGTTGTTGCCGACGGCGTCGCCTTCGTTGATCTCGCCGTGCGGCGGATGCGGCGTGGTGTAGCTCTGCGCGATGGTGGCGCCATAGCTGATCACGGCCGTGGTGGCGCCGTCGCGGAAGTCTTCGAAAGCCAGGTCGCCGATCAGCGCGCCGAGCTGCAGGGCGCCGGGCGCGGCCTGCAGCGACGCGCCGAGATCGAAGACCAGCGTGGTCGTGCCGTCGGCATTCGGGGTGCTGGTGACGATCAGGGCGATGGTCTGCGTGACGCCGCCGCGCGTGACGCTGAAGGTCGCCGGGCCGTTGAAGGCCTGGCCGTCGCCCAGCGTGTCGGTGATCGTGAAGCCGCCCTGGCCGAAGAAGTCATCACCCACGGCGAAGAAGTCGGAGATCGCCACGTTGAGCGTGTAGCGCAGCGTGTCGCCGGGACTGAGGCCCGCAGCGCCGACGTCGGCCTGCACCGTGGCCTGCTTGATGAGGCTGACGGACTTGGCGACGAAGCTCGCGTTGGCGCCGTTGCCGGTGTTCGTGAAGCCGATGTCGGTGGCCGGTGCGAGGACATCGCGCGGATCGATCGGCGTCCATCTGCCGCTGACCGTCGGCGCGCCGAAGACGATGGTCGTGTCGTCGCCGGTCAAGGGGGCGACGATGGCCGAGCCGTCCGCGCGTGTTTCGGGCACGTAGAAGTCGACCACCGTGTTCGTCGGGCCGCTCAGCGTGGCGTAGGTGATGGTGTAGGAGGCGAGGAACACGGTGTCGCTGGCGATGGCCGCCGCGATCGCCGCGGGGTTGGTGATCACGCTGCCGTCGCTCAACGTGATCGAGCTCAGCGTGCCGCCCGCGCCGGGGACGATGGCCGTGACCTGCACTTCGCCCGGCAACGGCTGCGTGACCGAGACATTGGCGAGCGTCTGGCCGGACGCCGGCGTGACGGTCACCGTTTGCGAGTGCGGGTAGTTCGGTCCGGTGACGGTCTCGCCCTCGGGCATGTTGATCGACTGTTCGATCGTCACGAGCGAGGGATGGACGACGAAGTCGTGCAGCGAGGCCTCGACCAGGCTCGGGTCCACGGTCGGGTTGTCGAGCGCGTCGTTGCCGAACTCGAAGCCGCCGCGGGCCCGGATCGTGAGGTCCGGCGTGCCGTTGGACAGCTCGGTGTCGGCCAGGTTGCTGAGCTGCGCCGTGACCTGCACGGCGATCGTCGGCTGGTCCTGCGACAGGCTGCCGTAGGGCAGCTGCAGCACCACCAGCTGGTCGCCGGGACGCATGCCGACGCTGGCCGCCGTGATGACCAGCGGATTGCCGCTCGCATCCCGGGCCAGCGGATGCGTGGCATTGCCGGCCGCATCGAAGCTCACGACGAAGGATTGCACCGGCTGCCCGAGGTAGCTGGCCGCGATGAAGGTGGCGCCGTCGTCGCCGTCCTTTCCGGTTGCCGGCATGAAGAGGTCGATGTACGGGGCATAGCCGACGTCCGCCGAGGTATTGCTCATGCTGACCGTGAAGCTGAACTGGCCGCCGAGCAGCGCGTCGGTGCCGCCCGCTGCGAGGCTGACGCTCGGGCCGGCGGCCAGCAGGCCCTGGAAGCCGGCGAGCGAAGCGGCGTCGATCGCGATCGCCTTGTCGACGTCGCCGCTGCGCACCTCGAGCGTCCAGTTGCCGCCGGCGGCCGTGTTGCCGGTGTCGTCGGCCGAGGCGCCGACGTCGGCGCCGGTGAAGCGCGCCAGATCGCCCACGAGGATCTGGCCCGCGAGGCCTTCGCCCACCCTGCAGCCGTACAGCTGGATGTCCGCGCCGGCGCCGAGTTCGCCGTGCCAGCTGCCCAGCAGCTCGCCGGCCTGCGCGATGTTGTCGCTCGTGAGCGTGCGGCTGCCCAGCGTGAACTGGCCCGAGGCACCGTGCGAGAAGATCTGGATCGCGTCGACCGGACCCATCTCGGCCAGCGCCGCGGAGATCGCGGCCAGCCCGTCGGTGCGGTTGTCGATCACCAGCAGCCGGGCATCGGCGGGCAGCTGTGCCGTCAGTTGTGCACGGTTCTCGACGCGGCTGTCGATCACCACCAGCTGGTGCGCGACCGGCGCGGCCGCCGCCGCCGGGACGGGCGTCGACTGGGCCTCGGTCGTGCCGGGCACGCGGGGCCCGGCATCGGCCGGATGCGAAGGATCGGCGTGCTGCTGCTCGGTGGCCGCCGCCGCGGCGGCGTCGAACAGGATGCGCGGCTCCAACGCCATGGCGTTGCTTTGCGGAGTGAATGCGTTCATGAGGGAGAAATCCGTCTTGGCGTGCACTTGAACCACCTCGGAGCATTCAAATCGTCAACCTGTCATGCGTCAAGCCCGGCCTGCCCGGCGGCTGGAGGAGCGCCCTGCGTCCTCAGGTGAGAAAAAGCCAGACGGCGCTGACCGCGCCCATCACGAGGATGGCGAGTGTCAGCAGCGTCACCGACATCGAGCTCGGCTCGAAGCGCTCTTGCACGATCTCCTGATGCACCCGGCGATAGCGCAGCAGCGCCCACAGCAGCACGACGACGCCGACGACGACCATGCCGAGCCCGACGGTGGCCGCGTCGCGCAACGGGAACGAGTCCTGGTTGAGCTTCTCGGCGTTGCCGCTTTGCTGCAGGTAGATGCTGAAGCGATTGATCGTGATGCCGAAGCTCATCAGCGACAGCGCCGTGCGCAGGTAGGCGAGGTGGGTGCGTTCGTTGGCCAGGTGCGATCGCGCGTCCGACAAGGCGGTCCGGTGCTCCGACATCTGGGTCCGCAAGGCGGACAGCTGGGTGGCGGTGTTGGTGGGTTCCTTGGCGACCTCCTGCGCCAGGTCGGGCGGCAGGTCCGGCAGGCGGGGCCCGGTCATGGCGGCTTTCCTCGCACGACCGCCTTCGATTCATTGATCTCGAGCGAGATCCGGCGCGCCAGTTCGAGGTCGCGTCCGAGGAAGAAGCCCAGCAGCGTGCGGATCGCGGCGATGGTGGCGAGGCGCCCGAGTTCGTCCCAGGTCGGCGCCACCACCGTCGAGACCAGGTCGGCTGCCAGCATGAATTCCAGCCCGACCATCAGCCAGCGCGACATGCCCTGCCACACGTCGAGGGACAGCTCGCTGGCCGTCGCTCCCGTGAACGCGCCGACCAGCAGGTTCTTCGTCGCCAGCAGGGCGCCCACGGCGAGCAGCACCAAGGTCGCAGCCTCGAGCAGCTGGGACAGGATGATGGCCGAGGCGTGCAGCAACTGTTCCATGGCTTTGCGGTTGTACCGGCAAGCGACCGTGCCCGGAACTAGCCTTTGGTTAAGTGGCTGCCGTGCCGGCGGATCGCCTCGAGCAGCTCGTCGCTCGAGAAGGGCTTGCGCAGCAGGCACGATCCGTTCGCCTCGATCGCCAGCCGGGCCAGCGCGGCATCGTCGCTGGCCGTGATGAACACCACCGGGACCCGGATGTCGGCCGCCTGCATGCGCATCTGGACTTCGAAGCCGGACAGCCCCGGCATGTGGATGTCGAGGATCACGCAGGCCGGGCGCAGCGTGTCCAGCGAGGCCAGGAAATCCTCTCCCGATTCGAATGTGCTGACCCGATAGTCGGCCAGCCGCAGGACCCGCCCGAGCATCGTCCGCATGGGCGACTCGTCGTCCACCACGGCGATAAGCGGATCGATGGCGTGCACGGCAGGAAGGTACCGCGTTGCCGCGGCGGCGGGGACTGGTCTTTGGTTCAGTCCCCGGGCGCCGCCGGGATGCCGAGCCGGGCCGCGATGTGCATCAGCTCGGCCGCGGTCCGCACCTGCATGCGCTCCATGATGCGGGCCCGATGGAACTTGACGGTCTGCTCGACGATGCCCAGGTCGGCCGCGATCTGCTTGTTGAGCCGGCCCTTGACCACGCCCGCGAGCACCTCGCGTTCGCGCGGCGTGAGCGTGGCCAGGCGCTGCTCGCAGGCCGTGCTGTCGGCCCTGGCGCGGCGCAGCGTCGCCGATTCCGCGAAGGCGGCCCGCACGGCGCCAGCCAGCGCCGGCGCGCCGACCGGCTTGGTGAGGAAATCAGCGGCGCCGGCCTTGATCGCCTTGACCGACATGGGGATGTCGCCGTGGCCGGTCAGGAACACGATCGGCCAGGCTTGTCCCGATTCGGCCAGGCGCTGCTGCAATGCGAGCCCGTCGAGTCCGGGCATGGTCACGTCCAGCACCAGGCAGCCTTCGGTCTCGGGGTCGGGCCGTGCCAGGAAGGCCTCGGCCGAGTCGAAGGTCCGCACCTCCCATTCGTCTTCCTGGCGCAGCATCCGGGCCAGCGCCCTTCGCACGGCGGGGTCGTCGTCGACCAGGAAGATGGTTGCCATGCGGGGCTCCATGATCAGGCGGTCCGGCGCGCCGGCCAGGTGGCGCAGAAGGCGGCGCCGCTGTCCGGCGTATTGGCAACGTCGAGCGTGCCCCGGTGGCCCTCGACGATGGAGCGGCAGATCGCGAGTCCCATGCCCGTGCCGCCGGGCTTGGTGCTCCAGAAGGGGTCGAACAGGTACGGCATGTCGACCGCCGCGATGCCGCTGCCCTGGTCGGTCACGCACAAGCGGACATCGGTGCCCCGCATCTCGGTGCGCACGACCAGCCTGCGGCGCTCCGGCGCGATGTCGCCCATGGCATCGGCGGCGTTCAGGATCAGGTTCAACAGCACCTGCTGCAGTTGCACCCTGCCGCCGTCGACGGGCGCAAGCCCGGGGGCGAGCTCGGTCACCGCCTCGACGTGCCGCGTCGTCAGCTCGGTGCGCACCAGCTCCAGGGTCTCGGACACCAGCTCGTTGAGATCCAGCGGCGCCAGCGTCATCTCCCCGCGCTTGAAGAGGGCGCCCAGCCGGCGGATCACTTCCGCTGCGCGCCGGTCCTCGGTGATGATGTCGTCGCAGATGGCCTGCAGTTCGTCCAGGTCGAGTGGCCGTTTCCCAAGCATCTTGCGCGCCGCTTCGGCGTTGCCGAGGATCGCCGCCAGCGGCTGGTTGAGCTGGTGGGCGATCGAGGCCGAAAGCTGTCCCAGCATCGACACGCGGGTCATGTGGGTGAGCGCCGATCGGTCCTTCTGGGCCTGGAGTTCGGCTTCCTTGCGAGCCGTGATGTCGAGCGCCACGCCGGTGATGCGCTGGCTGCCGCCTTTTTCGGCCCGGCCCCGTGCGGCGATCCACCGCACCTCGCCGCCGGGTTCGACAACGCGGTACTCGGCGTCGAGTTCCAGGTCGCGTTCGACGGCTTGCCGCGCGGCCTGTTGCAGGTCTTCGCGATCCGCCGGGTGCACGGAGTCGAGCACGTCGTCGAGCGAGCTGGCCGTGGTGCCGGCGTCCCTCGGGGACTTGCGGTCGACGTCCCAGATCCAGGTCGAAAGCCGCGAGGCACGCGCCGCGAGACTCATCCGGTCCTCGCTGCGTTCGAGCGCCAGTGCGGTGTGCCGGCGGCGACGCCGTTCGATGAACAGGGCGGCGATCAGCACGGCCTGGATCAGGAACAGCGCCATCGCCAGCAGCGCCTGCGTGCGATACAGGTCCCAGAAGGTCGGCTCCTTGAAGAAGACGGCTGTGTCCGGAGGAATGTCGGCCTCGGCGAGGCCCCAGCGGCGCATCTGGCGCCAGTCGACCTGGAGCATGGCCGGCAGCACCGCCGGCAGGGCGACGGCCCGAGGCGCCACGCCATCGAGCAGCGCGTTGATCGCGTCCGCGGCGAGTCGTCCCATGTCGCGGTTCGCGGGCATGCGCCCGCCCACGATGCCGGTGCCGATGAACGCGCTGAACGGTCCGTAGACCGGCGCGCCGGTCGATGCGGTGGCGATCCCCGCGATGGCGTCGCGAGGCGAGTAGTCGCGCCCCGTGCCGTCCCGGTAGTAGCCGGGCGAGAACACCAGGTCGCCGGCTCCGAGCCCCTTGAGCCGCGCTTTCAGTGCCTCGGTCGTGAGGCCGGCGAGGTACTCGACCGCGGCCGGCTGGAGCGCAAGTTCGTCGAGCTCGGCGCGGGCCTGGGCTTCCCAGATGCGGTCGCGCGGGCTGGTGCCCGTGATGACCAGCAGCCGGCGGGTGCCGGGATGCCAGCGCAGCGCCTGCTCGACGGTGCCGCGGAAGTCGTATTCGACCGGCACGCCGAGCAGCGGCACCTGCGTCGGCCGGAGGGTCTGCACATAGGCCTTGTCGATCCCCACATGGACCACCGGTGTGCCCGGGAACAGTGCCGGGCGATGGTAGAGGATGAAGTTCAACGCCGGGTCGCCGATGACGACGATGACCTGCGGCAGCCGCTCGGCATACTTTTCGCGAAGGTAGGTGGCAAGGTTCCGGTCGAATGCCTCGCCCGAGAAGGTGGGACGGTCGAGGAATTCCTGGAAGACCTCGACTGGCCGCGCCTCGGTGCTCGCGATCCGTTCGCGCATGGCGCGATCGACTTCGATGTTGGCCGGCAGCAGGCGGTTGTTGGAAAACAGCACCAGCACGTCCTTGGGCGTGACCTGCGCGATCGTGCCGGCAGAGATGCAGAGGCCGGCGAGCAGCACGACCCAGCCCATGGTCGGCGCACGCTTTGCGACGGCGTCCGGGGGGGCGTGCGCGGAGGTCCGGAACGGCAAGGAATGGTCTCGTCGAGGCGCGTCTGAATGGAGCCGATCATGAGTTCGACCCGGCTTGCCGCACAGTGGCCCAAGGTGCAGCGCCCCCTGCACCTTGGGGCAATCGTGCGACTGTGGTCGCCGGCGTTGGCGCAATGCTCGCGTGTGTCGCAGCCGGCCCGCAAGCTGGTTTTCCTGGAGGCGAAGCCGACGCCGCCCCCGCGTCGTCTATACCAAAGGTCAGTTGCGCCGGGTAGCGCCACGCGGATGATCGCCATCTCCGCAACCTGCACCCTGCAGGGCGTCGGTCGATGACTACAAGGAGTTACGGTATGGCGAAGAGCAAGAAGCCGAATTTTCTGGTGATGTGGGGCGACGACATCGGGCAGTCGAACCTGAGCTGCTACACCAAGGGGATGATGGGCTACCGCACGCCCAACATCGACCGGATCGCGAAGGAGGGCATGATCTTCACCGATGCCTACGCCGAGCAGAGCTGCACGGCCGGGCGCGCCTCCTTCATCACGGGCCAGTGCGGCCTGCGCACCGGCCTCACCAAGGTCGGCCTGCCTGGCGCCGAACTGGGCCTGAAGGCGGAGGACATCACGATTGCGGAGGCGCTCAAGCCGCTCGGCTACCGCACCGGCCAGTTCGGCAAGAACCACCTGGGCGACCGCGACGAGCATCTGCCGACGATGCACGGCTTCGACGAGTTCTTCGGCAACCTCTATCACCTGAATGCCGAAGAGGAGCCTGAGGAGGTCGACTACCCGAACGTGAAGGACTTCCCGGACTTCAAGAAGAAATACGGCCCGCGCGGCGTGCTGCACTGCTATGCCGACGGCAAGGGCGGGCAGAAGATCGAGAACACCGGCCCGCTGACCAAGAAGCGCATGGAGACCTGCGACGACGAATTCCTGGCGGCGGCCAAGAAGTTCATCCAGGCCGCGCACGACGCCGACGAACCCTTCTTCGTGTGGTTCAACACCTCGCACATGCACGCATGGACGCACGTCAAGCCCGAAAGCCGCGGCCAGTCGGGCCGCTGGCAGTCGGAGTACCACGACGTGATGATCGACCACGACAAGTGCATCGGCGAGCTGCTCGACTTTTTGGACGAGCTCGGCATCGCCGACAACACCTTCGTGAAGTACAGCACCGACAACGGCCCGCACATGAACACCTGGCCGGATGCGGGCACGACCCCGTTCCGCAACGAGAAGAACTCGAGCTGGGAAGGCGCCTACCGCATTCCCCTGATGGTGCGCTTTCCCGGCAAGATCGCCGCGGGTTCGGAGTCGAACGAGATCGTGAGCCACCTCGACTGGTTTCCCACCATCCTGGCGGCGGCCGGCGAGCCCGACATCAAGGAAAAGCTCAAGAAGGGCCACAAGATCGGCAAGACCACCTACAAGGTCCATCTCGACGGCTACAACCTGGTGCCCTATCTCACGGGCAAGGAAGCCAAGAGTCCGCGCCCGGGCTTCATCTACTTCACCGACGAGGGCGATGTGGCGGCGCTGCGCTACGACCACTGGAAGATGCTGTTCATGGAGCAGCGCGTCACCGGCACACTCAAGATCTGGCAGGAGCCTTTCGTGGTGCTGCGCACGCCCTACATCTTCAACCTGCGCATGGACCCGTACGAGCGCGCGCAGATCACGTCGAACA
Organism: Variovorax davisae; assembly: GCF_030316845.1. Lineage (GTDB taxonomy): Bacteria > Pseudomonadota > Gammaproteobacteria > Burkholderiales > Burkholderiaceae_C > Variovorax > Variovorax davisae. The sequence continues at coordinate 314,653 of NZ_JASZYS010000008.1, forward strand.
CCTTCTACGACTGGATGTTCAGGCACATCTACCTGCTGGTGCCCGCGCAGGCCATCGTCGGGGAGTTCCTGGCGACCTTCAAGGAGTTCCCGCCACGCCAGAAGGCGGCCAGCTTCAGCCTGGACCAAGTGATCGAGAAGATGACTGAAGCGTCTGGCGGCGGGGGGCACTAGCGCCGCCGTGCCGGGTCGCCGCGCGCGGCGACCGGGCTCACACCGGGTCGAGGTCGGAATCGAGAATGCGCGAGATGTCCTCGCGCGTCTCCTCCAGCTGGACCAGCGTCGCCTGGCGCGCACCCAGCGGGTCGCGGTTGAGCAGGGCCGTGAGGATCGCCTTGTGCCGGGGCAGCGACAAGGCGTGGGTGTCCGGCAGCTGGCTGCTGAGCTTGATCGACTCGCGCAGCGCCAGGGAGAGCATGTTCCCGATGTAGGCCAGGAGGTCGTTGTTCGTGGCCTCGGCGATGTGGCGGTGGAAGGCGAGGTCGGGCTCCAGGAGTTCCTCGGGCGTGGTCGCGCGTTCCATGCCCTTGTACGCCTCGGCGATGGCCTGAAGCGAATCCGGACTCGCCACCTTGGCCGCCAGTGCCGCCGCCGCCGGCTCGAAGATGCGCCGCACGGTCAGCAGCGTCTCGACGAATTCGGGTTGCGGCTTGGTCTGGATCAGCCAGTACAGCACGTCGGGATCGAGCAGGTGCCAGTTGCTGCGGGCACAGACGATCGCGCCGGCGCGTTGCTTCGAGACCACCAGGCCCTTGGCGACCAGCACCCGGGTGGCCTCCCGCAGCACCGGCCGGCTGACGTCGTAGGCCGCGCACAGCGACGCTTCCAGGGGCAGCCGCTCACCGGGCTTGTATTCGCCGGAAACGATCCGCAAGCCCAGGTCCCGCACGATCTGCGAGTGCATGCTCTTGCGATCGGGCGGCTGGCGATAGCCGGGGTCACGGTGCGACGCTTTCATCTGCGAGGTGGTCCCATGGGAGGTTGCTGTCTGCACGCGATTGTCACATTCCGCCCGCCACGGCGAAAGCGCTCAGGATGGCTTGGCGTTCGAGGTGACGATCAGGTTCCAGGAGCCCGGCTTCAGGCGCGCCGTGATCCGGTGGCCGTCGACCTCGACCGCCGCGAGGCTGCTGGGCGCGACGTTGTCGGGCGCTTCCTGGGTGTTGGTCGCCTTCATGTCCGTGTGATGGAGCTGCAGCGCCTCCACCAGGCGCTGCCGGTCGCCCAGCCCGCGCAGTTCGATGCTGATCTCCTGCTCGTCGCTCAGGTGGCGGTTGAGCGCGAAGATCGCCGTCTGGCCCGTGCTGTCGTCGTGCACCACGCTGGCGCACAGGTACGGCACTTCGGGAAAGGTCTTGGCCTGGTAGGTCGGCGAATGGATCACCGGCCGCAGCACCCGGCCCCGGGCATAGCGGGCCGCCTGGGCGAACGGATGGAAGATGGTCTGGCGCCAGGCCGGTCCGCCCGGCTCGGTCATGATCGGGCCGATCACGTTCACCAGCTGCGCCATGCAGGCGGTCTTGACGCGGTCGGCGTTGTTCATCATCACGATCAGCGCGCCGCCGACGGCCAGCGCGTCTTCGTGGTTGTAGACCTCCTCGATCAGCCGCGGCGCCTGCGGCCAGCCAGGCTTGCGCCGGTCGTCCAGCGTGCGGGCCTTGTACCAGACGTTCCATTCGTCGAAGGACAGCATGATCCGCTTGTGCGAGTGCTTGCGCGCCGCCACGCTGTCGGCGACCGCCGCGATCTCCTTGATGAACAGGTCCATCTGGTCGATGTTGCCGAGGAACTCGGCCGTCGACGCGTGCGGATTCTCGAAGTAGGCATGCAGCGAGATGAAGTCGACGTCGTCGAAGCAGTGGTCGAGCACCGTATCCTCCCACTGGCCGAAGGTCGCCATGTCGTGCTTGGACGAACCGCAGGCGGCCAGCACCACCGTCGGGTCGACCCAGCGCATGACCTTGGCGGTCTCGTGCGCCAGGCGGCCGTACTCGTCGGCCGTCTTGGCGCAGATCTGCCAGGGGCCGTCCATCTCGTTGCCCAGGCACCAGAACTTGATGTCGTGCGGCTTCTCGTGGCCGTGTTCCTTGCGCAGCTCGGACAGGGTGGTGCCGCCCGGATGGTTGCAGTACTCGAGGAAGTGCCGCGCCTCGTCGGGCCCGCGGGTGCCGAGGTTGACGGCGAACATCGGCTCCACGCCGGCGTCGCGGCACCAGTCCATGAACTCGTTGGTGCCGAACTGGTTGGTCTCGGTCGACAGCCAGGCCAGGTCGAGCCGGGTCGGGCGCTGGTCCTTCGGGCCGACGCCGTCTTCCCAGTTGTAGCCCGACAGGAAGTTGCCGCCGGGGTAGCGCACGATGGTCGTGCCCAGCTCCCGCGTCAGCGCCATCACGTCCTGGCGGAAGCCGCGCGGGTCGGCGCTTGGATGGCCGGGTTCGTAGATGCCCGTGTAGACGCAGCGGCCCATGTGCTCGACGAAGGTGCCGAACACGCGGCGGTCGAGTTCGGAGATGACGAAGTCGTTGTCGACGACCAGGCGGGTGGAGATCATGTTGGCGTAGGGTGAAAGCGTGATGGAGGGGCGCGGTGCGTCAGCGCACCGCGTCGAGCAACTTGTTGACCCGCGTCTCGGCGGCGTCCTGGGTTTCGCGCACGGTCTTCTTGCTCAGCTGCATGGTGACCAGTTCTTCGTTGATCGCCTGCTGCACCGCCGCCGCGCGCGGCACGTTGTGCGCCAGCCCGCGGCCGATGGTCGAGATCTCGGTGATCTTCCCGCGCATCGGCAGCGCCTTGAACTCGGCGCTGTCGTAGACGCGCTTGTTGGCCGGCAGGTGGCCGGTGCGCGACCACTCGAACTCGTTGTCCCAGAGGAACTTCATGAAGCTCAGTGCGGCCTTGCGGGTCTTCTCGTCCTTGGCGCCGCCCTTCAGCATGACCCAGGCATGGCCGTCGGCGAAGGTGGCGCGCTTGGCGAACAGCTGCGGGAACGGGATCACCAGGTAGCCGCCGTGCGCCGGCGAATCGGCCTTCTCGGAGGCGGCCATGAAGTCGTCGATGCGCCAGGTGCCGGTCAGCGCCACGGCGGCGTCGCCCTTGAACCAGGCCTGGTTGACGGCGCCGGAGTCGACGCCCTGCACCACCAGCCCCTCGGTGTACAGGGTGCGCATCAGCTCCAGGATGGCGGTCACGTCGGGCTGGTGCATGTCGATGCGCGGCTTGGCGCCTGCCGTGAACAGGTTGCCGTTCTGCTGGAACATCATCGAGAAGAAGGTCCAGGTGTTGGTCGGCACGCCGCCGGCGGTCGGCCAGGCGAAATAGGCCTTGCCGGTGGCCTGCTTGTACTTGCGCGCCTGGGCCAGCAGCTCGGCCGGCGACTTCGGGATCTGCACCGAGCCGTCGGCATTCACCAGGCCCGCCTGCTTGAGCAGGTGGGTGTTGATGTGCCAGAGCCACGACCAGGTGTCGAAGGGCAGGCCGTAGGTCTTGTCGTTCATGGTCACGCCGGCGCGCGCGGTATCGGTGAAGTCGGCCGGGCTGATGCCGACCGCCTTCAGGTCGGCGTCGATCGGCTCGATCAGCTTGCGGTTGACGTAGTCGCCGATCGACGACTGGTGCATGACGGCGATGGTCGGCACGTCGCGCGCCACGATCCGCGCCGTCAGCTGGTCGTAGTACGGCCCCCATTCGGCGATCTGGGGCTTGACGACGACGTTGTCCTTGTTGGTGGCGTTGTACTTGTTGACCAGGGTCGTGATGACGCCGCATTCGCCGCGCGCCGCCCGCACGTCGGTCGACTTGCCGAAGTCGGCCTCGCAGGCGCCGAAGAAGCGCGCCAGCGTGATCTCGGTCTTGTCCTGGGCCTGCACCGGCTGCAGGGCAGCCGCCGCAAGGGCCAGGACCGACGCGGTCTTGAGGAGGGTTCTGATCATGGTGCGCTTCCGTTCAGCGCACGGAATCGAGCAGCTTGTTGACGCGGGATTCCGCGGCGTCCTGGGTCTCGGCCAGCGGCTTCTTGCTGACCATCATGTTGCCGATTTCCTGGTCGACCGCGATCTCGATCGCGCGCTGGCGCGGGATGCTGTGCGGCATGCCGCGGCCGGTCGACGACAGCTCGACGATGTTGCTGCGCATCGGCAGGGCCTTGAAGGCGGCGCTGTTGAGCGCGGTCTTGTTGGCCGGCAGGTGGCCGGTGCGGGCCCATTCGCCGTCGTTGTCCCAGAGGAACTTCAGGAAGGTGAGCGCCGCCTTGCGCTGGGCTTCGTCCTTGGTGCCGCCCTTGAGCATCACCCAGGTGTGGCCGTCGGCGAACTCCGACTTGCGGTCGAGCAGCTTGGGGAACGGATACACCGCGTAGCCGTTGCTGAGCGCCGTGCCGGGCTTCTCGGCCTGGGCCACGAAGTCGTCGATCTTCCAGGTGCCGACCACCACCACGCCGGTCTCGCCGTTGACGAAGGCCTGGTTGGCCGCGCCGTAGTCCAGCCCGGTCATGACCAGGCCTTCGCTGTACATCTGGTTCATCAGGGTCAGCGCCTTGGTCGCCTGCGGCGACTTCATGTCGAGCTGCGGCTTGGCGCCGCCCTTGAACAGCTCGGCACCGTTCTGCTGGTAGAACAGCGACAGGAAGGTGCGCATGTTGGGCGAGGTCGAGTTCACGGTGGTCCACGAGAAGTACGGCTTGCCCGTCGCTTCCTTGAACTTGCGCGCCTGCGCCAGCAGTTCCTCGGGCGTGGTCGGCATCACCGGCGTGCCGTCGGGCTTGGTGAGGCCGGCCTTCTTCATGAGGTTCAGGTTGAAGTGCCACAGCCAGCCCCAGGTGTCGAAGGGCAGGGCGTAGGTCTTGCCGCCGAACTGCGTGCCGGCCTTGGCATGGTCGCTGTATTCGGCGGTGTCGATGCCGGCCGCCTTGAAGCTGTCGTCCACCGGCTCGATCAGCTTGCGGCTGACGAAGTCGCCGAGCGACGATTCGTGCATCACGGCGATGGTCGGCACGTCGCGCGCCACGATCCGGGCCGTGAGCTGGTCGTAGTACGGGCCCCATTCGACGATCTGCGGCTTGACGACGATGTTGTCCTTGTTGGTGGCGTTGAACTGGTTCACCAGCGTGGTGATCACGCCGCATTCGCCGCGCGCGGCCTTGACGTCGGTCGACTTGCCGTAGTCGGCCTCGCAGGAACCGAAGAAGCGCGAGAGCGTGATCTCGATCTTCGGCTGCGCCTGCACGGCGCCCGAGAAGGCGGCGCAGAGGCCGAGGCCGATGAGTGCGCGGGTGGCTGTCGTATTCATTCGAGTCTGTCTCCTGGGGGTGGTGGTCTGGCGGGTCATTTCGCGGCCGTGCCGGAGACGGCCGCGATGATGTATTTCTGGAAGAACAAGTAGAGGATGAACACCGGGAGCCCGGCGAACACGGCCTGCGACATCAGGTAGCCGATGCCCTCGGACTGGCCGAAATTCGATTGCGTCGAAGCCAGCCCGAGGGTCAGCGTGTACATGTCGGGCTTGGAGGCCGAGATCAGCGGCCACAGGTAGTCGTTCCAGGCATGCAGGAAGGTGAAGATGCCGAGCGTGGCCTGGGCCGGGATCGACAGCGGCAGGATCACCTTGAAGAAGATCTTCAGGCGCGACGCGTTGTCGAGCATCGCCGCCTCCTCGATGTCGCGCGGGATGGCCTTGAAGTACTGCGTCATCAGGTAGACGCCGAAGGGCGTCGCCAGCCGCGGCAGGATCAGCGCCGTGTAGGTGTTGTGCATCTCGAGGTCGGCGAACATCAGGTGCAGCGGCACGATGATGGCCTGCTCCGGCACCGTGAGGCCGGCCAGCACCGCGAAGAACAGCAGGTTCTTGCCGGGGAACTCGGTGCGGGCGAAGCCATAGCCCGCGAGCGAGGCCAGCACCAGCATCGCGAAGGTCTGCACCACCGAGACGATGACGCTGTTCATCGTCCAGCGAAACACCGACGAGGTGCCGATGATGTCGGTGTAGTTCTTGAGCGTGAAAGGCCCCGAGAAGATCACGTCGGTGCGCACGGTGAGGAACTCGTTCGGCTTGAACGAGAGCGCGAAGACCCACACCAGCGGCGCGATCCAGACCACGGCCAGCGCGATGACGGCGCCGAGAATCAGGCGGTTGCCGAGGCTCTTGCCCACGATGTTCTGCATGTCAGTACTGCTCCTTGCGGCTGGAGATGTAGACCTGCACGGCCATCGCGATCAGCATGATGCCGAACAGCACCTGCGACGCAGCCGCCGCGGCGCCCAGCGTCCAGTGCTGGAAGCCGGCCTCGTAGATGAACTGCACGATCGGTCGCGAGCTGTTGTTCGGGCCGCCCTGCGTCAGCAGCTGGGCCTGGCCGAACAGCTGAAACTGCAGGATGACCTCGATCACCGCGACCAGCGCCACCGTGCGTCGGATCGCCGGCAGCGTGATGTGCCACAGGGTGCGCCAGCGGCTGGCGTTGTCGAGCGCGGCGGCCTCGTAGACCTCGCCCGGCACCTGCTGCAGGGCGGCGAGGAACAGCATCATCGGCAGGCCGATGATCCACCACACGGTGACGGCCGCGACCGTCGGCAGCGCCCAGGCTTCCGAGGTCAGCGGCGACAGGTCGGGCAGCCCGGTGGCATGCGTCAGGTTGGCCAGCAAGCCCTGGTGCGGCATCAGCACCAGCTTCCAGACCAGCGTGACGATGGTGACCGACAGCACCGACGAGCCGAAGAAGATCGCCCGCAGCGCGGCGGCCGTGCGGCCGGGCCGGTTCAGGGCCAGCGCCAGGGCGAGGCCGAGCGCGACGAAGACCGGCGTCGACATCGCCACGAAGGCGAAGGTGTTGCGCACGGCGCCGCGGAAGATGTCGTCGTGCCACAGGTCGCTGTAGTTCTTGAAGCCGACGAAGTCCGCCGTCTGCGACAGCATGTCGACGTCCTGCAGGCTCATGTAGATGCCCTTCAGCAAGGGCAGCACGAGCAGCAGCAGGTAGACCACCAGAAAGGGCACGATGAACAGCGCGTTGCTCCAGCGCGAGCCGCTGCGGGCCCCCGTGGCGCGGCGCCGGGCCGGCGCCGCGGTGCCGGCCGGAAGGGTGGCGCTCATGGGGCCCTCCGCGCCGCCGCGTGGTGGGCGGCGCCCGAGGGGTCGAACAGGTGGACCGCCGCCGGATCGAGGCGCAGGCCGATGACGTCGCCGGCCATGATCTCGCTGTCGCGCGCCGCATGCGCGACCACGGTGCCGCCCGAGCGCAGCGCGATGTGGGCATGGGTCTGGTCGCCGAGCCGCTCGACCACCTCGGCAGTGCCGACCAGCACGCCGGCGGCGTCGGCGCGCTCGATGGCCAGCGCTTCGGGGCGCACGCCCATCTCGAGCGTCGCGCCGGCCGGCAGCGAGCCCGCGTCGACCGAGGTCTGGACCAGCGTGCCGTCGGGCAGGCGCACGGCCGCGCGGCCGTCCAGGCCGTCGGCACGCGTCACGTCGATGAAGTTCATCGCCGGCGAGCCGATGAAGCCGGCCACGAAGCGCGAGGCCGGATGCCGGTAGATCTCCATCGGGCGGCCGATCTGCTCGATGCGGCCCTGGTTCATCACCACGATGCGGGTGGCCAGGGTCATGGCCTCGACCTGGTCATGGGTCACGAACACCATGGTGGACTTGAGGCGCTGGTGCAGGCGGGCCAGTTCGATGCGCGTGCGGGCGCGCAAGGCGGCGTCGAGGTTCGACAGCGGTTCGTCGAACAGGAAGGCCGCCGGCTCCTTGACCACCGCCCGGCCGATCGCCACGCGCTGGCGCTGGCCACCCGACATCTGGACCGGCTTGCGCTGCAGCAGCGGCACCAGTTCGAGCATGCGCGCGGCTTCCTGCACGCGCCGGTCGATCTCGGGCTCGGCCACGCCGACGTTGCGCAGGCCGAAGGCCATGTTGTCGTAGACCGTCATGTGCGGGTAGAGCGCGTAGTGCTGGAACACCATCGCGACGTCGCGCGCGCCGGGCGGCAGGTGGGTCACGTCCCGGTCGGCGATGCGGATCTCGCCCCCGGACACCGGTTCCAGGCCGGCGATCATGCGCAGCAGGGTGGATTTGCCGCAGCCCGAGGGGCCGAGGAAGACGAGGAACTCGCCCGGCTCCACCGCCAGCGCGAGGTTCCTGATCACATCGACGCTGCCGTAGCGCTTGTCGATGCCCGTGAGTGTGATGCCTGCCATGCTTGTCTCCAGTGTTCGGGTCGTGTGCGCCGGGCCCTGCGGGTCCCCGGCGAGGTCAGTGGGAATGCCGCGGCACCCCGGCGCCGCGCGTGCCCACGAGGAAATCGAAATCGCAGCCCTCGTCGGCCTGCATGACGTGCTCGACGTAGAGCTTGCGGTAGCCCGAGCCGTCGGCCGGGTCCGCCTGCTGCGCGGCGGCCCAGGTCGCGAGCCGGTCGGCGAGCTCGGCGTCGCTCACCTCGAGGTGCAGCCGGCCGGTGTCGGCATCGAGTTCGATCCAGTCGCCCTCGCGCACCACCGCCAGCGGGCCGCCGGCGCGCGCCTCGGGCGCGACATGCAGCACCACCGTGCCGTAGGCGGTGCCGCTCATGCGGGCATCGGAGATGCGCACCATGTCGGTCACGCCCTGGGCCAGCAGCTTCGGCGGCAGGCCCATGTTGCCGACCTCGGCCATGCCCGGGTAGCCGCGCGGGCCGCAGTTCTTCAGCACCAGGATCGAGTCGGCGGTCACGTCGAGCTCGGGATCGGCGATGCGCGCCTTGTAGTCGTCGAGGTTCTCGAAGACCACCGCGCGGCCCCGGTGCCGCAGCAGCCGCGCGGTGGCGGCCGAGGGCTTGAGCACCGCGCCCCGGGGCGCCAGGTTGCCGCGCAGGACGCGGATGCTGCCGTCGGCGACCAGCGGGGCGTCCCAGTCGCGGATGACCTCGGGGTTGTAGGAAGGGGCGTCCTTGACGTTGTCCCAGAGCGTCTGGCCGTTGGCGGTGAGCGCATCGGGATGCGGCAGGCGGCCGGCCTCGCCCAGGCGGCGCAGCACGGCCGGCAGGCCGCCCGCATAGTAGAAGTCTTCCATCAGGAAGCGGCCCGAGGGCATCAGGTCCACCAGCGTGGGCGTGCCCTGGCCGACGGCCGTCCAGTCGTCGAGCGCGAGCTCGACGCCGATGCGCCCGGCGATCGCCTTCAGGTGGATCACGGCGTTGGTCGAGCCGCCGATGGCGGCGTTGGTGCGGATCGCGTTCTCGAACGCCTGGCGGGTCAGCAGCTTCGACAGCCGCAGGTCCTCGCGCACCATCTCGACGATCCGGATGCCGCTCATGTGGGCCAGCACGTAGCGCCGGGCGTCGACCGCCGGGATGGCGGCGTTGTGCGGCAGCGTGACGCCCAGCGCCTCGGCCATGCAGGCCATGGTCGAGGCCGTCCCCATGGTGTTGCAGGTGCCCGCCGACCGCGACATGCCGGCCTCGGCCGACATGAACTCGTGCAGGGTGATGGTGCCGGCCTTGACCTGCTCCGAGAGCTGCCAGACCACCGTGCCCGAGCCGATGTCGCGGCCCTGGTGCTTGCCGTTGAGCATCGGCCCGCCGCTGACCGCGATCGCCGGCACGTCGACGCTGGCCGCGCCCATCAGCAGGGCCGGCGTGGTCTTGTCGCAGCCGACCAGCAGCACCACGCCATCGATCGGATTGCCGCGAATGGATTCCTCGACGTCGATGCTGGCCAGGTTGCGGGTGAACATCGCGGTCGGGCGCAGGTTCGATTCGCCGTTCGAGAACACCGGGAACTCGACCGGAAAGCCGCCTGCTTCGATGATGCCGCGCCGCACGTGCTCGGCGAGCTTGCGGAAGTGGGCATTGCAGGGCGTCAGTTCAGACCAGGTGTTGCAGATCCCGATGACCGGCTTGCCCTGGAATTCATGGTCGGGGATGCCCTGGTTCTTCATCCAGCTGCGGTACATGAATCCGTTCTTGTCGGCGGTCCCGAACCATTCGGCGGACCTGAGCTTGACGGGCGACTTCGACATGGAGGCTTTCGTGGGGATTGAACGAAGTCGCAAATATAGTAAGACTATTGGTCTGTATTGCCTCGGGGAAACCCCTAGATTTACCCATTTTCTTGTCATTAAGTATGACTACATAATCGGCTGACCGAAGCATTTCCCGCCTTCGCGGGCACCACCATGACCACCGCCTTTGCCCACTATCCGAGCCTGGCCGACCGCACCGTCCTGATCACCGGCGGTGCGACCGGCATCGGCGCCACCCTCGTCGAACAGTTCGCGGCGCAAGGCGCCAGGGTCGGGTTCATCGACATCGACACCGCGGGCGCCACGCTGGCCGAAGGCCTGGCCGGTGCCCGGCACGCGCCCCTCTTCGTCGCCGCCGACCTGACCGATATCGATGCGCTGGAAGCCGCCATCGAGGCCGTGCGACGCCGCCACGGCCCGATCGCCGTGCTGCTCAACAACGCCGCCAACGATCGCCGCCACCGCATCGAGGACACCACGCCCGAGGCCTGGGATGCGGGCATCGCGGTCAACCTGCGGCACCAGTTCTTCGCCGCCCGCAGCGTGGCGCAGGACATGCGCCAGGCCGGCGGCGGCTCGATCGTCAACTTCGGCTCGATCAGCTGGAAGCTCAAGCAGGGCGGGATGCCGGTCTACACCACCGCCAAGGCGGCGGTGCAGGGTCTCACGCGCAGCCTGGCGCGCGACCTCGGCGCCTTCAACATCCGGGTCAACACGCTGGTGCCGGGCTGGGTGATGACGGAAAAGCAGCTGAGCCTGTGGGTCGACGATGCGGCGCGGGCCGAGATCGCGCGCGGCCAGTGCATCAACCAGCCGCTGATGGCCGAGCACATCGCGCGCATGGCCCTGTTCCTCGCGGCCGACGACAGCGCCATGTGCACGGCCCAGGACTTCGTGGTCGACGGGGGATGGACGTGATGCAGGCGCAGCTGCTGGTCGACGCCCGGGCCCGGCTGGGCGAATGCCCGCTGTGGTGCGAGCGCGAGGGCGCGCTCTACTGGACCGACATCGAGGGCGCCACCCTGCATCGCTGGGACGCGGCGCAGGGGCAGACACGGCAATGGACCCTGCCGGAGCGCCTCGGCAGCTTCGCCTTGTGCGAGAGCGGCTCGCAGCTGCTGCTGGGGCTGGCCTCCGGCATCGCGCTGTTCGACCTGGCGCAGGGGACGCTGTCGCCGATCGTGCCGGTCGAGGCCGGGCAGCCCGCCACGCGGATCAACGATGGCCGCTGCGACCGCGAGGGACGCTTCGTGTTCGGCATGTTCAACCCGGCGGAGGCGCCGGTCGGGCACTTCTATCGCGTCCATCCCGACCTGCGCATCGAGCGCCTGGCGCTGCCGCCCGCGGGTGTCGGTAACAGCATCGCCTTCAGCCCGGACGGCCGCACGATGTACTACACCGATTCGCCGACGCGGACCCTCTTCAGCGTCGACTACGCGGCCGACGGCCGCCTCGGCACGCCCCGGGTCTTCGTCCAGCTGGGCGAGAGCGATGGCTTCGCCGACGGCTCGGCCGTGGACGCCGACGGCGGCCTGTGGAACGCGCAGTGGCGCGGCAGCTGCGTGGTGCGCTGGGACGCTGAGGGCCGCGAGTCGGCCCGGTTCGAAGTGCCCGCGTCGCAGGTGACCTGCCCGGCCTTCGGCGGTGCGGACCTCGACCAGCTCTACGTGACCACCGCACGGGCCGGCCTCTCGGCGGCCGAGCTGCAGGCGCAGCCCGAGGCCGGCGGCGTCTTCGTCCTGCAGCCGGGCTGGCGCGGCCTGCCGGAATCGCGCTTCGCGGGGGCGCCGTGAACGCGACGGCGCGGATCGTTCGCCGCGAATTCGGCACGCTGGCCGATGGCCGCCAAGTCTTCGAATACACCCTCGACAACGGTGCGGGCCTGTCGCTGAGTGCCATCAACCTGGGCGGCATCGTGACGTCGCTGCGCGTGCCGGACCGCCACGGCAGGGCCGAGAGCATCGTGCTGGGCCTCGCAACGCTCGCGGACTACGAGACGCGCAACCCGCACTTCGGGACCATCGTCGGCCGCCATGCCAACCGCATCGCCCACGGCCGGTTCTCGATCGACGGCGAGCCGTTCCAGCTCGCGCTCGACGCCGGCAGCCCGCACGCGCTGCATGGCGGGCCCGGCGGCTTCGGCCGCTGCTGGTGGGACATCGAGCCCGTGCCCTCCACGGGCGACGGCAACGTGGCGCTGGCGCTCACGCGCGTGAGCGCCGACGGCGAGCAGGGCTACCCCGGGCGGGCGGAAATCCGTGTGCTCTACACGCTCACCGCGGACAACGCCTACCGCATCGACTACGAGGCCCGCAGCGATCGCGCGACCATCGTCAACCTCACGCACCACGACTATTTCAACCTCGCGGGCCAGGGCAGCATCCTCGGCCATCGACTCACGATCCCGGCCAGCCGCTATTGCCCGGTCGACGAGAGGCTGATTCCCGAGGGCATCGCAGCGGTGGCCGGGACGCCCTTCGATTTCCGCTCGCCGTCGACCATCGGCGAGCGCATCCGCGACGGTCATCCCCAGCTGCTGCGCGCACGGGGCTACGACCACAACTGGGTGCTGGACCCGGTCGACACCGCGGGCCTGCGCTTCGCCGCCCGCCTGGCCGATCCGGTGTCGGGCCGCGTCATGGACATCGAGACCACCGAGCCCGGCCTGCAGTTCTATTCCGGCAACTTCCTCGACGGCAGCCTGCCGGGCGCGACCGGGCAGGCCATCCGGCAGGGCGACGGCCTGTGCCTGGAGACCCAACACTTTCCGGACGCACCGAACCAGCCCGGCTTTCCCTCGACGCTGCTGCGGCCGGGGGAGATCCATTCGAGCACCACGGTGCACCGCTTCGGGCTGTGCGCCCCCCATCCCACCGAGAGAACCTCATGACTGCAACCACGACTCCCCGCTACCAAGGCCTGTTTCCGGTCGTCCCCACTCCCTTCACCGACACCGGCGCGCTCGACCTCGAAAGCCAGAAGCGCGCCGTCGACTTCATGATCGATGCCGGTTCCAACGGCCTGTGCATCCTGGCCAACTTCTCGGAGCAGTTCCTGCTGGCGGACGACGAGCGCGAGGTGTTGACGCGCACGATCCTCGAGCACGTGGCCGGGCGCGTGCCCGTGATCGTGACCACCACGCACTTCAGCACCCAGGTCTGCGCCGAACGCAGCCAGCGCGCGCAAGCCATGGGCGCGGCGATGCTGATGGTCATGCCGCCCTACCACGGCGCAACCTTCCGGGTCGGCGAGCCGCAGATCCACGAGTTCTATCAACGGCTCTCCGATGCCGTGACCATTCCGATCATGATCCAGGACGCGCCGGCGGCGGGCACGCCGCTGTCGCCGGCCTTCCTGGCGCGCATGGCGAAGGAGATCGAGAACGTCGCCTACTTCAAGATCGAGACCGCGGGCGCGGCGGCCAAGCTGCGCGAGCTGATCCGCCTCGGCGGCGATGCGATCGAAGGGCCCTGGGATGGCGAGGAGGCGATCACGCTGGTGCCCGATCTGGATGCCGGCGCGACCGGCGCCATGACCGGCGGCGGCTTTCCGGACGGCATCCGCCCGATCCTCGACGCCTGGCGTGAAGGCCGGCGCGACGAGGCGATCGCGGGCTACGAGCGCTGGCTGCCGCTCGTCAACATCGAGAACCGCCAGTGCGGCCCGCTGGCCGCCAAGTCGCTCATGAAGGAGGGCGGCGTGATCGCCTGCGAGGCGCCGCGGCATCCGTTCCCGCCGATCCAGCCGGCCGCCCGCAGGCTGCTGATCGACACCGCGCGCCGGCTCGACGCGCAGGTCCTGCGCTGGGCCCGCTGAGCCAAGGAGCGAACCATGCAGAACTTCGACAACCTCATCAACGGCGAATGGCGCGCGGCGGCCAGCTACAGCCCGAACGTCAACCCGAGCAACCTGGGCGACGTGCTGGGCCAGTACGCGCAGGGCGACGCGAGCCAGGTGGACGCCGCGGTCGCGGCCGCCACCGCCGCCTTCCCGGCCTGGTCCACGGGCGGCATCCAGGCGCGCTCCGAGGCGCTGGACAAGATCGGCAACGAGATCCTGGCGCGCAAGGAAGAGCTGGGCACGCTGCTGGCGCGCGAAGAAGGCAAGACGAAGGCCGAAGGCATCGGCGAAGCCACCCGCGCGGCGCAGATCTTCAAGTTCTTCGCCGGCGAATGCCTGCGCCTGTCGGGCGAGGTGCTGCCGTCGGTGCGCCCCGGCATCGGCATCGAGATCACGCGCGAGCCGGTCGGCGTCGTGGGGCTCATCACGCCGTGGAACTTCCCGATCGCCATTCCGGTCTGGAAGATCGCCCCGGCGCTGGCCTTTGGCAATTGCGTGGTCATGAAGCCGGCCGACCTGGTGCCGGGCTGCGCCTGGGCGCTGGCCGAGATCATCAGCCGCTCGGGCAT
>NZ_JASZYS010000009.1 GCF_030316845.1 Variovorax davisae
TCGCCACCCGCAGCGACCTGGCGCGCCGCTGGCACGACCTGATGGACGTCAACGCCGGGCGCATCGCCGACGGCGAGGCCAGCATCGAAGATGTGGGCTGGGAGCTGTTCAAGCTCATGCTCGACGTCGCCAGCGGCCGCAGGAAGACCTGGGCCGAGCAGTGGAAGCTGCACAACGCGCTGGTGCTGTTCAATCCGGCGCCTGTGACCTGAGACTTTGCTCTGCCTGTCATCAACTGACCAGAGGAGAACACCCACCATGGAAGACCTCAAGGGCCGCAGCGCCCTCGTCACCGGCGCCAGCACCGGCATCGGCGCCGCCGTCGCCATCGCCTACGCCGCCCGCGGCATGCGCGTGGCCGTCCACTACAACAGCTCGACCGCGGCGGCCGAGCAGGTCGTCGCCACCATCCAGGCCGCCGGCGGCGAGGCCTTCGCGCTGCAGGCCGACGTGCGCGACAGCGCCGCGATCCGCCGGGTGGTCGGCGAGGCCCACGACCGGCTCGGCGCCATCGACGTGCTGGTCAACAACGCCGGCAGCCTGGTCAAGCGGCTGCCGATCGCCGACTTCGACGACACGGTGTTCGACGAGGTGCTGCACATCAACGCGCGCTCGGTGCTGGCCTTCTGCCGCGAGGTGGTGCCGCTGATGCGCACCCAGGGGCGCGGCGGCAGCATCGTCAACGTGTCGTCGATCGCGGCGCGCAACGGCGGCGGTCCGGGCGCCTATCTCTATGCCGGCGCCAAGGGCTTCGTCAGCACGGCGACCCGCGGCCTGGCGAAGGAGCTGGCGCCGGACCGGATCCGCGTCAATGCCGTATCGCCGGGCGTGATCCAGACGCCCTTCCACGACCGCTTCTCGACGCCGCAGCTGCTGGAATCCTTCAAGGCCGCGATTCCGCTGGCCCGCATCGGCGAGCCGGACGACTGCGTCGGCGCCTTCCTGTACCTCGCCAGCGAGCAGCTGTCGGGCTACGTGACCGGACAGATCCTCGAAGTGAACGGCGGCCAGTACATGCCCTGAAGCCGCCGCCCCGCCCCCCCCGAGCGCACAGATCAACAACAACGGAGACACGCACTTGAACACAGCAACCCTGCGCGGCTTGGCCGCCTTCACGGCCGCGGCCGCCCTGTCCCTGGGCCTGGCCGCCCCCGCCGCGGCGCAAAGCGACTTCCCCAACCACACCGTCGAGCTGCTGGTGCCCTACCAGCCCGGCGGCGGCACCGACGGCCTGGCGCGCACCTTCGCCGACGCCAGCCGCAAGCACATGGCGCAGAGCATGGTGATCATCAACCGCCCCGGCGCCGGCGGCGCGATCGGCTGGACCGAGGTGATCAACGCCAAGCCCGACGGCTACAAGCTCGCCGTGCTCACGGTCGAGCTGCTGACCTTGCCGCACCTGGGGCTGGCCAAGTTCAACTACGACGATTTCCAGCCGATCGCCCAGCTCAACGCCGACCCGGCCGCCATCACGGTCAAGGCCGATGCGCCGTGGAACACGGTCGAGGAATTCCTGGCCGCAGCCAGGAAGGACCCCGAGGGCGTGCGGGTGGGCAATTCCGGCAATGGCTCGATCTGGCACCTGGCGGCCGCGGCCCTCGAAGACAAGACCGGCGCGAAGTTCAACCACATCCCGTTCCAGGGCGCCGCGCCCGCGGTGCTGGCGCTGCTCGGCGGCCACATCGAGGCCGTGGCCGTGAGCCCGGCCGAGGTCACGACCCACGTGCAGTCGGGCAAGCTCAAGCTGCTGATGGTCATGGCCGACCAGCGCGTCAAAGGCTTCGAGAAGGTGCCGACCGCCAAGGAACGCGGCATCGACCTCTCGATCGGCACCTGGCGCGGCCTCGGCGCCCCGAAGAACACCCCGCCCGAAGTGATGGCCAAGCTGCGCGAGATCACCGCCAGGACGGCCGCCGAGCCGATGATGCGCGAGGCCATGGAAAAGCAGAACCTGGGCTACGTCTACACCGACGGCGCGGTCTTCAAGGAAACCCTGGCGCGGGACAACGCCTATTACAAGAGCCTGATCGCCAAGCTCAACATCAAGCCCTGAGACCCAGGAAGCCGAAGGAGACCCCATGCAACGCCGCACCCTGATCCACACCGCCCTCGCCTCGCTCGCCGCCGGCCTGCCGGCCCTGCCCGCGCTGGCCCAGCCGTCCTGGCCGACCGGCAAGCCGATCACCTACCTGGTGCCCTTCCCGGCCGGCGGCACCACCGACCTGCTGGCCCGCCTGATCGCGCAGAAGCTCGGGCCGGCCCTGGGCACCAGCGTGATCATCGACAACAAGGGCGGCGCCGGCGGCAGCATCGGCTCGGAGATCGCTGCGCGGGCGGCGCCGGACGGCTTCACGCTGCTGGGCGGCACCATCAGCTCGCACGCCATCAACGTCAGCCTCTACCCCAAGATCGGCTACGACCCGCAGAAGTCCTTTGCGCCGGTGACGCTGATCGGCACCAATCCGGTGGTGCTGGTGGTCAACCAGGCGAGCCCGTACAAGACGCTCAAGGAACTGCTCGACGCCAGCCGCGCCAAGCCGGGCGGGCTGTCCTCGGCCTCGGCCGGCACCGGCACCTCGCAGCACCTGGCGCTGGAGCTGATGGCCTTCAAGTCGGGCGTCAAGTTCACGCACGTGCCCTACAAGGGCAGCGGCCCGGCGATCCAGGACGTGATCGGCGGCCAGGTCGACATGATGTTCGACACCACCGTGGTCGCCGGGCCGCATATACAGAGCGGCAAGCTGCGCGCCCTGGCCGTGACCTCGGCCAAGCGCCTGGCGTCGATGCCGAACGTGCCGACGGTGGCCGAATCGGGCATCCCGGGTCTGGCCGACTTCGAGGTCGTGTCCTGGCAGGCGATCTTCGTGCCGGCCGGCACGCCGGCGCCGATCGTCGATCGCCTGCACAACGAGATCCGCAAGATCCTGGCCGAGCCCGAGATGCAGGAGAAGCTGAAAGGCTTCGGCATGGAGCCGGCCGACCTGACGACCGCCCAGATCGCGGCCTTCCAGAAGTCCGAAGTCGAGAAATGGGCCCAGGTGATCAAGGCCGCGAACATCAAGGCCGAATAGTCGTCGGGTAGGTTTCGTCCTGCGAAATTCGCGCGGGGCGCTCGATAGAATCGCCTACCGTTTTCCTGGGATTTCGCCTTGTCCGATCGCCTGCCCGTCCTGCCCCAATACCTGTTCCCCAAGCAGGCGCTGACCTCCTTCGCCGGCTGGGTGGCGGGCAAGGAGCGCGGCTCGGTCACGACCTGGATCATCCGCCGCTTCGTCGCCAAGTACGGCGTCGACATGGGCGAGGCGCTGGCCAGCGACATCGCGAGCTACCGCAGCTTCAACGATTTCTTCACCCGCGCCCTCAAGCCCGGCGCGCGGCCGATCGCCGCCGCCGACCTCATCTCGCCGGTGGATGGCGCGATCAGCCAGTTCGGCGCCATCGAGGGCGACCAGATCTTCCAGGCCAAGGGCCACCGCTACTCCACCACGGCGCTGGTCGGCGGCGACGCCGCGCTGGCGGCCCGCTTCGCGCACGGCAGCTTCGCCACCCTGTACCTGAGCCCGAAGGACTATCACCGCATCCACATGCCCTGCGACGGCCGGCTGCTGCGCATGATCTACGTGCCGGGCGACCTGTTCTCGGTCAACCCGACCACGGCCCGCGGCGTGCCCGGCCTGTTCGCGCGCAACGAACGCGTGGTGTGCGTGTTCGAGACCGCGCGCGGCCCCTTCGTGCTGGTGCTGGTCGGCGCCACCATCGTCGGCAGCATGGCCACCGTCTGGCACGGCGTGGTCAATCCGCCGCGCGGCGGCGAAGTGCGCGAATGGCGCTACGACGACCAGCAGGTCGTGCTGCGGCAGGGCGAGGAAATGGGTCGCTTCCTGCTCGGCTCCACGGTGGTGATGCTGTTTCCGGCGCCGCCCCTGGCCTTCACGCCCGCCTGGGCGCCGGGGCGGCCGGTGCGGCTTGGCGAGGCCATGGCCCAATACCGGGCTGACTGAGACTGCAATCCCGCGGGCCGCAGCCCGCCTGCCGATATAGCTATAAAACTTGTAGCAGACCGCCTTCTGGGATATAGTCCCCGGCCGATTCCGGGTGGTCCCCGATCCGCACAAGAACCACGGCGCCCCGAGGAGATGAAATCGATGAGCAGCAAGGAAAACGCAGCCGTCAGCCAATTGCTGGCGCTGCTGGAGGCCCGCTACGCGCTGCGCGTCCTCTGGGCCCTGCGGGACGGCCATGCCCAGACTTTCCGCCTGTTGCAGGACAGCGTCGGCAGCATCACGCCGAACACCCTGAACACCCGCATCAAGGAACTGCGCGAAGCCGGCCTCGTGAACCACGGCAGCGAAGGCTACAGCCTGACCCTGAGCGGCCAGGACCTGCTGAAGCGGCTGTCGGACCTGCAGGCCTTCGCCGGCAAGTGGCAGCAGACCCAGGTCAAGAAGACGGCGCCGCCACCGACGCCTTAGCGCCTTCCCAGGTCGTTAAACTGCCCGGTTTTCCAACCTTTTCCAAATCCCTGAAGGAGCGCACCATGCCCACCACTTCCTCCGGCCTCCAATACGAAGACACCACGGTCGGCGAAGGCGCCGAAGCCAAGGCCGGCCACCACGTGCATGTGCACTACACGGGCTGGCTCTACAACGATGGCGTCCAGGGCGCCAAGTTCGACTCCAGCCGCGACCGCAACGACCCCTTCGCCTTCTCGCTCGGCGCCGGCCAGGTCATCAAGGGCTGGGACGAAGGCGTCGCCGGCATGAAGATCGGCGGCAAGCGCACCCTGATCATCCCGGCCGCACTGGGCTACGGCGCCCGCGGCGCCGGCGGTGTGATCCCGCCGAACGCGACCCTCAAGTTCGACGTCGAACTGCTCGACGCCCACTGATCCTTCCGGCCCTTTCCGCCGTCCCCAGAATGCGCCTCCGGGCGCATTTTTCGTCTTGAAAACCGCCTGGACAGCCCCAGATGGCTGGCTATTGTTCGTTTTTCACTGAATTCCGGCATGGCAGCCGGCTTTTTGAGCATGTCTGACCCGCAAAACACCCCCATTCATCCCGACGCCCTGCAAGGCGAGCCCAGCCCTGAAGAGCGCGAGGCCGCCCAGGCAGCCAACGAAGCCGACGCGCTGGCCGCGGCCCAGGCCGAGATCGCCGCGCTGCAGGCCAAGAATGCCGAGCTCGCCGACCAGTTCCTGCGCGCCCAGGCCGATGTCCAGAACGCCCGCCGCCGGGCCGACGACGAGATCACCAAGGGCCGCAAGTTCGCGATCGAGGGCTTCGCCGAGAGCCTGCTGCCGGTGCTCGACAGCCTCGAAGCCGGGCTCGCGATCCCCGACGCCACGGTGGAGCACCTGCGCGAAGGCACCGAAGCCACGCTGCGCCAGCTCAAGAGCGCCCTCGAGCGCAACAAGGTGATCGAGATCGCGCCCGCGGCCGGCAGCAAGTTCGACCCCCACCAGCACCAGGCCATCTCGGTCGTGCCGGTGCCGGGCCAGGAGCCCAACACCATCGCCAGCGTCCTCCAGAAGGGCTACACGATCGCCGAGCGCGTGCTGCGCCCGGCCCTGGTGACCGTCAGCAGCCCGAGCTGAAAACCAACAAGAAACCCACAGGAAATCCCCGCTTCGTCCCTTGAATCGCAGCCGGTTATCCACAAGTTCACAACAACCTAATTTCAGAGTCCAGGAGAAAAAAACATGGCCAAAATCATCGGTATCGACCTCGGCACCACCAACTCGTGCGTGTCGATCATGGAAGGCAACACCACGCGTGTGATCGAGAACTCGGAAGGCGCCCGCACGACGCCCTCGATCGTGGCCTACCAGGAAGACGGCGAAGTGCTGGTGGGTGCCTCCGCCAAGCGCCAGGCGGTCACCAACCCCAAGAACACGATCTACGCCGTCAAGCGCCTGATCGGCCGCAAGTTCGAAGAGAAGGAAGTCCAGAAGGACATCGACCTGATGCCCTACAGCATCACCAAGGCCGACAACGGCGACGCCTGGGTCGAAGTGCGCGGCAAGAAGCTCGCGCCGCAGCAGATCAGCGCCGAAATCCTGCGCAAGATGAAGAAGACCGCCGAAGACTACCTCGGCGAGCCGGTCACCGAGGCCGTGATCACGGTGCCCGCCTACTTCAACGACAGCCAGCGCCAGGCCACCAAGGACGCCGGCCGCATCGCCGGCCTGGACGTCAAGCGGATCATCAACGAGCCGACCGCCGCAGCGCTGGCCTTCGGCCTCGACAAGCACGACAAGGCCGACCGCAAGATCGCCGTCTATGACCTCGGCGGCGGCACCTTCGACATCTCGATCATCGAGATCGCCGACGTCGACGGCGAAAAGCAGTTCGAAGTGCTGTCGACCAACGGCGACACCTTCCTGGGCGGCGAGGACTTCGACCAGCGCATCATCGACTACATCATTTCCGAGTTCAAGAAGGACCAGGGCGTCGACCTGAGCAAGGACGTGCTGGCCCTGCAGCGCCTCAAGGAAGCCGCCGAAAAGGCCAAGATCGAGCTGTCGAACGGCGCCGCCACCGACATCAACCTGCCCTATGTGACGGCCGATGCCTCGGGCCCGAAGCACCTGAACATCAAGCTGTCGCGCGCCAAGCTCGAAAGCCTGGTCGACGAGCTGATCGAACGCACCATCGCCCCCTGCCGCACCGCCATCAAGGATGCCGGCGTCAGCGTGACCGACATCAGCGACGTGATCCTGGTCGGCGGCATGACCCGCATGCCCAAGGTGCAGGAAAAGGTCAAGGAGTTCTTCGGCAAGGAGCCGCGCAAGGACGTCAACCCCGACGAGGCCGTGGCCGTCGGCGCCGCCATCCAGGGCCAGGTGCTGTCGGGCGACCGCAAGGACGTGCTGCTGCTGGACGTGACCCCGCTGTCGCTCGGCATTGAGACGATGGGCGGCGTGATGACCAAGATGATCACCAAGAACACCACGATCCCGACCAAGTTCGCGCAGACCTTCTCGACCGCGGAAGACAACCAGCCGGCGGTGACGATCAAGGTGTTCCAGGGCGAGCGCGAGATCGCCTCGGGCAACAAGCTGCTGGGCGAATTCAACCTCGAGGGCATTCCGCCGGCCTCGCGCGGCACGCCGCAGATCGAAGTCAGCTTCGACATCGACGCCAACGGCATCCTGCACGTCGGCGCCAAGGACAAGGGCACCGGCAAGGAAAACAAGATCACCATCAAGGCGAACTCGGGCCTGTCCGAGGACGAGATCCAGAAGATGGTCAAGGACGCCGAGCTCAACGCGGCCGACGACAAGAAGAAGGTCGAGCTGGCCCAGTCCCGCAACCAGGGCGAAGCCATGGTGCACAGCGTCAAGAAGTCGCTCGGCGAGCACGGCGCCAGCCTGGACGCCGGCGAGAAGGAAAAGATCGAAGCCGCGATCAAGGACGTGGAAGAAGCCCTGAAGGGCGACGACAAGGCCGCGATCGACGACAAGACCAACACGCTGATGACCGCCAGCCAGAAGCTCGGCGAGAAGATGTATGCCGACGCGCAGGCGGCCGCAGGCGCGGCCGGTGCCGCGGCAGGCGGCGCTGGCCCGGAAGCTGCAAGCGCCCCGGCGGACGACAACGTGGTCGACGCCGAGGTCAAGGAAGTCAAGAAGGGCTGATCTTCACGCCCTGAACGAGGCTGGACCCCCTGGCAAGGCGGTCCGGCCTTTTCCGCTTTCTGCCCCCCGATTCCGCCACCGACCCCCGACCATGGCCACCAAACGCGACTACTACGAAACCCTCGGCGTGCCCAAGAACGCAAGCGAGGAGGAAATCAAGAAGGCTTATCGCAAGCTCGCGATGAAGCACCACCCCGACCGCAACCACGGCGACGCCGGCAAGGACTCCGAGGCCAAGTTCAAGGAGGTCAAGGAAGCCTATGAAATGCTGTCGGACAGCCAGAAGCGGGCTGCCTACGACCAGTACGGGCACGCCGGCGTCGACCCGAACATGCGCGGCGGCCCGGGCGCGGAGGGCTTCGGCGGCTTCGCCGAGGCCTTCGGCGACATCTTCGGCGACGTCTTCGGCGGCGCCCGGGGCGGGCGCCAGGGCGGCGGGCGGCAAGTGTTCCGCGGCAGCGACCTGAGCTACGCGATGGAAGTCACGCTCGAGGAAGCGGCCGAGGGCAAGGACGCCCAGATCCGGATCCCGAGCTGGGACGACTGCGACACCTGCAAGGGCTCCGGCGCCAAGCCGGGCACCAAGCCGATCACCTGCACCACCTGCCACGGCCAGGGGGCGGTGCAGATGCGCCAGGGCTTCTTCAGCGTCCAGCAGACCTGCCCGACCTGCCACGGCTCGGGCAAGATCATTCCCGAGCCCTGCACCGTCTGCCACGGCCAGGGCAAGATCAAGAACAACAAGACGCTCGAGGTGAAGATCCCGGCCGGCATCGACGACGGCATGCGCATCCGCAGCACCGGCAACGGCGAGCCCGGTACCAACGGCGGCCCGCCGGGCGACCTCTACATCGAGATCCGGCTCAAGAAGCACGAACTGTTCGAGCGCGACGGCGACGACCTGCACTGCGTGGTGCCGGTCAGCATCACCACGGCGGCGCTCGGCGGCGAGATCAACGTGCCGACGCTCAAGGGCGCGGCGGCCATCGACATTCCCGACGGCACCCAGAGCGGCAAGCAGTTCCGGCTGCGCGGCAAGGGCATCAAGGGCGTGCGCTCGAGCTACCCGGGCGACCTGTACTGCCATGTGCGGGTCGAGACCCCGGTCAAGCTGACCGAGCACCAGCGCAAGCTCATGAAGGAGCTGGACGAGTCGCTCAAGAAGGGCGGCGACAAGCACAGCCCGACCGACAAGGGCTGGTTCGACAAAGCCAAGGAATTCTTCAGCTGAGCGCATTGCGCCGGCGGTGCCGACCGGCGCTGCCGATATTCCAGGCGGCCTGCGGGCCGCTTTTTTCTTGTCCGCGTATTCCTGTAGGCGCCGGCGGTGGCACCGGCGTTGGATCGGAAACAGATGATCCCCTCACATGGACCCCACCTACAGCCCCTGGCGAAGCCGGACCACGGCCGTGCCGTGCACGAATCGCCGCATGCTCGTAGCATGTGTTCGATGGCTGCTGCAGCCGGAGGCGGTTTCGCCAATTGCTGCCGCTTTCAGTTGGAACTTTTTTGCAACGATCAAATTCTTATTTCAAAAGCAATTTGCTCGAAGCGTCGTTTGTTCTATGCTTTGAACAAGTTCATGCCCGAGGGTTTTTTCCAAAGCGTGCACACATCACCTGGCACCATTCCTGCGAAGAACGATGCGACGTGTGCGGCACGGATTCCCCGGGCAGCGCCCGGCTGACTCGATGGAGGTGTCTATGGTGGATGTCATCAGCAACTTCGCAGCGCGATATGAGCGCACGCGCGAAGAGGTCTTGTCCCTTCAGGAATACCTGGAGATCTGCAAACGGGAGCCTCTGGCCTACGCCACGGCCGCCGAGCGGATGCTCAAGGCCATCGGCGAGCCCGAACTGGTGGACACGCGCAACGACCCCCGGCTGTCGCGCATCTTCGCCAACAAGGTCATCAAGATCTACCCGGCCTTCCGCGAGTTCTACGGCATGGAAGACGCCATCGAGCAGGTGGTGTCCTACTTCCGCCATGGCGCCCAGGGGCTGGAAGAAAAGAAGCAGATCCTCTACCTGCTCGGCCCGGTCGGCGGCGGCAAGAGCTCGATCGCCGAGCGCCTGAAGCAGCTCATGGAGCACGTGCCCTTGTATTCGATCAAGGGCTCGCCCGTGAACGAGACCCCGCTGGGCCTGTTCGACGCGGCCGAAGATGGCGAGATCCTCGAAAAGGAATACGGCATCCCGCGGCGCTACCTGCAGCGCATCCTGTCGCCCTGGGCCGTCAAGCGGCTGGAAGAGTTCGGCGGCGACATCCGCCAGTTCCAGGTGGTCAAGCGCTACCCCTCGGTGCTGCGCCAGATCGCGGTCGCCAAGACCGAGCCGGGTGACGAGAACAACCAGGACATCTCCTCGCTGGTGGGCAAGATCGACATCCGAAAGCTCGAGGACTACGCCCAGGACGACCCGGACGCCTATGCCTACTCGGGCGGCCTGTGCCTGGCCAACCAGGGCCTGCTGGAGTTCGTGGAGATGTTCAAGGCGCCGATCAAGGTGCTGCACCCGCTGCTGACCGCCACCCAGGAAGGCAACTTCAAGGGCACCGAGGGCTTCGGCGCCATCCCGTTCGACGGCATCGTGCTGGCCCATAGCAACGAGAGCGAATGGAAGGCCTTCCGCAACAACAAGAACAACGAGGCCTTCCTCGACCGGATCTACATCGTCAAGGTCCCCTACTGCCTGCGGGTCTCCGAGGAGATCAAGATCTACGAGAAGCTGGTGCGCAACTCGTCGCTGTCGGCGGCGCCCTGCGCCCCGGGCACCTTGCGCATGATGGCCCAGTTCTCGGTGCTCACCCGGCTCAAGGAACCCGAGAACTCCAGCATCTTCAGTAAGATGCAGATCTACGACGGCGACAACCTCAAGGACACCGACCCCAAGGCCAAGTCGATGCAGGAGTACCGCGACTATGCGGGCGTCGACGAAGGCATGAGCGGCACCTCGACGCGTTTCGCCTTCAAGATCATCTCGAAGGTCTTCAACTTCGACAGCAGCGAGGTGGCGGCCAACCCTGTGCACCTGATGTACGTGCTCGAGCAGCAGATCGAACGCGAGCAGTTCGCGCCCGAGACCGAGCAGAAGTACCTCTCCTACATCAAGGAGCTGATGGCGCCGCGCTACGCCGAGTTCATCGGCAAGGAGATCCAGACCGCCTATCTCGAGAGCTACTCCGAGTACGGCCAGAACATCTTCGACCGCTACGTCACCTATGCCGACTACTGGATCCAGGACCAGGAGTACCGCGACCAGGACACCGGCGAGGTGTTCGACCGCGGCTCGCTCAACGCCGAGCTCGAAAAGATCGAGAAGCCCGCGGGCATCAGCAACCCCAAGGACTTCCGCAACGAGATCGTCAACTTCGTGCTGCGCGCGCGGGCCGGCAATGCGGGCAAGAACCCGCTGTGGACCAGCTACGAGAAGCTGCGCACCGTGATCGAGAAGAAGATGTTCTCGAACACCGAGGAGCTGCTGCCGGTGATCAGCTTCAACGCCAAGAGCAGCGCCGACGAGATGAAGAAGCACGAGGATTTCGTCAACCGCATGGTCCAGAAGGGCTATACGGCCAAGCAGGTCCGCCTGCTGTGCGAGTGGTACCTGCGCGTTCGCAAGAGCTCATGATGGGCTGAAGGAGTTCTGTCCGTGGCCATGCTGCAGCAGATCATCGACCGTCGGTTGTCGGGCAAGAACAAGTCCATCGGCAACCGCGAACGTTTCCTGCGGCGCTACCGCGAGCAGATCGGCGAGGCCGTGCGCCGCGCCGTCAGCGGCCGCGGCATCCGCGACCTCGAACAGGGCGAGGACATCACGCTGCCCAAGCGCGATGTCTCCGAGCCCGTGTTCGGCCACGGCCAGGGCGGCGACCGCGAGTACGTGCATCCGGGCAACAAGGAGTACGTCAAGGGCGACCGCATCGAGCGGCCGCAGGGCGGCGGCGGCGCGGGCAAGGGCTCGCAGGCCGGCGATGGCGAAGGCGGCGAGGACGACTTCGTCTTCAGCCTGACCAAGGAAGAGTTCATGCGGGTCTTCTTCGAGGACCTCGCCCTGCCCCACCTGATCCGCACCCAGCTGGCCGAGGTGCCCGAGTGGAAGAGCCACCGGGCCGGCTTCGTGAGCGACGGCAACCCGAGCAACCTGCACGTGGTTCGCTCGATGCGCGGCGCCCTGGCGCGGCGCATCGCGCTGGGCGGCGACTCCCGGCGCGAGATCCGCGAACTCGAGGCGCACCTGCTGCACCTGCAGCGCAGCCCGCGCGTGTCCGACGCCCTGGTGCAGCGCGAGATCCGCGAGACCGAGGCCAAGCTCGAAGAGCTGCGCGCCAAGGCCAAGCACGTGCCCTTCCTCGACCCGATCGACCTGCGCTACCGCAACCGGGTCAAGGTCCCGGTGCCTTCCGCCAAGGCCGTGATGTTCTGCCTGATGGACGTCTCCGGCTCGATGGACGAGGCCCGCAAGGACATGTCGAAGCGCTTCTTCATGCTGCTCTACATGTTCCTGACCCGGCACTACGAGAAGATCGACCTGGTCTTCATCCGCCACCACACACAGGCCTCCGAGGTCACCGAGGAAGAATTCTTCCATGCCACCGAGACCGGCGGCACCGTGGTCTCGAGCGCCCTGACCTTGATGCTCGACATCGTGCGCGCCCGCTATCCGAGCGGCGAATGGAACATCTACGGCGCCCAGGCCAGCGACGGCGACAACTGGCACCAGGACTCGGGCCGCTGCCGCGAGCTGCTGGCCGACCACCTGCTGCCGCTGGTGCGCTACTACGCCTACGTGCAGGTGGCCGAGGCCGAGCAGAACATGTGGGAGGAGTACTCGCAGCTGGCCGGATCCCACAAGAATTTCGCCATGCGCAAGGTCAGCGACGCGCAGGACATCTACCCGGTGTTCCGCGACCTGTTCAAGAAAGAGAGGGGACCGGCGTGAACGAGACCACCCAGACACGGACGCCATTGCCCAGTCCCTCCGACTGGACCTTCGAGCTGATCGAGCAGTACCACACCGAGATCGCCCGGGTGGCCAAGGGCTACAAGCTCGACACCTATGCCAACCAGCTCGAGATCATCACGGCCGAGCAGATGATGGACGCCTATGCCTCGGTCGGCATGCCGGTCATCTACCGCCATTGGTCCTACGGCAAGCAGTTCATCGCCACCGAGAAGAACTACCGCCGCGGCCACATGGGCCTGGCCTACGAGATCGTGATCAACTCCGATCCCTGCATCGCCTACCTGATGGAAGAGAACACCATGGCCATGCAGGCCCTGGTGATCGCCCATGCGGCCTACGGCCACAACAGTTTCTTCAAGGGCAACTACCTGTTCAAGATGTGGACCGACGCGTCGTCGATCATCGACTACCTGGTCTACGCCCGGAAGTACATCAGCGAGTGCGAGGAGCGCCACGGCGTCGGGGCGGTCGAGGACCTGCTCGATTCCTGCCACGCGCTCATGAACCACGGCGTCGACCGCTACCGCCGGCCGCAGCGCCTGTCGCTGAGCCAGGAGCAGGCGCGGCGCGAGGAGCGCGAACACCATCTGCAGCAGCAGGTCAACGACCTGTGGCGCACCCTGCCGCGCAAGGCCGGCCGAACGTCGGAAGACGAAGAGGCCTCCCGGCGCTTCCCCGCCGAGCCCCAGGAAAACCTGCTCTACTTCATCGAGAAGAACGCACCATTGTTGGACCCCTGGCAGCGCGAAGTGGTGCGTATCGTGCGCAAAATCGGGCAGTACTTCTATCCGCAGCGCCAGACCCAGGTCATGAACGAGGGCTGGGCCACCTTCTGGCACTACACCCTGCTCAACACGCTCTACGACGAGGGCCTGCTGGCCGACGGCTTCATGATGGAGTGGCTGCAATCGCACACCAACGTGGTGTTCCAGCCGCCCGTCGGGCACCGCGCCTACAGCGGCATCAACCCCTATGCGCTGGGTTTTGCGATGTTCAGCGACCTGCGGCGCATCTGCGAAAAGCCGACCGAGGAAGACCAGCGCTGGTTCCCCGACCTGGCGGGCTCCAATTGGCTGACCTCCCTCGACTACGCCATGCGCAATTTCAAGGACGAGAGTTTCATCGGGCAATTCCTGTCGCCGAAGCTGATGCGCGATTTCCGCTTTTTCACGGTCCGCGACCAGGAAAGCGAGCCCGAACTCGAGGTGTCGGCGATCCACGACGACAGCGGGTACCGGCAGCTGCGCGAATCGCTGTCGCGCCAGTACGACCTGAACCACCGCGAACCGAACATCCAGGTCTGGAGCGTGAACCTGCGTGGCGACCGCTCGCTGACCCTGCGCCACACCCAGCACAACAACCGCCCGCTGCACGACGACTCGACCGAGGTGCTCAAGCACGTGGCGCGGCTGTGGGGCTTCGACGTCCACCTCGAAAGCGTCGACAGCCAGGGGCGGATCAGCCACCGGAAGGTGGCCGGGCCGCAAGCGGCCTAGCTAGCGGCCTGCCTGGCGCGGCGGCTTGAGCTTGGCGCGGGCCTTCAGCGCCAGCTCGCGCGCATGGCAGCCCTCGATGTGGTCGTTGACCAGCCCCATGGCCTGCATGAAGGCATAGACCGTGGTCGGGCCGACGAAGCTCCAGCCGCGCTTCTTCAGGTCCTTCGACATCGCGATCGATTCAGCCGAGGTCGTGAAGCTCTGCAGGGCGGCGTGCGTGATCCGCTTCGGCCGCGAGGCCGGCTCGGGCTCGAAGCCCCAGGCGTAGGCGGCCAGCGAACCGAACTCCCGGCGCAGTTCGATCACGCGGTGGGCATTGTTGATCGCCGACTCGATCTTGCCGCGATGGCGCACGATGCCGGCATCGGCGAGCAGCCGCTCGACGTCCGCGGGGCCGAAGCGCGCCATGCGCTCGGCATCGAAATCAGCGAAACCGCGGCGGAAGGCCTCGCGCTTGTTGAGGATCGTGAGCCAGCTCAGGCCGGCCTGGAAGCCTTCCAGGCACAGCTTCTCGAACAGGCGCCGGTCGTCCGTGACCGGGAAGCCCCACTCGCCGTCGTGGTAGCGCTGGTAGAGCGGCGTCGCGGCGCACCAGCGGCAGCGCCAGGCGCTGTCCTCGCCTTCGAACAGGCCGGCTCGCTCGGCGCTCACAGGGCAACCTCCGTGCTGCGCACTGCGGTGCGAGCGGCCGGGCGGGGGCTCATGCGGCGGGCCTGCGGAACGCCTGCCAGGCGGCCGTGGTCGGCGTGGTGCCCGCGCCGGGCTGCTGCGGCAGGCGGAAGTGGCCGTCGACGACCTCGGCCGGCTCGGTGAAGCAGTCCTTGATCCAGGGGATGTACTCGAGCACCTCGCAGGCCGGGTGCGCGTAGCTCAGGTGCACGTGAACCTGGCTCATGTCGCCCGCATGCGGCGCGACCGGCAGGCGGAAGGCATGAGCCGCCTCGCAGACCTGCAGCACCTCCGTGAGGCCGCCCATGCGCGTGACATCGGGCTGGACCCAGTGGATCGCCTGCTGTGCGAAGAACTCCGAGAACGCATCGGAGGTGTAGAGCTGCTCGCCGAGCGCGACCGGAATGCGGGTGGCGCGGGCCAGCGCCGCGTGGCCCTTGACATCGTCGTACCACAAGGGCTCCTCGAACCAGAGCAGGTCGAAGGGCTCGGCGCCGCGGCAAAAGCGCAGGCAGGTGGCCAGATCCCACTTGCCGTTGCCGTCGATCGCCAGCGTGACGGACGGCCCGATGGCTTCGCGCACGGCCTCGATGCGACGCAGGTCGCGGTCCACGCTCGAGCCGACCTTGATCTTGATACCCGTGAAACCGTCGTCGACAGCGCGCCGGGCGCCGACGACCAGTTGCTCATCGCCGATGCTGAGCCAGCCGATGTCGGTGTTGTAGGCCCGGACCCTGGGCCTGACCTGGCCGCCGAGCAGCTTCCACAGCGGCACGCCGGCGGCCTTGGCCTTGAGGTCCCAGAGCGCGAGGTCGATCGCCGCCAGCGACAGCGTGGTGATGCCGGCACGGCCGATCCATTGCAGCGCGGGGTTGCGCGCCAGTTTCTGCCAGAGGCGACGCACCTCACCCGCGTCCTCGCCGAGCAGGAGCGGGGCATGGCAGGTGGCAATGCAGCGCGTGATCAACTGGTCGCCCGCCAGATCGGCATGGGTGCCGGTGAAGCCATGGCCGACCAGACCGTCCTCGGTCTCGATCCGCGCGCCGACCACGCCCCAGTGCGTCAGGGTGTGCGTGCTGTCGGCGATCTGGCTGCCGGTGACCGGCACGTGGAGG
The DNA here is from genome assembly GCF_030316845.1 of Variovorax davisae. Classification (GTDB taxonomy): domain Bacteria; phylum Pseudomonadota; class Gammaproteobacteria; order Burkholderiales; family Burkholderiaceae_C; genus Variovorax; species Variovorax davisae. The sequence goes on from NZ_JASZYS010000009.1 coordinate 15,881, forward strand.
ATGAAAGGTTCGACCGAGACGATCTTCATCTGGCGTCGCTCACGCGCACCAGCGCCTCGATCGCCAGCGGGTAGCCCTTGACGCCGAAGCCGACGATGATCCCGCGCGCCGCCGGCGAGATGTAGGAGTGATGGCGGAACTCCTCGCGCGCATGCACGTTGGAGATGTGCAGTTCGACCAGCGGCAGGCTGGCGCCCTTGATGGCGTCGTGCAGCGCGATCGAGGTGTGGGTGTAGGCGCCGGGGTTCATCACCACGCCCAGCATCCGGCCGGCGGCGACTTCGCGCCCGGCCTCGTGGATCCAATCGATCAGGAAACCTTCGTGGTTCGACTGGCGGCATTCGATTTCGACGCCGAGCCTGGTGCCAGCCTCCTGGCACATGCGCTCGACGTCGGCCAGCGTCTCGTGGCCGTACTGCGCCGGTTCGCGCGTGCCTAGCAGGTTGAGGTTGGGGCCATTCAGGACAAGAATCTTTTTCATGGCTCGCTTTGTAGCAGGTGCGGCACTGCATTTTCGGCCCGGCCGGCGGATCGGGCAAACTGGGCCCCCTGGACGGATCGCACGAGACGCACATCATGCTCAAGACGCTCGACCCCCTGCTCGGCCCCGAACTGCTGCACGCGCTGGCATCGATGGGGCACGGCGACGAGATCGCCATCGTCGACGCCAACTTCCCGGCCGCGGCCTGCGCGCGCCGGCTGCTGCGGATCGACGGCGCGTCGGCGACCCGGGTGGCGCAGGCGGTGCTGAGCCTGCTGCCGCTCGACGACTTCGTCGCTGCGCCGCTGGTCACCATGGAGGTCGTCGACAAACCCGACGAGGTGCCCGGCATCGTGGGCGAATTCCGCCAGGCGGCCGCCGATGCCGAAGGCCGCCCCGTGGCCGCCAGCGCGCTGCCGCGCGAAGCCTTCTACACCCGGGCGCGCGAGGCCTTCGCGGTCGTGCAATCCGGCGAGACCCGCCTGTACGGCAACCTGCTGCTGCGCAAGGGCGTGCTGCGCCCGCCGCCGGGCGCCGGCCCATGATGGACACCGTCGTCGATCGGCTGTGCAGCCCGCTCGGCAGCGCCGGCCTCGGCCTGGGCGGCGCGCCGCTGGGCAACCTGTATGCGCCGCTGTCCGACGAGGCGGCCGAACAGACGCTCGAGGCCGCCTGGCGGCTCGGGCTGCGCTATTTCGACACCGCGCCGCTCTACGGCCACGGGCTGAGCGAGCAGCGCCTGGGCCGCTTCCTGCGCACCCGGCCGCGCGACGCGTTCGTGCTCTCGACCAAGGTCGGACGGCTGCTGCAGGCCGATCCGCAGGCGCCGCCCGAGCGCGACGGCTACCACGGGGGCCTGCCGTTCGCACCGCGCTTCGACTACAGCCACGACGGCGCCCTGCGCTCGATCGAGGACAGCCTGCAGCGGCTGGGCCTGGCGCGCATCGACATCGCGCTCATCCACGACATCGACCGCCACACGCATGGCGACGCCCAGCCGCGCCGCCTGCGCGAAGCCATGGACGGCGCCTACCGCGCGCTGCGCCGCCTGCGCGACGAGGGCGTGGTCGGCGCCATCGGCGTCGGCGTCAACGAATGGCAGGCCTGCCGCGACGCCCTGGCGCGGGGCGACTTCGACTGCCTGATGCTGGCCGGCCGCTACACGCTGCTCGACGCCTCGGCGGCCGGCTTGCTGCCGCTGTGCATCGAGCGGAAGGTCAAGCTGATCCTGGCCGGCGTCTTCAACTCGGGCATCCTCGCCGGCGGCGCGGCCGCGGATGCGCGCTTCGACTACGCGCCGGCCACGGCCGCGGTACGCGCCCGGGTCGAGCGCCTGGCCCAGGCCTGCGCCGCCTTCGGCGTCTCGCTGCCCGCGGCCGCCCTGCAGTTCGCCCTGGCGTGCCCGTGCGCGGCCGCCGTGGTGGTCGGCGCGCGCAGCGCCGACGAGGTGGCGCAGGCCGTGGCGCGCCGCGCCGAGCCGATCCCGACAGCGCTGTGGGCCTCGCTGGCCGGCCAGGGCCTGCTCGATCCCGCGCTGGTTCCCGGACCATGAAACCGCTGCGCATCGACGCCCACCAGCACTACTGGTCGCCGGCCCACGGCGACTACGGCTGGCTGGCCGATACCCCCGCCCTGCACGCCATCTACCGCGACTTCGGGCCGTCCGACCTGGCGCCGCTGCTGGACGGGGCCGGCATCGACGGCACGGTGCTGGTCCAGGCGGCGCCGAGCGAGGCGGAGACCTGGCGGCTGCTGGCGCTCGCCGCCGACCCGGCCAGCCGTGTGCGCGCCGTGGTCGGCTGGACCGCGCTGGCCGCCCCCGACGCCCCCGCGCGCATCCGCCGGCTCGCGCAGCAGCCGCTGCTCAGAGGACTGCGGCCGATGCTGCAGGACCTGCCGGACCCCGAGTGGATGCTCGGCGACGCCCTGCGCCCGGCCTTGGCGTCGATGAGCGAACAGGGGCTGGTCCTGGACCTGCTCATCCGGCCGCACCAGATCGATGCCGCGCGCCGGCTCGCGCTGCGCCATCCGGGCCTCGCGATGGTGGTGGACCATGCCGCCAAGCCCGCCATCGCGGCCGGCGGCTTCGCGCCCTGGGCCGGCCACATGGCAAGGCTGGCAGCCGAGACGCGGGTTCACTGCAAGCTGTCCGGACTGGCCACGGAAGCCGGCCCCGCCTGGCAGGTCGACACGCTGCGGCCCTATGTCGCCCACCTGCTGCACCATTTCGGGCCGACCCGGATGATGTGGGGCAGCGACTGGCCGGTGCTGAACCTCGCGGGCGACTACGGGCACTGGCAGGCCGCCTGCGACGAATTGCTGGACAGCCTGCCGGCCCCGGAGCGGGCCGGTGTATGGGGCACGAACGCGGCCCGGTTCTATGGCATAAAGTGAGCGACGCGCCGGGATTCCCCGGCGCCTTTTTACTTTCTGCACGCCATGAAAACCAAAGCCGCCGTCGCCTGGAAAGCCGCCGCCCCCCTGACCATCGAAACCGTCGACCTCGAAGGGCCGAAATTCGGCGAAGTGCTGGTCGAGATCAAGGCCACGGGCATCTGCCACACCGACTACTACACCCTCTCGGGCGCCGATCCCGAGGGCATCTTTCCCGCCATCCTGGGCCACGAGGGCGCGGGCATCGTGGTCGACGTCGGCCCCGGCGTGACCACGCTCAAGAAGGGCGACCACGTCATCCCGCTCTACACGCCCGAATGCCGCCAGTGCAAGTTCTGCCTGAGCCGCAAGACCAACCTGTGCCAGCTGATCCGCGGCACCCAGGGCAAGGGCCTGATGCCGGATGCCACCAGCCGCTTCAGCCTCGACGGCAAGCCGATCTTCCACTACATGGGCACGTCGACCTTCAGCAACTACACGGTGGCGCCGGAGATTTCGCTGGCCAAGATCCGCGAGGACGCGCCCTTCGACAAGGTCTGCTACATCGGCTGCGGCGTGACCACCGGCATCGGCGCCGTGATCTTCACGGCCAAGGTGGAAGCCGGCGCCAACGTGGTGGTGTTCGGCCTCGGCGGCATCGGCCTCAACGTGATCCAGGGCGCCAAGATGGTGGGCGCCGACAAGATCATCGGCGTCGACCTGAACCCGGCGCGCGAGGCGATGGCGCGCAAGTTCGGCATGACGCACTTCATCAACCCGAAGGACACGCCGAACGTGGTCGATGCCATCGTGCAGCTCACCGACGGCGGCGCCGACTACAGCTTCGAGTGCATCGGCAACACGCAGGTGATGCGCCAGGCGCTCGAGTGCACGCACAAGGGCTGGGGCCGCAGCATCATCATCGGCGTGGCCGAGGCCGGCGCCGAGATCAGCACCCGCCCATTCCAGCTCGTCACCGGCCGCAAATGGGAAGGCTCGGCCTTCGGCGGCGCGCGCGGGCGCACCGACGTGCCGAAGATCGTCGACTGGTACATGGAGAACAAGATCAACATCGACGACCTGATCACCCACACCATGCCGCTGGAGGACATCAACAAGGGCTTCGACCTGATGAAGCGCGGCGAGTCGATCCGCGGCGTCGTCCTCTACTGAGCGAAAAGCCATGATCCGCATGGCGCCGCTGCGCACGGTCCGGGCCGGCGTGCTCGAGATCGCGTACTTCGAGGCCGGGCCCGCCGACGGGCCGCCGGTGCTGCTGATGCACGGCTTCCCGTACGACATCCACAGCTACGCCGAGGTGGCGCCGATGCTGGCCGCCGCGGGCTGCAGGGTGATCGTGCCCTACCTGCGCGGCTACGGCGCCACGCACTTCCTCGACGACGCCACGCCGCGCTCGGGCGAGCAGGCCGCGCTCGGCGCCGACCTGCTGGCGCTGCTCGACGCGCTGGCGATCCCGCGCGCGCTGCTGGCCGGCTACGACTGGGGCGGGCGCGCCGCCTGCGTGGTGGCGGCGCTCTGGCCCGAACGCTGCGCCGGGCTGGTTTCGTTCAACAGCTACAACATCCAGGACATCGCGAAGGCGATGCGCCCGGAGCCGGCCGAGAACGAGCACCGGCTCTGGTACCAGTACTACTTCCATAGCGAACGCGGCCGGGCCGGGCTGGCCGCCGACCGGCGCGGCCTCACGCGCCTGCTCTGGCGGCTCTGGTCACCGACCTGGTCCTTCGACGAAGCCACCTTCGAGCGCAGCGCGGCCGCCTTCGACCACCCCGATTTCGTCGAGGTGGTGATCCAGTCGTACCGCCATCGCTTCGGCCTCGTGCCCGGCGATCCGGCCTATGCCGCCATCGAGGCACGGCTCGCCGCACAGCCACCGATCTCCGTCCCCGCCATCACCTTCGACGGCGCCGACGACGGCGTGCGGCCGGTGAGCGACGCTTCGGCCCACGCCCACCGCTTCACCGGCCCGCGCTCGCACCGCATCGTGCCCGGCGTCGGCCACAACATGCCGCAGGAAGTGCCGCGCGTGTTCGCCGACGCGGTGCTCGAACTCCTCTCCGCATCGAATCCATGACCGACAGCCCCAAGACCCTTTCCGAACACCGCTGCTTCGGCGGCACGCTGAGCTTCCTCGAACACGACGCGCGCACGATCGGGCTGCCGATGCGCTTCTCGGTCTTCCTTCCGCCGCAGGCCGAACACGGGCCGGTGCCGGCCGTGGTGTACCTCGCGGGCCTGACCTGCAACGAGGAGACCTTCATGGTCAAGGCCGGCGCCCAGCGGCTGGCAGCCGAACTCGGCCTGGCCCTGATCGCACCCGACACCAGCCCGCGCGGCCCGGCGGCCGAGGCGATCGAAGGCGCGACCGCGAGCTGGGATTTCGGCGTCGGCGCCGGCTTCTACCTCGACGCCACCGAGGCGCCGTGGGCCCGCCACTGGCGCATGGAAAGCTGGATCGTCGACGAGCTGCTGCCGCTGGTGGCGCGCCACCTCCCGATCGACGGCGACCGCATCGGGATCTTCGGCCATTCGATGGGCGGCCACGGTGCCCTGACGCTGGCACTGCGCCATCCGGGCCGCTTCCGGTCGCTGTCGGCGCTGGCGCCGATCTGCGCGCCCACCCGGTGCCCGTGGGGCGAGAAGGCCTTCAGCGGCTACCTCGGCGCCGACCGCGCCCGCTGGCTGGCACACGATGCCAGCGCACTGATGCAGGCGCAGGCGACGGCGTCCTACCCGCAAGGGATCCTGATCGACCAGGGGCTGGCCGACAAGTTCCTCGCCGACCAGCTGCACCCGCAGCACTTCGAGGCTGCCTGCGCCCAGGCCGGCCAGCCGCTCACGCTGCGCCGCCACGCCGGCTACGACCACGGCTACTACTTCATCCAGAGCTTCGTGGCCGACCATCTGGCGCACCACGGCCGTGCGCTGCGGGGCTGAGCAGATGTCGCCGCCGCCGCTGCCCGAACGCGAGGACATCGCCCTGCTCGAACCCTTCGAGGGCCTGGGACTGAAGGACATCCGGGTGGTGGCCAGCGCCGAAGACGCGGCCGACGCCGCCGCGGCCCTGCGCGCCAGCGGGGTGGTCGGCTTCGACACCGAATCGAAGCCGACCTTCGCCAAGAACGAAGTCTCGGGCGGGCCGCACGTGGTCCAGTTCGCCACCCGCGAGCAGGCCTGGCTGTTCCAGCTGCACCGCAGCGAATTCCATGACACGCTGGCGACGCTGCTCGGCGACGCCGGCCTGACCAAGGCCGGCTTCGGGCTGTCGAGCGACCTGAGCCTGATCCGCCAGCGCTTCGGCGTCGAGCCGCAGGGCGTGCTCGACCTCGACAGCGAGTTCCGCCGCCGCGGCTACCGGCGCTCGGTCGGGGTCAAGACCGCCGTCGCGCTGGTGTTCAAGCGCCGCTTCGTCAAGTCGCGCAAGGCCACGACCTCGAACTGGGCCAACCGGCAGCTGACCGAGGCCCAGCTGCGCTACGCGGCCAACGACGCCTACGCCGCGATCCGCGTGTTCGACGCATTGGGCCTGCGCGCCTGATTCAAGGCTCCGCCCACCACGCCCGCACCTGCGCCACCAGTTCCGGCAGCGGCGCCGTGGCGTCGACCGCCAGCACGCCCGGCTCGCCGACCGGCGACTCCAGCGTGGCGAACTGGTTGGCGACCAGGCTGGCCGGGAACATGTGGGCGCCGGCGCGCGACGCCACCCGGCGCTCGGCCTCCGCCGGGGTCAGGGCCAGGAAGACGAAGCGCAGTCCGGGCGCGGCCGCGCGCAGCCGCTCGCGGTAGTCGCGCTTCAGGGCCGAGCAGGTCAGCACCGCGCCTTCGGGCCGGCGCGCCAGCTCGGCGCCGAGGGTCGCGAGCCAGCCGGCACGGTCGGCATCCGTGAGCGCGACCCCGGCGCGCATCTTGCTGACGCTCTCGGCCGAGTGGAAGTCGTCGCCTTCGATCAGCGGCAGCCCGGCTTCGCGCGCGAGTGCCGCGCCGAGGCTGGACTTGCCGCAACCGGAGACGCCCATCACGACGGTCGATATCTGTTTGGGAACGTAAAGCTTAGGCATTCACTCCATTGTGTGTCCATCTCTACTTATGATGGCGGCCTTCCTTCAGAAGTAACAAGTCGTGTCCATGGTACAGCTCGCCCTGCGTCGTCCGTACACCTTCATCGTGATGGCGATGCTGATCGTGCTGGCCACGCCTTTCGTGCTGCTGCGGATGGCGACCGACATCTTTCCGGAAATCAACATTCCGGTGATCAGCATCATCTGGAACTACGGCGGCCTGCCGGCGCAGGAGATGGGCCAGCGCATCGCCGGCCAGACCGAGCGCAGCCTGACCACGACGGTCAGCGACATCGAGCACATCGAGTCGCAGTCGCTGGCCGGCGTGACGGTGATCAAGGTCTTCTTCCAGCCGACCGCCAACATCGAGACCGCCATCGCCCAGGTCGTGGCCTCGATGCAGACCCAGGTGCGGCAGCTGCCGCCGGGCATCACGCCGCCGCTGGTGATCAAGTATTCGGCCTCCAGCATCCCGGTGATCCAGCTCGCGCTGTCGAGTCCGAGCCGGCCGGAGAACGCCCTGTTCGATGCCGCCGTCAACCAGCTGCGGCCCCAGCTCATCACGATCCCGGGCGTGGCCGTGCCCTTCCCCTACGGCGGCAAGAACCGGCTGATCTCGGTCGACCTCGACACCCAGGCGCTGCAGGCGCGCGGCCTGTCGCCGGCCGACGTGGTGAACGCGGTCAATGCGCAGAACCTGATCCTGCCTTCGGGCACGGCCAAGTTCGGCGCCACCGAATACAGCGTGCGCCTGAACGGCTCGCCCGAGGTGCTGGCCGGCCTCAACGACCTGCCGGTGCGCACCGCGGCCGGCGCCACCACCTACCTGCGCGACGTCGCCAACGTGCGCGACGGCTTCTCGCCGCAGACCAACGTGGTGCGCCAGGACGGCGTGCGCGGCGTGCTGCTGTCGGTGCTCAAGAACGGCGGCGCCTCGACGCTCGACATCGTCGCCAACCTGCGCGCCCTGCTGCCGGTGGCGGCCCAGGGCATGCCGGCGGACATCAAGGTCACGCCGCTGTTCGACCAGTCGGTGTTCGTCAAGGCGGCGGTGCAGGGCGTGGTGGCCGAAGCCGTGATCGCCGCCGCGCTGACCGCCGCCATGGTGCTGCGGTTCCTCGGCAACTGGCGCAGCACGCTGATCATCGCGCTGACCATCCCGCTGTCGATCCTGGCCTCGATCCTGGTGCTCTACGCGCTCGGCCAGACGCTCAACCTGATGACGCTGGGCGGCCTCGCGCTCTCGGTCGGCATCCTGGTCGACCAGGCGATCGTGACCATCGAGAACATCGAGCGCCACCTGCACATGGGCACCGAGCTGAACCAGGCGATCCTGGTCGGCGCCGGCGAGATCGGCCCGGCCGCCTTCGTCTCGACCTTGTGCATCTGCATCGTCTTCGTGCCGATGTTCTTCCTCTCGGGCGTGGCCAAGTTCCTGTTCGTGCCGCTGGCGATGGCGGTGGTGTTCGCGATGCTGGCCTCGTACCTGCTGTCGCGCACGCTGGTGCCGACCCTGGTGATGCTGCTGATGGGCAAGCAGGCCCACGCCCCCGCCGACGGCGGCAAGGCGAGCCTGCTGCAGCGCGTCTACCGCAGCTTCGACCGCCGCTTCGAGCGCGTGCGGCGCGCCTACACGCTGGTGCTGTCGGCGCTGCTGGCGCGGCGCGGCCGCTTCATCGTGCTGTTCCTGGGCTTCTGCCTGCTGTCCTGCCTGCTGTACCCGGTGCTGGGGCGCGACTTCTTCCCGAGCGTGGATGCCGGCCAGATCCGGCTGCACATGCGCGCGCCGACCGGCACCCGCATCGAGGAGACTGCGCGCCTGGCCGACGAGGTCGAGGCGGCGATCCGCGAGCTGGTGCCGAAGGACCAGCTCGAGACCATCCTCGACAACCTGGGCGTGCCCAACAGCGGCATCAACCTGTCGTACAGCAACGCCGGCACCATCGGCACGCTCGACGGCGAGATCCTGCTGTCGCTGCGCGACGGCCACCGGCCGACCGAGGAATTCGTCTCGCTGCTGCGCGCCGAACTGCCCAAGCGCTTCCCCGGCACCGAGTTCTTCTTCCAGCCGGCCGACATCGTCACGCAGATCCTCAACTTCGGGCTGCCGGCCGCGATCGACGTCCAGTTCAGCGGCAACGACGTCGCCGGCAACGCGGCCCGCGCGGCCGAGCTGGTGAAGGCGATCCGCAAGATCCCCGGCGCGGTCGACGCCCACGTCCACCAGCGGCTCGACGGCCCGGGCCTCAACCTGCAGATGGACCGCAGCCGCCTGCAGCAGTTCGGCCTGACGGCGCAGAACGTCGGCCAGAACGTGCTGATCGCGCTGTCGGGCAGCTCGCAGACCCAGCCCGCCTTCTGGCTCAACCCGCAGAACGGCGTGGTCTACAACATCGCGGTCCAGACGCCGCAGTACGCGGTCGACTCGCTCGACTCGCTGCTCAACCTGCCGGTCGGCGGCGGCGGCGCGGCCGGCAGCGCACCGCCGCAGCTGCTGGGCAACCTGGTGGAAGCGCAGCAGGGGCGGCAGCCGGCCGTGGTCTCGCGCTACAACATCCAGCCGGTGGTCGACGTCTATGTCAGCGTGCAGGGCACCGACCTGGCGAGCGTGGCGACGAAGGTGCAGGCGCTGGTCGACGAGATGCGGCCCCGGCTCGCGCGCGGCAGCCAGGTGGCGGTGCGCGGCCAGGTCCAGACCATGCAGTCGTCGTTCATCGGGCTCGGGGTCGGGCTGGCGATGGCGATCGTGCTGGTCTACCTGCTGATCGTGGTCACCTTCCAGTCCTGGCTCGACGCCGCGATCATCATCACCGCCCTGCCCGCGGCACTGGCCGGCATCGCCTGGATGCTGTTCATCACCGGCACCACGCTCAGCGTGCCGGCGCTGACCGGGGCCATCATGACCATGGGCGTGGCGACCGCCAACAGCATCCTGCTGGTGGCCTTCGCGCGCGAGCGCCTGGCCGCCGGCATCCCGCCGCTGTCGGCCGCGCTGGAAGCGGGCGCCACCCGGATCCGGCCGGTGCTGATGACCGCGCTCGCGATGATCATCGGCATGATCCCGATGGCGCTGGGCCTGGGCGAAGGCGCCGAGCAGAATGCCCCGCTGGGCCGGGCCGTGATCGGCGGCCTGCTGTTCGCGACGGTCTCGACGCTGTTCTTCGTGCCGGCCGTCTATGCCGAGATCCACAGCCGCCGGGCCCACCGCCTGGCGGCCCGCGACGCGGCCGCCGCACCTCATTCGCTCGGGGCCGCGCCCCAGGAGACCTGAATCCATGACCGACCAACGCCATGCGGCCTTGGGCATCCACCCGATTTCCGCCGACGAAGACGGCGGCCACGACAACCTGCCCCGCCGGCGCCAGATCGTGCGAAGCACCCGCATCGCGGTGCTGGTCGTGCTGGCGCTGCTGGCGATCGGCGCCGCGCGCACCGTCTATGTCCGCGTGGCCAACGCCCGCGCCCTGGAAGCCGGCACCGCCGAGCGCGCCACCCAGTACGTGAAGACCGCCCTGCCCCAGACCGCGGGCAGCGGCCAGACGCTGGCGCTGCCGGGCACGCTGCAGGGCTTCACGCAGTCGCCGATCTCGGCGCGCGCCAGCGGCTATCTGAAACGCTGGACCCGGGACATCGGCAGCCGGGTCGAGAAGGGCGAGCTGCTGGCCGAGATCGAGACGCCCGAGATCGACCAGCAGCTGTCGCAGGCCGTCGCGGCGCGCCAGCAGGCGGCCGCCGCGCTCGAACTGGCGAAGAGCACCGTCGCGCGCTGGGAGGGCCTGCGCAAGAAGGACGTGGTCTCGCAGCAGGACCTCGACGAGCGCCGCGGCGCCCTGGCCCAGGCCAGCGCCAACCTGGCGGCGGCCGATGCCAACGTGCAGCGGCTGCGCCAGACCGAGGGCTTCAAGCGCGTGCTGGCGCCTTTCGCCGGCGTGATCACGCGGCGCAACGTCGACGTCGGCGACCTGATCGACGCCGGCGCCGGCAACGGCGGGCGGGCGCTGTTCCAGCTCGCCCAGACCGATCCGCTGCGGGTCTACATCAACGTGCCGCAGGCCTACGCCCAGCTGGTGAAGGAAGGCCAGCCGGTGGTCATCACCCAGTCCGAACTGCGCGGCCAGAGCTTCAAGGGCCAGGTGGCGCGGACCTCGGGCGCGATCGATTCGACCACCCGCATGATGCAGGTCGAGGTCGCGCTGCCGAACAAGGAAGGCGTCCTGCTGCCCGGCGCCTACGTGCAGGTCTCGCTGCCGCTGACGCCCAGCCGCGCGCTCAGCATTCCCGCCAATGCGCTGCTGTTCCGGGCCGAAGGCACGCGGGTCGCGGTGGTCGACGCGGAGGGCAAGGTGCGGCTGCGCGGCATCAGCATCGGGCGCAACTACGGCGACACGGTGGAAGTGATCGACGGCCTCTCGGGCAGCGACAGGCTGGTGCTGAACCCCTCGGACTCGCTGGCCGAAGGCGACCTGGTCACGGTCGCGAAGGAGCCGGCGTGAGTCTTCGCCGGCTCTCGTCGGTGGCGGCCGCCGCCGTGCTGCTGGCCGGCTGCGTCGCCGGGCCCGACTACCGCAAGCCGGAGGTCGAGGTGCCGGTCAGCTGGCAGCTGGAAAAGCCCTGGCGCCAGGCTTCGCCGGGCGATGCCGAGGCCAAGGGTCCGTGGTGGCGGCGCTTCGACGACCCGACGCTCGACGCCCTGCAGGAGAAGGCACTGGCCAACAGCCCGACGCTCGACCTGGCGAGCGCCCGGCTGGCGCAGGCGCGGGCGACGCTGGCGGGCGCCGAATCGGGCCGCTCGCCGCAGCTGGGTCTGGGTTCGCGCGCTTCGCGGCTCAAGATCTCGGCCAACCGGCCGCTCACCAACTACGCCACCAACAACTTCTCGACGGTCCAGAACGACTTCGCGCTGACCCTGGTCGCCAGCTACGAACTCGACCTGGCGGGCCGGGTGCAGCGCTCGGTCGAGGGCGCGACCGCCTCGGCGGCGCAATCGGCCGCCGACCTCGAGAACACCCGGCTGCTGCTGACCGCCGACCTGGCCTCGGCCTATTTCAACCTGCGCGCCACCGACCTGGAGCTCGACGTGGTCGCGCGCTCGATCGAGGTCCAGCGCCGGGCCCTGCAGTTCGTGACCGACCGCCACGAAGGCGGCGCGGTGTCGGGCCTCGACGTGGCGCAGCAGCAGGCGCTGCTCGACAACACGCTGACCCAGGTCGACCTGCTCAAGCGGCTGCGCTCGCAGTTCGAGCATGCGATCGCGACCCTGACCGGCACGCCGGCGCCTAACTTCGCGCTGGCGCCCGACGTCCAGCCGCTGCGGCCGCCGCCGATCCCGCTGGGCGTGCCGTCGAACGCGCTCGAGCGCCGGCCCGACGTCGCCGCCGCCGAGCGCGCGATGGCCGCGGCCAATGCGCAGATCGGCGTCGCCACCGCGGCCTTCTACCCGAGCGTGAACCTGCTGCCCACGGCCGGCCTCGACAGCCGCAGCCTGTCGACCCTGTTCGATGCCCAGAGCGTGCTGTGGTCGATCGGCGTCTCGGCGACCCAGACCATCTTCGACGGCGGCCGGATCCGGGCCAACGTCGACTTCACCAAGGCCGGCTACGACGCCACCGTCGCCAGCTACCGCCGCGTGGTGCTGACCGCGATGCAGGAGGCCGAGGACGGCATCACCGGCCTGGCTTCGCTGGAGCGCGCCGCGGCCCAGTCGCAGGCGGCGGTGGCCAGCGCGCGCCGGGTGCTCGACATGTCGGCCAGCCGCTACGAAGGCGGCGCCACCACCTTCCTCGACGTCATCACGGCCCAGCAGGCGCTGTTGAACATCGAGCGCCAGGCGGCCCAGCTGGCCGGGCAGCGCATGCTGGGCTCGGTGTTCCTCGTCAAGGCGCTGGGCGGCGACTGGTGCGGCGTCGAACCGCGCGGGGCCGGCGGCGGAGGCGCTAGAACAGACTGCCCTGCCCCGCTGCGCCAGGTGGTCGGAACGCGCTGAGGTCGAGCCCGATGCGCTGGCGGTTGAAGCCGATGCGCTGGGTCGCCTTCTCGAAGCGCTGGCGGATCAGGTCGGCCCACAGGCCGCTGCCCTTCATGCGGGTCGCGAAGTCGGCGTCGTAGTCCTTGCCGCCGCGCATCTCGCGGATGCGCGCCATGATGCGGTCGGCCCGCTGCGGGTAGTGCAGCTCGAGCCACTGCTTGAACAGCGGCGCGACCTCCCAGGGCAGGCGGACCACGGTGTAGAAGGCGCAGCGCGCGCCGGCCTCCCAGGCGGCTTCGAGCACCTGCTCCATGTCTTCGGTGACGAAGGGAATCTGCGGCGCCACGCTGACGCCCACGGGCACGCCGGCGTCGGCCAGCGTGCGCAGGGTGCGCAGCCGCCGGTGCGGCGCGGCAGCGCGCGGCTCGAGCTTGCGCGCGAGCTCGCCGTCGAGCGTGGTGATCGTGACGTAGACCGCGGCCAGCCGGTCGGCCGCCATCGGCGCGATCAGGTCGAGGTCGCGCTCGACCGCGCTGGATTTGGTGACCAGGCCGAAGGGGTGGCGCGCTTCCTTCAGCACTTCGATCACCGAGCGGGTGAGCCGCAGCTCGCGTTCGATCGGCTGGTAGCAGTCGGTCGCGGTGCCGATCGCGATCTGGCTCGGCCGGTAGGCCTTGCGGCCGAGTTCGGCGCGCAGCACCTCGGCGATATTGCGCTTGGCGATCAGCTTGGTCTCGAAGTCCAGGCCGGGTGACAGGTTGAGGTAGCTGTGGGTGGGCCGCGCGAAGCAGTAGATGCAGCCGTGCTCGCAGCCGCGGTAGGGATTGAGGGAGCGGTCGAAGGGAATGTCGGGCGAGTCGTTCTCGCTCAGCACCGTTTTCACGTCTTCGAAGCGGACCTCGGTCTGCAGCGGCTGCAGGCCCTCGGCTTCGGCCTCGCCCTCTTCCAGCGTGCCCCAGCCGTCGTCGAAGGCGTCGCGCACGTCGCGCTCGAAGCGATGCGGCAGGCGCGTCGCGGCGCCGCGGCCCTTGAGGGCGTGGACGGGGATGAAGCTGTCGCCCATGACGCCTCCAGATACTGTATGAAATAACAGTATTTCACGTTTCACGCACGGGCGCAGCAACGAACTGCAACGACCCGGGAAGTTTCTCCGAAGTCGAACAGCACCGGCCCACAGACGACCCACGGGCCTCCTTCCGAAGATCGCACGCACCAAAATTTCGGGAGAGAGGCCGCATGCGGTCGATGTATGGAATCACGCGCGGCAGCGGCGGCTGGAAGGTTGAGCTCAAACGCAACGGCACCACGCTGTTCAAGCGCTTCATCTTCAAGATGCATCAGGGCGAGGCGCCGGCGCTGGCGAGGGCCCAGGCCTGGCGCGACCAGATGGTCCGGCAGCATCCGCCGGTGCCGCGGCGCCAGCGGGCCGACATCCTGCGCCGCAACAACACCACGGGCATTCCGGGCGTGAGCTGCCGCACCGACGCCGAGGGCGAGCCGAGGTACTGGATCGTGCAGACCTACATCGGCCCGGGCACGATGCTGCGCAAGTGCTTCAGCGTCGGGCGCTACGGGCCGGAGGCCAGGCAGCGGGCCATCGCCGAACGCGAGGAACACCTGCGGCTGATGGCCGGGCTGGCACGGGTGCATCCGCATGAACTCCTGCTGCGGGCGGCCCCGCCACGGCCCTTGCCCGCCAACTGCCCGGCGCCGGTGGCGGCCCAGGAACTGGTCCGAAGCACCAACAGGAGCGGGATTCCCGGGGTCTTCCATCGGCGGGCCGGTGCGGCCGACCCCGGCCGCTGGGTGGCGGCGACGCGATCGAAGGAGGGGCTGTCGCTGCAGCAATCCTTCTCGGTCGGAAAATACGGCGAGGCACAGGCCAAGGCGCTGGCGGTGGCGGCCCGGCAGGCGCAGCTGCGGCGCTGCGCGGCCGATCCGGGCCCGGGCTTGCTTGACGCCGTCGAGCCCCCAGCTAAGCTGCACGCTTCACCGGTCATTCCCGATGCCCCGCCGCCCCGAAAACCTCTACCCCCAGTACCACGCCCATCTCTACTTCGGGCCTGAGACCGTCGCCCAGGCACGCCGGATCGCCGAGCAGGCAGGGCGCGAATTGCTGGTGGTGGTCGGGCGCGTGCACGAAAAACTCGTCGGCCCGCATCCGCACTGGAGCTGCCAGATCGCCTTCGATGCCGCCGAGTTCGACGAGGTGATCGCCTGGCTGGAGGCCCACCGCGAAGGGCTCGACGTCTTCGTGCACGGCCTCACCGGCGACGACTACCAGGACCACACGGCACATGCGATGTGGCTCGGCAACGAGTCGCCGCTCGATCTGCGCATGTTCAGCCGCCCGGCCGGCTGACGCGCGGTCGCCCCTCAGAACTCCGCGTCCAGCTCGTCGATCTCCTCCGGCTCCTGCTTCGCCGCCTTGATCCACTCCTGCATCGCCGGCAGTTCGATGATCCGTTTGCAGTAGCCGGCGCAAACCGTGTCCAGTCGCACGTCGTAGGTCATGAAGCGGGTCACGACCGGCGCATACATCGCATCTGCGATGCAGGGCTGCTTGCCGAACAGGTACGGGCCACCGTAGGCCTTCAGGCATTCGCGCCAGATCGCGACCACGCGGTCGATGTCGGCCTGCGCGCGCGACCAGATCTTGAAGTTGGGGAACCTGGCCTTGACGTTCATCGGCAGCGAGCTGCGCATCGCGCTGAAGCCCGAATGCATCTCGCCGCAGATCGCCCGGCAATGGGCCCGGGCCTTGGCATCGGCCGGCAGCAGGCCGGCCTTGGGCTTGATCTCGTGGAGGTATTCGCCGATCGCCAGCGTGTCCCAGACCTTGATGCCGGCATGCTCGAGCGACGGCACCAGCATCGACGACGAGAGCAGCAGCATCTCGGCCTTCATCGCCGGGTCGTCGGGCGGGATCACCTTTTCGCTGAAATCCAGGCCCGCGAGCCGGCACATCAACCAGCCGCGCAACGACCAGGCGCCGTAGTTCTTGCTGCTGATGGTGAGAACGGGTTTGGCCATGGAGACTCCTGGGCTGCCGGATCGGCTCTGCACCAGTGCAAGCCCTGTGCCAGAACAGTGCACCGCCGCGCCTTGGCCCGCAACTTGCCTGCAGCCTCCCCATGCTGTACCGGGCCTACCAAACTCACACCGACCTGCTCTCGCCGTCCCGGCTCGCAGCCCAGTACCTCGGCAGCAGCGTGTGGAAGTCCCAAGCGGATCGCAGCGCCGCTCGCCGCATCGCTGCGGCGATGGATGTCTACGCCCACCTGCGGCTGACCCACACGCGGCCCGACTACGGCATCGAGAGCGTGCTGTCCGAAGGGCAGGAAGCCGCGGTCACCGAAGAAGTCGCGCTGGTCGCGCCCTTCGGCACCCTGCTGCACTTCCGCAAGGACACCAAGGCGGTGCAGCCGAAGGTGCTGCTGGCCGCACCACTGTCGGGCCATTTCGCGACCCTGCTGCGTGAAACGGTGCGAACCCTGCTGCGCGACCACGACGTCTACCTGACCGACTGGCACAACGCGCGCGACGTGCCGCTGTGGAACGGCGCCTTCGGCCTCGACGACTACACGCTGCAGATCGTGGGCTTCCTCGAGGCGATCGGACCCGGCGCCCACATGGTGGCGGTCTGCCAGCCCTGCGTCGCGGCGCTGGCGGCGACCGCGCTGATGGCCGAGGACGACAACGCCGCCGCGCCGCTGAGCCTGACCCTCATGGCCGGTCCGGTCGATTGCCGCATCAATCCGACCGCCGTGAACAAGCTGGCGACCGATCGCCCGATCGGCTGGTTCGAGCGCAACCTGATCAGCCGGGTGCCATGGCCGCATGCCGGGATGATGCGGCGCGTGTACCCGGGCTTCCTGCAGCTCAGCGCCTTCATGAGCATGAATCCCGACCGGCACAAGGAACAGTTCAAGAAGCTCTATCACCACCTGGTCGAAGGCGAGCTGGAGCAGGCGGCCACGATCCGCAACTTCTACGACGAATACCTGGCGGTCAACGACCTGCCGGCCGAGTTCTACCTGGAAACCGTCGAGCGGGTGTTTCAAACCTACGACCTGCCGCGCGGCGAACTCACGGTCGGCGAGCGCAAGGTGAACCCCGTCGCCATCCGCCGGACCGCGCTGATGACGGTCGAAGGCGAGCGCGACGACATCTGCGCGGTCGGCCAGACCGTTGCGGCGCAGGACCTGTGCACCAGCGTGCGCCCCTACCTCAAGACCCACCACCTGCAGGCCGGCGTCGGCCACTACGGCGTCTTCAGCGGCAGCAAGTGGAACACGCAGATCTATCCGCGCGTGCGGGAGATGATCCACACGGCGCAGGAATTGCACTAAGGCAGCAGGGCCTGCCGCAGGTGGGCGATCAGCGCCTGCGACGCGACGTTGCGCATCGGCCCGGGCAGGTAGACGAGCACGATCCGGCGCTCGACGTCGGGCCGGGTCAGCGGCAGCACCACCAGTTCATCGTCGCGCAGCGAGGAGGTGTAGAGCCTCGGCATCAGCCCGAGTGCCAGTCCGCCGCGCACCAGGGCGTAGAGCGTCTCCGAATAGCCCACCCGGTAGGGCTCCGAGCCCTGCGCGAACTGGGCCCGGGCCGGATCCCCCAGCGCCGGCATGCTGCCGCTCTCGAACAGCACCAGGCGCTCGCCGCCGATCGCCTCCCAGTCGGTGCCGCCGGCGGCGGCCAGCGGGTGGTCGCGCCGCACCACCAGCACCAGCGGATCGCGGAACAGGTCGACGCAGGCCAGCCCGCCCGGCGGTTCGGTGATGGCGGCCACGGCGAGGTCGAGCTGGCCGCTGCGCACTTCGGCCAGCAGCACGTTCGATGGCGCGTCGCGCCAGGCGAACTCGATGCCGTGCGGCGCGCCGCCGCCGACGAAGGCTGCCACCGCCGCCGCGACCCGGGCGCTGGCCGACGGGATCACGCCGATGCGCACGAAGGCGCGGCCGCGCTGCACCGTGCTCTCGATGTCGCGCAGCGCCACCTCGAAGGTGTTGACCAGGTAGTCGGTGCGGGCCAGCACCTCGGCGCCGACCGGCGTCAGCGCCAGCCGATGGGTCGAGCGGGTCAGCAGTTCGGCGCCGAGCAGCTTCTCCATCTGCTTGATCGCATTGCTGAGCGCCGGCTGGGTGATCGACAGGCGGCGCGCGGCACGGCCGAACTGGCCTTCCTCCACCAGCACCGAGAAGCACTGGAGCTGGCGCAAGGTGAGCGCACGCAATGGCAAGGTGGAAGCCATGGACCTTGGATATAGATTCAGTGAATGAAATTATAGGAATTCAAAATTTTCCTTATTTCAGCGGGCTGCCTAGACTGAGTGGCATGCGCGACACCGCCCTCCCCGATCCCCTCGATGCCTTCCTGCGGGCGATCCCGAAGGTCGAGCTGCACTGCCACCTGTTCGGAACGGTCCGGCACGCCACCTTCGCCGACCTCAACCGCCGCGCCGGCTCGCCGCTGGCCGACGACGAGATCGAAGGCTTCTACACCCGCGGCGAAAAACCGGTCGGCGTGCTGCGGGTGCTGCGGGCGCTCGATGCCCAACTGGTCCGCGGCGCCGACGACCTGCACCGGCTCGCCTTCGAATACCTGCAGGACGCGGCGGCGCACCAGGTGCGCTACAGCGAATTCTTCTGGAACCCGACCGGCACCGTGCACGCCTCCGGCATCGGCTACCGCCAGGCCCAGGACGCGATCGTCCGCGCCATCCATGATGCGGAGCGCGCCTTCGGCATCGTCGGCCGCCTGATCGCGGCGATCGACCGCGAAGCCAGCCCCGAGGCGGCGGTCGAGATGGTGCAGTGGGTGACCGGCAACCGCTGCGACGAAGTGATCGGCATCGGCATCGACTACCGCGAGAACGACCGGCCGCCCGAGCTGTTCGCCGCCGCCTATCGCGACGCCCGGCGCGCCGGCCTCAAGACCACGGCCCACGCCGGCGAGTTCGGCATGCCCTGGACCAACGTGCGCACGGCGCTCGACCTGCTGCAGGTCGACCGCATCGACCATGGCTACACGGTGGTCGACCGGCCGGACTTCGCGCGCGAATGCGCCGAGCGCGGCGTGATCTTCACGGTGGTGCCGACCAATTCCTATTACCTGCGCACGCTGCCGCCGGAGCGCTGGGCGCTCGACCATCCGATCCGCCGCATGCCGGGCCTGGGCCTGCGCATCCACCCGAACACCGACGACCCGACCCTGCACAAGGTCACGCCCACCGGGGCTTGGCGGACGATGGTGCGCGACTTCGGCTTCGGGCTCGACGACCTGCGCGGCTTCATGCACAACGGCCTGGACGGCGCCTGGATCGACGATGCGCAGCGGCGCCGCTGGCGGGCCGACTGGAGCGCCGAATTCGACCAGCTCCGTGCCGGCCTCTCCCCCGACTCTGTCTTGCCGACCCCATGAAAAACCCCATCGCCAAACCCCTGCTCCTCGTCGCCGCCCTGCTGGGCGGGCTGGCCGGCGCGGCCTCGGCCCAGCCGTCATGGCCCGGCGCCAAGCCGATCACGCTGATCGTCCCCTACTCGGCCGGCGGCAGCGTCGATTTCACGGCCCGCCTGGTCGCGACCAAGCTAGGCGAGCGGCTCAAGCAATCGGTGGTGATCGAGAACGTGACCGGCGCCGGCGGCGCGATCGGCGTGGCCAAGGCGGTCAACGCGGCGCCCGACGGCTACACGCTGGTGGCCGGGCCGGACAGCGCGATCGCCATCGGCCGCCTGATCAACCCGGCCGCCTTCAAGTTCGATCCCCTGAAGGACCTGGCGCCGGTCGGCATGCTGAACACGGCGCCGATGGTGCTGGTCGCCCGCCCCGGCCTGCCGGTGAAGGATTTCGCGGAATTCGTGAAGCTCGCCAAGGCCTCGCCCGGCAAGTTCAACTACGCCACCTCGGGCGTCGGCACCGTGCTCCAGCTGGCGATGGAACTGCTGAAGGAGCGCACCGGCATCTTCGTCACCCATGTGCCCTACCGGGGCGGCGCCCAGATCGCGACCGACGTGATCGGCAACCAGGTCGACCTGGCGATGCTGGTCAGCACCAGCGCGATCCCGCACGTGGCCGGCAACCGGCTGAAGGCGCTCGGCGTCACCGGCAGCCAGCGGCTGGACGCCCTGCCCAACGTGCCGACCTTCGGCGAGATGCCGGGCCTGAAGGGCTTCGACATGGTGAGCTGGACCGGCATCTTCGCGCCGGCCCACACGCCGGCGCCGATCGTGAGCCGCCTGAACCAGGAACTCGATGCGGTGCTGAAGGACCCCGAAGTGCGCGCCAAGCTTCAGGAGCAGGGCGCCCTCCCGGGCACCGGCTCGCCGGAAGACCTGGGCCGGTTCGTGAAATCGGAATTCGCCCGCAACCAGAAGATCGTGCAGGCGGCCAACATCAAGGAGTGAGCCGCGGGCTCAGGACGAGGACGATTCGTCCTCGGCGGGCCAGTCGCGGATGTAGGCCTTCAGCATCTTGTTCTCGAAGTTCTGGCTGTCGACCACCGCCTTGGCGACGTCGTAGAAGCTGATCACGCCCATCAGCATGCGCTTGTCCATGACCGGCATGTAGCGGGCGTGGCGCTCCAGCATGATGCGGCGGATTTCGTCGAGATCGGTTTCGAGGGTGCAGGTCACGGGATGGTCGTCCATCGCCTTGCGCACGAGGGTGCCGCCGACCTGGCCGCCGTTGGCGACGAGGGCGACGATCACTTCGCGGAAGGTCAGCATGCCGACCAGGTCGCCATGCTCCATGACCACCAGCGAGCCGATGTCCTTGTCGGCCATGACGTTGACCGCGCTGGCCAGGGGTTCGTCGGGCGTGACCGTGAAGAGCGTGTTGCCCTTCACGCGCAGGATATCGCTGACTTTCATGTAATTTGCTCCTCGCTTGCTCGGCGGCGTGCCGATTTGAATATAGCCCACAATGGCCGCCCGTCCACCGACCCGTGATTGCCGCGCCAACCCGCGCGCGTAACCGGGCATTGCAGAAACGATTCTCGAAAGGCGCTCATGTCCGGCTACTCAGACCCCGGCTTCGACACGCTGGCATTGCATGCCGGCGCCGCACCCGACCCCGCCACCGGCGCGCGGGCGGTGCCCATCCATCTCACGACCTCCTTCGTCTTCGAGTCCAGCGACCATGCGGCGGCGCTGTTCAACCTGGAGCGCGCGGGCCATGTCTATTCGCGCATCAGCAACCCGACCAATGCGGTGCTCGAGCAGCGCGTGGCGGCGCTCGAAGGCGGCATCGGCGCGATCGCCACCGCCAGCGGCCAGGCGGCGCTGCACCTGTCGATCGCGACGCTGATGGGCGCCGGCTCGCACATCGTCGCCAGCACCGCGCTCTACGGCGGTTCGCAGAACCTGCTGCACTACACGATGCGCCGCTTCGGCATCGACACCACCTTCGTCAAGCCGGGCGACCTCGACGGCTGGCGCGCCGCGATCCGGCCCGAGACCAAGCTGCTGTTCGGCGAGACCGTGGGCAATCCGGGGCTCGACGTGCTCGACATCCCGGCCGTCAGCGAGATCGCGCACGCGGCCCGGGTGCCGCTGCTGGTCGACTCCACGCTGACCTCGCCCTACCTGATCAAGCCCTTCGACTGGGGCGCCGACCTGGTCTACCACTCGGCCACCAAGTTCCTGTCGGGCCACGGCACCGTGATCGGCGGCGTGGTGGTCGACGGCGGCAGCTTCGACTGGGAGCGCTCGGGCAAGTTCGCCGAGCTCACGCAAGCCTACGACGGCTTCCACAACATGGTCTTCAGCGAGGAGAGCACGGTCGGCGCTTTCCTGCTGCGCGCGCGCCGCGAAGGCCTGCGCGACTTCGGCGCCTCGATGAGCCCGCACACGGCCTGGCTGATCCTGCAGGGCATCGAAACGCTGCCGCTGCGCATGGAGCGCCACATCGACAACACGCAGAAGGTAGTCGAGTTCCTGGCCGCGCACCCGTTCGTCTCGCGCGTGGGCCATCCGCTGCTCGAATCGCATCCCAGCCATGCGCTGGCCAACAAGCTGCTGCGCCACGGCGCCAAGGGCGCCGGCGCGGTGTTCAGCTTCGACCTCAAGGGCAACCGCGAGCAGGGCAAGAAGTTCATCGAGGCGCTCAAGCTCTTCAGCCACCTGGCGAACGTGGGCGACTGCCGCAGCCTGGTGATCCATCCCGCGAGCACCACGCACTTCCGCATGACCGACGAGGCGCTGGCCGGCGCCGGGATTTCGCAGGGCACGATCCGGCTGTCGATCGGGCTGGAAGACCCGGCCGACCTGATCGACGACCTGAAGCGCGCGCTGAAGGCCGCTGAAAAGGCAGGTGCGTGATGCAGTTCGACGTCCAAGGGCACCCCGCCTACTGCTACACCGGCGGCAAGCCGCTCGACCCCGCGAAGCCGACAGTGGTCTTCATCCACGGCGTGCTCAACGACCACAGCGTCTGGATCCTGCAGAGCCGCTGGTTCGCCAACCACGGCTGGAACGTGCTGGCGGTCGACCTGCCGGGACATTGCCGGAGCGAAGGCGCGCCGCCCGCGAGCGTCGAGGAAGCCGCCGCCTTCATCGTCGCGCTGCTCGATGCCGCGGGTGTCGCCAAGGCCGCGCTGGTCGGCCACAGCTTCGGCTCGCTGATCGCACTGGAAACCGCCTCGCGCGCGCCGGAGCGCGTCACGCACCTGGTGCTGGTCGGCACGGCCTACCCGATGACCGTGTCGCCGGCGCTGCTGGACGGCGCGCTGAACGACCCGCAGCGCACGATCGGGATGGTCAGCACCTTCTCGCATTCGACGCTGGCGCCGCCGCTCGGTCCGGGGGTCTGGCTCGCCGGCGGCTCGCGCGCGCTGATGCGCCGCGTGCTCGCGAGCAACACCGACGCCAATGTCTTCCACGTCGGCTTCAAGGCCTGCAACGACTACGCGGGCGGTGAGCAAGCCATCGCCAAGGTGCAGTGCCCGGTGTTGTTCGTGCTTGGCGAAGCCGACCAGATGACGCCGCCGCGGGCCGCCCGCACGCTGGCGCAGAAGGCGCCGGGCGCCAAGGTCGTCACCGTCAAGGCCGGCCACGCGCTCATGAGCGAGGCACCCGACGCGGTGCTGTTCGCGCTGCGCGACTTCCTGGCCTGAGCCGCCAAGACTATGGCACGGCGCGCAGCTGAGCGGCTCGCCGTGCGACGACTTCCAGCATGGCCGGGTAGTCCGCGCGCGAAAAAATCGGCGTCGCGCCATGCCGAGCGACAAGCATCTTCGGCAGTGCGCTCGCCGTGCTGACGTTGGAGCCAGTTTCGGGAAGGATGGCGAACACCGTCTGCCCGTCACGCTGGCAAAACGCGGCATGCGCGGCCGAGGCGCTCTTTTCGTTGCCTTCCACGAAAATGGACGCGCACGTCAGGCCCACCAAGATGCGGTGCAACGAGACGAGGCTGTCCGCGGTGGCCCGCACGCCCACCGGATGCTCCGACACCCATGCCCCGCCCCCTTCCAGAATGCGATCCGCCAGCGGCCGAATCTTGGCCGGGCCGGCCTTTTCAAGCCCATGTGCGAGCACCGCGATCGACGAGCTCTTGCCTTTCAGCGCACCGGCGTGCGCTGCCGCATTGATTCCGATGTGCATCTCGTTGACGATCGGCCAGCCCTCGTCAGACAGGTACTGAGAAACCCGCTCCGCGATCGCCAGCCCATGCGGCGTTGCCCTGCGTGTGCCGACCACGGCCACACCCGGAACCCTGTCCAACACCGCCATGTCGCCGCGCACGAACAACACAGGTGGCGCATCGGCAATCCGCCGCAAACCGACGGGGTACCGATCGGACGACATCGGCACCGGTGAGATGCCAAGCGCCAGGCCCATGTCGATGTCGCGCTGTGCCTCTCCGACCGACATGTTCACGGACGGCCTGGAAACACCGGCGCGCTCGAGCACGTCGTCGATCGACATGGATCCGGCCCTGTCGTCCGTCCGCAGGCCGTCGAGAAACTGGCGCAGCGCAACACCTGCCAACCGGACGGATCGCTGCAATGCCAGTGCCGCCACAGCGATGGCGATCTCGTTGCCACTCATGCTCCGGCGCCCGGCCTCAACGCAATGCGTTGATGTCCGCCATCTCGACCAGCGGATTCGGCGCGCCGCGCTTGGCGACGACCAGCATGGCGCGCCCGACCTGCTCGCTGGTCGTGACCCGATCCGGCGCCCAGAGACGAACCAGGCCGAACAAAGGGTTCGCGATCACATAGGCCCACCGGTACAGCGCCGTCTTCGAGCGCACGCCGTGCAGCGGCTGGATCATGCCGGGGCGGAACATGTAGGCGGCCTTGAAGGGCAGCCGCAGCAGCGCGTTCTCGGTCGCGCCCTTGACGCGCGCCCACATGCGCGGCCCGCGCTCGGTGCTGTCGGTGCCGGCGCCCGTCACATAGACGAAGGTCAGCTGCGGGTCGAGCCTGGCGAGCGTGCCGGCCACCGCCAGCGTCAGGTCGAAGGTCACGCGCTTGTAGTCCGGCTCGCTCATGCCGACCGAGGAGACGCCGAGGCAGAAGAAGCAGGCGTCGAAACCGGTGAGTTCGGCCTCGACCGCCGACAGCTGTCCCGGGTCGGCCACGACCAGGTCGCGCAGCTTCGGATGGGTCTCGCCGCTCGGCCGGCGGCCGACGCAGAGCACCTCGGTCACCTCGGCATCGCGCAGGCATTCGCGCAGCACGCCCTGCCCCACCATGCCGGTGGCGCCGAAGAGGAGGATCTTCATCTGCCGCCGACCGAAAACGCCGCAGGCTCGCGCTGGAGGGCACCGAGCAGGGTCGACACCTCGGGCGCCAGGGCCTGGGCCGGCTGAAGCGCGTCCAGCAGGCGCGCCAGCGTCTCGGCATGGGGCAGCAGCGGCCCGAGGAAGCGGGTGCCGGCCTCGCTGGCGATCAGGAGCGTCGGAAAGGTCTCGACGTCGAAATCGTCCGCGATGTCTGCGTGGTCCTCGATGTCGACCCAGGCGAAACGGAACTGCGGATGGTCGCGCGCCACCTGCTCGAACAGCGGCCGGTACTCGCGACAGGCGCCGCACCATTCGGCGCACAGGCAGACGACCCAGAGGCGATCGTCGGCGGCGGTGGTTGAGAAATCGGTCAAGGCAGTGTCGAAGGAACGAGGGGCTGGGGGGAGTTCGGCGCCATTATCGATTCGCCAGCAAATCCTGCAGCCGGAGGCTCTCCAAAGGGCCTTGGCACCAGAGGCTGCGCAACGGCGGCGCGTGCGGCATCAGCAGCTCCCGCAGCAGCGGCTCGAGCGGCGTGGCCGGGCCGGCCAGCAGCACGAAGCGGGGATCGTCGTTGTCGCGCTCCTCGGCCAGCGGCGCGATCCAGTCGAGCCCGACCAGGGTTTCGAGCACCGGTGCGAGCTGCAGCGCGTCGACCTTCATGCGGCCCACCAGCTCGGCCGCGCCCAGGCCGCTGGCCGGCGTCGACTTGGCGGCATGCAGGTCCTGGAGCACCTCGACCGCCAGTTGCAGCGGCCAGCCGGCCGCGCCGCCGCGCCGCGCCACCCCGGCCAGCAGGCTGGGCAGGTAGGCCGCGATCACGGCGCCGAACAGCACGATGACCCAGGCCACGTAGATCCAGACCAGCAGGATCGGCACGGTGGCGAAGGCGCCGTAAAGCACCGAGTAGGTCGGCACCAGGCTCAGGTAGTAGCCCAGCACCCGCTTGGCGACCTCGATCGCCGCGGCGACGAAGAGGCCGCCCGCCCAGGCGTGCGCCCACTTCACGTGCGTGTTGGGCACGTAGCGGTAGAGGGCCGTCATGCCGCCGGCCAGCAGCACGAATTCGAAGGTGTCGAACAGCAGCTTGACGATCGCACCGCCCACCACGTCGCGCGAGGCCGAGAAGAAGGACGCCGTGGTGCTGAGGCTCAGCGCCAGCACCAGCGGGCCGAGCGTGATCGCGGCCCAGTAGATCAGCACCCGCTGCGCCAGCGGCCGGGGCTTGCGCACCCGCCAGATGTTGTTGAGCGACTTGTCCATGGTGAGGATCAGCGCCACCGCGGTCACCAGCAGCACCACCAGGCCGGCCACGCCGAGCCCGCTGGCCTTGCTGGCGAACTGGTTCAGGTAGCCCAGCACCTGGCGGGCGATGTTGTCCGGGATCAGGCTGTCGATCAGCCAGCGCTGGACCCGGCCCTGCATCTTGCTGAACATCGGGAAGACGGTGAACAGGGCCGCCGCCACGGTGAAGAACGGCACCATCGCGATGGTGGTGGTGAAGGTCAGGCTGCTGGCCGTGAGGCCGAGCCGGTCCTCGCGGAAACGCTCGCCGAGCACCGCCGCCGTGTTCCCCCAGGGAAAATGCGAAAGATCCCTCCAAAACTGCCAGCGATTCATGATCGGTATCATGCCATCCGGTCTGTCGCCGCCCCGGCGGCGCCGCCCCTCATTCCCTCCGTCGTGACCGCGTCCACCCTGCCCCACGCCTCCGTTTCCGCCACCCGATGGCTTGCCGTCGGCAGCCTGGTCGGGCTGATCGTGCTCGGGCTCGCCTGGGAGCTGTGGCTGGCGCCGCTGCGGCCGGGCGGCTCGTGGCTGGCGCTCAAGGTGCTGCCGCTGGTGGTGCCGCTGGCCGGCCTGCTGAAGAACCGCATGTACACCTATCGCTGGGTCAGCCTGATGGTCTGGCTCTATTTCACCGAAGGCGTGGTGCGCGCCTGGAGCGACACCAACGGCGTCGGCCAGGTGCTGGCGCTGGTCCAGGTCGTGCTGTGCCTGGCGCTTTTCACGGCCTGTGCCTGGCATGTGCGGCTGCGGCTGCGCAACGCGGCCCAGGCCCGCAAACTGGAAGGGGCGACGCCATGAGCCCCCGCCCGGCCGCTCCGAAGGGGGCTCGCGCCGCAGTGCGAAGCACGGAAGGATTTTCAATGAACGTTTTGTTGGACAAGCTGCGCGCGATCGTCGGCGCGGCGAACGTGCTCACCGAAGGCGACCTCAGCGCCTGGGAGCAGGACTGGCGCAAGCGCTCGCGCGGCAAGGCGCTGGCGGTCGTGCGGCCGGGCGACACGCGGCAGGTGGCCGAGGTGGTCCGGGCCTGCGCCGAGGCCGGCACCTCGATCGTGCCGCAAGGCGGCAACACCGGGCTGGCGGTCGGCTCGACGCCCGACGAGAGCGGCACCCAGGTGCTGTTGAGCCTGCAGCGGCTGAACGCGATCCGCGGCATCGACGCCGCCAACCTCACGATGACGGTCGAGGCCGGCTGCGTGCTGCAGACCCTGCAGGAGGCGGCGCGCAACGCCGGCTTCCTGTTCCCGCTGAGCCTGGCGGCCGAAGGCAGCTGCACCATCGGCGGCAACCTGGCAACCAACGCCGGCGGCACGCAGGTGGTGCGCTACGGCAACACGCGCGACCTCTGCCTCGGGCTCGAGGTCGTGACGCCGCAGGGCCGGGTCTGGGAAGGCACCAGCGGCCTGCGCAAGGACAACACGGGCTACGACCTGCGCGACCTGATGATCGGCAGCGAAGGCACGCTCGGCGTCATCACGGCCGCAACCATGAAGCTCTACCCGCTGCCGGCGGCCCAGCTCACGGCCTGGGCGGCCGTGCCGTCGCTCGACCACGCGGTCACCTTGCTGGGGCTGGCGCACCAGCGCCTGGGCGCCGGCCTGACCGGTTTCGAGGTGATGGGCAAGTTCGCCCTGAGCCTGGTCGACAAGCACTTCCCGGCCCTGCGCGTGCCTTTCATCGACGATGCATCGGTCCCCTGGTGCGTGCTGCTCGAGAACTCCGACAGCGAATCGGAAGACCACGCCCGCAGCCGCTTCGAGGCCTTGCTCGAAACCGCCTTCGAGGCCGGCTGCGTGACCGACGCGGTGGTCGCCGAGAGCCTCACGCAGGCGCACCAGCTCTGGCACATCCGCGAGAGCATCCCGCTGGCGCAGGCCGAAGAAGGCCTCAACATCAAGCACGACATCTCGATCGCGGTGTCGCGCATCCCGGCCTTCGTGGCCGAGACCGACGCGCTGCTGGCGCGCGAGATCCCGGGCGTGCGGCTGGTCAATTTCGGCCACCTCGGCGACGGCAACCTGCACTACAACGTGCAGGCGCCCGAGGGCGGCGACAGCAAGGCCTTCCTGCGCGAACACGAGGACCGAATCAACACCTTGGTCTACGACGCGGTCGAGAAGTTCGACGGCTCGTTCTCGGCCGAGCATGGGGTCGGCTCGCTCAAGGTCGACAAGCTCGAGAAGCACAAGTCGCCGGTGGCGCTCGAGATGATGCGCGCGATCAAGCGCGGGCTGGACCCGCAGAACATCCTGAATCCGGGGCGGGTGATCCGTTCGGACTGAAGTTCGGATGCGCGTAAACTATGCGCATAGTTCATGCACAAGGAACGCCCATGCTTCGATTCGACCCCAACGCGCCCAAGAAAGCGACCAACCTTTCGCTCAACAGCAAGGTGCTCGAGATGGCGCGCGAGCTCGGCATGAACGTGTCACAGACGGTCGACGGCCTGCTGGCCGAGGAAGTGAAGCGCCGCTACTGGGAAAAGTGGCAAGAGGACAACAAGGAAGGCATCGCCGCCTACAACGCGCGCATCGCCAAGGAAGGCCTGCCGCTGGCCAAATACCGGACCTTCTGAGCGCATGGCCCGCTACGAGGTCTACCGGCATCCCGATGCCGCGCTGCGCAAGAGCACGCCCTATCTGCTGGACCTGCAGAACAACTACGTCAGCGCGGTCGATACCCGGGTCGTGGTGCCGATGCGCCCCGCCAAGACCTTCGGTCGTCCGATGCGCGACCTGAATCCCGCGTTCGTCATCGACGGGTTGGAGGTGATCCTCGACACGGCCGCGCTGGCCGCCTTTCCGGCCGCGGAGCTGCGCACGCCGATCACCAGCCTGCAGCCCCAGAGCGCACTCATCGCCGACGCCCTCGACACCCTCTTCGGTTCGTACTGACATGACCCCCCACCCCAACCGCTCCCAATACGAAGACTTCATGCGCCACGTCGACAGCACCGGCGTGCACAAGGGCGACCGCACCGGCACCGGCACCAAGAGCGTGTTCGGCTACCAGATGCGCTTCGACCTCCACGAAGGCTTCCCGCTGGTCACCACCAAGAAGGTGCACCTGCGCTCGATCATCCAGGAACTGCTGTGGTTCCTGACCGGCTCCAGCGACAACAACTGGCTCAAGGAGCGCGGCGTCACGATCTGGGACGAATGGGCGCGCGAGGACGGCGACCTGGGCCCGGTCTACGGCGTGCAATGGCGCAGCTGGCCGACGCCCGACGGCGGCCACATCGACCAGATCCAGCAGGTGATCGACACGCTCAAGGGCAACCCCGACTCGCGCCGCATCATCGTCAGCGCCTGGAACGTGGCCGAGCTGTCGAAGATGGCACTGATGCCCTGCCACGCCTTCTTCCAGTTCTACGTCGCGCCGCCGCAAGCCCCGGGCGAGCGCGGCAAGCTGAGCTGCCAGCTCTACCAGCGCAGCGCCGACATCTTCCTCGGCGTGCCCTTCAACATCGCCAGCTACGCGCTGCTGACGCACATGGTGGCGCAGCAGTGCGAGCTGGACGTGGGCGACTTCATCTGGACCGGCGGCGACTGCCACATCTA
This sequence comes from Variovorax davisae, assembly GCF_030316845.1. GTDB lineage: Bacteria > Pseudomonadota > Gammaproteobacteria > Burkholderiales > Burkholderiaceae_C > Variovorax > Variovorax davisae. The sequence continues at coordinate 45,359 of NZ_JASZYS010000009.1, forward strand.
CAGCAACCATGCCGAGCAGGTCGCGCTGCAGCTCGGCCGCGAACCCCGCCCCTACCCGACGTTGGTCATCAAGCGCAAGCCGGCCTCGATCTTCGATTACCGGTACGAAGACTTCGAGATCGAGGGCTACGATCCGCATCCGGGCATCAAGGCTCCCGTGGCGGTGTGAAGGAGATGCGCATGAACCTGATCCTCGCGCGCGCCGCCAACGGCGTGATCGGACTCGACGGCGTGATGCCCTGGCACCTGCCCGAGGACATGGCGCACTTCAAGCGCCAGACCGCGGGTGCACCCGTGATCATGGGCCGCAAGACCTGGGACTCGATCCCGCCGCGCTTCCGACCGCTGGTGGGCCGGCGCAACATCGTGGTCACGCGCAATGCCGACTGGCAGGCCGACGGCGCCGAGCGGGCAGGCAGCCTGCAGGAAGCCATCGCCCTGTGCGAACAGGCCCGCAGCGACGAAGCCTGGGTGATCGGCGGCGCCCAGATCTATGCCGAGGCGCAGCCGCTGGCCCAGCGCGTGGTGCTGACCGAGATCGCGCGCGACTACGAAGGCGACGCCTGGGCGCCCGCCTTCGGTCCCGACTGGCACGAGACCTCGCGCGAAGCGCATGTCGCGGCCAACGGCCTGCCGTTCAGCTTCGTCACGCTGGAGCGGCGCTGAGCCTCAGCCGCAGCCCTCGATCTTGAACTCGACGCGGCGGTCCAGCGCATCGACGGCGTCGTCGGTGCCGCTGCCGATGATGTTCTGGCGAAAACCCATGCCGCTGGTCGTGGTGCGCGGGCCCAGCGCGGTCGAGTCGTTCACCAGCCGCTGGCGGATGTAGGCCGCGCGCTGCAGCGACAGCGCATCGTTGTACGCCACCGGACCGGTGTGGCTGCTGTGGCCGACGATGGCCATGCAGATCCCGGCGTCGGTGCTGGCCTTGGCGATCTGGTGCAGCCACATCGGATAGGGGCCGCTGATCCGGCCATCGGACCAGAAGGCGGTGGTGTTCGGATTGAACAGGAACTTGACGCCGAGCTGCCGGTTGGCGATGCCGTAGGCGACGATCTTGCCGAAAGCCTGCTCGGCCTCCGCCGCGCGGCCCAGCTTGGCCGACGACAGATAGATGCCGTTGAGCACGCGCAGCTGCTCGCCGTCCGACGTGGCGGCCACGGCGCTGTACTGCGCCAGCGCCTCCGGATAGCGTCCCGCGTTGTAGTGCGCGGTGGCCGCCGTGATCGTCGGCGCCGCCGACAGCCGCGCCAGGTAGGTCGGGTCGGCCCGCTGGCCGGCGGCCGCGGCGGTGGTACGCACGTAGCCGTCGACCAGCGGGTCCCGCGTGGGCACCGGCATGTCGCGGTCGTAAGGCAGCAGCGTGTGGTCCAGGCCCTCGTCGCGCACCAGCGAGGCAGCATGCGCGACCACCGTGCCGCTCTTCAGTTCGGTCAGCGCCAGGTCGATCCGCAGCGGGCCCTGCGGCTGGCCGGCCGCGACCCGGGTCAGGGTGCCGGTGAGCAGGTAGCGGGCCTTGCCGAGGCTCTCGCTGTCGAAGGGCAGGACCTCGATGGCGTCGTACTTGGTGCCCATGCGGTCGATCACCCGGTCCTGCAGTTGCAGCGTCGCGATCGTCTGCTGGCCGCTGGCGGCATCGAGCATCGGATCGAGCACCACGCTGCGCCGGGCGCCGATCCGGTCGAGGAACAGCGGCTGCGTCTGGGTCTGGACGACCAGGGCATCGGTGGCCTGCACCACGGCTTCGGCGAAGGGCAGCGGGGCCGCGGAGGCGGCAACCGGCGGCGCCGCGCAACCGGCGAGACCCGCCGCCAAGCACGCGGCGAGCGACAGGAACATGATGTGCAGCCAGGCAGTCCGTTTCATGGTTCGCAGTCCTTCCTGAGCAAGGCGGCCTCGCGCGCCGTGAGGGGTCCGAGCGAGGCCCGCTGCAGCGACTCGACGCATGGCGACCGGCCCGGCGCCACCTGAGCGGTGGCCAGCGGCGCTGGCGCTGGCGCGGACGCTGCCGTCCCGCGCGCGCGGGCGGGCTCGGGGCGCGCCCGCTGCACCGTCCTTCGGGCCGGTTCGGGCGCCACCGGCTCCGGTGCGGCCTCGCGGGGCAGCGGCTCGGTCGAGGCCAAGGCCGGTGCGGGTGGCACTGGCACTGGCACTGGCACCGGCACCGCCACTGGCACTGGCACCGGCGCTGAAGCCTGCGCCTCCGCCTGCGGGGGTACGGTCACCGGCTCCGTCGCGGGTGCGGGCGCCGCCGGCAGCGACACCCGCTGCACCGGCTCGGGCGGCGACGGCGGCAGGCCCGGATCGCCGAGCCGGATGGCGGCCGCGGCACCCAGGCCCACCAGCAGCCCCAGCGCCAGCCGCGCAGCCGCCTGGCCGCGGCTGCGGCGCGGCGCCAGGGCTCGGGCCGCAAGCGCAGGCGCCTCGTGGCCGAACGGCGCCTCGAAGACGAAGGCGGGCCTGTCGGGGTCCTGCTCCCGGCGGTCGTGGGCGCCGCTCAACCGGTTCCAGAGTTCGGCTGCGCGCGTGCCACCGCCCTGCGGGATCGGCGACAGCGCCGCATCGATCGCATCCATGAAGTGACCGCTGTAGCGGCGGCGCGCCACTTCGGCCAGCGGCTGCACCCGATCGTTGCGGCGCGCCGGGGGCTGGCCGGCAATGGCCGCGTACACCACGCCCGCCAGCGCCCGCAGATCGGACAACGGGGCGTCGATGTCGTCGCCCACGTCCCGCATGCCGCCGAACGCCGTCAGCACCGGCCCCTCGTCGGTGAGCAGGATGCGGTGGGTCGCGATCCCGCCGTGCACGCACGCCGACGCGTGCACGGTGCCGAGCGCGTCGAGCAAGGGGCGCAGCCAGCTGCACAGCTGGGCCTCGTCGGGCGGCCGGCCGAGTTCCACCAGCGCACGCGCGAGCGTCGCGCCCTCGTAGTACGGCATCGCCATGTAGGCCGTGCCGTTGCCCTCCCAGAAATGCAGCACCCTGGGCAGGGACGGATGATCGAATCGCGCCAGCATCCGGGCCTGGTTGACGAAGCTGCACAGCCCGGCCTGGAACGCCGCCACCCGGCCCTTCGACTTCGCGACCACCGCCGCCGACACGCGGTCCCTCGACGCCAGCACGCCGGGCAGGTATTCCCGCACCGCCACATGCTGCTCCAGCACATGGTCCCAGGCCAGGTAGACGATGCCGTTGCCGTTCTCTCCGATGGTGCCGACGATCTCGTAGTCGAACAGCCTGAAGCCTTCGGGGAGCGCATGGATGTCGCGCGCCGGCGCCTCGTCGGAAGCCTCCGCGACGGGCTGCGCACGTCTTCCTGCCGGCGGGCGGTGCACGGTGCGGAGGTCGAGCGCAAGGGCGCTGTTCATGCGGTCGACTCTACGTCGCCCAGCGCGCGAAGACATTCACCGGACGCACTAGCCGAATGGAGGCCAAAGGCCCCCGACATGCTCCAAAACCCTGATTGATTTAATTATTGATGTTAATACGATGATGACCTCAAACCGCATCTCCGCCATGTCCAGCGCCCCCACGATCGCCGACATCGCCCGCACCGCCGGCGTCGGCACGGCCACGGTCGACCGGGTGCTCAACCGGCGTGCCGGCGTCAACGCCGAGACCGTGCAGCGGGTGCTCCAGGTCGTCGAGGAACTGGGCGCGCCGCAGCAGCCGGGGCGCCCGCGGCGCGGCGCCAACGCGCGCTTCGCCTATGTCCTGCCGGCCGACGACTCCCCCTTCCTGGAACTGGTCGAAAGGCAGATTGCGCAGGCCGCCGGCGACTTCCGGCATGCCCACATCACCGAGGTCACGCACCGCATCGACAGCACCGACCCCGGCCGTTTCGCCGAAGAACTCGCGCAGGTCGGCGACTGCGAGGGAATCGCCCTGCTGGCGCCCGACCTGCCGCCGATCAAGCGCGCCATCAACGAGCTGGTGCGCGCCGGCGTCCATGTGGTGACGCTGTTCTCCGACGTCGCGGGCTCGATGCGCGAGACCTGCATCGGCGCCGACAACCGCGCCGCCGGCCGCACCGCCGGCCTGCTGCTGGCGCGGATGGCCAATGACGGCCGGCGCGACACCCTGCTCTTGTCGTCGCAGGCGACCCGGCTGTCGGCCGAGATCGAGCGTCGCATCGGCTACGCCCACGTCATCGAGGAGCGCTTCCCCCGCTTGCACATGGTGCGCACGCCCGACCTGCCGGCCGACGACGACGGCGCCTGCCGCACGCTGCTGCAGGCCCTGCGCGACGACATCGACCCGGCGCGCGTGGCCGGCATCTACAACGTCGGCTCGGGCAGCGCCGGCGTGGCGCGCGCGCTGGCCGAGGCCGGCCTGGCGTCCGAGGCCGGCGTGGCGGTGCACGACTTCACCGACCTGAACGCCTCGCTGCTGAGCGCCAACGCCCTGTCCTACGTCCTGCACCAGGACATCCACTACTGCGTATTGACGGCGGCGCGCGTGCTGCGCGCGCTGTGCGAGAACGTCCGCGGCGCACTCAACGTGGTGCAGCCGCGCATCGAGATCCTGACGGCCGAGAACCTTCACTGAGCGGACGCCCGGTACGTGCCCCTGAACCCAAACTTCTTTTGGAGACAGCTCATGAAATCGATGTCGAAGATGCTCCCGGGCGTGATCGCCCTCGCCGCAGCCACCGTGCTCAGCCTGACCGGTGCCGACGTGCGCGCCCAGGACAAGACCATCACCCTGTGCTGGGCCGCCTGGGACCCGGCCAACGCGCTGGTCGAACTCTCGAAGGACTTCACCACCAAGACCGGCATCAAGATGAAGTTCGAGTTCGTGCCGTGGACGAGCTTCGCCGACCGCATGCTCAACGAGCTCAACTCCAAGGGCAAGCTGTGCGACCTGATCATCGGCGACAGCCAGTGGATCGGCGGGGCCGCCGAGCAGGGCCAGTACGTCAAGCTCAACGAGTTCTTCGACAAGGAGGGCATCAAGATGACCGACTTCGCGCCCGCCACCGTGGTGGGCTATGCGGAGTGGCCCAAGAACACGCCCAACTACTGGGCGCTGCCGGCCATGGCCGATGCGGTCGGCTGGACCTACCGCAAGGACTGGTTCGCCAAGCCCGAGTTGCAGGCCGAGTTCAAGAAGAAGTACAACCGCGACCTGGCGCCGCCCAAGACCTGGGCCCAGTTCAAGGAGGTGGCCGAGTTCTTCCAGGGCCGCATGATCGACGGCAAGAAGGTCTACGGCGCCTACCTCTTCACCGAGCGCGGCTCCGAAGGCATCACGATGGGCGTGACCAACGTGCTCTACCCGATGGGCTTCAAGTACGAGGACCCGAAGAAGCCCTATGCCATGGACGGCTTCGTCAACTCGCCGGACGCGGTGCGCGGCCTCGAGTTCTACAAGGCGCTCTACAAGGGCAGCACCCCGCCGGGCCTCACCAACGCGTACATGACCGAAGGCCTCGACGCCTTCAAGTCGGGCCAGGTGGCGATGATGATGAACTGGTTCGCCTTCTTCCCCGGCCTCTACAAGGACCCGAACGTCGGCGGCGACAAGATCGGCTTCTTCGTCAATCCGTCGGACAAGGCCAAGGGCGTGCAACTCGGCGGCCAGGGCATCTCGGTGGTGTCGTACTCGCCGAACCGCAACGAGGCGCTGCAGTACATCAAGTGGTTCGCCAACCCCGAGGTGCAGAAGAAGTGGCAGGCCATCGGCGGCTCGTCGGCCGCCAAGGCGGTGCTCAACGATCCGGCCTACCCGAAGAGCTCGCCCTTCGCCCAGCCCTTCCTCGATTCGATGGACATGGTGGTCGACTTCTGGGCCGAGCCCTCGTATGCGCAATTGCTGCTGTCGATGCAAAAGCGCGTGCATGATTACGTCGTGGCCGACAAGGGCACCGCCAAGGAGGCGCTCGATGCACTGGTGGTCGACTGGAAGAAGGTCTTCAAGGACGACGGCAAGGCGAAGTGACGGCCAGGCCCAGGCGAAACACGGCATGAGCAGTCCCGCCGCCCTCGTCGCCCGCGCCGCCCAGGCCACGCCCGCCGGCGTGGCGGTGCGCATGCGCGGTCTCTCCGACCGCGCGATCGCCTGGCTGTTCGTCGCGCCGACGATGCTGCTGCTGCTGGCGATCAACATCTTCCCGTTGATCTGGACCATCAAGCTGTCGTTCACCAACTACCGGGCCAACCGGCCCAACGCGGCGGTGGTCGACGTCGGCATCGACAACTACGTGTCGGTGCTGACCGACCCGGACATCTGGCTGGCGATGCAGGCCACCGCGCACTTCCTGTTCTGGACCATCCTGCTGCAGGTGCTGATCGGCTTTGCGCTGGCCTACCTGATCGACCGCAAGTTCCGCGGCCACGGCTTCTGGACCACCATGATCCTGATCCCCATGATGCTGTCGCCCGCGGTGGTCGGCAACTTCTGGGCCTTCCTGTACCAGCCGCAGACGGGCCTGTTCAATTACGCGGTGTCCTTCCTCTCGGGCATCCCGGCCTCGTCCTTCGAGATGATCGGCTCGGTCAGGCTCGCGCCCTGGGCGATCATCATCGTCGACACCTGGATGTGGACGCCCTACGTGATGCTGATCTGCCTGGCGGGCCTGCGCTCGATCCCCGACTACATCTACGAGGCGGCCGAGGTCGACCGGGCCTCGAAGTGGCGCCAGTTCTGGTCGATCACGCTGCCGATGGTGCTGCCCTTCATCATGCTGGCGGTGCTGTTCCGCGGCATCGAGAACTTCAAGATGTTCGACATGGTCAACCTGCTGACCTCGGGCGGCCCGGGCTCGGCGACCGAGCTGGCGTCGATCACGCTCAAGCGCGAGGCCTTCGAGAAATGGCGCACCGGCTATTCGTCGGCGTTCGCGATCATCCTTTTCGTCGCGGTGTTCGGCCTGGCCAACATCTACGTCAAGGCGCTCAACCACGTGAAGAACCGCTGAGGCAACCCATGCGCACCGGCATCAGCACCGCCCACTCCGTCGTCGAGCCGAGCGCGCGCACCCGCTGGGTGGCCGGGGCGGTCGTGGTCGCGTATGCGCTGCTGACGATGATCCCGCTGGTCTGGATCATCCTGACCGGCTTCAAGACGCCGCCCGACTCGATCAGCTACCCGCCGAAGGTGCTGTTCACGCCCTCGCCCCAGGGCTACTGCAACCTGTTCACCACGCGCTCGCGCCAGACGCCCGAATACATCGCCGCGCTGCCGCCCGCGACCGAAATCTGCGACAAGGTCGCGCGCGACGACAACATGGTGGTCGCGGGGCGGTCGAACTACATCCCGCGCTTCGTCAACTCGCTGATCATCGCCTTCGGCTCGACCGTGCTGTCGGTCGGCATCGGCGTGATGGCCGCCTACGCCTTCTCGCGCTTCGACGTGCCGCTGAAGGACGACCTGCTGTTCTTCATCCTGTCGACGCGGATGATGCCGCCGATCGCCGTGGCGATCCCGATCTACCTGATGTACCGCGAGCTCGGCCTGTCGGACACCCGCCTCGGCATGATCCTGCTGTACAGCGCGGTCAACGTCTCGCTCGCCGTGTGGCTGCTCAAGGGCTTCATCGACGAGATCCCGCGCGAGTACGAGGAGGCGGCGATGGTCGACGGCTACACGCGGCTGCAGGCCTTCCGCAAGGTGGTGCTGCCGCAGGCCACCACCGGCATCGTCGCGACCTCGATCTTCTGCCTGATCTTCGCCTGGAACGAATACGCCTTCGCGGTGCTGCTGACCTCGGGCACGGCGCAGACCGCGCCGCCCTTCATTCCGATCATCATCGGCGAAGGCGGGCAGGACTGGCCGGCCGTGGCCGCCGGCACCACCCTGTTCCTGATCCCGATCCTGGTCTTCACGGTGTTGCTGCGCCGGCACCTGCTGCGCGGCATCACCTTCGGCGCAGTGCGCAAGTAGGAGCTCCGGCCATGTCGACCCCTTCCCTGCCCGTCCGCCGCCGCTGGCCGCGCTGGCTGCGCCGCGGGCCGATGGAGATCGTCGCCTGCATCGTGATCACGGCCGGGCTCGTGATGATGCTGCAGCCGCTGGCGATGAGCCTGTTCACCTGGTCGTTCCTGACCACCCTGTTCGGCACCGCGCTGTTCATGGTGGTCTCCAAATTTCCCGCCTGAACGCCATGGCCGAGATCCGCGTCCACCAACTGCACAAGGCCTTCACCGACTTCACCGCGGTGAAGAACTCCAGCTTCGCCGTGCGCAACGGCGAGTTCTTCTGCCTGCTCGGCCCCTCGGGCTGCGGCAAGACCACGACCCTGCGCATGATCGCCGGGCTCGAGCTGCCGACCTCCGGCCAGATCTTCCTCGGCGACGAGGACGTGAGCTTCAAGCGGGCGTCGGCGCGCGACATCGCCTTCGTGTTCCAGATGTTCGCGCTCTACCCGCACATGAACGTGCGCCGCAACATTGCTTTCCCGCTTGTTTCCCAGGGCATGGCGCGGGCAGAGATCGACCGCCAGGTCGAACAGGCGGCGCGCACCCTGCGCATCACGCACCTGCTCGACAAGCCGGTGTCGCAGCTGTCGAGCGGCGACCGCCAGCGCGTGGCGCTGGGCCGCGCGATCGTGCGCCAGCCGCTGGCCTTCCTGATGGACGAGCCGCTCGGCGCCCTCGACGCCGAGTTCCGCGAAGTGATGTGCCACGAGCTGCGCGCCCTGCACGACCGGCTGCAGGCCACCACCGTGTACGTGACGCACGACCAGATGGAGGCGATGGCCATGGCCGACGTCATCGCGATCATGAACGAGGGCGTGATCGAGCAGCTCGGCGCCCCGCTCGAAGTCTACGAGCGGCCCGCCAGCGTCTTCGTGGCCGACTTCATCGGCGCGCCGTCGATGAACTTCCTGCCCTTCGAGGCCGGCCTGGCGAGCGGCGACGATGCGATCCTGATCCGCGCGGCGCGGATCGCCGTGCCGCCGCTGCGCGAAGACGTTTCGCCGCGCGCCCTGCTGTGCGGCGTGCGCCCCGAACATGTCCGCTTCGACGATGCGTCCGCCTTGCGCGCCGAGGTGCTCGCCACCGAATACCTCGGCACCCGCACCGTCGTGACGCTGGCCACCGCGCAGGGCGGCACGCTGAGCGCCAAGGTCGACGTCGACATCCCGGTGGCGCGCGGCGACCATGTCGGCCTGGCCTTCGATGCCGCGAAGATCTCGCTGTTCGATGCGGCATCGGGCCGGGCGCTGCGCAGCGCGCGCGACGAGACGCCGCTGCGGGCCGGAAGGAGGGCGCGCCATGGCTGAGCTTCGACTCTCGGGCGTCGTCAAGCGCTTCGGCGGCGTGACCGCTGTCGACGGCGTCGGCCTCGACATCCCGAGCGGCGAGTTCTTCGTCCTGCTGGGCCCGAGCGGCGCCGGCAAGACGACCACGCTGCGCCTGGTGGCGGGACTCGAGCGGCCGGACGCCGGCCGCGTCTCGATCGGCGGACGCGATGTCACGGCGCTGGCGCCGGCGCTGCGCGACGTGGCCTTCGTGTTCCAGCAGTATTCGCTCTATCCGCACCTGAGCGTCTTCGACAACCTGGCCTTCCCGCTGCGCTCGCCGCTGCGCCCCTGCCCGGAGACCGAGGTGCGCCGCAAGGTCGAGGAGGTCGCCCGCATGCTGCGCATCCACGACAAGCTGCAGAACTCCGCGACGCGGCTGTCGGGCGGCCAGATGCAGCGGGTGGCGATCGGCCGCGCCCTGGTGCGCAGCCCCGCGCTCTATTTGATGGACGAGCCGCTGTCCTCGCTGGACGCCAAGCTGCGCAACGACCTGCGGCTGGAGCTCAAGCGCATCCAGCAGGACCTGGGCGCCACCCTGCTCTACGTGACGCACGACCAGATCGAGGCCATGACCCTGGCCACCCGCATCGGCGTGCTCGACGAGGGACGGCTGGTGCAGGTCGGCACGCCGCAACAGATCTACGAGAACCCGGGCAGCGCGCATGTCGCCTCGCGGCTCGGTTCGCCGCGCATCAACCTGGTCGCCCGCGCGCTGTTCCCGCAGCTCGACGGACCCGAGCGCGCGGTGACCGTCGGCATCCGCGCCGAGCACCTGCGGCTGCACCGCCGGCCGGCGGCGAGCGGGCCGGGCACGGCGCACCGGGGTGCCAGCGTCAGGCGCATCGAGCGCCTGAGCGACCTGCACCTGGTGCATGTCGGCCTCGACGACAGCGGCCAGGAGCTGATCGTCTCGGCGCCCGCGAACGAGAGCTTCGAGCCCAACGATGCGGTGCAGGTCGAACTGCTGCGCCCGCTCTGGTTCGATGCCGAAGGCGGGCGCATCCATGCCTGAAGACGGCACATCCACACGGGAGACCCCATGGCCGACATCGACCTGATACGCAACGCCACCCAGACCCTGATCGACCATGTCGAAGAACTGACGGCCCTCGACCAGGCGATCGGCGACGGCGACCACGGCCTCAACATGCGGCGCGGCGCGCTCGCCATCCAGGCCCGCCTCGACGAACTCGCCGGCCAGTCGCTCAACGAGGCGCTGCGCACCATGGGCATGGCCTGCATGTCGACCATCGGCGGCTCGTCGGGCCCGGTGTTCGGCACCCTGCTGGTCACCCTCGGCAAGGAGCTGCCCGATCCGCCCACCGCCCGCGCGCTGGCCAGCGCACTCGATGCCGGCATCAAGGCCTTGACGCGGCTGGGCAAGGCCGAGGTCGGCCAGAAGACCCTGCTCGACGTGCTCGACCCGGTGCAGAAGGTGCTCGCCGAAGGTGGCGCTCAACTGGCCGGCCGCGTGCGCGACTGCGCCTTCGCCAGCGCCGAGGCCACAGCGGCGATGGACGCCATCAAGGGCCGCGCCTCCTTCCTCGGCGAACGCGCGCTGGGCCACGTCGACCCGGGCTCGCGCTCGGTGGCCCTGATCATCGGCGCGATCTGCGACGGCCTGCAGTCGCGCGCGCAACCGACTCCCCAATCCGCCTGAAAGCGCACCATGAAAAAGCTCATCAACGATGTCGAGTCCCTGCTGTCCGAATCGCTGGACGGCTTCGCGGCCGCGCACGCCGACATCGTGACGCTCGGCGAGGGCGGCCAGTTCGTGCGCCGGCGCACGCCCAAGCCCGGCAAGGTCGCGCTGATCTCGGGCGGCGGCTCGGGCCACGAGCCGCTGCACACCGGCTTCGTCGGCCACGGCATGCTCGACGCGGCCTGCCCGGGCCAGGTGTTCACCTCGCCGACGCCCGACCAGATGCTGGCGGCGGCGCAGGCGGTGGACACCGGCGCGGGCGTGCTGTTCATCGTCAAGAACTACTCCGGCGACATGATGAACTTCCAGATGGCCGCCGAGATGGTCGACTGCGACAACGCCACGGTCATCGTCAACGACGACGTGGCGGTCGAGAACTCGACTTACACGACCGGCCGGCGTGGCGTCGCCGGCACCTTGATCGTCGAGAAGATCATCGGTGCCGCCGCCGAGCGCGGCGATGGCCTGGCGGCGCTGAAGGCGCTGGGCGATGCGGTCAACAAGGCGACCGCCTCGATGGGCGTGGCGCTGAGCTCGTGCACCGTGCCGGCCGCTGGCAAGCCGACCTTCCAGATCGGTGCCGACGAGATGGAGATGGGCGTCGGCATCCATGGCGAGCCGGGCCGGCGCCGGGTCCGGCTGGCATCGGCCGACGACATCGCGGCCGAACTGAGCGGCGCGATCCTCAAGGACCTGTCGCTCAAGCCGGGCCAGGAGGTGCTGCTGCTGGTCAACGGCTTCGGCGGCACGCCGCTGATGGAGATGTACCTGATGGTGAATGCGGTGCGCAAGATACTGGACGGGCATCGGCTGAAGATCGCCCGCTGCCTGACCGGGTCGTATGTGACGTCGCTGGAGATGGCGGGGTGCTCGGTCACCGTGAGCGCGATGGATGCGGAGACGCTGGCGCTGTGGGATGCGCCGGTGCACACGGCCGCGTTGCGGTGGGGGATGTGAGGCGCGTTCGGCGGCGACACGCGCTGCGCGTCAATCTTCGACGAGCAGGCCATCGATCTCGTCGACCCTGGCGCGATGCGCCTTGGCGCTTTGATGCGCCCAGACGCCCGACAGCAGGCCAAGCGGGGACAGCAGCGCACCGATCCATACGACGATGGCGAGCGCGCACAGGACGACGATGAAGAGAGTGACGAGCATAGGGGCCCATCCTAGAGTCAGCCCTGTGGTTCGTGGCACTCGCAGGTGCGCTCGCCTCACTCCACCAATTCTTCGAGCGACAAATCAGACATTTCTTATGTCCGTCAGCTGAAAAAACTCCGAAGCATCGGGTGTTCGGTCGCCGTGCGCGCGATGAATGCAGTGACGCAGCCGCTGTGGGACGCGCCGGTGCACACGGCGGCGCTGCTCAGGGGATGTGAGCCGAACGCAGTGAAAGAGAAACATCCCACAAAATCAACGGAAACATCCTCCGAATAAGCAGGGACTGCAGGAGGAGCGCCCGGAATCCGCAACCGTCCGGCCAACAAGCGCGAAATAGAATTTTTCGTTTCCCCACGGGGCCGGCTGCGGCCCCCTGTCGGCGCCCACCAACCAGGCGCCTGACCCTCGGATCGGTGAATGTCCTGCATATGCTTCCGGCGCTTTGCGAGCGCCTTCGAAGGCGCCCTTTGACGCCCTCCTCCCTCCCCCGCCCACCCGCCTCCGCGCCGCGCAGCGCGCTGCAGGTGAGCCTGTCGGTCTGGCGCGCGCTCTTCATGCGCGAGGCGCTGTCGCGCGTGTCGTCGCAGCGCTATGGCTGGGTCTGGCTGCTGCTGCAGCCGGTGGCGCACATCGCCTTGTTGATGTTGTTGTTCTCGACCCTGCGCCAGCGCACCTTGGCCGGTGCCGACTTCGCGCTGTTGCTCGCGCTCGGCCTGCTCGGCTACCAGCTCTTTACCAACACCGCGCAGCGCAGCGCTGCCGCGCTCGCGGCCAACCGCGGCCTGCTGGCCTACCGGCAGGTGCTGCCGGTCGATACCGTGCTGGTGCGCGCGGTGGTGGAAGGCAGCCTGCAACTGCTGGTCGGCCTGGCGCTGTTGTCCGGCGCGGCGCTGTTCCGATTCGACGTGCTGCCGCACGATCCCCTGCTGGCCCTCGAGGCCTACCTTCTGCTGTGGCTCTTCGGCTCGGGCCTGGGCCTCGCGCTGTCGGTCGGCTACGCGATGGTGCCGGAGATCGAGAAGGTCATGGCCGTCGTCTTCATGCCGCTCTACTTCGCATCGGGCGTGCTCTTCTCCCCGGCCGCCATGCCGGCGCGCCTGCAGCAATGGCTGCTCTACAACCCGATCGTGCATGGGCTCGAACTGGGGCGGGCCGCGTTCTTTCCGGGCTACCACCTGGTGCAAGGACTCAGCGCCGGCTATGTGGCCTCGTTCGGCGTCGCGTTCTGGCTCGTGGGCCTGGCGCTGCATCGCCGCTTCGCGATCCAGGTGGCCGCGCAATGATCGAACTGCGCAACGTCCACAAGCGCTACCGCACGACCCACGGCGCGGGCCGCTGGGTGCTCAAGGGCATCACGCTCGACATCCCGGCGCAACGCAGCGTGGGCCTGATCGGCGCCAACGGCGAAGGCAAATCGACGCTGCTCAGGCTGATCGGCGGCATCGACACGCCAACGAAAGGCAAAGTGGTGCGCCATTGCCGCACCTCCTGGCCGCTGGGCTTGGCGGGCGGCCTGCAAAGCGCGTTGACGGGCCGACAGAACGCCACCTTCGTGTGCCGCATCCACGGACAGGAGGCGGACATCCCCGAGAAGCTCGCCTTCATCGCGGACTTCGCGGAGATCGGCGCTGCCTTCGACGAGCCGATCAAGACCTATTCGAGCGGCATGCAGGCGAGGCTCAAGTTCGCAATGAGCATGGCCTTCGACTTCGAGGTCTATCTCGTAGACGAACTGACTTCTGTCGGCGACGCGGCCTTTCGCCAGAAGGCCCGTGCTGCATTCAATCAACTGGCCGACCGCAGCAGCGTGATCATGGTCTCGCACGGCGAATCGACGCTCCGGGAATTCTGCGACAGCGGGATCTGGCTGCATGACGGCCATGCGCATTGGTTCGACAAGCTCGACGACGCGCTGGCCCACTACAAGGAAAGCATCTACACATGACCGACACCCTCCCGGTCGCTGCCGGCGCGGCGGCGACAGCGCCCGCCCTCGCGAACCCCGGCGCCCCGTTCGCGCGAGGACGCAGCCGCGCCGTCCTGGCCTGGCTGCGAAGCCATCCGACGATGAGCGCCGCGGGCCTGCTGATCCTGCTGGCGGCGATCTACTGGTGCCTGGTCGCCTCGGACCGCTACGTGTCGGAAGCGCGCGTGGTGGTCGACCGGACGGACTTCAGCGTGGGCCAGAACGTCGACCTGAGCAGCCTGATCACCGGCGGCGGCACCCGCAATCAGGCCGACATGCTGCTGCTGCGCGACCATCTGCGCTCGACCGACATGCTGGCCAAGCTGCAGGCACGGCTGGACTTGCGCGCGCACTACAGCGATCGAAGCCGCGACCCGCTGTCGCGCATGTGGTCGGCCACGGTGCCGCAGGAATTCTTCCTGCGGCACTACCTGAGCCGCGTCAGCATCGAGATGGACGAGGCGGCAGGGGTGCTTCGCATCCGCGCGCAGGCCTACGACGAGCAGACGGCGCAGGCGATCGCCAAGGCCTTGCTCGAAGAGGGCGAGGCTTTCATGAACGAGATGGGCCACCGCCTGGCACGCGAACAGGTCGGGTTTCTCGAGAAGCAGGTGGCCGAGAGTGGCGAACGCGCGCTCAAGGCGCGCACCGCCCTGCTGAACTTCCAGAACAAGACCGGCCTGATTTCTCCGCAGGCCAAGGCGGAGAGCCTGGTCGCCATCACGGCGCGGCTGGAAGGCCAGCTCTCGGAACTCAAGGCGCGGCGTGCCGCGATGCTCGGCTACCTCAGCCCGCAGGCGCCGGACGTCGCCCAGATCGACCTTCAGGTCGGCGCCCTGGAGCGACAACTCGCCGAAGAGCAGAAACGCCTCGCGGCGCCGCAGGGCAGCACGCTGAACAGCCGGGTCGAGGAATATCAGCGCTTCGAGATGGAAGCCAACTTTGCGCAGGATGTGTACCGCACGTCGCTGGTGGGGCTGGAGAAGGGGCGGCTCGAGGCGGGGCGCACGCTCAAGAAGCTGTCGGTGCTGCAGAGTCCGACGCTGCCGGAGTATCCGGAGCAGCCGGAGCGGCTTTACAACTTGCTGGTGTTTGGGCTTGTGGTGTTGACGCTGAGCGGTATCGGGCACCTGCTGCTGGCAATCGTGCGCGATCACAAGGATTGAGGCCTGCTGACAGCGTCGAGACGCTAGCAACCAGAAAGACCAGCCGCATGTGACCGACCGACGTATCACGGATGCTTAAGCTCGCCGAACGCGGCATTGCCTTTTCCGATCAGCCTGCGACGTCAACTGCCAAACACGCCGATGAAACTCTTTGAACTTGAAAAGAATATTACCGAGGCAAGCGCCTTGAAGCCGCTAAATGTCAAAAAAATTTTTGTCTACAAAGAAATGACACTAGCAATCGAAGTGGAGCAGCAGGGCTGCCTATTCGCTTTCGATGTGACCGAGTTCGAAGAAAGCTTTCAGGTCCACCTGACAAGTCGCAACTACCATTCTTCCAAAAAACTTCAAAAATTCTTCTCAAATGTTGTGAAAAATCGAGTATTACTCGAGACCTTCGCTTGTACGGCCGATCACTCAATATTGCTGTCCTTAATGGATCGGACACTCAAATCGATGAAGACGCACTATCCGTACAGGGTGTCCGTCGTGGTCCCAGTCTACAACCGCACTGGTTTGATGTATAAATGCATTGAAAGCCTGCTAGCGCAGACAATGGCCAAAGAAGATTTCGAAATCCTTTTCGTGGACGATCACTCATCTATTGACGTTAAAGGTTATATAAATAAGACCGTCGGCGCTCTGGATCCTGGCGGGACACTTAACTATCGGGTACTGCGTCGGCCGATGAACTCCGGCGGGGCAGGAACCCCTCGCAATGATGGGCTGATCGCAGCAAAGGGAGAATTCACCTTCTTTCTTGATTCCGACGACTTTGTATATCCATATTGCCTCGACGAAGCTGTTATTTTTGGGTCGATCAATACAAGCGACATCACATATCTAAAACTAAGTGGCAGTGAGAGAAATTATGGAACCCGACCATTCAAGAATGGCAATGTTGCCCACGCAAAATTAAGAGAAGATCATCTACTTCGATCAATGCATTGTTTCAAGCTCTTTCGGACTTCATTCTTGATCGACAATCGTATATTCTTTCCTCCTGGAATCAAAATCGGAGAAGATAGGCTCTTCATGTTGCACGCGATTTCACTGGCCAAAGGAGTATCGATATTAGGCACCAAGCCGTATATTCACATGACCAGTCACGCGGCGAGCAACTCACCAAGGGCAAGAAATGCCTAGATGAAGAATATGCAATTCTTTCACAATCCCTATTGTTAATCAGAAATTTGCAGAGCCAACAAAACTCGCCGCTCCCCGCTTTGTTTCTGAACTCGATGACCGAATGGATAGGGCACTCGGTGATCAATCGGCAGTACGATCGAAAATGGAAAGTTTCACATTTCATGAGGCTTGCAGAGCTTTTTTCATCGATGGATTTCAAGCTTCAAGACAACTGCACCTACGCCGAGAACAAAGTGCTCAAAGAAGAATTCTTGCGAAAAAACTTCGATGCCTTTGAGAAAGCGTGCAAAATCAGGTTTTCCAAGACCCCCTCCACCGTGCAACCTATCGCTATTTCGTAAGGCGTCGCGGCCACTGTTGATCTGGCGTCGGTCGATGGCGCCGATCACTGCCTTGCCGGGGACCACCGGCGTGAACGATTACCCCCTCCCTCGCGCGTACACGGCAAAACATCGCCGACTCTATTGCAGCTTCGCATCTATCCGCGTACCCACGCGCTCGATCGCAGCGTTGCGCGTTTGACGGCGCGCCAGGCGCGACGCCATGGGGGAAGGCGAGAGGCGCCTCGCTCACGCCAAGCGCTGAGTTCATCTAACGCGCGCTCAGGGGTCGTGAACAAGCCGGTAGCAAGACTTACATATCTGGGATAGAGAATCAATGATGCTGCCACGAGTTCGTCGAGGGTCAAGCGACGTCTGCGCCGTTGCACGGGCTCCCGATCTTCTGTGAGTCCCCAACTCGCGTAGAACGGCTGGCCATGAACGACAACCCGCAGGCCTCGAAGAAGCGCCTCGAAGCCGGCGAGCGACGTCAGAACATGCACTTCTTCGACGGCTTCGAAGAGCAAATCGATCGGCACATGGGGCACGGACTCATCGCAGATCGCGTCAACTCCGCTCTCGTCGACGCCGGCACGCCGCAGGCGAGCGACAACATCCGGATGTGGCTTGTAGACAATGTAAGCGTCCGGGGCCGCACTGCGCGCCGCGCGCAACAGACCTAGGTTGCTCTGAACGCTACGCGCCCCGAAAGCAATGGATGCGTCCGCCTCAACCTGTCCCACCACCAGCACTACGCGCGCCTTCCCGCTGGGACGGGTCCACTCGCCTTTGCCAACGTTGTATTTCGTGATGCGCTGCGCCACGATTCGCTCGCGAAGGGCTCGCGCGCGCGCCAGGAGCCGTGCATCGAAGCTGGCCGTCTCGCAAATGCTTTCGAGCTCAGAAGATCTCGACGAATCGTAGTACAAGCCCGATCTGTCCAGTACCCATGACAACGGTTTTACGAGATCCGCCCCCAATCCGACGGAACGGAGGAAGCCATCTTCCAATCGGACGATCTCAGCAGCATGCGTCGCCGCTGGCACCTCTCGTTGTCCCCATACAGCCACCGTGGCCCCGGCAGGGAGTTTCGCGACCTGATTGACAAAGCGCACCTTGCTGCCACCGAAGTAGGCGCGGACGATGGGCTTCTTCCAATGCGAGAAGCGCAGAGCGTGGACCACGGGAGCGAAGCGCTCTCGCATCCTGCGCTGCAGAGCAAAATGTTCGATGGCCCGCTCCACCTCGCAGCGCCTGCCGGACTCGGGATCGAGATAGCGGGGATACTGCACCAGCGTCGCATGGACCAGATCGTGAAGGCTCGCCGGCCGGCGGCGAACCGGCGGCTGCAGGACATCTTGGCTCAAGCCCCATCCCGCGTAGAAAGGCATGCCAAAGCATCGGAGGGCCTTGCCCCACAGTATGGCTTCGAAGCCCATCTGAGAGGTGACCGTGTAAACGCATTCGGCTCGCTCGAGTAGCGAGGGCGGGTGCGCATCCGAAGCCCATAGTTTGACCCGCGCAGCCTGTCCCGGCGTCAACCGATCAAAGTGCCCGCGTTTGCGGCCGGCGATGACATCCGGGTGGGTCTTGATCAGCACCAAGTGCGCGGGATGCTCATCCAAGGCGGCATCCAGCATCTGTGCGAAGCTGTGGGCATCCGCCTGTCCAAAAAGGATGGACTCGTCCCCACGGGTCTGATCGATGACAAGCACAGCAGGTGCCATACTTTCAGGCACACGCTCCCGAGCGTGGTTGTACTTCGAAACACGTGCAGTTCGCCAAGACTCGACCAAAACGGCAGTTCGAGTCTGCGCACGCGCAGGGCAACCCATAGCGATGAGTCGTTCCAGCCGCGAGGCTGAGCCCGCGTCATAGTAGATGCCCAAGTCATCGAGCACCAAGGACAATGGAGGATCGCTACTCCCCAGACCGACCGAGCGCAAGAAGCCGTCCTCGATCTGCAGCGTCGGCAGGCCCCGCGACTCGGCGAATCGTCTGGCCTCTGCCGCACTGCGCTTGCGTCCCCACGCCAGAACGGCTTCAGCCTCCCCAGAGCGAGCCAATGCGCCAAAAAGGAGTTCAGTGTCACTGAGCAGCGCAGGCAGAGTCGCAATGGCCCGTATCCCACGGGACACGACGGCTGTCCGGCTAGGCAAGGAAAGACTCACACCTCTCACCCCCGAGAAATGCGATCGATCGAGGATTCAGCCTCGCGAATCCTTGGCTGATCACGTTCGACAACGAACGACGAGAGCGTCGAGACCGAACTGTCCTCGCGCTTGATGTCTTCCACCACGCGCAGATCCACCTTCGTCCGCTTGGCAGTGACCTCGACCACCCCATACCCTCGCCGCTCAGCATTGGTCAGCAGGCAATGCGGATTGGCGGCCCTGATGCGGGCTTCGCGATCCAACGAACTGCGGTTGCGACTGCTGATACTGGTGCCACAGAACTCGCTGGCAATCACAGTAGACGTCACATCGTACGGATCTCTATGAACGTTGGCGACCCAGTTCCGATGGATATCGCCACCGATAACGACTGGATTTCGAATGACGGATGCCACGATGGTGTCGATCAGCCGTTGTCGCGCGGGCCAGTAGCCATCCCAGCCGTCTCGAGAAAAACCCTTGCCGGCGCCTCGCGCATAGTTGCGGGGGGTGAATCCGGTCTGCTGGAAGATGAAATTCCATTCGGTTCCCGCCCTGCTGGCCCCCTCCATCGCCTGCGCAAGCCATTTCTCTTGTGCCCGCCCGAGCATGGTTCTTTCGTTCGTCGACTCCCGCTGACACACTTCCGTCAATGGGGCTTCTGGCTTCGACCCACACAGAGGGGCGCCACGGTACTGCCGATCATCCAGCACGTACAGGCGGGCAAGCCGCCCAAAGTCAAAAGCCTGATAAAGGCGCAGTGCGCCCTCCTCTCTAAGACCAGGAAGCCCGGCCAAGAGGGTCGAAGCGCGCAACGGCATGTGCTCGTAGAAGGCCTGGTACGCGGCGATTCGGCGCGCCGCCAGATCCAGCGTTCCCGAGATCGAATAGTGTGAGGCGTAGTCGTTCTCAACCTCGTGATCGTCCCAGGTCACTAGCCAGGGACATGTGGCGTGCATCTTCTGCAAAAGGCGATCGCTGCGGTAGAGCGCATAGCGATCACGGTAGTCCTGCAGCGTTTGCGCCTCGGGGAGGTGATGAGTCCGAACCGCGTCGCGAGCCGGGCGGCTCTTGTATTCATAGATGTAGTCTCCTACGAACACAACAAGGTCAAGTTCCTCCGTGGCCATGCTCCGATATGCAGCGTAGTAGCCATCCTCCCAACGCTGACACGACGCATAGGCGAAACGCAGGCGTGTCGGATTTGACGCAGGGTCCGGCAACGTTCGAGTGCGTCCGATCTCGCTGACCGCGCCACCTGCGTGAAAGCGATACCTGTACCACCTGTCGCTTTCCAGCCCTGTCACTTCGACGTGCACCGCATAGGCCAGTCCAGGCATGGCGAGGGCTTTTCCCTTCGCCACAACCCGCGGCGAATCGGATTCCAGAACTTCCCAATCGATCCTGAGCGCGCTCTTGCCGTCAAGGTCCGGATCAATGACCCGGGTCCACAGGACAAAGCCATCCGCTGCAGGGCTACCGCTCGCAACGCCGAGAGAGAATGGATTGCGGGCAAACGTATTGGCAATGACGGGACCGGTGTAAGCAGCGGCGCCGGCAAGCGCCACCGTGGTCAGTTGCAGCAGTGCCTCGCGGCGGGAGAGGTGGGCCGAGTGCATGTCAAGCAGTCCAGAATTCGTTCTTGCTCACATAGGCCTCCAGCCAACGCATCCGCTCCACGGGCGAGGCCGAGGCCAATGCGATATGAGAGTATGAGATGTAATAGTCCCTGACCTGCTTCCTGAGACCCGAGCAGAGCGGCTCGCTGGGCCGAAAGTCGTCCCAATCGAATATGCCGACTGCCGCGTAGTACGACGTCAGCATGGGGCACGACAGCACGGAGCTCGGCATATCTTGCAGGAAGAGCCGGAACTCAATGCCGTCGTTCAGCAGTTGCGTCTCCATGGCCGAGAGATCAGCGAAGGCCCTGGACACACTGAACGGCGGGGGCGCATCGACGATCTCGATCTTCCGGCCGCCGCTCACCCCAAGAGTCCAGCGATCCCGCCAACTGCACTGCGGATCGACGAGAACAATATCGAATCCCTCGCTCGCCAGTTGCCTCAGTTGTCGATAGAGCGTCTGCCGATACACCGGAAGTCGATGTCCGAGATTGGGGTGCGGCTGGACGACAAGCCAACGCACACCAATCGCCCGTGCATGAGCTGCCGCAAAGCGAAGGCCTTGCCCACGCGCTGCGCTCGAATAGTTCTCGGATTCCACCCCGCCCTCCCAGGTTGGAGCGTACAAGACGCACGACGGCTCGCCCCCCACACCGGGCCGATAGCCCGATGTCCCGACGAACGTCGCACCCAACCGGACGACGCGGCCTGACTCGGCCTCCTCACGCCGAAAAACGCCCGCCTGCACATAGCGGTCGATTCCTGCCATTCCGGCTGCCACCACGTAGTCGTACAGCCGGATGATCGGCTTGTACGAAGCCGCCTTGTTGCTGTCGCCATGGGTGACAAACACATGGCGCGCGCCACGCTCCGCAACGATCCTGCAGTTGGACTGGGCGTTGAAAGGGTAATAGACCACGCTGTCGTCAACACTGGGAATGCGAGCAAGCGACGCAAGCTGCATCCGCGCGATCTCGGAGCGATCGAAGAGCTTCTCGTAGAACGACGCTGACTCCTTGTAGGGCCTGTACATCACCACGGTGGAACTTCGATCAAAAACGCCGGCATCGAAGTAGCGGACGAGCTGAAGCGCCGCGCCTCGGATCTTGCTGTCCAGGTAGACATGTGAACGAGTCAAGATGGCGCCTTTGAATTTGCACGGTGCTAGATATTGCTCACAGGCGCGTTTCGAACATCGACCACAATACCCGTATGCTCAGACAACAGCGTCATGACACTGGTCATCGCCACTTGCTTCGGGTCAAGCAACGTCTCGGGAGGTTCATAGCCGAAATTGCTGGTGCGCATAGGCGTGCGTGTTCGCTCGGGGTTGATGCAATTGACCCGAACGCCATCGCCCGCCCACTCCTCGGCCAGAGCCTGCGTCAGATTCACGACCGCGCATTTGGTCGAAGAATAGGTTGCGTAGAAGGCGCGGCCTCGGGTATAGGAACTTGATGTGAAATTCAGCAGCATGCCGCCGGACTCCACCAAATACTCGCGCGCGGCGTGGGCGACGTACAGAGCACCCAGATAGTTGGTCTGGACGACCTCATGCATCTCCTCGATGGTCATGGAAGACATCGGCTTCTTGACCAGGATACCCGCCGTGTTGATGACATGGTCGATCGAGCCTGCGACCGCCGAAGTCTCGGCCAAGAACGCGCTGACCTGAGCCAGTTGGCCCACGTCGACGCCGTTGAAAGAACGGCTCGCCGAAAAGACCTTGGCTCCGTTGATGACGAGAAGATCCCGAATGGACTTCCCTATTCCGCTTGAGCCGCCAAAGATCACGACGTTCTTGCCGGCTACGCCCTCGAGTTGCTTCTCATCCATGTCGAGTTGCAGGGTGGCCGATTGGACGAGCTTCTCGGCGAGGAACACGTCGAGAGGGCTCGTGATCTTGATGTTGACAGACGAACCTTCCACGGTCGCCACTTCAACGCTAGGAAGCATGGCGCGCACCACGCCACAGTCACAGGTGAAATCAGACCGATTGGCCTTGATCGCTTTGTCGTAGGCTTCCTGGATCGTACCCAGACGAAACGCCTGCGGCGTCTGGCCCCGTCGCATGGAAGCGCGCGCTGGAATGCTCGCGATGCTGCCATTGTCGCGAACGGACACCACGGTATCGGTCGACGCGGTCACCACATCGGCGGCGAAGAACGTGTCGAGTGCGACGACGCACTTCTCGATGATCGACTTCTCCAACAACGGCCGAACGGCATCGTGAAAAAGGACTTTGGTACTCGAATCGAGATCCGCCATCGAATCTACAGCTGAGCGTGTGGAAGAGAATCTATCGTTGCCGGCGCGCACCACCTTGACGAGCTTTCGCCATTTGTTTTTCTCGCAAAGCTCCCACAAGAGAGAGAAGAATTCCGGCTTTGCCACTATGACGATCTCGTCAACAATCTCCGCACGCTCGAACACATCCATCGTGTGCTCGATCACCAGTTTCCCAGCAAGCTTTGTGTATTGTTTCGGAGTTGCACCGCCGAATCGAACGCCGCTCCCGCCAGCGAGAATTACCGCAATCACTTTTGTCATCTATCGCTCGCTATTAGGATTAAATTAATTGGTCGGGTGCAATGGGAGATCTTTCGCATGCCTGAAGAATTTGCCTCTGAAAAGCGCCAGAATCAGTTGCATTCAGGTCAATATAATAGTCAAGGGCCATCTTTCGCATAGCAAAAAGATCATCGTCGTCCTCAGCAATCACGCGCTGGACAAGCGATTTGAGCTCCTCTATCGTAGAGAAGGAGTAGCAATAATCTCTAATTGAGAATTTTGATTCAGCCATCCGCAAGTTCTTGAATCCCGGCCAATAAATGAAGATCGGCTTCAGCGTCACAAGAAAATCCGTAATAACACTCGAGATGTCTGCGATCAAAAAATCGACGTACCCGTATGCATCAATGTGGGGCGTACTACGCGGAATGACTTGCACATGCTTTTGATCAAATCGCGCGTGAATCTTTGTTTCCAAATCAATGAAATGCGTAACGCGCTTACCCGTTGTCGGATGAAACTTGATCGCCCCCCTATATTGACCTTTTTCACACAATCGCTCGAGAATATTTTCAGTGTGCTCTAACGATGCGTAGCTTGAATCGTCGAAGGCACCCTCCCATGTCGGCAGATAGAGAAAGCGACGCAGGAGGTCTTTCGGCTCCTCGCGCAGTTCCTGGGCCAGACGCGAATCCCTTGGTTCGCTTTTTTTAATCTTCGCGATTGCGCTCGTCACCTGAGGGCGAAGGCTGCTGCGCCCCACCCGCACAAAATTCACATGCCGCGTATCGAAATTGGCATTCGAAAATCGATCGATGTGCGCCTGACCGGATACCCAAATCTCATCGTAGACACGGAAGAATTTATGACAGCTGGCGGACTTTTCACTGTCGCCATGCCCAATAAATGCATGGGTCAAGTGGTTGTAGCGGAGCAAATGGATATTGTTTCCTGTATTGGAGACGTAGAGTACAAGACCTAAGGACCGCATCCTGGTCACCACTTGCTCCACAGCATACGCCGCCGACGCGTAAATCAAATTGCAGGTGGGAAGACCATCCCTTACTGCGACATATACCTCCCAACTCCTGATCAACACTGCATAGTTTTGATATGCATGCTGGGCCTCAGGCAGCCAGTTCAAGAATTGAAATTCTGAGCCAACCCCATCACCAGCATGAATTAGAAAGCGAATGTCAGGCAACTCAAAGCGAGAAAAATTCAGTTCAGGCCCAACGGGCTTTTTTGCCGGGGATTTGTTTGTCGGCTTCATTTGCGCAATTTTGGGAGCTTCAGACACGGGAACAGGTAACTTAGGAGCAGCGGGTTTGACAACGATCGGCTTAGGAGCAGTTGGTTTAGAGGCGACAGCCTTTGGCGCGGCTGATTTGGGAGGAGACACCTTCGGTGCCGCAGGCTTCAATGCCGGCAGATTCGTATCTTCTCCACTGGCCAAAGACTTCCGCGTCGACGGTTCAAGATTGGCCAGTGTCTTCCTGTTACGCGCAGCATCCTCAAAAAACTTGCCTGGACTTCGCAACAGTTTTCTGAGCTTTCTCATTGCCGGCATTTCATTCTCTCTTTGGTTTTCAAAATGAATTGAAGTTCGATGGGTGACTGCAGCCTTCACTGCAGATGCGACGTGATTTGTTGCCATCACAGTCCCACCACCACCCTCGCACTCACCGCAATCTGATAAACAATCTGGAACATCTCCTTCCAGAACTGCCGCTTCTTCTCATCCACCTTCGGCAGCACCATCACTTGGTCACCCGGCCGAACAGGCAGGTTGCTGTCCGTTTCGGTCTGATCGAAGCTGCCGTCGCGGCGCGCGATCACGAGGCGGGTGACGTCGGCGCTTTGGGTGTAGCCACCGGCGCGGTCGATGTAGTCCTTTAGCATCAAGGCGTTCTGATAGACCACGGCGTTGGGGAACAGCACCTCCCCGCTCACCAGGACCAGGCCATCGCGGGTCGGAATGCGCAGCACGTCGCCGTTCTCCAGCAGCAGGTCGTCGCGCTCTTGCGCCTGCGAAATGACGACCTGCCCCAGGGGGTCGACCTTCTTGGCGCGGTCGATCCACTGCAGCGTCAGTTCGGCCTCGGTCTTGCGCAGCAGCGCCTCGCCCTCGGAGCCGCTGCGCGCGGTCAGCAAGGCGCTTTCCAGGCTGTGCAGCGACGTCGCCAGCATCTCCTTCTGCCGCTGCTTCACGCTCTGGCGGAACAGCTGCACGCTCTCGCCCTCCGAGCGCTCGTTCAACTCGATCTGCTGCATCAAGGTGCCAAGGCGCGTGCCGTAAGGCAGCACGTATTCCTGCGCACTCATGTGTTCGCCTTCGACGCGCACGCTGATCGTCCCGGGCTTCTTGTCGGCCGTGAATTCGAGCTCGTCGCCACCCTGCAGCCGGACGTCGCGCGCCTGGTCGAGCGGAAAGTACTCGGTGTTGCGCGTGGTGCCGGTGTTGCGAACCACGCGGACGTGGGTCGCCTGCGGATTGGGTTTGGCCATGCGCGCCAGGTCGTCCACGGTCGGCATCGCGGCAGCGGCGAATTCGAAGCGCTTGGCGCTTTCGGCCAATCCGCTCACCTTCACCATGCTCTGGCGCGGCCCGACGAAGATGACATCGCCGGTCGCCAGCTGGTTCAGCGGCATGCTGCCGTCCAACAGGAAGTCGTACAGGTTGACCGTCGCCCGCACTTGCATCCCACGCTTGACCTGAACGTTCAGGAAAGAACCGCGCTCGGGATCGATGCCACCCGCCTGGTCCAGGAAGTGCAGCAGGCTGTCCATGCTGGTGCCGCTGTAGAGCCCCGGGCGATACACATAGCCGCCGACGAACACACGCACCGGCTGCGCCGCCGCCAGGCTCGCATAGCTGTTGACGTTGGCGCGGAACACGCGCCGCACCGCCGCCGCCACCACGCCCTGCAGCTCCTGGTTGCGCACGCCGCGCACGCTCACCGGCCCCACATGCGGCAGGAAGATGTTCCCCTGCGGATCGACGGTGAGCGCCGAGTCGAACTCGAACGCACCCCACAGCCGCACCTGCAGGCTGTCGCCGCCGGCAATGAGGTAGTCGGGGTTGAACTGGGTCGCCCCCGCATTGGCGAAAGCACCAGTGAAGAGTTGGGCGCCGAAAACGTCGCTCTGCAGGTTGGCGCGGTAGTCGAAGCCTTGCGGCGCGGTGGGCACCACCTGGGGGATCGGGGCCGACGGCCCGCCCGGGGCCTGCGGGGCCTGGCGCAAGGGCGCGAGCGCACTCGGGCCGCTCGCCGGGTCAGCGGCATTCCGGACGGCCGCGTCATAGGGCGACGCGTTGGCATCGAGGCCCTGCCCCGAAGCCACACCCAGGGATGAATACGAAATCGCCACGGCCGAGGCCAGACAACAGAACTTGCGCAGGAGGGTCATGGAAACTGGGCGATCCACGGGTGTCGCCGGGATTCAACTTCGAGAGAAGGCGAGCGAACTTTGGCAACGCGTGCAAGCGCACCGGAAACCGCTCAATACAAAAATAAGTGGAGGGGGCGCCCCGCGCCGACCTGATTCGAATGAACGCGTCGCAGGGAACCCCTCGCGCGCCGGGGGATCGCGATCCCCGCGTCGGTGCCTAGTGAAGATGCGATGGACGACTGATCATGGTTCGTTGGCATTGGCCAGGAACCTTGGCAGTGGCAGACCGCAAGGAGGTCCCACTTATGCGAATTCCGGCACTTATGTTCTCACTCATAGAGCGTGAAATTATGTTTATCCATAAGCATTTGTATGCCGGCCGCAAGCCTTCGCGGCGCACGGAAAGTCTTCGCTTCACCCAGGAAATTTCCCAATCTCTTCACTCGAAGATGTAGGCCGCCGCCGAAAGGGACATGCGAATATTCTTAGAAGCCCTTGGGGTGCCCGGCGCTCAATGCGCGCTATCGGCGAGCGCCGTCAGTCCTCGCGCCCAGGGCCGCAGCGACATACACCCAAACGGGTATAGTCTTTCGAACCCTCGACACAAACCCAATAGATTCAACAACTTGCAATGAAGCTGGCCACCTGGAACGTCAATTCCCTCACCGCCCGCCTGCAGCATGTGCTCGACTGGCTGGGCGCCAATCCGGTCGACGTCCTGTGCCTGCAAGAGCTCAAGATGAGCGACGACAAGTTCCCGCTGGAGGTGCTCAAGGCCGCTGGCTACGATTCGGCCGTGTTCGGCCAGAAAACCTACAACGGGGTCGCGATCCTGAGCCGCGCGCCGGTTCGCGATGTCCTGAAGAACATCGGCGGCTTCGCCGACGACCATTCGCGCGTCATCAGCGCCACGCTCGACACGCCGGACGGCGCGCTGCGCATCGTCAATGGCTACTTCGTCAACGGCCAGGCGCCCGACAGCGAGAAGTTCGTCTACAAGATGAAGTGGCTTGGCGGCCTGCACGACTGGCTGCGGCAGGAGCTGGCCGCCCACCCGAACCTGGTGCTGCTCGGCGACTTCAACGTCGCCCCCGAAGACCGAGACAGCTACGACCCGGTCGGCCTCGCCGGGACGATCCACCACACGCCCCAGGAGCGCGCGCATTTCGACGCGCTGCTGCAGCTCGGCCTGGCAGACAGCTTCCGGCTCTTCGAGCAGCCGCCGAAGAGCTACTCCTGGTGGGACTACCGCATGCTCGGCTACCAGAAGAACCGCGGGCTGCGCATCGACCATGTGCTGGTCAGCCAGCCGCTGGTGCCGCGCGTGAAGAGCTGCGTGATCGATCGGGTGCCGCGCAAATGGGAAAAGCCCAGCGACCACGCGCCGGTGATCATGGAGCTCGCCCCATGAAACACCCGCTCGCGTTCGCCATGCTGGCACTGCTGCTGGGCCTCTCGGGCTGCAGCGTGCTGAAGCCGGACGCGACGACCACCGCCGCCGCGGCGGGCGCAGCACCCGCTGCCGCATCGTCGACCGAGGCCTCTCCCGAGCGGCTGATCACCGCCCAGACGCCGGCCGTCAAGGCCTACCGCAAGGTCGGCGCGGCCGCCATCTACAAGAAGTACCCGCAACGCATCTACAAGGGCAAGATTCCGCCGCTGGTCTATGCCGTGGTGGTGACCGAGACCGACGTCGATGCCGACGGCCGCGTCAAGGGCGTGTACTTCTCCCGCACGCCCAGCCACGCGCCCGAGGTGAGCGGCATGATCGCCGAGCTGATCAAGGGCGCGTCGCCGCTGCCCAGCCCGGGCAAGATCGGCGCCCACACCTATGTCGACACCTGGCTGTGGGACAAGAGCGGCCAGTTCCAGCTCGACACCCTGACCCTGGGCCAGCGCAACCGCTAGAAAAAGCTCCCCCGAAGCGCCTGCGGCGCCTCCCCCTCAGCGGGCGATACCTGCGGCCCGGCAAAGCCGGTTCCGCGGTATCCCTGGTATTGGCTGCATCCGCATCAACGCCCTGAGACGAAGTTCGGCCACATCACTCCAGCCCCAGCTCCTGGATCTTGCGGGTGATGGTGTTGCGGCCGATGCCGAGCTTCTGGGCCGCCTCGATGCGCCGGCCCCGCGTGCTGGCCAGCGCCGTCAGGATCAACCGCGACTCGAAGCGGCGCGACAACGCATCCCAGACATCGGTACGGCCCGCCGCCAGCATGCTCTGGGCTTCGAGTTCCAGGCCGCCCTCCCACGCCAGCGAGGCCGCCGCCGCCGACGCGACCGCGGCGGCAGGCGCCGCAACGGCCGCCGACGCGGGCATCGCCAGCGGATCGCGCTCGGCCGCCACCGGCGCGGCCACCGCATGCGGCTCCACGGCGGGGGCGATCGCCATCACTTCGGGCGGCAGGTCCTTGGCCTCGATCAGCTGCGCCGGCGCCATCACGGTGAGCCAGTGGCAGATGTTCTCGAGCTGGCGCACGTTGCCCGGAAACCCGAAGGTCGCCAGCTGCGCCAGCGCCGCATCCGAGATGCGCTTCGGCTCGACGCCGAGCTGCTTGGCGCTCTGCTGCAGGAAATGCCGCGTCAGCGCCGGCACGTCCTCGCCGCGCTCGCGCAGCGCCGGCAGCCGCAGCCGGATCACGTTGAGCCGGTGGAAAAGGTCTTCACGGAAGCCGCCGAGCTTCACGCGCTGCTCGAGGTCCTGGTGGGTCGCCGCGATCACGCGCACGTTGGCCTTGACCGAGTTGTGGCCGCCGACGCGGTAGAAATGCCCGTCGCTCAGGACACGCAGCAGGCGCGTCTGCAGGTCGAAGGGCATGTCGCCGATCTCGTCGAGGAACAGCGTGCCGCCCTCGGCCTGTTCGAAGCGGCCGCGTCGCATCGTCTGCGCGCCGGTGAAGGCGCCGCGCTCGTGGCCGAACAGTTCGCTCTCGAGCAGGTCCTTGGGGATCGCCGCCGTGTTGATGGCGACGAAGGGGCCGGTCGCGCGCGGCGAATGCTTGTGCAGCGCGCGCGCCACCAGTTCCTTGCCCGAACCCGACTCGCCGGTGATCAGCACCGTCACATTGCTTTGCGACAGCCGGCCGATGGCGCGGAACACGTCCTGCATCGCGGGCGCCTGGCCGAGCATCTCGGGCGCGGCCGCCATGCGCTCCTCGGCCACTTCCTCGCGCTGGCTTTCGTCGACCGCGCGCCGGATCAGCTCGACCGCGCGCGGCAGGTCGAAAGGCTTCGGCAGGTATTCGAAGGCACCGCCCTGGAAGGCCGAGACGGCGCTGTCGAGGTCGGAGAAGGCCGTCATGATGATGACCGGCAGGCCGGGATGCTTGGCCTTGATCTTGTCGAGCAGGTCGAGGCCCGAACCGCCGGGCATGCGGATGTCGCTCACCAGGACCTGGGGGCCCTGCATTTCGTCGTCGGCCGCGGCGTCGAGTGCGGCAAGAACTTCGCGGGTGTTCGTGAAGCTTCGGGTCGGCAGGTCTTCGCGCAGCAGCGCTTTTTCCAGCACGAAGCGGATTGATTGATCATCATCCACTATCCAGATCGGCTTCATGCAGCTCCTTGTTGCTTGGCTGCTAGGGCAGCGGTATCAGTATCTTGAAATCAGTCCGTCCCGGGACGCTGTCGCACTCGATCACGCCGTGATGCTGTTGCACAAAAGTTTGCGCAAGCGTCAATCCCAAGCCTGTCCCGCCTTCCCTGCCCGACACCAGCGGGTAAAAAATGCGGTCCTTGATCGCGTCCGGCACGCCCGGTCCGTTGTCGATGACATGCAATTCCAGTGCCAGTCGATACCACTGCTTATTGAAGATAACCTGACGCGCGATGCGGGTCTTGAACGTGATTTGCGCGTCGCCGGCGGCACGCCGCTCGGCCAGCGCCTGGGCGGCGTTGTGGACGATGTTGAGCGTGGCCTGGATCAGCTGCTCGCGATCGCCGCGGAACTCGGGAATGGAGACGTCGAAGTCGCGCTCGATGTGGAGGTCGCGCGGGAACTCCGCCAGGATCACCGAGCGCACCCGCTCGCAGACCTCGTGGATGTTGACGTCCCCCACCACGTGCGGACGGCGGTGCGGCGCGAGCAGCCGGTCGACCAGCGTCTGCAGCCGATCGGCCTCGTGGATGATGACCTGCGTGTATTCGATGAGGTCGCGCGACTCGACCTCCATCTGCAGCAGTTGCGCGGCGCCGCGAATGCCGCCGAGCGGATTCTTGATCTCGTGCGCGAGGTTGCGGATCAGTTCCTTGTTGGCCTGCGCCTGGTCGAGCAGCCGCTCCTCGCGGTCCTGCCGCGCCTGCTGCTCGAGCGGCGACATCTCGATGATCAGCTCGCCGGCCTTGTCGCTCTGGGCCAGCGTCACCAGCACCGGCATCAGCTCGTGGTTGACGCGGCGCAGCAGGGCCTCGTAGCGCAGCGTGGCGAAGTCGTTGCTGCGGGCGCCGTCGATGGCGGTGCGCAGCACCTGCGGCTCCTGGAAGCAGGCCCCGAACTGCGAGCCTTCGAGCGTCCGGCGCGAGGTGCCGAGCGCGTCCTCGAGGCCCGAGTTGGCGAACAGCACCGAGCCGTCGACTCGCACCACCGCGATCAGCGTCGACAGCAGGTCGAAGGCCTGGAAACGCTTGCCCGGCCCGGCCGATTTGCCAAAGGCCATCCTCAGCGGTTCGCCGCCGGGAGGCGGCCGATCTCGCGCTGCAGGCCGGCGATGTCGCTCTCGTTGCGGGCGAGCTCGGCCTTCATCTCGGCCACCCGGTCGAGGTACTTCTGGTAGTTCTTGCTCTCGCTGCCCTGCTTCTCGGGCTCGCCGTTGTTGAAGTCTCTGAGCAGTTGGGTCTGCCGCTCCTGGGCCTTGCGCAATTCGGCCTCGAGCACCGAGCGGGCCTCGCCGTCGCGCGCGCGCTGGTCGGCCCCGTCGACCCGCGGGCTGCCGGCCGGCGCGCGCACCGCGGCCGCGCCGGCGGCCGGCGCGGCCGAGGCGACCGGCCGCGTGCCCTGCACGATGGTCAGGTTGCCGCCTTCCATGATCTTGCAGCCGCGCTGCTGCGCGACCGTCGCGTTGTTGGTGTATTCGTTGCCGCAGCGCCAGACGCGCTCTTGCTGCGCCTGGGCCTGCAAGGGCACGCCGGCCGCCGCCACGGCGGTCAGCAGGAGAACGGAGAGGGTCTTCATGGTCTTGGGTGTAGTGCGCCGCAAAGCGGCATTTTCATGCAATTCGAAACAGATCCGCCCCGGATGTTCCCGCCCAAATAAAAAGGACGGCCGCAGCCGTCCTTTTTTAACGCTCCGGCTGCGTGCCCGGATTACGTCGAAATGCTCACAGGGAATAGTACATGTCGAACTCGACCGGGTGAGCGGCCATGCGGAAGCGCGTGACTTCCTGCATCTTGAGATCGATGTAGGCATCGATGTAGGAGTCGGTGAACACGCCGCCCTTGGTCAGGAAGGCACGGTCCTTGTCGAGGTACTCGAGCGCCTGGTCGAGGCTGTGGCAGACGGTCGGGATCAGCGCGTCTTCTTCCGGCGGCAGGTGGTACAGGTCCTTGCTGGCGGCTTCGCCCGGATGGATCTTGTTCTCGACGCCGTCGAGGCCGGCCATCAGCAGCGCCGCGAAACCGAGGTACGGGTTCATCAGCGGATCCGGGAAGCGGGCTTCGACGCGGCGGCCCTTCGGGTTCGCCACGAACGGGATGCGGATCGAGGCCGAGCGGTTCTTGGCCGAGTAGGCCAGCTTCACCGGGGCTTCGAAGCCGGGCACCAGGCGCTTGTAGCTGTTGGTGCCGGGGTTCGTGATGGCGTTCAGCGCGCGGGCGTGCTTGATGATGCCGCCGATGTAGTGCAGCGCGAAGTCGGAGAGGCCGGCATAGCCGTCGCCGGCGAACAGGTTCTTGCCGTCCTTCCAGACCGACTGGTGCACGTGCATGCCCGAGCCGTTGTCGCCGACGATCGGCTTCGGCATGAAGGTGGCGGTCTTGCCGTAGGCGTGGGCCACGTTGTGGATCACGTACTTCTGAAGCTGGACCCAGTCGGCGCGCTGGATCAGCGTGCTGAACTTGGTGCCGAGCTCCATCTGGCCGGCGTTGGCCACTTCGTGGTGATGCACTTCGACCGGGATGCCCAGCGATTCGAGCACCAGGCACATCTCGGAGCGCATGTCCTGGAAGCTGTCGACCGGGGGCACCGGGAAGTAGCCGCCCTTGACCGACGGACGGTGGCCGGTGTTGCCGTGCTCGAATTCCTTGCCGGTGTTCCAGGCGGCTTCCTCGGACTCGATCTTCACGAAGCAGCCCGACATGTCATTCGCCCAGCGCACGCCGTCGAAGACGAAGAATTCGGGTTCCGGTCCGAAGAAGGCGGTGTCGCCGAGGCCCGAGGCCTTCATGTAGGCTTCGGCGCGCTTGGCCAGGGAGCGCGGGTCGCGCTCGTAGGGCTTGCCGTCCGACGGGTCGACCACGTCGCAGGTCAGGATCATCGTCGTCTCTTCGAAGAACGGATCGATGTTGGCCGTGTTCGGATCGGGCATGAGCTGCATGTCCGACGCTTCGATGCCCTTCCAACCGGCGATCGAGGAGCCATCGAAAGCGTGGCCCGAAGTGAACTTGTCTTCATCGAACGCGGACACGGGCACGGTCACGTGCTGCTCTTTGCCGCGGGTGTCGGTGAAGCGGAAATCGACGAACTTGACCTCGTTTTCCTTCACGAGTTTGAGTACGTCGGCGACGGTCTTGGCCATCAGGTTCTCCTTGGTATGGACAGGGGGTTGGAAGTACGGGAATTCAGGATGCAGTTTCTATGCCATTGTCACAGGGGCCGAGAGCGCCTCGGCGCCCCGCGGAACCCCCAAAACAAGGCAAGTTGTAACCAATGTGGTGCGCCGTGGGTCAACGCACCATTTCAGGGCCCAGGCGCGCCTCAAATCCGTGCAGGCCGGCCAGCAGCTGGCCATAGGCGGCCTCCAGCCGGCTGGCGTCGCCCTTGACGCCGAGCTCGATGTGGCGCCCGTGCTGCGGGTGGTCGACGCTCGGCAGGCTGAACACCTTGATGCCGGGATGGTCGCGCTCGACCGCCTGCATGAGCGGCGTCAGCGTCGCCTCCATGGCGCCGTAGACGATCACCGATTTCTCGGCCGCGCGGCCGCGCGC
The DNA here is from genome assembly GCF_030316845.1 of Variovorax davisae. GTDB lineage: Bacteria > Pseudomonadota > Gammaproteobacteria > Burkholderiales > Burkholderiaceae_C > Variovorax > Variovorax davisae. Next base: position 78,880 of record NZ_JASZYS010000009.1, read on the forward strand.
GAACAGCCCCGCGTAGCGGCCGTCGAGCACCGATTCGATCATCGGCCAGGCCATCACCGGGAAGCCGGGCACGAAGTGGACGTCGCCGACGCTGAAGCCGGGGATCTTGTTGTAGGTGTTCGGGATGATGTTGGCGCCGAGCGGGAACACGCCCATGTTGAGGCGGTGGATGTTGTCCGGGCGGTCGGGTTCGTAGACCGTGCCCTGCTCGCGTGCCGTGTCCTGCATGCGCTCGCGGATCAGCGCCTCGGCTTCGGGATGCAACGCCAGCGGCACGCCCAGCGCGGCCGCCGCGCACTGGCGCGTGTGGTCGTCGGGCGTGGCGCCGATGCCGCCGGTCGAGAACACGATGTCGCCCGAGGCGAAGGCGCGGCCCAGCGCGGCGGTGATGCGCACCGGCACGTCGCCCACGTATTCGGCCCAGCCGAGTTCGAGCCCGCGCGCGGCCAGCAGCTCGATGACCTTGGGCATGTGCTTGTCGATGCGCTTGCCGGACAGGATTTCGTCACCGACGACGATCAGACCGAATGAACGACTCATGGGGCACTCCATTGGCTCGCGGCCGCGCTGGCATCCAGCAGTTCGACCGTGGAAGAGGAAACGGCGGCCGCGGCACGCTGGGCCCGCAGCTGGGCCAGCGCGTCGAGGCAATAGTGGGCGAACCACAGCGCCGAGAAGGCGAACACCAGGGTATAGATCCAGATCGCCAGCGGCGCCAGCACGAAGAAGGCGGCCGCGAACAAGAGGCCGGAAGCCCAGACGATGCTGGGCGCCGCGCCGAGGTAGCCGCACAGCACGCCGATGCCCAGCAGCGGCAGGCGGTGGGCGCGCAGCAGCGTGTCGCGCTCTTCGGGGCTCGCGTGCTCCGCCAGCGCATCGAAGCTCATCACGCGGTAGGTCAGCCAGCCCCAGATCAGCGGCGGAAGGATCAGCACCAGCGGCGGAATCAGCCACAGCGGCATCGACACCACCAGCGCCAGCAGCGCCAGCACCGTCAGGCCGATCGAACGGGCCATGCTGCCGAAGAAGGAGGCGCCCTTCTTCTGCTCCAGGCTGGCGAAGCGCCGCTCGGCCACCAGCCGGGTGAGCGACGGCGCCATGATGCCGGCCACGACCAGCAGCGACACCACCACGATCAGCGGCGTGGCGGCGAAGACCACCACCAGCGGCGCCAGCGCGGCCGCGACGTCGCCCGAGAAGAAGCGGCCGATCCAGCCCCAGAAGCCGGCCAGCAGGGGCCAGGCGTCGAGCGCCGCGCGGGTCCAGGCCACGGCGGCGTCCCAGTAGAAATAGCCCAGCACCGCCGCCAGCGCGATCATCAGGCCGAGCGGCAGCAGCGACAGCACGATCACCCGCGGGTGCAGGCAGTAGGCGACCGCGCGCCAGAAGGAGTCGAGGAGAAGACGCATCGGGTGCCGAGGATAACGCCAGCGGGTGACGCGGGCGCCTCAATCCCTGCCGACCAGGCGCCGCAGCCCGAGCCACTGCTGGGCCCAGAAGCCGCGCCCGTAGTCGCGCACCCCGCCGCGCGCATCGGGCTCGACCTGGTCGCGGATGCCGGTGGCGTCGTAGCGGTCTTCGAAATTGACGGTGCGAAAGAGCATGTCCCACCAGGGCAGCAGGACGCCGAAGTTGTGGCCGCCCAGCGTCTTGGGGCCCCGCGACTCGTGCCCGATGCCGATCGCGTGGTGCACGCGATGGAAGCGCGGGCTGATCCACAGGCGCTCGCCGATGGCACCGAAGCCGAGGCGCAGGTTGGCATGCTGCAGGCTCTCGCTGAGCTGCGTGAAGGCGACGATCGCGATGAACTGCCCCGGCGCGACGCCGATCAGCTGCGCCACGAGGACGATGATCGCATCATGGATTAGGTCGTCGAGCAGGTGGTTGCGGTTGTCGCTCCACATCGTCATCTGGCGCTGCGAGTGGTGCAGCGAATGCAGCGCCCACCACCAGCGCAAGCGATGCTGGCCGCGGTGGATCAGGTACTCGACGAAGTCCAGCACGACCAGGTAGATCGCGAACGCGATCCAGGGCACGTCGGTCACGCCAGGCCAGAGCTCGTCCAGGTGCATGGAGCCCCAGCCGGCCCCGCGCGCCATGCCCAGCAGGTCGTCGAACAGCGGCTGCACGGCGAAGAACATGGCCAGCCGGAACAGCCCGAGCCGGTGGATCAGCGTATAGAGGATGTCGGTGCGGATCGCGCGCCGGTCGACCACCGGCTCGGCCGGCCGCCAGCGCTGCAGCGGACCGATGACCGCGAGCAGCACCGCGATCTGGATCAGGCCGACCAGCAGCCAGCCGGTGGCGTCGAAGGCATCCTCGACCCAGCCGCCCAGGCCGACGGCATAGACCAGCGGCTGGACGGCGGCCTCGAACAGCCATTGCTGCAAGGACGAGAAAAGGTCGGTGAGCCAATCCATCTGCGTGCGATCCGCGGGAACGACCGAAGGTTCAGGGATGGGCCGCGATCCAGGCGCGGTAGGCCGGATGCTGGCGCAGCGTCTCGAAGCAGAAGCCGCGGGCCTTGAGGCCGACGATCAGCGGCTCGAGGTCGGCCGGCGCCCATGGGTCCTTGCGCGACCAGATGCCCAGGTGCGCGAGCAGGATGTCACCGGGCTGGATCTTGTCGAGCGCCTGGGCGAGCAGCAGTTCGTTGCTGTACTTCTCGCTCGGCAGCTCGTCGCCCAGGAAGCCGGCCGGCGCCCAGGCCACGTGCTCGAAGCCGCAGGCCTTGGCGGCCGCCAGCAGCTTGGGCGAGGTCTTGCCGCCCGGCGCGCGGAACAGCGGCAGCGGCTTCTTGCCGGTGATGAGCTGCAGCCGCTCGGAGGACTTGGCGACGTTGGCGCAATAGTCCGCGGCGCTCCAGGTGAACTCGCGGCCCGCGAAGGCGCCGGCACTGGGGCGGATGCGAAAGCGCGGCTCGACCCCCTTGATGTCGCCCCGCCAGTAGGCATGGTCGTAGGTGTGGGAAGCGAACTCGTGGCCCTCGGCCGCCCTTGCCTTCCACCAGGGCGCCCAGTGGTTGTCGAGGCTGTCGCCGTCGGTCTGGGTGCGCTCGGCAGCGGCGAAGAAGGTCACGCGGACGTCCTGCCGCTTGAGCACCTCGGCCACCAGCGGCGCGATCCCCATGTGGCCGGTGTCGAAGGTCAGGTAGACCGGCTTGGCGCAGCCCTGGGCCAGCGCCTGCCCCGAGACGGCCGCCAGCAGCAATGCGCCGGCGGCGAGCCTAGGATTTGGCATGGTCGAGCGTCCACACGCCGTGCGGCGACCGGCCGACGTTGACCTGCCGCACCACCTTGCGGCTCGCCAGGTCGACCACGCTGAGCTTCTTGGCCCAGCGCGAGGTCACGTAGAGTGTCTTGCCGTCGGCCGAGACGTCCATGCAGTCGGGGCCGCCGGGCACCGGATAGGTGTCGGTCACCTGCAGCGTCGCCAGGTCGATGCGGCTGATGGTGTTGGCCACCCGGTTGCTGACGAACACGCTGCGGCCGCCGTCGCCGGCGGCACGGAAGGCATGCGCGCCCTTGCCGGTCGGGATCTTGCCGACCAGCTTGGGCTGGGCGCCCGCGACGTCGAACACCTGCACGCCATCGCTGCCGGTGAGGCCCACCAGCAGCGTCTTGCCGTCGTGGATGCCGAAGATGTCGGCCGGCATCGGGCCGGTCGCGGTGCGCCAGCGGATGGTCTGCGTCGCCAGGTCGACCGCGACCAGTTCGTCGCTGTCCTGCATCGTGACATAGGCCGTGGTGCTCTTGCCGTCGATCCAGATGTGGCTGGGCGTCTTGCCGGTCGGGATGCGCTTGACCAGCTTGGGCTCCTTGCCGTCCCAGCGGTAGATGTCGACGTGGTTGAGGCGGTTGCCCGCGGTGACGAACCACTTCATGTCGGGCGAGAAGCGCAGGTGGTAGGGGTCGATGATCCCGTAGACCACGCGCTGCACCTCGGCCGTGCGCGGATCGAGGAAGGTCAGCGAGTCACCGGCCGAATTGGCGACGATCAGCGAATGCTCGTCCGGCGCCAGGTAGAGGTGGTGCGGCTCCTTGCCGGTCGGGATGCGCGTCTTCTCGGTCCAGCCGGTGGGCTCGATCACGCTGACGGTGGCGTCGAGGGAGTTGAGCACGAAGACCGGCGGGGGTTCGGCGGCCTGGGACGACACCGACGCGCAGACAAACAAAAAGGCCGCGAAACGGCCCGTCAGGGAGGAAGTGGAGCGCAAGGGAGGAGTTCCGGAGGAAGACTGGCTATCTTAACGAGCCACGCCGACCATTGGCTGACCGCCGCGCGCGCTGCGCAGGCCTTCGACCTGATCTGCGTCAAGCCAGCGCCACTGGCCGGGCGCCAGGTCGGCCGGCAGCGCCAGCTGCCCGATGCGCGAGCGATGCAGCGCCTCGACCCGGTTGCCGACCGCCGCCAGCATGCGCTTGACCTGGTGGTACTTGCCTTCGGTCAGCGTCAGGCTCAGCTGCAGCGGGCCGGTGGCCTCGCAGGCCGCGGCCCGCACCGGCTTCGGGTCGTCGTCGAGCACCACGCCGGCCAGCAGGCGGTCGATCTGGCCCGGGTCGACCGGATGCTTGGTCGTGACCTCGTAGACCTTCGGCACATGGTGCTTCGGAGACCCCATCCGGTGGATGAACTGGCCGTCGTCCGTCAGCAGCAGCAGGCCCGTGGTGTCCTGGTCGAGCCGGCCGATCGCCTGCACGCCCTGCACCGCGCCCTTGTTCGGCCGCAGCCGCAGCGGCGAAGGCAGCAGCGTGTAGATGCTCGGGTAGGTCGAGGGCTTCTGCGAGCACTCGGTGCCGGCCGGCTTGTGCAGCATCAGGTAGGCCTTCTCGTGGTAGGCCCAGGCGGTGCCCTGGACAGTGAAGCGCAGGCCGTCGGTCGCCACGTCCGCGCCCGGATCGGTGACCGCGGCGCCGTCGATCGTGACGAAGCCCTGCTGGACCAGCCCGGCGCACACGCGCCGGGTGCCGAAGCCCTGGGTGTAGAGGATTTCTTCGATGTGCATTCAGTAGCCGAGCGCGAGGCCCGTGTTGCGGCGCGGATCGTTGGCGCCATAGAAGCGGTTGGCGCCCACCGGCCGCCCGCCCAGCGAGGGCGCGCCGACGAGGATCGCCGCCAGGTGGTTGGCGGGCTGGGCCTCGCCGAATTCGTGGCCCATGCCGACCAGGATCTTGCGGGTGTCCGGCGACAGCGCGAAAGGCTCGACGTTGGTCACGTCCGGCAGCCACTGCTGGTGGAAGCGCGGAGCGTCCACGGCCTCCTGCACGTCCATGCCGTAGTCGACCAGGTTCAGGATGCTGTGGAGCACCGTCGTGATGATGCGGCTGCCGCCCGGCGTGCCGACCACCAGCACCGGCCGGCCGTCGCGGGCGACGATGGTCGGGCTCATCGAGCTCAGGGGCCGCTTGCCCGGCGCGATCGCATTGGCTTCGCCCTGGACCAGCCCATACATGTTGGGCTCGCCCGCCTTCGAAGTGAAGTCGTCCATCTCGTTGTTGAGCAGGACGCCGGTGCCTGCCGCCATGACCTTGGCACCGAACCAGTCGTTCAGGGTGTAGGTCACCGACACGGCATTGCCCCACTGGTCGAGGATCGAATAGTGCGTGGTGTTGCTGCCTTCGTGCGGCGCGACCCCGGTACTCAAATCCTTGGACACGCCGGCGCGCGCCGGGTCGATGGTGCTGCGGATCTTGTCGGCATAGCGCTTGTCGATCAGCCGCTCGACCGGGTTCTTCACGAAGTCCGGGTCGCCCAGCTGGCTGTTGCGGTCGACATAGGCATGCCGCATGGCCTCGATCTGGTAGTGCACCCCCTGGGCCGACCGGAAGCCCAGCGACTTGAGCGGGTAGCCCTCGAGGATGTTCAGCATCTCGCACAGCACCACGCCGCCCGAACTCGGCGGCGGTGCGGAGATCACGCGATAGCCGCGGTAGCTGCACTCGATCGGAAGCAGTTCGCGCGCCTGGTACTGGTCGAGGTCGGCCTGCGTGATCAGGCCGCCGCCGGCCTGGCTCGATGCCACGATCGCGCCGCCCACGGGCCCCTTGTAGAAGCCGTCAGCCCCGTGGCGGCTGATCGCCTTCAGGGTCTTCGCCAGGTCTTTCTGGACCAGCTTCTGGCCCACGGCGAAGGCTTCGCCCTTGTTCAGGAACACCGCCGCCGAGGCCGGATCGCTGCTGAAGTCGGCGGTGGCGGTGGCCAGCATGTCGATGTCGCCCTGCTGCAGCACGAAGCCGCGCTCGGCCAGCGCGATCGACGGCGCGATCAGGGCGCTGCGCTTCATGGTGCCGTACTGCTCGCGGGCCCGCTCGAGGCCGGCGACCGTGCCGGGCACGCCGACCGCGAGGTGGCCCCGGGTGCTCAGGCCCTGGATCACGTTGCCGTCCTTGTCGAGGTACATGTGGGGCGTCGCGGCCAGCGGCGCCTTCTCGCGGAAATCCAGGAAGGTCTTGCGGCCGTCGGCCAGCTGCGCCGTCATGAAGCCGCCGCCGCCGAGATTGCCGGCCGCCGGATAGACCACCGCCAGCGCATAGCCCACCGCCACCGCGGCGTCGAACGCGTTGCCCCCGCGCTTGAGCACGTTGACGCCCACCTGCGTCGCCAGGGACTGCGCGCTCACGACCATCCCGTTCTCGGCCGTGACCGGCGCCTGCGAGGCCGCATGCGCCAGCGCGCCGGCCCATGCAAAAGCGGCGGCCACGCCCAGGCGCAGCGCCTTCGTCCAGCAGTGGTTCTGTTGCATCGATCTGGTTCCTGGTGAATGGGTTCAGCCCGTGAGCAAGGCCTTGCGACGCAGGTCCCGCAGGGCGAACCCCACCTGCTGGCGGGCGAACTCGCGCAGCGCCTCGTCGCCGGCCAGTGGCTTGTCGTCCTTGCCGATGAGGCGCAGCCGTCCGGCCTGCGCCTCGGCCACCAGGTGGCCGGCCAGGTCTTCGTGGGCGTGCCGGCCGTCGAGCAGCGGCAGCAACAGCCGCTCGAGCGGCGACAGCGCGACCTGCTCGTGCCACTGGTTGCTGGCCGCGGCCGCCGGCCCGGCGCTCAGCGCGACCTCGCGCGCGTTGCGCAGCGCCGCCGGGGCCTGCGGAAAAGGCGACACATGGGCCGCCACCTGCGGTGCCGTGCGCCGGATGCGGACTGCGCCGAGGATCACCAGTTCCTCGAGCATCGCCAGCACCAGCGGATCGACCACCGCGCGCGCCTCGCCGATGCGGGCCGACACCTCCGCCGCCAGCGCGTCGACCTCGACGGTGGCCGGAAAGCGCTCGTCGAGCACCTGCGCGACGGCCCGGTGGATCGGCAGCCGCAGCGTGAGCTTCTGCTCGCGCAGGCCGGTGCACGACAGCTCGCCGCCGTCGAGCGCCAGCACGCCCCCGTCGTCGGCGGCGAAGCGGCCGGCGTAGGCGAGCGCGCGCAGGCGCTCGAATTCGAGCCGGTAGCGGATCTCGCCCGCGCGCTCGCGCCGGACCAGCAGGGTCTGGCGGGACGCCCGGTTGACCAGGAAGTCCAGCGTCTGCTCCATCAGGATCTGGCTCGCGCCGCACTGCCGCATCAGGGGCTCGCGCACCCGCTCGCTGTAGTTCTGGGCGAACATCGTGTGCGGCTCGGCGTCGGCCAGGTAGGCCAGGCCATGGGCATCGGCGCGCTCGACGAACTGCTTGAAGTAGCACGGCGCGTTCGAAGGCGCCAGCCATTCATGCAGCAGCTGGGCGTCGCTCGCGCCGCGCACCGCGGGCAGCGCTTCGTCGAGCGTCGCCCGCAGCACGCTGCCCGGACGCGCCGCCTGGGCGAGAAACTCGAGCATGCCGCGCGCGTAGGAGAGCTTTTCGTCGGGATCGTCGCGCGGGGCGCCGCGCAGGCGCATGGCGTCGCGCACGGTCTCGCGCGCCTTCCAGCCCGGATGGACGTTGTAGCTGACGCAGGCCACGCCGTCCGGCGCGAGGTTCTGCGCGCAGACCCGCAGGATCGCCTCCTGCATCGCCGGCTGCACCCGGCTGTAGAGGCCGTGGCAGATGATGTAGTCGAACTGGCCGAAGGAGGCGTCGATGTCCGCCAGGTCCATCGCCCGCAAGTCGATGTTCATGAGCCGCGCCCGCGCGATCACGCCGGCGCCTTCCTTCAGGCGGGCCGGCGACAGGTCGACGCCGACCGCGTGCGCCTGCGGATGCCGGGCGGCAAAGGGAATGAGATTGGCACCCGCACCGCAGCCCAGTTCGAGCACGCGGGCTCCGGCGGGCGGCGGCGAGCGGACGCCGAACAGGAAGGCCAGCGCCTCCAGCTGCTCCGGACACGACTGCGGGAAAGGAAGCGCGTCGTGCGAAAGCACGTCGCTGTGGCTCGTCAATGTCGTCGTCGATGAATCCATGGGCCTCTTTGCACGGACCGGGTACCGTGGAGGGATTGGATCGCAGAGACGCCGCCGAAGCAAAATGCATCGGCGGCGCCTTCTTGAATGGTGGAGCTGGGGGGATTTGAACCCCCGTCCGCAAGCCTTCTTCGCGCAGATCTACATGTTTAGCGGTCTGATTTGAGTCTCGCCACCGGTGTCGCGCAGTCGCACGCTACACCGGCCGCCAGCACCCTATTTTCTCGTCCCGACCCAAGGTACCCGGATCAGGACCAGCCCATGTAGATTATCTTTGCAGCCGGGAGGCGTCAGATTGCTCTAGCGCCCCCTTGCCCAGCCCATCGGCCTGCTGTTGCAAAGCTCACCGGCAATTAAGCGGCGAGTGCGAAACGTTCGTCGTTTGCAGTTAGTTTGTTTGAATCTGTTTTACGAGCGCATTCAGCTCGACATGCCCCGCTGCGATTCCGAACCCACGTCGAAACCAGTGCAGCCCCAAGCGAGCTATTTTAGGCCTGTTTCAGCAACATCAAGAGCTCCATGGGCGAAGCGATGGCGGCATCGGCCTCCCAGCGCGCCACTTCGGCCTGCTCGCCCATGTAGCCGTAGGTCGCGGCCACCGTGCGCATGCCGGCGGCGCGGCCAGCCAGGATGTCGCGCTCGTCGTCGCCGACATACATGCAGCGCGCCGGCGCCACGCCGAGCCGGCGCGCCGCCTCGAACAGCGGCTCCGGGTGCGGCTTGGCATGCGGCGTGGTGTCGCCGCTGACGATGGCACGGGCGCTTTCGAACAGCGCCATCGCGCGCGTCAGCGGCACGGTGAAGCGCTCCGACTTGTTGGTGACCACCCCCCACTGCAGCCCGGCGGCCTTCAGGGCCTCGACCAGTTCGGCCACGCCCTCGAAGACCTGGGTATTGCGCAGCATCCGCGACTCGTACTTGACAAAGAACTCCTCGCGCAGCGCCGGAAACTCGGGCGCCTCCGGCGTGATGCCGAAGGCCACGCCCAGCATGCCCCGGGCGCCGGCGCCGGCCATCGGCCGATAGCGCGCCAGCGGCAGCGACGGCAGGCCGCGCTCGGTACGCATCTGGTCGGCCGCGGCGCCCAGGTCGGGGGCGCTGTCGATCAGGGTGCCGTCGAGGTCGAACAGGACGGCTTCGGTGCGCGCCGCCTTCACAGGGAGCCCGCCGGCTTCCGGGTGGCGAACATGTAATTGACGCCGGTGTCGCTGCTCAGCCAATAGCGCCGCGTCACCGGGTTGTGCTCGAGGCCGCGGGTATGGCGCAGGTCGAGCCCGGCGGCGCGGCAGTGGGCGGCCAGCTCGCTCGGCCGGATCAGCTTCTGGTATTCGTGCGTGCCGCGCGGCAGCATGCCGAGCACGTACTCGGCTCCCACGATCGCCAGCATGAAGGACTTGAGGCTGCGGTTGATGGTCGAGAAGAAGACCCAGCCGCCGGGCTTGGCCAGATCGGCGCAGGCCTTGACGACCGAGGCCGGATCGGGCACGTGTTCGAGCATCTCCATGCAGGTCACGACGTCGAAAGTGGCCGGCTGCTCGGCCGCCAGCGCCTCGGCACTGACCGAACGGTACTTGACGCCGCGGGTGCCGGCCTCCAGGGCATGCAGCTGCGCCACCTTGAGCGCCTTGTCCGCCAGGTCGACACCCAGCACCTCGGCGCCCTTGCGCGCCATCGAGTCGGCCAGGATGCCGCCGCCGCAGCCGACGTCGAGCACCTTGCGCCCGGCAATCGGCGCGATGCCGTCGATCCAGTCGAGCCGCAGCGGATTAATTTCGTGCAGCGGCCGGAATTCACTTTCGAGATCCCACCAGCGGTGCGCGAGTTCGGAAAATTTGGCGAGTTCTGCCGGATCGGCATTCACGGTATCGGTCATGCAGCGATTATGAAACGTCGGGAATTGAAATGCCGGCACCCGGCCGGCCATAAAAAAACCCCGCCGAGGCGGGGTTTTCATCAGCGATTCTGGCGAATCACTTGTTGGGGCGGGTGCCGACCACTTCGATTTCCACGCGGCGGTTCTTGGCGCGGCCTTCGGCGGTGCGGTTGTCAGCGATCGGCTGGCTCTTGCCCTTGCCTTCGGTGTACACGCGGTTCTTTTCGACGCCCAGCGAGACCAGGAAGGCCTTGACGGCTTCAGCGCGGCGGACCGACAGCTTCTGGTTGTACGCAACGGTACCGATCCAGTCGGTGTGACCGACGGCGATGATGACTTCGAGGTTCACGTCCTTGATCTTCGAGACCAGGTCGGTGAGCTTGGCGCGGCCTTCGGGCTTCAGGACGTACTTGTCGAAGTCGAAGAAGGCGTCAGCAGCGAAGGTGACCTTCGAAGCAGCGACTGCCGGGGGAACCGGAGCCGGTGCGGGAGCGGGAGCAGCAGCCACCGGAGGTGCCGGAACCAGAGCGCCGTCGCAACCAGCGGCAGCCGTTGCGGGCGTCCAGTTGGCATCGCGCCAGCACAGTTCATTGGTGCCGTTCTTCCAGACCAGTTCACCGGTGCCGTTTTGCCAGTTGTCGATGACCGGGCCGCCATTCGCAGCGGTGACACGGGTCTGCGCGCCGGCGGCAGTGGCGAGCGCAGCGACTGCAAACATCATCGCCACTTTATTCAGTTTCTTCATGGTTCTCCTCTTGGGGAAAAAGCCGCAGCCGCGCTGCGAATCAAGGACGCTTTAAGTGACCACCACCCAAAACGTTGAGGCGATTGTGCCATAGGGTCTTTGGCAAACCCCCCCGCAGACGCCCCGGAAACGTAGGACGGAGGCGGAATACCGGCCTTGTGTTGCGGCGGTGCGACACCGTCCACAGCGTAAAATTCCGCCTCCCTTGCCGTCTGCGTGCCGCCCATGACCTCGTTCGCCAAAGAAACACTGCCCATCAGCCTCGAAGAGGAAATGCGTCGCAGCTACCTGGATTACGCCATGAGCGTGATCGTCGGCCGCGCCCTCCCGGACGCGCGGGACGGCCTCAAACCGGTGCATCGGCGCGTCCTGTACGCGATGCACGAGCTCAACAACGACTGGAACCGGCCGTACAAGAAGTCGGCCCGTATCGTCGGCGACGTCATCGGCAAGTACCACCCGCACGGCGACCAGTCGGTCTACGACACCATCGTGCGGATGGCGCAGAACTTCTCGATGCGCCACATGCTGGTTGACGGCCAGGGCAATTTCGGCTCGGTCGACGGCGATATGGCGGCCGCGATGCGCTATACCGAGATCCGGCTGGCCAAAATTGCCCATGAAATGCTGGGCGATATCGACAAGGAAACGGTCGATTTCGGCCCCAATTACGACGGCTCCGAAAAAGAGCCGCTGGTATTGCCGAGCAAACTGCCGAATCTGCTGGTCAATGGCGCCGGCGGCATCGCGGTCGGCATGGCGACCAACATTCCGCCGCACAACCTGAACGAGGTGGTCGACGCCTGCCTGCACCTGCTGCGCCACCCTGACGCCAGCATCGACGACCTGATGGAGATCGTGCCGGCGCCCGACTTCCCCACCGCCGGCATCATCTACGGCATCAACGGCATCAAGGACGGCTATCGCACCGGCCGCGGCAAGGTCGTGATGCGCGCCCGCTGCCACTTCGAGGACATCGACCGCGGCCAGCGGCAGGCGATCATCGTCGACGAGCTGCCCTACCAGGTCAACAAGAAGACGCTCCAGGAGCGCATGGCCGAGCTGGTGCACGAGAAGAAGATCGAAGGCATCAGCCACATCCAGGACGAGTCCGACAAGTCGGGCATGCGACTGGTGATCGAGCTCAAGCGCGGCGAAGTGCCCGAGGTGGTGCTCAACAACCTCTACAAGCAAACCCAGCTGCAGGACACCTTCGGCATCAACATGGTGGCGCTGGTCGACGGCCAGCCCAAGCTGTGCAACCTCAAGGACCTGATCGAGGTCTTCCTGCAGCACCGGCGCGAAGTGGTCACCCGCCGCACCGTCTTCACCCTGCGCAAGGCACGCGAGCGCGGCCATGTGCTGGAGGGCCTGGCGGTGGCGCTGGCCAACATCGACGAATTCATCGCGATCATCCGCAACGCCCCGACGCCCCCGGTGGCCAAGGCCGAGCTCATGAGCCGCGCCTGGGACAGCAAGCTGGTGCGCGAGATGCTCACCCGCACCCGCGCCGACGGCGGCGTGATCAACGCCGACGACTACCGCCCGGACGGCCTGGAGCGCGAATACGGCATGCACGCCGACGGCCTCTACAAGCTGTCGGACACCCAGGCCCAGGAAATCCTGCAGATGCGCCTGCAGCGCCTGACCGGCCTCGAACAGGACAAGATCGTCGCCGAATACAAGGACGTGATGGCCGAGATCGACGACCTGCTCGACATCCTGGCCAAGCCGGAGCGGGTCTCGGTGATCATCGGCGACGAACTCGGCGCGATCAAGCAGGAGTTCGGCCAGAGCAAGCTGGGCGCCCGCCGCAGCCTGGTCGAGCACAGCGCCTTCGACCTCTCGACCGAAGACCTGATCACGCCCACCGACATGGTCGTCACCCTGTCGCACAGCGGCTACATCAAGAGCCAGCCGCTCAGCGAGTACCGGGCCCAGAAGCGCGGCGGCCGAGGCAAGCAGGCGACGGCGACCAAAGAGGACGACTGGATCGACCAGCTGTTCATCGCCAACACGCACGACTACATCCTGTGCTTCTCGAACCGCGGCCGGCTCTACTGGCTCAAGGTCTGGGAGGTGCCCGCGGGTTCGCGCGGCTCGCGCGGCCGGCCGATCGTCAACATGTTCCCGCTGCAGGAAGGCGAGAAGATCAACGTCGTGCTGGCGCTGACCGGCGAGAAGCGCACCTTCCCCGCCAACCAGTACGTCTTCATGGCGACCTCGATGGGCACGGTCAAGAAGACCGCCCTCGACGAGTTCAGCAACCCGCGCAAGGCCGGCATCATCGCGGTCGACCTCGACCCGGGCGACTACCTCGTCGGTGCCGCGCTGACCGACGGCGCCCACGACGTGATGCTGTTCTCCGACGGCGGCAAGGCCGTGCGCTTCGACGAGAACGACGTCCGCCCGATGGGCCGCAACGCCCGCGGCGTGCGCGGCATGATGCTCGAGGACGGCCAGGGCGTGATCGCCATGCTGGTGGCCGAGGACGAGGAGCAGAGCGTGCTCACGGCAACCGAAAACGGTTACGGAAAACGCACAAGCATTACCGAGTACACGCGTCACGGCCGGGGAACCAAGGGCATGATCGCGATTCAACAAAGTGAACGTAACGGCAAAGTGGTGGCCGCGACTCTCGTGCATGCCGACGACGAGATCATGCTCATCACCGACAAGGGTGTCCTCGTGCGCACCCGAGTCTCCGAAATCCGCGAACTGGGGCGTGCGACGCAAGGCGTCACCCTGATCGGACTCGACGAAGGCGCCAAGCTCAGCGGGCTGCAGCGCATCGTCGAAAATGACGCGAATATCGAGAATGAACCCGGCGCCGACGACGACTCATCCACCCCCTCTTCAACGGAGAACCCTCAGTGAAAAAAATCAAACTCGCGCTCCTGACGGCCGCGCTTGCCGGCAGTTCGCTGGCCATGGCCCAGGACAAGGCGACCTTGATCAAGCAGTTCATCGACATGCAGCGCCCCGGCGTCGAATCGCTGGCGCGCGGACTGGTCGAACAGTCGAGCGCCCCGATCGCCCAGGCCGGCTCCCAGTACCTGCAGACGCAGGTGCCGGCCGAGAAGCGCGAAGCCGCCGCCAAGGCCGCCGATGCCGAACTCAAGAAGTACTTCGACGAGGCCTACCCGATCGTGCGCGACAAGGCCGTGCAGCTGGCACCGGGCGCCCTGACGCCGATCATGGAGCAGAACTTCAGCGAAGATGAGCTCAAGCAGCTCATGGCCTGGATCAGCTCGCCGCTGAGCAAGAAGTACCAGGAGATCAACCCCAAGCTGCAGACCGCCCTGACCGAGAAGCTGGTGGGCGAAACGCGCGCCACGATCGAGCCGAAGATGGTCGCGCTCGACGCCAGCGTCGCCAAGGCCCTGGGCGCGCCGACCAGCGCACCCGCCGGTGCCGGCAAGGCCGCAGCGCCCGCCAAGGCGCCCGCCAAGAAGTGACCAAGCCCGCGGGTCCGCGCCCGTACAACTTCTCCGCCGGCCCGGCCGCGATGCCGGAGGCGGTGCTGCAGCGCGCTGCCGCCGAGATGCTCGACTGGCACGGCAGCGGCATGGGCGTGATGGAAATGAGCCATCGCGGCAAGGAGTTCGGCGCGATCTGCACCCAGGCCGAGGCCGACATCCGCGAACTGCTCGCGGTGCCGTCGCAGTTCCACATCCTGTTCATGCAGGGCGGTGGCCTGGGCGAGAACGCGATCGTCCCGATGAACCTGTCGCGCGGCACGCGCGCCGATTTCGTCCTCACGGGCAGCTGGAGCATCAAGTCGCAGAAGGAAGCCCAGCGCTACTGCGAGGCGAAGGTGGTGGCGAGCAATGCGGCCGACGGCCACACCCGGCTGCCGGATGCGGCCGGCTGGCAGTTGTCGGCCGACGCGTCCTACGTCCACGTCTGCACCAACGAGACCATCAACGGCGTCGAATTCCAGCAGCTGCCCGACCTGGCCGCGCTCGGCAGCAAGGCGCCGCTGGTGATCGACTTCTCGTCGCACGTGGCCTCGCGCGCGGTCGACTGGTCGCGCGTGGGCCTGGCCTTCGGCGGCGCCCAGAAGAACCTCGGCCCGGCCGGCCTCACGATCGTGATCGTGCGCGACGACCTGCTCGGCCATGCGCTCCAGATCTGCCCGAGCGCCTTCAACTACAAGACGGTGGCCGACAACCAGTCGATGTACAACACGCCCCCGACCTGGGGCATCTACATCGCCGGCCTGACCTTCCAGTGGCTGCGCGAGCAGCAAGAGGGCGACTTGCGCGGCGTCGCCGCCATGGAGGCGCGCAACATCGCCAAGGCGCGGCTGCTGTACGACTTCATCGACGGCTCGGACTTCTACGCCAACAAGGTCGACCCTGGCTGCCGCTCGCGCATGAACGTGCCCTTCTTCCTGGCCGACGAAAGCCGCAACGAGGCCTTCCTGGCCGGCGCCCGCGAGGCCGGGCTGCTGCAGCTCAAGGGCCACAAGTCGGTCGGCGGCATGCGCGCCAGCATCTACAACGCCATGCCGCTGGCCGGCGTGCAGGCGCTGGTGGCCTACATGCGAGAATTCGAACGGTCGCGTGCGTAGAAGGCACGAGCGACCCGACCGAATGACCGCACCAGCCACACCGCCCTCCACCCCCGAAACGTCCCCCGGCCTGGCCGATCTGCGCGTGCAGATCGACTCGCTCGACCAGCAGCTCCTCGACCTCCTGAACCGGCGCGCCCGCGTGGCCGAACAGGTCGGCGAGGTGAAGAAGCGCGAGGGCACGCCCTTCTTCCGGCCCGACCGCGTGGCCCAGGTGATCGAAAAGATGCAGCAGAGCAACGGCGGCCCGCTGAAGGCGCTGCACGTGGCCGCCATCTGGCGCGAGATCATGTCGGCCTGCCTGGCGCTCGAATCGCCGCAGCGGGTGGCCGTGCTCGGGCCCGAAGGCACCTTCTGCGAGCAGGCCGCGGTCGAGTACTTCGGCGGCGCCGCCGACCTGGTCTATTGCGCCAGTTTCGACGAGGTCTTCCACGCCACCGCCGCCGGCAGCGCCCAGTACGGCGTGGTCGGCGTCGAGAACTCCACCGAGGGCGTGGTCACCCGCTCGCTCGACCTGTTCCTGCACTCGCCCACCCACGTGGTCGGCGAAGTCAGCCTGCTGGTGCGCCACCACCTGCTGCGCTCGAGCAATTCGCTCGAGGGCATCGAAGCGGTGCTGGCCCATCCGCAGGCGCTGGCCCAGTGCCAGACCTGGCTCGCCAAGCACCTGCCGAATGCCGAGCGGCGCGCGGTGTCGAGCAATGCCGAAGGCGCCCGGCTGGCGGCCGGCAACCCGGCCTGGGCCGGCCTGGCGAGCGAACGCGCCGCCACCCGCTTCGGGCTGCACATCGTCGCCCATGCGATCCAGGACGACTCCTACAACCGCACCCGCTTCGCCATCATCTGCCTGCCGCAGACCCTGGCGATGCCGCCGGCCTCCGGGCGCGACTGCACCAGCCTGGTGGTGTCGGTGCCGAACCAGCCCGGCGCGGTGCACGACCTGCTGGTGCCGCTCAAGGCCAACAACGTCTCGATGACCCGCTTCGAGTCGCGGCCGGCGCGCACCGGCCAGTGGGAGTACTACTTCTACATCGACCTCGACGGCCATCCCTCGCAACCCAACGTGGCCGCCGCGCTCGTCGAACTGCGCAAGCTGTGCGCGTTCTACAAGGTCCTGGGCGCCTACCCGATCAAAGCCTGACGATGATCGAACAGTTGGGCCTGATCGGCTGCGGTTTGATGGGCGGCTCGTTCGCGCTGGCGCTCAAGCGCGCGAAGCTGGTCAAGCGGGTGGTCGGCTACAGCAAGTCGCCCTCGACCACCGAGCGCGCCCGCCAGCTCGGCGTGATCGACGTCGCCGCGCCGTCCGCGCTGCTGGCGATGTCGGGCGCCGACCTGGTGCTGATCGCGGTCCCGGTGGGCGCCTCCGAGCAGACCTTCAAGGCGATCCGCCACGGCATCAACGACAAGATGTTCGTGATGGACGTCGGCTCGACCAAGGGCGACGTCATCGAGGCCGCCCGGCGCGGGCTGCAGGACCAGATCGGCGCTTTCGTGCCCGCCCATCCGATCGCCGGCAAGGAGGTCGCCGGGGTCGAGCATGCGGATGCCGACCTGTACGCCGGGCGCCAGGTGGTGCTGACGCCGGTCAAGGCCACGCTGCGCTCGAACGTGCAGCGGGCCTCCAAGGTCTGGAGTGCCATCGGGGCCAAGGTGGTGACGATGACGCCGGAGGCCCATGACAGCGCCTTCGCGGCGGTCAGCCACCTGCCGCACCTGCTGGCCTTCGCCTTCATCAACGCCCTGACCGCGCACCCCCAGGGCGGCCGCTTCCTCGAACTGGCGGGCCCGGGCTTCCGCGACTTCACGCGCATCGCCGCCAGCGACCCGACCATGTGGCGCGACGTCCTGCTGGCCAACCGCGACCAGGTGCTGCTGCAGGCGCAGGGCTTCCGCGAGGCCCTGGCCCACCTCGAGGCACTGGTGCGCACCAGCAACGCCCAGGAGCTCGAAGACGCGATCGCGGCGGCGAGCGGCGTTCGCTCCCTGTGGCAGCCGGGCGTGGCCGCCTCGCCGGACTGACCATGTTCACGACCCCCTTTCTCGACATCCCGCCCCTGGCGGCGGCCGCCGGCACCGTCCGCCTGCCGGGCTCCAAGAGCATTTCCAACCGCGTGCTGCTGCTGGCGGCACTGGCCAGCGGCACGACGACCGTGCGCGACCTGCTCGACTCGGACGACACCCGGGTCATGCTCGATGCCCTGGCCGCGCTCGGCTGCAAGGTCGAGCGCGCGGGCGACACCCTGCGCATCGAAGGCCTGGGCGGTCGCTTGAAGACACCCTCGGCGTCGCTGTTCCTCGGCAACGCCGGCACCGCAATGCGGCCGCTGACCGCCGCGCTGGCCCTGCTGGGCGGCGAGTTCGAACTGCGCGGCGTGCCGCGCATGCACGAGCGCCCGATCGGCGACCTGGTCGACGCCCTGACCCAGCTCGGCTGCCGCGTCGACTACCTCGGCAATCCGGGCTATCCGCCGCTGCAGATCCATCCGGTCGCGCTCGACGCCCTGCAGCTCGACACGCCGATCCGCGTGCGCGGCGACGTCTCCAGCCAGTTCCTGACTGCGCTCCTGTTGGCGCTGCCCCTTGCGGCCCGGCGCGACATCGTGATCGACGTCGTCGGCGAGCTGATCTCCAAGCCCTACATCGAGATCACGCTCAACCTGCTGGCGCGCTTCGGCATCACGGTGCAGCGCGAGGGCTGGCAGCGCTTCACCATCCCGGCCGGCAGCCAGTACCGCTCGCCGGGCGACATCCACGTCGAGGCCGATGCCTCGTCGGCCAGCTATTTCGTCGCGCTCGGCGCCATCGCCGAAGGAACGGGCATCCGGATCGAGGGCGTGGGCGCCGAATCGATCCAGGGCGACATCCGCTTCATCGACGCCGCGCGGCAGATGGGCGCAGTGGTCGACAGCGGGCCCAACTGGCTGGCGATCTCGCGCAGCGCGTGGCCGCTACGGGCGATCGACCTCGACGCCAACCACATCCCCGACGCCGCGATGACGCTGGCCGTGATGGCGCTCTACGCCGACGGCCCGAGCACCTTGCGCAACATCGCCAGCTGGCGGGTCAAGGAAACCGACCGCATCGACGCGATGGCCAACGAGCTGCGCAAGCTCGGCGCCACGGTCGAGGACGGCCCCGACTTCATCCGCGTCCACCCGCTGGCGGCCGGCGGCTGGCGCCCGGCCAGCATCGAGACCTACGACGACCACCGGGTGGCGATGTGCTTCTCGCTGGCGGCCTTCAATCCGGACCGCGTCGCGGTGCGCATCCTCGATCCGCACTGCGTCGCCAAGACCTTCCCGGACTACTTCGAGACCCTGTTCTCGGTCGCCCAGGCCCCCGAGGTGCCGGTGATCTGCATCGACGGCCCGACCGCCTCGGGCAAGGGCACGCTGACGGTCGAGGTGGCGCGGCGGCTGGGCTACCACTACCTGGATTCGGGCACGCTCTACCGGGTGACCGGGCTGGTGATGCGCCGCGCCGGGCTCGACGCCGAGCCCGCCCACGAGGCCCGCATCGCCGACCTCGCGCGGGCCCTGCCCCTGGTCTTCAGCGAGGGCAAGGTGCTGCTGGCGGGCGAGGATGTGAGCGAAGACTTGCGCACCGAGGCCGCCGGCATGGACGCCTCGCGCGTCTCGGCCCTGCCGGCGGTGCGGGCCGCCCTGCTGGCGCTGCAGCGCAGCTTCCGGCGCCTGCCGGGCCTGGTGGCCGACGGCCGCGACATGGGCACCGTGATCTTCCCCGACGCCGACCTCAAGGTGTACCTCACGGCGAGCGCCGCCCACCGCGCCGAGCGCCGTTATAAGCAGTTGATTTCAAAGGGAATTTCGACTACAATCGACAGTCTTCGCGCCGATCTGGAAGCGCGTGATCTCCGGGACTCGTCCCGCAGCGTCGCGCCACTCAAGCCGGCGCCTGATGCCCGCCTCCTGGACAACTCGCACCAGACGATCGAGCAATCGGTCGTGCAGGTGCTTGCCTGGTGGCAGGAAGTACAGCCGTTCGAGTCCGCTTGAACGGTGTTTTCGATCCAGCCGGGTCCCCGCCGCGCGACAGCGCATCGGCCTTGCTGGTTGTTCAACCCTAACCGGGCCCGAAGCCCACACAACCGCCGCCGCCAGACCCAAGCCAGCCGCAATGGTGCAGCTGCAAACCCTGCGTGACGGAAGGAAAAACACATGTCTGAATCTTTTGCCGACCTATTCGAAGAATCCCTGAAGCGTTCGGAGATGCGCACCGGTGAGGTCATCACCGCCGAAGTCGTGCGTGTCGAACACAACCACGTCGTCGTCAACGCAGGCCTCAAGTCCGAAGCCTACGTGCCGATCGAAGAGTTCAAGAACGACAAGGGCGAGCTCGAAGTCCAGGCCGGCGATTTCGTTTCCGTGGCCATCGGCAGCGTCGAAAACGGCTACGGCGACACCATCCTCTCGCGCGACACCGCCAAGCGTCTGGCTTCGTGGCTCGCGCTGGAGAAGGCCCTCGAATCCGGCGACTTCGTCACCGGCACCACGAGCGGCAAGGTCAAGGGCGGCCTCACGGTGCTGGTCAACGGCATCCGCGCCTTCCTGCCGGGTTCGCTGATCGACACCCGTCCGATCAAGGACCTGACCCCGTACGAGAACAAGACCCTCGAATTCAAGGTCATCAAGCTCGACCGCAAGCGCAACAACGTGGTGCTGTCGCGCCGTGCCGTGGTCGAAGCCAGCATGGGCGAAGAACGCGCCAAGCTGATGGAAACCCTGAAGGAAGGCGCAGTCGTGCGCGGCGTCGTCAAGAACATCACCGAATACGGTGCGTTCGTCGACCTCGGCGGCATCGACGGTCTGCTGCACATCACCGACATGGCATGGCGCCGCGTCCGCCATCCGAGCGAAGTGGTCCAGGCCGGCCAGGAAATCACCGCCAAGATCCTCAAGTTCGACACCGAGAAGAACCGTGTCTCGCTGGGTCTGAAGCAGATGGGCGACGACCCGTGGATGGGCGTTTCGCGCCGCTACCCGCAATCGACCCGCCTGTTCGGCAAGGTCACGAACATCGCCGACTACGGCGCGTTCGTCGAACTCGAACCCGGCATCGAAGGCCTGGTGCACGTCTCCGAAATGGACTGGACCAACAAGAACATCGCGCCGAACAAGATCGTCTCGCTCGGCGACGAAGTCGAAGTCATGGTCCTCGAGATCGACGAAGACAAGCGCCGCATCAGCCTCGGCATGAAGCAGTGTAAGGCCAACCCGTGGCAGGAGTTCGCGCAGAACACCAAGCGCGGCGACCGCGTCAAGGGCCCGATCAAGTCGATCACCGACTTCGGCGTGTTCGTGGGCCTGGCTGCCGGCATCGACGGTCTGGTGCACCTGTCCGACCTCTCGTGGAACGAAACCGGCGAGACCGCCGTTCGCAACTACAAGAAGGGCCAGGAAGTCGAAGCGATCGTGCTGGCTGTCGATGTCGACCGCGAGCGCATCTCGCTGGGCATCAAGCAGCTCGACAGCGATCCGTTCACCACGTTCACGACCGTGAACGACAAGGGCCAGATCGTGACCGGCAAAGTCAAGACCGTGGACGCCCGCGGCGCTGAAATCGACCTCGGCGAAGACATCATCGGCTACCTGCGCGCCAGCGAAATCTCCCGCGATCGCGTGGAAGATGCACGCAACGTGCTCAAGGAAGGCGACGAAGTCACGGCCGTGGTGGTCAATGTGGATCGCAAGACCCGCAACATCCAGCTGTCGATCAAGCAGAAGGACATGGTCGACGAGCAAGGCGCCATGGCCAGCCTGAGCCAGCAGTCGGCACGCGAGAACGCGGGCACGACCAGCCTGGGCGCCCTGCTGCGCGCCAAGCTGGACAACTCGGACAAGTAATCCGGGTCCCGGGGACAGGGTTGGCGCCGGGCGCCACCCTGTCTTTTTTTTCGCCTACATTTCTTGCCATGACCCGCTCCGATCTCGTCGAAGAACTCGCCGCCCGCTTTGCGCAACTGACGCACCGCGACGCCGAATACGCCGTCAAGACCATCCTCGACGCCATGGGCGACGCGCTGGTGCGCGGCCATCGCATCGAGATCCGCGGCTTCGGCAGCTTCACGGTCAACCGGCGCCCGCCGCGCATCGGACGCAATCCGCGGTCCGGCGAAAGCGTGCAGATCCCCGAGAAGCGCGTGCCCCACTTCAAGCCGGGCAAGGCCCTGCGCGAGGCGGTCGACGCCCAGACCGCGATCCTCGACGCCGAGAAGAACAAGGCCCGCTGAGGCATAGAATTCCCCGGCCATCGGGGACCCGCATGAAATACCTCCTGTGGCTGCTCAAGGCAGCCATTTTTTTTACCCTCTTCGCCTTCGCGCTGAACAACCAGCACGACGCCACCGTCTACTTCTTCTTCGGCACCTCGTGGCGCGCGCCGCTGGTGCTGGTGGTGCTGGCGGCCTTTGCGGGCGGCCTGGTGGTCGGCGCGCTCGGCATGCTGCCGGGCTGGTGGAAACACCGCAGCGCCGCCGCCCAGCGGCCCGCCGCCCCGGTCGCCCCGGCGACGGCCTCCCCCGCAGCGCCGCCTGCGCCTGCCACCACCGACCTGCCCGCCGTTCGCCAACATGGACTTTGATTTCAGCTGGCTGCTGCTCGGCCTGCCCATTGCCTTCGTGCTCGGCTGGCTCGCATCGCGCTTCGACCTGCGGCAGCTCAGGATCGAGAACCGCCAGGCGCCCAAGGCCTATTTCCGCGGCCTGAACTTCCTGCTCAACGAGCAGCAGGACCAGGCCATCGACGCCTTCATCGAGGCGGTTCAGAACGACCCCGACACGCAGGAGCTGCATTTCGCGCTCGGCAACCTGTTCCGTCGCCGCGGCGAGTACCAGCGCGCGGTCCGCGTGCACGAGCACCTGCTGGGCAGGGGGGACCTGAGCCGCGCCGATCGCGACCGCGCGCAGCACGCCCTGGCGCAGGATTTCCTGCGCGCCGGCCTGCTCGACCGCGCCGAGGCCGCGCTGCAGAAGCTCGAGGGCACGCGCTACGAGAACGAGGCCCGGCTCTCGCTGCTGGCGATCTACGAACGCTCGCGCGAATGGGCCCAGGCCGAGGACGTGGCGCAGAAGCTCGACGAGTCCGACCAGGCCAGCTACAGCACCCGCCGGGCCCACCATCTGTGCGAGCAGGCGGCCGAACGCGTGGCCGCCGGCGACCTCGGCGCCGCGGCCCGGCTGCTGCAGCAGGCGGTCGCGCTGGCGCCCGAGGCGCCGCGCCCGGCCATCGACAGCGCCACCCTGCAACTGCGCAAGGGCGATGCGGCGGCCGCCTTCGACACGCTGGCGGCCCTGAGCGAGACCGCGCCGCTGGCCCTGCCCCTGTACGCGGCGGCGATGCAGCAGGCCGCGGTGGCTTCGCAGCGCTCCGGCGAGGCGCTGGCGCTGCTGCAGCGCCGCTACGTGGCGTCGCCATCGATCGATGTGCTCGAGGCGATCATCGCGCTGGGGGGCACGCCGGCCCTGCCCGACGACGCGCCCTCGGACGCAGCGATCGCGGCGCAGCCGCGCGACGGCTACATCGCCCACCTGGCGCACCACCCCTCGCTGGTGGCGGCCTCGCGCTGGCTGGCCAGCGAGCGCTTCGAGCATGAGCAGTTCCACCCGCAGGTGCAGCGCTCGCTCGACCAGGCCACCCGGCCGCTGATGCGCTACCGCTGCGCGGCCTGCGGTTTCGAGGCCCACCAGTACTTCTGGCACTGTCCGGGCTGCCAGGCCTGGGACAGCTACCCCCCGCGGCGCGTCGAGGAACTCTGACCTCCCCGCCGCGGCCCATCGCCGCTATCATCTTGCGCGCCGGGCGCACTCGGCGCGCGGCGGGGTGCTTCGGCACCTCCCACACCATGTCAGGGAGAGAAAAAAGATGATGAAGAAGATACTGGCCATCGCGGCCATGCTGTTTGCTGTCGCCTCCTGGGCCGCAGTCGATGCCAACAAGGCCACCGAGGCGGAGTTGCTCGGCGTCAAGGGCGTGGGCCCGGCGATGTCCAAGCGCATCGTGGATGCCCGCAAGGACGCGCCGTTCAAGGACTGGGCGGACTTCATGAGCCGCGTGAAAGGCGTGAAGGACAAGGCGGCGGCCAAGCTGTCGGCCGACGGGCTGACGATCAACGGCCAGGGCTTCGGCGCGCCGGCGCCTGCCGTCGCGGCGGCGAAGGCCGATCCCAAGGCGACGGGCAAGGCGGCAGCGGCGCCGGCGCCGGTCAAGGCCGCCGCCAAGCCCTGAACCCGTCCGGCCACGCCGGAACACGACACGAGGCCGCCTGCGGGCGGCTTTTTCGTGCGCCAGTCAGATTCCCATCAGCACGGTCGTGGCAGGGAAAGGCCCGAGCGGTGGCCCGATATTTGCACGTATGCTGCCGATCGCCTTTTCTACTTCCGCACGTTCTGGAGAGCCCATGCATCACAAGTTCGGCATTGCCCTCGCTGGCCTGACCCTCGGCGCCGCCGCCTTCGCGCAGACCAAGTGGGACCTGCCCACCGCCTACCCCGCCACCAACTACCACACCGAAAACATCACGCAGTTCTCGAAGGATGTGGATGCGGCGACCGGCGGCAAGCTCAAGGTCACGGTGCACGCCAACGCGTCCTTGTTCAAGGCGCCCGAGATCAAGCGCGCGGTGCAGAGCGGCCAGGCCCAGGCCGGCGAGATCCTGCTGGCCAACTTCGCCAACGAGAACCCGATCTACGCGCTCGACGGCGTGCCCTTCCTGGCGACCACCTACCCCGAGGCGAAGAAGCTGTACGAGGCCTCCAAGCCGGCCATGGAGAAGCTGCTCGCGGCCCAGGGCATCAAGGTGCTGTTCATGGTGCCGTGGGCGCCGCAGGGCATCTACTCGAAGAAGGAGATCGGCTCGGTGGCCGACCTGCGCGGCATCAAGTGGCGCGCCTACAGCCCGGCCACCGCCAAGATCGCCGAACTGATCGGCGCCCAGCCGGTGCAGATCCAGCAGGCCGAGCTCAGCGCCGCGATGGCCACCGGCGTGATCGAGAGCTACATGAGCTCGGGCTCGACCGGCTACGACACCAAGACCTACGAGAACCTCAAGAACTTCTACGACACCCAGGCCTGGATCCCGAAGAACGCCGTGCTGGTGAACCTGAAGGCCTTCGAGGCGCTCGACCCGGCGACCAAGGCCGCGGTGACCAAGGCGGCGGCCGACGCCGAGGCGCGTGGCTGGAAGGTCGCGCAGGAGAAGAACGACGAGTACAAGCGCCTGCTGGCCGAACGCGGCATGAAGATCCACAAGCCCTCGCCGAAGCTCGATGCCGACATGCGGCAGGTGGGCGGCATCATGCAGGCCGACTGGCTCAAGGCCGCCGGCCCCGATGGCGCTTCCATCGTCGACGCCTACAAAAAGAAGTAGCCGATGCGCCGCTGGCTGGACCGCCTGTACGACGGTGCAGGCGCGCTGGGCGCGTTCTGCGTGTTCCTGATCTTCGTGCTGATGATCGTGGCCGGCGTCGGCCGGCAGTTGAACTGGCACGTGAGCGGGCTCAACGACGTGGTCGCCTGGCTTTGCGCCGCCGCGGCCTTCTTCGCCATGGCCCACGCCTTTCGCCACGGCGACTTCGTGCGCGTCACGCTGCTGCTCGAAGCCGTGCCGCCGAAGGTCCGGCGCGCGCTCGACGTCGGCTGCCTGCTGATCGCCGCGGTCGCGGTCGCCTACCTCACCTGGTCGGCGACCAGCTTCACCTGGGAGAGCTACGAGTTCGCCGAGATGGCGACCGGCCTGGTCGTGATCCCGATCTGGATTCCGCAATCGACCTTCGTGCTGGGCTGCTGGCTGCTGCTGATCGCCATGATCGACGAGCTGGTCGGCGTGGTGCGCGGCGAGAAGCCGAGCTACCAGCGCGCCGTCGAGGAGCGGCACGCCGCCGGCGACTTTTCTTCCGACGTCTGAGGCGCTCATGCTCGAAACTCTTCTGATGGGCGCGCTGCTGCTCGCCATCATGCTGGTGCTGCTGGCCGGCGGCGTCTGGATCGCGATGACGCTGGCGATCGTCGGCTGGGTCGGCCAGGCCTTCTTCACCAACACGCTGCCGGCGAAGAACCTGTTCTCGTCGTTCTGGGAATCGAACGCCTCCTGGGAGCTGGCGGCGCTGCCGCTGTTCATCTGGATGGGCGAGATCCTGTTTCGCACCAAGCTCAGCGAGGAGATGTTCGAGGGCCTGCGGCCCTGGCTCAACCGCGTGCCCGGCCGGTTGATGCACACCACCATCCTCGGCTGCGGCGTGTTCGGCTCGGTCTCGGGCTCGTCGGCCGCGACCTGTGCCACCATCGCCAAGGTGGCGCTGCCGGAACTGGTGCGCCGCGGCTACAACGAGAAGCTGGCCATCGGCTCGCTGGCCACCGCGGGCACGCTGGGCATCCTGATCCCGCCGTCGATCACGATGGTGGTCTACGCGGTGGCGGCCGACGCCTCGATCATCCGGATCTTCCTGGCCGGCTTCCTGCCGGGGCTGCTGCTGATGGTGCTGTTCTCTGGCTATATCGGCTGGTGGAGCCTGCGCCACCCCGAGCAGGTGCCGCCGGCCGACCCCCCGACCTCCTTCATGGAGAAGATCCGGCTGTCGGGCAACCTGATCCCGTGCGCGCTCTTGATCGTCTTCATCGTCTGGGTGCTGATCGCAGGCTGGGCCACCGCCACCGAATGCGCGGCCTTCGGCGTGCTGGGCTCGCTGGCCATCGCCGCCTGGGGCCGGAGCCTCAGCTGGAAGAACTTCAAGGACGGGATCATGGGCGCCACCCGCACCAGCTGCATGATCATGTTCATCCTGGCCGGCGCCGCCTTCCTGACCAAGACCATGGCCTTCACGGGCATCCCGCGCGAGCTGGCCGAGTGGGTCGACTCGATGCATCTGTCGCCCTATGCGCTGATCGGCGCGCTGGTGCTGGTGTACCTGGTGCTCGGCACCGCGCTCGACGGCATCTCGATGATCGTGCTGACCAGCGCGGTGGTGCTGCCGATGATCCAGAAGGCCGGCTTCGACCTGGTCTGGTTCGGCATCTTCATCGTGCTGCTGGTGGAGATCGCCGAGGTGACGCCGCCGGTGGGCTTCAACCTCTTCGTGCTGCAGAACATGACCGGCAAGGACAGCAACGTGATCGCCAAGGCGGCGATTCCTTTCTTCTTCTGCCTGGTGCTGTGCATCGTGCTGATCACCGTGTTCCCGAGCATCGTGACGATCCTGCCCGACGTGGTGATGGGCGTCGAGAAGTAGCCGGGCCGCGAATATCATCGCCCGATGCTGTTGAACGTCGTCGTCATCTGCGTCTCCGCCTGCATCGGCGCCTTGATGCGCTGGGGCTTCCAGTTGTGGCTCAACCCGGGCGGCCTGCTGCCCTGGGGCACGCTGGCCGTGAACCTGATCGGCGGCTACATCGTCGGCGTGGCGATCGCGGGCTTCACCGCGCTGCCCGACATCGACCCGGCCTGGCGCCTGGTCGTGGTCACCGGCTTCCTGGGCTCGCTCACCACGTTCTCCAGCTTCTCCGCCGAGGTCGTCGGCATGCTGATCGGCGGCCGTCCGGGCCTGGCGCTGGGCACGGTGGCGCTGCACCTCGGCGGCTCGCTGTTCCTCACCTGGCTGGGCTTTCGAACAGTCCAGCATTTCATGGCCTGATCGGGGGATCAGCCGCGGGGCCGGTCGATAGAATCGCCCGCAATGCCCCTTGTCTTCCTCGTTGCCCTTCCCTTCGTCGCCAGCGTGCTCGCCGCGCTGCTGCCTTCGGATGCGCGCAACCGGGAATCGACGCTGGCCGGGCTGGTCGCGCTGGGCTGCGCGATCCAGGCCGCCTGGCTCTTTCCGAGCCTTGCCAACGGCAACGTGATCCGCCAGCGGATCGAATGGCTGCCCGTGCTCGGGCTCGACCTCAGCTTCCGCATGGACGGCTTCGCCTGGCTGTTCTGCATGCTGGTGCTGGGCATCGGCGCGCTGGTGGTGCTCTATGCGCGCTACTACATGTCGGCCTCCGACCCGGTGCCGCGCTTCTTCTCGTTCTTCCTCGCCTTCATGGGCGCGATGATGGGCGTGGTGCTGTCGGGCAACCTGATCCAGATGGTGATGTTCTGGGAGCTCACCAGCCTGTTCTCGTTCCTGCTGATCGGCTACTGGCACCACCGCCGCGATGCGCGGCGCGGCGCCAGCATGGCGCTCACCGTCACCGCCGCCGGCGGGCTCTGCCTGCTGGCCGGGGTGCTGATCCTCGGGCGCATCGTCGGCAGCTACGACCTCGACATGGTGCTGGTCTCGGGCGACCTGATCCGCGCCAGCCCCCTCTATCCCGCCGTGCTGGTGCTGGTGCTGCTGGGCGCCTTCACCAAGAGCGCGCAGTTCCCGTTCCACTTCTGGCTGCCGCGCGCGATGGCGGCACCGACGCCGGTCTCGGCCTACCTGCATTCGGCCACCATGGTGAAGCTCGGCGTGTTCCTGATGGCGCGGCTGTGGCCGGTGCTGTCGGGCACCGAGCCCTGGTTCTGGCTGGTCGGCGGCGCCGGCGCCATCACGCTGCTGCTGGGCGGGTACATCGCCATGTTCCAGCGCGACCTGAAGGCGCTGCTGGCCTATTCGACCATCTCGCACCTCGGGCTGATCACGCTGCTGCTCGGGCTCAACAGCCCGCTGGCGGCGGTCGCGGCGGTGTTCCACATCATGAACCACGCGACCTTCAAGGCCTCGCTGTTCATGGCCGCCGGCATCATCGACCACGAGAGCGGCACCCGCGACATCAGCAAGCTCAGCGGCCTCATGAAGCTGATGCCGATCACCGGCACGCTGGCGATCATCGCCAGCGCCTCGATGGCCGGCGTTCCGCTGCTCAACGGCTTCCTGTCGAAGGAGATGTTCTTCGCCGAGACGGTCTTCATCCAGTCGAACGCCTGGGTCGACCGCGGCCTGCCGGTGATCGCCACGATCGCCGGCGTCTTCAGCGTCGCCTACTCGGCGCGTTTCGTGTTCGACGTCTTCTTCGGCCCGCCCTGCGGTGCGGCCGTTCCGAAGACGCCGCACGAGCCGCCGCACTGGATGCGGGTGCCGGTCGAACTGCTGGTGCTGATCTGCCTGGTGGTCGGCATTGCGCCGGCCTGGTCGGTGGGCGCCTTCCTGGCCGCCGCGGCGGCGCCGGTGGTCGGCGGCGAGCTGCCGGCCTACAGCCTGGCGCTGTGGCACGGCTTCAACCTGCCACTCATGATGAGCTTCATCGCGCTGGCGGGCGGCGCCCTGCTCTACCTGCTGCAGCGCCGCGGCCGCGAACGCGGCGTGCTCTCGACCACGCCGCTGCTGCACCGCTTCGACGGCCAGCGGATCTTCGAGAACGTGATGGCGCGGCTGAGCGAAGCCGGCCGCCGCAGCCGCCGGCTGCTCGGCACCCGCCGGCTGCAGATGCAGCTGCTGCTGCTGGTCGCCGTGGCGCTGGGCGGCGCCGGCGCGGCGCTGTGGGTCACGCCGGTCGCGCGCGGCTCGCGCGAGCCGCTCGCCTTCTCCCCGATGTTCGCGATGACCTGGCTGATCGGCGCCACCTGCGCCGTGAGCGCGGCCTGGCAGGCCAAGTTCCACCGCCTTGCCTCGCTGATGCTGGCCTCGGGCGCGGGGCTGGTGTGCTGCATCACCTACATCTGGTTCTCGGCGCCCGACCTGGCGCTGACGCAGTTGGTGGTCGAGGCCGTCACCACGGTGCTGATCCTGCTCGGGCTGCGCTGGCTGCCGATGCGCAGCGCCAAGTCGGACCCGGTCGGCGCACCGCTGCGCCACTGGGCCCGGCGCGGACGCGACCTCGCCATCGCGATCGCCGCCGGCGCCGGCATGTCGGCCATCGCCTGGAGCGTCATGACGCGGCCGTTCCCGCTCAGCATCTCGCCTTTCTTCCTCGACAACGCGCTGTTCCAGGGCGGCGGCAGCAACGTGGTCAACGTGATGCTGGTCGACTTCCGCGGCTTCGACACCTTCGGCGAGATCACGGTGCTCGGCGTGGTCGCGCTGACGGTGTATGCGCTGCTGCGCCGCTTCCGGCCGGCGATCGAGTCGATGGCGCTGCCGATCCAGCAGCGGCTCCAGCCCGCCGACGGCAGCAGCGACCTGCTCAATCCGCGCCGGGCCACCGACACGGCCGTCGGCTACCTGATGGTGCCGGCGGTGCTGGTGCGGCTGCTGCTGCCGCTGTCGGTGCTGGTCTCCGTCTATTTCTTCATGCGCGGCCACAACCAGCCAGGCGGCGGCTTCGTCGCCGGGCTGGTGATGTCGGTGGCGCTGCTGCTGCAGTTCATCGTCTCGGGCACCGAATGGGTCGAGGAGCACCTGCGGATCTATCCGCGCCGCTGGATCGCGGTCGGCCTGCTGCTGGCGCTGGCCACCGGCGGCGGCGCGGTGGTGCTCGGCTACCCGTTCCTCACCACCCATACCGCGCACCTGCACCTGCCGGTGCTCGGCGAAGTGCACGTGCCGAGCGCGCTGTTCTTCGACATGGGCGTGTTCTCCCTGGTGCTCGGCGCGACCATGCTGATCCTCACCGCGCTGGCCCACCAGTCGGTGCGCAGCCATCGCTGGTCCGACGAGCAGGACGAGCGGGAGGCCGCGCGCGCCGCGGCCGAAGCCGGAGCGCCCGCCTGATGGAAGTCGTGCTCGCCATCGCCATCGGCATCCTCACCGGCTCGGGGGTGTACCTGCTGCTGCGTCCGCGCACCTTCCAGGTGATCATGGGCCTCACCCTGATCTCCTACGCGGTCAACCTGTTCATCTTCAGCATGGGGCGGCTCAAGGTCGACAGCGAGCCGGTGCTCGAACCGGGCGTGGTGGCGACGCTCGCCAACACCGCCGATCCGATGCCGCAGGCGCTGGTGCTGACCGCGATCGTGATCGGGTTCGCGATGACGGCGCTGTTCCTGGTCGTGCTGCTGGCCTCGCGCGGGCTCACCGGCACCGACCATGTGGACGGCAGGGAACGCACGGAGCCGCAGGAATGAACGAGCTCTTCGCCTTCCTCGACCGGCTGCTCGAATTCAGCATGCCGCACCTGATCGCGGTGCCGATCCTGGTGCCGATGCTGACCGCCGCCCTGATGCTGCTGCTCGGCGAGGAACATCGCCGCAGCAAGTCGGCGCTCAGCGTGGTCTCGGGCCTGATCGGCCTGCTGACTGCACTGGCCCTGCTGCGCTGGGTCAATGCGCCGGACACCGGCGGCGGCCCCGGCTCGATCGGCGTCTACCTGCCGGGCAACTGGCGCGCGCCCTTCGGCATCGTGCTGGTGGCCGACCGGCTGTCGACCATGATGGTCGCGCTGACCGGCGTGGTCGCCTTTGCCGCCTCGATCTACTCGACCTCGCGCTGGGACCGTGCGGGCGTGCATTTCCATCCGCTGCTGCAGCTGCAGCTGATGGGGCTCAATGGCGCCTTCCTCACCGGCGACCTGTTCAACCTGTTCGTCTTCTTCGAGGTGATGCTGGCCGCGTCGTACGGGCTGCTGCTGCACGGCTCGGGGCGGCTGCGCGTGCAGGCCGGGCTGCACTACGTGGCCATCAACCTGGCGGCCTCGTCGCTGTTCCTGGTCGGCGCCGCGCTGCTCTACGGCGTGACCGGCACGCTCAACATGGCCGACCTGGGCGTGCGCATCGCGCAGCTGGCTCCCGCCGACCGCGGGCTGGTGCACGCGGCCGCGGCCATCCTGGCGACGGCCTTCTTCGCCAAGGCCGGCGCCTGGCCGCTCAACTTCTGGCTGGTGCCGGCCTACAGCGCCGCGGTGGCCCCGGTGGGCGCCGTGTTCTCGCTGCTGACCAAGCTGGGCATCTACACCATCCTGCGGCTCTGGACCGTGCTGTTCGCGCCCGACACCGGCGCCTCGGCGCAGGTCGGCCAGGGCATCCTCATCACGATCGGACTGTCGACGCTGTTCGTCGGCGCCTTCGGTATCGTCGGCACCCAGCGGCTGTCGAACCTGGCCGGCTTCAGCGTGCTGGTTTCGGCCGGCACGCTGCTGGCGGCGATCGGCTTCGGCCAGCCGGCGATGTGGGCCGGCGCGCTCTACTACCTGCTGACCTCGACCCTGGCGGTGGCCGCCTTCTTCATGCTGATCGACATGATCGAGCGCTGGCGCAACGAGGGCCGCAGCATCGCGCCGCACGAGGCGGCGGGCGATGCACCCTTTCTGTCCAGGGACCTGCGCCGGGTCGACGACGTCAACCTCGACGATGATGCGCAGGCGCTCTACGGCCGCGCCATTCCGGCCGGCGTCGCCTTCCTCGGCCTCAGTTTCGTCTGCTGCACGCTGCTGCTGGCCGGCATGCCGCCGCTGTCGGGCTTCGTCGGCAAGTTCGCGATGCTGTCGGGCCTGCTCGGCGCCGAGCGTGTCACGCCGGCGGGCTGGGTCTTCCTCGGGCTGCTGATGTTCTCGGGCTTTTTCTCGCTGCTCGCGCTCGGCCGCACCGGCATCCGGCATTTCTGGACCCAGGCCCATGCCACCTTGCCGGCCCTGCCCGCGCTCGAAGTGCTGCCGGTGGCGGCGCTGCTCGCCGCCTGCCTGGCGTTGACGATCGAAGCCGGCCCGGTGATGCACCACGCGGCCGCGACCGCCGAGGGCCTGTTCTCGCCCACCGCCTACCGCCGGGCGGTGCTCGGTGCGGCGCAGGTGCCCAATCCGCCCGCCAAACCGGGAGCGGCGAAATGATGGCCCGCTGGCTGCCGGCGCCTTCGCTGTCGATCGCGCTGTTCGTCGTCTGGCTGCTGCTGAACCAGTCGCTCGATGCCGCCACCCTGCTGCTGGCGGCGATCCTCGCGATCGCGGTGCCGTTGCTGACCCAGTCGCTCAGGCCCGCCCGCGCGCACATGCGCCGGCCGGCGGTGGCGCTGCGGCTTTCGGGCGTGGTGGCCCATGACCTGGTCGAATCGGCGCTGACCGTCGCCCGCCTGCTGCTGACCCGCCGCAGCGCGCAGATGTCGCCCTGCTTCGTGCGGGTGCCGCTCGAGTTGCGCGACCCGAACGCGCTGGCGGTGCTGGCGATGATCATCTGCCTGACGCCCGGCACCGCCTGGGCCGAGATCGCGCTCGACCGCTCGACCCTGCTGATCCACGTGTTCGACCTCGACGACGTGCCGGCCTTCATCGCCCTGGTCAAGACCCGCTACGAAGTCCCGCTGATGGAGATCTTCGAATCATGACGCCCGTGCTCTTCTGGGCGCTCAAGCTCGCGCTGCTGCTGCTGGCGGTGGCGATGCTGTGCGCGCTTTTCCGCCTGCTGGTCGGGCCGACCGCGCAGGACCGGGTGATGGCGCTCGACTGCCTCTACATCAACGGCATGCTCATGATGCTGGTGCTGGGCATCGTCTACGCCAGCAACGTCTACTTCGAGGCGGCGATGCTGATCGCGCTGTTCGGCTTCGTCGGCTCGACCGCGATCGCCAAGTTCCTGCTGCGCGGGGAGGTGATCGAATGAACGAAGCGCTGCCGCTGTGGGCCGAGGTGCTGACCGCCGTCTTCGCGGTGGTCGGTGCCGCGTTCGCCGCCATCGGCTCCTTCGGGCTGGTGCGCATCCCGACCTTCTTCCGCCGCATCCACGCGCCGACCCTGGGCGCGACGCTCGGCGTCTGGTGCATGACGCTGGCCACCATCATCTACTTCTCGGTGCAGGGGCGAAGCCTGTTCCTGCACGCGGTGCTGATCGCCCTCTTCGTCGCCCTCACGGCGCCGGTCACCACCATCTTCCTGATGCGCGCGGCGCTGTTCCGCGAGCGGCAGAAGAAAAGCGACGTTCCGCCGCCGGCCTGAGGCCCGCTGCCGATGCTGTCCGAACTGCTCCAGCAATACGGCTATGTCGTGGTCTTCGTGGCCGGCCTGTTCGAGGGCGAGACGATCCTGATGCTGGGCGCCTTCGCGGTGCACCAGGGCTACCTCGCGCTCGGGCCGCTGATCGCCTGCGGTGCGGCGGCGGCATTCATCACCGACCAGTTCTACTTCCACCTGGGCCGCCGCAAGGGCGCCGCGCTGCTGGCGAGCCGGCCCAAGCTGCGGGCCCACATCGAGCGGGTCAACGGCTTCGTCGACCGGCATCCGGTGGCGACCATCTTCCTGATGCGCTTCGCCTGGGGCCTGCGCATCGCGCTGCCGGCCACGCTGGGCATGGGCCCGATGCG
The DNA here is from genome assembly GCF_030316845.1 of Variovorax davisae. Lineage (GTDB taxonomy): Bacteria > Pseudomonadota > Gammaproteobacteria > Burkholderiales > Burkholderiaceae_C > Variovorax > Variovorax davisae. The sequence continues at coordinate 112,578 of NZ_JASZYS010000009.1, forward strand.
GGCCCCGCTGTTCGCCGCGCTGGACGCCGTGGCCGCGCTGCTCTGGGCGACCGTGGTCAGCCTGTTCGGCCTCCAGCTCACGGGCTGGCTGCACGCGGCGGTCGGCCACCTGAAGCCGCACGAGCACCAGCTGATCCTCGGCGCGCTCGCGATCACGCTCGCCGTGGCGCTGTGGCGCCAATGGCACGCCCGGCGCTAGAAGCGCGGCGCTAATCCCGGATTTCGAGCGCCTTGTTGAGCCGCAGCGCGGCCAGGGTGCACAGCGCGCCCGACAGCAGGTAGACGCTGACATAGCCGAGGCCGAAGTTGGCCGACAGGCCGAGCGCCACCAGCGGCGCGAAGGCGGCGCCGATCAGCCAGGCCAGGTCGGCCGTGAGCGCGGCGCCGGTGTAGCGGTACTTGGACTCGAAATTGGCCGTCACCGCGCCGGCCGCCTGGCCATAGGACAGGCCCAGGATCACGAAGCCGACCAGGATGAAGACGTCCTGCCCGAGCTTGCCGCCGTCCAGCAGCGTCGGGGCAAAGCCGCTGAAGACCGCGATCGCCACCGCCAGGCTGCCCAGGGTGCTGCGGCGGCCGACCCGGTCGGCGATCACGCCGGAGATCACGATGCCGATGGCGCCGAGCACCGCGCCGATCATCTGGATGACCAGGAACTCGCTCACCGACTGGGTGGAATAGAGGGTGATCCACGACAGCGGGAACACCGTGATCAGGTGGAACAGCGCATAGCTGGCCAGGGCGGCGAAGGCGCCGATGACCAGGTTGGAGCCCTGCGAGCGGGTGATTTCGACCACGCTGGCCGGCTCCAGCTCGCGCTCTTCGAGCAGGCGGTCGTATTCGTTGGTGGCCACCAGCCGCAGGCGGGCGAACAGCGCCACGACATTGATCGCAAACGCGACGTAAAAGGTGTAACGCCATCCCCAGTCGAGGAAGTCCTCGGTCGACAGGCTGGAGTACAGGAACGCGAACAGGGCGCTGGCGATGAAAAAGCCCACCGGCGCACCCAGCTGGCCCAGCATGGCGTACCAGCCGCGGCGGTTCGGCGGCGCGTTGAGCGCCAGCAGCGAAGGCAGGCCGTCCCAGGAGCCGCCGAGCGCGAGGCCCTGGCCGACCCGCAGGATCGACAGCACCACGATCGAGGCGAAGCCCATGCTCGCGTAGCCCGGCAGGAAGGCGATGCCGGCGGTCGAGATGCCGAGCAGGAACAGCGCGGCAGTGAGCTTGGCCTCGCGGCCGAAGCGGCGCTGGATCGCCATCGAGGCCACGGTGCCGAAGGGCCGGGCGATGAAGGCGAAGGAGAAGATCACGAAGGCGTAGAGCGTGCCCTCGAGGCGGTTTTCCATCGGGAAGAAGACCGCCGGGAACACCAGCACCGAGGCGATGCCGTAGACGAAGAAGTCGAAATACTCGGAGGCGCGGCCGATGATCACGCCGACCGCGATCTCGCCCGGGGCGATCGGCGAATGGTCCGAGGCGGCGTCGGGGCTGTCGTGCTGGGTGTCGTGCAGCGGCGAGGAGCCGCCGGGACTGATGCTGGACGTCGTCATTTCTGCTTTTGGGTCGTGTTCAACTGGATTCCCCGAGGGTCTCACCGAATCGAGATTGCCGCCATAGGACAAAACGTCCAATATCCCGCAGTCGCCAAACGAAGTAGATTGTGGTCCCTTTGCGCACCAAACGCTCATCCTCCGGCATGCCTCCCCTCAAGAACTTCCGCGGACTGCTCCTGCTCCCGCTCGCCCTGTTGGCGGGCTGCGACATGGTGCTGTTCAATGCGTCCGGCGACATCGCGCGCCAGCAAGGCCAGCTGATCGTGGTCTCCACGGTCCTGATGCTGCTGATCATCGTGCCGGTGATCGGTCTCACCATCTATTTCGCCTGGCGCTACCGGCAGACGAACAAGGAGGCGAACTATTCGCCCGACTGGGACCATTCCACCGAGCTCGAGCTGGCGATCTGGGGCGCGCCGCTGCTGATCATCATCGCCCTGGGCGCGATCACCTGGATCAGCACCCACACCCTCGACCCCTACCGGCCGCTGCGCCGCATCGAGCCCGGGCGCCCGGTGCCGTCCGAGGTCAAGCCGCTGACCGTCGAGGTGGTGGCCCTGGACTGGAAGTGGCTGTTCATCTACCCCGAGCAGGGCATCGCCACGGTGAACGAGCTGGCGGCGCCGATCGACCGCCCGATCGTTTTCAAGATCACCGCCTCCTCGGTGATGAACTCCTTCTTCATCCCGGCGCTGGCCGGCCAGATCTACGCCATGCCGGGCATGGAGACCAAGCTCAACGCGGTCATCAACAAGCCCGGTGACTTCGAAGGCTTCTCGGCCAACTACAGCGGCGCCGGCTTCTCCGGCATGCGCTTCCGCTTCCATGGCGTGAGCGAGCCCGACTTCCAGGCCTGGGTCCAGAAGTCGAAGACCGCCGGCGGCGCGCTGACCCGCGCGGCCTACCTCGAACTCGAACGCCCCAGCGAACGCGAGCCGGTGCGCCGCTTCGCCAGCGTCGAGCCCGACCTCTACCATGCGATCGTCAACCGCTGCGTCGACCGCAACAAGATGTGCATGGAGCAGATGATGGCCATCGACGCCGATGGCGGCCTCGGCAAGGTCGGCGCCTACAACGTCTCGCCGCGCCCCTGGCAGCCCGAGGCCGGCATCCCGCCCCGCACCTACGTGACGGCCATGTGCAGCGTCAACGACCCCGCCGGACTTTCGCTTCCGCTTTCCACCGCCCGCATCCGAGAAGAATAAAGATGCTCGACCATCTCGACCTGACGAAGCTCGTCTTCGGCCGCCTCTCCTGGGAGGCCATCCCCTTCCACGAACCGATCCTGCTGTTCACCTTCATCGCCGTCGTCCTCGGCGGCGTGGCGGTGCTCGGCGCGATCACCTACTTCCGTGTCTGGGGCACGTTGTGGCGCGACTGGATCACCAGCATCGACCACAAGAAGATCGGCATCATGTACATCATCCTCGGCCTGGTGATGCTGCTGCGCGGCTTCTCCGACGCCATCATGATGCGGGCCCAGCAGGCCTTCGCCTTCGGCGACAACGCCGGCTTCCTGCCGCCGCACCACTACGACCAGATCTTCACCGCCCACGGCGTGATCATGATCTTCTTCGTCGCGATGCCGCTGGTCACGGGCCTGATGAACTTCGTCGTGCCGCTGCAGATCGGCGCCCGCGACGTCGCCTTCCCGTTCCTGAACAACTTCAGCTTCTGGATGACCACCTTCGGCGCCGGCCTGGTGATGGCCTCGCTGTTCGTGGGCGAGTTCGCGCGCACCGGCTGGCTGGCCTACCCGCCGCTGTCGGGGCTGGAGTTCAGTCCCGACGTCGGGGTCGACTACTACATATGGTCCTTGCAGATCGCGGGGGTGGGCACCTTGCTGTCGGGCATCAACCTGATCGCGACCATCGTCAAGATGCGCGCCCCGGGCATGTCGCTGATGAAGATGCCGGTGTTCACCTGGACCGCGCTCTGCACCAACATCCTGATCGTCGCCGCCTTCCCGGTGCTGACCGCCGTGCTGGCCCTGCTGTCGCTCGACCGCTACGTCGGCACCAACTTCTTCACGAACGACTTCGGCGGCAACGCGATGATGTACGTGAACCTGATCTGGATCTGGGGCCACCCCGAGGTCTACATCCTGATCCTGCCGGCCTTCGGCGTGTTCTCCGAAGTCGTCGCCACCTTCTGCGGCAAGCGCCTGTTCGGCTATGCGTCGATGGTCTACGCCACGCTGGTGATCACGATCCTGTCGTACCTCGTGTGGCTGCACCACTTCTTCACGATGGGCTCGGGGGCCAGCGTCAATTCGTTCTTCGGCATCACGACGATGATCATCTCGATCCCGACCGGGGCGAAGATCTTCAACTGGCTGTTCACGATGTACAAGGGCCGCATCCGCTTCGAGCTGCCCATGATGTGGACGATCGCCTTCATGATCACCTTCGTGATCGGCGGCATGACCGGCGTGCTGCTGGCGGTTCCGCCGGCCGACTTCGTGCTGCACAACAGCCTGTTCCTGATCGCCCACTTCCACAACGTGATCATCGGCGGCGTGCTGTTCGGCCTGCTGGCCGGCATCACCTACTGGTATCCGAAGGCCTTCGGCTACAAGCTCGACGAGTTCTGGGGCAAGTGCTCGTTCTGGTTCTGGGTCATCGGCTTCTACTTCGCCTTCATGCCGCTGTACGTGCTGGGCCTGATGGGCGTGACCCGCCGCCTGAGCCACTTCGAGGACCCGTCCTACCAGATCTGGTTCCAGATCGCGGCCTTCGGCGCCGTGCTGATCGCGCTGGGCATCGCCTGCTTCCTGATCCAGCTGGTGGTGAGCTACGTGCGCCGCGATTCGCTGCGCGACCTGACCGGCGACCCGTGGGACGGCCGCACCCTCGAGTGGTCGACCTCCTCGCCGCCGCCGGCCTACAACTTCGCCTTCACGCCCCGCGTGTACGACAACGACGCCTGGACCTACATGAAGAAGCACGGCTACGTGCGGCCGCTCGAAGGCTTCATCCCGATCCACATGCCGAAGAACACCGGCGCCGGCTTCATCATCGCGGCCCTGGCCGCGGCCTGCGGCTTCACCTTGATCTGGCAGATGTGGCTGCTGGCCGGCGTGTCCTTCGTCGCCATGCTGCTCGCCGTGATCATCCATACCTTCAACTACAAGCGCGACTACCACATCCCCACCGAGGAAGTCGTCCGCACCGAAGGCGCCCGTACCCGCCTGCTCGCCGGCCATGTCTGATACCAACGTCCTCCCCTCCCACGGCGCCGTGAGCGCCGGCCAGCACCCGCTGTTCCACCTGCCGGGCGAGCATCACCCGGAGAACGGCACCCTGCTCGGGTTCTGGCTCTACCTGATGAGCGACTGCCTGGTGTTCGCGTGCCTGTTCGCGGTCTACGCCGTGCTGGGCCGCAGCTTCGCGGCCGGCCCCTCGGGCGCCGACCTGTTCGACCTCCGGCTGGTGGCGCTCAACACCGCCTTCCTGCTGTTCTCGTCGATCACCTACGGCTTCGCGATGATCGAGATGCAGCGCAAGCGCATGGGCGCCACGATGGCCTGGCTGGCCATCACGGCCCTGTTCGGCGCTGCCTTCATCAGCGTCGAGCTGTACGAGTTCGCGCACCTGATCCACGAAGGCGCCGTGCCGCAGCGCAGCGCCTTCCTGTCGTCGTTCTTCGCACTGGTCGGCACCCACGGCCTGCACGTGACCTTCGGCCTGGTCTGGCTGGTGGTGCTGATGGTGCAGTTGACCAAGCGCGGCTTCATCCCCGAGAACCGCCGCCGGCTGATGTGCCTGTCGATGTTCTGGCACTTTCTGGACGTGGTCTGGATCGGCGTCTTCACCTTCGTGTACCTGATGGGAGTGTTGCCATGAGCGCGCACAACGAACACGCCGCCCACGGCGGCCATGGCGATCACCACGACGACCATGACGACGGCGCCCCGCACGCCACCGTCAAGGGCTACCTGACCGGCTTCATCCTGTCGGTGATCCTGACCGCGATCCCGTTCTGGATCGTGATGGGCAACGTGTTCGAGAAGAGCAGCACGACCGCCTTCGTGATCCTGGCCTTCGCGGCGGTGCAGATCGTCGTCCACATGATCTACTTCCTGCACATGAACGCCAAGTCCGAGCATGGCTGGACCATGCTGGCCCTGATCTTCACGGTGGTGGTGGTCGTGATCACGCTGAGCGGCTCGCTGTGGGTGATGTATCACATGAACCACAACATGATGCCGGGCCTGATGAACGAGACGCACAAGATGCCTTGACCGGCCCCAGGCACGGCGCTTCGGTGAGGAGACTTCTTCCGCGGCTGGCGCTGGCCTTGTGCGCGCTTTCGGCCTTCGCCGGCTTCTTCGCGCTCGGCACCTGGCAGCTCGAGCGCCGGGCCTGGAAGCTGGACCTGATCGAGCGCGTCGACCAGCGGGTCCACGCACCCGCCATCGACGCGCCCGGACCCGGCCAATGGCCGCGCGTCAACCGGGCCGACGACGAATACCGGCACGTGCGTGCCAGCGGCCGCTGGCTCCATGACCGCGAGACCCTGGTCCAGGCCACCACCGAACTGGGCAGTGGCTACTGGGTACTGACCCCCCTGCGCCTGGCGGACGGCCGCTCGCTGCTGGTCAACCGCGGCTTCGTGTCGCCGGCCCAGCAGAAGGAGCGTGCGGCGCGGCGCGAAGGCGAAGCGGTTGAAGCGGTCACCGTCACCGGCCTGCTGCGCCTGACCGAGCCGCGCGGCGCCCTGCTGCGCGACAACGACCCGGGCGCCGATCGCTGGTATTCGCGCGACGTCCAGGCGATCGCGCTGGCGCGCGGCTTGGGCGAGGTGGCGCCCTACTTCGTCGATGCGGATGCCGATGCGACCGCGCCGGGCGGCCCGGTCGGCGGCCTGACCGTGATCGCCTTTGCCAACAACCACCTGGTCTATGCCCTGACCTGGTACGCGCTGGCCCTGATGGTCGCCGGCGCCACCTGGATCGTGATCCGGCAGGAACGGCGGCGCGCCGACGAAGGAAACCCCGATGGCACGCACGACTGACTACGGCGACGCCACCGGCCTCGAGAACATGCAGCAGCTGATCCAGCTGCGCTGGATGGCGGTGGTCGGCCAGGTCGCCACCATCGCGGTGGTGCACTACGGCTTCGGCATCCGCCTGCCGCTCGACCAGATGCTGGCGGTGCTGGCCTTCCTGGCCGCCTTCAATGCCGCCAGCCAGCTGCGCTGGCGCATCCACCGCGACGTCAGCAACGGCGAGCTCTTCGTCGCCCTGCTGGTGGACGTCGCCATGCTGACCGCGCAGCTCTACCTGAGCGGCGGCGCCGCCAACCCCTTCGTCTTCCTGTACCTGCTGCAGGTGATCCTGGGCGCGGTGCTGCTGGAGGCCTGGTCGACCTGGACCATCGTCGGCATCACCAGCGCCTGCTTCGCCGGGCTGGCGGTCTTCAGCGGTCCGCTGCAGCTGCCGATCGAGCACGGGCGCGGCCTGCTGAGCCCGTACATCCTGGGCATGCTGATCTGCTTCGGCCTCAACGCGGCGCTGCTGGTGGTGTTCATCAACCGCATCAGCCGCAACCTGCGCGCCCGCGACGCCCGGCTGGCGGCGCTGCGCGAACGCGCCGCCGAGGAAGAGCACATCGTGCGCATGGGCCTGCTGGCCTCGGGCGCGGCGCACGACCTGGGCACGCCGCTGGCCACGCTGTCGGTGATCCTCGGCGACTGGCGGCACCTGCCGCATTTCACGTCCGACCCCGAGCTGCTGGCCGAGATCGACGAGATGCAGGCCCAGGTGCAGCGCTGCAAGGCCACCCTGAGCGGCATCCTGCTGTCGGCCGGCGAGGCGCGCGGCGAGTCGTCGCTCGAAACCACGGTCAGCACCTTCCTCGACGACACGGCCGAGGAGTGGCGCTCGACCCGGCCGGTGCTGGCCTTCGAGTACGAGAACCGCTTCGGCCACGACCTGCCGATGGTCTCCGATTCGGCCCTGAAGCAGACCCTCTGCAACGTGCTCGACAATGCACTGCAGGCGTCGCCCGACTGGGTGCGCCTGGAAGCGACCCACGAGGGCGACACCCTGCGGCTCACGGTCACCGATGCCGGGCCCGGTTTCGCGCCCGGCATGCTGGCCGATTTCGGCAAGCCCTACTTGTCGACCAAGGGCCGGCCGGAAGGCGGGCTCGGGCTGTTCCTGGTGGTCAACGTGGCGCGCACGCTGGGCGGCAAGGTCAGCGCCCGCAACCGCCCCGAAGGGGGCGCCGAGGTGACGCTGACCCTGCCGCTGGCATCGATCATTCTCGAAGAGGAAGAAGACGAAGGAAATGGAAGCTGAACGCCTGCTGCTGATCGTCGAGGACGACGCGGCCTTCGCCCGCACGCTGGGGCGTTCGTTCGAGCGGCGCGGCTACACCGTGCTGCTGGCGGCCAACGTCGACGAGGTCGCTGCCCTGCTCCAGGCCCATTCGCCGCGCTACGCGGTGGTCGATCTCAAGCTCAGCGGCGAAGCCTCGGGGCTGGCCTGCGTCCAGCGCCTGAACCGGCACGACCCGGCGATGCTGATCGTGGTCCTGACCGGCTTCGCGAGCATCGCGACCGCGGTCGAGGCGATCAAGCTGGGCGCCTGCCACTACCTGGCCAAGCCTTCCAACACCGACGACATCGAGGCCGCTTTCGGGCGCGCGGAGGGCGACACCGACATCGAGCTGACCAACCGCTCGACCTCGATCAAGACGCTCGAATGGGAGCGCATCCACGAGACCCTGGCCGAAACCGGCTTCAATATTTCCGAGACCGCCCGCCGGCTGGGCATGCATCGGCGGACGCTGGCCCGCAAGCTGGTCAAGCAGCGCGTCAAGTAAGACGGCCGCGGTCGCCGGGACTTGTACCGGGCTTCTGTGGATAACGCTGTGCGAAGGGCGTGGAGGCGAATGCGCGGGGCCAGTCTCCATGCGGGTTCCCGCCGCATTGCCTGCCAAACAGGCAGCCTGGCCCGGCGTGGAAAACTACGGCGCCGCCAGGTACTTGAAGCCGACACCCAACGCCACCGCCAGCGCGACCAGGAAGAACAGCCGTCCCCATCGGACCCGGGGGTGGCTGTTGAGATCGTGCAGCTCCGAACGGTGGAGGCCCGAGAACGAGGTCGAATCAGGCTTGTCCCGCGCCCAGTCGTGGAAGTTGTCTCGTTCGGTGTTCATGTAATACATTTTAACTAACATTACATGATTTATGGCAAGCCCCTTTAAATGTGGACGCCGTCCAGTATCTTTGCTAAGGTTTGTGGATACCGTACACAATCCAGGAGATGCGGATGCTGCTCGAGAACCAGAGCGCGGTGATCCATGGCGGGGGCGGCGCGATCGGCGGCGCCGTGGCCCGCGCCTTCGCGCGCGAAGGCGCTCGTGTATTCCTGGCCGGCAGGACCCTCTCCCGCCTCGACACGGTCGCGAACGCCATCCGCGCCGCGGGCGGGCAGGCCGAGAGCGCCAGGCTCGATGTCCTCGACAGCGACGCCGTCGAGCGCCATGCGGATGCCGTGGCGGCCCAGGCGGGCGGGATCGACGTCGCGCTGAACGCGATCGGCATCGCGCACGTGCAAGGCACGCCACTGGCCGATCTGTCGCTCGCCGACTACGAACTGCCGATCACGACCTACACGCGGGCCAACTTCCTCACCGCCAAGGCCGCGGCGCGGCACATGGCGGCCAGGGGCGCGGGCGTCATCCTCACGCTGTCGACGCCCGGCGCGCGGCTTCCGGGACCGGGCTACCTGGGCAACTGCGTCGCCAGCGCCGCGGTCGAGGCGCTGTCGCGCCATCTCGCAGGCGAACTCGGCGCCCGGGGCGTCCGCGTGGTCTGCCTCCGGCCGCATGCGATCCCCGAAGCCGCCGCCATGGGCTCGCACACCCGCGCGGTGTTCGCCCCGCTGGCCGAGCGCGCCGGACTGACGGTCGATCAGATGCTCGCGGGCGCCGCCTCCGGCACCTTGCTGAAGCGCCTGCCGACCCTCGACCAGGTGGCAAACACGGCGGTCTTCCTGGCCTCGAGGCATGCCGGCGCGATCACCGGCACCGTCGCCAATCTCAGTGCCGGATTCCTGGTCGACTGAGGCCGGCGATTCCCACGTAACGTAGGCCTTCGCCTACAGAAAAGCCGCGCCGAAGCGCCCACCATCAACGCATGAAGAATCCGATCAAACTCGTCATCGACGAGCCGGCGCCCGGGTCTTTTCTCTGGACGCTGCTCGAATGCGACGCCGGTGGCGTCCCCCACAAGGTGGTGCGCGCCGCCGAATACGGCGCCGACACCTACGAGGCCGCGCTGGCGGCCGGCACCCGCATGATGGACGCCGAGATTCGCAAGAACCTGGCGCCGCATCCGGCGGGCGCGGCCTGAACCTGCCGGCGTACCGGGCCCGCTGAGCCTCAGGCCAGGTGCGTCTTGAGCGGCACGGCCGGATCGGCCGCGACCGCCGGATCGGGGCTACGGCCCGCTTCCAGCAGCTTGCGGCTCATCATGTGATCCACCGGCGCGTTCACCGATTCGACGCAACGCAGCTGGCCGTCCACGTAGTGCAGCAGCGAGAACGAGGCCGCGCTGGCCCCGGGCCGCCGCACCGTCAGGTGGCCGGGGGTGCCGGGCGCGGGCACCAGGCCGGCCATCTGCAGCCGCAGGCCGCCCTGATCGGACCAGAACCACGGCACCGCGTCGTGCGGCCGTGGCGCACCGGTCAGGGTCGCGACCGCGGTGCGGGCCTGGTCGTTGGCGTTCTGCACCGACTCCAGGCGCAGCGCCTGGCCCGCGCGCCGGTCGGGGAAGCGGGTGCAATCGCCCACCGCGAGCACGCGTTCGTCGCTGGTCTGCATGTAGGCGTCCACCACGATGCCGTCGGCGCACTCCAGGCCGGCGGCCTCGGCCAGCGCGGTTTCGGGCACCGCCCCGATGCCGAGCAGCAGCAGGTCGATCGGCTGCGACGCGCCGTCGACCTCGATCGCCACCAGCCGCGGCCCCTCGACCTGCATCTCGGCGCCCTGCACGCCCACCCGCAAGTCCATGCCGGCGGCGCGGTGGGTCGCCAGCACATGCGCCGACAGCTCGGGCGACACGGCCCGGCTCAGCAGCCGCGGCGCGCTTTCCAGCACCAGCACCTGCTTGCCGAGCGCCAGCGCGGTGGCGGCCACCTCGAGGCCGATGAAGCCGCCGCCGAGCACGGTCACGTGCTGGGCCGCGGCCAGCAGGCTGCGCAACTGCGCCGCTTCGTCGGCGGCGCGCAGCAGCGCCACGTTGGACAAGCCCGCCAGCGCCGACAGGCGACGGGCCCGGGTGCCGGTCGCGAGCACCAGCCGCTCCCAGCCGAGCACGGTCCCCGATTGCAGCGTGACGGTGCGGGCGGCGCGGTCGACGGCCAGCGCCGCATCGCCCAGGTGCATCGTGATGCCCGATTCGGCATACCAGGCCTCGGCCCGGTGCTGCTGCGGCTGCTCCTCCGCGCTCTTCAGGAAGGTCTTGGACAGCGGCGGCCGGTGATAGGGGAGGGCCGCTTCCTCGCAGACCAGGTGGACCCGCCCGCCCTGCCCCGCCTCGGCCAGGCCGGCGCACAGCTGGGCGGCGGCATGGCCGCCGCCGACGATGACGATGTTGGTGCTCATGAATTCCTTCGGTCGTGGCTGGCAGCCGGCCGGCCCGGGTCCGCCCGGGGCCGCTGCAGCGCACCGAATGCTACTGCGCCCCTGAGCGACCTTGGCCTTAGGATGGCGGACGCCGCAGGACGGCGCGATCGCCACCCCGGAGACAAGGACCCGCATGCTCGAGCTCTATCACTGTGTCAGCGCACGCTCGTTCCGCCCGCTCTGGACGCTGGAGGAACTGGGCGCGCCCTACCAGCTGCGGATGCTGCCCTTTCCGCCGCGCGCGCTGCAGCGCAGCTACCTGGCGCTCAACCCGCTCGGCACGGTGCCGCTGCTGCTCGACGGCGACACGCGCATGACCGAGTCGTCGGCCATGTGCCAGTACCTGGTGCAGCGCTGCGACCCCGACAACCGGCGCGGGCTCGCGGTGCGGCCGGACGAAACCGGCTTCGGCGCCTGGCTCAACTGGCTGCACCACGGCGAGGCCACGCTGACCTTCCCGCAGACCATCGTGCTGCGCTACGGCCGCTTCGAGCCTGAAGAGCGCAAGCTGCCGCAGGCGGCGGACGACTATGCCAAGTGGTTCATCGCCCGCCTGCGCGGCATCGATGCGGTGTTGCAGCAGCATGCCTTCCTTGCCGCCGACCGCTTCACGGTGGCCGACATCTCGGTCGGCTACGCCCTGATGCTGGCCAACGAGCTCGACCTGGTGCCGCGCTTCCCGGCCGCGGTGGCGGCCTACTGGGAACGGCTGCAGCAACGCGATGGCTTCCGGCGCGCGCTGGCCGCGCAGCACGACGCGGCCGTGGCGCAGGGCGTCTCGCCCTGGACCTCGACGCGTCCGCCGCCGGTGGAGTCCGCCTGATGCCGCCGCCGACCTGTCTCATTGACGGCCGCCCCGGACGGCCGGCATAAACGGGCATGGACTTCCACCACCCGCTGTTCGAGAGCCTGGCGCTGCCGCTGGTGCTGTCGTTCGCGGCCACCGGCCTGCTGCGCGCCGTCCTCGGCGCCGTGCATGGCCGGCGCTGGGCCTCGGCGGGCGTGGCGCCGGCCATCCTGGTCGCATCGGCCTGGGTGCTCGGCTGGCAGATGTGGCCGGGCGAGCTGACCGAGGAGCTGCCCTGGATCTACGCCTCGGCCGCCTTGCTCGGCATCGGCCTGGAAGGCATGCGCGCAATGAAGCGCACCACCTGGCTCGCCAGCTGCGTGCTGTGGGCGCTGGTGCTGGTCGGGCTCAGCGACCAGCCCCCGGTGCTGCAGGTCGCGACCTGGGCGGTCGGCGCCGCGGCGATCGCGGCGGTGCTCGGCGCGCCGCTCGAGCAGGCCGACGCGCCCGCCAGCCTGCTGGTCGCCGGCATCGGCCTGGCGGCGGTGGCCTTCATCGCCGGATCGCCGCTGCTGTTCGAGCTCGGCCTGGCGATCGCCGCCGCCATCGCCGGCTGCGCCTTGTGGCTCTGGCCCAAGGTCCGCATCGGCTTCGGTGCCTGTGGCGCGGTGGTATGCGTCATCGCCTGGCTGACGCTGGCGCAGGGCCTCGCCCTGCTGACGCCGGTGCAGCCCGAGGTACTGTTGCTGCTGGCCTGTGCCCTGACCTCGGGGCCGACGGTGCAGTGGCTGCGGCGCGGACGACGCCCTGCGATCGATGCGGTGATCGTCGCGGCACTGGCGGCGCTGTGGGTGGCCGGCGCGGTCGCGCTGGCGCTTCACGGCCAGCCCCCGGCACCTCGCCAGACGCAGGACACCCCTCATTCCACGCCTCGCTGACACGCCCATGATGCACTCCGCCCCCACCCTCCCCGGCATCGATGCGCTGTGGCCGCTGTGCCTGGAGATCGCGGCGCGCAGGCGAAGCCGCCAGGCGCCGCCCGCGCCCGACGCCGGCACGCCGATCGCCTGGAGCGCGGGGCGGGGCTTCGCGTTGCAGGGCCTGTGGGACGACCAGGCGCTCGAGCTGTTCGAGCTGCTCAAGCCCCTGCTCGACCAGCCGCAGGCGGGCACGCCCTGGGCGATCGGCCAGCTTGGCCAGAGCCTGGATGGCTGCGTCGCCACCCATGGCGGCGACTCCAACTACGTCAATGGGCCGGAGATGCTGGCGCACCTGCACCGCCTGCGCGCGCTGTGCGACGCGGTCGTCGTCGGCGCCGGCACCGCGGCCATCGACAACCCCCAGCTGACCACGCGGCGGGTGGCCGGCCCGAACCCGGTGCGCGTGCTGCTCGACCCGGCGCTGCGCCTGCCGGCGACGCTGCGGGTCTTCTGCGACCGCCAGTCACCCACCCTGCTGGCCTGCGACGCCGCACGCACGCCGGAAGCGGCGCGACGCGTGGGTGCGGACCAGGTGCTCGGCGTGCCCGGCCTGCTGCGGTCCGACGGCAGCGCGGACCTGCGTGCGCTGCAGGCCGCCTTGCAGCAGCGCGGGCTGGGCGTGCTGTTCGTCGAAGGCAGCGGTGTCACCGTGTCGCGATTCATCGCGCAGGGTTGCCTCGACCGGCTGCATCTCAGCATCGCGCCGGTGATCATCGGGGCCGGCCGGCCGGGGCTGCAACTGCCGCGCAGCGCCGCGATGCGCGACTGCCTGCGGCCGCCGGCGCGCCTGTTCCGCATGGGCGCCGACGTGCTCTGGGACCTCGATCTGCGCGCCGCGCGGTCAGCGGACTAGGGCCAGTCCGCGAGCAATTCCGCGTGGCCGATGCAAAGCGTGGTGCGCGCGAGCAGTTGCCTGCGCTCGGCGGCCCATGCAGCCACCGCGCCGGCGGCGCCCGGGTCCTGCTCGCGGGCGGCGGCCGCGCTGCCTTCAACCAGCGCGGCCAGCATCGCCTGCGCCTGCGCGCCCTGCCGGCCGTCGATGTGCCAGTCGCTGGCCGCCCGCCGAAGCTGGCCACCCAGGGCAAGCAGCCGGTCGGCCGCCACCGCCACCGCCCGGCTGCCGAGCGCGGGGCCGAAGCCCTTGTCGCCACGCTGGTGCGCCTCGAACAGGCGCCGCACCATCTCGTCGGCCTCCCGCTTCGGGCGCCAGTCGATGCGCCCATCGACCGTCAATGCGAACAGCAGCGCCGCCTTCGCCGCACAGGCGCGGCTCAGCAGCGCGTCGAGCCAGGCGCCCGAGACCAGGTCGAGCAGCGCCGATGCCGTGATCAATCCCACCCCGGCCAGCGGCAGCGCGGCCAGCCCGCCCGCGAGATCGAGGTGCACGGCTTCCACATCGGCCCGCCAGCCCGGTCCTTCGACGCGCAGCCGATCCCCCTGCGTGCGCACCGTGAAGCCTTGCGCGGCGGCCCAGGCCGCCAGCGCACCGGGCAACGCGGCCAGCAGCCGCGGATCGTGATCCACCAGCCGCCAGCGCTGCGCGCCACCCAGGCGGGGCGCCAGTTCGCGCAGGTTGGCCCCGGTGCCGCAGGCCAGGTCGAGGACGCCGAGCGTCGCACCACCGCCGCGCCATCGGACGGCCAGCCCGGGCAGGTCGAAGGCGGCGGCCGCTGCCTCGCGGGCTGCCCGGTCGAAGGGCTCGCGCAGCGCGAGCCAGTCGGCGCTGAATCCGGTCATGGCAGCGGCGCGCGCGCGGCGGCGTCGAGTGCGGCGGCGAAGCGCGCCGCACCGTCCGCCCAGGTCGGCAAATCGCGCCGGGCTTCGCGGGCGCCGCCGGCGAGCCTGGCCCGAAGCCCGGCGTCGTCCAGCAGCTGCTGCAAGGCGCCCTGGAGCGCGCCGACGTCGCCGGGCGGCACCAGCAGGCCCGCAGCGGCAGGCACGGTGTCCGGAATGGCGCCCGCCCGCGTGCTGATCACCGGCAGGCCATGCGCCAGCGCCTCGGCCAGCGCCATGCCGTAGCCCTCGTGGAAGGACGGCAGCACGAAGACGTCGGCCACCCGGTAGAGCGCGCGCAGGCCGGCCTCGTCGCATTCGCCGTGCAGCCGCACGCGACCCTGCAGCCCCTGGGCGGCGATCGCCGCCGCCAGGGCCGCCGCGCAGGCCGGGTCCAGCGTGAGGCTGCCGGCGCAATCCAGCGTCCAGGACCGATCGCGCAGGCCCGCCAGCGCATCGACCAGCACCGCATGGCCCTTGCGCGGCGTCACGCTGGCCACGCACAGCAGCGCCAGTTCGGCCGCGCCCGAGCCCTGTGCCAGCGGCGCAGGATCGGTGCCCGGCCGGACCACCGTGATCCTGGCGGCCTCGACGTCGAAGGCCGCCAGCGCCCGCGCCGTGGCCGGGCTGGTGACGACGACGCCGCGTGCCGACGCCAGAGCGCGGCGCTCGCTCTCGAGCAGCGCCCGTTGCCGGTCGGGCGCCAGCCCGGTCTCCAGCGACAGCGGATGGTGGACCAGCGCGACCCAGCGCAGCCGCTGCGCATGGGCCGCGGCGAACTCGGGCAGCACGCCGAAGGCCAGACCGTCGACCACCACCAGCGCATCGTCGGGCAGCGCCTCGATCACGCGGCCAGCCAGCGCCAGGGCGGACGCATCGGGATCGGGAAAGCCGGGCCCCAGCGACGCCACGTCGACCCGCCAGCCGGCCGCGCGCAGGCCGTCGATGATCCGGCGGTCGTAGCCATAGCCGCCGGTGCGGGTGCCGAGATCGCCCGGCACCAGGAAGCTGCAGCGCGCGTTCAAGGGGTTCGACCCGCCTCGGCCGGCAGCGCACCCTCGTAGGCCGCCCAGGCCACGTGCGACTCGTTGAGCCGCACCCGCAGGCCCGACAGCCCGCCCGCATGCGGCCCGAGTTCGCCGGCCGCGACGCGCGCGGCGACCCGACCGAAGATCACGCGGGCCATGAATTCGGTGGTCGTGTTGCGCCCCTCGAAGGCCGGATCGTCGTCGAGGTTGCGCAGGTTGAACTCGCCCAGCACGCTGCGCAGCACCTCGGTCGCCCGGGCGATGTCGACCACCATGCCGTCGGCATCGAGCTCGGCGCGGCGAAATTCGAGATCGACCACGTAGGTCGCGCCGTGCAGGCGCTGGGCCGGGCCGAAGGCCTCGCCGCGAAAGCTGTGGGCGATCATGAAGTGGTCGCGGACGTTGACGCTGTACATGCGGGGGCTCCTGGCGGTCGGGTTTCAGTCGTAGTCGATGCGCTGGCACAGGGTGTCCGGCGCACCGGTGGCGAGGCGCGCCAGCACCTCGGGCAGCTGGTCGAAGGGCGCGACGTCGGTCACCAGCAGGTCGAGCACCGGATCGCGCAGCAGCGACAAGGCCAGCGCCAGCCGCCGCCGGTGCGGCCAGCGGCTGCGCTGCGCCGCTGCCACGTGGCCGACCTGGGAGCTCTTGAGCACCAGCCGGCGCGCATGGAAGGCCTCGCCCAGCGGCAGCGACACCAGCCGCTGCCCGTACCAGCTGAGCTCGATCACGCGGGCCTCGAAGGCCGCCAGCGCCAGCGCCGTGGCCAGGCCCTCGGGCTGGCCGCTGGCATGCAGCACCAGGTCGGCCTCGGGCCGGGCGTCCTGCGGCAGCGAGAAGGCAAAGCCGAGCCGCTCGGCCACGGCGCGGCGCGAGGCCCGCACGTCGACCAGTTCGACCTCGCAGCCCGCCATCTGTGCCGCCAGCCAGGCGACCAGCAGGCCGACGACCCCGCCGCCCACCACCGTGACGCGGTCCCCGACCCGCGGCGCCGCATCCCAGAGTGCATTGACGGCGGTCTCCATGTTGGCGGCCAGCACCGCGCGCCCGGGCGGCAGGCCGTCGGGCAGCGGGTGCACCGCGTCGAGCGGCACCACGTAGCGCGTCTGGTGCGGATGCAGACAGAAGACGAGCCGGCCCGGCCATCCTTCGGGGCCCTGCTCGACGATGCCGACGCTGGCATAGCCGTACTTGACCGGTGCGGGGAAGTCTCCCGACTGGAACGGTGCGCGCATGCGCTCGAATTCGCTGGCCGGCACCTGGCCGCGGAACACCAGCGTTTCGGTGCCGCGGCTGACCGCGCTGTGCAGCGTCCGGACCTCGACTTCGCCGGCGCCGGGCGCGGCCACCGGCTCGGTCCGGATCGCGGCCCGACCGGGCGCTTCGATCCAGCAGGCGCGCGGCGCGGCGGCAATCACTAGGGGCGCAATGGCTGGCATGGTGCTTTCATCTTAAGGCGGTGCCCGTGCACTATTTCACGCCGCACACTGTCCGGCTCTGTTAGCCTGACCGCCATGCGCGCCCTCATCCTGATCCTCAATGTCGCCGTGCTCGCCATCGCCTGGTGGGCGGCCTCGCTGACCGGCGTCCTGATCGCCGCCGGCCTCTGCTTCGTGCTGGTGGCCGGCTTCTTCGCCTTCTCGATGGCCCGCACCGAAGCCCGCGAGTCGCGCCAGATGCAGCGCGCGATGGGCCGCAACACCAGCTTCCTGGCGGAACTGCTGGGCCCGCGCAAGCGCTGACGCGAAATCAGCCCACGGCCGCCTTGGCCACCGCCACCGCCGCTTCGCGCGGCAAGGCCACCGCGTTCTTGACCGCCAGGATCTCCGCCATCACGCTGACCGCGATCTCGGGCGGCGTCTTGCTGCCGATGTAGATGCCGATCGGGCCGCGCAGGCGCGCCAGCGATTGCGCGGTCTGCTCGAAGTGCTCGATCATGCGCTCGCGCCGCGCCTCGGCATTGCGCCGCGATCCGATCGCGCCGACATAGAAGGCCTCGCTCTGCAGCGCCTCGAGCAGCGCCAGGTCGTCGAGCTTGGGGTCGTGCGTGAGCGCCACCACGCAGGTCCGGCGATCGGGCTTGAACGCGGTCACGGCATCGTCGGGCATCTCGGTGGTGATGGCGACGCCGGGCAGGGTCCAGGCCGTGTGGTATTCGGTGCGCGGGTCGCACAGCGTCACCGCGAAGCCGCTGAACTTGGCCATCGTCGCCAGGTATTCGGCGAGCTGGCCGGCACCGATCAGCAGCATGCGGTATTCAGGGCCGAAGGTGTTCACCAGCTCGGTGTCGTCGACCAGCAGTTCGGCCGGCGAGGTCGCCTCGGCCAGCGCGACCGCGCCATCCGCCAGCCGCACCGTGCGCTGCATCAGCCGCCCCTGCTCGAGCGCCGCCACCAGCGTCTTCAAGGATTCGGCGTCGGGGTCGTATTCGAGCAGCAGCTCCAGCGTGCCGCCGCAGGGCAGCCCGAAGCGATGCGCCTCGTCGGCCGTGATGCCGTACTTGACCAGCGCCGGCGCACCCGTCGGCATGACGCCGTCGCCGTGGGCGCGGCTGTAGCGGGCGATCAGGTCGTCCTCGATGCAGCCGCCCGAGACCGAGCCGACCACCGCGCCGTCCTCGGCCAGCGCCATGATCGAGCCGACCGGGCGCGGCGACGATCCCCAGGTGCGGACCACGGTCGACAGCAGCGCACGGCGGCCCGCCAGCCGCCAGTCGCGCAGGGTGCGCAGCACCATGACGTCCAGGTTTTCCATGGCTCAGCCGGGGTCCTTGTTGTCGGTGTCGGCCTTCTTGCCGATGCCGAGCTTCTGCATGAAGCCGGCCACGGCGCCGACCTTCTCCGCCGGCGCTTCGTCCGCCGCCTCGGGCGGCGGCCCGTAGCGGCTCTGCATCTCGGCATCGAAGCGCTTGAAGAAATCGTCGGCGGTGGACTTGGCGGCGCCGTCGATCAGGCGTTGGCCCATCTGCGCGATCTTGCCGCCGACCTGGGCCTGCACGGTGTAGTCGAGTTCGCAGCCTTCGCCGCCGTCGACCACCGGCTTGAGCGACACGCTCGACGCGCCCTTGGCGAATCCGGCGACGCCGCCCTGGCCTTCGAAGGACAGCCTGTAGCTGTCGGGCGCCAGGATGTCGGCCAGCGTGACCTTGCCGCTGAACTTGGCCGACACCGGCCCGATCTTGAGCGCCAGCCCGACCGAATACTCGTTCTCGCCGGTGAGCTCGAACCGGTCGCAGCCCGGGATGCATTTCTTCAGGGTCTCGGGATCGTTGAGCGCATCCCAGGCCTGTTGCTGCGTGACGCCGAGACGGCGGTTGCCGAGCATTTCCATGGTGGATTCCTTGTTGTCTTGGTGGGGGGACGGGCCGCTACCGGCCTGCGCGCATCAGCGCCGCGAGGCTGGCCGCCAGTTGTTCGAGGGCGCTGAGATTGTGGACCGCGAGCATCGCGTCTGCATGGCGGTGCAACATGGCCGCACCGCGCGCAAGGGGAGCGTAGCCCTCGTAGCGCAGCAGCGGGTTGAGCCACAGCACGCGCCGCGAATGCCGCTTGAGCCACAGCAGTTCGCGCTCCAGCGCCTCGGGCTCGCCGGTGTCGAGGCCGTCGCTGATCACCAGCACCAGTGTGCGGCGTCCGGTGAGGCGCCGCGCGTGCGCGTGGCGCAGCTGGGCCAGCGAATCGCCCAGGCGGGTGCCGCCGGCGAAATCGTCGATGGCGGCGCCGGCCGCGGCCAGCATCGCATCGGTGTCGGCGATGCGGAAGGTCGGCGTCAGGTCGGTCAGGTGGGTGCCGAAGGCGAACACGTCGCGCCGCCCCGCGCGCCGGGTCGACGCATGCAGGAAAGCCAGCAGCAGGCGGGCGTAGCGCTCCATCGAACCCGAGACGTCGATCAGCACCAGCAGCGGCAGCGGCTGGCGGCGGCGCGAGAGCTTCGGCAGCCGCAGCATTTCGCCGCCGGTGCGCGCCGCCTCGTGCAGCACGCCGGGCCAGTGCATGCGCGAATGCACGCCGCCGTCGCCGGCCACGCGCAGACGGCGCGAAGGCAGGGTCGGCACCGGCAGCGCGATGTCGCGCGCCAGCCGCTCGACCAGCCGGTACTCGGCGGCGCCGAGCGCGTTGAAATCGGCATGGTGGACCCGCTGCCGGTCGCTGGCGGTCATCGCGGCATCGAAGTCGATCTCGCGCTCGGTCTGCGCCGGCTTGACCGCATCGCGCGGTGCCGCCAGCGCCTCGCGCACGCGCGGCCGACGCTTCGACGGCTCGGCCTTGCCTTCGGCGCTCGGCAGCATCTGGGCCAGCAGCTTGTTGGCCAGCTCGGGGTCGCGGAACCAGGCGTCGAACAACTCGCGGAACACCCCCCGGTCTTCCTCGCGGCTGATCATCACGGCCTCCATCGCGGACGCCAGGTCGCCGCGGCTGTCGACGCCCACCAGCATCGCGGCCTCGGCCGCCAGCCCGATGCGCATGGCGTCGGTGCGCACGCCGGCGCGCCGCAGCGCCCGGCCGAAGCCCGCGAGATTGCCGGCCAGCTTGCCGCGGCGGGCATCGCCGAGCTGCTGCACGCGCGCGGTCAAGACGCGGCCTCCTCCTCGGACTTGAGCAGGTCGGAGGCCAGCTCGCGCGTCAGCGCGGCGACGTCGTCGCGCTGCTTGAACAGGATGCCGGCGGTGTCGGCCACCACCTCGGGGTCGAGCTCGACCGTGTCGAGCGCGATCAGGGCCTTGGCCCACTCGACGCTCTCGGCGATGCCCGGCGCCCGCTGGAAGGCGCTGGCGAACGGGGCCGAGCGCAGCCGGCCGACGAAGGCCGCGACCTGCTCCGACAGCACGCGGCCGGCCTCGGGCACCTGGGCCCGCACGATCGCCAGCTCGCGTTCGCGCTCCGGATAGTCGAGCCAGTGATAGAGGCAGCGCCGCTTGACCGCGTCGTTGAGTTCGCGCGTGCGGTTGCTGGTGAGCAGGGTGACCGGCGGCACCAGCGCCCGCACCGTGCCCAGTTCGGGGATGCTGACCTGGTATTCGCCGAGGTATTCGAGCAGGAAGGCCTCGAAGGGCTCGTCGGCGCGGTCGACCTCGTCGATCAGCAGCACCGCGCCCGGCGGCGCGGCCTGCAGCGCCTGCAGCAGCGGCCGGCGGATCAGGTAGCGCGGCTGGTAGACCTCGGACTCGATGTCGCTCGATGCGCCCTGGGCCTCGGCGGCCCGCATGTGGAGCAGCTGGGCCGCGTAGTTCCACTCGTAGAGCGCCTCGCGCTGCTCGAGCCCGTCGTAGCACTGCAGGCGCAGGAGTTCGCGCCCGAGCGCCGCCGACAGGGCCTTCGCCAGCTCGGTCTTGCCGACCCCGGGCTCGCCCTCGAGCAGCAGCGGACGCTGCAGCTTGAGGGCCAGGAACACCGCGGTCGCCAGCCGTCGATCGGCGTAGTAGCCGACGCCCTGCAGCGCCTGCACGACCGCATCGATGGAGGAAAAAGGCGAGGTCGCGGCAGGCGTCGATTCGGTCATCGAAAGAGCTTAGCCCAGGGCCTGTGTCACGGCGCGCTGGGTCAGCACCGAGATCAGGTTCGCCCGGTAGTCGGCCGAGGCATGCAGGTCGCTGTTGAGGTCGGAGGCATCGATCTTGACGCCGGCGGCGGACTCCGCCGTGAAAGCCTTGTTCAGCGCGTCCTCGAGGCCCTGGTGGCGGAACACGCCATTGCCCGCGCCGGTGACCGCCACCCGCACGCCACTCGGGTACTGCGCGAGGAACACGCCGACCAGCGGAAAGTTCGACGCCTTCTGGCGCAGCTTGACGTAGGCGGCCCGCTGCGGGATCGGGAAGCGGATCGCCTTGATCAGCTCGCCGTCTTCGAGGGCCGTCGTGAAGAGCCCCTGGAAGAAGTCGTCGGCCGCGATCTCGCGCTGGCTGGTGATGACGGTGGCGCCCGAACCGAGCACCGCGCTCGGGTAGCAGGCCGCGGGGTCGTTGTTGGCGACCGAGCCGCCGAGCGTACCCATGGCCCGGACCTGCCGGTCGCCGATGCGCGAGGCGAGGTCGGCCAGCGCCGAGTAGGCGGCCTTGACCTCGGCGTTGTTGGCCACATCGAGATGGCGCGACATGGCACCGATCACGAGGGTGTCTGCGGACTTGCTGATCCCGGTGAGCTCCTTGACGCCGCTCAGGTCGGCCAGTTGCTCCGGGGCCGAGAGGCGCAGCTTCATGGAAGCCAGCAGGGTCTGGCCGCCGGCCAGCGGCTTGGCGCCCGCAGCGGCCAGCTTGACCGCGTCGGCCAGGGTGGCGGGACGTTCGAGGGTGAAGGCGTACATGGTGTTTTTTCCTTCGCTGTTCAGGGAGCCGGACGGCCTTGGGTGCTCGCGGCCAGGGACGGCTGCTGCGGCTGCTGGGTGGCGCTGGTGCTGCCCTTTCGCATGGCCTCCCAGACGCGATGCGGCGACGCCGGCATGTCGAAGTCCTTGACGCCCAGCGGCGCCAGCGCGTCGAGCACGGCGTTGATCACCGCCGGCGGCGAGCCGATGGCGCCGGCCTCGCCGCAGCCCTTGGTGCCCAGCGGGTTGTGGGTGCAGGGCGTGCAGACGGTGTCGAGCTTGAACATCGGGAAGTCTTCGGCGCGCGGCATCGCGTAGTCCATGAAGCTGCCGGTGAGCAGCTGGCCCTCGCTGTCGTAGACGCAGTTCTCCATCAGCGCCTGGCCGATGCCCTGCACCAGCCCGCCGTGCACCTGGCCCTCGACGATCATCGGGTTGATGATGGTGCCGAAGTCGTCGACCGCGGTGAAGCGGTCGACCTTGACCTCGCCGGTCTGCTTGTCGATCTCGACCTCGCAGATGTAGGTGCCGCCAGGGAAGGTGAAGTTGGTCGGGTCGTAGAAGGCGGTCTCGTTGAGGCCGGGCTCGAGCTTGTCGAGCGGGTAGTTGTGCGGCACGTAGGCCGTCAGCGCCACCTGGCCGAAGGGGATCTTCTTGTCGGTGCCCTTGACCGTGAACTCGCCGTTGGCGAACTCGATGTCGGCGTCGCTGGCCTCCATGAGGTGGGCCGCGATCTTCTTGGCCTTGGCCTCGATCTTGTCGAGCGCCTTCATGATCGCCGCGCCGCCGACCGAGATCGAGCGCGAGCCGTAGGTGCCCATGCCGAAGGGCACGCGCCCGGTGTCCCCGTGCACCACGTCCACCGCCTCGACCGCGATGCCCAGGCGCGCCGCCACCACCTGCGCGAAGGTGGTCTCGTGGCCCTGGCCGTGGCTGTGCGAGCCGGTGAACACGGTCACGCTGCCGGTCGGATGGACCCGGATCTCGCCGCACTCGAACAAGCCGGCGCGGGCGCCGAGCGCCCCCGCGATGTTCGACGGCGCGATGCCGCAGGCCTCGATGTAGCTCGAGTAGCCCATGCCGCGCAGCTTGCCCTGCGCCTCGCTGGCCGACTTGCGGGCCGCGAAGCCGGCGACGTCGGCCAGCTGCTTCGACTTGTCCATGCAGGCGTGGAAGTCGCCCGTGTCGTACTGCAGCGCCACCGGCGTCTGGTAGGGGAAGGTGGTGATGAAATTGCGCTTGCGGATCTCGTCCTGGCCCAGGTTCATCTCCCAGGCACAGCGCGACACCAGGCGCTCGAGCAGGTAGGTGGCCTCGGGCCGGCCGGCGCCGCGGTAGGCGTCGACCGGCGCGGTGTTGGTGAACCAGGCGTCGACCTCGACGTAGATCTGCGGCGTCGTGTACTGCCCCGCGAGCAGGGTCGCGTAGAGGATGGTCGGCACCGCGGTCGAGAAGGTCGACAGGTAGGCGCCGAGGTTGGCGTCGGTGTGCACCCGCAGCGCCAGGAACTTGCCCTGGGCGTCCATCGCCATCTCGGCGTGGCTCACGTGGTCGCGCCCATGGGCGTCGGACAGGAAGCACTCGGAGCGCTCGCCGGTCCACTTGATGCTGCGGTTGAGCTGCTTCGAGGCCCAGGTGAGGCAGACATCCTCGGCATAGAGGTAGATCTTGGAGCCGAAGCCGCCGCCGACGTCGGGCGCGATCACGCGCACCTTGTGCTCGGGCAGGCCGAGCACGAAGGCGGTCATCAGCAGCCGCTCGACGTGCGGGTTCTGGTTCGACACGTAGAGCACGTACTCTTCGTTGGCCCGGCTGTAGCTTCCGATGGCGACACGCGGCTCCATCGGATTCGGGATCAGCCGGTTGTTGACCAGGTCGAGCTTGGTGACGTGCGCCGCATTCACGAACGCGGCATCGACGCCGGCCTTGTCGCCGATCGCCCACTTGTAGCACTGGTTGTCGGGCGCCTCGTCATGGATCGTGACGCCGCTCTGCTTCTTCGCGGCATCGGCCACGCCGACCAGCGCCGGGTGCACGTCGTAGTCGACCACCACCGCCTCGGCCGCGTTCTTCGCCTGCTCGACGGTCTCGGCCACCACCATCGCGACATGGTCGCCGACATAGCGCACCTTCTTGATCGCCAGGATCGGGTGCATCGGCTCCTTCATCGGGGTGCCGTCGGGGTTGTTGATCAGCCAGCCGCAGGGCAGCCCGCCCATCTTTCCCTCGACGTCCTTGCCGCTGAAGATGCCGACCACGCCGGGCATCTTGGATGCGGCGCCAATGTCGACGGACTTGATCGTGGCATGCGCGTGCGGCGAGCGCACGAAGATGCAGTGGGCCTGGTTGGCCAGGTCGATGTCGTCGGTGTACTGGCCGGCGCCAGTCAGGAAGCGGTAGTCTTCCTTGCGCTTGAGAGCCTCGCCGATGTGCGGGAGGCCTGCGAAGTCGGGTGCGCCCATGTCGTGCTCCTCAGGCCGTGGCCGTGGCTTTGGCGGGCGCGGCGGCCATCGCCTCGCCGCCCATCTGGACCGCCTTGACGATGTTCTGGTAGCCGGTGCAGCGGCACAGGTTGCCGTCGAGCAGCTCGCGGATCTCGGTCTCGCTCGACTTCGGATGGTGGGTGCACAGGTCGATGGCGCTCATCACCATGCCCGGCGTGCAGAAGCCGCATTGCAGGCCGTGGCACTCCTTGAAGGCGGCCTGCATCGGGTGCATGGTGCCGTCGGGTTGGGCGATGCCCTCGATGGTGGTGATCTCGGCGCCGGCCACCTGCGCAACCAGCACGTTGCACGACTTGACCGCGCGGCCGTTGACGTGGACGGTGCAGGCGCCGCACTGCGCGGTGTCGCAGCCCACATGCGTTCCGGTCAGGTGGAGATGCTCGCGAATCGCTTGCACAAGGAAGGTGTTCGGGGGGGCGTCGACCGTGACCTCGCGGCCGTTGACCGTGAAAGGAACCTGCATGTGGCTGTCTCCGTTGTAGGTGATGGCTGAACTTCGGCCGCATGATCTTGGACGGCCGGCCAAGGCACGATCCTAGGCAAAACCCTAGGCGCTTGCGCGTTGTCCTTGAAATTCTCAAAATGAAACAGCTCGCCCTTCGGCGAGTCCCGAACAGGCGCCGCTCAGGCCCGATGCCCACACGATGACGCCCTCTTTCGCTTCGCCGCCGCCCGAGCGCGCCCTGTCGATCGCCCAGGCGCGCCGCGCCTGGATCGACGGCGAGCGCCCGGCCGATGCATTGGCGGCGCCCGTCGAACCCTGGCTGGTGCGCTCCTGGCAGCGCTGCCTGGCCGCCGGGCACCGCCCGCGGCAGCACGTGAGCTTCGATCCGGTGTCGGCCGAGCAGGCGCGGCGGGTGGCCGAGCGCAACCGCGCGCTCGTGGCGGCGGCGCGACCGGTGCTCGACCGCCTGTCACGGGCAATCGCCGACACCCGCTATTTCGCCATCCTGACCGACGCCGACGGCATCGTGGTCGACGTCGGTGCCCTGCCCGCAGGCAGCGACCCGGCCGCGCGCCATGCGCGCGACATCGCGCGCGTCGGCGTCGACCTGTCGGAGCGCGCCGTCGGCACCACGGCGATCGGTGCGGCGCTGGCCGAACAGGCCGCGGTCTGGCTGCATCGCGGCGAGCATTTCTTCGACGACACCAGCATCTACAGCTGCGCCGGCGCGCCGCTGTTCGGCCCGCGGGGCGAATGCATCGGGATGCTCGACCTGACCGGGGTCCAGGTGGTCGAGCGGCCCGAACTGCGCCATCTGGCGGCTTCATCGGCCCGCAGCATCGAGAACGCGCTGGTGCAAGGCCACCCCTGCGAGCTGCTGCTGCAGATCGGCTGGCCGGGCAGCGTCGCCGGCACCGACACCGAAGGCCTGCTGTGCGTCGACGCCGACGGCAGCATCAGCGGGGCCAACGCCGCCGCGCGCCAGATGCTGCACCAGCCGCTCGGCGGGCGACCGTCGCTCCATTGCAACGACCTCTTCGCGCTGCCGCCGCAAATGCTGTTCGATGCCGCCCGGCGCGGCGACGCCGTGCTCGAGGTGCCGCTGTGGTCGGGCCTGCGGGTCCAGGCCCGGCCGCGGCTGGCGCGGCAGCCCCGGCCGGGCGCGGTCGCCGGCGCCCCTGCGCCGCGGCTGCGCGACGTCGAGTCGGCCCTGATCCGCAAGGCCGTCGACGACGCCCGCGGCAACGTGGCGGAGGCCGCGCGGGCACTGGGCATCAGCCGCGCCACCGTCTACAGAAAGCTCGGCCGGGGTCGCTGACGGACCCACGCCCGGCATCGCCCTAGTGACAGTTTTACAAATTGTTGCTATTGTCAGCGTCTGTTAAAACCCGCGCGCCGAATCCGGCGGCCTGATTGGACGTTGACCATGCGTGAGCCTGAGGCCAATAGCTTTTCCCTGCCGTCGAAACCCACCCGGCGCCAGGTCATCACCCGCATCGCCGGCGCCGCCGGCCTTGCAGCCGCGGCCGGCTTCGGACTGCCGGTGTTCGCCCAGGCCCGGACCCTGCGCATCGGCGCCTCGTTCGACAACAGCAGCGTCGAGAAGGCCAACGGCATCGCCCTGTTCGTGGGATCGTCGGCCTACTTCAACGCCCTGAACCGGGCCGGCGGCATCAACGGCACGAAGGTCGAGCTGGTGATGGCCGACGACCAGTTCAAGCCGGACATCGCCAAGTCCAACGCCCTCGCCTTCGCCGCCGACAGCTCGGTGCTGGCCATGGTGCACCCGCTGGGCACGCGGCAGACCGCCGAGATCAGCGATGCCGTGCCCGGCATGGCCGTGGTCGGCCCGAACACCGGCACGGTCTCGCTGCGCAAGAAGGCGGCGCCCAACACCTTCTGGGTGCGCGCCAACTACGACCAGGAACTCGACCGCCTGATCGCCACCGCCTCCGTGCTGGGCCAGTCGCGCATCGGCATCGTCTATTCGGAAGACCCGCTGGGCCAGTCGCTGCTGGCGGGTTTCAAGGCCGCGCTCGCCAAGGCCAAGCTCGAGCCCGCGGTGGTCGCCAGCACGCCGAGCACGACCAGCATGGAGGTCGACGCCGCCGCCGCCAAGATCGCTGCGGCCGAGCCGCAGATCGTCATCATCGGCCTGGCCGGGACCGCGCCGGCCTTCGTTCGCGCCCTGCGCAAGGCCGGCGGCAAGAGCAGTGCCTACGGCCTGTCGATCACGGCCAGCGCGCTCGGCGCGATGGGCGACCTGGCCCATGGCCTGGGCTTCGCGATCGTCGTGCCCTCGCCCTTCGCGACCAAGTTCGAGATCGTGCGCCGCTACCAGGCCGACATGCTGGCCAGTGGCGTCAAGGAGTTCTCGCTGCCGAGCCTGGAGGGCTACATGGACGCCTGCGTCCTGGGCGAGGGCCTGCGCCGCGCCGGTCCGTCGCCGACGCGCGCCGGCCTGATCGCCGCGCTGGAGCACATCGAGGCCTACGACCTCGGCGGCGTGAAGATCAACTACGGCCGCGGCAACCGCGAAGGCAACCAGTTCGTGGATGTCGCCGTGATCAGCTCCAACGGCCGGCTGCTCAGCTGAGCGCCCCCGGCGGCGGCCGCGAGCGGGTTTCTTGCGGCTCGCGCAGAATCGCCGGATGAGTTCAAGCTATTCAACGCTCGCGCCTTCGCGCGAAGAGGTCGACGCGCTGCCCGGCCCCACGCTGGTCGAGTTCGGCACCGACTGGTGCGGCTTCTGCAAGGCGGCGCAGCCGCTGCTGGCCGAATCGCTGGCCGCGGCACCCGCGCTGCGCCACCTGAAGATCGAAGACGGCAGCGGTCGCGCGCTGGGCCGCTCGTTCAAGGTCAAGCTGTGGCCGACGCTGGTCTTCCTGCGCGACGGCCAGGAGGTCGGCCGGCTGGTTCGACCGGACAGCGCGGCGTCGATCCGGCAGGAACTCGACCGGCTCGGCACGGCGGCCTGAGAACCCGGTCAACCGGGCAGCGCCACCACCACGGCCGCCTCGTCGACCGCGGCCAGCACGCGCTGGCGCCCGCGCAGCGCCGTGCCGCTGGGCGCGAAGCCCACCAGTTGCAGGCCGCCTTCGAGTGCCACCGAGATCTCGTCGCCATCGTCGCCCCGCGCCACGCCGGCGACCACGCCCACCACGTGATTGCCTTTGGGGCGGCCCTCGGCCGAGGCCCGCTCGACCCGCACGGCGGTCGCCTTGCACAGCGCGATCGCCTGCATGCCTTCGGCCAGCCCGAGCAGCTCCGCGCTCTCCCGCGTGATGCGGGCGGCGATGCGCTGGCTGCCGCCCAGCGCCAGGCGCACCCGCACCAGCCGGCCGGTCGACTCGACCGCCTCGACGGTGGCCGGCAGCTGGTTGCGCATGCTGGTGCGGATCGCGAGCCGCGCCACCGCCGTGCCGGCGCCCGCCCCTCCTGCCGCTTCGGCGCCCGTCTGCACTGCGCGCCGCGCCAGGTCCAGCGCCTGCGCGAGTTCGAGCAGTTGCGCGCCATGCGCCGTCAAGGTGGCGCCGCCACCGCCGGCACCGCCGACGGCGCTCGCCACCAGGGGAACGCCGGCCAGGTTGGTCAGGGTCGCGACCGCCTGCCAGGCGGCCTTGTAGCTGACGCCGGCGTCGCGCGCGGCCTGCGAAATGCTGCCGCTGCGGCCGATGCCGCGCAGGATCTCGATGCGCTTGTCGCTCATGCCGTGGCCGAGCGCGTCGCCGAAGCGGGGGGATGCGGTTGCAGGTGCTTTCGCCATGCCGGCATTGTGCCGATGGCCCGCACCCGCCCCGCCGCGGATCAGGCGCCGACCGGCACCTTGTCCAGGAAGCCGGTGACCGATTGCAGCCGGCCGGCGTCGAGCTGCGCGAAGTCGGTGCCCGCTATCAGGTCCTCGGCGCCGCTCGGCCCCAGGGTCCACGAGAAGCGCAGCCGGTCGCCGTGCGCGTCGGGCTGGCCCTTGAGCGCGAAGCGAAAGCCGGGAAAGCGCTCCTGCACGCCGCCGACCAGCGCGCTGATCTGCGGGCGGCCGCTGGCCTGCGCCAGCGGATCGACATAGCGCGCGTCCTCGGTCCAATGGGTTTCGAGCAGCTTCAGGCGGCGCTCGGCATCGGTCTCGTTCCAGACGGCGATGTAGTGCTCGGCCACGCGGGTGGCATCGATGGCGGCGGTGTTCATGGCGGTTCCTTTCGATTCACGACCCGCAACAGCGCGGGGTGGATGAATGGTCGCCGTGCGGCCCGCGCGGGTCGATGACCCCGGAGGTCATGCCCTCAGGCCGGCACGCCTTGCGGGCGGCCCGCGCTGGCCCGTCCCGGCGCGGCCGTCAGATAGCGATCGACCGACAGCCCGTCGGTGCGGATGTCCGGCCGCCGTCCCATGACCTGGTCGGCCACCAGCTTGCCGGAGCCGCAGGCCATGGTCCAGCCCAGCGTGCCGTGGCCGGTGTTGAGGAACAGGTTGCCGTAGCGGGTCGGGCCGACGATCGGCGTGCTGTCGGGCGTCATCGGCCGCAGGCCGGTCCAGAAGCTGGCGCGCGGCAGGTCGCCGCAGGGGAACAGGTCGGTGATGACCCGCTCCAGGGTTTCGCGCCTGCGCGGATTCAGGCGCAGGTCGAAGCCGCCGAGCTCGGCCATGCCGCCGACCCGGATGCGGTCGTCGAAGCGCGTGACCGCGACCTTGAATGTCTCGTCGAGCACCGTGGACTGCGGCGCCAGCGCGGGATCGACCAGCGGCACCGTCAGCGAATAGCCCTTGACCGGATAGACCGGGATGTCGAGCCCGAGCGGCGCGATGAAGTCGCGCGAATAGCTGCCGAAGGCCAGCACGTAGCGGTCGGCGCTGAGCACCTCGCCCGCCGCGCCGCCCAGGCGCACGCCGGTGATCCGGCCGCCTTCGCTGACCAGGCCGTCGACCGGTTGGTCGAAGCGGAAGTCGACGCCCAGCCCGCGGGCGATCGTGGCCAGGCCCTGGGTGAACAGGTTGCAGTCACCGGTCTCGTCGTTCGGCAGGTGCAGGCCGCCGGCGAGCAGGTTGCCGGTGCGCGCCAGGGCGGGTTCGACGCTCGCCAGGCGGCTGCGGTCGAGCAGCGTGTAGGGCACGCCGCATTCGTCAAGCACGGCCAGGTCGCGCTGCACCGCATCGAGCTGCGCCTGGGTGCGGAACAGCTGCAGGGTGCCCTGGGTGCGCTGCTCGTAGCGGATGCCGGTGTCGGCGCGCAGCGCGCGCAGGCAGTCGCGGCTGTATTCGGCCACGCGCATCATGCGCTCCTTGTTGAGCGCATAGCGATCGGGCGAGCAGTTGCGCAGCATCTGCGCCATCCAGCGCAGCTGGAACAGCGAGCCGTCGGGACGGATCGACAGCGGCGCGTGCTTCTGGAACATCCACTTGAGGGCCTTGAGCGGGATGCCCGGCGCCGCCCAGGGCGTCGAGTAGCCGGGCGAGACCTGGCCGGCATTGGCGAAGCTGGTTTCCTGCGCCGGGCCGCCCTGGCGATCGATCAGGGTCACCTCGGCGCCGTTGCGCGCCAGGTAATACGCGGTGGTCACGCCGATCACACCACCGCCCAGAACGATCACTTTCATCGCAAAACTCCAAGGACGCAGGAAAGGAGTCAATGTTATGAATTGATCATCGATAAACTCCACTGAATTTTTGCCAATTCGCAGTGTTTTCAGCTGCTTCCAGCCTGCCAGAAGGCCCCCTAGGAGTGAAATGACCGACCTCGACCGCACCGACCGCAAGATCCTCGACATCCTGCAGCGCCAGGGCCGCATCTCGATGACCGACCTGGCCGAGCAGATCGGCCTGTCGACCTCGCCCTGCTCCGAGCGGGTGCGGCGCATGGAGCGCGAGGGCGTCATCACCGGCTACCACGCACGCATCGACCCGCAGGCGGTTGGCAAGACGCTGCTGGTGTTCGTCGAGATCACGCTGTCGTCGAAGTCGGCCGATGTCTTCGACAAGGTCCGCCAGGAGCTGCTGCACGTGCCCGAGGTGATGGAATGCCACCTGGTGTCGGGCGGCTTCGACTACCTGGTCAAGGCCCGGCTGCGCGCCATGAGCGACTACCGCAACCTGCTCGGCGACCTGCTGAAGAAGCTGCCGGTGCCGGCCGAGTCGAACAGCTACGTGGTGATGGAGGAGATCAAGGAAGGCATCTACCTGCCGATGGACCGCTGACTCAGGGCCCGCCGCGGCGGTAGGCGCCGGGCGCGCTGCCGGTCCACACCTTGAAGGCGCGTTGGAAGGCCGCGCTGTCGGCAAAGCCGAGTTCGAAGGCCAGCGTCGCGAGCGGCACCGTGCCCGAGATCAGGCGCACGATCGCGGTGTCGCGGCGCAGCTCGTCCTTGAGCGACTGGAACGAGGTGCCTTCGCTGGCCAGCCGCCGCTGCAAGGTCGAGGTCGACATGTGCAGCGCCTCGGCGGTGGCTGCCAGGTCGGGCCAGGCGGGCTGGGTGTGCTGCAGATGGCCGCGCACGCGCGCGCTGCACAGGTCGTCGCCGCGCCGGGGCACGATCACCTGGGCCTGCGCGTCGGCCAGGAAGGCCCGCATCGCGCCCTCGTCGCGGCGCACCGGCTGCTTCAGCTGCACCGCATCGAACCAGAACGCCGACTGCGCGCAGCCGAATTGCAGCGGCGCCGGAAAGACCTTGCCGTAGCTGCTCGCGTAGGCCGGGCTCTGGAACGCGAAATCGAAGCGCACCGCCGGCAGCTGCCCGCCCGCCAGCCAGGCCAGCAGACGCCAGACCACGCGCAGCATCAGTTCGTGCAGGAAGGCCGGGCGCGGCTGCGCCGGGTCCACCACCCGCAGCGCCACGCCCGCCAGGGCATCGTCGCGCACCGGTTCCAGCCGCAGGTCGTCCTGCAGCAGGCGGAACACGTGGGCGACGCGACGGGTCGCGGCTTCGAGCGTCGGCGCGTCGATCGCCGCGCGGGTCATGAGGGCCAGGCTGCCGCGCCGCAGGGGCCGCGACAGGAAGCCCAGGCATTCGTCGTCGAAGCGCTCGATCAGGAGCCCGAACAGCGCCGCGTACTGGTCGGCCGTGACGCGCGCCCCGGGTTCCTGCAGCAGCCCGGGGGGAATGCCGGCCTCGGCCAGCAGGTCGTCGCAGCCGCGGCCACGCGCCTGGACGCCGGACACCATGCCCTTGACGAACGCGATCGAGATCGTGACCGGCGGACGCAGCATCGATCGAAGCCTCCTTGGCGGGATGCGGGTTGAGGTCTTTTGCCATCGGATCGATGCGAAGCGCAATCGTCCGGATGGCCGGCGGTTTCTACCATGAGCCCACCCAGAACAAGGCCGCGGAATCCCGGGGCCGCAAGGAGACAAAAGACATGTACCTCACTCAGGCGCTGCACCGCGCGGCGCAGCAACACCCGGATCGCGTGGCGGTGCGCTTCGGCGATCGCCGACGCAGCTTCGGCGAACTGATCGACCGGGTGGCGCGCCTGGCAGCGGCCTTGCAGGCGCTCGGCATGCAGCGCGGCGACCGGGTCGCGATGCTGTCGCTCAACTCCGACCGCTACCTCGAATACCAGATGGCCGTGCCCTGGGGCGGCGGCGTGCTCAACCCCTGCAACATCCGCTGGTCGCCGGCCGAGATCCTCTATTCGCTGAACGACTCGGGCTCGACCATCCTGCTGGTCGATGCGAGCTTCGCCCCGCTGGTCGATCAGTTCAGGCGCGAGGCCACGACCCTGCGCGAGGTCGTGTACTGCGGCGACGACGATGCGCCTGCCGGCATGCATGCGTACGAGGCCCTGCTGGCGCAGGCCACGCCGGTGCCCGACGCCCTGCGCCGCGGCGAGGACCTGGCCGGCATCTTCTACACCGGCGGCACCACCGGCTTTCCCAAGGGCGTGATGCTGAGCCACACCAACATGTGCAGCTCGGGCATGGCGCTGCGCGCCGAGGGCCTGGCCGGGCCCGACGGCATCTACCTGCATTGCGCGCCGATGTTCCACCTGGCCGACATGGGCCTGGCGATGCCGCACTGGATCGAGGGCAACGCGCATTCGATCATCCCGGTGTTCAACCCGGAGCAGGTGCTCGACGTCATCGAGCGCGACCGCGTGACGCACGCGCTGCTGGTCCCCACCATGATCCAGATGCTGGTCGACCACCCGGCGATGAAGAAGGGGCGCGACCTGGGCTCGCTGCGCGCCATCACGTACGGGGCCTCGACGATCGCCGAGGCGGTGCTCGAACGCGCGATGAGCGCCCTGCCCGGCGTCGCGTTCGCGCAGGCCTACGGCATGACCGAACTGTCGCCGCTCGCGACCCTCAATCCGGCCTGGTACCACACGCGCGAGGCGCGCCACCTCGGCAAGCTGCGCTCGGCCGGCCGGGCCAGCCACTGCACCGAGGTCCGCATCGTCGACCCGCAGGGCATCGAGGTGACGCGCGGCACGGTCGGCGAGGTGGTCGTGCGCGGACCCAACGTGATGCAGGGCTACTGGAACCAGCCGGGCCTCACCGCGGCGGCACTGCGCGACGGCTGGATGCACACCGGCGACGGCGCCTGGATGGACGACGACGGCTTCATCTTCATCGCCGACCGGCTCAAGGACATGATCATCACGGGCGGCGAGAACGTCTATTCGGCGGAGGTCGAGAACGCCCTGGCGCAGCACCCTGCGGTGCTGGCCTGCGCAGTGATCGCGATCCCGAGCGACGAGTGGGGCGAGAGCGTGCATGCGGTGGTGGTGCGGCGGCCCGAACGAGAGCTCGCGCAGGCCGCGCTGATCGCCCACTGCAAGTCCCTGATCGCGGGCTACAAGTGCCCGCGCAGCGTCGACTTCGTCGATGCGCTGCCGCTGTCGGGCGCCGGCAAGGTGCTCAAGACCCGGCTGCGCGAACCTTTCTGGCAGGGCCGCGAGCGCGCCGTGGCCTGAACCCGTTTTCCTTGCCAAGGAGCTTTTCATGAACCAGGATGTGTTCGTCGCCGGGGTCGGCATGATCCCCTTCACCAAGCCCGGGGCCGGCGAGGCCTACCCGCAGATGGCGGCCCAGGCCACCCGGCTGGCGCTGGCCGACGCCGGCATCGGCTACGAGCAGGTGCAGCAGGCCTATGCCGGCTATGTCTACGGCGACTCCACCGCGGGGCAGCACGCGCTGTACGAAGTCGGCTTGAGCGGCATTCCGATCGTCAACGTCAACAACAACTGCTCGACCGGCTCGACCGCGCTGTTCCTGGCCCGCCAGGCGGTGGCCAGCGGCGCCGCCGACTGCGTGCTGGCGCTCGGCTTCGAGCAGATGCGCCCGGGCGCGCTCGGCGCGGTCTTCACCGACCGGCCCAGCCCCTTCGAGCGCTTCGACAAGGCCACCGCGGCGCTGGTCGGGCACGACGAGATCCCGCTGGCGCTGCGCTACTTCGGCGGTGCCGGCCTGGCCCACATGCAGCAGTACGGCACCCAGCTGTCGACCTTCGCCAAGGTCCGCGCCAAGGCCAGCCGCCACGCGGCGAACAACCCGCTGGCGCTGCTGCGCAAGGTGGTGACCGAGGACGAGGTCATGAACGCCCCGGTGATGTGGCCCGGCGTGATGACCCGCCTGATGGCCTGCCCGCCGACCTGCGGCGCGGCCGCGGCCGTCATCTGCTCGGGCGCCTTCGCCGAGCGGCACGGCCTGGCGCGCAGCGTGCGCATCCGGGCCCAGGCGATGACCACCGACCGCCCCGTCAGCTTCGAGGCCCGCGACATGCGCGAAGTGGTCGGCTTCGGCATGGCGCAGGCGGCGGCACGGCAGGTCTACGAGGCCGCGGGCGTCGGGCCGGAAGACCTCGACGTCGTCGAGCTGCACGACTGCTTCGCGCAGAACGAACTGATCAGCTACGAGGCGCTCGGCCTGTGCGAGCCCGGCGGGGCCGAGCAGTTCATCTGCGACGGCGACAACAGCTACGGCGGCCAGGTGGTCACCAACCCCTCGGGCGGCCTGCTGAGCAAGGGCCATCCGCTGGGCGCCACCGGCCTGGCCCAGTGCTATGAGCTCACCCACCAGCTGCGCGGCACGGCCGAACAGCGCCAGGTCGAAGGTGCGCGGCTGGCGCTGCAGCACAACCTCGGGCTCGGCGGCGCCTGTGTCGTGACCCTCTACGAACGCGTCTGAACCAGGAGTGCCCATGATCGACAAGAAATGGATCGGCCACGAGTTGCCCGCATCGGTGCTGCCGATCGAGCGCAGCCGGCTGCAGTTCTTCGCCAAGGCGATCGGCGAGACCGATCCGGTCTACACCGATGTCGCCGCGGCGCGCGACGCCGGCTACCCCGACCTGCCGGCGCCGCCGACCTTCCTGTTCGCGGCCGAGCTCGACGCGGGCGCCTCCGACAGGTTGCTGGCCGACCTGCAGATCCCGATCGCCAAGCTGCTGCACGGCGAGCAGGGTTTCAGCTTTCATGCACCGGCCTGCGCCGGCGACACCATCACCGTGCGCAGCACGATCAGCGACATCTACGACAAGAAGAACGGCGCGCTGGAGTTCGTCGTCAAGACCGCGCGCGCCACCAACCAGCACGGCGAACTGGTCGCCGAGCTGCGCACCGTCATCGTCTGCCGCCACTAGGAGCACGCCCCATGAACCCTCCCACCTTCGACGGCGTGCAGGTCGGCGACGCCCTGCCGCCGCTGCAGCTGCCCCCGGTCGACCGAGCCACGCTGGCCCTGTTCGCCGGCGCTTCGGGCGACCACAACCCGATCCACATCGACATCGACGTGGCGCGCCGCGCCGGGATGCCCGACGTCTTCGCGCAGGGCATGCTGGGCATGGCCTGGCTCGGCCGCCTGCTCACCGCCTGGGCGCCGCAGAGCCGGCTGCGCCGCTTCGACGCCCGCTTCCAGGGCATCACCCACCTGGGCAATGCGATGCGCTGCAGCGGCACCGTGGTCGAGAAGCTCGAGCAGGCCGGCGAGCGCTGCGTGCGCATCGAGCTCATGAGTGCCAACCAGTTCGGCCAGACCAAGATCGTCGGCGAGGCGCTGGTCGCCCTGCCCTGAAACCCACAGAAGGAAAAGCATGACACGCAAACTCGAAGGCAAGGTCGCCCTCGTCACCGGCTCGGGCCGCGGCATCGGGCGCTCGATCGCGCTGAAGCTCGCCAGCGAAGGCGCGCGCATCGTCGTCAACGACCTCGACGCCGAGCCGGCCCAGGAAGCCGTGCAGGCCATCCGCGAGGCCGGCGGCCAGGCGGTCGCCTGCATCGGCAACGTCACGGCGACGGATTTCGCCGAGCGCTTCGTCGCCACCGCGGTGAACGAGTACAAAGGCCTGGACATCATCGTCAACAACGCCGGCTACACCTGGGACAACGTGATCCAGAAGATGACGGACGAGCAGTGGTACGCAATGCTCGACTGCCACCTGACGGCGCCGTTCCGCGTCCTGCGCGCCGCCCAGCCGGTGATCCGCGCGCTCGCCAAGGCCGAAGGCGAGGCCGGCCAGCGCGTGATGCGCAAGGTGGTCAACATCTCGTCGGTGGCGGGCCTGTTCGGCAATGCGGGCCAGGCCAACTATTCGACCGCCAAGGCCGGCATCGTCGGCCTGACGCAGACCCTGGCCAAGGAATGGGGGCGCATGAACGTCACGGTCAACTGCGTGGCCTACGGCTTCATCAAGACCCGGCTCACCGGCAGCGCCGCCGACGGCGGCACCGCCCGCATCGACGGCCGCGACATCAAGGTCGGCGTCAACCCCGAGCTGATGGCCGCGATGGAGCGCAGCATCCCGCTCGGCCGCGGCGGCACGCCCGACGAGGCGGCCGGCGCGGTCTACCTGCTGTGCATTCCCGAGTCGGACTACGTGAGCGGCCAGACGCTGATGTGCAGCGGCGGCCTGACCGGGATTTGAGAATGACGGCCCTCGTGCGCAGTGCGCTCCAGGACGGCGTGACCACCCTCACGCTCGAGCGCGCCGAGGCGCTCAACGCGCTCTCGCCGCCGCTGATGGTCGAACTGGCGCAGGCGCTGCAGGCCGCCAGCGCCGACGCGCGAACCCGCGCGATCGTGCTGACCGGCGCCGGCCGCGCCTTCTCGGCCGGCGGCGACATCGGCTGGTTCGGCGAAGTGCTGGCCGGCGGCAGCCCTCACGCGCAGGCCGAGATCGGCCGCTACATGGAAGACGTCGGCAACCCGCTCACGCTCGCCATCGCCGAATGCCCGGTGCCCGTGGTCGCTGCGGTCAACGGGCCCTGCGTCGGCGGTGCGGTCGGCATCGCGCTGGCGGCCGACGTGGTGCTGGCCGCGCGTTCGGCCTACTTCCTGGTGCCGCAGGTGTCGCAGCTCGGTGCGGTGCCCGATCTGGGCGCCACCTGGCTGCTGTCGCGCCTGCTCGGGCGCAGCCGCGCGCTGGGCATCGCGCTGCTCGGCGAGCGGATCGACGCCGCGCAGGCCGAGCAATGGGGCCTGGTCTGGCGCTGCATCGCCGACGACGCGGTGCAGGCCGAAGCCCAGGCCCTGGGCCAGCGGCTGGGCCGCACGTCGGCGGCCGCGCTGCGCGACACGCGCCGGCTGATCGACGCGGCGCCCGCCCGCAGCCTCGAACTGCAGCTCGCCGACGAACGCACGGCGCAGCGCCAGCACGTTGCCGGCCCCTTCTTCCACGATGCCTGCGCGCGCTTCCTGGCCCGCGCATCCCACTGACGAGCCAACCCATGCTCCCCTCACTGCTGCGCCATCGCTGGATGGACGACGAGATCGAAGCCTTCCGCGACCCGGTGCGCCGCTACATCGCGGCCGAGCTCGCGCCCCGGCTCGACGGCTGGCGCCGCCAGGGCTACATCCCGCGCGAGACCTGGCGCCCCTTCGGCCGGCTGGGTTTCCTGTTGCCCGAACTCGACGAAGCCTACGGCGGCGCCGGCGCCTCGCTGGCCTACCAGCTGGTGGTGCAGGACGAACTCGCCAAGGCCGAGGTGCCGGCCAACACCGCGGTCCACAACCTGGCCGCGCACTACATCCTCGACTACGGTACCGAGGCCCAGAAGCAGCGCTGGCTGCCCCGGCTCGCCAGCGGCGAGCTGCTGGCCGGCATCGCGCTGACCGAGCCCGGCTGCGGCTCCGACCTGAAGGCCCTGCGCACGCGCGCCCGGCGCGACGGCGATGCCTATGTGATCGACGGCGCCAAGACCTTCATCACCAACGGCTTCACCGCCAACCTGCTGGTGGTGGCCGTGCGCACCGGCGACGCCGGCAGCCGCGGCGTCTCGCTGGTGGTGCTCGAGACCGACGACCTGCCGGGCTTCCGGATCGGCCGCAGGCTGGAGAAGCTGGGCCAGCATGCATCGGACACGGCCGAGCTGTTCTTCGACGGCGTGCGCGTGCCGACCGGCCAACTGCTGGGCGAAAAAGAAGGCAGCGCCTTCGCGCAGTTGATGAGCCAGCTGCCCTACGAGCGCCTGCTGCTGTGCGTGCCGGCGGCCGCGGTGATCGAGCGGGCGGTCGAACTGACTGTCGCCTACACGCAGCAGCGCCAGGCCTTCGGCCACACCGTGTTCGACTTCCAGAACACGCGCTTCAAGCTGGCCGAGTGCGCGAC
The DNA here is from genome assembly GCF_030316845.1 of Variovorax davisae. Classification (GTDB taxonomy): domain Bacteria; phylum Pseudomonadota; class Gammaproteobacteria; order Burkholderiales; family Burkholderiaceae_C; genus Variovorax; species Variovorax davisae. The sequence continues at coordinate 151,124 of NZ_JASZYS010000009.1, forward strand.
CCTCGCACACGTGGTGCGCAGCTTCGTCAACGACTGCATCCAGCGGCTGCTCGACGGCCAGCTCGAGCCCGAGGCCGCCTACATGGCCAAGTGGTGGTGCACCGAGCAGCAGGGCAAGGTCACGGACGAATGCCTGCAACTGTTCGGCGGCTACGGCTACATGGCCGAATACCCGATCGCCCGCCTGTATGCCGACGCGCGCATCCAGCGCATCTACGGCGGCACCAGCGAAATCATGAAGGACCTGATCGCACGCAAGCTCGGCGCCTGAAGGTCGCGGGCATGGGGCTCGCTAGAATCCCGCCCCTTGTCCCGCATCCGCATCGCGCTCCATGAACATCGTCGTCAACGAAGAACTGAAATCCTATATCGACCCGTTGACCCCGGACGAATATGAATCGCTGGAGCGCAGCATCCTCACCGAAGGCTGCCGCGATGCGCTGGTGCTGTGGGGCGACGTGCTGGTCGACGGCCACAACCGCTACGGCATCTGCCAGAAGCACGGGCTGCCGTTCCAGACGGTGCAGAACACGCGCTTCAAGTCGCTCGAGGACGTTCACCTCTGGATGATCGACCAGCACCTGGGCCGGCGCAGCGTGTCGGACTTCCTGCGCGGCGTGCTGGCGCTGCGCAAGAAGGACATCGTGGCCGGCCAGAAGGCCCGGGCCGCCGCGGCGCCGGCCGACGACGCCGACGACCCGCCCTTCGACGCCGATCCGGCCCTGCCGCCGGCGGCGCCGCTCAACAGCCGCGAGGCGATCGCCAAGGCCGCGCGGCTGAGCAGCAGCCAGGTCGTGATGATCGAGAAGATCCAGAAACAGGCGGCCCCCGAGCTGGTGGCGGCGGTCAAGTCCGGCACGATCTCGATCAATGCCGCGGCCGCCGTGGCGACGCTGCCGGCCGAAGAGCAGATCGCCGCGGCCAACGGCGGCAAGGACGAGCTCAAGCAGGCCGCCAAGCGGGTGCGCGAGGCCAAGCGCCCGGCGCGCCCGGAGCCTGCGCCGGCCGAAGCCTCGGATGAACCGGACGAGGTTGCGCGCCTCACGCAGCGCATTGCCGAACTGACGGCCGAGAACGCCGACCTGCGTCGCCAGGTGGCCTCGCTGCACGCGCTGCTGGCGGCCGAAGCCTGATCCGCTGATATCCTGCCCTCCCTCGCCATCGGAAGCACCATGTCCGCCACCGTCCTGCTGCTGCAGCTGATCGTCATCCTCGCCACGGCGCGCGCCTGCGGCTGGCTGTTGCGCTACCTGGGGCAACCCGGCGTGGTCGGCGAGATGGCCGCCGGCATGCTGCTCGGCCCCGTCGTGATGGGCACCCTGTTCCCGACGCTGCATGCGCAGCTGTTCGCCAAGGGCTCGCTGGCCGGGCTGTCCGCGCTGTCGACCGTCGGGCTGGTGATGTTCATGTTCATCGTCGGCCTCGAGCTGCGGGCCCGCCAGGGCGTGCGCGAGCAATTGCGGGCCGCCGGCTCGGTCGGGGTGCTGAGCGTGGCCGTGCCCATGGCGCTGGGCCTGGCCATCGCGCCCGCGCTGCATCCGACGCTGGCGCCGGCCGGCGTCGGCTTCTGGCCCTTCGCGCTCTTCATCGCCGCGGCGCTGTCGATCACCGCGTTTCCCGTCATGGCGCGCATCCTCAAGGACCGCGGCCTGACGCAGACGGCCTTCGGACAGCTCTCGCTCGCCTCCGCCGCGGTGGTGGACGTGTTCGCCTGGGTGCTGCTGGCCTTCGTCGTCGCCATGGTGGGCGCGGGCGACGGCTACCTGGGCCTGGCGAAGACCGGCGGCGGTGTACTGCTGCTGATCGGCGTGTTGTTCGGGGCGGTGCGCCCGGCCTTCGCCTGGCTGCTGCGCCGCCACGCGCCCGAGGGCGAGCCCAGCCTGCCGGTGCTGGCCTCGCTGATGATCGGGCTGCTCGCCACCGCCCTGGTCACCGAGTGGCTGCACCTGCACGCGGTGTTCGGCGCCTTCCTGTTCGGCGTCGCACTGCCGCGCGACGACCGCCTGCTGGACTCCCTGGCCAAGCGCATCGAGCCGTTCTCGATCGTCGTGCTGATGCCGTTGTTCTTCGCCCTCGCCGGCCTGGGCACCACGCCCAGCGCCTTCGTCGGCGGCAGCCTCGGCGCCATGCTGCTGGTGCTCGCCATGGCGGTCATCGGCAAGATCGCCGGTGGCGCGGCCGGCGCCCGCGTCGCCGGCTACCCCTGGCGCGACAGCCTGGCGACCGGCGCGCTCATGAACGCACGCGGCCTGATGGAACTCATCGTGATGAAGATCGGCCTCGACGCCGGCCTGATCGGTCCGGAGCTGTTCACCATGCTGCTGGTCATGGCCTTGGCCACCACCGCGATGACCACGCCGCTGATGGCCTTGTTCGCCGGGCTGGGCCGCCGGCCGGTGCCGCGTTCCGGCTCGCCGTCGGCGCCCGTTCGCTGACCCGGTCCGCGCAGCGTCTCAGCGCCCGGCGTTCGGGAAGAAAAGCTGCTCGCCGTCGATCTTGTAGGCCGCGATGGTCGACTGCCCCGCCGGCGAGATCACCCAGTCGACAAACTTCTGCGCCCCGGCGCTGTCGAGGTTCGGGAACCTGGCCGGACTCACCACCATCACGCCGTACTGGTTGAACAGGCGCTTGTCGCCTTCCACCAGCACCGCCAGATCGGCGCGGTTCTTGAAGCTGAGCCAGGTGCCGCGATCGGCCAGCACATAGGCGCCGCTGGAGGCCGCGATGTTGAGCGCCGGGCCCATGCCGCAGCCGCACTCCTTGTAGCCCGTGCCCTTCTTGTCGTTCGGCAGCGGCTGGCCGGCCTCGCCGATGCCGGTCTGCGTCCACAGGCGGCGCTCGGCGGCGTCGGTGCCGCTCTTGTCGCCGCGCGAGACGAAGGGCGCGTTCAGGGTTGCGATCTTCTTCAGCGCGGACACGATGTCCTGGCCCTTGACGCCGGCCGGATCGGCCTTCGGCCCGACCAGCACGAAGTCGTTGTACATGACCGGGAAGCGCCTGGCCGCGAAGCCCTCGGCGACGAACTTCTCCTCGGCGGCGGTGTCGTGCACGAACAGCACGTCGGCATCGCCGCGCTTGGCCATGTCGATCGCCTGGCCGGTGCCGACGGCGACCACCTTGATGTCGATGCCGCTGGCCTGCCGGAAGGCCGGCAGCAGGTGCGAGAACAGCCCCGACTGCTCGGTCGAGGTGGTCGACGCCATGGTGAGGGTCTCGGCCTGCGCCGCCAGCGCAGTGGCCGCCAGCACGACGGCACCGACGGCGGACACCAGGGTCTTGGACAGATGGAACAGCTTCAAACCAGTTCTCCTTTGACGAACAGACGGGCTTCCTCGGGCAGCGGCCCGTGGAAGAAATCATGGACCGGCAGGTCGGCCACCTTGCGGCCGTGCTCGAGGTAGACGACGCGGCTGGCGAGCCGCTTGACCTGGCCGAGGTTGTGGCTGGCGAAGACCAGCGTGCGGCCCTGCGCCGCATCCGCGATCAGCGCCTCGACGTCGCGCTTGGCGGTGGGGTCGAGGCTGGCGGTGGGCTCGTCGAGCAGCAGCACCTCGGGATGCAGCGCCCAGGCCCGCGCGAGCGCCATGCGCTGCTGCTGGCCGCCCGACAGCGTGCGCGCGTTGCGTCCCGCGAGATCGGCCAGCCCGACCCTGTCGAGCGCGGCGACCGCCTCGCGCTGCGCAGCGCGCCAGCGCGAGCCCTTCAGCCAGAGCGCCAGCGCGACGTTGTTGCGGACGCTGGCGCGCAGCATGTGCGGGCGCTGGAACAGCATCGCCTGCGCGGCCGACGGCACATGGCTCTCGAACGCGCCTGCCGAATGCGGCAGCAGCCCGTGCAGCAGGCGCAGCAGGCTGCTCTTGCCGCTGCCGTTGGCGCCGATCAGCGCCACCCGCTCGCCCGCCCGGATCTCCAGGTCGATGCCGGTCAGGGCCTGCACCTTGCCGAAGCGCAGCGCGATGCCGCGCAGGCTGAACAGCGTTGCCGCGGCGGCGGGCCGGCGATTCATGGCCCGACCTCCAGCGCCCGCGCGCCCATCGCATCGGCGGCCCCGCCATCGACCCGCTCGCGCCAGGCGCGCAGCGCCGCGATCGCCAGGTTCAGCGCCAGCACCACCGCCAGCAGCACCAGCCCGAGCGCCAGCGCCAGCGGCAGGTCTCCCTTGCTGGTCTCGAGCGCGATGGCGGTGGTCATCACGCGCGTGAAACCATCGATGTTGCCGCCGACGATCATCACGGCGCCGACCTCCGACACGGCACGGCCGAAGGCGGCGATCACCACCGTGACCAGCGCATAGCGCTCGTCGGCCGCCAGCAGCAGGCCGCGCGCGAGGCGGCGGGCGCCGAGCGAGCGCAGCTGCTCGCCGTGGCCGCGGTCGGCGTCCTCGATCGCCTGCCGCGTCAGGGCCATGACCACCGGCAGCACCAGGATCGTCTGCGCCAGCACCATCGCCTTGAACGAGAACAGCCAGCCCAGGAAGCCGAGCGGACCGGAGCGCGAGAGCAGCAGGTAGATCACCAGGCCCACCACCACCGAAGGCAGCGCCAGCAGCGTGTTCAGCAGGGTCAGCAGCAGGCCGCGCCCGGGAAAGCGCGCCACCGCCAGCCAGGCCCCGAGCAGCAGGCCGAAGCCGCAGGCCAGCAGGCAGGCGGTCGCGCTGACCGCCAGCGAGCGCCCGACGATGGCGAGCAGCGCCGGATCGGCGGAGACGACGAGGAGCCAGGCGGCAGCGGCGCTGTCGGCAAAAGTGTTCATGCGGGCGTGGAGCGGGAAGCGCTGGAGTATGGGCAGACCGATGCGGCCGACTTATGAAAGCACTTGCATAGGTTGCGGGCAGGATCTGCATAATCCCCGGCGCCTGCTCCTCCTCGCGTTCACCCGTGCAACAGATCGAACTCTCCTACGCCATCGCGCCGCGCCGCCACGGCCGCGCACTGATCCGCAATCCGCTGATGGAGTTGCTGCACGCGGTGCGCGAGCACGGATCGATCTCCGCCGCCGCGCGGGCGGTCGGCTATTCCTACCGTCACGTGTGGGGCGAACTCAAGCGCTGGGAGCAGGCGCTCGGCCATCCGCTGGTGAGCGGCGACCAGGGGCGCGCGGCCCAGCTCTCGGAGTTCGGCGACAAGCTGCTGTGGGCCGAGCGCCAGGCCCAGGCCCGGCTGGCCCCGCAGATCGAGGCGCTCCATGCCGACCTCGAGCGCGCCTTCGCCCTCGCCTTCGACGACAGCACCCACCTGCTGAGCCTGCACGCGAGCCACGACGATGCCTTGGTGCTGCTGCGCGCGCGTGCCGCCGCCACGGCCCGGCTGCAACTGGACATCCGCTTCACCGGCAGCGTGGACGCGATCAGCGCGCTGAACCAGGGCCGCTGCGTGCTGGCGGGCTTCCACACGCTGGAACGGCCGCCCTCCGGCTCGCTCGCGCAGCGCACCTACAAGCCCCTGCTGAAGCCGGGCCTGCACAAGATCATCGGCTTCGCACGGCGCACCCAGGGCCTGATCGTCGCGCCCGGCAATCCCCTCGGCTTGACGAACCTGGCCGACGTCGCGGCCCGCGGCGCCCGCTACGTGAACCGGCCGATCGGCACCGGCACGCGGGTGCTGTTCGAAGAACTGCTGGCGCGCGATGGCCTGGCGGCCGACGCCATCGACGGCCAGGGGCACTGCGAACCCTCGCACGCGGCCGCGGCCCACACCGTGGCATCGGGTGGGGCCGATGCCGCTCTCGGCATCGAATCGGCCGCGCTCGGCGCCGGCCTTGGCTTCGTGCCGCTGGTGCACGAGCGCTACCACCTCGCCTGCCTCAAGTCGGCGCTCGAGCAGCCCGCCATCCAGGCGCTGCTGGTGCTGCTGCGCGGCGCCGCCTGGCAGCATCAGCTGGGCACGCTGCCGGGCTACGAGAGCGCCAGCAGCGGCGAAGTCGAGTCGCTGCGCTCGCTGCTGCCGTGGTGGAATCTCAAGCCCAAGAAAAAGGGCGATTGAGCCGGCTCAGAGCGCGCAGGTCCTGAAGCCGAAGAAGCCATCGTCGCGCTCGGGCAGCGCGAAGCCGCGGCGCTTCGGCGAGCGCAGGCGCGCCCGGGTGGCGAACGAGGCGCCGCGCAGCACCCGGGCCTGGCCGAAGGCGGGCTGGGGATCGAACTCGCCGCCCTGGCTCCAGGGGTCGGCGCGAAAACCCGGCCAGGGCTGCAGCGTGCCGGCGGTCCATTCGTGCACGTCGGCCCAGCGGAAGCCGCGCCGGGCCGCCGTGTGGGCGGCGATTTCCCATTCGACCTCGGTCGCGACCCGGCGGCCGGCCCAGCGCGCCCAGGCGTCGGCCTCCCACCAGGCGACGTGGACGGCGCTGCGGTTGCCGGCGGCCCGCACCGTGCGGCCGAACTGCTGCTGCAGCACCGAGCCGCCGGTGCCGTGGCGGGCGGCGCCGATCTGCTCGACGTGGCGCGGCCCGCGCCGGCCTTCGACCTGCCGTGCCAGCCAGGCAAGGCCTTCGGGCCGCCACAGCTCGGGCCGGTCGTAGCCGCCGTCGTCGACGAACTCGACGTACTGGCTCCAGGTCACGGGCTGGGCATCGATCTCGAATTCGGGCACCTCGGCGCGCTCGATGCCGCGCTCCTGGGCAAAGGCAAAGCCACCCGCCGGCAGGCCGAGCGCCCACGGCGCGGCAGGCAGCGAGAGCGGCGGCCGGGTCACCGCGGCCGGCGGCAGCTCGACCTTCAACGGCAGCCCCAGGGTCTGGGCCATCACCAGCAGCTGCTCGCCGCGCAGGTCTTCATGGAACAGCGCGAGCCGATAGAAGTACAGGCCGGCGTCGGTCTCGGCCGCATGCTCGAGCAGTTCGAGCGTGCTCTCGAGCGTGTCGAGCAGATAGGCCTTGGTCTGGGCCAGGTCGGGCAGTCCGGGTGCCGCCCGGTCCGCGGGCGGGCGCTGGGCCGGGTTCCACCAGTCGTCGGCCTCGGGCTCGATCGCCGCCAGCCGCGTGGGGCGCACCGGGCACTCTTCACCGAAGGCGCGCTGCGTGTTGCGGCCGATCCACCATTCGGCGAACCAGCCGATGTGGCCGGCCAGCCAGACCGGCGGGTCGATGCCCGCGACCCGCGGCACCGCGAGGCTATCCCCGCCCAGCGCCTGCTCGTAGAGCGACAGCAGGTGCAGCGTGTGGTTGCGGGCGTCGATCAACGCCAGCGAGAGCAGTTCGCGGCCGGCCCGGCGCATGTCGGGGGAGTCGATCGACGGCGAGGTGCCGGCCGGGCTCACAGCTTGGCGCCTTGCAGGTAGGCGTCGAACGGCGCCTCGGTGGCGCGGTCCGCGAACAGCTGGCCCTGCTGGAAGGCGCGGTAGTCGCCGTGGAGCTTCTTCCAGGCCGGGTTGCTGCGCTCGAGGGCGTGGCACAGGTCCATCGACGCCTTGAAGGCGGCATCGAGCAGCGGCCGGGGGAAGGGCTTGATCTGCGCCCCCGCGGCAGCCAGTTGCCGCAGCGCCGCCGGGTTGCGGGCGTCGTAGCGGCCGATCAGCTCGGCGTGCACCGTGGCGCTGGCGGACTGCAGGATCGCCTTGTAGTCGGGCGTGAGCGCATCGAAGGCCTTCTGGTGGACCAGAAGGTCGAGCTGCATCGCACCGGCCCACCAGCCCGGGGTGTGGCAGAAGCGCGCGACCTTGGCCAGCCCGAGCTTCTGGTCGTCGTACGGGCTCAGGCCCTCGGCCGCGCCCAGGCCCTGGGCGAAGGCCTGGCGCAGGTCGCTGCCCGACGCCGGGCCCTGCACCACCCCGCCCAGGCGCGCGATCACGCGCCCGGCCAGGCCGTCGAAGCGGACCTTCAGGCCCTTGAAGTCGTTGCCGCCGCGCAGCTCGCGGGCGAACCAGCCGAGCCGCTGGGCCCCCGCGCTGCCGCACGGGAAGCCGATGGCGCCGAAGCCGGCCTGGAACTCGCGGCTGAGCCGCAGGCCGTTGCCTTCGGTCATCCAGGCATTGAGTTGGCGCGCGTTCATGCCGAAGGGAATGGCGGCGCCGAAGGCGAAGGCCTCATTCTGGTCGACGAACAGGGCGCCCGAGGTGTGGCAGGCCTCGATGGCGCCGCGCTGCACGCCGTCGAGCACGTCCTGCGCCGACATCAGCTCGCCGGCGGCATGGACTTCGATCTGGAAGCGCCCGCCGCTCATCTCGCCGACCTTGCGGGCGACGGACTCGGCGGCGCCGAACAGCAGGTCCTGGGACTTGGCGAAGCTCGATGCCAGCCGCCAGCGCGTCAGCGCCTGCGCATGCACGGCCGGCGCCACGCCGGCAGCGAGCACCCCGGCCAGGCCGGCACGCTGGATCAGAAAACGACGTTGCATCGAACGGAACTCCTGGAAAGCCCCCAAGGCGGGGACGCGCGATTGTAGGAATCACTGAACGCGCAAGCTTATAAAATGGCGCCCCCCGTCCTTCCCTTTCCCCGAAAGATCTTCCCAAATGAGACAACTTCCGTTCAAGACCTCGCTGCTCGCACTGGCGACTTTCGCCTCCTTCGCCGCCCAGGCCGCCGACCTGAAGATCGGCGTCGCCGAAGCCCTGTCGGGCGGTGCCGCCCAGTACGGCGTGGCGATCCGCAACGGCTTCGAGCTCGCCGCCGCCGAGATCAACGCCGCCGGCGGCATCAACGGCAACAAGATCGAGCTGGTCGTGGCCGACGAGCAGGGCAAGAAGGAAGAGGCGATCAACGTCTTCAAGAAGCTGATCTTCCAGGACCAGGTGCTGATGGTCTTCGGCCCGACGCTGTCGAACTCGGCCCAGGCCGCCGACCCGATCGCCCAGGCCGCCAAGACCGTGGCCTTCGGCACCTCGAACACCGCCGACGGCATCACCTCGATCGGCGACCACGTGTTCCGCAACTCGGTGACCGAGGCCGACGTGCTGCCCGAGACCATCAAGACCGCGGTCAAGAACGCCGGCATCAAGAAGGTCGCCGTGCTCTACGGCAACGACGACGTCTTCACCAAGAGCGGCTACGACAACTTCAAGAAGGCGCTCGACGACCTGAAGATCCCGGTCACCACGACCGAGACCTTCGCCAAGGGCGACGTCGACTTCAAGGCCCAGCTGACCAAGATCAAGGCCAGCGGCGCCGATGCGATCGTGCTGTCGGCCCTGCTGGCCGAAGGCGCGCCGATCATGGTGCAGGCCCGCCAGCTCGGCCTCAACGTGCCGATCATCGGCGGCAACGGCATGAACTCGGTCAAGGTGTTCGAGCTCGCCAAGGGCAACTCCGACAACCTCTACGTCGGCAGCCCCTGGTCGGCCAGCAACGCGACGCCCGAGAACACCAAGTTCATCAAGGCCTACAACGAGAAGTACAAGACGGCGCCGGACCAGTTCGCGGCCCAGGCCTACGACGCCATGTACATCGCGGCGCAGGCGCTCAAGGGCGTCAAGATCAGCGGCAACCTGACCGCCGACCGTGCGGCCGTGCGCGACGCGCTGCCGAACGCCAAGTGGACCGGTGCCACCGGCGCCTTCCAGTTCCGCCGCGCCAACGACAAGGCCGGCAAGCCGGCCGGCTACGACGCCCAGCAGACCCCGATCGTCAGCGTGACGAAGGGCTCCGAGTTCGTCATCGCAAAGTAAGCTCGCCCCCAGGTTGGCTCACTTCGTGTAGCCGCCCACCCCCTGCCGGGGGCAACACCCGCGGCCCGGCAAAGCCGGTTCCGCGGTGTTTCACGAACAGCGGGACCGGCATGGCCGGCCCGCTTTCTTCCGGAACGGAATTCCCATGCTTGAACAGCAACTCGTCAACGCACTCTCTCTGGGCTGCGTCTATGCGCTCTTTGCGCTCGGCTTCACGCTCATCTTCGGCGTGCTCGGCGTCATCAACCTCTCGCACGGCGCGGTCTTCATGGTGGGTGCCTATGCCGCGGTGCAGGCCATGGCGCGCTTCGATCTGCCGCTGTGGGCCGGACTGCTGTTCGCTTTCGTGTTCTGCGGCCTGCTCGGCCTGCTGATCGACTTCCTGGTGCTGCGGCCGCTGCGCGCGCGCAACGCCCCCCACCTGATCCCGATGATCGCCACCATCGGCGTCGCGATCATCCTCAACAACGGCATCCAGGGCATCTTCGGTGCCGAGAACGTGCGCTTCCCGGCCGGCGTGGTGTCGGGCGAATCGCTGGACCTCGCGGGCATCCACCTGACCGCGCTCGAACTCGGCATCATCCTGCTGTCCTTCGTGCTGATGGGGGTGCTGATGGTCGCGCTCAAGCGCACCCAGCTCGGCCGCGCCTTGCGCGCGATCGCCGAATCGCCCAAGGCCGCCTACCTGCTCGGCATCAATGTCGAAGGCCTGTTCTTCCTGACCTCGTTCGCGGCGGCCGCGCTCGGCGGCCTGGCCGGCGTGCTGATCGGCCTGTATTCCAACGCCGTGTTCCCGCTGATGGGCCAGCCGATGCTGCACAAGGGCATCGCGGTGATCATCCTGGGCGGCATGGGCGACATCCGCGGCGCGATGCTGGGCGGCCTGTTCCTCGGCTTCGCGGAGGTGCTGTCGGTGGCCTACATCGGCTCGACGATGCGCGACGCGGTCGCCTTCGGCCTGCTCTTCCTGGTGCTGCTGGTGCGCCCGAAGGGCCTGTTCGGTTCCATGCAAGAGCGCAAGGTCTGAGCATGGACGCCTTCAACAACTTCTGGTCGGTCTACAGCAACCTGGTGCTCACGCTGGGCACCAACGCCCTGCTGGCGCTGTCGATCTGGCTCACCCTCTCCTGCGGCATGCTGGCGATGGCCAACGCCGCCTTCATGGGCATCGGCGCCTACACCTCGGCGATCCTCACGATGAGCTACGGCGTGCCGTTCCCGGTCGCCATCGCGGCCGGCATGGCGGCGCCGGCGCTGACCGCCTTCGTGATCGGCAAGCCGACGCTCAGGCTCTCGGGCGTCTACCTGGCGATGGCCACGCTGGCCTTCGGCGAGGTGGTGCGCATCGTGGTGCTCAACGCCGAATCGCTGACCGGCGGCGCCCTGGGCCTGAACGGCATCCCGCCCATCACCCAGTGGTGGCACGTCGCGCTGGCGCTGGTGCTGGTGCTGCTGGGCCTCTGGCGGCTGCGCCGCTCCAAGGTCGGGCGCGCCTTCGAGGCCATCAAGGAAGACGAAACCGCCGCCGGCCTGATGGGCATCGACGTCCAGGCCCACAAGATGCTGGCCTTCGTGCTCGGCGGCGCGATCGCCGGCCTGGCCGGCGTGCTCAACGCGCACCAGACCTTCTTCATCGGCCCGAATGAATTCGGCTTCGACCGCGGGGTCGACATCCTCACCATGACCGTGCTCGGCGGCATCAACGGCCTGACCGGCCCGGTGCTCGGCGGCGTGATCCTCACCATCCTGCCCGAGGCGCTGCGCGCCTTCGGCGACTTCCGGCTGGTGGTCAACGGCGTGATCCTGGTGCTGATCGTGCTGTTCCTGCCCAAGGGCATCTGGGACCCGGCGCGTTTCCGCCAGTGGTTCGGCCGCAAGGGAGCCGCAGCATGAGCGCGCCGCTGCTTCAACTCGACGGCGTGTCGCGCCACTTCGGCGGCCTCAAGGTGCTGCAGGACGTCAACCTCGAGGTGCCGCAGGGCGGCATCTTCGGGCTGATCGGTCCCAACGGCGCCGGCAAGACCACGGTCTTCAACCTGACCACCGGCCTCTTGCCGACCACCGGCGGCACGATCCGCTTCGAAGGCCGCGACCTGGCCGGCATCAAGCCGCACGAGATCACGCGCGGCGGCATCGCGCGCACCTTCCAGAACATCCGCATCTTCAAGGAGATGTCGCTGCTGGAGAACGTGATGGTCGGCATGCATGCCAAGCTGCGCTACGGCGGCCTCGGCCTGCTGGCCTCGTCGGGCCTGTTCCGCAGCGAGGAACGCCGAGCGCGCGAGCGTGCGCGCGAACTGCTCTCGTGGGTCAAGCTCGACCACAAGGCCGAGGACGCGGCCGACAACCTGTCCTACGGCGACCAGCGCAAGCTCGAACTGGCGCGCGCGCTGGCGACCGAGCCGAAGCTGCTGCTGCTCGACGAGCCGGTGGCCGGCATGAACAGCAGCGAAAAGACCGACCTGATGCACGAGATCCGCAACATCAGCGGTCGCGGCTACACCATTTTCATGATCGAACACGACATGCGCTTCGTGATGGGCCTGTGCGAGCACATCGCCGTGCTGAACTTCGGCCGCATCATCGCGCGCGGCGGCCCGGACCAGATCCGCAACGACCCGCAGGTGATCGAGGCCTACCTCGGCCGCGAGGAAGACGAAGCGAGCAACGAGGGAGCCGCCGCATGAGTGCCGCTCCCCTGCTCAAGGTCGAGGGCCTGAAGGTTTCCTACGGCCACATCGAGGCCGTCAAGGGCATCGACTTCGAACTGCACGAAGGCCAGATCACGACCTTGGTCGGCGCCAACGGCGCCGGCAAGTCGACCACGCTGCTGGCGCTGTCGGGACTGGTCAAGAAGGCCACAGGCCGCGTGCTGCTCGGCGGCCAGGACCTGACGTCGCTCTCGCCGCACAAGATCGTGGCCTCCGGCATGGTCCAGGTGGCCGAAGGCCGCGCCACCCTGACCACGCTGACCGTGCGCGAGAACCTCGAACTCGGCGGCTACACGCGACGCGACAGCCGGGGCCAGCGGGCCGACGACCTCGACCACATCTACACGCTGTTCCCCCGGCTCAAGGAGCGCTCCGACGGCCTCGCCGGCAACCTCTCGGGCGGCGAGCAGCAGATGCTGGCGATCGGCCGCGCGCTGATGGCCAAGCCCCGCGTGCTGCTGCTCGACGAACCCTCGATGGGCCTGGCGCCGATCATCGTGCAGGACATCTTCAGGACCCTGCGCGAGATCAACAAGGCCGGCCTGACGGTGTTCCTGGTCGAGCAGAACGTGCGGCAGGCGCTGAAGATCGCCGACCGCGCCTACGTGATCGAGACCGGGAAGATCGTGCTGGAAGGCGAGGGGCGCGAACTGCTGGGGAATCCGAAGGTGCAGGACGCCTACCTGGGCGGGTAGAGCCTAGCCAGACAGCGTTTCGGCCGCCGAAACCGGGCGCTGTGGCTGCTGGACGCCGAGCCCTGCGCGGCAGGCGGCCTCCAGTTCGGCCGCGACACGCTCCGGCTCGCGCTGCAGCTCGGCGACGGCGCGCTCGCCGACGCATTGGCCTTCCAGCCGCACGTAGATGCACGGGAAGTTGCCGCCCATCCCGCGGGCGACATGCAGCAGGCAGGCCGCCAGGCTGGCGAAGCCGCCTTCGTTGAAGGACACCGGTGGCACCACGCCGCCCGCGCGCGGTGCACGCACGCCGTAGGTGTAGGTGGCGGCCTCCCGGCGCAACTCGACGACCGGCTGCATGGAACGCGCGACCTGATCGAAGATCCTGGCCATGGCGCCAGTGTACGGGTTCCGGCGGCCACCCAACCGGCCGCCCGGTCAGCGCCCTAGAACCGGGCCCGGATCGACTGCTCGATCCCGGCCGCGTCGAGGCCCAGGCCCGCCAGCAGCTTGGCCGGATCGCCATGCTCGATGAATCGGTCCGGCAGGCCCAGCTGCAGCACCGGCTTCGGCACGCCCGCCGCCTGCAGCGCTTCGAGCACCGCGCTGCCCGCGCCGCCCATGATCGCGCCCTCTTCCAGGGTGACGAGGGCATCGTGGGTGCCGGCGACCTTCAGCAAGAGCTCGACGTCGAGCGGCTTGGCCCAGCGCATGTTGACCACCGTCGCGTCGAGCGCCTCGGCGGCCGTGAGCGCCGGGTACAGCAGGGTGCCGAAGGCCAGGATCGCGATGCGCCGGCCTTCGCGGCGGATCTCGCCCTTGCCGAAGGGCAGCCCTTCGAGCGTCAGCGGCGGCGTGACGCCGGCGCCGGCGCCGCGCGGGTAGCGCACCGCCACCGGGTGGTCCTGTTCGTAGGCGCTGCTCAGCAGTTGCCGGCACTCGGCCTCGTCGGCCGGGCAGGCCACGCTCAGGTTCGGAATGCAGCGCAGGAACGGGATGTCGTAGGCACCCGCGTGCGTCGCGCCGTCGGCCCCCACCAGCCCCGCGCGGTCGAGCGCGAACACCACCGGCAGGTTCTGGATCGCGACGTCGTGGATCAGCTGGTCGTAGGCGCGCTGCAGGAAGGTCGAGTAGATCGCCACCACCGGCTTCAGGCCTTCGCAGGCCAGTCCGGCGGCGAAGGTGACCGCATGCTGCTCGGCGATGCCGACATCGTAGTAGCGGCCCGGAAAGCGCTGCTCGAACTCGACCAGCCCCGAGCCCTCGCGCATCGCCGGCGTGATGCCGACCAGCCGGCCGTCCTGTGCCGCCATGTCGCACAGCCAGTGGCCGAAGACCTGCGTGAAGGTCTGCTTCGGCGCGGTGGCCGGCTTGACGAGGCCGACCGCGGGATCGAACTTGGAGGGGCCGTGGTAGGCCACCGGGTCGGCCTCGGCCAGCTTGTAGCCCTGCCCCTTCTTGGTGACCACGTGCAGGAACTGCGGACCGTCGAGATGCTTGAGGTTCTCGAGCGTCGGGATCAGCGAATCGAGGTCGTGGCCGTCGATCGGCCCGACGTAGTTGAAGCCGAACTGCTCGAACAGCGTGGCCGGCACCACCATGCCCTTGGCATGCTGCTCGAAGCGCTTGGCCAGCTCGAACAGCGGCGGCGCCGCGCGCAGCACGCTCTTGCCCACGTTTTTCGCGGCGGCGTAGAAGTTGCCGCTCATCAGCTGCGCCAGATAGCGGTTGAGCGCACCCACCGGCGGGCTGATCGACATGTCGTTGTCGTTCAGGATCACCAGCAGCTTGCAGTCGCACACGCCCGCGTTGTTGAGCGCCTCGAAGGCCATGCCCGCGGTCAGCGCGCCGTCGCCGATGATCGCCACCGAATGCCGGTCCTCGCCCTTCTGCTTGGCCGCCATCGCCATGCCGAGCGCCGCCGAGATGCTGGTCGACGAATGGGCCGTGCCGAAGGTGTCGTACTCGCTCTCGCTGCGCTGCGGAAAGCCCGAGATGCCGCCGAGCTGGCGCAGGGTGGGCATGCGCTCGCGCCGGCCCGTGAGGATCTTGTGCGGATAGGTCTGGTGGCCCACGTCCCATACCAGCCGGTCGTGCGGCGTGTTGAAGACATGGTGCAGCGCGACCGTGAGCTCGACCGTGCCGAGGTTCGAGCTCAGGTGGCCCCCGGTGCGCGACACGTTGTCGAGCACGCAGGTGCGCACCTCGTCGGCCAGTTGCTTGAGCTGCAGGCGGTCGAAGCGGCGCAGCACGGAGGGATCGTGGATGGTGGGGAGCAGCGGAGCCATGGGGATGGGTTGTTGTTATCGATCGCGGTCCACGACCATGTGGGCCAGCGCCCGCAGGGCGGCGGTGTCGGCCAGCGTGCTGCGATCGAGCGCGGCGAGCGACCGGGCCAGCAGCTCGCGGGCCTGCGCGCGGGCGCCCTCCAGGCCCAGCAGCGAGACGTAGGTGGGCTTGTCGCTGGCAGCGTCCTTGCCGGCGGTCTTGCCGAGCGTCTCGGAATCGGCGACGACGTCGAGGATGTCGTCCACCACCTGGAAGGCGAGCCCGACGGCAGCGCCGTAGTCGCGCAGGGCGGCGAGCACCGCGGGCGCCTGCCGGTCGCCGCAGGCCGCGCCCATCTCGACGCTGCCCTGCAGCAGCGCGCCGGTCTTGAGCCGGTGCATTTCGCGCAGCTGGGCCTCGTCGAGCGCCAGCCCGACACTGGCCAGGTCGATCGCCTGGCCACCGGCCATGCCCTGGCTGCCGGCCGCCGTGGCCAGCAGACGGCAGAGCTGGGCCTGGACCGGGGGCGCCACCTCGTCGCCGGCGGGCGTGAGCAGTTCGAAGGCCAGCGCCTGCAGGGCGTCGCCCGCCAGCAGGGCGCCGGCTTCGCCGAACTTCACGTGCACCGTCGGCTTGCCGCGGCGCAGCACGTCGTTGTCCATGCACGGCAGGTCGTCGTGCACCAGCGAATAGGCATGGATCAGCTCGACCGCGCAGGCCGCGCGCAGGGCCGCGGCCGGCTGGCCGCCGACCGCTTCGCTGGCCGCGAACACCAGCAGCGGCCGCAGCCGCTTGCCGCCGTCGAGGACCGCATAGCGCATGGCATCGCCGAGCCGCACCGGGGCATCGACGCCCACCCATTGCGACAGCGCCGCCTCGACCCGCGCCAGATGGGGCTCGCTCCAGGCGGCCAGTCGCACCGCATCCCAGTGCGAGGTGTCCACGCCCTTCATTCGCCGGCCCAGACCTTGAGGCTGCCCGCGTCGAGCACCTTGATCTGGTCTTCGACCGCCTGCAGGCGGTCGCGGCAGAAGGCAAGCAGCACGGCGCCGCGCTGGTAGCTGCCCAGCAGCTGGTCGAGCGGCAGCTGGCCCGATTCGAGTTCGGTCACGAGTCGTTCGAGTTCCTGGAGCCCGGCTTCGTAGCTCGCGGGCAAGGGACCGGTGTCGGGCGAGCCGGCCCCGGCGGGCACATCGGCGGGCGCTTTGGCGGGCATGGGAGAGGAAGGCACCTTGGGCATTCAGGGGTTTGGCGTGAAACGCGCCATTTTAGGGCGGGGGCAGGAATGCGGCGCCAAGGGTACAATCGCCCTCTCCCAAAAGCCGGCCCGGCCGGCGCCCTCCTTCGGGCCGTCCACACCTTCGGCGGCAGCCTTCCGTTTTATTTTCTCTCTCCCTGTGGGGAGCTTGGTCAGGTCACCCATGTCTGATTTAAGTCTTCAACTGCAGCAGGCCTCGAGCCAACTTCCGGTTTCCGCGTACTTCGACGAGGCGCTCTACGCCCGCGAGCTGCAAACGCTTTTCGCCGACGGGCCGCGCTACGTCGGCCACCGCCTCACGGTCCCCGAGCCGGGCAACTTCCACACCCTGCCGCAGGAACAGCAGGGCCGCGCGCTGGTGCACACGCCGAAGGGGGTGGAGCTGATCTCCAACGTCTGCCGCCATCGCCAGGCGCTGATCCTGCAAGGCCGCGGCCAGCTCGATGCCCAGGCCGGCGGCAACATCGTCTGCCCGCTGCACCGCTGGACCTATGCCGCATCCGACCCGCGGACCACCGGCACGCTGATCGGCGCGCCGCATTTCGAGCAGGACCCCTGCCTCAACCTGCACAACTATCCGCTGCGCGAATGGAACGGACTGCTGTTCGAGCAGAACGTCAACGGCCAGGGCCGCGACGTCGCCGCCGACCTGGCCCGCATCGGCCCCCGCCTCGACCTCGATTTCGAAGGCTACGCCTTCGATCGCGTCGAACTGCACGAGTGCAACTACAACTGGAAGACCTTCATCGAGGTCTACCTCGAGGACTACCACGTCGGCCCGTTCCACCCCGGCCTCGGCAGCTTCGTCGCCTGCGACGACCTGCGCTGGGAGTTCGGCCACCATTTCTCGGTCCAGACGGTGGGCGTGGCCAACCGCCTCGGCCGCGCCGGCAGCCCGGTCTACCAGCGCTGGCAGGAGCAGCTGCTGAAATACCGCAACGGCCATCCGCCGCGCTACGGCGCGATCTGGCTCAGCTACTACCCGCACGTGATGGTCGAGTGGTATCCGCACGTGCTCACGGTGTCGACCCTGCACCCGGCCGGGCCGCAGAAGACGCTCAACATGGTCGAGTTCTTCTACCCTGAGGAGATCGTCGCCTTCGAGCGCGAGTTCGTCGAGGCCCAGCAGGCCGCCTACATGGAGACCTGCGTCGAAGACGACGAGATCGCCGAGCGCATGGACGCCGGCCGCCGCGCGCTGATGCTGCGCGGCGACGACGAGAGCGGCCCCTACCAGAGCCCGATGGAAGACGGCATGCAGCAGTTCCACGAGTGGTACCGCCGCGAGATGCGCAGCCCCTCCTGATGCAGGCGCTCTGGATGGTGCTGGGCGCACTGATCTTCGCCACCATGGGCGTGTGCGTGAAGTTCGCCTCGGCCTGGTTCTCCAGCGCCGAACTGGTGTTCTACCGCGGCCTGATCGGCATCGTCTTCCTGTGGGTGCTGGCACGCAGCCGCGGCGTCACGCTGGCCACGCGCTACCCCGGCATGCATGCCTGGCGCAGCCTGATCGGCGTGGTCTCGCTCGGCGCCTGGTTCTTCGCCATCGCCCACATGCCGCTGGCCACCGCGATGACGCTCAACTACATGAGCAGCGTCTGGATCGCCGCCTTCCTGGTCGGCGGCGCCCTGCTCGCCTGGGTGCCGGTGCCGGGCCGCGACGGCAACATTCCACGACCGCCGCTGCAGGGTCCGCTGGTGCTGACCGTGCTGGCCGGCTTCGGCGGCGTGGTGCTGATGCTCAAGCCCACGGTCGGCGACAACCAGGGCTTCGCCGGCCTGATGGGCCTCTTGTCCGGCCTCACGGCCGCCTTCGCCTACATGCAGGTGGTGGCGCTGTCGCGGCTCGGCGAGCCGGAGGCGCGCACGGTGTTCTATTTCGCCGTCGGCTCGGCGGTCGCGGGCGCGCTGGGCACGCTGCTGGGCGGCGCCACCCCGTGGGCCGAATGGACCTGGGGCCACGCCGTCTGGCTGCTGCCGGTCGGCGTGCTGGCGGCGCTGGGCCAGCTCTGCATGACGCGCGCCTACGCCAGCGCCAAGACCGAGAGCGGCACGCTGCTGGTCGCCAATCTCCAGTATTCCGGCATCGTCTTTGCGGCGATCTACAGTGTGCTGCTGTTCGGCGACCGGATCGACGCCTCGGGCTGGGCCGGAATGGCGCTGATCGTCTGCAGCGGCATCGCCGCCACCGTGCTGCGCCAGCGCTCGCTGCCCAAGGCGCCGGCCGAGGAACACTGAAGGGGAGCTTCCATGTACACGACCTTGATTTCCGCCGAGCAGCTCAAGTCCTTGCTGGCCAGCGGCACCGCATCGATGCTGTTCGACTGCAGCTTCGAGCTGATGAAGCCCGACGCCGGCCCGCAGCTGTACCGCGCGGCCCACATCCCGGGCGCCGTGTACGCCAACATCGACACCGACCTGAGCGCCAAGCACGGCGCGCCGGGCGCCCACGGGGTGGTGGTGGCGCGCGACGACGGCCCGCCGGCCTCGGGCGGGCGCCATCCGCTGCCCAGCCGCGAGCGCTTCGCGGCCTGGCTGTCGAGCGTCGGTTTCGCCAACGGCATGCAGGCGGTGGTGTACGACCGCAATGGCGCCAACTATTGCGGCCGGCTCTGGTGGATGCTCAAGTGGATGGGCCACGAGGCGGTGGCCGTGCTCGACGGCGGCCTGCAGGCCTGGCAGGCCGCGGGCGGCGAGGTCACGGGCCGCGAGGAGCCGACGCACTTCCAGTCGAACTTCGTCGCCGGCGCGCCGCTGCTGAAGCTGGTCGACACCCGAACCGTGGCGGCCCGGCTCGAGCAGCCTGACCAGACGCTGATCGACGCCCGCGCCGGCGCAAGATATCGCGGCGAGGTGGAACCTCTGGACCCGATCGCGGGTCACATCCCGGGGGCCCTGAACCGGCCCTTCACCGAGAACCTCGGTCCCGACGGAAAGTTCAAGCCGGCCGCGCAGTTGCGCACCGAGTTCGAAAGCTTGCTGGCGGGCCGGGATCCCGCGACGGTCGTCCACCAGTGCGGCAGCGGCGTGAGCGCCGTGCCCAACCTGCTCGCCATGCAGATCGCGGGCCTCGGGCCGACCGCGCTCTATGCCGGCAGCTGGAGCGAATGGAGCAACACGCCGGGGCTGCCGACCCGGCAAGGCGCCCAAGCATGACCCTGTTCCGACGACCGTTCGTCACCTTCGCGACCGCCGCTCTCCTGGCCGCCCCCCTGGCGGCATCGGCCCAGGCCCAGGCCGCCCATGTCCATGGCCAGATCCGGCTCGACGTCGTGGTCGACGGCCCGACCATCGTGATCGCGATGGAATCCCCGCTCGACAACTTCGTCGGCTTCGAGCGCGCCCCGCGCACCGAGGCCGAGAAGAAGACCGTCGAGGACGCGATCGCGCAGCTGCGCGCCGGCGCCGACCTGTTCAAGATCGATCCGGCCGCGAACTGCAAGCTCGGGCCGGTGACGCTGCGCTCGGCCACGCTGGGCCTGGGCAAGGGCGAGGAAGGCGCCGCCGAAGGCCACGCCGACCTCGATGGCAGCTTCGCCTTCAACTGCACCAACACGGCGGCGGCCAAGTTCATCGACGTCGAGCTGTTCAATGCCTTCAAGGGGCCGCGCCAGATCGAGGCCCAGATTGCCGCACCGCAGGGCCAGTTCAAGCGCACGCTGAAGCGGCCCGCCGTCCGGCTGGCCTGGGGCAAGTAGTCCGGCCGTGAGCCTTGTACTTTCGGCCGCTGCGCTGCGTTTCGCCTGGCCGGGCGCCGACCGCCCCTGCATCGACATCGAGCGCTTCGAGGTCGATGCCGGCGAAGCGGTGTTCCTGCACGGGCCGAGCGGCTGCGGCAAGAGTACGCTGCTGTCGCTGCTGGCCGGCGTGCTGATCGCCGACGCCGGCCAGGTCCGGCTGCTGGGCCACGACTGGGCCGCGCTCTCGGGCGCGGCGCGCGACCGGGCCCGGGTCGCGCACGTGGGCTACATCTTCCAGCAATTCAACCTGCTGCCCTACCTCAGCGTGCTCGACAACGTGCTGCTGCCCTGCCGCTTCTCGGCTCGCCGCATGGCCCAGGCCACGCAGGACGGCTCGGCGCTGGCGCAGGCGCGCGAGCTGCTGGCCCGGATGGGCCTGGACAGCAGCCTCTGGCAGCGCCAGGCGATGCAGCTGTCGGTCGGCCAGCAGCAGCGGGTGGCGGCCGCCCGCGCACTGATCGGCCACCCCGAGGTGGTGATCGCCGACGAGCCCACCTCGGCGCTCGACGAGGACCGCCGCGAGGCCTTCCTCGACGTCCTGCTGGCGGCCTGCGCGGTCCATCGCAGCGCGCTGGTCTTCGTGAGCCACGACCAGCGCATCGCCGCGCGCTTCTCGCGCCATGTGCTGCTGCCCGAGATCAACCGCGCCGCCTCGGGGGTGGCGGCATGACGGCGCTGTTCGGCATCGCCTGGCGCAGTGCCTGGAACCGGCGCTTCACGCTCGCGCTCACGGTGCTGTCGATCGCGCTGTCGACCTTCCTGCTGCTCGGCGTCGAACGCATCCGCACCGAGCTGCGCCAGAACTTCGCGTCCTCGGTGTCGGGCACCGACCTGATCGTCGGCGCGCGCACCGGCTCGACCCAGCTGCTGCTGTATTCGGTGTTCCGCATCGGCGCCGCCACCAACAACCTGCAGTGGAAGAGCGTGCAGGCGCTGGCCGCCCACCCGGGCGTCGCCTGGGTGGTGCCGGTGTCGCTCGGCGACTCCCATCGCGGCTTCTCGGTGCTGGCCACCACGCCCGATTACTTCGAGCACTTCCGCTACGGCAACCGCCAGCCGCTGCAGCTGCGCGAAGGCAAGCCCTTCGCCGCGCTGTTCGACGCCGTGGTCGGCGCCGAGGTGGCGGAGTCGCTCGGCTACCGCGTCGGCCAGCAGATCACGCTGGCGCACGGCAGCGGCGAACTCGACGTCTCCGAGCATGCCGACAAGCCCTTCACCGTGGTGGGCGTGCTCGCGCGCACCGGCACGCCGGTCGACCGCACGGTCCACATCGGGCTCGAGGCGATGGAGGCGATCCACCTCGAATGGGTCGGCGGCGCGCCGATGCCGGGCCTCAGGATCCCGGCCGAGCAGGTGCGCAAGTTCGACCTCACGCCCAAGACCGTGACGGCGGTGCTGGTCGGCCTGAAGAACCGGGCCGCCGTGTTCGCGGTCCAGCGCTGGGTCTCGACTTATGGCGGCGAGCCGCTGATGGCGATCCTGCCGGGCGTGGCGCTCGACGAGCTCTGGCGGGTGGTGGGCGTCGGCGAGAACGCGCTGCTGCTGATGTCGGCACTGGTCGCGCTGGTGAGCCTGGCCGGGCTGGTGTCGGTGGTGATGGCAGGCCTGAACGAGCGGCGCCGCGAACTCGCCGTGCTGCGCGCGGTCGGCGCCAGCCTGCGCCATGTGCTGGCGCTGCTGGCGCTCGAAGGGGCCCTGGTAACGCTGCTGGGTGTGCTGCTCGGCGTCGTGGCGACGGCGCTCGGCGTCGCCTGCCTGTCGCCCTGGCTGCAGTCCCATTATGGCCTGGCACTGCGGTTGACCGAACCCACGCCCAACGAATGGCTGCTGCTCGCGAGCGTGCTGGCGGCTGGCTGGCTGGCCAGTTTGCTGCCCGGCATTCGCGCCTATCGACTGTCGCTTGCAGATGGACTCTCTCCCAGGATCTGACACATGAACTTGCGCCCTCTTCTCCTGCCGTTGCTATCGCTCGCCATCGCGGGCAGCGCCTTCGCCGCCGGCCCCGCGCCCCAGGCGACCTCCCCGACCCAGCCGCTCGGCGGCAAGGTCGCCGACAAGGCCGTGCCGGGCCAGCCGCGCGTCATCACCTGGGAAGAGCTGGTGCCCAAGGACTGGGACCCTGGCAAGGAACTCAAGGGCATCGACCTGAGCAAGCTCGACGACAGCGACCCGCGCGCCAACGAGCTGCTGATGAAGCTGCAGGAGGTGTCGAACAACGCACCGACCAATCCGGCGCTCAACGGCGTCGAGGTCAAGATCCCGGGCTTCATCGTGCCGCTCGAGGAGAACAAGGGCGAGGTCACCGAGTTCCTGCTGGTGCCCTACTTCGGCGCCTGCATCCACACGCCGCCGCCGCCGGCCAACCAGATCCTCCACGTGCGCCCGAAGCAGGGTGCGAAGTTCCGCGCCATGGACACGGTCTGGGTCAGCGGCAAGCTGCAGACCGTGCGCAACGACTCGATGATGGGCGTCAGCGGCTACCAGATCGCCGCCGACAGCGTCACGAAGTACAGCGGCAGCCCGAAGCCCTAACCACCCGCCCTAGGCCGGAACAGCTGGTAGATGCGGTCGTAGAAATCGGCCGGAAAGCGCCAGTAGCGCGCGCCGCCCGGGGTCTGCTGCTCGTCGAGCCCGCGCCGCGGCGGCGGCGCGTTCAACAGGAACTGCGCCACCATGTCGCCGCTGACCCAGGGGTCGTCGTACCAGAAGGCATGCGAACTCTCGGGCAGGTTGGGGATGTCGTTCGGGTCGACGCGGATCAGGTCGAAGCGCAGCTTGCGCGACGCTTCCACCAGGAAGCGGGTCTGCTCCTCGTCGAGTTCGGTCACGTCGGGCCGGCCGGCGCGCGAGGCCCGCCCGACGATGGCGGCGAAGCGCAGCACCGAGTCGTTGAGGTTGGCCGCGATGCTCACCCGCTCGATGATGTCGATGTAGCCGCTCAGCTCGTCGACGAAGCGGCGGGTGTCGATGTCCGGCGCCGCGAAGTAGATCTGCCCGAGCCGCAGCCGCTGCTGCAGCTGGGCCCGCGTCTCGCCGGGCCGCGGCGTGCCCAGCCGCACCAGCGCCGGGCTCAGCACCTGCGCGCCGGCGCTGTAGGCCAGCACGTCGATCTTCGACGCCGTGGTGTTCTCGCCCAGCAGCTCGACCATCCGCGCGAAGGGCTCGACCGTGCTGGCCGCGTTGCTGACGTCGGTCAGGTAGCGCAGGATCGATCCCGCCGAGGGCCACATGAAGACCAGCACCACCATCCGCCGGCCGGTGAAATGGCGGAACTGCGCCGCCTGGGCGGCCGCGCGCGGCACCGTGTTGTTGGAGCCATGGACGTAGATCAGCAGTTCGCTGTTGGGACTGGCGGCCAGCGCCTTGTTGACCATCGCAAAGAAGGCCTGGGCCTCGGGCGAGTTCTTCACGTCCTCGTTCGAGCGCAACACCGCCTTCTGCTCGAGGCGCTCCAGATGGACGATCGGGCGCTCGTCGGGGTCGGCGCTGGTCGACAGGCGGTGCAGCGTCTCCCAGTCGAGCGACTCGTCGCCGACCCGCACGTGCGCCACGCCCATGCGCAGATCGTCGGTCGGCACGATGGTGTGGACCGGATCGGGCTGCTCGATCAGCGCCAGCCGGTTGGTGGCGTAGAACACCGGCACGTCGGTGGTCTTGAGCTTCTCGCCGATCTTCTCGAAGGGGTCGATGTCACCGTTGCTGAAGCTCACCGGGGTGGGCATCAGCCGCACGGGCGCGTAGCAGCCGGCCAGCAGCACCGCGGCCAGCAAGGAGAAGACAAGGCGCGAGGCCCGGCGGAATCCGACTTGAGAGGGGTGCATGCGCGGGAAGTATAGGCAGGCCCCACAGACGGCCGCGAACGTGCCACCATGGCGTTCCCGAAAAAAGGAGACCACCATGTCCGATCACGTCTACAAGCTTCTGGAGCTCACCGGCTCGTCCCCGACCAGCAGCGACGACGCGGTGCGCCGCGCGATCGCCAAGGCCAGCGAATCGGTGCGCAACATCCAGTGGTTCCAGGTCACGGAGACCCGCGGCCACGTGGTCGACGGCAAGGTCGGCCACTGGCAGGTGACGCTGAAAGTGGGCTTTACCCTGGAGGACTGAGCTTCGCCCGCGGTGGCGGGCTCAGTCCGGGGCTTGGATGACCCGGTCGAACTCCTCGTCGGCCGGCACGTTGTCGGCGTCGAGTTCGCTGGCGTCGGTGAGGTCGATGCCGGTTTCTTCCGACAGCTCGTCGGTGGCCCCGGTTTCGTCCGAATCGAATTCGTCTTCGTCCTCGGGCAAGGCGTCGTCGGCGTCGTCGATCTCGGGATCGTCTGCGGTTTCTCCGGACCGCAGAGGGGGGTCGGCGCTGGTCATGATCGGACTCCTAGATAACTGCTTCGCATGATGCGCCCCAGTGGGCGCGCCCCAGCCGAATCCACCTCGTCGGCGCAGGGACAAGAAGCTTGTCAGAAAGCGCCGCGGGTGTCCATTCAATGCGTGTGGGCGGCCTCATGGGCGGCGTCGTGGCCAGCGCCGTCATGGGCATGGTCGTGGTCGCCATGCGCCAGGCGGCTCACCAGGGTGACCAGCACGATGCCCGCCACCAGCCAGGCGATCTGCAAGGCGGTCTGGCGCGCAGGCAGCCGCTTTTGCAGCTGCGGGATCAGGTCGGCCAGCGCCACGTAGACGAAGCTGCTGGCCGCCAGCACCAGGAAATACGGCAGCCAGCCATGCAGCCGGTCGACCAGCCACCAGCCGACCACGCCGCCCATGGCCGTCATGGTGCCGGCCAGCGAGACCTTGACCAGCGCGGCCCGCGGGTTGGCCGAGCTCTGGCGCAGCACCACCAGGTCGCCGATGTGGTGCGGCACCTCGTGCGCCAGCACCGCGATCGCCGCCACCATGCCCAGCCGCAGGTCGGCGATGAAGGCCGAGGCGATCAGGATGCCGTCGCCGAAGCAGTGCACGCTGTCGCCGGTGAGCACGGCCCAGCCGCCGCCGCGCGGCGCATGGTCATGGTTGTGGGCATGCGCGTGATCGTGCGCATGGCCGTGGCCATGGTCGTCCGCGCGGCCCTGGTGATGCTCGTGCCCGTGGTGCCACAGCTCCGCCTTGTCGAGCAGGAAGAAGAAGACCAGGCCGAACAGCAGCACGCCGAACAGCACGCCGGGCTCGATCCGGCTCTCGAAGGCTTCCGGCAGCAGGTGCATGAAGGCGGTCGCGAGCAAGGCGCCCGCGGCCAGGCTCAGCAGGTGCTGCGGATTGACTCCGCCGGCGCCGCTGCGCACGCCCACGCGCAGCAGCAGCGCGGCGATCCAGACACTTCCGATGCCGGCGACCAGGGTCGCGGCGATGATGGCAAACAAATTCATGGCGGCTTCGCGCTTGGGGGGCAAAAACGAAAGCCGCCCCATCGGACGGCTTCGGCGCATCGATCTTATCAACCATGTCAAGGGGGATGCCCCGGACCCGGCGACAGCCGCGCGCGTGCGATGCCGCCGCCCGGGCTCAGGTCGCGGGCTTGTCGTTCGGCGCCTGGATGTTCTCGCGCAGCTGCGGGCTCATCGGCAGGTTCAGCGGCACGCCCTTGGGCGGGATCGGCTGCAGAAACCACTTGTTGTACATCCTCTCGAATTCGCCGCTCTTCATGAGACCGATGAAGGTGTCGTCCACCAGCTTCTTGAAGGCCGGGTCGTCCTTGGGCAGCATGCAGGCATAGGGCTCGACCTGCAGCGCGTCGCCGACGACCTCGAAGTCGGCCGGACTCTTGGCGTTGGCCATCAGGCCGAACAGCAGGATGTCGTCCATCGCGAAGGCGACCGCGCGGTCGCTCTCGACCAGCAGGAAGGCGTCGGCATGGTCCTTGCCGAGCACCAGGTCGATGTCGAGGTTCTTCTCGGTGTTGTACTTGCGCATGACCAGGGCGTTGGTGGTGCCGGTGGTGCTGGCCACGGTCTTCTTCGCCAGGTCGGCGTAGTTCTTGATCTTCGAGGACTTCTTCACCAGCAGCCGGGTGCCGGTGTAGAAGTGGTTGACCGCGAAGCTGACGTCCTTGGCACGCGCCGTGTTGTTGGTGGTCGAGCCGCACTCCAGGTCGATGGTGCCGTTGCTGATCAGCGGGATCCGGTTCTGCGAGGTCACCGGCATCAGCGCCACCTCGAGCTTGGGCTTGTCGAGCTTCTTCTTGACCGCCTCGACCACCGCGTTCGACAGCTCGACCGAGAAGCCGATCGGCTTCTCGCCGCCTGCGAGGTAGCTGAAGGGCACGGACGATTCGCGGTAGGCCAGGGTGATCTTGCCGCTCTCGGCGATCTTGGCCAGGGTGTCGGCGGCTTGGGCGCCGGTGGTGACTGCGGTGAGCAGGACCGCGGCCATCGATGCGGAGAATTTCATGGAGCCCTTTCGGCGGATTGAAGGTAAGCAAGTGTAGGAATCATTCACGCGCCGGTCACAATTCCTTTTGTGCGCCGGGGCATGACCAAAAGTTATGGGCTGGGCATGCCATGTGCTTTGGCTATGGGCTGCGGCGCTTTTGGCATTTCCCGGCGCACCGGCGCGAACCTAGAGTCGAGCCTTCCCAAACAAAAGCGAGAGGAAAGCGTCATGCACGTCTGCGTGCTCGGGGCCGGCATCGTCGGCCTGGCGACCGCCTGGCAGCTGAACCGCCAGGGTTTCCAGGTCAGCGTGATCGACCGCGCCGCGCCCGGCGCCGGCGCGAGCGGCGGCAATGGCGCGCAGCTGAGCTATTCCTACGTCCAGCCGCTGGCCGACCCGTCGATCTGGAAGCAGTTGCCCAGGCTGCTGCTGTCGCCCTCCTCCCCGCTCAAGCTGCGCCCGCAGCTCGACCCGCTGCAGTGGCGCTGGGCGCTGGCCTTCCTGGCGGCCTGCAACGCCCGCACCTCGCACGCGAGCACAGCCAGCCTGCTGGCGCTCGCGGCACGCAGCCGCGCCGCCTTCGAGGCCATGCGCGCCGACGTGGCGCCCGACTGCGATTTCTCGGCCACCGGCAAGCTGGTGCTCTACGCCGGCGCGGCGTCGCTGGCCGGCGCCCAGCGGCAGCTCGAACTGCAGCGTGCCATGGGCAGCCAGCAGCGCCTGGTCACGGCCGACGAGTGCATCGCCATCGAGCCGGCGCTGGCCAGCTACCAGGCGCGGATCGCCGGCGCCGTCCACACGCCCAGCGAATGCGCGGCCGACTGCCTCAAGGTCTGCACGGAGCTGCTGCGGGTCCTGCGCGCGCGCGGCGTGCGCTTCATGCTCGACACCGAGATCACCGGCTTCGATGCCCGCGCCGGCCGGGTGGCGGCAGTGCACGCCGCCGCCGGCGACGTCGAGGCCGATGCCTTCGTGATGGCGCTGGGCACGGCCTCGCACCGGCTCGGGCGCCAGCTCGGCGCCTACCTGCCGGTCTACCCGCTCAAGGGTTACAGCATCACGGTCGAGGTCGATCCGGCACCGGATGCGGCGCCGCGGGTGAGCGTCACCGACAGCGCCCGCAAGGTGGTGTTCGCGCGCATCGGCTCGCGCCTGCGGGTGGCCGGCATGGCCGAGCTCGTCGGCCACGACGCCAGCATTCCGGCCCAGCGCATCGAGGCCCTGGCCGAGGCCACGCGCGCCGTGTTTCCGCGCGCCGGCCGGCTCGACGCGCTGCAGCCCTGGACCGGCATGCGGCCGGCCACGCCGACCGGCGTGCCGATCGTCGGGCGGCTCGCGGGCGCCCCCTCGAACATGGTGTTCAACACCGGGCACGGGGCGCTGGGGTTCACGCTGGCCTTTGGCTCGGCCGAGCGGGCGGCCGAGCTGATTCGGCCTGGATGACACGAGGTCGACACCGATGCCCATCAGCATCCCACAGGAGATCCAGCCCTTCTGGGACAGCTTCCGGGCATCGGCCGCTGTCGACCCGACACCGCGCTTCTGCGAGGCCTTCCATTTCGGCGACACCGAAGCGCTCGCCGACGAACTGGCCGCGCTGGTGCTGGCGGGCACCAAGCGCGCCACCGCGACCCTGCTCGCATCCTTCGAGGACGAGAAGCGCCGGCCGCCCGCGGTCGGCAGCCTGAGCGTGGTCACGGACTGGCGGGGAACGCCGCTGTGCGTCATCGAGACCACAGGGCTGGCCGTGGTTCCGTTCGATGAAGTCACCGAAGCCTTCGCCGCCAGGGAAGGCGAAGGCGACAAGTCCCTGGAGGACTGGCAGAAGGCGCACACGGCGTACTTCGGCCGCGAGTGCCGGCGCATCGGCGTCGAGCCCGGCGCCCGGATGCTTCTCGTGTGCGAAGAGTTCGCCGTCGTCTTCCGTGCGATCATCTGAGGCCTCGACGGGGGCCCGCATGATCTCGACCGACTGGAAGCGCCGCGCCAGGCTGTTCATCCAGCGCTTCTGGCAACCCACCTCGGCCTGCATGAGCTGCATGCCGGGGAGCTGGGGCAATCTGATGAGTGCGGCGCACTGGGCGACCGCGCTGCAGACCGGCCTGGCGACCGGCCTCCTGGCCGTGCTCCTGAGCTTCACGCCGGCGGCCAGGCTCTACGCCAATCGCTACGGCAATGCGCTGGTGGTCGGCTGCCTGACCGCGCTGGGAGACGCCTACTCGCATGCCAATCACTACGACATCCCCTACGCCGAGGCGCTCGTGACAGGGCTCATTTCGGGGCTGCTGGCGCTGGCGGGCTCGTACCTGTTCGAAGACCGCGCGCGCCGCCTGCGGGCCGCCTGGGCGCGGATCTCGGGGCGCTGAGGGCGCGCTCAGAGGGGCCGGCGCCAGCGGCCGGACTCGGGGCACACCACGGCCCGTTCGCCCGCCAGCCGGAGCTGCCCTTCGTCGATCCCCTGCGCGGCGGCGGGATCGGTGTCGAAGGCCACCCGGAGCACGCGTGCCACGTGCAGGTCTTCGATCGGCAGCTCCCAGGTCAGGAACACCTGGGTGCAGTCCTTGTCGGGCGCGAAGTCGGCCGGGTCGAAGCCGCCGCCATGGCGCCGGATCACGGCGTGCGGCTGGCCGGTGTCGAACACCACCGCCGTCCCCCGGGCCAGCGGGATCCGGTGGCCCGCCACCGGGAAGTGCAGGTCCAGGCCCTTGTCCTCGCTCACGAAGAGATTGCAGAAGGCGGCCCCGCCATACTGCTCTCCGTCGTGGTGGTACCTCGCGCCCCGGCAGGCCATCAGGGCCAGCTCGCTGCTGGCCAGCACCTCGGCGAGCCCGAGCGTGCGGGTCCAGTCGGCCATGGCCTGCACGCAGCGCCTGTGGTCCGGCCAGCGGGCACGCGCCCGTGCCAGCGGCAGGGGCTCGACGTCGCCGGGCGCCAGTGCCAGGTGCGAAGCGACCTCGCGCTCCCAATCGGCGACCAGGCGCGCGGGCGGCGCGGGCAGTTCGAGCCGGCCCCACAGCACGACATCGCTCACGCTTCGACTGCGCATCGCGTCGCCGCTGTGGAAGAACGAAGTCAGGCGCTCGGGTGGTCGGCTCATGCGCCCCCCTTCATCTCCTCGATCGCCTCGCGCATGAAGCGCGTGATGCTGCGCACCGCGACCGAGTCAGGCCGGCCGGCGAAGCGCAGCGCGCGGACCGGCACCGGGATGTGCGGCTCGAGCGTCAGCACGTCGACCTTGGCGCGATCGGCCGAATGCGCGGTGCAGCCGTCGACCAGCGCCACGCCCAGGCCGTGGTGCGCCATCGCCAGCGCCGCATGGTAGGTCTGCACCGTGACCACCGCCTGCTGGAAGCCCACGCCCGCCTGCCGGCAGGCCTGGCTCAGGCTGGTGCCCACCGGGTCGCGGCTGTCGAGCCCGACCACCGGCAACGTGACCAGGTCGTGCAGGGCCACCGAGCCGTTGCGCAGCAGGGCCCGCGGCAGCATGCCCTTCGGGGCGATGCAGACCATGCGGCTGTCGGCCAGCGCCTCCTGCGTCAGCGAGGGATGGACCGCCGGACTGAACGCGAAGCCGACGTCGGCCTCCTGGCGCAGCAGCGCCGACATGATCTGCGGCGAATGCAGCGACTCCAGCGTCACCATGATCGACGGATGCTGCTCGCGGAAGCGCTTCAGGGCCCGCGGCAGCACCTCGTAGCTCAAGGCCAGCACGCTCAGGACACGGAGTTCGCCCGCATCGCTCGCCGTGCGCAGGTTGGCCGCCAGCCGCTGCACCTCGTCGAGCTGCGCGAACAGGCGCTCGATGTGCGGATAGAGGGCCAGTGCCTCGGTGGTGGCCGTGAGCCGGCCCTTGGCGCGCTGGAACAGCGGAAAGCCGAGCTGGATCTCGGCATGCTGCAAGGTGCGGCTGACCGCCGGCTGCGTGATGTTGATGAGCCGCGCCGCGGCGCTCACGCTGCCGGTGAGCATGATGGCGTTGAAGACCTCGATGTGGCGCAGGCGCATCGATCGCTCAGGGGGCTGCGACCTTGTCGCGCGAGATGTCCATGATCAGCTGCGCCGACAGCGACAGCCGCGGCTCGATCGAATCGATCAGCACGTACTCGGCGTCGGCCGAGTGGGCGCCGAAGCCCTGCAGGCCGAAGCGCTCGACCACCGCCGCCTTGGTCTTCAGGGCCGCGAAGGCCGCATCGGTGCCGCCGCCGGCGACCTTGTCGTCGGCCCCGAGCTCGCGGCCCATCGCCTTGTAGATCTGCTGCGCATGCAGCGCCAGCGCCCGCGAGGCGTCGTTGGCCTCGAGCGGCGGCCGGCGGCGCTCGAACTTCAGCTCGACCTTGGCCTCCGGCACGAGCTGCTTCTTCACCCGCTCCTGCACCTGCTGCTCGATGCGGTCGTAGTCCGCGACCCTGAGCACCCGCACGTCGGCGCCCGCCGAGGCGCTGGCCGGGATCACGTTGCGGTTGCTGCCCGAGCGCGAGATGGTCCAGTTCATCTTGAGACCGGTCGCCGGGTCGGACAGGTCGCGCATCTGCAGGATCTGGTGCGACAGTTCGTACAGCGCATTCACGCCCAGCTCGGGCGCCGAGCCCGCATGCGAGGCCTTGCCGGTGACGTTCAAGGTGACGGAGGCGATGCCCGCGGTGGCCAGCGACAGCTTGTCGCCGTGGATGTAGGCGCCTTCGTAGGACATCACGACGTCGTGCTCGCCACCCAGCTGCGTGATGAGCTTGCGCGCGCCGGGCGAGCTGATCTCCTCGTCGCCGTTGATCAGCACGGTCAGCGTGCCGTACTCCTTGAAGTCCATCGCCTTCAGCAGCGCCAGCGTGTGGGCGATCACGGCGATGCCCTGCTTGTCGTCGGCGATGCCCAGGCCGTAGGCCTTGTCGCCCTCGATGCGGAACGGCTGCTTGTTCAGCATGCCGATCTGGTAGACCGTGTCCATGTGCGCGATCAGCATGATCTTCTTGCTGCCGGTGCCCTTGAAGGTCGCCCGCACGACCTTGCCGATCTTCTCGGGCGTGTCTTCCATGCGGTAGGCGTCGGCCGAGGGATCGATCAGCTCGACCTGGCCGCCGAGCGCACGGAACCTGTCCGCGATCAGGTTGGCAATCTTGTCGAGCCCTTCGAGATCGCGGCTGCCGGATTCGATCGAGACCAGCTGGTTCAAGGTCTGCAGCAGCGCGGGCTTTTCCTTGGCGGCCAGCGCGGCGATGCGTGCATCGGGGGCCGCGCACGCGCTGCCCATCCAGGCGGCGCAGACGGCGCAGAGCGCGAAGGTGGCGAGAGCGGAGCGTTTCATCGGGTTCTTGTCTTCCTTGGGGTTTCTCAATGGGCCTTGTCCCAGTTGGGTCCAAAGCCGATTTCGGCCAGCAGCGGCACCTTGAGGTCGGCCACGCCCGCCATCAGGCGCGGGACTTCGGTGCGGACCCACTCGACCTCTTCCTCGGGCACCTCGAAGACCAGTTCGTCGTGCACCTGCATGATCATCTTCGTGCCGCGCTGCTCGGCATCGAGCACCTGCTGCACCTTGACCATGCTGAGCTTGATCAGGTCGGCCGCCGTGCCCTGCATCGGGGCGTTGATCGCGGCGCGCTCGGCACCGCCGCGGCGCGGGCCGTTGGGCGAGTTGATCTCGGGCAGGTAGAGCCGGCGGCCGAACACGGTCTCGACATAGCCCTTTTCCTTGGCCAGCGCCTTGGTCTCGTCCATGTAGACCTTCACGCCCGGGTAGCGGGCGAAGTAGCGCTCGATGTAGGAGGCCGCGGCCTTGGTCTCGATGCCCAGGTTGCGCGCCAGCCCGAAACTGCTCATGCCGTAGATCAGCCCGAAGTTGATCACCTTCGCATAGCGGCGCTGCTCGCTCGACACCTGGTCGACCGGCACGCCGAAGACCTCGCCCGCGGTCGCGCGGTGGACGTCGATGCCCTCGGTGAAGGCGCGCAGCAGCGATGCGTCGCCGCTGATGTGGGCCATGATGCGCAGCTCGATCTGCGAGTAGTCGGAGCTCGCGATGACACGGCCCGCGGGCGCCACGAAGGCTTCGCGCACGCGCCGGCCCTCGGGGGTGCGGATCGGGATGTTCTGCAGGTTCGGGTCGTTGCTCGACAGCCGCCCGGTCACCGCCACCGCCTGCGCATAGTGCGTGTGGACGCGGCCGCTGCGCGGATGGGCCAGGAGGCCCAGCTTGTCGGTGTAGGTGCCCTTGAGCTTGGACAGCCCGCGGTGCTCGAGGATCTTCGCCGGCAGCGGGAAGTCCTCGGCCAGCTTCTCGAGCACCTCCTCGTCGGTGCTGGGCGCGCCGCTCGGCGTCTTCTTGATCACCGGCAGGCCGAGCTTGGTGAAGAACACCTCGCCGATCTGCTTCGGAGAACCGAGGTTGAAAGGCTGGCCCGCCAGCGCGTAGGCCTCCTCCTCGAGCGCCATGATGCGCTTGCCGAGTTCGTTGCTCTGCGACGCCAGGGTCGGCGCGTCGATCAGCACGCCGTTGCGCTCGATGCGGTAGAGCGTCTCGCTGCTGGCCATTTCGAGTTCGTAGACGAAGCGCAGTTTCCCGTCGGCCTCGAGCTTCGGCCAGAGCACCCGGTGCACGTCCAGCGTCTGGTCGGAGTCCTCGCACGAATACTCGGCCGCCTTGTCGATGGCGACCTGGCTGAACGAGATCTGGTGCGCGCCCTTGCCGCACAGGTCCTCGTAGTCGATGCCGCTGCGGCCCAGGTGCCGCTCGGCCAGGCTGGCCAGGCCGTGCGGCTTGTGCACTTCGAGCACATAGCTCTGCAGCATGGTGTCGTGGGCGTAGCCCTGCACCTCGATGCCATGGTTGGCGAACACGTGGCGGTCGTACTTGACGTGCTGGCCCAGCTTCTTCTTCGCTCCGTTCTCGAGCCAGGGCTTGAGCCTGGCGAGCACCTCGTCGCGCGGCAGCTGCGCCGGCGCGTCGGGGTAGTCGTGGGCCACCGGGATGTAGGCCGCCGCGCCTGGCTCGACGCTGAAGCTCAGGCCGACGATCTCGGCGCGCATCTCGTCGAGCGAGGTGGTCTCGGTGTCGAGCGCGACCAGCTCGGCGGCCTCGATCTTCGCCAGCCACGTGTCGAAGGCCTCCCAGGTCATGACCGTGTCGTAGGCCAGGTTGCTGACCTTTTCGGCCGCCGCCTGGGCCGGGTCGCTGAACAGGTCGCCGTTCGCCTCGGGGCCGCCGCGCTTCTTGTTTTCCTCGATCAGCTCGGGCGGCACGGCGTGCGCCTCGAGCGTCTTGACCAGGCTCTTGAAGCCGTACTGCTCGTAGAAATCCTTGAGCGCGTCGACCTGCTGCGGGCCGATCGCGATCGCGTCCAGCGCCGGCAGGCCGGCCACATGCTCGCCCAGCTCGCAGTCGGTGCGGATCGTGACCAGCCGGCGGCCCTGGGGCAGCCAGTCGAGGGCCTGGCGCAGGTTCTCGCCGGCCTGGCCCTTGACCTCGGCCGCGCGCGCGATCAGGGCGTCGAGCGAGCCGTATTCGAGCAGCCACTTGGCCGCCGTCTTGGGGCCGACCTTCGGCACGCCCGGCACGTTGTCGACGGTATCGCCGACCAGCGTCTGGTAGTCGATCATCAGGCTCGGCGGCACGCCGAATTCGGCCGTCACGCCGGCCACGTCGCGCTTCTTGCCGTTCATGGTGTCGATGATCGTGACGTGCTCGTCCACCAGCTGGCTCAGGTCCTTGTCGCCGCTGGAGACGATCACCTCGATGCCCTGGCTGGCGGCGGTGCGCGCCAGCGTGCCGATCACGTCGTCGGCCTCGACCTCGGGCACGGTCAGCACCGGCCAGCCGAGCATCCGCACCACGCGGTGGATCGGCTCGACCTGGCTGCGCAGGTCGTCCGGCATCGGCGAGCGGTTGGCCTTGTAGTCGGGATACCAGTCGTCGCGGAAGGTCTTTCCGGGCGCATCGAAGACGCAGGCGGCATAGTCGGCCCGCACCTCGCGCCGCAAGGCCTGCATCATGTTGATCATTCCGCGGATGGCCCCGGTGGCGGGGCTGCCGTTGTCGCCCGGGACGGCGCGCAGATCGGGCATGGCGTGGAAGGCGCGATAGAGGTAGCTCGATCCGTCCACGAGCAGCAGCGTTTTCTTGTCGGTCATCGGGCCATTTTGCCGTGCCGCGCGGGCGCCCCGGGAAGGCCGAAAAGATAGCGTCCCGTGGCTATCTCCGAACCGGGCCCGGACCTACAATCTCATCCATGTCTTCTTCCATGCCCCTGGTCCGCCTGGCACTGCTCGCGCTGGCCTGCGCCGCGCCCGCCGCCGTCGTTTTCGCGCAAAACCCGCAGCCCGCGGCCCCGGCGCCCGCCCAGGCGCAGCCCGACCCGGACAAGGCGGCCGGCCGCCAGAACCAGAAGATTGAGCGCATCCACGTCGAGGACAGCGGCGCCACCATCGACGAACTCCGCGTCGGCGGCCAGACCCAGGACATCACGGTCAAGCCCAAGAACAACGCGCCGGCCTACCAGGTCATGCCCAACGCCGACGATCGCGGCCGCAGCCAGGGCCAGTCCGACTCCAACGCGAGCGACGGCGGCTCCCGGGTCTGGTGGAACGTCTTCAAGTTCTGAGCGCGCAGTGGCGGTTTTCACGGAAGTCGGATTCGACGAGGCAGACGCGCTCGT
Organism: Variovorax davisae; assembly: GCF_030316845.1. Lineage (GTDB taxonomy): Bacteria > Pseudomonadota > Gammaproteobacteria > Burkholderiales > Burkholderiaceae_C > Variovorax > Variovorax davisae. The sequence goes on from NZ_JASZYS010000009.1 coordinate 186,376, forward strand.
CCGCCGCCTCGGCCTGGGCGCCCTGACCGCCCTCAAGGGCATCGAGGGCGGCATCGAGAACACCAACTACTTCGCCAGCACCGAATCCGGCGAATACGTTCTCACCCTGTTCGAGCGCCTGGGCGCCGAGCAGCTGCCTTACTACCTCTGCCTGATGAAGCACCTGGCGGCGCGCGGCATCCCGGTGCCCGAGCCGGTGGCCGACCCGGCCGTGGCGCCGCCCCAGGGCCACCCGCTGTCGATCCCCGCCAACGCCCCCTGCGAGTTGCTGCACACGGTGGCAGGCAAGCCGGCGGCGGTGGTCCAGCGCCTGAACGGCAAGAGCGAACTGGCACCCTCGGCCGCCCATTGCGCCGAGCTCGGCCGGCTGCTGGCCCGCATGCACCTGGCGGCCCGCGACTACCCCCGCATCCAGCCCAACCTGCGCGGCCTGGCCTGGTGGAACGACACCATGCCGGTGGTGCTGCCCCACCTGGACGCCGCCCAGGCCGCGCTGCTGCGCAGCGAGCTGGCCTACCAGAACCACGTGGCCGAGTCCTCGGCCTATGCGGCGCTGCCGCGCGGGCCGGTGCACGCCGACCTGTTCCGCGACAACGCGATGTTCGACACCCACGCCAGCGCCGACGCACCACGCCTGACCGGGGTTTTCGATTTCTATTTCGCCGGCGCCGACAGCTGGCTGTTCGATCTCGCCGTCTGCCTGAACGACTGGGCGATCGACCTCGGCAGCGGCCGCCACGATGCGGCCCGGGCCGATGCCCTGCTGGCCGCCTACGGCACCGTCCGGCCGCTGACGGCGCCCGAGCGGGCGCTGCTGCCGGCGATGCTGCGGGCCGCGGCGCTGCGCTTCTGGATCTCGCGCCTGTGGGACTTCCACCTGCCGCGCGAAGCCAGCATGCTCAAGGCCCACGACCCCACCCATTTCGAGCGCGTGCTGCGCCAGCGCGCCCACGCCACCTTCGAATTTGCGACCGGCGCCGACGCGCTGGCCGCCTGACCGGATCCGATGAAACTCAATCTCGTGCCGGCCCGTACCGGCGTGCTGTGGGTCCGCAGCGGGCTCAAGGCCTTCGCCCGGCAGCCGCTGGCCTTCATCTCGCTGTTCTTCTTCTTCATGGCGCTGGTCTCGATCGCCTCCCAGCTGCCGCTGGTCGGCGCCGCGATCGCGCTGATGCTGCTGCCGACGATGACGCTCGGGCTCATGGCGGCGGCGCAGCAGGCCGCCGGGCCCGACAAGCCGGCCGCCGGCACCGTCTTCCTGGCCGCCCTGAACGCGGTGCGCACGGACGTGCGGCCGATGGCGGTGCTGGGCGCGCTGTATGCCGGCCTGTTCCTCGGCGTCATGGCAATCTCGGCCCTGGCCGACGGCGGCCAGTTCGCCCGCGTCTACCTGCTCGGCGGCCCGCTCACCCGCGAGCTGGCGGAATCGACCGAATTCCAGGTGGCCTTGTGGATCGCCATGGGGCTCTACCTGCCGCTCTCGCTGGCTTTCTGGCACGCGCCGGCGCTGGTCCACTGGCACCGGGTGCCGCCGGCCAAGAGCCTGTTCTTCAGCTTCGTGGCCTGCTTCAAGAACTTCGGCGCCCTCACCGTCTTCGGCCTGGCCTGGGTCGGCGTCTTCATCGGCGCCGGCATCGTGCTGAGCCTGCTCGCCAGCCTGCTGGTGGCGGTGGGTGCGATGGGTGCCGGCGACGGTGCCGCGGCGATCGGCGGCGCCATGATGATCGCCGGCGCGCTAGTGATGGCCGCGATGTTCTTCACCAGCACCTGGTTCACCTTCCGCGACAGCTTCCAGGCCGAATAGTCAGGTCTGGGCCACGGCCGCCAGCCGGTCCGGCGCCAGCACCACCACGTGCCGGCCCGCCTCGGCCACCACGCCCTGCCGGGCCAGCCGGCCGAGGATCTGCGACACGCTGACCCGCGAGAGGCCGCACAGGTCGCCCATCTCCTGTTTGGTGAAGGCGACCGAGATCAGGGTGCCGTCGCGATGCGGAGTGCCATAGCTGCCCATCAGGCCGAGCAGATGGTGGCAAACCCGTCGCCCGGCGGAATTGGCGCCCTGCAAGGCATGGTGCTGCAGCATGATGCGGTAGCGCAGGGCCGACAGGGCCGCATATTGGCGCATCAGGACCGGCGAGCGCTGCAGCGCGGCCGCCACGGCCGCCGCCGGGAGCGCCCAGACGACGGCCGCCGTCGCGGCCTCCGCGGACACCAGGTAGCGGCCGCCGTCCAGGAACAGGCCGCAGTCCCCGGCCAGTCCGTTGGCGCCGATGATCATCAGGTGGCGCTTCCTGCCGTCCACCGAATCGCCGGTCAGCCGCAGCCGGCCGGCCTGCACCACGTACACCGCATCCAGCGGCAGCCCCTGGCCGAACAGCAAGGCGTTGTTGGCGACCGCCTGCGGGCGATAGCCGCGGGTGAGCTCGCTCCACTCGAAGTCCAGGGCGGTCAGCCAGGCCGAGACCGGCGGGCCGTCCCGTGGCGGCGAGGAAGGGGGAAGCGTGGCGGGCATGGTCGACATGGTGCGGGCGGAATCCGGGGTCGCGCACCGGCTCTCGGGTTTTCAGGGGGGCCAAAGCGCACCCGGCCGTCAAGCGCCTTACACGCCCGGCCGAGGGCCCTTCCTAGCATTGGATCCGATGCGTCGCCTTGCCTCGGATCAAACACCTCGACCCTTTCAGGAAACCCTCACGCATGTCTTCCATTTCGCTCGCCCCGGCCATCGATGCGGCCCAGCTCGTGCTGCGCTGCACGGACCTCGGCGCCTCGCTCGAATTCCTCACCAGCCGGCTCGGCTTCAAGGTCCGGCTGATCATGCCCTCGGAGGCGCCGAGCGTCGCGGTGCTGCGCGCCCACGGCTGCACCCTGCGGCTCGAGACGGCCACCGACGGCGCGCCGGACCCGGCCCATCTGCGCCTGCTCTGCAAGCCGGCCCTGCTGCCCGCCGGCACGCCCGCGCAACTGCACGGACCGGACGGCCTGGTGGTGGACCTGGTCGACGCCCACGCCCCGGTCGCCATTCCGCCGGGGGTCCAGGAATTCGTGCTCACTCGGCTCGGGGGGCCCGAAAGCTGGGGGGTCGGCCGCGCCGGCATGCTCTACCGCGACCTGATCCCCTCGCGCCTGAACGGGCGCTTCGTGGCCTCCCACATCCTCCTTCCAGCGGGCGGTCCGGTGCCGGACTACGTGCACTACCACCGGGTCCGGTTCCAAGTGATCTTCTGCAAGGCGGGCTGGGTCCGGCTGGTCTACGAGGACCAGGGCGAGCCCTTCATCCTGAACGCCGGCGATTGCGTGCTGCAGCCACCCGAGATCCGCCACCGAGTGCTCGAATCGTCGAGCGGGGCCGAGGTCGTGGAGATCGGCTGCCCCGCCATCCACGAGACCCACGGCGACCCCGAGATGGCGCTGCCCACCGGCGCCTGCCTGCCACAGCGGCTGTACCAGGCGCAGAAGTTCGTCCGCCACATCGCCGCCACGGCGTCCTGGGGGCCCTCGCGGCTGCCCGGCTTCGAAGCCCGCGACACCGGCATCGCGTGGGCCACCGAGGGCCTGGGCGGGGTCCGGGTGCTGCGGCCCGCGGCCGTCCCGGCGGCGGCGGCGCCCGACGCCGCCGTGCTCGGCACGTCGGGTGCGCACGGCGGCGAGTTCCTGTTCCTCTTCGTGCTGGCGGGCCGCTGCGAACTGGGCAGCCAGGCCCTCGGCCAGCACGCCCTGGCCGCCGGCGACAGCTGCGTGCTGCCGGCCGGCGCCGACTACCGCTTCAGCGCCGCGGCCGGACTCGAACTGCTGGAAGTCAGCCTGCCGGCACGGCTTCCCGAGGGGCCCCGAACGTGACGACTTGAGCCACCACAACCACCCAGGGAGACAAGCGATGAACGATGACGGAAAAATCATGGACCGGGAACAAGGCCTGGCCCGCACTCTGACCCAGCGCCAGCTCACCATGATCGGCTTGGGCGGCGCCATCGGCACCGGCCTCTTCATGGGCAGCGGCATCGCCATCGGCTATGCCGGGCCGGGCGTGCTGCTGAGCTATCTGGTGGCCGCCGCGATCGCGCTGATCATGATGTACAGCCTGTCGGAAATGGCGGTGACCCATCCCACCGCCGGTTCCTTCGGCACCTATGCGGAGCTCTACCTGAACCGCTGGTCCGGCTTCATCGTCCGTTTCACCTACTGGGCCGCGCAGTCGATCGCGATCGGCGGCGAGGCGGTGGCCATCGGGCTCTACATGACTTTCTGGTTCCCGGACATTCCGGTGTGGATGTGGACCACCGGCTTCGGCTTCGCAATCGTCTACGCCAACATGCGGTCGGTCGCCACCTTCGGCACGCTGGAGTACTGGCTCTCGGCCGTGAAGGTCTTCGCGATCTGCGCCTTCATCGTCTTCGGCCTGGCGGTGGTCTTCGGCATCGGCGGGCCGGGGACGGGATTCAGCCACTACACGGCCCACGACGGCTTCCTGCCGCACGGCTTCTGGGGCGTCTGGATGGGGGTGCTGATCGCCATCTTCTCCTTCTACGGCATCGAGATCATCGCCGTGACCGCCGGCGAAGCGGCCGACCCGGCCACCGCCGTGCCGCGCGCCATGCGCACCATGCTCGTGCGGCTGGTCCTGTTCTACGTGCTGTCGCTCGGCATCATGCTGGCCGTCGTGCCCTGGACCGAAACCGGCGCCAAGGAGGTCTCGCAAAGCCCCTTCGTGAAGGTCTTTGCCTTCTTCGATTTCAAGTACGCCGCCGCGGCGATGAACTTCGTGCTGATCAGCGCGGCCCTGTCGAGCATGAATGCCAACCTCTACCTGTGCTCGCGCATGCTCTTCTCGCTGGCGCGTGGTGGCTTCGCCCCGGCCGGGCTGGGCAAGCTGAGCCCCAGCGGGACGCCGGTGGCGGCGATCCTGATCTCCAGCGTGGGCGTGGGCATCGCCGTGCTGACCAGCGTGTTCAGCCCGGTGGCCTACGGCTACCTGTTCGGCGTGGCCCTGGGCGGCGGCATCCTGGTCTGGCTGATCATCCTGTTGAGCCACCTGTCCTTCCGCAAGCGCAGGGAGGCCGCCGGCGGCGCCCGCGCCGTGGTGCGCGCGCCCTTGTTTCCCTGGCTTCAGTACCTCGGCATCTTCCTCCTCGTCGCTGTGCTGGTCACCATGGGCATGGACACCGAGTTCTGGAATGTCGGGGTCATCTCGGCCAGCGTGTGGGTGCTCTTCCTGAGCGTCGTGTATCTCTGCAAGTACGGCGTCCATCGACAGAAGGTTCGCTCGATCGAGACCTGAGCGCCGCGCGGATTCAGGGCACCGGCGTGAGCTTGGCGACGCTGAGCGCCAGCCACTTGATGCCATGGCGCGGGAAATTCACCTGCGCCCGCGCATCGTCGCCACTGCCTTCGAGCGCCGTCACCGTGCCCTCGCCGAACTTGGTGTGGAACACCTGCATGCCCGAGCGCAAGCCGTGCGACGGCGCGGCCTTCTGCGGCGGCACCGGGGGGCTGGCGAACGAATCCTTGCTGAAGCCGCCCGCGCCGCCGCGCGTGGTCGCGTAGCCGCCGCCATAGCCGAAGGCCGAGGGCGCGAAGCCCTGGTTCTTGGGCGTCAGCCACTTGAGGGCGCCTTCGGGCAGCTCGTCGAAAAAGCGGCTCTTGAGGTTGTAGCGGGTCTGGCCGTGCAGCATCCGGGTCTGCGAGTGGCTCATGTAGAGCCGCTTGCGGGCCCGCGTGATGGCCACATACATGAGGCGCCGTTCTTCCTCGAGGCTCTCGTTGTCGCTCATCGAGTTCTCGTGCGGGAACAGGCCCTCTTCCATGCCGGTGATGAACACGCAGTCGAACTCGAGCCCCTTGGCCGCGTGCACGGTCATCAGCTGCACGGCGTCCTGGCCGGCCTGGGCCTGGTTGTCGCCCGATTCCAGCGCCGCGTGGGTCAAAAAGGCGGCCAGCGGGCTCAGGGTCTCGCCGGTCTCGGCGTCAGGCGCCAGCGGCTCGTCGAGCACCGGCCGGTTCGGGTCCAGCCCCTGGCTGGCCGGCGACTGGCGCAGCTCGTCGACCGGCAGCGCCACCGCGTCGCGGCCGAAACCCTCCTGGGTCACGAAGCTCTCGGCCGCGTTGACCAGTTCTTCCAGGTTCTCGATCCGGTCGGCGCCTTCGCGGTCGGCCTTGTAGTGCTCGATCAGGCCGCTGTGGTCGAGCACCAGCTCGATGATCTCGCGCAGCGACAGGCCCTGGGTCTGCTCGCGCAGCACGTCGATCTTCGCCACGAAGGCCGTCAGGTTGCCGCCCGCCTTGCCGCCGACCGCGCTCACCGCGTCGTGCATCGATCGGCCGGCTGCACGGGCCGCGTCCTGCAGCTGCTCGATGCTGCGCGCGCCGATGCCGCGCGGCGGGAAATTGACGATCCGCAGGAAGCTGGTGTCGTCGTCCTTGTTCTCGAGCAGCCGCAGGTAGGCCAGCGCGTGCTTGATCTCGGCCCGCTCGAAGAAGCGCAGCCCGCCATAGACCCGGTACGGCACGGAGGCGTTGAAGAGCGCCGTTTCGATCACGCGGCTCTGCGCATTGCTGCGGTAGAGCACGGCCATCTCCTTGCGGTCGAAGCCGTCGCGCACCAGCTGGCGCATCTCCTCGACCATCCACTGCGCCTCGGCGAAATCGCTGGTGGATTCGTAGACCCGCACCGGCTCGCCGGGCCCCTGGTCGGTGCGCAGGCTCTTGCCCAGGCGCTTGGTGTTGTGGCTGATCAGCGCATTGGCCGAATCGAGGATGTTGCTGTAGCTGCGGTAGTTCTGCTCGAGCTTGATCTGGTGCGAGACGTCGAACTCGCGCACGAAATCGGCCATGTTGCCCACCCGCGCGCCACGGAAGGCATAGATGCTCTGGTCGTCGTCGCCGACCGCGATCACGCTGTTGTCGCCCGGCGTGAAGCGGCCCTCGGCCGTGCGGCCGGCGAGCATCTTGATCCAGGCGTACTGCAGCCGGTTGGTGTCCTGGAACTCGTCGATCAGGATGTGGCGGAAGCGCCGCTGGTAGTGCTCGCGCACCGGGTCGTTGTCGCGCAGCAGCTCGTAGCTGCGCAGCATCAGCTCGCCGAAGTCGACCACGCCCTCGCGCTGGCACTGCTCCTCGTAGAGCTGGTAGAGCTCGACCTTCTTGCGGTCGTCGTCGCTGCGGACCTCGACGTCGCGGGGGCGCAGGCCGTCTTCCTTGGCGCCGGCGATGAACCATTGCGTCTGCTTGGCCGGAAAGCGCTCGTCGTCGACGTTGAACTGCTTCATCAGCCGCTTGATGGCCGAGAGCTGGTCCTGGGTGTCGAGGATCTGGAAGGTCGACGGCAGGTTGGCGAGCTTCCAGTGGGCGCGCAGGAAGCGGTTGCACAGGCCGTGGAAGGTGCCGATCCACATGCCGCGCACATTGACCGGCAGCATGGCGCCCAGCCGGGTCATCATTTCCTTGGCCGCCTTGTTGGTGAAGGTGACGGCCAGGATGCCGCCCGGCGACACCTGCCCGGTCTGCATCAGCCAGGCGATCCGGGTGGTGAGCACCCGGGTCTTGCCGGAACCGGCGCCGGCCAGGATCAGGGCGTTGCCGGCCGGCAGGGTGACGGCGGCCAGCTGCTCGGGGTTGAGGTTGTGGAGCAACGGCGAATCGGCGGCGGCTGCGAGGTCGGTGAACATCCGTCGATTGTAGAAAGCCCTGCGTATCGGGGTTATACGAAGTTGCGCAAGGCCTGAGCGCCGACAGGCGCGTAAAATCAGTCACCGGGCCCAAGTTTCTTGCGCCCGGTTTTTTGTGCCCGTTGCACGCTGCGTCCTGCAGTGCGAACAGCTCGAAAACCGGCCGGACCAAGCGCTCATTCACCTTACACAAAGGAGCTTGGTATGCAGATTTTCGACTACGACAACATCCTCTTGCTGCCCCGCAAATGCGTGGTGGAAAGCCGCTCGGAGTGCGACGCCAGCGTCACGCTGGGCGGGCGCAGCTTTCGCATCCCGACGGTGCCGGCCAACATGAAGACGGTGGTCGACGAGACCATCTGCACCTGGCTGGCGAAGAACGGCTACTTCTACGTGATGCACCGTTTCGACCTCGACAACCTCCAGTTCGTCAAGGACATGCACGCCCAGGGCGTGTTCGCCTCGATCTCGCTGGGCGTCAAGAAGCCCGACTACGACACGGTCGACCAGATGGTCGCCGCCGGCCTGGCGCCCGAATACATCACGATCGACATCGCGCACGGCCATGCCGACAGCGTCAAGAACATGATCGGCTACCTGAAGAAGAAGCTGCCCAAGAGCTTCGTGATCGCCGGCAACGTCGGCACGCCCGAGGCCGTGATCGACCTCGAGAACTGGGGCGCCGACGCCACCAAGGTCGGCATCGGACCGGGCAAGGTCTGCATCACCAAGCTCAAGACCGGCTTCGGCACCGGCGGCTGGCAGCTGTCGGCGCTGAAGTGGTGCGCCCGCGTCGCGACCAAGCCGATCATCGCCGACGGCGGCATCCGCGACCATGGCGACATCGCCAAGAGCATCCGCTTCGGCGCCTCGATGGTGATGATCGGCTCGCTGTTCGCGGGCCACGAAGAGTCGCCCGGCAAGACGGTCGAGGTCGACGGCGCCCTCTTCAAGGAGTACTACGGCTCGGCCAGCGACTTCAACAAGGGCGAATACAAGCACGTCGAGGGCAAGCGCATCCTCGAGCCGATCAAGGGCAAGCTGGCCGACTCGCTGGTCGAGATGGAGCAGGACATCCAGAGCTCGATCAGCTATGCCGGCGGGCGCAAGCTGATGGACATCCGTCGCGTCAACTACGTCACGCTGGGCGGCGACAACGCCGGCGAACACCTGCTGATGTAGGCACGCGGGCCCCCACGCTTCCCCACTTCGTGTGGGGCGCTGCCCCCCGAGGGGGCCGCGGGCCGTCTTGGGGCGGCCCGGCGCCGGCCCGGCTCAGGCCTCCAGCAGCTGCGCCGCGAGCTGGTGCAGCCGGTGCGCCGGCTCGGCCAGCGCATCCAGGACGCTGAAATGGTTGCGCCCCGGCATCAGTTCGCACACCGGCACGGTCCGCGACCCCCAGGCATCGCGGATCAGCGCGTTCTGGCGCCGGAACTCCTCGCTCTCGTCGCCGCCGGCGACCGCCCAGAGCCGCCCCCGCGCCGGCGCCGGCCACAGCGCCGGACTCAGGCGCCGGGCTTCGGCAGCGTCCAGCCCCAGCGTGTCGGCGATGAAGGGCGCATGCTGCAGCGGCCGCAGGTCGTGCACGCCCGAGATCGACAGCGCGTTGCGCACCAGTTGCGGGGGCAGGTCGGGCGCCACCGCCTGCCAGTCGCACGCGAGCAGCATCGCCGCCAGGTGCCCGCCGGCGGAGTGGCCCGAGACCGTGATGCGCGCCGGATCGCCGCCATGCGCCGCGACGTGGCGCCAGGTCCAGGCCAGCGCCTGCACCATCTGCAGGGCGATGTGGTCGATGCCGACCGGCTGCTCCGGCGTGCCCGGACACAGCGCGTAGTTGGGCACCACGACGCAGACGCCGCGGTCGTTGAAGGGGCGCGCGATGAATGAATGCTCGCTCTTGTCGAGCGCGCGCCAATAGCCGCCGTGGATGAAGACCAGCACCGGCGCATCGGGCACCGGCGCCGGGAACAGGTCGAGCGTTTCGCCCGCGCCGTCGCCGTAGCGCAGGTCGACATGGCAAGGCTGCGCGGCGCGGGTCGCGGCGGATTCCGCCGCCCAGCGCTCGAAGTAGGCCGGGTGGTCGGGCACCAGTGCGCGGTTGTTGTACATGCGGTCCAGCCAGGCGGGATCGTACGAGGCCATCAGGTCTGCTCCAGGGTGTGCGAGGCGCGCATCTTGGCACGGCCGCCACGCCGCCGTGCAAACCGGCGCCGGTTCTGGTTAGAATTCTCTCTGCGTTGGGGGGGTAGCTCAGCTGGGAGAGCGCCGCGTTCGCAATGCGGAGGTCGTGAGTTCGATCCTCATCCTCTCCACCAACACTTCTCTTCGGCCTCGCACCCGCCCTCAGGGCACCAGCGGCGGCCGTTCGCTCAGCCGCACCGCCGGCTGCGGCGCATCCTGGTTCGCCAGGTCCACCCAGCCACCGCCCAGCGCCTTGTAGAGCGCCGCCGCCCGCAGCAGCACGTCGCCCTGCGACTGCGCCAGCTGCACCTGGGCGGTGAACAGGCTGCGCTCGGCGTCGATCACCTCCAGGTAGCTGGTGTAGCCGCCTTCGAAGCGCTTGCGCGCCAGCCGCGCGTAGTTGATCAGCGCCGTGACCTGGATCTGCTGGGCGTCCAGCGACTCGCGCGAGTTGCCGATGCCGGCGAGCGCGTCCGCGGTTTCACCGAAGGCCGCCTGCACGGTCTTGCGGTACTGGGCCAGCGCCGCGCGCTGCCCGGCCTCGGCGCTCGCCACCTGGCCGGCGATGGCGCCGGCGGTGAAGATCGGCAGGCTGACGTCGGCCCCATACGTCCAGACCCGCGCCGGGCCACCCCACAGGTCGGACAGCGAGCGGCTGGCCTGGCCGAAGGCGCCGGTCAGGGAAATGGTCGGAAAGTACGCCGCCTTGGCGGCGCCGATGCGCGCATTGGCGGCGACCAGCGTCTGCTCGGCCTGCAGGATGTCGGGGCGCCGGTCGAGCAGTTCGGACGGCAGCCCCCCGGGCACGGCGGGCGCCGCCAGCGCATCGATGCTGCGCCCGCGCGCGACCGGCCCGGGGTCGCGCCCGATCAGCACCGACAGCGCGTTTTCCTGTTCGACGATGGCCTGCAGCAGCACCGGCACGGCGCGCAGCGCGGTGGCGTATTCCGAGCGGGCCTGGCTGACCTCGACCTGCGACACCACGCCGCCCTTGAAGCGGCGCTCGAACAGCCTGAGCGAATCGGTGCGCAGCCCCAGCGTGCTGCGCGCGACCTCGAGCTCGCGGTCCTGCTCGCGCAGCCGCACATAGCCGGTGGTGACCGCCGCCACCACCGACAGCACGGTGCCGCGCCGGAAGGCTTCGCTGGCCTGCAGGTCGGCGGCGGCCGCCTCGGTCAGCCGCCGGGTGCGCCCGAACAGGTCGATTTCCCAGCTCGCGAGCAGCGTGACCTGGGCTGCGTCGTAGGGGTTGTTCGACGGCGCCGGGCTGATCGTCTGCTCGCTCGCCCGGGTCCGGCTGCCGGCCGCGTCGGCGCCGAGCTGCGGAAACAGCGGCGCGCGCGTGCTGCCGAGCGCGCCGTAGAACTGCTCGACCCGCGCGGCGGCCGCCACCAGGTCCAGGTTGTTGCGAAGGCCTTCGGCGATCAACGCGTCGAGCGCGGGGTCGCCGAACTGGCGCCACCAGGCCGAGTCGGCCAGGGCGAGCTCGGCCGCGGTCGGCGGGCTGGCCCCGCGGAACTGGGCCGGCATGTCCAGTTCCGGCCGCTTGTAGTCCGGGCCCAGCGTGCAGCCGGCCAGCAGCGCCGCCAGCCCGAGGGCGGCGCCGGCGCGGCCGATGGGGAGGCTGTCAGTGCGGGGCATCGGTGGCTCCCCCAGCTTCGGGCGCCGCGGGCCCGGCCGGAACGGAGGTCGGCTTCCTGGCCGCCGCGCGATCGCCGAGCGTCTCGAAGCCCCAGAAGAACATCGGGATGAAGAAGATCGCGATCAGGGTCGCGCCGAGCATGCCGCCGATCACGCCGGTGCCCAGCGACTGCCGGCTGGCGGCCGAGGCGCCGCTGGCGATGGCCAGCGGGATGCAGCCGAGGATGAAGGCCAGCGAGGTCATGATGATCGGCCGCAGCCGCAGCTTGGCGGCGCCGACCGCCGCGTGGTAGGCCGACAGCCCCTCCTTGTGGCGCAGCTCGACCGCGAACTCGAAGATCAGGATCGCGTTCTTGGCCGCCAGCGCGATCAGCACCGTCAGGCCGATCTGGAAATAGACGTCGTTCTGGATGCCGCGCAGCCAGATCGCGGCGATGGCGCCGAACAGCGCGAAGGGCACGGCCAGCAGCACGCCGAGCGGCAGCGTCCACTTCTCGTACTGCGCGGCCAGGATCAGGAACACCATCACGAGCGCGAAGGCGAACACCATGCCGGCCGTCGAGCCGGCCTTGCGCTCTTCGTAGGACTGCCCGGACCAGGCGAACGAAAAGCCCTGCGGCAGCACCTCCCTGGCCAGCGCCTCCATGGCGTCCAGCGCCTGGCCCGAGCTGTAGCCCTCGGCGGCATCGCCCGTGATCTTGGCAGCCGTGAAATTGTTGAAGCGCGTGACGATGTCGGCGCCGGTCACGTAGCGGGTGGTGGCCACGGCCTTCAGCGGCACCATCTTGCCGTCGTGGTTGCGCACGAACATGTTCTGCAGGTCGTCCGGCCGGGTGCGGTAGTCGGGCTCGGCCTGCAGGATGACCTGGAACAGCCGGCTGTTCTTCGGGAACTGGCTCACGTAGAGCGAGCCGAACAGCGTCTGCAGCGTGGAATAGACCTCGTCCACCGACACCCCCAGGCTCTCGGTCTTGTCGCGGTCGACGTCGACCAGCAGCTGCCGCGAGCGGGTGTTGATGGTCGAGTTGACGCCGCGCAGCTCGGGCCGCTGGCGCGCCTTGGCGATGATTTCGCGCGTCACCTCCTCGACCCTCTGCAGGCTGGCGTCGCCCTCGCTCTGGACCCAGAACTCGAAGCCGCCGGTGGTGCCCAGCCCCGGGATCGACGGCGGATTGACCGGCACCATCACGCCCTCCTTGAAGGTCGAGAATTCGGCCGTGGCGTCGCGGATCAGCGCGTCGGCCCGGTCGCCCGGCGCCTGCCGCTCGGCGAAGCCCTTGAGCGCCACGAAGAGCACGCCCGCGTTGGACTTGAGCTGCGAGTCGATCAGGCTGAAGCCGGGCACCGACGCCACCGACTGCACCGCCGGCTGCTGGCTGAACCACTGCTGGGCACGGTCGGTGGCCGCCTCGGTGCGGTCGAGGCTGGCGGCGTCGGGCATGATCGCCGCGGTAAAGATGTAGCCCTGGTCCTCGACCGGCAGGAAGGTCGACGGCACCCGCTTGAAGAGCCCGAGCATGATCGCGATCATGCCGGCGATCAGCAGCAGCGAGAAGCCCACGCGCCGGATCGCCAGCCGGGTGGTCGAGGTGTAGCCCTCGGTGAGGCGCTCGAAGCGCCGGTTGAACCAGCCGAAGAAGCCCTTCTTCTCGTGCTCGCCCGGCGTCGGCGGCTTCAACAGGATGGCCGCCAGCGCCGGCGACAAGGTCAGCGCCACCAGGCCCGAGAACACCACCGACACCGCGATCGTGATCGCGAACTGCTTGTAGAGCTGGCCCGTGATGCCCGACAGGAAGGCCACCGGGATGAACACCGCGCACAGCACCAGCACGATGGCCACCACCGGGCCGCTGACTTCGTCCATCGCCTTCTTCGCGGCCTCCTTCGGGCCGAGCCCGAACTCGGCCATGTTGCGCTCGACGTTCTCGACCACCACGATGGCGTCGTCGACCACGATGCCGATCGCCAGCACCATGCCGAACAGGGTCAGCATGTTGATCGAGAAGCCCATCGCGGTCATGCCGATGAAGGCCCCGAGGATCGACACCGGCACCGCCAGGATCGGCACCAGCGTGGCGCGGAAGCTCTGCAGGAACAGGAAGACGACCAGCACCACCAGCACCACCGCCTCGACGAAGGTGTGGACCACTTCGCTGATCGACTCGCGCACGAAGTCGGTGGTGTCGAGCGCGATGTCGTAGTCCAGGCCTTCCGGGAAGGTGGGCTTCAGCTCGCCGAGCAGCTTCTTGACGTCGGTCGCGACCTGCAGCGCGTTGGCGCCCGGCTGCTGGTAGATCGCGATCAGGGTGGCGGTCTTGCCGTTGTACTTGGAGCGGATCGAATAGTCCTTGGCGCCCAGCTCGGCGCGGCCGATGTCCTTGACCCGGACGATGGCGCCGGTGCCCTGCTGGGCGCGCAGGATGATGTCGTCGAACTGCGAGGGCTCGGTCATGCGGCCCGAGGTCGTGACCGGAATGGTCTGCTGCACCGGCGTCGCGGTGGGCGAGGCGCCAAGCCGGCCGGCGGCGTACTGCTGGTTCTGCGCCGCCACCGCCCGCTGCACGTCGGAGGCCGTCAGCCCGAGGCCGGCCATGCGGTCGGGCTTGAGCCACAGGCGCATCGCGTAGTCGGGTGAGCCGAAGATCGAGCTCTGGTTGGCCCCCGGCACCCGCTTGATCGCGTCCAGCACGTTGATGTTGGCGTAGTTCGCGATGTAGGTCGGGTCGTGGCTGTCGTCGGGCGAATAGATCGCCACGATCATCATGAAGGCCTGCGACTTCTTGGCCACCGAGACGCCCTGGCTGCTGACCGCCGAAGGCAGCGTGGGCAGCGCCAGGTTGACCCGGTTCTGGACGTCGACCTGGGCCAGCGACGGGTCGGTGCCGATCTCGAAATAGACCGACAGCGTCATGTTGCCGGTCGAACTCGAGGTCGAGTTCATGTACATCATGCGGTCGGCGCCGTTGACCTGCTGCTCGATCGGCGCCGCCACGTTCTGCGACACCACCTCCGAACTGGCGCCCGGGTAGGTGGCGCTGACCGAGATCTGCGGCGGCGTGATGTCGGGGAACTGCGCGATCGGCAGATTCAGCATCGCCACCGCGCCGGCCAGCACGATGATGATCGAGATGACCGAGGCGAAGATCGGGCGGTCGATGAAGAAGTGCGCGAACTTCATCGTGCCTCCGCCAGCACGACGTCGACCCGGCGTGCCAGCGCAGGCGAATCGGCACCCACCAGGTTGGGCGGTGCCTGCAGCAAGATGCGCCCGGGCGCCACGCCGGCGGCGACCAGCGCGTCGCGCACGGTCTGCGCCCGGTCGCGGGCCAGCGTCTTGTTGGCGGCGGCGTCGCCGCTGGCATCGACGTAGCCCTGGACCTCGGCGCGCAAGGCGGGACGGGACTTCAGCGTCGCGGCCACGCCCAGCAGCCGCGCGCGGCCGGTGGCGTCGAGCACGGCGCGGCCACGCTCGAAGTAGACGGCATCCTTGTCGGCGGCGCCGGATGCGGCGGCGGGCGCGGCGGCGGACGGCATCGCCGGCGCGGCGGCGGCGCCGATGGCGGGCAATGCGGCCGACACCGAAGGCAGCGACATCGACGGGGCCAGCAACGGCTTCGGCGCGGGCAGCGGTTCGGCCGGCACTTCCTTGGCGCTCACCACCACCCCGGGCGCCAGCCGCATGAAGCCGTCGACCACCACGCGCTCGCCGTTCTTGAGGCCGCTGGTCACGAGCCACTGGTCGCCGAGCCAGTCGCCGGCCTCGACCGGCCGCTGGATCACCTTGCCCTCGCCGTCGGCGGTCCAGACGAACTGGCCGCGCGGGCCCTGCTGCACCGCGCGCTGCGGCACCACGATCGAGTTCGGCCGCGTGAAGCCGGACACCTTGACGCGCACGAACTGGCCGGGACGCAGCTGGCCCCGCGGATTGGGCAGCTCGGCGCGCAGCAGGAAAGTGCCGGTCTCCTGGCTGAAGGCCGCATCGGCGAAAGTGACGCGGCCACGGGCCGGGAAGGTCGATCCGTCGGCCAGCAGCAGCTCGACCCCATAGTCGTCGTTCGGCGCCTTCACGAGCTGGCCCTTGGCGATCTCCTCCTGGACGCGCAGCGACTCGTTCTCCGACAGGCTGAAGTTGACCCGCATCGGATCGAGCTTCGCAACGTAGGTGAGCAGGCTGTTGGCCGCGCTGACATAGGCGCCGTCCTGGACCTTGGCGAAGGACGAGATGCCGGCCACCGGCGAGGTGATGGTCACGTAGCCCAGGTTCAGCTGGGCGTCGGTGACCTTGGCCGACGCGGCTTCGACCGCCGCCGCCGCGGCCTGCTCCTGGCCGGTGGCGTCGTCGAGGTCCTTGACGGCCAGCGCATCGTCCGCCACCAGCGGCTTCACGCGCGCGAGGTTGGCGCGCGCGGTGGCGAGGCGCGCCTGCTGCTGCGCCAGCTCGGCCCGGGCGGCCTTCAGGCTGGCCTCGAAGGGCTTGGCGTCCATCAGGAACATGACCTCGCCGGCCTTGACGAAGGCGCCTTCGGTGTAGATCCGACGCTCGAGGAAGCCGTTGACGCGGGCCCGGATCTCGACCTGCTGCGAGCTCTCGGTCTGTCCCACGAACGCGTAGACCACCGGCACGGTCTGGGTCTGGACGACCTGGACCGAGACCTCGGAAGGGGGCGGCTTCGGCTTGTCGGCCTCCTTGCCGGAACAGGCGGCCAGCAGGGCCGCGGCCAGCAGCACGGCGGGCCCCACCAGGGGCCCCGTCATCGTCCGGCGCATCGGGACCCCCTCAGGACCCGAAGGGACCGATGTCGAACACCATGCTCGAGATGGCGAGGAAGCCGAGCAGCAGCAGCAGCAGCGCCACCGCCAGCGTCAGCGACGGCGGGAACTGGCTCTCGGCATGGATCAGCCCCTGGCTCTTCAGCATCTTGCGTTCGGCGCGCAGCCCGGCCATGAAGGTGCAGTGGTAGATGATGCCGGAGATCAGCATGGCGATCCCGATCAGGACCAGCGCCTCGCCGAAGCGGCGCGCTGCCATGCTGCTCTTGACCACCTGCATGTCGTGCAGCTTCTGGAACACCTGGAAGATCGTGAAGCCGAAGCCGATCAGCGACAACGAGGTCCTGATCACCGACATCAGGGTGCGCTCCGCGCTCATGCGCGTGCGCTGGAACGACATCCCGGTCCGGCGCGAGGACAGCTCGACCGACACCCGATCGAAATCCGCCCCCGGGTCGACCCATGCCTTGTCATCTGCCATGCCATCACCTCCTTGGCTACTTGTCGGCCGCAAACACCTTGTTCCAGTCGCGCTTCATGTCGATCACGGTCCAGCCGCGCGTCCCGGCCTCGTCCAGCGCCTTGTCGAGCCTGCCGATGCCGGACTTGCGGTCGTAGGCGTATTCGCGCTCGGCGTCGGTGTGATGCACCAGGCCCATGAAGCGAGGCCCGGTGCCGGCCGCGGTCCACTCGAGCATCTGCTGGTCGCCGTCGGAGTTGCCGAAGGCGAGGATCGGGCGCCGGCCGATGAAGCGCTGGATGCCGACCGGCTTGCCCGCATGGTCGTCGACCAGGTCGATCTTGGCGAGCTTGAGCAGCACCGGCTTGCCGTCTGCGCCGGTCTTGAAGGCCAACTGCCCGGTCGAGCCGACCACCTGCTCGGGCGGGATGCCGTAGACCTTCTCGGCGAAGACGCGCATGAACTCGACGCCGCCGCCCGAGACGATGAAGGTCTTGAAGCCGTTCTCGCGCAGGTAGGCGAGCAACTCCAGCATCGGCTGGTAGACCAGGGCCTCGTAGGGCTGCTTGAAGCGCGGATGGCGGGCCTTCGCGAGCCAGTCCGCCACCGTGCGCGAGAACGCCTCGGTCGTCATTCCCGCATGGGTGACGGCGAGCACCTGCGCCAGGCCCTTCTCGCCCGAGGCCGCGAAGGCCTTCATGTCGCCGCGCAGGATCGCGTCGAAAGGCGGCGTGGTCTTCCACTCGGGATGCGCCGGTGCCAGCGCCTTGACGCGGTCGAGCGCGAAGGCGAACTGCACATAGATCGGCTGCTCCAGCCACAGCGTGCCATCGTTGTCGAAGACGGCAATGCGTTCGGCCGGCGGCACGAAGCCGGCCGAGCCCGGCGTCGTGACGTCGGCGACGAAACGCAGGATCGCCTGCTTGGCGGCACCGTCGTTCCAGGAAGGCAGCCCTTGCGTCTGCGCCTGCGCCAGCGTGGCCGCGGCCAACAGCCAGGCCAGGAACAGGAAGCGGCGCGCCGTGCGCGTGACCGAAGATCTGGACATCATCATGGACTCCTTCTTGCGCAGCGGACCACGGCCGGCGGCGTCCAGCGGGCGTCGATCACCGCGGGCTCCAGCGGCCGGTCCGCCGGCGCGGGCTGGGGCGGCTCACGACGCCTGTCCCCGAACCGGCGGCCGGCGCTCAGGTGGCGCCGCCGGCGGAGGCTTCGGCCATCTTCGACAGCGCGTCGTCGATGGTGAAGGTATTGGGCTTCTGCACCGGCGGGAAGTCCTTGAAGGTGGCGGCGAACTGGTCGGCGATCGCATAGGCGCCATACAGGATGTAGGCGTGGTACAGGAACCACTCGTAGTAGCTGTTCGACGTCGTGTCCGCCCGCTCGAAGGGATCGGTTCGCAGGTTGAAGAGCTTCGGCAGGCGCAGCCGCACGAAGGGCTCCGCCCACACCGCCATGGTACCGGGCAGCCGCTGCTCCATGAAGACCACCTTCCAGTTGTCGTAGCGCAGGCCGAGGATGTCGCCGTCGTCGCTGATGTAGACGAAGAGCTTGCGCGGGCTCTCCTTCTCCTTGCCCGTGATGTGGCCGAACAGGCTGACGCCGTCGATGTGGTTCTTGTACGTTCGGCCGATCGCCTGCACCCCCTTCTTGCATTTCTCGACGATGTCGGGCTCGCCCGCCATCTCGAGGAAGGTCGGCAGCCAGTCGTGGTGCTGGACGATGCCGTTGGAGATGCTGCCGGCGGGCACATGGCCGGGCCAGCGCACCACCATCGGAATGCGGAAGGCGCCCTCCCAGTTGGTGTTCTTCTCGCTGCGGAAAGGCGTCATCGCGCCGTCGGGCCAGCTGTTCATGTGCGGGCCGTTGTCGGTCGAGTACATGACGAAGGTGTCTTCGGTGATGCCGAGCTCGTCCAGGTAGTCCAGCAGCTGGCCGACGTTCTTGTCGTGGTCGATCATGGTGTCGTGGTAGGGCGACTGCCAGCGTCCCGCCTGCCCCAGGCTCTCGGGCTTGGTGTGCGTGAACATGTGCATGTGGGTGAAGTTGAGCCAGACGAAGAAGGGCTTGCCGGCCTCGTGCTGCTTGCCGATGAAGCCCTTCGCCGCCTCGGCGAACTCGTCGTCGCAGGTCTCCATGCGCTTCTTGGTCAGCGGGCCGGTGTCCTCGATCTTCTGCTTGCCGACGCGGCCCCAGCGCGGCTGCTCGGTGGCGTCGTCCTTGTCGGTGGCATAGGAGTGGATCACGCCGCGCGGGCCGTTCTTCTTCTTGAAGTTGGGGAAGTCCTTTTCCGGGTAGTAGTCGTACATCTCCGGCTCTTCCTCGGCGTTCAGGTGGTAGAGGTTGCCGAAGAATTCGTCGAAGCCGTGGTTGGTCGGCAGCATCTCGTTGCGATCGCCCAGGTGGTTCTTGCCGAACTGGCCGGTGGCATAGCCGCGGTTCTTCAGCAGCGCCGCGATGGTGACGATCTTGTCGCTCATGCCGATCGGTGCCGCCGGAATGCCCACCTTCGAGAGCCCGGTGCGGTAGACGCTCTGGCCGGTGATGAAGGACGAGCGGCCGGCGGTGCAGGACTGCTCGCCGTACGAATCGGTGAACTTCATCCCTTCCCTGGCGAGGCGGTCGATGTTGGGCGTCTGGTAGCCCATCAGGCCGTGCGTGTAGCAGCTGAGGTTGGCGATGCCGATGTCGTCGCCCCAGATCACGAGGATGTTGGGCTGCTTCGCTCCGGACGGGCTCGCGGCGGGTTTCTTGGATGCCATGTCGACTCCTGGTTGTAGGGGGTGCGCAGGCGCGGGCGGGCGGCCCGCCGCGCGGCAGCGTGCCCACAGCATGCGCAAGCCGGGGGCAAAACGCACTTGTCCCAAGGTGAAGCGGCCATTGCCCCTTGGTGCAAGTCCGCCCGGCAGCCGGGCGCCCGGGCGCCGGGCCGCTCAGGCGTCCAGCGCCAGGTGCTGGCCGTGCAGCGCGGCGGCGGCCGGCGAGGCCAGGAAGGCCACGGTCTGCGCCGCCACCGCGGTCGACACCCACTGGCCCGGGTCGGCGTCCGGCATCGCCTGCCGGTTGGCCGGCGTGTCGAGCACGCTGGGCGCGATGCTATTGACGCCGATGCCGTGCGGCGCCAGTTCCGCCGCGGCGGCCTCGACCAGGCGCTGCAGCGCGCTCTTGGAGGCGATGTAGGCGGCCATGCCGGCGGCGCCGCGGGCGGCGGTCTTGGCGCTCACGGCGACCACCCGGCCGGCCTTGCGCTCGATCATCGCGGGCACCAGCGCCTGCGTCACCGCCACGAAGGACCAGGCGTTGAGGTTCATCATGCGGTCCCAGGCCGCGCGGCCGAGCGCATGCACCGGCTCGCCCATCTCGAAACCGCCGGCGATGTGGACCAGGGCGTCGACCTGGCCGCCCAGCGTGGCGAGGATGCGCTGCCCCGCCGCGGCCATGGCCTCGGTCGAGGTCACGTCGGCTTCGAGCAGCAGGTGCTGCGAGTTGTCCAGCCCCGGAAAGGTGCTGACCAGGTGCGCCAGCCGATGGTCGACCAGCGCCAGGCGCGCGCCCTGGCCGAGAAACTGCTGCACCACCGCGCGCCCCAGCGCACCGGCGGCGCCCGTGACCACCACATGACGGGGAAAGCTGGCATCGGCCATCGGAGGGCTCCTGGTTGGGGAACGCATCGTAACGCCGGCGTCACCCCGGCGGCGGCCGGGCTGGCATCATCGGCGCTTCGTTTGCAAGGAGATATTCATGAAGGAAGTGGTTGTCGTCAGCGGCGTTCGCACCGCCATCGGAACCTTCGGCGGAAGCCTCAAGGACGTGCCGCCCACCAAGCTCGCCGCCCTGGTCACCAAGGAGGCGCTGGCCCGCGCCAAGGTCGACGGCAAGGACGTCGAGAACGTGGTCTTCGGCCACGTCATCAACACCGAGCCGCGCGACATGTACATGGCCCGGGTGGCCGCGATCGAAGGCGGCTGCGCCCAGGAAACCCCCGCCCTGACCGTCAACCGCCTGTGCGGCTCGGGCCTGCAGGCGATCGTCAGCGCGGCGCAGAGCATCCAGCTCGGCGATGCCAAGGTGGCGGTCGGCGGCGGCGCCGAGAGCATGAGCCGGGCGCCCTTCGCGTCCCTCACGGCCCGCTGGGGCGCCCGCATGGGCGACAGCAAGATGGTCGACATGATGCTCGGCGCGCTGCACGACCCGTTCCAGACCATCCACATGGGCATCACGGCCGAGAACATCGCCAAGAAGTGGGGCATCAGCCGCGAGACCCAGGACCAGACCGCGCTCGCCAGCCACCAGCGCGCGCAGAAGGCGATCGAGGGCGGCTACTTCAAGTCGCAGATCGTGCCGGTGCCGCTCGAGAGCCGCAAGGGCACCACGCTGTTCGACACCGACGAGCACGTGCGCCACGACGCCAAGCTGGAGGACATGAGCAAGCTCAAGCCGGCCTTCCTGAAGGAAAACGGCACGGTGACCGCGGGCAACGCGTCGGGCGTCAACGACGCCGCGGCGGCGGTGGTGCTGATGGAGAAGGAAGAGGCCGCGCGGCGCGGCCTGAAGCCGATGGCGCGCATCGTGGCCTACGCCTTCGCCGGCGTCGACCCGGCCTACATGGGCATCGGCCCGGTGCCGGCCTCGCGCAAGGCGCTCGAGAAGGCCGGCCTCCAGGCCTCGGACATGGACGTGGTCGAGGCCAACGAGGCCTTCGCAGCGCAGGCCTGCGCCGTGACGCAGGACCTGGGCCTGGACCCGGCCAAGGTGAACCCCAACGGCTCGGGCATCTCGCTCGGCCACCCGGTGGGCGCCACGGGCGCGCTGATCACCGTGAAGGCGCTCTACGAGCTCGAGCGCATCCAGGGCCGGTACGCGCTGGTGACGATGTGCATCGGCGGCGGCCAGGGGATTGCCTGCATTTTTGAGCGGACCTGAAGAAGCGGCCAAAGTTGTGGCTATAATCGTGGGATTGCCTGAGTAGCAGTAATGCTTTTCAGGGGCTCTTAGCTCAGTTGGTAGAGCAGCGGACTCTTAATCCGTAGGTCGAGTGTTCGAGTCACTCAGGGCCCACCAGCAAACCCATCACTGGTAAAAAAACGGCGCTATTTTCAATAGCGCCGTTTTCTTTTGTGCGCCTCGCTTCTGGAGGCCTCGGGCACCGTGATGAAAATCACGCAATAGTGTCCTGAGTGTTGCGCCAAACCCTCAATGTCAGTGACAGTTCAGCCCGCGCGCGGCAGAGTGTCCTTGATGCTGTCCACGTCCAGGAAACGCCAACCACCGGAACGCATCGAGGGCGCGCGTCGGTTCTGCCCCGCCGCCTGCGCTCCCCTGGTGGCGTCGGCCTGCCCGGTGAATCTGCCTTGATCGAGCACAGCGCCGCGACCCTGCACGCCCAGTTGGCGCTCCATGCGCTCGTACAGCCTTTGGCCACGGCCCTGCTGTCCCCCGGGCAGCGGGCCATCGGCTATGCCGAACTGTTCGCGATCGTGCGCGGCCTGCGGTCCTGGCTGGCGGGCCACGGGCTTTCGCCGGCCTCGCGCATCGCCGTGGTCATGCCGAGCGGGATCGAATCGGCCGTCGCCACCCTGGCGATCGGCGCCCAAGCCACCTGCATTCCGCTCCCTGCGGGACTGCCCGAGCCCGAATTGCTGGCCCTGCTGGCCGACGCGCGCGCCGACGCCGTCGTCGGGTTGCCTGGCGACGCCATGGCGTCCGGGCTCGCGCGGACCCTGAACCGGGTCGCGCTGGACTTCGACCTGCCGCACTGGCGCGCCGGCGCAGTTGAAGAAGCGGCGGATCTCCACGCCCCCTGGCCCGAGCCGTCGCACACCGCCTTCGTGCTGTTCACCTCGGGCACCACCGGCAAGGCCAAGCGGGTGCCGCTCGGACAGCGCCAGGTCGTGAGTTCGGCCCGCAGCATCGCGCGCCACCTGGCCCTCGCGCCGGCGGATCGTGCCCTGTGCGTGATGCCGATCCATCACAGCCACGGCCTGGTCGGCGGCCTGCTCGCGCCGCTGGTGGCCGGATCGTCCGTGGTCTGCGCGCCGGCCTTCGACGCCCCGGCCTTCATGGGCTGGATGGCCGAGTTCGAACCCACCTGGTACACCGCCGCGCCCACCGTCCACCATGCCATCGCGGACCAGGCGTCGCGCGAAGGCATGGCCGCGCCCGCCCATGCCCTGCGCCTGATCCGCTCGGCCTCCTCGCCCATGCCCGTGGCGCTGCTGCAGCACGTCGAGGATCTCTGGGGGGTGCCGGTCATCGAGTCCTACGGCATGACCGAATCGGCCACCCAGCTGGCGAGCAATGCCTTGCCGCCGGCGCCGCGCAAGCCGGGCTCCGTGGGGCGTCCGGTCGGCGCCGAACTGCGCGTGGTCGACGTGCACGGCCACGGCCTGCCCGTCGGGCAGGTCGGCGCCGTGGTGGCGCGCGGACCGGCCCTGTTCGAAGGCTACGAGGACAACCCCGAGGCCAATGCGGAGGCCTTCCGCGACGGCTGGTTCATCACCGGCGACCTGGGCCGCTTCGACGCCGACGGCGACCTCTTCCTCACCGGGCGCAGCAAGGAGATGATCAACCGCGGCGGCGAGAAGATCTCGCCCTTCGACGTCGAGCAGGCCCTGCTGCGCCTGCCCGGCGTCGCCCAGGCCGTGGCCTACCCCGCGCCGCACCCGACGCTCGGCGAGGACGTGCATGCCATCGTGGTCGCCGCGGCCGGCCGTTCGATCGAGGGACAGGCGCTGCGCGCTGCGCTGTTCGGGCAGGTGGCCGACTTCAAGATTCCGGCGCGCATCCGCGTGCTCGCAACGATTCCGGTCGGCCCGGGCGGCAAGGTCAGGCGCCGCGACATGCACGGCCGGACCGCCCGACTCGAGGCCGAGGAGATCGACCGGCTGGCCCCCCGGTCGACCGCCGAATCCATCCTGATGGACATCTGGCAGGCGGTGCTCGGCCGATCCGGATTCGGCATCCGCAGCAACTTCTTCGAACTCGGCGGCCACTCGCTGTCGGCGACGCAGATCGTCTCGCGCATCGGAGCGGCCCTGAAGATCGAACTGCCGGTGCGCAGCGTGCTGGAGCATCCGACCATCGAGAGCCTGGCCCGGGCCATCGAGGCCCGTCGACCGGACCTGTCCGGCGGCGCCGCCCGCGGGCATGACCCGATCGTCCCGGTCCCGCGCGAGCAGCCGCTGCCGGTGTCCTTCTCGCAGCGCAACATGTGGATGTTCCACGACATGGACCCGCACGGCGCCGCGTACCACGTGCGCAAGGCCCTGCGCCTGCGCGGGTCCTTGCAGGCGGCGGCGCTGCGCGAGGCGCTCGACACTCTGGTGGCCCGCCACGAGGCCTTTCGCACCACCTTCGCGATGGGGGAAGCCGAACCGATGGCCACCGTCGGACCGGTGCAGCCGGCGAACCTGGTCGGGCTGGACTTGCGCGCCATCCCCGGGCCCGAGCGGGACACCGAACTCGAACGGCAGGCCGCGCGCCTGGCGGCCGAGCCCTTCGACCTCGGTCACGGACCGCTGCACCGCTTCATCCTCGTCGAACTCGGCGCCCAGGACCATGCGCTGGTGCTGGTGCTGCACCACCTGATCGGCGACGACTGGTCATGGGGCGTGCTGTTGCGCGACCTCGAGGCGATGTACAACGCCGCCTGCACCGGAGCGCCCGCGCCCGCGCCCGCGCCCGCGCCGCGCCCATCGATCGACTTCGTCGACTACGCCAGCTGGCAACGCGGCCATGCCGACGACGAGGCGCTGGCCGGCGACACCGCCTATTGGCTGCAGCAACTCGCCGGCATGAGCCCCTTGAACCTGGTGGCCGACTCCGCCGTGACCCGCCGCCGCACCAGCCGCGGGGAGCATGTTCGACGGCTGATCCCCGACGACTGGATGCAGGAGGTGCACCGCTTCAGCGGGCGCCTCGGGCTCACGCCTTTCATGACCTTGCTGGCGGCGTTCCAGGTGCTGCTCGCGCGCCAGTGCGCGCAGCAGGACATCGTGGTCGGGACGCCGATCGCGGGCCGCACGCGGATCGAGGCCGAGGCGCTGGTGGGCTCGCTGGTCAACACCCTGATGCTGCGCAGCGACGTGCAGCCGGCGATGAATTTCCGCGAACTGGCCTGCCAGGTGCGCGAGACCTGCCTGTCGGCCTTCACCCATCAGCATGCGCCCTTCGACCACGTGGTCGACAGCCTGCGGCGCAACAACAGCGGCGGCCGGGTGCCCGAGGTCCGCGCGATGTTCAATGTGCTGAACACGCCCCGGCAGCTGCCCCGGCTCGAAGGCCTGGAGGCGAGCTTCATGCCCCTGGGCCTGGGCGCGACCCAGTTCGACCTGGCCCTCACCATCGAGACCGAGGACGAGCGTTCGCTGGCCTTGAACTACTCCACCGAGCTCTTCGCGCCGGCGACGGCCAAGGCGCTGCTGGACGGCTACCTCCATCTGCTGGACCGGCTGATGCAGGATCCGGAACGGCCCCTGCACGAGTTGGCGGCCGCCGACCCGCTGGAGCTGGCCAGGCTGGCGACGTGGAACCAGACCGCCAGCGCCTACCCCCGCGCCATGACGGTGCACGGCCTGCTGGCGGAGCAACGCGCCGCCGGCGGCACGGCGATCCTGCAGCTGCCGGGCGACGCGCTGGGCTACCCGGAACTGTGGTCGCGCGTGCACCGCCTGGCGCATGCGCTGCGCCAGCAGGGCGTGCAGCGCGGCTGCCGCGTCGGCCTGTGCCTGGAGCGCGGCCCGACCATGGTGGTCGCGCAGCTCGCGATCCTGGCCGCGGGCGCCGCCTACGTGCCGCTGGACCCGGCCTATCCCCGCCTGCGCCTGCTCGACATGGCCCTGGACGCCGGCCTCAGCCTGCTCATGAGCCCGCAGGAGATGGCCGAATGGTGGCGCGAGCACGGACTGCCGACCCTGGTGCCGGACGCCGAAGACGCCGCCTGGATGGCCCAGCCCGACACGCCCCTGCCGCCCGACGCCGAGCGCGACGCCGGCGCCGGGGACGCGGCCTACATGATCTACACCTCCGGCTCCACCGGCAAGCCCAAGGGGGTCGTGGTGCCGCACCGGGCGGTGGTGAACTTCCTGCTGTCGATGCAGCGCGAACCCGGGCTCACGGCGCAGGACGCCGTGCTGGCCGTCACCACGCTGAGTTTCGACATCGCGGTGCTGGAACTGCTGCTGCCGCTCGCGATCGGCGCCACGGTCGTGCTGGCGACCCGCGAGCAGGCCACCGACGGCGTCGCGCTCGGACAGTTGATCGAACGCTCCCGGGCCTCGGTGATGCAGGCCACCCCGGCGAGCTGGCGCATGCTGATCGACGCCGGCTGGCGCGGCTCGCCGACCTTCAAGGCCCTGGTCGGCGGCGAAAGCCTGAACCCGAGCCTGGCGCGCGAACTCCTGCAGCGAAGCGGCGAGCTCTGGAACATGTACGGCCCCACCGAGACCACGGTGTGGTCCACCTGCTGGAAGGTGCAGCCGGAAGCCCAGGCGATCTCGATCGGCCGGCCGATCGCCAACACCCGCATCCACGTGCTGGATGCGCAGGACCGGCCCTGTCCGCCCGGCGTATCCGGCGAGATCTTCATCGGCGGCGACGGCGTCACGCTGGGCTACTGGAACCGGCCCGAACTCAGCGCCGAGCGCTTCATCGCCGACCCCTTCGATGCCGATCCGCAAGCCCGCCTGTACCGCACCGGCGACCGCGGGCGCTGGCGGCACGACGGCCTGATCGAGCACCAGGGCCGGCTCGACTTCCAGGTCAAGGTGCGCGGCCATCGCATCGAGCCGGGCGAGATCGAGGCCCGGCTGCTGGCGCACCCCTCGGTGGCCCAGTGCCTCGTGACGGCGCGCGAAGACCGCCCGGGCGACATCCGCCTGGTGGCCTACGTCGTCCCGCGCGACGGGGCGCTCGACCCGCTCGCGCTCAAGGACCACCTGCGGCCTTGGCTGCCCGGCTACATGCTGCCCCAGCACTACGTGGCGCTGGCGGCGCTGCCCCTGCTGCCCAACGGCAAGATCGACCGGCACGCGCTGCCGGCGCCGAAGGCGGAGGACCGCTCGGCCGCCAAGCGCGGCGACGAGCCCGCCACGCCCGCCGAAGTCGCCCTGTCGGGCGTGTGGGGCGGCGTGCTGGGCCTGGCGCCCTTCGAGATCGCGCGCTCCGACAACTTCTTCGATCTCGGCGGCGACTCCCTCCAGGCCGGGCGCGTCGCCATCGAGTTCCAGCGTCTCGGCGGCGTCCGCCTGGAGCCGAGAAGGCTGCTCTTCGAATCGCTGGCGCAACTCGCGGCCGGCGCTGCGATTCCCGCCCCCGCCTCGGCGCTGGCCAGCCATGCGCAGCCCCGGCCATACCGCACGCGGCGGCGCCTGTTCAAGCAGCTGTTCAAGGGCTGGCTGCCGTGACCGGCTCCTCATGCCAGCGGTCCTTGGCGAGCATCACCCGGTGGTGGCCGCAACCGGCCGGCATCATCGGAAAGCAGTTCTCCTCGGCCGCCACCTGAACGTCGAGAAAGAACGGACCCTCGCTCGCCAGGCACTCGGCCAGCGCGGCCTCCAGCTCGGCGGGCGCCGTGACGCGCCGAGCGCCCCAGCCGAAGGCCCTGGCCAGCGCCACGAAGTCCGGCAGCGCCTCGTTCCAGCTGTGGCTCAGCCGGTTGCCGTGGTTCAGCTCCTGCCACTGCCGCACCATGCCCATGTAGCCGTTGTTCGACAGCACCAGCTTGACCGGCGTGCGGTGCTGCACGGCGGTCGACAGCTCCTGGATGTTCATCAGCACCGAGGCGTCGCCGCTCACGCACACCACCAGTGCCTCCGGGTGCGCCACCTGGGCCCCGATCGCTGCCGGCAGGCCGTAGCCCATGGTGCCGGCGCCGCCCGAGGTGAGCCAGCGGCCGGGCCGCTCGAAGCGCAGGTGCTGCGCGGCCCACATCTGGTGCTGGCCGACGTCGGTGGAGACGATCGCATCGCGGCCGGCCAACTGGCCCTGCAGCGACGCCATCAACTGCTGCGGCAGGATCGCGTCGGTGCGCGCAGCGAAGTCGAAGCAATTCCGGCCCTGCCAGCGCGCGATGCGCTGCCACCAGGGCGCGAGCCGCCCGGGTGCGAGGCCGTCGAGCGCGGGCTGGGCCAGCAAGGCATCGAGCACGGCGGCGCAGTCGCCCAGCAGGGGCACGTCGACCTTGACCACCTTGTCGATGCTGGCCGGGTCGATGTCGATGTGGATCTTTCGCGCCAGGGGACAGAATTCGTCGAGCTTGCCGGTCACGCGGTCGTCGAAGCGCGCGCCCACGCAGACCACGAGGTCGGCCTCGTGCATCGCCAGGTTGGCCTCCAGCGCGCCATGCATGCCCAGCATGCCGAGGAAGCGCGGATCGGAGCCCGGGAAGGCGCCGAGGCCCATCAGCGTCAGCGTGCAGGGCGCGTCGAGGCGGCGCACCAGGCGCGTGAAGGCGGCGCAGGCCAGCGGGCCGGAGTTCACCAGCCCGCCGCCGCCGTACAGCACGGGCCGGCGCGCGGTGGAGATCAGGTCGGCCGCGCGCTGCAAGGCATCGGGCGGCGGCAGCAGCGTCGCACGTGACTTGCGCGCGGGCACGGCCGGCTGCGTTGGCGCGGGCCGCTGCAGCAAGGCCAGCTGCACGTCCTTCGGCACGTCGACCAGCACCGGCCCCGGCCGGCCCGAGGCCGCGATCTCCAGCGCCCGGCGGATCACCGACGGAATCTGCTCCGGGCTGCGCGGCTGGTGGTTCCACTTGGTGACCGGCCTCGACATGCCGAGCGCATCGCTCTCCTGGAAGGCCTGGGTGCCGATCACCGAACTGGCCACCTGGCCGCTGATGCAGAGCACCGGCACCGAGTCGCTCATGGCGTCGAGCAGGCCGGTGATGGTGTTGCCGACGCCGGGCCCGGAGGTGACCAGCACCACGCCGACGCGGCCGGTGCTGCGGGCATAGCCCTCGGCGGCATGGACCGCCGCCTGTTCGTGCCGCACCAGCACGTGGCGCAGGCGCGGCTCGCCGTGCAGAGCGTCGTACAGCGGCAGCGCGGCGCCGCCGGGGTAGCCGAAGAGCGTGTCGACGCCGCAGTCGATCAGCGTCTCGAGCAGCGCGACGGCGCCGTTGCGCGGGCGGGGCGCCGCGGCGGGCACGACGGCCGGGACGGGCGGAAGGGGATGGGCTTGGAGAACTTGCATCACCTGATTCTTCTAGGGACGGCGCAGAATGTGCGTCATATTTAAGCCCCAAATCGCCTGCCTCATGAAGACCAATCGCCAAATCGATGATTCCAACGAAAATCCATCCGACAAGATCGATCTGGCGATCCTGCGGGTGCTGCGCGAGGATTCGCGCCAGACCTTGCAGGAGATCGGCGCCGCGGTCGGGCTCTCGCCCACCAGTTGCTGGACCCGCATCAAGAAGCTCGAAGCGCAAGGCGTCATCAAGCGCTACACGGTCGACCTCGACCCGGCCAAGCTCGGCTACCGCGACTTCGTCATCGTCCAGCTCACGCTGGAGAGCCACACCGACGAGACGCTCTACGAATTCGGCCGCGTGCTGGCGACCATCCCCGAGGTCCAGGAGGCCTACCTGGTGTCGGGCGACTACGACTACTACATCCGCATCGCGGTGCGCGACACCCGCGACTACGAGCGCCTGCTGCGCGAGAAGCTCTACAAGATCCCGGGCATCCGCCACAGCAAGTCCAGCTTCGTGCTGCGGGTGCTGAAGGAAGCGAGCGTGCCGCTGGGGCGTTGAGCCAGGTCGGCCGATGCTCGCCAGTCCCAGCAGCGCCGAGAATGCGGCCATGACCCCTCCCTCGATCGAATCCGAACGCCCTGACGCCGTGTTCACCCGCGAGGGCGAGACCTGGCTGCCCAGTGTGCTCTCGCGCGGCCCCTGGGACCCTCTCGCCCAGCACGGCGGCGCGCCCAGCGCCCTGCTGGCGCACCTGGCCGAAAGCGCCATCGCCGAACCCGGCTGGCAGCTGGCGCGCCTGACCGTCGAGCTGGTCAAGCCAGTGCCGGTGGCGCCGCTCGCCACGCGCTCCAACATGCAGTCCGCGCGCTCGACCGCGCGGCTGACGATCGACCTGCTGGCCGGCGACACGCTGGTGGCGCGCGGCCATGCGTTGATGCTGCGCAGCCAGGCGCTGGCCCTGCCCGATGGCCTGCCCGCCGCGTCGCCTGCACGCCTGCTGCCGGCGCCGCCCGACTGCAGCCAGCCGCTGCGCATCCCGGGCCTGCCCGAGGGCATCTCGTTCTACGCCACCGCGGTCGAGGCCCTGGCGGCCCAGGGCGACGTCTCCCGACCCGGCCCGGGCGCGGCATGGTTCCGGCTGGCGGTGCCGATCGTGCAAGGCGTGCCCAACTCGCCCGCGATGCGCGCCGCCGCCGCGGCCGACTTCGGCAACGGGCTCAGCTGGGTGCTGCCGCCCGACCGCTTCCTGTTCTCCAATGCCGACCTGAACCTGCATCTGCACCGCCCACCCGTCGGCGAATGGATCGGCCTGTCGTCGGAGACCCAGGTCGACGCCAGCGGCGCCGGCCTCACGCTGTCGCGGCTGCACGACGCGCAGGGTCCGATCGGCACTGCCGTCCAGACGCTGGTGCTGCGCGAACGGCGCTGACCCGGCCGAAGCCCCTCTTTCGGAACGACGAAGCACGGGCGGCGCCGCCCGTGGCATCCTGCGCAGGCGATTCCGCACGCAAGTTTCTGGAGAGATCCGATGGTCGAAGGCAAAGTGGTTCTGGTGACCGGCGCAGGGGGCGGCATCGGCCGCGACATCGCGCTGGCCATGGCGCGGCACGGTGCCCGCGTGGTGGTCAACGACATCGGCGCCGCGGTCGACGGCGCCGGCCACAGCGCCGGCCCGGCGCAGCAGGTGGTCGACGAGATCCACGCGATCGGCGGCGAGGCGGTGCCCAGCACCGACAGCGTGGCCGACGCCGCCGCCGCGGCCCGCATCGTGCAATGCGCGGTCGACAACTTCGGGCGCATCGACGCGGTGGTCAACAACGCCGGCATCCTGCGCGACCGCTTCTTCCACAAGATGTCGGTCGACGAATGGGATTCGGTGATCAAGATCCACCTGTACGGCAGCTACTTCGTGAGCCGCGCGGCCGCGACCTTCTTCAAGGAACAGAACGCGGGCGCGATGGTGCACATGACCTCGACCTCGGGCCTGATCGGCAACTTCGGCCAGGCCAACTATGCGGCCGCCAAGCTCGGCATCGCGGCGCTGTCGAAGTCGATCGCGCTCGACATGCTGAAATTCAACGTGCGCTCCAACTGCATCGCGCCCTTCGCCTGGAGCCGCATGATCGGCGCCATCCCGACCGACACCGACGAGCAGAAGGCGCGGGTGGCCAAGATCCAGCAGATGACGCCGTCGAAGATCGCGCCGCTGGCGGTCTATCTGGCCAGCGATGCCGCCCACGAGGTCAACGGCCAGATCTTCTCGGTGCGCAACAACGAGATCTCGCTGATCAGCCAGCCGCGGCCGCTGCGCTCGGTGCACCGTGCCGAAGGCTGGACGCCGCAGAGCATCGCCGAGCATGCGATGCCGGCGATGCGCGCCAGCTTCTATCCGCTCGACCGCTCGGCGGATGTCTTCAGCTGGGACCCGATCTGACCTTGTCGGGCCTCGACGGTTTTGGCGGGACAATCCGCCCGTGAACCTGCACTTCGACCTTTTCGACCTCAAGCTCTTCGCCTTCGTCGCCGAGGCCCGCAGCCTGACCCGCGGCGCCGACCGCGCCTGCATCTCGCTCGCCGCGGCCTCGACCCGCATCAAGCAGATGGAGGAAGCCATCGGCGGCAAGCTGCTGCACCGCACCGCGCAAGGCGTGAACCTCACGGCCGCGGGCGAGGCCCTGCTCTATCACGCCAAGCGCGTGATGCAGCAGATGGAGCACCTGCGCATCGACATGCAGGACTTCGGCAAGGGCATCAAGGGCCATGTGCGGGTGTTCGCCAACACCACCTCGATCACCGAGTACCTGCCCGAGAAGCTGGCCGGCTTCCTGACCCGGCACCCGGCGGTGCAGGTCGACCTGCGCGAATTCCTGAGCGAGGAGATCGTGCGCTCGGTGGCCGACGGCGGCGCCGACATCGGCATCCTCGCGGGCGACGCCCACACCGGTGACTTCGACGCCCGCCCCTTCGGCCGCAACCAGCTGGTGCTGGTGGTGCCCACGGCCCACCGCTTCGCCGACGCCAGCGCGATGGCCTTCGTCGACACGCTCGAGGAGCAGCATGTCGGCCTGCAGCACGCCAGCGCGATCCACCGCTTCCTGCTGCGCAAGGCCGAGCTGGCGGGCCGCGGCTACGCGCCGCGGATCCAGGTCGGCAGCTTCGAGGCCATCTGCCTGATGATCGAGGCCGGCGTCGGCGTGGGCGTGCTGCCGGCCTCGTCGGCACGGCGCCTGTCGCGCGCGCTGCGCATCGAGACCGTGCCGCTGACCGATGCCTGGGCCGAGCGCGAGCTCAAGATCATCGCGCGCAGCCGCGAGCAGTTGCCCGCCTCTGCGCGCGAACTCTTCGACTACCTGGCCCAGCCCTCGCAGCCGGACTGAGCCCCGATGTCGGCCGACCTCAAATCGCTGCGCCTGTTCGTGGCCGTGGCCGACCACGGCAGCATCAGCGAGGGCGCCAAGCGCTGCCACATCGCGCTGGCCGCGGCCAGCAAGCGCATCTCCGACCTCGAGGCGCGGGCCCGGCTGCCGTTGCTGGTGCGGCATGCGCGCGGCGTCACGCTGACCTCGGCCGGCCACGGCCTGCTGCTGCACGCGCGCGCCGTGCTGTCGGCCATGGACCGGCTCGGCGCCGAACTCGACGACTTCCAGAACGGCGTGGCCGGCGTGGTCAGCATCACGGCCAACGCCTCGGCCATCGCCCAGTTCCTGCCGGCGCAGATCGGCTCCTTCCTGCGGCTGCACCCGGTGCTCAAGATCGACCTGCAGGAGCGCGCCAGCACCGAGGTGGTCAAGGCCGTGGTCGGCGGGCTGGCCGACATCGGCGTGATCGAGGGCCACACGCCGGCCGACGGGCTCGAATGCCTGGCCTACCGCAGCGACGAACTGGCCGTCGTGGTGGCGCGCGACCACCCGCTGGCACGCCGCAAGCGGGTCGGCGTCGAGGAGGTGCTGCGCCACGACCATATCGTGGTGCGCGAAGGCACGGCGCTGCACCGCGTGCTGCTCGCTGCCGCGATCGAGGCCCAGGTCCCGCTCAAGGTGCGCATGCAGGTCGGCAGCTTCGACATGGTCTGCCGGATGGTCGAGCAGGGCATCGGCATCGGCGTGCTGCCCTTCGCCGCCATCCTGCCGCAGCTGCAGATCCTGCGGCTGCGCTGCCTGCGGCTCGACGCGCCGTGGGCGATTCGGCGCCATCTGCTGTGCGTGCGGCGCGAGCAGGACCTGACGGCGGCGGCGCGCTCGGTGCTGGAGCATCTGCGCAGCCCCGACACGCCCTAGCCTTCGCGTTTCGCGAAGCCTCGCGCCCGCCACAAACGAATTGTTCTCCCGCTTGCGCGCGTCAAGAATCGCGCCATCGAAGAAGCGAAGGAGACATTCTTGAAGATCATCCGCGTCAGCGCCACGCCGCTGAACATCCCGGTCACCATCGACGTGCTGGGCCTCGACAAGCAGACCTCGCTGTCGCTGTGCCTGACCGAGATCGAGACCGACACCGGCCTGGTCGGCCACGGCATGACCGCCATCACCGAAGAAGAGATCATCGCCGCCGCGGTGCGCGAAGTGGCGGGACCGGCCTTGGTCGGCGAAGACCCGATGGCCACCGAGCGGCTCTGGGAAAAGCTCTACTGGCTGCTCTCGCCGCGCGGCCAGACCGGCTACGCGAGCCACGCCATCGCGGCCCTCGACATCGCGCTGTGGGACCTGAAGGCCAAGGCGCTCGGCCAGCCGCTCTGGCGCCTGCTCGGCGGCGCACGCGCGCGGGTGCCGGTGTATGCGACCTTCGGCTTCGGCTTCTTCGAGCGCGACCAGCTCGCGGCGGCCGCGAAGCTCTGGGTGTCGCAGGGCTTCCGGCGGCTCAAGATGACGGTCGGCGGCCATGCCCTGGCGCGCCGCGACGAGCCGCGCCCGATCGACCAGGTGATCGACGAGGACGTGCGCCGGGTGGCCGCGGTGCGCGAGGCGGTGGGCCCCGAGGTCAAGCTCTACGTCGATGCCAACTGCGGGCTCGACCTGTTCCACGCCACCCAGCTGGCCCGCCGCATCGAGCCCTACGGCATCAGCTTCTTCGAGGAGCCGCTGACGCAGAACGACGTGCGCCAGATGGCCGACCTGCGCAGCCGCACCACGATCCCGCTCGCCTGCGGGCAGAACGAGGGCCTGGCCTTCCGATTCCGCGACCTGCTGGTGAACCAGGCGGCCGACGTGCTGCAGCCCAACGTGACGATCTCCGGCGGCTACTCGCAGTGCCTGAAGATCGCCGGCATGGCGCAGGCCTTCAACGTGCCGATCGACAACGGCGGCGCCTGGCCCTTCCACAACATGCACCTGCATGCCGGCGTGGCCAATGGCGGCATGGTCGAATACCACTATGTCGCGGTGCAGATGCTCAAGCAGATCTTCGACGGCCTGCCGGTGCCCGACCAGGGCTGGCTCACGCTGCCCGAGACGCCGGGGCTCGGCTTCGCGCCGAATGCGGACCGGGTGCGGGAGCTGGCGAAACTCCCCACCTCGCACGGCAAGGGCAAGGCCTAGGATGCGGTTCCGCGGTATCCCTGGGATCTGGCGGCGCCGGCGTTTCATCCACCTGGAACTGACAACGATATCGGAGACACGATGAACGAGAGACAGCAAGCGGCTCGACCCCCACGCCGGCGGGCCCTGCGCCTGGCGACGCTGGCCACGCTGGGGATGGCCCTCGGCATGGCGGGCGCCGCCTGGGCCCAGAAGTACCCCGACCGGCCGATCCGCCTGGTGGTGGGCTATTCGGCCGGCGGCGGGGTCGACGCCGCGGCCCGCATCCTCAGCGCCCGCCTGCCGGCGGTGCTGGGCCAGCAGGTGGTGGTCGAGAACCGCGCCGGCGCCACCGGCATGATCGCTGCCGACCTGGTCGCCAAGGCCGCGCCGGACGGCTACACGCTGATGATGGGCGACAGCGCCATGCTGATCACCAAGCTGCTGCAGCCGAAGATCGCGATCGACCCCATGACCAGCTTCAAGCCGGTGGCCGGTGCCTTCGTCTCGCCGTTGATGATCGTCACCGGCAACGACTTCCCGGCCCGCACGCCGGCCGAACTGGTGACCGAGCTCAAGACCCATCCGGGCCGCTATTCCTTCGCCACCTCGGGCGTCGGCACGGTGCAGCACCTGGGCTTCGAAATGCTCAAGCAGAGCACGGGCAGCTTCGTGGTCCACGTGCCCTATCGCGGCGCCGCGCAGATCGTGCCCGACGTGGTCGGCGGGCAGGTGCCGATCGGCGTCGTCAGCGCCACGGCGGGCATGGCGCAGGCCAAGGCCGGCAAGCTGCGCGCGGTGGCCCTCATGAACACGGCGAAGCTCGACGGCGCCGACGGCGTGGCGCCGCTGGCCGACGCGCTGCCGGGCTTCGACGTGGCGCCGCGGCTCTTCGTGCTGGCGCCGGCGGGCACGCCCGACGAGATCGTCGACAAGCTCTCGGCCGCGGTGAAGGCCGTGCTCGACACGCCCGAGGCGGCCACCGCGGCCGCTGCGCAGGGCACCCTGCGGGCCTACGCGACGCCGGCCCAGCTGCGCCAGGCCATGGCCGACGAGAACGCACGCTGGAAGCGGATCATCACCGACCAGCGCATCGTGGCCGAAGGGAGTTGACGGTGACGCCAGCGCACCTGGGCTTGATCGTTCCCCCGGCCGCCGGCGCGGTGCCGGTCGACGGCCCGCTGCTGTACGGCGAGCGCATCCGCTTCAGCGCCCGCGGGCTCGGTCTGGGCGAGATCTCGACGCGCGGCTACACCGAGGTGATCGACTCGGTGATCGAGAAGGCGCTCGGCCTGGCCGCCCAAGGCGTCTCGGCCGTCTCGCTGATGGGCACCTCGCTGAGCTTCTTCCGTGGCGCCGCCTTCAACCGGCAACTGCAGCAGGAGATGGCACGCGCCACCGGCCTGCCCTGCAGCACCATGAGCGATGCGATCGTCGGCGGCCTGCGCAGCCTCGGCGTGCGGCGGCCCGCGGTGGCGACCGCGTACATCGACGAGGTCAATGTGCAGCTCCGGCGCTACCTGGAGGACAGCGACTTCGAACCGCTCGCCTTGCAAGGCTTGTCGATCTCCGACGTGCAAGCGGTCGGTGAAGTACCGACCGCCGTGCTGGCCGAGCTCTGCACGACCGTCTTCGAGGCGAGTCCGGGGGCGGACGGCATCCTGATCTCGTGCGGCGGATTGGTCACGCTCGATGCGGTGCGCGCGGTCGAGGCGCGCTACGGCGTGCCGGTGGTGTCGAGCTCGCCCGCAGGCTTCTGGGACCTGGTGCGTTGCGCGGGGCTCGACGCGCGCTCGCCGGGGCACGGGCGGCTGTTCGACTGAACGCGCGGACGGCTCAGCCGCGGGCGGCCGCGGCGAGCAGCGCCTGCGCCTTGAGCACCACGGGGCGGTCGACCATCTTGCCGTCGACCGCGACCGGCGCGCCGCCGCTGGCCGCATCGGCCGCGATGACGCGCTGTGACCATTCGATCTGTCCCGGCGTGGGCGAGAAGCCCCGGTTGACCGTATCCACCTGCTTCGGATGGATGCACAGCTTGCCGCCGAAGCCCAGGCGCCGCGCCTGCCTCGCATCGGCCTCGACACTGGCTGGGTCGTCGATCGCGGTGCTGACGCCATCGACCGGCGGCTGCAAGCCGGCGAGGCGGGACGCGAGGACGATCCGGGAGCGAAAGAATAGCAACTCGATGCCCTCGCCTTCGATGCCCAGGTCGGCCTGGAAATCGATCGAACCGAAGACCAGCCGCTGGACCCCCGGCGCCGCGGCGATCGCGCCGAGCTGGTCGATGCCGCGCGCGGTCTCGACCAGCGGCCACAGCGCAGCCGCAGGCAGGACCTCGGCGATCGCCCGCAGCACCGCCGCGTCCTCGGCCTTGGGGAGCATCAAGGCGGCGACGCCCGCTTGCGCGCACAGCGCGAGGTCGGCGGCATGCCAGGGCGTGTCGGCGGCGTTGATGCGCACGCCGACGATCGGGCCGCCATCGTCCCCGCGCGCCATGAGCCAGTGGGCGAGCTGCGCGCGCGCTTCGGCCTTGCGCTCGATGGGCACCGCGTCCTCGAGATCGAGCACGATCGCATCGGCGCCGCTCTGGCAGGCCTTGTCGAAGCGCGCGGGCTGATGGCCAGGGACGAACAGCAGGCTGCGCGCGACGGCTGCCATGTCAGCCCAGCAGGCGATCGACGCGCGCTGCGTCCGCCAGCCCCCAGATGCGATCGCACAGGGCCTGCGCCTCCTCGGGCGTGGCGGCTGCGCCGTACTGCACCAGCCGCTTCATCTTGTCCTCGATCTCGGCCCGGCTCAGCGTGTCGCCGGGGTCGCCCTTCGGTTCGTCGACCCGACCCGGGAAGCGGCGCCCATCGGTGGTCTCGATGCTGACCTTGCCGATCCAGCGCGCCGGGTAGGCGGTGTCGACCTCGCGGTCGAGCTCCATCATGA
The DNA here is from genome assembly GCF_030316845.1 of Variovorax davisae. GTDB lineage: Bacteria > Pseudomonadota > Gammaproteobacteria > Burkholderiales > Burkholderiaceae_C > Variovorax > Variovorax davisae. The sequence continues at coordinate 223,726 of NZ_JASZYS010000009.1, forward strand.
CCTTGTCGCGGAAGGCCGCCACCTCGGGCGCCAGGTAGTCGCGGTCGAATTCGGTCAGGCCGGCGCGGCCATGCACCGCGATCAGGCCCAGCACCGTGCCCATCGAGAACTTGCCCTGGTGCACCGTGGTCGGCACAACGACACGGCCCAGCACGTCGATGGCGCCCTGGTGGACATGGGTCACGACCCGCGCGATGTCGCTGTGCTTCAGGCCGTGCGCCGTCATCACCTGCAGCAGCGCATCGGCGGCCGGGTGCGTGTGGCGGCAGGAGGCGTGGTACTTGAAGGAGGTCTCGGCCAGCGTCCAGCGCGTGCCCAGCCCATCGACGAGGCGCGCGGGGTCGGCATCGCTCGACATGCCCACGCCCAGGCCCTGCGCGCCTTCGAGCACGTGCTGCGCGCCCGTGAAGCCGTCCTTCGCGAGGTAGGCCGACATCAACCCGCTTGCGGCCGCATGCGCGCAGTGCAGCTGCTTCGAATCGGCGGCGTCCCGCAGGAACTCCCAGACCCCGGCCGACTGGGTGCCGGCCGAGCCGAAGGCATGCAGCATCTGGGCCGGCGTGAGTTCCAGCAGCCGCCCCACCGCCGCCGCGGCCGCCAGTGTGCCGGCGGTGGCGGTGGTGTGGAAGGTGCGGTAGTGCGAGCGGCCGAGGAATTCGCCGACCCGGATGCCGACTTCATAGCCGGCCACCACCGCCGTCAGCAACTGCGCCCCGCTCGCGCCCAGGGCCTGGGCGGTGGCCAGCGCGGGTGCGAACACGACCGCGGCCGGATGGAACACCGAGCCGTTGTGGACATCGTCCTGCTCGACGTAGTGCGAGGCCGCGGCATTCACCAGCGCCGCGAAGACCGGCGAGGTGGTGCGGCGCGAGATCAGCACTTCGCTCGAACCCTCGGCCGGGCCCATCGTCTCGGCGAAGCGCTGGATGGCCTGCACCGGACGCGCCGAGCGGGCGGCGAGCACGGAGCCCAGCCAGTCGAGCATCAGGTCTTCGGCGCGGCGCAGGACCGGGTCGGGGATCTGCGAGAAAGAGAGGCCGGCGGCGAAGGTGGCGAGGGTCCGGCTCGGGTGATCGAAGGTGTTGGCGCTCATGGCAAGTTTCTTGGTCAGTAAAGGGGACTCAGACGGCGCCGGCCGAACGCAGCGCCGCGATGGCGTCCGCGTCGTAGCCGAACTCGGCCAGGATCGCGTCGGTGTGCTGGCCCAGCGTGGGCACCGCATCCATGCGCGCATCCCATTCGCGCGGCATGCCCGGCGGCAGCAGCGCGGGAATCGGGCCGGCGCCCGTGCCCACCTCGGTCCAGCGCTCGCGCGCCGCGAGCTGCGGGTGGTTCCAGACGTCGTGCATCGTGTTGACCTGCGCGGTCGCGATCTGCGCGGCGTCGAGGCGCTGCATGATCTGCGTCGCGGTGAAGGGCGCGAAAGCCTGCACGATGATCTCGCGCAGCGCGTCGCGCGATTCGGTGCGCAGCGTGTTGGAGGCGAAGCGCGCATCGGTCGCCAGGGCCGGCTGCTCCAGCACCTTGGCGCAGAACACCTGCCATTCGCGCTCGTTCTGCAGGCCCAGCATGACCAGCTTGCCGTCGCCGGCCGGGAACGGGCCGTAGGGATAGATGGTCGCGTGCGCGGCGCCCGCGCGCGGCGGCGGCTCGGCGCCGTCGAAGGCGTAGTACATCGGGAAGCTCATCCACTCGACCATGCTCTCGAGCATCGAGACATCGATGCGGCAGCCCTTGCCCGTCTTGCCGCGCTGCAGCAGCGCCGCCAGGATGTTGCTGTAGGCGTACATGCCCGCCGAGATGTCGGCGATCGAGCAGCCGGCCTTCGCCATGTCCTGCGGCGTGCCGGTGACCGAGAGGAAGCCGGACTCGCTCTGGATCAGCAGGTCGTAGGCCTTGCTGTCACGGTACGGACCAGGCTTGTGCGCATCGTCGCCATAGCCCGAAATGTCGCACACGACCAGGCCCGGATGCTTCGGCGCCAGGGCCTCGAACGACAGGCCCAGCCGTGCGGCCGCGCCGGGTGCGAGGTTCTGCACCAGCACGTCGGCCCCGGCCACGAGGCGCTGAAGGATCTCCTGGCCCTTCGGATGCTTCACGTCGAGCGTCAGGCTCTCCTTCGAGCGGTTGGTCCAGACGAAGTGCGAGGCCAGCCCGTGCACGCGCTGGTCGTAGGCGCGCGCGAAGTCGCCGCTGCCGGGCCGCTCGACCTTGATGACGCGCGCGCCCAGGTCGGCCAGCTGCCGGGTGCAGAACGGCGCCGCGATCGCGTGTTCGAGCGTGAGGACGGTGATGCCTTCGAGCGGGCGCATCAGAAGCTCCTTGGCAGGCCCAGCATGTGCTCGGCCACGTAGCTCAGGATCAGGTTGGTCGAGATCGGCGCCACCTGGTAGAGCCGGGTCTCCCGGAACTTGCGCTCGACGTCGTACTCGCAGGCGAAGCCGAAGCCGCCGTGGAACTGCAGGCAGGCGTTGGCCGCTTCCCACGAGGCCTTGGCGGCGAGGTACTTCGCCATGTTGGCCTGGGCGCCGCAGGGCTCGTGCGCGTCGAAGCGGCGGCAGGCCTCGTAGCGCATCAGGTCGGCGGCCTCGATCTCGATGTGGGCCTCGGCGATCGGGAACTGCACGCCCTGGTTCTGGCCGATCGGCCGGCCGAAGACCACGCGCTCCTTGACATAGGCCGTGACCTTGTCGATGAACCAGTGGCCGTCGCCGATGCACTCGGCCGCGATCAGCGTGCGCTCGGCATTGAGGCCGTCGAGGATGTACTTGAAGCCCTGCCCTTCCTCGCCGATCAGGTTCTCGGCCGGGATTTCGAGATTCTCGAAGAACAGCTCGTTGGTCTCGTGGTTGACCATGTTGAGGATCGGCCGCACCGTGAGCCCGTGGCCGATGGCCTCGCGCAGGTCGACGATGAAGATCGACATGCCCTCGGACTTCTTCTTGACATCGGCCAGCGGCGTGGTGCGCGCCAGCAGGATCATCAGGTCGGAGTGCTGGATGCGCGAGATCCACACCTTCTGGCCGTTGATGACGTAGCGGTCGCCCTTCTTCACGGCCGTGGTCTTGATTTTGGTGGTGTCGGTGCCGGTCGACGGCTCGGTCACGCCCATCGACTGCAGGCGCAGTTCGCCGGTCGCGATCTTCGGCAGGTACTTGCGCTTCTGTTCCTCGGACCCATGCCGCAGCAGGGTGCCCATGTTGTACATCTGGCCATGGCAGGCGCCCGAGTTGCCGCCCGCGCGGTTGATCTCTTCCATGATCACGGAGGCTTCGGTGAGCCCCAGGCCCGAGCCGCCGTATTCCTGCGGGATCAGCGCGGCCATCCAGCCGGCCTTGGTCAGTGCGTCGACGAATTCGGCCGGGTAGGCACGGGCCTCGTCGACCTTGCGGAAGTACTCGTTCGGGAACTGGGCGCAGAGGTCGCGCACGGCGTCGCGGATGTCGGGAAAGCGGGGGTTGGAGTCGGTCATGGCGATCAGGAGGAAGTGAGTTCGGCGCTGGCCTGCATCAGCAGCGCGCCCTGGCCGTCCTCGGCCCAGAGGGCGAGCTTGCCGTCGGCGTCGGCCGCGTGGCCGCAGACCCGCAGCAGGCGGCCACAGGTCAGCGGGCGCACGGCCTTGAAGCGGTAGGTGCGCACGCGGCGGCCCGGGTTGTGCTGTTGCGCCGCCTCGAGCAGCAACGTGGCGATCAGCGGACCGTGCACCACCAGGTCGTCGTAGCCCTCGACCTGCGTGACGTAGGGGTGGTCGTAGTGGATGCGGTGGCTGTTGAAGGTGAGCGCCGAGTAGCGGAACAGCAGGGTGGCGTCGGGCCGATGCTCGACCGACCAGGCGGCATCGGCCGGCGGTGCCTGCGGCGGCGCCGATTCGCCCGGCTTGGCAGCTTCGCGGTAGACGATGTCGTGCTGGTCGCGCAGCACCAGGGTGTCGCCCGCGTGCACCTCGTGCGCGACCTTGACGAACACCAGGGCGCCGGCCTTGCCTTGCTTCAGCGCGACGTCGACCACGCGCGAGGTCTTGCGCGCCGGCGCGCCGAGCGGCAGCGGGGCGAAGAATTCCAGCTGGCTGCCGGCCCACATGCGGCGCGGCAGCGGCACCGGCGGCAGGAAGCCGCCACGCGCCGGATGGCCGTCCGGGCCCAGCTGGATCTGCGGCGCGGTCGGCAGGAAGTAGCACCAGTGCCATAGCGGCGGCAGCGCCCGGCCCGCCGGCCAAGGCTGGCCGTCGTTGCGCAGGGTGGCGGCCAGCGCGCTCGCGGTCCAGGGCGACAGCAGGTCGTCGTGGGTCTCGGTGCGGCCGATCCAGGTTTGCAGGTGGGCGATGTCGAGCGGGTCGGTCATGGGCTGGGCCTTCAGTCCTGCCGCGGGGCACCGGCCTCGCGCTCGACCCGCTGCCAGATCTCGACCCCCATCGGATCGTCGATCTCCTCCAGGATGTGGCCGACCAGGCCGATGGCGCGCGCCATCACGCCGAAGCCGCGGATGATGCGCCACGGGAAGCCGAATTCGGCCGCGATGGCGCCGATGGCGCCGGTGGCGTTGATCGGCAGCGACTTGCCCGAGACCCGCTCGGCCTCGGCTTGCACCGCCTGCATCAGCGCCACGTAGTGGCTCGACAGGCCGTTCTCGGCCGCGATCTGGAACAGCCGCGGCGTGCGCGGATCGATCGGCTTGTGCAGCGGATGGCCCAGGCCCGGCACGATCTCCTTGCGGGCGCGGTAGGCGGCGACGATCTCGCGCGCCAGGTCGGCCAGCGGCCGGCTGGGCGCGGTGCCGGGCGGGATCGCCTCGTACAGCATGCGCGCCGCGCCTTCGGTGCTGCCGACGAACACGCTGCCCAGGCCGCAGAGGCCGGCACCCACGGCGGCCTGCAGCGCCTCGGGCGCGCCGGCGTAGGTCAGCCGGGCGACCAGCGCGCTCGGCGTGATGCCGTGCTCGACCAGCGTCACCACGATGGCGTTGAAGGTGACCGATTCCTGCGGCGTCGGCACCCGCCCCGTGAGCTCGAGGAAAGCCATGTCGCCGAGGTTCAGGTGGCCGAGGATCTCGGAGGGCAGGTCGCGCCCGCGCACCGTGATCTTGTCGGGCGTGCTGTGGCCGAGTTCGGTGTGCAGGGATTTCTTGATCTTGGTCATGGCGGCGTGGAGGCGCGAAATGTCGATCCCGTGAATCTAGTCCTGTTGTGGCGCTGCCGGTCCGTGATTGCCGAAGGCTCCCTTCGGCAATCGCGAACGTCGGGGCGGGCGCGCTCTGGCACGCTCCGAACCCGGATCGATTCATCAACCGGGACACCATGGACCACGAATCACTGGCCGCCATCCGCGAAGCCGCACGGGACTATTTCGAGCGCAGCGGCAGCATCCGCCGCTGCCGCGCGCTGACCGAAAGCCCCCGCGGCGCCGAGGCGGCCGGCTGGCCCGAACTGGTCGCACTGGGCTGGCCCGGCATGCTGGCGCCCGAATCCGCGGGCGGCCTGGCCTTCGACCTGGCGGGCGCCGCGGAACTGCTGCGTGCCGCCGGCGAGCACGTGGCGCCCGAGCCGCTGCTGGCCGTGGCCGGCCTCGGCGCCCTGCTGCTGCGGCGCCTCGACGGCGCCGCCGCCCGCCGGCTGCTGGCCGAGCTGGTCGAAGGCCGCAGCCTGCCCGCCCTGGCCTGGCAGGAGAGCGCCGGCGACCTCAGCGACGTGCCGCTGGACTGCGGCTGCGAAGCCGATCCGCAAGGCCGCGTGCTGCTGCAGGGCGAGAAGATGATGGTGCTGCCGGGCGCGGCCGCGAGCGGCTGGCTGGTGTCGGCGCGCGGCGACGACGACACCGTGCTGCTGTGGGTGCCGCGCGGCACCGCCGGCGTGACCGAGACGCTGACGCCGCTGGTCGATGGCGAACAGGCGGCCAGCCTGCGCTTCGACCGCGTCTCGCTGCCCGCCGAAGCCGTGCTGGCCGAGGGCGCCGCCGCCCGCGAGGCGCTGCGCCGGGCCCTGGCCGCCGGCCAGATCCTGCAGGCCGCCGAACTGGCCGGCACGGCGCAGGCGATGCTCGACCAGACGCTGGCCTACCTGCGCACCCGCTCGCAGTTCGGCAAGCCGATCGGCAGCTTCCAGGCGCTGCAACATCGGGCGGTCGACATGTTCATCCAGCTCGAGGTGGCGCGCGCCACCCTGGCCGAGGTGCTGGCGCTGGCGGCCGAGCCGGGCCTGCCGATCGAGCGGCTCGAGGCCGAGGCCAGCCGCGTCAACGCGCGCTGCAGCACGGCCGCGCTGCAGATCTCGCGCTCGGCGGTGCAGCTGCATGGCGCGATCGGCTACACGCAGGAGTGCGACCTGAGCCTGTTCTACAAGCGCACGCTGCGGCTCGCGGCCTGGCTCGGCAACGCCACGGCCCACCAGCGCCGCTACGCCGCCCTGGCCGAGACCAGCGCCCGGGCCAGCGACGCGATCGCCTGGACCGGCGACTTCCCGCGCACGGCCGACTGGGGCGCCATGCCCGAGCCCGACTTCCGGCGCATGGTGCGCGCCTTCCTGCAGCAGCGCTACCCGGCGCAGCTGCGCTACCTGTCGCACCGCGCGCGCTGGCGCGAGATGCGCGCCTGGTACCTGACGCTGTCGGCGCAGGGCTGGGTGGCGCCGGCCTGGCCGCAGGCGCACGGCGGCATGGGCCTGCCGGCCGACAAGATGATCGCCTGGATCGAGGAGCTGGAGCAGCACGGCGTGGCGCGCGCGCCCGACCAGGGCATCGTGATGATCGGCCCGCTGCTGATCCAGCACGGAACGCCCGCGCAGCAGCAGCGCTTCCTGCCGCGCATCCTGGCCGGCGACCACGTCTGGTGCCAGGGCTATTCGGAGCCCAATGCCGGTTCCGACCTCGCGGGCCTGCGCACCGAGGCGCTGCCGGCGCGCGATGCCGCGGGCGACCACTTCATCGTCAACGGCCAGAAGATCTGGACCACGCTGGCGCAGGACGCCAACCACATCTTCATGCTGGTGCGCACCGACCGCGATGCCAAGAAGCAGGACGGCATCAGCTTCCTGCTGTGCGAGCTGGCGACACCGGGCATCACCATCCGGCCGATCCACACGCTGGCCGGCGAGCCCGAGTTCTGCGAGGTGTTCTTCGACAACGTGCGGGTGCCGGCCGAGAACCTGGTCGGCAAGCTGCACGGCGGCTGGACCATCGCCAAGGCGCTGCTGGGCTTCGAGCGCATCTTCCTCGGCAGCCCGAAGCAGTCGCAGTACGCGCTGGGCCAGCTGGCGCGGCTGGCGCAGGCGCGGCGGCTGTTCGCCGACCCGGTGTTCATGCAGCGCTACACGGCGCTCAGGCTCGACGTCGCCGACCTCTCGGCCGCCTACACAGTCTTCGCCAACATCGTGAAAGCCGGCAAGCCGCTGCCGCCCTCGGTGTCGCTGCTGAAGATCTTCGCCAGCGAGACCTACCACCGCATCGGCGCCCTGCTGGTCGAGGCCAGCGACGAACAGGGCGCCGCGGCCGGCGACCAGGACCTGGACGGACGGCCGTTCAACGCGCTGTCGCCGCTGATCGGATCGACCTCCGCCATGATCTACGGCGGGACCAACGAGATCCAGCGCAACATCCTCGCGCGGCAGGTCCTCGACTTGCCGGGCTGAGTGCCGCTGACACCACAACACCCGGAGGCAAGCCCATGAGCCACGCACGCATCGAACCGACCCCGAAGCTCTTGAACTCCACGCCGCCGCGGCGGCGCACGCTGGCGCTGCTCGCCGGCGGCGCCCTCTGGCCGCTGCTGGCGCCGGCGCAGACCGCGGCAGCCGCCGCGCTGCCGAAGGTCATCAAGCTGATCGTCGGCTATCCGCCCGGGGGTCCGGTCGACGGCGCCGCGCGCGTGCTGGCCGTGCCCTTGTCGCGCGAGCTCGGCGTCCAGGTCATCGTCGAGAACCGGCCTGGCGCGGGCGGCTCGATGGGCGGCGACGTGGTCGCCAAGGCCGCGCCCGACGGCAGCACGCTGTTCATGGGCGCCAGCCCGACGATCACCATCAATCCGAACGTCCAGCGCAAGATGGCCTTCGACCCGATGAAGGACCTGTCGCCGATCGCGCCGCTGGTCGCCTACACGAACGTGCTGGTGGTCAACAAGGACCTGCCGGTCAACAGCGTGGGCGAACTGCTCGCCTTCGCCAAGGCCCATCCGAAAAAGCTCTCTTATGGCTCGGCGGGGGTCGGCTCGTCGAACCACCTGAGCGGCGCGCTGCTCGAGAAGATGACCGGTGCGCCGCTGCTGCACGTGGCCTACAAGGGCAGCGCACCGGCCCTGGTCGACGTGATGAGCGGCACCCTGAGCATGATGTTCGACATCATCGCGACCTCGCGGCCGTTCATCGAGTCGGACAAGGTCCGCGCGCTGGCCGTGACCTCGCGCGAGCGCAACCGCATGCTGCCGGGGGTGCCGACCATGATCGAGGCCGGCGTGGCGGGATTCGACGTCGGTGGCTGGTTCGGCCTCTACGGCCCCGCGCGGATGGACCCGGCACTGGTGGCGCGCCTCAACGAGGCGGCGCGCAAGGCGGTGGCGAGCGAGGCGCTCGCGGCGCGCTTTCTCGACCAAGGCTACGAGGTATGGACCGGCGGCGCCGAGCTGTTGGCGGCCAAGGGGGTTTCCGACCGCGCGCTGTGGGCCACGGCGTCGCAAGGCATCGAGGCCGATTGACGATGCGGCGCATCCATGAACTGCTGGCGCTGCGCGCCGCGCAGACGCCCGACGCGGTGTTCCTGCACGAGGCCACCGGCGGGACGACCTATGCCGCGCTGCAGGCGATGGCCGATGCGGCCGCCCAGGACCTGCGCGACGCCGGCGTGCGGCCCACCGACCGGGTGCTGCTGGTGGCCGAGAACTGCCCCGCCCACATCGCGCTGATCATGGCCTGCAGCCAGGTCGGCGCCTGGTCCTGCGGCGTCAACGCGCGGATGTCGCCGGGCGAGATCGCCGCCATCGTCGAGCGCGCCGATGCGCGGCTGTGCTGCTTCACGAGCGGCGCATCCGACGCCGCCCAGCAGCACGCCCTGCGGGCGCAGGCCGTGCCCAGTGCGCTGGCCGGCGTCATGCGCTCACCGCTGCGTACCCAAGCCACGACCGAAGCGGCCGAGGCGCTGGCCGATGCCGCGGCCATCATCTTCACCTCGGGCACCTCGGGCACGCCCAAGGGCGTGATGGTGTCGCACCGCGGCCTGCTGCACTTCGGCCGCGTGTCGGCCGCTTCGCGCGCGCTGACATCCGACGACCGCGCCTACGCCTTCCTGCCGATGACCCACATCTTCGGCCTGGGCACGGTGCTGATGGCCTCGCTCAGCGGCGCCGCCTCGCTGGTGCTGCGCAGCAGCTTCTCGCCCGCCGATTTGCTGCAGGCGCTGGCCCACGAGCGGGTGTCGAACCTGCAGGGCCCGCCCACCCTGTATGCGCGGCTGCTGGCGCATCTGGAAGAAGCGCGCAGGCAGCCGGTTTTTCCGCAGCTGCGCTACGTCTATACCGGCTCGGCACCGCTCGACCTGGCCCTCAAGCAGCGTGTCGAGCGCCTGTTCGGGCAGCCGCTGCACCATGGCTACGGCTTGTCGGAGTACGCCGGCTCGGTGTTCCTGACCCGGCGCGGCGTGGCGCGCGACGACAGCGCGGCGGGCTACCTCGTCGACGGCGGCGAAGCCCGCATCGTCACCCCGAGCGGCCGTGATGCCGCGGCCGGCGAGGTGGGCGAGATCTGGCTGCGGGGCGCCGGCCTGATGCTGGGCTACTTCCGCGATCCGGAGGCGACCGCCCAGGTCATGCGACCCGGCGGCTGGTACGCCTCGGGCGACCTCGGGCGGCTCGACCCGGACGGCGCCCTGTTCGTCGTCGGGCGGCTCAAGGAGATGATCATCCGCTCGGGCTTCAACGTGTACCCGGCCGAGGTCGAGGGCGTGCTCAACCGTTTTCCCGGTGTGCACCTGAGCGCGGTGGTGGGCGTGCCGGAGGCCGACGGCAACGAGGTGATCGCGGCCTTCGTCGAACTCGAATCCGGCGCCACGCTCGACCGGGGCGCCCTGCAAGCGCATCTGCGGGAGCATCTGTCGCCGTACAAGCGGCCGACGCGGATCACGGTGCTGGATGCGCTGCCCACCACGGCGACGGGCAAGATCCTCAAGCGGGCGCTGGCGCCGCCTGCTTGACGGCCTCGATCGCGCGCGTCGGAATGGCCACCTCGCCCCAGGACCGTCGCGCCGCCGACGGCCGCGATGCCGCCGAGGGGGCGAGGGCGACCGCGCCGTGAACCATGGCCGCTTTCGTCGCTTGATCTCTGCCCTGTCCCCGTTGCACCGCTCCTCAGCCATCAGGACCCCCATGTCACAACTCGTCTTCGTTTTCGGAACCCTGAAGGAAGGTTTCCCCAACTTCGCAACCAACAAGGGGGCGCGTGTCGCGGGCGACTTCATGACGGTCGAACGCTATCCGCTGTACCTGGTCGGCGAGCGGTTTTCACCTTGGCTCATCGATGCAGCGGGTGAAGGCGAGCGGGTTGTCGGTCAGGTGTTCGAAGTCGACGAGGCGACGTTGGCCGCGATGGACGAGCTGGAGCGCATCGCCGAGCAAGACGGGTACCGTCGCGTGATGCTCGATGTGGAGGCGCTGGCGGATGGCCGCGGGACGGTCCGCCGCGTCCATGCCTACGTCAAGCCTCGGGAGCAGTTCACCGTCGCCGATGCCCGCCTTGGCCCGCTGCAGGCCTACACGCGCGAACACGCGGCGCTGTACCGCCGGCGCCAGGGCAGCAGGGCTGCGAAGAGTTCAGGCGCATCGCCATGAAGAGCGCCAGTGGGCACGAGTAGGATCCACGCATGGAATCTGCAGATGCCGCCACTTTCGATGCGTCGTACTACGCGCGCTACTATTTCGACAAGAAGACCAAGGTCGCCGATCCGCAGCATGTCGAACGGCTGGGTGCCTTCGTGAGTTCCTACCTCAAGTACCTGCGCGTCCCCGTCCGCCGGGTGCTGGATGTCGGTTGTGGCATCGGGCTGTGGCGCGACATCGTCGCCCGTCACTTTCCGCAGGCGAGGTATCAGGGCGTCGAGGTCAGCGAATACCTGTGCGATCGCTACGGCTGGGAGCGTGGCTCGGTCGTGGACTACCAGGCCCAGGAGCCTTTCGATCTCGTCATCTGCCAGGGCGTCCTGGCCTATCTGAATCCTGTCGACCTCAAGCGTGCCCTGCGCAATCTCGGGTCACTGAGCCGTGGCGCGCTCTACGTGGAGGCAGTGACGCTCGAAGACTACGAGAACGACATCGTCGACGAAGACCTCACAGACCCTCTCCTGTTTCGGCACCGCGCAGAGATGTACCGGCGGGGGCTGTCGAGAAAGTTCAAGGGCATGGGCGGCGGCCTGTGGCTCAGCCGACGAGCCGATGTGCCGCGCTTCGCGCTGGAATGCGCCGTGGAGTGAAGGGGCGTGCCATGAAACTCCTTCGTCCGGGATCGTCGCGGCCGCGAAGTCGCTGTGCGGAGGCGGCAGGCCCGAGTCGACGATGCCCTGGACGATCAGCACCGGCGCCGTGATCCGGCCGAACTGCGCGAGCTCGTTGTCGTAGCCGTCGCGCCGGTCCTCGCACTGCCCGGCGGTCGGGCCGAGGTCGAGTGCGCTGGCGATGTACGGCCTGGGCCGCCGACGATGGTGTACTCGATCGGCCGAACGGCGTCCGGGCAACGGCGGGGCTCCATTCGGTGGTCATGTCCGCAAGCGCCTCGGCAACGGGTCCATGCCGTTGTACAACCGATTTCGCTCCGGCCTTTGATCGGCGATGGCGCGCATCACTCGAAAGTGACGGTCGCAGCCGTCAGGACCCCGTCGACGACCTGCGTGCCGTGGATGTTCACCCTCACGCCATTGCCCAGCTTGGCCGCGCTCCCGTTGAAGAACAGCACCTCCGTGCCACCGGCATTCACGGGTTGCCCCCTGACGCGGAAGTCCGACGGCGACCTGAAGGCGCCGACAGTGCCGATCAGATCGAACGAAGCGGGCCCGCCGGTGCCGGGCACATTGCGGATCTTGAGCTTGGTCGCCCTGAGCACGCCACCGGCGATGCTGCCTCCCACCTCGACCTTCACGCCGTTGCCGATCGCGCCCGCGGGTCCGCCGCTGACCTGGGCGGCGCTCGCATCGACCGGATAGCCCAGCACCCGCAGCGAGCCCGGCCCCGCGAACTCCGTGACGACCCCTGCGAACTGGGCCGTCGCGGCGTCGACGGTCGGCAAGGGGTACCACCATTGCACCAGCGTCGCGGCGAGGTTGCCCGTTGCGGCAGCCGTCGCGCGCACGCGCACGATGATCCCGTTGGCGAGCGCTTGCCCGTCCGGACTGCCGCTCAGGACGGCGCCGGCGTAGTCGACCGAGCGGCCGCCCAGCGAGAAGCTGCGCCGTGCGGTATCGAGGTTCTGCACCGTGCCCGTCAGGATCGGCGTCGCGGACGGCTCGCGCTGCTCGACACGGGTCGCACGCAGCGCCCCGGGCGCGGACGGAAGGCCCCAGACCTGCACGGTGGCGCCCGCCGGGATCGCGGCCAGGCCGGCGGCGTCCGCCCACACGGTGGCTTCGTCGGTCGTCACCGTCGTGCCGAGGACGACGAAGCTGCCATGGGCCGCATCCACCGACGTGACCGGCCCACGAATGTCGGCAGCCGACTCGACCCGACGGGCGATGCCCTGGGTGAAGCTCGCGTTGACCGGGCCGATGACCCTCGCGCTCATGCCCAGCTGCAGCCCGGCGGGGGCATCCTCGACATTGCCGACCGCGGTCTGCGTGTCATAGCGCAGGCCATTGACGATGATGCTGCCCGCGCCGTCGACGGCGCCGACGCCGGTGGCATCGGCCGTGCTCACGCCCGTGCCGCCCGACCCGACGCCCGAAGCGTCGTCCCCGCCGCCCGCGGCGCTGGCGGTGGCGCCCTCGTCGGACGCAATGCCGCCGATGCCGTTGGCCGCTGCGCCGGGCCCGGTGGCGCCGGCCGCTGCGCCGGGCCCGGAATCCCCGGGGCTGCCCGAGGCGGCCAGCGTCGACGGCCCGACGAAACCCGCGCCGCCGCCCCCTGCGCCGCCACCGCCGCCGCCGCCGCCTCCGCAGGAAATCACGAGAAGCGCGAGCAGCGACAGCAGCCCGTTGCGGAGTTGGATCGTCATGGTTGTTCTCTCCCCGAAGCATTGGAGGGCGCGGTCGGCGCAGCGGCCGCCTGTTCCTGCGCATCCTCGTAGTAGGTGTAGATGCCGACGCGGATGCGCCCCGAATCAGCCGCGTCCGCGGCCTCGTAGGCCCGCCTCATCTCACGGGTCAGTTCATGGTGGAGACCGCCCCAGCGATCGCGCGCCAGCTGATGAATGCGCTCGCATTCCGCGCGCGAGATGCCGCTCGCGAACACCGACCGCTCGAGCAGCGGCGGCTGGGCTGCGAGCACGTTCGCATGGCCCGCCAGCAGATGGTCGCGCACGTTGTCGCCGAGGAACGCGAGCATTCCCCTCAGATCGTTCGAGGGGACGAATCCCGCCACGGCGAGTTCCGCCATGCCATCGCGCACGGTCGCCATGTGCAGGCGCACCAGCTCGCCAAGGATGGCGTGGTGGTGCACGTTGCCGCGACTGGCGCGGCGGGCCACGGCTTCGAAGGAAGCCGCCGACGCGTCGTCGGACACGATCGGCAGCGAGCGGTGGGCCGGGTTCTCGGCGAACATCTGCAGCCACAGGGTCAAGGTTCTCGCCTCGGCCGACATCTCGGTTTGCGGCAGCGACGACGCGGTCTCGCGCACCCGGCTGGTCACGGCCTTGCGGTTCAGTCCGGTCGTCACCGACAGCTGGCTGATGTTGGGCTCGGTGCCCTTCTGCAGCCATGCGCGGCGCGCCTCGTCGAGCAGCACATCCCGCAGCACCTCTTCAAGGTGTGCGTGCTTGACGCCGAACGCGAGCGCAAGCCTCACCAGGGGGCGCAGCACCCGCGCAAACGCGCCGAGCACCCACGCGATCTGACCGTCCCGCGACTGCGCGATCGGCTGCGCCGGACCGCCTGGTTTCCGGCCATGCCTGCTGTTTGTCGATCCCGTGTGTTGGATGGCCATCTTTCATTCTGACCCGAGCGGCAGCGAATTTAACGACTCGTTACGAAGTGGGCAAACTTTCCAGCTTCCGTCTTACAGATTACGTGCGCTCGCAGGAAGAGATTACCAGTCATGTGAACTTTTCACATACAACTTTTTCCTGGAGAGCGATATGCCCAGCCCCTCGTGGTTTGCCACCCCGTCGTGGAGTCACTCGACGCGCAGCGTGCTGCGGCGCGCCAGGCCGCACCGGCCCGCTCGTGCCAACACCAAGCCGACCTGCGCGGCGGCCAGCGATGCGTCGGCCGTTCGAGGCGGCGACGCCGCGGTCGCATCCGCCCCCGAGGCCTTCGGCAGCCTGGTCGATCTCGCGCGGCTCCAGATCGGGACCCCCTCGGCCGAGATCTGCGACGCCTGCAACACCATCAACATCGGCTCGGCGCGCCATTGCAAATGCTGCGCGCACAAGCTGCCGGCGTTCTACGCCGCGCTGGAAGGTGCGCAGGGTCCGCAGCCCAAGGCCCTTCTCTGGAAATCGCTGGGCCTGTCGCAACGGGCCTCGGCGATGGACTTCGCTGCCTTTTCGGTGGTCATCAACGTGCTCATGGTGATCACTGCATCCATACCCATCCGTTGAGCATTCCGGTCTCGCCATGACGAAGTTCTGCGAGTCCTGCCACACCGCCAATCGGGACCGCGCCAGATACTGTCTGGGTTGCGCAGGCAGGTTCACGGGGATCCGCACGGCTGCGCACGCCTTTGCCGTCCCTGCCCCCGACGGCTGGGGACGCCGTGTCCCGCCGCCCGTGATCGAGCGTCATGCCGAGCAGCGCGAGCCGCCACGCAAGGCGCTTCTGCCCAGCAGCCTCGATGGGCCGGTCCTGCTGTTGCTGATCGGGGTCGTCCTGTCGAGCGGGGCGTTCGTGTTCTGGTACTGGGACCGCACGGTCGAACGCCAACCCGCGTCCGCAAGGGACGCCGCAGCGATGGCGCTGCGGCCGGCCGAATCGCAGCCCGCGCCCGCTCGAACCGACGTCGTCATGGCGTCGCCAGCGCCCGCGCCGGCGCCTGACGAATCGGCGCCCCAGCCGACGCCCGACCCGGAGCCGGAGGCCGATCCTCGACCTGCGACGCAAGAACGTCTCCCGGACAGCCCGCCGCCCCTGGTGTCGGCCGCCCCGCAAGCCTCGGCCGCGGCGCCACGCGGCCGGGCCCGCACGCCATCGCACGAGCGCGGCATCGCCACGAGCGTGGGCGCCGCGCCCGCGCTCGAGGTGGCCAACCGAAGGCCGACCGGCCTCGTCGTCCCTGCGCCCCCACGCCCGCTCCTGCAGGAGCCGGCGTCGCGCACCGGAACCGCAGCGGCGGCGCCTCGCCCGGTGGCGCGAGTCCCAGCCATCCCGCCACCGACCGCCGGCGGGCCGACGCGTTGCGACCGCTACAACCCCTTCGGAGAAGCCATCTGCGTGAGCACGCCGACGACAGGGAGTGGAACGCCGAGCCCCGCCACGGCGGTGAGTTCGTTCTCATCGGCGGAGCCATCCGCAACGACGTCCAAGGCTTCGCTCGGCAGCGCCGTGATCGCGAACAGCCCGGCAGACCCGGCCGGCAGTGCCACGGGCGCGGGTGCCGGGCCGGGCAGTGGCGCTGGCCCTGCCAGCGGCAGCGCGGGTGGCGCCGCTTCGGGAGGCGGCGGGGCCGGAGCAAGTGCAAGCGCCGGTGCTGGCGCCAGCGGCGGTGCGGGTGGCCCGGGCGGGAGTGCAGGCGGTGGCGGTGGCGGTGGCGGTGGGGCTGGCGGTAGCGGGGCCGGTGGCGGTGGGGCGGGTGGTGGCGGCCCCGGCGGTGGCGGCCCCGGCGGCGGCAGTGGGCCTGGGGGCGGTGGTGGGCCCGGTGGCGGTGGTGGGCCCGGTGGCGGTGGTGGGCCCGGCGGCGGTGGTGGGCCCGGTGGCGGCGGTGGGCCAGGAGGCGGTGGTGGACCCGGCGGCGGTGGGCCAGGCGGTGGCGGTGGGCCAGGAGGCGGTGGCGGGCCAGGCGGTGGCGGTGGACCCGGCGGTGGCGGCCCTGGTGGGGGCGGCCCCGGTGGGGGCGGCCCGGGTGGCGGGGGTAGCGGTCCCGGTGGCGGTGGCGGGCCAGGCGGTGGCGGTGGACCCGGCGGTGGCGGCCCTGGCGGTGGCGGCCCCGGTGGGGGCGGCCCGGGTGGCGGGGGCAGCGGTCCCGGTGGCGGTGGCGGCGGCCCCGGGCGTTGAGTGCGGCGCAATCGGCCCGCAAGCGAATTCTTGGTCGCGAAGGAGACTCCCATGTCTGCACCAATGGATGGAATCGGCTTCGACAACGAGCGTGTCGAGCTTCAGGACGGGCGCCCCGACACGCGGAGCGACATGAGCAACTGCTGGAATCCCATGAGCCTTCACCCGGAAACGTCCCCCGTACCCTACTGCCTCACGGCTTCTCAGCGAGCGCTCAAACGCTCGGTGGACATCGTGGGAGCGCTGGCCTTCTTCGTGTTCCTCGGACCGCTCTACCTGCTGGTCGCCGCCGCGGTCCTGGTCAGCATGGGCGGGCCGGTGTACTACTGGCAGACCCGGCTGGGCCAGGGCGGCCGATCCTTCCGCTGCTACAAGTTCCGCTCGATGGTGACGGGGTCGGACGACCTTCTCGCGCTTCACTTGGCGCACGACGCCGTCGCGCGAGCGCGATGGGAACGATTTCAGAAACTCGACGACGACCCACGCGTCACGCCCGTCGGTCGCTTCATCCGGAGACTGAGCCTCGACGAACTGCCGCAGTTCTACAACGTGCTGAAGGGCGACATGAGCCTGGTCGGGCCTCGCCCCTGCATGGTTCGCCAGCGCAGCCTGTACGGAAGCAGCTGGGCCCACTACTGTCAGATGCGACCCGGCATCACCGGCCTCTGGCAGGTCAGCGGCCGCAACCGCCTCTCCTACGCCGAGCGGGTCGCGCTGGACGCCCGCTACGCCACGCAATGGTCGCTGGCACTCGACGCGAAGATTCTGGTGCGCACCGTCTGGGTGGTTCTGAGCGGCGATGGATCGTCGTGAATCGGAGCCCGCCGGTCTCCCCCGTGTCAAACGGGCCTCATACGGCCCAACCGAGAAGCGGCCCCAGCACCCACAGGGCGATGCTGATCGTGACGAACGACATCACGGTCGCCAGCAGCAGGGCTGCCGCACACATTTCCTCGAAGCCGTACTTCTGGGCCAGGATCGGAAAGATGCTGAGCATCGGCGTGGCAGCGAAGACCACGGCCGCCGCGCGCAGCGTCGGATCGGTCGGCGGCACGAGCCACATCATCAATCCCACGGCCAGGGGATGAAGGGTGAGCTTGCCGAGGGCGATCGAGGCCACGTCGCGCCGCATGCCCTTGGTCCTCAAGCCGACCAGGGTGCCTCCGATCACGAACAGGGACACCGCCGCCGAGGACATGGCCAGCATGTTGATGCTGCGCGCCAGCACGCCGGTGATCGGGATGCCGATCGTCGAGACGGCCAGGCCGCCCGCGATCGCCAGGATGACCGGGTTTCTGGCCAGCTGGATGAGCGATTGAACGAGGATGCGATGCCACCGGCCTGCGCCGGCGTGGCCGCTGTCTGCCATCACCAGCGTGAGCGGGATCATCAACAGGTTCTCGACCAGCATGCACATGGCGAGACCGACCGCCGCCGAGGAGGGTCCGGCGACCAGTATCGCGATCGGGTAGCCAATGAAGCCGCTGTTCGAACTCGAGCAGCCGAGCCCGCACAGAGCACTCAGCGTGAAGCTCTTGCCCCGCCAGCGCCACGCCCAGCCGAAGGCCGTCATCATCACCGCGAGCGAACCCACGGCATAGCCCAGCACATAGCGCCCGTTCATGACCTCCCCCGCCGGGCGTTGCGAGAGCGCCGTGAAGACCAGTGCGGGCAGCGCGAACTTGACCACGTAGGTGCCGAGCACCCGCATGTCCAGCTTGCTGAAAATGCCGGCACGCCCGGCGAGGAAGCCGAGCGCAATGACGAGATAGATGGGCCCGGTGATGGCCAGTGTTTGCAGCATCGAGTGAGTCAGCACGCCTGTTCGCCCTGGCGGGTTCCGGCGCAAAGGTCCTTCAAAGCATCGAACATGCCACGGCGCCTTGCCTGCGCGCCGTGGCCAGGGGGTTCTTGCAGCCGACGCGACGCTGTCGAGCCGACCCGCGATCATTCTCGGTCCTCGACCCGCCAGCATTCGCCGCCGCGCCGGATTCAGGTCCAGGCCTTGATCTGCCGGCTCATCGCCTGCGTTGAAATGCCGTAGCGGTCGTGCAGTGTCGGCAGCGCACCGGCGTCGAGGAAGGCGTCCGGCAGGCCGATCTGGCGGAAGACCGTGGTGACGCCCGAGCGCATCAGGAGGCCGGCAACCGCTTCCCCCAGGCCGCCGATCACCGAGTGGTTCTCGGCCACGACCTGGACGCCGGGCGGCTGCAGGCGCTGCGCGAGCGCGCGATCGTCTGAGGCCCGCGGGCCTACGCGGCGACTTCGACCTGGCCCGCCTTCGCGGCCTCGGCGAAGCGCGCATGGTCGGCCTCGGTCTGGGCCGCGTAGGCGGCGGCGAAGGCCACCAGCGCATCGTCGAAGACGTCCGACTTGCCGAGGTAGCCGCCGATCATCCCGGCGTCGCCCGACTTGGCGTGCGCCAGCGCCAGCGCCCAGCCGCAGAGGCGGCAGTACTCGACGAAGGCGGCTGGCGACGTCTGGCCCGGCTCCAGGTCGACGCCGCCCTTCATGTCGCGCAGCTGGCGGATGTAGAAGTGCACGCCGTCGATCTCGCCCCAGCCGAGGAAGATGTCGGGCGAGCCCTGGATCAGCCGCTGCCCGCGCACCACGCGCTCGCCATGGTTGGTGGGCGCATCGGGCGATGCGGCGCAGCCCACATAGGCCTCGAGCACCGAGGGCTGCGCCTCCTTCAGCTGCAGGAACAGCGGGTCGTCCCAGTCGCGCCCCTGCATCAGGACCACCCAGCAGCGGGTGCCGACGCTGCCCACGCCGACCACCTTCTGCGCCGCGTCGAGCACGCGGTAGCGCGACAGCAGCAAGCGCCGCTCCGGGGCCAGCGACTCCAGGTAGTGGGCCAGGCAGTGCCCGATCGCCTCGTCCACCGGCCGCCCCATCGAGGTCACGCTGGCGCGCACGATGAAGGGGTGCTGCTCGATGATCCGGTGCTGGTCGTCGACCAAGTCGGTCATCTTGTCGAGCACCTGCATGTGGGTGCGCTTGCGCGCCTTGTCGAGCACCGCATCGGCGCTGCCGCGCATGGCCGGCGGCAGCGAATCCAGCAGCCGGTCGCTGTGGATGGTGTCGTACCAGACCTCCAGCTGCCCCATGCCCGCATAGCGGCGCATCCGGCTGCGGTAGCTCTCCACCGCCGCCCGCGCGGCGGCTTCCCGCCCGGCCTTGTCGCACCCCAGGTGATCGGCCGCCACATAGGCGCTGGCCGCCAGCCGCTTGACATCCCATTCCCAGGGCCCGGGCTGGGTTTCGTCGAAATCGTTGATCGCGAACACCAGCTGCCGCTCGGCCGACGCAAAGACGCCGAAGTTGGCGACGTGCATGTCGCCGCAAGCCTGCACCTGCAGCCCGGTGCTCGGGCTCGGCGCCAGGTCGGCCGCCATGACGGCCGCCGAGCCGCGCAGGAAGGCGAACGGCGACTGCAGCATGCGGGCGTGCCGCACCGGCACCAGCTGCGGCATCCGGGTGGTCGCCTGCGCCAGCAGGATGGCCACCGGATCGACCTGCGGCGAGCGCTCGAAGGCGCCGTGGCTGGCCCGGGGCAGGCGCTCTCGCAGCGCCTTGCCCATGGCCATGCGCTCCTCGACGCCGGGCCGGGGCGTCGTGAAGGCGCTCGCCAGGGCGCGTGCCCGGCGGTCCAGTGCTTCGTCGGGGTCGGCTCTCTCGGCGCGCGCCATGGGGGTCTCCGGTGTGGCTCTTTCGCGCATCATGCCGCAATCGACCCGGGTGGCCGGGTGCCGGATCAATGCGCGATGCGCTGCCGCCACTCCCGCGGCGAGCAGCCGAAGCGCTCGCGGAACGCCCGGCTGAAGTGCGCCGCGTCGTTGAAGCCCCGGCCATAGGCGATCTCGCCGACCGTGCGGCCGGCGGCGCGCGGGTCGAGCAGGTCGCGGCTGCAGGCCTCGAGCCGGCGTTCCCAGATGTACTGCGCCGGCGTCACCGGCTCGCTCTTGAAGACGCGGTGGATCTGGCTCACCGACAGGCCGAGCGCGGCCGACAGCGTGCCGACCGACAGCGCGGGATCGTCGAGCTGCTCGTCGATGCGGCGCTTGATCCGCGCCAGGTGGAAGGCGGTCAGGTTGCTCAGCGCCGGCGCCCGCGCGGCCGGAAGCGTCTGCAGCCCGGCCACCAGGATGTTCAGCACGCCGTTGGCGACCGCCAGCGCCGAGGCCGGCTGCAGCGCGTCGATGTCCTCGTGCAACGTGCGGATCATGCCCAGCAGCAGATGGCCGGCGCCCTCGCGCCCCGACACCGTGGTGGCGGTCAGGGCCTCGGTCTGGCGCAGCTCGCTGCGCAGGCGCTCGCCGGGCAGCTTGAGCACGATCTGCTCGAACGCGTCGTCGAACAGCAGCTGGTAGGGCCGCGTGCTGTCGTAGAGCGCGAAATCGCCTTCTGACAGCACGGCGTCGCGGCCGTCCTGCCGCACCACGCCGCGGCCCCGGGCCTGGATGCTGACCAGGAAACAGTCATCGGACGAACGCGCGATGTGGCCGGCCGTGCGCATCACCTTCTGCGGCCCCGACGTGACCACCGAGACGTCGAGGCTGGGCAGCGTGTGCTGGCGGATGCTGCCGTCGAAGCCGCCGGCGCTGCGGGCCACCGGATCGCAGCCGAGCTGCACGTAGACGTTGCAGATCATGTCGGTCCAGTAGGCGAGCCGCTGCTCGCGCGGAACGACATCGGTGCTGAGCAATCGGGCCATGGAGAGATCCTTCCGGGACAGGTGGCCTGCAACGCTGGATCAAGAACGCCGCGAATTGCGGACAAGGCGCTTCCAGGCGGCGAACTTACGCTTCAAGCAACCCGTGTGCCACCGCGCTAACCCGGATGCCGCGGGTCCCTTCACACCCCTTTGGAGAAACGCCATGTCCAGCACCACCCATCCCCGCCTGCGCGTCGCCGCGGTGCAGGCCGCGCCCGTCTTCCTCGACCTCGACGGCACCATCGACAAGACCATCGACCTGATGGCCAAGGCAGCCAGCCAGGGCGTGCAGCTGATCGCCTTCCCGGAAACCTGGGTGCCCGGCTATCCGTGGTGGATCTGGCTCGATTCGCCGGCCTGGGGCATGCAGTTCGTGCAGCGCTACCACGACAACGCCCTGGTGGTCGGCTCGCCCGAGTTCGACCGCATCCGCGAGGCCGCGCGCAAGCACCGCATCTGGGTCTCGCTCGGCTACAGCGAGAAGGCCGCCGGCAGCCTCTACATCGCCCAGGCGCTGATCGACGACCAGGGCCACACGCTGCAGACGCGCCGCAAGCTGAAGCCGACGCATGTCGAGCGCACCGTGTTCGGCGAAGGCGACGGCTCGGACCTCGCCGTGGTCGAGACGTCGATCGGCAACATCGGCTCGCTGTCGTGCTGGGAGCACCTGCAGCCGCTCAGCAAGTACGCGATGTACTCGCAGAACGAGCAGATCCACTGCGGCGCCTGGCCCAGCTTCTCGCTCTACCGCGGCGGTGCCTATGCGCTTGGCGCCGAAGTCAACAACGCCGCCAGCCAGGTGTATGCGGCGGAGGGGCAGTGCTTCGTGGTGGCGCCCTGCGCCACGGTGTCGAAGGCGATGCACGAGCTGCTGTGCACCGATGCCGGCAAGCAGCAGATGCTGCTGGTCGGTGGCGGCTTCGCGCGCATCTACGGGCCCGACGGATCGCCGCTCGGCAAGAACCTGGCCGAGGACGAGGAGGGGCTGGTGGTCGCCGACATCGATCTCGGCATGATCTCGCTGGCCAAGGCCGCGGGCGACCCGGCCGGCCACTATTCGCGGCCGGACGTGACGCAGCTGCTGTTCAACAGGAAGCGGCGCGAGCCGGTGGTGCTGCAGGGCCCGGCCGAGCCCGAGAAGGCGGTCGCCGAGCCGGTGTCCGAGACGGTCGAACCGGCTGCGGCCGCCGTCCGCCAGCCGGTCGTGGCCTGAGCCTCCGCACCCAGGGGAAGCGCCATGGAATCCGCCATTGCCGAGCACCTGAAATGTCCGCGCACCCGGCACCGCCGGGTGGAGGACGACTACACGCCGCCCTACCCCGTCTGGTCGGCCCGCGCAGCCGCCGGCGTGGGCCAGGTGGTGATGGGCTACTTCGGCGTGCAGTCGCGCGGGCCCGGAATGCAGGGCCGCGCCTGTGGCGCCCTGATGCAGATCGCGCGCGGCTTCGGCCTCGCCGACGGGCCGGGCCACCATGACCTGGCGCATTTCGTCGACGCCGAGGGCTTCGACAACATGATCGCGATCGCCTACTGGAGCGACCCGGCCGCCTTCGCGCGCTGGTGCGCCACGCCCGAGATCGACGACTGGTGGCGCTCGCCCGCGCGGCTCGACGACGGCCTGGGCTACTTCCGCGAGATCGCCTCGCCGCGGGCCGAGCACTACGAGACCATGTTCAGCACCCCCGACCGCTTCGAAGGCGTCGGCGTGGTGATGGGCGGCGGGGTCAGCGGCGAGATCCGGGAGCACGGCTACTGGGGTTCGATGCGCGACCGGATCCCGTTGTCGCAGACCGATGCGATGGCACCGTCGGGGACCCGCGGCGTGATCGCGGGCACACCGTCGCCGGGCCAGCGCGTGCGCATCGACGGCCACCAGAACGTGGCGATGATCCGCTCGGGCCAGGAATGGACCGACACGACAGGCAAGGAGCGCACGCTCTACCTCGAGGACATGGAACCGACCTTGCGCGAGGGCATGGACTTCCTGCGCGACCAGGGCCTTGCGATCGGCTGCTACAGCAACCGCTACATGCACCACCTCGACGCCAGCGGCGCACGGCTGCAGAAGTCCTTCGGCCTGAGCTTCTGGCGCTCGCTGGCGGACATGGAACGCTGGGCCGAGTCGCACCCGACCCACGTGGCGATCTTCGGCAGCTTCATGCGCTATGTGCAGGAGCTCAACTTCGAGCTGCAGCTGCGCGTGTACCACGAGGTGTCGGTGCTGAAGGCGGACGAGCAACGCTACGAGTACATCCACTGCCACCCGCGCACCGGACTCATGAACGGCCTCGCGGCCTGATCGAAGGCTCAGGCCCCGGCGGGCACGCCGCGCAGGATCGCGTCGCGCAGCGCCGCCGGGATCTCGAGCGCGCGGTGCGTCTCGAGCGAGGTCGTCACCAGCACCTGGCGCATCTGCATGCGCAGTTCGCCGTCGGCGGCCACGCACTGCAGCGCCAAGGTCAGCGAGCGCGTGCCGAGGCGCTCGACCGCGAGCGCCAGCGTCACGCTGTCGCCGAAACGGCTCACGGCGCGGAAATTCGGTAACGCCGACTACGAACCGTTCCATGGGTAGTCCGCGACCAACTTTCCAGCGAGGAAAAACACCGATACGCAAACGATGATGTCCAAGGCTTGCCACACCCTGCGATTTCGAAACATGGGCGCGGCAAATCGGGATCCTGTTGTGAGCGCGATGAACCACAGAAAGGACGCAACAACGGCGCCACTCGCGAAGAAGAGCTTGTCCATCCCAACCTTGATAGCACTGATCGATCCGATGACCAGCACGGTATCCAGCCAAGCGAATGGCGTCAGCAGAGAATGAAGAATCGCCCCCTTGATGACTTGATTGCGTGGCATTGGGCGCTGCGGGGCACCTTGCTCGTCGAGAAACGTTTCACCGCGATAAGCTGCGTACAAGGCTCGAATACCGAAGTACGACAAGTACACAATGCTGACGGACATGGTCGCAACCATGATCCAGCGATTCGCCGTAATGAACGCACCAAGTCCGACCACTCCCAAAGCGATCAAAAGCACATCCGAAAAAGCACAGATCAGTACCAGCGCGAACGTGTTACTTCCTGTTAGGTTGTTTTTGATGACAAATGTATCCTTGGGTCCCAGGGCGACAAGCAGGCCGGCGCCAAGAACGAACCCCTCAGTGAAATGCAGGTTGAGCACGTTCGATCCAGTCAAAATTGGAGAGGGCGACGAGCCCTCTCTGTTGGGTTAGATCAGCGGTGCATTGCCGAACGCACGATGACTCTCATCGGCGATCGAGGCGATGTTGATCGTCTTTTTTTCGAGCAGTGTGGTGTACGGTTGCCCCAGATCAGGAATGGCGAAGTAAACCAATGATTTGCGTGAAAGCTCCATTTTCGGGTTGCGAACCGCGTGATACATCGTAGGGATTTTTCCGTCTGAAAGCAGCGTCAACAGCGAGCCGGTGATAACGATGATCTCATCATCGGCCAAGTGCACAGGAACTTCCTCGTCGCTGAGAAAAATGACCAACCCATCACGCGTCGGTTTGATCAACGTAATCAGATGCCCGTCTTCATGACGGTCCTGCAAGTAGCCTCGATCATCTACTTGGTGGCCGTTCTCGTACATGCAGAGCTGAACATAAGAACTATCGCGGATGATCATTTGATCCTCATTGCGAAAAAAATCCCACAGTCCCGAAACAATTCTTTGACTCAGCGACCACAATTCGCTCTCGCTTTTTTGTATGTCCTTGTATACGGGAGTGTCAACGAACGGATGGCCTGAATGAAGTCCGCGATGCTTGTGCCAATAGCAGAAGCGGTCGCAGAGGTCCACGTTCTCTGTGTACTTGGCATGCTCACCTCCCTTGAGAAGGAATCCATCCGTTCGATCGGGAAAGCAGAAGTCTCGGCTCTGCTCTTTCGGGACGCGCGAGATGCCATCAAGCGTTGACCACACAGCAATTTGAGCCGTCATCGGCATCTTCATGACTGCATAACCGTGGGTGATCAGCGAAAGCACGGTACTTCGCAAACTCGTATGTTGCGAATCTGCACCGAGTGGCTTTGATTGGGTGACACCAAAAAAAGTAACAGTTGAACTCATTTAAAACTCCCTTGGCCGGCGAATCGCCGTCTTTTATTTCACACCATCAGAAGTCGAATCCTTGCCAAAATGCCTCAAAGATGGAGTGGTTTTCTACCTGCTCTCCACGCAACGCGCAACGAAATCAAGGCGACTGACAAGGAAAAGACAATTGTGAAAAAGAATGGCAACGTCGACCTAAAACGCTGCTGAAACACCTTGTTCGAAAGTCTCCCGCAAATGCAAGTTCGTGCGCATGCGGACCTTGGCAGAAGTCCGTCCGTTGGCCCGTAGAGGGGCACGAGAGCCGAAAATGTGCCCTCGAAGCGGGGAAACTGCGACGGCAGCGAACCTGGACAACAACTCGATGTCGATTCGCGGCCCGGCGTCACTTGGTTGCTGTTCAACAAGACGCGGCACGCGCCGGCGGTGCTGCAAGCGCGGGGCGAGTCGGAGGCTGCAGGCGTCGAGGCTGTGCCAACCCCTGCGCCCGTGGAGCTGACTGCAGCCCGTCTCGGCTTGACGCGAAGGCTCAGCCCGCGTCGGGAAGGCCGCGCAGGATCGCGTCGCGCAGCGCCGCCGGGATCTCGAGCGCGCGGTGCGTCTCGAGCGAGGTCGTCACCAGCACCTGGCGCATCTGCATGCGCATTTCGCCGTCGGCGCCCACGCACTGCAGCGCCAGCGTCAGCGAGCGCGTGCCGAGGCGCTCGACCGCGAGTTCCAGCGTCACGCTGTCGCCGAAACGGCTCACGGCGCGGAAGTCGGCTTCGAGCCGAACGGTCGGCAGGCCGATGCGCTGGTCGGCGATCAGGTGGCGGTAGCCGATGCCCATGGCATCGACCCAGTCCTCGACCAGCCCGTTGAACATCACGAAGTACTGCGGGTAGAACACGATGCCCGCGGGGTCGCAGTCGGAAAAGCGGATCAGCCGCTCGCGGCGGAAGGCAGGGGCTGCCGCTGCGTTCACGCCGGCTCCTCGCCGCCGGCCTCGTTACGCATCACGTGGACCCGCAGTTGGCCCAGCTGGCTGTGCAGCTGCTTCACGGTCTTCATGTCGAGCCCCGAGAACATCTCGAGGATCCATTGCTCGTGCTCGCTGGCCATGGCCTCGAAGCTGCGACGTCCCTTGGGCGTGAGGCTCACGATCCAGGCCCGGCGGTCGTCCGGGCTGGCGGTGCGCGACACCACGCCTTCGCGCTCCAGTTCGTCGGTGAGCCCGGTGACGTTGCCGCCAGTGACCATCAGGTAGCGCGACAGCACGCGCATCTTGAGGCCGTCCTTGTAGCGGTAGAGCTGCGCCATGTAGTCGAAGCGCGCCAGCGTGATGTCGAAGCGCTCGCGCAGCCGTTTGCGGATCTCGGCCTCGATCTGCGTCGTGCTGGCCAGCATGCGCAGCCAGAGCTTGAGCACGGCGTGGTCGTCGTTGCCGGCGCGGGCCTCGTGGCCCAGCTCCTCGGCGTCGCTGAGCGCCGCATGCGACGGGTCGTTGGTGCTGTCGATCATGTGACCTCCCCGCCCGACACCGAGATCGACTGGCCGGTGACCGAGGCCGCCGCCTCGCCGCAGAGCCAGCGCACCGCATCCGCGACCTCGGCCGGCTGCACGATGCGGCGCTGCGGATTGACCACCGCGAACTCGGCCAGCGCATCGGCCTCGCTGCGGCCGGTCTTGCCGACCACGTTGGCGACGCTGTTGCGCAGGATGTCGGTGTCGGTGTAGCCCGGGCAGACGGCGTTGACCGTGATGCCCTTGCGCGCCACCTCGAGCGCCAGCGAGCGCGTGAGGCCGATCACGCCATGCTTGGCCGCCGTGTAGGCGGCCACGTAGGCATAGCCCTTCTGCCCCGCGGTGCTGGCGATGTTGACGACCCGGCCCCAGCCGGCATCGAGCATGTCGGGCAGCGCCGCCTGCGCGCAGAGGAAGCTGCCCGTGAGGTTGACGCCGAGCATGCGCTGCCAGAGCGCGACCGAGGTCTTGAGGAAGGGCGCGCTCTCGGCCTGGCCGGCGTTGTTGACCAGGATCTGGACCGGGCCCGACGCCGCGCGCAAGGCCTCGAAGGCGGCGCGCACCGAGTCGGCATCGGCGACATCGACCGTCGCCACGCCGTGGCCGCTGCCCGCCAGTTCGCCCCGCACCCGCTCCAGCGCGGCGCGATCGCGGCCGAGCAGCGTCAGGCGGGCGCCCTCGGCCGCCAGGGTGCGCGCGATCTCGGCGCCGATCCCACGGGCCGCGCCGGTCACGACCGCGTGGCGCCCATTCAGTGAATTTTTCATGGCTAGCAAAACCGTTGACAACTAAACATTTTAACCACGGGTGCTTTTTCCGGGGCTCAGCGCATGAAGCGGCCGCCGTTGAGATCCAGCGTCGCGCCCGTGACGAAAGCCCCGGCCGCCGAGGCCAGGTAGACCACGGCCGCCGCCACTTCCTGCGCCTCGCCGAAGCGGCCGAGCGGGATTCCGCTGAGCAGCGCCTGTTGCCGCTCCGGTCTCATGGCGTCGAGCAGGGGACCGCGGATCGCCGCCGGCGCGATCGCGTTGACTGTCACGCCATCGGCCGCCAGCGCCTGCGCGAACGAGCGGGTCAGCGCGATCAGGCCGGCCTTCGAAGCCGCATAGTGGACCCCGCTCGCCGCGCTGGCCTGCTGGCCGGCGATCGAGGCCAGGTTGACGATCCGGCCCGCGCCGCGCCCGCGCATGTGGCGTCCGGCGATGCGGCAGCCGAAGAAGCTGCCGCGCAGGTTCACCGCCATCACCTCGTCCCATTCGCCGGCGCTGATGTCCCAGAGCGAGGTCGAGGGCGTCAGCGCGGCGTTGTTGACCATCACGTCGACGGCACCGAAGTGCGCCGCTGCGGCCTCGAAACAGCCGGCGAAGGCGCTCTCGTCGCGGACGTCGAGCGCCATCGCGATGCAGCGGTGGCCGGCGTCGCGCAGGCCCGCCGCCACCGCCTCGACGGCCGGCGCGTCGATGTCGGTCAGCATCACGCCGGCGCCCGCCTGCGCCAGCCCCTGCGCGATCGCGGCCCCCAGGCCCTGCCCCGCGCCGGTGACGAAAGCCGCTTGGCCGTCGAGGGAGAACATGGCTTCAGCCCTTGGCGCGTGGGGCGCCCGGCCCGCGGTCCCAGGTGGCGGCCGTCACGCCGCGCTCGCGCAGCTTGTACTTCTGCACCTTGCCGTTCTCGGTGCGCGGCAGGTCGTCGAGCAGGTCGACATAGCGCGGCACGGCGAAATAAGGCAGGCGCGCCTCGCAGAAACGCATGAGCTCGGCCGGCTCGATCGCATGGCCCGCGCGCGCCACCAGCGCCGCCATCACCTCGTCCTCGGCCAGTTCGGAGCCCACCGGGTAGACCGCGCAGGCCGCCACGCCAGGATGGCTCAGCAGCACCTGCTCGACCTCGAAGGAGGAGATGTTCTCGCCGCGGCGGCGGATCGCGTCCTTGATGCGGTCGACGAAGCGGAAGGCGCCGTCGGCCTCGCGCAGCACGCGGTCGCCGGTGTGGAACCACAGGTTGCGCCAGGCCTCGACCGTCTTCCCGGGCATGTTGAAGTAGCCGCTCGCGAAGGCATAGGGCTCGTCGGCGCGCAGCAGCAGCTCGCCGGCCTCGCCGGGCGGCAATTCGGCATCGTCGGCATCGGCGACCCGGGCCTGGAAGCCCGGCCGCAGCCAGCCCATGACGCCGCCGCGCGGCGAGTCGGGGGCGGTGGCGATGGCGAAATTGGTCTCGGTCGAGCCATAGCCTTCGAGCAGCCGCACGCCGGTGCGGGCCAGGAAGGCCTGCCCGGCCGCCGCCGGCACCCCGGGGCCGAGCCCGGTGCGCACCCGGTGGTCGCGCTCGCCCGGCCCCTCGGGCTGGGCCAGCAGGATCGGCACCATCGCGCCCAGCAGGTAGACCACCGTGGCGCCACAGGCCCGCATCGAGGGCCAGAAGCCCGAGGCCGAGAAGCGCGATTCGAACACCACTTCGGCCCCCGTCAGGGCGGCCTGCGCGAAGGTGTTGAGCGCGTTGATGTGGAACAGCGGCAAGGTGGTGCACAGCACGTCGTCGGCGCCGACGCCGAGCACCTCGGCACTGTTCACGCCCCACCAGAAATACTGGGCATGCGGGCAGACCACGCCCTTGGCCGGGCCCGTGGTGCCGGAGGTGTAGAGGATGGCGAGCGGATCGCCGGGCTGGACCGCCGCCGGCGCGACCGCCTCGGCGCCGGCCGGCCAGGGCACGAGGCGGATGCCTTCGGGCGGCTGCCAGCCGCCGGTCGCCTCGCCGATGACCCAGATCGTCTGCAGCGCCGTGCGCGCCAGGTCCGCGGTCTGCAGCCGTTCGAGCAGGCCGGCCTCGATCACCAGCAGCCGGGCTTCGCTGTTGGCCAGGAAGTATTCGAGCTGGGGGCCCATCGACGCGGTGTTGACCGGCACCGCCACGGCGCCGAGCCAGCCGGCGCCGAGGAAGGCTTCGAGGAACTCGATGCGGTTGCCGCTCATGATCGCCACGCGGTCGCCGCGCGCCACGCCGCATTGCGCCAGCGCGCCGGCACGGCTGGCGGCGGCCGCGGCCGCATCGGCATGCGTCCAGCTGCGGCCCGCGACCTGCAGCAGGGGGCGCTGCGCGAACCCGGCCGCCTGCCGCTGCAGCATCGCGGGCAAGGTGCGCTGCGCGGCCGGCAGCCGGCGCGGCTCAGTCGTCATCGTGGGTGCCTCCGCCGAGGTAGGTGGCCTGCACGCGCGGATCGCTCTCGAGCTGCTCGGACGGCCCCGACAGCGCGATCTCGCCGGTCTCCAGCACATAGCCGTGGTCGGAGCTCTCGAGCGCGGCGCGCGCGTTCTGCTCGACCAGCAGGATCGACACGCCGTCGTCGCGCAGCTTGCGCACGATGGCCAGGATGTCGCGCACGATCAGCGGCGCCAGGCCCAGGCTCGGTTCGTCGAGCATCAGCAGGCGCGGCGCCGACATCAGCGCCCGGCCGACCGCCAGCATCTGGCGCTCGCCGCCCGACAGCGTGTCGGCGCGCTGCGAGCGCCGCTCCGCCAGCCGGGGGAAGCGCTCGTAGACCTGCTGCAGCTGGCGCTTGAGCGCCGCGCTCGCCAGCCGCTTGGAGTAGGCCCCGAGCTGCAGGTTGTCGAGCACGCTGAGCTCGCCGAACAGCTCGCGCTTCTCGGGCACCAGGCACAGGCCGCGCTCGACCCGCGCCTCGACGTCGAGCCCGTGCAGGTCCTCGCCTTCGAACTTCAGCAGGCCCTTGCTCGGCAGCAGGCCCATCGCCGCGGCCAGCAAGGTGGTCTTGCCGGCGCCGTTGGGGCCGATCACCGAGATGATCTGGCCGTGTTCGAGCTGCAGCGAGACGCCGCGCACCGCGTCGACCTGGCCGTAGGACACGTGCAGGTCGCCGATTTCGAGCATCGCCGTCATACGACACTCCCCAGATACGCCGCCTGCACCCGCTCGTCGGCCCGCACCGCCGCGGGCACGCCCTCGACCAGCTTGGAGCCGAAGTTCATCACCACCAGCCGGTCCACCAGTTTCATCACGAAGTCCATGTCATGTTCGACGATCAGGATCGTCACGCCGTCGTCGCGCAGCTTGCGCAGCAGCTCGCCGAGCGCCATCTTCTCCTTGCGGCGCAGGCCGGCCGCGGGCTCGTCGAGCACCAGCAGCACCGGGTCGGCCGCCAGCGCGCGCGCGATCTCCAGGATGCGCTGGGTCCCCAGCGGCAGGCTGCCGGCGAGCTCGTGCGCCCGGTCGCCGAGGCCGATGCGCTCCAGCTGGCGCTGCGCCTCCTGCAGGATCTGGCGCTCCTCGGCGCGGTCCAGGCGCAGGCCCGCCTTGAGCACGCCCGCGTTCGTGCGCGAGTGGGCGCCGAGCGCCACGTTGTCGAGCAGGCTCATGTGCGGGCGCAGCTTCACGTGCTGGAAGGTGCGCGCCAGCCCGAGCCGCGCCACCGTGCGCTGCGGCAGGCCGGCGATATCCTGGCCCAGGAAGCGCACCTGGCCCGCGGTCATCGGCAAGGTGCAGGTCAGCAGGTTGAACATGGTCGACTTGCCGGCGCCGTTGGGTCCGATCAGGCCGACGATCTCGCCCGCCTTGACGTCGAAGCTGACGTCGTTCACCGCCACCAGCCCGCCGAAGCGCTTGACCGCCCCGGTCACGGTGAGGATCGGCGAGCCGCGATCGGGCAGCGTGCGATGCGCCAGCGGCTCGACCGGCGTCGACGAGGCCTGCGCCGGCGCCGCACTGAAGCGCCCGCGGGTCCAGCGCCGCACGAAGCCCATCAGGCCGCCGCGGGCGAAATGCAGCAGCAGGATGAACAGCGCCGCGAAGGCCACCGCTTCGAGCTGGCCGGCGCGCTGGGTGAGCATCGGCAGCACGTCCTGCAGGCCGTTCTTGAGCACCAGCACCAGCGCCGAGCCGACCAGCGCACCGGCCAGCTGCCCGAGCCCGCCGGCCACCGCCATCAGCAGGTATTCGATGCTGGCGCGGACGTCGAAGGGCGAGGGGCTGACGAAGCGGTTCATGTGGGCATAGAGCCAGCCCGCCAGGCCCGCGAACAGCGCCGCCGTCACGAACAGCGTGAGCCGCACGCGGTAGGCGTCGGCGCCGACGCTGGCCAGCAGCGTGGCACCGCCGCGCAGGCTGCGGATCGCGCGGCCAGGCCGCGACTGCAGCAGGTTCTGGCTGAACAGGAAGGCCAGCCCGACCAGCACCCAGATCAGGTAGTAGATGGCGCGCGGGTCGGCCAGCGACCAGCCGCCGATGCGCAGCGGCGGGATGTTCGACAGCCCGGTGTGGCGCCCCAGCGCATCGACGTTGCCGAACAGCATCGCGATCGACAGCCCCCAGGCGATGGTGCTGAGCGGCAGGAAGTGGCCGCCCAGGCGCAGGGTCAGCATGCCGATGGCCAGCGCCGAAAGGCCGGTCAGCAGCAGCGCGAACAGGAGGCCGATCCACGGCGACATGCCTTGGGTGGTGGTGAGCCAGGCGGTGGCATAGGCCGCGATGCCGACGAAGGCCGCCTGCCCGAAGGAGGTGGCGCCGCCGATGCCGGTCAGCAGCACCAGCCCCAGCGCGACCAGCGCGCCGATGCCGATGTCGTTGAGCAGCGAGACCGTGAAGTTGCCGGCCAGCATCGGCGCGATGGCCAATGCGACGATCACGACGATCCAGAAGTTGCGGGTTCGAAGGAGGTTCATTGGTCCACCTCGTCTTCTTCCTCTTCCGAATGCACGCTCATGAAGGAGCGCAGCATCAGCACCGGGATCAGCAGGCTGAAGACGATCACGTCCTTGAGCGCGCCGCTCCAGAACGAGGCGAAGCTCTCGACCACGCCGACCGCCAGCGCGCCGATGGCGGTCATCGGGTAGCTCACGAGGCCGCCGATGATCGCGGCCACGAAGGCCTTGAGGCCGATGATGAAGCCGGAGTCGTAGTACATGGTGGTGACGGGTGCGATCAGCACACCGATCAGGCCGGCCAGCAGCGAGGCGCTGCCGTAGGCCAGCAGGGCGGTGCGCGCCGGCCGGATGCCGACCAGCCGGGCGCCGACGCGGTTGACGGCGGTGGCGCGCAGCGCCTTGCCGGCCACCGTGCGTTCGAAGACCAGGAAGAACAGGCCGCTCAGCACGATCGCCGCCCCGACCATCAGCACCACCTGGCCGCTGACCGAGAAGCCGTCGCCGAGCGCGATGCTGCCGCCCGCGAGCGGCCGGGTGCGCGAGCCTTCGGGCCCGAAGAACAGCAGGCCCAGGCCCGACAGCAGGAAGTGCAGCGCCAGCGAGACGATCAGCAGCACCAGCACCGAGGCATCGGCAATCGGCTGGAACACCACGCGCGCCAAGAGCGGCGCGATCGGCACCACCAGCAGCACCGTGACCGCGATCTGCACCGCCGCCGGCATGTCAGGCCGCGCGGTGGCCCAGGCCAGCAGGCAGGGCAGCAGCGGCAACAGGCCCCAGGCCAGGATCGCCTTCGGCACCTTGCGCCCTTCGCCACGCCGCAGCAGGCTGCCGACCTCGGTCAGCGTCGCCAGTGCGGCCAGCACCATCACCAGCCCGATGGTCGGCGGCAGGCGGCCGGTCTCGAAGGCCGCCAGGGTCAGCGCGGCGAAGGCCGCGATGTCGCCGAAGGGCACGAAGACCACCCGCGTGACGGAAAAGATCAGCACCAGCCCGAGCCCCGCGAGCAGATAGACCGCGCCATTGGCGAGCCCGTCGATGCCCAGGATGAGCGCCACGTCCCATGTCATTGAAATGCCCTTCGCATGATCGTCCTGAAGTCGTTGTTGTCGTTGGAGGGGGCGGAGCTTAAGGCGCCAGCTTCCACTGGCCGTTGTCGAGCTTGACGATCACGCGGGCGCGCTCGTCCACGCCGTACAGGTTGCCCGGCTTGAAGTTGTAGACGCCATGCGTGCCCACCACTTCCTTGGTGCT
This sequence comes from Variovorax davisae, assembly GCF_030316845.1. Classification (GTDB taxonomy): domain Bacteria; phylum Pseudomonadota; class Gammaproteobacteria; order Burkholderiales; family Burkholderiaceae_C; genus Variovorax; species Variovorax davisae. The sequence goes on from NZ_JASZYS010000009.1 coordinate 257,253, forward strand.
GGCGATCGCGTCGCGCAGCGCGAGGCGGAACTCGGGCGTGCCGGGCTCGCCCTTGGCGCGCGCGGCGGCGTCGGTGAAGACCAGCCAGCCGTCGAAGGAATAGGCCGAGAAGGCGTCGCTGGTCGGCGCGTTGTTGACCTTCTGGAAGGCAGCGCGGAAGTCCATCGCGATCTTCTTGGTCGGATAGCCGTCGGGCAGCTGCTCGGCCACGATCACCGGGCCGGTGGGCATCAGCGCGCCCTGCCCGGCCGCGCCGACCACGCGCACGAAGTCGGGGTTGATCAAGCCGTGCTGGCCGTACACCGGGCCCTTGAAGCCGCGCTCGGACAGCGCCAGGAAGGGCAGCGCGCCCGGCGTGCCGGCGCCGCCGGTCATCACGGCGTCGGGCTTCATCGCCACCAGCTTGAGCACCTGGCCGGTGACCGAGGCATCGGCGCGCGCATAGCGCTCGTTGCCCAGCACCTGGATGCCGGCCTCTGGCGCCGACTTCATCAGGGCGTTGTAGACCAGGTCGCCCCAGGCGTCGGAGAAGCCGATGTAGCCGACCGACTTGACGCCATCCTTCTTCATGCGCTGGACCACCGCGTCGATCATCAGCTGGGTCGGCTGCGCGACCGTGAAGACCCACGGGTTCTCGGCCGCGTCGAGCTGGATCGGCGTCAACCCGATCATCGGCACCTTGGCATCGCGGCCCACCTGCGCCATCGCGATCGCGGCCGGCACGCCCGAGGTGCCCATCAGCACGTCGACCTTGTCCTCCTCGACCAGCTTGCGCGCATTGCGTCCGGCGGTGGTCGGGTCGGAGCCGTCGTCGAGCACGATCAGCTGGATCTTGCGGCCGTTGACCTCCGGCTTGTAGGCCAGCGCGGCCTGCATGCCCTTGGCGTAGGGCACGCCGAGCGAGGAGTTGGGGCCGGAGAGCGACACGCTCAGGCCGACCTTGAGGTCGGCGGCGATCGCCACCGCCGTGAGGCCGACGCCCAGCGCGGCCGCCAGCGCGCTGCGGGTCAAGGTCTGCATCAAGCTCTTCATGTCGTGGGCTCCTGGTGGGTGGAATGGAACGAGCGGATTGCTCAGATGAACAACTGGATGGCCGGCAGCGCCTGCCCGGCAGTGAGAAGGTCGACCCGCTTTTGCCGGATCGCCCAGCCGGCGGCGGTGCGCAGCAGCAGGTGGCGATAGCTGCCTGCGAGCATCAGCTGCTGCTCGCCGCGGGCTTCGACATAGAGGAAGGGGGTGCGCAGCACGACTTCGCCGCTTTCGGCGTCGTCGCTTTCGATGCGGGCGCGCTGCAGCACGTGCTGGCAGCGGCTCGCCGGATGCTGCGAATGGGCGCGCGGATTCTTGAGGCGCTCGATGCGCAGCTGCAGCAGCAGCCGGTCTTCGTAGGCGATCGAGTTGTGGGTGTAGGGATCGGCCTGCGCCGCGCCCTGCAGCGGCACCCAGTAGTGGCCGTCGTCGGTGAACAGGGCCAGCCAGTCGTCGAAGCGGCCGGCGTCGAGCAAGGCCGCCTCCGCCGCGATGAAGTCTTCGGGCGTCGTCATGCGGCCGCCGCCATGTACCGGGCCCAGGCGCGGAACTGGTTGCGCATCAACAGTTCGTTGGTGCCGTTGGTGGTGATCGTCGACTGCTGCAGCTCCGAGGGATCGAAGTCGCGGTGCAGGCTGACCCACTCGTTGCCGTCGGCGCGCAGGCCCTGCTGCATGCTCTCGAACAGGTGCACGTCGTCATGGGCCACCACCGACATCGGCGAGAAGACCAGCCGGTTGTAGTTCATCGCGCGCTCGAACAGCACCTCGGGCGCGCCGGCCGCGCGGAAGCTCCAGGCCTCGATCAGCGTCCGGTTGGCGGCCAGCGGCCGGATCACGCGGATCGCCTGTGGCGATCCCTTGACCGACAGGCTGGGGAAGAACACCGAGTTCTGCGGCGAGCGCTGCAGGATCTCGGCGGCGCGCTCGGCCCCGTGCGCGTCGCGCATCGCCTGCTCGTAGTCGGGCAGCTGGGCGTAGTTGGAGTGGATGCTGAAATTGACGCCCAGCACGCTGTGGCCATTGGCGAACACGCGCCCGCCCATCTTGTCGAAGAAGTCGTAGCCCGAGCCGAAGGGCAGGATCTGCTCCATCGCCATCGGCTTGGGGGCATCGGGCGCGCGGCCCTGCCACAGCGCATCGGCTGCCTGGGTGGCCGATTCATGGGTCGACATCGGATGCACCGTGTCGTTGATATTCTCGAGGTACATCTTCCAGTTGCAGTGGATGATGTTGCGCAGCACGCCGCCGCCGACCGTGAGGCGGCCCTCGGGCGAGCGGTCGACCATGTTGTCGATCGCGCCCAGCACCTCGCCGAAGAATTCCTCGAAGCCCGGCCCCTCGTCGGACAGCCGCACGAAGACGAAGTCGCGGTACACGGCCGTGTGCTTCAGCTCGGTCAGGCCCTGGCCCGATTCGCATTCCTTCAGCCGCGTGCCTTCATAGCCGCTCTTGAGCGGGATCGCCAGCGGCGCACCGTCGAGCTTGTAGGTCCAGGCGTGGTAGGGGCAGCGAAAGAACTTGCCGGTGTTGCCGCATTCATCGGTGACCAGCCGGCTGCCCTTGTGGGCGCAGCGGTTGTAGAACACGCGCACCGCGCCGTCGGCCTGCCGAACCATCATCACCGGCCGACCGGCCAGCTCCAGCGACCAGAAGTCGCCGCTGTTCGGCACGTGGCTCGCATGGCCGACGTAGAGCCAGGTGCGGGCGAAGAGGCGCTCCTGCTCGAGCGCGAACAGCTCCTCGCTCAGGTACAGGTCGCGGTGCACGCGATCGTCCTGGACGAGCGCGGCGATCGCTTCGGGCCGGTCGCGGTAGGTCATCTACGGAACCAGCTTCCACTGGCCCTTCTCGCTGCGCACGATCACCACCGCGCGCTGGTCGGAGCCATAGCGGTTGTCGGGCTTGAAGTTGTAGATGCCATGGGTGCCGGCGAGCTCCTTGGTGCTGACGATGGCGTCGCGCAGCGCCGTGCGATAGGCCGGCGTGCCGGGCTCGCCCTTGGTGCGCGCGGCGGCATCGGCCAGCAGCAGGTAGGCGTCGTAGGTGTAGGACGAGAAGGCGTCGTTCGGCGCTGATCCATTGGCCTTCTGGTAGGCACTGCGGAAGGCCATCGAGACCTTCTTGATCGGGTTGCCGTCGGGCAACTGGTCGGCCACCAGCACCGGGCCGCTGGGCACCTGCAGGCCTTCGATCGAGGCGCCACCCACGCGCACGAAGTCGGCGTTGATCAGGCCGTGCGTGCCGTAGATCTGGCCCTTGTAGCCGCGCTCGGCCAACGCCAGGTAGGGCAATGCGCCCGGCGTGCCCGAGTTGCCGGCGAACACCGCATCGGGCCTGGTCGAGATGATCTTGAGCACCTGGCCCGCCACCGACGAATCGCTGCGCGCGTAGCGCTCGTTGGCCACCACCTTGATGCCGGCCGCCTCGGTGCTCTTCAGGAGCGAGTCGTAGGCGAGATCGCCGAGCGCGTCCGAAAAGCCGATGAAGGCGACCGTCTTCACGCCCGACTTCTTCATGCGGTCGACCACCGCCGCGACCATCAGCGGGAAGGGCTGCGACACGGTGACGGTCCAAGCGCCCTCGGGCCCGGGAATGGTGACCGGGGTCGGCGAGATCAGCGGCGTGTTGAGCTCGCGCGCCACCGCCGCGATCGCCATCGCGCCGGGCACGCCCGAGGTGCCGATCAGCACGTCGACCTTGTCTTCGACCACCAGCTTGCGCGCATTGCGCCCGGCGGTGGTCGGGTCGGAGGCGTCGTCGAGCACGATCAGCTCGACCTTGTGGCCGGCCAGCACCGGGTGCTCGGCGATCGCGGCGCGGATGCCCTTCTCGTAGGGAATGCCGAGCGCCGAGACCGGGCCCGAGAGCGAGCTGATGAAGCCGACCTTGAGGTCCGCGGCCCAGGCCTGAGCAGCAGCGAAGGCAACTGCCGTGACGCCGAGAAATCGAATGAAGGTGCGCATGATCAATGTGTTCCGGTATGCGATGCGGTCAACCGCCCGCACTCAATGCAAGGGACATTCCAGGAATACCGCGGAACCGGCTCTGCCGGGCCGCTGGTATTGCCCCCGGTCGGGGGTGGGCGGCTACACGAAGTGAGCCAACCTGGGGGCGAGCCAAGTTCATCAGGGAACCAGTTTCCATTGGCCTTTTTCGAGCTTGACGATGACGCGCGAGCGCTCGTCGGAGCCGTAGCGGTCGTCGGGCTTGAAGTTGTAGACGCTGTGGGTGCCGACCAGCTCCTTGGTGTTGACGATCGCGTCGCGCAGCGCCACGCGGTAGGCCGGCGTGCCGGGCTCGCCCTTGGCGCGCGCGGCGGCGTCGAGGAACAGCAGCCAGGCATCGAAGGAGTAGGCCGAGAAGGCATCGGTCGGCGGCGCGCCGTTGGCCTTCTGGTAGGCGGTGCGGAAGTCCATCGAGACCTTGCGGATCGGATTCGCATCGGGCAGCTGCTCGGCCACGATCACCGGGCCGGTCGGGGCCAGCAGGCCTTCGACCGAGGGGCCGCCGACGCGCACGAAGTCGGGGTTGATCAGGGCGTGCATGCCGTAGATCTGGCCCTTGTAGCCGCGCTCGGCGAGCGCCAGGTAGGGCAAGGCGCCGGGCGTGCCCGAGGTGCCGGTGATCACCGCATCGGGCTTGAGCGCGACGATCTTCAGCACCTGGCCGGTGACCGACGAATCGGCGCGCGCATAGCGCTCGTTCGACACCACCTGGATGCCGGCCGGCTCGGCGCTCTTCTTGAGCGCGTCGTAGACCAGGTCGCCCCAGGCGTCGGAGAAGCCGATGTAGCCCACCGTCTTGACGCCCGACTTCTTCATCCGCTCGACCACCGCGCTGACCATCAGCGGCGCCGGCTGCGGCAAGGTGACCATCCAGGCGCCGTCGTCGCCCGGGAGGTTGGCGTTGGCGATCGAGATCAGCGGCGTCTTGGTCTCGCGCGCCACCGCGGCGATCGCCAGCGCGCCGGGCGAGCCCGCGGTGCCGATGATGACGTCGACCTTGTCCTCGTCGATCATCTTGCGCGCGTTGCGGGCGGCGGTCGACGGGTCGGAGGCATCGTCGAGCTGCACCAGCTGGATCTTGCGGCCGTTGAGTTCCGACTTGTAGGCCACCGCGGCCTTCATGCCCTTCTCGTAGGGGATGCCCAGCGAGGACACGGGCCCCGACAGCGAGGTGATGAAGCCGACCTTCAGGTCGGCGGCCAGCGCCGTGGCGTGGAAAGCGCCGAAGCCGGCCGCAAGGCCCGCCAGTGCGCAGAGTCGGGTCAAGACTTTCATGCAAAGCTCCTCAGGTTGGAGACGAACGACGAAGCGGGGACTTCAAACAAGAACATGATTTATGAAATGTTTAAGTGTCAAGAATGCTAATGAAGCGACGTTGCGATGGCAAGGGAGAGAACCATGAATTCGCGCGCGTTCGGCGTCACAGCGCCAGGCTGCCGACGCTCGTGCCGCCGCACACGTAGAGCACCTGCCCCGTGACGAAGCCGTTCTCGGGATCGGCGAAGAAACGCACGGCCCGTGCCACGTCGGCCGATTCGCCGAGGCGCCGCACCGGCACCGACGCAGCGAGCGCGCGCTCGCGCTCGCTGCCGGCCTCGACGACGTCGTAGAACATGTCGGTGCGGATCGGTCCCGGCGCGACCACGTTGACCGTGATGCCCTCGGGCGCGAGTTCGAGCGCCCAGGTGCGCGCCATGCCGAGCATGCCGGCCTTGGTCGCCGAATAGCTGGTGCGCGTCTGCAGGCCCAGGGCCGCGCGCGACGACAAGAGCACGACGCGGCCGAATCGCTGCGCGCGCATCGCCGGCAGCGCCGCCTGCACCAGCTGGATGGCACAGCCCAGGTGCAGGTCGACCAGCGCGTCGAGGTCGTCGAGCTTGACGTCGGCGACCAGCGCAGCGCGGATGACGCCGGCGTTGTGCACCACGGTGGTCACCTCGAAGCGCCGCACCAGCTCGGCCACCGCCTGCGCGGTGGCGGCGCGATCGGCCAGGTCGACCTCGATGCTGTGCAGCTTCGGATGGTCGATGTCGCAGCGCCGGCGTGCCAGCGAAACGACCTCGTAGCCTTGCGCGAGCAGGTCTTCGCAGATGGCGCGGCCGATGCCGGCACTGCCGCCGGTGACCGCAGCGACCTTGGCCGTCATGCGCCGGCTCCGACGAGCGCCAGCACGCGCAGCGGACTGCCGCTGCCCTTCTCGATCTTGAGCGGCGGGCAGATCAGCACCGCGCCCGCGGGCGGCAGCAGGTCGAGGTTGCTGAGGCACTGCAGCCCGTAGCGGCCGGCCCCATGCATGTAGTAGTGGCAAGGGTACGGCGGGCGCAGGTGGTAACCCTGCCCGGCATCGGTGCCGATCGCTTCGGAGCCGAAGCCGATCACGTCGCGCTCCTCGACCAGGAAGCGCACCGCCTCGGTGCTCGGGCCCGGCGTGTGCTGGCCGGTCTCGTCGAAGTTCTGGTAGGCCTCGGGGTCCTGCCGCTTCGACCAGTCGGTGCGCATCAGCGCCCAGGCGCCCTTCGGGATCCGACCGTATCGGCTTTCGTAGCGCTCGATGTCGGCGATGCTCAGCAGGTAGTCGTCGTCGCCTTTGACCTGCTCGGAGCAGTCGATCACGCAGGCCGGCGCGACGAAGTGCTGCACGGGGATGGTGTCGACCGAGTTGTTCGGCAGGTCGCGGCCCGAGATCCAGTGGATCGGCGCATCGAAGTGCGTGCCGGTGTGCTCGCCGCACGAGAAGTTGTTCCAGTACCAGCCCGGCCCGCGTTCGTCGTACTTCGACACCTCCTCGATGCGGAAGGGCCAGCACTGGCCCATCTCGGGCGGCAGCGCGATCTGCGGAAACTCGGGCGTCAGCGTCTGGGTGAGGTCGACCACGCGGATCCGGCCGCTGGCCATCGCGCTCACCAGCCCACCGAGGATCTCGGCGGCGGACATCAGTTCGGTCGTGGTGGTCATTGATTCGCTCCTGCGTTCGGTTTCATTCCAGGAATACCGCGGAACCGGCTTTGCCGGGCCGCTGGTATTGCCCCCTTGAGGGGGAGCTCGCTACACGAAGTGAGCGAGATTCGGGGGTGGCTCATGTTCTAGCCGCCGGCCGCGAGTTCGCGTTCCAGGATCTTGGGGTTGTCGCGCCAGCGCTCCAGCCACTCCTGCGCCACGTCGCCGGGGTACACGTCTTCCACGCCATCGCGCAGGGCCTTCACGATGGCGTTGGCCAGCGCGCTGCCGGCCAGCTTGGGCGGCGGCGTGTGCTGGTTCCATTCGTCGTCGATCGGCCCAGGAAACACGTTGATCACGCGGATGCCGGCCGGCCGCATCTCGGCACGCAGGCACTGGGCCAGCGAATGGGCCGCCGCCTTCGAGGCACTGAAGGTGCCGTGCGGCGGGAAGTTGCTGAGCGCATAGATCGACAGCAGGTTGACCCAGGCCGTGGCGCCGGTCGCGCCGTCGGCCGAGCGGCCCTTGAGCGCCGGGCCGAACTCCTGCGCCAGCCGCAGCAGGCCGAAGTAGTTGATGTCCATCTCGGCCTTGGCGACATCGGTGCCGCGCCGCGACCCGATGCCGAAGCTGCGGTGCACCTCGGCGTTGTTGATCACGATGTCGACCTTGCCGCCGATCTCGCCCGCCAGCTCGGTCACCGAGCGGCCGTTGGTGAGGTCCAGCGGCACCAGCGTCACCTGCGGCAGCGCCGTGATGTCTTCCAGGCCGCCCATCTTCTTCCAGGGCTCGGCATGGCCGACCCAGACGATGTCGGCGCCGGCCTTGACCAGCGCGCGCACGATCGCCTGGCCGACCTCGGTCTTGCCGTCGGTGACCAGCACCTTGCGGAACTTCGGGTCGCTGGTCATTTCTCTGAGCATCTTGTCGTCGGCCATGTGGGCGCTCCCTTCGTTCGGAAATCCAATCAATACCGCCTGCCCGGCGCGGTCGAGCCGGGCGCCCACGCGCACGCGCGCCGGCGCCTGATCGCTGTCCACGACCTCGCCATGCAGGTGGACCATCAGCGTCGGCCCGGCGTCGAGCCGCACCAGGCCCAGCCGCCACGGCAGGCGTTCGCGGAAGAACAGGTCGTTGCTGTGGTGCAGCGTGGTGCTGCTGAGCAGTTCGCCCTCGCCGCCTTGCTCGCGCCAGTGCAGGCGCGGCGACAGGCACTTGTGGCAGGCCTCGCGCGGCGGGTACTGCACGGTGCCGCAGTCCTCGCAGGTCTGCAGCTCGAAGCGGCCCTCGGCCGCGGCCGCGGTGATGCCCAGCGCCACCCGGCCGCGGGCCCACGGCGGCAGGTTCATCTGCCGGGTGCGCAGCACCGGGTTCTTGCGCTTGGGGCGCATGAGCGGCATGGTCATGAAGGTCTCCCGAGAATGACGGCGCCGGTGCACAGGCAGCGGTCGTAGGTGACCATGCCGAAGCCGGCCACCAGGCCCAGGCGGGCATCGGGCACGGTGCGCGGACCGGCCGTGTCCGTCAGTTGCCGGATCGTCTCGGTCATCCCGAGAAAGCCGCCTGCCGCCCCAGCCTGCCCCGCCGACAACTGCCCGCCGCTGGTGTTGTTCGGAAAGCTGCCGTCATGCGTCATCGTGTGCGACTGCACGAAAGCCGAGCCCTCGCCCTTCTCGCAGAAGCCGAGGTCTTCGAACTGCATCATCACGATCACCGGGTAGTCGTCGTAGGTCTGGACGAAGTCGATGTCGGCGGGCCGCACGCCGGCCTGGGCATAGAGCTCGTCGCGATCCTGGCGCCAGCCGCCGCGCACCATCACCGGGTCTTCCGAGTAGGCGTTGTGGCGCTCGATCGCGCCGCGGATCACCGCGTGCGGCAAGCCCAGGTCGCGCGCCCGCTCCTCGCTCATCACCAGGAAGGCCTCGGCGCCGGCGCAGGGCATCACGCAGTCGAACAGGTGGATCGGATCGGAGATCGGCCGCGCCGCGATGTATTCGTCGAGCGTCAGCGGCTTCTTGAACATCGCGTTCGGGTTCTTGAGCGCGTTGCTGCGCTGGTCGACGCAGATGCGGCCGAAGTCCTCGCGCGTCGCGCCGAAGGTCCGCATGTAGTGCGACGTGATCATCGCGAAGATCGAGTTCGGGCCGCCCGAGCCATACGGGTAGGTGGCATCGCGCGCGAAGTTGCTGAAGCTGCCCAGCGTCTGGCGGAAGGAATCCACGTGGTTGGTGTCGGCCGCCACGCAGGCCACCACGTCGGCGTCGCCGGCCTGCACCGCGCGCGCTGCACGCCGCAGGCACATCACGCCCGAAGCGCCGCCGGTCGGCATGTGGTCGAGCCAGCGCGGCGACAGGCCCAGGTGCTGGGTCACGCCGACCGCGGTGTCGGGCGCCAGCGAGAAGCTGCTGACGCAGAGGCCGTCGATCTGCTCCTTGGCGATGCCGCTGGCCTTGACCAGCGCTTCCATCGCCTGGCCGAGGAACCAGTGGGCGCCGAGGGTCGAGTAGCGCTGGTACGGCACGGTGACGGGCACCGCGACCGCCACGCCCTCGTAGGACATCCGCCTGCTCATGACTGCCTCTTCTTCATCGCGCGCGTGTCGATGCAGTGCGCCTGCCCCGGCAGCGCGTGCGCCAGTTCGCGCAGCTGCCCGCGCTGGATCTTCTGCGAGGCCGTGAGCGGCAACGCATCGACGAAGGCGACGTAGCCCGGCGCCTTGTAGTAAGCCAGTTGCGCCAATGCATGGGCAACGATGCTGGCGGCCAGTTGTTCAGGCGCGCAAGCCGCGTCCTCGTGCAGCACGATGCAGGCCAGCACCTCGTCGCCCCGCACCGCATCGGGCGTGGCGGCCACCGCGGAGGTCTTCACGGCCGGGTGCTGGTTCAGCACGCTCTCGACTTCGACAGCGGAGATGTTCTCGCCGCTGCGGCGGATCACGTTCTTCTTGCGGTCGACGAAGAAGAAGTTGCCCTCGGCGTCGCGCCGCACCAGGTCGCCGGTGTGGAACCAGCCATCGGCCCAGGCTTCGGTCGTGGCCGGCTCGTCCTTCAGGTAGCCCGAGAAGAAGTGCGCCCGCGGATCGGCGCCGGCCGAACGCACCAGCAGTTCGCCCGGCGCGTCGACTGCGACCTCGCGGCCCTGGTCGTCCACCAGCCGCACTTCCATGAAATCCGGCAGCCGCCCGAAGCAACTGGTGCCGACCAGGCGCGGCTCGCGGTTGGCCATCACGCAGGCGGCGGCGCCGGTCTCGGTCATGGCCCAGGCCTCGACCAGCGGGAAGCCGAAGCGCTGCTCGAAGGGCGCGTGGTTCTTGCGGTCGACGCCGGCGCCGAAGCCCCAGCGGATGGCGTGGTCGCGGTCGGAGGCCGACGGTGGCGCAGACAGCAGCATCGCGGGCATCACGCCGAGGTAGTGGGCAATGGTCGCCCCCGACTCTCGGGCGCTCTGCAGCCAGGTCTTCGGATGGAAGCGATCCAGCTGCACCAGGCAGCCCCCCGCGACCAGCACCACCATGGTCGAGAAGGCCATCGCATTCATGTGGTTGAGCGGCAGCGGCGTGATCACGCGCTCGGCATCGCGGCGGATGCTGCAGACGCCGTCGAGCGCCGCATACCAGTCGCCCGCGCACAGGAAGTAGGCGTTGGACAGGATGCAGCCCTTGGGCCGTCCCGTGGTGCCCGAGGTGTAGAGCAGCGCGCATTCGGTGTCGGCGCCGATCGGCCGGCCGGCATGCGGCGCCGCGCTGCGCGCCGGCGGGATCGCGTCGACGGCGTCGGCTTCCATCGTGTCGAAGGCGATGCCCGCCTCGGCCGCCGCCGCGCGCAGGTCGGCCGCCCGTTCGGGCAGCGTCACCGCGAGGCCGATCTCGCTGTGGCCGATCAGGTAGATCAGTTCGGCCGAGCGCATCTCGGCATTGATCGGCACCACGCTGACACCCAGCGCATTGAGGGCCAACCAGTGCAGCAGGAAGGCGGGCCGATTCTCGAGCAGCAGCCCGACGCGGTGGCCATGGCCGTAGCCGGCGGCGGCGTAGGCGATGCGCAAACGTTCGACCCCTGCGTAAGCTTCGCCCCAGCGGATCGCGCCGGCAGGGATGCCGTAGGCGGCGGCGGTCACCGACTCGGTGAACAGGAACTCAGCCTGCGGCGTGCGCCGCGCTGTGGCGGCGAAGACATCGTGGACGGTGGCGTGCATGGCGTCCCTAGATGAACAGTTGCACCGCCGGCAGCGCGGCGTCGCAGTTGAGGAGGTTGACCCGCTTGAGCGTCATGCGCAGCGCACCATCGACCACGACCAGGTGATGGAAGAAGGTGCCGACGTAGAACTGCAGCTCGTCGCCCTGCGATTCGGTGTAGTGGAACTCGGTGCGCACCACGAAGCGCCCGCCCTCGACATCGAAGGCTTCGACCGTCGGCGTCTGCAGCAGGTGGTGGCAGCGGCTCGGCGGCTGCTGCGAGAAGGCGCGCGGGCTCTTGAGCCGCTCGATGCGCAGTTCGCGCAGCAGCTTGTCCTCGTAGAGATGCGAGGTGTGGTTGAGGCCGTCTTCCTGGTCGGGCACCAGCGGCACCCAGTAGAAGGCGTCATCGGTGAAGAGCGCGTTCCACTCCTCGTAGCGCCTGGCGTCGAGCAGGCGTGCTTCGTGGACCACGAAGTCGATCAGGTCCTGGCGGGTCACATCGGCCGGCATCACATCGTCTCCGTCATGTACTTGGCCCAGGTGCGGTACTGGTTGCGCATCGGCAGCTCGCTGGTGCCGACCGTGGTGATCTCGCCGCCCGCGGTCTCGGCCGGATCGAAGTTGCGATGCAGGCTGACCCATTCGTTGCCGCTCGCATGCAGGCCGGCCTGGATGCCGCGGTAGGCCTGCAGGTCGTCGTGGCCCACCACCGAGAAGGGGGAATTGATCAGCCGGTTGTACATGGTCGTGCGCTGCAGCAGCTCGGGCGGCGCGCCCTTCAGGCGGAAGGTCCAGCTCTCGACCAGCGTCTTGTCGACCGCGATCGGCCGCACCACGCGGATCGCCTGGATCGCGCCCTTGATCGTGAGGTTCGGGTAGTACACCGTGTTGTGCCGCGCCATGCCGAGGATCTGCGCGGTGCGCTCGGCGCCGTACTTCGCCTTCATCGCGTCGTCGTATTCGGGAATCGCCTTGTACTTGCTGTGGATGCTGAAGTTGACGCCCGTGAAGCTGTGGCCATTGTCGTAGGTGCGCACCCCCATGTCCTCGAAGAACTTGTAGTCCGACATGAAGGGCACGAACTGCTCGATCGCCATCGGCTTGGGCTCGTCCTCGGGCTTGCCGGCCCACATGCTCTTGGCGGTGCCGGCCGACGATTCGTGCGCCACCATCGGGTGCATCGTGTCGTTGAGGTTCTCGACGAACATCTTCCAGTTGCACTGGTGCATGAAGCGCAGGCAGCCGCCGGCGATCTCGAGCTCGCCCTCGGGCGAACGATCGGCCATGTTGTCGATCGAGCTCAGCGAGTCGCCGAAGAATTCCTCGAAATCCGGCCCGACGTCGTTGATCTTGACGAAGATGAAGCCGCGGTGGCTGCGCACGTTCTTGATCGTGGTGAGGCCCTTGGCCGATTCGCATTCGTGCAGCTGCGTGCCTTCGTAGCCGTTCTTCAGCGGGATCGACAAGAGCGAGCCGTCGGTCTTGAAGGTCCAGGCGTGGTACGGGCAGCGGAAGAACTTGCCCGTGTTGCCGCAGGGCGCGCTCACCAGCCGCGAGCCCTTGTGGGCGCAGCGGTTCATCATCGCGCGCACCGTGCCGTCGGTGTGGCGCACGATGATCAGGGGCCGGCCGGCGATCTCGGTGTTGAGGTAGTCGCCGGTCTTCGGAAGCTGGCTCTCGTGGCCGACGTAGTTCCAGGTGTTGGCGAAGAAGTGCTCCTGCTCCAGCGCGAACAGCTCGGCGCTGGTGTAGAGGTCGCGGTGCACGCGGTCGGGCTGCACCAGCGCCCGCACTGCTTCGGGGTTGCCTCGGTACGAAGTCATGTCTCGTTGCTCCTTCAGATGTCGAGCACCAGCCGCTGCCCCTTGGCGCGCGAGATGCAGATCTGGATCACGTTGCCTTGCGCCTTCTCGCGCGCGGTCAGCACATAGTCGCGGTGGTCGATCTCGCCTTCCATGACCGGCGTGGCGCAGACGCCGCATTCGCCGCGCTTGCAGTCGAACATCGGGTCGCAGCCGTGCTCGATCAGGCAGTCGAGGATGCTCTGGTCGGCCGGCACCGTGAAGCGCTGGCCCGATTGCGCCAGCTCGACCTCGAAAGCGTGGTCGCCCTCCTCCACCACCGGCGTGGTGAAGAGCTCGAAGTGCACGCGGTCGTGGGTCCAGCCGCGGGCCTGGGTCTGGGCCAGGACGGCGTCGAGCATGAGCTTGGGCCCGCAGACATAGAGCCGGTCGCCGGCCGCGATGCCGTCGAGCATGGCGCCGATGTCGAAGGGCCCGCCCTGCTCGACGTCGGCATGCAGGCGCAGGTCGTCGCCCAGCAGTGCTTCGAGTTCGGGCAGGAAGGCCATCAGCGCGCGGCTGCGCCCGGCGTAGTGCATGCGCACCGGCAGCCCCTCGGCCCGGCGGCGGGTCGCCATGCTGGCCAGGGGCGTCACGCCGATGCCGCCGGCCAGCAGCACCGTGCCGCCGGGGCCGGTGTGCAGCGGGAAGTCGTTCTTGGGCACCTCGATCGTGACCGTGTCGCCTTCGCGCAGGCGCTCGTGCATGAAGCGCGAGCCGCCGCGGCCCTCGGCCTCCTTGCGCACCGCGATCACGTAGTCGGTCGGGGCCTCGGTCGCCTTCGCATCGGCGGAAAAATTGATCAGCGAGTAGTGGCGCCAGTCGGCCGAGCCGTCGGGCAGCTGGACGCGCACGCGGATGTGGGCGCCGGCGGCAAAGCCGGGCAGCACGCCGCCATCCGGCGATCGAAGCCTGAAGGTCTTGATCAGCGGGTTCAGTTCGCGCGCTTCGGCGACGCGCAGTTGCAGGGTCATCGGCTGGGCGGTCATGGCGGCTTCCGGTGGTTCAGGCGAGCGCGTGCCGCGCGAGCACGGCCTGCAGCTTGTGGCCGTGCTCGTCGGCCAGCGCCGCGTCGCGCAGTTCGCGCAGGGTGGCCGGCGCGATGGCGCCGCCGGCACGCTGCACGGCCGCCATCACGGTGTCGTAGTTGCGCAGGCCGCGCTCGTGGGTGTCGCTGTAGCCCTTGACCAGGCGCTGGCACTGGGCGACTTCGACCGCCAGCGCGGGATGGTGCGGCGCGGTCTCGGCGATGCGCGCCAGCCATTCCTCGATGCGCCGGTTCTCCTCGGCATAGCGCAAGGTCGAGCGGCGCCAGCGCTTGCAGGCCGCCACCGTGCGCAGCATCAGGTAGCCGCGCAGCGAACTGGTCTGCACCACGCGGCCCTTCTGCGTGAAGTGCTCGACCACGCGGCGCGGCAGGCGCGACGCCATCAGCCAGCGGCCGACGCCGGCCGGCAGGGTTTCGCAGATCTCCTGCAGCCGCGGATGCATGTACTCGTTGATCGCCAGCACCTGGCCGTCCTGCACGCGGGCCTCGCCGCGCACCCGCTCGAAGCGCGTCGCGCGGGTCTTGAGCGCCGCGACCCGGGCCGTGTCCTCGTAGGACATCCACAGCGCCAGGTGGCGCGCGGTCTCGCGCAGCAGGCGGCCTTCGTCGTCACCCGGCAGCGCCGCGACGACGGACAAGCGGTCGAGGTAGAGGCCCGCGTAGTCCAGGTCCTGGTAGTCGATCAGGCGGCGTACGCCTTCCAGCAGGAAGTGCCGTGCCGAAGCCGGAAAGTCGCGCTGCACGCGCTCGACCAGGGCCCGCACCGCGGGATGGCGCGGCTGCGGCGCGGCCACCTCCGGCACCACGGCTGCCGGCTCCAACTCTCCTTGCGCCCGCGCGAAGGCGCCGCCGAAGGCCCGCAGGCTGGGCTTGACGCCGACCCCGCCGCGTTCGATCGTGGCCTCGAACTGGGCCCGGCCGAAGGGCAGCACGCCGGCGCCCGCGAGGGCGCCGAACAGCACCGCGCTGATCACGCTGCCCGAGGCTTCGGCAGCCTGCGCCATGTCGAAGCGGATGAAGCGCTGGGCGGCGCGCTCGGCATGCTTGAGCAGTTCGCTGCTGTCGACCCGGCCGTCGCCGAGCGCGCTCTTCTCGGCGATCGAGTAGACCCGGTGAGTGGATGCGATCAGCGTCGTGCGGTCGCGCGTGACCAGCCCGCGCTGCACCGCGCGGCCGGCTTCCATGAGCTCGGAGGCCAGCACCACGTCGACGTCGCCCGGCAGCGGCATCAGCGCCAGCACCGGCCGGCCGCCGTCGGCCTCGGCCTGCGCCTCGGGGTAGAGCTCGACGTAGTAGATGGTGGCGCCGGTGCGCTGGGCCACGCCCGGCACCGAGGTGGTCTGCGCCAGGTAGCCGTTGGCCTCGCCCATGTCGACGATCCAGTCGGCCAGCACGCCGCCGCCCTCGCCGCCCATGGCCAGAATCGCAATCTTGATCGGTTGAGTCATGGAATTCGCCCTAGAAGGCATAGGCCGCGCGGCGCTTGGCCTCGCCCTTTTGCAGCCAGCCGATGACCTTGGCGCGGAAGCGCTCGCGCACCAGGTCCCAGCGGCTGGGGTTGCTCACGATCTGCGCCTTGTAGAACGAGGGGCACAGCACGGCCGCATGCGAGACCTCGCCGCAGACGCCGCAGCCGACGCAGCTGTCCATCACGGTCGCCACCGGGTCGGTGCGCAGCGGGTCGGGGTTGGGCTTGATCGACAGCGAGGGGCAGCCCGACAGCCGGATGCACGAGTGGTCGCCGGTGCAGGTGTCGGAGTCGACGCCGAACTTCTCGCGCACCATCCGCTTGCCGTCGGCGATCGCCTTGCGCACCAGCGGCTTTTCGCGCCGCTGCCGGTTCAGCATGCATTCCGACTGGGCGATCAGCACCTTGGGGCCCTTCTCCTTCGTCGTCAGCGCGTCCTTCAGCGCATCGCGCATGCCGGCGACGTCGTAGGTGCGGCGCAAGGTCCGGACCCACTTCACGCCGACGCCGCGCACCGCGCGCTCGATCGCATGGCCGGTGCTGCGGGTCGCATTGTTGGCGCTCGACGACAGGATGTCCTGGCCGCCGGTGGCCGAGGTGTAGTTGTTGTCGACCACGATGGTCAGGTTGTCGCTGCGGTTGAAGACCGCGTTGGCGACGCCGCTGGTGAGGCCGTTGTGCCAGAAGCCGCCGTCGCCCATCACCGAGATCGCGCGCTTGCCCGCCGGCGCATTGAGCGCGGCCGCGCCGGCACCGCCCAGGCCATAGCCCATGGTGGTGTTGCCGATGTTGAAGGGCGGCAGGATCGAGAACAGGTGGCAGCCGATGTCGGCGCTCACGTGGTGGGCGCCGAGCTCGCGCTCGACCAGCTTCATGGCGCTGAAGATCGGCCGCTCGGGGCAGCCGGTGCAGAAGCCCGGCGGCCGCGCATGGACGCTGTCGCCGAGCGGCAGCGCGGGCTCGGGCGCGGCATCGACGCCGATCGCCGCCACCTCGGTCAGCGCAATCACCTTGCGCACCGGCGCCGGCAGCGGCTGCAGCCGGCCGTAGCGCTCGCCGAAGGCGCGTGCGCCCTTGAGCAGTTCGGCCGCCGTGTATTCGCCGGCCACCGGCAGCATGTCCTTGCCGTGCAGCGCGGTGGTGGAACCGGCCTGGCGCAGGATGGTCGCCAGGTTCTGCTCGACGAAGTTGGGCTGGCCCTCTTCGACGATCAGCACGGCGCGCTTGCCTTCGCAGAAGCGCAGCACCTCGCGCTCGATCACCGGGTAGGCCACGTTCATGACGTAGAGCGGGATCTTCGAATTGCCGTACACGTCGGCCAGGTCGAGCCGCTCGAGCGCGCGCACCAGCGTGTTGTAGCTGCCGCCCTGCACGATGATGCCGATGTCGTCGGCGCCCTCGGCGAAGAACTCGTTGAGCTGGCGGTCTTCGATGAACTTGACGGCGGCGGGCCAGCGCTCGCGCACCTTCTCCTGCTCGTGGACGAAGCTGGCCGGCGGCAGCACGATGCGGCCGACGTCGCGCTGCGGATTCTCGAGCGCATCCTGGAGCGTGAACTTGGCGCGCTTGTTGTCGCCGGCGACGAAGTGCCCGTGCACGTGGCAGGCCCGGATGCGCAGCTGCAGCATCACGGGCGTGTGGCTGGCCTCCGAAAGCTCGAAGCCCTGCTTCACGGCCTCGACGATCGACGGCAGGTTGGGCCGGGGATCGAGCAGCCAGATCTGCGACTTCATCGCGAAGGCGTGGCTGCGCTCCTGCATGATCGACGAGCCCTCGCCGTAGTCCTCGCCGACGATGATCAGCGCGCCACCGGTGACGCCGCCCGAGGCCAGGTTGGCCAGTGCGTCCGACGCCACGTTGGTGCCCACCGTCGCCTTGAAGGTCACGGCGCCGCGCAGCGGGTAGTTGACCGAGGCCGCCAGCGTGGCGGCGGCCGTGGCCTCGCTGGCGCTATTCTCGAAGCGGATGCCATGCTCGCTGAGGATGTCCTGCGCGTCGGCCAGCACATCCATCAGGTGCGAGATCGGTGCACCCTGGTAGCCCGCGACGTACGACACGCCGGACTCCAGCAAGGCCTTGGTGACTGCCAGAATGCCTTCACCGCGGAACACATCGCCAGCGGAAAGCCGCAGCTTCTTCACCTCTTCGACGAACGAGCGCTCTGCCATCGTGTTCCTTCATTCGTGGGGACTGCGGGGCCGCATTTCGGCACCGCGGTCTCTATAATGTTGACAACTGAATGTATTCACAATCATGAATAACCCTAGACATGCAAGCAGCGTGCCCGCCACAGGTCCGGGGCCTTTCAGGGAGGCGGCGGCGCCGAGCCACCGCTTCGTCGACGACTACCTGCCCGCGCTGCTGGCGCAGGCGAGCCAGCTGATCTCCTCGGAGTTCCACCGGGTGGCGCGCCAGCACGGCTTCTCGGTCTCGGAGTGGCGGGTCATGGCCTCGCTGGCGGGCAGCGAGGCGATCAGCATCGGGCAGCTGGCGCAGATCACGGTGACCAAGCAGCCGACCGTGACCCGGCTGCTCGACCGCATGGAAGCGCGCGGCCAGATCGAGCGCCTGCCCCATGACAGTGACCGGCGTGTCACGCTGGTGCGCATCACCGACGCCGGCACCAAGGCGGTGGAGCATTTGATGGAGCTGGCGCGCGAGCATGAACTGCGGGTGCTCGAGCCCTTCGGCCTGGAGCGCGCGGAAGAGCTCAAGCGCACGCTGCGCCACATCATTGCGCTGCATGCGCAGGCGCCGGGCGAAGCAGTCGAAGAAGAAGACTGAAGGTCGGCCTCAGGGCCGGGCCACCAGCACCGCCCGGCCCCGATGGCCGCGCTGGGCGATCCAGTCCAGGGCGGTGGCGGCGTCCTCGAGCGCGAAGGGCTGGACGTCCAGGCGCAGCGTGCCGTCGGCCAGCCGCGCCAGCAGCTGCGGCGCCGCCGCCCGGCCAGCGGCGTCGCGGCGGAACATGTTGAGCGGCAGCAGCGCCACGTCGCGCTGCAGGAACTGCGCGAGGTCCAGGGCCAGCCCGTTGCCCGCGGTGTAGCCCACCAGCACGGCGCGGCCGCCGGCGTCCACGCGCGCCAGGGCGGCAGCCAGCACCGCGCCGCCGACGGTGTCGACCAGCAGCTCGGCCGAGACCGAAGCCAGCGCGGCGGAAGGATCGTCGCCCAGCACCAGCACCTGCGCCGCGGGCGGCAGCGCCGCCCCCTGCGCTGCGTGGCCCACCGCCGCGATCACCTGCGCACCGGCGTCGAGCGCCAGCTGCACCGCCAGCGAGCCGACCGCACCGGTCGCGCCGGTCACCAGCACGCGCTCGCCGGCACGCAGCCGGGCGATGTCGTGCAGCGCCACCCAGGCCGAGGTGCAGGGAGAGAAGAAGGCCGCGCCGAGCGTCGCCGGCACCGCATCGGGCAGCAGCCCCAGCGCCTCGTCGGGCGCATCGATCAGGTCGCACCAGGTGCCGTCGAACAGCGTGCCCAGGCCGCAGCCGCGCAGCCACACGCGCTGGCCCACGGCATGGCGGCTGCTCGCGACCACCACGCCCGCGGCCTCGACGCCCGGCGTGTAGGGGAACGGCGGGTGCTTCAGGAAATGGCCGCCCCAGACGGTGCGGTCGATGTGGCCGACCGTGGCGGCCTCCATCCGCACGATGGTGCGGCCGGCGCGCAGCGGCGGCTCGGCCACCTGCGCCAGCCGCGGCGGCGCGCCGAAGGCCGCCACGCGCATCGCCTTCATGCCAGCGTCTCCAGGAAGGCGAGCACGGCGGCGGCGAAAGCCCCGGGCAGCTGGTCGGGCAGCGGCACCATCCCGCCCGGGATGTCGACGATGCGCGCCTGCGGCAGCGCCTGCTGCAGTTCGGCCGCATGCGGCGCGGCGAAGGGGTCCTCGGTGGCGCGCAGGATCAGCGCCGGCTGGACGACCCGATCGATGCGCGCCTCCATCCGGTAGGCCGCGACCGCGCGGTGGCCGTCCTCGGGGCTGCCGCTGACCTTGAGCGCATCGCGCACGAAGGCCTCCAGCAGTTCCGGCCGCCCGGCCGGATAGAAGCCCTGGCGACGCTGCCAGAGCGCGGCCAGGTGGCTGCCGTCGCCGCTCGGCGCCACCTCGTCGATCGGTGGCCGTCCGGCGCGCAGGCGCCGGAAGGCGGCATCGGTGAAAGGCGTCGACGACAGCACCAGGCCACGCACCCGCTCGGGCGCGCTGGCCGCGATCTCGATCGCGATCACGCCGCCGGTGTGATGGCCGACGACATCGGCCCGCGCGATGCCCAGGGCGTCGAGCAGTTCGAGCGCGATCCCGGCCCAGGCCTCGATGCTGGCGGGCCCGTCGACGGCGGCCGAGTCGCCGAAGCCGGCGGTGTCCATCGCGATCGCACGCCGGCGTGTACCGAGCAAAGGCAGCACCGCGCGGTATTCGGTCCAGCTGCGCGGCGACTGGTGCAGCAGCAGCACCGGCGGCGCCTCTGCCGCGCCGCACTCGGCGTAGTGGACCTGGCCCACCGACAGGTCGGCAAAGGCGCGCCGGATCGTCATGGCTGGGTCTCTGCGGCGGGCGGCTGCCAGAGCCCGGCATGCCGCAGCATGCCCAGCGTGCGCGACAACACGTCGCGGCGGTAGGCACCGACGTCGCGCCCTTCGTAGTCGTAGAAGCCGCTGCCGCTCTTCAAGCCGAGCCGGCCTTCATCGACCATCCGGTCGACGATCGCGGGCGCCGTGTAGCGGGCACGGTCGATCGAGGCCGACATCTCACGGCTCGCGTGATGCAGGATGTCGCAGCCGCCGAAGTCGATGAACTCGACCACGCCGAGCGCCGCGAAGCGCAGCCCCAGGCCGTAGCGGGTGGCCTTGTCGATCTCCTCGGCGGTGGCGGCGCCCTCCTCGATCATGCGGGCCGCCTCGTTCATGACCAGCGCCTGCAGCCGCGGCACGATGTAGCCGGGCGTCGCGCCGCAGACCACCGGCAGCTTGCCGATGCCCTCCATGATCGCCTTGGTGCGCGCCAGCACGGCCGGGTCGGTGCCCGCATGGCAGCTCAGCTCGACCACCGGGATCACGTAGGCCGGGTTGAGCCAGTGCATGTTGAGGAAGCGCTCGGGCCTGCGCACCAGCGCGGCCAGCTGCGTCACGAGGATGCTGCTGGTGGTCGAGGTGATGATGGCGTCGTCACGGCAATGCCGGTTGAGCCATTCGAAGGCCTCGCGCTTGGCTTCGAGGGTCTCCGGCACGCCCTCGAACAGCAGCTCGGCGGCGCCGAGCGCGGCCGGTGCGTCGGTGGCGTTCACGAACTCGACCCGCGCCGCGATCGCCGCCACCTGCGCGGCCTCGATCACGCCGAGCTGGGCCAGCCCGGAGAGGCTGCCTTCGATCTCGGCCCGTGCTTCGTTGCGCAGCGTCTGCCAGGCCTCGTCGCTGCGCGGGCGCAGGTCGACCAGCGCGATGCGATGGCCCGCATAGGCGAAGGCGATCGCGATGCCGCGGCCCATCCGGCCAGCCCCCACGGCGGCGAAGCGCGGCAGGTCATTCGCCATCGTGCAGTCTCTTCTTGAGTTGCGCCGCGCTCAGCTCGGAGAGGCCGAGCGTCTCCAATGTGCGGGGTCCCCGGCGCAAATCGCGCCCGAGGAAGCCGCCGACGATCGCCAGCAGGCCGTGCGCGATCGGCGCATCGACGCCGGTGAAGCGCGCCGCCGAGGCCAGGAAGGCCAGCCCGAGCTCGGTGTCCTCGGTGATGTAGCGGTGCGTGTGGAGGTCGATGTTCTCGCGCCAGTCGCCCGACTTCACCAGTTGCTTGTGGGCGTCGCCGTACATCCACTGGTCGTTGTTGTAGTGGTCGGCCAGCGGATAGTGCGGCGCCCCCTGGCCCAGGGCCTCGCGCACCGCGATGCGTTCCTGGTCGAGCCGGTCGGTGACGTCGCGCACCGCGCGCTGGGTGCCCTCGTTGTGGATGTCCCAGCGCTCGAAATGCTGCAGCGGCGCGGCGTTCATGACCATCAGAGGCGGGTGGATCACCGGGCCGGCGTTCATCAGCGCGCCCGACAGCGCATCGCCGCAGCCGTGCACCGCGGGATAGGCGCGGCGGATCACCTCGATGGCCTGCGCCTCCTTGCGCGCCGGATAGACGCCGGTGGGCAGGCGGATGGCGCGGATCGTCACGTTCACCTCGCGCTCGCCGTGCTTGCGCGCCAGATACGGCAGCGTGCCGGTCTCGGCCCAGGCCACGTCGGCGCGGCTGCCGGCCTCGGCCACCTGGCGCGCCATCACGTAGCTGCCGAAGGTGCCGGGCGGCAGGAACACCACCTGGCCGTCGACCAGGTGCGGCGCCATCGCGCGGGCGATGTCCTGCTGGGCGATCGCGGGGGTGGGGATCACGATCAGTTCGGCCCCGCGCAGCGCGGCGCCGATGTCGGGCGTGGCGAGCGCGATCGCCACGTCGCGGCTGCCGTCGGCATCCTTCAGCGTGATCGATCCGGCCTGCACGACCGCGGCCAGCGCAGCGGCGTCGCGGCGCCACAGACGGACTTCATGGCCGGCTTCGGACAGGTCGGCAGCGGCTGCATAGGCGCCGTGGCCGCCGCCGAGGATTGCGATTTTCATGGGTTGCAGTCGAAGTGGAACAGGAGGAGGCGTCAATACATTACTTTTCAACGTTTCATGTGTCAACTAAAAACGGCCCGTGTTCGCGTTTCCCCCGACCCCCTTCGTTGGCGGCCCATTTCTGGACCGTCCGGCCCCTTTCGGCTAGCATGAATGACAACGTTATCAAGATGCAGACCCCCCACCGATCCCTGCCGCGCAACCTGAGCATGGGTGTGGTCGACGCCCTGAGCCACCGGATCCGGATCGGCCCGCTGCGCGCCGGCGACAAGCTGCCGACCGAGGCCGAGATCATGAGCGAGTTCGGCGTCAGCCGGACCGTGGTGCGGGAAGCGCTGTCGCGCCTGCAGGCCGCCGGAATGGTGCGCTCGCGCCGGGGCGTCGGCACCTTCGTGGTCGGCGCCTCACGCGCCAAGCCCTTCCGGGTCGACAGCAGCCCGGACGACAGCCTGCCGCAGGCGCTGGCGCTGATCGAGTTGCGCATCGGCCTGGAATCCGAAGCCGCCGCGCTCGCGGCGCAGCGCCGCGACGGCGCCGATTTGGCGGCCATCGCCGGCGCGCTGAACGCCTTGCGCAGCGCCATGGCGCAGGGCATGGACACGGCGGTGCCCGACTTCCAGCTGCATCTCGAGATCTCGCGCGCGGCCCACAGCCCGCATTTCGCCGCCGTGCTGGAGGCGCTGGGCCCGGCCTGCGTGCCCACCGCCTTCCTGGAAGCTGCGGGCGGCGAAGAGCTCGGCATTGCCACCATCGACCAGGTGCTGCTGGAGCACCGCCGCATCGTCGACGCGATCGCGCAGCAGGACGCCGATGCGGCCCGCGCCGCGATGCGCACCCACCTGGTGAACGGGCGCGAGCGGCGCCGTGCGTCGGAACTGCCGCAGCGCTAGGTCGACTGCCGCTCGACGATCCGGAAGCCGACGTCGATCACCGGCTGGGCCACCGCCTCGCCGCGGCAGCGCGCGACCACCATCCGCGCCGCCAGCCGGCCGATCTCGGCGCCGTCCACATGGACGGTGGAGATCGACGGCACCGTGTGGGCCCCGAAGTCGGCATTGCCGAAGCCGCAGATCGCGAGGTCCTGCGGCACCCGCAGGCCGCGCGCCAGCGCCTCCACGATCACGCCATGCGCGAGCTGGTCCGAGCTGCAGCAGATCGCCTCCAGGCCCGGATCGGTCTCGAGCAGTTGCGCGAGCGCACGCCGGCCCAGCTCGAGGCTGCTGGGCGCGGGCACGAAGGCGGTCGGCAGCTCGCGCCCGATCGTGGTCTGGAAGCCGTCGCGGCGCATCCGCGCCCGATGGTCGTCGCCGGAGGCGATGCCGATCCGCTTCCATCCCTTGCCGAGGAAATAGCCGCCCAGCGCGCCGCCCACCTTCAGGTGCGAGAAGCCCACCACCATGTCGATCGGCCGGTCGCTGAGGTCCCAGGTCTCGACCACCGGAATGCCCGAGCGGCGCAGCCGGTCGCGGGCCCGCTGGGACTGCACCAGGCCGGTGATGACGATGCCGTCGGGCTGGCGGCCGATCATCGCGTTGAGCACCGATTCCTCGCGCTCGGCGTCGTAGGCGGTCTGGCCCAGGATCAGCTGGTAGCCGGCCGCGGCGAGCTCGTTGGTCAGGACCTGCACGGTCGGCAGGAACTGAGACACCGAGAGCGCCGGCACGATGCCGCCGATCATGAGGCTGCGCTTCGACTTCAGGCCGCCGGCGAGCAGGTTCGGGATGTAGCCGGTCGACGCGACTGCGGCCTGCACTTTCTCGATCGTCTTCGGCGACACCACGCCGGGGTTGCCGAGCGCGCGCGAAGCGGTGATCAGCGACACGCCTGCCGCCTTGGCCACGTCGTGGAGCGTGGCCGCCTTGAAGGGAGAAACGTCGTTCATTCGGGCGTCTGGCGTTGGATCATGGGAGCCTACCAAATCGGCGGGCCGCGCGTTGACATCGTTAACAGCGGGCGCGTTGCCTCACCTGCGCCGGCGCGAAGCCGGGAAAACCCCCATCCCGGCCCCGGTTGACGCAGGAAAATGACAACGATATCATTTCTATCGGAAGCTCATACCGGTATTCGGTCCATCGATAGAGGCTCGATTCAATGCGGGCGCCCCTCGTCCGGCCCGCTTCCCCGGCCAAAAATGACAACGTTATCAAATCAAGGAGACATGGCATGAAGAAGTACCTGGGCGCGATCGCGCTGAGCCTGGCGGCCCTGGCCGCCCACGGGCAGGGCTGGCCCGAGAAGACCGTCACGCTGGTGGTCCCGTTCCCGCCCGGCGGCTCGACCGACCAGGTGGCGCGCGCGATCGTGCCGCGGCTCAGCGAGAAGCTCAAGCAGTCCTTCCTGGTCGACAACAAGGCCGGGGCCACCGGCACCATCGGCGCCACCTTCGTCAAGCGGGCTCCGGCCGACGGCAGCACCTTCCTCGTGACCTCGCTCGGCCCGCTGGTGATCGTGCCGCACCTGGTCAAGGGCCTGCAGTACGACGCGCTGAAGGACTTCGACCTGATCACCGTCGCGGTGGCATCGCCCAACGTGCTGGTGGTGCCGGCGAACTCGCCGCACAAGAGCGTGGCCGACGTCATCGCCAGCCTGAAGGCCCACCCCGGCAAGATGACCTTCGCGTCGGCCGGCAACGGCTCCAGCGACCACCTCACGGCCGAGCTGTTCTGGCAGCAGACCGGCACCCAGGGCCTGCATGTGCCCTACAAGGGCGGCTCGCCGGCCCACACCGACCTCATGGGCGGCCAGGTCGACGCGTCGTTCCAGAACATCAACTCGGTCGCGCAGTACATCAAGGGCGGCCGGATGCGCGCCCTGGCGATCACCAGCCCGAAGCGCTCGCCGGTGCTGCCCGAGGTGCCGACGCTGGCCGAAGCGGGCGTGAAGAACGTGGAGGTGGCGTCCTGGCAGGCCATCGTCGCCCCCAAGGGCCTGGCCCCCGCGGTGCGGGACAAGGCCCATGCCGCCTTCGTCGAAGCACTCAACGACCCGAAGGTCAAGGAGCAGTTCACATCGATCGGCTTCGAGATGGTCGCCAACACCCCGGCCCAGTTCGCGGAGTTCCAGCAGAAGGAATACGCGCGCTGGAAGACCGTGGTCGAGACCGGCAAGATCACCATCGACTGAGCGCGCCCCGCCGCCGTCCCCGCCCACCCCGACCCGACCCACCGTCATGACCCCCTCCTCCCCTTCCTTCACGAGCGACAGCATCACCTGGGTTCGCATCTCGTCGTGCTATCTGCCGCTGGCCAACCCGATCAGCGACGCCAAGGTCCTGACCGGGCGCCAGAAACCGATGACCGAGATCGCGATGCTGTTCGCCGAGATCGAGACCCGCGATGGCCACCGGGGCCTGGGTTTCAGCTATTCCAAGCGGGCCGGCGGGCCGGGCCAGTTCGCGCACGCGAAGGAAATTGCGCCGGCCCTGATCGGCGAGGACCCGAGCGACATCTCGAAGCTCTGGACCCAGCTGTGCTGGGCCGGCGCCTCGGTCGGCCGCAGCGGCATGTCAGTGCAGGCGATCGGCGCCTTCGACGTCGCGCTGTACGACCTCAAGGCCCGGCGTGCCGGCCTGCCGCTGGCCAAGCTGCTCGGCGCGCAGCGCGACTCGGTGCAGTGCTACAACACCTCGGGCGGCTTCCTGCATACGCCGCTGGAGCAGCTGCTGGTCAATGCGCAGGCCTCGCGCGAGCGCGGCATCGGCGGCATCAAGCTGAAGGTCGGGCAACCCGACCGCGCGCTGGACGTCCGGCGCGTGGAGGCGGTGCGCAAGCACCTGGGCGACGACATGCCGCTGATGGTCGATGCCAACCAGCAGTGGGACCGGCCGACCGCGCAGCGCATGTGCCGCATCTTCGAGCAGTACCAGCTGGTCTGGATCGAAGAACCGCTCGATGCCTACGACTTCGAGGGCCACGCCGCGCTCGCGGCCCAGTTCGACACCCCCATCGCCACCGGCGAGATGCTGACCAGCGCGGCCGAGCACGGCGAACTCATCCGCCATCGCGCCGCCGACTACCTGATGCCGGATGCGCCGCGCGTGGGCGGGATCACGCCGTTCCTGAAGATCGCAGCCCAGGCCGAACAGGCGGGCCTGAGCCTTGGCCCGCATTTCGCGATGGAGCTGCACGTGCATCTCGCGGCCATCTACCCGACCGAGCCCTGGGTCGAGCACTTCGACTGGCTCGAGCCCCTGTTCAACGAGCGCCTCGAGATCCGCGACGGCCGCATGCGGGTGCCGACCCGCCCGGGCCTCGGCCTGAGCCTGAGCGAGCAGGTCGCCGGCTGGACGCGCGAAGCGGCCGAGATCGGTCGGCGGGCCTGACACCATGACGGACACTTCCACGCCCAAGCCGCCGCTCACCATCCTCATGCACGAACGCGACAACGTCGCGATCGTGGCCAACGACGGCGGCCTGGCGGCCGGCACCGTGCTCGCCTCGGGCCTCGCGCTGCGCGAGAAAGTGCCCCAGGCCCACAAGGTGGCGCTGGTCGACATCCCCGAGGGCGGCGTGGTGCGCCGCTACGACGTGCCGATCGGCTATGCCCTCAAGCACATCCCGGCCGGCAGCTGGGTGCACGAGCGGCTCTTGAAGATGCCCGCCGCACGCGAGCTCGACGGCCTGCCCATCGCCACCGTCCAGCCGCCCGCGATGCCCCCGCTCGAGGGCTACACCTTCGAGGGCTTTCGCAATCCGGACGGCTCGGTCGGCACCCGCAACATCCTGGCCATCACCCAGACCGTGCAGTGCGTGGCCGGCGTGACCGACTTCGCGGTCCAGCGCATCAAGGCCGAGCTGCTGCCGAGGTTCCCCAACGTCGACGACGTCGTGGCGCTGGCCCACGGCTACGGCTGCGGCGTCGCCATCGACGCCCCCGACGCCGTCATCCCGATCCGCACCCTGCGCAACATCAGCCTCAACCCCAACTTCGGCGGCGAGGTGATGGTGGTCAGCCTGGGCTGCGAGAAGCTGCAGCCCGAGCGGCTGATGCCCCCGGGCACCATCCCGCTGATCGACGAGCGCAACGTGGCCGATGTCGGCGCCAGCGCCGACGCCCAGCTCGACGTGGTCTGCCTGCAGGACGAGGCCCATGTGGGCTTCATGTCGATGGTGGAGTCGATCCTGCGCCAGGCCGAGGAGCACCTGGAGCGCCTGAACGACCGCCGGCGCGAGACGGTGCCCGCCAGCGAGCTGGTGGTCGGCGTGCAGTGCGGCGGCAGCGACGCCTTCTCGGGCGTGACGGCCAACCCGGCGGTGGGCTTCTGCACCGACTTGCTGGTGCGCGCGGGCGCCACCGTGATGTTCTCGGAGGTCACCGAGGTGCGCGACGGCATCGACCAGCTGACCTCGCGCGCGACCACGCCCGCGGTGGCCGAGGCGATGATCCGCGAGATGGCCTGGTACGACGCCTACCTGGAC